>CAVRGA010000002.1:0-5803652 GCA_963720575.1 uncultured Actinomycetota bacterium
AGTCTCGCCGCTACCGAAAATGATGATGGTAGCGGCGAGACTCCCTTGCCTTATAAGGGCTTAGCCGATCTGGCTGATCGGTGTCTGGCCGAGGTACAGGGCCTGCGCGGCACCAGCGGTGAGCGCGTACGGGAACACCTGGACGTTGGTCACGTCACCAGGGAAGTAATCCTGCATGTTTCCTGCCCACTTGCCTCGTCCGATGTCGAGCGGCCCGGTGGAAGCGAAATCAGCCGCAGCGACGGAGTCGGCGAGTTGGCCGTTGACGTACAGCTGACCCGTGCCAGTGGCCGCGTTGAAGACGCCGGTTAGCTGCGTCCAGGTATTCGCCTGAGCGGACCCGGACGCACTGACGATGTTGTACATGCCTGGCGAGGTGGCATCCGCGGTGGGTATCGAGAAGTTCCACCGCGGCGTGCCGTCAAAGCCGTTATTGAACTGCAGGTAGAAGCTGCTGTTCACGTTGCCTTGCTGGGAAACGATGGTGGCGTTGTGGGTGGGTATCGACGACATGTTCACCCAGGCAGAAACCGAATAGCTGCCGGCGGTGTCGACGACCGGGCTGGCGGTTTCGGCGTAACCCGATGTGCCGTCGAAGTCAGCGACCGTGCCGAAGTACTTATCGGCAGGGTACGTGACTCCTCCGGCGGGCGTGGCCGAGTATCCGTCTCCGGTGGCGTCGTCGAGCACACCGGAGGAGTTGGCCCCGTCCAGCGCCCAGGACGCGGCCGGCGACTGGTACAGCGCTGCCGCCTGGCTGGCGCTCAGCGTGTAGTTGTACACCTGAACGTCCTTGATGTCGCCGTTGAAGAAGTCGCCCTGGTTACCGCTCACCAGGTCACGCCCGATGGCGAGCGGTCCGGTGGAGGCGAACGGGGTTGTATCGGTGGCGGTACCTGCGGTCGCGCCATTGGCATACAACGTCATGGCGCCGTTGCTGGCGTTGTAGGTGCCGGTCAGCTGCGTCCAGGCGTTCAGCGCCGGCGCGCCCGAGGTGGCCGAGGTCACCGCGGCGCCTGCGGTGTTCGCTGTCGGGCGGCTGAACGCCCACGAGTTGGTGTCGGTCCGGTACATCAGCTTGAACGAGCTGTTGACCGCGCCACCGCCGTCGCTGGCGGAGGTGTCCTGGCTCACCGCGGTGGCGTCACCGGCGTTGCTGGCCAGGTAGACCCAGGCCGAGACCGAGAAGTTGCTCCCCGATCCCGTCGTCAGCACCGGGTTGCTGGTGGCGACATATCCCGTGGCACCGTCGAACTGGTCAACTGTCGGCGGGTCGGGTTCAGTCGCCGGCGCCGCCGGATCGGTCGTGCAGCTGACCCCGCCGTTGATCGTGCCCGTGCTGGCGTTCCCCGAGCCATCGGTTGCGGTCGTGCACGCGCCGCCGTCATCGAGCGCCCAGGAACCTGACGGATTGAGCGAGGAGAAATAAAGCTGCCGGGTACTCGAGACCGGCCCGGCCGTACTGGTGACGGGCTGGCCTGAGTAGTACCAGATGCTGCCGGAGGCGTCCACCGCGAACAGGCCGGCGCAGTTGAAGTTCGGGCTGCCGGTCGCGCAGCCACCGCTCGCCAGCGGCAGTGCCGCCGTCAGCGTCGGGTAGGCAGCCTTTGTCAGGGTCGGCGCGCCGGTGATCGCGGTGCCGGTGGTGCCGGTTCCCTCGGCAGGGACCGGGCTGGACGGCGTCGTCGGGTTCAGCGTCGGGACCTTGTTAGACGAGATGACGAACGGGTAGCTGAACAATGCCCCGGTGCTGTTGTCCCTGGCCCACAGCACGGTCGTGCCGTTCACGGTGCCAGGAGCGATCACGGTCATGTTGCTCCAGCCGGACGATCCGAGCTGGATCGGGTCCTGCAGCTGACCGCCGCCGTTGCCCTGGAACAGCCAGAAGCCCGCCGCTCTTCGACACCGCAAGCAGACTCGGATCGCCGTCATCCTCAGTGATACCCGCAGTGCCGAATGTGGCCTGGTTAAACGGGTTAGCCCCGACCCAGGCGTCGCCAGGCGCCACGATCTGGCTGATCTGGGACCAGCCGGAGGGGTAGCCCGTGCAGTTGCTCCCGTTGTCCGGGTCTGCTTCCATCTGCGGCGTCGGACATGCCGGGTAGTTGACCAGGTGGACGTTGGCCGTGTTCTCGAATTGCGGTGTCGTCCCTGCCTGCGTGTTGTTCGCGTACCGGAACAGCAGTGCTCCGCGCAGCGCGAACACGTCGTCGACCTGGGACTGGCTGAACGAGCCGCGGTGGGTGATCTGGTACTTGTTCCATCCGGTGCCGGCCTGCGGGCTGTGTGCCCTGGTACCGGCGATCTCCGGGGTTGCGGCCGGGTCGGTGCGGCCGGGGAACAGCAGCAGGTCGCCGTTGGTGCTGGTGGCGAGAAGGTCGGGGAACCCGTCGCCGTTGACGTCGCCCGCCACCGGAGGGGCTCCGTTCCACGGCACGTAGAACTGGTACTGGAAGGTCTGCGAGATGTTCCCGGCATTGTCTATAGCGGCTACGAACAGCGTGTTCTCGCCCCAGTTCCCGACCGCGATCGGGCACGAGGTGGCCGTAGCCGGATTAGAACTGGTGCCAGCCGGGTTGGTCGCCGCCACCCCGAACAGCTGGCCGCTGGCGACACCGGTCGTCGGGCAGCTGGCCGCCGCGGTCGGCGCCACGATGTTAGTCGGGATCGCGCTGTTCAGCTCGTACTCGAACTCGTACACGTCGCTGGCCAGGCACCCGCCACTGGCGCAGGCGCCGGTCGAGGGGATGGGGTCAAAGCTTGAGAAGTCGAACTGACCGGTGTCCCCGTTAACCAGGGTCGTGCCAGGCACGCTGCCCAGCGGCGGGAAGTCCGTGCTGGATACCCCTGGGACAGCCGGCGCCGTCTCGTCCACCCGGAACGCGCAGGTGTTCGGGCTCGCCGCGGAGAACGTCTTGCTGCCGTCGTTCCCGTTTCCGTCGACGGTGGTCTCGCCTGTCCACTCGTAATGGCCGCCGTCAACCAGCGTGGTGCCCACGCTGAACTTGACGGTCTGGGGAGTCACCGCGTAAGCACTCGGTCCCAGGGTGGTCTTGGTGGTCTGCAAGGTAGGCGACACTTCCCAGAAGGTGTCCTGGCCCCGGACATCCTCAGAGGCCAGCGACGCCGCGTCAACCGACTGCACGTCGACGGTGTTGCTGTTGTTCGCGATATCGGTCTTGCCGATCCAGCCCCCGTTGCCTGCGCTGGCGGTGCAGCTGTTGTCCGCGCCGGCCAGCGGGTTGTCGGTCGGCGTCGGAACAGCCGTCATGGACACCGGTGTCGACGGTACCTCATCAAACGTGGTCACGATCGACGGGCCGTTGCCCCAGCGGCTATAGCCGCAGTTCTGCGTCGTGCAGTTGGTGGGCGTACCGCTGGACGGGTTCTTGGACTCGTCTCCCCTGATCCCGAAGGACCAGTCCGCCGAATTGTCGCTCGCGGCAGACTGCATGGTGCTCGCCACCCCGATAGCGGCGGTGTGGTCGGCGCAGGAAGGCTCTCCCACCTTGACGCTCGGGCTGCCAAGAGCGCTCGTTTCCGACGGCTGGTAGTTGGACCAGTCGCTGCCCGACCCGAACGTGTTGCCGTTGCCCAGGCTGTACAGGCTGATCGGCCAGCTATCGCCGCAGCCCAGGTCGGCGCTGTAGGTCTGGGGGATGCTCATCGTCGCCGCGATGACTTTCCAGGCTGAGCTGGACGCACCGACGTTGAATGAGTAGTAGGACCGGTAAATGCCGATGCAGCCGGACCAGAAGTTGTAGCCGATCGCGTCTCCGACCTCTGAGCCCGAACCCTGCGAGACGTTGAAGTTCAGGGAGGTCGGGCAGCCCTGCTGGGTCTCAAGGAAGTTGACCCGGCCTGCCGTAGAGGTGTCGGTGAAGGCGTCCGGGCTCATGCCTGTCTTCGGGCCGCGGCGGACAACCGGATGCCTGACCGGGAAGTCTGGCGTGAGGGACTGGCTGATGTAGGCCGGATAGCGGCTAGCTGGCCGCAACAGCGCCGCGTCGGGGTTCAGCCGCAAAGTACTGGCACGCAAGGCGGGGTGCAGCTCGGCTCCTGCCTGCGCCGGGGCCACGTGATGCCGAGCCGCGGCGGGGCTGTCCCAGCTCGTGGCTGCTGGCCCGCTGAACACTGAGCCGAGCCCGCGGGCCACCGCCGTGATGTTGCCGGTTCGGTCGGTGCGGACGGTCAGGCCGCGGCTGGTCAGGGTGAGGTGCAGGTGACGGAGCGCCGGGCTGGCCGCCGCGCGGGCATCAGCGATGCTGAGGGTCAGCGTGACCCCGCCCAGGGTGGTTGCCGTCAGGCTCAGGCTGACACCGGGCAGTGCGTTTCGGTAGGTGGCCGTGCCGCCGCGGATTACCGGAGCCCGGAGCCGGCCGGGAAAAGCCAGCGATATGCTGCCCTGCGGGCTGCTCATCGTGACCAGCGGCCCGGTGCCGCCCGGGGAGAACGCCAGCCGGGACGGGACGGCAGCTGGCGACCAGCCCGACCGAGTCCGGATCAGCTTTGTGCTGATCGGTACCCACCGGCCGCCCACCTTGGTTCTGACCGGCAGCGCGTAAGTCGTGTTCGTGAAGGTGCCGTTCGGGTGCGCCACCGTGATCGACGTCGCCGTGGTCTGCGCGGTGACCGTCACGTTCCGGCCCAGCAGGTGCGCCCTGGCCGAGGCTGCTCGTTCGGCGGCCACCCCGGCTCGCTTAGATGCCGGCAGCGGGCGGCTAGTGCTCGCTCCGAGGATCTTGCCTGCAACAGGCGACATGGTCGGGGCATGCGTCTTGGTGGTAGCGCGCGACGACCTGGTCGCCTTCGCGCTTGTCGCGGCCAGCGCCGGCGACGCGGCCATAGCCAGCGCTGCGGCGGCTGCCAATGCGAGAACGCATCGGCCGCGGCGCAGCATGCCTGGCTCAGCGGCATGGACTCTGTGCATGAGCAGGGCTCCTTACGGCGGGATCGCCCTCTGGGCAAGGAGGGGAGAGCAGGCATTCATCGCCTGCTGCAGCGGAACCGTACCAGCCCCATTTCCGGCATGGCTACCCTCGAAGATGCCGCCTTAGTGTGATTGGCCCGACCTCCATCTGTTTTAGTTCTTTTGCGGGTCTTGTCTTGCCGTGAACGCCGGATTTATGTTGCGTCTGGGGCCGGTTCTGGCGGCCGTTGTCGGTTGGTTGCGTGGCTGCCGCTTGTGCGGGCGGCGGCGGATGGGAGCTGGCGATGGGCGGTCGCGGCATGCGGCGTGCGCGTGTGGTGCGGGGTATGGCGGCGGCGACCTCTGTGGCGATAGTGGTGCCGTTCTTGTCGGCGGCGATGCTGCCGCCGGCCTACAAAGGCAAGCTGTGGACGCCGGGCGGTCACCATGTGGCTAAGGAAAAGAGCGTCCCCGGCTACGCGCTGCCGAGATCGGCGACCAGAGCGGCGCGGGCCGCAGGCCAGCGGTCGATACCGAAAGAGCCTGGCCAGGTTCGGGCGGTGCCGTACCGGGTGCCGAAGCGGATCGTGTGGCCGTCGAGGTCAGGGACCGCGAGTTTCGCGGTACCGGAAGGGGTCGCGCACGGCAGGCTGACCGGGCAGTCGCTGACCTGGACGGCCGGTCAGCAGCCAGCCGGCGCACTGCCGGTGACAGTGGCGGCGGCGCGGCCTGCCGGAAAGGTCGTGTCCCCTGGATCAGTCCGGGTGACGGTGGCCGGGCAGCGGGTGACCCGGCGGGCCGGGATCTCCGGAGTCATGATGTCGGTGGCCGGGCGGGGATCGCTGGCCTCCGGTGGGCAGGTTACGGTCCGCCTGGATTACCGGGGGTACGCCAAGGCCTACGGGGGTGCCTGGGACTCGCGGATGTACCTGGCCGAAGTGCCCTCCTGCGCGCTGACCACCCCGGCCGCGCCGGGCTGCGGTGCCCGGTATGCCGTGCCGCACGGCAACGACACCAAGACGGACACCTTGTGGGCCACGGTCCAGTTGCCTGGCGCCGGCCGCGTGGTGGCGCCCGCCCTGCCCGGCAGCGCGGCGGCCAGCCTGGCGCAGCGGGCAGCGGCACTGACCCGGCCAATCCCGCCCCGCGGCGGCGGGCTGATCCTGGCAGCCGAGTCCGCGCCCGGCGGCCCGGACGGCACCTACGCGGCGACCTCCCTGAACCAGTCAGCAGGCTGGTCGGTCCAGGACGGCAACTTCACCTACAGCTACCCGGTGGCGGTACCGGCGACGCTGGGCGGTTCCGCGCCTGCCGTATCGCTGAACTACGACGCGCAGTCCATCGACGGCGAGACCTCGGGGTCGAACACTCAGGGCGGCATTATCGGCGATGGCTGGGACTACTCCCCTGGCTATATCGAACGGTCCTACCAGCAGTGCTCCGAGACTGGCGTGTCGGGATTGTCGCAGTCCGACGACATGTGCTTTGGCGGGTGGAACGCGACGCTGTCGCTGGCCGGCCATTCCTCGACCCTGGTGCAGTCCGGCACCAGCGGCACCGGGCAGAGCTACCACCTGGCTAAAGACGACGGCACCTCGGTGCAGCTGCTACAGGACGGGTCGAACGGGTCGAACGGGCTGTGGGACAGCGAGTACTGGGTAGTCACCGCCACCGACGGCACCAAGTACTACTTCGGCGCCAACCACGTCCCCGGCTATTCTGCCTCACCCGCCACCAACTCGGCGTGGGGCGAACCGGTCTACAACCCCTCCTCTGGCAACCCCTGCTACTCCGCGTCGTCGGGAACCGGGTCGCAGTGCACTATGGGGTACCGCTGGAACCTGGACTTCGTGGTCGACCCGCGCGGGAACCTGATCGAGTACAACTACGCCACCGAGTCCAATTACTACAACCGCGGCGCCGGCCAGGCCAGCGGTAACAACGGCACCCTGACCCAGTACATCCGGGACGGCTACCCCACGTCAGCGTCCTACGGCATGCTGCTGTCCCAGGAGCAGTCCGCCACCCCGGTCAAGCCCGCCGCCCAGGTCCTGTTCGGCTACGTCCAGCGCTGCCAGCCCGTCGGGTCCACGACGTGCGGCTCGTACTCGAACCTGACATCGTCGACCGCGTCGGACTGGCCGGACGTGCCGTACTCGAGCATCTGCCAGAGCACCGGGTCGTGCTCGAACTGGGGACCGACGTTCTTCACCACCTACCGGCTGAACACCATCACCACCCAGGTGCTGCCCTCCCAGTCCTCGACTACGTACAGCAAGGTCGACACCTACACGCTCAGTCAGTCCTACCCGTCCGGGGCAACGGCCGGGCCGGTGATGTTCCTGAATTCGATCCTGCGCACCGGCAACGACGGCGCCACCACCAAGCTGCCGCTGGTCACCTTCACCGCGGCGGAGATGGACAACCGCGTCGCCGGGTCCTCGCAGACGCCGATTGACCGGCCCCGGATCGAGGCGATCACCACCGAGGACGGCGAGCAGATCAACGTGATCTACCGGTCCACGGACTGCACCCAGGGCACTGGCGGGAACGTCCCGCCCTCTCAGGCCGACGCCAACACCCTGGCCTGCTACCCCGCCTACTGGACCCCGCCGGGGGTGAACCAGGGTCAGGTCAAGGACTGGTTCACCAAGAGCCTGGTCTCCCAGGTCACTTTGCAGGACCTGACGGGCGCCGGATCACCCGAGCAGGTCAGCAACTACACCTACCTCGGCGACGCCGCCTGGCACTGGGACGAATCCCCGGTCATCCCCAAAGCCAACCGGCTCTATGACGACTTCCGCGGCTACGCGCAGGTCGAAACCCAGGTCGGGGTCGCGCCCGACCCCATCACCGAAACCATCGACACCTACATGCGCGGCATGTACGGCGACGAAACCAGCGCCGGCGGCACCACGACCACAACCGTCACCGATCCCAACGGCGACACCCAGAACGACTACAACTGGCTGTCCGGCGAAGTGATGGAGGCCGACGTCTACAACCTCATAGGCGCCGTCCAGACCATTGAGAAAAAGGACATCTCACTGTGGCCCAACGCCGCCGGGTTCAACCAGACCGCCTCCCAGACCGAGCCGTCCAACAGCGGCCTGCCGACCCTCGCCGCCGACATGATCGCCCAATCCGAAACCGAGACCTTGCTGCGGCAGGCAGACGGCACCTACAAAACCGGTACCAGCACCAGCTACTACAACAGCAACGGCCTGATCGTCGCGGCTGATCATGACCCGCAAGGGCTGACCGAGAGCTGCGCGACGACGACCTACGCCACCCCGCCATCGGGCGGCTCCAACATGGTGAGCTACCCGGCTCAGGTCACCAACGTCAGCGGCGCCTACAGCACCTCAGCTAACTCCTGTCCTGCGGTGACAGCCTCGAACATCATCAGCGACACCAAGACCTACTACGACGACAAGTCAAGCACGATATCGACGACCGGCATGGGAACGCTGGGATCGCTGGCCTACCCAGGCGGGCTGATCACCGGGACCCAGACCGCGTCCTCCTGGCCATCAGGCGGGTCCGAGCAATGGCAGCCGCAGACCACGACCACATATGACCAGTACGGCCGGGCACTCACCAAGACCGACGCAGACGGTTACACCACCGCCATCGCCTACAGCCCGGCATCGCAGGCGCTGCCCACCTCGGTGACCGACACCAACCCGGCCCCGCTTCACTGGCAGACAACGACGCTGCTGAACCAGGGCCGTCAGCTGGCCACCCAGGTGACCGACATGAACGGCAAGGTGACCACCGAGACCTACGACGGCCTCGGCCGGCTGACATCGGTGACCACGCCGATCGACCAGGGCACCGGAGACCCGACCTATACCTACGCCTACCACATCAGCGGGACGTCACCGCCGGCCACGGTGACCAGCACGCTGCGCGAGGACGGCTCGTACTCACAGTCGGCCAGCATCTCTGACGGCTTCGGGCAGGTGCGGGAGGTGCAGTCCACCCCGGCAGACAACTCGGCCGGCCGGGTGATCACGGACACCTTCTACGACTCGCACGGCTGGCAGGTGAAGACCAGCGCGCCCTACTACGACAAGACCACCAGCCCTGACACCACCCTGTTTGTCGCGAACGACAGCCAGGTACCGTCGCAGACCGTCTCCGGCTACGACGAGCTGGGCCGCCAGACTTCGCAAGCCTTCTACTCACTGGGCACCTTCCAGTGGCAGACCAGGAAGACCTACCTAGGCACGAACCAGGTGGACACCACGCCGCCGCCCGGCGGCACCGCGACCACCTCGATCGCTAACATGCTCGGCCAGCAGACCCAGTCTTGGTCGTACACGGACTCGGCCACGCCCACGGACCAGGCGTCGGACGCGGTGATCACTAAGTACGGCTACAACGCCGCTGGCCAGAACACCTCGATTTCCGATGCGAACGGCAATTCCTGGACCTACACCTATAACCTGCTCGGCCAGCAGACCCAGGTCACCGATCCCGGCACCGGGACAGCCGGGTCATCGGGCCAGGCGGGGACCTCGAAGTACACCTACGACCCGGACGGCAACGTCATGTCGGTCACCGACCCGATGGGCAACGTGATCACCTACGCTTATGACACGCTGAACCGGAAGATCGCCGAGTACAACGACACCACCGGCACTCCGGTGCAGGTAGCGTCCTGGCTGTACGACACCCTCGCCAAGGGACACCTGACGTCCTCGACGGCGTACGACAGCAGCGGGCAGGCGTACACCGAGGCGATCACCGGCCTGAACGCCTCCTACGAGCCGACTGGCACCTCGATGACCGTGCCGTCTGATGCCGGTGCACTGGCCTCGAACAGCGCGGCAGGTAGCAAGACCGCGTACACCACCCAGGTCGCCTACACCCCGCTGACCGGCCTTCCCGAGTACACCGCCTTCAGCGGCGACGGGAACCTGCCAGCCGAGACCGTCAACTACACCTACGACCTTGAGGGCCTGCTCACCCAGTACGGCAGCGGCACCCCGTACCTGGACAACACCACCTTCAACCCGCAAGGTCAGGTCACCTCGGCCACCTTCGGCCCGTTCGGCAAGCAGCTCGTCCAGGACTATAACTACGACGCCGGCACCAGCCGGCTGCTGAACTCGGTCACCAACCTGCAGACCCTGTCCCAGCCGGCCGACGTCACCAGCTACACCTACGACCCGTCAGGGAACATCACCTCAGCCAGCGACCAGCAGGACGCCACCGCCGGCCAGCCCACCCAGCTGCAGTGCTTCAGCTATAACAACCTGGACCAGCTCACCCAGGCCTGGACCGACAGCGGCGGCACCGCCACCGCGGCCGGGCCCGAGGTTTCCGGCATCGGCGGCTGCACCAACACCGCCCCGAGCGCGTCCTCGATCGGCGGGGTCCAGCCGTACTGGCAGCAGTACAGCTACGACACGCTCGGCGACCGCACCCAGGAAGTCAGCCACGACACCGCCAGCGTGTCAGCGGACACCACCGCGAACGAGACCACCCAGCAGATCGCCTTCACCGGCGCCACTACCACGACCACCCCGTACACCCAGGCCACCGGCGCCGAAGGCCAGCCCGACGCCGCCCAGACCATCGCGGCATCAGGGCCTGGGGGCACCGCGAACACCGCCGATACCTACAACGCCAACGGGCAGCTCACCGGCATCGCCACCACCAAGACCGGCACCACACCGCCGGCCGCACCGCCCGGCGCCACCATCAAGTACAACGCCGAAGGCCAGATCTCCTCCGTCACCACTTCCAGCGGCACCACCAGCTATCTGTACGACGCCAGCGGCAACCTGCTGCTGCAGACCGGTTCCAGTTCCACCACCTTGTACGCCGACGGCGGCGCCGAGCAGATCACCGCCACCGGCAGCACGCTGTCCGGGACTCGCCTGTTCGGCAACTCACCCGACGGCACCTCGATCATAGAATCCTCCAGCGGCACCATCAGCTACCAGCTCGCCAACCAGCAGGGCACCGCGACCGAATCCATCGACGCGTCCAGCCTGGCGGTCACCCGCCGTTACTACGACCCATGGGGCAACCAGCTCGGCACCCCGCCAGCCTGGCCGGACAACCACGGCTTCCTCGGCAAGGTCACCGACCCGCTGACCGGGTTCAGCCTGCTCGGCCCCCGCGAATACGACCCCGTCACCGGCTCGTTCACCAGCCTGGACCCGGTACTGGAAGCCGGCGATTCCCGCCAGATGGGCGGCTACTCCTACGCCGCCGACAACCCCGCTACGGGTAGTGACCCGTCCGGCATGATGCCCTGCGCTGATAATGTCTGCGGCAGCTACCAGTTCCTCGAGCAGCACTTTGCCTCGCAGTCACCGCCATCCAGACCAGCGCCCAAAGCCCCTGGCCAGAACACAGGCAGCCCAAGCCTGCCGGGCCTCGGCCCGCTCTTGCCCCTGCTAGGCGGCGGCGGCTGGGGCTGGGCGTTTGGTTCGCCAAGCTGGTCAGTCCCGATCATATCGATCGGCCCGATAACCGTCGTCGATAATCAGTATGTGACCGTAAAAGTCAAGTTCTCGGAGAGCCTGGGTCACGACGGCGGCGGCAATGTCGAACTTGGCCTTGGCGCTAATGGAATGATACAAAGCACGACCCTCGACCTACCGAGTGGCGGGAAAGTCACCATCCCCACCCCGGACCTTAACGCGGAAGATCCAACGGACGCATACAAGAGCATCGAGGTTGAGACCGGACCTCTATTCCCCAAGGAGATCGGCGGTTTCGATGTCGAATTCAGTGCGTCGTATAGCATTGAGGACGGGATCACCCTCAAGCTCACCTGGTCTAACTCCTTGCCAGGCGACTATTCGATCAGCGGCGAATACGACGTGTCCATCAAATTCAAGAAGCGTCCTAAGGCCCAGAGCGAAGACGACGAGCAAACCGAGGAGAATGACGCCAAGAATGCCCTGTCCAAGAATCAGGCCGGGACCGTCAGCGCCAGCCAGGGTGGCGTCAAGTTTACGGCCGCCAACCAACCTAAGTTCGTGAACCCGTTCGCCTATAATCCAATCTATGCATTCTCGATAGCCAATGGGGTAGCTCCACAGCCCGGTGTCCTTCCGCCGACCACTGAGCCGAACCCAGGGCTGTTCAATGGCCTGAACCCAGGGCAGAACGGAACTCCGCCGATAAATTACCAGCCACCCTACGTTTGGTTCACCGGCTAGCCCGGCAGGCCTGAGGCCTCACCAGGTCACGATTGACGAGCGGGGTGTCGTTGTGCTCGGTGCCGGCCTGGCCGGGGTGGTCCAGCGGCTCTGGTGACCGTTCTCGGCTGGGCTGGTGCAGTAGTGCCGGGGCTCGAGCCGGTTCCAGGACCGGAAGGTCGCGCCCCGGCCCGGGCACTCAGCGTGAAGTTCCGGCGTCAGGATCTGGCCGTCGCGGGTGAGGTCGTCCAGCCAGCACCCGGCGGCTTCGAGCTGGTCGCGGATGGTCATACACAGCGTGACATCTGGGCGAATGGCGCAGGCAGAAGGCTCGCTGCTGATGCGCCCCGGGCAGTGCGCGGGGGCGGCTGTCACGCCTGTACCTCCCGTCAGGTACACGCGAGGTCCATCGGAGGTACATGCGAGGTCCATCCAGCTGCAGGCACCTGAGGGGCGCGCAGACACACGTCGCGGGTTCTGCGACCCAGGCCTTTGGCGAAGGAGGAGATGCCGGGCAGGCCGGCGATCTCCCTGGCCGCATAGGCCGTCCGCGACGCCGGATCCGGCGGCAGGTACGCCGGCCGCCACTGCGCCACCTTCCCGCTCAGCACCTGCTCCCTCCCCGGCTTGGCTAGAGCCAGGATCTCGGGGAAGCTGGTCAGAATTCGGTTCTTGCCGCGCCAGTCAGTATTCAGTTTCCGCCGACACCCCAGCCCTGCTACTGTCCGGCTATGCGACCCGGCCGCTAAGGCACGCGCTGACGCGTAGGTCTCAGACCTGTCATCGCGTGCCGCTCAAAACTGCGCGGCACGCTCCTCCATGACCAATGAGGAGTTGTTTCGTCGTGTCATCCTTCAGCCTGGTTTCCTTTCCCGAGTTCTGCCGTCCCAGCGGTTCCGTCCGGGCGTCGGGCGCCCTTCACTGCCCGCACGTCGACGATCCAGACACCCAACACATGCGGACCATGCCCCAATCCCTCCAATCGCTCTTGAGCGAGGCCGACGAGGCGTCTAGCCGGTGGCGTCGATGAGAGTCCCGGACCGTTGTCTGGCAGATTTGCGGGAACGTGGCTATCTGATCTTCGAGGGATTCCTCGAGGCTGACAAGCTTGCGGCGGCCCAGGAGGCTCTGTGGCTGCACTACCCGCGGCCCGAGGAGTACTTCGCCGATCCGGCTGCTCATGGCTGGCTGGCAACGAGCCAATGGGCCGGCGAGATCAGGGGTCCGTGGCGGTCGTGGGACCTGAACCGACTGGTCTTTCACCTCGACCTGCTCGACCTGGCCGAGCGCTTCCTTGGTTCGGCCGACCTGCGTCTATATGAGGCGGGGCTGTGGGCCAAGTATGCCGGGGCCGTCCACTACGACCAGCGCCACCACCGCGATTTCGTCAACCACTCCCTCGTCGTGCCCAAGCGCTCCCAGCCGGCCACTCAGTTGGACTGCTGGATCCTCCTGTCAGACGTCGGCGAGGCGGACGGCCCTACCAAGGTCGTTCCGCTGTCGGTCGGGGAGAGCGTCCCGTACTGGCCGGTCCCAGGGGATCACGACATCACCAGCGAGTACCTCCCCTCGGGGATATTCGCCGAGGAGGAGGTCTCCATGACAGGTCCCGCGGGAACCCTGCTCGTTCGTCGGACCGACGTGCTTCACCGTGCGTCAGCCATGACCGGCGAACGCTCAACGCGCTTTGCGCTCCTGGTCAGCTACGACGCGTGGGGGCCTCGCTGGACCGGCCGAGTCGCCTGGGCCGAGCGCGCGACGCAACCAGGCTGGTCCGAGATCGTCGAGCGGGCGACCCCCCGGGAGCGGTCGGTGTTCGGATGGCCCGCTCCCGGCGACCCGTACTGGGACGAGCAGACCTTGGCCGACACCCAAACGCGCTACCCCAGGGCCGACCTGACGCCCTACCGCTGATGTCCTGTCTCAGTAGAAGTGCCCGCCGTAACACGCTGACCTGGTCGGGCAATTTTGAGTGAGACGCTTGCCTCTCGCGGCGAGGCCGTGGGCGTGGTCTTGGCGGTGCCGACGTGGGTTCGTCTCAGGTGATCCAGCCCGCGCGGCTGTCAGTCAGAGATCGCCGGAGGGCTTTATCATCGAGACCGGCACCGACTCCTACCGCCTCGCCCAGACCCGCGCCGCCCAGCAGAACCGGGAATCTGGCTCCATTTAGTGATGACATCTGCCGCGATCGGCGGCCGTTCGGCGGGCTTGGCAGGTTACCGGCGGGTTTGCCCTGTGACGTGAAGGGACTCCTGGTAGTCCAGCGGTTGTCTAGGCCTGCCGTTCTTCCAGGAGTCCGCGGTGTCATTGTCGCGAGACGACGTGTTTTTGTCATGCCCTGGTGCTGCTGACCTGGCGAGACCTCATCCGCATGCAGACCAGTCTTCCCGTCCCCCACCGCCTGGCTGGACACGCATCCCAGCAGGTGGCCCCAGCGCCCGAGGTCGTGGAGCACCTCGGCCTCTGGTAACCGGTGCAGCGGGCTCATCGGATACCAATACCCCGAGGGTGCCTATGACTTGGGGCAACCGCCGCTCATGCTCTCAGCCCGTGCCGAGCAGAAGCAGTGCGCGGCAGCGCCTGCCAGCGACGATGCGTGCCACACTCGGGCCTGCGCGGCAGCTTGGGCAGGACAAGGGCTCGTCCGGCACAGGTGCACGGCGGGCCAGCCTCCGTGAGTGGCCAGTCCGACATCGTGTATGGAGCTGTCGCCGATGACCATGCACACGCGCGCTCCGTTTTGCTCCAGCATCGCGCGGACGGTTGCCGCAAATGCGGGCTCCGACTTCGCCGACCCGAGCTCACCGGATATCAGCACGCGGTCGAAGCATGAGTCCAGTCCGGTGGCGGTGAGCTTGGCCCGTTGATGAATGGGCAAGCCATTGGTTGCCAACCATAGGCGGTGCTTGCGTTGGAAGGTATGGAGCGCCTCGCGGGCACCGGGCAACAGCCGCAGGAGGCTGTGGCGTGCCTGGCGGAAGGCCAATGCTGCGGACGGCGCTTCTCGGACGTCACCGCCTAGTGCAGCCAGGACCGCTTCCCAGACCAGGTGCTCGTGAACGGGTAGCGACGTGGCAGCCGGTTCGGGCAGACCGGTGTTCTCGGTTGGCAGCCAGAGGGCCTCCCAGGCGCTGACGTGAGTGAGCGGACCGGTATGCCGATACGGATGCCTGGCCCAGAGTCTGCGGATGTGCGTTAGCGCAGTGCCGACGGCTTCGTGGCTGGCGGGCAGTCTTAAGCCGGCCAAGGTCAGGGCGATGGCCTCTCGGGTGGCATTGACGTCATCGACGAGCGTGTCGTCTAGATCCAAAATTATGACCCGAACGACAGTTCTCCCTTCCTTGCTTTTGCCGTGGGTCCACGTCCGTTGGGCAATAGCGGTAATGGCCTGCATTGCGTTGCTGATGCCGTACGAGTAATATTCAGGAGGTCAGTCCTTCCTGTCGGCGCATTCGGGTGATCGAAGTTGGCTGATCTCCGTGCAAGCGTCTTATTCTGCGGAGTCAGGATGAAGATCGATATCGTGCATCCGGGCTACATGCGCGTCCAGCCCGACGACCTTGAGCGCAGCGGGCTTCTCTAACTTCCAGCGCGACCTCTATCTTCGAGATTTCGGCTTCCCCGCCTCGGCAAACTGGATCATTACCGCTGACGGGCTCGACATCGAGCAATACGCCCAGCCGGTACCCAAGGCACGTGGGAAGTTCCTGCATGCGGCGAATCCGAAGCGCGGACTGCAGTTGCTGCTGGATATGTGGCCCGCAGTCCGCGCCGAGCACCCAGAAGCAGAGCTCTTCATCGCATCGAGTCACCTGTTGCGTGGAGTTACGGTCGCTGAAGATTACCGGCGTGCGGGAAGTCTGTATCAGCGCGCAATGACTATGGCCGATGAGGGTGTCAGGTTCATGGGACGGGTGGCGAAACCTGAGCTGATCGAGCACCAGTTGAGCGCCGAGTTCTATCTGTATCCCACGTCGTACCCGGAGACGTGTTGTATCGTGGCTTTGGAGGCCGCCGCCGCAGGCGACGTGATCTTGTGCTCGCCCGCCGGGGCACTTCCTGACAGGGTTATTGATGGGGTGACAGGATTTCTGGTCAACGGCGACCCGTCTGACCCTTCCGTTGCCAGGATGTTTCTGGATCGAATCGGCATGCTTGCGGAAGACCATCCCCTTAGGGAAAGGATGGCGCAAGCGGCCCGCGAACTGGCTGCTGCTCATGACTACTCGCAGGTTCTTCCTGTATGGGAGGAGGCCTTCGCTCAGATTATTCCTGGCCGACCAGGAACTAACTAGGTTCGGATGTAGGCATTGCGCCTACGCACGTAAGGATTGACAGAGCTGCACAGGACCCGCACACGGTCGTGCTGGGTGGTGAATTCTTCGGCGCGTTGTTCGCGTTGCTTCCAGAGCACCGCCAGCCATCGCAGGGCACAAGTGCGCTGGGCAGCGATGAACAGGTGATGATTGGCGTGGTTGACGCCAAGTTCGGGCAGCAGGTCAAGCCAGGTGCTATCGGGGATGTCCCGGCTGCTGATGTGTTCGATGAGGTCGGCGGCGTCGAAGGCGACCGTGCTGTATCCGGAGAACTCGAAGTCGACGCATGCGCTGCTCGCGTCGGCTCGCAGCCAGTTGAGCAGGTTGGAGTCGCCGTGAGAGAAGACGGGTTCGGCAGGGGCGCAGAGCAGCCCGGCATCGTTGCTGTGCCGCCATGCGGAGAGCAGGTCTTGCATAGAGGGAGTCAGCGGGTCACGGGTATGGGCCGCGAGTAGCTTGGGCCAGGTGTCGGTCAGACGACGCATGTAGTGACTAGCGGAGTCGATACGAGGCAGGCTGGCGAGCAGCCCGGAGAGCGGGATGGACTGCATGCGGGCGGTCGTGCGTGCAAGGCCCAGGAGCGCAGCTTGCCGGTCAGTGGCCCGCAGGAGTGGTTCACCGCTGAGCTGGGTCATGCCGATGGCAGGCTCAGCCGGATCCTGGTCCATCCATAGCGGCACAGGCACGTCGTTGGCCTTGTGGGCGGCAAGCAGCATCAGGGCCGCCCATTCCCGGTCGGCGCGCCTCCGGTCGTCGGTCTTGTAGATCTTTACAACGGTCGCCTGGTCGTCGGGCGGCGTCCAAAGGTAGACGTGGTTTTGCCGGCCGCCGGTGAGCGGGCGCAGACGCAGTTCGCGCAGGGCATCGTCGAGACCGCCGGGAGGACCGCCGCGGGCGCGCCGCAGCGCGGCCAGCAGGTCAGCCGGAGCGTCAGTGAACACGACGTGCATGAGATTGATAACTCCGCGACGGTTGAACGGGACGGTTCCTGGCCGACAGTAGCGGGCGGTGGACGGCCCCACGCAGCGACGCGCACGTATCACGCTGCGCTGAGCCGGCCGCCGGCGGTGCCCGCTGGGTTGGTGAGGGCCGCGAGCACCGCATCGTGCGCTTGATCAATGTCGAGGCCGGTGATGTCGACGACGTGCAGGGATGGGTCGATGGCAGCAAGCGCTGCGTAAGCCTCGTGCACGTGGTGCAAAAACCCAAGTTGTTCGCCGGTGTATGGATGGCCCTGCCGGCGCTCGGCGCGGGCGATGGCCTGATCGGCAGGTAGACGCAGCCAGAAGGAGTGGTCAGCGGCACGGCCTGCAAAGGTGCCGACCGCTTTGAGCCATGCGATGGCGGGGCCGGGATGGGTGTGGTGTTTCTGCAGGATGGTGGCGAGGCTGTAGGAGTACATGGTGTGCAGACCGCGATCTTCGATGACGGTGGCTCCGGCATCGAGGGCTGGGGTGATGTGCGTAGGGAGAGTGTTCGCGCGGATCGCGGCGGCGAGGAAGGTATCGGTGACGACACTGCCGTGGCGGGCGAACGGATCGCCCGAGTTGAAAAGTTCGAGCAGCGTCTGGCCGAGCGGATCCGCCGCACGGCTCAGGTTATCGGGCAGATAGGTCACGGCCGTACCGTGCCGGACCAGGTGCGCAGCGAGCCTGCGGGCTTGGGTAGTCTTACCGGCTCCAGGTAGTCCCTCGAAAGCAATCAGCATGGACGTGTCCTGGCGGGTGCGTAGCGAGTGCCGGTGGCAGCGGTGCGCACGATCTCGAGGACCGGCTCGGCCAGGCGCGGTGCCGTGGCGATCGTGGTGAGCGAACTCATGCTGTGTCGGCTGCCGTCGGTGTCCGTGACGGTAGCGCCGGCGGCGCGGGCGATCGCAACGCCAGCAGCCATGTCCCAGGACAGGTTGCCAAGTGTGAGGCTGGCGTCGAGGGTCCCGTCAGCGACGAGTGTGAGATCGACAGCGGCGGAGCCGAGCATGCGCACCTTCCCGGCGATGGGCGCCAGCGCGGCGTGGATGGCGAGGGCGACCTGGTTGCGCTCGGCAGCCTCGCGGCCGGTGCCGTAGTCGCCGATGGCGATCATCGCCTCTGGCAGGCGGTGGACCGAGGATGGTCTGATTGGCTGGCCGTTGCGCCAGGCGCCAAGGCCGATGGCGGCCCAGTAGGTGCGGTTGAGCAGCGGCAGACCGATTACGCCAAGCAGTGGCTGGGCGCCATCGGTGAGGGCGAGCGAGATTCCAACGAGTGGCAGGCTGCGGATGAAGTTCGCGGTGCCGTCGATGGGATCGAGGATCCATTGGAGGCTGGCGTCAGAATCGCCGCCTTCCTCCTCGCAGAGAAAGCCGATGGCCGGAGTGTGCCGGTGCAGGAAGTCACGGGTGCGGCGTTCGATGGCGATGTCTAGGTCGGTGACCACATCGCGGTCGCCTTTGGTCATGATCTGATGGATGGTGTGGGTGTGCAGGCGCCGGGCGGCGTGTCCCACGGCAGAGCGGGCTAGTTCCAGCAGGGTGGGCAGATCGACGCTGCTCATGGGTGGCCCGCCGCGGCTGAGACGGTCCTCGCCGCCGAGATCAGGCCCACGTAGTCGAGGGCGCAGGAGGCGGATTCGGTCAGGGGCGTGTCGGTTCGCAGCCGAAGGGTGGGGACGGTGATCGGTTCCGCGGTCGCCTTCAGCTTCTGGTACAGGGCGAAGTCCCGATTGGCTGCCGGATGACCGCTGCTGCGGTGGTCGCTGGCCAGCCGGGTTCGGGCGACGTGGTCGGGGCATATGCACTCGATGATCGCCAGTGGCTGGCCAGTGCGGGCTGCGAGGTCGGTGACGTCGGCGATCTGGTAGGCGCGGGTGCAGGTGCGTTCGAGGATGACGGTTGCGTGTTTGTGCTCGGCCAGCTGCCGGGCGGCTGCCTGGTGGAGCAGGTCTATGACGAAGTCGTCCTGGGAGCGGCTGTATTCGACGTGTTCGGTGCCGTAGAGGGCGTGCCGGACGCGATCTTTGTCCAGCACCAGGCATGCCGGCCCGAGGTGGTCGCGGAGCGCGGCGGCCAGTGCGCTCTTGCCGGCTCCGGGGAGTCCGGCCAGTTGCACGATCATTGATACTCCAGGGTGACGTCGGTCAGCGGCGGTCGCGTGGGCAGTTCCGGCCAGCAGCTGCGCAGCAGCTCCCATCCCGCTGCGGCAGGCGAGGGTATGGCTGCGTCGGCGGTGGCCGGGCGGCCGGTGCCGTCGAGGGCATAGCGCAGGGCGTCGGCAAGCGCGGGCCAGCGCCGCTGTGACGCGACGCGAGCCAGGGTGTGCAGGAGTCCATCGTCGCGGGCCAGGATCGGCAGCGGTTCAGGTGCGTGCGTGTGGGATGGAGCGGGTACGCGGCTGGCGAGTGCGCCGGTGATTGCCGCAGGGTCGCTTGTGTGCGCCAGCCGGCTGGTCAGATCAAGGGTGAGGCCGGGTACGACGGGGTCATCGAGGTCTAGCCGGCGTGCGGTGGGCCGACGACCGGTTGGGGTGTAGCCGAGACTGGTCAGGATCTGCACGGCGGTGTCTGCCGTCTCGGCGGGGATGAGGATGTCGACGTCGCTGGATTGACGGGTGCCGCGGCCGTTGTAGAGCAGGCTGGCGTGAGCGATCCCGTTGATCGCTGCGGCGGGGATGCTGTGGGCGTCCAATGCGGCGATGACGCGGGCTGCTTCGCGGTGGTGCAGTCGCCAGCGGTGCACGTTGAGCGCTGCTGGGCGTTGAGGAATTGCTGCATCGGTCGTGGTAGGTGTGCCGTCTGACCGCAGGCGTTCAGCCAGTCGGCAAGCAGGCAGGTCAGCTTGGCGGTGATGGCGTATTCGAGCAGCATGCCTAACGGATGGACGTCGATGACAGGAGGGGAATCGGGGATGGTGTCGCGGGGATCGCAGGCCGCTCTCAGGGCTTGGCATGCCCGGGGGCATCCCGTGGTGTCGGGGAAGAAGGTGGCTGGCGCGGGGCCGCTCATGGCAGAGCCGTGATGTCGAGGAGCGAAGCGACGGAGTCGGCCAATGCCATCGGGTCGGGACCGGCGTGGATGCGGTAGCAGGGCGTTGCGGCAAGGGCCGCGGCGGTGCGCGCCAGGTAGGTGTCGGTGACGTGGGCTGGCGGGCCGGGCGCGAGCCAGTGGTTGATGTGCGCGCTGGTGCCTCGCTCGGGATCGGTCATGAACATGCGGGTGCAAAGCAGCGTCTGGAAGATTTCTGCCGGAGGCACCAGCTCTGTACGGACTTGGGTGCGGTCAGGATCGAGATGTGGCCAGATCATTACAGTGGGGGTCATTCGGTCGGCTACCTTTCCGCTGGTGTTGAGGAGCCGGGGGAAGTCGGGCGGCTCGATGACGATCTTGTGAGGGAAGGTCCACTTTTCGGCTGCTGGCAGGGCGCGGTGGGGTTCTGGGACGAGATCGGCCAGGTGCGGTAGGGCGTTCAGGGTGCCGATCCCGGCGCGCAGGGGCATCGGCCAGGGGTAGCCGCAAAGCTGATGGCTGGTGGCGTGCAGGAGCAGCCGGTCGTTGGTCACGTAATCGCCGCCGAGGCGGTGCAGGCTCGCCAGCAGTGTGGTGGTTTTCCCATAGCCTCGGTGCCCAGCGACTAGGACGCCGTGACCACTGGAGACGAATGCAGCGGCGTGGGTGTAGATCATGCCTGCGGCCAGCAACTGGGCAGTCATCACCTGGCGGATCAGGCGGGGCGCCCAATGCCAGGCCGCGTCCTCGCTCGCGCACCGGACACGGATGATCCTTCGGCCCGGATCGGCAGTGACCAGCGTGGTCAGATCGGGGATCCAGAAGGTACGGCCGCCGCCGGTGACTCGGACATGGGCGAATAGCCCCGGGCCAATATTGACGGTTTGCCCGCTTGTGTTCATGTCGCCGCTGCTGTTGACCTCGGGGTCGTAGGTGAGCTCCACCTGCCAGGCAGCGGGCACGGCCGCCTCTTCCTGGTACGAGTACAGGGTGTTTCTGGCCTCTGTCAGGGCGGGCTGGCTGTTGGTGCGAAGGGCGGCGGACGCCTCGGTATGCCAGAAGGTGGCGGCGTGGGAGAGGTCTGGGGCGCTGGGGCTGGCTGTTGCGGATGGATAGCTCACCGGCGCTCCGATCGGCTGGCGGCCGGCAGACTGTTGCGCGCCTGGGCGCAGAGCCTGCTCAGGGTGTGGGGATCAGCCGTGGTGTAAAAGGCCGCCAGAGCCTCGTCTCCGACGACGCTGCGCAGCCATCGCGGCTCGGCGGTCGGTTCCCCGCGCCCCCAGGTGGCTAGTCCACATGCGGATCCGGTGAGCGAGAACCCGTGGCCGGTCCGCGTGGCGGTGATCTCCACGGCGGGGCCGCGGCGATATTTCACCTGTTCGTGGACGGCAGCGTGCCTGACCGTGAGCGAGGACGCGGTACCGGGCAAGCCGGTACAGAGGCCGGGCAGGTCGGCGTAGAGATTGAAAACCGCAGCGGGGCCGTCCAGCACCAAAGTCAGGTGCCAGGCGCCGAACGGGACCGCGGCGAGCGTGCCTGGGGCGCACACCTGGTAGCGAAGCATCGGCTGGCCGCCGTCGGTCCGCCAGGCGGTGATCATCAGGGTACGGCCGGACACCGTCTGGAAGACCTCCAGTTGTGAGAGGGAGTTCCAGTGGCCGGTCGACCGGTTCAGCTCTCCGCCGGGCAGCTCACCGGACTTGTAGACGACCAAGTCGGCGGACCATTCGATGCCGGATGCCTGCCGTGGGGGCAGTACGTCGCGGAACGCCGTGTACAGCACTGGGTCGTCGGTGCCGGCGTGGTGGAGCACGCTGTCGGTCAGGAACACCGGGCTGCCGTCGCTGTCGTGATGTTCTAGTAGGTCAGAAAGGTGGCGGTCGGTGCCGGCCCATACCGGGTGAGCAGCGCGGTCAGGTCGGATGGTGCTGCGCTCGGCACGGCGGTCACAGCGGCTCCGAGGGTGCATGTCCGGCGCGCCGCCGGCGGACAATGCGCAGCAGGGTATCGGTGAGCTGATCGAGGTGAGCGATGCTCGGCGCATCCGGTTCAGCGGGTCCGTGCGGGCGGTAGTGCAGCGCCCGGCACCCCGCGGCCAGCGCGCCTTGGACGTCGGTGTCCCAGTCGTCGCCGATGTGCACGACCTGGTCGGGTGCCGCCCCGGCACGGGCGGCGACGGTGGCGAAGATTTCCGGTCGCGGCTTGGCGATGCCAAGGTCACCAGAGAACAGTAGGTCGTCGAAGTACGCCGTCAGGTCCAGGTCCTCGAGCAGCTGCCGGTGGACGGCGCCCGGGGTGGACAGGGTGTTGGAGGTCAGCACGACCCGGGCTCCGGTCTCGATGAGGGCGGCCAGGGCGGCGTGGGCGCCGGGGGCAGTTTGGGGACAGGCGCGTAAGGCGGCGTGGGTGTGCACGATGGTCAGTACAGTCAGCAGGTCCGTGGTGGCTGTGATGCCGAGCGTGTCGAGGATTTCGGTGACTTGCCCCTCTGGGGTCGGCTGGGTGCCGTGGGTGCGCTGAGCCTGGGCGGCGGCGGTGTCGGTGCTGACGACGATGTCGCGGATCCGGCGGGCAGGCAGAGTGTGTCTGAAGGCATCGAGCACGCGGGAGAACTCGGTTATGCGCCAGTCCATGGCGGCGGCACGGTCGCCGTGGGTGATCAAGGTGCCCCACAAGTCGAGGCTGATCACCCATCCGGCCAGCGACGTGGCAGGGTTCATCGGTTCCCTCCAGCACGGTGGTGGGTGTGGATCCAGGCGGCGGTGGCGGCCGGATCTGGGCTGGCCCACAGCACGGAGCCGGTGACCACGCCGGTAGCGCCCGCAGCGGCGAGCGGTGCCACGGTGTCGCGGCGGATGCCGCCGTCGGCGAGGATCAGGATCGGCCGGCTGTGAGCGTCCAGCAGTTGCCGCGTCGCGGCGATCCGGGCGGGCGCGGCCGGATCCATGGTGGTGCCCCTGGTGCCCAGCGGGGTGCCGATCAGCACGATGGCGTCTACGGCGGTCAGCAGGTCGTCGACGCGGGCGGGGTCGGTGCCGAGCGTGAGCGCGAGTCCGGCGGGCAGCCCGGCGTCGTGGATCGCGGCGATGCCTTCGCCGGCGTCGTCGGCTTCGGCGTGCACAGTGATCAGGTCCGCCCCGGCGTCGGCGAACGCGGTGGCGAGCCGGGCTGGCCGGTGGGCCATCAGGTGCACGTGCAGCGGCCGGCCGGTATGTGGCCGGACGGCGCGCACTAGGTCCGGGAAGAACAGCGGCTCGGGGATGAAGACGGTGTCGGAGGCGTCGATGTGCAGCAGGTCGGCCAGCGGGCTGATCCGGGCAGCTTCGGTGCCCAGGGCGGCGAGGTTGGCCGACCTGTACCTCGTGGCGGGACAGGCCTGTGGCCTGCTCGCCAGCGCGAGCTTCGACCTTGGTTACCCATGCGGCAGCACAACAGGCGCGTGCCGCCCGCGCATATGGGGAGCTCATCGAGAGCCGGGAACTGTCGGCGTGGGCTGATGGCTTGCTGGCATGCGTCGAGATGTGGGCGGGAAGGCCACAGCATGCACTGCTGCTGGCGGAGCGAGGGCTCTTGGTCGCGCCCGATGGCACGTGCCGGGTCCGGCTATGGTCTATCGCGGCTCGCGCCGCCGCCCTGCAAGGCGACGAACAACGCGCCGTTGAGGCGATCATCGCGTCCAAGCGGGCCAGGGATACCCGCGCCGCGACCACTCTGCTTCACGACAGCGTGGGAGGTGAATTCGGTTTCAGCCTGGCACGGCAAACATTCTGTAACGGCAGTGCATACCTCAGGTTGGGCCGGTCAGAAGAAGCCCTGACCGAATGCGGGCAAGCCGTTGATCTGTGCGCGCAGGCATCTGCCGAGGAACGATGGTATGCCGCCGAGGCGGGGGCTCGTGCCGATCTGGCCGCCGCACACCTCTTGCAGGGCGACCTCGCAGGTGCACGGGAAGCTGTTAGTGATGTCCTCATGCTGCAATCCGACAAGAGGGTCGAGGGTGTTGTCCGGCGGCTCAGCGTACTGAGGGAAGTACTCGCCGGGCCAGGTTTCCGCGGCAAGGAAGCGCGTGCCCTCACTGAAGAGATCGAGCAGTTCACCGCCACCACTGCGGTC
The DNA here is from genome assembly GCA_963720575.1 of uncultured Actinomycetota bacterium. Taxonomy (GTDB): domain Bacteria; phylum Actinomycetota; class Actinomycetes; order Streptosporangiales; family Streptosporangiaceae; genus Chersky-822. Next base: position 24,483 of record CAVRGA010000002.1, read on the forward strand.
CAGGTCCTGCCCGCTCCGCCATCCTGAGGTCCGTTCCTGTTGTCGGCCCTGCCCCGGCCGCGGCCGGGGATGAATGGTAAGGGTGACGGCAAGGTCATTTGCCGCTGGCGGCCTGGGTGCGTTCTGCCCACAGGTCCAGCAGACGCCTTTCCTTGTCTGGGTCAAGCCCGTGGTGCGACTGGCGTCCGTAGACGTTCGGCCCCTGTCCTGACGACATCCACTGCCAGGTATCAGCCACGGTGGCAGCGATTGGGCGACACCGCAGCCCTTTGGTGATCGCGCGACTGGCGTCCACCCTCCAAGTGCCGGGATGGGTGCGCCACAGCGGGATCTCCGTCCATTGCCGCACGCCATTGGAGAGGAGGAAAGCATCGTCTACCCACTCAAGCTGGGCACCCGAGCCGGTGGCGTCGATGCAAGCGCCGAGCATAGCTCCGAAGGTTTCGCGCCCTAGCGGTGCGGTCACGTTGAGCGTTCCGGTGATACCCGCCTCCAGGCAGGCGAGTGTGAAGGCTGCCAGGTCGCGGATGTCTACTGGCTGGATCTCACGGTGACTGTCTCCTGGGGCCAATACGTGACCGCCCCCAGCGATCCTGGCGAGCCACCATGTCAACCGGCCGACATTCTCCTGCGGGCCGAGGATGACCCCCGGCCGGAGGACCAGCACATGGCCGCCGAACGCCCCCGTAACGGCGCGTTCGCAGCCTGCCTTATAGGAGCCGTACTGCGCGGCTGACCAGTTCGCCTCGTCTTCCGCGGTTCCGGTGACGTCGGGAGCGCAGTCGTAGACACGGGAGTCCTCGCTGACCGGGCCTTGTGGCCAGTCCGGATATACAGACACTGTCGACATGAAGACGTACGCTGCCGCCTTGCTGGACAGTACCTCAGCTGCGTTCCGCACGACGGCGGGCACGTAGCCGCTGGTGTCAACCACGGCATCCCACTCACGGCCACTTACCAAACGGGCCAGGTCCCCTGCGTTCTCCCGGTCACCGCGCACCGCCTCAGCACCAACGGCATCGCCGCCCGTAAGTCCTCGATTGAACGTCGTCACCAGGTGACCACGATCAATCGCAGCTTCGACGATGAGCCGACCCACAAAACGCGTCCCACCAAGAACGAGAAGCCTCACACGGTCATCCTTGCGCCAGGGCGCCGTGCCGTCGAGAGGGCTCCGGACGCGAGTCGGCGGGCCGCTGGCAACAAGGGTGTGATCCGCGCTCCGCTCCGCGCAGCCGTTTCGCACCAGAGCGAGCGGAACTCTCGTCTAGCTTCCGACGATCACATGCGGCAATCTCACCAAGCGCGCCCGAATCAGCCAGGAGGACTTGTGCCCGAGCCTGTCAACTCTCTTAGCGGGGAGGCAAACCGCGCCGCTTCCGCTTGCGGAGGTGCGGCGGGGGCTGCAGCCATGATGACGCTGGCCACACAGCCCATTGTCTGGAAGGTCGCATCTGCTCAGTGGGACGAAGACGAGCGGGTCAAGTTTAGCCAGTCCGAGGTAGACCGGGAGAAGGTCGTCGATCTGTTTGTCGACGTGACTGCCGACCGGATCAGGGCCGTAGTCCCTGCCCGACGGGACAGCCCCTCGATACCCACCATTGGTGGTGCGGCCGAGTACCTGTTGCGCTCGGCCCCACCGTTCACACTTGTGCGCGGCGCCCCTGGCCAGGGCAAGTCGACTCTGAGCCAGTATGTATGCCAGGTCCACCGATCTTGGTTCGTGCCAGAGTCCGCGCGGCCTCAATCGCTACCTGCAATCACGAAGCCGCGCTTTCCCCTACGGTTCGACTTGAGCGAGTACGCACGCTGGCTAGGCGGCGTCGACATCTGGGACCCGGCTGAGGACAACAAGTCCTCGAAGAAGACCAAGAGGCCGGGCAACCAGGCGACCATCGAATGCTTCCTGGCCGGCCTCATGACTCACGAGAGCGGCGGCATCAAGGTCACCGCGAAGGACGTCCAGGATCTCTTCGCGAGGGTACCCAGCCTTGTCGTCCTCGACGGTCTCGATGAGGTCGGCAGCCCGGCCATCAGGACGCGAGTCGTCCAGGCCATCGACAAGTTCAGCGGCCGCGGCAAGGTCTACGACGACCCGCCAGAGGTAGTCGTCACCACACGCCCAAGCGCCGGAGAACTGGCTGAGCCATCGACGGACCTGTTCGAGGTTCTCGCGCTTAACCCATTGACTCCGGAACAGCGTGACGACTACCTGCGAAAGTGGTGCGCCGTCCGTGGCATCCATGGCAAGGACGGCCGAGCGCTTCGAGCCAGCTTCAAGGACAAGAGCCGTGAACCCTACATCGAGGAACTCGCGGGTAACCCGATGCACCTCACGATCTTGCTCGACCTGCTCCACCGGCAAGGGGCCGCGACCCCTACTCAGCGCACCGACCTCTACGACCAGTACGTCGACCTTCTGCTCGCACGAGAGGCGAACAAGCACCCTGAGGTCGTAAGGAAGCACAAAGAAGAACTCCTTGAGATCGTTCCCTTCCTCGGCTGGTACCTGCATGCGCACACCGAGGAGTCGCAGATCAACGGCCGTATGACGGTGGCCGACGTGCAAGAGGCCATACGCCACTTCCAGCGCGCGTACGGCAACCCAGAATCAGTCGTCGACGAGCTGTTCGAAGCAGCCACCGACCGACTCTGGACGCTGACCAGCAAGATCGATGGCACCTACGAGTTCGAGGTCCTCTCGCTGCGTGAGTACTTCGCCGCAAGGTTCCTCTACAGGAACGCCGGCGAAGACAACCCCGCCTTCGACAGCACCAGCGTGCTCCGCGAGTTGCTGCGCCGGCCCTACTGGCTGAACACGGCACGGTTCTACGGCGGTAATGCCAAAGGCAACGGCATCTACATCCTCACCGCCGGCATCGAGGATGAGCTCGCCAGCGGCTCAACCAGCCCGGCCTTCCTGGCCGCATGGGCGCTGCTGACCGATGGCGTATTCTTGCGTCGGCCCCGAGAAGCTCGCAAGATCCTCACGGCGCTTTGCAGCGATAACGGACTCCCGATTCTGCTGCGTGCACTGGAGCACCGCGACATCAGGGCGCTTCCCGCTCTTCCGAATCTGCCTGACGAAGACGGGCCTGAGCCGACCTGGACCCGTTTGACCTCGGAGATCATCGCGGATCCCTTTGCCGCAGAGAACGCGTGGCGAGTCCGGGGCGTCCGCGAGCTGCTGAACCAGCGCAGCCAGTTTGCCGCATGGTGGGCCGAACATCTGAGCGTAGCTACCGGGACACCGCGGCAGAACGCATGGCTGAAGCTAGCAGCCGACTGCGAAGGAGCAGCAGGGCTCACACTCGACCTCAACGACATTGATCTGACCGACGGGGCAGCCGAACTGCTCCTGAACACCGGAATCGTGCCACCGCCGGGAAGCGACGTAGAGGCAGCTCTGCTCATAGCCGTCCTCAACGGCGAATGCCCGCGTGTCACCTCCATCCGCTCGCTGCCCGCCCAGGTGGCTGTCGCACTGGCACCCGACGCCTTCTTTACCACGTCCACGACTGGATTCGCGGATGCGGATGGCAGAACCAGGCGGCGCCGCAATGACGCCATCCGCCAGCTTCGGAAAGCTACCTCTCCGTTCGCCGGAATTGCCGGGGAGCGGATCTTCAAGGCCGGAGAGAAGGGCAGCACATTCCCGTGGGCAAATACGGCTGCGGCGCTGGCGCAGCACGCAGGACGGTGCTGGCTCGCTTCCGAGATGGCTATCATCGGCGCCGCGTCGCCTCTGGCCTTGGGCTACACGAAGGTGCCCGGATCCTCGACGTTCGGATCGACTGGGCACCCGTCCGAGCTGCTAGCTCAGAGCCGTGCGCACGCCGGTGACGCTATGTGGTGGCGTAAGCAGATCGCTGCAGCCGGCGACGAGGAGCTTGGAAGCGCGGAGTGGGCACTGGCGCTGTGGGGCGTGGCTACCGGAGAGGTCATCGCCGAACTCCTGCCGGACTGGGAACACGTTCTCGGCGCTCTGCCCCAGCCGCGAAGGCGAACGGTACTCGATGGCGCTTACCGAATAGCGAGATATGGCTGGCTGAACAAGCGCCCGGTCGCCACCAGCACGGCCAGTGGCGAACTCTCGGAACTGATCGCGTCCCGGACATCGGCCTCGCTCATGCCCCGCCCAGGAACCCACCATCCTGATCCGCCGCCGCAGCCAGATCGAGCCGCTCCTGGTGCAGCCGCCGAACGGCCGGACCCGGGATCCCCGGCGCGATCCTCGCTCCTCAAGGTCGCCCGAGCCGACAAGTGGCTCAAGGTCGATTCCCTCCCGGTGTATCGCTGAACGAGGACCGGAACTGGATGACTTCGCCCAGGTCCATCCGAGGTACATCACAGGCCTACCGGAGGTCAATCACTCCATGTCACCGCGATCCTCTGGCAAAGCCTCCTCACCAGACGACCGAGCGCCAGGCTCGTGCGATCCGTCACGACCTTCAGCGCAGTCCCGAGCGCGGGGAAAGCGGCCAGCTTGCAGGGGGGATTACGGACTGTATCTGCCGCCGGCACGAACGACCGCCCCCGTGTTTGCTCCATGTTTGCTCGGATGTCGCGGTACGGCCCGGTAGCGGCCGGCATCACACGGCACCCGCTCTCATGGCCTGCCGTACAGTCCGGCAGGTCGCGGCACGTCCCGGCACATAATAACACGAGGTAATGGAGTAAAATCGAACAGAGCAGCGGACTCTTAATCCGCGGGTTCGGGGTTCAGGTCCCTGGCGGCGCACCCGTCCGTCCTGACCTGGCCCCCCGGCAGGTGCGCGCGCCGTCTATGTGCGCCACAAGGCGCAATTTCATATCCCCCCGGCTGATTTTAACTCGTCTCCTTGAGGAGCGTGGCAACCGCGTGCAAACCGTCGATCAGTCGCGCTTCGCTTTCGGTCCCGGCCGAGATCCGGATGAAGCGGTCGCAACTTGCCCCATATCCGATTCCCGGAACCACACCGACGCCGTAGCGTGAGAGTAGTTCCGCTGAAAAGTCGTCGGATCGCAATTTCGACTCACCGAGTGATGCGAAGAGATAGAACGTCGCATCGCCGGGGAGGCACATCACCCCCTCCTCGGCGAGGAGCCTGGACATACGGTTCCGCAACTCGACGACTCGCCGGATCTGCGGCTTCGTCCGTGCCAGAATCGTCTCGAAATGCTCCGCCAGGTAATAGCACAGGATCGTGGGCGGGCACGTCACGAGGTGCTGCTGAAGCTTGAGCACCTGGTCGATCACCCGGCCGTCCGCGATCAGATAACCGATGCGCCAACCTGATATGCCGTAGTTCTTCGACATCGAGTTGCATACGATCGTGTGGCTCTTGAGCGGGTCGTACTCCAGAGCCGAGATGGATCTCTCACCCGGTGGCACAAACTCGTGATACGCCTCATCGGCGAGAAGGAACAGGCCGTGGCGCTCGGCGATCTCGTGGAGCGTCATCAACTCGGCGGCATCGAAGCGCCGTCCAGTCGGGTTCTGCGGGTTGTTCGCCACGATCGCCCTCGTACGCGAGGTGATGCGCGCGGTCAGGTCCTGGACCGACTCGTACCAGGGCGTCATGACGGGCACCCCGCCGGCCAACCGAACCTGGTCAGGGTAGCTCACCCACGACGGCTCCGGGATGATCACCTCGTCACCCGGCTCAAGAAGGGCGGCCAGGGTCATGAAGATCGCCGCCTTGGAGCCGGCCGTTACCAGAATCTCCCGCTCGGGGTCCACCGGGGCCCCGGATCCGAGTTCCTGGTACTTGGCCAGCTTCTCCCGTAGCAGCGGAATACCGCGCGAGTGCGAGTAGTGATGGATCTTGCCTTCCGGCAGCCCTTCGAAAGAAGGCGACGGAATGTCGAAATACGCCTCACCCAGGGAGAGGACGATGATATCGCGTCCCGATGCCTGCATCTCGTAGATCCGGTTGTTCACCTTGATCGACGAAGCCTCTGATACGGAGTCCAACAGACGTGCGTGACGGATGACCTGCATGATCAGATATACTTTCTTGTGATGTGTTTCCCTGCATTAATGTCTTGCGGTCTTACCGGATTTATCCCTTTCACAGGATGCGAATATGGCCGCTTCCCCACACCACATTCTTGAGACAGGTGAGCGACTCCAGACCCATCGGACCACGGGCATGCAGCTTCTGGGTGGACACGCCGATTTCCACGCCGTAGCCGAACTCGTCCCCGTCGGAGAATCGCGTGGAAGCGTTCACAAAGACGCTCCCCGAATCGATGGCACGGGCGAACCGGCGAGCGCGGGTGACGTCCTGGGTCACGATCCCGTCCGCGTTGCGGGTACCGTAGCGATTGATGTGCGCGATGGCGTCCTCCATACTGCGGACGACCTTTACCGCCAGCACCAGGTCCAGGTACTCCGTATCCCAGTCGGACTCCTGCGCGGGCTTGGCGGTCGGCCACACATCCCGCACCCGCTCATCACCGCGGATCTCGACTCCCTCTTCCCGCAGCGCCTCCAGGGTCTTCGGCAGCCAGCCAGCCGCCAGATCCTCGTGCACAAGGAGGGTCTCGACCGCGTTACACACGCTCGGCCGCGACGTCTTGCCGTTCACCACGATGGACGTGGCCATCTCCCCGTCCGCGGAAGCGTCGATGTACAGGTGGCAGTTGCCGTCCCCGTCAATGACGGTGGGCACCCGCGCATGATCCTTCACCGTCTTGATCAGGCCCGGGCCACCACGCGGGACCACCAGGTCCACGTACTTCTCGGCGCGCAGCAGTTCGACGGCGGCCTCCCGGGATGTGTCCCTGATGAGCTGCACCGCGTCGTCTGGCACGTCCGGCCGGGCACGCAGGACCTCGGCGAGGACGTCCGCGATCGCCGCGTTGCTGTACTGAGCGATGGAGGAGCCACGCAGCACGGCCGCGTTTCCGGACTTCAGGCACAACGCCGCGACATCGGACGTGACGTTGGGCCGTGCCTCATAGATCACCGCTACGACGCCAAGCGGCTCCCGGACCTGGTCAATGTGGATGCCGTTGGGACGTGTCCACCCCCGCTGCAGCGAGCCGGTTGGATCGGGGAGATCGATGATGGTGCGCATGGCCTTGGTCATCCCGGCGATGCGACGGTCGTTGAGGGTCAGCCGGTCGACGAGGGTGGCAGATACCCCTGCGGCCCGAGCAGCCCCGACGTCCAGCTCATTGGCTTCCTTGAGCCGAAGCGCGGAGGAGTCGATCGCGTCGGCCATCTCCGCCAGGACTGCGTCCTTGACCTGCGTGGTCAACTCGCGGATGACGACGGACGCCTCATGTGCCCGCCGGCAGATGTCGGTTACGGTGCTAGCCACTGTTCATTCCTCCAGAAAACTGACGTAGTCGGCTTCGGCGACTATCACGCGGTCGCCGGCCAGGTCCGCATACTCCCGGGAGTCAATACGGCTGCGTCCGCGGGCGATCACTTCGGAATCGCCCGCAACGATGTCGATGACATCCTGCGCCGCGAACTCGCCAGTGCAGGTCTTCACATGTACGGCGGAAAGCGGGCCGCCCTGGGCCACAACCTCGGCCGCGTCCGGCTGGCACAGTACTCTCCCCGCAGCGGGCGCGGACAGCGCGCGCCACAGGCGCCCGATGTCGAGTTTCTTGCTCGGTTCGCGCGGATGGATCAGCGTGCCGATAAGCGAGGGCTCGCGCACCGCCCGGAGGACGGCGTCGTCCCCATCGGCACCGGCGACGACGGTCGCCGTCCCCGCCATAGTGGCGATCCACGCCGCGCACAACTTGGCCGACATCCCACCGGTTCCGAGCCCCTGGGTGAAGGCGCCGGCGAACCGCTCCACCTCCGGCGTCATGGCGATCACCTCGGGTATGCGCCGGGCATCGGCGTTCGTACGCGGGTCGCTCTCGTAGAGGCCGGGTACATCGGTGAGCAGAACCAGGCAGTCGGCATGGATTGTGGCCGCCAGCAGCGCCGCCAGCACGTCGTTGTTGCGCACCATGACAGCATCGTTTTCGTTGGCGACGGGGATCAGTCCCGAATCCAAAGCTTCTTCCAGCACCGAGCGCGTACCGTCTCGGTGCGGGGACTCGACGAGATCCGGTGGTGTCAGCACCAGTTGAGCGGCGCGCAGGCCACGCTCACCCAGAGCGCTCCGGAAGGTCTCGAACAACAGACCCTGACCGACAGCCGCCGCCAACTGCCGACTCGGCTTCGGTGCCTGACTCCCCTCCCCGCACAGCCGTGCCATGCCCACAGCGATCGAGCCGGAAGTGACGAGCACCAGCTGTATTCCGTCCGCGCGCAACCAGGACAGAGAGTCCGCGAGAGCGGAGAACCTTTGGGGATCCGGCCGCCCATCGGAAACCAACACAGAAGTACCTATCTTGATGACGACTCGTTCCAGGCGCGTATCAAGTGGCATGGAACGTCACCTGCTCAAGATGGATGTTGCTGCCTACTGGCCGATCCAAAGCCTGACAGCAGACAATCTCAAGTTTCTACCTGATCGGTCTAAGGGTAGCGGTCAATGAAATCCGAGCGGGTCCCCTCATCTCAACCCGCTACTTGAACGGTCTCATCTCAATCTATTTACCCTGCCGCCAACCATGTCTCCCGCCACAGATTCCGGGTATAGACACCCGCGAGGCATCGGCTTATCATCGTGAGGTCGTCGCACTCAAAGGCGTGGAGACCACGAGGATGCTTCCTTGAATCAGCATCGGGAAGAGCTTGCCAGAGTCGTGGCGAAGATTCTGGCAGAGGTTATCGGCATCGACAAGATTAGCCCGGAAGGCGATTTCTGCGACTCCGACGTTACGTCTCTTCAGGCGATCCGGGTGTGCGCCAGGATTGAGCGAGAGCTGGGCTGCCAAGTGCTGCCTCGCTGGCTAATATCAAGCAGGAGCCTTGCAGATTTTGTCAAGCTTCTGCAAGCGGGCGAGCAGAAGTCAGATGTCTGAGCGTGCGGACTTTGAGCCGGTGATTCATCGCGCGGTTGCCCGTCAAGCGGCCATCAGCCCGGACGCAACGGCCTTGTACTTCCAGGGCCGCCGCACCAGCTACCGCGTTCTCGATGCCGCGAGCAGCGCCTGCGCGGCCGAGCTGACCGCACGGGGGGTGCGACCCGGCCAGGTCGTCCCGCTGCTGCTGCCGCGCTCCGACATGCTCGTGGCCCTGCAGCTCGGAGTCCTGAAGTGCGGGGCCGCCTACGCGAACCTGGATCCGCGATGGCCCGCTGAGCGGCATTCCGCCATCCTCGGGCAGGTATCCCCGACGCTAGTGCTCGCGGAGCAGGGGAACCGCGGCAAGGCCCTCGTCGGTTACGAAATCTGGCGTCCAGCTATCGAGGACATCGGCTCGGTGGTGTCCGGAGCCCGTCACTTCAGCCCGCCCCCCGCTGATAGGTCTCAGCCGGCCATGGTGTTTTTTACTTCCGGCACGACCGGCGCCCCTAAAGGGGTCGTCTCATCGCATCAGGCGGTGACCCGGCTTTTCCAGCCGGCCGGACTGCCCGGATTTGGTCCCGGACACGCGACTCCCCAGGCCGCGGCCCTGCCCTGGGACATGCACGCATTTGAACAATGGGGCCAGCTTACAAGCGGTGGTACCTCGGTACTCGTGGACGGCGACCATCTATTGCCCAGCACGCTGCGGCATCTCAGGCGCACGGCCGGCATCGACACGGTATGGCTTACCGCGTCGCTGTTCAATCTGTTCGTGGACGAGGACCCTGGCTGCTTCACCGGCCTGGGGCAGTTGCTAGTCGGTGGCGAGAAGCTTTCCCCTGGCCATGTGAGCGCATTCCTCCGGCATCACCCGGGAATCCCGTTGTGGAATGGGTACGGTCCCGCTGAGAATGGCATGCTCACCACGACGCACCTGATCCGGCCGAAAGACTGCGCCATTCCCCGGGGCGTGCCTGTCGGCGTGCCGGTTCCGGGCACGACCGTGCTTGTGCTTGACCACAACGATCAGCGATGCCCCGCGGGGCAGCCGGGAGAAATTTGCATCGCCGGATCCGGGCTCGCGACGGGCTACCTGGGGCAGCCCGAACTGACCGCCGCGAAGTTCCCCACTGTGCCAGTGGACGGCGCGCTGTCGCGAATTTACCGCACGGGAGACATCGGCCTGATCGATGCCGCAGGCGTCCTGCACTTCGCTGGCCGCCAGGACCGGCAGGTCAAGATCAGCGGACACCGGGTTGAGCCGGCTGAAATCGAGGTCACAGCGCGTGGCGTGGCCGGGGTGCGCGAGTGCGTCGCGGTTCCCCTGACCGCGCCCGACGGGCACGTCATCCAGGTCGCGCTTTTCTATGTACTCGTCCCCGGTAGCTGCCAGGTGACCACTGACGCGGATGATCCGCTAGACGTGCGGGAGCAGTTACTGCGGCTGCTGCCCAGATACCTGGTGCCTGGCGTCGTCCGCGGCTTGCCGCGATTTCCCGTGACGAACAACGGCAAGCTGGACCGTGCAGCGCTGTCGCGGCTGGCGGTGGTCCGGCGGAATTCCGCGTTACTCAGGGAATAGCATCTTGGTCAAAGCGGATCGATCGATTTTTCCGTTGAAGTTCAACGGCAGTTCATCCAGATTGATAAGCATGGACGGTATCATGTAATCTGGCAGCAGGTTGCGGAGCCGCCTGAGCACATCGGCCGTATCCAGTGGCAGCCCGGTGAGAGCGCCCCGCAATTCGACGTCGTTTTGCCCGTTTTTCTTTGCCAGCACCACTGCTTCACGCACGCCCTCGACGCCGCGCAGCAGTTCCTCGATCTCCCCGATCTCGACGCGGTGACCGCGGACCTTTACCTGGTAGTCGAGGCGGCCGAGGTGGAGCATCACCCCGCTGGTGACCTCAACCAGATCGCCGGTGCGGTACCAGTAGTCTTCACTCAGCGGCTTCTCGCCGTGGTAAACCTGCGCGGAGTTCCCATCGAAGATGAGGTAACGACCGTCGTCCTGGGCGGGATCGAGATAGCCGGGGAAACGCTGGGCGCCACGCAGCATCAACTCTCCCTGCCGGGCGGGCTTACCGTCCTCACCGAGGATCAGATGCTCCATTCCCGGGTACGCACGTCCGATGGGCACGGAACCATTGCCAGTGCGCGGCCATTTCGCGCGATCGCGCGGCAGCCGATACTCGTAGCATCCGGTGAGCTCGGTAGGCCCGTAAAGATTGTCGATCGTGCTGTTTGGCGCGGCTGCTTGCCAGATGGCGGCCTGCGCCATGGTGAGCGGTTCGCCGGAGAACATGCTGTACCGCAGCCCCTGCATGACACCAGGAGCCAGGTCACCCACCCGGTAAGCCATAGAGATCACCGACGGTACGGAGAACCAATGCGTCAGCCGGCGTCGGTTGACGAAGTCGGCCGGGGTCAGGATTTCCCACCTGGCGGGAACCACCAGGGCGGCTCCAGTACTCCACGCGAGGAACATGTCCTGCACTGACGGGTCGAAGGTCAGCTCGGCGACCTGGGATAGCCTCGCGCCTGGACCCGCCGGATACCGGGTACGGACGTACGCGATAAACGACGACAGATTACGATGAGTGAGCGGCACGCCTTTCGGGGTGCCGGTCGATCCGGACGTGAAGAGGATGTAGCCGAAGTCGTCCAGCCCCGCCGCGGATGGCGGCAGTCGCACGGCTGGAATAGGGCGCAGCGCGTCGAGTTCTTCGTCGCCGAGCTCGAGTTCAGGCACACCGACGTCGATTCCCTCCCCCGAATGGTCGCAGATCACCAAATCCAGCCTCGCAGCGGACGCGATGGCCTTGTTGCGTGCCTGCGGGAACCCCACGTTGAGCGGCACCGGAGTCGCGCCAAGCCGCAGAACCGCGAGGTAGGCACAGTACGCGGTGCGGGACCGGCTGACGAGCAGCCCGATGCGTCGTGGCGGTCGCGAGACTGACTCGAGCAGTCGTGCTCCGATCGCGCCAATAAGGCCGTCCAGCTCGGCGTAGGTGAGCACATGCTCTCCTACCTCGAGCGCGACCTGATCGGCGTGTTCTGGTACAGAGTCACCAAACCAGTCGAATAGCAATCGGTCCTTCACCGCATGAACTCGCTTCTCTCCAGTCCAGTGCTAGTGGCGGTCATGGATAGATCAAACAACCGGCCGTTCTCGCATTGTTATCAGCTTGGCCTCACTAACGCCTGACCGCAGCGATGAATCGGAACAGCTCCAGCCTTGCGACGTGACTGACGTCTCGCCGCGATACTGGATCGCTATCATCTCGCCAATCAGCCGGCTCTCAGGTCCGGGCCACCTTGCACGAGCGTCATTTGCGCAGGTCCGACGCACCGTCAGGCCACCTGACGGGACGCTGCTGAGGGTTGACACCAGCGCAAGACGGGTTATCGTGTTCTTATCAGAAAGATCGGATCTAAGGGAGCAAGGTATGAAACTTCCGTTTTTCTATACTTAGAGCTGAAGAACATTCAATCTGCCTATTGATGGACGCGCTTCTTGTTTAGACCTAAACGTCCGCCGGAACCCGCTGCGCGCGGACCGGAAATAGCCTGGTTCGAGAGGTAATAATCAGCGTTCGGGACGGAGAAGGTGATCGCTGTGAACGGCGGTGGGGTGTGGGTCAGCCGCAATTCCGTCGAACGCCGATCAAAATAATCGGGGCAAGCGCAACGAAGCGTTGTCTGACCGTCAGGAATGTTTACGGGCTCCACTCCCGGAGGACTCCTTTCTGCGGTCCGCATCTCTGAGATTAAACGGATACCTAGGCATTTCGAACGGGGAGACATAATGCTGTTCCGAGTCTTAGGTCCGGTCGATATTGCGGTAAGCGGCTGGCGCGCGAAATCTCGAAGCAACAGGCAGGTCGTTGTTCTCGCCACTCTGTTGTTGGAGGCAAACAGGATTGTCTCAGTTGCGCGGCTAGCTGAGGCGGTCTGGGAAGACGCCGCTCCTAAAACGGCCGGCGCGCAGATCCAGACCTGTATCTGGCGCTTGCGGAAGATGTTTACCGCTGTCGGCTTTCCTGCAGGCCTAATTGAAACAGCAGGATCCGGATATCTCGTTCGGGTCGAACCTGAGAATATTGACACCTGCCTATTCGAACATCACGTCGCATGTGCGCGCGCCGCTATGATGGACGGTGGCTGGAGTACGGCAATCGCTGATTTCCGCGCTGCTCTCGACCTGTTCCGCGGGCCGGTGCTCGAGGAATTCCAGAGTCCTGTCATAAGAGCTGCGGCCGCGCAGTGGGAAGAGCGGCGGTTGGCTGTACTGGAGGATTACATTGACCTCGAGCTAACAGTCGGACACCATCACGAGGTAATCGACCATCTCATGACACTCGTCCGTGAGAACCCGCTGCGAGAGCGTTTCCGCGGACAACTCATGGTGGCTTTGAGCGGCAGCCACCGAAGAGCCGAGGCCCTCGCAATCTTCCGTAATGGCAGGAGAGTTCTTGTAGACGAACTGGGGATCGAGCCCAGCGAGATGCTGCAGGATCTGCATTCCAAGCTCCTGGCAGGAGACGTGACTGCTCCGGTCATGCTCTCTGCCTTCACGGAGACGACTAGAACACCTGCGCAGCTGCCAATAGACACCGCGGACTTCGTCGACATCCGATCACGCACTTCTCTTATAGCTCGTTACCTTATCGGCGATGCCGCGTCCCGTGAAAATATCGAGAGTATAGAGCACCCGCGTGTGTGCGCAATCGTCGGAATGTGCGGTGTCGGCAAGTCTGCGCTAGCGCTTCGCGTCGCTCATGCTGTTAAGAAGCATTTCCCCGACGGTCAGTTGTACGCGGATCTTAGCGGTAGCCAGAGTATTCCTACGGAGCCTGCGCAGGTACTCAGGATGTTCCTGCGGTCGTTCGCGGTGGCAGAGGATGCGATACCTGACGACATTCAGGGCATGGCGTCCATGTACCGCACCATTGTCGCCCGGAAACGTGCACTTGTGGTCCTGGATGACGTGGCCGAGGCCGAACAGATACGCTGGCTGCTGCCCGCCGGACCGCAAATGGCGGTCATACTGACAAGTTCTTCGACGCTCACCGGACTGGCTGGCGTGAAAGTGGTAGGCATGGACGTGCCCAGCGCGGCCGAGGCGGTCGAGCTGCTGTGTGCCCTGAGTGCCGGCCGTCCAGCGCAGACCTGCGTCGATGCCGCACGGCGTGTTGCCCTGGCCGTCGGGTGCCTCCCGCTGTCGATCCGAGCCGCTGTCGCATGCCTTTCTGCCCGCCCGCAGCTTAGCCTCGCCGCGCTCGCCGACCGCCTCGCTGATGAGGATCACGTTCTGGATGAGCTCGGGTTTGGCGGGCTGGATTTTCGCAAGCGACTTGCGGGCTTGGTAGACGGCCTACCGGACGAAGTCAGGAAGATGTGGCTGGAACTTAGCCTGCTCAGCGTCACTGAGTTCCCTGAATGGATTGGAACCGCCATAGGCGGCGGGTTCGATGACAGGGCAAGGAAGCACTTGTGGGTCCTTGCTAAAAATCATCTCATAGAGCCAGTCGACGATAATAGCGGAGACCGCAAGGGATACCGTTTTCATCCACTGGTAAAACAGTACGCACGCGAGAGGGCGGTCGCTGAACTTTCAAATGCGGCTTTGGCTAGAGTCGCCGCCTATCAGCCCTGACCTTTGACGAGCCATGCGAGAGCAGACAGAGAGGGTTGCTGGTTATCGTGGGCTAAGCACAGCCTGTAAGCGGAGCTGAGGAGAAGCCGCCGTGTTGGGCCGAGACGAAATCGAGCAGGCACTGTGTGCCATCTGGCAAAAGTACCTCGCGGTTGAAGTACATCCTACGGACGACTTTTTTGACTTGGGAGGCTACTCCTTACTCGTCGTGAATATAGTCGCAGATGCGCATCGTCAGAAGATAAAGATAATGCCGGTCCACATGTTCAGGGACAAAACGCCAGCGAGAATCACCAGGGCGCTCCTTGACGAAGAATCTTCCGGGACTCGCGATGAGACGCCGATATCGGGACACGACCTGGCGGTGTTCTGGCTGACCGCTCCCGGGCCCCGCGCCGACAGCGGCGATGCCCGGGAAATCGTCACGGATACCCGCCCGGCGGTTGATGTGAACCCCCTTGACTATTGACATCCCGCTCAGCCCGATACAGTCGGACCTGCTGTCGCAGCAGTTCATTTGCCCATGGGACCGGGCAGCTTACTGCCTGGGGGCCTGGGAGGTGACCGGCAGCCTCGGCCAGGAGACGCTCGCCGCCGCCATCAGCTACGTTCATCAGCGGCATGAGGCCCTGGGTGCCGCGTATCTTCCACAGCGCGGCGGGCCAGTGGCGCGGACGATGCGAGGGGCCGCTCCCCCGCTGACCGTGCTGGCCGAGGCGGACTCGATGGACGACGCACTGCTATCGCTCCGTCGCGAGCTGAGCAGAGAACTGGACATCTCGGCGGGCCAGGTATGGCGAACCGCGCTGGTTCCGAGGGTCCCGCAGCCGGACGGCGGCATCAGCCAGCTGCTCGGATTCGTCGTCCACCACATCGCGTTCGACGGCTGGTCGGAGTCGGTGTTAGCCGCGGACCTGGCAGCCGCTTACAACGCGTACCACGACGGCGCAGATCCCGCGCTCGCCGAGCTTCTCTCCCTGGCGGAGGCGTCGGCGCTGGTGGAGTCCTATCGACGGCACGCCGACCTTCGCGGGCAGATCACCACGCTCGGCCGCCGACTTCGCGGCGTCCCGCAGCTAGCCTGGCCGGCCGCTGAGGACATCGGCCCGGGCGGCGATCTTGCCGGTCCGCTCTCGGTGCGGCGAACGGCCGAGCCGGCTGAAGTCGCCGCGCTGGACACGACGGCGCGGGCGCTGGGCGTCAGCCGGTTCGTACTGCTGCTCGCAGCCTACGGGCGCGCCTTGGCCCGGATGACCGGCCAGGAAGATTTCGCAGTGGCTATCCCGGTGACCCGCCGCCTGGACAACCGCCTGGACGCCTCTGTCGGCTGCTACATCGAGATGGCGTGTATCCGGATGGACAGGGATGCTCTCGCGGCCGGAGCAGACGGCGTGGCCGGCACCCAGGCCCAGATGGACCTTGCCTTCAGGACCAGGGACGTAGGTTTCGGCGAAGTCGTGCGGGCGGTAAACCCGCCGCGCGGCCGGAAGACCGCGCTGGCCCAGAGCCTTTTTGTCTCTCAGGACCACCCGGTCCCCCGGCTGGACATCCGTGGCCGGCGCACGCGCTTCCTGCGTCTGCCCTATCTGGACATCCCCGCCGAGGTCCTGATAGATGTCTGGCCGCTGCGAGGCCGGCGGCTGAAGATCGTGACCAGTTTCCTGCCATCGGCGATCGGCCGCGCATCGGCCGACGAACTGATGCGCCTGTTCGCTGATGCGTGTCAGGAGATGACGGGCGTAACGAGCATGAGGGAAGGAGTTTCCTGAATTGGACACCAAGACGGTTGCTACCTATCTTGCCCGCATCGGCGCCGAACGACCTCGCGACGTCGGACGGGAAGCACTCCAGTATCTGCAGCACTGTCACCTGATGAAAGTTCCCTGGGAGAACCTCTCCGAGTTCCTCGACGAGCCCCTTGTCCTCGAGGAGGACTTCATCCTCGACAAAATCGTGAACCGTCGCCGCGGCGGGGGCTGCGTCGAACTTAACGCCGCCTTCGGCGCGCTGCTGAGCGCACTCGGGTTCCCCGTCTGGCTCATAGCGGCACGCCTGTTCGACGAAGGCGGTATAGGCATACCACTTGACCACGGCTGCCTCCGGGTTGAGGCGCCCGAGCCGTATCTCGTCGATATCGGCATTGCCGGGTTCAGCCGTCGCCCGCTGCGCCTGGATGACACCGCCGAGCAGGTGAACGAGATGGGCCGGTTCCAGATGGTGCCCGCGCCATGCGGTGATATCGACGTCCACGTCAATGACCAGCCGCGGTACCGGCTAGAACTGCGGCCCCGGGAACTCGCCGACTTCAAGGTATCGTCGTGGTGGCATCTGACGAGCCCGACTTCCCGGGTCAAGAGCGAGAATTATCCGTTCGTGTGGCTCCCCACCGAAGACGGGCAGATCATGCTCCACCGCCGGAACTTCGCCCGGCAGGTTAACGAGGACTGGCTGGGCGAGACCTATGAGAACGACCAGCAGACACTGGCCGGCTACCAGGAGCATTTCGGCCTTGAGCTGGACCGGGTGCCCGACGAGACGCGAACGACGCCATGGACGGAGCCGATCTGACCGCACCGGTCAGCCGTCGATGATCTCGTCTTCGATGTGACACGCCTCGGCGATGATGAGATTCGCCAGTGAGCGCATGAAGCCAGGGTTCACGCCAAGGGAGATACCGCGGCCGGCATAGGCATCGCACACGGCATCGACTCTCGCGGGTTGCATCATGGGAATCTTCCTTGCCCGTTTGACCTGGGCAACCTCGGCACAGACCGCCATACGCGCGGCCATCAGCTCGGCGATCTGGCGGTCGAGGGCCTCAAGACGAGCGCGGAACGGTGCCAGTATCTCATCGGTGTCAGGAGTCATGGACCATCCTCGCATCTTGCCATCCGCAGTTCCCCGCGGTCGAACAAAGCGGCGCAGCGCCCGGCCAGGTCGTCGTGGTAGGGCCCGAGGTAATCGCGGATCCCGTTGATCATGTTGACGAACGACGCACGGTCGGACTCCTTGACCGAGCGGTCGAGTTCATCCAGGCTGTCACGCAGCGTCTCGCGCATGAGGGCGGAATCATGGCTGCTCACCTGGATGTCCCAGTACACATCCGGATTCCCCGCCACGACCCTGGCCGCCAGCGCGAGCATTGTCAGGTGCGGGGGCGGTGCCAGCGCGAGAAGCGCTCCGAGCTCAGAGCCTGACCTGGCCACCGTTAGTCCCAGGGCCAGTACGGCCGCGTGGGTGGCCGCCTGAAGGACCGCGGCCAGGCGGTCGTACTCTGGCGCGCTGATCCCGGTGAGCCGCGCACCAGCCTGGCTCATGATGGCCAGGAGCACCTCCACCAGGTCGCCGTCCGCAATCCGCACCACCGCCACCGGACGTCCGGCCATGCCCAGGGCCGGCGCGAACATGGGAGCGAGGCTGCACGCCTGCAGTGCCTGCCGACGTGCCCACCGCGCGAGCAGAGGTACGACCTGGGCCTTCACCGACAGCGTGTCGGCCAGCAGGGCGCCGCTCTTCATCGCGCCTGCCGCGACGGGAACAGCCGTCTCGACCTCGCTCTCAGGCAGGGCAAGCAGGACCACGTCGGCAGCCGCCAGCTCAGCCAGCGCTTGTGCGTCGCCGGCCTGCACGGCGGCGGCGATCACCCGCATTCCAGACTCATCGGTGGCCTGCGCGGCCGGATCGATGACAACGACGCTTCCGTGCGCTCTGAACTCGCGGGCGAACAATCCCCCAACCTGGCCATAGCCGCCGACAATAGCGAACCGCAACGTGCCGGATGACACCGATTCACCGATCCTTAAACGACGCTCCACAACATTTCTGGCAGTATCATTTCATACAGAAAAGAGAATGCCATGAGCGTATAGGTAGAAAGGATTACGCCAAGAGTCGCCTGAGAGTAGCCCGTCGTATTGTGCTTACGCATCACGCCGTGACCTAAACGAGGCACAAGCATGCGGATCCTGCTGATTGACAACTATGATTCATACACCTTCAATCTCTTCCACCTAATCGCGTCAATCGACGGCGCCGAGCCGATGGTAGCGAGAAACGATGCCATCACATGGGAGGAGATCCGCAGCCTCGATCTCGACGCCGTTGTCATATCGCCCGGGCCAGGGCATCCAGCCAGAACAAGAGACCTCGGGATCTGCGCGGACATCATCCGGCACAGTGACATACCGGTGCTCGGCGTATGCCTCGGGCACCAGGCGCTCGCCTGGCTGTGCGGCAGCGATGTCCGGCCGGCCCCGCGGGCACGGCACGGTCACCTCTCGCTGATACGGCACGACGGCACCGGGCTGTTCGAGGGGATCATGCAGAATTTCGTTGCCGTGCGTTACCACTCGCTGTGCGTGCCGGCCGAGACCCTCTCGAGCGAACTCGCCGTGACCGCGTGGGCCGAAGATGACGTGGTGATGGGGTTGCGGCACAAGACCCGGCCACTGTGGGGTGTGCAGTTCCATCCCGAGTCCGTGGCCACCGAACATGGACGCCAACTGCTCGCGAACTTCCGCCGGCTCGCCCTGGCGGACCGCGCGAGCTTGGTCAGGGAGAGGCGCACGGCCCCTGGCCGGGCAGGTCAAGGCATGGCGATCAACGGGACCGCGAAGAAGGCCGTCACTGGCTCACGCTGGCGCGTAATCCAGCGCACGATAGACAGGGAAATGGACGCCGCGGGCGCCTTCCGTCTGCTCTTCGGCGATCACCCGTTCGCATTCTGGCTTGACAGCAGCAGGGTTGAGGCCGGCCTGTCGCGGTTCTCCTTCCTCGGCGCGCCCGAAGGTCCCGACGGCGAAGTCCTCAGTTATGACCTTAATAGCGGGATCGTTACGGTGCGGCCGTCTTCCGGACCATCCCGGCACCTGCGCGCGTCGATCTTCGACGTTCTTCGCGACCGTCTGAACGCGCGTGCCATGCCCGCCCAGCCACAGCCATTCGAGTTCGCTTGCGGATACGTAGGCTACTTCGGCTACGAGCTCAAGGCCGAGCTCGAAGCGACGAACAGCCATGTCGCGACCACTCCCGACGCACTCTGGATGGCCGCCACCCGGATGGTCGCGATCGACCACGCCGACATGCGCACCTACCTGCTCGCCCTGTGTCGCACCGACGATCAGGACGACGTGGCCGCCGCGCAGTCCTGGCTGGACTCGGCGCAGACCCGGCTCGCGCGGGTTCGCGGCCAGCAGGACTACCGCCTCGCCCAGCCGGCGACCGCGGACATCGATCCCGAGCCGCGGCTTCGCCGGCCAAGGTGCCGGTACGTGGCCGACATCATCGAGTGCCAGCGCCAGCTGAACGCAGGAGAGAGCTATGAGATCTGCCTTACCAACGCGGCCGTGCTTCCGCTGCCTGGCGATCCGCTCACGCTTTACCTGCGTCAGCGCAAGAGCAATCCCGCCCCCTACGCCGCGTTCCTGCGCTTTGACGACCTGGCGGTGCTGTGTTCCTCGCCTGAGCGGTTCCTGCGCATCGACCGTCATCATGCCGTGGAGAGCAAGCCCATCAAGGGCACCGCACCTCGTCATGAGGATCCGGTAAAGGACGACATCCTCCGCCGTGAGCTTGCCACCAGCGCCAAGACGCGCGCGGAGAATCTCATGATCGTCGACCTCATCAGGAACGATCTCGGCCGGGTCTGCGAGATCGGCACGGTCGAGGTCACCAAGTTCATGGCCGTGGAGAGCTACACCACCGTCCACCAGCTCGTCTCAACGATCAGAGGCCAGCTGCGCGACGACGTCGACGTCATCGACTGCGTGCGCGCCTGCTTCCCTGGCGGGTCCATGACCGGCGCGCCGAAACTGCGCACGATGGAGATCATCGACCGCCTGGAGACCGGTCCCCGCGGCATTTACTCGGGAACGCTAGGATTTCTTGGCCTTTGCGGGACCGCTGACCTCAACATCGTGATCCGCACCGCGGTAGCGCAGGACGACTGCCTGACCGTGGGCGCGGGCGGGGCCATCGTCCTTGATTCTGACCCCGAGGATGAATACGAGGAAATGCTGCTCAAGGCGCGGGCGACGCTGCGCGGCCAGCGGGTCCCGGCCGGGAGCAGGCGCTATCACCAGGCTCATCACCGGGCCGCGCGCAGGGACAACGGGTCGCTGGAGGAGATGCCATGACGCGCACGGGCGGGGAGTACCTCGCTTCCCTCAAGGATGGCCGCGAGGTGTGGTACGACGGCGAAAGGGTCAAGGATCTCACGACGCACCCCGCGTTCCGCAATACGGCCAGATCCATCGCGGACTTGTATGAGCTGGCCCACGACGCTGGCGGTCGCGAGACGCTGACGGTCAGGTCTCCAGACACCGGCCGCCGCATCCTGCGCGCTTACCATATCCCTCGTACCCAGACCGAGCTTGTCGAGCGCCGACGGGGCTTCAAGCTCTGGTCGGAAGCGAGTTTCGGCTTCCTGGGCCGGGCTCCTGACTACATGGCGGCGGCGATCGCCGGCCTGGCCGCTGCCCCGCATGTCTTCGCGGGAGCCGGCTTCGACGGCTCCGCCAACGTGATCGCCCACCACCAGAGGATGGCGGAACAGGATCTGTACCAGGCCCACACCCTGGTGAACCCGCAGGTCGATCGGTCGAAGCCACCGTCTGAGCAAGAGGAGGGCGATCTTTATGTCGGCGTGGTGGCCGAGCGCGACGACGGCATCGTGGTCCGGGGAGCCAAGGCGATCGGGACGGCCGCCGTCTTCAGCGACGAGATCCTGGTCGGTACCAGCCAGCGTCTCCCGCCCGAGCAGGCCAGGTACGCGATTTCCTTCTCTGTCCCCATCGCCTCGCCCGGCGTGAAGGTCATATCACGGGTCTCCTACGAGGCTCAGGCACCGAGCATCTTCGACTACCCGCTGGCTTCCCGTTTTGACGAAAATGACGCACTCCTAGTGTATGATAACGTGTTCGTGCCGTGGGATCGTGTATTCGTATATCAGGATGTAAATGTGTGCACCAGCCAGTGGTGGAAAACTTCTGCATTCATGAATTTTGTGCACCACGGCGCCACCAGGCTCTGGACCAAACTGGAATTCCTGACCGGTCTGGCGATACTCATCGCCAAGGCTAACGGCACCTATGAGATGCCACCCGTCAAAGCACAGATCGGACGCCTCATCGGCTGGCTGAACGTGGCACGTTCCCTGGTTCTCGCGATGGAATCGGAATGCGAACCGGTGCCAGGGAGCGCTGGCGCGGTCGAGCCGAACCGCGAGATAGGCGTGTCCCAGCTCGCTATCGGGCCCGATCTGTATCCGAAAGTGCTCAGTGAGATCAAGCTGCTGGCGGGCGGGAGCCTCATTCAGCTGCCCACGGTCCGGGATCTGCTCAGCCCTGACTTCGGCCCGACTCTGCGTAAGTACATTCGCTCGCCAGGGAACTCAACCGAACAGCGCGTCAAGCTGTTCAAGTTAGCGTGGGATGCGCTCGGCAGCGAGTTCGCCGGACGGCACGAGCAGTACGAACGCTTTCACCACGGGGCTCCGCACGTCTACCTGCCCGCCATTGCCCGTGAGACGGACACCAGCCGGTACGAGGCGTTCACCCAGCTGTTCCTGGACAGCTACGGGACAGCCGATCTCGCGGATTCCTATGACCCGACGTAGGCTATCTCGGCGCCCGCGGCCTGCCGTCGAGACCCGGGCCGGATACGGCGCCCTGATCACGTCGTACCTGTGGCCGCAGCGTGGCGGAGTCACGCTGATGAGCCTCTCGCTGGTCGCGGCGATCTGCGCGGAGATCGCCGAGCCGATCGTGATCTCTTACTTCATCGAGTTCGTTCAGTTCGGCGGTAAGGAAGCCACCGCCTACCGGCTCATCGGGCTGTTCTTCGCGTTAACGGTCTGCCGTCATGTGCTGAGGCTGGCGGCCACCGCACTGAGCGAGCGGGTGGCCTGGACCTCGACCAACGCGCTGCGAGGGGATCTGGCCGACCACATTCTCCATCTGGATCTCAGCTTTCATGCCTCACGGTCACGCGGCGAGCTCATCGAGCGGATCGACGGCGACGTCAACCAGATCGCCGATCTGTTCTCTACCTTCATCGTCCAGTTGCTCGGCAACGCCCTGCTGCTTGTTGGCATCCTGATCGCGCTGACCCTGATCAACCCGCTGCTTAGCCTCTCGGCCGTCGGCGCCATCGTGATCGGCACGCTGGCGACGCAGCGCGTCCAGCGGATATCACGCGGACACTGGCAAGCCGACAGGGAGCAATCCGCGCTGTTCTACGGCAACGTCAGCGAATCACTCAGCGCCATCGAGGACATCCGGCCGCTCGACGCCGTTCCCTACGCGATGATCCGGTTCTACAGCCGCCTTCGTGCGTGGGCACCTGTCCGTACCCGGGCCGAGGCGTGGGGCAGCTCGATCTGGGTGATCATGACCCTTGTCCTCACCGCGACGACCGCGGCCGCTTTCGGCCTGGGCGCGGCCCTGTACCGGTCAGGGACCATCTCGCTCGGGCAGGTCTACCTGGTCGTCACGTACGTCTCGATGATCACGGCACCGATGGAGGTGATCCGAGAGCAGATCGCGTACCTCCAGCAGGCGATAGCGGCGGTGCGGCGCGTCCGCGAGCTCCTGTCGACCTCATCGCGCCTGTCCGACGGTGCGGAGCTGATCCCCGAAGGACCGCTGGCTGTCGATTTCGAGGGAGTTTCGTTCGGCTACGCCGACAGCGGTGACAGTGCCGGCGGGCCAGGGCGGACTGTCGTGCACGAGCTGAGCTTCCATCTGGAGAAGGGCCGGACGCTGGGGCTTGTCGGACGGACCGGCGCGGGCAAGACCACGATCGCGCACCTGCTCTTCCGTATGTACGATCCGTCGGCTGGCCAGGTAAGGCTCGGCGGCGTCGACCTCGCAACGGCACGGATCGCCTCGGTGCGGGCCAGGGTGGGCTTCGTCACCCAGGACGTGCACGTCTTCAGCGCGAGCCTGCGAGACAATCTGACGTTTTTCGACAACGACGTCTCCGACCAGCGCCTGAAGGAAATCCTCGGCCAGCTCGGCCTGACGGCCTGGTTCGAAAGCCTGCCCGACGGGCTCTGGACGCTCATTTCCGGCGACACCGTATCCGTCGGCCAGGGGCAGCTGATCGGACTGGCCCGAGTATTCATCAAGGACCCGGGACTGGTGATCCTGGACGAGCCATCCAGCTATCTCGACCCTGCCACCGAGGCCATGCTCGAGGGCGCCCTCGACTCCCTGCTCGCCGACCGGACCGCGATCCTGATAGCTCATCACCTGGGCACCTTCAACCGGGCCGACGAGATCTTGGTGATCGACGACGGGCGGATCGCGGAATACGGAGACAGGGACGTGCTGCTCACCGATCCGGGATCCCAGCTGGCCAGGCTGCGCAGTCTAGGGGAGGCGCCAGCGTGAGCCAGGACAGCACATCAGCGTTGCGGCTGATCCTGCGGATGACCGGCTATCACCGGCTGCGCTACCTCACCGCGATTGCCGGGTGGCTCATCTTCCACCTCTGGCCGCTCCTGCCCGGTCTGCTCGGCCTGGCGCTTTTCAACACCCTGCAGGACAAGCAGGCGCCCGGCCCTGACGTCATGACGATCGTCGCCATTATCGTGGCTGCCGGCCTGGCCAGAGCCGGGGCCATCTTCGGCGGCACGGTCGCCAACGCGTCCTGGTACGTCCGCGTACATGGACTGATGGAGCGGAACGTGCTGACCCGGCTGTTTGCCATGCCTGGCGCTCAGGCGTTTCCCGGGAGCATTGGCTCGGTGATCTCGACCCTGCGCGATGACGGCGATGCCGTCTCCCACATGGGCGGGTGGGGATTCGACGCGCTCTCCGCATTGATCTTCGCGGGCGGCGGGATCGGCATCCTGCTCACGGTCAACGTGCAGGTCACCGCGCTGGTCATGGGACCGATCATCTGCATCGTCGGCCTGGCCTACCTGGCCCGGCCGGTGGCCATGCGCTACCGAGAGCGCAGCAGAGCCGAGACCGCGCACGTGACCGGGCTGATCGGTGAGATAGTCGGCGCCGTTCGCGCGATCCAGGTAGCGGGTAAGGAAGATACGGTCATCGCGCACCTGCGCGAGCGGGGCGAAATCCGCAAGCGAGCGATGATCCGGGACAAGGTCCAGGGATTCCTCCTGGATTCGGTCTCCATGAGCACCGCGAGCCTGGGCACCGGGCTCACGCTCCTCGTCGCCGCAGGGCGGATGCGGAGCGGGGAGTTCACAATCGGCGATTTCGTGTTGTTCTCGACGTATCTCGTCCAGGTGTCCGAATATGCCGGCTTCATGGGCTACCTGATCAGGACCTACCAGCAGTCCAGCGTGTCCATCCGGCGCATGCAGACGCTCATGCAGGGCGGCTCGACCCAGCTCGCCGAGCACCACCCGCTGTACCTGAAGACCGCGCCACCGCCGATCCTGCCGCCGCCCCCGCCGACCGCACCGTTCCACCTGCTGGAAGTCGGAGGACTGACCCACCGGTTCCAGCCGACGGGCGGCGTCGAGGACGTGACGCTCCGGGTGGCCCGCGGCAGCGTCACGATCATCGTCGGCCGAGTCGGCGCCGGCAAGACAACGCTGCTGCGGACAGTACTCGGCCTTCTGCCCGTGCAGGCCGGGGAGGTGCGCTGGAACGGGGAGGAGGTCATCGCGCCCGCGACCTTCTTCGTGCCGCCGCGTACCGCCTACACGCCGCAACGGCCAACTCTCCTGTCCGGCTCTGTGCGGGAGAACATCCTGCTCGGACTCGACGATGACGGCCGGCTCGCCGAATCCATCCGCCAGGCAGCGCTCGAGCCGGACATTCACCGGCTCGCGGCGGGGCTGGACACCGAGATCGGCACCCGCGGAGTCCGGCTATCCGGGGGGCAGATCCAGCGAGTGGCGGTCGCGAGGATGCTGGCGCGGCGGCCTGAGCTGATGGTTGTGGACGATCCCTCGAGCTCTCTTGACATTGAGACCGAGCGCGAGCTGTGGCGGCATGTCTGGCAGGCCGGCATCACTTGCCTGGCCGTGTCGCACCGCCGCGGCGTGCTGGATCGCGCCGACCATATCGTGCTGCTTGACCACGGCAGGGTCAGCGGCGCGGGAACGCTGGCCGAGCTGCTGGAGACGTCGGCCGAGATGCGCCAGCTCTACGCGAGCGAGGAACCGTCCTCGAGGAGGTAGCACGATGCGCCTGCGTGTCAATGGCCAAGAGCGCGCCGCCGAGCCTGCGCCTGACGAGACGGCGGTCGAACTTATCCGTGACCGGCTCGGTCTCACCGGGACGAAACGCGTCTGCGCCGTCGGCGCGTGCGGCGCGTGCACGGTACTCGCAGACGGTGCCCCCGTGGCCAGCTGCCTCATGCCGGCCGAGTCCCTGCGGAACCGGGACGTGACGACCGTCGAGGGGGTAGCCAGGGACGGCGGGCTCCACCCGGTACAGCGCGCCCTGCTGGCCGCGGACGCCATCCAGTGCGGGTACTGCACGCCTGGGTTCGTGTGCGCTGGCGTGGCGTTCTACGAAGAATGGCGGAGCGGTCAAGGCGGACGCCCGACCGCGGACGAGGTCAGCTACGCGCTTTCCGGCCAGCTCTGCCGGTGCGGCTGCTATCTGCGCATAGTAGAGGCCATCCGGCGCGCCTGCGCGGGGGAGCATGAGGGACCAGAAGTGACGGCCCGGCGCCATGACGCGGCGCAGAAGGTCACCGGCGCCGCCAGGTACACAAGCGATGTGGTCTATGCCGGGCAGCTCGAAGGGGTGATCGTCTCCTCCTCCGTCGCCAACGCGCTGGTCAAGGACATTGACGACCGAGCGGCCCGGTGCCTTCCCGGGGTATTCGGCGTTGTCCGCCTGCTCCCCGAATCAGGACATGTGCGGTACGTGGGCCAGGAGATACTAGCCCTGGCCGCGGAGAACATGGCGATCGCCCGCCAGGCTGCCGCGCTGATTAAGGTCCTTTACCAGGAGTTGCCTTTCACCGCGGATCTGGCGAGCGCCAGGGCGGCGGGGGCGCCGCTGGTCTACAGCCGCGAAACCCGCGAGCACCGTTCGGCGCCGTCCGCTGGCGAGGTCCCCGAACTGTTCGCTCGCTACCGATGGGAGGGCAACGTCCGGCTGCCCCGGCCGCCGCTCCCTGGCAGGGCCGCGCGGTCGGCGCGCCGGGCGCGCCGGGCCTTCCGGTCCGCGGACTCCGACCGTGATGTGGTGATTTCCGGAGACTGGCAGACGGCGGCGCAGAGCCACGTGCCGCTGGAATCGCACGCATGCGTGGCGAACTGGCAGGACGGCAAGCTGACCATCGACCTGTCCACGCAGGCTGTGCGGATGATGGCACACGCGATTGCCAGGCACTGGCGGCTCAAGCCGGACGCGGTGCACGTGCGGGCGGAATTCGTCGGCGGCGCGTTCGGGGCGAAGCAGGCGCTGACCGCCGAGGCGATAGCCGCGGTCGAGCTGTCGCGGTTAACATGCAAGCCAGTACGAGTCGTGCGGGAGCACCACGACGAGCTAACCGCCGGAGGTCACCGGCCAGCTACCCAGGCGCACTGCGAGCTGCTGATCGGGCCCGGCCTGGAGCTGCGCGCCATGAGCGTGGAGACGTACGCGGACACCGGGGTCGCGGTCGGCTCGGATACAAGCAAGGTGGCCGGGCTGCTGTACGGGCACGCGCCACGTGAGCTGCGGGACATCTGCGTAGTGAGTCACACGCCGCCGGCCAAGCCGTTCCGGGCGCCGAACGGGCCGCCGGCGTTCTGGGGGCTGGAGCAGACCGTAGACGAGGCCGCGTACCGCCTGGCCGTGGATCCGCTGGAGCTGCGCCGCCGCTGGGATCCGGAACCGGTCAGGCGTCAGCTCTACGACTGGATCGCCGAGCAGACTCCGTGGAACGACCGCGGTCCGGTCGCCGCCAGTCCAGGCCCGGTTGTGCGCGGCCTGGGACTCGCCGTCGGCGCCTGGCACTACTACCTGCAGTTCAGTACCCGGGTGCGAGCATCCCTGGATCAAGCCGGCCTCCTAGTGGAGGTAGGCACTCAGGACATCGGAACCGGCAGCAGGACCCTGCTTGCCGCCGTGTTCGCCGATGCGCTCGGGCTGGCGCAGGACGACATCCGGGTCAGCATCGGCGACTCACGGCTGCCGCCCGGCCCCATGTCCATCGGCAGCAGCGCGACGGCCTCGCTGGTGCCAGCGGCGCACGATGCCGTATCCCGCCTGCGCGGCCAGGTGCTGGCCGTGACATGCAGACGGCTCGGCCTGGCCGGCGCCAGGGCAGCTGACGATGGCATCCGGCACCGATCCGGGCTGGTGAGCTGGGCGGAAGCGATGAAGGTCGCAGCGCCGCTGACCGTTGTCGGCCGCCGCCCGCGCGACCGGGGCAGACGCCCCTCGCCGTGGTACTCATGGGACTTCGCCGAGGGACATGCGGCGCCCAGCGTCGCGCAGGTTACCGAGGTGGCTGTCGATCAGCGATTCGGCCGGGTCGAGGTCACCAGGACCTGGTGCGCGCTGGCAGTAGGCCGGGCCGTCAACCAGGTTCTGGCCACGACCCAGTGCCATGGCGCGATCATCCAGTCGCTCGGCGAAACGCTCTACGAGCACCGCCGGATTGATCCGGTCACCGGGGCGACACTGACGACGAGCCTGGAGAACTACCAGATCTCGGGCGCAGCCGAGGCGCCCGAGATCACGGTCGCGTTCCTGCGCGGCGGCTTCGATCACGTGTCCCAGGGGGCGATCGGGCTGGCCGAGGTCTCGGCACTGGCCACGCCAGCCTCGATCAGCAACGCCATTTTCCATGCCACAGGACGGCGGCTGCGGGAGATGCCGATCCGCCCGCAGGCCATTCTCGGGGAGGACAGATGACCAGATTCCCTGACACCATCGCGAAGGCGGTCGAGCTAGCCGGGCCGTACCGCGCGGCAGGCACTGACCTGGGCCGGCAGCGTCGGCTCGGCCTGGCTCCTGGAGAGCCCGTCGACCTGGGCGAGGTGGCTGCCCTGCGCGGCATCAAGCGCGCTGGCACCGAGTTGCGCATAGGTGCCATGGTCACGTTGCGGGAACTGGCCGCGAACAAGGACATACAGTCCGGCTACCCGGCGCTGGCGCAGGCGGTAGCCGCGGTGGCCCACCAGAATGTCCGGGCATTGGCGACAGTCGGCGGCAACGTCCTGCAGCAAGTCCGGTGCGATTACTTCAGTCATCGCGACATCGGCTGCCTGCGCAAAGGCGGCGCTGGCTGCCCGGCCAGGGCCGGTGACCACTCAGCCGCGGTCTGCTTCGACACGGCATCTTGTGCCGCGCCGCACCCGTCGACGCTCGCCGCTGCCCTGTTGTGCTATGACGCGACCGCTGACGTCGAGGGCGGGGGGACGCTTGACCTGGCTGAGCTGGCGCCGCCGGATCGCCACGAGGCGGGAGGGGCGCTGGGCCCAGGCTCGCTGCTCATCGCGTTCTCGCTGCCGACACCGTGGCCGGGCGAACGCGCGTGCTATCTGCGGGTGGCGGCGAGATCAGCGGGTGACTGGCCGATCGTCGAGGTGCTGATCCGGATGGCGGGGAGCCCGCGGATCCAGTCTGCGCGCGTGGTAGCGGGGGCCGTCGCCCCGGCGCCGTTGCGGATGCGGCGCGTCGAGGATGCCCTGCTCGGCCAGGTACCCTCCGCCGGGCTCTTCGCCGAAAGCGCCGGGCTCGCCTTCGCGGGTGCGCGTCCGCTGCCGGGCACGCGGTACAAGCTGCGCCTGCTTGAATCCGCCATCAGGGAAGGCCTGCGCCAGTGCTGGCCAGAGGCGGACCAGCCGGCAGGCGAGCAGGCGGCCGCGACATGGTAGCCGCCGCGCCGGAGGAGACGCATGCGGGGATCGGCACGATTTCCGATGGCGATCTCGAGCTGCTGCTGCTCATCAGGAATTTCGAGCTCGCGTTGCTTGACCTCTTCTCGGCGGGCAAGCTCAACGGCACAACGCATACGTGCCTGGGGCAGGAGTACATCCCTGTCGCGCTGGCGCCGCTGACCGCGGACGACTTCATACTCAGCAACCACCGCGGGCACGGTCACTATCTGGCGCGGTTCGGTGATCCGGCCGGGCTGCTGGCTGAGATCATGGGCCGCGCGGGCGCGATCTGCGGCGGCGTCGGCGGCAGCCAGCACATCTACGCCGATGGCTTCCTATCCACCGGCGTGCAGGGGCAGCACATGCCGGTGGCGGTCGGCGTGGGCATGCACTTCAAGCGCACCGGACAGCCTCGCTCAGCAGTGGCCTTCACGGGCGACGGCACCTGGGGCGAGGGAGCGGTGTACGAGGCACTGAACATGGCCCGGCTGTGGCGGGTGCCGCTGATCGTGGTCGTCGAGCATAACAAGATAGCGCAGTCGACGCCGACCGAGCTGCAGATGGCCGGCACGATCCGAGACCGCGCACGCGCGTTCGACATACCGTTCCACGAGATCGACAGCATCGACATCGATGACATCCGCTCCGCGTTCGGTGACAGGGCGGCGGCCGTCCGCGCCGAGCACATGCCGCTGGTGGTTCAGTTCAACACGATCCGGGTCGGCCCGCACAGCAAGGGCGACGATTCGCGGTCAGCCGCCGAGCTTGCCGATGTCCGTGCCCGGGACTGGTACGCGCACTACGCCCGGCGGCTCGGCGACCGCTTCGCGGCTGCCGACGCGCGGCAACGGGAGAGGGTAGCCCGGCTAGTCATGGAAATCGAGGCCCGCCCGCTGGCGGTGTGAGGTGGTGGACAGATGCCCGTCCTTGAGCAGATCGTCGCCCAGGTGCTGGCAGTTCCCGTGCACGACGTTACCGACGACACGGGCCCGTCGACCACGGGATCGTGGTCGAGCCTTCGACATGTACAGATCATCGCGATGGTCGAGGACCATTTCGGCATCAAGCTGGAAGCACGCCAGATACGGTCCATACGCAAGGTCGGCGACCTCCGGGCCACGCTGCGGGAGATAGGGCTGCCGACATGACCGCGGGGACGAGCGGCGAGGCGAGCCTCCGGCCTCGCGTCGTGGAGACCCTCAACCGGGCCCTGCACTCCATGCTCGCCGCTGACGACCGGCTGGTCTTTCTCGGCGAGGACATCCTTGACCCGTACGGCGGGGCGTTCAAGGCGGCCAGGGGCCTGTCCAGCCACTACCCCGGCCAGGTGCTGACGACGCCGCTGAGCGAGAACGGGATAGTCGGCGTGGCCGGCGGCCTGGCGCTGT
Organism: uncultured Actinomycetota bacterium; assembly: GCA_963720575.1. Lineage (GTDB taxonomy): Bacteria > Actinomycetota > Actinomycetes > Streptosporangiales > Streptosporangiaceae > Chersky-822. Next base: position 55,243 of record CAVRGA010000002.1, read on the forward strand.
GCGGGGACCGGGTAATCGTGGAGATCATGTTCGGTGATTTCCTTGCCCTTGCCTTCGACCAGATACTGAACTTCGCGGCCAAGTCCGTGTCGATGTACGGCACGCGGCTCCCCATGCACCTGGTGATCCGGTGCCCGGTGGGCGGCCGGCGCGGCTACGGACCGACCCATAGCCAAAGTCCGCAGAAGCACCTCATCGGCATACCTGACCTCGCGCTTTATGAGTTGTCGGCCTTCCACGACGCCGCGGCGGTGCTCGGCGCGGCGCTGCGGCTCGGTACTCCGGCGGTGGTCTTCGAGGACAAGGTGCTCTACGGCCAGCGCGTGTACGCCGACGGTCTGGCCGGCGAATCCAGGCGGTTCACGATGACCGGTGACGGCCTCGGCTGGGCAGTGATCACTCCCCGCGACGATGCCCGGCGGGCCGGGCGGGGACCCGATCTGGTCATGATCGCACCCGGCGGACTGGCTGACCGCGTCATCGCGGCGGCCGAGCGCTTGCGCGCTGAGCACGGGATCGAGGTCGACACCCTGGTCCCAGCGCAGCTGTACCCCCTGGATCTGGACCCGGTGGTTCCGCTGCTGGCCTCGGCGGGCCGTGTGGGCGTCGTCGAGGAATCTACGACGGGCGGCACCTGGGGCGCCGAGGTGGCCAGCCTGCTGTACGACCGCATGTGGCAGGAGCTGCGCCAGCCGGTTCTGCGCATCAGCTCCGCTGACTCCGTTATCCCAGCCGCGTCGCACCTGGAGCGGACGGTCCTCGTGGACAGCGACCTCATCCGGGCAAGAGTCCTCGCTGCTGTCAGAGGCAGTGCGGCCCAGGCTCGCGCTCTGGCGCCCGATCAGCCGCGATCCGGCAGCCCTGCCGCCGCCGACGCCGGACATCGTGTCGTCACGCCGAAGCTGAATAACAACGATGACCTCTACCTGGTCACCGAGTGGCTCTGCGATGAGGGCCAGTGGGTCGAGGCCGGCGCGCCGCTGGTCGACATCGAGACCTCCAAGGCCCTCGAGGAGATCACCGCTCCTGTCGCGGGGTACCTGAGCCGGGTGGTGGAGGCCGGTCAGGAGTGCGCGCCCGGTGAGCCGCTCGGATATCTGCTGCCAGAGCCAGGGAATCGGCAGAACGAACGTCAGGTCCCCGGCTGCGACGCACGCGAAGACGCCCGGGACGGCGAACGCGACGGGTCACCAGCCGCCGGGTCGCTGCTCCGCCTCGGGCGAGCCCAGCGCGGCACGGCAGCGCAGGTCACGAAGAGCCACCGGGAGGTGCCCGCGGCCTTTACCGTCGCCCGGGTCGGAGCGGACATCGCTCTGGCGCACCTGGCCGAGCTCAGCGACAGCTCCGGCGCTGTCGTCGGCCTTGTGGAGGCAGTCGTCAAGCTGGTCGCCGCCGCCCATGAGCGGTTCCCTGTCATGTACGGGTCGCTGGCAGACAGCGACACCGTCAGCCTGGCCGAAGCTCCCCACGTCGGGGTGACCCTGGACGCTGGCAACGGACTGTTCGTGCCCGTCATCCGCGACGCCCGCGGGCTGCCGCTGGCCGAGCTCGCCGATGAACTCGCCAGATTCCGGCTGAAGGCGGTGCGCGGCGACTTCAGCGCCCGCGACCTGGACGGCGGCAACATCACCGTCTCCGTCAACAACGCCGATGGAGTGCTGTTCGCGCAACCGATCGTCCTGTGGCCGCAGGTGTGCATGGTCTCGCTAGGCGGGATTCACGAGGAACTTCGCCTGGATGAGTCCGGGCAGGTGGCACGACGACACGTCACGCACCTCGGGCTGGCGTATGATCACCGGGTCGTCAACGGAAGCGACGCGATGTTGTTCCTCAGCCATCTGCGGTCAACGCTCGAGGACAGCGGCCTGCTCGAGGTGGCGCTGGCCAGCTGACGGCCTCGCCGGCCGGCGCCCGGCTACAGCAGGACCCGTGCTCCGGCGCTGGCCCGGGAGGCACGGGACTTACGCAAGTCCCTAGAGGAGACAGCCTTCTTCAGCCACCGGTCAGTGCCGTCGAAGCGGGCGCGGAACGCGCTCCGTCCGTGCACCGCCTTGAAGTTGTCCACGACCAGCAGGTCGCCGGGCGTGAGCACCACGTTCTGCAGCCCGTTCCCCAGCTGGCTTACGAGTTCCCGCAGTGCGGAAGCTGCCGTCGCGTCCCCAGGGAGCGCCTCCATGAACGCCGGGTCGATCCGGAGATATGGCTCCGCGGGATCGCCGAACAGGACCTCACAGGGAAGCGGATTCTCGTGGAATACCTGGATAGGATGCTGCCGCATGGTGCCTTTCACTAGATCGGCCGCTCGATGCAGATGCTCGTTGTCTGGCCTGATGAAGAACCGCTTATGGCCGAGCACGCGCCGATGCTCAGCGCTCAGGCTGACGTCATCGATACTCGATATCGTAGTCGGCACGCGGTCATGATTACGCATGCTGAGGAGCACAAGGTAATCACAGCGGAAAGGATGGAACCCGTCCTCCGTGTGCCATTCCAGCTGCACGGTGCCGTGACCGCTCTGCTCTTGTTCCTCTGCGCGCATTGGCAGCACGTTGTGGATGAGGCGTGAGTCTTGCAGCGTGGACCAGCCGAACACTTCTCCGAGCAGCGCGCAGATCAGCATCAGGTAGAACTCGTGCCGGCGGGTACGCTGCCGGTCAGCCAGGTCACGCCAGTCCGGCGGGGTCGGTCCGATAGCTTCATCGTTCACCGGGAGCCCGGAAAGGACGAGCGCGGCGTTGCTCTCTCGCAACCGGAACGACAGCACGTTATCGACGAGGCGAGCCGGCAGGCCGCACGCCCAGCGCATCGCCTGGGCCAGGAACTCCTCGTCGCCCGGTGACCAGGACCGGCCGGCCAGGTCATCCAGCAGGCTGTCGATCTCGCATACTTCGTCGGGGATAAGGCCGAAATAGCGGATCGCTGGCTGTTCCATTCGTTCTGGGCGTGAAATTAGATTTGGCATCCGTGCCTCTCACCAGCGCTAGGGGACGGCCCGTGGCGAGTCGGGCGCATTCAGGAAGCCCGTCTTGATCAGGAACCGGAAACAGGAATGGGCCCATGCCTCGTCGACCGGCGGGCACTCGATGCCCGAGCCCTCAAGCGCCCCGAGCAGTACCCGGCACTCGTCGAAGGGGTCGACTTGCTTCTGCAGCTCCGGGTCGAGCGCCGCATGGCGCATTGACGCGACCCGAAGAATCGGAGTCATTGGATACAGGACATGGTCCTCGTCGACTTCCAGCGCCCGCGCCCGGGCTTCTTCCTCCTCAATGACATTGAGGTCATATCCGAATGAACGGAGCCAGGAGTAGCATTCCGACATGGTCGTCGGCCACGGGTTCGTAATGTTGAAGTTCTTGCCGAAGTTCTCCTCCCGCAGCGACGTGTACGCTATGGATGCCGCAGCGAAGTCGACCGGGACCGCGTTGATGACGTCGTTATACAGCGGCAGGACGCCAAGATCCAGGAATCCCTTGAGATATACATAGAGGTAGTCGGTCTCGTGCGCCGCGCCGGTCTGTGTGTGACCCGTTATCATCCATGGCCGGTGGATCGTGACCGGCACCCCGCGGTCCCTGGCGACTGCCACTAGTTTTTCCGCGACCCACTTGGTGGCTGGGTAACCGGTCGGCACTCTGACCGGGGTATCCGGCAGATCTTGCTCGGTGAACGGCCGTGCGGCACCGGTGCCCATGAACACGTCGACGCTGGACACGTGATGGAATGCCTTGAGCCGGTCCCGGCACGCGAACTTCAGCAGTTCCTCGGTGCCAGCCACGTTGGCCGGCTTCATCGCCTCGTACGGATAGGTGAAGTTGACGACGGCCCCGCTGTGGTAGATCGAGTCGACCGTGGCGGCGAGGTCGTCGAAGCGCTGCCTGGACAGGCCCAGCATGGGCTTGCCGAGATCGCCGACGACCATGCGAAGCCGAGGACGGAATGACTCGTCCCAGGCCAGGTAACGCCTGAGCCCGTCTTCGACCCGTTGCTCCGCCGCGTCCGCGTCCTCGGCGCGGACCAGGCAGTGCACCTGGGCATCCGTCCGCTTCATCAGCTCGACGACGATGAACCCGCCAAGATAGCCAGCGGCCCCGGTGACGAGGACGTGCCTGGGCTTGAGGTAGTCGGCCAGCGGCAGGTTCGCTGGATCAACGGCAGGGTCAAGCTTCAGCTCGGCATGCAGCTCAGCGAGCTTCTGGGCAAAGAGCGCGGAGTCATCGACGTCGCCGCGCTGGCGCCTGCGGTGGGACTCAACAGCACGGGCCACGCCCTCCACCGTCGGCACCCGGAAGACCTCGTCCACTGGAAGCACAACGTCAAGCTCCCGCCCGAGCTTGGTCACGAGCCGGGCAACCAGCAGGGAGTTGCCGCCAGACTCGAAGAAACTGTCGGTAACGCTCATTCGCGAGACGCCCACGACGGACGCGAAGATCGCGGCGATCTGGGCTTCGAGCTCGTTGCGCGGCTCCACATAGCCCGAGCGGTAGATCTCGCCAGGCGCGGGCAGCATGGCCGCGTCAACCTTCCCGTTCCTGGTCAGTGGTATCCGCTCGAGGCTGATCACCGGTGACGGGACCATGTAGTCGGGCAGCAGCGCGGTCGCGTGGGCGGCGAGGTTCTCCTGGGTGAGGACGTGCCCGGGCACCGGGACCACGTAGCCCACGAGGCGCTGAAAGCCCGGCTGATCCTCCCTGAGGATGACCGCCGCGTCGCTCACGAGCGGATGGCGCAGCAGCACGTTCTCAATCTCGCCGAGTTCCACCCGGAAGCCGCGGATCTTCACCTGGTTGTCGGCACGGCCCAGGAACTCGATCGTGCCGTCCTGGCGGTAACGGGCGAGATCGCCGGTGCGATACAGGCGGCCGCCCGGTATCCCCGAGAACGGGTCGGGCAGGAACTTCTCCGCGGTCTGGCCAGTATTGCGCGGGTAGCCGCGGCTGATCCCGTTTCCGCCGAGGTACAGCTCCCCGGCGACGCCGGGCGGAATCGGGCTGAGGTGCTCGTCGAGCAGGTAAGCCCTGCTGTTCGGGATTGGCCTGCCGATAGGGATTGTGGACAGCGTGGCATGTTCTTTCTGGCAAGGGAACACTGTCGCCCACACGGTTCCCTCGGTCGGCCCGTACTCGTTGAAGAGCGTCGCTCGCGGTACTCGGGCGTAATGGTCGGCGACGAGCGCCGGGGGCAGTGCCTCGCCGGCCAGAATGCAGCAGCGCACCGACTCCCAGGCGCCGGCGTCGGTGTCCAGCAGCACGCGGTACTGGGCAGGAACGCCGTCGACATGGGTCAGTTCCAGGCTGCGGATGAGCTTACCCAGCTCCCGGGGGTCGCGGACCTGGCCGTCAGTGGGGAACACGACCATGCCGCCCCTGGTCAGCGTCCAGTAAAGGCCGCCCGCGGATGCGTCGAACGTGAGCGGAGCGAGCACGAGGTACCGCTCTGGCAGCCCCGGCTCCTCGCAGGCGATCCGCGCGGAGGTGGAGTGCACGATTTGCCGGTGCTCAACCGCGACCGCCTTGGGCCGGCCGGTGGACCCGGAAGTGTAAATGAGATAAGCGAGGTTGGCCGGCGTGACCGCGGCACCGGGATCAGCCGCCGGCTGGCCGGCATCGCCGCTCGGTATCTCGAGCCGGATGACGCCATCCCCCGCGGCCGGAAGAGATCGGAGGCCAGCGGCCGAGCCCACGATCACGTGGATGCCCGCGTCGGCGAGGATGAACCGCAGGCGATCCGCCGGGTAAGCCGGGTCAAGCGGCACGTACGCCGCCCCGGCCTTCAGCACGCCGAGCAGGCCGGTGACCGGGTCGACACCGCGCTCGGTCACGACGCCTATCCGCGTCTCGGGCACGGCGCCGAGATCGACAAGCCTCGCGGCGAGGGCATTGGCTCGGTCGTTGAGCTGCTGATACGAAAGCTGCTGCCCGCCGCACCAGACGGCGATAGCCTCGCCGGACCTGGCGGCCTGCTCCTCGATCAAGTGGTGCAGGCACCGGTTGCCCGGATAGTCGCGTGCCGTCGCATTCCAGGTAACCAGGACCTGTTCCCGTTCCTCGTCGTCGAGCAGCGGGAACTCGGACAGGGGCCGGGACGGGTCGGCCACTGCCGCCGTCAGCAACCGGACGACATGGCGGAGCAGCCCGCGCACGCGTACGGGCTCGAGCAGGTCCGCGTTGTACCTAGCCCGCAGCGCAAGGCCATCGCCTGCCCATCGAGCGGACAAGTCGACGTCGTACTCGGTCCAGCCAGCTTCCAGCTCGATCGGCTGAACCTGCGCACCAGGCAGGCTAACGTCGGCTGGCGTCGCCTCGAACGTGAAGAATGCCTGGTACAACGGCGTGCGGCTGAGATCCCGCTTGGCGCCCGCCGCCTCAACGATCTGATCGAATGGCAGCCGGCCGTGCGCTTGGGCGGCTGCGAGGACCCGCGCGACGCTGGGAACGAGCTGTTCCAGGGAAGGGTCACCGGGCTCGTTGAATCGCAACGGCACAGTGTTGTCCAACGGCCCGATCAGCCCGGCCGCGTCCGGGTACCACGTGGCAGGCGCGGAGACGCCCACGCAGATGTCATGTTGCCGGGCGTAACGGCGCAGGATCGCCACGTACCCGGCCAGCAGCAGCGTCGGCAGCTTGTGGCCTGAGCTGTCGCTGAAGGCCTTCCACGCCGCGGCCGCCGTGCCGGGCACATCCAGGTCGACAGTGCCGCAGCGAATCGTCTTCATGGCCGGGCGCGGCCGGTCCGCGGGCAACTCGAGGGGCGGGACCCCGGCCATCTGATCGCGCCAGTACTCGGCGTCAGCGGCCGCTTCGTCGCTCATCAGCCAGGAACGCTGCGCGGTCACCAGCGTGCCGAAATCGGCCGCGCCGCCGGTCTCGTCATGCTCCTGGCCGACCAGTATCTCGCTGTAGGTGTCCAGGACCGCCGCCACGAACAGGCGCAGCGAGCGCCGGTCGGCGATCAGCTGATGCATGGTGACGAGCAGTACGTGCTCGTGCTCGCCGCAGCGGACGAGCGTCGAACGGACCAGCGGCCCGGCGGAGACGTCGAAGGGCACCCGTGCTTCCCGCAGCGCGAGCTGCGCGATCTCATCGCGGTGATCCTGGTCTGCCCCGTTGATGTCGATGACAGGCATCCGGAGCGCTACCGCGGGCAAGGTGGTGGCCAACGGTTCTCCGTTGACTTCGAGGAAGACCGTCCGAAGGATGCCGTGACGCTCCACGAGAGCCGTAAGCGCCTGCTGCAGCGCGGCTACGTCCAGCTTTCCGGCGATTCTGGCGGCGGAGAGCATCTGCCACGGTTTGCTCGGGTCGAGCTTCAGGAGCATCCACAGCCGTCGCTGCTCTAGTGACATGTTGGAGATGCCAGGGGCGGAGTCCGCCAGCAGCCGAGCGAGCATCGCACGCCTGTCCTCTGGCGATACGGGCTCGGAGGCACTTTGCGGCTGAGTCATTCCTAGATCCCTTCCCGGACGGATCGGGGCCGCATGTCCGTCCATGATCGGTCGATGTAATCCAGGCACTCCTGTTTGGTTCCCGACTGGTCCAACGCGTGCCATCCGATGGGTGGCGACTGGTCGGCGAACCAGATCGAATACTGTTCCTCGTCATTGATAACCACCTGGAAGATGGCATCCGGGCTGTCGATATTCATGTCTGTTGGCACTCCTGTGCGGTGCGAGCTCGATAGTGGTAGCCGGCTTGATGTTCAGAGCAATTGATCCAGGAGCTTCTCGACTTGGTGGTCCGATAGCTGGGCCATGGCATTGTCGATGTCCCAGGATGCCTGCCTGCCGCGGCGCTTCTCGGCTATCTCGGCCACGGCCTGCGCCAGGCCAGCAACCGTCGGCCGCCGGAAGAAGGCCCGCACCGGCACCAGTACGCCGGCCTCGGCTCGGACCCGGCTGGCGATCTTCGCTGCCAGCAGCGAGTGGCCGCCGAGGGCGAAGAAGTCCGCGTGGACTCCCACCCTGCCGACATCCAGGACCTCGCGGAAGATTGCCGCGATGGCCTCCTCCTGGGGATTCCTCGGCTGCGTGTCGTCGAGTGCCAGGTACCGCGCGCGAGTCTTGCGCATCGTCTCAAGCGCCCGCCGGTCAACCGCGCCATCCGGCTTGCGTGGCAGTTCCTCCAGAACACCGAACGCGGCCGGGACCGCGTGCTGCGGCAGTCGCTGGCCGGCCAGGGCGGCTGCATCGCGCACCAGGTCAGCGTCGGAGACAGCCGAGCCCGAGGACGGCCGGCGCACCAGCCAGCCGGTGAGCTCGGTGTCGTAGTCACCGTCGGACGCCAGGACGGCAGCCTCGGCAACCTCCGGAGCCTGGGCGAGGATAGCCTCGACGTCACTGAGCAGGACGGGATTGCCCCGCACTCGCACGCGCTTATCTGTGCTTGAGCGGTCGGCCATCAGCACGGCGCGCTGCGCCTGGTCCGCGTCCGCGAGAATCCACAGCGGAGCCTCCGGCTCCGCTGCGACCCGGGCCAGCATGGATACGTAATCACCGAGGATGCGATCGGCCGTGGCCGCGTCGAACAGGTCGGTGTTGTACTCCAGGCGCATCCGCAGACCGGAACCGGCTGGTATCGCGAACAGCCAGAGCTCGAATTTGGCAGTGGCGGTGTCCAGCTCCTCCTGAGCCAGCCGCAGCCCGGGAAGCCGCAATTCCAGGCCGGGCGTGTTCTGCAGCGAGAACATCACCTGGAACAGGGGGGTGCGACTCAGATCACGAGGCGGCCGCAGCTCTTCGACAAGCCGCGCCAGGGGAATATCCTGGTGTGCCAGCGCGTCCAGGCAGACTTCCCTTACCGCAAGCAGCGCGTCGGAGAACGCCGGATCGGCCGCGAGCTGGCAACGGAGCACCACCGTGCTGGCGAAGAAGCCGATCAGCTGTTCTGCGTCGGGATGGGTCCGGCCGGCGACCGGCGTGCCGATCGGCACGTCCCGGTTACCGCTGTCCCTGGCCAGCACCGCGGCGAAGGCGGTGAGCAGCACCATGAACAGGGTCGCCTCATGCGGCTCCGCGATGCGCTCGAGCCGCGCGCGCAGCTCAGCGGGAACGGTGCGGACGGACACCGCGCCGTTCACGGTGCGCATCGAGGCTCTGGCACGGTCAGCGGGCAGGTCAAGCGGCCGCATCCCGGCGAGCTTTTCGTACCAGTGATCGAGCCCGGCGCGCATCCGGTCATCGGACATCTGGTCCTGCTGCCAGGCGACGTAGTCAGCGTACTGAAGGGGGAGCTGTTCCAAGGGCGCGGGCTGGCCCGCGGCCTGCTGACTGTAGCTGACGGCAAGATCACGAAATAGCAGTTCCGCGGACCAGCCGTCGCAGACCACGTGGTGCACGGCAACGACCAGCACATGCTCCGCCTCGCTCAGCCGAACCAGGGTCGCCCGCAGCAGCGGCGGTTCACCCAGCGCGAACGGCCTGCGCTGCTCCCTCGCTACGACTTCCCTCATCCCGGCCCGGGTGTCGGCTGGCGGTCCTGAGCAGTCGACCATCGACATCGTGACGAGGGCGGACGGCAGGACAACCTGCTGCGGCTCGCCGTCCACCATCGCAATGCCGGTGCGCAGGCTTTCGTGCCGCTCCACGACGGCGTTGACCGCCCGCTGCAGGCAGAGCCGACTTATCGTGCCCGACACGCGAACCGCCGTGATGACGTTATAGGCGGGATTGGTGTCCGGCTCCAGTTGCGCGAGAAACCATAGCTGCTTTTGCATTGGCGATGCAGGGAAAACGTAATGCTTGCTGAAGTCGCCACCCTGGCCGGCGCCGAGGGAGTCAATGAAAGACGAGCTACTCAATTCTGCCCTCCAGCGTCGGCAGTCCATATACGTTCATAGGGCTTCTTGCTGCACTATAAGTTCCGCGCCGGGCTCGATCAAGCACCACATTCAACCCAAGAGCGATCCGGGAGAATCCCGAGAGTCTAAGGCCAGCGATAGATATAAGGGAGAGCGCGGAGAGAGCGGCCGCCTCTATCCTCATAGCCACGAATGCGGATTATGCACTTATGCCTCCGCATGCTGATGGCATTTGCTAATTCGAGAGGAGCCCCGGCGTCTGTGGAATCTCCAGATCCGATAGCGCCCGCGGGATACCTGCCGCAGATCTTGCTGGACCGCGCATGCACGCAGCCAGGCCAGGTTGCCTACGAATTCCTGCGGACCGGAGGCGAGATCGAGGCAATCACCTATGGACGGCTTGCCAGTGCCGCGCGGCGGCTGGCCGGCCAGCTGCGGGAAGACAGCGGGCCTGTACTGATCCTGCTGCCACCCGGCCTCGGGTTCATCACGGCGGTCTGGGGCTGCCTGCTGTCCGGCCGGCCAGCGGTCCCCACCTACCCGCCAGGAGCCGGCGGCCGGGACCGGCTGGCCGCTCGGCTGCGATCCGTGCTGGCCGACGCCCGGCCGACCGAGGTGATCGCCGATCCGTTCAGCGAGGAGCTGCTGCGCACCTTCGCGCCAGACCATTCGCTGCCGACGCTGATCGCCGAGCAGGACAGCGCGGCTGAGGAGCTGCCGGCCGAGGAGGCGGCGCGGATCACGGTACCCGCCGCCGGCGACGTGGCCATCGTCCAGTACACCTCAGGCAGCACCGGCCGGCCGAAGGGCGTCGTGCTGACGCATGCCAACCTGATAGCCAACATCCGGGCGATCGCCGACGTCATGGAGCTCGGCCCCTGGTCGCGGTCGGCGTCATGGCTGCCCCCTTATCACGACATGGGCCTCATCGGCTGCATACTGACGCCGGTGCACGTCGGCTTCCCGGTAAGGCTGATGTCTCCCCTGGATTTCCTCAAGAGCCCGCTGACCTGGCTGCGGCAGATCAGCGAGGTACGAGCGACGGCGACCGGGGGCCCGAACTTCGCCTATGACCTGTGCGTACGCCGGGCCCGCGACAACGACCTCAGGGACCTGGACCTGAGTTCCTGGCGCGTCGCATTCAACGGGGCGGAGCCTGTGCGCAGGGAGACGCTTCAGAAGTTCGCCCGGCGATTCGCCGGAAACGGCTTCCGCCCATCGGCATTCCTGCCGTGCTACGGGCTGGCTGAAGCGACGCTGATCGTGTCCGGAAGCCACTGGGATCCGGCTGCCGACCGGTCTTCTCCAGACGGCCGGCGGCTGCACGTCAGCTGCGGCCCGGTCATCTCCGGCAGCCGAATCGCGATCGTGGCCGGCGGAAAGCACCTGCCCGACGGCGAGGAGGGCGAGATCTGGGTGAACGGTCCTTGCGTCACGACCGGCTACTGGCATGGCGGCGGGCAGGACGGGCCATTCGGCGAGCTGGACGGCACCCGGTTCCTGCGCACCGGGGACCTCGGCTACCTGCACGACGGGGAACTGTTCGTGACCGGGAGGGCTGCCGACGTTCTCGTTCATCGCGGCGTTAACTACCACGCGCAGGACATCGAGGACGCCGCGGTTCTGGATAACCCGGACGTGCGGCCAGTGGCCGCCGCCTTCATGGTGGATGCGCCGAGCCCAGCATCGTGCTGGTCGTGGAACGGCACTCCGCATCGACGCCGCGTGAAGAGACAGGCCAGCGGCTGCGCACGCGCGTGCTCGCCGGCCTTAGCCTGCGCCTCGACACCGTGGTGATCTGCAAGCCGAGGGCCATCCCGCGTACCACCAGCGGCAAGGTGCAGCGCGGGCTGTGCCGGGAGCGCTACCTGGCCGGAGAACTGGACGGGACGGTCATCGCCGGTCAGCCCGGCGGCCGGCGTGAACGGCTCGGCCTCGCTGACACGCTGGGCGGGTTCATCGCGGGGATCTTCGCCGCGGTCTGCGACGTGGGTCACTGCGAGCTGGATCAGAGCCTCACCGAGATCGGCGGAGACTCGCTGCGCGCCGGAGAGATAGCGGCCGTGGTCGATGACGCGATCGCCATGCCGCTGGGCATCGAGGATGTCCTGTCAGCATCCACGCCCCGGAGGCTCGCATCCCATGTGCTCAGGGAATGGGAGCGACAGGGGACCGACGCAGAGTCAGCGCTGCACCGCCTGGCCGCGATGGACGAGGAAGCGAAATAGCCCAGTGACTATAGAACCGCCCGATCTGTCCGGGCTCGGCCGACGCCTCGCCGAGCGCCGACGCCTTGACCACGGTGTCCCCGCGGCCGCTGAAGACGCCAGGCCGCCCAGCGAATACTCGCCGCTCACTTTCGCCCAGCAGGGCATTTGGCTGTTCGAGCAGCTCCACCCTGGTACGGCGGTCAACAATCTGGTGTACTGCGGCCTGGTGACCGGCCAGCTGGAGATCCAGCGGCTCGCCACCGCGTTCCGGGCTGTCGTGCTGCGGCACGCGATACTGCGAACCACGTTCCACGGCGCCGCGTGGCCGGAGCAACGGGTCCATCAAGAGCCACTCGGCGAGCTGGAGGTCGTCGATCTCGCCGATATCCCGGCGGGCCAGCGAAGGAAGGCCGCCGAACGGCATGCCCGCTCGCTCGGTGCCGCCCCCTTCGATCTGGAGCACGGCCCGCTGGTGCGCGTCGTCGTCTACCCGCTGTCAGCGAGGCGCTCGCTGCTGCTGCTCGCCGCGAGCCATCTCATCGCCGACGGCTGGTCCCTGGGGGTCTTCGTCGGCGAGCTGAGCGAGGCCTATTCCGGCCGTTATCCGGCCGACCCGCCGGTCTGTTACGCGCCGCTTGCCGCGGGTGAGCGACGCGACCGCATTAACGGCAAAGACCTGGATTTCTGGCAGCAGCAGCTACAAGGCCAGAGGCAGCTGACGCTCCCGGCGGACTACCCGCGTCCAGCCGTCCCCACGTTCCGGTCAGGCACCGTGCCGATCAGCCTGCCTGCCGAGCTGACGGCCGGCATCCGGCAGTTGGCCGCCGCTACCGGCTCGACACCGTTCATGGTCCTGCTGTGCGCGCTGCAGGTGCTGATGGCACGGATGTGCGGGCAAGAGGACATCACCGTCGGCTCTCCGGCCGCGGCCCGGTCGCGCGGCCAGGCCAAGCACGTCATCGGCCCGCTGGTGAACCTGCTGGCGCTGCGGGCCGACCTGGCCGGCGACCCGTCGTTCCGCGAGGCGCTGGGCCGGGTGCGGCGGGCGTGCCTGGATGCCTACGCCCATCAGGACGCGCCGTTCGACCTGGTGGTGGAGCGGCTGCGGCCGGGCCGGGACCTGTCCCGCAGCCCGGTGTTCCAGACCCTGTTCACCCTCCAGGACGAACCGCCCCGGCTTGCACTCGGCCCGCTGCGCGTGCGGCCAGTCCTGCTGCGGCCGAGCGCGTTCCAGCGCGAACTGGAGCTGTACCTCTGGTCCAGCGGCTCAGGGATCAAGGGCTTCCTCGGTTATCACGCTGAGCTGTTCGCCGCGGTGACGGCGGAGCGGATCGCGGAGCGGTTCGGGACGCTGGTGGCGGGGGCGGTAGCCGATCCTGGCCGGCGGGTCAGCGCGGTGCCGGTGCTGGCGCCGGCCGAGCGGGCCGAGCTGGGCCGGCTGAGGGCGGGGCGGAGCGCACCGCCGTGCGCCCGGCTGGTCCACCAGCTGTTCGAGGACCAGGCCAGCCGGAATCCCGGCGCGCTCGCGGTGGACGCCGCCGGCGCCGCCCTGACCTACCGGCAGCTGGACCAGCAGGCCAGCACCCTGGCCGGCCACCTGCGCGCCCGCGGGATCGGCCCGGGCGCCCTCGTCGGCGTCTGCCTGCCCCGCCAGGCCATCCTGGTCGTGACCCTGCTCGCGGTACTCAAGGCCGGCGGCGCCTACGTCCCCCTCGACCCGGACTACCCGCCCGCCCGGATCAGCTTCATCCTCGCCGACGCCGCCGCGGCCCTGCTCATCACCACCAGCGGCATCGCGTCCCGCGCGCCGGCCAGCTGCCCCGTCCTGCTCGACCCCGCCCCCCTCACCACCGCCCCCGCCCCCGCGGCCGGCCCCGCCCCCGCGGCCGGCCCCGCTCCCGGGCCGGGACCGGGGGACCTGGCCTACGTGATCTACACCTCCGGGTCAACCGGCCAGCCCAAGGGCGTCATGATCGAGCACCGGCAGACCACCGCCATGATCACCTGGGCGAACCGGCTCCTGGCCCCGCGCGACACCCGCCACGTCCTGGCCTCCACCTCGGTCTGCTTCGACCTGTCGGTCTACGAGCTGTTCGCCACCCTGGCCGCCGGCCACGCCATCACCTTGACCGAGCACACCGCCCTGGACCTGCTCACCGCCCCGCCCCGGCAGCCCGTCACCCTCCTCAACACCGTCCCCTCCATCGCCCGCGAGCTGCTCGCGGCCGGCGCCATCCCCGCCACCGTGACCACCGTCAGCCTGGCCGGCGAACCGCTCCCGCCCGCCCTGGTCCGCGACCTGCACCAGCTCCCCCACATCCGCGCCGTCCGGAACTGGTACGGCCCCAGCGAGGACACCACCTACACCACCCACGCCCGCACCGACCCCCGCCACGCCCGCACCCCCATCGGCCGCCCCGCCGACGGCACCCAGATCCACCTCCTGGACTCCCGCCTCCAGCCCGTCCCCCTCGGCAGCACCGGCGAAATCTACATCGGCGGAACCGGCGTCACCCGCGGCTACCACAACCAGCCCGCCCTCACCGCCGGACGCTACCTCCCCGACCCCTACGCCACCTCCCCCGGAGCGCGCCTCTACCGCACCGGCGACCTCGCCCGCTGGCGCCCCGACCGCCAGCTCGACTTCCTCGGCCGCCGCGACCACCAGATCAAGCTCCGCGGCCACCGCATCGAGCCCGGCGAGATCGAGGCCGCCCTCACCGCCCACCCCCTGGTCACCGACGCCGCCGTCACCACCCGCTCCCCCCTCGGCCACGACAGCCCCCAGCTCATCGCCTACCTCACCCCGCAGCTCACCCCCGACCAGCTCACCGCCCTCACCAGCTACCTCGCCACCCGCCTGCCCCGCCCCCTCATACCCGCCCTCCTCATCCCGCTCCCCGCCCTCCCCCGCACCCCCAACGGCAAACTCGACCGCACCGCCCTCCCCGACCCCCGGCCCGCCCCCCCGGCCGCACCCGCGCCCCCCGCCACCCCCGCCGAGAAACTCATCGCCGCCATCTGGACCGACCTCCTCGCCATCCCCGCCATCGACACCCACGACAACTTCTTCGCCCTCGGCGGCCACTCCCTCCTCGCCGCCCGCGCCACCGCCCGCCTCACCCAGCAAACCGGCACCCCCATCCCCCTGCGCCTCACCTTCGACCACCCCACCATCGCCCAGCTCGCCCCCCGCCTCCCCGCCACCCGCACCCCCCACGCCCCCATCCCCCGCCTCACCCGCGAGGAGAGCGCCGACGGGACGCTCGTCCTGCCCGCCTCGGCAGGCCAGGAACGCCTGTGGTTCTTGTGCGAGCTGGACGACCAGGCCGCCCTGGCCTACCACCTGACCGGCGCGGCCCGGCTGCACGGGCCGCTCGACACCACCGCGCTGCGGTCCGCCCTGGACACGCTGACCAGCCGGCACGAAACACTGCGCACCTCGCTGCGCCGCCACGGCGACCAGGTCCGGCAGGTCATCACCCCCGCCGCCCCGGGCCTCCTGGAGCTGGCCGACCTGACCGGGCACGATGACCAGGACAGCCGCCTGGACGATCTCATCCGCCGCCAGGCCGCCCGGCCCCTGCACCTCGGGCACGGCCCGCTGCTGCGGGCCACGCTCGCCATCCTGGGCCCCGGCGAGCACGCCCTCATCGTCTGCATGCACCATGCCATCTCCGACGGCTGGTCACTGACCGTCCTGCTCAGCGAGCTGGCCGAGCACTACGCCGCGCACCTGGCCGGCGCCCCCGCCCCCGCCGCCCCGCCCGCCATCCAGTACGCCGACTACGCCGCCTGGCAGCGGCACCGGGCGGCCAGCGGCGAGCTAGACGACGACATCGCCTACTGGCAGCGGCAGCTGGCCGGCGCCCCCGCCCTGGAACTGCCCGCCGATTTCCCGCGCCCGCCCCGCCAGACCTACGCCGGCGCGGCACTCCCCCTGCACCTGGACGCCGCGACCACCACCGCGATCCGCCAGCTCGCGGTCACCGAGAACGCCACCCCCTTCATGGTCCTGCTAGCCGCGTTCCAGATCCTGCTGTCAGCCATGACCGGCCAGCACGACATCACCACCGGCATCCCCGCGGCCGACCGCAGGCACCCCGACACCCACCACCTGATCGGCTTCCTGGTCAACACCCTGGCGCTGCGGGCCGACCTGGCCGGCGACCCGTCGTTCCGCGAGGCGCTGGGCCGGGTGCGGCGGGCGTGCCTGGATGCCTACGCCCATCAGGACGCGCCGTTCGACCTGGTGGTGGAGCGGCTGCGGCCGGGCCGGGACCTGTCCCGCAGCCCGGTGTTCCAGACCCTGTTCACCCTCCAGGACGAACCGCCCCGGCCCGCCATCCCCGGCCTCACCCTCACCCCCGTGCGCGTCCCGGCGCACGCCAGCCAGTTCGACCTCACCCTGACCCTCGAGCACACCGGGAACGACCTGGCCGGCCAGCTGACCTACAACACCGCCCTGTTCGCCGCGGTGACGGCGGAGCGGATCGCGGAGCGGTTCGGGACGCTGGTGGCGGGGGCGGTAGCCGATCCTGGCCGGCGGGTCAGCGCGGTGCCGGTGCTGGGCCCGGCCGAGCGGGCCGAGCTGGGCCGGCTGAGGGCGGGGCGGAGCGCACCGCCGTGCGCCCGGCTGGTCCACCAGCTGTTCGAGGACCAGGCCAGCCGGAATCCCGGCGCGCTCGCGGTGGACGCCGCCGGCGCCGCCCTGACCTACCGGCAGCTGGACCAGCAGGCCAGCACCCTGGCCGGCCACCTGCGCGCCCGCGGGATCGGCCCGGGCGCCCTCGTCGGCGTCTGCCTGCCCCGCCAGGCCATCCTGGTCGTGACCCTGCTCGCGGTACTCAAGGCCGGCGGCGCCTACGTCCCCCTCGACCCGGACTACCCGCCCGCCCGGATCAGCTTCATCCTCGCCGACGCCGCCGCGGCCCTGCTCATCACCACCAGCGGCATCGCGTCCCGCGCGCCGGCCAGCTGCCCCGTCCTGCTCGACCCCGCCCCCCTCACCACCGCCCCCGCCCCCGCGGCCGGCCCCGCTCCCGGGCCGGGACCGGGGGACCTGGCCTACGTGATCTACACCTCCGGGTCAACCGGCCAGCCCAAGGGCGTCATGATCGAGCACCGGCAGACCACCGCCATGATCACCTGGGCGAACCGGCTCCTGGCCCCGCGCGACACCCGCCACGTCCTGGCCTCCACCTCGGTCTGCTTCGACCTGTCGGTCTACGAGCTGTTCGCCACCCTGGCCGCCGGCCACGCCATCACCTTGACCGAGCACACCGCCCTGGACCTGCTCACCGCCCCGCCCGGGCAGCCCGTCACCCTCCTCAACACCGTCCCCTCCATCGCCCGCGAGCTGCTCGCGGCCGGCGCCATCCCCGCCACCGTGACCACCGTCAGCCTGGCCGGCGAACCGCTCCCGCCCGCCCTGGTCCGCGACCTGCACCAGCTCCCCCACATCCGCGCCGTCCGGAACTGGTACGGCCCCAGCGAGGACACCACCTACACCACCCACGCCCGCACCGACCCCCGCCACGCCCGCACCCCCATCGGCCGCCCCGCCGACGGCACCCAGATCCACCTCCTGGACTCCCGCCTCCAGCCCGTCCCCCTCGGCAGCACCGGCGAAATCTACATCGGCGGAACCGGCGTCACCCGCGGCTACCACAACCAGCCCGCCCTCACCGCCGGACGCTACCTCCCCGACCCCTACGCCACCTCCCCCGGAGCGCGCCTCTACCGCACCGGCGACCTCGCCCGCTGGCGCCCCGACCGCCAGCTCGACTTCCTCGGCCGCCGCGACCACCAGATCAAGCTCCGCGGCCACCGCATCGAGCCCGGCGAGATCGAGGCCGCCCTCACCGCCCACCCCCTGGTCACCGACGCCGCCGTCACCACCCGCTCCCCCCTCGGCCACGACAGCCCCCAGCTCATCGCCTACCTCACCCCGCAGCTCACCCCCGACCAGCTCACCGCCCTCACCAGCTACCTCGCCACCCGCCTGCCCCGCCCCCTCATACCCGCCCTCCTCATCCCGCTCCCCGCCCTCCCCCGCACCCCCAACGGCAAACTCGACCGCACCGCCCTCCCCGACCCCCGGCCCGCCCCCCCGGCCGCACCCGCGCCCCCCGCCACCCCCGCCGAGAAACTCATCGCCGCCATCTGGACCGACCTCCTCGCCATCCCCGCCATCGACACCCACGACAACTTCTTCGCCCTCGGCGGCCACTCCCTCCTCGCCGCCCGCGCCACCGCCCGCCTCACCCAGCAAACCGGCACCCCCATCCCCCTGCGCCTCACCTTCGACCACCCCACCATCGCCCAGCTCGCCCCCCGCCTCCCCGCCACCCGCACCCCCCACGCCCCCATCCCCCGCCTCACCCGCGAGGAGAGCGCCGACGGGACGCTCGTCCTGCCCGCCTCGGCAGGCCAGGAACGCCTGTGGTTCTTGTGCGAGCTGGACGACCAGGCCGCCCTGGCCTACCACCTGACCGGCGCGGCCCGGCTGCACGGGCCGCTCGACACCACCGCGCTGCGGTCCGCCCTGGACACGCTGACCAGCCGGCACGAAACACTGCGCACCTCGCTGCGCCGCCACGGCGACCAGGTCCGGCAGGTCATCACCCCCGCCGCCCCGGGCCTCCTGGAGCTGGCCGACCTGACCGGGCACGATGACCAGGACAGCCGCCTGGACGATCTCATCCGCCGCCAGGCCGCCCGGCCCCTGCACCTCGGGCACGGCCCGCTGCTGCGGGCCACGCTCGCCATCCTGGGCCCCGGCGAGCACGCCCTCATCGTCTGCATGCACCATGCCATCTCCGACGGCTGGTCACTGACCGTCCTGCTCAGCGAGCTGGCCGAGCACTACGCCGCGCACCTGGCCGGCGCCCCCGCCCCCGCCGCCCCGCCCGCCATCCAGTACGCCGACTACGCCGCCTGGCAGCGGCACCGGGCGGCCAGCGGCGAGCTAGACGACGACATCGCCTACTGGCAGCGGCAGCTGGCCGGCGCCCCCGCCCTGGAACTGCCCGCCGATTTCCCGCGCCCGCCCCGCCAGACCTACGCCGGCGCGGCACTCCCCCTGCACCTGGACGCCGCGACCACCACCGCGATCCGCCAGCTCGCGGTCACCGAGAACGCCACCCCCTTCATGGTCCTGCTAGCCGCGTTCCAGATCCTGCTGTCAGCCATGACCGGCCAGCACGACATCACCACCGGCATCCCCGCGGCCGACCGCAGGCACCCCGACACCCACCACCTGATCGGCTTCCTGGTCAACACCCTGGCGCTGCGGGCCGACCTGGCCGGCGACCCGTCGTTCCGCGAGGCGCTGGGCCGGGTGCGGCGGGCGTGCCTGGATGCCTACGCCCATCAGGACGCGCCGTTCGACCTGGTGGTGGAGCGGCTGCGGCCGGGCCGGGACCTGTCCCGCAGCCCGGTGTTCCAGACCCTGTTCACCCTCCAGGACGAACCGCCCCGGCCCGCCATCCCCGGCCTCACCCTCACCCCCGTGCGCGTCCCGGCGCACGCCAGCCAGTTCGACCTCACCCTGACCCTCGAGCACACCGGGAACGACCTGGCCGGCCAGCTGACCTACAACACCGCCCTGTTCGCCGCGGTGACGGCGGAGCGGATCGCGGAGCGGTTCGGGACGCTGGTGGCGGGGGCGGTAGCCGATCCTGGCCGGCGGGTCAGCGCGGTGCCGGTGCTGGGCCCGGCCGAGCGGGCCGAGCTGGGCCGGCTGAGGGCGGGGCGGAGCGCACCGCCGTGCGCCCGGCTGGTCCACCAGCTGTTCGAGGACCAGGCCAGCCGGAATCCCGGCGCGCTCGCGGTGGACGCCGCCGGCGCCGCCCTGACCTACCGGCAGCTGGACCAGCAGGCCAGCACCCTGGCCGGCCACCTGCGCGCCCGCGGGATCGGCCCGGGCGCCCTCGTCGGCGTCTGCCTGCCCCGCCAGGCCATCCTGGTCGTGACCCTGCTCGCGGTACTCAAGGCCGGCGGCGCCTACGTCCCCCTCGACCCGGACTACCCGCCCGCCCGGATCAGCTTCATCCTCGCCGACGCCGCCGCGGCCCTGCTCATCACCACCAGCGGCATCGCGTCCCGCGCGCCGGCCAGCTGCCCCGTCCTGCTCGACCCCGCCCCCCTCACCACCGCCCCCGCCCCCGCGGCCGGCCCCGCTCCCGGGCCGGGACCGGGGGACCTGGCCTACGTGATCTACACCTCCGGGTCAACCGGCCAGCCCAAGGGCGTCATGATCGAGCACCGGCAGACCACCGCCATGATCACCTGGGCGAACCGGCTCCTGGCCCCGCGCGACACCCGCCACGTCCTGGCCTCCACCTCGGTCTGCTTCGACCTGTCGGTCTACGAGCTGTTCGCCACCCTGGCCGCCGGCCACGCCATCACCTTGACCGAGCACACCGCCCTGGACCTGCTCACCGCCCCGCCCGGGCAGCCCGTCACCCTCCTCAACACCGTCCCCTCCATCGCCCGCGAGCTGCTCGCGGCCGGCGCCATCCCCGCCACCGTGACCACCGTCAGCCTGGCCGGCGAACCGCTCCCGCCCGCCCTGGTCCGCGACCTGCACCAGCTCCCCCACATCCGCGCCGTCCGGAACTGGTACGGCCCCAGCGAGGACACCACCTACACCACCCACGCCCGCACCGACCCCCGCCACGCCCGCACCCCCATCGGCCGCCCCGCCGACGGCACCCAGATCCACCTCCTGGACTCCCGCCTCCAGCCCGTCCCCCTCGGCAGCACCGGCGAAATCTACATCGGCGGAACCGGCGTCACCCGCGGCTACCACAACCAGCCCGCCCTCACCGCCGGACGCTACCTCCCCGACCCCTACGCCACCTCCCCCGGAGCGCGCCTCTACCGCACCGGCGACCTCGCCCGCTGGCGCCCCGACCGCCAGCTCGACTTCCTCGGCCGCCGCGACCACCAGATCAAGCTCCGCGGCCACCGCATCGAGCCCGGCGAGATCGAGGCCGCCCTCACCGCCCACCCCCTGGTCACCGACGCCGCCGTCACCACCCGCTCCCCCCTCGGCCACGACAGCCCCCAGCTCATCGCCTACCTCACCCCGCAGCTCACCCCCGACCAGCTCACCGCCCTCACCAGCTACCTCGCCACCCGCCTGCCCCGCCCCCTCATACCCGCCCTCCTCATCCCGCTCCCCGCCCTCCCCCGCACCCCCAACGGCAAACTCGACCGCACCGCCCTCCCCGACCCCCGGCCCGCCCCCCCGGCCGCACCCGCGCCCCCCGCCACCCCCGCCGAGAAACTCATCGCCGCCATCTGGACCGACCTCCTCGCCATCCCCGCCATCGACACCCACGACAACTTCTTCGCCCTCGGCGGCCACTCCCTCCTCGCCGCCCGCGCCACCGCCCGCCTCACCCAGCAAACCGGCACCCCCATCCCCCTGCGCCTCACCTTCGACCACCCCACCATCGCCCAGCTCGCCCCCCGCCTCCCCGCCACCCGCACCCCCCACGCCCCCATCCCCCGCCTCACCCGCGAGCTCAGAGGCAGCCGCCCCGCGAGCGGCCTAGGCTTCGATGACGGCGCAGGCCCAGTGCATCCCGCGGCCGACGCCGGCGAGCGCGACTAGGTCGCCAGGCTCGAGCACGTCAGCCTCCGCATAGTGGCGCAGATCGAAGAGATGGTCACCCGCACCGAAATGGCCGTGGTCTAGGGCGATGGCGGCATTCGTGCGGTCAGGCGAAATGCCTAGCGTCCGGGCAAGCTCCGTCATCGTCCTGGCATTGTCGTTCAGCAGCACTACCCGGGCCAGATCTGACCGCTTGACGCCGATCCGCTCGCAAGCCCGAGTTACTACCGTGCACACGCCGTCGTTCATGTCGGAGACGAATTTCGCGATCCTGTCCGCGTCGTAGCCGAAGGACTCCATCATGTCCCACCCGTCCCGGGCCTTGACCGGCTCGGATTCGAACGGTCCGCGAACGCCGAACGGATGCGCCGCACCACCTCGTTCCATCCGGAAGAAGGCAGAGTACCGGCCATCGCTCATCGCCTCGCTTGACCGCCAGCGCAGCCGCGGGTGCGCACGACTCGCGACCGCCGCCGCGGCGCCATCGGAGAAGAGCAGGGAATGAGTGTCCAGGCGGTTCCAGTAGGCCTCGCAGGTGCGATTGGCGCCGACCAGGAGCGCCGTCCGGTACTCGGGATGAGTCGCGAACCGTCCCGCGGTCAGGTCAAAGGAGGTAACGCCGCCCACGCACCCCTGGTCGACGAGAACGGCCTCGGCCCGGCTGGCACCGAGACGGGCCTGCAGGCTGGCGGCGGCGTCCCAGTAGAGGTACTCGGTGATGTCCGTGACCGCCAGCACCACGAGATCGAGCTGGCCCGCGTCGATGGCTGCCCGCTCAAGCGCGGCACGGCCGGCCTCGCAGGCCAGGTCTGTCAGCCCGGTCTCTGGCGGGCACCGGTACACGTAGCGGTAGCCGTAGTCGAGGACTCGCTCTACGTCCTGTGTGTAGTCGTGCACCACATCCCGCACCGCCACGCGCTCGCCGAGAGCGGCGCCAAACGACATCAGCCCGAATTCCACCGTCGCATCTCCCGTTTCACTATGTGCCACCTGGCACCATCGCAACATCCGCCAGAACGGCACGAAACTCGTCGACCGCCTCACGCAGCGCACAGGCGGCGTCGGGCTCGATGACCACGTCACCGTTGACGACGGCGAGCTGCCTGTCCAGCAGGCACGGGCCCGCCACCACGTGACACACCGCGAGCGACCGCATGACCGGGCGCAGCGCGCAGTCCAGCGCATCGGCATCGGCAGAGCGTCCCGCCACCGACAACGACAGCACGGCCTTCCCGCGTAGGCCGGAGCGCGGCAGCAGGTCGAGGAACAGCTTCATCAAACCCGAATAGGCGGCGTTGTAGACGGGCGTCACCAGAACGACTCCGTCGGCCTCGAGCAGCGCGGCCAATGTACTGGCCACCGCCGGGTCGGTGACGTCGACGCGGATCATGGCCTCCGCGGGCAGGTCCGCGACGCGGATGTGACGGCCGTGCACACCCAGAGCACCCAGCCTCGCCATCCCGTACCGGGCGATCCACTCCGCTCTCGACGGGAACCTGGGGCTGGCCGACACTACCGCGACGGCCAGCCCCGCTGGCCCGGGTCGCGCCGACGTCAACGGCGCCACTCGGACTCGGTGACCATGGCGCGCATCTCCGCGGAATCCACCTTCCCGTTGCGATTCCTCGGCAGGGACTCCACGAATATGACCCGATCCGGGCGCATGTAGGACGGCAGGCGGACCTCAAGCCAGTCGCGGACGCTCCGCTCGCCGCACTCCGGCTCCCGACGTACCACGAAGGCGATCACGCGGGCGGCCTGCCGACCGGCCTTTGACAGCAGCACGGCAGCGTCCCGCACCGCTGGATGCCGAAGCAAGGCCCCCTGTATCTCGCCCAGTTCCACGCGGAATCCGCGTACCTTCACCTGGTCGTCGGAACGGCCGAGCAACTCGATCGTGCCGTCCGGCCGATGGCGAGCCAGGTCGCCGGTCCGGTAGAGCCTCCTCCCGGGCGCGGCGGAGTAGGGGTCCGGCGGGAATCGCGCGGCGGTCAGCGCCGGGTCGCGCAGATAGCCCCGCGCCGTTCCGTCTCCGCCCAGGTAGAGATCCCCTGGCACACCAGGCGGCACCAGCCGCAGGCCTTCGTCCAGGATGAGCAGCCGGTAATTCGGCAGGGGCCGGCCGATCGGGACGATGGCGGCAGCCGCATCCCCAGGGCCGCATGGATGGGCCGATGCCCAGACCGTGCCTTCGGTCGGGCCGTAGTCGTTGAGCAGCAGCGCACCTGGACAGGCCGCGATGTGCCGGGCCACCAAGGCGGCCGGCAGCGGCTCGCCGCCGACAGACACCAGTTTCAGGTCAGCCAGGTCGCCAGGAGCGCTGGCCTCAAGGAGGACGCCGTAGGTCGAAGGGACCGAGTGAACGTGCGTGACGTGCCACGACGCGGCCAGCCTGGCCAGCTCATGCGGATCGCGAACCTCCTGCTCAGTCGGCAGCACCACCGTGCCGCCAGTGGTCAGTGCCCAGTACATGCCTCCCGCCGACCCGTCGAAGGACAACGGCATCGTCACCAGGTCGACGTCCGGCGCTGGGCCTCCTACCCGGCGCGCATGGGTGGAGCAGACGATCGACGAGTGGGCCACCATGACACCCTTAGGGGTGCCCGTCGTACCTGACGTGTAGATGACATAGGCCAGATTCCGCGGCTCGGCGGCCGGTTCTGGATCACTCCCGTCCGCCGCCGCTACATCGGAGCCGGACAGGCCGACATGCGTGACCCGCAGTTCCTGCCGTATCGAGGTGCCAGCACCCACCATAATCGTGGTGCCCGAGTCGGACAGGAGGCTCTGCAGGCGCTCCACGGGGTCGGCTGGGTCGACTGGAAGATAGCAGCCTCCTGCCTTGAGAACGGCCAGCATCCCGGCTACCGATCCGGCTGCCCGGCCGGCCGCGACAGCGACCACGCTCTCCTGGCCTACACCCAGTTCACGCAGACGCCTGCTGATCCTGTTCGACCAGGTGTTGAGCTCGCGGTAGCTGAGCTGATCGGTGCCGCATGCGACGGCCACCCGATCCGGAACCCTTTTCGCCTGCGCCTCGACAAGCTGGTGCAGGCATACCCCGGGATAGCGCTCGATGGCGCCCTGCCACCCGGTGACCGCATCGCGGTGCTCGGCCCGCGTCAGAGCTGCCAGCCGCGCAAGTGCGGATTCGCTGGGCCATGCGGCCCACACGTCACGCAGCCGCGCAAGTAGCTGACCGGCGGTCCGCTGATCGTATAGTGCGCTGTCGAAGTCCAGGCCTATGCTGAACCGCCCCGCCTCCTTGATGACCGAGAAGGTCAGCTCGTTGCAGGCCACCACACCCGGCACATCAACGGCCGCCACCTCATGACCGGCGACGCGGCGCGGAAGGCTCCGGTCCTCGAAACGGAACCGTATCGGGCAGCCGCCGCCGTCCGGCTCCGCGGGAGCCTGGCGCATCGCGGCCGCCACCTGTTCCACCAGGCCCGTGACGGTGCCGTGATCGGTCCAGTCCAGCCGAATGACTGGTGGCCAGATCGGGCCGTCCCATACCTCGTCATTGGGAACGTCGGCGCTGACGGCCAGCTCATGCTGGCCGCTGTGCCTGGCGACCACGGCCAGCACGCCGGCCAGCAGCGCGGCCGGGAAGGGGAGCGACGATTGGGCACACCACCGCTCGAGGCCCGCGAGGCCGTCGCCGACCGCCGCCGTCACCGACGCCCCGGGGCCATGGCGCTCGGACCACCCCCGCCGGTCCGCGACCAGGATCGCCGACGGCTCGCGGTGATATCCTCCGGCCCAGTCCTCCAGCTCCGCGAGGAACCGGCGCGCGGCAAGCACGAGATCTCTCGCACAGCCGGCCTGCCCCTCGGCCTCCGCGCTGATCGCCAGGAGGTCCCGGACGAAACGCTCGCTCGCCCGTCGCGACGTCAGCCGCCGCGTGGTCACCAGCAGCACGAGCCGGGAGCCGGCGAGGCGAGCCAGGCAGATCCGAGCTGGCTCGGGCTCCGTGGCAGCGCACTCAAGCTCGATGCTGACGATATCGTCAAGCTGGCCCGCATGGCTTGCCACGTGGGCCAGGTCGGCGACCGTGCAGGTGAGCTTCCGGTCGACCAAGCGGAGGGCGCTCCGTAGCGCGGGCGCCGGCAGCTCGCCAGTTACCAGCCAGCCATAGCATGTCGGCCATGCTTCCATCCGTTCAGACAAGGTCGCTCCGATCTGGACTCCGACACGGTGAGGTGCTAAGACCCAGCGCTCGCGATATCGACGCGACGACCAGACTGATGTGGCCGTGCACGCAGAAATGCCCGCCTGGCAGTGACTGGGTGCCGAGATAACGGCTCGTATGACTCCGCCAAGCACGGGCCGCCGCCAGGGGCACTTCAGGGTCATCAACACCCGCGAAGACTCCGATCGGGCAGTCGAGCGGCTGCCGCGGCTCCCAGCGGTAGGTGTCCACGATCCGCAGGTCGGCCCGTATCGTCGGCAGCATGAGCCGAAGCAGGTCAGGATGCTCGAGGGATTCCGGCGAGATCCCGTTGACCTGGATCATCCAGCGAGTCAGCTCCTGATCAGGCAGGTCGTAGAGCGGCTCCCGATCCGTCGCCAGATCGGGAGCGGGGAAATTGCTCACGAAGAGTGCCTCCGGCGAGGCTAGCTTCAGCTGACGCAGCCGGTGCGCGGCCTCGAATGCCAGCAGTGCTCCCATGCTGTGACCGAACAGGGCGTACCGTCTGCCAGTGAAGCTCGTGAGCGCTGCGACCAGGCCGTCGAGCACATCCGGCAGAGTGCGGAGCAAGGGCTCGGGAAACCTGTCTTCCCGGCCAGGAAGCTGAACGCCGATCACGTCAAGCACCCCCGACGCGGCCTGCCACGAGCGGAAGGCCGAGGCGCTGCCGCCCGCATGCGGCAGGCACACGAGCGCGCATTCACCGGGGGCGGCCTTGCGGAAAGGTACCAGCCATTGCGAAGACCGCACAGTTGCTCCACGGACGTCGGACACGGATTCGGGATGGTGCCTAGATCAAGCCCCAGTAGAAGGCCCACGGGATCATGACGGCTCCGGCCACCAGCAGCAGGCCGATCCGAACCGACTCCCAGCCCGCTATCTCGTTGTGGTGCCGCCACCACATGACCGCGGCAATGATGGCGCTAACGATCGCAACCACCGCGAGCACTCGAAGCACGAGCCAGATCACGGCAAGGCTGCCGATCATTGGCCCGGGGACCTGCGCGAGCAGGATGAAGACCGAATAGAGCACCACCCCGAGTGTCGTGATCGTTCCGGAGACGATCATCACTCTCGCCGGCCGCCGCAGCACCGGGCGGCAGCGCCTTCTCGCGACCAGTCGCACCCCCGCTGACAGCGCATAACAGGCGAACGCGGAAAGGACAAGCACTAGCGCCGCTAGCTGCGCCCACGCATCCTGATACCACGCGCTGGGAGTGACGGACACGCTGATCCGGGCCTGGGTCGGCGTGGGACTGGTGGTCATCAGTTGCGGGTCGCGCGGCAGGTTCTCGACCCAATTGCCGACAAATTGGAGATAGCCGGGCGCGAATGGCGTGGTGTTCGGGTCGCTGAAGCCGTTCGCCGACACATGCAGCGCATGTTCGGCATTCGGGAATGCCCGCAGCTCATAGTCACGAACGCCGGCCCGGTTCAAGGCATTCCGGGTGATGGCAATCGACTCCGCTGGCGGCGAGACCGTGTCCTGCGCTCCCCAGATCGCCAGCAGGGGCTGATGTATCTCCTCCAGCGCGAGCACCGGATTGTAGCTCGCTTCCGGGAACATCCCGATCCCGGCGACCAACCTGATCGCCGCTATCGGCAGGTCGTGCGGCATCGACCCCGAGACACCCTCAAAACGTAGTGAGTTCTCGATCTCCCACGCATCCATCCGGGACGGCGAGACAGCGCTGAAGCCGACCAGCACCACGAAGCCCGCATCGGGTGAACGCGACGCTGCCAGTGACGCCACCCAGGCACCCTCGCTGATCCCCCACAGGCCGACGCGGTCAGGTTCGACGTCAGCCCTGGCCCGCAGCACCTGAAGGGCCGCGAGCGCATCATCGGCCAGCAGCGAGTAAGACCGGTTCGTGGTTGAATAGCCGACGGTCCGCTTGTCATAGATGAGCGTCACGATCCCTTCCCTCGCGAATTCTTCGGCTTCGGGTCTGGTGTCATCGCGGTTGCCGACCCCCGAGCCAGCTATCAACACCATGCCCGCTCTGCGCTCTGTGTCCGGTTGCGGAATGAGAACGGTCCCGTGGAAGGTAACTCCGAAACTCCTAAACGTCACATTCTGGGCGGTGAAGGTCCCCGTGCTCGCTCGCACTGCCGCGTGCGCCACGTCTAGCCGCAGCGATGCGGCGAGGATCATCAGCGTGAGGATAATCAGCGTGACCGCCCGAGATGTCATGCCCTCGCGACTCCATTCTTAATCAAGCGGTATCGCTGCGTTTTGACCTTCCTGAGATAGTCCAGGGCCACCTTCGGCCCTTTGGCGTAATCCAGCAGTTCCGCATGGGCTACTGGCGCGGAAGAGACGATCTCCCAGTCAGCGAATCGAGCGCGCACGTCCTCCGCGGTCACGTGCATCCCGTCAGCCGGCTCGCTGAATGCGAGCATCAAGAGCACTGCTCCCGGCGCGGCCGCCTTAGTGACCTCGGCGGCGTAAGCATCCCGCCGAATCGGATGAATCGCGTGATAGCAAAACGAATCAACGATCAGATCGTAGTCGCTTCCGAGTGCGTAATCCGACAATCGACTCGCGTCGCCATGCACTACGCGGATGCCTACTTTCTCCGATGCCGCATTACGGCGAGCGGCGCGGGCGGCCCGGCCGATCAGCTCAACACCGGTAACGGCCCAGCCGCACCGGGCCAGGTAGATGGCGTTCCAGCCGTCACCGCAGCCGAGATCCAGAGCTCGGCCGGGAACCGGCACTTGCTCAGCCTCGACGAACTCCACCAGATCACGAATCGGTGCTCCGCTCGATCTCAGCCTCAGCGGGAAGCGGTGCTCGATTTCGTAGCGAATTCGAAGTTCTACGGGTCCCAAAATCCACCTCCGGATCTCAAGCCGAGGTAATTGCATAGCTGACAGCCATGCATATTTAAACGCCGCCTCATCTCAGCTTTCTCTTTGCCTGGTCTCCGCGGTCCTCAGTCCTGAGGATCTCCGGCTGCGTAAACGGAGATGTAACGCTCTGAGCTTGAACTAAACGGCCCCTGCTCCCAGTCGCCGTATACATCAACTAGCCGAAGTCCGGCGAGGCGGGCCATCAGGTCAAGTTCGGCCGGAGTGTAGTGACGGATCTTCACCGGGAAGAGGCGGGTTAGCCCTTCCGTGAGCAGGACTGTCTGTATGCTCGCCACCTGAGTGATGCGATCGAATTTCCTCGCGGATATTGCGAGCATATTCGTATCCATCAGGTTGGGCCAGACCGAGTTGTCGGTGGTCGTGGTACCGATGCTATCTACGTATGACTCCAGGACGAAACGGCCTTCCGGCGCCAGATGGGCTCAAGATCGCCACCTGGCTTCGACCGCATCTGCTCGATCATCTTCAAGGAGATTTCCAGGGCCGAGACATCTAGGCCTGCCTATTGGCACGCCGCCCTGCCGATGTCAATCGCCCGGTCGGCCCTTACTTGCCGAAATGATTATGCTTCGAAATTTTCCTCTTTCGGTTGTATTTTCCTCGAATTCTCTTGGCGGAATTTGCGCGATCATGTGAAACATTTGGCCGCATGCTAGCCGCCGCCGGTCAGTACCGTTCTGCGACCGCCTGTTCTAGGGTCAGTCCGTCGGCGTCGTCCTCGGGCTCCACGAAGGCATAGATGATCGCCAGCGAGATGAGGCCCATGAGGGACTCGTGGCGTGCGTGGTCGACTACGCCAGCCTGGGGGTCGCCGATGGCGCGTAACGTGATCCCGTCGGTTGCCGCGGACAGCGCGTTGGCCAGGTCGCCGGGTGTCAGCCCGCGGCGCAGCCGCAGCCGCCGGGCGCCCATCACGTCCTGGTAGACATCCCGCCACGAGCTGAGGTATTCCTCGTAGGCCCGGGCGATCGCCGCGGTGACGTCAGGGTCTCCTCCGCCGACGGCCATCAGCGCCAGGCTCAGCCGGACCGGTGGCAGCCTGACCCCCTCTGCGGTGTGCCGGTAGGCAATCTCGTGGACCGCCCGCACGAAGTCCGGCCCGTGGATCAGCTTCCTGGCCGCGTCCGCCTGGAGGTCGCGGTAGCCGGGGCGATAGTTCTCTACCCAGACCGCGAAACTCACCAGGTCGGCCACGAAATCCTGCTGCGACGCCCAGCGATCCCGCAGCAAGCTGACGCTGCCGCGCCGGGAGAAGGGCGCGGGATTTTCCGTCATCGCCTCGGTGACGCCCCGCTGGCTCAGGAAACTGAGCAGGCTGCGGCTGTCGTGCCGGTGCCGGCACGTGCAGCCACCGCCAGGACCCAGGTGCTGACCGAGCAATCCCATGCCGGCGCGCAGATATGACGCGGTGACCAGGTCATTGGCCAGCCGTGCCCGGAACAGCGCGCGCCGGCGATTGAGATGACGCAGCACCCTGGACAAGTCCTCGTTGTATGGAGGCGGCAGGCTTCGCTTCCCGGCACCGTCCCATGGCTTGAGCATCGGCATGCCGGCCATTGTCCTCGCCGGCATGGTTCGGCCGCATCCGCGCGGCTGCGCCGGAATTGCCGCCGGCTACGGCGCCGGTCACCACCGCGCGACTGCGCCGAGGCACCGCCGCTGCCGGCCGCGGTAAGAGTGAGATGCCAAACCACACCCGAAGGGAACCCTGATGCACGCCTCCCCGCCCGACAACCGCCGCCTGTGCCTGCGTAACTGGCGGGCCGCAAAGCGTTTCGGCGCATTCTTCGATCCGGCCCTGGGATGCCTCCCAGGTGATCTGCGGAGAGGAGGCTAGCCATGGCCCAGCCGAAGGAGGACCGCGCCGAGCGGGCGCTGAGGATCTCCAGCCAGGCGGCGAAGATCGCCGCGTCAATCGTGATCATCATCCGTGCGATCTGGACGATCCGCCTGTAGTACCAGCAGGGTCCCCTGCCCGCTTGACGCTGACGACGCTGGCGGCCGGGGACCCTGTCTGGTGTCTGCCTGGCTGGGGTCCTGGGCTTGCGGCAGGACCGGGCGGCTCGTGTCTGCCGACCAGTCGAGTATCGTCAGGTCGGCTTCAGCGACACGCTCGGGGTTGTCGATGATGTCGATCGCGGCGACCCTGATGCCGGTGATCGTGAACACCGTGAGCGTGATCGGCCTGCCGTCCGCGGCGATGACCATGCCGACGGCTCCGTCTACCAGTGCGGGCAGGTTGACCTGGGCGAATCGCGCGAAGCCGGACGTGCGTCCGGCCACCGCCACCGCACCGCGAACCGCCTCGGCGCCGTTGGAGCGCACCACGACGTCCGGGTCGAGCGCCTTCAACAGCGCCTCGAAAGTCGCCGTCGCGAGCAGCGGTGAGGAAGGCGCCGACGATCGACCGCTGCCGGAGCAGCTCGGTGCCAAGGACAGGCGCCTCGCCACGGACCCGCCGACGGGCGCGACTGGCCAGCTGCCTGGCCGCCGCGGGCGAGCGCCCGACGATTGACGCGATGTCACCGAACGGGACGGCGAAAATGTCGTGCAGGACGAACGCGATCCTTTCAGCGGGCGGCAGCGTGTGCAGGATCACCAGTAGCGCGGGACCGATCGAGTCGGCGAGCAGCGCCTCCTGTTCGGGATCGATAGCGCCGGAGTCGCTTGCGGCTGACTCCGGCAGGTGAATCCCCGCCGGCTCTTCCCGGCGCGACTGCAGCATGTCCAGGCACACCCGGGCGACAACCGCCGTCAGCCACCCGCCAAGGTTCTCGATGTTGCCGTAGTCGGAGCGGTTCAACCGCAGCCAGGCTTCCATCCGTTGATCTGGCTGGCTCGCAGGTGCATGAGGTCGAGCGTTCGCTGCGGCACGCCGCCTTCCCGCACGGCATCGGCCAGCGATCTGATCGCGGTCATGGCGTCGGGGATGACCATACCGGGGTGCTTGATCCGGGCTTCCATGATGCTGCTCCTCCTTCATGGTGACGGGCGAGCCCCCACTCGATTGGCCTTCTCTCCTATGACGGATCGCGGCCGGGGAATGTGACGGCGGACCGGCGACCGCGCAGGTGCAGGATGGCGAGGATCTTCGCGCTGGCGTCAATACCGCTGAGGAGCAGTGCCCTAGCCTCCTGACGATCCGGCAGCCGGGGTGATTACCGGCGAGCAGCCGCACAGTGCGACGGGAATCGCTCCGGGAGCCTGCTGCTGGCCGGGAACGGCGGGTGCTGGGGGCGGGGCGGGCGCAGGCGGCGGGGCGGCAGCCATCCCGGCTGCCGCGTCCCTGAGTTCGGCCACCCGGCGCCGAGACGGCAGCACAACAATCGCGAGGATGAAGCCCAGTCCGAGCAGGCCCGCTGACACCCCGAAGGCGATCGTGTAGCCGTGGGTGGCCGCGATTGCCGGTGCCACAGGGCTGGCGTGGTGGGCGATCAGGTAGGTGGCCGTGGCGCTCAGGGCGATCGTGCTGAGCGCCGACGTCCCGATCGATCCGCCGACCTGCTGCATCGTGTTGACCAGGGCAGAGGCCACGCCGGAGTCCTCGCGGGCGACGCCGGCGGTGGCGGTGTTGATGGCCAGGGCGAAGATCAGGCCAAGGCCCAGGCCCAGGAGGAGCAGGGCAGGCAGCACTGCGCTGACATAGCTGGAGGTGACGGTGACCTGGGTCAGGTACGCCATCCCGCCCGCGCCCAGCAGCATGCCTGCCGCGATCAGGGCGCGCGGTCCCAGCCTGGCCAGCGCCCCGATGCTGGACGCGTTAGAGCTGATCAGGATGCAGCCGATCATCGGCAGGAACAGCAGGCCGGTAGCCAGCGGGCTCTCTCCCCTGACTCCCTGCAGGTAGAAGGTGAGGAACAAGAAGGTGCCGAAGATCGCGATCCCGGAGATGCCGACAGCGACATAGGAGCCGCCCCGGGCGCGGTCAACGATCACGCGCAGCGGGAGCAGCGGGTGGCGGACGCGCTGCTCAGCGACGACAAACCCGGCGAGGAGCACCGCGCCAGCGATCAGGGAGCCCAGGGTCAGCGCGGCCGTCCATCCGGCGGTCTCGGCATGGGAAAAGCCGAACACGATCGCGAAGAGCCCGGCGCAGGCCAGCACGGCGCCCGGCCAGTCCATCCGCGGCCGGTCGGCTGGCCGGCCCGCGCGGATGTAGGCCAGGGCACCGGCCAGGGCGATGGCGGCGAATACCAGGTTCACGTACAGGCACCAGCGCCACGAGAGGTACTGGGTGAGCACCCCGCCCAGGATCAGCCCGACGGCGCCGCCGCCGGCCGCGACCGAGCCGAAGACCCCGAATGCCCTCCCGCGCTCGCGCGGGTCCCGGAATTCGCTCACGAGGGTGCCGAGCGCTGACGGCGCGAGGATGGCGCCGAAGGCCCCCTGCAGCGCCCGGGCCACGACCAGGACAACGAAGGAGCCGGCGGCACCGCCGATCGCCGAGGCGATGGCGAATCCGATCAGTCCTGTGATAAACACCCATTTTCGGCTGAACATGTCACCCAGCCGTCCGCCCACCAGCAGCAGGCTGCCGAACGACAGCGCGTATGCCGTCACCACCCACTGCCGGTCGCTGTTAGCGAATCCCAGCGCTTGCTGGGCGGACGGCAGCGCGATGTTGACGATCGTCGCATCCAGCACCACCATCAGCTGGGCGACAGCAACGACAGCGAGGACCAGCCAGCGCCGGTCAGCCGACGCGTTTCGCCGATCCTGAGCAACAGCAGACGTCACCGATGACATGTGCTCCATACCTCCCCGGCTTCGCTTGGCAGAGGCTCCCGCTGGCCTGAGCCAGCCAGCGCGGGCGCCCTGATCCCAGCCGTGATCCCACCTGACATACCCAGGCTTGCCCTCAGCCAGGTGAAAAGCCGTCACCGGATCCAGGTGATTCGCCCGCCGAGGGCACCAGGCGCTGGTCCTGACACCGACATGACCGCTTTGCCGACGGGGACCGTCTCACAGCTGGTCGCGGGGGCGGATGAGGTATGCCGCCTCGGCGGTGTCGCCGGCCACCCCGATGGCCCGGTCGTAGGCGGCCCGTGCCTCCTCGCGCTGGCCCAGCCGGCGCAGCAGGTAGGCGCGCGCGGACTAGGGCGTGGCCCTCGGCAATGAGCTCGCGGTCCCAGGCGCCGCGGCCTGGAGTTGCTCGTTGAAGATATCGATCGCGGCCATCTCCGCGTCGGTGGCGAGGTCGTCCGTGTCGTTGAGCACGGAAATCAGGTACTGCGCCATCGGAATCATCTCCTGTCGCGTGGCCGCCCCGTCGGGCGCCTCTCGCCCTAGCTACGAACGCCGCCACCTTGATCCGACACGCTCCGATGAGATTTCTTCGGAAATCACCAGGATCTGGTGAGGGCCGTTCACCTGAATGGCGGAGACCCTGAGTGCTGGCAGCGGCGCGGCCCCTGGTTCCCGCGACCAGCAGAGGAGAACAACGATGACGAATGGCCTGGGAGTCTGGACCGCCGAGGACTGCGCCCTGGTGTTAATCGACTACCAGAATGAGATGTTCGAGGTCATCCGGTCGGAGACGCCCGCCAGCCTGGTCGAGCTGAATGTCCGGCTGCTGGCCAGGACCGCCAGGGCGTACGGCATGCCGATCGTCCTTTCGACAGTGGGCGTGAACCTCGGCTTCAACGGAGCTACGCTCCCGTCGGTCCTGGCCGAGCTTGACGGCGTCGAGCCGATCGACCGGACATCCATGAACGCGTTCGAGGACGAAGCTTTCCGGCAGGCCGTGCTGGCAACGGGCCGGCGGCGGCTGATCATCGGCGGACTGCACACGGAGATCTGCCTCACGTTCGCTACTGTCACGGCGCTGAAGGACGGGTACGACGTGCTGTACGTAGCCGACGCCGTCGGCGGCCGCTCGCAGGCCGCGCATCGCACCGCCATCGAGCGGCTGGCGCACGCCGGGGCGGTTCCGACCACGGCGCTCGCGGTGGTCACCGAGCTCTTCCGGGACTGGGCCGGACCGCTCGCCGGGCCGGCCGGCGACGTCATCTACTGGTACTTCGGCGAGGTCCCGAAGCTCACCGATGCGGTGGGCGTCGCGGCGGCTGAGAAGCGCGCCGCGGCAGCTCACGCAGGCGCCCCACGTGACGAATAAGGCACCCGGTGATCGCCAGCCGATAGGCCGCTCTTGGGGCCATCCATGGGCCTCGAAAATCAATGACCGGCGATCTGGCCGCCGTCAATGTGCAGGATCTCGCCGGTGATATAGGGCGAGGACTCGAGGAAGAGCACGCCATCCACGATGTCGCTGACCTGGCCGACGCGCCCCATCGGGGGCAGCCGGCCGCCGAGCCCGGCGTAGCTTTCCGCCGGGTGCGCCGGGGTCTGGATGATGCCGGGCGAGACGGCGTTGACGCGGATGCCACGGGAGGCGTACTCGACGGCGAGCGACCTGGTGGCCGCGGCCAGGCCGCCCTTGGTCAGCGCGGCCAGTACTTCAGGCGTGCCGGAGTCCGCGACCTCGGCGAGCGTGGCCGAGACGTTGACCACGTGCCCGCCGGACCGGGCCGCCATCTCGGCGATGACGCGCTGCGTCAGCCAGAAGAACCCCGCGAGGTTGACCCCGGTGACCGTCGCGTAGTCGGCGGCGGTGTACTCGGTGAATGGCCTGGAGATGTACACGCCCGCGTTGTTGACCAGAGTGTCGATACGGCCGAAGCGCTCCAGCGCCGCGCCCACGACCCGGCCGGCGGTTGCCGGGTCCGCGATGTCCCCCGCCACGGTGAGCAGCTCGCGATCTCCGGGCGCCACGTGACGCGCCGTAGCCACCACCGCCCAGCCCTGCCGCCGGTATCCGGCGACCAGCCCGGCGCCGATGCCCTGGGAGCCGCCGGTGATGATGGCCACCTTGCCCGTCACGACGCCACCAACTGCTGCCCGCCGTCGATGTCGTAGGTCGCGCCGGTCAGGGCCGTGTTAGTCATGATGTGCACGGTCGTCAGCCGGCCCGCGTAGTACGGGCCGGCGCCGGTCATCATCACGTGGTCGACTGTCCCTCCGCGTCCGGCGGTACCGGTCGTCGAGGTAGTCATCATTCCTCACTTACTTGTTCCGCGGGTCGTCTTCTGGGTCCAGGTATTCGAGACTGATCGGCCCGAACGCCGTCACCTGGGTGACGTACTCACCGGATTTTGCCCAGTGGAAGTGAGGGGTACCCGCAGGCAGGACGATGACGGCACCTGGCGGGTAGGCCTGCAGTCTTCCGTCGTCGAATTGCTCGCCAAGGCCGATGTAGAACACGCCGGACATGACCGTGTAGACGCGATCTTCGTGGTGCCTGTGGGGCATCAGCTTGGCGCCGGACGGCAACTTGACCCGGACCACGTAAGGAGCGGGCTGTGACGGATCGCCCACGACGACGGCCAGCCGAGCCGACGGCGGGAACGCCGGAAACGGCTCCCAGGCGATGTCCTCTGGCAGGACCGGCCTGAAGACCGCCTGGCCTAGCTGGTGATTGCTCATGGTCGTGAACCTCCCGGGCTTCGTGACAGACTCACCTGATGCCGTCAGGATTCACTCTCTCAGTCCGTGCCGGTTGCCAGCGGGTTATTAGTCAAGTAATCTATAGAAACATTTTCATAGAAAGGTATAAGTAAAATTGCGATGATATTTGACCACGTGTTTGATGTCGTTATCGACGACGCATTTCTGTGGCTTCCCGGATTCCTTCCCGGCTCCGACGTATTAGCAAAGCTCGAGGGCCTGAACCCGGCGGGCTCCAACAGGCTCAAGACCGCCGTCTCGCTTGTAAGCGCGGCAGAATCCGCTGGCGCCCTGTCCGCCCTCCAGCGCATCGAAAGAACCATAATCCCCGGCTCCAGGGTGGCTGTTGTTTCTCGCGCTGACAGACTCACTCCAGGCGGTGTATCGCGGTGAATGTGATCGACGGCAGTGATGACGGCGGCCGGCAGGCTCAGACGATGGTCAGCCTGCAGGAGAAAGGCGCGAAGGCCCCTGTCCTTTACCGGCACTACTGGCCACCGGTACCACAGACGGAGGGCATGGCGGAGACCCTGGCGAGGTTGCTCGGCATGGCACCCGACGATCAGTTCCATATGCTGGCCGGGCTGAGGAGGGATCACGAGAGGCACGGCCGGTTCCTGCACGAGACACTGGCCCAGATTTACGCTCACTATCTCGGCTACCGTGATGGCGTGGCGACCGAGATAACGGACGATCAGATTGAGATAGCACTAAATAGTGTCAAAATAAGGCTTGAGCGAGAGGTGATCGATAACTGGATCGGCCCCCAAAGCTTTCCGGAATTCGCTAGCCAGCAGCTGGCGGCGGACTACCTCGACGAGCTCGCGGAGGTCAATCCGGGAGTGCGTCATCCGCTATTCGAATACCTTGCCGACGAAGCTTCCGTTGAGCAGGTCGAGGAGTTCCTGTTCGGAGAAACCATCCGTAACGAGGTCGTGGACGACGAGGTCGCGATGCTTGTCGTCGGGAAACAAGGTCTGCAAAAAGCGGTGACAGCGGCTAACCTGTGGGACGAATGCGGTCGCGGCAGGCTCGAGAATTTCCACACCTACTGGCTTCGCCAGCTGATCGAGGCGTCTCGCCCAGGGTGGACAGGATTCTACCAGTACAGGCAGCGGCAGCCATGGTTCGCGAAGATCACATCGAATATCTTCACGATGCTGCTGACCAGGCCGGCCTTTTCACAGGATGCCTACGGTTGCTTCCTGATCTTCGAGAGCTGGGTGGAGCCGCATTTCCGCTGCCTGCTGCGGGCTATGGACCGGCTCGGTATTGATAACCAGGATACGCGCATCTATTTCTCCGCGCACGTAGCGGTGGACCCGAGGCACAGCCGTGAGCTAGCCGACGGGATCCGGCACCAGCAGCCGGAACTAAGCCAACGTCAGGTCTCGCATCTTGTACGCGGCGCAAATATCGCGGCTGAATGCGGAAGGCGGCAATACAGCTATTGGCTGGATTACTTCACCGGATAGATCACCGCGCGAAGGAGCATGGCGTTGCTTGATGCTGGCGTGGCCGCACTGCCGCTTATCGCCGTGATAGCGCTCACCGTAGCCCTGCGGAAGCCGGCCTACCTGGGCGCGTTGTGCGGTATCGCAACCGTGATCGTCCTCATCGCGGCCGACCCCGCATTCGGCGTGCGATCGCCGGAATTGCTTGTCGGGCTGGGTGCGGCCGCCCTTCTCACGCTTGACGTGGCGGTTGTGATGCTGCCAGGGCTCTACCTGAATGAGTTGCTCGCCCGGCGAGGCGTTCACGACCGGCTAGTCGACTGGACTGAGTCACTGCCGATGCCGATGCCTTACAAGGTTGCCCTGATCATCACCGGCCTGGCTCCCGGCCTTGAGTCACTGACGGGTTTCGGCGTGTCGCTCCTGGTGACGGTGCCGCTGCTACTCGCGCTTGGCCCGCGCCGGTCAGCATTGCGGCAGGCGCTCATCGGGATGAACATCATGCCGTGGGGTACGCTCGCGCTTGCCACGATCGTCGGCGCCGCCTTGTCCGGTCAGCGGGTCAGTGACCTGGGTTTTGGTGCTTCGCTGATCAGCGCGGGGGTGTTCCCGCTCGTTGGCGCCATCGGTGCCGCAAGTGCCGCCAGCCGCCACGAACGGTTCCGTCCGGCGCTGGTCGGCGCGCTGCTCGGAACGGTCTTCTCCGCATCGCTGATCTCTTTCAACGCACTGGGGCTCGTGCCGGTCGCGGGCGTGGCTGCCGGACTGATCACCGTGACGCTCGGGCTCCTTTGGCTGTGCAAGGGCGCCGCCCACGTGCCGTGGCGGTCATGTGCGCCGTTCGGCGTTGCTCTCGCCGTGGTGGCTGCCGTTCGTTTGCTGACCGCGGCGGGAGTCCCGCTGGACTTCGCCACTGTTACCGCTGGCACGGTCAGCTTCAATCCGGTGACCTCCCCCGGCCTAGCTCTTGCCATCGCCGCGGTCACCGTGGCACGGGGCCGCATCGTACCCGGAGCTCTTCGTGTCGCCGTGAGCCGAATCAGGCGCCCGCTGCTTACGCTCGGCGGGTTCACGGTGATGTCGCAGCTTATGGTGGCCGGAGGCCTGATCGCAGCCCTCGGCGGGCTGGTGTCCTCGGTCGGCCGGGCTGCCGCCCTGCCGCTGTCCGGCTTGCTCGGGATGATTTCCGGATATCTCACCGGGTCGAATGTCGGCGGTAACGCCCTGATGATGCCGCTGCAGGCAACCACCGGGGCCAGCCTCGGGCATCCGCTGCTGTACGCGGCGCTTCAGGATAGTGCCGCCGGCCACGCCGTATTCGCGTCGCTGCCGATCGTGGTCCTGACTCTCGCCATCGCCGGAGGCGCGCGTCAGGACGAGGAGGCATCCCTGATGCGATACGGCCTGAAAATAGCGGTCCTCGTCTACGCGGTCATCATGACTGCCGCGCTCGTGGCCGCTGTGATCCTGCACTAGCCCAAGTCGCCGCCGACACCTCCTTGGATGGGTGGAGCAGTGACCGGCGGCCTCGGCGGGGTCCTTGCGTCCGTGACGTCTACGGCAGCGTGTCGACGTCAGGGACGACATGATGGCCCGTTCCTTCCTCGAACAGGCGCAGTCCTTCCCGCAGGTCAGTTTCCTCGACGATAAGCAGCGGCGAGAGCAGCTCTATGTAGTCACGGGCAAGTTCCGCGGCGTCTTTAGGGTCACGACGGCGAGCGCGGACGTGGGTGAACTCACCGATGACTTCGGTAGTGGTGGTCGCCAGGATCGCTCCGGTCGACCGTGTGCGCGCCACGCAGAGCGCGTGGCAGTAGCGGAGTTGCCCTGCGGCGCGCCAGCCTAGAAGGCGCAAGTCGCGCTCAGGGCAATTCGTTCAAACAAAATATGGGTGAAAATTGCCCCGGGCGCTCGCCTTGCTGATCACCAGCGCGCCAAGCGCCTGCTCGCCTTCGGCCTCAGGTCGCCCGGCGGGCACGCGTCAGCGTCGGCTCCCTGAGGTGAACAAAATGCCGGTGCCGGCGACCAGCGCGGTGAACGCCGACGCGACCGACGCGACCAGCAGGTACACCCAGGTCACGGCCACGAACGCTAGGCCGGGGATGGTGGTCGCCAGGACGGGCGGGCCGAACCAAGGACACCGTGAGCCCGCCTCGGTTACCGGTTGTCCAGCCATGAAACCGGTCGCCACGCGAGGATCATCCTGGCAGTGCGGCGGGTGTTCGCGTGGCGCGGCATCGACAACCTCGTCAAGTTCAGCGAACCGCTGGCTATCCGGGTCAGCGACATCGAGGTCGAGCTTGAGACCAACGGACTCTCGCGTCACCACGATTACCGCCAACGGCAGCCGCCAAGACCGGGCGGGCCGTTCGGCCTAGCCCGTCAGGATGCACGTGCTGAGGAAGCTGAGCAGTTCCGTCGCGTCGTCGCGCTCGAAGAGAACGTCGAGTGCGTTGTTGAACTCCAGCTTGCGGCTGTAGGGCACGCTGACGATGTCGTAACCGGAGGACATCAGCTCGCCTGCCATCATCAGCCGCGCGGTGCGCTTGTTGCCGTCGAAATAGAACTGCCGCCGGGTCGCGGAGGCAAAATAGATGAGCGCACGGCGCCGGGGGTCACTCACGGCCCTCAAGTAGTCGGCCAGGTTGGCGAAATGCTCACGGAGCAACGCTCCGCCTTCGCCATGCTCAGTTCCTGGGACCGCGCCGCCGCTGGCCAGCCGTACCGTTCCGCCACCCTGGACCTGGCCTTCGCCTCGGAACGAGCCCACCTCGATCGCCTCGTGCCTGGCGACCAGGCGGTGGAGCTCGTCCGAGATCTCCTTGCTCAGCGAGAACCGCCCGGCTCCGACCATCTCGTCCAGCCGGTCATAGGCCTCGCTCAACGCGATGATCTGCTGCTCATCCTCGAGCTTCTTCCCTCCGACGGTGACGCCTTCAAGCAGGGTTTTTACCTCCGGAAGGGTGAAATTGTTGCCCTCGAGCGCTGCCGTGTTCCAGATCAATTCGGGCAAGTGGGCACGGAACCTATGCCGAGAGCGCTCGACGCTGCTCGGCTCGATCTGTTCCACTTCAAAGGGCTCCCATGCCAGCCCCGTGTCCTCGAACCGCCATTGATCTTCGGCTGTCCAGGGTGCTCGTGACGGTGCGGGCGAACCTTGCGCGGCGGATGAACTGGGGCTGCGCCTCCTGGACCGTTCGACATACTCGCCTGACCCGGGCGCCCAATGCGGCTGGCCGCTCACCAGGACATCGCCTCTTCCAGCGCGTCAGCAGTGACCGCCCCGCCTTGGCCCAGGCAATCAATGATGATCTGGATCGGGGCCGCGTATCGCACGATGCCCTCGGTAAATGATCCGGCGAGCAACTCAGGCTCAGCCGCGACGACGGCGAGCACGGCGCGGTCACGGCGATCCGTTTGTCGAAGGTCGGCTTCCGCAAGCAGATGCGTCACCGTGCGCACGTCTTCGCACCAGAGGATGGTCACGGCCGGCACCGCAGAACTAGGTGGCGGAAGGTACAGGCCGGCTGCACCGGAGATTGCCCAGTAGCCTTTCGATGCGTCCCCGGCGGAAGCCACGCGAGCGAGCGCGACGTCGCCAGAGAGCAGGATCGCGCCTGTGCGGCACAGTGGCGACGACGCCGCGGCAGCCGCCTTGATGATCTCGACTGGGTTTTCGCCACCCGCGATCCGTGTCAGCCGCTCCCTCCACGTGGCGACTTCGGGATCTGCCGGCGGCTCGTAACCGCTTTCTAGCATCACCCGGGCCGCGGCAGCGGCTCGCGGGTCGCTGAGCGGGCGCGCGGCCAGCTCAATGTCGATCCCGCAGGCCAGCGCGATCTCGCGAAGCGTCCCGATCGACGGGTCAACGGCATCGTTGAGTATCCGGTGTACGGTTGACCCTGACACGCCAGCCCGCCTGGCCACCGCCGGGGTGCTCAGCCGGGCAGCTGTGAGCCAGGCACGAACCACGTCCGCCACTGCTTCCATATTTGGAATCCTAGTATACAGATTCCAAATATGGAATCCCGGCGCTACTGACCCGGATATGGAATCCAGTCGCCTCGAACGGCACCAAGCAGATCCCGCTCAATCATGACCGTCATCGTCCCACCTGCGCGGGCGGCGCGGCAGGAAACACGACGTTTTGGCGGAGCTGCGGCTCCATGTCTGCCCTGCGGCGCATCAGCCTAGAAGGCGCCAGTCCCGCTCGGGGCAATTCGTTCAAACAAAATCAAAATAAGGATGAAAATTGCCCGGGCGCTCGCCGTGCTTCCCAGGCCGATCATCCAACCGGAAATCGGGAGCAGAGGTCCGTCATCCCGGCAGGCTGCGGGTAAGCAGGCGCTGGCTGACTATCTGCAGGCCCGGCCGCTGGTGCCGGGGGCACGAGCGGTGTTCGTGACCACGGTTGCTCCCCGCCGTGCCATGACCAGGCAGGGAATCGGCCAGATCGTCCGGACCACGTGCGCGCGGTCTTCTCCCGCTACCCGCACGCCCTCGACCAGCGTCACGAGGTGATCCCGGAGGACCTGCTGCCCTGCCAGTACACCCGGGCGGCGACCTACCAGGCCCTCATCGGGATGCTGGCCGTGACCGGGGTGCGCCCTGGTGAGGCCTATGCGCCGGACCGGGACGACGTCGACCTGGACTTCGCACGCGAGGGTGCTGACGTGATCCTTGATATCCTGGGTGATATCGTCGGCGTGCCGTACTCGCTTGGCACCGGCAGACCACCAACCGCGTGGCGCAGCACCAGCAAATTCGACGTCCTTCGACGCCGCCGAGCGCGCCAGCAGCGCCAGCAACGCCAGCAACAGTCTGTGCGCTAGAATTCTGTACATGACGACTGTTCCTCTCGCTGATGCCCGGCAGAACTTCTCAGCGCTCGTCGATGAAGCGGTCGCCACCCACCAGAGGGTCCTTGTGACCCGTAACGGGGTCCCGGCAGTCTGGATGATCTCCGACGAGGACTTCGAGTCGATCATGGAGACGCTCGACGTGCTCGCCGACGCAGCGGCGATGCAGGACGTCTCGCAGTCGAGGTCCGACTCCGCGGCGGGCCGCTACGTCACGGCCCCCGAGATGGAGATGATCATGGCCGCCCGCGCGGAGGGAATCAACCTCGGGGACGACGCGGACGTGGTGGCCGACATGCACGCCCTCGGCCTGCCGGACCCTGTCTGCATGTCGACGCTGGAGGCCCTCATCTCGATGCGCAGGCAGCAGGCGCGGTGAGCTACCGCGTCGTGCTCCGTCCCGCAGCGGTGCGCGCGCTGCAGCGGATGCCCGAGAAGATCTCGGTCGCGTGCTGGGAGTTCATCCACGGCCCGCTCGCGGAGAACCCGCACCGGGTCGGCAAACCGCTCCTGGAGCCGCTCGCGCCTCAATACTCCGCGCGCAGAGGCGAGTACCGGGTGCTGTACCTGATCGAGGACGAGCAGGTCACGATCATCATCACGTCCGTCACGCACCGCGCCGACGCCTACCGTCCGCGATAGGAGCGCAGCCGGGCGGTTCGAGGCGTCCTACCAGGACCTGGACGCGGGACGGCAGCGTTTCTTCCGCCTCCTGGGCCTGCACTCCGGTGCCGACATCGACGCCTATGCCGCGGCTGCCCTGGCCGACCGGCCGCTCGGAGAGGCCGCGGTGCATCTTGACGCCCTCTACGGCGACCGGCTGCTTGAAGAGCGCGTTCCCCGCCGGTACCGGATGCATGACCTGATTGGCCAGTACGCGCGGAGCCTGGTCACCGGCGAACCCGGCGATGTGCGTGAGCAGGCCAGCGAACGGCTGCTCGACTACTACCAGTACACCGCCCGAGCCGCTGACGGCTATCTCGCCCGCCAGACGCGGCCGACCGCCGCCGCGCCTGGGTCACCGGCCTGACCGCCGCGATCGCCGAGCACCTTCGCAGCCACGGCCCCTGGCCACAGGCCATCACGCTGCACACCGCCGCCGTCCAGGC
This sequence comes from uncultured Actinomycetota bacterium, assembly GCA_963720575.1. Lineage (GTDB taxonomy): Bacteria > Actinomycetota > Actinomycetes > Streptosporangiales > Streptosporangiaceae > Chersky-822. Next base: position 98,864 of record CAVRGA010000002.1, read on the forward strand.
CACCCGTCGAGGTCGAGCTCGAGACTGGCGGACTCTGACCTGGCCGCCAGGTGCTAACTGGAGATGTGCGCACCCAGCGCAACTCCGGTCTAATCCAATTCGCTGAGAACACCCCAGTAAAGGATCTCGCCTGCGCCAGCCCGTCCGAGAACGCATGACCAGGCCACCGCAAACCGGGGCCTTCGGCGTAATTCTCGCGATTCCGTTAAACTGGCACCCAGGCTTCGCGCCAACCTGCTGGTCCTGCCCGATTCCATGACCTGTCCCGCACCATTGGGAAGGTGGTACAGACATTGTCGGCCAAACCGGTCACCGCTATCGTAGACGGTTACTCGACGGGGAATTTCCTGCCGGCTGCGTTCGCTCGCCTTGGCGTCCCTGTCATTCACGTACGCAGTACTGCTGAGTGGATGACCTCATTGCTGCTTCCGAACATGGACGACTACTCAGCCGATCTCGTCTTCGACGATGAGGAGTCGACCGTACGGCGGTTGCGGGATCACGGGGTCACCGCGGTGGTGGCTGGGCAGGAACCGGGCGTACCGCTGGCGGACCGGCTCAGCGAGCTGATGGGTACGGCAAGCAACGGCTCGCGGCTCTCCCTCGCCCGCCGTGATAAGTACGAGATGATCGAAGTGATCCGTGCGGCCGGGCTGCGCTGCGCGGAGCAGTTCAAGAGCCCTCACCCTGAGGAGCTGGTCGCCTGGGCCAGGAGCGAAGCGAATACCCGGTCGTTATCAAGCCGCTCAGCTCCGGTTCCACCGACGGTGTCGTCATCTGCGGCGACGCCGACGAAGTAAGTGCCGCCGCCGAGTCCGTCCGCGCGGTCCCGGACATCTTCGGCCTGCCCAATGACGAAGTCCTGATCCAGTCGTACCTGGACGGGGACGAGTACATCGTGGACACCGTCAGCTGTGCCGGGCAGCGGTTCGTCTGCGGTGTGTGGAAGTACGAGAAAGTCCTGGTTCACGGGAAGAACCTGTACGACAAAGATATCCTGCTGCCTGCCGATCAGCCGCCCGTTCCGCAGCTTATCGCCTACACGGATCAGGTTCTTGAGGCGATGGGCATTCATTACGGTGCGACGCACGCCGAGCTCAAGATGACCGCTGCCGGCCCGGCACTGGTGGAAATCGGGGCCAGGCTCAACGGTGACATGCACCCCGGCTTTCACCAGGTTTGCCTGGGACACAACCAGGCAGACCTGATCGCTCTCGCTTATTCCCGCCCGGATGATTTTCTTGCCAGGTATGGTAACCGTATCTACGCTGCCCGCCAGCCGGCCATCGTGTACAACGCGCCGAGCGATCAGGAGGGCGTGGTGCGGGAAATCGACCAAGCCATTGTCCGGCAGATCGCGGAACTGCCAACGGTGTTCCTGGCAAACGTCAAGATACGGCCGGGCGGCCGGGTGCGGAAGACTGTCGACCTGCTCAGCAGCCCGTTGCGGATTTTCATGACGGGAGAGGCCCAAGAGGCCATCATCGGCGACTACCGGCGCATCCAGGAGCTGAAGGACAAGGTCTACATCGTATGATGTTCCGGCGGGCCTTCCTCACCCTCCACACTGTGCGTGGGCTCAAGCCCGAACTAAGGGTGCTTTTCGTCGCGACCCTGGTCTTCCGATCGGGCACGATGGCGTTCCCGTTCCTCGCCGTCTACCTGCTTTCACGGCATGAGTACGACGCCGGGCAGGTCGGCGTCATGGTGGCAGCTTACGGGCTGGGTGCGCTGTCGGCGGATGTGGCCGCGGGGCCGTTGCTGCGCTGGTTTTCTCCCCGCAGCGTCATGGTCGCCGGGCTGCTGGGAAACGCGGCCGTAGTGGCGGTGCTGCCACTTTCACATCGGATAGTCTCGCTCACCGTCGCCACCTTCCTTTGGGGTTTCTGCTACGAGGCGTTCACCCCGGCGGCGTATGCGGAGACCGCACGGCACACGGGCGAAGAGGATAGGAAGGTCGCCTTCTCTTGTTACCGGCTGGCTATTAACATTGGCATGGGCGTCGGACCAGCCGTGGGCGCGGTGGTGTTCGTCTGGGCGCCCGTTGCCTTGTTCCTCATCAATGGCATGCTGGCCCTGGCGGCAGGCCTGTATGTCGCGCAGGCGCTGCCTGCCAGCCGAGCTTCAGTGAACCGCGTCGCTCGCGTTCGGCCAGGAAATCTGGTTGCTTCCACGCTGCGCGGCGAAACGCGGTTCTGGACTATTTTCGCGCTCGCGCTGCCCATCCACTTCGCCTACGCGCTGCCATCCACATTCCTGAGTGCCTATGTGATTCACGAGCGAGGGTTAGCTAGCCCATGGGTGGGCGCAATCTTCGTCGTCAACGCGGCCAGTGTTGTCCTGTTCGAGGTCCCGCTCAACACGCTGATGCGGAATGTCAGTCACTTCCGCTCCCTGCTGGTCGGCTATCTGCTAGCGGCGCTCGGCTTCGGGCTCATGGGATTGGCAGCCACCGGCTACGCCCTGATCGGCGCCACCATCGTGTGGACGGCGGCCGAGATGATCGTGTTCCCGTCCCTGCTGAATTACGTGAGCGACGTATCCGGCCCCCTCGTCACGGGTCGGAACATGGGACTGTACTCCGCGGGCGCCAACATCGGGGTCATCACCGCGCCCGGGCTCAGCCTGGCACTGACCGCAAGCGGGCACCCGCCCGGCCCGTGGTACGCGGCCGGGACGGCTGTTGGCCTCGCGCTTCTTCTCATCATCATCGTCCACCGCAACAGCTACCTATGGAAGGTGCAGGCCGCCGCCGAGCCCATCCATGCTGAAAGCACGACATGACCAGCGCAGGGAATGCTCGGCCACCGTCGCTGGCGCCGATGCGGCCGCCGAGCCGGTCATGCCCGGCCTCGCACTGCCGCGAGGGTCCGCCGCTGCTGGCGGTCGGCCAGTTTGACGAAGTGGCTGCGAGCCTGGCCCTCCGCATAGAGGCTGTCGGGTGACTCGTGATCAGGATCGGGAAGCCTTTTCCGGCATCGCGGGGAGAGTTCTCAGTCCGGGGAGCTGCCAGTGCGGGGGCGGCAGGTGCGATGTTCCGTAGTAAGGTCCAGAGCATGATCACGGAACATCGCACCTGTCCTGACCTGGGCGATCTTCCGAGATCATGGTCTCGAACATGATCACGGAAACCAGCACGGGTCCCGGTGGCTGCCGCGTCGCTCGGCGGCCCGGGACGGCATCAGGGCGGCCCAAGTTGCTGGTCGCGCCCGCATCCAACAGCATCGTGGCCCTCCCCGTTGCTGTTGGTCACTGGTTTTAACAGCAACGCGGCCCTCCCTGATGCTCTCCCGGCAGCAACGGGGAGGGCCACGTTGCTGTCAGGGAAGACCGCTGACAGCAACATGGAGGGCCACGTCGCTCACGCTGGCCCGGCGGCGAAGTCCACGGGGCACGGCGCACGTCCGCCTCCAGACCGCGCCCCGGCCGTAGAGCCGGCTCGCTTCGGACCGGACGGGCAATACGCCGGGACGGTGTCCAGATGGCCCAGCAGCATCACCACCGGGCCGCCGCCGCGGCCGGCCTCGCCCACCGCGTTGCCCGCCTCGTCGATACGGGAACGCAAGCCCATCCTTCGCATGGCGAGTTCGAGGAACCGGGCCAGCTCCGCTTCATGGCACGAAGAGGAAGGAATCTCCAGCATCCGGCGCAGCAGGCTGACAGCGCGGGCCTCGGAGGCCAGGCTCATGCCGAAATTAGCCGGGGTGTTTCGGCGAAACTGATGTCGTATGCGCACTCCGGGCAGCTGGGCATCATGATCTCCTGTGATAAGCGGAATCCTTGTCACGGCATTACGGACGGCTGCGTATCTGGTCGTCCTACCGATTAGAGGTACGCGCTCCTTCGCCGCGTCCAATTTCTCGCAATCAAGGTAAACGCGGCGTCCCGCCGCGTTGAAGGCTTCTCAACGCTGAGCTGACGCCAGAGGAGAACGGCTGGCCGCGCATGGCGGTCAAGGGTTCCCTTCGGCTTGCATGCCGATTAATGTTTTGCCAGTAGATGTCGGAGGTTACAGGCTGGCTGCCCGGATTCTGGTCCTCTGGAGCGCGCCGCGCTGCCGGTCCACCGCGTTCTTCTTGATGATGGCAGGGCGCGGCGATTTCCAGGTTGTGCATGAGCCATTCTCCTATCTCGCCGAGTTCGGGACGTCGACCGCTGACGGTTCGGCCGCGAATACCGAGCAGGCACTGCTCGCGCAGTTACGCGCACTGGGCGCGCGCGGACCGGTTTTCGTCAAGGACACCACTGACGAGCGCTATCCGGGCGTGTTAGCCGACAGGCGGTTCCTGGCCAGCGACGCCACGCACACGTTCCTCATCCGGCATCCCAGGGACACCATCGGGTCCTATCAAGCCCTCAATCCGAAGGTCGCCCTGCACCAGATCGGCTTCGAGGCGCAGTACGAGATCTTCCGGGCCGTACGCGATGCCACGGGGAAATGGCCTGTGGTGGTCGACGCCGAGGACCTGGTGGCGCGACCGGGGGAGGTGGTGAAGGCGTACTGTGCGCAGACCGGTATCGCATTCCTGCAGGAGGCGCTGAACTGGGCGCCGGGTGCCCGTCGTGAATGGCGGCCCAGCGAGCGCTGGCACGCCGATGCCCAGGACAGCAGGACGTTCACCCGGCACCGGAAGGACTATGGCGTGAATGTCGCGGCGCACCCGGTGCTCGGCGGGTACCTGCGCCACCATTTGCCCTTCTACGAGGCCCTGTATGCCCACAGGCTGACGGTCTAGCCGGGCCCGAGCCGGGGCCGCGCGGCGGTCTCGAGGCGCGGCAGGGTGCCCCACCACACGGTTTCCACCGCCGCGTGGCGGAAGAAATGCTGCACGTCCGCATCTTCGGTGGTGCCGTATGCCCCGTGCACCTGCATCGCCTCGGCCGTGACCCCGCGCACCACGGTGACGGCGTGCGCCAGTGCCTGGGCGGCGGCCGGTCCCAGCGGGAGGCCCTGGTCGGCCTCCCAGGCTACGGACCGGGTCAGCAGCCGGGCGCCGTCCAGTCGCGCGGACAGCGCGGCCAGCCGGAACGCGATGGACTGGAACCGCCCGATCGGGCCGCCGAACTGCCGGCGCTCCCTGGCCCTGGCCACGGCCAGGTCCAGGGCCGACTGGCCGAGGCCCACCAGGTAGGCGGCCTGACGAAGCCGCATGCCTGCCAGCGCTTCCAGCCAGGACGCCGTCACGTCCGACAGGTCCAGCCACGTCACGACCGGCGCGCCGGTGAAAGACGCCGTGTAGTAGTGCCCGCGGCTGACCTCTCGTTCCCGCACCAGCACGGCGTCCGCCGAGCGCACCAGGGCCATGCCAGCGTCACCGGTCACCAGCAGGTGCTCCGCGGTGTGCGCGAACGGCACGAACCGGCGAACGCCCGTGATCGTGTCCCGTACCGGGAGCGGAGCCAGCGCCGCTGGGTCCGCGCACAGGTCTTCCCGCACCGCGAGCGCGAGTGGCCCCGCCGGGCTATCGCCTCCCAGCAGCTGACGGGCGGCTACGGTATCCGGCCACGGAGACCGGTGCAGCGCCATGCCGAGATGCTCGGCCAGCAGCACCTGCTCGTCGCACCGGGACAGCTCCAGCCCGCCGAGGTCGACCAGCGCCCGCCACACCAGGGTGCGGACCTCGTCATCGCCGTCTCCTAGCCGCCATAGGACCGGAAGCATGCCGGGTTCGAACACCTCAGCGAAACGCTGCCACACATCGCGCTGGCGGCCGGTCAGGCTGATCTGCATCGCTTCCCCGATTCCTCCTAGGACGGCAGCCCGAGGCCGGTCGAGGCGATGATGCGGAGCATCATCTCCGCGCTGCCTGAGGCCAGCGTCTGACCCGGCGCGTCCCGGTAGGCCGACTCGCTGGGCCGGCCGGCCAGCACGCCTTCCAGCCCGAAGACATCGAGCGCGTGCAGGGCGACGTCTCGCGCCGCCTCGCCCGCGTGCCACTTGGCCGCGGCGCAGGCCACGTCGTCTGGACTGCCGAGCGCCAGGTTCTCGACGCACCGCCACGCCAGCAGCCGGGCTGCCCGCACCCGCGCGTCCAGTTCGACCAGACCGGGATCGTCCAGGCAGCCCGCGCGCGCCGCCTGCCGCATCAGCAGGTCACGCATATAGTGCGCGCGGCCCTCGAACTCGATGCCGGTGCGCTCCAGGCCGAGTATCCGGCTGAGGACGTAGAAGCCGTCGTCCACCTCACCCAGCATGTCCTCCCGCGTGACCCGGACCCCGGACAGCGTCACTTCGTTGAACCGCTCGTCGCTGATGCTCCACAGCGGGCTGACCAGGACGCCGGGCGTGGGCAGCGGCACCAGGAACAATGTGATGCCGTGAACGCCGATCCCGGCGGACGTGGTGCGCGCGGCGCACAGCGCGACGCTCGCGAGGTGCGCCTTCAGGTTGTAGATCTTGCGGCCGTGCAGCCGCCAGCCGTCGCCGTCGGGTTCGGCCCTCGTCTGCATCGCGCCCAGATCCGATCCGGCGTCAGGCTCGGTGAACAGGACGGCCGCCATGGCTTCCCCCCGCGCCAGCGCCGGCAGGTACCGCTGTCGCTGGGCATCGCTGCCGAACAGCAGCACGCCGAACCCTACGATGTCCACGGCCAGAGTGTGCGTGGCCACCGGGACGCCGTGCCGGGCCAGTTCCTCCGTGAGCAGGTTTTTCTCTACCGGGGAGAGTCCGAGCCCGCCGTACTCCTCCGGCCAGTCGGGCGCCAGGAGCCCGCGGGCACCCAGCATTCGGTACACCTCCAGCAGGGCAGGCTCCTGGCCGGGCTCGGGCGGCGGCGCGGCGGCCAGCGTTTCGCGCACCTGGCTGCGGTACTCCTCTTGCCCGGCGCTCAGCGCGAGGTCCATGCCGCCTCCAGCATTCCGGCGAAGGCCGCCAGGCGGTCCGCCCGCATGATCGTGTAGTGCGTTCCCGGTACTACGTGCTCACGCACGCCGCCCAGCGCCACCGCCGCCCAGCGGGCCGCCAGATCCTCGTCGTGATCGTCGGCCGCGCGCACCAGCAGCACGGAGACCTCCAGCGGTTCGACGCGGTGCAGCCGGAACGCCGTGACGTTGGCCAGGTAGGTGGCAACCCGGGCCCGGGCCTCGGCCCGCAGCCCGCTGGCCAGCAGCCCGGCGTCTTCCAGCCCGGGCAGCAGGGTCTCCATGCCGGTCACGTCGAGCTCGGGCGCGGGCAGGCCCGTGATGCCGGCGAGATCGGCTACGAACAATCGCAGCAGCTCGTCGCGTGGCGGCGGATCGGCCTGCCCCGGCGGGAGGGCGGAGTCAAGCAGGGCCACGGGCGCCACGGCCTGGCCGTCGGCCAGCAGCAGGCGGGCCATCTCCACCGAGATCACCCCGCCGAGCGACCAGCCGCCGAGCAGGTAGGGACCGTGTGGCCGGATCCGGCGCACCTCGGCCACGTAACGCCAGGCCATCTCGCGCAGGTCGGCCACGGGGGTACCGCCATGAAGGCCCGCCGCCTCCAGCGCGAACACCGGCCGGTCGAGCAGAGGGCCGAACGGCAGGTACGTCACTATCGAATCGCCCGCCGCGTGCACCAGGAAGCAGGGCTCGCCAGCGCCATGCGCTGAGATGGTGATCACCGGCGACGGGCGCGCGGGCTCGTCCTGCCGCCCCGCAGGGCCGGCCGCCTCGGCCTCGGCTTCGGCGCGCAGCGCGTCGACCGTGACGGCGAGTTGATGGAGTGCGGGGTTGGTGACCAGGGTCCGCAGGTCAAGCTCGACCGCGAACTCGGTGTTGAGACGGGCGAGGAGCTGAACGGTCCGCAGCGAGTTGCCGCCGAGGGCGAAGAAACTGTCGTGGAGCGTCAGGCTGGCGGCGGGGACGTTCAGGATAGCGGCCCAGATGCGGGCGATGGCGTGTTCGGTGGGGGTCTGGGGTGCGGTATTGGATTGGTCGCCGGGCGGGGTGAGGGGCGGGAGCTTGCTGTGGTCGAGCTTGCCGCTGGTGGTGAGCGGCAGGGTGTCGAGGTAGACGATGGCGGTGGGGACCATGTGGAGGGGTAGCTGGCGGGCCAGGGCCTCGAGCAGGGCGGTTTCGTCGGGCGGGGTCTCGGTGACGGCGTAGGCGACGAGCTGGTCCTGGTCACCGATGGTGACGGCGGCTTGCCGGATGCCGGGCTGGGCTTTGAGTACGTGCTCGATCTCGGTGAGCTCGATCCGCAGGCCGCGGATCTTGACTTGCCGGTCGGCGCGGCCCAGGAATTCAAGCAGCCCGTCCTCGCGCCAGCGAACCATGTCCCCGGTGCGGTACATCCTCATCCCCGGGGCAGGGCCAAAGAGGTCGGGCAGGAACCGCTCGGCGGTCTGGGCGGGCTGGTTCAGGTAGCCCAGAGCCAGGCCAGCGCCGGCGATGTGCAGTTCCCCCGGGACGCCGGGGGGTACCAGGTTCTGCTGGCTGTCGAGGATGTAGACGCGGTGGTTGGCCATGGCCCGCCCGATCGGCGGGTTGCCGGTCATCACGCCGGGGGGGCAGCGGTAGTTCACGCACGCCACAGTGGCCTCGGTGGGACCGTACCCGTTGTGGAACTGGCGGCCGCCGCGGTTCCAGGCGTTGACCAGCTCGGCCGGGAACGCTTCCAGCCCCACCCACAGCACCCGCAGGTCCGGCAGGTCATCGGGGTTGAGCAGGCCCAGCACGGCGGGCGGGATGTCGGCGATGGTCACCTTCTCGCCGGCCATCAGCCCGGTCAGCGAGGCGGGATCCAGCAGCACCGGCCGCGGCGCGGCCACCACGGTCGCGCCGTGGCACAGCGCCGCGTAGATGTCGAAGATGCTCACGTCGAAGGACGGGTTGGCGAATTGCAGCAGCCGGTCATGGCGGCCGATCGAGAACTGCTCGCCGATCGCGGACACGAAGTTCACCACCGACTGGTGCGACACCACCACTCCCTTGGGGGTGCCGGTCGATCCTGAGGTGTAGATCACATACGCCGGGTCCCGCGGCCGGGCGGCGGCCGCCGGAGCGGTTGCCTGGCCGTCGCAGGCGTGCGGGTCATCCAGGCAGATCCTCGCTATTTCCGGCGGCAGCCGTTCCGCGAGGTCGCGGGTCGTCACCACCACTGGCGCGCCAGTGTCGGACAGCTGGAACGCCAGCCGCTGACGCGGGTGCGCCGGGTCAAGCGGCAGCCAGGCGCCGCCTGCCTTCATCACCGCCAGCTGCGCCACCGGCAGCTCGAAGCCCCGTTCCAGCAGCACTCCCGCCACTACGCCGGGACCGACCCCTCGCGCCGCCAGCACCCGCGCCAGCCGGTCTGACCGCGCCGTCAGCCCGGCATACGTCAGCGTCTGGCCGGTGAACCGCACCGCGGGCCGGTCATCGGCCGGGACCAGCTCATGCAGCAGCTGCCCGTGCGACGCGAACCGGCGCGGCGGCGGATTCCACTGCTCAAGCAGCCGCTCCCGCTCTGCCGCCGTCAGCACCGCCAGCCGCCCCGCCCGCACCCCCGGGTCCGCCGCCACCTGCTCGAGCACCTGGCGGAAATGCTCTGCCAGCCCCGCCATCCGGCCCCGCTCGAACAATTCCGTCGAATACTCAAGCAGCAACCTGAGCGGGCCGTCGTCCCGGGCGATTACCGTGAAGCCGAGATCAAGGCGGGAGCCGCCGCGGGAGATGTCCACCGGCTCGGCTGCCAGGTCACCCAGCTCGAGCCGCCCGCCAGCAGTGCTTCCGTCCTGGAGGGTGAAGCTGATCTGGAACAGGGGGTTGCGGCCGGGATCGCGGTCGGGCTTGAGCTCGTCTACCAGCCTGCCGAACGGGATGTCCTGGTGCTCCAGAGCCCCCCGCACCGTGTCCCGGCACCGGGCCACCAGCTCGGTGAACGCCGGGTCACCGCTGGCATCGGTGCGCAGCACCAGCGTGTTGGCGAAAAATCCCGCTAGCGGCTCGAGTTCCGGCCGTGACCGGCCTTTCACCACCGACCCCACCGCCAGATCGGCCTGCCCCGTATACCGGTGCAGCACGACCACGAACGCCGCCAGCAGCACCGCCAGCAACGGCGCCTGCTCCCGCGCGGCCAGTTCGTTCAGCGCGGTCCCGAGCCCGTCCGGCAGAGTGCGGGCCAGCATGTCCCCGCACCAGGTACGGCTCGAGGACCGCGGGTGATCGGTGATCAGGTCCACCACCGGGAGGTCCGCCAGCTGCCCGCGCCAGTACCCGAGCTGGGCCGCCGCCACGTCGCCCGCTAGCCGCCGGCGCTGCCATACCGCATAGTCGGCGGGCTGGATCGCCAGCGGCGGCAGCTCACCGCCCTGGTACAAGGTGGCGAGCTCGCTGGTGAGGATCGCGTTGGACCAGCCATCGGTCACGATGTGGTGGATGCTGAGCAGCAGGGTGTGGTCGCGGGGCGCGAGCCGGAGCAGGCGGGCGCGGAACAGGGGGCCGCTGGCCAGGTCCAGGGGCCGCCGTAACTCGTCGGCGGCCAGCCGGGCGAGCTCCGCCTCATCGGCCGCACCGGAGACTGGCAGCGGCACCTCGGTCTCACCGGGCGGATCGATGATCTGGAACGGCACGCCGCGTGCGCTGCCGAAGCGGGTGCGCAGGCTCTCATGCCGCGCGGCCAGCGCGGTGAGCGCGCGGCGCAGCGCCGCCACGTCCAGCCCTCCGCGCAGCCGCAGCGCGATCGGCATGGTGTCAGCCGGCAGGCCGGGTGCGAGCTCGTCAAGCTGCCACAGGTGACGCTGCTGCTCGCTCACCGGCAGCAGGCCGCTGCGCGGGACTGGCTCGATCTGGTCACGCCGGGCGCGCGCGGCCCGCTCCTGCCGCAGCCGCGCCTCAAGCAGCGCCTGCTTGACATCGGACAGTTCGCTCATCACAACCTCCTTAGTCGGCGCTGACGCCCGGCAACGGGGACGGCACCGCGCCGTCGGCCGGCCATTCAGCCGCGGCGACCTCGGCGGCCTGCTCCCACGGCGCCTGGTAGGCCATGCCCTCGGCCAGGCTCGCGAGCATCTCCCTGTGCTGCCAGACCTTGTCGAACGCCTCCGCGTACCAGCCGAGCAACGACCGTGCCCCGGGGTGCAGGTGGGCCTTTTGCAGGGTGAAGGAGTCCTCTATGACCCGCAGTGCCCGCGGATGCTCTCCCCTCAGCCCGCGGAATACCGGCTGAGCGGGCAGCGGCAGCAACTGGTAGTGCGAGACGGGGACGCCCTCCGCCCGCAGCGCCCGCATCACCGCCGCGCGCAGCGGTCCGGCGAGCCGGTCCGGCAGGCCGAAGGCCGCCGGCCGGACCCGGAACCGCAGGATGTGCCAGGCGTGCGTGCGGTCGGCCGGGCAGGACGGCACCCTCAGGCCGGGCAGCCCGGCCAGCCGCGCGAGGAACCACCGCGCATTGTCATCGCGGGCCCTGGCGGTCTCATCGAATCGTGCGAGCTGGCTTCGGGTGAAGGCGCACTGGATCGCGTTCGGCTTGCAGTTCCAGCCGGGCAGGTGCGAGATGTAGCTGCGCTCACCACGGCCGGCGATGACCTCGCCAAACTGGCGCAGCGCCAGCGCCCGCCGGTACACCTCGCCGTCATCGGTGTTGACCAGGCCGCCCTCGCCGCAGGCGGGGAGGTTCTTGCTCACGTTCAGGCTGAATGAGCTCACCGCGCCGACCGACCCCGCGGCGCGGCCGTGGTACCGCGCGCCGTGCGCCTGAGCCGCGTCTTCCACTAGCGGCACGCCATGGCGGGCGGCGATCCCGGCCAGCTCGTCCAGTTCCGCCGGCAGACCGTGCAAGTGCACCACCACGACGGCCCTGGTGCGCGGCGACACGGCCGCCGCGACCGCGGCCGGGTCGACGTTGAACGTGTCCTGGTCGATGTCGGCGAACACCGGGACCGCTCCCAGGTGCACCGGGGCGAGCCCGGTAGCGACAAAGGACAGCGCGGGCACTATCACCTCGTCGCCTGGCCCGACCCCCGCGGCCGCCAGGGCAAGCGACAGCGCCGCGGTGCCGTTGCTGACCGCCACGCAGTACCTGGTGCCGACCGCGGCGGCCCACTCCCGCTCCAGGCCCGCTATCTCGGGCTCCCCCGCCGAGGCGGAAGTGAACCGGCCGCTGCGCAGCGATCGCAGCACCGCCTGCTCGTCGTCCGCCGTCACCTCGGGCCATGGCAGTATCCGCTGCCCCCTGGGGACCGCGCGCGGCCCGCCGAGCATCGCGAGCCGCGCCGCCCCGGCGCCCTTCATGCTGACCGTCATGAGATTTCCGCCATTTCCTCGAGCACGCGCTCCTGGTCATGCAGCAGCGCGCGGTGCCTGCGCCGCAGCCGGCCCGCAGGCACCTCGCCGGAACGGGTGAGCGCGGCCATGATCCGGATCGCGGTCCAGTGATGGGCGATGCGCTCGACCCGCCGGCCCAGCTCGGTCCAGGCCGGCTCGCCATGGACACGGCCGCCCAGCATGAGCCAGTCGGCGTGCAGCGCACTTGCCGCGAGTGCCGTTCCCGCGACGACGAACAGCTCGTCGCTTACCTGCTCACCGGCTGCCAGCCGCTGCTCCATCCCGCCGAGGAAGCCGCGGAGCGCGGCCATGCCCTGGTGCGGCGCCGCCGCGGCGAAGCCGCTGACGTTGCGCCGCAGGTGCTCGCATATCCGGTCCCCGCCTGGCGGCTCTGGTGAGTCAGCCTCGGCCGCCAGCCACCGGTTGCCGATCCGCTGGTCGGCGAAGAACATGTCGCGGTCGCCTTCCGCGGGGTTTCCGGAGTCCCGGGCCGCGGTCAGGTCCGCGAGCGCGATGTCGCCGTCGAATCGTGGCGGCACGCTGTCGAGCACCCGCGCGGTGCCGGCTTCGTCGTCGAAGCCGTAGACCACGATCAGGTGGTTGGAGTGCACGTCGTGGTACGCGGGCCGGAAGGGAAGGCAGAAATTGTCGACCGCCACCGCCGCTGGCTGCCCGGCCGCGATCCGTGCCCGCACCTGCGCCCAGCCCGCGGCGGCGTCGGCGGGCTGGTACCACTGGGACCTCACCTGGTAGTAAGGCGCCAGGGCCTTCAGCAGCGAGCGGCCTGGCGGGCACGGGAAGTAGTACTCCTCTTGCCGGTAGTCACCGGGCGGGTAGTAGAAGCCCCAGGCCGAGCCGAGCGCATCCAGCGGCGGCACGCCGTGGAAGCGCAGCAGCGTGGCGGCGCACGCGTGCAGGCAGCCCGCGAGGTGGTGCCGCCATGGGTGAACGCCAGCCAGCACGATCTTCACTGCGGGTTCAGCAACGTCATCGCGAAGATGTGGATAGCGGGGTTGTCGGGCAGCCGGACGGCGGTCAGGTCCGCTTCGCGCGGCACAGGAACGCGGTGCCGCCAGATGACCGGCTCCATGTCCGGCTGCACGTGCCGCGGATAATGCAAGACCGTGCAGCGGAAGGCTTCATGCCCGCCGAACTGGCCGGGTGTCTGCGGCCAGAAGTCGGACACGCGCAGCCACTCCGGGTCCGCCGCGCCGTCGGCGAAGTGCAGGTACACGAAGTCCTCGGTATGCCGTTCGGCCGCGGCGAGCACGTGGATCCAGTCGTAGCGCCCCTGCGGCACCTCGACGAGCTGGCCAGCGCAGCGCAGGTTGTCCGCGCCGCCGGAGTCCTGGGCCGGGAACCGGAACCGGACGCCGCCGATGACCGGCTCGCTGCCGGGCGCGGGCAGCTGCTCAGCGGGGAACGTGTTCGACCACACGTTGAAGCCGCCGTTGCTCGTGCACGCGGCCGCGGACAGGCCCCGGTTGTCGAAATGACCGGCCAGATCGACCAGGATCCCCGCCGGCCCTGCCGCCGCGGCACTCACGTCACGCTCACCCCCGCGGTCACCGCGGCCAAGGTGACCTCGTGCCCGGGTGCGAACCGCCACAGCGCGAACGCCGTCGCCGCGGCGGCCCGCGGCATCAGGTGCGCGAGCACCGCGGGCCGCGCGGCCGGCCAGCGCCGCAAGGCCGGCCCGCTGCCATCACACACATCCACTCCGGCCAGCAGGGTGCCCGGATGCCGGCCGGCCAGCTCGGCCACCACCCGCGCCGGATCGGTGTCCAGTGCCGTGACGCACAGCAAGTCCGGCCCGTCCAGCAGCCAGGCGCGCACGGCGCGGTGCGGCAGCAGCGCGGCCGCGTCCCAGGGCAGCAGCGCGCTGGCGCGCGGGCTACCGGGCCGGCGGCCCATCGTCACTTCGGTCAGTGGCTTGTCCGGGCTCGCCCACTGGCGGATCACGTGATAGCCAAGCCGGGCATAACGCGGGGGAAGGCACCGCTCGATGACCGCGTTCAGCCGCACCTGCGGGACGCCTGCCGCGGCGGCGTCCCGCTCGATCGCCGTGAGCAGCGCCCGCGCGACACCGGTGCCCCGCGCGCCCGGGTGGACAGATACCCGGCTGACCTCCCAGTCCAGCACCCGCGCCGACCCCGCCAGTTCTCCGCCGGAGTCCAGCGCCGCCCACACCGCGGCCCCGTCGCGCAGAGCGGCCATAACCGCCCCGGGCGTTTCCCGCGCCCCGTCGGGCGCCGGCAGGCCGGGAAGCGGGTCGGAGTCCTGGTAGGCGGCCCGGGTGAGTGCTGCCAGCTCGCCGGCGCGCGCCGCGGCCGCTCCGGTGGGCAGCCGCCGGACGGACAGCGCCGCCCGCCCGGTCGTGCTCGGTTCCTGGTGCTGCCTGGCCCTACTCATAACGGCGCAGCAGGTCGTAGAAGCACCACGCTCCGAACTCCAGCGCCTGCACCGGAATCCGCTCGTCGGCCGCATGCAGCAGGTCGCGGTAATTCAGGCCGGCCGGGAACTTCATCGGAAGCCAGCCGTAGCAGGCGATGCCGAGCTTGGCGAACAGGCGCGCGTCGGTGGAGGCCGTGGTCAGCATCGGCACCGGGATCCCGTCCGGGTCGGCCTGCCGCAGCACGCGGGTCAGCAGGTCATAAAACTGGCCGAACTCCGGTTCCGGCAAGGGCTCGCCTTCGACCAGCAGCTCGATGTCCGCGCTCGGGCCGGTCAGCGACCGCAACTCGGCGATGAACCCGGCCGAGTCCATCAGTCCCGGCAGCAGGCGCGCGTCCAGCTCGACCGCCACCTCGCTGGGGAGGATGTTGGTGCTGGTCCCGGCCCGGATCACGGTGGCGTTAACCGAGTGCTGGAGCACCGAGCGCAGATAGAGGGCGTCCCGCTCGGGCAGGTCCGCGAGCGCCGCGAGGTCGGCCGGGTTGTCGCGCAGGCGGCTCAGCGGCCCGGCGTAGGGGGTGGGTGCCGAAGCCAGCTCCGCCAGCATCCGGCGGACCGTGCTGGTCGGAATGACGCCCAGGCCGCCACCCTCGATCGCGGTAAGCAGCCGGTGCAGCTGCCAGACCGGGCTCCCGCGCGGAGCCACCCGGGAGCCGTGGCCGCCTGGCCCGTGCAGCGTCACCCGTACCCAGCAGGCGCGCTTCTCGGCCACGACGACCGGGTGAAAGCGCACCTGGCCGCCCAGGTCGGCGGACGCGCCGCCGTCCTCCCCCACCGCGCAGGCGACGCCGTCGAACAGCTCGCGATGATGACCGACCAGGTATTCCGCTCCGGCATGACTGCCCGCCTCCTCGTCGCAGACCACCGCCAGCAGCACGTCGCCCGCCGGCTCGGTGCCCTCCGCCCGGATCCGGAGCAGCGCGCTCAGCATCATCGCGACGCCGCCCTTCATGTCGACCGAGCCGCGGCCCCACACCTGCCCGTCCACCAGGTCAGCGGCGAAGGGCGGCCGCGACCAGTGCTGCCCTGCCGCGGGCACCACGTCCACGTGGCCGTGCAGCAGCAGCGGCGGCGCGGACCCGCGGCCAGGGAGGCGGGCGATGAGGTTGGGCCTGGCGTGATCGAGCGCCAGGATCCTGGTGTCCACCCCGGCATCGGCGAGCAGCTTCGCGATGTAATCCACGCACGCCGCTTCCGCGCCGGGGGGGTTGGTGGTGTCGAACCTGATCAATTGGCGGGTCAGCTCGACTGGGTCAACGGTCATGGCATGGCTGCTCCAATTGTCAGGCGGGCCGCGGAGGGCTGGCCGGCCCTGCGGCGCGCTCAGGGAACCCAGCGACCCGACCGGCTACAGGAACGACGGTAATTCCGCTCGCACGGGCCATGCCATCAACGCCGCGGACGCTTATGAAAGAATTTCGTCATCATGATGTTGACAGCATTGTGATCATTTAGATTACCCCTACTTCAACAATTGCGGCCTGCGGCCAGGTTTTCTCGGCGGCTTTCGCGCGAGTCGCTTATTTCGCATGGCACTGGCCGGAAGAGACGATCTTGCCGCCCGGGATCGCGGACGGCGTCCCCCCGGCTACGTAGCGGCACGACGTCGCCTGCGACCGCCCGGGCCGCCTCGGCAAAACGGGCAACGCCCGGCCTGACGCGATTTTCAGTGGAAGCTCTTTCTCGGGAAAAATGCCGCCGTATATTGCCAAGCCACTCGCTGGCGGTTATTCTCCATTTCAGTATGTATTAGGCGCGCATCGGAGGATCAGCGGAGCCGCGTTCAGCTATGTAGTCCCAAGCCGTGCACAGATAGGCATCACCCAAAGCCAGAGCTGGGTAACCCTGGGGGGTATCACTTAACACCAGAGTTGCGGTAACCCGGAGGGCGAGATCGTGACACTACGAGTGCTGGTCTGCGATGAGCTTCCAATCGTGCGAGACGGACTGCGGACCCTGCTGGAGGCCGATCCGGACATCGAGGTGGCAGACGCTACCGATAGCGGCATCCACGCGCTCATGCTCGTGCGCACGCTCGAGCTCGACGTGGTGGTCACCGGACTCAGCCTGAATGGCCTGTCCGGACTGGAGCTGATTCGCCGGCTGGGAAAGGAGACGGTTACGCCAAAGCCGCGGGTAGTGGTGTTCGCCATGAATGACAGCGACGAGGTGGTCACCAGCATCCTCCGGGCCGGCGTGAACGGCTTGCTGGTCAAGGAGGCCACGCGCGAGGAACTGAGCTCGGCGATCCGCGCGGCCGCACGGGGACAGATGATGCTCGCGCCGGAGATCACGCACCGGCTGGTCGACTGGTTTCGCCGCTCCAG
This sequence comes from uncultured Actinomycetota bacterium, assembly GCA_963720575.1. GTDB lineage: Bacteria > Actinomycetota > Actinomycetes > Streptosporangiales > Streptosporangiaceae > Chersky-822. Next base: position 115,849 of record CAVRGA010000002.1, read on the forward strand.
CAATCACGCTGATGAGCTATTGCGGCCCGCGCTGACCGAACTGACGCCACGTGAACGCCAGGTCTTGCTGCTCATTGCCGACAGCATGACAACTGAGGAAGTGGCCGATCAGCTGGCGATTGGCATCACGACCGTGCGCACGCACTTGCACAGGTTACGCGCCAAGCTCAAGGCCCGTGACCGGGCGCAGCTGGTGTCGTTCGCCTACCGCGCAGGCCTCATGAGCTCGCCGGACACGTTCGAGATTGAGCGGCCGCCGCCCTGCTACGGATGTGGTTGCTAGCTGATCCGAATCTGAAGGAGAGGTAACAGTGGGCAGTCTTGAGGGAAAGGTCGCGCTTGTCACCGGGGCGGCGCGTGGCCTCGGACGGGCCATAGCGGTGCGCGCCGCCAAGGAAGGCTGCGACATCATCGCGCTGGACATCTGCCGGCAGGTGGAGACCGCCGACAGCTATGCCGGCTCGACGGAGAACGACCTCTCGCAGACGGTGTCGCTGGTGGAGCAGGCCGGCCGGAAGGCGTTCCCGGTAATCGCGGATGTGCGCGACCTGTCGGTCATGGAGAAAGCCGCTCGCGATGGCGTGGACAGCCTCGGCAGGCTCGACATAGTAGTGGCCGCCGCCGCCATACTGAACGGATCGGGGCGCGTCTGGGAATTCAGCCAGGAGCAGTGGCAGACGACGCTCGACGTCAACCTCACGGGTGTCTGGCACACCTTCAAGAGCACGGTTCCCATCTTGCTGCGCCAGGATGAGGGCGGCGTGATCGTGGTGATCAACTCAGTGTGCGGCCTGAAGGGGATGCCGTTCCTCGGCTCCTACAATGCGGCTAAGCACGGCGTGGTCGGAATCACGGGGACTCTGGCCAACGAGGTCGGTGAGTACGGCATCAGGGTGAACTCCATCCATCCCGCCGGCCTGGACACGCCGATGGGGAACAGCGGCGTCGAGGCGGACCTAGTCCGTCACAACGCCATGCCTCTCGGGCCGCTGTACCAGAGCAGGTTGCTGAAATCGGCACTGACCGACCCCGAGCACGTTGCCTCGCTGGCTATCTGGCTGGCCTCGGACGACGCCGCCCATATGACCGGCGCGCACCTGCCCATCGACCTCGGCCTGCTGAACCGCTGAACTCACCCGCCGGATACCGTGTTCCAGCCAGGTTGATCCGGCCTGGAACTCACCAGCCGTCACGGCGCAGGCGAAGCGGGAGAGTTTGGCATGCTGCTTGAACTCGCGGATATCGAGCGCGCGCGGGCGCGGACCGGCGGCCGGGTGCACGCCACGCCGATGATGTCGTCCGCGACCATCGGGGACGAGCTGGGAATCCGGCTGTTCCTCAAGGCCGAGCTGTTCCAGAAGACGGGCTCGTTCAAGCCTCGCGGGGTGTTCAGCAAGCTGTTGTCGATGGACCCCGCCGACCTGGCGCGCGGGCTGGTGTCCCTGTCGGCCGGCAACCACGCGGCCGCGCTGGCCTACGGCGCCACCGCCATGGGGGCCGGGGCCACGATCGTGATGCCGGCCACCGCCATGCCCTCCAAGGTGGAGGCCACCAGGCGCTACGGCGGCGAGGTCGTCCAGACCGACGGCAGCCTGCTCGACACCTGCCTGGCCTTGCAGCGAGAGCGAGGTCTCACCCTGGTCCACCCGTTCGATGACCTGGCGGTGATGGCCGGCCAGGGGACGGTGGGCCTCGAGCTGCTCGAACAGGTCCCTGACGCCGGCCTGGTGCTGGTTCCCGTCGGGGGCGGCGGCCTCATCTCCGGCGTCGCCGCGGCCGTCAAGCTGCAGCGGCCGTCCGTCCGGGTGGTGGGCGTCGAGCCCGAGGGCGCGGACGCGATGAGCCGGAGTCTCGAGCAGGGCACGCCCGCCCACCTGGACAAGGTGGATACCATCGCCGACGGCCTGGCTCCGCCCTTCGCCGGCGAGCACACCCTCCGGCATGTCCAGGGCTTCGCGGACGAGATCGTCCGGGTGACCGACCAGGAAATCGCCGGCGCCGTCCGGGTGCTGATCCAGCGGTGCAAGCTCGGCGCGGAACCCTCCGGCGCCGCCAGCCTCGCCGCCCTGCTGTCGGGCAAGGTCTGCGCACCGGCGGGTACCGCGGTCGTGTGCATCGTCAGCGGAGGCAACCTCGAGCCTGGCGTCCTGAGGCAACTGCTCTGACAGGCCGGGCACCCGTGCGCCGCCCGCGAGGACCGCGAAGCCCGCTGGCGGCAGCGGGCGGCTGCCGCCAGCGGGACGGATCGCGGGCTGGGCTTACTTACATGCGGCGCCGTTGATGGAGAAGCTGGTCGGATTCGTATCGTTGCTGGTCCAGGTGCCCTGGAAGCCGTCCGTGATGCTGGCGCCTGGCGCGATGGTGCCGTTGTAGCTGGCGTTGGCCAGGGTCGCGTTCTCCCCGGTCTGGGAGAAGCCGCCGTTGAAGTTGCTGGTGAGCTTCTGGTCGCCCGGGAAGGTGAAGGTCAGCGACCACCCGCTGATCGTGGTCGTTCCGGTGTTGGTGATGACCGCCTGAGCGGTAAAGCCACCCGGCCATTCACTGTTCTTGGTGTAGGTGACATGGCAGGTGCCGCTACCGCCGGTACCACCGCCACCGCCGATGTTCCAGGCGAAGCTGGCTGTGCCGGCCGCGCCTGTGCCGTCCGTGACGGTGACGGTGACGGTAGTGCTGCCTGAGGCGGCGGGCGTCCCGGAGATCAGGCCGGTGGAGGCGCTGATCGACAGCCCCGCGGGCAGGCCGGCCGCGGCGTAGGACAGGGTCTGTCCCGCGGCCGAGTCGGCGGCGTGGACCTGGAGGCTGGCGGCGGTGCCCGCCGTCCCTGTCTGCGTGCCCGGGTTGGTGACCGTTACCGTATTCACGCCGCCGCCGGCTCCGCCGAGAGCACTCTGCACCGCGGTGAACGCGGGTTTGGCGCTGTAGTTCTGGTCGAACATGGTGGCGGCGCCCATGCCGGAGAACGCGCCGGGGATCCAGGAGTCGGCGTCGCCGACGGCCCACTGGGTCACGCCGACGCAGCGGGAGACGCCCAGGCAGTCCCGCACCACGGTCGCGAAGTCGCTGGCCTGCTGCTGCAGGTTGGCGCTGGTGGCCGGGAGCGTAATGCGGTCGTCGAGCTCGGTGACGGCGACATCGAGGCCGAGGTTCGCGAACCGCTGCATGTTCGCCTCCATGTCGCTCGGCACCTGGCCGAGGATGAAGTGGCTCTCGAAGCCGATGCCGTTGAGCGGCACGCCCTGCGCGAGCAGCGACTGCGCGAGGCTGAACATGCCGTTGCTCTTGGCGTTCTCGCCCTCGATGTTGAAGTCGTTCAGGTACAGCTTCGCGTTCGGGTCGGCCGCGTGCGCGGTCCTCAGCGCGTCGGCGATGTAACCGCTGCCCATCGCGTTGAAGAACACGTCCTGCTTGAGGCTGCCGTCGGAGTTGAGTGGCTCGTTCACCACGTCCCACGCGTAGAGCTGGCCCTTGTAGTGGCTGACCTCCGTGGTGATGTGGGTTTCCATCGCCGACTGGACTCCGCTGAGCGGCAGGCTCGTGACCCAGGACGGGAGCTGGCTGTCCCAGACCAGGTTGTGACCGCGCACCTGCTCGCCGTTCGCCTTGGCGTAGGCGACGATCTGATCGCCCGGGCCGAAGTTGAACGTGCCGTTGGACGGCTCGGTGGTGTCCCATTTCATCTCATTGCCGGGGGTGATCATGTCGAACTGCTGGGACTGCAGCTGGGTCACCGTCTGCTGGGACAGCAAGTCACCGGTCATGTCACTGCCGAAGTACCTGCCGCCTGCCGCCTGGGCGAGCGTCCGCAGGGGCGTCCCCGACGCCAGCGCCGCCTGCGCGGCGGTGCCCCCGAACCCCAGCGGTACCGCGGCCGTCACGGCGGCTGCTAAGACCACGGCCGCGTACATCCGGCGCCGTGATGCGCTGCCCGGGTGCCTGGTCGCGTCGGGCGCCGGGCGGGATCGCCACATCTTCATGACCGTCCTCCTTGTCGAAAACTATCGGAGATAATTGCGAAGGCCTGTCTGAAGTAAAAGCCGTCTCGCAGTCTGCCTGCAAGTGTCCAGGGCATTTATCCTGAAAATTGCCGGGGCTGGTCATGAAAATTCCATGGATCTTGTCGAAAGTTTCGAAATTCCCCGTTCAGAAGATCCTCTTGGCGTATGTTGCCCGGCTGGGTTGCGGCGGGAGAAGTTCGCGCCAGCGGCGGTACGCCTGGCGCGGGAGCGATCTTCCGTAGTGATCATGGCCGCGAGCATGATCGCGGAGCGTTCTCCGTTTGCGGCATGATCGCGGAGCGTTCTCCGTCGTTGCCGCGGAGAGTTCTCGCATCACGGAGTGGTGACCGTCCTATGTGCGGACAACACTCCGCGCAACGACAACTCTCCGCGCCAGAGCCGGAAAAGACTCCGCGAAGCGGGAAGTCTCCGCGAACCCGGGCAGAGTCTCGCCGCTGAACTGCCGGAGCTCGACTTGCCAAGATCCCGGCAGCCTCCCTAGCACGGGCGATCATCCTAAGTAATGGCCTGAAGCGTGATCACGGAAACGAGGTCCCGTGCTTGAGGCTGTCGTGCGGCTCGTGATCAGGATCGGGGAGCTTTACCGGCATCGTGGAGGAGAGTTCTTGATCCCGGGGACTGTCAGTTCGGGGGGTGGCAGGTGCGGTGTTCCGTGATCATGTTCGCGGGCATGATCACGGAAGATCACTGCTGTCCTGACCTGGGTGATCTTCCGTGATCACGGTCTCGATCATGATCATGGAAACTATCACGGGTTCCGGGGGCTGCCGCGCGGCTCGTGACCGGGATCGGAGAGAGTTTTCGTTTCGGGGAGTTTTGGGCCTGATCGCGCGTTCTAGCGTTCCGGTCCGCCGGCGGGCTGCCAGAGGCGGAATGCCGCACCCTGGTCGTCGACGCACTCGGCGATAAGGCCGTATGGCTTGCGCTCGGGCTCGTCGGCGTGACCGCCGGCCGTCCGGACCCGCTCGACCGCGGCGGCGATGTCGTCGACGCGGTAGGACAGTTGCACCTCGGGCTCGGCGCCCTGCCGCGACCAGATGGCCAGCGGCGGCCAGGTCTGGTCGGTGCGCCACGCGCCGGGGTGAGCCGATGAGAACGGCACCTGCAGCACGGATTCGTAGAACTCCATGGCCCGGTGCGCGTCCCGCGCCACCATTGTCACGTTCGCGACGTCGCCCTGGCGCGGCCTGGTGGCCCGCGCCGGCGGCCTGATCAGCATCCAGCGGTGGCCGAACGGGTCGACGATCACCGAGCCGCGGCCGTAGGGCTGGTCGGCCGGCTCCCGTTCCACCGAGGCGCCGTTTCGCCGGGCCCGCTCGGTGCTCGCGTCGACGTCGTCGACCGCCAGGTGCAGGGTGTGGCTGAACGTCGCGGGAGAGTCGGGTGCGCGCACGGGCACGTCGGGCCACAGGCCGGAAGCCTCGGCGAACATCAGCACCGCGTCGCCGATGCCGACCTCGGCGTGGCCGATCGTGCCGTCGGCGTTGACGTGCAGGTCGCCCCGGCGCTGCGCGCCAAGTACCTCGACGTACCAGTCCATGGCGCGCCGGGCGTCGGATACGACGATGTAGGGGGTCAGCGCCGGAGGCACGTCGGGCTCGCGCCCGACCCGGCTCGTGACCGTCTGCTGGGACATGGCTCCTCCTGGGGATGCGAAGACGTGCCGGGTCAGCCGCGTTCGCAGCCGCGCGGCGAACTCGGGATCGGGATCGACAGGCGAGACCGGCTCGAGCAGGGCGTCGAACGGATCAGTCATGGCGAGCCCTCCTGCGCCTCGTAGATCCGGCGGAACGCGGCGCGGGCCCGCACCAGCAGCGCCTCCGTGGCGTGCAGGGTGCGGTCCAGGTGCCGGGCGACCTCAGGCACCGGCAGCCCGTCGAGGTAACGCAGCGTGAGCGCGGCCCGGTGGTGCGGGCCGAGCCGGCCGAGCACCTCGCGGGCGCGGATCCGGTCGACGACCGTCTCCCAGGGGTCGCTGACGGGCGCCGGATCGCTGTCCAGCAGGCGCAGCCCGCGCCGCTCCCGCTCGACTCGCCGCCAGTGGTCGGCGAGCTTGTGCCGGGCAACCCCGATCAGCCACGGTACCGACGGATCGGGTGCGCCCGGCTTGCGGACCGCGTCCACGGCGGCCAGGAACGACTCGGCTGTGAGGTCCTCAGCCAGGCCGGTGTCGCCGCAGCGGGCCAGCAGGTAGCCGTAGACGTGCGGCAAGGCATCGTCGTACAGCTTCAGCAGCCCGAACGCCGGGTCGGGCCGCACCTGCGGGTGCGTCACACCTCATAGTCGCCCGGGAGGCTCGTACTCCGACGGGCAAGGTCAGCCCTTGTAGGCGATTGTCGCGTAGTCCCTGGACGTCGGCTTCCGGCTGGTGAATCCGGCGACGAACACGACCCCCGTGGCCGGGCTGACCGCCAGCGAGGTCCCGCCGCCCGCGAAGAGCCGGGACCAGCGGCGGGCTCCGGTGCCGGCGTCATAGGAGACGGTCGCGACGTCCTTGCCGGCCTGGCCCGTGATGTAGACGGCCTGCCCGCTGGTGACCACCTGGCGGGCGCCGCTGTCGCTCTCGCCCGGGCCGCTGAACTCGCTGGCCCACCTGCGGGCTCCGGTCGCGGCGTCGTACCCGATCGTGGCGTATTTCAGCGCGGCGGATCCGGTGACGAACACCATGTGCCCGCTGGGGCTGACGGTGAGGGCGCCGGCCCTGCTGCCACCCCGGCCGGCACCGTCCCAGCTGTCCGCCCACTTCCGCGTGCCGGTCGCGGCGGTGAGCGCGAGCGTTCCGATGGAGGTTCCGTCGCCGTCGCTGCCGGACGTACCGGTGACGTACACGACGTTGCCGCCCGGGCCGACAGCGACCGAGCTCGCGGCGCCGGCTGTCTGCCGGTTGACCCACTGCCGGGCGCCGGTAGCGGCGTTGATGGCGACCGTGGCGTAGTTCAGGCCAGAGCTGCCGGTCACGTAGACCGTCGCGCCGTTGGGGGCGACGGCTAGCGAGGTGGCGATGTCCTCAGAGTTCTTGGGGCCGTTGTAGCGGTTGACCCACTCCTGCGCCCCGGTGGCGGCGCTGTAGGCCACGGTGGCGTAGTCGCCGGCGCTGGCGTCGGGACCGCCTTCGCTGGACCCGGTGACGTAGACCGTCCTGCCATCCGGGCTGACCGCCACCGCGTTGGCGTTGTCGTTGCTGCTCACAGGGCCGTCGTAGCGGCTGAGCCACACTCGCTTGCCGGTGCTGGCGTTGTAGGCGATCGTGACGTAGTCCGTGCCCGTCCCGGCACCGGAGGCCGTGCCGGTGACGAACACCGTCCGCCCGTCCGGGGCGACGGTGACCGCGCTGGCATCGCCGCCGGCGTTGCCGATTCCGGCGTAGCGGCTCGCCCAGAGCCGCGCGCCGGTCGAGGCTCTGTAGCCGACCGTCGCGAAGTCGGTCGTCCCCGAGGCCGACGAGCTGAGCCCGGTCACGAACACCTTCGAGCCGTCGCGGGAGACGGCGACCGAGTCGGCGAAGTCATCCCTGGCGCCAGGGCCGCTGTACAAGCTCGCCCACTGCCGCGCACCGCTCGCACCCGCCAGGGCGGGCCGGTCGCTGCCGACCTGGGCGGTGGCTGGACCTGCCCAGGCCATGGCCGTCAGCAGCGCCACGCCGCTGACGGTCGCGATCGCCGCTACGGCATAGCTAACCGGACGTCGCAATGCCCTCATAAGAAGCTCCCTGCCTGATCGGACACCCGCCGCGCTGCCCTTCGCCGGACAGCGCGGCTCGCTGACACCGGTCATAGGACGCGCCAGCACGCTGTCCGGTTGACCGGCGGGCTGGCCCGGGCGAGGCCGGCGGGTTCCTCACTGGTCCGCGAACGAATACGGTGGCCACGGCCCGGTGACGACCGCGCGCAGCTCCGTGTGCGCGGCGGTGACCGACTCCGCTATCTCGGAGAACTGGGAGACATTCCTGGCATCTACCAGGTAGGCGTTGTTGAGCACTATCCACCCGGAGTCGTCGGTCAGGCTCGGCAGCGGCGAGGGATGGCGGCGGGTGGCGACCGCGATGCCCCCGAGCGTCTGGCCGAGCTCTTCTGCGCAGGCCTCGAGAGTCGTCCACCGCGGAACCTCATCGCGGTCCCGGCCGGGTCCCCCCGCCGCATCGGCGCTGGCCGCATCGGGCCAGACCTGGCCGCCGGCGCCCTTCCGCGGCTTGAGGTAGACCTTCACGTCCCACTCTTGCGTGCCCCGGAATGACTCCAGCATGATCGCGAGCTCCACGTGCCGCCGGGCCAGCAGGCCCGCGACGGTCTCGTCGTCGGCATAGACGGTGGCCAGCCGCAGCGGCAGCACGGGACCGTCCCCGGCCACCCGCGCGATCACCCGGTGATGCGCGCGCCCGGCCGCCTCGATCGCGCTGAGGTCGGCGAGGAGGCTGGAGAGAGTATTTTCGCCCATCAAGGTATCCCTGACCGAGCCGACCACCGCTGACAGGCCGCCGTCACTCACCAGCCGGACCGGTTCCCCGGCGACGCCGGTGAGGCCTGACAACTTGGCCTGATCAGCCCCGACGGCGACAGCGTAGACCCAGACCACCTCGCTCTCATCCGGGACCGGGGAAAGGGCCGTGCCGGCGCGGGTCTTCCAGGTCTGGGGCACCGGGCTTCTTTTCATGCTGGTCATTCCTCCTCAAGGTTCTGGCCTGCCCTGACAACGTCCCCTGCCTGCTCGAAATGGCGGGCCAGGGTGCGTAGTCCGCGGTAGGCCGCGGTGCGGACGGCTCCGGGTCGCTTGCCGAGGACCTGGGCGGCGGTGGTGGCGCTTATGCCGATGACGGCGCGGAGCAGGACGGCCTCGGCCTGGTCGCGGGGCAAGGTGGCGATGAGGCGCACGGCGTTGGCGGTGGCGACTGCGTCGATGGCGCAGGTGGCGGTGTCGTCGCTGGCGGCCAGGCCGGCGAGATCTTCGGCGGGGACGGGGACGGCGCGGGGACGGCGGCTGGCACGGCGCTTGTCGTCCAGGGCGCGGTTGCGGGCGATGGTGGTCACCCAGGCGCGGAAGCGGTCGTCGTCGCCGCGGAAGGTGGCGAGGTCGCGGGCGACGTTGAGCCAGGTTTCGGAGGCGATGTCCTCGGCGTCGTCGCCGACCATGGCGCTCAGGTAGCGCAGGAGGCGGGGCTGGGTGTCGCGGTACAGGGCGCGGAACGCGTCGGAGTCACCGCGCTGGGCCCGGATCACCAGCGCCGAGCATCCCTCCGGCACGCTTGCGTCGTCGTCGGCGCCCGCATTACCCGGCTGGTCAGGCTCGTCGTCCAGGTCCGGGTCCGTGGTGGCCACCTCGATAGCCAGCTGTCGATTCTGCGGGCTCATAGCCGCTGCAGACTCCCCGGGAACCGCGGCGGTAGTCCGAGGCTGGCGGCGCAGACCAGGCTCATCGGGTCCCTTCCTGGTCGCGGGCAAGAGGCAGCGTGACGTACACGGTCTTGCCGAGGCGGTCGCCGACCACGCCGCGGGTGCCGCCGTACGGTTCGATCAGGCCGTCTATCAGCGCTAAGCCCCGGCCGTATTCCCAGTCGCCAGCCGGGTGCCGCCGGACGGGCTGCCCGTCCCCCTGGTCGTGGACGAGGGCGCGCAGCGACCCGCCCTCGTACGCCAGCCGGACCTCGATCAGGCCGCTGCCGTGGGAGATGGCGTTGGTCACCAGTTCGCTGACGATGAGCTCGGCGAGTTCGGCGTACTCGGCCAGGCCCCAGGCGGGAAGGGCCTGCCGGGCCCGTTCTCGGGCGCGGCTCACCTGGACGGGCTCGGGTCTCATCAGGTATCTGATGCTCTGATCGCAGGGGGTTGTTACGCGGTGCGTCACGCGGGGCGCGGGCACGCAGGACGCCTTCAGCAGCATTGAGCTCCTCAGCAAAGCCGACGGCCTCCGGCGGGGAACCGGAAGCCGATCTCGCGGGCACGGGCGGGACGGCGGCCGCGTGGCCGCTGTCCCGCCCTTTGAACGGCTGTCTGCCTGAAGTTCCCTAGCCCAGCAGGTGGGACAGGAGCGAGGAGGGCAGCTTCAGCGCGCCGACCACCGACGACGGCAGCTCGGCGAGCAGCGACGAGGCAACCGATGTCGGCAGCTCACCAAGCAGGCGGGTCACCGCCGAGGTCGGCAGCGCCGTCAGGACCTGGGACAGCCCGGAGGCGGGCAGCGCCGTGAGGACCTGGGACAGCACCGACGCCGGCAGCGCGGTGAGCACCTGCGACAGCACCGACGCCGGCAGCGCGGTGAGCACCTGCGACAGCCCGGCCGCGGGCAACGTCGTGAGAACCGTGCCGACCGCCGACGCGGGCAGGGCGGTCAGGATCTGCGTCAGGCCCGCCGCCGGCACGATGGTGAGGACCTTCGACAGGGCGCCCGCCCGCAGGCTGGTCAGCACCTGGGTCAATCCCTGCGCGGGGAGCGTGGTGAGCACCTGGGTGAGCACCTTGCGGGGCAGGCTGGTCAGCACGCCGGCGAGGTCGCCGGCCGGCAGGATGGCCAGAATCTGGCTGAGGCTGGCCGCGGGCAGGGTAGTGAGGATGGTGCCCAGGTCCGCCGTGGGCACCATGGTCAAGACCTGGCCCAGGGCGGCGGCGGGCAGCGTGGTCAGGACCTGGGATACGGCCCCGGTCGGCAGGGCACCGAAGACCTGCGCCAGGGCGGCAGAGGGCAGCGTCGTCAGCACCTGGGACAGGCCGGTCGCGGGCAGGGCCGTCAGCACTGTTCCCAGCGCGCTGCCGGGCAGGCTGGTCAGCACCTGGGAGAGGGCCGCGCTCGGCAGCGCGGTGAGGACCTGCGAGAGCGCCGCGTCGGGCAGGCTGGTCAGGATCTGCGTCACGGTCGCGGCTGGCAGGGCGGTGAAAACCTGTGACAGCACGGCCGCGGGCAGGCTGGTCAGGATCTGCGCCAGCGCGGAGACCGGGAGGTCGGGCAGGATCTCGGCCAGAAGCGAGATCGGGACCTGCGCCAGGTCGCCGGGCTGCGGAATCTCCGGCAGGCTGAGCAGGAGCGCGCAGTAGTCGGGCACCGCCGTCGCGTTCCGCACGGTGGAGACGAGAGACGCGAACGCCGGGCTGCTGAGCACCCGGCGCAGGACGGGGCTGGCCAGAGCCTGCTCGAGACCGGTCTGGTCGAGCGCCTTGCTCGCCACGCCGGTCGCGCTCGTCCCGGCCGAGGCGACCTGAGTGGCGAGCTGGCGGCAGAGCTGGGCCGGACCCGGGATAGCCGCGGAGGTTCCCGGCGACTTGACGGCCGGCTTGCCCGTGCTGATCTTCGTCTTCGCCGACGCATTGCCGGTCTTCGCCGGGGCGGCGCCTGTCAGGGCGCCGGTGCTGGCGGCGAACGCCACGCCACCGGTCACGCAGACCGCCAGCGCGGCGGCGATCGCCTTGACGGTAAGAAATTTCGCAAGCGGGGATTTGATCATCTGCCCTCTCCTGGGGATAGTGACGGGACCGAGATGATGTGCCTCGAACGCAGCCACGGCCGCCGCCTCGCCGCCTAGCTCGGCCGCACGCCCAGGCGCCGCCGCGGAGGCGAGGACACGAGCCAGCGGGTCGTCGACGAGGCCGGTCGAGCCGTCAAGCAACTGCTCGGCGGACTTCCGGGTGATCCGGCGGGAATGGCGTGTGTTCATCTCAAATCCTTCAGCGTCAAGTCCGTCGCTTGTGTCACTCGCCCGCCATCACTTTCACGGTGGACCTTGGGTACACCACGACGAAACCGCTTCAGGATGAACGAACTCGCGCGGGTCCATCTCGGCTGATTCAGCCGATCCGTACCGGGCGACCTGCTCGTCGTAGAACGCGCGAAGCAGCTGTCAGCGGACGTTCGCGCTATGGCCCGCTCTGACGTCGAGGTCGGCGCGGATCTCGGGAGCGTTCGGCCAGTGCGCATGCGCCTGCTCGCCGCCGTGAGCGGCGCGGCGCGCGCTGGCCAGGCACCGGTGCGCGCGAGCCTGCTCGTAGCAGTCGCCGGTCTCGCGGGCGAGGGCGAGCGCCGCGAGAAGGCAGCCACGGGCGTGGGCAGGGTCACCCGCGGCGAGCAGGCACTCCCCCGTGCCGTTCAAGGCGCCGATCTCGCCTCCTCTATCGCCAATGTCCCTGAACAGGGTAATAGCTTGCCGGTAAGAGCCGATGGCCTGCTCGCAGCTTCCCTGGAGCAGGTCGGCTGCGGCGAGACCGGCGAGGGCACGGCCCTGCTGCTGCCGGTCGCCCGCCTCGCGGGCGAGGGCAAGCGCCGCGGCATGGCGGGCATGAGCCTCCGCGTGCTGGCTGCTGGCGAGCAGGCAGTCGCCAAGCCCGTTCAGTGCGTCGGCTTCCCTGCTCCGGTCGCCGGCATCCCGGAACAGCGCCAGGGCCTCCTGGTTGTAGGTAAGAGCCTGTTCATGCCGGCCCAGACGGTGGCTTATCCGGCCAAGCCTGATGAGGGTGTCAGCCTCGCTGTACCGGTCGCCCAGCTGGCGTGACAGAGCGATGTGCCGCTGGTAATGCACGACTATCTGCTGATGGCGGCTCTGCGGGTCGCGATCGTCACCTAGGTCGGCTGGTGGCGAGACTGCCGCATCCGCGGGGGGAGCCAGCCGCCTGTAGATGGCGAAGGCATGCTGCTGGTACTCCAGGCCTCGCTGGTAGCGGCCCCGCAGGAGATAGATAGTACCCAGATTGTCCAGTGCTATGACTTCCGATAACGTTCGACCGAGCTCACCCGCCAGGGCCAGGGCCTGCCCCTGACATCCTGCCGCCTGGCGGTAACGGCCCTGCTGCAGTCGCATGGTGCCGATCTCGCCCAGAATCAGCATCTTGCAGGAGCGGTCATCGACTTCCTGGGCCGCGGCGAGTGCCCGCCGGTAAAGGCCGATTGCCTGCGGGTATCGGGCCTGGCAGCTGTAAAGGCTGGCGATACGGGCCAGATTCCTAATCCGGGTCACGTGGTCGCCGCAATCGCGGGCCGCCTGCTCCGCATGCGTGTAGATGGCCAGCGCCTCAGCGTGGTATCCGCCGTCCAGGTAGCGGCTCAGCGTTTCCGCCAGGCGGATGGTAGTGCGGGGCCAGCCGTGCCTGGCGGTACACGCGGCAACCGCGACAAGCGTGGCGCGCTCGGCGTCCAGCCAGATCCGCGCGAGCGGGCCGGTCAGATCGGGGACGACCGTTTCGGCTGGCAAGTCAAATTGCCGTCTTTCAACTGGAACCAGGACGTTCATGGCGGCCACGGCGCTGGCGAGGTAGTAGTCAAAGAGGCGGGTCCGCGCCGCCTGCCGTGCCTGCAATCCGTCGTGGGCGCTGGCGAGGCGGGCCGCATAGGCGCGCAACAGGTCGTGCATGCCAAAGCGCTGTGACCCGACGGGCTGGATGAGGTGAGCCCGGGCCAGCATGACCAGAAGCCGGCTCGCCTCGTCGGCGCCAGTTCCCGAGAGCGCGGCGGCCGCGAAGCAGTCGAAGTCCGGGCTAGGGTGCAGGCCAAGCACCCGGAACATCCGGGCCGCCGCGGGAGGCAGCTGGCAGTAGGACCAGGAGAACACGCTTGTCACCGCGGCCCGCTGGTCTCCGCCGGCATCCAGCAGATCCAGGCGCCTTTCCTCGCAGGCCAGCTCGGCGGTCAGCTCCGCCAGCGGGATCTGGGGGCGGGCAGCGGCCAGTTCGGCCGCTACCCGCAGAGCCAGCGGCAACCGGGCGCACTGCTCCGCCAGAGTCCGGGCCGCCGCGGGGTCGGCCTCGACCCGCTCGCCTATCAGCGCGCGCAGCAGCGCTATCGCATCGGCGGCGGGCAGCACGTCAAGTTCCAGGCGCCGGGCACCGTCACGGGCGACCAGCCCGGGCAGCGAGTCCCGGCTGGTTACCAGCACCATCACCCCGGCCCTGCCGGGCAGCAACGGCCGCACCTGCTCCTCGGTGGCGGCATTGTCCAGGACCACCAGCATCCGCCGTCCGGACAGCAAGGACCGGTACCGGGCGGCCCGTTCGGCTTCCTCCACCGGGATGTCCCGGCTGGTTACCCCCAGTGCACGCAAGAACCCGGCCAGCGCCTCGGGAGCCGATACCGGCTGCTCCGGGTCATAACCGCGCAGGTTGACATACAGCTGCCCATCGGGAAAGTGCTCGGCCACCCGGTGAGCCCACCGCATCGCGAGTGCGGTCTTGCCCGCGCCAGCCGATCCCGATACCGCCGAGATCACTACCGGGCCGTGCGCCGCGCCACTCTTCGCAGCCGTTATCGATGCGTCGAGCCTGGCGAGCTCGGCCGACCGGCCGGTGAACGCGCCCACATCGGCGGGCAGCTCCCGCGGCACCGAAGCGGCATGGTGAGCGGGCAGCGCCTGCGGCGACGGGAGCTGACCGCGGGCCGCTGCCACGAACAACCCGCGCAACGTCTCGGTCAGCTCCAGTGCGCCGGCCAGCAGCCGCACGGTATTTTGACGAGCTGACCGGTGGATCCCCCGCTCCAGGTCGCTGACCGTTCTCGGGCTCAGGCCCGCCGCCTTGGCTAACTCCTCCTGGGTCAGTCCGGCCTCGGCCCTTAACTGCTGCAGCAACCCCGCGAAATCCGGCACCGGCTGACTGGTCACAGCCTTACCGCCTCCTCCGCCCGCCCCGCCGCTATTCCGCGACACGGAACTCCGCTCCAGCTCAGCGTACGCGGACTCTCGGCTCCCTACCATATGTGCCTTGCGAATCCGAATTGTGTGAGCATCGCGTGGGCGTTATGTGGCCACCGCGTATGGCGTTCAGATGCCCTTCTAGCCAAAGTCGAGATATCCGTGAAAGGCCAAGCGGAATCAATCACCGGCTACAGAAGGAGCCAGTATGAAACATCCAGCACGCGCTGTATTTGCTACCGCAGCCATGCTTGCGGCCGCCGCGGCTGCCGCCATCGCGGCGGTCGCGATCCCCGCGTCCGCCAGTTCCTCGCCAGCATCGAGCCAGATCACCGCCGCCACTCCCGTGTTCCCCCCGACGCTTGTGAACTACTTCTTCGGCGAGGTCAGTCCCCCCAATGGCGCGGCAACCTGGGAATGGGCAAGCAGCACCGTCAGCGAGAACTTCGCGAACGCCACCTCTCGCGCCATCGTGTCAGGCAACATCGCGCTCGGCAGCAGCAACGGACTCGCGGTCGGCGGGCAGCTGGGCGTGTGCTACCAGCAAGGCACCGGCCCGATCATGTTCGGGAACTGGAAGCTGCTCAACTTCACCGCACCGGCGGGCCAGTGGGTCTCCCAGTCCTTCACCGGCACCATCCTGCCCGGGGCCAACGGATTTCCCGCTGGCGTCTATAAGGTCGGCCTGTGCGTCAACCAGACCACGCCGAATCTCGTCTATGACCAGGCCGCTGGCAGCACGTCAGGCGACGTGATCGTCGCCGAGGACTCCGGGCCCTGACCGGAAGAACCACATCGGCAGCTGACAGGCACGGCCCCGGCGCGATATCACGCCGGGGCCGGTCCTTCGGCAGGCACTTCCTCCCGGAACGCCAGTAAGCAAGGGTGACCGGGCAGGCGCGTCAGCGGGCCAGGCCGAGCTCTCCGGCCCGCACCCCGGCCTGGAAGCGGGAGCCGGCCTCGAGCGCGGCCATCAGCTCGGCGACGCGCCGGCGGTAGGTGCGCAGCGAGGTACCCAGCCGCCGGGCGGCCGCCTCGTCGGTCAGGCCCGCGCCGAGCGCCCGAAGGATCTCCCGGGCCTCGGGGGCGAGTTCGGGAACCTCGCCCCGCAGGAAGGCGCCGAGGTCGGTGGCCGCCTCCCAGGCAGCGGTGAACAGTGAATAGACCCCGCCCACCAGGACCGGCGACGTCGTCACCGTGTACTCGCGGCCGAGCGGCGACTCCTGGCCGGCCAGGATCGCGACCCGCCGGTCCAAGATGATCGTCTCGTGCGGCAGCGGCGCGGAACTGATCCGGACGCGCGAGCCCGCAGCGTCGAGCCGCAGCAAGTGCGCGCGCTGCGCCTCGCCGGCCAGCGCGAGCGGGCTCATCAGCTTGCGCACCGAGAAGCCGTCCTTGCCGGGGGAAAGCACCCGACGGGCGACCGCGGACCGGGCCTCTGGCTGCGACCAGGTGGCCAGGTCGCGGGCCGCGCAGACAAAATCCTCGTGCACGACGTCGAACAGGTGCCCGGCCCGGGCGATCAGCTCCGCGTCACCGCGCACAGTGCTGGTCTGGTCATCAGCCACGCGATCAGTATGCTTGCCCGTCTCCGGGTCCGGCAAATGGCAGCAACCTGCCAGCTCCTCGCCGTGGGCACGGGGCCGGGGCAGGCTCTGAAGCATGATGGACACAACGAGCACCACCCAGCCGGCCGGCGCCGCCGGCACCTTCGCGATCGGCGGCGACCTGCCGGTCGCGCGGCTCGGCTTCGGCGCGATGCGCCTGCCCACCGGGACCTTCACCGGCCCGGTCCGCGACCCGGAGGACGGGATCGCGGTGCTGCGCCGCGCCGTCGAGCTGGGCGTCAGCCACATCGACACCGCGAGTTTCTACCGGCGCGGCGACATCGTCGCTAACGACCTGATCCGACGGGCACTGGCCCCCTACCCCGGCGGCCTGGTGGTCGCCGCCAAGGTCGGCCCGATGCTCAGGCCGGACGGCATCCCCGCCCTGCAGGCCACCGCCGGCCAGCTGCGCGGCCTGGTGGACGACAACCTCCGCGAACTGGGCGTCGACCATCTCGACCTGGTCTACCTGCGGGTCGGCGGGCAGAACCCGGCCGGCGGCGAGCCGATCGCCGAGCGGTTCGCCGCGCTGGCGAAGCTGCGCGAGCAGGGCCTGATCCGGCACCTGGGCGTCAGTAACGTCGACGCCGCCCAGCTCGCCGAGGCCCGCGCGATCGCCCCGGTCGCCGCCGTGCAGAACGAGTACCACGTGCACGCCACCGCAAGCGCCGCGCTGCTGGCAGAGTGCACCCGGTCCGGCACCGCCTTCGTGCCGTTCTTCCCGCTCGGCGGCGGCTTCGACCCGATCGACACGACCCGGCTCGAGAAGACCGCCGCCCGGCACGGGGCGACCGTCCAGCAGGTCGCGCTCGCCGCGCTGCTGGCAGCCTCCCCGGTGATGCTCCCGATCCCCGGCACCGGGCGCCTCGCCCACCTAGAGGACAACGTCGGCGCGGCCAGCATCCGGCTCACCCCGGAAGAGATCGCCAGCCTCGCCGCGCGAAACGACACCTGATCCGGAACATCAGTGATCTTGTTGGCTTATTGGAGGCTGAGGCGGCCTGGGTCAGGGCGGCGGTTAGCGGCGCAGGGGTGACCAGGCCGGCCGCTCGAACTGACCGCGCTGGTTTCCGCGGTCATGGTCGCGGGCGTGACCACGGAACATGCTGAACAGCATCGTGGCCTCTCTGTTGTTGTTGGTCACTGGTTTTGACAGCAACGTGGCCCGCCCTGATGTTGTCCTGACAGCAACGGGGAGGGCCACGATGCTCACACTGCCCCTGGCGGCACCCCTGCTGACCCGCGGGAGCGGGCGACACTCGCCTGGGACCAGCACGCGAGGAAGACGAGCGCATCGCCGGTGATAGCGGCCCTGATCCGGGCCCGCCGGTCCTCGCCCGGCCACAAGTCGCGGGTGTCCCGCCAGACCGGGAAGCCGGCCATTTCCAAAGCTTCCTGCAGTCAGTCGACCTGGTGCGAGTCCTCGCGGACATAAGAGATGAAGACGTGCCCGGCCGGCTCATCTCGCTGCCCCAACGATGCGATGCTACGAGATCACCCGCGCTGCCCGCAGCCTTGCCATCAGTACAGTCGGAGCGGTGATGAAACCCGATGAAATGGAAGCGGGATGCTAAGTCGCGACGACGCCATCAAGGCGCTGCTGGCTCGAATTCGCGCCGCCGCGGTGGGAAATGACCCTGATGCGATGCTGTCTCCGGACGCAGTGCTGGAGGCCGAGCAATTAGCCGCGGCGGCGGACCCCGAAGAGGACGAGCAGGCCGCCGCGCTTCTCGGGCTGTTTCACTTTGGCAGGTATGAGGCTCTGGGTGATGGTGAGGATCATCACGACTTCGCGCTGGCGGTAAAGCATTTCGCGGTTCTCTACCGGACGAGGCCCGAGATCGTGCCGCTCCCGATACGCGAGCATCTTGAGCGGCGGCGTGGTGCGGGCGAGAGCCACGCAGACGAGGCTGGCCCGACCGAGAGGGCATTGGCCCAGCTGGAGAGCTATCACCGCACGTCAGAACTTAGTTACCTTGCGGCCGCGGCCGCCATGTTCAGGGAGGCGCTGGCTGCCGGGTCCGGCGATGCGGAGAGCAAGGCCAGGCACCTGTCCAACCTGGGCAGCGCGCTTCGGCAGCTTTTCGAGGAGACGGGCGACCTGGCCAGCCTGACCGAGGCGGTCCAGTCGCAGCGGGAGGCCGTGGCCATCACGGCCGGATCTGACGGCGATGGCTGGAAATACCAGTCCAATCTGTGCTCTGCCCTGGCGACGCTTGCCGGGCGAACCGCCGGCCGGGCCGGGGTTGCGCTGCTCATCGATGCGGTCACCGCCGCGCGCTCAGCCGTCGCGGGCGCGGGGGCCAGCGGTGCCGACCGGGGCACGGCGCTGTCTGGCCTTGGCAGCGCCCTGGTGAAGCTGACTGAGCGGACAGGCGAGGAGAAGTACCTGCACGAGGCCGTCAAAGCGCACCGCGCCGCCGCCAACACGACTCCCGAGGGTCATCCGCGTCGTGCCGCGCTGCTGGTGAACGCGGCGAACACGATGCAGGAACTATTCGAGTTCACCCAGGACACGGCTTTGCTCATCGCTGCTGTCGGCCTCAGCGCCGAGGCCGTCGCAGCCGTCACCGAGTCCGAGCCGGACTGGCCAGGTTTCCAGGCGATCCTGGGTAACGGCCTCTTCCGGCTCGCCGAGCACGCCGGCCGGGCGGAACACCTGGCCGGCGCGATCGATGCGCACCGCAAGGCAGTGACGGCCACGCCGGCGGAGAATCCGTATCGCGCCATATACCTGTCCGGACTCGGCAGTGCCCGCCTGGCACTCGCCGAGCACAGCGAGGACACGGCTGACTTTGCTGAGGCAGTGAGTAACTTCCGGGCTGCGGTCGCTGCCGCTCCGCCCGATCATCCCTACCGGGGCGGCCTGCTGTTCAATCTCGCCGGCGCGCTGAAAGCCTGCGGAGAGCACACCGGGGACTTCCGTGCCCTGACCGAAGCCGTCGATACCCAGCGCGCCGCCGTCGCGGGTACCGATCCGGATGAGGCCGACTACCCGGAGCGGCTGTCTGGCCTCGGGGACGCGCTGTGCTCGTTGTCCGAGCACGACGATGACCCTGACCTCCCCGCAGAAGCCAGCGAGTGCTTCGCCGCAGTGGCCGGCAATGCCAGCGGGAGGACCCGTACGCGCATCTGGGCCTACCGGCAGCTCGCGCGACTGGCCGCGCCGGCCGCTGCCCTGGAGGCGATGGAACGCGCCGTGGCTTTGCTGCCAAGACTCACGCCCGCGGCCCTGGCGCGCGGCGACCGGCTCCGTCAGCTAGGCCGGCTAGCCGGCATCGCCGGTGAAGCCGCCGCCGCCGCGGTCCGGGCTGGCCGGCCGGAGCGTGCCGCGCAGTTGCTTGAGCAAACGCGCGGGATCCTCATCGCAGACTCGCTGCACGCTCGCAGCAGCGAGCTGACCAGGCTGCGCGAGTCAGCTCCGGATCTGGCGAATGAATTCGACGCCATGCGCGGCCGGCTTGAGCTGCTGAGCCGGTCCGACCTGCCCGGCCGCGATCCGATCAGCCGGCTCGACCGGCAGGACTCGCTTATGGCGACCGGCTCGGACACGTTCGTGCGTCACGACGCCGAGGCTGACTGGGAACGGCTCATCGAGCGCATTCGCGGTACTGACGGTTTCAGCGACTTCCTGCTAGCACCTAGCCTGCCTGACCTCACGGCCGAAGCCGGCGAAGGACCGGTCATCTTCGCTTACACCAGCCCGCAAGGCTGCGGGGCCGTGGCCCTGACAGGTGACCCCGCCGCTCCCGTGCTGGCAATCCCGCTGGACACGCTGACCCAGGGCGACGCCGGTCAGCACGCCGAGCAGTTCCTGCGAGCGGACACCTCGGCGAACCGGGCCGACAGCCGCGCGGCCAGCGATGCCCTCGCCAGCCTGGAATGGATGTGGGACACGATCACCGGGCCGATCCTGACAGCCCTGGGCTTGACCTCCGCGCCGGCCGGCGAAGAATGGCCTCGTATCTGGTGGTGTCCCGCGGGAATCCTGACCTTCCTGCCCCTGCACGCTGCCGGTCACCACGGCGACCACTCCAGTGGCGACCCCGAACTCCGTGCGCACCCCAGAGCTGTCCTCGACCGGGTTGTCTCCTCTTACACCAGCACTGTCCGAAGCCTGAGCCACTCGCGCCGCACATCTGCCGCGGAGAACACGAAAATGGTCGTCATATCCGCGCCGGACGTGCCAGGAGCCAGTCCCCTGCCATGGGCAGCCGCCGAAGCGAGCACCATCGCCCATCTCGTGCCGGGCAGCGAAGTACTCCACAACCCGGACAGGCAACAGGTTCTCGATAGCCTCGCCGATCACCCGATCGCCCATTTCGCCTGCCACGCATACCCGAACCCGAACGAACCGGCCGCCAGCACGCTCATCCTGGCCGACCACCTGGTATCACCGCTGACCGTAACCGACATCATCGAGCAGAGGATCTCGGGAACCCTGGCCTACTTGTCCGCCTGCGAAACAACCCTCACCAGACTGGATCTGGCCGACGAAGCCGTACACCTGACTGGCGCGTTCTACCTGGCCGGATACCAGCAGGTCATCGGCACGCTTTGGCCAGTCCACGACAAAAGCGCCAGGGATATCGCGGTCAATTTCTACGCTACTGTCAGCCGAGACTGCAGCATCGCCGCAAACGCAGTCGCTGCCGCTCGCGCCCTTCATCACGCGACCCGACAACTGCGCGCGCGAAAGCCGGGCATGCCCTCTCTGTGGGCCTCCCACATTCACACTGGCACCTGAACATCAGGCGCCCTATGTCGGCAGGCACCGGCCAGACTGACCGTCGACTGCTAACACACCCAGCCAGCCCTGGTCGAAGAACCCGTGCACATGGCGCTCCCGCCTCGGCACGATGAGGCCGCGCTTCGCGCTGCCAATGAGGCTGTCGGGTGACTCGGGATCTTGGAATTGCTGGTCACGCCCGCCTCTCACAGCATCCCCGGTCGTGCGCTGGTACACGGAGCCAGTGATGACCCTGATCCTCCCGGCCCCGCGCTCCACGCCGAGGCAGCCCGACGCACCATCACCTGGAACGCTGAATCAGCTGGCCGGTCCATGCGCTGTGGCGCTTGCGAAGTTCACCAGCTGTTAGGTCTGCGCGCCCCAGGTCGCCGTAGTTTGGCACCCAGGACTCGACATGTTCATGTGATCGGGCAACAGCCCAGAGGTCCCACAAGCGCACATCGGGAAGCGAGGTTCTGCTCGCCATCTGGTAGGAGCCCAGGAACGCGTCGGCGATATCCTCGCCGTAGAGCAGATAGAGATCCAGCCGGCACCAGCCCACATCGAAGCCGCGGGGGGCAAGGCAGCCACCGGACCAGTCTACGACGCCAGTAATACGGCCGCCTTCCCATACGGTGTTGCCGGACCAGTAGTCAAAGTGCGTAAGCACAGCAGGGGCGCTGGCAAGAGATTCCCAGTGAGCCGCGACCAGGGCGGCTGCCGGTCCGCTGACGGACGCAAGAGCGCTTCGTGCCCGATGGAACACTCTGACAAAGCCAGTCAGCAGGTGCATGCGCGTGGCATGGACACGCGCGAGTGCGTCGCCGAGCTGGGCGGCCCAGGCGGCGGGCTGGCCGGGAGTGATGTCAGCGGCACCGGGCAGACGGGAGATCAATAGCCATGACCCTTCAGACGGGCTGCCGCCCGAGCCGCTGGCCAGCAACCGGGGCGCAAGGCCGCCGAGCCCGTCCAGAGCGGCCAGAACCCGTACCTCGTCGCGGGCGGTGTCATCACCCGGGGGAAACTCGCGGAGAACGAACTCCTGCTCTGGGCTGGCCGTCCGGATCAGATAAGTAAATGCGTGCGTCCCCCCGGGCAGTTCACGAACTTCCTGCACTACCGCTCCCGCGAGTCCCGCGGCGCGGCCTACGGCCGCTGCGGACGGGGGCTTACCGTGCATGATTGAGGAGTATAAGAAGAGGCGCCAGGCGCGCTCGTCGTCAGGACAGCTAGAGGGTTAGCACGATCTTGCCCCGGGCGTGGCCGGTCTCGCTCAGCTGGTGCGCCGCAACCGCGTTCTCGAGGGGGAATGCGGCCGCGATCGGCACGGTGAATCGGCCTAGCTGCGCGAGGGCGGCGGCTTCGGCCAGTCCTTCGACCGCCTGCGGGTCCGCGCCGGGGCCTGCCGAGCGTGACAGGTGGACTCCGTACTTCGCGGCGTTCAGGTCGGCGACGGTCACCACCTGGCCCGGGCTTCCGGCGAGGTTGACCAGATCGGGCAGCGAGCCGGAGCCGGCGCAGTCCAGGACGACGTCGACTCCGTCCGGTGCCAGGGCGGTGACCCGCTCGGCCAGGCCGGGGCCGTAGGCGGTTGGTACCGCCCCCAGTCCCGCGACGAACTCGTGGTTGCGTGCGCTGGCCGTGCCGATGACCGTCGCGCCGCGGGCCGCCGCGAGCTGGATGGCGGCCGTGCCGACTCCGCCGGCCGCGCCCTCGATCAGCAGGGTCGTGCCGGCCCCGGCCTTCAGCCGGTCGAGCGCGCGCATGGCGGTCTCGACGTTCGCGGCCGCGCCGCCAGCCTGCTCCCAGCTCAGCGCGTCCGGCTTCGGCGCCCAGGCCGCCAGGACGGCGTACCCGGCGTTCGCGCCCCCGAGCCCGGCGAGATCGACGATGCCGAAGACCGCGTCGCCCGGCCGGATACCGGTGACCCCTGCGCCGACCTCGTCGACCACGCCCGCGGCATCCACGCCGGGCACGTGGGGCAGGCGCAGCGGCATCATGTCGCGGAACCGGCCTGAGCGCAGGTAGCAGTCGGCGGGAGTGACGCCACAGGCCTGCACGGCCACCCGGATGCGGCCCGGTCCCGCATGCGGTTCCGCCACGTCGGCGACCTCGAGGACGCTTGCGGGACCGTACTCGGAGAATCTCAGTGCTCTCATGGCGCCGGACACTATCGGAACACCCCGTCCGCTTAGCTAAAGTGAGAGCAGTGACGAACCGTTTGCCTCACTCCCCGCGCTCCGATGCCCGGGACAACCGCGAGCGCATCCTCGCCGTGACAGCCGCGACGTTCGCCGCGCGGGGCCTGGACGTCGCGATGCGCGAGATCGCCCGGCGCGCCCAGGTCGGCCCGGCAACCCTGTACCGGCACTTCCCCACCAAGGAGGCGCTGGTCACCGAGGTCTTCACCGGGCAGATGGCGGCCTGCACCGCCATCGTCGATGACGCGCTGGCCGATCCGGACCCATGGCGCGGCTTCTGCCGGGTGATCGAGCAGGTCTGCGAACTGCACGCACGAGACCGGGGCTTCACCGCGGCGTTCGTCTCGGCCTTCCCGCGCGCGATCGACTTCGCCGCGGCCCGGGAACGGGCACTGGGCAAGGTCGCCGAACTCGCCCGCCGGGCCAAGGCCGCGGGCAAGCTGCGCCCGGACTTCGTCCTGGACGACCTGATCATCGTCCTCATGGCCAACGGCGGTCTCCGCACAACCTCGCCGGCCGCCGCGGCGGCCGCCTCACGGCGCCTCGCCGCGCTGCTGATCCAGGGCCTGCGGGCCGGGCCGGCCATCCCGCCGCTGCCCCCGGCGGTCCGGCTGCCGCTGGCTGTTGTGACCTAGCGGCTTGTCGCGCTGCCTCAGTCGGGTATCCGGGCCTCGCTTGTAGTGGCCGACGTCGCATGGCGCAGGGGCCTTCAGACCGAGGTGACGAGGTTCGACGACTGGGACCCGGCCGCCTAGGCGAGGCTGGCGCTGGCGCTGGCGCTGGCGGACCGTCACCATTGTCGGTAGATCTCCAGATACGGCGCCGCAGGAAGGCTGGTCAGATGAGAGGCGTACAGGCCATCGGCAGGAAGCGCGTCTTCGTCAGTTGCGCGGCGGCAGCGCTTGCGGTAGTCCTCACCGCAGCGGCACCGGCGCTGGGCAGTGCGCGGAGCGCGAACTGGCACGTGATCAAGAATTTCACAACCCACAACACCAACCTCGCCGACATCGTCGGCTTCTCTGACGGGACCGCCTGGGCAGGCGGGGAAACACCAGCCCAGACTCCGGTGCTCTACCACCTGACCGGCAAGAAATGGCACGCGGTGGCCCTGACGGGGCCGACCGGCTCGTTCGTCGTCAACCTGAGCGCCACTTCTCCCTCCAACGTGTGGGCGGCGCTGGCCAACGAACCGGCGGTGGCGCACCTGAAGGGCAGCGGCTGGGTAGTGAAGTCGTTTACCCAGGGCACCGATGACATCGCCGCCGGCGACGTGCAGACGATCGGGCCTAAGAACACCTGGGTCTTCGCCTACGACTTCACCACCCAGCACCCATTCGCCGAGCACTTCAACGGCTCGCGCTGGACCAGATCCTCGCTGCCCGCCCTGGTGGACTGCGACTGCTCAGCCCACGCCACCAGCGCCTCGGGCCCGAACAACATGTGGGCGTGGGTCTTCGACAGCAAGATCAAAGGCTTCGCGACCATGCACTGGAACGGTCACCGGTGGCAGGTCGTCAAGCTGCCACCGCATGTCGTGCCCGCCGGCCAGAACGTGGGCGCACAGCAGATGCTCGCGGAGTCTCCCAGCGATGTCTGGGCGACAGCCGACAACTCCATGTCGACCGGCTCGGTCATCTTGCTGCACTGGAACGGCCGCGCCTGGGGCAAGATCGGCGGCAAGCTGCCCAAAGGTCAGCTGGCCGGGCCGATCGCGTCAGATGGGAATGGCGGGCTCTGGCTGGTCGGGCGGACCCCGGCCTTCACTTACTTCATCTTGCGTTACGCGAACAGGCACTGGACCAGGTTCCCTATGCCGTCCGATCCCTCTGGGGCGGTGACGCCGAACGCCATCCGGCTGATCACCGGCACCAAGTCGGTACTCGGGGTGGGAAACCTCAGCCCGAGCATCGCCGGCGACAACGGCTCAGCGGTCATGGAGTTCGGCCGGTAGCCGAGCCAGCGCGGCCACCGCTGCACGGTTCTCGTAGAACGTCTTCAGGACGTTGATGTCGGCCTACACGGCGTGCCCTCCTAGGCGATCCCGGCCAGGACAGTCGAAACCCGGCCGAGGACCTCGTCGACGCTTTCAGTGACCGCGGCGTGCATCGACTCATCGACGTCGAAGGCGTAGGTGATCTGCGTGCTGTCGTCCCGGGCGGCAGACAGGGTGATCGCGGTGACCACATCGCCGGGCACCGTCATCACCAGGCGGTCCGGCTCGGACACCTCGTCGTAGCGGCCGGTCAGCGCGATCTGGTCGCCCTCGGAGGAGATGACGGTCGCCTGCCAGGACCCTCCGGCCCGCACGTCCAGCACCGCCGTCCCCGGCTTGGCGGGCAGCCAGCCTTCGAAGCTGGCTGGCGTCGTGAGAACATGCCAGACCCTCTTACGCGGGGCCTCCAGGGTCCGGGTGACGGTGAACTCGCCCATGGAAATCCTTCCTGTCGTCGGCTTTGCCGGGCGCGCCCGAGCCCCTGTTCACTAGCATGCTAATGACAGTGTCCACCGTAACATATCGCTAGCGTGCTAGCGACTATGCTACGGGGATGGCCGACCTGCTTGCCCTGTTCACCCAGGCTGCCAAACTGCTGCGGGAAGCCGCCGACGAGGCGATGAGCCGGCACGGCGTGCGGGTCGGTCAGCACATCGTACTTACAGTGCTCTGGGAACAGGACGGGCTTACCCCCGGCGAGATCGCCCGCCGCCTCGAGGTCGCGACTCCCACCATCGTCAACACCGCGACCCGCATGGAGGAGGCCGGCCTGGTGATCCGCAGGCCCGACCCGGCGGACGCGCGCCTTGTGCGCCTGTACCTCTCATCCCTCGCCCGGTCGGTGCGCGAACCAGTCCGCGACGCCCGCGGCGCGCTGGAGCGGCACGCCACGGCTACCCTCACCGCCGCCGAACTGGATCACCTCCGCTCCGCGCTCACCAAGATCATCACCCAGCTCCGAGATGGGTCGCCGTGAGTTCCGCGCCGTCCTGAGGTGATCGCTACATTGGCGGCCGTGAGCAACGGAGTCTCTTCTGAGAATGTGCGGTGTCGATCTCCCTGATGGGCAGATAGCTGGCGGGGCTAATCCGGAATTGCGCGCGCTCGCGGACCTGGCCGCCCATTCGGTTCGGCCGCCTCGACGCCTGGGCAAGCGTGCCGGGGGTGGCGTTCAACGCTCCCTAGAGCGCAGGTCAGCTAGATGACTGGAACCAGATGATCGACGTCAACCTACGCGGCGTCATGCACGGCATTGCCGCCGCACTGCGAGTGTCCTGTGCCCAGGGATCGGGTCAATTCATCACTGTCGCCTCCACCGCCGCCTACAAGTGGTCCCTGGCCGGACGGCTTTTGCCTTGATACCCTGAATCCCTTATCCGGGAAAGGCGAGGAGGAACAATGCGTAGCAAGCTCACCCGAATTATCGTCACCGGCATCATGGCCACAGGTATCAGCCTGGGCTTGGCAACTGCCACCTTCGCGTCCGCCGCTACTGCGGCGACTCCATCCGGCTGCGGAGCGCATTGCAACTGACTAGACCCCATCGGCCCTAGGTGACTTTGGTGAAGCCGGCGGGGATGGCTGCATTTGTGGTCAGGAGCCGGAGGTTGGCTGGGGTTCCGGGGAGCCAGGTGTAGTCGTTGCGGATGGCCTGGGGGGCTGGCTGGCGACTGGCCGGGTGCGGTGTCGATTCTTTGACGGCCTGCACTCGCCTCGCGAGTCGCTGCGATGAGCCTGTCCGGCCGAGCGTCTCGCCGACGTAGTGGCCGCCGGCCGCACCTGCTGTGCCGAGCACGGCACCGAAGAGAAGGCCGCCGAGGAAGCCCCGACAACGCACACCGCGTCGACGGGACCGGAGGGAGCGCACACGATCGCGCCTCCGATAGCACCGCCGAGAGCCGAGCAGGCCACCCGCCCACCCCCCGGCCTCCTCGCCGGCGGCCGCAGGGAATTCAGGCGTTCCCCAGGTGTCTGCCAGATGCGCCGAGGTGTGGTAGACACCGTAGACCAGCGCGATCGTGCCACCCACACGGATAAACGCCATCCCGCGCATGGCGCCAGGCGTGAGGGTGAGCCCACCGCTCCGGTCGGCAAACCCTCGGGCGCGGTCATGAACTGGCGCATCCGCGGCGCACGGCCGGCCTCGAACAGATCGACGCGACCCGATGGCTGGTAGGTCCCGCTGGCGATATCGAGGTGCTCCCCGCCCACTGTGAGGCTCGGGCGCACGCCGATCGCCCTCTCGGCAAGGTTGGCCGGAACGGTGATGCAGTTGTTCCCGCATTGCACGATCACCGGCTCGCCCCTGCCGTAGAGCTGCTCGTAGAGAGCTGTCTCAGTCGGTCTGGCCCCCGGCGTGCCTGGCGGACGGGGCGGAGAGTAGCGGTACTCCCCGCCCCGCCTCGAAGCTCCTGATCTCGTTCGCGAACGCTTCGGCCCCGTCGGCGCTCGTCGGCAAGTAGATGACCGTCTGCGGGTATCCGACGCCTGCAAGCCTGGGGAAGAGCAGGTCGTTCTGCCACCCGCCTGGTACTCCGGTGACGAGCTGGCGCGTGAACCACGGGCCGATGCCCGGGGTCATCTCGCCCAGGTACCAGGCAAGGTTGCCTCGGTACCCACGTACCACTAGCGATCCGTTCACATTCGCGCCAAGTGATAGGTGACCCTCAGTCCAGAGCAGGAAGGTCGAGTTCGGCGGGACGAAGGTCATCGGCGTCGGCGTCGCTGACCAGGCGCCGAGTCCGGCCGGACCCAGCCCGGCGGCGCCTAGCCCGACCGTCGGCGTTTCGTCCGGGCGCTCCGCCTGGCTGGCCAGCAGCGACTCCGCCCTGACTATCTGGTATTCCTGGAGCATCGTCGGCGAAAGCCCTGTCATCGCCGTGAACTCGGCGGCAGACAGGCTGCGCACCGAGACGCGCACGTCGCTGCTTCCCGCGGCTCCTTGCCCGTCGGCGGCGCCCCGGGCGGTCGGCGCTGAAGTGGCGTGGACCCTCACCGACTGGCCGATTCGCAGCAGCGTGAGCGGATCCGGGTCGGTCGCCGTGATCCGATAGCTGAAGGTGAAGCGGGTTCCCGCCGGCGCGTCGCGAAGATTCAGGACGAAAGTGGTCGTGCGCGCCGCCCGCCCGACCGTGGCCTCGTAGTCGCCGTCCGACAGATCGCATTCGCTCAGCTGCCAGGTATGGTAACGGCGCGCAGCACGTGACGATCCTCGCGCCCGTGCCCGGCTGGCAGACACTCAACACAACAGGAGCCCAGTTCGTGGTGCTGGGAGCGTAGCCGGACTCCCGGCAGGCTAGGTCATCTCTCCCCAGGCAAGGGACACTTCGATCTTATTCTGTGATCTAATCTCCATAGTCGATACTGGCGTCATCGCTTACCCTGTCGATTCTCGTCTTTACTCAGGTCTCGTACTTCCGGGCGGTGGCCGAGAGCGCCGGCAGCCCCAGTGGTTGAGGAGTCGTCTTTGAATACGGGCGCGTCGGCACCGAATACCGCGAGCGGGGTGGCGAGCGCCGATCAGGCGGCGAAGGTCAAGCTCGGCCGCGACTTCGTGAAGCTGTGGACCTCTTCAACCAGCTCCGCCGTCGGCGACGGCGTCGCGCTGGCCGCCGCCCCGCTTATGGCCAGCACGCTTACCAGCAATCCCCAGCTCATCGCTGGAGTGACCACCGCCCTGACGCTGCCCTACGCGATCTTCGGGCTCCCGGTCGGAGTGTTAGTCGACCGCCTGGACCGGCGGCGCACCATGGCGATCATCGACTTCATCCGGGGCTGTGTCCTCCTGGGTTTCACTCTGGCCGTGGCGACCTCTAAGGTCCCGCTGGCCGCGCTGTACGGCTGCTTCTTCATCGTTGGAGCCTTCGATACCTTCTTCCGCAACGCCACCCAGGCCATCACCCCGTTCCTCGTGCCGCGCAACCGACTGGCGGCAGCCAATGCGCGACTGGGGGCCGCCGAGACCGTGGCCGTGCAGTTCCTCGGGCCGCTGTGCGGGGCCGCGCTGTTCGTCCTGGCGCCATCGCTCCCGTTCGGGGTCGATGCGGTCAGCTTCTTGGTCTCCGCGCTGATGCTGTCCCGGCTGCGCCTGATGACCCCGCAGGCCGCCGCCCCGGCTGAACTTGGTGAGCAGCCCCAGCCCATCCTTGCCGGGCTGATGAAAGACATCGGAATCGGCATCAGATGGCTGCTGCACCACTCCCTGCTGCTCAATCTGAACGTGATATCGGGCCTATCCAACCTGGTGCTATCGGGCGCGTTAGCGGTCCTCGTCGTCTACACGCACCGCGTGCTTGGACTTGGGCCACTGGGATACGGCCTGCTCCTGGCCTGTACAGCGGTCGGGGCCGTCGCTGCCTCGCGCTACTCGGTGAGCCTGATCGAGCGCATCGGCCGCGAGTGGGCCCTGGCCGCGGTGGGGATCATGCAGTTTGCCGCCTTCCTGGCGTTATGGCTGCTTTCGTGGAGCTGGTCGGCGGGAGTGGCGATGGCACTGTGCGGGTACGGCACCGTGACCTTCAACGTCGTGGTGCTCGCCCTGCGCCAGACCCTCATCCCCAGCAACCTTCAGGGCCGTGTGAACAGCATGTACCGGCTTGTGGCCTGGGGCAGCATTCCCATCGGCGCCACCTTGGCCGGACTGATCGCCGATACGCTCGGGCCGCCGCGCGTCTACGCGCTCGGGGCGGCTGTAATCCTGCTGCTCACCATCCGGCTAATCGTCGGGGCGCGGCGGCAGTGGATCACCGGGTTCCTAGAAGCCGACGACGCACACTAATCCAGCCCGCTACGCGGGCCATCCGCTGCCCTTCCCGGGTGAAACCAGAAGGAATGCATTGCTGTGAAAACCAAGGTCGAAGCTCATTATTCCGGGAACACCGCCCTGACCGGGGCTGAACTGTCGCACGCCTACCTGCGCCTGCTGGCCGATCGCCGTGTGCCGATCGAGGAGCTGACCGCCACCGTGCGCGCCTCCGAGGTGCTCGCGGATGCCTTCAGGGACCAGTTCCTGCCGTCCCCGGCCTTTCTCGGTGCTGCGGAGCTGACCAACCTGGTGGCCGACCTGCGCACGGTCCACGCAATGCTGGCCGCGCTGCCACAGCGGCTGTTCGGCGGCAGCCACACGCGGTTTGTCCGCGAGATAGGTATCCTGCCCGTCCAGCAGGCGGTCGCCACCCGGTCGTTTCATGGCGCCTCACCGATGCTGAGCCGCTTCGACCTGTATCGCTCGGCCGAGGGGTTCAGGATACTGGAATCCAACCAGACCAGCTGTCTCGGCGGATTCCAGAACGCGGAGATCAGCCGCCTGATGCTCGGCCACCCCGTGCTGAGGGAGTTCGTCGCCGATCACCACCTTGAGTACACCGACACGCTGCGCTGCCTGGTTGACACCATGCTGGCTGAGTGCGGCGCGTTCGTGCGCGGCGACCGGCCGGTGGTCGGCTTGGTGGACTGGCCCGCCAGCTTCGTGAGTTACGAGGGCCGGCTGCGCGGCATGGCGGCGCTGATGGCCACGATGGGCGTGGACGCCGTGCCGTGCCACGTGGGGCAACTGCGCGAGCGGGACGGGCGGCTGGAAGTGGGCGGCCGGGCCATCGACATTATCTACCGCTTCTTCGCGGTGAAGGAAATAGCCACCCAAGAGGACGCCGACCTGCTTGAGCCAATTCTGCGCACCATGGAGTCGGGTGGAGTCGGGATGTTCGTCCACCTCGGGGTCGAGACCTACGGGAGCAAGGGCGCGATGGCGATGCTCTGGGATGAGCGGAACCTGGCGCAGCTCTCTGACGCCGAGCGTGCATGCCTGGAGCGTGTCGTGCCGTGGAGCAGCCGTCTGCGAGGCGCCGGCCGGGGGCCGGACGGCGAGCATGTGGATCTTGCGGGCTTCGCCGTGGCCAACCAGCACGAGCTGATACTCAAGCCGACGCTGGACTTTGGCGGCAGCGGGATCGTGGCCGGCTGGACAGTGGCACCCGAGGAGTGGTGCGCGAAGCTCAAGGCTGGCGCGCAGGGCGGGCATATTATCCAGCAGCGGGTGCAGCCGGTGGCGGAGCCCTTCCCGAGCCGCAGCCCGATTGGCTTCGAGGAAATGTACCTGAACTGGGGGATCTTCCTCGTCGACGCGGCGGCGACTGGGTCCGACGGCTACGGCGGCTGCCTGCTGCGCGGCACGAGCGATCCCGATGCTGGTGTCGTGAACCTGGGCTCCGGCGCCCTCATGGGTTGCTGTTTCCATCCCGCCAGGAAGTCACCGTGAACCCATCACGGATCGCCATTACCGTTTCGCGGTCGTGGCCGGGCCGCGGGGCGTGAACCGGAAGGCGCGAGTGGCTGTGGAATGCTTCTTGAAGTTGTAGTAGCCGACCACGACGCCTGCGTTGTTCACGCACTGCGGCGAGGTTCCCGCGATCCCGGCCGGGTCGTTGATGGTGCGGTAGATCCCCGAGCGGTAGCTGAACCCGTGATTGACCGTCCCGTTCCTGGTGGTCGTGTAGATGCCTACTGCCTCGTGGCCATCTGCGGAGATGCAGGCCACGAAGGTCTGAACGGCATGCGGTACGGCTATCGCAGTGAACGTCCCCGCGCGGTCGATGAAGCTGTGTGCGATATCTTTCGCGCCCTGGTACCAGCCGGTGATCGTGCCATCGTCGGCGATGCCGTTCAGCACTGCGGCTACTACAGAGGAGTGTGTGCCGGTCGGAACCTTGACGAGGCTGAACTTGCCTTTCTTGAGCACGAAACCGTGCTCGCCTTCAAACCTGGTACTGATAATGAAGCCGACAATGACATCCGAATCGTTGATACCGATAGCCAGGGTCCCGGTCCCGGTACGCGTGCCCGCTCCTGGCGCCGTTATCGACGTGAATGTCCCGTGCCGGTCAATGAAACCGCGCGTTGGTCCCGTGGGTCGTGCGTACCAGCCGGTAATCACGCCGGCGTCATTGATGGAGAGCGCACAGGTGCCGCCATGCGAGCCAGCGGCTGGATCGGCGATGGTAGAGATCCGCCCCCGCCGGTCGATGATCCCGCGCTGCCCATGGGCGCTCTGATAGCAGCCCACGATGGCGCCCGAGTCGGAAATGCCAGTGGCCTGTACCTGTGTGCCGCCCCGGACAGTGATCCTGGCATAGCGCCCGGCTGCCGAAGGCGGCAGCCGGCTGGCGACCGCGCCGGCGGCTTCGGCCGGCCCGGCTCCGGCCGACCCGGCTCCGGCCGCGAATACGATCAGGGTTGCCATCGCGGCCTGGCGAAGCCCGAGTGTGCGCACGAGTGCTCCTTGAGGGTTCGCGACGGGACAAGTGACGCCAACTTATCGCTCTCGAGCGCCCAGCGGCCTTGGCGGAGGGTCAGCAGGGCGTCGACGGCCGACGGCAGGTCGGGGGCGGCCATCGCCAGGTCCATGGCCTGGCCAATCAAGCCCGGGAACCCGGCGTCGTCGGAGAGTACGAAGTCGGGTTCTTTCGCAGGTGCGGGGATCGGGGACGAGCACGAAGTCGCCGGCTCCGGCGAGTTCGCTGACTCCCCCGCCAGGATCGGCAAGGAAGTCAACCACGACGGCATGTCCAGTATCGAAGAGGAAAGGTCCTGCGCTGAAATCCATGCCGTTACGCAGGACGGTTGCGAAGGTGCTCGCCGTGACCGTCTTTGACCTGGCCAGGCCGCGCGGATCGCAGAACGCGACGCGGACGAGATCAACCTCGCCGATGTGGATTCTGCGAGCGTGATGCCGGCTCCGGGCGCCACGTCCTCCACGGGGAGTCCTGCCGCGAAGGGACCGGCGGGCGACTGGGCACCGGCGGCTTGGATAAGATCCCACACTGCGGGTTCGCGGACACCAAGCTGATCCGACCAGTCTCCGGTTGAGCGGCGAGCAGCAGCACTCGTACTCGCTGACCCTGGTCACTAGCTAGCGCGGCACGCATCTGGCCCAGCCCGGCCCGTACCTCGGCGTGTCGGCTGGGGTTGGCGACCCGGCTGGGGAATAGGGCGATCATCTTCCGCTCTGCGGCGGAGGGATCGTCCCTGCCCGGCCTGGTACTGGTTGTGGCGTCGCCAAACCGGCGCGGCCCACCAGTGCTGGAGCGCCTTCAGCCGATACGGCGCAGTGATCACGAAACACAGCTGCCGTAACCATCTTGACGGATCCTTCCTTGAAAGGTTACAACATTTGAAACGACCAAATTAGCTGAAGGAGGCCTCCGTGCGAGTTCGACATCTGTGGCGGCGATGACGGCGGCGGCGGTCGGCGGGCTGACTGTGGTGGGTCCGACCCTCGCCTCGGCTGCGGGTCGGCCCCGGTGGCGGTGGCGGCGGTAAGCGGGCGGGTACTTCACGCGCCGATGAATGCCTCTTTGCAGGCTGTCGCTGAAGATCACGCTCATCGGCTCGACAGGACATTGAAGACAATTCGCTGACCAGGAGGCGCCGGCATCGATTCGGCGCGACAACGCGGTCGCCTGGTAAACGTTAATTGGGTACCAAAATGTTGTTCAATGACTGGGAAAGGTGCGGAGCCGACTATGACACCCGGTAAATATGAACAGAATGTCCTGGTCATCGGAGGCGGACCCGCGGGTTCGGTTGCGGCCGCGGCGCTCGCCCGCGAGGGATTGAAGGTCCGTCTGATCGAGGGCGCACGATTTCCGCGGTACCACATCGGCGAGTCGCTGACCCCATCCTGCCGCACCGTCTTCGACGCGATCGGGATCTCCGAGAAGCTGGACACGCACGGATTCGTGCTCAAACACGGCGGAGTCATCCGGTGGGATTCCGACGCATGGTTCTTCGACTGGTACTCCCAGATGGGCGTGAACTCCTGGCAGGTCGACCGGGCCGAGCTTGACCAGCTACTGCTCGACCACGCCAGGGCCAGCGGCGTTGAAGTCAGCACCGGCGTCACCGCCAAAGCAGTGTCCTTCGCCAGCGGACGCCCGACCTCCGTCAGGTGCGCCCCCGACGACGGCGAGCCCTACACCATCGACGGGTTCGACCACCTGATCGACGCCACAGGCAGGGCCGGACTGCTCAGCGTCCGCCACTTCGGCACCCGGCGCCCCGAGCCGACCCTGCGCAACATCGCGATCTGGGGCTACTGGCGCGACACCGCCACCCTGCCGGACACGCCCCAGGGCGGCATTAACGTCATCTCCTCTCCCGAAGGCTGGTACTGGATCATCCCGCTCGCGGGCGGACGCACCAGCATCGGTTTCGTCACCCGCAAGGACCGATTCAGCGAACGGCGTCCCAGCTTCGACTCGCTGGACGCGATGTATCACGCCCTGATCGAAGAGTCCGCGACCGTTCGCGGGCTGATCGACGAGGCGCATTGTCTCGGCTCCGCCCGTGTCGAAACCGACTACTCCTACACCGCCGATCGATTCTGCGGCCCCGGTTACATGATTATCGGCGACGCCGCGTGCTTCCTCGACCCGTTGCTCTCCACCGGGGTGCACCTAGCCGTCTACAGCGCGCTCAATGCCGCGGCGTGTATCGCGTCGGTGCAGCGCGGCGACGTGACCGAGGACGCCGCGAATGACTTCTTCGAGTTCGCCTTCCGCCGAGCCTACGCCCGGCTGTTCGCGCTGGTGAACGTGATGTATGAGCGTTATATCGGCAAGGACGGCTTCTTCCGCGTCTCCGATCGCCTGGTCGGGGCGGAAGCGGACGGGGCCGACGCCGCCGCGGACTCGCAGTCATTCGTGGAGATCATCACAGGGCTCTCCGACCTGCGTGAGGCAGGCGACGCTAGCACCCGGGTGCCGACCGAACGGCTGATCGCCGAGGCGCTGGGCGTGCAGAACAGGACCATCGCCGCAGCAGACGGCCCGGGCATGCCCGACGTTTCCTCAGTGCTGGAGAATCCGCTGCGCGACGCGGCATCCTCCGAGTACCGACTGATCACTTCACCTTACCTGGGTTTGGAGAGTGTAAAGGCCGCGGAAGGCTGAGCTGCAGGAAACACGTCACTACTCCGCGCTCAGAACTCATCTCGCAGGCTTTCCGGGCCTTTTTTAAGAAGGGCTTTTCGAGGCATTTCAGGAAGGACGCACTAGTATGACGGGAATTATCGGCACCTCGCATGCTCCAGAGCACGTTCAGATTCTCGTGGTCGGTGGCGGTCCTGCCGGATCGACGGCTGCGGCCATGCTCGCGAGGTCGGGACTAAACGTCCTGCTCCTGGAGCGTGAATTATTTCCGCGTTACCACATCGGCGAGTCGCTGCTCGCCTCCTGCCTCCCCGTGCTCCGCATGTCAGGCGCCTTCGACAAGGTCGCATCCCACGGTTTCCAGCGCAAGCGCGGCGCGGTATTCCATTGGGAATCGGACAAGTGGCTGCTGGACTGGTCCAAGCTAGTCGACCCGAACGCCTGGTCCTGGCAGGTCGATCGAGCTGAATATGACAACATCCTGCTACGCAACGCCAGCGAGCAAGGCGCCGTCGTCATCGAGGGCGCCAGCGTACAGGGCGTCGACTTCGACGGCGATCGCGCTGTGTCGTGCCGGTGGAGCGAGCGCGGCGACCGCGACCACGTCCGCACTACCTCCTTCGACTTCCTCGTCGATGCCTCCGGCCGCGCCGGCGTGCTCTCCAAACGTCACTTCGATATGCGGACACCGCATGATCTGTTTCAGAACGTCGGAATCTGGGGTTACTGGACTGGCGCGAGTTTACTGCCAGGCAGCCCCGAGGGAGCCATTAACGTCGTTTCCTCTCCTGATGGTTGGTACTGGCACATCCCGCTGGGCGGCGATCGCTGGAGTGTCGGTTTCGTCACCCATAAGAAGCGCTTCGCCGAAGGCAGGGCGCAGCACGACTCGCTCGACGCGTACTACCGGGCGCTGGTCGACGTGCCGAAAGATTTGCGCGAACTTCTATCGGGCGCGGAGTTCGAGGGCGAAGTTCGCGCCGAGCAAGACTACTCATATGTCTCCGAGCGCTTCTGCGGCCCTGGATACGTCATCATCGGCGATGCGGCCTGCTTCCTCGACCCGTTGCTGTCCACCGGCGTGCACCTGGCTCAGTACAGCGCGATGGTCGGCTCCGCCGCGATCGCGACGCTGCTGCGCGGCGAGATGCCCGAAAAGGAGGCGCTGGCCTTCTTCGACTACACCTACCGCCGCGCGTACACGCGAATGCTCGTCCTTGTCTCGCGGATGTACAAGGAGTACATCGGCGTGGACGACTATTTCGGCCAGTCCGAGCAGCTGGTTCATGAGACAAACCGCGGACGGCATCCCGTCGAGGCTTTCACCCAGATCATCACCGGCTTGACCGACATGCAGGAGGCGGGCGATGCCGCCAGGCGCGTCACAACCGATGCGATCATTGGGGCCACGGGTCAGCGCGAGGATGAGGCCGCTACCTCCAACGTCAAATACATGGGCGGCCTTGACATGTCTCCTGTGTGGAATATCTGGCGAGATCCGCTGGGCCCGGATACGGCCGCGGGAGATCTCCGTGTGACCACCGAACCTCGGCTGGGCCTCTACCGGCTCACCGGCAAGCGCTCATCGGACGGGCACGAATCAGGGCAGCCGCGGCAGGCTGGTGAACTGCTCGGCCACGACGCGGAATCGGGGCGGTCGGTGTGAACGGCGCGCCCTGTACCCAGCCCGCCAGTGGAACTCCCGCCGGCCATGACATGGCGCCGCTCTCGCAGGTCATGCGACTGGAGCGAGGCCGAAAATGGAGAAATCCTCCGCAGAATGCCGCGCCGCGCCGCCCCGGCGGCATCGGCACCGTGGCCTAGCCGATCCGGGATGCAGCGCACGGAAGTTGTGATCATCGGCGCGGGTCCCGGCGGCCTGGTGCTGGGCAACGCCCTAATTCAGGCCGGCATCGATTGCCTGATCGTTGAGAAGCGCAGCCGCGAGCACGTCGAGCAACGGGCCCGCGCGGGAGTCATCGAGCACCGCACAGCTCTCACCCTGGAACGGCTCGGGCTGGCCCATGGCCTTCTGACCAAAGGCCAGTCGCAGAGTAGCTGCGAGTTCCGCTATCCCGGTGGATGCTTCGTACTCCAGTACGGCGCGCTGACCGGCGGCGCCGCGCACAGGGTGTATCCACAGCAGTTGCTGGTGCGGGAGCTGATCGGCGCTTTCTTGAAGACAGGGGGCGATCTGCTGTTCGAGACCGCCGCTGAGTCGGTCGCCATCCACGACGACACGGCGGCAGTTGTCACCGTCGCCTCATCTTCAGGCGCGACCGCCGGAGCCGACACCGCCGCGGAGCGACGTGATGTTCACTGCACCACCGTAGCCGGGTGCGATGGCCGCCGAGGAACGAGCGTGAGAGCGCTGCCTCGTGCGGCCGTTCAGGAATACCGCACCTCCTATCCATACCGCTGGCTCACGGTGCTGGCCGGCGCCCCGCCATCTTGTCCTCATCTGCTCTACGCACTGCACCCTTCCGGTTTCGCCGGCCAAATGCCGCGCACTTCGCAGCAGACCCGTCTTTACCTGCAGTACGGCCGGGGCGAACGGCCGCTGGCGTGGGGAGAAGACAAGATTTGGTCGCAGGTGAAGCGCCGGCTGGCGGCGGAAGACGGCCCGCCAGTGGTGCCTGGCCCGATTCTGGAGCGCACGCTGCTCGCGATGGATAGCTGCGTGCGCGCCCCCATGCAGCACGGCCCGCTGTTCATAGTCGGTGACGCGGCGCACGCTCTGCCCCCCGCAGGTGGCAAGGGGATGAATCTCGCGGTGGCTGATGCCGCCGAACTCGCCGCTGGCATCATCGCCCGTTGCGGTGGCGGGGACGGAGGGCAGCGGCTCGCACGCTACTCCGCGAGCCGCCTGCCCGCAGTGTGGCAAGCGCTCGCCTTCGCCGACTGGCTTCTGCACACGATCAACCTGCCAAACGACAGGCCGCGGCGGGAGGCCGCATTCGAGATGAGACTGCGGGTCGCCCGACTGGCGGCGCTGCGCGACAGCCTGCCACTCGCAACCTGGTTCGCTAGGACATACGTGGGGCTGCCAGATGACTGAGTCCAAGCCACATCCAGGTTTTAAGCACCTTGCCTGAACCTCATCGTGACTCGCCCGACAGACCAAGGGAGTACGACATGACGGAGGAACAACCGACCCCGGAAGCGATCATGCAACTCGGGCTGGCGTTCTGGGGGTCGAAGGCACTGCTGAGCGCGGTGGAACTTGACGTGTTCAGCGTGCTAGCCGACGGCCCCCTGCCAGGCGAGACGCTGATGTCCGAGCTGGGACTGCAAGCCCGCGGCACCGCTGACTGGCTCGACGCACTGGTCTCGCTCGGCATGCTGGAGCGGACGGGCGGCGCCTACGCCAACACCCCGGCGACCGGCCTGTACCTCGATCGCGCCAGGCCGTCCTACATCGGCGGGTTTCTGGCGATGGCCAACGCCCGGCTCTACCCGTTCTGGGGCTCGCTCACTGAGGCGCTGCGCACCGGCAGCCCGCAGAACGAGGCCAAGGCCGGAGAAGACTTCTTCGCTGCCCTCTACGAGGATCCGGACCGGCTCCGCCAGTTCCTGCACGCCATGACGGGCCTTAGCATTGGCGCCGCGCACGCGATCGCCGGTAAGTTCCCCTGGGACCGCTATCACACCGTCATCGACATCGGCACCTCCGAAGGAGGCGTCCCAGTCCAGCTCGCGCTGCGCCACCCGCACTTGGCCGGCGGCGGTTTTGACCTGCCCCCCGCCGGGCCGATATTCACCGACTACGTCGTCGCCCACGGCCTCGCCGGACGGCTGCGGTTCTACCCCGGCGACTTCTTCACCGACCCGCTCCCCCCGGCTGACGTCCTGATCTTCGGCCACATCCTGCACGACTGGAGCCTGCAGCAGAAGCTGACACTGCTGCGCAAGGCCTACGAGGCGCTGCCCGACGGCGGCGCCGTCATCGTCTACGACGCCATCATCGACGACGACCGGCGCGCCAACACCTTCGGCCTGCTCATGAGCCTGAACATGCTCATCGAGACCCCGGGAGGCGCCGACTACACCGCCGCCGACTGCCGCGCCTGGATGGCCGACATCGGCTTCCGCGACAGCTACGCCGAGCCGCTCGCTGGACCCGATTCCATGATCGTCGGAATCAAATGACGTCAGGCAGGGATGACCTCGATCACCACACCGAGCGGACCTGCCCGCACTCAGCGGCCCGGATCTACCGCCCGGGGACTGCCGCGGCACGGAGGCGGTCGAGCTCCGCCTCGGCTCGCTCAGCGCGTGCACGGAGGTCGGCGCGGGCGTCGTCGAGTGCCTGGATCCGGGCATCATCCCCGGCTCGCAGTTCTTCGCGCTCGCGGGCAGCCTCTTCCCGGATGGTCAGCACCTGCGCCTGGGCGTCGGCCCGTGCGAGGTCGGCCCGGGAATCGGCAGCGCCGGCGCGGCGCTCGGCGGCAGTGGCCTGATCCTGATAGCGGATTGTCTCCTGCCGGGCCTGCTCGGCAAGCGCCTGGGCTGCCTGGACCTGCGCTTCGGTGCCGGACCGGACCTGCTCGACAGTCCGGACGGCTTCGGCCCGGGTCACCTCCGCGCGGTTGTCCGCCGCGTCGGCGCGCCGGTCGGCTGCGACGGCCTGAGCCTGGTAGCGGGCGGCATCCTCGCGGGCCTCGCCCGCCTGCGCTCGCGCCGCCTCGACCTGGGCGGCAGCCTCAGCACGGGACGCCTCGATGGCGCCGGCCGCCTCCTCCTCGGCAACCCTGGCGCGGGTATCGGCTGCGGCGCTGGCCAGGTCGGCCTCGGCCTGAGCCCGCTGGAGGGCCTGGTCGTGCTGCGCTTGAAGGCCCGCTATCCGGTCGGCTGCCTCCTCGCGCACGCGGGCTAGCTCTGCGTCGTGGGCAGCGATCGCCTCGGTAAGCCGCTGGCTGGCCTCGTCGGCGGAGCTGCGTGCAGCGTCCAGCCGCTCGGCCATCTCCTCGGCGGCATCGTCGGCGGCTGCTCGCAGCCGGTTCGCGGCGTTCGCCCGGTGCTCGGCCCGGGCGCGGGCGGCTTCGGCCTCGGCCGAGCGCTGCTCGGCGGACGCGCGGATCGCCTCGATCTCGATCTCGGCGGCGATCGGGTCTCCCGCGACCGCGATCGCCTGATGCAACTGGGTGACCATACCCGCCAGCCGGTCAGCCGTGGCAGTGACGTCGCGGAGGAGCTGGGCGCCGAAGACCCTGGCCATGCTGACGGGCTGGGCAGTGTCGGCGTCGGTGGTGAGCAGCCCGGACTGCCCGGCTTCGAGCCGGCGCCGCTCGCGCCAGGCGCTGACGCGATCGTGGCCGGGATCGGCGCAGTACTCAGGCGGCCGGCCCGGCTTGCCGGTGGGCCGCTCGGGTGGATCCTCGCAGCCCGGGTACTTGCAGGTAGCTGTCGCCGTCGGCTGCTCGGTCACGTCCTCATCCTCATGCGCCTTGTCCTGGTGCTGTTCTCAGCTTAGTCATTTCATTACGTTCAGGTGAACGTAATGTTATACGTAATGGATCGTCCGATGGGATGACGGCGATGTCCAGTGACGTAGGATAATTACGGTTATACTTCTCAGGTGCCCGACGGCGATATCGCGATCATCACCCAGGAGCGGTTCGCGCTCGCGTGGCCCGGGGAGCAGGCCCGTTCGCGCGCTCTCACAGAGATCTGGCTCGCCTCGTTCAAGTCCCAGCACACCCGCACCTGCTATCGGCGTGACCTCAACCGCTGGCTCGGCTGGTGCATCGAATGCGACACCAGGCCCGACGAGGCGCGGAAAGCTCACACCGATCTGTGGATCGAGAAGCAGCGGCGCGAGGGCGCGGCTGAGGCGAGCATTGCCCGCCGGGTGTCCGCCGTCGCCAGCTGGTACGACTACCTCATCGACAACACCTCTGACATGGCATCGCCGCTGGCGGTCCGCAACCCGGCCAAGACCCGCGCACGGCCCAAGATCGATCCGGACTACTCCCCCACGGTGGGCCTGTCGCGCGCTGAGGCTGACCGCCTGATCGAGGCCGCCGACAAGGACGGCTACACCACCTCCGCGCTGATGCGGCTGCTCCTTGTCAACGGCCTGCGCGTCGGGTCTGCCATTGACGCCAGGATCGAGAACCTAGGGCATGACCGCGGGCACCGCGTCCTGGACTTGACGCGGAAAGGCGGATACCCGGACCGCGTCGCCATACCGCCCGCCGTCGGCGAGCCGATTGACGCGATGCTCGCCTGGCGCGGTTCACCGGCCGATGGGTGGCTGTTCGCGCTGGGCAACGGGCGCCAGGTCTACGAGGTGTGGGTGTGGCGACGTGTCCGCGAGCTCGCGGCACGCGCCGACATCCCCCAGGCGGCCGTCCTTTCGCCGCACTCCCTGCGCGCGACCGCGATCACCGAGTACCTGAACGCTGGCGCATCGCTGGCCGAGGCTCAGGACTTCGCCAGGCACAAGGACCCGCGCACCACGCAGCGGTACAACAAGAACCGGCACAACCTGGACAACCATGGTGCGTACGTACTCGCTGGGAGATACGGCGGGCGTTCAGATGACTGATCCATATGACGTCAGCGCGGCCGGTGGACTTGGTCCGGCGGCCGGGGAATCTCAGCCCGAGGTGTACCCCTTAGCGTTTCGCCGCCGGGCCATTCCGTTGCCCAGTGCGGGCAGACAGGGAGTTCGCAAGTGCGAAAAATGACGTGGCGTTCGGTCGGAAGACGGGCAGCATTCCTGGTGGCTGTCATTCCGATGCTCATGACCGGCCTGTACGCGCCACGACGGTGACGGCGCAGGCCTCGCCTGCGACCGCTTCGGCGGCGCCCGCAGGGGTGAACCACTGCAACATGCCCGGCAAGGTTTGCGTCTGGCAGAGCATCAACTTCACTGGAGAGGAGGGGGTCTTCAGCGGCACCAACGCCAACTGGAAGGACCTCGGCGGCGGCACCGCATTCGCGACCGGGAGCTGGAACGACTGTGCCTCATCGATCTTCAACAACAAGAGCATCAACTCGGTCACCCTGTGGGAAGACATCAACTTCACGGGCGGCTCCTTCTGCGTCGCCCCGATGACCGGCTACTCCGACTTCACCAAGCACACATTCACCAACGGCGACGGACTCAACGACGCGGTGAGCTCCGACACCGTGGATTCCGGCAATATCTGCTGACTCCTTCGATGACCAGCATCACCGCAGCGGGGCGCGGGCTAG
Source organism: uncultured Actinomycetota bacterium (assembly GCA_963720575.1). Lineage (GTDB taxonomy): Bacteria > Actinomycetota > Actinomycetes > Streptosporangiales > Streptosporangiaceae > Chersky-822. Next base: position 158,121 of record CAVRGA010000002.1, read on the forward strand.
CCGCGCGCCTGCTCGCCCTGATGCTGGCGGCAGCGGCCGCGGCGCCGGGTTGCGCGTCATCCCGGGCGCCGCAACCGGCGGCCGTCCAGCCGCGGCGGGCCGCCGGGCAGGCGCGGGCTGGTGAGATCGCCGCGGCGGCGCGGCTGCTCACCGACGACGCCAGCGCGCTCCGCCAGAAGCGGGAGCTCGACCTCGCGCAGCAGCGGCTCATAGCCGGCTGCATGCACCGCCTGGGCCTCCGGTACCTGGCGCCCAGCCCTGGCCGCCCGCCCGCCGCCGCGATCGTGACTGCCGACGTCGCGGGCCGGCCCGGGCACGCCACCTACGGGGTGCCGCTGGACCCGGGCGGGCCCGGCACCGACCCGCAGGACGCGTACCTGCGGCGGCTACCGAGTCCGCAGCGTGCCCGCTACAGCATTGCCCTGGTGGGCAGGCAAAGTCAGCTGGCCACGACGACGATCCCGGGGGACGGCACCGTCAGCTACGGCACCGGGGGTGCCTCGGCGCCGCCCGCAGGCGGCTATTCGGCAGCCTCAAGGCGTTCGTCCTGGACAGCTAGGTCGCAGACCTGCGGTTCGGCTCCTACCTCGCCAGCTACCGCCCCTTCACGGCAGCGCTGCGCGGCTGGCGCCGGTGCATGGCCACGGCCGGGCTGCGCTTCACCAGCCCGGCGGCCGCGCTGAAGTCCGTCGAAGCGCTGGCGGCCCGCAACGGGACCACCGCCCGCTCGCTGGCCGCTTACCAGCGGGCGGTCGCCGGGGCGGTCGCGGCCTGCGGCGCACGCTCCGGGCTCCGGCGCCACCGCCACGACAGGCTCCTGGCCTGGCTGCACACCCTGCCCAGCGCCACGCTGACGCAACTGCGCTCTGTCTACCTCACCCGGCAGCGCGCGGTGGCCCCGGCGCTGCGCGGCCAGGGCGCCGCCGCGGGCAGCCCCGCTCCGCCCACTCACGGAGGCTGACTGGCCGACCCCGGGCTTTCCTCGCCCCTCCCCGCGAAATTGCCGGCGTGACAAAAACGGCATTTCGCACTGAGGCGCCGGCAGCGGTCCGGGGATGGATCACACGCTAGCTCGGCCGGATCTCCCCCTGCACCGGACCGGGTGCAGGTCCCGGCTCGCCTCCCGCCGCGCGGAGGGAGGCGACCTGGCCCGTGATAAAAGGACGGCGGCGGACCTGTGCGCCTGGCTGGTCTTCGAGGACGAGTCTGGCCAGAGCTTAAGGCCGCCCAAGGGCCGCACATGGGGCTGGCGCGGGCCGCGTCGCGGCGGGGAAGGTAGACACCCCGCCGGCCTGGTTCCGCCGCCAGGCAACCGTGTACTCCTGGCCGGATTCGCGGCAGAACGCCAGCGACGGCAGGATCTTTCCGCCTGACCCCGGCTGCTCGATCTGGTAGTCGCGGGTGATGCGCCGCCTTGGCAATGGCCGGCAGCACGGCGCAGCGCCCGGTCCACTGGCCCGTGCGGGCGCCGCCTCGATGGCGCGCAGCGCCCCGCCGAACTCACTCAGGGCGACGGCGACGCGCTCGTACAGGGGCGATGTTCCGGCGGCGTCGCCCGGCGTCGCGGGCAAGCCGAACTAGCCGAGCGGCATGCAAGTCTGGCGCGATCGCGGCGGGCGATGGAGGCGCTCTACCGGGAATGTCCGGTGACAGGCAAGCAGGTGTTGCTCCGGCGGGCGCCATGGATGGCATTGCTAGCGGAGAACACCGGGATTCGCCGTTCACCCCGCTCGACTTCAGGAACGCGAGATTGCCGGTCTCATCGGAGGAATGATCGTGATGCCCGCGGCAGATTCCCCTGGCTATGGCAGGCAACGCTGCTCGGTTTCTCACTGCCCGAGGGAATGGTGCCGGATTGGTGTGCAGTAAGGCCAAATTTGGAGGCTGCGCTAACACCCGGTTAACATCGATCAGCACCGGGCGCGGGGCCTATTGGTGACAGAGGTGAAGGTTCTTGGCCGAGGAAACGGAATTCTGCCTGCTCGGGCCGCTGGTGGTGCGCAGCGGCGGGGTGGTGCTGCCGGTGTCGCGGGGGAAGCAGCAGGCGGTCCTGGCTGCCTTGTTACTGAACGCCGGCCGGGTCGTGCCGCTGGATGAGCTGACCGAGACGCCGTGGGGTGCTGACCCGCCACCCTCGGCGCGCGGGGCAGTGCACAACAACGTGATGCGGCTGCGGAAGGCCCTGCGGGCCACGGGCGGCTCCCGGATCAGCACGCTCCCGCACGGCTACATGATCACCGTCGACCCGGGCGAACTTGACCTGGCCCGGTTCGAAGATCACCTGGCCGCGGCAAGGACGGCGGCGCGCGGCGCGTCCTGGGACACGGCGGCCACCAGGGCAGGCGCGGCCTTGTCGTTATGGCGGGGGACGCCGCTGGAGGACGTGGCGTCAGAGTTACTGGCGGTGCGGGAGGCTCCCCGGCTAGCGGAGATGCGGCTGCAGGCCCTGGAGGTGCGCATCGACGCTGACCTGCACCGCGGCCGCCAGGGCGAGGTGATCGGAGAACTGCGGCAGCTGGCCGACGCCCATCCGCTGCGCGAGCACCTGCACGCCCTGCTGATGGTGGCCCTGTACCGCGAGGGCCGGCAGGCCGAAGCGCTGGCCGCCTACCAGCACGCCCGGCAGATCCTCATCGACGAGCTCGGCACCGAGCCAGGACCCGGACTACGGCAACTCCACCAGCAGGTACTGGCCGCAGACCCGTCCCTCGCCGCGCCGGAACCGGCGCTGTGGATGAGGGAACCCAGTCCTTCCGCCACGCCGCATGAGCTTCCGGCCGGAGCGCGGCACTTCACCGGCCGTTCTCAGGAGCTAGCGGCTCTGACCGGAATGCTGGACACAGCCGATCAGCAGACACCCGGAACAGTGGTGATCAGCGCGATCGGGGGGACCGCCGGGGCAGGCAAGACCGCCCTGGCCGTGCACTGGGCGCACCAAGTCGCCGGGCAGTTCCCCGACGGGCAGCTGTATGTCAACCTGCGCGGCTATGACCCAGGCCAGCCGATGACCGCAACGGACGCACTGGCCGGGTTCCTGCGCTCGCTGGGGGTGCCAGGCCAGGACATCCCGCCCCAGGCAGACCAGCGCGCCACCGCTACCGCAGCCTGCTGGCCGACAAGCAGATGCTGGTCGTGCTCGACAACGCCGGATCAGCCGATCAGGTAAGGCCGCTGCTGCCCGGCACCGGAGCCTGCACCATCGTAGTCACCAGCAGGGACGCGCTGACCGGGCTGGTGGCCAGGGACGGCGCTGCCCGCCTGGACCTGGACGTGCTCTGGCTGGAGGACTCGATCACCCTGCTACGGGCACTGATCGGGGCACGAGCGGACGCCGAACCCGCCGCAGCCGCCGAGCTGGCAGCCCAGTGCTGCCGGCTGCCGCTGGCCTTGCGGGTCGCGGCCGAACTGGCCGCCAGCCGCCCGGACGTGCCGCTGGCCGCGATGACCGGAGAGCTGGCCGACCTGCGCACCCGGCTGGACCTGCTGGACGCGGGCGGCGACCCCGGCACCCAGATACGGACCGTGTTCTCCTGGTCCTGCCGCCACCTCGACGCTGACGCTGCCCGGACCTTCCGGCTGCTCGGCCTGCACCCCGGCCCCGACGCCGACCCGTATGCGGCCGCGGCCCTCACCGCCGCGACCGTGCCGCACGCACGCCGGGCACTGGACGAACTGACCCGCGCGCACCTGCTTACCCCCGCCTCACCAGGCCGGTACGCCATGCATGACCTGCTCCGCGGCTACGCCCGCGAACTCACCGCAACCCAGGACACCGAGAAGGAGCAGCACGCGGCGCTCACCCGGCTGTTCGACCACTACCTGCACACCGCCGCCGTCGCGATGGACACCCTGTACCCCGCCGAACGCGACTGCCGTCCCCGCATCCCCCGGCCGACTACCCCGGTCCCGCCGCTGCCCGATCCCTCGGCCGCGCGGCAATGGCTGGATCGCGAACGCGCTACTTTGGTGGGGGCCGTGGCGCACACCGCCGCCCACGGCTGGTCCGGCCACGCCACCCGGCTGGCCGCCACCTTCGCCCATTACCTTCGCAACGGCGGTCACTACCCCGAAGCCATCACCGTCCTCAGCCACGCGCTCGATGCCGCCCGCCGCGCCGGTGACCGCGTCGCCGAGGCAACGGCCCTCAACAACATCGGCCATGTCGACTGGCAGCAAAGCCGCTTTCAGCAGGCCGCTGACCACCACCAGCAGGCGCTGGCCCTGTTCCGTGCGGCAGGCGACCGGACCGGTGAGGCTCACGCGCTTCGCACCACGGGCCTTGCTGAGGTAGCACTGAACCGCTACGAGCAAGCCGCCCGCCATCAGCAGCAAGCCCTCGCCATCTCCCGTGACCTCGGCGACCGCCTCGGCGAGGCACGCGCGCTCGGCAATCTCGGCCTGGCCCTGCTACTGCAAGGCCGCTACCACGAGGCCGCTGACTGTCACCAGCAGACCCTGGGCCTGTTCCGCAAGCTCGGCGACCGTGAGGGCGAAGCCTGGGCACTGGCCAGGCTCGGCGCCGTTGACCTGCGACTGGGCCGCTACCAGCACGCAGCCGGATACCTCCAGCACGCACTGGCCCTGTTCCATGAAACCGGTAACACAGGCGGCGAAGCCGAGACCATGGCCAGGCTCGGCGAGGTTTACCTGGAGCTCGGCCGTTACGAGCAAGCCGCCGCGAACTTTGAGCAGGCACTGGCCGTGTTCCGCAAGGCTAGCGATCCGATCATGGAGTCCGAAGCGCTCAACGGCCTCGGGAACGTTCTCTCCCGGACCGGTGACGCTGATAAGGCCCGCGCCCACTACGCCACCGCTCTCCGGCTCGCATCCGAGGTCGGCTCGCCACGGCACCAGGCCCGCGCGCACAGCGGCCTCGCCCGCGCCTGCCAGGCCGCCGGCGAACCACTTCAGGCCCGGCACCACTGGCAGGAAGCACTCACCCGCTACGTAACCCTCGGCGCCCCCGAAGCCGACCAAATCCGAGCCCTGCTCGGCACGCCCAGCGACGGCAGGCGATAAGCCAGCGCAGGAAGATGCCGGCAACCACAGCCACCCGCACCCGCCATCCGAGCGTCAGGTCCCAGTCCTGCACCCCGGGCATCAGACCCGGCTCCTGAACGCGGTCGCCGGACAGCAGACGACAGCGGTGGCAGCGGCCAAGCCACCCATGATCAGGAACCCGGTGCCTGATCGGGGATCCTGCGGCGTCCTCAGGCATGGCACTAGCCACAGCGGACAACTCACGGGGGATGTGGTGTAACTGGAGTGGTGTCGCGTAGGTCAGTGGTGGTGACGGCACAGATCGCCAGGGCGGCCATGACGAGTGTCAGGTGCCGCATGACCGGGCCGTAGAGGCGGACCTGGGCGTGGTCGTAGCCGAACTGGCCTTCCCGAATTCGTGGTCTTCTCCGGCGGTCCACCTTCGGCCGCGGACTTTGACCAGGACCGGGAGGCAGGCCGGGCGGCCTTGGGGCACGAAGCACCAGAAGTAGTCCAGCCGGGCGGGGTCGCGCAGGTTGCGGCGGATGAGCAGGTGACGGCGGTGGTCTTCGGCGGCGATCCAGGCCGGGGCGTAGCGGCGGTCGCCCTTGGACCCGGCCCCGCAGGAGGTGGTCGTCCAGGCCCGCCAGGGGATCTTCGCCAATGCCTCATCGGCGCGCATCCTGGCGCCGGAGGGCAGGGTCACGCGGAACGAGCAAGCCACCCCCAGGACGTAGCCGGCGCCGCGTTCCTCGCACAGTTCCCGCAGCCCGGGGTCCTGGCCGTACACCTCGTCGGCGGCCAGCCACGGGATCTCGATGCCGGCGCCGGCATCTCGGCCAGCATCTGCACGCCGAGCTGCGGCTTGGTCGCCGGTTCCAGGCGGGCGGGGATGCCCATCCTGTCGCGGATACAGGCGTCGGCCAGCTGCCCCTCGGGAACCCGCAGCCGGGAACCGGCCAGGGTGTGCCCCCGCGCGGTGGAATAGGTGGCGTTCACGAAGTTGATCGCGTTGGCGACCTTGCCGGCGCAGCCGACGTACCGCGGCTTGACCCCGGCGGTGCGATCGCCCTGCTTGACCTGGCCGCTCTCATCCACGACCAGGACCGTCAAGCCGTCCGGGGCGGCCAGGCCGGCGACCGCGAAGTCGCGGACCGTCCGCATCGCGGCCGGCTGGTCCCAGGCGGCCCGCTCCAGCAGCCGCTGCATCTTATCCGGCGCCGCGTCACCCGGGGAGACAGCCGCGCCCAGGTAGCCGCCACCTGGCCGGTGCAGCGCGTTCCCGAGCGCAAGCGCGGCAGCCGTCAAGGCGGAAGGCAGCCCCGCCAAGACGCGGCCATGACCCTGTTTTTTGTCAGTCGGCCGTGATCTGCGGCACTGAGAGCCCGGCGCACCCCCACGCGCCGGGCTCTCCTCATCTACTTCTGGGTGCCAGTATCGTCGTCCGCGCCGTCTTCTTCGGATGCTCCCGCTGGATCGGTATTTGAAAGCCCGAGTTCCTTCATCGCCCAGGTAACGTCGCGCGTGATCTTTGCCGCGCTCTCAGCGTCGTTCGACTTAATCCGAGCGCGGTGAACACCGACACTGAATTCAAGTTCTATCGTCGTACGGTCCGATGGCTCGTGCTTTTTGTCTCGCAGCTTCTCGATAAATTTCTGTGCAGACGCAACGACCGCTGCGGCATAAGCCGCATAAGATATTGGAGAGGTAACAAGGAAATCAATAATTATCTTCGCCGGAGGATCTCCAGCTAGTTGATGAAGCCTCGCCCCTTCTGCGGAAACTCCGTGGCTCGTCATCTGCTGAAGAACTCCAGAGATCGCGTCATCGTCCCAGTGGTAAGCATCGGGAGCTATCTGCAGCACCGGATTATCAGGCTGAGGCCAGGGAACTTCTTCCATTTCGGTGAAGGTAATTGACATACGGTGCGCCGAGTGCGCTGAGCAGCCTGCCGCCGACATCATGTATGTCTTGCTGGAGTTGCTTATCTGTCATCTCGGCTGGCTGGGACTTCACCGTGTGCTCGCTACGGCACAGATGCGCAGCGGTCGTCCTGATATCCATCCCGGCGGCGAGACAGCCGAGAATAATCTTCTGAGCGGGTGCCAGTTCGCGGTAATTCTCCAGCGCACGACCAAGCCATGGCAGCTCAGCTTCCATCTCCACCTCGCGAGGTTCGCACAATAGCGTGACATCTCGGTGATAACCACATGATAATGGCCCTTGCCAGTAAGGTGCCTTGTCAGCACTGGTGCAGTGACGGTTCTGACGGCACCTCCGGCGTGGCCTGATAGCCATCCACGCGATCGGCGGCATGCCGGGAGTCGGCAAGACGGCCTGTCGAGTTCGCCGCACCACTGAGCCAGCGAGAGCTCACAGACGCGGTCATTCATGCGCTAGATGAGTTTGCCCGGCTCACCAGCCTGTCTCGGCTGGCGTGGGGGAAGCCGCGCCCGGCCGCGGCGGTGACCACCTTGAGTGTCCGCTTCCCTCCGGCTGTGCGCGCTTCCTTCGGCTCGAGCAGGCAGGCGGCGTGCTCGCGCTGGGCGTGCAGCACCGCAGAGAACTCCGGGATCAACGCGCCGTTCGGGCTGTAGGTCGAAGGTCTAGACATTGCAGACATCCGCGACCTGCCCGGACTCTTCCCACCGGATCACGTTGCCGTCGCGCACTCCCCTGCCATGCGGCTCGGAAATCGTGAACACGTTATCGGAACCGATCTCGTACGAGAGCATCGCGACATCGACCGGCAGGTATCGCCCGGTCCGAATAGTCCCGCTGCCGTGCTCGAAGACTTGTATGTAGCGGCCCTGCGTGTCCTCACGGAACATGTCGTCGGCGATGAACCGCGCGAACCTGTGAACAGCGGTCTCCTTCTGCCACGGGGCCAGGAAAGCCGTGATGCCAAGCGCAAGCGACTCAAGATCACGCAAGTCCCCCGACGATCCGACCGCTCGCGTGGTGCCGAGCGCTATCTTGTTCGTCCTGCAGTGACGATGATCCAGCCACTTCTTGTAATCCTGATGCGGCCACTGTCCCATAACGCCACCATAAGGTCCACGTCACCCTCGGGGAGAGATAACTCAGGCCGGAACAATCAAGATAGAAAAGCTGACGCCAGTGATCTGCAGCTCCTGATCGTCGTGCGGACACCGGATGACAGCGGCCTCGCCCAGGATCTACGACCGGCCTCAGTTCGCTATAGCAGAATCTGCTACAGTTTGAGGGTGTCGGATAAGTGCCACGTGCTGCGCGAGGTCATGCTCACGTCAGGTACCAGCGTCGGCGCTCTGAGGCTCCTGGGCATGGCAGGCACGACATGGCGTTAAAGCCGTTCAGCTATCGACGCACCACTGCAGCAACGGCAACCGTTCTCCCGACCGCACCAGTCGTGATCTTCCCCGGATCGCCCCGCGCCTATCGGTAGGACGGAAAGTTGACCGATCCGCGCACTCGTCATCGCCAGCCAGACTCTTGGCACACATCTCGGAATCGTGGTAGCTGGGCCAACTTTGATCTAGACTACGCACGAACTATTCTATTCGGGCCGACGCGGCGCTCCGTGCAAGACATCATCGGAGAGATTACTTCCCGACGGAAGAGATGAGGGTGTGGCGCATGCAGAAATCCGGCAAGTCGATCTCTATCGAGATGTCAAAGCTGCCCGATAAAAGGCACTACCATTTCAAAAGCTTCTACCTGGGAAGCGATGATGTCGGGGTCTGGGTGGCAGTTCCTCAAGGCACAAACTTTAGTCGGCCTGACCATCAATTTACTTCAGGCTTCCCGCAGGTTCTCCTCGTTCCAAACGGTCAACCTTGGATAGCGCATTATTTCGGATACAGTTCCGCGGGAAAGCCTCCCCGCCATGCAATCTATACGGACATTACAACTGTGCCGTCATGGGAAAGTAACTGTGAAGTGTTAAAAGCCGTCGATCTGGACTTGGACGTTGTCCAGCAGAACGATGGGATTATTCGGATTGACGATATTGATGAGTTCAGATTGAGTAAGGCGGCGAACTACTACTCAAAGGAAGTGATCACCCTTGCCGCTGAAACCTGCATCGAAATATATAGCCAGATGCGTGAAGCCTCGGGACCCTTTGACGGGAGATATCAAGACTGGTTGTCCCTCATTGGGGCCAAGTCGCCTCTGTCTTGACCCTGACTTCACAACTGTGACATGGCACTTGAGAGGAGACCTCGATGATCCAGTTAGCGGTCACTCCGACGCTCGTCATCGTTGGTCTAAACCGTAGCGGAACGACGGCCGTTTGCCACAGCTTTCTTCATTAAACAAAGCATCGGGCAGTATACGGCTGAGCTTTGCACGATCCCCATTTATCCCATGATGGAACGGCGCCCTGACTTTATCCGAGGTCTTCATCACCTATTTCTCCTCCGGTCTCCAGCGCGTATTTGGCAATCCTGGCAGAAAATGTCCACCTGGCTTAGGGCGACTAATAACGTCGCTGTACGGGAGCATTGGGCGCGGCTCAGGATCGACAAAGGAATCGAAGTTGGATGGGGAACGGAGGAACTGTTCGATCTTGCATTTAGGTATTTCTATCAGACCTTCAAATATGTGCATTCAATCACCCCGGAGACTACGTATGTGATGGACATAGAGGACCTCGACGAGCCGACTCGAACAGAGAACATTATGCGCCAGCTCTGCCAGAGGATCGGACTCGACTATCAGGCAGGTCCGAAAGAGAGACGGAGGTCTTCCGTTTCTTTGACAATGTGGTGCACGCCACCTCAACGGAAACACTAATACAAGAGTTGGCCACTACGCAGGAAAGATTTCTTCGCGGCGAGTACAGCAATGGTACGCGAGTTCGCTTTCCGTGGGATGTAGCCATCATGGCGATGGACCAGTCGGGACGACTTATCTATCACCCGAATCCCTTGATTATGAATACCAGGCCAAATCAGTCACATCATCCACGGATATTACGGGAAAGAAATGGCGAATGCTTTTGGTTTAGTCAGTTCTTGACGGCCAGCCTTAAAGGTGCGCTCGGTGTCCCCTCAGGATTAGACTATAAGGTCGATAGATTTACTAAGGTTTATTTCCGCGAATGCCGGAGTTTACCAGTAATATGCATTTTTGAATCTCATTTGGATGTAATCTACCAGCTTCCTCTAAATGAAAACCATCATTTAATGGAATAACGCGGGCGAGCTTGAGCTTCTGAAGGCAGCGGCCCGGCAGCGGTTTGCGGCCGGGCAGGGCGAGCTCGACTTGGACTTGGACCTGGACGCGGGCGCCCCGGGCAGCGGCTGCCGATCACCGCGTCACGCATAGGCTGCCTGCTCGTTGCCTTGTCGCATGCCCGAGCATCCCGGTGCGCACCCTGACCCGACGCCGATCGCGGAGCGCGGTCGGCGGCTGACGTGCGATGATCCGCGGTCCGGCGCGACTCGGGAACGTGCGCTCGCTGCGGCAGCGGCCGCATAACCAGGTGTGTGCCTGGCGGCGCTCGCTGGCCGGGAGCCCGGGCCGAGGGCGAGCTGCGGATCTGGCTGGACGCAGCCGCGACGCTAGAGGAGCGCGAGTCCGGTGAGCGCCGCCAGCTGGTCCGTCAGCTGGTCCTGGAAAGCCGCGTCGCGGGCTTGTGGTGCGGGCTCTTGCTGCTGCCGGTGGTACCAGTAGCCGCCGCTCACGGCGGCGGCCGCGTCGTTGCTGACGGCGAGCCACGTCTGGGTGAGATAGCCCATCTGAAGATCGCCGGTTGCCGCGGCACCGCCCATCTTGGTCGGGACCCAGCCCGGATCGACGGCGTTGCTAAGTACGTCCGGCCACAGGCGCGCGAGGGCGAGCGCGAGCGCGGTGACGTGGAGCTTGCTCTCGGAGTACGCCTGAGCGGCGTTCCATGGCCGCGTGGTCCAGTCGATGTCCCGCAGAGACCCCGCGCCACCGGCGTAGTGCATTCCGCTGGCGAGGTAGATGATCCGGTCCGGGCGGCCGATCAGCGCAGTGAGCATGTAGGGAGCGAGGGTATTGACCGCGAGAGTCGTCGCGTGGCCTTCGGCGGTCGCGGCGCGGGATGGCTCGAGGAAGACGCCGGCATTGTGGATCACGGCATCCATCCGGCCGATCTCGTTCACCTGCCCGGCGAGTTCCCGGGTCTCGGCTGCGCTGCTGAGGTCGCCGATGACCACTCCCGCCGCACGCGGAGCGAGGACGCTGAACGCCGCCGCCCGCTCGCGAGTGCGGGCGTGCAGGACAACCTCATGACCCTCACCCATGAGAACGCCGGCGGCGGCTCGACCGAGCCCGTCGGTCGAGCCGGTGATGAATATAGAGGCCACGGTGTGCCCTCATTCGGCCCGGATGCCCCGACGGCAGTGGCCGTCAGGGTGAGCGGCGATCAGGCAGGGCGACGAGGTATCAAGGCCGAGGCTGATCATGCGCCCGATTCAGCCGCGATCAAAGTGCGCACAGCGCTCACGCGGCCGTCACGGATCGTGAGGATATCGACCTCGCGAGCGACTGGCTGACCGGGCGGCCCGAAGCGCCACGCCAGCGCTGCCGTGTCGGTGCCAAAGTACGTCGGGCCATCCTCTTCGAAGACGTCGCCTGCCGACGCGTCATTGAGGAGCCCCTGAGCCCGGTCGCTCAGCGCTTGCCACCCCACGAATTCACCGGCTGGATCGGTGAACGTCACGTCCTCCGTATAGGTTCGCCCGATGGCCGCCCACCGGCGTTCAGGGTCTCGTTCGGAAAACACCTCGTACAAGTTGCTGCGAAGCAGCTCCGTCGCTTCTGGCACTGGATTGATCCTCTCCCTACTGTCATGCAAGGGCAGATCCGCAACACGCTCCCTGCCCGCTGCATTGATCCGCTACTCCGTCCTCCTGAGGTGGTCTGGTACCAGGACATGGCCGACTTTGCCGAGAGCATCTCCAGCGACCAGGCCGGGCAGCGGCTAGCTCGCGCCGAGCTGTCCGATGGCTCGCCGACAACGAACTGATCAGCGAGCAAGATGCCGACCGCTTCATAGCCGACCACCCCGAGCCATACCTTTAGCAAAACGGCGCGCACTCTCGACCATGATCACGAAAGATCGCTCCGCCCTCCAGCAGGCTATTCACGTATCAAGATCATTCAGGCGGAAAATTTGCCGCCGCGCTCACGGTCGCCTCTAGGTGAGTGTCGCAGCGGCAATTCGCACGGCCGCAGCTGTCAGTGGGTCATCGAGTGTCAGGTGGCTGGCGCCGTCAAGAGCGTGCGTGCAATCTCTGCCACGGCGGCAATGCCTTCATGGGGGCGGATCCTGGCTGCCACGGGCCTGGTGGACGAGCTTCCCGCCATTCCCGGTCTGCGCGAACGGTGGGGCCGCGACGTCGTGCACTGTCCGTTCTGCTTCGGCTGGGAACTGCGCGACCAGCCGCTTGCCGTACTCGCCACCAGCCCGCAGGCCACCGCCCAGGCCATCATGTGGCGGCAGTGGAGCCCCGACATCACACTGTTCCTGCACACCGAGCCCAGCCCCGCACCCGAGCAGGCGGCTCAGCTCGCGGCCCTCGGCGTCAGCCTCGTCGCGGACGAAGTCGCAGCACTGGAAATCACCGGCGACCGCCTCACCGGCGTGCGCCTGCGATCCGGCCAGGTCATCCCAAGGCGCGCCATCATCATCGGACCGCGATTCCAGGCCCGCCACGCGCTCCTTGACGACCTCGCGGTCACGATCACCGAACACCCGCTCGGCATCGGCCACCAAGTCGCCGCCGACGCCACCGGACGCACCGCAGCCGCCGGCGTGTGGGTCGCGGGCAACACCGCAGACGTCACCGCCGGCGTCATGCAGGCAGCCGAATCAGGATCATCAGTGACGTAGAACGCGGTATCCTGGCCCGCAACTCGGTAACTAGGTAGGTAATTAGCTCAGGACCCGCGAGCAGCGGTTCTCCACCATGCAGAATGACCCGAATCTGTCGCAGCGAGTGAGAGACTGCATGCTCAGCTATGCGATCGGTTACGTGATTGATCGTCTCGAATGACATCCGGACAGGCTGCTGCCGCCAGCTACTGTCTGCCAAATTGTATATATAGCAGTAATCGCATGCTAAATCGCAGCGGCTATGAATCTTCAAGACGAACTCTTCGAAGGGGACTGGCCGCCAGCCCTGATGCAGCAGTTCGGCCACATCGAGTGAGGCTGGCCACTCCGACTCCATCTGCAATTCCTCTGCCCCGTAGCCACGAATCAGCTGGCTGGTCACGGCCGTTTCAAGATCATGAGCTGAGTCCGAGGATGGTGAAGGGCTAGGGGCACCTGGCTGCCGTCCGCGTTCCTGGCACCGCGGACCGTCTTGCCGTCCACCCGGACCGGGATCAGCGGCACCTCGCCATCATCGCGGCGCGGGCTGGCGAGATCCCCGGCGGCGCGCGCCCGCTCCATCAGCCACGCCCCGGCCGCCGCGTCCAGAGCCGCGGTATCCGCCCCGGTCACTGCCCGCCAGATCGTGGCCTTCGACGGCGGCCCGGTGCCAGGCCGCGCGGCACCGCACCGCCGGTACAGGTCCGCCAGCACGTCAGCAGGGACGTCAGCGGCCCATCCCGCGATCGCGGTGAACGACCGGGACCCGGCGACCACCGCCGCCGCAGCCAGCGCCAGCACCGCTGCTACCGGATGATCCCGCCCCTGGCCCGGCCGCCCGTCCGTCACCCCGGCCAGCAGTTCCAGCAGATCATCACCAGCAAGCCCCGCCATCATCGGCCCGGTCATCTCCGGGCAGTCACTGGCAATGGCAGAATCAGGCACGGCGAGGCTCCGGCTGGCGAGGGCCTGCAGGAGGACACCTCGTATTACCGGGGCTTCGCCATACTTCATGATCACCACGCCGGGCCGGCGCCCGATCGTGACAGAACGTCACATCACGTCAGCCGAGAACGGTCAGCGGAAACACTACAGCCCGTCGGTCAGGGCGGAGCCTCGGCAACCTAGAGAACGATCTTGAAACGGCCGTGGCTGGCTGGTCACTATGGTAAGGCAATGCCTCCATCTCGGCGCGCTTTGCCGTAGTTCACCACGGCGGATGAGAAGTGAGGTGCGCGCCGGCTGCGGCCACGCGACCCGGGGCTGCCGTTCCTGCTGGCGGCCCCGCGCCGGGTGATCGCTCCATTCCGGCGCTTCAGTGCGGGGAGCAGCAGACCTCTTTATTCTCGGCGTTCCTTTTCGAGTGACGCGCCTGAACGGCTACCCGGCGACGGCCTCGGCCGACCGGGGTGTAGCGGGCTCGACCAGAGTCCCCTCGGTCGTTCTGCGCACCGCCCGAATGCCAGGAATCAGGGTAGTGAGGCAACCAGGCACGCTGAGCAGCACGGCCGCGCCGACCATTGCGGCCGTGGTACCGAACCGCGACGCCGCCGGACCGATGACGGCGAAGCCAATTGGCATCACCGCCAGCGATATCAGCCAGTCGTAGGCGTCTACGCGCGAGCGTACCTCGTCGGGAATCAGTTGCTGCATGGTCGAGATCCAGACCGTGTTGAGGAACACGAGGCCCACGCCGCCCACAGCTGCGGCGATGCCGACGACCCAGGTCGGCTGCGGCTGAGCCAGGGCAAGCACTGGCAGCGCGGTGAGAGCCAAGGCCAGGTTGGCGGCAACGAGCGGCCGCCTCAGCTTGACTCTCAGCGATACCAGTCCGCCGGTGACCGATCCGACCGCCCAGCAGGCGACGATCGCCCCCCAATCGGATGGGCCGCCGAGGTGCCGGGTCGCGATCACGGGGCCTAGTACCCAGAGAGCGGGTATCGCGAAGTTCCACAGCGCGTGAGCTATCAGGGTCAGCCAGTACCAAGGGCGGACCTTCATCTCCCGCCAGCCGGTGGCCAGGTCTGATCGAAGTGACCGGCGGGCGGGAATCTTCCGGCGCCCGAGCTTAAGCTTGACCAGCGATATGGCGCTGACCAGAAACGATGCCGCGTCGACGGCGAAGACTAGTCCCGGCCCGAACGCCGCGACCAGGACACCCGCGATGGCGGGTCCGCCTACCCGGGAGAATTCCTCGCCAAAGCTCATCAGGCTGTTCGCCGCCTGTATTTGCTCGGTGTCTACCGTCTCCGGCAGCAACCCGGTGGAGGCCGGCCCGAAGAATGCCTGGGCAATGCCATAGAACGCCGCGCCGGCGCCTAGCTCCCATACGTGAGCGGTCCCGGTCAGCAGCAGCACCGCCAAGGTCGCCTGGACCGCCGCCCTCAGCAGGTCCGACGTCATCATCACGTACTGGCGGCGCAGTCGGTCTGCCCACACGCCGCCCACCGGGACAAGCACGACTCTGCACAGTGTCTGAACAGCGGCGACATAGCCAATATCGGCGGCCGTTCCGCCAATCCGCAAAATCGCGAACACAGAGGCGATCTGAGTCAGCGAGTCACCAGCGAATGAGACAAACTGACCTGTCCACAATATCAAGAATGCGCGCTTAGCGAATGGAGCGAAGTTTTGAGCGATACGGAGAGTAATTGAGGAATTACCTTGGCTGGTTCCTTGCTTCCCCACCGCGAAGCTCCCTTCAGCTTATGAATAGTGACGCCAAGATGCCGGCCGTGAACACCCTGCCGCAGGTACAGGGCCACGGACGGCTTTCCGGGTCCCGCGACGACTAAGGTAACATATCCGAAACGTCCGTTACTGAATGGTGGAGACGCGGAATGCCCGAGAGCGCAGCGCACCTGTTCCAGCGCCTTACCAGCTACTCGCCGGGCAGGAGCTGGCTTGTTCCGATCGAGGACGCCGAAATACGGCAAGATTTCCTGCCGTTAGATCCAAGCTGCGAACCCGCCAGACATAAAGTGTATTCCTTGGATCTGGGGCGGGTATCGCTGCCTGATCGCCGCCGGGCCGACGAATCGCTCGGCGGGCAGGTGCTAAGCGCTGGCGCGCAGGCCCCGGCCGACGGCGATGTGTTCGATCTGGCCGATCTGGCCTGGCTGCTGCGGTGGTCGGCAGGGATCAGGCGGAGCCCGACGAGCCGTTCCGGTGACCAAGAGTTGCGTGCGGCGGCCTCAGCGGGCAATCGGCATCCTATTGAGGTATACTTGAATGCCCATCGCGTGACCGGCCTGGCCGACGGGATCTGGCATTACGACCCTGTCGCCCACGAGCTGGTTAGCCTTGGTCCGCCGGCCGCGGATGGCGTCGCGGTTATCCTGACCGGAGTCCCGTGGCGGACGCAGTGGAAGTATGCCGAACGCGGTTACCGGCACCTATGGTGGGACGCCGGTTCGGTCATAGCTCAGCTGGCTGTGCTGGCACGGGCGAGCGGGCGGCGGGCGCGTATCCGCCTCGACTTCCCCGACGCCGACCTCGCGGACATGGTCGGCGCGGACGGGCGGGCCGAGCTACCGCTCGCCATTGTCGAGCTGACCGGGCAGATCGGCTGGCATCGGCCGGAACGGGCCGCGGCCGCCGGAGACCTCGGGTCAGCCCCGTGGTATTTCCCGCTCGTCCGCAAGACCCATGAGGCCGCGCGACTGGATAGCTGGATCCTCGGATCCCCAGGCCATCGGCGAACAGTTGCCCGCGACATCAAGGTGCCAGCCCAGGTGGCTCCGCTCTCGACCGAGGAGATGCTCAGGAGCAGGCTGACGACGCGGAAGTTCGCGCCCGAGGCACTGCCTGCTGACGCGCTCACCTGGCCGCTTGAGGTTGCTGTCAGCCCGCCCGACTGGGACGGAGCCGAGGTCGGCCCGACCGCGACCGTCTTCGTGCATGCGGTGCGGGGTCTCGCGGCTGGCTGCTACGACCTGAGCTCGGTCACGCCGAAATTGGATCATCCTGGCGACGTGCGTTCTGACGCACAAGCGGCCTGCCTGAATCAGGCTGCCGCGCACGACTGCGCCTACCTGGTGTTGCTGGCGGCCGACCTTGACGCCGCGCTGGCTAGCCGAGGCGAGCGGGCATATCGCGACCTGCAGCTCTATGCCGGGCTCGCGGTGAGCCGGTGGCAGCTCGCGGCGACCGCGCTCGGTCTCGGCTCGTGCCCGCTTACCATGTGCGACGAGGTCGCCGCGCACTTCACGCCGCCCGGTAAAATCCCATTACTCGCGATCGCGGTCGGTTCGCCGGCGCGTCAAATCAACGAGGAGCGCCGTGACTGATGGCACCGTGGGAGGCAGCGGCAGAGCGCTGCGGCTATTTTCCGTTATCATCCTGGCAAAATTGAACGCTGCCTGATGCCGTCCTTTTCACCCGAACTCGAAAATTACCATGACAACGGCAGGGGCCGCGGTGTGGTCGAGACAGCACAGATCGAAATGTGCGTCAGCGGCTGCGGGGAAGCGGATGCCCCGGCGACCTATGCCCAGCGCGGGATGTGGTGGGCCATAGAGGTGATGGGCCAAGACGACGCCTTCTTCAACGAGGGGTGGACGATTCCGGTGCCCGGGGGGGCAGGTATCGATCACGCGATCACCGTGCTACGGCGCGTCGTCGAGCGATTCGACACGTTCCGGACGACGTTTCACAGCCGGGGGGGTGAACTCCGTCAGATCGTCGCGTCGAGCGGGTCAGTGGTGGTGCACGTGCACGATTGCGGAGCCGCTTCAGTGGAGGACGCGGCCGACGGCGTCCTTGCGGCGCTCGTCAGTACCGGCATCCGGGCTGACGTCGAGTGGCCCATCCGGCTGGCGATCGTCGTGAAGGACGGGCGCGCCCGGGCTCTGGTGCTTGGTGTCAGCCACATTGCCATCGATCTGCGCGGGTGGAGAGTGGTCGAGCGGACCATCGCCCAGCTGTTGGCGGATCCGTCGATGACGATTCCTGACGAGCTCGGATGGCAACCGGTCGACGTCGCCGCGCACGAGTTGTCGAGTGCGGGCAGGGCCGCGAACCGGGCCGCCCTCGATCGGTGGCGACGGATCTTGTGCAGCGCGCCGCCGTCGATGTTCGACTTCGACACGGTGCCCGAGGAACGAGATCGTTACTGGCAGCTCCGGATGACCTCGAGTGCGCTCGCCATCGCACTCGAGGTCGTGGCAGACCGCACGCGCATCAGCAACAGCGCGGTCTTGATTGCGGCTGTAGCAACGGTGTTCGGCCGATACTCGGGGCATGCGGAGACTGTCGGACAGCTGAACGTCGCGAACCGAATCGTCGAGGAAACTGAGAACGTCGTCGGCTACCTCTGCTGGGACTCCCTCTTCTACGTTGAATCGGATGGCCTATCGTTCGACGACATCAGCCGGCGCTGCTTCCGCGGTGCGCTGGACTCATATGGCCATGGTGAGTACGACAGAGCCCAAGCGATGGCGATCCAAGAGGACACCGAATACCAGCTCGGTGCGAAGATAGACCTGGGCTGGCAGTTCAATGACTGTCGGGAAGCGACCGGTTCGGTGGCCCAGCTTGCACGTAGCGCGCCGCATGATTTCGACGCGCGACGGAACGAGACGCGCATCGCGTTCGTCGATAGCTGGCCATACATCGGCACGCGCTTCTATGTCGATGTCTACGATGAGCCGGATTCCATCGCAGTCGAACTGCTGTGCGACACGAGATACATACCCGTTGCCGCTATGCATCAGATTCTCCGTGCTATCGAGAGCTTGATGATCGCCGCGGCGGGGCGTGACCTGGCTCCAGACGAGATCGATCGAGCGATCGATCTCCTGCCGGCGCGGAGTGGGATCGGGTGGGTCCGGCGCGAGAGGGGATGGGTGCATCTTCCCGCTCTCAGGCGTGCGTGGCTTGACCTCGTCGGACCGTCTGCGGCCGTCTTCGCGAAACCGCTGGGCGATGGAACCTTTCGTCTCGTCGCTTACAGTGCAGTAGGCGTAGGGCACGAGAGTGTTCGTGACGTTCACGCGGCATTTGTCAGGGCCCTGGGCGACCGGTCCGACATCTCCGCGCCGGACTACTACATCTGGTGTTCGGATGTACCACTGGACATGAGCGACGACCATGGATGGGATCGCTGCGCGGTCGCGGAGGAAGGCAGCGGCCGCGACGGCAAGCAGACGTCTACGGGCGATCTTGAGTCGTGACGTGAGTGCGCGCCGATTGGGGACCGGGAGCTCTGGCGGTCAGTTGCCGTACAACATCGCGGCCCGAGGCTGACGCCTGGAGAGTTGCGAGAGCCGAGGCATATGTTATGATAAAAATGTATTATAGGCTATCCAATTCGGCCATACAGGGCCTCGTTCCTGATCAAGTAAGTTATCTCCAGGGAGGAAAGCACGAGCAGTTCAAGAGCGGTCAGCGTTCGGATTTCCCGCTGCCTGGATAGCGTGGACGAGCAAGTCGAATGCGTAATTGCCCTTAATGCGGTCCCGGCGATACGAAAGGCCGTGCAAGAGCACCCTTTACGACTAGTCGTCACCGAGATCGATGAGGCCAACCTGGGTGCGCCCTATAACACCTCCGGGAAGGCCGGGATTGGCCTGAACCGCAGCCACGCCCGGTTGCTCAAGCCGCGCGGTATCCGAATTAATTGCGTGCTCCCGGGAATAGTGAGCACCCCACGCTCGGCCCGCGCGCCGACTCGCGATGCGCTGGCACGTTTCCGTGGAGGGCAGAGCCGTGGAGGGCAGAGCTGTGGAGAGTAGAGCTGCCGAGAGCAGGACGGCGGCGGGGTCAGGCACGGGGGCGCCGCCTGCGATCAAGGCCGTCAACCTCTGCAAGGCGTACGGCGGGCACGTGGCTCTGGAGAGCGTGTCATTCGAGGCTTACGCGGGTGAGATACTCGGGCTCCTTGGCCGCAACGGCGCGGGTAAGACGACGACTATCTCCTGTCTGGTTGGACTGCTCACGGCCGACTCCGGCCAGGTCGAGTTCTTCGGCAAAGAGCCGCAAGCTCTGGTCAGGCAAGGATCGGTCTCAGTCGCGACTCAGGAGATCGCGCTCTATCCCGGCCTTAGCGTGGCCCGTAATCTCTCGTTCTTCGCCAGCCTGGCCGGATTTTCGTCGCGAGAGCTAAAGTCCTGCCTCGCCGATATCGTCGAGGCGCTTCAGCTGAGCCCGCTACTGCACCGGCCTGTCGGCCAGTTGTCCGTCGGACAGCAGCGCATCGCGCATGTCGCCTGCGCGCTGGCCATCCGGCCTCGCATCGTCATCCTTGACGAACCCACCAGCGGGCTTGACGTTCACACTCGCAAGAACCTGCTGGACTATCTCCAAGTCGTCATATCCCAGGGTAGTGCGGCAGTGCTCTCAAGCCACTACCTGCAAGAAGTTGAGGACACTTGCGACCGGGTGGTTCTGCTCGACCACGGCAAGTGCGTCGCTTACGGCACCGTAGCCGAACTGGTTCTCCGTTTCGGTGGTGGTCACGTTGAGATCGTGACCACCACCGGGCGGACGATCGAGCCAGGCACGAATGTGCCCATGATCCTCGACAAGCACCGCGGCACTGACATCGTTTCTGTGCGCGTGATGCCGCCTTCGCTGAACGCGCTCTTCTCCTCGCTTACGGCCAGCAGCGAGCCGCGGGAGCAGAGATCTGAGGAGCCCGAATGAGCGGCCGAAATCAAATGCTCGGCCGGAGCACCCACCGCGCATTGGTCGTGGCCGTCAACGAACTCCGCCTGCTCGCCGTCGACCCGTTTCCGATCATCCTGCTGATCGCGATACCTTCCCTGATCGCGGCGTTCATTTCCAAGGGTCTGGTCGGCGGAGCGGCTACCGCGGTGCCCGGCCTGGCGGCACTGTTCGGGTTCTTCGGCCTCAGCACCATAGGGTTCGCGTTCTACCGTGACCACGGCTGGAGCACTTGGAGCCGACTGCGCACCACACCCGCCTCGGTACCGGAAGTCGTGCTCGGCAAGCTGATCCCGCTGACCGGTCTGTTTCTCGCTCAGCAAGCGGTCCTGCTGACTTTCGGGGTACTCGTACTCGACATGCCCTGGCGCGGCAGCGTCGGCGCTGGAATCGTGGCGATCGTCTGCGTTGTCGCCGTCGAGATGGCACTCGGACTGCTATTCGCCGCGATCTGCCGGACCATCAATCAGCTCAACGCTGTCTGCAATCTCGGCGGACTACTGCTCGCAGGTATCGGCGGTGCGCTCGCCCCGGTCAGCACATTCCCGGCCTGGGTGCGGCATCTCGCGCCGGTCAGCCCGGTGTACTGGGGCCTCCGCATGCTCCGCGGCGTCATCGCGGACGGCAACGGACTGTCTCAGCTAGCCGAGCCGGCCGCGATCCTGCTCGCCATCGCCGCAGTAACCGGCGGACTGGCGATTTTCAGGCTGCGGGCGGGGGACGTCAAGGAGTTTTATGCGTCCCGCTGACCCAACGGCCGACGGCACCGGAACGCTGAGGCCGCCCGAGATGGCGAACTGCGACTGGCGCGACTATGGCAGCCAAGTCGGCTTCTGGATGAGTGCTGCATGTTGGGGGGCGGCAGCACATCCGACGACCGGCCAGTAGGGGATCGGGGTACGGCCCAAGCGCCTATGCTGTCACAAATGCCCGTAAGCGGTTGCGTTGCAATCTTTGCGGAAGGAGCCCGCATGCTGGACCAGGAGACGATCGATAGGTTCAGCTTGAGTCCGAGCGGTCACATGCCGTATCTGCTGCCGCGCAGGCGAGAGCTAGTGGCCTCCCCATGACCAATAACGTCGACCTCCACCTGCACTCATCGCTGTCCGACGGCAGCCTGCCCATCAGCGAGGTGCTCGCGCTGTGCATTGCCAACGGAATCCAGCTCGCTGCGATCACTGACCATGACGTGCTCGCCACTAGCCCGGCACCGACTTGGCCGCGGAATATGAGCGTCATAACCGGGGTGGAAATCACCGCCGCCTGGCATAACCGGCAAGTGCACTGCCTTGGCTATCTCTACAAACACGGAGATTACCGGCTTAACCGCCTGGTCTCCCGCCATCGCTTCGCACTGCTCTCATGCATGAAGGAGATCACAGAGAAAGCGGCGCATTACGGTTGTCAGGCCAACTGGGCAGCCATCGAAGCGACAATCGGACACGACCGGGTGCCATATGGAAGGCAGCTGGTCGACCTCCTGCTGGCCAATACACAGGACGGCTCGCCGCTCGCCGCAGCCCGTCAGCTAACGTACGGCCAGATCCTGGAGGAATGGTTCGCCGAAGGCCGACCAATTCATGTCGCCGCGCCGGCGCCACCCGAACTGACCGAAGTGATCAAGTGGATACGCGATGCGGAGGGCGTCCCGATCCTCGCCCATCCGCTAGCACAATGGCAACGTGGCGATCTCGCTGACGACATTCCCCGACTAGTCCGAGCCGGTCTTGGCGGCCTAGAAGCATGGTCAACCTGGCACCCCAGCCCAGCCGACACAGAAGCGTTGCTCGCGCTCTGCAGCCGGCACGGCCTCGTCGCCACCGCTGGCTCAGACTTCCACGGCGTTACTGTCAAGGAATGGGTACCCCACCCCGGCGCGATATCTGCTACTAATGCGCCCTCAATCGACGCGATGATGACAGCGCTCGTCCAGGCCAAAGCGGCATGAGCCTAGTGTCCTGCGCCAGAAGTTCGTAGCAGAAGCCGGCCGAGAGATTCGAGTATTTCGTCGGCGGTTTTGGTCCAGATGAAGGGCCGGGGGTTTTCGTTCCAGTTGTCGATCCAAGCCCGGATGTCGGCTTCGATGGCGTAGTTGTCGGCGATGATGTGGATCTCGAGCCCGGCGGGCACGGCACGGTCGATGGCCTGCAGGAGCTTCTTCCACCCGGCGGCGCGGTGCTGGCGGTGCAGTTCGCCGATGACGAGCCCGGTAGCGATGTCGAGGGCGGCGAACAGCGTGGTGGTGGCGTACGGACGTAGTCATGGGTCCGTTTCTCCGGCATGCCCGGCATCATCGGCAGCACCCATGACCTGAATTCGCACCGCATGCAGGCAAGACACGGCAAGCACGCCGAACCTTGACGAAGATATGCAAGGAATTTACGGCGCAGGACACTAGATGCCCCTGGTCACGGCGGATCATCCGGCAGGCCTTCCAGGAGCGCTGCGGCCTCTGCGTCGGTCAGGGACGCGACTCGATGCAGCATCTGTCTTTCTGCAACTTCCGCTAGATGTGCGATGGTAAAGTCATCGAATGCATCCTCAGGTTCAATAGCGACGTTGAGGAGGCGATTAACCTGAAGAATGATCTGATTACCAAAGACCGAGTCCCCTCCAAGCTCAAAGAACCCATCGAAAACCCCGATCGGCTCCATGCCTAGCGATGCCTGCCAGATTCCGACAATGCGCTGCTCGACGGGGTTGCGCGCTGCCACATACTCGTGCCCCACGTCAGGCCGTGGCGAGGGCCCGACCTGGGTCCCCACATTGCGCAGGATAGTAACGTCCGCGCCGCTCACCTCCTCAAAGAAGGTGAAACCAGAACCTGCCGGATAGAACTGCAGGAGGTCGCGAAGGTCATGCGGCATGGCGACCAGTTGCGTCCTGCCACTGGCAATGACACCGCCGAGTGTGTGAAGGCCGTCGGCGATCGTAATCGTGCTCACAGTAGAGCTGAGGCTGCGATCTCTGCGGCTCTGGCTGGGATTCGCCACCGACTGCGCTGCCATTCCGGCGTCTGCCCACGGGCCCCAGTTGATGCTGCTAGCAGCAATCCCATTCGCCCGCTGGTACTGCACGAAAGTGTCGAGAAAGGCATTCGCGGCGCAATAGTTGGCCTGGCCCGGAGAACCGACGACAGAGGCGGCACTGGAGAACGCGACAAACCAGTCGAGCTGGTCGGGCAGGGTGAGCCTATGCAGGTTCTGTACACCGTAGGTCTTGGGTCGCATGACTTCAGCGATGGCTCTGGGTTCCATCTCCAGAAGCGCGCCGTCGTTCAGCA
The DNA here is from genome assembly GCA_963720575.1 of uncultured Actinomycetota bacterium. Lineage (GTDB taxonomy): Bacteria > Actinomycetota > Actinomycetes > Streptosporangiales > Streptosporangiaceae > Chersky-822. Next base: position 181,880 of record CAVRGA010000002.1, read on the forward strand.
CCCCAGCGCCGTGGATGACGCCGCGCAGCGGGCCAAGCCGGCCGCGCAGTTCATCGAGCAGGACTGCCATAGCATTCTGATCACCGACATCGGCCTTCCCCGTTACCACTACGACGCCGGCGCGCTGTATTTCACTGATGCGCTCTGCGGCCTGAAGGGATGGTGCGCCACGGCCCACGAGGGCCAGCTTTGTCGCTCCCTGCTCAGCCAGCCACGAGGCGAGGCTAAGACCGAGGCCGCCAAGACCGCCGGTGACGAGGTACCAGCCGTCAGCGGCCAGCTGCGGCGGGCCCGCCTGGACATCGGTTACTGGAGCCAGCCTCCGCACGAAGCGCTGGCCATGCCGGATCGCGACCTGGATCTCATCGCCGGCGCGTATTTCTGCCGTAATGAGCTTGGCCTGATTGCTCGCCCCTGGGTCAAGGTCGATGCAGCGATGTCTGAGCACAGGATTTTCAAAAGGAACGCAGCGCATCGCACCCCAGACCGCAGCCCCGGCTGGGCTGAATGCTCCCGACTCATGGCCTACGGCATGTGCTCCATGGCTGATCACCACCAGTTCCTCGGTACCCGCCGAGGAGTAGGCGAGCGCCTTGATGAGCTGTACCAGTGCTCCGGTGAGGGAGTCGGCACTCTCCGCAGCGTATGAGGTATCAGCTGGTCCGCAGCTGAAGATCACGCCGGTCAGGGGTCCAGCCTGGATGAGCAGCCGGGAAAACCCGTCGGGACTGAGCGCGTCGATGATGAGATCATCCTGCTCGGCCGTTGCCGCGTCCAGGCCACCGGTGGCCATGATCACCTGGCTGCCGTCGGATCGCAGTGCTGTCGCGATCGCGCGCGCCACCGGATCTGCCGCAGTGCCGTGGAAAACTAGCCACCTGCCCTGTGTCGCCGTGTCAGTGGCCGCCAGTTCGCGCTCACGCCAGACCGGCTCGTAATACCACACGGACTGCTCGGCGGCTACCGCGCCGCGATCGGGTCGCCGCTGAGGGTCAGCGACTTCGGCAAGCGCCAGGCCATCGATCTCGACCAGCGTGCCGCCATCTGGCCGGGAGATCTGGATATCGGCGGTCAACTGGCCAGCCGCCGCTCGGCCCAGCCTGAGTCGCGCGGTGCAGACAGGTCCCGGCGTAGCGTGCCAGCGCAATTCGCGTATTCGTGCTGGTAGCACGGTACCGGCAGTTTCCTGACCGCTTTCATCTCCGACCGCCGCAAGCAGCTGCAAGGCTCCGTCCAGTATCCGGGGATCGCAGCGAAAACGCGGATCCGGTCCGCCGGGAATCTCGATACTGGCCGTGGCTTCGCCTGCGCCCGCTCTTATGTCCGTGAGGCTGCGAAAGGCCGGCCCGTAGTCGAGTCCGCGCCCGGCTAGCCGCTCATATAGTTCCGCTGTATCCAGGCGATGATCACAGTCCGCCTCCGGCCGGGCCACGTCATCGGACTGTGGCTGCGCGAGCGCCCGCACCTGCGCCGTTGCGTGCTTGTGCCAGCTCGAATCGTTGACGTTGCTGCCGGAGTGCACGGTAACGGAGAATCCGTCGCCGTCCCGATTAAGGGTTGTCTGGATGACCTGGTCGGCTTCATCAAGCGGCATGGGGCGCCGCAGCGCGAGATCGCTGAGCGCCAGTCTCTCCCCCAGCCCGGCCTGACTGGCAGCCGCCAGTATCATCTCGATGTATCCAGCAGCTGGCATGAGCGGGCGCCCGGCGACACGGTGTTCCGCGAGCCAGGAGCAACCAGGAGAGCGCGAGCTGTGCTGCCAGATGAGCTGTCCGGCGAGCCTGAGTTTCTGACCCAGCAGCGGGTGGGCGCGGCGATCCGCCGCAGCGATCTGCTGGCTGGGCCGGTCAAGCCAGAATCTCTGATGCTGCCATGGATACAGCGGCAGTGGTGCATGAGGTGCGCGTCCGCGGTGCAGCCGCCGCCAATTGATCTTCGCGCCGAGCGGGAACAGTTCGGCCAGGGACGAGAGCATCGTCGTCCGCTCCGCGTCCCGATTCGACGATGCGAGCACCCGGATACCTGGCTGGCCGACCGCAGCGCAGACTGTCCGCAACGGGCGGTGCAACGCTGGCTGCGGGCCGATCTCTATGATCGCGGCCAATGGCTGCGCGCTGACCATCGCGGCGACCGCGTCGGCGAAGCGTACTGGCTGCCGGACGTTGCGCTGCCAGTATTGCGGGCCGAGCCGAGATCCCTCCTCAATGTCGCCAGTGACCGCCGAATAGAACGGTACATCCCCATCGTGTAGGGACAGCCAGTTCAGCTGGCCGGCCAGCGCCTGGGCCGCGAGCTCCATGAGCGAGCTGTGAAACGGGTAGTCGCCGGCCAGCCAGCGGGTAAACGTGTGCGAACCGAGCTCGGCCCTGAGGCCTTCGATCTGTGCGGTAGCGCCGGACAGCACGACCTGGTCGGACGCGTTGACTGCGGCGATTTCCACGGCCCACCCGGTACTCTCCACAAGCTCGCGCACGTCTGGCTCCGCCATCCCGATAGCAAGCATCTTGCCCGAGCCGCCGGTCGGGGCCATGGCCGCACCGCGCTCGATGGCCAGGCGCATCGCATCATCCAGACTCAAAAAGCCGGCCGCATACGCGGCGGCGATCTCGCCGCTGCTGTGACCAATGACCGCTACCGGATGGATGCCAAGCGCGCGCCACAATTCTGTCAGACCAGCTTGGATCGCGAAGAGAATCGGCTGCGCACGCTCGGTGGCACTAAGCCGGGATCCATCGGAGTCAGTCAGGCTTTCGCTGACCGACCAGCCAGCCAGCTCCAGGCAGATCTCATCGCAGCGGTCGACGAACGACGCAAAAAGCGGGTCAGCGGCCATGAGCTCGGTGCCCATGCCCGCCCATTGGGTCCCCTGGCCGCTGAAGGCGAACGCGACCCGCGGCTCAGCCGATGGTGACGGGGCGAGCTCACCAGGCTCACGGGCGGTGGCGGCCGTCAGCTGTTCCCGGAGGTCGGACGTCGAGGATACGCAGAACGCGGCTCGGAACCGGTGGTGCTGTCGCCGCAGGGCGGCGGTCGTTGCCGCAGCTGCCAGGTCGGGCAGAGCGCCGCGATCCAAACGGTCGAGCCAGGACCTGCAGTGCACTTGCAGGGCCCCGGCGCTGGCAGCAGACAGGGGCAGCAGCATCGGTTGGGCGGGCTGGACAGCGGGGCTGGCCGCCGCGGATAGAGGCGGCACCGATTCCAGCACCGCATGCGCATTCGTGCCACCGAAACCGAAGCTGCTCACACCGGCGAGCCACGGAGCTGTGTCGCCGGGCAGTGCTGCCGGCTCGGTGGCCACCTGGAGCCCGAGTTCCGCGAATGGTATATGCGGATTCGGCCGCCTGAAATGAATGCTGGGCGGAATCGTGCCATGGTGGAGGGCGAGCGCGGTCTTGATCACCCCGGCTATGCCGGCCGCGGACTCAAGGTGCCCGATATTGCTCTTGACCGACCCCACGAGACAGGGCGAGGCGGCGTCGGCCGACCGCACAACCGGCCCGAGCGCCTTGGCTTCAATCGGGTCACCGAGAAGCGTGCCCGTGCCGTGGCACTCCACATAACACACCCGCCGGGGATCCACAGCGGCATCCTGGTAGGCGCTGCGGAGCACTGCTTCCTGCGCTATGGGGTTGGGAGCGGTCAGCCCGTTGCTTTGCCCGTCGGAGTTGACCGCGCTGCCGCGCAGCACGGCGTATATCCGGTCTGCGTTCTGCTCTGCCGACGACATCGGCCGCAGCACGACCGCGACACAGCCTTCACTGCGGACATAACCGTTTGCTGCCGCATCGAATACCTTGCATCTTCCATCGGGCGAAAGCATTCCTGCCTTGCTGATGCCGATGGTCAGCTCCGGGTCAAGCAGCACGTTGACGCCAGCAACGACGGCGAGTTCGCAGTCACCCCCGCGCAGCGCCCTGGTCGCCAAGTGCAATGCGACCAGCGACGACGAACACGCGGTATCTACCGCCACGCTGGGGCCGTGCCAGTCATACAGGTAGGACACCCTATTCGCAGCGATCGAGAGCGCACTGCCGGTGGGCATCAGGCCGTCAATCAGCGCGGCGTCCATGTGCTGGCGCTGGCCGTATTCGCTTACGGAGATTCCGACGAAGACGCCGGTCTGGGAGCCCCGCAGGTCTGCCGGTGGCAAGCCCGCATCCTCCAGCGCTTCCCATATCGTTTCCAGGAGTAGTCGCTGCTGAGGGTCCATTCGCTCGGCCTCGGCGGGGGAAATCCCGAAGAACGAAGCGTCGAAGCCTTCGATGTCATCTAGCAGGCCGGCCCATTTGCTGATGGTGGTACCGGCTTCCGAGCGATTGGGTGACCAGTACTGGTCGGGGTCCCACCTGTCGCGCGGGATCTCACTGACGGCGTCAACTCCCTCCAGCAGCATCGACCAGAATGCCTCTGGCCCGTGGGCACCGGGCGTCCGACAGGCCATGCCGACAATCGCCTGCGGGCCTGGCGACCGGCCCTCGACCGGAGCAATCGAGAACGGCTTGGTGCCAGGCGCTGACTTCCGCCCGGAGAGCGCATCCGCAAGAGTCCCTATAGTGGGATACGCATATAGCGCAGTCGCATCGACGGGCTTGGCCAGAACGTCGGCGAGCTCGGCTGCGATCGTGACCACCTCGGGAGATTCGAGGCCATAGGCGCTGAAGGCCTGGTCATCGTCCAGCTCATCCTCTGGGATGCCTGTTGCCGCAGCCACGCGAGCAAGCAGCCAGCACCGGAGTTCCTGCGCATTCATCTTCGCTCCTATCCGGCCTGAGCATTTCGGTCGGAACCCCGGTCGTCAAACCTGGCCAGAGTGGGCAGATGCCCATCCATGAGCAGGTTCCTGGTACTCAGCCGCCGCACTTTCCCGCTCGACGTCTTCGGCACGGTGCGCGCAGGGACAAGAGCGATGCATGAGAGTGCGACGCCCCCTCGCTCCAGCACGGCCCGCCGGATCCTCGGAAGCAGTGCGACCGCCTCTGCCGCGTCGGTGAGGGTAGTCTCCTGGACCAGCGCCACGCGGGCGGAGTCGTCGTCACTCAGGCTGAAAGCCGCGCCACAGCCGGGACGCAGGTGGCCGTCGACGGTCTGGGCGATGGTTTCGAGATCCTGAGGGAGGATGTTCCGGCCGCGCACGATGAGGAGTTCCTTGATCCGTCCGGTGATGAACAGCTCGCCGTCGGCGACGAAGCCGAGATCCCCAGTGCGGAGAAACGACCGGCCCGGGTACCCCGGTAGTGTCGCTCCGAAGGCGCTGGCAGATTCGGCCGACTCGGTCCAGTAGCCGTCCGCCACGCTCTCCGCGGCCACATAGACCTCGCCAACACGGCGCTCGGGTACCGGCGAGTTCCCCGTCGCGTCCACTATGACGATCTCGTGGCCGTTCGGCGCACGGCCGGACGCAATCAGGCGCTTGGACTTCACTGCCGGGTCGGCCGGGCTCGCCAGGCCCCTCGCCAGCTGCTCGGGGTCGACGTCCATCAGCACCGGCCCGGCACCCCTAGTCGCACCAGTGACTAGGAGCGTCGCTTCGGCAAGCCCGTAGCACGGATACAGCGTTTCTTGCCGGAACCCGCACGTAGCGAAGGCCTTGACGAACCGGTTGAGTCCCTCGTAGCGAATCGGTTCGGCACCGACAAAGGCCACCTCCCACGAGGAAAGATCAAGTGACAGTTTCTCATCGTTCGTCACCCGGCGGGCGCATAGGTCGTACGCGAATGGAGGCCCGCCAGAATGCACGATGCGGTACCTGGTGATCGCATTCAGCCATCGGACCGGCTTTTGCAGAAAATGCAGCGGTGATAGGTAATAACCAGATGCTCCCGTGTAAAGCGGCTGCAATATGAAGCCGAGGCCCATGTCGTGATACGCTGGAAGCCAGCTCAGGAAGGCGGCTGACGTGGTGCTGGCGGCCAGATGAATAGCGCGCTGATTCGCGAGAATGTTGTTATGCCTTAGTATCACGCCTCGCGGGCGCGTGGTGGATCCAGAGGTGTATTGAAGCATTGCCACCGAACTAGCAGATAGCCGCGGTGTCCGCCAGGCAGCCGGGTCGCCGTCCTCGTTGATGACGATCAGGCTGATAACGCGCCCCGCGCCACCATCTTCGACGGTATCCAGGAACTCGCGCATCCCCTTGCTGGTTAGCACGGCCTTTGCCGCGCAGTCTTTGGCGATCAGGCGCAGGCTTTCCAGTCCAGACTCGATTTGGTTCGGCATCGGAGGATACGTCGGGACCGCGACTAGCCCGGCATACAAGCAACCGAAAAACGCTGTGATGAACTGCATCCCGGGCTCGAACACCAGCAGGACCCTGGATCCTGGCGCGAGCAGTTCAGCGAGTTGCGTGGCTGTCCGCCGTGCCTGAGTGTCCAGTTCAGAGTAAGTTATGCGAACGTCGTCACCCTCGCCGTCGGGCAGAAAGCCGTAAGCCAGGCTGTGCGGGCTGAGCTGCGCCCGCGCCTGCAATAGCTCGACCAGTGTCTGTGCGTTCTGATCAGCCTTCATCGTCATCCTCGCCGGCGCTCCCTCCTGCTACGTGAAGCCGCCAGAGCATGCTGGCATCGACGGCGCGGTGCGTACCGGTACCCTGTGCGCGCTTGGCCATGGTCACCGGGTACGCCTCGACAGGATCGGGCGATGCTGGTGCGGTGGGAACTACCTTGGCCATCGCGTCGGCGATCGCAGGCTCCAGGCGCTTCAGTTTCCGTTCCCTGGCCTCTTCGTGGCGCTCCAGGAAGGGCGGAATGACGTCCCGGCCCAGGTGCTGCAACGTCTCACAGACATGCTCATGCGGATACATCCCGGCTTGCTGTAGCAACATCACCTGATCCACGCCGGCCTCTTCCAGTTCCTCGAAATGCCGCCGTGCATCGGACGGCGTCCCGATTGCGGCAATGCCGGCCATTGGCTCCTGCGGCGACCGCAGGAATTCAGCCCAGAGATCCGTACGTCCGGGAAGATGCGTGCCGAATCGGTAATACCAGGCGAGTGCCCATTTGAAGAAGCGCTGCCCTTCAACTCCCCGCGCCAACGCTACCTCGGCGTCGGGATGCACCATGACGCCGGCGAGCATCGCAATATTCGGATTCACGGTCAACCCGATTGGCTGGCATTCACGCTCAAACGTATCATAATATTCCCTGACCCAGTAGCGGGCCTCACCGGCATTCATAAATGAGAAAGTCAGGCCCCCATCCCGAGGCGCGCGGCCAATTTCAGAGTATCACGATTCGTGCATGCGACCCATAGCGGAGGATGCGGTCGCTGCACAGGCTTGGGCACGATATTACGGGCAGGCATCGTAAAGTGTTTTCCCTGGTAACCAGCGTACGGTTCGGAGGCCATCATCCTCGCCGTTTCGCGTACAGCCTCAGCCCACATGCTGCGTTTCTCCAGGTAATTGACGCCAAACCCCTCCAGCTCGATTCGGGAACTTGACTCCCCGGTACCCCACTCAACCCGGCCATTGCTGACAAGATCGAGAGTGGCAATACGCTCAGCCACCCTTGCCGGATGGTTGAAGGCGGGGGGCATCAAAGTCACGCCATGGCCGATGCGCATGCGCTTAGTCCGTTGGCTTACCGCGGAAAGGAACACCTCCGGGGCAGTTGAGTGCGAATATTCCTCAAGGAAATGATGCTCCTGTGCCCAGCCGTACTCGACTCCCGCCCGCTCGCCCAGTTCGGCCCATTCCAGGGCATTATTAAAGAGAGCCTGCTCAGCTCCCGGTGCCCATGGACGCGGTAGTTGTAGCTCAAAGAACATGCCGAACTGCATCGTTGTACGACCTCCCTATATATTGCGCCGTGACCTCGTGAAGCGCGAGGCTAAGCGACCAGCCATGTTAACCACTTCTCGAAGGGGAGGTGCTTAGGAAGCATCAGTGCCTTTCTAGCCATGAGGCCAGGCATGAAATTGGACCATCCCTTCCCCCGAGCCAGATTTAGCTGCAGCAAAGGCCGCGGCCCGGAGATTAAAAAGGCCTCGATCCGTTCTCTTCGCTTATAAGTATATTTGGTGCGCTTACGCAACTCAAGCTGGACACTGGCCTGGAGGCGCAGGGCGCCATGACGTGCCTCGATCGCCTCCCGGGCCTGCCGGGTAAGCAGGTCGCCCGGCCCGCAGGTTTGTTGAGTTACTCCCGGATCGGCCGGGAAGGGGCCGAATGTGATGGAAGGTGTACCTGCCCGGTGATCGAGTCGTAGAGGTCTCAAGCAATGGCCCGCGCGGGAACGCTGGCCCGCGCCGGCGCGGTCTTCGTCAACGGCAAGCTCGCCGAACGGCCCGCAGACCAGGCCTCCGGTGCGGGCATCCCGCCACCAGCCGACGTCGGGAAGGTGGTCGCCGAAGCCGCCTAAAAGATCTTGATCCACAGGTATTGACGACTATTCAAGCCGCCGCTGGGGCTATTGAAAGCGCTGCTGGGCTATTGTTAGGCAGGTTGCCTGACCAACGTGGGGATCGCCACCCGAAAATCCACACGTTACGGGACATGCTCATCGGCGAGGGTGGAGATGACCGATTACCAGCCTGCACAGACGACCGACAGGGCTGCGCTCATGGCCGCTTGGCGGCAAGGTGCTCGGCTGAGCGACGTCGGCGCGGAGCGCATCGTCGCCGCTGGGCCGACGACGTCGGCACCAGCGTCCTGGGTACAGGAAGCTGCCTGGCGAACGTGGGGAAGTCCCGAGCAAAGGAGTCATGCGGGCGCATCGCTCTCCTTTGCAGGGCTCCTCAATGGTCGTATCGACAAGCGGGCGCTAGCATCAGCGGTTGTTGCGGTCGCGGACCGGCATGAAGCGTTACGCACGTACGTGACCGAAACCGGGAGCGAGCTGGTGCAAAACATTGCGCCGTTGGGCGCAGCCGAGCTCAGCACGGAGGCGGTCAACCCAGCTCCCGGGGTCGATCCAGTCCTCTATGCGACCGAGCGCGCCAACGCGATCGCGAACGAGGCATGCGACCCGAGCGCGCTTCCGCTGGCCCGCGTCGTGCTGATTGAGATCGACCATGACCGGCACATCCTGCTCGTGAAGGCTCACCACCTAGTAGCCGATGGATGGTCGCTCGGCGTCGCCTTCGCAGAGCTGGCGCATGCCTATGACACATGTCGGATGCACGCTCCGATCTCACTCCCGGAGCTGCCCATTCAATACCGGGACTTCGCGACCTGGCAGCGAACGTGGATGCTAGGGGACAAGGCATCGGAGCACGCCCGCTACTGGACCAAGCAGCAGCAAGACGTACCGCCGCTCGACCTGGCCGCATGTGATTTCGTCGCTCACCGCGAAGTGCCGACGATCGTCGTCCCGGACTTCCACCTGTCGCCGATGCTGTCCGAACAGGCAAGGGCGCTCGCACGGCAATCGAACGTTTCCGTCTTCGCGGTGATACTTGCCGCCTATGCCACGCTGCTTTGGGAGTGGTCCGGTATGAGTGATATCTCCATCGGAACGCTTGTCGCCAATCGGCGCCGCCCCGAGACACGTCCGCTTATCGGATTCTTCGCAGGGAGGATCTTCGTCCGGTTGGTGTTTGACGAGAGCTGGACATTCACAAATCTACTGCGGCACGCCAGAAACGAAACGACCAAGGCCGTGTCCCACGAGGAGATGAATGTCGACATGTTGTTCCTTAGGCAGCGCGTTCCTTTCGGCACTGCTCCTGAACGTCCGAGCGTCGCGGCGAGCATAAACCTGCAACCTCCGATCCCGCCGCTGGCAATACGAGGAGCCAACGTTACTCCCGTTGCACTGAAAGGCGATGAGCCGTCCAGGAGCCTTTCCATCGGCCTGTGGAACGAAGGTCCGCAGATCAGGGCTCAGGTCCGCTGGCAGCGCAACGCCATCGCGAAAGAGACCGTTCAGCGCGCGATGGGCCGCTTGGTCCAGATCCTGCAGACGGCGTGCGAAGAACCGGGAACCCGCCTCCGGGATCTATAAATCCTGCGGTACGCGCCTCGGCCACGCCCAGGTCCGCGGGAGTTCTGGCCGTCAGTTGTTGGGCATCTCCGAGACGAACGTCCTGAACGAGTCGCTGGACTCCACGAACGCGGCGACGACGGGCACCTTCTCCTCGCGCCCGCGCAGCACCGCCAGCGGATCCTGCTGGTCGCCGACGTAGCCCAGCGCGAAGGCACCTGACTGATACCCCATCATCCGCAGTAGGTCGTCGTCCAGTGTGCGCGCGAGCTCGGGCGGGCACGCGATGAACTGGTTCTCCTCCTGGCGGACCCATCCCACGGCGTAGGTGATGTTGACGCCCGTTCGGATCTCCGTGGTGCGGTTGGCACCAGCGCAGTGAACGACCTTGCCGTCGTAGAAGAGCACGCTGCCCCGACGCATCACGGCCCTGAACATCGGGACGCTGGCGGCCTTCTCGTCGCTCATGGCACTCGAGCCAGGTGCGATGTGGGTCGCGCCGTTCTCGACGGTGAAGTCGGTCATTGCCCACATCGTGTTGAGCTGAACGTGGTAGTCCGGCGGGAAGGGGTAAAAGTCGAACGCCATCTGATCGCGATGGGTCTTCTGAAGTGTCTCCCCGGGGCCGAGGGAGATGATTTGGGTCAGATGAAGCTGCACAGCGGACGCATGCGAGAGGAAACGCCTGACCGTAGCCACCACCAGCGGGTTCATGACGAGGCTTCGGCTTGTGGGACAGCGGGCGATGAGCGCGCCGGTGCGGCGGGTCTCGAGGCCGTCGTACACGTCGCGGCCCGAGGCTGACGCCTTGATGAAAGGTGCGGCCTCGTCGGCCAGGTCGTCGAGCAGGCTCTGCGGAGCGAGGTCCTCTACTATCGCATAGCCATAACGCGCGACGACGGCGACGACCTCGTCGGGCTCGGCGGTCCGGGGCAAAACGATCGGATGGTCCACCATGAATGTCAGGTTAGACCAGAAGCGCGCCCTCCTGCCCGATCCGTCGGATGATTTCCTTCCGGAGGGCCGGGCGGTGTCCCGCCGAGGGTGACCATGGCAAGGGCGACGGTGCCGGCGAGCGCGGCTACCGCAAGGCGGCTTGCACGTCGGGCGTTCCCCATTCCGCGATCTGGCGAGACGTCAACCCGTACTCTCGCTGGATCGCGACTTCGGTGACCCGTCCGCCGACGCCGCCCGCCGTCGTGTTCGTGCATCGCGACAGGGCTGAACCGAGCGCGTCGATCGCGGCGTCGATGTGCTCCGGTTGATGTGCCGCGGTCAGCATGATGTTGCCGTCGTCGGGCAGGTGGAGCCCGACTCCAAGACCCGCTACGCGCAGTTCGTCCCAGAGCGAGGGGCTCTCGCAGATGAACTGGATGTCTCCGAACCGGCCGAACACCGCGGCCTCGAACTGCTTCTCCTCGAGGACAGCGGTCATGCCCCGGACGAACCGATCGGTCATGCGGGCGAGATGATCGAAGACGCCGGGCTCGTGCTCGAGCAGTTGCAACATGGCGAGGGCTACCGCGAACGGAGTTCGCTCGGTTCGGTAGGTGCCACCCAGGTTGGTGGCTGCGGCATGTTTCAGCAGGCCGCTGTGGTCTGCGAAGGCGGACAACGCCATGCCGTTCGTCAGGCCCTTCGACAGGAGCGTGATATCAGGTGTCGCTCCGACGGTGCGCGACATCCCTCCCAGCCCGTAGCGGACGCCGGTCTTGATCTCGTCGACGGCAAGGAACACGTCGGCCGACCTGGTCAGCTCTCTCAGCTCGCGCCAATAATCGGGCACAAAGGTGTGGGCCAGGAGGGTGACGATGACGCCGGCGACGGGATCCCGGTCGAGGAGCTCTTGGAGTGCGGTCAGGTCGTAGCCAAAGTCGATCACCCGGCCCTCGTCCGGGTGACGCGCCTGCTCCGCGGCCCAGTCGTGCCAGCCGTGATACCCGCTTGTCAGTACGCGGTCCTTATCCGACGCGATTCGCATTACCCTGACCGCTGCTGACGTCGCGCACGAGCCGGTACGGAAGAACTGAACCTCCTCGGCCTGATACAAGCGGGCGAGCACTTCGCCAACTGCCAGCTCGTCGGCCGACCTGCCATCGAAGAGGAAGCCTCCGTCGGTGAGCGCGGCGACTGCCGCGAGTGTCGTGCGCGGCTCCTGATGGCCCAGGATGTTCGTACCTGACGATCCGGTCAGATCCAGGTAGCAGTTGCCCTCCACGTCCCACAGGTGCGGGCCCTTGCCGTGAGAGAGGACGACGGGCAGGTATTTATGCCGGACCGGGCCGCTCTGGCTCGCGACACCTGGGCTCAAGTCGCGGTCGAGGTCAGCCATGACGATCTTCCTTCCGGCCTGTCAGATGCTACAGCAACGGCACTACGAACCACGAGAAACTTGCGACCATAGGCGCATCGTTCGGATGGATGAGTTTTCCCAGGTCGGCGCCACATATCGGTTGGCGACCAGCTGACTGCGGCGCCATTGCCGCTCGCGAGGATCGTTGCACAGACGGATCACATGACCGGCGAACTTTGCCGCGTCATCTGCGAAACACGCTGCTGAACGTAGTTCGTCCGGGATGCCAGTGCCGCCGGTCGTCGTCGACACGAGCAAGCACGCCCGGCGTAGCGCTTCGATGACTTTTACCTTCACGCCGCCGCCCCACCGGAGCGGGCAAACTACGATGTCGGCACGGTCCAGCTCATCGACGAGGTTGTCGATATAGCCAAGGACCTGCGCACCGGGACACGAGCGAATGATTCCCTCGTGTTCGGTCGACATGTTGATCCCCCCGACTAGGAGTACAGCTCCCGGGACGCGCTCACGGATCCTGGGAAAGACGTCCGCGAACAGCCACCGAAGGCTATCGACGTTCGCGACGTAATCGTAGTCGGCGTAAAAGAGCAAGCGCGGAGACGCGAGTCGGCCACTGCCGTCGTAACGTGGTGCAGATCTCCCGGGCAGGTGGTCCCAGCCATTCGGTACCAGATGCGGGACGACGCTCGGTTCCCTGCTGGTGATCTCTGCGGCATCCTCCGGGCTCAGGGCGACCATAGCGGCAGCTTGGCGCCACACGTGCTGCTCGGCGGCGCGAAGTCTTTCGATGTCATCGATCCCGACCTCCTCGCCAGTCAGCCGCCGCTGTTCCAGAACCAGCGACTCGATGTTCTGTTCGACGACGACTGTGCGTGATCTGATCTCGCTCGGAAGAATCGGCCACAAGAAATGACCCTCGAGATGGACAGCGTCATAGCCACCGTGATGCCGCGCCATCGTTCGTGCGAACGCGGTCGCTGCGGGCGACAGGCGCTTGGGCACCAGTGAACTCCTCGCCTCGTCGATGAAGACATGCGTCGTGAGCCCCGGCAAGTCGGGAATCGCCGAGGTGTCCCGAGCCACATCGGCTTCCGGCGCGACCACGAGAAGATCGACTTGTACGAGCTCAAGCGCTCGCATAAGGAGCTTGATGCATCGAATGCGGCCGCCCCCGATTGACGGCCACAACATATCCTCGGAGAGGAACAGAACTCGCCGGCGGGAGCCGAAGTAGATCTCACCGGTTCCGGAAGGTTCCACCTGTGTTCCTGCCTTGCGTCCGTCGAGCCGGGCATTTCCGCTGAACGCAGGCGATTCTGGCGTAGCCTGCGTCTGGCCGTAATTTAGGCTCTCTGAGACCTCCCGGCCAGGCGCAGGAGCCCTGGGCGCGCATCAGCCGCTCGACCGTGCACCGTACTACGAGCCGGCCGGCAAGCAGTTTGTGTGTGTGGCTGCATCGAGGGTGGCCCGCTATGCTTGCGCCTGGTCCTACAACGGGAGTGATGAGTTGGATCGGCGCATTCACACGACCGGGCTGCTAGAGGTCGATCACCGGCTTGTCTCAGCGCCGTACCTTCGGGTGGTCGAGCAGCGTACGAAAGGGACAACACTCCTGACTCAGTGGGACTTCCGCGTGACACAGCCGAACGTGAAGCGAATGAGCACCGCCGCCGCTCATTCTCTCGAGCACTGCCTGGGCGTCTTCCTTCGCGAAGCAACCCAGAGCGTCCTGAACGTCGGCCCGATGGGATGCCTTACGGGTTTTTACATCACGACGGTCGGCATGGACGGGTACGACTCGATGGCAGAAGTTCTCGAGCAGGCGCTCAGCGCGACCACGTCGATCGAATCTGTTCCGCTGGCGAACGATCGACAGTGCGGCTGGGCCCAAGATCACAGCGCGGAAGCAGCCGTCCGAATCGCCTCCGCTCTCTTGGCATCTCGCGCGGAATGGCATCAGGTCATGGCTGGGTAGTCATCTGATGACGATCGAAGCGATGTCTTCGAATGGCCGCGCCGTCGCCGCTCTCGTCGGCGCCGGTCGCATGGGTGAGATTCATGCCCGCAACGCGACGGCCACACCGTCGCTTGAGCTGCGCTACGTCGTGGATGAGGTGCGTCTTCGCGCTGACCGGCTGGCGAACGCCGTCGGTGCGCAGTCATCGACGCTCGATGCCGCGCTGGCCGATCCAGATGTACGAGCAATGATCGTCGCGACGTCGACGGACGCGCATGACGTCGTCGTCCGCACAGGTGTCGGTCGTGATCTCGCCGTGCTGTGCGAGAAGCCGCTGACCGGCGATGTCAGCACCTCGACCGTGCTCGCCAAAGAGGCAGTCGAAGCGAATGCCGCTTTAATCGTCGGCTTCCACAAGCGCTTCGACCCTGCCATCGCGGAGCTACGACGAGTTCTCTTGAGCGGTCAGATCGGTGAGCTGGTCTCGTTGGCGCTGATCTCGCGGGATCCGTCTCCACCTGCGGACACGTACAAGGTCGGCGGCGGCGCGTTCTTTGACATGATGATCCACGACTTCGATCTGGTCGGCTGGCTCGCCGACGATCCGCCGGTGTCCGTTCTCGCGACCCAGTCGCGCGAGCTGGCGCGATGTGTCATCGATCTACAAAGCGGTTCGTCGGCGTACTTGGAATGCGGTCGACGATCTGTGTCGTCGTACGACCAGACGATCGAGGTGATTGGAACCATGGGTGCCGTGAGGATCCTTGATGATGAGCATGTGGTATGGACCACGTTCCGCGGGACCGCGGATCGGCGACAGCACTGGGACCCACCGCGCACTGCCGATGTTTGCCACACAGTGGAGGGTGTCAAGCCGTTTTTTCTCCCTCGATACTCCGAGGCTTTCCGGGCGGAGATGAGAGCATTCGGAGCGATGGCACTCGGAGGTCGGCATGCGGGGGCGACCGCCGAAGACGCCCTGCGGGCGGCACTCTTGGCGGCTGCTGCCACCGAGTCGTCCATGGCTTCGACTCGCGTTCACCTGAGGTCGTCTCGGGCCGAGCGAGCGTCTTCGATACGGTCAGCCTGATGGCCGTCAGAAAACCCGCTAATCGCGCCGAGACTGTGATTGTGACGGGCGCAACGGGCGGGATCGGCACAGCTCTGACCCATCGCCTGGCGGCCGACGGTCACCGGCTCCACCTTATGGGGCGCTCCATCCAGGTCCTGCGTAAGCTTTCGCTCGGTGTCTCCGCTACCTGCAGCTCGGTCGACCTCAGCGACGAGAGGGCCATACGCGAATTCTGTCGCGACTGGACGGAGCCGCTCTACGCGCTGATCCACAACGCAGGAGTGGTTCACGTCAGCGCGGTTGACGGTCCGGACGCCCTAGACGAGTGGACCGACACGCTCTCGGTTAACCTCCTCGCGCCGTATCTGCTCACCAATGGATTGCAGGATCGGATCGTGAACGGCGGTCGGATCGTGACTATCAGCTCGCAGCTTGGCCGTGTCGGCCGAGCTGGTTACGGCGCATACTGCGCCTCAAAGTTCGCGCTGATCGGCGCGACAAAATGCTGGGCTCGCGAGCTTGGAGCGCGGCAGATCACGGTCAATGCCGTTTTGCCGAGCTGGGTATCCACTGCTCAGGCGCTAGGTGACGCTCAGCGGCAATCCCAGCAAAAGGGCATTGACCTCGATAAGCACCTCGCCGCCGTCGTGAGCCAGCTAGAGCTGCGACGGATGACCCGGCCGGAGGAGGTGGCCGCGCTCGTGAGCTATCTGCTTTCGGACGACGCCGCCGGTGTCAGTGGTCAGGACTGGCACCTCACGGCAGCAACCGGTTGAAGGCGCCGAGATCTTGGACGGTATGGCGGTGAGACCGGGTAGCAATCTTGTGGCGAGCATCAACACCAAGCGGACGTGCACGTTCAGGATCATTCGCACGTCCGACGTCTTGGATCCGGAGAATCCTGCGCTGCATGAGGCGAGCGGGTTCGCCAAGCGCCAGCTAGTCGTGGTCGATGATGGCATCGGACCCGCGCAGCTGATTCGCCTGGGCGAGTACTTCCGGTGCCGCTCGATAGCGGCTGAGATCATCGTGCTGCGCGGTGGCGAGCACATCAAGCAATGGGCGACCATCGAGCGACTTGCTGATGCCTTCAGCGACTTCGGACTGATCCGGCGAAGTGAGCCCGTCGTCATCATCGGCGGCGGTGCTGTCATGGACTTGGGTTCATTCGCGTGCAGCATCTACCGGAGAGGCGTGCCGCACATCAAGGTGCCATCGACGGTACTGGGCTACGTGGATGCGTCGCTCGGGATCAAGTCTGCGGTGAACCTCGGCAGGTCGAAGAACCGGTTGGGTTCGTTTGTCGAGCCCGCAGCGGTGCTGCTGGATCCGACCTTCTTCTGCACGCTTTCGCGACGAGACCTGGTGAGCGGCCTCGGCGAGATCCTCAAGTTGGCCGTGGCGTGCTCCCAGTCCCTGCTCGAGGACCTGCGAACGTTCGGACCGATCGGGTTGACGACCAAGTTCCAAGGCCCGGCCCGAACGTTGCTGGATCGCGCGGCGGCGATCATGGTTGACCAACTCGGCGTTGATCTCTACGAGGACAATCTCGAGCGAGTACTCGATCTCGGGCACACCTTCAGCACCGTGATCGAGTCCGCCGATCCCCCGCGTCACGGTCACGGTGAGGCTGTCGCGATCGATGTCGTGCTCACTCTCATGATCTCCACCGGCAGAGGTATGATCAGCATCGACGATGCGGCCACGATCCTCCGGCTTGCAATGGCTCTCGGCCTGCCGGTCTCGCCGCCGGATGAGGTGGACAGCGTGCTCTGGCAGAGCGTCGAAGAGCGGTCGCAACACCGCGACGGGCAGCAGAGACTGCCCCTCATCGCCTCCGTCGGCGAAGTTCGCTTCGTGAACGACCTGATACCGGAGGAGGTGCACAGCGCGTTGCGACGCGTCCGCGCACTGGAGAAGTCCGAGCTGGTCTGCTGATGCTCGCGATCTTGGGTGGCGTGCCTGCCTGTCATGTCGACTGGCCGCCCTGGCCGCAGCTCTCCGATGAGGGCCGGCGTCGCGTGGACGCGGTCTTGCGATCCGATCGTTGGTCGGTGTCGGGACGAGCCCGCGGCGAGCCGTCATTGGAGCGGCAGTTCGCCGAGGCTTTCGCCGCGTATTGCGGTAGTCGCCACGGTGTCAGCACCGATCACGGTTCGAGTAGCCTCGTGCTCGCCATCGAGTCCCTCGGCCTCCCTGCGGGGGCCGAGATCCTTGTGCCGGCCATGACGTGGGTTGCACCGGCGACTGCCGTGTACGAGGCGAACCTCGTTCCGGTCGTCGTCGACGTGACCGCATCGACAGGTTGCTTCGATCCGGCAGCTGCCGCAGTCCGTGTGTCGGACAGGACGAAGGCGCTCATCGCGGTTCACCACTACCGCTCGTTGTGCGACATGCCCGCGGTTCTGGATTTCGCTCGCGGCGCCGGGCTCGCGGTTATCGAAGACTGCGCGCAGGCGCACGGCGCCGTGCTGAACGGACGGCGAGTCGGCACGTTCGGCGATGTGGCGGCCTTCTCGATGCAGCAGGGAAAGGTACTCGCCGCGGGCGAGGGCGGCGCCGTGCTCACTGATGACGCCGACAGGTACGACCAGCTCGTACAGCTCCGAACTGACGGACGTCGATACGTCGAGGATCCCGGATTCGACGTCATGGAGGTCGTGGACGGTCGATCTGTGATGGGGACCAACCGCTGCATGACGGAGATGCAGGCGGCGATCCTGCTCAGCCAGCTGCCGCTGCTGGACGAACAGCACGCTATACGGGCGAAGAGCTGTGCCATCATCGGTCGTCGGCTTGAAGACCTCGGTCTGCCACCTTTCGGGCAGCCGGCAGGTGCAGAGCAGGAGTCTGTCTACAAGTACGCATTTCGGTGGCCGGTCGAGCGGCGGCGGGGAGTGAGGCTCGAGACGATCGCGGCAGCAATCTCGGCCGAGGTCGGCTTTGCCGTCTATCGCGCCGACCCGCCCCTGAACGAGCATCCGCTCATGCGGCCCTGGACGCGGCTACGCTACCGAGCCATCGATTCGGTCGGCGCGTTTGAAGGGATACAGTTCGACACGCCCGTCGCTCGCGAGCTGGCCGAACAAACCCTCCTGTTCCACCACGCTCCGCTGCTCGCACCCGAGCACGCTGCTCGCATCGCGGACGCCATTGAGAAGGTGGCCACATCGATCGACGAACTCGCCGCTCATGGCAAGACCATCGAGGCGCCCGACCCCGACTGAAGGACCTCAGGGCAGACCGTCCAGTCGGCTGGTCACCGTGTCGAGTGTCGGCCAAGGAGGACCCTCGCGCAGCGAGCGCAGGAGTTCTTCTCCGAATCGCCTCCCGTTCGGAAGCTGGTCGCCACGTTCCCAGCGCCACGCTGCGACCATCGCGAGAACGAGCTGCCGGCACTCGTCCAGCAGTCCTTGGTTAACGCTCGGGTAGTTCTCGCAGACCGCCTCGGCAACATGGGCGAGATCGAACTCGACGGGTCCCCGGCAGCACGTCTCAAGGTCGATGAACAACAGGCCATCCTTTGTGCTGAGCACATTGCCTCGATGCGGCTCGCCGTGGAGCAGCTGCTCCTCGGCACCGCGGTCCTCGATCGCCCGCCACACGCTTGCTAGCCTGCTGCTGAGGAACTCGCGGTCAGCGTCGGCGAGTTCCGGCGAGAGGTCAGGGTCAGCAAAAACATCTGCCGCCTCGGCGATGCGATCCGTGAACCGCGGGCTCGGCATATCAACCTTGCGCATGCCGGCGTGCAGCTGCTCCAGCGCCGTGGCGAAATCGACTGGCGAGACGTGAGGTGTCACGGGCTCGTAGTAGACCCACAGCGTCACTTGGAAGCCATCGTGCGTGTACACGCACGGGTCCACCCGAGGCTCCAAGGGGGCCACCGGGCATCCGACCTCGACGAGCCGTTGAGCGAGCTCGACTTCGAACTGTGCAGCCTCGTACCCCATATCGGCGACCCGGGCAAGGACATCGCATGGCGTCAGCCGCAGCGCCAGCTTGTTCGAGTTGTGGAGAACGATCGCCTCGCTGGCTGGCAGGTCGAGCGATGCGGCAACCGAAGTCGCAGCCGCGATGGCACGCGTGACGTCGGACATTTCCATCCTCGAATCTTGGCATAGATAAGCGGGAGACGGGTGGCACTGTCGCATTGGCGCACGCCGCCCTTTTAGCCACTCAGCGCGTGAGCGCCCCGAGGTTGAGGTGTCAGAGGGAGCGCCAGCGGAGGCGGGCTCGGACCTCTGCTTCGGACATCGGCTGCCACGGAGTCACTGTGATCACGCGAGGACGGCGGGGCAGCAGGTGGAAGAAGTTGTCGCTCCATGTGGCGTCGGCATCGTCGAGCCAGAGCATCAGCGACGCGGCCAACACGTCGGAGGCGATCATGAGCTGCACCGAGCCGTCATCAGTAGAGGTCCACGTGACGCTCAGCAGGGGAACCGGCAGGCAGAGGTCCTTCGGCTCGACGAGGAGCGCCGTCGCCTCGGTCCCGGCAAAGGTAGCGCGGACGACGGCCCGATCGGCGACGCTGAGCACTCTGGCGGGGAGGCCGATCTCCAGCACCCGGGCGGCGCCTGGGCCGGCCACGGACGCAGCCACCTCCGATCGCCACAGTTCGGTGCCGTCGGCCTCGATGACGTCGAGGACCAGCTCGCCGTCCACCGCGGCCGAACCATCGTTCACGAGGTGCACGCCGAAGCGGTCACCGTCGCGCACCAGGCTCACCAGGAGCGGGGCATAAAAGCGCTTCGCCGCGTACCAGACAGCTTTCGCCCGGAGCCGGTGGTCGATCCATGCCCAGCTGTGAACCGGCCAGCAGTCATTGAGCTGCCACGCCAGCGTGCCCATTGTGTGAGGTCGCAGCCGCCGGAAGTGCTCGACCGCGAAGCGCAGCATGTCTGCCTGGTTGAGCTGTCCGTAGTACACCAGGTCCTCGACCGTGGCGGGCATCGCGTAGTGCTGGGCGATGAAACTCAGGTATTTCGTGTAGCCCTTGCTGGTCTTGTCGTGCCAGCGCATGCTCGGTGTGTCGACGGCGAGATCCTCGCGCTCGAGTACCTCCTGCAGCGTGCGCAAGGCCGGCGGCGACGCGAAGCCGAATTCACTGACGAAGCGTGCGGTGCAGGCCGCGTAATGGCTTCTGTCCCCGTCGCTCCAGGCGCTCCATGCGTGGCAGTTGCCGCTCGCCTGGCTGTTCGGCTCAGAGCCGCCGGTCGGGCTCCCGGGCCAGTAGGGCGTGCCCGGGTCCTCTTCGGTCACGACCGCAGGCAGCGTCTCGTCGTACAGCCGCTCGCCGAGCACGCGGGGCAACGCGCCCCACTCCCCCCTCTGCGCCAGCCACTGGTTCTCGTTGTTGCCGCACCACAGTGCCAATGACGCGTGGTTGCGGAGCCGTCGGACCGCAGCACGGGCCTCGGTGGCGGCGGCAGTCACGAACACATCGTCCTCCGGGTACAGCGCGCAGGCGTATGCGAAGTCCTGCCAGACCATGAGCCCGATTTCATCGCAGATGTCGTAGAAATCTTCGGATTCGTAAAGACCGCCGCCCCAGACGCGCAGCATATTCATTCCGCACTCGCCGGCCATCGAGAGCTGTCGGTGCAGCCGCTCCCGCGTCGAGCGGCCCGGGAAGGAGTCGTCCGGAATCCAGTTGGCGCCTTTGGCGAACACCTCGACACCGTTCACCCGGAAGCAGAAGCGTGCGCCGGCGTCGTCGGGGGTGCGGACGAGCTCGATCTCGCGCAGGCCGATTCGAGCTGTCAGGGAGTCGCACACCGTGCCATCGGCCGCGACCTGGATCGACAGCGTGTAAAGTGGCTGGCCCCCCGATCCCGCCGGCCACCAGCGCTGGGGCTCGGCGATGTCAACGCCCATGGTGGCCGAGCCGTTGATGACCGCGGCCGACGTGCGCTCGTCGATGCCGTGGCCCGAGATCCGCGCGCTTACTTCAGAGGCGTCACCGTCGACCGACACGGCCACGGTCACGCGGCACGATCCATCGGCGTAGAACGAGGCACGCGCCGCCCAATCGCGCACGCAGGCTCGCGGGACACTCACCAGGCGGACGGCTCCCCAGATGCCGCACCCCTGAAGGCACGGGCCCCAGTCCCAGCCGGACATGTACTGAGCCTTCCGCACAAACGACCGGGGCAGCAGCCCATCGGCAAAGGGCGCCAAGCCGGGATCAGCGGCGAGCGCGGCGGCGCGGCGCTCGTTGCCGACCCGCTCTGCCGAGGCGAGATATACCTCAAGGACGTTCTTGCCGGCCCTCATGGTGCTCGTCACGTCCAGCTTCTGCGGGACAAGCATGTTGTCAGTCTCACCGGCCAACTCGTCGTTGAGAACGATGCGTGCGACGGTGTCGATGCCCTCGAAGCACAGGAAGTGGCGCGTCCCGTCCAGGCCGGCGCCATCGACGTCGAAGGTGCACTGGTAGGTCCAGTCGGCGCGGTCGACCCATTGCACGGTCCGCTCGTGCATGCGCACAAAGGGATCGGGGATGACTCCCGCCCGCAACAGGTCGAGGTGGACATGGCCGGGTACCTCGGCATCAAGCCACTGCTGCAGGTCAGTATTGGGGAGGTACCCCGGATCCGTCTGCCGGAAGCGCCAGCCCTCGTGGAGCAGCCGTCTCGTCGTCCTCATCCGATGCACCGGTTCCGTCCGTTCGGCATATCGACACCATCGCAGGCAGTTAGCCCGCGCGCCATTGCGCAGCCTGCCGGACGAAGTGCTTCAGCACCAACACGTCGAAGCCATGCCAGAGGATGCGATATCCCTTCTCCATGAGCGCGCGCGTCTGCTCGCGGGTCTGGGCCACACCGCCGAGTGGGATGCCTGCCTCGGCGATCACCCGCTCGGCGTGAGTGATCGCTTCGATCAGTTCGGGCGCGTCGAGTTGCCCGGATACCCCGAGGTCGGTCGACAGGTCGAACGGCGCGATGGTCAGGCAGTCGATTCCCTCGACCGCGCAGATCTCCTCGATGTTCTCGATGGCGGACCGGGTCTCGATCAGCAGGGCGCAGATCGTCTCCCCTCCTCGACGTTCGAGGTAGTCGAACAGCTCCACATCCCACCGTGAGTGGGCGACAAACGGCCCCCAGCCACGCCGCCCCTGGGGCGGGTACCTGACGAGGGACACGCACTCGGCGGCCGACTCAGCAGTAGTCACGAGCGGGAACACAATTCCCTCGGCACCCGCGTCCAGTGCGGTCTTGACGCACGCCATGTCACATCCAGGGACGCGGACCCACGGCGAGCAGTCAGTTCCCGCCGTGGCGGCGATCATCGCGTGCAAGCTCTCCGGCCCAATCGGGCCGTGCTCGGTATCGATGGTCAGCACGTCCGCACCCGCGGCTCCTAGCGCCTGGGTGACGACCGGCGAAGGAATCAGATTGAGGAACCCGGCGAGAGGTGGCCCGCCGCGCAGCCGCTGCCGGATGCTCGCCAAGATGATCCTTCCTTACCTGCGTACCGAATTCGCCCATATTCAGCGAACCTAAATGGTACTACCGTGACCTAGCGCACGGTAGGCACGGGTGTCTAGGCAACGCTTGACCGTTACCCGAATCTTTGGGAAAATGTCCGAAGTGTTCAAAATGCTCGGCCAGAACTATTCCTTGCGCGGAGCGTGGACGAGTCATGACGGATGGCACGCGGGTTGAGTCGCCAAGCCGACTGATACCTGGTACGCATCATGCTCCAAACATCCCTGATGGGATGCCCGCCGCTGACATTGACCGAGCGCCAGGCGGCGGCCGCGCGGATCGTCATCTCCCACGCGCGCTGCTCAGATCACTGGATCGCGGGCATCACGGGCCTAGTTCAGCTCCCCGATCGCGGCTTCGGTTCTAGCCCGGTCGACCGGGAGAACAGCGCGTGGATCCCGACCCGCAGGGACCAGCTTCCACGCTCAGACTGGCATCGTCATGACGACAATGGACGGCAAATTCTCGGGAGGATAAATGACTCCGATATACGTTATTCGATCTTACCGCAGCTCGCGTCCGCGGACCCGTGGGATGAGGCCGTCGCAATGATTGTGCTCGGCGCCAAAGGAGGCGAGCACGACGCTTGCTTTGCATTAGTCAAGGACGGCGAGCCGCTATTTGTGTACGAAGTGGAGCGGTTTAACCGTGTGAAGCATGGTATGTCAAGCGACCCTGCGGTCCTCTTTCAGGGTCTTGCGGACTATGGCATTGCCCGTGGTGACGTTGATATGGTAGCGAACTGCGGGGATACGAGTCTCATGCCCGAGCGACTGCAGCAGATAAGCGGATACCTGTCCGGTCCGGCATTCGCGAGGGCTGCTAAGAACGTGGAGTGGCGACATCCGACCTTCCATCGCATACTGGTCGCGGCTGGGTTCAGCGAAGACCGTGTCGTAGGGGTAAGGCATCATCTTTGTCACGTTGCTTCCGTCTTCTATGCGAGCTCATTCGACGACGCGGCTGTTCTTAGCCTCGACGGTAGCGGGGAAGCTGACACGGCCATGCTGGCGCACTGCTCGAGACGTGACGGCATCAATATCCTGCGAACAATCGGCATGCCACATTCGCTCGGCCGCTTCTACGAAGCTGCGACACACTGGCTCGGATGGGGATTCGGTGAAGAAGGGAAAACCATGGCGCTTGCGGGCTATGGTGATTCTAAGCGATATATAGCAGACTTGTCTGATGTGTTCCGTATAGATGCGGACGGCTTCTTCGAATTCGACACTCGGCTGACAGACGGCTGTTTCTCGTATTCTACCGATGAGCTAGTCGGCCAAGTCTTCGAAGAGCTGTTTGGTCCGCGTCGCAAGCGCGTCGATGACCTTGAGCAGCGCCACATGGATGTGGCCGCCGCCACTCAGCACTTGTGCGAACGAGCAATGGTCCGGCTGGCCGTCACGCTTAAGAAGCAAACCGGATCGAACGCGCTACTTCTCGCCGGGGGCGTCGCTTCGAACTCGGTGAGTAATGGCGCTATTCGCAGTCAGGGAATCTTCCAACAGGTGGTTGCCTTTCCTCAAGTGACCGATGCGGGCACGGCCTTGGGCGCGGCACTCTACGTCTACCATCAGAAGCAGACGCGTCCGCACCGTCGCTGGCAGATGAGGCATCCTTTTCTTGGGCGGCAACTTGACTTGGCCCAAGTGCATGAGGCAGCGGCGAGGATCGGTATCGAAGGGTCTCAATGCAGTGACCCGGCCGCATTCGCTGCAGGCTCGCGGCAGGACAGATAGTAGGGTGGATCCAGGGGCGAGCCGAGATCGGACCGCGAGCCCTCGGGAACAGGTCCATCCTCGGGAATCCGCTCACGCCCGGTATTAAAACTCGGATCAACGCGGAAGTGAAACATCGAGAAGACTGGAGGCCTTTCGCTCCCTCTGTGCTCGAGAATGATATGAGCGACTTCTTCGAGGTTACCGAGCCTCTTCCCTTCATGACCATTGTCGCACCGCTCCGCCCGCAGTGGCGCGAGAGGCTGAGTTCTATTTGCCATGTCGATGGTACTGCGCGGATCGGCTCTGTCAGCGAGTCATTTAATCCCCTCTTTTATCGGCTAATCCATGAGGTCAAGGCGCGAACGGGGATCGGCATGGTGCTGAATACCTCATTCAACGATAAAGGGGAGCCTATTGCGCAGACGTGCGAGCAGGCGCTCCGGCTGTTCGTATCGTCAGGCATGGATGTCGTGGTAATCGGAAACTGGGTATTCGAAGACAAGCGCAACGCGTTGGCGAGCGATTTTGATCCGCTTAGCGTCAATTGCCGCACGCTCCGTGCTGAGCCCACGCTCCTCGTAGCTCTTCGAGAAACGGACTACGTGCAGCGTGCAATAGACGTTCTTCTTCGCGAGCTGAGGCTGGGTACGCTGACATTATGTACCATGAGGAAGGGAGAGACGCTGCGGTTTCCTGGCAGCGTGCTGCCGCTTGACAGTCCAGTTGGGCTCTGCGAACTCGCTACGAAATGGCCGCAGGTCGTCGTCTTGGCCCCATGGAGTGCCGACAGATTTGTATTTGACCCGGCAGTCTATTACTCCGAGATAGCAGAGGCCTGTCGCCGACTTATCGAGGCTGGCGCTTATGAGCTGTTTTGGATTGACCCACTCGGACAGGTCGTTCGCGCGCTCGACGTTTTGTATGTTCATCATCACACGCAACCATTCGGTACGATAATCCCGCCCGCTGCTGACTGAGAATCGGATGACTAGCTTGAGAGGTTTGCGAGCTGATCGATGGCCAACCCGCTGGCCGTCCAGCACGTGGTGACGGCTGGCGCAGGGTGCCTGCGAGGTCAGTCCTTGTTTAGCGGATCGGGTGGCTGATTCGTGTTGATGCTGGTCATGTGGGACCAGCGGCAACGCCAGCATGTAATGCAGCGGGTACACGCGGCCCCGCCGGCCGCGGGGATCACCGACGGCATCCAGCAACCGGAGCAGCCGCGCGCACTCGCCCTCATCCCAGCGGGCCTGCCCCGCCGCCCGCGCCAGCTCCCCCTGCTCCGGCCGCCCGCCGGGCACCTTCCCCGCCAGCGCCGCGGCCAGCGCCGCGCGCCCCGCATACGGCAGGTCCGCAGGCAGCCAGTCCGGCAGCGCCAGCGCCGGCGGCGGAGCGGGCAGCACCTCCGGGACCGCCGGCACATCCGCCATCACCGCAGGCAGCACCTCCGGAACCAGGGCACGGGACATCACGGGCATGGCAGGCTGAAGCACGCGGGGTGCGCGCGGTAGGCATGGGTGTCTAGGCAACACTTGGCCGTTACCCGAGTCTTAGGGTAAAATGTCTGAAGTGTTCGGAAAATGCTCGGCCAGAATTATTCCTTGCGCGGAGCGTGGACGAGTCATGACGGAAGGCACGCGGGATGAGTCGCTAAGCCGGCTGCTACCCGGTACGCATTATTCTCCAAACGTCTCTGATGGGATAAATGCCCGGACGGCCGTCCCGGTCTCCATAGCGTCCCTGCTCCCGGGAGTCTCGCTGCGGATAAGGGGCGAGAACAGCGAGCATATTGAGCTACTCGCGGCATCCGAAGCTCCCTTGCCCCCCATTCTGGTACATCGCGACACCATGCAGGTGATCGACGGGATGCACCGACTGCGTGCGGCGCTGCTCCGAGGCCAGGACACGATCAAGGTACGGTTCTTCGACGGCAGCCAGGCCGACGCGTTCGTGCACGCCGTCAAGGCGAATACTGAGCACGGCCTGCCGCTGACACTGGCCGAGCGCGAAGCGGCGGCCGCGCGGATCGTCGTCTCGCACCCCCGCTGCTCAGATCGCTGGATCGCGAGCATCACGGGCCTGGCCGTCGGCACCGTAGCGTTGATCCGCGGTCGCGTGAGCCCGGACGACGGGCAGACGACGGCCAGAATCGGCCGGGACGGCCGCGTCCGGCCGGTTGACCCTGAGGTAGGGCGGCGCCTCGCCGGCGACGCGATCACCAGATATCCGGGAGCGTCGCTACGGGCGATCGCCAGGATGGCCGGCATCTCGCCGACGACCGTACGTGATGTCAAGGCGCGGATGCTCCAAGGTGAGGACCAGGTTGCCCCCAGGAAGCCCGGCCGCCAGAACGGGCGCCGGGGTGGTGCCGCCGAGACGTCCGCGTCCCAGCGCGACCAGTCCAGAGCGGAACGCGATCCCTTGCGAAGCGCCGGCACATTACTGGAAATGCTGAGGAGGGATCCGTCGCTCCGGCTGACCGAGTCAGGTCGCAGCCTGCTGCGCTGGCTCGAGTGGCGGATCGGCCACCCGGACAGGTGGAAAGAGTTGGCTGACTCCGCTCCTCCGCACTGCGCGTACCTCATCGCCGAATTGGCGCGAAGCTGCGCGGCCGAGTGGCTGACGGTGGCCGAGCACCTAGAAGAGCGCGTCAGCGCCGAAGTCCAGCTCTCCAGCCGCAGCTTCAGTTCCGTCTCGGTCAGCCGGGAGAACAGCGCGTAGATCCCCGTATCGCGGGCCAGATCCGAGCGACTCGCTATATCAGATGCTCCAGGGACTGGCTGATCTCCTCATCACTCGGTGCTACATCTTTCATCTCACCCGCGAGGTACTGTTCATAGGCGCCGAGGTCAAGCAGCCCGTGACCGCTCAGGCCGAAGAGAATAACCCGTGGCGTGCCCTGCTCGCGCGCTGCCAGCGCCTCGTCGATCGCGCACGCCACCGCGTGCGCCGATTCGGGGGCGGGCACGATGCCCTCTGTCTCCGCGAAGAGGGCGCCGCTCTCAAAGACGCGAACCTGCCCGTAAGATCTCGCCTCGACCAGGCCATTATCGTACATAGCGCTGACAATCGGCGCCGCGCCATGATAGCGCAGGCCACCCGCGTGGATGGGATAGGCAGAAAATCTATGGCCGAGGGTGTACATCTTGACTAGCGGCGTCACTCCAGAATAATCGGTGTGATCCATGAGGTACTTGCCGCGCGTCATTTTAGGGCACGCCTCCGACTCCACCGCCACGAACCGCGTAGCCCGATTTTCCTGCCGCGCGACCCGGTAGAACGGAAAGGCAATGCCAGCGAAATTGCTGCCGGCCCCCATCGCGCCGATGACGATATCGGGAAATTCGCCGGCGCTCGCCATCTGGAGCAGTGCCTCCTCGCCGATGACGGTCTGGTGCATCAGCACGTGGTTCTCCCCGCTGCCGATCGAGAACCTGGCGTGGCTCGCACCGCTCGCGTACTCGATGGCCTCGGCGTTCGCCAGGCCGAGGCTGCCCGGCGAGTTCGGATCCGCACGGAGGGCCACCCGGCCGGTCTCCGTCGCCGTGCTCGGGCTCGCCAGTACCCTGGCACCGTTCAGCCTCATGAGCGTCCCGCGGTAGGGCTTCTGCTCGTAACTGCACCGCACCATGAAGACTGTGCAGTCCATTCCGTAAGCCCGGCAGGACATCGCGAGCGCGCCGCCCCACTGTCCCGCGCCCGTGCCGGTGACCATCTCACGTATTCCGGCCCGATGGTAATAATAGACCTGCGCCAGTGCAGTATTAAGCTTGTGACTGCCCAAGGGGCTCGTGCCCTCGTGCTTGAAATAAATGTGAGCCGGCGTGCCAAGAGCCTGCTCAAGCCGAGCCGCACGATACACCGGGGTCGGCCGCCACCGCTGATATTCGGCGCGTACCGGATCGGGAATGGGAATGAAACGGGTGCGCCCTATGCTTTGCCGGTACAGCGACAATGGCAGCTGCGGCCGTATAACCGTGCCGCCGTGCCCCTCCGGGGAATTCCGGGCATGCCGCTGGTCCCGTCGCGGCTCGGGGACTTCTATCGAAAGGTCAGCGAGCACGTTGTACCAGTACCGAGGTACCTGGTCCTTGCCGAGGGATAGTACTGCTCCCGGATCATTCATCGGCCACCGCCTCGCAGGCCTGCCTGACCATGTCGACTAGGTTTCCCACCGTCTCCAGGTTCGCATTCATGACATCTTCGTCATCGATCTCGATGCCGAGGTTATCCTCAAGCGCCACCAGCGAGTGGAGCAGCGAAAGCGAATCCATCTGAAGCACCGAGGAGTAAAGCGACGTATCATCGGCAAGCTGTTCGGGGCGGAGTTCAAGATCTAGCACATTGATAAGGATTTCCTTGATCTTGACCCCCAGTTCGGCAACGCTCAGCTCAGCCATGTCGCAAATCTCGTTTCTTGGCTCTAGACAACATCAAAGGTTTCGCCGGCTGGCCCGGCCGGGGGCGGCGCCGTGATCCGCGCGATCTCGCGGGCAAGTTCCGCGACCGTCGGGTGCTCATAGAGCTGATATACGGCCAGCCTGACACCAAGAGCGGTCCCGATCCGATCGACCAGCCGCATCGCGGTCAGTGAGTTTCCGCCAAGCTGGACGAAATGCTCGTCGCGCTGGATCGTCCGATTTTTGAAGGTCTGCTGCCACACCTCGTGCACGGCGACCTCGACGGCGCTGAGAACCTCAGGCGCGCCAGCATCGCGCTCCGCCCGCACGGCGCCAGGCACCGCCGGCTCAGCGCGTACCGACACCCGTGCTCGGCTGAGCGCGGCCGCGACTGCCGCGCGCACCTGCTCGCGCGCCTCGGCCGGGCCACGGAACGAGACGCTCACGTCGAGCGGGCCGAGCAAGGCGGGATCTATCTCCCTGGCCATGTGCTCGTTGCGATCGTCGATGCCGATGAGGATGTGCGTCACGGGCTGCGCCAGCGCCCCGGCGAACAGCCCCGGACCCTGAGCAGGGTCGATGCGGGCGAATCCGCGGGGTTCGACGACCTTGTCGGCTGGCCCGGCGGCATCGGGCTCCGACCAAAGGCTCCACGACTGGCACTGCACCGGCCGACCGAGCCGATGCCAGTACTCGGCGAAGGCCGGCAAGAACGCGCTGGCCGACGAGTAGGCTCCGAACGCCGCACCGCCGAAGTAGCCATTGACCGAGGAGAACAGCACAAGCAGCGCATCAGGCCGGTCACGCAGCAGCGACGCCACGGCCTGCGTGCCCAGCAGCTTCGCGTGGTACATCCGCAGGAACTCGGCGTGCGACTCGCGGCCAAGCAGGTGCGACTCGAGGTGATCCCAGTATTCCGAGATGGCGCCGCCGGCCAGGTGCAGCACGCCGTCGAGTACCCGGCCGCCTCGGCCCTCCTCGGTCAGCACCACGTGACGTAAGGCCGCCGCGTCGGCGACATCGGCCTGGTGATAGGTCACGTCGCCAAGTTCACGAAGGCGGGCCAGCCGCTGCGCCCGCTCGCCCGCCGGGATGGACCGCCCGGTCAGCACGAGCCTGGCCGCATACTCGGCCAGGAGGAACTCAGCCAGCCTGAAACCGATGCCGCCGAGCCCGCCGGTCACTAGGTAGAGGCCACCGGGCCGGATCGCGCGGCTCGGTGCCTGACCACCCGCCTCCGCGTCAGGCGCGGGCGGCAGCGGCGACAGGCGCGGGACGAGCCGTTTGCCCGCTCTGAGCGCCACCACTTCGGCGCCGCCCCGGTCGGCCAGTTCGGCAAGCACCGCCGGGGCTACTTCGCCTTCCCCAGGTGACAAGTCGAGCTGGGCGGCAAAGCGCTGGCCGCGCTCTGCGTTCGCGGTGCGAACCAGGCCGGTGATGGTCGCCTGGAACGGCTCTACCTGGTCCGAGTCTCTGGCCGCGCAGGCGCCCGCCGTGACGACGAGGACGCGCGGGTCGGTATCGGCACACGCCACCAGGGCGCGATGCACCGATAGCGGCGCCAGCTCGAGCCCGCCCACCGGGACCAGCGCGGGCTCCGCGACGCCATCCGCCGCCCATGCGTGCACGATCGCGCCGACTGGGCCGTATTCACGCGTGACCGCTGCCACCACTGCCGCGTAGTCGGCGGCGGAGGAAGGCGCGACCTCGTAGTCCAGCCCCGCCCGCCGCACGTACCCGGTACCCGGCGTCACGGCGATCGTGGCGCCCGCGCCGCTTCCCCGCCCGGCGCGAAGGCGATTGGCCAGCTCCCCTCCTGCTCGGTCCAGGACCAGCCAGGTGCCGCTCGGCAGCATGCCAGGCGCTCCGGCGTCAGGAAGCCACGCTACCCGGAACCGTCCAATGGACGCCGCACCGTCGTCGAGCGTGTCGCGGGCGACGTCCGCCACGGCCGCTAGCTCGGCGTCGAATGACCCGGCCCGGTAGGCGGCGAGCAGCTGCGCGCGCTCGATCTTGCCTGCGGACGTCTTGGGAAAGTCTTCCTTAGGCACCGGCACCACGTGGCGCGGCGGGAAGCCTATTTCCCTGGCCAGGCACGCGCTGATGGCATCGACGGCGCGACGGCGCGCATCGGGGTCGTCCGTGGTCAAGACGCAGAAGACCACTAGCTCGTCAGTGCCGGTGCCAGGGTCAGAGTCACCGCAGGCGCCGACGAAGGTCGGCAGCACGCCGTCGATCCGGCCCACGGCCGACTCGATCTCGTGGCAGGAGTAATTGGCGCTCCTGATGACAATCTGGTCTTTCTCCCTGCCGGTCATCACCAGGCGGCCGTCATGGACGAAGGCGAGATCTCCGGTGTCGAACCAGCCGTCCTCGGTGAACGACTTGCGGTTCGCCTCAGGGTTCTTGTAGTAGCCGGCCATCTGGGTCACGCCGCGTACCTGGAACCGGCCGATGTGGTCCTCGGGCAGCAGGCGGCCGCCGGGACCGACGATCCGTACCGATGTGCCCCTGACCGGCGTGCCCACCTCGGTGAACGTGGGATGGCCAGGGGCGGCCGCCGGAAGGATCTCGAGAGGCTCGTCCATGCGCAGGTCCCTGACCGTGATGACGCCCGCCGTTTCGTCGTCGCCGCGCAGGGTGGAGTGGATGACGCCGCCGCACATTTCTGACATTCCCCAGGCCGGGCGCATGACATCAGGCGCCATGCCGTGCGGGGCGAGCAGCCGCAGGAAGGTGTGCGTCGTGCTGCTGATGACGGCTTCGCCGCCGTTGGTGATATCGCGCAAGGTCGACAGGTCCCAGTGCCGCCTGGCGATCTGGTCAGCAAGCGCGTTCACCAGCGTGATGACGAAGTTGGGCGCGGAGGTGTTAGTCACCCGGTACCGCTCAATCCAGTCGAACCAGCGCAGCGGGTCGGCGAGGAAACTGTCGGTGCGCGCGTTGACGTGCCCGCACCCGAGTATGACGTCGCGCAGGTTATGCATCACCATGCCGGCGACATGGTCAAGCGGCATGAAGTTCAGCGTGACGTCCGCCGCGCCGAACCCGTTGGCCTCGGCGTTGACGTACGCGCGAGTGATGACGCCGCGGTGGGTGTGGCGGACGCATTTCGGGATGCCGGTGCTGCCTGACGTCAGCAGGTGCACGGCCGGGTCGTCGGGGCGAGCCTGATACAGATCGGTGGCCGGCTCGCGGGCGCGCAGCTCTTCGAGCGCGACTACCCGCAGCGCATCGGTATCCCAGAGCGACCTCAGCTCGATGACCCGCGGCCGCAGGCTGGCATCAGTGAGGACCGGCGGCTGGTCGAGCAGGTCCCAGGCAGCGCGCAGCCGCCGTGTGGTCGCGTTCTCCCACCGGTAGCTCGGAGCCGTCGCAACGGGCGTGGGCACGAAACCGCCGAGCAGGCAGGCCCAGAAGCCGGTGACGAAGTTGCGGTTGTCGTCACAGTGCAGCAGCACGGAGCTGTCAGGGACCAGGCCTTGCGCTCGCAGCCCCGGCAGCGCACGCGCCGCGTCGGCGAGCAGGTCGTGGTACGACTGGCGATCCTGGCTGCCGTCGGAGAGCACGTAGGTCGTGCCGCGATCGCCAACCGCCTCAGCCGCTCGGACGAGCGCATCGACGAGGGTGGGCGGCGCGTTGCCGGGCATGTCGAAAGGTCCGCCGTCGATCTGGGCCATCGGCCGCCGGGCGGGCCTGGCTCGGCCTTCGTTCCGGCTGGCGGGCTCGGGCTCGGCAACGGACGCGGAGAGCTCCGGCAATGCCGCAGCCGGGAGGGTGACGCCGCGGCGCCGGACAAATATTGTGGCGTCAGTGACTCCAGGGACCTCACGGGCAGCCGTTCCCGCCGTCGCGGCGATATCGGCGTCAGATCGGTACCGCACGTCCACCAGCACCACACACCTTCTGCGACCGCCTCGCGCATCGTCCGTCTCGCAAATCGCGCAATGGCGTTACCCCGGCAGACTTTACGGCATGAGACACTCAGGCAGCGAGCGAGCCGCGGGCCACTGGTCGTTTGACAAGCCTGCGCGGGCGGCTCGGTGAAGGCGAGCGCGGTAGCTGCGCCGCAGGTTGGCTCGGAGGGACCGACGATGACATCTCATGCCACCTGACCAGGACGGGACGGGTGTCGCTTCCTTCGAGTAGCTCTCGACTCGCTGCACCGAGGTCGCGGGTATCCGCGCGGCGCGACAGACGTGCCACAACCGCTCTGACGGTGATGGAATAGCGGCTATGGGCGGCCCTGGGCACGGTAACCGATCGCCAGCTTCGGGCCGGCTTGCCAAGCGAGTCGCGCCAGGTGCCGTCGCGGGCGCCTGGCCGTCCAACTGTTCGATCTGGACGGTTGGACAGCCTGAGCTGGAGGACGGATGACCAATTGGTGCGGCGACGACGCCATCGGTGACGAGCTGCACGAAAGGTTCCTGCGGCTGGGCCAGGGAGGACTGGGCAGCGATGTCGCGGCCCGCGAGCGGGACGGTACCTTCTGCCTCGACGACTGGATGCGCTGCGCCGAGAATGGTGCGCAAGGGCTGCTGTTGC
Source organism: uncultured Actinomycetota bacterium (assembly GCA_963720575.1). Taxonomy (GTDB): domain Bacteria; phylum Actinomycetota; class Actinomycetes; order Streptosporangiales; family Streptosporangiaceae; genus Chersky-822. Next base: position 215,296 of record CAVRGA010000002.1, read on the forward strand.
CTGCTCGCTACGGCGGTGGCGGATACGAACCCGCGGCCTACGTCCGCGCGATGGAGGGCCTGGGCCTCGGCTGCCTCGATAACGGGCTGCTGATGTCGCTCGGCGCGCATACGCTCGCGGTCGAGGTGCCAATCTGGAAGTTCGGCGACGAGCGGCAGCGCCAGTCGTATCTGCCCAGGCTCGTGTCCGGCGAGCTGATCGGCGGGAACGCGATGAGCGAACCCGGCAGCGGCTCGGACGCCCTCGCGCTGGCAACCACCGCCGAGCGGGACGGTTCCGGTTACCGGCTGAGTGGCCGCAAGCGCTTCGTGACCAACGCGCCCGTGGCCGGCCTGCTCGTTGTCTACGCCACGATCGACCCGCGGCTTGGTTTCACCGGGGTCACGGCGTTTCTCGTCGAGCGAGGCGATGCCGAGGTCACCGTGCGTGAGGGCAGCGAGAAGATGGGACTGCGTACCGCGCCATGGGGCGAGGTCGAACTGGACGGCTGTTATGTTCCCGCCGCCCGGCGGCTGGGAGCGGAAAAGCAGGGCTCAGCGATATTCGCGCTCACGATGGCGTGGGAGCGGGCGCTGATCCTGGCTCCCTGGCTTGGCGTGATGCGCCGGGTGATCGAGGAATGCGTGCGGTATTCCGGTCAGCGGCGCCAATTCGGCAAGCGGATCGGGAACTTCCAGTCCGTCTCCAACCGGTTGGCCGATATGTGGATGCAATGGGAAATATCGCGCACCATCACCTACCGAGCCGCGGCCGAACTTGGCTCGCCGGAACCTGGCGTCTTCCCCGAAGTCAGCAAGCTCTACACGAGCGAGGCCGCGGTGCAGGTCATGACTAACGCCATGCAGGTATACGGGGCGCTTGGATACACCGCCGAACTGGGCGTCGAGCGAATCCTCCGGGACGCGCTCGGTATGACGATGTCGTCGGGATCCTCGGACGTCCAGCGCATGATTATCGCCAGCCGGCTGGGCGTGGGGCGTCCCGAGCGGCGGGGAACGAGCCATGCCTGACCTGGCGAGCCCGGTGGCGCGCTGGGCAGCGGAACGACCCGACGCGCCAGCCGTCGAGTACAGGGAAGCCCGCATCAGCTACCGCGAGCTTGACGCCCGTAGCTTGGCTCTTGCGATCACCTTGCGCGGCCGGGGAATCGGCCCGGGATCGCGGATAGGGATCTGGCTGCGCAAGTCCATCGAGTCGGTGGTGGCGGTCTACGGGGTGCTGCGGGCTGGCGCGGCCTATGTCCCGATCGATCCGATCGTGCCCGCGGGCCGTGCCCGCCGCATGATGGCCGACTGCGAGATGGCGTGCTTGATCACCAACGGCGAGCAGCTCGGCCCGCTGCTGCGCGCGCCGGCGCGCGACCAGACCAGGTTCGTGGTCATCGCCGTGGGAGGCCATGGCGGCGCCGGCGCGGGCGCGGAGGTCAGCGAGATCATCGACTGGGATGAGGCGGTCACGGCCAGCGCCGGGGCGGACGCGCTGCGCGCTGTGCCCGACGCGGGCCAGCGCAGCCTCGCCTACATCCTCTACACCTCCGGTTCGCTGGGTGACCCCAAGGGAGTGGCGCTGTCGCACGCCAATGGGCGCTGCTTTGCCGAATGGGCCGCCGCCGAGTTCGGCCTCGGGCCCTGCGATCGGGTCAGCGGCCATGCTCCGCTGCATTTCGATCTTTCTGTTCTTGACCTCTTCGCCACGAGCCTGGCCGGCGCGTGCCTCGTGCTGGTACCGGAAAGCTGGACCGGCCTCGGCGGCGCGCTCAACAGGCTCGTTGCCGACGCGCGGGTCACGGTGTGGTATTCGGTGCCGAACGCCCTGACCCGGATGCTCGGTGCCCGCAACAGTGCCCTGCTGGCCGGGTCCTCGCTGCGGACCATCCTCTTCGCCGGCGAGCCGTTCAACGTCAGCCAGCTCAGGGAACTGCACCGGCTCGCCCCGGCCGCGACGCTGTACAACCTGTACGGGCCGACCGAGACGAATGTCTGCACGTTCCACCGGCTCCGTGCCGCCGATCTCGGGCCGGACCGGACCGAGCCACCGCCGATCGGGCGTGCCTGCCCGTATGCGAGTACCTTCCTGATCGACCAGAATGGCCAGCCCGTCGCCCATGAGCCAGGACGCACGGGCGAGCTGTGCGTGGCCGGAGAGTCCGTGATGCTCGGCTACTGGCGCGCTTCCGAACTCACCGCCGCCAAGACCGTCACCATCTGCCATGACGTGGCCGGCCCGTGCACCGCCTACCGAACGGGAGACCTGGTGAGCATCGATGCGGACCTCAACTACGTATTCCGCGGCCGTGCGGACGACATGGTCAAGATCCGCGGGTTCCGCGTCGCGCTTGGCGAGGTCGAGTCCGTCTTGTCCGGCGCACCGAACGTTCGCGAGGTTGCCTGCGCCGCGGTGGCCGGCCAGGACGGCGAGAAGCGGATCGAGGCGTTCCTCGTGCCCGGTCCGGAACTCTGCGATGAACTGCAACTTCGCCGCCACTGCCTGGCCGCGCTGCCACGTTACATGGTGCCTGAGCGGTTCCATGTGGTCACTGCGCTGCCGCGAACCCGTACCGGTAAGCTCGACCGGCGGTCGCTGCCATGCGGGTACTGACAAAGACGTGGTGGACCCCGTCGGTCAGGCGAGAGAAGTCGATCACCGTCATGCTTCCGCCCGCGTATTCGCCGACGGCCGCGCCGTTGCCCGTGCTGTACCTGCTGCACGGTTACGGCGGCGACCGGACGACCTGGCTGCGGTGCACCGACCTGACGGAACACGCGGCCAGGCACAAGATGATCCTGGTGCTGCCCGAGTCAGGACGCTCCTGGCTCATCAACGACGCCCGCGGCCGGCGCTACGAAGACTATTTCGTGCACGAAGTCGTGACCTATATCGACGAGAACTTCAACACGGTCACCCGCCGGGACGGGCGGGCCATAGCCGGCTTCTCGATGGGAGGCGCCTGCGCGCTCATTCATGCGCTGCGGCACGGGTCTTTGTTTTCGGTGGTGGGCAGTCACAGCGGCGCCTTCGAGGCGCCGCTGCGTGAGGGCGACCCGTACGCGCGGTTCAGGGGGGACCGGACGCTGGCCATTCCGACTGAGCGAGATCACCAGCGCGTCTGGGGGCCAGCAGGGAGCCAGACCCGGCGGGCCTATGACCCCTACACGCTGCTGGCCGCGCGCGATCCGGCACTGTCACTCCAGGTGTACCTCGACATCGGCCTCGATGATTACGCCCGCATTATCTCGATGAACCGCAGCATGCGAGACGCGCTTGCCACGCGCTCGGTTCCGCACTTGTACCGTGAACGCGCCGGAGGTCACGACTGGGCGTTCGTGAATTCTGGCCTGCCGGCGTTGCTCGCCTTCATGCGAGATCGCCTCGCTGCCGCATGAAACTTGCGATCCGTCAGCAACAGGGGCATGGTGAAGGCAACGAGCGCAAGGGATCGCGATGTGCGGGATAACCGGCTGGGCCGACTGGAAGCGAAACCTGGCGCAATCGCAGCGGGTCATCTCCGCCATGACCCAGACACTGGCACCGCGAGGGCCCGACGGGGAGGGCATGTGGGTCTCCGAGCACGTAGCGCTCGGACACCGGCGGCTTGCCGTGATCGACATCGAATGCGGCCTTCAGCCGATGACGCGTGCCGGCCGCACCGGCCAGCCAGTGGTGATCACGTTCAGCGGCGAGATCTATAACTTCACCGAACTGCGCGACGAGTTGCGCTCCCGCGGGTGGTCATTTACCACGCGATCAGACACTGAAGTGCTGCTGACCGCGTACCTGGAGTGGGGCCACGACGCGGTGGCAAGGCTAAACGGCATGTTCGCCTTCGCCGTGTGGGATGAGCAGGAACAGCAGCTGCTGCTAGCCAGGGACAGGCTTGGGATAAAGCCGCTCTACTACGCGCAGGTGGACGGTGCCCTGGTTTTCGGTTCCGAGCCAAAAGCCTTGCTGGCCTACCCCGGCCTGACCGCCGAGGTGGGCAGGGACGGCATCGCGGAGCTGATGGTCGTGCCGCGTGCCCGCACGCCCGGCCACGGCGTGTTCGCAGGAATCAGCGAGGTCAAGCCTGGGCACCTGATCCTCGCGGACCGTGCGGGCTTCCGCCAGGAGCGGTACTGGAAGCTGGTAGCGGCGCCGCACCAGGCCGGACCCTCCGCCACCGCGGCGCACGTGCGGGACCTGCTTGAGGACATCGTCGGCCGGCAGGTGATCTCCGATGTTCCGGTGGGCACGCTGCTGTCGGGCGGCATCGATTCGAGCGCCATCACGGCGATGGCCGTCCCGGCGTTCGCCGGCGAGCTAACAAGCTTCTCGGTGAGCGTTCCCACGGGGCGTCCTGGCACCGACCTCTGGCGGCCAAGTCCCGATGAACCCTACGCCAAGCTGGTCGCCGAGTGGCTCGGCCTCAAGCATGTCGTGACCGAGGTCACCGCGGATGAGCTGGTCGATAACCTCGACCGCGGGCTTGCCGCACGCGACCTTCCAGGCTGGGGAGACCTCGATACGTCGATGTACCTGCTGTTCCGAGCCGCCCGCGAGCAATGCACCGTCGTCATGTCGGGGGAAAGCGCCGACGAGGTCTTCGGTGGCTACGCATGGCAGTTGCACGAGGACTATCTGTCGCACCGGTCATTTCCGTGGATGTCGGGCAAGGTCCAGCCGGAAAGCCTGCTGCGCGAGGAGATACGGCGCGAGCTCGAGCCGGAGCGCTACGAGGCCGACCGGTATAGCGAGGCCCTCGCCGAGGTTCCCTTGCTGCCCGGCGAGGACGCGGATTCACGCCGCAGGCGAGAGGTGTTCTATCTCGGGCTGACTCGCTGGCTCGGTGCCCTGCTTGACCGGAAGGACCGGATGAGCATGGCAGTGGGCCTTGAGGTGCGGGTGCCGTTCGCCGACCACAGGCTGGCGGAGTACCTTTTCAACGTCCCGATGGCCATCAAGGCCGCAGGCGGCGTAGAGAAGGCACTGCTGCGGAACGCGTGCCACGGCTTGCTACCTGAGGAGGTGCTCAGGCGCCCTAAGAGCGCCTATCCCGCGAGCCGCGATGTCTCGTACCTGCACCGGATGCGCGAGCTCGTCGTCGATTTGCTCGGTCAGCCGGACGCGCCGGTCTTCGACCTGGTGGACCCGGCCAAGGTCGCGGCCGCGCTGGGGTCGGATACCATGCCGGGGCCGATTACCGCAGCGACCCCCGCCATTGGCCTGTCCTATCTATGGCAATTGAACCGCTGGCTTGAGGTGTACCACGTCCGGGTCGTCATGTGAGACGGTAGGTTCGCGCCTATGAGTGCTGTCCTCCTTCCCGACCGGGTCGCCTCGCTTGCCGGTGCGATTCCGGCCAGGCCAGCGGTGACAGGCGACGGAGGGCAGCTCACGTACGCCGACCTGATCCAGCGGGCCGACGGCGTGGCTTGGTCCCTGCTGGGCAGTGGCGTACGTCCGGGGAACATCGTCGGGGTGTGCCTGGAGCGCGGTCCACTAGCGATCGCCGCCTTGCTCGGCGTGCTCCGCGCGGGTTGCGCCTACCTGCCGCTTGATCCCGAATACCCAGTAGCTCGGCTGAGGTTCATGCTGGAGAACTCTGGCGCCGCCGCCGTGCTTGGCGATGGCACCACGCCACACGCATTACTCACCAGTCAAATCGGTCATGTTGACGTCACGGCGACGCAGGCGGTCGCAGCGGGCGGCACCGACTTGCCCCGGAGCGACGCCAGCGATCTCGCGTATGTCATCTATACGTCCGGGTCGACCGGCAAGCCCAAGGGCGTGGCGGTCGAGCATGGAAACGTAGCGCGATTGTTCGACTCGGTGGCCGAGCATATCCCCGTTGATCGCCAAGATGTATGGTCATGGTTTCATTCCGCTGCGTTCGACTTCTCGGTCTGGGAAATATGGGGCGCCCTCACGTCGGGCGGCCGCGTCGCCGTGGCCGGCCGCGCCGAGGCGCGTGACCCGGCGGCGTTCCTCGAGATCCTGCGCCGCAGCGGGACGACGATCCTCAGCCAGACCCCGTCAGCGTTCCTGCGGCTGCTCCCGCTGCTGCGGGCGGGTGAGCAATCGTGGTCGGTACGGGCCGTGATACTTGGCGGAGAGGCGGTGAGCGTCGATGCCCTGGCTGAACCGCTGACCGGCGGGATCGCGCACGGCTGGCCACGGATCTACAACTTGTACGGCATCACCGAGACGACCGTCCACGCGTCGGTCAAGGAGCTAACGGCGCGCGACCTGACGGCCGGGGTCCGCAGTCCGATCGGGATGGCTCTGAGCGATCTGCGGTTCGCCGTGCTCGACGCGTCCGCGAGGCCGCTTCCGGCCGGCGAGCAGGGCGAGTTGTGGGTCGGCGGCGCAGGAGTGGCTCGGGGCTACATTGGCCTGCCGGAACTCACCTCCGAGCGCTTTGTCGCTGGCCTGCTGCCCCAGCTTGGCAGCATGCGGTGGTACCGGTCAGGCGACATCGTCCGGCAGCTTGGTACCGGAGAATTTGAATATATCGGGCGGATCGACCGGCAGGTGAAGCTACGCGGGTTCCGCATCGAGCTAAGCGAGATAGAGGCGGCCATCCTCGGGCATCCCGATGTCTCGGCAGCAGCAGCCGATCTCCTGCCGGCAGGTCCGCAGGATGAGGACCGCCTGGTCGCGTACCTCGTGCCGAGGCAGTCGGCTGAGCCGACGCTCGACGGTATCCGCGAATGGCTCACCGCCAGGCTACCCGGCTACATGGTGCCGTCATCGTTCTGGGTGATCGACTCGCTGCCGCTGACCGTGAACGGCAAGGTTGACAGGGACGCCATGCGGCACCTGAGCGCGACCGAGTTGCGCAGTGACCCCAGGCGCGATGGACCGCTGACCATGACCGAGGCGTCGCTGCGGCCGATCTGGACCGAGGTGCTCGGCAGCGACTTGATTGGCAGGGACGACAACTTCTTCGCCGTCGGCGGCGACTCGATGCTCGCGCTGCGGCTGGTCGCCCGGTGCAAGGCCGCCGGGATGCGCCTCACGATGCGGGATCTGTACCAGAACCCGACGATTTCCGCTCTGGCCGCGGTCGTCCCGATCATGGCCAGCCAGGATGCCGCGGAGCAGGCCGGCCACGACTCGGTGGCACGGCCCGTTCCTGCCGACGTCGACATGCTCATCCCAGCGGGCCGGATGCAGGTCGGCGTGCTGTTCGAGTACGAGCGCCAGGCCGATGCGGGCACCTACCATGTCGTCTCCGCGTGCACGCTGACCTGCCCCGCCGAGCTCACAGAACTCAGCCTGCTTGCCGCCCTGCGGCGGCTGGCAGACGACAACATTGCCCTGCGGACGAGCTTCGACTTTCTCGGCCACGATGTCCCGATGCAGGTGATACACCCCGAAGCCGACGTCCAGCTTCGCTACCTCACCGAGCCGGCCACGACCGGGAAGGTAATGGCCCAGGATGCTCGGTCCACGGCGATCGGCGATGCCGTCGCCAGCGAGCAACAGCACCGCTTCTCGAGAACTGACTATCCGCTCTGGCGAGTCAGGTGCGTCAGGACGTCCGCGCGGTCGGCGTCGGTCATACTGACTCATCATCACGCCATCCTGGATGGCTGGAGCGTCGCGATCTTCTACGACCAGCTCCAGGAGGCGATCGCGGGGCGGCCGTACCAGCCAGCGTCGCCAGGCGTGAACGCGGAAGCCGCACGTCTCGAGGCGAATTCGATGGGATCCGCCAGGGACGAAGAGTACTGGCGTGTCAAGGCGCGGGACTGGAAGCCGCTGCCGGTCGCCGAGAAAAGCGGATCGGCCAGTCTCCGCCCGGTTGTCAGGCAGGCCGTCATCGACTCGGACATGGCGAAGAAGATAGGAGCCGCCGCGGCCATATGGGGGTGCTCGCCCAAGCACATCCACGTGGCCGCGCACCTCAGAGCGCTCGCGCGATTCGCGCGCTGGGAGGATTATTCGGCGACGAGCCTCGTGGTGAACGCCAGGCCGGAAGAAACCGGAGCACATAAAGCGCTTGGCATGTTCCTCAATGTCGTTCCGCTGGCGATCAAGGGAATGGGATCAAGCTGGGCGGAGCTGTCCCTGCTCGCCATGGCTGCCGAGAGAAGCCTGCTGCCGCACCGCTGGTTCCCGCTGGCGGCAATGATCAAACGGTTCATGATTCCGGCGCCGAATGTCTGGATCAACTATACGAATTTTTCGGCTACGGCCATGCGCGGCTTTCTTAGCCAGGTCAGTGAGGTAAGCCCTACTGGAATGCCGCTGACCGTCTCGGTGGTCGATGATGGCCTGATCATCGAGGCATCGCCGCGGTACTTTTCAGCGAACGAGTGCACCCGGTTGCTCGAGGCGCACCTGGGCAACGTGTGGCAGGCGCTGGCCGAGTCGGAGCGGACGTGACGGCTGGCGGCGACGACAGGCGCACAGAGCTTGAGCGGCTCGCCTCGTCGCTGCTGCGCGGTGACGAGGTATCCGACCTCCAGGCGCGGTTCGCAGGCGCGAGTTTCGTAGGCCTGGGCGGCGACTCGCTGCTCGCGATGACACTGGCGGCGGCGGCTGACGAGCGGATGGGCGTTAAGCTCGGTGTCCGCGCGCTGATGAGCGGGACGCCGCTCGGGCAGGTCCTGTCGCGTGCACTCGACGATACCGCTGGCCCTGGGCCGATGCGCCGACGGCTAGCGGATCGAGCTGAGGACGAGCGAGGATCCAGGGCCAAGGCGACCGAGCCGTCCGCCGCCCAGCGCGGGATGTGGCTGCGCGAGCAGGCGTTCGGCCCGCTGCCGTACAACCTGGTCTTCATCTGCTTCATGGACGGCCCGCTCAGCGCGCGGGCGCTGACGGCGGCCGTGGCAGCGACGTTCCAGCGGCACGATGGGCTCCGCAGTGTCGTCACCGAGGTCGGCGACACCCTTGAGCGGCGGGTACTTGACTCGTTCGCGCCGATCATCGAGTTCCGTGCCTGCGGCCTTGCCGCGACGGACTTTGAAGGCCATGTCCGCGCGGTTGCCGCGGAACTCGGGTCCACGCCGTTCGACCTCGACGGGGTGCCGGCCCGGTTGACGGTGATCAGGGGTGACGCTGAGCGGCAAGCGCTCATTCTCGTCGTGCACCACATGCTCCTGGACGGGTGGGCGATCGGCCTGCTACTCGAGGAGATCTTCGACCGGTACGACGCGGACGCGACGGGCCGGCGCCTTGACCTGGGACCGGCGGTCCGGCCCGAAGCGCACGAGGCCTGGCTCCGTCGCATGCGCGCCGCCGGCGAGCTTGACCGGCAGGCGCACTTCTGGCGGCGCCACCTCGACAGTGCGCCCACAATTCTTGAGCTCCCAGCCGACCACCGTCGGCCAGTATTCGCCGAGCCAAGCGGTGCACGCATCCCCTTTAGCCTCGAGCCGAGCCTCAGTAGCCTCGTCAAAGGTCAGGCCGGAGCGCTGGGGATCACCACGACGGCGTTCCTGCTGGCGGCATACGGCCTCACCCTCAGCCGCTATGCCGACGCGACGACCATGCTGATCGGTACTCCGGTGGCCGGCGGCCGACGCCAGAGCTCGCGAGGCTCGTGGGCATCACGATCAACCTCGTCCCGGTTCGCGTTGACGTTGACGATGGCCGCGCGGTGGCTGAGTACCTGACCAATGTCCAGCAGTCGCTCGCGCTGAGCCTGGAGAACGCGGCGCTGCCATTCGACGAGATGGTCACCGCGACGGGCACCGGCGTGGTCATGGACCGCCATCCTCTCGTGCAAGCGGCATTCGGCAGGCACGACGGCCTGATCCGAGAGCGTGTGCGGGCTGGCGGACTAGACATCAGGATCGAGGAAGCCCACGGCGGCGGCGCGCAGTTCGACGTGGAGCTGTTCATCGGGCAGAGCACGCCATCCTTCGCCGGGAGCCTGGAGTACGCCACCGGGATCTGGCATGAAAGGGAGGCCGCCGGGTTCGCCGCCGACGTGGCGGCAGCGGCGGCGGAGATGGCAACGACCCCGGAGGCCCAGCTGGAAGACGTCCGCTGCATGTCCGCGGCGCGGCGCGGCGCGCTCGCCCGGGTCAACCAGACCTCCAGGCCCTACGCGCTGACGTCCATCGACGAGCAGTTCCGCGCCCAGGTCGGCAAGGTGCCCGACGCCGTCGCCGTCCGCGAGGGCGAACGGTCGCTCAGCTACGCCGAACTGGCCTCGGCCGGGTCGGCGCAGGCGAGAATGCTGGCCGACATCGGGGTGGGCCCAGGCAGCACGGTCCTGATTACAACCGGGCGGTCGATCGCGGAAGTGGTCGCGGTGCTCGGCGTGGTGTGGGCGGGAGCGGCATACGCTGCCGTGGAGGCCGACACCCCGGCAGCCCGCGGGCGGCAGATCTTGTCGGCGCTCCGGCCCGCTGCCGTGATCGGTGAGCCGTTCGGGTTTGGTGAGCCGACCGGCCGGAATCGGCCATCGGTGGCACCCTGGCCATGGCTGTCCGCCGAGCGGCTCGCGCCGCTGCCTGGCGACCCAGACAGGCTAGCGCACGTGGCGTTCACCTCAGGCTCGGCCGGCAGCCCGAAGGGAGTGGCCGTCCCGCATCGCGGCGTCTTGCGCCTGGTTGCCGGGCTCGGAGACTATGCCCCGCTTGGACGCGGGGACCGTATGCTTCGGATCGCGCCGCTCTCCTTCGACGCCTCCACCCTGGAGCTGTGGAGCGCTCTGCTGACCGGTGCCACGGTGGAGGTCGTTCCCGCGGGCATGCCGTCGGCCGCGGACATCGGCCGGTTCATAGCCGAGCGCGAGATCACCGTGGCCTGGCTGACAGCGGGGCTGTTCCGGCTGGTCAGCGAGTTCGCCGTGAACGACCTGGCCGGGATGCGGTACCTGCTCACCGGAGGAGACGTGGTCTCTGCCGAGCATGTAAGAAAGGCACTCGGCTGCCATCGTGGCCTGGTAATCATCAACGGGTATGGCCCGACGGAGAACACGGTCTTCACCACAGTGCACCCGATAGCGGACGCGGCGGCGGTGGAAGATCCGCTACCGATCGGCACTCCGGTCGCGAATACCCAGGTCTACCTGCTTGACCGCCGGCACCGCATGGTCCCGCCCGGCGCGGTCGGGGAACTGTACACGGCCGGTGACGGCCTCGCCACCGGCTATCTCGGCGAGGATGAGCTGACTGCCCGGGCGTTCGGGGAATTCTCGCCGGACGTGGCCGCCCGCCTGTACCGCACTGGCGACATGGCCAGGCTCGACACCAGGGGCCGGATCCAGTTCCTCGGCCGCTGGGACGATCAGGTCAAGATCAGAGGATTCCGGGTCGAGCTCGCCGAGATTCGCGGCGTGCTCACGAGCCATCCAGCGGTGTCCGCCGCGCATGTCATGGTGTCCGGGGATGGCGCGGCCGCGAAGCAGATCCTCGCCGCTTGCATCCCCAGCGGGGATGGCCTGAGCGTCGCGGACCTCGTCGAATTCGTGTCTGCCCAGCTTCCCCCCTACATGCTTCCGGCCCGCTGGGCCATTGTGCCCGAGCTGCCGCTGACGGCGAATGGCAAGGTCGATCGCCGGACGCTGGAGAGCGCGGCCCGACCCGCCGCTGACTGGCAGCGCCGCCAGGACGACGAAGGAGGCATACCTGGTGACTAGCGCGGCGAGCCAGCGCGGCGCCCTGTCCTGGCAGCACCTTGGCCGCCTGCGGCGCGACGAGAAGCGCAAGGACCGCTCGAAGAACATCAACATAGGAACGCTGTTCGCCATCCAGGGGCACACGACGGCGGATCAGATCAGGGACCGGCTGACGGCGCTGGTCCAGCGCGAGTGCGCACTCAGGATCACCGACGCCTCGCTCGGCGACGGCGGGTACCTGGTTTACTCGGCCAGCCTGGATCTGCCGTTGCGGGTCATGAGCGTCGGTTCCCCGGCCGAGCTCGAGGCGATCGCCGCTCGGATGTCGCACTGGGTATTCCCTCGGCAAGGCGGTCCCATGTGGGAGGTGGCCGTCATCGAGCATCCTGACGACTTCGGCAGGCCGCGGCGCAGCGTCTGCGCTGTATTCGATCACCTCGTCAGCGATGCCCGCAGCCTGCAGCTCTTCCGGGATGAGATCATGGCAGGGCACCAGAGCACAGAAGGCGGCCAGAACGGGAGGTACCTGGACTGGGTGGACTGGCAGCTTGAGCAATTCCCCGTCGACGCCCCAGAGATTTCGACAGCGGCACGCGATTTTTGGCGCCGGTACCTCGACGGGACCACCTTGTTTCGGGCTCCTGCGCTTCCCTTCTGCGTCAAGGAAATGCAGCCAAGTGGCTTCGTGCACGTCATCCGCCGTGACCTGCCCGTGTCGGCGGCCACCTTGCGATCAGCCGCGGGCACGCTGCGAACGACGCCTTTCCTGCTCATCCTCGGCAGCGTGGTATGCGCCATCAGCGAGGCCTGCGGCGAGAACGACATCACGTTCGCGGTTAGCGTCAGCGGCAGGCGCTCCGGATTCCTTGACACCCAGGGCTGGTTCGCGGGCAGCCTGCCGATCAGGGTGCGCGATAAGTCACTCGGCTCACTGCGTCACGCGGTCGAGGCCGCGACGAGAGCATGGGTCGCCACGCTGGAGTTCCAAGACACGCCGTGGGATTACATATCACTGGTATGCGCTGATCCAGAAGCCGTTGATCCAGAAGCCGCGGTGAGCTATCGCCAATCCCAGGTGGATGTCAATTTCGTGCCGTTTGACATTGAGGAAATCGCGTCGCACGGTTATGAGGACCAGACGATACCAGGAAGCCTCTCGACGCTACGGCTGGGGGTGGTCGCCCAGGACGGCGGGACGTACCATCTTGATTGCCAGCTCGACCCGGAGCGCTTCGTAGTGACCGAGGTGCATGCCTTCCTTAGGATGGTGGCCGACAACTTGATACAGCTCACTGCCTAGCACTGCTGTCCACCCATTGGCCGAGTTCGGCGATCGTCGGATGGTTGTACAGCGTGCCAACACCCATATTCGTCCTGAATTCGTGGCTCATCAGTGACAGCAATCTGAGTGCCAAGAGCGAGTCTCCGCCTAGCTCGAAGAAATTGTCACCGGCGGCCACATGCTCGACCTGGAGAACCTTCTGCCACATCGCCGCGATGCGCACCTCCGTCTCCGTCGGCGGCGCCGCATCCGGCTGGCCAGGCTCGGGTCGCTCCGGCCCCGCGGCCGCCAGCGCCGTTCTGTCCACCTTCCCGTTGGGCGTCAGCGGCAGGGCGCTAAGGCACACGAAGGCCGCCGGGATCATGTGGGCGGGCATCAGCGCCGCGAGGTAGTCCTTGAGTTCGCTGGAAGGCGGGCTGGAGTCGTCATTTGCTACGAAATAAGCGATCAGACGTTTTAGACTGCCATCTCCGCTCGCCACGACGACCGATTCGCGGATGACCGGATGCGATGTCAGGGCGGCCTCGATCTCGCCGGGCTCGATTCTGAACCCGCGTATCTTCAGCTGATGGTCGCTTCGGCCGAGGAAGTCGATGGTGCCGTCAGCCAGGTACCGGGCGCGGTCGCCGGTCCGGTACATGCGCGCTCCTGGCGTGACGTCGAACGGGTCGGGCACGAAGCGCTCCGCGGTGATCTCAGGGCGATTGAGGTAACCGCGCGCGACGCCGACGCCGCCGATCCACAGATCTCCCTCGACGCCCGCGGGAACCGGGGTGGCGTGCTCATCGAGGATGTAGACCTTGGTATTGGCGATAGGCCGGCCGACAGGTCGCCGGCCGACAGGCAATCGGTGCCGTGCCCCGGCGGTGACGTGCTGATCGGAGCGCTCGGCGTAGGTGCACGAGTAGGTGGTCGTCTCCGTCGGCCCGTAGCAGTTGGTCACCGTGCGCAGCCCGGGCAGCGCGAGCATCCGGCTGAAGTGCGCGAGCGAGACGACGTCGCCGCCGGTGAGCAGCTGGTCGACGCCGGAGATCTCCTCGGCGTGGTGATCGACGATCTCGTGAAACAGCGGGGACGTGAGCCACAGCGTCGTGACGTGCTCGTCGAGCACGATGCGCGCGAGCACGCCAAGGTCGACCAGGCCAGGGGGAGCGATGACGAGCCGGGCGCCGTGCAGCAGGGCGCCCCAGATCTCGAAGTTGGCGACGTCGAACGAAAGCGGAACGAACTGCAGGAACGTCCGGTCAGGGCCGAAGCGCGCGTAGGTGCCGGCGGTCAGGAGGTTCACTATGCCCCGGTGCTCGATCATGACTCCCTTGGGCCGCCCGGTGGAGCCAGAGGTGTACATGACGCAGGCGAGTTCGTCCACGCTCATGACGTGATCCAGGTTGGCGTTCGAGTGGCGGGAGATCTCGGCCCAATCGGCGTCGAGGCGGACAACGGTGGCGCCGCTCGGCGGCAGCCGGTCCGCCAGGCGCGCCAGCGTGAGCACCACGGGGGCTCTGGTGTCCTCGATCATGAACGACAGCCGGTCCGCTGGGTAGCTGGTGTCGAATGGCACGTACGCGCCGCCTGCCTTCAGCGTGCCGAGCATGGCGACGACCGCCTCGATGCCGCGATCGGCGAAGATGCCGACGAGCGTGCCAACACCCACGCCGCGCGCGCTCAGGTAGTGAGCGAGTTGGTTCGCCCGGGCATTGAGCTCGCCGTACGTGACGCGGTCAGTCCCGCGGACGAGTGCGACGTTCCCTGCCGCGTCCCTGGCCCGCTCCTCGAAGATCCGGAACAAGCACGCGCTGGGGTACGGCCGCGCCACATCGTTCCACTCGACAAGGAGTTGGTGTCGCTCCGCTTCGGCCAGCATCGGCACGGCAGATGCGCGCGCGGCCGGGTCGCGGGCCACAGCGTCAAGCACCGCCTCGAGATGGCCGATCAGGCGGCAGATCGTCGCTCGCTCGTACAGGTCGGTGGAATACACGACCTCACCGAGAAGGCCACTGGCCGACTCGGTGAAGGCGAACTCCAGGTCGCCGTGAGCGGTGGCGGCATCGCCGGCGGCCCGCGGCCGCGCTTGCGCTTGCTTAGCCGCTTGCGCGGCGTCAGTGAGCGCGAGCTTCACCTGGGCAAGCGGCGTGGAGCTCGCGTCAGCTCGCAGTCCGAGCTCCTCGGTCAGCTCATCCAGGGGAAGGCCCTGATGCTCGCAAGCGCCCAGGACTGTCCGGTCCAGCCTTGACAGCAACTCGCGAACGGTCGGGTCGCCGGTCAGATCGGCCCGCAACGGCACGATGGCGCGCTGCGCCGCATCGCGCGGCTGCGGATCGCCGGCCGCGCCAGGATTCGCGGCCACGCTAGGCGAGCAGATAACGAAGTCCTCCTGGCCGCTGCTCTTGCGCAGCACCACGGCCAGCCCGGCCAGCAGGACCGTGATCAAGGCGACTCCCTCATCGCGAGCCAGCAAGAGCAGCCGGTCCAGCAACCCGGACGCCAGCTCGACGGGCTCGCGTGCGCCCGCATAGGTCCGAACGGCGGGCCTCGGGCGATCCGTTGGCAGCTCAAGCAGGTGGGGCACACCCTCCAGGTGGACGGTCCAGTAGGCGAGCAACGCTTCCCGACGGTCGGGCATGGCGCAGTTACCTTTCCACTCGCGTTGGAATAGTCGGGCTCATCGTGGAACGAGACGCTAGGTCACCGGTGCTGCTGGCGGTCAAGGAGGCGGTGCAGCCATGTGACGCGGGCAGCCTCATCGCGCAGCAGCCGTACCTCTGTCATGAGCTGACATGGCACGACTTCACCACCTTGGCCCGTCAGAGCCCGGATATGCAGTCAAATCATGGGCGCAGGTGGGTTCGAACCCTCGCTTGTAAAGGCGAGTGCTCTACCGCTGAGCTATGCACCCAAGACCGGCACCAAGCGTACCGCTTCGACCGCCTAACTGAGGGTGTCGCGCGACTCGGGAGCTTGAAAGCCAAGCTCCGGCGGGGCAGCGGCGAGACCTTCCTGAGCTTCGGCGGAGACTTGTCACTGCGGGGAGGGTTGTCACTCGGCTCCGAGCCGCTGCGCGAGCGGGTCGCGGAGCCGTGCGCGATGCGGTCCACGGCCGGGGCATGGATGTGCAGCGGCCACGCCGCCGTGGTCGGCGAGCAGGTCCATCAGCTTGCCGGCCGCCTCGTCGCTGACTACCGCACGCAGCGCTCCTGTCCCGGGCGCACGCGCCAGCACATGCACACTGAACCAGAACATCGTCACCGTCATCGTCCGTCCGCGTACTCCTTGTCGATCTCCTAGCCGGGCCTCTCGGGTTCCACGCGGGCACTCCTCAAACCTGGAGGTATCGCAAGGCGATGGCAAGGTTCGCGTAGGGCCGCCGTTGCCACCATGGCCTGATCTGGGTGGCGCAGGTGGTGGCTGTCCTTGGGCACCTCGGTGGCCTACTGATCCTGTTGGCCGCCGGAAGGGTGCTGTTCGCCGGGGGTGGCCTGGGGCGGGGAGCCGAAGACGGCCCCAGCGCGTGCCCGGGCGGTGGGATCGCGGCGGGATTTGATCAGGCTCGCGACCGTGGTGGCGACCAGCACCGCGGCTATGACTATCAGCGACATGGCCGTGCTGATCTCCGGCACCCGGTCATTGAGGCCGTGGGCCCAGTGCAGGATCAGCTTCACGCCGATGAACGCCAAGACCAGCGCCAGCCCGACGGACAGGTACACCAGCCGGTCGAGCAGGCCGGTCACCAGGAAGAACAGCGCCCGCAGGCCCAGCAGGGCGAAGGCGTTGGCCACGAAGACGATATAGGCATGGCTGGTGACCCCGAAGACGGCCGGGATCGAGTCCAGCGCGAACAACAGGTCCGTGCCACCGATGGCGATGAACACGATGAACAACGGCGTGACCACAAAGCGTCCCCCCGTCCGGGAGATCAGCTTGCCACCGGCGTAAGTGTCGCTCACCGGCAGAAACCGGCGGGCGGTCCGGATCAGCGCACTGTCCTGGACATCGGGATCCTGGTCACGGTGACGGATCAGCCGCATGGCGGTCCACAGCAGCAGCAGCCCGAAGACCAAGAACATGAACGACAGCAGCGACAGCAGGGCCGCCCCCAGCGAAATGAAGACCGCCCGCAGCACCAGCGCCGCGATGATGCCGAAGGTGAGCACCCGCTGCTGGTGCTCGCGGGGCACCGCGAACGTCGCCATGATGATCACGAAGACGAAGAGGTTGTCGACGGACAGGCTCATCTCCACCAGGTATCCGGCGAAGTACTGCGCGCCGTATCCCCACCCCGCCAGGCTGGCGAAGACAAGGCCGAACCCAAGCGCCACCGCGACATAGAAGGCCGACCAGGCGATGGCCTCCCGGTAGCCGATGGCGTGCGGGCGCAGCGTCGGCAGCAGCAAGTCGAGGGCGAGCAGCACGACGATCACTCCGATCGTCAGAGCCCAGCCGACCGCGGTGACCGCCACTACATACCCCCCGGCCTGTGCCGACCGCCTTTCCCACGGTGGCGCGCACCAACACAGGAACATGCCCGCAGAGGCAGCCGGTCAATCTGAGCGCCGGGCACCAGCGGCCGAGTCCACCGGTTGCCCGCGTACGCGGAAGTGTTGTCGGACGAGTCGACGGAACGGACCGACCGAGATCCCCGCCGGGAAGCACAGCTTCGCCGCCGTTGCCGGAGAATCCGCAGGTACCGCTCGCCTTGCCGCGATTGTGTACATGTCAAAGTTGGTCATGCCAGAAGCCAGGACGACGTAGCCGTAACGCCGAAATGATTAATTTGCTGAAAATTTCCAGCCAGAGAATCTAGTCCGAAAAAGGAAAGCAGCAGTGACCAAGGATCCCTAGCCCGAGCCTGTGGTGCCTGCGAGTTCCGTTAGCCGGCGGTCGAGGAAGCGCCGTTCGGCGCCGTCGTCGGTGAGTTGTCTCGCACGCCGGTAGGCGTCGTGCGCCTCGTCGGTTCGCCCGAGACGTCGCAGGAGCTCGGCCCTGGTCGAGTGCAGGTAGCGGAAGTCGTCGAGACCAAGTCCGTCGACGATGCGCAGGCCGGCCTCGGGTCCCTCGGTCTCGGCGATGGCGATGGCGCGGTTGAGCTGCACGACGGGCGAGCCGGTCAGGCGGGCGAGCTCGCCGTACAGCGCCGCGATCTGCGCCCAGTCGCACGGCACCGCGGCGTGCAACGAGGCGATGGCGGCCTGCAGGACATAGGGCCCGCGGCCGCCCAGGGCGAGCGCCCGGTCGAGTTCGGCGCGGCCCGCGGCGATCTGCCCGGTGTTCCAACGTGACCGGTCCTGATCGCCGAGCAGCACGAGCTCGTTGTCGCTAAACCTCGCCTCACGACGGGAGTCGTGCAAGAGCATCATCGCCAGCAGCCCGCGAACCTCGGGGTCGCCCGGAAGCAGTTCGGCCAGCGCGCGTCCCAGCCAGATTGCCTCCGTCGCCAGCTCGTCGCGGCCGCCGTAGCCCTCATTGAAGATCAGGTAAACGACGGCGAGAACGGCGTCGAGACGCTCGCGGAGCAGGTGAGCCGGTGGTACGCGGAACGGGATCCGCGCAGCTTTGATCTTGCGCTTGGCCCGGACCAGCCGCTGCGCCATCGTGGCATCCGGTACCAGGAAGGCACGGGCGATCTCGTCGGTGGACAGCCCGCCGACAGTGCGCAGGGTGAGCGCAACCTGCGCCTCGACCGCGAGCGCCGGGTGACAGCAGGTGAAGATGAGCTCCAGGCGCTCGTCGGGAAACGTCGTGGTGTTCACCGGCTCCTCCGCGCGATGGCCGGCGGCGGTCAGGCCGGACTTGGCCGCGAGGACCCGGTCGCGGCGGATGCGATCCGTCGCCCGGTTCCGGGCCGTCGTGATCAGCCAGGCGCTCGGGTTGCTGGGGACGCCGTCGCGCGGCCATCGCTCGGCGGCGATGGCGAACGCCTCCTGAGCGGCGTCCTCGGCGAGGTCAAAGTCGCCGAGGACGCCGATCAAGGTGGCCAGGACACGGCCCCATTCCTCGCGGAAGACCCGTTCGAGCGCCGCTACTGCTGCCAATACACCTCCGAGGGGCGGATCTCGACCGCGCCGCCATAGCGCGCTGCCGGGACCCGGGCGGCCACCTCGATCGCCGCGTCGAGGTTGTCGGCCTCCAGGATGAACAAGCCGCCCACGGCCTCCTTCATCCCGACGAACGGGCCGTCCGTTATCAGGGTCTTGCCGCCCTCGACCCGCACGGTGGTCGCGTTCTCGGGCAGTCCCATCGGCGGCACGGGAGTGACGCCGGGCGTCTGATTGATTCCTTGGTAGTCGGCGTAGACCTGCTTCTGCTCCTCCTCGGGCAGCGCGGCCTGCCGCTCAAGCGCGGTGCCCTGATAGATCACCATGACGTACTTCATCGCTTCCTCCTCGTCACTATCAGATGGTCACGCACTAAGACGAACGGCGAGCCAGGAAATCGACAACTCGGCACTGGAAATCTTGACCTCCCCCGTGCTTAAGCCTGTCCAGACCCTGACCGGCATATGCCGAGGTCAGGGGCTGTTCCGCAGGTCGTGGCAGGTGTTGGCTTCGAACCAACTTGCGACACGAGGTCGCACGAGTTGAGTGAGCTTTGTCGAGGAGGTCAGCTGATGCCTGGGACATAGCTACAGGTCTGCGCTCGCCAGCCTCGGCATGACCACCGTCGTGGAGCTGGCCTACGAGGCTCCCGGCGGGCTGGGTACGTGCGGACCGCCGCAGCCGCACACCAGGCCGCTATCGACGACATCATCCGCGACGCCGGACTCGCCGCATGACACCACCAAACTTGACTCAATCAAACCGACTTCTCCCTAACCAACATGCTGCGGCGAAAGCCCATCTGCGGCTAGCCGACGCGTGATGGCAATGAATCTCACATCGATATCAATTCGATGCCAGGAAGCCTGATAACGGGAGTTCTGAGACAGCGCACTATCCGCGCGAATGTCGTCACTAGCGCACCTATACCCATACAGAACGGCCAGTAAGGGAATTGTGATCTTGGTGAAATGACTATACGGTGAATAGCGGTGCAACAATTCAAGATAGCGGAAAGGAGGATGAGAGCATGACTGCCATCGAGGCTCGTGTCGAAGACTTCCTGTCGTCCGTCGTAACCACGACGGATTACCTGGAGGACGAACTGGAGACGGTCCAGTTCGCCACCACCTGGTAGTAAAGTCGCGCTTTGGCGTGGCCGTTCCGATTTATCCTGGGCGGCCACGCCAATCGTCGATCATCGGACCTGGGAAGGCAAGATGCGGTTATGCACATTCGGGTTGACGCGCGATCAAACTGGCCGGCGCAGCAATCATACGGTCTTTACATGATCCTTCGGGAGGCTCTTCACGGAACCGGTATCCTGCCGTCGCCAGCTCCATACGACGCTTTTCCGGCACGACGGCCGAGCCTGACCGACGCCACCGTCGCGATGCAGTATAACGCCATAACACACAGGCTTACCCGGCATTCACTGCCGAGTATCCTGCAAATGCAGGACCTAGCCGAGCGGCTCGCCGGAGATATAGCGCACTCCATCGGCGACTACGTTACCCTGCGCATTACAATAAGTAACTGGGAACTTGCTGACAGGCCTTCCCTGAGACTCATTGCCCGAATCATAACAGTATCGCGCTTTAACAACTATCCGATTGGCTGGGAGTTCAGGTCAATCGGTTCTCGTGAGAATCTCGCTAGTCCGGAATCCCCGTGGCGGCGAGTGTTCCTTGCCAATTTCTGCGCCTATACAGGAGCCGAAGCGAGGGTCTCGCACGCTCCAATTCCGCTTCTGTGCGAGGATACCTCCGCAGCCGCAACAGCGCTTGTTGACATGAACTGGGATCTCCTGATCCCTACTCCGGGAGATTTCAGTACATCGAGCGCAGAGCTACGGCTACAGCACGCACTCGCCCTAGCCAATGTAGGCGCCAACTTAGAGGTTCTGGAGATCCTCACAGGAATCCTTAATGGGGATGACCTCAGTACAACGTTCCTAGCTCATGCCCATTACCTTAGGGGCCTGCTGCAGACCAAGAGACTTAACCAGTCTCGTGCGGCACTCGACACCTTCGGACAGGGAGTCGAAGTACTCCGGGATCCTACTAGCGAAGCGGAAGCGGTTGTCCTGGGCTGGCTGAAGAATGGCATCGCGCTGGCCAAATGCACTCTATATCTCCAGGCAACTGCCCCAGAGTCCGCAGAGCGCGCACGCTACATGATGGAGATATTTGAGGAAGAGGCACAGGTTTACCAGAACCTGGCAGGCAATCAAGAAGCCGCCTACCTGAGGTACAACATCCTCGCCAACATGGGCTTCCTGCTCGAGCTAGCACATGACTACAAGAGCGCGCTCCGCTTCTGGTCCACTGCCTTCCCGGAGACCGCGACCGGCGCGATCGCCTATCGCAAGGGCATCCTGCAGATGAAGGCCGGACTGCACGCGGAATCGGCCGTCTCCCTGGAGGCCGCGCTGGAGGATTCGCGGCGTTCGGGGAACGTGTTCCACAGGGCACAGGAATCATATGCACTGGCGTACCTGTCAGCTAACTCCGGAGCACTTGATGAGGAGTACCTTAAGCAAGGACATGAAGATGCGGCCAGGCTGGGCGACCTGAACCTGATGAGAAAATTCAGTAAACTGAAGGGCGCCAAGGCTGACCAGCAGCCGGATTTCCCCGCAAGCAAGCTAATCTCCTATGTTCCATACGCCGAACTGGACTCAGAAACAGATGGCACGGAGAACTTCAACAACGTCTTGCTGAACACCGAGAGGAACTCTCCGTGACCACACCCCAAGAAAGGAACCCGATAGGAGGACGAGGTGTCAGGCTGGAACCGGGCCAGATGGATTCGGTAGCCACAAAGTTACTCCGCGCGTGCCAGGAGAATAAATTCATCCCAGAGGGGAGAATTGACTGGCAGCGATTTCATTCGTTTCGCGCTGATGTACGAGACGAATACTATGTCCCGGCAACGAGCATTACCACTATGGCGTCGCGGTTCCTGTTCGGGATCGGGCACCTTAAGCGACCGGCAACCGTTATCGGCATCGGCACGTACTACGGAAATGCGTTCAGCTGGCTCGCAGCCCCAGGATTCTCGCCGCAGCGCAGCTACGACGGCATCCGGGCTATAGGCATCGACACGAGCGAATCAGCGGTGCTCGGATTCCGCGACAACGCCACACGAACAGGCCTTGCGGTTGAGGCAATTTGCGCTGATGGAATAGGGTGGCTGGAGCAGTTTTCCGACCCGATTGACGCTCTGTACCTCGACTTGGACACGCCGGTGCGCGGAAAGGCGGATTACCTCACCTGCGTGGATGTGGCGAGTAAGCTGCTTCTGCCGGGAGCGGTCGTCATCGCGCACGATTTCTACGAGCAGAAGTTCGAAACAGACATGATCAATTTTCGCGATGGACTCGCTGCTCACGGAGCACGAGTCATGGGAATACGTACCGATGTGTACGGCTTCGCGCTCGCATTGTTCTAGGCTCCATGGAGGCTGACATGAAAGACGGTGCGGGTTTGCCGTATGTACGGCTCGACATGGGGGAGCCAAGCTTCCCGCCGCCATCGGGGGTGGCTGAATATGTGGCCGCGCTGCTCTATAAGCAGGACGGACAAGTGGGATATTCGGCCCCGAAGGGAAGCCTGCGGTTACGTGGAGCCATAGCGAAATGGCGCGGACTTGAGCATCACGACGCCCTCGAGCTAGAATCCGTCCTGGTCACGATCGGGGGCGCCGGAGCCATCTTCGCGATGGTTCAGGAACTGGCCCTGGACGCGCCGAGGGTATGGATTCCATCGGTGAGTTATCCGGTATACCATGCGCTGGGCGAGAGTGGCCGCCTAGCGATGGTCGGCTGGTACGAGCCCACCGAGAGCGGCATCGAGGACTGTGCCATGTCCGCAGCGAGCGGAGATGTCGTGATCCTTGCCAACCCGCTCAATCCGCAGGGCGGGGTACTGCACGGATCCTCCGTCGAAGGAAGCCTCCGGGAGATCGCGCGGAAAGAGTGCCGCCTGGTAATCGATAACTCGTTTGAGGATATAATCTACGATGGCGACGGCGCCTACTTCAAGGAGCAACTCGCCAGGCAGCGGAAGCTGGCCGTGCTTTCCATCCATAGCTTCTCGAAATCCTTCAGCCTCCCCGGCTGGCGTGTCGGGTACGCGATCGTCAACGACCGGGCATTGCGGGAGCGAATGACCCTGGCGGGCTGGTATGCCTTCCTCGGCCCGCCACTCGTATCACAGTGGGCTGCGGAATGCGCGCTGTCGGTTGACTACGCGTCATACATAGAGCCGATCAGGCAGGAGCTGCGGCAACGCCGCGACATGGCTCTCGCCAGGCTGCCACCGGAGATGATTGCCGAGAAGCCCGTTGCCGGGTACTTCATGTTCCTGCGCGGCGCCCGGGATTTCGCGAGGACACTCGCCGACAAGTATCACGTCATAAGCGTTGACGGGAGAGCGTTCGGGTGCGCTGACAGCGAGCACTTCAGGATCAACATTGCGGCACCAGCGGCAAGCCTCGCCGCAGGCCTCGATGCGATCGTAGAACTAGAAGCCGAACTTCGCGGAGCATAGGCACTGGATACCCGGATGTACAGGGCGCTGCTGCGAGACAGGGATTTCCGCTACTACTTCAGCGGCCGGACGATCTCTGCGTGCGGCGATCTCGTCGCCATGATCGGGTACCTGTTCGTCGCGTACAAGATCACCGGCTCCGGGGCGGAGACCGGAGGAGTGGCGATCGCCGAGGCCCTGCCGTACATGTTGCTCGGCATATTCGGCGGCGGCCTCAGCAGCCGGAACTCGGCGATGCGGATCATGATCGGCATCGACGCGATGCGCGGGGCCATCCAGGTTGGCACGTTCGCCCTGTACGTCACCGGCACGCTCAGCTACCCGCTGCTCCTGGTCATCATCGCGGCAATCCAGCTGGGCGGGGTCTTCTTTAACCCTATGAGCCGCACCATCTTGCCATTGGTGGTGAAAGCAGGCGAACTGGGGGCGGCTAACGCGGTCTGCGAGCTGAGCTACCAGGCCGTCACCGTGATCTCCCCCGCGATCGTCGGTGGCCTGCTGGGCAAATTCGGGCTCGCGTCCTTCTTCCTGTTCGATGCCGCCACCTACCTGGTAAGCGCATACTGCCTCCTCCGCATGCGAAGGCTGGGGAGCAGGCTCACGGCCGACGCCGGAGCGCCGCGCGAGAACGGACCTGCCCCCCGGGCGCGCACCTGGGTCAGCCAGGCTCTCTCCACGCAGTTCCGGCAGCTACGAGAAGTAGCCCGATCCGGATCAGACGTACTGGTCCTCCTCATCCTCACGTTCACGGTCGTCTTCTTTTGCACCTGGGCGTGGCAGATAGGCCTGGTGATCAAGTCCGCAGGCATCAGCCGACAAGGCGCCGAGATCTACGCCGCGATCTCCGCCGTCGCCGCGGCAGCCGGCATCCTATTCGGGCTCACGCTACCCCGCTGGCTGAAACGGCCATCTATCCCGTACTACCTGGCCGGATCCCTGGTCTGGGGCTTCGGGATACTCATCGCTGGCCTGGCCGGGCACTCCCTGCCGGTCCTGTTCACCGCCGCCTGCCTAGTGGGCATCGGCATGACCGTGAGCACCCTATGCCGCGTGTACGTCCTGCAAACCCGCCTGCCCGATCGCCTGCGCGGCCGCGGGTTCGCATCATCCGCCACGCTCCTCTACATCGCGAACATAGCGAGCCTCGCCCTGTTCGGCGTCCTCTACCGCATCGTGGGCCTCGACCAGATCTTCCTGATAGCCGGCTTAGCCGTCATCATCTTCTCGGCAGGCTGCGCAGCCATCGGGCGGCACACCATGCTCACAACCACCCGGTCGTCAGAACAGCCACCGGACGACGCCGAAGAGGTACCAGCTTCCCCGTCGGGGACCGAGAGATGATGCCGAAGAGAGCATGGTGTTTCGGGATTCCAGGACGAGGCCACTACAGTTCGCCCAGGGTCTTCGCGTTGCCTGATTACCGACCGAAGCTGGCGCGCACGATGTAACTGGTGAGGCTGCCGGCGGCGGTCACCGCTGACGACGCGACCACGAAGGTCAGGGCGAACGCGGCGGCGGCCTTGCCGATCCCTGCCAGGGCCTCGGCCAGCGCGGACCCGTCCTGCGTCAGGGCGATGCGGATGACCTGGCCCATCAGCAGCAGTACCGCGATGACGGCGGCGAAGGACAGGCAGATGCCGTCCCAGGCGCTCGCGGCGCCGCCGCCGCCGGCTGGCCGGCGCATCCGACCGGTCAGTCTGGTCTGCGGCTGCTGACCCGGCACCGTGACCGTGTAATAGGCCAGCAGCAGCACCGTAGCCTGAGACCGTCTGGAACACCCCGCTCGACCCGCGCCGCTTCTCCCGGATCGCTCTCCGCTGCCCGGGATTCACCGAGCCCGCCGGATCCAGGCGCCAACGCACTGACAGCCGCTCCGCCGTGATCTGCCAGGCCGGCCCCGCCGCCCTCCTCAGCCCGCCGATCCGGCGCAGCAAGATCACGGCAGTCCCCCCTCGGTAACCACCGCGCAGCATCCCTCCCGCAGGCGAGCCAGCGGCCCCGTTCACAAAGTTCACCGGCCTTTCGCCATGTTCCCGCAGTTCACGCCCTGAAACGATTCCGCGTTCCAACCGGTAATGATCGACTTGACCAGCCAGCCGAACAGAGGCCGGCCAGCGGGCTAGGCGACGGATGTCCGGGAGGAGATGGCGGCGGTGAACTCCCGCTCATCCCACCCGGCACCAATCCCGAAGCAGAACCGCCCGCCACTAAGCACCTGCAGATTCTGCGCCATTTTCACGGTCACCGCCGCCGGCCTGTAAGCCGCGCACGACATCAGCGTCCCGAGCACGACCCGCTCGGTCACCTGCGCCGGCGCCGCGAGGGTGGTCCACGCTTCCAGCACCGGGCTGCCGTCCCGCGCCGGATACGGCTGGAAGTGATCGAACACCTGCACCCCGGTCGATCCCCAGCTCCTCAGCCCGCACCGCCCAGTCCCGCGCGACCGGCCACGCCTGCTCCCACCCGGCCGGCCCGAGCTCGCCTTTCCACCCCTGCGCCAGCATCACTCCCCCGTGCACCCGCCCGGCCCCGGCCCGCCCGGCCACGAGCCGCCCGGCAAGCGAACGCCCCCACCCGTTCAGCCGGTACTGCACCTGCCCGTCGTACCGACCAGCCCGGAACTTCCCCGCCACCGGGAACAAGTACGCCAGCTCCAGCGCCGCCAGCTCCCGCACCACCGCCAGCGGGTCGCGGTACTCCCCCGCCTCAACCCCGACCAGCTCCAGCACCCGCGAAAGCGCGTCGGCACCGGCCAGGTAGACATTCCCCCGCCACAACCCCGCCGCCCGGAAACACCGGTCGACCGCGTCTAACGCGATCACGGCCAGGCTCAGGTCATCGACCAGCCCGGACTCCCCAGCGCATCGATCCACCGGGCGAGCTCCCGCCCGACATCGACCGGCCCGCCCACGCCGACGACCTGAACCTCAGCATCGCGATCGCAGTACCGCAGATAGTCGGGCACGCCAGGCGACGCCGGCAGCCGCCCGCTCACCCGCAGGACCAGCCCGCCAGGCAACCGCACCCCATCGGCAGACGCGAACCCCGGGCGCCAGCCCGAACCGCAGATCCGGCGCGATCTCACGCGCTGGTCACCGGTAGCTCCGCTGCTGGCCAGCGCCCTTGCACGCCGAGACCGGGATCGGCTCGACTCCCGGCCGCATCCGCTTCCGGTACAGCGTGCCGAACAGGTGATCGACCTCGTGGCAGACGAGTCGCGCGAGGCCTTTTTCAAAGATCGTGATCTTGACTGTCCCGTCGATGTCCTGATGCTCGACTTCGATTCTCAGCGGCCGCGGCACCCTTCCCCGAACGTCGAAGAAGCTCAGGCATCCCTCGTACCGCTCATCGGCCTCGCCGACTCGCCGCAGATCCTCGGGTTCAGCAGCGTGATCGTCTCCCGCCCGGAGTGCGGACCACCGCCGCCGCCAGCCCCATGCCCTTGGTGAAACTGTGGACCTGGAACACCCGCTCCAGCGCGCTGGACCAGCTGTACGCGATCTCCTCACCACGGACGTCCCGCGTGATCGGCGTGCTGAACGCCAATTGTCTTGCGGGTAACGCTCTCAATATGTCACCGTGATCGCGCTGTCCTTCTTGAGGATTGCCCCTGGACCATGCTCTCGTGCAACTCACTTGCAGGGCTGGCTGGCGTCGTCTCACTCATGAGGGCATGCTCCTGTCGCGGCATACGGCGGGGTGGATAGGAATGGTCAGTAGCAGGCAGGCGTCCCAGCCGCCTGACTGCCCGGCGCCTGTGAGGCTGGTGTGGCCGAGTAGTTCCAGACCGGCGGAGCCTTCCAGCAGCCTGGCTGAGCCGGGACTGCCGTGCTGGTTGAGCTGATCGGCGAGGCGCGTTTGCAGCGCGGAGCCGATGGGACTCCGGCCTGGCGGACTCCCTCCAGGGCGGCGAGCAGCACGTCCAGATTGTCGATTGCCTTGTGATTGTCGGACAGGAACGCCCGCGCGGCACCGGGTCCGTCGCCTGAGGCAGGGCGCAGGCAGCGGATGAGGAACTCGCGTGGCGTCGCGAACGAGTGTCCCGTTTCAGTTAGTCGGCCCCGTCTCACTTAAATCGGCCCATTAGGGTCCGGGTCTCGGCTAAGTCGGCCCGCTCCTGGCAGGGCTTCAGCCCGGGGATCAGCTGAAGCCGCCGTTGCTCATAAGGAGCTGGCTGTTGATCCAGCCGCCCTCGGGGGAGCAGAGGAATTCGACCAGGCGGGCGGTGTCTTGCGGGGTGCCGAGGCGGCCCAGCGGTGTCTGCCGCAGGACGGACTGCCGCAGGTCGTCGGTCATCCATCCTGTGTCGACCGGGCCGGGGTTGATCGCGTTCGCGGTGACGCCCAGGTGCGCCAGCTCGTGTGCGGCCGCGAGGGTAATGCGGTCAAGGGCGGCCTTGCTCGCACCGTAGGGCAGGTTGCCGACAGTGTGGTCGCTGGTGAGGCTGATGATTCGTCCGGTGCCGTGCGGTCCGCGGAACCGCCGCCCGTACTCGCGGATCAGGAGCCAGGATGCGCGGGCGTTGACGGCGAAGTGCCGGTCGAAGCTCTCGGTGGTCGTGTCGAGCAGGCCGGAGTCGACGGACTCGCAGTGGCACATCACAAGCGCGGCCACGTTGCCCAGCCGCCGCTCGGCCTCGTCGAAGAGCAGCGCCGGGGAGCCGGCGTCAGCAAGGTCGGCCTCGATAGCCGCGACTGCTGCGCCGTGCCCGCTGAGCGATCTTTCGATGGCACCGGCTGCCGCTGGCTCGATGCCCCAGGGCATCCGCTCGTCATAGGCGGTCCAGTAGGTGAATGCGATGTCCCAGCCAGATGCCGCCAGCCGGGCCGCGATGCCCGCGCCGATGCCGATGGTGCGGCCCACGCCTGTGACGAGTGCCACCGGCCTGCCGGGTCCCGAAGAGCTCTCGGTGGTCATGGTCATGGAGTCTTAGCCGACAGCGCGCCCGCACGGCAACTGCGTTTCGGGGAGCGAGCTGTGCACTCGTAGCCGTCGGGCTCGTGCAGCCTCACAGCCGGGATCTCAGCACGGCGACCTCGGGGAACTCGTCCGGCGAGCCGTAGCCGTGCTCGGCCAGCCAGCGGACGTTAGTCAAGCATCGCAGCGACCACCATGCGCGGATGAGGTCGCGGTCGACGTCGGTGCCGTAGCCGGCGACGACGTCGCTAAGGTGCTCCTTGTGTCCGAGCGTGAGGATGGCGAGGTCAAAGAGCGCGCGCCCCGGGACGCCTCGGACCAGTCGATCACGCCGGTGATCTCGTCGCCGGCGACGAAGACGTGGTCGACCTGCAGGTCGCCGTGCGTGAAGACCGGAGTCCACGGCCGGAGCGCAGTCTCGGCGAGCCGGCGGTTGCGCGTGACCAGGCCGGCGGGAAGGACGTCGCTGGCGACGAGCCACTCGCACTCGCCGGCGAGGCGCGATGCGAGCTCGCCGGGGCTCTGACCGGGCCATGGCGGCAGCGGCGCGTCGTGCATCATCCGCACTGCGGCACCGGCCGCGGCCCACGCCGCCGGCGACGCCTTCGACGGCTCGCCGAGGCGGCCGAGTGCCGTCCCGGGGAGGCGGCGAGCGCGAGCACGGGCGGCTTGCGCCACAGGATCTCCGGCGTCGGGATCGGCGCCAGGGCCATCGCCTCGACCTTGGCGTCGGCCCGCGCCTGATCAGCGTCGATCTTCAGGAACACGTCACCGACCCGCAGGGTCGCGCGCTCGGAATGGGCAACGACGACCTCGACCTCTTCCATGCCGGCCATTGTCGGGGGGATGATCACCGACGTCACCTGGTTTATCGCGTGCGACTGCGCGGTTGACGGCATCCCGTTGCCCGGCGGCCTCGTGCACGCCACCGGCCGCTGACGGGGTGAACGGGCAGAGTCAGTGCGCTGGCAGCCGAGGAGTTCGGCGGAGCCGCAGCGGACAAGGTGATCGACAGGCTCCTCATTGATCATCAGAAGATCAGGATGCTCGAAGCCTACGACCGCCTTGCCGCCGATCCGGAGCGCTGGCGCGAGTATCTCGCCGAGATCGGCGAATGGGGCGTGACGGCAAGTGATGGCTGGACTGGGAGTGAACAAGCTGGCCCGGCCATGGCAAGTCTGGACGGCGGACCTCAATCCCACCATTGGTAGGGCGCAACGCGGCCGACGTCCTTGCGTTGTGGTGTCCTCAAGCCTGCACTGCGCGTTCCCGATCCCGATGGTAATAGTGGTTCCCTTGACCACAACCGACCGGGGCTTGCCACACCACGTCGCGGTCAACTCGGCTTCATCCGGCGTCAGATACTCTCTCGGGGCCTCAAGCGACATAACTGGGCACCTCCGGCTGGCTCTTGCCCGCCCGCTACCTAAGCGACCAACTGACTCCTTGCTCGGATAATGTAAGATCGTATCTACGTTAGACGATGTCTACGTATAGGAGACGGATGAAATTCGTTGGCCGGGCTGGCGACCTTGAACTACTGGCCAGGGCGCTGCACGAGGTCACTGCCGGGACTGCCAGCACTCGCGGTCGCGCACTGATCGTGACTGGCAGACGCCGGGTCGGCAAGTCGCGCCTAGTGCAAGAGTTCTGCGACCGAGCCGGATTGCCGTATGTCGTCTTCCAGGCCACGCGGGGCCGCAATCCCGTGAGTGAGCGGGGAGACTTCACCGCCACTCTGGCCCAATCGAGCCTGGCCAATTCTGACGCGGTCGCAGGCCTGCGGGCTGCCGACTGGAATCAGGCCCTTCGTGCGCTCGCTATCGCGCTGCCCGAAAGCAGCCCGGCCATCGTCGTACTTGACGAGGTGCCGTGGCTGACGGAGCAGGACGCGGAGTTCGAAGGCGCCTTGCAGACGGTCTGGGACCGGTATCTGAGTGCCAAGCCAGTGCTCCTGGTCCTCGTCGGCAGCGACCTGTCGGTCATGGAAGCACTGCAATCTCACGGCCGTCCATTCTTCGGCCGCGCCGCCAAGATGACAGTCCGGCCACTGGATCTCGCCGACGTTCACGCGATGACCGGGCTGAATGCGGCAGAGGCTGTCGATGCACTGCTGATCACCGGCGGTTTCCCTGAGATTGTGCAGGCCTGGCGCATGGAGATGACGCGAAGGGACTACCTGCGCCATGAACTGAGCAATCCCCTCTCGCCACTGCTGCTGGCCGGCGAACTGTCGCTGCTTGGCGAGTTTCCGGACGCTACTCGCACCCGCGCGGTGCTGGAAGCCATCGGCGCTGGCGAGCGGACCTTCTCCGCGATCGCCAGCGAGGCAGGCGGCTCTACGCCGCTGGCCTCCGGCACGCTGTCCCCTATTCTCCAGACCCTCTTGCTTAAGCGGGTAGTAGCCGCGGACAGCCCGGTATCGACAAAAGCAGACACCAAGAACAAGCGGTACCGGATCGCCGATCCGTACCTTCGATTCTGGCTGGCCTTCCTGGAGCGCGGCCTTCCCATAGTTGAGCGCGGCCGAGGCGACCTGCTGCTGGAGCGGATTGAACGGTCGTGGGCGGGCTGGCGCGGCCGCGCCGTCGAGCCAATCGTCCGCGAGTCACTTCTCCGGCTGATGCCAGACGAGCGCTGGCCCGGAGCCGAAGCTATTGGCGGCTGGTGGAACAGGCAGAATAACCCCGAGATCGACCTCGTCGGCGCGGACCGTGAGCCTGTCGCCAGGAACATTTACTTCCTCGGCTCGATTAAGTGGCTCGAGAACCGGCCCTTCGACCGCCACGATTACGACGGCCTTGTCCGAAGCGTACTCGCAGTTCCTGGCGCAGGCCATCAGACGCCGCTTGTCGTGGTGTCCCGCAGCGGCCTCACCGAAGACCTGCCGCTGGCAGCGCACTGGGGACCTGACGAGCTGATGCGCGCCTGGCAACGCTGAGAACCCCGCTCGGAGCACAGCCGCTGCACCTGCATCCACACCCGTCCGGCGCGCCAGCACCCGCCCGTCATGATCCGCCTGAAGCTCAGTCCCCGCGCCCGCCGCTCTTGCGCACTCGGGGCAGGAGGCAGGCTGTCCGAGCTTGTCCGGGCTCGCCCGATGACCGCTCGCCTCACCAGCCTCCGGTATTCAGCGTGACCCGGGAATTATGGGCTGACGATTTCCGGGCTGCTGTGAGCTGGGGTTTCGCACGGGGATGCCTGGTGGCGAGGTGCGGTGGCGTGCACCTGCCGGGTGCGGTCCTCTGGTCTGGCGGCCGCGTGCTGCTTTCGTGTTTCGGTAGTGCCGCATTCGGGGGCTCTGACAGCGAAGAGCGCCCTGGCCCTGGGAGATTACGCGGTAACCACACGCACGTAGTTTCCGGGGACTGGAGCGCTCTTCGCCATGCAGCATACGCGGTGGGACCATGGCCTGAAGGTGACCGCGGACGGGGCCGGCCTGGCCGGGCACGCCGGCGCGGTGTTGCTGCGCCTTCTGGCCGACCGGTCCGGGCTGACCGCGGGGCTGGGGCCGGCGCTTGCGCGGCGGGGGAAGTCCCCGCAGGTGGACCGGGGGATGACGCTGGTGTCGATGGCGGTCGCGATCGCGCTGGGCGCGACCAGCATGAGCGACATCGAGGTGCTTTCCCAGCTCGGGGCGGCGCTGGGGGCGGCGCCGAGTGACACGACTGTGCGGCGGGCGCTGGAGCTGGCCGATCCCCGCACGCTGCGCCGGATCGCGAAGGCCAGAGGCCGTGCCAGGGCTCACGTGCGGGAGCTGATCGCCGCGAGGCCGGGCGGGTTCCCCTGGCCGGAGATCGCCGGGAAGACGCTGAAGGACTGGCTGGTCATCGACATGGACGCCACCCTGGTCACCGCGAGCTCGGACAAGGAGGGCGCAAGCCCTACCTATAAGAAGGGCTACGGCTTCCATCCTCTCGGGGCGTGGCTGGCCAATACCGCCGAGTGCCTGGCGATGCTGCTGCGCCCCGGCAACGCCGGCTCGAACACCGTCTGTGACCACATCGAGGTGCTGGCCGGGGCGATCGCGCAGGTCCCGGCCCGCATGCGGTCGAAGCTGATGGTCCGGGCCGACGGGGCCGGGGCGAGCCATGAACTGATCGAGCACCTGCTGTCGCTGGGCTCGCCGCGACGGACGGTGCTGTTCACCTGCGGCTGGATGATCACCTTCGCCGACGAGGACGCGATCAGGATGCTGCCTGCCTCCGCGTGGCAGCCCGGCCTGGACCAGGACGGCAACCCGGAGGAGGGAAAGCACGTAGCGGAGATCACGCATCTGATGAGCCGCGCAGGCAAGTGGCCCGCCGGGCTGCGCTGGATCGTGCGGCGCACGAAGCCGTCCCGCCGGCACGCGGGAAACCTCACCGCCTACGAGAAGGCCACCGGCTGGCGGTACTCCATCATCTGCACGAACATCCCCCAGACGGGCATCCCGGGCGTCGTCGGCAGCCATCACGCCCAGTACATCGACGTCGTGCACCGCCAGCACGCCGTCGTGGAAGACGGCGTCCGCAACAGCAAGGCGATGGGCCTGCGCAACCTGCCATCGAAGACATGGCTGGTCAACTGCGGCTGGGTCCTCGCGGCGAACATCGCCGCGGACCTGGCCGCCTGGTCACGGCTCCTCGGCCTTCACGGCCAGGACGGACTCCAGGACGCCGAGCCGGCCACGCTCCGCTACCGGCTGTGGAACATCCCCGCCCGCCTCGTCCGCCACGCCCGCCAGCGCGTCCTGAAGATCAGCCCTGACTGGCCCTGGAAAGAGGCGTTCCTGATCTGCTGGCAGCGGCTGTCCGCCATGTCCGCACCCGCCTGACCAGCACAATCCAACTAAACGACAGGAAGGAGTACATCCCGGCGCGGTCGGAGCCGGCGCCGCCCCGGGCACACCGGGCCACGACGCCTGCGAGCAGCCCGGCAGCAACCAGACACCACAGCCGAAACCCGGCAACAGCACAATCAGTAATCAGACCTGCCCGACACCTGAATCATTGAGGCCAGTGACGCCGATCATCATGGCAGCGTCAGTCGAACGAAGCGCCTATGCAGGACTTTCCTGTCAGGCCTGGGCGCGGCAACCATCCTCGGTGCCATCTCGGGTGACAGCGGGAGTCTTACCCGCAATGGCGTAGATCATTTAGATAGCGGTTACAACTACAAATCTGCTAGGACAGGTTCTATGAATTTCTTGAAACGGGCAAGAGAAAGTCGCGTTATTCGGCTGCTGACGGCATTCATGATGCTATGCGGCGGCCTGGCGACACTTAGCCTTCTCGCGATCTCACCAGCGCAGGCTGACGCAGCATCGACATCTGTCTCCTGGGCCAACGGCCAGATAGGCAATACTACTGGACCGGGCGGCGTTGTCTGGAACGGCGCTTGCCTGCAGTTCGTTGCCGACGCATGGTCGGATGCAAGCGTCAATATAGGAAGTTCATCGACTGCTCTTACCTATTGGGACGCTAATCCAAAAGGATACCTGGAGCACGCGGCATCGACATATAGCGTCACGCCCCCGGCAGGAGCTTTGATGTTCTGGGGAACCACGCAGTGGAGCTCCGATGGTCACGTGGCTATTTCACTCGGTAACGGCAGCGTCGTTTCAACACCCGCGTACCCATACGGGTCAAATCCCAATGCAGTTTTTACCTTCTCGCTCAGCCAGCGTCCCGCCTCGACGTACAACTACATCGGCTGGATAATGCCGGGGGTCACGTCTCCGGGCACTGGCACCTCGGCGGTGCAGCCTGTAACGACGTCGGACGGCCACGTGCAACTGTTCGAGGTATCCAACGGTGTACTTGAGGAGAACTGGTACAGCCCCGGCAACGGGGCTGTCGGCGGCTGGGCATCCCCGGGGGCGATGCCGGACGGCGCCCAGGCGGTCGGGAACCCGGCACTGGTGCCGCGCTCGGGTCAGACCGTGATCGACGTGTTCACCCGGTCGAGCGACGGGCAGATACGCGAGACCTGGTACAACTGGGGCAACGGCCAATGGGGCGGCTGGATCGCGATCTCAGGATCGACCTTCACCGGAGACCCCCAGGCCGTGCCGACCACCGACGGCCACGACCAGGTATTCGCCGACGCCAACGGCGTGATCGAAGAGAACTGGTTCTCCCCCGGCAACGGGGCTGTCGGCGGCTGGGTGGCGATATGAACTGGTCAGCGAACCGAACAGCGGATCCCATCACGTGCCGCGGCATACAATGCCCACCACCCAACCAGGCTCCGCTATGGGGCCGCACACAGGCATCCCGACCCAGCTATTCAATTACTCCGACGGATCGGAACGGACCAGATCGTGGAGTGAGTACCACGACATCGCCGTCGGTCAGGGCGGCGGTTATCAGCAACGCGGGAGCCAGGTCCTTCAAGCTGTCAATACCGACGGCCAGGGGAATCGCCGCCGTGGGCAGACGGTCAGATTGGTAATACTGACGCTGCAGGCCGGGCAGAGCTACACCTGCAACCTCAGCAACCCCTGGGGCTCAACCGGCACCTACACCGTCTGGGCCGACTGGCTGGACTACAACGGCAACTGGCATCAGGGCCAACTCGGCCCCAACCAGACATTCACCCTCGCCTCAGCGCCATAGGTAAGATCACCAATCGAGGGTCAATGCCATCTTGACCCGCCCGCCAGACCACGCGAATGCGGGAGACGAGGACTCCCGCATAACTTGATCGGGTCATCACGATGCACTGCATTCGACCAGCCTGTGGCCGACGTCGGACATGCCGTCGGCATCGGATTTGATCTACCCGCCCGGCCACAGGCCAATGTCGATTAGGACTGTCTTCACCCGGGCTGCGTGGGGGGAGCCGACCTTTTGGTAGAGGATGACGGCCCGGCGCAAGTGCTCGGCGCTCTCATCCGGCCGGCCGGACCGGACAAGGCTCAGCCCGATGCCCTCTAGCGCTCGGGCCTCCTCTAATGGTGAGCGGACGGCGACCGCGATAGCGAGGGCTTGCATGTGAACGTGTTCGGCTGTGGCAGGGTCTGCGGCTGAGAGTCGTATCTCGCCCAGCGTGTTGAGGACCATGGCTTCCCCCGCCTGATTGCCGAGGTCCCTGTATAGCTCGAGTGCTAGTGACTGGGCGTCTGCGGCAGCCACATAGTCCCCGGTCAACTGGTGCACGATGCCGATGTAGTGGTGAGCATTCGCGCGACCGATGCGGCCTTCCAGTTCCTCGAATATCCGAAGCGCTTGAGCGTGGCTGTCAAGAGACGCAGCGTAGTCGCCAGCGTGACGCTGAACCACGCCGATATTGTTGAGCGCGTTGGCTTCCCAGGGCCGATCACCCAGTGTCCGATGCAGCTCCAGGGCTTGAGCTAGGCCAGCAGCGGCAGCCGGCCAGTTCCCGGTCTCTAGCTGGACCACAGCCAGATCATTAAGCGCGGCGGCTTCGCCGGACAGGTCACCGAGTACGCGGAAGATCTGCACTGCCTTGTTCATGCTGGTGCTGGCCGCTGGATCTCCGGTGGCTTGTTGGGTCACTCCCAACTCGTTCAGCGCGGCGGCTCGTCCTGCCTGGTCGGCCAGCTCGCGACATACGCCGACGGCGAGGGCGAGGTTGGCTAGAGCCGATGATGTATCGCCCGTGAGCCGCTGGACTATGCCGAGCCCGGTGAGCGCCCGCGGTTCGGCAACTCGATCGCCGCTTTGCCTGACCGCCTCTA
Organism: uncultured Actinomycetota bacterium; assembly: GCA_963720575.1. Taxonomy (GTDB): domain Bacteria; phylum Actinomycetota; class Actinomycetes; order Streptosporangiales; family Streptosporangiaceae; genus Chersky-822. The sequence goes on from CAVRGA010000002.1 coordinate 251,321, forward strand.
GCGCGGCGAGGTGCAAGGTCAGGGCCTGGTCCCAATGCCCGAGGGAACACAGGTAGCCATGGATCACGCCTGACATGGCAATGACGTAGTCCAGCCGACCGCGCTCAGTGGCCTGATCAACGGCCACTTGCAAGTTGAGCCTCTCAGAATCAAGCCAAGCTACTGCGGCCTGACGGTCCGGCAGGTCCGGTACGGCCGGCGGGGGGTCAATCTGCACATCTGGCTGGCGGCGGGCGACATGTCGGCAGGCGGCGCTGGCGGCATACAGGTAGTAATTCAGCATCCGGTCCGCTGCGGCGTCAGCCTCGGCCGGCGGAGCGGTCACGGACAGAGTCCTGGCATGCTCACCGATGAGGTCGTGGAACCGGTATCGGCCGCGCGTGGGCTCGCTCAGCAGGTAATAGTTGTAAAGGTTCTCCAGGCCGCGCATGGCCGTGAAGAGGTCGGTGCCGTCGAGAGCTGCGGCCGCATAGGCGTCGAAGTCGTCACCTGGGTGCAGGCCCAGGCGGCAGAACAGCCGCTGCTGATCTTCATCGAGATTGTGGTAGGACAGATCGAATGCCGCAGCGACAGATACATTCTCCGCGCGCATGAGGTCGAGCCGACGGTCATGAGCTGCAGCGATGTCAACGGTCAAGCCTTGAACTGTCCAGGCCGGATGGTGGTGCAACTGCCTGGCCAGTATCCCGATGGCGAGCGGAAGATAGCCACACTGCCGCGTGATTTCAGCCACTGCGGAATCGTCCTGGCTCTCCTCAGGCCGACCTGCAAGCTCGATCAGCAGCCTGCGAGCCTCATCAGGAGATAGCGTGTCAAGGCTGAGTGCGCGAGCGTCATCGACTGCAGTCAGGTGCTTTCGGCTTGTGACCAGGACCAAGCATCCGGCATTACCGGGCAGCAGCGGGCGGATCTGCTCATGGCCTGATGCATCGTCCAGCACTAGCAACAGGCGCTTGCCCGCCAGGTAGCTCCGCCAGACTCCGCTTCGTGATTCCAGGTCAGGGGGGATGTTCGAAGCATGAACTCCCGCCATCAATAGGAGGCTAGCCAGAGCATCCGCCGGTTTCGTGGGCTTCTGCCCGGGTGTGTGCCCATGCAACGGGAGGAAGAGCTGACCGCCCGGGAACAACGCTCCGAGCCTGTGTGCGGCGTGCACCGCAAAAGCGGTCTTCCCGATTCCGGCCATTCCTCCAATCAGGAAGATCTCGGTACCACCTGGAGGCATGGCCTGTTCAAGCCGCTCAAGTTCAGCTGCTCGGCCAACGAACGAACTAATGTCACGAGGCAGGGTGCGTATTTCGGCGGTATCACGGCCGGCTTGCCGGTCCTCATTCTTGCCTGCCGTCAGGCGCCTGCGCTGCTCCTCCAACCGGTCACGAGCCGTTGCGAACGCTTTCTTCTCCCGGCCGGTCGCGCCCAGCAGAGCGATCAGAACATCCAGTCGATCGGTAGGAGGCAGTACCTTGCCGCTGAAGTAGTCGCCGATCACTCCGTGCGCGTAGCCACTCGCAGCGGCAAGTTCACGATAAGTCCGCTCAGTATCGTTGCCCTGCCGCGCATGCCGGCGGCGCAGCCGCCGTAACGCGCTAGCAAGTTCCGCCAGGCTGCTCGTATCGACATCTGGCAAAATGTCGTCGCCCCGGTCCAAAGAGCCTCCCAGGCAAGGACACGACGAATCTCTAATTAGCATAGCCAGGCCACTACTTGGCGCTGTACCCGCCAGCAAATAGCTGGCTTAACAGCGCCAGCGGGCCCGGCATGCTTACGTCTCGTCTAGCACCTCAATCGCGATCGGCTGCTCAAGCAGACCGCCAAGTGCGGCGGGCGCGCCGCGCTCGACGAGCCGGTACCGCGTACCGCCGATGTGCGATGGCGGTGCCAGAACGTAACCGCCGGCCGACCGGAAGTTGGCGCAGGCGGTGGCGTCACGGAAACCGTGCCTGGTGGCTGGTTCCTTGCTGCCCGGCTGGCAGGGGAACACCGGCCAGCCGTGGCCGGCGAAAGCGAGTGCCTGGTCCAGGAGCCGCTCGGGTTGGGCGATCATCGGGAAGCTTCCTTTCTGCGTGAAGGGTCTTGACGGCGGTCGGCAGGAACTGCAGTTGCCTATCCGGCGGACGCTGGAATGCGCATCGTGGCCGCCGGCGAGTGCACCAGCGGCCACGGTTCGCGCGGGGTGGGCGGTTAGGCGGCCGGCTGGTCCTCGCCGTGGTCCGGATCGCCGGCCAGCACGTCGATCAGGGGCGTGGTGCCGGTGTACTTCTCGCCGGCGGCGACGGCTTGCTCGATGTCGGACAGCGGGTAGGCGAGGCTGGCCAGGAAGGTCAGGTCGGTGCCGGCGTCGCGGCGCGGGCACGGGCTGTACCGGTCGGTGCGCCAGGTACTGCGGCCTTCGTCCTCGGTCATGGCGTGCTCGTAGGCAGTGATGACGGGCTGAGGGCGAGGACGGCCAGGCGGCCGGCAGCGGCGGTGTCGCATTCCTGCCCGCTGAGATAACGAGGTGGCCAGCACTGTCCGCAGAAGCGGACGCCGAAGCGTGCGCCTTGATGATGGCCGCAAGTTCGGCGGCCAGGCCAACGGCCTGGTCAGTGCCGGCGCTGAAGGTGACTTTGATTGTGGTTGCCTCGGCGGCGGCATAGGCCATGAAGAAGTCTCGTCCGGGCTCGTATAGCGCGTTACGCCGACGCGGCACTCTGCCGGATAGCTCGTCTCCGAGCGTGAGCAGATCGATGGTCCTACAGCGCCTCAGTCCGCAGAACCTTCAGCTCCGCAGGGAACCACGGACGACGCAATACCCTCGATTCCGCCCAGGCCGGCGGAGCAAGATCATGCCCGGCAGCGAGGTGCTCAGCCATCGCTGCCAGAAGCGCGTCCCACCGCTCATCACCGACCTCAGCCGGTACATCCCGCAGCAAAGAGGGCTTGTCCGGGCCTGCGCTACCTGCGGATTGCGGAACCGCTGCGACCCTATCCGGACGACTGCGAACTGCAACCAGAACTGCAACCAAGGCGGCGTACCGGAGGCCTTGAGCTAGGAGTGATCATACGCGACCCATACGTGGTCCGCCGCCTGGTCCGTCATTTCCGGTCATTGATGAATCGGGCTATAGGTCCGCTCGAACGCGTCCACTAGCTAACTTTCGCCCGCTGGCTTCTCTGGGGTGAACAGAGGAGTCGCCGCTCTAATCCGCGGCTTGCGTTTCCATGAGGGCGGGACGGGGAGAATGCCGTCAGCTTCAAGGTCGCGAACGGTAATGACAGGGGCCTGAAGGATTGCGTCGAGCAGCTCGTCCTGAGCGGGCTCAAGCTGTACGAGGATGCCGATGGCGTTGAGCAGGTCTATGAGGTCGTCGGCAAACCGGGGACCCCACTCGGCGGCGCGGATCTCGTCGAGCGGCGAGCGGCGCGTGTCCGGGGCAGATGAAGGCCCAGCGTGCCGGGACCTGGCGAGACGGTAGTCAAACCACTTGCGGATGACGTTCATGCTGCCGATTGAGTATTCCCAGACTTCCTTGGGGACCGGGGCAATGACGCCAGTGCCGAACTGGAGCTCGCGGGAGGCTTGGCGGTAATTAACGCTGCTGGGAAGGCCCGTCACGCTCGCCATTACCACCGGCCGCTGGCCGTAAGGAAGGCGCGTCGGTTCTGGCGGGTCCCCGGATCGAGGGTCGTGCAGGGCGCGGCCGTATGTGTGCGCCTGCAGGACCTGCCGCCCTAAGCCCACCGCCTCATCCCACAGGGCGGGGACAGTCGTGATGGGGATACGCACGCCAGGTGCCCGCAGGTCAGCTTGGAATCGCCGAACATAGGCAGGGTGGGCGACGACAGCCGCGATGTAGGCGAGCAGGTCCTCCGCAACGACTGGCGCTCCAAGCCGACCTGCGAGGTAACGAGTCAGACCAGGTGGGAGGTTAGGCGTCCGGCTATCGAGATCACGGTAGAGAGGCACGACCTTCCCGCCCCGGTTATCGAAATGGTGCATATCAGGCACCCAGGTGCTGAAGGTGAGCGCGGGACCACTGCCGATCTGCTTGTCATGCGAGGTCGTCGCAAAGATTTGTCCGGCGCCGGCGACTGACCACAACTCAGATCGCGGGTAGTCGACGACGCGCCTGTCAAGTATGAGGAATTGGCGATCGAGGCTTCGGAAGGCTACCGGCTCGATTCTTGGCGTGGACGGCCCCTGAAGATACAGGGGCACTGTTTGGCCCGGGACCACTGGATCGCCTCCCGGCCGACTGCCCACGTGCCGCTCCCGGCTCGTCTTAAGCATCGTGTTCTTCTGCGGGTCTAGCGTGGCGATGAGCTTGTTCCAGCGCTCTTGCAGGATCGTCGGATCGGGAGCGTATGGCCAGGCTCTGTTGGCCTTGACCCCGCTGTGCTGCCAGGGCATCACGTCGTCCAAGCCTGGATAAGACAGCCAATCCTGGGACTTCGGAACGAACGGGCCTTCCCAGTCATCCAGGCACTCTTCCCAGCCTTGATCGTCGGGACTGATGCTGTCGGTGGTGAGCACCGCGATCTTCTCGGCGCTAGACCCATGCAGCTCACGGAACAGAACACGAGCGGCGGTACCCGGTCTGGGGTGCCCGCGGCGAGCAAAGAACGCGATGCAAATGCGGTGCTGAACGGTGGGAAACAACCGGGTCCGGCCAGGCGGCCGGTATCCCTCAGGCGTGAGACTTATGACCCACCCGACGTCGGCGACTTGCCGAAGGTATCGGCGCATGCCCGAAAAGGCGGCGCTGGTGAGCCATGCAGCTGGGGTGATGAAGGCGACGATACCCTTCGGCTGGTCGGGGTGAGCGTCGAATACCTTCCACGTCGCCCAACGCCAGAAGTATGCATACTGGTTGGCGAGCTTGTAGGCCAGCTTGTCGTCGAGACGGAAGTCGTCTAGAGACGGCCGCGACATGTCAGCGGGCCTGTCCTTCTCACGCTTGCGGGTGATCCATGCCGCAGAGGCACTCCGAGCGGCGCGTTCCTTCCACGGCGGGTTGGTGAGGACGGCCATGACACGGGTATCGAGCTTAACCCGGTTGGCGCCTTCCCTCGACTGACGGAAATGGTCGAGAAGCTCGGGATAGTCAAGGACTTGCGCGCTGGGGTCGTCGAGAGTGTCTGCGAGATAGCGGCAGGATGTCTCGGGGATCTCGGTCTTGTAGGCCCGCAGCGCCTGATGCATCCGAAGCTCAGCGACAGCGTACGGTGCTGCCTGCCTTTCCAGGCCGATAAGACGGTGCCGGTACATGTCGCGCAGGTACGGCGGCAGGGCCTCCTCGCTCTGCTCAGCGGTGATCGTGCGGGCCGCGCATCGCAGGATCTCGACAAGGAACGTCCCAGTGCCCATGGCTGGATCAACGACGGTCACCTCGTCCGAGGCGAACCCCCGTGGAACTCCCATCGATTGCTTAAGCACGATATCGGTGAACTCGGCCATGAACCGGGCAACTGGGTCGGGGGTGTAATAGGAGCCGGTCTCGCGCCGTAGGGCGGGATCGTACTCTCGGAGAAAGTCCTCGTACATCAGCCAGTACGCCGATGTAGTGCCCTTCAGTTCCTCCCACTGGACCGGCGCGAGGACCTCCCTGAGTACGCCGAGAGCGGTCAACTCCTTCTCCGCCACCGGATTGGTCAGCACGAGCAGCGCCCGGCCCATTAGCGGATGGTGCTTGGCGAGCTGATCGGAGATGTCAGCGATCGACTTCCCCTCGAACGTCACCCCGGACGCGCAGGCGAGAAGCATGGCGAACGCCACGGTCTGAGCGTAGGCGTCTGGGAAGTCCTTCGGACTGAGATCAGGGAACAGCATCGTCTGCCAGTCGTGCGCGAGCCGTGAAAACGGCCTCCTTCCAGATGCGGTTCCCTCATCGCGGATGATCGCCGCAACCTCCGTCCGCATCAACTTGCAAAGGCCCGCCACTCTCCTGGTCAGAGCCCGTAGGCTCTGCGGCTTCTCTGGTGCGCCGAAGAGGAGCTTGCGGACTACTTCCACGAACTGCCCATCGACGGCCCGTAACCGGGAGCCAGCGGTGTAGAGATCGCCTTCCAAGACCGCGACCGCGTCCTGGATTCCATAGGAGTAATGCGCCCAGGTCGTGCCATCCGTATAGGCGAGATTGGGAAGGACTGTGAGGCTTTCCCACTGCCGGCGCTCTTGCTTGCTTGCGTGGCGAAGATTTGGCGGCACTCCCCTGCGGGGCGCCTTGATCTCCAGGAACCCGGATTCCCGTCCAGCAACGTCCACCCCGAAGTCCGGCCGCGCACGCAGAGACTTCAGATGCACCTCCCCGTATAGCAGCACATCCTCGCCAAGAGATCGACCCGCCCTGGTCAGCAGCGTCGCCACCGGCTCACGCAGTTGCTCCTCCGGCTGCGGCATACGGTCCTCGTCCCGCCCGATCCTCCGAAGCTTCCTGGCCGTCACATCACCGAAATCGGAGATCGCAGCCGCTATCTCCGGCGCAACGGTGAATTTCCCGGGTGAGGCCGGATGCTCGTCATCCCGGCCGGCTACAGCATCTGCCACATGTCGCCCAAGTGAGGAAACTACGCGGAAACCTAATACCTTGATAACCGACTATCGCGAAAAGTCAACCGTTGACATTCCGTGAACCCCCTTTTGAGAAGACCTTGAGAGAGGAACTAGAACTGGCGATGCAAGCGCACCCGACACGATCCATTGACACATGAGCCGACAATCGCGACATTCCGCTTTTAGCATCGGGGGAACGTCGGCCTGCCTCCCCGTCGCGAGCAAGCGCGCCTCGCGACGTTTCCTACACCAATAGTCATTATGCCTGTGATGATCGGACCCAGGTCACCAAATATCCGTCATTTCATTTCTGCAACGGTCCCGCAAATGTCACCTAAACCAGCGAATATGCTCCATCTCCGAAGGTGGTCCCCACGGTGGGTGTCCGTGCCGTCGGAAAGCGGACTGCGATCTTGAGGAAGACCGCAGCTGGAGGATCAGCCTTGTCGCGCGGGCTTCCTGGCTGCCAGCAGTGGCTAGGCCGACGCCGGACCACCTGGCGGATTCAGAGAGGCGAGGCCTTCGAGGCCTACGTGTGCTGGGAAGTTGCTGCAGAAGACGATGAACCCGGCGCAACCATGGCCGACGAACTCGTCGATGGTCTGAGCGACGCCACCTGCAGTGCCGTAGAACGCGCCACGGTTGCGGATGTAGGCGTCGACCTCGGCGGCGCTCATGCCACGGTCAGGATGCTCCCCGCCACAGCGCACGGGCGATGATCGCTACGGGTGTAGTTACCATATCTGTCAGGACCATTAGTCTTGCCGCCCGAGTTCCGGCGGCCTGGCATTACTTGGCGGTGGGTTGTTGTCGCCGGATCCGCAGGAGGAAGCTGAGGACGGCAGCCGTTCGGGACGGGTTCACGAGAGCGGCGTGTCAGCCAAGGCTGCATCGACGGCGCGTATGTTGCAGTTCGTTGTGCTGGTCGCGGCAGGGGCCTTGTGCGCCGTGCTGTCTCTTGGCTTCGCTGCCAGTATCGGGCAAGCCGGCCAGTCGGACCTTGGCAGCGCGCTTGCCGCCGGGATCGCGCTCGCCGCTGCGGCGCTGTTCGGTTTCCTGGCGCGGCGGCAGCTGCCGCTGGGACGCCGGCCTGCTGGTAACCATGCGCGCAGAGCAAGCGACGCATCGGGTGAGGCGGTCATCGTCCCGCGAGGCACTGCGGGCAACGACGCCAGCGAGCGGGGATCATCAATCGTATCCGGCACGGGCCGGCAGGCCGGCCCTGGACACGCCTTCATCTCCTACGTCCGTGAAGACGCTGATCGCGTGGACCTGCTGCAGCGCAAGCTCGAGGCGGCGGCGATCCCGGTGTGGCGCGATCTGCGGGATCTGCGGCCCGGTCAGGACTGGCGGGCCCAGATCCGCGCGGCGATCGCCGCCGATGCGCTGGTATTCATTGCCTGCTTCTCCAGCCGCAGCATCGCGCGGAAGAAGAGCTACCAGAACGAGGAGCTCCTGCTGGCCGTCGAGCAGGCGCGGCTGCGGCAGCCGGCCGAGCCGTGGCTGATCCCGGTGCGGCTGGACGACTGCGAGATTCCGGACTTCGAGCTAGGACCCGGCCGGACTCTGTCCTTCCTGCACCGCGCCGACCTGTTCGGCGCGGGCGCGGACGCTGAAGCCGGCAAGCTGGTAATGACAGTGCTCGCGATCCTGGGCAAAGGGCTGAGCGCCACGGCATGGCCGCGCGGAATGACCGCCGATCGAGCGACCGCCTCCACGCGGGCAGTGGCAGGATCAGGCAGCGACCGCGGTTTCTGGCCCGCGGTCCTGGTAGTAGTCGCGGCCTTGCGCATGCATGACGGCGTTCTCCAGGTGCTCGTCCTCGATCGCGACCGGGCATCCCCCGGGAGACGGTGGGCCCTGCCCGGCGGGTACTCCGCCCAGGGACTAGATCTGCCCGCAACGGCCGGGATACAAGTCGCTGAGCACGCGGACATCGATGCCAGCATGATTTTCCTTGAGCAGCTGGGAGCGGTGGATCCGCCGGTAGGACACCCGCGAGGCAGCGAGCTCAGGGCGGCCTTCGTCGCGATCGCGCCCGACCTGCCGGCCCTTGGTGCCAGGCCAGATAGCCGTTCTGCCTGGATCGCCGTCGGTCAGGCACGCGGCCAGCTGGCTTACGACCATGACCAGGTCCTGGCCGGAGCCGTCGACCGCATCAGCGTGCACCTGGAGTGCACCCCACTAGCCGCGGCGTTCTGCGGCAGCAACTTCACCATGGACGATCTGCGGCACGTCTACGAGGCCGTCTGGAACACCCCGCTCAACCCGCACCACTTCTCCCGGAACGTTCTCCGCAGTCCGGGATTCATCGAGCCCGCCGGAACCAGGCGCATGCGCGACGACAGCAGCTCCGCCCCGCTCTACCAGACGGGTTCCGCCGCCCTCCTCAGCCCGCCGATCAAGCGCAGCGAGATCACCGCAATCCCGCCTCGGTAACCGCCGCGCACCATCCGTCCCACAGGACAAGCAGGCAACACCCCGCACGGCGAGCAGCGGGCCCGTTCACAAAGTTCACCGGCCTTTCGCCATGTTCCCGCAATTCACGCCCTGGAACGATTCCGCGTTCCAGCCGGTAATGATCGACTTTGACCAGGCAGCCGGACAGAGGCTAGCCAGGAGGCTAAGCGGCGGATGTCCGGGATGACATGGCGGCGGTCACGATGACGGCCGCCTGGACCGCCGGGAAGACAGGAGTACCGCCGTCATGCCACCAACCATCAGCATCCTCGATGCGCAAGCTATCAAGGCACCAGCGGAGCAGGCACTAGCCGCGATCGCGGACCTGCTCACCGACGCTAGCTATGACCTGACCATCCCCAGCGGCGACGGCGACGCCTACTTCAGGATCAGCAACGCCCTGGGCGCGCTGACCGGCCTGACCATCTCCAGCCAGGGCAACGCGGTCTGGGAATACCGCTCCATCCACGGCATCCACGTTGATCCGGCCCGGCTCGTCGCGATCACCCTCGACGTACTGGACCCCGAGGACGTCCAGCCCCGGCCGGAACCTTCGCCGCACCGTCCCAGCATGGCCATCCACGCCGCAGCCAGGCACGCGCTCGCCAGCCTCGGCATGACCACAGTCGTGGAGCTGGCCTGCGAGGCCCCCGGCGGGCTGGGTACCTTCGCCCAGACCGCTGCTGCCAACCCGCGCTGCCCCGGTCGCGGGATCGTGCACGTCTGCGATGACGGCGAGCTGCGCTGGCACATCCGGGCGCCGCACCACCGCGACGGCGGCCTTCCCCTCACCGACATCACCGCCACCATCACCCGCGCGCTCACCCGGGCCGGTCACCTTCCCAGCAATGCCTGAGTGGAATCGGAGTGAATGACAGGTGACTGCCGGTCAGCCTTCTGTCCGCCGCCTGCTGCGGCCGACCCTGGCATCAGCCCGAGCCGCTACACAGCTCGGACCGGAGACCAGGAGCTGATAACAGGCATGGGATGGCTACACGATGCAGGCTACCGGGCACGCCATAAGGCGTTCGCGATAGCGCATCCGCATGAGGCCGCCGAGCGCACCCGGGACGGCAACTACCGGGAGTGGGACGCCAGGCGAGAACTCGGGCAAGCCCGCGGCAACCCGCCGGCCAGCCGTGCGCTCGATGCGGATATCACGCTGTTCTCCTGGCAATACCCGGAGTTCTCCGGCCTGGACCGGGATCAGGCGGCAGTCGACGCCGACGCCGACGCCGACGCGAGCCTGAACGCGGATTACGCGGTGTACCCGCCGTATGAAGGTCCTGGTTATACCGAACCGCCCGTGAATTGGGAAGGCTGGCACCAGCCGCACTCCGAATACGAGAAAGACCATTACTGGGACCATCTCGCCCGTCCCTGGCCCGACCCGGACGCGGACCGCGACCTCGAAGCTGGCTTCTGAAACCTCAGCCACCGGTGGTCGTCAAGCCATTGGCTGCTTCATCAACGCGAGGGGCTGGAATTTCCATAGTACGAAAGATCGTGCCAGCAGGACGCCAGCTCCGTAGCTCGGTGGTCGAGAGAGCTTTGACGTGGACACCGCGCGCCGCTTGTGCGCGGCTCATGGCACCTCTTGGCTGGCACCCGCCGAGGACATGATGAAACCCATGTCTGCGCGCCAACGTCCTCGACCATCCCGATGAACGACTCGACGTCCTTCACATCGATTGCCGTCTTCCATCGCTTCAGGCCGTTGCCGTCGACGGCGAACGCGTCAGCCAGCGCGCCCTGGCCTGCCAGCTCCGCGACCACGGCCACGGCCACCGATTCTCCAACGCCCAGCTGCACTCCATCGCCGCAGCCATAGGCGTGACCACCAGCGACGCAGCATAAGCTAGAAAACCAAGGCGATAGTGCATATTTGCGAGCATTCATCCTTCAATCAGGGTACTCTCATTCAATCAGGGTATTCTCATTCAATCACGGTATTCTCAGCGGTCAACGAGATCTCTTGGCAAGTAGAAGAAACCTGACTCACTTGCTATATCTTCGCGGAATTTTCTAATCCACTTAGTATTTCAGCCCCGGCGCTCCAGCCCGCCATCGCCGATTTTGATCAGCAGGGTCCGAGGGTATCTCTTATGGTTCTGCCATAGCCTCTAGTTGATGAATTCTCGCATATCAATGTAGGCATCGTACGCGGCTTCCGCTTCTGGCCACGACGCCTGGTGGCCTCCGTGCACGATCTCGTTGCGCAGCCGATAAAGGCGGTGCCAGTATTTCCCGACCGGCGTATCGGGTGCGTCAGTGTCCCATCGCCCTCCGAGCAAGGCTGGCAGGACACGTACCAGCATCTGCCTATATCCAACCCTGGCGTTGATCTTCTCGCCGATCTTAGCGTGCGTGTGTCCCTGGTCGACGAGCATCATTCGCCAAGTGCTGTAGATCATGCTCTCTATGGATATCTGCAAGCTGAACACTACGTCGGTGCTGTCACCGGAATACCGGCGGGCGTACTCGGCACGGCGAAGCCATTCGGCTGGGACTAGGAACGGGTGTATGTCCAGTTGCCTGTATACGTCCAGCAAGGAGTTCAGCGAGTCATGCGGGTCGCGGTGAGCAGGATCAGATGGATAAGCAAGGGGATGCATGACCATCGCCCCGAGGAATTGCCATTCAGGTTCTGAACGCACCGTAAAAGCCCCGCGGAAAACGACCGGACCAATGTCATGGGTACTGAGAGCCCGCACGCGAATATCCTTGAACGTCATGTAATGCGATCGCAGGAAGCGGCTCAGTACTTCTAAGCATCGGTGGAGAGTGAACCCGTCATCACGCGGATCTTCAGTGTCTACACGAGCGTTCGGTGTCTCCAGCGTCACCCAGCCGACGACAAACAGATAGACAGGTTTGCCAGCGTCGCCGCAAGCTCAGAGCCGGCGGCTCCCAAACTCCGGAGGATGTCAACAGCCTCAGCGCCCGCCGAAACAGCGTCGTCATGCCGCTGTTCCTCCACCATCGCTATACAGCGAAAGTAAAGCTCCTTAGCGCGTTCCCACCGACCGCAGTCCTCGAACTCAGCCCCAGCCTTCGCGCTGACGAGACGCCTAGAAATTCTAAGCGTCTCGTCACGCTGCGTACTAGCGAATTTCCCTAAGCCCAGTTGACTGCCGTCACAACGTCAGCAGACGGCGGACGGCAGAGGAACTTCTGGCCCTGGGTGACTGCACTTGCGGCAGCAGCCCCAGGGCGGTCCGCATCACTGCGGCGGCTTGGTCCAGGTCGCCGCGCCGCAGGCATGCCCGCACCAGGAACGTCGCGTGCAGCAGCGCCGACCTCGGGTACACGGCCTCGGCTCCGACGGCCCCCGGCGACGATTTCGCCGCGACCGCGCGAGTCAGCAAGGCCGTCGCTTCGGCGAGCATCTTGTCCAGGCCGGTCGTCGCGTGGTCCGCCAGCATGACCATTGCCTGCCCGGCCTCGGCTGCGAGCTGATCAGCTGACAGGTAGTACAGGAACGACGGCCGGTCAGCGACCGGGTACCGGTGCAACAGTTCCGCCGCCTCCTCCGAACTCCGGCGGAACCGGAACAGATCACCATCGGCTGCCGCAGCGGTCGCGTCCCGGCCCAGCAGCCTGGCCCGCAAGACCGGATCCGGCTTACCGCACTCAGCCTCCGCCAGGCAGACAGCCTGGCGCCCGTGACCAGCGAACGCAGACACGTAGCTGAGCATGCCGATCACGTTCGCGCCCCGATCGCAGGCGTCCACGGCGCGACACACGCCCAGGCTCAGCAGCAAGTACCGCTCAGCGGCCCCTGACCGCCCCGAGTCGAAGCTCAGCCATCCCAGCAGCTGCGCCAGATCCGCCACAATTGTCAGCAGCCGCGCCCCGGTCACCGCGTCATAACGGGCGTAGCCCACAAGTTCCATCACCGCACGCAGCTCAGCCGTCACGTAACGCACGCCGAGAACGCCGCCCCCATGACGGTCATCCAGGCGCCGCAGGGCGGCCACGTGCGCGCAGATCAGGTCCGCCTGCTCTGACGGCACCCACTCCCGCCCAGCCCTATCACGGTCGATGGTCGCGGTACGGCGGAACTGTTCCACTACCACGGCCATGAGATCGGCACCAGATGCCTCCACAACAGGGGACCTCGGCGTAGGCGCGGAATCGGCAAGCCCGCGCAATTCGCGGAACAGGTCATCCACATCAGCTACGCCGTCCAGCCCGCTCGTCGCCGGCCGCGCCTGGTCACAACTCCGCCAGCGGCGTCCCGTGGTCAGCTGACATCGCCATCATCAGGTCGCGGCCGCAAGGCAGTTGCCGCGCCCGTAGCCGAACGCAGCGGTCGTGGCCGGAGGGCTGCGATCGACGGCGTGACACAACCGACGCAACAGTCCGAACCATCATCGGGGACACGGCACGCGCTCGGCGCTGGCGTATCGGCCAGTCCTACCCCGAAGGCCTCGCTGTACATTCGCCGCGTCCGCGCGAAGTCAGCCAGCCACGAGGCCTTGTCCGCCTCGCCACGCAGCCCCGCGTTACGGGAAGTGGTCCAGGAACCGGCCTAACACTAGCTCGCAGTCAGCCCGGTACTTAGCGGTATCCAGCATGTGTGCATGCCACACACGATCAATCGCTTGCGTCGGCACGATCGACGCTCCAGACCGCAGGACGCACAGCTTCAAGAAGCGGCGGTAAATGGCGACATCCCGGTCGGCCTCCGCGAGCGTCAACCCTGACTCACCGGGATCAGGATGCATGAGCTTGTAGACAACAGGCTCGAGATCGAGCTCGTCGACCCTGCCGCACGCACCAGTCATACAGGTCAGGGTACACCCGTGTGCACACGGGTAAACCCCGAAAAACACCTATGCTCACGGGGGAAGTTAGCTAACTGCTCGTGCTCGACCATGACGCGCCAGTGCCCCTTCATCAGCAACTGGCGGACCTACTGCGCGCGCAGATCGCCTCGGGCGACCTGACCGGCCGGGTTCCGTCGATCCTGAGCCTGGCCCAGCAGCATGCCGTTTCCCACAGAACGGCCGCCCACGCCCTCACCGCCCTGCGCGACGAAGGCGTGATCGTCAGCGTCCGAGGCAAGGGCTACTACGTGGCGACCCGCAGCTAGTTAGCGGAGCCAGTTCCGCCAAGCAACTACAGCTAGCGCGGTGCAGCTAGGCGGCACTGGCGAGATCCGGCCCTGGCCGCGACCGCGACCGCGACCGCTACAGGCAGCTAGCCGTCGGGGAGTATGGTAGATCGTATGGACAAACGTAAGGCAACATTCCTGCTCTCCGCCCACACCCTCGACGCCGCCAAAGCCGCCAGCCCCGGCGGCAACATGTCCGCCTTCGTCGACCGCGCCCTGCGCAACGAAACCCTCCGCACCCAACTCGCCGCCGGATCCCTTCCTGAACTCAGCGGCTGGCTCGACGACGCCGAAGCCGACCAGGCCCCCGCCGCGTGAGACGCGGCGAAATCCGCGTCATCCACAGCCGCGTCACCGGACGCGACCAGCACGCCCTCATCATCAGCAACGACGCACTCAACGAAACCACCGCCACCGGCTGGGCCATCACCGCCCCCATCGACACCACCGGCGCCTCCCCCGACATCCTCGTCACCGTCCCCATCACCCACCCCCTCCAAGGGGTCATCCGCCTCGACAGCATCACCGCCGTCCGCAAAGACCGCATCGGCGACCTCACCGGCCGCATCGACCCCGACAGTCTCGAACACGTCACCATCGCTCTCCGCGCCGCCCTCGACCTGTAGAGGACCAACTGCTCACAGCCCATGTGGCCCCGGACCCTGGGCTCAACAAAGTTGGCGTGCGCCAGAGTGGCCAAGTCGTATCGTTCAGGGTGCCACAGCATCCCTGGCATGCGCGGCGTCTACACGCACGTCTCCCACCGAATGCGAGCCGAGCTCAAGCATGCTCTGCAAACTCGGTGGGAAACATCTCCGCGGGGCCGAGCGGCCATCGCGCCGCATTCCCCCGTCCCGTTGCTAGACGGATTACTCGCGCCTTACCGGGAGCCAACCGCCAAGTTGATCTCCCAGATTCCTCTCAACGAGCGGCAAGACGCCGTTCGGCGGCTGGGGTAGGAACTCGTTAGCAAGCCTCTGACCTGACCTGATTCCACACTCCGAACTTGTGGGCGCAGATGGGCTCGACCTCGATCATGGCGGTGATCGAGGTGGCGGCCCTGGCCAGCGCGGTCTGGAGCTGGGTGCGCTGACGGGTGACGGGGTCGGCGGTGCGGGCGTGCCCGGGCCGCTTGCTGATCTCGGCGCGGACCAGGGCGGGGTCGGCGAGCAGGTGCGTGATGTGGTCCCAGAACGACGGTGCCGGGGTAGTCGGCGCGGACGGGCTTGCTGCCGCAGACCCGGCCGCCTTCGAAGCGGTAGTCATCAGACGGGGATCTCGGCCCATTCCTCGGGGGGCCGGTCGGCGGTCCTGGACGCCCGCGGGGTGGACTTAGTCGCTCACCGCTCCATATAGAGGATGAGTGACTGGGTATTTGCCCTGGTGGGCGCACTTGGGTTCGAACCAAGGACTTCTCGCTTGTAAGTGAAGATCGGGCAGGACTCCGTCCAGCACAGACGGGGATTAGGCCAGGTCAGAGGTGACCGCACGACTCGGTTGGGACTGATTGAACGTCATTCAGTCGAGTTGTTTGGCTCCCAGATTTCTCCCAACTGTCCGCACCGCACCACGTTGACGTGACGCGAGGAGTCTCCGGCCGATCTGCGGATCATGAGTCCGTGCCAGCCGTGCCAGGCGGAGAGCGTTCCCAGACGGGTAACGTCGGCCGCCGTCGAAAGCCTGCGAGGTCCATCAGGTCGTCTATGCAGATCACAAATAGCGAGGAGCGTCGTCGATCCCGGGAGGAGGGGGAACATCTGGTTCCCGATGGCGCCAGGAATTCGGCGACCACCGCAGGTCGGGCTAGTTCGGACCTGCGCCGTCGCTTGAAGAGAATTCGAGTACGGCAGGGCAGATCCCTCTTGTCACGCCTATTTGATTTCCGCTGCGGGATGATGACAGCCAGTGGTCCAGCAGGTCGGCCGCTTCAGCGGGTGTCTTCTGGCCGGTCCGCGATGGTTCGGTGGCTGCTGGCGCCAGGTTGCGGGCTGAAGTGCCGCTTGGCGCTGAGAGGAGCCATTGCCGGCCGGCGGCATGGATCCGGATGCTGCCGTGTGGTTCTTGCGAGTAAAGCACCGGCGCGGTGCTGGCGGCGGCGCGGAACTGCTGCCAGGTTTCTGGCTCGGTTGTGACTTTGATCCGGGTTTCATGCGACCATGGGGTGCGCCATCGTGCCGCGAGCCTGTGGTCCATCTGCCGTCCGGTGGGATTTCGCGCGTATTGCAGGTCGGCGTGCTCGATCGAGTGGCTGAAAAACCGGACGGCCTCGTCAAGGGCGGGCTGGCTGTCGAGCCGCACCCCGGTCTCCACGCCGTCGAGCAGGCCGTGCCTGGCGTCGAGGTTCGCGGAGAACAGCGCGCCGTACTGGTCGTCGGCGATGACTGCTTTCGCGTGGTTGAGCGAGTCGGCGTGGATCTGCACGCCGAGGTCGTGCAGGGCGGCGGCGTCGCGCCGATGTGACGGTACGTTGTTCCTGCCCCTGCAGAGCAGGGAGACCTGTACCGCCCTGCCGGCCGTGGCTGCCTCAAGCGGCTTGAGGAGAAGCTCGCGGTTGGCGGTGAGATCGTTCAGCGAGAACGTGGCGAGCAGCAGGTTCTTGCGCGCCCGTCCGATGATGTCGATGACGTGCCGGAGGATCAGGGGTTGCCCGGCCCAGGTCCAGATGATCCCGGCGCGGGCGGCGATCTCCGGTACGGGAACCTGGCAGCGGCTGGGCTGCGGGGCGCGTTCGCGCACGGAGTAGTGGTCGGATCCGGCAGGCATTTCGTAGGAGCAGGAGTCCCAGAGCCGGGTGAAGAAACGTGCGAGGCGCTCGACCTGGTCAGCGTCGGTGATGACCACGCCGTTCTCGCCGGTGATGCTCAGGCCCCTGGTGTCCAGGTTGGCGCTGGAGACCAGGGCGATGCGGTCGTCTGCGGTGATGAACTTGGCGTGGCAGTCTGGCCGGCCGCGTACCGCCACGGCGTGCCTGGTCAGCTCGGCGAAGTTTTTCTTGTGCGCTCGCACGGCCGCATCCGGGTCTGGTGCGTCTTCCAGCTCGGCCAGGTGCTGCCGCATGCTCCGTTCGCTCAGCTCGGAGATGACGTAAACGCCTCCGCGCAGCCGCTGCGCGGTGGCGAAGATCGCGTCGAGCAGGTCGGCTTCTCCGAGCAGGTAACTGGCGATGAAGACCTTCCGGCGGGCTGACCGGACGATTTCCAGCGCCATCTCCTTGGCCGTGCTGCCTGATCCTTGTGAGGTGAAAACGTGCCGGTAACGGGACCTAGCGTCCGCGCCGCTGCCGCGGAACACGGGCGGCCGGCGGGCTTGGCGCGTGAGGAAGAAGCCGTCGCTGTAGACGAGCGCTCCCAGGTCGAGCAGGTCAGTCATAGCAGAAGTCCTTGTGCTCGCGGAGCGCGTAGATGAGGTGGTAGTGGCCGAGCTGCCAGATGCGGTCCAGGACGGACTCCTCGGAAAAGACCTGGTCCATCCCGGGGTGGTGCCGTGCCGCGTCCCGGCAAGCACGCGGAACTTCTTTGCCCGGCTGCCGGGCCGCGAGCAGCCGCTCGATCACGTCTTCCCTTGCGAACAAGGCTCTTGCAGTGTCATCTGACGGAACGTAGGTGCAGCTGAGATGAATGACCGCTTCGTCTGCCTCGATAGCCAGGCCCACAGGATCGGTCAGCGAGCGACCCTGCGCGCACAGCCGCTGCGCTGTTTCGGCACCGACGAGAAGTTCCCAGCTGCCCAGGCCCCGGCGCCGTGCCCCGTCGAGCGGGGGCTGATCGTCAGGTGACCCGTCCGTCGCGAGGGGCTGCCTGGTGGCAAGTTCGTTCCAGGCGGCCAGCAAGGTCGGGGGGTCGGTCAGCGCGTCGGCCAGTTCCAGCCACCCGGCGGCAAGATGGCGTGCGCCGGTGAGGTCGATTTCGATCTCGGTGGCCTCGGCCGGATCACGGTCCTTGCCTTTGCGTTGCGGCTTGCCGTATGCGAACGCGCTGGTTACCTGCGCTGCGGTGCCTGAGCTTTGCACTTCCGCGCGGCACAGATAGACGGGGCAGACCGGCGCTGTGGCTGGTTCGGTGTTTTTAGACAGCTCCGCGAGCGGCGGGTCGGCGCCGCCGGCAGCAGGCACGTCGACGATGCCGGTATCGAGCCCGGCGACTGCTCCGGCTCGTATCCGCTCACTGAGGAACGCGTTCCGGGTCGCGGTCCACAGGGACCGGGGTAGTGGCGCGAGCCGGTCCGGGGACAGTTTCTGCTCGAGTTCTCGCAGCCACCCTCCGTCCTGCCCGGCAGCGGCGAGCAGGTCACCGGTTCGCGGCAGGAGCGCGAAGCTGGCCTTGGCGCGGACGAGCCGCCGGACTGCCTGCCGGCGCAACGCTGCGGCAGCCTTGTCCGGGTCGATGCCGTAGCTTCCGCCGCGCGGCCACAGCGTTCCCGAGGAGATCAGCCGCCAGGCAGCCCCGGCTAGCACGGTGGCCGGAAGCGAGGTGATTTCGGTGAAGTCCCCTGGTTCGACGCCGCCGAGCGCCAGTCCCATCTCCAGGACGAACTTCTCCAGCACGGTGAGTTCCGCGTAGTGCTCGCGCAGCACCGGCACGCCACGCCAGTGCATGAGCGGAAGCAGGGCCTGGCTGACCATCAGCCGGTTATCGGAGTCGTGGCCCGGAGCGGGGACGCGCCGTACGCGGACGGTCACCTGTCAGGTCCTTCGATTTGCTTCAGCAGCACGGTCCCCGGGGCTGGTTGCGCGAAGAGCCCGAAGATGTGGGCGTAGAACTTCTCAGCCGCTTCGATGCCCCGCAGGCTGCTCAGCGTGTCCTTGTGGCCGACCATCACGATGGCGCGCTTCGCCCGTGTGCATGCGACGTTGAGGCGCCGCACGTCCTGGAGCCAGATGCCAAGGCCCGGCCGCTCACGGGGCCTGCCTGGCTTGGCCCGGCAGAAACTGATGACAACCAGGTCGCTTTGCTGGCCTTGCAGCCGGTCGACGGTATCGACGTTCCGGAAGCGCAGCACCCGGAATCCGGGGTATCTCGGCGCGCCGAGCTCGCCGCGGATCTTGCGGGCCTGTGCCTTGTAGAACGTGAGCACGCTGACGGTGACCTCGCGTTCGCCCTGAGCCGCTAGTTCGCGATCCCACGCCCGGCATGCGCTGGCAACCCATTTAGCTTCAAGTTCGTTGACAAAGCCGGTGCCCGCCCTTGTCTCGCCGGCCCTCGGGTAGCCGGAGGTGTCGAGGAAGATCACAGGCTCGGTGAAGGTTCGCGATGTCGTCAGCGGAGTTACCTTGAGCACTTCAGGCGGCGGGGTCAGGTAGTTTCCGGCGTAAACAGGCTCGCGGACCAGCGCTGCGATCGGGCCGATCATGCGGCGCTGCTCGGTGAGCTGGCAGCGCAGGGCAGGCAGCGCGTCTGTCACGCACCGGTCGAAGATGCTCTGCACCAGGTGATGGCGCATCTTGCGGAGCAGCTCACGCTCAGCGTCGGCGTTGTGCTGACGGAGCCGGTCATAGGCCTTCTGATAAGAGGGACGGTAGGTCCGCTGCCACTGGCCGTCAGCGGACATCTGCCGGGCGCTGTCTTCTACCGCCCTGGCGCGGAACTGGTGCATCTCCTCGTCTTCATGCCACAGCTCCGATAGGCGCGCCACGGCCGCCGGCAGGCTTTCCGCGGCGCCGCGCTCGGTCATGTGCAGCGCCGCCAGGGCGTGCAGGTGACGCTCGTCCGCCGGATCGACGAAGGGCGGCAGCTGGTGCTCGTCCCCGACGAGAATCCAGCGATGAGCCTGCTTGGCGCCGATGAGGAACTCGCTGTCGATCACGCGGCTCGCTTCGTCGATGATCAGCGTGTCGTAGTCCGCGTCGCGCAGGTCCCTGTCACCGCCGAACCCGGTCGTAGTGCAGCAGATGAGGTTGGCTGCCCCTATCAGCCGGTCACCGAGATCCCTGACGATCTGCTCGTGCCGGGCCGCCGGCGTGGCGCCGGCGAGCCCGGTCAGCTGGAACCAGCGCCCTTCCAGATAGGCAAGGCGCTCCAGCCGGTCCTCCCGGTCCTGGTTATGCCGGGCGCGGCGGTCGAGTTCATCTTCCCCCGCGTCGCCCAGGCCAGCCGCTGCCAGCGCGGAACGCAGCCCGGCCAGAGCCTGCTCCGCGGTTTTCGCCGCGTCCGCCGCCCGGGAGCACACCGAGGTCTGCTCGTCGTCTTTGGCCTGGCTCTCCTGCCGCAACTGGTCCGCCGCAGCCGTTCGCTGGGCATGAGCGGCCGCCGCCACCCGCAGTTTCTCCGCAGCGCCAGCCAGTTCCCGCTGTGCCGCCTGGTCGGCACGGCGCAGCTTTCCGAGCTTGCCGGCTCCGAGCATTCCCTGGAGCCGCTGTAGCAGCGAGACGCCCGCCGACTCGGCTTCGCTGCAGAGCCTGGCGTGCCGAGCGCGCTGTGCCCTCCGCTTCGCTCAGCCGCACGCGCGCCTGAGCCATTGCCTGCCCGGCGGCTTCCCTGCGCAGCAAGGCGCTGTCGAGGGCCTCCTGGTATGCCGCCCGGGAGGCCTCGCGTCTGCGGATCGCTTCCTCCGATGCCAGCCGCGCCCGCCGCGCCTCCTGCCCGGACCGGATGCGGTCGGCGATCAGCTCTCGTTCGCCGTGCAGGGCCGCGCTTCGGCTGTCCAGCGGGCTGCTCGTGCGGATGCTGGCGTGCGCGCCTTGCGGACGAACTCGGACGCCAGTTTGTCTTTGGTGAAGCGCCGGACCTCTTCGCGGACCTTGGAGTCGTCGTAGCTGGCCCGTAGCGCCAGGACGCCGTCGGCGTCGCCCACCCGTTCCAGCACTTCGTCGACCGCGACGTGCATGGGCGCCAGCAGGAGCACCCGCTCGCCGCGGCTGGTGAGCTGCCGCACTATCTCGCAGATGACCGTCGTTTTCCCGGTGCCTGGCGGTCCCTGGACGATATAGGCGTACGGCGCTTGCACGGCGCCGTCGACCGCCAGCCGCTGCCCGGCATTCAGCTGGCCGTCGAAGTACCGGCCAGCCGGGGGGTACCGGTCCGGGGCCAGGAGCTCTCGCGGGTCGGTGACCAGGCGGGCCAGCGATTCCCAGTCGCCTTCGACCTCCTCGCGCAGCAGGCGGCCCAGAGCATAGCTATGCCGTCCCAGGCTGAACCTTGGCTTGCACGACAGCTCGACGGGCGTACCCGGGCCGAGCGCCGCCTGAGACCGCCGGTCTTCGGGCAGCGACAGATACAGATCGTCGTCGTCAAGGGCCACGATCTCCAGGTTCAGGGCCCGGCGCTGTCCCGCGACCTGCACCTGCACTGCCAGGTCATTGCCGAAGTCCCCTTCCCGCTCGCTCAGGCGCACCCGGAGAGTGTCCTGATAGTCGGGCTCGCCGGCGACAATCCCGCGGGCCCGGCAGGTCCCGCTGGTGTCGCTGCGCTGCTGGAGCAGCTCGATCATCTGCTCCAGGGCAGAGAAGTGACGGAGCACCCGGGCGTGCAGGTCCGAGTACGCGACGCTGCCACGTACCGCATGGCCCAGCAGCCGGCCGGATTTCTGCCAGGCAGTGCGTTCAGCGTCGTGGTAGCGCAGCCAGGCCCGGATCCGCTCGTGAACCTCACTTATGTCGCACTCAGCGCGGTCATAAGGCGGGCAGGCGGTGACCGACGCCTGGACCAGCCTGCCGTGGCGCGGCAGGCCTTGCTGGCGCCGGATCTTGCTGATGACCGCGAGCGGTATCTCCAGTCCCTCTTCCAGCGCGACTTTTTCCAGCTCGGTATGGGCGAACACCTCGAACCACGTCCCGCTGAGGACGTAGTAGTCGCCGTCCCTCCCGGACCGGCGGTGGCTGACGACACCTTCCCGAAGATCGGACCGGACCTGGCCGAGACTAATGCCGTCCAGGGCGAGCCGGTCGGGTAAGCCAAGGCGGTAAGTCAGCGAGATAACAACTGGCGCCGGCCGTGGCACCTGGTCAAGGAACACGCTCGCGTGTTCGCGAATCCAGGTGTCAGGCGTGGGTAGTTTCCTCTCCGATGCAGCTGCCATTCCTACAGGTCCTGCACGAAACGCAGCGTCTGGCACAGAAGATCGACGTCCTGGTCAGGCTGATGCAAGCCCCACAAAGCGCGGAGGCAGTTCAGCGCCAGCGCCCGCAGCAACTGGCACTCCCGGGCAGAGACGCATTGATAGCCGTGCGCGAGCACGGACTTGTTGCGGACTTCGGCCTGCTTCGACAGGTAGTTCAGGCCCTTCGCGTCTTTGATGTCAATCCTCCGGAGCAGACTGTCATCAAGGGCGTGCAAGAGAACTGCCGCGTTCATCAGGCCGATCTTCCTCGGCAGGGCCGTTACCGCGGGCCAGCCTAGCTGCTGGATGACCCTGTTATAACCGCGGAGCAGGTCCTCTTCCGCGACATCCATCAGCTGGTACTGAGGACTAGCGCAATCGAAACCGCTGAAACGCAGCCCGAGACGCTGCTGGAAAGCGCCCTCGATAGTGCGATAATAAAGAAGCGCCGCGAAGTCAGTCCGGCTTAGCCGGCTGTAATGCTCACCGAGCACGTAGAAATTGAGGACCTTGATAAAGCTGCCGTCCTGAATCAGGTGCCCGATGAACTCAAGCTGCCTGGCCAATTGACGTTCGGTGCTGCTGTTCACCCCCGCGAGCGGACTGGCCAGCTCCCTTGAAACCTGGTCCGCGAGCACCGGCAGGCGCTCCAGGTCGAGATCTGACCACGCCTGGTACAGCGCGGCGATATCCCGCAGCAGGCGCGCCCTGCTCGGCTCCGACATCGACTCCGCAAGCATGGCGAAACGTTCGTGCGCCACGGCGAAAGCGCCACTGCGGAATGTCTCGACCGCCGACTCAAGTTCCTGGTCCCCGAATATCGCGGTGGGATTGTCGAGAATCAGCAGCCGTTCCGAACCTGGGATGGGCTGCCGCATCTCACCGTCGTACATGCTGTCGATATAGCACAGTCGGGTGTCAAGCTGCCAGGCCACCAGCGCCGCTGCAGCGCTCATGACCTTCTTGCCCCCGGTGATGTCGATGAGGACTGTCGGGCGGCGCGACTCCGCGCTCGGACGACTCCTCGCGAGCCCCGCCACCTCATCCTTCACCAGGCGGTAGATCGCGAGCGGATTCGTCCCGTCGCACGACTTATGACGGAAATGACGTGCTGGAAGAATCCTTGGGACCAGATGCTCATGAATCACGTCAATACTGGCCGTCGTGCCCTCAGACGAGATCACGAACAGCTGCTCAGGGCGGACCAACTCGAAGGCAAGAATCGTAGTAGCAGGGGAGAATCCGGACAGGCTTACCAGAAGATCGACTTCCGGCAGCGCCTGCGTCGCTGAATTCGCGCGGGCACGCCTGACCACTTCAGGGAATAGCTTGTCAAGGCGGAAGCGCGTCGCCTGCTCAGATGGCGAGCCAGCCCCGTACTCCTCAAGCCCGCGGAAGATGTTCCGCATGTGATCAATCTGCTCGTCAAAGGACATCACCGCGCGAGAATACCGGCAACTCCGTGATGACAGGTCAGATCGGATGCATATACGTCACCTTAAGCATATTTGGCGTTCAGGTAGGGGTCGATGTCGATGCTCGTGACTCGCTGGCCTCCGAAACGGCGGGCGAGCAGCGCGGCCCCGTACCGGCGCCGGTCCCAACGTCCAGGATGTCGCAGCCAGGGGTACATCCGGGCGTGCCAGTACATGCCGATGACCAGGCCCTGGCAACGTGGCCGACGACGCAGAAGGCCAGACCGTTAAGCAGCGCTGGCCCAGATCAGCCAGGCTTCAGGGATGCCGCGATTGCTCCTGAGTCCCTCGGAATCCCGCCCCTTTGGGCATAACTGATTATGTTTGTATTCATTATTCCGCGCATGAGAGATTAATCCGGCAACGGAACACGAAGTTGAGAAGCGTAAGCTAACGTTAATCCATGGACATATGGGTGGCGGCCACATGGGGCTTGGGCGGAGGTTTGTGCGTAGAAGCTCTGGCGCTCTATTCGTCCATCCGGACACTCCGAAGTGGTCGTGGCGTATATCCATCCCGCAAGGCGCGCCCGTCACCGGCGTCCTGGTCACCAGCCCGCTGGAGAGCGGCAGCGTCGAGATCTACCGGTACCCTTCCCAGGCAGCACCACCCGATGGCGTACCACCTTCCTGAGGATGAGGAGAAGGCGTGATGGCAGCGGCGCACCTGCCCGGGGACGGGGACCTGCGGCCGGGGCAGGTGCGCCTTCCGGCCGGCAGGCGAGTCCAGGCGGGATTCGGGCCGGCTCGCCGGCCGGTGGCGACCGTGACCCGCGAGGCGGTACCTGACTCGGGTGGTGTCTGGGCCGAGCTGCACGATGCTCGCCAGGACACCGGGTTGCTGCCGTTCCTGATCGGGCACCTGCCCGGCGCTCCGGGCAGACCCTGGGATACCGAGGAGTTTTACGAAGAGCCTGCCGATCCCGGCGAGGTGGGCCGCGATCTTGACCGCGTCGACGTCAGCGAGCTGCTGGAGTACTGGTGGGACGACCAGAGGTGCGAACTTGATCTCGCTGATGAAGATCGCGGGTCAGCCGGTCACCTCGCCGCCGAGATCGCGCCGTTCTCGAGCGCGTTTCCCGGACTGGTCCCGCCGGGCACAACTCCCCGCGCCAGCTTCGCCCTGCTCCGCAAGCGCATCATCCTTCACCCAGCGTAACAAGCACTACAAAATTCGCGGAAGAGCCTGAGTTCTTCCCTTTTCGGGCTTCCGCCGGGTGAGGCATGAGGATCGCCGGGCGGCGGATGGACAGCGCCTCGGCATGGTGAACACGAGACAGGGCCGAGTGCTCGCGGCCGGAGCCAGGCGGCCCTGTACAGCCGGCGCCAGCTACTTGATCGCCGCCGCTCTAAGCTATGTAGCTGGCCAGCCATGCTGGTACGTGCGGGCGGGGATAGGTTTGCAGGTCGTTGCGGTAGTGTGCGGGGGCCAGCAGCTGGTCGGCGGGGAAGGGCTCGTCGCCGTAGTCGTTGTCGGTCGTTATCGTGGCGTTCGTCCCGGCGCGGTCGCTGACGGTCAGTAGCAGCCGCCACCATGGCCCGTCCGGCATCCGCGCCGCGAGGTGTCGTTGTCGGCGGACCAGTATGGCTATCTGCTGCGGCACTGGCACCGAACAGGACTGGTTGCCGGCCTCGAACTGGAGCTGGGCGACCTCTGCGGAGGCGGTGAAGGAGAAGATTGCCGTGAAGCGCTGCCACCCGGGCGGGCCGAGCCGGGCAAGTTGTTGTGCGATCGGGCCGAGCAGCCGCGTTGCGCTGGCTTCGATCACGCTCTTGGGCGGTGTATCGATGATGAATTCGGCGACAGCTGGATGCCCGTCCAATGACTCAAGCCGCGTGAACTCGTCCCGGAATTCGGCCATATGCGTTTCGTCCGCGGTTGCTCTGCGGACGTAGGCTTCTTCTGCGGTGAACAGCTCGCGTGCCCGCCACAGGGGAATCGATGCCGCTACTTCTTTGATGCGCCCGAAGTCACTGACCAGGAACGCCGGCATACCCGGGAACGCCATCGGGTCGCCGGCGTCCGTCGGCGCGTACACGCCCCAGCCCGCCTCGAAGCGGTCCGCCGTTAATCCCTGCGCGGGGCAGTCCAGGCCGCGGGAGCTGATCCGGTCTGCCACCAGAGAGATCGCTCGCGCCGCGTCCATACGCCGGACCTCGCCGTGTCGGTTTGCCCGGGCGGTGGCGAGAGTCTGGCTGGCCTGACCGCGAGGGTCGGGGGCGGCTGCCGGCTGGTAATGGCAGGTGAGATCGAACCAGAGGAGCATTTCGGCGAGGGTGTCAGAGTCAGTGTCGGCGGCGATAACCGACCAGACGCCGGCGGCGTCCCGCCCAAACAGGGTGCTCAGTTTATTGTCGCTGGTTTGATCATCGGTTGCTATCACGTAGTTGGCCTGATGGCGGTCGCCGAGTCCAGCGGCTACGGCGAGGGCGGGCGGACTGGTGGGCGGGCTGAAGATGATGCGCTGCCCGAGCTGTTCGCCGTCGATGTCGGTGGCAGTCAATTCGTAGCGAGGTGCAGAAGACGGCTCAAGGTCGGGGATGAGCGGAACGGCGGAGGCGACCTCTACTGCGTGGAACCGGAGGCATGCTTTCTCCAGCGATTCCATGGTCGATACTTCCTGGATGTTCCCGGAGTGCTCACCGACCAGAAACACCCACGGCCTCGCCGGCATGCCGGTACCCGGTGCCGCCCAGACCTCATCGACCACCGCGGGGGCGTAGACGCACCAGCCCGCCTGGAAGCGATCGGCTTCCAGGTCCTGCGTGGAGTAGTCCAGGTCACGGCACCGGATCCGCTCTGCCACCAGCGAGATCGCCCGCGCCGCATCCATGACACCGTGCTCGGATGCGGCTTCGCAGGTCCCGGCCTGACGGCCTTCGGCGATAGCGGAATGGTGAGGTGCAGCAGATCCCCGGGGGCTGGGGAGGAGCGGAACAGCGGAGACGACTTCAGCTGCGGTGAACCGGAGGCAAGCCTCCTCCAGCGATTCCGCGGTCGGTACTTCCTGGATGTTCCCGGAGTGCTCACCGACCAGAAACACCCACGGCCTCGCCGGCATGCCGGTGCCCGGTGCCGCGCAGGCCTCGTCGAGTGCCACGGGGGCGTACACGCACCAGCCCGCCTGGAAGCGATCGGCTTCCAGGTCCTGCGTGGAGTAGTCCAGGCCACGTGACCGGATCCGCTCTGCCACCAGGGAGATCGCCCGCACCTCATCCGTTCGCTTCCCGCCCTCATCGGGTCCCGGCCCCCAGGCTTGAGTGAGGTGATAGCTGGCCTGGCGGCCGGAGTCGGTATCGGCCTGCGGGCGGTCCCGCGCCGGGTGGCAGTCGGCACTGGACACGGCAGAGTGCCAGAGGCGCGCTACGCCTGCGGTTGTGGCATCGACGTCGGCGATGATGGCCGACCACGTGCCGTCGGCGTTCCGCTTGAAAAGGGCGGTCTTGCGGCAGCGGTGACGGGCTGACACGAAACTGGCCTGGTGGCGGTCGCCGAATTCGGCGACCTCGGCAAGCGCCGGTGCCGCAGCAGCGACGCGCTGGGCGAGCTGTTCGCCGTCGAACCCGGGTCCTGTGGCGGTCAGCACGTAGTACGGTGCCGGGCTCCTGTCGCTGCAGGTGTGGTGCATAGGATCACGGGCCGCAAGCACGCGATCGCCGGTGCTCTTGCTGTTCAGCAGCCCGCTGACGAGTTGGATGCTCTCATCGTCAGGTCGTTGGGCGGCCAGCCGGCTTACCGCACCGGCGATCTGCTGGGCTGTCGTCACGTCGCCCTGATGACTGGCGGAGTTGAACAATCCGCGGGCCGCATGGGCGAGGCGACGGAGGTCAGCGCCTTTCTCGCGGCCGGCATCGCTGATCATCCTGACTGCGGCAGCCACCACGGGAGGCGCGAAGTCGACTTCGGCACCGCACTCCAGGCTCCGCAGCACGAGGGTCTCGAACATCTCCATCAAAACGGGGAGTGTGACAACATCGCGGCCGGTGAGGTAGACGTCGCTTATCTGCTCGACGGCCCGCGACGCCATTTCCAGCCCTTCCCCGGGCCGACCGCTTGCACTCAGCAGCCGGGACTGGTCGCGCAGCAGCAGCGCGAGTCGCGCTGGATCCTCGTCCCCAGCCAGGGCCACGGCTTCACGCATCGCGGCGACGGCATCGCCCGCCCGGACCTCCGCAAGCAACCGGGCTAGCTGGACCAGGGCGTCCGCAAGCGCCCGCCGGCCCGCTGGGTCAGCGCGCCGGAAGTACTGCACCTCGGCCTGGCGCACGCCGATGGCCAGTCCCAGGTCACCAGCGGCCAGCGCCTCGTCGGCCAGGGCGCCGAAGTCTTCCGCGGACAGGTGCGCCATCTCGGGCCCGGCGATGAGCAGCCGAACGACACGGAGCCCGAGAGCGGACGCAGACCGGCCGCGGCGCATCACGGCATGGCCGGCTGCTAGCTCCGACAGGGCCGGTGCGAGCAGGTCCGCCCGGAGGCGCTCCCGGTCTTCCAGCACCGCCGCCAATGCCGCCAGGCAACGATGGAGGCGCGCAACCAATGACCCGACGCCGGAAGCTCGATCCGCGACGAGCTGATCGAAGCCATTGGGCATCCACTCCATCGTGGCCGCTGCCCGGAGCGCTATTACTTGCCTTCCGTCTCCGGTACTCTCAGCGGCCTGATCCTCCAGTTCTCGCGCGGGATCGGGGTGGCGTTCGAGCAGGTCCCGCGCGTGGGCCACGGCGTCCATGAGAACCTGGCAGGCCTCGTCAGCCATGCTGGCGTTGAACAGCGCGAGTCCAAGGTTCTGCTCGCCGTCGGCGCACGGGCGCAGCGGGTCATCTATCTCCTGACGGAGCGCGAGCGCCCGGCGGGCGGTTTCCACCGCGCCTGCGCCGTCGCCAGACGATATCTGGCATTGGGCGATCACATCGTAGGCGTCGATACTGCGGGCACGGGCCGATGCCTCATCGCGGAGCACGGTCTGGGCCTCAGATACCGCCTGCTCCGCGATGGTCCGCGCTTCCGCGAACTGATTCTCGTGGGCGAGGCGGGCGGCGAGGGCCACGCGCAGCGCATGCCGGCGCACCAGGGCTGTTTCCTCCGGTTCGCCGCGAGGCCAGGCGCGCTGGCCAAGAAGCAACCGGATCGATGTGATGGCAAGATCCTGCAGTGCAGTGGCGCGCATGGGCACGGCTTGCGCGACGGCTTCGCAGGCCTCTGCGGAGGGGGCTCTCATCAGGATCCTGACCAGCAGCGCGGGCAGCGGGGACCCGGTCTCCTCGGCGACCTCGACGGCAGCGCCGAGGATCTGCGGCATGTTCCGTTCCAGCATCTCTTCGATCCACGCCTGTGCCCCGGGCTGCCGCTGGGCGAGCCGGGCCAGCTGGGTCAACGCGGCGCGCCACTGCTGGTCATATGGCATCGAACACTCGCAGGATCGCAGGATCTTCCTGGCCGGCCCGGTACAGGAGATGCTCGCCAAGCAGGTCGGGCTGCACCCCTTCGAGCCAGCCGTCACCCGGGTAAAGAGTATGCAGGAACTCGGCGAGCGCGGCCGCGGCTGTGGCCGGCTGGCCGGCCAGCGATGGCGCCCGCGAGATCAGGTCAACGGCCTTGTCCCGGCGGTCGATGCGGCCAGCCATCGTGGTCACCACGGCCGCCTCCAGGACGGCACGGCCGCGAAGATCCCCGAACCCGGCTGCCTCCACGCCGGCGTCCCACAAGCCCTGCTCCCGCCTGAGCGCAAAGTCCAGGAGCGCGTTATCGTCACTTGCTCGCTCACCGAGGACGGCCGCGAGCGCTGCCAGATGAACAAACAGGATCCGGTCGAAGTAGCCGCGTGTCATATCGACATGCGGTGACGACGGCACCGCACGGCCGAGCAGGGGGGCAAAGCTCTCAGCGGCACGCCGGAACGAAATGGCCCGGTCCGCAGCCGCTCCGGCAACGGGAGCCAGGACCTCCACCGATGTGGCCGGACCCGAGAGGAAATCGCCGACATGGCGGCCCGTGCGCGCCAGATCCTGCCACCACTCTCCCCGGTCGCGGGCCAGTGCCACCAGCCTCGTGCGGCAACCGCGCCGACGGCTTAGCGCGTGCTCGATCAGCGCCCGCAGTTCGGCCCGCCGCAGCTCGGCGTAATCAACGGTGATGAGCATGGATTCGTCCGTGTCGAACAGCGCGTCCCAGGGCCGGGGTCCACCGCGCGCCAGGAACCCGGCGTGCCACCAGCGGGCCGGAGCCGGCTGCATACCTCAATCATCAGCCGGGTCTTGCCCATGCCCCCGGCGCCCGTGTAGAGCCGGAATGCCGTTTCCGGTCCATGAGCACACCAGTCATCGAGTTCCTCGAGTGTGTCCGCGCGGGCGTGAAAGGGCACCACAGCGAACTCAGCCCGCACTAGCGCGCTTTCTGGAAAAAGGCTGCCATCCCACATCCGGCGCGGATCGGTGATCATCGCGGCAGGCGCAACAGCCCGCACCGCTCGCGCGGTCCGCTCCGGCAGCTGGCTGAGCACGGCGAGCTGACCGACCACGTGACGCTGAAACTCTCGCTTCAGCTCAGGGAGCGCCTGCGAGTCCGCGAGAATCTCGTTGTATGCGCTGCGCACAATCCGGCGGCAGATGTCTGCCGCCCCGCCATCCAGGTCACCTAGCAGATCACTGGCCCGGCCCAGGACCCTGTTGGCAATCCGGCGTGAGTCCAGCCCGAGGTCAATGCATTCGGCTACCGAAACGCCACCACGGCGGAGCGCCAGCTCCGCCGTGGTGAAAGCCTGGTTAATGAGATTGTCGGAAATACCTTCTGCGACCGCGAACTCCTCAAGGTCTCTGCGCAAGCGTTTCAGGATGCCGTCGAACGTTCGCCGGCGCTGGGTACCCTCGGCGAGAGCGATGGCCTCCCGGGCAGCCTCGCCAAGTCCCCCCACCGGACCGGTGAGCAGGATAGCCACCGCCGTGTTGGCTACCGCAGCTGCAACCTTCTTCCCGTCCACAAGATCAACTTCCGTTAGAAGTTTCACGTTCGCTAACGGTCCCACGCATGGCGTCCTCAGGAGGTTGATTGTGACCGTTTGCGAAGGCCGCAGAAAGGGACAGATCTGTGAGACAAACATCAACGACGTACGTATCGATGAAGAACAACCTGCCGCAATCCTGGTCATTGTAGTGCCAGGTGACAAGAACGATGAAAACCTGCAGTCATTATCGGACCCTAGTACGGCAGCCGCCAATGGTTAGCTGACCGGGCAAGGATGCCCTGTTCGTGCTGAGTAAGCTCGTCGGCCAGGCGTTCGGTCAGCCAGTCCTGCTTCACTGCCCTGGCTTCGCCGAGCGCGCGCAGCCCCGCACGACTGACGGTGATGATGCTCTGCCTGCCGTCGCCGGAGTCCGGTGCCCCGGTCCGCGAATCCACTGGGCCTCAAGGCTGGCCACGATCGCGCGGCACGAGTCCAGATGACAGGCCGGCCATCCTCAAAGCAATAGGCGACGTGGTAAGAGCAGCGCGACCCTCAGAGTCGCTCGCAGTTCAGGACACGGAAGAGCAAAGCACCCTGATAGCTCCGCATGCCACGGACACTCGTGAAAATGTCCCAGCAGATGACGAGACGATGTAACAACCTGATATCCGCCGGATCTAACCAAAAGAGCGACCGGCACGTAACCCTGTCAGGACGGTGCGTCGGCAGCGCGGCAGGGTCTGGACCAAGCTGATCTGCGCCCGGGGCCGCGAGCCCGGCGCCTCGCCAGCTTAAGCGGCCGGATCTCCATGCGGGAGTGGCTTGCGTCGGATCTTGGACCGCGCGGGCACTGACCCGCTACGGCGGTAGTTACCATGTCTGTCAGGACCATTAGTCTTGCCGCCTTAGTGTCGGCGGCCTGGCAGTAAATGGCGGTGGACTGTTGTCGCCAGATCCGCAGGGGGAAGCTGAGGACGGCAGCCGTTCGGGACGGGTTCACGAGAGCGGCGTGTCAGCAAAGGCTGTATCGACGGCGCGTATGTTGCAGTTCGTTGTGCTGGTCGTCGCAGGGGCCTTGTGCGCCGTGCTGTCTCTTGGCTTCGCGGCTAGCATCGGGCAAGCCGGCCAGTCGGACCTTGGCAGCGCGCTTGCCGCCGGGATCGCGCTCGCCGCTGCGGCGCTGTTCGGTTTCCTGGCGCGGCGGCACTCGCCGCTGGGACGCTGGCCTGCTGGTAACCATGCGCGCAGAGCAAGCGACGCATCGGGTGAGGCGGTCATCGTCCCGCGAGGCACTGCGGGCAACGACGCCAGCGAGCGGGGATCAGCAATCGTATCCGGCACGGGCCGGCAGGCCGGCCCTGGACACGCCTTCATCTCCTACGTCCGTGAAGACGCTGATCGCGTGGACCTGCTGCAGCGCAGGCTCGAGGCGGCGGCGATCCCGGTATGGCGCGATCTGCGGGATCTGCGGCCCGGTCAGGACTGGCGGGCTCAGATCCGCGCGGCGATCGCCGCCGATGCGCTGGTATTCATTGCCTGCTTCTCCAGCCGCAGCATCGCGCGGAAGAAGAGCTACCAGAACGAGGAGCTCCTGCTGGCCGTCGAGCAGGCGCGGCTGCGGCAGCCGGCCGAGCCGTGGCTGATCCCGGTGCGGCTGGACGACTGCGAGATTCCGGACTTCGAGCTAGGACCCGGCCGGACTCTGTCCTTCCTGCACCGAGCCGACCTGTTCGGCGCGGGCGAGGACGCTGAAGCCGACAAACTGGTAATGACAGTGCTCGCAATCCTGGGCAGAGGGCTGAGTGCCACGGCAGGGCCCGCGGAGTGACCGCCGATCGGGCTGTCGCCTCCACGCGCGCAGCGGCCGGATCAGGCAGCGACCGCAGTTTCTGGCCCACGGTCCTGGTCGAAGTCGCGAGCCTGCGCGTGCATGACGGCGTTCTCCAGGTACTCGTCCTCGATCGCGGCCGGGCATCCCCCGGGAGCCGGTGGGCCCTGCCCTGCGGGTACTCCGCCGAGGGACTAGATCTGCCCGCAACGGCCGGGACACAAATCGCTGAGCACGCGGACATCGACGCCAGCATCTTTTCCTTGAGCAGCTGGCAGCGGTAGATCCGCCGGTCGGACACCCGCGAGGCGGCGAGCTCAGGGCGGCCTTCGTCGCGATCGCGCCCGACCTGCCAGTCCTTGATGCCAGGCCAGATAGCCGTTCCGCCTGGATCGCCGTCGATCAGGCACGCGGCCAGCTTGCTTACGACCATGACCAGGTCCTGGCCAGAGCCGTCGACCGCATCAGCGTGCAACTGGAGCGCACCCCCGCTGGCCGCGGCGATCTGCGGCAGCAGCTTCACCGTGGACGATCTGCGGCACGTCTACGAGGCCGTCTGGAACACCCAGCTCGACCCGCACCGCTTCTCCCGGATCGTTCTCCGCCGTCCGGGATTCATCGAGCCCGCCGCAACTGCGGGCGCCCGCGACGACAGTTCCGCCCCGCTCTACCGGGCCGGCCCCGCCGCCCTTCTCAGCCCGCCAGTCCAGCGCAGCAAGATCACCGCAGTCCCGCCTCGGTAACCGCCGCGCACCATCCCCCCGCAGCACCGGCAGGCAGCACTCCGCACGGCGAGCCAGCAGGCGTTCACAAGGTTCACCGGCCTTTCGCAAGGTTCCCGTAGTTCACGCCCTGGAACGATTCCGCGCTCCAGCCCGTAATGATCGACTTTTGACCAGGTAGCCGGACAGAGGCCCGCCAGCAGGCTAAGCGGCAGATGTCCGGGATGAGATGGCGGCAGTCACGACGACGGCCGCCTGGACCGCCGGGAAGACAGGAGTACCACCATCATTCCACCAACCAACGGCATCCTCGATGCGCAAGCTATCAAGGCACCAGCGGAGCAGGCACTAGCCGCGATCGCGGACCTGCTCACCGACGCTAGCTATGACCTGATCATTCCCAATGGCGACGGCGACGCCTATTTCAAGATCAGCAATGCCCTGGGCGCGCTGACTTGCCTGACCATCTCCAGCCAGGGGGACGTGGTCTGGGAATACCGCTCCATCCACGGCATCCATGTTGATCCGGCCCGGCTCGTCGCGATCGCCCTCGACGTGCTCGACCCCGAGGGCGTCCAGCCCCGGCCGGAACCTGCGCCGCACCGGCCCAGCATGGCCATCCACGCCGCGGCCAGGCACGCGCTCGCCAGCCTCGGCATGACGACAGTCGTGGAACTGGCCCACGAGATTACCGGCGGGCTCGGTAACTTCGCCCAGACCGCTGCGGCCAACCCGCGCTGTCCGGCTCGCGGCATCGTCGACATCTGCGATGACGGCGAACTGTGCTGGCACATCCGGGCGCCGCACCACCGCGACGGCGGCCTTCCGCTCACCGAGATCACCGCCACCATCACCCGCGCCCTCGCCCTGGCCGGTCACCTTCCCAGCAATGCCTGACCGGTGCCGCAAAGCGCACCCGGGACGACAGCTACCGACCTCAGCCACCGGCGGTGATGCCGATGCCACCTCTGCGGCCGGACACGATCTGCTTGCGGGATCTGGCGCAGACCGTCCGACCTTGCGCGTCACCAAACACGCCCATCTGGTCAGTCAGCCCGCGCACTAGCAGCAATCCCCGAGGAGGCATAAACAGGATGCCGTCAAGGCCTTCTGCCACGCCGCACCTGACCAGATCCCGCAAGCCTCTCCCTTAACATGCTGAATGCTGAGAATAGAAAGAATGGCACATGATTACCGTTCATCCTATTATCCGCAGCAGCCTATCTCCGATCCTGAGGATGTGAGCGAGCAACGGGAATCGGGAGCGGTGAAAGGCATGGGATGGCTACGCGACGCGAGCTACCGGGCAAGGCGCACCGTGGCCGCACTGGCGCACCCGCGGGAGGCGGCCGAGCGCACCCGGGACGGCAACTACCGGGAGTGGGCCGCCAGGCGAGAACTCGGACAGGTCTGCGGCAACCCGCCGGCCAGCCGTGCGCTCGATGCGGATATCACGCTGTTCGCCTGTAAATACCCGGAGTTCTCCGGCCTGGACCGGGGTCAGGCGGCAGTTGACGCTGACGCGGACCTGAATGCGGATTACGCGGTGTACCCGCCGTATGAAGGTCCTGGTTTTACCGAGCCGCCCTTGAACTGGGAAGGCTGGCACCAGCCTCACTCCGATTACGAGAAAGATCATTACTGGGACCGTCTCGACCGTCCGTGGCTCGACCCGGATGCGGACCGCGACGTCGAGGCTGGCTTCTAAGACTTCAGTCAGCGTAGACGTTCTGCCGAGGTTGACCTGAGCGGTAGGGCAATGGCGAAGCGAGTTGCTCCAAGCCCGCCAGCGCTGGAGACTCATTGATGAAGATGACAAAACCGCCGCAGCCCAGGCTGATGAATTCCTCTGCCCGCGCGCCGATGGCTGACGCGGTCCCGTAAAACGCACCGCGCCTGCGGATGCAGGCATCGACCTCGGCTGCGCTCATGCCGCGGTCGGGGTGTTCACGCCAGAGCTTGAGCTCACGTTCGCTGTCGAAAAGCTGGAAGTTAGGCGCGTGAATCCGCCGCAAGCTCGCCGGATCACGGCCGGCTTCCTCGCGCACCCGCGCGAGCACGCAACTGATCCGGGCGCACTCCCCCACCCGACCTGCCAGTTGACCAGGTCGGCCTGCCTGACCGCAGCGGGAAGCGTTCGCTTCTCCCCTCGCCGCCAACCAGTAACAACGCCCTGGCGGCCCCACCCGAGCTGCCGGCGCGCGCCAGACGCAGCACTTCCTCGAGCCGGTCCGACCGCTCAGGTCATCGACCAGCCCGGACTCCCCCAGCGCATCGATCCGCCGGGCGAGCTCCCGCCCGACATCGACCGGCCCGCCCAGGCCGACGACCTGGACCTCAGCGTCGCGATCGCAGTACCGCAGATAGTCGGGCACGTCCGGCGACGCCGGCAGCCGTTCGCTCACCCGCAGGACCTGCCCGCTAGGTAACGGTGCCGACGACGAGTTGCAGAACACGAACCGACCGAGGCGCAGCCTAATCACGAAGCGTGTATGTCATGAGATAGCTCCGATAGGTAGCGTTCAGGGCCTCGTCCGTTGCCATAGTGAGGTAGCGCGGCTTAGTGGCAGCCGGGCCGTCTGAAGAGACGGAGTTCCTGATCGTCTCCATAAACACGGTTCGGATTGCGGTTTCTATGTTGATCTTCCTGATCCCTGCGTCGATGCCCGCGAGGATCTGTTGCTCGCGCACTCCCGAGGAGCCGTGCAAGACAATAGGCAGACCTGTTTCCGATGCCACTGCCGCGATCAGCGCAGTGTCGATGATTTTCTCGCGTTGGCGCATGCCGTGTATCGAGCCACAGTGGAACCCAAGTATGTCCGGTCTGCTGAGCTGCGAGAACTTCACTATTTCATCCACGGTGGGCTGATGAGGCGAGGCCTCGTCGTGGTGGTGACCTAGCGTACCGAGGACGAACTCCAGCGCGCTATCTGTGCCATCAAATTCCTTACGTAATTCTAGAGAACGTTCGAGGTAGGTCTCGTCATCCATTGCGCTCTCGTTAAGGAAATTCGCCGATGTAAATCCGGCACTTATGGCTTCTCGCAGGTCATTTGGGCTTTCGCAGTGGTCCAGGTGCAAGGCGTAGGTCGCACCGAACTTGCGCGCTGCCAGGTCTACGGCCTGGGCCATGTAGTCGAATCTTAGGTAACGGGCAGCGGGTACGGTTAGCGCAATGACCACAGGAGCTGAAAGGTCTCCCGCTGCCCTCAGGGCGGGATGCAGGGTGTCAAAGTTTTCGACGTTGAATGCGCAGAGCGCCTGGCGGGGGCCAAGTTGCCGCAGCAGCGCAGAGACATTAGATCGTGAATACACCATCGTAGTTCCAGTTCCTTATGAAGATCGGAGGATAGCGGGCGTCAGGATCGACCGCCAGTCAGCCGGCGCGACGGTCTAACAGCAACTCCTCCTTCGGATATCTCGCCGACGCCCCGTAGCCATGGTTCTGAGTCACCGCACTCAGCCTCGACGGCTGACCAGTCGAATGTTCGGTACCAGCATTGCAAGTGCCTCGGCAGGACATTGCCCTCGAATGGAGACACCGGAATAACGCTGTGGCTGCTAGCTCCGTCTATGACTCGCAGAACGCATATCTTAAGAGCTGAGTCATCCGGACACCATTCGGGATGTTCCAGAATCATCCGTGAGTGCGGCAGCCATGGATCGCGATCAGAGCACAACGCGGCAATTACTACGATGCTGTCGGTACCGACCCCGAAGGATGCCTGGCTCAAAGGAGTAGTTACTTCCAGCAAGTCCGACCCGCTGCTCGCGAATCGTCTCAGCTCACTGTCGGTGAACAAGCTAGCTAGCGTTGCCCGATCGGCTAGATGCCGAGCGGCAGCGTACTTGTCGAGGTACTCGAGCGCACCACCCGCTGTCTCTCTAATTCGCTGTCGGGAGACGATCAGTCCCGTCCAACTCCGGTACATTCCAGACTGAACCTGGGCTTCGGTGAGACCGATTCGTCCGATCTCCAGTGCGCACTCCAAGGGCAGAGTCGCCGTAGCGTCACCTACCGCTAGGCAGTTGGGTCCGAGAAGAGGCCGGAACCCAGATCTGCTGCCGACCTTGAAGTCCTGCAAGGTCAGCCCCTCAAGATCGAGGAGCAGTCCAAGGTTGTCCAGGCGGTTGAGGGTTGCCAGCATTCCCTGGCGGCCGCTCACGGCGGTGCGTAAGGCAGCCGACCATTCCTTCCCTGCGGCGAACACGTTGCTGACATCTCGACCTTGGCTTCCAACTCCGAAGATCGCCGTAGAGTCGTCAAGCGCCAATATGCTCGGCGGCGGGCATCGGCGGCTGAACGCGACGACGCTGTAGCTTCGAGGGCCCGATCGGCAGGCGCTGAGAGTGCCGTCGATCGGGTCGCAGTACACGTAGGCATCAGTGTCATGCCCGGCCGGGAACTCAAGGACGAGTGATCCGTCCCTGGCACCTTCGCAGGTGGCTAGTGCTAGGTGCGGGAGGAGACCTGACTCCGCAAGCACTCCCTGGACGGCGAGGGTCGCATGGTCATCGAGCCAGTGCCTTGCCTGGGCGCCGAGTCCTATGAACGGGTACGCCGCGGCAACGGCGGCCGTCGCGCACCGCTCGGCCAGCTCGGCCAGTTGCGTGTCAGTTGTCATCGTCATCTTGCTTGGTCGATGAATCTGGCCTGACCCGCACCCTCCACGACGGCGCCGATCAAGTATGCGTCTTGGTCATTTGACTCCAGGATGCTCAGGCACTCAGGCACCTGGGAGGCCTCTATGATTGCGGCCATTCCTATTCCAATGGGAAGAGATTCTTCCAGCGCCTGCGGCGACACGCCGGCCCATCGGCGCATTTCATCGAAGATTGGAGGGATCGGCCATGAGGCACGGCTTATCAGGGCATCACAGTTCGGAGGGAGGATCCGTTGAACATTCGCGGCGATGCCACCGCCGGTGACGTGCGCGAGTCCATGAACGTCAACTTGGCCAATCAGGTTGAGGACGTTTGGAGTGTAGATCTTGGAGGGTCTTAGCAGTTCGTCACCCAAAGAGTGGCTTGCACCCGGGTAGGCCAGGTCGTCCAGCGGGCGGTCGCCAAAGATCTGCCTGACGAACGAGTAGCCGTCGCTGCGCATGCCAGCAGCGCCGAAGCCGACCAGGGCGTCGCCGGGCCTAATCTTCTCGCCTGTGATCAGGGCATCTTGACCGACGAGTCCTACAACGAATCCGACCAGGTCGAAGTCTCGCGGACCGCGAGTCCCAGGGTGTTCCGCGACCTCCCCGCCGAGCAGCGGGCATCCTGCCTTGAGGCAGCCACTGGCCACGCCCGATACTATTTGCTCCACTCGGGATGAGTCGACATGCTCGACGACTAGAAAGTCCAGAAAAAATAACGGCCTCGCGCCGTAGACGACTATGTCGTCCACATTCA
The DNA here is from genome assembly GCA_963720575.1 of uncultured Actinomycetota bacterium. Lineage (GTDB taxonomy): Bacteria > Actinomycetota > Actinomycetes > Streptosporangiales > Streptosporangiaceae > Chersky-822. The sequence continues at coordinate 289,834 of CAVRGA010000002.1, forward strand.
CCGCTACCAGATCTTCTCCGATAGTCGCATACCGGTCAAGGGCCGAGGCCACGAGCGCCTTGGTCCCAACGCCATCGGTTGACGCCACTAATAGTTTGCCGTCCTGGGCAATTCCGTCGAGCGAGAAGAGCCCGCCGAAACCACCGATGCTGCTCTTGACGGCCAAGTTGAATGTTGAGGCAGCTAGGCCGGCAATCCTGCTTACCACTTCGCTTCCTGTTACCCTGTCGACACCAGATTCTGCGTAGGTGCTGGCGCGCCGTGACAGCCAGCTCGGGTCGCCCGAGTTGCTTGTCGCCCAGCCCTTGCCGTGGTCGCGGGTAGTCAATTTAGAATCCTTTCAATCTCGCATGGACGAGGATACGCGTTTCGCTACGGCTTCCGGTGTCAGCCCATTGAGCGAGCGAAGGCATGCCGCTGGCCCTGAAGTTCGATTAGGGCTAAGTGAAACTGTCGGCTCAGCGCGCCCGGCCCACCCGAACGAAATTCCGGCCTCAATGATAAATCGAGGCAGGTCATCAGGGATTACCTCCTGCCTGTAGCTGAGATCCTGCTCCTCAAAAAGCTCCCAGCACGGCGCAGAGACCAGCCGGACCCGAAAGCCCTCCGCACGCAGCAGCTCGGCAGCCGGCCCTCCGACGTGAACCTCAACGCCGCTCGCGATCAGCACCAGATGGGGATCGGGGTCAGTCTCGAGCACGAACGCGCCGAAACGCACGCCTTCGGACATGGTGCTGCTCAGCCTGGGCACAGGCTCCCTGCTGAGCACTAGAGCCACGGGCTGCTTGCTAGTAATCGCTACTGCCCAGGCCTGTGCGACTTCGTGCGCATCGGCGGGCCGGATTACCCGGACACCCGGGATGGTCCGCAGAGCAGCGAGGTGCTCGGCTGCGTGATGGGTGGGGCCGTCCTCCGCGCAGTCAAAGCCATCATGTGTCAGGCACATGACCATGTGGGACCCCATGAGGCCCGCGAGCCGCATCGCCGGGCGGGCATAGTCGGAAAATGCCAGGTAGGTACCGCCGACAGGAAGCAGTCCCCCGTGCGTCGCCATGCCGGTCATCGCAGCGATCATGCCGTGCTCGCGGATGCCGAAGCGCAATCGCCGGCCCAAAGGCGTCTGCGGCGAGTAGTCCGTGGTATCGGGAACAACGGTTCCGGTGCCGCTGGCGATGTCGGCAGCTCCGGCTACGAGCTGCGGGAGCCGGGCTGAGATCTGTGCCAGACACCGCTGGCTGGCTGTGCGCGGACTGAGCAGCTCTTTCTCTTCGGAGTCATGAAGAGCCGCCACGCTCTCCTTCCAGTCCCACTCCAGCTCGCTCGCAAGCCAGCCGGACAGGTCGGCACCGCTATCGAGTAGCCGACGCTCCCAGTCTCTTCGCAGCGCCGCGCGTTCGCGGTTCCGCGCTCGGCAAAGAGCCAGTATGTCCGGGGGGATCCAGAACGGCTCGTCCTCCGGGATACCGATAAGACGCTTTGTCCGGCCGACTTCTTCAGTTCCGAGGGGGCTGCCATGGCAACGGTGGTCACCTGCCATGGTGGCTGCGCCCTGGCCAAGAACCGTGCGCACGATTAGCATGCTCGGCGCGCCGCTCGCTTCGGTCGCCCATGCCAGGCCTTCACGAAGGCTGTCCAGGTCGTCGCGGGACCCGTCCACGTTCCGGACCCGCCAGCCGTACGCCGTGAATCTCGAGGCGACGTCCTCGCACATGCTTGCGCTGGCAGCTCCATCGAGTGTCACGTTGTTGCTGTTGTAGATGCAGGCCAGCCGATCGAGGCCCCAGAACGATGCGAGGGCAGCTGCCTCGTGGCTTAGGCCTTCCTGCATGTCGCCATCGCCGGCGATGACGTACGTCCGGTGGTCGCACAGCTCACGCCCGAACCGTGCCCTGAGCATCGCCTCGGCCAACGCCATGCCGACGGCTGCGGCGAACCCTTGGCCTAGCGCTCCTGTGGTGAGGTCTATCCCCGGCGTCGTTCCGAGCTCGGGATGACCAGGTGTCCGGGAACCGTACCGGCGAAACTCCCGCAGGTCGCCTACCTCCAGGTCATGGCCTGTCAGATGAAGCAAGGCATATACCACGGCAACGGCATGCCCAGATGACAGGACAACGCGGTCGCGGTCTGGCCACTCAGGCGAACTGGAGTCAAATTTAAGGAACTCGGTCCACAGAAGCTGACACAGAGGGGCTAAGGATAAGGCCGTTCCCACATGCCCGGAGCCAGCCTCCTCGACCATGTCCATCACTAACCCCCGGACGACGGAGATGGCTGACTTCAACTGTTGTGACTTTGGATCTGGGCTCGACATGTCTCTACCTCAACCGCAAGTCCTCATCCGAGAAGGTCACGTCGATGGGCTCGATAACGACACGCCTTGGACCTGGCTCCACGACACCGCCCACAATAGCCATGTAACCGAGATCGGTCGCGATTCTGATAATTTCGTCGCTGTCGTCGGCCCGGCAGAATAGCGCGATCCCAACGCCCATGTTGAGCGTCTCGTAGGCTTGCCTCAGATCGAGCTCGAGAACATCAGCAATAAACTGCAGCGAAAGGGGCACGGGAAGCAACTGCGTTATTCGATAAGTGAAGGAACGATTAGCGCGCATAACTTTGCGCAGGCCATGTCCGGTCACTATCGACGCGTACGAGAGCTTCGTACCGGTCGCGTACAGCGCCTCAAGCAGTTTGACGTAGAGCACGCTTGGGGTCAGGAGGGCATCTCCGATCCTCGATCCATCCGATAGCGTGACGTCATAGCCTCCGGCCGCTGCTGCTGCCGCTCGCGCGAGCGACGAACCGTTGGTGTGAAGTCCGCTACTGGCAACCAGGACGATCTGATCGCCGGCCGCGATTCTGTCGCCGGTCAAGGGATCGAAGCCTTGTGGCACGAAGCCAACGGCGCACCCAGCGAGTTCTATCTCGTTGTCCGCGATGATGCCGTTGAGCATGGGAGATTCGCCGCCGCCCCAGATTGCGCCGGACTCCTCGCACGCGGCTCGCCATCCCTGGACCAGGGAAGCGAATCGCTCGGGTGCTGAGTAAAAGCCCGGCGAGCCGGTTGCGAAGTATGCGTTCACGGCCAAGGGCAAAGCGCCCGTGCTACACAGGTCATTTACTATAGCTGCTACCGAATCGAATCCTATCCAATCGAAATGATTTACGCCTATGCCATTCTCAACTTCCTTGGCTAGCGTTGACTTCGTGCCCAAGCACTCAAGCACCATAGCGAAGTGCGTATCACCAAATTTCATGACGAAAGCCGGCTCGCCTCGCGATGAATCAACTGCCTCCGCTCCACGCGGGAGGGCAAAGGACGAGGTAGTAAGCGCCGTGGCAATGGCCATGCGCTTGCCAGCGTCAAGGACGTCGTAGTCTACGCCGATTTCGCGATAAATATTGCTCATGATCCTTACCTCCATTAGACCAGAACTGGGATTGGCAGTTCTAACGCGACAGCTAGCAGGTCACCGTCGTAGTCCTGCCGGGCGATGTCGAGTTCGCGCAGAAATGCCTTGTACCTTTCCGAGTCGGTTTCCAGTTGCCGCGCAATCGCAAGCCGAAGTCGCTCGGCCAATGTAGCTCCTGCATGCCCTGAAGTGAGACGCCCTGCAAGAGCTCTGCCCCATCCATTCAGACGGTATTGAACTTGCCCATCGTACCTGCCAGAGCGGAACTTCCCGGCGATCGGGAAAAGGTACGCTAGCTCCAGTGCCGCCAAGTCACGAATCAAGGCTAACGTTTCGCGATTAGTCTCAGCGTTGACCTTGCCAAGTAGGAGTACCTCATCCAACGCCCGTGCGCCGGCCAGGTAAATATTGCCACGCCACAAACCCGCTTCCCGGAAACAGCGATCCACGGCGTCCAGCGCGACCACCGCCGCGCTCAAATCACGAAGAGGACCGGATTCGCCGAGCAGGCCAATCCGCCGTGTCAGTTCATCCTCGATGACAACCCGATCGCCGTGGCTGTCAACGACGATCTCGGCCTCTCGATCCGCATAGCGGAGATAGGAAGATATGCCGGGCGTTACAGGCAAGCTCCCCGTCGCGTGCATGGTGACACTGCCGATCGCGGCGGTGCAGCAGGGGTTCGCAAGAAGGCTTGCGAGCCCGAACCGCAGATCGGGTTGGATGGACGAAGCCAGGAACCGTTGCGTCACGGCCGGCTCTCAGCCAACGGCGTGATCATGCCCAGAACCGTAGCGAGAATCTCGGGTCGAACCCGGTCAGATCGCGCTATGTGCGTGGTGACCTGGCCGAAGGTGTGTCGTACTACGAGCCCATTGAGCGCCGCCGTACCGCCGGTCTCCACCAGATCGAGGCAAGCATCGCCGATATCAGGCACCAGAGCCTCGCTGCTCCCCGCAACTTTCATGATCCGTGAACCCGGCACCAAGCCAGTCACCAGCGTCCGGGCTAGATTCGGATAGGGCGTGACTACCGAGCGTGCCGACTGGATTGGGCGACGATCACCCATGGCCATTAGCAAGCAGACAGAGGCCACATACGATCCAGCCTCGATGGACCACTGCTCGCGAGAGATATTGTGCTCCAGCAGCCACTCGTCGCCGGTCAGCCCGAAATCCAGGATGTTCTCCTTTATTAACCGCGCGATGTCAGGTGCTTTCAGCAAGTAAATACCCAGCCGCTGCCCGGCGACGGCAGTATCATAGCGCAATATTCCCGGCATCATCTCCACGTCGAAGGCTGAACAGATCTGTCGTGACTGTGACATCATCCGACCCTTGGGCAGCCCGAGCTTAATCATTTACCCGCCCGACCTCGCATGGAGTGATTCGACCATATTTTGCGATCTGGCGGTCGATCTCCTCGCTGATAGCGCACTCGACCGCAGTGGCCAGGTCGAGGTCGAGAATGTTGGCCAGGCATAGCATCCAGGCAGTGAGTTGCCCTAGTTCTTCTTCCAGTCGGGCGCGGCTCTCATTTCGTCGTACGGCCTGGGCAAGTTCGCCGAGCTCCTCAGTGGTCCAGACTAAGGCGCGGTATGCTTCAATTCGCCCGTAGATCTCCAAAGCCGATGCCTGCAGGCTCCGCAACGCAGGTAACGTCGATGCCACCGCTGCGCGCATGCTGGATTCGGCCGCACAGACGCTAGGCGAGCTAGAAGTCGTCATCGGTGGCACTCATTCTCTAAGCGGCTGCCCAGTCCCCCGGACTTGACCTTGGGTAAAACACGTCCGACAGTAGCAGAACCAGCAAATTTCAACTAGTTACTCCGTCAGGATATTGTTGACCTCTTGCATTCAGCGCTAGAGTAAGCGCTGCTCAAAGCACACTTGTCAGCAGGCAATTAATAGGCTGGCATCGACTCGTGCCCGCCCGCCGCGCCGATCGCCAGGGCCGCCGCCCGCTGAGCAGCATCGACAGCGTCGCCTGCCGATGCACCGGCTACCAGCTGCGCGGCGAGCGTGGCCGTGAACGCATCGCTCGCTCCCGTCGCGTCCACCACGGCAGTGTCATGAGGCGGGTGCCGGTCACTCACCCCGTCCGCGTGGGCGACACATCCCGAAGCGCCCAAGGTCACCACGACGGTCCCGACGTCATAGGCGAGGGCAAGCGCCCCGGCAAGGTGCCCGGCCGGAATCTCCGCGGCTCGCGGACTCGCCAGCAGCGCCCGGGCTTCGGCCTCGTTGGGCACCAGCACGTCCACGCCATCCCAGGGCAGCGTGCGGGCAACAGCACGATCATGGAACACCGGAGCGGGCTGCACGATCACGACCGCCCCGGCATCACGGCCAGCCCGGATGGCCTCGCGGACCGGGCTGATCGGCATCTCGAACGTCACCATCACCGCGTCGGCCCGGCCGATCGCGACCTCAGCGGCCCGGATGGTGGCAGGCCTGACGGACACCTCGTCGTCGATGTGCCACAAGATCGAGGACTCCCCCGCGTCGCTGACCAGGCACACGCACACCGCCGTCGCCGCCTGAGCCCGCCGCTCAATGCCCCCGGCATCGATGTGCTCCCGTTCCAGGGCCGCGATGATGTCCTGGCCGGCGCCATCCCCGCCGACAACGCCGACGGCGCTGACCTGCACGCCGAGCCTGGCTAACGCCACCGCCTGGTTGAGTGCCTTGCCGCCCGGCGAGGTGCGCACCGACCGAACCTCGTGCTCGCTCCCCCACGCCGGCAGCCTGGGCGTGCGCACGAAACAGTCCAGGACGTACGCGCCGGCGACGACGAACCGGAGGTCCTCCAGGGGTCTGGTCACGCGCTGGTCACCGATAGTTCCACTGCTGGCCCGCGCCCTGGTAGGCCGAGACCGGGATCGGCTCTACACCCGGCCGCATCCGGGTCCGGTACAGCGTGCCGAACAGGTGATCGACCTCGTGGCAGACGAGTCGCGCGAGGCCTTTTTCAAACACGGTGATCTTGACTTTCCCGTCGATGTCCTGATGCTCGACTTCGATGCTCAGCGGCCTGGGCACCATGCCGCGCACGTCGAAGAAGCTCAGGCATCCCTCGTACCGCTCATCGGCCTCGGCCGACTCGCCGCAGATCCTGGGGTTCAGCAGCGTGATCGTCTCACCGCCCGGAGCGCGGATCACCGCCGCCGCCCGGCCGATGCCGATCTGCGGCGCCGCCAGCCCCATGCCCTTAGCGAAGCTGTGAACCTGGGACACCCGCTCCAGCGCGCTCACCAGGTTGGCGACGACGCGCCGCGCATCGTCCGCTTCGCCGGGCAACTCGAACGGGCGTGCGACCTCGCTGAGAACCGGGTCACCTTCCTGGGTGATGTTCAGCGATCGCATGCGTTCGGCCGCGGTTATCGTCGCCATAGGGGCGCTCTCCTTGTCCTTGGGATGACGGAATTTCCATTCGACGCGGTACCGGGCATGCAGCGGCGGCTCCTCGGTCGACCACGTGAAAGTGACCTCATCGCCGTCTTGCTTGCGCACGATCGGCGTGTCGAACCGGGACCCCTCGGCCGACATCGAGGTGGCAATACCCCAGACCGCGGGGTCGAGGTTAGCTGGCAATACCAGCGTCAAGCTGAGGCGCCGGGTTGGGACTCGGATGGCGCGAGTCCACCAGTGGCCCCACTTTTGCTCGCTGACGCTGTACTCGTAGCTGATCCAGGCGATTTCGCCGGGATAGAGCGGGAACCTGCCATCGAAGTTCTCGAATAGGAGCCACAGCTCTTTCAGCGCATCGCGGTCCTCCTTGACACGCCAGGTCATTGGCTCGTCTCCGGCACTGGCCGCCAGCGAGATCTCGTCCCAGGTCAGCGGATCGTGCCGGTACAGCTCATTGGACCGCTCCGGATCGCCGGGAAAGCGGTCGACGGCTATCCGGATCAAGTACTGCGTGATCGGCTGAGTACCCGTATTGCGAAGCTGGCGCCGGATGCGGGTCCGGTAAATGCCATCACGGAACGTCAGCTCGGCGACCTCGTGCTCCACGACCACTTCAGGCATGCGCGGCGGCGGCTGATCCTCGCCGGGGGCGTGATGCGATGGCTTCTCGCTGGCCAGCTCGACCAGGGCCTCGTGCATGTCCCGCCAGCGGCGGATGATCGCCCGTCCGGCCCGTAAATGCTGGTCCGCAGCCTCAGCGAACTGGCGGCTGGCCAGGACCGAACCCCGCTCCACCTTGCTGACATAGGACGGCGTGTACCCGACCTGGCTGGCCAGCTTCTTCTGCGAGCTTCCTGTCACCTCGCGCCAGTGACGCACTTCAGCGATGAACGCGGCAACGGCCGGGCTCTGCTGCACGTCCTCGGGCTCTAACTCCACCCTGTCCTTTCCTCTCAGCACGCTCGGTGCGCAGATGGAAATGGAGTGAATGACACGTGATCGACGGTCAGTCTATTATCCACTGCCGCCCATCACGGAGCCTGCAGGTACGAGCAAGAACGCTCGCACCAGATGAACCGGCGCAGCGCCGGGATGGAGGCAGGCAAGATGGTCACCCTGGCGGTCCTCGGAGTCGTGTTCCTCGCAGGTGCCATCGCCGGGATCCTGGCGCTGGTCTGCATGAGCATCAACCGCGAGGAATCCCGCGACTCGCTCCGCAAGACGCCGCCTTCCCGGGCGGCGCGGGCCACGCGGCGGCTGCTCGGCTGGCATGGAATACCGGCCTCGGGCAGGCATGATCCACAGCAGCGAATTCGTTCAGCCAAATTGTCCACAGGCTCCCTGCGGTGAGTCGATCTGGTGCCACAGCCATTGCATCCTGGCTCCGGGGACAAGGAGGCCGGTGACATGAACGCGACCGCGACAGTGACGGCGCGCCTGAAGAGCGCAAACGACCTCGCCGAAATCGTGACCGCCGCGCACCAGGCGTTCGAGGTCATGCTGCCGCTGATCGAGGACCAGCAAGATCCCGCTGGTGGCGCGTTCACCGACTTCGTGATGGCGGCGGCGTGCGCGGCCAGCGGGCGCGACGCCCTGCTATTCGCCCCGTCACTTCGACCCGCGTCTGCCCGCCGGGCCGCAACCGGCTACCCGCCGCCGGCGCTCGAGGCAGCAGCGGCGCTGGGCAAGCTGAGCAGCCTTCTCGCCGGCCGCCTGCGCCAGGCCGCCGAGCTGGCCGCCAGCGAAGCAGACGCCAGGGCATGCGCCGAAGCACGGCGGCAGGCTGGCCGGCTCGCAGCGCTGTTCGCGGGACTGACAGGCCAGTGACTGGCAGGGCGATGTTCGGCGACTTCGCGGCCGCGGCCAGCGCCTCGCTGGCCCGGGCTGTCAGCCTCGCCGATCCCGCGACAGCGGGCTGGGCGGCACGAAGGACCACGGCCTACGCCGGCGAGATCGAGCAGGCGCTAGGCAGCCTGATCTTGGTACTCGGCCACTATCTCGAGGACAATGGCACGGTCACCGGACCCGGCCCGACCCGCCGCATGCCTGTTGCGTGGGAGCACGCCCGGGCACAGGCGCGACTGGACCTGGCCAGGCTGTCGCGTCAGCTCGCGCCGGACATGCGACCAGGCGCCCCGCACGGGCCCAGGCACTCGGAAAACGAAAACGCCGTTAGCCACAGCCTCCGGTCAGCGGCCACCGCTGCCACCGCCGGCCGCGACCTGCTGCAGACCCACTGGCTAGCCGGGGCGGACGGCACCTGGAACGGCCGCTCGGAATGGGTGCCAGTGCTGACGTCACAGCCGGTCAGGACCGCGCTCGTGGCCGAGGTCGGACGATGGGCACGGCTGATCGACACCTGCGCCTGGCACACCGCAGCGGTCAGCATTCCCGATGAACGCCGCGATAGCGACTCTGCCCAGGCAGCACAGGTCCAGCGCAGGCTCCGGCTGGCGTCCGACTCGCTGCGCAAGCTCCAGCAGCCGATCAAAACCGCCCAGAAACGGCAGCCGGTCACCGCAGCCGATACCCGACTACTCCACGCCATCCCGGTGAACGCACTCCCCGCCCGCCGCTTCCCCTACGGCCGGGAGACGGCCGGTGATCTGTGCCAAGGCGCGATCGATAGCGCGGAGCGAGTTCGGCACCTGGCGTTCACCAGTGTGCCTGACCAGCGATGGCCGCCCGACCTGACCGCCAGCGCCCTGCGCGAGACCGCCGGGTGCGCTACCGCGATCAGTCACCACTGCTCCATCATGCTGCGCACCCTCGCCGCTCATCCCGCTGTGCGCGACCCCGCGCTCCGCGAGGGCCTGGCCCGATCCGCGGCGGCGGCCGAGCAATCCCGCGACGCCTGGCTGCGCGCCGCCAGAAGCTGGAAGGATTTCGCCTCACAGGAGCACGCCGACGCCTCAGCGCTCCGGGCCGAGACCTCCGACCTGGCGTTATGGACCGGCCGCCTGGCCTACGCCGACTCTGCGTGGACCCTCGCCGACGGACCCAAACGCCCGGCCCGGCCGCCGGCATCCCTGGCCGCCGAACCAGGCGACATCGCCCTCGTGGTCGCGGCAGCACACCAGGCATGCGACTCGGTCGCACAACTAGCGGCCGCCAATGACCAGCACATACGACACGGCATCGAGACCGGCTCGTTCTACGTGCCTACCGACCGCCTGCCCTGGCATCTCCGCACCCCGCGTCCTTTCGCCCTGGCGCTTCCCCTCTACCTCACGCCGGTGGTAACCAAGTATGAGAAGGCCAGGCAGGCCAGTACCCGCGCCGTGGCCTCAGTGGCCGAGAACTCCTTCGCAACGAACGCCCCGACCACCACGCTGGCCGTAGCCCGCGCAGCCGCCCGTTCACCCGGCCGCAAGCTGACAGCCGACGATGCCGCGATCGTCGATCACCCGACCGTCCGCACAGCCAGATCGCAACTCGCTGAACCACCAGGTCACTACGAGCAGATGCTCTCAAGCCTCGGCGAGGCAGACCCCGAAGTACTCAAGCGCGCAGCGGCCATCGATCAGGCAGGCGAGCAACTCATCGTCGAGCGAGCACGGACAGCCCAGCCACCCGACCTGGGCAAAGAGATCGCAGAAGCGTACAAGACGCTAGGACTCTCAAAACGGATCCACGGCCGTCAAGCGCCTCTACGGCCCGCCAGCCCGGCGCGCGAGCGGATAGCCACTCTGGATCATGAAGCTGAACTGTGAACCGCATTGCGCACGGGAGCCAGACCCCAGGCTTGCAACTGCACGGTGCACCACGCCGACTGACCCACCATGATTAGGCAACTGGGCTGCTGCGAGCAGCGAACGCAGCGGCTGGCTACGGTGCGGACGGCCCAAGGTCCTCCTCGTCGTCCGACGGTCCGTCGTGGCCCGGTTCGCTGGGGCGGAGGCGGTCGAGATTCTGCTGAAGCTCTTCGCCGTACTGCTTCCAGGTCTTACCTTTCCCTTGCACAGTCGTGGTCAACTTGTACAGCGCCCGCTCCACTGTCGAAAGCGGCATCTCATACCCCTCAGCCATGTCGCTAAGCAAGCGCCTCACCTTGGCGTAATTTTCGAGTTTGAGAATGGCCTGATCACATCGAGCAGGGTCGACCAAGCCGAGGTGGTTTCGTTTGTCAGTTACAACGCTCAGGCCTGCGACCGCAGCAAGTACTCTCCAGTCAAGAATGTGATGACTGTCTGGCCACAAAGCCGCGAGCACGGACGTGACCGTCGGCACCGCCGCACCCTTTAGCGACGCCTGCAGATCGTTCCATGACTGGGGATCGTCTCGCGAGATCGTCAAATCAGCACCGGCAACGTAAAACCGATCAGAACGAACCGCACCTGTCATCCGGATCACGGGTGAGATCGCGCTCGGGTGCAGGCGACGCCCGCCCTGGCGTTTGAAGTTCCCGACTGCCATCACGAGGTGATGCCAACGCATCAGCCGTTCCTGCTCGCCATCCGCAGTCCACGCCAACAGAGCCAACCAAGCGATGTCATCCCAGAGGCCGCCGTCATCCCACGTGCTGGCGAGGGTCCTTATACGCTCGGCGGAAAGTCCGAGCGGCAAATCATCAGCCGTCATATCCTCACTCCGTCAAAGACGATCCAGCTCGCAGCAGATTGCTGCGAAGTGAATCTGAGCTATTCGCGCAGCACGGTAACGTACGCAGTTGCCATGGTGGACGTTACCTCATGCTGTGGGCCATCGGCCATGTCATAGCGAAGAGAACGCAGATCAAGGACCAGCCGAACTGTGGAGCTGCCAGGATGCCAGGTCAAGGAGGTCGGCCTGGCGGGCAGCGGAGACCAGTCACCAGCCCGGACTCTTTACGCTCTGGCCGTAGCTATTCCCGTCCTCACCGATCCTCGGGCGAAAAGCGCTAACCTAAGCGCTTGCCATGCGCCACCGGTGCGTGAACCTGCCTTGAGCTGGCGTCGATGGAATGGAATGAATGGCGGGTGATAGCTGGTCACCCTGACGTCCACCGCTGTCCTTCGCGGAACCTGCTGGTATGCCCCTGTACCCGCAGTTCAGGTCACTTGCCTGGCCGATGCGCGGCATCGAGTTCAGCCCGGATCACTTCGACCTCCTGCTCAAGTCCGGCCAACGCTCGCTCCAACTGCTCCCGTCGCCCCCGTTCGGCCTCAAGCAACTCACGCAGTTCAGCAACGTGCCGAGCGAGTTCTTCGACACTCGTAACCTGCTCGGCGACGGACTCAGGCGTCGCCTGGACGAACACCCCCTTGCCAGGCTGACCGACCACGAGCCCGTCAGCGCGCAACTGGGCAACGGCCGCCCGGGCGACAGTGGTCGATACCTCGTACCGCCTCGTGAGCTCGGCCGTCGACGGAATGGCCGACCCCACGGCAAGCTCCCCAGCGGCGATGTGCCGACGCAGATCCCCGGCGACCCGCTGGTACGCCGGGAGCCCGACCGGCTCAGTCACCGAACCATCCTCCAGAACCCCACTCCATTAACACGCCCGGCAAACCATATGCACTATGTTGAACATAGTGTGCTAGCTTGGTCCTGGACCACCGTGGACCGATCCGGACCAGTACAGACGCCACGGCCTATGTCCCTCACCTGACTCCAGCTGTCATTCCGCTCACCGCAGCCCCGGCGAACAAGCCGCCAAGCACACCCGCCGGGCCTGCGGACCCCTTTTCGCAAGGAGGCAGTCCCATCATGGCCTTAACTACTCATCCCCGGCACGCCAAACCCGGCACCCGCACCACCGGCAACTCCAGCCAGAAAGCCAGCGGCACCACGGCCGAGCCCATCGCCCCGAAGGCCCTTTACCGGGTCCAAGAGGCAATGCAGCTGCTCAGCCTGAGCCGCAGCGTCATCTACACCCAGCTCCGCGCCGGCCGGCTGCGCAGCGTCAAGGAAGGCAACACCCGCCTCATCCCCGCCGAAGCAATCGACGAGTACGTCGCGCTGCTCGAAACCGAAGCGGAGGCCGGCCGATGAGCCCCGCCAGCGCCAAGACTCCCGGCGCCACAAACCCGAAAGAACGCCCGATTCCGCGCCGGACCCGGGGCCGCGCCAACCGGGAAGGCTCAATCTACCCGTACCGCACCGGCTACGCCGCCTACGCCTGGGTGCACACCCCCAGCGGCGACCGCGCCCGCAAGTACGTCTACGGCAAGACCCGCGACATCGTGCACCAGAAATGGCTCGCGCTGCAGAACCGGGCAAGGACGGCACCCGTCCCGACCACCACGCCGACCCTCGGCCAGTACCTCACCCGCTGGCTCGACGAGGTCATCAGGCCGAACCTGGAACCAGCCACCTACGCCTACTACGAGACCATGGTCCGCCTCTACATCGGCCCGCACCTCGGCGCCCGGCGGCTGGACCGGCTGCAAACCCGCGACGTGCAGGCCTGGCTCAACAAGCTGGCGACCCTGTGCCAGTGCTGCATCCAGGAAAAGGACGCCGCCCGGCCCGAGAACCGCCGACGCTGCTGCGCGACCGGGAACTGCTGCCGTGAGCAGACCGGCCGCCGCACCATCCAGGCAGCACGGAACACGCTCCGGGCCGCGCTCAACCACGCGATAGCGTCCGACGAGCTGATCACCAGGAACGTCGCCGCGCTCGTCAAGGTCCCCGGCAAGCCCAGGCGCGGCCGCAAGGGCTCGAGCTGGAGCGTCGAGGAAGCAGGCAAGTTCCTGACCTCAGCCCGCCAGGACAACGACCCGTTCTACGCGGCGTACGTCCTGATCCTGGTCAACGGCCTGCGCAAAGGCGAAGTGCTCGGGCTCACCTGGCCGAGCATCGACCAGGACCGCGCCGAGCTCGATGTCGCCTGGCAGCTCCAGCGCGTCGGCAGGGAACTGATCCACAAGCAGCGGGTCAAGACCGAGGACTCCGACGCCGAGGACACCGTGCCGCTGCCCGGCATCTGCTGCGCCGCGCTCAGGCACCGCCAAGCCGAGCAGGACGCTGCCCGCGAACAGGCCGGCGACCGGTGGCAGCCGGGCGACCTGGTGTTCACCACCCGCTGGGGAACCCCGATCGAACCACGCAACTTCAACCGCAGCTTCGACGCCCGCTGCGCCAAAGCCGGCGTCCCCCGAATCCGCGTCCACGACACCCGCCACACCTGCGCCTCCCTGCTCGCCGAGCTCGAGGTCCACCCCAGGGTCGCGATGCGCATCCTGCGCCACGCCAAGATCACCATGACCATGGAGGCCTGCACCAGGGTCTCCGACAAGATCACCCGCGCCGCGCTCAAACGGCTCAGCGACTTCCTCACCGGCCCGCCGGCCGATTCCCGGGCCGGCAGCGAGGAGGACTCATGAGCCGCACCGGCCTATCGCAGCCGGCACGCGGCGCTCACCGCCTGGACCAGCCCCGGGCCGGCCGGGGCACCGGAGGCGGGCTGCTGACCGGGGCGGCGGTCTTGCTTCTCCTGCTCGCCGCAGCCCAGGGGTATGTGAGCTTCCGCGCTCAGTACACCTTCATAGATCATGCGAAACGGATGCATGTCCCGTCGGTCCTGGAAGCTCTCGGACTCGACACCGGCGCGGTCATCTTCGCCCTGCTGGCCCTTTCTCTTGCGAGGAGAGGCCAGTCAGGCACGGTCGAGCGGGTCCTGAACGTGGCCTGCGCCGTCGGCTCGATGGTGATGAACCTGCTCGCCGCGGACCTGACCTCACCCCGGTCCGTCACCGTGTGGGTGATGCCGAGCGTGCTGTACGCGTTCGCCTCCGACCGGCTGATCGCCGTCGTCCGCCGCTGGGTCCGCGCAGGCAGCCCAGGCTCGGACGCCGCGCATGAGCGCTCGCCGTGGCGGTCGCTCGCCGCCGCGCTCTTGTGGACGCTGCGCCTGGCCCTTGACCCGATCGGCACGCTGACCGGGTTCCGCCGCTGGATACTCGCCGCCGTGCCCACGGCACCTCGGGGACTCCTCCCCGCCGGCGCGCCGGCGGACGAGCCGCCCGGCGAGACGAAACGGGAGATGCTCATCCGCCTGTACGAAGAACGCGGCACCGCCGGCGACCCCCGCTACGGCAACCCGGCCAAGACCGCCCAGCTCGCCGGCGAACTCGCCAGCCAGATCGGCTACCACGCCGGAACGGCCCGCCGCGAGCTCGCCAAATACGTAGCCCTCAAATTCGGCGCCCGCCCGGAACTCCAGCTCGAAGCCGGACCGGGCCTGCGCCCAGTGACCGAGACCGACGCCGAGGCGGTGGCATGATGAATCACCACGTCTTAGAACTGCTGATCGCGCTCGGCGCGCTGCTGCTCGCCGCCGCCGTGATCAGGCTGGTGATCGGCAACCCGGGAGCGGCCCGACACCGCGTCCGGGTACTGCGGTGGCGCATCCGCCTGTACCTGCGGCCCGGCCCCGGCTACGCGAACATGATCGAGCTGATCATGCGCTGGTCGCGGCTGCGGGCAGTGCTCATCGGGCGGCGTTCACGCCCGTCGCTGCCGCTGTGGGCTCGCCTGATCATGCCCGTCACCAGCTACGCCGTCCGGCTGGGCCGGGCGCACCTCGGCCGCCGGGTCATCGCCAGCATGGAAGAGCAGACCCTCGTCATCGCCGCGCCCCGGGCAGGGAAGTCGGGCTGGCTCGCCGACCGCATCATCGACCACCCGGGCGCCGTCGTGAGCACCAGCACCCGGACCGACTTGCTGGAGAACACCGTGCCGTTGCGGAGCAGGCACGGCCAGGTGCATATTTTCAATCCTGAAGGTATCGGCGGGTTCGCCTCCACCTTCCGCTGGGACCCGGTGCGCGGCTGCGAGCAGCCAGCCGTCGCGCTGGCGCGGGCAGCGGCGTTCACCGCCGCGACCGAGTCCAAGGGCATGCGCGAGCTGGGTTTCTGGATAGGCAAGGCCTCCGCCGCGCTGGCGAGCATGCTGCACGCGGCCGCGCTCGGCGGCCTGACCATGATCGACGTGTACCGGTGGGCGCACGGCATCGGCGACGACCAGGCCGTCCGCATCCTCACCTCGCACCCGGCGGCGACCGAGAACTGGCTCGGCCCGATGGGCGAGGTCCGCAAGCCCGGCCGGACCGCCGACTCCATCCGGATGACCATGACCAGGGCGCTCGCCTGGCTCGGCGACCCCGCCGTCGCCGCCGCCATCACCCCCGGGCCGGGCGAGGGCTTCGACGTCACCGAGTTCGTGACCGGGCCGAACACCCTGTACCTGATCGGCACCGGCCGCGAAGACGCCCCGATCGCGCCGCTGTTCCGCGCGTTCGCCGAGTACGTGCACGACGGGGCCGCGTTCACCGGGTCGCTGCAACCGCACCGCAAGCTTGACCCGCCCATGCAGCTAGCGCTCGATGAAGTGACGCAGATCTGCCCGGTCCCGTTGCCCCTGTGGATGGCCGACAGCGCCGGCAAGGGAATCCTGATCACCGCCATCTGCCACGGCATCGCCCAGCTCGAGGGCCGCTGGGACAGCACCGGCGCCCGCGCGATCTGGGACACCGCCGGCGTCAAAGTCATCCTCGGCGGCGTCACTGACGCCGACACCCTCGAAGGACTCTCCGTCTTGTGCGGCGAGATCGACCTGCGTACCCCCAGCCGCACCATCGACGACTACGGCCGCCAGGCCCGGACCTGGACCTACCAGCCAGCCCGCGTCCTGCCACCCGAACTGCTGCGCACCCTGCCCGACTGGCGGGCCCTCGTCATCCGGGGCAACCTCTCCCCCGTCATCATCCGCCTGCGCATGGCCTGGCGCCGCCTCGACTACCACTACGCCCGCCGAACCGCCCCCACGCTGCCCCAGCTGCCGATGCCCGCGTTAGCACACGGCTCAGCCGGATCGCTGGCACCGTGGCCGGCAAGCCTCAACGGCAGCTTCGCGCTTCCGGCGTCCGACGACACGTCCCCGCTAGAACCCGACAGCGCTGACGTGACCGACGACACCGACGGCTGGCCTGACGCCCCGCACCCGCCGGGCAACGGAGAGTGGCGCTGGCCACCGACCGGCCCAGGCGATGGCACCAGGCCCAGGCGACCGTGGCAACCTCGCGATGACGAGATCGACCGGCCATGAGCGCTGATCATTCCAACGCGGTTCGTGAACGGCGGGTCGTCAACTCGGAGGCGGCGCCTGCTCAGGCCATCCACGCCGATTTGCCAGCGACGCTCCGCGCCCCGCGGCAAGCCCGCCAGACCGTTCGGCGCGTCCTCAGCTCATGGGGCCTGGGCAACCTGAGCGGCGAAGCCGAGCTGCTCGCATCCGAACTCGTCGCTAACGCCGCCGAACATGGCGATGGCGCACCGATCGGACTGACTATCCGCCAGCACGCCGAACCCGGCGGACAACGCGGCATCCTGTGCGAGGTCACCGACTCCGCACCCGACCTGCCGTCCGCGCGGCCGGCAGAACCTGACAGCGAACGCGGCCGCGGCCTGCACGTTGTCGCGGCAATCGCCACAAGCAGCGGATTCAGCCGCAGCCCGCACGGCAAGACAGCATGGTTCACCCTCACAACCCAGCGCGAGCGATGCCGCTCCCGCCAAGCCGACCTCGGCGCCAAGGCCGGCGCATGACCGACGCCCCCGACCCGCAGGGCCGCTCCGAGCAAGCCCCGGTCGCGGCCCTCGCCATTCAGATCATCCAGCTACGCCAAAAGATCGAAACAGCCGGGCGCAGACTCGACGACCTCGCCCACGCTCAACGCCAGCACAGCCGGGCCTTTAAAGATGTCGCTGAGATCAGGCAGCAGATCCACCAGATCCTCACCATCCTCGACACCGAAAACGAAGCCTCACCAGCCCGCTGGTTCTGGCTCACCATGAACGACCAGGAACGCCAGGCCAAGCTCGCCGAACTCCACGACTGGGTCGAAACCGTCCTGCGCCAGCAATACCCCGACTACATAGCCGACCAGATCAAGCCCTGCTGGCCCAACCACCCCGAAGCCCGCTGGGAACTCACCTGGCTCTACCAACTCTGGACCCTCACCTACCTCACCACCCGCCCCACCCCCAAAGACGCAGGCGACTGGCACGACAGGTGGATCCCCGGCGTTGTGCGGCGACTGGGCCAGGTAATGGGGAACTGTCAGGGCGGGACCAGTTGCAACGAGAAAGGCTGCCCGCCTCACCAGCCCATACCTGAACGCCGCCTGCCCTCGTGAGAATAGCGATCCAGATCCATCGCTGGGTCGACGATCAAGCGCCGACTACCACCGACAAACAAGGGTTGACAGCCGAAGGTCCTGGCCTGTCGCAGAATGACAACGGCCACCAGGAACGGACAAACACCAGCACGAGCCACGCATCGCTTGGGACGGACTTGCCGACCTAGGAAGCCTCACAGAACTGTCGCCTGGCGCAACTCACTGCCTCGCAGCGGACGGGCAGCCACTATGCCCGCGCACTAACACCAGCCCACCCCGGCACGGAGCCTTCGCCTCCCTCCCCGCCCGGTCGTCGCCAGGCAAATACATCTGCGGCTCTTCCTGCACGGCCCGGATCGCGAGCATGACCTCAGGGCACTTAGCTCTGCACACCCCCGCTACATCTCTACTATATTGATCCAAAGCAAATATGGAGCTGCTCCTTCAAGATCGGCTCACGCGCCGTTCCCGGATCCGATCAGCCGCAGCCATAATCGTCGCTGCCGCAGCCTGAACGGTTACTAACTTGGACTTGTCGCCCAATGGAAAAAACACAGAAATGACATAACCCCGCTCGCAGCCGTCAATCCGGTCTCCAGATACACATATCAGTGATCGTATGCTTTGGTTATGCGCCATTTAACGGGATGCGCATCAAATTCACCGGCCGATATAAGCGCCTGAAAATCGGCGAATATCAATGGATAGCCTTGAGCCCTAAGGCGCGCATACTCCTCTGCGGGGTCGAGATCCAGGTCAATGCCGCCCCAAAAATGTATCTCGTAACTAGTAGGGTCATCTCTTGACTTCTGGATCTCATTATCAGACATAAAAAACCTGACAGGAGTGTCCCCGCTTGCCTTAACCTCAATCCGGCGACGTCGGCTGGCCGAACGGTCCTCGATGTCGTACCCCAGTTTGGAATCATCGCGGGCAACCCACACGACCTGAGACCGGTCTATGGCGTTAAGCCGTTCGTATTGATAAGAATACGCCTCACCGCGATTCCCAATACTTAGGCGAATAGCCTCAGCCAATGCGTCTTCGGGACTTGGGGGTGGTAGGAGGGCCCACACGGTATCCAACTCACGTACCAAATACGCTGGAATATGGATGTGCGTGGTCACAACAACATCAGGCCAAAACTGGAGTATGCCAACAAGCTGGGGACAACGTCGTCTGGCCATGCGGATTGGACAACTTAGGTTTCCATCTAGCTCGCTAGTAGCAATATCGAGCATCAGCCGCGCTTGGTCGTGAAAATACCCCGCACGGAGCAACGCAAGCCCAAGCGGCCGCAGCCCGTCGGTGCCGTGCCTTGCGACGACAGCTGCGCCAGCTCGTGTCCGTTGGAAAGCTCCCCTTTCTTCTTTGACGAGCTCAGCCCCGATCAGGACGTCAATCAAAGCTCTCACATCATCAATTGGCCCACCGCAAAAACGCCAAAGCCGCAGAGGCGCTTCGTCGACAGGAATGCCGCGGGGTCGGACCGGAATCCCGGCGAGGACCTCAAGGAGGCGCCTTGTTCGAACTGCTGTTAGCCAGGTTGATCGGGCCATGGCTGCAACTAGTCCTGCTCACTTGTTTCACCCAGCAAGTAACGGAGAAGGACCGCCAGGTCCTTCTCCGTTCCCTCAGCGTCGGTGGCGGGATCGTCATGTTGGCACAGAGGTTGGATCTCCGCGCCTTCCAGCAAGTCCAGCATCACGGCTTCTTTCGCAAGGAGCGAGGCGTCAACAAGGTGATCGATAGTCGGCCCCTGCTCGCTAGTCGCGAGAATGATGTGAACCTCAACCGTGACGTCGGGCGGCAGGCCTAGTCTGTGAATGCGGTCAATAGACTGCAAGAACTGGGCGCAGTCGTAGGTTCTATCCAGATATATAGCATTGTGACATCCAAGATGCAGAGATATCGACTCCGAGCAGGACGCAGGGTTAGTAACCAATACCGCAGGGCCTTGTGTATTCAAAAATCTCCCGATGATCCGTTCGCGAGTATCGACATCATCTGGATTCTGTCGTGTCAGCGACGATGCATCATAAGTGGGTTCATCACCGGTTGGTACCCTCCCATCGATCTGAAAGCATGGCACTTCCAATCGATCTCGGACAAGAGCACTAAACCGATCCAAGTTGCCGACAAAGTTGCTCCAACATACGCACTTGCCCCCACCAGACGATATAGCAGTCAGCAGATCTAGCGCCGCAAGTGACTTAGCGGGAATTTCATGGGCCGAGTAATCGGCCAGGCGATTCATCAGAGTTGGATTCGGCGTATCAACTCGCGGGAGCCGATAGTAGCTGTCGGCGCGATTGAACAAATCCGGGTTCGTAGCGGCCTGCAGCAAGCGGATCGGGCGGGCTCTTCGCAGTGTCTCGATCTTATCGGCCCAGGTCGCGGCGTCCTCAATGCGACGACGGAGGCCACTGAGAATTAGGTGATAAATCTCGGCTTGAGTTCCTTCCAGCGGTGCTTCGTGCCTATAGACCGTATAAGGACGTAGACCCAACGCCTGTTTGGGTGTTCGCGAGATAAAGGGTTGCACATCATTCAGAATAGACGTAAAATCAGCGTCTACTCGTGCCGCGAAAGCATCGCGTGACCCTGTTAGCTCTCCGCCCGGCCAGAGGACGTTTAGCTGGCTAAATAGGTCTCTACCGCCCTGTGGCATTGGAGTTCCGGACAGGATCATTCGAACGCGAGCGTATCTCGCCACATCTACAAGCGCAGGTGCCCATAGGCCGCCCTTGAATCTCTTTATGCGATGCGACTCGTCAACAATCATCATTGTGTCGTTCGCTTTACACAGCTCAATGAGTGCGAGGCGGTCTGCTGCCGCGCTGGCATAGCTGACTAGCAGCAGAGTCCCTGGTCGCACACCCGCATAGACATTTCTTCGGGCGCGCGGCGTCCCGCGAACACGTTGGGTGGGCAGTGTGCTGCCGAGCGCAGCCTGAGCCTCATGCTGCCATGGACCGAAGCATGCCAAGGGACCGACAACGATAACCAAACTGACAGTGCCAGTAGAGAGATGTGAGGCGGCGACAGCTAGAGCAGTTGCGGTCTTTCCTGATCCCGGGACTGAAAAGTTGGCAGCGTTCGCCGCAGTTAGCGCGTGGGCCAGGCCTTCTTCTTGATGGGGACGCAGGGCACGTGCCGGAGACCAGCCAAAATCGGCGAGTTTGTTCTTGACGCTATTCAGGTCGAAGAGGGTTGTGCCGGATCGAAAAGCAGTAGCAGCCTCTTGAGTCCGGACGAAACTTCGGCGGCGTTCGAGGTCGCGGATAACCTCTCTGTCAACCACACCATGACGTGTTACTTGGTAGCCGTAACGTTCGAGAAAAGTGTTAACCCGAATGATGTGACTTGCCAGTGGCACGTGTCGCCGTGGGCAGCGCCAGCCGGTTTTAGTTTCGGTGGCTCCGATAACCGACTTGAAGAAGAGCCGACAACGCCGATCTGTGAGAGTAGCTGGACCAGTGACGACGAGATCATCAGACTCGACGACAAGGTCTACCGGCACGGTTGCTGACACTACAGCGATCCTAGATAATCCGGTGATCGTCGACCCAGTCGACAACGGTCATGAACGCCTCACGTACTTGCTCGCCGTTGTCCGATGTTAGTGCCTGCTCCAGCATGTGACGGTCATCGGTCAGTACGTCAAGCCTGTTGCGGACCTGTCGCAGCGTCTTGATCACGTCGTCGGTCTGCGCAGCTTGGTAGCCGTCAAGCGCATTCTCAATAGCATCCGTTACCGCTTGTTTCGGATAATTCGGAACATTGGGGCCGGGGGGTTCGATCTCGTCCCCGTCCTCCTCTGCCGATTCGGATTCTTCCGGCGTGATGCCAATGGGGTCGGCGAGTTCGTCTGGGTTGCCGCCTACTACTTCCAAGTCCTCCTCAATTGAATCGACTTCGGTAACCAGTATCTGGTAACGGTCACGATCTCGGAGGAACATGCGGCGGAGTTCGCGAATTGTTCCGTGTGGCTGGCCGGCGCGAATAGCCGCAAAGAGCAGCCGTAGCATGTCGACCGCGTCGTCTGGAAAACTATCCTCGACTTGGACCATCACTCTGCCAACATCACGGAACCGCTCGATCTGGCCAATCAACTTGTGATATTGCCCAGCTTGTTCAGAATCATCAAGATATGCATCCATATACTTGATGGCGTTTAGCTGAACCACAGCATACCGCTGGTCGTTCCCGATAATGTGCTGAAGTTCACCCGCGACGCGGTCGACATCCTGCGCTTCGGACCAGATGATCCCCCTTGCCTTGGCGGCGGCACGTATCGCCAGCAGCAGGTTAATGTCAGTATAACGGACTTTCAGATTCTCGGTCAGCTGTTCACGCTGTTCCATGTCGAATAGCGCTACTTCGTCTATTTCATCAGGGCGCAGAATTACTACGTCCACGTATTCGTAGCCCTCTAGCCCCTCTTCACGCTGAAGACGCTTGAGCATCGACAGACGGCGATTGCCGTTTCGCACTAGGCCGTCAGGGCGAATCCACAGCGGCGATTCCTGTCGACGACGAAGCCAATCTGCTTTGAGCGCCTCATAATCCTTGCTCGGCCTACCGCTGCTTACTCGATCGCCGTCTACGTCGTAGCCAACGTCAAGAAGGATGGCCTCTAGCGCGAGCTCATCGTCAGGATTGTTCTCTGGATCGAGTTCATGTCCGAGTTTCTCCTCCATCAGAGCACGTTCAACGGCAAAGCGATAGTTATCGGCGTTAAGCAACAAAGCTTCGACAGGGACCTGCCATATGTCGAATAGCCGCCACTCGTCACGTACCCAAAGTCGTGCCTTGCCATCCGTCAGCTGGCCGCGTTGCAGTATGACATGACGGCGTTCATCGGGCGTCACGGGGGGAGCTACCTCCATCGGAGCTAAGAACGGCGAAGCGCGAGCTGGCCATCTCGTGGGCCAAAGTCATATTGGTTTTATCACTCTCGCTGACCGCAAGTGGCCGAACTGTGCTAATCCATCCCTCGACCGAGGCTGTGAGTTCGGCTGGAGTCGTCTCCCCGATCCTCCTGCAGCACACCACTAGGTCCCACTCACAGTTGCCCGGTTGAGAGTGATGGCCCATGTGGCCATCACTCCTCACAGGCCAGAGGCCGGTGAGGGCGAGCTTGGCGTCGTCTAGAGCTACGCCTATCGCGCGCCAAGCATCCGGGTTCGCCGAGTGATATGTGAACACCAGTGGACGCCCTTCGGCCAGTCGACTCAGCGTCGCCCGGAGGCACGCGGCGAAATCAAAACCAAACTGCTCGGCTGGGTTGTCGCCATGAGGGAGGAGCGGCGAGCTAGTGTCGGTGGTCTGCTCATGCCAAACACGATAGAATTCAGACAACTCGCTATAGGCTATGTAATCGAAATATGGTGGATCGAATATGCAAAGGTCGGCTCGTGGACCATCGCCCTGATCTGCTGCACTCACGACTCGGACGGCTTGAGTATCGGGAGTGCCTGTCGACAACGAAAGCTTGACGCGTTTCGGCCCGTTATCCGGCATTGACCAGACATAACGTTGGACGGCACCGTTGGAGGACCTGACGACCCTATCGATACAATGCCGAAGCGTACCCCTGCCGCCCTCCGGATGCAGCGGGTTTAGTTCAATAGGCAATGCTGGGAGAGAAAAACCTCGGACGGAAAAGAGTGCAGACAGGCGACCGTAGTCAGTGGCATATCCGCAGAGTTTGTTATTGGTCGCCAGCGCATTAGAGATAGCCAGAGTTACCGCCCGTCTGACTGGTTCCTTGAGCTGCGCATCGTAAATCCAACCCATTGCTGCGCCAAAAACGACCAGTTGCCGTTCGCTGAACAGTTGCGTTGCCATCTCAATGCCATAGCAAACAGGCCGGCTGTCCCGACGATCAGACTTGAGCTTTCCTCGCGGCAATCGCAAAAGTGAATTTTTTTGGAGATGCCTTCTCGCTTCGGCGATGGCCTGATAGTCGGATTCAGACGCGGCTCTGAGCCGTCTTCGCTGGCCTTCGACCGTCACCTCTACTGCTGCTAGACGCCGTGACGCGACCCCCGTGCGCAGTTCGCTATGTTTCGACTTGCGACCGCAGCGGGGGCAAACATATCGGAATTTGATGAACGTTCCATCCTCAACTCTCCATCGAACCCCGCTGTGATGTAGTTCACGCTCGTCGAGTGTGGTGAGATCATGAACACTCAAGTCGGCAGGGCAAAAGACCGTGAGCGGATGGTCGCGCACCACGGCCCCGTGTTTCTGTGCATCTCTGACCAAGATGAGATTTCGATATAGCAAACCAGAGTGATCACAGGCGGGACACGTGACTTCATGCAGCCAAAAGTAATGCAAAGGCACTTCGGCTGAAACATCGCTTGGGTACAAGTCGTCGTAATGGACTCGTAGAAAAGAGAGCAACTCTTCGCCCGCTTCGCGGATTTCTTCAGCCGATGCCGGTTGGAGTTCGTGACGGACAATTTCGACTGCGAGTGGGTCAATGTCACCACCCGACACGTCGGCGCCCAGTCTGGCTGCTTCAACAAGAGTCGATCCGCCGCCTACGAATGGATCGTGTACTCGAATTCCAAGCAAAATCTTAGCGGGGGATGCATACATTTCCCAGAAGTCATCAACGGAGATATTAGCGGACATTGCGGAAGCGATGAGAAGGCCACGCATTAGTGCAGGCGGACGCCGAGCCCACCATCTGTGTGCGCCGTATATTGGATCTACAGAGCGCTTGTCCGCTGCCGCAATCATGGAAAGCGCGCGAATAGGAAGCTCGCTCTCCAGCAGCGTTAGCATCCAAGGTTGCGCTAGCTTGGCCTGATTGGCCGACCCGTCCGAACCGAACGCCGAGGCCTTCACGTCGTCGTAAGACCCCCTCGCCACGCCGGACTACACCGCTGTAATTCTGCCACAACAGCTCTACGCAAGACCGGCTCCGCCCGACAGTTCGTAGCCCACATGCGGCGGGCAATCCCCGAGTAGAGACGGCAACTTACAGCAGGACGGTCTAGCCAACGCCGTGACGACTGGTCACCTGTCCCGTCTCTGAGGAGTACCTCCGTGAGCCATGTTGGCACCTGCCACCGACAGCACGAAAGGGTTACAACGACATAGTTACAGCCGGTGAGGCGACTTGGCAGGCTAAGTGCCACGACGAGAGCCGTCGACTGCGCAATGCTGATGTGACGCCAACGGCCATCACCTCGGCGCCGGTTGTGACGACGGGTCGCAGCTCTCGCCGGTAGATGACCTCAGTGGTGCGGGTGGGGCTGTGGCTGGCGAGCCGCGCGATCGTCTCAGCAGGTAGGTCGATGCGGCTCATCAGGCAGATGAACGAGCTCCAGCATTTCCTTCGGAACCCGCCGGTCGCCGACCCCTGCGGCTCTGGTGACCTTGCGGAAGTCGCTGCACACATTGTGCGGCTCTGGCGGCGTCCCGACCGACGTGCAGAGCACCTGGCCGTGCTCTTGCCATTTCTAGCCAAGCCTTCAGCCGTTCATCGGCCTGCCCACGCCGCCGTCAGTGAGCACATCGAGATGAACGCGTACAGCCGCGACACAACACCGCGCCAGTGGCCGGCGCAGCCGCTGTGGTTGCGGTCATCCCGGCAGTCGCCGACATGATCGAAGTAGATGCCATCTTCGCCATAGCCGCGTCTCACCCACGTTCGTGGCGCTTCACTTGGCTCCCGCTCTGGCTCCCGATCAAGCCAAGGCAACCGCGCCACAGACCCCTTATGGCCACTGGCCTGCTGGAACTTAGTTGGTAGAAAGGTCGCGGCCCAGCTCTCGTGGCGCCGCCGTGGAGCGGCGGCGTGGCACTGAGGAGATTTGAACCCTGACTCCCTCGATGCAGAGCGCGTCAGTTAGCAATCCGTCTGCTCCGCTGCCTACTCAGGGACGATGGGTTGGCCGACTTGAGACCGGCCGTTGGTCACGAGGCGGCACCAGCGTCGATTGGATGAGGCGAGTCGCCGAGCAGCCAGTCGACAGCTCGTTTGACGCCAAGGCAGTAATTGCTTGACAGACCGCTGTTGTACAACTCATATCGCCGTTCGATCATGTCCCGCGCGCCCAGGCGCTCGACCTTGAGATCGTGCGTCGTCGGCCTGGGAATCAGCTCCCCAGATATAGGTGCCCTGGTGTCACGGCTCAGGACCCAGATGAGCGTGGCAGTGAAGCCCCCGCGATTGTCCGAGTCGCTGAGACTCACGTTCGCTGTGCTGTCATTCGGCTGGCATGTGGATCTGGACGTTTTGCCGATCAGATCTGCTATCTCCGCTGGTGAACGAACGACGCCGCCGAAGCCGCCAACGAGTTCGCCTCGGTTCGGACCGCGCACCGGCAGGTGATCATCCTCGCCGATGAGCCATCGGAGCAATGTCGCGGCGCCATCGGCGCGGTGCTCGCGGTCGCCACGCAGCCGTCGTTCTTCGGCCTGGCCGATCTCTACTTCGATGTCGGCGCGGCTGGGCGGAACGACAGTTACCCGATCGGTGACTGGCGCGATCGGCGTTTCGCCCAATGCCCAGCTCCACGCGCGGGCCGAGCGCGATTCACCGTCCGGTGATCGGGCGGCGAGTTGCTCCGCATGTCGTTCCCTCACAGCCTTGACGTGTCGCATCGGCCGCACGATGGCGGTGCCCGCTGGCGGCGCGTCCTCATCGACGTCAACGTGATCCTTCATTGACCAGCCTCCATCTCGAGTTGCTGACGGTGCGCGAGTTCGGCACGGCGACTCGGCGCTGGTTCCTGCCACACCGCGCTCCGCCGCGCATCAGGCTCGGCGAGCGCGTCGGCCTCGCGCTGCCGCATCACGTCGTCGCTGTCTAGCTCGGCCTCCTGGCTGGCTTGCTGTTCTCGCTCGGCGATGATCTGATGGACCTGCCTGGCCAGCTCAACAGCGCCGCTGACATCAAGCTCAGGATCTGGCTGCGTGACCGGCACCGCCCCAGGCTGATCGGGCTCGGCGGCAAGCTCTTCAGCAGAGTGCAGCAGCGGCAGGTCGATCCCCGGATGCCGTCGCCGCAGCTCGCTGTCGGCCACCAGCGCCTGCTGCCGGCTCTCTTCGGTTGCCGCGTGCCAGGACCGCCGCGCCTCGTCTATCTCGGCGAGCGTTTCGCGCCGCGCGCCGACCTCCTGCGCCAGCGCGCTCAAGCCCTGCGCCTCAAGCTGCGCCGAGTCGCGCGCATCAGGCTCGGCCGCCGCGTCGGCCCGGTGCCACGCGATCACGGCATCGGCCCGGTACGTGTCCTCGGCGATGCAGGCCTCGCGCAGTTCCCCGGCAACGTATGGCGGCGCCCAATGGGTCTCGCGCACATACGCCGAACGCCGGGCGAGCAACTCGCCATCGGCAGCGGCGGCAATTTGCCGTTCCAGTTCCGGCATGCGAAGCGAGGTGTAAGCGGCATGCCAGCTAGCCCGCAATTCAGGTGAACCGCGTTCCGGCGCCGGTCCGATCGCCTCACTCTCGCTGTCGAACCCGTACTCCTCCCGGTAGGCCGCCGCCGCCCCAGCACGGCGGATCCACTCCTCCCGCTCCATGGGATCGCCTGGCACGTCACCGAGGTACCGCAGCGCCCATACCGGCCGGTCGAGCGCGGCCCGCTCCCCCAGCACCCCGGCCCGGGCATCCATCGCCTCTGCCAGGTCCGCAGCCAGCCGAGCCGCGTCAGCGTCGTCGATCCGGGGCGTCCGCGCCCCATACCCGCCAGAAGCGGCGGGTTCAGCCGTGCCGACGATCCGCCGCACCCGCCCGTGCAGCACCGCCGCGACGCTCCGCGACCCCTCGAACCCGCGCCGCCCAACCGCCCGCCGCAGCACCGCATCGACATCATGCCCGGCCAGCTCAGCCGCTCGGAGCAGCCGGGTCAGCGTCCCCCGCTCCGCATCGGACTCGTACCGCTCCCACACCTCCGCAGCCAGCAACGACCGGATCAGGCCTTCGTGAGCCTGGGCCGCGAAGGCCCGCGTGACATCGACCCAGATCGGCGCCAGCGTCGCCAGGCTCGACGCGTCCTCCAGTTCCTGCCGGAGAACCTCAGTCGCAGCGACCTCACCTTGCTCCCGGTCCAGGATCTCCGCGAGCACGGCGAACCGGTGCATCAGCCACGGTTCCCGCTTGCCGGCCGCCGGATCACGGATATCGGGCGCGGGCCGGACGAATGGCGAGGGATCAGAGATCCGCGTGCGTTCATGAACGACGTAGGCGGTGTTCTGCCTGCGCCCCCGGCTCATCCCGACGTAGAACGCCTCCCGTCCCGCGCTCTCATCGACCACCAGGTGAGCGGTGTCCACCGTGCGGCCCTGAGCGACATGCACGTTGCCGGCGTAGCCGAGCTGGGCGTGCTGCTCCAGGTAAGTCTCGGGCAGCTCGAACGGCCTGGACCATCGCACCAGCCCGGTGCGCCGATCAGGACCCAGGTGCCGCCGTACTACCGCCAGTCTTTCCTCTCCTATCTCTTCCCACCGGTCAATCCGCAGCACATCGCGGTTCGCGAGCCGCCGTCCCCGCTGCCCGGCCGTGATCTTCACGTTCTGCCGCGCCACCACCAGGTCACCAGGCCCGGCGACGTTCCCGTCGTACAACTCGGCCAGGTCATCGCTGCCGACCAGGCCGAGCGCGGCCAGTTCGCCGCGGGCACGCCGGGCCAGTTCGGCGGCCTGGACGTTGGTGGTGGCCAGCAGCAGCGTGTCGCGGCCGGTGAGGTAGTCGCCGAGCCAGCGGCGGCACGCGGCGGCCGCCATTTCCTCGCGGGTGCCGTCCAGTATCCGCCCGCGCTGGTCGTACTCGGCGAGCACGTCCTGTTCGCCGGCGCGGAGCCGCAGCGAGGCCTGGCTCTCCCATTCGGTGTCGAACCGCTGCACCGTGCCGAGCTGGTAGTAGCCGTGCTCGCCGGCCAGCAGCCGCATCGCCCCGCCTGCCTCCGGGGCCGACAGCTGGGCGGTGTCGCCGGTGAGCACGATCTTCGCGCCGCACCGGGCCGCGATCGCCTCCACGGCGGCCAGGTCCCTGGTCGGGACCATCGACGCCTCGTCGATCACCAGCAGGTCACCGGCGCGGACGGGCAGGTGTCCCCTGGTCCGTTCGGTGCCGGCCAGCTTGCCGAGGAAGTCGGCCAGGCTGTAAGTCTCTGTGATGCCCTCGGCGGCGAGGACGTGGGCGGCGTTCGTGGACGTGGTCAGGCCGATCACCCGCCCGGTCCCCGTGCTGGCCCAGACCCCGGCGAGCAGGGCGACGACCCGGGTCTTGCCGGTGCCGGCCGCGCCGATCAGGATGTCGATCGCGCGCCCCGAGGTCAGCACCCCGTACGCGGCTTGCGCCTGGTCATCGGTCAGCCCCGCGCTCGACAGCGGCCCGTCCGCGCCATCGGGCGCCGCCGTTGCGCCGGGCGGCGCGTGCTCGCGCCACAGCGCGGCCTCGATGCGCGCCTGGTCGGCGCCGAGCGCGGCGGCGGCGCGTCCGGGCGCGACCGCGGGTGCGCCGGTTTGCGCCGCGGCGCGGAGCAGGCGCGTCTCGGTGTCAAGCTGCCCGCGCGTGGTGTAGACCTCGGCGCCGTGCCGCCGCCACAGGCTCAGCCCGTCCGCCCGCCGGTAGGCGTCCGGGACCGGCACCATCTCGGGCGCGGTGAGCAGCACGGTTCCGCACGGCCCGCCGGGTGCCAGCGCGCGGCCGGCTAGTTCCTCCAGCAGGGCCGTGACCTGGGCGCCGGACAGGCCGCCGAGGTAATCAGGCAGGTGCCGGTTGATCATGCGGATCAGCTCGTGCCGGGTAAACACCGACTTGGAACACAGCGCATCGGCGACCGCCGCTGCCAGAACCCGGTCGATCTCCGCGCCAGCCGACGGTTCTGGTGGCGGGTGGCTGCCGGGGTCGCGGCGGCGGAGCGCCGCGCCGGGGATGTCGCTGAGCGCCTGCACCTCGTTCGCCCGCGACTGCGCCTCCCACCGCGCGAGCAGTTCAGCGCGGGACGGCGCGGAATGTGCCTTGGGCTGCCGCGAGTCGAGGGTGACGAATTGCGCGATCGACCACAGTGCCCGTGCGTGCGGTGCCTTTCCGTGGCGGTGTTTGTATTCGGCGATGAGCTCTTGCAGCCGTGGTTCTATCGCGTGTCGGCGGGATGAGAATTGGTCGCGGATTTCCGCGGTGATCCCGGCGAGTTCCCAGCCGTTTCCATCCGTCCGCGCAATACATTCCACGCCGAGCTTGTCGCTTAAGTATTCGCCGAGCGTCCGCTCGGCGATCGCCCCGGCGGCGGGCTTAGCGGCGAACAGGCCGGCGCCGTCGAGGGTGCGCCAGGACAGCCTGTCGGCGGGGCGCGATGCGAGGGGGTCGTCTCTGAGCACGCGGTTCAAGATCGCGTTGTGCACGTGCAGCTGCGGGTCGCTGTCCCGGCTGGTGTGCTGCGCGAACGATGCGATCACCCACTCATGCGCATCGGCGAACCGGCCCGAACGCGCCGAGTGGTAACCCGCCCGGCTGTACCCCGCCTCACGCTGCAGGTAATCCAGCATGGCCTGGTTCCCGGCCATGATCGCGTCCCACACGACCTGCGCGCGGCGGTCCCACTCCTCAGCCGCGTCCAGGTCGCCGCGCTGGCGGGCTTGCTGTGCCCTGACCTGCAACGAGGCGTGCAGCAGGCTCACCGACTTCGGTACCGAGAACGTGGCATCGAAGAAATACACCGTCGCGCGGCGGTCACGCCGGGCCTGGGCGATGAGCTGGTCGCGGCGTTCGCTCGTGGCATCGGGCTCGGCGTCGAGCAGCCGGGCGATCCGGGCATCGGCCTTGTCCCGGTCATCGGCGAAACTGGACGGAGCGCGTCCCAGGGTCCTGGCCTGGCCCGGATCGCGGGGGTCGATGAAGTGCTCGTAGAGCCGCTCCAGCACCGGCCCGTCCACCTGCGACCCGACCGGCAGGCCCAGCTCGGCGCAGCCTAACCCGGCCCAGATCCCGGGCGGCTCACCATGCTCGGCGACGGCGGACAGGTAGTAATTCTCCCGGCCGGCCGCTACCGCCCTCGTGAGATACCGAGGGTCATAGCCGCTGAATATCGACAGCATTCCTGAGACCGTTCCACGCCGCTGAACTGACCATCATCATTGTAATGCAACGGTGTGCAGGAAATGCTGACTGGCTGAGCCTATGGAGATCGTATTGTGCAAGTGGTCAGAATGGCTCAGGGAAACGGTGATGACTTCCTGGGCTAGGATTTCGGTGTGGTGACTGGTGTCCTGTGCCATGCAGCCAGTGCCACGACCGGATCGAGGATCTCGCCGGCGTCCTGGCCGACGCGAATGGCCCCGGGGATTTGAGTAGGCCTACTCATGACAACAGGCCGCGGAAGGCTGATGTCATGGTTACCCGCGCTGCTTGTGGGGCTGCAGGTCGAGATGGGCTGTGACCCGATCGAGCGCCCCGCCATCAGAACCGTGCATGACCGGCAGCAGCCAGCGGCGCCTGCCGGGCGGCGAGCCCGGCAGGCGCCGTGAGCCGCCCCTTAGTAGGGCGGCACCAAGCTGTCGAGCGCGGGGTCACTGAAGGTGGAGCTCGTGAGCTCCCAGTTGTAGCAGCAGCACCGACCGTCTATAGAGATGCAGTCGGGGCCGCATCCGCCGGTGTCAAAGGTG
This sequence comes from uncultured Actinomycetota bacterium, assembly GCA_963720575.1. Classification (GTDB taxonomy): domain Bacteria; phylum Actinomycetota; class Actinomycetes; order Streptosporangiales; family Streptosporangiaceae; genus Chersky-822. Next base: position 321,392 of record CAVRGA010000002.1, read on the forward strand.
ATGCCTGAGGTGATGATGGCGGTCATTGGCGTGCCTCCGTGAGCGGTGGTCCCTGGTGCGGGGCCTTGGGGCGTGTCCTGGCGGCGGAAGGCACGCTCCCGCCCGCGCCTGCGAGACTGACAAAGCCAGGACACGCCGGCCCCGTGCCAGGGACCACCGCGACCCCCGCACACTCTGTGACCACCTCCGGTGCCGGACCCGGCGACGGCCTTCCGCCGGTACCCGGGTGCCGTCGTCTCGTTGATGGTGAGGCATGAGCGTCTTCGGCAGCTGCGGTGCCTCAGACGGGTGAGACGCACAGTGGGCAGTTCGCCTTACTGATCATTGAGGCCAGTCGGCGAAGCGCCGAAACGGCACTGGCTGTTACGCTCGCCGTTCGGGTGAACACGCGATGTCACTCATCTTGAGAATTGCCCGGCGGCCCAGCCCGGCTCCGATTTGCAGGTACCATTTCGAACGGACCGGGCCGCCGCGCATTCCTCCCCTGGTTCATGTCCAGCGAATCCATGTGTGATGCCGCTCAGCCATACGCGAGACGACAGCCGGTGAGGGTAGCCGATGGTGACAATCCCAGCCCTGTTGTGCCTGGTCACGCTGCTCAAGCTGACATCCATTTCGAATTCCATTCGATGGCTGCGCGACGATGCCAGGAAGTACCGCGAAGATCTCGCTAGGCACAAGCCGCAGACCGTGCTTGCCATGGAAGTTTTACTTCAGGTATGCCATGCGAACTTCTTCCCGTTCGGCCTGAAAGATTACCGACTCGCCCGGTACATGAGAAAACTGCCCCGGAGGTCGGTTCGCGGCGCGGTGACATGGTGGGTACTGGCCCTGTTCCACAAGGTCCTCTTCCAGTTCCAGGGCCTAGCGCTCGCAAGCGCGGCGTTCTTCGCACTTGGCGCGCACCTGCCGCGCGGAATCACGTGGGCGCCGCGAAATCTTTACGGCGGCATGGGCGCGGCCCTGGGGATTCTGCTGATGATCGGCATCATCCTCCTGGCGTGCGAGTCTTTCATGTCGTACGTCGTCCTCGGATCCTACGGCGCGGCATTCCACCACCTCGATGTTCGCCGCCGCCGCATCCTTGACGAGGCCGTCAGGCCAGCCGCATTGCTTCCGCAGCCAGACAACAGAAACCTGGCGATCATCGAGATGTTCGCCTACGCGGGTACCTTCATTACAGCCTTCGTGATCATGGCGGGCGCCACCTACTTCATAAGCGTTCAACTCGGCGGTTTCGCGGCACTGGATGACCGCATCGGCCCTGGCCTGATCGACGTGCGCCGATTGTATGACGCGTTCTACTGGACCGTGAACATCGCAGGCGGCTCCAGCGATGCCGAACCGGTCACCATGCTGGCGATGCTCCTCGCGATGATAGGCACGATCACATATCTTCTACTGACGGTAATCGTGCTGGCCGGACTCGCCGGCGTAGCTATCACAGCATCTGACAAGACCGGCTAGCAGCAATTACAGCCAGTCCCCGCTTGCGGGAACGACGCGGCGACGCTGGTGCGGGAAATCCTGCACCCTCAGAACCCCTGCCGGGAGGCAGCAGGCATTGCTGCGCCGTTAACAACCTCAGCTTCCCTGACGCCGTCGCCGCACGTACACGAACCGAACCGACCGATGTCTCAACTAACTGAGACCACGCCGGATACCTGATCAATGAGACTGCCTCAGCCCTAAAGAGACAGGACACCGGGGACGATTACCCCGGCAGGTGCTGACTGTCCCCGGCGGCCAGGGAATGGACCCTGACCGCCGGGTTTTAAGTTCTTGTCAGCGGAGGCTGGCTTTGGCCTGCTTGGTGAGGCGGCTGGTGCCGATGTCGGCGCGGTTGCCCTGGTCGTACCCGTCGCGGTAGCCGCTGCCCGAATACGTCACCTTGGATTTGCGGGTGGTCGGGTAGGCGGCTTTGGCGCGGCTGGCGATGACCTGCTGCCGGCTCGCGAGTACCAGCGCGGCGGACTGCTCGCCGTCACCGGCCGGCTGGGCGGTGTCGGCCTCGGTGGCGGCGCGGCTTTCGGCGGCGCGGACGCGGGCGATGACTGCGGTGGCGTAGCCGAGCAGCCAACTGCGCCGCCACGCCCGCGGGCTGGATGTCCAGACGGGTATCACGGCCTGGGCCAGGCCGTGGCTCATCTGGATCAGCACCGACGTGTACAGCACCTCGGCCCGCTCGATATCGGACCCGTAGCCGAACACGTGCACCCGGGCACCGGTGGGCGCGGACAGCAGCAGGCACTGGCAGCGCATTGCCGAGCCGATGCCGCACAGCAAGTGGGCGCGCACTCCCGCCCACGGGTTGGCGATGGTGATGACGCGGTCGGCGGGCTGGTCGGTGGCGGGCTGGGTGGCGGCGAGCATGGCCCGGTCGATGCCGTACCGGGCCATCAGCTCGGCGGCCTTGCCGGTCAGCGCCTCGGCCTCGGCGGGGGTGACGCCGCTGTCCTCGGCTTTGGCGAGCAGCTTGCGGATGCGGTCGAGCTGGACATTGGAGGTGGACATCTGGATTCTCCTCTCAGGGAATGCGGAAGGACGCGGGCCGGGAGGGATGTCCCGGCCCGCGTCCTGGATGGCGGGTGCCTAGGAGCGGCGCTGCCGCTGGGCGTGGTAGCTGGCGGCGACCTCCTCGGGTGTCATCGACAAGGCCGCGGCCGAGGGCGGTATCCCGGCGGTGAGCGCCTCGCGGATCAGGTGCGCCATCGGGTAGCCGGGGTCGTCGGCGACCGCCCGGTCGATCGCGAGGTTGCCGGTCGCGCCGTCGCCGGCCTGCCAGGCGGTGAATGCGAGCAGCGACGCCGGCGCGGCGGCGTAGCCGGGCTGGGCATGCCGGGTCACCTCGGTCCACAGCCGCAGGTGCGCCGGGCCGTGCTCGGGCCGCATCCGCGCCCACGCGTCATCCCGCACTTCCAGATCCGTCAGCGCGAGCGCGACGCGGGCCAGCGTGACGGGATCGGAGATCGTGTCGCCGTCGCGGCAGGCGGTGATCGCGTCGTGCACGATGCGCTGGCTGACCAGCCGGGTGGCGTCAGGCCCGATGCTGGCTGTCTCGGCGGCGAAGGCGATCTCGGCCTGCCGAGTGGCTCGGGTCATCGCTTCGGCGGCGGGTCCGGTGACCGGGGCGATCCTGGCGGCGACTTCGTCCCGGCTGGCGGCAGCCGACAGCCCGGAATCAGCGAGTGCCCGCGCTACAGGGTGGTCGCCGGTGAGGACGGCTCCTTCGGGCGGGCAGCAGGCCGGATCGGTGCACAGGTAGGACCAGTACCGGCCCCGATGATCGCGACAGTGTGAAGGCCGCTGCGGTTGAGCGCTGTTGTGATGTGGAGGGCGATGTCGTCGGCATGGGCCCGGCTGGGCGGGTCGGGCAGTTCGTAGCGGAAGACGACCCTGACCCGGGCGCGCAGGCCGCGCAGGCCGACAGCGACCAGGCTGGCCTGAGGATGGAACCCGAGCAGGTAGGGCACGGCGGCGAGCAGGGCGGCCGGGCCGCGCACCTGCACCTTGACCGGCGAGATAGACATGACGATTTCCTTCCAGGTGAAGAGGCGAAGAAGAAGCGCCGGTGCGGGCGGGACGGCGCCCGCCCGCGCCTGGCGGCCGTGATCAGGACGCGGTGACCCCGGCGAGAACCTGGGCCTCGGCCTGCTCGTGGGCGGGCAGGTCGGTGCGCTGGCCGTTGGCGGCGGCCGCGCGGGCAGCCTTGCGGGCGCTGTAGCCGGTGCGGAGGCTGTCGAACGCCATCGAGGCGGCGATGTCGCGGGCGCGCACGGTGACGCGGGCTCGGGGGTCACCGCTGTCGGTGCTCTTCCACGCCTCGGCGATGAAGTCGTCGGCCTGGACGATGACCCGGTCGCCCTTGCGGACCGACTCGGCGGTGCGGGTGGCGAGCAGGCCGTAGGCGGTGACCTTGACCCAGCGGGTCACGTTGTCGCTCCCGTTGCGGGACGGGATGTCGACCGCGACCCGGAGCTCGACGCCGTCGCTGCCGTCGCGGGTGCGGAACGCCCGGGGCTCGTCGCCGAGCCGGCCGGTGATGGTGATCTGGATCGGGTTCATGGGATCCTCCCTGTGCTGGTCTGCGGGAGGGCCGGCCGCTCGGCTGGCGGCCTGGGCTGCGGTGCCCTTCCCGGCGGTCAGGTGCCTGCGCCGGGCGGGCGAGGGCGCGCAAACCGGCTGTCCGGAGGCGGCCGCAGATGTTTTCCAGCGGGCGCAGCCCGCGGTTTCGGGAAAAGATCTGCGGCCGCCTCGGGCGAGCGCAGCGAGAGGCCGGTTGCGCGCTCCGCCCGTCTGGCGCAAGCTGACAGCGCCGGGAGGAAGTCGCCGCAGGTCAGGTCGCGGGCAGGCAGCCGGTTACAACAAAGCAGCCGCAGGGGGACCAGGAACGCGTAACAAGCGACCAGGTCGGCGACTGACCTGGCAGGTGCATCCCGGCCGGCCAGAGGTCCTTGACCACGTCCTGTCCTGGTACGGAGACCAGGCGCCAGACGCCGGGCACCTGATCGTCGCCCAGGCCGCCGACACCGGCGCCTTTGCCAAGTTCGCCGCTTCTCGCTACCGCAGGCACCGAGTTCAGCGGCGTGCCGACTGGCGGGCTGAGGCGATGGTCCGGGTGATTTCGCGGTCCGGAAGGCCGGTCTTGGCCGCTGCGGCCGCAAGGGCATCGAGCACGCCCTCATGGCCGGACTCGGCGGCCCGGCACGCAGCCCAGAACAAGCCGCTATGGCGGTTGCCTCGCTCGAGCTGTTCCACCCAGCGCAGCAGCCGGCTTGCCTGCACCGACGCCGCCGGCTGCGACGCCGGTGCCGGGCGGCGCGCAGGTTCCAGGAGACTCGTCACGAGCGGCCAGTTCAGGCCCGCGGCGTGTGCGCCGCGCTCGACGAGCCGGTATCGCTTGCCGTCGATGTGCGAGGGCGGCGCGAGGACGTAGCCGCCGGCCGACCGGAAGTCCACGTAGTGCTTGGACAGCCGTCCGCACTTCTGCTGGCTTCCGGCGAAGTAGAAGTGCAGGCCGCCGCCCGGCGTGACCACGACCGCGCTCGCGCCGTCGAGCAGGCCCGCGGCCTCGAGCCGGTGACAAGCCCCGAAGCCGTTCCCCGCCGGACCGTGCTGGTCGATGTCTAATACGTCCGGTCCGGGTGACCCGGTGGCGATGGCCAGGTTCGCGTACGGCAGCCGTTGCCACCACTGCCGGATCTGGGTGTCGTTTGTGGTGGCGTCGCGGAAACCGTGCCTGGTGGCAGGTTCCTTGCTGCCGGGCTGGCAGGGGAACACCGGCCAGCCGTGCCGGGCGAAGGTGAGTGCCTGGTCCAGGAGTCGCTCGGGCTGGGCGATCATCGGGGAGCCTTCTTTCTGCGTGAAGGGTTTGATGGCGACCGGTTTGAACCGCAACTGCCTGCCGGTTCCGCGCGGGGACGCGCATCGGGGCCGCCGGCAGGTGCACCGGCGGCCCCGGCTCGCGCGGGGTGAGTGGTCAGGCTGCGGGCTGGGTCTCGCCGGGGTCCGCGTCGCCGGCCAGCACATCGATCAGCGGCGTGGTGCCGGTGTACCTGTTGCCGTCCGCGACGGCCCGTTCGATGTCGGAGAGCTGGTAGCCGAGGCTGGCCAGGAAGGCCAGGTAGGTGCCGGCGTCGCGGCGCGGGCACGGGCTGTACCGGTCGGTGCGCCAGGTACTGCGGCCTACTGGTGGAGGGGTGTTATCGCGGCCGTGCGCTATTCGGCTTCTTTTCTTTCTGGTCAGCGGCCCGGATGGCGAGGTAGGCGGCCCAGTCGCGGCGTGCGTAGGTGACCCAGCGGACGGCGGTGCTGACGTGCATGCCGAGCAGGTCGGCCATGATGGCGGCGGGCAGGTCGGCGGCGAGGGCGATGAGAGCGCCGTTGCGGGCGGGCCGGGCGCTGATGCCGTGGCGGCTCAGCCGGGCAGTGAGGCTGCGGGCGTGGAGCGGTTGTCCGGGGATCCGGCCGGGAAAGAGCCAGCGCGGTGCTGCGGGGTCGTGCGAGATCATGAGCTGGGGTGGTGGCTGGGCTGCCAGTCGGGTGAGGATGGTTGCGAGGCGGGGCGGGAGCAGGATCGGGTGCCGGCCGGCGGTCAGGTAGGCATTGTTGTCTCGCAGGACCACGTGATCGGCTTTGAGGTGGCGGATCCGTTGTGCGTGGCGGTCGTAGCAAGATGAGAGCGCCGGCTGCCCGGACGTCGGCGGGCAGGGCCTCGTCGGTCAGGCAGTGTTGCAGCAGTTGCCAGCGTTCATCGTCGCCGAGGAGGTCCGCTGGCTGCTGGCGCGGGATGAGCGGGACGGTGAGCTTACGGGTGAGGCCGCGGTCAGCGGTCCATGCCAGGAAGTCGCGGATGCGGTTGCGGCGCTGGGTGTCTTCCTCGTCGAGCCAGCGGTCGATGTCGTCCTGGCGCAGGTTCTCCAGGGTGATTGCCTGGTTGTCGGCCCAGGCCAGCAGATCGAGGGCGACCATGATCTGGCCGCGCAGGTCACCGCCTGCTGAGACCGGGTGACGGCGTGCGGAGGCGCGGTTGCGGGCTCGCCGCAGCAGGTACCAGTGCAGGAACGGGCGGACGAGGCCGGCGTGCCCGGCCGGCTTGCCGGCAAGGTGGTGCTCGAGCCAGGACGGGACCCGCTCGAGATCTTCATCCCTGCCGGGCAGTATTCCTGTCTGCACCATGACCTGCCTGATGTAGTGCAGGCTGGGGGCGGGCGGCAGTTCGTCCAGCAGGTCGTGGCTGAGCGGCCGGTCTTCGGCGACGAGATGGGCGAGCAGCCTGGCGGCCGGGCTGCTGCGGATCCACTGGATCGCGGTGAAGGGCCGGCTGATCTGGGCGAATGCCCCGGCCAGCGGCTGCAGCTGGGGTGAGATGGTGCCGTCGGGCCCGGTCAGCAGGTCTCGGGCCGGTCGGCCAGGACGCAGTAGGCGCATCGCCCGCGCGCGTATGGGTTGCCCGGCCGTCCGCACTGGCGGCAGGTGTAGTCGGCGTCGTGCCCGGAGCACGGCCCGCAGACGCCGTTGCCGTCGTCGTCGCGGGCGATCAGTGGCTGGCATGTCCGGCACCGGGAGCATTCGGCCGGGGACCGCAGGATCGCGGAGTAGCAGGCCTGGCAGACCGGCCCGATCGGCCACCGGGCCATTACCGGCAGATCACGATGACAGCGGGTGCAGGTCACGCGTGGCCGCCCGTCCCGCTGGTAGCAGGTGCGGCAGATCGGCGCATCTGAATGCACTCGCTGGCAGGGGCGTATCCGCCCGCATCGTGAGCAGGTCGCCTGCGGTCCCCGGTAGCAGCTGTTGCACAGATCGGGCTGGCCGCCGCTGGCGTTGCGCGCGATCGGCCCGAGCCGGCCGCACCGCCCGCAGAGCCGGCGAGGCCGCCGATGGCGGCTGTAGCACTGATGGCAGTGCGCTCCCGCGTCGTCGAGCAGCGCGGCGGGAGCTGTCTTGCCGCAGGATACGCAGGTGTGCGCGGGGCGCTTCCAGCATGAGCGGCACAGCGAGCCGCCGCCAGGCAGCCGCACTGCCGGCCAGCGGACCTTGCCGCACTCGCTGCACTCTTCGACGACCTGCGGATCTGCCCGGTAACACGAACTGCAGATCCCGCCTTCGGGCCGCTTGGCCGTGATCGTCGCCCCGGTGGCGCCGCACCGGGCGCATGTTCCCTTCCGGGAGCGCTTATCGCAGGTGCCGCAGACCCGCCCCTCAGGCCGCCACTGCCTGAGGTCCGCGCGGATCTTGCCGCAGTGCGCGCACCCTGGACGGATGACCAGGTGCCCGGCGTCGTGCAGGACATGGGCTAGCCGCAGCACCATCAGCGGGCAACGGGTATCGCCTGAGGTCAGCGCGGCGGGGTGAGCGGCCATGTGCCCGGCCAGCTCCTCCAGGTACCGCGCCGGGCCTCTCACCCCGGGCACCACGGCTTCCAGCAGCGCCCTGGCATCGCCGGTGCCCAGCAGCGGCAACGCAGTGGTGAGCTGGGCGGCTGCCGCCGTCATCGCGGACTCCAGCCGTGCCGCCTGCCGGGCCAGCCGGGCAGCCGTCGACGGCGGCGTCACAGCCCTTCGGGTTTGCGGATCGTGGTGCGCCGCACCGCCGGAACCGGGCCGGAAGCCTCCCCCGCGACCTTGCGGACCCCCGCGCTGACGACCTCGATCTCGATGAGGTCGTTCGGGGCGCAGCCCAAGATGTCGCACAGCGCCGCCAGAGTGTCCATCGACAGGCGCTGCGGCGGCTGGGTGACCAGCCGGAACACCTGCTCGCGGGACAAGAAGATACCTCGCTCGGCCAGCAGCGGCACCAGGTCAGAGGTCTGGAACAGGTCCCGGCCGGCCATCAGCTTGCGCAGGTTCCACCGGTAGCCCATCTTCTTGATCACGACTGATCGTCCTCCCACAGCCCCGCGTAACGCTCGGTCAGCTTCCGCCGCACCAGGCGGTTGCGGTACTCATCCGACACGCCGGTGTAGATCGCCGTCGTGCTCGCGACGGCGTGACCGGCCTGATCCTGGACGAATCTCTCCGGGTAGTCGAACTCCACCAGATGAGTGATCATGGAGTGCCGCAGGCTGTGCAGGTCAAGCTCGGCCGGGAGCCCCGCAGCATCGCGGGCAGTCCCGAATGCCTCGTTCGCGCTGCGCCTGGACAGCCGACCGCACCGTTCGGTCACCCACAGCGCCGGATGGTCCCCGGCCTCGAACCGGGGCCGGACCTCGGTCAGGTAATGGTCCAGCACTCCGACGACCCAGTCCATCTCCGGCACCGTGAACACCGTGCGGCGCTTAGGCGGGCTGCCGTTGGAAGACTTTCCCCAGCGGATGAACAGCGCGCCGTACCGCCCGTAATCCGGCGCCTTCGCATTCCGGCGCAGGTCAGCCAGGTCCAGACCGCACCCCTCCTGACGGCGCAGCCCGTAGGCGTAATAGGTCTTCAGCAGCGCAGAGTCCCGCATCGCGGTCAGCGCGCCTTTGCGGCCCCGGGCCCGGATCTCCTCCACCTTGCCGTCAGCGGCGTCGAACAGCGACTGGACCTCCTCATAGGTCAGCGGGCGCCGTCCCGGCTGCCCCTCGTACTCGCTGACGTGGGTGACCGAGTTCCACTCGTGCAGGATCTGCGCGGGTGCCCGCCCGAACTGCTCCAGGCAAGTCGCCGCCCACCCGTAACGGGCATCGGTAATGAAACTGCAGAACATCCGCAGCGAGTTCTGGTACTGCCGCCCCGCAGACATGGTGAAACCCGGGTTCTTCACCCTGATCTGATCGAAGAACGCCTCCACCTCAGCAGGCCCCCACTCCCACGGGTACTGGCCGGTGAACGCCGCGAACCGGCGGACCAGCGACAGCCGCGGCTTGATCGTGGCCTCCCACTTCAGGAACCGGGTCCGCTGCTGCCGCGCCCACCCCTCCAGCATCCCCTCGAACACCGCCGGCGCCGGGTCCAGATGCACGACCCCGTCCGCCATCACCAGATGCGCCGCACCCTCCAGGCCAGCCACTCGGCTCACTCCAATCCCCGTTACATCAGATGCAACATTGTTGAGTCGGCAGCAGCCAGGCACAAGAGGTACTGGCACACCCATCTATCACGTTCCGGAAACGGCAACTAGCACCCTTCCGACCAGCGGATACGCCAATGTCCCAGGGAGCCGAATGTTGTATCAGACGCAATTCCGCCCGTTTTTCGGCTTCGGTCATGGCCTGCTCGTAAGCGGTGACGACGGGCGCGAGAGCGAGTACGGACAGCCGACCGGCCGCGGCGGTGTCGCATTCCTGCTCGAGCTGGCTTGGCTCGCGGGCGGTGAGCTTGGTGAACAGGGGCTTGTGCCGGGCGGAAGCCAGGCCGGAGCGGAGCGGGTCGGGCATGAGCAGCAGTTGCCGCGCAAGGAACAGCTGCATCTCGCGGGACGCCGACTTGCGGGCGAGCAGGCTGCCGGCGAGCCAGCGGCGGCGGACTTCGGCGGCTGCCTCCCAGGCCTTGTTCCCCGTGATGACCAGGCGGCGGTCCGGGTTGGGCGACGGGCCTGGGCTGGTCAGCGGATCGGCCGGTCCGGTGGACCCTGTGTCGTTGTCATTGTCGTTGTCGTTGTCGTTGTCGGGGGTGGTGGCGGGGCTGGTCTGGCGGATCGCGTGACCGTGCTCAGCCGGATTGGTGCAGTAGTGGCAGGGGTCGAGCAGGTTCCACGACTTGAATATCGCGCCCCGGCCGGGGCAACTGGCGTGCGTGTCAGGGGTGAGGCCGTCACCGTCGTGGGTGAGGCTGGTCAGCCACGCTGCTCCGGGCGGCAGGTCGTCGGTGACCTGGATGTCCGCGGCTTGCAGGTCGGAGCAGAGCCGGGCGTGCGCGGCGACTTCGGCGCGGTCCTGGCGGATGCGCTCGGCGACGTGCTCGAGCGGGTAGCCGTGTGCCAGGGATTGCAGCAGCCGGTCGGTCGCGTCGTGATCGCCGTCGAACTCGGCGAGCAGGGCGAGCTGATCCAATGTCAGGTTGCTGTTCGCTTCCGTTGCGCGGACCCGGGTTTCGGCTGGCAGGGCGCCAGCGGTAAGTGCCGTCTTGATCTGGGTGGCGGTCCGGCCGGTTGCTTTGCGCAGGCGGGTGCGGCTGGCGCCGGCTTCGTGGGCGGCGAACAGGGCCGCTGCTTCCTCGAGCTGGCCGTAGTTCGCGCGGTAGGCGTCGCAGTTCGCCAGGACCATGTCCAGGTACTGGCCGGCCTCGTCACCGGCCCGGCTCGGGTCGATGTCGCACGGCACCTCGGTGAGCCCGGCCTTGATGGCGGCGGCGAGACGGCGGTGGCCTTCGATGACCCGCCAGCCGCCGTCGTCCGGGTCCATGGTGATGAGCAGCGGGATCCGGACGCCTTCGGCGGTGATCGAGGCGACGAACTCGTCGGTGAGGTTCAGGTCCTCGCGAACGTTGCCGTGGTGTGCCGTTAGGTCGGCGACCGAGATAAGGCAGCGGGTCGCCGGGACCAGAACCTCGGGGTTGTCGGCGTCGGCCGGTACGGTGGTGTTGGCTTGTGCTGGGGTGTCGGTCTGTGCGGGGGTGCCGTTCTCGGGTGAGGTGCTGGTCTCGGCCGCGACGTCGGTGAGTTCGGTGGTTGCGTGCATGGCGTGATCGGTCCTTTCCGGGATGGGAGGGCGCGGGTGTGCCGACGGGTCAGGCCCGGCACCCGTGGGCGGGTACCGGGCCTGGCTGAGGGACCGGAGGTTAGAGGGACGCGGCGATTTCCAGGGCGCGCAGGCCCTGGCTCTCCAGGTCTTGCGCGGCGTCGGCGTCCGGCAGGGTCCGGGCGGTGCTGGTGACCGCGTGCATGACCCCGCCTGCGGTGGCGTCGCTGCCGTTGATGAGCTGGGCCGTGACGGCGGCCTGCTGGGCTTCGGTGAACCGCAGCCGGTGGCTCATGATCGCCACCGCTTCCTGCGGGTCGGTCAGCGGGTGGTCCGCCCTGGCCGAGATGGCGCGGACGACGCGATCAACGTAGGCGGGCCTGAGGAACGCGGCCACCGCATCAGCGGTGCTGGCCGTGATCAGCTCCAGGGTGTCTGCGGGCGTGCTCCCCGGCTCGGCCACGGCCCCTTCGCCGGGCCGTCCGCCGTGGTGAACGCTGCGGACGGCGCGGGTAATGGTCATGCCGGTCCGGCACGCCTGGACGACGAGCCTCGGCGTCACCGTGAACCCGCCGCATCCGGTCTCGCTGTTCGAGAACACGAAACCCGCGAAAACCACCGGATAGTCAGCTCCTGCCGCTCCGGTGAGCGGGCTTCGGCAACCACGCAAGAGCGCGGGGGCCAGGGCCTGGACCAGGTCACACACGACACGGACGTACATCCGCCGCCCGGTCAGGTCACAGCCGTCGACTTCGACCGGGACTCCAGCCTGGCGGATTCCCTCCAGGGCGGCGAGCAGCACGTCCAGGTTGTCGATCACCTTGCAGCCGTCAGGCAGGAACGCCCGTGCGGCACCGGGTCCCTCGCCTGAGGCAGGGCGCAGGCAGCGGATGAGGAACTTGCGCTGATCGCCTTCGAGCCAGGAATTGACGTTGCTGTCGTACAGCGCCGGCCGTTGCGTCCGGGTCCGGCGCAGGTACGCGGCCGGGATGCCGAGCCCGCCGGCCAGGCCGAGGTCGCACACCTCGGTAGGGACATAGGTGCCGGAGGTCAGCGTGACGCCATCGGGGCCGGACACTGGCTCGGTACCTTCGACCACCAGCTGGCCGTTGTGCGCACGGATAGCCCACGCGGGAGCCACGATGTCGAGCTTGCGGGCATCCTGCTCGCGCAGCATCGCCGTGAGGTCATCCAGGGTGGCGTTGCGGGCGAGCGTCGTAGCTGCGATCTGGGGTTGATCTGGGAGCATGAGGTTTCTGCCGTCCTTTCGGTGATGCCTGAGGTGGCTGTCCGGGCGGCGAGGCCTCCCGGGTGGGCACGCGGCATGCGCCGGGGCGGCAGGAGCCCGCACACCGGCCGACCCCGGGAAGGCAAGATGTTTCCCGGCGGGCCTGCTCCAGGCGAGGGTGCGACGGTCGTGCCGGAGCATCAGCCGACGAAGTCGGCGTCCTTTAGAGCCCGCAGCCGGGAAAGATCTCTGCCCGACCGGGGTGAAGCGAAGCGAAAGGCCGGTTGCGGGAACCTGACGCGACGGGGCACGCTTGACCACCTACCGGGAAGCTCTCGCCCGGACAGTTATCGCGAAGGTGGCGCTCGGGACCTTGCAACTCACGGCTGGAACGGCGATGGATCTGCAGATGGGCAATTCAGGAACGAACGCGATCTCTGATGGGTTCTCGCATGGGGTGATCGCATGATGAACGATATGCATCCTGAAATCAGGCACGTCGTCTACCCAGTGCACCGCGACGGGAGCCGGACCGGCGCGCAGCCGAGGCTTCGGCACGACCCCGATTGTGGCCATTTCGAATGGGAGGACGGAGTGCGCCTGGGCACGCCCGAGCTCGCCTCTGACGAGCAAATGCGGACGCTCAGAGCATGTAAGACCTGCATCGGCAGCCGCGGTGAGGCGTCAGGCACGGTGCGCGGCAAGTGGCGCGAGGCACGAGCAGGAGGGCTGTGCCGCACTTGTAACCAATTGCTGTCCTTAACCGGACGCTGCGACGCCTGCGACGGATAGCTAGATCGTAGCGACCGCCGCCGATCCGGTCGCGACGCTCCAGCACCGCGGGCAGCTCAGCTGTCACGTGACGCACGCTTTTCGCCGCATGCGCCTGGTCGCCGAGGGAGTCTCGGCTCGGCCGCAACTGCACGGCGATGACCATGTTCCCGAACTGCTCCGTCAGCACCGTGGCCACTACGTCGGGGTCGGCGTCCTGGGACGGAGACCCCGCCGCACCCCACGAATTTCCAGCCGTCGGGTCAAAGCGCAGCGGCTCACGCACCTGGCCTAGCAGCGGCGCGTTCACCGTCGCCACCAGTTGCCGAGGCCCCCACTCCCCTACCGCAGCAACTCCGCCACCGGTATATCTGCCTCGCTAGCCGACATCATCGACGCCAGCGACGGCGAGGTCAGTGCCAGCGAGGTCAGTGCCAGGGGCAAGGGTCACCGTCGTCACAGGGCGGCTCAGGCGCGGCCGGGATTGGTCCGCTGACCACGTGAGGCAGCCAACGCAGCAATCCGAGCCGTCATCGTGAGTTCGGCATGCGCTCGCTGACGGCTCGCCGCCGATCTCGATGCTGAAGCAGTCCCTGAACAGGGTCCTTGTCCGAGCGAAGTCCGTCAGCCAGGCAACCTTGTCCTGCTCACCCCGCAATCCGGCGTACGGGAAGTGATCAAGAAACCGGCCGAATATCAGCTGGCAGTCAGCCCGGTACTTAGCCGTATCCAGCATGTGCGCATGCCAGATCCGGTCGATCACCCACGTCGGCACGATCGACGTCCCCGGAAGCAAGGCGCACAATTTCAGGAAACACCGGTACATCCACGTGGACATCGACCGCACTTCGGAGAGAGCCACCTACCTCCAGCTAGCCGACATCCTCCGCAGGCGCATCACCTCGGGCGAGCTGAAGAGCGGAGACCGGCTGCCCTCCGTACACAACCTCGTCCCGGAAACCCAGCTCGCCGACGCCACCATCCGCAAAGCGGTCCGCCTGCTACGCGACGAGGGCCTGGTCAAGACCGCCCCAGGGCGGGGCGTCTACGTCCGGTAACCGCGCCATGACGGCATCGGCTAGCCTGCAGCCATGCCAGAAAGAAACGCCAGCACACCCCGTTACTGACTAGCCGGTTCCAGCACGCGTTCACCCTGGCCAGCCAGCTCCACGCCGCCCAGGTCCGCAAGGGAAGCATCATCCCCTACCTGGCCCACCTCATGTCAGTAGCAGCGCTCGTGCTCGAGCACGGCGGCTGCGAAGACGCCGCCATCGCCGGCCTCCTGCACGACTCGGTCGAAGACTCCGACGACGGCACCGCCACCGGGGAACTCATCCGGGCCGAACTCGGCCCGCGAGTAAGCGACATCGTCGCAGCATGCTCCGACGCCATCGCACAGCCCGGGCAGCCTAAGCAGCCGTGGCGTGACCGCAAGGAAGCCTGCCTGCGGCACCTCGCCACCCAGGCCGATCCTGACGTGCTGCTCGTATCCGCGTGCGACAAGCTCCACAATGCCCGTTCCATCGCCGCCGACCTCCGCGAGACCGGCCCGGCACTGTGGCAGCGGTCCAGCGAACCCGACGCCACCGCCCAGATCTGGTACTACCAGGCCCTCACCCATTGCTACACCGGCCGCGTCTCCGCCCGCCGGGCCGACGAGCTGAGCCGCGTCATCATCGAGATCCAGTCCCTGGCCGCGACCGCGAACACGACCGCGAACACTTCAAGCGACTAGCCTTCTGGGAGTATGGTGGATCGTATGGACAAACGTAAGGCAACTTTCCTGCTCTCCGCCCACACCCTCGATGCCGCCAGAGCAGTCAGCCCCGGCGGGAACATGTCCGCCTTCGTCGACCGCGCCTTGCGCAACGAAACCCTCCGCACCCAGCTCGCCGCCACCGGCCTCCCCGAACTCGGCACCTGGCTCGACGACGCCGAAGCCGACCAAGCCCCCGCCGCGTGAGACGAGGCGAAATCCGCGTCATCCACAGCCGCGTCACCGGACGCGACCAGCACGCCCTCATCATCAGCAACGACGCACTCAACGAAACCACCGCCACCGGCTGGGCCATCACCGCCCCCATCGACACCACCGGCGCCTCCCCCGACATCCTCGTCACCGTCCCCATCGCCCACCCCATCGACGGCGTCATCCGCCTGGACAGCATCACCGCCGTCCGCAAAGATCGCATCGGCGACCTCACCGGCCGCATCGACCCCGACACCCTCGAACAAGTCACCATCGCCCTCCGTGCCGCCCTCGACCTCTAAAGCCCACGCGACCACATTTACCAATCCATTCGGCACGTTATTCACCAGTGCCAAGCGCCCGCGGCTATGGCGGCGACTCATCCGGACCAAACCCGCCCGAGTCAGATTCCGGTTCTCGGCGGCAGTGCCACCACAACTCGCCTCGTCGTTCACGCGGACGGTCGCCGACTCTCGTCCCAGGAATTCGCGACCCCGACTCCCCGACATCTCGGCCCAGATGCCGAAGCCTGGCTCGACCAGGTCCAGGACTTCCAAACTCACCGGCAGGCCGGTCCCAGCGTCGCTCGGCCGATCATCCCCTCGTGCGTAGCCCGCCGGTTGGCGAAACAGCCATCAGGTCACCGCGGTTGAGGTCGCCACCCAGGACGCACCGGATCATCGCGGCCACCAGCGCAGCGTGCTTGATCGAGCATCGACAGCGGGCAGGCAGTCTGTCCCAGCAATCATCGCGGTGGTCGCCCTCATGTGGGATCGCCACTCCCTGCCGATTCTGGGTCACGTGTCGAGTCGTCGGTTGTCGGCGCTTTGGCGTTCAGGTTGTCTTTTCGGCGTCCGTTGGTCAGGTGCGCCGCAGAGCTATGCGCCTCGCTGCATGAAGCACGCGCTCCGCTGTGGGTTGGTCCGGTTCATGAGTGCCGGACCGTGGCAAGCGGGCTGTTTGTCAATGCGACCGGGTAGCCTGGGCCCGCGGCCGACGATTACCCCCGGATGGCGGACAGCGGGATAGCCGGTTGCCATAACGAGCAAGAGGACTTTGATGGTCTCGTCGGCCTGCTCGCTGGTGGGAAGTCGAGTTCGAAGCCTCGGCCAGGCGAGGCGGCGCATTACTTCCGAAGAGGCTCGCGACTACCCGGGTGCTTGACCTGATTACGCCAGCGTCCTCAGCCGGCATATGCCATGCTTTGGACGAAACGATAGGGCCGAGGTGGCAGTGGTCCGGAGCGGGTTCGTCTTGATCGGCTCAGAGGTATAGCGCTTCTGCGAGGTTCATGGTCTAAGATCCCGCCGTGGCCTGAGAGCGCTGGTGGCCGGAAGGTCGCTCTACTAAGCGTTGCGCGAGGTAGCCGGTTCGTATGCCGTCCTCGCGTTTGGACGGCAGCTGATGCCGCGATGTGCGGCGACTGCCCGGCCCGCACCCTTGGCGGAATGGTGTATTGCCGACAGGAGCATGAAGGTGGCCGATAAGTTCATCACGGAGGCGGCGGGACCTGGGCTGGTCAGGGGTCATGCATTCGTCTCGTATGTGCGTGAGGACTCGGCGCAAGTGAACAGGCTGCAGGAGGCTTTGGAGGGCGCGGGAATCCCGGTGTGGCGGGACACGTCAGATTTGTGGCCGGGCGAGGACTGGCGCATCAGGATCCGTAAGGCCATCACAGATAACGCCATGGTTTTCATAGCCTGTTTTTCCAGTCATAGTCTTGCTCGCACGAGGAGTTATCAGAATGAGGAACTTGTGCTGGCGGTGGATGAGCTGCGGCGGCGGCGGCCGGAGCAGCCGTGGCTGATTCCGGTGCGGTTCGATGGCTGCGAGATTCCCGAGCGGGACTTCGGCGGTGGTTGGCTGCTCTCCTCGCTGCAGCGTGTTGACTTGTTCGGCGATGGCTTCGATGACGGCGTCGCGCGATTGACGACGGTGATCCGGCGGAGCCTGGGGCCATCGCAGGCCGGGAGCGGTGGGGCTGAGCTATGGAATCGCAGCCAGGCCCGGCACTTCGATCGCAGACGCGCAGGGCCGGAGGCTGCCCGGTCTATGAGTCGTGAAGGAAGGGCGAGGTCTTTTCCCGAACCGTGGGTGGTTGTGGAGGGCACTCATGACCGGGGAGGAGGGCAGAGCTTCCTTTACTGCGTGCGGCGCCGAGGCGAGAGCCTGAAATTTGCGTTCAAGCGTGAGAAGAAGCCCACCGGGCGGTTTGAGCGCGAGATTGAGATTATGAGGCGGCTGCGTGCCGCCGGGCTGGAGTCAGTGCCGCCAATCATTGAATCGGGGGTGCAGGGCAAGTCAAAGTACTACGTGATGCCCTGGGTAGATGAGGGATCGCTAGACGGTGCGGTCAAGGATGGCCGGTACCGAGAGAACCCGGCCGCGGGGCTGGACTTGATCATAGAGATCGGCAAGTCGCTGGCTGAGGTGCACGCGCTCGGCGTGGCCCACCGTGACCTCAAGCCGGGCAACATCCTTGTGAGCCAGGGCAAGCCGCTGCTGGTGGACTTCGGGCTGGCCTTAGATACCGAGGAATCAACGCGGCTGACGGCCACGGCAATGCAGATCGGCTCGCGTTTCTACATGGCGCCGGAGAACGCGTCGGGACAGAATGACGCTGCCGATCAACGGCCGACCGATTTCTATGCGTACGCGAAGATCGCGTGGGCGCTCCTGGTGGGGCATTCACCTCCGAACCGCGAAGAGCAGGTCGATGAGGGCTGGCGGATCGAGGACCGCGCCGGCGACCCCAGGCTCGCGGCGCTCAATCCGTTATTCGCAACCCTGCTGAAGGTAGATCCCGAGGAACGGCTCACTGACTGGCGAGTCGTCCTCACCGAGGTCCGCGACATCAGGCGCCGGATTGTGTCCCGGTCCGCGGAGTCTGTCTCGGACCTGATCGGCGCGCTGGACGCCGGGGACCCGGACGGCGAACAGCGGCGGCTCTTCGGCCAGGCCATTGACCGCCTGGCCGAAGAGGCGCCGATAGCCCGGCTGCTCCTGACCGCGCTTGCCTTGTCACGTGGCAAGGGCCTTCCGGTACGCCATGACATCTGGGCATCCGTGGCCGCCGGAATAGCCCGTGCCGACGGCGTCGCGGACGTGAGCGTGGCAGACCTGACTGAAACGGCCGACGAGTTGGTCGAGACGGCAGGGCCATATGTGGCCGTGGACGTGGTGGATGGCCAGACCGTATGCCGTCTCGCCCACCGAGTCCTCGCCGACCACCTGCTCGCCGCATCGCCGCCCGATGAAGTGGCAGGTTGGCGACGTGGTATCGTCCGGGCCCTGGTCGAAGCGGTCAGAGCCATGGTTGCCGACCCGTATCTAGCTCGTCATCTCAGCCCGTATCTCGTCAACCATCTAGCTGGGCATGTCGGCGAGGCCGACGCGTGGGACGTGCTGGCTGATGCGCCCGACGTGCTGGACCATGTCAGCCCGCGCTCGATCGCTGAGCAGGTACTGGCGATCAGCTTTGATCGGGCCGACTGGCCAGCCCCTGTTGCGGCGACCGTCACGATCCAATCTGACCTGGAGCGGGCCAGCCCGATTGACCGGCCGGTGATGCGGGCGGTGGAGATGGCACGTCAGCCCGGCTCTGATCGTTCAGCAGTGACCGCTACCCAGGCGCACTCAATGGGGGCATGGCGACTGGCCTGGGCACGCACACGTGCACGTCCGGCGCATCTTGAGTTCCCTGGCCACGGCTCCGGTGCCGTCGTGACCGCAGTCCGCATGGGCAAGCGCTGGGTTCTCGCCATCGGCGACGCTGACGGGACCGTCCATCTGCGGAACCCGATCACGGGCCGCCGGATCGGGAACGTGCTGACCGTCCACACAAAAGGCGTGACCGCACTTGCCGCGGTTGTCCTGCCCGGCGGACGTACCCTGCTCGCATCCGGAGGCGCAGACAGCAATGTGTGGCTGTGGGACCTTGCAACCGGCCGGGTATTTGGGGGAGGACCGCTCGCCGAGAATGTCGGCGTCGTCCGCGCCCTGGCCGCCGTCCCGGTGCCGGATGGGCGAACGCTCCTGGCACAGGTCGGCAAGCGCCACAACAGGGTGCTCTTGCTGGACCCCATGACCCTTCGCCGGGAACGAGAGATCGGCCGTGACGTCCCGGTATCGGCGATCGCCGTGGTGCCCCGGTCCGACGGTTCGGCTTTGCTCGCCACCGGCGGCTCAGATGGCCTGGTACGGCTGTGGGAGCCCGCGACCGGCGAGATGGTGGGCGAGCCACTGAGGGGGCATACGCACCGGATACACAGCCTGGCTGTGCTCACGGCCCAGGCACAGCCAGGCCAGGATGGGCTCGCGGCGGATCGTCTGGCCCTTTTGGCGTCGTACG
This sequence comes from uncultured Actinomycetota bacterium, assembly GCA_963720575.1. Classification (GTDB taxonomy): domain Bacteria; phylum Actinomycetota; class Actinomycetes; order Streptosporangiales; family Streptosporangiaceae; genus Chersky-822. Next base: position 340,812 of record CAVRGA010000002.1, read on the forward strand.
CCTGGGACGGAACCGTGCGCCTGTGGGACCAGGACGCAGGGGAGTGCGTCGCCTGCTATCGGCTCGGCGGGGCCAACGGTGTCCGGGCGCGGGCCATAACTGCGGTTCGCGGGAATGACGGCCGTGAGCTCCTCGCAGCCGCGTACGACAGCAGCGACGACAAAGCCGTCCATCTGCTCGGCCTGCGCAACGGTGAGCCGCAGTTGCAGCCGTTCGCGGGACATGAGGAACCCGTGGTCTCCATGGCTTGCCTGCCCGCCGTCCGGGGGCGCGCACTGGTTGCGACTGCAGACAGCGGCGGCACGGTGTTCGTGTGGGATCCGTTGCGGCAGCGCCCGGATCAGATCGCCGGCGGCGACGAAGCCAACGTGAGCCTCCTGGCGGTACTGCCGCGGTCGGGTCAGACCTCGCTGCTCGTGACCGCCGGCAGCGGCGACACGCTGTCGCTCTGGGACTCTTCCACTGGCGAGCCCGTGGGCGAGCGGCTCAACGTGCACCCAAAGCGGCTGACAGCGTTGACTGCTGTCCGGGGCCCGGCTGGCCGGACTGTGCTAGCTGGCGCCCGAGGGGATTCGGTACGTCTCTGGGACCCGTCCAGTGACCTGTCGCGCAGCACCGAGCTATCCGGGCACACAGGCACCGTCACCGCGATGGCGCCGGTGCCGACGCCCGGCGGTGCCGTGCTGCTCGCAAGCGGTGGCGATGACAGTACGGTACGACTTTGGAACCCTATTACCGGGCAGTTGGTCCGCCAACCGTACGCCCGGCACCTCCGCCGGGTCCGGGCGCTGGCGGCGCTATCGCTGCCGGGACGCCGGACGGTGGTCGCCAGCGCTGGCGACGATCAGGTGGTCCGGCTGTGGGATACGGTCACCGGCCAGCCCTTGCGGGATCTGACAGGGCATGCCAGGCCCGTGACTGCTCTTGCCGTTGCGTCAACGCTAGACGGCGAGACGCTGGCGAGCGGCAGCGACAACGGCACGGTGGTCTTGTGGCGCATGCACGGCGACAGCGCGGACGAGCTTCCGCCGGTCAGGCACGGGTCCCCGGTCGCCGGGATCGGCACGCTTTCGGCTTCGGACAGAAGCGTCATGTTCACCGTCGTGGGAAGCGACGGCACGCTGCGGCTGGTGAACCCGTCGTCGGGGCACGCCAGCCCTGCAGTGTCACTGGGAATCCAAGTCGAGACCATAGCTACCGTCGGCAGCCGTCTCGTGGTCGGGTCACGCCACGGCATGTTCGCGATGGACCTGCAGCCGGACCGGTTTCCGGTGCAACTGGCGCTTTCCCCGCAGCCTGGGCCGGCCGACGCGCACGGCGACATCGAAGCGCTGGCTGCGTACCACGACGAGATCCCGCACGCATGGCTCGCTCCCCCCAGCGGTACCCGATGGTCGGCGGTCCTCGCGGGAGTCGCGCCGCTGGCCGACGAGTACCTGGAGGCCAAGCTCGGCGTCGGTGACCTTGAGCCTGACCGGGCTGCCGACGTTCGCCGGTGGCTGCACGTAGCGCTGGTTTCACAGCCAGCGGAGGTCCAGCGGATTCAGACGTCAATTCGCCGGCACCTGCGGTACCTGGGCGCGGCGTCCATTGGCCTCGGTGTGCATACCCTGCTGGCGATGCGGCCTCATCCGCTGAGCCCAAGCGAGCGCGTTCGCAGAGCCCGGTTGCTGATTCACCCGATGTCCGCTGCGATAGCCAGGAATCTGCTGCCAGGTGGCGTGGTGGCGGCCTCTGCTGACGGCGGATCCGGAGGTGCCGACGCGGCGGCAGAGGACCTAGCGCTGTTCCTGCTGGGTGTCCTGTCCCTCAACCAGATGGATCAGGCCCGATCCAGCGTGCTCCGCCACGCTTTCGATTCGGCAAGCCGCGAAGTCGAAGACGACATGGACCGCGACGCTGTCGCTCAACTGGTCGACGGCCTCGCCGCGCCTGTCGGCGGCGCCGACGAACCCCGGCCTGCGCGGCGCCCCGCGCTGCCGCGCGGCGTGATCGTCAGCGCTGACCAGACAGCCCGCCATTTCGGCCTGTCCGGCGGCAACGTTCACTTCCAGCAGGCCCTGACTGATCCGTCCTGGTGCCCTGACGGCCAGGTGGCTGCTCCGGAGATGTACACCAACTCGGCCCTGGCCATGCTCGGCGCGTTCGTCGCCAACGATCTTTACGCCACCATTGTGGTGCAGGCAATGCTGTCGAGTCCTGACATACCTGCGGCAGACCTCCGTCACGGCGTCGGGACAGCCGCGCTGGCCGCGCTCTCGCAGAGGCTCGGCCTGTCAGACGCGCTCCTGTTCAGTAGTCTCGACCCCCTGGCCGGGCCGGACATGAGCATGACGGCCAACGCCGCACGAGCCGTCCTGGCCGCCTCGTACCTGTCCTACAAGGGCGATAAACGGCGGTTCTCCGGTCATCTGCCAGACAGCGTGCAGAGCTGGCTGCAGCTTGGCGTCCTGTCCGTCCAACCCGCCGGCCCAGCCGCGCCCGCGCTTCGAGAAGTCCGTCAGCGAGAACCCGGACAGGCCACGCCTGAGCCTGCGGCGGTGCCGCCCGCTGAGCAGAAGAGCGCTGCCCGGCGGGGACGACCGCCGCAGCGGGTCTACCAGTCGAACAGGGCGAACGGCCCTGGCGGTCTTGTCCTGAGCCGTACTCCAGGGGAAAGGATCCTGCTCGGGGATGACATCGCGGTGGAAGTGATGCAGGTTGTCGCGAACAAGGTCCGGATCCGGATACACGCGCCCGAGTCCCTCCCCGTCATGCGCGATGAAATCTACGGCAGGCCTGACCCTCCGGACGCGACGGGAGCTGAGGCAGCGCGGAAGACACGAAAACGACGTGCGGATCCGCCGCAGCACAAGGAGTAGGTAACGATGAGCACCGATCACCCGATGTCTTCATGGGGGTGGCTCGACCCCGTGCCGGCCGAGCTTCCGGAGATGGTCCCGGCCGAGGCAGCGGCCTACCTGCGAGAGCGGCTCGGGAACATGGCGTACCTGGCCGACGACCCGTCCGTGATAACGGCGATCATCGGCGGCAGCCAGCTGGCCCTGATCCTCGCAGCCGCTGCCATGCGCGAGCGCGGGCTGACAGGCGGGCAGTACCGTGATCGCCTCGCTGCGGCAGGCGACGCGGCGGATGGCTGGCCGGACCCGGTCGCGGCCGCATTCTCGATCTCTGTCGAGGGCGCGGACGGCGGGCGCTTTCCGGGCATGCTGCGGGCGCTGCTGTCGATGGCCGCCCTGCTCGGCCCGCACGGGATCGCCCCGGACACCTTCCGCTCGCTACCCGTCATTACCTACCTGCGCGAGCTGATGGAACGCGACGTGCATGCGACCGACGTGGATGACGGGCTCGTGGCACTGCACCGGCTGAGCCTGGCCCGCGTCCGTCTTGCGGGGCCGCATCACGCCGTCCATATCCCCGCTCAGGTCCAGGAGCAGGCCCTGCGCGGCGTGGCGCCGGCAGAGCTCGCGCGGCTCGCACGGGTCTGCGCCGACGCTCTGGAACGATGCTGGCCCTCCATCGTCGCTGACATCGATCTCGACCTACTGGGCACGCTGCGGTCCGCGCACGCGCTGCGCCGCCACGCCGTCAGCCACCTGATGACACGCGAGACCGGCTGCCATCCAGTGCTGATGCTGGCCGGCCAGAGTATCGGCGATGCGGGACTGCCGACTGATGCCCGCACGTACTTCCGGGACCTCGCCGAACGCGCGGCATGCGTGCTGGGGGCGGACCACCCGGATACGCTGCGCATCCGCTCCCGCGCCGCGTCCTGGCTGGGAATGACCCATGACTGGCGCGGAAGCCTGGCAGAATTCACCGACTTGCTCGGCGACTATCACCGCGTTCTCGGCGACGGCCACCCGGATATCCTCACGGCGCGCGCCAGCCACGCCACCTACCTGGCCCGCACCGGGGAGGTGACGGAAGCGGTCACCGAACTGGAGAAGATCCTGCACGACCGGACGTCGCTGCTCGGCCAGTACAATCTCGACACGCTGGTCACCCGGGCACGCCTTGCGAACTGGCAGGCGCGAGCGGGCCAGGTCCATGAGGCGGTCGCCGAACTGGCGAGCGTGCTGGCCGACTTCCAGGACCACCAGCCCGGCCAGACCAGGCACATCAGCCGTACTCGCGCGAGCCTGGCCACCTGGCGTGGCCAGGCGGGCGATGCGGCAGCCGCCGTCGCCGGGCACCGGGTCAACCTCGACGAGATGCTCAGGACGTACGGCACCGACAACCCCGACACTCTCGCCGCGCGCAACACGCTGGCCTACTGGTACGAGATGGTCGGCGACCACGTTGCGGCCAGGACCGCGCGGGCCGAGCTTAAGGCCCTGCGTCTGGGCGTACTGAAGCGGTACGGGGACATCGTCGGGGTCGGCCACCCGGATCTCCGGAACTTGAAGGCATCGCTCGCGGGAGGCGCGTCAACGCATCGGGCGCGAACGGAGGGCATCGACGATCTGCGCGCGCTGCTCGCCGAGCAGGAAGCAAACACGGGCCCGCTGCACCCGGACACGCTCGCCATCCGGCTGGAACTCGCCTCGCTCATCGGCCGCGCGCACGATTTCGCAGGTGCCGTCGCCGAGTTGCGGAGCCTGCTGGAACAGGCGGAACCCGGCCTGGGACCGCGAAATCGGGAAATACTCAAGACGCTTGCCCGGATGGCGTCCTGGCAAGGTAGGGCCGGTGACCCTGCCGGTGCCGTGCAGACCCTGCAGGACCTGCTGGACCGCCAGGTGGAGGCCCTTGGCCCCCGCCACCAGCATGTCCGGACCACGCTGTCCAGCCTCACCCGGCAGCACTCGGCTAACGGCAACCAGATTGCGGCAGGCGAGACGCTCGCCGCCCTGCTCGCGCACCAGCGCCGGCGCCCGCGCGCGAGTGAGCACGAAATCCTCAGGACCTGGCAGCGGGTCGTAATCTGGCGCGCCGAGTGCGGGCAGACAAGGACGACGATCCAGCAGCTACGGCGGATCATCGACAGGCTGTCGGCCGTCGCAGGTCACTGGCACCCCGACACGCTCGACGCACGGTTCCAGACCGCCCGCTGGATGTGGAAGACCGGACAGCGAGAGCGCGCCGAGCGCGAACTGGACCGGCTCCTGCAGATCCAAACCGGGCACTTGGGGAAGCGGCATCTCCAGGTAACGCGGTCGAGGAACCTTCTCAAGCAGTGGCAGTCGAACCCGGAGCCGACGCGTCGGGCTGCCCCGCCCGCCCTCCGGGCTACGGCCACCGCCCATGCATCAACGAGCGGGGAAGCGTGGGACCGGCCAGTTGGCGCGCTCGCTCAGCTCGTTCACGGCTCCCGGACGGCGGGAACCCTGCTTGAGACCCTGGCACTCAGCACCGCCGAGCCGGTCCCACGTCGCGCCTGGCTGGTGATGGCCAACTCGTTGTCGCCGACAGCGCTCATCACCGACACCGATGTGGACGGGCTGCTGGCGGACACCGGGCCGTACATCACCGCCGAAGCCAGCGGCACGGACATCGGGTACCAGATCAATGCGGATCTCGGGGGGCGGATGCTCACCCGGGCCGCCGGGCGCACCGGGCTCGGTCCGCTCGACGCCGCGCTGCGCCAGCGTACGCTGACCCGGGCACTCGCCGCCCAGCTCACGGAGGGCTCTGTCCGCGAGTACGCCTTGCGGAACCTGCCACGTCACGCCGCCGCCGGCAAGTGCCTGGAATTGCTCACGCGCCCGGAGACTCTCGACCACCTTGACATGGATGTGCTGACCGAGGTGGCGTGGCAGGCCTGGACGAGGGGTGCTCCGCTGCCCGCCGAGTTCTCCGACATCCTCCCGATCCGACACCTGCTCGCCGGAACCTCCCCCGCGGACCGGGCCGTGGTTCGCGGGATGTGCGCTCAGCGAGCGCAGCGGCCTGCCACCCAGGCTGCGACATGGACAGTCACCTGGTCGCGAGTATCAAGCGACCTCCCGCATCTCACGCTAAACAGCCCGCCTGTCGGCGGAACACCTCGGCGGAGCCACCCGCAGGGAGGCGACGAGATCCGCGCGCTTACCTGCATGCGCCGCCGGGAGCGGACCTTGGTGATCATTGGCCGCCGCTCCGGCGAGCTTGAGGTATGGGACACCGAGACCGGTCGCCGCGAGCCGACTAGCATGCGCGGGCCGGCGAATCTGACCACGCTGGACGTAGCGGTCCTCGGCGACGTACAGGTGCTGGCCGCTGTCGGCGACCGGCACGCCTGGCTGTGGAACCTTGCCGACGAGTTGTTGTGGGATGACCGGCTCCCAGAACCCGAGTGCGGGATCAGCGCCGCCGGCTTCGTCCGGCACGGCGAACGCGCCAGCATCCTTGCCGTCGCCGACGGGCGCGGGCACATCACCTTGTGGGATCCTGCCGCGGGACGGGTCGCCGACCGGTCGATCGCGCGACTGGACCATCCGGCTAGGAGCTTGTGCGCGTTTGGGTCACTGCGACGACAAGGCGAATGCGTGGCCGTTGCCACAAGCCGTCACGTCACCACGTGGGAAACCGATCCGCTGCGTCTGACTGACGTGGCCGTGCCCGCCGGCCACGGCGCGGTGACATCGGTAGCCGCGGTCGTCAGCCACGGGTCCACGTGGCTCTGGATAGGCGACGAGGACGGCTGCATCGCGGTCCACGACCCCTACACCGGTTGTCGGCGCGACCTCGCACGAGCACACGACGGCCCGGTTCCCGCCCTGGCGACGATTCAGCTGAACGACACGCGAAGCGTCGTCGCCAGCGGCGGGGCCGACGGCACGATCCGCCTGTGGGAGCAGCAGCAACCCGGCGATGGCTCCGGGCTCACGGCGACAGGGTTCCTGCCCGGGCACGGCACGGCAGTGCGTGCCCTGGCGCTGCCGCGCCACGGCGGTCCGCGGCGGCTGGCCTCAGCCGGCGCCGACATGACCGTGCGGCTGTGGAATCTCAAGCGACTGGCACCCCAGCCGGCGAAGCCAACGGGCCGTGGACACCCGGTCACCGCCCTCGTGATCACGGGGCGCGATGGAGAGCAGGGCACATGCCTGGTCACCGGACACCGCGACGGCGTGCTTCAGCGGCATGACCTCGCTACCGGAGAGCGCATCGGTGACCCGGTATGCGAGCACCCGTCAGCCCTGCAGATGATGGCAGAAGTGCCCATCCCAGGAGGGCAATCGCGTGTCGCCACGGTCGATACCCACAACACCGTCCGCCTATGGGACCTCGGCTGCCCGGCCCCGCCTGCACCAGCAGATCCAGCGCTGCCCGAGGCGCAGCCAGTGCCGCCGGAGATGATCGCCGAGCTCCCCTATCCGGATGCCAGGGCGCAGGCACTCGTCGCGGTCGATCGCGACGACGGCACGCTCCTCGCGATCGGGGACAGCACGGGCTCGGTGACGGTCTGGGACGGGAGTAACACCCGCTCGCCGCTGACCCGCGCACATGCGGGCGCTGTTACGTCCATGCTGTCCGGGAGGCTCGGCGACGGCACGTCCCGGCTGGTTACCGCGGGCTTGGACCAAACAATCAGATCGTGGACCGCCCGCCGCGATGACGCCTTCACGTCTCTCACAGCGGACGGTCCCCCCGTTAACCTCGGCTCTTCGGTCCGCGCGATGACGATGCTGCCACCCTGGCACGGGCAGGTCCTCGCCGCCTGCTGCGAGGACGGCAGTATCCGGCTTGTCGACATGGCGGGCGGACATGTCCTGACCACGCTGCAGGCCGACAAGGACACCTCGCCCGTTACCGCGCTGACCCGCGTCCGAGCAGTGGACGGTCGATGGCTGCTGCTGGGAATCGGCCGACCGGGGACGCTGCGCCTCTGGCGGTCTGACACCGGGCAGCACATCCATCTGCTGCACGTAGACGGGCCAATAGAGGCATTCCACGCGTTCGGCTCGAACCTGGCGATCGCTACCCGCCGCGGACTTTCCCTGCTCACGCTGACCCTCACCGGACCGGAAAGCTTGCCCAGCGATGCAGAGCGGCCAGGACGCGCTGCGGACCTCGCCTGTCAGGGCCAGCCAGGCGGTGGCGAGTGGCCATGACAGGTCTTGGCGTGCTCTGGGGGAAGGGCGGCCTGCTTCCTGACAGCATCGCGCCGGCACTTCAGGCGCTGGCGCAGCACGGGCTCACCAGCCCGGGCGAGAACCTCATCAATGCAATCCGCATGGGCCTTACGCACCGCTCATTCCGATATGAGAACGAAGCGCTGCTGCCTGGTGTCGCGCAGACGCACCTCGACGCGCTCGCGACGTTGGGTTCAGCGTTCCTGCACCGGACAGCGGCCATCTCCACATATGAGCGATATGGCGACCTCGCCAGCGGCGTGCTGTACCGCGAAACCAATCACATCGGGACACTAATACCCAGGTGGGCCGAAGACGCGCACTGGCTCCGCGCCGCAGCGCTCGTGGGCAACGGGCTCAATCCCGGTGACCTGCCCAAGAAAGCAGTCATCAGCTTGTTCGGCCAGATCCTCGGAGTTCTCTGCCTCGCCGGCGAGTCCGCCCTGGCGGAGGGACTGGTCACCGAACTGTACCCTTACGCGGCTGCGCGCCCCGACATCTTCGACCCTAAGACGGCACTGCAAGAGATAGTGTCCGGCAAAAACCTCAGCTACGCATACAGCCGCACGGGACCCGAGCATGGGGCCACGTACCATGCGCAGGTGACCGACGGGTCCGGCCGGCGCGGAACGGGCAGCGGCGGCAGCAAAGGCGCCGCGGGCCAGGCCGCCGCGTGGGACTTCATCCAGGCCCACTGCCCCGGCCTGCTCCCGGCAGCGCCAACCCCGGCCACTCCGCGTACGCCGAGCCCCATCACCGAACCCGTCGCGCACGCGGAGGAAATCACCCGGCTGCGGGAACTGTTCGGCCTGGCGGATTCCGCCCGGGGACTGCTCTCTCAGGCCCTGATCCATCAGTCGTGGGTCTTTGAGAACAGCCGGGTCGCCCAGGAGACACAACAGCGCGACAACCAGACCTTGGCCTTCCTCGGAGAGATGGCGACGCGCTACGAGTACACCCGTGCGGTCGCGGCATCGCTGCTGAGCATCGAGGACGTGACCGGCCGCGGGTTTCCCACGCCGCGGAACGAGACATACGTCGAAGCATTCCGCCGCACCGGGTGCGAAGAGGGACTCCTGCTCGGGCGGGGCCTGGCCAGCGATGCGCGGGCACGGACGGTCCTGGCCTCGGACACGTTCAAGGCACTGTTCGCCGCAGTGCTAGTCGCCACGGGGTATCCGCCCACCCTGGCCGTGGCCTGGCCGGACTCGTGGCGGCCGATCTGGGACCTGATCGCTCCCGGGCAGGCACGGCCGGAAAGCGCGACAACCCTAATGATCGGGATGAGCGCGCTCACCGGACTGTCCGTGGAATACCGGATCGAGTCATACGGCCCGGACCACGCGCGCACCTTCCGCGCCATCGCCGAAATCGACAGTGCCGCAATCGGCCGGCTGGCGACGGTAACCAGCCCGCAAGAGCGCAGCAAGGGCCGGGCACGTGAGCACTGCGCCGCGCGCTTGATCGCGCTGATTGACATCCTCGCCGAGGACACCCCGCACCTGCCCTCTGACGCGGGAACCTCTCTCGTCCGGTTCCTGGTCGCACATCTGGCCACCACATTCGCGGCCGACCCCTCCGGCCACCAGGCGTGGGCACGCAATCGGCTCCTCGGACTGCATCTCGTCCACGCCCCCAGTCGGCTACGGGCCTGGGCGGCCGCCGTGGACCGGCTGATCGGCAACGATCTCGGACCGTGCTCGGCTCTGGATCTCGCGGTCGCATACGCCGCTGCGATGCTGCGAACCCCGTCCATTGATCGCGCCGACGTAAGTGGCGCCGAATCCGCTGACGACGGACTGCTCGCCCAGGCCATCCGGATGGCTCTCAATCTCGCGATTACGGCCTGACGGCTGGGCGCGCACCGCCTCTCACGGCCGTGAAGTCCGGTACCCGGGGGATCGGCGGAACGTGATCTAGGACGGCCCTCAGTAGCGCATAGGAGCGCAAGTGATGCCCTATTGGCCATCATCTGCACGGACTTCTGACGGGTCCGCCGCGACCTGAGACTTTGCGTAGATCGGTAACTTGGCGAGACCGTCAGCGTCCATCTCTCGCACATACTGCGCAAGCTCGGCGCCCAACAGTCTTGATGCAGCCGCGACCATCCTCCACTCGCCCCGGCACCCCTCGCCTACCCGCCGACCATCCAGACGAGTCCCGCGCACGGTACGCGGAGCGCAGGTCCCGTTCGCGCTACCAAGCCTGGCTGGTGCTGCAGCTATCGGCTCCTCATAAATGTTGCCCAGTCGCCCGAACATCTCCGGTTCGTCGTACACGCGCCAGTTATCGGCAATGCCGTTCGGCTCGATGACGATCATGGGGCCTCGGTCGCATCGATCCACGGCGTCGTCTTGATTGCCGACCGCCAGCCGTCATTGTGCGGAGCGTTTCAGCCGCTCGAACTGCTCGTCCGCCTCGTCTACGGTGGTGAACTCGTGGCCAGCCAGAGTTCAGCATGTGGCCCTTCCGCAGCCTCAAGATCAGCTTGGCCTTCGCCGCACCCAGCAACATCGGCGATCTGCAGCAGGTGCAGCAGCCCGTGCAACGTCGACCGGAACTCGACCGCCGAGAACGGTAGCGGAACGCCATCGTCTCGAAATATCGGCACGGGCTGCCAGCACCTTGTCGTAGTCGCCGCATGCCCGGCGGAAGATCTGCCGCAGCCCGGCGAGATTCTGGCTCAGGGCTGCGAGCTGAGCCGGCGTGGCATCTTTCATCCTCAATGTCTGCGAGCCGAACGTGCCATGGACGTCACAGTGACTGGTCACCTTGACGATCACCGACTCCTAATGAGTCGCGGCGCTGGTGGCTAACCCGGCCGCATCATCACCCAGTGCCAGGCGAAGTGATGACCAGCGGCGAGCCAGGCCTCGTGCGCCGGTCAGGTTCCTGCTTGCGAGATCTCGGCCCAGACCGTCCGGCCTTGCGCGTTACCGAACACGCCCATCTGCTCAGACAGCCCGCGCACCAGCAGCAATCCCCGGCCGGTCTGACCGCCGGGATCGTTCAGGACCGTTGGCTCGGCGGGGCCGCCGTCGTCGGTGACAGCGACCCGGATCACGGCCTGCGCGCAAGTCAGTTCGACGGCGAAGCATCCGCCCTCGCCGCTGGCGGTGTGCCTGATCGCGTTCGACGCGAGTTCAGTAGCGACGCTGAGCACGTCATCGCGGACGGAGCCGGGCGCCAGCAGGCTCTCGAACCAGCGCCGCATCAGCCGCAGCTGGCTAGCCTGGCCGACGAACACCTGCCGCATTCGTGTGCCAGCGGCGCCGGACTCGCCATGCACGACCTCAGGGGCGATGTCGCTCAATGCAGGCGCCTGGCTGACGGTGGTGTTCCCGCCCATGAGACAGCAGTCCTCCGAATCGATTGGCGGACCTTTCTGCGGCCCGCCAGTCAAAGTCGATCACCAGTCGCCAGCCCGGAGAATGGTTCGGACGCGGGAACTGCGGGAACGCCGCGAACCTGCCGTGAACTCCGTGAACTATAAGACCGCCGGCCGGGGGTTAGGACACGTGGTGTGGGTGGCTCAGCGGCCTGGTGAAGGCACGGTTGATCTCAGGCGGGCGGCCCGGAACGTAGCTGGGGATCGGCTGGTAGCCGTGGCTGGTGAAAAGGCGCAGCGCCGCAGTGTTGCGCACGCCGGTCTCCAGGATGGCCTGGTGCGCGCCCGCCGCGACCGCGGCCTGCTCCAGCCAGATGAGCAGTGCCCGGCCAGCGCCGATCCCGCGTGTCGCTGGCGTCAGGTAGGTCTTCTTGATCTCGGCGACACCGGCGGCCTGGTCATGCCATCGCCAGCCACCGCACCCGACCGGCTCGCCGTCCAGGTACACGACAACGAATCCGCCATGAGGAGCGGAGAACTGGCCTGGGTCCAGGTCGACGGACTCGGCGAAGCCGTAGCGGCTTACCTGCTCGTCGTAAAACCCTTTCAGCAGCCATTCGGCATGCTCATGGCCGAGCGGGCGCTTCACGATCTCTATCTGACCGACTGACCTGACGATCACGGACGGTTCCTGCGCAAGCGGCTCACAATACCGATGATGCCTGATCGAGTTCTTCGAGCAAATCCCTGACCAGGGGCGAGCGCGACCGCCGCGCCAGCGCGGGACGCAGCGCGGCCACATGGGCGCGCGCTCGGGGGGACTGCACGAGGGGCAGCAGGCGAAGTCCGGCCTGCATGGCTGCCACGGCCTGCTCCAGGTCACCGCGCAGCAAGCAAGCCCGCACCAGATAGGTCGCATGCAGAAGCGCCGACCGGGGATAGGCCGGTCCCGACCCGCCCGGTCCGGGCGTGGCCTTGGCCGATACCGCTCCTGCCAGCGAAGTCACCGCTTCGGAGAGCATCTTGTCCCGTCCCGTGGTCACCTGGCGGGCTAGCACGACCAGGGCCTGGCCGGTCTCGGCGGCCAGTTGCTCCGCGCTGAGGTAGTACAAGAACAGCGGCCGGTCGGCGTTCCGATGCTGGTGCAGCATCGCCGCCGCGTCCTGGGACTGGCGGCGGAACCGCCCAACATCACCGTCAGCGGCAGCCGCTGTCGCATCCCTGCCAAGGAGCCTTGCCCGCAAGAAGGGATCAGGCCGCGAGCACTCGGCGGCGGCGGCCTCGGCGAGGCGGACGGCGTGACGGCCGTGACCGGCGAACGCCGAGATGTAGCTGAGCATCCCGATCACGTTCGCGGCCCGGTCAGACGCGCCCGCAGCCCTGCACACACCAAGGCTGAGCAGCAGATACCGCTCGGCCGCTCCGCACCGGCCAGAATCGAAACTCAGCCAGCCCAGCAACTGCGCCAAGTCAGCCACTACCACCAGCAACCGGCGTCCCGTCGCCACGTCATAGCTGGCGTACTCCGCCAGCTCCACCACAGCGCGGAACTCAGCCGTCGCGTACCGGAGGCACAGCGCGCCGCCGCCATGTCGGTCGTCAAGCCGCCTCAGCGCGGCCACGTGCACCGCGATCACGTCTACCTGGTCCGGCAGCACCCGATCATCTCGGCTCCGGTCACGGCTCGCGAGCCTCAGGTCGCGGAACTGCTCAACGACGACCGCCGCGAGATCGGCACCCGACGCCTCCGCGATCGGGCTGCCGGGAGTCACCGCCGAGATCGCAAGCTCGCGCAGCTCCCGGACCATGTCATCGACACCGCCGATAGCGTCCAAGCCGTCCGTGGCAGCGGGCACATGACCACGGTTGTCGTCCCGATGTCCGGGCCACAGCTGCGTGGCCGTCACGCCGTACCCTAGCCGCTCGGTCAAAACAGCAGCGACCACATCCGGGATCGGCAGCCGCGGCCTGAATCCTCGCCGCACCCACGAATACCCAGCCGTCGGATCAAGCCGCAACCGCTCCCGGCCTTGACTCACCAGCCGCGCATTGACCGACGTCACGAGCTGCCGTGGCCCCCACTCCGCCTGCCGGAGCAACTCAGCGAGCGGCATCGGCTGGTCAGCCGACACGTGCGGTTCCAGGCGGACTACCGCGCATGACCCGTGCCGGGCGCTGCGGGCGTGGCCGGAGCGTAACGGCAAGCGGAGTGACGCATCCGACGCAGCAGTCTGAACCGTCGCCGTGGTTACGGCACGCGCTGGCGGCCGGCGCGCTGCCGATATCTACGCCGAAGGCCTCGCTGAACAACCACTGCGTCTGCCGAAAGTCAGCCAGCCAGGCGACCCTGTCAGCCTCGCCGCGCAGCCCGGCGTACGGAAAGTGATCCAGGAACCGGCCGAACACGAGCTGACAATCCGCCCGGTACTTCGCCGTGTCCAGCATGTGCGCGTGCCAGACGCGATCAATTGCCTTCGTCGGCACAATCGACGTTCGCGGATGCAAGACGCGCAACTTCAGGAACATCCGATAGAGCGCAATGCCGTCGTCGGCCTGATCCAGCGTCAGGGCGTCCTCGTCCGGGTCAGGATGGGTGAGCTTGAAAGCAATGGGCTCCAGATCCAGATCATCAATCCGGCGTACCTGATGTGGTGCGGAGTGCATGCCTCGCGCGGCAGGCCTGCAGCTAGCTTCGGTTGTGGCCTTCATGCTGGTCAGACTACCAGGTTGTCCACTGTCGTCAGTGGTTGACCACTGTAGCGAGCGGGTACTAGCAGGCTGCCCCCGCTGTCTACGGTCAGGGAACATGGACGGCGAGATCGACTTCAGCGGGCCTGTGCCGCCGTGGAGGCAGCTCTACGTCATCCTGCGCGCAGACATCGAATCGGGAAAGATCCCACCCGGCCGGGCGATACCCTCCCGCAGAACCCTGCACGAGAGATACGGCCTCGCGGTGCCGACGATCACTAAAGCGATCAACGAGCTCAAAGCCGACGGCTGGATCGTGCCCGTGAAGGGGATGGGCCTCTTCGTGATCGATATGCCGGGGCGCCGAGAAGCCGATACCTAAACGGGCGCCATCAAGACCTTTTGCCCAGCCAGGCAGATCTCGTCTCATAGCAGTGGAATGAATGGCATGTGACAGCAGATCAATCTGTTGTCCATCGCCCCGGCTAGCTGATCCTGCTGACATGCACAATTGTCTTTGTTTAGCTATGGCAGGCTCTCTGCCGTCCGGGAGACGGCAGTGAATCAGAAGGTCACCAGTGCGCACTCGCTCTCAATAGAAGAAGCAAATCCTGAAAATACAACCGAACTGGCCAATGCCCAACAGTCTCAGCCCATCACGGCTCCCACGAAGTCGGCGGACGTGCTCATCGGCATCCAGGAAATTCGCGCGATCTTCGGCTTAGGTCGTACGGCCGCCTATGACCTCACGCATCGCTCGGGCTTCCCGGCTCCAGTCCGTATCTCGACACGCTGCTACCGATGGTGGGCAACAGAAGTCGCCGCCTTCGCCGAGAGTCTTCGTCACCAAGCCCATCCCGTCAGAAGACCACGCTCGGCGCATTGGCCAGTACATGCGCAAGACATGCCGGCTCCGCGTATCACAGGAAGACTCCGCACGGTCAGACGGCGGAGAAATACTTCACTGTCACGGCTTGCCCTTCCCGGAAGCCAAAACGCGGCCGATGAATCAACCGAACGAGAACGGTAATGCTAGGCGGCAAGAGCGAGTCTGCTCAGATCGAGGCAGGCCTCAGTTCCTCTGACGTTCAGCCTGATCGTCCGGTTATTGAGTGTGGCTGGGGTGTGGTGGTGTATCCGCCGGAGGTGGCGGGCGGGGTGTGGCGGGCGGCGTTCACCGAGGGCGGGGTGCGGCGGTTCCGGCAGGCTTCGTCGGAGGCGGGGCTGGCGGTGAAGCTCGAGAAAGCGCGGGAGCGGCTGGCGGCGGGGGCGACCCGCATGGAGCGGCCGGGCGCGGGGGTCGCCTGGTACCTGGACCCGGACCGGCACCCGGCGGACAGGCAGTGGTCCCGCAAGCACGCCCACGCCCAGGCCCGGCTGTGCGACCGGTTCGCCGCCCCGGTCATCGCAGCCGTTACCTGCCAGGACATCACGCCCGCCCACATGCAGCAGGTCGCCAGCGCGCCCCCACCCCGGGCGAGGGCGCCCGCACCGCCGGCATGATCTCCGCCCTCGTCTCAGCGGGCATCGACGGCGGCTACCTCACCAACCCCAAGCTCGCCAAAGTCCACTGGCAGGCAGCAGGACGCCCCCTCCCCGGCCGCCGCAACGGCCGGGGAGTCACCGCTGTGGGTCGACCCCGCCGAGATCCCCGCCACCGCAGACGTCGAACAACCTGGACCCCGCCCTCGCCGCCGGGCGGCACGGCGACCTTGACGAGCTGATGGCCAGCACCGCCGCCTACACCGGCCTGCGGTGGGGCGAGCTCACCGCCCTGACCGCCCCCCAGCTCGACACCGCCGCCCGGGTCATCACCGTGGACCGCAAGACCGCCGAGATCGCCGGCCACCTCTACACCGAGCCCCCCAAGAACCGCAAGAACAGGAAAACCATCTACCCCCGCCTCACCCCCTCCGGCTACCCCCTCGCCGACAACCCCGCCGCCCGCGCCGACGCCGCCCGCGCCGAGCAGGCCGCCGGCCTCAACCCCACGCCCTGATCTTCCCCAGCCCCGGTACACCCGGTGGCGGTCCTCCAACTTCAACCGCAACGTCCTCAAGCCCGCCTACCTGGCAGCCGGCTGGCGCGACCCCCACGGCCACGGCCGGTGGACCTGGCACAGCCTGCGCCACGTCTTCTGCACCACCGCCCTGTTCACCTGGAAACTCGACCCCACCGACGTCTCCCGCACGGCCGGCCACGCCAACTACCGCATCACCCTCGACATGTACGTCGGCACCACCGCCGGCATCCTCGACCGCGCCCGCCAAGCAACCCAATAACACCACCACCGACACAAGCGCACATAGATCGAACGTCTTGGCCTGCACCAGCAGCTCGTCGCGGCTGATCACGCCGAGGCTCCGCTGCAAGCATAGTGGCTATTCATATATACATGTCTGTTCTGTGCTCGTTCGCGGGACGGTCCCATCGCCGATTCAACAAGGCTACTGAGACGCACGTTCGCTCTCATACCGCCAGATCGCATGGTCGAGTTCGTGCTCTGGGACGCCGGAGTGCGCGGCAACCGCCCGCAACACCCCGACGGCAAACGTGTTGCTGAAAGCGTGATCGGCTGCATCCTTGAGGAAGCGGTGGATCATCCGGTCCGGCTTGATACCAGGAACGCCGAGCAGCATCAGGAAGTAGTTGGATGTCGCGTATCCGATCCCAGAGACGGAGCGGAGCGTGGACTTGACCGTTGCTGCGGTGCTTACGTCAATGTTCCCGGCGACGTTGACGCCTTCCTTGCGCAGCTTGTCGGCAGCCTCCCTGACAGCAGCCGCCTTGGTCGGCCCGCATGGTGCGTCCTCGCGTCGCCCGGGGGATACCTGAGAGTTGTCGAAGCTGGCTGCCCAGGCAGGTACGCCCACAGCGTTGATCTCGGCAATGAGAGCGTCCAACGAGAAGGTGACCCGTTCTCGTCGCTTCTGCCAGTCGTCCACGTTGTGGTAAATGCCTCGACCGTGTTTGGTCCGGTAGACGGCTCGGGCGGAGAACACTGCATCGATCAGGGCGGACTCGATGTCGTCTGGCCACCCGCCGGGCCACTTAGTCCACTGTTCGGGGTCGCTGCCTATGGTCGCTTCGACGTGCTCACGGACCTTTGCGACGTCCTCGGCGATCTTGCTCATTCTCTATACCTCGCTGGCAGTAGTGGAGGCTTGCGCCTTGCGCACGACCACGGGCAGCAGAGCGAGCGAGATTACGCGCTGGTTGTCGTCCGGGGACGTGAAGCGGTAGTCCCGACGCTCGTACGGTTCTGCGGATACCGGCGCTTCCTTGCATGCTGCGTGTGCAGCGAGGCGGGCTCCCGCGCTGTCTGTGACTGCCGTGGCGTTCTTGTTCGTGATGAACAGGATGATCGCCGCTTTGGTGTCCCGCCATGTCGTGTAGCTGAGCAGCTGGCCGATCGCCTTATCGAACTTCTTCGGTCCGCCCCAGAACTTGCACTCGGCAATGAAGACGTTCCTGTTCTGGTGGCGGACGAGAATGTCGGTCTTGCCGTTGCCGTTCTCGACTTCGCCGCCGATGAACAGTTCGCTGCCGTCTGGTGCCTCGTAGTTCGTACTCAGGTTGAACATGAGCCAGTCGCGGATGGTCTCCTCATCATGGATGAGCGGCGCCGCACTCCGCGGTCGACGCTCCAACGCATGCCCGAACTTGGTGATCGTCTGGATCATGCGCTCGTAGACGGCCTGGTCCAGCTTCCATTCGCGCTGCCCGGAGGCTCCTGGGGCTGGAGTCGCCTTGAGAACGACGGCAGTGCGCTTGACCGGGACGTCCAGCGCGCGTTCCGGCTCGACCTCCCGTACCGGGATGCTGAACGCGGCGGCCATGTCGTCGCGCTTCTTGATGACATCAAGGCGGCCTTGAAGGTGGCGGGTGACGACGCTGCGGATGTGCTGCTCCAGCGAGGCAATATCGCGGTTGACCTCGCTAACCCACTCAACGAGGTGGTGCTCCTGGGCAAGCAGACGTTGCTCGACGACCGCCGCCGGTGTACTCGGTTCGACTACGACGGACAGGATGACCTCGCGGTCTGTCACCAGCCCCTCAACCATATTCACCGGCATGTGGTTCGGGCGCTGATCGAAGGCGCTGCGTGTTCCGGAGTAGGGGACGTACAGCAAGCCTTGAATGAGTTCTCTGTCAGGATAGGAGGGGGCCGCCCGGTAGGTTACCGCCCAGCCGTCTCCAGTTTCTGACGATGGCCGGAGGACCGGGTTAGCGATCCGGCGGCGCTCGACGCCTAGGGCGATTGGCCGGGGAACCTTGTCGTCAACGACGGTCTGCACGAGGTCTTCCAGTCTGTTCGCGAGCAACTGGTCCTCGGTGAACGATGGCACCATCCGCTTGGCCGACTCCTCAGATGCCTGGGCGAACTGGTGCGGGGTCGGCCCCATGAACAGGCGCTTGCCGGACATGTCCCTCCCATCGTGAGCGAAGTCCACCAGTCGCGAGTCGCGGCCACTGGCTAGTGGCCTACGGTAGCGGGCAAGACTGACGTTCCACGCGATTCGCGCGTCAGGCACTCTGCAGAAACCACATAGAGTTGCCGATTGGGCGACGGGCACACCTTGACGCGCCGGAACCGACGTTACGCGCGGCGTCCGCTGTGCGTGGCTGTGCGGCGGAGTCTGTCGTTATGCGCGCAGAATTGGGGCTTCTGGACTCGCAGCACGGAGTGTTGACCGTCCTCCGCCAAGGTGAATGCTTTGCAGACCCTCTTCAGATAGGCCCTGACCTGCACGGGAACCGCTAGGACACCCGGTTTCGGAACACATTCGGAACGCGCAGGCGAGGCCGCAGACCACCAGATTCCCCTGCGCCCGGAGGAGCGCACGACATGACCGGGCGAACTCGACCGCGATCATCCGCGGGGTCGCGGCCGGCGGGGCGGTGATGTAGAGGACGGGGATGTGCCCGGCGGCGTGCTGAACCTGGACGACGCCACGATCGCCGGGCTCCTGAGCGGCGAGCAGGACGTGTTCACCGCGGCCTGCGCCGACCCGCTGTCGGGGCTCCACGGTCCTGCGGGCAAGCCCTGCCCGGCCAGGCCGTGGGTCTGCCTGCTCTGCCCGCTAGCCGTCTTCACCCCCCCCGGCACGCCGCCAACCTGCTGCGGCTGAAGGCGTTCTTCAGCCGCCAGTGGAACCAGATGCCAGTCTCGATGGTCTTGCCGAGCTGGGCCAGGCAGGTGGTCTTCCCGGTGCGGGCCGGGCCGGACAGGATCAGGCCGCACCGGCCGGCGTCGGCGTGCCGGTTCAGGTACCGCCCGGCCGCTCTCGCGACCATCCGGCCGCTGATCGAGCAGGCACTCGCGGTCGCCGGCACCGCTAAGCCGTGGGGACGCCGCGCCGCGCACGTGCCCCGCGCCGACGACGCGGGACCACGCCGTGGAGCCTGCCGCTGGACGAGCGCGACATCCGCGACCTGACCGGCTACGCGCACACCGCATGCCTCCTGCTGGCCGCGGCCCTGACCGGCATGCGCGAGAGCGAGCTGATGGAACTGCGCCACGGGTGCCGCAGTACCAGCCACCACGGCGACGGCATCACCCGCTACCGGCTGAGGAGCAAGCTCGTCAAGGGGCAGCCGCTCGGCGGCACCAGCGAGGAATGGGTGGTCATCAAGGCCGTCCACGACGCCATCGGCATGGCGGAACAGCTCAGCCGCTTCACCGGCGTCCCCGGAGACCTGGTATTCGGCCGGTTCAGCTTCGACCTGCGCTACCCCTGGTTCCGGGACTGGGTCAACGGCCCCGCAGGCCAGCGCCTCGGCCTCACCCCGATCCCGGACGGCACCGTCAACCCTCGAACAAGTCACCATCGCCCTCCGCGCCGCCCTCGACCTGTAAAGATCCAACTGCTCACAGCCCATGCGGCCCCCGGACCCTGGGCTCAACAAAAGTTGGCGTGCGCCAGAGTGGCCAAGTCGTATCGTTCAGGGTGCCGTCGGAGTGACTACAGAGCACCTAAAGCTCCAGGCCATCCAGGACCCGCCCGGCGGCGCATGGCGGACAATCGGCCGCTCGACAGAGAACTCGCCGTGTCCGACAGCTCGTTCTGGGCGGCTGATTGGCTGCGAGACCGCACATAGGTCCACCACTGAATAGATGTTATGTGCCGCTGGATGCCATGTCTGTGGTGCTGGCTATACATGCATCTTTCAGAGGGTATTCAATGTCGTGTCTGAGAAAGCTTCGGTTGCCCATGGCCGGAGAAAAGGATTCTTCGCAAGATATGATTCGGCAAGAACCGTGTTTTTGAATAGGACGTGCGTCTTTTTCAGAAAAACAGGGGATAGCCGGTTATTGTCCGCCGCTATCTGCCTCAGCAGGCGAGAGAAGTAATTGCAAATGGTTTCTGTGTCGTCGTCGGGCAGGCTTCCTTGTATGACTTGCAGGCAGTTTTCGTATGCTTGCTCAAGTTCCTCCGTGCTGCAGGGCCGGCTTGAAGTAGTCCAGACTTTGATCATGGCGTGTGTCACGGACACGGCCAATTCTTCGGACAAGGTACCGAATGCTGTCGTTGCATGCATCCCGTCGGCAGGCGTGGTAGCGATGTTATCTAGTTCATGGATGACGGGGGCGAGCGCGTGCCATGCGATGTCTTCCGGGGTGTCGCAGGTGAAGTAGCTTTCCTTAACTAGGCTCGCTGTATCTCCCCGCCTCCAGCCGAGCCACCGGTCTTTGCCCGGGGATAGTTTGAAGGTCCAGTAGGGGTCGATTTCCGGCGGGGTCCATGGCCCGGTTCCTATGCACACATCGCGGTCGCCTGCCTCCCAGGTCCGGTCGAAGCTGAGGCTGGCGACCAGGGTTTGCCATGCGTCGGTGGTGAACTGTGATCGCCATAGCATCGCGTGCCGGCGCCATTGTTCGGCAGGGAAGTCCGCGTGCGGGAAGAGAGAACGCCCAGTTACCGGACCGTCGATGATGACGGTCAGGAGCAGCAGGTTCGCTGAGTACGCGGCGTAGCGGATGGGCATGGTTATGCCTGCTGGCCCGTAGTGATCATAGGTTGAATCTTTTTGTTGTTCGAGACTTGCCTGGAAGGCGGTGAGCAGGATGATGCGCAGAAAGGTTCGGTGGTCTTCCGGTACCTGCTTGGCGAGCGTTTCGGTGAATTGCACAACCGTCCCGCGCGTGGTGAGCGGCGCGAATGACAGCAGAGCGTGCAAGAAGGCGATGTCAGCGACGCGCCTGCTGCGGGTCCTGGCGACAGCGCCAAGCTCAGCTAGCTCACGCACGATCAGGCGGGCTACCAGGAACTCCCCGAACGTTGCGTGCAGGAACTCCGAGGTCGTCAGCCGTGCATCGTCGCGCACCGCCTGGGCCTGGTGGATGAAGAAGAACCGGCTGATGGCCGTCTGTGCAGGCGTGGCCGGAAGATGAAAGCTCGTTGCTGCTGGCGGGCCGACGTTCTTTGTGCCGAGCAGGGCTGCTAGGTCTGCGGACAACTCGTCGTCGCTGACCCACTGCCGCCCGCGGTTGAACATAGCAAAAGCGGCAACTGACAGCCGCAGAAGCTCATCTTCGACCTCGCCGGCCAGCGCCTGCCCGTGCAGCCCAGGAGCGTTCTTGCTGATTTCCCGCTCGGCGAACTGCCGCAAGATGCGCTCGTAGAGATCAGCCTCGTCCAGGGTCTCGCCAGCCTGCTGCAGCGCGTTGCCGCCTGCGTCATACAGGGCCAGCATCAGCAACAGCAGCGGCTGCCTGGCAAGGTCGCGCTGGCGCAGGGCGGCCTCGGCCGGCAGCGGCGCCACACCCCGGGTTGCCAGAAGGATGCTATTGCTGGCGTTCCACACATCAAGCCAGCGGCGGACCTGATCGTCAGTGAAAGGCTCAAGCCTCACCGCTACCGCTCCTGATGCCGGGATCCGGGCCCTGTTAGCGACCGCGATGCGGCTGGTGACCACCACTGTCACAGGCCGACCGTGGTCTGCCTCGCGTTCCTGGAACCGCGCAATCTGATCAAGATAGTCGGTTTGCCCTACCCCGGTCGCCTGCAGCAACTCGTCGAAACCATCCAGCAGCACCACGGCCAGCGCGTCCCCCCGCGACCGGCTCAGCGCGGGCCATGGCAGGTCTTCGCCAGTGGCGTCCCGGATGGCGTACTCGATCTGTGACTGCAGATCGGCATCGGCCGGGGTATCTCGGAGTGCGACCCGAACCACGAGGAAATCGGCAGCGGGCAGCCGCGCGGCCAGGATCCTGGTCAGCAGCGACTTACCCGATCCTGGCTGGCCGAGCACGATCAGCGGACATTCCGTCGCTCGGACCGACGTCAGGTACCCGACCAGGAACTGCTGCAAGTCATCCCTTACGGGACGCTCGCTCCACCACCACTCCATATCAATCTGCGCTGACCTAGGCACCCACGCAAGCCGGAACTGCGGGTTTACGTACGCCTCGTCCAAGGACGGGATCACGAACCCCGCCGGAACCTCACCCGCCTCGACGATCGGCCGGTCCAGGCTCCTCCGGTACCCTCGGGCCAGCGCCAGCCGCCGCCCATCCGCCGGCACGCCTGACCCGATCCGGTCCAGGACACAGCTGAGCCCCCGCAGGCCCGTGTCCATCCGGTGCAGCTGATCGCTTAGCCCCGCCAGACTGAGCCGGTTCACCCAGAACGCGACCTCGGGGAACTCGCCAGCAAGACGACGCAGGTGCTCTTCATAGCGGCGAACTGCGACAGCAGGCAGCTCACCAGTCAGCATCTGACCGAACCTGTCCCGTGCCCGCGGATCCAGCCGGTCCCACGCCGCCAGCCCCTCCAGGTAGAAAAGGACCTTCTCACCAAGCGAGGCATAGAACACCGCCAGTTCGCCGTCCTCGCCAGGCAGTCCAGGCAAGGCAACATCCCCGGGGATGTCAGACTGGCGAAGAACCGCCGCGAGAGCGGCCAGCCGCTCCGACGTTACCGGCTCACCTGCGGCAACCGCGACCTGCGCTGACCGCCCCCGCAGCAGCTTTGCCACGCCATCGGGAAGATCAGCACCGCTCAGGCACTCGAAGAAACCGACTAAGACAATGACCTTGTGCGCAGCGGCCAACCGCTCCGTCCGCTCGAACCGGCTCAGCCCCCGTAACCGGCTTCCCAGGCCGGCGAGCAGATCCCCGCTCAGTCTCGCCAGCTCCGCCTTAGCCTCAAACAGGCTCAACGCAAACACAGCACCGCTCACTGCCGCACCAAGCAGAAGACCACCCGTCAACCTGTCCAGCACGGCGACAACCCTGCTGTCCGAACCGCCGATCAACCGAACCGCATCGGCGTACGAAAGCTTCCTAGTCACAGCGACCCCCACTAGCCAAACGTCATCCCCGCCTCTCCAGCACTAGCAGTGCGCCGGGCCGCAGCCAGACTGCCATCACGACAGTCATACATCGAGCCAGTACCCGCTAAGCCTCGATCCATCCATTGCGTGAATAGTGGTTGACTCGGGCGCCGTCAATGCGAAGGGTCTCCTCTGAACTGGGATGACGGCAGCTGCTGAGACTTCTAGGTTCCGGGCGGCGGGACACGACAGCTCGCAGGTGCAATTGCCGTACGACGCGACGAAAATCCAGCGGCCTGGACGCGGTGATGGGCCCGGCTGAGCGCGCAGGGCTGAGCACGTGCGGATCGCCGACCGTGCGGGTGAATGCGCCGGCGAAGGTGAGCTGCGTACAGAACGGCTTGTTCTGTGCGCAGTGCGCCAACGCCGATTCATGACACGTCGGGTACGGATTCGGCGATCTGCGCGGCTTGGCGACCGCAACTTGGTTACACTGCGTCACTGCATCTTGGCTCGATCTACTATTGCCGGAATATGACGGCCGTTCTCGCGACTCAAGTGATCTATCAGGCTTCTCGGCTCAAGCGATGATGAACGGTGCTGCGAGGCTCCAGTGCATACCGACGCCGGCTCTGGAGTACAAGGTCAGGGCGTGGCCTGCATGCCGGGCCACTATCCGGGTTGCCGAGGCGTGACGTGGGCGAATCAGCGATCATGACAACCTAGCGCTGCTCGATAGGCGAATGTGAACGGAGTGAATTCTAGGTGATCAACGATCACCCTACCCTCCACAACCGCCAGCCTGTGAGTCTTATTATGCGCAGACTCCAGCACTGGCAGGACTCAGGTCCGATCCGCTCCATTGATCTGTCACTGCCAAGTAAATTGCCGGGAGTTCGCCAGGGCGTATAATGCTTAGCACGACGAGGTAACACTACAGTGACAAGCCAGCTTCATACGGCAGCAGAGACAGCTGAAATTCTCAAAGTTCCCGAGTCATGGCTCAAGGCGAAAGCCTCGGCGCGCATAATCCCATGTACATTCATCGGTAAGCACTTGCGTTTTAGCGACGAAGACATCTCGCAGATCATAGCCGCCGGCGCCAAGCCAGCGTTACGGACTGGAAGCTCCCGGTAGTCATGCCGGGCGGCAGCATCCGATCAACACGAATACCAGCCTTGAGATTGGAGACCTGATGGCATATGCCGAGAAACGCGGAAAAGGCCCCAAACCATGGCGCGTGAAGTATAAACGCCCAGATGGGAGCGAGGCCAGCGAGTCCGGTTTCGAAACCAAAGCCTCTGCACTGGCGTGGGGGCGCGACCAGGAGACGGATATCCGCCAGGGCCGATGGACGGTGTCCACCGCGAGCAAGGTGACGGTCAGCGAGTGGATCGACCGCTGGACGGGCCTCCAAGACGTCGCGCTCAGCACCCAGGCCTTGCGCCAGCATCTAATCAACCACTTCATCCGTCCGCAATGGGGCGCCCGGGCGCTCAACTCCCTGACCACTGAGGAGATCACCCAGTGGGAAAACAATCTGCCGTCGCAGGCGGGCATTTCTCGCCGCACGGCTCAGATGGCACGCGGCCTTTTGGCCACGATCCTCGGCGACGCTGCCTCGGCGCGTCCCCCGCTCATCCCCTACAACCCGGCCTTGCGCGCCCGCAACCGAGGCAGGAAGACGGGTCGGCGGATGGCTCGCACCCCTCAGCGCGCCTGGGCTACGCCGCTCGAAGCGCTCCTCGTCGCCGAGCGCGCTGCCCTTCTGTCCGCGTCGGACGAGGAGTTCACCTTCCTGGTCACCCTCGCCTATACGGGCCTGCGGTGGGCCGAAGCCATCGGCCTGGAGCAGGAATTCTTGCGGCTGTCCCTGATCAACGTCGAATGGCAGCTTCACGAGATCAACGGAGTCTTCCACCGCCTCCCCCCGAAAGACGATTCCTACCGCAGCGCCAACTGGGACCCTCAGGTCCCGGTTGACCTGCCGCCGTTCCTATCCGACATGCTCTCCAAGCACGTCATGGCCCAAGCCGGCCAGACCTGCCGGTGCGCGGCGAACCACGGTGGCAGCGGTCACTATGTGTTCCAGGCCAGCGGATGCGGCCACCACCGTCGCAGCAACTATGCCCGGCGCGTCTTCCGGCCCGCAGTCGACGGCCGTTACCAGCCCGCCAGAGGCCAGCCAGGCAACCTCGTCATCGCCGACATCTCCCAATGGCCAGGCCGCCCGGCCGCCGCCTGGCCACCCGCCCAGCCGGGACTGGCCTTCACCCCACCGCAAGGCAGGGGCATCCGCAGATTCGCCGCCGACACGCCGCTCGGATGCTGGCTCACCATCCGGCCCGGCCTAACTCCGCACGGGCTCCGGCACAGTCACAAGACCTGGATGGCCGAGGACGGCGTCCCCGAGATCCTGCAAGCCCTCCGGCTCGGCCATACAGTTCCTGGCATGCGCGGCGTCTACACGCACGTCTCCGACCGGATGCGAGCCGAACTCAAGCAAGCTCTGCAAACTCGCTGGGAAACATCTCTGCGGGACCGAGCGGACATCGCGCCGCACTCCCCCGTCCCGTTGCTGGACGGACTGCTCGCACCCTACCGGGAGCCACCCGCCAAGTTGATCTCCCAGATTCCACCCAACCACCGGCAAGACGCCGTTCGACGGCTGGGGTAGGAACTCGCCAGTAAGCCTCTGACCTGGCCTGATTCCACACTCTGAATGAGTGGGCGCAGGTGGGTTCGAACCACCGGCCCCTCGCTTGTAAGGCGAGTGCTCTACCACTGAGCTATGCACCCAAGACCGGCACCAAGCGTACCGCTTCGGCCGGCTAGCTGACTGACTCTGGCGAGCGCTCCGGCAAGTGCACCGGCGGCAGCGGGCGCAGCACGCGGGCCAGCGCCTGCTCGACTTCCTCGGCCAGGCCCGGCGGCGACTCCCCCGCACCCACGACGATCTCACCTGACGGCCCCGACGCTGACCCCGCGCTGACCGCGCCGCACTCCCGGCACTCGACCTCGCCGAGTCGCCGCACCAGCCTGACGCTCGCGCACACCGTGCACCTGTCCAGGTCGGTGACAAACCCGCCGCCGCTCTGGCAGCCAGGACAGACCAGCACCTGGCGGTCGGCCCTGACCCCGCGCAGCCATGGGCTGCTGCCGCGGTCAGGATCGACCTGCCTGGTGCCACAGCGATAACAAGGCATCTGCCGCCTGTTCCGATACTTGAGCCTTCAAGGCCGCAAGCCCGGCCAGCAGCCGGCTAGCTCAGCTCGGCGAGCGCCTTCTTGTACTCGGCGAGATCGCGGGCCTGCGGTATTGCGTTCACTACCATCCACCGGATGACGCCGGTCTTGTCGATGATGAACGTGCCCCGCGTAGCGATGCCCCGCTCGTCATCGAAGACACCGTACGCCTTCGCCACCTCACCGTGCGGCCAGAAATCGGACAACAGGCCGAACTGATATCCCTGCTCGTCCGCCCACTGCTTGTGCACGAAGATCGAGTCGACCGACACGGTCAGGAGCTCGACGTCCTCACGGTCGGCTTCGGGGAACTGGTCGCGCATCTCGCACAGTTCCCCGCTGCAGACGCCGCTGAACGCCAGCGGGTAAAAGACGAGCACGACGTTCTTCTTGCCGCGCAGCTCGGACAGCTTGACCGACGTGCCGTGCTGGTCCTTGAGTTCGAAGTCCGGCGCCACGGCACCGATCTCTACCGCCATTGACTGGTCCTTTCAGCGGAACGCGTGCGGCTGCCTCATCGGGGCCGCAAGGGACTCTCGCACGTGGCACGGGCCGACCGGCACGGGCGGGCGACACCCAGGCCGGCTCCCGGACGCGCGGGATACCTCCGAGTCTGCCACGCCGCAGCGCCCAGCCCCGCACCGCACCAGCCCCGGGCGTGCCGACAACCAGCGCCGGCCGGCAGGGCCTGCGACAGCAGTTACCGCTAGCGCCTGGACTTAGGCGCCACCAGCCTGCTGGCCGACCAGTTCTTCCCCGCGCTGACCGTGGACGTCTGCGAAAGCCCTGCGGTCGGTGCGGCTTCCCCGATCTCGCTTGGCTCGACGTGGCCGTCCCGGCCGGCTTTCGGGGTCAGCAGCACGACGTAGCCGCCGTCCGCAAGCGGTGTCTTGGCGTCCACCAGGGCGTCGACGAGGTCTCCGTCCTCATCTCGCCACCAGAGCAGAACCCCGTCCACGACATCGTCGTAGTCCTCATCGACTAGCTCGACTCCATCGCCTGACGCGACCTGATCGCGCAACTGCTCGTCGCAGTCGTCGTCGTAACCAATCTCCTGAACTACATGGCCCGGCTTGATGCCGAGCCGCATGGCCAGGTCATGCTGATCCTGTGCCTGGCCAGCGGTCGCGCTCACTAACGTCCTCCCTGTCCCAGCCGTGCGCCAGACCGGGCTCCGCACATGCCACCGGGTGGTGGCACTGCTCCGAGCCGACGACGGCCTCGCGCGATCGTCTGTACCTCTTGCTGGGACAGTTCACACTCGCGAAGCGTCTTGCGCAAGTCACAATTCGTGCAGAGCCAGTTAACCGAGGTCATCATTCGATCTTCCCCAGTCTTCGCGCGGCTTACGCAGGACCGTGCCGCCGTCAGTTTCAACCGGTTATGCCGGATTGATCACCGGTTGAGCGTTACCGCGCGAGCAAACTGCGAGCGAAAATCGCGCCGCACCCGTGGGGCCATGGATGCGGCACTGCTCTGCGCGTATGAGGATGGGAGTGTTCACGATATGGAGAGGATCAACCCGTGGCCTCAGGACGCCAGCGCTTCTCGATCATCACCGATGGCCTGCCTAACCAGCTTCCAGACATAGATACCGACGAGACCCGCGAGTGGCTCGAGTCGTTTGACAGCGTGGTGCGGACCAGGGGCCGCGCCCGCGCCAGGTACGTGATGCTCAGGTTGCTTGAGCGCGCGCGCGAGCAGCAGGTGGGCGTCCCCGGCTTGCGCAGCACCGACTACATCAACACGATCCCGCCCGAGCGCGAGCCCTGGTTCCCTGGCGATGAGTACGTCGAGCGCCGGATCAGGGCGTACATCCGCTGGAACGCCGCCGTCATGGTCTCCAGGGCGAACAAGCCCGGCCTGGGCGTCGGCGGGCACATCGCGACCTACGCGTCCGCGGCGAGTCTGTACGAAGTCGGATTCAACCACTTCTTCCGCGGCAAGGATCACGGCGAGTCCGGTGACCAGGTGTTCATCCAGGGCCACGCGGCGCCCGGCATCTACGCCCGCGCGTTCCTCGAAGGACGGCTGTCCGAGTCCCAGTTGAATGGCTTCCGCCAGGAACTGTCGTCCCCCGGCGGCGGTCTGCCTTCCTATCCGCACCCCAGGCTGATGCCGGACTTCTGGGAGTTTCCCACCGTCTCGATGGGCCTAGGCGCCATCGATGCCATCTACCAGGCCCGTTTCAACCGGTATCTGCTTGCCAGGGAGCTCAAGGACACCAGCAGGTCGCGAGTGTGGGCGTTCCTGGGCGACGGCGAAACCGACGAGCCCGAGGTGCTCGGGTCCATCGGCCTGGCCGCCCGCGAGGAACTCGACAACCTGATCTTCGTGGTCAACTGCAACCTGCAGCGCCTCGACGGCCCGGTGCGCGGCAACGGCAAGATCATCCAGGAGCTCGAGTCGTTCTTCCGCGGCGCGGGCTGGAACGTCATCAAGGTCATCTGGGGCCGCGACTGGGACCCGCTGCTGGCCCAGGACGTCGACGGCGTGCTCGTCAACAAGATGAACTCGACGCCGGACGGCCAGTTCCAGACCTACGCCGTCGAGTCGGGCGCCTACACCCGCGAGCACTTCTTCGGCGGCGACCCCAGGCTGCGGTCGATCGTCTCGCACCTGTCCGACACCCAGGTCAGGAATCTCTCGCGCGGCGGGCACGACTACCGCAAGGTCTACGCCGCCTTCAAGTCGGCGACCGAGCACGTGGGCCAGCCGACCGTGATCCTTGCGCACACGATCAAGGGCTGGACGCTCGGGCCGGACTTCGAGGCCAGGAACGCCACGCACCAGATGAAGAAGCTGACCGTGGCCGAGCTCAAGGAGTTCAGGGACCGGCTCTACCTCGACATTCCCGACTCGGCCCTGGAAGCCGAGGTGCCGCCCTACTACCACCCGGGCGAGAACTCAGAAGAGATCTCCTACATGCAGGAACGACGCCAGGCGCTCGGCGGCTACCTGCCCAGGCGAGTCGTCAGGTCCAAGCCGCTGGCCACGCCCCCCGACGCCGCGTTCGACGACCTGCGGCGCGGCTCGGGCAAGCAGTCCGTCGCCACGACGATGGCCTTTGTCCGGCTGCTCAAGGACCTGATGAAGGACCCGGAGATAGGCGACCGGTTCGTGCCGATCATCCCGGACGAGGCCCGCACGTTCGGCATGGACTCGCTGTTCCCGACGGCGCGGATCTACAGCCCGCACGGCCAGACCTATGACGCGGTCGACCGGGCGCTGCTGCTCTCCTACAAGGAGTCACAGCAGGGCCAGATCCTGCACGAGGGCATCAGCGAGGCGGGCGCGATGGCGTCCACGGTCGCCGCCGGCACGAGCTACGCCACCCATGGCACCCCGATGATCCCGATCTACATCTTCTACTCGATGTTCGGGTTCCAGCGGACGGGCGACCAGATGTGGGCGCTCGGCGACCAGCTGGGACGCGGCTTCCTGATCGGCGCGACGGCCGGCCGCACCACGCTGACCGGCGAGGGCTTGCAGCACAACGACGGTCACTCGGTTCTGCTGGCCTCGGCCAACCCGGCGTGCGTCGCCTACGACGCCGCGTGGGCCTACGAGCTGGCGACGATACTCAAGGACGGGCTGCGCCGGATGTACGGGGCCTCCCCCGAGCATCCGCACGGCGAGGACGTCTTCTACTACCTGACGGTCTACAACGAGCCCTACGTCCAGCCGGCGCAGCCTGACTACCCGGGCGGCCCGCAGGCGCTCGAGCAGGCCATCGTGGCTGGCCTGTACCGCTACGCCAGCGCGGAGTCCGTACCCGTAATCTCGGGCAGTGCCATGACCGCGAGCGGGAACGGTATGCCCAGGGCACGAATCCTCGCTTCTGGGGTAGCCATGCAGTGGGCACTGTCCGCGCAGCGCCTGCTCGCGCAAGACTGGGGCGTGGCCGCTGACGTGTGGTCGGCGACCTCATGGACTGAGCTGCGGCGGGACGGCCTGGCCTGCGAGGAGTGGAACCTGCTGCACCCCGACGAGCCCGCCAGGGTGCCGTACGTGACCTCGGCGCTCGGGGACCAGTGCCCGCCGGTCGTGGCGGTCAGCGACTGGATGAAGGCGGTACCCGACCAGATCGCCCGCTGGGTCCCGGCCCCGTACAGCTCCCTCGGCACCGACGGCTACGGCTTCTCGGACACCAGGGCCGCGGCGCGGAGGTTCTTCCACGTAGACGCCGAGTCGACCACGCTGGCCGTCCTCAGCCAGCTCGTCCGCCACGGCGACCTCAAGCCAGAGATACTCGGCGAGGCGGTGACAAAGTACGGCCTGAGCCTGAACGTAAGCGAGGTCTGACCCGCCCCGGGACCGCATCCGGGGAGAAACGCAGAGCCCTCGGTGCCCGGGGTGACCAGGCCGGGCCGTTCGAACCTGAGGCTGTCGGGTGACTCGTGATCAGGACCGGAGAGCTTTTCCGGCATCATGCGGGAGAGTTCTCAGTCCGGGGAGCTTTCAGCGCGGGGCCGCAGGTGCGATGTTCCGTGATCATGTTCGCGGGCATGATCACGGAACATCATTGCTGTCCTGACCTGGGCGATCTTCCGTGATCACGGTCTCGAACATGATTACGGAAACCAGCACCGGTCCCGGAGGCTGCCGCGGGGCTCGCAGCCGGAGATGATCTTCCAAGATCCCAAGTCACCCGACAGCAGGCGTGGTGGGCCGCCTGCGTTTAACTACGGGATGGCGAGCATGCCGTCCGTGTTGCCGCTGGCATCGGTGTAGAAGCCGACCAGCTCGCCCGAATTGTTGATGCCGTTGATGATCGTGCTGCCGTGGCCATTCGGGTCATTGACCGTCCTGAAACCGTGGCCTGCCTGCCAGATGAATCCGAACGTGCTATTGCGGATGGTGTAGGCGCCGACGACCTCGCCGGCCTTGTTGACGCCGAACGCCTGGGTCATGTCGGCGCTGGGCTTGGCGAAGACGGTGACCTTGCCGCTGGCCTTGCGCAGGAAGGAATTCACCTTGCCGGCGCCGTTGGTGAAGAACCCGACGACGCTGCCGCCCGCATTGATCGCCGTCGCGGTGACGTTGCCTGAGCCATTCACGTTGATCCTGGTGAACTTGTGCGTGGCGGTGCTGAACCGGTAGCTGCGCGCGTCGCCGAGCGCATTGAGGTAGAAGCCGACGGCCACGCCGGCGTTGTTGATTCCGAGCAGCTCGTTGACCGGCGGGCTTGACCGGTCCGAGGTCGGGAATGCCACCCGGTGGTACTTGCCGGCCTTGAGGTAGAAGCCCGCGAACGCGTTGGCGAATGGATTCATCTTGTTGGTTACGGAAAAGAAGCCGACTGTCGTGCCCTGGTCGTTCAGGCCGGTGACCTCAGTCTGCGCTGACTTGGGAAAGTTCTCCGCCTTGTAGTTCGCCTGATGGTAGGGCGCCGCGAGCTGGTAGCCCTTGTTGGGGTGCCCGTGCGCGCCCGAGCCGAAGTACCCGACGATCCTGCCGTGATTGTTGATCCCCAGAAGCTGGTTGAAGCTCGGATCGCTGCTGTTGTTCAGTTTCCTGAAGATGAAGCTCGCCGCCGGAGCGCTTGCCGAGGCTGGAACGGCCGAAGCCGCCAGCCCGACGCCGATAGCGGCAACAGCCACACCGAACTGCCAGATCCGCTGCGAGGTGCGGGTCCTGGTCATCGTGGAGAGTCCTTTCTGTGGGCAGGGGTGCCGAACTCCCAGGTCGGCGACCGCTTTCACACACTGTGCGGCATCGCGGTGCCAGATACAACGGCGAGGGAGCGCGCCGGCCCGCTGACCCGGCATGACACCCTGATGTCGTGAGTGCGAGAGCTACCCAGAGCGACCAGGCGGGCGGTCGTGCCCGAGGTCGGGTCAGGGCCGAGACGATCGCCAGGCTCGAGCAGTCGATGAGCGCGCTCGGGACGGCCGCGATGACCTCCATGGACCGGCGGCTGCCGTGGTTCCGCGCACTGTCGGCCGAGAACCGGTCCTGGCTGGGACTGGTGGCGCAGGCGGGCGTCGCGGCATTCCTCGACTGGGTCAAGCACCCCGAGCGCAGCAGGCCGGCGGTGGCCGGCGAGGTCTTCGGCACGGCGCCGCGCGAGCTGGCCAGGGCGGTCAGCTTGCAGCAGGCCGTCGAGATGGTCCGGATCATCGTGGACGTGGTGGAGAGCCGGGTGGACGAGCTTGCCGCTCCCGGCGGCGAGTCCGAGCTGCGCGAGGCCGTGCTCAGGTACACACGGGAGGTCGCGTTCGCCGCCGCGCAGGTCTACGCCAAGTCGGCTGAGGCCCGCGGTGCCTGGGATGCCAGGCTCGAAGCGCTGGTCGTGGACTCCCTGGTGCGCGGTGAGATCGACGAGAGCCTGCCGTCGTGGGCCTCGGCCCTGAACTGGCCCCCGGCGCCCGTCACGGTGCTGGCCGGGCATGCCGACGGCAACGAGCCCGAGGGCCTGATCGACGAGCTGCGGATGCTGGCCAGGCGGGCCAAGTTCGACCTGCTGGCCGGGGTGCACGGGCACCGGCTCGTCATCGTGCTCGGCGGCTTGGGGGACCCGATGCCCGTGGCCAGGCAGCTCGCGTCCAGGTTCGGACCTGGTCCGGTGGTCGTCGGCCCGGCCGCCGACACCATCGAGACGGCGGGCGGATCGGCGCGGGCCGCGCTGGCGGGCCTGCGGTCGGCGGCCGCCTGGCCGGACGCTCCCAGGCCGGTGCTCGCGTCGCACCTGCTGCCTGAGCGAGCGCTGGACGGGGACGAGGGCGCGCGCGCCGAGCTGATCCAGCACATCTACGAGCCGCTCTGCCGAGGCGGTGCCGCCCTGCTTGATACCGTGACCACCTACCTGGAGCAGGGGCACTCGCTTGAGGCGACTGCCAGGATGCTGTTCGTGCACCCCAATACGGTCCGTTACCGCCTACGCCGGGCCACGACGCTGACCGGTTTCAACCCCGGTGACGGGCGTGGCGGTTTCGCCCTGTGGCTGGCCGTGGTCTACGGGCGGCTAGCCCACAAGTGAACGTAGTTGTGGGGTCTCTACAAATCCGCGCGCGGCAAGTTCGTAGACTTTTCTATTCGTATGGTGGACTCCTACAGTGCAAGGTAAGAAGATGCTCGTCATAGCCGCGCCGGGACAGGGTGCACAGAGTCCTGGCTTCCTCTCCCCCTGGCTTGAGTTCCCGGGGGTCGCTGAGCGCATCGGCACCTGGTCTGAGCTCGCAGGCTGTGACCTGATCAGGTACGGCACGGCCGGTGACGCTGACGAGATCAAGGACACCTCGGTCGCGCAGCCGCTGCTGGTCGCCGCCGCCATCGCCGCCGCCGGGGTGCTCGGCGTGATCGCCAGCGCGCAAGGCGGGATCACGGCCGGGCACAGCGTCGGCGAGCTCGCTGCCGGCGCCATCGGCGGCGTGCTCAGCGCTGACGACGCGATGCGGCTGGTCGGCGCGCGCGCCCGGGCGATGGCGGAAGCGGCGGCAGCCGAGCGCACCTCGATGATGGCGGTACTGGGCGGCGAGGAAGCCGACGTGCTCGCCCGCATCGAGCGTCACGGCCTCACGCCGGCCAACATCAACACCGCCGGCCAGATCGTCGCGGCCGGCACGGTCGCCCAGCTGGAGGCGTTCGCCGCTGACCCGCCGCCTAAGGCCCGGCTGCGGTCGCTTTCCGTGGCGGGAGCGTTCCATACCCAGCACATGGAGCCCGCGGTCAAAGCGCTGTCGGCTGCCGCCGAGACAGTGACGGTGCGCGACCCGGTCATGACCGTGCTGTCGAACAGGGACGGCGCGGCGGTCAAGAGCGGCGGCGACTGGCTCGAGCGCATCGTGACCCAGATCAGCGCCCCGGTCAGGTGGGACAGGTGCATGGCGACCATGGCCTCGATGAAGGCGACCGCGTTCATTGAGCTCCCCCCGGCCGGTACGCTGGTCGGCCTGGCCCGTCGCGGCTTGCCCGGGGTCGAGTTGCTCGCGCTCAAGACGCCGGCCGAGCTTGACTCAGCCCGGGCGCTGCTCGCCGGTCACGCTGACAGCCCGCCGCCGCCTGCCCGCCTGCAGCCGGCGGAGCAGTAAGCCAGCACAGCCCCCGCCTGCCGCAGCGCCGCGCCAGGTCAGCCCGCGAATAAGAGCCACCGATCAGGGAAGGCAGTAAACCGATGCGAACCCATCAGGGCACCGCAGGCGCACGAGTGCTGGCGTTCGGCGGATATCAGCCGGCCAGGATCGTGACCAACGACGAGCTCGCGGCCACCGTCGAGACCAGCGACGAGTGGATTCGCAGCCGGGTCGGGATCGCCAGCCGCAGGCTGGCCGGGCCGGACGAGACCGTGGCCGACATGGCCGTGGCCGCCGCCGGCAAGGCACTGGCCGGCAGCGGGCTGTCCCCCACCGACATCGACCTGGTGATCGTGGCGACGTGCACACCCGAAGTCATGATCCCGAATACCGCGGCCGTGGTGGCCAAGCGTCTCGGCATCGCCGCGCCCGGCGCCTATGACCTGAACGCCGCCTGCGCCGGATTCTGCTACGCGCTGGCCAATGCCAGCGACGCGGTGCGCTCGGGGTCGGCCAGGTACGTGCTGGTGATCGGGGCTGAGAAGCTGTCCCAGTGGGTCGACTGGACCGACCGCTCCACCTGCATCATCTTCGCCGACGGGGCGGGCGCGGCCGTGGTCGGCCCGGCCGAGGAGCAAGACGACCCCGAGCCTGGCATCGGCCCCGTCGCCTGGGGAAGTGACGGCGACATGGCGGACAAGATCTACGTCAAGGACCGCAACTCGTTCATCATCCAGGAGGGCCAGGCGGTCTTCAGGTGGGCGACGACGGCGCTGCACCCGGTCGCGCTCGAAGCCTGCGCCATCGCCGGGATCGACCCCTCCGAGATCGACGTCTTCGTGCCGCACCAGGCCAACTTGCGGATCATCGAGGCGCTGGCGCGCAAGATCGGGGCACCGCAGGCCAAGGTCGCGACCGACATCATCACGGCGGGCAACACGTCGTCGGCGTCGATCCCGCTCGCGCTGTCCAGGATGATCGAGCGCGGTGAGCTGTCCGCCGGCGATAAGGCGCTGCTCATCGGCTTCGGCGCCGGGGTGTGCTACGCGGCGCAGGTGATCGCGATACCCTGACCAGCGCTTTGCCTGGCAGAGCACCTCAACCACAGGGCTTCACTCGCAGGGCTTCACGCACAGGGCACCAAAACAAACAAGGGAGAAGTGAATGGCTACGAAGCAGGAAGAGATCCTCGCCGGGCTCAGCGAGATCATCGACGAGATCGCCGGCGTGCCAGCTGACGAGGTGACGCCCGACAAGACCTTCGTCGATGACCTGGACATCGACAGCCTGTCGATGGTCGAGATCGCCGTGGCGGCGCAGGACAAGTTCGGCGTGGAGATCCCTGACGACCAGCTCAAGGACCTCAAGACGGTCCAGGACGTCATCAACTACGTGGAGCGCGCCTCGGTATCGGCCTGACAAAAGGGCCGGGGCCCCATGAGCCGAAGGTCGCGGTCCCGTCTGGACTGACGAGCGATGTTTGCGAGGAGGGAAGACGGGACCTGGATGCGACCGGAGGCGAATGGGGATAAAAATAAGGAGCAGAAGTGGCCAATGCATCGACCCGGGTGGTCGTTACCGGTGTTGGCGCGATCACGCCAGTCGGTGCTGACGCCCCGGCTACCTGGCAGTCCATGCTGGCCGGGCGCAGCGGAGTGCGCTCGATCGCGCAGGACTGGGCGGAGCGGATGCCCTGCCAGATCGCGGCGCCCGCGGCAGCCGAGCCAGCCACCCTGATCGACCGGGTGCAAGCCAGGAAGCTCGACAGGTGCGAGATGTTCGCGCTGATCGCCGCCCGCGAAGCCTGGGCGGACGCGGGCAGGCCCGACGTGGATCCCGAGTTGCTCGGCGTCGTCGTGGCGAGCGGCATCGGCGGGATCAGCTCGACTCTTGCCGCCTACGACACGCTCAGGGAACGGGGCTGGCAGCGGCTATCCCCGTTCACCGTGCCCATGCTGATGCCGAACGGCTCAGCGGGCTGGATCAGCATCGAGTTCGGGGCGCGGGCCGGCGTGCACACGCCCGTCAGCGCCTGCGCATCGGGCGCCGAGGCGATCAGCTACGGCATCGACATGATCAAGTCGGGACGGGCCGAGGTGGTGATCGCCGGCGGCACGGAGGCGGCGATCATCGAGCTGAACATCGCGGCGTTCGCCGCGATGCGCGCCCTGTCGCTGCGCAACGACGAGCCGGAGCGGGCGTCTCGGCCCTTTGACCGCGGCAGGGACGGCTTCGTGCTCGGCGAAGGCGCGGGCGTGGTCGTGCTCGAGTCGGAGAGTCACGCCGAGAGCCGCGGCGCGCGCGTCTACGCCGTGGCCGCGGGTTCGGGATACTCCTGCGACGCGCACCACATCGCCCAGCCTGACCCCGAGGGCAGCGGCGCGCGGCTCGCCATCAAGCGGGCGCTGGCGAACTCGGGCGTCGACCCTGAGCAGATAGCGCACGTCAACGCGCACGCGACGTCCACGCCGGCCGGGGACGTGCTCGAAGCGCAGGCGATCGCGGCGGCACTCGGCGAGGCCGCGGACGGCGTGATCGTGTCGTCGACCAAGTCGATGACCGGTCACCTCCTGGGCGGCGCCGGCGCGGTCGAGTCGGTGGCCGCCATTTTCGCCCTGCGCGACCGGATGGCCCCGCCGACCATCAACCTGGATGATCCAGAGGACGATCTGGGCGTGGAGATCGCGGTGAAGCCCACCGAGCTGCACCAGCGCGGTACCAAGCCGATGGCCGTGCTCAACAACTCGTTCGGCTTCGGCGGCTCCAACGTCGCCGTCGTCTTCACCGCGCCCTGACCCGGCTGTGCCAGGCCCGGGGCGCCTGGCAGGATGAGGCCATGAGCGATGAGCGGATGGAAGTGCAGCGCCTGATCGCGGCGGAGCCGTCGGCGATCTTCGGTGTCCTGAGCGACCCGCAAGGGCACGTCGCGATCGACAGCTCCGGCATGCTGATGTCGGCGGACGGCGATCCGGTCAGCGCGGTCGGCGACAGCTTCGTCGTGCACATGGACCGCGAGGCGCTGAACGACTACCCGCTGGGCCTGTACGACGTGACAGTGACCATCACGGCGCTCGAGCCTGACCGTGAGATCGCCTGGACGATCCTCGGCCAGCTCAGGCCCCAGATCGGCCACATCTACGGCTACCGGCTCGAGGCCGCGGACGGCGGCACGCTCGTCACGTCCTACTACGACTGGTCGGACATCGACCCGAAATGGCGCGAGGCCGCCATCTTCCCCGTCATTCCAGAGTCCGCGCTGCGGGCCACGCTCGGCATCCTGGCCCGCACGGTGCTCCGCGGCCAGCCCGAGCAGACACAGCCCGGCCAGCCTGGGTAGCGCGTGACGACGGCGTTCGTGCTGGGCGGCGGTGGCCTGCTCGGCGCCCATGAGGTCGGCATGCTGAAGGCGCTGTCGCGGGCCGGCATCAGCCCCGACCTCGTCGTCGGCACCTCGATCGGGGCGATCAACGGGGCATTCGTGGCCGCCGACCCGGCGGGAGCGGCGGAACGGCTCAGCGACCTGTGGAATGGCGATGCGCTGCGGCAGGCATTCAGCGAGACGCTCCTGGCCCGGGCGGTCAGGCTCGCCCGGTCAGGTACCCATCTGCACGACATCGAGCCGCTCGGCCAGATGCTGTCGAAGACCTTGCCGGCCAGCGACTTCGGGGATCTCGAGCTGCCGTTTCAGTGCGTGGCCGCGAGCATCGAGAAGGCGAGCGCGGCCTGGTTCTCGAGCGGCCCGCTCGTCCCGGCGGTGCTGGCGTCCTGCGCCGTTCCCGGGCTGCTGCCGCCGGTGGAGATCGATAACGAGCATTACTTCGACGGCGGGCTCGTCGACTCGATTCCCGTCGGCCGGGCGGTCGCGCTCGGCGCGAGCACCGTCTACGTGCTCCAGGTCGGCAGGATCGAGACCGCGCTGACCGTTCCCCGGCGGCCGTGGCAGGTCGGGCTGATCGCGTTCGAGATCGCCAGGCGCCACCGCTTCCACGAGGAGATGTCCGCGCTTCCCACTGGCATCTCCGTGCACGTGCTGCCCACCGGCGGATATCGCCGCAGCCCGGATCTATCGCAATTGCGCTACCGGGACAAGACAATGGTCGGAGAGAGCATCGAGCGCGCCTACGAGGCGTCCGCGACCTATCTCGCCGCCCGGCAAAGGCTGACCTGACCCGCGAGGAGCGGCCATGCTGCCACCAAGGCTGATCCGCAGGATGGTACTCGCGCCGCTCGCGATCGTGGTAGCACTGGCGGTCATCGTGCTTTTCCCGCTGCTCGCCGTCGTGACGCTGGTCTTCGGCTGGCTCGGCCGGGCCAGGCCAAGCCGCACGAGGGCGCTGCGGCTGCTGTTCTTCGCGCTCGTCTGGCTCTTCGCCGAGACCGCCGTGCTGTTCATGTGCCTGGGCCTGTGGCTCGCCAGCGGCTTCGGCGGCCGGCTGCACACCGAGCCGTTCACCAGGCGTCACTATTCGGTCATGCGCTGGTTTCTTGACTCGATCTATGACGCGGCCAAGCGGTCGTTCGGGCTGCGCATCGATGTCGAAGAGCCTGAGCTGACCGAGGGCGAACTCGCCGCCAGGCTGGCCAGGCCGGTGATCGTGCTCAGCCGGCACGCCGGCCCCGGCGACTCTTTCCTGCTGGTGCGCCAGTTGCTCAGCCAGTACCGGCGGCGCCCCAGAGTGGTGATGAAGGCCTCGATGCAGCTAGACCCGGGCATCGACGTGGTTGTCAACCGCCTGCCGAACGTATTCATCAACCACGCCAAGACCGGCGACCGCGTCTTCGTCGAGCAGATCGAGCGGCTCGCCGCGGGACTCGACCAGCATGGCGCGCTCGTCATCTTCCCCGAGGGCGGCAACTGGACCCCGAGCCGCTGGCTGCGCGGTATCGGCAGGCTCGAGCAGGACGGCCGCGACGACCTGGCGGACCGGGCGCGGCACATGCCCAACCTGCTCCCGCCGCGCAGCGGCGGCGCCTTCGCGGCCATCATGGCCTGCCCTGACGCCGACGTGATCTTCGTCGCGCACGCCGGCCTCGATCGCCTGATCAGCGCCGCCGACGTCTGGCGCAACCTCTCGGTCGGCCAGGTCATCCGGGCGAAATGGTGGCGGGTGCCGGTCGAGCAGGTGCCGCGCGACCTCGACCACGAAGCTCAGCTGCAATGGCTCTTCGACTGGTGGGAGCGCATCGACGCCTGGATCTCGGAGAACCGCCCCGCGCCCGCCCTGCGCTAGCCGCTCACCACCGTCCGCTAGCCGGTAGCGTGCAGCCACCTGACCGGCGCGCCAGCCGACGCATGCCGGAACGGCTCGAGCTCGGCGTCCCACGGCTCGCCCAGCAGGAGCTTGAGCTCCGCCTCGAGTGAACCTCCCAGGGCCGGATGGCGCGGGCCGTGCAGCTCGCGCAGCCCGCCAAGCTGCTCGCTCGCCCCGGCTGCCAGCGTCATGACGGCGCGCAGCCTATTCTCGCTGATCATGATGTCGCCGCTGGCGCTGACCGACGCGCCGAACATCCCGAGTTCGGGCGTGCAGCTGTAGCGCATCGCGTCGCAGCCCGGGCTGGCCTCCTCCGTCACCTCGAACCGCAGCAGCTTCCAGGTCGCCAGCGCCGAGGAGATCTCCCCGGACAGGCCGGGGCGTCCCTGCCAGGCGAGTTCGGTGCGCACGGTCCCCGGCGAGGCCGGCTGGTCAATCCACGCCAGCTTGACGGGCACGCCAAAGATGCCGGCCACTGCCCACTCGATGTGCGGGCTCAGCGCCGGGGGCGCAGAGTGAATCTGCAGCACGCCGCGAACAGTCACCAGACCTCCCTGCCAGCCGGACGAGGTACGTCTTCCCCAACGAACCTCGGCCGCGGGCGCGGCGGTGCTTGACGCGGGCGGCGAATACGCCAGTGTGCTGCTGATACTCCAGAGACATTGTGCAGCACGCAGCCTCCGGGCACCAGTATTGCCCCCCGTCCCAGTGTGGCGCTCCGATTCCAGATCCCGTCAATACGCGAATCGATGCCCATTTCCACCACCAATTCCGCGGCCCATGTGATGTCACCGGGCCGCCTCCGTGATGAGATGGAGGCGTGACCCCGGCTCCGCAGCCACAGCGATCACAGCAGTCGCGCGCATCCCAGGCGACACGTCCTGGCGGGTCCGGCCTTGACGCGGACGGGCTGCTCTGGACCGGCGAGATGTACGGCCTGCAGCTCGACCAGCTCGCCGCCGCGCTCGACGTGACCGACCGGCGCGTCACGGCACTTGCCGCCCGATGGGTTTCGGCCGGGCTGGCCGAGACCGCCAGGCTGGGACCTGGGCCGCGCTGGGTCTGGCTGACCAAGGCGGGCCTGGCCGCCTGCGGATTGCCGTACACGGCCGCCGCGCCTGCCTTGTCGAGGCTGGCCCACCTGCGCGCGGTGACCGCCGTCCGGCTGGCCCTGGCGGCGGTGCCGCAGTTCGGGACGGCGGGGGCGTTCTGGCGGAGCGAACGGCGGCTGCGGTCCAAGTTCGGCCGCCGCCTCGGGTTGCGCGAGCATCTGCCCGACGGCGAGGTGCACTGGCCGGATTCCGCGCCGGTCGGGTGGGCCGGCGAGTGCTGGGCGATCGAGGCGGAACTCACGCCCAAGACCGTCAGCAGGACCGCTGCCATCATGGCCGAGGCGCTGGCCCGCACCGGCGACTACGGTGATGAGGCGCGCGTGGCCGGCCAGCCGCGCAGGCACGCCCGCGCGATCTACCTGTGCTCGCCGGCGGCCAGGCCAGTCGTGACCAGGGCCGCGGCCGGGCTCGGAGAACTGGCCGGGCGAGTCGAGATCCGGCTGCTGCCCGAATCGGCGGCGTGGCCCGATCACGCCGGGCAGGACCGGCGTGGCCGGACGGCAGCACACCATGAGCCGGCCGTTCCGCCGGAAAAATCATGATCCGCCGGTGGCTGAGCTTGCTGGTC
This sequence comes from uncultured Actinomycetota bacterium, assembly GCA_963720575.1. Lineage (GTDB taxonomy): Bacteria > Actinomycetota > Actinomycetes > Streptosporangiales > Streptosporangiaceae > Chersky-822. Next base: position 382,356 of record CAVRGA010000002.1, read on the forward strand.
GCGCAAGCGATCTGGCGCTTGCTGATCCGGGCGGGCGGCTTCCTCCTCGCCGCGGCCATCGCGGTGGCTGGCGCTCCGGCCGCCCTGATCGCGGCCGTGGCGCTGGCCGTGGCGTGGTGGCGCGCCTGGCCGCCGCGGCAACTGCTGACCGCCGCCGCCTGGTGCGGGCCGATGGTGCTCGCGTGGCTGACGGCGGCGGCCGTCTCCGGTGGCCTGGCCGCGGCGGCTAAGGCGCCGTTCGGCGTGTGGCCTGAGTTCTGGCGGCTGGCCGGCTCGGGTGAGTTCCTGCGGGCGGCGGCCGTCGTCGCCCCTGCGGCGATCCCGGCCGGGTTCCTCGCGGGCGGCGCTGCCTGGGCTTACCGGATCGGCTCGCTGCGGACAGGCGCGGGCGGACGGTCCCCCGGGACAGCGGCCGAGTTCGACCGGCGGCAATGGCGGCATCAGGTCCGCGTCGCGCGAGCGAGGATCTCGGCCCCGGCGTCGGTGCCATTGACAACCCGGGATGAATTACTCGTGGCCGGAGCCGTGATCAGGACGGTCGGGCATCGCGCCGGGCGGGTCGCCGCCATCGGATACCAGCGGATGCGGTCGCACCAGGTGGTCGTGGGCACGACGGGCACGGGAAAGACAACCTTGCTGCTGAGGCTGTGGGCCGGTTTCATGGCCACGGGCCTGGCCAGGCACGCGGCCGGGCTGGGTCCTCCCCCGCTGCTGGTTGTCCTGGACTGCAAGGGCGGCTCCGATGCGCGCCGGGTGGCCGACCGGGTCAGGCGGGTGCTGCGGGACGCCGGCGCCAGGTCAACGGCGATCTGGCCGGATGAGGCGAGCCTGTCGCTATGGGCGCTGCCGCCGCGCCAGCTGACGACGACGCTCATTGACCTCATCGAGCACGGCACCGGTTCGGCGGCGTACTACGCCGACGTCATGGAAGCGCTGGTCAGCCTCGCCGTCGAGGCGCCGGGCGGGCCGCCGGCGAACAGCCTCGACCTGCTGGCCAGATTCGAGCCCGGCTGGCTGTCGGCCGCCTACGCCGGCGCCGGAGCGACCGCCGATCACGCCCTGATCAGATCGGCGTCCAGGCACCTCGGGGACGTGGCACTGCGGTTCCGCACGCTGTTCCGGCGGCTGGGACCTGGCCTGGACGGTCCAGGCGGCTTCGCCGACGCGGACGCCTGGTACTGCATCCTTGAAGGCACCGATCAGATCTCCGTGGCCGAGAGCCAGGCCCGGGCGCTCGTCGACCTGCTCGCCAGCTTCGCCGCCCGCGGGCCGGTGAAGCGCGAGATCCTGCTCGCCGTCGATGAGTTCAGCGCGGTGTCCAGGAGGCTGCCGATCTGGCAGCTCTATGAGCGCGCGCGGTCGCTTGGCCTCGCGGTGCAGGTGTCGGCGCAGTCCTGGCACGGGCTCGCTGCCACCGACGACGAGCGCCACCGCATCGCCGCGTCCGCCGAGGGCGGCATCTGGCTGCTCAGGACGCCAGAGCCCGAGCCGATCACGGTCCTGGCCGGCACGCGGGCGGTGGTGCAGACGAGCCGGGGGTTGCGAAGGTACCCGTTCTGGTCGTATCGGGGGACGTCTGCGGTGGGTGAGGTGCCGGTGGTCGACCCGAACCTGATCAGGGCGCTCGACGTTGGCCAGGCCGCCTACATCTACCGGGGAGGTGTCACGTACGTGCAGGTCAAGCGGCTCGTGGCGGCGCCGGCGGCAGTGAGCGGAGCCCCGCTGGCCGGCGTGGCCCGGGCCGGGGCCGATCTGGCAGGGACTGACGTGGCCGGGGCCGGCGTTCCTGGGGCCGGCGTTCCTGGGGCCGGCGTTCCTGGGCCGGCGTGGCCGGGGCCGGCGTGGCCGGGGCCGGCGTTCCTGGGCGCGGCGGGAGGCTAGCTGACGTGAGCGAGATCCTCGATGCGGCTTTTGGCCCTGAGCCCGAGGAGCCGGCCCGGCCGGCGCGTCCGGCGCGGGCCGCGCCCCAGGTGGTGCCCGTCGTCCCGGCGCGACCTGAACCTGAGGGAGACCCGGCGTGAACGCCGACCCATTTGCCCTGCTCGGCCTAAGCTCGACCGACGACCTGACCGACGACGAAGTCCGAGCCGCGTGGCGCAGGCTCGCCACCGCGACGCACCCGGACCGGTCCGACGGCGGCGACCCGGCACGATTCGCCTTAGCCGCAGCCGCTTACACCGAGCTGCGGACAAGGTCAGGCCGCGGCGAGGCGAGAGCCGCACTGTCCTCGCCGGGCCAGGCCGGGAACGCGCCAGGTCCGACGGCAACCCCGGCAACTGGCGCACGCTGGCTCGCGGTGCTCAGCCCGCTAGGCCGACTCGGCCCGGCCGGGCGGGGCAGCGCACCTGAGCTGCTCGCGCCACTGCGGCCGGTCAGGCTGCTGGTCAAGGTCGCGGTGGCCGTGACCGCTGGCATCGCCGGTGCGTGGGCTGCTGGCCGTGGACCCGCAGGCCCGGCTCTCGCGGTCGGCGCGGCGACCTGGCTCGCCGTGACGACCTGGCACGACCTGCGCAGACTGTGACGCTCCGGACGCAGCCTCGCGCAAGGCCAGTCGCTGCCAGACGATCACGTCATTCGCTGCCAGGCGATACGATCACGTCATTCCCCGGGCTAGCTCCATCGCGCGCTAGCTGATCTCCGAGGATGAGCCGGCGCCCGCACGGAGGATTTTCTCGGCGCTGCCAACTAGAGTTGTCTCGGCAAGATGGGCTGACGCCCCAGTGCGCTAATGCGCCGCAGAGCGCGTTCCCGTTCTGCGGCATGATCGCGGAGCCCGCGCCGGAGCACGATCGCGGAGCGTTCTCCGTCGTTACCTCGGAGACTTCTCGCAGCACGGAGTGTTGACCGTCCTATGTGCGGAAAACGCTCCGCGCAGCGACAACTCTCCGCGCCAGAGCCGGAAAAGACTCCGCGAAGCGACAACTCTCCGCGCCAGAGCCGGAAAGACTCCGCGCCAGAGCCGGAAAGACTCCGCGAAGCGGGAAGTCCCCGGGAACCCGGGAAAGAGTCTCACCGCTCAGCCGCTGGAGCACGACTTTCCAAGATCCCCAGCCATCCGACAGGCTCCAGAACAGCAGTGATGTTCCGTGATCATGTCCTGGTCCTTGATCACGGAAATATCGCACCCTGCCCCGGGCACTGACAGCTCCCCGGACTGAGAACTCTCCGTCACGATGCCGGAAAGGCTCCTCGATCCTGATCACGAGCCGCGCGGCAGCCGCCGGGACCGGTGCTGGTTTCCGTGATCATGATCGAGACCGTGATCACGGAAGATCGCGCAGGTCAGGGCACCTCCGATGTTCCGTGATCATGCCCGCGAACATGATCACGGAACATCGCACCTGGCGCCCCATCACTGAAAGCCCCCCGAAGGCGAGAACCCTCCCGCACGATGCCGAAAAGGCTCCCTGATCTTGATCATCAGCCACCCGACCGCTTCGGCGGCCCGTGCAAGGTTCCGTGGTCGGTCGTCATCGGCTTGATCACGGAAGGAAGTACCGGCAGTCGAGGCTGTGGCTGGCTGGTGCCTTGGCTCCGTCAGGCCGATTCCGCTGCCCGGCGCGGCGCGCCGGGGCACCAACAGCAGCGTGGCCCTGCCTGATGCTGTTGCGGGACGGTGCTGGCGTGAGCAACGTGACCCTTCCCGTTGCTGTCCCGACAACGTCGGGGATGGCCACGTTGCTGTTGCCGCGCGGCTCGCAACAGCAAGTCCCCATTTGCTGCTGTTGCGGGACGAGTCGGGCTCGGCTGGAGGCCACTTCCCGCGTCGGGCGGATGTCACGGCCATGCTGATGCTGGTTCTGCGGTGTTGGTTCAGCCACGCTCCGGACCCGTCGCGACCGGGCGCCGCGGATCGGATGACCAGGCCGACCACGAGCCGACGTACAGCGCGGCCGGCAGCCCGGCCAGTTCAAGCGCGAGCACCTGGTGCGCGGCCGTGACTCCGGATCCGCAATAAGCGCCGATCGCAGGTCCCCCGCCCGCTCCACCCGGACCGCCCGCTCCACCCGGACCGCCCGCACCACCCGGACCGCCCGCACCACCCGGGGCACCCGCACCATCCGGGGCACCCGCACCACCCAAAACGCCAGGTGCGCGGGCAACGCCGGGCAGGCCGAGGTCGGCGAACCTGCGCGCCAAGCGCTCCGGTGGCAGGAACACGCCGTCCGGATCCACGTTGTCCTTAGTCGGCGCGCTGATCGCGCCAGGTATGTGCCCGCCGACCCGGTCGACGGGCTCGATTTCGCCCGTGTACCTGGCGGTTACGCGGGAGTCGAGCAGGTAACCGGACCGGGCCAGGAGTCCGGCCTGGTTGTCGTCGAGCACGGGCATGCCGCCGGTGCCCGAGACGGCGAAATTCCCTGGTTCTGGGCGCCTCACCACTTTGGTCAGCGGCAGGCCGCTGGCCGCCCAACCGCGGAATCCGCCGTCAAGCACCGCGGCCCGCCGGTGCCCGAAGTAACGCAGCATCCACCACAGTCTCGCCGCGACCGTCGAGTCGCCATCGTCGTAGGCGACCGCGAGGTCGCCATCGTTCAGGCCGGCGGTCCGCATGGCAGCTTCGAACTTGGCCGGCTCGGGCAGCGGATGTCTGCCGCCCGCGCCCGGCCTGCCGGCGAGTTCGGTGTCCAGGTCTACGAAGCGTGCGCCCGGCAGGTGCCCGGCCAGGTAGCTCTCGATGCCAGGCGGCCCGCCTAGCCGCCATCGAACATCGAGGACGACTGGCGGCTCCGCCGAATCCAGCAACGCGGCAAGCGCGGCGACGCTGACCAGCGGGCTGGCCTTCTGCTGGCCCGGCTGAGGCTGGCCCGGCTGAGGCTGGCCCGGCTGAGGCTGGCCCGGCTGAGGCTGGCCCGGCTGAGGCTGGCCCGGCTGAGGCTGGTTCGTCACTGTGGACAACCTCCTGGATTCTGTGGGTAACCCGCCACGGTTCCCGCGGCTGCCTGTGGACAAACCTGGGATCGGCCGGCCGGATCGGCCGGCCGGATACACCGGCCCGGATCAGCCGAGGGGACACCTGCCGGATCAGCCGACAGTAACCGTCAGCAACGGCACGAGCTGGTCCGACTGCGTCAGTGAGCCATGCATACCAATCAGTGCCGACTCACCAGGCTCGGCCTTGCTTGCAACGACCGCGGTCGGGCCGCTGGGCGCGACGATCACGTCGCCGATCCTGGCCAGATACGCCTCATTCACCGGGCCGAACCAGCCGTCCGCCACCGCCTGCCCCCTGGCCCTCACCCAGGCGCGCTCGCCGAGTACGCCGCTCCAGGTCGCGAGCACGTCCCCGGCCGCGCCTGGGTCGCAGTAGAGGTGACGAGCCCGGGCCTCGCCGCCGACCAGCAGGACGCCCTCGCGCAACTCAGGAAGCGCGTCGATGTCGACGCGGTCCGCTTCTGCCGCGTCGACCATCCCGTGATCACCGGTGACGTGGAGCACCGTGCCGCGCGGCAGCGCGCCCGCGAGTTGCTCGGCGAGCTTGTCCACGTGCGCGAGCTGGTAGAGCCACGCGTCGCTGGTGCAGCCCAGGGCGTGACCGGTGGCATCGAGGCCGCCGTAGTACACCTGCGCGAAGGCCGGCGGCCCGGCCGCGAGTGCCGCCGCGGTCCGGGAGACCAGGGCTCCGAGGGTCCCGGCAGCCAGGTACTCGGCGCCGCGCATCGCGGCCGTGGACAGGCCCGAGCCGTCGAAGCGCCCTGGCGCCACCCGGAACGCCCTGATCCCGGCCCGCGTCGCCCGCTCGAACATCGTCGAGCCGGGCTGCCAGGCCACCGGGTCCACGCGGCGGTCCCAGCTCAGCGCGTTCAGCAGCCTCGGCGGGCAGGATTCAGGCACACGAACCTGATAGCCGAGGATGCCGTGCTGGCCTGGCGGCCGCCCGGTGCCGAGCGAGGCGAGGCTGGTCGCCGTGGTCGCGGGAAAGCCTGCTGTCAGCGGCGACGAGGTCATCGCGATCTCGGACAGGAAGGGCGCCGCGGCCGGGTGCGCGCGCAGCAATTCCCAGCCGAGCCCGTCGATGAGCAGCACGCACACCCGGCGCGATGACGCGAGCCCCAGCGGATTGGGCTCCCCGGGCACGCCAAGCGACGCCAGAATCGAGGTAGCAAGAGCGTCGAGTGATGCCTCGCCGTACCTCGGCACGGCCGGCTCAGCCGCCTGGGCGGTCACGGCCGCGCGGTCATAGCTGGGTGGTCATGGGTGGGCGGCCCCCGCTACATCGTCGCCGCGGACAGGGCATTGGCGAACGCCAGTACCTGGGCGACCGCCTCCGCGCCGTCGGCGGCTTCGCTGATGCGCATCGTCACGTCGTCCGAAGTCATCGCGCCGGTGTAGCCGTGGTCGGCCTCGCAGCTCTCGTCGCCGCAGTGCGCGGGCTCGAGCTCGAGGTGGCGCAGCGAATTCCAGCCGATCGTCAGCACTACTTCTGACGGCATCGTGACGCCGCGCTGATAGCTGGCCGGGTCGGGAATTACCCTGGTCAGCGCTACAGAAGAAACCCTGGAGCAGCGGATCGCCTCAGTGGAGGTCTCCGCCTGGGGCCTGGAATCCGGCACGTTCTCATCGGCTGGGTACTCGTCGGTGTGCGAATAGACCAGCCTGGTTGGCGTGAGCGCGAGAACCGTCATATGCCGCCGCACCTCCATGCCCGGGTCAAAGTGCGCGTCATGATGGACGAAGTAGGAGACGACAGGCTCATCGCCGATTGCCGAGAACATGGCGTCGGCGACAATCCCCGGGTAATAGCCGCTCCGCTCGATCGCCGACAGCATGTCGTCGGCTGAGGCTGTGGTACTCATGCACCCATCCTGCACCGCTCGGGAGGGTTACTTGCCCGGTGGCCGCAAATCCGCGAGCGGATTACAGGTAGGTGCTGACGGCCCGGCCGGGGGCCTCAGCGGAGGTCAGGTCGAATACGCGCTGCTCAGCGGGCTCGGGCAACTCCACTGCCCCGGCACCCGCGGTCGGCTTGGGCCGCTTGGGCTTTCGCGCTCCCGCTCCGCCGCCCCGGCCGCGGTAGACCAGCAGTCCGTAGGCCGGATCAGGCACGGCGTCTAGCGCCGCCTGCACTCTCGGCAGCCCGCGGAAGACCTCCCACCGCTCCTCGTCCGCGAAGCACACCTCGAAGACGACTCCGGACTTGTGCTCGATCCAGGACCACTCGATCGCCCCGGTGGTGATCGCGGCCTCGGTAATCGACTCGCGATAGGAGTCTTTCCACAGCAAGGCAGCCTGGATTTGCGAATCGAACACCTCGATAGACCACCACTCAGCCATGTAAGCCAGGTTATCCCCGTCTGGGCCAATTGGCGTTTCGCCGTTGGCTTAATGACCGCTCAGGCGGATGCGGTGAGCTCAAGCCCGGCCCTGATCCGCATCGCGTAGCCGGCCGCCTCCTCGTCGGACTCATACCGGTGCCTGGGCCAGAAGAAGCCGCGCAGGCCGTCGCCCTTCGTGCGCGGCACCACGTGCGCATGCAGGTGCGGGACGCTCTGGCTCACGATGTTGTTCATCCCGATGAACGTGCCCTGCGCCCCGAGCGCGGCCGGCATCGCGGCGCTGATCCGCTTGACCTCCCCGAAGAAGGGCTCGATCAGCTCACCGGGAAGGTCGGCCAGGGTGACGACGTGCTGCCGGGGGATCACCAGGACGTGGCCCTTGAACACCGGCCTGGCATCGAGAAACGCGACGACCTGCTCTCCGGTCAGCACGAGATGTGCCGGGATTGTCCCGGCCGCGATGTCACAGAACGTGCAGTCAGTCACTCCCGCACGGTAGCGTGTCGGCGTGGCAGCTGACGGACGCAGGCATGTACTGGCCATCGGCGGCACGGGCGGGCTGCCCGATGTCGGCTGCGCGGAGGACGGCAGGCCCCTGCTCCTCGACTACGCGGCGAAGCTCGCCGGGGCGGCTGTCCCGAAAATCTGCATTATGAATACGGCCTCCGGGGATGATCCGGCAGGCTACGTGCGGACTTACAGCGGGCTGAGCGCACTGCCAAGCAGGATCAGTCACTTGCAGCTATTCCCGATGCCGAACGTGGCTGATCCCGCCGGCTTGCTGCTGAGCCAGGATGTCATTTTCGTAGGCGGCGGCAGCGTCGCGAACGCGGTCGCGGTCTGGCGAGTCCATGGCCTGGACGTCATCTTGCGTCAGGCGTGGGAGGCCGGGGTCGTGCTGGCCGGCGTCAGCGCGGGCGCGATCTGCTGGTTCGACGGCGGCACGACGGACTCGTTCGGCCTGCCGCTGCAGCCCTTCACCGCCGGGCTCGGCATGCTCGCGGGCAGCTACTGCCCGCACTACAACAGCGAGCCGGGCCGGCGTCCGCTCTTCCGCGCGCTCGTCGCCGACGGCAAGCTCGACGCTGGCATCGCGTGCGACGACGGCGCCGCCGCGCACTTCATCGACGACTCGCTGGCGGAAATCGTGGCGGATCGCCCTGACGCTTATGGCCACCGGGTCGAGCCGGCCGACGAGGCCGCGGCGTCAGAGACGGTGCTGCCGACGCGATTGCTCAGCGGCTGACCTGCTCGGATGCCGCGGAACAAGGCGGCGCCCGACCGGCCGCCCGATCGAGCCCTGTTCGCGCAACACTGCCCGGTTTTACCCTTCCTCTGATGTCTTGCGTGGTTGGTGCGGCAGCAGGCTGTTAGCCAGAGTAAGCTCCCTATCGGCAAACCGGCCGCTGCCGCGATGCCGCATATGGGGGTGGGTCGTGATTTCCGGAGACCGGTCATGCTGACTGTGCACAATTTCCAATACGGGCTGCTGACGCCGGCGCTGGCATACCTGATGTCGTTCGTAGGCTCCTTCCTGGGGTTGCGGTGCACGACCAGGGCGCGAGCGAGCACAGGCTCGGCCCGGCGGGGCTGGCTGATAGTCGCGGGCATCTCCTTCGGCGTCACGGGCATCTGGGTCATGCACTTCATCGCGATGCTCGGCTTCTCGATCCCGGGCCAGGTCATCAGGTTCAACGTGCCGATCACGCTCGCCAGCATGCTGACTGCGGTCGCCTTCGTCATGCTCGGCCTGATGATCGTCGGATTCGGCCCGGCGACCAACTGGGCACTGGTGCTCGCCGGAACCGTGACCGGACTCGGCATCGCGGCCATGCACTACACCGGCATGGCGGCGATGGAAGCGCAGATGCGGATGACCTACGACCCGCTGATCTTCGTGGCCTCGGTGGTCATCGCCATCGTCGCGGCCACGGCCGCGCTCTGGTTCGCGCTCAGGCTGACCACCGTCTGGTCGACGCTGGCAGCCGCGGCGATCATGGGAGTGGCGGTCAGCGGCATGCACTACACCGGCGTCGCCGCGATGCGCGTCTACGAGGCTCCCCCGGGCACGATGGCCATGAACGGCGCCAACGCGACGGCGTTCCTGCTGCCGCTGATCATCGGCGTCAGCGTGCTGACTTTCGTGCTCACGGCGACCATCGCGCTGTCGCCGACCGAGGCCGAGATCCAGGCGGAAGCCGAGTTGATGCGCCGGATCGGTGACGTCCGCGCGCAGGCGCCGGTGCACCAGTTCCCGCTCGCGACGGTCCCGGCCAAGCGCGAACGCCGCTGGCGCCCGCCCGCCTCGATGCAATTAGCGGTCCCGGCCTCGCGCGTGAGGGTTGCCGGGGTTCGCTGAGGAGAGCGTGCGCACGCACCGTCGGCGGCATTGGACAATGACCTGGTGACGACAGACTCGCCGGGCGACGGCTGGTTCCTACTTGTCTACCGGGTTCCCTCGGAGCCGACCAGGCTTCGCGCCGCCGTGTGGCGCCGACTCAAGAGCCTTGGCGCCATCTACCTGCAGAATTCGGCGGCGGCGCTGCCTGCGAGCACCGCAGCCGAACGGGCGCTGCGCAAGCTGCGGAGCGAGATCCTAGACATGTCGGGCACGGCCACCCTGTTGTCCTGCTCGGTCCTGGCCGGCGAGGCCGAGATCAGGGCAGCTTTCCAAGCCGCGCGGAACGACGAGTACGAGGAGATCGTCGATAAATGTGAGGACTTCCAGGGTCAGGTGCGCAAGGAGTACGTAGCGCATCACTTCACCTATGCCGAGCTCGAAGAGAACGAAGTCGACTTGCTCAAGCTGCGTAACTGGTTCGCGAAGGTGTCCGACCGCGACGTGTTCGGCGCTACCGGGCAAGCGGCGGCCGAGCAGGCGATAGCCGGCTGCGAGCAAACGCTCGAAGAGTACGCCACCAGGGTCTATGCCGAAGAAGCCGAGAGCCGCTAGGTCTAGGCCTTGCGGACGGCGCGCCAGAGGCTGAGGGGCAGGAGCAGGATGATGGCGACCGGCACCAGCCACCAGGCGGAGACCTTGGCCGCGTGGCTGAGCGCGTAAGTGGCGATCAGCGCGACGGCCGCGCCCGCCGCGACCAGCCAGTCGTCACCGATCACGAAGTCGTAGATGAACGCGCCGAACGCCTTGATCTTGCTCACAGCCCGACCTCCGCCTTCTGGTGATCCGCAGGCACGCCGGCCGCGCCGGCTACCGGGGAGCCCCGCCGCAGCATGGCGACCAGCAGCAGCGCGAAGACCGCGATCGCCGGGGCGATGACGAGCAGCGCGGCATCCGAGCCCGGCCAGCGGGCGCCCGCGCCTTCGGCGCCCCAGAACGTGCCGAACGCCGTCAGCATGATGCCCACCACGAACTTCATCGTGTTCTCCGGCACTCGCGCCAGCGGGGCGCGGACGGCCAGGCCGGCGATCGCCACCACGACGACCGCCGCCAGCGCCGCGACCGCCGCGAGCGGGATGTCGCGGGCGTTCCCGCCGAACGTCAGCGCGATGAACACGACTTCGAGACCCTCGAGCAGCACGCCCTTGAACGACAACGTGAACGCGTACCCATCGGGAGCCACCCACAGCCGCCCCCGCCCCGCCGCCTCCGCCGCGGCGACCTGCTTGCGGTAGATCGCGTCCTCGTCATGCAGGTCCTTATGACCGCTCGCGCGCAGGATCGCCTTCCGCAGCCACTGCAAGCCGAAGACCAGCAAGAGCGCTCCGACGACGAGGCGCAGGGCCTCAAGCGGCAGCTTCGTGACGGCCGGGCCGAGCACGGCCGTGATGACCGCGAGCACCAGGACCCCCGCGAGCAGGCCGTACAAGGCCGACCGCCAGTCCCGCGCTGTCCCTGCCGCGAGCACGATCGTGGTGGCCTCCACGGCCTCCACGGCGCAGGCCAGGAACACCGAAATGAAGAGAACTACCCCGGCTCCCACAGCCAGCCTCCCGCCATCGGCGAACTCGACGCGATTCTAACAGTCGTCAGAATCGAGCCATCACCGCCGTTACGCGCAGCACCCGAGCGAGCCAAAGGGCGCGGCGCCGTCTGGACTGACGAGCGAAGCGAGGAGGGAAGACGGCGCGTAGAAAGCGCCCGGAGGCGAGCGGGAAACACCGCATTCGCGTCGCTGGAGCGGTCCGTCGGCTATGCGGCCTCTAGCTAACTTGCGCGGTTCGGCCTAGCATGCGGCTCGTGGCAGGGCTATTCGGAACGACCAAGCGGCTGCTCGTCGGGCGGCCGATGCAGAGCGACAACCTGGGGCACACGCTCCTTCCCAAGAAGATCGCGCTGCCGGTATTCGCCAGCGACGCGCTGTCCTCGGTGGCGTACGCCACCGAGGAGATCCTGCTCGTCCTGTCGGTCGGCGGCCTGGCGCTGCTGCACTACACGCCCTACATCGGCGCCGCCGTCGCGCTGCTGATGCTGGTCGTGGTGACCTCGTACCGGCAGAACGTGCACGCCTACCCATCGGGCGGCGGCGACTACGAGGTGGCGACCACCAACCTCGGCCCGCGCGTGGGCCTCGCGGTGGCCAGCGCGCTGATGGTCGACTACACGCTGACCGTCGCGGTCTCGGTGTCAGCCGGCGTGGCGAACCTGGCCTCGGCGTTCCCCGTGCTCGACAGCCACGTCGCCCTAATCGCGGTCATCATCGTGGCCGTCATCGCGGTCATGAACCTGCGCGGCGTCCGCGAGTCAGGCACGGCGTTCGCGGTCCCGACCTACGTCTTCATCGGCGTGGTCTGCCTGATGATCATCTGGGGCGTGACCAAGATCGTCTTCGGTCACCCGATCACGGCCGAGAGCGCGCACCTGCACGTGCCCGCCCACGGCACCTACACCGGCTTCCTGCTGGTCTGGGTGCTGCTGCGGGCGTTCTCCTCGGGCTGCACGGCCCTGACGGGCGTCGAGGCGATCAGCAACGGCGTGCCCGCGTTCCGCCCGCCCAAGAGCAAGAACGCCGCCAGCACGCTGGCCCTGCTCGGCATCATCGCGGTCACGATGTTCGCCGGCGTCACCGCGCTCGCGCTGGCCAGTCACGTGCACGTCGTCCCCGGCCACAACGAGCGCACGGTCATCGCCCAGGTTGGCCGCTCGGTGTTCGGCCCGAGCTCGCCGCTGTTCTACGTCCTGCAGGTCGTGACGGCGCTGATCTTGGTGCTGGCGGCGAACACCGCGTTCAACGGCTTCCCCGTGCTGGCCTCGATCCTGTCCAGGGACGGATACCTGCCGCGCCAGCTGCATAACAGAGGCGACCGGCTCGCGTTCAGCAACGGCATCCTGCTGCTGTCGGGGTTCGCGATCTTGCTGATCGTGGTCTTCAACGCCTCCCCGACGAGGCTCATCCAGCTCTACATCATCGGCGTGTTCGTCTCGTTCGTATGCAGCCAGACCGGCATGATCCGGCACTGGAACCGCCTGCTCAAGACGGCTACCGATCCGGCCAGCCGCCGGCACATGATGCGGATCAGGGTGATCAACTCGGTCGGCGCGGCCTTCACGGCCGCCGTGCTCGTCATCGTGCTGGTCACCAAGTTCGTCAGCGGCGCCTGGATCGTGGTGGTCGCTATGCCCGCCATCTGGCTGACCATGCGCGGGATCTCCAGGCACTACGCCAGCGTGGCGGTCGAGCTCAGGCCGCCGGAGAACGAGACGATCACGCTCCCGGCCAGCAACCGGGCCATCGTGCTGGTCTCCAAGCTGCACCTGCCGACGCTGCGGGCGCTCGCCTATGCCCGCGCGACCCAGCCGAGCCATCTCGAGGCGGTCACGGTCTGCGTCGACAACGCGGAGACCGAGCGGTTCATGGCCGAGTGGGAGCGCGCCGGGCTGCCCGTGCCGCTGACCGCGGTGGCCTCTCCGTACCGGGACATCACCGGCCCCGTCGTCGCCTACGTGAGCAGGCTGCGCCGGGAAAGCCCGCGCGACGTGGTCACGGTCTTCATTCCTGAGTATGTGCTCGGCCACTGGTGGGAACAACTCCTGCATAACCAGAGCGCGCTCCGCCTGAAGGCCAGGCTGCTCCTCCTGCCCGGCGTGATCGTGGCGAGCGTGCCGTACCAGCTCAGATCGGCGGCGAGCATTCCCGCGGCCCCGCAGCCCAAGGGCCTCGGCCTGCCGAGCAACGAGAAGATCCAGGCAGCGGAGTTGCAGGCACACGTGGCCACAGTGAAGGCGACGCCGATCGCGGATACCGCCGATCGCGAGGTCGCGGTCGTGTCGGGCACGCTGCGCGCCGTCACCGCCCGCCCGCGCGGCAGCAGCCCGGCGCTGCAGGCCGACTTGTGGGACGGCTCGGGCAGCGTGACGCTGGTCTGGCTGGGGCGCCGCGAGATCCCCGGCATCGAGCCCGGCCGGAGGATGGTCGTCAAGGGCAGGATCGCCACGATCCGCGGCGCGCAGACGATCTTCAATCCCGACTACGAGCTCAGGCCGCCCGGCGGTGAGGTAACTGATTCAGTGCAGGTGAACCGGTAACCGATGCCTGGTTCTGTCAGCAAGTAGCGCGGCCTGGACGGGTCGGGCTCCAGCTTCCGTCGCAGGTGGGCCATGTAGACGCGGAGATAGTTACCTTCGGTCTGGTACTCAGGACCCCACACGTCGGCCAGGAGCTGCTTCTGGGTGACCAGCTTCTCGCGGTGCCGTACCAGCACCTCGAGCAGCTGCCACTCGGTCGGCGTGAGCCTGACGTCGGCGCCGCCCCGGGTCACCCGCTTGGCGGCCAGGTCCACGGTGAAGTCACCGCTGGTGACGACCGGCTCGTCCGGCGCCGGCGACGCCCGCCGCACGGCGACCCTCAGCCTGGCCAGCAGCTCCCCCATGCCGAACGGCTTCGTCACGTAGTCGTCAGCGCCGGCGTCGAGCGCGGCCACCTTCTGGCTCTCCTGGCCCCAGGCGGACAGCACGATGATCGGCATCGACGTCCAGCCCCTGACGCCGCTGATCACCTCGGTGCCGTCCATGTCTGGCAGCCCGAGATCCAGGATCAGCACGTCGGGCCGGTCCCTGGCGATGGCCGCGAGCCCCGACGCGCCGTCGCAGGCTGTGCTCACCTCGTACTTGTGCGCGGTCAGGTTGATCCGCAGCGCGCGCAGGATCGGCTCCTCGTCATCGATGACGAGCACCTTGGTCACGGCTCCGCGCCAAACGACCCCGCGCCCACGACGGAGAGCGCGACAGGGAGGGTGACCCGCATGGTCAGCCCGCCGCCCGGGGTGTCGGCCGCGTCGATCGACCCGCCCATCGCGGTCAGGAATCCCTTGGCCACCGCGAGGCCCAGGCCGACGCCGTTGCCTGAGCCGCGCTCGCCCAGCCGCTCGAACGGCTCGAACATCCGCGCCTTGCAATCCTGCGGCACTCCCGGTCCCTGGTCGATCACGTCGATCACGACGACCTGGCGTTCGGCGCGCGCGACCATGACGGGCGGCAGCCCGGGCGGCGAGTGCGCGATCGCGTTGGCGAACAGGTTCGCCAGCACCCGCTCGAGCAGCCCGGGGTCGGTGCGCACGAGCGGCAGGTCGTCGGGCACGACCAGCCTGACGTTGGTGCCTGGCTCGAAGGCCAGGGGCGCGACCTCGTCGATCAAGGCCGGCCGCAGGAACGGCTCGAGCGAGCCCGCGGCGAGCCGACTCATGTCGAGAAGGTTGCCGATCAGGGCGTTCAGCCGGTCGGCGGACTGCTCGATCGTGGCGAGCAGTGCTGTCTCGTCATCGGCGGGCAGCTCCACGCCAGGCTCGCGCAGCGTACCGACGCTAGCCTTGATCGACGCGAGCGGGGTACGCAGGTCGTGGCTGACCGCCGCGAGCAGCGCGGTGCGCATCCGGTTGCCCTCCGCGAGCGCCTCGGCCTGGGCGGCCTGGGTCCGCAGCCGGTCGCGGTCCAGCGCCGCCGCCGCCTGGGCGGCGAAGCCGTTGAGCAGCTGCGGGCTGATCGGCTCGGCCTGGCCGGCCACCACGAGCGCGAGGTTGCCGCCCGCCCTGACCCTGGTCACGCCGGCGTCGGGCGGTGCCGCGCCCGCGGCCGCGACCTTGACCCACTGCCCGCCGGCCAGCTCAGCCAGCTCAGCCCGGCCGCCCCAGGTCGCGGTCAGGTGCCCGAGGATCGCGGCCGGGGCGTCCGCGCCGCCCAGGACCGTCTGGGCGAGCGTCAGCAGCGCGGTGGCGTCCTGCTTGCTGCGCGCCGCCTGGACGGCCCGGCGCGCGGCCAGGTGCACGACGCTGCTGACTGAGACCGCCACGGTGACGAAGAGCAGGAGAGCCAGGATGTTCTGCGGGTCGGCGATCGTGAACGTGTGCACGGGCGGGGTGAAGTACCAGTTGAGCAGCAGGCTCGCGGTGACCGCGGCCAGCACGGCCGGCCAGAAGCCGCCGACGACGGCGATGCCGACGACCGACACCAGGAAGATGAGCAGCTCATCTGGCATCCGCAGGGCCCGGGCGTGCGCTGCGGGCAAGAGCGCTGCGGTCAGCGCCGGCATCAGCAGTACCAGGCCGGCCCCGGCGATCTGGCGCCTGCGATCGAGCCCGCTAGCCCGGCCCAGCAGCCGCCGCCACAACCTTTCACCCTTAGTGTTCGCGGTGATCGTGCCTGCCTCGACCATGGGCGTGCTGGTCACCTCATCCTGCTTGCCCAGATCATCACGCACAATCCACAGTGTGAACGATGACGACAGTCTGCGCACCCCCGCGCCGACGGCAAGGCCAGCAAGCGCGCAGCAGGCCAGGATCAGCGCATTGCGGGCACCGTCCGCCGGGGTGATCCGGAGCTGGGCGTAGGGCGGGGCGGAGAAGCCCGCGATGGCGAGCCAGCCGCCGCCCGCGACGAAGAGCGTCGCGCCCGGCTCGGCGATGAGCGCGATCGCGGCCACGACGATCGCGGTGAGCAGGAGCACCCAGCCGGCCGACAGGGCGCCCCGGGTGGCCGCGGCGAACGCGCCGATCACGAGCAGGGCGGCGAGGCCGGAGGGCAGGGCGTAGACGGCGGCGATGCCGCGCCTGCGGGGCGCGGCGAGGACCTGGGTCCGCGAGTCTGACTGCGTCGTTGTCATGGTGCTTACCAGTCCACATCACGACCTCCCGGAACTCGATGATCTTGACGCGGTCTTAACACCGGGACGCCGAGATTTGACGCGACGTTAGCGGCGGGTCTGGTGCGTCGATGACCTGACCTCGCAGGCACTAGGCTCAGACGCGTGACAGCTACGATTGCGACGACTGACCTTCCCGCCCGAGAAGTCAGTGCGGATGTCCTGGTGATCGCCATCAGCGAGGGTCCCGATGGCCCCGTGCTGACAAACCCCGTGCTGACAAACACCGTGCTGACAAACACCGTGCACGACGTCGATGCCGCTCTGGGCGGCGGCCTGACTGACATGCTCGCCGTCCTCGGCGCCACCGGCAAGGCCGAGGAGATCACCAGGGTCCTGTCTGGCGGCAAGCTGGCCGCTCCCGTGATCGCCGCCGTCGGCATCGGCAAGGCAGCCGACGCCGGCCAGGAGACGCTGCGGCGCAGCGCCGGGGCGGCCGTGCGGGCGCTGGCGTCGCCCAAGGTCAGGAGCATCGCACTTGCCCTGCCCGCGTCCGACCCGGCGTCGGCGGAAGCCGTCGCGCTCGGCGCCCTGCTCGGCAGCTACCACTTCGGCAGGTACACGGGGAACGGCCACCCGGCTCCTGCCCTGACGGTCGTCGCCCCTGGCGATGTCTCCGCCGCGGTGAGCCGGGCCGAGGTCATCGGCGGCGCCGTGAACCTGGTCAGGGACCTGGTCAACACCAGCCCGTTGCACCTGTACCCCGAAACGTTCGCCGCCGAGGCCGGCAAGGTCGCGGACAAGGCCGGCCTGGAGATCGAGGTTCTCGACGAGAAGGCGCTGGTCGCGGGCGGCTACGGCGGCATCGCCGGCGTGGGCCAGGGGTCGGCGTACCCGCCGCGCCTGGTCAGGCTCGCCTACCGGCACCCGGAGGCGACCAAGACGGTCGTGTTCGCGGGGAAGGGCGTCACGTTCGACTCCGGCGGGCTGTCACTCAAGCCGGCGAAGGCCATGGAGGCGATGAAGTCCGACATGAGCGGCGCGGCGGCCGTGCTCGCGACGCTCAAGGCGGTCGCGACGCTCCGGCCGGCTGTTAACGTGGTGGGCTACCTGCCGCTCGCCGAGAACATGCCGGGCGGACTCGCCCAGCGCCCCTCCGATGTCATCACGATCTTCGGCGGCACCACCGTCGAGGTGCTCAACACCGACGCCGAAGGCAGGCTGGTGCTGGCCGACGTCCTCTCCAGGTCCAAGCTCGACGCGCCCGACCTGCTGGTCGACGTCGCCACGCTGACCGGCGCCCAGGTAATCTCGCTCGGCACCCGGGTTTCCGCGATCATGGCGAACGACGACGAGGTGCTGACCGGCGTCGCCGCCGCGGCCGGCCGGGCCGGGGAGTCAATGTGGCCCATGCCGCTTCCCGATGAACTGCGCAAGGGCCTGGATTCCAAGATCGCTGACCTCACCAATGTGCCGCCGGACCGAGATGGCGGCATGCTGGTCGCCGGGCTGTTCCTGCGCGAGTTCGTGCCCGACGGAGTCAGGTGGGCGCACCTGGACATCGCCGGGCCGGCGTTCAACAACTACGAGGCACACGGCTATACCCCCAGGGGCGGGACGGGGTTCGCCGTCCGTACCCTGATCCAGATCACTGAGGACGTGGCGGACGGGCTGCTCTGAGCGCCCTGAGAGCGCCGTGCGGAGTGCCGGACGCGAGAATCGAGGAGTAACTAGTGACGGAGACCGGTAGCTACGACATCGTCATTCTCGGCGGCGGCAGCGGCGGGTACGCCTGCGCGCTGCGCGCGGCCGAGCTCGGCAGCCGGGTTCTGATGATCGAGAAGGACAAGGTCGGCGGCACCTGCCTGCACAAAGGCTGCATCCCGACCAAGGCGCTGCTGCACGCCGCCGAGGTGGCCGACCACGCCAGGGACGCGGAGTCGATCGGCGTCATCGCCAGCTTCGACCGCATCGACATGCCGGGCGTCAATGTCTACAAGGACAAGGTCGTCGACCGGCTCTACAAGGGCCTGCAGGGCCTGCTCTCCGGCCGCAAGGTCGAGATCGTCCAGGGCGACGGCCGGCTGATCTCGCCGACGCGGGTCGCCGTGGGCGGCGACGTGTACGAGGGCGCGCACATCGTGCTGGCAACCGGGTCAGAGCCCCGCAGCCTGCCTGGCCTGTCGATCGACGGGGTCAAGGTCATCTCAAGCGACCACGCGCTGGTGCTCGACCACGTGCCCTCGTCGGCGGTGATCCTGGGCGGCGGCGTGATCGGAGTAGAGTTCGCGAGCGTCTGGCGGTCGTTCGGCGCCGACGTGACGATCGTCGAGATGCTGCCCCGGCTGCTGCCTCCCGAGGACGAGTCGAGCTCGCGGCAGCTTGAGCGTGCCTTCAGACGGCGCGGCATCAAGTCGCACCTCGGCGTGCGGTTCTCCGATGTCAAGGACGTCGATGGCGGCGTGCTCGTCACGCTGGAGGACGGCACGACGATCGAGGCCGAGCTGATGCTCGTCGCCGTCGGGCGCGGGCCCGTCTCGGCCGGACTCGGCTACGAGGAGGCCGGCGTGGCCATGGAGCGCGGGTTCGTGCTGGTCGACGAGTTGTGGCGGACCAGCGTCCCGACGATCTCGGCGGTCGGCGACCTGACGCCAGGGCCGCAGCTGGCGCACGTCGGCTTCGCCGAGGGCATCGGGGTGGCCGAGGGGCTCGCCGGGCTTGCCGTGACGCCGATCGACTACGAGGGCGTGCCCCGGGTCACCTACAGCGACCCCGAGGTCGCGTCAGTCGGCATCACCTCGGCCCAGGCGGCCGAGCGCGGCATCGAGGTCGACGAGGTCACCTACAACCTTGGCGGGAACGGCAAGAGCGTTATCCTGCAGACCCAGGGCAGCGCCAAGGTGATCGCCGCCAAGGGCGGCGGCCCGGTGCTGGGCATCCACCTCGTGGGCGCCCGGGCAGGCGAGCTGATCGCTGAGGGCCAGCTGATCTACAACTGGGAAGCGTTCCCCTCGGACGTAGCCAAGCTCATCCACCCGCATCCGACCCAGTCGGAGGCGATCGGCGAGGCGCACCTGGCGCTGGCCGGCAAGCCCCTGCACTTCCACTCCTGATGCCGAACTTCCACTCTTAAACTCAACTAGAAGCGATCACGAAGGGGTCAGCCGAAGCCATGTCGGTCTCCGTATCAATGCCGCAGCTTGGCGAGAGCGTCACCGAAGGCACCGTTACCCGCTGGCTCAAGCGCGAGGGTGACCACGTCTCGGCCGACGAGCCGCTGCTTGAAGTGTCGACCGACAAGGTCGACACAGAAATCCCGTCGCCGGTCTCGGGCATCCTCCGGGGCATTACCGTCGCCGAGGACGAGACGGTTGCCGTCGGCGCTGAACTCGCCGTGATCGACGAGGACGGCGCCGACGGCCGGCGCGAGCACAGCGTCCGCCGGGAGCGCTGCTCCTGCCGGGACGGCTGCTCCTGCCGGGGGCGCTCCTGCCGGGGGGTCCGCCAACGGCGGGGCGCCGGCCGCGCCGGCCCCGGCCGACCGTCCTTCGTACGAGCAGCCTGCCTACCAGCAGCCGCAGCCGTCGTACCAGGCACCCTCGTACCAGCCGCCCTCGTACCAGGCGCCCTCCTACCAGCAGCCTGCCTACCAGCCGCCGGCGCCTCAGCCGGCGCCCGACCCGGCGCCTCAGCCGGCCGCCGGGTACCAGGGTGACAGCACCCAGTACCAGTTCGCCGAGCCCGAGCCGCACATCTACGACCCGAATCTGCACCCGAGCTTCGAGTCGGCCGCTCCCGCGCAGGCTCCCGGCGCCCCGCGGGAGTACCAGGGCGAGCACGCGGCGCCCGCTCCCGCCGAACCCGCTCCCGCCCAATCCGCTGCCGCCGAGCCTGAGGCTGCCGGGGACGAGGCTGGCGAGGCAGCGGCTGGGCTTGCCGGAGCCAACGGCGCCGAGAACCCGTACGTGACGCCACTGGTGCGCAAGCTGGCCGCCGAGCACGACATCGACCTCGCCACGATCACCGGGACGGGGGTAGGCGGCCGGATCCGCAAGCAGGATGTGCAGGAAGCGGCCCGCGCCAAGAGAGGCGACCAGGCGCCCGGCTTCACTCAGGCCGCTCAGGCCGCCGAGGCACCGGTGCAGGAGGCCGCGCCGGCAGTTGTGCAGGCCGAGGCCCCGGCACCCCCGGCCGCGCCCGCCGCTCCGGCCGCGCCGGCACCCGCTGCGGCGCCGGCACCTGCTGATGCTCAGCCGACTCCGGCGGCTCCTCCTGCTCCGGCGGCTCCTCCTGCTCCGGCGGCTCCTCCTGCTCCGGCGGCCCCTGCTGCTCCGGCGGCCCCTGCTGCGCCCGCGCCCGCCGCCCCGCAGCCGACCCGGGCGCGTGAGCCGGTCGCGGAGGCCGCGCCCGCAGGCCAGGCGGTGACCCCCTCGCCGAAACGCGGCACGACCGAGCGGCTGTCCAGGGCGCGGCAGGTCATCGCGCAGCGGATGCTCGAGTCCCTGCAGACCTCGGCTCAGCTCACCACCGTTGTCGAGGCCGACGTCACGGCAATAGCGAGACTCAGGGAGCGGACTAAGGCTGCCTTCGAGGCGAGGGAGGGCGTGAAGCTTTCCTTCCTTCCGTTCTTCGCTCTTGCCACCATCGAGGCGCTCAAGGTCCATCCCAAGCTGAACGCGGTTCTCGACACCGCAGGCGGCACGGTGACCTACCACGATGCCGAGCACCTCGGGATAGCCGTGGACACCGATCGAGGCCTCATGGTGCCGGTGATCAGGAACGCGGGTGACCTCAACATCGGCGGGCTGGCTCGCAAGATCGCCGACCTGGCGCAGCGGACGAGGGCCGGTCACGTCAGCCCTGACGACCTGAGCGGCGGCACGTTCACGCTGACCAACACGGGCAGCCGGGGCGCGCTGTTCGACACGCCGATCATCAATCAGCCGCAGGTCGGAATCCTCGGCACCGGCACGGTCAACAAGCGCGCCGTCGTGGTCGACGACCCCGACCTGGGCGAGGTGATCACCGTCAGGTCGATCGTCTACCTCGCGCTGACCTACGATCACCGGCTCGTGGACGGCGCCGACGCCGCGCGGTTCCTGGTCACGATCAAGAACCGGCTCGAAGGGGGAGCATTCGAGTCCGAGCTAGGCCGGTAGCGGCAGCGGCCGGCTGAGGCAGCGGCTCGGTGGCGGGAGGTTCGGTGCGCATCGCGATCTCGGGCGGGTCCGGCCTGATCGGGTCGGCGCTCGCGGCTGACTTGCGCCGTGACGCAGCCGCCGGGGCCGGGTCAGCCGGGGCCGAGGTGGTGCGGCTGGTCAGGCGGCCCGCCAGGTCGGCCGGCGAGATCAGCTGGGAGCCGCGCGGCTCCGGCCTCGACCCGGCGTCGCTCGAGGGCATCGACGCGGTGGTGCACCTGTCGGGCGCGCCGGTCGCCGGCAAGCGCTGGACCCCGGCCCGCAAGGCTGAGCTGCGCGCCAGCCGGATCGACTCGACGAGGGCGCTGGCAGCGGCCATGACCGCCGCCCGGGCCTCAGGCGACGGCCGCGGACCGGGCGTGCTGATCTGCGGCTCAGCGATCGGCTACTACGGGGATACCGGGAGTCGGGTCGTCGACGAGAGTTCACCGCCAGGGGCAGGGTTCCTCGCCGAACTGGTGCGGGACTGGGAGGCGGCAGCGCAGGAGGTCCCCGCCGGGGTCAGAGTGGTCAGCATCCGGAGCGGAATCGTGCTGGCCAGGCGCGGCGGCATGCTCGGGCAGCTCATGCTGCCCTTCCGGCTCGGCCTCGGCGCCCGGATCGGCTCAGGCACCCAGTACCTCACCTGGATCAGCTTGCGCGATGAGGTGCGAGCGATCAGGTTCCTGCTCGATCAGGCCGGAGTCAGCGGACCGGTCAACCTCACGGCGCCCGCGCCCGTTACCAACGCCGAGTTCACCAGGGCGCTGGCCGGGACGCTGCGCCGCCCGGCATTGCTTGCCTTGCCGGCACCGGTGCTGCGCACCGCTCTCGGTGAAGTCGCGAGCGAACTCCTCGGCAGTGTCCGGGCCGTACCGGCGAGACTCACCGAGGCCAGTTTCACCTTCCGCGACCCCGACATCGCCTCGGCACTGGCCGCGATAGTGGCACCGCAGTAACCCAGGCGGGGGCAACCATGCCCCGTCAAGCGCACTGGCCGCCGCGACCGGTAGCCGGGCGGCGCAACTGAGGCTGTCGGGTGACTCGAGATCAGGATCGGGGAGCTCTTCCGGCGTCTGCGGGAGAGTTCTCACTCTGGGGGAGTTGTCAGCGCGGGGGCGGCAGGTGCGATGTTCCGTGATCATGTTCGCGGGCATGATCACGGAACATGACCGTTGTCCTGACCTGGGCGATCTTCCGTGATCACGGTCTCGAACGTGATCACGGAACATCGCACCGGTCCCGGAGGCAGCTCACTTGACTTGGGCGCCTGCGCTGTCGCTGGATCCGGAGTCGGTCTTGGCGGCCTTGATCAGGCGCTGAAGAGGGCTGGTGCCGTCTTCCGGGCCAAAGAGCGGCACCTTCCACAGCGAGGGAACCGGGCCCGTGCCGCCCTCGTACTTGATCACCCGGCCGATCGTCAGCCTGAGCAGTCGCCTGGCCACGTAGAGGGCGAGCACGGCGATGGGGACCTCGATCACCAGCGCTGACACCAGGCTGCTGACGAATCCGGCCGTCCGCGCATCGAGCACCACGTCGAACCACGCGTCGCACAGCAGCAAGGTGGCCAGCACGATCAGGCAGATGATGAGGATCTGCCTCCGGCGCCACGCGGCCCAGCCGGTCACCGCGAACGCGACCAGTTCTGCGAGGTCAAAGCCGACCCATGCCCCGCGCCAGCTGCCGGTACGGTAAAACGCGGGCAAGTTCACGGCAAGGTAGCCGATCCAGGCCGCGAGCAGGATGCAGCCGCCGATGATCAGGACGAGAAGCAGGTCCCACTTCCAACTGGTGCCAGGCTTGACCAACGGCTCCCGCTCGGCGGCGACAAGGTGGCGTAGCAGGCGACGCCGCTCATCCTCGGTGTGAGTCCGCAATGTGTCGGCATCAATCTTGTCATCCATCACTAAAAAGCCTAACTGACGCCCGCTGCGTGTCCTAGGCCTGCGGCCCAGGTCAGAGGGGACGCCACCGGCCCGGCGCGTGCGCGTACGGGGCCAGGACGGCATACGCTTACGGATGTGGGTGGTGAACTAGTCTTCCTTCGCGCTGGCTTCGGTCCCGATGCGGTGCCCTACGAGCAGGCACTTGCCTTGCAGCGGCATCTCCACGACCTGCGGGCCAGCGACCAGATTCCCGACAGCTGCCTGCTGCTCGAGCATCAGCCGGTCTACACGGCAGGCCGCCGGACCAGCCCGCTCGACCGGCCTGCGGGCGACCCTGGGGCGCCCGTCATCGATGTGGACAGGGGCGGCAAGATCACCTGGCACGGCCCAGGTCAGCTCGTCGGCTACCCGATCGTCGCGCTGAACGACCCCGTTGACGTCATCGCCTACGTTCGCGCCATCGAAGAGGCCATGATCCGGGCCTGCGACGGTTTCGGCCTCACCGTCGCGCGGGTCGACGGGCGAAGCGGCGCGTGGGTCACCCAGCCCGGCCAGCCGGCCCCGCCCGGCCAGCCCGCGCAGGACCGGAAGATCGCCGCGATCGGCATCAGGGTCGCATCCGGGGTCACCATGCACGGGTTCGCGCTGAACTGCTCGAATGATCTGTCCTGGTATGACCGGATCGTTCCGTGCGGGATCAGGGACGCGTCGGTGTCCTCGATGACGGCCGAACTCGGGCGGCAGGTCACCGTAGCGGCAGTGATCGAGCCGGTCAAGCGGCACCTGGCCGACGTGCTCGGAGCTGCCAGCTACAGCGAGGCCAACATCGGTGAATTCCTGGCGAGCGCCGAGAGCCTGTCCCCAGCCCCGCCGCCGGCCCCGGCCGCCCCGCCGCCGGCCGCACCAGAACTCGAGCCGCTCCCCCGCTGACCTACGACGTACCAGCCTCCGAGACGCCCGCCCCCCGCGAGCCGCCAGCTCCGCCAGCCTCATGCGGCAGGAAGATCGTCAGGCCGCCCGCAAGCGCCCGCAGCGCGCCGGTCACCCGGGCCAGCCCGCTGGGCGCCAGGTGGGCGTCAAGCTCGTCCCGCGCCGTGAACCTGAAGTCGTCGAGCTCCTCCATCTGGAGCACGATGCGGGTGCCGTCGCCAAGCCCGCCTCCGTCGAAGATGAAATGCATCACCGGCCTCGCGTCGGTTCCGTAAGGCTGGGTCCAGTCGGCGACAAGCAGCCTGCCTGGCGAGATGTCGAGGCCAACCTCCTCGGCGACCTCGCGGCGGCATCCGTCCTGCGGCGGCTCGCCGAATTCGCAGATGCCGCCCGGCAGCGACCACAGTTCCCGGTAGTTGGGCTTGACCAGCAGCACCCGGCCATCCGGGTCGGTGATCAGCGCCCCGGCCGCGGCCACGACGCCGGGCAGGCCCGAATACCAGGTGTCGGCGTCGACGAAGCCGGTGTCAGCCATCAGCCAGCCCAGCCGAGGCCGCTTCGCGAAGATAGGCGGTCGCGTTCTCGACGAGCACCGGCTCCTGCTGGGCGCTGGTCATGTCGCGGACGGTGACGGTGCCGGCCTCCCGCTCGGCGTTCCCGTAGATGAGGCACCAGCGCGCCCCGCTGTCCGATGCCCATTTGAGCTGCTTGCCGAGCTTGCCGGACGAACCCAGGTAGACCGAGGCCCGCAGCCCGGCGGCGCGAGCGGCGGCAGCCAGCGCGAACGACGGCGCAGCGAGGTCATCGCCAAGCACCGGCACCGCCACGTCGATACGGCCCCGGCCGCCTGCGACGTCGTCCGGCAGCATCATCAGCACCCGCTCGATCCCGATCGAGCTGCCGGTCCCTGGGACGTCAGGTCCGCCGAGCTCGGCGATCAGGTGGTCGTAACGACCGCCGCCGCCGCTGGAGCCTGGCGCCCCGGCGATGGCGAGTTCCCAGATCGGCCCGGTGTAGTAGCTCAGCCCGCGCACCATGCGGGGCGTGAAAGCGATTCGCCCGGCCGGCACCTGCGCCGTCACCAGCCTCAGCACCTGATCCACCACGTCGAGCCCGGCCATGCCGAGGTCACTGCGCTTGAGCGCCGTCCTGATCCGGTCGACCGCGTCCCCGGCGGTCATGGTGCCGACGAGCTCGACGGCTGTCTCCGCGGCCAGGCCCCGCCCTATCAGCTCGGCGATGACCGCGTCCGGGCTCAGCTTGTCCAGCTTGTCCAGCGAGATGAGCGTCGGCTCGCCGAGCTCGGCTGGCACCGCGAATACCTCGAGCAGGCCGAACAGCACCTGGCGTGAGTTCAAAAGGAACGTGAAGTCCCTCAGGCCAAGCGCGGTCATCGCGTCGTGGTGCGCGCACAGCACCTCGGCGTCGGCAAGCGGCGACAGGCTACCCAGGATGTCCAGATCGCATTGCACGAATTCGCGGAACCTGCCCTTGCCCGGCCGGTCGGCCCGCCACACCGAGCCCATCGCGTACCGCTTGTAGGGAGTTGGCAGCCGGCTGCCGTACGCGGCGGCGACCCGGGCGAGCGGCACGGTCATGTCGTAGCGAAGCGCCAGGTCCGCCTCGCCCGACGCCTCATGCTCGCCCCGGCGCAAGATCTTGAACACGAGCTTGTCGGCCTCGTCGCCGTACTTGCCGAGCAGCACGTCGATGCGCTCGAACGCGGGCGTCTGCAGCGGCTCGAAGCCATAGCTGGCGAACACCGAGCGGAGCAGCCCGAGGGCCCACTCGCGCTTCTCGTACTCGGCGGCGAGGAAGTCGCGCGTGCCGGACGGCGGATCGAACTGAGTTGGCATGCCACCATGATCCCCGAACCAGGCAGTGCCCGTCATCTCGGTTACCCGCAACCGCATACGCTAGAGGCGTGGTACTCGCACCAGGAGAGCGGCGGCTGCTGCGCATCGAGGCGCGCAACAGCGCGGTGCCGATCGAGCGCAAGCCAGAGTGGATCAAGACCAGGCTCCGCACCGGGCCCGAGTACACCAAGCTCAGGGAACTGGTCAGCCGCGAGGGCCTGCACACCGTCTGCCAGGAGGCCGGCTGCCCCAACATCTTCGAGTGCTGGGAAGACCGCGAGGCGACGTTCCTGATCGGCGGCGACCAGTGCACCCGCCGGTGCGACTTCTGCCAGATCGCGACCGGCAAGCCCGAGCCGCTCGACACCGACGAGCCGCGCCGGGTCGCGGAGTCGGTCGCCACGATGGGCCTCGCGTACGCGACCGTGACCGGCGTGGCCCGCGACGACCTGCCGGACGGCGGCGCCTGGCTGTACGCGCAGACCTGCCGGTCAATTCACGAGGCGGTCCCTGGCTGCGGCGTCGAGTTGCTGATCCCTGACTTCAACGCCGAGCCGGCCCAGCTCGCCGAGGTATTCTCGGCCCGGCCGGAGGTACTGGCGCACAACATCGAGACCGTGCCGAGGATCTTCCGCCAGATCAGGCCGGGCTTCCGCTACGGACGGTCGCTGGCGGTGCTCACCGCCGCCAAGGACGCCGGGCTGATCACCAAGTCCAACCTCATCCTCGGCATGGGCGAAGACCGCGCCGAGGTCAGCGCGGCCATGGCTGACCTGAGGTCGGCCGGCTGCGACCTGCTCACGATTACCCAGTACCTGCGCCCGTCATCGCGCCACCACCCGGTCGAGCGCTGGGTCACTCCCGATGAATTCACTGAGCTTGAAAAGGACGCGCTCGAACTCGGGTTCGCCGGCGTCATGTCAGGCCCGCTGGTCAGGTCGTCGTACCGGGCTGGCCGGCTCTACCGCCAGGCGGTCGAAGCCGCTGAGACACCGCAGGTCGCCGCCGCGGAGAAGGCCACAGCGTGACCGCGTTTCGCGTCGGCCGCCCAGTGCTCGTATCCTCACAGCCATGGTAAAGATCCCCCGGCGCGGTGCACCGCAGACTCCGGCCAAGGCTACGCAGGCGCCGGCCAAGGCTCAGCAGGCAGCGGGCGCCCCAGACGCACCGCCTGCTGGCCGGCTGAAGCAGATCGCCATGGTCGCCGGCATTATCCGCAAGAGCGACCCGAGAGCGCTGCCCATCGTGATCGGCAGCGGTCTCGGCGTGATCGTGATATTCGTGCTGGTCGGGTTGCTCACGCCCCTGGGCGCCCTGCTGATCCCGCTCGGCGTGCTGCTCGGCCTCGGCACGGCCATGATCCTCTTCGGCCGGTACGCGCAGTCGGCGCAGTACTCGGCGATCGCCGGGCAGCCGGGCGCCGCGGCGGCTGTGGTGCAGTCCATGCGGGGCAACTGGACCGTCACGCCAGCCGTCGCCGGCAACAGGAACATGGACATCGTGCACCGCGTGGTCGGCAGGCCGGGAGTGATCCTGCTCGGTGAGGGGACGCCCAACGGGCTCGCGAGCCTCATCACCGCCGAGAAGAAGAAGATCTCCAGGATCGCCTACGGCGTGCCGATCGTCGACCTGCAGGTAGGCGAGGCGGCCGGCCAGGTGCCCATCAGGCAGTTGCAGCGCAAGCTGATGCGGCTGCCGCGCGAGCTCAAGCCCGGCGCGGTGACCGACCTGAACAACCGACTCAAGTCACTGCCATCATCCCTGCAGGCGCCCCGCGGCCCGATGCCGCGCCAGGGCCGCATGCCCAGGCCTCCCCGCCCGAAGGTGCGCTGAACCCCCAGCATCGGCGCGGCACACACTCCGTGCTGCGAGAACTCTCCGCGGTAACGACGCAGAACGCTCCGCGACCAAGCCGCGAACGAAGCACGCTCCGGCCCGGCGGCCCGCGACAGCATCGGAGCCGCCCGAGTTGCTGGTCACGCCCGCCTCTGACAGCAGCGTGGCCCTCCCTGTTGCTGTCAGCCACTGGTTTTAACAGCAACGCGGCCCTGCCTGATGCTGTCCCGACAGCAACGGGGAGGGCCACGTTGCTGTCAGAAAGGACCGCTAACAGCAACAGGGAGGGCCACGATGCTCACCCTGCCCCGGCGGCGCCGTGCCGGGGCACGGCGCACGTCCGCCTCCACCCGGTGCCTGACTCTCCAAGATCCCGAGTCACCCGACAGCGTCCAGGACACGGGGAGCTAAGTCCGCACTACCACGGTGTTGGAAGCGCGGTCGTGCAGGCCGCGCAGGTCGCGGTTCAGCAGCAGCGGCGGTACCACCGTGAGCAGCAGCACCGTGCGCAGCAGTCCCCACAGCAAGCCGACCATCTTGCCGTCGAGCCTGGCCACCTTGATGCCGAGCAGCCGCTTGCCGATCGTGAACCCGGTCAGCGCGGTCAGCACGAGGTCCTGGGCAGCGAAGATCAGGAGCGTCCAGTACTCCACGTCGACGTGCGCCGGCCTGATCAGCGCCACCACGATGAACGTGCAGAGCAGCCAGTCGATGAACAGCGCGCCGATCCGGCGCGCCATGCCGGCGACTGAGCCTGGGCCGGACGGCGGCATGCCGAGGCTCTCACCCGGGTAGCCTGAGTTATCACGGGGGTCGGCGTTAGCTCGGTACTGCGCAGTCACTCAATCACAGTACCGATCCCGTGTCGCCAAGCCGAACTGGGCAGGCGATGCCGACCGTAACGCGGCTGAAACATCAGGGACACGACCAGGAAACCGCTGGCGGCTAGCGTCATTCAGACTCAGCCGAGTATTTCGCCTTCGCTCGGGAGTCATCCGGCCTTCGGCCCCCTGCATGACATTCGAGAACTAGCGAGCAAGGGAGAACTGATGTTCACCACGGGCGACGACGTCCTGCGCTACATCGCGGACAACGATGTGCAGTTCGTCGATGTCAGGTTCTGCGACCTGCCGGGGACGATGCAGCACTTCACGGTGCCGGCGGGCGCGTTCGACGAGAAGGTGTTTACCGACGGGCTGATGTTCGACGGCTCCTCGATCCGCGGCTTCCAGGAGATCCACGAGTCCGACATGCTCCTGCTGCCTGACCCGACGACGGCGGTGCTTGACCCGTTCCGCACGCACCGGACGCTGAACGTGACATTCTTCGTGCACGACCCGCTCACCGGCGAGCCCTACAGCCGCGACCCGCGGAATATCGCGAAGAAGGCCGAGGAGTACCTGCGCGGCAGCGGCATCGCGGACACGGCGTACTTCGGCCCTGAGGCCGAGTTCTACATCTTCGACTCGGCCCGGTTCGAGACGTCCCCGGCGGCCGGCTACTACTTCCTCGACTCCGTCGAGGGCGCCTGGAACACCGGGCGCGACGAGCCTGGCGGCAACCTGGCGTACAAGCCGAGGTTCAAGGGCGGCTACTTCCCGGTGAGCCCGAACGATCATTACGCCGACCTGCGGGCCGAGATGGCCAAGACGCTGATCGACTGCGGTGTCATCGTCGAGATGCAGCACCATGAGGTCGGCACGGGCGGCCAGTCGGAGATCAACATCAGGTTCAGCAGCCTGCTGCACATGGCGGACAACCTGATGACGTTCAAGTACGTGGTGAAGAACGTCGCCAGGGCGGCCGGCAAGACGGTGACGTTCATGCCGAAGCCGCTGTTCGGCGACAACGGCTCGGGCATGCACTGCCATCAGAGCCTGTGGAAGACGGGCGAGCCGCTGTTCTACGACGAGGTCGGCTACGCGGGCCTGTCCGATCTGGCCCGGTACTACATCGGGGGCCTGCTGCGGCACGCGCCGTCGCTGCTTGCCTTCACCAACCCCACGGTCAACTCCTATCACCGCCTGGTGCCCGGCTTCGAGGCGCCGGTCAACCTGGTCTACAGCCAGCGCAACAGGTCGGCCTGCGTCCGCATCCCCATCACCGGGCCGAGCCCGAAGGCCAAGCGAATCGAATTCCGGGTACCCGACCCGTCGAGCAACCCCTACATCGCCTTCGCCGCGATGCTGATGGCCGGCCTCGACGGCATCAAGAACAAGATCGAGCCGCCCGAGCCGGTCGACAAGGACCTGTACGAACTGCCGCCCGACGAGGCTCTCTCGATCCCGCAGGTGCCGGGCTCGCTGGAGAAGGTGCTCGAAAGCCTCGAAGCGGACCACGACTACCTGCTCGACGGCGGCGTGTTCACTCCAGACCTGATCTCGACCTGGATCGAGTACAAGCAGACCCACGAGATCGACCCGGTCAGGCTGCGCCCGCACCCGCACGAGTTCGAGATGTACTTCGACTGCTGAGCTGCCTCCAGACGAACAGCCAGCCAGCCGCTCACAGCAGCAGCGCGGCCCTCGCTGCTGCTGTGAGCGCTCGGCCACGCCGCTATCAGAAGGGACCGCTGGTGCCGAGGATCGCATGGCCCCGGTTGACGCGCCCTCGCTTACCCCGCCATCTTCGCTCACCCCGCCGCCTCGCCGGCCTCGTCCCTGACCCGCCTGATCGCGGCGCGGATGTGCGGATAGGCCCACCTACGCGGGCTCCCTCTGACGCCCGCCCCACCCCTGGCGGCCGACTCCCATCGATCTCACAACGATGGGCCTCACCCGCCGAGACGAGGCCCATCGAGGTCACATCGTCCGCGCTATAGCACCGTCAGGCTCACAACGACGGGCCTCGCGGAAGCCGGCCCTGGCCCAACGGGGTCACAACGACGGCGCTCAGCCGCGCTGGGACCGAAATCGCGTTTGTATCGCCTGCCGATAGACCCATCCTTGGGACATCCATGGCGCCGGAGCGCCATCGTTGGGGCATTGACGGGCCGGTCCTGCGCGGCAGGCAACTCCTGGCGCCGACCACCCTGCCCGGATCCGAAATCCGCCGTCAGATAACCGCGAACCCGGCCCGGCTCCCAGCCAGCCCGGACCAGCCCCAGCCAGCCCGGGCCAGCCCCGCCTAGCGACTTCCTCAAGTTAACGACATTGACCTCGGAAGGTAATTGTTTGGCGACAATACGTAAGGCCAGCGAGCTGGTGCCGCAGAATGGCTCCATGACGAGAAGCCGGCCAGGCGAGCCAGGTCACGGCGGCACGGCCGCATCACTGCGGTTGCGCCCGGTGCGTATTGCCGACGGCGTCGCGCAGGGCGGATGGACCAGTCAGTGGGAGGTCATCTGCCCGGCCTGCGGTGACGACGACACCATCGACTACCGGGGCGTCAGCCCGTTTCTGCAGCGAATCCGCGGCCCGTATCCGACCGAGCAGGCGGGCATCGCGGCGCTGCGCAGCCACCGCGGGCTAGCGACGGAATCGCCGGCCGCCGCTACCACTCTGACCGCCACCACCCAGACCGCGATCCCCCAGACCGCCGCCACCACCCAGACCGCCGCGACCAGCCGGGCCGCCGGGATCGGGCCGGCCTGGGCCACCCCCAGCGGCAGGGCGGGGAGCTAAGCGAGGCTGGCGCGACCCGGCGCCCGCAGGGGCGGTGGCGCGTGCCCGACACCGCCCCGGTGGCGCTTCTCCTTTAATCAGGAGCTGACCAGCGATTCGAGCGGGATGCCGGTGTTCTCGAGCGCGGCCGCATCGACCGGCGTCGCGGCGCGGACCAGCGCCGCCAGGTGATCGTTCACGTCCCAGATGTTCACGTTCATGCCGGCCAGCACCCGGCCGTCAGCGCCAAGCCAGAACGCGATGAATTCACGCCCGGGCACATCGCCGCGGAACACGACCCGGTCGTAGCCTTCGGGCTCGACGTAGCCGGCGTATTCCATGCCAAGGTCGTACTGGTCGGTAAAGAAGTACGGCACCCGGTCGAAGGCGACGTCCTGGCCGAGCATCGCCTTCGCGGCCGCCCGCGGCTGGTGCCTGGCGTTGGACCAGTGCTCGACCCGCAGGTGCTTGCCGTAGCCCGGGTGGAAGGCGTTCGCCACGTCCCCGGCCGCGAAGATCGCCGGGTCCGAGGTCTGCAGCCGGGCGTCGACCTTGATGCCGTTCTCGATGTCCAGGCCGGCGTCGGCGGCGAGTTCGACGTTGGGCGTGATGCCGACGCCGACGATGACCGCGTCGGCCTCGAAGCGCCTGCCGTCCGCGAGCTTGACGCCGTCGGCCTTGCCGTTGCTCACCGTGATCTCGGCGACGTGTGCCCCGAAGACCAGTTCCGTGCCGTTCGCGGCGTGCAGGTCAGCGAAGACCTGAGCGACCTCGCGGCCGAGCACCCGGAGCAGCGGGAGTTCGGCCATCTCGATGACCGTCACCTCGCGGCCGGCCGCCCTGGCAGCCGAGGCGGCCTCGAGCCCGATCCAGCCGGCGCCGATCACCGCGATCTTCGACGAGGAGGCGATCGTCGCCTTGATCGAGTCGCTGTCCTCGATCCGCCGCAGGTAGTGCACGCCCTCGGCGTCCGCGCCCGGGACCGTGAGCTCGCGCGGGGATGAGCCTGTGGTCAGCAGCAGCTTGGTGTACGGCACGGTGCTGCCGTCGGAGAGCGCGACCTCCTGGGCGCCGCGGTCGATCCCGGTCACCCGCTGGCCGAGGCGCAGCTCGACGTTGTTGTCGGCGTACCACTGCGCGGGCTGAGCGTAGAGCTTCTCCTTGCCGGACTTGCCCATCAGGTAGTCCTTGGACAGCGGCGGCCGCTCGTAGGGCTGCTCGTGCTCGTCGCCGATCAGCACGACCCGCCCGTCGAAGCCCTCTTCGCGCAGCACCTGGGCGGCGTTCGCTCCCGCGAGGCTCGCGCCTACGATCACGAACGCATCGTCGTTAGCCATGTATCCAGCTCCTCAGTGATTTCGGGTTGTCAGGCGGCCACGCCCGCCAGTGCGAAGAACTCTGCCCGCGATCGCGCATCGTCGCGCAGGGTTCCGAGCAACGCGGACGTGACCGTGGTGGATCCGACCGAGCGCACGCCGCGCAGCGTCATGCAGGTGTGCTCGGCCTCGAGCACGACTGCCGCGCCGCGCGCCCGGACGCATCCGAACAGGTAGTCGGCGACCTGCTTGGTCAGCCGCTCCTGGGTCTGGGGCCTGGCGGCGAAGTACTCAACAAGCCGGGCCAGCTTGGACAGCCCGAGAATGCGATCGCCGGGCAGGTATCCGACCTGCGCCACGCCCGAGAATGGCAGCAGGTGGTGCTCGCACACGGTACGGAACGGTATTCCGCGCGCTATCACGAGCTCGTCGTAGCCCTCGGTGTTCGGGAACGTGGTGAGGCGCAGCGGCTTGGCGCTGAAAAGCTCGGCATAAGCACGCGCCATCCTCCCCGGCGTCTCGTCAAGCCCCTCGTCGCTGAGCTCGACGCCGAGGGCCGCGAGAAACTGCGCGGCCGCTTGCTCAGCCGCTGGCAGGTCGACGACCGGCGCGTCGGCCACCAGCAGTTCAGGCAGGTCCAGGTCGGCCGAGTCGACGGTCAGTTCTTGGGTCATGACGCTCCAGTCGTTGAGGGGTCGCCACTGGTCCGGATCGTGACGCAACATCGTCCTGGCCCCGGGTCAAGTGCCGGCCGCAGGCCGGCCAGGCCGAGTCCTTCGACCAGGCCCTCGATCAGCGCCAGGTTCATGCCGCAGACAATGTCCGGGTATTGCGCGGCCAGCGTGTGGAAGGGGCAGTTGGCCAGGGTGACCGTGCCGTCCTCGGCGCGGCAAGGCTCGAAGCCGTAATGAGCCAGTGCCGCCTCAGCGCCGCTCACCTCGTCCCCCGCGCCCGCCGTCGTGGCGCGGCTGGACCGGCCGAGGTCCGCGCCCAGCTGACGGGCGGCGTGGCCGAGCTCGGCCCGGGCCGAGCCGCTGCCGTCGGCATCGACCGCGTGGGCCAGCAGCCGGGCGGCGAGCTCGTACTCCCTGTGCGGCACGCTCACCGTGAATTCACGGTCCGACTTCGCGTAGACCTTCGCGGGACGGCCGGCCCCCGGGCCGCGCCGCCCTGGCGGCCGCCGGTACGACGCACTGAGCAGCCCGAGATCGACTAGCTTGTCCAGGTGGTAGGCCGCCAGCGGCAGGCCGATGCCGACGGCCGAAGCGGCGTCATCCCTGCTCACTGCCTCGGCGCGGCGCCGGACGAAGGAGTACAGGCGGCGCCGCACGGGGTCATCAAGGCCCCCGACAGCGGCAATGCCATCGTCCTCCACGTCGTATCGCACCCGCATACTCTAACACTAAAATCCATTAGCGAAAGAGGAAAGGGTGCCCGCCGGGCTGTCGCCGGCGACTAGGCGAGCGCCGCCCCGGCGCCGCGGGCGGCGAGCCGCCCGCATGACGGCGCGAACCGGCGCGCCGGCGAGGCGCTCTGGCGGCGCTGGACGCCACGCATACGACTGAGCCAGGCAGCGCGACTCCTGGTCCGGGCGCAAGCCTCAGTCCTCGCCGCGCAGCAGTTCGACAACTCCGGCCGCGGGCCGGGAGGTCGCCTGACGATAGCCATCCCCGGCCCACAAGCTCATCCGCTGAACATCCCCGGCGGCGGCAGCGGCCGCCCGCAGCGGCTTGGTGGCGTTGTTGATCTCCGGGTAGGCGGGCGGCGCGTCCGCATGCTCCCGCATGAAGCCGTTGGCCAGGCCCCGGGCCGGCCGCCCGCTGAACGCCCTGGTGACCTCGGTCCGCTCGAAGAGCGGATCAGCGAGCGCCGCCTTGTGCGCGGGGTTCGCTCCGCTCTCCGGGCACCGCAGGAACGCCGTTCCGCAGCTCACCGCCACCGCGCCCGCCGCGAGCGCGCCGACGACCGCCTCAGCGGTCATGATCCCGCCGGCCGCTATCGCCGGCAGGCTCGTGACTGCCCTGACGGCGGCCAGGAGGTCGAGTGTCCCCCTGCCCGCCTGCCCGTCGTTGCTGAACGTCCCGCGGTGCGCTCCCGCTTCCGCTCCCTGGACGACCAGGCAGTCCGCACCCGCGTCCTGAGCCAGCACTGCCTCATCCGGATGGGTCACCGTGACCCAGACGCTGCTGCCGGCCTCGCGGAGCGAGTCGACGACGCCGGCCGGCGGGCAGCCGAACGTGAAGCTCACGACCGGCACCGGCCTGGCGACCAGGTCGGCGAGCTTCGCTTCCCAGTCGTCGTCATCCCAGGCAGGCTCTCCGACCGGCGCGTCCAGCCTGATGGCGTCGCCGCTCAGCGTGCCCAGGTAGGCGGCGAGCGCCCGCGCATCGGAGGCCGGCTCGCCGGGCACGAAGACGTTGACCCCAAACGGCGCTGAAGTCCCGGCCGTGACCTGATCGATCTCCGCCCGCATCGCGCCAGCCGACTTGTAACCAGCCGCGAGAAACCCGAGCGCGCCAGCCTCGGCAACGGCCAGCACCAGTCGCGGAGTCGAGACCCCGCCCGCCATCGGAGCGACGATCACGCGCCGCGCGGCGCTCCAGTTCGCGCCGGTCCAGTTCGCTGCCATGCAAACCAGCAACCGACCAACCCCGCGCCATCTTCCCCGCAGCTAGTCGAGCTGGCACACTAGCTGCGATCGTGGACGCCTGGAACGCCCGGCAGACAACGCCCACCCTGCTCTCTTCCCAAAACCACAAAACCCGGCGGCGGCTTCGCCACTAGGTCAGCACGGGCAGTAGCCAGGCGCGCATGGAGATCGACCCCGGGGTTCTGCCGATGGCGCCAAAGTCACGCGTGATCGGCTTGTAGAGGCTCGGCGCTTTAGTGAGCGATCGCCTCGTTGGCTTTCCGGGGTCGTCCTGGCAGAAAATCGAGGCTTTGCAGCAGGCGCTCCGCTCGCCTGTCCAGCACGTGATCCTTCACTTGCTCAACCAGACAGTCCCGAACCTGGTAGGTCTCACTCTCGATCGGCGATCCGCTGCCAGAGGGATGCGAACTGCAACCCGACTGCAGATGATGTGTCGATCCAACAAGCGGTTAGGCCAACAAATGATCGGCATCCAGCATATCTGAAGCAGCTACATGATACAGTTCAGAACAATATCCTGCTGCGCAAAGTCGGGCAGTTCGACCGGGTCGAGTCTCGCTGGGTGGGTACCTGTGACAAGAGCCGATCTGTGGATGTCTGAGCGACAACTGCTAGTCCACCAGTCGATCGCCAAGGTAGGCGGCTACTGGCCACCGCTCGCGGCTGTCGCTCGCCTCCTAGAGGAGATCGGCGAGGCCATTCGTGATATGATTAGTGGCACCTCGCTGGAATCCGACCTAGCGAAGCTCTGGGAAGAGCTCAAGCTTCAGGAGTCCCTTGAGGCTAAAATCGTAAAGGATGCCGATACTCTCGATTGCGATCTTGAGCTCAGGGAATCTGACGCCGTTGGAACGTCTCTTCTTACGGCCCTGCGCGAAACACGTGACCGAGCTGCTTCGCGGCTCTATACCGATACTGCGAGACGGCTCTTTGGGCTCATCTACTCAACTGATCCACACTCCTGGCATGTCAGCGGCAAGAATCGGATGACTGCCGGAGATTGGAAGGACTCGTAATGCTCGCTACCGTCCACGAGAATGACGAGCCGAAATTATTGCCAATCTTTGGATAGGCGTTCGGGTCGAGCGCGGCTCTCGAAGTGCTCCGCTTAACCGTGCGTCACCGTGTCGCTAGGGTTGTCGCGACGTCCTCAATAAGCCTCGGACGATAAGAGCGTTTTGCGGCGCTGCGACCTTGTAGCCGGAATAGGGTGATGACGAGGTTGGTGGGGGCGGACATCACCTGAGGCGCGCTTCCGGTGCGGAGGGTGGATTTGTGCTCCTGCCAGACAGTGTCGCGGAGCCAGTGCGGGTGCTCTGTCGTCCAGCTGCGCGTGCTTGTAGTGCGTGACCTCGTTCGCCTTGCCGGCCCGGGCGACCTTGTCCTGGCTGATGACCAGCCCGGCGCCGCGGATGACGGCCGCCAGGAGGCGCGCCTTCCTCTTCCTTCCGGCCTTGGCGAGCCTGCGTTCCTTTCCATACACGCCCGCCGCGGGCCGGTCCGGGCGGTGAGCCCGGTCGCCTGTCACGCAGGATCCAGCCGCGGGTGGCCGGGCGCGGCGCGGAACAAGCCGTCCGCCCGCGCACCTCGCGCGGCGCCCCGGCGGCCGGCGGCCCGCAGCGCCGTTTCGTCCCGCCGGCCTTCGCGCCCGCCGTCCCCAGACGGCAGCGGACAACCTCGATCAGCGATGATGCATCCACGGGGCACGGTTCCTTCTGGTGATCATTCGGACTCAGACACCCAGATGATCACCAGGGGCCGTGCCCCCCGATCAACCACATCCGCTCAAGCGAAACCCGTGTGGCGGGCAGCCCGCCGCCCTGAGCTACGAGGCCTTCGATCACCCACAGTCACACTGACTTTTGACGAGTTCCCTGCGCCATACGTGCGGCGGTGACCGAGTGCTGCAAGGTCTGCGGCGACCTGACCTTATGGAGCACCTGCTCAGGCACAGCCAGACCTGGCCCTGGTCAACGGGCTCGCCTCGAGCACCTTGGCCAGTTCGACAACACGCTGATCGTCCTGTCCGACAACGGGGCCAGCCAGGAGGGCGGCAAGTTCGGTCTGCCACGCGAGTGGAAGTGCTTCAACTTCCTGCCGAAATCACCTGACGACGCGATCTCCAGTGCGGAGGCAGCTAGCGGGAGAGAGACCGCCCGTGACCACCTTCGAGGATTTCAGCGGGGACACGCCGAACGTCACGGTTCGGCGGTGAGTCGACGATATGAGGCCCCGTTTCCGTTCGAAGGCACACTTGTCCGGAGCGAAGTCCAGGTAGTAGCGGGCACGCGGGGGCGGCCGTTGATGAGATCGCCGCAGCAGACGCCAGGCAGTCCATGTCCAGGCAGTAAATCCGTCCGATTTCCCGGCCCAAAAAACTCGCCGGTAGATGCAGCGATTCTTAGCGCGATTGCGTCTCAATCATTGACAAGGCGGAACCAGCCCCAGCGGGCCGGTTTCGCGTGCGCACGGCTGCGCGGAGGCCAGCCGGTGTCACAAGGAGAACATGTGCCTCATCACCTGCCCATAGTCCGGTCGCTGCGCGGCCGGCCTGCCCTTGCACTAGCGGCGGCAGCCGTGCTGCCCGCCGCTGTGTTCCTCTCCTCCTCGGCGTCAGCGCAAGTACCAGCGCTGCCGCCGGGACCCGCTGGTCACCTCATCGCCGGCACAAGCCAGGCGCTGATGATCAACGGCGACCGGCTGGTCATAAGGCACCTGCCCAGGGGCGAGGTCAGCTCGATGATCCCGGCGGCCGATGGCGGCGCCATCTTGACGCTGCACGTCGCGCGCGCCACGTATGACATCCCGGTGGACGCGCTGCCCTACCTGGGCCGCGGACTCGACCCGAGCCTGTTCAACCGGGCGCTGCTGCAGCGGTTCGCGACGGGCGCCAGGCTCCCGGTCAAGATCAGCTTCAGCGGCCGCCGGCCCGCGCTGCCCGGCGTCTCGGTCAGGCAATGGGGCGGCACGACCGCTACCGGCTTCCTGACCGCGAGCTCGGCGAAGGTCTTCGGCGCCGCGCTGTTCCGGCAGTTCGTCGCTCAGCACGCGACCGGCAGGTACAGCGCTGGAGGCATGTTCGCGGGCGGGGTCAGCGTCGCGCTCGCCGGGGCACCGGCCAGCGTCCCGGTACGGCCGCAGTTCCCGATGCACACGCTCACGGTGGCCGGCACCAGCGTCGGCGGCAAGGCCGACAGCGGTGACGTCGTGCTGGTGTTCAACGCCGACAACCCGGCGAAGTTCAGCGACCCGTTCGAGTCCGAGAACGACTTCTTCCACGGCACGTCGAGGTTCAGCGTCCCGTCCGGTCACTACTGGGCGATCACCGACTTCGTGACGCCGACCAAGAACAACATCGCCCAGCGGCTGGTCGTGGCACCGCAGTTCACCGTCACCGGCAGCACCAAGCTGCGCCTGTCCGCCAAGTCCGCCACCAGCGAGATCACGTTCAAGACACCCCGGCGGGCGGTAACCTCCGTCTCGACCTTCACCGTGACCAGGACCGGCAAGGCCGGCGGCCCGCTCAGCATCAGCGCGCTGGCGTTCGGCGCGCCCTTGTGGGTGAGCCCGACTCGGACCAAGCCGACCGTCGGCACGATCCAGTCGTTCACGTACGGCCAGTTGCTGTCGCCGCCGAAGGCCAAGGGCACGCCCTACGTGTTCAACCTTGACTTCGCCGGACCGCCCGGGGTGATCCCCAAGCAGCACTTCACCGCCACGCCGGCCAGCCTGGCCACCGTGAACGAGCGGTATTTCCTCGATTCGAAGTCAGATGCGTTCTGGTCGACATCCGGCGGGTTCCTCGGCCAGATCGAAAGCGAGATCATCTTCAGCTTCGATGAGATCAGCATGCCCGGCCCGCAGACCCAGTACATGACGGGCGGCCCGGCCGTGATGTGGACGACCAGCACCTTCGCCTTCAACGGCCAGGGCGAGCAGGATTCGCTGCACACGCTCGCGGCCGGCCGTCAGACCACCGACAACTGGAACCAGTACCCGCTGCACCCGCAGCCCGACGTCCAGCTGCTGACCGGGAAGAACGCCAGGATCCTCAGCGCCCTGCCGTCCGCATGGCGCTCTGGCGACGAGCTGTTCCTGCTGGTCAACCCGTTCGGCGACAACCAGTTCGGGCACACCGGCGGCGCCGAGTTCAGCGCTAAGTCAAGCCTGACCGAGAACGGCAAGAGGCTGCGCCTGGAGGGCTTCCCTGGCTTCCAGAACGTCAAGCTCAACGGGCCGCCGGGCAAGGTCGTCTACTCGGTGACCGCCACGCTGCCCGACCCGCTGGACCACCTGTCCGCACGGACGATCACGACCTGGGGCTTCCGCACCTCCCGCAACTCGTCGGCGACGATACCGCGCGACTGGACCTGCGCGAACGCGAACTTCAACCTGACCCAGAAGTGCTCCATCCCGTCCATGCTCAGCTTGAATTACTCGGTGGCCAGCGGCCCGGGGCTGAACGGCGTGGCACCGGCCGGACCGCAGACGGTCAACCTGGCCGTGGGCCACTTCCAGCCGTCCGCGAAGCAGGCCGCCATCGCCAAGGTCACCGCGCAGGTGTCCTATGACGGCGGCAAGTCCTGGCAGGCGGCCAATGTCCTGCGGCTGGCCGCCGGCGATTACAAGCTGACCTTCACCCCGCCGGCCGGCGTCAACGTGACGACGCGGGTCACCGCCACCGACGCCTCCGGCGCATCGGTGACCGAGACCATCATCAACGCCTACAGCGTCGGCCAGCAGGGCTGAGCGGATCAAGGAGCGACGATCATGAGCATCTCCAGAATTCGCCGGACAGCGCTGGCGGGCGTTGCCGTCGCGCTCGCCGGCGCGGGGCTGGCCATCCCGGTCATGTCGGCCGGCGCCGCGACGCCGGCCAGGCCCGCCCCGGTGAAGTCAGGCATGGCCGGCTTGCGCGCTGCCTGCCCGAAGGCACCGGCCCACTTCGAGCGGTGCTTCGCCCTGTTCCGGCCGCAGACCGCGGTCAACAAGGCGATCGCCGCCGGCGCCGCCGGCAAGCGGTCCAAGCCGCACGGCCTGACCGCGAAGAACATCGAGGCGGCATACCGGCTGCCGGTGAGCCGGAGGTCGCACCAGACGGTCGCGGTCTCGATCGCCTTCCACACGCCGCACCTGGCCCAGTACCTGGCGATGTACCGGCACCAGTTCGGGCTGCCGCCGTGCACCGTCAAGAGCGGCTGCTTCCGCGAGGTCAAC
The DNA here is from genome assembly GCA_963720575.1 of uncultured Actinomycetota bacterium. Lineage (GTDB taxonomy): Bacteria > Actinomycetota > Actinomycetes > Streptosporangiales > Streptosporangiaceae > Chersky-822. The sequence continues at coordinate 423,135 of CAVRGA010000002.1, forward strand.
GAGAAGGGCAAGGCGCTGCCGCTCGAGCCGAACGGCTCCTTCACCGGCTGGGACCTCGAGGCCGTGCTCGACGTGTCGATGATCTCCGCGGCGTGCCCGCACTGCAAGATCATCGTCGTCGAGGCCCGGCAGCCGAGCATCGGCGACCTCGCCCGCACCGACGACGTCGCCGCCCGGCTGGGCGCGAATGTCATCAGCAACAGCTACGGCGGCCGTGAGGACGGCTTCGCCATGGCGTTCGCCAAGTCCTACGACCACCCTGGCCACACGACCGTCGTGTCATCCGGTGACTTCGGCTACTCGGCGGCCAACTTCCCGGCCAGCCTGTCCACCGTCACGGCGGCAGGCGGCACGATCCTCGCCCGGGCGCACAACAAGCGCGGCTGGTGGGAGCGTGCCTGGCTGGACTTCAACAACGGCGCGGGCAGCAGCGGCTGCTCGGCCTACGTGCGCAAGCCGTCCTGGCAGCATGACAAGAACTGCCCGGGGCGCACCGTGGCGGACATCTCGGCCGTCGCCGACAACGTCCCGATCTTCGACAAGATCTACGGCGGCTGGGTGACCGTGGCCGGCACGAGCGTCGCGGCGCCGCTGATCTCCGGGATCTACGGCCTGGCCGGCAACGCCTCGCGCATTCCGCTTGGCTACGCCTACAGCCACCGGCAGTTCCTGTTCGACGTGACCCGCGGCAGCAACGCGCTGTTCGAGTCGCCGAAGAACGCCTGCGGTAACGACTACCTGTGCGTCGCGAAGCGCGGCTACGACGCGCCGACCGGGCTTGGCACGCCCGACGGGATCAGGGCCTTCTGAGCTAGGGAAGGCCGAGTCTTTGGGGAGGCCGGGCTAGCGGAAGGCTGGATAGAGCGGCAAGGCGGGCGCCTGCCACGATTCGGTCCTGGTGAGCAGCTGGTTCATCAGGGACGCGATCGCCGGCAGTTCGCCCGCCTTGCCGAGTTCTCCGGCCAGCTGGCGCCACCGGTGGCGGAGCAGCTGCCTGGCCGTCGGAGCATGGCTGGCCTGCGGGTTCATCGAGGCGTCGGCCAGCATTGACCGGTCGAGCAGGTACGTCAGCGCATGCAGGACCCAGGCCGTCGTCGCCCGGCGCACCCCTGGCAGCCATACGTCGTCGCTGGCCAGCACCGGGAACGCGGTCGCGATCTGGTCCCGGTAGGTTGCCTGGGCCTGCCGCGCCATCCCGGCCGGCAGCCGGAAAACGCACCAGCAGGTGCTGAACGGCATGCTGAAGTAAGCCGCGTCCAGGAACGCGGAGTGGTACTCGGCGTATTCGAAGTCGATGAACCGCACGCCGTCGCCCGTGATCAGGTTGTTGTCCGGGCACAGGTCACCGGGCGAGAAGACGCCGAATTCCTCCTCCGCCAGCAGGGAGGCGACCGCCGCTACCTCGTCCGCGAGACCGGCTGGCGCCTGGACTGAAAGCCGGTCGAGCAGCGCGGGTACCTCCCTGATCCGGCGCGCGAGCCAGTGGCCTTCGCCCTCCGCGCTGACGCCCTCCGCGCTGGCGCCGGCCGCGTTCGCGCCGGCCGCGTTGCCGCCGGCCGGGATGGGCTCGCCCGCATGCCTGGCTCGCACCCGGGCGAACTCCCCGGCCAGCGCGACCGTGCCCACGGCGAGCGTGGCGCAGGCACGCGTCCAGGCGAGCAGTGCCTGGACGGCGGCGGCTGGCGATGAGCCGAGCAGCAGGTCGGCCAGGCTCGGGGCATCGCCGAGGTCGCGCATCACGATCAGGCGGCTGGCTGGATCGGCGGCGAGCAGGTCGGGCCCGACTCCGGTGCCGGTGGTGAACTCCAGGCCGGCGGCCTCGGCGCGGTAGCCGTCGAAGCCTTCGCTGGTGCTGGCGAACGACTTCACGATGACCGTGCCGCCCGCGGCGGACCGGCATCGCAGCACCGCCGAGCGGCCGCTGTTGGCCAGGCTGACCGGATTCGACAGCGTCAGCCCAAGCGCTACGGACGCGGCAGCGGTAACATCTTCTGTCACGGTGAGCTACCCAACCAGTCCCGCGCGTCCTGCGCAACGAGGCTCCTCTCCGAATTCGCTGTTACCGCAACTGAATTCGGCCAGCAAGCCCTACGCAACCGGTCGTGAAAACGTCATAATAGGGTGACTCGCCAAGTCGGCTCTACGACCGGGCGCTGACCTGAGGTCGCATAGACGCCTCGGCGAAGTCGCGTGACACTGTCGGCAGGACCAGGGTCGCGCGCGCAATTGCGGTAAGCCGCCGGCAGCGCGCGGTATTAAAACCTGGCCATTTCGGGAGGCTTGCTCAGTGAAAGTGTTGGGCGCCGGCAGATGACGTGCGCATCATGCCATGCCGCGATTGGCGACGACAGCCGGTTCTGCCCGATGTGCGGATCACCGACGGCTGCGCCAGCCACCCCGCGGGAAGCCAGGAAGAACGTCGCGATCTTGTTCATGGATCTGGTCGGGTCGACGGCGCTGGCCGAAATGCTCGATCCGGAGCCGCTGCGGCAGATCATGGACCGCTATTTCGCCGCCGCATCGGCGAGCATTGCCGCGCACGGCGGAGCGGTCGAGAAATACATTGGCGACGCCGTGATGGCCGTGTTCGGCGCGACGGTCAGTCACGAGGATGACGCGCTCCGGGCGGTCCTCGCCGCCAGGGAAGCGTTCGAGAAGGTGAGCGAGCTCAGCGCCGGCCTGGAGACAAGCCACAAGATCACGCTTGAGGTCAGGTGCGGGATCTGCTCGGGCGAGGTCATGGCGATCACGACGGCCGGGGACTTCCGCGTGATCGGCGACCCGGTCAATACCGCGGCCCGGCTGCAGACAGCCGCGCAGCCCGGCGAGATCCTGGTGGACGCGGCGAGCGCCAGCATGATCAGGACAGCGGTCGGGCTCGATCCCGTCGAGCCGCTGACGCTCAAGGGCAAGTCCCAGCCGGTTCCAGCCTGGCGGGTCACCTCGGGCGAGGTGCCAGGTGATCCGACCGCGGCCCCGGCGCCCACCCCGCTGATCGGCCGGGAAGACGAGCTCGACGACCTGCGGTCCGCCTTCCGCCGGGTGACCAAGCGCAACCAGCTCTGCCTGGTGACCGTGCTCGGCGCGCCTGGCATCGGCAAGTCCCGGCTGGTGCGCGACTTCGTCTCGGCCCTCACGCCAGCGGACGTCACCGTGATGTCCGGCAGGTGCTCTGCCTACGGCAGGGGCATTACCTACAAGCCGCTCACCGAGATGCTCGGCACGATCGGGCGCGGCTGGGATGACCAGTTCGCCCTCATGCAGTCAGGCACCAGCGAAGCGCGCCGCGCCGCCGACTGCCTGGCCGGGATCGCCGAAGACCGGGCGGTGCCGACCGGCACCGAGGAAATCTCCTGGGCCGTGCGGTACCTGCTGTCCGAGCTGGGCAAGTCCAAGCCCGTCGTCATGGTCTGGGAGGACCTGCACTGGGCCGAGTCGACGCTGCTCGACATGATCGACCACGTCGTGAGCTGGCTGACGGACGTGCCCGTGCTGCTCATGTGCGTCTCCAGGACGGAGTTGCTCGACGCCAGGCCGTCCTGGGGCGGCGGGAAGCCGTGCGCGATGACCGTCGAAGTCGGCCCGCTGACCCAGGAGGAGAGCGCGGAACTCTGCGCCGGGATAGCGATGCGCGAGGATGTGTACGCGCACAGCGCCGGCATGCTCTGCGAGCGGGTCGCCGAGCAGTGCGAGGGCAACCCGCTATTCGCCGAGCTGCTGCTCGACGTCTTCGCTGACACCGCCCCCGCGTCCAAGCTGCCGCCGACGATCTCCGCCCTGCTGACGGCCAGGCTCGATCAGCTGCCGCAGGACGAAAGGCAGCTGCTCGAAGTCGCCTCGGCGATCGGCAGGGACTTCTCCTGGACCGTGCTCAGGGCCATGCTGGCCGCCGAGAACGTGGGCGACAGCCAGGCTCAGGAGATCATGTCCCGGCTGGTCAAGCGCCGGATCGTCAGCCGGCTCGACGCCGATAGCTTCCGGTTCGGGCAGGCCCTCATGCGCGACACCGCGTACGCGCTGTCGCCGAAGACCAGGCGCGAGCGCTGGCACCTGCTGCTCGCCGACTACTTCGCCCAGGTCCGCCCCGAACCGGAAGCCTCGGGGCAGGACGATCGGATGGCGCTGGCCTATCACGTCGAGACCGCGAGCACGCTCGGGCGTGAGCTGCGGCCGGGCGACTCCGCGTTCCCCGCGCACGCGCCCCAGGCCGCGCGGATCCTGATCAGCGAAGGCACCAAGGCCCTGCACCGCAAGGACCTGCCCGGCGCGGCGGCGCTTCTCGAACGCGGGCGCAGCCTGGTCACGGCCGACGACGAGCGCCAGATCTCGCTCATGCTGTACATCTCCGACTGCTGGCTCGCCCTGTCCGACGCCGACCGGGCACTGGCGGCTGTCGATGCCTGCCTGGCTCAGGCCGACCCGATCGGCGACCTGGTCTGCCGCATCCAGCGCTGCATGCTCGAGCTCAGGCTCGAGCTGGCCGGGCGTGAGCAGATCTCGGCCCGCGCCGACCAGCTTGCCGCCGAGCTGCGGTATGCCGATGACGCGCGGCAGGTCGTCGATCGCGCCTGGTGCAGGCTGCACCAGCTGAAGGCTCACATCCATTACGCCGCCGAACGGACCGCGATGGCCGAGGCCGAGCTGCGGCTCGCCCTTGACCGGGCGCGGGCCACCCAGGACAGCTATGAGACCGACCGCCTGCTCGGCGCGATCTGCGAGCTCGCGCAGTGGGCGCCGACGACGGTCAGCGCGGGCCTGAAGGTCTGCGCTGAGATGTCCGAGCGATTCGCGGCCAACCGCGCTGTCCTGGTGCCAGTCCTTCTCACGAAGGCGCGGCTGGCCGCGCTTGGCGGTGACCTCAACGGAGCCAGGGCGGCGCTCGCGGCGGCAAGGACGCACACCAGCGAGCTGCACCTCGACGTGGCCGACGCCGTGATCATGGGTGTCACCGGCCTTGTCGACGCGCTGGCGGGCGATCACCGGCTTGCCGAGAGCAGCTATCGCCGCTGCCAGCAGCTGCTGCTTGACATGGGCCTGCCGGGCGAGTCCACCGCCTACGAGGCGTACGCCGCGCGCGAGCTGTTCGAGCAGGGCAAGGTCGCCGACGCGGAGCGCGCGCTCGCTGCCCTCACGCAGGCAGCTCCGGGCATGGACCTGCGCACCGAGGTGATCGTCAGCGCGCTGAACGCCAGGATCGCCGCGGTCACCGGCCGCGCCGCGCAGGCTCTCGAGCTCGCCGAGCGCACGGCGGCGCGCGCCGAGCAGACCGATGACCTGTGCCTGCAAGGCGACTGCTACGCGGACCTGGCGATCGTCGCCGCCCAGGCCGGCCAGCAGACCGACGCGGCGGAGGCGGCCGCGAAGGCACTTGACCGTTACCAGGCCAAGGGCGCCACGCGGCTCATCATGCGCGCGCGGCGGCTGCTCGGGGCTGTAGGCGACCGCCAGGACCGGGGAGTGCCTTGACGGCAGTGCCTGACGAGAAAAGTGATCTTGACCAGCCTCCGTGGCGCCGCCCGCCGCGGCATCATTTTCCCGGCATCCCCGCGTGGGGAGCCTCGACGGCCAGCCTGCGCCAGGAAGAATTCGAGATCAGCCCGCTGCAGCGGGTGACGCCCGACTGGGCATGGGGCGGCTCGGACGGCTCGGGGGTGCGGGTTGCCGTGCTCGACAGCGGAGTGGACGGCGACCACCCCATGATCACGCGGCTGCGGCGCTCGGTCGGCATCGTCGCTGGCGAGGACGGCGAGTTCGCCGTCGAGGACTGCGAGCCGACCGATGCGGCCGGTCACGGCACGGCTTGCGCAGGGCTGATCAGCACGCTCGCGCCTGGTGCGGACCTGACGTCGGTCCGGGTGCTCACCAACGGCAAGCACGGCACGGGCGCTGGCCTGATCGCCGGACTTGCCTGGGCCGTCGATGAGGGCTACGACGTCATCAACATGAGCCTGTCGACGGGAAAACCGCAGTTTGTCGCCGCGCTGCACGATCTGGCCGACCGCGCGTATTTTCGCCGTTGCGTGCTAGTAGCGTCGGCGCACAATATGCCTGTGCGCAGCTTTCCCTGGCCGTTCGCCTCGGTAATCTCGGTCGCCAGCCATGACGAGCAGGACCCCGAGGTTTACTACTACAATCCGTCGCCCCCAGTGGACTTCTACGCTCGAGGCCTCCGCGTTGAAGTAGCATGGCCGGGTGGCGCGAAGATCCGCAGCACAGGAAATAGCTTCGCCACTCCGCACATCAGCGGCATCTGCGCGCGTATTCTCGGCAAGCACCCGATGCTCACGCCTTTCCAGCTCAAATCTGTGCTGTACCTAGCCGCCAGCAATGTTTCCCAGGACACGGGAGGCGAAAATGCCACCCAGTAGCGCGTCGCCCGGCGAGGCGAGTGGCCGCGCCGACATCACCGAGCGCAGCCTGCTGCAGTCCATTGTCGAGGTAGCGCGCAGCGTATTCGGCGCCGCCGCCGCGTCAGTGTTCCTGCTCGATCAGCAGACCGAAGAACTGGTGTTCGAGGCAGTAGCGGGCGAAGGCGAGGAAGACCTGGTCGGCACCCGCTTCCCGAGCGGCACCGGGCTGGCCGGATGGGTCGCGATGTCCGGGCAGGCGCTGCTCGTCGATGACGTGGCCCAGAGCCCGCAATTCGCCCGCGACGCCGCGGAATCAACCGGGTACATGCCGACGAGCATCATGGCGGCGCCGCTGATCAGGAACGGCGACTGCATCGGCGTGCTCGAGGTGCTCGACCGAGGCACAAGGCAGCGCGGTGACCTGTCTGACGTCGACCTGATCGGCATGCTGGCCACCGAGGTGGCGCTGGCGCTTGACCTGCTCGTCAGGCTGCGCTGGCGCGCTGGCGAGCAGAGCACGGCCCGGCTGACGGCCGGCGGCGACGCCGCAGTACTGCAGCGAATCGCCGACCGGCTCCCATCGGCCACCGGGCCAGTTGCTTCCACCGTCAGCAGGTTGCTGGCGACGGCCGACGACCTGCTCGCTGACACCACGGGCGCACGGAACTGACCGCTCCCTTTGCCGGGCAACTGGCCGGCGGATACGTACTCGACCTGCGCCCGAGCGCCGGTCAGGGCGAGCACGGTGCTGGCCGGGAACACGGGGCTGGCCGGGAACACGGGGCTGGCCGGGAACACGGGGCTGGTCGGGAACACGGGGCTGGCCGGGACAAGGCGGGCGATCCGGCGCGGGCTGTGCCTGCCGTGCTCATGGTCAGCAGGGCCGCCGACGCGGAGTGCGATGCGGTGGCCAGGCGGCTCGGCTCGGTCCGCGTGCCGGTCGCGCGCCTCGACGCCGAGTCCGCCGCGGCCCGCGGGCTGGCCATTGACCTTGAACGCCGGGCGGTCCGGCTCGGCGGGCGATGGATCACGCCGACCGTCACGTGGGTCAGGCACTTCTCCGTCCGCGCGATGCCGCGCAAGCGCGGTGCCGTGCATCAGGCGTTCGCCGCGGATTCCTGGCGCGCGGTCGTCGACCAGGTCAGCACCGTGTCGGCGACGGCGATCACGCCGGCCGGCAGCGGCCTGCTCGAGCAGCTGGCACTCGCCCGTGCCCGCGGCATCGCGATCCCCCGCACCGTCGTGGTCACCGATCCCGCGGCGGCCAGGGACCTGCTGGACAGCCCGCGGGTGGTCATCAAGGCGCTCCACCAGCACTTCGTCGAGGCCCGCCGGGGCTTGCTGAGCGGCGTGTTCCCTGAGGTCGGCGAGCGGGCCGAGCTCGGTCACGCCAGCTTGCCGCCCGTGGTAGTGCAGGAGTACGTCGAGCACGACGCCGAGATCAGGGCCTACTACGTTGCCGGCGAGATCGCCGCCGCCGTCGAGATCACGAAGTCGGGCCCGGCGCAGCCCTGGCTCGATCCTCACCACGTGCTCGCGGCGCAGGTTGACCCGCATCCGGCGCTGGCTGACGCGGTCCGGTCGCTGGCCGCCGCCATGGCAACGGACTATGCCGCGTTCGACTTCCTGATCGCGGCCGGAACGCCGGTATTCCTGGAGGCGAACCTGACCGGCGACTGGCGCTGGCTCGAAGCGAAGCTCAGGGCAGAGCCGGTGACGGCGGCCGTTGCCCGCATGCTGACGGAGTCTCACCGCCGGGCCGCGGCGCGAGTGCCGGGCCGCGGCCTGGATCTCATCGCGTTCCTGTCCGGCGGCTCAGCTGGGCAGACCCGCCGTTGACACCGGGCGAACGCTCGTTATAGGACGTGTAAATCAGACCTTCTCGGTCCGGGGGGCTTGTTTTACTTAGGAGTACTCATGGCTTTTGACTCACTCGCCGCCCTCCGTGCCGCCGGCAATCCGATCGACCTGCTGACCAGGGAGCAGCAGGAGGTATTCGCATCACTGACTGAGGCAGAGGTCGCGATGCTCAACTCGATCAAGGAGCGCCTCGATGCCCTGGAGGAGGAGGACGACGTCATGGCGCATGACTACAAGATCCTTTAATTAGCGCCGGCCACGATCAGGCCGGATTCGTAGGCGAGGATCACCGCCTGGACGCGGTCACGCAGGCCGAGCTTCAGCAGGATCGAGCTGACGTGGGACTTGACCGTCTGCTCGGCCAGATAGAGCTTCCTCGCTATCTCCGCGTTGGTCAGGCCAGCCGCGACCGCCAGCAGCACTTCACGTTCCCGCGTGGTCAGGCGACCGAGCTCGCTGGGCGGCACGAGCTTGGCCCGCCGGGCGAACTCCGCTATCAGCCGCCTGGTCACCGACGGCGCGAGCAAACCGTCGCCTGCCGCGACGGCCTTGACCGCGGCGAGGATCTGCTCAGGCGTCGCGTCCTTGAGCAGGAAGCCACTCGCGCCAGCGCGCAGCGCGTCATAGACGTAGTCGTCCAGGTCAAAGGTCGTCAGCACGAGCACGCCGGGCGGCGACTCGCCGGACTTGAGCAGCCTCGTAGCCTCGATCCCGTCGAGCACAGGCATCCTGATGTCCATCAGCACGACGTCGGGGTGCAGTTCCCCGGCCAAGGTCACCGCCTGGCGGCCATTCTCAGCCGTGCCGACCACCCGCATATCTGGCTGGGCATCGAGCATCGCCGTAAAGCCGATCCTGACCACGGCCTGATCATCAGCCACCAGCAGCCTGAGTTCCTGACCGGTCATAGCCCGGCCTCCGCCGGCAATACCGCGCGCACCACGAAGCCGCCCCTGTCGTCAATTCCCGCGCTGAACTCGCCCCGCAGCATCGCCACCCGCTCCCGCAAGCCGGTCAGGCCGTAGCCGCCCCGCGCCCGCGCCTTGACTCCCGGCAGTACCGGCGCCGCGTTGCCGATCACCGTGCTGACCGCGGCCGCTCCGATCCCGACCTCGACCATCACCTTGCTCCCCGGCGCATGCCGGCCCGCGTTGGTCAGCGCTTCCTGCACGACGCGGTAACAGCACAACTCGACCGATGCGGGCAGCGGCCTGCGATCCCCGGCAATCGTCAAGGTCACGTCCATTCCGGCGGCCTTCATCCTCGCGATCAGGCCGCTCAGGTCGGCGATGCGCGGCTGCGGGGCCGGGTCATCGTCAGCGTCAGTCTCGCCATCGCCCGCCCTGAGCACGCCGAGCACGACCCGCAGTTCGGTCAGCGCGGTCCTTGCCTCATCGGCGATCTCGGCGAAAGCCGCATGGCCAGGCTCCGGCAAGTCCGGCACCGAGTACGGTGCCGTGGCCGCGCGCACCGCGATCATCGATACGTGATGGGCGACTACATCGTGCAACTCGCGGGCGATGCTAGCGCGTTCCCTGGCGATCACGTCCCGCTCGCTGAGCGACTTCAGCTCCTCGGCCGTCTTCGCCGACTGGCGCCGGGCCCGCACCATCTCCCCGGCCCCCCAGGCCGCGAGCACGGCCAGGGCCTCGGCTGCCGTCGCGTCCCACGGCGTCGCGTTGCCGTTCAGGCCGGCGACGCCAAGCAGCACCGCGACCTCGGTGAGCGCCACGGCCCGCACCGCCCGGCGCCATGGCAGCACGACCGGGCACGCCGCGACGGCGATCAGCCAGCCGGCGACTCCGGCGACAGACCAGGACAGCCTGCCAAATAGCACGAACACGGCATTGGCCGTGAGCGCCGCGGCAACCGCTATCGTCGGATATCGCCTGATCACCGCGATCGGCGCGGTGCCGAGCAAGCCGAGCAGCAGAGCGAGGCCGGGCAGCAGCGGCCCGGAGTTCTTGTTCGATTCGAGCAGCGCGGCGACCGTGAGTATGACGGCGATCGCCACCGGCCCTGGCAGCCGCCGGGAGTCGGCGGCGAAAAACCCGACTACGCGCTCCATCAGCGAGCCGGGCCAGGTCGCGCCTTTCCGCTCCGGCTTGGCACTTACGTCGCTCACCTGACCAGCATGCACGCTGACCGGGGATGCGTGCGTGCCCCGGCCGGCCGATGCGCCCCCATACCGCGGTACCGCTAGCCGTAGAAGACCCGCTCCATCACTGCCCTGGCCCGCCTCGCCGCCTTGCGCCAGTCCTCGACCAGTTGCCTGGACTCCCCCGGCGGATAGCCGAGCAGCCTGGCCGCGCCCGCGAGGTCGGGCTGCGCGGTCGGCAGCACGTCGCCGGCCCGGCCGGTCACGATCATGACCGCGTTCCTGATCCGGGTGGCGAGCACCCAGGACGCGCGCAGCGCCGCCTCATCGCCCGGATCGAGCAGCCCGGCAGCCGCGGCCGCGGCGAGCGCGGCGAGCGTCTGGGTGGTCGCCAGCGCGGGCACCGCCGCCGCATGGCGCAACTGGAGGAGCTGAGCCACCCATTCGGTGTCGCTGAGCCCGCCCGGACCCAGCTTGACCTCCACGGCCGGATCTACGCCCCGTGGCATTCTTTCCGCTTCCATCCTGGCTTTAATTCTTTTTATTTCCCGAACGGAATGTTCCGCGAGCCCGCCCTCTGGATAGCGGATTTCATCGGCCATGGCAATGAAGTCCTGGCGCAGGCCCAGGTCGCCGGCAACCGGATCGGCCCGGAGCAGCGCCTGCGCCTCCCACGGAGCAGCCCAGCGGCCGTAGTAGCTCCGGTAGGCCGCCAGGGTGCGGACCAGCGGGCCCTGACGCCCCTCCGGCCGCAGATCGGCGTCGATGACCAGGGCCGGATCGGGGCCAGGGCGGCTGAGCAGGCGGCGCAGGCCGTCGGCGACCGAGTGCGCCGCCCTGGCCGCCGCCTCTTCGTCCGCACCGGGCCGGGGGCGGTGCACGAAGAGCACGTCGGCGTCGCTGCCATACCCGAGCTCGCGTCCGCCGTACCTGCCCATCGCCACGATGCAGATGGCGGTGGGCAGGTCGCCGAAGGACCGTTCCGCGTCCCGGATGGCTACCTTGAGCGCGCCGGCGATCGTCGATGTCGTGATCGTGGTGAGCGCCGAGGCGACCTGCTGATGGGAGACGAGGCCGAGCACGTCTGCGGCGGAGGCGCGGAACAGCTCGGCGCGGCGCATGGCGAGCAGCCCGGCGACGGCCCGCTCCGGCTCGGCAGCGCTGTACCGGCGGAGCACGGCGTCAGCCTCGGCGGCCAGGCTGGCCGGCTGGCGGGCGGCGAGCAGGTCCTCGCCCGCGAGCATCGCCACCGCCGCCGGGGCCCGCATCAGCAGTTCGGCCGGATACCGGCCGGACGCGAGAAGCCTGGCCATCCGCCACGCCACGTTGGTGTCGTCCCGCAGCAGCCGCAGGTACCAAGGCGAGCTGCCGAGCGCCTCGCTGACCTGGCGGAACGCGAGCAGTCCGGCGTCGGGCCTCGGCGCGTCGGCGAACCAGCCGAGCAGCGCGGGCAGCAGCGTCCGCTGGATCGCCGCCTTCCTCGTCATCCCGGCGGTCAGCGCCTCAATGTGGCGAAGCGCGCCGACCGGGTCGGCGTAGCCGAGTGCCTCGAGCCGCGCGGCTGCCGCCTCCGAGGTCAGCCGGATCACGTCGTCAGGCAGCCGCGCGACCGCGTCGAGCAGCGGCCGGTAGAACAGCTTCTCGTGCAGCTGCCTGGCCACGGTGGCGTGCCGCCGCCAGGCGATGATCAGCTCGTCCGCCGGGTCGCCGGCCTGCGGAAGGTAGCGCAGCGACCGCAGCGCCCGGCCGGCCTGCCGGAGCAGCGCGTGGTCGGTCGGCAGCGAGTGGGTCCGGCGCAGCTGCCGCAACTGCAGCAGGTGCTCGAGCGCCCGCAGGAACCGGTAGGCGTCGGCCAGCGCGGCCGCGTCCTGCCTGCCGACGTAGCCGCCGGCCGCCAGCGCGGCCAGCGCCGGCAGCGTCCCCTGCTCGCGCAGCGTGTCGTCGGCGCGGCCGTGGACGAGCTGCAGCAGCTGCACGGCGAACTCGATGTCGCGGAGCCCGCCAGGGCCGAGCTTGATCTCCCGGTCGGCGTCCTTGGCCGGGATGTTGTCGATCACGCGCCGGCGCATGGCCTGCACCCCGGCCACGAAGTCCTCATGCTGGGCCGCCTGCCAGACGAACGGCGTCACGGCGTCGAGGTAGTCCTGGCCCAGCGAGGCGTCCCCGGCGACCGGCCTGGCCTTGAGCAGAGCCTGGAATTCCCAGGTCCTGGCCCAGCGCTCGTAGTAGGCACGGTGGCTGGCGAGCGTCCTGACCAGGGGACCGTTCCGGCCCTCGGGGCGCAGGTTGGGGTCAACGGGGAAGAGCGCCCCTTCGGCGCTCGCGTCGGAGCAGATCCTGATCATGGCGCTCGCGAGCTGCGTCGCCGCCCGCAGGTCCCCGTCCGCGCCCGCGCCCGCGTCCGGGCCAGCCTCCGCGCTCACGCCCGGGCACGGGCCGCGCGCGGCCCGCGACGAAGATGACATCGACGTCGCTGGCGTAGTTGAGCTCGCGGGCGCCGCACTTCCCCATAGCGATGACCGCGAGCCTGGCCGCGGCGGCACCTGGCCCGAGCTGCGCCCGGGCCAGGGTCAGCGCGGCCTGAAGCGCGGCGGCGGCGAGATCAGCCAGCCCGGCCATGACTTCGTCGAGCGTCGCCGCGCCAGTCAGGTCGCTGGCCGCGAGCGCGAGCAGGCCGCGCCGGTAGGCGATCCGCAGGGCGTCAGCCGGGCTGACGTCGTCGCCCGCGTCGGCACCCGCGTCGGCGTCGGCGTTCTCGTTGCGCGGGCTGGCCGCCTCGAGCAGGGTCTCGGCCGTGACCGACGGCCGGTCACCCCCGGGCAGGCGAGCAGGCGCCAGTCGTCCGGATGGCGCCGCAGGTGGTAGGCGAGCGCCGGGCTGGCGCCGAGCACGGCGGTCAGCCTGGTTCTCAGGTCGCCGTCGGCCCGGAGCGCGGCGATCAGCCCGGCTGGCGGACCGGGCAGCGCGGCCAGCCCGGCCAGCGCGAGGTCAGGGTCGGGCGCGGCGGCCATGGCCGCGATGAGCTCGGCGTCAGCCCCGCCGATGTCCAGGCCGAGCTCGCTGATCAGCCGCTCGGCACCTGCGGTGTCAGCGAAGCCAAGCGCGGCCAGCCGGCCGGCAAGGGTCGCTTCGCGCGGCATCATCACTCAAGCACCGTAGCGCGGCGGCTCTTCGCGGCGGGCGTCGCGCTAGCGCACGCGCCGCCACCAGGGCCGGTCGACGTGGGCGTCACCGGGCGGTGCGATCACCTTGACCATGGGCGGGAGGCCGGTCAGTCTCGTCACCAGCAGCTGGCCGACCTGGCCGCCGCGCGGATCCTGCCACCAGGCAGAGTGCCTGTGCACCGGGGGCGGCGCCGGATCGCCATCCGGGACGGCCGCGACCGGGTCCCAGCATGGCTGGTCGACCTGATCGGCGAGCCATCGCTGCTTGTCGTAGCCGGGATCGGCGACGTGGCTGAGCGGGTCACCGAAGATCCACGAGCCGATGTAGTCGCTGCGGCGCACTACGTTCCGCCACCGGTAGCCGGGCTGACCCGCCGGGCCGGCGAGCAGCTCGCTCAGCTGCCCGAGCTGCGCCGGGCCGAAGTAGGCGGGGAACGCCCTGCCGTAGAGCCGCCTGGCCGGGCAGGCCAGGGTGAGCAGCCCGACCTGGTCGGCGACCGGCTTGGGCAGCTGCGCCAGGACGGCGATCGCGATGATCGTGCCCTGGCTGTAACCCGTGACCAGCACGGGGCCGGCCCGGACGGTGAGGCCGGGCGACATCAGCAGGTCGGGCTGCTCGGCATGCCGCAGCAGCCGGACCGGGTCGTCGGGCGCGAGGTCGTGGCTGCCGGTGATCAGCCTGACCCGGTCGACCACCTCGGGCACCGCGCGTTCGGCGTAACAGGGCGGTGCGAGCGGGTGGACAGCCCGCGGCCAGAACGTCGCCACATCCCAGAACGCGCCGATGACGCGCCGGTCTGACTCGCTGCGGATGGCCGATCTCAGCAGCAGCACGAAACCCAGGGCGGTCACCGAGCCGGCGACCACGACCAGTGAAGTGGCGCCGTGCAGCCAGCCTGACCCGGTGAGCAGGTACGGCTTCGCCGATGTGCCGGCCAGCCGGCCCATGATGACCTCGCCGGCGATGATGGCGATCAGCCAGAGGCCGATGACCAGGACCAGCGGCACGATGATGTGCTCGGCGAGTCCGGCGACCGCCCACACTCCCGCGATCCTGCGGCGGCCGCGCGGGCCCAGGTTCTCGCCGCCCCGGCCCGCGTAGGCGGCCTCAACGGTGATCTCGCCGGTCTCGCTGGTCTCGGCGGTCTCGATCCGCCGGCGGAGCCTCAGGTAGACGGCGCCGAGCAGGATCGCGCCGAGGAGTACTCCGATGGCCAGCCCGAAGGAGCCCGCGCCCGAGGCGAAGACCGGCCACGGCACGTCAAGCACGTGCGGCATGGCGGCCGCGAACTTGAATCCGCCTGGCGCCGGAGTGCCGAGCAGCCGTGCCACGCCCAGGTTGAGCAGCACAGTGAACTGCCAGCCCAGGCAGAACGCCAGGAAGGCGAACATGACCGCCAGCCCGCCGCCCAGGTACGGCCGGAATGCCTGGTCGCGCCGCTCGGCCCGGCTGGCGCGATGCCGCCAGGCCAGCCAGCCCACCGCGAGCGTGAGCGCGGCGAGCAGCGCGGCCTGCACGACGATCAGGCCCAGGGTCAGTCCGGTCAGGCCGGGCAGCGGTCCGCGTCGCGCTCCGTGCACGTGGTCGCTCAGGCCGGCCGCGAGCCCGGCCAGGACGATGGCGGCCCCGGCGACCGCGACGATCACGCGGCAGGCAAGCCGCCAGTGGTCTGCCCTGGCCGCGACGAGGGCCTTGAGCTGGACATTCCGGTCGGCCATCGGCGCGATGATCATGACCGTCGCGGCGGCGAGCACGGCGGCGGCGACACCGAAGGCGACGTCGCGGAGTGCGGTCAGCCGCTCGGCGGGCAGGGCGACGATGAGAGCGGCCATGGCACCGCCGGCCGCCACGTGCAGCGAACGCTGCCGGCTGACGAGCCGGTCACCACGCCAGAAACCCGGATCGGCGAGCGGCCAGCGGCTGCGCGAGTCTGGCCGCGCGGTCGTGGTCCTGGCCTCGTACCTGGTAGCCGTCGCCGCGCTGATCGCCCACAGCAGCGCCACGACCGCGGCCACGCCGATCAGCGCGATGGCCATCCGCCACCCGGTCGGCCGGTTCGCGTACCAGCCCATCCAGTCGGGCAGCAAGCTCTTGCGCCCGGCCTGCCAGGCCACCGTGCTGACCATGACCGTCGCGGCACCCGCCACGAGCTGCACGGTCGCGCCCAGCGCGAGCAGGCGCAGGAGCGCCTGGGCGGCCCAGTGCCCGGCTCCCCGCCGGGCTGGTCCCGGCGCAGTCTCGCCCTCTGCCTCGCCTCCCGGGCGCCGCTGCGGCGGCAGCATGAAGAACGCGACGTTGTACATCATGAATGGCGCGAGCAGCAGCCAGGACGCCGAGGCCAGCGGCGCCTCGGTCAGGCCACCCCAGGAGTACGCTTCCAGCTTCCAGGGCACGATGGCACGCCCGGGCCCGCCGGGATTCCACCGCCGGAAGAACCCGGCTACCTCGTCCCCGCCGACCTGCAATGCCGTCGGATGCTCCAGCATGATCGGCCCGTTGGAGCCGGAGACGCCGTGAATCCGGAGTTCGGTCACCGGCTGATCGTCCAGGCCGACGTCCACGAGTGCCATTGCCGCGCCGGCACGGGCCGGGCTCGTCAGGTCAAGCTTGGCGAAACCCCATGCGGCGTCGTATCCGAGCGGGACCTGGCCCGCCTCGCCCGGCATTTCCCTGTCAGCGGGCATTGGCCCCTCCCGCGCCGTTCCGGCTTACGTTCTCGTAGCGCTGACTACCGCCTTTTGATGATTTCAATCATCTACGAACGCCGCGGCTAACGTGCGGTTACGCTGCTGTCAGCCGGCGAAATGCCGGCCGCCGCGCCGGACGAAGCCGCTGACGCCGGCCGACCGGACCCTAGCCGCGGATCTCGTTACCCGGTCTGGCCCACCAGAGCGGCGTGAGCAACGCGGCCCTCCCCATTGCTGTTACGGGCGGCCGGGTGAGCAATGTGGCCCTCCCCGTTGTCGTCCCGACAGCAAGAGGAAGGGCCAGGTTGCGTTGCTGTTACGAACGGCCGACAACAGCAACCATCCGTGCCGGCGGGCCGGCGCTGGTGCATCGGTGTAAACGGGGACAAACCACCCCTGTTTACAGACCAACGTGGCCCTCCCTGATGCTGTTCTGAGACAATGCCACTTACCTTAAGTTGATCTTGGAAGTGATGCGCCGCGTCGCTTGCGGGCCGGAGCGCGGGCCGGCGAGTCGGCGGCGCTGGTGCGCATGCTGCGGGTGAGGTCGCAGTGCCTGGCGTGACGGATGGTGCCCGAGCGTGGCCGCATGAATGACCCTGCTGGTTTATCGGAGGCCGGGGCTGGCGGGTGAATTTGAGGCAGCGGAGGCGGGTTGTGCCGGGGGGGGGTGGTTGTCCGCCGGGGACCGGCAGGGGCTAGTTTCCGTGATCATGGCCGCGAGCATGATCACGGACCATTGCCCATGCCCTGACCTGCGCAAATTTCCGTGATCATGCCCCGGGTCATGATCACGGAAACCAGCACAGGGTAAGTTCAAGGGGTCGTTGCAACGCTGCGGGTAGATGAACCGTGCTGGTAGTCACTTTATCTGGTGGCGGCTGGTTTGGCCGTGCCGCGCGAATGCGTTTGTATCGTCGGCCGATAGACCCATCTTCGGGACATCCATGGCGCGGGAACGCCATCTTCGGGCCATCGACGGGCCGACGATGAGCACCCGCAGCTCGGCGAAGACCCCGTCCTGGGTTTACACGAGGATGCCGAGACGCTTTATGAACGTCGCCTGTTTCGATAGCTTCAACGATCCCACGGGAAGCCGTAGAACGGCGCCTTGGTGAGCACCCTGTGCAGTTCGCTCAGCGCCCAGTCCCAGAATGGCTTTGCGTAGCTGGTGAGTTCAACTGGCAGATCCTGGTGCTCAATCTCGACCAATGTCAGGTCCTTGGCCTGGCGAGTCAGCTTGATATGCACCGTGCTCGGCTGCGCTGGCAGCATCCACGATCGGACGAAGTCGCCGTCAGCGATATCGCTGCTGAATTCGCTGGTGATCTCGCCCGTCATCGCGTTGTAGATCGTAGGAAGCTCGCGGCTACGAGGTTCCTCGACCTCAACCGTGCTTTCCGATTGAACCCAACGGGAAGTCGCCCACGACCAGGTAAACGCTAGCTCGCTGACAGGCTCAGTGAGGATGATCCTGCCTGCAGCGGACATCTCCGGATCACGGAACAAAAAGAGATCGAATCCTGCGGGGTTAGTATTTCCGCCCAGTCCAAACCAATCCCATGGAGCTGAGACGAGGTTCCAAACCCGGCGAGCGCTTCCTGGTGCGACTGTATGCGCGCGGACCTTGGTCACCTCACCCGACAGTTCGATGGCATCTGGATGCTCAGTCAATGATTGAAGGAGGTACGCAACCTCCCTAACGGCCCGCGCGGCAGCTTGCTCCACGGCATTCAGCGGCGGACTCTCTGGTGCCAGCACGCCGCTGAATTCCAACCCGAAGTTGTCCATGGGTGTCAGCAGCGTCGTCGGCGCAGATTCCCTAGCGGGCCAGAAAATCAGGTAGTACCGCTCGGCGGACCGTTTTCCCGGAACTTGATCCCTCCCCTTCACATGGACTCGGACTCGGTACCGGCCTGCCCCGGCGATAGCCAGGTCGCCGAGTTCCTCATGATCCGGGCCGCCCCAGTCCAGGACCGAGATGATGCCCTCGGGGCATTCCAGATCAGTCTCCGCGACCACATTCCACGCGGGGTCGATATCGGCAGGCGGTTCTGTGATCGCCTTAGCCCGGACTGTTACATGGCCCATCTGCCGACCGGCGGTCACGCTCACTGCCTGCGGTCCCAGGCTCGTCAAGAGCCCAGGAACGATCTCCTCACCAACCTCGATGTCCGGACCCGCTGCGATCCAATAAGAGAAGTAATCTACCCACACCCGCGCTGACCGGGACGCCCTCGATCTTGTACCAGTCACAATTTCGGCTCCTCAACATTAATCACTTTAAAATATCAACTGTCCTGACCAGGTATTGATCCGGCTCCCTGCCAGCCGGCCGCGATCCCGGGCCAGCCCGGCCAGGTCATGGCGCTGCTGGCCTACGCCGCCTGAACCCAATAAACCAACAGGATCATGGATGATCCCGTTGGCCTGGTGAAGATTCAGGGGTGGTTGCGCCGGGTGAGGCGGATGAGGCTGAGGGCGGCGAGCGTGGCGGGCCGGCGGCGGGCGGACGGCTCCTGATCACGGGCACCGGCGCGTGGTCCCGGAGCGTTGCCCGCGTTTTACGCGGAGCGTTCTCTGATGACGGAGTGTTTCCGTCGTATAGGCCGGTCAGCACTCCGCGCTCCGACAACGCTCCGCGTTAAACGCGGACAACGCTCCCCGGCAACGCCGCTACCACTGCGAGCAGCCGGGCTGAGTTAGTCGCCAAGGCTTTCGCTTCGGGAATGCTCAAGGCGGAGGTGTGGCCGCCAGTCCTGTCCGGACGCCTGTGCGTACCGGCTTGCCTTGTGCCCGAGAGCCAGGGCGCTGCGGAGGCCCGATGTACCGGGACGGAGGCTGTCGTGCTGCGCCTGTGGTCAGGTCAGCAGGAGGACCGCGTAGGCGGCTAGCCAGTGCTCGACCATGTAGTGGTCGCCGACGACGTGCGGGAGGGCGGCGTCGGCGTGCGTGCGAGCGGCCTCGATCGCGGGGTCGATCCGGGGGTCGCCGGGCGGCAGGCTCTCCGCGATGCGGCGCCAGCACCACGCACGGCTGGCGTTAAGACCGTGCAGGTGCGCGATATGGCCGTCGGCCGCGTCGGAGACGACCGCCGGGGTGAAGATCGCCGCCGGGGAACCGGCGGCGATGCCCGGCAGGAAGCTGCTCAGCCAGGCGGCGAATTCATCGGCCGGCTTCAGCAGTGCCATCAACTCGGCCTCGATCAGGGCTGGCGAGAGGAAGTCGGAGCCTGAGGGTTCCCACCCGGCCGGACAGTCCTGGTCGGCGGAAAACCACCGGCTGGCGGCGTCGGTGATGGCATCGGCGAGGCGGCTGTCCCCCGCGCGAGCGCGGTCACGTGCGTAAGGCAGCGAGCGCCCGAGGCCGAAGGCGCTGTTCTGATGGATGCCGTAGCGCGCCGGATAGGTGGCCTTGGGCAGCCAGCCGAGAAAGCTCTCGGTCAGCGCCTCGGCCAGCGGCACCAGCGCTTGCGACCAGCGGCGGGCGGCAGCGCGGTGACCTGGCCCGGCCGCGTCGTCATCGGCGAGCATGCTCACGTCGTGCGCCAGGGTCAGCGCCCAGCTCCATCCGTACGGTCGCTCGGCCCGGCCGAATGGCCCGGACAACGTGGCGGCCTCGGCCGCGAGGCCCTCGGGAGTCAGCTGCCGGTCCATGGTCGCCACGATCTCGGCCGCCGGCACCGAGTCCGGCACTGTCCGCAGCAGCCGCACCAGGAGCCAGTGCATCTCCACGCACGAGTGCCAGTCATAGCTGCCGTAGAACACCGGGGTGATTTCCCTCGGCCGGCGCGGGAGATCGTCCGCCGCCCGCATGTGGCAGTAGAAGCCGGTGGGGAATTCCCGGCCGATGTTGTCGATGGCCACGGCCGCATAGGAGGCCGCGTGCCGCTGTAGCAGATCGGCCCAATCCATCACGAGTCCGACCCTAGCCGAACCAGGAGGCGCCCGCGCGCAGCCCGCACGAGGCGCGGAGGGGCGGGGCGGGGGCTGGGCGAGGGATCGGCCTGGGAATGTCAGTGGCGGATGCTAATTGTTCGGTAACGATCGGGTTCCGATGCCAACCAGATGCGCTTGTTAGGGCTCTTAATTGTGGCGGGTCAACCCGACTGCCGATCAGTTCGCCGGGAGGACCGTGTGGTGCACGTCAGCCAAGCCTGCCATGCTGGCCCCGTCACGCCCGTCACGCTGGCCGAGCCGGCCGCGCCGGCCGCGCACGAGCTGGCGACGCGGGTGCTTACGGAGAGAGCGGGCTCATCGCTGGGCTCACCGCCCATGCACGAGCTGACCCTGCAGGCCCAGGCGCGCCCGGAGGCGGTGCCGCAGCTGCGCCATCACGCCAGGGCCGCGCTCACCAGCTGGGGACTCAATTCAATCGCGGGCATCGCCGAGTTAGTCAGCGCCGAGTTACTCACGAACGCGATCGTCGCTAGCGGAGCGCAGCGAGTCTCCGCGCCGATCGGATTGCACATCGCCGCGTACCCCGGCCGGCTGGTGGTGATGGTCCGCGACGGCAGCCCGGGCACGCCCAGGCCCCAGCCGCGCGACGACAATGCCGTCAGCGGCCGGGGCCTGCAGATCATCGAGACCCTCAGCGCGGACTGGGGCTGCCTTGCCCTCGCCAGGGGCGAGGGCAAGATCGTCTGGTGCCTGCTGGACTTCGGGTAACTCCGGCGGTTCAGTGGCTCCAGGGCGGATCGGCGATCTCGTGGACGGACTTGCCATGGTGCTTGCGCATCAGGTGGCTGGCGACGCTTTCAACCTTGTTGTTGTCCACGAGGCTCGGCTGGGGGTGACCGCCCGCGGCTACGCCGTAGTCGAGGCAGCCGTCGGCGGTCACGGTCGCTCCCGGCTGACCCTTGACGGGCTTGAACGTCAGCTGGTAGGTCACCAGTTCCGCCGGGCAGTTCACAATCCCGCCAGGTGAGGCGGGCTCGGAGTTCAGCACCCTGGTCAGCTTGTCGATGATCGCCTGCTGCCGGAAGGTCCGCTTGGCATGACGAACGCTCGTGCCGTAGAACCACGCCTCGACGGTGACCGCGTCATACTGGCTCGCGGTCAGGTGCTCGGCGGCTGACCGGGGCGGATACCAGATCACCTGCACGTCGACCCGGGCCTGGGCGTGGCCGTCATGGCCGGGCACGACCTCGACCATCATCTGGATGGCCGAGAACTGGGGCGCGGTCCGTTTCGGCTGATAGTCAACGTCCTCTTCGAAAACGACCGTCGTGCCATGCGCCGGGCCCGAGGACTTGCCGCTGCCGTTCCACTGCCAGCCCGCCGGGTGATGGTGACTGAGGAACCGGACCGTGCGCTGCATGGACTCGCGCTCGGTGAAGACCTTGTGCACGTCCACCGTCGCCTCGGCCGAGTACTCTCCGGCCGGCCCCCGCAGCCCGGCCGGCAGCCGCTTGCCCCGGGATAGGCGCGTTCCCGGCGGCAGCACCGCCAGGCTGAGCAGCCTCCTGGCAACGCGCAGGGACTCGGCCTTGGTGCCTGCCGGGGGCTCGTGCTGCCCGGTCCCCTTAGCGTCGCTCTCCCGGGCGCTGGCCGGGGCCAGCTTGCCGACCCGTTCCGAGTGCGGCGCCGCCGTGGCGCCCGTGACCAGCGCCAGGGCCGCTATGCCCGCGATCGCGAGCCCGCTGTAGGCAACCGTAACCCGCGTCCGCGATTGGTGGTAAAGGTCGTTGCTCATGCAACTTGGACGCGAATAAGGCAATGCCGGTTCCGGCGGGCGGGAGCTAAAGAACGGACAGATACCGATCGAGCTCGAACTCGGTGACCTGGCGCCGGTAGTCCTGCCATTCCTCCCGCTTATTGCGCAGGAAGAAGTCGAACACGTGCTCGCCCAGCGTCTCGGCGACCAGCTCGCTGTTCTGCATGACGTTGCAGGCGTCGGACAGGCTCTGCGGCAACGGCGCGATGCCGAGCGCCCGCCGCTCGGCCGGGGTGAGCGCCCAGACGTCGTCCTCCGCGCCTGCCGCGAGTTCGTAATCCTCCTCGATGCCCTTGAGCCCGGCGGCAAGGATGACGGCGAACGCGAGGTACGGGTTGCAGGCCGAGTCGAGTGACCGGAACTCGATCCTCGTCGCGTTGCCCTTCTTCGGCTTGTACATCGGCACCCGGACAAGCGCTGACCTGTTGTTGTGGCCCCAGCAGATGTAAGCGGGGGCCTCCCCGCCGGCTCCGGCGATGCGCTCGGCGCCGCCCCACAGGCGCTTGTAGGAATTGACCCACTGGTTGCACACCGCCGTGATCTCGGCCGCGTGCGCGAGCAGCCCCGCGATGAAAGAGCGCCCGATCTTGGACAGCTGGTAGTCGCCGCCGGCGTCGTAGAAGACGTTCTTGTCGCCCTCGAACAGGGACATGTGGGTGTGCATGCCCGAGCCCGGGTACTCGGTGAACGGCTTCGGCATGAACGTGGCGTAGACGCCCTCTTCGAGCGCGACCTCCTTCATGGCCAGCCGGAACGACATGATGTTGTCAGCGGTGCTCAGCGCGTCGGCGTAGCGCAGGTCGATCTCCTGCTGCCCGGGCGCGCCTTCATGGTGGCTGAACTCCACCGAGATCCCCATCGTCTCCAGCATCGTGATCGCCGACTTGCGGAAGTCGTGCGCGATCTTGTGCGGGGTGTGGTCAAAATAGCCGCCCTGATCGATCGGCCGCGGCTTGGCCCCGGGCTCGGGGCGCTCTCTGAGCAGGAAGAACTCGATTTCCGGGTGAGTGTAGAAGGTGAAGCCCAAGTTGGCCGCCTTGGCCAGCGCCCGCTTGAGCACGTACCTCGGGTCGGCGGGCGACGGGGTGCCGTCAGGCAGCATGATGTCGCAGAACATCCGGCCCACCCCGGCGGGATCGTCGCGCATCGGCATCAGCTGGAATGTCGACGGGTCCGGCTTGGCGATCATGTCCGCCTCGTAGACCCGGGCGAACCCCTCGACCGCCGAGCCGTCGAACCCGATCCCCTCGGCGAACGCGCCCTCAAGCTCCGCCGGCGCCACCGCGACGGACTTGAGGTAGCCGAGCACATCGGAGAACCACAGCCGGACGAACCGGATGTTGCGCTCCTCGAGCGTATGCAACACGAACTCTTCCTGCCTGTCCACACCGTCAGTCTGCCCCGTCGGTGTTTCACAGGTGTAACGCGGGCCGTGTTTGCTACCCCGCGACGCGCGGGAGCGAGCCGAAGGGCGCGGTGCCGTCTGGACTGACGAGCGACGACCGAAGGGAGGAGCGAGGAGGGAAGACGGTACCTGCAAGCGCACGGAGGCGAGCGGTGTTTGCAACACTGTCCTCGTGGCGGAGATACGCATCGCGCTAGCGCAGGTCAATTCCACCGTCGGCGACCTGGACGGCAACTGCGCCGTAGTCATGGAGTGGACGGCCAGGGCGGTGTCCGCCGGCGCCAGGATCGTGGTCTTCCCTGAGATGATGCTGACCGGTTACCCGGTCGAGGATCTCGCGCTGCGCGCCTCCTTCGTGGACGCCTCGATCGCAGCGCTCGAGCGCACCGCCAGCCGGCTCGCAGCGGCCGGCCTCGGTGACATCGCGGTGGTCGTCGGGTACCTGGACAGGAAAGTCGGCGTCGCGCCCAGGGTCGGGCTGCCGCACGGGGCGCCGCTCGACGCGGCGGCGGTGCTCTACGGAGGCAGCGTCGCGGTGCGCTCAGCCAAGCACCATCTGCCGAACTACGGCGTTTTCGACGAATTCCGGTATTTCGTCCCAGGTGATGTGCTGCCCGTCATCCGGCTGGCTGCCAACGCGGGCGGCCTGGTCGATGTCGCCGTGGCGGTCTGCGAGGACCTGTGGCAGGACGGCGGCCCGGTCGGCGTCACCAGGCAGGCGGGCGCCGCGCTGCTGGTCGTGCCCAACGCCTCGCCCTACGAGCGCGGCAAGGGCACCGAGCGGGTCGAGTTGTGCCTGCACCGCGCCGCCGAGGCGGGCGCCGCGCTCGCCTACGTGAATTTGGTCGGCGGCCAGGATGAGCTGGTCTTCGACGGCGACTCGATCGTCGTCGACACCGCCGGCGCGGTCGTCGCCCGCGGCCCGCAGTTCGAGGAGGCACTCGTCGTGACCGACCTGGAACTGCCGGCCGCCGACCCGGAGACGTCGGATGGCGACGCGGCGGCCGACGCGGGCGACGGCACGATCATGATCATCCGCAGGGTGACGCTCACCGGCGGCGAAGGCGGCGGGCCGGCGAGACGGCGGCGGATGCCAGGGCCCTGTGGCCGAGGCTGGAAGATCTCGCCGAGGTGTACTCGGCGCTCGTGCTCGGCGTTCGTGATTACGTCAGGAAGAACGGGTTCTCTTCGGTCATCCTCGCCCTGTCTGGGGGGATCGACTCCGCGCTGACCGCCACGATCGCCGCCGACGCGATCGGGGCCGAGCATGTGCACGTCGTGCTGCTGCCGAGCAAGTACTCGTCGTCGCACTCCCTGACCGATGCCGAAGACCTGGTCAAGCGGCAAGGCGCTCAGGCCAGGACGGTGCCCATCGCGAACGTCGTCGCCGCGTTCGACGACGACCTGCACCTGACCGGCCTCGCCGAGGAGAATCTGCAGGCCCGCGTTCGCGGCATGATGGTGATGTCGCTGTCCAACGCCGAGGGGCACCTCGTGCTGACCACCGGCAACAAGAGCGAGCTGGCGACCGGCTACTCAACGCTCTACGGCGACTCGGCCGGAGGCTTCGCCCCGATCAAGGACGTGCCCAAGACACTCGTGTGGGAGCTGGCCAGGTGGCGCAACCGCCAGGCCGAGCAGGCGGGCGAAGACCCGCCCATCCCCGCGAATTCCATTACGAAGCCCCCGAGCGCTGAGCTGCGGCCAGGCCAGCTCGACAGCGACTCGCTGCCCGAGTACGGGGTACTCGACTCGATTCTCGATGACTACGTAGAGAAGGACCTGGGCGCCGCCGAGTTGCTGGCGGCCGGCCATGATCCGGCTGTCGTCGAGCGCGTGATCGGGCTGGTCGACCGGGCCGAGTACAAGCGGCGGCAATACCCGCCAGGCCCGAAGATCTCGGCGAAGAATTTCGGCCGGGACCGCCGCCTGCCCATCACCAACCGGTGGCGCGAGCCGTTCACCCGCTGAACGCGGCCCATGGGCCGCTGCTCGTCCCCGCCCGCCGCTGCTCGCCGCCCGCTTTCCCGAGTTGACAGCGGGCGGCCGGCAGGCCAGATACTTGGACGGTCCTTGTGACTATCCGATCAGCCAGCAATCCGGTGCCGGGCACCGAGCAAGGACATTTTCTCGAAAGGCATCAAGTGAGCGGCGAAGTACGTCCGGCACTCGGCGACTTTCCCGCCGGGTCGCGGGTCGCCAGCTACCAGATCGAGCAGATCATCGGTCGCGGTGGCATGGCGGTCGTCTACCTGGCCACAGACGTGCGGCTCGACCGGCCGGTCGCGCTGAAGATCCTGAGTTCCGAACTCGGCCGGAACGATGCCTTCCGGCAGCGCTTCATCCGCGAGTCCCGTGCGGGCGCGGCCGTCGATCATCCGCATGTGATCCCGGTGTTCGAAGCAGGCGAAGCCGACGGCGTGCTTTTCATCGCGATGCGGTACGTGGCCGGCAGCGACATCCGGGGCCTGATCGACCGCGAGGGCAAGCTGCCGGCCGTGCGCACGGCCGAGATCGTGGGCCAGGCCGCGTCGGCGCTTGACGCCGCGCACACTCACGGGCTCGTGCACCGGGACGTCAAGCCGGCCAACATCCTGATCGCCTCGTCCAGCGATGGCAGGGCGGTCGACCACATCTACCTTTCTGACTTCGGCCTGAGCAAGCAGTCCGTGTCGTCGCCGAGCCTGACCGGGACCGGCCAGTTCCTCGGCACTCTTGACTACATGTCACCCGAGCAGATCAGCGGGCGCCAGGTCGACGGCAGGACCGACCAGTACGCGCTCGCCTGCGCGGCCTTCGAGATGCTCGCGGGCGAGCCGCCATTCCGGCGCGAGGCGAACCTGGCTGTCATGTGGGCCCAGGTCTCCGCCAAGCCGCCGCCAGTGCGGCAATGGCGTCCAGAACTCAGCCCGGCCGTCGACGCGGTGATCACCCGGGCGCTCGCCAAGATGCCGGACGAGAGGTACGCGAACTGCAGGGAGTTCGCTCAGGCACTGCATGACGCGCTGGTCCCGGCGAGCGCCGGCTGGCAAGCCGGCAGCCCGATGCCGCCCGTCCATCCGGCCACCGAACTCGCCAGCAAGCTGGCTGCTGAGGCAACGGTCTCCAAGGCCGTAGCCGGCGCCGGGGGCGCCGCTGCCACCGGTCCGGCAGGCCCTGCCGCCGCAGCCGCCGCCGTCGGCCCCGCAGCCGTCGGCCCTCCGGCCAGCGGCGCGGTCGGCGGCCCCCCGGCCAGCGGCGCGGTGTACCAGGCGGCCGCGCTCGCGGAGACAGGCCCGGCGCCGGTCGTCGGCTCGGGTTACCCGCCCGGGCAAGCAGACACTGGTCCCGCCCCGGGCTTCGGCTCTGGCTACGCCCAGTCAGGTCCGGGCGCGGGCTACGGCCAGTCAGGTCCGGGCGCGGGCTACGGCCAGTCAGGTCCGGGCGCCGGCTACGGCCAGAGCGGGCCGGGGCAGGCCCAAACCCCCGGCTATGGCCCGGGCGGCACCCACTACGGACCGGGCGGACCGCACTACGGACCGGGCGGATCGCACTACGGACCGGGCGGATCGCAGTACGGACCGGGCGGACCGCAGTTCGGCGCGAGCGCGCCGGGCTTCCCGCCGCCGCAGCCGCCGCGCCGCCGGAACAAGGCGGTGCCCGTCCTCGTGGGCTGCCTGATCGTGCTAGCGCTCGTCGGCGCCGCGATCGTCGTACTGCATCTGCGCAGCAACGGCACGCCGCAGGCTAGCCAGCGGACCCACCACGTCACGACCAGTCCGCACGGTTCTGCCTCGGGCACGCCGGTGAGCAGTTCGACCGCCAGCCCGACTAGTCCGGCCTCTCAGGCCGCGCGGCCAACTACCCCGGTCGCGGTGGTCAAGGCCTATTACGGCGCCATCAACGCTCACCAGTACCGACGAGCATGGCAGCTGAACCTCGCCGCGCAGCGCCTGAGCGACTACGAGACCTTCAAGAACGGCTTCACGGGGACCGCGCATGACAGCGTGACAGTCACTGGCGTATCGGGCGATGTCGTCTCGATCCAACTCGCGGCCGAGCAGACCGATAACACGACCAAGTACTACCAGGGCAGCCTCACCGTGCAGAACGGCACGATAGTCGCCGCGACGATCGAGCAAGTCAAGTAACGGCGGCGCCCTCACCGGCCGCGCAAACCGCGCATCTAGCTCATACCGGCACACCCGGCCAGTCCCTACCGTCGCGATCGTGAGGCCGGCCGCCTTCCAGCCGGGTTGCCGACAACATCGATGACCTTTTTGGCGGTGGGCGGCACTGCGGTGGGCGGCGCGCTTTATTGGAGGTTCAGGCTGCGGGGTGAGTCTGAGGTGGTGAAAGACGGGCGGTGCCGGTTTGCCCGGTGGGGTGCTCGTCCGCTTTGGGGTCGGCCGAGCTATGTTCCGTGATCATGGTCGCGGGCATGATCACGGAAGATCTCCCAGCTCAGGGAGCCTGTCGGATGACTCGGGATCTTGGAGAGTCAGGTGCCGGGCGGAGGCAGACGCGCCGCGGGGGCACGGTGAGCATCGTGGCCCTCCCTGTTGCTGCCAGCGGTCCTTTCTGACAGCAACGCGGCCCTTCCCGTTGCTGTCAGGACAACATCAGGGACGGCCGCGTTTCTGTCAAAACCAGTGACCAACAGCAACAGGGAGGGCCACGATGCTGTTAAAGGCGGGCGTAACCAGCAACCTGGGCCACCCTGACTGCGGCAGCCTTCCGCGATCTTGGCTACCCGCGCAGCGTCCTTTCGTGGGCTTGAGGCGGGCGCCGTCGCGACTCGCCGGCATCCAGGGAGGCTGCGGCGTGTCGCCAACCGGTGCGGAAACGGGCGGAAATGCGAGCTAGATCTCGACGCTCGTGCCCGGCTCCAGGCGGTTGTAGCCCGCGTCGCTCATCAGGCCGCTGGCTACCATCCCGATCAGGCCGAGGCCGTTCGCGTTCAGCAGCTCATCGTGGATGGCGAAGCTCGCCTTTGGCCGCACTGCCCGCGCGAAGTCGATCATCTCCGATGCCTTGAGCCATGGCGCGCTGATCGGCAGCAGCAGGGTAGTGACCGGTTCCTCGGGGACCGTGAACGAGTCACCAGGGTGGTAGACGTTGCCATCGATGGCGAAGCCGATGTTGGGGACGGATGGCATGTCGGGGTGGATCGGCGCGTGGCTGTGGCCGTGCACGTGCACGTCAAAGCCCGCCGCGGCGAAGGCATCGCCGTGGCCCACTCCGTGCACCCGGCCGCCGAAGCCGGCGTATTCGGCGGCTACTCCCGGCACGGTCCAGAGCTCAAGTGCCGGGTCGCTCTCGAGCGCGGACCGCACTACGTCGCCGTCGATGTGGTCGACGTGCTCGTGCGTGATCAGGACGGCGTTCGCTCCGGCGAGCGCGTCCGCTCCGCTCCAGATGCCGGGGTCGATGACCAGGCTGGCGCCGTCTTTTTCCAGGCGGACGCAGGAATGGCCGAGCTTCGTCAACCTCATGTGCGCTCCATTGAGTCAGGTGGCTGCAGTACCTTCCGAACTTACCGCGACCCCAGGCCGGTCAGTAGCTCGTCGACGACCCGGCGCGCATACCCGCGATCGGCGCGGTCCCGGCTCGCCTTTGGCCTCGCGAGCACCGCGCCGGTCAGCATGTCGACAGCGGCCTCGATGTTCGTCTCTTCCCGCAGTTCGCCGGTCGCCACTCCGCGACGCAGCACGGTGCGCACGACCTCTCGCCGTGGCTCGACCACGGTCTCCACGTACCGCTCGAGCAGGCGCGGATACGCGGCGCCTTCGCCGAGCAGCAGCGCGAACTGGCGGGTGCGGCGGGGATCGCCCCACTCCCGGCCCATCGCGTCGAGCAGCGCGGCCAGGTCCTCCCGCACTGACTCGCCCTTGGGCTCGGGCAGCGGCCACTTCATCGCCGCGATGGCATCCAGGAGAAGGTCTTCCTTACCTGCCCAGCGCCGGTAGATCGTCGCCTTGCCGACCCCCGCCTTCGTCGCGACCTTCTCGATGCACAAGCCCTCGGCGCCGGACTCGGCGAACAACTCAAGCGTGGCGCTGATGATCGCGCGCTCAGCTTGCATGCTGCGCGGGCGCCCGGCGCGCCTGCCTTCCTCTGGGTGTGCGTGAACTGCTGCCATTGCGCGGTCTACTCCTCTGCCAGCGCTGGCACCGCTGAAAGCGCGGCCGGCTGGTCCGATCCTGATGTTTCGGTGACTGAGCTGCTTGCCGCTGACCTGCGGCCTGGCATCCATACGGCGACCAGGACCGCTCCCGTGATGGCGATCACTATCGAAACCACCGTCGTGACCTGCATGGCGTGCACGAAGGCCCGATCGGCGTCGGCAAGCAGCGCCTCCCGGCCTTGACCGAGCTGGCCGGCCGCGGTCTGAGTCGCGGCGATTGACTGGGTCGCCGCCGGCCTGACGGCCGCTGGCAGTGAAGCCAGGTCAGGCAGAAGCCTGGTGCGGTAGCTCTGCGCAAGGATCGAGCCGAGGACGGCGACACCGAGAGCCACGGCCACCTGACGGGAGGTGTTCGTGATCGCCGAGCCCGCACCGCCACGTTCGCGGGGCACGACGGACATCACGGACTCCGTGGCAGTGGGCATGACAATGCCCATTCCAGCTCCCTGAAGCAAGAAGATCAGCTCTAGCGCGACAATCGGCGTCTTAACGCTCAAGGAGTGATAGCCGATCAGGGCAGCGGTGAGCAATAGCAGGCCGCCGGCGGTGACAGCTTTCGCGCCGAGCCGGCGGACCAAAGGTGCACTTCGGCTAGCGGAGGCCAATTGACCGAACGCGACAGGAATTGTGAGCAATCCGGCGTGCAATGGACTGAATCCTCGCACATTCTGGAGATAGAAGCTCATAAAGAAATACACGCCCGACATGGCGAAGAAGTTCAGCCCTATCGCCGCTGATGCCGACGACAGCCGGGGGTCGCGGAACAGTCGCACGTCAAGAGAGGGGTACTCGGTCCGAGACTCGTGTACGCAGAATATGACGAGAATCGCGAGCCCGCCGGCGATCGGCCCCAGGACACCGCGCTCGGTCCACGATCCCGCGTCACCGCCGCTGATGATCCCGTAGACGAGCAGGACCAGACCCGCGATCGACAGCAGCACGCCCAGGTAGTCGATTCGCCCCGGTGACCTGCTCTTGGACTCGGGTACCAGCGCCGCGATCGCGGCGACCCCGGCCGCGGTGAGCGGCACGTTGATCAGGAACACCGAGCCCCACCAGAAGTGATCGAGCAGCAGGCCGCCGGCGATCGGGCCGATGGCGATCCCGGCGCCCACGGCGGAAGCCCAGATCCCGATCGCGCGCGCCCGTTCCCTCGGGTCAAAGATGTTCGTAATGATCGACAGCGTCTGCGGCATCACCGCCGCGCCGCCGAGGCCCATGGCGGCGCGCGCCCAGATCAGCTCATCCGGCGTCTGAGCGTAGGAGGACACGAGCGACGCTATGCCGAACAGCGTCATTCCGATCATGAGCATCCGGCGGCGGCCGATCCGGTCGCCGATCACGCCGAACGTGAAGAGCAAGCCGGCGAAGACCAGCGTGTAGGAGTTGATCGCCCACTCGAGCTGAGTCTGGCTCGCGCCAAGGCCGGCCAGGGGTTCGGAGATCGTCTTGAGCGCGATGTTGAGCACCGTGTTGTCCAGCACGATGGCCAGCAGGCTGACGATCAGCACGCCGAGGACGATCCACTTGCGCCGGTCAGGCAACTGCTGGCCGGCTATCGCACGCTCGGACGCGACCGGCCTCGAGGGCATGCGATTCGAAGTCACGGAGATAGCTCGCCAATCGGATATCGCTCACCCGCCGCGAGGATCGCGATCGGCAAGCGCGCAGCTCACACGGGGGTCATGACACGGCTGGCCGAAGACGGCCGGACCTAACGATACGGAACAGAATCGTATCGTAATATGAGAGCCGCCGCCATGGGCACGAAACATGCCTTCCGGGCGGGGCGGACCGCCGAGAACAAGGAACTGTCCCTGGGCGCTCGCGCTCCGCGCCGCTGCGGGGGCGTTTGCGTCGGGATCGCGGAGGTATTCCGGGTGCCTGGAGGAGGGATCTCGCGTGCGGGAGCCGTTTCGGGGGATAGTCCGGACAATCCTCCTGGACGCGAAAAGCCTCCTCCGTGACGCTGAATATGCTCCTGGATCAAGGTCCCTTGAAGCCGGGCAGCCCAGCCGCATGATCCGGGAGACTCTTCTCAGTTGCTCCGGCGTGACCATGACCCCTGTCGGTCCGCGGCGAGCCATGTCATGATCAATGCGTCCGGGGACGCCACAGCGGCGCCACGAGACCTGGAGGACATCATGCTCCCAAATCAGCAGAATCAGCAGGAACCAGACCGCCAGCGCGCGGCCGGGGCGCAGACTCCCGAATCGGGCGCTGCGACAGGGACGGCAGGCACGGCCGGGACGGCAGGCACGGCCGGGACGGCAGGCACGGCCGGGACGGCAGGCACGGCCGGGACGGCGGCGTCCGCCGCAGGCGGGGTACCCGGCTCCGGCGGGGCACGGGGCTCAGGCGCTCCAGATGTTCAGGGGCTGTACGGCGGCGTCCGCAACCGGCGAGTGACCGTGCGCGATCTGGCCGCGGCCAAGGCCAGGGGCGAGCGGTGGCCGATGCTCACCGCCTACGACGCGCTCACCGCCAGGATCTTCGACGACGCCGGCATCCCCGTGCTGCTCGTCGGCGACTCCGCGGCGATGGTCGTGTACGGCCACGACACTACGATCCCGGTGACCGTCGATGAACTGATACCGCTGACGGCCGCGGTCGTCCGCGGCACGAGCAGGGCGCTCGTCGTCGCCGACTTGCCGTTCGGCTCGTACCAGGCATCGGCGCAGACCGCCGTCGAGACCGCGATCAGGTTCCTCAAGGAGACCGGGGCTCACGCGGTCAAACTGGAGGGCGGCCACCGCGTCCTGCGCAGCGTCGAGGAACTCGTCGCGGCCGGCGTGCCGGTGATGAGCCACCTCGGGCTGACCCCGCAGTCGGTGCACGCCATCGGCGGCTACCGCGTGCAGGGCCGAGGCGAGGACGGCGAAACCCTGATCCGCGACGCCAAATCACTCCAGGCCGCGGGAGCCTTCGCGGTAGTACTCGAATGCGTCCCCGCCGACCTGGCGGCCCAGATCACCGCCACCTTGTCAATCCCGACAATCGGCATCAGCGCCGGCCCGGCCTGCGACGCCCAGGTCCTGGTCTGGCAAGACATGGCCGGCCTAACGCCCACGGTAGCCAAGTTCGCCAAGCGCTACGCCAACGTAGCCGCCACGCTCAAGGGCGCCGCCCAGACCTTCGCCGAGGAGGTAAGAGGCGGCACCTACCCATCCCCCGAATACAGCTACCGCTAGTCGTGCAGAGGCCCGTCGATGTGACTTTGACGGTGCCAGAGCGCGGACGTTGTGACATTGACGGGCCTGCCGCCCGGCCCGGGCAGGGCGGCAGTGCTGGGCTGCTGTTAGAGAGCCCCCGCTGACGATGCGGCGGCAGGATTTCGGGGTCGCCCGGCAAGCCGTTCAGGCCTGCCGGGCGACTCCGATCCCGCCGCGACCCGCCCCGAGCAAGGTCTTACGACGAAAGCTTCGGCAGCACCTCGCGCCCGAACGCACGGATCCACTCACGCTGGTTCCGCCCGACATTGTGCAGGTAGATCCGGTCGATCCCCAGATCCAGGTACCGCTGGATATCAGCCCGGTGCGCATCGAGATCGGAGGTGATGAGCATCCGCCCGTCGAAGTCCTCTGGCCGCACCAGCTTGGCCATCTGCTCAAAGTCGAATGGTGACTTGATGTCTTGCTTGGCGAACTTCATTCCGCCGTTCGGCCATTCCCTAGTGGCATTGTCCAGGGCCTGCTCATCCGTTTCAGCCCATGACAAGTGCAGTTGGACGATTTTGACCTGAGAGGACGGGTCGCGGCCCGCCTCCTTCGCGCCGGCATCAAACCGGTCGAGCAGCGCCGAGATTTTCTCGGCGGGAGCGCCCGGAGTGATGATGCCATCGGTGAGGCGCCCTGCCCGCTTGGCGGTAAGCGGCCCGGCGGTCGCGATGTAGATCGGCGGTGGTGAGTCGGGCAGCGTCCACAGCCGGCACGTCTCCATGCGGAAATGAGTGCCGCGATGCTTGACGTCCTTGCCGCTGAACAGCTTCTGGATCACCTCGACCGCTTCCCACATCCGCTCAAGGCGCTCGGGTGCCTCTGGCCAGTAGCCGCCGACGACGTGCTCGTTCAGCGCCTCGCCAGAGCCCAGGCCGAGCCAGTGCCTGTCCGGGTACATCGCGGCCAGCGTCGCCGAAGCCTGCGCGACGATCGCCGGGTGGAACCGGAACGACGGGCAGGTCACGCCCGGGCCGAGGTCACCTGTGGTGCGCTCCCCCATGGCGGTCAGCACGTTCCAGACGAAGGGCGCCTGGCCCTGGGTCGGCACCCACGGCTGGAAATGGTCAGCGGCCATCACGCCGGTGAAGCCGGCCGCTTCCGCGGCAACCGTGTACTCGGTTACCTCGAGCGGCCCGAACTGCTCGAGCATCGCGGCGTAGCCGACGTGCGCAGGACTCATCGCTAGTCTCCGGATCAGTGGTTCCTTATAGGCAGATCACTAGACTCGCACAGCGCCGGGCTCCGGTTTCGTGCAGCATGGAACTATGCACACCGCCCAGGTGGAAACGCTGCGCGCGCTGCTCGCGCCCACGGGCTGGCTCGAGCGCACCCGGCGGTTCGCGGTCGCGCTCCGGCGCCGGTCCGTGACCCCGCAGGGGCTGCTGGTGGTGGGGACGCCGGCTTACGAGCCCTGGCACATGACCGCCCACATCGCCGTGGAGAGCGATCTGGCCGGCGTGCCAGGCCTGATGCCGACCCTGGTCAGGTGGGCGCCGCCGCCGGGGGCACCGCCGCATCTGGCTGTGGGCCTGGAACGGCTCGAGCGGGCCGGGCGGGCTGAGACGCTGCTCGTGGTCAGCGGGGAAGCCGCTCCTCCGGCGCTGCTCGAGCGGGTCTCCGGCGCGCGGAAGGCCGGCTCATCGATCCTGGCGCTCGGCCAGGGCGACCCCGAGCTTGAGTCGCTGGTGCACGAGTCGCTGTCAGTGCCGGCGGCCGGAGCCCCGGTGTCATTCGACGCGGCGCAGCATCTGGTGAGCTTCGCGGTGGGCGAGCCCGGCCAGGACGCGTTCAGCCCGGAACTGCTGCGCGACATGGAAGCCTGGCCGGATACCTGGCGGCTCTCGCCCGAGCGCGTGCTCCCGGCACCCCGGGGGCCGGACGGGGCGCGGCGCGGCACCCGCCAGGCGCCGCAGGGCGTTCGCGGGCGCCTGAACCGCCTCCTGAACGCGATCAGCGGCCCGGACTCGGACGATCCTGCCTGACAGGCGGCCGGCTTGGCTCGCCCGGCCGTTCCGGCCTTCCCCGCGAGGCGGCCTAGTTGCTGGCCGGCGGTACGGCCGAGGCTATGAACGTGCCGCGACCCTGCTTCGTGATGATCAGGCCGCGGTCGCGCAGTTCTTTCATCGCGTGCCTGAGGGTCTGATAAGCAACGCCGTACTCTTCGGCAAGCGCCCGCTCGGCAGGCAGTTTGTGGGTCCACTCCCCTACGTCAATCCTGGCGGCGATGTGGTTGGCGACCTGGACGTAGGTGTAGTCAGGACCCTGCAGTGGATCGATCAGCGGCACGTGATCAACGTAGGCACCAGTTGACCTGCGTAAACCTTAGCTAGCTCCCGGTGCTCCAGGTGCTCCAAGGCGATTCCGCTACCCGCCAGCGGCCGTCGAGCCAGGGTGAAATAATTCGCGCGGGCAGCCGTGGCCGCGACCCGCGACCTGGCCCGGGGCGAAATACGCGGGCGCGGCTAGGAGTCGAGGCTGAGCACCATGGTGGGCCGCTCGATCACGTGGTCCTCGCGCAGCGGCCTGACCGCGGTGCCGATCGCGAAGAACTCGGTCGTGTGACCGCCCCAGGCATGCGAGTGCTGTCGCAGCTGCACCCCGACGATCCCCTCGGCCTGCAGGTCCTCGGCCTCGGCCTGCATCCGCGACATGGCGAGCTCGCGGGCGTCGTAGAGGGCCTGGGTGAACTGCTCGAGCTCGACGTTCTTGCCGATGTTGCCGAGCACGCTGCCGAGCCGCTGGTGCGCGATGTGATAGACGCACGAGCCCATGACCATGCCGAGCGGCGCGTAGCCGGCCCTGATCAGGGTCCAGAAGTCCTGGCCGGACAGGTCGGAGGTGAACGGGAGTTCCTTGTTGTTGCGCCAGTTGGTCACGCCGCCGCCGCCCGCGTCCGGGTCGGCCTTGACCGCGGTGCCCACGGCGATGAACTCGGCGATGTCCGCGCCGAACTCCTTCATCTCGACCTCGAGCCGCACCCCGACGATGCCGTCGGCGCCGAGCGTCTTGGCCTCGACCTCCATCCGGCTCATCGCCAGCTCCCTGGCGTGGTACATCGCCTGGGACAGCACGGTGAGCTCCTGGTTCTTGTTCCACCGGCCCATCTGGATGCCCACATGGTAGATCGAGCTGCCGAGCACCAGGCCGAGCGGGCGGAAGCCTGCCTCCCTGACCAGCAGGAACTCGTTGACAGTGAGGTCGGAGGTAAAGATGGACCCGGCCTGGCCCGGCTGCAGCTCGGCGAGGCGTTTCATCGCGTCCTGCGGGACGCCGGTGGCACCTGGGTCGGTCGACTGCTGCGTCATTGCTGCTCCTCGGGTGCGTCAAGACCGTTGTGAAGACTAACCTGCATGGCGATCAGTTGCTGATGCCCCGCCCGGCGGCACCGCGCCTGGCGGCGCGGCGGCGCTCAGGGTCGAGCGACAAGATGGCGAGGCTGGGCCGTTCCGAGCTGCGGCGTGACGTCGCGAAATGCGCGATCGACGTGCCGATGATGGTCGCCTCGGCGATGTGGTCGCGCGCGCCCTCCTGGGCCCCGCACTCGCGCTCGCCGATCCGCAGCTCCATGTCCTGGACGACGACGCCCTCGGCGCCGTGCCGCAGGACATCTTGCTGCAGCTCGTTCCTGGCGTCGTGCCTGGTCATGTTGACCAGCTCGGTGTAGCCGCCGACCTCGCTATTGCCGGCCGTCCACCGGGTCTGGCTCCTGGTCAGCCAGTCGTCGTGCCTGGAGCCGATCGAGATGCCGAGCACGAGGCTGACCGGCACGACGCCGTCGGCGATGAGCTTCGCGAAGTCCTGGCCGGACAGGTCGGAGGTGAACGGCCGCCGCAGCGGCGGCGCGGCTGGCGCGCGCACCGCGGTGCCGATCGCGTTGAACTCCAGCGCGCCCGCGACCTGGAATCGCCTGATGGTCAGCCGCACGCCGACGACGCCATGACCGCCCAGGGCGGCGCATTCCTCGACCATCCGGCTGATGGCCTTGCGCCGCGCCGCGTACATGGTCTGCACCATCGGCGCGTACATGGCGCCGCGATCGCTGGACATCGAGGTATAGCCTGGCTGCCATCTCGGCTGGATGCGATTATAGCTGCCGAAGACCATGCCGCTCGGGCAGCCGTACGCGCCCCGGTAGCCCATGTTGTAGACCGCCGCGCCCAGTACCTGGCCGACCGGGTCGAAGCCAGCCGACTTGATCGCGGCGAACTCGTCGGTGGTCAGCGCCGAGCCCCAGGTACCGCTCGCTTTGATCTCGTCAACCCGCGCCCGCGCGACCGGCGGCAGCCCCTGACCGGACCACTGTGTCGTCAAGGTAGGTGCCTTTCGTCGGCGGAGTCCCACTGCTCGTTGCGCTTGCGCACGGTCTCCAGGGCCCGCGCGGCCGCCTCCTTCGACGGATACGGCCCCAGCAGGTCCTTGGCCGGGCACACCGTGTCCGACTCCACCGTCTGATGCTTGACGCAGAACCACCAGTGCTTCTCAGTGTCCATGCCAACTACACTCTCAAATCATGGTGACGACGTTGCGGCCTGGCCGGGTTTCCCCCCAGCGGCAGGTCCCCCCGCAGATCAAGCGGCCTGAGTATGTCGGAAAGAGGCACCCAAGGCTCGGCGAGCCGAATGTCAAGGACGAGCGGACCATCGCCGCCATGCGCGTCGCCGGACGGATCGCCGCTCAGGCCCTGGTCGAGGTCGGCGATCACGTCGAGCCTGGCATCACCACGGACGAGCTTGACCGGATCGGGCATGAGTTCCTCATCGATCATGGTGCCTACCCAAGCACTCTGGGCTACAGGGGCTATCCTAAGTCGCTCTGCGCGTCGCTGAATGAGGTCATCTGTCACGGCATTCCCGATGACACTGTCGTCGAGGACGGCGACATCGTCAATATCGACATCACGGCGTTCATCGGCGGCGTGCACGGCGACACGAACGCGACCTTCCTGGCCGGCGACGTCGACGAGGAGTCGCGGCTGCTCGTCGAGCGCACCCGCGAGGCGACGATGCGCGCCATCAAGGTAGTGGCGCCTGGCCGCCCGCTGAACGCCATCGGCCGGGTCATCGAGTCGTACGCGCGCCGGTTCGGGTACGGGGTGGTCAGGGACTTCACCGGGCACGGGATCGGCACCACGTTCCACTCCGGCCTGATCGTGCCCCATTTCGACGACCCGGACGTCGACGTCGTGATGGAACCGGGGATGACGTTCACCATCGAGCCGATGCTGACGCTGGGCACCATCGCCTACGACATCTGGCAGGACGGGTGGACCGTCGTGACCAAGGACCGCAAGCGCACCGCGCAGTTCGAGCACACCGTCCTGGTCACCCCGGACGGCTACGACATCCTCACGCTCCCCTAGCCCGCCCTAGCCTCCGGGAGTAGCTTCCGGAAGCCAGCGCAGCCACCTGGGCAGGTACCAGCTGCGCTCCCCCAGCAGCGCGAGCGCCGCCGGCACGCAGATCCCCCTGACCACCGTCGCGTCCACGAAGACCGCGAAAGCCAGCCCGACGCCGATCATCTTGAGGTCGATCGTCGACAGCGAGGCGAAGATAGAGAACACCGCGACCATGATCACCGCCGCGCTGGTCACTACCCCGGCCCCGGTAGAGATGCCGCCGACCACCGCCTCGGGCGTCGACAACCCCCGCATCCGCAGTTCCTTGATCCGGCTCAGGATGAACACGTGGTAGTCCATCGACAGCCCGAACAAGAACACGAACATGAACAGCGGCACCCAGTCCATGATCCCGCCGAACGAGGTGAATCCGAGCGCGCCCTCCAGATGCCCGTCCTGGAAGATGATCGTGATCAGGCCGTAGGCCGCCCCGACCGACAGCAGGTTGAGCCCGATCGACACCAGCGGGATGGTCACCGACCTGAACGCGATCAGCAGGACCACGAACGCCAGCACCGCGACCAGGCCGAACACCAGCGGTGCCGCGTGCCGCAGCGCTGACAGGTAGTCGTAGTCGTTGGCCGTGTCGCCGCTCACCGCGTAGCTGACGCCGGGGACCTTGCCGAGCGTTTCGGGCAAGATCTCGTTGCGGAACGTGAGCAGGGACCGCATCGCAAGGGGGCCGCTGGTTGACTCCGAACTCGCCCCGGTCAGCGGCACCGAGATGACCTCCCCCCGGCCCGCCCCGACCGGCAGCGCGGTCACCGGCCCGTGAATGGCGCCGCGGCCAGCCAGGCCCCGCGCCAGCAGCCCAGCCCGGGGCCCGGCCCGGGTTCCGGTCTCGGCCCCGGCCCCGCCTTGCCGGTCCGCCACCAGCGACGTGCCGCCCGCGCCGGCCCCGCCGCCAGCGACCGCAGCCCGGCCACCGCGTCATCGAACGCACGGCTCGCCACGCCCGGCCCTTCGACGACCACCTGCGCCGGCGCCGGGCCGCCGGGGAAGTCGCGGGAGATCAGCGCCATCGTGCGCACGACCGGGAGGTTCGATGGCAGGTTGAGGCTGGGGTTGCCGAGACGCATGCCCAGGGCCGGGAAGGCCAGCCCGCCAAGCACCACGACCGCCAGCCCGCCCCAGGCCAGCGGCCGCGCGACCACCCGCGCGACCAGCGCCCCCCACACTCTGGACCGGTCACCGCGAGTGCGCGCCTTGCCGAAGAACGGTATCTTGCCCCGGTCAGCCCACGGCCCGAGCAGCGACAGCAGCGCGGGCAGCGCCGTCAGCGACCCGGCCACCGCGACGCCGACCACGACCATCGTCCCGATCGCGAACCCGGTGAACATCTCTATCCCCGTGAACAACAGCCCGGCCAGCGAGATCATCACGGTCAGTCCCGAGATCACGATGGCACGGCCCGACGTGGCCGCGGCCGTGCGCAGCGCGTCGTGGAAGCTGGCTCCCGCCGCCCGCTCCTCGCGCTCCCGGCGCAGGTAGAACAGCGTGTAGTCGATCCCGACGGCCATGCCGATGATGAGCACGACCTCCGAGGTGCCCTGGCCGATCGGCAGCCACCGGCTGGGGATGGCCAGCAGTGACACCGCGGTCGCGACCGCCGTGCCCGCCAGGATCACCGGGATGCTGGCCGCGATCAGCGCACCGAACACGATGAGGAGCAGCAGCAAGGTCAGCGGCACCGAGGTCCGTTCCGCCTGGTGAAAGTCCCGGGCGAGCATGCCGTTGGCGGCCCTGGTGACGCTCGCGTCCCCGGCCTCGGCCACGACCAGGCTCGGGTGCCTGGCCTGCACCCGGGCCACCGCGTGCATCGCCTTCAGCACCGTCGTCGTCGCGGCGTGATGCGATCCGGCGACCCGGAAGGTGATCAGCGCCCCGCCGCCGTCAGGGGCGATCAGTTCCCTGCCGTCCCGGCCGAACGGCGACTGGATGTCCGCGGCGGCGCGCGGCAGCTTCTGGAGCGCGGTCGTCACCTCCCTGGCAGCTAGCCGCAGCGGCTGGTATCCGGCGAACGTGCGCTCCGGCCCGGGCACCCTCGCCGCCACCAGCACGCTCTCCGACGGCGGCGTCACGACCTTGAGCTGGCTCAGCATCCGCTCGGCCGTGCCGGACTGGCCAGGGTCGTAGGTGGTGACGCTGGTCGTGCCGTACAGGTGCCCGGCCAGCAGGGCCCCGGCGACCATCAGCAGCCAGGCTCCCAGCGCGATGATCCGGTGCCTGGCGCTCCAGCACGCTATCCGCTCGACAACCGGCCGGCGACGCTTGGAGTGCGGGCTGAGCGAGGCCGACGGCTTGCTGAGCTGCATAAATCAGATAGCCTTTCGTCCGCGGAGCGGGCCATGGGCGCAGTTGGTAGGAGATTACCCGCGTACGCGAGTGTTCGGGACAAGTTGGTCTAATCCGACCGAATCGGGAATTGCTTCCTCCCGCTCGCGGGGCGCTAGGGAAAGATGGCCGTCATGGGAGAACTGGTTCTCGTCAGACACGGTGAAACAGTGTGGAGCCGGGCGCTCAAGCACACTGGGCGCACCGACATTCCGCTGACCCCAGCCGGCGAGGCAGCGGCCCGTGCGCTCGCCGCCGACCTGGCCACAAGGCCCGTAGTCGCCACGTTCGCCAGCCCGGCGCAGCGCGCCGTGCGGACGGCCGAGCTAGCGGGGCTGACCGACGCCAAGACCGACCCCGATCTGTGGGAGTGGGACTACGGCGGCTACGAAGGCCTGACGACCGACGAGATCCGGGCTGCGCGCCCCGGCTGGTACCTGTGGCGCGACGGCGTCATCCCCGGCGACGCCGACCACCCCGGCGAGACCATCGATCAGGTCGGCGAGCGCACCGACCGGGTGCTCGACCGCGCCCGGCCGTTCCTGCCCGGAGGTGACGTGGCCCTGGTCGCGCACGGCCACCTGCTCCGGATCCTGACCGCCCGCTGGCTGGGCCTGGCCGCCCGGGACGGGCGCTTCTTCAGCCTAGATACGGGAACGATCTCCACCCTGGGTGCCGAGCACGACGAGCCGGTGATCAGCACCTGGAACGTCCCGCCCGGCCGCTAGCCCGGCCTTCGGCAGGCCCGGCAATGTGACCCGCCTCCGGCGCGGAAGCTTTCCGGCTCCGGCACGGAGACTTCTCGCTGCGCGGAGAGATTTACGGCTCCGGCACGGAGACTTCTCGCTGCGCGGAGGGTTTTCCGCAAATAGAGCGGTCAACACTCCGTGCTGCGAGAACTCTCCGCGACGACAACGGACAACGCTCCGCCACCGCGCCACCGGCACGGGCAACGCTCCGCGATCAGGCCACCGGCGGTCATCAGATAGTCCGGGCAACTCTCCTTCACCCGACAAACCCTCCTCCCCGAGATGGCCACCACGCCGGCAGGCCCGGCCCGGTGCAGACCCTAGCCTGCAGCCCCGCAGGCGCAGCCGCGCCAGCCGGGTCAGCGGCATTCGCCTCTACCCAGACTCACTGGAGCCGTACTCATGTGAGTGAGCTGCGCCTAGCTCTGGGCCGGGTTCGCCACCCAGGCCAGCATCAGCGGCTCGCCGGTCCTGGCGTCATCGATGACCAGCAGGTAAGGCCGGTCAAATCGCAGCGGCACCGAGGGCGCCAGTGCCGTTGCCGTGATGCCCGTCGCGGTGGCGGCGCTCGCGACCGTGCCCTTCTCTCCGACCGACAAGGTCGCGGCGTGCTGCACGAATCCGATGCAGCAGGCCTGCGGCGAGATCGCCGAGAAGTCGGCGGCCGGGGTAAAGGCGCTGCCCATGCCGAGCGAGGTCAGCGGCTGGCGCAGCGAGCCGCTCCAGGCGAGCTTGACCTTCGGCAGCGCTAGGTCCACCGTCCGGTGGCTGGCCGCGAGCTTCGTCTCGACCGTCCTGAGCTGACCCGCCTCGGGCAGCACGCAGCGGCTTCGGCCGGCAGGTTGCCTGGGCTCGGTTACCGGGAAGCGCTGCTTGGCGTCAGGGAGCAGGGCTAGCATGCGCAGCCTGCCGCCCTTGTAGGGCAGCGAGACCGCCGTGAAGCCCGCGTAGCTCGCGGTCTTGAACCCGTCACCGTTCAGGTACGACGCTGTAACCTGCCCGCTCTCAGCGCTGAACGGCCCTTTGGAGGTCCGCGCGTGCTCGAACGGATCTGCCCAGGCGGCCTTGAGGTACAGGGCGTTGGTCAGCACCCAGCCGGTCGATCCATCCAGCGATCCCGGAGCGAGCAGGTCCAGGATGTGCCCGCGCGTCTGCCTGCTGATGGCGGCGTTGATCGTGTGCCTGGCCTGCTCGGGGTCGGTCAGCAGCGGCACGTGCGCCATCGCCGCCTGGTAGGCGTTCTTCAGCGCGCTGATGTAGGCGGGCCTAGTCCGCAGGGCCTTGTCCGCCCAGATGCGGTTGCCCTGCGTGAACGTGACACCGGGGCTGTGCAGCGAGCCGAGCAGCGCCGACCTGACCCCGAGCCCGGCGACCAGGCTGGCCGGCGATTCGGCGGGCAGGCCCATCGCCTCCTCCATCGCGGTGGCCGTGGCTCCGCGCGCGCCGAGCAGCGCGAGCCCGAGGCTGCTCGCCACGCTCACGGGCGACAGGACGATGTTGCCTGTCCCCGAACTGCGGCAGACGGCTCCCAGCAGCCCGATCCCGAAACCGGTGTCACTGGCGCCGAACTCACGGAGCAGGGCGGTCTGATTCGCGGTCAGTACGGCATGGCTGGTCGTGCGGTGCCGCAATGCTGTCCGGGCCGCGGTACCTCCGATAACACTGCATCCGGAGACGGCGCACGCGGCCGCGATCGCGGTGACCAGGGCGGCAAGCTGGCGGGCCTTCATCATGCCGATTGGACGCCCTAATGGCGAGACTGGTTCCAGCGAACGGGGCGGGTTTCGGTCAAGCGGCCAGCGCGCCCGGAGCGGGCATGCCGAGTAGCTGACGCGGAATCCGGGTCGCCGCCTGATGCATCGCGCACAGCGTCAGCGTTGCGCTCAGGTCGGTGACCGGGCTCCCCGGTGTCCCGTACATCCGGCGCGCCCACCGGGGCAAGGCGGCGAAGGCCAGCGTATTCAGCGGCGGCACTACCAGCTTGAGCCCGGTGAACGGCCACGGAATGTCGGGCACGAATGACCTGGCCAGCGCCTTGCGGGCATCGGCACACGCGTAGATCTCCGGCCGCATCCGCTGGTAATAGGCGTCGAGCTCGGCGACGCTGGCCGGCACTAGCCCTGGATCGAGCCCGACGACCTCGGCGCTGCGCCGCTGCTCGGACACGAACTGGTCCAGGTCGCCGCGGGCGAGGTGCATGCCGCACCGCCCCGCGATGTCGACATAGGAGGCGACCTCGCCGCAGTGCACCCACAGCAGCAGTTCGGGCTCGTCGAGCCGGATCACCGAGCCGTCTTCGTCGAGCCCGGTCAGCGACGCGTGAATGCGCCGCACCCGGCGCCCGGCCCGCTCGACTTCGGCCACGCTCCCGTAGGTCCTGATCCGGACGAACTCGACCGTGCGGTTGAACCGGCCCCAGGCCTCCCCCGGCTTCGCGAACGCGGTGTTCTGCCAGGTCGCCCGCATGGTGCGGGGATGCAGCGCCTGCAGGTACATCGACCGCAGCCCGGCAACCCACATGATGGGCTCGCCCATCAGCCTCCAGGTCTGCGAGCCGGGGCCGAATAGCCCGTCGGCCTGCGCTGTCATGCTGCCAGCGTAGCCGCTACCTGGGCGCGGTCTCCTCGGCTATCCAGTCCAGGTAACCTGCCGAGCCAGCCACGATCGGCGTCGCGATGATCTCGGGCTCGTCGTAGCTGTGCCGCTCGATCAGGAAGTCCGCTAGCTCGGGGTACCGCTC
This sequence comes from uncultured Actinomycetota bacterium, assembly GCA_963720575.1. Taxonomy (GTDB): domain Bacteria; phylum Actinomycetota; class Actinomycetes; order Streptosporangiales; family Streptosporangiaceae; genus Chersky-822. The sequence continues at coordinate 467,017 of CAVRGA010000002.1, forward strand.
GGCTGGCAGCTTGAGCATCAGGACCCACTCTTCGGCCCGCTCGATGCCGTCGTCCCACCAGAAGGTGCTGGCTACGGGACCCGCCACCTGAGCGCAAGCCGCCAGCCGCGCCTCGACAGCTTCCTGTGCCAGCTCCATCGCCTCGGCACGGGAGTCCGTGGTGGTCTGCACGTGCAGAAACTGCGCTTCGCTGCCGGCTTCGCCGTGCTCGCCTGCCATACCTGAAGATAGTACGCCGCAAGCAGCGATAGCCTTTGCCTTCCCGGCCATCGAGGAGGTTCGCGTGCATCGCCGGTTGTGTCTGATCGTGAACCCCCGCGCAGGGAACGGCCGGGCGCGCACGCTGCTTCCTCAGGCCACGGCCGCGCTGACCGAGGCCGGGGCAGAGCACCAGGTCATCGAATCCGAGAGCCTCGGCCACGCCAGGGACCTGGCCGCGCAGGCGGCCGGGCGCGGCGAGGTAGTCGTCGCCGTGGGCGGCGATGGCATGGCTGGCTCCCTGGCCGGTCCGGTTTCGGCGGCGGGCGGCACCTACGGCCTGATCCCCGCGGGCCGTGGCAATGACCTGGCGACCGTGCTGGGCGTGCCGAAGGACCCGGCCGCCGCGGCGCGCGTGCTCCTGGGCGGAGCCAGCAGGCAGATCGACCTGATCGGCGCGAGCGTCCCCGGCCAGGCAGAGATCATCGTGGCGGGCAGCGTCTACGCGGGCCTGCCAGCCCTGGCCGGCGAGGTAGCCAACGCGACCAGGCTGATCGGCGGCTCCCTGGTCTACCCGGTCGCCGCGTTGCGCGTGCTCGCCGGCTGGCGCCCGACAGCCTTCGGCGTCAGCATCCGCGGGCAGCAGGAGCGGGAGGAGCGGGAGGAGTTCTATGGCTACGCCGCCGTCGTCGCGAACTCGGCCTACTTCGGCGCGGGCATGCGGGTCGCCCCGCCTGCCTCGATCGATGACGGCGAACTCGACCTGGTCCTGATGCGGCACGCGCCGAAGCTGACGTTCGTCAAGGCCCTGCTCAAGATCAAAGACGGCTCGCATGTCACGATGCCGCAGATCACGCTGCATCGTGGCACCGAGGTGACGCTCACGATGGACCGCGACCTGCCAGCCGCGGCGGACGGCGAAGCGCTGGCCTGCGCCTCGCCGTTGCCAGCGGGCACCCCGCTGCGAATCAGGGTGCTGCCGTCCGCGCTCGAGGTGCTGATCCCGGCTCAGTAGCCGTAACCGCCCGGAGGCAATGACGGCGGCGGGGCCGACCTCGGCGGAGGTGGCTGCGAGGCCGAACTCGACGGCGGCGGAGCGGGAGCCGACGAACCTGAGCCTGCGGGTGCGCCAATCCTGGTGGCAGATGGCGTCATCGCCCAAAACAGCCCGCCATTCTCATTGAGCATGTTGCCATCCGTCTGGCCTGGAGTTGTGTCGGCCAGGTAGGTATAGAGCGGGTGGCCGTCGTACGTTGCCTGGACGAAGCCGCCTGGCCTGGTGATGGTGCCCAACTTGCCCGGTAGCTTGAGGCCCGCCGCCATGGTGACCGGTCCCTTCACCGGCGGCCAGTACTTGGCGCAACCGCCGGTGCAGAGCGCGGCCTTTGTCGTGTCGGTGCTGGACCAGTAGATAGTAGAGCCCCGCGCTGTCGTGAGGACCGTACCTAGGGTCGTGTGCCTCGTCTGGATCACCCCGCCGGCCGCGGCCACATTCACCGCATTCGGCTTGCCGGCTGAACTGGCGGCCGTCCCGCACGCGGCGAGCGCCGCCAAGGTGAGGAACAGGCCGGCGGCCTGCAACTGACTTCTCATGACATCGTCTCCGTCCGGTGGAGTTATCTGTCATAGCGATGAACGAATGACCAGCCGGGGTCGTTCACAATGACATGAGGTATTTGCGCCGCCGAAGGGCCATCTTCACCCAGGCGTGCGGCGACACGAAAGGATGCGCTATCGCGCTGACATGCGCTCGCTCAGCCAGGCGAGCGCGAGGGGGTAGCGGTAGTCGATGGCCGCATGGGTGCCATCGAAGATCTCAAACCTGATCACTTCTTCGGCGACTCCGGCCTTGGCCAGTGCCGCCGCGAACGCCTCGGCGCCGAGGTCGAGGTAGTAGTCGTCGGCATTGCCCGCGTCGATCCAGATCGAGTGCAGCGAAGCCAGCGCGCCCGCGTACCTGGGGACCATCCTGACCGGGTCCCAGTCGAGCCAGCGCTGCCAGACGTCTTCGCGGATCACGCCAGTACGGGGGTCGAACGGCAGTTGCGGCTGCCCGTCCGGGTTGGCCGAGAAACACGCCGCCACGCCGAGCGTGCCGAGCAGAGCCTGGTCGGCCTTCTTAGAGAAGGCGACCCGCGAGTTGAAGTCATCCCACCACCGCGAGATGTCACCGTCGTACTCGCGCAGCATCCGGACGCAGTCCGCGAACTCGGGCAGGTAGCACATCTCGTACAGCGCATCGCCCGCGTGAGTGGCAAGCGCGCCGAACAGGTCGGGGCGCAGCATCGGGGTGATCATGGCTCCGAACCCGCCGCTCGACTTGCCGCTGATGGCCCGGTGCGCGCGGTCGGCCAGCGTCCGGTACCTGGCGTCCACCCAGGGCACGACCTCATCGCACAGATAGGAGTGGTACCGGCCGGTGCCAGGCGAGTCCACGTACTGGCTGCCGCCGTACCTGGTCCAGGCGTCCACGTAAACGCAGATCGCCGGGGGCGCGGCCGCGGCCGCGAACACCTGGTCAGCCGTCTCGATGAATGGCTGCCTGAACGGCGTCCTATTCCGCCACATGGTGACGTATCCGCCGTAGCCCATGATCACGTAGATCACGGGGTACCGGCGGCCCGGCTCCTCGTCGTAGCCGGGCGGCAGGTACACCAGCACCGGACGCTCATGCGGATCCCCGAGCGGGTTGTCTCGCAGCAGCTCGCTCGTGATCACCTGCTCATCGATGCGTCCGGCGAGCTCTCCCGACCACGGCAACATAGCGCCTCCCGTCCCGGCTACCGATGATCACACCATACGCACCCCGGCCCCGCCCGCCAGGCACGCCAGCCCGCCCACGCACCCCAGCGCACCCATGCGCGCCAAACCGGCACTGCTACCTGAAACACCCCGGGCAAGCCCGCCGCTTAACTCATTTTGATCATGCACTGACCTGCATGTTCCTATTGCCAGGCCGCATTCCAGCCCGCAGCCAACGCGGCATATCAGCTCCAAGATCGACTCGGCTCAGCGGCATTGGATCAAGGACCCGGGCGTGAGCCAAGACCATCGCCGCTGTCCTGGGCGGCGTCGAACCAGCCGCCAACGGATCGCGGGGGGGAGTTTCACTCCGGGGAGTTTTTCAGTCAATAGAACTGAAGACTTTCCCGAAAGTGAAAAGACTCCCCGATAACTCAGGAAAAGTCTCCCCGCTGACCCGCCGGAGCCTGACCTTCCAAGATCCAGGGTCACCCGACAGCCTCCATGGCCGGGGCGATTATCCGCGGTCACGACCGGGAGCATGAACACGGAGACCAGCACCGGCTCCCCGGATCCGGGTCTGGGCTTGGCGTCTCGGAGGTGTGGCCGGGGCTCGGGGTGCGGCCGGAAATGGCGTGATTCGACACGCCACGACACAGTGATATCCGGAAATCACGCGGAGCGACGCCTTGAACCGGCATAGTGTCCTCTATTCGTGCCTGATACCACACGCAGACCACGGCCGCTGACCACGCCCGCTTGACCACGTCCCGCTGACCGGGCCGTGTTAAACCGCAGGTCCTGCTGACCATAGGCAGGCTGACCAGAAGGTCAGCCCTTGGAGGTTCGACATGGGGGAAGATCGATTTGGCGTCGCCGGACGCGTCACCCGGCGAAAACTCAGGGTCGCCGCCAAGCTGAACAGGCGCAACCGGCGGCTGCTGACCATGGCTGGCATCCCGCTGATGGCCATTGCGGGCATCATTCCCTTGATCATTCACCACGAAACGGCCAGGTCAGCGGCGGGAATGCCGTCGCGAACCCTGTGCACGGGCTGGGCCAGGTGCGCCAGCCACGGTTACCCCAGCTATGCCTACGGCAGCCGCGGCTATCGGTCGTACTGGCGGATGTCCGCCGGCAATCAGTGCACGAACTACACGGCTTACGTCGAGTCGAAGGTCTACCACGTCGGTGTGCCGAGGTTCCTGCTCGGCAACGGCGGCGAATGGGCGGCGACCGCCGCCGCCCACGGGGTGCGGGTCAACCACACTCCCTCGGTAGGCGCGGTCGCCGAGTGGAATGGCGGGACATTCGGGATCGGCTCGGCCGGGCACGTCGCCGTGGTCGAGGCCGTCGGCCCGCACGACCGCTACATCATCATCTCCCAGCAGCACATCAACGCCGAGCGCGACGACTACGACTGGACCAAGATCAGGGCGCACTACCCGTCAGACAAGTGGCAGGAATGGCCCAGTAACTTCATCCATTTCCGCATCCCGCGCCGGGCGAATCTCGGGTACTACAACCCGCGTAACGGCAAGGTCACGATGCGGCTGGCCCAGACCGCCGGACCCGCCAACGCCAAGCCGAGAATCGGGCGCGCCAGCGCTCGACGCGGCCGGCTGGTGCCGCTGACCGGAGACTGGCGCGGTGACGGCAAAGACCGCCTCGGGTTCTACAACCCCAGGTACGGCACGTTCCACCTGCTGGGCATCGGCAAGTCGCGACGGCACGGCAAGACGTTCAAGTTCGGCCCGGCGCATATGATCCCGGTGGTCGGAGACTGGACCGGGGCCGGTCATGATGGCGTCGGCTATTACAACCCGCGGACAGGGACCTTCTACCTGCGCGAGAAGCTCTCGCACGGGCGGGCGCTCAAGAGGTTCAGGTTCGGCCCGCCGCACATGAAACCGCTTGCCGGGGACTGGACTGGCGGGCGCAAGGACGGGGTCGGCTACTACAACCCGAGGAACGGCCTCTTCGCGCTCCGCGACAAGCTGTCGGCCGGGCCCGCGCACCGCACCTTCACGTTCGGGCCGGCGCACATGATCCCCCTGGTGGGCCGGTGGACTGGCCGGAGGTGGGACGGCGTCGGCTACTACAACCGCTGGACCGGCACCTTCTACCTGCGGAGCCGGCTGAGCAGGGGCAGGGCGCAGGTAATCGTGCGATTCGGTCCGCCGCACATGATCCCGCTGACGGGAGAGTGGTTCGGAGTCTAGTGGCCCGATCGGTCTGCTGGATATTTTGGCCGCATGACCGCTGACCGGATCTCTGCCAGCCAGCAAGACCAGCACCTGATCGACGCGATCCGCGCGCTGCCCGTCCCGGCGACGCCGCCAGCCACGTTGCCTTCGCCTGATGATCCGGTCAAGCCAGGCAGCGCGCTGACCTTCGGCGACTGCCTGCGGCTGTTTGACGCGCAACTCGGCAGCCGCCATCTCGACGAGGCCGCGCGCTGGCTTCGGTCGCGCGGCACCGGTTACTACACGATCGGATCTTCCGGTCACGAGTCGAACGCCGCCGTCGCCGCCGCGCTCCGCCTCACCGACCCGGCGCTGCTGCACTACCGGTCAGGCGCGTTCTACCTGACAAGGGCCGGCCAGGCCGGGCGATGGATCGAAGGCATCACCGACGTGCTGCTCGGCATGACCGCCGCGGCCTCCGAGCCGATCGCGGGCGGCCGGCACAAGGTATTCGGGCACCGGCAGCTGCACATCATCCCGCAGACCTCGACGATCGCGTCGCACCTGCCCAGAGCGGTCGGCCTGGCCTTCGCCCTGCCCCGCGCCGCCAGGCTAGGAATCGACCCGCCCTGGCCCGCCGACTCGATCGTGGTGACCAGCTTCGGCGACGCGTCGGTCAATCACTCGACGGCGGCCGGAGCGCTCAACACCGCGGCCTACTGCGCCTACCAGGGCCTGCCGATGCCGCTGCTGGCGGTGTGCGAGGACAACGGGCTCGGCATCAGCGTGCGAAGCCCGGCGGGCTGGGTCGCCGCCACGCTGAGCGGCCGGCCCGGCATCCGCTACGCCTACGCGGACGGCACCGATATCGCCGAGGTCTACGACGCCGCCCGGGAGGCGGCCGCCTACGTCAGGGAGCGGCGAGCGCCGGCCATCTTGCACCTGTCCACGATCCGGATCGGCGGGCATGCGGGCTCCGACGCCGAGTCCGCCTACCGGTCGCCCGCCGAGATCGCCGCTGACCTGCGCCGTGATCCGCTGCTGGGCACCGCGAGCCTGCTCGTGACCGCTGGCTTGCTCACTCCCGATCAGGTCCTGACCAGGTACGCCCAGTCCAGGGAATCGGTCCTGGGGCTGGCGGCGCGGGCCGAGGCGGAGCCGACGCTCAGCTCGGCCGCGCAGGTGATGGCGCCGCTGGCGCCGCGCCGTCCCGACGCGGTCGCCGCCGCCGTGTGGCCGGCGAGCAAGAGACGCAGGCTGCGGGCCTTCGGCGGGAAACTACCCGAGGAAGAGGGCCCGCTGACCCTGGCCCAGGCGATCAACCGCACGCTGCACGACGAACTCGCAGCGCACCATGACACGATCGTGTTCGGGGAGGATGTCGCCCGCAAGGGCGGCGTCTACGGGGTCACCAAGGGCCTGCTCGGCGCGTTCGGCGGCGCCCGCGTCTTCGACTCGCTGCTCGACGAGCAGTCCATTCTTGGCGTGGGCCTCGGCGCCGGGCTCGCCGGGATGCTGCCTGTGCCCGAGATCCAGTACCTGGCCTACCTGCACAACGCCGCCGATCAAGTTCGCGGCGAGGCTGCCACGTTGTCGTTCTTCTCGCAAGCGCAGTACCGCAACCCGATGGTGCTGCGCATCGCCGGCCTGGCGTACCAGCGGGGATTCGGCGGGCACTTCCACAACGACAACGCCGTCGGCGCCCTGCGCGACATCCCGGGGATCATAGTCGCCTGCCCCGCCAGGCCGGACGACGCGGCCGCGATGCTGCGGACCTGCCTGGCCAGCGCCCGCGAGGACGGCAGCGTGTGCGTCTTCCTCGAGCCGATAGCGCTGTATCACGAGCGCGACTTGTACGAGCACGGCGACGGGGGCTGGCTCGCCGGGTACGACCCGCCGTGGCTGTGGCGGCTCGGGCACGCGCCCGTCGGCCAGGGCCGCGTCTACGGCGAGGGCACCGACCTGCTGATCGCCACGTTCGGCAACGGGCTGCGGATGAGCCTGCGCGCGGCGGCGACGCTCGCGGCCAGCGGCATCGGCTGCCGGGTGCTCGACGTCCGCTGGCTGGCACCGCTGCCCGCGCTCGATCTCGTCCGCGAGGCCTCGGTTACCGGAGCGGTGCTCGTCGCCGACGAGACCAGGGCCACCGGCGGCGCCGGCGAAGGCATCGTGACCACGCTGATCGAGGCCGGCTACCCGGGCCGGATCGGCAGGGTAGCGAGCGAAGACAGCTTCGTGCCGCTCGGTGACGCCGCCCGGACCGTCCTGCTGTCGCAGGACACGATCGAGGCAGCGGCGCGCGATCTGCTGTGTTAGTTTGCCGCTGTGTTAGTTTGCCGCCTCCGGGCGCTTCGCGCCCTTTGGCGGCAGCCTTCGGGCGCTTTCAGGCGCTGCCTTCCCTCCTCGCTCCTCCCTGCGGTCGTCACTCGTCAGTCCAGGCAGCGCCGCGCCCTACGGCTGTGTTAGTTTGCCGCCTCCGGGCGCTTCGCGCCCTTTGGCGGCAGCCTTCGGGCGCCTTCAGGCGCTGCCTTCCCTCCTCGCTCCTCCCTGCGGTCGTCACTCGTCAGTCCAGGCAGCGCCGCGCCCTACGGAGGGAACCTCGGGCGCGCCCTTGGAGGGAACCTCGGGCGCGCCCTTCGGCTGGCGGGCGTTAGCTGCCGGCGGCGCTGGCGCTGGCTAGGCGCTGGCGGTCTAGCAATGCCGAGTGCATCGATGGGCGCTCGATCATGATCTCGGCGTACTCCTCCAGCTGCACGCCCTGAGCCGCGGCCACGGCGTGCAGGTAGGAGGCCGCCTCGGACGTGGTCCAGGCGTCCGCCCTGAGGTCGGCTCCGAGGTCAGGGCCGAGCAGCCGGCGCTGGGTGGCGCGGGTCAGCACGGCGCGGAGTACCGCGTAGCCCATCCTGGACAGGTTGCCGAGATCCTGGTGCCTGTTCTTGCGCATGCCCGCGTCGACCTGCGCCATCGCCGATAGCCCGCAGGCATCGAGCACGTCGATCAGCATGCCGACCTCCACCGCGTACCCGCTGAAGAACGGGATCGAGTAGAGCACGTCCCTGGTTCCGCCGAATTCGCCGGCCAGCGGCTGGACGAACCCGGCCAGTTCAGGGAACAGCAGGTTGAGCGCCGGCTTGCAGGCCAGCTCGGTGACCCGGCCGCCGCCGTCGGGAACGGACAGTGACTCCTGGGTGTAGGGCCGACGGTAGGCGGCCTTCACGAACTTGAGTTCGGGTCTGGCCACCAGGCAGCCGACGACGCCGGTCACCAGCTGCTTGCAGAAGTTGCCTGTATCGGTGTCAGCGAACGCGATGATGTCCCCGGTGGCTACCGACAGGCCACGCCACATCGCGTCGCCTTTGCCGTGAGCGGGACCGTATTCCGGCATCAGGGCGTTCTCCGAGTACACCTCGGCGTCATAGCCCCGGGCGATCTCGACGGTGCCATCGGTGGAGTCGGCGTCGACCACGATGACCTGATCGATAAGCCCTATGTCTGGATGTCGGAGATTATTAACCTCGTCGAGAACCGAGGTTATGGTTTCGGCCACATTGCGGGTCGGCAGGATCAGGGAGACGGTGACGCCCCTGTCTCGTTTGATCGTGCCGAGCTCGCTCGCGTTGCCGAAGTCAGAGTAGTGAAAGCTGTGCGACCGAAACCAATCATGTGTTCGCATGAGGTCCTCCTCGACATCCGGGGCGGGCCATTCCTGCACCACATACCAAATTTTTGCCGATACAAACAACTATGCCGACCCACCTACGACGAACACCCCGGTGCGACGATAAGTCCGAATGTGCCCGGTAGGTTGGATCACCCAGATACTACAGACTCGACGGCCACTTAGGACCCTCATGCTAATTCCTGCAACCACCGCCAGCACAGGCGGCTGGCGGCGGGCTAGCGGAGGGTCCCGTGACGCCTGGTTAGTTGTGGTTGACCGTCAGCGACATGCTGCACGTGGTCGCATGTTGGTACCCCCCATGCGAGCCCGTTAAGCGATCATGAAGGCCGGCCCTGCATCGCCATCAGTGTCCGGTCTATCCTCGGCCTATGAACCTGCACTCTACCGTCGGCGGTCCAGGGCTAGCCCAGCACAGGCACCTCGTCACAGAGATCCCAGGCCCGGCTTCCCGCGCGCTGCTCGAGCGCAGGCAGCGCAGCGTGGCCCGCGGCCTGTCCCATGTGCTGCCCGTGTTCGTCACGGCGGCCGGCGGCGGGGTGCTGATCGACGCTGACGGCAACTCGCTGATCGACTTCAGCTCGGGCATCGCGGTGACCTCGGTGGGCAACAGCGCCGAACTGGTCGTCAGCCGGGTGACCGAGCAGGTCGCGCAGTTCACCCACACCTGCTTCATGGTGGCCCCGTACGAGGGCTACGTGGAGGTATGCGAGGAACTCAACCGGATCACCCCGGGGAGCCACGACAAGCGCTCGGCCCTGTTCAACTCGGGCGCCGAGGCGGTCGAGAACGCCGTCAAGATCGCCAGGCACGCCACCGGGCGGCAGGCCGTCGTCGTGTTCGATCACGCCTACCACGGCCGCACCAACCTGACGATGGCCATGACCGCCAAGAACATGCCTTATAAGGACGGCTTCGGCCCGTTCGCCGGCGAGGTCTACCGGGTGCCGATGGCCTACCCGTTCCGCTGGCCAGGCGGGCCGGAGAAGTGCGCCGAAGAGGCGCTCGACGTCATCACCGGCCTGATTCACGCTCAGGTCGGCGAGAACAGGGTCGCCGCGGTCGTGATCGAGCCGATCCTGGGAGAAGGCGGCTTCATCGTGCCGCCCGACGGCTTCCTGTCCGGGCTCGCCGACTACTGCCGCGAGCACGGCATCGTGTTCATCGCGGACGAGATCCAGTCTGGGCTGTGCCGGACCGGTGACTGGTTCGCCTGCGACCACGAGGGCGTCGTGCCCGACCTCGTCACCACGGCGAAGGGCATCGCCGGCGGCCTGCCGCTGGCCGGCGTGACCGGCCGGGCCGAGATCATGGACGCGGTGCACCCGGGCGGCCTCGGCGGCACCTACGGCGGCAACCCGGTCGCCTGCGCGGCCGCGCTCGGCTCGATCGAGACCATGACCAAGGAAGACCTGCCCGCCGCCGCACGGCGGGTCGGCGAGGTCATGCTGCCGAGGCTGCGCGCGCTCGCGGCACAGCACCCAAACATCGGCGACGTGCGCGGCCGGGGCGCGATGATCGCGATCGAACTCGTCAAGCCGGGCACCATCGAGCCAGACGCGGCGACGACCGCCAAGGTCGCGAAGGCCTGCCATAGCGACGGGCTGATCGTGCTCACCTGCGGCACCTTCGGCAACGTGCTGCGGTTCCTGCCGCCGCTGGTGATGGGCCCTGACCTGATCAACGAGGGCCTCGACATCCTGACCGACGCCTTCGCCGCGCTGTAACCCCGTCGGCTACGCCCGCGCGTCAAGCTCGCCGGCGAGCCGCTCAGCATCTGGGGTGCCGAACCGCTGGTAGATCTCCAGAGCTTGCCGAAGTGCGCGGCCGGCCGCGCTGGGGTCGCCAAGCTGCGCGGCACAGCTGCCCGTCCCTTCCAGGGCGCGGGCTTCTTCTAGCCGGGCACCGGTGGCCCGGGCGAGGTCGAGCGCGTGCTGGTAACACAGGCGCGCCTTACGCGGATCGCCCTGGGCCAGTCGCACGGCCCCGGTCTCGATAAGCGTCTCGGCTTCGCCACCTTGATCGCCGAGATGCCGGAAGGCCTCCAGCGCCCGCGTCAGCACCCCGGGCGCGGCAGCGAGTTCGCCAGCCTCCCGCCGCACCCGCCCCAGGCTGAGCAAGGCGTAGCCCTCACCGAGCCGGTCGCCTATGTCACGGCAGACGCTCAGGGACTGCTCAAGCAGGCTGACCGCGCTCGGGTAGTCGCCAGCCGAACGCCGCGCCTCTGCCAGGTACTGAAACCCATAGGCCTCGCTGCGCCGGTTGCCCATGTGGCGCTGAATGCCCAGCCCCTCTTCGAGCATGAGCACCGCGCCCGGATAGTCGCCAGTCAGCCGCCGTACCGCTCCCAGGCCGAGCAGGGCGTACCCTGCGCCGAGGCGGTCAGCGTTCCTGCGGGACATGTCCAGTGCCTGTTCGAGCAGCCTGATCGCACTCGGGTAGTCGCCAGTCGATTGCCGTACGTCCGCCAGGTTGCGCAGGCAAGTTGCCTCGCCAGGCGGGTTGCCGACGCTGCGAAGCATGTCGATAGCCCGCTCCAGCGGGCCGACGGCACCCGCATAGTCGCCGACCCGCCGCCGCCCGACGCCGAGGATGCCGAGCGCGTTGGCCTCGCCGACCCGGTCACCGATGGCACGGTAGAGATCCCTCGCCTGCTTGAGCGCCTGCGCGGCGGCCGGAAGCCCGTCGGTCAGTTGCTGGAGCGCCACTCCAAGGGTGAACAAGGCGTTGGCCTCGCCGAGCCTGTCGCCGACGCCACGGTAAAGATCACGTGCCTGCTCAAGAGAAGCCGTGGCGGCCGGGATGTCGCTGATCAGGTATTGCAGGTCACCCAGGTTGAACAGGGCGTTGGCATGGCCGGACTGGTCGCGCAGATGCCAGGCGGCGCGCGCGGCGGCGGTGTGCAGCGCGACGGCACGGGGCCAGGGACCGTCGCTCCGCAGGTGCGCGGCGATCGCGGCGGTCAGTGCGGTCACCCGGGCGTGGTCGCGGCGCGCGACCGCGAGGTCGATACAGGCCGCCAGGTTCGCGTGCTCGGCGGCCATCCATGCCTGGGCCTGGGCCGGCCTGGCGGGCCAGGTACGGAGGCAGGCACTGTCAGGGGCCCGGCGCTCGTCGGCCTGGTGTGGTAGGCGAGCTGGACATCGGCGGCCTGCGCGGTCTGCTGGTAGTAATCGAGCAGCCGTTCGGTGGCCTGCTCGCGCTCAGCGCCGGGCTCGATGGCGACCAGACTCCGCGCGTACTGGGCGATCAGGTTGTGCAGCTGGTACCTGCAGGGCACGCGCTCCTCGATCAGCCGGTCGCCGTGGAGCGCTTCCAGATGCGCTGCGGCCTCGCTGAGCGGCAGGCCCGCCAGGGCGGCAGCGGCATACGGGTCGATGTCGGTACCCGGATGCAACCCGAGGTAGCGGAAGAACTGCTGCCGTCCTGCGGCCAGGTCCTGGTAGGACGCCTCGAACGCGGCCGCGACTGTGCCGTTCTCGGGGGTGACAGTCAGCAGCCGCGCCCGGGTATCGGCGATCAGGTCGGCCATGGCCCAGGACCGGTGCCGGGCGAACAGCCGGGCGAGCAGCGAGATCGCAAGCGGCAGGCGGCCGCACAACTCCGCCAGCTCAGCCACCAGCTCCGGATCGTTCGCGGCCCGAGGGGCCAGGCCCGTGAACATCGCCTGGGCATCACCGGGCGGCAGGACATCCAGCGGGACCTCGAGCGCTGCGGGCAGATCGCCAAGGAACCGGCGGCTGGTGACCAGGACCAGGCTTCCTGCCGTCCCTGGCAGCAGGGGCGTGACCTGGGCACTGCCTGCGGCATTGTCCAGGATCAGCAGAGTCCGCTGGCCAGCCATCCGGTCCCGCCACATCGCGGCCAGCCCGCCCAGGTCAGCGGGCAGATACCGTGGATTCACGCCGTCGGCGGCTAGCAGCGCGGCGAGCACATCGGCAGGGTCGGCTGGCTGCTGACCGGGCGCATGGCCCCGCAGGTCGACGAACAGCTGCCGGTCGGGGAACTGGTCAGCTACCAGGTGACCCGCGTGCACCGCCAGGGCGGTCTTGCCTACGCCGGGCATGCCGTCGATCGCCGAGATCACGACAGTCCCTGGCAGCTTCACGCGGGCATGGTCAAGCAGCCCAGTCAGCGCCGCCAGCTCACCGGCCCGGCCCGTGAAATGCGCCACGGTGGCTGGCAGCTGCCGCAGCACCGCGGGGGCGGCGGCTCCCGGCGATGCGGCGGCGGCCGCGACCTCAGGTGCCCGGTCGCCGGCCAGGAGATGGCGGTGCAGTCGCTGAAGACCCGGCCCAGGATCGGCCCCAAGTTCCTCCGCCAGGACCCTTTGTGCCTGCGCGAACGCCGCAAGCGCCTCGGCCGGGCGGCCGCCTTGCTCCAGGGCGCACATCAGCTGCTGCCAGAACCGCTCCCGCAGCGGATACCAGGCCGTCAGCTGACGCAGCTCAGCTACGAGCTCCGCACCGTGGCCGCAGCTGATCCCGGCCTCCATCCGCAGTTCCAGCGCATCCAGTCGCAGCTCATCCAGCCTGGCCGCTTCCGTCGAGACCAGCCGCCCGGCCGGCACACCGGCCAGCGCATGGCCCCGCCACAGCGCCAGCGCTTCGCCTAGCAGTTCTGCTGCCTGCTCGCCGCTGGCCCGTTCCAGCGCGGCGCGAGCTTTGGCCACCAGGCACTCGAACCGGGAAACGTCCAGGTCGGCAGGATTCACCGCCAGCAAGTACCCGGGCGGCCTTGTCACGAGCACCCGGCCATCGGCGTCACCGGTAAGCTGCCGCAGGCGGGCCACGTACCGGCTGACCAGTTTCCTGGCACCCGCCGGCGGGTCCTCGCCCCACAACTCGGCTACGAGCTGTCCGCTTGAGACGACCTGCCCGGGCCGCAGCAGCAGTACCGCCAGCAGCGCCCGCCATTTCGGCGCGCTCACCCCGATCCAGTTCTCGCCAGCGCGGATCTCTAGCGGTCCCAGCAAGCGAGAGTACATTGGCGCCCCAGTTTTGCCCAGTACAAGCCCTATGTGCGGGGCATACTCAACCATGTCCAGGACGCGGAATCAACGCAGCCAGATCAGTGCGAGGAAGGCGCCGCGAAACCGTCTCCTGTCCAGGCTCCTCCGATACTCGGACGAAAAGTAGACGGCGCCCGCCAGACTCTCATCCGGACATGTGACTTATCTGGCTGAGGGACGGATCATGGGCTGGGTTCGCGGGCACAGGGGCGGTTCGGGTCGGGTCAGACTGATGAAATGGCTGGCCGTGGGTGCCAGCGTAGCGGCCGCCGGGCTCGTGGCGGCGGGGGTGACAGCCGCCGTCACTGCCACCGGGCCCTGGCCGTTCGAGCATCCCCGGCAGGCCACAGGGGCGTCAGCCCGTCACTACCTGAACGCGACCGCGTGCCTGCTCACCGATCCCAGCGGGATCACGCCAGGCGCGCCGGGAGCGTCTGCGTGGAAGGCGATGCAGACCGCATCGCTGGCCACGCATGTCATGGTCAGCTACCTGCCCGACACCGGTCCCGCCGACTCCGGGGTCATGCTGACCAGCCTCGCGCAGCGCAGATGCGGCGTCATCATCACCACGGCTAGGCCCGTCGCGAAGCTGATCAAGGCCGCGAAAGCCGACCGGCGCCAGAACTTCGTGCTTGTCGCCCCTTCCGGTACTGCCGGGCTAGGGACCTCGTCGAACACCGCCATCGTCTCGCCTGCCGGGGCGCCCGCGCGCATTGATCAGGCCATTCGCGCACTCGCATCGCAGGCCGGAAGTTAGCAGCCGGCCTCAGGCCAAGCTCGGTTTTTCCGCATCGGAATCTTCGCTTTGGGAGTCATAATGGCGCGTTCGCGGACACGGCTGCGCTTGGCCGCGCTGGTGATGGCGGCCTCATCGGGCATTGCCATCTGGGCTCCGGCCGCCTCGGCTGTGCCTGTGATCCACCGCAGTGGCCTGCCAGCGGTCAAGGTGTTCGGGTACGCGAACGGGCCCGAACAGCATGGCGGGACCGCGGCGGGCAGGCCCCACCGCGTGCCGGCGTCGGCGACCAGGGCCAAGCCCGCCTTGGCGGCGAGGGCGCCTGGGCATCGAGCGCCCAAGCCGGACCTCGCGCCGCCCCCCATGGCGGCTCCGTCGCTGGTGCACACCCGTTCCGCGCGGATGCCGGCCGGCCATGACGTCGTCGGCCATGCGATCGCCAGAGCCGGGAGACCCGTTCCGGGCAAGCCCGGGGCGGGCAAGTCTGTTGCGGCCCCGGCCGTGGTGACCGACAACGCGTCCTACAGCGTCGCGGCGACGTTCGACACGGTGCCCATGGCCGATCAGACGGGCCGGATAGCGGTGACGCTGACCAACACCGGCACCACCACGTGGAACGGAAACTATGCGCTAGGCACGCAGGTGTTCGCCTCGTCGAACACCACCGGCACTGGCACCCCGCTGACGACCGGCGTCAAAATCGCGATCAGCGGGACCGTGGCGCCGGGCGGCACGACGACGGCAGAGAGCGTCACCCCGGTCGAGAATCCCGGCTCGTACACGATCTGCTTCGACATGGTGAACGGGTCAGGCACGTATTTCTCGGCCGAGGGCGGCACTGAGCACTGCGCCGCCTACACGATCCAGCAGTTCAGCCCGGTGATCAACGAGCAGGAGCCGCTGCCGGGCACCGCCGTGGACACCCAGACCCCGTCGCTGACCGCGTCGGCGACCGTACCGGGCGGGTTCCCGGCCAATCCGACGCTGTCTTACGCGTTCGAGCTGCTCAACGGCCCCAGCCTGAGCACGGCCAAGGTGCTGCAGTCCTCGGGCTGGGTGGCGGGCAACAGCAACACCTGGTCCCCGTCCACGGCGCTGACCTGGGGCACCACCTACTACTGGGTGGCCACGGTCACCGACCTGGTCCCCCTGCCGAGTCTGAGCGTCCCCAGCTTCTTCACCTGGACGACGCCCATCTCGTTCGTCGTGGGCGACGCCCAGCCGGGCATCGGCGGCACGCTGGGCAACGCCTACCACGCCAGCGACGGCAACCCGATCATGACCTCCGACCTCGGCGGCAGCGACTTCCAGGGCTCGGGGAAGACGGTGGACCCGCAGACCGGCAACGTCTCTGAGACGGTCACCGACGCGGGCGTGACGACCTCGGGCCCCGCGCTGTCGATCGTGCGGACCTACAACTCGCTGGACCCGAGAACCTCCCAGGCGCTCGGGGCGGGCTGGTCGTCGCTGCTGGACATGTCAATGGTCCCTGACCCCGACGGGACTGGCGCACTGATCCTGACGATGGCCGACGGCCAGCAGGTCAGGTTCGCCAAGAACTCGGCCGGAGGCTACGCCGCACCGCAGAATCTGTACGCCGTGGTCACCGCGATCACTGGCGGAGGGTTCTCGGTCACCGACCAGACAGGCACCACCTACACCTTCGCCCAGGCCAGCGGGACCTCGTGGCTGCTGTCCAAGATCGCCGACAACACCGGCAAGACCGAGACCCTGGCCTACAGCGCCGGCGTGCTGACCACGATCACCAGCACCACCTCAGGCCGGGCCCTGCATCTCACCTGGTCCACGCCCACCGGGGCGACGGCGCCGCACGTGGCGACCGTGTCGACCGACCCGGTCACCGCCGGCCAGCCCGGCACCGCGCAGACCTGGACCTATGGCTATAACGGCGACCTGCTGACGTCGGTGTGCCCGCCTGGCACCACCACCGCCTGCACCGCCTACGGATACACCACGAGCGGCTCGCACGCCGCGACGTCGGTGCGCAACGCCGACCCCACCAGCTATTTCCGGCTCAATGACGCCAGCACAGCGACGGCCGCCGCGAACCAGATCCCGGTGGACGACCTGACGACCATCGACCCGCCGGCGACCGAGGTGAACACCACCCCCGGGGTGGCGGCCGATTCCCGGGGTCACCGCGACCGGCTTCAACGGGACGAGCTCCTGGATCCCGCTTGACGGCACCTGGTGCACCACGAACCTGGCCTCGTCCTGCGTCGAGCTCGACGGCGACAGCAGGTTCCCGATGACCACCAGCCTGGCGATCAGCGTCTGGTTCAAGACCACCAGCGCGTCCGGGATCCTGCTCGGGGCCGGCACCGGGGAGCCCAGCATCAACTGCGTGGGCGACATCGAGTGCAGCGAGGTCCCGCTGCTGTGGATCGGCTCCAACGGCCACCTGGAGGGCGTGAAGACCATCACCTCCCAGACCGGCACGTCCACGACGCCCGACCTCTACACCTCGGCTGCGCTGTCCTCGCCGGCGGCGGTGAACAACGGCGCCTGGCACCAGGCGGTCCTGATCCCCGGCCAGGCCCTGTACCTGGACGGGACGAAGGTCGCCAGCGGCACCTCCGTCACCCAGCTGCCCCTCAGCGACGGCTACGACGTGCTGCTCGGCACCGGCCAGAGCCCGGGCTCGCTGTGCGCGAGCTGCGGGCTGGGCACCGCGAACTGGGAGTACTTCAACGGCTCGATGGCGGACCTGTCGGTTTACCAGAATCAGCTGCCCAGCTCGGGCACGGTCTCGGCGCAGTACGCCGCCGAGACCCATTCCGCCGCGGAACTCACGTCGGTCACCACCCCGGGCGGCCGTACTCAGCTGGCGGCGGCCTACGACACCGTCAACGACCGGGTCGCCGCGCTCACCGACGCCAACGGCGGGAACTGGACCTACGGCGGGGCTGTGCGCGGCACGTCGTCGGGCGCCTACGACAGCGCGGTCCTGGGATCATCGCCTGAGGACTTCTGGCCGCTGAACGACACGGCGGGACCGCTCGCCCGCGATGTGGTCGACAGCGCGGCCACCGCCGCCACCACGCGGCCCCCGGCCACCTTCTCGAACGTGACGCTGGGCGCGGCCGGCCCGACGGGCTTCGCTGACGGCACGGCCGCGACCTTCAACGGCACCAGCTCGCAGGTCAGCATTCCCGGCGGCTACTTCGCGGGCACGGGCGCGGAGTCGGCGGAGGTGTGGTTCAAGACCACCAAGACCGGGACGCTGCTGTCGTCCGCCTCCGGGCCGACCGGCGGCGAGCCGCTGGCCCTGTGGATCCCCAGGGGGGCGGACTGCCTGGAGGGCTCGGTCGGCAGCACGTTGTTCAACAGCGACCCGATATTCGGCTGCGTCAGCGTCGCGGTCAACGACGGCAAATGGCATCAGGCCGTCATCACCGTCAGCCCAGGCACCACGTCATCCGGGTCCTTCAGCCAGACCGCCACCTTGTACCAGGACGGCGTCTCGATCGCCACCGCTTCGATCACCAAGCAGGCCACCGCATCCGCGACCGGCTACGTCGCCGACCTCGGCAGCGGCTCGAACGGCTTCCTCAACGGGTCCGTCGCTGACGTGTCGCTCTACACCAGCGAGCTGACCTCCGGCCAGGTCGCCACCCACTACGCCGGGCTGCAGCTTCAGCTCACGCCCCCGAGCTCCGGCGGTGGCCCGCTCTTCGGCGGAACGACAGTGACCCTGCCGACGCTGAACACCCAGACGATCACGGTCACCGATCCGGTCGGGAAGAACACCGTGTACCTGTACGACGCGGCCGGGGCGCTGATGCGGACCACCGACGTGCGCGGCGGCGTGACCTCCTACGGGTACGACGAGGCCGACCGCGCCTCGACCATCACCGACCCGGACGGCGACACGACCTACCTGACCTACGACGCCCACAACAACGTGACCTCCACCACCAGTTGCGTGGCGATCAACAACTGCCAGACCACCGACGCCTCGTACTTCGAGAATCTGTCGAACCCGCTCGATCCGCGCAATGACAAGGTGACCGACGACAGAGATCCTCGTTCATCCTCGCCGACGGATCCCACCTTCGACACGGTCACCACCTATACCGCCACCGGTCAGATCGCCAGCACCAAGACCCCTCCGACGCCGGCGTGCCCGTCCGGATGCACCACCACGAACGCCTATACGGCAGGCACCGAGGCGGCCGTCGGCGGCGGGACCGAGCCGCCCGGCCTGGTGGCCTCGATCACCGATCCTGGCGGCGGCGTGACCCGCTACAGCTACGACTCCGCAGGCGACCTGATGCAGATCACCGACCCGCTCGGGCTGGTGACCACCTACACCTACGACAACCTGGGCCGTCAGCTGACCCAGACGCAGGTCTCCGACAGCTACCCCGCCGGGCTGACCACCAGCTACACCTACGACAGCCGCGACCGGATCGTCACGATCACGGCCCCGCCCGTGACCGACCGGGTCACCGGCCTGGCCCATACGAAGGTGACCAGCTACACCTATGACCCCGACTCTGACGTGCTCACCACCACCGTCAGCGACGCGACCGGCCAGGACCCGCCAAGAACGACCACCGACGCCTACAACCCCGCTGGCGAGCTTGCCTCGGTCACCGACCCGCTCGGGAACGTCGCCTCCTACACCTATGACGGCCTCGGCGACAAGCTGACGCAGACCAATCCGGCCGGGGTGATCACCGCCTACGCCTACGACGCGGCCGGTGACCTGCTGACGACCACCCTTGACGGCTACACCGGCAACCCGAGCAGCCCGATCGCGCCCGAGAACCTGGTCGAGGAGTCGCGTGCCTACGACCCGGCGGGCCGGCTGGCGTCCGTCACCAGCGTCATGGGCACCACGACCGGCTACACGTACTACGGCAACGACGAGCTGGCGTCCACCTACGTCGTCGACCCGGGCAGCCCCACAGGGATGGACAACCTGACCACCTACGGCTACGACGCGGCCGGAAGCCCGATCACCGAAACGAGCCCGGGCGGCCTGGTCACCAAGGTCAGCTACAACGCCGACAGCCAGGCGACCATGCAGACGGAAGATCCGGCCGGGGCCGACCGCGTCACCACCGCGAGCTACGATCCGGCCGGGGACATGGTCTCGGACTCGCTCACCGCCGGCGGCGTCACCCAGACCGTGACCACGACCTACGACCAGACGGGCAGCGAGCTGTCGCAGACCGTGGACAATCCCGGCGGCGGTGCTGGCTCAACCGCGCTGACGACCAGCTTCGTGCGGGACGAGCGCGGCCTGGTGGTCTCCGAGACCGACCCCAACGGCAACACCACGCACATCGAGAACGACGAGGCCGGGCGGCCAATCGTGCAGATCAGCCCGGCGGTGCAGACCGAGTCGAACGCCGGCGCGCCGATAACAGCCCAGCCGATCACGATGACGGGCTATGACACCTTCGGCGATCCGGTCGAGACCTCTGACCCGGACGGCAACGTCACCAAGGTGGCCTACGACACCGACGGCCGCGTGACGTCGACCACCGAGCCCAGCTACACCCCGCCTGGAGCGCACGCTCCCGTGGGCGGCACCGACATGATGGCGTACAACTCTCTCGGCGAGGAGATCAGCAGCACCGACCCGCTGGGCAACGTCACCTCGATGGGCTACGACCAGCTCGGCGACCTGACCAGCCAGACCGACCCTGACGGCGGGACGTGGACCTACACCTACGACCCCGCCTCAGAGCAGACCTCGGTGACCGACCCGACCGGCGCGCAGACCCAGGCCACCTACAACCTTCTCGGCCAGGAGATCACCAGCACCGACCTGGTCAGGCAGAACGCATCCGCAGCCTACACCACCCACTACGGCTACGACGCCGCTGGCAACCAGACCTCGCAGACCAGCCCCACCGGTGTCACGACCTCGTCGATCTACGATCCGCTCGGCGAGCTGACCTCCAGCACCGACGGGGCGGGGAACATCACCTCCTACAGCTACAACCTGGACGGCGACCCGGCTAAGATCACCGCGCCGGACGGAAGCTCCGTGGTCGCCGCCTACGACCTGGCGGGCCGCCAGGTCTCGCAGTCCGACCTGAGCGCGAGCGGCACGGTGCTGCGGACCGAGGCCGTCGGCTATGACGCCGACGGCAACGTGACCTCGTCGACCGACTTCCTCGGCAACACCTCCAAGGCGACCTACAACGCGATCGGGTTGCTGACCTCGCAGACTCAGCCGGTCTCGGCCACCAAGAACATCACCGAGAGCTACGCGTACGACCTGGACGGCCATCCGACCGAGGTGACCGACGGGAACGGCGACGCCACCTTCGCCACCTATAACCCGCTCGGCCTGCCGCAGAGCGTCATCGAGCCGCCGGCGGGCGCCAACACCAGCGGGCCGGACTCCACCACCACCGAGGCCTATGACGCCAACGGCGACCTGGTGACGCAGGACCGGCCCGGCGGGGTGCAGACCACGGACACCTATGACGCCATGGGCAACCTGACTGCCCAGTCCGGATCCGGCGCCAGCGCGCCGACGGCCTCCCGTGCCTTCACCTATGACAAGGCTGGCCGCATGCTGACCGCCTCGACCGCCGCTGCCGGGACCGTGGGCACGCCGGGCTATCAGCCAGCGACCTCAGAGTCCTTCAGCTATGACGATCGCGGCCTCCTGCTGGCCGCCGCCGGGTCGGCCGGCGACTCCACCTTCAGCTACAACGCCAGCGGACAGCTCAGCTCGGACACCGACGCCGCAGGCACGTCCTCCTACACCTACGACAGCGCCGGGCGGCTCGCCACCGACTCCGACGCCGCCTCGGGCACCACGGGCACCTACTCCTATAACAGCCTCGGCCAGGTCACCCAGATCTCCTACGGGACGGGCAACAACACCCAGAGCTTCGGCTATGACCCGCTGCACCGCCTGTCCTCCGACACCATCGCCACGGCGGGCGGCGCCCAGGTCGCCGCCATCAGCTACGGCTACAACGCCGACGACGATGTCACCTCGATGACCACCAGCGGCCTGGCCACCGCCGGCGGCGGCACCGGAACGGTCGCCAACACCTACGGCTACGACGAGGCGAACCGGCTCACCTCCTGGACCGCCACGCCTGCCGGCGGATCACCGACGGCCAGCGCCTTCGGCTACGACGACAACGGGAACCTGACCAGCGACAACGGCGTCACCTACGCCTACGACGCGCGCAACGAGCTCGTCTCGGACTCAAGCGGCAACAGCTACACCTACGCGGCCGACGGCGACCTCGTCGAGAAGGACGGCGCCAGCGCGACCACCACGGCCAGCTCCGACGCCTACGGGCAGCAGATCACCGAAGGCGCTTCCTCCTATAGCTGGGACGCGCTTGACCGGATGGTCAGCGCAACCGGCCAGGGCAACAACGGCGAGCCCATCGACCTCACCTATGACGGGATGACCGACGAGGTTTCCTCGGACTCCGGGGCGAGTTACTCGCGCGATCCGGCCGGCGCGATCGTGGGAGTCGACGTCATCGGCGGCGGCAAGACCCTCGCGCTCAACGACAGCCACGACGACCTGTCGGGCATCTTCGCCGCCGCCGGGACCGCCCTGGCCGGGTCGACGACCTACGACCCCTGGGGGCAAGCGATCGCCACCAGCGGGCCCGCCATCCAGATCGGCTACCAGGGCCAGTGGACCGACCCGGGCACCGCTCAGGTCGATATGGGCTCGCGATTCTACGGGCCAGCTCAGGGCGGATTCAGCAACCAGGACACCTTCACCACGGGCGGGAACGGCTCGGCGGTCTCCGATGACCTGCACGCCTACGCAGACGACAACCCACTGTCCGTCACCGACCTCAGCGGCCACTCCCCCTCCGGCAAGTCCGGCGCCGCGACGATCACTCAGTCGGAGGTCCAGGCGGCCGCGGCCAAGGCGGCGCAGGCCAAGCAGGTGGCGTCCCGCGACGAGGCCCAGGCCAGGTCCGCCGAGTCCGCCGCGACACATGCCGAGTCCACCGCCTCGGCCGCGGTCACCAGGGCCAACCAGCTCAACGACAAGGCCAAGCACCTGTTCGCCGAGGCCAGCATGGCCCAGGAGGAAGCCAATCAGGCCTTCCAGAAGGTCAAGGCTGACCAGGCCGCCACGCACGCGATGGAAGCCAGAATCCAGTACCTGGAATGGTTCATGGTGGAATTCGCTCTTCGCGGGGGCGCGATTGCAGTCGGCATCTTCAAGACGCTTGTCTTGCCTGGGCTATATAGGCAGCTTGCCGCCGATGTGACCAAAACTGCCATGGATGAAGTCACCGCCATGGAGCTGCAGGCGAAGGCGACGCTGCTGGAGAACGAGGCCGACAACACAGCGGAGCTGGCCTTGGAGGCCAACATGGCGGCCCTGTTCGACGGAATTGCCGCTAAAGAGGCGGCACGCAATGCGAGGCGCCTTGCTCAGATCGCGGCCGCAGCCGAAAATGTCGCGGCTCAGGATGAGGCTTATTACCGGCAGCTACTCAAGGAATTCCAGAGCCAGGCGAAGAAAGCCGCCAATACCTGCGACCTGGTCTGCAAGGCCAAGAAGGAGGCCAAGAAGGTCGTCAAGACCGTCGTCACGACGGTGGTCGGCGCGGCCATCGGCGCCATCGCCGGCGCGGCTGGAGCGGCTGCGGGAGCGGCCGGAGGAGCTGCCGGAGCCGTCGGCGGCGCGGTGGCCGGCGGGGCGGCTGCCGCCGGCGGAGCTATCGTCGGCGCCGTTGGCGCCATAGCCGACGCGGCCGGGCCGATCCTCGGCGACGCGGACCCGCCCGGCGGCAGCCCGCCGCCACTGGAGAAGCCATCCAGCCGCCTGATCAAATTGGTCACCGGCAGCCTGATCGGCGGACTCGGCAACCTCGTGGACGACGCGGTGCACGGAGTCCACGGCTGGGTGTTGCTGCGCGACACCGCCGTGGGCCTTGCGACAGGTCCGCTGTTCGGAGCGTTCGATGGGGCCGCCGCCGTTGTCGGAGGTAGTGCGGCAAACTTCTCCAACAACCTCATCCTCCAGATCCTCAACGAGAAGACGCCCGATAGCGTCAACGGGTGGCAGCTACTGATAGCGACCGGTCTTGGCGGCCTGGGCAATCTGGCAGTGCTCGGCGCCGCAGTGCACTTCGATGAGTTCGCGCAGAACGAGATCGCCATGGTGCTCGGCTTCGCCACGAGCATCTGCGATCCCAACGCCGCGTTCGGAGGCCACTCCCCGTGCTAGCGCCCTGAGCTAGCCGCCGGAACCATTGACCCGCTGAATACCCGATGTTACGCATGAGTAGTAAGTACCCTTCGCCCTTCTGGGAGCAGCCCGTGCGTTTCAGTCTCAGCCGCCGGTCCCGGCTGTCCGTGCTCACGGCCACCGTTGGCGTGGCGGGGTTCGCCGCCCTCGCCGCCAGCGGTGCCGCCAGCGCAGCCTCTTCTGTCCACTATGTCGCCCTCGGCGACTCCTACTCCTCCGGCCTCGGCTCGGGCAGCACGAGCGACGGCTCGTGTGACCAGTCCGCTGGCGCCTACGGCGTGCTGTGGGCGAACGCGCACGCCCCTGCCAGCTTCGCGAACGAGACCTGCGCCGGAGCGACGACCAGCTCGGTGATCAGCACCCAGCTCGGCCCGCTGAGCAGCACCACCACGCTCGTCTCCATCACCATCGGCGGCAACGACGTCGGCTTCTCGAGCGTGCTCGAGACGTGCGTGCTCGACTCGACGACCACCTGCGTCAACGCGGTCAACTCGGCCGAGTCGAAGGCCAACTCGACGCTGCCGGCCGCGCTCAATGCCGTCCTGTCCGACATCAGGGCCGACGCGCCGAACGCCAAGATCGTCGTGCTCGACTACCCGCAGTTCTACGACCTGTCCAAGTCCTCGACCTGCATCGGCCTGAGCACGACCGACCGCACCGCGATCAACGGCGGCGCCGCCCTGATCGACAACCTGATCAAGAACGCGGCCGCCGCGAATGGCGACCCGTTCGTGGACGTGAACCCGTTCTTCGCCGGGCACCAGATCTGCGACTCCAGCAGCTACCTGCACTCGACGAACTTCCTCGACATCGACGAGTCCTACCACCCGACCGCGTCCGGCCAGGCCGACGCCTACCTGCCGGCCATGGAGACCGTCGCGCCTTAGCCCTGGTAGAAGGCGTCGGCCTCGGAGAGGGCCTCGTCCAGGAGCGCGAGGCCCTCCTTGGCCTGACCGGCCGTGATGACGCACGGCGGCACCACGTGCAGGCGGTTGTAGTTGATGAAGGTGAGCAGCCCGCGCGATTTGCAGGCAGCCGCCAGGGCCTTCATCGCCTCCGACGAGCCGCCGTACGGTGCGAGCATGGCGCGGGTCGCCCGGTCAGACACCAGGTCCAGGGCCAGAACACGCCCAGCCCCCGCACCTCGCCGATCACCGGATGCCGGCCGGCCAACTCCGCCAGACCTGGCCCGAGAACATCCGTTCCAACCTGCGAAGCATTTTCCACGATCCGCTCGTCGTGCATCGCGTCTATGGTGGCGACAATCGATGCGCAGGCGATCGGGTGGCCCGAGTACGTCAGCCCGCCTGGGAACACCCGCTCGTCGAAGGTCGCCGCGATCTCGTCGGAGATGATCACCCCGCCGGCCGGGATGTAGCCCGAGTTGGAACCCTTCGCGAACGTGATCAGGTCGGGCACCGCGTCGTAGTGCTCGAACGCGAACCACTTCCCGGCCCGGCCGAACCCGCACATGACCTCGTCGGCGATCCACACGATGCCGTACTTGTCCGCCAGGGCGCGGACGCCCGCGAGGTAGCCGGGCGGCGGCGCGAGCACCCCGGCCGTGCCCACGATCGTCTCGATCAGGATCGCCGCGATGCTCGCCGGCCCCTCGAACGCGATGACCTGCTCCAGGTGCTCGAGCGCCCGCTGGCTCTCCTGCTCCGGCGTGGAGGCCCAGAACGAAGAGCGATAAAGATAGGGGCCGAAAAAATGCACATGGCCGGTGGCGTATTCATTGGGCCAGCGTCGCGGGTCGCCGGTCGAGCTGATCGCCCCGCCGGTATTGCCGTGATAAGACCGGTAGAAGCTGAGGACCTTGTCCCGGCCTGTGTGCAGGCGAGCCATCCTGATCGCGTTCTCGTTGGCGTCGGCACCGCCGTTCGTGAAGAACACCTTGTCAAAGCCATCGGGCGCGATCGCCGTCAGCCGCTTGGCGGCCTCGCCGCGCGCCTCGTTGGCGTACTGCGGCGCGATCGTGGCGAGCTTGCCCGCCTGCTCGGCGATCGCCGCCGTCACGCGCGGGTGCTGGTGCCCGATGTTGGTGTTCACCAGCTGGCTCGAGAAGTCCAGGTACCGGTTGCCGTCGTAGTCCCAGACGTAGCAGCCCTCGCCGCCGGCGATCGCCAGCGGCCTGAGCGGCTTCTGGGCCGACCACGAGTGGAAGACGTGGGCGCGGTCGTTGGCGTAGACCTCGGCGCCCCGGGCGGGATCGGGCGGTGGCTGCATGGCTGATCTCCTAGCTGTGTCAGCTGTTCACGGGAAAGCCGAGGTTGACGCCGCCGTGGCTCGGGTCGAGCCAGCGTGAGGTGACCGCCTTGCCCCTGGTGTAGAAGTGCACGCCCTCGGTGCCGTGCACGTGCGTGTCGCCGAACAGCGACGACTTCCAGCCGCCGAAACTGTAGAACGCCATCGGCACGGGGATCGGCACGTTGATGCCGACCATGCCGACCTGCACCTCGTGGGTGAACTTGCGGGCCGCTCCCCCGTCGTTGGTGAAGATCGCCGTGCCGTTTCCGTACGGGTTTCCGTTGACCACGTCGAGCGCGCTGGCGTAGGTCTGCGCGCGGACGACGCTGAGGACGGGGCCGAAGATCTCGTCGGAGTAGCAGTTCATCGCGGGGGTGACCTGGTCGAGCAGGCTCGGGCCGAGCCAGAACCCCTCGTCGGGGCCGGCGTGGTGGCGATGCTGCCTGCCGTCGATGGCCAGCGTGGCGCCTTCGGCGACCCCGGTGTCGAGGTAGGAGGCGACCTTGTCCCGGTGTGCCCTGGTGACCAGCGGGCCCATCTCGGATTCGGGCTGGTCGCCCGGGCCTACCTTGAGCTTGGCGACCCGGTCCTTGATCTTGGAGACCAGCTCGTCGCCGACCGGGTCGACCGCGACGAGGACCGAGATGGCCATGCAGCGCTCGCCCGCCGAGCCGAACCCGGCCGACACGGCGGCGTCAGCGGCGAGGTCAAGGTCCGCGTCGGGAAGCACGACCATGTGGTTCTTGGCACCGCCGAGAGCCTGGACGCGCTTGCCGGCCTTTGTCCCGGTCTCCGACACGTAGCGGGCGATCGGGGTCGAGCCGACGAAGCTGACCGCCTGGACCTCGGCGTGGGCCAGCAGCCCGTCGACGGCCTCCTTCGCGCCGTGGACGACGTTGAAGACGCCGTCGGGCAGCCCGGCCTCGGACAGCAGCTCGGCCATGCGGACCGAAGCCGAAGGGTCCTTTTCCGATGGCTTGAGCACGAACGTGTTGCCCGCCGCGATCGCGATCGGGAACATCCACATCGGGACCATGGCCGGGAAGTTGAACGGGGTGATCCCGGCGACCACGCCGAGCGGCTGGCGGATGGAGTAGGCATCGACGCCGGTCGAGACGTTCTCCGAGAAACCGCCCTTGAGCAGGTGCGGCATGCCGCACGCGAACTCGACGACCTCGAGCCCGCGCGCGACCTCGCCGGCGGCGTCCGAGGTGACCTTGCCGTGCTCGCTGCTGATGAGGGCGGCGAGCTCGTTTGTGTGCTGCCTGATCAGCTCGCGGAACGCGAACATGACCGACGCCCGCCTGACCAGCGAAGTCTGCATCCAGGCCGGGAAGGCGGCGCGGGCCGCCCGCACGGCCGCGTCCACCTCGGCGGCGCCGGCGAAGTCCACCGTGCCGGAGACCTGGCCGGTCGCCGGGTTGTAGATGTCGCCGCGCCGGGCCGGGGTCCCTGTCCACGGCTTGCCGTTGATCCAGTGCGTGCAGTGCTTGGTCATGTCAGTGCCCCTCCTGGATCGACTGCCTGGCGTAAGCTCCGTCCCCGCCGTAGACCAGTTTCCTCCGGTTTACCTTTCCCGGCCAAGCCGGTACCGGACAAACGGGCACTGTGCACCCCAACACCGGCCCGGTCATGCTCGTCGGCGCCGGGCACGAGTCCTGGCGCCGGTACCGGCGGCGCGGGCTCGGCACGGCGGGCCTTACGGTGATCGGGCAGCCGCCTGATCGCCGCCTGGACCGGCAGGACGACCATGATGATCGCCGCCGCCGCGACGCCGTCGAGCCAGTAGTGATTCGCGGTGATCACGACGATCAGCGAGGTCAGCGCCGGGTAGAGCAACGCGAGCCAGCGCCACCTGGTGCGGGCAACGCCGATGATCCCCATCGCGACCAGGATCGCCCAGCCCACGTGCACCGACGGCATAGCCGAGAACTGGTTGGCCTCGAAACCCGCCTGCGGGTCATAGACGGACTGGCCGTAGCGCAGGGCCGTGTCGACCATGCCGGTCTGCGGCAGCAGCCGGGGCGGCGCGACCGGGATCAGCTGGATGAGCAGGCAAATGCCGGTAAAGCTGACGATTATTGTCCGGAACCTTGGATACCGGTCCCGATGCCAGATGAACAGCCACAGCATGGTTCCGATCAGGACCGGGAAGTGCAGTATGTCGTAGTAGAGGTTCAGGATCTGCACCAGCAGCGGGTGCGGCAAGAACGCGGCCTGCACGCTGGTCTCGTTCGGGAAAGCCAGCAGCCGCTCGACGTGCCACAGCCAGGCGCCCTTGTCGTAGGCGCCCGCGTGACCGAGCCTGGTCGAGTTGCCCGCGAACTGCCAGAGCGTGAAGAGACCGCAGATCAGCGCCCCTTCCCTGACGAACGCGGCCGTGACCCGGAGCCGGTGCTTGCGCGCTCGGGCACGGCTGTCGTCGGCTGGCGCTGGCGTGCCCTGGCGGATCAGCACCGCAGCGGTGACCGCCAGGCCGCTGGTCAGAACCGCGGCCTGCTGCCAGCTCAGATCGGCATCGATCATGTGCGCGGCTGGCCAGCGCGAGCACTACTGCGTGGCCTGCGGCACCCCCAGCGTCTCCTCGGAATCGGCGTAATTAGTATTGCTACCCGCCTGAATGATCGTTCAACCAGCCCCCGCGGCGCCGCCGGGACAGCGTGAGCAACGTGGCCTCCCTGTTGCTGTCAGCGGTCCTTTCTGACAGCAACGTGGCCCTTCCCGTTGCTGTCAGGACGACATCAGGGAGGGCCACGCTGCTGTCAAAACCAGTGACCAACAGCAACAGGGAGGGCCACGCTGCTGTCAGAGGCGGGCGTGACCAGCACCCTGGGCCGCCCCGACGCGGTCGCGGGCCGGGCCGCTGGCAGGGTGCCGAGCTGTTTGCCAGGAGGGGGGAACGATGGAAGCGTGGACAGAATGGAGCATGCGCGGGTGAAGGCGGACGCGTGTCGCGGGTGAGCGAGGCGGCCGGCGAGCTGTACTCGGCTGAACCGGAGGAGTTCACCGCGCGCCGCAAGGCACTCGCCGCGCAGGCCAGAGCCGCCGGCGACAAAGAGGCCGCGAAGCAGATCGCCGGGCTGGGCAAGCCGACGCGGTCGGCGTACCTGGTCAACCGCCTGGTCAGGTCCGACCCGAGCGTGTCGGCCAGGCTCACCGAGCTGAGCGGTCAGCTGCACGCTGGCGGGACGGCTCTGGACGGCGCGGGCGTCAGGAAGCTGTCGATCGCACGGCGGGAACTGATCGACACGCTGGTACGCGAGGCGATCGCGCAGGCCGGCGACCCGCCGCCATCCGCCGCCGTCCGCGAGGAGATCACGAGCACGTTCAACGCGGCGCTGGCCGACCCGGAGGTCGCCGCCCAGGTCGCGGCCGGGACGGTGCTCCGCGCGGCGACCTGGGCCGGGTTCGGTCCCGGCATCGGCACGGCCGTGGACCCGGCGGCGGCCTTCCAGCTCGGAGCGGCCGCCGGCGCCCCGGCCAAACCCGCCGCCCCGGCCAAACCCGGCACGCCCGCCAAGGCGCCGGCCAGGCCGACGGCCGCCAGGGCGACGCCCGCCAGGCCGGCACCGGCCAGGCTGTCCCCGGCCGAGCGGCTCGAGCGGCAGCGGGCCGAAGCCGAGCAGGCGCTAGCGAAGGCCGCCGGCACGGCCGAGGCGGCGGCCGCCGCCGAACGCGACCAGCAGGAAGCGGTCAGGCTCGTTGTCGAGCGGCATGCGAGCGACCGCGAGCGGCTGACCGGCGCCGAGCAGGCCATCGCCGACGCGCATCAGCAGCTCGCGCGGGCCCAGCGAGCCCTTGCCGACGCCGAGCGAGAGCACTCCGACGCCGAGCAGCGCCTGACCCGGTCCCGCCAGAGCCTGACCCGCGAGCGCGATCGGCTCGCCGCCGCCGGCACGCAGGCCCGTCAGGCCACCGCCGCCCTCAAGAGAGCGCAGCAGGCGCTCGGCCGGCTCGCCTCACAGTCGTCTTGAGCGAATCAGTCGTCCTGAGCGAACGCCCGTCCCACCCACGTCAGGTGCATAGGCACCGAGCCCGGATCGTAGGCGACCGCCTCGGACAGCCAGAGCAGCGTCAGCATCCTGGCCAGCCAGCGCAGCCTCGGCCAGAACCCCTCGCCCAGCGGCAGGTCATAGCTGGCCGCGACCCGCGCGATGAACTCATAGCCGCCGAGGCCGATCAGCCCGACGAAGTCCTTGACCGGGTCCCCCGCCACCGCGTCGGTGAAGTCGATCAGGCCGGCCAGCCTGCCCGTAGCCGGATCGACAATCAGGTGATCAGGGCACACATCGTTATGGATGAACCGCAACGGGGCGGCGCGGTCAGGCTCGGCCTCTAGGCCGCTCAGGTACGGCTCGGCCAAGCCACGCAGCTCGCGGCCGAGCACTGACCGCACGGCCGGCGCGACGCCGGCGAGCTCGCGCCACCGCTCGCCGGACGGGTCGTGCTCCGCGCCGCCGGGCGCACCGAACAGCTCATGGTCCCAGCCCACGCCCAGCCTGGTCACCGGCTGCCCGGCCAGCTCGGGAAACTGGGCCGCGATCAGGCCGGCGACGACTTGCTCGTCGACTAAACGGTCAGACGAAGGCTGGTGCACGGGCCCAATGTTAGAAGCCGCAGCGGGTCAGCGCGGGCCGTCATCCCCCGATGTAGCTCATGACGTGCTTGATCCTGGTGTAGTCGTCGAACCCGTAGATCGAGAGATCCTTGCCGTACCCGGAGTGCTTGAAGCCGCCGTGAGGCATCTCACTCACGAACGGGATATGGGTGTTGATCCAGACCGCGCCGAAGTCGAGTTGCCTGGCCGCGCGCATGGCCCGGCCCTGGTCGCGGGTCCACACGCTGGCCGCGAGGCCGTACTTGACGCCGTTGGCCCAGGCGATGGCCTCGTCGTCGGAGCTGAACCGCTGCACGGTGACCACCGGGCCGAAGATCTCGTCCTGGATCATCTCGTCGTCCTGGCGCAGGCCGGCCACGACCGTCGGCGCGTAGAAGTACCCGCGCTCGCCGAGCTGGCGGCCGCCGGTCCGCACCTGCGCGTGGTCAGGTGCCCGGTCGATGAAGCCGGCGACCCGGGCGAGCTGAGCCGGGTTGTTGAGCGGGCCGTAGTACACGCCGGCCTCGTGCGGCGCGCCGGTCTTGAGGCCGGCCGCCTGCTCGGCGATCGCGTCGGTCACGTCCGCCGCGATGCCAGGCCCGGCCAGCACGCGGGTCGCGGCCGCGCAGTCCTGGCCGGCGTTGTAGTAGCCGGCCTCGGCCACCGTCTGCGCGACTTTCGCCACGTCGGCGTCGTCGAAGACGACGACCGGCGCTTTCCCTCCGAGTTCGAGGTGCACCCGCTTCAGGTCGGCGGCGGCCGCCTGCGCGACCTCCATTCCGGCCCGCACCGACCCGGTAATGGAGACAAGCCGCGGGATCTTGTGCGAAACCAGCGCCCGGCCCGTGTCCCGGTCACCGCAGATCACGTTGAATACGCCCGGTGGCAATATTTCACCCGCTATCTCGGCGAGCAGCAGGGTCGAGACCGGCGTGGTGTCCGACGGCTTCAGCACGACGGTGTTGCCGGCGGCCAGCGCGGGCGCGAACTTCCAGACCGCCATCATCATCGGGTAGTTCCACGGGGTGACCTGGGCGCAGACCCCGACCGGCTCGCGCCTGATCATCGAGGTGTGCTCGCGCAGGTACTCACCGGCCGACCGGCCGTCGAGCATCCGGGCGGCGCCGGCGAAGAACCGGAGCTCGTCGGCCAGCGGCGGCACCTCGTCGGTCCTGGTCAGCTCGATCGGCTTGCCGGTGTTCCGGCTCTCGGCCGTGACGAGCTCCTGCGCCCTGGCCTCGATCGCATCGGCGAATTTCAGCAGCGCCAGGCTGCGCTCGGCCGGCGTCGTGTAGCGCCAGGTCTCGAACGCGCGGGCGGCTACCCGCAGTGCGCCGTCGACATCGGCGGCGTCAGATACTGGGTTACGACATTGACATTCATTGAGTTCTCAGACAAGTGATTCAGCACTCAAGACGCCTCATCACAACGAAATCAGTTGACATCCGGGCGCGGCGTGACAGCATGGAAAGGCAAGGAGGAACCTGCGATGGCATCTTCGCGGCCTGCTGGATCGGCCGACGAGCCTGCTGCCGAGCGGCCCGCGCGTGGCGCGCCGGCCGGGCTCGACGTTGTATCCAGGCACATCATCGAGCAGTTGCAGCAGGACGGCAGGAGGTCCTACGCGGCGATCGGCAAGGCCGTCGGGCTCAGTGAGGCAGCGGTCAGGCAGCGGGTCCAGCGGCTGCTCGAGCTGGGCGTGATGCAGATCGTGGCGGTCACCGACCCGATGTCTCTCGGCTTCAAGCGGCAGGCCATGATCGGCGTCCGGTGCGGCGGCGACCTGCAGCGGGTAGCCGACCTCCTCGCGGGTATGGAAGCGATCGACTATGTGGTCATAACGGCGGGTTCCTTTGACCTGCTCGTCGAGGTTGTCTGCGAGGACGACGGCCACCTGCTTGAAGTGCTCGGCCAGGTGCGGTCGCTGCCGAGCGTGACAACGACGGAGACACTCGTGTACCTGAAGCTGCAGAAGCAGACCTATCACTGGGGGACCAGATGACCGGAAGACCAGAATTCGACAACGCTGCACTGCAGGACGCCGCCAAGCGGAACATGTGGCTGCACTTCACCAGGCACTCCTCCTACGAGAAGGCCGACGTGCCGATCATCGTGCGCGGCGAGGGCCAGTACGTGTTCGACCAGCATGGCAAGCGGTACCTGGACGGCCTGGCCGGCCTGTTCGTGAGCCAGGTCGGGCACGGGCGGACCGAGATCGCCGAAGCCGCCGCCCGGCAGGCGTCCGAGCTGGCCTACTTCCCGCTGTGGTCCTACGCCCACCCGCGGGCGATCGAGCTCGCCGAGCGGCTGGCCGGGTACGCGCCGGGCGACCTGAACCGGGTGTTCTTCACCACCAGCGGGTCCGAGGCCGTCGAGTCGGCCTGGAAGATGGCCAAGCAGTACTTCAGGCTGACCGGCCAGCCTGGCCGGTACAAGGTGCTCAGCCGGTCGATCGCCTACCACGGCACTACGCACGGTGCGCTGGCCATCACCGGCCTGCCTGACATCAAGTACCCGTTCGAGCCGCTGCCGCCTGGCGGCGTGCGGGTGCCGAACACGAACTTCTACCGGGCGCCGTCATTCGTGGCCGACGACCTCACGGCGTTCGGCCAGTGGGCGGCCGACGAGATCGAGCGGGCCATCCTGCGCGAGGGCCCTGAGTCGGTCGCGGCCGTGTACCTGGAGCCGGTGCAGAACTCGGGCGGCTGCTTCCCGCCGCCGCCCGGGTACTTCGGGCGGGTGCGCGAGATCTGCGACGAGTACGGCGTGCTGCTCGTCTCCGACGAGGTGATCTGCGCGTTCGGCCGGCTCGGGCACATGTTCGGGTCGGAGCGGTACGGCTACCAGCCTGACGTGATCACCTTCGCCAAGGGCGTGACCTCGGGCTACTCGCCGCTGGGCGGCATGATCGTCCGGGACTACCTGATGGAGCCGTACCTCAAGGACGAGAATTCGTTCCTGCACGGCGTGACCTTCGCCGGCCACCCGGTCTCCTGCGCGGTCGCGCTCGCCAACCTCGACGTGTTCGAGAAGGAGGACCTGCTCGGCAACGTCCGCGCCAACGAGGGCGCGTTCCGGGCCACCCTGGAAAAGCTGAACGACCTGCCGATCGTCGGCGACATCAGGGGCGACGGGTACTTCTACGGCATCGAGATGGTCAAGGACAAGACCACGCGGGAGACGTTCTCCGACGACGAGTCGGAGCGGCTGCTGCGCGGGTTCCTGTCGCACGCCCTCTTCGACGCGGGGCTGATCTGCCGGGCCGATGACCGGGGCGACCCGGTGATCCAGCTCTCGCCGCCGCTGACCTGCACGCAGGAGCACTTCGACGAGATCGAGCAGATCCTGCGCAGCGTGCTCACGGAGGCCTGGACTCGCCTATAACCAAACGCCCGGATCGAGCGTCACAGTAAGTGCGGTGAGTGCGGTGAGTGCCAAGAAAATTTGGCACTCACTGTGCTACCGAACACTGTGCTACCGATCCGGAGGAAACGTGCTGAAGAACAAGTCCGCGGTCATTGCCGCTGCGGCGACGATGACGGCGATGGCGGGCGGCGGAACCCTGCTGGCCGTTCCGGCGAGCGCGGGTACTCAGGTACCGCTCGCAGGATCCTGGCATGTCGTCAAGACAGTGAGCGGGCCGAACTTCCCTGAGTTCACCGCGGTCACGGCGGCTAGCGGCAGGAACGCCTGGGCGTTCGAGTCGGCAACGGCCAGCAACGCCAGGCCGCAGGCATTTGAGATGCGCGGCGGTAAGTGGCTGTCAAAGCCGTTCCCTGGCCTGGCCGGCGAGTCGGTCCTGTCCGCCTCAGCCTCTTCGATCACCAACGTCTGGGCGGTCACGACGAACTTCATCAAGGGCCATAGCCGGATACTGCGATTCAACGGCGATAGCTGGGCTCAGGTACGGTCATTTTCGCGGGAGGCGGGCTCTGTCCTGGCGCTGAGAAATACCGACGTCTGGCTGTTCGGCACGGCCTTCTCGGCGGCCACCCAGGCCGTTCACTACAACGGGCACGCCTGGACCGCCTCTCGCGGAAGCCGTGGCCTGCTGGGCGGCAGCGCGCTGTCCGCCAGCAGCATCTGGGCCTACGGGCAGACCAGCGTGTCGCACTGGAACGGCAGTAAGTGGACAGCCGCGTCGGTGAAGAAGCTGCTGCCGAAGAACACCGAGCTCTGCGGCTCGCGCCTGACCGGCATCGAGGCCGTCGCGGCTAAGAGCGTCTTCGCCATTGGTACCGGCGGATGCCAGGACCAGCTCGGCCCGTTCGTCCTGCTGCACTTCAACGGCAGCAAGTGGAGCAGGATCGCGCTCAAGCCGAGCCTCGGGCCCCCGAGGCGGTCGCCCCCGACGGGCGCGGCGGCATCTGGATCACGGTATCCACCGGCTCTCCCCCTTCCGGCAGCATGGAGCATTACAGTCACGGCAAGCTGACCAGCGTCACCCTGCCGTTCACTCCGGCCCATCTCGTGCTGTTCGGCGTCGCGACCGGCAGGGGCACGACGAAGACGTTCGCCGTCGGATTCAGCCGGAAGTCGTTCTCCGCGGGCAACTCGACCGCAGTTGTCCTGCGATTCGGGTCCTGAGGCGACCTGCGAGTCTACCGGTAGCCCGCACCTGGGGGCACAATGGACGCTTGCGTGCCTTAGCGCGCCCATTGTGCCGCCGGTGCGGGAGGTCAGATGAGGTCGATCAGGTCCCTGGTGACTGTCAGCGCATGCGCGGCGGTCGCGTTCGGAGGGGTGTCGTTGCTCCTGCCGGCCTCGGCCGGGGCGGTGCCCAGCGCGAAGCCGAGCTGGCATCTGGTCAAGGCGGTCACCGGTTCCAACTTCCCTGAATTCAGCGCGGCCACGTCCTGGTCCGCGATCGGCGCGTGGGCCTTTGTCTCCAACGACATCAAGGGCAAGCCGCTCGCGTACAAGCTGAGCGGCGGGGCCTGGCACAAGGAGTCATTCCCGGGCCTCAAGGGCGAGTCGGTCTGGTCCGCGACGTCCTCATCGGCCGGCAACGTCTGGGCTTTCACCGTGACCGCGGCCTCGAAAGAACGAGTGCTCCGGTATAACGGCCACGCTTGGTCGGTCGTGCCGACCTCGGGCAAGCTGATCAACAGCGGCCTGGCTCTGAGCAGCAAGGACGTCTGGATTTTCGGCTCTAAGTTCGGCTTTTCGACCGGCACGGTGCACTACAACGGCACGTCGTTCACCCGCTTGCGCTCGGGGGCCGGCCTCTTCGGCGGCAGCGCGCTGTCATCGAAGAGCATCTGGGCCTACGGCGTGAACACGGTCGCGCACTGGAACGGCAGCACCTGGAAGTCGACGTCGGTCGCCGGGCTGCTATCCAAGTCCTGCGGGAACGTCGGCTTCCTCGAGGGGATACTCGCCGTCTCGTCCTCCGACGTGCTCGCGGTCGGAGCGGGCGGTTGCTCGGACAACCACGGCCCGCTGGTGCTGCTCCGCTTCAACGGCACAAGCTGGCACCGGCTCAAGTTCGCCCATCCGATCGCCGCCAACCCGCTGACCATCATCGGCGATGGCTCTGGGGGCGCCTGGATCCCGGTGCTGACCGGCAGCGGCGAGCCGACCAGTTCGATCTACCACTTCACCGGCCACTCCATCGGAAAGGCCAGCCTGCCGGTCTCTTCGAAGCACCTGGAACTAGACGGGGCGGCGATCGCGACAGGCACCACGACCGCCCTGGCCTTCGGCCTGACCAGGAACGCCGCCGACACCAAATGGACCGCGGTCCTGCTCCGCTTCGAGGCCTAGCACCCGCCGCCTGCCGCGCCGAGAACCGTCCCGGAAGTCTCGCTCCTCTTCTCTCGCCATCGGGGACATCGGCGCGCACAATGGTGCGTTGGCGGCGAAAACGTCGCTACTCGGAGTGAGGACATGGGGTGGGGTAATGCTCAAGATCGGATCGGCTGCTGTCGCGGTGACCGCGCTCGTGACGCTCGCTGGCGGCGCTCTCGCTGGCGGCGCCGTCGCTGGCAGCACGCTCGCGATGGCGGCGCCTGCGGCAACGGCGCTGCGCGCGGCACCGGCATGGCATGTCACCAAGACCGTGGGCGGCGGCGGTTTCCAGGAATTCTCGGCGGCGACGGCCGCGACCGGGACGAGCGCGTGGGCCTTCGAGTCGGCAGCGGGGAACTCGAAGCCGCGTGCTTACCAGCTGAGCGGGCACACGTGGGCGCAGAAGCCGTTCCCCAGCCAGCGAGGCGAGCAGGTGATTTCCGCATCGTCCTCGTCGCCGAGCAACGTCTGGGCATTCACGATCACCGATCACTCAACCAGCCGCGTGCTGCACTTCAACGGGCACAGCTGGAAGCAAGTCAAGACGTTCGGCAAGATTGTCAGCGCCGGCCTGGCAGTCAGCCCCGCCGACGTCTGGGTATTCGGCGAGCCATTCGCCCCTGAACTCGGAACGATGCATTTCGACGGGCACAAGTGGACAAAGGTCAGCGGCGCGCCGCTGCTTGGCGGGAGCGCACTGTCGGCGCGCAGTGTCTGGGCTTTCGGGGCGGCCAGCGTCGCGCACTGGAACGGCAGAAGCTGGCACCGCGCGTCGGTAGCCAGGCTGCTGCCGAAGAAGAACCGCCTCTGCGGCCCCGGGATACTCAACGGCATCGACGCGATCTCGGCCAAGAACGTGTACGCGGCTGGCGCTGCTGGCTGCCCCGACGGTGAAGGCCCGCTGGTCCTGCTGCACTTCAACGGGCGAGCCTGGAGCAGAGTCGCGATCAAGACGGTGCACGCCTTTCCTGCCGCGATCATCGGCGATGGCAGCGGCGGCCTCTGGATTCCGGTCGGAAGCGGCGGACCGCCGAGCAGCATGATGTATCACTTCGCCCATGGCACGCTCAGCAAGGCGAGCTTCCCGGTCTCCCCGCTGCACCTGTTCTTGTCCGGCGCCGCCGTTGGCACGCGCACGACGGCGGCGATCGCCTTCGGCCTGACCCGGTCGTCGATCACGGCGAGCAAGTCCACCGCCGTGATCGTGCAGTTCGGGTCATAGCGGGCGTCTCCTACCGACTCGTAGCGAAGAGTTGCCATCTCGTTACAAAGGAATTACTGCCTAAGTCGCTTCTCAAGCGTCTGTAGTAGTGAAGGCGCAGAGAGGTGGCACCGGGGGCACATCGCCCACACCGTACCTGCGCCGCTGACGCGGTTTTTGGTGGTTGCGGGAGGCGCCATGTCAGAGCAGAGGATTGGCAAAGCAGGCAATTCGGACAGCAGGACGCGCTGGGCGGCGCTCGACAGCCGGAATGAGCGGCTCGTCGACATCTCAGACCGGCTGCTGCTCGATACGGATCGCGACAAGGACAGGGACCGGGGACTCAAGGCGGCAAGCTGACGTACAGTCGCGCCACTGAGCGCTCGCGCCCGTGAAGCGGGGCTCGGGAGCCGGCAAACCCGTGGTCAGCCGGCTCCCGAGACCCCTGTCACCGCGACCCCCCTTGCCTGTCGCGCCGCGAGATCAGTGGCCGGTCCGGTCGCATGGGTGTGGATTGGTGTTGGGAATCGGGTGGCGATTCGCAATTGATGATGCTGATACGTGGATCGCCCCAACTGGGCCACGTGCGCGCCAGCATTCTCAACCACGGGAGCGCGCATCGCGCATCGAAATCTGTTGGCTGTTGGGGTCAGCCGCGCCAGGGTTCACCTGGCCGGCCGATGGCAGCCGAATCGGCCCGTCGATGACCCAAAGATGGCGCTCCGTGCGATGTCAGGAACTAAAGGCGGGTGTTTTTGGTGCTGCGGGGTGAGTTGGAGGCGAGTGGTGCGGGTTTGCCGGGTGGGATGCTTGTCCGCGACGGGCCGGCCCGGGCTAATTTCCGTGATCATGATCGCGGGCTTGATCACGGAACATCGCTCCTGCTCTGACCTGCGTAAATTTCCGTAATCAAGCCCTGGGTCATGATCACGGAAATTAGCCCGGGGTCAACTCTAACCGCCCGGCCTGGTCGCCCTGGCAGCGCTCACCTCGCCACCCGAACCCAATAAGCCAACAAGGTCAGGCCGTAATTTCCAGACTTTCTTGCTCGGTGCGCGCGATGCCATGATCGGCTACCGTATCTTGTGAATATGCGCTTCGCGCATTCTGAGCCATTGTTCGTGGGGGGTTAATGGCCGGCCGTACGGTTGTCATTGATGTGGGCGGCGTCAGCTTGCTGGTCGAGACGACTCCGGTGGCGGGGACGGAGCAGACCAGCTCGATGCTGGACAAGTCGGCCGGTGCCGTGGCTCAGGCGTTTGACCGGGCTCAGGCGGCGATCGTGGCCGTGGCCGAGTCGACGGTCGGCACGATCGGGCGGCTCGGCGAGCGGTCGGTGCACCCGGATGAGCTGACGGTGACGTTCGGGCTCAAGTTCTCCGCGCAAGGGCATGTGATCGTCGCGGGGGCGGCCGGCGAGGCGACTCTCGAGGTGGCGCTGACATACCGGCGGGAGCCTGAGGACGCGAGCATCCCGGTCGACACGAGCGTCCCGAACGATACGGCTGTCCCAGGCGACAAGACCGTCCCGGACGGCCACAAAGCCGATTCCAGCCCTGGCCCGGCTGGGGCAGGTGAGGGGGACGGCGGAGATGACTGACGACCGGGTATCGCCCTACTTAGGGCGACTGCTGGACGAGGCGGGCGCGGCGGCCGGGACGTGTTTCCAGGTGGCGCCGGGTGTTCTGGTGACCGCCTGGCATGTGCTGGACGCCCTGGGCGCGGCGGGCGAAGGCGCGGCGGTGAGCGTCGATCCGCTGCGGGGCGGGTCTGCCCGGTTGTCGCAGGTCGTCAAGCTGGACCCGCTCCATGACCTGGCCGTGCTGCGCTGTGATGATCTGCTGCCGGGCTCCGTGGCCGGCCTGGGTGCCAGCGACGAGGTAGCCCTGTCGGCCCGGGTAGTGATCACCGGGGTGGCGGCGCTGGATGATCCTGGCCGGGCGTACCGGCATCTGGACGCGGCCGGCCGGTGGGCGGGCGGGACGATGCTGGACGACCAGGTGCCGATCGGTCGGGTGGAGGCGCGCGCGGTGCAGCCCGGCATGAGCGGCGCGCCGGTAGTTCGCGATCACGCCGACGCCAGGGAGCGGCTGGTCATCGGCGTGGTCTCGGCCCGGTACAACAGCACGGACGGATGGGGCCGTGACTCAGTCTGGGTGGCCAGGACCGAGGATCTGGCACCGCTGCTGGCCGGGGTCGCCGAGGTCACGGTCACGCGCCAGGCGTGGGCGGGACCGGCCGAGCTTGTCTTGTCGGTCACTGACGCCGAGACCCGGCTTACCGGCGCGGGAGCGGAGGTCAGCGGCCCGCATGGCGGGGTGACGGGCGAACTGGCGGATGCGATGCACGGGCTGCGCGAGGGCCGGGTCCGGCTCACCGGGCTGCGAAGCCAGGACCTGACCGAGGCCCCGCCGTCACGGCTGAGTGCGACGCCGGTCGCGGTGGGGCAGCTGATGGCGCAGTCGTTCTTGCCCGGGCCGGTGGCCGCAGCGCTGGGCGAGGTGGTCAGCCGAGCACAGGCCGCGTGGACGCCGGTCCGCCTGGGCATCGACGTGCGCGGGTCGCTGCGGGAGCTTCCGTGGGAGGCGCTGGCGGTACCGGGCACGGCCAGCCCGCTGGCGCTGCACCCCCTGCTCATCGCCTACCGCCGCGAGAGCACGCCGACCTCGGACGCTGCCGCGCCGGCGGCGCTGGGCGGGCCGCTGCGGATTGTGGTCGCGATCTCCTCGCCGCTGAGCGGCGGCGGGCAGTTGCTGGACTACGAGCGGGAGCTGCGGAACGTGCTCGCGGCGGTGCGCGGTGCCCGGCAGGGCCAGGCCCGGGTGCAGATCGTGCATTTCGCCACGACCGCCGAGATCCGCGCTGCCCTGGCTGCCGAGCCCGCTCATGTCCTGCACCTGTCCGGGCACGGCCGGCCGGGCGCGATCGAGCTCGAGGATGATGAGGGCAATGCCCGCGTGCTCGGCCCGGATGAGTTCGTGGCCGAGGCGATCCCGCCGGGTCGGATGCCCGCCGTGGTCGCACTGGCTGCCTGCTATACCGGCGCGGCAGCCTCGCAGGAAAGCCAGTCTTTCGCCGCCGCGCTTATCGCCCGTGGTGCGCGAGCGGTCATCGGCACCGAGACAGCCGTGACGGACGTGTATGCCACCCGCGTCTTCGCCCGCGTCTACGCCGAGCTGACCGACACCGACACGGCCGACATCGTGGCTGCGGTCGCCCAGGCCCGCCGCGTCGTCCAGCAGCAGCTCAGCGGTTCACCCGATCGCCGCGACCAGCACTTGGCCGCCCTCGGCGAGTGGGCCGTCCTGACCGTCCTGACCGCCGCCGGCACAGTCGGCGTCCTGGACCCGGCCGCCCCGCCGACCATTCCAGCGCGAGGCAGCACGAGCGCTGGCACCGGCCTGGCCGGCGGGCTGCTGGCCCGGGATACAGGCGAATTCGTGGGCCGCCGCCGGGCACAACGGCGCTGGCCCGTCGAGTTGCTCGCCCCGAGAGGGACCGGACTCGTGCTGCACGGGATCGGCGGGGCCGGCAAGAACACCCTGGCCGCCGAGCTGATCCGCCGCGTCATCGAGCGCGAACCGCAGCGGCTCCCCGTAATCGCCTCCAGCGGCCTGTCCGGCGGCCAGGTCACCGCCGACCAGGTCCTCGCCGCGATCGCCCGCGCTCTGCGCCACCACTCCCAGGGCACCCGCCGAGACCTGGACCAGGCCGCCCAGATCGCCGAGCGCGGCGACGTCGACTGGCAGCAGCGGCTGCAAGTGCTCCAGGACCACGCGCTTGGCGAGGTGCCTGCGCTGGTCGTACTGGACAACTTCGAGGACAACCTCAACGACGCCAGTCCGCCAGACCAGCCCGGCTGGCGGACCGTCGCTAACCAGGACCTGGCCAGCCTCCTGGCCGCCCTGGTGACCCGGCCAGGCCGGTCCCGACTCCTGATCACCACCCGTTACCCGTTCGTCCTGCCCGGCCACGCCGACCGGGCCATGTCGTTCCGGCCGGTCGGGCCGCTCACCGCCGCCGAGACCATGAAGCTCGCCTGGGCGCTGCCTGCCCTGGACCAGCTCACCGAACCCGAACTCCAACGAGTCTGGAACATGGTCGGCGGCCACCCCCGCTGCCTCGAATACCTAGACGCACTCCTCTCCGGCGGACGCGGCGCCTACCCCGACATCACCACCCGCCTAGCCGACCAACTCGCCCGCCGCCCTGACCTCCCCGCGCCCGGCACCTGGCAGACCACCCCGGGCACCCTCGAACCCGCGATGGCCCAGACCCTCACCATCGCCGCCGACGACATCCTCCTTGACCAGCTC
Source organism: uncultured Actinomycetota bacterium (assembly GCA_963720575.1). GTDB lineage: Bacteria > Actinomycetota > Actinomycetes > Streptosporangiales > Streptosporangiaceae > Chersky-822. The sequence continues at coordinate 508,958 of CAVRGA010000002.1, forward strand.
CTAACCGGCCTCCGTAACCACCCCGGCGCCGAAGACCTGCTCCTGGGCCTGTCGATCTACCGATCACCGATCGACTACGCAGGACTGCTGTTCCAGGCCGGATCACCCGACGACACCGCCGCCGCCTACCCCAACTACAAGCAGGCCAGGCAGCAGATCACCGCCATCCTCACCACCCACCACATCGACCTCGATCAACTCGCAAACCCCGCTAGCCTTCCGCCCGACGTCCTGAACCAGATCAAGCCCTACCTGGCCGAACTCCAGCGCCTGCCCGCGCCGCCAAGACGAGCACCCGAAGGACTCCAGCGCCTGGTCGATATCTGCGCGGCGTCGAGCCTGCTGTCCGCCGTCCCCGGCCCGGCCGGACCCGAACTGCTCGTCCACCGGTGGACCGCCAGCGAACTCCACGCCAGGTGGCACCACACCGGACGCGGCGACCAGCTCACCACGGCACACGAACGCGCCGCCGACTACTGGAACTGGCGCGTCCGGGTCTGGCCACAGGACCGGGCAAGCGACCTCGATGACCTGACCGAGGCCCGCCATCACCTCTTCGCCGCAGGCCACGCTGAAGCCGCCGACCAAGTCACGTGGCAGATCAGCGAGGTGCTGCACGCGCAAGGAGCCTGGGACCGCGAAGATGCACTCATCCGCGACACCCTCACCCAAATCCCAGCCGACGCCGACGGACGCTCCAACTGGACCCGCCAACTCGGTGACATCGCCTACGGCCGAGGTCGCACCGCTGAAGCCGCCAGCCTCTACGAGCTAGCCCTAGGCATCGATAAGCAGCTCACCGGCGCCGACCCCGCCAACGCCGAATACCAGCGCCAGCTATCCGTCTCCTACAGCAAGCTCGCCGACCTCGCCCGCGATGCCGGCGACACCACCCAGGCGACCCGCCTCCACCAGCAAGCCCTGGACATTCGCGAGCAACTTACCCGCACCTACCCGGCCAACGCCGGCTACCAGCACCACCTGCACATTTCCTATGGACGGCTCGCCGACCTCGCCACTGACGTCGGCAACACCGCCGAGGCAACCCGCCTCTACCAGCAAACCCTGGCCATCCGCGAGCAACTCACCCGCACCAACCCCGCCAACACCCAAAACCAACGCGACCTGTCCGTCTCCTGCAACCGGCTCGCCGACCTCGCCCGCGACGCCGGCGACCCCACCCAAGCCACCCGCCTCTACCAGCAAACCCTGGCCATCCGCGAGCAACTCACCCGCACCAACCCCGCCAACACCCAAAACCAACGCGGCCTGTCCTTCGAATATGGGAGAGTCGCAGAACTGGCCGCTGAGATGGGTGACTCGAAGGCCGCAGCCTTGGCCTGGACGCGGGCACTGGAGTTCTGCACCGACGTCCTGGGGGCTGATCATCCGCTGACACGCGCCACCGAAGACCAGCTCCGGGAATCGCCGGACGAGAACAAGTCCAGCTAAAGCCCCGAGGCCGACCCTCCAGCTGGCGCAGTCGGGGCTAAGGCCGCGTCCCCGCGAACAGATTGCCCGTCAGGTCGCCGGCGACGCATGAGTTGATTCCGTGGCAGGAGACAGCTTGAATGCGGGCGCCGCCATCGTGAATGGTGGTAGTTGTCCACGAGTGCCCGCCCTTGGTCGGCACGGTCGTCTCCTGCATCTGGCCGAAGCCCCCGGCGACGCAGAACGACTTGCTCGGGCACGTGACTGACAGGGCCTTGACGTTGGAGGCCACATGCTTCCAGGCGGAGGCGCCGAGTTTCGGGCGGGTGGTGAAATACAGGCCGCCTTTGGAACTGGTCGCGATGCACAGGGACGCGCTCGCGCAGGCCAGGGCGGTGAAGCTGGCGCGCGGTATCCGGGACAGGCGCCAGCCGGCTGCGCCTTTGGCCGGGTTGATTGCCGTGATGATGTTGTTCCCGGCGTCGATCGCCACGCACAGAGTCGCGTTCGGACAGGCGATGCTGGTGATGATTTCTTTCCTATCGAAGGTAAAGGAACGCCATTTCGCGGTCACGGCAGCCGGGTCCGTCGAGACGAACACGCGATGGTTTTTGTCAGCCGTCACGCACAGCCGGGCCGAAGGGCAGGCGAGCGCCAGGAAATCGCCGTGAAAGCCCAGTCCTTTGCCGATCCACGAGGAGGGCCGGTCGGTCGGGTCGGTCGAGGTCGCGATGCCGCCCAGGTCGCCGGCGGCGCAGAAGGTCGCCGACGGGCAGGTGAGGCTGAACAGGGGCGGGAAGCCGGCCGCGCGCTGCTTCCAAGTCCCGGCCGCCGGGTCAGACGAGGTCAGGAGGAACTTGTCGTAGATCGCCAGGCAGAAGGTGGCGGACGGGCAGGCGACCGCGCGGATCTGGCTCGACCCGGCCACCGTCTCCGCGAACCAGCTTGCGGTATCGGTGGGGGTGGACGAGGAAAGGACGTCGCCGGCCGCGTCGCCCGCGATGCAGAAGGTCGTTGCCGGGCACGACAAGCTGACCGCGAGGTGCACGTCCTCGACGCCGAAGGCGTGCCAGGCCGAGCTTCCGCCGGTCGGATCGGTTGACGCCAGCAGGAAGTTGCTCCCGGTCACCGCGACGCACGACGACGTGCTCGGGCAGGAGATGTGGGTGAAGCCCAGGTTGTCGGGGAGAGTAGCCGCCTGCCAGGCTCCGGCCCCGCCAGCCGGGTTCGTCGATGTCCACATGCCATCGTTGGCATCGCCCACGACGCACAGTGTCGCCGACGGGCACGACACGGCCGCGAGCTGGTCATCGATGACGATGTTCGTGATTTGCCAGGCCGACGGCCCGCCGGTCGGGTCGCTGGTAGTGAGCACGTCGCCGTTGTTATCCACAGCTACGCAGAAGGAACTCGCCGGGCACGAGACCGCCGTGATTTGGTTGGAAAGATCCAGGTGGATGGTGTGCCAGGCAGCGGATCCGCCCGCCGGGTTCGTGGAAAAACTGATCGATCCGGTACCTCCGCCCACGCAGAGGGAGGCGCTCAGGCAACTGACAACAGTGGCCGGGACAGCCGCCGTGTGCCAGGCCGCCGCGCCGCCGCCTGGGTCGGTGGACGTGGCGATGCCGGGGCCAGTGGCATTCGTCGCGACGCACAGCACTGGCGAGCCTGTCACGCAGGACAACGAACCCGGAAACTTGAACGGCACCGAAGCCACGCTCCGCTTCCACGCCGGGAAGCCTGCTGCCGGGTCCGTGGCCGTGAGCACCGAGCCCGCGCCGTCAAACGCGACGCATAGCGACGGCGTCGCGCAGGACATCTGGCCGATGTCTGGCTTCGCGTCGAACGGCGGCCTCTCCGGAAACACGGGAGCCGACCAGGCCAGCGGCGGCTTGGTGACGACCGCGGCCTGAGCCGGCAACGGCGCCAGCACGGTGATCCCGAACCCGGTGATGCCGATGATGGCCGTGGCCAGCAAGTGGACCGATATTCGAATTCTGCCGCGCTGTCTGCTCATGTGCGGTGTCTCTCCAAAGTGGGGCGCGAGAGCAACCCGTGGCAGCTCCGTTCCTCCGACATTTCGAGAGGTAGACGCGGAGATCAGCCGTCAGGTTCACATCCAGGAGGCGAACCGGAGGATGTTGAGGTGCGGTCGGAGCCGGAACGGCGATCGCCATCGGTGACCACGACGACAGCATGGTCACCTCAATCGCCCTCGTGCCCTTGCCAGACCCGGCTGCGTCAATGTTATGAATGCGTTACATCATTAAATAGGATCCGCGTTCGATCTGGCCCCTGTCTTGTCAGTGGCAGTCGTTAAAGTGGTCGAAGAAGGCGTGCCAGACAGGCAACGCCAGCCCGGCTCTCGGTGTCAGGAGGTGACCATGGCCGAAGATGATCCCAAGGTAGCTGACCTGCCGGGCGGCGGGCTGTCATGGTCGCTGGACCTGGACCTGGACGCGCTGGTGGCCTCCCTCAGCGAGCTCACGCCCCGACGCGCGGCGAGCCCGGCGGCCTCTGGTGCGGACCTGGCCGCGCCGGAGCCGGCCGGACCTGAGCTGACCGGGGACGACCTGGCCGAAGCTGAGTTCGCAGAGTACCTGGAGGCGGTCGACACGGGCCGGTCCGAGGTCGTGCCGCTGCCGGCTGTTGCGGGCGTGATCGCCGAGTCGCTGCCGGCCAGCCCGGGCCTGGCCGGATGGCTGGCGATCAGCCCAGCCACGACAGCTGACGAGCGGGCGCTGACCGGCCTGGCCGCGTCTTGCCGGCGGCTGGCCTCATGGGCCCAGGCCCGCGAACTCGCCGCCGTCGCGCAACTGGCATCCCGGTCGGCGGCGGCTGATGACCGGATCGGGACCGACGAGCAGGGCCGACCAGCGCGCATCTCCCAGGACGCGTGCGGCCAGGTCTCGCTCGCGCTGACAATGTCGCAGGCCAGCGCCTCATGGTGGACCGACCTGGCGGTCACGCTCGAATGGCGGCTGCCGCAGACCGGGGCCGCGCTGCGGTCCGGGCTCATCGACCTGTCCAGGGCGCGGGCGATCGCCGACGCCACTGCCGTGCTCGACGAGGAGACGGCCCAGGCCGTCGAGTCCCGGATCCTCCCCAAGGCCGGCGACCAGACGCTGGGGCAACTGCGGGCCGCGCTGCGCCGGGCCGTGATCGCGGCTGACCCGAACGGAGCAGACCGGCGCCGGGAGGCAGCAGAACGACGGGCCAAGGTCACCTTGTATCCCGACGCCGAGGGCACCGCCGGCCTGGCCGGCTACAACCTGCCCGGCGTCCTGGCCACTGCGGCCATGGCCAGGATCACAGCCCTGGCCCAAGCCTTGAAGGCATCGGGCGCCGGCGGCGGCATCGACCTACTCCGCGCCTCAGTCTTCCTCGGCCTGCTTCTCGGCACCTTGCCCTACATTCCGCCCGCACCCGACGGCCCCCCGGACAGCAACTGCCCACCCGACGACGACAACTCACCGGACAACCCCTGCCCGCCCGACGACAACTGCCCGCCCGACGACAACTGCTCGACCGACGTCGGCTCCCAATCCGACGGCGGCTCGACCGACCTCGGCTCCCCAACCGACGGCGATGGCCAGCACGAGGGCTCTGCTGCCGACAACTCCCCCGTCAACGCTGACGTGTCCTGCGATGACGCGACCGATGGCAACCTGGGCGCGCGGCCGGCACCGTGGCCACAGGCAACCGCATTCGTGCTGCCTGGACCGGCCGCGATGGGTCATCTGCTCCCCGCCGGCTGCGGGTTCCTCAAGCTGACAGTGCCATGGTCCACGCTGACCGGAGACGGCACCGAACCCGGTCAACTGAGCCCGGCTGGGCGCCATCACCCCGGCCCAGGCCAGCTACCTGGCACAACTCGCGGCCAGCAACCCCGCCGCGCACTGGCGGGTCATCGTCACCGGACCCGACGGACACGCCCTCGCCGTCGCCACGGCCCGGCGGCGACCCGCCCGAGCAGGCCCGGGACCTCCTGCCCCGCCCGCCGCCCGCCAGCATGCTGATCAGTGCGGCCTGGTCAGGCGCGTAACCGTCACGATCACCCGCGAAGAACTCGCCACGCAAGCACAGGCCGCCACGCAAGCACAGGCCGCCACGCAAGCACAGGCCGCCACGCCACCACAAGCCGCCGGCCGCTCCGCAGACCCGAGCCTGCCAGCCAAGCTCTCCCTGGTACTGGACACCGCGAGCGCCGCAGCCGACCAAGCCGCGCACAGGGCGGCGGCTGACACGGCCGCAGCCGGATGCGCCCACACCCAGGCCACCGCCGCCTACCAGCCACCGCCCCGCTTGCGCGAATACGTCACCGCCCGCGACATCACCTGCCGCTTCCCGACCTGCCGGCAACCCGCCACCCGATGCGACCTGGACCACACCGAACCATACGATCAGGGCGGCAAGACCTGCACGTGCAACCTCGGCGATCTATGCCGACACCACCACCAGCTCAAACAGCACCCCCGCTGGCAACTCACCCAGCCAGCACCCGGCCTCTTCACCTGGACCACCCCCGCTGGCCGCACCTACACCACCGGACCCGACTCCCATGCCGCATGAGCCAGCCAAACCCGCCGCCGAGTTCAGCCGGATCGACCGCGCAGTACACGCAACAACTGGCTACCGGCGGGCATCCCGAGCGCGGCACGGTTATCCCGAGCCCGCCCACAGCCGCTTACGGCCCCCGGATGTCGCGGATTGCGCGGGACGACCGGAGAGTGGCGGCTCGATGCGCGCCCGAGATCGCGGCAGCGATGCGGGAAGCTCGGGTAATGTTCTGCGGTGCGATACGACCCTTCGTTCTACGATGGCGCGGCTGTCCACTACCGGTACGGCAGACCCGCTTACTCGCCCCGGCTCGAGGCTCTCCTCGCGGAGGAACTCGGCCTGGACGGCAGCGGAAGGCTGCTGGACGTCGGATGCGGTCCCGGCATCCTCACCGTACGACTGGCCCGCCTGTTTGAGGGCGCAGTCGGCCTTGACCCCGATCCGGCGATGATCGCCGAGGGTCGCCGGGCCGCCCGGGAGCGGGACATCGCGAACATCACCTGGGTCCAGGCCCGGGCCGAGGATCTTCCCGCGGTGGCGCCCGGGCCGTACCGACTGGTCACGTTCGGCCAGTCGTTCTACTGGACCGACGAGGTCCCGGTGGCCGAGGCGGTGTACGACATGGTGGAGCCGGGCGGCGCTCTGGTCCTTGTCGGGCATCAGGCCGAGGGGCGGGCCGTCCCGCCGAGCCCCGGGCAGCCGCGGATTCCGCACGATGAGATCGAGGAGCTGGTGCGGAAGTATCTCGGACCGAGAAGGCGAGCGGGCCAAAGCACCGCGCCGGTCCAGGCGCTCAGCCTCCAGGACGCCCTTGCCAGCACCCGGTTCGGCGCGCCACGGGTGATCTTCGCCCCAGGCATACCCGACCTCTTACGGGACATCGAGAGCGTAGTGTCCGGTTATTTTTCCATGTCCTATGCGGCGCCGCACCTGTTCGGCGACCGTGCCGAAGAATTCGCCGGCGAGGTGCGAGAGCTGCTGAGAGAGCGATCTCCCGAGGGCGTTTTCTGGGACTGGCCCGGTGATACCGAAGTAATGCTCGTCCGCAAATGACCGAAAGGGGAACGGGGAACTCTCGGCCTCCCGTCCCCGTCCCCGCCACAATCGAGGCGAGCGCGGCCCCCGGCGAGGTCAGCTACCGGGGGGGAGGAAGCATTCGGCTGCTGCTTTGAGTGTGACGTCGAGGCTTGCTGTTTCCTCTGCTGGCGGGACTCCCCAGGTGAGGGGGAAGATGACAGGTACCTGGACGCCGGCCTCGCGGTACGCCGTGATGGTCGCGGTGACGAGTTCCGGGCTGCCGACCACGTCGATCGCGTCGATCATCTGGTCCGTGACGGCGGCTAGCGCGGCGGCGCGGTCGCCGGCGTGGTGCGCGGTCCTGATGGCGGTGACCGCGTCGCCGAAGCCGGCTCTGGTGAAGCTGCGGGCATAGGAGTCGACGACCGCGTAGGAGAACAGGTCGCGGCGTGCCTTCCGGGCGGCGGCAGCGCGGTCACCGACGCCGACGTGCACGTTGGCGTAGATCGTGGCGTTTCCGCCACGCCTGACCTGGCCGACTAACCAGGGGACGTGGCTGGCGGGCAGATAGTTCAGCAGCACGCCGTCGGCGAGTTCTCCTGCCAGCCGGAGCATCCCCGCGCCCAGCGCGCCCACGATGATCTGCGGGCGGCGGCCTGGCATCGGAATGCCGAGGCGGAAGTTCCGCAGCTGGTGGAACTGACCGGAGAAAGTTACCGGCTCGCCTGACAGGCACTGCCGCAGCACGGCGAGGAACTCGCGCATCTGGGCGAGCGGCCGGCCCGGATACTCGGCTCCGTGCCAGTCCGCCGCCACCACCGGCGATGAGATGCCGATGCCGAGCAGGACATCCCGGCCCGGCGCCAGTGCCTGCAGCGACGCCGCTGCCATCGCCAGCAGCGATGGGCTGCGGATCTGCACGGGCAGCACCCCGGTGCCCAGCCCCAGGCCCGGCTCGGCCTGCGACACCGCCCCGAGCACCGAGAACGCCTCGGTACCGGTGACCTCGGCCACCCAGAACGACCCGTACTTCAGCCGCCCGGCCCGCCGGGCCAGGTCCATGGCCGCTGCCGGTCCCGACCTCAAGAAGGGAGCAGCGGTCACTCCCAGCCCGTCAGCCGCAGGCGGCCCGGCCGTGATCTTGTCGGCGCACATGCCTGCAACCTTGCCCCTCGGCGCCGGCGCGGGTCTAGCGGGAATCCGACCACGTGGTCCCGCCCGAGCCAGCGGCTACCGGCCCGTCAGGCCGCGCAGGTGCCCCACGGCCTCGCTGACCGAGACGCGCTCCTTCTCGCCAGTGGCCCGCGCCGTGATCTCCACCACGCCGTCGGCCAGGTCGCGGGGGCCGACGCTTACCCGGAACGGGATGCCGACCAGTTCGGCGTCGGCGTACTTGACGCCAGGGCGCACGTCACGGTCGTCGATCAGGGCTTCGACCCCGGCGTCGAGCAGCGCGCCGTACAGCGTCTCGGCGGTGGCCCGCACCTCGGCGTCCTTGGCGCTCAGCAAGATCACGCTGACCTCGGCCGGGGCGACCTGCACCGGCCAGGTAAGGCCAGCGTCGTCGTGATGCACCTCGGCGATCGCGGCGATCGCCCGCTCGATGCCGATGCCGTAGCAGCCCATGACCGGGACGATCGTGCCGCCGTCGGGACCGCTGACGGTGACCCCGAGCACGGTGGTGAACTTGCGCCCCAGCTTGAAGATGTGCCCCACCTCGATGGCCTGCACGAACTCAAGGACAGTGCCTTCATGCCCTGGGCCGCAGCGCGGGCAGGGCTCGCCCTCGGTGACCTCGCGCAGGTCAGCCCACTGGCCCACGGAGATGTCCCGCTCGACATCGACGCCAGTGAAGTGCACGTCGTCGGTGTTCGCGCCGGTGGCCAGGCCGCGGCGGCCGCGCAGCGCCTCGTCGGCGATGACCGGCAGGTCGGTGACGCCGACCGCGCCCAGGCTGCCCGGCAGTGCGCCGAGGGCCTCGCGGATCTCCTCCGGCTGCGCCGGGCGCACCTGCACCGCCCCGGTCGCGTCGGCCAGCTTCTGGTCCGACAGCGGGTGATCACCGCGCAGCAAAACCAGCGTGAGCTTGCCGTCGATGACCTGGACGAGGGTCTTGATCTGCCGGTCGCCCGCCAGGCCGAACTGGACGGCCAGGTCGTCGATCGTGCGCACGCCAGGGGTGTCAAGGCGGGCAAGGGCGCTGGCTTCAGGATCGGTGACCGGCGCGAGCGCCGATGTCGCCTTCTCCAGGTTGGCCGCGTACCCGCAGGCCGTGCACCTGGCCACCACGTCTTCGCCGGCCGCCGACGGGCACATGAACTCGACGGAGTCCGAGCCGCCCATGGACCCGTTCGACGCCTCGACGCCGAACGCCGGGATGCCGAGCCTGGCGTAGATGCGCTCGTAGGCCTGCCGGTGCGCGTCGAACGACTTGTCAAGCCCGGCCTCGTCGACGTCGAAGCTGTAGCTGTCCTTCATGGTGAACTCGCGCACCCGGATCAGCCCGCTCTTCGGCCGCGGCTCGTCGCGGAACTTGGTCTGGAACTGATACCAGAACTGCGGCAGCTGCCGGTAGGAGGCGAACTCAACGGCGAGCGTGGTGAAGATCTCCTCGTGCGTCATGCCGAGCACGGTCAGCTGATCGCGCCGGTCGCGCAGCTTGAACATCTCGCTGCCCATGACTTCGAGGCGGCCTGACTTCTCCCAGATCTGGGCCGGCTGCATGCACGGCAGCAGGAACTCCTGCGCGCCGATCCGGTTCATCTCCTCGCGGATGATGCCGATGATCTTGGCCCGCACCCGGACGCCCAGCGGCAGCAGGCTGTAGTGGCCCGCCATCAGCTGGCGGATGAAGCCGGCGCGCAGCAGCAGCCGGTGGCTGGCGGCGTCGGCATCGGCCGGATCGTCGCGGAGAGTCGGGATGTGCAGCTGTGACCAGCGCATGTCAGTGCCTTGCCTCGCAAGATGGAGAGAGTGATGGTGCGGCGAGAAGCCCGCTACCGCATTCTAGGGGCGTTTGCCGCGCTGCGCGGATGTGCTACCGGCTGGTGACGATTCGCGGCCCGACTGTAGATTCTCATGGGATCACCCGGAAGGAGCGTGACCCGTCATGGCCGCCAGGACGGCGCCCGCCCTGCCCCGCCGCCGTGAACTCGGGCCGTCCAGCGCCCGGTCGGTGCTGCTGACCGTGCTCGGCGAGTACGTCCTGCCAGCCGGCGGGCTGGCCTGGACAGCCGCGCTGGTCACCGCGCTCGGGCTGTTCGGCATCGCCGAGAAGGCCGCGAGGCAGGCGCTGGCCCGCACCGCCTCCGAGGGCTGGATCACCTCGAGCAGGCACGGGCGCCTGGCCGCGTGGCACCTGACGGAGGCCGGCCGCCGGCTGCTGACCGACGGGGCACGGCGGATCTACTCATTCGGCCAGGACGGCCCGGAGTGGGACGGACGCTGGCTGATCGTGCTGGTTCCAGCGACCGACCTGAACAGCCAGGCCAGGCACCAGATCAGGACGAGGCTGACCTGGGCCGGGTTCGGCGCGCTGCCCGGCGGACTCTGGGTTTCCCCCGACCCCGGCCGGGAGGCCGAGGCGAGCCGGATCCTGGACGAACTCGGCCTCTCCCCCGCAGCTACGTCCTTCACCGCTAGCCACGCGGGCATCGGGACCCAGCAGGACATCGTCGCCCGAGCCTGGGACCTGCGCGCCGTCGAAACCAGGTACGCCGAGTTCACCGCCGAGTTCACGGCGCTGGCGCCGGAGACCGATGCCCAGACGTTCACCGCCCAGACGCTGCTCGTGCACGAGTGGCGGCGGTTCCCCTTCCTCGACCCGAGGCTCCCCCGCGACCTGCTGCCGGCCGCCTGGCCCGGCGGCGAGGCAGCCGCGCTCTTCAGTGCCAGGCACGCCGAGTGGGGCACGGCGGCGGCCCGCTGCTGGAGCGCCCTGGCTTAGCTAATCCGGCTCCGCAACTTCTATGCGGTAGATGGTCCTGCCTCGCAAGACAGCCTTCGTGTCGGGCTTCCCGCTGGCACCCAGGCTTCCATCTGTACGCCGATACTGGTGTACCTGTGCAACTTTGCGACCGAGTTGGAGATCAATGTAGTTCACGATCTGGCTGCGTGTGCAGTAAGGCTCGTTCACCCACTCTGGGCAAGGATGACTGTTGTAGCCGACTTGCTCGACCAGCTCGCCTGCCTGCATGCGCTCGTAGAACAGACCCTCATTGAATATCTGCCTCAGCCCCTGGGCTGTCACCCGCTGAACCCTCGGCATCAGGAGCACCTCTTCCGCCCGTTCGCGGAGCGAGGCTCTACAATGGTTGGTATGGCCCGACGGCTGGGGCGGCAGGTTAATGCGCTGGTACTGCGGCGACGTCTGCTCGACCTGATTCGAGGTGAGACGACACTCGCCGACTTTGACGAGTGGTTCACTAGGTCAACATGGGACGAGTCGGACGTGGCTCCGGACGCACGGGAGTTGGTCGGCAAGATCGGCCTGCTCATCGGCGAATATTCAAGTGATGTCTGGACTTGGCCCCAGTTGAAGGCCCGGCTAGAGATGGCGGCGACCTCGGCCTCGTTCGTATGGGGTGACGCGCCCGCACCGCATGTTTTCACGGGGTCTACGAGTTCGCTCATCTCGGAGCTGCGCCTGGCGATGTGAGCATCTGGGGCTGATGCTCGACTAGCAGCGGCACCCGAGTAAACAGATCGTCATCAAGCATGATGTTGATCCAGTGCTGGCCTGGCTGGCTGACGACTAGGGCCAGCCTGACGAGCAAATTCACGCCGGCCGCCGGGGAAGCTTGGAACTGAAGCGGAAGTTCGCTGGCGGCTATCTCCTTCCCGGTCGCATCTATGGGTACCAGCCGGAGTGTGAAGCTGCGCCCCTGCGCTTCGCCTGCCTTAAGGAGAAGCGCCAGCGTCAGAGTCACAGATAGCGGTGCGGCATCACGTCCGGCCTGTCGGCGTCGATGTCGGTAGAAGTGACTTTGTCAACTACGCGTATCAGGCTGATCACGCCGTCAGGTTCTTGCAACACTTGCTCGCACAACGCGGCCGCAGTCACCAGCGGGCCATTCTCAAATGGCATGCGACGGAGCCCACTCCAGACCTGGCTAGCCGTCCCGTTGCCGACGAATCGACGGCGACACCATAGACGCCCGAGGCGGACTCCAGGTTTACCGCTGCTGCCCCGTCCACGATTCTCTACACAACTGCGCGTCTTGCGGAATTTCGTGTAGCACGTCAGGATGGAACTGTGCCCAACGAGCTCACCTTCGCGACCGATCCGGCCAGCTACCGCCACTGGCTGCTTGACGTCGACGGCGCCGTCGCCACGCTGACCTTGTGCGTTGACCCCGATGGCGGCATCGAGCCGGGCTACGAGCTCAAGAAGAACAGCTACGACCTCGGCGTCTACATCGAGCTCAGCGACGCGGTGCAACGGCTGCGCTTCAGCCATCCCGGCGTCCGGGCCGTGATCATGACCAGCGGGCTCGAGCGGATGTTCAGCGCCGGGGCCAACATCGGGATGCTCGCGCAGTCCGAGCACTCCTTCAAGGTCAACTTCTGTAAATTCTGCAATGAAACACTCGCCGCGGTTGAGGACGCCTCCAGGTACTCGGGCCAGGCCTACATCGCTGCCCTGAACGGGACGGCGGCCGGCGGGGGCTACGAACTCGCCCTGGCCTGCGAGACGATCCTGCTCACCGACGACGGATCGTCGACCGTCGCGCTGCCCGAGGTGCCGTTGCTCGGGGTGCTCCCCGGGACCGGCGGGCTGACCAGGCTGACCGACAAGCGCGGCGTCCGCCGCGACCTCGCTGACGTGTTCGCGACGACCGCCGAGGGGGTCAGGGGGCAGCGGGCCGTCGAGTGGCGGCTGGTCGATCAGGTCGCGCGGCCGACCGAGTTCGAGGCGGCTGCCCGGCGGATCGCCGACGAGGTGATCACCAGGGGGGCGGGCAACCCAGAGGGAATCGAGCTCACCCCGCTGGATGATTTCCGCTCTGAGGAAGGTCTTCGCTACGAGCACGTGCTGGCCGAGTTCGACCGGGCGCTCGGCGTCGCGACTCTCACGGTGTCCGGGCCTTCGCGGGCGCCGCGCGATGTCGCCGAGCTGCACGAGGCCGGGGCGGCGGCGTGGCCTCTCGCGGCCGCGCGGGAGCTTGACGACGCGATCAGCACGCTGCGGTTCGGCGAGCCCGAGCTTGGCACGTGGCTGATCAAGACCAAAGGCGACCCCGCCGCGGTGATCGCCACCGACGAGGTGCTCGGCCACTCCGACGACTGGCTGGCACGCGAGATCACCGGGCTGTGGAAGCGGACGCTGCGGCGGCTCGACGGGACCAGCCGGTCGCTGATCGCGCTGATCGAGCCAGGCAGCTGTTTCGCCGGGACGCTGCTCGAGCTGGCGCTGGCCGCCGACCGGCAGTACATGCTGGACGGGGTGTTCGAGGACTCGGAGGCCGCTCACGATGGGCCGGCGGCGCTGGTTGTCGGGGCGATGAATGCCGGGCCGCTGGCCGCGTCCGGCGGGTCGACCAGGCTGGCGCTCAGGTTCGGTCCTGCGGGCGGCGATCAGCTCGCCGCCGTGCTCGCCGCCTCCGGCAAGGAGCTGCTCGCGGCCGAGGCGGTCGCGCTCGGGCTGGTCACGGCCGCGCCGGACGATCTCGACTGGGACGATGAGATCAGGCTGGTCGTGAGCGAGCGAGCCGGGTTCTCCCCCGACGCGCTGAGCGGGCTCGAGGCGAGCCTGCGGTTCGGCGGCCCTGAGTCGCTGAGCACCAAGATCTTCGGCCGGCTCTCGGCCTGGCAGAACTGGATCTTCCTGCGGCCGAACGCTTCTGGTGCGAAGGGCGCGCTGCGCAGGTACGGCACGGGGCAGCGAGCGGAATTCGACCGGAAGCGGGTCTGAGCTTATGAGCACGAGCGAAGAGATCACCGGCCCGGCGCCGGCGCCGGACGGGCCGGTCAGCGTGATCGACTACGGCGAGCGGATCCCGAACAACGTCGGCCTGGCTACCGACCGCAAGCTGCAGCGGGCGCTCGAGTCGTGGCAGCCCCGGTTCCTGGACTGGTGGAGCGCGCTCGGGCCGTCGCTCCCGACCAAGGACGTCTACCTGAGGACCGCCGTAGCGATCGGCCGGGATGGCTGGGCGAGCTGGGACCGGGTGCCGATGGAGCAGTACCGGTGGGGCATCTTCTTGTCCGAGCGCGGCGGCGAGCCTCGGCGGATCCCGTTCGGCCAGCACAAGGGCGAGCCGGCCTGGACCGAGGTGCCAGGCGAGTACCGGAGCGAGCTGCGGCGGCTGATCGTCGTGCAGGGCGATACCGAGCCAGCGTCGGTCGAGCAGCAGCGGCACCTGGGCACGACCGCGCCGTCGCTGTATGACCTGCGCAACCTGTTCCAGGTGAACGTCGAGGAAGGCAGGCACCTGTGGGCGATGGTGTACCTGCTGCACGCCTACTTCGGGCGCGATGGCCGGGAGGAAGCCGAGCAGTTGCTGCGGCGGCACTCCGGGCATCCGGACAGCCCGCGCATTCTCGGGGCGTTCAACGAGGCGACGACGGACTGGCTGGCGTTCTTCATGTTCACGTACTTCACCGACCGGGACGGCAAGTACCAGCTCGGCACGCTGAAAGAGTCGGGGTTCGATCCGCTGTCGCGCACTGCTGAGTTCATGCTGCGGGAAGAGGCTCACCACATGTTCGTCGGCACCACGGGCGTGCAGCGAGTGGTGCAGCGGACCGCTGCGCTCATGGCCGAGCATGGCACCGACGATCTCTGGCGGTACGGCGGCATCCCGCTGTCGGTGATCCAGAAGTACCTGAACCAGCATTACTCGCTGTCGCTGGACTTGTTCGGCTCGGAGACGTCGTCGAACGCGGCGGCGTATTTCACCGCCGGGCTCAAGGGCCGGTGGATGGAGACCCGCCGGCGCGACGATCATGTGCTGACCGACGCGACCTTTGACGTGCCTGTCGTGGCCGACGGTGCGTTGAGTTACCGGACCGTGCCGGCGCTGACCGCGCTGAACCTCGACCTGCGCGATGAGTACGTCGCTGACTGCGAGCGCGGGCTGCGCAAATGGAACGGCGAGCTGGAGAAGGCCGGCGTTGATGAGCGGCTGGCGCTGCCGCACGTCGGGTTCAACCGCTCGGTCGGTGCCTTTGCCGGGCACCACGTCAGCCCTTCTGGTGAGATGCTCTCGGCGCAGGAGTGGGCGCGGCGGTCGGCCTCGTGGCTGCCGACCGCCGACGACCTGGCCATGGTCGCCGGGCTGATGGTGCCGCATCACCAGCCAGGTGAGTTCGCTGGCTGGCTGGCGGCGCCATCGGTCGGCATCAACGACTTGCCGGTCGAGTACGACTACGTGCGGTTCTGAGCCTGCCTCGGCCGCCGCGCCCTGCCGCGCGGTGCCATCCGCCGAGCTGTGCCAGAAGCCGGCCGAGCTGTGCTAGCCGCCGATTAGGGCGGTGACCGAGCCCGCGCCGCCGGCGTTGGTCACCCAGACGTGCGTGCCGTCGAACGCGATGCCGGTCGGCTTGTTGAAGGCGTAGGGCGCCTGACCCGCTGGCACGCTCGTCACTGTCCGCATCGGCGACCCGGTCCACGGGTCAAGCTCGGTGACTGAGTTGTTTCCGGTATTCGTCACCCAGATGTCGCGTCCGTCGAACGCGATCGAAGTCGGATCGTTGAAGCCGAAGGAACCGCCGGATAGGTTCGTGACGAACTGCCCGTTCTCGTTCAGTTCGCTGACCGAGTCGCCGCCGTTGTTCGCGATCCAGACGTGCGCCCCGTCGACCGCCACGCCGACCGGGTCGTCAAATCCCAAGGCGCTGCCCAGTTGGCCTAGCAACGTGCCGTTGTCGTTCAGCTCGACGATGTTGTTGCCGACAGCGTTGGCGATCCACAAGTGGGTGCCGTCGAAGGCGATGCCGGACGGGCCGTTGAGCTGGATGCCCGTGAAGTTGCGCGGAGTCGCGGGGGTGGCGACGGGCAGCTCGGTGACCGAGTTGTTGCCGGAATTGGTGACCCACAGGTTCCGGCCATCGAACGCGAGGCCGTCAGGTGCGTCAAACTTGTCAGCGGCCGCGTTGTAGTTGGCAACCAGCGAGCCGTCTGAGGCTTTGAGCTCGGTCACCGAGTTGTTGCCCTCGTTGGCAATCCACAGGTGGCTGCCATCGAATGCGATAGCGTCCGGCGCCCCGAAGTTGTCGGCCGCCGCAGCGAAGTTGGCGACGGGCGCACCGGTCGACGGGGCGATCTCGGTGACCGAGTTGCCGTTGACATTGGTAACCCACAGGTGCGTGCCGTCGAAGGCGATCGCGTCCGGCGCGCTGAAGTCGTCGCCGGCCGCGCTGAAGTTGCCGCCCCACCAGTGGAGCGTGGCGATCGCCGCCGAGCCCGGGCCGGACGAGCCGCCCGAGGTCCCCGGCGGTCCGGCCGGGCCCTGCTTGCCCGCGACGCCCTGCTTGCCCTGCGGACCCTGCACGTTCCAGGTGATCGCGGTATAACCCGCCGGGCACTTGGTCGTCTTGCCAGTCTGCACGAACAATGCGTGCGGCGTGCCCTTTGTCCTATAGCAGCCATGGACGGGCGAGCTACCCGTCGTGGCCGGGGCGGCGAGCGCCATTCCGGCCGCCATGATCAGCGCGCCAGCGACGCCGCCGACGATCGCCGCGCTCGCCTTCGAGTTGGGCACGAGACTGCTGCCGCGAAATCCACCCATGAGCTTATCTCCCACCCCTGCGTTACCTATGCCACCCCTAGGTGCCCACCCCTAGGTGCCCACCCCTAGGTGCCACCCCATAGGTGCCACCCCAGGGTTACCCCGAATTGCTGACGCAGCTTACCGACACGAGCGCCGAATTGGTCACCTAGCGTCCGTTTCGTAATCAATCAGGCCGGGGTTTTCGTCGTCAGACGACCGGGCTGGCGATCGGCGGCGACTCCCGGCGCTGCCTGTGCCGTGCCCCCGGCACGGCACCGCTGGGGCAGGGTGAACATCGTGGCCCTCCCTGTTGCTGTCAGCGGTCCTTTCTGACAGCAACGTGGCCTCCCCGTTGCTGTCAGGACAACATCAGGGAGGGCCACGATGCTGTTAAAACCAGTGGCTGACAGCAACAGGGAGGGCCACACTGCTGTCAGAGGCGGGCGCGAACATCAACCCGGGCCGCCCCGATGGGTTCGCGGGCCGGCCGTCGGGCTGCGCCGGGGCGTGCTCCCGCCCTGACTATTCCGCAAGATGTGCGAATGTTAGCGGTCACGGGAAGGGAGCAGCGGTGCAACCGTCCGAAGCCGGCCCGCGACCGGACCGGCATAGGGTCGATGTGGTGAGCCCGCTTCCCTCGGAATTGACCAGTCACTGGTGGCAGCGGCCGGGGCGAAGCCCGGGCCGCGAGTTGTATCACTGGCACATGCTGTTTCACGATCAGCCCGAAGTGCGTGACGTGGTGGCCACAGCCCAGCGCAAGCTCGCCGGCCGGCCGGAAGTCGACGTGGTGCCGTTGCCCTGGCTGCACATGACCACGCTGCTGACCGGTTTCGTCGACGAGGTGCCGGCCGCGAAGATCGACGCGATGGCGGCGGAGGCCAGCCGTCGCCTCGCCCAGATGGCCCCGATCCCGGTCAAGCTCGGCTTCATCTACTACGACACCGAGGCGGTCGTCCTGCCAGTCGAGCCGTTCGGCGCGCTTGATCCCGTGCACGACGCGCTCATCGAGGCCGCCTCAGCCGCCGGCTGCGACGCGCACAACGACACCGAGCCGTGGCTACCGCACATGTCGATCGCCTACAGCAACAGGACCGCTCCGGCGGCGCCTGTGATCGCCGCGCTCGGGCGTTCACTCGGGCCGGTCGAGTGCGCGATCAAGTCGGCCAGCCTCGTCGCGCAAACCCAGGTGGGCCGCACCTGGCAGTGGCGCCCTGTCGCTGAAGCCCACCTGCGAGGTTCAGAGCCTGATCAGCACTCCGGCGGCGGGTCCGTGCAGGAGGGTTTTCGCATGCAGGAGGGTTGACCGGACTATCCGACGAAAACTCTCCTGCATGCGACAACACTCCTCCAGAAACCCGAAACCCAGCCCGCGGCGGGACTTACTTGGCTGTCGCGCTGAATTCGCTGGTTCTCGCGCTCTCGCTCGTTCCGTTCAGCGCGGTGAATTCGTAGTAGTAGGTAACGCCGCTGGTAACCGCCGAGTCGGTGTAGGTCGGCGATGTGACGGTAGCCAGCGGAGTGGCGCCTTCTCCGCCCGGCGTCGTGCCGCGGTAGACCCGGTAGCCGGTCGCGGTGGTCTCGTTGCCCCATTGCAGCAGGATGTGGCCGGTCTGCGGCGTGATCACGACGCCGAAGGGAACTGGCGGCGCGGTGCCGCCTCCGGCCGCCGGCGCGGCGTGCACCTCACCTGAGTGCGCCGAGGTGCCCGAGGTATTGCTCGCGGTGATCGTGTAGTAGTAGGTGGTGCCGTTCGCCAGGCCGGTGTCGGTGAAGCTGTTCGACGTGGCCGTGCCGACGGCAGTGGCGCCTTCGGCGCCTGATGCGGTGCCGCGGTAGATGCTGTAGCTGGTGGCTCCTGAGGTGGCGGTCCAGGTTAGCGCCACGGAGGCGTTGCCCGCGGTGGCGACGAGGCCGGAGGGCGCCGAGGGTGCGGTGCCGGTGGCTACGGGCACCACGGAGACCTCGTTCGAGTCGGGCGACACGCCGACGCTGTTGTTCGCGGCGACGTTGTAGAAGTACGTCGTCCCGTTCTTCAGACCGGAGTCGGTAAACGTCGTGGTCGTGCCGCTGACCGTGCCAACCGCCGCGTTGGCTTCGCCGTCCGACTTGGTGCCCCGGTAGATCGTGTACGAGGTCGGGCTGCCGCTCGCGCTGGCCGTCCAGGACAGGCGCGCCGTGGTGTTGCCTGGCGTGATGGTCAGGCTGGTCGGCCCGCTCGGGACGGACGCGGTTGCCGGGGTGACGGTCAGTTCGTCGACCCTGGAGACTCCGTGGTCACTGACCGCGAACATGGCGACCGAGTTCTTTCCGGAGTTCAGGTGCACCTGCAGGGACGAGTCCTGGTAGGTGTCGAAGCTGCCCGTGATCGGGAAGCGCTCGGTGGTCGTGATGACCGTGCCGTTGACCGACAGTCCCATCTGCCGGTTGTTGACGCCGGGGAAGAGCCCGCTCTCGAACGCGTAGCGCCAGTCGAGCGTATAGAGGCCGCTCGACGGCACGACCACGTCGTTGAACGTCAGCGTGCCCTTGGTCGCGTACGCCATGTCCACGACCTGCTGCCCAGGGGCATCGGAACCCGATGAGCCGAGCACCTGGGGGAACCAGCCGGTGAGGGTCTGGAACCAGTCGAAGCCGCCGCGCAGCGCGTCCTTGGCGTAGTAGACCTCCCCGCTGCCGGAAGCCACGCCGGGCGTGCTGCCGCCGGTTCCGATCGGCGGCGGCGTCTTCGACGCGTCCTCGGCGGTGCGGGCTGACTCGCCGCAGGCGTTCACCGCCGTGATCTCGTAGAAGTAAGTTGGCGTGCTGCTCAGGCTCTTGTCCGTGTACGTGGTGCTGGTCGTGTTCGCGATCGCGGCAGCGCCCTCGCCGCCTGACGCGGTGCCGCGGTAGAGGTTGTAGCTGGTGGCTCCCGAGCTCGCGGGCCAGGTGATCGTGATCGATGAGTCGGCGTTGGCGGTCAGCTCGTCGCCAGCGGGAGCAGCCGGGACGCTGCACGCGGCGGCCTGCGGTCCGGGCGCTCGCAGCTGGGCCTGCGCCGATGAGACGGCTAACCCGACCAGGGTCAGCGAAGCCGTCACCGTTCCCGCCAGGAGGCGGAGCTTTCTGTTCATGTGAACTCCGATCAGCGGGTGCTCAGTCAGAAGCCGACCGCGACGACCATGTACTGCGGGTTGGTGACCGAGATGTCCGATGACTGCCCGGCATCGTCGTCGTAGGGGAAGCCGTACTGAAGGCCGTTGATGGCGTTCTGGTGCCAGAACTCGGCGTAGTAGTTAGCCGGGCCGGCCTGGTAGAAGTTGCTCGGAGTGGACTGCTGCGCGGCCGGAAGCTGCGCCACGTGCCGGTTGAGCCCGGCGCACAGCGCTGGGTTATTGGCCAGGGTGCCTGCGCAGCCGAAGATCTGCGCGGTGGTATCGGTGGTGTCGCCCACTGAGGCCGCATAACTGGTGAAATAATTCGCGTCGGCACCGCCAGGCTGGAAAGCCGGGTCGTTGCCCGGCGACGGGATGCCGAACGGCGCATCGTCGGTCGCCAGTTCCTTGAACTGCGCGGGCACGAAGTTCTCGAACCGCTGGAATGTCGCCGAGCGGCTTTCGGTGAAGGTCGCGAAATTTTCGCCGACCTCCTGGTTAGACCCGTCATGGCCGTGCAGCAGCAAGGCCAGCTTCAGCCCGAACCGGTCCACTCGGGTCGTATCGACGTTGATGGACGATGCGCCCACGGTGAACTCGATGAAATCGTTGTACTGACTGGTCGCCGTGCCCAGGTGGAAGGTCATGCGGCCAGCCGAGTTTGCCGGCATGTCGATAAACGGCTGCTGCGCGATCGACTCGGTCTGCCCGTTGAAGGTCCAGAAGACCTGGCTGTCGGGATACTGGCCGTTCGTCTGGTTGATGACCTGGACTTCGAGCACATGCGTGGCGGCGGGAATGGCGCTGACGTTGCCCCAGAACGACGCGGGCGGCGCGCCTGAGCCAGTCGGCGTTGGGGTCGGGGTCGGGGTGGGGGTCGGGGTTGGCGTGGGGGTGGATGACGCGCCAGCGAACACCCCGAATTCCCACAGGCTGTAGCCGAACTGGGTGCCCCTGGTGGTCCCGAACATCCTGATGTACCGGCCTGACCCGGACACGCTCAGGGTCTGGTTACCGCCGGTGCCCGTGGTGGTCGAGAAGATGGTCGTCCAGGTCGAGTTGTCGTTAGAGACCTGGATCTGGAACGCGGTCGCGAAAGCCGCTTCCCAGTCCAGGCTGACCTGGCAGATCGACTGCGTCGACCCCAGGTCGACCTCCAGCCACTGCGGATCAGAGAACGCACTGGACCAGCGGGTGCCCGTATTGCCGTCGGTGGCATTCGACGCCGGGAACGTGGCGTTCTCCAGCGACGACGCGGTGGTCGGGCGGCCAAGGGCGACGTTGGTCGTGCCGCAGGTGGCGCTCGCACTGGAGAAGGCCCCGAATTCCCACAGGCTGTAGCCGAACTGGGTGCCCCTGGTGGTCCCGAACATCCTGATGTACCGGCCCGACCCGGACACGCTCAGGGTCTGGTTACCGCCGGTGCCCGTGGTGGTCGAGAAGATGGTCGTCCAGGTCGAGTTGTCGTTAGAGACCTGGATCTGGAACGCGGTCGCGAAAGCCGCTTCCCAGTCCAGGCTGACCTGGCAGATCGACTGCGTCGACCCCAGGTCGACCTCCAGCCACTGCGGATCAGAGAACGCACTGGACCAGCGGGTGCCCGTATTGCCGTCGGTGGCATTCGACGCCGGGAACGTGGCGTTCTCCAGCGACGACGCGGTCGTCGGCCGGCCAAGGGCGACGTTGGTCGTGCCGCAACTGGCCGCCAGCAGCGTCGCGGGAGTCCCCGGCGCGGCACCTGATAAGAGCGTCGCGGTCACCAGGGTGGCGGCGACGAGACTGAGTGATGCGACGATGGCTGGCGCCGTAGCCGCCGGATGGGAGTGCCGAAGAGCACGGAAACGCGAGCTGAGACTCATTGACGTGCCTAACCTGCGACCTAATTCGAGGCTTGATATAAGCCTTGATTTAAGCTAACCAGGCCAGCCCGCATCGTCAAGAGCACGGCGTGATCGTAGCGAGCCCAGCCCTCCGGCGAACCCAGCCCTCCGGCGAACCCAGCGTCCCGACGAACTCAGCCTCCCGAGAGCAGAGACGACGTCAGGTCCTTCGTCGAGTCGACGACGAGGCACTTGAGCGTCCGCTGCCCGTTCGCCCATGCCTGTGGCTGGGGATACACGAAGTGCAGCGCCATCGTGCTGGTGATCTTCGACTTGTCCAGGCTGGTCGCGATCCTTGTCCGGCAGCCCTGCTCGGCCTCGGTCGAAAGTGCTTGAGCGCCCGGATAGCTCGCGTCGGTCGCGGTGAACTGCGCGAAGACCTGAGCATTGTGCGGCGTCGTGCAGGGCACCGCGGTCACCTGGCCCACTCTGACCGTTGCCGAGCCCACGGTGGGATTCTGGAAGCAGTCCCCGACCCGCAGCGACAAGATGTCGGTATGGCCTGAGCCGGTAATCTTGCCGCCAGCTGAGCGGTGCACCTGGGATGTGACCACGCCCGCGATGACGACGGCCACGATGACGAGCCATAGCCCCGACAGCACGAGGCCCGCGATGGCCAGGCCCTTTCCCCGCTGGCTCCGCCTGCGCACCTGGACCAGCCCGACAATGCTGAAGATAAGGCCCAGCAGCACGACGCCGATGAGGCTCAGGATGAAGCCGGCGATCGCGAAGCCGTTGACGCCGGTGTTCTGCGGGACAACGAACTGCTGGTACGCCTGCTGCGGATAGCCGCCGGGCGGAGCGGAAGCATCGGGCGTTCCGTAGCCAGGGGCTCCGTAGCCAGGAGCCCCGTAGCCAGGAGTCCCGTAGCCTGACGCCCCGTAGCCAGGCGCGCCATAGCCAGGCGCGCCATAGCCAGGCGCGCCAGGCGCGCCGAAGCCGGGCTCGGTGTCATCGTTGAGCCAGAGTTGCCACCCGGCCGGGGCCTGCGGCCAAGCCGGGTCGGGCTGCCAGCCGGCGGGCGGCACGAAACCGGCAGGCAGTGGCCAGTTCGGCGGCGGGTTGAAGCGGAGTCCCATGACGACACGTCCTCTCGATCATTCCGGGCAGGTGTTGCGCCTGGGTGCTGACCGGCTCTTGCCGACGACGACTTCTTCTGGCTGCTGTTTCCAGGCAATGGCTGGCAAATGCCCCGGATTTGCCGACCACTATTATGACGCGCCAGATCACCTGCCGGAGCACATCGCGTGGCCAGCGTTCCGCGGCTAGCCCGGACGACGGCGGGCCGCTGTATCGGCACCGATACGGTGGGCGGCATGAGCCGAAGCGATGGCCGCGATGATTGACGGCAAGCTCCTTGTCGACGCCCACGTGCACGTGGCCAAGCTCCCGACACTCTCCGGTGACTGGCAGGAATGGGCACGCCAATTTGGCGCGGGCACCCCGATGGACACCTTGTTCACCCATGAGGGTGTTCCGGTGCCTGCCGCGCTCGATGAGCACTTCGCCGGGCAGGGCGCCGACCACGTGCTGCTGTTCAGCGAGTACAGCCCGAAGGTGACCGGCACGCAGCCGATCGAGGACGTGCTTCCGGTCGTCGCGCAGAACCCGGCCCGGTTCCGTCCGGTCGCGTGCATCAACCCGCACCTGCACTACCCGCCGGCGCGCGAATTGGCCAGGCAGGCGAGCCTCGGCGCGGTCGCCGTCAAGATCCACCCGGTGCACGGCGGCTTCGAGGCGAGCGATCGGATGCTCTACCCCGCCTACGCGTGGGCGGAGGCTCACCGGCTGCCGGTGATCGTCCACTGCGGGACCTCCACGTTCGCCGGGTCGGTCAACGCGTATGCGGACCCGGTGCTGCTCGACCCGGTGTTCCGCGATTTTCCCGAGCTCGTTGTCGTGCTAGCTCACGGAGGGCGCGGCTGGTGGTACGCGCAGGCAGCGTTCGTCGCCCTGATGCGGCCGAACGTGTGGCTTGAGGTATCCGGGCTGCCGCCGCAGCGACTCGGCGACTACTACGGTTCCTCGCTGCGGCGGCTGGCCGACAAGATGATCTTCGGCACCGACTGGCCCGGCGTGCCGAGCGTGCGCAAGAACGCCGCGACGCTCGCGGCGACCCTGGAGGCCGCGGGCTGCACTGACGACCAGCTCGCCGCCGCGCTCGGCGGCAATGCGGCCAGGGTGTTCGGGCTGGGCACGTAGCCTCTCAACCCGCACCGCCGAAACGTCCCCTGCTCGCTAAGGCCGCCCGTGGGCGGACTGCGGCGAGACCGCTTTCCGAGGTCCCGGGGACTTCCCGGCTCTGGCGCGGAGACTTCCCGCTGCGCGGAGACTTCCCGCTGCGCGGAGACTTCCCGCTGCGCGGAGACTTCTCCGGCTCTGGCGCGGAGACTTCTCGCTGCGCGGAGGGTTTTCCGCAAATAGAACGGTCAAGACTCCGTGTAGCGAGAACTCTCCGCGGCAACGACGGAGAACGCTCCGCGATCATGCCGCAAATGACGGACAACTCTCCGCGATCATGCTGCGGCGCGGGAACGCTCCGCGATCATGCCGCAAAACGACGGGGAACGCGCCGCGATCATGCTGCGGCGCGGGAACAAACCGCGATCACCGGCCCGGGCAACCCCGCACCGCCGAAACTAAGCCCGGCTTACCCCGCAAAGCCATTCCGCAAAGCCGCACCGCACCGCACCGCGCCGGCCCGGTCCGGGCGCCCGGGATGCAACCTGAGGTGATCATGAGTCACGCGACGGTCTCCAGGGCATGGGCAATTTTCCTTGATCATGCCCGCAGCCAGACGGTGACCGGTGCCTACAGCGGCGCCATGCCCGGCTCGTCGATCTCCACGGCCGCCTGGGCGAACTGCGCCGCGTACAGCCGGGCGTAGGCGCCGTCCGCCGCGAGCAACTCGGCGTGATTGCCCTGCTCGACGATCTCGCCGTGCTCCATGACCAGGATCGTGTCGGCGTCGCGGATGGTCGACAGCCGGTGCGCGATCACGAAACTGGTCCGGCCCTGGCGCAGGGAGTTCATCGCCCGCTGGATCAGCACCTCGGTCCTGGTGTCCACCGACGACGTCGCCTCGTCCAGGATCAGGATGGCGGGCCGGGCCAGGAACGCCCGGGCGATCGTAATGAGCTGCCGCTCCCCCATGCTGACGTTCGAGCCCTCTTCGTCAATGACGGTCTCATAACCATCAGGAAGAGTTTGAACGAAACGGTCCACATAAGTCGCCTTCGCAGCCGCGACAATGTCATCGCGGGTCGGGTTGTCCGCGCCGTAAGCGATGTTCTCCGCGATCGTGCCGCCGAACAGCCAGGCGTCCTGCAGCACCATGCCGGTCTGCGAGCGCAGCTCCTCCCTCGTCATGTCCGCGATGTTGACTCCGTCGAGCGTGATGCGGCCCGAGTCCACCTCGTAGAACCGCATGAGCAGGTTGACCAGCGTGGTCTTCCCGGCACCGGTAGGCCCGACGATCGCGACGGTCTGGCCCGGCTCGACCGACAGCGAAAGGTGATCGATCAGCGGAACGTTCGGGAAGTACCTGAAAGACACGTCATTGAACGCCACTTTGCCGACGACCCGGTCGGGCCGCGCTGGCTCGGGCTTGTCCGGCTCCTGCTCGTCGGCGTCAAGCAGCGCGAACACCCGCTCGGCCGACGCGACTCCCGACTGCAGCAGGTTGGCCATGCTGGCGACCTGCGTGAGCGGCTGGCTGAACTGGCGCGAGTACTGGATGAACGCCTGCACGTCGCCGATCGACAGGGCACCCGTCGCGACGCGCAGCGCGCCGACGACGGCGACCAGCACGTAGTTGAGGTTCCCGATGAACATCATCGCCGGCTGGATCGTGCCCGAGATGAACTGCGCCCTGAAGCTGGACTGGTAGAGCTTCTCGTTGTGCTCGGTAAAGGTAGCCATGGACGCCTCGGACTGACCGAAAGCCTTGACCAGCGAATGGCCGGTGAAGTTCTCCTCGATGTGGCCGTTGAGCTTGCCGGTCGTCGACCATTGCCTGATGAACTGCGGCTGCGCGCGCTTGCCGATCCTGGTCACCAGGAAGACCGAGGCAGGCACGGTAACGAGGGCGATGATCGCGAGCAGCCAGGAGATCCAGATCATGACGGCGAGCACGCCGACGATCGTGAGCAGGGACGTGACGACCTGGCTCATGGTCTGCTGGAGCGACTGGGCCAGGTTGTCGATGTCGTTGGTGACCCGGCTGAGGATCTCGCCGCGCGGCTGGCGGTCGAAGTAGCTCAGCGGCAGCCGCGACAGCTTGGCCTCGACCTGCTCGCGCATCGTGTAGATCGCCCGCTGCACCATCTTAGCGACGGCCCTGGCCTGGATCGTGGCGAACATCGCGGAGGCGAGGTAGATCAGCGCGACGATCGCCAGCGTCCGGCCGACCTGGTCGAAGTTGATGCCATGGCCTGGCGTCAGGTGCAGCGCCCCGATCAGCTTGGCCTGCGTGGTGTGCCCGGTCTCGCGGAGCCGCTGGACGAATTCGGCCTTGGTGACGCCGGCCGGGATCTTGCTGCCGATGTAGCCGTCGAAGATCAGGTTGGTGACGTTGCCGAGCACCTTCGGACCGATGACCGAGAACGTCACGCTGGCAACGCCCATCACCAGGGCGACCGTGATCAGCACGCGCTCGGGTGCCAGCATGCGCAGCAGGCGCTTGCTCGAACCGCTGAAGTTGAGCGCCTTCTGGGTGGACATGCCGCCCATGAAGCCCATCGGCCCGCGCCCGCCCGGGCCGAAACCCGAGTTCGGCCGCAAGTCACGCTGCGGGGTCACCCGCTCGCCGTGCTGGCCCCCCTCGCCTCCGGGCGCCTCGAGCGTGCCGTCTTCCCTCGTCGCTTCGCTCCTGCGTCCAGACGGCACCGCGCCCTCTGGCTCGGGGTTATGGCCGTTCACTTCCCCGCTCATGCCGTCCTCCCCGCCGACGCCACCTTTGTTTTTGCTTCCTGCTCGGTCAGCTGGGAGAGCACGATCTCCCGGTACGTTTCGTCGGTCGCCATCAGCTCGTCGTGGGTGCCCTGGGCGACGATCCGCCCCGCTTCCAGGACGATGATCTTGTCGGCGTTCCTGATGGTGGCGACCCGCTGGGCGACGATCAGCACGGTCGCGTCCGCTGTCTCATGGGTGAGGGCGCTCCGCAGCGCGGCGTCGGTCGCGTAGTCGAGCGCGGAGAACGAGTCGTCGAACAGGTAGATCTCCGGCCGGTGGACGATGGCGCGGGCGATGCACAGCCGCTGCCGTTGCCCGCCACTCACGTTCGTACCACCCTGGGAGATCGTGGCGTCGAGCCCGCCCTGCATCTGCGCGACGAAGTCCCTGGCCTGGGCGATCTCCAGCGCGCGCCAGAGCTCGGCGTCGGTCGCGTCCGGCTTGCCGTAGCGCAGGTTGGACGCCACCGTGCCGGAGAAGAGGTACGGCCGCTGCGGCACCAGGCCGACCAGGTCGGACAGCAGTTTCGGGTCGAGGTCGCGCACGTTGACCCCGTCGACGAGCACGGCGCCGTCCGTCGCGTCGATCAGCCTCGGGACCAGGCTGATCAGCGTCGTCTTGCCGCTGCCGGTGCCGCCGATGATCGCGGTGACCTGCCCGGGCTCGGCAACAAGGTTGACGCCGGCCAGTACGGGCTGCTGCGCGCCCGGGTAGCGGAACTCGGCGTGCCGCAGCTCAAGCCGACCTCGCGCGGTCACGGTCGCCGGCTCGGGCGGCGGCAGCACGGCCGGCTCGGTGTCGAGCACTTCGACGATCCGCTCGGCGCAGACCTCGGCCCGGGGCACCATCACGAACATGAAGGTAGCCATCATGACCGACATCAGGATCTGCAGCAGATAGGTCAGGTACGCGGTCAGCGCGCCGACCGGCATGGCGCCGCTGGCGACCTTGTGACCGCCGAACCACAGCACGGCGATGGAGGAGAAGTTCAGCACGAGCATCACGACCGGGAACATCAGCGCCATCAGCCGGCCGGTGCCGAGCCCGACCTCGTACAGGCCTTCGTTCGCCGCCGCGAACCGCTCCCGCTCGCTGGTGTCCCGCACGAACGCCCTGATCACCCGTACGCCGGTGATCTGCTCGCGCATGACCCGGTTGATCTGGTCAATCCGCTCCTGCATGAGCCTGAACAGCGGCCGCATCCTCGCGATGATCAGCGAGACCGCGATGCCGAGCGCCGGCACGGAGACCAGGAGCAACGACGACAGCTGCACGTTCTGGTTGAGCGCCAGGATGATGCCGCCGACGCACATGATCGGCGCGGACACCATCAGCGTGAACGTCATCAGCGCCAGCATCTGCACTTGCTGGATGTCGTTGGTGTTCCTGGTGATCAAAGACGGCGTGCCGAAGTGGCCGACCTCGCGCGCGGAGAAGTCGTGCACCCGCTTGAAGACCGCCAGCCGGACATCGCGGCCGAGCGCCATGGCCGTCCGCGCCCCGAAGAAGACCGCGCCGATCGCGCAGACGATCTGCGCCAGCGCGACCAGCAGCATGAAGCCGCCGATCTTGACGATGTAATGAATGTCTCCGCCGATAACGCCGTTGTCGATGATGTCGGCGTTCAAAGTCGGCAGGTACAAGGTCGCGAGCGTCTGCACCAGCTGCAGCAGCACCACGAGCCGCAAGTCCCGGCGATACGGCCTGAGGTACGCACGGAGCAGTCTGATTAGCACGGTGACTCGCTTTCGGGAGCGGCTATGTCGCAAGCGGCGGTGGCTGTGTCAGCATCGGCAAAAGGAACGCCGATCGCAAGGGAATTCGCTATCGGCGTGGCGCAATCGCATTTCAGCTGGCTCATGGCGAGCCTGATCAAGGGCGCGAGTGCCGTAGGCGGGTCAGCCGACAGCCATCGGTCGAGCGCCACGTGCACGGCCGCCGTGACGGCGCCCGCGATGACACTCGGATACATGCTGGCGGCCGGATCGGCGCCGGTCCGGTCGGCGATGGCCTCGGAGAGCTCCTGCTGGGCCGCGTACTGGGTGCGCAGGAACTCCCCCTGCAGCGCCGGTGACCTCACTACCAGGCGCACGCCGTCGATCCACTCCTTGTCCGGCGCGCGCTCGCCCTCCTGGTAGGGCGCCAGGACCGCGGCGGTCAGGGCATCGAGCAGCGACTCGGCCGGCGGGCGGGCGCGGAGCGCGTTGCCGATCAGGCGGCCGCGATCCATGGCCAGCGAGCAGATCGCCTCGTACTTGCTGGCGAAGTAGTTGTTGAAGGTGCGGGTGGAGACCCCGGCCGCGGCGGCGATGTCATCCGGGTGGACGTTGTCGAGCCCGCGCTCGATGGCCAGGCGCATCGCGGCGATGCCGAGCGCCCGGCGAGTCGCGGATTTCTTGCGCTCGCGCAGCCCCCGGTCCGCGTCAACGCTGTCGACCATCGTCACCCCGACAGGGTAAGTCAACTTTCGCAATACGCAAAATTGCCTCCCCCGCAAGATCATCACCCGGGAGGCACGCCATCAGAGGAGGGATTTCGTACTTCCGGAGGAGAGTTGCCGGACCCGGTCTGGAGCACATCATGATCACGGAGAGTTCTCGCTCGCAGGAAGGAGAGTTGCCGGGTCCAGGCCAGAGCACGTCATGATCACGGTGGGTCTTCAGATTCCTGAAGGAGCGATTTCGCGTAAAGGAGGCTTTTCGTGTAATAGTCCGGTCAATGCTCCTAGAGGCGAAAGTCCTCCTCCAGGGACACGGAAAACGCTCCTCCAAGCCCAGCCCAGCCCAGCCCAGCCCAGCCGAGCACCGCGCTGCCGCGCGACGTACCAGCCGGCCCATCCAGGCACCAAGCCCCATCCAGGCATGAGCCCGACCCAGGCACCAGGCACCGGGCGCGGCTCGGGTACCCACGTCCATGTCGCATTTTCGCTAGACCTGCGGCGGCCGACCACCGAGACTGGGTAGGTGCGGGAGACGGGGTTTGCCAACACAGCGCTTGCCGACACAGCGCTTGCTAACACAGCGCTTGCTGACACAGCCGAGCGCTGCGTCAGGGCAGTTCAGTCGAAGGATGCCAGGTTTGATGGCTGGTTCTTCACGGCTGTGCTGACAACGGGCATTTACTGCCGGCCAAGCTGCCCGGCCAACACGCCCAAGCCGCAGAACATGCGGTTTTTCCCCAGTGTCGCCGCCGCCCAGCAGGCCGGCTTCCGCGCCTGCAAACGGTGCAGGCCAGATGCGAGCCCGGGCTCGCCGCTGTGGAACGAG
This sequence comes from uncultured Actinomycetota bacterium, assembly GCA_963720575.1. Taxonomy (GTDB): domain Bacteria; phylum Actinomycetota; class Actinomycetes; order Streptosporangiales; family Streptosporangiaceae; genus Chersky-822. The sequence continues at coordinate 538,912 of CAVRGA010000002.1, forward strand.
CGGGCCGACCTCGTCGCGCGGGCCATGCGGTTCATTGCCGACGGCGTCGTCGACGCGGACGGCGTTGCAGGACTCGCCAGCAGGCTCGGCTACAGCGTCAGGCAGATCGAGCGGCAGCTCAACGCCGAGCTCGGGCCGGCCCGCTGGCACTGGCCCGGGCGCAGCGCGCGCAGACCGCACGGCTGCTCATCGAGAACAACCGAGCTGGCCATGGGCGACATCGCCTTCGCCGCCGGGTTCGCCACGATCAGGACGTTCAATGACACCGTGCTCGAGGTATTCGCGCTGTCGCCAACCGAGCTGAGGCGGCGGGCGGCCGGGGCACCAGCGGCGGGCCGCGCCAGCCATGGCGACACGGCATCGGCGCAGGCCGGCAACGCCTCGCTCGGCGTGCTCTCATTGAGGCTGCCATTCCGGGCACCGATGTGGCCAGACAATTTGTTCGGCCACCTGGTTGCCACGGCAGTACCCGGGGTCGAGGAGTGGCGTGACGGGAGCTACCGGCGGACGCTGCGGTTGCCGCACGGGCCGGGAGTCGTTTCCCTGCGGCCGTGCCCCGACCACGTCGCCTGCCAGCTCGCGCTCAGCGACCTGCGCGATCTGCAGATGGCGATCAGCCGATGCCGCCGGATGCTCGACCTCGACGCTGACCCGGTCGCGATGTGCGAGCAGTTGCGCGAAGACGAGGCGCTCGCGCCGCTGATCGACAAGGCACCGGGACGGCGGATTCCCCGCACCGTCGATGCCGAGGAATTCGCGATCAGGGCAGTCATCGGCCAGCAGGTGTCGACGGCGGCCGCACGCACGCACGCGGGGCGGCTGGCCGACCGGCTGGGCGAGCCGGTGACGGACGCGGGCGGCGGGCTGAGCAGGCTGTTCCCCGGGATGGCCGTGCTCGCGAGCGAGGACGCGCAGGCCCTGATGGCGATGCCGGCGGCCAGGAAAGAGGCGATCGCCGGCCTCGCGGGCGCGATCGCTGACGGCGCTGTGGACCTCGGCCCGGGCGCTGACTGGCAAGTCGCCAGGCAGCAGCTCGCCCAGGTGCCCGGCCTCGGCCCGTGGACGATCGAGGTCATCGCGCTGCGCGGCCTCGGCGACCCCGACGCCTTCCCGGCCACCGACCTCGGCGTCAGGCATGCGGCCAGGGCGCTCGGGCTGCCGGGCTCCCCCGCCGCGCTGACCAGGCGCGCCGAGCCGTGGCGGCCCTGGCGCGGATACGCGGTGCAGTACCTGTGGGCGACGTCCGACCACGCGATCAACCGCCTCCCGGCGGACTAATGATGAACACCGGACTGATGATGAACACAGAGAGGAACGCAGATGTCTGCGCTAGTCAGTGCTGCCTCTAGGTTGCACGCCGTTGTCGAGAGCCCGATCGGGCCGATCACGCTGGTCTGCGAGGACGGGAAGCTGACCGGCCTGTACATGGAGGTGTCCGGCCATCCGCCGGAGGATGGCACGCTCGGCCAGCGGGTCGACGCCGCCGATGACGATGTCCTGGTCAAGGCAGCCAGCCAGCTCGAGGCGTACTTCGACGGCGAGCTGACCGACTTCGACCTGCCGCTCGAGCTGGACGGCACCGGCTTCCAGCGCACCGTCTGGGCCAGCCTGTGCGACATCCCCTACGGCGAGACCATCTCCTACGGCGAGCTCGCCCGGCGGATCGGGCAGCCGTCGGCGTCGCGCGCGGTCGGGCTGGCGAACGGGCGCAACCCGATCTCGATCGTGGTGCCGTGCCATCGCGTGGTCGGCGCCAACGGCAGCCTGACCGGTTACGGCGGCGGCCTTGACCGCAAGCGCTTCCTGCTGGCGCTTGAGCAGCGCGTCACCGGCCAGACACTTGCCTGAGGCGCTACCGTGGGGTAATAAATCACCTCCTGGCGGCGGTTATGGATACTGGTCTTCGCGGTGCTGGTCTGCACGGGGCTGGTCTGAACGGGGCTGGTCTGAACGGGGCTGGTCTGAACGGGGCTGGTCAGCAGGGGGCTGGTCTGCACGGGGCGTCCGGTACGGAGTTCAGTGCCTTCATCGGCCGTGCCGCCGAGCTCGGGGAGCTGCGCGTGCTCGCTTCCTCCGCCCGCGCGCTGACCCTGTGCGGCGCGGGCGGGATCGGCAAGACGCGGCTGGCGGTGCGGCTGGCGACGGATCTCGCCTCCGGTTATCCGGACGGCGCCTGGTTCGTGGAACTGGCCGACCTGCGCCAGCCTGAACTGGTCGCGTCCCGGATCGCCACGGTGATCGGCGTGACCGAAGAGCCCGGGCGTCCGCTGGCGGCGACGCTGGCTGACGCGCTCAGGTCACGCCGGATGCTGATCTGCCTGGACACGTGCGAGCACCTGATCGACTCGTGCGCGCAGGTCTGCCACTGGCTGCTGGCCAGCTCGCCCGGGCTGCGGATGATCGCCACGAGCCGGGAGCCGCTGCGGGTCGCCGCGGAGATCGTCTGGCAGGTGCCGCCGCTTTCCCTGCCGACTCTGCCTCCCCCAGCCGGGGCGGGGGGCCTGACTACTTCCGACGCCGTCATGCTGTTCGCGGACCGGGCGGCGGCCGCCAAGCCGGGGTTCAAGCTCACGGCGGCCAACGTGGACGCGGTGATCGCCATCTGCCGCTCACTTGACGGGCTGCCGCTCGCGATCGAGCTTGCCGCGACGTGGGTGCGGGCGCTGTCGGTCGAGCAGATCGCGACCAGGCTCAGCAACCGGTTCAAGCTGCTCAGCTCGGTCGACCGGACCGCCCCGGCCAGGCACAGGACGCTGCGCGCGGCCATCGACTGGAGTTATGACCTGCTGTCACCCGCCGAGCGGATCCTGCTCCGCCGGCTGTCGGTGTTCGCTGACTGGCCGCTCGAGATGGCCGAGTCCGTCTGCTCGGGCGGAGAACTCGACCCCGCTGATGTCCTGGACGTGCTGACCGGGCTCGCGGACAAGTCACTGGTGATCACCGAGCACATCGGACGCGGCAAGACCAGGTACCGGATGCTCGATACGATCCGCGAGTACGCGGCCGAGCAGCTTGAGCAGACTGGCGAGTCCGATGACCTGCATGTGCGGTTCCGCCGGTACGCGGTGTCAGAAACCGAGGACCTGTCCAATATCGGCATGGCCCGGGTGCCGGCGACCTGGTCGGTCAGGGTCGACGCGATTCACCGGTTCGAGGCCGACAACGCCAACGTGCGGCTGGTGCTCGCCCGGGCACTGGCCGACGGCGACATCGAGGCCGGGCTGCGGGTCTGCGTGTCGATGCGGCCGGGCTGGATCGTCCAGGGCTCGTTCGCCGAGGGCGCGAACTGGACGGATGCCTTCCTGGCCGCGGACCGCTCCGGGGTGCGCGAGCCGGTGCTCGGCGCCGGGCTGGTCGGCCGGGCTCAGCTCGCGATGGCGACCGACCCGGACGCCGCCCGCCAGTTCGCGACCGACGGGCTGGCGCTATGCCAGGCGGAGGAGTCGGCGTTCTGGGCCGCGTCCGCGCTCAACCTGCTTGCCGAGGTCGCGCTGCACGCCAGGGATCTCGACGAGGCGGTAGCCAGGGCGGACGCGGCGCTTGCCGTGGCCAAGCGCCGGCGACCGGTGGAATGAGGGGTACGCGGCCGGCACGCTGGCCGCTGCCGCCGCCTTCCTCGGCGATCTTGACCAGGCCAAGCAGCTGGCGGAGACCGCGCTGGAGATCGCCGACGAGATCGACCAGCAGTGGGGCGCGGCCAGGGCGCTGATGGGGCTCGGGGACCTGGCCCGGCTTACCGGGCACCTCGATCAGGCCAGGCAGCGGTACGAGAAGGCGCTCGGCATCCTGCGCGAGATCATGGCGAAGCCCGAGATCGCCCGGTGCCAGGCCGGCCTCGGCCGGATCGCGATGAGCCAGGGTGACCTGCCGCTGGCGAGGCAGCACCTCGGGGCCAGCCTCGAGCTGAGCCAGCAGGCCGGCAGCAGGATCGGCGTGATCCGCGGCATCGAGGCGTTCGCGGCACTGGCTATCGAGCTGCACGAGATGGCGGCGGCCGTGCGGCTGGCGGGCGCGGCGGCGGCGCGGCGCGAGGAGGCCGGGCTGCCCGCCGGCAACCGGACCGGGCCGGTGCTGGCCGCGGCCGGCTCGCTTGGCGAGGGATCGGCCAGCCAGCTGCTGGCGGAGGGTTCCGCGCTGACCAGCGATGAGGCGGTCACGCTGGCGCTGTCCGTCGGCGCGGGCCGTGCGGGCCGTGCGGGCCGGGCCGGCTCGGCGGGGTCGCACGCGGCGCCTGATGCAGCGCTGACGCCCAGGGAACGGGAGATCGCCGACCTGATCGCGGCGGGCAGCAGCAACAAGGACATCGCCGAGCGGCTGTTCGTCACGCCGGCGACCGCGGCCAGGCACATCGCTAACATCTCCGCCAAGCTCGGGGTCAGCTCGCGGGCGCAGATCGCGGCCTGGGTGCGCGCTACGTATGGGGATCAAACAGGGCGCTGACCGACTCGCCTTCGTGGATCCGCCTGATCGCCTCAGCGAGCGCGGGCGCCACGGAGATATTGTGCAGCTTGTCGTCGCGCTCGGACTCGGCGATCGCGACGGTGTTGGTGCACACGATCTGCTCTACCTCGGGCCAGGCCGAGATCCGCTTGAGCGCGTTGTCGCAGAACAGCCCGTGCGTGCAGGCGATCCGCACCGACCGGGCGCCATGGTCGCGCAGCTTGCCGAGCAACTCGATGATCGTCGTGCCCCTGGCGATCTCGTCGTCGATGATGATCACCTTCCGCCCGGCTACGTCGCCGATGATCGAGCTGATGATGACCTTCTCGTCGCTGAGCCTTTCCTTCGCGCCGGCGGCGACAGGCAGCCCGAGCATGCGCGCGAGCGCGGCGGCCGGCTTGGCGTTGCCCAGATCAGGTGAGACGACGACCGTGTTGGTGAGGTCGAGGCCGCGGAAGTGGGCCGCGATCTCGCGCAGCGCGTGCAGGTGGTCGACCGGCACCGAGAAGAATCCGTGCACCTGCGGCGAGTGCAGCGTCATTGTCAGCACCCGGCTGGCGCCGGCGGTCACCAGCAGATCGGCGACCATGCGCCCGCCGATCGACACGCGCGGCATGTTCTTCTTGTCGGACCTGGCGTAGGCGTAGTGCGGTATCACCGCCGTCACCCGTGCCGCCGAGGCGCCGCGCGCCGCGTCCAGCATCAGCAGCAACTCGACCAGGTGCTCCTGCACAGGGGCGGCGAGCGGCTGGATCAGGAAGACGTCGCGTTCACGGCAATTGGACTGCAACTGAACTTCCAGGCAGTCGTTGGCGAACCGCCGGACGGTCGCCGGCTGCAAGGGTACGCCCAGGTGCCCGCAGATCTCCGCCGCCAGGTGCCGGTGAGCGGAGCCGCTGAAGATCGAGATTTCCCGCACATGGCCAGATTATGGCCATGTGCGGGAACCAGTGACCCCGAACCTGAAGGTGATCTATAACGCGCTCGCCCTCTGGCGGCCTCGCGAGTGCGTGAACCGATGCCGGATGCGGAGCAAATCGCCCTGGACTCGGCCCGCCAGCATGGCCGCCCACGCCAGGAGCCCGGCCAGCGCGGCCAGGATCGCCGCCCAGCTGGCCTCGAGCAGCCAGACCGGCCAGCGGGCTGGTAGCCGATCCAGTAGCGGATCGCGGGCCGCGAGCGGCGCGCCGATAAAGACGCCGATGAGCCAGGGCAGCAGGCCGCCGACCCTGGTGGCATCCTGAACCCGGGCGAAAATACGGTTACATCGAAGGCTGCTACTGGTCAGGCAATGGCGCGTCAGGTACTCGCCGTACGCGGCGTGAGCCTGCAGCCCGTGCACGCCCAGCCAGATCATGCAGCTGATGAAGCCGGCCATCAAGACGATGAGCGTGATGCGGTGCTGGCGCCAGGTATTCCACGCCAGGCGCCTGCTAGCCGGCGAGTGCCGTGTCGGAGCCGGGGCGGTCATCATGGTCGGGGTCGTCATGGGCATCCCGTCACGCGGCCCGGCGGCGGATCAGGACCGTCGCCGCGCCGATGAGGATCGCCGAGAAGGCGATCAGCCAGCCGAATTCAATGAGCTCGAACAGGCCGAACCTGCTCGCGGGCTGATAGCTAACCCAGAGCTGGATGTGATGGGCGGTGTACCACGACGCAGGATGATTGTTCAGGTCAGCATCGCTGACCAGGCGCCCGCCCGGCCACCTGTATGTCGATCCGATGATCTCAGGCCCCGGTGACCGCGTGAGAGTGCCCGAGAAGACGAGGCCGTTGCCCTCAGCAGCCGTGACCCGGATGAGCGACGGCAGGTAGTTGTCCCGCCAGAACGCCGCTACGAAGAACATCAAGGCGCCACAGCAGGCGGCCGTGGCGGCCATGGCAGCGACAATGCGCCTGATGGCGCCGCCGAGCAGCACTCCCAGGCTGAATCCGCCGGTAAGCCAGGCCGCTAGCGGCAGCGGATTGAGGCTGAAGAGCCAGGCGTTCCATTCTTCAAAGCCCAGCGGATGTGCCCACCAGCGAAACTCGAGGCCGAGGCCAGCGCCCGCGAGCGCCAGCAGCACCGCAACGGGAACTACCTGGGCGGCGAACCACTTCAGGCGGCCTATCCCCTGCGTCCAGGCGATTCTCGTGGTGCCGTGCTCGGCTTCCGAAGCGACCAGCGGGGCGCCGAGGAAGACTCCGGCGAGCACGGGCGACAACACGAGCAGGGCTAGCACGGCCTCCAGGGCGATACGGGCAGCGCTGGAGTCATAGTTGGCGCTGAGCAGCGATCCGGAGCGCCGCACGGACGGGAGACCGTGCAGCGCTGGTCCGGTGGCCGCCATCAGCACCGCGGCCAGGATGAAGGCGCCGATGACCCAGAGGAAGATGGTCCTGTGCTGCCGCCAGGTGTTCCAGCCGAGACTGCGCCACAAGCGGGCAGGGCCAACGTATCCGGCGCGGTCTCGGCTGCTCGCGGTCGTTGTCGCGGCGGTCACGCGGTCGCTCCTTGAGTCGTCGAGGCCATTGCCGGGGCCTGCAGCGCGCTGGCCCCCGGGTCGCGCAGGTAGCCGAGCACCAGATCCTCAAGGCCGGCGGGTTGGCTGAGCCAGTCAGGTGGTGGCGGCTCGCCCGGCGTGGCCGCTCTGACCAGGAGGTGGGTCTGCGCGCCCGCCCGTCTGGTCTCGACGACCGCGTACTTGCCTGAATCGATCAGTGTCTCGCCGCCAGGCCCGGTCAGAATTCGGTGCCTGGCCAGCAGGTCGTCGACCGGGCCAGCGACCTGCAGCCGGCCCTGGTTCAGCACGACCAGGTAGTCGGCGATCCGCTCGAGCTCGGTGATGACGTGCGATGAGAACACGACCGTGAGCCCGTCGTCGGCCACCGCCGCCATCAGCGAGGCCATGAACTCGTGCCGGGCCAGCGGGTCAAGACTGGCCAGCGGCTCGTCGAGGATCAGCATCTCAGGACGCTTGGCCAGGGCGATCGTCAGCGCCAGCTGAGCCCGCTGCCCGCCCGACATCGCGCCGATCTTCCTGGTCAGCGGGATGCCGAGTTCAGCCAGCCGCCTGGTGGCACGCTGGTGGTCCCAGGTCAGGTTGAGGTTCGCGGCGATGCGCAGCATGTCCCCGGCGGGCAGATGCCGGTAGAGCGGGGCATCCTGGGCCACGAAGGCTATGCCAGCACGAGCGGCTTCGGACCCCGGTCGTTCGCCGCCAAGCACCGTGAGGCGCCCTCCGGTCGGCCGCATCAGCCCGGCAGCCATGTTGAGCAGGGTGGTCTTGCCGGCTCCGTTCGGCCCGACCAAGGCCACCACCCGCCCGGCCGGGATGGTCAGGCCGCAGTCACGCAGCGCCCACGTGCGCATGTAGCGCTTGGCCACGCAATGGCACTCGATCGCGTTCATGCCACCGCCCCGTTCCGCTTGCCAGCGCCGACGCCGCCGCGACCCGGGCGGGACTCGCCGCGGCGGTCAAGAAAATCCTGCAAGGACGCCGCGAACAACGCCTCCATGCCATCGGGGTCAAGGCCAGCCTCGTCGGCCTCGACCAGCCAGCGGGTCAGGCTCTTGCGCAAGGCGGCCTGCTGAGCGACGCCAGCTTGCCGCAGCGTCCCGCAGATGAACGTGCCCTGCCCTGGCCGCCCCTGCGCCAGGCCTCGGTGTTCAAGCTCGCGGTACGCCTTCAGCACCGTGTTGGGATTGATCGCCAGCGATTCCACGGCCTCCTTGACCGTCGGCAGCCGGTCCCCCACGGCCAGGTACCCCAGCCGCAACGCCTGCTCGACCTGATGCACGAGCTGCAGGTAGGTCGGCACCCCCGACCCAGCCTCAAGCCGGAACCCAATCGCCGCCCCCGCTCCAGCCCCTGTCGCGTGACCATCCCCGCCCGCGTTTCCGGTGTTAGACCGTTTATCTATAGTCATAGTTAAAGAGTAGAGCGCCGTCGGCAGGCCGTCAAGGAGATCAGAGCCAGGGTCCGGCCTACCCGGAGGCGCGAATGAACAGCAACCTGGCCCTACCCGCTGCTGTTCGGCCGGCCGCGCCCCGGCAAGGTCCTAACAGCACGCCCGCCCAGCGTCACCTGCTGCTCGACCTGACGACCCACAGCGTCGCCGCCCACGCCATGGCCGCGACCGCGAGCAGGCACGCGGCGGCGATGCACTGGAACAGCCAGAACCGGTCAGCGGGCTGATACGCCACCAGGTAGCGCAGGTGCTGCCTGGCCAGCCAGGCCGCCGTCAGCTGAGGCCGGAAGGCTGTGCCGGCCGGGAGGTGCTCGGTGACCTTGGCCGCGGCGGCCTGGCTGAGCGTGGCACCCTTCCGGCCCACGTACCAGCCGCGGGTGACCCAGCTTCCCGGGGGACCTACGCCGGCCGGATTCGGATACGGCCTGGACAAGCCCGCGACCAGCTGCTGCGGGTCGACCGGCGAGCCGGGACCGACCCTGATGCCGATCGACAGCAGCCGGCCGTACAGGTCAGCCAGCCGGACGCCGAGCACCAAGCCGCCGAGCACCAAGCCGCCGAAGATGACGCCCATGGCCCCGAGCGTGCGCTTGATCACCACCCCTGCCAGCATCGCCAGCGCGAGCACGCAGGCGATCAGCGACAGGTACAAGGGAGCACCGGTGAGGAACACCGAGAACGTCCAGCGGCTGGCGAAGCCGATCCGCTCGACCGGCGCGATCGAGAGGGGGGCCAGCAACGCCACCGGCAGCGCGATCGCCAGGATGAAGGCGGTCAGCGTGGCCAGCCTGCCCGCCGTCCACCCGACCCGCCCGACGCCCTGGGTCCAGAGCAGGCGGTCCGTGCCCCACTCGAACTCGCGGCCGACCGTCGGGCCGAACTCCATCGCGATCAGGCCGACGAGCCCCAGGAGCGCCAGAGTCAATTCGACCCGGGGATAGGAAGTCAGCCTGACCCAATTGGCGAAGCACGGCAGCGACTTGACATGGCAGCCATGCGCCGAGATGGCGTGGTAGGCGCCGCTCACCCTGATCCAGTACTTGACCTGGTAGAACGCTATGACGGCGGCGAACGCCGCCATGACGGACAGGCCAAGCCGATGCTGCCGCCACGTGATCCAGGCCATCGCGAGCCTGCGCCTGCCGGTGATCGGCGCCAGCCGCGCCGGCGCAGCCGACGCGGGCGCAGCCGACACAGCCGGAACCCGGTCAGCCCGGACATACTCGGCTGGCAAAGCACCGGCAACGGCGCCGGCAACGGGGGGCCGGGCGATCCGCGGCCTGCGCACGAACAGCATGGCGACGGCCGCGAAGACGACGGCGGCCGCGAGCACCACGCCCGCCTCGATGAACTGGAACGACCAGAACCCGCCAGCAGGCGGAACGCCGGCGGGCGCGCCGACAAGCGTCTGGCGGTTCAGGGCATAGTCCGCTGCGAGTGCCAGAAGCATCGCCGCCGCCGCCGCGGCCCGCACGCCGCGGCAGACCAAGCCGAGCAGGACGGCAAGCGCGAAGGCGCCGAGCGTCCAGCCGATGAGCGTCGGCGGGTAAATGCTGAACGCGGGCTCGCCGAACCGCAGGCGGGAAAACGGCGCGAACCACCACTGAAAGGTCAGGCCGAGGCTGGCCGCCCCGCCCGCCAGAATGGCAGCGATGATCGCGAGCTTGGCGGCAACGAGCCGTACCCGCTCGTAGCCTTGCGTCCAGGCGAATCGCGCCGTTCCCGACTCAAGCTCAGAGACGATCACCGGGGCTCCGGCAAAGGCGCCGACGGCCAAAGGCAGCAGCGCCAGGAACGTCAGGTATCCGTAATCGGAGCCGCCACCCACGTGCGCGAGCGCCGTCGTCCAGATGCGCGGCCTGGCCGCGAGCGGCTCCGAGTGAATCGTGATCCCCGTGAACAGCAGAACCAGGTCCGCCATCGCGAACAAGGCGAGCATGGCGATCAGGCTTCTCCTGTGCTGTCGCCAGGTGACCCACGCGAGCCTGACCGCTGTCGCTGACGCGGATGTTGTCGCGGGCGCGGATCTTGTCATGGGCGCGGGCGTTGTCGGCGCGGCTGTCATGACGCGGCCACTGGCCGCTTGGACTGCGCTGGACCTGGCAGCGCCCTGGCGCCCGGGTGCCGCAGGTAGCCGAGTACGAGTTCCTCGAGGCCGACCTTGTTGGCGGTGCAGCCTTCGAGGCCAAGCTCGGCCTCGGCCGGGGCTCTGACCAGCAGCTGCGCGATCGGCCCAGTCCGGGTGAGATGCACGGCGGCAAGCCGTTCAGCCTGCTGTTCGATCTTGTCAGCCGGACCGGTCAGTACCTGATGGCCTGCGAGCAGCTCATCGATGCCGCCGGCGACTTGCAGCCGGCCGTAGCTGAGCACGATCAGGTAGTCGGCGAGGCGCGCGAGCTCGGACACCACGTGCGAGGAAAAGATCACCGAGAGCTGCTGCTCAGCCACGGCCGCCATGAGCGTGGCCATCAGCTCGTGCCGGGCCAGCGGGTCGAGCCTGGCCATCGGCTCGTCCAGGATAAGAACGCGCGGGCGCTTCGCCAGCGCGATCGCAAGCCCAAGCTGTGCCTGCTGACCGCCGGAAAGATTGCCAACCGCCCGGTTGAAAGGTATGCCAAGATCGGCCATCCGGCTCATCGCGTAACTCTGGTCCCAGGTCCTGTTCAGGTTCCTGGCCAGGTGCAGGGTGTCAGCTACGGACAGTGACCGGTAGAGGGGCATTTCCTGGGCTACGTAGCCGATCCTGGCCAGTGCCGCCCGGGAACCTGGCCTTTCGTCGCCAAGCACCCGGATTTCGCCAGTGGTTGGTGCGGCGAGGCCGACCGCGAGATTCAGCAGCGTGGTCTTGCCTGCCCCGTTCGGCCCCACCAGCGCGACGACCCGGCCGGCGGGAATGGCCAGCGCGCAGTCCCGCAACGCCCAGTTGCCCCGATAGCGCTTGCCCAGCCCGCGGGTCTCGAGGACGTTCATGCCAGGCGCCAGGGCGCGCCCGAGCGCCTCATACCTCTAACCCCTTTATCTATAATCATAGTTAAAGGTAGAGTGGCGGGCGGGCAAGCGTCAAGACCTCCTCCTCCTCGCTGCTGCTCAGCCGTCGTTGCCAGGCTAGGGGGCCAGGGCGGCGGCCAGGCCTTTGACCAGTCGGTCGAGTTCCTTGCCGGCCGGGTCATAGGTCGGGTTGATCTCGGTGATCACCAGGCCGGCGAAAGCCGGGTCAGCGCGCAGGGTGGCGACGGCACTCAGGGCGTCGTCGAGACTCACGCCCGAGCCGTAATGCGGGTAGTTGCCGAGCGGCAGGTCACCCGAATCCACGACGTCCACATCGAAATGCACGAGCACCCGGCTGGCCGAGCCGCTGACGGCGGCGAGTGCCTGCCTGGCCGCGCCCGCCGGGTCAGCGATGAACGCGGGCGCCTCGGCAAGGCTCACGCCCAGGTCGGCCAGGTACTGGCGGTCCTCGTCAGTCGTCTCCCTTGGGTCAGGGCCTACGATGGCCAGCCGGTCCGGCGTAAGCAGCGGCGCCGGGCCGCCGACGCCGGATAGTTCTGGCGCGCCGCGTCCGAGCAGGTGGGAGATGCCCATCGAGTCGAAGATGCCCGAACCGTCGCCTGGGACGCCGAGGTCAGGATCACCGTCGACGTACACGAGGCCGACCTGGGGATCGACCCGGCTGAACCCGGCCACCGCGCCGATGGTGATCGTGCAGTCGCCGCCGAGCACCAGCGGCACCCGGCCGGACGCCGCCACCTCGGCGACCGCGCCGGCGACCTCGCTGGCCACCCTGACTACCGCCTGCAGGTTGCGCCCCGCCGGCGCTGCCCGGTCGGCCGTGAAGACCGCCCCCGGCAAGTCACCAGCATCGGTCACCTTGACGCCCGCCGCCGTCAGCCTGCCGGCGAGGCCGGCCGCCCGCAGTGCGCCTGGCGCGAGGTCCTGGCCAGCGTGATGGGCGCCAGCACTGCTCGGAACCCCGATCATCACGAACTCGTTCATGACTCCGCTCCCTTGCTCCGTCACCATCATCGCGCCGCGACCGCAGGCACCTGGGCCCGGCTCAAGGTGTGCGGCGCCGACGACTGCCAGTGGGCGTTCTACGACCGCTCTCCGACCAGGACCGGCTGCTGGTGCAGCATGGCCGTATGCGGGTCGCGCGCCAAGTCCCGCAGCTATCGCAGCCGCGCTTACCGCACTCGCGCGGCATCCGGGTAAGGCGGCAGGTCCAGCTGCTTCCTGATCTCCTGCTGCACAGGCTCGGGTTCGGGCCGGGCATCGACGGTGACCACATACTCCTTGCGGCGGAAGATGTCGAGCACCGGGTTGGTCTTCTCGTGGTACTCGCGGAGCCGGACGGCCAGCGCTTCCTCGGTGTCGTCCTCCCTGCGCACCAGGGTCGCGCCGCAGGCGTCGCAGCGGCCGGCCTCGCGCGGGCTGCTGGCGAGCAGGTTGTAATCCATGCCGCAGCCCGAGCACAGCCGCCTGGCGAGCACCCGCCGCCTGACCTCGCTGTCCGGCAAGTCGAGGTGGATTACCCCGTCGATGTCGTAGCTCTCCAGGAAGAACTCGGCCTGGCGCTCATTCCTGGGGAACCCGTCGACGATGAACCCGTAGTTCCAGTCGTGCTCGCCGAGCCGCTGCCGCACGACGCCTTCCACCAGGTCGTCGCCGATCAGCAGGCCGGCCGCCATCGTGCGCCTGACCTGGGCGCCCAGCTTGGTGTGCTGCTGCACGTTCCAGCGGAAGATGTCGCCGACGGCGATGTGGACCAGATCCAGGTCGGCGGCCAGCAGCCCGGCCTGCGTGCCCTTGCCGCTGCCCTGGACGCCGAGTATGACGTACTTTCGCACGCGGTCAGGCTACCGTGGCCGGTCTAGCCCGGCTGCCCGGCTAGCACGTCTCCCAGCGCGAACTGCTTCTCGCACGAGCGGCGCAGCTTGGGCTCGAGCGACTCGGCGATGACGGGCCAGTCCTGGATCAGCAGCGACGGGTTGACGAACCTGACGATGTCGTTGCGAGTCCCCTGGGACAGCAGCATGGCGTACATGCTGCGCCTGGTCGGCTCGTCGGTCACATCGCATTCGCGCATGCCGGGCCAGGACAAAGCCATGGGCAGCATCAGCACGCCCTTGGCTGGTCCTCGCAGGTCATCGATCTGGCCAGGCAGCCGGCCCGCTTTCCGTCCTGGCAGCAAGATAGGCATAGCTTGCATTATTACCGACGCCCCCGTTTCCTTGGTGTAGTGACGCGCTGTAATCGGGATGCGGGGATTAACCCCGCCCGTGATGGCATCGAAAAACCAACGCTAGGCTCAAGTCATGTCCGATACACCGGCTGCGCCGCGCTGGCGGGTGCTTTTTACCCCGCGGTGGCTCAGCTGGCACCTCTTCGCCGTCGTGGCTTTCGCCGGCATGCTCTGGCTAGGTGACTGGCAGTTCCGTCGCGCGATCGGCGGCAACGCGCTGAGCTGGGCCTATACATTTGAGTGGCCGGTGTTCGCGGTCTTCGGCGCGGTGTTCTGGGTCAAGACGGTCCGGGACGAACTGCGCCCGGCCGGCCGCGAGGAAACCGCCGACGGCGGCGCCGCCGTGAGCGGCAACGCCGCTGGCGGCACGGCCGTCTCCGGCACCGCCGCTGCCGAAGCAGGCTCGCTGGCTGAGCGGCAGCTCGCCAGGGCCGGCAGCAGGGCAACTGGCGGCAGGACCATTGCCGGGGACGACGACGACCTCAGCGAGGACGAGGTAACCGAACTCGCCGAGTACAACGCCTACCTGGCCGAGCTCGGCAACGCCGCGCCACGGCATCGCGGCAGGCGCTAGGAGGACGAGGTGGACGCCGACAGGCTCCGCGCTGTAGTGGTGCGCGCGTACCGGGTCATGGCTTACGTGACCGGGACCATGCTGATCATCTTGTGCTTTGTGGGGATACCGCTGCAGGTGTTCGCGCACCAGGACGCGGTCGCCAAGGTCGTCGGCACCGCGCATGGCGTGCTCTACATCATCTACATCGTCGTCGCGTTCGCCATGACGAGGCTCGTCCGGATGCGGACCGCGAGCGTCGGCACCATCATCGTGCTGGCGGCAGGCACTATTCCCATCCTGACGTTCGTGGTCGAGCGCTGGGTAAGCCGCCGTTACATCGACCCGGTCACCGCGCCGCCAGGCGCGACCGCCAGGCCAGCCGTCAGCCAGTGAGCGAGCAGTACTTCGCGGCCGACCCGGCTGCCCCGCACCGGCCAGGCCTGGTCCACGTGCTGCTCCCCGACGTCCATCTCGAGCTCGCCACGGACGCCGGCGTCTTCTCGCCGCGCCGCCTCGATCCCGGCACCAGGCTGCTGCTCGACACCGCGCCGCCGCCGCCGGCGGGCGGGCAGCTGCTCGATCTGGGCTGCGGCTACGGCCCGCTCGCCCTCGTGATGGCGGCGCGCTCCCCCGCCGCCCGCGTCTGGGCGGTCGATGTCAATCACAGGGCCCTCGCCCTTACCGCCGGGAACGCGCAGCGGGCCGGGCTCGCCAACGTCACGTGCGCGCCGCCCGGCGATCCCGCGATCCCGGCCGGCCTCGATCTCATCTGGAGCAACCCTCCGATCAGGATCGGCAAGACCGCGCTGCACGAGCTGCTGTCCGGCTGGCTAGGCCGGCTCGCCCCGCAAGCGGCCGCGTATCTGGTTGTGCAACGCAATCTTGGCTCCGACTCTCTCCAGGACTGGCTGGCTCAGGCCGGGTGGACTGCCGAGCGCCTCGCGGCCAGGGCCGGGTACCGGATACTGCGCGTCAGCCCGGCCAAGGCGCGGGTCGGGCAGTGAGCCGCCAGCTCGGGCCGACCGAGGTCAAGCGGATCAACAGGACCTGGCGGCGGGCCACGGGGGCGCGGGTCTGCCTGCTGCTCGAGTCGGTGAGCCAGCCATTCAACCTCGGGTCGATCATCAGGACGGCGGCCGCCTTCGGGGTCGAGCGTCTCTGGCTGTGCGGCGAGGCAGCCGACCCGATGCATCCGTCCGCGCGGAAGACCTCGCTCGGCACCGGCCGCTACCTGACAATCGAGCAGGTGACCAGCCCCGCCGAGGCGGCAGCCCAGATCAGGGAAGCTGGGCTGCGGCTCGTCGTAATCGAGCAGGCCGACGGCGCGGTGCCGTTGCACCGCGCCGGCCTGGACGGCGACATCTGCGTCGCGGTGGGTCATGAGGACCGGGGCTGCTCGCCCGCGCTGCTCGCGGCCGCCGACCATGTTGCCTACATACCGCAGGTAGGCCGCGTAGGGTCACTGAACGTAGCCGCCGCGACGGCGATCGCGCTGGCCGAGGCGCGGCGCCGGGAGTGGGTTGCCGCCGAGCCCGAGGCCGCCGGAACCGAGGCCGCCGGAACCGGGGCCGCCGGAACCGGGGCCGCCGTATCCGAGGCGCTGGCGCTGGAAGGTGAGCGTGATGGGCGGCTTTCTTGATCATCCGACGCCGATCGCGTTCGCTCACCGCGGCGGCGCCTCCCACTTCCCCGAGAACTCCTGGCGGGCCTTCGAGCACGCGGTCAAGCTGGGCTACGCCTATCTCGAGACCGACGCGCACGCCACCGCCGACGGCGTGCTCGTCGCCTTCCACGACAAGACGCTCGACCGGGTGACCGACCGGGCCGGGGCGATCGCCAGCCTGCCCGCCAAGGTCGTCGCCGAGGCGAAGATCGCCGGGACCGACCGGGTCCCGCTGCTTGAGGACCTGCTCGGCGCGTGGCCGGACGTGCGGTTCAACATCGACGTGAAGGACGCGCCGGCCGCGCGGCCCCTGGCCGACCTGATCCGCAGGACGGGGACCTGGGACCGGGTCTGCATCACCTCGTTCTCGGCGGCCAGGCTCAGCGCGACACGGCGGCTGCTCGACCGGCCGGTCTGCATGGCGACCTCGCCGGTCGGTGCCGCCGCGCTGCGGTCCGGCCTGCCCGGCCAGGTGCTCGCGCCCGCGTTCACCCGGCGCGGCGTCAGGTGCGCTCAGCTGCCGATCGGCATGGCATCGGCCCCGCTCATCGCCAGGGCGCACACCGCCGGCCTGGCCGTGCACATCTGGACGGTGAACGACGCCGCAACCATATCCTCCCTGCTCGACCTGGGTGTGGACGGCATCATGACCGACCAGACCGAGCTCCTGCGCGACGTCATGACCAACCGGGGCCAGTGGCACCCGCGCGCCTGAGCAGGACCAGTCGCGGCCCCGCAAGGTGACGCGATGCGGTTCTTGCGGAGTCAGCCTTGGCCCGGTTCCGGCGGTGCGGCGTTGCCCGGCCCGTTGATCGCGGAGAGTTCCCGCGCCGCCTGCATGATCGCGGGAGTTCCCGCGCCGCCTGCATGATCGCGGAGCGTACTCCGTCGTTTGCTGCGGAGAGTTCTCGTTTCACGGAGCCTTTACCGTGCTATATGACGAAAAACCTCCGCACAACGAGAAGTCTCCGCGCCGGAGCCGGGAACTCTCCGGGAACTCAGGAAAAAAGTCTCGCCGCAGCTGGGCCACCGGAGCTCGGCTCCAAGATCCCGGGCCACCCGACAGCATCAAGTACCGGCGCGATGTGCCGTGATCATGAGGCATGTCATGATAACTACGGAAGCCCGCACGGCCTCTGCAGCCTGTCGGGTGACCCGGGACCTTGGAGGCGAGCTCCGGCGGGTCAGCGGGGAGACTTACGCTGAGTTATCGGTGGACTTTTCACTTAAGGGAGTATTTCTAGTGCTATTGACTGAAAAAACTCCGGAGCGAGAACTCCCCATGATGCCGGAAAGGCTCCCCGATCCTGATCACGAGCCGCGCGGCAGCCGCAGGGACCGGTGCATGTTTCCGTGATCATGATCCAGATCATGATCACGGAAGATCACCCAGGTCAGGACGCAACTAATTTTCCGTGATCATGCCCGCGAACATGATCACGGAACATCGCACCTGCCGCCCCCACACTGGCAGTTCCCCGGACTGAGAACTCTCCCCCACGATGCCGGAAAAGGCTCCCCGATCCTGATCACGAGCCACCAGACGGACCCTCTGACATGGCCAAACTTCCGTGATCATGATCACGGTCATGATCACGGAAAATTAGTTGCGTCCCGGTTACCCGGTAGTCCCGGCAGGGCCGGAGCCGCCTGCGCCGGCGCCGGCCTGGCGTTAGCGACGCGGCCCTCCTGTTGATCCGTCAGGGATGATTTGCGCGGTTTATTCTATTTATACCGACGCGCAGCGTCAGCTGGCCGGCACGGATGGTTGCTGTCGCGGGCGTGGCCTGGCGTGAGCAACAGCGCGCACCGCATCTGAGCCGGAGCGCCGGGGCCGAAACTTGTCGATTGTTACCAGACACGCCCTAGCGCAGCGACACAGCACGGTTGGACGGGGCGCCAGGCGGGAATCTTGTTGACGTACTTGCCGTTGACATAGTCGAAGTCAAGCGCCCGGAGGCAAAGAATCTATGGCCGAACGCGCACTACGTGGCACACGC
Organism: uncultured Actinomycetota bacterium; assembly: GCA_963720575.1. Lineage (GTDB taxonomy): Bacteria > Actinomycetota > Actinomycetes > Streptosporangiales > Streptosporangiaceae > Chersky-822. Next base: position 556,761 of record CAVRGA010000002.1, read on the forward strand.
CTTGGCGCCACGAGCTACGAGAACGACCGCAACACCGACCTGGCTCCGCGCCAGGAGGTGGCGTTCGACTGCCCCAAGGGCCACAGGTTCAGTGTGCCGTTCGCGGCCGAGGCAGAGGTGCCCGCGAAGTGGGAGTGCCGGGTCTGCGGGGCCACCGCGATCACGGCGACCGGGGATGAGCCGTCGGCATCCAAGGCCAAGCCGCCGCGCAGCCACTGGGACATGCTGATGGAGCGCCGGACGATCGCCGACCTCGAGGAAGTTCTCGCTGAGCGGCTCGCGATCATCAGGGGCCAGCGCGGCGAGACCGAGCCCGAGCAGGCGCGGACGAGGCACCGCAAGAGCGCCTGAGCAACCTAGTCGCCTCGGCCGGCGCTGCCAGCGCCGGCCCTGGCAACGTGCGTTCTCGCTGGTTTCATCTTGCGGCTTTGCTGATTCCCCGGCGCTTGCCGCCCAGTCGCGCGGCGACGCCCCACTGCGCGACGCGCCACAGCGCCTCAACGATGATCGCCCTGCTCATCTTGGACGCGCCCTTGGCACGCTCGGTGAACGTGATCGGGACCTCGACGACCTGGCCGCCGGTATTCACCGTGCGCAGCGTCAGGTCAATCTGGAAGCAGTAGCCCTGCGAGTCCACCGTGTCCAGGCCGAGGCCGCGCAAGGTACCCGCCCGGTAGGCGCGGTAGCCGCCGGTCGCGTCGTGCACGGAGATCCCGAGCATGATCCGGACGTAGATGTTGGCGCCGCGCGAGAGCACTTCCCTGGATCTGGGCCAGTTCACGACGGTGCCGCCGGGAACGTAACGCGAGCCGATCACCAGGTCGGCCGCCTCGAGCGCGCTGAGCATGCCGGGCAGGTCCTGCGGGTCGTGCGAGCCGTCCGCGTCCATCTCGACCATGACGTCGTAGCCGTTGGACAGCGCCCAGCCGAATCCGGCCACGTAGGCCGTCCCGAGACCCGACTTGCCCGGGCGGTGCATGACATGGACCCGCGTGTCGGAGGAGGCGAGCTTGTCAGCGATCTCGCCGGTGCCGTCCGGGCTGTTGTCATCGACGATGAGGACATCGGCAGTCGGCACGGCGGCCCTGACCCTGGTCACGATCGACTCAAGGTTGTCCCGTTCGTTGTAGGTCGGGATGATGACGGCCACCGGGCCGAGTTGGGCGGCTGGCCGTTCCTGTGAAGTCAATCTCTCCTGCCTTGGTAGGACTTGCTCCCACTAGGCGCCAGCAGGAAGGGGCCAAGACATCCTTCGGACCGCGGGACGCCCCGCTGGATGCGGTTTGCCCTACGTTGTCTACTGGACGTCCTTAGCCCCTTCCAGGTCAAGGCGCCACTACCCGTATCACGGGCCGCCAACCGCGCTGCCGGACACCCCGGGTGCGTGACTCGGTAGAAGATACCGTGCCTGCCGGCGATGTCAAAACCTCGGACCGGCGGACGCGGGCTGCGGCCGCCGGCGCCCGGCGCCCGGCAGCGACCAGCGACCTGCAGCCCTGTCGGGCCGGCGTGGCTGGCGATACGATTTACGCAACTCATCCGTGACGCGAGCACTGCTTGACGAATCGGCGCATGCCGGCGTGCGCAATCCGCTCTTGCTGGAGGTCGAGCTATGACAGATAGTCAAGATACTGAGGTCTCAGAGGCCTCAGAGGCCCACATCGCTGTTCACTGGCGCGAAGAGCAGTACTACGAGCCGCCAGCGGATTTCGTCGCCCACGCCAACGCGGCTAGTCCGGACATCCTGGAGCGCTTCTCGCCGGACAAGTTCCCCGACTGCTTCACCGAGTATGCCGACCTGCTGACCTGGGATGAGCGCTGGCACACGGTGCTCGACACCGAGAAGCCGCCCTTCTGGAAGTGGTTTGTCGGCGGCAAGCTCAACGCGTCCTATAACTGCGTTGACCGGCACGCTCAGGCAAATCCTGACAAGACGGCGATTATCTGGGTGCCCGAGCTTGAGGCCGACGCCCACGAGCACATCAGCTACGGGGAACTGCTGCGGCGGGTCAATGAGTTCGCCGCCGTGCTGCGGGACTTCGCCGGCCTCAAGGCCGGCGACCGGGTGACCCTGCACATGCCGATGGTCCCCGACCTGCCGGTGACGATGCTGGCCTGCGCGCGCCTCGGGGTCATCCACAGCCAGGTGTTCGGCGGGTTCAGCGGCAACGCCTGCGGCACGCGGATCGCCGACTCGGGCAGCCGGGTCCTGATCACCAGCGACGGCTATTACCGCTCAGGCCAGCTGATCGACCACAAGGTCAAGGCGGACGAGGCGCTCGAAGAGGCCGCCAGGCAGGGCCAGGAGGTCGACAAGGTTCTCGTCTGGCGGCGCCACGCCGGCCAGTACGCCTCGGCCACGCCGATGACCGACGGGCGCGACTTCTTCGTCGACGAGGTTCTGGCTCAGCACCAGGGCGCGACTGTCGAGCCGGTGTCGATGGAGGCCGAGGCGCCGCTGTTCCTGATGTACACGTCAGGGACTACCGGCCGACCCAAGGGCGCGCAGCACTCCACCGGCGGTTACATGGCCTACGTCGCCGGGACCTCGAAGTATTACCAGGACATCCACCCGGACGACATGTACTGGTGCATGGCGGACATCGGCTGGATCACCGGGCATTCGTACATCGTCTACGGCCCGCTGGCCCTCGGCACGACCACGGTGATCTACGAGGGCGTGCCGAACTACCCGGACGCGGGACGCCCGTGGCGGATCGCCGAGCAACTCGGCGTCAACATCTTCCACACCTCGCCGACGTCGATCCGGATGCTGCGCAAGGTCGGCCCCGACGAGCCCAGGAAGTACAACTACCACTTCAAGACCATGACCACGGTCGGCGAGCCGATCGAGCCCGAGGTCTGGCGCTGGTACTACACCGAGGTCGGCAAGGGCGAGGCGGCCATCACCGACACCTGGTGGCAGACCGAGACCGGCGGCTTCCTCGGCAGCACGCTGCCGGCCCTGCAGCCGATGAAGCCGGGGAGCTGCGGGCCGGGCGCGCTCGGCATCCAGCCGGTGATCTTCGACGAGGACGGCAACGAGGTGCCCGCGGGCAGCGGCCGGGCCGGCAACATCTGCATCAGGAATCCGTGGCCGGGGATCATGGAGACGATCTGGGGCCAGCCGGAGCGGTTCGTCGACGTGTACTACCGCAAGTACAACAAGGACGCCGGCAGCACCGACTGGCGCGACTGGCCGTACTTCGCCGGCGACGGCGCCCTGCAGGCCAGCGACGGCTACATCAGGATCCTCGGCCGCGTCGACGACGTGATCAACGTCGCGGGTCACCGGCTCGGCACCAAGGAACTCGAATCCGCCGCCCTGACCGTAGAGGAGGTCGCCGAGGCGGCGGCCGTGCCGGTGATGGACGACATCAGGGGCCGGGTCGTCGAGATGTACGTCTCGCTCAAGCCCGGCATCGCGGCCGACGGCATGGACGCCAAGGTCACCCGGGCGATCGAGGTCGAGATCGGCAAGATCGCCAGGCCGAAGAACGTCTGGATCGTCGGCGACATGCCGAAGACCAGGTCGGGCAAGATCATGCGCCGGGTCATCGCGTCGGTGTCTAACTTCACCGACATCGGCGACGTGACCACGCTGGCGAATCCCGAGATCGTCGAGACGATCAGGCGCCAGGTCCAGGGCGCCAAGGTCGCCAAGGGCGAGCAGCCGCGCGAACTGACCGACGCGGAGAAGGAAGAGATCGCGAAGTACGGCTCGGCCGAGTAAGCCGGAGGCCGTGCCGGCGGCGGGGTCCGTCACGCCGGCACGGCCTCCGTCGGCCGTCACGCCGCCATCGGCGCCGGGGCGGTGCCGGCCTGGGGGGTACCGGCCGGGGCGGGCCGGCGGGACTGGGCTGGCGCGGCGCGGAGCTGAGCGGCCCGCTCCGAGACCGCGTAGGCGCGCAGCTTCACGCGCATCATCTCCCGGCCGCGGTGGATGCGCGACATCACGGTGCCCAGGGGCGAGCCCATGATGTCGGCGATCTCGCCGTACCGGTAGCCCTGCACGTCGGCCAGGTAGACGGCGACCTTGTAGCACTCGGGGAGATCGCCGAGCGCCCGCATGACGCCCGAGTCGGTCAGGTTGTCGAGTGCCTCGAGCTCGGCCGACCTCGTGTACTGCGAGAGCCGGTCGTAGCAGTCCGGGGTCTCCCGCACGTCGGCCTCGAGCACCTGCATCGGCTCTCGGTCCCGCTTGCGGCAGGCGCTGTAGAAGGTGGTGAGCAGGATCTTGTGCAGCCAGGCCTTCAGGTTCGTGCCCTGGCTGAACTGGTGGAACGCGAGGTAAGCCTTGGCGAAGGTCTCCTGGATCAGGTCCTCGGCGTCGCAGTGATTGCGGGTCAGCCGGAAGGCGGCGGGGTACAGCCTTCGCATGTACGGGATCGCATCCTCTTCGAACCTGGCCCGGTTGTCCCGATGCTCGCCTAGCTCTGCCGCATGCACAGCATGGGTCGTCATGATTCCTCCTTGCCGGAACCCCCGGGCAAGGCGGTAGCCGCCGTCTGGGGCTCGGCTACCCGATTGCTGCGCCAAACGCGGGGGCAGTGGCGCTTCCTTGTCTTCGTACCAATGTTCGCTGGCCGCACGTCTTCGGCGCATCGGGGCGAACCTGAGGTAACGGCCGGCCCGTCCTGAGTTAAGCTCCAGCCGAGCGGGCGGCATGCGCGACAAGCTCGCGGCGCCCGGCCTGGCCCGTTTTGTACACCAGGCTCGCGATGTGGGTTTCGACGGTCTTGGGCGAGATGAACAGGCGCCCGGCGATATCGGTGTTCGACAGCCCCTGGGCGACCAGCAGGTAGACATCCATCTCCCGGCTGGTGATGCCGAGCCTGCGCATCTGGGCCGGCACCTGCGCCTCGCCCCGGCCCGACCTCGGCACGCGCTCGCCAGCCCGCCGCAAGATGCCCCGGCACGCCGACGCGAGGCGGGCGTGCCCAGAGGCATCGAAGTCGGCTGCCGCCAGCCGCAGCCAGTCCGCGGGCGCGCCCCAGCCGTCCTCCAGCGCCGCCGGCGCTACGAGCCGCCTGATCAGGTGGTTCCACCACGGGGCGAAGGGCGCCATCATGGCCGCGCCCTCCTCAGCCAGTTCCCTGGCACGGACCAGGCGGCCCTCACGGCCCTCGAGGACGGCCTCGGCGTAGGCCAGGCAGCCCCTGATCCAGCCGACGCCCGCGCCCGCGTCCCTGGCCTGCTGGAGCGCCGCCCGGCCGCCCGCACCCCCGCCCGCGCCGCCCCCGACGGCCTGCAGCACGGCGTAGTAGCCCCAGGCACGGCGGGGCGCGCTCAGCGCCGCGTCGCCCGCGTACGACCGGCCGAGCGCGCTCTCCTCGATGGCCCGGCCGATCTCGTCGGCGAACAGCGACGCGGTCACCCTGGCCTGGCCCCAGGTCGTGAACAAGACCTCCGGCTCGCCGGGCATCATGGCCTCGGCCCGTTCCGCGAGCGCCTCGGTCTGCGCCCGGTCGGTCCTGATGCCGCTGATCAGCGCCTGCACGCTCACCGCCAGCGCGGCAAGCTTGTGCGCGTTGATCCGGCTCGCCGATTCCTCGCACCGGCGCGCGGCGGCAGCGGCCAGGTCCAGGTCCGATCCGAGGCTCCAGACATTGGCAAGCTGCAGATCGGCCACCGTCGCCGTGGAGATCGCGCCCGCTTCCCTGGCCAGCTCCCTGGCCTCGGTCAGCCGGTCGGTGGTCCCTTGCTCGAGCATGTCGATGGTGCCGAGTTCGTGCAGCGCCCTGATCCGCCTGATCGCGAAGTCCTGGCCGCCGGCCATCTGATAAGCGCGCTGGAAGGCCGACCTGGCCGCCGCCATGTCCCTGACCCGCTCGCGGCGCCCGAGTACCTCGAGTGACTCGAACGCGACGTCGGCGGCCCACCCCCGCATCCCGGCCTGCTCCGCGGTGGCCAGCGAGCGGTGCGCGAGCGCCTCGGCCCGGTCCAGGTCGCTTGAGTCGAGCGCGCACCGGGCAGCGGCGGCGTCGACCTGGCTGGCCAGCGCGTCGTCCTGCAGCTCGTCGGCGATTATCCTCGCGGCGGACAACTGCGCCTGCGCCGCCAGCGGGTTGTCCTCGGACTCGGCGCGGGCCGTCCTGATCCTGAGCATCGCCTGCCGCCGGGGGTCTGCCCCGGCGGAGTCGAGCGTTCCGATCAGCTGCTCGGCGAGCGGTGCCAGCTGGTCAAGGTCACCGGCCAGCTCCAGTGCCTCGGCGAGCTTCTCGCCGATCGCGATCGCCAGCATCGGCTCCTCGGCCTCTCCGAGCAGCTGCCTGGCGTCCTGCAGCGTCCCGACGGCGCTGCCGAGCGCGCCCTGGTGCAGCGCCCGCCGGCCGGCTTCGAGCAGCAGCGACGCCGCCCTGACCGGGTTACCTGCCGCCCTGTGCAACTCGGCGGCCTGCTCGCACCAGATGCCGGGCAGTCCTGGATGGGCGTCCTCGATGGCCGCCGCCGCGCTCGCCGACCTGCTGGCCAGGTCGGGCGGCAGCAGGTCGGACACGATCGCGTCCCTGGTCAGGCTGTGCCTGAACCTGAACATGCCGCCCGTCTCCGCCTCGAGCACAGGCGGGCACGGCTCGATGAGCTGCATGGCGTGCGCCTGATCGAGCGCTGCCAGTGCCTCGGACTCCGTGACGCCCGCGAGCCTGGGCAGCAGCGTCCAGTCGAAGCGCTTGCCGAGCACCGCGGCCGCGACGAGCAGGTCGGTCACCCGCGGGCCGAGCGCGGCAAGCCGCTTGCGCACCGATCCGAGAATGGAGGCTGGCACCCCGGTGGAGATGGCGTCATTGACGAGCCAGCCGCCTGGGCCCTGCCTGAGCTCGCCGGACGAGATAGCCGCGGCCAGGATCTCCTCTACGGCGAACGGCAGCCCGTCGCAATCGGCGAGCAGCCTGCGCACGACGGCGGCGGGCAGCTCGTCGATGCCGGTGCCCAGGCAGCAGGCGGCAAGGCGGGCGACGTCGTGCTCGGACAGCCTGGGCACCGCGATGAGCGGTGCCGCGCGCCTTGCGTGGATTGACCGTACCGTGTCAAGTCCTGCCGACGGCTCGCTGTCGCGCAGCGTCGCGACACACAGCACCTGCTTGCCCGCCAGGTTGTCCGCGAGGTACTGCACGATCGCGAGCGTGTCAGGGTCGGCCCAGTGGATGTCCTCGAGCACGAGGACCGTGCCTGGCCCGCCGTAGAGCGACAGCAGCCGGATCAGGGCCTCGCCGAGTATGAGCGGCGAGATCTCCGTCTCGGCGTCGGGTCCCCAGGCAGGCACGAGCGCGGCGAGGGCCGGGCGGTAACCGGCCAGGTGCGGTGACTGCGGCAGGCCCTTCGACCGCTCGATCTTCATCAGCGCCTCGGTCACCGGCCGGAAGGGCAGCGGCGTCGCCGACTCGACCGCCCTGCCCGTGACCACGTGAAATCCCCTGGTGGTCGCCTGCGCGGCCAGTTCTTTGACCAGCCGGGACTTCCCGACGCCCGGGTCGCCCGTGACGAACACGATGCCGCCCCGGTGCTGCTCAGTGTCGTCAAGCGCGGCACCGAGCTGACGCAGCTCCGCATCGCGGCTGATCAGCACCGGGCACAGCATCGACCTCATCAACGCGATACTACAAGGAGCGACTCACTCGTAACAATCAGTCATATGTTGGCGCCGCGACTGCTGGCGCCGCGACTGCTGGCGCCGCGACCTGGTCAGGCGGGCGGCGGGGCGACGACGGTGCCGGTGGCGGTCACCACGACGACCGGCTCGTCAAGCACGCGGGCGGCCGACGGGCCCCGGCCGGGCTCGGCCCGGCAGAGCACGCGCGCCTCGAACGCGAGCTCCCGGCTGCGCCGGCCGACCCTGGTGATCGTCGCCACGACCTCGAGCACGTCACCTGCCAGCACCGGTGCCCTGAACTGGACGTCGGAATACGACGCGAAGAGTCCCTCATCTCCGTCGGACCTGATCGACGCCTCGGTCGCCACATCACCGAAGAGCCCGAGCACGTATGCCCCGTCGACCAGGTTGCCCCCGTAGTGCGCGTGGCTGAAGGGGACGTAGCGCTGGTGCCGGACGCTCAGGCCGAGCCTCGGGTCGGCGTCCATCAGGCGCCCGCACGGGCGGCTGGGGCGAGCGGGTTGCCCAGGGCAGCCGGGGCGAGGGCGTGCACCAGGTAGCTGGCCACGTCACGCGGCGTGGTACCGCGGCCGAAGATCTTGTCGACGCCGAGCTGCCCTGCCATCGCCGGATCGAACCTCGGCCCGCCGATCACGAGCAGCGGACGGCCGGGCCCGGCGGCGCTGAAGGCCGCCGCCAGCTCGGAGGTGTTCTTGATGTGCGCGTCCTTCTGCGTGACGACCTGGCTGACCAGCACGGCGTCGGCGTGCTCGGCATGAGAGAGCGAGACCAGGCGCGGGATCTCGACCTGCGAGCCGAGGTTCACGACCTTGATCTCGCGGTAGTACTCCAGGCCCTTCTCCCCCGCGTGGCCCTTGACGTTCAGGATCGCGTCGATGCCGACGGTGTGGGCGTCCGTGCCGATCGTGGCGCCGACCACGACGAGCTTGCGGCCGAGCGCCGACCTGATCCGCAGGTTGACCTCGGCCGGCGACAAGATCTCGAATTCCCGCTTGGCCACCGTGACCTCGGACAGGTCGACCAGGTGCGACACCCGCCCGTACACGATGAAGAACGTGAACTTCGGTCCCATGCCCTTCGCGTGCACGACCATGGCCGGGTCCAGGCCCATCTTGGCGGCGAGCTGCAGCGCGGCGCCCTCCCCGATGGCCTGCTCGTCGCGGGTGCCGAAGGGCACCGGCAGCGTGAACGACACCTGGATCCTGCCGTCGCCCGTGGTGTCACCGTAAGGGCGCACCATCTGCCCGGTCATCGCGCTGCTCCGTTCTGGCTGGCCGCGACCGCCCCGGCGGGCTCGGCGCCAGGCCGCTCGAGGAACTCAGCCGCCGGGTTGAAGTAGCCGTCGGCCTTGACCACCACGCCGTCAAGCCCGCGCCCGCCGTCGGCCGGCCGCTTGGTGATGCCGAAAGTGCCGTCGGCGATCGCGTTGAGCAGGCCGTCGTCGCGGATCCGGCGCAGCAGGTCCACGGACTCGCCGAGAACCTGGCTGGCCCGCTTGTCGATGAAGCCGCCAGGCTCGGGCATGAAGCTCTCCCCCAGCCTGCCTGCCGCCTTCCTGACGTAATGCGCGTTCTCCAGGGCAAGATCACGATCGGAGAGGAAAGGTGTGTGAATGCCTTCGGTCATCATTCCGATTAGGAGAATCTCCTGCTCCGTCATCATCGCGACCAGGTTGAAGAACGCGTCGAGAAGATAGCCGGCGAAGATGTTGCCGGTCATGTGCTTAGTCGGCGGCATGTACTTCAAAGGCGCGTCCGGGAACAGCTCACGTACGAGCTGGGCATGGGCGAGCTCGAGCAGGAACGAGTCGGGCACGTCGGCCCGATCTCGAACGCGTGGCCGAGGCCAAGCTGCCTGTCGGCGAGGCCGGCTTCCTTGCCGAAGAACTCGTTGAGCAGCTGCGAGACGATCACCGTGTGCGCGCTGTCGACCGGGTCGGCCGTAGTCAGGTAGTTGTCCTCGCCGGTATTGATGATGATCCCCGCCTTGGCGTGGATCTGCCGCGAGAAACGCTGGTCGATCAGCGTGCGCCTCGGATTGATGTCGCGGAAGATGATTCCGTACATCGAATCATTCAGCATCATGTCCAGGCGTTCGAGCCCGGCGAGCGAGGCTATCTCTGGCATGCACAGCCCGGAGGCGTAGTTCGTCAGCCTGACGTAGCGCCCGAGCTCGACCGACACCTCGTCGAGGGCGGCGCGCATGAGCCTGAAGTTCTCTTGCGTGGCGTAGGTGCCGGCGAAGCCTTCCCTGGTCGCGCCCTCGGGGACGTAGTCGAGCAGCGACTGGCCGGTCGACCGGATCACGGCGACCACGTCGGCGCCCTCCCTGGCCGCTGCCTGCGCCTGCGGGATGTCCTCGTAGATGTCGCCGGTGGCCACGATCAGGTACATCCACGGTTTGGCGGGTTCCGAGGTCCGATCGATCATCGCGTCCCTGGCGGCGCGGTTGGCGGCGATCCGCGCGAAGCCGCCGCGCACCGACTGCCTGGCCGCCGCCCTGGCGGCGCCGGCCGCCTCGCCGGCCGGCAGCCGGTAGGTGACCTGCCCGGCGGCGGTGGCCTCGGCGAGCGCCGCCAGGTCGGGGTACCCGCCGGTGAGAGCCGCGTCCCAGACGGGCAGCGCCACCCCGTGCTCAAGGCCGGCCTGCGCGCGAACGGCGTCGACGACCCGGTTGGCCAGGGGCATGCCCTCGGCGTCAGCGCCGGCGAGGCCGGCCAGCCGCAGCACGGCACGCTCTATGGAGACCGTCGTGTGGCTGAGCGCCATCTCGACGATCGGCTGGCCGGCCTGGCTGGCCAGCTGCCGCGCCTCGGCGACCACCCGCGGATCGATGGTGAGTTTCGGTGTCCTTGCCTGCATCGTTACCCTCCCCGCGTCCTAGCGTCAAAGATCTGGCGTACGCCAGGTTCCGACCTGATGAGGTCGATGGCCAGGTCGGCGTGACCGGCTGAGTAGCCGTTGCCGACCAGCATGGTGATGTCGGCGGCGACGCCCTCGGCGCCGAGCGCGGCCGCCGTGAACGAGGTCGCCATGGAGAAAAAGATCACGGTACCGCGCTGCGCGGTGGCGAGGATGGCGCCGCCTTCGCAGCCAGGGACGTCGACGCAGACCACCGTGACGTCGGCGGGCCCGCCAGCCCGCTCGACGGCGGCGGACAGCGCGAGCGGATCGGTCGCGTCCGCGATGACCACCTGGTCAGCGAGCCCGGCCGCCCGCAGCAGCGCTGCTTCCCGCTCGTGCGGGACCACGCCGATGACCAGGCCGGCTCCGGCTCGCCTGGCCGCGGCGGCCGACAGGGACCCGCTCTTGCCCGCCGCGCCGAGCACGGCGACCACGGGGGCCGATGCCGGGGCTACCACCCGGTGGGTCAGGGCGGGAGCGCCGCAGACATCCATGACCGCGAGCGACAGCGGCACGGGCAGGTCGTCGGGCAGCACGGCCGCGATCGAGCGGCCGAACAAGATCGCCGTGCCCTGGCATGGCACCTGCTCGGACGTGCCGTCCCAGGCAGTCAGGCCGTCGGTGATCCGCAGCGGCGTCAGGCTCAGCGAGACCAGGGTGGCGATCCGGTCACCGGGCTTGAGTCCGAGCGGCGACTCCGGGCCGGCCTCGCGCACCACGCCGGTCAGCATGCCCCCCGAGCCGGTCACCGGATTCTGCATCTTGCCCCGGTCAGCGACGATGCCGAGCACCGACCGTTTCATCGCGGCCGGGTCGCCGCCGCTGGCCTCCCTCAGCTGCCTGAACGACGCGGCGTCGAGGTTCAGGCGCTCGACGTCGATCAGCAGCTCATCGGGCCAGATGCCCGGATCAGGGTCGAGCCGCCAGGCCGCCTGCGGCAGCACCCCCGCCGGCTCGATCACCCGGTGCAGCCCGAGCGGGGAGGCCGCGGGCCGGTCCGGTGTCCGCAACGCGATGAGCCCCTTCCGCACCCATGGCAGCCCGGCCTGCTGGCGCGAGGCCGGACCGCTAGACGAAGATGGTGAAGATGTAGAATTTCTTGCATCGCACTATACCGACAGTAGCTTCTATCGTAACTAGCTTGTCTGACAGGCTATCGTTCGGTTTTGCGAGCAGTTTCGGGTGAGAGGGGCGTGCCGCCATGATCGATCAGCCCTACGTCTACCGTCGCGGTGAGCTAGCGGAGCCTGACTGGCGCAGGCTGCCGGGCTGGGCCGGCGTCAGCGCCGGTGACTGGGAGTCGGCGCAGTGGCAGCGCGCGCATTGCGTCAAGAACATCCGCCAGCTGCGGACGGTGCTCGGCGATGGCGTCGACGAGGCGTTCTACGCCGATCTCGAGCGCGATCAGGCCGAGCGGGCAACGATGTCCATGCTGGTCCCGCCCCAGATGGTCAACACGATCGTGCCCTCGCTGGCGCCGAGCGAGGCCGGGTTCACCGAGGCCCTGTACGCGGACCCGGTTCGCCGCTACATGATGCCGGTCTTCAGCGACCGGCGCACCGACTGGCCGTCGCACCCCTATTCGTCACGCGACTCGCTGCACGAGGCCGAGATGTGGGTGGTGGAGGGCCTGACCCACCGCTACCCCACCAAGGTGCTCGCCGAGGTGCTGCCCACCTGCCCGCAGTACTGCGGGCACTGCACCAGGATGGACCTGGTCGGCAACCCGACCCCGGTGGTCGAGAAGGTCAAGTTCGGCATGCAGCGCGACGACCGGCTCGGCGCGATGCTCGACTACCTGCGGCGCACTCCGGGCGTCAGGGACGTCGTGGTCTCCGGCGGCGACGTGGCGAACCTGCCGTGGAACAGGCTCGAGGCGTTCGTCGCCGCCCTGCTGGAGATCGAGTCGATCCGCGACATCAGGCTGGCCACCAAGGCGCTGATGGGGCTGCCGCAGTACTGGCTGACCGACGAGGTGCGGGCCGGCATGGAGCGGCTCGCCGCCACGGCACTGCGGCGCGACGTCTCGATAGCGATCCACACCCACGTCAACGCGGCCCAGTCCGTCACCCCGCTGGTGGCGAAGGCGGCCAAGGCGATGCTGGCGACCGGCATCAGGGATGTCAGGAACCAGGGCGTGCTGCTGCGCGGCGTCAACAGCACCGCGCAGGCGCTGCTCGACCTGTGCTTCGCGCTGCTCGACGAGGCCAAGATCATGCCGTACTACTTCTACATGTGCGACATGATCCCGAACGCCGAGCACTGGCGCCTCAGCCTCGGCGAAGCGCAGCAGCTCCAGCTCAAGATCATGGGCTACCTGCCAGGCTTCGCCACCCCGCGGATGCTGTGCGACGTGCCGTACGTCGGCAAGCGCTGGGTCCACCAGGCGGCGCGATACGACACCGAGCGCGGCATCTCGTACTGGACCAAGAACTACCGCACCGCGGTCGACGCCGGCGACGAGCTCGCCCTTGACCGGGAGTTCGAGTACTACGACCCGATCTACCTGCTGCCGGCGGCAGGCCAGGACTGGTGGCGGGCCAAGGCGGCAGAACTGGCCGACGCCGCCGCGGAGCGGGCGACCGACCCCCTGATGGCCGGCGCCCGCAGTTAAGCCCGGTCCCCGTCCCTGCTTGTCACTGGCGCATCGCAGGCACGGCCCAGCCCGGGCCGCTGGAACCGGCGCGATGTTCCGTGATCATGTTCCTGGGCTTGATCACGGACGTTTGCCCAGAAGCTCCGGCTGCTCAGGGGCGAGACCGCTTCCCGGGTTCCCGGAGACTTCCCGCTTCGCGGAGTCTTCCCGGCTCTGGCGCGGAGTCTTGTCGCTGTGCGGAGCGTTTTCCGCACATAGAACGGCAAAGACTCCGTACAGCGACAACTCTCCGCGGCAACCACGCAGAACGCTCCGCGATCATGCCGCAAACGACGGACAACGCTCCGCGATCATGCCGCGGCGCGGAAACTCACCGCGGTCATCGGCCGCACCGCCGAAACTGAGCCCGGCTCACTCCGCAAAGCCGCACCGCGCCGCGCCGGGCCGGGGCGGCGCGGCCCGGGCGCCCGGAAGGCAACCTGACGTGATCATGAGTCACGCGACAGTTTCCATGGCAGGTGCTGGGTTCCGTGATCAAGCCCAGGTCTTTGATCACGGAACATCGCACCTGCTTCCTGGCGACCGACACCCCGAAAGAACGCTCACCTCTCCGACGCAGTCACCCCTCACCAGCCAGCCTTGAGCACGGCTACCTGACGCACCACACCGCTAACTCGTCGCGCGGAATGACGTTGTTGCAGGAAATCGGGTGTTCGGGCAGACACACGGACGGATCGGGCGTGTCAGGAAACGGGTGCGGAGTCCTGGTAGAAGGGTTCTCTCCGCAAGATCAACTTCTGCAAGGACTCCACTGGATCGCCTGTCGTGCGCGGGAGCCGGAAGCCGACCTGCTACCGGCCACGGCGGTGCGCCGGAAGAGCCCGGATCGGTGCACGACGTCACCGCCACGCGACTGCATGCCCTGCCCGCCCTGTTCCGCGCCGCACTCCAACGGAACGGGAGTCCTCCTGCCGAGTTCGCGGTAGACGACTCATCCTGGACAGTTGCCCTAAGGAGGAACGGTTGACTTCCGTCGTGCTGTTCAGCAACAAAGGCGGAGTAGGAAAGACGACTCTAGCCTACCATCTTGCGCACATGATGCAGCGCCTAGGGCTGCGAGTTCTCGCTGTCGACTTTGATCCTCAGTCGAATCTCACCTCGGCGTTTCTCGACGAGGACTACTTGCAAGTTCTCTGGCAGGAACCTCAGGGCACGGCATGGTATGAGCCGGAGGACGAGCTGTTCCTTCCTTGGCAGCCCCGGCTCCACTTGGGCACGGTAGCCAGTGCGATAAAACCGATCATGGATGGTACTGGAGACATCGAACTCTTCGATCCGGTGCAAGTACGTGACCACCTGTGGCTAGTGCCAGGTGACTTGGAACTTAGCGCGTTCGAGGAACGGATGTCGGCTGCGTGGCCGCGAGGTTTTACCGGGAACGATCTCGCTGCTATTAGAACCACAACAGCTTTCCACAAAATAGTTCAGCACGCGATAGACAGCACAGGTGCTGAGGTAGCTTTGATTGATGTCGGACCGAATCTTGGAGCAATAAATCGGGCTGCCTTGCTTGCCGCAGACTCTATTGTCACGCCGCTTGCTGCCGATCTGTTCTCATTGCGCGGCCTCAGCAACCTGGGTCCGACGCTACGCGAGTGGCGAGCTAACTGGAGTGAACTTGTCCTTCCGCAGATTCGGATGGCATATCTGCTCCAGCCGGGTCAATGACTCTGATCGGCTACGTGATCATGCAACCTACGATGCGGCTAGACAGGCCAGCCAACGTGTATCAGCAGTGGCTAGACAAAATACCGAGCGTGTTTCATTCGGCGGTGCTCGGCCAAGACTCCTTCGAACCGCTGGACCGTTCGCATGAAATCGCAACCCTGAAGAAGTATCAGAGTCTTATGCGCCTGTCGCATGATGCAAGAAAGCCGATGTTCGATCTCCGTGCGGCCGATGGTGCGCTTGGTAGTACTCAAACCTACGTTCAGAAATGCTATCAAGACTTTAAAGAGCTTAGCGAGACTTTGCTTAGGCGTCTCGACCAGGTTAATCCCGGCTGAGCCTCCTGACCCGCAGATGCCTTACGCTGTTGGTGACGGCATTCGGTGCTGCGTCTTAATGAATCCGGCGCGGTGCCCAGATCGCGACGCGGCTTACTGGCGTTCCAGGAAGAAGTGCCAGTAGTAGTCGGCCTCTTGTTCGTCCTCGATGCGGAACCCGGCGGCTGCCAGCCAGTCACGTACCCGGTCCCGGGCGGGATAGTAATGGTAGCCGCCTCCCTCGAAATGCTCGCCGGGCACCTGGCGCGGGTCGACAGGCGCAGGCAGCGGGCTGCCAGCTACTTCCGCGGTGACGTAGGCCTGTGCCCCCGGCTTCAAGGTGGCGGCCAGGCCGGCGGCCACGCCGGGCCAGTCTTCCGGCGCGATGTACTCCAGCGCGTCCACGCACAGCAGGCCGTCGAACCGGCCCCGCAGATCCGCGGCGGATGCGAGGTCTTGAAGCGCGAGGACCCGGGCGGTGACTTCCGGGTGCTTGCGCCGGGCCCGGGCTAGCATGCCTGCGGACTGGTCGGCCCCGGTGACCCGCAGGCCCGCGGCGAGCACCACTGGCCAGTACTTCCCGGTGCCGCAGGCCGCGTCGAGGACGTCCCCGCCCGAACGGATGAGCGTAATCAGCCGGGTGACGAACGCCGCGTGCGACGGACTGATCGCCCCCCAGTTCTCGTCGTAGTCCGGGCTGTGCAGCGTGTCGAACCGGTGCACGCTGACCCGGCGCCGTTCCGCGATGAAGGCGCGCCGGTCCTCTGGAGAGACTCCGTTGCTCACGACCGCCAATGTAACCTCCACCGCGAACACGAAGACTGCTCGGGCACAGGCGCTACCGCGGTCAGCCGGCCGCATTCCGCCGCGGTAGCGTGCTTGCTTATCCGTTGACTTATCCGTTGAGCAGGGCAAGCACGCGTTCGATGTGCGGAATGGCGGCTTCGCGGACGACGTAGCTGCTGATATCGAGCTCCTCGGCCTGCGCCAGCAGCTGAGCGGCCATCTGTTCATAGGTGCCCACCAGCAAGAAAGGCGTGCGCGCGACGTCCTCTGCCGATGCGCCCGGCACCATCGCGCTGATCTCCTCGAGGCTGGATGCCCGGTCTTGCGTGACCGTCACGCTCTGCACGAGCGCTTCTATGACGGGCGCGTTTCCGGCGCGCTGTGCCTCCTGCCGCACCAGCCGCAACTGGCGCTGCAAGTCCGCGCTCGACCACCGGACCTCATGATGATGCCCGTCGGGTAGCGTCCGGCCCAGGCCACTGAGCCCGACGACGTCAGCGCGGCGAGCGGCGACGCGCAGCACATCCGGGTGGCCGCCGCCGACAGCAAGCCTGACAGTGCCACCGGCCGGCAGGCCCGCAAGGTGCGCCCCGCGCAGCGTCAGGTACCGGCCATCTCGGGTGACAGTGCCGCCCTTGAGAAGCCCGGCCACGGCCTCGACGAATTCGGCCAGTCGCTGTGCTCGCTCGCTGGGCAAGGGCCGGTGGCGCCCGATGTCCTCCCACTCGCGAGGCGTATGGCCTGCGCCGATGCCGAGAAGGACCCGGCCAGGAGCAAGAACGTCAAGTGTGGCGGCGTCCGCCGCCACATGCATGGGCTCCCGGACGCCCGCCTGCACCACATAGGTCCCCAGCAGCAAGGACTCAGTAACTGCCGCGGCGCATCCCAGCGCAGGCCATGGCGAGGCGCCGGAACCTGGATGGTCACCGATCACCAGCCCGCGAAAACCGGCCGTCTCCACCCGACGCGCCAGCGTCAGCCACGAGGTCAGATCGGCCGGCTCGGCTTGCACGTTCATCACAATGTCAGGCACCAGACAACCCTGCCCATAGCACGCCCGCGCCGCTGATCGTTCATCGTCCAGCGAACAAGGACAAGCGCCAAAGACGCCAGCAACCCGCGCCGCCCGCTATTACCGCGATCAGCCGCCGGCAACCGTCGACCATGGCATCACGGAGCTTGCGACAGCCCTTCGGAGCTGAGCCCTGCCGGAGCTGGCACGAAGCCTCGCGAAGCTGCCAGCCCCATTTGAATCCGCCGAAGATGTTGACGATGTCCTTGCCCGCAGGGTCTTTCGTCCTGGTGTCCTGGGCCAGGAACGTCTCGGCTATAAACAGGTTCGCCGGCAGGGCTTTTCCGTCGAAGCCCTCGCGGACGAAGTCAGAGAAGCTGACGCTCTGGTTGCCGTTGATCGAGGTGAGACCACCACCTTCGCCATAGAAAGGGTTGGCGCGGTCGGTGTCGATGAGGATGTCGCCTGTGCCTGTGCCGATCTGGTAGTAGACCACCTGGATGAACTGCAGATCGTTGTCGACGGCTGGATTGCCAGAGCCCGGGCGGGATGGTAGACGACGTAAAGGTCGGCTCCGACGAGAATGCCTGGCTGACGGCGCGGGTTTAGCGGCTTGCCGTGAAAAGCACTGTACGACTCGACGGCAAACCTGGCGCTCCGGTCTACCCCGCCCAGGTACCGGAACGTGTAGTAGGTGCCCCACTTCCTGGCGAGAGTGTGCTTGAACTTGACAGTGTGATCGCGGGGCTTGTCCTCGTAGACCGGGTTGGAAGCGTGACCCTTCTGCCCGAACGGGAGCAGGCTGACGCGATAAGTCTTGCCAAGCCAGGTGAAGTCCGAGAATCCGCGGTGCCCGCCCAGAGTCGGGCTGGCCGGCGGCGACCAGCCGGTGACCTGGCTCGGCTTGTAGTCCAAGGCTAGGCGCGCGGAATGTGAGCCTCTCGGCGGACCTGTCACCGACGCGCACGCCGCAGTGGCCGCTGACAGGCCAAGCAGGGTGCCGCCGCACAGCATGGACCGCCGCGAGGCTAGCTGGTCGGGCAGTCCGGACTGATGGCCAGAAGGTACGTCGTTCATGAATTACCTCGCTATCGCGATAGCTGAAAGACCCCACCGGGGCGGGCGGACGTGGCTCAGGAGGTTGACGCCGCAGCAGCAATCGCGGAAGGGCTGCAGCCGATGCCGCGAAGCCTGGAGATGCCGTTGCCGCGATCGTGCGGAAGGCTCGGGCCCTCCTCGACCGTGGCGGCGATCAGGATTCCGCCTGGTCCTGCCCTGCCGACAGCTACCACGTAGTCACCGGCCCGGATTCGGCTCAGGCAGGCCCGGACAAGGGTGCAGACGATCGTCGATCCCGGCGTGGTCACCGGCAGGCGTGCGCCGCCGGGCGTGACCAGGGTGAATCCGCCTTTGCTTGCGTCCCGCACGGTGCCAGCCCCGATCCACGGCCGGGCACGGGCAGGCAGGTGCCGGCCGAGTCCGGATTCGGGCAAGCTCGGCGCCACCCCGATGCTGACGCTGTAGGCGGTGGCCTTTCCGCCGGAGTAGACGCCGCGCATGAAGACCCGCCCGCCGTTGGTCAGGTCACTGACCGATCCGGGGACTTCACGGCTCACCACTGCTGCCGACGTCGTGACCGTCACAGGCTGTCCACCTGCGGTTTGCAGGAGCAGGCTGGCGCCGTGCACATGCGTGGCGGTCCCTAGCGCGGCGACGAGCCTGGGACAGCCCCTGACCGCGATGAACCCGGCGGTATTGACCGGGCTGGCCTTCTGGTCACCGGAAGATCCGGTGACCAGCCCGTAGGAGACGCCTCCGGCTACCGGCGCCATAGCCGCGGCGACCGCCAGCACCCGGCGCCTCGATCTTTGCCGCGGCAGGAAAGACCGCAGCAGGGAAGACGGCGCTGCCCGAGCGCCGACAGGCTGCCACGGAGGAACGGGCACGGCGGCCACAAGGTGGCGCACACCGGCAGCGACGGCGTCCCAGCGCTCGGCCTCGTCCTGGCAGTGCCCGCAGGCCGTTAGATGTGCCCTGGCCCGGTCGCTGACCGCTTCGCCGCTCGCGTTGGCGAGCAGCTCATCCAGCTTCAGATGCGGTGATGCTGCGCCCATCGTCACTGTCCGATCTCCTGCTGCAACCGGCCCAGCGCGGCCCGCGCCGCAGCCAGACGACTCTTCACGGTTCCGAGTGGGACCTCCAGCACCTCGGCGACCTCGGCGAGACTCAGGCCAGCACAGCAGGCCAGCCCGAGAACCTCCCGGTGCGCTGGAGCAAGCGCCCCGATCGCGCTCCCCACTTCGGCAGCTTCCGCGCGGCCCAGCGCCACGATCTCCGGGCAAGGATCACGGCTTGGCTGCCCGGCCAGGCATGCGTCGTCAACGACGCGCAGCTTGCGGCGGCGCAGCCGGTCCCTGGCCTGCCGCCGCGCGATGGAGATCAGCCAGGACCTGACCCTCGACTCCCCGCGGAAGGCAGCCTGGCCGATCGCAGCGGGACCCTGGCCGAACTCGACGACCGGCTCGTCCGGGCGCTGCGGGACCTTGCGTCGTCACAGCCCGATGCAGGCTTTGGCGCCCATGTACGAACCGGCGCCTGGGAACCCTTGGCAGGCCAGCGCGGTGAACCGCTCGCTGAAGCCCAGAGTCGGCAGCTCAGCGAGCCTGACGAACTCCACGCCCCGGATCGGCCGAGTATCGACGCCCGAAGTGACCGCGCCGAGCCTGCCGCCCGTCCTCCGAGCCTCGAAAGTGACGTGTACAAGATGAACGCCATCACTGGGCAGATGGTCACACACGTACAGCAGCCGACCGGGCTCTACCTCCAGGCCAGTCTCCTCCCGCATCTCCCTGACCAGCGCTGCGGCGAGGGACTCGCCCTCCTCGACCTTTCCGCCCGGCAGCGACCACGACCGTGCGGCATCAGTGTCCTGGTCGAGCAGCAGAATACGGCCATCCTCAATGACGACCCCGGTGACCCTGATCTTCACTTCCGGCAACCTATCCCACGGAGCAGGCAAGTGGCTGGCGGTCAGCACACGACATGGGTGATCGTCGCCGCAGGCGGCCTGGGCACTCGCGTCGCCGACTGGTCCCGGTACCTGCCTAAGGAATTCCTGCCATTGGCCGATCTCTACCTTGACCTGCTCATCGAGCGCCAGTATCAGCCTGTCGCCAACCAGGTCCATGGCCCCTTCAACCGTCCATGCCCATACCAGCAGTCGAGTCTTCCGCTGCGTCTTGACGGTCGTCGCCGTCCCCTCCCACAGCTTCACGATTCCTTGCCCTCATCTCAACGGACATCCCATCGATCGTCACGATCACATGGACGGCCCTGTAACCGAAGCGCGGATCAGCCGACGATCGACTATGCGAACAGCGCAGGCCCTGCGCCTCGTAGAAGCCACAGATCTTCTCCCGCGCATCGTCCTGCTGGAGGAGATCCCCCAGGCGTGGTCGAGCGCGTGCCAGCCGATCCGGCGGACCGCATAGCGCGGCGGCCAGCCGGTCGGCTTGGCTGGCGCGCCCATCCATCCCGGCGCGCAACGACCTCGACGAGCGTCGCACGCAGGTAGCCGATGGCCGCCTGGCCGATCGCGGGTCTGCGGCCCAGGTTCGCTCACACAGCCGATTAGGTCAAGCGCCACGGCCGCGGCCAGGCTGGCCGCGGCCGTGGATTGCCACTACCCAGTTAGCTCCCTAGTGCGGGCAGCAACTTGGCGGCGTTCGGGGTGCCGAGACCGGTGACCGGGTCCCAGCCGCTGGTTGCCGGGTATCCGGGAACGCTCGGGTCGGCCTGGTTGCTGCCCGTTGTCACGTCGTAGAAGTACTGGCTGTAGTTG
Source organism: uncultured Actinomycetota bacterium (assembly GCA_963720575.1). Classification (GTDB taxonomy): domain Bacteria; phylum Actinomycetota; class Actinomycetes; order Streptosporangiales; family Streptosporangiaceae; genus Chersky-822. Next base: position 577,556 of record CAVRGA010000002.1, read on the forward strand.
GGCCCGGCGGCCAGCGCGTAGAGCTTCGGGTTAATGAGCCCTAGCCCGTGCCCGGCGATCTGGTCGGCGATCGCGACCAGGCCAGCCCACTGCGGAGCCGAGCATGACGTGCCGCCGACCACGTACCAGCCAGCGCTGCACGGATTGCCGGTGGTCGGATCGCAGGCCAGGCCGCCGGACGCGTCGCCGGGCGCGGTGTCGTAGACCAGCGGGGCGGTACGGGCGCTTGCCTGGAAGGCGACATCGGGAACGCCGCGCATCGAGCCGACCGGGGTCGACCCGGCCGGCAGGGCGGACTGATAACTGGGAGCGGAGAATATGCTGCTGAACCCGCCGCCGCTGTCGATCCAGCCGATCTCCCTGCTGGGCTGGTTCTGGCAGTTGGCCGGCGGGTCGGTGGAGTCGACGGAGCTGCCGGTGACCGGGTCGGTGCACAGGTACGTGCCGCCCACGGCGGTGACCAGCGGATCGGAAGCCGGCCATTGAACCGTCGGGAACTCGATGGTCTTCGGGTTAGGCACCGGGGTCTTGCCCGGGTTCGCTGTCCCGGAGTCACCCGTGCTCGCCAGCACGGTCACGCCGTCGGCCGCAGCGGAGATGTACGCGTGGCGCAGATTCAGCAGCGACTGCGTGCCGCCGAAGTTCTGCTCGGTGGAGCCGAAGCTCTGCGAGATCACGTTGGCGAGGTGGTGGTCGACAACGAACTGCTCGGCGTTCATCATCGCCGGGAAGCCCTGGACGCCCTGGGTCTCCGCCGGATTGCTTGTCACGTCGATGATGTTCGCCATCGGCGCCATCGCGTGCGCCCACTCGACGTCGAGCGCGGTCTCAAGCGCCCAGCTGTTGCGGGTCTGCAGGCCGGGGTCGTTGCTGTCAGGCGGCGGGGCATGCACGATCGTCGTGCCATTGAAAAAGACATGCTGGAATGTCGGTACCCCGGCACCGCAGGTCACTCCCGGCTCGCCGCACATAGCGGGAAGCCCCATCTGCTGGCTGAAGACCTGCAGGTCGGAGGCCATGTTCGGGTTGCCGAACGAGTCGATGATGCCGATCGTCATGCCCTGGCCCTCGTTCCCCGCCGCGTAGAGCGGGCCGAGGTTGTAAGAGTTCTCCATCGCCGTCGCGGTGAAGCAACGGCGTCCCACAGCGAAGCAGTTCGCCTCAGTGGGCGGCGTCTGGCCGCTGCCGAGGAACACGACGTCGCTGAGATCAGGCACCGGCGCTGGCAGCCCGCTCGCAGCCATCACGCTGCCCGCCGCCACGCTTCCCGCGGCTACGCTCGCTGCCGGGCCGATGGCCAGCGCGAGGGCGGCGCCGAACAGCAGCACCCCAGCCGGCCGCAGGAGATTGGTCACGGCTACGTATCGGGAACGCATCTGCACCTCCATCATCGCAGGGCACGTTTGTTCTAGCGGTGAGTTAAATGACCGCTCATCGGCATGCTGCCCCGTACCGGCCGTCGATGCAAGGGGGGGGTGACCCGCAGAGGACTTGGCGCGGTCGGTATCGACGAGGTTGTCGCCTGCGCTCGTGCCGATCTGGTGTACACCACCTTCATGCGGGCCCGCGCGTGGCACCGGCCCTCACGCCAGGGCAGCGCCCACGACGCCGCGGCAATGTGGCACGAGCCCCCGCGCACCGATGTGCCGTTGGTGCTGTGCCAGCGACCCCGATGGCACTTTGGTGCGAGGGCCGTCGGTCAAGCGCCGAAAATGTCGGGGCCGTTCGCTACAGTCGCCTCGCGAATACAGCATTCCCCGGGGAAATGGAGGGCCGACCAATGGCAACCGCAGCTCGTGACCGGCTGGCCAGGGAACTGCGTGGCGACGTGGAGTCCGCGTTCAGCGCCCAGCTGACGGCGCAGATGGATGGCCTGAGCCTGGAAGTCGAGGGCTTCGGGCGCGTCAAGCTCCCGGTGACTCCCGCAAAAGCTCGCAAGCTCATCGCTCTCGGCAAGCCGGCCAGGTTCGGACGCGGCGAGGAGACGCTGACCGACCCGGAGGTCCGCGATACCTGGGAGATCCCGACTGCCTTGGTCCGCGCGCAGTGGGACGACTCCGTGCTAGCGGACGTCCTCGCGACGGTCAAGGAGAAGCTGGGCTTCCCGAATGCTTCCAGGCTTACCGCCGAGCTGCACTCTCTGCTGGTTTATGAGCCGGATCAGTTCTTCCTCCCCCACCAGGACTCGGAGAAGTCCGACGACATGGTGGCAACCCTGGTCGTGACGCTGCCATCCAGATTTACCGGCGGCGAGCTGCTGGTGTGGCACAACGAGGAGCGGCGGACATACCAGGGTTCCAGGACCGCGCTGTCGCTCGCCGCCTTCTATGCCGACTGTCGGCACGAGGTACTCAAGGTGCAGTCTGGCTACCGGATCACGCTCACCTACAACCTGCTGTTGCGCGGCGACACCAGCCGCCCGGCGGGCGACGAGGGTACCGTGGCTGAGCTAGAGAGCCTGCTGCGCGAGCATTTCAGCACGCCGATTCCCCGCTACTACGGCGACAAAGCGACGGACCCGCCGCGCCGTCTTGCCTATCTCCTGGACCACGAGTACACGCCCCGCGCGCTGAACTGGTCCCGGCTGAAGGGCGACGACGCCAGCCGGGCATCCCTGTTGCGCGACGCTGCGGACCGGGCAGGCTGCGAGGCGATCCTCGCGCTAGCCAACATTCAGGACACGCACGGTGCCCACCCAGCCAATGACGGATTCGGATACCGGCAGCAGGGCTGGCATGACGACTTCGACGAGGAGGTCCGCGCCGAAGGGCGTGACGGCGAGGGTGAGTACGTGGTTCACGAGCTCATCACCTCGCAGGTCCGGCTGACGCACTGGACCGGGCCGGGCGACGCCGGGCTAGCGGAGACCTCGCTGCACGTGCGGCAGGCGGAAGCCTGCGCGTCCACTCCGTCTGGCGACCTCAAGCCATACTCGCAGGAGTACGAAGGCTACATGGGTAACTGGGGGAACACGCTGGACCGCTGGTACCACCGGGCGGCCATCGTCTTGTGGCCCCTGGACCTGGCGTTTGCGAATCGCGCCGAGACCTCCCCCGCCTGGGCGCTCGATGAGCTTGGCGCGATGGCTTCGTCGGGTGACCTAACAGGTGCTCGCGCCAAGGCAGGGACGCTCGCGCCGTTGTGGGGCGACACCGTCCGCGCCCACACGGGACGAGGCAACGCCTCCGGGCTGTTCGGCAAGGCGCTGCGGGCAGCGGAGGCCGTGGCGGATGCGGGGCTGGCGGCGATGCTGCTGCGCCCGTTCGCGGTCGGAAACCTCACTGACAAGTGCGCGAAATCATTCGCGAGTATCGCCGGCCGCTACGGTCAGCAATGGACGGCGGAACTGCTGCGAGCCTGGTTCGGAGTCAATCAGCCCGCGTCTGGAGATGCCGCTGGCCGGGACATCCCGCAATGGGCGGCGGACCGGCTGCCCGGCCTGTGCGAGCGGCTGCGGATCACGGGATTTGCTGGCATGGACACCGCGCGGTGGCTGATTGACCTGACGTGGGAGCGGATCGGCAAGGATATCGGGTCAGCGCTCGCATCGTCTTGGCCAAGCTACCGTGACAGCCTGCTCAGCGGCCTTGGCCGGCCGCTCGCGGGGGTTCTGAGTGCTGCCGCCGCGATCGGCGCCGTCAGTACGCGGGACATGGTTACCGGACATGTCCGGCTGCAGGGTGACGCGGTGACGGCACTGGAGGTGTCCGCGCTCCGGGCTGCCCTGGCAACGCCAAGCGAGTACTCACACAGTGACGCCGGCCTGGACGTCCTGGCCAGCGACTGCGCCGAGCGGCTCCGCGCCAGGATCGCCCGCCCGGAACGCGAAGCCGACGACTGGTCCGTCGAGTTGCCCGTCGGCGGCTGCGCATGCGACCTGTGCGGCACGCTCCGCAAGTTCCTGACGGACAGGAACCGACGCACATTCGAATGGCCGCTCGCCGAGGACGGCAGGCAGCATGTCCGCTCCCGGATCGACAGCGCCGAGTTGCCGGTCACCCACCTGACCACGCGGCAGGGACGCCCCGACACGCTCGTCTTGAGCAAGACCGATGCGCTCTTCGCACTCGAGCAGCAGGCGCGGGCCAGCGACGAGGCAGATCTGGCGTGGCTCGACGGCGAGTGCGAGGCAGCGCTGGCAACCAGATAACCCCGACAGCCTCGCGGCCCGGGCCATCCGCCAGCGAACGCGTCCGCCATTCGCCTGGCCTCCGGACGTTCCGAGGTCAGGGTCCAGGTGGCTTGGGGCTGGGCGAGAGTGTGCGCAAGATGGTCGATTGTAAACCGATTTGCCGTGCTTCGCGTCTTAGCAAAACACCATGTCATCGACAAAGGAGCAGGATGCCAGCATGGGGAAGAGCATGAGCACAGGCAACCGCATGAAGAGGGCTGCCCTGACCGCGAGCGCGCTCGCCGTCGCGACGACGACGGCGGCGTTCGCCGCAGGCACGACAGGGGCGGCCGCCGCGACCGGGCAGCACGTCGGCGCGACCAGCCACGCCACGACCACGGCCACGCCGGCGACGTCACTTCCCGTGGGCGGGGCGCTTCAGGGCGTAGTCGCGATCTCCGCGAAGAACGCCTGGGCCGTCGGCCTCAAGTCGGGTGCCACACGCAGGCCCATACTCGCGCACTGGAACGGCAGCACCTGGGTGGCGGTCAGCAGCCCCGCTCTGCCGGTGAACGCCGACCTGCACGCCGTGGCCGCGTTCCCCGGCGGCGCCTGGGTAGTCGGCTCCTCGGGGAACATTTCCGATCACTCGGCCGGCCAGCATCTCATCCTGCGCCTCACCGGCAACACGCTGAAGCAGGTGAAAGCGCCGGCCCCGGTGAACGGCGGGCTCGTCAGCGTTGCCGCCGACTCGGCGAAGGACGCCTGGGCGGGCGGCTTCATCACCTCGAACGGGCCACTGCTGCTGCACTGGAACGGCACAAGCTGGAAGCGCTCGGCGATTCCGGCGGACAAGGGCAGCTTCGACATCTCCGCCCTGGCCGCCGACTCGGCGAAAGACGCCTGGGCCATCGAGACCGAGGGCGGCCACGACGTGATCTTCCACTGGAACGGCCAGGCCTGGAAGCGCTCGGCCGTCCCCGCGATCGGGCCGGCGGGCACTACCCACTTCAGGGCCGTCACCGCCATCTCATCGAAGAACGCCTGGGTTGTCGGCGACGCCCGGTCCAGGACGCTGGTCCTGCACTGGAACGGTCAGCAGTGGAAACGGGTACCGAGCCCCAACCCCACTTTCCGCGGCTTCATTCGCGACTCCCTCGACTCAGCCAGCGCCGCCTCAGCCAACAGCGTCTGGGCCGTCGGCGCCACGCCCCGCCGCACCCTGGCTGAGCACTGGAACGGAAAGTCCTGGAGCGCGACGAAGACCCCGTCCGGTGACCTTGACTTCCTCAACAGCGTCTCGGTCAGCCACTCCGGCAGCGCCTTCGCGGTCGGGGGCATCGAGTTCGGCGAGACGCTGGTGCTGCACTCGATCGGCCGCGCCTGGCAGCAGCAGTAACAACAGCAACTACACAGCGCCCCCGCCGTGCTCACGGGACACGAGGCCGGCGGGGGCGCTGTTCGCTCGCAGCAACGCGCCGTTGGTGCTTGTTCAACCGACCCCGCTGGCACATTGGTGCGCCGAGCCGACGGCAACGACCCTTCCCGGCTATTGCGCGTTCGCGCGCGATTCCTGCGTAAAGGTACACCATTCTGTAGCTGGTGTACCGCCTGCAGGAAATGAGACAAAGGCGTGAGTAGCTGGCGCGTGTATCGCCCAGCGGCTTATGGGACGGGGCGGATCGATGTCGGCAGCTGATATGACGGGGTGGGATTCGCGCGTTGCCGAACGCTTCAAGGTATTGCTGGACGTCAGGGCAATCTCCGGCGACGTCGGCGGGCAGGTCGAGGACGACGGCGAGGACGGCGTCGGCGATGATGGCGACAAGGCGAAGCTCAAGCGGGTCGCGATAGTCAGGAATCAGAATGCCCTCGATGTCCAGGCAGCTCACGACGCGCTCGCCGCGCTTGCTTTCAGCGGGTATCAAGACTGGTGCGAATACGACGATGACGACTGGCTCAGGAACTGCCTGGGGCAGGTGCTCGACGATGAGCAGAGCAACGTCCTTGTCTCGGCTCTGGAAAACGCCGATCTCCTGGGCCTGGCGGCGGCCGTCAAGAAGATGGCCGACACTTACGTCGCGGCATGGGAGCGTGCGGCCGAGCATGAATTCGCCGAGGCGGACAGCCCGTCCGGCGCCGGCGGCCTGAACTTCGCGGAGAACACCGAGAGCTGGAAATATAGCCGTACTCCCGGGACAAGGTATTACATCTTCCGCGACGGCCTGTACTTGTACTCCGACAACAAGGACGCGCCACTGGCCGGCTGGGCCACGGCCGGGGCGCGGGACGATGAGGCGGCTTCGCGGGCAACGGAATGGGAGTCAGGTTCGGCCGTCTTCTATACCCCCTACGAGGACCCGTCCCAGGTCGGAGGCGTAACGCACGTCTTCGGCCGGAGCAAGGACGGCCCTTGGGTGCTGACGCGATCACAGGCCGAGCGGTTGCTGATCGCGTCCCCGCAACCGCCAGCCGCCGCGGTCGGCGCAGCCAGTCCCATCGAGCCATACTTTGACACCGGGCACTTTACCAAGTACCAGAACGATGCCTATTTCTTCGGCGAGAGCGCTGATACCGGCACCTGGCACCGCACTTATCAGGAACTGCTCGACACGCTCGCCGAGCGCGAGCGGCCGGCCGAGGACGAAGACGAAGATCTGGACGAGCTGGCAGACGCGCTGGCCGAGCTATTCGAGGCGATACCGGAAGCGGCTGACATGCCGACCGACGAGCTGTACGAAGCGATCATGCGCGGTGCGCAAAAGCGCGCCTGAACCCGGGCCAGCCGCCCTTTACTTACCAGGTGGGAAGATGGCACATCCCGAGCCTTCCGGCACGGCAAGCGCGGTGAGCGAATTGGTAGGCAGTTCCACATCTGAATTTGCGGAACGCCTTACCCACATCAAGAAGACGGACATTGACTCCGTAGTCAAGAAAGCGAAAAGACGGGAAAAGAAGGCCACGGTTACCGCGCCATACCAAATCACAAATGACGTGATCACGACGGCTGCCGGGGAGGAGATCATACATACAGGCGGAGGAAAGACCTTCGAATTCACGCCAAAACACGGATTCATCCTCGCGAAAGTTAGAGGCCAGAACGTCTGGTACTTCGCTAAGGCAGGTTCCATCAGACGTCTCGGACTGAACGATGCGCTGATGCACAACGGCGCGCTGAAGTCCAAAGTCGGTAATGTCGTCCTCGTGCCGGATACCGAAGGACCCAGCCTGGATGAAGACGATGTTTACCGATATCGGGGGTCTGCCATTACCTGGACCCGCCGAAAGGATGAGGTTTACAACTTCCAATTCGACGGCACGGAGATCCTGGCTGTGTCCGCGCCAGGCACATCTGAATCCGTCGTCACCGCGCAGTCGAAGAACATGCCATCGCTCGGTTTCGGGGATCTGTACATAAAAAGCAACAAGGCCGTAACACTGAATAACGAGGAGATCTTCCCGGAAGGAATGGTCGAGATACGACGAGGCGAGAAAATGCTGACCGAGACGCCGAAAGAAGAAAAAAGGCCAGCAGCCAAGGTAGATCGTGACCCCACGACAGGCGCTCTCACTTATCAGGGCAAACGCCTGAGCGTCAACGGCCGCGAGCTGTACTTCCACCAGGCGGACGCTCGCGTCACGGCGGACGGCGGCTACGAGGTCATGGACGACTCCGGCGCCCCGATCGCAAAATGGGAGATCCTCCAGGTCCCGAACGACCCCCGTCTCCCCCGGGCAGGCAGTAAGCCGCTGGACCTGACAGGCTGGAAATTCCAATTCGGGGTGCGCATCGGAATCCCGGAAAACTACTCCGATGACGCCATCCGCACAGTCGCGAAAAACCTTGGCCTGAATTGGGAAACCAGGGGCGGACAGCAGGTCGCTATCCGCAATCTCAGTGACATCGATGATTACCACTGCCATTTGAGCGTGGTACAGGCAGATCTGCGCAAAGCCGTCATGCGTGGCATGGGAGTCGGCTATACGGAAAAGCAGATCCTAGAGCATCTCTGTTACCATGTAACAGTCGAGACGACCGAGAATAGCGACGACAAGGACAACGCTCGTTATTACTCAGACGGACACTCAACCACTGGCTGGTCTAAACTACCCGCAGGCGCCGACTACAGCGAGGCCGTTCGGGAAGCCCGACGCATCATAGGCCATAAGTGACTTCGACCAACCCAGCAGGTTCGCGGCATGGATCCGGCTTTTAGCGATAAACGCCAGCAGGTTCCGTAGATACGGACGATGTCATGCCGCATCGGAAACGTGGCCTGGCAAGTCTGGCTCTTTTGGAGTGACCCCCCCGGCAATGTCGCAACGTCGGCCCGGGACGGGCCGGGGCAGGCCCGTCGATGCCACAACGACCGCGCTATAGCGCCAGCTCTGCCACAACGACGGGCCAGGCCGGGCCCAGCCAGCGGGCACCAGCTCACCCCAAAAGAGCCACACCCATGTGGCATTGGGCCAGTGTCCTGCCTCGGCCCGGCGTCCTGCCTCGGTTCAGACATTGATGCATTTCAGGCGATAACGCTGGCGATTGGCAACAGGTGACCACAACTGTGCACATTCCACCTCTGCGTCGCTACCCCAGAAGCGCCGCAAAAACCCAGCCACTACCCAATCTTGCCCCAACCGGCTACGGAAGTGGACCCAGTTCTCGGCGCTAAGGCTGCACCACTCAGTCGTGCACAACTATCGCTAAAAGCCGCATTCATGCCACTTAGCGCGAGTTGATCGTGGGTGACTGCGCCCGTTTCCAGGGCTTTGACGGCCGTGCCTGATTTGCGGCGGTACGACGGCTCAAACCGGGCTTTTTCCAATCGCGGTCAATTTGACCTAAATGGCATCAACTTAACCTAAATAGCATAGAAGCCATCCAGCGGCGATAGTCTTGACAAAGGCTCCGAATCGCCTATGCTATGTTCGAGTTGAGAGTCGCGTACAGTTCGGCTGGGGGAGCTCGCGTAGGCTAGTCGGCATCGACATTAGGTAATCCCCAACTCCCTCTGAGTGAGATGAAGGTTCCGCGTGGGATCAAGGTCCGGCGTGGGATTAAGATCGGGCGTGAGATTAAAGTCCGGCCCCGATAAACGCGGCGACGGAGAGCTTGGTCGGGATATGCATTCTTGACCTGGCGAGACGAGGAGGAAGAATGGCGGTAAACTCGATCTCGGACGAGACGCTCGAGCCTAGCCTTGACGGCTCGGTAAATGTGCAACTCGCCCCAATAAGCGGTCCCGATACTCGCAAGGCCCTGCCCCGCTCATTATTCGTGAAACACCCGGGTCGCTTCACCGTAAAATTCAGCTTAGTTCTGGCCGTAGTCATAGCGTGCTGGGTCGCGGTGGCGCTCATGCCCACAGTCCCCGTTATAATCGTGGCCATCTTGATTCTTGGCCCGCTATACGCGCATCTCATCGAGTTGCAGCATGAGTGCTTGCACGAGCATGCTTACAATAAGCGCTCGCTGAATCGGCTCACCGGATTCATCTGCGGCATCCCCATGATGAGTTCCTTCTCGCACTACAAGTACGAGCACCTACGCCATCACGCCTACCTCGGTACGCCGCAGAATCTTGAGTTCTTCAACTACCGATTCCACGACATGGACAGTCCCACAGGATTCCTGAGAAGCTGTTTCCACCTCGGGCGTTATATTGACGTCTTCAAAGGTATCGGCAGAAGCCTAGCATGGCGGCTAAACCCAACAGTTACCAAGACAATCTCCGCGAAGAAGATCAGGACCGAGTATATCGCCTTCGGCGTGGTCCTCGCAGCAGCGATCGCGCTCACGGTTGTCACGCGCAATCCCTTGATCCTCTTCACCTGGATCATACCGGCACTGCTGCTTGCCGAGCCCGCGCACTTCCTGATTGAGCTGCCCGAGCACTTCGGCCTCAACACTCAATCTGACCCAAACGTCCTGGCTAACACGCGGTCGATTCGCGCGGGCCGTTTCGCTACCTGGTACACGAACGGCAACCCGATGCATACCGCTCATCACTTCCACCAGGGCGTGCCAATGGTGCAGGTGCCCGCGCTGCACAAGATTATCGAGAACCAGATCGAGACCATCGATCCTTCTTACTGGACCTTCTACAAGAAGGTGATCACCGGCGAGCTGCAGTATCAGGACTTCTCGAAAACCTGCATGACCCGCTGACGATAGCCTGATCGCCCAGATTCGCCCTTCTTCATTAGTTAGGGAAGGTCTTGATGCAGAGCAAGATTAGCGAGGCGACTGCGCTTGCGCCAATCGAGACGCTGAAGTTTCTTACGCCAGCCGAAGTGAGCCACGTCGCTGAGACATTCGGCACTCCGGTATTCGTATACGATGAGCACGGAATCAGGGAAAGGATCGCGCTGCTCAAGCAGCTGCCCAGCGCATTCGGACACACCATCCGGTATTCGCTCAAGGCATGCCCCAGCGCGGCAATTATCCGGCTGTTCGACACCCTGGGAGTCTCTTTCGACGCCAGCTCGGTGTGGGAAGTGGAGCGCGCCGTCAGGGTCGGCGTGGCACCGGATCGCATCCTGCTAACGGCCCAGGAAGCGGTCTTCAACACCATGCTCACCGACTATCTCGATCGCGGGCTGAGTTTCGATGCCGGTTCACTTCACCAGCTCGCCTCGTATGGCAAGGCAAGGCCAGGGACAGCCGTGTCCATCCGGATCAATCCGGGCTTCGGATCAGGGCTCGTCCATCGGCTGACCTCAGGCGGTCCCGACTCCAGCTTCGGTATCTGGCATGAGCAGGTAATCGAGGTGAAGACGATAGCCCAGCAATACGGACTCACCATCGAACGCCTGCATGCGCATATTGGCTCTGGTCACCATGCCGATGTCCTGCTCCCGGCCGGCCGCCGGCTTCTGGAAATCGCCGCCGATTTCCCCGACGCGACGATCGTGAACCTCGGTGGCGGCTACCGGCTCAAAATCATGGTGGATGACCCCGAGTATGACCACAGTGTTTGGGCTGCCGAACTTGCCCGCGAGATCTCCGAATTCGCGGAGACCAGCGGTCGGAGCTTGCATGTAGAAATGGAACCAGGAACGTTCCTCATGGCCAACTCAGGGTCGATCCTCGCTGAGGTCATCGATGTCGTGGAAACCGGTGCTGACGGCCATCGTTTTGTCAAGCTTAACGCAGGGCTCACCGAGATCCTGCGTCCGTCCTACTACGGATCTGCCCATCCGCTGGTGGCAATCCATCGCGACGGTACAGTGCCACCCGAAGGTCCGGCATCCTGCGTGTCCGGTCACTGCTGTATCGCCGGGGATACGCTGACCACAGAGCCAGGCAATGTCGAGGCCTTGCGTCCCGTCAGGCTTGGCGAGGTCACTCCGGGAGACTTCGTAGTCATCGAACGATCCGGCGGCTACTGCTCAAGCATGGCCATGAAGAATTTCAACTCCTATCCCGAGGCCGCCGAGATCCTCAAGCGCCAGGACGGCTCCTTCACGGTCATCCGCGAACGGCAGAGCATGGACCAGATCGTGGCCAACGAGCGGATCCCCGCTGACCTTTCGGTGGAAGGGCGGATGTAGCATGGGCTAATGCGCTCTGCCAACGGCGCGGATGGGAGTAGCAAGATCGCCTCCAACATTCGGCATAGTGCCCGTTTCGGACCAGGAATAGCTCCGCTGCTGGCATATGCGGCGTTAACCGCTGCCATAGATGTCTATGCCGCTGACGAGGTCCAGTCTCTCAGTCCATTCAGTCTCGCGGCGGCCACCTTCACTCTTACGGCACTAGCCTTCATCGGATGGAGTGTCGTCAGTCACAAGGCCGCCGCGACGCTGCGCCCCTGGCGCACCAACCCAGCTGACGTGATCGTCCTCAATATCTCGACCGCGACGAGCTGGATATCCCTGTTTTATGCACTTAAGTATCTAGAACCCGCCGTGGTGAACGTCACAATCGTTGCCGTCTCACCAATGATGATGGTATTGATCGGGCCGATTCTCCGAAAGGGAAGTACGGCTCTGCGCTCTGAAGCCTGGGCTTCCCTGGGTATCTGCGGCTTCCTTGCCGCGCTGGCATTTGGTTCCCTTACCGGACACAGCGGCGTCGGGAAAATTGGCATATACCACACCGTGCTCGGCATTTCCCTGATGCTCATCTCAGGTCTTGGCGCCACGGTCAACGTCATCTATTCAAAGAAGCTCAGCGACGCCAATTACAGCCCTCAGGCAATACTCTCAGTCCGATTTTACCTGATCGTCGTCCTCTCGTGGTCAATAGTTGCCGCGCAGGGCAATTCTCGAATCGGTCCTATTATACTCCCGGCACTTGTCGTCGCATTTTTCGGCGTCGGGCTTCCGCTGTATTTCCTTCAGCTTGGCGTCAAGCACACTGAGCCCATAACCGCGTCTCTCGTCTGTACGCTGTCGCCGCTATTCGCCTTTGTATTTCAGCTTCCCGTCCGGCGGATCTCTCCTTCGCCGCTCAGCCTGATCTGCATCATCGGGATTACCGCCATCGTTTGCTTGGGAACGGTAGCGCGAGCTCGGCAGGGCAAACAGCAACAGCGGCATCAAGAACCGGAGACCGTCGCGGCGGCGGCAATCACTCCCACAGCCGGAGAGAATGCCCTCAATCTACCTCCTGGAGAATGAATAATGGGCGGCAGGAGTCGTATCAAGCGGACATGAGGAGTCACAGTGTCACCTCCACGGATCGCCATTACAGACGGTTTTTCGATCATTAACTCAGTTGCTAGCCAGCTGCACAAGGCAGGCGCTCAGTGTATTCACACCCTGAGCTCGCCCGACATCCCGGCTTTTTTCACTCGGAGTTTTCAACCTGAGCACTATGAGCGTGATCTAGGCTATGTCGCCGACGTTGACGAGCTCGTCAGCGAGCTGGCGCGCTTGAAGGTAGATCGGGTCGTGGCCGGGTCAGAGCCGGGTGTGCTGCTCGCTGACCGTCTCAACGCCCGGCTGAATACTCCGGGCAACCGCCCGGAAACGTCACTGGCCAGGCGTGACAAGGCTCTCATGGGTGACGTGGTCGCTGCTGCTGGGCTCGCCACGCCGCGCGGTCGCGCCTTCACCCAGGTTCAGGACGCCGTGCGGTGGTTCGCGGACGCCGGGCTGCACGAAGCCGTGGTAAAGCCGGTGGACAGCGCGGGCACTGACAATGTCTGGTTCTGCCACGACCCGGAGTCGGTAGCGGCGGCCTGCGAACGCGTTCTTACCCACTCCAATGTCTACGGCGCGCCGAACCGCAAGGTGCTGGTCCAAGAGCGGGTACGCGGCGAGGAGTACTACATCAATAGCGTCTCGGACGACGGCATCCACCGAGTGCCCGAGATCTGGCGGTACGTCAAGCGGCCGGGGCCTACCGGCTCTCCGATCTATGACTATGAAATACCGGTGCCGCTGTCGTCTCCGCTTGCCGCGGAGCTTCGGGAATTCACCGTCGCCATACTCGATGCGCTAGGGATCATCTCTTCTCCCGCGCATACTGAAATCATACTGACGGAGCGGGGCCCGGTGTTCATCGAGACGGGTGCTCGGCTCGGCGGCTGCACCGTCCCGGAGATAGTGCAGCGTTACTTTGGTGTGTCGCAGGCCCATCTCTATGCGGCCACCCTGCTGGACCACGACCGCCTTGTCAAGTTCGATGAGCAGGCTGCGCAATGGTCCATAGCGGTCCGGTTCGTATACCTGATCAATTTTGTGTCGGGCATGACCGCTTCGCTCGACTGGGTAAAGCGGCTTGAGGAGATACCCAGCGTCGCCGCGCCCTTGACCACCATCGAACCGGGTACCTGGCTGGACGCGACAACTAAACTGGCCGAATCTCCCGGGTACCTCTATCTCTTGTCGCCGGACCAGGACGAGGTCGATCGGGATTATGAACTCGTTCGGGAGCTCGAGCAGGCAGGTCTGTACACGGAGAAAAGCCCGCCTGACTGAGCCTGACAAGGGCGGCAAGCCAGGCAATCGCGCCCAGATAATCGCGCTCAGCCGGGCGCCTGGCGAGAGGCCGATTGCGGCATCTGGGCTTCGCGTGCCGACTGATCCAGGAACATGGACCGCACGGAGGAGGCATGCGCCGTCACGAGTCCGGCGAGTTGCTCCGTCGCATCGGCCAGAGCCTGCCCGTATCGCTCCGCGTTCAGTGTCTCGAGCATAAACACGACCTCGCGCGACGACGCGGTTACCTTGGTCCGATCGGCATCTCGATGATTCCAGCATCTGGTCAGGACCGACCGATCGTCGGCATAGACGACCTCGCCGTGACCGGGAGACTCTACCGTGTCCGGCTCACCGAGCGGCGAAAAGACGTCGCCCTCGCGGCCGAGCCGGATTTGCACATCGCCCCGGAGGCTCCCCAGGTCGAACGCGCCTGCCGGGAGTCCATGCGTGACCGAAACGAGGTTGTAAGCATCTACCGCACCAGATACTCGCGGCAGCCGGCCCGAACGTGCCAGCCTCCGGCAAAGGGAGTCGACGCTCGGGCGAACCCGGCGCGGATTGACTCCGAAGCTGCGGTATGCCTGATGCCAGGACGCGATACGGTCATCGTCCTCTCCCGGCGGCGACCACTCTCCCGCCTGGCAACGCCGCTCCAAATCGGCGAGCCCGGAGTCAGCTAACGGCCAAGGCAACTCCGACCGCACGCCGGCGGCGGCGATCAGCGCGATGCGCGCGCCCGGAAATCTCGCGCATACGTCATCGCTCAGCCGAAATAGCGTCATAAAGGCTCCTTCCCGGTGCTGTCCCGCTGGCTGCCCGCACGGGCTACTGCATTCCGCAACGGCAAAGCATACTGGGGTATTCGACGGCTCGGTCATGGCTCGCGCTGCTCGCGGGTGAAAAGCTGAGCGTCGCTGGCGGCCGGCTGGCAGAGTACACCAGCACCGCTACCGCCCGCTAGCTGGCAGCTCAGCAGGCTCGGGCTCCGGCTCGGCGGCGGCGCGCACGTTCCTGCAGCCGTAACGCCAGCCGCGTCAGCGGCCTATTTGTCCGGGCACGGATCGATGATCAGCGGCAACGCTCTTTCGTGGTGGGCTGCCGGGCGGATCTTCCTGGCCAGGGCATTGGCGGGACAACATCAATACGCGAATCGACACCCAGATCCCAACATCAATGATCCTGTTGGCTTATGTTTGCCCGGCTGGGTTGGGGCGGGCGAGGTTCGCGGCGGCGGCGGTGGGCGTGGCACGGCAACGATCTTCCGTAGATCATGGCCGCAAGCATGATCACGGAAGTTTGCCCAGGTCATAGGGACTGTCGGGTGACCCGGGATCTTGGAAGGTCAAGCTCCGGCGGGTCAGCGGGGAGACTTCCCTTCCCTGAGTCATCGGGGAAGGGAAAGTCCCTTCCCCGAGTCATCGGGGAGTTTTTTTACTTAAAGAAGGATTTTCGATAAAAACTCCCCGGAGCCTCCGGCGCCCCCACGGGTTCCGGCACCCCCGATGGCCGCGCCGCACTGCCCGGCGCTGCCGGGCCCGGCCGCGCCAGGCCCGGCAAAGTCACAACGACGGGCCTGGAACGGCGCCTGCAGGCCCAGCGATGTCACAACGCCCGCGCTATAGCGCCAGCAAGGTCACAACGACGGGCCTGCGCGAAGCCCGGGCAAGCCCGGCAAAGTCACAACGACAGGCCTCGCCCCGGCCCCGGGGCGCGCCAGCCAGGCGCGCCAGCCAGGCGCGGCCCTCCCGCACCAGGAGCCATGCCCGCGGGCGAGAACTCTCCCCCACGATGCCGGAAAAAGCTCCCCGATCCTGGACCAGGTACTGATTCGGCTCCCCGCCAGCCGGCCGCGATCGGGGCCAGTCCGCCCAGCCCGGCCAGGTCATCCAGGCGCGGCTGGCCTACGCCGCCTGAACCCGATAAACCAACAGGGTTATCAATGACGCAATCCATGTAACCACTCTCCATGACAATCACGGAGCGTGACAGGCTGGGCTTGCGAATGAACCGTCTTTTCTGAAACGGCATCGTTCTAGGATGATCAGCACCTTTCGATATCATAGATCCAGAAAGATGCTAATGCCGATGGCAGCGATAACCCGGCTGATCGCGCGGTTCGCCGCACTGGCCGCCTGCGTCGTGCTTGCCATGCCAGCGGCCGTCGCCCCAGCGGCCGCCGCCCCAGCGGCCGCCGCCCCAGCGGCCGCCGCCCCAGCGGCCACCGCCCCAGCGGGCCGCGTCACCAACTGAGGGAAGAAGGACGGCAGCACGCGGATCAGCAGGAGTCCGGGCATCCGCGGTGCCCGGCAGCAGCAGTGACTACGAAGCCCCGACGGCCGTGGGTCCCGTGCTCTCCGTAGTCTCAGGAGAGACGGGGCCGCAGGCGGCGGGGCGCGCGTTCCTGCTGTCGTAGCGCCATAGGGCGGGAAGCGCGAGCGAGACGATGGCGGCGCCGGCCAGGCTGAGCAGCCCGCCCGAGACCACGGCGAGCCGCACCGACCCGGTCAGCGTCGCGATCGCGCCCGCCTCGACGTTGCCGATCGGCTCTCCGGCCGAGTAGCTGATCATCTCCAGGCCGGCCATCCGGCCGCGTACCCGCGCCGGGATGCTCTGGTTCCACATCGTCATCCGGAACAGCCCGCTCACCGTGTCGGAACCGCCGGCGGCGGCCAGCGCGAGCACCGCGAGCGGCAGGTCGGGCGCGAACCCGAACGCCGCGATCGCCAGGCCCCAGCCGCACACCGCGAACGCGATCGCCCGGCCGTGATGGTACACGTGCCTGGTCCAGCTGCTGGTGAGGCTGACCGCCATCGAGCCGAATCCCGGTGCCGCGTACAGCAGCCCGAGCACGGCCGGCCCGCCGAGCCCCGCCGCGATCTGCGGGAACACCGCATACGGCGCGCCGAACAGCATGGCGCCGATGTCGATGAAGTACGTGCCGAGAAGATCCTTCCTGCTTCTGGCGTAACGGATGCCCTCGACCGTCCCGCGCAGACTAGGCCGCTCAGCGTCCGGGGCCGGCGGACTTGGCGCCATCCGGGCGAACGGGATCAGGCCGAGCAGACAGGCTGCCGTGCCGGCGAAATACGCCAGCGGCAGGCCGCCCACGAGCAAGGCCCCGCCGAGCAGCGGGCCAGCCGTCATCGCCAGGGTGCCTTCGAGCGCGGACAGCGCCGCCGCCCCCGGCAGCTCGTCGTGCGCGACGAGCGCGGGCACGAGGACCTCAACCGAGGGCCGCTGCAGCCCGTAGGCGCCGGTGAGCAGCGCGGCGAGCACGAACAGCAGCCACAGCTGCCTGACCGTCAGCGCGTTCACCGCGAGACCGGCCATGCAGAGCGCGGCGGCGGCCTGGGTGGTGAGCACGAGCCTGCGGCGTTCGAGCGCGTCGGCGAGCGTGCCGCCGAGCAGGCCGGCCAGCAGCACGGGGATCAGTTCGGCGCTGCTGAGCAGGCCGACGACCAGGGATGAGTGGCTGATCGCGTACGCCTGGTACGGCAGCGCGACAAAGCAGATCATCGACCCGGTCTGCGTCGCCGCCTGACCCGAGTACAACAGCCGGAATCCCCGCGAGTGCCTGATCGGGGCGAGGTCAGGGGCGAGCTTGCGCGCTAGCCTGACTAGCCCAGAAGCGGCAGTACCGAAAGGCGAACCTTTCACCCTAGATCGTGGAGACGTCACGAACGCACACTGCCTGCGGCAGGGCAGTCCTGTCGAGGTTAATTGTCCTCGGCGGCGGCGGCGGCGGCAGCCGGCTCGGCGTCCGGTTTCACCTCACCGGCTGGGTCATCATCCGGCTCGTCTGGCTCGTCTGGCTCGCCTTCCGCGGCCGCGACCGCCGGCGCGCGGCGCTGGCTGAGTACGAACCAGGCGATCCCGGCTATGGTCAGCGCGATGGCGACGTAGAAGTTGAGCCGGAGGCCGAGGAACCGCTCGGATGAGTCGATCCGCAGCGTCTCCTCGAAGATGCGGAACGCCGAGTAGCCGGCCACGTACAGGGCGAACAGGCCCGGCGGCTTGATCTTGCGGTGGTAGCCGAGCCAGACCAGGACCGCCGCGAGAGCCAGGTCCCAGATCAGCTCGTACAAGAACGTGGGCTGGAACGTGCGGAACTGCGTGTAGCCGGCCGGCCGGTCGGCGAGCGGGATGACCAGGCCCCAGGGCAGAGTGGTGGGGCCGCCGAAGAGCTCCTTGTTGAAGTAGTTCCCGATCCGGCCGACCGCCTGGGCGACGAGGAGCGCGGGCGCGATGGCGTCGGCGAACAGCGCGACGCTGCCCCCGGCCCGGCGCACCCGCCAGGCTCCGACCAGGGCGCCGGCGGCGATGCCGCCCCAGATGCCCAGCCCGCCCGACCAGACCGCTATGGGCCCGTACCAGACGTGCGGGATGTCACTCGGCGTCGTGATGTCGAAGTAGATCCGGCCGCCGATGATCCCCGCCGGCACGGACCAGAGCGCGACGTCGCCGACCAGGGAGGCGTCGCCGCCCATGCGCCGTACCCGGCGCTGCGTGATCACCACGGCGAGCGTGATGCCGATGACGTACATCAGGCCGTAGTAGTGGATGAACAGCGGCCCGATATGAATGCCATTGACCGGGGGGCTCGGTATGAAGGCCAGCGGGGTACGCGGGTGCATGCTACGAGCCTAGCCCCGCCGGAGGGCTGATCTAGGATCAGAGCGTGACTAGGAGAAGCGAGCAGCTTAGCGAGGCATTGCACGACTACGCCGGCGCCCACAGCACGCGGCCCGATCAGGTCCTGCTCGACCTGGCGGAGGAGACCGCCCGCCGGTTCGGCTCGTCCGCTGGCATGCAGATCGGGGCCGAGCAGGGCAGGTTCATGACGTTGCTCGCCGGCGCGATCGGGGCGCGCACCGCGGTCGAGGTCGGGACGTTCACCGGGTACTCGGCGATCTGCGTCGCGCGGGCGCTCGGCGCGGGCGGCTCGTTGCTGTGCTGCGACGTGAGCGAGGAGTTCACGTCGGTCGCGCGCGAGTACTGGCAGCGGGCCGGGCTCGCCGACCGGATCGAGCTCAGGCTCGCGCCCGCCGCGCAGACGCTGGCCGCGCTGCCTGCGGGGACAAACTTCGACTTCGCGTTCATCGACGCGGACAAGGAGGGCTACGTCGAGTACTGGGATCTCGTCGTGCCGATGATCAGGCAGGGCGGTGTCATCCTGGTCGACAACACGCTGTCGCACGGCCGGGTGGTCGACGACGCCGAGCAGGGCAGCTCCGTCCAGGGCATCAGGAAGTTCAACGACCACGCGCTGGCCGATCCGCGGGTCGAGCTCGTGCTGCTGCCGATCGGCGACGGCGTGACGATGGCCCGCAAGCTCTAGGCCGGGCTTGGCAGGCCCGGCAATGTCGCAACGACGGCGCTATCGCGCCAGCGTTGTCACAACGACGGGCCACCTGCCACGCTGCCGTACAGGTCGGGGCGGCGGTCGGCGTGGGCGTCGTTGCGCGGGCCGGTGGCCTTGCTGCTGGCGCCGGGCAGGTCGCAGTCGGCGAGCATTACTTCCGGTGCGGCTGTCTCGCTGCCCGCCAGGCGGTCGAGGCTGGCCGGGCCGGCTAGCGGGTAGCCGTCCGGGCCGGCGATGACGCTGCCGCCGACCCAGCGGACCCCGCGCTCCTCACCGCACCGGCAGGCGGCCGCGACGAACATCCGGTTCGCGAACGCGGCCGCCTGGACGTTGAAGGTCACCATCGGGCGCTCCCCCGCCGGGACCTTGTCGGCCGGCCAGTTCGTGGGGACCGCGAGCAGTTCGGCGCCTGCCAGGGCCGGCAGCCTGACCCACTCGGGGAATTCCACGTCGTAGCAGATCATCATCGAAAGCCGGCCGTACTTGGTGTCGACGACCGGCGGCGGCTGGTCGCCGGGGACGAAGAAGTCCGCCTCGGCGTCCCACAGGTGCGCCTTGCGGTAGACCGCGCGCACGCCGGTGCCGTCGACCAGCATCGAGCTGTTGTAGAGCATGCCCCGGCGTTCTGCTCCGCTGGCAGCGAGCTCGGCGAAGCCGCCGATGATCACCAGGTCGTGCTCTTTCGCGAGTGCGGACCACTGCCGGGCGGTCGGGCCGTCCGCCGGCTCGCTGAGCGAGCGCGCTTCCTCGGTGGTCGTGAAGACATAGCCGGACGGGGTCAGCTCGGGCACGATCACGATCCGGGCGCCCTGGCTGGCGGCGTCAGTGATGGCGGCGGCCGCGGCGGCCCGGTTGGCGTCGAGCTCGCCGACGCGGAGTTCGAGCTGGCAGGCGGCGACCCGGACCGGGCCGGGGCTGGACGGATCAGCACGGGGCGGCACAGTGTCACTGTAGATGACACTGTGCCGCCTTGATAGCGCTGTGCCGCGTTTGGGTAAGTTGGCGGCTATCTCTTGGTCACGAGCTTGATCGAGTGGAGCGGCGGCGCGATGTGCTGCCTGACACCGATGTCGAGGAAGTCGGTCCGCTCCGTGAAGTGGAGATACTTCGGATAGGTGAGCTTGCCGCCGCCCTCGGGGTACAAGGGCTCACGCGCGCTCAGGTCGATCTGGCGGACCACGCCACGGGAGTCGACCCACACGGCGAGCATCGTCACCCTGTCCTTTTTATACAGAATGCCGGGAACGGGCGGGAGCGCCGACAGACGGGTCGCCTTGAGCTTCGTGGTCCGCACCCCGTCGATCCGCTCGTGGCCTTCGGCAACGAACCGGGCGCTGGGTGCGAGCGCACGCAGGATTCCTCGCGGGTCGGCGAACCCGTCGGGACGGGTCGTGGGGCCGACCAGGTGGTACCAGTGGTGCTTGCTGGTGTCGCAGTGCGGACATGGCAGGCCAGCGGTGTACTCGTATTCCTGGCCATGGACGCGCCTGACGATGGAGAAGTCGGTGCTGCCGGGGATGCCGTGAGTTGGCGGAGTCCTGTTCAGCGAGGTCCAGTTGATGTCGCGGCCGGAGAATGACAACGTGCCTTTGTCAATGATGACGCCGAAAAAGCGGTGCTCGTGCCCTGGCTTCCCGACGAGATATGCGGCGTTGCCGTAGTTGCGGGAGACGGTGCGCACCTTCCCCGACTTGGCTAGCGCTGCCGCGGTCGCGCTGGCCAGGTGACGGATCGTGGCGGTGGTCACCGCCTTCCCTGGTGCCGGGCCGGAGTTCGGCTGGCCATAGGCCGCGAAGGTCAGTGCGGCCGCGCTGACGGCGACGACGGCGCCGGCGGCGATCGAGAGGTGCATGCGGTGTCTCCTGAGAGTAAGGCGCGCCCGCCCGATCGCCGGACGCTGCGCGCGGTTCCTGATTTCCTCGAACGTGACTGGCTGGCCGCCCCTGTCGATCAGGGCCCTGAGCTGTCCATCGAACCTGGGCTGGTTCTCAGATCCGGGCTGGCCGTCAAATCGTGGCTGCACTGGTGACTCCCATCAGGGCCCGCAGCTTCGCCAGGCCGCGCTCAGCGTGGTTCTGGATCGAGGTCTGCTTGATGCCGGTGAGCTCGGCGACCTCGCGGTGGGAGTAGCCGTAGCCGTGCACGAGCACGACGGCGAGCCGCTGCCGCTGGGTCAGGGCCGCGAGCGCGGCCGGGAGCCCGGGCTCGAAGAGGTTCTCGCCGCTGTCGGGCGCGGCGAAGATCACCGGCTGGCGCCTGCGCCTGCTTCTTGTCTGGCCGACCCTGAAGAGGTAGCCGGGCAGGTTGCGCATCCCGGCGAGGCGGTCCCAGTGCTCCCAGGCGTAGGCGAGCGCCTCGGCGGTCGCGTCCCTGCCGTCGTCGAAGCCGTAGGCCGCGATCAGTGCCCTGCGCAGCCGGGGCTCGGCGGCAAGGACGAACGTCTCGAAGTCGCTGGCCGCGCAGCCTCCGGCTGAGGGGGCGGGGCGTCGAGCGGGCGGCTGGCTTCCGGCGGCCTTCGCATGCTGCATTGGCAGCTCCGGGATGTCGGCGGGTGCTTGCTTGTCACCCGGTTAGACCGGCGGGAGCAGCGCCCGCACCACAGCCGGAACGTCTCGATCGAGTCTCGGCGCGGCACCCGGGCCCGACACGACTGAGTACTATGCCGCCTGCGCGACTGCGGGTCGATACTATGTCGCGCTATGGCTGTGTTGTTCAGGAGGATCATCCCGATTCTTTTCGTCGGCGATCTGCAGGCGGAGCGGGATTTCTACCTCCGACTCGGGTTCAGGGTCACCTACGAGGGGCCCGAGTACCCGTATTTCCTGGCTCTTGGCCACGGACCGGTAGAATTCGGCATTGAGTGGCATGAAGGTTTCTCTCCGTCGGGACCTGACCGGGTACTCACCTGGCAGTTCGGCGTCACCGACCTGGATGAGGCCAAGAAGCTGTTTGAAGGCGCCGGGGTGCCCTACCGTGAAGAGCTGATGACCCCGAGCGAGGACTGGCAGTATCGGGTGCTGCACGCCAGGACGCCCAACGGATATCACCTGCTGCTCGAGGAGGGCAGCGCCTAGCGCGGCAACCGCCTGCGCGAGGCGGTCCGGTGCCCGGGGAACTGGCGGCAGCGTCACACTCACCAGGGAAGCCGGAGTCATGGGCACTACGACCGAGCCTGTCTACCTGCGCGTGCTCGAGGACTTGCGCTCGAGGATCCGCTCTGGCTCGCTCGAACCGGGTGCCCGGATACCCTCGCGCAACGCCATCATCACGAACTACGGGGTTGGCGAGACCGCCGCCAAGCATGCCCTGCAGGTGCTCCTGGCCGAGGGCCTGATCGAGGCAAGGCCAGGCTCCGGGTGCTATGTGAGGAAGACGCCGGCCGCCGGGTACCTGGAGCACGACCGGCCGCAATTCCCTGGCTCGCCGTTCGGCGTGCAAGAGCCCGATGCCGGTCCGGCGGACGGCGGGCAGCGGGTGACCAGGCGGCTCGCCTGGGAGCATCAGACCGGGCAAGCGCCCCCGCCACCGGCGGTCGCCAGGAAGCTCGGCCTGGCCGCCGGCGCGATGGCGATCATGACGAGATACCTGCTGTCGGCCGACGGAGAGCCGGTACAGCTGGCGACGAGCTACGAGGCGGCCTCGCTGACGGCGGGCACGCCGGTGGCGCTGCCCGAGCAGGGGCCGCTCGCCGGGCGCGGCGTGATCGAGCGGATGCGCTCGATCGGGATCGAGATCGCCGAGGTGACCGAGGAAGTGTCGGTGCGGCTCGCGGACCGGGACGAGGCCGCTGCCCTTGCCATGCCCGCGAGATCGATGGTGCTCGTCATCGACAGGACGCACCACGCCGGCGGGCGCGCGGCGGCCGGCGGGAAGGCAGCGGCCGGCGGGAAGGCAGTAGAGTGCGCGGAGATCGTGGTGCCGGCGGACAGGTTCCGGCTCAGGTACCGCTTCTCCAGGGAGGGCGCATGAGCCAGCCGGCAGGCCCGGTCTCGATCAGGGCGGCTGTCCCCGCTGACGTGGCGAGGATCAGCGAGCTGATCACCGAGCTAGCCGAGTACGAGCGGTCCGCCGATCAGGCCGTCGGGACGCCGGAAGACCTGCGGTCCGCGCTGTTCGCGCCGCGGCCCGCTCTGTTCGGTCACGTCGCGGCCGTCGGCGACGAGGTGATCGGGTACGCGCTGTGGTTCCTCAACTACTCGACGTGGACTGGCAAGCACGGGATCTACCTGGAGGACCTGTACGTCACGCCTGACATGCGCGGGCGCGGCGCCGGCAAGGCACTGCTCGCCGAGCTGGCGTCGATCTGCGTGCGGCGCGGCTATAGCAGGCTCGAGTGGTGGGTGTTCGACTGGAACTCGCCGGCGATCGGCTTCTTCGAGTCGCTCGGCGCGGTCGCGATGCCGGAGTGGACCACGCACCGGCTGGCCGGACCTCAGCTCGCCGACCTGGCCAGGACAGCGCCGGGCTAGCCCGACCAGGCAAGCCGGCTCAGGCAAAGGGCTCTCAGCGTAGAGGTTGCGGACCGCCGCGTGCCACGATTAAGCATGCGGATCTCTGAGGTTCTCTCGACCGAGTTGTTCACGGGGACCCGGGAGCGACCGCGTCAGATCGTCCGGGTCACGCTGGTGAACGACGGTCCCGGCATGATCCGCGACCCCTCCGCCGTGGTGACCGTCAGCGTGCACGGACCGGGCGTCCAGACGCCGGAGCCCGCCGAGGTCGGCGGCCTGGTGCACGGCGAGCAGCGCATCGCCGAGGTCGCCGTGGACATCGCGGCGTCGGCGGTGCCCGGCGGCAGGCGACAGGTCACCGTCATCGCGCAGGGCACGGCTGGGCGCTGGGAGGCAACTGGCCAGGTCACCGTCGCCGAGCCCGGCTGGACGATGTGGATGGTCAGCCACTTCCACTATGACCCGGTCTGGTGGAACACGCAGGGCCAGTTCGCGCAGACCTGGCCGCTGCTGCCAGCCGACGACGGCTCGATGCCCGAGGTCAGGACGGTTTTCGAGCTAGTCAGGCTGCACCTGGCGGAAGCGAGGTCCGACCCCGACTACAAGTTCGTGCTCGCCGAGATTGACTACCTGAAGCCGTACTTCGATGTGTATCCGCAAGACCGGGCCGAACTGCGGGCGCTGATCGCCGCCGGCCGGGTCGAGATCGTCGGCGGCAGCTACAACGAGCCGAACACCAATCTGACCTGCGCCGAGTCGACGATCCGCAATGCCGTCTACGGGCTCGCCTACCAGCGTGACGTAGCAGGCGCTGATCCGAGCGCCGCCTGGATGCTCGACGCGTTCGGCTTCGACCCGTCCTACCCGGGCCTCATGGCGCAGGCCGGCATGAGGGAGTCGTCGTGGGCGCGCGGCCCGTTCCATCAGTGGGGGCCAAGCCGGGCGGCCGGCGGCAATACGATGATGCAGTTTCCCGCCGAGTTCGAGTGGATCTCCCCCGACGGCAACGGGCTGCTCACCAGCTACATGCCCAATCATTACTCGGCTGGCTGGATCACCCAGCACGCGGCCGACCTGGCGACGGCCGAGGAGGACGCCTATTCCCAGTTCCGCCAGCTCGCGCCGGTGTCGGCGACCAAGAACGTGATGCTGCCGGTCGGCGGTGACCACGTCGTGCCGTCCCGCTGGGCCACGGCGATCCACCGGGACTGGAACGCGCGCTACCTGTGGCCGAGGTTCGTGACGGCAGTGCCGCGCGAGTACTTCGACGCCGTCCGCGCCGAGGCGGCGTCGGCCGGGGCGTGGATCATGCCGCAGACCAGGGACATGAACCCGGTCTATCCGGGCAAGGACGTCACCTACATCGACACCAAGCAGGCCCAGCGCGACGCGGAGATCGCGCTGCTCGACGGCGAGCGGCTGGCTACCGCCGCCTGGCTGGCCGGCGCGCGCTACCCGGGCGCGAGCCTGGACAAGGCGTGGCGGCTCATGGTCTTCGGCGCGCACCACGACGCCATCACGGGCACCGAGGGCGACCAGGTCTACCTTGACCTGCTGGCCGGCTGGCGCGAGGCCTTCGAGCGCGGTGACCAGGCGCGCACCCACGCGATCAGCTACCTGGCCGGGCTGGCCGATACGGCGAGCGCGGCGGCCAGCCAGGCCGGCACCGCACTGGCCGCCGAGCCTGAGCCGGCGCGGGTCACGGCAGGGGAAGGTCCGGGCCGCGGTGCCGCCTGGACTGACGAGCCGGGTGTGCGAGGAGGGAAGGCGGCGCAAGGGAAGTGGCACGGGGAGGTGGGTGGGGGCCCGGACATAGGGGGGTTCCGGGGGGTGTCCCCCCGGGCGAGCACGGTGCGGGCCGTGGTCGTCTTCAACACCCTGGCCTGGGCGCGGCCCGGCCTGACCACGGTCACCCTGCGGTACGAGCCGGGAGCGGCGGCCTGGCTGCGGCTTCTTGATGACTCAGGTACGCCGGTCACGTTCCTGGCCGAGGGCGTCAGCCGGCATCCGGATGGCTCGCTCGCGTCAGTGACGGCGACGTTCCGCGCCAGCGAGGTTCCCGCTGTCGGCTACGAGACGTACCTGGCCGTGCCTGTGCCGACGGGAGCGAACGGCCAGGCGAGCGAGGCCGGCTGGCGGCACGCTGACGGCCTGACGATCTCGAACGAGAACGTTCAGGCTGACCGCCGACCCGGCCAGGGGCGGCACGCTGAGCTCCGTCGTCGACCTGCGCACCGGCACTGAGTTGCTGGCGGGACCCGGAAACGAGCTCGTGCTCGCCGAGGAGTACGCCTCGCATCCGCGCTGGGGCGAGGGCCCGTGGATGCTGTGCCCGACCGGGCAATGGCGCACCTCGGCCGGCCTGGAGGCGTCCGTGCGGGCGGAGCGGTGCCCGATCGGAACCAGGCTGGTCGCCAGGTTCGCGATCGGCGACCAGCGGTTCACGCAGGAAAGCGTGCTCTGGGATGGCGCGGACCTGGTGGAATTCCGCACGCACGTGGACGGCTCGATCGGCCAGGACCGGCTGCTGCGAGCGCGGTTCGGCTTCGACGTGCCGGGCGGCCTGCCGGTCTACCAGACTGGCCTGTCCGTGGTCGGCCGGCCGCTCGGCCAGACCGACATGGATGTCGCCGAGCACGCTTTCACGCTCGACAACCCCGCGCACGAGTGGTTCGGCGTCGGCTCGGCGGCCAGGGTCGCGCTCACCTCAGACGACGGCGAGCGGCGCGTCAGGGCCATCGGGGTCGCGGAAGTGATCGCACCGGCCGGCCCGGTCAGCGACGCCTTCGCGCCGAGGGACCCGCTGGCCGGGCGCGGTGCCAGGACGGCGATCCGCGCCTTGCTCGTGGCCATGGCCAGGCAGGGAATCACCGCGACCTGCTCGGTGCCCGAAGGACCGCGCTACGGCTCGATCGAGCTTGACTCCAACATCCCCGACGTGCGGATCTCGCTCGGCGGCCGGGCCGAGAACGCCTTTACCTCGGCCGTGCTCGACGCCGCCGACCCTGCGATCGCCGCCGACTTCGACCGCCAGCTCGCCGCGACCGGCGCGGCCCGGGCCTGGGTGCCGGGCGCCGGTACCCCCGCGCAGGCGTTCGGCCCGGGTGCCGACGTCCGCGGGCTCACCGACCTGCCGGTCCTCGTCGTGGCCGGAAACGAGCTCGAGACCCAGATCGCCGCGCTCATCGACGACCTGTCCGACGCTGAGATCGACGTGCGATGCCCGGTCGCCAGCTTCGGCGCGCCGGATGCACCCGCCCTCGCTGGCCATGCCGTGGCCCTGCTGAACCGCGGCGTGCCCGGCAGCATCGTGACGCCGGCCGGCGAGGCCTGCATCTCGCTCATGCGGGCCTGCAGCGCGTGGCCGAGCGGCGTCTGGATAGACGGCGACAAGCGGTCGGTGCCCGACGGAAGCAGCTTCGCGCTGCAGCACTGGAGCCACACCTTCGAGTACGCGCTGATGGCGGGCGAGCGCGACTGGCGGGCGGCGGGCTTCCCCGTGGCCGGCCAGCAGTACAGCCACCGGCTGCTGACCGGCGAGACCGGCCTGCACCCCGGCCCGCTGCCGGCCGGGCTCAGCCTGGCGGGCGTGACGCCGGCCGGCATGGACCTGATGACGATGAAGCCGCGCGGCAACCCGCTCGCCCCGGTCGGGCAGCCAGACTCGCGGGACGGCGTCACGATGCGGCTTCGCAGCCTCACCGGCACTGATGAGCCCGCGACCGTGCGGCTCTTTACCGGCATCGCGGCCGCCGCCATCACCGACGTGCTCGAGCAGGACGACGGCGCCTCCGCCGCCTACGGTGACGGCACCGTGTCGGTGGCGGTGCCGGCGGGCGGCACGGTCACCCTGGCGATCAACCCCGGCGACCGCGTCGACGTGCGGCATGACCCGCGTGCCGCGCTGGCGGCAGCCACCGCGGGCACAGACGGCCCTGCTGGCGCTCCTGAGCCGGCGCAGCCAATTTTCACCAGGTACTGGCTGCATGGCAAGGGGCCGGCACCCGCGGGCAACCTGCCTGTAGCGGTGCACCTGTCCCCCGGGATCATCACGCCCCAGCCGGGCGAGACCACCGCGGTGCGGCTCAGCGTCGCCTGCGGACCGGCGCCGGTGTCGGGCACCGTCACGCTCGGCGTGCCGGCCGGGCTCAGGCTTGTCTCGGTCCGCCCGGCTGGCGCGGACTCCGGGCTGGTCACCGCGGCGGGCTCGGCGCTGTCAGGGCCGCTGCGCTATCACCTCGAGGCACACGGCTTCGCCGCCTGGGACCTGGTGATCGCGGTACCGCCAGGCTCGGGCCAGGGCAGGCACTTCGTCACCGCCATGATCATCGACGACGCCGGGCAGTTGCTCGAGGATGCCGTGGTGGTGGCGGTGGGCGAACCTCAGTCCACCCAGGACCTGACCTTCGTCGAGCTGACTCCGCTGATCGAGGCGGCCAGCCGGGCGCAGGACGGCGAGGCCGAGCTGACCAGCCTCACCTCGCACCTGGACCTGCCGCCTGGCGGCCGGGCGGCGATCGCGGTCAGGCTGGCGAACCACACCGCGTCTGAGCTGCGCGGCGAAGCCCAGCTGATCTCCCCGCACGGCAGCTGGGGCAGCGTCGGACCGTGGACGATGGGCTTCGCGACGGCGGCCGGAGATGCGACCGTGCTCACCTTCGACGTGGACATCCCCGCCGCCGCCCGCCCCGGGCAGCGGTGGTGGGCGCTGGTCAAGGTGATGTACTTCGGCCGGCTCAGGTACAGCGAACCAGTGTGGATCAGCGTGTCCATGGAGGATACTTAATGCCGCAATAGCTGGAATTACCCATACTCTGACAGCATCATGACTTTGAACTCTTCCGATGCCGCGAGCCAGCTCGAGGTGCCAGGCAACCTTCCCGCCGAGCCGAACGCCTTCATCGGCCGCCAGCGCGACCTTGCCGACCTCTACGCGATGCTCGGTCATGTTCGTGTGCTCACGTTGTGCGGGCCCGGCGGAATCGGGAAGACAAGGCTCGCGCTCAAGCTGGCCGCGAGCCTGGCACCGGGCTATCCGGACGGGGCCTGGATCGTCGACCTCGCTGCCGCGGACGCGCCTGAGCGGCTCGTGCCTCTGGTCATGGCGACCCTCGGCATTCACGCCGAGCCCGACCAGCCGCTGGCCGACACTCTCGCCGAGGCGCTCAGGCCGCGGCTGACGCTGCTTGTGCTCGACACCTGCGAGCACCTGATCGGGGCGGCTGCCGAGCTGGTGCAGCGGCTGCTCGGCCTGTGCCCTGACCTTCAGGTGATCGCCACGAGCAGGGAAGCGCTGCGCGTGCGCGGCGAGGTGATCTGGCGGGTGCCGCCGCTCGGCGTGCCAGCGCCGGGCGAGAGCATGACGCCGGCCGACGCGATCGCCGGCAGCGAGGCCGTGCAGCTCTTCGTGGCCCGGGCCAGCGCCGTCCGGCGCGGCTTCAGCCTGAATCCGGCCAACGCGGCGGCCGTGGCGGCAGTGTGCCGCACGCTCGATGGCGTCCCGCTCGCCATCGAGCTCGCGGCGGCGCGAGCGCGCACCCTGTCGGCCGACCAGATCAGGATCAGGCTCGCGCGCCGGTTCGAGCTGCTCGCCATGGGCGACCGCACGGCGCCGGCCCGGCAGCAGACCCTCCGCGCCACCGTCGAGTGGAGCTATGACCTGCTGACCCCGCCTGAGCGCAAGCTGCTCAGCAGGCTGGCGGTGTTCCAGGCCTGGAGCCTGGACATGGCCGAGCAGGTCTGCGCGGACGAGGAAATCCCGGCCGCCGACGTGCTCGACCTGCTCACCACGCTGATCGACAAGTCACTCGTCAACGTGGACACTGACCTGTTCGGCGACGGCAGGTACCGGCT
Source organism: uncultured Actinomycetota bacterium (assembly GCA_963720575.1). Taxonomy (GTDB): domain Bacteria; phylum Actinomycetota; class Actinomycetes; order Streptosporangiales; family Streptosporangiaceae; genus Chersky-822. The sequence goes on from CAVRGA010000002.1 coordinate 607,266, forward strand.
GCTCGACACGGTCGCCGAGCTCGCCGCCGAGCTCACGACAGCCAGCGGCGAGATGCCCGCGCTGCGGGCCGCGCACCGTGATTGCATGCTCGCCATGGCCGAGAGCTTCTCGGCCCGCGCGTTTGTGCGAGGCGATCCGCCCTGGCAGGAGCGGGTCACGACTTACCATCGCGCGCTCGCCGAGCGGCCCAACTTCCACCTCGCGCTCGCGTACTGCGTGCACAATGGCGACGCCGAGGCCGGGCTTCGGATCTGCGACGCGCTCAGCGGGTCCTGGCTGGCCAGCGGCGATGTCGCCGAAGGCGCGCACTGGATCGACCGGCTGCTCGCGACGCCAGCGCCGGTGCGGCCGCAGGTCAGGGCGCGGGCGCTGGCCATCAGGGCCGAGCTGGCGTTCGAGCAGCAGGACTTCGAGGGAGCGGCCGGGCACGCGTCCGCGTGCCTGGAGCTGAGCAGGTCGAGCGGCGGCGGCAATCCGGCGACGGCGCTGCGGCTGCAAGGACTCATCATGCTGATGGCAGGCCGCCCTGCCGACGCGCTGGCACTCGCCGACTCCGCCCTGGACGCCGCCAGGCAGATGGCCGATGACTGGGAGATCGGCGTGGCGCTCGCCAGCAGGGCCGCCGTCCTGGCCGCCAGCGGCCGGGTGACCGAGGCCGAGAACGGTTACGCCGAAGCGCTGGACGTGCTCAGCGACAATAACCGGTGGGGCGTCGCGAATGTGCTCTACGGCCTGGGCCAGCTGGCCAGGACGCACGGCGACAACGCTGCCGCGCTGCGGTATTTCGCCGACGCGCTGGCGATCTACCGCCAGATCGACGCCAAGCCGGAGATGGCCAGGTGCCTGGGCGGCATCGGGCTGGTAGCGATGTCGGGACCTGAGCAGGCGGGACCCGATCTGGTGATGGCCAGGACGGCGCTGGCCGAGAGCGTCCGGCTCAACCTGGCGACCGGCCAGCGGCTCGGCATCGCGCGCGGTCTCGGGGCGCTGGCAACGCTGTGGGGGATGTCTGGCGAGACCGAGCGCGCGATCCGGGTGGCCGGAGCCGCCCGCGCGCTCTTCGTGGCCGTCGGGGTTCAGCCCGGCGCATCGGCCGTGCGGCGCCTCGACGAGCTCATTTCCTCGGCATCGATCGGGCCGGAGAAGGCCGCTGTGCTGGCGGCCGAGGGCAGCAAGATGAGCCTCAACGACGCGGTCAGGATCGCCACGATCACGCTGGCGGAGCCCTCGCCGGCCGGGCACGGCCGGGCAGTGCGAGCAGCGCCGGAGCCGGGGCAGGCAGAAGCAGGCAGGGCTCCGGCGGCCGGCCAGCGGGAGCCGGACGGCCAGGGCGCGGGCGGACCTGGCTGGCCCGCATCGCTGACGGACAGAGAGCAGGAAGTCGCGCTCCTGATCTCGGGCGGCCTGTCGAACAAGGAGATCGCCGAGCGCCTGTCCATCACCCCGGCCACCGCTGCCAGGCATATCGCGAACATTTTCGTCAAGCTGGGCGTCACGTCCCGTGCCCAGCTCACGGCCTGGGTCGTGCGCACGTCCGGTCAGCAGCCCGCTGATTGGGCCGCGAATCACTACCGGCCAGGCCGTCCGATGCGATAATGAGACGTAATCTCGCCCCGACTCTTATGGCCTGTGACAGTGAACCTCGTGCTAGCCGCTAGTCGCGGTACCGCGGCCGGTAACCTGCCAGCTGAGTCAAACGCCTTCATCGGCCGCGACCGTGACATCGCGGACCTCGCCAGCATCCTGCGACGGGCACGGACCGTCACCCTGTGCGGTCCGGGCGGCATCGGCAAGACCAGGCTGGCGATCAGGCTCGGCAGCGCCATGGCGGCCGGCTTCCCGGACGGGGTCTGGCTCGCCGACCAGGCTGACGCGAAATCGGCCAGGCAACTCGTGCAGATCGTGGCGTCCGCGCTCGGCGTCAGGCCTGAGCCTGACCGTCAGCTCGCCGAGACGCTAGCCGAGTCGCTGCGCCCGCGGGAGCTGCTGCTGATACTGGACACCTGCGAGCACCTGGTCGCCGAGTCGGCGCAGCTCGTCGAGGAACTGCTCGCCACCTGCCCGAAGCTGCGCGTGATCGCCACGAGCAGGGAACCGCTCAGGACACGAGGCGAGGTGATCTGGCGGGTACCTCCGCTCGGCCTCCCCGCTGCCGCGATCATGGCCGATGAGCGGCGCGCGACCGATCCGGCCGACTCCGAGGCCGTGCGGCTCTTCGCCGCCAGGGCCGCTTCGGTGCGGCCCGACTTCACGCTCAGCTCCGCGAACGCCGGCGTCGTCGCCGACATCTGCACGACGCTCGACGGGGTGCCGCTCGCGATCGAGCTCGCTGCCGCCCGGATCAGGACGCTGCCGGCCGAGCAGATCAGGCTGCGGCTGGCCAGCCGGTTCGAGCTGCTCGCGATGGGTGACCGTACCGCGCCGCCGCGCCAGCAGACGCTCAAGGCGGCCGTCGCCTGGAGCTATGACCAGCTCGCCGAGCCTGAACGGCTGCTGCTCAGCCGGCTGTCCGTGTTCCACGGGTGGAGCCTGGAGATGGCCGAGCAGGTCTGCGCGGATGAGGCGATCCCGACGGCTGAGGTGCTCGACTTGCTCACCGCGCTGATCGACAAGTCCCTGGTCAGCGTCGATTACGAACTCGACGGCGCGGCGAGGTACCGGCTGCTCGACACCGTCAGGCAGTTCGCGGTCGACCAGGTCACCGACGCGGCCGAGGCCGACCGGATCCGCAGCGCGCACCGGGACTGCATGCTGGCCCTGGCCGAGGGCATGGTGCGCACCGCCGTCGTGCCCGACGAGGCCTCCTGGCAGGAGCGGGTGGACACTTACCAGCGGGCCTTGGCGGACTGGGCGAACTTCCAGCTGGCCCTCGCGTACTGCGCTGAGCGCGGCGCCGCCGAGCACGGCCTGCGGCTGTGCCACGCCATGGCGATCAGCTGGCTGCTCTCCGGCGACCAGAGCGGCGCGGCCTGGCTCGACCGGTTCCTCGCTAGCGCCGTGCCCGTTCCCGCCGCCCTTCGCGCCCGCAGCCTGGTGGTACGGGCGGAGATCGCGTTCGAGCAGCAGGACTTCGAGGCGGCCGAGCGGTTCGCCGAACAGAGCGCCAGGGTGGGCCGGGACCTTCCCGGCGACGAGCACGGCATTCTCGCCGGAGCCCAGCGCATGCTCGCGGTGACCGCGATGCTGGCCGGACGCCCGGCCGAGGCGCTGACGCTCGCCGACACCGCCGTCGCCGCGGCCAGGGTGGCCGGCGACGCCTGGGACGCGGGTGTCACCCTCGCGGTCAAGGCCGGCCTGCTCGCCAGCCTGGGTGACGAAGCCGGGGCGCGGCTGCTGTACACCGAGGCGATGGCGGTGCTCGGCGAGGGCCGCGGCTGGGCCGTCGCGAATGTCAGGTACGGGCTCGGGCGCCTGGCCACCGGCAGCGGTGACCACGACGAGGCAGCCGGGCATTTCGGCGACGCTCTCGCCATGTACAGCCAGGTGGGCGCCAGACCGCAGATGGCGCGCTGCCTGGCCTGGCTCGGGCGGCTGGCGATGGAGCGCGGCGACTTCGCGGCGGCCAGAGCCAGCCTGACCGAGTGCGTGCGACTGAGCCTGGAGACCGGCCAGCGGCTCGCGATCACCCGCAGCCTGGTCGCGCTCGCCCTGTTCGCTGCCGCCTCGGATGACCTGCCCGCCGCGATCCGGCTGGCCGGCACGGCGCAGGCGCTCGCCCAGGCAATCGGCAGCCCGCTGCCATCGGCCGCGCGCATCAGCGGGCTGATCGACTCAGCGCGGGCCAGCCTCGGGCCGGAGTCCGTCGCCGCGCTGCTGGCCGAGGGCAAGCGCACGAGCCCGCATCAGGCCGCCCAGGCGATGCTGGCCGTGTCAAAGCCGCCTGGCCTCAAGCCGTGGCCGGGTCCGCTGACCGATCGCGAGCAGGAAGTAGCCAGGCTCGTGGCCGACGGCCTGTCGAACCGCGCGATCGGCGAGCGGCTCGCCATCAGCCAGGCGACCGCGGCGCGGCACGTGGCGAACATCTTCGTCAAGCTCGGCTTCAGTTCGAGGGCCCAGCTCATCGCCTGGGTGCTGAGCAGGTTACCGAGCGGCCACATGCCGGAGAAGATCTCTACATAGCGCGGGCGCACTCTACATATTCACTGTCTGTAACGTACATACTGCTGTCCGCTGAAGTTACATAGCAAGCTGCATACATCTGATGATGCACGGACTGATACCGGCGGCATACCGTGCATTCCTGTAAGGGCGCGAAGGCCGCGGAAGGGCACGTCGTGATGTCGAAGCTGGAAGACCTCACCGCCGAGGTTTCAGTAACCAGGCGGGTGCTCGGCCTTGCGGCGAACCGGTCCGGCCTGATCGCCTTCGTCGGCGGCGCCAGGCACGACGGCGGGCCCGGCGGCGAGTCGTACAACTACGGCAGCTTCGCGTCCACCGTGCAGGCGGCCGCGGCCGGCCTGACGTGGCGCGGCCTGCGGTCAAGGGACGTGGTCGGGATCATGGTGCCTGACGCCGTCAGCTACTCGATCGCGATGCACGCGGTACGCGCGGCGGGCGGCGTGCCGTCGCCTGTCGATGCCGCGCTGTGCGCGGTGGAGACCGCGGGCCAGCTCGCGGAGAGCGGCGCGCGGATGGTGATCACCTCCGCGCCGCTGTCCGAGATCGCGCTGGCGGCGGCCGACCGGTCCTGGGTGCGGCAAGTGTTCTCATTCGCCGACGCGGCAGGCACGACCAGGTTCAGCGACCTGGTCGGCCGACATGATCCGACCGTCGAGGGGCCGGCCGGATGATGTCGCGCTACTGCCGTTCGCCCGCGGCCAGGACGGCAGGCTGCGCCCAGCGCCCGTGACCAACAGGGCATTCACCGACTCATTGGACCGCGCCGACCGGCTGGCCAAGATCACCAGCACTGACCTCGTGCTGGCCATGCCGCCCTGCGGCGACGGGCTCGCCTATTCGGCCCTGATGGACTGCGCGCTGCTGCACGGGGCCACCGTTGTGGCGGTGCGCAAGCAGGAACTCGCGATGGCCGCGATCGCCCATCAGGGCACGATCGCCATCGTGCCGCATGACGCGGCGGCCGTCGTTCCCGGCAAGGTGCGGGTGCTGCCAGTCAGCTAGCCGCTTCCGCGGACCGGCGCGGAAACCCGCGCCGCCGCACCGATTGAGTTTGCTCCGGTGGGGAGTCGCCTCTGCCGGCCGCCCGAGATCCGGGCGGCCGGCAGATAGCGGCGGCTGGGCCGGCCTAGAGTCCCGGCGGGCGGCCCTCGTAGGGGGTACTCAGCACGATCGTGGTCCTCGTCGAGACACTGGCTGCTGCCCTGATCTGCTGCAGCAACTCTTCGAGCGCGGCGGGCGAGGCGACTCGCACCTTGAGTATGTAGCTCTCCTCCCCCGCCACGCTGTGGCACGCCTCGATGGCCGGCAGGTGGGCAAGCCGCTCCGGTGCGTCGTCGGGGGCGGACGGGTCGAAGGGCTTGATCGAGATGAAGGCGGTCAGCGGCAGGCCCGATGACACCGGATCGATCACCGCCGCGTAACTCCGGATCACGCCGCGCTCTTCGAGCCTGCGCACGCGCTGCTGGACGGCGGACACCGACAGCCCGGTTTGCCTGGCCAGTTCGGTGAAACTCAGCCGTCCGTCAACGGCCAGAAGCGACAGGATCTTCCTGTTGATGGCTTCCACGCGCGCCAACCTAGCCTGCCGGCCGTCTGCGTCACGGGCCGGGTCCTTCGACCCGGCGGGTTCGCGTATCAGCGTGCGCCTGCCGCCAGCGACCTGCTGATCACTACCCGCTGTATCTGGTTGGTGCCCTCCACGATCTGCAGCACCTTCGCCTCGCGCATCAGCCGCTCGACCGGGAAGTCCTCCACGTAGCCGTAGCCGCCGAGCACCTGCACGGCGTCGGTGGTCACCTTCATCGCCGTGTCGCTGGCGAACAGCTTGGCCATCGCCGCCTGCTGGCCGTACGGCAGCCCGGCATCCTTGCGCCGCGCCGCGGCCAGGTACAGCGCGCGGGACGCCGCCACCCCGGTCGCCATGTCCGCCAGCATGAACGCCAGTCCCTGGAACTCGATGATCGGCCTGCCGAACTGGCGTCGCTGGTTCGCGTAGGCCACTGCGGCGTCGAGCGCTGCCTGGGCCACGCCAGTCGCGCACGCCGCTATCCCCAGCCGGCCGGAGTCAAGCGCGGCCAGCGCGATCGAGAAACCCTTGCCCTCCTCGCCGACCAGGTGGCCGCCGGACAGCCGAGCGTCCTCGAACCGCACCTGCGCGGTCACCGAGCTGCGCATCCCCATCTTGTGCTCGGGCGGCGCGGCCACAACTCCCGGCGTATCAGCAGGCACATGGAAGCAGCTGATCCCCTTGGCCCGGTCATGGCCGTCGGGATCCCCCGAGGTCCGCGCGAACAGCGCGTAAAAGTCGGCCTGCCCGGCATGCGAGATCCACGCCTTGACGCCGTTGACAGTGAAGCCGGGACCCGCGGGCGCCGCCCTGGTGCGCAGCGCGGCGGCATCGGAGCCGCTGCCAGGCTCGGACAGGCAATAGCCCCCGAGCAGGTCGCCGCCGAGCAGCGCCGGCAGCCACTGCTCCTGCTGCTCCGCGGTACCGGCATGAATAAGAGGAAAGCAGCTCAGCACATGAACGCTCACCCCCAGGCCGACCGTGAGCCAGGCGCCCGCCAGTTCCTCGACGACCTGAAGGTAGGTTTCGTAAGGCTGCCCGCCGCCTCCCAGTGACTCCGGGTAAGGCAGCCCGAGCAGGCCAGCCTGGCCTATTAACCTGAACACGTCCCTGGGAAAGGCCGCGTCCCGCTCGGCAGCGGCCACGGCCGGGCTCAGTTCCTTGTCAGCGAGTTCGGCGGTGAGCTCGAACAGCGCCCTGGCATCACCATCGCGACTTTCACGCTCGACGTTCAGCATGGCGTCACGCCGGGATGATCACGAGGTCGCGGGTGGCCAGGTTGAGCCGTTCGCAGCCGCTGTCGGTGCAGACCACGATGTCCTCGATCCTGGCGCCGTGCGGACCGGGGTAAATGCCAGGCTCGACCGAGAACGCGTGCCCCGGACGCAGTTCCTCGCTGTTGCCGGAGACGATGTACGGGTCCTCGTGCGTCTCCAGCCCGATGCCGTGCCCGGTCCGGTGCACGAAATACTCGCCGTAACCCGCTGCGGTGATCGGCTCGCGAGCGGCCTCGTCAATCGACTCCGCGCTTACCCCCGGCTTGATCGCTTCGCACGCCGCGTGCTGAGCATCCTTGAGCACCTGATAGTAGGCGGCGAAGTCGGCGGGGGGCTCGCCGACTGAGTACGTCCTGGTGCAGTCCGAGCAGTAACCGCTGGGCATCGTCCCGCCGATGTCGACAACGACGGGCTCGCCGGCCTGGATCACCCGGTCGCTGGCCGTGTGGTGCGGGCTCGCGCCATTCGGGCCTGCCGCCACGATCGCGAAGTCGGCGCTCACGTGGCCTTCGGCGAGGATCGCCTCGCAGATGTCGGCGGCGACCTGCCGCTCGGTCCGCCCGGCCCGCAGGAACCGCGGAACCTGGGCGTGCACCCGGTCGATCGCCTGGCCGGCCGCGCGCAGCGCCGCGACCTCGGCGGCGGACTTGCGTGCCCGCAGCGGGCTGATGGCGGCGCTGGCGAGCCGCTGCTCAGCAGCCGGCATGGCGGCGCGGAACCGCAGCACCATCAGCGCCCACATCCGGTCAGACAGGCCGATAGCCGCCGGCCTGGCCAGCCTGGCCAGCCTGGCCGCGACCAGGGCATACGGGTCGTCAGTCTCGTCCCAGGTCAAGATCTCGATGCCGAGCCGCCCGGCCGGGGACGCCGTCGCCGACCGAAGCTCAAGAGCCGGCACGACAAGGAAAGCGTCGCCGCTCGCCGGCACCGCGAGGCAGGTGAGCCGTTCCGAGACATGCGCGTCGTAGCCGACCACATAGCGCAGATCCGGGCCAGGCGTCAGCAGCAGCGCATCCAGCCCGGCCAGCCTGGCCGCGGCCGCCGCATCAGTCAGCCTGCTCGCCGGGTAAAGCTCATCCGACATGCTTCACTCCACATCATCGTGGCGGTGCCATCTCCCGCTCGCATCATCTCACCCTTCCCCGAACCCCATCCACGGGACATCGAAGGTGCGAGGGCGCCACCTATACGACATGGATGTGGCTCCTGTGGAGTGAGTTGCCGTTTGCCGTGATGCTGGCATGAGCTGTGGCGCGGCCTGATCCCCAAGCGCTGGCCGCCGCGAACCCGGAGTCTTGTCGTATCCCGGAGCGTTGACCGGGGTGATCCCGGAGTCTTGTCGTATCCCGGAGCATTGACCGCCGCGAACCCGGAGTCTTGTCGTATCCCGGAGCGTTGACCGGCCTATACGACGGCAACGCTCCGGGATACGAGATCTCTCCGCCGGGAGGCCGAGAACACTCCGCAGACCTGCGGAAGATCCTCCTGGAGACGGAAACTCTCCGCGCAGCGGCCGTCGCCCGCAAGAGCCTGCCGCGCACACCAAGCGAGAAGTCACCCGACAGGCTCGGGGGCAGATGCGAAGTTCCGTGATCAAGAAACCGAGCATGATCACCAGCATGACACCGGCGCTTCCTGCACCCGGGCAATCCCCGCGCCCGGCCTTCCGGCGGGCTGGCCGCTCGGGTGCTGATCAGCCGCTTGCTCAACGAGAGCGACATTCATGGGACGTCTCCAGGGCAGCCCAGCAGCTAACTGCCGTCGCGGAGGTCACGCGGGGCGGCCCCGGTGAAGCTGAGGTGGTCGAAAGTGGCTGTGCAGCCCCTGCCCGTCGGCGACTGGGCCAAGAAGCCGACCGCGGCCTGGCCTCGCGGCGGGCCGCCGCCAAAAGCGAAGTAGCGCAGCAGTCGCCACCACTCGCCGTCCGCCGAGGCGTGGAATGCCCAGGCCGGCCCTGCCCGGGTGATTCGCAGCCACAGCGCGCGGCCGGCGACCTCAAAGGAGTTGCAGTCATCCGAGGTGTACCTGGTGACGACCGTGACCACAGTGGGCCGCAACTGCGGCGACAACTCGAAGCACAGCTTCGCCCAGTGCTGCTGACCTGCGTAGACGAGCAGCACCCCAGCGTCGAACTCGGCGGCGAAGTCGACGGTCACCCGGGCCGCGAGCGCGAAGTCGCCATCGGGCGGTACGCCGGTCAGCCGGCCCGCGTCCGGCAACGGCTCGGCGGGTACGGCCGGGTCGATGAAGAGGTCAGTGCCTGGCCCGCCCGTGAGAATGAGCGCCCCGCCGGCCAGTTCGTGCCGGCACTCAGGGAAGCCGTCAGGCATCAGCGGAAACGGAAGTTCCGGAACAATGACCATGGTCACCGAATAAGTGTGACATCCCCACGCTCACCACCATGCCGTTGGTGCTGCCCGAACGACACCAGCGGCGCGGCGATGCCTTCGTCGGGTACCGTCGCCGCCCCGCCCGGGCGGGGCTGACCCCCGACAACATAGATGATCCTGATACGTGAATGCCCCCAGCTGGGCCCAGGCCGCGCGCCCCGGAGGCAGGTGGGGCACCCTGCTGCTGCTCTGGCGACAGTAGGGTGCCCCACCTGCGCGCGGCTCCGGCTTAGCCGCCCGCCACTCACGCCCGGCCATTCTCATCCACGGGAGCGCGCATCGAAATCTGCTGGTTTATTGGAGGTTGGGGCTGGCGGGGTAAATTTGAGGCAGTGGAGGCGTGGGTGGTGCGGGCTGTGCCGGGTGGGGGTGGTTGTCCGCCGGGGGACGGCAGGGGCTGGTTTCCGTGATCATGGCCGCAGGCATGATCACGGAGCATTGCCCATGCCCTGACCTGCGTAAATTTCCGTAATCATGCCCAGAGTCATGATCACGGAAACTAGCACCTGGCGGCGCAGCCGCCCCTGAATCTTCAATGAGCCAACGGGATCATCAATGCGGCCACGCCCGGGCGCCGGCCCTCACGCCAGACCCTGCCGCCCCGCTCGCGACATGAGCATCAGCGCAGAGGACTGGAGGCCGCACTCCAGGTCGGCAACCGGCGCGGCGCGTCACTTCCAAGATCGACCCAGGCTAAGTGCCACGGGATCGTGGTCGCGTTCATGATCGCGAAACCGGACCGGGACGGGGGCGGCGGGACGCGGCGCATGGAGGCGCGGATTGGAAGTTGGATGCCGATCCGCGTATTGATGGTGCTCGGCGGAGCCTAGAGGTGCCGCAGCACCTGGGTACGGAATGGCGGTGCGAGATCATCGAGGATGACCTTGAGCTCTTCTGACTCCCTGACCAGGGCCGCCACCGTGGTCGGCCAGACGAAGCCGAGGACGCCCGTTGCCTGCTTGCTCTGCATCGCCTTGACTAGCCGCAGGGCGGCGTCGAGTGGCAGTTCCATGATGATCTCCGCCGATGTCCTCGGGTTGGCGCGGCCCAGGATGAGCGCGGCTTCGCGAACTGGCATGGCGGAGACAATCGAGGCAGCCACCTCGGTACCGACGAAGTCGACTGCGTGGCTCGCTTCGTTCGTCGCGAGGATCTTCAATATCCTCCCGGCGGTCGCGGGCTTGCCCGCGCCTATGGCCTGGATAAGCTTGCCCGCCTCGCGTGAGCGGAGGCCGGCTAGTACTTCGGCCGCGTTGCGCTCGGGCATCGCCAGCAGCATGGCCGTGCCAGATTCCGGACTGCCCGCCCGCCTGACCGCGTCGCGGGCATCGTGCAGCGCAGTGGCAGACAGCCTGGCCTCGACGGGCCTCGGCTCAGGCTCCCGTGGCTGCCTCGTGATCCGCGGTGCCTGTGCCTGTGCCTGCGCCTGTGGCGCCTGTGACCGCGGCGGTTCGGGCCGCATTCTCGCATGCCCGTCGGTCACCGCCAGCAACACCCTGGCCACCTGGTCCGCCGACGGGCGCCGCGACGGGTCCTTCGCGAGCATCCTGACCACGATCTCGGCTAGCCTGCCCTGATACCGAAGGCGGGGCGTTCCGGCGTTCATTATCGCCCAGGCTGTCGTCTCGCGATCGGCCGCGCCCTTGCGCAGGAATGGCGAGTATCCTTCCAGCGCGAAGAAGAGCGTTACGCCCAGTGACCACAGGTCTGACTCCCGGGTCGCGGCGTTGCCGGCAAGCCGTTCAGGCGCTATGTAATCTATTGTTCCTATTGCCGCGTTGTATCGGGTTATCGATATATCGCCATTGATCTTTGCTATTCCGAAATCAATCAGGAATACAGACTTGTCGGTGTCAGAGATCAGGATGTTGGCCGGTTTCACGTCACGATGAATCACGCCCTTGTCGTGCGCCGCGCATAGCGCCTGCAACACAGACAAGGCGATTTTGGCTATCGCGCGCTCGGTAAGGCCGCCTTCCCTGACGAAGTCGTTCAGTGAGCGCCCTTCGATGTACTCCATGACGATCCACGGGTCCTTGCCGACTAGCAGCACGTCGTAGATCGGCACGATAGCCACGTGGTTGACCTGCGCGAGCGCCTTGGCTTCGGTCATGGCCCGGCGCCTGCGCTCGGCCAGGTCCGCCGAGCCGAGCCTGGGCAGCAACTGCTTCAGCGCGACCTTGCGCCTGAGCAGATGGTCTTCAGCGAGCCAGACGCTGCCCATTCCGCCGTCGTCAAGGTGGCGCACCAGCTGGTAACGGTCAGCTATGAGGGGGTCAGAGTTCATCGTCGCGATAAGGGAATTCCGTGAAGCCCGCCCGCCGGTCAGTATCCCCGGTGACCGGAAGGTCATCCATCTGCCTGAGTTTCTCGTCAATGAGGCGGGTAGAGTCCTCGCTCCCGGTCGCCTGCGCTGGCTCAGCCTCGAGCACGGTGCCCGCTTCCCGGCCTGGCGCGAGGCCGGCGGATGACCGCCACATGTCCCGCAGTTCCGCCTCGACGTCCGCGAGCGACGCGGTGCCGTTCGGGCCGGCCGCGGCCGGGCGAGCCGAACCTGAGGAGGTACGCGGGCGGGAGCCGTAGGAACTCCTCGCTTCCCTGAGTTCCTGCTCGCTCGCCTGCTTCAGGATCTTCTCGTAGTTGCCCGGCTCCTGCAGGAGCTTGACCGTGACCGGCAGGCACTCGATGACCAGGAACAGCAGGAAGAGCAGCAGTCGCGCCGCGTTGATCGTGAAGCTCTTGCCTGACAGCTGGTTAAGCGCCTCAAGCCTGATGAGCAGGCCGTTGGTGGAGATGTTCTCCGTCTCGTACTTCTGCTCGAGCGCGTCCTCCTGCCCGACCGCGACAGTCAGGTGCTGCTTGGCCCCGGGCAGGGCCGACTTAGCCTGGTCCAGCCTGCGCTTCTGGGAAGCCGTGTCGTTCGCGTTCAGCTGCTTGTCGCGCGCCTGTATCTGCCCCGTGAGCTTCGTGACCTGGGCAGCGGCCAGCCGGTACGACTTGTGGCTGGCCTGGGCGAGCGGCCCGTTGCCCTTGCGCGTGCAGCCCTTTCCTCCGTAAAGCTGGCACTGCCACTGCTCGTAGTACTGGTGCTCGAGCCCCAGCTCGGTTTTCCGCTGCCTGGTGAGGGAGATCACCACGGGATCGGTGGACGGATTGAGCGGCACGTTCCCGTTTGAGTCGATCACTTTCTGCAGGTTGGCGACGTCCCTGGTCCAGAAATTGACCTGCTGGCCGACCTTGCTCTTCTGCTGCAGGGCGATGAAGCTGCTGGCTCGCTCCTGCTTGATCAAGACGATCTGGGCATTGATCTCGGACTGGAAGATCCGCAACACGATCGGCGTCGAGATGAGGCTGCCGAGCAGCAGCGCGAGCACGAGCCTGGGCAGCGCGATCGTCCATCGACGGCCGCCGGTCGCCGGCATCGATGTCACCAGCCAGCGGTCGATGCCGAGGATGATGAGTCCCCAGCCGACCGCTCCGATCAGCGCGACGGCAGCGTTGAGGCCGAGCACGCTGTTCAGCGCGAACCACATCGACACCGTCGCCATAAGGCTGGTGATGAGAATGGCCACGCCCAGGCTTTGGAACTTGACGCGCTCGCTCGGGCATTTATCGAGAATCTCCTGCCGCACGCCGGCGATGGTGAACAGGAAATTGCGCCGACCCTGGCTCATGCCGCCTCCTCCGCTGCTGGCCAATGTCCAAGCATAGGCCAGCATGTAGACCAATCTCACCGTCTCGGCCCGACTTAGCCAGCGGCTTTGCTCTGCCCGATATCCGGCCTAACCGGATGATTGCCACAATAGCCGCTCCGACTGGCCCAGAGGTCCGAGCCGATATGCGGCAGTCGCGAAAATGCGCAGCAGCTCAGCGGAAATGGCATGATGTACGCGTGATGGCAAGGACCGGTGGCACCGCTCGCGAGGCGCTGGCCGCAGAACTCGCCGATTACCTCGCCAAACTTGGTAATGGCGACGAACTCACCATCGTCGAGCTGGCCTCGGGCGGGGTCGTCGTCTGGAAGATTGACCGGAAGCCCAACGGCACGCCGCGCTGCCGATTCCGCCCCGCGGAGCCATGGGGGTCGCTGGGCATCGACCTCGACCTCAGCGCGTCAATGCTGCGCGAGATCGCGCTGCCGGGCGACGGATCGGTCACTGTGCTGGTGCGCACCTCGGCCGACGGGCCGACGGCGAAGGCGGCTTTCCGCGAGCTCGCGGATGATCCCGAGATCTCCGCCGCCTTCGTCTGCCCCGGGCCGCTTGGTGATGTGCTTGAAGACGTACGCTCCGACGACGGGCTGACTCAGTTCTACGAGCTCGTGCTGCTCGGCCAGAACGGGTCAGCCCGGCCCGAGCTCGTCCTCCAGCCGCTCTTCCCTCCGGGCGCGAAGCGCGGTGACGTCTGCCAGCTCAAGGTCAGGTGCGAGCCGACCGATGAGCGCGGCGTGGCCTTCGCGGTAGTCGCGTCGAAGGGCGGCCAGTTCCGGCTGGTATCGATCAAGTCGGTCAATGTCGTGCCGGGCAGCTATCTCGTCACTGCCGAGCTGCGCAGGCCAGGCCTGGTCCGCTTCGACGGACTCGATGGCGCGTTCCACGACGACCACCGCAACTGGGCCGACCTTGTCGCGTCGCTGCCAGGCAGGCTCGATCTCTGTCCGCCAGCGCATCTGATCTGCCTGGTCGAGATCAACGGCACGGTCGATGAGGTCGGCGAACGGCTCCGCCGGGCAGCCCAGCTCATCGAGATGCTGCCTGGCGCGGTGGTGTCGCTCATCTCGTACGGCCCGCACCGGGTCGGGCGGGATCTGCGCGAGGGACCGGTCGACAAGCTGGCGTGGGCGACGACGCCAGCGCAGGCACTGGAGCGAATTCAGCAGCTCGAAGCCGGCAACGCCGCGCTGACCTCGCGTCAGTGGTATGCCCACGGGGCCCAGCTCGAGTGCGTGCTCATCAAGGTCACCGAAGAGCTGGCCAAGGCCCCGCCGTCCGGCGGCGCGAACCGCCGTCTCGTCGTCGTCACAGCGGGCGCCAGGCCGGCCTTTCCGGCCAGGCGAGATCCGACGATGCGGATTCCGTGCCCAGATCGGCATGACTGGCGGGCCGGGCTTGAGCGGCTCAGGCGCCACCCAGCGGGCACCACCTTCGGGGCCATCCTCGACCGGCAGCTCGACGACGACATCTGGACTGAGCTCGGCCGCGACGCGCTTGTCTTCGGCGACACCGTTGACGTGCGGAGCTTCGCGCACAGTCTCGGCCTGATCGCGCCGGATGCCGAGCCAGTGCCGTTTCCGCTGCTCGAACCACAAGGAGAATGACGTTGGCCGACCCGGCTCAGAGCAAGATCGCGATCTTGGGGGCACCGACAAGCGGCAAGACCACCTTCCTCGCGGCGCTCAGGATCGCTCTCGACCGGCAGCAGAAAGAGGACCAGTCTCTGGCCTGGACCCTGATCGGCGATGACGAGGCGTCGGTGCGGCAACTCGAGGAGCTGACGAGCAAGCTCGACACCGACCGGGCCTTCCCTGTCGCTACCCCGGTCGGGAGCATCGAGCAGTACAGGTGGCGCCTGATCGGCCCGGCCTGGCATACCGTCAAGCGCCGCTGGCTCGGCACCAAGCGAGTCCTGCAAACTGTCCAGATAGCAATAGATCTCGCTGACGCCTCGGGTGAGATGGCGAACCCGAAGCGATATGACGCAAGGAAGACCCTCGTCGCGAATCTCACTCAATGCCAGGGAATCGTCTTCCTCTTCGATCCGGTCGTCGAGGCGCAGAAGCCGCAAGCCTTCTACTACACCCGGGCGCTGCTCGATCAGCTCGCCGCCAGCATGAAAGATGAGCTGATCGACGGCCGGCTGCCGCAGTACGTCGCGGTCTGCGTCTCCAAATTCGACGACACCAGAGTGCTCGAGACCGCCGAGAAGCTTGACATCTTGATGCGGGACCCGGCAGATCCCTATGAGTTTCCGAGGGTGCCGGGCGAGGACGCGCGCGACTTCTTCATCAGGCTGTGCGGCATCCTGAACGCCGGTGACGCTGACATGCTGCTCAACACCATCGAACGCCGATTCCGGCACGTGAACGTAAGGTACTTCATCTCGTCCGCGATCGGCTTTAACGTGGACCGCCAGAGCAACGTTTATGATCCGGACGACCCGCAGAACCTGCTGCCCGCGGCGATACAGCAGGATGCTCGCATCCGCGGCGCCATCCATCCCATCAATGTCGTCGAACCGCTGATGTGGCTGACCGGCCAACTGACTGGAGCTGAGCCCGCATGACAGCCGAGATGGCAGCAAAGGTCGTCGTGCAATGGGCACGTCTTGGCAAGGACCAGGGCGACAGCGGATATCGCGTGCTGGACTGCAGCAACGGACCATTCAGCCGCGCCTACTTCGATGGCCAGCTAGTTCGTTATTCGCCGGGCACGCTTCAGCCAGACCAGCTTCCGCAGGTCACGGTTAGCTGGTCCCGCCGGCGCTCAAGCGAGGCCAATAATAGCGAAGAAATATATATAGCCATCGCCATCTACCACCCCTTCCTGGCCGAGCAGCGCGATATCAGCGATCGCCAGGTCATGCCGACGGACTATTTCTGCGCGCCCTATTATGGCCTGGCGGACGCCGAGGCCTCTTACCTGACCATGTATCACGAGTTCAGCCGGCTCAGGCTCCCGAGGATTCCGGCCGATCCAATCCCTATCGCCCTGCCTCTCCCGGAGGCGACGATCCTGCCTGACTCCCGCGATGCCTGGCTCGCCCAGCACACAGCGGCGCTGCTGCTGACCGAAAGGCCGGTCTGCGTTCTGGGCGCGGCCGAGATCGGCATGCTGGACCGGCTCCGGTTCATAGACGCGGTCGCGGCATTGCTGCCCTACGGAATGCGCAGCAACCTGTCGGCCGCCACCTGGGTCAGCAGTACAAACCGACAGCACAAGATGCGCCTGTTTTTCTCCGACGCGGATCGCGAAAATGACGACAACGTCGTGATCTGGCGGATGACGGACGACAGGCCGATCGATGATCAGATAGCCGAGGACTATCGCCAGTTGCTCATGAAGGGCGCGTTTCACCCCGACCTCCTGTCCGAGGATGAACTGCGCAGGCCCAGGGGGTTCGACACGGTCAGCGTCAACACTGTCGTGAGCCTGGCCTTCGATGCCAGCAGGCGCCCGCGCTGGCCTGCGCGCAGAAGGCGGGGAGGCCACGCTCCCGCGCCAGAGGCCAGGCCGGGGCGCGGCCGCGAAGACGACGACCAGCCCGCTCAGCCTGAGCCCGAAGAGCACGCTGGCGTGTCGCTGCTGACCGCCGGCCAGCGGGATTCCGCCGACGACGATCGGGAGACGGAGTACGAGCGGGGGACGAATTATGAGCGCGGGACAGAGTACGAACGGGAGACAGAGTACGAATCACCCGCGGTCGCGTACTCGCGGAGCGCCGGCGATCCCGGCGAACTGAGCCGGCTGAGGGAGATACTTGACTCCTGTGCCCAGGTACTGCAACTGGGCCAGCCGCAGAAGCTAGGGCGTCACATCGCGCTGCTAGCCGACTTTGCCCACGACGACCCGCCCGTATTGCGGAGATGTGAGAGCCGTGATCGAATCGGGAAGATTATCGAGGCAGCCGGCCTGCTCAAGCCAGCCGGACTGGTGGACGACCATGCACTGCTGAGCCTCTACCCGGTGCTGCTGAAGCTCGCGTTCAGCACGCCGGTCAGCTACGAAACTTACCGCGGCATAGAAAGATGCGCCGGATATTCCCCGGGTCAGCGGCTGCATGAGCCACTGGCGCTGACGCTGCTCGACGTCGAGGTAAATGAGGCTGACCCGGTCCGGCCGCTGGTAATGAATTCGCTCGGCGACGCCGAGCTCCTGTACGCGCTCGACAAGGCCGGCCTGGGGCCTGATCAGCCTCTCACGCGGCTGATCGACTGGCTGGTTTTCCCCAAGCTACGCGAAGATCCGTCCTACGCTCAGACGGTTGTCAACGTGGTAATGCGGATACTGCTGCTTAGGGAAGGCCGCGTAAGCAAGGCTACTCGCTTGTCATTCCAGCATGCGATTATCCAGGGCAAGCTCATGCAGGTCCTTCAGGAACGGCACAAAGGCGAACCCGAGCGCCTGCTGCGGGACATCAGGATGATACTCCGATTTGCCTACGGCAAGAGCCTTGCCCTGGCCGAGGCCAGAAAACTGATGGCAACTGCCTGGCGCGGGCCTAATGACGCGCTTCACGCCGCCCTGCTCACCATGGTGGAGCCGCGAGCAAGACAATCTCTCGTACGCGATTTTTACCTGCGCCAGCTCGCCATCGCCGGCTTCTCGGAATCTGAGCGCGCCAGGCTCAAGGCACTGGTCGTGCCGAGGATGAAATCAGCGCGCAGGCGACCGATGGGACCGTCTGCGATCAGCCAGGTCAAGTGGCATCGCGACCTAGTGTGGCGCATCATACTAGTAGGCATCGCAATCGCGGCGATAGTGACGGCCATCGTAATATCAGTTTTTATTTCTCATATATGACCCGGTTGTACGTTGAAATGCGGTCTGATCTGACTTGGCGGTGTTGCCGTGGTCGCGGGGCACGTTCGGATAAGCGCGGAGTGGGCGTTGTGGGGCGGGGACGGCACCGGTCAGAGAGTGCTGGCCTGCAGTAAGGGAGCGATCGGCAGCGAGGGCTTTGATGGCCTGATGGTCCGCTATTCGCCGGGCACGCTTGACAACCTGCCGCAGGCGACGATCGCCTGGTTGCGCGATGCGCGACCTGATCTCGATCAGGTCGTCATGACCTTTTACGATCGTCCCGCCGAGGCAGACCAGGACCGTGCGGCGACGACGCGCTTGTTCTGCGTGCCGTTCAGCCAGCTCGCTGCCGGGCCAGTGGGCTACCTGGCCCTGTTCGACGAGCTCCGCAAGCTCGAGCCCGCGGCCGGGAGCCGGGCTCCGATCGTGGCGGAGCTGCCGGTCAGGACCTTCACCGAGCTGGCTGACGACTGCGACCCGCTGGCCAGGCGTGTCGCGGCGACCCTGCTGACGGCCAGGCGGGTGTGCGTTCTCGGCGCTGAAGGGCTTGACCTGCGGGAGCGAGTGAGGTTTGTCGACACCGTCGCGGCCTTGCTGCCCTACGGACTGCGCAGCCGCCTGTCCGCCTCGACGCTGGTAAGCAGCACCTTTGACCATCACCGGATGCGGCTGTTCTTCGCCGCCGAGCAACGGCAGCCGGACGATCACGAGCGGACGACGGTGCACTGGGGCCGGCGGTACGACGAGCCGATCGGCTCCGCCACCGCCGACTACTATCTCTGGATGCTGAGCAACGGAACGCTGGGGCCAGATCGGCTCGCCGAGTGCACCCAGCAGACGGCGTTCCATGAGGACGACATCGGCAAGGTCATCGAGTTGCTCGCTGTCCGCCCTGAAGCGGGCCGGTCAACGCGGCCGGCGCAGGACGGTGACTCACCCCGGCGCGCGGCCGAGGCCCGCGATGAAACCGACATCGACCACCTGCTCCGGTTCTGCGCCCAGAGCGCCGGGGGAAGCACCGCCGAGCTGTCTGTGGCCGTCAGCATGCTCCGGCATCACCTCGACAAGCCAGGCACGCGGGCGCAGCGCCAGCGGAATGCCGAGCTCATCGAGCATCTTGGCCTGCTTCGCGGTGACCGCGACGCGAGCGACCCGGACACCGAACTGCTGGGCGACTTCTACGACGCGCTGCTCAGGCTGGCTTTCAGCACCCCGTTGAACTACGAGAGCTACTGCATGATCGAGGCGGCTAGCGGGCGATCGCCAGGGCAGCCGATGAGCGCGCTCTTGTCGCGGGCGATGCTTCGAGTCGGGCTCGAGGCTCCGCTGCGGCTGCTGGTGGCCAAGGCCGTGGGCGAAGCCGAGTTCAAGCAGGTCATGGGCGACCCCGACACGGCGCCGGAGGTCATCGTCATGATGGCGGCGAATCCTCGGGTGCGACCGCCGCACGCCAGGGCGCTGTGCGAGATCATCGGGACTGACCTGCCTGGCCAGCACGGCCACGCTTACCGGCGGCTGCTGACGTCGGCGCTCAGCAAGTGCGGCTACCTGGCTCCGACGGCGCAGCGGCTGTTCCCCGACGACCCGCAAGCTCAGCTTGGCCTGCTCGGCGGCATACTGCGGGCCGCGCACGGCTCCAGGCTAGACTCCCCGGCCGTGCTCAGCGTCCTGGGCGACGGGCCGGTCATGCCCACCGTCCCGCTGCTCGCCGCCACGATACAGCTGGCGAGCCCCAGGGACGTTCAGGTCGCCGCCGCCCGGTTCGCCGCCCACCACATCGCCGCGGCGAACTTCGGCAAGCCAGACAGCGAGCGGCTTGAAGCACTGCTCCAGGGACCTCGGGTGAAGAACGGCGATGCGAGCGGCGAGAACCCGGGAATTCGCAAGTACCGGCGGCGATAGAGTCGGCAAACCGGGTCAGGAGAGCTGGCCCGGCCTGTCAGGTGGCTCGCCGCTTAGCCTTGTATCGCAGCCGTTCCCGCGCCAGCCCGGTGCGGCCCGAAGCCTCGTTCTTCGCGGCCAGGTCGAGCGCGCCAGCCAGGTCCGCCGGGCCGAGCAGGCCATTCATGAGCAAGAACTTGCCTAGCTCGCGCTGATGCCCCTGCCCGTCCCAGATCCGCCGCTGCAGCTCCTTCTTGTACTCAGAGACGCTGCCCTCGCTGCTCAGGTCGAGCGCGATCGCCACGTCGAGCATCGGGGTGACCTGCGGCGCGAACTCGCCGCGTATGAAGTCGCGGTAATGGTAGGCAACGGCCAGGCGGGCCGCCGGGTTGCGGGCAAAGTACCTGCTCACCCTCGCCACGGCATCCGCGACGGGCGGGGCGGCCTGACCGCCGGCAGCCGGTGCCCCGTACGCGCCGGCGGTGACGGGCGCGTCGTCGCCGGGCAGGTCGTCGTCATCGCGCCCTTCGTCAGCCCCGTCGACGCGAACCGAGAGCACCCATTTCCCGACCGCGACCATCCAGATGCCCGCCTCCAGCCGGACGGGCTGTGTCTCCAGGCCGATCCTGGCCGCCGGCAGCACGTACCTGGCGGCGGCGGTGATCGCTTCCGGGTCAATGGCCTGGCCGACCACGAAAGGCGCTACGTAGACGGTGTGGGTGATGTCGCGGCTGAACAGTTCCCAGCTGTGCTGTACGTGGCGGAAGGCCGGGCAGCGGGGTTTCCTGTGCAGCGTGGCGTCGCGGCCCTCGCTCAGCAGTCTCCTGTCCAGCCAGATGATCTCATCGCGGGTGCAGCTAACCCAGGCGCCTTGCCTGGCCGACCAGATCGCGAGCTCCGACATCGCGAGTAAGTGTAGCTACCGGCGCCTTCCGGTCAGCCGATGACGACCTTCGACGTGGGCGCGTCCGAACGAGCTCCCCAGCGCAGCAGGTCGCCATCATAGACCGGCCGTGTCCCTGTCAGCGGCGCGCCGTTCACGAGCACGCCATTGCGCCCGAGGCCGGTGATCTGCCACTGACCGCCGGCGCAGGTGAACTTCGCGTGAACCCGGGAGACCGTCGGCTTGTCCGGCAAGGTCAGCTCGGCTGCCTGACCGCGCCCGGCCCGGGCTCCTGACGTGCGCGTCTGGGTCACCGAGCCGCCGGTGACGAGCTGGAGGCAGGGATTATCCCCGTACTCGGTCCGCGTTACCTGATCGACAGTCTTAGTGCGGGTGACCATGCGGCCGCCGCGCGGGACGCTGCCTGCCGCGCCCGCGCCGGCCGGCACGACAGCGCCGGGCTCCCGCCGCTGCCTCAGCACGTACCTCCCGGCCGGCATCGCTGGATCGGCGACGACTCGCACATCGACCCGGCGGCCGCCGAGCACTCGCGCCGACTTGCGGGCGATCGCCGCCTCGTACGCCTCCACCGCGAACTCGTGAGCCAGGTCAGGCTCCACCATGTCCTCGAGCGATTCGATGTCGTCAGGGTTCATGCGCACATCGACCGCGCCCGGCGCGATCAGGGAGCCCTTGGGGGTGATGATGAATACCTGAGACAGGCGGCTCGTCGCCAGCCTGAATACGCGCGGCCCGTCCCGCCACGGCCTGGTGGCCGCGGCCCGGAGCAGCGGATGCTCCTTGGTGATGCCCAGGCTTCGCATCGCGATCACGCCCACCGCGACGAGGACCGACACCGGGACCAGCAGCAATGTTCCCGCGATCGGCGAGCGCGTCGCCATCGTCAGCAGCAGCCAGCCGGCACCAGCCGCGACGGCATAGGCCCGCCATCTGCGGACTGACCCGCTGACCGGATAACCGCCCGCCGGGCCATGCCCGGGCACGCCTCGTGCCATGACACCCCACCCCGCTCATGACCTGGACAAGGAAACTGACTACTTGTCGAGGATGCGGGGCCGCCGGCGTCAGGTCAATCCGAGCCGCCCGATTCCCAGACGTCTGGGAATTCGCCGGCACGGCCTCGGCCTAGAGGCAGCGAGTCGGGCCGGGCAATCTTTCAGCCTCTTAGGTTGTCATGACAGCGGCCCGGTGAGACAGGAGGCTGTCCTGCTCACCGGGCCGCCGCCGGCCCGCTTAAGGCAGCGGGCCCGTGCTTGATCAGTGGTGATGCTTGGCGGGAGGAACGACCGCACCCGTGGTCGGGTCAAGGATCAGCGGCGTCTTGTGCGGCGCCTGGCTGAAGTCGAGCACGCCGCCAGGAGCGTCGAGGCTGCCGGCGATCGTGTCGAAGGAGCCGTCGCCGATCTCCTCGCCGCGAAGCCAGTTCTCCTCGATGAACTTGATGACCGACGACTGGTCCGTCAGGTTGTGGCTGACGTAGTTCTCCGGCGCGAACGGCGAGACGACGACCAGCGGAACGCGCAGGCCGTAACCGCACCGGTCGAGCTGGCCGGGGCCGCCCACCGACGAGGCGACCGCGGAGCACGGCAGCACGTCGTTGGAGCCGTCGTTGGAGCCGTTGATTGTCGGCGGGTCCTGGTGGTCGTACCAGCCGTCAGAGTCGTCGTAGGTGATGACGATCGCCGTGTCGCTCCAGTCCTTGGAGTTCTCGATCTGGTTGATCGTGTCGACCAGGAACTTCTGCTCATCCAGCGGGTCGGAGTTGGCCGCGTGACCGTTCTGGTACGCCGGGGGCTTCAGGAAGCTGACCGCGGGCAGGTTGTTCGCGTTCAGAGCCTCAAAGAAGTCCGAGATGTCGTACTGGTGGTTCGCCTGGTCGGTCTTGCCGATCATGCTCTCCGAGGTCGGCGGCAGGTGCTTGGGGTTAGCGGTGGACTTGTAGTACTCGAACGGGTCGTGGTGCGGCACGTAGTCCTGAACGGCGATCCCGCCGATGTTCTGGTGGGTCTGGCCGCAGACCGCGAAGCCGGCCGCGTTCGTGGAGGTCGGCGCGAAGCCGCCCTGGAACCAGCCCCACGTGACGCCCTTGGCGTTCAGCAGGTCGCCGATGTTCGTCCCGGTCATGACGCCGAGCGGGTTGGCGGACGTGTGGCTGTTGTCCGCGCAGTCGTCGAACGCCGGGTCGATGTCGCCGAAGATCGTGCCCGTGCCCTGGGCGTTCAGCGGGCTGACGGCGAACGGGTCGGGGACCTTCGCCATCGTCGTCGGATCGACCGCGAAGCCGCCGCCTGTGTTGCCTGAGACCAGGTTGAGCGCCCCGGGGGTAGATGGCCCGTAGTTGGTCGTGTAGTTGTTGTCGGACATCGAGAAGTTCTGCGCGTAGTTCCACAGCGCGGTCACGGTGTTGCCGTCGTAGTAGTCCATGACCAGGCCAGGCGTTCCGAACAGGATCGGCTGCCCGGTGCACGTGTCGTGGGCGGTGAACTGCTCGAACTTGTCCATCGCGCCGTTGTCGTTGGCCTCTTGCTCCGGCCCGTAGCCGTGGTTCTGGTCGCAGGTCAGAGCCTCGGAGTGGGAGAGGCGCATCGGCTGGAAGGCGTTCGGGTTGTGGGTGAGCAGTGCTGGAGTCAGCCCGTCGATGCTCGGCGTGCCCGGCTTCGCGGTGAACGTCGTGCCGTCGGTGTTGGCCGCGCCCGGGTACGTGCCGAAGTAGTGATCGAACGAGACGTTCTCGTCGAAGATCACCACGAGGTGCTTGATCTTCGTCGTACCGTGACTAAGGCGGAAAGTGACAGTGTGCGTGGTCCGGGCAGACGCGCTGGTCATGGTCAGCGCGACCGTGGTGAGCCCGGCGGCAGCCAAGGCGCTCGCGGCCACGATGGCCGATGTGCGCCGGAGCCGCAGGCGGGCTGTCCGGCGATTGGCCGGAGCCGCTACATGCTCCTCGCCCATACTTGCCCCTCCTCCTGTTTGGTTGTGTTTCAGGCATTGTCGATCCAAGAAGAGGCCGCGTCTACTGACGCGACCCAGTCGCCAGAATTTCGGACGCTAACGGCGCAAAGGCACCGGCAAGCTGAAGACTAGGTAAACACGACGCTAAGACCGCGTATCGCCCGGTCAGCGCTTCAGGCAAGGAGGGCGCGGGCGTAGTAGTCGCTGGCATCGGCGACGCCGGGCAGCGCGAAGAAGTAGCCGCCGCCGAACGGGCTGATGTAGTCGACCAGCGGCTCGCCGATCAGCCTGGTCTGCACCGCTTCGAACTGCCGCTCGAGGTCCTGCTGGTAGCAGGTGAAGATCAGGCCCATGTCCAGGTCCCCGACCTCGTCAATGCCGCGGTCGTAGTTGTGGCCGCGGCGCAGGATACGGCTCCCGGCCGTTTGCGGGGTGCGCGGATTGGCGAGCCTGATGTGCGCGGTCAGCGGGATCGCGGCGCCGGTCGGATCGGTCGCGTAGTCCGGGTGCGTGTACTCGCTGTTGGCGTCGAGCGGCGCGCCGGTCGCCCGGCGCCGGCCGATCATGTTCTCCTGCTCCTCGACCGAGACCCGGTCCCAGAACTCCACCAGCATCCTGATCAGCCTGATGACCAGGTAGCTGCCGCCAGCGGTCCAGGCTCGTCGCCTCCCTTGCCCACCCAGACCAGCTTGTCCATCTGGCCCTTGCTCGCGGTACTGGGGTTGGCGATGCCGTCCATGAAGCCGAGCAGGTTGCGCGGCGTGCAGGCCGGCCTTGGCGGGCTCACGAACCCGTCGATCCGCCAGCGCACAGCCATCGCGCCGCGGGTGTTCTTCGCGATGTCACGGAGCGCGTGCGCGATCACGTCCGTGTGGCCGGCGCTCAGCTGCATGCTGAGGTCACCGTGGCACTGCGCCTCGTCGAGCGAGTCGTCGGGGAACGGGGTCATCGTCGCGAGCTTGGCTGGCTTCAGGCTGCTCAGGCCGAATCTTTCGTCGAACAGCGAGGCGCCGACCCCGAGGGTGACCGTGAGGCCGTCAGGGACGATGACCGGGCCGAGCACGCCTGAATCGGACGGAGCGTCGGCGATGCCGACCGGCTCCGGCACCCCGCCCCTGGTGAGGAATCTCGCCCGGTCGGTGATCGTCCGCATCAGGTCGGTCAGCTCGGCCTTGCTCGCCGCCGTGACGTCGAAGGAGATCACCGCCGTCGCCGGCAGCGCCGCGGGAAGGATCCCGGGCTGGTGAGGGCCGTGGAACGGGACCGCCGGCAGGTGGCCGGCGAGCTGCTGCTCGGCCGCGGTCGCCGCCGCCGGCTGGTGCTCGCGCTGCTGGTGCAGGCCGTAGCCGGCGACGGCGGCGGTAAAGAGGCCCGCTCCCACGGTGCCGCCTAGGAAGGCGCGGCGGGTACCAGGGCCGGCGAGCTCCGGCGGCTCGTACCGCGGCTCGCCCTGCCCCTCGTCCTGCCGCTCGTCCTGCGCCATCAGATTCTCCTTGGCTCGGTGATGGCGGCGATCGGTGCGAGCTCCTGCAGCGCCTGGCTCGCTGCCGCGTCAATCTGCTCGCGCGCGGTGGTGCTGAGCTGGCTCACGGGCGTCCAGCTGCCGCCGGGCCTGTGCTGCGCCTGGAGCAGCCGCTGCAGCGTGCTCAGCCAGGTGTAGACGGCGGGGAGCCCGGTGTACCTGGTCACGAGGATGCCGTGCAGGACGGTGAGCAGCTCCCTGGTGCCGGTGATGTTAGCGAGCGTGGTGGCCAGAGTCGTGCCGCTGCCGTAGTCGTCGTGGCCGGAGAGCTGGAACTGAAGCGCGTTCTCCAGGATCTCGTGGGTTCGGAGGCCGACATCGAGAAGGTCAACTTCCTGATCGGGGAAAGCAGCCTTGAGGCCCTTGACGAAGCCGTAAAGCTGATCGACCGGCTTGGTGATCTCCCGGGCGCTCTCGCCGTGCCAGAGGTCGTACTCGACCCGGTAGAAGCCGGTCCAGGCCGGGTTGCTCACCGTGCCGGTCAGGCCATCTGGGCGGCCGTCGATCTCGTCGTCGAAGTCGCCGAACGTGCCGTAGGCGGCGCCGAGCCGCTCGTAGGTCAGGTGGGCGGTGAGCCAGTCCTGCCTGGCCTGCGTCAGCTTCCCGGCGCGGACATCGGCGTCCAGCTTCGCGGTCTGCGTCGCGAGCCGCGCCAGGCCGACCGTCACGTAGGCGTGGTACTCCTTGGACGGCCCGAGCATGTCGTTGTTGGTGACCGGCACGATGCCTGGCTCGCCCTTGACACGACCGGGAATCCGCACGGTCGGCCCGCTGAAGGGATCGATGTCGTCGATCACGCAGCGGAACGCGTACGCGCCCGAGCCGAGGTCAACGGCCATCGTGCTGGTCGTGCCCGCGCCAAGGCCGTCGAGCGCGCCGTAGACAGCGTAGGTCCTGGGGTTGACGAGGTAGACCTCGGCGGCGGCGCCTGCCTCGTTGTGGATGCGGAACGTCCGCAATCCCGGTGCCGCCTGCCAGCGGCCGCCGCACTGGGCGGCGTTGAAGGTGATCGTGGTCCCTGTCGTGCCCGCGGCGACGTCGCTGTCACCGGAGGCGGCTGCGCTGGCGCAGCCCGCGAGGGTCGCGACGGCGAGCGCGGCTGCGGCAAGCTTCGCCGGGAAGGCGCCGGGCTTCGCCGGCTGGGCGCCGGGCTTCGCCGGGAGAGAGTTGGTGGGGGTCATCAAGCAGCAGAATAAATGCTTGCGCTGGCCATGCGGCAAGCCCGGTGGCCAAAGCCGCCAAACATTAACGAAACGTCCATGCGCCGGACGCCGGCCCTGGCGCCGGGCGGCCCGGACCAGGTTTACGGGGCGGTTTTACGGGGCGGACCTGGGGCGGGCATGGCGCGGGTTTACGGGCGCGGGGGCGGGTTTACGGGCGCAGGGACAGGGCGGAGAGGACGCGGCCGAGTGAGCTGGACAGATCCCAGCGGGCGTCTAGCTCGGCGAGGCCGGCGGGGTCGGGCGGCTTGACCGGCAGCTGCCCGTTCGCGTCGGGCACGGGCGCGTCACGCGCTACTTCGACGACGGGCATCGCGACCTCCAGGTACGGCCGGGCAGCGACGAGCTTGGCCCGGCTGCCAGCGGGCCAGCCGCCATGCCCGGCATCGATGGCGGCCAGCATCGCCTCGATCGAGCCAAAGGACCTGACCAGGGCGGCGGCGGTCTTCTCCCCGACGCCGGGCACGCCGGGCAGGCCGTCGCTCGGATCGCCGCGCAACGCGGCGAACGCCGCGTAACTGCGGCCGGGGATCTGGTACCGCTGGGTGACCGCGGCCTCGTCGATCACCTCGAGCTTGGACACCCCGCGCCCGATGTAGAGCACGCGAACGCCGAGAGCGTCATCGACTAGCTGGAACAGGTCCCTGTCCCCGGTCACGACCTCGACCTCGGCCTTGCCGTTCGCGCGCGCGGCGAGGGTGCCGATCACGTCGTCGGCCTCGTAGCCGTTCGCCTCGGCCATGGCGATGCCGGCCGCGCCGAGCACCCGCGTGATCACGGGGATCTGAGCCGTGAGGGCATCCGGCACCTGCTCGGAGCCGTCGGGGTTGGCCCGGTGTGCCTTGTAGGAGCTGATCGCGGCCACCCGGAAGGCCGGACGCCAGGAGGCGTCCATGCACGCGACCAGGTGCGACGGGCGACGGGAGCGGACGAGCGTGGCGATCATGTCCAGGAAACCGCGCACCGCGTTGACCGGGGTGCCATCAGGCGCGGTCATGGTGTCAGGCACGCCGTAAAAGGCGCGGAAATACATCGACGCGGAATCGAGCAACATCAAGGCGGCCACCTGACGATCCTGCCAGAACTGGCGCCGGCTTATGGCAACTCAGGCCTTGTGGGTGGGGCCGGCCTTGTCGATGGGCCGGCCATGCTGGTGGGGCCGGCCATGCCGGTGAGCTAGCCACCTAGGCGAGGTCCGTGATCATGCGGCGTTCCCACTCACCGGGCCGGTGCGCCGGGCAGTCCCTGGTCTCGGTGTCGCGGAAGCCCATCCGCCGGTAGAAGGCATGCGCCCGGGTATTGGCCTCGAAGACCCAGAGCACGACCGACGGAGCTCCTGCGGACCTTGCGTGATCCAGCGCGGCGCCGACAAGCCGGTCAGCGGCGCCGAACCCGCGTGCCTGCGGCTGCACCCACATCGCGACCAGTGCGCTAGCGCCCGGAAGGTCAGGCTCATTCGCCTGGTCGTGGCTGAGCACTGTCGCCGTTCCCACGGGCTGACCGTCCTGCCAGGCCAGGAAGCTGGCCGCCATTCCCAGCCGGACTCGCCATTGCTCCTCGGTGAAGGCCTGCTCGCGTTCGAGCGTGGAGGAGAACGCATACGGCGCGTCGGCAAGTGCCGCCAACCTGACCAGCCGGTAGCTCGCCCAGTCGTCCGGGCTGACCCGGCGGACCACGAGCGCCGGCTCGGACTGGCCCGCCTCCGACTCGCCGCTCATCCCCCGCAGCCTGCCCGATTCGTAGCGCCCGGCGCAAGGCAATAACTTCGAGAAATGCCGCTCAGCGGATTTGATCATGCGCTGACCTGCATATGCCGGCCCGGGCTGAATCGCCCAGGCGAGGCCCCGCCCGAGCGGGCTGAGGCCCGGCAACATCAATGACCGAAACGACACCCGATCCGGCCCATCAATTCCCGCATTCATGACCTTGTTGGCTAAATCGGAGTTCCTGCTGCGGGGTGAGTATGAGGCGGTGGAGGCGGGTGGTTCGGGTTTGCCGCGTGGGGGGTGCTTGTCCGCCGGGGCCGACCGGGGTCAATGTCCGTGATCATGTCCGTGATCATGGTCGCGGGCCATCGCCGCTGTCCTGGAGGTTGTCGGGTGACTCGGGATCTTGGTGAGTCAGGCGCCGGGTTCGGGCGCAGGTGCGCCGTGCCCCGCCCCGGCGCCGCCGGGGCGGGGTGAGCATCGTGGCCCTCCCTGTTGCTGTCAGCGGTCCGTTCTGACAGCAACCATCCGTGCCGGCGGGCCGGCGCTGGTGCATCGGTGTAAACGGGGACAAACCACCCCTGTTTACAGACCAACGTGGCCCTCCCCGTTGCTGTCAGGAGAGGCTGCTGAAAAACCCCGAAAAATCCATGATCGCGATCGAAGAACCGCAGGTCAGGGAGTCGGGTTCGCGACGAAAACGGGGTTTTTCAGCAGCCTCTCAGGACAACATCAGGGAGGGCCGCGTTGCTGTTAAAACCAGTGGCTGACAGCAACAGGGAGGGCCACGATGCTGTCAGAGGCGGGCGTGACCAGCAACCCGGGCCGCCCCGCCTCTGTCGCGGGCCGGGCCGCCGGGCCGGGCCGCCGGCCGGAGCGTGCTCCCGCCTGATTATCCCGCAAGGTGCCCGAAATGCTTCCCCGGAGTCGATCACGAGTCACGCGGCAGCCTCCCCGGGGGCTGTCGGGTGACTGGTGATCAGGATCGGGGGAGCCTTTTCCGGCATCGTGGCGGAGAGTTCCCGGTCCGGGGTGCTGTGAGTGCGGGGGCGGCAGGTGCGATCCTCCGTGATCACGGTCCCGGGCATGATCACGGAACATCGCACCGGTCCTGACCTGGGCGATCTTCCGTGATCAAGGTCTCGGTCATGATCACGGAATCCAGCACGGGTCCCGGGGGCTGCCGCGCGGCTCGTGATCAGGATCGGGGAGCTCTTCCGGCATCGCGGGGGAGAGTTTTCGCTTCGGGGAGCTTTTTCAGTCACTAGCACTGGGCAGTTCGAACAGCCCGGACTGGCCAACCCCGGCACCGCTAACCCGCCCGGGCCGCCTGAACCGGCCCGGGCCGCCTGGACCCGGGCCGCCTGGACCCGGGCCGCCTGAACCTCTAATTAGCCAACAAGGTCATTCATGCGGACACACCCAGGCACCAGCCGTCACTCCAGGCACTGCAGCCTCACCCGCAACATGAGCGCCAGCGCCAGCCGACTCGGGAGCCCGCGCTCCGGGCCGCAAAGGACGCGGCACATCATTTCCAAGATCAACTTAGGCTAAGTGGTATTGGACCATGATTACTACGGAAATTTGCGCAGGTCATAGAGGCTGTCGGGCGACTCTTTGAGCACTATCGGGGAGACGCCTGTCTCTGACAGCAACGTGGCCCTCCCTGTTGCTGTTGGCCGCTGGTTTTAACAGCGACGCGGCCCTCCCTGATGCTGTCCCGAGAGGCTGCTGAAAAACCCCGTTTTCGTCGCGAACCCGACTCCCTGACCTGCGGTTCTTCGATCGCGATCATGGATTTTTCGGGGTTTTTCAGCAGCCTCTCCCGACAGCAACGGGAAGGGCCACGTTGCTGTCAGAAAGGGCCGCTAACAGCAACAGGGAGGGCCACGATGCTCACACTGCCCCGGGCTTACACTGCCCCGGCGGCGCCGTTCCGGAGCACAGCGCGCGTCCGCCCAGGAACACAGATCACGCGCGGAGGCAGAGCCGGTCCCGGGCACCCGGACCCGCACCCGCACCCGCACCCGGACCCGCACTCCGACCCGGACCCGGCACCCGGACCCGGACCCGGCACCGCCTCAGCTACTGGACTGAGGTGTAGGCGACTACGCCGCGGCGCATGGAGGTGATGGCTTCGGCCGCCGTATCGGCCAGCTTGGACTGGCCCGCAGCTGCGCGGATCTGGTCAAGCAGGTCGATCAGCTGCTTGACCGCGCGGACGAAGTCGCCCGCCGTGAGGTCGTCGCCGAGCAGCTGTTCCAGTGGCCGGCCTGACGCCCAGGCGTGCGACTTCCAGGCGAAGCCCAGGTCAGGCTCGCGGAGGAACGACAGCCGGTGGTCGTGCTCGATTCCGCCCAGCTCGCCCCATACCCTGGTCATCGCGGCCACGACGCCGGCGACCTTGCTGCCTGGGAGTCTCGGCGGGCCCGCGTCCTCGGCGCGGCGGGCTTCGAACGTCAGCGCGGACACGCAGGCGGCCAGCTCCGGCGGGCTGAGCTCGTTCCACAAGCCGCGGCGCAGGCACTCGGAGACGAGGAGGTCGAGCTCGGAGTAGATGCCGGCCAGCGTCCGCCCCGCATCGGTCACGGCGTCGCCATCGGTGTAGCCGAGCTGGCCGAGGACGGCGCAGACCCGGTCGAAGGTCCTGGCGATCACGTGGGACCGGCTGCCCACACGGCGGTCGATGGCGTCGGCCTCGCGTTCCAGGCGCAGGAACTTCTCCGCTTGCCTCGCATGCGCCTGCTCGTCCTTGCAGCTGTGGCACGGATGCTCGCGCAGCCGTCGCCGCAGGGCCGCGATCTCTTTGTCCGCGTCGGCCGGCTGTCCGGTTCGGCGATTGCCGCCCGGCCCGTTGCCCTTTGTAGCCGACCGGCGTAGCTGATCGAGATCAACGCCTGCGAGCTTGTTCCTCATTGTGGCTGTGAGGTCTTTGCGGTGCTGCGGTGATCTGGGGCTGAACCGGCCGGGAATCGCGATCCGCCTGATGCCGACCACGGGGTCGGGGCACTCAGCCGCGGCTAGCCGCTTGAGCTGCCGGTGCTCGGTCAGGACAAGGGGCGCGGGAGCGGCGGCGTCCGTCGCGGGCTCGAGCACGATCGCGGTACCCGCGCGGCGGCCGCCGGGTACCAGGATGATGTCGCCGCGGCTGAGCTGCCCGAGCGACTCGATCACGGCCTCCCGGCGCGCGGCCGAGCGATCCTTGGAGTGCTCCTTTTCCCGCTGCGAGAGCTCGGCTCGCAGCCTCGCATACTCGGTGAAGTCACCCCGGTCGCAGGTCGCCGTGCTCATCCCGGCGAGCTGATCCCGGAGCTTGCGCGCCTGCCTGGCCAGCCCGACCACGGCCCGGTCCGCCTGGAACTGGGCGAACGAGGACTCAAGCAGCTTGGACGCGCGTTCCCGGCCGACCTGGCCGACCAGGTTGACCGCCATGTTGTAGGAGGGCTGGAAGCTAGAGTTCAGCGGATAGGTCCTGATGCCGGCGAGCCCGGCAACGGCGAGCGGATCGATGCCGGGCTGCCAGAGCACGACCGCGTGGCCTTCGACGTCGATGCCGCGCCGCCCGGCGCGGCCGGTGAGCTGGGTGTACTCTCCCGCTGTCAGCGCGGCGTGGGTTTCGCCGTTCCATTTGTCCAGCCGTTCGATCACGACAGTCCTGGCCGGCATGTTGATGCCGAGCGCGAGGGTCTCGGTCGCGAAGACGGCCTGGATCAGGCCCGCGGCGAAGAGTTCCTCGACCACTTCCTTAAAGGTGGGCAGCAATCCGGCGTGATGTGCCGCGACGCCGCGCACGAGGCCTGCCAGCCAGTCGTCGTACCCGAGTACCGGCCGGTCGTCATCGGGAATGTCCGCTGTCCGCTCGGCGGCGATGGCGGCGATCTCGCTGGCCTCCTCCGGCGTGGTCAGCCGCAGGTTCGCGGCCAGGCACTGCTGAACCGCCGCGTCGCAGCCCGCCCGGCTGAAGATGAACGTGATCGCCGGGAGCAGGCCTGCCCGGTCGAGCCTGCTGATGACCTCGGTCCGTCTCGGCGGGACGAATCTGGGCTGGCCGGGACCACCGGGTGCGCTCCGTCGCGGCCCGCGCCCTGCGTAACCGCGCGCTGCCTGACCGCCGCGCTGTCCCTGACCGCCGCGGCCTCCCCTGCCGTCATGTCCGCCGCGGCCGTCCCGCGACCCGTAGGACTGGGTGCGCCACCTGGTCGCGTCCCGCTGCGACACCCGGATCAGCTCGGGATTGACCTGCGGGTGATCACCTTCGTAGTCGGCCGGCTCGGCGAACATGTCATACAGCCGGTTGCCGACCAGCATGTGCTGCCAGAGCGGGACGGGGCGGTGCTCATCGACGATGACCGAGGTGCCGCCGCGCACGGAGGTCAGCCACTCGCCGAACTCCTCGGCGTTGCTGACCGTCGCGGACAGCGCGGTGAGGGTGACCGACTCGGGCAGGTGGATGATCACCTCTTCCCAGACCGCTCCCCGGAACCTGTCCGCCAGGTAGTGCACCTCGTCGAGTACGACGTGTCGGAGGCCGGTGAGAGCGGGCGAGCCGGCGTAGAGCATGTTCCGCAGGACTTCGGTGGTCATGACCACGACGGGCGCGTCGCCGTTGACCGAGTTGTCGCCGGTCAGCAGGCCGACCTTGGCAGGTGAGTAGCGCCTGACCAGGTCGCCGAACTTCTGGTTCGACAGCGCCTTGATGGGCGTGGTGTAAAAGCACTTGCCGCCGTGCGTCATCGCCTGGTGCACGGCGAACTCGCCGATGACCGTCTTGCCCGAGCCAGTCGGCGCCGCCACGAGCACGCCGTGGCCTTCGGCCAGCGCCTCGCAGGCATTGAGCTGGAAATCGTCGAACGTGAAGTCGTACATTGCCTGGAACGAAGCGATCGCCCGACTCGTCCGGCTCGCTCCGTCCCCGCCCGCCCGGCCCCCGTCCCCGCCGGCCCGGCTGCGCATGAACGCGGCGTACCGATCGGCGGGACCAGCGGGATCAGCTTGCGACGCACCCGTAGTCGTCATGCGATCCAGATTACGGGTAGCGCGACTGCCGCGACCTATCGCCCGATCTGCGACGGTTCATCAGCGCGGGCCCTGAGTCCCCGCGGGGGCTAGCGGTCGGGCTCGGGGTCGTCTGATCCGACGGACGCCAGCGGATCTTGATCAAGTCCGTACTCGGCGATCTCTTCCTCGGTCAGCCCGGGGAACGCGGTCGTCAGCCTGGCGCGGCGGCGGTCGTTGACTAGGGCGAAGACCTCGGCGAGTTCCACCAGCGCGACACAAGGGACGGCGAGCAGCAGCATGCTGATCGGGTCGGGGCTCGGCGTCGCGATCGCCGCGAAGGCGAACACGCCGAAGATGATCATGCGCCGGTACTTGGCGAAGCGCGCGTGGGTCAGTACCCCGGCCACATTGAGCAGCACCATGACAAGCGGCAACTCGAACGCGATCCCGAAGATCAGCAGCATCGCCACCGCGTAGCCCAGGTAGCTATTCACGCTGATCAAGGCCGCGGAGTTGGCAGGCAGCAGGCTCAGCAGGAACCGCAGGCCCTTGGACATCGCGAAGTAAGCGAGGACGCCGCCGAGCGCGAACAACGGGACCGCCGAGCAGGCGAAGAAATACGTCCAGCGCCGCTCGCGCCGGTGCAGGCCAGGCGCCACGAAGGCCCAGAACTGGTAGAGCCACAGCGGGCTGGAGATGATCAGCCCTACGACGATCGCGAGCTTGAGATGAATGAAGAGTGAGTCAAAAAGGCCGGTGACAACGAGGTTATGACAGGTCTGGGCATGGCCCGTGGCATCGACGGTGACGAAGTGCTCAGGAAGCTTGCAGAACGGCCGGCTGATCAGATTCCATACTGGCGGCTCGATGAACCACCCGGCGATTGCCCCGGCCAGCATGGCGAGCACTGCCTTGACGACGCGGTTGCGCAGCTCGCGGATGTGCTCGATGAGCGGCATCCTGGCTTCCGGATTCGGAGCCTTCCGGCCACGCGATCGCAGGACCTTCTTGCTGCCGGCGCCCTGCGCCGACTCGTCCTCCGTTACGGACATCCCGGGCCCTGCCGCTTAGCTGGACTGCGTGGGGCGCGCGTCAGTCGCCGAGGCGCTGCCGTTGGCTGACAGCCGCTGCAGGTCCTGGATCTGCCGCTGCAGGTCGTCAAGCTGAGCCTGGTGCGCGGGATCCTGCTGCGGAGTAGCTAGCTGCTGCGGCGGCGCCGGCGGGACCACAGTCGCCTGGGTAAAAGTCGAGTTGCTGTCAGCCGACTGGTCATCATCGTCATGCAGGCCCTTCATGGACCGCTTGAAGATGTGCATCGACTGGCCAAGTGATTGCGCCGCGCCGGGCAGCCGCTTCGCACCGAACAGAACCAGGATCACCACGAGCAAGATGATGATGTGCCATGGTGCAAAGAGGTCGGTTCCCATGTCATCCCCATTCAGTTGAGCAAGCGTCCGAGCGCTAGGCCCGCTCGCCAGGGACGCGTCCCGGAGCCAGGTTCGTCCGCACCACAGTTTACATGGGTAGGGCAAAGTCATGGCTACCGCGCAGCGCCAGGAGAATCTAGCACTCAGCAGCCGCGCCGGAGCCGCGCCGAGGAGAGCTCAGGAATACTGCGCCAGCGCGGCGGCCGCGTCATCGGCGATCTGCTCCGCCAGCTCCGGCGGTGAGATCACCTTGCCGTCCTCGCCCAGCCGCAGCGCCAGCCGCCTGACCCACTGGGTGTCAGGCGTCCGCAGCACCACGGCGAGCCGCCCGTCGCCGAGCTCGGTCGCGGTCTCGCACGGGTAGTAGTCGGCCACCCAGCGCCCGGGCCGGCCAGCTCGAGCTCGACCTGGACGTCGGCCGCCGACGGCCGGAACAGTCCCGCGGTCGTGTCGACGTGCTCGGCCTGCGGCGGCACCGCCGCGTCGACCGAGAGCATATGGACCTTGAGCACCCGGTCAAGCCGGAACAGCCGCACCGCCTCGGCCCGGCGGCACCAGCCCTCCAGGTAAGCCCGCCCTTGCTCGATCACGATCCGCATCGGGTCCACGTCGCGCTCGGTCGCCTCATCCCGGCCGGGCACGTAGTAGGACAGGTGCAGCCGCTTGCCCTCCCCCAGCGCCTCCGCGACCGTGGCCTGCACGTCGGCTGGTGCCCGGCCGTCCATCTCCACCGCGACCTGGGCGCTGGCGGCGGCGGCGGCTTCCCCGGCCGCGGCTTCGAGCTTGGCGATGGTCCGGCGCAGCGCCGACCTGTCCTCCTCCTGGCGTCCTGGCAGCTCGGCCAGCAGCCGCAGGCCGATCAGCAGGGCGCTGGCCTCGTCGGTGCCCAGCCGCAGCGGGCGATGGATCGACTCGGCCTGGGTGACCATGATCTCGCCGCCCTCGTAGGACAGGTCGATCGGGCAGTACGGATCGGGTGACCGCAGCTCGACGCACCACAGCATGTTCAGGTCGTCGACCAGTTCCGCTTCGCTGATCCCGAAGGCGGCGGCCGTCTCGTCCAGGCCGACGACCTGGCGGCTGACCACGTAGGGCACCAAGGCGAGCAAGCGCTGCAGCCGGTCAGAGGCGGTACCGGCCCGGCCGCTCATGCCAGCACCCCCTTCAGCTTGCGGATCACGGCATCGCGCAGGTCAACCGGCTCGACGACGACGACGTCGGCGCCAAACGACGCGAGATAGTCCGCGTACCAGCCGACGTCGGAAAACGACGTGCGCACAAGATCCCAGTGCCCGCCCGCCGCCGGAGCGCCCGCCGCCGGAGCGCCCGCCCCCGGAGCGCCCGCCCCCGCGGCCTCGCCCGAGCCGGGCCACGGCTCCTCGGACAGCGCGCGGCGGCGCAGGCCGTAGCCGGTGCCGCGCCTGACGCGAAGCTCGGCCGTCCGCACGGCCGGCGGCTCGCCGCCGACGGTACTGACCGCCTTGCGAACGTCAGTGCCGGGCGGCACCACCACCGTGCCCGGCGGGCCGGTGAAGCTGACCGAGCCGTCGATCCGGCTCAGCCTGAACACTCGCTCAGCCTGCCGGTCGCGGTCAAAGCCGGCGACGTACCAGTTGCCGTTCCTGTTGACCACGCCCCACGGCTCGAGGTGACGCGCCTGCGCCGCGGTGCGCCCGGCCGCCAGGTAGCTGAACCGCACCGGCCGCCGGTCCCGCACGGCCCGCCACAGCGGCCCGAAGGCGGCGTCCTCGGTGGCCAGCCGGGGCTCGATCCCTGGCTTCGTCGTCACCTCGGCGTCGATGCCCGCCGCCCGCAGCTTGAGCAGCCCGCCCGCGGCCGCGCCGGCGAGCTCGGCGCGCTGCCACACCCGCGCCGCGAGCCCGAGCACCGCCGCCTCATCCGGTTCGAGCATGATGTCGGGCAGCTCATAGGCCTGGCGCGAGATCCGGTAGCCGACTTCCTCGTCCGAGCCCGGGTTGGTGCCGGTCTCCAGCGGGATGCCAAGCTCGCGAAGCTCGTCCTTGTCGCGCTCGAACATCCGCTTGAACGCCTCGAACGCCTCCGGGTAGCCCGGCACGGCGTCCCTGATCTGACCTGCGGTGAGGTATCGCCGCGACGACAGCAGGCAGACGACCAGGCTCAGCAGACGTTCGGTCTTCTGCTTCGACATCGCTGCCTCTCAAACTGCTCGTGGCCCGCATCGACTGTCCCCGCCTTGACGGTACCGTGTGCGGGCGATCACCCGGTGGATTGTCACACCTTCCGCTACCCTGCCTCCGTGATCAAGTGGCGGCGCGGCGAGGTAACCGCCGTGCGGCGGCAGTGGCGCGGCGCCGCCGAACTTGAGGTCGCCATCGGCGGAGTCCCCGTCCGCGCGCTCGCCTATCCCGCCCTGACCGGGCTGCCCGAGCCCGGCGACCAGGTGCTGCTCAATACGGGCGCGCTCGACCTCGGCCTCGGCACCGGCGGCTACGCGCTGGTCGTCGCGGTCCCTGACCGGCTTCCGCCGGACCCGGCCGGCCCCGGCCACCTGGTCAAGGCGCGCTACACACCCATGCAGGCCACCGTGCTCGGCGCCGACGAGCAGGGGTCGGCCTACCACGCCACGCTGCGCGACGCTGACAGCCTCGATGGCATCCCCGTGGTGATCGCCGACCTGCACTCGGCGTTGCCCGCCGTGCTCGCCGCCTATTACGCTGAAAGGCTCGCGCCAGCCGGTCAGGCCGCCACAGCCGGTCACCTGCCAGCAACGCAGGACCTGCCGCGGGTCGCCTACGTCATGCTCGACGGCGGCGCGCTGCCGGCCTGGTTCTCCCGCACGGTCTCGATGCTCGCTGACGCCGGCTGGCTGGCCGGCACGGTCACGGCCGGGCAGGCGTTCGGCGGTGATCTCGAGGCGGTCACCGTGCACAGCGGCCTGCTGGCCGCCCGGCACGTCCTGGGCGCCGAGTTGATCGTGGTGGCCCAAGGGCCGGGCAACCTCGGCACCGGCACCAAGTGGGGATTCTCTGGCGTCGCCTCGGGCGAGGCGGTGAACGCCGCAGCCGTGCTCGGCGGCCGGCCAGTCGCCTCGCTGCGCATCAGCGAAGCCGATCCCCGTGACCGGCATCGCGGCATCTCGCACCACAGCCTGACCGCCTACGGCCGGGTCGCGCTCGCGAGGGCCGATGTGGTGGTGCCCGACCTGCCAGGCGACTTCGGGGCGAGGGTCGCCAGCGAGGCCAGGCACCTGGCCGCCAGGCACGCGCTGGTCACGGTCAGCACAGCCGGGCTGCGCGAGATCCTCGCGGCCTGCCCGGTACCGCTGTCGACAATGGGCCGCCGCCTGGACGACGACCTCGCCTACTTCCTGGCCGCCGCCGCGGCCGGCCGCCACGCCGCCGCCTTGGTCACCGCCTGGCCGGGTTCCTGAAGGAGGCTTGTCGCATAGAGGAGGATCTTCGGGCAATAGTCCGGGTAACTCTCCTTTAAGCGGCATCCCTCCTACAGGAACGCAACGAGGGCCTGGCGGCTGCCAGCTCAGAGAGCGGACAGGATGTCGATCACGAACACCAGCGTGTCGGTGCCCTTGATTCCAGCCGACGGCTGGCCCTTGCTGCCGTAGCCCTCGGCTGGCGGCACCACGAGCATGACGCGGCTGCCGACTGGCAGGCCGACGAGGCCGGTGTTCCAGGCCGGGATGAGCTGGCCCAGGGCGAACACGTTCGGCGGCATGGTCGGCTGCTGCGCCGTCGGCCAGTTGTCGTTGAACACCTTGCCGGTGCGCCAGATCGAGGCCACGTACCTGACCACCAGCGACTGCCCGGTCTGCACCGGCGCGCCCGTGCCCTTGATCAGCGTGGTCACGATGAGCTTGCTCGGCGGGGATGACTTGGGAACCGAGATCGTCGGTCCGGTGCCCGGAGCCACCGAGATCTTGGGCAGGCTGCCGCCGCCGTTGGTGATCTGCTTGCCAGTCGCGGTCTGCGTCGCCGAGAACGCCTGCAGGACGTCGATCACCCACACCAGCGTGTCGGTCGGCTTGACGCCGAGCTGGGTGTTGCCAGTCTTGCCGTAGCCGAACTTGGGCGGCAGCACGGCCTCGATGCGGCTGCCGACCCGCTGGCCGGAGACCGCGGTTTGCAGGCCGGACAGGCCGATGCTGACCGGCAGCACCTCGGGAGTGCCCTTGTAGCTGGAGAAGAGAAGCTTGTGCGTCTTACCTCGCCAGATATAAACCTCGAAGTTCGCCAGGAAGGAATCGGTCGGCCCGAGTACCCGGCCGGTGCCCTTGGACAGGGTCTTGGTCACCAGGCCGGCTGTCGGCTTCGCCGAGGGAATCTTGATGGTCGGCGCCTTGCCAGCGGCTCCGGAAATGGTCACCGCGGAATTGGCGTTCGCCTTCGCCGACGCGGAACTGCCGCATCCAGCCAGCGCCACGGTTACGGCAAGTGGCGCCAGAAGCGCCACGGCCACACGTCGCATGGGAATCCTTGGAAGTTTGAGAAATCAGGTCCGCGGACAGCCTACCGGCCAGGCTCACCCGCCCGGAGCAGGCAGCGGCTGCGGGCGCGGCTGCCCTGGTGGCCGCCGCGGCGGTCGCGGGGCACCCGGCACCAGGTCAGACAGCAAGTTCTTGTCGTAAATGATAATTGTGTAATTGCCCACATAATAGATGCGCAGCGGCTGCCCGAACGTGGCCCGCACCGAGACAACCGTCGGGTACCGCTTGAAACCGGGCGGGCCGGGCACGAGCACGATGAAGTTCGCGTCGTGGAGCCCGGGGTCATACCAGTCCGACCGCACCTCCCAGTAGTCGCCGGTGATCTGGTGACCATCGGCCAGCACCGATCGCAGCACGATGCGGCCGCCCGTGCCGAGCGTGGTGACGTTGGCGTTCCAGTAGCCGGCGAGCCCGTAGTCCAGGTGGTGCGCGCCGAGCCACGCCGCCAGCCCGGCGCTCTGCGGCGGTGCCGCCGGCAGCGTCACGACCCGGCCGAGGCTGGCCAGGTAGGCCGCCAGCACGACCGCCATCGCGGGCAGGAGCCTGGCCCGCGCCAGCGGCCCGGCCAGCAGCCGCCCGGCGAGCGCCGCGCCGAACGGCAGCACCGCCGCCAGGTCCCGTACCGAAAGCAGGTCGTCGGCGCGGGTCCCGAGCACGAAGGCGGCGCCCGTGATGACGATGCCGCAGGCAAGAAGCCGCACGGCCAGGTCGGCGGTGCGCAAGCGCCTGATCGCCACGTACACGGCGCACCCGGCCAGCCCGAGGCCGGTCAGGTGAATCGCGGCGAGCCCGGCCACGAAGCCTGCGTTATGCCCGAAAAAATTGGCGCCGAACAAGAGCAGCAGTCCGCGCCCGGCGACGAAGAGGTAATGCGGCACGTCGGCGGGCTCGGCCAGCGTCGCCGGCACCGGCCAGACGAAAAAGCCGCCGGCTCCCCTGATCGCCCTGAGCGCGAACCCGGCCAGCCACACCGACCCGAGCGCCGAGCCGGCCAGCGCAACCTCGAATCGCACGTCGCGCCACCGTTGCCCGGCGCGGGCCCTAATCTCGTAAACCCGCGCCGCGCAGACCGCGAGCACCGGCAGCACTCCCGTGTACATGACGATGCCATCCCCGACCAGTGCCACGCAGAGCAGCGCCCCGGCGGCCAGCGCGACGTACCAGCGCCGCCTGGCCCGGTCAAGCAGCAGGAAGACGGCCAGGACCGGCACCGTGCTGCCGACATGGTCGGGCGACCCGAGCAGCACGTAGACACCGTTGCCTGCCTGCGGCGCCGCCATGATGCCGGCCGCGATCAGGCACCGCGTAATAGCCTCCCGGCTGCCCGCGGCACCCCGCGCGAGCTGAGCGGCAAGGAGCACGAGCAGCGTGTAGGTCATGGCGCTGGCCACGTGCACGACCTGCGGCGTGAGACCGAGCACGTGCTCGATCAGCATGTACTGCGGCAGTTCCGTCGGGTAGAACGACACGTCGGACAACTGCCAGCCGCGCAGCATCGGGTTGCCGTGCAGCATGTCCCAGGCTTGCAGGGCGTTCGACGCCCCGTCCGAGGTCACCGCGCCGCTGCTCGCCACATTCAGGTAACAGGTGAAAAGTGTGACGCCCGCCAGCGACCAGGCGACTAGGTGACCGCTCCCGGCGAGGACTCGCGACCACCTGAGCACGGGCAGGCCGAGCCTGCCCAGGCCGGGGCCAGGCAGGCGGGTCTTCGGCCGGGCCGGCGCGGTGAACCTGAACACGGTGACACGACTCTAGTCACCGTCAGTGATCGATGAATAGCGTTGAGTTACATTCCGGCGATGAGCTTCTCCACCCGCTCATCGACCGACCTGAACGGGTCCTTGCACAGCACTGTGCGCTGAGCCTGGTCATTCAGCTTCAGGTGCACCCAGTCCACCGTGAAGTCCCTGCGCCGCTCCTGCGCCCGCCTGATGAAATCGCCGCGCAGCCGCGCCCGCGTCGTCTGCGGCGGCACCGACTTGGCCTCGAAGATCGCCAGGTCGTTGCACACCCGCTCGACCGCGCCGCGCTTTTGCAGCAGGTAGTACAGGCCCCGGCCGCGGTGGACGTCGTGGTAGGCCAGGTCGAGCTGAGCCACCCTGGGCGACGACAGCGGCAGGTCGTGCTTGGCGCGGTAGCGCTCGATCAGCTGGTACTTGGTCACCCAGTCGATGTCGCGGGCCACCAGGTCCAGGTTCTCCGTCTCGACCGCGCGGACCGCGCGCTCCCACAGTTCGAGCACCTGGTCGGTGATCTTGTCGGTGCCGCGGCTCTCCAGGAAAGCCCGCGCCTTGGCCAGGTACTCGTGCTGGATCTCCAGGGCGCTCATCTCGCGGCCGCTCGCGAGCCGGATCTTGCGCCTGCCGGTCATGTCGTGGCTGACGTCCCTGATCGCCCTGA
The DNA here is from genome assembly GCA_963720575.1 of uncultured Actinomycetota bacterium. Taxonomy (GTDB): domain Bacteria; phylum Actinomycetota; class Actinomycetes; order Streptosporangiales; family Streptosporangiaceae; genus Chersky-822. The sequence continues at coordinate 648,632 of CAVRGA010000002.1, forward strand.
TCGGGTTCTCCAGCGTCAGGTCGCGCATCACCGTGCCGGCCTCGACCATGCGCAGCACCAGGTCGGTGGTGCCGACCTTGAGCAGCATCGTGGTCTCGCTCATGTTCGAGTCGCCCACGATGACATGCAGGCGCCGGAACCGCTCGGCGTCGGCGTGCGGCTCGTCGCGGGTGTTGATGATCGGGCGCGACCTGGTCGTCGCCGACGACACGCCCTCCCAGATGTGCTCGGCCCGCTGGCTGACGCAGTAGACCGCGCCCCTGGGGGTCTGCAGCACCTTGCCCGCCCCGCAGATGATCTGCCTGGTGACCAGGAACGGGATCAGGATGTCGGCGAGGCGGCCGAACTCGCCGTGCCGGGCGACCAGGTAGTTCTCATGACAGCCGTAGGAGTTCCCGGCCGAGTCGGTGTTGTTCTTGAACAGGTAGATATCGCCGGCGATGCCCTCTTCGCGCAGCCGCCGGTCGGCGTCGACGAGCAGGCCCTCGAGTATCCGCTCCCCCGCCTTGTCATGGGTGACCAGGTCAACCAGGCTGTCGCACTCGGGCGTGGCGTACTCGGGATGGCTTCCGACATCGAGGTAGAGGCGCGCGCCGTTCTTCAGGAAGACGTTGCTGCTCCTGCCCCACGACACCACCCGCCTGAACAGGTACCTGGCGACCTCGTCAGGCGACAGCCTGCGCTGGCCGCGGAATGTGCAGGTGACGCCGTATTCGTTTTCGAGCCCGAAGATTCGCCTGTCCACGCGTCTACCAGTCCACCGCGATGTACTTGGTTTCGGTGAATTCGAGCAAGCCGTCGTGGCCGCCTTCGCGGCCGAGCCCGGATTGCTTGACGCCGCCGAAGGGTGCGGCCGGGTCGCTCACCACGCCTCTGTTGATACCCACCATTCCGGCCTCAAGCGCCTCGGCGACCCGCAGGCCGAGGCGAAGGTCGGCGGTGTAAAGGTAGGAGACCAGCCCGTACTCGGTGCTGTTGGCCATCTTGATTGCCTCGTCCGTGTCGGTGAACCTGACGATCGGGGCGACCGGCCCGAAGATCTCCTCGCCCAGGATGCCGGCCGTGGCCGGCACGTTGTCGAGCACGGTCGGCGTGTAGTAGTAGCCGCGGCGGTCGGGCGCGCTGCCGCCGGTCACCACCTCGCCGCCGTCCTTGGCCGCCTCGTCGACCAGCGTCGCGACCTTGCTCCTGGTGTCGGCGTTGACCAGCGGCCCGAGGTCGATGCCGTCGTCGAGCCCGGGCCGACCCTGAGCGCGCTCAGCCGCTGGGCCAGCCTGGCGCTGAACTCGGCGGCGACCGCCTCGTGCACGTAGAACCTGTTGGCCGCGGTGCAGGCCTCGCCGCCGTTGCGCATCTTGGCGAGCATCGCGCCCTCGATCGCGGCGTCGAGGTCGGCGTCGGCGAACACCAGGAAGGGCGCGTTGCCGCCCAGCTCCATCGAGCAGTTCGTGACGGTGTCGGCCGCGGTGTGCAGCAGCATCCGGCCGACCTCGGTCGAGCCGGTGAACGACAGCTTCCTGACTCTCGGGTCGGCCATCATGGCGCCGACGACCGGCCCGGGCGACTGGGTGGGCAGCACGTTCACCACGCCGCCGGGCACGCCTGCCTCGGCCAGGATCGCGGCGACCGCCAGCGCCGACAGCGGGGTCTCCTTGGCGGGCTTGAGCACCACAGTGCAGCCGGCGGCCAGCGCCGGGCCGATTTTGCGCGTAGCCATCGCGGCGGGGAAGTTCCACGGAGTGACCAGGACCGAGACCCCGACTGGCTGATGGGTGACGACGATCCTGTTCGCCCCCGATGGCGCCGTCTTGACGACGCCGTCGATCCTGACGGCCTCTTCGGCGAACCAGCGGAAGAACTCGGCCGCATAGGTGATCTCGGCGCGGGCGTCGCGTAGCGCCTTGCCGTTCTCCATCACCATCAGCCTTGCCAGCGGCTCGGCGTCGGCGATCATCAGCTCATAGGCCCGCCGCAGGCACTCGCCCCTCACCCGGGGCGGCGTGGCGGCCCAGCCGGGCAGGGCCTGGTAGGCGGCGGAGACCGCGTCGAGCGCGTCCTCGGCCGTCGCGCTGGCCACCTCGGCGATCGGATCTTCCGTCGCCGGGTCGATGACCTCGATCACGCCGGCCCGCCCAGGGGACCACTGACCGCCGATCAGCAGCCCGGTCGGCGTGGTCATGCCGGTAATGCTGGCCAGATCAGCGGTCACGTTTCCCTCCAGCGTGCCTGAAGTGCGCGAGCGAGCGTCGCGCATGCCCGACATTACAACGGCGGCTTGCCGCCCCTCTTGCGTGCATACCCAGTTAGAACGGCTGCCAAGGCTCCTGCTGGAACTGCGTGGCCTGCTGCTGCCTGTCCCGCGGCGCCCGGCGGGCCCCCAGCGCGATCGCGGCCGCCAGCACAGCCATCCAGCAGATCCAGGTGAGGTACAGCCCATAGGCGGCCTGGAAGCCGTCGACCGGGCTATCGGAGATCTGCCACACCAGGGCAAGCAGCAGCCAGCCTGACAGCAGGCCGAGCTGCGCGGGGGAGCCCGGCCTGACGAAACTCGCCACGACCGGCGGGATCGCGAACATGGCCAGGAAGACCAGGCCCCACAGGACAAACCAGCCCTTGACCCCAGGCCCGAGCACGTTGCCGATGAGGAACCCGTCGATCCTGTCCTGCCCGAAGATGTTGCTGAGGACGAACGCCAGGCCGGCCAGCGTCGCCGCGATCGACAGGCCATCGCGCCGCTGCGGACCGATCATCGCGAGCCGCGCGAGGCCAGCGGCAGCCGTCGCGGCGGCGGCGGTCGCCACGAACACCGCGAGCACCGAGGAAGCAATGACGAAGTAGCGCTTCGACGCGGCCTCGTTGGTCAGCCCGGCCGCGATGGCGGCATCGTAGACGGCGTACGCGATCGCCGGGACAGTCAGGCCGAGCACGGCGGCGATGCCTGCCCCGCCCGCCCTGGCGCGCGCCGCCATGACCGTGATCGCGATGCCGCCGACGAGGAGCGGCAAGATCTCGGCCCAGTCCTTGCCCTGCTCCGCCCCGTTGGACGCGGTCAGCGCCCAGAAGGCGAGCAGCACGACGGTGATGCCCGTCGCCGCCGCGCAGACCTCGGCCAGGCCGTCACTGCGAGCGCGCGTCCCGCCGACTATCGCGCCGGCGGCGTTGCCTGGCCAGTCAGCGGCCGCCGCCGGTGTCACGTCCTCCGGCGGCGTCCGGTCGAGCTGGCGGGTGGGCGGCGCCGGGAAGGCCGTGCCGGGGTCCGGGCGGGTCGGCGGGCTGATCACCGGCGGTCCCGTCTCTGGCGGCCTCAGCGCCGGGTCAGGTGGCGGGATAACGGCACCTGGCGGGCCGGGCGGCGGGCGGGTCACGTCGGACCGCGCAGGGCCGTGCGGCACCGGCGGGACGGTAGGACCGCCGGCGCCGAAGCCGATCACGTGCGCGAAGACGCCAGACGCCCACAGGGCTCCCATCGCGTCGACGGCCGTGCGCGACGTCATCTCAGTGGCCACCATCGACACAGCGGTCGGCGCCGAAACTCCCTGCCGCACGCGCTCGGCCAGCAACTCGGCGACGCCGAACCGTGCCGTCTCGGTCAGCATCGCGACCTCTCGCGGCAACTGCGGCACGTCGTCCCGCAGCAGGCCCTCCAGCATGTCGGCCTGCCCGAGCACAGCCGTCCCGAAGCCGCTGACGACCCGGGCCAGGGCTTCCCTGGCCTCGCCGCGCGCGTCCCAGACCCGCTCCATGTCCACTCCCTAGTTCCTGACGCGCTAGCTAGCCGGCGCGGCCGCCGGCGCGGCCGCGGCGGCGGCCGCGGCGGCCGAAGATGACGGCTGGCCCGCTCTGACGGCCAGCGCCGCGGTGCCTGCTAGTACCAAGAGCCATTCCAGCCAGGTCAGATACAGACCGGGCGCGGCTTTGCCGCCTTCGATCGGGCTGAAGAGGACCTGCAGCCCGGCCGTGACGAGGAGCCAGCCGCACCAGGTCGCCACCTGGCTGCGCGACCCGGCTGGCAGGAAGGCGGCGATGACCCCCGCGAGCAGGTAGAGCAGGAGGAAGATCAGGCTCCAGGCGACGTTCGCGCCAGTCACGCCGGACCCGAACAAGCCCTCGACGGCCTCATGCCCCACCACATTCTGGGCCAGGATGTGCGTCAGCGGAAAGGCGATGCCAGCCGCGGCAACGCCAAGCGACAGCGGATGCCGCGATGGCCTGCGCAGTTCCCGTCGCCGGGCCAGCATCGTGACCGCGGTGACGGCCGCGCCCAGGGCCGCGATGAGACCTGCCCACGTCGTGACCACAAGCAGCATCCGCGTGGTCCCCGGCAGGAAGTACAGCTCCGGGGCCACCGCCGCGAGCAAGACTGAGTAGGCAGCGAAGGGCAGGGCCGCGCCAAGCACCGCGCCGAGGCCCGTGACGCCGCGCCGGGTCCTTGCCGCCAGGATCGCGGCGGCCACGCCGGCCGCGAGCGCCAGCACCGCGTTGATCGCGAAGAGTATCCCGGAGGCCAGCGTCGTCGGCTCGAGTATCCACGAGAGCCGCATCGCCGAGGCGATGCCGGCGGCCAGCCCCGCCGCGACGGCCAAGCCCGGCTGCCGCGAGCCCGGCGGGGCCGTGCCGAGGCTCCGATTGACCGGCGGCGTCGTGCGCACCACCCGGCCCGAGACATCCAGATCCGGCGTCACCACGGTGTCCGGCACGCCGGCGTCAGCCACGCCAGTGTCCCCCGTGCCGGTGTCGGCCGTGCCGGCGGCTCCCGTGCCGGTGACCTCGTAGCCGGCCACGTCGGCGAATACCCGGGCCGCCCACCGTGCGCCCGCGACGTCGATCGCGCTGCGCGAAGTAATCTCCGCCGCTGCCAGCGATGCCGCGGCCTGGGCGGCGATCCCTTGCCCGACACGTTCCGCGAGCAAGCGGGCTATACCGTGCCTGGCTGCCTCCGTCAGCATCGCGACCTCGCGCGGCAGTTGCGGCACGTCGTCGTTGAGCAGGCCTTCGAGCAAGTCAGGCTGGCTCAGCACGGGTACCCCGAACCCGCGCACGACCCGGGCGAGCGCGGCAGCCGCTTCGCCGTGGCTATCCCGCCCCCCGTCCATGCGAGCTCCTCATCTTCCCTGTGCGGTGGCGACCACCGCGGCCTGGGCGACGGTCACGGTCTTTCCGGCAATCTTGATCTTCCTCGGCCGCGCGACCACCTTGTGGCCGGGCCTGACCTGCTGCGGCTGCTCCCCCGGCGTATCGACGTCCCAGACCGCGGCCGTGAGATTGCGCAGCAGCACCGCGCCGGGGATGCGCTCGTCAACTTCAGCGACCGCCACCGGATCACCGGCCGGCCCGGGCAGCATCAGGTGGCGGTTCGTCAGCACCGCGCCCTCGCTGACGACAACGGCGCTGCCTGTAGTGCGCAGCAGGAACGGCACGGGCGGCGTGCGGGCGCAGCTCCAGCACGGCCGGTCCGGCTCGCTGATGTCAAAGATCAGCGCGGCATGGCAATTGTCGCACGTCCAGACGCTGTCGATGAGCCTGTGCAAGGCCCGCCGCCACAGGCTCTCGATGATCCGGCCGGTGAGCGTGTGATCTTTGAGCCCGGTCGTGAAGGACGCGACGAACATCTGCTGAAAGAACCGCGGGTAGACCGGCCACCAGTTGTTCACCGGATGATGCGCGACCGGGCGGTTGGACTGATCGGCCGGGTCGAAGATGAAGATGGGCATCCGGGCGAAGTGCCTGAGCAGCAACTCCTCGTCGGACAGGCGCTCGCGCTCGGCCGAGTTATAGGACTCGTCCACGGCCGTGCCCTCAAGCGGGTGACCGTGGCAGAAGAGGTAGAAGAGAAACAGCGCGAGCGAGTACAGGTCGCTCTCGATGCGCGGGGACGTCTCGTTCAGCATGACCTCGGGGGCCATGAACTGGAGCGTTCCCTTGATGAAGGTCTCCTCGCCGTTCGTGCCGACGTTGTCGTTGTCGATGATCGCGACATCGCCGGTCGCCGGGTCCACGTAGAGATTGCCGAAGCTGATGTCGCGGTAGCAGAGCCCGTCGCTGTGCAGCGAGGCAAAGGCATCGACCAGGTTCAGGCCGATCCTTATCTTGATGTCGAAGCTCGGTGATTTTTCACCCGCAAGCATTTCAAAACAGGTGATGAAGCGAGCTTCCATCAGCGGCATGATGTAGCCGAACCCGTCCTTGCCCGGGCTCGAGACCATGTCAATGGGCCAGATGAAGGCGTGATTCTTCGGCCTGCCGCCATCGACGAGCTTGGTCAGGTTGGCGCGGATCTTGTCGTCGAACGACTTGCTGACCGACGGCCGGTACCACTTCACCGCGACCTGCCGCCCGTGCATCTCACTGCGGAACACCGTGCCCTGGCCGCCCCGGCCGATCCGCTCCCCGATCACCAGCGGATCACTGGCGGACCGCATGAACACCGCGTCGCCACTGGTGAGGTCAGTCATTGCCGCGACCGTCTCCAGCTGCCCGGGCAGCCCCTGCTGACCTGGCGAAATCGGCTGATCCGCCGGTCGGGCTCGACGTGGGCCCGGCCTTCGTGCCGCCGCCGACCGACTGGCCGGTCGAGTGGCGCGGCTTCGGCGTCGCTGTGCCGGCGGGAGTCGGCGTGAACGCCGGCCGGCCGCCCCTGCCTGAGCCGCTGGTCAGGAGGAACACCGACACGGCGATCACCGCCACGACCACGATGGCGCCTACGAGCCATAGCCGCGAGATCGGCAGGCGGCCGCCGAGGATCGCGGGCGCCGCCTGGGGGCCAGCCGGAATCGCGGTCGTCCCGATCGTGTGGTCGGCGTGCGGGGGCCGGGCCGGGACTGGCTGGACCGGGGCTGGCAGCGTCGGGGCGGCCTGGGACAGGGCAGGCTGGTCGGGCCAGATGAGCGTCTTCTCAGCATCCGGCACGGGGCGGTACGGCAGCGTCTTGTGCTGCGTGGTGCTGCCGGCCGGCGGCCGCTTGGGACGCGGCGGTGCGGTCAGCGGCGCCGCCGAGTTCAGCGCGAGGGCGACCGTCGTGTCGTCACCGCTGCCGTCGGAGGAGGCGCAGACCGCTGCCCATTCCTCGAGCTGGCCGCCGATCCACCGGCTGCCGTGCTCCATGCCCAGGCGGACCAGGTCGGCCGCGAACACCCGCTGCCAGCTCGCGTCGGCCTGCGCGTTGCCGTAGCCGTCGGTCGAGGCGAATACGGCGTAGGCCGGCGTCCGCGCCAGGTTCACCAGGCCGACCCGGAACGCTGAGACGGCGTCGGGCTGGCACAGGCTAGTAGTCCTGGTGCCGTCCAGCCTGCTGTCGGCCGGCACCGGCTCCAGATGACGCCCGTCCGGCAGGATCAGCAGCATCTCGCCATCGCCGATCTGCGCCAGGACCGCGGTGTCTGACCCGAGCACGGCCATCAGGAGGGTAGCGCCGTACGGGATCTCGGGCGGGTCGCCGGCAGGCAGGGACGCGAGGCGTTCGGCGCTGACCGGGTCCGCCCGCAGATCGGCGGCCACCTGGTCGCGCCATCGCCTCACCACGTCGGACACCAGGTCACCGATGCTGGCGGAGGTGACGGCCGCGGTGCCCGGCCGCGCCGCTGCCCAGGCTTGCGCAGCGGCCACCGCAGCGGTGACCGCTAGCTTCGATCCACGTTCACTGCGGAAGTGCCGCACGTGACCGTGCCCGTCGGCGACCGCGATGACCTGGGCGCCGGCTCCGCCAGGCAGGTCAAGGTGGCTGGCCGCGACGGCGTCCTCGTTCGGCTTGCCGGCCCTGCGGTGATCGGCGCCCATCGCGCTGGCCGTGTAGCTCTCCCACCTGACCGGGCGGCCGGCTCGGGTCGTCCCTGCGCTGTCGTAGTCAGGCATGGCTACAGCACCACGTCGGAGATGTCGCGGATGACCGGCCCGACTGGCAACTCGGCCCGCCAGGCAGCCCGGCCGACCTGACGTTCGGGTTAGTGACCCAGAGCGATGCCCGGTGCAACTGGTCCGCGATCTGCTCAACGTCGGCAGCGACCAGCACCGGCAGGCTCGAGTTGCCGGTGAACCTGCTCAGCGCGTCCGACCGGGCCGTGCCGCCGATGGCGACGGCGATGCGCATGGCGTCACGGGCGGCGGGCACCGAGAGCAGCGCGTCGAGGCCGGCATCGAAGTCGGCGGGGCGGTCAGTGGGAAGGCCGTCGGTGATCAGCACGAGCACCGGCCTCAGCCCCCGGCTGGCTGGATCGCTGACCAGCGCCTCGGCCACCAGGCGGAACGCGGGAGCCATGTTCGTCCGGCCCCGGTCGACGACCGAAAGCTCCTTCCATTGCATGGTGGCCGCTGGCAGCGCGTCGCGGATGTGCCAGCGAGGCTCATCGGCAAAGGCGATCGCCCGGATGAGGATCCGCTTTTCCTGCTCACGCTCCCAGGCGGCGAAATGTTGGATCATGTCGCCAATTGCGAAGTTCAGGGCCTGAATCTTCGGGCCCTGCATTGAGCCGGAGCAGTCGGCGAGCAGGATCACGTGCAGCGGACGGCGCGCGACACCGCCGCCGGGCATCACCGACCTGGTTCGCGCGCTGAGAATGTCGACGCCGCTCAACTGGCCCGCCCTCCCCGAGCATCGAAGGCCTGGGCCGGAATTGCTCGGCAATCCCGGCTTGCATCCCAATATCCTGACGCCTCACCCTCAGGCCGTCAAAGCATTCGCAAGCGGTGACTTAATTGTGTTGAAGCGCCGGTGCGAGGCGACCGGCCTCGACGCCACCCGTTTTCCGGCCGCGCCCTTAGTTGATGGTCAGCCCAGGTTTCCTGTCGGCCGGCCGCTTCGGCGGCGCGACTGCCTGCCTGCCGGGCCTGCGCGGCCCGACCACGGCGCGGGCGGCAGGTCGAGATGATGGGCGAGCCGGTAGGCGGCGGCCTCGTAATTGACCCGCCACCCGTGAAAATGCGGCCAGGCGTCGTCGGCGAGGCGCTCTGTCTGCCAGCCCGCTTCGTGCAGCAGTCGCACCGCGTCGTCGAAGTCGGCCTTGGTCAGCTCGATCGGATCATCTGGCTTCGGGTCGCCGGGCACGGCCAGGTTCACCGTGGCGGCGATGCGCCGCATCGTCAGGTAGCCCACCCTGAGCAGCGGCCTGGCCTCGTGCGGCGCTGACGAGGGATTCAGCGACAAGTGCAGCGCGGCACCGTCGAGCACCGCGAGGAGCGACAGCAGCCAGGAGGAGGTCGGGTCAAGCGACCTGAAGTACACCAGTGTCCGGTAGTTGATATGGCTTTCCGAGATGTCGGCGGCCCACTCGGTCCACCGTCCGTACAGCCCGGGCAACAGCTCCCGGTTGTCGATGAGAGCCTGGCGGGCGAGCAGTTCGGGACCCCAGGGCGGCGCGCCTGCCAGCGCCTCCAGCGTGGCGACGAGGATCTCCCTGCGGTTGAACGCCGCGTACAGCAGCGGCAGGTAGCCGATGAGCATCGCCAGCACGGCGAGACCCGAGGCAGCGGCGACAAAGACGATCAGGTTGCCTGACGTGCTACGGGGGTACGCGAACCCGAGCGTGAACAGTGACGAGCCCGACTCCCGCAGCGCCAGCGTAAAAGCGATCCTGCCTGGCCACAGCAGCAGCGCGAACCCGATCCACAGGCAGATCAGCCAGGACGACAGGAGGCTGAGCAGGAAGACCGGAGCCGCGAGCGCCAGTACCCGCTCGCGCCTCGCAAGGTCGCTGACCCTGGCTGTCACCAGGCGGAAGGTGCGGTAGACGCAACTGGAGACGAGCTTGTTCAGCCTGGTATGGGTCTCCCTCGGGACGAGGAACGACTTGATCACGCTGCCCCAGGTCAAGCCGACCAGCACCAGCCCGGCAACGAACCCGAGCCATCGCATCAGCGGGTGCCCTGCCCGGGCGCCGGTGCGCTAGCCGCCGTTACCGCCGCTGCTGCCGTTGCCGCTGCCGCCGGTGCCCTTGCCGCCGGTGCCCTTGCCGCCCTCGCCGTTGCCGCCGCCGGCGCCGCCAGCACCGCCGTTGCCCTCGCCGGCGCCATTGCCCTCCCTACCTGAAGCGGACCCAGGCGCGGCCGGCTTGCGGCTGCCGGAACTCTTCCCGGGCTTGTCCGCCGAAGCCGCGCCGCCGCTCGTCGCGCCGCCGCTCGCCGCCGGGCCGTTCGCCGCACCGCCTGCGGGCGGACCGGCGGTCTCGTCAGGTCCCGCAGCTTCCCCGGCCGCCTCAGCGGCTCGCGCACCTTCGGCGAGCAGGCTCTCCAGGCGGGCGCCGGTCAGCCGGCGGAACGTGCGGTGGTCCCTGGTCCGGTCCAGCACCGCGACCTCAAGCTGGCCGGGAGCGGTCTCGACCCGCTCGCCGTTCGCCGATGCGGCCAGGCCGGCGATGGCCATGGCCAGCGCCCCGGAGAGCGAGAGCCCCTCGCGGTAGTGCTCCTTGAGCACCGTGCTGATCCGGTCGGCCCGGCCGCCCACCGCCACGTAACCGTGCTCGTCATTGACCGAGCCGTCGAAGGTGATCCGGTAGATCTGGTCGTCGGCCAGAGCCTCGCCGACTTCGGCCACGACGATCTCTACCTCGAACGGCTTAGGGCTGTCGGTAAAGATCGTGCCGAGCGTCTGCGCGTACCAGTTCGCCAGGCCGCGCGCGGTCACGTCCTGGCGCTCATACTGATAGCCGGTCATGTCGGCATATCGGACTCCGGCCTTGCGCAGGATCTCGTATTCGTTGTACCGGCCGACCGCGGCGAAGGCGATGCGGTCATAGATCTCGCTGATCTTGTGCAGGGCACGTGAGGGGTTCGGCGCGACGAACAAGATGCCGTCCGCGTACTGGATCACCACTCCATCGCGGCCGCGCGCGATGTTCTTGCGCGCATAGTCCGCCTTGTCCTTCATCGCCTGTTCAGGCGACACGTAGAACGGCATCGACACCGCTGGCGTTTCCTTACTCGAGTTGTTCGCTTCCGAGGCGGCTAGCGCGCCTGCGTGCCGCGCCGCCTAACCTTGCCCGGCTGGCTTGTCTCGCTCGGCTGGCTCGTCTCGCTCGGCTGGTCTGTCTGGCTGGTCCTGGCTGGTCCTATCGGGCTGGTCTCACCCGGCCGCGCCAGAGCCGTTGCGCAGTGCCGGAGGCCCGTCAGGATTGTTCATCCGGCTCGCGACGACGGCTTCCGCGTACTCGGCCGCCTGCGCCTCGCTGAGCCGCTGGTAGCCGTCGGCTGTCACGGTCGCCACGATCGGGAAGATGCGCCTGCTCAAGTCGGGCCCGCCGGTCGCCGAGTCGTCGTCAGCGGCGTCGTAGAGAGCCTGCATGCACGCCGTGATCGTGTCGCGCTCGTTCATGCCGGCGGTGTACAGCTTCTTGAGCGAACCGCGGGCGAATACCGACCCAGATCCGATCGAATGGAACCGGTGCTCCTCATAGCGCCCGCCGACGACGTCATAGCTAAAGATCCGGCCAACTTCCTCATCGGTGTCATACCCGGCGAAAATCGGCACGACGACCAGCCCTTGCATGGCGCCGCCCAGGTTGCCCCTGACAATTCCGGCTAGCCGGTTCGCCTTACCTTCAAGCGAAAGGAGCCTGCCCTCGAGCTTCTCGTAGTGCTCCAGCTCGACCTGGAACAAGCGGACAAGGTCAAGGCCGAGCCCGGCAACCCCGGAAATGCCGATGCACGAGAATTCGTCACTGCGGAAGACCTTCTCGATGTCCCGCTGCGAGATCATGTTTCCCGCCGTCGCGCGCCGGTCACCAGCCATCACGACGCCGCCCTCAAAGGCGGCGGCCACGATCGTGGTGCCGTGTGGTATCTCCCTGGATACCTCCGCCGGCACGGTCAGACCGCGTGTCCCTGGCAGCAGTTCGGGCGCGGTAGACGTCAGGAAGTCGCTGAACGACGATGTTCCGGCGCTCAGGTAAGCCACGGCCGTCAGCCTGGCATTGGAGTCAGCACCCAACGCGATCCTTTCCTCATGCGTGCGGCGGTTACGCACCTGACCCTACTGCCACGGCAGCCGTGCATGCTGAACTGGTCGCGTTTGGTCACTGCCCGCCCTTCTGGACGTAAGACCTGACGAACTCCTCGGCATTTTCCTCGAGCACCTCGTCGATCTCGTCCAGAATCGCGTCGACGTCGTCGGTCAGCTTCTCCTGCCGTTCCCTGACCTCTTCGGTGCTCTGCTCCTGCGCCTCCTCCTCATCCTGGCCGCGCCGAGTCGTATGCCGCTGCCCGCCTGTGTCCTTAGTTGCCATACCAACACCCTCCATAGTCTTGCCAGAACCTAAAGCTATCCTCGCCCGCGCGTGCTCAAGCTAACCACGGCCAGCCCAAAACCATGCATCACCCGCCGGGGCGATGAGCGCGGCGGGTTGCGAAGACCTTGCGGGCGCGCGCTGAGGTCCCGGCAGGGGCCCGCGCCGGGGCTGAGCACGGCGTCTGTTGAACCTTGCAGGGGCGCGGGCCTGCCCGGCCGGCCCGCGACAGCAGCAGGGCGGCCAGGTTGCTGCTCACGCCCGCCTCTGACAGCAACAGGGAGGGCCACGATGCTCACACTGCCCCGGCGTGCGCCGTGCCGGGCCACGGCGCACGTCCGCCCAGAAGCAGAGACCACGCACGGAGGCACTATTTCAAATCTCAGGGGGAAAGCCTCCCGCTGGCCCACCCGGCGCCTGACTCTCCAGCCGCGCGGCGGCAGCGCGAGGGCGGCAGCGCTCCTACTTCGGCCTGAGTCAGCGGCCCCTGCAAGGTCTAAGCGAAGTTACTTGCCGGTCAGGGCGGTGACCAGCTCGGCAGCGGTGTCGCAGCGATCGATGAGGTCGCCTACGTGCGCCTTGGTGCCGCGCAGCGGCTCCAGCGTCGGCACCCGCTGCAGCGACTCGCGGCCCGGGATGTCGAAGATGACGGAGTCCCAGGAGGCCGCGGCTACCGAGTCCGGGTACTTCTGCAGGCAGCGACCCCGGAAGTAGGCGCGAGTGTCCTCAGGCGGGTTGGTGATGGCCCAGGTGACGCGATCCTCGTCGAGCAGGCGCTTGACCCGGCCTCCGGCCACCATGCGGTTGTAGAGGCCGCGGTCTGAGCGGACGTCGGCGTACTGGAGGTCGACGAGCTGGAGCCGCGGGTGGTTCCAGGCGAGGCCGTCCCTGCTGCGGTAGCCGTCGATCAGCTGCAGCTTGGTCACCCAGTCGAGCTCCCCGGCGAGCTGCATCGGGTCATCGGCCAGGCGGGCGAGCACCGAGTCCCAGCGGTCGAGCACGTCGGAGGTCTGCTCATCGACGTCGGCGCCGAACTTGTTCTGGGTGTACTTGCGGGCCAGTTCCGCGTATTCCATCTGAACCTGCACGGCCGTGAGCTTCCTGCCGTCGCGCAGCGGTACAAGGTGCTTGCAGGCCGGGTCGTGCGAAATCGCGCGTAGTTCGGCGACGGGGCCGTCGATGGCCAGATCGGCGCCGAGGAACCTGTCCTCGATCATGGACAGCACCAACGCGGTCGAGCCGAGCTTAAGGTAGGTCGACAGCTCGCTCATGTTGGCGTCGCCGATGATCACGTGCAGCCTGCGGTACTTCTCGGGGTCGGCGTGCGGCTCGTCCCTGGTGTTGATGATCGGCCGCTTCAGCGTGGTCTCGAGGCCGACCTCGACTTCGAAGAAATCAGCCCGCTGGCTGATCTGATAGCCGTCCTCCCTGCCGTCTGCACCTCGGCCTACCCGGCCGGCGCCGCAGATGACCTGCCTGGTCACGAAGAACGGCGTGAGGTGCCTGACGATCTCGCCGAACGGAGTCGACCTGTGCATCAGGTAGTTCTCGTGGCAGCCGTAGGAGGCGCCCTTATTGTCGGTGTTGTTCTTGTACAGCTGGATCGGGGCACTGCCTGGGATGGCTGCCGCCTGCGAGGCGGCCTCCTCCATGACTCGCTCCCCTGCCTTGTCCCACAGCACGGCGGCCATCGGATCGGTGCATTCCGGACCCGAGTACTCAGGATGGGCATGATCGACATAGAGCCTGGCGCCGTTGGTCAGGATGACGTTGGCGAGACCCAGATCCTCGTCGGTCAGCTGGCTGGCATCGGCGGTGTCCCTCGACAGGTCGAAGCCGCGGGCGTCCCGCAGCGGATTCTCCTCCTCGAAGTCCCACCGGGTCCTGCGGGCCTTGGCGGCCGTCGCGGAGTGATATGCGTTGACGACCTGGGACGAGCTGACCATCGCGTTCGCGCCCGGCTGGCCGGGCACGGATACGCCGTACTCAGTCTCGATGCCCATCACGCGGCGAACGCTCATGACTCACACACTAGTGCCGGGCCCGATCTGATCCATAGCTGAGCGCGACCACGCGTGTACGTGTCGCTTCCGTCCGCGTCACAGGTACTGGCCCGTGTTCGCCACGGTGTCGATCGACCGGCCGGCCTCGTTGCCGCTCTTGCCTGAGACCAGCGTCCTGATGTAGACGATCCGCTCGCCCTTCTTGCCGGAGATCCTCGCCCAGTCGTCTGGGTTCGTGGTGTTGGGCAGGTCCTCGTTCTCGCTGAACTCATCAACGCACGCGGAGAGCAGATGCGAGACGCGCAGGCCCTTCCGTCCGGTTTCAAGGAACTCCTTAATCGCCATCTTCTTCGCCCGGTCGACGATGTTCTGGATCATCGCGCCGGAGTTGAAGTCCTTGAAGTACAGGACCTCCTTGTCCCCGTTGGCGTAGGTGACTTCGAGGAACCTGTTCTCCTGGGTCTCGCTGTACATCCGCTCGACGACCCGCTGGATCATCTCGGAGACAGTGGCCTCGGCAGAACCGCCGTGCTCGGTGACATCGTCGGGGTGCAGCGGCAGCTGCGAAACGACGTACTTGGAGAAGATCTCCCTGGCGGCCTCCGCGTCGGGGCGCTCGATCTTGATCTTCACGTCCAGGCGGCCCGGGCGCAGGATCGCCGGATCGATCATGTCCTCGCGGTTCGAAGCGCCGATCACGATGACGTTCTCGAGGCCCTCGACCCCGTCGATCTCGCTGAGCAGCTGCGGGACGATCGTGTTCTCGACATCGCTCGACACGCCCGAGCCCCGGGTGCGGAAGATCGAGTCCATCTCGTCGAAGAAGACGATCACGGGCATGCCCTCGCTGGCCTTCTCCCTGGCCCGCTGGAACACCAGCCTGATGTGCCGCTCAGTCTCCCCGACGTACTTATTCAGAAGCTCGGGGCCTTTGATGTTGAGGAAGAAGCTCTTGCCCTCCTTGGCCGCCTGGCCAAGCTCGTCAACGGCGCCCTGACTGGCCAGCTCGGCGGTGCGCCGCGCCACCTGCTTCGCCAGGGAGTTGGCGACCGCCTTGGCGATCAGCGTCTTGCCGCAACCGGGCGGGCCGTAGAGCAGCACGCCCTTGGGCGGCCTGAGCTGATGTTCCTTGAACAGGTCCGCGTGCAGGTAGGGCAGCTCGATCGCGTCCCTGATCTGCTCGATCTGCGGGCCGAGCCCGCCGATGACGTCGTAGGTGATGTCTGGGACCTCTTCGAGGATGAGCTCCTCGACCTCGGCCTTCGGTATCCGCTCGTAGACATAGCCGGAACGCGGCTCGAGCAGGAGCGAGTCACCGGCCCGCAGCACGCCCTCCAGCAGCGGCTCGGCCAGCCTGACGATGCGCTCCTCGTCAGCGTGCGAGATCACCAGCGCGCGGTCGCCGCCATCGAGCACTTCCTTGAGCATGACGACTTCGCCAACGGTCTCGTAGCCGAGCGCGATCACGACGTTCAGCGCTTCGTTCAGCACGAGCTCCTGCCCGGGGCGCAGGTCATCGAGGTCTACGCCGGGGCTCACCGACACGCGCATCTTCCGGCCGCCGGTGAACACGTCGGCCGTGCCGTCCGCGTTCACATGCAGGAAAATGCCGAAGCCGGACGGCGGCTGCGCGAGCCGGTCAACCTCTTCCTTGAGCGCGATGATCTGGTCCCTGGCCTCGCGCAGCGTCGCAGCGAGCCGCTCGTTCTGACCGGTCAGGCTCGCCAGCGCGGCCTCGGTCTGGGCGAGCCGCTCCTCGAGCAGCCGTGAAGTACGGGGTGAATCGGCCAGCTTGCCACGCAGGGCCGCTACCTCCTCCTCGAGGAAGGAGATCTGATCCGTTAGGACCTTGACCCTGACCTCGTCGTCATGGCGCGCGGCGCGAGCGCTGTCGTCACGAGAGGCCATGCCCCTCACCCCCTCCTGAGAGCGGACTTACTTAGACCCTACCTACGCCCGGTCATTCCGTAACCTCGCGCAGGCCATCGGTCTGGTGTTTTCTGCCGGTACGATCCGATCTCTTCGTCGCATCGTTACGGTTCCGGGACCGGCCAACCGAAGAGCCGGTCCAGCTAGTAGCATTTCGTCAGAATCCACGGCTAAACGTCATCGGCGTCAACTAGTGCATCTTCCGCGCCGGATTGCTGGGTCGCGTCAGGTCATCGTTCCCGTCTCACCTTCTTCAGCCGGCCATGCCGCGTCCCGGGCAGCGCGGCCTGATCGTCTCTGTCACGATCTCACGATATAAGCAACATACGCGACATATAATGCTCGACTTACACTTGCGTGCCTTTCGCGGGGCGCCGGCGCCGCGGCGGCGCGGTAACGCCTGACGCCAGACGCCGGGCCGTGACCAGGAAGCCTGTGTGGCCCACCATCCGGTGCTCTGGCCTGACCGCTAGACCTTCGACGTGCCAGCCCCTCAGCAGGGTTTCCCAGGACAGCGGTTCGTCGAAGCCGCCGTGCGCCCGCAACTCCTCGACGATCCGCGACAGCTGCGTAGTGGTGGCGACGTAACTGCAGATCAGGCCGCCAGGTATGAGCCAGGTGGCGGCTGCTGCGACGTGCTCCCACGGCGCGAGCATATCGAGAACGACCCGGTCGTAGTCGTGCAGGTCGCGCCCGGCGTGTTCGATGTGCTGGTCGTTTTGGTGATCTTCTTCGCTATCCGGCTCGTCTTCGGTGGTGTCGGCGGAGCCACTCGGCAGGTCGCCGACGATCAGCCGCCAGGCGGGGTGCGGGCAGCCGAAGTAGGTTTCCACATTGCGCCTGGCGATCTCCGCGAAGTCGGTCCGGCGCTCGAATGACACCAGGCATCCTGTGTCGCCGATCGCCCGCAGCAGCCAGCAGGTCAGCGCGCCTGAACCCGCGCCTGCCTCGATGACCCTGGCTCCGGGGAAGATGTCGGCGAGGCCGACAATCACGGTCGCGTCCTTGGGATACACGACCGTGGCACCCCGTGACATGGACACCGTGTAGTCCGCCAGGAGCGGCCGCAGGGCGATGTACTGCGTGCCGCCCGAGGCCCGGACGACGCTGCCTTCTGGCTGGCCGATCAGATCGTCGTGCGCCACCGCGCCGCGATGGGTGTGGAAGGCCTGGCCGGCGGCGAGCACAAGCCGGTGCCTGCGGCCCTTCTCATCGGTGAGCTGGACCCGGTCACCAGGATTGAATGGCCCTCGGCGGTTGATCACCAGGCACAGGCTAGCGTGTCGGCTCAGACCCCGGCGAACGCGATATCGAGGTCTGACGCCGCCAGCACGCCGAAGACCTGACCGCTCGGCTCGGTCAGCAGGTACTCGCTGGCAGGAGCTTGCTGCACGGCCTTGAGCAAGTCCAGGCCCGACAAGTCGGCCGACAGCACCATGTTGGGCTCAAGCGTCCTCGCGAGCGAGCCGACCTCGATCCACGGCCTGCGCTCCTCCGGCGTGGCTTGCACGGCTGCCTCGTTGACGATGGCGGTCGGCGTATTCTCGTGGTCCACGATCACCAGCGCCCTGGCGCCCGCCGTCTGAGCCCGCCGGACGGCCTCGGCGAGCGGCACGTTCGCCGAGATCGGGATCGCGCGCCGGCCCAGCCCGCGGGCACTGACGCCCGGCAGCCGCTCGCGGATCTTGGCCGCCCTGATCGCCTGGGTCGACTGGATCCACATGAACCCGGCGATGACAAGGAGCCAGAGCCAGTAGAGATTCAGGAAACTTCCCGTCTGCTGCTGGCTGAACAGCGTCAGGCCGACAAGCCCGATCGCGAGTACCCGGCCGGCCCACGCCGCCGCGATGGTCGCCGTGTGCTGCCGCTTCGTGATCTTCCAGACTCCGGCCCTGAAGATCCGCCCGCCGTCCAGCGGCAGGCCAGGAAGCAGGTTGAAAATACCCACGATCAGATTCGCCAGGAAGAGCTGGCTGATGACCTGGTGCGGCAGTCCTCCGGTCACGACCTGGGCAAGCTCGTAGCCGAGTCCCGCGAGCGCCAGCGACACCACTGGGCCCGCCCCGGAGATCAGTGCCTCGCGCCCTGGGGTTCCCGGCTCTTGCTCGATCTCTGAATATCCGCCCAGCGGGTACAGCAGCACCCGCCGTACCGGCAGGCCGAACCTCAGGGCCACGACGCAGTGAGCCAGCTCGTGGATGAGCACCGAGACGTACAGAAGCAGCACGAACGCGGCGGCGACGATGTAGCGGTCCGAGACTTTCGCCAGGTTGGCCTCGACGCTCGTGGCGTACATGACCACCAGCAGGACCGCGAAGATCACCCAGTACGGCGAAAGGTAGACCGGGATCCCGAACGGCTTCGCGACGACGAAGCCAAGCTTGGGCTCGCGCCGCTGCGGGCCGCCTGGCTCATCCTGTTTCTGGCCCGGTGTGCCGCGATCGGGCGCGCTTGTTGCCACATCACGATGCTACGTGGTTTGCCGCTTAGTTGCCCGTCCGCAAGCACGCCGGGGCTCGGTGACGGGCGAGCCGTCCGTGGCTGTCGGTGTTCTGGCCTACGCTGCCTAGGGTGGAGCTGAGGGCGGAGCCAAGCAAGACGACCGGGCCGGCCGGCGATGAGGCAGGCGGTCACGCCGCCGACGTGGCTGGCGGGATGGCCGCCGGGCGAGCTCATGCTGTGCTCGTCAGGGATGCGACCGATGACGTGATCGAGCCGTCCGGGCAGATCGAGCTCGGGAGCCGGTCGCTGTCGCCCTCTCGGGCCGCGGATTTCATGACATGCCCGCTGCTCTACCGGTTCCGCGTCATCGACAGGCTGCCCGAGGCGCCGAGTCCCGCCGCCGCCCGCGGC
Source organism: uncultured Actinomycetota bacterium (assembly GCA_963720575.1). Classification (GTDB taxonomy): domain Bacteria; phylum Actinomycetota; class Actinomycetes; order Streptosporangiales; family Streptosporangiaceae; genus Chersky-822. The sequence goes on from CAVRGA010000002.1 coordinate 667,626, forward strand.
ACTCTCGTGCACGCGGTGCTCGAGAGGCTGTTCGACGCGCCGGCGGCTGAGCGCGTCCCGGCGACAGCGACGGCGCTGATCGAGCCCGAGTGGGACCGCCTCGTAGCCGCCGAGCCGGAGCTTGGCAGCCTCTTCGACGAGGACTCCGAGCGCGCCGTCTGGCTGGCCCAGGCCCGCGAGATGCTCGACCGCTATTTCACTCTGGAGGATCCGACCAGGCTGGAGCCCGCGCACAGGGAGCTGCACGTGCAGGCGGTGCTCACCTCTGGCCTGCGCCTGCGCGGCTATATCGACCGGCTCGACATCTCGCCTGCCGGCGATATCAGGGTCGTCGACTACAAGACAGGGACAGCACCGCGCGAGGAGTTCGAGGCCCGAGCGCTGTTCCAGATGCGTTTTTACGCGCTCGTGCTCTGGCGGCTTCGCGGCACCGTGCCCAGGCTGCTTCAGCTGATGTACCTGGGCAACGGCGAGATGGTGCGCTACGCACCGGACGAAGCCGATCTCCTCGCGACCGAGCGCAAGATCGAGGCACTCTGGCGGGCGATCGAGCGGGCCAGGGAAGCCGAAGACTGGCGGCCACGGCGGGGCCGGCTCTGCGGCTGGTGCTCGCACCAGCAGTTCTGCCCGGAGTTCGGCGGCACTCCCCCGCCTCTGCCCGTCCCTGCGGTCAGCGCCGCAGCCGTAACCGCCGCAGACGGAATTTGCCCAGGGTCATAGAGGCCGTCGGGCTGGCCCGGGATCTTGGAAGGTCGAGTTCCGGCGGCTCAGCGTACGAGACTCTGCCCGGCGCCCGGAGACTTCCCGCTTCGCGGAGCCTTCCCGGCTCTGGCGCGGAGCCTTCCCGGCTCTGGCGCGGAGAGTCGTCGTTGCGCGGAGCGCTTTCGGCAGATAGGACGGTCAACACTCCGTGCTGCGAGAAGTCTCCCCGGTAACGACGGAGAACGCTCCGAGATCATGCCGCAAACGCCCTGCTGGCCGGATGGTCGGGCTGCCCGGCTTCCGGGGACCTTGATCCGGCTTCCAGGGACCTTGATCCAGGAGCATAGTCAGCGTCACGGAGGAGGCTTTTCGCGTCCAGGAGGATTGTCCGGACTATCCCACGAAACGGCTCCTACGCGCGAGAACCCTCCTCCAGGCACCCGAAATACCTCCGCAATCCCGACGCACACGCCCCGCGCGGCTCGCTCCGCGGCGATGAGCAGGCATTGCCCGCAGACGACGGCGGCGGGCGGAGCCCGTCCTGCCGGGAAGATCACGCGGGCGCCCCGGGCACTTGACTACTGAGATTAGTCTCATGATACTAATCCCATGAACCTGACCCGGCTGATGGTGCTCGCGACTCTGGCCAGGCATGGCCCGCGACACGGGCACGAGATCAGGCGGCTCGCCGAGATCACCAACGTCGGCGAGTGGGGCGGGGTCAGCGTTGGCGCTCTGTACCGTGAACTGCGCACGATGGAGGCCGAAGGCCTCGTCGACCCGGTTCGGACCGAGCAGGTCGGCCGGCGTCCCGCGCGAACCGTCTATGCCATCACCGGAGAGGGCTGGGTCGAGTTCGCCATGCTCAGGGAGCGAGCCATCAAGTCGATTCGATCGGGGCCTGATGAGCTGGGAGTTGCGCTAGTTTTCGCAGGTCCCGGACCCGATCGGGCGGAACTGGCAGACTGGCTCGCCGCGAGGCGCGAGGCATGCGCCGCCGCGGCTGCCGCGCTCGAGAGCGAACGCAAGCGGATGGTGGCCAAAGGGTACCTGGAACCCTTCGCGGCTGCGGTCATGTACAGGTCTCAACTGCACGCCGAAGCCGAGGTGCGGTGGCATGACGAGTTCGCGAAGATCCTGGCCGGCCTTCCGGAAGAGGCCGCGGAGTCCGCCGCTCCCCCCATCCAGCTGGCCATTCAAGCAGGTCACCAGCCCCCGGAAGCCTCGGCGGAAACCGCCGCGGCCCAAGCCAGAGCGGCCGCGCGAGCAGTGGCCGACTCGGCCGGGGTCTCTGACGAGTTACCGATAGCTCGCGATAGTACTTGACTAAATTATCGCGATAGTACTTAATAAGAGCCGACCCGCTTGAAGTTGGCTCGGTTACCGACCGGATCGATTGCCGGCCAGGCCAACGGCGAGACATGAGGATCGCGGTGCCGGCCAGGTCAAACGGTGAGACATAAGAGGCAGACGGTGAGGGACAGATGTCGATAATCGAGGCCGAGGGCCTAGCGCGGACCTTCACCAGCCGCAAGCGCAAAGTCGAGGCTGTGCGCGGCGTGGATCTTGCTGTGGGCGAGGGCGAGATCGTCGGCTTCCTGGGGCCGAACGGTGCGGGCAAGACGACCACGCTGCGAATGCTCACGACGCTGTTGCGGCCCACGGCCGGCACGGCTACCGTCGCCGGATGCGACCTGCTCCGCGACTCGGTCGGGGTCAGGCGGCGCATCGGCTACGTGCCCCAGGCGATCGGGGTCACCGCCGGGGGTACGGACCCGAACTGCACGGTCAGCGAAGAGCTCACCATCCAGGGCCGGGTCTACCGGCTTTCGGCCGCCGAGACAGCGGCAAGGGCGAGCCTGCTGACCGACCAGCTAGATCTGACCGGGCTTGAATCCAGGCTGTGCAAGACACTGTCAGGCGGCCAGCGACGTCGCCTCGATATCACGCTCGGCCTGATCCACTCGCCGTCGGTGGTCTTCCTCGACGAGCCGACCACCGGCCTTGACCCGCAAAGCCGCAGCAATCTGTGGGACCACATCAGGGACCTGCGCGAGAAACTCGGCACCACGATCTTCCTGACCACGCACTACCTCGAGGAAGCCGACGCGCTCTGCGACCGGGTGCTGGTCATCGACCACGGCAAGATCATCGCCGAAGGCAGGCCGGAAGAGCTCAAGCGGCAGATCTCAGGCGACGTCGTCACGCTCGCGGTGAGCGGCGAGCCGGCCGGGGCCGAGTCGATACTCGCCGGCTACCCGGGCGTGCGCGAGATCGCGCTGGACGGGCGGGCGATCAGGATGACGGTCACCCGCGGCGAGGAGGCGCTCCCCGGCATGCTGCGCGCACTGGACAGCGAGGGCATCACGCTCGAGTCCATCCAGCTGGCGAGGCCGACGCTGGATGACGTGTTCCTGACCTTGACCGGGCGGTCGCTGCGCGACGACTCGCCATCGGCCGGCAACGCCGCGGGTGAGACCGCGCCAGAAAGCGCCGCAAGCCCCAGCGCCGCACCTGACGACGAGCAGAACCTCGCGGACGCGATCACGGGCACCGGCGCGAGCACGCGCACCAGCCACACGGGCCACACGGGCCACACGGGACGGAGCTAAGACATGGCGGCCACGGTAACCACGCCGGCGGATGCGGCGACAAGATCAGGCCCAGGAAACCCCGGAGCCCCGATAGCGACGCGGCCGCGAGCACTCGCCTTCTTCGGCGACACCTGGCTGATCTTCGGCAGGCAGATGCGGCTCTCGCTGCGGAACCCTGCCTGGGTCATCATCGGCCTCATCCAGCCGATCCTGTACCTGGCATTCTTCGGGCCGCTGCTGGCCAGGATCGCCCAGGCCGGGGCTCTCGGCGTCCCCCCGGACAACCCGTACAGCTTCTTCGTGCCCGGCCTGCTGATCCAGCTTGGCCTCTTCGGCGCCGCGTTCGTCGGGTTCACGATCGTCGCCGACTGGCGGGCAGGCGTCATCGAGCGATTCAGGGTCACGCCGGTCAGCCGGACGGCGCTGCTGGCCGGGCGGGTGCTCAGGGACGTGGTCACGCTGACAGTTCAGGCGATCGTGCTGGTGCTCGCCGGGCTGGCGTTCGGCCTGCGGGCACCGTTCGGCGGCGTGCTGATCAGCCTCGGCTTCGTCGCGATCGTCGCGGTCAGCCTGTCAGCCGTGTCCTACGCCGTCGGCCTGCTGCTCAAGAGCGAAGATGCCCTCGCTCCCCTGCTGAACATGGTCATGGTCCCGCTCATGCTCCTCTCCGGGATCATGCTCCCGATGACGCTGGGGCCGCACTGGCTGCGCGCCGTGGCGAGGGTGACGCCGTTCGGCTACATCATTGATGCCATGCGCGGGGCGTTCGCCGGCCGCTACCTCACGACGATCATGCTGGAGGGCGTCTGCGTCTCGGTCGGCCTCGCGATCATCTGCCTGTGGCTGGCCAGCCGCGCCTTCATCAAGGAAAACGCCTAGGGCGGCCCGAGCCCGTCCCGGGCGCTGGCCAGGACAAGCTCCCGCAGCCCGCTCAGGCTCATGTCAGCCAGCGAGCGCACCACGACGACGCCGTCGGTGTCGGGCAGCGCGGCCAGGCCGGGCACGGCCACCGTCACGCACCCGGCGCCGCGCGCGGAGGCTACTCCGTTCGGCGAGTCCTCGATCGCGACGCAGCACCTAGGGTCGACGCCGAGCAGGGCAGCGGCACGCAGATACGGCTCCGGGTCGGGCTTGGGGTTGCGCACGTCGTTACCAGACACGATGACGTCGAAGGTCAGCGAATACCGGGCGAGCGCCCCTAGCACAGCGGACACGATGACCGGCTCGGACGACGTGACGAGCGCGCACGGCAGTCCGCCCGAGCGCACTGCTTCAACCAATTCCACCGCACCGGGCAGCGGCTCGACCCCGCCCTGGCCGAGGCGCCGCGCCATGCCAGTCAGAAGCCAGTCGGCGACCTCGGCGTGCGCGGCCGGCACTGTCGCGCGCTCAAGCAGGTAGTCGAGCGTGCGGTACAGCGAGCCGCCTACCAGCGCCTGCTGGTCGGCCGCCGTCCACGCTCCCCCGAGCCTGGCCATGACGTCCCGCTCGACCTCGAACCAGATCGGCTCGGAGTCGACCAGCACCCCGTCCATGTCGAACAGGACGGCGGCCAGTGACTCGCAGGGCACGGCCGCTCCACCGCCTGGCGCCACCGCCACTTCAGGACAGTGCCTGTCAGGACTGTGCCGCATCAGGTGCTGAAGTACTTCGCTTCGGGGTGGTGCACTATCAGGGCGTCGGTGGACTGCTCAGGATCAAGCTGGAACTCCTCCGACAGCATGACCCCGATGCGCTCTCCGTCGAGCAGCCGCATGAGCTTGGCCCTGTCCTCCAGGTCAGGGCAGGCCGGGTAGCCGAAGCTGTACCGGCAGCCCTGGTAGCCCACCCGCAGGATGTCGTCAAGCTCAGCGGGGTCAGCGCCGCCGATGCCCAGGGACTGCCTGACCCGCACGTGCCAGTACTCCGCGAGCGCCTCGGCCAGCTGCACGGACAGCCCGTGCAGCTCCAGGTAGTCGCGGTAGGCGTGCTTGGCGAAGAGCTCGCCGGTGGCCTCGCTGATCTTCGGGCCGATCGTGACGAGCTGGAAGGCGACCACGTCGGTCTCCCCTGACGACGCCGGCCTGAAGAAGTCGGCCAGGCACAGCCGCCTGTCCCGGCGCTGGCGCGGGAACGTGAACCGCTCGCGTTCGCCGCCGGCCTCGTCAAGGACGATCAGGTCGTCGCCCTCGCTGACGCACGGGAAGTACCCGTGCACGACGGCGGCCTGCAGCAGCCCCTCGGTCTGGGCCCGCTCCAGCCACATGCGCAGCCTCGGCCTGCCCTCGGTCTCGGCCAGTTCCTCGTGGCCGGGCCGCCGCCGCCCCTGGTCGGCTTGAGCCCCCACTGGCCGAGGAACAGGGCTCGCTCGTCCAGGTAGCTCGCGTAGTCGGCGAGCGGGATGCCCTTGGAGACCTGCGTGCCGTAGAAAGGCACTGCCGGCACGGCGACATCGATTTTTACGTCGGAACGGATGCCTGCCGCGGCTGCCGTCCCAGCTCCTGAATCGCCATCAGCGCCGGTCGCGCCGGCCTCGCCGCGGGACGCGGGGCGGACGCGGCGCTCGCGCAGCGCGGGCAGGCTCGCCCCGGGCACGCCGCGCTTGACCGCCATCGCGGCGTCCATCAGCCGCAGTCCCTCGAACGCGTCGCGGGCGTACCGCACCTCGCCATCGAACAGTCCGGCCAGGTCCTGCTCCACGTACGACCTGGTCAGCGCCGCTCCGCCCAGCAGGATGGGCCACTTGGCCGCGAGGCCGCGCGAGTTCAGCTCGGCCAGGTTGTCCCGCATGATCACGGTGGACTTGACCAGCAGGCCTGACATGCCGATGACGTCGGCGTCGTTGTCGATGGCCGCTTGCACGATCGCCGAGATCGGCTGCTTGATGCCGAGGTTGACCACGTCGTAGCCGTTATTCGACACGATGATGTCGACCAGGTTCTTGCCGATGTCGTGCACGTCGCCCTTGACCGTGGCGAGCACGATCTTGCCTTTGCCTGACTCGTCCGTCCGTTCCATGTGCGGCTCGAGGTAGCCGACGGAGGCCTTCATGACCTCGGCGGAGGTGAGCACGAACGGCAGCTGCATCTTGCCCGAACCGAAGAGCTCGCCGACCGTCTTCATCCCGTCGAGCAGGATGTCGTTGACGATCTCGAGCGCCGGGCGGTCCTGCAGCGCAGCCTCGAGGTCGGCCTCGAGGCCCTGCCGCTCGCCGTCGATGATGCGGCGCTTGAGCCGCTCGGCCAGTGGCAGGCTCGCCAGCTCGGCGGCCCGGCTTTCCTTGAGCGACTTGGTGTCCACGCCCTCGAAGAGATCGAGCAGCTTGCTCAGGGGGTCGTAGCCGTCCCTGCGCCGGTCGTAGATGAGGTCGAGCGCGACCTGGAGCTGCTCGTCCGGGATCCGGGAGATGGGCATGATCCTGGCGGCGTGCACGATCGCGGAGTCGAGGCCGGCCCTGACGCACTCACTGAGGAAGACCGAGTTGAGCACGGCCCTGGCCGCGGGGTTAAGGCCGAACGAGATGTTAGAAACGCCGAGCGTGGTCTGGACGTCCGGGTAGCGCCTCTTGACCTCGCGGATCGCCTCGATCGTCTCGATCGCGTCGCGCCTGGTCTCCTCCTGGCCGGTGCCGATCGGGAACGTCAGGCAGTCCACGATGATGTCGGAGATCCGCAGGCCCCAGTTGCCGGTCAGGTCCTCGATCAGCCTGGTGGCGACCGCCACCTTCCACTCGGCCGTCCGCGCCTGCCCCTGCTCGTCGATCGTCAGCGCGACGACGGCGGCACCGTGCTCAGCGATGATGGGCATGACCTTGGCGATGCGCGAGTCGGCGCCGTCGCCGTCCTCGTAGTTGACCGAGTTGACCACGGCCCGGCCGCCGAGCCGTTCGAGCCCGGCCTGGACTACCTCAGGCTCGGTCGAGTCGAGCATCAGCGGCAGCGTCGCGGCGGTGGCGAGCCTGCTGGCGACCTCGGCCATGTCGGCCGCGCCGTCCCTGCCGACGTAGTCCACGCACAGGTCAAGGAGATGCGCGCCGTCCCTGGTCTGTGACCTGGCGATCTCCACGCAGCCGTCGAAGTCGCCGGCGATCATCGCCTCCCGGAACGCCCTGGACCCGTTGGCGTTCGTGCGCTCGCCGATCGCCAGGAACGCGGTGTCCTGCCTGAACGGCACATGCGCGTAAAGGGACGAGATGCCGGCCTCAGGCCTCGGCCTGCGCTTGGTCACCGGCCGCCCGGCCAGCCTGGCGCTCAGCTCGGCCATGTGCGCCGGGGTCGTGCCGCAGCAGCCGCCGACGAGCGTCAGCCCGAACTCCCTGACGAAGGTCTCGTGCGCGCGCGCCAGCTCGTCAGGGGTCACCGGGTAGCGCGCGCCCGAAGAGGTCAGCTCGGGCAGCCCGGCATTCGGCATGCACGACAGCGGCACACGTGAGTGAGCGGCCAGGTAGCGCAGGTGCTCGCTCATCTCGGCGGGCCCGGTCGCGCAGTTCATGCCGATGAGGTCGATGCCCAGCGGCTCGAGCGCCGTCAGCGCCGCGCCGATCTCGCTGCCGAGCAGCATCGCGCCCGTCGTCTCGATCGTCACCTGGCCGATGAGCACGATGTCCCGGTCAACATCGGCAATCGCCCGGCGCGCGCCGATGATGGCCGCCTTGGCCTGCAGCAGGTCCTGGCAGGTCTCGATGATCAGCGCGTCAACGCCACCGGACAGCATCCCGGCCGCGTTGACCTGATAAGCGTCGCGAAGCTCAGTGAAGGAGACATGGCCGAGTGTAGGCAGTTTCGTCCCGGGTCCGATGGACCCGAGTACCCAGCGGGGCCGTTCATCGGTCGCGACCGCGTCCGCGCAGGTGCGCGCCAGCTCGGCACCAGCCACGGACAACTCGTAGATCCGATCGGGAATGTCGTATTCGCCGAGATTGCTGAGGTTCGCGCCAAAGGTATTAGTCGTAATGCAGTCGGAGCCCGCCGCAAGGTAGTCGTCGTGAATCGAGCGGACGACATCGGGCCTGGTGACATTCAGTATCTCGTTACAGCCCTCATACCCGTCGAAATCGTCCAGCGTGACCGGGCTGCCCTGCAGCATCACGCCCATCGCTCCATCGGCGATGACCACGCGTTCAGACAGTGCTGTGCGCAGCGACTGGGCCGCGGGCAGCGGCTGGCGGGGCGAGCGGGGCTGATCAACGTCGCACGTCATGATAGCCCTATCCTAAGCGCCATCGCCTGGCACGTAGGCTTGAGGCCGTCAGCATTTGAACGCCAGGCACCGGGCGGCGCTCGGGAGCGGTCGTGGAGGTGGCTTCAGATCGAGTTCAACGGCATCTCAGCACTGAACTCGCCGGCGGTCATAGCGGCCTTTGAAGGATGGAACGACGCGGGCGAGGCGGCAAGCGCCGCCGTGGCCCATCTCAGCAGCACCTGGGATGCGACGGCCATCGGCGAGATTGATCCTGAGGACTATTACGACTTTCAGGTGACCCGGCCCGTGCTCGAGGTCACCGACGGCCAGACCAGGCGGCTGGCCTGGCCCACTACCAGGCTCGCGGTCGCGCATCCGGCGGCCATCGGGCGGGACATCGTGCTGGTGCACGGCATCGAGCCGAACATGCGCTGGCGCGGCTTCTGCCGCGACCTCGTCGACGGTTTCACCAAACTGGGCGCTGAGATCGTCATCCTGGTCGGCGCGCTGCTCGCCGACTCACCGCACACCAGGCCCGTGCCCGTGACCGTCGCCGCCTCGGACGAGAAACTGTCGACGGCGCTTCAGGTGGACCCGGTCGACTACCAGGGCCCGACCGGCATCGTCGGAGTGCTGCAGGATGCCTGCACAGAGGCAGGCATCCCGGCCGTGTCCCTGTGGGCGGCGGTGCCGCACTACGTGGCGCAGCCGCCCAGCCCCAAGGCAACCCTCGCCCTGCTGCGCGGCGTCGAGGACATCCTCGACGCGCCGATGCCGCTAGGCGACCTTCCGGACGAGGCGCGCGCCTGGGAACGGGGCGTCGACGAGCTAGCCGAGCAGGACACCGAGGTAGCCGACTACGTGCGGGCCCTCGAGGAGGCCAAGGACGCCACCGACCTCCCCGAGGCCAGCGGCGACGCGATAGCCCGCGAGTTCGAGCGCTACCTTCGCCGCCGCGGCGACCGAGGCGAGCACGGCGGCGCCAGATAACCACCCAATGTGACGTGTGGCGGGTTTCGCGGAGCGTTCTCCGTCGTTACGCGGAGACTTCTCGCAGCACGGAGTGTTTACCGTTCTATGTGCCGACAACGCTGCGTGCTGCGACAACTCTCCGCGCCAGAGCCGGGAAGGCTCCGCGAAGCGGGAAATCTCCGGGAGTCCGGGACGAGTCTCGCCGCTGACCCGCCGGAGCTTGACCTTCCAAGATCCCCGAGCCACCCGAACAGCCTCCCTGACCTGAGCAAACTTCCGTGATCATGCCCACAGCCATGATCACGGAACATTGCCGCTGTCCTGATCTGGGTGATCTTCCGTGATCACCCCCGCGAACATGATCACGGAAACCGGTACCGGTCCCGGAGGCTGCCGCGCGGCTCGTGATCAGGATCGGGGAGCGTTTCCAGCGGACGGTCAGATGGGGGGCCAGGGGACGGCGGGCCAGTCGTCGGGCGGGTACGGGTGCACGCGGTGCTGCAGCAGCAACTCGATCCTCAGCCTGGTCGCTTCGACCTCGTCGTCGGTCAGCCACTCGCCGAGGTCGGCCAGCAACTGCCCGGTGGTGACCTGCTCGGAGAGGCGGGTCAGGGCCGCCACGTCCTCGTCTGTGACGGGGTCACCACGCCACTGCCAGAGCACCGTGCGCAGCTTGTACTCCTCGGCGAAGCAGACGCCGTGGTCGCAGCCGTAGAGATGACCGCCCGGGGCCGGAAGCAGGTGCCCTATTTTCCTGTCGGCGTTATTGATGACGGCGTCGAAGACGGCCATGGCGCGCAGGCCCGGGCTCTTGCTGCTGCGCGCCAGCGCGACCAGGTCGATGGAGGCGTCGGCGTCGATCCACAGCTGGCACATGCCGGGGCCGAACGGGCCATCCCGGTAGACGGTCGGCGGCACGATGTCCCAGCCGGAGGCACTTGAGACGAGATAGGCGCAAAGCTCGCGGCCGGCCAGGGTGCCGTGCGGGAAGTCCCAGAGCGGCCGTTCGCCTGCCACTGGCTTGTAGACGCAGGCCGCCTCCTGCTGACCGCCCGCGATCGTGCAGTACAAGGTGGCGTTGGAGGCTTCAGCCAGCCGTCCCTCGATGGTGAGCTCACCGCCTGTGAGCAGCTCGATGGCGGCGTCTTCGCTGATCATGTCCTGCTTACCTGGCCGCTCGGACCGGCCGCCGCGCCGATCAGGTGATCGTTCAGTTGCGGCCAATCCGGTGTCCGTTCTGACGGGGGCAGACGTGACCTGACGCGTCAAGCGGCAACCCGCAGAGCGGGCACGGCGGGCGCCCGGCGACGACGACCTGCATCGCCCGCTTGGCGAAGGCACGCGCTGCCGCCGCAGTGATCGTAACCCGCAAGATGGCCGGCCCGTCGTCCGGCAGGTCCTCGGTCAGCGGCTCGATCGGCTCCTCGCTCAGCTCCTGCGCCTCGATGATGACGCGCTCGCTGTCACCATCCCAGGCGAGCGCGATAGCGCCAACCCTGAAATCCTCCATCAGCGGCTGATCGAGCGGACCATCGTCGGACAGCGACTCGGGTGCGCTCGCCGGAATCGACGCTGACCCGCCGGTACGCCTGCGAACCTCGTCAAGCAGCTCATCGAGGCGCTCAGCCAGCTGACTGACCTGGCCCTTCTCCAGCGCGACGCTGGTGACCCTGCCGCCGCCCGTCGCCTGCAGGTAGAAGGTGCGCTCGCCAGGCTGGCCGACGGTTCCGGCCACGAACCTATCCGGCGGGTCGTACGTGTAGACCGGCATAAACCTATCCTCCCGCGCCACCGCCAACAGGCGCATCACCGGGCCGCAGCGCTGAATGCCCGGCCTGGATCTTGTCAGCTCTGGTCAGCGTCGCCACGCTCCCGCCAGTGTCATTCATCCGCTCCACGAACGGGCGCAGCGGCGTGAAGCGGATGACGCTCAGCGAGCAGGGATCGACGACGATTCGCTGGTACAAATCGAGGTGCAGGCCAAGGCTATCGGCCAAGACGGATTTGATCACATCACCGTGGGAGCAGATCAGGTAAGTGGCCTCGGCTCCGAGCTTGGCGTTCCAGTCCCGGATCGCGCTGATCGCGCGGCGCTGCACGTCGGCGAGGGCCTCGCCGCCGTCACCAGGGAAAGTGACCGCGCTCGGATGCGCCTGCACCACCCGCCAGAGAGGCTCGCGGGACAGCTTGCGCAGGGATTTGCCTGTCCAGTCTCCGTAGCCGACCTCGATGAAACGCTCCTCCGCCTGAACCTCAAGCTCGGCCGGTTTCTGAGCGGCCGCGATCGCCTGCGCTGTCTCGAAGCATCGTTCCAGCGGGCTGGACACGATCGCGTCGAGCCTGACAGTGGCGAGCCGCGCCGCTACGGCGGCGGCCTGGGCCCGGCCTCTGTCGTCGAGCGATATCCCGGGCGTCCTGCCGGTGAGCGCCGATCCAGTTGCCGCCGTGAGGCCGTGCCGTACTACAAGGACCAAGGTCACGCACCGACTCTACGGCCAGTTACCGGCAGCCTGTGACCATCGGGGGCAGGCGGATACGCCCGCGGCGATCAGGCGGCCGGCCCGTCCGTGATCACGTAGGTAACGGTGCCGAACGAGACCTGATCACCGGGCCGGATCTGGACGCCTTCGGTCACCCGCCAGCCGTTGAGCCTGGTGCCGTTCGTCGAGCCAAGATCAGACAGCATCCAGGTGTGGTCTTCCTTGTGCAACCTGGCATGCCAGCGCGACACGCTGAGATCACCGACGGTGAAGTCGCAGGACGGGGCCCTGCCGATGGTGAACTTGCCGTCTCTCTGCCGCGGCAGGCACAAGGGCTGCGGCGGGCTCATGGCCTGCGCCGGGCTCATGGCCTGCTGCGGGCCCGGGGCCTGCGGCGGCCCAGGCGCTGCGGCTGGCTCATGGGCGGCCCGTACGAGGCGGGGACGGCGGGCCAGCCAGGAAAGCTGGTCCGCCGGGAGGCGCGGCGCAGCCGGGCAAGGCCCTCCTGGGCGATACCGCCCGCGCCGAAAATCCGGCGGCGCGGGCGGGGGCCGGGGTCCCCGGCGGGCAGGTCGACAAAGAGGCCGGACAGCTCGGCATGGTCTTTGGCGCGCAGCGCCGCGTCCATCCGGTACAGGAACGTCTCCTGGCTCAGACGTCCCTCGGCGAACCTGTGCCTGAGTACGCCGATCGCCTCATCTCGCTCGGCGTCTGACGCGCGCACACCCGCAGGCACGACCCGGGAGCTAGACGGCCGCATAGCAGAAAGTATCGAACGAAGCCGCTATGTGCACAAGCGATTGGCGTGCGGTGACCGGCTGGCGATACGCGCGCGCCCGCCAGCCGGTCACTGATCAGACAGTCTTCGCCGCCGCCGGGGCCGACGCGGACTCGCCCGCCGCTGTCTGCAGCGGGAAGTGGCACGCGGCGACGTGGCCAGGCCCGAAGGACCGCAGCTGCGGCTCTTCCACTGAGCAGATGTCCTGCGAGAGCGGGCACCTGGTGCGGAACCGGCAGCCCGATGGCGGGTTCAGCGGGCTGGGAAGCTCGCCGCTGATGCCGATCTCGCGCCGTGCCCGCGCGATCACCGGGTCAGGAACCGGGATGGCGCCGATCAGGCCAGCGGTGTAAGGATGCGCGTGCCGCTGGTAGATGTCATCGCTAGTGCCCAGCTCTACCAGCTTGCCGAGGTACATAACCGCGATCCGGTCGGCCATGTACTTGACGACCGCGAGGTCGTGTGAGATCACGACGTAGGTCAGCCCGTGCGTGTTCTGGAGCCGCTTCATCAGGTTGAGCACCTGCGCCCTGATCGAGACGTCGAGCGCGCTGACCGGCTCGTCGGCGACGATGACCTGAGGATTCAGGGTCAGGGCCCGCGCGAGCCCGATGCGCTGACGCTGACCGCCGGAGAACTCATGCGGGAACCGCTCAACCGCGTTGCGCGGCAGGCCAACCTCGCCGAGCAGCTCGAAGACCCGGTTTTCCTGGTCCTTGCGGCTGCCGATGCTCTGGATCGTCAGCGGCTCCCTGATGATCGCTCCCACGCGCATGCGCGGGTCGAGAGAGGAGTACGGGTCCTGGAACATCAGCTGCAGGTCGCGCCGCCGCCTGCGCAGCTCGTGGCCCTTCAGCTTGGAAATATCGCTGCCGTTCAGCGTCACCTCGCCGGAGGTCGGGCGCTCAAGCGCGACGATCATCCGGCCGAGGGTCGTCTTGCCGCAACCCGACTCCCCGACCAGCCCGAACGTCTCCCCCGCCGCGACGGAGAACGAGACGCCGGAGACGGCATGGATCGAGCCGATCGAGCGCTGCAAGATGCCCGAGGTCACGGGGAATTCCTTGACCAGGTCCTTGACCTCGAGCAGCGTCGCGCCCTCGGTGCCGGCGGCCGGCTTCCGGTCCTCGACCAGGGGCACGGGGTCGGAAGTCACGGCAGTCGGGACTACCACTTCCACGCCCGCCGCGGCCTGCGCGGCCCTGGCCGCCCTGGCCGCTGCTTCTATCTCGTCGGGCGCCAGCGGGCCGTCGACCGGGTGCCAGCACGAGTACAGGTGCGCGACGGTCTCCCCGATCAGCGGCGGCTCGTCGGCACGGCACTTGTCGGTGACCTTGCTGCACCTGGCGGCGAACCGGCAGCCCGCCGGCGGGTGGCCGAGGTCGGGCGGCAGGCCGGGGATGTTCAGCAGCTGCTGGCTGCGGTCCTGCACCAGCCGGGGAATAGAGGCGAGCAGCGCCTGGGTGTACGGGTGGTGCATGTGGATGAAGAGGTTGCCCGTCTCCGTCGTCTCGACCAGCCGGCCCGCGTACATCACGTTGACGCGGTCCGCGTGCCCGGCGATGACGCCCATGTCGTGCGTAATTAGCAGCATCGCCATGTGCAGGCGGCTCTTGAGGTCATCGAGCAGGTCGAGGATCTGCGCCTGGATGGTGACGTCGAGCGCGGTCGTGGGCTCGTCGGCGATCAGCACCTTGGGCTCGCAGGACAGCGCCATGGCGATCATGACGCGCTGCCGCAGCCCGCCGGACAGCTGGTGCGGATAGTCCGCCAGCCGCTCTTGCGGGCGCGGCAGGCCGACCAGGGCCAGCACCTCCGTCGCCCGGTCCAGTGCTTCCTTCTTGCTGGCGCCGCGGTGCAGCAGTACCGGCTCCGCGACTTGGGAGCCGATTGTCTTAGTCGGGTCGAGCGAGGTCAGCGGGTCCTGGAAGACCATCGCTATCTCGTTGCCGCGCACCTTGCGCAGCTCGCGGTCCGGCAGCCCGACAAGCTCTCTGTCCTCGAGCTTGATCGAGCCGCCGACGATCTGACCGCCTGGCGGGAGCAGGCCCATGATCGACAAACCGGTCATAGACTTGCCGCAGCCGGACTCACCGACCAGGCCGAGCGTCTCGCCAGGATCCAGATACAAATCGACATTGCCGACTGCCTGAATTGTGGTGGTGCTCTGCTTGATGTGAGTGGAGAGATCCTTGATCTCCAGGACAGGGGCCACGGGTGCTCCTAGTTGGGGATGACCTAGTAGGGGATCTAAGAGGGGTTACCGGCGGCGCAGCCGGACGTCGAGTGCGTCACGGAGCGCGTCACCGATCAGGTTCATGGCCATGACGGCGAGCACGATGCAGATGCCGACGGGGTAGACCTGCCACCAGTAGCCGTTCAGCAGGTTCTGGGTGCCGCTCGAGAGCATGTCGCCCCAGTCGAACACCGGGAAGTTGAGCCCGAAGCCCAGGAACCCGAGTGCCGCCACGAGCAAGATGGCGTCGGCTACCTGGAACGTGATGTTCACCACGACCACGCTGAGCGCGTTCGGGATCAGGTGCCTCAGCACGAGCCTCGGGCGGCCGGCTCCGGCGGCCCGGGCGGCGGCGACGAAGTCGCGAACGCGCAGCGTGAGCACTTCGCCCCTGACCAGCCGGGCGGGAACCAGCCACGAGAAGACGCCGATGATGATCGCCAGGCTCAGCACATTCGAGCCCCACTTCGCGCCGACGATCAGGATGACGAACAGCAGCGGAATGGACAAGATCATGTCCACGATTCGCATCATGACGCCGTCGACGATCCCGCCGGCCAGGCCCGCGATAGCGCCCCACAGCGTGCCCACCACCGTGGCGATGAACGCCGCCAGCAGGCCGATCTCCAGCGAGGCCCGGCCGCCAGCCATCAACTGGGCGAGCACGTCGAAGCCGGTGCCGTCGGTGCCGAGCGGGTGGCCCACCACAGGCGGCGAATTACTTTCGACGATGTTGGCCACGGCGGTGTCGCCGTGGTAGAACAGCGGGCCGAACCAGCAGAAGAGCACGAAGAACACGAGGAGCCCGAGACCGACGACAGCCAGCCGGTTCTGCGCGAACGCCCGAAGGCCGAGCCGCCACCCGCTCTGGATGTTGGTGACCTCGCCGCCTTCGGCGATGTCTGGTCCGGAAGTTAGGGGGGGTAGAGTCTCAACTTCCCTGAACATTTCAGCCTCCCGGCCGGTTATGCCAGCCTGATCCGCGGGTCGGCAACGGTGAGCGCGATGTCCGCGACGTAGTTGCCTATGACGGTGAGTACACCGCCCATAAGGGTGTAGGCGAGAAGGACCGGGTAGTCCTCTTGTTGCAGCGAGTTGATGAACATAATCCCGAGACCCGGGTAATTAAACACGTTCTCGGTGATCAAGTTGCCGGCGAGCAGGGCCGGGATGCTCAGGCCGATCAGGGTGACCATCGGCAGGCACGCGTTCCTGAGCAGGTGCCTGACAAGCACGAGCCGTTCGGGCAGGCCCTTCGCCCGCGCCGCCTTGATGTAGTCCTGCGCCAGCGCGTCGAGCGCGGATCAGCGCATGAATCTCGAGTAGTTCGCGACCGAGACCAGCGTCAGCGTCGCGACGGGAAGCACCATCGCCCTGGGATCGGTGATCGCGCCGATCAGCGAGCTGTCCTGGCTGACCGAGGCTGAAGCGCCCACCGGGAAGATGTTGAGCGTGATCGCGAAGATCTGGATGAGCAGCAGCCCGAGCAGGAAGACCGGCATCGAGTAGGTGACGAAGGCGGCGGTGGTCACGACGTTGTCGCCGACCGTGTTGCGCTTGACCGCCTGGTAGATGCCGACGGGGAACGCGATGACGATCGCGAAGAACAGCGCCAGGCCGCTCAGGTAAGCGGAGATCGGCGCGTGCTCGGCGAGGATCGCGTCAACGGACTGGTTTTGCTTGTAGGACTGGCCAAGATTGCCGTGCACTAGCTGCCCGATGTAGGTCAGGTACTGGACGGCCATCGGCCGGTCGAAGCCGTGCTGCCTGTCCCAGGCATTGACAGAGGCCTGCGAAGCGCGCAGGCCGAGAACGGCGCGGCCAGGCGGCCCGCCGATCACATGCAGCATCCAGAACGCGAGGATCGAGATGCCGATGAGGATGATCACAGACGTCGCCGCCCGGCGGAGCAGGTATGTCGTCATCTCCGCACTCTCCTTGTGAGCCTAGTCGCCGTTAACCTTCGGCGCCGCTGTCCGGATCGGCCCCGTGGTAGCTAACACCGTGGTAACCAACACTGCCGTGGCAGGCACCCGACCCGGCCGACCTAGCTATGACCGGTAAAAGTGCCTTGTTGACAGGATGCCTGCCGGCGGCCGGAAAGACCACCGGCAGGCATCCAATCTTCTAGTCGTTCTTACTTGGTGAAGTACCAGAGCTCAGGGTTCGCGGAGAACTGGGTGAGCTCCCAGAACGAGGACTGCGGGCCAGACAGGGTCGTCTTCCACGCGTACACGTGGTCGGCGTCCGGCTGGAACAGCGCCGGCAGGCTGGTGGCGATGTCGCCGGCCTCGGCCTTGACCGCTGAGGCGTTCGGCCCGAAGACCGAGGTGTGGATCAGCGAGTCGGCCTTGGGGTCGCTGTACTCGCCGATGTTGAAGGTGCCGCCGGTGTTGAAGATGAAGTTCGTCGTCGGGTAGAGCGACGTGCTGAACCCGCCGAAGTCCTCCATCTCCCACTTGTTGATGTTGGCCGGGGCGGCGATGTCGTAGTAGTTCTGCAGGATGAAGTTGAACGACTTGCCGGTCAGGTTGACCGGGATGCCGGCCTGCTTGGCGTCGGACGCGAAGGTCGTGTCCTCGGCGGTGATGGCGGGCGAGCCGTTGTTGTAGACCAGGTTGATGGTCAGCTTCTGGCCCTTGGGAATGCCGGCGCCGCACAGGGTGGCCGACTCACAGGTCTGCACGCCGCCGACGATCTTCCAGCCGTGCTTGGCCAGCACGGACTTCGCCGCGGAGATGCTGAACGGGTAGACCGGGTGGGTCGCGTTAGACGGCGTGAACGGGCTCTGCGGAACCGAGGGAACCGGGCCGTCAGCGTTCGCGGCGTAACCGTGGAAGATGCCGGAGACGTAACCGGCGTCGTCCACGAGGTGGGCGAGCGCCTGCCTGACATAGAGCTGGCCGATGACCTTGCTCCAGTTGTCGGTCGTGTCCTTGAAGTTGAAGACCATGTAGTCCCAGCCCAGGTCAGGGAAGCCGAAGGTGGCAAAGCCCTGCTTCTTCAGGGTCGGGATCTGCGGGTAGTCAGTCGACGGGACCAGGCCGACGGTCAGCTGGCCGGAGCGCAGCGCGTTGTACTCGGCGTCGTCAGAGGTGTAGGCGACTTCCTGGAACTTGGCGATGGAGGGCTTCTGCCCGCTGTACGCCGGGTTCGGGACCATGGTGTTGGCGTCGGTGCTCGGGTTGAACGCGGTCAGCTTGAACGGACCGTCGACGTCCTGCCACAGCGGGTTGGTCGCGTAGGTGGACAGCTTCGCTGACTGAGCGGCGAGGAACTTGTAGATCTTCTCCGCGCCGGCGAGCGTGGTGTAGCCGACCGGCTTGCCACCAGGGGCGTCGATGTTCCACTGGGTGCTGGGCAGCGGGGTGAGCAGCAGCAGCTGGTCGTAGAACAGGTAGCCGGGGTTGTAGGCCTTGTTGAAGTTGATCTGCAGCGTGAACTTGCCGGTCGCCTTGGCGCTGGTCACGTTCTGCGGGAAGAACCCAGGCGAGAAGTTGCCGTAGTTAGCGGGGCTGATCTTGACCGCCGCGTTCACCAGGTCGATCATGAACACCAGGTCCTGGGCGTCCACAGGGGCGCCGTTCGACCACTTGTAGTTGGTCTTCATGTTGATGGTGACGGTCTTGTTGCCGTTGCTGAAGACCGGCTTGCCCGCGAGGCTCAGGGCATAGTCGACGCTCAGGGAGTGACCGGACGGGGTCCACCACAGCGGCTTCCACATCAGGTTCTGGAAGTAACTCGCCGTGTACACCGACGAGTTCGCGCCCGGGGTAATCGGGAAGATGTAGGTCGGCGTTGCCCCTGCGGCCATGCCGAAGGTCACTGTGCCGCCGGCCTTGTGGGTCTTAGACGGCAGCGGGATCCCCTTGAAACTGCTGACCGACGACTGCTTGGTGCTGGTCGTGCTGCTTTTTGCGCAGGCGGCCAGCGCGGTCACGCCGACGACGGTAAGCACCGCCATCTTCGTGGCCGTACGGGCAAATGTCATCTTCAATCCTCCTGGATCATGTAAGGACCGCAGGTCCGGCCTTGCCGGACCACGATGGTCCTTACTGATACTCCGCAGCCGAGCGACTCGCTCGCCGCCTCCAATTTTTTTCGCGGCCCTGAGCGGGGGGACACCGTCGAAGATGACCGGTGAGCCTGCGTCTAGGGTCACGGGAAGCGTAGATTCCAAGTTGTAGCGTTCCTAGGCCGAAACTGTCACAACTTGTTATCGATGCGCCGTCGAGGCAGCCGGAAGCACGAGTGACCAGCGGGTTGCGAGTGCATGAATTCACTCATAGCGACCGACCGGTCTCAAAGTGAATCTATGATCTTCCGCGATAGGGGTCTAGCCGCCCAGGGCGTGCACGCCACCGTCGACATGCACGATCTCACCCGTCGTCGCCGGGAACCAGTCGCTGAGCAACGCCACGCACGCCCGTGCGGCCGGCTCGTGGTTGCCGAGGTCCCAGCCGAGCGGCGCGCGGCCGTCCCACATCTCCTCGAACTGCTCGAAGCCGGGGATCGACTTCGCCGCCATGGTGCGCAGCGGCCCGGCTGACATCAGGTTGACCCTGATCTGGTACTGGCCGAGGT
The DNA here is from genome assembly GCA_963720575.1 of uncultured Actinomycetota bacterium. Lineage (GTDB taxonomy): Bacteria > Actinomycetota > Actinomycetes > Streptosporangiales > Streptosporangiaceae > Chersky-822. The sequence continues at coordinate 687,132 of CAVRGA010000002.1, forward strand.
ACTTCGCCAGGTACCTGGAGCAGGACTCAAGGCCCGCCTTGGCCACGCCCATCCAGTCATAGGACGGCCAGGCGCGGGTCGCGTCGAAGTCCATTCCGACGATCGATCCGCCGCGGGATTTCATGAGCGGCAGGGCGGCCATCGCGAGCGCCTTCAGGGAATAGGTGGAAGCGTGCAAGGCGGCCGAAACGTCTGGCCACTCGGTGTTAAGGAAATTGCCCCCGAGAGCGCTCGCCGGCGCGTAGGCGATGCCATGCACGACCCCGTCGAGCTGATCGACGTGCTCGCTGACCCGGTCGGCGAGCGACGCGAGCTGGTCTGGGTCGGTGACGTCTAGCTCGAGCACGGGCGGCGGGTCAGGCAACCGCTTGGCGATCCGCTCGACCAGGCTGAGCCGCCCGAAACCAGTGAGCACGACGGTCGCGCCCTGCTGCTGCGCGATCCTGGCGACATGAAAGGCGATCGACGAATCGGTGAGCACACCGGTAACCAAGACCCGCTTACCGTCGAGGAGACCCATTGCGCACCATCCGTTCCGTATGTGGCTTTTATTGGCGATCAGGCCGCTAGATCATTATCTCCCGGCAGGGCTGACAGCTCAGTGACCCATGCCAAGTCCGCCGTCAACCGGGATCACCGCGCCGGTGATGTAGGCGCCATCCGGCCCGGCGAGGAACTGCACCACCCCGGCGACCTCGTCGGCCGATGCCGTGCGGCCGAGCGGGATCCCGGCCAGGATCGCCTGCTTGCGCTCGGCGGTCAGCTCGGCCGTCATGTCGGTGTCGGCGAAGCCGGGAGCGACCACGTTGACCGTGATGTTGCGGCTGCCGAGCTCCCTGGCGAGCGACCGCGCCATGCCGATCAGGCCGGCCTTGGACGCGGCGTAGTTGGCCTGGCCGGCCGAGCCGAGCATGCCGACCACCGATGAGATGAAGATGATCCGCCCGCGGCGGAGCCTGATCATCGGCCTGACCGCGCGCTTGGCCACCCGGAAGGCACCGGACAGGTTCGTGTCGACCACGCTCGTGAACGCTTCTTCTGACATCAGCGCGAGCAGCTGGTCGCTGGTCGTGCCCGCGTTCGCGACGACGACCTCGACCGGGCCGTGCGCCGCCTCGGCGGCCGAGAAGGCCGCGTCGACCGCTGCCGCGTCCCTGACGTCAGCGGTCGCGACGGTAAGGCCGGGGATTTCTTCGCCGGAACGGGATGTGATCGTGACACCGTCGCCCGCAGCTGACAGCCTGCGGGCGATGGCCAGCCCGATTCCCCGGTTCCCGCCGGTCACCAGGACGGATCGGCTCATCTCCCACCTCCGCGCTGTCGCCCGAGTGTCCCGCGCAAGTATGGCAGACAGGGAGGCGGCGGCCCGGGTGGCGGCTCGCGCGCCGGCTCAGGAGTCCTCGAGCCTGAAGCCGACCTTCATGCCGACCTGGTAGTGCGCGATCTCGCCGCCGTCGAGCTGGCCGCGGATCTCGGTCACCTCGAACCAGTCAAGGTGCCGCAGCGTCTGCGCCGCGCGGCGCAGCCCGTTGCGGATCGCGGCGTCCGCGCTGTCCGGCGAGGTACCGACGATCTCGGTGACGCGGTAGGTCCGGTCAGTCATCTATCTGCCTCCGTCCTGCGCCCCCGGTACGGGAGCCGGTTAGCCTAGCTCACCTACCACTACCACCAACGGCGCCGAAGGCGGATTAGCGCGCGCCGGCGTTCGCGCCTAACGTGAGAGTGTGCGTAGTCGTCACAGCGGGCACCGGGACCCGGCGTATCTCGTCACCGAGGCGCCGCAGTCGCGCTCGGCCGAGATCAGCCAGCGGCAGCGCAGGTACCTGATGATGATGGGCCTCCGGATTGTGTGCTTCGTGATCACCGTGGTGGCGTTCGTCAACCACGCGGGCTGGTTGACCGTGATTCCGGCCGCTGGCGCGATCGGGCTGCCATATTTCGCAGTTGTCATCGCCAACAGCCGCAATCCCGCCAGCTCCTCCGGGTTCCATGCGTACGAGCCGAATCTGCCTGAGCGTTACCGAAGCATTCCGGAAAGTCGCGATCCTGACGACGGCTCCGGTCACGGCGACAACTGATTTTGCGATACCCGAGGAGTCGGGTGCTTCAGGCAGACCGGTCAGCTCCGGCGTGTTTCTCCGTAACGGAGCAGCTAGGCACCAATGTCGGGCGCAAAACGGCGAAGCGGGCCGGTACTAGCTGGGCCCGATCCGCAGATTCGCTTCTAATCCGCTCTTGACGCACAAGGGGGAGGTTCGGTGTAACATGCTTACCGGTGCTCTGGTCCCCCGCTGGGGCACCGTTGCCGGCGTTCCGGGCCCCCGTCGGAGCGCCGATGATCGCGACGCCGGGTGGTTTGCCCCCGTAGCCACCCGGCGTCGCCCTTTTTATCGCGACGTCTTTTCTCGGCCGGTAGACGTTGTCTGCACCCAGCGGCGCGGTCGTTTTAGCCCGTGGTGCGGGTTAAACGGCGTGAATTGCGCGGGAATTGCTAGCCGCGAGGCTTGCGGCGGGCTGAAGGCCCGGCACGAGTTCGCGCCGGGCCTTTCGCGGCTCACTTGGCTAGCCTTCGCTGACTTCGCCGCCGGCTTTCGCTGACCCTGTCGCCAGCCTTCACTGACTTCGCCGCCAGCCTTCACTGACTTCGGCATCGGCCTCGCCGACTTCGGCATCGGCTTTGACGGGGCCGGGCCAGTTGCGCCGTCAGGCGTCGGGAGCGGTGCCGGGCACGGCGTCCTGGGCACCTCCCGCATCAGGATCCTCGGCGAGGATGCGGTAGAGCGAACGCCGGGTCTGGGTCAGGATCTTGTGCGCCTGGCTCACCTGCTCGTCCGTCCCCGCGCTCATCACCTGGAACGCGGCCAGGTGCACCTGATGCACCAGTGAGCGCATGTCGTACGCGGCGCGCGCGGCCCCTGACATCGCCGACCACGGCGCGCTGAGCTCATCGGCGTGACCGGCCACGTACGCGCGGCCCTCGTCGGTGAGCGCGTATGCCCGCCGCGCGCCGCCCTCGGCATCTTGGAGCGCGATCAGGTTCTCGTCCTCGAGTTGCGCAAGGGCCGGATAGACCGAACCCGGGCTAGGCTGCCAGAGGCCGCCGCTCCGCTCGCTGATTGCCTGAATAATCTGGTAGCCATTCATGGGCTGCTCGGCCAGCAGCGCGAGCGCCGCCGCGCGCACGTTGCCGCGCTTGACGCGTCCGCCACGACGCCGGTATCCCCTGGCCCACGGCCCGAACTCCCCCGGGCCTGGCCCAGGCACGCCAGGCCCGGGGCCGTGCTCGCCGAATGGTCCCTGCGCTGGCCCGTGCCCGTGCCCGCCAAAGGGTCCTGGCCCGTGCCCGCCGAACGGACCCGGCCCCGGCCCGCCGAACGGCCCCGGCATGCCCTGCATGTCTGGCATGCCCGGCATGTCTGGGTCTTCTGACATGCCGGGCATACCCGGTACTCCTGGCATGCCCCGCATCTCTTGCACACCTCGTGCGCGCCGGCGCATGTGCTCACGCCCTCGGCCGCCACCATCGTGCTCGTACATTACATATCTCCACTCGTCTTTGGACTGTCTAGATACGTTAACGATATATCGTTACTACATCGCCGGCAAGCCCTGCCCGCCAAACCGTGGCGGACGGTTAACTCTCTCTGTGATTTGCGAGGCTCAAGTGACGAGCCAGCACGGGAGAGGAAGGCAGGTCACTCGGGACCTTGGAAGGTCAAGCTCCGGCGGGTCAGCGGGGAGACTCTGCCCAGGTCCCCGGAGAGTTCCCGGAGAGTTCCCGCTTCGCGGAGTCTTCCCGGCTCCGGCGCGGAGAGTTGTCGCAGCGCGGAGCGTTGTCCGCACATAGGACGGGCTCGCTCAGGGGATTGTCGCAACGCTCTGATTTGGGTGGGAGCGGGCGATGGGGCGCAGTGTGGATCCTCAGGTGGTGGCCAGGACGCTGGAGTTGCTGGCTTCGGGTGTGAATCCGATGCGGGCAGCGGCTTTGGCGGGGGTGTCGAAGTCGTTTGCTTACGAGCTGGACCGGCGGGTGAGCGGGGTGTCCCGGCTGGCGGTCAAGCGGGAGGCGGCGGCCCGGCGGGCGGCCCGGCCGGGCCGCCGCGGCGTTGATCCGGAACGGGTGCGGGTGCTGCTGGAGCACCTCGCCGCGGGGCTGAATCCGAACCGCGCCGGGCCGCTGGCCGGCGTGTCGAAGACGTTCGCGTACGGCCTGTACCACAAGATCGGCGGAGTGTGCAGACCCCCTGGAACGACTTACAGCGACCGGTACCTGGACGACGGGCAGCGGCACGAGATCGCGCGGCTGCGCGAGACCGGCTTGTCGCTGCGGGCGATCGGCGCGCGGACCGGCGTGAACGCCTCCACGGTGTGCCGGGAGCTCAAGCGCAACGCCGACCCGAAGACCGGGCATTACCTGCCGGTGCGGGCGGGCAACCTGGCATGGGAACGGCAGCGGCGGCCCAGGCCGTCAAGGCTGTCCCGGCACCCGGAGCTCCGCCAGCGGGTACAGCAGCTCCTGGACCGGCGGTTCTCCCCCGAACAGATCAGCGGGAGGCTGAAAATTGACCACCCCGGCGATGAGGACATGCAGGTCAGCCACGAGACCATCTACCAGTCGATCTACGTCTACCCGCGCGGAGAGCTGCGGCGGGAGCTGAAAGCCTGCCTGCGCAGCGGCCGCCAGCTGCGCCGCCCCCGCGGCCGCAGCGAAACACGCGGCCGCATCATCGGCGCCGTCCCCATCGGCGAGCGCCCCGCCGAAGTCGAGGGACGGCTCGTGCCCGGCCACCACGAAGGCGACCTGATCATGGGCTCCAAAGCATCCAACTCCGCCGTCGGCACCATCGTCGAGCGCACCACCGGCTACCTCACCCTGCTCCACCTCCCGCACGGCCACGACGCCGGATCCGTCGCCGGCGCCATCATCGGCCGCATGACCGAACTGCCCGCCTGGTTCGCGAAGACCCTCACCTGGGACCGCGGCAAGGAACTCGCCCGCCACCAGCACATCACCGACACCACCAGCATCAGCGTCTACTTCGCCGACCCCCACGCCCCCTGGCAGCGCGGCAGCAACGAGAACATCAACGGACTGCTCCGCGAATACCTCCCCAAAGGCACCGACCTCAGCACCACCACAGCCGCCGGCCTCCAGCACATCGCCGACGAACTCAACGACCGCCCCCGCAAACGCTACGGCTACCACACCCCCCGCGAACAACTCGCTAAACTCCTCACACAAGAAGCCGAACGCGTTGCGACGACCCCCTGAAAACGCCACGGTCAACACTCCGTGCTGCGAGAAATCTCCGCGGTAACGACGGAGAACGCTCCGCGATCATGCCCCAAACGACGGAGAACGCTCCGCGATCATGCTCCGGCGCGGGAACGCTCCGCGATCATGCCTCAGAACGGGAACTCACCGCGATCATGCCCCAAACAACGGAGAACGCTCCGCGATCATGCTCCGGCGCGGGAACGCTCCGCGATCATGCCTCAGAACGGGAACTCACCGCGATCATGCTCCGGCGCGGGAACGCTCCGCGATCATGCCTCAGAACGGGAACTCACCGCGATCGCCGGCGAGGCGATCCCGTACCGCCGGAACCGGGCCCGGCCCGCTCCGCAAGAACCGCACCGTATCATCTCGCAGGCGCCGGGGCTCGCGGGCCAGGTCGGGACGGCCCGGGGATGCCCGGGAGGCAAACGTGCCTGATCACGAGTCACTCGACAGTCTCCAGGACAGCAGCGATGTTCCGTGATCATGTTCGAGACCTTGATCACGGAAGATCGCCCAGGTCAGGACACCAGCGATGTTCCGTGATCATGCCCGGGACCGTGATCACGGAGCATCGTACCTGCCGCCCACGGCACTGACAGCTCCCCGGACTGAGAACTCTCCCCCACGATGCCGAAAAGGCTCCCAGATCCTGGTCACGAGTCACCCGGCAGCCTCCATGGCGCGTGCGATGTTCCGTGATCATGCCTGGGTTCTTGGTCACGGAACATCCCGCGGCTGGTCCGGCTGCTGCGGGCTCTTGTTTCACGAGACGCGGAGCCCTTAGTTCACGTGCTGCGGGGCTTTACCGCGAGCCCGGCGGCTGGGAGGCGGGGAGGTTACCCGGACGAGGATGGGGACTGCCAGCCTGCGGTGAGCGCAGTGAGGCGTTCGGCAGTAGGGGCGAGCTGCCGCCCTGTGCCAACTGCCACGCCGAGCAAGAAAGCGGTGACAGGAGCCGCTGGACGGTCAACTCGGTGCGCGGCGTCACGCGCGAGATCGAGTATCAGCCGCTCATCCACGGCAGCGCGGTCAATGCCAAGATCTGCGCAGACCACGGCGATCCAGTCGGCGAGCACGGTCATGAGCACTCCAGGTTCAGGTCGGTTCCGATGGTCAGGCTGGGATAGTAACTTCGGTCGGCCGTGCCGCCTAGGTTGGCGCCCGGCACTCAGCACCCGGCACTCAGCACCCAGCGCTCAGCGGCTTCGAGGTCGGCCGGCGTGTCACAGTCCAGCCAGTACGGTGGCCGGCCGGCCTCGATAGCCGCGGTGACCAGCGCGTGCGGAAGCGAGCCAAGCACGCCGCGCAGCGACGTGCCCTCGTACCCGGCTAGCGCAGCCCGGAGACCGGCCGTCGGCCAGCAACTGCTGAGCCACTGCGGCGCACCATGATCGTCCGCGAGCACAGCCCCGTGACCGCCGGCGACCGCCCCGCCCGGGGCAGCACCGCCAGCCACCGGCGCCTCAGTTGCCGAGAGCAGTTCGCGCAGGTGATCGCCGGTCAGGAAGGGGAGGTCGGCCGCCAGCAGCAGCACCCAGGTTTCGGTCACCAGCCGCAGCCCGGCGGCTAGCGCCGGCACAGGCCCGCTGCCTGGCGGTTCCTCGCTCGTGAACTCGACGCTCACTGGGCGAGCCCGGCCACCGCGACCCGCCTGAGGCGGCCAGCCAAGCCCACCAAGCCCACTAAGCTCGCCGAGTTCGGCGACGAGGCCGGGCCGGAGCCGGCCTACAACCACGACCCGGGCGGCGCCGGCAGCCGCCGCCGCGCCTGCGACGGCGGCTGCGAGCGAACGGCCACCGATGCGCAGTGCCGGCTTGTCGGCGCCGCCGAGCCGTCTCCCGTGGCCGCCCGCCAGCACGATCGCGGCGATGGACGGCCCCCTAGCCACGCTGGCCGCGGCGGGCGTGCGACTCAGCCGCCGATCGCCGACATGGGCCTGGCTGGCTGGAGGAAACCAGGGTCGTTGATGCCGTGACCAGGCAGCTTCGCGGCGACGGCGCGGCGCCATCGATCAGCCAGCTCATCGTCGGAGGCGCCTGAACGCAGCGGCGTCCGCAAATCGGATTCCTCACGAGCGAACAGGCAGTTCCGCACCTGACCGTCGGCGGTCAGCCTGACCCGGTCGCACGACCCGCAGAACGGCCTGGTCACCGACCCGATCACGCCAACCCGCGCCGGTCCCCCGTCCACCAGGAACACCTCAGCCGGCGCCGACCCGCGGTCAGCCGGATCATCGGCGGTCAGCTCGAACTTCACCGACAGGGCGGCGAGGATCTCGTCGGCGGTGACCATGTTTTCCCGGCGCCAGCCGTGCTGGGCGTCGAGCGGCATCTGCTCGATGAACCGAAGCTCGTACCCGCGGTCCAGGCAGAACTGCAGCAGTTCGACCGCCTCGTCGTCATTGAGCCCGCGCATCAGTACCGCGTTGACCTTGACCGGGGCGAGCCCGGTCGCGGCAGCGGCTTCGAGCCCGGCGAGCACGTCGGCCATCCGGTCGCGCCTGGCCAATTGCCTGAAGGTCTCCGCGTCCAGCGTGTCAAGCGACACGTTGACCCGGTCAAGCCCCGCCTCGTGGAGCGGCACGGCCAGCCTCGCCAGCCCGATGCCATTGGTGGTGATGGACATCTCAGGCCGGGGGTCAAGTTCCGCCGTTCGCGCCACGATGCCGGTCAGCCCGCGCCGGAGCAGCGGTTCCCCTCCGGTGAACCGGATCTCGGTGATCCCGAGTTGCCGCACGGCAATGCCGAGCAAGCGACTCAGCTCATCATCGGTGAGCTGATCAGCGCTCGGCAGCCAGTCGAGTCCCTCGGGTGGCATGCAATAGGTGCAACGCAGGTTGCAGCGGTCAGTGAGTGAGACCCGCAAGTCGGTGGCAACACGGCCGTACGAATCTGCCAGCACGATCACCACCTCCTCCTGCGGCAACACAGTTACCCATGCTGGCCTATGCCTAGTTCGCGATCTTGCTTCCCCCCGGTACTTCCCCCTGTCCTCACTACAAGCGTCGCAGCGGCAGATTCGTTCCCACGCGGCCTATTGTGAGTGCCATGTACCGTACAGGGCGCCGCCCATGACCGTCACCGGCGCGATCTGGCGCGACCAGTTGACCAGCGAGCAGCGAGCCATGCTCGGCCGCGACGCGGGCGTGATCGCCGATCCCCGGCCTGATGTGCTCGTCATCGGCGGCGGCATACTCGGCATCGCGACCGCCGCGGCGGTGCACGACGCCAGGCTGGGGTCGGTCCAGCTGATCGACGCTGGCCGACTCGGCTCAGGGGCGACGGGCGGCGCGACCGGGCTCCTCGTGCCAGAGCCGCATCAGTGGAGCGATCCCGAGACCTTCGTCGACCTCGAGCGCGCCAGCCTCGAACGCTGGCGTTACCTCGACCAGGTCACGCCGGGCGGTCTCGGCCTCGTGGAACTCGACTGGATCGGCCTAGCCCCTGATCCAGGCGGTCTCGCCGCGCACCAGCCCAAGAACGTCGAATGGCTTGACGCCGCCAAGATCTCGGCGCTGGTACCCGGCCTCGCCTGGCACCTCGGCGGCGCGCTGATCAGGCATCAGGCCAGGATCAACCCGCTGCGGGCGCTCATCGGCCTGGCCGACGCGCTGCCGTCGGTCGGCACCGGCGTCGCCGCCACCGCCGTGACGACCAGGGGCGGCAAGATCGAGTCGGTCACCACGTCGGCCGGCGAGATCAGCCCGGGCGCGGTCGTCTTCGCGACAGGCCAGCCGCCCGTCATCGACGGCCTCAACCTCGACATCCCCGCCGACCGCGTCAAGGGCCACCTGATCGTCACCGAGCCGGCGAACATCTACCTCCCCTGCACCGTCGTGCCGGTCGCGACTCCGCTCGAAGATGGCCGGCTGCTGGCCGGCGGAACGCTCGATTACGGCGACGAGAGCCCGGCCGTGCGCGACGAGGTCATCGACGCGATCGTGGGCGGACTGCGAGCCGCCCTGCCGGGCCTGCGTAACGTGCGCGTCTCGCATAAGTGGTGCTGCTTCAGGCCCAGGCATCCAGATGGAAGACCGGTCATCGACCGGGTGCCAGGCATCAGCAACGCCTGGCTGACCTCCGGCCACTTCAGGACGGGCATCCTCAACGCCCCAGCCACCGGCATGGCAATCGCCCGCTGGATCTCAGCCGACAAGCCCCCGCCAGAAACAGGCGCCTGGAGCGCAACCAGATTCTCCCGACCGCGTTAGCCGTGCTCGCCCGGGGGGACACCCCCGGAACCCCCCAATGGTCCGGGCGCTTTTAGGCGCCGTGACCGTGCTAGCCCGGGGGGACGACCCCCCGGAGCTCCCCGAGGGGAGGAGCGCTTTAGGCGCCGCCTTCCCTCGTCGCTCCTCGCAAAAATCGCTCGTCACTCCTCAGTCCAGGCAGCGCCGCGCTCCTCCGCTCTGGCTGACGCAACCCTCCGGTCGTCTGGCAGGCGTCTGGTGAGGCGCTGCCTGTCCAGGTACTCAAGCAGCGGAATCAGCGTCCGCCTGGTCGTGCCGAGGGCCGCCCGCGCCTCCGACGCGCTGAACGGCTGTGGCAGGCCGGCCAGTACCCGGGCCGCGGCCACGTCGGCGCCCGGTGCCAGCACGAGCTGATCGGCGATCCGCAGCAGCGCGCCGTGCCGCGCCGCGGCAGCCAGCGAACGGTTGTCGAGTCCCAGCTCGCGCAGTCGCGCGGCGTCCGGCGCGCTGAACGGGCTGCCGGCGAGGTCTGCGAGCACGGCCGCGACCGGCCCGCCCAGCGCGGCGGGCAACGAATCCGGGCCGGACGCCCCGGCCATGGCCGAGCCGGCTGACGTCCCCTGACGAGCCGTCTTGATCAGCCCGGCCTCGACAACCAGAGGAGGAACGGTAATCGCCCGCACGATCTCCCTGTCCGGCAGGCGCAGCGCGGCCCGGGCGGCATCAAGCGCCATCCCAGGCGAGAGCGGGTTCTTAGCCAGGTGAGCCGCGACTCGCTCGGCCAGCTCGGCCGAGAGCCCGCCCAGGTACTCAGGATCGGCGGCCCAGCCGGGCACCACGGGCTCAGGAACATCAGCCAGCCCCATGGCCCGCAGATCCGCCAGCCTGATGAGCTTGTGCCGGCGGAGCAACTGAGCGGCCGCGGGCCGGTCGGGCCAGGCCGAAAGCTCAGCGGCGGCCGCCGCGGCTGCGCCGCGCCGGCGCACCGCCGGCGGCAGCACGTCAAGCACGATGGCACCGGCCACTGCGGGCACGCCATCGCGCTCTGGCAGGACGGCCGCGCCGGGATCGCGCAGCAGCACCCGGTCGCCCACATGCAGCGGCAGCACGTCATGCAGGGCCAGCCTGGCCAGGTTGCCGCCCAGGGGCCGCACCCGGACTATCGTCCTGGCCGAGCCGAGGTGCAGCGTCGTGAGCCTGGGCAGCGCGTGCGCCCGTCCTGACTCGCCTTCGGGGCCGGTCACCAGGCGCACGTCGACCGCGCCGCTCAGTGTCCACTCCCCTGGCCGCACCAGCGCCATTCCCCGCGTGACCTCACCCGGCTCGATGCCGCGCAGGTTGATCGCCACCCTGGACACGCCAGCGGCGCGGTCGACGTCCTCGCCGAGCGACTGCAGGCCGCGCACCCGCACGGGCCGCGACGACGGCGTCAGCAGCAGCTCGTCGCCCCGGCCGATGGTGCCAGCCGGCAGGGTCCCGGTGACCACCGTTCCGGCGCCCGAGATGCTGAACGACCTGTCCGCCCAGATCCGCGCCGGCGCCGCCCGGTCAGGCTCGGGCAGGCTGCCGGCCAGCTGGCCCAGAGCGGCGACGAGTTCGCCGATGCCGTGCCCGGTCACGGCGCTGACCGCGACAGCCGGGATGTCGCCCAGGCTGGACCGGCCGATGACGGTTTTCGCCTCGGCCGTCGCCGGCCTCGGATCGGCCAGGTCTGCCCGGGTCACCGCGAGCAGCCCGCTGGTGATGCCGAGCGCGTCGATGGCGGCCAGGTGCTCGGCCGACTGCGGCATCCAGCCGCCGTCGGCCGCCACGACGAACAGCACGGCGGGGACCGGGCCGACGCCGGCCAGCATGTTGGGCACGAACCTGGCGTGGCCTGGCACGTCGACGAACGCCAGCCGCTCCCCTGACGGCAGCGCCGTCCAGACGAAGCCGAGGTCGATCGTCATGCCGCGACGGCGTTCCTCCGCCCAGCGGTCGGGCTCCATCCCGGTCAGCGCCCGCAGCAGCGCCGACTTGCCGTGATCAACGTGCCCGGCGGTCGCGATGACCTGCATGGGCTGCCTCAGCGCGCGCTGGCCGCAGCCAGCACGGCAGCGGCCAGTTCGTCGTCGTCGCCGGCGTCGATCGCGTACAGGTCGAGCAGGAGGCGGCCACAGCGAGCCCGGCCGATCACGGCCGGGTGAGCGCCGGTGCGCACCGGCTCGCCTGATCGCAGCGCAACGGCGAGCCCGGCGGGCACGCTCACCGCCGCACTGGCCAGCCTGACCCCTGGCGCGCCGCCGCCCCCGACAGCGGCATCGGAGTCCGTCGCAACGGCGTCCAGGCCGGCCGCGGCGAGTACCCGCGCGAGTTGTTCAGCCCTCTCCTTGAATGCACGGAGGTCAGCCGACAGTGCCTGCAGGACGGGCGGCACCGGGCCGGTCACGGTTGCCTCGAGCGCGGCGACGGTGAGCTTGTCTACTCGCAGCGCCCGGGCCAGCGGGTGCCGCGCCAGCTGGGCGATCAGGTCGGCGCGGCCGAGCAGCAGGCCCGCCTGGGGGCCGCCGAGCAGCTTGTCGCCGCTGGCGGTGACCAGCGCGGCCCCGGCGCGCAGCCACGACCCGGCGTCGGGCTCGTCGGGCAGTGCCGGATGCGGCGCGAGCAGCCCGGAGCCGATGTCACCGACGACGGGCACGCCGAGGCCCGCCAGTTCGGCGACGCTCGCGCTGGCGGTGAATCCCTCAATCCGGTAGTTGGACGGGTGCACCTTGAGAATGAACCCGGTACGCGGCGAAATCGCCGCCTGGTAGTCGGCCGCGGTCGTCCGGTTCGTGGTGCCGACCTCGCGGAGGCTCGCGCCTGTGCTGGCCAGCAGGTCAGGCAGCCTGAAGCCGGCGCCGATCTCGATCAGCTCACCTCGGCTCAGGACAATCTCGCGACCTGAGGCCAGCGCGGTCGCGGCGAGCACGAGAGCCGCCGCGTTGTTGTTCACCACGTGCGCGGCCTCGGCGTCAGGTACCGCGCTGGCCAGGGCCGCCAGCATCGCCGCGCCCCGCTTGCCCCTCGTGCCAGAAGCCAGGTCGAGTTCCAGGTCCGTGCAGCCGGCGGCGGCGGCCACGGCGGCCCGCGCGGCGGCCGACAGCGGCGCCCGGCCGAGGTTGGTGTGCAGCAGCACTCCGGTCGCGTTGAGCACTCGGGTCAGCGACGCGGCTAGGGGCGGCAGCGCCGCCACGGCGGCGTCTGGCACCTGTCCTGGATCGATCTGACCGTCCCTGGCCTGCTGCTGCGCCTGGTGCACTGCGTGCCTGACCAGTGCGCGGCCGAGTCTAAGCTCGGCAGAAAGAAGACGCGGATCGGCCATGACCGCGTCGGTCCTCGGCACCATCCGGCGGGCATCGTCCACGACCGTGACCATACCGCCAGGACGCGGATGCGACACGGATCGGAACGTTGTCCCAATTCACGCGCTATCCGCGCGGGTGTGCCACCCTTAATCACCAGAAGCGGAGAAAGCGGGAGCTGATATGGCCAGTACCGTGCCAATGGCCCGGAGCCGGGGCAGTCTGTCCGGGCTTGCGCTAGTCCTGCTCGGTGCCTGGGGCGGTCTGGCGCCGTTTGTCGGGCCGTACTTCCAATTCGGGTTCTCGCCGGACAAGGCGTGGTTCTATAGCACGAGCCGGCTCTATCTCTCGCTGATCCCGGGCGCTGTCGTGCTGCTCACCGGCCTGATCGTGCTGGTGACCAGGAGCAGATGGCTCGGCGGGATAAGCGCACTGCTCGCGGCCCTGGGCGGCGCGTGGTTCGTCATCGGCCAGCCGACGCTAGCCGCGGTGACAGGCAGCGCCTCGACGTACTCGCCTGGCGACCCGCTCGGCACGACGATCGCCAGGATCAACCTGGACAACGTGGGCAGTTACGCGGGGGTCGGCGTGCTGATCGTGTTCTTCGCCGCGCTCGCGATCGGCCGGCTCTCGATCGCCGCGCACCGTGACCACCTGAGGTACGGCGACGGCGCTGATGCCGGCCTGCCGGCGGGCGGGCTGGCGAACGTCGGCCTTTCGCCGAGCAACTCGGCCTTCGATCCCTACCAGCCGACCCAGGTTTCGCCGTTCCCGGGCACCGGACCGCGGCCCGTTGTTGGCGGCGACACGAGGTTCCCAAGTCAGTACCCGGGCGACCCGTTCCCCGGCGACCCGTCGTTCCCCACCGAGCAGGCCAGCTATCCGGGCTCGGGCTCGGGCTCAGGCTCAGGCCGGCTGACGCCGCCCGGCCAGGTCACCTACTCACCGGGGCAGACCCGTTACCCGCCGAATCAAGAGACGACCACGTCGATGACGGCACCGACCGAGGAGCAGCAGTTCCCGCCCACGAGGTAACGACGCCAGCCCGCCCACCACGCCAGCCGGGTCAGCCCACCTGCCACGCCAGCCCGCCCGGCACCCGCCCACCACATCAGCCGGGTCAGCCCACCTGCCACGCCAGCCCACCACGCGAGCCCACCACGCGAGCCAGCCACGCCAGCCCGGCCGTCACGCCCGCCCATGTTGCTGGTCACGCCCGCCCTTAACAGCATCGTGGCCCTCCCTGTTGCTGTTGGTCACTGGTTTTAACAGCAACGCGGCCCTCCCTGATGTTGTCCTGACAGCAACGGGGAGGGCCACGTTGCTGTCAAAACGGGCCGCTGACAGCAACAGGGAGGGCCACGATGCTCACCCTGCCGCGGCGGCGCGGTGCCGGGCCAGGGCGCACATCCGCCTAGATACAGAGATCACGCGCGGGGGCACTAGTTCAAAATCTAAAAGGGGAAAGCCTCCCGCTGGACCCGAGCACCTCCATGAACTGGGAAGATTCCGTGTCCGTGATCACTATCACGGAACTCGCGCCGGTATCTCGGGCGCAATTGCCTTTGACTGCCGTTCGGGACGATCACTGAAAGCGACCGTCGTTGAGCGGAGGCGGACGGGAATCGAACCCGCCGACGACGCAGCGCGCCGTCCGCCGGTTTTGAAGACCGGGGGGCCCACCAGGTGCCCAGACGCCTCCAACCGGCACCTTACCGGGCGACTGGCTGCGCCGAGCTCAGGTCGGCACCAACATCGATCCGCGAATCCGACACCCAATTCCCCACAACAATCCCGCAACCCATGCGGGCACGGTTCGGGCTCGGGGCGGCTTGCGGGCTGGGGCGGCGGCACTGGCCCCGGCGGGGGCACTGGCCCGGGCAAGGGCACTGGCCCCGGCGGCGGCACTGGCCCCGGCGGCTTGCGGGTCGGGCGGAGTCATGGTCGAGGCGGAATCTCAGGTTCCTGATGGAGGCTTGTCGCATAGAGGAGGATCGTCCGGGTTCTGCGACGACAATCCTCCTTTATGCGAAAACTCTCCTGCAGGAGCAGCGCGCGGGCGGGGTGCTTGCGCGGCCTGCCGCGCGCTTGCGCGGAGGGGGTTGCTCGGGGCGGGCGGATGGGTGGGTCAGGCGTCGGCCGGGTCGGTGTAGAGGGCGTCGATTACGTCGGCGTACTTGCGGTGGATGATCCGGCGCTTGAGCTTGAACGTCGGGGTCAGTTCCTCGCTCTCGGCGGTCCACTCGACTGGGAGCAACTGCCAGCGCTTGACCTGCTGGACGCGGGCCAGGTGCTCGTTGGCGGAGTCGATCGCTTCGGCGACGGCGGCCAGCACGGCCTCGTTCTCGGCGAGCTCGGCCAGCGACGTGACCTCGATGCCGCGGGCTCTCGCCCAGGCCGGGGTGACCTCGCCGTCCAGCGTCAGCAGCGCGACCACGTACTTCTGGCGGTCGCCGTAGGCGAGTGCCTGGCCGATCAGCGGGTGCGCGACCAGCACGTTCTCGACGGCGGCGGGCGAGATGTTCTCGCCGCCCGAGGTGATGATCAGCTCCTTCTTGCGGTCGATGACCGACACGAAGCCGTCATCGTCGATCGAGCCGATGTCGCCGGTGTGCAGCCAGCCGTCCTCGTCGAGCAGTTCGGCGGTCTGGTCGGGCCGGTTCAGGTAGCCCGGCGTGTTGAGCGGTCCCCTGGCCAGGATCTCGCCGTCGTCGGCGATCTTGACCTCGATGCCGGGCACCGCCCGGCCTACGGTGCCGAGCTTGAACGCGGTCGGGGTGTTCGTGGTGAAGGCGCCAGTCGTCTCGGTCATCCCGTACACGTCGAGTATCTTCATGCCGAGCCCGGCGAAGAACGCGCTGACCTCGGGCGGCAGAGGGGCGGCAGCGCTCACCACGACGGTCGCGTCGGCGAGCCCGAGCAGGCCCTTGATCAGGCCGAGCACGCTGGCCTCGGCAGCGGCGAAGTCGGCGGCGAGCTCATCTGAGGTGCTCTGGCCGTACTCGCAGCTGCGCACGTAGCGGCGGCCGACCTCCATCGCGGCGGCGACGGCCGCCTTCCGCGACTCGTCCTGCTCGGCGGTCAGCAGCGCCTGGATGCCGGCCTGGATCTTCTCCCAGACCCGCGGCACGCCGAAGAACGCCGTGGGCTTGACCTCGCCGACCGTCTTGACCAGATCGGTCGTGGCGTTGTGGCAGAAGTAGGTGTGGCCGGCGCTGAAGCTCGCCAGGTACAGCGTGAACATGCGCTCCGCGATATGCGCCAGCGGCAGGTACGAAACCCAGCGCACGTGCATCATCGTGCTGCCTGACACCTTCGCGGTCATGCACTCATAGAGCAGGCTGCCGTGAGTGATGATCACGCCCTTGGGGTTGCCCGTCGTGCCCGAGGTGTACAGCAGCGTCGCGGGGTCGGCCGGCTTGATCTCGGCGACCCGGCGCACGACTTCGTCCCCGGACTCGCCTTCGGCTTCCCGCTTGCCGAGCTCGGCGAACTGCGCCCACGTCATGAACAGCTCGCCATCCGGGCAGGCCCCGGCGTCACGCACGATCACCTTGGTGATCCCGGGCAGGTCGTCGAGCAGCGGCAGCCACCTGGCCAGTTCGCCAGCGCCGTCGAGCACGGCGATCCGCACGTCGCAGTCCCCGGCCACGTACTTGATCTGGTCGGGGGCGAGAGTCGCGTAGAACGTGACGGGCACGCCGCCCGCGTGGACCACGGCATAATCGGCAAGCACGTGCTCAAGCCGGTTGGGGAGCATGAAGGCGACACGATCGCCCGGGCTCAGGCCGAGGCTGACCAGGGCGGCGGCAAGCTCGACCGCGGTGTCGCTGGTCTGCCGCCAGGTCAGCGTTCCCCAGGGCGCGTCACCGTCCCGGTCGGAGTACGCGGGCATGTCGCCGTACTCGGCAACCGTCGTCGCCAGCAGGTCGCAAAGCGTCTGGCCGCTGACTTCGGCTTCAATGCCCGCCCGGTCCGCCAATACTGATCCGCTCATGCTGATCCACTCATTTCGGCCGCCTCCGTAAACCACTGGTACCTGGCCGATATGCCACCACGCCGGCGGCGGAACACGCAAGCTGGGGCTACTAGAGTTTCGCCGATGAATACTTCGACGCCGGTACGGCTGACCCAGTACGCGAAGGGCGGCGGCTGCGCCTGCAAGATCCCGCCGGGCGAACTCGAGGAGGCAGTGGCCAGGCTGATCCCCGAGCGGCAGTCGCCCGAGGTGCTGATCGGCGTGGAACACGGCGACGACGCTGCCGTCATCCAGATCAGCCCAGACCGGGCGGTGGTGGCTACGGCAGACTTTTTCACCCCGGTGGTTGACGACGCTTACACATTCGGGCAGATCGCTGCCGCTAACGCGCTCTCGGACGTCTACGCGGTCGGCGGCGAGCCGCTCGTCGCGCTCAACCTGCTCGGCTGGCCCAGGGACCGGCTCAGCGCGGACCTGGCCGCGCAGGTCCTGGCCGGCGGGCTGGAGATCGCCACGCAGGCGGGCTGCCATGTGGCCGGCGGGCACAGCATCGATGATCCTGAGCCCAAGTACGGCATGGCGGTGACCGGCCTGGCCGATCCGGCGAGGCTGCTGCGCATTGACGCCGGGGCGGCGGGACTGCCGCTCTCGCTGACCAAGCCGCTCGGCACTGGCGTCCTGAACGCGCAGCACAAGGCCACGGGCCTGGTCGATCAGGCCGCCATCGAGGTGATGATCACGCTGAACGCGGCGGCCAGCCGGGCGGCGCTCGCGGCGGGCCTGCGGTGCGCGACCGACGTGACGGGATTCGGGTTGCTGGGGCATGCGTTCAAGCTGGCCAGGGCGAGCGGGGTGACCGCCGTCATCGACCATGAACTGGTGCCGTACATCGATGGCGCGCGCACAGCCCTGGAGAACGGACACATACCGGGAGGCAGCAGGCGTAACCTGGCATGGGTCGCGCCGCATGCTGACTTCTCCGGGCTGGATGAGGGGGAACTGCTGCTGCTCGCCGACGCTCAGACCTCTGGCGGCCTGCTTGTCGCCGGCGAGATCCCGGGAGCAACTGTCATTGGCGAGCTTGTGACGCGATCAAGTGCAATACTTAAAGTGAAATAAGAATTACTCTCCGAAGTAGTCTCAGCGGTTCGTAGTGGCACTGAGCTGGGCGGATCTGCTCTTCCCTTGTACGGTGCGCTCAATCCTCAGGAGGACCTCGCAGTTGCAGGTACAGGCTGATCTGGACAGGCTTGATATCGGCAGCGCTATCCGCAGCCGGGCGTTCTGGCAGCGGGTGCTCTCGCACCGGTCGGTGCCGCTGAGCCGGACGCTGGGCGTCGTCGCCTTGACCGTGGCCGGGTTGTTCTTCATCACCGCGCTGGTCGCCTACCTGACCGACGCCATCGTGCACCCGGGATTCGTGCTCAACTGGTATGACCTGAACGTCTATGAGGACGCCGGCCTGATCACCCGGCAACTGCCGTCCTACCTGTACGTCTGGCAGCTGTCGTCGAACGTCAAGTTCACCTACACGCCGTTCGCCGCCGTCATCTTCGCCGGGGGCTCGTACCTCAGCTGGGCGACGCTGCGCTGGCTGATGACGCTGGCCAGCATCGCCGCCATCCCGGTCACGGCGTGGCTGACCCTCGGCGCGATGGGAAGGCGCGGGATCAGCCGGATCTGCGTGACCATGCTCGTAGGAGCGCTCGGGCTGTGGACCGAGCCGGTGACCAAGGCGCTCTTCCTCGGCCAGATCGAGCCATTGCTGCTGCTGTTGTGCGTGTGGGACCTGACTCGCGACGACAGCCGCCCGTGGAAAGGCATCGGGATTGGCCTCGCGGCAGGCATCAAGCTGGTGCCGATGCTATTCATCCCGTACCTGCTCGTCGCGGGCAAGTACAGGCAGGCGAGCGTGGCGGCGGCGACCTTCGCGGTCACGATGGGCCTCGGGTTCGTCGTGCTGCCCGGGCCATCGACGTCGTACTGGCTGAGCGGCTACTTCTTCAAGCCGGGCCGGACCGGCGGAGTGGACGCGCTGGTGAATCAGTCGTTGCTCGGCATGCTTGCCCGCCAGGCCGGGAGCGGCCCGGCGGCCATGCCCCTGTGGTTGCCGATCGCTGGCCTGGTCGCGCTGCTCGGGATCGGCGGCGGGGCGATGCTCGCCAGGGCCGGGATGGAGGTGCAGGGCTGGGTGCTCGTCGGCGTGACCGGCGTGCTGGTCTCTCCCATCAGCTGGGACCACCACTGGGTCTGGGCGATCCCGCTGCTCGCCATGCTCGCCGGGCTGGCGATGAACGCGGGAGCTATCGCGAGGTGGGGCTGGCTGGTGCTCGGGCTCGGGGTGTTCCTGCTGTTCGGCGCGTGGCCATGGATGTACAGCGGGCCGAACGCGTTCATACCCCAGCGGGGGTTGATCGGGTGGTTCGTCCAGGCTCCTTCCAAGGTCCCGCTTGACACCTTGCACGGCTGGGAGTTGCTGACCTGGAACATCTACGTGATCGGCGGGCTGGTCGTGTTCCTGGTGATGCTGACAGCGGCGGCGCTCACCTGGCGGCGCCGGCCCGAACTGCCGACGCCGTCGCGGGCTAGCCCGATCGATGCCCTGCTCGCCAGGGCAGACGCGGTGCTTAAAGCGGCCGAATCGCGGTAGCGGACGCGCGCGGGGCGGCCGGCGGGCGGGCGGGCGGGCGCAGAGCGCGGGGCGGCGGGCTCAGGCGGCCTGGCGCTCGCGGGGCGCGGTCGTCGCCATGGCGGGCGCGGCGATCGGGGCCGTAGTTGGCGCGCCAGTCGTGACTGCGCTGGTCGTGACTGTGCTGGTCGTGACTGCGCTGGTCGTGCGCATCGTGAAGTGCAGCCTGAGCGCGGCGATGCCGATGATCGCTGCCGCGATGACGATCGCGGTACCAGCAGAGATGCCGATGCCGGCCAGTGCCAGGTTGAGCAGGTGCGTGTCGCCCATGTCAATCCACCTTCCGCGGGTCGATCGCCCGTCTTCGGCTTACCGGCCCAGATCGATGTATACGATGTTTACATCTCCTATGGTGCACCTAGAAGTGAACGTTGTCAACATCGGTGGGCGGGGCGGGGCGGGGCGGGGCGGGTTGTCAGCGCCAGGGGTGCTTTGCCGCCGGCCCGTCAATGTCCCAACGATGGCGCTCTGGCGCCATGGATGTCTCAAAGATGGGTCTATCGGCAGACGATACAAAGCGATCTCGGTCCCAGCACGACTGAATGCGCTCTCGCAAAGGGAACGGGTAGTTCACCGAGCCACCCGACAGCCTCTATTGACTGAAAAACTCCCCGAAGCAAGAACTCTCCCCCACGATGCCGGAAAAAGCTCCCCGATCCTGAGCACGAGCCGCGCGGCAACCGCCGGGACCGGTGCGATGTTCCGTGATCATGTTCGAGACCGTGATCACGGAAGATCGCCCAGGTCAGGACACCGGCGATGTTCCGTGATCATGACCGGGATCATGATCACGGAACATCGCACCTGCCTCCCCCGCATCGCTCCGGCGAATGCGGGAGCCGGGAGCCCGGCTCGGGGTCCCGGTCCGTCCCGGGTACCCGATTCCGCCGGCCGGCGCAGGCGGGGTCAGGCCGGGTGGGGGTGCCCGTGATGCCGGCGAGGATGAACTCGCCGACCTTCGCCGTAGCCGCTGCCTGTTCCTCGTCGCTGAGCAGCGCGAGCGGACCGTCGAGCAGCAGCGTCGCGAGGCCGTGCACGGCTGCCCACGCCGCTATCTCTGATCCGGGTCGCCTGCTCTGGTCGAGCACGCCGTTGCGGACCAGCTCGTCGAGTACTCCGCTGACGATGGCGAACGGACCGTGTCCTGCCAGCCGGTCCCGCATGTCGGGCATCGGGCGGTCCGGCCGGCAGAACGCGGTACGGAACAGGCCGGGGTCCTGGAGCGCGAACTCGACGTAGGCCCGGCCCAGTGCCCGCAGCCGGCGGATCGACTCCTGCGCCGGATCATCGAGCGGCGCACCGGACTCGAGGCTGGCCCGCATCGCGTCGGCCAGCTCAGTCAGCGCCCGCTGCCTGACCGCGTGCAGCAGCTCCCCGTGATCGGTGAAGTGCCGATACGCCGCCGCCGCCGACACGCCGGTCGCGCGGGCCGCCGCGCGGAGTACCACCGCATCCGGCCCGCCTTCCCTGGCTAGCTGGGTAGCGGCGTCCGTCAGCGCGTTGGGCAAGTCACCGTGATGGTAGGTGCTCCTGCGCTGGCCGCGGTGCGAGCCGTGCTCGCTGGGTGCCGACGCCATCAAGCCATAGTGCTGCAGATCCACTAAGTTGACAACGTTCACCCATGCCGGGATCGAGAGGACGTGGGCGGGATGGTCGTTGCCGTCATTCTGGCAGCCGGGGCCGCGTTCCTGTCGGCCATGGCGATCGTGTTCCAGCGGGTCGCGCTTGAGTCGGCGCCGACGTCGAACAGCCTCAGTCCCCGGGTGATGACGCACGCGCTGCGCAAGCGCGGCTGGCTCTTCGGGTTCGCGCTGATGCTCGGCAACTTCGGGTTCCAGGCGTCGGCGCTGCGCTTCGGCCAGCTCGACGTGGTGCAACCAGTGCTCACCACCGAGTTGATCTTCCTCGTCGCCATTCTGGTGATCGGATTCAACCGCCAGATTGGGCGGCGCGAGGTCATCGGGGTCGTGGGCATTGTCGCCGGGCTGGCGGGATTCTTCGCGGCGGCCGCTCCCGCCGCCGGCAAGGGAAGGCCGGACAACCTGGCTTGGACGCTGGTTTCCGCGCTCACCGTCGTCGGCGCGCTGGCCTTGGTGGGCGCCGGCCGCACCGGTCCGCGCTGGTGGCGGGCCGCCGCCCTGGGTGCGGCTTCAGCCGTGCTGTTCGCCTACAACGCGGCGGTCACCAAGGATCTGACCACTGTCTTGCGGACCGGCGGCTGGCTGCACCTTTTCCTCACCGTGGACCCGTACTTGCTGGGTCTCACCGGAGCCGCCGGGCTGTTTGTCCTGCAAGGCGCGCTGCACGCCGGGCCGATCACCGCCTCCCGCACCGCCAACGTCGTGGTTAACCCGCTGGTCAGCATCGTGATCGGGGTCACGGCGTTCAGCGAGCACTTGCGCTCGGGTCCGCTGTTCGCAGCACTGCAGGTGCTGGCCCTGGCCGTCATGTGCGCCGGCATCGCGGTGCTAGGCCGCTCCCCGCTGATAACTGGCTCAGCCGATCCGACCGGCGACGAGTACCTCGCCACCCCGGCAGCCGCCACCGCGCCAGTCCCAATCGTCACCGAGGGACCCGCCTAGCTAGTTGCCCGCATAGGTCCTACGCGATGGCCGGTTCACCATGCCGGCAAGCGGCAAAGCTGGGGAAGTCTCACGCACTACAGTTGGTGAGGGGTCAAGATCCGTTAGTGGAGGTTGCAGTGCATATCGCCCGACTGACGATATCTGGCGTGCGCAGCTTCCACGGGAACCGATCCGTGGACCTAGATCTCAGTCGTCCAGATGGTTCGCTGGCAGGCTGGACCGTCATTGCCGGTCGTAATGGCTCAGGAAAATCGACGCTTCTCCAAGCCGCCGCGTTTGCGCTCGCCGGGCCCAGAGCAGTCGGCCTGATTCCGAATCTTAGCGATTGGATGACTAGAGGAAGTGAAATAAGCAAGATCGACGCCGTCCTTCGACCCTCTGCGGAGGACTCATATCAGGAAACGCTATTTGACTTGCTTGATGATGAACCCAAAGTTTGGATAAGTCTCAAAAAATCAGAGCAATCACCAGGCGACGATCCAGATTCACTTGATTTGGAACTCGGTGGCGTCGGTATCGACTCGATCGCCCGAGGCAGCAATATCAGCCTATCTCATTCATCCGGTTGGTTTTATGCTGGATACGGCCCGTTCCGGCATCTCGGCGGCGCCGCAAACTGGCGGTCACGAAGAAAACGGTCGTCAGTTCTACCTCAGGCAATAGCATCGCTGTTCAACGAAGAAGCGTCCCTCGCCGACGCTGTTGACTGGCTGATCGAGCAGCATCTCTATCAGCTAGAAAAGCGTGCCGGCGCCACTGGCCTCATGAAAGCAGCGATGACGCTGCTCGGGGACGGACTGCTGCCGGATGAATTTAATATATCTCGCGTCGATTCAGACGGCTTGTGGGTCTCACGTGCCAACCGTGACTACCCTCTGCGCGAGATGAGTGACGGCTACAGGGCAGTTACCGCTCTTGTAGTGGACATCATCTACCAGATGCGACTATCTTACCGTAGTCTCAAAATCGAACGCCAAGATGGAATTCCAGTACTGAATTATCCAGGCATTGTGCTTATCGATGAAATTGATGCGCATCTGCACGTGAGCTGGCAGCAAACTATCGGAACCTGGCTTAAAGAGCATTTTCCGCAAATCCAGTTTATCGTTACGACTCATAGCCCTTATATCTGCCAGAGCGCCGACCCCAACGGCCTGATTGTGCTCCATGGACCACTACAGGATCAGCCACCCAACGTCGCCAGCCAGGACTTGCAGGACCGTGTCAGATACGGCAGCGGCGACGACGCTGTCCTAACAGAACTGTTCGGAATCAGCACCCCATATTCTGATGATGCCATCAAGCTGCGACGCAGGCTTGGTGACCTCGAGCTCAAGGTGCTCGAAGGTTCGGCGTCGGCAGAGGAGGTTGATGAGTTCAAGTCGCTGCGCGAGACAGTCTCAAGCTCGCTGAGCACCAGAGCCGTCGAGGCAGCTGCCCGCCTCGGAGTTGAGCAGTGATCCAGATCGATCGAATGGAACTCGATGCGGACCTGACGTTACGTTTGCAGAAGCGGACAGTGCGGCTGGCCGAGGGAAGCGCGACACCCCAAGACGCCCGGCATGCATGGAAAGCCGCCAGGACGGAGCAGCGCGAGATCCGTCAGCGCCTTGAGGTTATGGCGCTCGGTGTACGTCGATGTATGTACTGCGGTGACAACCTGGGCACAGATATCGATCATTTCGATCCTATCCACCGGACGCCGCTCCGGACATTCGACTGGCTTAACCATCTCCTCGCCTGCAGCTTCTGCAATAGTAACCAGAAACGCGACCGGTATCCGTGTGACAACGCAGGTCAATGCCTACTTGTGGATCCGACACGCGAAGACCCAAGCGACCACATACGGCTCGTACTTAGCACCGGCGAATACCGCGAACTCTCCGACAAAGGCTCCGCAACCATTCGCACATTTGGACTGAATAGAGCAGATCTTATCAGAGGTCGGCTCAATGCCTTTTACACTCGCCGGTGCATGCGATGATTCTCTGCGCTCCCATGCTCGGCGCGGAGGACATCCTGGGAACCGATGTCATCGCCGCCCTGCGCAACCCGAGGATTCACAATCTTGTGACTATTCGAGACTAAAAGGCAATTGAGGCGGCCAACTGACCGCGGACCTACACCAAATCGGTGATACGTTATTTGTCGCTTCTGCCCGTCCTCTGGGTCTGGACTACGTACTTCGGGTCCTTCGCCGACGCCACGCCGGCCCGCAGCACCGCGACCTTCGCGCACAGGCCGCCGCCCACCAGCAGAGCCGCGGCGGTAACGGCGGCGACCCTGCTGCGCCGGGCGAACAGGGCCGCGGCCGCGCCGCTGACGGTCGCCAGCCGGGCGCCGTTCAGCAGCCTCGCGCCTTCACCTTCCTTGTAGGGCTCGGCGGCGATGTCGGTGCGGCGCTCGAGCGCGAGCTCGGCCGCGCCTTCGATGGCGGCACCGACCAGCGCGAGCCGCTGAGCCGGACCGACATCGGAAGGATCACCGGACAGGGCGCCGGCGACGAGCGCGGCAGCGGCCGCCGCCGTGAGCGCGCCGCCGGCGAACAGCAGCGGAAGCTCACGGTGCGAGCTGTGCCAGGCGGGGACGGCGGTGTTTGCCAGCAGCACGCCCGGATAGGCGGCGAGGAGCGGGCCGGTGACGGCCGATCCGGCCCCCGCGAGACTGCCAAGCCTGCCAAGTCGCCCCGTCACCGAGCTAGCCGCGGCGGCGCCGGTCAGGGCGCTATGGCTGACCAGGATCCACGAGCCCATGCTCATCGGCGAGGTCGGCTTGGCGACCCGCAGCATGTTCAGGAACCGCTCAGGCCGGCCAAGCTCGGCCGTCAGGAACGCGGCGCCTCCCTGCGCGGCGGCCGCCGCGACCAGCCTGCCCGCCCGCACCAGGCCGGGCCGCCCGGCCGCGCCGGCGGCGACGCCAAGCACGGCCGCCGCCCCCGACAACTCGCCGAGGAACAAGTACGCGGGCAGGTGCGGCTCGCGCCAGCGGGTGACCTTCAGGATCGGCCGGCCGTAGTAGGACTCGAAGTCCGCCGGCGGCACCTGCGGTTGCTCGGTCACGCCAGCCTCATCTCCGCTTTCCGGCGAATGCCGCGAATACGCCGGCCACGACCACCCCGGCCGCCACGCCGGCCCAGCGCCACATCGAAGGCAGATCCTTCGTGGTGACCACCGGGTCCGGAGGCAGTCCGTACACCTGCGGCTCATCGAGCAGCAGGAAGAAAGCTCCCGCCCCGCCGATTCCGTCGTCAGGGTCATCGCCGTACAGCCTGGCCTCGGTGACCCCGGCCGCGTGCAGCTCGGCCAGCCGCTCCCGCGCCACCACGCGCAACTCGTCGAGCGGGCCGAACTGGATCGAGTCGGTCGGGCAGGCCTTCGCGCAGGCCGGCTCGAGGCCGCCGCGCAGCCGGTCGTAGCACATCGTGCACTTCCAGGCCCGGCCGTCGTCCTCGCGCCGGTCGATCACGCCGAACGGGCACGCGGACACGCAGTACGCGCAGCCGTTGCAGACGTCAGGCTGCACGATCACGGTGCCGAACTCGGTCCGCACGAGCGCGCCGGTCGGGCAGACGTCGAGGCAGGCCGCGTGCGTGCAGTGCTTGCACACGTCGGACGCCATCAGCCAGCGAGTGGCGCCGCTGTCAGCGCCGTCAGCCACCCCGGCACCATCGGCAGGCACGGAGATGATCAGGTCGCCGTCCCCGTCGACCGACAGCGCCGAGTCGCCTGCCAGCCCCGGGTCGCGTGACAGCGACGCCGCCGCCGGCGGTACCGCCTGCTCGATGAACGCCACGTGCCGCCACGCGTTGGACCCCAGGGCGCCGGTGTTGTCGTACGACATCCCGGTGAGCCGCAGCAGGTCCGACTCAGGGTCGGGCAGCCCGTTCCACTCCTTGCAGGCGACCTCGCACGCCTTGCAGCCGATGCAGACGCTGGTATCGGTAAAGAACCCGACCCGCGCGGGATGCCCGCCGTCGTATCCGGCCTCGGCGGACACGTCGTCGAGCCGCCCGTACAGCCGGTTACTGGTCATGATGCTCCGTCCCGCCGGGAGCCGCCGGATGACCGGTCTCGGCCGCCGCCCCGGTCCCCGGCTCCCATTCGGCGTCCAGGCCCGCCCGCGAGCGGTACTCCCGCACGAGCTTCATCCGGTCAGCGCCACGCGGCCGGCGCCCCGGCCTGATGTCGCACGTCGCGACCTTGCTTTCCTGGATGTACACATTGGGGTCGAGCAGCACGGGCAGCAGGTCGTTGACCGAGTCGCCGGTGACCAGGCCCTCCCCGCCCCAGTGGTACGGCAGGCCCACCTGGTGGATCACGCCCTCGCCGGGAATCCGCAGCGGCCGGTTGCGCCTGGTCACGAGCACCCGTGCCTCGATCGCGGCCCTGGCCGTCACGATCGTGGCCCAGCCGCCATTGTCCAGGCCGCGCTCGGCCGCCAGGGCCGGCGAGATCTCGCAGAACAGCTCGGGCTGGAGCTCGGCCAGCCGGCCGAGGGTCCGGCTCATGGACCCCGCCGTGTGATGCTCGGTCAGCCGGTAGGTCGTCACGACGTAGGGGAACGTCGCCGCGTGCCCCGCGAGCTGCCCCCTGGTTGCCCGCCGGTCGCTGTAGCCGATCGACACCGGGCTGCCGTCCTGCTGGTAGACGCGGTTGCGGATCGGCGACTCAGCGGCCTCGAAGTGCGCCGGGAGCGGGCCGTCCGCGAGCCCTTTGGGCACGAACAGGGCCGCCTTGCCATCGGCCTGCATGATGAAAGCGTCGGCCCCGGCGAGCGCCGCCTGTGCCCGCGCCCCGGCCTCGGGCACGAACGAAGGCGGCTTGGCCTTCTCGATGTCAGGCACATCGTGCCCGGTCCACTCGCCGGCGCCGGAGTCCCACCAGACGTAGGCCTTGGCCGGGCTCCAGGGCCGGCCCTGCGGATCGGCCGACGCCCGGTTGTACAAGATCCGCCGGTTGGCTGGCCAGGCCCAGCCCCACTCGCCAGCGACCCACGACTGCTCGGACTGCGGCCGGCGCCGCGCCGCCTGGTTGACCCCGCCAGCGAACACCCCGGCGTGGATCCAGGACCCGCAGGTAGTGGACCCGTCGTCAAGGAGCTGCACGAACGACGACAGTGGCGACCCGTCGGCCCCGAACCCGTTGATCTCCGCAAGGATGGCCGAGGCCGATGGCTCCGCGAGCGGTCCCTCCTCCGGGTAGTCCCAGGTCAGGTCGAGCACGGGCCGGTCGCGAACAGCAGGAGAGCCGGCCAGCCTGGCCCTGATCCGCTTGCCCAGGTCATAGATGAACGACAAGTCGCTCCGCGCGTCGCCCGGCGGGTCGAGCGCCTTGGCGTGCCACTGCAGCAGCCGCTGCGTGTTAGTGAAGCTGCCGTCCTTTTCCACGTGCGACGCGGCCGGCAGGAAGAACACCTCGGTCGGGATCCGCGCGGTCACCAGTTCCCCGGACTCGATCTCGGGCGAGTTCCGCCAGAACGTGGCCGACTCGATCAGCGTCAGGTCCTTGACCACCAGCCACTCCAGGTTGGCCAGCGCCAGCCGCTGCAGCCGCCCCCCGGCGGACCCGACGGCAGGGTTCTCCCCCAGCAGGAAGTAGCCCTTGACCTTGCGGTCGATCATGTCCAGCGTGGTCCGGTACGTGCCGTGGTCGCCGGTGATGCGCGGCAGGTACCCGAAGCAGAAGTCGTTGTCAGAGCGCGCCGCGTCGCCGAACCACGCCTTGAGCATGCTGACCAGGTACGCCCGCTTGTTGCCCCAGAACCCGGTATCCGGTATCCGGCCAAGGAACGCGTCAAGGCTCTCGCCGGGCACCGGCATCGGCAGGTACCCGCCCAGCAGGTGGAACAGCGTCGGTATGTCCGTCGCACCCTGAATATTCGCGTGCCCGCGCAGCGCCATGATGCCGCCGCCTGGCCGGCCCATGTTGCCGAGCAGCGTCTGCAGGATCGAGGCGGTCCTGATGTGCTGCACCCCGGTCGAGTGCTGCGTCCAGCCGACCGCGTACACCCAGGCGGTCGTCTTCTCCCGGCCGCTGCACTCCACCAGCGTGCGCGCGATCCGGTCGAAATCCGCGCGCCGATCCCGCAGACCCGCTCGACCAGGTCAGGCGTGTACCGGGCGAAATGCCGCTTCAGCACCTGGAACACGCAGCGCGGGTGGTTCAGCGTGGCGTCGCGCTCCCCGGTCGGCTGCCAGGTCGCGTTGTCATACGTCCGGGTCGCCGGGTCGTAGCCGGAGAAGAGCCCGCCGCCGTCCTCCGCATCGACGAAGTCCTCGGCCAGGATGTCGGCCGCGTTCGAAAAAGCGGTGACGTACTCGCGGAACTCGTGCCCGCCGGACAGCACGTAGTTGATCAGCCCGCCCAGGAACACGATGTCCCCGCCGGCCCTGGTCGGCACGTGCATCGACGCCAGCGCGCTGGTCCTGGTGAACCGGGGATCGACGTGGATGACCGTCGCACCGCGCCGCTTGGCTTCCACCACCCACTGGAACGCCACCGGATGGCACTCGGCCATGTTCGACCCGCAGATGACGATGCAGTCGGAGTTGGTCAGGTCGCGCGGGAAAGTCGTGGCGCCGCCGCGCCCGAAGCTAGTCCCCAGACCGGGGACAGTGGCGGAGTGTCATATCCGCGCCTGGTTCTCGATCTGGATCGCGCCGAGCGCCGTCCAGAGCTTGTTGATCAGGTAGTTCTCTTCGTTGTCGAGCGTTGCCCCGCCGAGCGAGGCGAACCCGAGCGTCCGCGCCGAGCGCTCGCCGTCGACTGACTCCTGCCACGTGGCCGCCCGGGTGGACAGCACCCGGTCGGCGATCATGTCCATCGCCTCGTCAAGCCCGAGCGACTCCCACTCGGTGCCGAACGGCCGCCGGTACAGCACCTTCGTCTGCCGCCCCGAGTGCGTCACGAGCTGCTTGCTCGCGGCCCCCTTGGGGCACAGCCGCCCGCGCGAGACCGGCGAGTCCGGGTCGCCCTCGATCTGGCTGACCGTCTCCTTGCCGCCCGACAGCGACACGTACACCTTCTGCCCGCAGCCGACCGCGCAGTACGGGCAGATCGAGGAGACCACGCGCTCGGCGGTCTCGGTGCGCGGCCGCGCGGCCTCGGTGTGCGGCGACCTGACGGCCTGGCCCCGGCCCAGCCGGTCGGCACCAGTCAGCTGCCGGTAGACCGGCCAGTTAACCACGCGGATGCGTCGCTGCACATTTGCTATCAAAGCACGTAGCCTCGATGCTGTCACAGGCCGGGCCGGAGGCCATCGTCAGGAGCACAGCATGAGCAGCAGAACCGCACGCCGGCGGGTCACGAAGATCAGGCTGCCCGATGCCGGCCCGGCTTCCGTGGGCGCGGCCGGCGCGCACATCACAGTCACCGAACGGCCAGACCTGCTCGCCGCCGAGGAACCGCTCGGCATCAGGGTCGGCGGCGAGGCCGTCACCCTGACCATGCGCACGCCGGGCGACGACATCGACCTGGCGGCCGGGTTCCTGTTCAGCGAGGGCATCATCAAAAGCCAGGCCGACCTGGCCGAGATCCGCCTGTGCGACGGCACCGCCTGCGGCCACGCCGGCCACGACGGGCTCGGCAACATTGTCGACGTGCGCCTTCATGATGGCCGGGCGGCCGCCTCCGCCCCGCGCCGGAACTTCATGACCACGAGCGCGTGCGGCGTGTGCGGCAAGGCGAGTGCCGCCGAGCTATCCGTTCAGCAAATCTGGGATTTGAAAGAAGACAAGGCCACCATCTCGCCTGCGCTGCTCGCATCATTGCCGGACGCGGCCAAGAACGCCCAGCGAGTATTCGCCAGCACGGGCGGGCTGCACGCGGCCGCGGTGTTCGGGCCCGGCGGCGAGCTGGCCTGCCTGCGCGAGGACGTGGGCAGGCACAACGCGGTCGACAAGGTCGTCGGCTGGGCGCTGCGGTCCGGCCGGCTGCCGATGCGCGGCCAGGTGCTGCTGGTCTCCGGGCGCGCGTCGTTCGAGCTGGTGCAGAAAGCGGTGCTCGCGGGGTTCCCGGTGCTCGCCGCGGTCTCGGCGCCATCGTCGCTGGCCGCCGAACTGGCTGAGCAGGCCGGGCTGACGCTGGTCGGCTTCCTGCGCGGCGGCTCGATGAACGTGTACGCGGGCAAGGAGCGAGTGCTCGCGGCCGGCCTGAGCCGCTGCCGCCGCGTGGGCCGGTGACGTCCGGGCCACTGGACGCCACCGGCCCGGCATGTCAGGGCCCGGTGCTCTCAGGACGTTTGCGAGGCGTCGAGCAGGCCCCGGCGGCGCCTGACCGTCAGGTCAGCCTTGCTGAAGATCATGTCGACGACGATGCCGATGACGAGGATGACGATCATGACGGAGATCGCGCCGGACAGGTCCTGGTTGTCCTGCGCGGTGTTCAGCAGCACGCCGAGCGACAGGTGACCGACGATCAGCACCAGCAGCTCACCGGCCATCAGGCTGCGCCAGGAGAACGCCCAGCCCTGCTTCATGCCGGCCACGTAGGCGGGCAGCGAGGCGGGCAGGATCAGGTGGCGGTAGAGCGCGATCCCGCTCAGCCCCATCGTCCGGCCCGCCCGCAGCAGCAGCGGCGGGGTGTAGTCCACGCCCGTGATCAGCCCGTTGGCGATCGACGGCGCGGCGCCGAGCACCATCACGAACAAGATCGCCGACACGTTGGTACCGAACAGGATGATCGCGAACGGGAACCAGGCGATCGACGGCATGGTCTGCAGCCCGCTGATGATCGAGCCAACCGCCGCGCGAAGCGGCGCAATGCGCGACACGACCGCGCCGATCAGCGACCCGATCGCCAGGGCGAGCACGTAGCCCGTGACCGCCGTCTGCACCGTGGTCTGGATGGCCTGCCAGAGCTGGGCGTGGCCGAGCTGACTGCCCAGGTTGTGCAGCGTGGTCGCCGGGCCCTTGACCAGCCCGGACGCGGTGTCGCCGTGGAAGTTGGCCGCGTAGAAGAGCTGCCAGGCGGCCAGCACGATGGCGATCGCGAGCAGCTTGGGCCAGGTCGCGGTCCACAGCTTCCTCGCGATCCTGGCTGACTTGCTGCCCGCCTGCTGCTGCGCGAGCTCAAGGCTGTCGAGCCCGGCGATCGCGGAGTTCCGCGCCTGGGTCTGGGTGCTAGCTGCCATGGCGTCTCATCTCCTCGCGCAGCCGGTCGGTGACCGTGCTGGCCAGCTCGGCGACCTGCACCGAGTCGATCCGCCTCGGCCCGGTCCTGCTCACCTTGTACTCCTCGATGACGCGGCCTGGACGGCTGCTGAGCACGACGACGCGATCGCCCAGCCGCGCCGCCTCGCGGACGTTATGGGTGACGAACAGGACGGTCAGCGACCGTTCCGCGCAGATCCGCTCGAGCTCGTCGTGCAGCAGGTCCCTGGTCATCGCGTCGAGCGCGCCGAACGGCTCGTCCATCAGCAGCACGTCGGCGTCCTGGGCCAGCGCCCGGGCGAGCGCGACCCGCTGCCGCATGCCGCCCGACAGCTCGTGCGGCCGCTTGTCGGCGAAGTCGGCCAGGTGCACGGCGCCGAGCAGCTCAGCCGCCCTCTGCCTGCGCTCTTGCTTGGGCACCTGGCGCGCCCGCAAGGCTAGCTCGACGTTCTTGCGCGCGGTGAGCCAGGGAAACAGCGCCGGCTCCTGGAACATGATCGACACCCGCCGGCCGCCGGTGTCGATCTGTCCTGATGTCGGACGGTCCAGGCCGGCGACCATCGAGAGCAAGGTGGACTTGCCGCACCCCGAGGCGCCGATGAGGCAGACGAACTCACCCGTCCCGACGGTCAGCGACAGCTTGTCGACCGCCAGGACGGCGCCCGGCCCCCGGCCGTAGACCTTCGAGACCTCGGTCAGCGTGATGGCGGCGCCGGTGCGCGGCTCGCTCACCTGGCCCCCGGCTGGCGGCGACCCGCGCCGCTGCAGCACGCTCACGATTTCACCTGCGGCTGGCCAGCGGCTTGCAGCAGGGAGTTGAGCGGCCCGAGGTCGTACAGGCCAGGCACGTTCTTGACCGGGCTGAGCAGCCCGACAGAAGTCGCGTGCTGGGCGTCAGCCTCGAGCGAGGAGGCGATCGGGTCGTCGGTAAACGTGATCTCCTTGAACGCCGCCGCGAGGATGCCGCTCGACAGGCCCTTGCCGAGCAGGGAGGTCAGCTCGGCGTTGGCCGCGGCCTCGGCCGCCCCCTGGTCGTTGTGGATGTAGTTGTTCGCGTCGAGCTGGCCCTTGAGCAGCCCGGTCACCGTGGCGGGGTGCGCGGCCAGGAACTTGGAGGTGACGACCAGGTTCGTGGTGACGAACTGGCCCTGCGGCCACAGGCTGGCCTCGTTGACAAGGACATGCCCGCCGTCCTGCACCATCTCGATGTCGTAGGGCGCCGGCTCCCAGCCGCCCGCGATCTGGCCCGACTTGAACTGCAGCACCGCGGCCGAGTTGGGAGTGATCGGGGTGATCGGCACCTGGCCGCCGCCAGTCTGGTTGGTGGTCAGGTGATGCTGGCCCAGCCAGTAACGCAGCGCCACGTCCTGGGTGTTGCCAAGCGACGGGGTAGCCAGCTTCTGGCCCTTGAGCTGGGCCGGGCTCGTGATGCCCTTCTTGACGACCAGGGCCGCGCCCCCCGAGGCGGCTCCCGAGATCACGCGGATCAGCGTGCCGTGCGAGGTCTGCCAGGCCTTGATCGCCGGATTGGGACCGACGTAGGCGGCGTCCAGCTGGCCAGCGAGCAGGGCGGTGGCCTCTTGCGTGCCGGTGCTGAACGGCTTGACCTCCAGCTCGACGTTCTTGCCGAGCTCCCTGGCGAAGAAGCCCTTGTTGATCCCGATCAGCGCGGGGGCATGCGTGATGTTCGTCAGGAATCCGAGCCGGAGTACCACCGGCGCACCCGACGAGCCCTTCGGGTCTGAGTTTGCTGCCGCCGATGAGGAAGAGCAGCCGGCCGCCATGGCCGTGGTTGCCACGATCCCTGCCGCGACGCCGGCCGCGACGAACGCGCGCCTCATGATGCCTCCAGTTGCCGATTACTGTCCATGTTTCTGATCAACATAGTATCTAGATCTCTATACTAGGAAACTAGTATACGGCGCCGCAGGTGAACACCCGGTTACGGTCGAAATTACTTTCGCTGGCCGGCGCGGCCCGGCTGGCCGGCGCGGCGGAGCCGACCGTACCCCGTCGCCGGCTAGCTACCCGCGGCTGCCGCCGCTGTATCGGTCAGCCGCCATCGCCCCTCAGCCGCTGTCGCCCTCATCCATCTGGGTAAAGCCCTGCACGGCCTTGGGGAACCGGGAGAGGCACTGCTGAAGCAGGGTCTGCTGCGCGTCGGTCGCCCTGGTGTCGTCGTACCGGACCGAGCCGACGAATCCGCGCTGCGCGGTTGTCGCCTTGACCCGGCCGTCCAGGCGAACGTTGGGGATATGCGAACAGACCGACGTGATGTGCCTGGCGGCGGCAATACTAGTGTTCGGCGCGAACGTCACTTCTATCCACTGCTGACCGAGCGCGGCGTCGAACTTGGCGCAGCCACTGACGCCAGCCGCGAGAGCGATGACAGCGACGATCGTGACCGCGGCTGGACGAACGGGGATTCCTGGCCTGAGCACGGCTATAGCTTAGGCCCGCCCCGGCGTGGTAGAAGCAGCCCGGCTAGCCATGCGGAAGGAGCGACCATGACGCAGGCAACCCCCCTTAGTCCTGCCAGCACTGCCGGCCAGCTCATCGAGGATCACGCGCTCATCGGCGACATGCACACCGCGGCGCTGGTGAACCGGAACGGATCGGTGGACTGGCTCTGCCTGCCCCGGTTCGACTCCGACGCCGTCTTCGCCTCGCTGCTCGGCGACTCCTCGCACGGTCACTGGACGATCCGCCCGGCCGGCGACTGCCAGTCCGAGTGGAGTTACCGCCAGAACACCCTGGTCCTGACCACGCTGTGGCATACCGAGACCGGCACGGCGCGGGTCACGGACTTCATGCTGCAGCGCGGCGACCAGGCGCAGCGAAGTAACCAGCCGCCCCGAGGCGAGGCCGAGACCGCGCTCGTGCGGATCGTCGAAGGCGTGACCGGCACAGTGGACATGAAGTGCGCGGTCAGCCTCAGGTTCGGCTACGGCCGGATCGTGCCGTGGGTGCGCCGGGCCGGGCATGGCATTCACGCGGTCGCCGGCCCCGACTCAGCGTGGATCGACGCGCCGGTGCGGCTGGAAGCGCATGGCCGCGCCCATTCCGCCGCGTTCAAGGTCCGCGCCGGGGAACGGCTGCCGTTCGTGCTGACCTGGCAGCCTTCGCACTTCTCGGAGCGGCCGAAGGCGATCGACGCGCACGCGG
The DNA here is from genome assembly GCA_963720575.1 of uncultured Actinomycetota bacterium. GTDB lineage: Bacteria > Actinomycetota > Actinomycetes > Streptosporangiales > Streptosporangiaceae > Chersky-822. The sequence continues at coordinate 721,491 of CAVRGA010000002.1, forward strand.
CCCTGGAGCAGACCCTGGCCTTCTGGACCGACTGGGTTGGCTCGTGCGAGTACCACGGCGAGTACGCCGACGCCGTGCTCAGGTCGCTGATCACGATCAAGGCGCTGACCTACGCGCCCACCGGCGGCATCGTCGCCGCGCCGACGACTTCCCTGCCCGAGGACATCGGCGGCGTGCGCAACTGGGACTACCGGTACTGCTGGCTTCGCGACGCCACGATCGTGCTCGAGGCGCTGCTGAGGACCGGCTTCACGCACGAAGCCGCGGCCTGGCGCGACTGGCTGGGCCGGACGATCGCCGGGTCGGCGGCCGACGTGCAGATCATGTACGGCGTGGCCGGCGAGCGCAGGCTGGCCGAGTGGACGGCCGACTGGCTGCCGGGCTACGAGGGATCAGCGCCGGTCAGGATCGGCAACGGCGCCGTCGACCAGCGGCAGCTCGATGTCTACGGCGAGGTCATCGACGCGTTCATGCTGGGCTGCCAGGCGGGCCTGCGGTTCGACCGGCACACCGTGTCGCTGATCGACCACCTGCTCGAGTTCCTCGAGCGGCACTGGGACGAGCCCGACGAGGGCATCTGGGAGGTGCGCGGGCCGCGCCGGCATTTCGTGCACTCCAAGGTGATGGCCTGGGTCGCCTTCGACCGCAGGCTGCGGCTGGCGCAAGACGGCCTGGTCGACTGCAGCGCGTCGGAAATGCAACGGTGGACCCGCGTGCGGGCCGAGATCCACGCCCAGGTCTGCGAGCGCGGCTACAACCCGAGCCTGGGCACCTTCACCCAGTACTACGGCAGCCAGGAACTCGACGCCGCCGTCCTGATCATCCCCGAGGTGGGCTTCCTGCCGCCCGGCGATGAACGGGTCGTCTCGACCGTTCACGCGGTCAAGCGCGAGCTGATGAAGGACGGCCTGGTCATGCGCTACTCCGCTGGCCGGCCGGACAAGGCGGGCGGGGCGGTCGACGGGCTGCCGGGTTCCGAGGGCGCCTTCCTGGCGTGCAGCTTCTGGCTGGTCAACGCGCTCGCCCTGATCGGCGACCACGACGAGGCCCGCGCGTTGTTCGACAAGCTGCTTGGCCTGCGCAACGACCTCGGCCTGCTGGCCGAGGAATACGACCCGAGGTACGACCGGCAGGTAGGCAATTTCCCGCAGGCGTTCAGCCACGTGCCACTCATCCAGGCGGCACTGAACCTCAGCGGCCACGCCCCCGAGTACACCCGCCGCGCCAGCGCCGCCTCCGACGAGCCCACCGCCCGCTAGCCCCGCTGCCCGGCAAGGTCCTGACAGCAGACCGCACGAAGCGCTAGTTGCCGTAGCCGACGCGGCGCAGTTGCTGGCCGGCGATGCGCTCGACCTCGGCGAGCTGCGCGGGGCTGAGCAGGCGCCGCCAGCTGTTGACCTCCTTGGCGCGCTGGCCGACGTCGATCCGGCCGACCTTGGCCTCGATGAAGTCCGACAGGGCGGCGGCTGTGTTCTGCGGCTCCGCCACCATCTGCTCATAGCGGAAGGTGGTCAGCTGGTCCGCCGTGAGCGAATTGCGCAGCCTGGCGAGCTTGTGCACCGAGCCCCGCCAGCGCATCGCGCACTTGCCGGCGGCGGTGAGCTTCTGCCATCCTTCGCGGTCCGCCTCGGTTTCGGTGCCGTAGAACGGGTTGGGGAACTCGGCCTCGACGTTCGCGATGCCGCCGCGGAACCAGGCCAGCTCGGCCGGATCCGACATCATCGCGGCGACGACGTCGCGGCCATCCCGGATGATCTGGACAATCTTCGCGTCAGGGAACGCGTCGATCAGCGCTTCGGCGCAGTACATCAGCGCGGGCGTCGCGTCGCCGTACCGGGCGATCTCGCGCTCGTCCACGCAGATGCCGGGCTCCTTCGCCGCCCTGGCCTGCCGGCACTCCGCCTGGCAGGTCAGGCAGGCCTCCGGGGTAACCTGCCAGGCCTGCGCGAACGCGTCGCGCAGCACGGTCGCCGCCGCGTCATCCCGGCCCTGCTGGATCGACGGCGTCCGCGCGAAGGCGTAGACGACGTTCACCACGCTCGGCTGGCCGATCGTGAAGTGAAAGCCCTTGCTGCGCTTGAGCGCACGCGCGAGCAGGTCCGCTCCGGATGCGGGGGCGCCGATCACGAAGACCGGCTGGCGGACCTTTCGCCCATTGACGACAAGGATGTACGAGCGTGTTGGCATGGCTGGAACCAAGTGTGGCACCGCGGCGGAGTGCCCTGACCAGTGACGCCAGTCCGGTCAGGTCCCGAATAGGTAACCAAATTCATGGTAGTAAACGGTCATGCTTACCTACATTGTGGTTCTGATCATCGTCGGGCTCATAGCCGGCGCGGTTGCCCGGCTGCTCGTGCCCGGCCGCGACTCGATCGGGCTGCTTGGCACCATCCTGCTGGGCGTCGCCGGCTCGTTCGTGGGCGGATTCCTGTGGAACCTCATCGAGTTCCACCGGCTAGCCCCAGCCCGCTTCCACACTGTCGGCATACTCGGCTCGATCGTGGGGGCCATCATCGTGCTGATCCTGCTGCGCATGACCGGCCTTGAGCGGGGCCGCAGGCGCGCCTGACTGACCCGGCCGGACTGAACCCCGCGTCGCGGCGGGCCTAGGCGGGAGTCCCGACCGCCTGGTCCGCCGCGGCCGCGGGCTCGGCGGCACCGCTCTCCTGGCGGGCGAACTGAGTCTGGTACAGATCCCGGTAGAGCCCGCAGGCGGCGAGCAGTTCGGAATGCGTACCGCGCTCCACCACCTGGCCTTCGTCGATCACCAGGATCTGATCGGCCTGCACAATGGTCGACAGCCGGTGCGCGATGACCAGCGAGGTCCGCCCGGCGAGCGCCGTGGCGAGCGCCCGCTGCACCGCGACTTCTGATTCGGAATCCAGATGTGCCGTCGCCTCGTCAAGCACGACCACCGACGGGGCCTTGAGCAGCAGCCTGGCGAGCGCGATCCGCTGCTTCTCGCCGCCGGACAGCCGGTAGCCGCGATCACCGACGACCGTGTCGAGGCCATCGGGCAGGCCGGAGATCAGCGGCCAGATCTGAGCGGCGGCGCAGGCGTCGATGAGCTCGCGCTCGGTCGCGCCGGGCTTGGCGTAGGCGAGGTTGGCCCTGATCGTGTCGTGGAACATGTGGGCGTCCTGCGTCACCACGCCGACCACGTCGTGCAGGGAATTCTGGGTGACGGTCCTGATGTCCGTCCCGCCGATCGTGACCGTGCCCGAGTCGGGATCGTACAGCCTGGCCACAAGCTGGGTGATCGTCGTCTTCCCGGCTCCTGACGGCCCCACCAGCGCCGTCAGCTTCCCGGCCGGAGCACCGAACGTCACGCCGCGCAGCACCTCGGCGTTGGCGTCGGCGTGCTCGGGCACGGGCAAGGCGATCGACTCGAGCGAGGCCAGCGAGATCTCGGCGGCCGTCGGGTACCTGAACCTGACGTCATCGAATTCGATCGCCGGAGCCGCCGCGCCGGCGTCGAGCGTCGTCGCGTTCTCGGCGTCGGTGATCAGCGGCTTGAGATCGAGTACCTCGAAGACCCGGTCGAAGCTCACCAGCGCGGTCATCACGTCGACCTGGACATTGGACAGCGAGGTGATCGGCCCGTACAGCCGGCTGAGCAGCGCGGCCAGCGCGACCAGCGTCCCGATCTTGAAGATGTTGTCGATGACCAGGACGCCGCCCAGCCCGTACACGACCGCCGTGGCCAGCGACGCCAGCAGCGTCAGCGAGATAAAGAGGGTCGAGCCGTACATCGCCGTCGTGACGCCGATGTCGCGCACCCGGCCTGCCCGCTGCCTGAACACGTCGACTTCCTCGTCGGGCCGGCCGAACAGCTTGACCAGCATCGCCCCGGCGACATTGAACCGCTCGGTCATCGTCGAGCCCATCGCCGCGTCAAGCTGCATCGACTCCCTGGTCAGCCGCTGCAGCTTGCGGCCGATCAGCCTGGCGGGAAAAACAAAGAGCGGTACCAGCACCAGCGCGACCAGCGTCACCTGCCAGGACAGCAAGATCATCGCGCCGAGCACCAGCGCGAGCGAGAGCACGTTGGCGACGACGGATGAGAGCGTCGAGGTCAGTGCCTGCTGCGCGCCGATCACGTCGCTGTTCAGCCTGCTCACCAGCGACCCGGTCTGCGTTCTGGTAAAAAAGGCGATCGGCTGCCTCTGCACGTGCGAGAAGACCTCGGTGCGCAGGTCAAAGATCAGGCCCTCGCCGATCTTGGCCGAATACCACCGCTGTCCGATCGAGAGCGCCGCGTCGAGCAGCGCCAGCACGGCGACCGCCGATCCGATCGCGAGCACGACGCCAGTCCTGTGCGGCAGGATGCCGTTGTCGATCAGGCCGCGCAGCATCAGCGGCACGGCGATCGTCACGACCGCGTCGAGCGCCACGATCAGCAGGAACAAGATCAGGTGCCTGCGGTAGGGCCTGGCGTAGGAGAAGATCCGGCGAACCGTGCCTGGCTTGATCCGCTGATGCGCCACCGATCTGTCGCGGGAGAATGAATGGATCGCGCGCCAGCTGGCATAGGTCATGGTGGACACCAACCCCGGAGTGCCCGCAGCGCTTCCCCAGTCAGCTAAGGGCGAAATGCGAGGCTAGCCGGGCGGCACGGCGCTATCCGGGGAGGCGGCCGCGCAGCAGCGCCGCCTGGGCCCGCCGTTCGGCCGCTGCCTGCTGCTCCAGCGAATTGCCGCCGGCCTGGCGGAGCAGCGCCTTGGTGGCGCGCGCCGCGGCCGGGTCGGTCGCGAGCAGCGCGGCGACCAGGTCAGCCACCGCCGCGTCGAGTTCGGCCGCGGGCACCACCAGTTCGGCCAGGCGCAGCCCGAGCGCCTCGGCGGCACCGACCGTCCGGGTTGTCAGGCAGATCTCCAGAGCCCGCGGCAGGCCGACGATATCGACGAGCGGCTTAGTTCCGGTCAGGTCGGGAACCAGCCCGAGCGCGGGCTCCTTCATGCAGAGCTTCGCGTCGTCGGCCAGGATTCGGAGGTCGCAGGCCAGGGCTAGCTGGAAGCCGGCCCCGATGGCATGACCCCGCACGGCCGCGACGGAGACGATGGACTGTCCGGTGAGCCAGAGATAGCCAGCCTGGTAGCCGGCTACCTGCTGCTCGAAGTCCTCGTCTTCCGCCCTGGCGACGTTGTCGCCGCCGGCCCCGCTCCCGCCGGCGAGCAGCTTGAGGTCGATACCCGCGCAGAAGGACGGCCCTTCGCCGCGTACGACGACGACCCTGACCTGGCCAGGCAGGTTCGCGCCGATATCGGCGAGCGCGTGCCAGATAGCAGGAGTCATCGCGTTCCGGCGCTCGGGCCGGGCCAGCGTCACCGACGCTACCTCACCGTCGACTTCGAGCCTGACCGCGCCTTCGGCGAGTATCTTCTGGCTGCTTGCCACCGGGATTAGCTCTTGGCCTTGGCAGGCCCTCTGGTAGCACCGCCCCGGCTGCGCAGCTTCACTCCCGATTCGGCCAGGATCCGGTGAATGAAGCCATACGACCGGCCAGTCGACGCGGCCAGGGCGCGGATGCTCTCCCCCGCGCTGTACCGCTTCTCGAGCTCGGACGCCAGTTTCGTGCGATCGGCACCGGTTACCCGAGTGCCCTTCTTGAGAGTTTCGGTCACGCCTTCCTCCCGGTGAACTCCGGCCGCGGCTTTGCTGCCGTATCCCGCCATGATCACGCATGAACTCGTGATCGGCTACCCACACGGCAGCAAAAAAATTGCGACATTTACTGGCTATCGCGGGCGTTGCGCGCTCCGCGCCTGATGCGCGGAGCGCGCGGCGCCGATCAGGCCAGCGCGACCAGGTCCGTGAGCTCAGAACTCCACAGATCCTCCACGCCGTCGGGGAGCAGCAGCACCCGCTCGGGCCCGAGCGCCTCAACGGCGCCTTCGTCGTGCGTGACGAGCACGATCGCGCCCTGGAACCGCTTAAGCGCCGACAGGATCTCGGCTCTGCTGCCCGGGTCGAGGTTATTGGTCGGCTCGTCGAGCAGCAGGACGTTCGCTCCCGATACGACGAGCAATGCCAGGGCAAGCCTTGTTTTCTCGCCGCCGGAAAGCACGCCGGCAGGCTTGCTCACGTCGTCGCCGGAAAACAGGAACGAGCCCAGAATGCCGCGCTGATCGGCCTCGGTGAGCTCGGGCGAGGCCGTGCGCATGTTCTCGAGGACCGTGCGGGCGTTGTCGAGCGTCTCGTGTTCCTGCGCGTAGTAGCCGATTCGCAGCCCGTGCCCGGGCCTGACTTCGCCGGTGTCCGGTTTCTCGACCCCGGCGAGCAGCTTCAGCAGCGTCGTCTTGCCCGCGCCGTTGAGCCCGAGCACGACGATCCGCGCTCCTTTGTCGACGGCCATGTCGACGTCGGTGAACACCTCGGTCGAGCCGTAGGACTTCGACAGCCCGGCAGCCGTCATCGGCACCTTCCCGCAGTGGACCGGATCGGGAAAGCGGAGCCTGGCAACCCGGTCAGGCGCGCGGTCGGCACTGACCCCCGCGAGTAGTTTCTCCGCCCGCTTGGCCATGCTGTGCGCGGCCCTGGCCTTCGTCGCCTTGGCCCGCATCTTGTCTGCTTGCGCGCTGAGCGCGGCCGCCTGCCGCTCGGCGTTGACCCGTTCCCGGCGCCGCCGCCGGGCGTCGGTCTCGCGCTGGTCCAGGTAGGACTGCCAGCCGACGTTGTAGATGTCGATCACGGTGCGGTCGGCGTCCAGGTGGTACACCTTGTTGACGACGGCCGCGAGCAGGTCGGTGTCGTGGCTGATCACGATCAGGCCGCCCCGGAAGGTGCGCAGGTGATCGCGGAGCCAGCTCACCGAGTCGGCGTCGAGGTGGTTGGTCGGCTCGTCGAGCAGCAGCGTCCGCGATCCGCCGAAGAGGATCCTCGCCAGCTCGACGCGCCGGCGCTGACCGCCCGACAGCGTGCTCAGCTGCTGCCTGAGCACCTTGGCGGGCAGTCCGAGGCTTGAGGCGAGCGCGGCGGCCTCCGACTCGGCCGCGTAGCCGCCGAGCACCGTGAGCCGCTCCTCCAGCTGGCCGTACCTGCGCACGGCGGCATCGCGCTTCGCAGGGTCGGCGGCACCCATTCCCTCCTCGGCGCGCCGCATCCCCGCGAGCACCTCGTCGAGGCCGCGCGCCTGAAGGATCCGGTCGGTGGCCAGCACGCTCAGGTCACCGACCATGGTGTCCTGCGGCAGGTAGCCGACCGTGCCCGAGCTGCGCACGGCCCCCGCGGCGGGCGGCCCTCCCCTGCCAGCACCCTGAGCAGCGTCGTCTTGCCCGCGCCGTTCCTGCCGACCAGGCCGATCTTGTCACCGGGCGCGACCTGAAAGGAAACGCCGTCCATCAGCAGCCGCGCCCCAGCGCGCAGCTCAACGTCGTTGACGGAAATCATCGGAATCTACTCGCTCCTGAAAGTTCTCTAACGGGCACAAAAGGGACATTCGCCGTCAGACGCCACCTAGGGCGTCGCCCGTTGAGCTAGGAGCAGCGATGATGCATAGACGTAAGTCTACCGGATCTCAGTCAGTGCCAGCGAGCCGTTTCGCGCGCCGGCCAGCGCGGTTCAGCGCGCTGATCACAGCGTTCAGCGAGGCCCGGACGATCGACTCGCTGATGCCGACGCCCCAGTACGCCCGGTCCCCGATCTCGATCTCCAGGTAGGCGGCCGCCTCGGCGTCCCGCCCGGCCGACAGCGCGTGCTCCGCGTAGTCGAGCACCCGCACCCCGACCCCGCCCAGCCCCAGGTCCAGCCCGGACAGCGCCTGGCAGAACGCGGCGATCGGCCCGTTGCCGACCCCGGCCACCTCGCGGCTGACCCCGAACGCACGCACCACCGCCTCGATGCGCTCGCCCGCGTCATCGGCCGCGGCGTGGAAGCTGACCAGCGAGAACGCGCCGTCCGCCAGGTACTCGCCCTCGAACGCCGCCCACATCGCGGCGGCATCCACCTCGCCGCCCTCGGAGTCCGTACGCCGCTGGATCACCTGGCTGAACTCGATCTGCAGCCGGCGCGGCAGGTCGAGGTGATGGTCGGCCTTCATGATGTAGGCCACGCCGCCCTTGCCGGACTGGGAGTTCACCCGGATCACGGCCTCGTACGACCGCCCCACGTCAGCGGGGTCGATCGGCAGGTACGGCATGTGCCACGGCAGCTCGCGGGCCGGCCTGGCCGCCGCCGCGATCTTCTCCAGCCGGTCGAACCCCTTCTTGATGGCGTCCTGATGCGACCCGGAAAACGACGTGTACACCAGGTCGCCCGCGTACGGGTGCCGCTCGTGCACGCCGATCCCGTTGCAGTACTCGGCCGTCCGGCGGATCTCGTCGATGTCGCTGAAGTCGATCATCGGGTCGATCCCCTGGCCGTACAGGTTCAGCCCCAGGGTGACCAGGTCCACGTTGCCCGACCGCTCCCCGTTGCCGAACAGGCAGCCCTCCACCCGCTGCGCCCCCGCCAGCATCGCCAGCTCGGCGTCGGCCGTCGCGGTCCCCCGGTCATTGTGGGTGTGCACCGACAGGGCGATGTGCTCGCGCCGGCTCAGGTGCCGCGACATCCACTCGATCTGGTCCGCGTACACGTTGGGCGTGGACCGCTCGACGGTGCACGGCAGGTTGAGCACGATCTCGCGGTCAGGCCCCGGCTGCCAGACGTCCATGACGGCCTCGCACAGGTCGAGCGAGAAGTCCAGCTCGGTGTCCATGAAGATCTCGGGCGAGTACTCGTACCCGAACTCCACGTCATGCAGGTAGTACTCGGCGTACTTCATGATCGCCTGGGTCCCGCTGACGGCGACGGCCTTGCACTCCTGCTGCCCGTCGCCCCGCCACCCGAACACCACGTCCCTGAAGATCGGCGCCGCCGCGTTATACATGTGGATGGTGGCCTGCCTGGCCCCGGCCAGCGCCTGCGCAGTCCGCTCGATCAGCTCTTCTCTTGCCTGAGTCAGCACAGAGATGCGCACGTCATCGGGCACGGCCCCGGACTCGATCAGGCTGCGCACGAAGTCGAAGTCGGTCTGGCTCGCCGACGGGAACCCGACCTCGATCTCCTTGTAGCCCATCCGCACAAGCAGGTCGAACATTGCCTGCTTGCGCGGCGCGTTCATCGGGTCGATCAGCGCCTGGTTGCCATCGCGCAGATCGGTCGACAGCCACCGGGGCGCCGCGGTCACAGTGCGCGACGGCCACCGCCGGTCGGGCAGGTCAACAGCCGGAAACGGACTGTACCGATGGCACGGCATGCCAGAAGAAATTTGCTGAAAGCTACTCACGACGTACTCCCTGCGGCTCGGCCGAGTCAATCCGGTCGGCAACGCGAAACCCCCGCGACGAGGGGCCGACCGGTCGGCTACCGAGCCTCGTCGCGGCCGCGAAGGAGCAGCTGCCACGCCATGATCGGGCCAGCATAGCCGACGCCCGCAATCGCTGGCCCGCTAACCCCGTCAACGCCAGCTGAAGCCGGACCCGGCACCATCTTCCGGCATCGTGGAGGAGAGTTCTCGCTCCGGGAAGCTGCCGGTTCGGTGGCGGCCGGCATGGGTGCGATCTTCCGTAGTCATGTTCGCGGGCATGATCACTACCGAACCCGCCGGCGTCCTGAGAGGCTGTCGGGTGACTCGTGATCTTGACGAATCAGGCTCCTGGTGGGTCAGCGGGAGGCTTCACCCCTTGAGATTGTTGAACTAGTGCCACCGCGCGTGATCTCTGCCTCTGGGCGGATGTGCCCTGTGCTCAGGAACGGCGCCGCCGGGGCAGGGTGAGCGCCGGGCAGGGTGAGCCCGGGGCAAGGGTGAGCATCGTGGCCCTCCCTGTTGCTGTTGGTCACTGGATTTCACAGCATCGTGGCCCTACCTGATGTCGTCCTGACAGCAACGGGAAGGCCACGTTGCTGTCAAAACGGGCTGCTGACAGCAACAGCGAGGGCCACGATGCTGTTGAAGGCGGCCGTGATCACGGAACACCGCAACGGTCCCCGAGGTTGCCGCTCGCCGGTCTCACTTGCTCCCCACAAGCCACTCCCATGACAGGCCGAAGCAGGCGACTCGTACGGGGAGGACTTTCCGGCCCTGGCGCGGAGACTTCTCGTTGCACGGAGGGTTTCCGGCACATAGAGCGGTCAACACTCCGTGCTGCGAGAACTCTCCGCAGCAACGACGGAGATCGCTCCGCGATCATGCCGCCGACACGGCGACCCCGCGGCGCGGCGGGGCAAGAGCGGCGGGCGGGGCAAGTCACAGCGGGCCCGGCCAGGGGCATTCCCGGCCGGGCCCGCTCGGGCTGGCTGACCGCGATCCTCAGCCAGCCGGGCCACCTTCAAGCGTGACGGTCGCGGTCTGGGAGCGGCTCGACTGATCTGACCAGGTGATCGTCACCTTGTCGCCTGGGTGGTGCCCCTGCAGGATCAGTTGCAGGCTCATCGGCCCGGTGATGTGGTGGCCGTCAACAGCCGTGATCACGTCGCCGGCGGCGATCCCCGCCTCGCTGGCCGGGGCGCCGGAGATGACGCCGCCTATGAGGGCGCCGGAGTTCGCGGGCACCCCTGCCTGCCTGGCCGCGCTGTCGGACTCCACCTGCACGCCGACGAAGCCGGTCGCGCCGAGGTGCACGGTTGCCGACGCCTTCCCGGCGCTGATCTGATTCACGATGCCCTCGGCCTGGGCCATCGGGATCGCGTAAGCCTGGGTGCCGCCGCCGGAGAACTGGAAGTCCTGCGACGATGCGGCCGTGTCCATGCCGATCACCTCGCCGGACCGGTTCACCAGCGGGCCGCCCGAGTCACCTGGCTGGATGGGCGCGTCGTGCCTGATCAGCCCGGTCAGCTTCTCCGCGGTGCCGGCTGATTCGTCGGACGCGGTGATCGAGGCGTCAAGGCTCACGATCTGGCCGGTCACCACCGATGGCCTGCCGCCCTTGCCCTCGGCATTGCCGATGGCGACCACTTTCTGACCTGGCACGGCGGCCGAAGAATCGCCCAGGGTCACGGTCCGCAGCCCGGAGGCCTTCTTCAGCTGGAGCACGGCGACGTCGTGGCTCCGGTCGTAACCGACAACCTTGGCGGTGTAGGACCTGCCGTTGCCGATGTCGGTCGCGATGATCGACGTGGCGCCCTCGATCACGTGATTGTTGGTCAGCACCTTGCCTGAGGGCGTCAGCACCATGCCGGTCCCGGCCGCCTTGGCCTGCTGGAAGCCAAGGGTCGTGACAATATCGACGAGCCCGGGATCGACCTTGCCCGCGACTTGCGCCGTCGTGAGCACGGCGCCGCCAGGCTGGCCGCCTGAGTGCTGCATCCCGAAGAAGGTGCTTGCGGCGCCGACCGCCGCCGCGGCGGCCGCCACGGCCAGCGCCCGGCGCACCCGCGACTCGCGGCGCCGTCTGGGCGGCGTGCCGTACCCGCCGGGAGCACCGTATCCTCCTGGCGGGTAGTTACCTGGCGGATAGTTACCTGGCGGGTAGTTGTAGCCGCCATAGCCGCCTTGCTGGCTGTAGCCCCCGAGCGGAGCGCTGTAGCCACCGTAGCCGCCCTGATCACCCTGGCCGCCCTGCCCTGACCAACCCGGCGGCGGCGCCGGCGGCTGATGTGCAGGCTGGCCCGGATCTGGCCAGGTCGGGGTATCGTAGCTACCACTCATCGCAGTCGGCTCTCCCTCGTCGTCTTGCTTCCTTTCCTATAGTTCCCCAGCTACCTGAAAGACCGCTGAAAACCCGCTCCCCGATGGCTAGGGGTTTGCTGCGAAGCTGAAAGCCCGGTATGGCAAAGAGCCGGTACCGCAACAGCCGGTGCCGCAAACAACCGGTGCCGCAAACAACCGCGTGGGTTCCGGTTCAGCCGCGTGCCGCCCATATGTCGGGTGATGTTTTGATTTCGGCAATGTCCCCACGCCATTGTGGAACCTCGGCTGTGGACCTTCCGGCCGCGCCCGGCGGCCGCCACCGGCCGATGGAGGCGATATGCGCATCCTGCGTCGCATGCCAGGCACAGCGGCGGCCCTGCTGGCCCTGGCTTGCGGGCTGACCAGCCTGATCGCGGTCCAGCCAGTTTCGGCGGGAGCCGCGAAGGCGCCCCGTCCAGGTCAGTGGACTCAGGTTACCGGCAAGCTCACCAACATCGACGACGTTGGCCTCGCCCGCGGCAGCGACGGCGTGCTGCACGTGCTGTGGACCTCGGGCGGCACCGGCACCTTCCGCGTCCAGGAGACCCCGATAAGCCCGAGCGGCGTGGTTGGCAAGGTGGTGACCATCCAGGCGCACATCTTCAGCGCGAACGACCCCGACGCGACCGTGACCCCCAAGGGCGTCGACGCCTTCTGGAACGAGGTCAAGACCAGCGCGCCTGATGCCAGCACCGGGGTTTTCGAGGCCGCCCGCCCGCTGCGGGGCGGGACCTGGAAGCTCGGGCCGGTCACGTCGACCAGGTTCGACTGGCAGTCCTCAACCGGTCCCTGCCGCGAGCCGCCCTTTAAAAAGGGTGGCTCGCTTTTTTGCCATGGTCTATATTATGCTCACAGTGAGATGTTCTCAGTTAGAGAAGGACGCGAAAGCAGGACGCGAGAGTGACTGAGGCGGACATGAGCGAGCTCAACGGCACCGAACTGAATGTGGCCGGGCTCAGCGGGGGCGAGCCCGGCCAGGCGGAGCCGTCCGCGGACACCGAGTGGCTCAGCGAGGAGCAGTTTCTCGCCAGCTACGACCCCCGGGCCTACGACCCCGTGGCGGTCACGGTCGACGTTGTCGCGCTGACGATCAGGGACAGCGCGCTGCACGTGCTGCTGGTGCAGCGCGGCGAGCCGCCGTACGCGGGCCAGTGGGCACTGCCGGGCGGTTTCGCCCGGGCCGGCGGCCCGCCAGGACGGAGCGGCCCTGCCAGGCCGGCCGAGGACCTGCCTGACGCGGCGACGCGGATCCTCGCCAAGGAGACCGGCGGCCTTGGCCACATCTACCTCGAGCAGCTCGGTACCTACGGAACCCCGGGCCGTGACCCGCGGATGCGCGTCATCTCCGTCGCCTACCTGGCGTTCGCTCCCGAGCTTCCAGAGCCGCACCCTGGCGGCAACGCCAGGGCAGCGGCATGGGTCCCCGTCGGCGTCCTCGGACTCGCCGAAGGGGGCACGCGCCAGCAGACGGGGACAACCCGGAAGCTTGCTTTCGACCATGCGCAGATTGTCGCTGACGGGCTGGAAAGGGCGAGATCGAAGCTGGAGTACTCGCCACTGGCCACCGCGTTCGTGGTGGAGCCGTTCACCATTTCGGAGCTGAGGACCGTATACGAGGCGGTGTGGGGCGAGTCCCTGCACGCGGGCAACTTCCACCGCAAGGTCTTGTCGGTGCCCGGGTTCATCGAGAGCACGGGCGAGACAACCCAGGCAGGCGGGCCGCGAGGCGGGCCGCGATCACGGCTGTACCGGAGCGGGGATGCGCGGTTGCTGCATCCGGCGCTGCTCCGGCCAGGCCGCGAAGATTCGGTGCGCTGACATGGTGCCGGCAGCGCGGGAACCGGTGGGCAGGCACGGGGAAGGCAGGCACAAAATGAACGAGGAAGCGTTCGCGGCGGCGTGGTTCGCAGGCGTAGGGATCGGCGGGTTCGACGACCATGACGCGGCGCTCCGGGTGCTCGGCGCGCGGGACAGGGAACGGCCGGCGGTCAAGGCCCAGGTCATCATCTCGGTGTCACTCGATGATCTCGACGGGATGGACGGGGACCTGCTGATGTGACCGGGTCACCCGGCCCGGTCCGCCGGCTCGCCCGGCCCGGCCCCCGGGTCAGGTGATCCCGTCCCTGTCTGCCCACTCGAGCAGGGTGTCGATGGAGTACGCGGCATCGTCGATGCCGGCGTGCAGGTCGCCCAGGCGGGCGAAGCGCGCCGGCACCGTCGCGATGGTGAAGTCACGGGGGTCCGCGTCATCGACCTCGTCCCAGCTGATCGGCGTCGAGACGGTCGCCTCAGGCACGCCGCGCACGGAGTAGGCGCTCGCGATCGTATGGTCCCTGGTGTTCTGGTTGTAGTCGACGAAGAGCATCCGCGGGTCCCGGTCCTTGCGCCACCAGGTGGTCGTCACCTCGCCGGGGGCGCGGCGCTCGATTTCGCGGGCGAAGGCCAGGGCGGCCCGCCGCAGTTCGCCGAAGCTCCACCGGGGCTCGATCCGCACGTAGATATGCAGGCCATTGCCGCCCGAGGTCTTGGGCCAGCCTGTCACCCCCAGCTCGCCGAGCACCTCGCGGGCGACGCCGGCGATCCGCCGGACGGTGCCGAAATCGCACTCCGGCATCGGATCAAGGTCGATCCGCCACTCGTCGGGCCGCTCGGTGTCGGCGCGGCGCGAGTTCCACGGGTGAAATTCGACCGTCGACATCTGCACCGCCCAGATGACGCTCGCCAGCTCGGTGACGCACAGCTCGTCGGCGTACCTGTTGTAGCGCGGGAAGTGCACCCGCACCGTCTCGAGCCACGGCGGCGCGCCCGCAGGCACCCGCTTCTGGTGCACCTTCTCCCCCGCGACGCCGGACGGGAAGCGGTGCAGCATGCAGGGCCGCTCGCGCAGGGCCCGGACGATCCCCTCGCCCACCGCCAGGTAGTAGCGCGCGAGATCGAGCTTGGTCTCGCCCCTCGCCGGGAAGTAGACCCGGTCAGGATTGGAGATTCGGACGGTCCGGTCGCCGACCTCGAGTTCCGCCTGTGCTGCCATAGCGAGAAGCTAGCCGACAACGAGCCCGCGCCGGCATCAACGCGCTCGCGACAGCGCTCGCAAGAATGCTCGCAACCCGGGACTTACAGCTATTGTGGGGCGCGGCTAGGGCGTGGCTGCCAGGAAGCCCGCTGATCCGGAGTCGAGGCGATGGTCAGTAACTGGGCCGGGAACGTGTCGTTCAGCGCTGCCCGATTCCACCAGCCAAGCTCCGTCTCCGACGTGCAGCGCCTGGTCGCCGAGGCCGGGCTGGTCAGGGCACTCGGCACCGGCCACTCGTTCAACCGGATCGCCGATACGCCTGGCGACCTGATCTCGCTGGAGCGGCTGCCGACCGTCATCGCCATCGATCCTGACCGGCTCGCGGTGACGATCAGCGCCGATGTGACCTACGGCGAGCTGGCACCCCGGCTGCACAACGCCGGCTTCGCGCTGGCAAACCTCGGGTCGCTGCCGCACATCTCGGTCGCTGGCGCGTGCGCGACTGGCACGCACGGGTCAGGAGACCGCCTCGGCAACCTTGCCTCGGCGGTGTCGGCCATCGACCTGGTGACGGCCGACGGCGACATCGTCACGCTTGAGCGGGGCCAGCCGGATTTTGACGGCGCGGTCGTGTCGCTCGGCGCGCTCGGGATCGTGGTCAGCCTGACGCTCGACATCGAGCCCACGTACTACCTGCATCAGCACGTCTACGACGAGCTGGCACTCGGCTCGCTCGATGAGCACCTCGCCGCGATCTTCGCCAGCGGGTACAGCGTGAGCCTGTTCACCGACTGGCGGGGACCGCGGATCACCCAGGTCTGGGTGAAGGAACGCCTGCCTGCCGCCAGCACGCGACCTGACCTGCACGGCGCCGCGCTGGCGGACGGGCCGCGCCACCCGGTCCCCGGCATGTCGCCGGCACACTGCACGCCGCAGCAGGGCGTCGCCGGCCCGTGGCACAAGCGGCTGCCGCACTTCCAGTTCGACCAGACGCCGAGCGCCGGGCGGGAGCTTCAGTCCGAGTACCTGCTGCCCAGATCGTCGGCGGTGGCCGCGATCAGCGCGGTCGGCGCTGTGCGGGACGTCGTGGCCCCGGTCCTGCAGGTGTCCGAGGTCCGCACGGTGGCCGCCGACGGCCTGTGGCTGAGCCCGAGTTACCGGCGAGACTCGGTCGCGCTGCATTTCACCTGGATCGATGACGCGCGGGCGGTGGCGCCGGCCCGCGCCGCCGTCGAGGATCAGCTCGCGCCGTTTGACCCTCGCCCCCACTGGGGCAAGCTGTTCGGCCGGGCGGGCCGGTACGACCGGCTCCCTGACTTCCTGCGGCTCATGGACAGGTACGACCCGGCCGGCAAGTTCCGCAACGATTTCCTGGCGAGCTCGCTGGCCCTCGGCTAGCGGGCTCGCGTCAGGCGAGGCCGGCTAGCGCCGCTACCTGGGTGACGATGTCCGGCCAGAGTTCCGGCGGCAGGCTGTGGGCCATCCCCGGGTAGATGATGAGCCTGGCCCCGCCGATCCTGGCGGCGATGTCCTTGCTGCCCCTGGGCCTGATGATCGGGTCATCCTGGCCGCCGAATACCAGCGTGGGGACCGTGATGCCCGAGATCGAGGGGATTTTCTGGGCGCGGCCGGCGGCGATCTGCCGCTGGGTCGATTTCGGGTCCCTGGGACTGCGGTCATGGCTTACGGTCGCGACGGCTCGCGCCCATTCCTCCGGGAACGGGTAGACGGGCGATGCCCCGAACGCGCGGTACATCGTCACGAGATTATCGATCTCGCCCTCTCGGGTAGCGGCGGGCCTGATCTTCCGCAGCTTGCCGAAGATGGCGAACTTGATGTAGCTCATGAGCTTCGCGGCCCCGGCATCGGCGGGCACTCCGGAGGCGCACACCAGGGTGCGGACCCGCTCGGGGTGATAGAGCGCCATCGCCTGGGCCAGGCCAGCACCCATCGACGCGCCGAAGATGTGGGCGCTCTTCCAGCCGACGGCATCCATCACCGCGACCGCATCGTCGAGCATGTCCAGCGTGGTGTAGCTCGGTTTCGTGCGCCCGAGCAGCGACAAGAACGGGTTTTCCTTTTTCGGCGAGTCGAACTTGGTCGACAGCCCGGCGTCCCTGTTGTCGAACCGCGCGACGGCGAAGCCGCGGTCGGCGAGCCGCTCGCACAGCCCGTCCGGCCACCAGACCATCTGAAAATCCAGGCCCATGACGAGCAGGAGCGGCTCGCCGGCCGCCAGGTCGCCGAAGGTCTCGTAGGCGATCGTCACATCCTTGTTGCGGGTGTACTGGGTCTGGGCTGGCATGTCGCTCTCCGCTCGGATCGTGCCGCCTCGGCCGGAGCCGCAGGATTTGCAATGCAGTTGCATTGTAAACGCCTCCGATCCTTCGCAATGCAGGCGCATGGCATTATGAACATCTCTCCCGCGGGCGGACGGCCGCGGACCACCGGGTACGAAAGAAGGAGCGGGGTGCCCAAGCGCGTAGACCGGGAAGCGCGGCGCCGCGCGATCGCCGAGGCCATCTTCGAGGTCATCGGAAGCCGCGGGCTGGAAGCGGTGAGCCTGCGCGACGTGGCCGCCCAGGCCGGAGTCTCGATGGGCGGCGTCCAGCACTACTTCCGGTCCAAGGAAGAGATGCTGCAGTTCGCGCTTGGCCACATGCGGGACCGCGCCCTGGCGCGACTGCAAGCCGAGGTCGGGCAGCTCGCCGACCCCAGCGCACGGCAGCGGGTCCGCGCCGCGGCGACCGTCATGCTGCCGGTCAGCGAGGAGGGCCGGCAGGAGGCCGTCGTCGGCGGCGCCTTCTACTCCATCGCGGCCGTCCAGCCCGCTCAGGCAGCCTTGCTGCGCGAGGGTTACCGCCGCCTCGTAGGCGTATCCCGTCAGGCCCTGCGTGCCGCGAAGCAGGACGGGGAACTCGCGGACGGCATTGATCCCGACAGCGAGGGAGCGATGCTCTTCTTCATGATCCAGGGCCTGATCGGGCCCATCCTGATCGGCGTGCTCAGCCCGGCGGAAGCACTCGCCCTCATCGACGATCAGCTCGACCGCATCTTCCGCTGATCCGGCGCTCGCGGTTCGCCCGGCGGCCGGCGGTCAGGCCTGTCGCGGCCGGAACACCCACCACCGGTACAGGACGAACCGCGCCGCGGTGGCCAGCAGGCTGGCGGCGATCAGCGCGGCCACCTCGGTGCTGCGGGCTGGCCTGGCGGAGATCAGGTGCACGATAGCGAGTGCCGGGGCGGTGAGCAGCAGCCCCGCGCCGAAGGCGATCAGTCCCTGGAGCAGGTGCCGCGTCCTGTCGGCGCGGCCAGCCACCGCGAAGGTCAGCCGGCGGTTGGCGGCCGTGTTGGCGAGCGCGGTCAGCAGCAAGCTGATCGCGTTAGCTGCCTGGGCGATCACGCCCGCGTCGCGAAGCCCGAGATAAAGGACGGCGTAGGCGACCGTGCTCGCTACGCCGATGCAGGCGAACCTGGCCAGTTGCCCCGCGATGCCGTGGCCGGGAACGCCGGGAACACTCGTCACCCTCGTCGGCTTCCTGTGCCGGTCAGCTGGGATGTCCTGAACAGGCTCACGCCGCCGACGTGGTCGGGTTTCATGCCGAGCCTGGCGAAGATGACGCTCCACCAGGGCGCCGAGCCGTCCGCGACCAGGATCGCCGATACCCTGGCGGTCTTGACGTACGAGCGGAATCCCGCGATATTGGCCGGGGTCGACCCGGCGTCCAGCAACCGGGCGACAGGGGCCGGAATGGGCGACCGGGCGATCGCCTCGTTCAGGTAGCCGCCCGCGAGGCGGAAATAGAAGTCGGTCTCCGCCTGCCACAGCAGGCCGGCATTCCCGGTGTGCGTCGCTATCACGACCACGGTTGACCCCCGTGCCAGGTCATGACGGTACTGGCCGGTCCTGATGAACACGGGCACGCCAGGCGCGGGCCGCGCCTTCGGCGCGGACGCGCAGGTGACGCAGGTAGCGATCGCGACGATCGCGACCAGCCAGCGCAGCCACGGCCACCCGGTCGGGGTGGCCAGCCAGATCGCGATCATGACGGCCAGAGCCAGGAAGGCGAAGACCATCAGCCTGGAGGGGAAAGAGCTTCGGACGATCGGCAGGTAGAACAGCGGCGCCCAGGGGAGCGTGAACCGCGGTTTTCCGTACACTTGCACTGTCGGCCCGAGTGCGGCGACCAGCACGAACGCCAGCATGACGGTGAGAAACCGAGCGATCCTGCTTGACCACCGAGCTATGGCAAACACCTCGGCGAACGCGAGCAGCGGCAGCCCGACGAAGCAGCCGCGTGGCCAGCCGGGCGTTCCGTGCGGGCCGAGCCAGTTGAGCCCCAGCGCGTTTCCTGATCGCGATACCACCAGGCCCGCCACGTCAAGCGGCAGGCCAGGTGGCCTCATGAAGCCTGCTGGCACATGCGTGAGCGCGGACCAGGCGAATGGCGCCGCCAGCACGAGCGACAGCAGGTAGGCGAGCCCGGCCAGCCTGGACAGCCTCGCCACCAGTGGCCGTCTGTCCCTGCCCGCCAGGACGTAGCCCGCGAGCAGTGCCACCGCCATCACCACGGTCAGGTCCGCGTAGGTCTCGAGGAACAGGTAGAACTGTGCCGCCATCGCGAGGGCCAGCAGCCCGACGAGCAGCCAGGACCTGATCTTCTTGTCAAGCCACAGCAGCACCAGATAGGCGATCAGCGGCAGGATCGGCGCGAAGGCCAGGTTCAGATGGCCCATGGCGATGTGGTTCAGCTCGTACGACGAGAAGCCGTAGACGGCGCCTCCGGCCAGCGATGCCCAGAACCGCCTGGTGATCCTGTGGCAGACGAGGTACGCGGCCCAGCCGGACACGGGCAGCGCCACGGCGACGAGCAGGTTGAACGTGACGACCGGGCCGAAGGCCGAGGTGATGGGCCAGGCCAGCACTGCCAGCGGCGGCACAGTGGTGATCCAGGCCAGGTTGACGCCATGGGGTGCCTGCACTAGCGCGGTGTGCATCGGGTCAAGTCCGTGCGCGAGCGCGTACGGCCACCAGCGCAACCCCCAGACGTAGAAGTTCGGATCCATTCCTTTCTGGCCGAGCCGTGCCCACCCGGGATGAACGACCAGCGCTAGCGCGCCATCGATGAGCCACGCGGCCTGATAGACGGCGAAGGCCAGGATGCCTCGCAGCACCGAAGCGCCGACCGGGACGCCCGCACGGGGCGCGGGAACGTCGGTCTCGGCGTCGGCGTCGGCGTCGGTCTCGGTCTCGGTCTCGGCCACCTCGGCACCTCGGATCGCCGCGCTGCCGTGACCACCGTGCGGCCTGGTCACGTCGGTGACCCGCTAGCGGCGAACTCGCCTCCGGCGGGACTGACGCCGTTCTTGCCGCGCGGCCCGAATCCGTGCGCTTCCCGCACCACGTACAGCGGACGGCCTCTCACCTCGTCGTATACCCGGCCCACGTACTGGCCGATGACGCCGAGGACGATGAGCTGGATGCCGCTCAGCGACAAGAAGGTGGCCAGCAGCGGGGCATAGCCAGGGAGGTCGTGCATCCCGGCGAGCTTGAGCACTATCGAAAGGACCCCGTAGCCGATGCCCGCGACCAGCAGGACAAGGCCCGCCGAGGTCCCCAGCCGCAGCGGGACGGTCGAGAAGCCAACGACTCCGTCGGATGCGAGCCTGAGCATCTTGCGCAGCGGATACTTGCTCCGGCCGGCGTGCCGGGAAGCCCGAACGTACGGCACCGTAACCTGCCGGAAGCCA
The DNA here is from genome assembly GCA_963720575.1 of uncultured Actinomycetota bacterium. Taxonomy (GTDB): domain Bacteria; phylum Actinomycetota; class Actinomycetes; order Streptosporangiales; family Streptosporangiaceae; genus Chersky-822. The sequence goes on from CAVRGA010000002.1 coordinate 741,902, forward strand.
ATCCAGCAGAACATGCCGCGCACGTACCTGTTCGTCTCCCGCATGCGCAGAAAGGCATCCAGCGCCTTACGGTCGATCAGCCGGAAATCACCGACCTCCGAATTCTGATCGATATCGGCCAGTCGGCGCAGGATGCTGTAATAGAGCCGCGCTGTAACCTTCTTGGCGAAGGTATCGCCTTCCCTGCGCTCTCTGACCGCATTGACGACTTCATAGCCCTCGTGCCACTTCTCGGCCAGCTTGAGTATGACCTGCGGCGGGTCCTGGAGATCGGCGTCCAGCACGACAACGGCCTGGCCTGAAGCGAACTCCAGCCCTGCCGTCAGCGCGATCTGATGCCCGAAGTTGCGCGAGAGCTGCAGGATCTTGAACCGATGGTCAGCGGAGCTGGCCGAGAGCATGAGCCGGTAAGTGCGGTCCCGGCTCCCGTCGTCCACCAGCACCACTTCGGCCGGGCCGTCCAGCAGGTGCATGACTTTGCGCAATTCGTCGACCAGCCGAGGCAACGACTCTTCTTCGTTGTAGACCGGAACAACAATGGAATACCTGACATCCTCCACGGCCGCTCCTTACGAGAGCATCAAACCCTGCAGGTATGACGCCTCAGGAACCACAACCGTTGCCATGGCCGAGCGAAGAAAATGGTGCACTCTACGCGCGTGGGTGGGGTGCTGCCGGCTGGCGCACAGAGCCTGGCAATTGAGGTTCAGGCCGCGGGGGCGAGCCTGAGGCGGTGGAGCCAGGTGGTGCGGGTTTGCCTGGTGGGATGCATGTCCGCCAAGGGCCGCCCCGGGCTATTTTCCGTGATCATGATCGCGGGCTTGATCACGGAAGATCGCCCAGGTCAGGACAGGTGCGATGTTCCGTGATCACGCCCTGGTCCTTGATCACGGAATATCGCACCTGCCGCCCTCCGCACTAACAACTCCCGGACTGAGAACTCTCCCCCCACGATGCCGAAAAGGCTCCCCGATCCTGATCACGAGTCACCCGACGGCATCCAGGACGGCGGCAATGCTCGGTGATCACGCCCGCGTCCCCTGATCACCAGAAGATCACCCGGTCAGGGAGGCTGACGGGTGACTCGGGACCTTGGCGAGCCGGGTGCCTGGCGGGTCATCGGGAGGCTTTTCCCCTTTAGATTTGAAATAGTGCCTCCGCGCATGATCTCCGCTTCTGGGCGGACGTGCGCTGTGCTCCGGCACGGCGCCACCGGGGCAGCGTGAGCATCGTGGCCCTCCCTGTTGCTGTCAGCGGTCCGTTCTGACAGCGAGGTGGCCCTCCCCGTTGCTGTCAGGACAACATCAGGAAGGGCCACGTTGGTCTGTAAACAGGGGTGGTTTGTCCCCGTTTACACCGATGCACCAGCGCCGGCCCGCCGGCACGGATGGTTGCTGTTAAAACCAGTGGCTGACAGCGACAGGGAGGCCACGATGCTGTTAGAGGCGGGCATGACCAGCAACCCGGGCCGCCCCGATGCCGTCGCGGGCCGCCGGGCCGCCGGGGCCGCCGGGGCCGCCGGGCCGCCGGGGCCGCCGGGGCCGCCGGGGCGCCCGGCGCATCCGCCTGCCGTGTCGATCCGTGACTCCCCCGTTCGACCTGGGAATGAGAGGGTCGGAAGGCGGCCCCGACTGCAAGGAGATCGAAGATGGCGAAGTACATGCTCATCATGCGCGGGACGGACGAATCCATGACGAAGATGATGGAAACGCCCTTCGAGCAGATGCTCGAGACCGTTGGCCGCTTCAATGAGGAGCTGATCCGGGCCGGCGTGCTTGTCGCCGCTGAGGGCCTGGACGACCCGGCGCAGGGTGTCGTGGTCGACTTCAGCGGTGAGACGCCGGTGATCACCGACGGTCCGTACGGCGAGACGAAGGAGCTGTTCGGCGGCTTTTACCTGATCGACGTGGGCTCGAAGGAGGAGGCGGTCGAGTGGGCCACGCGGATGCCCGCCATCGCGGGCTCCAAGTGCGAGCTACGCCGCGTGCCGGGCATCGATGAGTTCCCGCAGGACAATGAGTGGATCATCAAGGAGCGGGCCTGGCGCGAGCGGACCGGTCAGCTCTGATGCACGCGGCCGCTGGCGGCCCGCCGGGCACCGAGTCGGCGCGGCGGGCCGTCGAGGCCGTCTGGCGGATCGAGTCCGCGCGGATTGTCGGTGCGCTGGCCCGCTACACCAAGGACTTCGGGCTCGCTGAGGACGTCGCGCAGGAGGCGGTGGCCGAGGCGCTCGTCTCCTGGTCCCGCGACGGCGCGCCGGGCAATCCGGTGGGCTGGCTGCTCGCGACCGCGCGGCGGCGAGCCATCGACAGCTTCCGCCGCCGGTCCGCGCTCGACGCGCGGTACGCCATGCTCGCCGATCAGCTCGCCGAGGGTGAGGCGAGCTCGGGCGCGACCGCCCCGCCGGGCCGGCGGGACGAGCTTCCGTGGGATCCCGACCGGGTCGATGACGACGTTCTCGCGCTGATGTTCGTGGCCTGCCATCCGGTGCTCTCGGCCGAGGCCCGCGTTGCCCTGACGCTGCGCACGGTCGGCGGCCTGTCGAGCGAGGAGATCGCCAGGGCGTTCCTCGTGTCCGTGCCAGCGGTTCAGGCGCGGATCACCCGGGCCAAGAAGACCATCGCGGCGGCGGGAGTGCCGTTCGGGCTGCCGCCTGCGCAGGAACGGCGCGAGCGGCTCGGCGGTGTCCTGAGCGTGCTGTACGTGATCTTCACGGAGGGATCGACGGCGACGGCCGGCGACCGCCTGCTGCGTCCCGATCTCGCCTACGAGTCGATCCGGCTAGCGCGGATGCTGGCCGCGCTGCTGCCGGACGAGCCCGAGGTCCACGGCCTGCTCGCCTTGTTCGAGCTGACCGCGGCGCGCTTTCCCGCCCGTACCGGGCCCGACGGCGAGGCGGTACTCCTCGAGGACCAGGACCGGCGCCTGTGGGACCGCTCGGCGATCCGTCGCGGCCTTGCCACCATCAACCGCGCCACCGCTGTCGGGCGCGGCCTCGGACCATACGGACTGCAGGCAGCGATCGCCGCCTGCCACGCGTCGGCGTCCGCGGTGGCGACGACCGACTGGGAGCGGGTCGTGATCCTCTATGAAGCGCTCGCCCGCGTGGCTCCGTCACCCGTCGTCGAACTCAACCGGGCAGTCGCCGTCGCGATGGCCAGCGGGCCGCGGCAGGCACTGTCGATGGTGGACGAACTCGTCGCCTCCGACCGCATGTCGGGGTCGTACCTGCTCCCGAGCGTGCGCGGTGAACTGCTGGCCCGGCTCGGCCGGATTGCCGAGGCACGAGCCGAGCTGGAACTCGCCGCCAGACTCTGCGGGAACGTCCGCGAGCGGTCGGTACTGCTGCGCAAGGCGGCCGCGCTCGCCCGATAGCCGCCGGCCCCGCCTGGCGCCGAAAGAGTACGCACCTGGCGATGGACGTCGACCGCGACCGCCGGACGGTAGAGGAATTCTTCAGGATCGAGGCGATCGTCCCGTTCATGGTCAATCAGCGCCGCGACTACCTGGTCGCGGTCAACGGGGTGCAGGGCCTGCAGCAGATGCTGTACGACGTGTTCGTCGAGTGCAGTAGGCCCCAGCCGCCGATGGGCATCAAGCAGTGGAGCGCCCGGCTGACTCCGGCGCAACGGCAGATCCTGGCCGCGCTGCCGGTCGCCGCGCCCGCACGCGACCCGATCATCATCGCCCTGCACGCGGTCATCAACGCCATGCGCACGCAGGGGCGAGCCGCCGTCACCGCCTGCGGCTGCGGCTGGCCCGCCGACCTCGCCGACGGGGTTCAGCGATTCGTTGACCGGAGCCTGCCCTGCCCAGGACGCGTGCCGGCAGAGGAGACATGACCGCCGGCCAGGGATTCAGCGGTGGCGCGGTCGACGCGGGCGCCGGTGCCGCCGGCTCCCGCTACTGACGCCGCGCCGACGGCGCAGCCAAGGGCCGCCGCCCGCGCGAGGTCAAAGCCCTCGAGCAGGCCGGCGATCAGGCCGGCGTTGAAGCAGTCGCCCGCGCCAGTCGTGTCGACCGGCATCACCGGCGGGCTGGCGATGAGCTCGGCCGCACTGCCGCGCCGCGCGCACAAGGCCCCGCGCTCGCCGAGCTTGACGACCACGCTGCCGCAGATCTCAGCCAGGGCGCGAGCGGCGCCGCCGACGTCGGCCGCACCCGAGATCCCGAGGGCCTCGGTCTCGTTCGGGAGGAACACATCCGTCGCCGCCAGCGCCGCCGTCAGGCGCTCGTCGCCCCAGCGGCGGGCCGGGTCGTAGTTGGTGTCAAGCGAGGTCGTCATGCCCTGGCCCCGGGCGGCAGAAAGGAGTGCGGCAAGGCCGGACCCCAGAGATTCCTCCAGGAGGAAATATGAGCTGACGTGCACGTGCCGGGCAGCGACTGGGCGGATGTCGGACGCGGTCAGCGTCGGGATCACCCCGAGGGCGGTCAGGATGGCGCGATCAGGCCCGCCCGACAGGACGGTCGTGAACCCCGTCGCCTGGCCGGCCCTGACCAGGACCCGGCTGGTGTCCACGGACTCCCGGGCCAGCAGGGACAGCATCAGCTCCCCGGCGGGATCGTCACCTATGGCCGCGATGAGCGCGACGCGCAGGCCGAGCCGAGCAGCGGCAACGGCCGTGATCGCGGCCGACCCGCCGATCATCAGGGACATCGAGTCGACCAGCTTCTCCGCCTGGCCGAACCTGGGCGTCACGTCGGAGCCGGTCACCACCAGGTCGGGGTTGCAGTCACCGGCGACGACGAGGTCAAGGTCAGGCGAGGACAACCTGGACCCCAGCCTCGGTCAGCCGCGCGGCCTGCTCCGGCTCGATGCCGCTGTCGGTCACCAGCACATCGATGTCGGCGGCCGGGCAGATCTGCGCGAACGCCCGCCGCCCCGCCTTGGAACTGTCCGCCGTCACGATCACGCGCGCCGCCCGCCTGGTCATGAGCCGGTTGATGCTCGCCTCGCCCTCGTGGTGCGCGGTCGCGCCGACCTCGGCATCGATCCCGTCGACGCCGAGGATCGCCACATCGAGCACGACTTGCTCCAGGACGCCGGTCGCGAGCGGCCCGGTCAGCTCGTACGACTGCGGACGGGCCACTCCCCCGGTGGCGACGATCTTGATGCTCTGGCGGACCGCTAGTTCGGTCGCGATGTTGAGCGCGTTGGTGACCAGCGTGACGGCGGGCGACAGCGGGCCGCCATCTTGCAGGTCGGGCCGGATCGCCAGCGCCCGGGCGACCTCGGTCGTCGTCGTGCCGCCGTTCATGCCCGCGACCTGGCCCGGCCTGATCATGGCGGCGGCGACCGCGCCGATCCGCTGCTTCTCGCTGGGATGCCGCTCGCTCTTGTAGCGCAACGGCAAGTCGTACGTCACCGCCTGCGCCACCGCGCCGCCCCTGATCCTGGTCAGCATCTGCTGCGCGGCCAGGTCGTCGAAATCGCGCCTGACCGTCGCCTCGGAGACGCCGAGTTCGGTCGCTGCCTTCTCGACGGTGAGCTGGCCATCGGCGGCGAGCAGCTCGAGGAGGTCATTCCAGCGGCGGTAGCGGCTCAAGGCATGCTCCCCAGTCCCGCCCGCCCCGCCAGCGCTACCCGCCCCGCCAGCCTCGCCACCTCGGCGGCCGCGGCGGCACGGCCCGCCGCTCCGTACGTGCGTGGGTCGACCAGCTCGCCGTCTCCGGCGAGCACCGACCGCACGGCCCCCGTGAACGCCTTGTTCAGCGCCGTCGCGATATTGATCTTCACCATGCCCGCCTGAACCGCCGACACCAGCATCTCGTCGGGCACCCCGGACGAGCCGTGCAGCACCAGCGGCACCGGCACGGCGGCGGCGAGCCGCTTGACCAGCTCGAGGTCGAGCACGGCATCGCGGGTCAGCATCGCGTGCGAGCTGCCGACCGCGACGGCGAGCGCGTCCACCCCCGTCGCGGCAACGTAGGCGAGAGCCTCGTCCGGGTCGGTCCTGGCGCCGGGCGCGTGCACGCCGTCCTTGCCGCCGACCTCTCCGAGCTCGGCCTCGACCCACACGCCGGCGTCGTGGCACCAGCCGGCGACCTCGGCGGTCGCGGCGACGTTGCCCGCGTAGTCCAGGGCCGACGCGTCGAACATCACCGACCCGATGCCCAGGCCGACCGCCTCGCGCACCAGGTCGGCGCTCGTCGCGTGATCCAGGTGCACGGCCGCCGGCAGCGACGCCGCGTCGGCGATCGCCAGGCACGCGGCGGCGATCGGCCGCAGGGCACCGTGATGGGCGACGCAATTCTCGCTGAGCTGCAGGATCACGGGCACGCCCGCGGCCTGCGCCCCGGCGACGATCGCCTCGGCGTGCTCGATCCCGATCACGTTGAACGCGCCCACGCCACGGCCCGCCGCCCGGGCCGCTCCGACCAGGTCCCCGGCCGACGCGATCATGACCGGACCTCGACCAGGCCTAGCTGCCGCTCGTACTCGTCAGCCGGGAACTCCCCCGCGGTTCGCCCGAGCACAGTCGCCGTGCCGAGGGCGACCGCGTGCCGCAGCCGCCGCGGCCAGTCCAGGCCGGCGAAGTGCGCCAGGCCAGCCACGACAGCGTCCCCGGCCCCGGTCGGGTTGCCGGTCACCGGCGAGCCGGGCGACGCGAGCCAGCGGCGCCCGGCCTCGACGGCGAGCAGCCCCCGCGCCCCGAGCGACACCACGACGGCACCGCCCCCGCCGAGAACGGTCCCGCCGAGCCGCCGCGCGGCCCGCTCGATCTCGTCCAGGCCCCGCGATGTGACATCGCTGGCGCTATAGGCCCGTGGTTGCGGCATCGCTGGGCCTGTTGCTGGTGGGTCGGCCGGGGGCCCGGCTAGCTCAGCGAGCTCGGCCAGGTTGGGCTTGACCAGCCACGGGCCGGCGGCAGCCCCCAGCGACAGCGCCTCCCCGCTGGTGTCCAGGATCACCGGCACGGACCCGGCCGCGGCGATCAGCCCGGCGTACGCGGAGACGGCGACGTTGCCGGGCAGGCTGCCCGACAGCACGATCATCGAGCAGTCAGCGACTGCCTTTTCATAGTGAACAAAGAACCCGGCGTACTCGCCCTCGCTGACCGGCGGCCCCGGCTCGTTGAACAATGCCGCCTCACCCCGCGCGCCATCGACGACAGTCACCGTCCGCCGGGTCTCAGCAGCGATCGCCGTCAGCGCGACCTCGATTCCTGACCCTGCCAGCCGCTGGCCGAACCCTGGTTCCGCCAGCCCGAGCAGCCGGACCTCGGAGCCGAGCGCCCGCAGCGTCCTGGCGACGTTCACGCCCTTGCCGCCCGCCTTGACCGCCACGGCGTCCGGCCGGTTCACGCCCGCCCAGTCGACCCGGCCGACTTCGTAGGTGACGTCGAACGCCGGGTTGAGGCTGACGACCCCGATCACGCGGCGACCCCGATCACGCGGCGACCCTGATCACCCGAGGATCACCGACCTGGTCAGGTTGCGCGGCCGGTCGGGGTCCAGGCCGGCCGCACGGGCCACGGTGACCGCGACCCGGTGCACCCGGACCAGCTCGGCCAGCGGGTGCCCGGCCGGCTCCCAGACCGTTCCCCCGGCCGCGGTGACCTCGGCGGCCAGGCCGTCGGGGGCGGTGCCGAGCAGCCACACCAGGCTGCCAGGCCCGGTCACCGCGATCGGCCCGTGCCTGAACTCCATCGCCGGGTACGACTCGGCCCACATCCCGGCCGACTCCCGCAGCTTCAGTGCCGCCTCGCTGGCCAGCCCGCATGTCCAGCCGGTGCCGAGGAAGGTGAACTGCCGCGCCCCGAGCAGCTCGGCGGGCAGCGGCTCGGCCAGCACGCGCTCGGCCGCGACGGCGACCGGCTCGATGTCGGTGCCCAGGTGCGCGAGCAGCAGCGCGAGCTCGCTGGTGGCGAACCGGGTCTGGACGACGGACTCCTCGTCAGCGAAATCCAGTGCGATGACCGAGTCGGCCGCCATCGTGATCGGGGTGTCCGGGTCGGCCGTGATCGCCACGGTCGGCGCCGACAGCTCGCCGAGCAGCCGCAGGATCTCGGTGGTGGTCCCCGACCTGGTCAGCGCTAGCACCCGGTCATAGCGCCGCCCGGACGGCATCTCCGAGGCAGCGAACGCGTCGGTCTCCCCAAGCCCGGCCGACTCGCGCGCCACCGCGTAGGCCTGGGCGATGAACCACGACGTGCCGCACCCGACGACCGCGACGCGCTCGCCGCGCGCGGGCAGCAGATGACCGGCCGACGGCAGCAGCGCGGCCGCCCGGCGCCAGCAGCCGGGCTGGCTGGCTATCTCGGCTTCGGTGCGGCCGGCGTCAGCCTGCTCCATGTGAGTACCCCCGGGGGATTGCTTTCAGCATGGCGGTGTTAGGTCCCGGTGAGCCCGGTCGCGGCGACCGACCTCACGAAGTACCGCTGCGCGATCAGGAAGACGATCAGCATCGGCGCGAGGCTCATCACGTTTCCGGCCATCAGCAGCGTCCACTCGGTGGAATGGCCGCCCTGGAACGTCGCGAGGCCGAGCGGCAGCGTCATCGCGCTGGTCGAGTTGATGGCGATCAGCGGCCAGAGGAAGTTGTTCCAGGAATCGAGGAACGTGAGCGCGGCCAGCGTGGCCAGCGCGGGCGCGGACAGCGGCAGCACGATCTTCACCAGCACCGACAGCCTGGTCGCGCCGTCGACGCGGGCCGCTTCCTCGTACTCGACCGGCAGCGTGCGGAAGAACTGGCGCAGGAAGAAGACGCCGAAGGCGGTCGCGGCGTTCGGCAGGATGAGCGCGCCGATATGGCCGATGCCCGCGCCCGCGAGCAGGTTCACGCCGATCCACTTGGTGATGATGAACTGCGGGATCATCGTCACCTGGAACGGCACCATGAGCGTCGCCATCAGCCCGATGAACAGCGCGGTCCGGCCACCGAACCGCAGCCGGGCGAACCCGTACCCGGCCAGCGCGCACAGCACCAGGTTGAGCAGCACCGTGCTGACCGCCACGATCGCGCTGTTGAGGAAGAACCGGCCGAACGGCGCCGCCGCGAGCGCGTCGGGGTAGTTCTGGAACCTGAGCACGTGCGGGGTGAGGTCGGGCGGGAAATGCAGAGCCTCCGCCGGCGTCTCGACCGAGGTCACCAGCAACCAGATGAAAGGGAACGCCAAGATGATGGTCGCCGGGATCAGGACCAGGTGCCACGGGCTGAATGGTAGTTTCCGCCGCCGGGGCACCGCTATCGCGGTCATGACCGGTAATAGGTGAATCGCCGCCCGACCCGGAACTGGATCGCGGTGACCACCAGGATCACGATGAACAGGAGGTAGGCGATCGCCGAGGCGTAGCCGAAATTGAAGTTCACGAACGCCTGCTGGTACAGGTAGTACACGACGACCGTGGTCGCGCCGAGGGGTCCGCCCTGGGTCGACAGGTATACCTCGTCAAAGAGCTGCAGCGCGTTGATCGTCAGCCAGACCGCGAGGAAGAGCGACGCCGGGCTGAGCAGCGGCAGCGTCACCCGGCGGAAGACGGCCCACCGGCCGCAGCCGTCGATCGCGGCCGCCTCGGTCAGGTCCTTGGGCACTCCCTGCAGCGCGGCGAGGTAGATGACGACCGCGAAGCCGGTCCAGCCCCAGATCGTCATCGCGACGATCACGAACAGGGCTTCCGCTGGTGAGTTGAGGAACTGCTGCTGCGGGAGGCCGACCAGGCTGAAGGCGTAGTTCACGATGCCGTACGTCGGGTCGAACAGCCAGATGAAGACCAGCGCCTCGCTGATCGTGGAGATGGCCATCGTGGCGTAGGCGACGGTGCGGTAGAGCCACATGAAGCGAAGCTGGCGGTTCATCGCGACGGCGAGGAAAAGGCCCGCGAGCATGGTCCCCGGCACGAACAGCGCGGTGTAGACCAGCGTGTGCTCGACGGCCTGGGAGATCACCGGGTCACGGGCGAGCGTCCGGTAGTTGTGCAGGCCGACGAACGGCGTGGCCGAGGACAGCCCGTTGTCCTGCTGGAACGAGATGACCAGCGACCAGATGATCGGCGCCGCGCCGAACAGGCCGATGATCACCGTCGCCGGGGTGACGAACGCCCAGCCGGCCGCCGACTCGCTGCGCCTGGTCTTGCTGTGCGCCCGGCCCCGGGCTTGCACGGCTGCGATCGAAGCTGCCACGTGTTCAGGCGCCTCCGCCGGCGAGGATCGAGTTCACCCGGGCGGCGGCCTCCGCGAGTGCCGCTGAGGGCTGCGCCTTGTTCAGCAGCACCGAGATCACCATGGTGGCCAGGACCGTGGAAATCTGCGGGTAGGTCGCGATCTGCGGCCTGGCCTGGTGCACGTTAGCCAGGTTGGCGGTGAACGTGCTCACGCCGGGCAGCGACTCGTTCATCGCGGCGGTGAAGCCTGGAGCGTTCGCGACCGACTGCCTGGTCGGCAGGTCGCCGGTCTTGAGCGAGAAGTACTTCACCTGGGCCGGCGCGGTCAGCCAGAGCACGAACCGCTCGGCGGTCCTGACCCGGGAGGAGTCGTTGTTGAACACCACCCAGTTGTCCGGGCCCGAGATCGTCTGGTGGCCGCCGTCGGTGCCGGGGAAGGCGGGCATGACCTGGACGCCGTACTTGACGTTGGGGAACCCGGAGAGGTCCCACGGGCCGGTGACCAGCATGCCGATCTTGCCTGAGTTGAACAGGTTGGCGTAGGTGGAGTCGGTCGGGTCCAGGTACATCGAGTGGTCGGTGACCGCCATGGCGCGCAGGGTGTTCAGCGAGAGCAGCCCGGCCTTGGAGTCGAACGCGGCCTTGGTGCTGCCCGCGTTGAGCAACTGGCCGCCCGCCGCCCACAGGAGCGCCTCCCAGTGCCACACCGCGTCCTCGCTCTCCGGCGTGACGTAGGCCGTGCCGAACTGCTTGATGCCGGGGTCGGTGAGCTTCTGGGCGTCGGCCACGAACTGCTGCCAGGTCCAGTCCGGCGCGGGCACCGGCAGGTGCGCCCTGGCGAACAGCGTCTTGTTGTAAACGACGGCGAGGTTGTCGACCAGGGCGGGGATGCCGATCACGCGGCCGCCGACGGTGGCGACATCGCGCTCGCCGACCCAGAAGTCGCTCCAGTCGACGCTGGGTTTCTTCACGAGATTCGTGAGGGTCACGACGCTGCTGATCTTGGCGACGTTGGGCGCCCACGAGCCGTAGAGGTAAGCGATGTCGGGCGGTGTGCCGCCGCGCACCGCGGCCTGCACCTTGGTCAGCGTGTTGTCGTTGTTGACGAACAGCGGCTGCACAGTGACGCCGGGGTGGGTCTTGTCGTACTGGGCGACCAGGTGGGCGAAGGCCTTCGCCTCGGCGCCGGTGAAGCCCTCCCAGATCTCGATCGCCTTGCCGTCGCCGGCGTTGCTGTCGCCCGAGCCGCAGGCGGCGAGCCCGGTAGTCGCCGCGAGTGTCGCCAGGGCGGCGGTGACGATTCGCAGCCGAGCCGACCGGAGCCGATATGTGCTCATGAATGCCTCTCAACACGGACGTTTGACGCACCGAGTGTGACGCATATCTTTCGGCTCCCCGGTTGGCGGTGTCAACCTCCGCGCAGGCAGATTCTGCAACTTCGGCGGGATTTTATGCGTGAAGCTGCTCGCTCTTGCACGGAACTGCGCTGAATGGAACACTTTCGAACTGTGGTGAAGATCGCGTTCATTGGGGCGGGCAGCATTGAGTTCACCCGCGACGTCGTCACCGACCTCTGCGGGTTCGGGCTGCCGCTTGACCTGTCGCTGCACGACATCAGCCCCTCGCGGCTCGAGTTCGCGCGCCGGCTGGTGACGGCGATCGTGGAGCAGACCGGGGCGTCGGCGGCCGTGTCGGCGTCGCTGGACCGGGCCGAGGCGGTGACGGGCGCCAGCTACGTGATCAACGAGGTCCAGGTCGGCGGTTACGACTCGACGCTGGCGGACTTCGAGATCCCGGCCAGGTACGGGGTGCGGCAGACCATCGGGGACACGATCGGGATCGGCGGCATCTTCAGGGGCCTGCGCACGATCCCGGTCGCCGTCGGCCTGGCCCGCGACATGCTGCGCCGCTGCCCGGACGCCTACCTGCTGAACTTCAGCAACCCGATGGCGATGCTGCCGTGGGCGATCTACTCGGGCACCGAGTTCGAGCGGGTCTACGGGCTTTGCCACTCGGTCAGGGATACGCACGCGTTCCTGGCCGGGCTTGTCGGGGTGCCGCAGTCCGAGATCCGGTACGTCACTGCGGGGTTCAATCATCAGGCGTTCGTGCTTGAGTTCTCCCGCGACGGCCAGTCCCTGTACCCGAAGCTGGCCTCGGTGATCGAAGCCGACCCGGAGGGCCTCGGGCGCCGGGTGCGGGTCGAGCTGTTCAAGCGGTTCGGCTACTTCCCGACCGAGTCGAGCGAGCACTCGGCCGAGTACGTGCCGTGGATGATGCGGCACGACTCGGAAGTTTCGCGGTACCGGATCTTCGTCGGCGACTATCTCGCCCGGTGCGAGGAGAACCTTGCCGAGCTTGCCGAGCTGACCAGGCAACTCGATGCCGGGGAGAAGCTGGAGCTCGGGCCGGCCGACGAGCTGGCCTCGCAGTTCATCCATGCTCATCAGACCGGCCTTGAGCAAGAGCTGTACGTGAACATCCGCAACGACGGGCGGATCCCGAACCTGCCGGCCGACGCCTGCGTCGAGGTGCCGTGCGTCGTCGGAGCCTCCGGGCCCGCGCCCCGTGCCGTCGGCGAGCTGCCGGTGCAGCTCGCCGCGCTGAACCGGACGTTCCTCAACGTGGTCGAATTGACCGTGCGGGCGGCACTGACCGGGAACCGGGATCACGTGTACCAGGCGGCCCTGCTCGACCCGAATACGTCAGCCACGCTGACCACCGCGCAAACCATAGCAATGTGCGACGAACTATTCGAAGCCCACGCGGCGCTGCTCCCGACTTTCCCGAGGTAATCCCGTGCCACGCAATCCGAAGGCCCGTCAATGTCCCGAAGCTGGCGCTGGCGCGCCATCGATGTCCCGCGGCTGGGGCGGCCGGGTTAGCGCTTTGGGGGTTGCGGTGGGCGTCGTAGTGGCCGGCCTCGCACTGGTTGCTCGGCCGGCCGCCGCTAGCGGGCGGGCGGGGGCTGCGTCCGCCTCTGACGCGACGCGCTCAGTTCCGGGGCCTCGGCACGCGGGCATGCCGCGGATCGCCGGGGCGCTGAGGGACGGCGGGGTGGTGCGGGCGGCCGGGCTGTCCTGGAAGCCGGGACGGCTGCCGAAGGGTGACCGGCTGCTGAGCTTCGCGGTCGGCTACCAGTGGCAGTCGTGCGCGTCCGCTGCCGCGTCCTCGTGCCGGCCGGCGGCCGACAGCACGCGGACGCCGTTCGCCGCACGGCGTTACATCGTCGGCCACGCCGACGTCGGGCGGGAGTTGCGGGTCGTCGAGACGGCGGCCGAGACCGTCGAGACTGATCCCGCGACATTCTCGTTCTCGGTCATCCGGACCTCGGCGACGGTGGCGGCGCACCGGCGCGCGGCCGGCTTCCCGGCGGGCGGTACCCCGCTGACCGAGTTCGTCAACGGGGTACCCGAGCAGCGGACCGGCTCGGATTCTGAGTACTTCGGCGTCGATCCCCCGCACTACGCGGCGGGAAGCGGCCGGCCGGCCATGTCGTACCGGATCGACGGCGGCCGCTGGCGGCGGCTGCAGGCCAGCGGCGTGTTCTACACCGGCAAGCTCGGCGTCGGGGAGCACACGGTGGCCGTGCGCACGTCGGACCTGGCCGGCGCTTCGCTGCTGCCCTTCAGCTGGCGGGTCACGCGGCTGCCCGCGCCCCTGGCGTGCCGCCGGCCCGGCTCGCGCGGTGCCTGCTGGCTGCCGCCGCACCTGAACTCGGCGGGCAAGCCGATGCGCTGGGACTGGCAGATCGGCCGGGTCACGCCCCTGGAGCGCACCGGCGCCAGCGCCGTCGACTTCTACGACATCGACGGGTTCCTGACCACCCCGGCCGAGGTCCGCGCGATCCGCACCAGGTGGCAGGCCGCGACGCTGCCGCATCCCAGGACGGCCTGCTACCTGGACCTGGCCTGGGAGGACTACCGGCCCGACGGCAGCCCGGGCCAGCGGGCCGGCTTCCCGGCCGCGGCGCTCGGCAACGTGTACTTCGGCTTCCCGCAGGAACGCTGGGTCGACTTCAGGCAGCTCAACGCGCTCAAGCCGATGATCGACGCGCGGCTTGAGATGTGCGCCCGCAAGGGCTTCGACGCGGTCGAGCTTGACGACATCGACAGCTTCGACCCGCCATCTACCACGGGCTTCCACCTGACCGCGGGCGACGCGCAGAACCTGCTCGCCTACGCGTTCAACGAGATCCACCGGCTCGGCATGGCCGGGCTGTGGAAGAACTCGCCGCTGCTGAGCCGCTGGGGCCTGCGGTACGCCGACGGCGCCGTGGTCGAGGAGTGCTACACCTTCGGCCCGTGCTCGGCCTGGCGCGACTTCAGCACCGACAAGACGGCGGCCCAGCCCAGCGGCAAGTGGGTCGGCGAGGTCGAGTACGGCGCCGATCACTTCGTCTGCGATCCAGGGCAGACGGGGCCGAAGTGCGAGGGCCGCCGGAGTTTCGCGTCGTTCTGCCGGAACGTCTATGCCCCGGCGTACGGTTTCTCCGCGATGAAACTTGACGTTGACCTGGATGGCAAGACCTTCCTGCCCTGCCCAGCCGGGCGATGACCGGGTCCCCGCGAGTCAGTGAAGGGGGAAGGGGAGGTGGGCGGGGCGGTGCCGTCTGGACTGACGAGGGAGGAGCGTCAGCGACGAGCGAGGAGGGAAGACGGCACCTGAAGGCGCCCGGAGGCGAGTGGGGTAGCAAATAGCCAACCCGGGTTGGCGCGCGCAACGCGACGTTCCAGCAGTGGCAGGCGCTGCTGGCCAACCGCACGAAACGGCACCGGGCCGGGGAGTTCCTCGTGCAGGGCGTCCGGCCGATCTCCCGCGCGGTCGCGGCTGGCTGGCAGGTCCGGGCGCTGCTGTCGGACGGGCGGGCGGCGCCGTCGGCCTGGGCGACCGAGCTCTGGACAACCGTGCCGGCCGCCCGGTATGTCGTCGATCCCGCCCTGCTGGCCGAGCTCGGCGAGAAGGCCGACCCGCCTGAGCTGCTCGCCGTGGTCGAGTTGCCCGCCGACGACTTCGGCCGCATCCCGGCTGGCGAGACGATGCTGACCGTGGTCTTCGACCGCCCGGCCAGCCCCGGCAACGTCGGCACGCTCATCCGGTCGATCGACGCCTTCGGCGGGTCCGGGCTCGTGGTGACCGGTCATGGCGCCGACCCGTACGACCCGCGCTGCCTGCGGGCGAGTACCGGGTCTATTTTCACCGTGCCGGTCGTGCGGGCTCCGTCGCAGGTCGAGGTGCTCGGGTGGGCTGGCCGGCTGCGGTCCGGCGGGTTGCCGGTCACCGTGCTCGGCACCGACGAGCACGGCCCGGCCGACGTGCGCGACCTTGATCTGCGCGGGCCCGCGCTGCTCGTCATCGGCAACGAGACAGCCGGGCTGGCGGCGGCCTGGCGGGATGCGTGCGACGTCGTCGCCGCCATCCCGATGACCGGGACGGCCAGCTCGCTCAACGCGGCCACGGCCGCCTCGATCGTCTTGTATGAGGTCATGCGCCAGCGTTCCGCGAGTACCTGAGGTTCTGCGGGGAACGTTTTCACCTGGGGGAACCGGGGAGAGGGTGTATTGCCGATGTCTACAACGGCGTGGCGATTCAGGAGCACAGAGGGCGCCGACGACGCGGTCCTGCGGCTCAAGCAGCTCAACGCGCAGGATCTCATCGACGTGCAGGACGTGGCCGTGGTCAGGTGGCCGCAGTACGCCAGCGCGCCAACGTCCCACGAGCACGTCACCGATGAGGGCAGCAAGGTGACCACGATGGTCTCCAAGCTCAGGGGTGTCGGCCGGATCAATACCCAGATGCTCGACTCGGTCAAGGCCGACATGGTGCCTGGCACCTCGGCGGTCGTGGTGCTGAGTTACGGCGCGGTGGTGGACATCGTGGCCAAGGCGTTCCAGGGGCAGCCGATGGAGCTCATGCGGTCTGATCTGTCCGTGCAGGAGCAAGATGAGCTGCGCTCGACGTTCGGCGATGCTGGCAGTCCTGGCGCACCGGGCAGCTGAGTTCAGCTAGTTCGCCGCGCACGGCGTGGGCCAGGCACGCGGCCACGCCGCTGCGCCGGTTCGTCAGGACCGAGACCGGCAGCGCGGCGATCCTGCTCGCGGCCACGATCGCGGCGCTGATCTGGGCTAACGTCGCCGCGGCCGGCTACGAGCGGTTCTGGGCTACCGAGCTGTCCGTGCGGCTCGGGTCCAGCGACCTGGCCGCCGACCTTCGCGAATGGGTCAACTCGGGCCTGATGTCCTTCTTCTTCCTCGTGGCCGGGCTCGAGGCGCGCCGCGAGTTCGACATGGGCGAGCTGCGGGAGCGGGTCAGGCTGGCCCTGCCGCTGGTGGTCGGGCTCGGCGGGATGGTCGTGCCGATCGTCATCTACCTGGCGATCAACGCAGGCCAGCCGACGGCCCAGGGCTGGGGCACGGCGATGTCAACCGACACGGCGTTCGCGCTCGGCATGCTCGCGCTGGTCGGCTCGGGCGTCCCCGACCGCGTCCGCACCTACCTGCTGACGTTCGTCATCGTCGATGACATCGCCGGGATCGCGGTCATCGCCGGTGCGTACAGCGGCCACCTTGACTACGCGGCGCTGGCGGTCGGGCTTTCGGCACTCGGCCTCGTCGGGCTGGCACGGGCGTCCGGGGTCAGGCGCGGCGTCGTCTACGCCCTGCTCGGGATCGTCGCATGGGCCGCGTTCTTCAAGTCGGGCATCGACCCGGTCGTCGTGGGCCTGGTCGTCGGGCTGCTCGCCGTCGCCTACCCGGCGAGCCGCTCTGACCTGGAGCGGGCGGCCGCCGGGTTCCGCACGTTCCGCGAGCAGCCGACGGCCGCGCTCGCCAGCTCCGCCCGCGAGGGCGTGCGCACCGCGATCTCGCCCAACGACCGGCTGCAGCAGATCTTCCACCCGTGGACCAGCTACCTGATCGTGCCGGTCTTCGCGCTGGCCAACGCGGGGATTCCGCTCGGCGCCAGCTTCCTCGCCCGCGCCTACGCGGCGCCGGTCACGATCGGCATCATCGTCGGTTACCTGGCCGGCAAGCCGATCGGGACAATCGGCTCAGCCTGGCTGCTGGCCAGGCTCAGCCGCGGCCGGATCGCGCCGCCGGTCGGCTGGGCCTCGGTGACCGGGGCCGGGGCCATCGCCGGGATCGGGTTCACGGTGTCGCTGCTGATCGCGTCGCTGGCGTTCACCGGGGAACTGCTGGCCGACGCCAAGGTCGGCATCCTCACCGGGGCGCTCTGCGCTTCGGTCCTGACCTGGCTCGTGTTCCGGCTGACCGCGCTGCTGCCGAAACAGCGCAGGCTGCGCGCGCTGCTTGGCACGACCGGCACGATCATCGACCTGGCGGTCCCGGTGGACCAGCGTCGCGATCACATCAGGGCCCGGCCTCGGCCGACATCACCGTAGTCGAGTACGGCGACTTCGAGTGCCCGTACTGCGGTCAGGCCGAGCCCGCGGTCAGGGAGGTGCTGGCCGACTACGGCGACGTGCGGTATGTCTGGCGGCACCTGCCTCTCGCCGATGTGCATCCTCATGCCCAGCTCGCCGCTCTCGGCGCGGAGGCGGCCGCCCGGCAGGGGCGGTTCTGGGAGATGCACGACCAGCTGCTGGCGCACCAGGGCGCCCTTCGAGTCGACGACCTGGCGGGGTACGCCGCCGGCCTGGGCCTGGACACCAGCCGCTTCGCCGGCGATCTTGCCGCTGGTGCCGGGGAGGACAGGATCGCCGAGGACACGGACTCGGCTGACCTGAGCGGGGTGTCGGGGACGCCGACGTTCTTCGTCAACGGCATTCGCCACCCAGGCGGCTTCGACCTCGGGGCGCTGAGCGAAGCCGTTCGCGCGGCCCGGGCTCGCGCGCTGATCGCGGGCCGCGCCTGACCGCTGCTGGCCGCTATAGCACCTCCCCGGCACCACACCCCCCCGGCACCCCCCGGCGCCTCGCGGTCGCCCGGCGCTCGCGACAAAAGCTAGTATTACGATCGGAATACTTGACATCACGGAGCCTGCCCTGGAAGCTTGGAGCGGCAGGACTGACTCAAGACAGAAGCGAAGGGGCGAGTTGCCGTGACGACGCTTGATGACCGGCGGGCCAGCGACCAGCGTGCGGAGGACAGTTACCAGCACATCGAGGTGACGCGGGTGGGCGGCGCGCTTGGCGCGATCGTCGGGGGGATCACGGTGGGCGGGGATCTGGCACCGGACGCGGTGGGCGAGCTGCGGGCGGCGCTGCTCGCGCACCGGGTGGTGTTCCTGCGCGATCAGCAGCACGTCGGCGACGCCGAGCAACTGGCGTTCGCGCAACTGCTCGGGCAGGTCACCAGGCCGCACCCGACCGTGGCAGGCGATGGCAAGGCGGTGCTGCCGATCGATTCCGAGCAGGGCAAGGCCAACAGCTGGCACACTGACGTGACCTTCGTCGACCGGGTACCCGCGATCAGCATCCTGCGGGCGATCACCCTGCCGCCGTACGGCGGCACGACAGTCTGGGCCAACACCGTCGAGGCGTACCGGCGGCTGCACCCGGCGCTGCAGGCCCTCGCCGGGGGCCTGCGCGCCATTCACACCAACCGGTACGACTACGCCGCGCACCGGTACACGATTGGCGGAGTTGACGTCAAGGAACAGCAGTACACCGAGGAATTCATGCACCTTGACTTCGAGACCGAGCACCCGGTCGTCAGGCTCCACCCCGAGACCGGCGAGCCGTCGCTGCTGGTCGGCCACTTCGTGCGGTCATTCGTGGGGCTCAATGGCGTGGACTCTGCCGATCTTTTCCAGTTGCTGCAGCGGCACATCACCAGCCTCGAGAACACGGTTCGCTGGGCGTGGCGCGATGGCGACCTCGCCATCTGGGACAACCGCGCCACCCAGCACTACGCGGTCGCCGACTACGACAGCCTGCCCCGGCGGATGCACCGGATCACGATCGCCGGGGACATCCCGATCGGCATCCGCGGCGACATGAGCGTCGCGCTCAAGGGCGACGCCAGCGGCTACTCGGCGCTGCCGGCCTGACGAGGACACAGGATAGGACCATTTCGCGCAGTAGCTGGCGGCCCGGCTGACCTCGCCGCAGGGCCTGGCCTTCGCGAGGTTTGACGGCAAGGAAGTCCTTTACGTCGCCGACACGCCTGCCTCTAACAGCATCGTGGCCCTCCCTGTTGCTGTTGGTCACTGTTTTTAACAGCATCGTGGCCCTCCCGGCCCTCACCGGCCTCGGGAGGGAGTGCCACGTTGCTGTCAGAAAGGACCGCTAACAGCAACAGGGAGGGCCACGATGCTCACACTTTCCGGCGGCACCATTCCGGAGCACAGCGCACGTCCGCCCAGAAAGAAAGATCACACGCGGAGGCACTAGTTCAAAAATCTACAGTGGAAAGCCTCCCGCTGACCCGCCAGGAGCCTGACTCTCCAAGATCCCGAGTAACAGCCGCCAGGACAGCGGCGATCTTCCGTGATCACGCCAGGATCCGTGATCACGCCAGGATCCATGACTACGGAAGATCGCCCAGATCAGGAGACTGTCGCGTGACTCGTGATCAGGCAGGTCGCCTCCCGGGCACCCGCCCCGTTTCGACCTGGCCGCCAAGGACCGGCCCCTGCAAGGTGATACGGTGCGGGTCTTGCGGGGCGAGCCGGGCTCGGTTCCGGCGGTGCGGGATCGCCGCGCCGGCGCTGATCGCGGTGAGTCCCGTTCTGCGGCCTGATCGCGAAGAGTTCCCACGCCAGAGCATGATCGCGGAGCGTTCTCCGTCGTTACCCCGGAGACATCTCGCAGCACGGAGTGTTGACCGCTCTATGTGCGGACAACGCTCCGCGCAGCGACAAGTCTCCGCGCCAGAGCCGGACAACGCTCCGCGCAACGACAACTCTCCGCGCCAGAGCCGGAAAAGACTCCACGCAACGACAAGGCTCCGCGCCAGGGCCGGGAAGGCTCCGCGAAGCGGAAGTCTCCGGGAACCCGGGAACAGTCTCGCCGCTGAGCCGCCGGAGCTCGACTTTCCAAGATCCCAAGTCACCCGACAGCCTTCAGGGACACCAGTAATGTTCCGTGATCATGCCCGCGAACATGATCACGGAAGTCTGGTCTCGTGCTTACGCGGCGAGCGGAGCGAGAAACACTGTCGGTGGGCTGGGTTACTGTGGCCAGGTGGTTGAGGAGTTCCACCCGGCTGTGAGCGGCTGGTTCGCACGGCGGTTCCCGGCCGGGCCGACCGAGCCGCAGGATCGAGGCTGGGGCGAGATCGCGGCGGGGCGGCACACGCTGATCGCCGCGCCCACCGGATCTGGCAAGACGCTGGCCGCGTTCCTGGTGTGCATCGACCGGCTCTACCGCGCGCATGAGGCGGCACTGACCGGCCCGGATGAGGGCCAGCCCGGGGCAGGCCGACCCGGGGCAGGCCGGCCCAGGGCAGGCCAGCCCGAGATAGGCCAGCCCGAGATAGGCCAGCCCGAGACGACGGCCGGCCCGCAAGTTGTCGCCGGCCCGCAAGTCGTCTATGTCTCGCCGCTCAAGGCGCTCGCCGTCGACATCTGGCAGAACCTCGAGCAGCCGCTCGCCGAGATCGCCGGGGTCGCCGCCGAGCTCGGCCTGCCAGCTCCGCAGATCAAGGTCGCCGTTCGCACCGGAGACACCGCCGCCGCTGAGCGCGCGGCGATGCTCAAGCGCCCGCCTGACTTCCTGATCACGACCCCTGAGTCGCTGTACCTGCTGGTCACCGCCGAGCGCAGCCGGGCCATGCTCGGATGCGTGCGGACCGTGATCGTGGACGAGATCCACGCGGTCGCCGGCAACAAGCGCGGCTCGCACCTCGCGCTCACGCTCGAACGCCTGGCGCACGTCGCCGCCCAGCCCTTGCAGCGCATCGGGCTGTCAGCGACCCAGAACCCGATCCAGGATGTCGCGAGGCTGCTCGTCGGCGCGGGTCCCGACCGGTCAGAGCCAGACGGCTCGCCGCGCTGCTCGATCGTCGACTCTGGCCACCGCAGGCAGCTCGACCTCGCGCTTGAGCTGCCGTCTGACGAACTCGGCGCGGTCGCGAACGCCGAGCAGCTGGCTGAGATCACCGACCTCATCGCCAGTCATGTCGGCCAGCACCGGACGACGCTCGTGTTCGTCAACACCCGCCGGATGGCCGAGCGGATCGCGCACGAACTGGGAGAGCGACTCGGCGACGGCCAGGTCTCCGCCCACCATGGCAGCCTGTCGAAGGAGCGCAGGCAGCGGGTCGAGTCCCGGCTGCGTGCCGGTGACCTCCGTGCCCTGGTCGCCACCGCCTCACTCGAACTCGGAATCGACGTCGGTCCCGTCGAACTGGTGTGCCAGCTCGGGTCGCCGCGCAGTTTTGCCACGTTCTTGCAGCGAGTCGGCCGATCAAACCACAGCAGGAATGGGATCCCGCGGGGCATTCTCTATCCCACTAGCCGGGACGAGCTGGTGGAGTGTGCCGCGCTGCTGCGCGGCGCCCGCCTGGGGCGCCTCGACCGGCTGATCATGCCGGAGTGCCCGCTGGACATCCTGGCGCAGCAGGTCGTGGCCGAGGCCTCGGCGACTGACTGCTCAGAGGAGGAGATCCTGGCGCTGGTGCGCAGGGCCGCGCCGTTCGCCTCGGTCACCGACGAGCAGTTCCGCGAGGTCGCCGGGCTGATGTCGGACGGCATCCATACCGGCCGAGGACGCCGGGCCGCCTATCTGCACCGCGACCAGGTCAACGGCACGCTCCGAGGCCGGCGCGGCGCTCGTCTCGCGGCGCTGACATCGGGCGGCGCGATCCCCGAACTAGGTGACTACCGGGTGCTCGCCGAGCCGGACGACGCCATGGTCGGCACGGTGAATGAGGACTGGGCCATCGAGAGCATGGCCGGCGACGTGTTCTTGCTCGGCACCACGTCGTGGCGGATCCGCAGGGTCGAGCCGGGAATCGTCCGGGTGGCCGACGCCCAGGGCGCGCCGCCGTCGGTGCCGTTCTGGCTGGGCGAGGCTCCAGGGCGCACCCGCGAGCTGTCGCAGGAGGTGTGCGAGGTCAGAGCCGCGGTCAGCGAACTGCTGTCCCGGCCCGACCAGGCACCCGACGAGCGGACGGCCGCCGCCATCAGGTGGCTGATGGCTGAGTGCGGCGTCGGCGAGGCGGCGGCCGAGGTCATCGCGGCCTACCTCGGCACGGCGCTCGCCCAGCTCGGCGTGATGCCGACGATGGACACCATCGTGCTTGAGCGGTTCTTCGACGAGGCGGGCGGCATGCAGCTCGTCGGCCACTCCCCCTACGGGGCGCGGCTGAACCGGGCGCTCGGCCTCGCCCTGCGCAAGCGCTTCTGCGTCACCTTCGACTTCGAGCTCCAGGCGGCGGCCAGCGACGACGCGATCTTGCTGTCGCTGGGGCCGCAGCACAGCTTCCCGCTGGAGCGAGTGCCGAAATTCCTCGCATCGCCCACAGTCGAGCAGGTGGTGCGGCAGGCAGTGCTGACCGCGCCAATGTTCGCCGTGCGGTGGCGGTGGAACCTGAACACCTCGCTCACCGTCTTGCGGATGCGCGGCGGCAAGAAGAACCCGCCGGCGATCCAGCGGATGGAAGCCGACGATCTGATGGCGGCGATCTTCCCGGTGCTCGCGGCGTGCCAGGAAAACGTGGCACCAGGCCCGATGGAGATCCCCGACCATGTCCTGGTCAAGCAGACTCTCACCGACTGCCTGACCGAGGCGATGGACATCGCCGGGCTCAAGGAGCTGATCGGGCGGATCGAGCAGGACCAGGTCACGGTCGTCGTGCGGGACACCACCGAGCCCTCGGTGCTGGCGCACGAGATCTTGAACGGACGGCCGTTCACCTACCTCGATGACGCGCCGCTCGAGGAGCGGCGCAGCCGGGCGGTGCCGTTGCGGCGCGGTCTGCCCGTCGAGCCCCACGAGCTCGCGACCCCTGACCCGGCCGCGATCGAGCGGGTCGCCGAGCAGGTCAGGCCGGACCCCCGCGACGCCGACGAATTGCACGACGTCCTGCTCGGGCTGGTCGTGGCGCATCCGGTCGGGCAGTGGCAAGCCTGGTTCGACGAACTGGTCGCGGCGCGGCGAGCGGTCGTGGTACACACCGGCGCCTCGCGTCTGTGGGCCGTCGTCGAGAGCCGGCCAGCCATCGGGCTGCTGTTCCCCGACGGCGCCTGCGTGCCTGACCACCCGTGCCCGGCTGGGGTGAGCCCTCCGGACGACGAGGACGCCGCCGCGGCTGCGTTGCTTCGCGGCCACCTCGATACCCGGGGTCCTTCGACGGCGGGTGAGCTTGCGGCGGCGACCGGGCTGAGCGAGCCGTTCATCATGCGCGGGGTTGCCGTGCTCGAACAGCAGGGGTTCGCGATTCGCGGCCGGTTCACCGCGCCAGACGCCGACGAGGAATTCTGCGCGAGACGTCTGCTGGCGCGCATCCATACGTACTCGCGGGAACGGCGACGGCGCGAGGTCGAGCCTGTGAACGCCCGCGATTTCATGCGGTTCCTGCTGCGCTGGCAGCATGTCGCCCCTGGCACCAGGCGCGAGGGCAGGTTCGGCGTCCTGTCGGTGATCGAGCAGTTGCAGGGGTTCGAGCTGGCGGCGGCCGCGTGGGAGCGGTCGGTGCTGGCCGCGCGGGTGGACGGGTACCGGCGGGACTGGCTCGACGAGCTGTGCCTGTCCGGCCAGGTGTGCTGGGGCCGCCTGTCGGTGCGGGACACGGCGGTGCGGGACACGGCGGTGCGGGAGGCGGCTGCTGGTGACGTCGCTGCTGGTCACACCGCGTCCCGGGCGCCGTCGCGGGCGACGCCGATCACGCTGGCGATCCGCGCCGACCTGCCGTGGCTGCTGCGGGCGGCGCGCGGCGACCTTGCTCCCGCGCTTCCCGATCCTGGCCTGAGCTTCGATGTGCTTGACGCGCTGCGGCAGCAGGGGGCGCTGTTCCGCCACGACCTGATCGCGGCGACCGGGCTGCCGCCTGCCGACATCGACGCCGCGTTGTGGGATGGCGTGGCGCGCGGGCTGGTGACCGCCGACGGGTTCCGTGCCGTCAGGTCGCTGCTGCGCAGAGGTGACGAGCGAGCCGTGCTGCCGCGCGGGCTGCGGCGGGGCGCTCGCGGGTCTGGCGCGGGCGGGCCCGCGACCTGGTCGGCGGGCCGGTGGTCGCTGCTGCCAGGCCCGATCGGCACCGCCGACCGGGAGGAACTGGCCGAGGCCGTAGCCGAGCAGCTGGTGGCCAGGTGGGGCGTGGTGTTCAGGGATCTGGCCGTGCGGGAGAACCTCGCGGTCGGCTGGCGCGACCTGCTGTGGGCGTTCCGGCGGATGGAGGCTCGCGGAACGATCAGGGGCGGCCGGTTCGTGACCGGTTTCAGCGGGGAGCAGTACGCGCATCCGGAGTCCATCGAGGTCCTGAGGGCGATACGCAAGCAGCCGCGCAGCGGTGAGACGGTCAGGATCTCCGCCGCCGACCCGCTCAACCTGACCGGCGTGCTGCTGCCGGGACCGCGCGTGCCCGCGATCGCGACTAACACCGTCGTCTACGTAGATGGCGCTGTCCCGGACAGCACGGCAGCGCCGGCCGAAGCCGTATAGCCCCGCCTCCCGGCAGGGCTATGCGGCTCGCGGGTTCTGTTAGCGCAGCGCGTCCTGGAGTTCGGGGTGCTGCGGGTTGTCCTCCTCAGCCGGGCCTGCGCCTGGCATCGCCGGGGTTGCCGCGATGTCCTCCCGGCGCAAGGTGATCGTCACGATCGTGATGATCAGCGCGAGCGCCGAGATCCCGGCTGCCACGACGAAGCCGCGCGAGATGCCCGCGGCCAGCGCCTGGTGCAGGACCGCGGCCGGGACCGGCGCGCCCGGCTTAGGCGCCGGCAGCGGCGTTCCGGCCTTCGCGGCGGCGGCCGCCGCGGCCGACATCTGGCTCTTGATGCTGTGCGACACCACGGTCCAGGTGACCGTGCCGAGCGCGGCGAGCCCGATCGCGCCGCCGACCTGCTGGCCGGCGTTGAGCAGGCTCGATGCCACGCCGGCGTCGTCCGGCCTGACCTTGGTCAGGGCAACCAGCGACAGCGGCACGAAGAGCATGCCGAGGCCGACCGAGGTGACCAGCATCGGGAAGAGCAGGCCGCTGACGTACGAGGTGTTCACGCTGATATGCGAGAACCAGTACATGCCGCCGGCCGTGATAGCCGACCCGGCGATCATCAGCGGACGCGGCCCGGTGCGGGCGACCAGCCTTGACACGACGCCGGAGATCACCACGATCATCGCGGCGAACGGCAGGAACGCCAGGCCGGACTTCAGCGCGCTGTAGCCGAGCACTTCCTGCACGAAGATCGTCAGGAAGAAGAAGATCCCGAACATCGCCGTGGCCAGGCACAGCATCACGAGGTAAGCCCCGGTGCGGCTGCGGTTCTGCAGGATGCGCAGCGGCAGCAGCGCGTGCTTGCCCCTGGCCTCGATGAAGGCGAAGGCGGCGAGCAGGACAGCCGATGCCACCAGCGACACGATGACCTTGGCGTCGCCCCAGTGCGAGACCCCCGACTGGTCGGTGCTGGCGTTCGACAAGCCGTAGACGAGCGCGGCGACGCCGATGGTGGCGGTGGCAGCGCCTGGCAGGTCAAACCGGCCGCGCTGGAGATTGGACTCGCCGATGACGTAACGGGCGAGCAGTGCCGTCACGATGCCGATCGGCACGTTGACGAAGAGGACCCAGCGCCACGACAGGTACGTCGTCAGCAGCCCGCCGGCCACCAGGCCGACCGCCGCGCCGCCGCCGCTCATCGCCGCGTAGACGCCGAACGCCCTGTTGCGCTGCGGCCCTTGCGGGAACGTGGTCGTGATCAGGGCCAGCGCGGTCGGCGCGATCATCGCGCCGCCAACGCCCTGGATGGCCCGCGCGGCCAGCAGCCACGCCTCGGACTGCGCGAAGCCGCCGAACAGCGAGGCGGCCGAGAACAAGATCAGCCCGGCGATAAAGATCCGCCGCCGGCCGAGCAGGTCTCCTGAGCGGCCGCCCAGCAGCAGCAGGCCGCCGAAGGTGACGGCATAGGCGGTGACGACCCACTCCAGGCCGGTACCGGTAAAGCCAAGCGCGCGCTGGATGTGCGGTAGCGCCACGTTCACGATGGCCGCGTCGAGCACCACCATGAGCTGAGCCGTGGCGATCACCACGAGGGCCAGGCCCAGATGACGCTGGACGTCACCCTGCGCCCGAGCCGTTACCGTGTGCGTCGTTGACACAGCGGTTCTCCTAACCTTTCTTGGGGCGTGCGAATCCCGCACCGCGACCTTTCAGCCGGTCACGGCGTCGTGATGTCCGTTGTGAAGCAGAGTTGTATAAGCAAAGCTGACTTGCGCGAATCCCCCGATTTACCGCAGGCGGATGCCGTGCGAAGTCTTCAAACGACTCCCCCGTTGAGATTCCCGGTTCCTAGGCCGGCCTCCTGGTGCGCTGGATCCCCCGGATCCGCGGGTCACTAGATGGTCGGCAGCGCGGTGCTGGTGCTGTCTGTCACCTCCTCCGCAGCCGTAGCTCCGTTGGCCGCCGGCGTGGCGGTCACCGCCATCGCGGCTCGTGCTGCCGGCGTCGCCAGCGCTTCATTCATCTTGCGGACGAGCCCGAGAAACTGCTCGCGCTCCTGCATGCTCAGCGCTTGCGCCCACGGCATCAGGTCACGCGACTCCTGCTCGAGCGTCGCCTTGATCTCCACGCCGCGTTCGGTCAGCACCAGGTTCTTGACGCGCCGGTCAACGGTGCCCGGCTCGCGCTTGGCCAGGCCGCGCCGCTCGAGCGCGTCGGCGATCATCGTGACGAATGACGGGTCACAGTGCAGCAGCTGCCCTAGCGCCTTCATCGACACCGACGTGTCGACCCGGCGCAGCGCCTTCATGCACGACACAGGCACGTCAAGCCGCTCAGCGAGCCGCTCGCCGCGGTGCATCAACTTGGTGACAAACTCGGTCATGGCGTCGAAAATCTCCTGATCGAGCTTGTTACCGCCCGGACACCCGCCCACTGCCACCTCCCCAGACATCTTCGACGATCTCAACTATTGAGTAACTCAACCATATGGCAGATTGCTTGATGCTGTCAAAGGTTATTTGGCTCAACCGAGCAGGCAGACGCTGCCCGCCGGGTCAGGCCTTCCTGGCTACGCCCACCAGCGTGCCGAACTCCCTCGGGTTCCTCGGCACGTCGCCCGGTGAGTCCGGCCGCCACAGCGGCGCGTAGACCAGCCCGGGATCGAGCAGCACGAAGCCATCGAAGAAGCGCAGGATCTCCGCGTGCGAGCGCAGGTGCAATTGCGTGGCGACGCTCCGGTTGTAGACCTTCTCGCTCGCCTGCGCGACAGCCGGCTTGCCGTCGTCGGTGGCATGGCCGAGCACCACGTAACTGCCCGGCGCGAGCACATCGCGGAGGCTGGCCATGATCTGCGCGGGCTGCTCGTGATCGGCGATGAAATGCATCACGACCATCAAAATCAACGCCGTGGGCTGGCTGAAATCGATTAGCCGGCAGACCGTGTCGTGGGAGAGGATTTTCGCAGGCTCGCGCAGGTCAGCGTCGATGATCGCGGCATTGTCGTTGCCTTCGAGTATGGCCTTGCTATGCGCGATCGCGACCGGGTCGACGTCCACATAGGCGACCCGGGCGCCAGGATCGGCTCGCTGCGCTATCTCGTGCACATTCCCCTCGGTCGGTATGCCCGAGCCGACATCGAGGAACTGCCCGATGCCGGCCTCGCCCAGGAACCGCACGGCCCGGCGCAGGAAGGCGCGGTTCGCCCGCGCGATCGCGCGCATATTGGGCTCGACCGCCGCGATCGCCCGTCCTACATCCTGATCAGCCAGGAAGTTGTGCGTGCCGCCCAGCCAGTAGTCGTAGACCCGCGCGACATTGGCCCGCTTGGTGTCAACACCGGGCGGCGCCCAGTCCGGCATGGCCTCGTCGGCCATCGCGCCTCCTGTCCTGAATCAGGTCACCGTGCCGTATCGTCACTGCCGTCCTACGCAGGCAAGATAGCTCGAAATACGCCCCGTTACCATGAGGTCAAGACGCCTGCGATGCGATACATTTTGCTGATTGCACGATATCTCAGGCACTGGCGAAGGCCCCCGTGCCCGGGTCAGCCGGGAGAAAAGGAGCGCACCGCGATTGGCGGCTTAGCCGGTAACGGGTCGTCGGGAAATGGTGCTGATGCGGTAGTGGTGACACAGCTTGCCGAAGACGGCGGATCGCCGCAGCGGCGATGGCAGGACGCTGGCCTGACCGGCCTGGCTGTCCTGACCCTCAACTCGATAGGCCAGGTCACCTCGTGGTCAGTGACGGCCCGGCGGCTGTTCGGGTACTCGGCCGATGAGATCTGCGGGCGCGACATCTGCGACGGGCTGATCTCCGGGCCGGCCAGCAGCAGACCATCAAGCAGGCACTGGCCGAGGTCGCCGAGGGCCGGGTCTGGACCGCGATCTTGCCGATGGAGACCGTCAGCGGGCTGTGTCACGTCACCATCCACTGCGAGCCGCTCCCGGACGAGAGCGTGCTGGTTATCGCGCGGCGCGTCCTCACTCATCCCGACGATCCGCAACTAGTCAAGCCAGGACGGCAGGCACCGGAACAGCACGTGCTGACCGCCGCGGCCACTCTCATCGGCACGACGCTCGACCTCAACCGGACCGCCTGCGAAGCGGCTGACGTCGCGGTCCCCGCCTTCGCCGACGCGGCCGCCTTCTTCGTCTCCGAGCGGCTGCTCGTCGCCGATGAACTCGGGTCCTACATCGCCGGCCCGTCGGTCGTCGTACGCCGGCTGGTAGCCAGGCTGTCAGGGCAGCCGACAGCGGTCACCGACAACCTGCTCCGCCCAGGCGAGGCGCTCGTATTCGCCCGGGACTCGCCGAGCTACCAGGCGATGAAAGCTCGCCGCCCCGTCAGGTTCGACAAGCTGGACGACGAGTCGGCCGAGCGGATCAACAGGCGCCCTGGCGGCCAGGAGGCCTTCGCCGCCTACACGTCCTTCCTCGCCGTGCCGCTCGTGGCCAGGGGCACCGTGCTTGGCTGCGTCACGTTCGCGCGATCGGCAGCCTGGCGCGAGTTCGCCCCGGCGGACCTCACGCTCGCCGAGGAACTCGTCTCGCGCGCCGCCGTCTCGATCGACAACGCCAGGCTCTACGCCAGGGAACGACGAGCCGCCTCGGCGCTGCAGCAGGGCCTGCTCCCGGCCGCGCCGAGCGTCCCGGCCGGCATCGCCGTGGCGCACCGGTACCTGCCCGTGGGCGCGAGCATCGTCGGCGGCGACTGGCACGACATCGTCCCGCTGGCGTCTGGCCGCGCCGCCCTGATCGTCGGCGACGCCATGGGACACGGCGCCGAGGCCGCGGCCGTCATGGTCCAGCTCCGCACGGCGGCGCACACCCTGGCCGACCTGGGACTGCCGCCCGAGGCGATCCTGGCCAGGCTCGACCGGCTGGCCACGGGCATGCAGACGACTCCGTTCGCGACGTGCATCGCCGCGATCATCGACCCGGCGGCGCGCAGCTGCGTGATCGCCAAGGCCGGCCACCTGCCGCCGATGATGACCCTGCCCAGCGGCGAGACCCTCGTGCTCGAACTGCCGCTCGGCCTGCCGATCGGGCTCGGCGGCGGCTCGTTCGAGGCGGCGCGCGTCCCCTTCCCCGCCGGCGCGACCCTCGCCTTGTACACCGACGGGCTGGTGGAGAGCCGCAACCGCTCGCTCGACGACGGCCTCGCCGAGCTGACCGCCGCGCTCAGCTCGGTCCTGACCCGCCCCGGTCACACGCTCGACGGCAGCTGCGAAGAGATCACCTCGGCTCTCCACGCGCGCGGCGAAGACGACATCACCCTCGTGCTGGCCCGGGTACTGAACACCTGAACCTCAGGCTGAAAGGACGCCGGAACGCGCGGGCGGCGCGGAAGCCCGCGGCTTCCGCGCCGCCCGCCCAAGCGGAGTAAGGCCGGTCAGGACCCGGTGATCAGCGCCGCCATCCTCGGCGACCCGAGCCCGGTCGCCTCATCGAATCCGGGCGTACTCGGGAACAGCCCGTTGTTGGGCGCCAGCTGCTGAGCAGGCCCGATGCCGTTGATGTCATGGAAGTACCGGCCCGGGTCCAGGTCGAACAGCGTGTAGAGCAGCGGGTTGAGGTTGCCCATGCGCAATCCGCGGAAGCTGTCCATGTCCGCCGCGATGCCCGACCACAGCGGTGATGACAGGCTCGTGCCGCCGTCGCCGAACCAGCCAGGTACCGGCTGGAACTGGCTGAACTCACCGCAGACGCTGTTCGGCGTGTTGTCGTTGCCGGTGCAGAACTCCGTGTACGGCGTCCACTCGTCAGCGTTCGCCGTGATGTCGGGAACCTCGCGGCACGGTGTCTTCGCCGACGCCGCGAACGCGCAGCCTGTCGTGGTGAACTGGTTGTTCACCCCCGGCGCGTGCTGGTAGGCCGGGCGTCCCCAGAACTCGCTCGAGCCGCCACCGGAGGCGCCTGGGCCGCTGCACCAGAAGAAGCCGCTGGCCCCGTTCTCGTCGGCGTCGGCGTTGCACAGATTGTCGACATTCCAGACGGTCTCGGTGCCGGCCGCCGGGTAACCGGGCGCGGGGTTCTGGCCCGGGTTGTCGGTCTCCAGCGACGTGCCGCCGACGCTGGTGACCCACGGCTGCGACTCCGGGTCGTCGACGTTGACGACGCTGGTGCCGTCGGTGAGCAGGCAGTCGAACGCGCCCTGGTCGCCGGACGCGGCGAACATGCTCTGGCCCTGCGCGGCCATCTGCTCGAACGCGATGTTCTCGGCCTGGGCGACTGCGGTGCCGATGTCGTTCTCGCACGCGCCCCAGCTTGAGCTGATCGCCGACGCCGAGTCGTCACTGGCGATCCGCGTGTACTCGTCGACGGTGGTCTCGCCGGTCAGGTCGTTCGGGGCGCTGTAGACGTTGATCTTGGGCGCGTCGGGGGCCGCGGTCAGTTGCTGTTCGATGTCGGCGTCAACTTCGACGTCGCCCGCATAAGCCTGAAGCTCGTCCGGGCAGGTGTCGCCTGCCGGGCACATCGGGGTCAGCGAGCCGCCATCGACGTTCTCGTTGTGCAGCTTGACGCGGAAGCCAGGGCCGAAGATCGTCTTGCCCCAGGTACTGATGTCAGACTTGAGGTAGGCCGAGAGCTCGAACACGGCGAGCGTGACGCCGGCGCCGTTCGCCGCCGGCCCGGCATCGGACGCCTCGTAGATCGAGCGGGTCTGCGACGGCGACAGGCCGCTGCAGCCTGGCCCGGCACCGTAGCCGGCCGGGAAGCCGGTGCCGTCCAGGTAGAGCCCGGCGATCTGCGCATCGGTCGGATAGGGATCCTCTTCGCAGGCCTGAGACGATCCCGCCGGCTTCCCGGCTGGCCGCTGCGCCGCTGTCGGGCGCTCCCCCGGCTTCACGAAGTCGTGCTCGCGGACAAGGTTGGTCAGGCCGATCACGCCGAGCACTCCGCCGGCCAGCGAGCTAGGCAGCCGCACGGCGCTGCCATTGGCGAAGAACCGCTTGCCGTGGCTGGTCTTGTAGTTCATCAGCCTGGTTCGGAATGCCCCGGCGACGGCGCGGCTGCTGCCGGTCGCGCGCACCAGGAATGGCGATGCCGAGTGCCGCACGGTAAGCCCGCTGCTCTCGAGGTACCTGGCGACCGCCGCACGGGTACTCGCAGATGGAGCGAAGCGGGCGTCGAACTGGCCTCTGGCCAGCCAGGCGTGATACCGGCCGCTGTCCTTGGCATACTGGGCGGCGAGCAGGGCGTTCAGCCCGCGCGCGTTCCTAGGCGCGAGCGCCACTTCAACCGACATCCTGCCGCTGGCGTGCTCGCCAGTCGCGGACTCGTGCACAGCGGGCGCGCTGCCGCTGAGCGCGACGAACGCCGGCGGGGCGGGATGCCCCGACGCCATCGCTGAGGTCGCGAGCGCACCGGTCATGGCGGTCATCGCCAATCCGAGAACGGCGACGGCGACGGCGCGCACCGGACGGTGGATCAAGCTCATGCAAGCCCTCCTAGGCCTTCATGACGGATGCCGCTGACCTCCACACCGGTGACCGCTAACGGACAGGTCAGATAACAGGACAAGAGCTGGGAACCGCGGAAGATTGGTCACCGGATCAGCAGACGTATCGCGGTAAGCCTGATTCATCCCGAACGGCACTGTCAAGGCGGCCGCCGGGGTGCACCTGGCCGGGCCGCGGCGCTGGGCCACGATGCTGTCAGAGGCCGCTGTACCCATCGCGAGGCGACCGCTGCGCTTCTGGCCGCGCCAAGACCGACGAAGGTCTTCCGGGGCGGGCTCAGTCCCAGAATTCGTCGAAGGCATACAGGTCGCTGTGGTGCGTCCAGGCCTCGATGACCCTGCCATCAGCGACGCTGAACACCTGGACGGCCCTGATCTCCAGCTTCTTATCGCCGCGCTCCGCGCGGGTCGTGTGCAACGCGACGACGTGGTTATCGCCGACGATCACGTCATGCAATTCGACCCGGTGGGTGCCACCCGAGTGTTCTGCCAGCCGTCCGAAGTACGCCGCTACTCCGGCAGCGCCGACATGGTCTCCCGCGAATGTGCTCCGGCCAGGGAAATGCCAGACAATGTTCGGCGAGAAAATGTCCTGCTGTAACGTCGCCAGATCTCCGCGTGCATAGGCTGCGAACCCGGCTTTAACGAGATCCTCATTCGGATGAGTCATTACATCATCGTCGATGCGGCATTATCGGCCGTCAAGGCCTTGCGATCACCAGTTCCCGGAGACTTCCGGCTTCGGATCGCCTTCCCGGCCCTGGCACGGAGCCTCCCCGGCCCTGGCCGCGGAGCCTTCCCGGCCCTGGCACGGAGAGTTGTCGCTGCGCGGAGCGTTTTCCGCGCATAGAACGGTAAAGACTCCGTGCAGCGGGAAATCTCCGCGGTAACGACGGAGAACGCTCCGCGATCATGCCGCAGAACGGGAACTCACCGCGATCACCAGCCAGGCAACACCGGCGATGTTCCGTAGTAATAGGACGAGCGCTGGAGGTGCCCGTTTTCCCCCTTGGTTGTGGTGGTGACGGACGTCCTCCTGGTGCGATAGTGCGGGCTTGGTGTCCCAGGCGCAAACACAGGAGGACGTCCTATGGGCAAGGGTAACGGCAGCGGGCTGACGCGGGGCGACGTGCGGCGTAATGCGCGGAGGGCGCGGTTGCGGGCGCTGGTTCCGTTCTCGAACGCGGTGCTGGGGGTGGATCTGGGGGAGAAGAAGCAGGCGCTGGCGCTGGTGGACCGGGACGGGCGGGTGCTGGGCCGCCGGTCGCCGCGGGTGCGGGCGCATGAGCTGGGCGCGCATCTGGAGTGGGCCGCGGCGCGGGCGCGCACGGAGGGGTTCGCCGGGCTGACCGTGGCGTGCGAGCCGACCGGGTCGCGGTGGATGGCGGTGCAGGAGCTGTGCGGGCGGCGGGGGTACTCGTTCGTGTGCGTGCAGCCGCTGGTCAGTCATGTCGCCCGCGAGCAGCAGGACCTGACTGGCGATAAGTCCGATGAGGGGGACTGCGGGCTGATCGGGCGGCTGGCGTGGGAGCTGCACTGTTACGTGCCGGAGGAGCTCGATCCGGGATGGGCGGAGCTGCGGGCGGCGGGCCGGGACCGGGCGCTGCGGATTACCGCGGCGACGGCTGCGAAGCAGCTGATACGCGACCAGGCGGGCCTGGCCGCCCCGGCGGTGCTGGAGGCGCACGGCGAGCCGCTGGACTCGCCGACCTGGCTGGCGTGCCTGGAGGTCGCGGCGGGCGGGCAGCACGGTGACCTGGCCGCGGTAGCCGCGATGGGCTATGAGGCCTTCGCCGCGGCGGCCGCCGCGAAGCTGGCCGGGTGGGGCGGCAAGCGGCTCGGGCCGAGCGCGGCGAAGGTGCACGCCGCGCTGTCCGCGGGCGGCGGGGTGGCGCGGATGCAGCGCGCGGCGGCACGCCGGATCCGCGGCGCGCTGGAGGACCTGAAGTACGCCCGCGCCCGCCGGGAGCGCACCGAGGCCGACATGATCGCCCTGCTCGGCAAGCTCGGCATCGACCACGAGCGGATCTGCCAGATCCCGGGCCTGACCCCGCCGTCCCTGGCCGCGATCCTGGCCGAGACCGGCGACCCGCGCCGCTACGAATCCTCCTCCTCCGTCGTCAAGCACGCCGGGTTGTCCCCGGCCCGCAACGAGTCCGCCGGGTTCAAGGGAGCGACGAAGATCTCGCACCGCGGCCGGCCCGGCCTGCGGCTCGCGGCCTGGCGGGCGACCTGGGCGGTGCTGCGGCACTGCGACGTGCTGGCCGCCAAGTTCGCCGCGCTGACCAGCCGCGAGACCAGCCGGCTCGCCCGCGGCCAGGCCCGGGTGGCATGCGCCGCCTCGCTGCTGCGCTGGATCTGCACCCTCATCGTGCACGGCACCCGCTGGGACCCCGCGATCGCCGCGGGCGAACTCGGCCACCACCACGCCATCGCCGCGTAACAGCACCACAGCCCGCCGCGCGCGGGCGCCCTAAGGCCTTCCCCCGGAAGAAAGGGGAGAGCGAGCCCGCCGTTCCGTCGGGGACCACCCCGCTGATCACCCAGGGCAGCTCTCCCCGCCCCATGCCCGGGGTCCTCACCAGCCCGGTTGAACGCTGCAGGGACCCCAAGCCCGCTTGAGCTACGTAGGGCGCAGCACCCCGGGCAGGCGACACGCGCACGCAGGCAGCACCCCCAGGCCCCGGCCACCTGGCCGCGGGCCCGCGCAGCATGCCCCCAAACCAGCCCCCCGCCAGCCACAACCCACCTGCCAGCCCAAACACTCCCAGTCCGTAGCAACAACCCCGCTACACCAGCCACTTGACAAACATCCCCTTACGCTGGTGATCATGATCGAGACCGTGATCACGGAAGATCGCCCAGGTCAGGACACCAGCGATGTTCCGTGATCACGCCCGCGACCATGATCACGGAAGATCACCCAGGTCAGGGAGGCTGTCGGGTGACTCGGGACCTTGGAAGTCAAGCTCCGGGGGGTCAACGGGGAGACTTTCCCTGAGTTACCGGGGATATTTTCACTCAAGGGAGAGTTTTCAGTTCTATTGACTGAAAAAACTCCCCGGAGCGTGAACTCTCCCCCGCGATGCCGGACAAGGCTCCCGCTCCCTTGTCTCGATCACGAGCGCCTCCGGCGCAGCCGTGCTTACGGCTCGGGCCAGGCATGCACCGGCAGGTTGGCGTGCATGTGCTCGATGTAGAGCAAGGTCATCTGCCGCAGTGCCTCAAGCCGGTCCGCACCGCGCGCGCACAGCGCCGAGACGGCGCCGACCTGCCAGGACGCGCCGGTCGTGCCGGTCAGGCAGCGCTGCTCGATGATCCCGAGCAGCCGGTCCGCGTCCGCCGACGAGACCCCCCACCGCGCCAGCCCGTCATGCGCCATCGGCAGCAGGCGGCGCAGTACGAGTTCGGCGACCGGAGCCTCGCCAAGACCGGGCCAGTACAAGTGCGAGTCCAGCCCGTGCCTGGCCGCGGTGTGCAGGTTCTCGGCGGCGGTCGCGAACGACATCTGGCTCCAGATCGGCCGATCCGCCTCGGCCAGCGTCCTGACCAGCCCGTAGTAAAACGCGGCGTTCGCCATGATGTCCACGACCGTCGGGCCAGCCGGCAGCACCCGGTTCTCCACCCGTACGTGCGGCTTGCCGGCCGCGACCGCGTAGACCGGCCGGTTCCACCGGTAGATCGTGCCGTTGTGCAGGCACATCTCGGCCAGCTCAGGGCACTGCCCGCTGTCGAACGTGACCCGCGGGTCCTCGTCCTCGCAGATCGGCAGCAGCGCGGGGAAAAACTGGATGTTCTCCTCGAACAAGTCGAACACCGACGTGATCCAGCGCTCGCCGAACCACACCCGCGGCCGCACTCCCTGCTGCTTCAGCTCCTCTGGCCGGGTGTCGGTCGCCTGCTCGAACAGCGTGATCCGCGTCTCCTGCCACAACTCGCGGCCGAACAGGAACGGCGAGTTGGCCGCGAGCGCCACCTGCACCCCGGCGATCGCCTGGGCGGCGTTCCAGTACCTGGCGAACTCGTCGGGGCTGACCTGAGTATGCAGCTGCACGCTCGTGCAGGCCGCCTCGGGCGTGATGCTGTCGGCGTGGGTGAGCAGCGGCTCAGGCCCGTCGATCTCGATCCGCATGTCCTCGCCGCGGGCGGCGAAGATCTGCTCGTTCAGCACCTTGTACCGGGCGTTGGCCGACATCGCGCCCTCGTGCACGTCCGCCTTGCCGAGCGTGGGCAAGATGCCGACCATGACCAGCTGGCTGCCCGCGCCGTGCGCTTTGCCGTCCGCCGCGTTCAGGCTGCCCCTGATTTCCTGCTCGAGCCCTGCGAACGCGCTGCCGCGCAGCTCGCGCGGCGGCACGTTGATCTCCAGGTTGAACTGCCCGACCTCGGTGGCCCAGGCCGGATCCGCGATCGCGTCGAGCACCTTCGCGTTCCGCATCGACGGCGCGCCATGGCTGTCCACCAGGTTCAGCTCGATCTCCTGGCCGACCAGCGACGGCCCATCGTCGAAGGCCCGCTCGCGCAGCATCGCCGCGAACACGTCGAGCGATAGCCTGACTTTCTCCCGGTACTTGCGCCTGTCCTCGCCGCCGAACTTGATCGGCTGAATGTCACGGCCCATGCTTGTACCCGCCTCCGGTCCACCCCGGCCTCCCCCGGCCAGTCCCCTCGTAAACAGTCGCATGCCGTCGCGCTGAGCGCCAGCATCGCGACGGCCGGCTGCCGGCAGTCCTCATCGGGGCCGCCGGCGCTGCCCATTGTCAGGGCCAGATCGGGCGGGCACTATTGCTGCGTGAGTGCCGAGCCCGAGGTGGTCAGCTTCCGCGTCGCTGACCCTGGCCGCGAGCTGGCCGGCGTGCGCCTGGTCACTGACGTGCCGCTGGCGGGCGCCAGGCCCGGCTTCTCTTACCGCGCCGGTCACTGGGAGCTGGCGCTGGCCAGGCCCCCGGTCAGCCGCATGGAGTACCTGCTCGAGCTGCGGCATGCCGGCGGCGGCAGCCAGACCGTCCCTGACCCCGCCAACCCGCGTCAGGCACCGGGGGCGTTCGGCGTCAAGAGCGTGCGCGAGTTCGCCGGCTACGAGGCGCCCTCCTGGCTGTCCGCCGGGGCCGGGCCCGGCAGCAGTAACGTGTGGGAGGTCACCACAAGCGAGCTGTGCGCCTCGATCGGGGTGCGCGTCTGGTCGCCGGCTGACGCCCCCGACGACGAGCCGCTGCCGCTGCTCATCGCCCACGACGGCCCCGAGTTCGACGCGCT
Organism: uncultured Actinomycetota bacterium; assembly: GCA_963720575.1. Lineage (GTDB taxonomy): Bacteria > Actinomycetota > Actinomycetes > Streptosporangiales > Streptosporangiaceae > Chersky-822. The sequence continues at coordinate 779,278 of CAVRGA010000002.1, forward strand.
GGCCGACCTGACCGGGTACCTGGCGGCCGGCGTTGCCGGCAGGTGGCTGCCGAGGCTGCGGGCCGCCCTGCTCGGCCCGGGAGACCGCGATCGCTGGTACAGCGCCAACTCCGGCTACGCGCGGGCGCTCCGCCAGGCGGTCATCCCCGCCATCACCGCCCGCGTCGCGACCAAGGCGCGCGTCGGCATGGGCGCCAGCCTCGGCGCCCTCGCCATGCTGCACGCGCACTGCCGCTACCCGGACGCGTTCGACGCGCTGTTCCTGCAGTCAGGCAGCTTCTTCACGCAGCGGCTGGACGGCCACGAACGGCGGTTCCCCTACTACCAGCGCATCACCGCCTTCGTCGCCGGCGTGCACCAGGGCAAGCTCCCCCAAAGGCCCATCCCCGTCATCCTCACCTGCGGGGTCATCGAGGAGAACCTGGCCAATAACCGCCTGATGACCGCGACCCTGGCCCGATCCGGCTACGACGCCAGCCTGCGCGAGGTGCCCGACATGCACAACTACACCGCCTGGCGGGACGCGCTCGACCCGCACCTGACGGCTCTTTTCGGCCAGGTCAGCCAGTGAATCGCCACGAGAGCAGGCTGTGGTCCGACGCTATCGGCGACGACGGCGCCGTGATCAGCTACGGCCACTGGGGCAGGCCGGTACTCGTCTTTCCCTCAGAGCGAGGAAAGGCCTTTGACTTTGAAAATAATGGCATGGTCGGTGCCGTCGCTGACTTGGTGGACGCCGGGCGGCTGAAGCTCTATTGCGTCGACTCCTACGACGCCGCCTCCTGGTCGGACGCCAGCATTGACCTCGAGGAACGGGCCAGGCGGCACGGCAATTACGAATCCTGGATCATTGACCAGGTCGTGCCGTGGATCTGGCAGGACTGCGGCGGCGCCGCGGAGATCGCGACGCTCGGGTGCAGCCTGGGCGCGTTCCACGCGGCGAACTTCGCGCTCAAGCGAGCCGACCTGTTCCCGCTGGCGCTGTGCTTCTCCGGCAACTACGATCCGTCGACCTGGAACGGGTGGGGCGAGCGCGGCACGGCCGCCTACTTCAACAATCCGATGGACTACGCGGGCCACCTGGATGGCGAGCACCTGGACTGGCTGCGCGGGCGGGTCAGCCTGCTGCTCGTCTGCGGCCAGGGCCAGTGGGAGGACACCACCGGCGCGCTGCCGAGCACGAAGCGGTTCGCCGCGCTGCTCGCGGACAAGCGGATCAGGCATGAACTCGACCTCTGGGGACACGACATACCGCACGACTGGCCATCGTGGCGAGCGCAGTTCGCCCATCACATGCCGAGGTTTTGTTAAGGAGCAGCCATGAGCACCTCGCACCTGATCGGATTGCTGCTCGGCACCGAGGAGGACTGGCCGCGCGCCTTCGGCGAGCTGCTGCACCGGATCGGCCCCGTGCGAGGCCCCGACGGGTCCAGGCACACCTTCGGCTGCGAGCGGATCACGATCGAGCCGTTCGACCTTCGCGCTCGTCCCCGCTACGAGCTGGTCATCGACCGCCTGGCGTACTGGTACTACCATCCGCGCGAGTGGCTGAAGAAAGTCGCGCTGATGGACAGCGTGTACCTCCTCAACAGCCCGTTCACCTTCCAGAGCATGGAGAAGCACGCCGCGTACTGCGCGATGATCAGGCTCGGCCTGCACGTGCCGGACACCGTGCTCGTGCCCTACAAGAACCCGCTCGACAACGCCAGGTACGCCTACACGGCGGCCAGATACAACAGGTCGTTCGACCTCGATGCCCTCGCCGAGCAGATCGGCTACCCGCTCTTCATGAAGCCGTACGACGGAGGGGCCTGGCGCGGCGTCTCGCGAATCCGCAATCCCGCCGAGCTGCACGCCGCCTACGATCAGAGCGGCGAGATGCTGATGCACCTGCAGAAGTCGATCGAGGGCTACGACGTCTTCGCCCGGTCGCTGTCGATCGGCGCCGAGACGATGGTGATGCGGTTCCAGCCGGACAAGCCGATGCACGAGCGGTACGCCGTCGACCACGAGTTCCTGGCCCCCGACGCCGGCATCGAGGTCGTGACCATCGGCCGGCTGGTCAACGCGTTCTTCAAGTGGGAGTTCAATTCCTGCGAGACCCTGGTCAAGGACAACGTCATTTATCCGATCGATTACGCGAACGCCTGCCCTGATGTCGCCCTGACCAGCCTGCACTATTATTTCCCCTGGGCTATCAAGGCACTCGTCAAATGGTCGGTGTTCGTCTTGGTCACGGGCCGGCGCCCCAAGCTGGACCTGAACACCGACAGCTATTTCGCGATCGCCGACAATCCGGAGCTGTCCTACGGCGAGAAGCTCGCGGCCTACCGCGGCCTGGCCGACGCCTACTTCGACATCGAGCGCTACGAGGAATTCTGCTCGGCCAGCCTGCGGTCGATTGACGAGGTGGTGCTCGACTGGGTCGCTGGCCCCGAATTCGACGACTTGCTCGCGGCGACGGTGAAGGCGGTGTATCCGGAGCGGGAGCAGGACCAGTTCATCGCTCATCTGCGCGGGCTGACTGGCCTGTGGGTCACCGATCAGGGCGCCCGGCCCTGATCTGCCTGGCCGCGATCAGCCTGACCGCGCGGCCCGGGCCAGCAGCCCGGCGATCTGGACCTCGAGCACTTCACGCAGCGTGGCGGTGAAGTCGAGGCGCATGCCGGCGATCGCCGGGTCGGCCCGGTAGGCGACGAGCATGGCCGCCGACGGCTGGCTGTAGGGCCAGAGCGCGCCGACCACGAGCACGGTCGTGCCGGCGAGGCGGAACGCGCTGTCGTCGCCGAGTTCGGGCAGCCGCCGCAGGACGAGGCGGCCGAGCGCCGCCACGCTGGCCATCGTCGCGCGCTTGTACTCGGCGGCGACCTGCGGCGAGACATTCCGCTCGAGGACGGCGGCCTGGGCGGCGAGCAGGTCGCACAGCACGGGCCTGCCCGCCAGCGATTCCGCCAGCGTCGCGGCGACCTGGTCGGCGCGCTCGGTCACCGGCGCGCCCGGCCAGACCGTCCCGGCCAGGTCGGCGGCGAGCGGGCCGAGCCATTCCTGCCAGGCGGAGTCGAGCAATTCGAGCAGCACGGCCTCGCGTGACTCGAAGTACCTGAGCACGTTGGACTTCGCCAGCCCGACCCGGCGGCTCAGCTCATTCAGCGTGACCTGCGCCACCGGCATCTGCGCGAGCATCGCCGCAGCCGTGTCCAGGATCGCCTGGCGGCGCGCTTCGCGCTGTTCCTCGCTGCGGGCCCGCTGGAACGTCGCCATCATCCCAGGCTACAGACCGGCGGTTTGTTGTGTACAGACCATCGGTCTGATATGTTCGTCCTAACAGACCGGCGGTCTGTCTTAGGCGTGAGGAGCCCAGGCTATGTACGCAGTTCCGGACCAGGCAGGCAAGCTGATCGTCGTGACCGGGGCCAACAGCGGCACCGGCAAGGAGGCGACTCGCCGGCTCGCCGAGGCGGGCGCCCACGTCATCATGGCCGTGCGGACGCCGAGCAAGGGCGAGGCCGCCCGCGCCGACATCCTGGCGCGGCATCCGGAGGGCACGCTGGAGGTGCGGCGCATCGACCTGGCCGATCTCGGCTCGGTCAACGAGTTCGCCGACGGCCTGGTCGTCGACGGCAGGCCGGTGGACGTGCTGATCAACAACGCGGGCGTGATGGCGCCGCCGACCCGGATGGTCACCGCCGATGGCTTTGAGCTGCAGTTCGGCAGCAATTACCTCGGTCCCTTCGCGCTGACGATCAGGCTGCTTCCGCTGCTGCTCGCCGCGCCCGCGCCCCGGGTCATCGACATGTCGAGCGGCGTCGCCAACTACGGCAAGATCGACTTCGGCGACCTGCAATGGGAGCAGCGCCGCTACCGGCCGATATTCGCCTACGCGCAGTCCAAGCTCGCCGACCTGATGCACAGCCTGCACCTGGCCGGCGTCGCCGCCGAGCGCGGCTGGCCACTGCTCGCCGCGGCTGCTCACCCCGGCTACACGCGAACCAACCTGCAGACCGCCGGCGCTAACCTGGGCCGCGACAAGCCGAAGCGCACGCTGCTCAACAGCGTCCCCTTCGTGCCGTCCCAGGCGGTCGAGCCCGGCACCGAGCCTCTCCTATACGCCGCGACCAGCCCGGACGCGGCCAGCGGCGGCTACTACGGGCCGCGCGGCATGATGGGCCTGGTAGGCCCGACGGCAACCGTTCAGCCGCCGCGCCGAGCCCGCGACCAGGCAGTCGCCGCCCGGCTCTGGGCCGAATCCGAGCGTCTCACCTCCGTCACCCTCCCGGCCTCTACGCCTAGCTAGCAGATAGTTACGCTAGGCAATCATGCTGAGCTACGTGCTGGCTTTCCTCGCTGGCCTGGTGAACGCGACGGGCAATGTGCTCAACCGCAAGGCTGCCAGGGACGAGCCTGACCAAGCCGAGTTCCGGCTGCGGCTGATCGCGGACCTGATGCACAGGAAGGTCTGGCTCGCCGCCGTAGGCATGATGATGACCTCGTTCGCGCTGGCGGCGGCGGCGCTCGGCACTGGCCAGCTGGCGTCCGTGCAGCTGGTGGTCGTGCTCGAGCTGCCGATGACGATCATCGGCGGCGCCCTGCTGCTGCGCACGCCGATCGGGCCGCGCGAGTGGATCGCTATCGGGGCGCTCACCGGCGGCGTGATCGGCTTGCTCGCCCTGCTCGATCCGCAGCCAGGGCCGGCGAAGGCCATCGCGCCGATCTTGTGGATCACGATGTCAGCGGCCAATGTCGGCGCGCTGGCGGTGCTGGTCCTGGCCGCGCGTGCGCACTCCAGGCCGGCCGTGCGGGCCAGCCTGCTCGGCATCGCGACCGGCCTCGGCTACGGCCTCACCGCCGCCTATACCAAGGGCATGACCGATCAGTTCAGCTCAGGCGGGATATCGGCCGTCTTCACCACCTGGGAGCTGTACGCCACGATCGGCGCCGGCGTGGTATCGGCCTTCCTGCTGGAGAACGCCTACCAGGCCGGCCCGCTCACCGCCTCCCAGCCTGGTATCACGCTCGTCGATCCCCTGGTGTCCACCATCTGGGGCCTGGTCGTATTCGGGGAGGTAGTCAATCACGGCTCGCTCCTGGGGCTGATCGCCTTGCCGGCGCTGGCGCTGGCCGGAGGGGTACTCCTGCTGAGCCGCTCCACGATCCTGCGCACGACCCAGACCGGCGAGGAGAAGCCCGCCGCGCAGCCGGGCAAGGCCGGGCACGCCATTGTGCCCTGATCGTTGCCGGACAGATGCGAACCGTCGAGGTGCCGTCGCCTGAATGGAAGTATCGAGGAGGCACCATGAACAGAAAAGCAGGTCGGACCTGGCGAATCTGCCGCGACGGCTGCGTCGCGGCTAGCTTAGCCCTGGCAGTGCCGCTCGCGCTGCCGTCCGCAGCGCCATTTACCCCAACGAGCGCCCGGGCCGCGACACCAGCACGGGCCGCGGCCGGCCCGACCAAGAGCCAGCGCATCAAGGTGCTCACCCGCGCCCTGAGTCTCATGCACAGGCACTACAAGTCCCTCAGCTTCTCACCAGGCGCCCCCGACATCTTCGATTACGGGATCGGCGACCTCTGGCGCCAGGGCATCGACGGCACGGGCACCACCGTCGCACTGATCGAAGGCTGGTCCGACCCGGAAATCGGTAAGGTCATGGCCCAGCTGGATAAGACGTTCAGCCTGCCCAAGGCGCAGATCACGACGATCTTCCCCACTGGTGACCACCGACTGCCCGCCACCTGCCCGCCGGGCATGGTCAAGCTCGGCAGCTACGGGTCGTGCAGCGCCTGGGCCGGCGAACTCGAACTCGACGTCCTGTCCGTCCACCTGATGGCGCCTTACGCCAAGATCCTGCTCGCCGTCGCCCCGGCTGACAGCCAGCGGACCGACGACGCGGCCAGCCAGGTCGCGCCGCCCGAGTTCATGCAGGCCATCGAGTTCGTGGCCAGTCACCACCTCGCCAACGTGATCTCGATCAGCGACGGCACCGGCGAGGGCACCTACAGCCACGGCAAGCCCGAGCTCTTCGCCCAGGACCCGGGCGAGCTGGCGGCCGCGGCGGCCGGCATCCCGGTGCTCGTCGGAACGGGCGACTGCGACGCGGCCCAGCACCTGGCCGTCGGCCCCGGTACCTGCACCGCCAGGACAACCACGGCCGGCCGGGCGTCGGCCGCGTGGGACGACTCTCCCTGGGTCACGGCTGTCGGCGGCACCGTGCCGAACCTGACGGCCACCGGGAAGCGAGCCGGCTCCGATCCGGTGTGGAACCTGGCTTCTGACGGCCTGGCGATCGGCGAAGGCGCCGGGTTCTCCGCGTTCTTCGGCCGGCCCAGCTATCAGAACGGCGTAGCTTCGATCACCAGATCACGGCACCGCTCGGTTCCCGACATCTCCCTGGACGCCAGCGACGGCACCTCCGAGTCGACGCCGCTGCTTGGCGGGGTACTAGCCCTGGCGACCCAGCTCAACCACGGCAGGAACGTCGGCCCGATCAACCCGGTTCTCTATACCGTGCTCGGCCCGCACGGCCTCAAGGACGGCATCGCCGACGTGGTCTCCGGCAACAACTCGGCGGTCAGCAAGGGCAAGGTCGTGGTACGCGGCTTCAGCGCGGCGAAGGGGTTCGACGTCGCGAGCGGCTGGGGCACGATCCGGGCGAACTCCTTCGTTCCCGCTCTGGTCAGGGCCACTGCGGCGGCCCGCCAGGACGCCGTGGTCCGCGGCCAGGCGGAGGCGGAACTGACCGGGCTTTCCCGCCGGATGACGCTCAGCGCTTTCCACGTCAGGGCTGGCCAGACGACCGTGCTGACGGCGCGCGGGTTCCTGCCGCTGCACCCGGTAGCCGTCTTCGTCGGCGGCAGGAGGATCACCACCCTGCACGCCAGCGCGACCGGGACTATCCGCCACCGGATCAGCCCGGCCGCCCTGCACCTGCGGCCAGGACGGCATGTCATCAAGGTGACCAGCATGCTGATAACCATGGTGAACTCATTCGAGTCCCGCTGACAACGCCGGTCCCGGCATCAACCGGCAGATGCCGGGGCCGACGCTGGTAGATGGTCTATCACAAATGCGGGCTTGTCGTTCGACATGATCACGATTGCGTCCCCGGCCAGGGCAGCTCCGCCCACACCATGCGGCTGCGCTGATCGCCCCGCACGCCGGTACTGCGCGCGAGCCCGCGCACTAATGCCAGGCCCCGGCCAGACTCGCCGTCGGGATCATCGACGAATCGCGGCCCCTGCGGCGCCCCGCCATCGGTGACAGCGACCCGCACGGTCTCGCGCGTCCTCGCTATCTCCACTACGAAGGCACCTCCCCGCCCGCTCTGTGTATGCCGGATCGCGTTGCTGGCCAGCTCAGTCGCGATGCTCGCCACGTCGTCACGTCCAGGGCAATCCGGTAGCACTGACTCCAGCCAGCGCCGCATCGGGCTTAGCTGGCGGCCGTGGCCGGGAAACACCCGCCACCGCCGCTGCGTAATCCCTGGCGGCGCTTCTGCTTCTGCCGTATTGCTGATCACGAAACCGAGAGTCTGACCGGCGACCTGCAGATTCAAGCTGGTTGGATGAGCAATCCCCGACAACGACAGCCAGTTACGAACAGCGCCAGGACCAGGTCCAGTCAAACTTGATCAAGCACCGATGCGATGGTCGCGACAGCGCTGTCGCTGGCTAGTCCGACTCCGACCAGTAACGCTGCAGCCTTGCGATTGCCTCGTTCTTGTCCATGGCGGCCACGTCCGCCTCAGCCAGCCCGACCCGGGTGATCAGCAGATGCACCACGTCGGCTGGCAGCGCCGCCTGAGGGATCTCCGGCACTCCGCGGTCAGGCAGGGCACCATCGTGAACGCAAGCCCAGAACTCACTCGCCGTCACCTGAAGCTGGTCGCGCAAGATATGGCCCCACAAGGCCGGCCCGTAGTCCGTGCGGTCCACGGGATGCGAGATCCGAGTACGCAGCACGCCGCCGTCGGGAACATCCAGTTCATAAGTGACATGATGAGTGCCGGCCCGCCTGCGCGCGTCGCGCACCCGTATCCAGCCCTCGGTCTCGCAGGACGCCTCGTGGTCTTTCCTCGTCGCCGCCGTCCCGCTCATCAGGGCGACCCTGTCAGCCAGTCACGGAGCTGGTCGTCATCGCTCAGGCTAATGAGCTGGACGACGCCCCAGTGGTCCCGGTGGTTTGGGGCATCGAGCAGCCTTTCGTCCCTATCCTCGGCGTACTCGCGAAGCGCCTGGACCATCTCCCCGATCGCCTCGTCGAAAGTCGGACCGTCCGCGGCCACCGGCAGTCCGGGGATGAAGACTGACCAGCCGCCGGCCTCCGCCGCCACCCGAGCGTGAGATGGCACCACCGACGCGAGCAACTGGCGCAGCCGCCGGGCATCGAGCTCCACCGCGTTCGCTGACTCTCGCCGTACTGTCGCGACGCGCCCTCGCTCGGCCGCGTCCAGCAGGTCTTTCAGGTGCGCGCGAGCCTCGCTGCAACTGTCGTAGTGCAACGCCACCATCGCGTCCTCCTCAATCCCCCCGTGCGCCATTGTCCAGATCAAGGTCACGTACGTAAAGTTCGCAGCGTACGCAACACCGCATTGGCAACTGTCCCGTGGTCGGGCAATGGCTGTTATAACCATTGGGTGAGATCGATGCTGGCGCGACTGACTTCCGCGGCGATTGCCGTGACCGCGATTGCTGGTACCTCGGCGGCGGGCCCTGCGGGCTCTGCGAGCAGAACGGCTGCGGTGACGGCTGCCAGCGCTACTCCGGCGTACGTCGCGCTCGGGGACTCTTACGCCTCGGGCGAGGGGCTCGGGTCTTACCAGGCGGGCACCGACGTCAAGAAGGGACGCAAGCGCAACGTCTGCCATCGCTCTCCGCACGCGTACTCGTCGCTGACCCCGCACGTGGTGCTGCCGTCGGTGACCTCGCGGGTGTCCTGGGCGTGCTCCGGCGCGACGGCGGTCGACATGATGGGCGTCCCTCCGCAGTCGGGCAAGAACGAGCAGTACAGGCAGCCGGCTCAGGTCGGCACCGTCGGGCCGGCGACCCAGTGGATCTCGATCTCGGCGGGCGGCGACGACCTCGGCTTCGGCGATGTCGGCCGGGCCTGCGCCGAGGTGATCATCAGCCACAAGAAGGTGGTGCGGTTCTCCTCCACTACCTGCGCCAAGGAACTCGCGTTCGAGCGCGGCCGGATCAGCCAGGTCCAGGCGAGCCTGGCCAAGCTCTACACCGGCTTGCTCAAGCGGGCGCCGAACGCGGCGCTTGCCGTAGTCGGCTACCCGAGGGTGCTGCCGCCCCGCTACAAGGGCGTTCCGACTCTCAAAGGATCGCCGTTCTGCGTTCTCGATCACTACGATCCCGGGTTTACCGTCGATGTCGGCATGCCAGTCTCGGACGCCAAGGACGTTGACGGCTTCATCGTGGCCATGAACGCCATGATCAAGGCCGCCATCAGCAAGGTAAAGTCGGCCAGCCCGGGCTACGCGGGCCGAATCAGCTTCGTCGATACCTATGGCCCATCCGTTCCGCATAATTGCAAGGGAACGACCCCTCAGGCGACGGTCGCGGCGTTCGAGATCTCGGCTTTCCATGGCGTCGGTTCTCAAGGCAAGTCGCTGGTCAGCACAGCCACTTTCCATCCGACCAAGGCCGGTCAGGACCTGTTCGCCCGCCAGGTGGAGTCCGCATTCCTGGACTTCTCCCGGCCGACTCCGCTGAGCAAGCTCCGCTGGTCCGCGCCGGAGCGCATTGACCTGACCCAGGGCCTGCTGGCCAACGTTTCGTGCGTCTCGGCCAGCTTCTGCATGGCGATTGACCAGAACGGCAACTACCTGACCTACAACGGAGCGACCTGGTCGGGACCGACACCGATATTCCGGCACGTGACCGGGCAAGGCGAATTCGGCTGCAATGGGTCGTGCCTCGACGCACTCGACTGCCCCACGACCAGCTTTTGCCTGGCCGGCGTCGATGTTGGCCGCGACGATTACCTGGCTTACCAGAATGGTATTTGGTCCGGTATCAAGACGATTCCGGTAGCGCGGCATCCATTCGCCGGAAGCATCCAGAGCATATCGTGCTCTAATGCATCGTACTGCGTATTTACCGATGGCGACGGCAACATCTACGCACTCGATAACGGCTCCTGGTCCAGGGGACCAGTCCTGAGTCCATCCGGCGGAAACTATCCCGTCTCGTGCACTGCAGCTAAATTCTGCGCGGTCGTCGGCCAGGACTCTTATGTCACCTCGAACGCCGGAACCTGGTCCGCGGTCAAGAACCTGCCGACCCCATTTGACAACGAGGTCGGCTTCGTAACCTGCGCATCCGCCAGCGCATGCCTGGCCGGGGGCAACGAAAACACTCCGCAAACCTGGTCAGGCTCCACCTGGGCTGATGCCACGCTCGCGTCGACAAACACCGTCGACCTGGCATCGTGCACGGCTGCCGACTTCTGCCTGGGCGTCGGTGAGTCAGCCGACGGCAGCGAACTGCAGAGCACCGTCTTCAATGGCTCGTCCTGGTCGGCGCCCGTCAGCATCGGGCCAGTTGTCACCAGCAGCGACGGCAGCGAGGGGGCAGTCAGCGGGCTGTCGTGCACGGGCGAGTCGTGCACGACGGACACTTTCTCCGGGTATCAGGCCCGGTATCGGTCCGGCGCCTGGTCCGCGCCGGTCCAGATCGACGCGCCGCATTTCGTCTTCCAGGAGTCGTGCGCATCTCCTGCCTTCTGCGCCCTGGTCGACCTGGACGGCTACGCCGAGACTTTCAACGGCACGAAATGGTCGGCGCCCGTAATGATCACCACCGGCGCGGCAAAGCGTGACGCTAACGGGTTTGTTTACCAGCCAGCCACGATTTCGTGCCCGGTTGCCGGCTGGTGCCTGGCCACGACCGGATCCGGCTCGGTAATGACGTACTCTAACGGCCACTGGACCAAGCCAACCGCCCCTGGCACAGTCGGATTCGCCGTCGGCTCGCTGTCCTGCGTCAGCCGCCATTTCTGCGTCGCGGACGACGGGTTCGATGGCCTCGCGTATATCTACAACGGCGCTGGCTGGACCGCCACGTCCTACGAATCGCCGTCGCGGCAGCAGATCGGCAGCCTCGTCTCGTGCGTGTCGGCGACTTTCTGCCTTCTCTCGGCTGACGCCTCGTTCGTCTACAACGGCAAGGCATGGCGGAAGGCATCCGCGCAAGGCGGCGGCCTGTTCTACCTGTCCTGCGCTTCCGCCGTCTTCTGCGCCGGCTACCCGCTCAATAGCATGCCTCAGGCAATCGACGTCTTCAACGGGTCGAGGTGGCACGCCGTGCAGACTCCCGTCACCGACACGATTACGTCCCTGGACTGCCCGGCGGCGAATGACTGCCTGGCGGGGACGGAGTCCGGAGCCGCCTACACGTTCGACGGCAAGGGACTGTGGCCTGCCGGGACACTGGACCCCGGCATCCCGATCCTCTACGAGGACTGCACGAGTACGTCCTGGTGCCAGGTGATCGACGACGCCGGCTTCGCCCTCACCGGCACTAAGGCACGCTAGCGGTCATTGCTATCTGCCAGGAATAAGTACACAATTCCTGCATGCGTGGATACGTCGGCGTAACCGACAGCGACTGGCACCGCTTCCTCGCTGCCAGGTCGCACCTCTCCGAGGTCAATTTCTGGCGACCCAGCGGCGGCCGCGCATTCCGCTCGCTCACGGTTGGCGAGCCCTTCTTCTTCAAGACTCACCACCCGCACAACCGGATTGTCGGCGGCGGATTCTTCAGCGACTTCGTCGCGTTACCTCTGTCAGAGGCGTGGGAGTTGTTCGGTGAGGCGAACGGCGCGGCGAACCTCGATCAGATGCGAGCCCGCATCGCGCACTACCGGCGGGTCCCGATCAGCGTGTTCGAAGATCCCGAAATCGGCTGCGTGTTCGTCCGCGACGTTCGGTTCTTCGCCCCTGATGAACAGGCTCCGGCACCGCCGGAGTTCGCGTCAAACATCGTGCAAGGCAAGCGGTACGAGCTGTCGGAGCCGCACGTCGAGCCGTACTTCGCGGATCTGATGGACCGGCTTCTTGGCGGGGCCGTCGGCCTGGATCTGAGTGTGCCCTGGCACCGGGACGGGCCGATCTTCGGCGACCCGCGTCTTTCAGCGCGACGCCTCGGCCAGCGGTCATTCCAGGCCGTCGTGCTGAGCGCGTACCACAGACGTTGCTCGATCACAGGAACCAAGATCTCGCCGGTCCTCCAGGCCGCCCACATCCGGCCCGTGAGCGATGGCGGCGAGCACCGCCTGGATAACGGACTGCTGCTGAGGTCAGACGTTCACACCATGTTCGACCGCGGTTACCTTGCCGTTGATCCAGGTCACAAACTCCGGGTCAGTCCAAGGCTCAGAGCGGACTTTGGCAACGGCGACCAGTATTACGCCAAAGCCGGCCAGCTCATCCAGCTTCCTGACCGCCGCGCGGACAGACCTGGACGCGAATTCCTTGAGTGGCATATGGACGAGGTCTTCAAGGCGGTCTAGATCTTCTACGACCCACCCCATGCCTCTACCCCCGGTCAGGCGGCCAGGCGAGTGACCTTTGCGGCAAGGGCAGGAGTATGGAGGCACGATGGCGGCTGCCAGGCATAGTCGCTGACCTCTTCGAACTGCAAGAGCACAGCCGGGTCTGTCGCGAAGAACGCGAAGCGGAAGTCGGCGTGCCAGTGTGCGGGTTCGTCCTTAGCTGGACTGGCGGGGATCTGGTGCAGGTCGATGTCGAGCGGCAGGTCGTCAAGTCCCGGCGGGCTGTCCGCCTGCTGCCAGGAGATCCCGGTTTCCTCGGCGAGTTCTCGTTGCGCAGCGGCCACCAGCCCAGTATCGGCCGGGTCAAGGTGGCCGCCCGGCAAGAGCCAGCGGTCCAGCGCGTTGTGATGGATCATCAGGACCAGGCCACCGTCGCTGATGACGGCCGCGCTGCAGGTCACATGCCCGGGCACGGTCTGGCGGGAGCCGACCTCGGCGTCGGCGGCGAGGCCGGCCAGCAGCGGGGTCAAGGTTCCGTGCTCCTCCGGATGACTAGCCAGGTAGCGGCCAAGCACGCGGGAGATCTCGCCGTTGGTGATCATGGTGCTCCATTGAATACCTGCAGCCAGGCGGTCGCGATGAACTTACGGGTGTCGTCATCGCATTGATGCAGTCCCGGCCCGGCGTTCCCTGCAGCGAGTGCTGCGAGAGCCGCGAGAATCTCGGCCTGGACGAGGTAGATGAACGCGCCGACGGAGGCACCGTGCAGGAAGTCGACGGCATTACCGTCGTTGAGCACATAGAAGTAATGTCCGGTAGTTGCGTATCGGGTGACGTGACCACGGCTGGGCTGCGCTCGTACAGTCCGTCAAGGCTGACCAGTTCGAGTTCGTCGTCGGCTGAGGTGACCGAGGCGATGTCGGCGCTATTGGCCAGACGGGGAAAGTCGTCGGCCCGCAGGGCGTGGTTCCCAGTGGCGCAGATCACGACACCCGCGCCGGACAGCGCTCGGCGGTGCAGGCGGCGGTGCGGAATCCCTGTGCCAGCGCCTGGGTCATGCGGGCGGCGTCTGTGTCATGCACGGTCACTTGCATGTGCCTAGCGTGCAGTAGGCGAGCAACGCTGGACCCGAATTTCCCGAAGCCAAGCACACATGCTTGCCGACCGTACAGGATGTCGCCGCGCCAACGAACGAGGGCCTCAGCGGAGGACACCACGGACTGGCCGACCAGGTAGTGTTCCGGCTCCTTCAGCGGGCTTGCATGTCATGCCAGCCCATCAATGGCGCCTAGAGTACGAGTGGCCTACCGATCACGAGCCCAGCTGATCCGTGGCGCCGGTGCAGGTTCTCCCTCTGGCAACAAGCTGTTCTAAATGGGTTCTCTTTGTCGGCTTTCGGGCTTTGCGGGACACAGTCCATCATGTCCATAGCGAACTACCCTATCTCGTACCCACTGCCTGGCCAATGGCACGCTAATGGGTTCAATCAACGCTGTCTGGACCAAGCACCACCGAATTTCGCCAGCCCTGCTCGACCCGATGTTGAATATGTCCCTCAGTTTGTGCTGCTCGTACGGTTCGATCACTTGGCCAACTGTGGCGGGCGAATCATTTTGGCCTACAAGTCCCGCCACCAAAGCATCTAACGTTGGCCGAGTAAGTAGCGGCGCCAGACAGGCAATCGGGCAGTCATGAGTGATGGGGCATGAGAGCTGATCAGTTATGGACTCTCCATCACCAGTTCGCACCACACGACCTTGTAGTCCTCCCTGATCCGACCAACACCCCAGCGCTTGCTGAGCGCTGCGACCACGCTCATGCCTCTGCCGTGCTCGTCATCAGGAGCACCCCGCCTCAACTCGAAGCCTTCCACCCACTGATCCCAGGCTTCAATGAGGAGCTGCCGGCCATTGGCCAGGAGCCGTAGCACGATCGGGGAGGGCGTGCTCAGAGCCCATGATGCCTTCAGGGCATTAGTCAGCAGTTCACTGACCAGCAGAACGGCATCGTCTGTCAGGTGGCTTAAACCCCACTCAGCCAGTACCAGTCTGGCATGATCGCGTCCGCAACCAATGGCCGTTGGTAGTGGCCCCAGCTCTAGCTCGCTGATCATCGGCCAGTTAGGGGAGGCAGTACAGGCACCGGAGCTTGGCTCCATGACGTACCTGGGGCGCACGTCACTACACCCGGTTGATACAGCGCTGGTACTGCCGCTCATGGAGATCTCCTTTGGGGAGAGTTGCCCCGCTGGCTAGCTGCCAGTGACATGCTGAAGTCATAGTCACACAGCCATAGCGCATATGCAAGTTGCAGATGGAAGATACGGATAGAGGATTGATGCCCGCTCGCAGCAGCCCGACCGTCAAGCGCCGTCGCCTGGCAGCCGAACTACGCCGCTACCGTGATCAGGCTGGCCTGACCATCGAGGAAGTCGCCGATAGGCTTGAGTGGTCAAGCGCCAAGATCAGCCGCATCGAGAACGCCCGCGTCAGCGTCCTGCCACGGGATGTCAAGTTCCTGCTTGGCGTCTACGGCCTGACCGACCAAGACGACGCTTGGGAACCGCTGCTCAGCCTGGCCCGTGAGTCCCGTAGCCGAGGCTGGTGGCAGCAGTACGGCGAGGCCGTACCCGACTGGTTCGAGATCTATGTTGGCCTAGAAGCCGAAGCAACCACGATCTCCGCCTACGACGCTGAGTTCATTCCTGGCCTGCTTCAGACCGCCGAGTACACCCGTGCTGTCCACAATGCCTATCTGTTCACAGCCACTGATGATGAGATAGAGCAGCGGGTCCAGGTTCGCATGGCTCGCCAGACCCGACTGACGAACGGTGACGGCCCGGAAGTCTGGTTCGTACTCAATGAAGCCGTAATCCGCCGCAAGGTCGGTGGACGAGCTACCATGCACGACCAGCTCACCCGCCTGGTTGCGGCCACCGAGCTGCCCAACGTGACCGTGCAGGTCATCCCGTTTGACGCTGGTGCCCACCCGTCGATGGATGGCGCGTTCAGCATCCTCGGCTTCCCGCAGGAGACTGACCCGAACATCGTCTACATCGAGTACCAGACCGGCGCACTGTATTTGGAGAAGCCCGACGAGGTTCGACGCTATAGGCTGATCTTCGACCACTTGCGGGCAGCGGCCCTGCCCGTCGATACTTCACGTGCGCTCATCGCCCGTCAAGCTGATGAACTGGCGTGAGGCAGCAACCCAAGGAGGCGGCGACCATGAGCATGGACGTGGACCTGTCGCAGGCCGACTGGCGGAAGAGCAGCTATAGCAACGGCAACGGCGGCAACTGTGTCGAGGTTGCCCAAAACATGGCCGGCATCGTGGCAGTCCGAGACTCCAAAGACCAGAGCGGCCCGGCCTTGATCTTTACCGCGGCTGAGTGGCGAGCGTTCGTCAGTGGAGTACATGACGGGCAGTTTTGAGCTGTAGGCGCGACGAGGCGGTACACAGCGCGAGCTAGACCGCGTAGTCGATTTGCAACGCGCTAAACTCAATAAGTAATGAATTACCAGTATTACATTTATCTAGGTAAGGTTCCGGCATGATGACTGTCGGTCCCGGCGGCTATATGCATATGCTGCCAGTGCAGTTGGAGCAGAACTTGCTGGCAGACGCGGTAGTTGCTGGTATGTTGCCGTGGCAGATGCCAGGCCTGCTTGCACTGCATGGGCGCGCCGAGGGTGGTTCAGGTAGCGCGCTCCTGGCCATCTGCTACGAGTGGCCGATCTCATGGCTTCGGACGGTCGAAGCAATCGACCAGTTCAATCTTGAATGGCTTTGTTTGCAGCGCTACCGTACCGACCACACGCTGGCCAACGGGACTGTACCCTTTTTCGATGTGGCCAAAGGTGGCGACCCGCCTGACGCGGTGATCACAACTGAGAGTGGGCCAGTCGGAGTCGAGTGCACCGGTCTGACGATCGGAGCACGGCGTGGAGCGCATGGCCTGTTCAGGCATATCCGTCGCACGATCGCCTCGCAGCCACCAGCTGCATTTGCGGCACTCAGCGGCCATATGGTCTATATGTGGTTCAATGAGAGTGATTCTGTTCTAACTCGCCCGCATCGCCAGAACGATGAAGCGGCTGCTAAGGAGCTGGTAGAGGCCTTGGCAAGCTACTGCCCGCAGGCCGAGAATCTATGGGTGCCGGAAGGATCAGGACCGCCGCAGCAGGCACCCGACCTCAAAATGCACAAGACGAGTGCTGGAGCATCGTTCTACTGTACGCCGATAGTAACTGCTGCACCATCAACTGTGCTGTTCACAACAGCAGGCTTCGAGGTCAGCCTTGCTTTCACGACAACGCACGTGGCCGACAAGGAGTGGGCAGCCCTCTGGGAACGTGTGAAGGTAAAGGATCGTGAGGGAAGCGACTGGCTACTGATCAGTGCCGGTGCACCTGACCAGCACGGCAACCTGTATCCGGCCGAAGAAGCTCTCGCGGATCTGCTGCTAGCAAATCCCAGCAAGCTAGACCCCTTGACACATTTGAGCCGCGTGACTATTCACTCATGGGGCTCTGGCAAAGCGGTAGACATATGGCCCGAGTTGAAGCCGATCTTTGGGCCAATCTACCAAGGAACGGTGCCGAGCAATCAGCCACTCGTTATCAGGTCATCAGGAACATCATCTCGACCGGTCGGTCCCAGCGATGATCCCGCAGCCTCCTGATTCTGCCGCTGCCCGTCTGCCTTGAGCGATTCGGGCGACATGAAGACCTCATAGCCGAGTTCCTGAAGCATGGCTCGATTCGATTCCTCCGGCTCGAGCATCAGGACGACCGGCTTGCCCTGCCCAGGCTGAAGTCCCCTCGGGCCAGCAGGCGTCGGCGATGCCAAGCGCTTGGCCGTTGGCCGGATCCGAGATCTCGCTGTGGAGCGCGGCTCAGCGCAGCCAAGCTCGAGAACTTCGGCTACAATCGCTGCCACCTCAGCTGATCGCTCGTCTGGCTCATCAGCAACCTCAGTAATTACTGTGACGCGGTCGAGTACAGCGGCCTGGCCAGCCGACTTGCCGGTCCTGAGTTCAGCCAGAAAGTCGTTGGCGGTCGCAGCTAGCAGCTCGTGGCGGGCTGCGAGGAAGTCCGGATAGCTTTCAACCTGCCAAAGTGCCGGTCCTCGGGTATCCACCGGGAGGCCAGGACCCCTGCATGCTTGCGTTCGCTTCCTCGAAGTAGTCGCTTCCAATGGCGAGATTCGTGTCCTGAGTGAGGAAGCAGAAGCTAGCCTACGGCGTAGACTTTGCTGCGCGAGTACTCGGCGTCATATAGCACTGCCTTTCGGGAAGATGTGGTGAACTTGCAGGCCGGTAAGGTGGCCGAGCATGTGGCAGTGCAGCGGCAAGCCACTCCCGAAGTCGCGCGCCCGTGCACGAGAGTGAGCACGTCGAGGAAGTGGCTTACGTACTTCGCGCTTGCTTCGATGCTGGCCCCTGAACTCAGGAACCTGAACGTTGTCGAGGGAAGCGAATTCAGCCCGGCCAGTGGCGACAGCAGTGGCATTGCGTAACATCCAGTCCAGGCTGAACACGAAGCCGTCTTTCTCCCATCTCTACAGGTGAGATCGCATCGCGGCACGCGCCTCGGGCCAGTGCGCACACTTCTTCGCAAGTGCGAGATCGCCCTTAGATAGCTTTGTACTACCCGGATTAACCCGATTAAGATGTCAACTACCACATAGACGGTCTTGTCTACACCAGTGATCTTGTCCTCGTGGAACTCACGGTCGAGTAGCGCTCTGAGCCGGACGAGTTGTTCCATGTCGGCGGCGAAACGATGCCGCGTCTCCGGATGCTGGCTCAGAACCGCAATGTGTGATCCAGCCCGCCGACGAAGAGCGCGGTCACGTCGATCCACCGCAGATCATCACGCATTTTCGTGGGCGCGTAGAACTCGAAGGTCTCATCCTCAACGCTAAGTCGCAGGCCAGTGAAGGCTTTCGCGTCTCCCTGGAAGAACGAGAACGACTTCTCGTCACCCCGCACAGGGAAGTGACGCGCTGCTGCCCGTCGAGAATGAGGACTCTCAATCCATGCTGGCCAGCGGCATTGCCGCGCACTGCCGCGCTGTCAGTCTGGACTCCCAGGCGAGCGACCCGCCCACCGGGTAGCCGAGGTACAAACGACAGCATCAGGCCCATGACTCGCGATTCAGGCAAACCGGCGCTGAAATTCAGGCAATAGCACGCGACCAGATTGAATCTGGTCCAGAATGGCCCCCAGCTTCGTCACGTTGCTACCTCTCTCGCGCAGTATGTAGGCACTAAGGTTTAGCATGAACGGACTACATTGGGGTGGAACGCATCGTGATCGGAGGTAGGTCGCATTGGCGCGGCTGGGGATCGCCAAGGACTTCCTCACCGAATTCTCGAAACTTGAGCGGTCCGTTCAGTCATCCGTGGTAGCCGCTATCAGTAAGTTCAGCGAGCACACGCATGCGGGTCTACATCTTGAAAAGCTCCAGGCCAGCCGCGATCCGCGCGTTCGCACGATCCGCATTGACAGTTTCTGGCGTGGTGTCGTGCTGGCTCCTGAGTCTGGCGACAGCTACTGCCTGATCACCGTCCTGCCGCACGACAAGGCGAACGCGTTCGCGACCAGCCAGCGCTTCAGCGTCAACCAGGCGCTCGGCGTACTTGAGATCCGCAACGAGAGCGCGCTCAAGCAGCTGCAGCCCTCGCTGGAAGCACTCGCAAGCCCCGCTGAACAGCGGCTGTTCGCGCGGGTCAGCGACGCCGACCTCCGGCGCCTGGGTATCGATGCCCAGACCCTGCCGATCATCCGGCTGCTCATGTCCGAGGCGCATCTGGAAGCGCTGGCCACCATGTTGCCGGAGGTGCAGTACGCGGCGCTGTACGCACTGGCCTGCGGCATGACAGTCGAAGAGGCATGGAACGAGGTCGCGCAGTATCTCCCTGCCAAGGTCTCGGGCCAGGAGATCGACCCGGACGACCTGGTGACGGCCATGGAGCGCACCCCGAGCCGAATCACGTTCGTCACTGGCAATGACGAGTTGCGCAGCGTCCTGGCCCACTCCTTCGCCGCCTGGCGTGTCTTCCTGCATCCCAGCCAGCGACGGATGGCACTCGACGCCACCTACTCCGGTCCCGCGCAGGTGACGGGCGGAGCGGGGACCGGCAAGACCGTAACGGCGCTTCACCGGACCATCTACCTCGCAAGCCAGCTCGGCCCGGCCGGTGCCGAGGACGCACCGTCGATCCTGCTGACCAGCTTCACCAGGAGCCTGGTCGAATCGCTCAAAACCCAGCTCGCCCTGGTCCCCGGGGATGAACGGCTGCGACACCGCGTCGAGGTCATCAACGTCGATGCGCTGGCCTACCGGATCGTCAGCCAGGCCCAGCACCGTCGACTGACGATCACGGACGCGCATTCCGAGCGGCACCGCTGGGCGACGGCAGCAGCCGAAACCGGGCTGTCGTTCTCCGACGTTTTTCTCGAGCGTGAATGGGAGCAGGTCATACTCGCCCAGGATCTGCGCGCCGAGCAGGCGTACCTGACGTGCTTGCGTGCAGGCCGGGGCACTCCGCTCAGCAAGACCCAGCGGTCTCAAGTCTGGTCGATCGTCGAACGGGTGACCGGCGAGCTCCGGGCCGCTGATCGCTCGACCCACCTCCAGCTCGCCAACGAGGCGACCCAGATCCTGCGGGACTCAGGCCAGACTCTCTACAAGCACGTCATAGTCGACGAGTCGCAGGATCTGCACCCGGCACAATGGCGTTTGCTCCGCGCTGCCGTGGCTCCCGGACGTGACGACATGTTCATAGCCGGCGACCCGCATCAGCGCATCTACGACAACCGGGTCTCGCTCACCAGCCTGGGCATCAGCATCAGGGGCCGCAGCCGCCGCCTGACCGTGAACTACCGGACCACCCAGGAGATCCTGGCTTGGGCGGTTCCGCTGCTTGGTTCTGCTCCCGTGACTGGCCTCGATGACGACGTGGACTCGCTCGTCGGCTACCGGTCGCCCGTTCACGGCCGCCGGCCCGAGGTTCACGCGGCCACCGGCCGTGAGGAAGAACTGCAAGATCTTGCGGAACAAATTCGCGCTTGGCTGGCCTCGGGAATTGAGGCGCACGCGATCGGGGTGGCCACCCGCACCAACTACCTGGCCCAGCAAGCCCGCGATGCGCTGATCGCGGCGGACATTCAGGCCTGCAAAGTCGGCGCGAAGAAGGGTCCCGATCACGTCAGAGCCGGCACCATGCACGGCATGAAGGGCCTTGAGTTCCAGGCTGTCGCGGTCATCGGAGTCGAAGACGGCACGGTGCCGCTGTCCGCCGCGGTCACGGCCGCGGACATCGACGAACTCGCTCACCAGCAGGATCTGCTGCGAGAGCGGTGCGTGCTCTTTGTCGCATGCACGAGGGCCCGCGATCACCTGTACGTCTCGTACACCGGCAGGCCGAGTCAGTTCCTGCCAATGTCATGAATTTTCGTGAGGGGCGGGCATGACAGCAGTGACCAGTGAAACGGACGCGACCGACGCACCGGCGCCAGGTCAGCTCGTCACCGTGCGGAATCGGGTCTGGGTCGCGTCAGACGTTGTCGCGGGCACAGTCGCCTCGGGCAGCCCTACCGCTATGACGCAACGCGTTCCGCATGTCGTGACCCTGGTGAGCATCGAGGACGACGCGCGAGACGAGCGGCTCCGCGTGGTCTGGGAGCTGGAACGCGGCGCGGTCACGCACGACCAGCACGCATTGCCCGATCCTGCGGACGGCTTCGATGACTCGGCCCAGCTGGACGCGTTCCTCGACGCGGTGCGCTGGGGCGCGATCGCCTCGGCGGACAAGACGGTGCTGCAGGCGCCGTTCCGGTCCGGGATCCAGATTGAGGACTACCAGCTTGACCCGGTGGTCAGGGCGCTCTCGATGCCGCGCACGAATCTGCTGATCGCTGACGACGTCGGCCTTGGCAAGACGATCGAAGCCGGGCTGGTCATGCAGGAACTGATGCTGCGCTACCGGGCACGGACCATGCTGATCGTCTGCCCAGCCGGACTGACGCTCCAGTGGCACGACGAGATGCGCGACAAATTCGGCCTGGACTTCCGCATCGTCGACGCGACCATGCTGAAGGACTTGCGGCGATCTCGTGGCCTGTATGCCAATCCCTGGACGCACTACCCCCGACTGGTCGTCAGCATTGACTGGCTCAAGCGTGAGCGGCCGATGCGGCTGCTCCGTGAGGTGCTCCCCATCGCGCCTAAGTACCCCCGCACTTTCGACCTGCTTGTCGTCGATGAGGTACATACCTGTGCGCCATCGACGCGCAGCGACTATGCCGTGGACTCGCTCCGCACCCAGGCGATCCGGGTCCTGGCGCCGCACTGCGAGCACCGTCTTTTCCTGTCCGCGACGCCGCACAATGGCTACCTGGAGTCGTTTACCGCGCTGCTTGAGTTGCTCGACGACCAGCGATTCGCCCGTGGCGTCCGGCCGAGCGAGACGCAGCTCGCCAAGATCATGGTGCGGCGGCTCAAGCGTGATCTGCCGCCCAAGTGGGACGGCACGCCGCGGTTCCCCAGGCGGGTCACGCGCTACCTCGAAGTACATCACTCGGACGAGGAGCGCGAGGCGCACCGGATGCTTGCCGAGTATGCCGCCAGCCGCCGGAAAGCCGCCACCGGAGACGCGGGCCGGGCAGCCGCCGACTTCGTCACCACGTTGCTCAAGAAGCGAATGTTCTCCTCGCCGAAAGCGTTCGCCGAGACGGTAGAGACGCATCTGAAGACCATGACGGCCCGGGTCACGGCCGCCGATTCGCCGCAAGCCGGGACCCGTGTCCTCAAGCCGCTGATCGACCGCTTGGACGAGACAGCGGAAGATGACGCGGCCTACGGCGACCGCGAGGCAGAGGTGCTGAGCACGGTTCGCCGGATCGCGGCTCCGCTCAGCCAGCATGAGCGTGAGTTGCTGGTACGTCTCAGTGCCTGGGCCAGGCAAGCTCAGGACCGCCCCGATACTAAGCTGACCGCGTTCCGGCAGTGGCTGGACCCGATCGTCAGGCCGGGTGACTGGTCGGGCGAGCGGGTGATCGTGTTCACCGAATACCGCGACACCCAGCGCTGGCTGTACGAGCGGCTGATCGGTGGCGGCATCCCGGCTGAGCGGATCGCCCAGCTCTACGGCGGGCAGGACCAGGCCGAACGGGAGCACATCAAGTCGGTCTTCCAGGAGTCACCCGAGCTTGACAAGGTCCGGATCCTGCTCGCCACCGACGCTGCGAGCGAGGGGATCAACCTTCAGGCGCACTGCCACCGGCTGCTGCACTGGGAGATTCCCTGGAACCCCAACCGGCTTGAGCAGCGCAACGGCCGCATCGATCGCCATGGCCAGCACGCTGCCGAGGTGGAGGTCTTCCACTTCGTGCCAGCGGGCTGGGAGAGCGCGGGTGCGCCAGCCGCCCGCTCAACCTCACTGGCGGGCGACGACAGCGCCGCGCTCGACGACGAGCTCTATTTCTTGTACGTAGCCGCGAAGAAGGTAGATCAGATCAGGGAAGATCTCGGCAGCGCCGGCGAGGTCATCGCCGCCCAGATCGAGCAGAAGATGCTCGGCAAACGGACCGAGTGGCAGACCGCCGACGTCGAGATCCGCAAACGGGCGAGCAACGCAGAGCTGAAGATCAACCGGGACCTGGTACGCGAGCTAGAGAAACTGACGGCAACGCTCGCCGAGAGCCGCGGCGACCTGAACCTGTCACCGCAGACAGTCGAGCGGGTCGTACGGACCGCGCTTCAGATCGCGCACCATCGAGACCTCGCGCCGGCACCGATCCCGACCGGATTCCGTGGCCAGTGCTTCCGGCTGCCTGAGCTGCCAGGTGCCTGGGGCCAGGCTCGGAACGACGGGCTCTATCATCCGGTCACCGGCGCGGAGCGGCCGGTCACCTTCGACCACGACGCGGCAGCCGACCGGACCGAAGTGGTGCTACTGCACCTAGGTCATCGGCTTGTGCAGATGTGCCTCCGCTTGCTGCGCGCTGAGCTGTGGTCGGACGCCATCGCGGCCGGGGAGCGGCGCAAACTGAGCCGGGTCACCGCCCGGATCCTGCCCGGCGACCAGCTCAGGACGCCTGCCGTGGCCGGTCACATCCGCGTCGTCGTCACCGGCGCCGAGGGCACTCGCTTGCATGAGGAGGTCGTCATCGCTGGCGGCACCATCGAGGCCGGCTGGTCCGCGCGACCGAAGATGACCTGCGAGCCTGGCTCGGCCAGGCCACCGAGGCATTGCCGCCAGAGTCGGTGCGCAAGCGCCTGACCGAGCTGTGGCCGCAACTCGGCCCGCCGTTATCCGGAATTCTCGCCAACCGCGCCTCGGCCCGGCGCAGGAGCCTGGCAACGCTGATCCAGAACAGATGCGGCGAGGAAGTGACGGCGATGAACACGATCCTGGACGAGCTGGAGCACACCATCCGCGCCGCGCTGGACGACTCTCAGTTCTGGCAGCAAGCGAGCCTTTTCGAGATCGAGGCTGAACGCGTGCAGCTGCGCAAGGATCACGATGCGCTCGCCGAGCGGCTGAGTTCCATTCCGGCGACACGCGAGCAGGAGACCGCCGCGCTGCAACGGCGCTACGCCGATCCGCAGGCCCGATGGTTCCCTGCCGCCATCACCTTCCTGGTGCCCGCCGCTATCGCGAACGCTGGGGGTGTGTGATGGCACCCAGGAAGAAGGCGGGAGCCAGAGGTTCAGGCGGGGCTCCTAAATCCGTAGCGCAGCATCACTCCGAATGGATCGGCCTGCTCCGCCCCGATGGTCCGTTCATCGCGATCCCGGTCATCACGGAGGCGTTCCCGCAGTACCTGGATGACGTGGCAGCTGACATTCTGGACAAGGCACGGCTGGCATGGGTCGAGGTCAGGGAGGCTCCTGACCTGCTTACCCCGGCCTGGGAAGAGCTGGTGCTCGGCGACCTCCTCGGCTATACCCCGCAAGTGCTGGCCGAAGGCGGCGCACTGCCTGGCGACTTGCGCACCAACTCGGCGGGCGGGGGCGGCCTGCGGCCAGACGCCATCGCATACGGCCCAGATGGGCAGGGCGGGCGGGCCGAACGCCTGCTGATCTATCGCGTCCCCGCCGAAAGCCAGCTGACCAAGGCCACGAGAGACGAGCCGTCTGCCGCCGAGCAGGCGGCAGAGCTATGCCGCCACCGTGGCACCCCGCTAGCGCTGGTAACAAACGGCAGCTTGTGGGCACTGGTACACGCACGGATGGGAGAGCCAGCCACGACGGCGGTGTTCGACGCCGATCTGTGGCTTGAGGAGCGCGACCTCCTGCGCGCGTTCGCCAGCCTGCTCGGAGCCCGGCGGGTACTTCCCCAGTCGAAGAACGCGGACGGTTCCCATTCCGCCAGCCTGGCTGCCCTGTTCGCGCGTAGCGCCGAAGCCCAGGCAGAGGTCACCACCACTCTCGGCAGCCAGGTCCGCCAGGCAGTTGAGCTGCTCGTCGGCGAGCTATCCAGGCTCAACCGCGAAGCCGACCGGACGCTGCTCACCCATGTGGTGCCTAGGCAGGTCTACCGCGGCGCGCTCACCGTAATGATGCGCCTGGTGTTCCTGCTCTATGCCGAGGAGCGGCGGCTGCTGCCGGTCTCCTCCGAGCTTTATGCCACCGCGTACTCGGTGACCGGCCTGCACGACCAGCTCGACGCCGAGCAGAACCTGTACGGCGAGGAGATCGGCGACCGCCGCGCGGCCGCCTGGCCCCGGCTTCTCGCCACCTTCGGAGCCGTGTATGACGGCTGCGAATACGACGAGATGCGCATCCCGCCGTACGGCGGCGGCCTGTTCGACCCCGAACGCTATCCATGGCTGGATACGCTGCGGGTCACCGACCGAGTCGTCCACGAGATCCTCGGCGCCCTGCTAGTACTGAAACGACGCGGCGGCGCCGCCGAGCGGCTGTCCTACAAAGGTCTCGACGTCGAACAGATCGGTCACGTGTACGAGGGCTTGCTGGAGTACTCCTGCCTCCGAGTCGACGAGCCTTACCTAGGCCTGATCGGCAAGCTCGAACCAGAACTCCCCCTCGCGACCGTGGAAGAGGCAGCCAAGCGCGCGGACTTCACCGACTGGCTGACCAAGAATTGCAACGCGTCGGCAGCCGCTCTCACCAGGGCACTCAACAAACCACCAGACCAGGCTGCGCTCCACGCCGCTTGCGACAATGACGCGGACCTCGCCCACCGGGTCCAACCTCTGAGCGGGTTGCTCCGCAAGGACCTGCGCGGACTGCCCGCAGTCTTTCCATCGGGTTCACTGGTAATCACCGAGGTAGGTGACCGTCGTGCCACCGGCACCCACTACACCCCGCGCCCACTGGCCGAGGAGATTGTCGAGCACACCCTCGCCCCGCTCTGCTACTCCCCCGGGCCCGCCGACGGCGCCAAACCGGACGACTGGAAGGTCCGGCCTGCCGCTGCACTCCTCGAACTCAAGGTGCTAGACCCCGCCATGGGCTCGGGCGCCTTCTTGGTGTCGGCCTGCCGCTACCTCGCCGAACGCCTGGTCGAAGCCTGGGAGAGCGACGGCTACCCGAACGCGGTCCTGACCGCTCTCGGACCGGGCTTCGACCGCGACGACGCGGCACTCGAAGCCCGGCGTCGAGTCGCAGCTCGCTGCCTGTGCGGCGTCGACCGCGACGAAGCAGCAGTCGAGCTAGGCAAGCTGTCCCTCTGGCTAGTCACCCTGGCCAAAGACCAGCCGTTCTCCTTTCTAGACCACGCCCTCCGCTGGGGCGATTCCCTGGTCGGCCTGATCTCAGAGTCCCAAGTCGAGGCCTTCCATCTAGACCCGAAGACGGGCCACCGGATCAACGCCCGCCTCTGCGGCGCGATCGACGAGGTCACCGGCCCTGTCCTTACCCGAGTCCGCGAACTGCGCGAGGAAATCGAAGCCGAACCAGTCCGTGACCACCAGCAGGCCGCTGCAGCGGCGGCAAAACTAGCCGAGGCGGACCGCCTCACTGCCAAGCTCCGCGACCTGGCCGACTCAGTCGCAGCAGCGGCGCTTTCTACCGCCGGGCGACCCGCTGAAGCCTTCAACGACCGACTGACGACCCTATCTGACCAAGTCCAGCGGCTACTCAGCGAAGACGAGCCGGAGTCGCCGCTGGAGCAGGCGCTAAGGCAAGCGATCGATGCGTGGCTCCAAGGATCAAGACCAGAGCCGATCCGGCCGCTGCACTGGGCGCTAGAGTTCCCAGAAGTCATGCGGCACGGCGGCTTCGACGCCATCGTCAGCAATCCACCGTTCATCGGCGGAAAGAAGATCAGCGGAGCGCTAGGCAGGGACTTCCGCGAGTACCTGAAGCAGCGCGTGGCGCAAGATAAGCCGGGGAACGCCGATCTGTGCGCATACTTCCTTCTACGCGATCTCGCGGTTGCGCGGCACGGTCGCGTAGGAATTATAGCCACCAACACGATCGCGCAGGGAGATACGCGTGAGGTGGGTCTCGACCAGCTAGTCGATATGGGATGGTCTATCTATCGTGCAGACAAATCACTACCTTGGCCAGGAACGGCGTCATTGGAAGTCTCACTACTCTGGACAGGTCATCCGGGGAAACTAGAGCACCGAGTTCTTAATGGTGATGTAGTACCATATATAACTCCCGCGCTAGATCTACGATCCAGGGTGCAAGGTAATCCATACCGCCTTCTAGCGAACGCCAACCAGGCATTTCAAGGTTGCGTTGTATTGGGCATGGGATTTGTCCTCGACACGGACCGCGCCCAGGAGCTTATCGCCGTCGATAAGCGATATAGGGACGTGTTGTTCCCTTACATGAACGGCGAGGATCTCAACTCCCGATGGGATTGCTCGCCTAGTCGCTGGGTCATCGACTTCAATGACTTGCCCATTGAAACTGCAATGACATATAGTGATGTCTTCGCAATTATCGTGGACAAGGTTCGACCGGAACGCCAACGCACCAGACCTGATGGTAGTTATGTACTTCGCCAACCTCTTCCCGACCGCTGGTGGCAATACGCTGATAAGCGTCCCGCTTTGAGGCACGCGATTCGCGACCTAAATCGAGTCGTCGTGATAGCTCTAGCCAGTAAAACTGGCCTACCACTCATGGTGCCAACAGGATCAGTATTTTCACACGCGCTGGACGTCTTCGCTACAGATAGGCCAGCTGCCCTGAGCCTATTCTCTAGTTCGATGCATTTTACTTGGTGGACTACTAAGGGTGAGTCAACGCTTGAAACTCGTCTACGGTATACGCCATCGGACGGATTCGAGACATTCCCCCAACCTCACTTGACTGCCTGGATGGATCAATCGGGTACCGAACTAGACGCATTCCGACGAGAATTGATGGAGCAACGATTGATTGGGCTAACTGATCTATATAATCTCGTTGATAACGGGCGTGTATCCCACGAGGTCGCGCATCTGCGCGAACTCCACGTCGCGATTGATGAGGCTGCGCGCGAGGCGTACGCGATGGACGAGGAGCGGGAGCCATCCATTCGCGAGTATGAAGAGCACGTCGCATCGGGGCCGTTGCCTAAGTGGCGGGAGATTGAGCTGGAACATGGCTTCCACGAAACTCGGCAAGGAGTGCGGTTCACTATTAGTCCGCAGGCTCGGGTGGATGTGCTGGACAAGTTGTTGGCTTTGAATCATTACCGGTATGAGCAGGAGGTGCGGCAGGGGCTGCATTCTGGGAAGGGGCGGGGCGCGGCTAGGAAGAAGGTGGCTGGGCGTGCTTCGTCTGGTGCTGAGCCGGGATTCGAGGATGGTGGGCTGTTCCCGCCGGACGGGACGCTGTTCTGATGATGCGTCGCTGCACGGATGAGTTTGCTGGTGAGGCGGTGGCGTGAGCGAGGATAGGCTGGCTGTGCTCGAGGTGCCGACGCAGGCCGCTATTCGGGATGAGCTGCACCGGTTGGTGCTGGCTGACTTGCATGGGCCGCTGGGCGGGGAGACTGAGGAGTTCGGTAACGAGCGGCCTACCGACAGGTACATCGTGGGGCGACTAGCGCCAGACGGCACCGTGGTCGAGCCCGATACCCAAGACGAGACCGCCGACGCGGATCGGGCCGACCTCGGCGAAGATCAACCGGAGCCGTCCGCGCCCAACATTGTCAGCCTCGCGCCGTCAGCCATGGGGTGCACGGCGTACGTGATCGGCGGCACTACTGAGTTGTCGGTCCGGGCAGAGTGGGCTTGTTATCGGCGTACCGCTCCGGAGACCGAGTCGGAACGATCACAGGTCTGGCAGCGGGTTCCTGTGCATGGGTCAGCGCAGATCAGGCTTGCTGACGGGGAACTCGGGCCGCAGCAGCTCACCTCCGAGCATCCGCAGGTGCTGTTGCGTGGGCGGGCGCGTCGTCATGATGGCAACTGGCTGGTGTCGCTGTTCATCGTCAACGCTCAGCCCCGGCCGAGCAGTCTGCCTGACTCGGCGTGGCTATTCCAGGTGCAGCTCGCGCTGACTGGTCCTGATCGGGCGGCCGTGTTCCTGCCCAGACCAGACTCGACTAGCGGCGGCGATCAGGCCGACAAGGCCGAACAGCGGCGGCTAGCGATGGCGTATCGGGCCTGCCCTGAGTTTGCGGTCGGTCATGGCACCGGAGTGCACGTCACCCCGACTGACGGTGATCCGATGCGCGCGGTCGAGATCGCCACGTCGGCGGTCCCTTCCTATGAGATTCCGTTTACCGGCGTGCCGGAGCCGGGGACTGACGACGATCTGCCCTGGCTTGCCGACCTGGTGCTTGACATGCGGCGGCTGGCTGAGCTTGAGCTGCCGGAGCTCGCCGCCGCGCTCACCCCGCTGGCCGCCGGATACCGGATCTGGATCGCCAAGCAGCGCGAGCGGGTTGCTAGTCCGGACAGCTATCTCGATGGCTACCGCCAAGACGTCGGCGACGCCCTGCAAGCGGCGGAACGGGCCGCGGATCGCATCGAGGCCGGGATCGCGGTCTTGCAGGCCGACGAAGCCGCGCTGCGCGCGTTCCGGTTCGCTAACCAGGCCATGTATTTGCAGCGCGTTCATGCGCTGGGCGCCGAGGCACGGACCAGGGACAGCGCGCTCACCCTCGATGAGGCCCTGGCCCAGGCGGAGGTGCCGGGGAATCACCGCTGGCGACCGTTCCAGCTCGCGTTCATCCTGATCAACCTGCCGTCGCTGGCCGATCCGACCCATGCGGAACGAGCCGATGCGGGCAGCGCGATCGCTGACCTGCTCTGGTTTCCCACCGGCGGCGGCAAGACCGAGGCTTACCTCGGTCTGACCGCGTTCGTGCTGGCCATCAGGCGGCTGCAGGACCGGCTCGGCGGATTCGACGCTGGCTCGGGCGTCGCCGTCTTGATGCGGTACACGCTGCGGCTGCTCACTATCCAGCAGTTCCAGCGGGCGGCGGCCCTGATCTGCGCCTGCGAGATGATCCGCCGTTCGGAAACGGCAGTCTGGGGTGCGGTTCCATTCAGAATCGGTCTTTGGGTTGGCGCCCGCGTGACGCCGAACCGCACCGATGATGCTGATGACTGGCTGAAGCAACAGCGTGGCGGCCGCCGCGCGCCTAGCAGGGCGGCCGGCTCGCCGCATCAGCTGGTGAGCTGCCCGTGGTGCGGGAGTGCGCTTGAGCCTGGTCGTGACATCGCCGTCAACACGGTGACCCGGCGGACACTGATTACCTGCCAGGACCCGTTCTGCCCGTTCGGGCCTGGCCAGTGGGACGCCGAGGGCCTGCCGGTCGTGGTGGTCGATGAGGAGATCTACCGGCTGCTGCCGAGCCTGGTGATCGGCACGGTGGACAAGTTCGCTCAGCTGACCTGGCGGGGCGAGACGCAGGGCTTGTTCGGCCGTGTCGGCAGGCGCTGCACGCGGCATGGTTATGTGACCGCCGACACGATGGCCGAGAAGTGGGAACTTCATGCGGACACGTCGAAGCATCCGGCGAAGGGCGCGGAGCCGGTCGCGCACATCGAGAAAGTCACCGCGCTGCGGCCTCCTGACCTGATCATTCAGGATGAGCTGCACCTGATTTCCGGGCCGCTCGGGTCGATGGTCGGGCTGTATGAGTCGGTCGTTGACCGGCTGGCCACCTGGGAGCTGGCGCACGGAAAACGGGCGCGGCCCAAGGTGATCGCCTCCACCGCCACCGCCAGGCGCGCGCCCAGGCAGATCGGCGCCCTGTTTGACCGGCGGACGGAGGTGTTCCCGCCGCCTGGTCTCGACATCGGCGACAGCTTCTTCGCCCGGCAGCGGCCGACGTCGCCTGAGGCCGAGCTGTACGCTCCCGGGCGGCTGTACGTGGGGATCTGCGCGCACGGCATCCGGATGAAGTCGACGCTGATCCGGGTCTACGTATCGGTGCTCGGAGCAGCCCAGAAACTGCACGAGAAATACGGGAAGAACGAGATCACCGACCCCTACATGACGCTGGTCGGGTACTTCAACAGCCTGCGTGACCTTGGCGGCATGCGGCGGCTGGTGGAGGACGACGTGTCGGCTCGGCTGGTCAGGGCAGATGAGCGCGGCCTGGCTCGCCGGTACGATCCGCTGCTGCAGGAGCTGACGTCCCGGCTGTCGTCGACCGAGATTCCTCGGGTGCTTGATCACCTGATGGTGCCGTTCGTGAAAGAGCGACCTAAGGGTGAAAGACGGCCCATCGACGTCTTGCTTGCTACGAACATGATCGCGGTCGGGGTCGACGTGCCGAGACTCGGCATCATGGTGGTGGCTAATCAGCCCAAGTCCACCGCCGAGTACGTGCAGGCGACCAGCCGGATCGGCCGACGAGCGCCCGGTCTGGTGTTCACCGTGTTCAACTGGGCGCGACCGCGTGACCTATCGCACTTCGAGACCTTCGAGCAGTTCCACGCCACCATCTACCGGCAGGTTGAGGCGCTCTCGGTGACGCCGTTCGCCGACCGGGCAGTGGATCGCGGCCTGTCCGGTGTGCTCGTCGCGCTGGTCAGGGATCTCAGCGACACCTACAACGCCAACCCGCGCGCGGGCGCGTTTGACCGGAACGACGAGCTGGCCGACCACATCGTGCGCTACCTGAAACGGCGGGCTGGCAACGTGTCCGGTGACAACGCGGTCAGCGCTGAGGTGGAGCACGAACTCGACGCCCGGCTGGATCAGTGGGACAAGGAGCGCCGCGTTCCCGGCCGGCGGCTCAGCTACGACCGGCCATACGGCGCGTCCGATGACATGGTCGGGCTGCTGCACCGGCCGGAGGAGGGACGATGGCGGCGGATGACTTGCCAGACTTCGCTGCGCAACGTCGACCAGGGAATCCGGCTGCTGCTCTCGCGTGATGATCCGGAAATCTCAATTGTGGACGAGCCGCCCTTCGAGCCCGGCGTCCCCGCTGGTGATGCTGCGCCGGCCGGAGCGGACGGTAGGTCATGACCAGTCAGCCGCTTCGGGTCGGCGAGCTGCGGCCCAACCAACTGCTGCACACCTATGGCGTCGGCGCGGTGGCTGACCTGCCGAACCTGTCGGTAGTTGTCGCGGGGCTGGACGACTGGGATCTTGCCCACTCAACGATCGTCACCGAAGGACGCCTGCTGGCGGCAGTCCAGGTGCAACTCGGTCCGCAGGTGGAGACGCTGCGAACGCCGCCGTACGAGCCAGAGTCCGCTGATCCCTTCGGTGAATGGGCCAGGATCGGCGTGCCGGTCCGGCTTTTCCCGCGCTGGCTGCGCTGCTCTGACACTCGGTGCAACCGGCTCGCCCCGGTCGAGAGCGGGTTGTTCGACCTGCTGGGCGACCTGTGGCGGCCGGAGCGAGTCCGGTATGTGCACGGTTGCCGCGGCCACGGCTATAGCCGCCCGACTGCCGTGCCGGCCCGGTTCGTAGTGGCGTGCGAACGTGGCCATCTCGACGACTTCCCGTGGTTGTTCTATGTGCACGGCGGCGCGGTGTCAGGCTCAGGTGAGCACACTCTGCGGCTGTCGGAGCGCGGCACCACTGGCGAGGCCGCCAACTTGTTCGTCGAATGCTCCTGCTCGGCGAGCAGGTCGATGGCGCCCGCATTCGGCCGGGAAGCCGCGAAGAACCTGCCCGCCTGCCGTGGGCGGCATCCGCACCTGGGCGTCTTCGACGGGTGCGGAGCGGAGATCCGGACGCTCGGCTTGGGCGCGACGAACGGCTGGTTCGCCATGCAGATCCGTGCCTTCAGCCTGCCGCTGGCGCAGACCGACGTCGATCAGCGGGTTGCTGAGAACTGGCCGCAGCTAAGTCTGCTCGCTCCGCTGCCGGAAGCCTCGGCGAAGTCTGTGCTGCCGGGCATGGCCTGTTGGCCAGACGTAGAGCAGTACGGAGTCGATGCCGTCTGGGACGCGATCCGGCGTCGGGCCGATCAAGGTGCCGACGACGACGGGCCTGCGGACGTTGACATCAGCGGGCCTGAATGGCAGGCGTTTACCCAGCCTGGCCAGATCGATCTGCCTGACTTCACTACGCGCAAGGAGGTTCCGCCGCAGAAGGTCCGGTCGTGGCTGCCTGAAGTTGTACTCGTGCCGCGTTTGCGTGAGGTGTCCGCGCTGTTCGGATTTACCAGGATCGACTCACCGGAATGGGATGTCCTTTCCACTGATAATGACAGGATCGTGCCTATCGCCCGGCAGGCGCCCACCTGGGTGCCGTGCGCGCAGACCCGGGGTGAAGGGATCTTTCTTCGATTCAGCGAGGAGCGGATCTCTGCCTGGGAGCGAGAGAGCAACATCACCGGACGCTCCAAGATCCTCGAACTAGGCCACGACAAGTGGCGTGCCGACCGGCGGCTGGATGCAAGCGGCTGGCCCGGCGTGCGATACGTCTTGCTGCACACCTTCGCGCATGCCTTGATCCGCGAGCTGGCGCTGGAATGCGGATACAGCGCCTCGGGCATCGCCGAGCGCATCTACGCCCGCAGCGGAGACGTGCCCATGGCAGGGATCATGTTGTATACGGCAGCACCGGACAGCGAGGGCACGCTTGGTGGCCTGGTTTCGCTGGGCCGCCGCGACCGACTGGGTGGTCTCATCGATCAGGCGCTTGAGGCGGCCCGGCTGTGCACCTCCGATCCGCTGTGCGCCGACCATGATCCGCGCGATCGCGGAGATCTCTTTGGGGCCGCCTGCCACGCCTGCCTGTTCGCTTCGGAGACCTCATGCGAGCGAGGCAATCATTACCTTGACCGAGCACTCCTGGTAGACACCATCACAGGGAGCAGCACAGGGTTTCTCAGCCGATGACCAAGGCTGATCTTGACCTCCCAGCGATCATCGCAGAACTTGCCGAGCGGCTACCGGCGGGGCACGTCGCGGCGTGGGCTCACGTACTGCGCTCGCAGCCAGCCGTCGATGCCAGTACCTGCGCGAAGCTGGTCGAGGCAAGGCCAGGTTTCGCCATCGGTACGGCAGCTGCGAGGCTCGTCGATGCGTGGCAAGCTGCCCACTCGCCGCTTCCGGGCGCGGCTGTTGCTTTAGCCCTGGAAGCAGCCGCTCGCGCCGCCGGCCAAGCGGCGGCGCACCGAAGTCAGGTCGTCGTCAGCGGACCGGCTAGCGACTCCGAAGCTGTCCGGCTGACGAGTGCCGTGATCAGCGAGCTGATTCATGACTCCCGTGAGTCACTGCTGATAGTCAGCTTCGCCGCCTTCGGCATCAGCGAGGTGGTGCTCGAACTCGAACTGGCAGTGCGGCGCGGTGTGCGAGTCGACTTGGTCCTGGAGACCACCGCCGATCATGGCGGCACTCTGCACGGCTCAGTCGGCGCAGCCGCCGCCTTCGAGTCCATCCGGCACGACGTCACGATCTGGACCTGGCCTGCCAGCCGACGGCCCGCTGTTGGGAATTCGCGGGCCGCCCTGCACGCCAAGCTAGTGGCTGCCGACGAGCGCATCGCTCTGCTCGGCAGCGCGAACCTCACCGACAAGGCGCTGGCGTACAACCTCGAGCTAGGAGTGATTATCCGCGACCCGTACGTAGTCCGACGCATGGTCCGCCACTTCCGGTCATTGATGAAGCCAGGCCGGGGTCCACTTGAGCGCGCTGCGATCAGCTCAGCTCGTCAGGATGGCTGAGCAATCGTAATGCGTGGGCGCGGGATACATCGTGGGCACTACGATCAGGCGACACCCTGCCCATAGGCAGATCGATCAGGTGGGCAAGAGCCACCCGTCCACGGACAGATTCTCGGGTCGTAGTCTCGATTCGATAGATCTCTCAGAAACTTCGCGTTATTGCCGAACTCTTGTTTGATCCAACGCGCCACCACTAGGACGGACACATGAGCTGCGCCCGCCTTTCGCAAAGCAAGCGCGGCCGACTGAGCATGCCCGCCAGTTGTCCAAGTGTCATCAATGAGCAGCACATGGCTGCGGTCCGGCAATCTGTTTCCCGCCCGAAAATGATCGGGATTGATCGCGCGTGGATGAGATGCCTTCTCGGAGGCCACAAGGAGTACCTCACGACCCGGGGCGATGCCTTTGACGATGCCGCGCAAAGGGTGCTCTCCGGGCTTGGCTGGCAACGAAGGCACGGTAGCCCAGCGTGTTACGGGAGAGCCGATTCGTACGCCCGGACATTGCGCATGGATCGAAAGTGCCAGGAGAATTAGTAGAGCTACGATCGTGCGGTGCTCCTCCAGCGGACGCGCTGCCTTGTACCCGCGCATGACGTAGCCGGACTGCTGGCTCGCAACGGCGTAGGTGAGAATTGCTATTGCATCGGCGAGACCGTCGCGGCCATGGTAACCATTGCACTGATAACAGCGTGAATAGCCGTCAACGGGCGTGGCGCACTCGACGCAGGTTGCCCCATCGACTCGTACCGGATTGCGAAGATAGCCTCCTGCCTGTGATACGAGAGCCGAGCACAAGCGCGCTACGGTCTCCTCATCCAGCATCCTTATTTAGACACCAGCCCTTTTGAGCTCAGCACCGACAGTGTCGCGGTCGGCGATCATCTGATCAACTAGAGCTAGGACCGAGCGAAGGCTCTTCCCGACGTGAACGCCTGGTCGGTTAACCAGGCCTCGTGCCCAGGCATTCTGCTCCACGACCGGCGCAGTCAGGATCACCTGCCTGCCGTGCTCGACAGCCATGCGCGCCTGACCGCGCGCACCGCTATGCTCACCAGCCTCGATGACTACTGTCGCTAGACCATATCCGGACATAGTAGCGTTACGCATCGGAAAGTTATGCTGCTGCGGAGGCGCGTCTGGCCAGAACTGAGACAGCAGCATGCCGCGGGAGGCGATCTCCTGCTGCAGATCTCGGTTCTCGGCCGGATACGCCTTGTTGATGCCGGTGCCAATGATGGCGACCGTGCGGCCATCGGCATCGAGAGTCGCACGATGAGCCGCTGCATCGATCCCGAGAGCGAGCCCGGAAACCACCGTCAAACCACGGCTGACCAACTCGCGGGCCACATCGGCTGCGACAGACAGGCCGCGCTCTGAAGCGCGCCGCGATCCCACCACGGAAACCGCTGGATCGTCAGGAATCAGCGATCCACGTGCGAACAGGACCGGCGGAGCCTGGTGTATCCCACGAAGCCGCGCCGGGTAGTCCGTATCCAGAATTGTGAGAAGCGTCCAACCCTGGCTGGCCCACGCCGCTATCTCGTCGGCAGCAGCATGCAGAGCATCAGTCTCTCCAGGAAGGTCCATGAGTGTCGCAGGAACGACCCGATGCCATACCTCCAGGGCACTCCCGGCTTCCAAGACCTCGGCAGCGATCTCACCCCATCGCATGCCGCCAGGCCTAACCCGAAGCAGGGCAACAAGCGCTGCGCACTCCTGCGGGCTCACCGGACTCATGGTGCCAGCGTAGGAGGACAAGCTCAGCGTGCGCATACTGCCCCGAAGTTTCCTGACCCATCTGTCGAGATTGAACATGTGTTCGATTGTCTCAAGAGGGTCCGACAGCGCATCCGACGATGCACGGATATCTCCAGCCGTACGCCCAGAAAGCGGCGCGGAGCGCGGTACAAGCCGGTGGACCTGCGGCAACCTGCTATGCGGCGTAAACGATGCCGGGCTCCTGAGGCCATGGGCACGCGAGGCGCCGGGGAGTCGCTGCTGTCGCAGGCGTACACTTGCCGGTCGGGCAGCGCCATTTGCTCGCGTGGCGCTTGCCGTCGCTGTCCCGCGAACGTCTAGGGATGGACGCTTTCGGAAATTTACTGTGGACGATTTCGGAAAGCCTGTTAGGCTAGGTCAATGACCCCGAGGTTGACCGACATCGTTGAGCGCCGACTTGGCGCTACCTTGCGGGCCCGGCTCACCGGATTCCCGGTCGTGGTCCTAACTGGCGCCAGGGCTGTCGGCAAATCCGTCCTGTTGCGCCAGCTGGCGGAGGAAGCCCACGTCATCGTCGTCGATCTGGACGACCTCGACACAAGGGCGCTCGCGTCGGCAGACCCAGCGACGTTTGCCAGCGGGCCAGCTCCGGTATGTGTTGACGAGTTCCAGCATGTGCCGGAGATCCTGGACGCGATCAAGGCCGAACTAAACCGCGGGAGCGCACCCGGCCGGTTTGTGCTGACCGGATCTACACGTTACGAAGCGCTGCCACGCGCGGCCCAATCCCTGACCGGACGTGCCACCGTCGTATCTGTCTGGCCATTGTCACAGGGCGAGATCGACGGCGTTCGCGAAGACTGCGTTGAACGGCTGCTTGCCGGGGAAGCTCCGTCGACGGCGGCGTCCAGTGGCCGGACGAACGGACAGGAATACGCCGAGCGGGTGCTGGCTGGCGGTTTCCCGCAGGCCCTGGCCATCCCCGATCCGCTACGGACGCAATGGTTCGCGGACTACGTGGCTTTGGTATGTGAACGCGACGTCATGGCCATTTCGCGAGTACGGCAGCGCACCCAGCTGCCTCGTCTCCTGACGAGGCTGGCTGGGCAGACCGCGCAATTGCTGAACGTTTCCGAGGCAGCCAGGTCGGTAGGCCTCGAGGTCTCGACCGCCGAGAACTACACCCAGTTGCTCGAGTCTGTCTACCTCTTCCACCGCCTCCCGGCCTGGGGGACCACCTTGGGCGCCAAGGCAGGAGCGCTGCCAAAGCTGCACCTCGTCGATTCCGGGGTAGCCGGCCAGATGACGCGGATCACCAGTGAGAAGCTGCTCCGCAGACTGCCGGAAACCCTTACCGAATACGGTCACCTGATGGAGACCTTCGTGGTTAACGAGGTGCTCAAGCAAGCAAGCTGGTCCGCGCAACCCCTCGTGACGGGACACTGGCGCGACCGCGGCGGGGAAGCAGTCGACCTCCTTCTTGAGAGGCCAGACGGAGCCGTAGTGGGCATCGAGGTCAAGGCGGCGTCGCAGGTCCGTGTGAGAGATGCGTCGGGGCTGCTCACCCTGGCCAGACGACTAGGCGACCGGTGGCTGACGGGCGTGGTGTTCTACACCGGGCAGCACACGGCCTGCCTCGACCCGCGCTCGCGCATCTTCGCCATGCCAGTCGATGCGCTCTGGACGTAACGACCGTTGAGTCACGCATCGTAGCGTTGAAATCACCCATGGTGGGAATATCACTGGTCTGAGGTCAGGCTTCCTGCACTGTTAGGGTGGGTATGGGGAGAAAATATGCTGCCGAGTTTCTCGGCACTATTCTCTTGGTCTTCTTCGGGGCCGGAGCGGCGGCTCTCGTCTTCGGCTACCGGATCTTCGGCAGCAGCCTGGCAGCTGGCATCCTGGTCGTCGCCATCACGTTCGGGCTGATCTATGCCGCCCTGGTCTACGTGATCGGCCCGATCTCTGGCGGTCACGTTAATCCTGCGGTGACCTTCGGTGCCTACATCAGCAGGCGAATGAGCCTGATCGAGGCGGTCGGCTACTGGGTGGCCCAGCTTGCGGGCGGGATCGTCGGCACGCTGCTGCTGTGGTGGATGATGCGTACTTCGCCGCTCTACAGCAGGTCGAGGATCGGCCTAGGCGCGAACGGCTACGGGGCGAACTCGATACTGCACATCAGCGGCGGCGGCGCGTTCCTGGTCGAGGTCATACTTACTACCTTCTTCGTCCTAGTCGTGCTCAGCCTGACCCGCGAGGAAGCAACCGTCGCGGTGTCGGGCATGGGGATCGGCATCGCGCTGGCCCTGGCGAACCTGATCGGCATCCCGTTCGACGGCGCGTCTGTCAATCCGGCCCGCAGCCTGGGACCCGCGCTGGTCACCGGCGGGAGCGTGCTGTCCCAGGTCTGGGTCTTCCTCGTCGCGCCGATGGTCGGCGCGGTGCTCGCGGCTGTCCTGCACTTCGCCGTGCACCCGCTGCCCTCGGGCCTCGTCGGCCGGCTGAAGCGAGCTGGGCACGCCCGGGCCCGCGAGGTCCCTGACGGTCCGGACGACGGTCACGTTGATCCGTGAGTCCGGGCGACTGGGCTGCCCCGCCCTTTGAAGGTGTCGGGTGGCCCGGGACCTGACCGAAGCGACCCGGGTTGCTGGTCACGCCTGCGGCTAACAGCATCGCGGCCCTCCCTGTTGCTGTCGATCACTGGTTTTAACAGCATCGTGGCCCTCCCTAATGCTGTCCCGACAGCAACGGGGAGGGCCACTTTGCTGTCAGAACGGACCGCTAACAGCAACAGGGAGGGCCACGATGCTCACGCTGCCCCGGACTCGCCTCTGGCTAGGCGGCGGAGCCGATGCTGGCGGCGCGGAGCGCGCGGTACAGCAGGCGCTCGTCGCCTAGGCGGTGCTTGAGCTGGCGTTCTAGGCCGCCGATCGGGACCAGGTTCTGCGGGGCGCGCGGGTCCTTGTGCGGGACGCTGGCGAAGGCCGGCAGGAGGCTGGCCGTCTGGTCGGCCAGCATGGAGATGTCCTTGGGGTCGAGGTCGGCCGAGCACTCCAGGCGCACCACGCCGGACCAGGGCACGCCGTCCGTTCCTGGCAGCTGCAGGTACCAGGAGGCCCGCTCCCACGACGTGCCCATGGTGAATGCGGGGGTGCGCTGGCCTGGCTTCAGGGCGCCGACCACGGCGGCCTGATCGCCTGGCAGGTACGACGCGTGGTGCGTCTTGATGTAGCCGACGGTCCGCTCCAGGTGGGCGCGGCCGCGCAGCGGGCCGTCCACGATCAGCAGGTCGTCGTCGCCCGGGTGAGCGCCGCGGAACGCCACCGCGAGCTCCACCTCGGCGTAGGCCAGCCGCTGCTGCAGCGCCAGAGACAGCTTGTCGAGCCCGGCGCCGTCCGAGGCCGGGTAAGCCACGTACCGGCCGCAGCGGGTCACCAGGTCGCAAGCGTCGCCGGCGGCGGTGAAGAGGCCGCGCTCGACGACCACGTCGGCCACGTGGGCGCCTCCATCGCAGACGACGAGCCCGGCGGCCAGCGAGGCGGCGATTCCCGCGACAGGCTGCAGGCCGCCGCCGTGCACCCAGACCCGGGCGTCGATCCGGCGCACGCCGTCGAGGAAGAGCACTGTCCCCGGGGGCACCACCGAGGGGTCGGGGTCGAGCGGCCGCCATTGCGCGGCCGGGACCTCGAGATCCACGTCGAGCTCGGCGGTGGACTCCGATAGTCCCCCTGAGCCTTCCTGCTCGTCGGCAAACGCCTGCCCGTAACCCGGGTCCCAGGGATCAACGGTGAACGACATCCCCGGTGCGGGCGCCTGCGGCGCCGGCGCAGCCGCCGGCGCAGGCGCGGGCCCGCTCACGCGACGCTCTCTTTGCGCAGCGTCGAGGTCATGCCGGCGCGCGCGACGACGAACCGCACCGGCGCGCGTTCAGCCAGCGCCGGCACGTGCGTGATGATCCCGATCATGCGCTCGGAGTCGGCGGAGAGCCGCTCGAGAGTCGACCCGACAACTTCCAGCGTGTCCTCGTCCAGCGTGCCGAACCCCTCGTCGAGGAACATCGAGTTCAGGTCCCGCATGCCTGCCGACAGCCCCACCACCTGGCGCGACAGTGCCAGGGCCAGGGCCAGCGACGCCTGGAACGTCTCGCCGCCCGACAAGGTGTGCACCGGCCGCCGCGCCCCGGCGTCCTGGTAATCGATCACGAACAGGTCGTTCCGCTCGTCGCGGTCCAGCTGGTACTGGCCGCCGGACAGCTCCATCAGCGTCTCCGACGCCTCGGCCACGAGCGAGTCGAGCGCTTCGCCGCACAGCCAGCGCTCGAACGACGATGCCCGGAGCAGCCGCCCGAGCATGGCGGCCACCTGCTCGTCCTCGGCCTCAGCCGCGAGCTGCTTCTCGAGCTCGGCGGCGTTGCGCCGGTTCGCCCGCACCTGCTCGAGCTGGTGCCTGGCCCGTTCCTGCTGCGCGGCCACGGCCGCCTCCGCCTGAGCCGGGCCGGCCGCCTCGACCTCGTGCGAGGCGAGCTGTACGCGGATCCGCGTCTCAAGCCCGTTGACCTGCTCGGCCGCCTGCCGATACGCCTCGCGGACCTCCTCAAGGCGCGCGGTCCGCTGCTCGTGCCGCTCCTTCGACCAGCTGGTCAGCGCGTCCCACGCCGCCACCAGCTCCCTGCCTTCCACCGAAGGTGCGCCAAGCCCGACCACGGAGTCACGGACGGTGCCCAGGGCTGCCCACGCGGCGCGTTCCTCGTCATCGAGACCGGCGCGCTCGGCCTGCGCCGAGGCCAGACCGGACCTGGCCGCCCGGGCCAGGCCGCGAGCACGCGAAATCCGCTCATCAGCCTCCGCGATGGCCTCGAGCAGGCCCCTGACCTCGGATTCCCCAGACGCATCGGCTAGCACGGCGGCAACTTTTCCAAGCTGCCCGGCAGTGTTCCCCGCGGCAGCGGCCGCGACGGCGGTCACCCTGGCCGCCGCATCACGCTCGGACCGCGCCTTCCTGACCGCCTTGGCGGCCCGGTCCACTCCGGCCCGCGCTTCGGCGACATCGGCGGGCACGCGATGGTGCGGCAGCGCCGCGACGGGCCGCAGGCACACCGGGCAGTCCTCGCCGACCCGCAGCTCCTGCGCGATCGCGGCAGCCGCATGGCCGCGCTCAGCCGCGACGTAGGCCGCCTGGGCCTCCGAGCTTGTCAGCTCGGCCTCCGCCAGCGCCTGCTCGCGGGCGCCGAGCTCGGCCTGCCGCTCAGCCGAGACCTTCTCCTCCCTGGCGTGCGCGGCGGCCAGCTCCCGGCGCTGCCCGTAGGCGTCGCGCAGCCGCTCGAGCGCGGCGACCGCCGGCAGGGCCTCGCGGGCCGCCAGCGCCTCGGCTTCCGCCTGGTCGGCCCGCTCGCCTTCGGCCCGCCGCCTGGTCACGAGCGCGGAGGCGTCGCCGATCCGCCTGGCCAGGCCAGGCACCTGAGCGGGCACGGTCACCTTGGCCAGCAAGTCAACCTCGGCCCGAACGGCCTGCCCGAGCGCCCCGGCCTCCTTAGCCCGGTCCGCGTGCTCCCGCATCGAGCCGATCAGCTCGGCGGTCTCCCCGGCCAGCTCGGCCAGCGCCGCCACCCGGGCCTGCGCGGCGGCCTCAGCCTCCTCGCTGGCCGCCCCGGCCAGCCCGGTGAGCGCGTCCTTGGTCCGCGCCGCCAGCTCGCCCGCGAGCTTGGCCCGCTCCCGCGCCCTCTGGCCGACGGTCTCGTAGACGCCGAACGCGAGCAGCTCAACGAGCAGGTTCTGCCGGTCGGAAGGCCTGGCGTGCAGGAACTCGGAGAACCGCCCTTGCGGCAGCAGCACCGACTGGGTGAAGTGCTCGTAGGTCAGCCCGAGTATGCCCTGCACTGCGGCCTTGACCTGGTCGGGCCCCTCCGCCACGGCCTCGATGCTGGCCTCGAGCAGCTCACTCATCGGCGCGTCGGCCCGTACGGACGGATCGAGCAGCTCGAGTCGCGCTTCCTTGGTGTTGACCTGGCCGCGAGCGTTCCTGGTCAGGGCGCGCACGGCCGCGTACCGCTTGCCGGACGCCTCGAACACGAGCGCCACCCGGCACGCGTTGGCGGCCGGGGCGAGCGCCTGGGCGATGGCATTCTCCCGGCCCCACCGGGGCACCGTGCCGTACAACGCGAAGCACAGGCCGTCGATCACCGTGCTCTTGCCCGACCCGGTCGGCCCGACCAGCGCGAAGAAGTCCACATCGGAGAAGTCCGCCTCAGCCTGCTCCCGGTACGAGCCGAACCCGTCGAGCAGCAGCCGCACCGGCCTCATGACGCGGCTCCGCTGGTCGCCTCGTCGAGCAGCTGCGAGAACATCGCCGTGATCCGCGGGTCGTCCACGCCCTCCTCGCCGAGATAGTCCCCGAACAGCTGCGCCGGGCTCCTCCCCACCCTGCTCGGCCGGCCTCCTCCCCCGCCATCCCGCCCGCCGGGACGGGGCCGGTGCGCGTCATCGAGCAGCACCTCGAGGGTGTTCGGCAGTTTCTCCCTGACCAGGTCACCGAGCCCGGCGCGGGCAGGCTCGGCCAGGATCACCCGCAGGTACGCGTCCGCCGCCTCGCTGCCCTCCAGCGCCTCGGCCTCGGCGATCACCTGATCGAGCGTGCCCCGCAGCGTCCGCAGCCGGCGCGCCCCGGTGACCGGCACCGGCCTGGCGTCCGCCCGCACGCCGGGCGCGGCCGACACGATCAGCACGACCGGCTCGTTGGACTCCTCGCCGAAGTCGACCGGCAGCGGGGAACCCGAGTAGAAGATCGGGCACGGGCCGGGGATCTCCTGCTGCCTGTGCAGGTGACCGAGGGCGGCGTAATGCGCGGCAGCCGGGAACATGCTGGCCGACAGCTCGTAGTCCAGGCTCGTCTGGACGCCGCGCTCGCCGCCGCCGCGCCGCCCCCCGAGCAGCGTGGCGTGCGCCATCACCACATTCACGGCGTCGCCGGTGAACCCGCTGGTCAGTGCCCGCACGATCTCGGAAACCCGCTGCGCGTAGTCGAGCGTGTGCTCAGCGAACTCGTGCAGCACGATCTCGGCGGCCCGCACGGCGAACCGGTGCGACAAGAACGGCAAGGCCGCGACCCTGACCTCTTCGCCATTTCTCAGGGTGAACGAGGTGGTGCCCCCCGACTCCGGGCGTCTGGGCAGGCCGAGCACGGTCAGCCCGAGCTGGCCGAGCACGGGCCGGTAGACCGAATCGACAAGGCCGGCGTTGTCATGGTTACCCGCGATGACCACGACCTGGCGGCTGTCCTCGCGCAGCGCGAGCAGCGTCCGCATGACCAGCCCCTGCGACTTCGCGGTCGGCGCCGAGGTCTCGAACAGATCGCCGGCGACTAGCACCAGGTCAACGTCCTCGGCGCGGGCGGTCCTGACGATGCTGCCGAGCACCGCCGTCTGCTCGTCGTGCCGGTCGCGGCCCTTGAGCACCTTGCCGACGTGCCAGTCGCTGGTGTGCAGGATCTTCATGTCAGTCGGGGCTCCTCGAACGGCCGGGGGTCACCGGACATTCTTGCGCGCCCGACTGTCAGTCACCCCGCTCCCGGCGACACACGCGGGTCAAGTGGGTTGCGTCCCCGTTTCCGCGTCCAGATAGTTATTGACTAATACCGCCTGCTCGACCACGGTGTCAGCGACCAGTAGCTCGTCCATCCGCACCCGCACGCCGAACGTGGCTGCTATGTGATTCGCCATGCGGGTACACCGCAGCGAGTCGCTTCCCAGGTCGGACAGCGAGTCGGTCAGGCCGACTTGATGGATGCCCAGCAACTCCGCCCAGGTCCCCGCAAGCTGTCCGGCAACGTCGGCAGCGTATCGGTCAATCTCGGATAGCCCGGGCAGGGCGGCCGCCAGTTTCCGTAGCTCGGCGTAGTCTGGCTTGCCGGTAGCGCCACGTGGCAGCTCGGCGGCCAGCGCGATCTTGACCGGAACCTTGGCAGGATCAAGGCGGGCCCAGGCAAACTGCCGAAGGTCAGTCTCGGTTAGCGTGCTGCCTCGACGGGGCACCACGGCCGCTGCCACTACTTCGCCGAACCGCGAGTGCGGTATGCCGAACGCGACCGCGTCAGTCACGTCCGGGTGCTCGAGCAGCGTCTCGTCGACCTCGCGCGGGGCTATGGTCTCCCCGCCCCGATTGATCATTTCCCGGATCCGTCCGGTGAGGAACAGGTATCCGTCGTTATCAAGCCGCCCGAGGTCGCCGGTGCGGAACCAGCCGTCAATGAATGCCGAGCCGTTCGTCGGATCATTCTCATAGCCGCGGAACAGGCCGCCTCCCCGGATGGCGACTTCACCCTGTTCGCCGGCCGCCAGCGGCGTACCGTCGGGCCCGAGGATCGCGACGCGGATCCCCCCGGTAGCCGTGCCAACGGAGCCGTTTCCGCGATGGTGCGGGGGCAGCGAGTCGGACGTGATCTGGTGCGCTGCCTCCGTCATGCCGTACGCCTCAATCACGGGTACCCCGAATGTATTCTCAAGTTCCGCTGCCAGGGACAGTGGCAGGCGCGAGGATGCCGACCGGACGAATCGAAGCCGGTGTGACAGCGTCGGCCGGTGCGACTGGGCCGACCGCTCCGCCACGGCGTCCA
Organism: uncultured Actinomycetota bacterium; assembly: GCA_963720575.1. Lineage (GTDB taxonomy): Bacteria > Actinomycetota > Actinomycetes > Streptosporangiales > Streptosporangiaceae > Chersky-822. The sequence continues at coordinate 824,173 of CAVRGA010000002.1, forward strand.
GGATCGCTCTGTGCAGCGCCGGAGTGGCGGTGTACCAGGTTGCGCCGGTCCGGTGCAGGAGGTCGGGGAAGTCCCCGACAGCGTCGGGTGGTACGCAGATGACGCTCGCGCCGGCGGCGAGCGATGCCAGCAGCCCGGCGACAAAGCCGTGCCCGTGCCACAGCGGCATGGCGTTGAGGCACCGGTCGTCCGGCCCGAGTGCGAGCGTGCGCCGCACGTTGACCGCTACGGCGCAGAGATTGGCGTGGGTCAGCGGCACTACCTTCGGGCGCCCCGTCGTGCCTGACGTCCGCAGCAGCATCGCGACGTCATCTGGCTCAGCCGGTCCTGCGCCAGTGTCCGTCTGCCGTCGGCCTCCCGGCCGGTCTGGGGGTGCCGGGACAAAATCGGGCGTCGCCGGAGTCGCCGGAACGCCGAGCTGCCGGAGTTCCGCGCACCGAGGTGCCGTCGTGACGATCAGATCGAGTCCCAGGTCGCAGTGATCACGGGCAAGTTGCGCTGCCGGGCTTGCCGGGCTGAGCGGGGCGCACGCCGCGCGCAAGGACGCGGCTAAGAGAGCTACTGCCAGCTCCAAGCCCACTGGCAGGCACAGTCCGATCCGCGCGTACTGGCCAAGCGCGGCGCTCCACAGATCTACTCGTTCCGCCAGTTCTCCATACGTGAGGGCGGTGTGATCATGTGCGAGTATCGCCTCACGGTCGGGGAAACGCTCGGCCTGAGCGCGGATCAGGTCGCCTACCGTCGCTGCCGACCTCATTGGTCCCCGCCTTCCGCGAACGGTCCGCGCCCGATCTCATCGCGTGCCAGGCCCTCCAGCGCCTGGCGATGGCTGTCAGCTAGCCGGCCAATGACATCAGGCGACACCTGGTCCGTCCTTCCAGTGATGACAAGCGCGGCGGGTTCGGTGGTGACCTGCAAAGCGAACTCCAGGGGGAGCAATTTGACGATCCCCTCCCCATCGACCATCTCGTGGTCGAGCACGTGGAAGTCCTGGTAGCTGAACAAGGCGGGCAGCAACCGGTGAGAGCCGCCCCAGCGCTGCTGCATCGCCGGCAGCGGGAATCGGCGATGCGGCCAGAGCGCGAGTTCCTCCTCATACACGGCTCGGATGAGCTGCCGCCACGAGCCCCGCAGGTGCACGCCGAACGGAACGGTGTTGAGGAACATGCCAGCGACCTGATCGCCGCCCCGAACCTCGGGGCGGCCGTTGCACACCAGCCCGGCCAGGAAGCGACGTCTCCCGGTGAACCTGGCCAGGGCCGTCAGGTGCGCGGTGAGCAGCACCGTCTTGAGCGGCACGCCCTCGATGCGCGCGATGTCCCGCAGGCGCTGGTCGCAAGCATGAAGGTCGATGCGCTCGCGCCGGGTGCTTCCCGGGAGGCCGGTGCCTTCGGGCAGCATAGGGAACTCCAGCCGCTCAAACGTCTCTATCCGCCCTGACCAGAAAGCGGCGCTGTCGCCGTTCTCCAGCGCACCGCGTTCGAGAGCGACGAAGTCCGCGAATCGAGCGAGCGGGGGCGCGTGGTCGGCCGGCGGCGAGGTGCGCGGCCGGCTGTCCCGGAGTTCGCGATAGCACTCGAGCAGCTCGGGCAGGAGGAAGTGGTGGCTCCACCCGTCGAGAATGGTGTGGCTTTCGGTCAGGGTCAGGACCCAATGATCATCTCTCAGCACATCTACGTGCATACGCAGCAGCGGTGCCTGGGTGATGTCGAAGGTGACGGCTGCTTGCGCCTGTCGCGTCTGCTCAACGAGCGCGCCGGCCTCCGCGGGATGAACCTGGCGCAGGTCCGCGATGGTGACTCTTGGCATCGCCTGACGGTGCACAAGCTGCATTGGGTCACGATAGGAAACCATGTCGAATGACGTGCGGAGTATCTCGTGGCGATCGGCCAGGACGGCGCAGGCCCGGCGGAAGGGCGTCTCGGCGAAGCCGCCGAGATCGCGGATGGGGTAAGAGACGACATTGTGGTAAGGGTGCGCGTCCGGAGCGATCTCCATCTCGAACAGCATGCCGAGTTGCGTCATCGCCAGCGGGTAGGCGTCAGCGAGGTCTGCCGGCAGTTTCTCGCGATCCCCCGGCGTGAGAAGGCCGAACGGCGCCGCGCTGACGTCGGCAACGGTGGCGCCCGTCCTCTCCAGCGCCCGCAGTACCCCAAGGACGGTCCGGTGCGCGAAGATCATTTCCACTGTTGCCGCCCAGCCCTGGGCGCGCAGCCTGCCAACGAGCCGGACCGCCCGGATGGAATCTCCGCCGACATCAAAGAAATCGTCTTCGACGCTCACCCGGTCCAGCCCGAGCTCGTCCGTCCACGCACGGCACATCAAGGTCTCGGCGAGCGAGCGCGGGGCGACGTCACGCTGCCGCGACCCGGCCTGCCCGCGGCTCCGGCCGGGTTCCGGCAGCGCTTTTCGGTCCAGCTTGCCGCCGGCGGTGCGTGGCAATGCGGGCAAGGTCACGTAGGACGCGGGGACCATATACCCGGGAAGGTGCTGGGCCAGATAGGAGCGAAGCTCTGCCGCCTCGGCGGTTCCGGGGGAATTCCAGACCACATAGGCCACAAGCTGTCGCTCCGCCGCAGATGTCTCGTGAACCGCAACGGCCCCGTGCGCAACGGCTGGATAGTCGTTCAGCGCCGCCTCGACTTCTCCGAGCTCGATCCGGAAACCCCTTATCTTCACCTGGTCGTCGATCCGGCCGAGGTACTCAATATCGCCGTCGGCGAGCAGCCGGGCCAGGTCACCGGTGCGGTAAAGACGCGCCCCCGGCTCGTTGCCGAACGGATCCGCGACGAAACGCTCCGCGGTCAGGCCAGGGCGGTTCAGGTAACCGCGGGCCAGCCCGGCACCGCCCACGTAGATCTCGGCCGGGATGCCGACGGCGGCCTGGTTCATGGCCCCGTCGAGCAGGTACATGCGCAGATCAGGCATGGGCCCGCCGATCGGGCTGTACCGCCGGTCGAGATCAGCCCGCCTCAGGCGGCGGGCTGTGACGTGCACTGTGGTCTCCGTGATCCCGTACATGTTCACCAGGGCCGGCCTGTCGCCGCCATAGCTGTCAAACCAGGGCGACAACTCGGCGAGGTCCGGTGCCGCGCCGCCGAGTATCACCAGGCGAAGGTCGGCCAGTGAGGCCGCACTAGTGGCGGCAGCCTCAGTAAAGCCCAGGAAAGCTGCCGGCGTCTGGTTGAGAATCGTCACCCGGCGAGCGACCGCCAGTTCAAGGAACCTAGCGGGAGAGCGAGCGGTCTCAGGTGAGACGATCACCAGCAGGCCGCCATGCAACAGCGCGCCCCACATTTCCCACACCGAAAAGTCGAACGCGGCGGAATGAAACATCGCCCACACGTCTTGAGGGCCGAATTGGAATTGTGGTCGAGTCGAGGTGAATAACCGGACGGCGTTCGCGTGGGTGACCATCACGCCTTTGGGGGCTCCCGTGGAGCCCGAAGTGTAGATGACGTAGGCCAGGTTGTCGGGGCCGGTCTTGACCTGCCCGTCGTCGTCGGCGAACTGTCCGATGGCGGCGTGGTCGCGGCCCATCACGATGGTCCGGGGGTGATCTAACCCCGTGCGTCCTTCACCGGTGATGAGCACCGCGGCGCGGGAGCCAGCCAGGATGGCGGCGATACGGCTGACCGGGGTGCTGGGGTCGATGGGAAGATAGGCCCCGCCCGCCTTCAGCGTCGCAAGGAGAGCGGTGATCAACTCGACACCCGGTTCGGCGACAATCGCGACCAGCGTGTCGGCGCTGACTCCCAGCGTGCGCAGCAGCCGCGCGAGTCGGTTCGCGCGGCTGTTCAGCTGGTGGTAGGTCAGCGCGGTCTGCTCATCGGCGATGGCGAAGGCACCAGGGACGCGAGCTGCTTGCTGTTCGAACAACCCGTGCAGTGTCGCAGGTTGAGCCGCGGGTAGTTCGGCAGGTCTCCGCTCTTCGGCCAGTACCAGGCGATCGTCGGTGGTCAGCAGATCCAGCCGGGACAGCGGTAAGTCGGGCGAGGCGATCGCCTGCTCGAGCAGCCGCAGGTAATGGCTGGCGAAGCGCTCCGCGGTCGCGGGCCTGAACAGCGCGGTCGCGTATTCAGCCTCTCCAGCGAGTCCGCCGTCATCGTCCGGCGTCAGGCGCAGAGTAAGGTCGAACTTCGCGGAGGTCCTGACCGCGGGGAGCGGCTCGACTTCGACACCGGCGAGTGCCCAGGTGATACGAGGCGTGTTCTGCCAGGCGAAAACATGCTGGACCAGCGGGTTGACCGATAGGTCGCGCTGCGGGCTGAGGCGATCAACCAGCAGTTCAAAAGGCATTTCCTCGTGTGCGTAGACAGCCAGCATGCTGTCGCGGACCCGCTCGAGGAGCCGTGCCGGGCTGGGATCGTCGCTCAGCTCCGTCCGGGTCACCAGCATGTTGGTGAAGCAGCCGATGAGATCCTCGACCTCGGCCCGGCTGCGACCTGCCGTCGGCGTGCCCACGGCGATGTCGTGCTGGCCGGTGTACCGGTGCAGCAAGGCGGCGTAGATACCGAGGAATGTCATGAACGGGGTCGCCCCGTGCCGCCGCCCGAAACCGGCCGCGGCTCGGCGTAACGCCGGCGGGATGGAGAACCTGGCTACCCGGCCTCGCGTGTCGCGCAGGTGTCCGCGCCGATAGTCAGTGCGCAAGTGAAGCGGTTCGAGCCCGGACAGGCGCTCCCGCCAGAACGCGGTCAGCCGTTCGGCAGCGGGTCCGGTCAGTTGCTGCCGCTGCCACCGCGCGAACTCGCGGTACGACATCGCCGGCTGCGCTTTTGAGATCGGCGTCGCGGCGGCAAACGCGCCGTAGAGCTCACCTAGCTCGCTGGCCAGAAGCGAGCGGGACCATGCGTCGGTCGCGATGTGGTGGATCACGATGAGCAGGATGTGGTCATCGCCGGTCAATCTCACCACCCTGAGCCGCAACGGCGCCGCGGCGGTAAGGTCGAACGGCTGGCTGGTCTCCCGTTCGACCAGATCCATAGCCGCTCGTTCGCGCTCATCGGCCCTCAGGTCGCCAAGGTCGTGAACCTCAAAAGGCAACGGGCAGGCATCGTCTACAACCTGGCATGGCTCTGCCCCGACAACGATGTAACGGGTCCGCAATGGAGCGTGACGGGCAACGATCGCCTGCAGAGCGGCGCGGAGTGCCGATACGTTGACCGGTCCACGCAGCCGCAAGGCGATGGGGTCGAGGTATTCAAGGTGATCGCCGTCTAACTGGTCAAGAAACCAAAGTCGGCGCTGGGCAAACGACAATGGTGCGGGGGTAACGGCTCCGCTGGGCCCATCGGCGCTCACCGCACTATCCAACGTCGTTCAAGGCTGCGGGGGTAAGTTCTGAGGCGGTAGAGGCGGGTTTGCCGGGCGGGGCGCTTGTCCGCCAGGACCCCGGCATTGCTAACCCCGCCACACGAACCAGATAGACCAACAGGATCATGCATGTCGTACATCGTTCCGAAGAGCCGCAAATTTTCGAGCGCACTCAGTCGCCGGTAAAGCCCGCCGTCGCCGCCGAAAGAAAGTCCGCATTGACGCCGCACCTGACGTGGTTGACCTCGCATTAACTTGCGGGCTTTTATCGCCGAGGCGGCTTCGAGATCAAAACCGTCAGGTAACTTACCGGCTGGACATCCGATGACAGTCAAACTGCCTCTCAGAATTTAAGTCGAAAGGCGCCGAACTGGACGAGGCTCAAAAGCCTTAAATCTCAGGCATCAGCCTAAACAACCCATGTGGGATCAGTCAAGACATCGGCGGCGGCCAGGCAAGAGGAACGCACGTACGAAAGTGCTAGCTCGAAAGTCCGTCTATCGATGAAAGCACGCTGTGGAGACGATGGAATTCAACGCCCGTATGCCGTTAGCGACCATATCCTGAGCGAGCACCTGGGAATCGTCATTCTGAGTGAGCCGGAGCCGTTCGCCCGCGACACTCTGCCCGACCGCCTGCTGCCGCCTGGCAGCCCGCTAGCCAACGCCGAGGTCGTCTAGCCGTGACCCAGCCACTGCTCAACCAGCTGATCGGCCTGTCACCGGAACAGCACCGCGCCGTGCTCGAGCGAGTGCGACAGCGCGCGACGGGCAGCAGGGCTATTCCCAGACTGGCCCGCCCGGCCGCTGCCGGCGAGTCGTTACCGGGGTCGTTCGGGCAGGACCGGCTGTGGTTCTTGTGGCGGCTGGCGCCGGCCAGCACGACGTACCACGTGTCGTGGTGCTATGAGGTGGCCGGCGGCCTGGAGGTAGGGCGGCTGGCCGCGGCGGTGGACGCGCTGGTGGTCAGGCACGAGGCGCTGCGGACTACGCTGCACGAGCAGGACGGGCAGATCGCGGCCCGGGTCGGCCCGCCCTGGCGGTGCGGCCTGGAAGCGGTATCGGTCACGCGAGAGCAGGCCGTCCGCCTGGCCGCGGCGGCGGCACGGGAGCTGTTCGACCTGTCCGCCGGTCCGCTGGTGCGTGCACGAGCCTGGGAGCTGGCGCCGGATCAGCATCTAGTGGCATTCACCGCGCACCACGCCGTCATAGACGAATGGTCCCGAGATGTCTTCGAGCGGGAACTGTGGGCGCTGTACGCCGCCGGCGGTGACGCGGCCGCCGCCGGGCTGGCCCCGCTGGACGTCCAGTACGCCGACTACGCGGCCTGGCACCGCGGCCTGGTCGCCGGGCAGGCCGACGCTCACCTGGCCTACTGGCGGCAGGCGCTCGACGGCGCCACCCCGGTCTGCCCTGTCCCTGATCACCCCGCCCCGGAGCTCACCGAGTTCTCCGGCGAGACAGCCACTGCCGCCGTGCCGGCCAGCGCGCTGGACTGGCTTGCCGCCGCCCGCGCCGACGCCGGCACCGACTTCGTGGCCTTGTTCGCCATCTGGTGCCTGTTCCTGGCCCGCCACACCGGCCAGCGCGACCTCACCGTCGGCACCTTGGTCTCAGGCCGTTCCCACCCCGACACCGCCGCCCTGATCGGATTCTTCGTTAACACCCTGGCCCTGCGCGTCCGCATCGACCCCGCCGCCGATCTCCCCGGGTACCTCCGCCAGGTCCGCGCGGTGGTCCTGGATGCCTTCGCCCACCAGGACATTCCGTTCGAGCACGTCGTCCGCGCCGTCGCCCCCCGCCGCGCCGCCGCACACAACCCTCTGTTCCGCACCCTGTTCTCCTACGCGCCGACCGACTGGTCTGGCCGCACCACCTTGACAGACGGGCTGAAGCTGACCGCCCTGCCGGTCATCGGTGGCGGCAGCCACTTCGACCTGTCGCTCACCGCCGCCCGCACCCCCGAGGGCCTGGCCCTGCGCCTGGAGTACAGCACCGACCTGTACGAACCCGCCACCATCGCCGACTACCTGCACTCGCTTACCGACCTGCTCACCGCCCTCGCCGCCCGCCCCGCCGCGCCCCTGCACGCCTTCCTGGAGCCCACCCCGCGCGAAGCCGCGCTCCTGGCCGCCTGGAGCCAGGCCGCCACCGCCCCGGCAGCCGCCGCCCCCCTGCACGACCTCATCACTGCCCAGGCCCGCGCCACCCCAGACGCCCTGGCCATCGACGCCGACGACACCCGCCTCACCTACGCCCAGCTCGACCGCCGCAGCACCGCCCTGGCCCGCCGCCTGCGCCGGGCCGGCACCCGCGACGGCGACATCATCGGCATACACCTGCCCCCGACCGCCGCCGCCATCACCGCCATCCTCGCTGTCTGGAAAGCCGGCGCTGCCTTCCTCCCCCTCGATCCGGACCTCCCCCCGGCCCGCATCACCACCATGATCGCCGACGCCTCCCCCGTCCTCCTCATCACCGACGCCCCCACCCCCCGCCCCCGCCTCGACTTCTTCTTCACCGCCCCCGGCGGCGAGAACGGGGACGGGGACGGGGACGACAGCCTGCCAGCGGTCGGATCCAGCCACCTGGCCTACCTGATGTACACCTCCGGGTCGACCGGGCAGCCAAAAGCCGTCATGATCCAGCACCGCGGCGTGACCAACCACGTCACCGCCCAGATAATCCCGCAACTGCGCGCTGCCGTTGGCGAAGACAAGCTGAGAATGCTCACCGGGACGTCGGCGTTCATCTCCGACTTCTTCATCGTGCATCTGGCAACGCTGGCCGATGGGCACACGCTGGTGGTGCTGACCCGCGAGCAGCGGCAGGACCCCCGCTACCTGGTCGCCCTGGCCGCCGATCCCGCCCGCGCTGTCACCGGCATGAACTGCACAACCTCCCAGCTGCAGCTTTACGTGGAATCCGGGTTGCTAGATTCGCCGCACCCGCCCCGGATGGTCGCCTTCGGCGGCGAGGCCTGCCCCCCCGACCTGTGGGCAACGCTGCGCGCCCACCCGGCCATCACCGCGATCAACGGCTATGGCCCCACTGAAGCCACCGTCGAAACCACCATCGCCTACGTCGCGGAGAGTCCGGTGCCGCTGATCGGCCGGCCATGCGGTAACGCGCGGGTGCGCCTGCTGGACTCCGAGCAGCGACCGGTCCCGCCAGGCACCATCGGGGAACTCTGCATCGCCGGGCCCGGCGTCGGCCCCGGCTACCTGGGCCACCCCGCCCAGACCGCCGCCGCGTTCATCCCCGACCCGGCCGGCAGCCGCCTGTACCGCACCGGCGACCTGGCCCGGTTCACCCCCGCCGGCCTGCTCGAGTACCACGGCCGCAATGACCACCAGCTCAAGATCCTGGGCCAGCGCATCGAGCCCGAGGAAGTCGAGACCGCGCTGCGCGCCCACCCCGCCATCGCCGCCGCCGCCGTCACCGCCCACCACGCCGCCGCCGGCCCCCAGCTCACCGCCCACATCATCCCCGCCCCCGGCACCGACCCTGACCCCGCCGCCATCGGTGCCTGGCTCGCCGAGCGGCTCCCCCCGTCGGCCGTTCCCGCCCGCTACGCCATCGCCGCCGACCTTCCCCTCACCCCCGGCGGCAAGCTCGACCGCAAGGCACTCGCCCAGGCCACTGTCGCCACGGCCCGCTCCGCCAGCCCTCCCCCCACCACCCCTGCCGAGCAGCAGATCGCCCAGATCTGGGCCGACTTCCTCAGCATCGACCCCGCCAATCTGGGCATCCACGACGACTTCTTCGCCCTCGGCGGCCACTCCCTGCTCGCCGCCCGCCTCGCCCTGCGCATCAGCGCCGACATCCGCGCCGACATCCCCCTGCACCAGATCTTCGCCCACCCCACGATCGCCAGGCAAGCCGCCTGGATCGCCGAGCACGCCCCCGCTGCCGCGCCGATCCCCCGGCTGGACCGGGCCGGGCAGGAACTGGTCCCGGCGTCATTCGCCCAGGAACGGCTGTGGTTCTTGTGGCAGATGGCCCCCGGTAGCACTACCTACGACGTGTCATGGTGCTACCAGGCCGGCGGGCTGGACGTGGCCGTGCTGGCCGTCGCCATCGACGTCATGATCGCCCGGCACGAGATCTTGCGCACCACCTTGCACGAGCACGACGACCAGATCGTGCAGCGGGTCAGCCCGCCCTGGCAATGCGCCCTGACCGCCGCCGACGCCACGCCCGCCCAGGCCGCCGCCGCCGCCCAGGCCGCCGCCGCCGAGCCGTTCGACTTGTCCGCCGGGCCGCTGCTGCGGGTACGGGCCTGGCGCACCGGCCCGGCCGCCCACCTCCTGCTGTTCACCGCCCACCACGTGGTCATGGACAAATGGTCGCTGGACATCTTCGAGCGCGAGTTGTGGGCGCTGTACGCCGCCGGCGGTGATACGGGCTCCGCGGAGTTGCCTGACCTGAGTATCCAGTACGCCGACTACGCTGCCTGGCACCGCGCCCTGACCACTAGTCGCGCCGACGCCGAGCAGGCCTGGTGGCAGCACACGCTCGACGGCGCCGTCCCCGCCAGCCCCCCGCCCGACCGAACCGCGCCGGACCACACCAGCTTCGCCGGCGATCACGCCCAGGCCGTCGCCGACCCCGCCATCGCGGACTGGCTCACCACCCAGCGCACTGCCGCCGCGACCACCGACTTCGTCGTCCTGCTCGCCGCCTGGTGCCTGTTCCTGGTCCGCCACACCGGCCAGCGCGACCTCACCGTCGGCACCCCCGTCTCCGGCCGCACCCACCCCGACACCGCCGACCTGATCGGATTCCTGGTCAACGCTCTGGCCCTGCGCGTCCGCATCGACACCGCCGCGGACTTCCCCGCCCTGGTCGCCCACGTCCGCCAGGTCGTGCTCGACGCCTTCGCCCACCAGGACATCCCCTTCGAGCACGTCGTCCGCGCTGTCGCCCCCCGCCGCGCCGCCGCCCGCAACCCCCTGTTCACCACCAGCTTCTCCTGCGCCCCGGCCACCAGCCTCCCTGTCCGCGACCTGCCCGCCGGGCTGACCCTCACCCCGCTGCCCGCCGACGTCGGCGGCAGCCGCTTCGACCTGTCGCTGACCGCCGCCCGCACCCCCGAGGGCCTGGCCTTGGACCTGGAGTACAGCACCGACCTGTACGAACCCGCCACCATCGCCGGCTACCTGCACTCGCTCACCGACCTGCTCGCCGCCCTCGCCGCCCGCCCCGCCGCGCCCCTGCACGCCTTCCTGGAGCCCACCCCGCGCGAAGCCGCGCTCCTGGCCGCCTGGAGCCAGGCCGCCACCGCCCCGTGAGGCTGGCCAGGAACGGCCCCATTCCTATCTCCGGCACGTCAGGCTGGAGCGGGCTCGGGTAAAACTCACGGTCATGACAGGCGGGGATAAGAAGGTGAGTGAAGTAGCCGCCCGGCGGGAAATAAATAATCTCGGCAGACTTGCTCAAGAATATGTCGTTCAGTCATCCCTGAATCAGCGGACCGTCCAGTTCTGGCGCAATGGCGGACTGGCTCCTGTCGGCCTGTCCTGGCGGCAGAGTGACGCGCCGGGGCGGTTGATGACCGGTGGGCCGGAATGGTGATCATTGGGAGTTACGTCCGATATGATAGGAAATTTCTACGCCCGAAGGTTCTACGCCCAAAGTTCATCTTCCCAAGCGATGCCCGATGTTGCAGCATTAATCATTGTATGCCCCTACACAATTCGGGCACGAGCAAGCCGGCGTCATAACTAGGGTTGCCGCACGCTAATGAGGAGTATTCGTAAGGTGCCACCTTACCGTCGCGGGGATATTTCGAAGGTGCGCTTAACGGGATTTAACCCGGCGCGTGGCGTAGATTTGCAATGCCTGCGGCCGATGAACTTACTCGGCGCCAAGCTAAGGATTAGGATGCGAAATCCGGGGCTTTCTGATACGGCCGCTGAGGCGACCAAACGGATCGCATTCCCGTCTGTCAGCGCAAAGAGGTCTTCTTGAAATGAATGACAGCGCGCTCCCGACGTCATCGCCAGCTACGGACCGAGGCGGCGCGCCAGCCCTGCTTGCCCTGAGTCCTGACCACCTGCGCCCGGTCGAGCTGAGCTACCGGGGCTCCACGGTCAGTTTCTCCCTGGCCGATGCGCCGCTGGCCGAGCTTGAGCAGCTCGCCGTCAGCGCGGGCGCCACGCTGCATGAGGTCCTGCTGGCAGCTTTCCAGGCTCTGACAGCCCGGCATTCGCGCAGCGACGACATCGTCTTGGGATCACCGAACGCCCCGCGAGGCTCAGCCCAGGTTGACGAGCTGGCGGGCTTCTTCGCTGGCTTCCTCGTGATCCGGGTCAGCCTGGCGGGCGACCCGAGCTTCCGCGAGCTGGTCTCCCGCTCGCGCTCAGCGATCCTCGAAGCACTCACGCTCGGCTATAACCCAGTCTGCCAGGTGGTCTTTGCCTTCTATGAGCAAGACCGTCCGGTCACCACGGACACTGCCAGGTTCGACCTTACCTGGTCGGTGTACCGGGGACCCGACGGGCTACGGCTCGAGGTGGAGTACGCGACCGACTTGTTTGAGTCAGCAACCGTGCAGGCCCTCGCCGGCCACTGGCGAGCACTGCTCCGCCAGGCGGTAGCCAGGCCGGATGTGCCTGTCAGCCAGCTATGCATGCTGCCTGCCGCCGAGCGCAGGTCGCTGGCCTCGTGGTCGGGGGCCGACTCACCGGCCACAGGCACGCGGCAGCCAGGCGTCACCGTGCACGAGCTGGTGTCCGCGGCAGCAGCGGCTCACCCGAACGACGTCGCGGTGGTCAGCGGAGCGGACCGCCTCACCTACCGCGAGCTGGACGCGCGAGCCGGCGCTTTGGCCGGCCGCCTGCGCGCGCTCGGGGCCGGTCCGGAGTCCTGCGTCGGAGTGCTGCTCGAGCCGTCCCTGGAGACCATCATCGCCGCCCTGGCCGTGATGAAGGCGGGCGGCGTGTACGTGCCGATGGACGCCGCATTCCCGGCCGAGCGCATGGAGCTCATGCTTACGGAGGCCGGCGCCGAGCTGGTGCTCGCGCACTCGGCGACGGCAGGGTCCGTCCCGGCCGGGCCCTGGCGGGTACTCGACCTCGACGCCGGCCTAGAGGCGGGGGAGAGCGGGTCAGGACAACCTTTCATCCCTGTGCATCCGGACAATGCCTGTTACGTCATCTTCACGTCGGGGACCACCGGCCGCCCCAAGGGCACGACGGTGACTCACGACAACGTCACCCGGCTCATCAGCGCCGCCCGCCAGCGCCTCAAGGTCGGGCGCGGCGACGTGTGGACGCTGTTTCACAGCCTCGCCTTTGACTTCTCCGTGTGGGAGATCTGGGGAGCACTGACCACGGGCGGGCGCGTTGTCATAGTGCCGGCCCTGACGATCCGCGACACCGACATGTTTTACAGGCTTGTCAGGGAAGCTGGTGTGACCGTGCTCAGCCAGACACCCTCTGCCTTCCGCCAGTTCGAGGCCACCGATGCGCGGGTCCGCGCCGGCCTCCGCCTGCGCGTGGTGGTGTTCGGCGGTGAGGCTCTGGATCAGGCATCCGTGCGCCGCTGGGCTTCCCGGCATGGCTACGCCGGCCCGAGGCTGATCAACATGTACGGGATCACCGAGACAACCGTGCACGTCACGTTCAGAGAGCTTGACGAAGAGCGTACTGGCCGGGCGCTGACTCAGCTCGGATCACCGCTGCCCGGCATGGCTGTGCACGTTCTTGACGAGCGGGGCGAGTTGTGCCCGGTCGGTGTCGTCGGCGAGATCCACGTCGGCGGATCGGGTCTGAGCCGCGGCTACACCGGGCATCCTGACCTGACCGCCGCGCGCTTCGTGCCCGATCATCTAGGCGACGTGCCCGGGAGGCGGCTGTACCGCAGCGGCGACCTGGGGCGCTGGAACGCCTACGGCGACCTGGAGTACCTCGGCAGGTCTGACACCCAGGTCAAGGTGCGCGGCTATCGCATCGAGCTCGGCGAGATCGAAGCCGCGCTTGAGCGCTCACCCGACGTCCAGCAGGCCATCGCGCTAGCCGCGCCGGGCCCGCATGGCGACAGTGAGCTGCGCGTCTATGCCGCCGTTGCCGGGCGACAGCCAGACTCCGCCAGCTTGCGGGCGTACCTGGAATCGGTCCTCCCGCGCTATATGGTGCCCAGTGTCATCACGGTGCTTGACGAGCTGCCGATCAACACCAACGGCAAGGTCGATACCAGCTCCCTGCTCGCCATGGAACGGACGCCGGAGTCGCGCCGCGGCGATGCCAGTCCGCCGCAGACGCCGCTGGAGCGAGAGATCGCGGCGATCTGGGCTCAGACGCTGGCTGTCGATGTCGTGGACCTCGCTGACGACTTCTTCGGGGCTGGCGGGAATTCCCTGCTCGCGGTGCGCATGCTGTTCTTCCTGCGGGACCGCCTTCTCGTCGATATCACCCTGGCGTCGCTGGTTCGGGCGCCGAATCTCAAGGCGTTCTGCGCGGAGGTCGAGCAGAAGTTCACTGAACTCATGGAGGAGGTCGATCTCGGCTCCATTATCGCCGAAGAGGCTGGTGAGGCACGCGGATGAGCCAGCTATCGCACCTGTCCGAAGAAGACCTGCGGGCAATGCCCGACGCTGAGAAGGAGGACAGGTGAGCATTACCGGCAGCGACACCGGCCCCGGGGTTCTGCCGCTGGTGTGCGCCCTGCCCGCCGCCGCCGGCACGGCCCTGGCCTGCGGCGACCAGGTCGTGTCCTACCCCGAACTGGAAACCATGATCAGCGGCCTGAGCGCCGGGCTCACCGCACGGGGCGCCACCCGCGGAACCCGCATCGGGGTCCTCCTGCCCCGCGGCACCTGGTCCGTCGCCGCCATGCTCGCCACCTGGCGGACCGGCGCAACCTACATCCCCCTGGACCCCGCCTTCCCCCCCGAACGCCTCCGCCACATGATCACCGAAGCAGCCATCACCCGGACCATCACCGACACCACCACCACGCCCCTGGCCACCGCCCTCGGCACCCAGCCCGTCCCCGCCGACACCACCGGGCCACCCCCCGCCCCAGCCGCCGGCACCCCCCCGCACCCCCGCGACCTCGCCTACATCATCTTCACCTCCGGCACCACAGGCCCGCCCAAGCCAGTCGGAATCGAGCACGCGGCCCTCGCCCGCCACATCACCGCCGCCGCCGGCTACTACAACATCACCCCCGCCGACCGCGTCCTGGCCTTCGCCTCCCACTCCTTCGACGCCTCACTCGAGCAAATCCTCCCCGCACTCGCCGCCGGAGCCCAGCTCATCCTCCGCCCCGACGAACACTGGCTGCCAGATCAGCTGCCCCGCATCATCAGCCGCCACCAGCTCACCGTCGCCAACCTCCCGCCCGCCTACTGGGCCGAACTCGTCTCCTGCCTCACCCCCCAGACCGCAGCGCAACTGGCCACCCTGCGCCTGCTCATCCTCGGCGGAGACATCGTCCCGGCACACCGCCTGCCAGCCTGGACAGCACTAGCCCCCCACATCACCCTGATCAACGCCTACGGCCCCACCGAAACCGTCATCACCGCCACCACCTGCGACATCACCCGCGCACCCGGCGACCGCAGCACCCCCATCGGCCGCCCCCTCCCCGGACGCCGCGTCTACATCGCCGACCCCCGCGGCCAGCTCCTGCCCCCCGGAGTACCCGGCGAACTCCTCATCGGCGGCCCCGCCCTCGCCCGCGGCTACCTCGGCCACCCCGCCCGCACCGCCCAGAAATTCACCCCCGACCCCCACTCCGCCGACGGCACCCGCCTCTACCACACCGGCGACCTCGCACGCTGGCTCCCCGACGGCAACCTCGAATACCTCGGCCGCACCGACAACCAGATCAAACTCCGGGGCTTCCGCATCGAACCCGGCGAAATCGAAGCAGAACTCGCCCGCAATCCCCTGATAGCGCAGGCGGTAGTGGTAGCACGGGAAGACCGGCCCGGCGACGTCCGGCTCGTCGGCTATCTGGTGCCAGCACCCGACAGTGCCGGTCCCGACAGTGCCGGTCCCGACAGTGCCGGTCTCGACACCGCCTCGGTCCGGACCTGGCTCGCTTCCCGGGTACCTGAGTACCTCGTGCCGTCAGCCTTCGTGACATTACCGGCCATCCCCCTTTTGCCCAGCGGCAAGATCGACCGCCGCGCCCTGCCACCACCGGAATACTCGGTCTCCGCCACCGGTCGCGCCCCCGTCACTGTGGTGGAGGAAACCCTGTGCTCCTTGTTCGCCGAGGTGCTCGGAATCGGGCCGGTCACCGTCGATGACGACTTCTTCGACCTCGGCGGCCACTCCCTGCTCGCCACCCGGCTGGCTAACCGCGTGCGCACTGCCCTCGGCCTTGAACTCAGCGTCCAGGATCTATTCCAGGCCCCGACTGTTGCCGGACTCGCGCCGCGCCTTCGTCCGGTCACCCTGGCGCGTCCGCCGGTAGTCCGCCACGCGGGCGCGGGCACGATTCCGTTGTCGTACGCGCAGCACCGGATCTGGTTTGCGAGGCAGATGGAGGGGCCGGGCGCGAGTTACAACATTCCGGTGGTGGTGAGGCTCACCGGCCGGATTGACGCCGGCGCGCTGCAAGCAGCCCTTGATGATCTGGTCGGGCGGCACGAGGTGCTGCGCACCATGATCGGCGTGGCCGGCGGCGAGCCTGAGCAACTGATAATGCCTGCCGAGCAGGCGACGATGACCCTGAACAGGGTCACTGCCCATCCCGGCGAAACCGAGCAGCACATTACGGCAGCCGTGCGGTACGTATTCGACCTGACAGCCGAAATCCCGGTACGCGCCCGGGTGATCTCCGCCGCTGGCGACCAGCACGTGCTCGTGCTGCTGCTCCACCACATCGCCGGAGACGGCTGGTCGATAGTCCCGCTGCTGCGAGATCTGGGACGGGCATACACGGCGCGACTGGCCCGCGCCGCGCCCCAGTGGGAACCGCTGCCGGTGCAGTACGCCGACTACACCGCCTGGCAGCATGAATTGCTCGGCAACGAACACGACCCGGACAGCCTGGCGCGCCACCAGCTCGACTACTGGCGCCGCCAGCTCGCCGGCCTCCCGCCCGAGCTAGCGATTCCCACCGACCGGCCGCGGCCCGCGGCGGCCAGCTACCGAGGCGACTGGGTCACCTTCGCCGTGCCCGCCCAGGTCCACGCACAATTGACCCGGCTCGCCCGCGACATCCAGGCAACCACGTTCATGGTCATCCAGGCCGCGCTCGCGGTACTGCTGACCCGCCTCGGCGGGGGGACCGACATCCCCATAGGCACAACCGTGGCCGGCCGGTCCGACGACGCCCTCGATGACCTGATCGGGTTCTTCGTCAACACCCTCGTACTGCGCGCAGACACCTCAGGCGACCCGACCTTCCGCCAGCTCCTGCACCTCATCCGGGACACCGGCCTAGAGGCACTCGCCCACCAGGACGTCCCCTTCGAACGAATCGTCGAACTACTCAACCCGCCACGATCAGCCGCCCGCCACCCCCTCTTCCAGACCATGCTGCATTTCAACAACGCCGACCCGGGCTCGCTCGACTTTCCCGGGGTCGAGGCGATCGTCGGCGGCGGCGACCAGCACGGCGTGCGGACCGCGAGATTTGACCTCACCCTGTCGGTCACCGAGACGCCAGGTAACCGCTCGGCACCGGCCGGGCTGCGCGGACACTGGGATTACGCCACCGATTTGTTTGACGCGGCGACCGCCGAATCCATGTCGGCGCGGTTCCTGCGGCTGCTGGAAGACTTCGCGGCGGACCCGGACCAGCCGATCGGGCAGGCAGCCTTCCTCAGCCCGGCCGAACGGCAGCTGATCCTCCAGGACTGGAGCGGGACCACCGAACCAGAGCCCGACGCCACGCTGCCCGACTCCACGCTGCCCGGCCTGTTCGCCGCCCAGGCCGCCCGTACCCCCAGTGCCCTTGCCGTCGCCTTCGGCAGCCAGCAGCTGTCCTACACCGAACTCGACGCCGCCGCCACCCGGCTGGCTCGCCTGCTGATCAGCCTCGGGACCGGGCCGGAAACCCTCACCGCAGTGTTCCTCCCCCGCTCACCCGAACTCGTCATCACCCTCCTCGCCATCCTCAAAACCGGCGGTGCCTATCTCCCGCTCGACCTCCACTACCCGCCTGCCCGCACTGCCCGCATGCTCAACGATGCCGCTCCCGCCCGCATCATCACCATCCGCGACCTGACCGCCGAGCTGACCCCCGGACATCCCGGTACCGCTGCGGTCCCCCGCCTGCTCATCGACGACCCGCACACCCTGACCGCGCTCGCCAGCACGCCAGCCGCGCCACTGCGCGACTCCGAACGGCTCGCTCCGCCGCACCCTGGTCACCCCGCCTACGTCGTCTACACCTCCGGATCCACCGGAGCGCCCAAAGGCGTCATCACCACCCACCGGGGTGCCGTCAACTTCCTGACCGCCATGCGCGCGATCACCGGAATCTCGCCTGATGACCGGGTGCTCGCCATCACGTCGTCGAGCTTCGACCCCAGCGTCAGCGAATTGTTTCTGCCCCTGATCAACGGCGCCGCCGTAGTACTGCTCAGCGACGACGAACGGCGTGATGCCGGCGCCGTCGCCGAGGCGATCCGCGCCAGTGCCATCACGCTGACCCTCGGCGGCACGCCAACGCTCATCGCCCCCGTCGCGGAGGATCTTCGCCGCGGGCGCGCGCATGCCCTCCGGCTCGCGATCAGCACCGGCGAGAGCGCCACGCGGATCCCGGCCGGCAGCCGCCAGGCGCTCGGCCGCCTGGGCAACATGTTCGGGCCCACGGAATGCACCATTACCACGACGTTCCGCGACTGCACCGCGGATCCGGTGACGGGCCCGGACCTGATCGGCCGCCCGATCCCGAATTCCCGCGCGTACATCCTTGATGCCGATCTTCAGCCGGTTCCTGCCGGTGTCCGCGGAGAGCTGTTTTTCGCCGGGGCCGGCCTGGCGCGGGGGTACCTGGGGCAGCCGGGGCTGACGGCGGAGCGGTTCGTCGCCTGCCCGTTTACCGATGTTCGCGGCACAGGCGAGCGGATGTACCGCACCGGCGACCTCGCGCGCTGGCTCCCCGGCGGCAACCTCGAATTCCTCGGCCGCATCGACGACCAAGTCAAGATCCGCGGCAATAGAGCCGAGCCCGGCGAGGCAGCAGCCTGCCTGCTGGCACACCCGTCGGTCAGCCGGGCCGTCGTGGTCGTCCGCGAAGACCAGCCCGGTGACCTGCGGCTGGTCGGCTACCTCGTGCCAGCGGAAGGCACCGAGGCGGACCCCGCCGCACTGCGCGCCTACCTGTCCGCCCAGCTGCCCGACTATCTCGTCCCTGCCGCCCTGGTGACCTTGCCGGCCTTGCCGGTCTCGCCCAACGGCAAGCTGGACCGCCAGGCCCTGCCCGCCCCCGATTACCTGGGCTCATCCACCGGCCGGCCTCCGGCTACCCCAGGGGAGAAGGCCCTGTGCGACCTTTTCGCGGAAGTGCTCGGCCAGGACAGCGTTCTGGCCGACGACAGCTTCTTCGACCTTGGCGGTCATTCCCTGCGGGTCGCCCAGCTGCTGGCACGGGTGCACGACGTCTTCGGAGCCAGCGTGACCTTCCGTGAATTCTTCGGCCACCCGACCCCAGCGCAGCTCGCCGTAATCGTCGAGGAACTCGCGCTCGCCCAGCTATCGCACTTGTCCGAAGAGGACCTGCGGGCATTGCTCGACGCTGAGGAGGAGAACAGGTGAGCATCGCCGGCAGCGAGCCCTCATCCGCCGACCGGCTGCGCAGGGAGATCGTCGCGCGCCGTCTGGCCGGGTTGGCAACTGCGCGATCGGCCAGGATTCCGCGGGTTGATCGGGGCGGGGTGCTGCCGGTGTCGTTCGCGCAGGAGCGGTTGTGGTTCCTGGAGGCGATGTCGGAGCGGGGGGACGAGTATCTGCTGTGGTTCTCCTGGCGGGTGCGCGGTGGCCTGGACCAGGCTGCGTGGCAGGGGGCGCTGGATGATGTGGTGGCGCGTCATGAGGTGCTGCGGACGGCGCTGGCGGAATCAGGCGGGCTCCCGGTGCAGCGGGTGGCCGCCGGGGTCAGCGTCCCGCTGCGGTGGTGCCAGGTACCGGCCGCCGATGCGCGGGAGCGGCTCGCGGGTGCCTGCGCGGCGGCGGGCGAGTTCGCCAGGCAGCGGTTTGACCTGGCATCCGCGCCGCTGGTGCGGGCCGGGGTGTGGGTGCTTGACCCGCAGGACGCCGTCGCGGTGGTGGCGTTCCACCACATAGCGACCGACGGCTGGTCCGGGCGGATCTTCCTGCGGGAGCTGACGGAGTTCTACCAGGGCCGGCTGGCCGGGACGCCGGCGGTGCTGGCGCCGCTGCCGGTGCAGTACGGGGACTTCGCGGTGTGGCAGCGGCAGTGGCTGTCCGGCGGGGTTCTGCAGGAGCAGCTCGCGTACTGGCGCGGGGCCCTGTCCGGGGTTCGGGTGCTGGAGCTGCCCGCGGACCGGCCCGGCCGCCGGTGCGGTCCGGGCGCGGCGGCGGGGTGCAGCTGACCTTCCCGGCCGGCCTGGTGACCAGCCTGGAGGAACTCGGGCGCCGCCACGGGGCGACCTTATTCATGGTGCTGCTCGCGGCCTTCCAGGTGGTCCTGGGCCGCTGGTCGGGACAAGAGGACTTCGCGGTCGGGACGCCGGCCGCCGGGCGGAGCCGCCTTGAGCTGGAGGACCTGATCGGGTTCTTCGTCAACACCCTCGTCATCCGGGGCGACCTGTCCGCGAACCCCACCTTCGCCGAGTTCCTCGGAAGGGTCAGGGAATCGGTGCTCGGGGCCTTCGACCACCAGGAAGTGCCCTTCGAGCGGCTGGTAGAAGAACTCCGCCCCGAACGCGACCTCAGCCGCAACCCCCTCTTCCAGGCGTGGCTGGCGCTGCAGAATTTCGCTCCGGCCGACGAGTTCGAGGGACCGGACGGCTTCGAGTACCTGAAACTCGAATCGGACGAAGGCACCGCACCGTTCGACATCTCCCTGGTGGCTTACCCGGATCCGGCCGGCGATGGAATGGTTGGCCGGTTTACCTACGACAGTGATTTGTTTGATGAGGCGCCGGTAGTGCGGCTGGCCGGGCATGTGCGCCGGGTGCTGGAGACCGCGGCCGCCGATCCGGGTGCGCGGGTCTGGGAGATAGGCCTGGTCTCGCCGGAAGAACGATCCGGGCTGCTGGACCCCGCGGGCCCGGACGCGGGCACGGACGGGCCTGAGGTTCTGCCGCTGGTGTGCGCCCTGCCCGCCGCCGCCGGCACGGCCCTGGCCTGCGGCGACCAGGTCGTGTCCTACCCCGAACTGGAAACCATGGTCAGCGGCCTGAGCGCCGGGCTCACCGCACGGGGCGCCACCCGGGGCTCCCGCATCGGCGTCTGCCTGCGCCGCGGCACCTGGTCCGTCGCCGCCATGCTCGCCACCTGGCGCGCCGGCGGAACCTACATCCCCCTGGACCCCGCCTTCCCCCCCGAACGCCTCCGCCACATGATCACCGAAGCAGCCATCACCCTCACCATCACCGACACCACCACCACGCCCCTGGCCACCGCCCTCGGCACCCAGCCCATCCCCGCCGACACCACCGGGCCACCCCCCGCCCCAGCCGCCGGCACCCCGCCGCACCCCCGCGACCTCGCCTACATCATCTTCACCTCCGGCACCACCGGCCCGCCCAAGCCAGTCGGAATCGAGCACGCGGCCCTCGCCCGCCACATCCCCGCCGCCGCCGGCTACTACAACATCACCCCCGCCGACCGCGTCCTGGCCTTCGCCTCCCACTCCTTCGACGCCTCACTCGAGCAAATCCTCCCCGCACTCGCCACCGGAGCCCAGCTCATCCTCCGCCCCGACGAACACTGGCTGCCAGATCAGCTGCCCCGCATCATCAGCCGCCACCAGCTCACCGTCGCCAACCTCCCGCCCGCCTACTGGGCCGAACTCGTCTCCTGCCTCACCCCCCAGACCGCAGCGCAACTGGCCACCCTGCGCCTGCTCATCCTCGGCGGAGACATCGTCCCGGCACACCGCCTGCCAGCCTGGACAGCACTAGCCCCCCACATCACCCTGGTCAACGCCTACGGCCCCACCGAAACCGTCATCACCGCCACCACCTGCGACATCACCCGCGCACCCGGCGACCGCAGCACCCCCATCGGCCGCCCCCTCCCCGGACGCCGCGTCTACATCGCCGACCCCCGCGGCCAGCTCCTGCCCCCCGGAGTACCCGGCGAACTCCTCATCGGCGGCCCCGCCCTCGCCCGCGGCTACCTCGGCCACCCCGCCCGCACCGCCCAGAAATTCACCCCCGACCCCCACTCCGCCGACGGCACCCGCCTCTACCACACCGGCGACCTCGCACGCTGGCTCCCCGACGGCAACCTCGAATACCTCGGCCGCACCGACAACCAGATCAAACTCCGGGGCTTCCGCATCGAACCCGGCGAAATCGAAGCGGTGATGTCGCGATGTCCCGGGGTCGCGGCCGCCGCCACCGCGATCCGCGCGGACCGGCACGGCGGCCAGATCCTGGTCGGATACTTCGTCTCGCAGTCAGCTGACCAGGTCCGAGTGTCCGTGCTTCGGGAGTGGTGCGCCCGCTATCTCCCGGAGTACGCCAGACCGTCGCAAGTCGTGCGGCTTGCCGTCCTGCCGGTGACCGCGGGGGGCAAGCTCGACCGCGCGGCACTGCCGGAAGTGACACCAGACGGAGCCGCGGTCAAGGCCGAGTACGTCGCGCCGCGCGATGAAACAGAGCGGATGATCGCGCAGATCTGGACCGAAGTGCTTGGCGTGGACCAGGTCGGCATCGACGATGACTTCTTCGACCTGGGCGGACATTCTCTGCTTGCCGGGATGGCCGTGTCCAGGATCGCCGCGCGGCTAGGCCGTGACGTGCAGTTGCGCGCATTGTTCGAAAATCCCCGCATTCGCGACCTGGGCCCGGTGGTCACCGCGGCACGCAGGACCGTGACGGCCAGCGTGGTACCGGTTGATCGGGGCGGGGTGCTGCCGGTGTCGTTCGCGCAGGAGCGGTTGTGGTTCCTGGAGGCGATGTCGGAGCGGGGGGACGAGTATCTGCTGTGGTTCTCCTGGCGGGTGCGCGGTGGCCTGGACCAGGCTGCGTGGCAGGGGGCGCTGGATGATGTGGTGGCGCGTCATGAGGTGCTGCGGACGGCGCTGGCGGAATCAGGCGGGCTCCCGGTGCAGCGGGTGGCCGCCGGGGTCAGCGTCCCGCTGCGGTGGTGCCAGGTACCGGCCGCCGATGCGCGGGAGCGGCTCGCGGGTGCCTGCGCGGCGGCGGGCGAGTTCGCCAGGCAGCGGTTTGACCTGGCATCCGCGCCGCTGGTGCGGGCCGGGGTGTGGGTGCTTGACCCGCAGGACGCCGTCGCGGTGGTGGCGTTCCACCACATAGCGACCGACGGCTGGTCCGGGCGGATCTTCCTGCGGGAGCTGACGGAGTTCTACCAGGGCCGGCTGGCCGGGACGCCGGCGGTGCTGGCGCCGCTGCCGGTGCAGTACGGGGACTTCGCGGTGTGGCAGCGGCAGTGGCTGTCCGGCGGGGTTCTGCAGGAGCAGCTCGCGTACTGGCGCGGGGCCCTGTCCGGGGTTCGGGTGCTGGAGCTGCCCGCGGACCGGCCCGGCCGCCGGTGCGGTCCGGGCGCGGCGGCGGGGTGCAGCTGACCTTCCCGGCCGGCCTGGTGACCAGCCTGGAGGAACTCGGGCGCCGCCACGGGGCGACCTTATTCATGGTGCTGCTCGCGGCCTTCCAGGTGGTCCTGGGCCGCTGGTCGGGACAAGAGGACTTCGCGGTCGGGACGCCGGCCGCCGGGCGGAGCCGCCTTGAGCTGGAGGACCTGATCGGGTTCTTCGTCAACACCCTCGTCATCCGGGGCGACCTGTCCGCGAACCCCACCTTCGCCGAGTTCCTCGGAAGGGTCAGGGAATCGGTGCTCGGGGCCTTCGACCACCAGGAAGTGCCCTTCGAGCGGCTGGTAGAAGAACTCCGCCCCGAACGCGACCTCAGCCGCAACCCCCTCTTCCAGGTGATGTTCGACCTGCAGGAGGGCGCCACTCCGGCACCTCCGATCGCCGAACTCGAATTTGAGTCGGTCCTCCTGCCATGGGAGGTAGCAAAATTCGATCTCACGGCGAACTTCCTGGTCACGGACAGCAGGTTCGCCCTTGAGATCGAGTACGACAGTGATTTGTTTGATGAGGCGCCGGTAGTGCGGCTGGCCGGGCATGTGCGCCGGGTGCTGGAGACCGCGGCCGCCGATCCGGGTGCGCGGGTCTGGGAGATAGGCCTGGTCTCGCCGGAAGAACGATCCGGGCTGCTGGACCTCGCGGGTCCCGACGCGGGCACGGACGGGCCTGAGGTTCTGCCGCTGGTGTGCGCCCTGCCCGCCGCCGCCGGCACGGCCCTGGCCTGCGGCGACCAGGTCGTGTCCTACCCCGAACTGGAAACCATGGTCAGCGGCCTGAGCGCCGGGCTCACCGCACGGGGCGCCACCCGGGGCTCCCGCATCGGCGTCTGCCTGCGCCGCGGCACCTGGTCCGTCGCCGCCATGCTCGCCACCTGGCGCGCCGGCGGAACCTACATCCCCCTGGACCCCGCCTTCCCCCCCGAACGCCTCCGCCACATGATCACCGAAGCAGCCATCACCCTCACCATCACCGACACCACCACCACGCCCCTGGCCACCGCCCTCGGCACCCAGCCCATCCCCGCCGACACCACCGGGCCACCCCCCGCCCCAGCCGCCGGCACCCCGCCGCACCCCCGCGACCTCGCCTACATCATCTTCACCTCCGGCACCACCGGCCCGCCCAAGCCAGTCGGAATCGAGCACGCGGCCCTCGCCCGCCACATCCCCGCCGCCGCCGGCTACTACAACATCACCCCCGCCGACCGCGTCCTGGCCTTCGCCTCCCACTCCTTCGACGCCTCACTCGAGCAAATCCTCCCCGCACTCGCCACCGGAGCCCAGCTCATCCTCCGCCCCGACGAACACTGGCCAGCCGAAACCCTCGCCGCCCAGGTCCGCGCCCGGAACGTGACCGTCATGGAGCTCACCCCCTCCTACCTCGCAGAACTCACCACCCGTCTCGACACGCTCACCACCGACCTGGCAACCCTGCGGCTCCTGGTCACCGGCGGCGAGATACTGCCCCCCGCCATCACCCGCGCCTGGTTCGAGCACCTGCCCGGCGTCCAGATCACCAACACCTACGGCCCGACCGAAGCCGCCATCTCAGCCACCGCCTGCTGCCTCACCGCCCCCGTCACCTCCCGCAGCGTTCCCATCGGCCGCCCGCTCCCCGGACGCCGCGTCTACATCGCCGACCCCCGCGGCCAGCTCGTACCCCCCGGAGTACCCGGCGAACTCCTCATCGGCGGCCCCGCCCTCGCCCGCGGCTACCTCGGCCACCCCGCCCGCACCGCCGAGAAATTCACCCCCGACCCCCACTCCGCCGACGGCACCCGCCTCTACCACACCGGCGACCTCGCACGCTGGCTCCCCGACGGCAACCTCGAATACCTCGGCCGCACCGACAACCAGATCAAACTCCGGGGCTTCCGCATCGAACCCGGCGAAATCGAAGCGGCGCTTCGCGCCTTCCCCGGCGCGCGCGGCGCGGCGGTGCTGGTCCGCAAGATCCACGGCGAGCCGAGCCTCATCGGGTACGTCGCTGGTTCAGGGCTCGAGACCAAGGCGCTTGAGGCGTGGTGCCGGCGTTTCCTGCCGGACTACATGGTTCCGGTAGTCCTGACGGTGCTGGACGCGCTGCCGCTGACGGTGCAAGGCAAAGTGGACTCGGGCGCGCTGCCCGCGCCCGAACTGCTCGCCGCTACCGAGTACGTGGCGCCGCAGTCGCCAACCGAGGTAGTGATCGCTCAGATCTGGATGGAGTTGCTCGGCGTTAGCCAGGTCGGCCTGCGGGATAACTTCTTCGCTCTTGGCGGGCACTCCCTGCGCGCCGTCTCGGCCACCTCCAGGCTGCGAGCCGCGTTCGGCTGCCCGATCGACGTACGGCACCTGTTCGAGAACCCGACCGTCGAAGACCTCTCGGCTGAGGTGGAGCGGTTGCTGATCGAGCAGATCTCCGCCATGAGCGAGGACGATATCGGCTTGTCCCTCATGGCGGATCCGCTGAATGAAGGCCCTGGCTGGAGGGAATCCTAGTGGCCTCGCAGAAACATGCCGCGGTCGCGCGCGACGCTCTGTCTCCCGCCGCCCGGCGTTTACTCGAACAACGCCTTCGCGGCGGGGCCAATGTCGCGCGCATCCCGCGGCTTTACCCCCGGCCGGACTGGGCGCCGCTGTCCGCTGCCCAGCAGCGCCTGTACTTCCTTTACCAGCTCGAACCCGCGAGCACCGAATACCTCATGCCTGCCGCGTGGCGGCTCACCGGCCCGCTCGACATCTCCGCGCTTGCCGCGGCGATCTCCGACCTGATCCGTCGGCACGAGCAACTGCGGACGGTGTTCTCCGCGGAGGACGGCGTCGCGCGCCAGCGGGTGCTGCCCGCGGACGGACTGGGCCTGGAACTGATGGACATCAGCGAGGCCGCCGGACCTGACCGATCACAGGAAATTACGGACACGGTGCTCGACGTGGCGGCCCGGCCCTTCGACCTCGGGTCGGAGCCCGCGTTCCGGGCGATCCTCCTGCGCGTAGCGGCCGACGACCACATCCTGGTGCTGGCGACGCATCACATCATTTCGGACGAGTGGTCACTCGGTATTCTCGTCCGCGACCTGCGGGAGTTCTACCAGCTCCGCCGCACTGGCCGCGGTCCGGAGCACCCCCCGCTGCCAATCGAATACACCGATTACGCGCTCTGGCAGCAATGCCTCGTACTGACCGACGAGGTGCGGGCCGAACTCAGCTACTGGCGCGCTGTGCTGGCCGATCTCACCCCGCTCGAATTCCCGGTCGACTATCCTCGGCCGGCTGCCCGCCGTCACGACGGCAGCGCCTACTCGGTGCGGCTTTCCGCAGCGCTCACCAGGGCGCTGGACGAGACCCACCGGCTGGCAGGCACTACGCCGTTCATGACCATACTGTGCGCCTACCAGGCTGTCCTTGGCTTCCACAGCGGCCAGGACGACGTGGCGGTCGGGACGATCGTGGCTAACCGAGACCGGCCCGAAGTCGAGCAGCTTGTCGGATTCTTCGTCAACACCCTGATCGTGCGCGCTGACCTGTCCGGCAATCCCACGCCGGCGCAACTGCTCGCCCGTACCAGAGCAAGCGTCCTTGGTGCGCTGAGCCACCAGGGCCTGCCGTTCGAGCGGATCGTCGCGGAACTGAACCCGCAACGCGACCTGTCACGGAACCCGCTGTTCCAGGTCCTGTTCACCTACGCCGAGACGGGCAGCGAACCGCTGGTGCTCGGCGACGCGGCCGGTGAGCCTGTCCCTCTCGACCTCATCACGGCGAAGTTCGACCTCTCCCTGCAAGCCGCCCGCGAGGCGGATCGCGTCGTGCTTTCCTTCAACTACCGTCCTGACCTGTTCGCCGAAGCCTCCATCGCCCGGCTGGCCGCGCACACCGTGGCGATGCTGACGGCCTTCGCCGAGTCGCCTCAGGTGCCAGTCGGTGACCTTGACCTGCTCGCCGACGAGGAACGGAGGCTAGTGCTCGGGACGTCGGCGACGCCGTCTGTCCCTGACCTAGTCATCGCAAGGTTTGCCGAGCAGACGGCCAGGAACCCCCAGGCGGTCGCGGTCACGTCGGCGAACCAGTCGCTCACTTACGCGGAACTCAGCGACCGGGCCCAGGCGCTGGCCAGCCGGCTCCGCGCGCTCGGCGCGGGCCGCGAGTCCCTGGTCGGCGTCTGCCTCGCCCGGTCAGCCAGCCTGGCAACCGCCGTTCTCGGCGTGTGGCAGGCGGGCGCCGCGTACTTGCCGCTCGATCCTGGTTACCCGCAAGCCAGGCTCGGCTTCATGGTCAGCGATGCGCAGGTGTCACTGGTCATCGCGGACGACGCCGGGCAAGCCGCGATGGCTAACCTGCCAGTCCGTGTCATTCCGCTCGAAGCCGCCGAACTCGAAACCACCGAGGCGGCCAGCGACGCGCGGTACCCAGCCGAACCAGAACTCTTGGCATCCGATCTCGCTTATGTCATCTACACCTCGGGGTCGACCGGACAGCCGAAGGGTGTCGAGATCACGCGCGCCAACGTGGCGTGGCTGTTCGGTGCCGCCGACCGGCACTTCGACTTCGGCACTGACGATGTGTGGACCTGCCTGCACTCCTTCGCCTTCGATTTCTCCGTCTGGGAGCTGTGGGGCCCGCTGACTACGGGCGGACGGGCCGTCGTGCTGACCGAAGCGCAAGCGCGCGATCCCGAAGCGCTCTGCCGGGTCCTGCGTGATGAGGCAGTGACGGTGCTGAATCAGACTCCCGCCGCTTTCAACGCGCTGCGGCACCACGTCACCGCGACTGGCCGGGACCTTTCCGGCCTGGCGGTGCGCACGGTGATACTCGGCGGCGAATCCATTGACGCACGCCATTACCAGGACTGGTTCGGCCAGCCCGCTGACCAGCGGCCTGAGCTGGTCAACATGTACGGGATCACAGAGACGACCGTCCACGTGACCTGCCGGCACCTCGGCGCCGCAGATCCGGCATCAGCCGTGTACTCGCCGGTCGGCCGCCCGCTCGCTGGTCAGCGTGGCTACGTGCTCGACCGGCACCAGCGGCTTGTGCCGCCTGGGACCATCGGCGAGCTGCATGTGGCCGGTGCCGGCGTCGCCCGCGGCTACCGCAACCGGCCGGCGTTGTCCGCGGATCGCTTCCGGCCGGACCCTTACGGCGCGCCGGGCGATCGCATGTACCGTACCGGCGACTTGGCGCGGGTTCTGCCGCAGGGTGAACTCGCCTACGTCGGCCGCGCCGATCACCAGGTGAAGATCCGCGGTTTCCGGATAGAGCCCGGCGAGATCGAGAGCAGGCTGCGAACCTGCCCGGGGGTAGCGGACGCCGCGGTCGTGGCCCAGCCAGGCCATCATGGCGGTGCGCGGCTGGTCGGACACCTAGTGGCGAAGGACCGGGGCCAGCTCGACCCGGCGATGCTGCGCGAGCTGCTGCGCACAGGCCTGCCCGAGTACATGGTCCCCGCCTTGTTCGTCCAGCATTCCGAGCTTCCGGTCACCGTCAACGGCAAGGTCGATCGCGCCGCCCTGATCACGATGGAGGCGAGCGGCGGCGGGACAGCGCAGCCTTACATCGCGCCGCGGTCAGAAACCGAAGCCCGGCTTGCCGCGATCTGGGCGGAGGTTCTGGGCATCGAGCGGATCGGATCCGGCGACAACTTCTTTGACCTCGGCGGTGACTCTATCCTGGCGCTGCGCGTCGTCGGGCTTGGCCGCTCGTCTGGCCTCAGCCTGTCGGTCGCCGACCTGTTCCGCGCCGCCGCGCTGGGCGACCTGGCGGAGCTAGCCGCCGTCACCGGCGGGCAAGATCCGAGCGCTGCCCCGCGGGCGCCCTTTGACCTGCTCCGCCCCATCGACGCGGCCCGGCTTCCAGGCAGGCTGGACGACGCCTACCCGCTGACGATGCTGCAGGCCGGGATGATTCACGACATGCTCGCGGACCCGCTTCGCGCCGCCTACCACAACGTGACCTGCCTCAAGGTCGTGATTCCCGAGGGCTTGCACCTGAGCAGCTTCCAGGCGGCCGTGGACGCGGTCGTGCTCGCCCATGACAGCCTGCGGACCTCCGTCGACCTGGCTTCCTTCTCTGAGCCGCTGCAGCTGGTACATCACGCCGCCGCGCTGCCTGTCGGCTTCGCCGACCTGCGCGGCCTGCCGGCCGACGAGCAGCGCGCGGCCTTGCGGCGGTTCGTTGACGTGGCGGCCGCGGACACGTTCGATCTGGCCATCGCGCCACTGGTACGCATCCACCTGCACCAGCTCACGGACACCGAGCTGCGGATCACGATTACCGACTGCCACATCGTGCTAGACGGCTGGAGCCTGACCTCGCTCGTTGCCGACCTGCTCGAGCTGCACCGGCAGGCAGTAGTCGAAGGCCGTGAGCCGAGCCTGCCGCCGACCCCGCGGTTCGCCGACTACGTCGCGCTCGAACGCGACGCGATCGGCTCCCCGGCGAGCCTCGATTTCTGGCACGCGAGCCTCCGCGACCTGACGCCCGTCCGCTTCATCCGCCGTCGTCCGGCTAGCACTGATCCGGCGGGCTCATCGCAGTACAACGATCCGTGGGTCTACGAGTGCCGCCGCTCCTTCCCCGAGCTCACCGAGTCCATCGGCCGGCTGGCCAGGCTCGCCGGAGTTCCGCATCGCACCGTGCTCCTGGCCGCCTTCTACCACGTGATGAGCCTGTTCGCCGAACCTGGCGGCGCGCACGCCATTGGCCTTGTCACCAACGGCCGGCCGGAACGTCCGGGTTCCGACCTGATGCGCGGGCTCTTCCTGAACACCGTTCCGTTTGGCGTAACAGAACCGGCGCGCACCTGGCTCGACTTGCTCCGTCAGACCTTCTCGGCGGAGCAGGAGCTGATGCCGCACCGGAGGCTGCCGCTGGCGCATCTCCAGCGGACCTGCTCGGCTACCGCGACCTTGGTCGAGGCTGTCTTCAACTACGTCAATTTCCACCGCCTGACCGCGGCTGCCTGGGACGACTCCCTTGAGGTCGCGCGGACCTCCTTCCCGCTCGCGGTGACCGCCAACCAGGGCGGGTTCGCGCTTGACGCTGACGCGGCATATTTTGAGGCAGCTACCGCCGAACAGCTCGCCGATCTGATGCGAGATCTGCTTGAGAAGATGCTCGCCAATCCGGGCGGTCCGGTCACCCGGCCGGCACCCCGGATCGGCACCCGGACCCAGGCGCTGGCGCAGCGGGCTCAAGGACCCGTCGCGCGGAGCACCCGGCTCATGTTTCACGAGTGGGTGAGCGAGCACGCCACGGCCCGACCGGACGCGATAGCTATCGCGCACGGCGACTCGCGCGTCACCTACGCGGAACTGGACAACGCCGCCGAGCGCCTGGCCCGGCGACTGCGGTCGCTCGGGGTGGACGGAGAGGTTGCGGTCGGCATCTGCGCCGAGCACGGCCCTGACCTGGTGCGCGCGGTCCTGGCAGTGCTGAAGGCGGGCGGCGCGTTCGTTCCGCTCGACCCGGGCTATCCCGCGGACCGGCTTGCCTACATGGTCGCTGACAGCGGCATGGCGGTCCTGCTCACGCAGGCCGCACTGGCGGACCGCATCCCGTTCAGCGGCCGCACGGTACTCATCGACCAGCCCGAGGCTGGCGGGTACACCGGTCGGGAGCAACCCCTATCACCTGGCTCCGCCACTGGTGCGGACAATGCCGCGTACGTGATCTACACCTCTGGCTCCACAGGGAGGCCCAAAGGCGTGGTAGTGCGGCACCGCGGCCTGACCAACATGCTTGAAGCCCAGCGTGACGTGCTGCGTCCCACGGACGCCGATCGGGTCTTGCAGTTTTCGTCGTTCAGTTTCGACGCCTGCGTCTTCGAGCTGACCTGGGCGCTGGCAAACGGCGCGCGCCTATGCACGGCGCCGACGCAGGAGCTGCGGCCCGGAGCTGACCTGGCCCGGATCCTCCGTGATCAGCGAGTGACCGCCGCCGTGCTGCCACCCACCGCCCTCGCCATGATGGATGCCGACGGCCTCCCCTGCCTCGCCACCCTTATGGCGGCTGGCGAGACCTGCACCACGGACCTCGCGGACGCCTGGTCCGACGGCCGGCGATTCTTCAATGGTTACGGCCTGACCGAATCGTCGGTATGGTCCAGTTTCGCGCTGTGTCCGCCAGGCGGGGGCCGACCGCCGATCGGCCTGCCGATCCGCAACACGCAGGTCTACGTGCTCGATCAGGACATGCGGCCGGTGCCGGCCGGGATTCCCGGCGAGATGTGCATCGGCGGCCTTGGCGTCGCCCGCTGCTACCTGAACCATCCGGCGCTCACCGCGGCCGCGTTCGTGCCTGATCCGTACGGAGAGCCGGGCGGCAGGCTCTTCCGCACCGGCGACCTGGGCCGCCGCCGCGCTGACGGCTCGCTGGAATATCTCAGTCGTCGTGACACCCAGGTGAAGCTGCGAGGGCTGCGTATCGAACTCGGCGAGGTCGAGAACGCGCTGCGCGAACTGCCCGAGGTGCGGGCCGCGGCGGTGCTGCTCAGGGATGACCTGCCGGGAGAACCGAAGCTGGTCGCCTACGTGGTACGGCAGGAGACGGCCGAGCCAGATTCGCCGCGGTTCAGGCAGTTCCTGCGCGCGCGGATTCCCGGCTACATGGTGCCGGGCAGATTCATGTTCCTTGATGAACTACCGCTGACCAGCAATGGCAAAGTCGACCGTAAGGCTTTGCCGCCGCCCGCCTTCGACCGCACTGAGTCGCGCATGACCTACTCGGCGCCAAGGACCCCGACCGAGCTGATCCTCGCCGAAGTATGGCGGGACGTGCTCGGACTGCCGGAGGTTGGCGTCAATGACGACTTCTTCGAACTTGGCGGCAGTTCGCTGTCGACAGTGCGGGCTGCCGCCATGGCGGCGGCCCGCGGAGTGCCGGTGACGGTGCATGACCTGGTCGAAGGTCCCACGATCGCCATGCTGGCCACGCGCGCCGCTCAGGCCGCGCGGCGGGCAGCCACCGAGATCACCTCGGAAGTCCGGTTGCGCGAGGGGGCCGGCGCGGCGCTGTACTGCGTGCATCCGACCGGCGGCAGCGCCACCTGGTACATCCCGCTGGCCAGGGCACTGCCGCCGGGCCCGCCGGTGTACGCCTTCCAGGCCCGCGGACTGGTTGGCGGCCTGGACCCCTGCACAGTGCCGGAGATCGCCGCGAACTACGTGGCGGAACTCATCCGGCGCGAGGAAGGCGGTGACCGCTGCCTGCTCGGCTGGTCGATGGGCGGCAACATCGCCCTTGAGATGGCCTCCCAGCTGGCTGCCCAGGCAGACCCGCCGCCAACGCTGGTGCTGATTGAGCCGTACCTCCCCGAGCCCGCGGCTGAGCTGAGGCTAGCCACCGTGGCCGGGCAGATGGCGGACGCCCTGCTGCTGCAGGACCACCTGCGTCAGTTGCCTCCTGAATCGCCCGATCGAGCCACGGCCCTGGCAAGCCTTTTGACCCTGCTGCTCGGCGCTGGCATGTCAACCAGCGAAGCGGACCTTGCCGACGACGCGCCGATCGAAGTCTGGCACTCGCTGCTCGCGGCGCTGGCCAGCTATCAGGTCAAGCCCTATCCAGGCCACGTCCACCTGATCGTGGGCGAGGAATCCGCCAGCCTGCCGCCGGACGAGCCGATGCCGGGCCTGGATGTTTCCTATCCGACCTACCTGAGGCGCTGGCGGGAGCTCGCGCAGGGCGGGCTGAGTGTCTGGCTGACGCCAGGCAGCCACCTGACGATCCTTACCGAACCACTGGTCCGCGACTTCGCGACCCTTCTCGCATCCGTAGCCGGAACGGAGCGCCCGCGATGACAAGGTTCGCCGACAGGTACCTTCTTGATCCCGCCGTCAACGCGAACCCGTATGACTACCTCAGCTCTCTGCGCCAGTACCAGCCGGTGTACTGGAGTACCGTGCACCGGGCCTGGCTAGTGACCGGCCACAGCCACGTCGTGCACTGTCTGCGGGAACCCGCGATCTCCGCTAGCCGAGTAAAGCCGATCATGGACCGCATCGGCGGAAGTGCGCACGGCGATGAGGAACGAGCATTCGGGATCCTGTCCGGGTGGATGGTATTCAATGACCCACCCGTTCACCGGAGACTGCGCACAGTGTTCCAGGAACAGTTCTCCGCGCGCTCGATCAACCGTTTCCGGTCGGCCATCGAAGCGGCAGCCCGCGGGCTGCTTTCCACACGCGCGGTTTCCGGCAATGCCGGCGACGCGGTCGCGGACGTAGCCAAGCCGCTGCCCAGCCTGATCTTCGCCCGGTGGCTCGGCGTACCACGACAGCACAGCCCGGCTTTCTGGTACTGGAACGCACGGGTCAGTGAGCTGGTACTTGGTACCAACCAGGCGGAACGCGAATACCGCACGTCCATCGAGTCATTGCTCCACCTCTATGACTACCTGGCGGATCTCGTGCGCCAGCGCCGCGCACGGCCCGGTGATGACCTGATCAGCTCGGTACTCGCGAGCGGGCAGATCGGCGAATCGGTGACTGAGGATGAGTTCATCGGGATGCTCACTCATCTCGCGTTCGCCGGAGGCGAGACCACTAGCAATCTCATCGCGAACGGCCTGCGTGCCGTGCTGCGGCATCCCAGCGAACTTGACGCGATACGTCGGGACCCTGAGCTGCTGTCGGGCAGCATCGAGGAGGTGCTGCGCTTCGACGGCCCTTCTAAGATGTCGATACGAATCGCCGCGTCGGACTTCAAGCTTGACGACTCCACCATTTGCGCCGGAGACAGGATCTACCTGATAACTGCTGCGGCTAACCGGGATCCGGCGCAGTTCGCCGATCCAGACCGCTTCATTGCCACCCGCAGCAACACTATGCATCTCGGGTTTGGATTCGGTGAGCATTTCTGTATCGGCGCGCACCTTGCCCGCCTGGTTGCCAGGGCGGCCATCGGCGCCCTGGTGCGCGATTACCCGAACCTGGAGCTGGCTGACGTGGAACACACCTGGCACCCCTCCCTGCTTAACCGGAGCCTGACGATGCTGCCTATCCGGTATTGACCGATCCCCTCCGTCCTGCTGCCGATTGCGAGATTGGACCATGGCCACCGCATTAGCCGGCGCGAGCTCACGTATCTGGGCACCGGTCCGGGTCACATCGTTCCGCAGGCTGTGGCTCGGGCAGTCCTTTTCGCTGCTAGGTGACGGATTCAGTTATATTGCGTTCTCCTGGATCACTTTGAGTCTCACCCGATCCACGCTTGTGCTCGGTTACGTGCTGGCGATGCAGGCGGTGCCGCGTGCCGCGCTGACATTGGTCGGAGGCTCGCTGAGCGACAAGTGGTCTGCGCGGACGCTCATGATGTTCTCAAGCTGGGCGCGGGCCATAGTGATGACCACCGTCGCCGCGATCGGTTTCGCCCACTTGCTGAGTGTCTGGATGCTGATCGTCTCGGCGGCGGCCTTCGGCTCCGTCGATGCCTTCTTCCAGCCCGCGCGGGCGTCGATCCTGCCCACCGTGGTGGAGAAGGATCTCATTGCCCCTGCGAACGCCCTGCTGGGCGTGGGCGGCCGGATCTCGGCCGTGCTCGGCCCGGCGGCCGGCGGCATCGTGGTGGCGGTCAGCGACGCCAGGTTCGCCTTCCTTGTCGACGGGGTGTGCTTTGCCTTGTGCGGCCTGTGTGTGTCGCGAATCATCCCGCTCCGCAAGCCGCGCGCCGACAAACATCGGCAAGCCGACTCGCCCGATGATCAAGCCGCGCCGGAATCGACAGAAACGCTTCTCGCGCGGATCCGGATAGGGCTGAAGTACGCTTGGCAAGATCCGCGCATCCGGACCATGCTTGCCGTCGATACCGCAGTGACCTTTTGCTATGCGGGTCCGTTCACCGTGGGATTCGCTGACCTCGCGAAATTCCAGCTAAGAGGCGGTGCCGCGGCATTGGGACTGCTCAACGGCGGCCTGGCCGCGGGAGCTATTCTCGGCGCCCTGGCCGGCGGGCTGGTGGGAAGGCAATTGCGCGTCGGTCTCCTGGTGGCCGGGCTGGCAGGCTGGCTTGCGGTAGGCATGACCGTGCTGGGGATCATGCACGATGTCGTTGCCGCGGTGGGGATCGCTTCGACCATGGGCTTCGCCATCGGCTTCCAGGGTGTCTTCGGCATAAGCTGGATCCAGCGGAACGTCCATGGCTCGCTGCTCAGCCGGGTGATATCGGTCGACATGCTGTTCGGTTACATAGCCGCCCCTGTATCCCTCGTCCTCTGCGGCGCTTTCGCGCAGACGCGCATTGAAGAGATGTTCGGCGGCATCGCGCTGATTCTCGCGATCACCGCACTCAGCATACTCAGCTCTAAACCGGTACGGGAAATGAAGTAAAGCCGCACACGCAGGTCAGGGCGATGCCCGGCCGGGCTGTTCACCTCCCCGCCAGGGCGGTCTCGCGTTCCCGGCCGAGTTGCTCGGGGGCCGGGTCCGGCCTGCGCGCCAGCTTGCCCGGCCACCACATCCGCCGCCCGAGGTCGAGGTTGAGCGCGGTGACGAGCACCGAGCGGACGACGATCGTGTCGAGCAGGATGCCGAACGCGACGGCGAAGCCCAGTTCGGTCAGGAACGTGGACGGGATGGTCGCGAGGACGGCGAAGGTCCCGGCAAGGACGAATCCGGCCGAGGTGATCACCCCGCCGGTGGCGGCGAGGCCGGTGATGGCCCCGTGCCTCGCGTCGCGCCTGATCGCTTCCTCGCGCACCCGGGTCATCAGGAAGATGTTGTAATCGATGCCGAGCGCGACAAGGAACACGAAGACGAAGAGCGGGAACGCGGTGTCGGCCCCGCCGAAGCCGAAGACGTGGTCGAAGAACAGGGCGCTGACGCCGAGCGCGGCGGCGAACGAAAGGACCACCGTGGCGGTCAGCACGACGGACGCGACCAGCGATCGCAGCAGCACCCCGAGGATCAGGAGCACCACGAGCAGGATCAGCGGGATGATGACCGTGCGGTCGCGCGCTGATGCTCGCATCACGTCGAGGTTGATGGCGGTGGTACCGCCTACCTTGGCGTCGGCACCGGGCACGGCGTGGACGGCGGACCGCGCCCGGTCGATCGTGGCGTAGGCCGCCTGGCTGTCCGGCGGCGACGTCAAGGTCCCCTGCAGGTAGGCAAAGCCGGCTCTGGTCACTGGCGGCGTCACGGCGGCGATGCCCGGAGTCGAGGCGAAAGCGGCGCGCACTCCGGCCGCCTCGCTCGCCTTGCTGACGACGACGACAGGCTGGCCGGCTCCGGCGGGGAAATGCCTGGCCAGCACAGACTCCCCCACCACGGAATCGGGATGGCCGCGAAAGGACTGCGCATTAGTGAGGCCATCGGCCTTCAGCCCGATCAGCCCGAGCGCCATCACGCCGAGAACCACGGCAGCGGTGACCCACACGACGCGGGGCCGGGGGGCGATGCTCCAGCCGGCCCGCGCCCAGAGCCCTCGGCTGGTCGGCTCCGCCGATCCGTAGCTGGGCCGGTACGGCCAGAACACTCCCCTCGGGAACGCCGCGAGCAGCGCCGGCAGCAGGGTCAGCATCGCCAGCAGGCTCACCGCGACGCCGATGGCCAGTACCGGGCCGAGATCCTTGGTCGACTGGAGTTCCGCCACGAGCAGCGTCAGCAGCGCGATGATGACAGTCGACGCGCTCGCGATGACCGCCGGGCCTGCTCGCAGCAGCGCCTCGGCCATAGCCGGGCCGCGGCGCTCGTGGCGGCGCAGTTCCTCGCGGTAGCGCGCGACGATCAGCAGCGCGTAGTCCGTGCTGGCCCCGAACACCAGCACGTCGAGTATGCCCGCGCTCTGCGCGTTGACCGTCAGGCCGGCGTGCGCTGCGAGCAGGTAGATCACGGCCTGGGCGACGATCAGCGACGCTCCTGAGCAGATCACCGGCAGTAGCCAGAGCGCGGGGCTCCGGTAGGTGATCAGCAAGATGATGATGACGACCGCCAGAGCCGCGATCAGCAGCGTGCTGTCGATGCCGCTGAAGACCTTGCTGTTGTCGGCCGCGTTTCCTAGCGGCCCGGTGAGATGGACGGTCATCCCGTCCGCGCCCGACCGGGCGATCATGTGCACGGACTTGCCGACTGTCGCCGCGCGGTTGAAGCCCTGGCGGCCGAGATTGACCTGGACCACGGTCTCCATCGCCTTGCCGTCCGCCGACAGGATCGGGCCTGTCACCCGGTGCGGGAGTATTCCAGGCACCTTGGCGAAGCTGCTGGCATCGGCGGCTGCCTTGGCCCGGTCGGCCGCCGTCAGGCCCGATGGCCGGGCGTAAACGACGATGCCCGGGTAGAGGTTGGGCGACTGGAAGCGCGACTGCACGTCCAGGACCTTCGTCGACTCGGCGTTGGCGGGCAGCCAGGCCTTCGCCTGGTTCTGCTCGGCGCCTGTGAGCTTGCCGGCCAGCGGACCTGCGACGACGATCACGACCAGCCAGAAGCCAAGCACGAGCCACCTGGTCAGGCGCCCGACCGGGAATTGTGCCGCTTTTCGCGCGAAACTCAACTGGCCCCCCAAGCCCCGTGGCGGCCGCGACCCGGCCCCACGCCAAGTCTGGGCAGCTCAAGCTCCTGCGACCGCGCCTGCCAACGCTATCCCCCGCAGGCCAGGCCCGTAACCGGCCAGCGTCGGACGCGCTCGGCGCGCTCTACGAGCATGATTGCCGCGCAAGTTGCCCCAGGTCATGTAGCTGTCGGGTGACTCGGGATCTTGGAGAGTCAGGCGCCGGGTGGAGGCGAACCTGCGTGCGCCGTGCCACGGCCCGGCGCCGCCGGGCAGGGTGAGAGGCGGGAAGAACTCTCCCCGCGATCCCGGAAAAGGCTCCCCGAACCTGCCCACGAGCCGCGCGGCAGCCTCCGGCACCCGTGCTGATTTCCGTGATCATGATCGAGACCGTGATCACGGAAGATCGCCCAGGTCAGGACAGCGGCGATGTTCCGTGATCACCGCCTGGATCATGATCACGGAAACCAGCTCCGCTGTCCGCCCCCCCGATCACCACGAGAACCCTCCCCGGCACGGCCCCGGCACGACAACCCTCCGCGCATGCTTTATTGCGCTGTCGCTCGCAAGCCGACCTGAGTCCCGCCCGAGCCGGGCAGGCCAGGCGGAGCAGCCGGGCCCGCGTGCGAGACTGGGTTAGATGAGCTGGTACGCGGACCGAGTACTCCCCCGGGTAGTGGACATCGCGATGCGCGGCACCGAATTCAGGCCGGTGCGGGCACGGGTTGCCGCCGAACTCGACGGCGACGTGCTGGAGATCGGTTTCGGATCCGGACTGAATCTCCCGCATTACCCGGCCTCAGTCGCCCGCATCAGGGCGGTCGACCCGGCCGTCGCCGGGCGGAAGATCGCGGCCGGGCGGATCGCCGCGTGCCAGGTGCCGATCGAGTTCGCGGGCCTCGACGCCGGATCGCTCCCGGCCGATGACGACAGCGTCGACCATGTGCTGAGCACCTGGACGTTGTGCACGGTGCCCGATCCGGCGCGGGTGCTCGCGGAGATCCGGCGGGTGCTGCGGCCAGGCGGATCGCTGCACTTCGCCGAGCACGGCCTGGCGCCGGACGCCAAGGTCGCGCGCTATCAGCACAGGCTGACTCCGCTCCAGCGCGCGCTCTTCGGCGGCTGTCACCTGGATCGGCCGATCGACCAGCTAATAGGCGCCTCGGAACTCGACATTACCCGCCTCGACACCTATTACCTGCACGGCTCTCGCATCGTCGGCTACACCTTCGAAGGCCTCGCCACCAAGTCCTAGGACGCCGACCGGCCCGCTCGGCCTCACTCCCAGGTGACCGAGTCAATTTACTGCGATAAGAGTCTGGGCTGACTTTCCGATTCGCCATTGCGCCAGTTTTACCGTCAGCATGAGCCCGCCGCGAATGGCGATTCTCCGACCGCGGAGTTGTCGCAGTAAATGGCCGGGCGGGACTGGGCTAAGATAAACGCGCGTGCACGAGAAGCAATACGCGGAGAGGATTTCCATGGCTCTAGTCCAGGGCAGGCCGGTGGTCGCGCGGCCCGCGCCGGTCGAGTACGCGGTTGCGGTCGACCGCTATCTCGCCAGCGCCGCGCTCAGCGAGTCGTCGCGCCGCGTGTACCGCATCTCCCTCGCTGGCTGGGCCTGGTCGCTAGCGGGCAAGCCGCAGCCGGACCGTGCCGGACGACGCGGCGCCAGCCCGCCCGTTCTGCCGCTAGCCCTGCTGGACGACGACGACATCAGCGCGAGGCTCGCCGCGGCGGTGCGGGTCCGGTCCCGGCAAGCCGACGTCCGCACGGTCAACCGGGAACTGGCAGCGCTGCGCAGCGCGGTGAACTGGTGGCTTGACCAGGACTGGATCAGCCGCGACCCGACGGCCAGCCTGAGCGCGCTCCCCGAGCAGCCGCCGCTCGCAGGCCCGCTGACCGACCGGCAACTCGCGGCGATCTTCGGCACCCCGGCCAGCCTGCGAGAACAGGCGTTCTGGCATCTGCTCTACGACTCGGGAGCGGCGGCCGCCGCCGTGCTGCGGCTCAACGCGGGTGCCATCGACCTTCGCGGCAAACCGCGCGCTTCCGCCGCCGCGACGGCTGGCCTGGCCGCCTGCAGCGACAGCACTTGCGAGTTGCTCAGCTGGCTGCTCTCCGGGAGGACGGTCGGCCCGGTCCTCCTCACCGACCGGCGAGCGGCCGGCCAGGCGGCACCGGCCGATCGCTGCCCGCTGACCGGTCGTGCCCGCATGTCGTACCGCCGGGCCGCCGAGATCTTCGCCGTCACGACGAGGCGGCTCGATCCCAGCGGGCGAGGCTGGACGCTGCACCAGCTCCGCCGCGCCCAGTCGAGTTGCTAGCCGACGCCAGCCGATAGGCCATCTTTGGGACATCCATGGCGCAGCCGACCCTCGCTGGCT
Source organism: uncultured Actinomycetota bacterium (assembly GCA_963720575.1). Classification (GTDB taxonomy): domain Bacteria; phylum Actinomycetota; class Actinomycetes; order Streptosporangiales; family Streptosporangiaceae; genus Chersky-822. The sequence goes on from CAVRGA010000002.1 coordinate 864,046, forward strand.
GGCCCGGGCCAGGCCCGTCGTTGTGGCAGAGCTGGCGCTATAGCGCGGTCGTTGCGGCATTGACGGGCCTGCCCGTGCCGTCCCGGGCCATCGTTGCGACATTGCCGGGGTTCCCCGCTCCAGCCGCGCCGCCGAACCGGCCTCACACCAAAGAGCCACACCAAAAGAGCCGCACCCTTGCGGCATTGCTGGGAGTAGGCCATGGGGCGCTTGGGTCAGAAGGGGGGCGGGTCGTCTTCCGGGATGGCGGCGAAGGGGTCGGCCGGGCGGGCCGGGCCTGAGTCGTGGCCTGCCCACTCCCCCTTCTCGCTCGGCCGGGTCGCCCAGGCCGGGAACGGGAAGTCGACCGCGAGCGGCACGGGGATATCCGGCTGCGCGATGAACATTGTCCCCGGCTTCGCCAGCGTCGCCCGCTGACGTTGCGCGGGCGGCAGGTACCCGTACTCGGGCCGCTGCGCCTCGGCGGCATCGAGCCGCCCGGCCACCCGGATGGCGCAGTTGGCCAGGATGCGGCGCTCGACCTCGCTCGCGGTCTGCTGCGCGCCGATCAAGATCACGCCGAGTGACCGGCCGCGCTCGGCGAGGTCGAGCAGGATCTGCTTGATCGGGCTGTCGCCTTCGCGCGGCGCGTACTTATTGAGCTCGTCGAGCATGACGAACATCAGCGGCCTGGCCGTGCCCTGCCGTTCCTTGCGGGCGAACTCGGTACGCAGGGTGACCCCGACCACGAACCGCTGCGCCCGGTCCGGCAGGTTGTGCAGGTCAATCACCGTCATCTGCGCCCGCGAGGTCGAAATGGAGCGCTCGCCCTTGAACGCGAGGTCGCCCCGGACGAGGACGCTGAGCGGCTGGACCGCCGAGCGGAGCCGGCGCAGCAGCGCGTTGACGCTGCCCAGGCCGGTGCTGCCTGCCACCCACGACCCTCTGGTGCTGTCGTCGCCAAGCTCGGCTTCGAGCAGCCGCACGAGGTCGTCAAAGGTGCGGATGATCTTGTCATTCGCCGGGTCGACATCGGCTACCTTGATCGCGCCCTGCGCCCCGGCCGGGCGTGCGTCCCGCCGCAGCCTGGCCGCGACCTGCGCGATCAGCATCGTGTACTGGGCGCGTTCGTCCTCGGCGTCGGCGAAGACGAACGGCAGCAGTTCGTCTTCGCAGAACTCGGCCAGCGTCCAGTAGAACGGGCTCACCGCCTTGTCCCGCGCGTGCACGTCCGGGGTGCCTGACTGGTCGCCCTTGCGCGGCGGGGCGAAAACCCGCACGTTGCCGAACGGGGTCGCGGGCAGCCCCAGCTTGGCGTACTTGGCGGCCTGGGCTGGCGTCAGCCGGCTGTTCGCGTAGTCGAGGAAGAGGAGGTCCTCGCCTTTGACGCTGAACACCAGCGCCTTGGTGTTGTGCGCCTCGCCCGCGAGGACGCCGCAGCTGGTGATCGAGTGCAGCAAGAACATCGCGAAGGAGGTCTTGGTCGCGATGCCGGACACTCCGGAAATGGAGACATGCGCGCCCCGGGTCCCGTCGATGAACTCGAAGTTCACGAACACCGGCTGCCCGTCCCGGCCGAAGCCCACCGGCACCTTGGCCTCGCCCATCTCGTCGAAGTACAGGGCGGACTCGCGCTGCGCCCCGACCGCCCGGTGCACGACGGCGCCGGGCAGCGGCGGCACGTACATCTCAGGCTCGACCCTGGTGACCGTGACCTCGGCGACCTCGCAGACCTCGGCGGGGAGCGCGCCCTGCTCGATCAGGAACACGTCGGACGCGAACCGCGCGCCCTCGTGCACGGCCTCGACGTTGGTGACTACGCCAGCGATCTGGATCGGCTCCTGCCCGGGTCCGGGCATCGCCCGGTGCGTCACGACCACGTCATCGAGCTGGGCGTACTGTCCCGGGGCCAGCCCGACCGAGAACTGCAGAGGAGTGGCCGGCACCGTGCCCACGACCAGCCCGAGCCCGTCGTTCACACCAGTCACCTATCCCCCAACTGTGCGCAATGCCTTCGATTGCCGCCTTCTGTTGCCGGGGAAGCCTACGCCCTCCCAGCGACGTTCACCCGGCATCACCATGCCCTGGGTGAGGGCGGTGCCTGCCGTGGCTCATCGCCGGGACGGGGGCACGGGATAGTGACAAAGTGGAATCCGTGCCTGAATGGACGAGCGCCAGTTCGGTTAATCAGCCAGCAATCCTCGATCATGTGCGTGCGCATCTGGACCCGTCAGGCTGCGGGCTCCTGCCGGGCGGAGCGGAGCTGCCGGGCGAGGACCAGGCGGACAATGACAGTATCCGCTGGGTGGCCGGTGCCCGCGATGGCGTGCTCGGCCATCATGTCGGGCGAGGTGAGCCCGAGGTAGCGGTCGCCGACCTGATCGCGCTCATGGGCCAGTGCGTCGCAGGCGGTCTCAGCCCGGTCAAGTTCGGCGCGCTCTATGAGCGACTGCGGTCAGGCGCGGCCCTGCAGATGGTCGACGAATTGCTCTCGGCCGTTCAGACGTCCGCGCTTCCTCGCTCCGGCGTGGCAGAGATGGGTCGCCGGCTGGCCGGGACGGGTCGCCACGCCGAGCCCGTCAAGGTGGGAATCGCGCTGATCGGCATCACCGGCGGCCGGGCCGATCGCGACCTGCTGCTTACCCTGGGGCGGCACGAGGAGTTCACGCTGTACTGCGCGGTTGCGATCCGCAACTGCGAGCCTGAGCCCGACCCGGTCCTCTGGTCGCTGGCCCAGGGCGTCGACGGCTGGGGCAGGATCGGTGTCGTTGAGCGGCTGGAGGCCACCAAGGACGAGGAGATTCGCGACTGGATCCTGCGCCACGGCTTCCGAAACTCGATCATGTACGAATACCTGGCCTGGATCGCCGCCACGACCGGGCGCCTCTGCCAGCGGCTCGCCGCCGCCGACCCGGACGATGAACTGCTCGACGCGGCCAGCGACATCATCAGCGCGCTGATCATGGGCGGCCCGGCCCGCGACATCGACGACTACGAGGACGCGCCAGCGCTGCTCGACCGCTACGTGACTTTGATGACCGCCCGAGCCGAGCGCCTCACCCAGTTCCTGGTCATCGACGAGATCGCCGGGTTCCTGCGGCGCAACGGCGAATGGGACGAGCGATACCAGCACAACTGGACGGCGCAGGAGCGTTCCGGCCTGCTTACGCGCTGCGCGGAGATCGCGGCCCGTCCGCTGTGGCCTGTCCTGACCGCTGACGGCCTCCAGTCGGATGACAACCAGACGTTCCGTACAGCCGCGCGGGCAGCTCGCGTGCTCAACATTGACGCCTTCGACCCGCACTGGCGGCGCGTGCTGGCCAGCCCGGTCGCGACGAACTGGTACGCGGTCATGAAACTGGCGAACGAGCAGCGGATCGATCAGATCATCGAGTTCGCGACGGCAGTGCTTGTCCCTCGGGTCCTGGCGACCGGACCGACGGAGCGCGTGTTCATGGGCCAGGACAATGCCGCCGACCAATCGCTGTCATTCCTGCTCCAGGACCTGGACCGGTTCCCCGGCAAAGGCTGGGACCTGGTCAGGGCCGGGCTTAGCAGTCCATTCGTCCGCGTACGCAACACAGCGGTGAAGGCGCTAGGCGGCTGGCCGCTCTCTCAGTGGCCACCGCAAGCCGCCGAGGTCCTGCGCGCCGCCGCGCTGGCCGAGCCGAACGAGCGCACCAGAAAGGCCATGACCGACGAGCTCGGGCGACTCTCCACCTGACATGCACGAGCCGGCCAACTCCCGGCCCTGGCGGCGACCAACCCAAGTCCGGACGTAAGTCGCACGCCAATCCGAGGCTGGCGTCATGACTCGGCGCGCTTGGCCGCGCTGCCCTTGGCGGCTTCGACCGGGTACTTGCGGGCGTTCTTGATCATCTTTAGCTCGAATGCCTGCTCGAGGTCCACCCCAAGCACGTCGGCGAGCCTGATTAAGTACGCGAAGACGTCCGCGAGTTCGTCGCGCACCTGATCAGCGCTGGAAGCGTCGGCCATCACAGCCGAAGATTGCGCCTCGGTGAGCCACTGGAAGATCTCGGTGAGCTCGCCCGTTTCACCGGCCAGCGCCATCACCAGATTCTTCGGGTTGTGGAACTGCTCCCAGTCCCGCTCCGCTACGAACTCTCGATACTGCTGCTGCAGGCTGCCGATCGACACAAGCCCACATATAGCAGGCGTGGTCCTCGCCGACGTTCGGAGGCCAGACTAGGTACTACGCAGTCCGGACGTGCGCAGCCTGATCGACTTCGCTGAGCCAGGTTGGCTTGATGATGACGGCTGCTCTGCGGCATGATCGCGGAGCGTTCTCCGTCGATACCGTGGAGACTTCTCGCAGCACGGAGTGTTGACCGTGGCGTTTTCAGGGGGTCGTCGCAACGCGTTCGGCTTCTTGTGTGAGGAGTTTAGCGAGTTGTTCGCGGGGGGTGTGGTAGCCGTAGCGTTTGCGGGGGCGGTCGTTGAGTTCGTCGGCGATGTGCTGGAGGCCGGCGGCTGTGGTGGTGCTGAGGTCGGTGCCTTTGGGGAGGTATTCGCGGAGCAGTCCGTTGATGTTCTCGTTGCTGCCGCGCTGCCAGGGGGCGTGGGGGTCGGCGAAGTAGACGCTGATGCTGGTGGTGTCGGTGATGTGCTGGTGGCGGGCGAGTTCCTTGCCGCGGTCCCAGGTGAGGGTCTTCGCGAACCAGGCGGGCAGTTCGGTCATGCGGCCGATGATGGCGCCGGCGACGGATCCGGCGTCGTGGCCGTGCGGGAGGCGGAGCAGGGTGAGGTAGCCGGTGGTGCGCTCGACGATGGTGCCGACGGCGGAGTTGGATGCTTTGGAGCCCATGATCAGGTCGCCTTCGTGGTGGCCGGGCACGAGCCGTCCCTCGACTTCGGCGGGGCGCTCGCCGATGGGGACGGCGCCGATGATGCGGCCGCGTGTTTCGCCGCGGCCGCGGGGGCGGCGCAGCTGGCGGCCGCTGCGCAGGCAGGCTTTCAGCTCCCGCCGCAGCTCTCCGCGCGGGTAGACGTAGATCGACTGGTAGATGGTCTCGTGGCTGACCTGCATGTCCTCATCGCCGGGGTGGTCAATTTTCAGCCTCCCGCTGATCTGTTCGGGGGAGAACCGCCGGTCCAGGAGCTGCTGTACCCGCTGGCGGAGCTCCGGGTGCCGGGACAGCCTTGACGGCCTGGGCCGCCGCTGCCGTTCCCATGCCAGGTTGCCCGCCCGCACCGGCAGGTAATGCCCGGTCTTCGGGTCGGCGTTGCGCTTGAGCTCCCGGCACACCGTGGAGGCGTTCACGCCGGTCCGCGCGCCGATCGCCCGCAGCGACAAGCCGGTCTCGCGCAGCCGCGCGATCTCGTGCCGCTGCCCGTCGTCCAGGTACCGGTCGCTGTAAGTCGTTCCAGGGGGTCTGCACACTCCGCCGATCTTGTGGTACAGGCCGTACGCGAACGTCTTCGACACGCCGGCCAGCGGCCCGGCGCGGTTCGGATTCAGCCCCGCGGCGAGGTGCTCCAGCAGCACCCGCACCCGTTCCGGATCAACGCCGCGGCGGCCCGGCCGGGCCGCCCGCCGGGCCGCCGCCTCCCGCTTGACCGCCAGCCGGGACACCCCGCTCACCCGCCGGTCCAGCTCGTAAGCAAACGACTTCGACACCCCCGCCAAAGCCGCTGCCCGCATCGGATTCACACCCGAAGCCAGCAACTCCAGCGTCCTGGCCACCACCTGAGGATCCACACTGCGCCCCATCGCCCGCTCCCACCCAAATCAGAGCGTTGCGACAATCCCCTGAGCGAGCCCGTCCTATCTGCCGAAAGCGCTCCGCGCAATGACAACTCTCCGCGACAGAACCAGACTCGGCGATCATGACCGTGGGCCGCCCGGGCCGCCGAGAAGCCTCCGCGATCATGCATGCCGTGGTCGGGACTGGCCTGGGCGAGGAACCTTGCCGACGCCGACCCTTGACGAGGCTGATCAGCGGATTTATCGTCAGCTTGCCTTATCTTTTAGGCCTTTTTATCATTTTTCCAGCGGAGGCTCGCTCATGTCCTTAATCAAGCGCTCGAGCAAATTAGCCTCGGGCCGCGCGGCGACCGCAGCAAACACAGCGACCCCAGCAAACACGGCGAACCTAACAAACACAGCGAACCCATCAGGCCCTGCCGACTCGCTGACCACGACTAGACGGCAGCTTTTGCGCGGCGCGGGCGGGGTCGGCATCGCGTCGCTGATCGTTCCGACCATCGGCTGGCATGAGGCGACGGCGCAGGCCGCGCAGCCGGCCTCGGGCGCGGTCTCCGGCAGCAGGCCGTGGACCTTCTGGGTTAGCTCATTGACTGGCGAGGAACTATCGCTGACCGGCCTGCGAGAAAACGGCTCGATCGTCGCGGCACGACTGCCGGTGCCCCTTACCACCCAGCGCTCCCCCGACGGGGCCGCGCTGATCTCTGCCGACCTCGCTGAGGAGGGCGGCTTCCACGTCCACCGGCTGGTTGTCCGCTCCGCTGCCGACGGCAAGGTGCTGCACCGTATCCATGGCAAATCTGGTGCCGTCACCGCGGGCGCTGCCGTTGTCGGGCACGAGCTTGCCCTCTCGGTCAGCGCCGACGGCGCCTACGCCGCTGTCCTCGACACGGTGTGGCGGGTCACCGGCCAGCGCCCGATTGCTGCCAAGGCCAGCGCCAGCAGCAAGTCCAGTGCCGGCAGCGACAGGATCACGGGCGAGCCGACCGAACTGGTCGATGAACTGGGCAGCGCCACGTCCATCGAGGTGTTCAGCCTGGGTAGCCGGTCCGCGATCGGGCATCATGCGCTCACCACCGGTGCGTTGTCGCAGACCTGCGGCTTCGCCGGGCACTCGGTGCTGGCCACGTGGACCGAGCCGGGGCCTGATCAGACCATCAGGCTGCTCAGCCAGCCCGCTCAGTCCTTCGGCTCAGCGCCCATGCACCCTGTGCACGCCAAGGGCATGGTGCCTGCGTCCGGACTCCAGCAGTCTCACTCCAAGCTGTGGGTGCAAAGCGCAGGGTTCAATGCTGTTCAGTTCGTGAATTCGGGCCTGCAAGCGGGCCACGTCGCGGTCTTCCCGCAAGAATGGGGCGCGGCCAAGCCATTCCCCACCAAGCTGATCGGCCTGCCCGATGGCAATCTCCTGATGGTCAACTGCGGCATCCCGGCCGCCGCGATCATCGACGGCACCAGCGCTCAAGTCAGATCCGCGACCATGCTCGCCAGCCAGCCTGGCAACCCGCGCCTCGCCCTGGGCGAATGGACCGCGACCGCTACGGCGACCCGGCTTTACGTCGCCGACAGCTCGGCCCGCCAGGGCGGGATCTGGGTCTACGAACTCCCGGAACTCAAGCTCGTCGACCGGTGGCTGTCCGGCACGGCGTTCGCCGCTGTCAGCGCCGCGCCCGACGGCTCGGCGATCTTCGCGATAGCCAGGGAGCACCCGCTCGTGCTCTCCCTCACCCCCGACGGCACCACTGTCGCGGCCACCGAACTGCCCGAGCAGCCATCAGCCATCGTCAATTGATACTGCCTCAGCTAATTCCCGCCGGGAGGACACCATGCCGGATTACGGCTTCGACACCGCAAGCACTGTAACAAACGCTCTCGCCAGTTCCGCCGTGGCGCAGTTCGGAAATGGATTCTGGATCCGCTACTTCAGCCCCACCCCGGCGGCCAACGTCATCAACAGCAGTTCCGCCAACGCGAAGGCCGAAGTGGCCGCCATGTTCAACAATGGCGCGCATCATCTCGGCGTAGTCAGCGAACCCACCCAATCGCGCCTCGGCACCACCGGATCGAGCGGCACCTCGTTCGGCACCCAGGACGCGACGACGATGATTAACTCGATCAAGAACGTCATCAGCTGGCTTGGCTTAGCGATTCCGGCGAGCGGCCTGTACTGCTACCTCGGGCTCGAGGCCAGCAGCCCGCTCTCGTCGGCCTACTGGAACGCGTGGGCCACATTTGTCAATCAGGCCACGCTCAACAGCACGTCACCGTTCTTCGCAGGGCTCTACTGCAGCCCGCCGGCCGCCCCGCCGAACTGCTCGACGATCGCGGCGGCACCCGTGGCCGCCCAGTGCTTCAGTGTCTGGTCGAGCGAACCTGAGCCATGCTCGGGCTGCACCGCCGCCTTCGGGACGATCGGCTGGGACGCCGACAACTGCGGAGGGGTGCCCACCTATCAGTGGCAGTACTCAGAGAAGGGCAGCTGCCTGAGCAGTTGCGGCAAGACCATCAACGCCAACGTCGACCTCGATCAGGCCGCGATCGACCTGGACGCGCTCGACACCATGTTCATGTTCAACAGTGCTCTCTGACTACCGGGGCGCTCTGATGCCAATGACCGTCCTGACCGTCCTGGCCATCCTGAGAATCCCCGCCGCCGTCCTGCTGCTGGTCGCAGCCTCCGGCAAGGCCGGCGCCCTGCTCCGACCGAGGCAAACTCGGCGAGGGAAACTGGCCGCCGGAACGGTCGTGGCCGAGACGATCTGCGGGACCAGCATGCTCGCCCCGCAGATCGACCGCCTCGGTTCGGCCGCCGCCGCCGCTCTTGGCGTGGCTTTCCTCGCCTACCGGCACATGCGCCAGCGCAGGACGCCAGGCACCGGCCAGAACGCCGGCGATTGCGGCTGCCTGGGTGAACGGCTCCGCCCGCCGCCTGCCGCCGAGCGCGCCCTCCCCTGGATCGTCCTGGCCGGCGGTATCGCCGGGGCCATCAGCAGCGCTTCCGCCTACGCCAGCCCGCTGGCGGCGTCGGCAGGGGCGGCCCTCGCGCTGGCACTCGCGCTCGGCCTGGCGGCCGCCAGCCGGATCAGTGCCGTACCGGAGGACAAGGACGTCTTCCGCGCGGTCATCGACGCACCAGAACTCGCCCACCTCGACGAAAGCCTCCGGCGCTCACTCCAGCTACGCCGGACCGGCGCCGGCACGTGGGTCAGCACCGACTTCGCCCATGGCGACGCGATCATGAACCTGACCGTCCGGGCGCGTACCCGTCCGCTGGGCGCGAGCGTCATCGACATCACCGCGAACGAGCTGCTCAGGCTCGGCTAGCGCGCCAGGCCCGGCCCGCTCCCAGGTGACCGACCTGATGGCGGGCAGGGCCAGGACGACCGCGCTGCTGACCGTATTCCAGGCGGCGGCGAAGATGAGCAGCGGTGCAGGGCCGACAACGTCGGCGAGCGGGCCGATCAGCGCCCACCCGGCCGAGCCGAGGGCGTAGGACCCGGTGAGCGTGATCGCGCTGATCCTCGCCAGCATCCGCGGCGGCACCCGCTGCTGCTGCACGGACGTAGACAGGATGCCGCTGAGCGTCGATCCGGCGCCGGCGAGCAATGCCGCTCCCGCGACGCCGAGCACGTTCACGCGCAGCGCCAGCATCAGGCAGGGCAGCCCGTAGCCGAAGGTGCCGATCACCGCCGCGACCAGCGGGCGCCGCGGCCGCCGGCCGGCCATCGCGAAACCGGACAGGACCGAGCCGCCGGCGAAAGCGGCAGTCACGGCGCCCCACGCACCGGCTCCGCCCAGGTACCGCGTCGCGAGCACCGGGCCGAGCAGCAGGTACGGCGCCCAGGTGAACAGGTTGAACAGCGAAAACTGCACTGTCGTCAGCCACAGCCAGGTCTGCGATCTGAACACCGCGACGCTGTCGGTCAGATTACGCCACGGAGACTGCGCGGGCGCCGGGGCCTGCGGCACCCGGAGGAGCGCGAGCGACGCCACGCTGGCGCCGTACGTCGCCGCGTCCACGGCGATGACCACGGCCGGGCTGCTGGCCGCGACGAGCAACCCGGCGAGGGCCGGCCCGGCGACTGCGGTCGCTGACCGCGCGACGCTCACTAGCGCGTTCGCTTCTGGCAGCTTGCCGGCCGGCATGATCTCCGCGCGCAGCCCGCCAAGAGCTGGATAAAAGAAGCCCTCCGCCACCGACAGGAGGGCAGACATCGCCGCGAAGACCGCCACTGCCGGCTTTCCTGTGAACAAAATCGCCGCCAGCGAGCCTTGCACCAGGAACCGGGTCGTGTCCGTGGCCAGCATGACCCGGCGGCGGCCGATCCGGTCGGCGAGCACCCCGCCGCCCAGCATGACCAGCACTTGCGGGAACACCGAGGCCGCGAAGACGATCCCCAGGTCGGCGACGGTGCCGCCGCTGTCCAGCACGGCGAACGTGAGCGCGATCCTGGACATCGCGGTACCGAGCAACGAGGTCACGAATCCGAGGTAGAACACCCGGAAGTCCCGCTCGGCCGCGAGCAGCGCGATCCGCCCTCCCGGCCGAGCCCGGCGATTCCCGGGCCGCGGCGGAATTGTCAATTTACTGCGACATGAATTCGCAATGATTTCCCGAAACGGCATGCTTAAGTTTGCAGCTAATGGTCGCCGCGCGCAAATTGCAATTCGTCCCGTTAACGGGAAGTTGTCGCAGTAAATGGTCCGCCGGCTGTACTAAACTAATGAAGAGCGCACGAGAAGCAATGCCCGCTTCATTTACTGCGAGACAACGCGGAGGTGATGTCCATGGCCCTCGTCCCAGCCAAGCCAGTGACGCCACTGCCCGCTCCAGTCGAGTACGCGGTCGCCGTCGACCTGTATCTCGCGAGCGCCGCCCCTGCTGGTAGCGGGTGGGATGGCGCCGGCGGTGTTCTTGGCTGGCCTGGTGTTCTTGGCTGGCCTGGTGTTCTTGGCTGGCGTGGTGGTCCTGTAGGTGCCTGGCCTCGGCGGAGAGTTTCCGCTTCGCGGACGGTATTCGGAATGTCCGCGGAGTGTTCTCGGCTTCCCGGCGGAGCGTTCTCGTATTGCGGAGCGTTGCCGTCGTATAGGCCGGTCAACGCTCCGGGATACGACAACTCTCCGGATTCGCCGCGGTCAGCGCTCCGGGATACGAGCAAGCTCCAGGTTCGTCGCGGAGCGCACAGCCGGCGGGCTGGGATAAGTTCGACTGTCGGGAACTTATGGTTTGCCAGGAGATGCGCCCCCGTGATCGATGACTCTGCCTCGCCCGAGTTCGCCTCGTCGCGTGAGATCGACACCTCGGTGTCACATTCGGCGCGGATCTGGGATTACTGGCTGGGCGGCAGGGACAACTACCCGGTCGACCGCGAAGTCGGGGACCGGATCTCGGCGCTGCTGCCTGACATCGTCAAGCACGCGCGGGCCGACCGGATGTTCCTTGGCCGGGCGGTGCGGTTTCTCGCTGGCGAGGCGGGCATCAGGCAGTTCCTGGACGTGGGGGCCGGGCTGCCGACGGTGGACAACACCCACGAGGTCGCCCAGCGGGTCGCGCCCGAGTGCCGGATCGTCTACGTGGACAACGACCCGCTCGTGCTCGTGCACGCCAAGGCGCTGCTGACCAGCACGCCGCAAGGCGCCGCCAGCTACGTGCACGCCGACCTTCGCGACCCCGGCGACGTGCTCGCCGGGGCGGCCAAGACGCTCGACCTGACCAAGCCGGTCGCGATCACGATGCTCGGCGTGCTGTGGCACATACTCGGGGACGAGGAGGCCAGGCAGATCATAGGCCGGCTCATGGGCGCGATGCCGCCGCGCAGCTACCTCGCAATCGCGCACCCGACCCTCGAAGCGACCGGCGAGAAGATGGCCGCGGCGATCAGGTACTGGAACAGCCATGGCACCCCGCCTGGCCGGCATCGGGCTCCCGCTGAGCTCGCGGGCCTGCTTGATGGCCTCGAGCTGGTCGAACCCGGTGTCGTGTCGAGCACCCGGTGGCGGCCAGAGGCGGCTCCGTTTGGCGAGCCGGAGATAGTCGACCAGTTCTGCGCGGTCGCCAGGAAACCATGACACGATTGTAACGAATCGAAATTGGGAGCCTCAAAAAGTTCTGATTTAGACTCTCGTTACATATTGCCTTGATGCGGGGGCAGGCGCTAGAACACTGGACATGAACGAGCCGTCCGCATGTACGCGCGGAGTTGGCACAGCCACCCGTAACCCGCCTGGGCAGGCCCAGGACCGGGCGAGCGCCACCGTCGCCCGGATGGTACTCGGCGCGACCCTGCAGCGGCTGCGCGAGAAGGCGGGGCTCAGCGCCGCCGACGCGAGCGTCGCGATCGCGTTGCCCGCACCGCGCATCTCAGCCGTCGAGTGCGGCCAGGCCGGGCTGCGGTTGCGGCACGTGGCGGGGCTCTGCGCCGCTTACGGGGTCAGCGACCTGGCCGAACGGGCCACGTTGCTCGGCCTCGCCCGCCAGGCCAACAGCCCGCAGTGGTGGCATGAGTATCAGGACCTCGTGCCCGACTGGTTCGAGTGCTACCTCGGACTCGAGCAGGCGGCCAGCCTGATCCGCGGCTACACCGCGCAGGTCATTCCCGTGCTGCTGCAGACCCCCGACTACGCCCGTGAGGTCATCTCGCTGGCACAAGGTCACCTGCCAGCGCGGGACATCCAGCGCCGGGTGGAACTGCGCATGCGCCGCCAGGAGATCCTGCGCGGGCCGCGGCCGCCGCGCCTGTGGCTGGTGATCGACGAGGCGGCGCTGCGCCGCCCGGCCGGCTCGCGGACGGCGATGCGGGCTCAGCTGCGGCACCTGATCAGCGCGGCCGAGCTGCCGCACGTGACCATGCGGGTGCTGCCATTCCGCCTGGGCGGGCATCTGGCGACCGGCGGGCCGCTGGCCGTGCTCCGGATGCCCGATCCGCAGCTACCCGACATCGCCTATCTGGAGCAGCTCGCCTCGGGGCTGTATTACCGGCGGCTGGCGCAGGTCGATTACTACCGGCACATCCTGAACCTGCTGGCCGTGCAGGCCGAGCCGGCTGGTCCGCCGCAGGTGATCATCGAGCAGATCCTCACGGAGATCTGACCGGCGGAGATCTGACCGGTACTGACCGGCACCGGCCGCTGTGTCACACTCTGTCCAGCCGCGGTGTCACACTCAATGTCACAGCCAATAGCATCGCAAGTCACGCCTAGCAAGGGGCAGGAGCAATTCAGAACGGACGAATCCTTAACGAATCATTCAAACCATGTACAGACCAACCGCCTATACGATAACCGTATGTCATGACAGTGAGCCGTCCGCCAAGCCCGGATCGTCCTCACAGTGCAATTGCACGGGAAGACGCAATTGCATGGGACGGTGCAATTGCACGTGCAGCAGGCCCTGACACGTCGAAAGGCGCCTTTATCGCGCATTTGCGTGCGTTCCACGCCGAGTGCGGCGGTCCGTCGTGCCGCAAGCTCCAGCGCATCTCCGGGGACCTGCGCTCGCTGTACCCGGCCCGGGGCGACGCCGCGTACCTGCTCATCGAGCTGTCAAGGACGGCGATCTCGGAGATTCTCGGCGGCAAGCGCAAGGGCCTGCCCAGTTTCGACTGGGTGGCGAGTTTCGTGCTGAGCTGCCAGCGCTTCGCCGTCGAGCAGGGCATCGTCGCCCGCGATCCCGGCACTGCGACGCTGCCCGAATGGGCAAGGCGGCGCGCGGCGCACGACGTCGGTTCCGTGATCGGGCTCGCCAGGCCGGCGGTGAGCGACGAAGCCGCTGGCGCGGCCGCGACCGGCCAGATCCCGCCGCGACTGCACTCGTTCATCGCCAGTCACGGGGACTTCGGGTCCGTGCTGCTGGCCAGGGCGCAGCAAGGAGACCCGGCCGCCATCTACCGGGTCGCGCTGCTGCTCGCGACCGACGACAGCCGCAATATCCAGTCGGTGCCGCTGCTGATCGCCGCCTGCGCTGGCGGGAATACCGAGGCGATGGACCTGCTGGACTCCTGCCCGGGTCAGTTGCTGCCGCATGATGCCGCGCTCGCCTCGCTTGATCTTGCCCGCGCGGCCGAGGCCGCCGGACGGGCGGGAGAGGCGCTGACCTTCTATCGCGCGGCGGCCAGGGGCGGCCTGCCTGATGCCGCCATCGAGCACGCGCGAGCGTTCCTTGAGGCCCAAGGCGACCTGGAGGCAGCGGCCTGGCTGGCGGCGCTCACGAACCAGGCGGGATCAGGACGGCACCGCACCGCCGGTCGCTGACCCGGCCGATCGACGAGCCGGCTGAGTTCCTATGACGCGGGCTGGGAGATGTTGACCATCCACGGCACCCCGAAGCCGTCGACGCACATCCCGAACTCGTCGCCCCACATCTGCTTCTCCAGCGGCACCGCGGTGGTCCCGCTCGCGGATAGCTGCTGCCAGTACCCGCGCAGCGTGTCGCCGTCGTCGCCGCTCAGGCTGACCGACATCCCGGTCATCGGCTCGTACGACATGGCGCTCGTCACGTCAGCGCCCATGATCGTGTAACCGGAGCCGGTCTCGAGCATGCCGTGCATGATCCGGTCCGCGTCCTCGCCCTCGGCCGCGCCGAGCTGGCCGAACGTATTGAGCGTCAGGGTTCCGCCGAACACGCTGGCGTAGAACTCCATTGCCTGGCGAGCGTTGCCGTTGAAGTTCAGGTAGGGGTTCAGCTGTGACGTCACGGTCCTCTCCTTCACCTGGTCATGTGCACCCCGGGTCGCCCGGCTCAGGCCCTCCCCGCGAGGCTCACGCTAACAGCCGGGTGTGGTGGCGGTGTGCACGTCCGCGCCGGGAATCACGCCGAAAATGGGTCACCTGCCCGACGTGCCCGGTGCCAGGTTGGGCCCATCCTCGTAGGACCTGAGAACTGGGCCAAGCGGAAGGAACCACCATGAGCGGCAAGGCAGTCATCAGCTTGACGACCGGCCTGGAGGACCCCGAGAAGGTCACCGTGGCCTTCCTCGTCGCCGTCGGCGCGGCCGAGCAGGGGCGTCCGACCCTGATGTTCCTGACCAAGGAAGCGTCAAGGCTCGCGGTCGCGGGCGTCGCCCAGGGCGTGGCCTGCGAGGGCTGCCCGCCGCTGGCCGACCTGGTCAAGCGCTACAACGAAGCGGGCGGCAAGCTCCTGACCTGCCCGATCTGCTTCAACGCCAGGCACCTGAGCGAAGACACTCTCGTTGGCAACGCCACGCTCGGCGGCACCGTGCCGCTGTGGCAGTGGATCGGCGACGAGCCCGCGACGACGTTCAGCTACTGAGCCATGACTATCTCACAGGAGAGATCCGCGGAATCCGCGGCAACGGCAGGCGAGCGGTTCGCCAGGGCGCTGGCGGCCAAGGACAGCGCGGCATTGCGGGCGGTGCTGGCGGACGCGATTGACTTCCAGGCCCTGACCCCTGGTGCCGACTGCCTGGTGGAGCAGCAGGCCTACTACGACGCCGACGCCGGGCGCATCACCTGGATGCGGGTCTTGTGCTCTGGCTACCTGCCGGCCGGCTAGCCGGCTGAGGGTCATCCGAGGCCGCCAGGTTGCCGATGAGCCCGTGGCTGGCGGCGAACAGGCTGGCCAGCGCGCGATTCGGGGTGCCCGTCTTGGCATAGATGTGCTCGATATGGTGACTCACGGTCTTGCGCGAGATGACGAGCTGCGCGGCGATCTGCTTGTTCGACAGGCCGCGGGCCAGCAGCCGGAGCACCTCCACCTCGCGGCTGGTCAGGCCGGCGGGCCGGTCCGGCAGGCGGGCAACGCGGTGACCCGCGGCGGAAAGCACCGCCGCCACCGCGTCGCCGTCGAGCAGGCCGGCCCGTGCCTGCTCGCGGAGCTGGGCCGCGGCATCGGCGGGCGGGACGGCGGGACGGTGCGGCCGCGGCTCGGTACGGGCGTGGTAGAAGTCGGCGGCGGCCAGCACCCGGCCTTCTGGCCGCAGCGCTCCTCCGGACAGCCCGGCCGGGTAGCCGGAGCCGTCGAGCCTTTCATGGTGCGCGACGGCGATCGGCGCGAGCGGGGCAAGCGCGGGCGAGCAGGCAAGCATGCGCTCGGTCAGGTAGGGATGCAGCCGCACTCGCTCGGCTTCGCCGTGGCTGAGCTGCCCGGGCTTGTCCCAGATGGTGTTCGGGACGCCGAGGCGGCCCAGGTCGTGCACCAGCCCGGCGCGGCGAATGGCCTGGGCGGCCTGGCTGCCGAGTTTGAGCACGGTCGCGGCGTCGCCGGCCAGGTCGGCCACGCCCCGGGAGTGGCCGAGCGTATACGGCGACTTGACATCGGCGAAGTCGGCGACAGCCTCGAGCGCGGCATCCAGCTCGGCGTCGGTCAGGCGGATCGAAAGCGCGGGCTCGGCCCCGATCACCTCGTCCCAGCTGCTTGACTCGTCGAGTCCGTCGAACACGGACGCGGCATCATCGACGAAGGCATCGACCACCTGCGGCGCGAACTGAGTGCCCCGGCGCTGCCTGGCCACTTCGACCGCGGCATCGGTGCCGCCAACCCGGTGAAAGACCTCGACCACGTCGGCCAGCGCGACCAGCCTGGACGTCTGCAAGATCTCCTCGGCCCGCGCGCCCTTGGGCACGCCCTTGCCATCCCAGCGCTCGAACGTCTGCTCGACGCTGTCACGAACCGGCTGCGGCATCCCGAGCCTGGCCGCCAGCTGATCGGCTGCCAGCCAGTGGTTCTCCAGCATCGACTCGGCTGCCTTGCGGCCTTCGGCCAGGAAGGCGACGCCCAGCCGCGCCCGCTCTCCGGCCAGGCCGGCCCCCAGGTGCCGCAGCGTGAAAAGCGGCCTGACGCCCGCGGCGCCGAAGTCGACATACCGGAAGTCCGCCTTGAGGGCCGTATCGTCGCCGAACCACTTGGCCTGCTCGTAGGCATCCACGTGGCAGCCCACCCACGACAGCAGGGCCGAGTAGTAAACTACCTCGCGGTCGGCCGGGCTCATGCCGAGCCGCTCGGCCAGCCTGAGCGAGATCAGGCACTGGCGAAGCACATGCTCCATCGGCTGCCCCATGCCAAGATCCGCGGCCAGCGACAGCACCCCGAGCAGCTCAGCCAGGCAGACACCCGGACGCGCGTCAGGCTGTGCCATGCCACGAATATAGGGCCTCGCCCGGCTGGAAACTGACTGGAACGCCGGCGGCAGAGCGTCAGCCGGTTGGCGAAGCTGGCGATTAGCGCAGGCCAGGACGGTTGCTGCCGGTAGAACCGGGCATCAGAGCGTGCATGATCCACGCAGCGTCACTCCCGCGCCGGCGCCTCAGCGTCGTTGGCGGCATGGCGGTCATCCAGGCGGCTAAGGAGTAACCAGCCAGGCGACAGCACACTCGGATCGGGGGATCAGATGAGCAGCATGCCCGACAACGGCGCGGCTGGCGATGAGGGCAGGCCACAGCAGACGGCCAGGCCGGACGTGCCGGCACAGGGGCCGCCGCCGCAGGACAGGCAGCAGGGGCAACCAGGCTCGCAGGCCATGCCGCCCCCTCCGCCGCCGGCGTACGGCGATCAGTACCGGCGGCCCATGATGGTGACCGAGTCCGAGACCCGGGTCACTGGCCGCCGCATCGTCCAGTACATCGTCGACTACATCCTGGCCGGGATCATCCCGGGGATCGCGTACTGGATCTTCGACAACGAGGTGAACGGCATTCGCGGGCTCGGCTGGCTGGTAGCGACCGTCATCGCGGCGGCCGCGTACTTCGCTTACTGGGTGCTGATCCCGTACAGCCACAATGGCCAGAGCTTCGGCATGCAGCTATTCCGGCTGCACGTCATCGGCAAGGACGGCGACAAGGCCAGCATGATGCAGCTGTTCATCCGGGGCATTTTCCTGATCCTGGACACGCTGTTCTTCGGGCTGGTCGGCTTGATCACGATGCTGTGCTCCCGGTACCGCCAGCGGATCGGCGACCACGTGGCCGGCACGGTGGTCGTGCCGGTCAGGTACGGCCCGCAAGCCTGATCCAGGCCTACAGCAGGACCGGCGGGGGCTCGCGCCGCCCGGACTCCCGGCGGCCGAGTTCCCGCTCGACTTCCGCTACCAGGTCGGGATGCCTGCTCAGCCGCTGCAGGAACCCCGGCGGGAACCCGAGCTGCCGGTTCGCCTCATCGATCGACGGCTGGCTCATGGCCAGCGCGGATGCCAGGCCGGCGTCCCGGCCGAAAGGCACGGGCAGCTCATCGAGCCGCAGCTCACCGGGACGCCGGAAGCCGCCATCGGGCGCGGGCAGCCACACGGCGGCGCACGCGAGCTCGCCCATCTCCGACAGGGTTCTCTCGCGGCGGGCACCCGAGAAATCGAGGCGCGGCGAGCTCTCGACGACGCCGGCCAGCAAATGGCGGTTCGGCAGCAACACTGCGTTCCAGATGAATTCTGCTCGTTCCGGACTGGGGTGTTCCAGCGCGTAGCGAAGGCCGTCCACGCTCGCCCCGGGATCGAAGCCGGCGACACCGCGCTCATTGCGTCCGAAGTCCCTCGCGATGATCACGAAGCCGAGTTCGTCGGCGGCGCGCGCGGCCGGCCGCACCTCCTGGCGCACGCCCATGCCGCGCAGCTGAGCGGCCCACGGGCCGTAGGTGTCGGCGGCGAACCAGGCCTGCGGGTTCCCGTCGAAGTAGATCTCCAGCGCCTTGGTCCGCCAGTACAGCTGACCGGGCCGCAGCAGGCGCCGCTCCCCCGTCGCCGCGTTCTCGCCGACCAGGAACGCGGTCCGCGCCAGCCGGTCAAGCAGCTGCTCGCGTCCGGCCGGCGGCGCCTCGTCAAGCGCCAGGGCGACGAGTTCGACGTCAGCGTCATGCTGGGCCGCGTCGAGCAGGGCCGCGTCGAGCTGCCCCGCGTCCGCGTCGTCGGCGTAGCGGGGCAGCACGTGGTCGAGCACCTGGGCGAGCACGTCAGGCTCGGTGAAGCCGAGCGCCTCGAGGAACCGGCGCGCGTCGCCCGCCGCGGCGACCGCACGCGCCACGGTCGGGAACCCGGTTTCGACCGGTCCGGGCAGGTACGCGGCCGGCCGTCCCTGCGCGGTGAACGGCAGCGTGTGCGACCCGTCCCGCAGCCGGATGACCGCCTTCGACCGGGCGGGCCCGCCGGGCTCGCCGATGTCGTCCGCCGCGCCCTCCCGCCACAGCGACTGATGCCGGTACAAGAACGCATACAGCCGGGCGATCCACTCGTCCGGCTGCCCGGCCAGGAATTCCGCGCTCATGAGGTCCGCGGCCGCGGCGGGGGTCAGCACGGCGACGCCGGCCTCATCGCGCAGGTACTGCCAGAGCAGCGGCTGGTCGGCCTGGGTTATGGCATCGTCGGCGAACGTGACCGGCCCTGGCGCGCCGCGCAGTTCCCCGAGCTGCTCAGGGCTCAGCAGCTCGCGCAGGTCAGGCGAATCGGCCAGGACAACGCCGGCCGGGCCTTTGTACCCGCCGCCGGCGTCGGGCACGAACTCGCCTGCGCGAAACGCGGCCAGCACCGCTTCGAACAGCGGCCTGAACATGGCGTCCGCGCCGAACCTGCCCGCCTCAAGCGGCAGCGTCCCGAGCACCCCGGCGGTCAGCAGCCCGTCGTCCCGCAGCCCGGTCAGCACGTCGCTGAGCAGGCCGGCTGTCAGCCGCACCAGCTCGCCGTTCCAGGGATCATCGCCGGGCACGTTGTCCCTGGCCGGGGTCGTCCGGTAAGGACCGGAGATGAAGAACCCGAGGAAGGTCTCCTTCTGGGTCGGAAAGTAGACGATCAGCGGCGTCGTGCCCCGACTAGGCCGCCGCGCCCCGGGGAACTCCCCGATGTCGCTGAAGGCGATGTCGACCCGCAAGCCGGGCTCGCCCAGCGCGCTGAGATCGCGGGACCAGACCAGCCAGGAGGCGTCGGCGCGGCGGCCGGCATGTTCGGTTACCAGGGTGATGCGGCGGCTGCCGCTGACACCCGGGCCTGATGTCCGCCGCAGTACCGCCGGCCGGGCCGCTTCGCCCCGCACCGCCACCCGGTCGATGCTGGTCAGGAACAGCAGCACCTCGGCATCGAGCGCGTCGAGCGCGGCCGAGATCTCGGCGACGGCGACGTCAGGCGGTACCTCGGGCCGGTCGAACGGGAACGCGAAGACAGTGCCAGGGCCGGTTCCCGCCGGGCCAGACCCCGCCGGCTCCGCGTGCGGCCTGACGTACTTCTCGATCCGGAACCGCTCGTCACCGCTTGCTATGACCGGAGCGTTGGTGTAGGCGTAGACGGACTTGAAGCCGATCCCGAACCGGCCGATCTGGGTCAGGTCCTGCGCTTTGGTGCCCTGGCCGACCCCGCAGACGCCCCGGACGTCGGCCTCGGTGAACGGCCGGCCGTCGTGCCGGACCTCAAGCCGGTCACCGAAGAGCTCGAAGGCCAGCTCGGTCGCGCCGGCGTCCTCGGCGTTCTGGATCAGCTCGAAGATGAAGTGCGTACGGTCGCTGTAGAGCTGGCCGAGCAGCTCGAGCACGGCGGTATCCCAGCCGTAGCGAGCGATATTCTCGGCCCGGATCTCGTCGTAGTTAGTCGGCACCGTGGCCATGCTAACGGTCCGCGGCCGGCGGTTAGCTGCCTGCCGGGGCCGCTCGCCGCCGACGAGGCGCGCCCGGGCAGCCGTTGACGGGCCGTGCGCCCTGCACTTACTTTGCGAGTCATGAGTACTTCGACGAGCGACCAGGCCGTGACCAGGACCGAGCGCCCCACCGATGCCGAAGGCCACACGCTGGAAGCAGTCTTCGCCGCCGCCCGCGAGCGCTTCAGCTCGCTGCGAGACGGCTTCGTCTACCTGGACGCGCCCGGCGGCACGCAGACCCCGGACGAGGTCGCCGCCGCCGTGGCCAAGGTCTTCATCGAGGCCAGCGGCAACATGGGCGCGCCCTACGGCACGAGCCACCGGATCGAAGCACTCGTGGCGCAGGCAAGGCAGGAGTCAGCCAGGTTCCTGGGCTGCACCCCCGATGAGGTGATCTTCGGGGCCAACATGACCACGCTGAATTTCACCCTGAGCCGCACGCTCGGCCGGCAGCTCAGCCCGGGCGACGAGATCCTGGTGACCCGGCTCGACCACGACGGCAACGTCGCTCCCTGGCTCGACCTCGCCAGCGATCTCGGCCTGGTGGTACGGCACGCCGACGTCCGCAACGACACCACGATGGACTTCGCTGACATCGAGCGCCAGCTCGGGCCGCGTACCAAGGTCGTGGCGTTCCCCTGGGCCGCGAACTCGACAGGGACAGTCGTGGACGCCCGCGCCCTGTGCGATCTGGCTCACCAGGCCGGCGCCCTCGCCTGGATCGACGCCGTCCAGTACGCGGCGCACCAGCCGATAGACGTCGCCTCGATCGGCGCGGATGTCGTGATGTGCTCCGCGTACAAGTTCTGCGGGCCGCACCTCGGGATCGCGTTCGGGCGGCGGGAGCTGCTCGAGTCCTGGCAGCCGTACAAGGCCAGGCCCGTGTCCTTCGACCCGGTCGGGCACCGGTTCGAGACGGGCACCCTGCCCTACGAACTGCTCGGCGGCCTGCTCTCGGCGTTCAGCTACCTGGACAGCCTGGGCGGCATGACGCAGCTCGCGGCCTGGGAGCACCGGCTCGGAGAGCGCCTGCTTGCCGGCCTGCCGCCCGGTGCCAGGCTCTACGGGCTGCCCTCGATGGCCGGCCGGGTGCCGACCTTCCTGGTCAACTTCCCTGACGTTCCCTCCGCGCTGCTGAGCGTGCAGCTGGCCGAGGCTGGCTTCGGGGTGTGGAGCCACGACAGCTACTACGCTCTCGGCTTGCATGAGAGGATCGGGTGGGGCGAGGCGCTGCGCGTCGGGCTCGCGCACTACAACACCATGGACGAGATCGACCGATTCACGGAAACGCTGGCGGGACTGGTGGATGCGTATCGCGCTGGGTAGGGCGGCGGCTTGACGCCGGGGCCCATCTTCGCCTCCCGGCTGGCTGGCCGGCAGCTGCTGGACAGCGAGGGCTTGTCCATCGGCCGGGTCCGCGACGTCGTCATCCTGCCGTCGGCGAGCGGCGAGCCGCCGTGGGTGCTCGGGATGATCGTCACGTTGCAGCGGCGTCAGATCTTCGTCAATCTGGGCCGCATCGCCGAGATCTCCGTCGACGGCGTGCACTTGCGCGGCGGCACGATCGATCTGCGCCGGTTCGGCCGGCGGACCGGCGAGATCCTGGCCTCGGAGCTGTACGGCCAGGCCGCCGGCACCGGCACGGTGCTCGACGTCGGCATCGCGCCCTCGCAGAGCCGCCGCGGCGGCTGGGAGGTCACGGCGCTGGCAGTCGGCCACAGCCGGGGCCGCGGCCTGTGGCACAGCTCGTCAGCGGTCGTGCCGTGGGACAAGTACCCGGAGCTGTTCAAGCCAGGCCCCCTTGCCGAACAGCTCATCGGCCTCCGCGAGATGCACCCGACCGACCTGGCCAACGCGGTCGAGGTGATGTCGGCCGCCAGGAGGAGGGAACTCGCCGAGGCCCTGCGGGACGAGGAACTTGCTGACCTGCTCGAGGAAATGCCCGAGCAGGACCAGATCAGGCTGCTCGCCGGTCTCGCGCTCGAGCGAACCGCCGACGTCGTCGAGGAGATGGAGCCGGACGACGCCGCTGACCTGCTCGCCGAGATGCAGCCTGAGCAGCGGGAGCGGCTCCTGGCCGCGATGGAGACCGTGCAGGCCGCCGACTTGCGGCGGCTGCTCCGATACGACGCCACGACGGCTGGCGGGCTCATGACCTCGCACCCGCTGATCGTGCCGCCCGACGCGCCAGTCGCCCAGGTGCTAGCCCAGATCCGCGAGCCTGAGACGGCCGCGACGGTGGCCGCGCAGGTCTATGTCTGCGAGCCGCCTTCGGTGACGCCGACCGGCCGCTACCTCGGCACGGTCGGCTTTCAGCGGCTGCTGCGCCAGCCGCCCGCGACGACGGTAGGCCAGTGCATCGAGGAGAGCGGGTTCGTCCGGCCCGACGTCCCTGAGAGGGAAGTTGCCAGGCGGATGGCCGCGTACGACCTGATCGGGGTCGCGGTCTGCGACGAGGCCGGCCGCCTGCTCGGCGCGATCACAGTCGACGACGTGCTTGACCGCATCTTGCCGACCGGCTGGCGGAGGAGCGAGACGGCATGAGGATGGCGAACTTGTCACCGCGCCGCCTCGGCGACGGCGGCGATCTCAGTGCTCCGAGGGGCGCGGTCACGCGCCGGGGCACGCGGTACGACGCCGACTTCTTCGGCCGGATGTCGGAAGGCATCGCCAGGACCCTCGGCACGGGAAAGTACCTGGTCGGGCAGTCGGTGTTCGTGCTGGTCTGGATCGCCCTGAACACAGTCGGCTTCATCAGGCACTGGGATCCGTACCCTTTCATCCTGCTGAATCTGGCATTTTCGACCCAGGCCGCCTATGCGGCGCCGCTGATCTTGCTCGCGCAGAACCGGCAGGACGACAGGGACCGCGCGAGCATCGAACGGGACCGCGAGGTGGCGACGCGGACCCAGGACGACACCGAATTCCTCGCCAGGGAACTCGCGGCCGTCCGGCTCGCGCTCGCCGACGTGGTCACCACCAAGGATCTCGACGACCGGTTCAGCCACCTCGAGAAGCTGCTGACCGACCGGACGCCGACAGCCTCAGGCCCGGCCCCCTCCGGTCCCGGCGCCCCAGGCGGTGCGCATGGATTGCGCAATTGACTTTGGGATCTCAGGCGCCGGGGTGGAGGCGGACGTGCGCCGTGCCCCGGCACGGTGCCGCCGGGGCGGCGTGAGCAGCGTGGCCACGCTGCTGTTAGAGGCGGGCGTGAGCCGAAGCGAGCACTCTCCCCGCGATGCCGGAAAAGGCTCCCCGATCCTGATCAGGAGCCGCGCGGCAGCCGCCGGGACCCGTGCTGGTTTCCGTGATCATGACCGAGAGCATGATCACGGAAGATCACCCAGGTCAGGACAGGTGCGATGTTCCGTGATCATGCCCTGGACCTTGATCACGGAACATCGCACCTGCCGCCCCCGCACCGACAGCACCTCGGACTCAGAACTCTCCCCCGCGATGCCGGAAAAAGCTCCCCGGTCCTGATCACGAGTCACCCGACAGCCTCAAAAATGCCGGCAGCCTCCCGTGATCAAGAAAAACAGGTGACGGGCAGCGGTGACCACAGAAGACCGCCGGTCAGCCAGCGCGCGGCCGGCCCCCGGGAACAACTCCAGCCGCGGTCCCGCCAGGTTCACAGCCTGCCGGTTCACGCCGCCACCACAATCCTGCCGCGCGACACACCGAAAACTAGCCTTAATTCGGGACAATTACATTTGGGTGTCGATTCGCGTAATTGATGTTATCCCGCTAGCCGACTGGCAGGCCGAGCCGGTCGAAGAAAGCACGGTTCCGTTGATGAGCCAGGTTGAGGAGCCGGTCGAAAGAATTCACCTCGACATACGCCTTGTAGTTTTCGTTGTAGCCAAAAAATCCGAGACCATCGTCGGTTGGGCGAAGATTACACCACTTGCAGCTTTCGCGCATAGTTGGAGTCAGATCCGCGATTACGTAACAGAAGCCCGGGATCTGATTCGACTGAGGAATGGGCCGTCCGGTAGCGGTTTTTACGCCGCCTTCGCGAACTCGCTCTAGATACCTCAGGGCTTGATGAAGAGGGTCTCTCTCTGGTCCCGGAGCAATGTCGTCTCGCATCGGGCGTTTAATTTCAACTACCACGATCGAGGCAAGGGGAAGGCGTTCCCCCTCGGCAACGAGGATAGGGCCGTCATTCTCAGAAGCAAAGGCGGGACGGTCATAGACCTTGAGCGCCAGAATATCGGGCTCAAGAGTAGAATCCGATCCCGTGATTGGCATTGACCGCAGGGTTTTGTCAGATGCAAGGTAGTTATGGAAGGCGAGCCGCTCGTCTATGACCCACAAGTTGCTGACAGACTCGGCTACTTCCTCGCTGGTCTTTCGCATGGGAATTATGAGATTGTGTATCACGCTCTCCGTGGCATAGTTGCCCTGCACGTTGGACCGGATCGCCTTCGCCAGTAGGTCGAGGTTGACTCTCCTGCGCGAGACGTACGCCGCCAGGTCCGACTTCTTGGCATCGTCCACTTTCGCCAGGTATTCTTGCAGTCTCTCGCTATATTCCTGACCTTCCATGCTCTCGGACTCGAGTACTCGCTGGCCTTCCGCGAGCAACTCCACCTCGAAATCGGTAAAGTACCTGTGCAGCAGGAGGTCAAGTTCTTTATCGCCGATGGCGGGATCAACGCTCAGCTTAGCCTCATTGATATGCCGGAGAATGGGTCGGTACCGGGGTGCCTTGGTGTTAACGAAACGCTCAAGACGTGCGCGGCCGGCCTCGCGCATCCCGGTCAAGCTGGAGCTCAGATATTGCTCCGCGGCCCGCAGTGCGGCTTCACGAATATCCGACTTCGAAGGCTCATCTTCATCAAGAGCGCCTTCGCTCTTCTCTGGAATGTCGAATTCTGTCCGCTCGGAACGCACGGAGTTATCCAGGTACGACGACGTGATGTAGCAGGCATAAATGAACTCAGTCGCACCATCCTTGAGCCTTCCGTAGAGGCCGGGCACTTTGCCGGTCAAATTCTCTTCGATAACAACCCTGTTACCGGCACACCAGTACAGCTGAGGACTCGTCTTGCTGGCAATCTTCAGCCGCAGATGGATTATGTCGAACCGGTGATTTTTGACAGCCAGGGATTGTGTCGCAGATTCAGCCAGAATATAGTCATCGAAGAGATCGTCCAGATCCACTCGCTCAGCATCATCAAAGATGCTGATATGCGGTGCGCCGCCCGGGCGCACGAAGTACCAGATACAGTGCTCCAGAATACTTTTGGCAATGGAACTGACGTTCTTTGGCGCCCGCTGCCTCCAGATCTCCTGAAAGGACAGCAGCCGGACTTCTGATCCGGTTTCCGAGGCGGCCGAGGGATCCTGTACCGGATGCCGAGATACCCCGTCACTTACCGTGAAGGTGAAATCTCGCCTCTTCAGGATCTTCCCGTCATCATGATAATGGCTAGTCACCTCGACCTTCCTGAAAGCCTTGAGCCAAAGGAGTCTCCCCGCGCCGCGGCGGCCGTGCTCGGACTTGTACTCGCTGTCCAGGGTTTCGAAGGATGCCATGTTATCGTCGTGGAAACCTTCGCCGTTATCGGTCACGATGAAGCCAGATATCGGCTCTGCTATTTTCGAGAGCTGCCCAGCGAACTGGAAAGACGCCTGCTGGTCGCGAACGACCTCGATCTCAATGCGCGCCGAGTCCATGGTCGCATGGTTCTCGTCCACGGCCTGAATAGCATTCACTACTGCCTCAAAGAGGGGCCAGAGCGGATGGGTCTTCGGAAGCGAAGCATTCCTCAGGCGACCAGTTAGCGACGCATTAATAGCCATACAACCCCTCGCAGCGCCGAACACGTTCGGCCTATAGTGCACGTAGAGCTTACATAGCTAGCATATCAGTATAAGAGCGGGGACGGCTTGGCGTGAGACTTGCGGAGGATCGAGTACTCCTGAAGTACCGGCCCGTCGCGGCGCAAGTGGGTGCTCGCGGCCGACGCGCGCCGGCTGGCTCCTGCCTAGCTTGTGGTGAGCGGTAGTTCACCTCCGAACCAGGCTAAACGGGAGTGTTTCATGATAAAGGCGAAAGGACTTATCAAACGGTATGGCGATAAGATCGCCGTCGACGGCCTGAGCTTTACCGTCAGGCCGGGCGTGGTGACTGGCTTCCTCGGGCCGAACGGGGCGGGCAAGTCGACCACCATCCGCATGATCCTCGGGCTTGACGCGCCCACGGCCGGGACCGTCACGGTCAACGGCCGTGCGTACGCCAGGCACGCGGCGCCGCTGCGCGAGGTTGGCGCACTGCTGGAGACGAGGGCGGTGCACACCGGGCGGAGCGCCAGGGATCACCTGCTGGCGCTGGCGGCTACCACCGGCATTTCAAGGCGCCGGGTCGACGAGGTGATCGCGCTGACCGGGCTCACCGAGGTCGCCGGCAGGCGGGCGGGCGCGTACTCGCTTGGGATGGGCCAGCGGCTGGGCATCGCGGCGGCGCTGCTCGGCGATCCGGCCACCCTGATCCTCGACGAGCCGGTCAACGGCCTTGACCCGGAGGGCATTCTCTGGATTCGCACCTTGCTGAAGGACCTCGCCGCGCAGGGCCGGACCGTGTTCGTCTCCTCGCACCTGATGAGCGAGATGGCGCTGACCGCCGAGCAGGTCATCATCGTGGGCCGTGGCCGGCTGATCGCCGACGCCTCGGTCGCTGAGCTGACCGCCAGCGGTTCGCTGGAGGAGGCGTTCATGGAACTGACCAGGAACGACGTGGAGTACCTGGCAAGCACGACCGGGCTTGCCGACGCCGAAGGGAGCCGGTAATGGCGGGCATGACGATGGCGGCCGGGATGGGCGCGGCCCGGCAGGAGAATCTCACGCAGGCACGAGTGGCGCACTCCGAGTGGATCAAGCTGCGCACCGTGCGGTCGACGGCGTGGACGCTGGCGGCCTTCGTCATCGTCACGGCGGGCACCGGGCTCCTGCTGTGCTCGCTGGCGCTGGCGCACCTCAACGCGGGCAAGCACCTCGGCACCAGCCCGGCCGCGCTCAGCCTGTACGGCGCCTACGTCGCGCCGCTGACCGTCGGCGTGCTCGGCGTGCTGCTGGTTACGGGCGAGTACGGGACCGGAATGATCCGCGCCACGCTGACCGCCGTGCCCCGGCGGCTGCCCGTGCTCTGGGCCAAGCTCGGCGTCCTGGCGGTCGTGGCGCTGGTGATCTCCGAGGCGACCTTGCTCGTGACCTTCCTGGCCGGGCAGGCGCTGCTGGCCGGGACGGGCGCTGGGGCATCGCTAGCGGACCCCGGCGTGGCCCGGATGGTGCTCGGCACCGGCCTGTACACCACGGTCGTCGCTCTCTTCGGGATGGCGCTCGGGTTTGTGATCCGCAATACCGCCGGTGCCATGAGCACGATGTTCGGGGTGCTGCTCGTGCTCCCCGTGCTCGCGAACGTGCTGCCCGCCAGCCTGTCCGCGCACTTCGCCGCCTACCTGCCGAGCAACGCCGGCCAGGCGATCATGACCGTGCGGCGCCTGCCAGGGACGCTCGCCCCGTGGACCGGGCTCAGCCTGTTCGCGGGCTATACGGCGCTCGTGGTCACGGCGGCGGCGATCTGCCTGCGCCGGCGCGACGCGTGACCGGCCCGACCGCGTCCAGTTAGCCTCGGACCGATGAACACGCACCAGCCAGCCGCCGGCCCGCCTCGCGAGCGCGGGCCGGCGGCTGGCCTGCTCGCCGTGCGCGACCGTCTCGCCGCCTCGCTGCGCGGGCATCCGCTGATCACGGACGCGATGCTGGCGGCGCTCGTGCTCGCGGCGTCGCTGCCGCCCGTCACCAGCCTGCCCAGCTCCGATCCGCGGCTCGCCGTCCTGCTGACCGCCGCCATCGCGTTCCCGCTCGCGTGGCGGCGCCGCGCTCCGTTCGCCGTCCTGGTGATCATCACTGTGCCCGCCGTCGTGCAGCTCCTCGCGGGCTTGCCGGTCACTGACCTGCTCGCCTTCCTGATCGCGTTCTACACCGTCGCGGCCTGCTCGCGGCCGCTGGTCGTCGGCGGCGCGGCGGCGATGCTCGAGGCCGGGGTCGTGGCGGTCCTGACGCGCCTGCGCGTCGCCAGTTCCCACGCCGTGCTGGTCTGGGCGCTCTCGACCGGCCTGCTCGCAGCCGCCGGCCTGCTCGGCTATTACGTCCGCACCACCAGGCAAGCCCGGCTCGCGGCGCAGGCCGAGCGAGAAGAGCGGCTTGAGCGCGACCGAGCGCATCAGGCCCAGCTCGCGGCAGCCGCGGAACGGGCCAGGATCGCGCGCGAGATGCACGACATCGTGGCCCACAACATCGCCGTGATGATCGCGCTCGCCGAAGGCGCCTCGTATACCCGCGGAGCGGACCCGGATCAGGCCGCCGCTCTCATGCGGCAGGTGTCGGCTACGGGCCGGACCGCCCTCACCGAGATGCGCAGGCTGCTCGGCGTCCTGCGGCAGCCGACGACCGCCGATTCCGCGCCCCAGCCGAACCTGGCCGACCTCGACAGCCTGCTGATGACGTTCCGGGCCGCTGGCCTCCCGGCCGAGCTGTCCGTCACAGGGCATCCAGGCTCCGTGCCGCCGAGCGCGCAACTCGCCGTTTACCGGATCATCACCGAAGCGCTGACCAATACCCTGAAGCACGCGACCGGCGCTTCGGCCAGGGTGCACCTCAGCTATTTTCCTGACGAAATCCGGCTGGAGGTCACGGACGACGGCCGGTCAGGCGGCGAGGTCGCGGGACAGGGGCTTGCCGGAGCCGGGCACGGCATCGCCGGCATTCGGGAGCGCGCGGCGGTTTTCGGCGGGCAGGCATCGGCCGGGCCAGTACCTGGCGGCGGCTGGCGAGTCCAGGCCACGCTGCGCGCCGGGACGGAGGGCACATGACCATCACGATCTTGCTGGCCGACGATCAGCCCATGCTGCGTCTCGGATTCCGCCTGGTCCTCGACGCCCAGGAGGACATGCGGGTAGTCGGCGAGGCCGGCGACGGTGCCGCGGCGATCAGCATGACCAGGGCGCTGCGCCCCGACGTCGTGCTGATGGACGTGCGGATGCCCGGCGTGAATGGCATCGAGGCCACCCGCCGCATCGCCGAGACCGCGACAGCGAGCAGGGTGCTCATCTTGACCACGTTCGACCTCGACGAGTACGCCTACGCCGGGCTCAGGGCAGGCGCGAGCGGTTTCCTGCTCAAGGACGTCCCGCCGCCCGAGCTGCTGGCGGCGATCCGCGCGGTCGCCAGCGGCGACGCCGTCGTCGCCCCGAGCGTCACCCGCCGGCTGCTCGACGCGTTCCTGCCGCACCTGCCCGATCCCGGCGCCGCCGCCGGGCCGGTCCCGCCGCCCGCGGTCGACGCCCTGACCTCACGGGAGCGGGAGATCCTGACAGAAGTGGCCGGCGGCCTGTCCAACGCCGAGATAGCGGCCAGGCTCGTGCTCGCGGAGACGACGGTGAAGACCCACGTCGGCCGGGTGCTCGGCAAGCTCGGCCTGCGCGACCGCGTGCAGGCCGTCGTCTACGCCTACGAGCACGGCCTCGTCCGCCCTGGTCAGGCCGGCTCCGCCTAGCCGATGACGGCGTCGAGCGTCTTCTTCAGGGCGCTCGGCTGCCTGGGCGTGGTGGGCGCCTTTCGCCGCGCTTGCTCAAGCTTGGCCCCGATCTCCTGGAGCTGCCTGCGGCTGAGCCCGGACCGGACCTTGGGGAACCAGTCCTGCTCCTCGTTCTCCATGTGATGGCTGACGGTCTCGATCAGCACCATCGCCTTCGGGTCGAAGCGCTCGGAATCGGGAGGCATGGCGGCCAGTTCCACGCACAGGACGTCGGCGACGTGATGCTCCTCATACGACTCGAGCACGTCCTGATCCAGGTCTGGCAGCAGGGCCCGGACTTCTGGGTACATCACCTCCTCCTCGATGTAGGTGTGCATCGTGAGCAGCCCGATGATCCGGCCCACGAGCCGCGCCTTCGTCTTGACCGCCTTGTCACCCGCGGCCTGGAACTCCCGGAACAGCCGGCGGATCTCCTTGTGGTCGGCCTTCAGCACTACGATCGCGTCACTGCTCATCGAGTTCTCCCCCGTGGTCGATGGCTAGCATCTCGCCACCGACTCCTACCCAGGCGGCGGCAGCTCAGCGCAATCCCTGATCTACGGTCAGGTCACGATGTCGTCGATGGTGACGTTGACGGCGATGTCGTCGAGGCCGGCTCTGGCGCGGACCGCCGCGATCGCACGGCGCTGGGCTTCACGTGCCACTTCGTCCGCCCGGTGGTCGTAGTGAACCGCTATGGCGAGGTCGACAATCGCGGTGCTGCCGAGAACGCCCGCGGCGGCGCGCCCCTCATGGTGCCGCAGGGTTGCCCCTTCGGCCGCCTCCGCGATCCGCCGGTCCGTGCTCCGGCCGAACGCCACCTCGACGCCGGGGGCGGTGCTTGCCGCGTCCCTGGCGATCTTCGCCACGACGCGCGCGGCGATGCGGAGCGCTCCGGCCTCGGCCAGGCGGAGCGTGTACCAGACGTCGGAGACGAGCTTTCCTATCTGGAGCGCCACCGCGGCCTTGATGCCCGCGGGTACGGCGACACGGTCCGCGGCGAGGCGCCGCACCGGCTCCCAGAGCCGGCTGAACTCCTGCAGGGCGGCCTGGCAAGCGGGGCAGTGACGCTGGTGTTCAGTGAGCTGGCCGGCCTGCCCGTCCGCCGCCTGCTCGAGCACGTCATCGACGCCGCAGCCGCAGGCAAGGCGCCCCAAGGCGCCGTCAAGCAACTGCCGGATGTCGCGTCCTGCCTGGTCAGGGTCGGTCATTTCCTGATCACCTCCAGTCCTGGAGAATCTTGCCCAGCGTGCGCCTTCCCCGGAACAGCTGACTGCGAACAGCGGGGACGGTGCTGCCGGTGATGCGGGCCACCTCCGCGTTGGGCAGGCCCTCCAGGTGGTGCAGGACGATCGCCACGCGCTGAGGCGGGGGCAGGGTTGTGATGGCGTTGATGACCGCGTCGGCGGCGCGCCGCTGGACGGCGGTGTCGCCTGGGTCGGGAGCCTGGTCCCTGACCTCTCCGACCAGGTCGAGGGACTCGGCGGCGGGTGTCCGGGAGATGCGGTTCAGCGCCCGCCGGGTGACGATCTGGTAGAGCCAGGTGGAAAAGCTCGATTTGGCGCTGAATCCTGGCAGGCGCTGCCAGGCGGTGATCAGCGCTTCCTGCGCGACGTCCTCGGCGTCATGGTGGTTGCCAAGCAGCCGCAGGGCCACCCGGTAGGCCAGCCCGCCATGCCGGTCCGTGAGCTCGGAATAGGCGTCTAGATATCCCTCCTGGGCGCGCTGCACCAGGTAGGCGTCCTCAACCTCGGATGCCACTGGCCCTCCCCCCGGGGCCGGTCTGGCCTGCTTCTCCTGTGCTCCTTTCCGTGCGGCCGGGATTTCATGTGCGACGTTCCCGGCGCGGCCGTGTCTAACAGTACGTGGCCTGGTGGGAGATCTTCCGGGCCGGGCGCGGCCGACCGCGCCGCGCCGCAGCCTGCATGGGAGGAGCGCATCGTGATGACCGAGACAACCACCGCGCCGGGCAAGTCGGCCAAGGCCGTCCAGGCTCGGACTGACGCCGGCCCCAGCCGGGGTGGCCAGGACACCGGGGACGGCAAGATCAGCATCGCGCAGGGGGTCGTGCAGAAGGTCGCCGGCATCGCATGCCGCGAGATCAGCGGCGTGCATGAGATGGGTGCCTCGACCAGCCGCGCGTTCGGCGCGGTACGCGAGCGGATACCCGGCAGCTCAGGCCCGAGCGTTGCCCAGGGAGTGGGCGTCGAGGTAGGCGAGACCGAGGCTGCCATCGACCTGGACATCGTCGTGGACTACGGCGTCAGCATCACCGACCTGGGCACGAGCATCCAGCGCAATGTCAAGCAGGCCGTAGAGCGGATGACCGGCCTGCAGGTCGTCGAGGTCAACGTCAACGTCGACGACCTGTACCTGCCAGGCAGCGATGACCAGGGTGAGGACGCGACGTCACGAGTGTCATGACCGGACCCGCATCCGCCGCGGGCGGAACCCTGGTCGACGGCGTCGACCTGGACGCGGTCGTCGCGGCCGCGCGAAGCTGCGCGGGTGTTGATGAGCTGTCATCAGGTCCCTGGGGCGGCGTAGTCACCTATTTGCCCGGGAGGCAGGTGCCAGGTGTGCGGATTGCCTCCGACCACGTGGTGATCTGCTTCCGCGGCAGGTGGGGCGTGCCAGCGGCAGAGATTGCCCGTCAGGTTCGCGCCGCTGTCGCGGGCCTGGTGACGCCGCGGCGGGTGGACCTGGTGCTGGCCGACGTGGGTGATCCGGAGCCCGGGGAGGTGAGTTCGTGGATGACCAGCAGCGCAAGCGCGCCCGGCGCGAGTTCATCCGCGCCCGTCATCCCGACGCAGGCGGTGATCCCGCCGCGTTCGCCGCCGGACTAGCAGAACTGGACCTGGCGCAGGTCCCTGTCCCGTCAGCCCGGGTGGCGCTAGTCACGGACACGCCTTTGCTGCTGGCGCTGCTGAAAGCGCTGGCGCGCAGGGTGAACTGGCACCGCCCGCCGCCGAGGGTCAAGTGAGGTCCCCGGCATGAATCTGGAGAAAGTGAGATGACATGACACGCAGTACCGTGGGAATCCTGGTCGGGATCGCGCTAGGCGTGACGGTGGCGTTCGGCAGCTTCGGGCAGATGCTGATCGTGGGATTGTTCGCCGTGATCGGCTTCGTCGTCGCGAAGGTGCTAGACGGCGACGTGGACCTGAGCCACCTGACGGGGCGGCGCGCCCACCGATGACGACCAGCAAGATCGCGCCCCGGGCAGCACCGGGTTTCCCGGCTGGGCGCACCGAGCTTGGCGCGATCATCATCAGCGACAGCGCGGTCCAGGACATGGCCGTCTTGGCCGCGGCCGAGATCCCGGACGCCGGCGGTGCCGCGCCGCGCGTCCTGGGCCGGGCCGTGCCCGGCTCCGGCACGCACGGGGTGCGCCCGGCCAGCCTGACCGCGCCGCCGAAGGCCCGGGCCCGCGTGGATGGCTCGATCGTGACCCTGGACCTTTCCATGAGCGTGCGCTGGCCGGCGTCGGTGCCTGAGGTGACCAATGCGGTCCGCGACCACGTCCGCGCCAGGGTCAGCGAGCTCACCGGCCTGACCGTTCATGAGATCTCCATCTCGGTCACCGCCCTGGTCACCGGTACTCCGGCCGATGCGCGGGTCCGCTGACCGCTGGAAGGAGCGCACGTGAGACACGCCAATCGCGTTCTCGCGGCCCTGCTGAGCCTGGCGCTGATGGCCGCCGGCGTGCTGCTGATCATCGAGGTCATCGCCGACCGGGTAGTCGGTCACGCGGCGATCGTGGCCTGGAAGAGCGCCTATGAGTGGGCCGGGCGCACAACCTGGGAGGCCGGCGGCATCCGCGTGGCCTGTGCGATCCTGATCGTGGCCGGGCTGGTGCTGCTCATCGCCGAGCTGAAGCCGGCCCGCGCGTCACGCCTGCCCGCGGATCCTGATCAGGCAGGCGCGGCGGGCATCGACACCGCCTACACTCGCCGCAGCGTGGCCGCGGCCATCCGCTCGGCCGTGACGGCCATCGACGGCATCCGGGCAGCCTCGGTCAAGGTGAGACGCCGCAAGATCACCATCAAGGCGACCGCGGTCGCGACAGACGCCGCGGTGGCCCCGAGGCTGCGCGAGCCGGTCAGCGCCGCCGCTCGCCAGCGTCTTGCCGCCTTGAACCTGCACAAGCCGCCCGAGGTGGCGGCCCGCGTCACTCCCGGGAGTCGCTGATGCACGCCGACCGGACGAATCGCGTCATGCTGCTGCTGCTTGCCGTGCTCATGATCGCGGTCGGCGCGGCGGCTGGTGCCGCCTCAGTCGGGGCTTTCGGCACGGGCACCATGCACAGGACGCTGATGGACAACCCCGTCGGGAACTTCTTCGGCGCGCAAGGCGACTGGATCTGGCCTGTCATCGCGGCGGCAGCGGCAATCGTCGTGGTGCTCGCCCTGCGCTGGCTGCTCACGCTGATGTTCTCCACCGACCGCAGAAGGGACATTCCTGTCGTCGCGGCCAGCTCAGCAGGCCGGACCGTGCTCACGGCCGGGGCACTGACCGAAGCCGTAGCAGAGGAAATCGAGAGCTACCAGGGCGTCCATGCCGCCAGTGCTCGCCTCATCGGCGAGCCCGCGGCTCCCAAGCTCGTCGTCGGCGCGGATCTGGAGGCCGACGCCGATCCCGCCGCGCTTCGCCGGCGCATCGAGACCGGCGCCGTCGCTCACGCCCGCACCGCGGTCGGCGATCCGGACCTCGCCGCCCAGCTGGACCTGACGGTTACCACGAGGCCATCGGCACGGGTCGCCTGAGGGCGGCTTCGCTCCAGCAAGAAAGTTGAAGCAAACCAGCGGGCCGGCTGAGAGCTGCCCATAGGCCAGTCACCCCCCCGGCTTGAAATTTGCCCTGGATGCCGGCGAGCATCGTCGATGACGACGGCCGCGCGGAGGCGCCGATGGACCAGCCCGATGCTCCAGCGGGAGCGGATGTGCTGCACCGGGGAGGCTGGGTCGAGCGACCGGTCCGCCTTTACCGTGACGAGTGGGGAATCCCCCATGTTCGCGCGCATTCGGCGCACGACGCGTTCGTCGGCCAGGGATACGCGCACGCCATGGACCGTTTCTGGCAGATGGACGCGAGCCGGAAGCAGATGGAGGGCCGATGGGCCGAGTGGGCTGGCGCGGCGGGCGTGCCAGCCGACCGGCTCGCCCGCCGCCTGCGGGCGGGCGCGGCCTCCATCCGGGATTGCCAGGCACTCGGCGCCGAGGCCAGGGCCATGGTTGATGCCTACACGGCAGGCGTGAACGCCTGGCTGCGGACCCACCCGGCTCCCGCCGAATACGACCTGCTGGCGAGCACGCCGGAGCCCTGGGAAGCCTGGCACTGCATAGCCGCGATGCGACAGCGCGGCTACCTGATGGGGTCTGTCTGGTTCAAGCTCTGGCGGGCGGCAGCGCTCGGCGCAGTCGGCGCTGATGGCGTTGCCAAGCTCCGCTACGACGACGGCGGGGCCGACCGGCTCTGCATTCCGCCCGGTGCCGACGCCAGCCGGTGGGTCGCGAGCCTGGCGGACCTCGCCGGGCCGATCCGGGCCCTGAGCGTACTCGCCCGGGCCGGCGACACCGATGGCGGCAGCAACAACTGGGCACTGGCACCCAGCCGCACCGCGTCGGGAAGGCCGCTGCTCGCCGGGGACCCGCATCGCGCTTTCGAGCTGCCCGGCATGTACGCGCAGCTGCATCTCGGCTGCGACGAGTTCGACACGATCGGCTTCACCATTCCAGGCGTGCCGGCTTTCCCGCATTTCGGGCACAACGCAGATGTGGCCTGGGGCGTCACGCACGCGTTCGCGGACATTCACGACCTGTACGTCGAGGAGTTCGACCGGGCCGATCCCTCTCGGTACCGGCATCAGGGACGCTGGCTGCGGGCCGCGGTGACTGCCGAGGACATCAAGGTCCGCGGCGCGGACCCGGTCCGGGTCGACATCGTCGAGACCATGCACGGGCCGGTCATCGCCGGAGACCCGGCCCAGGGCACCGCCCTGACGCTCAAGTCGGTTCAGTTCTTCGATCTCGACCGGTCGTTTGACTGCCTTCTGCCGATGCTGCGCGCCAGGTCGGTGGATTCGCTGTTCCACGCTGTTCGCGGCTGGGGGCTGATCGATCACAACCTCGTCGCCGCGGATACCGGCGGTCACATAGGCCACCTGGTGCGAGCGGTGATCCCGCGCCGGCCCGCCGTCAACGGCTGGCTGCCCGTGCCGGGATGGACGGGTGACTACGAGTGGGACGGCATGGTGCCCGCCGAGCAGATGCCGCGCGCGGATGATCCGGCCCGCGGCTACCTCGTGACCGCGAACAACCGCGTGGTCACCGCCATCCCGGACACTGGTGACTACTTTTGCACCGATGCCCATCCGCCGTACCGGGCCAGGAGAATAGAAGAGCTCATCGCCGGGCTCGGACCCGCGTCACGGCAGGACATGGCGATGATTCACCGCGACGACCTCAGCGCCCCCGCTCA
Source organism: uncultured Actinomycetota bacterium (assembly GCA_963720575.1). Lineage (GTDB taxonomy): Bacteria > Actinomycetota > Actinomycetes > Streptosporangiales > Streptosporangiaceae > Chersky-822. The sequence continues at coordinate 900,374 of CAVRGA010000002.1, forward strand.
GCTTGTCCGCGCGGCTCTCGCCGCCGTCACGCCCGCTAGCCCGAGCGCCCGTGCCGTCAGGGACATCGTGCTCGCCTGGGACGGGCGCATGTCGCCCGGCTCTCCCGGCGCGGCCTGTTACTCCCGGCTGCGCTGGACCCTGGCCAGGATCGTGGCCAGCAAGTCTGGCCTCGCCGCGACCGATAGCTCGCAGTTGTTGCGGGTGCCGGGCGGAACGTCGGCTGTCAGTCATCTCTGGTGGGTGCTGCCCGCCCTGCTGCGATCATCAGACCTGACGCTGACCGGCGGCAGCACCTGGAATGAGCTGCTGGCCGAGGCGCTCGAGGCTATCGCGGCCGAAGCCGCGGACGTGCCGTGGCACGACCTGCACCACGCCGCGCTGGCCCATCCGCTGACGCTGGCGCTTCCGGACGCGCCAGCGGCGCTGAGCCCTGCGGGCGCCGGCGTCGGCGGCGACAACGACACCGTCTGGGCAACCGGATGCCAGGCGGAGTCCGGCACCGCCGCCGTCTATGGTGCCGTCGCCCGGTACGTGTTCGACGTCGGCAACTGGGATAACTGCACCTGGATCGTCGTCGCCGGCGCATCAGGAGATCCGGCGAGCCCGCACTACGCCGATCAGCACCAAGCCTGGTCCAGATGCGAGCTCATCCCGATGCGATACGACTGGGACGTGATCGCCGCCGCAGACCCGCAGCTGACGCTCCACCCAGACGACAGCTGACGGGGTACCGCACCGAAGCGCCCGATTATCGCGACCTGTTACCCATCGGGCTAATTGACTCCGCCCGTGCTAGCCTCGGCCGACCACTATCCGGCTTCCCGCGAGCGGGTGCCGCAGACGCTCGGGGACAATCTTGCTTGATGAGACGGCGATTCGGATACTCGGACCGCTTGAGGTGCGACATCGAGACGAGCAGGTCAATCTGGGCGTTCGCCGCCAGCGACTCATCTTCGGCATCCTGGCGCTCTGGGCTGGTCAGCCCGTCCAGCTCGGACGTCTCATCACTGCCGCCTGGTCCGGTCAGGAGCCGCCGGCCACCGCACGCAACGCTATCCAGATCTGCATCAGCAGATTGCGCGCGAGACTGGGCGATATCGCAGCTATCGTCACCGTCGGCGATGGATACCGGCTTGACACCGATCCCGGATTTATCGATCTCCACCGCTTCCGTGCGCTCGCCGCCTCGGCCCGCGACCTTGACGGCGAACGGCGGGTCGCCGAGTTGCGGCAGGCCGAAGGTCTCTGGCGAGGACCCGTACTGTCCGGCGAATTGTCGGATGACGCGCGCCAAAGGTTGTGCGCAGGCCTCAACGAGGAACGCCTCGCCGTCATTGAGGAACGTATTGACGCGGAATTGCACCTCGGCCGTCACCAGTTGATCGGCGAGCTGACCGATCTCGTCCGGGCACACCCGACCCGGGAGAGGATGATCGGGCACCTCATGCTCGCCTTGTATCGCGACGGCCAGGCTGCCCGGGCCCTGGAGGTGTGCCGTGAGACCCGCGCGATGCTCGCTGATGAACTCGGGATCGATCCTGGCACGCTGATCCGCGATCTCGAGGTGGATATCCTGCGCCAGGCGCCCGGACTCCTCGGCACCGCACGCACCCCGATCGCCGTGCCGGCGCCCGCGATCGTTCCGGCTCAGCTCCCGCTCGACGCCCGCGGATTCACCGGCCGCGACGATCAGCTCGCCGCTCTTGACGCGCTCGTCAACCCGAGTTCCCCAGGCGGTGCCCGGATCGCGCTGATTGCCGGCACGGCCGGAGTGGGCAAGACCGCGCTGGCCGTGCACTGGGCGCACCGCGTTCGTCAGGCGTTTCCTGACGGGCAGCTGTATGCCGACCTGCGTGGCTACTCGGCCGACGCGCCGGTACGGCCGATCGACATGCTGACCCGGTTCCTCCTCGCATGCGGGATGCCGGCAGAGCGGATCCCAGCCGACGAGACGGACGCGGCGACCGCTTACCGGAGCCTGCTTGCTGACCGCCAGATGCTCATCATCTTCGACAATGCGGCCAGCGCCGATCAGATCAGGCCGCTGCTGCCCGGCGGTCCAGGCTGCGCGGTCGTGGTCACCAGCCGCGATCGCCTCGACGGACTGCTGGTGCGCGACGGCGCCCGTCGCCTCGACCTGCACGTCTTCACTCCGGCCGAAGCCCGCGCCCTGCTCGCGGACGTGCTGGGCGCCAAGCGCGTCGAGGCCGAGCAGCAGGCCACCACGGAACTCATCACGCTGTGCGCGCACCTGCCGCTGGCACTGCGAATAGCGGCTGCGGCGCTCACCGGCCAGTCGGCTCCGGCCATCTCCGACTACGTGGCACGGCTGCGAACGGGCGATCGCCTGACCGCCCTGTCCATTGACGGGGACCCGAACAGCGCTGTCCGGGCAGCGTTCGACCTGTCCTACGCCACGCTCAACGCTCCGCTACGACGGACCTTCCGGCTGCTCAGTCTGATGCCTGGCCCCGACGTGACAGCCGACGCGACAGCCGCGCTGGCCGGTACCACGCCCGCCGCGGCCGATGTCGCGCTCGCGCGCCTCGCCGGCATGCATCTCGTTGATGAGCCGAGCCCCGGCAGATACCGGCTGCATGACCTGCTCCAGCTGTACGCCGCTGAACACGTCGCCGGCGAAGAGCATCACGCCGAGCGCGCCGAGGCTACCGACCAAGTGCTGACGTGGTACCTCGATACCGCACGGGCCGCGTCACAGTGCCTGTACCGCGGTTCGGAGCCCCAGGTAGGCGACGACCTGACCGGTCACTCCAAGGCTGTCGCCTTCACGACCGAGACCGACGCGATTACCTGGCTCAACGCCGAGCGCGCCAACCTGGTCGCCGCAGTGGCGCTCGCGTCCTCCCGCGGCCTGCACACCACGACCTGGCAGCTCGCGCACGCGCTGAGGAGCTACTTCTGGCACACCAGACACACCGGCCAGTGGCTGCGGATCGCCCAGGCCGGGCTCGCCGCTGCCCGGCACACCACGGACCCGCGAGTCCACGCGGCGATGAGGCTCAACGTCGGAGCGGTCAGCCACTGCCTCGCCCGGTTCGGCGACGCCGCCGATCATTACGCGGCCGCATACGAATTCGCGGTGTCGGCGGGCTGGACCGCGCTTGCGCTGACGTGCCTGACCCATCTGGGCAACCTGCACCTGGAGAGCGGAGATCTGGCCACCGCGAACAGCTTCCACCGACGATCACTCGCGCTGATCCGGCAGACTCAGGACCGGCGGAACCTCTGGGTCGCGCTCAACAATCTCGGTCTGGTGTCCCACCAGCTGGGTCGGCTACGCGAGGCCGAGGAACTACAAACCGAAGCGGTTCGGGCCGCACGCCGGGCAGGCGTCCCCGGCGGGGAGGCGTCCGCGCTCCAGTACCTCGGCTACAGCGTGCACGCGATCGGCGAACTGGACCGCGCGCTGACACACCTCACGCAGGCGTTGCCCATTCACCGGCGGGCCGGCAACAGGAAAGGGGAAGCGCAGACGCTCATGGACATCGCCGCCGTTCACGCCGATGCCGGTCGGCAGGAATCGGCCGAAGCCAGCATCGAGGCCGCGCTCGCCATCATCGGTGAGACCGGCGACCGTTTCGCGGAGTCCTTCGCCCTCAACATCCGTGGCAGGCTGAAGCTGAGGGCCGGGAACCCCCAGGACGCGCTCGCCGACCATGCGGCCGCGCTCGACCTGGCGCGCGAAATGCGCGGTTTGTATCCGGAGGCCGAGTCACTGGTCGGCCTCGCCGAAGCCGCGTGCGCCGCGCTCCGTTACCGCGAGTCCCTCTCGTACGCGGAGGCCGCGCTGGCCATCTCGGAGCGGGCCGGTTTTCTGGTGCTCGCCGGGTATGCCCTGACGGCGCTGGCCACGGCACTTGCGCATGAGGGCGATGAGCGCCAGGCGAGCGACCAGGCAATGACCGCGGCAGCACTTCATCGTGAGACCGGGTGCCGGCCAGGCGAGGCTCGCGCCCTGGCCGCGCTCGACCTGGTCCTGTCACTAACAGGTGCCCGCACGAGGGCGTGACCTGCCCGTCACGCCCTCGTGCTTCGGGAAAGTCAGTGCTTTACGCCGGGAAGGCGTAAGCCGCAGAAGTCCATCCGCCCCACGTAACCCACCAGTTGACCGATGTCGTCGCCAGATTGCTCGGCGCTATGGTGTAGGACGTTCCCTTGCCGCTGCATCCGCTGCTGTCGCCGAAGTTGTATGTGCCGCCGCCGGCCTCGTGGGCCTGCCAGAAGTCACCGATGCCGTCGCAGGCCCCGTCGGTGACTACGATGCTCCACTCGGTGCTCGAAACGGCTGTGACTTTGACCTTACCCATGTACCACATGCTGTCCGTGTTACTGATGCAGTGGTTGATTGCTCCGATGTAGACAGTCACGGATCCGGCACCGGGTGTGGCCACCCAGCACGGCTTAGTGGAGTTGTTGGCTTGCGGGCTGATAGCCGGCTTCGCGGCGAACGCGCTGCCCTGGGCCAGGCTCAGCATCGTCGCCACGGTGACGAGGCCGACCGACAGGTGCTTGAGCACCTTCATCAGCGATTCCTTTCTCGTAGATGAACGTTGAAAGGAACGTACGACGCCGCCCTTATGGCCGGCTTATAACCGGCTTAACACGGCGACTGCGGCGTTACTCAATCGTCGGCTTGGTGCAACGTGATCGCCATGGTGCCTTTGAAGATCAGCTCGTTCCAGATGAAGATGAACCCCAGCACGAACATCGCGGCGAGCGGCAGGACCGCCAGGTAAACCCGGCGCTGCTGGCCGGCCTTCTGCTGCCTGGCGATCCAACGGGTGACGGGCGGCAGCCTGAGTACGAGCAGCGGGATCGAGCATGCCACCGCCTGAAGGAGCTTCTGGTGGAAGATCAGGTCTCCGTCGTCCGGGCCGGTATCAGCGCCGAATCCCTCAAGCAGCATCAGGTGCAAGATGAGCAGGCCCCAGACCACGTAGGTCATTCGCTGCAACTGCTTCCAGTACCGGCCAAGCCAGCGCTGCGCCGGGGTGTTGGCGGTCACGAGCAGCGGCAAGGTCAGCAAGACCGCTAGGAATCCGACAAGCAGGAAGCTGTGCCCGGCGAGCCGTCCGAGCACACCGCCGACGAATTCGGTGGTGATGGAGGCGATGACCGCGTCGGTGATGGCCGTGATCGCGAACATGATGCCGTACCACCTGCGCAGCGGGGCGACCCATCGCTGCCGGGTGACCGTGATCACCGGGGTGACCAGCAGCGTCAGGAAAAGGCAGATCTCACCTCCCGTTCCCAGCACGTCGGCCTCGATGCTGTTGAGCACGGCGCTGTCGCCGCCGAACGCAGGGCGCGCAATGAGCAACAGCGGGATCAGCGCGGGCAGCCGCAGGAGGAAGAGCATCGCCGACTGCTTCCGGAGGGTTCCGGCTGAAAACACAAAGTCCTGTTTCATCCAGGTGTCGACGGCGGTATTCGGCATGAGCCACACCTTTCGCTGCGCGGGTGCTGCGTGCTGAGTAACTACTGCGCGCTTCCGCCCGTGCGGCCTTTCGCTGGCCGGTGATGATGGACCTGGTGGTGATGGCGCGCTGCGTCGCGATGATGAGCTCCCGGCGCGTCGGGCTGGCCGGGACCCTGGTCTTCGCGCGGGCCGTTGCCGAGCGTCGCGCCCGTCCCGGCCGATCGGAAGACGAAGAACGAGAACCCGTGCAGGAAGGCCTCGGTCGTTCCTGACACCGTGCCGAGCAAGGCCAGGCCGATGGACCCGGCGACCATCATCCGGGCGGCCCGTTGCTGCCGGGACCGCTGACCCGGCTCCGCCGCCGGCGCGGTGCGGGGCTTGGGATCGGTGCGCCGCTTGGGATCGGTGCGGGGCTTGGGATCGGTGCGCGGCTTGGGATCGGCTCGCACGGACGTGGCCGGCTCGGTCGGCGTGACCTCGGTAACCTCGGGCGTGGCCAGGTCATGGCCTGGCTCAGCATCCGGCCGAGCGGGAATGCCAAGTCTCTGCGCGACGAACGCGGCCACTTCGCCGAGCTCGGCGGACATGGCGCGCGCTGATGCCCGCAGCCCTTCCGCCTCCCGCTCGGCCGCTTCCCGGACTGCCTCGGCCTGCGCGGTTGCCTGTTCGCGGAGCGTGGTCGCCTCCGCCCGGATCTTGTCCGCTTCCGCCTCAGCCCCCGAGATCAGCAAGCTGGCAACGCGCAAGGCCTCCGCCGACGACCGCGACTCCTCCACCCGCGACTCGACCACCTGCCCGTGCGCGCGTTCGGCGCGCGGCGGCAAGGGATGCCACTGGCGCGGCGCTTGCGCCGATTCGCGCTGGCGCTGCGCTGTCCCGGCGAAGCCGACCTGAGCGACAGGAACGGGCTGGCCGAAGCCAGCGCCAGGTCCCGTCCCCGGCGGCCCGTAGTACCCCGGGCCCCGGTAATCGACGGCCCGCTGCGGCCGGCTCGGATGATCCGCGGGCCACCCCCGGTAATCCACCGCCTCCTGCGGCCGGCTCGGATGGTCCGCGGGCCAGTCACCAGCCGGCCAGTCAGCGGCCGGCCGGGGCCAACCACCCGGATCGGCGGCCGATGGCGGTAGCGCCTCTTGCGGGCTCCAGGGACGACCGGCTCCATCACGCCGGTGCCCTCGACGTGGTCGGTTGACCTGCCTGCGACGGCCCCTGAGCGGCAGTGCCAGAGCGCCGGACAGCACCAGGGCGCCGACGACCGCCAGTGCCAGGCCAGCGACGACAAAGCCGACCGCCGAGAACGAGTTCGCTCCGGCCGCGTGGCCTGGCGACGGCGACGGCGACGGCGACCGAGCCGGCGGTGCCGAGCGGGCCGAGGGAGCCGGCCGGGGAAGCGGGCCGACGCGCACGCCAGGTCCGGCCGCGTCCGGCGGAAGCTCAAGTATCCAGCCTGGCTCGACCAGCTTAGGACTCTCCAGCCGCCGGCCATTCGGCTGCGGCCGGCCCCTGTTGAGCCTGAAGATCTGCATGTACCTGCTGCCGCTGCCGAGCGTCAGCGCTGCGATCTGGAAGAGGCTCGCCGTGCCGTGGCCCGCAGACGGGACGATGTAATATTTCACCGGCGCAGGGGTCGGCGATCGGCTCGCTACGGCCGCGCTCGCTGCTGACCCGGTCCACAGGACCGTGAACAGCAAGAAGACCGCGAGCACGCCGACACCGAGCCGACCGACACCGACACCGACACCGAGCCGACCGACACCGAGCCGGCCCGCTCTCCGGGACTGCCTGCCACTCCGGGCGGCGAGCCGCGACCAGCGCGATCTCGCCTCCGTCGTTCCGCACATGCCTTCACCTGACCCGAGTTGCCGTCCGGGGGAACTCTGAGCATCCGGCTGCTTAACATTTGCGGGTCACGGTACAACACTTAGATCGGTTACATCGCAATAACACCGAATGATGACGGGAAGGTACGGTTCACACCCGGAGCTTGCGGTTCGCGCGGTTACAGCCTAGGCACTCCGGCTACGGCCGTGGCCTGGATCCGCGAGCCGCGCCGGGGTTCACCTGGCCGGGTGACGGCCGGCTGACTGGAGGCAGGTCAAGATCTAGGGCCCGCCCGGGCGGGCACTAGATCCGGCAACATCGATGCGCGAAACGACACCCGATCTCGGACATCAAGCGGACGTGCGCTGTGCTCCGGAACGGCGCCGCCGGGGCAGTGTAAGCCTGGGACAGTGTGAGCATCGTGGCCCTCCCTGTTGCTGTTAGCGCTCCGTTTTGACAGCAACGTGGCCCTCCCCGTTGCTGTCAGGACAACATCAGGGAGGGCCACCTTGCTGTTAAAACCAGTGGCTGACAGCAACAGGGAGGGCCACGATGCTGTCAGAGGCGGGCGTGACCAGCAACCCGCGCCTCCCTGATGCCGTCGCGGGCCGCCGGGCCGCCGGGCCGCCGGGGCGTGCTCGCGCCTGACGGTTCCGCAAGGTGTCCGAAGGGCTCCCCGACCCTGATCACGAGTCACGCGACAGCCTCCCTGACCTGGACGATGTTCCGTGATCAAGGACCCGGCCATGATCACGGAACATCGCACCTGCCCTTGAAACAGCCGGGTGACTCATGATCAGGTAGGTTGTCTCCCGGGCACCCGCCCCGTCCCGACCTGGCCTGCAAGGCCCGGCCCCTGCAAGGCGACGCGGTGCGGTTCTTGCGAGGCGGGCTCGGTTCCGGCGGTACGGATCGCCGCGCCGGTGATCGCGGTGAGTCTCGTTCTGCGGCATGATCGCGGAGAGTTCCCGCGCCGGAGCATGATCGCGGAGCGTTCTCCGTCGTTTGCGCCATGATCGCGGAGCGTTCTCCGTCGTTACCTCGGAGACTTCTCGCAGCACGGAGTGTTGACCGTCCTATGTGCGGAAAACGCTCCGCGCAACGACAACTCTCCGCGCCAGAGCCGGAAAGACTCCGCGAAGCGGGAAGTGCGACTTCGTGCACACTACCGTTCTTCAAATAATTAAGGGGAACGGTAATGCGACCGGAGTTCGCCAGCGCGACTAGGCCGGCCCGCCGCCAGCGAATCTCTGCCAGCGGCGGACCGGCGTAGCTCAGGCGCCCGTTATGACGAGAACGCGAATACGGTCGTGCTTGTGAACGTCTTGCCGGCGCGCAGTTCCGTTGACGGGAAGCTGGGCTGGTTGGGCGAGTTCGGGAAGTGTTGCGTTTCGAAAGTGTACGCCTGAGTCTGGCGGTAGATGTGGCCGCTGATGCCCACCAGCGTTCCGTTGAGGAAATTGCTCGTGTAGAACTGGACGCCAGGCTGGTCGGTCCAGACGGTGAGCCTGCGGCCGCTGGCCGGGTCGAGCGCGGTCGCCGCGAAACGCAGGCCGTCCATGGTCGGGCCGCTGTGGTTCAGTACCCAGTTGTGGTCCAGTCCCTGGGCGATCAGCAACTGCTTGCAGCCGAGCGAGTTCGGCCTGGTGCAGTTGTCGATGACTGACGCGATCGTCCGCGGGTGGGTGAAGTCGAACGGCGTGCCAGCGACGGGGACCTGCGCGCCGGTCGGGATCTGCGTGGTGTCAGTAGGCGTGAAGCGATCGGCGTTGATCCTGATGAACTGGTCAGCGGCGCTGCCTGAGCCCTCGCCGGCGAGGTTGAAGTAGCTGTGGTTGGTCAGGTTGAGCACCGTGTTCAGGTGCGGGGACTCGTCGGTCGCCGCATAGTGGACGCGGAGCTGGCCGGCGTTGTTGAGCGTGTAGGTGACGACGGCCTTGAGCTTGGCCGGGTAGCCGGTGCAGGCCTGGACGCAGCCAGGTGATCCGGCCGGATGGTGCTCGTCGCCGTTGGGGCTGACCAAGGCCAGCCTGACGCCGACCGCGGTCTTGGTCGCGACCGGCTCGCTGGCCCAGATGTGGTTGCCGAATCCGACGAGTCCGCCGTGCAGCGAGTTCACGCCGTTGTTGATCGGCAGGGTGTACGTATGGACCTTGCCGTCCGGTTGCCTGAGCTTGAACGTGCCCTTGGCGATGCGGTTGCCGTAACGCCCGATCAGTTCGCCGAAGTACGGACCGCCGTTGGCGACGACTGGCGGGCTGACCTTGGCGACGTAGTCGGCGAGCGTGCGGAAACCGAGCACGACGTCGGCGTCGTGACCGTGCCGGTCAGGGACGCTGATGGACTGCACGATCCCGCCGTAGGTCAGGATCTGCACCGACATGCCATGGCCGTTCCTGAGGGTGTAGCGGAACACCGCGGTCTTCTTGCCCGTGTACGGCTCCACCGCATTGCCGAAGAACTGCCTGGTCAGCGTCAGCCCGCCGTGGCTGGCCGGGTGCATGGCTGGTGCCCCGGCCCGTCCTGGCCGACCCTGTGCTGGCCGACCCTGTGCTGGCCGACCCTGTGCGATCGCCTGGGTCGCCGCGAGCGACCCGCCCAGGCTCACGGCCAGCGCGGCCGCGGCCCCGATGACCATGGGCCGCCTGGTCCTCTTGATTGCGCCAGCGGCTAACGCGTTAGCCGCCTGGATGCGCCGCAGTCTCCCGATCACGCGCACGGCACGCTCCCTTCGTCGACTGGTTACGAAGACGTGGTTTGTTTCCAACCTCCAAGTGTTAACGCTCACAGTTGTGCCAGTCAATGCACGCGACACGGTTTGAGGGCTACAGCTGCCAGGTTTTGCCGTTCCATTTCCAGATCCCGGTGGGGTCCGCGGCCTGGGTGCTGCCGCCGATCAGCAGTGCCTCGCGGAGCGCCGGGTCGTAGGTCATCGCGCCGTAGCTTCGCGGACCTGGGTTGGCGGCGGGCTGCAGCTGGGTCCAGTTGCTGCCGGTCCAGCTCCAGGTGTCGCCGAGCCGACCTGAGTCGTCGTTGAATCCGCCGTACAAGATCGCCGCCCTGTTCGCCGGATCGTACGTGAGCGTGTCGGTGTCGCGGGGGGAAGGCGAGTCGGCCGGGCGCAGCAGTTTCCAGGTGGTGCCGTTCCAGGTCCAGGTGTCGCCGAGATAGGAGCCGTCATACCCGCCGAACAGGACCACGTCCCGGGCGGCGGCGTCATAGACCATGTCCGCGTTGTGCCGGGCGGGTGGCGAGGTGGCGGGATGCAGCCGGTGCCAGGTCCGGCCGGTCCAGCTCCAGGTGTCGCCGCAGAAGCCGCTCTCGGCACTAGTGCTGCCGCCGAACAGCAGCAGCTGCCGGGTAGCGGAGTCATAGACAACGGCAGCGCCGGTCCGGGCCGAGGGCGAGCTGGCCGGATGCCGCTCGGTCCAGCGCCCGTTCCAGGTCCAGGTCGTCCCGAGTGCCAGGCCCTGGGAACCCGAGTCGCGGCCGGTGTCACCGCCGAACATTACGACGTTGCGCTGGGCCGGGTCGTACGCCAGCGAGTTCCACACCCGCCCGAACGGTGCCCGGGGGTGCGCTGCCGGGGCCCGCGCCGCGTGAGCGTCCGCCGCGGGCCGCACGGCTATCGCCGGGATGGCGCCGGCCGTGACTAATGCTAGGCCGGCGAGCGCTCCCGCCGCCGCTGCGGCACTCAGCATGCGCATGATAGGCGTGTGCATCGTAGATCCTCTCTGGCAATGACCCTTTTATGCAGAAAAATTGTCTGCCGCCGGCCGTCCCGTTCAAATGGCATTGAATAGCTCCGGCCGGACTCGGTCAGCTCGCTGTAATGACGCGTCGCGGCAGGCCCCGGTTTACGCCGACGGGCATTCCCTGGCTTCGCTACCCGCTGGGTTGCTGATATGCGGACCTGCGTACCCGGTCAAGGCCGCGAAGGATGATGCTCAGCTGTGCCGGGCTGTCAAGATACTGCAGGACCGCGTTGTCGAACGCGTTCTCCATTACCTGCGGCATGGAATTTGACGCGTCGAAGTGGATGCTGGCGGCATGGACGAGGATCCTGGCAAGGGCACGCGATACCGGATCCGGATAGGCGGTGAGCGGGACCCGCTCATTCACCGATAGCGCGCCGCTGGCCGGCGCTGGTCCAGGCCTCCTGTGCCTCCGGGGTAGTCAGGTAGGCAGTCAGCTCACGCGCCGCTGGCGTGCTATGGAACATTCCCAGCAGGTCAGCAGAGACCTCCTCGACGTCCCGGCCCGCGGATGTCAGTGGCGGGAAGGGGATGAAGCTGAAGTCGGCGCCCGGCTGAGGATGGGCGCCGAGACCGTGAACGAAGCTGCCGAGATTGTCTTGCGGGTAGAAGCCCGTGATGAAGGAACCCTCGTGATCTAGGTAGCACCTGGGCGGGTTGGTGAACATGGGCTGGCCGGCCTGGGCGTAGCTGGTGACAAGCTCGGACTCCGTGCCACCAGCGACGGCACGCGCAGTGGCCGCGACCTGGCCGAACGTGCGCCAGGCCCGCCTGATCGGCGCTGACGTCCACGGCAGCGTCCCGGCCGCCCACCGGTCGTACACCCGCGGACCCGACTGGTGGAGCACGATGTCTTCGATCAAGTCTGTCCCGGGCCAGCCGGACCTGGAGCCGTCCGCCATTCCCGCGCACCACGGTGTCCTGCCCGCGGCCATCAGGCCTTTCGTAAGACTCATGAGCTTGCGCCAGGTCAGGCCTGGTGAGGTAAGGAGGGCGAGGTCACGGGCCGGAAAGTTCGCCGGGTCGTACCAGATAAGGCTCTTCAGCGTCGCCTTGACCAGGATCGCGTAGTAGTGCCGGCGGCCGGAAGGCCCGGCCGCCTGCATGAGGCGCGCCCAGCCGGGTGCGTACTGACGAGCCAGCGTCTTCAGGTCAAGCGCTCCGTCGATTGGCGTGAGGCTACCCGCGGCCGCGAACTGACTCAGCTCGCCCCGCGTGGCCAGGACCGCCAAGTCGGGCGGATTGCCGTTTTTCAGGTCACTGGCGAGCACGGCGTCGGCGTCGCGGGTGCCCGTGTAGTCGACCTGAATTCCGTATCGCTTCTCGAAACCGCTGATCATCGCCAGGAAGCCGCCCCGCTCGGCCCCGGTCCACGGTCCGAGCACCGTGACGACGGCCTGACCGCTCTTCCGGCTTCCGCAGCCGGGCAGCCAGAAGGCACACAGGAGTACGAGCACCAGGATCAGGAGTGAAGTGCGCCGCCGCATGCTGATGCTGGTCACTGGGACCCCCGGTATTCGTCCATGCGGGGCTTGATCCCCAGCCAGGCAAGGGCTGCGATCGCGGCAGCCAGGGCGGGGATTCCGACCGGCAGGCCGCCGGTGTCCCCCGTCGCGGCCAGATCAGCGTCGAGCGCGCCGCTGGCCGATTGGGTCGCCGTCACGGCCAGGCCGCCGAACGCGTCAGCGGCGGCATTCCCAGCAGTGTTCGCGCGCAGCGCGGCGGCCCCGGCGTCCACGGCGCGGATCTGGGCTTGCCAGATCCCGGTGAGCTTGGGCAGGGCCGTCCCCCGGGCGGCAGCGAAGGCCGCGTCGGCAGGCAGGATCACGACAGCCATCCAGACCGTCAGGCCGCATACCAGGGCCGCCGCCATCAGCAGCGGGGGGCTGGTCATCCGCCGGAACTTGCGCCTCAGGAAACCCTGAGTCGCCAGGATGGCACCCAGCCCGAGGAGGCCGGCCAGCGCCAGCGCGGAGAACAGCGCGGGGTCCGCCCATGGCGAGGCCAGCTGCCCGTCAACGGTCCGCCGGTCAGCGGCCTGCAGCTCGCTGATAGTTGCCAGCAGGCCGCCCGGATCGCGCATTGAGTGCGAGGCGTAGTTCAGGTACGCGAACCCCAGTTCGTGACTGCCGGCGCTTCCCATCGCGGTGTCCGCCCGGTAGGCGGCGTCCGCCTGCTCCACGAGAGCCTGATAGTTCACGAGCTGCCCGCTGACGGTCTCGAGCTGCTGACTGCCCGCGCCGCCCGACAACGCGGCAAGCCGCTCGAGATCCTGGCTGGCGTTGGTGATGTCATCCTGGAACTGCAGCCCGGGCCCGGTGAACTGAGCGTCCCCGCTCCTGAAGCTCTGCCAGGCCGCGCGGTCCGCGTCGGACAGGGCCGCGTTCGCCTTGATCACATCGAGATAGGCGGGGGACGTGCTGCCGCGTACCGACTCGACCGTCCGGTGCATTCCCTGCAGGACGACTGTCGCCGTGATCCACAGCAGGACAGTTGCTGCGAGGACCACGGCAAGCCGACGCCGAAGCCGTTCCGGGGTGCTACGCCGCCGTGAACCACCAGGCATGAGGTCCTGCCAATCTCGCGGGAGCGGACAGCACCCCTTGCCTGAGGTGAGGACCAGCCGCTCCCCTTATGACTCCCAGCGCCGCCCGGCGGTTGACGCAGGAGCATGAGCGGACCTTGCCGAGCAGGTCAGCGGCCGGCTCTCCTGCCTAGCTGGCGGCGAGGCCGCCGTCGCAGACGATGGTCTCGCCGACGATGAATTCCCCGGCCCGGGAGGCGAGGAAGAGGACGGTCCCGGCGATGTCAGCGGGCGTGCCGATTCGTCCGCGCGGGTTGCGCTCGCTGACCGGGCTCCAGTCCGTGTCCGCCACGTTACCGCCCCCGCCGACGCCGGTGCTGAGCATCCAGGTCGGGAACGGACCGGGCGCGACAGCGTTCACCAGGATGTGCCGCCGGGCCAGCGGCGCGGCGAGTTGCCTGGTGAGTGCGTGCACCGCGGCCTTGGACGCCCCGTAGGAGAAGTTGTCGAAGATCGAGGTCCTGATCCCGTCGATCGAGCCGATGTTGACGACTCGCGACGGCGACTCGGCGGTAGCGGCGGCTTCGAGCAGCGGCAGCAGCCGCTGGGTCAAGAAGAACACTCCCTTGACGTTGGTGTCCATCACCTTGTCCCAGCCGTTTTCCGGGAAGTCGTCCAGCGGGGCACCCCAGGAGGCGCCGGCGTTGTTCACGAGCACGTCAAGGCGATCCTCCCGGTCGCCCAGCGCGGCGGCGAGCGCGGTCACGCCATCGACCGTCGACAGGTCGGCCGGGATCGAGACGCAGGACCCGCCCGACTCCTCGCTCAGCCGCGCCGCGGTCTCGTCGCAGACCCGAGCCTTGCGGGAGCTGATGTAGACCTTCGCGCCATTGGCGAGGAACCCGGCGGCGATCATCTCGCCGATGCCACGGGAGCCCCCGGTGACCAGGACGGTCTTGCCGGCAACAGAGAACAGGTCCTTGATGGACAGCGTCATGGTGGGCACTTCCTCATCCGGGTCGCGAGCAGTGGCACGACACATCATCCGCCAGCAGGCCCGAGCGTGCACCCGCCTGACGGCTCCGCAAGATGCCCGCAGGCTCCCCCCGTCAACCGGGCGCCCGGAAGCCGTCTTGGGACCGGGCATGACAGGCTTGGCCTTGTGGTGAAAAATTTCAACGAGTTGCGCTATGACCTGGAAAGGCATGCGGTCCGCGTGGTGCTCACCGACGCGAGCGGGCGGGTGCTGCTATTCCATGTCCTGACCCCGGACGAGACGCCAGACGGGTGGTGGGAGCTGCCCGGCGGCGGAGTCGAGCCCGGCGAGACCTACCTGGACACCACTGTCAGGGAGATCTGGGAGGAAACAGGCCTGGTCCTCGATCGCGCCCAGATCAGCCCGCCGGCCTGGCGGCGGGATTCGACCTGGCGCTCCCGCGGCAAACGGCGTCTTCAGCATGAGGTGGTGGTCCACGCCCGGCTGGCCGCTGAGCAGCCGCCGATCGTCGACGGCGCCCGGACGCCGGAAGAGACCGAGGACTACGTTGCCGCGCGCTGGTGGCACGTGGCCGAGATCACCGGCAGCCGCGAGCGCTTCTACCCGGGCCGCCTGCCCGAACTCCTGCCGCGCTTCCTGGCCGGGGAAACCATCGACGAGCCCTTCGAGCGCTGGAACTAGCAGCTCACCAGTCGCGCGGGCCGGTACCGCTGCCATAGCCCGCCGAACCGCCGCGCCTGCGGCCTGCCCAGACAGGTCCGTGGATCCGCCGCCAGATAACCAGGCCGACGAGGGCAAGACCCAGCGCTATCACGATGAACGGCCCGACCGTCGGGATCCGCCAGAGGTAGCGGACCAGCCGCCCGATCTCGTGCCAGATGAACAGCCGCACGATGAAGTGCGCCAGCCCGCCGCCGCCCAGGGCCAGGGCCAGGTGATGACCAGGGAGCGAGGCCGTCGCGGCCAGTCCACGCGCATGCATAACGCTTCCAGGGTGCCACCTCCCGCCCGGTGCTGCCAACCGCACCCCTGGCCGGCCGCGCTAGCGAGTGAGCGGCGCGGGCGCTGCCGCGCGCTACCTGGTCAGGCCGGGCAGCACGGCGCGGGTGAGGGTATCGACTTGCGCCAGCGCGTGCGCCACCGGCAGGTTCGCGTCGTCCCGGACGATGAACTCATCAGCCCCAGCCTCGCTGAACTCGGCTAGCCGGGCCTGGACTTCCGGCAGCGTTCCGCGCACATCCTGATCGCCTGCCGGCCGGCGACTGCCCGGACCTGACCGCACCCGGACAGTCGCGCCCGTGGCCCTGGCCAGCTCACGGGGACTGCGTCCGGCGGCCTCGCAGAGGCGGTCGAGTACCGCGTTCTTGCTCGCCAGCTCCGACGGGCCGACCCAGGCGTGCCATACATCGGCATGCCTGGCCGCCACCTTCATGACCCGCTGCCCGCCGCCGCCGACCAGCAGCCGGGTGTGACCGGCCAGGGAGCGGATCACCGCGCAGGCTTCGTCCAGTGCCGCGACCCGGTCACCGAACGGTGGCAGCCGGATGCCGTAGGCCGCGTGCTCGTTCGGGTCCCAGCCGGCGCCGATCCCCAGCACCAGCCGGCCTTGGCTGATCTGGTCGAGGGAAGCGGCCATGTGCCCAACGACCGCGGGGTGCCGGCAGGTATTGCCGAGGACCAGACTGCCCAGCCTGACGGCCGTTGTCCTGACCGCCAGCGCCGCGAGGACAGTCAGGCACTCCAGCATCGGCCCGCCGGTCGCCCGCCCGGCCCGATCGTGCGGCATGAAGTGATCGCACAGGTAGACCGCGTGCCAGCCCCCTGAGTCGGCCCGCCGCGCCAGCTCGAGCACCTGCGGCCACGGGCGACCGGGATCGACGCACAGGCTCAGCCTCATGCGGCTAGCGGCCGGTGAAACGCGGACCGGCGAACATGGCCAAACAGTACCGTCAATCACGCGCCATGTCCCTAGCCGGCGCTCCTGCCTCGCAGGCCTATCATCACAGCCGTACCGCCTAGTGTTCTGGAGTGTTCCCAGGTATGCCATCTTCTGCTGACACAGCCCCGCTGGGGGCCCTGGCCGCGCGGGCCTTGCTCGTCGTCGATGTCCAGAACGACTTCTGCGAGGGCGGATCGCTGGCCGTCGCGGGCGGCGCCGCCGTAGCCGCGGCTATCACCAGGTACCTCAACGGCGCGGATGCCCGCCAGTACGCGCATGTCGTGGCCACCCGGGACCACCACGTTGACCCGGGAGCGCATTTTTCCGCCCGGCCTGACTACGTCAGCAGCTGGCCGCCGCACTGCGTCGCCGGGACTCGGGGCACCGAGTTCCATCCCGACCTGGACACGACCCGGTTCGACGAGGTCTTCCTCAAGGGCGAGCACGCCGCCGCCTACAGCGGATTCGAGGGCGTGAGCAGCGGCTGCGCCGCCGCGCTGGGGCAGCGGGCCGATCCCGCCGCCAAGGCCGTGCCCGGGCAGTCTCTCGGCCACTGGCTGACCGCGCGGGGGGTGACCGCCGTCGACATCGCCGGGATCGCGACGGACTACTGCGTCCGGGCGACGGCGGCCGACGCGGCACGGCTGGGCTTCGCTGTCCGAGTCCTGATCAACCTGACCGCCGGGGTCGGAGCCGACACCACGGCCGAGGCCGTCAGGGAAATGCGCGCCAGCGGAGTCCAGCTGATCGGGTCAGGCTAGCCGCGGCAACTCGGACTAGGACGCGGCTTCGGCCTGCTCTGGCGCGGTTTCGGCCGGCGCGGCGGCGGGCTGCTGTGGCGCGGCTTCGGGCCGCACTGCCGGGACGGGGGAAACCCTGGCCGGGGCCGTGAGCCAGGCCTGCAATTCACGATGCCGGAACTGTATGGCCGTCCCGGACATGCGAAGCAGATTCGCCTGATAGGCCCAGTCAAGGAACCGCCCGACCCGCCTGGGCAGCAGCCCCCGCCTGCGGGCGACTGAGCATCCGATGAGGTACCGGACCCACACATCCAGCCCGAGCGTCAGCGCGAACGCCAGGCCAAGCGCGGTGGCCAGCACGATCCCTACGTCGTCCCTGAGCCTGTCGGCCAGCTCACTGGCCAGGCCGCTCGCGACGGCGAATGTCAGCCCGACCATTACCACGTACGCCAGGTTCTGCCGCATCACGCTCGTCGGCCTTTCGGCAAGAGAGAATGTTCCTTGCAGCCCGAATGCCAGCCCGATCGCAAGCCCGATGGCCAGCCCCAGCGTCAGCGTGCCGGCGAGCCCTTCCGGCGACCCGCCAGCAAACCCGGGCAAGTGCCCGTACGTCAGCCCCAGTCCCAGCACGCCGCCGCCTCCGACCGACAGCGCCATCAGCAGCCCTCCCGCCAGCCTCTTGCGCGCCGCGGCCGAGCCGAGCTTCAGGTCGAGTCGCTGCAGAGTCCGATCCGTGCTGCGAGTGAAATAGATGACGCTGCCGATCACCGCGATAACTCCGCAGCCGAAGCCGATCCAGGCGGGTCGCGTGTCGGGGTACCAGCGCCCGTTTTCAGCAGCCCACACCAGGCCAGCCAGGGCGAACGCGGCACAGGTGATGCCGCTGATGACGAGTGCGCTGAGCCACCGGACGGCTTTCTGCCCGCCGATCGGCCATAGTCGCTCAAGCCGCAGGTCGGTCGCCGACCAGCCCAGGTGCTTGCTGGTGCCCTCAAGGTGCCTGGCCAGGGTTTCGAGCCAGGTGCTCGCCTCACTAGCCGGGTAGAACTCGCCGTCGCCCCTTGGGGTACTGCTCGTAACGGCCGGGATGAACTGGGCCAGCAGGCGCTCGCCTAGCGTGCTGGCCGGGAGCCGGGTCAGCTCGCTCGGATCGGTGCCGGGGCCGCTGTAGGCTGCCGTGGCCAGGAACAGCTGCCATGGGCTCGACAGCGCATCGGCCAGGCTGTCCTCCTGACCGGCAGCGGGGCCGCGGCGCAGGGCGTGCCAGACATCCGCCCAGCGGGCATCCGGCTCGCCCGCCCGCCCGCCGGGAAAGCGCCTGGCCAGGAACTCGCAGATCGCCTCCGCATCGAGGCGCTGCAAGACGATCTGCGTCGCGTCCTGCAGGACGGGGTCTTCCCCTGGGCGGCTGGCCGATCGTGCTAGCTGCCCGTACTCGGCATGCCGGCATACCAGCACCACGGGTCTCCTGCCCGTGCCGGCGTTCAGGGCCCGCACGACCGCCGCGGCCAGCGGCCGGGTTCCGCCGGCGCGGGCGGCCGAGGAGTCCATCTCGTCCAGGCCATCCAGGACCGGCAGCACCCATCGCTCCCTGACCAGCCGCTGCGCCGCTACCGCGGCGATCTGGTAGTCCTGCGACACCTGCGCGGCGATCAGGCCGTCAAGGCGAGCCTCGAGCTCCTCGGCGCTCAGCCGGCCCAGCGACGCGGGTTCGCCGAGGTCCAGCGACGGCAAGCTCAGCCACACCGGCGCTACCGGCCGCGCACCCGGCTGCAGCTCCCCCGCCGGCAGCGCTTTGGCCAGGTCGATGACCAGCTGAGTCGCGAGCACGGTCTTGCCCGCCCCCGGCTCGCCGAGCACGACAAGCCGGCCGCGCTCAAGCGACTGGTAGTACGCCGCCGCGTCGCTCAATGTGCCTTGCTGGACCCCGCCATCCGACCGCCACCGGACCAGTTCCTCACCTGGCAGCGGTGGCCGGAACGCCAGCTCCGCCGGCTGCGCGTCCCCGGTCATGCCCAGCGCCTGCCGCCGCGCCCGCCCCCGCTCCTGGGCGACCCGGCCAGCGAGATCACGCGCTGTCTGGCTGAGCGACGGCGCCGGCCGCAACCCCCAGACAGCGACGCCCAGCGCCACGATCGAGACCGTCAGCGACAAGACGGTGGCGGTATCCCCGCCCGACTTCGCTCTCAGCAGCCACACCGTCAGCGACGCGACTGCCAGCAGCGCCCCGCCCGCGACCCACCCAGGACGGCGAGCCGCCCAGAACCCCCTGGCCATCCGCACCCGCCTAAGCCACAGCTTCCTGCCGTTGTCTCACCTTAAGGCCTGCGGCCCGCTCTATGTATGCTGCGACGCTGGTGCGCGGCCATACTGCCACTGACGCCTCCCTTTTCCATTATTCAGTTGCCATTCAGGTCGCTGGTGCGTCAATCCCCCATGCCAGCATCACCAGGACGCAAGCGCCCCCGGCGGCTGAGCCGAGGGTGACTTCGATCAGATAGGTGCCGCGCGGCTTGACTTTCACGACCATGCCGTCCCTGTGCACGGGGACGATCCGCTCCGCGGTTGAGCCAAGGTTGTCTTCCCTGACTCGCGAGGCCAGGTCGAGCTTGGTATACGCGGGGCGCCCGACTTGCTGATATTTCTCCTTGACCCGCTTGAGGTAGGTCCTGGCGGTACTCTGCCGGATTCCGAGTTTCCTGGCGACCGCTTCCAGCGTCAGGCCGGACGTGTAGGCCCGCAGAACCGAGGTCTCCCGATCGGACAGATTCGGCACCCGGCTGCCCCGCTCGGCCGCGTCATCAGCGCGGCTTCCCGAGTCGGTCAGCATCAGGCCGACAATAGTCGCGAGCGTGGAGATGCTCTCGTCCATTCCCTGCAGCACGCAGGCCCCGGCCGCGAGCAGCGCGGCACTGAGGCCCGCGTCCATGCCCCGGATGACGACCAGCACGTTGTGGCCGTCCCGGCAGAGCCGGCGGATATCGCTGACCAGATCCGCCGTTACCACTGGATGCTCGCTGAACGCCCATTCGGCATGATGCGGCACGTACGTCTCGGCACTATCAATAATGGCCGCGTATCGCACCAGAAGCTACTCAGCGCTGACCGCCAGCTCTGCGGCCAGCTTCAGCGCCCGGTGCTGCATGACCTTCGCATTGGCCAGCGAGACGCCGAGTTCGCTCGCGGTCTCCTCCAGCGAGCAGGAGAGTAAGAACCGCAGCTGGAGAACCTGCTGATAGCGCCTGGGCAGGGCGTCCAGGATCAGCTTCGCCCGCAACTGGGTCACGCTGCCCCTGTCACCGCGATCAGGCTCTAACCCGGCCAGCACGGCCAGCTGGGCCGCCGTCGCCTCGCTCGTAAAGGTCGAGCGCCAGTAGCCGGCGAGCACCGTCCGGGCAGTAGCCCGCAGGTAGGCCCTGACCTGCCTGGCATCGGCCTCGGCGCGCAGCCGGGGCAGCGCTGTGAGGAAGACATCGGCGGTCAGGTCCTCCGCGTCCGGCCAGTTGCCGACCTTTCCGACCATCAGCCGGAGCACCCAGGTCACGTTGTCCCGGTAGAGCTTGTCCCACGTAGCCGGGACGGCGCAGGCCAGGTCGCTCATCGGGTGGCCGCGACGGGCCGGCATGCGGGCGGTTTCGGCTTGGTAGCTATCACGAGGTTCATAGCCCGCCTTTCATGTCGGACTTCTCCCCCGCGCCCAGCAGCTCCTTTCCTCGACTATGCAGTCGGCCGCGTCAGAAATTCACGTCGCCATTTTGGAGGACAACCGCGTCCGCCAGCTTGCGCCCGCTGCCGCTGGCGACGCGGTCCTGGGCCTGCCAGCCCGCGACGTCGCCGGGCTCGGCCGGGGCCTTCTCGCAGATGACGTAGTGATGGGGAGCCATCGCGCCGGGCCACATGTTCAGGGCCGCGACGCAATCGGCGTGGACCCGCTCGGGCGACAGGGACCGCGCGCCGGCGGCGACATAGCACTCAATGCGATGGCCGAGCGCGGCGTCCGGCACCGGCGCCACCAGGCTGGGCAGACCGCCAAGCACGTCGCTGACCAGCCGCCTGACCGCGTCAAGCTCGATCCAGCACGAGTCGATCAGGTACCATCCGGCACCGCGCTCGACCGGCCGGAACCGGGCCAGCGCGCTGAGCTCGCCGAGGGGGACGTCGCGTCCGGCCGCCTCGGTGATCAGGCGGACGAGCGCGGCGGCGAACTCCTCGGCGTCCGGCGCGGGCAGGCACTGCGGCTCTGCCCACATGGAGAGCTCGACCTCGCCGTCCAGCCGGTCGGCCGTTATCTGGAGCCTGGACGGTACCCACGATGACTCCACCCAGGTGAGCTGGATGTCAGGTTCGCTCATGCCACCGGCGTCAAGATCCCCGCCGGGGACGGAGGCCGGCGCCAGCCCGGACGCCGTCAGCCCGGTCGGATCGCTGAACACGCAATCGCGCGCCCAGTGCGTCCCCCGCTGGTCCTGCACCCGCGCGATCAGCTTCCAGAGCTCTTCCGGGTTGAAGTGACTGCGCCGGTAGGCGGCGAGCGACCTGTCACGGACGCGGCCGACCAGCTCGTCGAACGTGGCGACGTCCAGGCCGGCTGACATCAGCCCGTCTTGGGCGATAGTGCCGAAGTAGTCAGCCAGCTCGGGGAAGAACCGGTTGACGGCCACGATCGCCACGACGCACGTGCGGACGCTCAGCCGGTAGCCGAGCAGGGCGCACATGGCGGCCAGCACGACGGTGCCCGGGCTCGCCCCGGTACGGGCGGCGACCCGCGCCAGCGCCGGCGCGGCGGCGCGGGAGCGGACTTCGAGCCTGGGCAGCATCCAGTCCGTCGGCCCGATGCCGGGGGCGGCGAACATCGCCTGCGGCGTGGTGTGGAGCAGGTCTTCCCAGTACCGCAGCGGGGAGTTGATACGGCGCTGGCCCGCCGCGGTCTGCTCCCATTCGCCAAGGTCCACCGGCTGCATCGCGGCCGGCGGCGGCAGTTGCTCGCCGGCGGCGAGCGCTGTCCACTCGCGCCGGAACAGGCGCTGGCCGATGGTGTCAACCGACACGTGGCTCAGCACGAAGATCACCCAGGCCGGGATGCCATCGGTGACAATCACCGCCACCCGGATCGGCAGCTCGGCAGCGGGGTCGAACCGGATGGCCCGCATCCGCCCGGCGACGTCGAGTGCGCACCCGTCGGAGTCACCGCCGGATTCGTAGACCGCCATCGTCAGCTCGCCCGCGCCGACCACCGACTGCCTCCCCGGCGCGGAAGCCGGCAGCGTCGTGCGCAGTCCCTCGTGCCGGAGCACCAGCACCGTGACGAGCTCGGCGATCTGGTCGGGCGCCGCGTCCGCCGGGGGCGCCAGGATCAGGCGCGCGTTGATGCTCGACGGATCGTCTTCCAGGACGCAGCGGCGCATGTTCGCCTGGCCTGCGGTGACAGGGCCGACTCTGGCCCGGCCTCCCGTGAACCGCACCGTAATGCGCTTGCTGCTCGCCCACTTGCCGTCTTCCACGATGGCCCGCCCGGTTGCTGAGTGATCGTCATGCCTTCTTGAGGTAGCGGCCGGGGTTACAGCGTTTGTAACCGCCGTCCCTACCTTCTGGCGAGAAACGCGAACATCCGATGCGGCGAGTGGGATGGCCTATGCAGACGTTGCGATCCGGGCTCGGCCGGCTGAAACGGCCCGGCGTGCCCCCGACGCTCCAGGGGATACTCGCGCTGGTGCGGGTGCTGCCCAAGGTGAGCCCGGTCAAGGCCTGCGCTGGCGCCCTCGGAATCGTCGCGGCGGCGCTGCTGCCGATCGCGGTCGCGACGGCGACGGGACTGCTGATCGGGGCATCCCCCGCCGCACTGCACGGGGGATTCTCGTCCCCGGCCGGTCATCACCTCATCTTCTTGCTGGTCGTGGCGGGCGTCCTGGTCCTGGCGCAGCAGGCCGTCGGGCCGATGCTGATGACGCTGGGCGAGATGCTGGGCCGCGAGGTCGACCGGGATCTCCAGGAACGGGTGATGGAAGCGGTCGCCCAGCCAACCGGGATGGCGCACCTGACCGACCCTGAGGTGCTGGCCGGGTTACGGATCGTCCGCGGGCTCGGCTTATCGGACAACGATCGCCCGAGCCTGGCGGTGGGAGCGCTCGCGACCGTGGTGCCGGCGTGGCTGCGGGCACTCGCGGCGTCGGCCGTGCTGCTGTGGTTCCACTGGTGGATCGGCCTGTTGTGGCTGGTGGCCTGGCCGGTCGTCGTTCACTTCATGCAGCGTGAGTACTTCCGGGTCGGCCAGGTCGGCTACGAGCAGAGCGCCGCGCTGCGCAAGGCGGAGTACCTGCGGGAGCTCGCCACCACTGCGCCCGCGGCCAAGGAGCTGCGCATGTGGGGCATGCTCGGCTGGGTGCTCGGCCGGTTCGGCACGGCCTGGGAGGCCGCCCTCGAGCCGATCTGGCGCCAGCGGCGGCCGCGCGCCCGGGCGGTTTTCGGCTGCACGGGAACGCTGACCGCGATCAACTTCCTGTCCTACGGGCTGCTGGCCTGGGCGGCCGCCCACGGAGAGCTCGGGCTGGCCGGGCTGGCGGTCTACACGCAGGCGCTGGGCCTGGCCAACAACTACACGGCCTTCGACGACCAGAACGCCTTCCTGTCCTTCGCCGCCGTGTCCGTGCCGAAGGTCATGGGCCTGCGCGCGCGGATTGGCGGCGAGCCTACGCCGGCGGATGGGGTCACCGCAGAGCTGCCGGCCGCGTTCCCCGCCGAGCAGATCCAGCTGTCCGATGTCCGGTTCCGCTATCCCGGGGGCGGCCAGGACGCGCTCAAGGGGGTCAGCCTGCGGATCCAGGCTGGCCGCTCGCTGGCCATCGTGGGGGAAAACGGGGCCGGCAAGAGCTCGCTGGTGAAGATCTTGTGCCGCCTCTACTCCCCGGCGGCGGGCAGCATCCGCGTCGACAGCCAGGACCTGTCGGAAGTGGACCCGGCGGCCTGGCGCGCCCGGATCGGGGTGCTGTTCCAGGATTTCGCGAAGTACCACCTCAGCGTGGCGGAGAACATCAGCATGGGCGCGCCGCAGTACGCCGGCGACGCCGAGCGGCTGCGCTCGGCGGCAACGCGGGCCGGGGCGCTGGCGCTGATCGAGGGCCTGCCGAACGGCTGGGAGACGATCCTCTCGCCCGAGTACACCGGCGGCACCGACCTGTCCGGCGGCCAGTGGCAGCGGATCGCGCTGGCCCGGGCGATGTTCGCGGTGGACGCGGGCGCGCGGGTGCTGATTCTCGACGAGCCCACGGCCGCACTTGACGTCCGGGCTGAGGCAGAGATCTACGAGCGGTTCCTGGAGCTGACGGCCGGGCTCACCACCATCTTGATCTCGCACCGCTTCTCGACGGTCCGCTGCGCGGAGCGGATCGTCGTGCTCGAGCAAGGCGCCATCGTCGAGGACGGCAGTCACGCCGAGCTGATGGGCGCGCAGGGCCGGTACGCGCGGATGTTCGATCTCCAGGCCGCCAGGTTCGCCGAGCCCGCGGCCGGCGATGACCACCCAGGATCGGCCCCGAGCCGGGGAGAGGTGCAGGCCGGACATGCGTGAGACGATTCGGGCGTACGCGGAGCTCATGGGGATCGGGTTCAGGGCCGCGCCGCTGGCCGCCGCGTTCCAGCTCTTCACGGGCGTGGTATTCGCGGTCGCCACCCCCATCATGGCGCTGGGCGCCAAGCTGCTCGTGAATGCCGCGATTTCCGGCGACGTCCGGAACGCGCTGCTGGCCGCCGGGCTGCTGGCGTTGGCGCTCGGCGGGGCGCTGGCCTGCGTCTTCTACTACGTGCACTGCCTTTTCACCGTCCAGGAGCGAGCCGGGGCGGTCGCCAGCCGGCGCCTGATGGAACTGGTCGGCGGCGCCGAGGGGCTCGCCCATTTCGAGCGCCCCGAGTACCTCGACCAGGTGCAGCGGATCAGGGAAGAGCAGTACCGGTTGACGAGCATGGTGAACGCCACGGCGGGACTGCTGCGGGTAGTCGCGACGCTGGCCCTGACCGCCGTGCTGCTGGTCCAGGTCGACCCGCTCCTGCTGATCTTGCCCGCGCTGGCGCTGGTCTCGTTCTGGTTCGGCAAGCTGATCCGCGATCTCAAGGTGGCGGCCCAGGAGGCCACGAGCGAGACCGAGCGGCTGCGCAGGCACCTGTTCGAGCTCGGGACGTCCGAGTCGTCGGCGGGCGAGCTGCGCGTTTACGGCCTGACGAGCCTGCTGCACGAACGGCACCACCGGGTATCGGACAGCGTGA
Source organism: uncultured Actinomycetota bacterium (assembly GCA_963720575.1). GTDB lineage: Bacteria > Actinomycetota > Actinomycetes > Streptosporangiales > Streptosporangiaceae > Chersky-822. The sequence goes on from CAVRGA010000002.1 coordinate 925,847, forward strand.
TCCGCCAGCGCAACCGGGCAAGCTGGCGGGTGGGCGGCCTCCAGGCGATCGACGCCACGGTAAGCGCGCTCGGATACATCGGCGCGATTGTGCTGGTCGTCGTCCTGGTGCTGCGCGGGCAGGCGTCGGCCGGCGACATCGTGCTTGTGGTGGCCCTGGCCGCCCAGATGAACTCGAACATCGGGACGGCCGTCCTGTACGGGACCGAGTTCCTCTTCGTGCTGCGGGTCGGGCAGCGGTTCATGTGGCTTAAGCGGTACGCGTCCGGCGTCAGCCGCAGGCCCCGCGTACCCGCGCCGGTGCCGGGCTCGCTGCGCCAGGGAATCGACCTGCGTGACGTCCGCTTCGCCTACCCGGGCACCGGGCCGGCCCGCGACGTGCTTTCCGGTATCTGCCTGCACCTGCCCGCCGGCACGGTGGTCGCGCTGGTGGGAGACAACGGCGCGGGCAAGACGACGCTGGTCAAGCTGCTCTGCGGCTTCGCCGTGCCGGACGCCGGCCAGATCTTCGCCGACGCGGCGGACATCACCGCGTTCGATCCCGGCGAGTGGCGGGGCAGGTGCAGCGCCGCGTTCCAGGACTTCGCCCGGCTGGAGTTCCTGGCCCGAGAGACGATCGGCGTCGGCGACCTGCCCCGCATCGACGACCGGGAGGCCGTCGGCGCGGCGGCCGGCCGGGCCGGCGCCTCCGATGTCGTCGCCGGCCTGCCGAACCAGCTGGACACCCAGCTCGGCAACCGGTGGGAGGACGGCGTCGAGCTGTCCGGCGGTCAGTGGCAGAAGCTCGCCCTGGCCCGGGGCCTGATGCGCGACGATCCGCTGCTCGTGGTCTTCGACGAGCCCACCGCGAATCTCGATGCCCACACCGAGCACGCGCTGTTCGAGCGCTTCGCCGAGGCGGCCCGCGCCGCCCGCCAGCGCAGCACCATCACCTTGCTGGTGTCACACCGGTTCTCGACCGTCGGCATGGCCGACCTGATCGCCGTGCTCGACCAAGGGACGATCAAGGAGTTCGGCAGTCACCAGGAACTTATGTCGCTCGGCGGCATGTACGCCGAGCTCTACGAGCTGCAGTCCCGGGGTTACCGATGACGGCCGAGCCCGGCGCGGTGCCCGTGCTGGCGGCCGGGTCCCGGCACCGCTGGGACTGCCGCCGGATAGCGACGCTGCGCGAGGAGCGCGGCTGGTCGCAGGAGGAACTGGCCGAGCGTTCCGGCATCAGCGTGCGCACGATCAGGAACCTTGAGCTCGGCTGGGTGCAGAACCCGAGGCGGTCGTCCGTGGACCGGCTGGCAGGCGCGCTGGGGGTCGAGCGCGAGCACGACGACCGGCTCGCCGCCGCCGCGGAACAGGTGCGCTGGCGAGGGCCGCAGCCGCCTCCTGCCGCCGTGGTCGGCAGTTACCGCGATCAAGAGCGATTGATGAAAACGGTACGGGCCAGCCGCCTGACGACGTTCTTCGGCCCGGGGGCGTGGGCAAGACGCGGCTGGCGCTGAGCATCGCGGCCGAACTCGGCCCGGCTTTCCGGCATGGCGTCGCGGTCGTGGAACTCGGCGACCTGCCACCTGAGCGGCACCTCGCCGGCGGCCAGGCCGAGGCGGTCATGCAACGGGTGCGGCGCCAGGCAGGCGGCGATCCGGCGCTTGGCGGGCCCGGACCGGCCGGCGAGGGAGAGGTCAGCCTGCTCCTGGTCCTCGACAACGCCGAGCACATCCCGGCCAGCGTGACCGCCGTGACCATGGAGCTGCTCAGCACGTGTCCCGGGATCTCGATCCTCACCACGACCCGCCGCCGGCTCACCGAGCGCCTGGGGGTTAACCGGGAGATCCGGCCGCTGCCCACCGCGACCGGGCTCGGGCTGACGCTTGCCCACGACCCGGCCGTCGAACTGGTGCTGCGGCATGCCGGCGCTGACTCCGGGACGGCAGGCGACCTCACGCGTGAGGTCCCGCTGGTAGCCGAACTGTGCCGGCGGCTGGGCCGGCTGCCCCGGTACCTGGAGTTCGCCGCCGAGCGGTTACGCACGATCCCGGTCCGGCTGTTACTGGCCAACGGCCCGGCGAAGGAGATGCTCTGGTCCAACGACCACGCGCTGCTGCCGCATCAGCGATCCCTGGCGGCCAGCCTGCGGTGGGACCTGGGCCTGCTCTCCGAGGATCACCGCCGGCTTCTCGGGGAGATCGCGGCCTGGCCGGCGCGCCGCTTCACCGCGGACGACGTCATGTCGGCCGAGGTCACGCGGGCGGCAGCGGCCGCGACCCCGCTCGCCCTGCTGTCGGACCTGCTGGAGACGTCGCTGGTCATGGCCGACCCGCACGAGTCGTACCGCTACCGGCTGGCGCCCTACGTGGCTCAGGTGGCGGCGGACCTCGCGCTGAGCGACGGCCCAGGCGAGGACCTCCCGGCGCAGACCCTCGCGGTCGGGTTCTGACCCGCCCCTGCGGCCAGGGAGGCTGTCGTGTGATCGGGTCCGGGAGCCCTTCGGACACCTTGCGGAACCGTCAGGCGGGAGCACGCCCCGGCGGCCCGCGACGGCATCAGGGCGGCCCCGGTTGCTGGTCACGCCCGCCTCTGACAGCATCGCGGCCCTCCCTGTTGCTGTTGATCACTGGTTTTAACAGCAACGTGGCCCTCCCTGATGTTGTCCTGACAGCAACGGGGAGGGCCACCTTGCTGTCAGAAACGACCGCTGACAGCAACAGGGAGGGCCACGATGCTCACGCCGCCCCGGCGGCGCCGTTCCGGAGCACAGCGCACGTCCGCCCGGGAACGCAGATCAACCGCGAAGGCACTAGTTCAACAATCTCAAGGGGAAAAGCATCCCGCTGACTCCCGCCAGACGCCTGACTCTCCACGATCCCGAGTCACCCGACAGCCTCTCCTGGCACGAGCGACCGTCCGTGATCATGTTCGCGGGCATGTCACGGGACATCGCCGCTGTCCTGACCTGGGCGATCGTCCGTGATCACGGTCTCGGGCATGATCACGGAGCATCGCTGCTGTCCTGGAGACTGTCGAGTGACTCATGATCAGGCAGGTTGCCTCCCTGGCGCCCGCCTCGTTTCGACCTGGACCGCCAAGGCCCGGCCCCGGCAAGGCGATTCGGTGCGGTTCTGGCGGAGCGGGCCGGGCTCGGTTCCGGCGGTACGGGATCGCCGCGCCGGTGATCGCCGCGTGTTCCCGTTCTGCGGCGTGATCGCGGAGCGTTCCCGCACCGGAGCGTGATCGCGGAGCGTTCTCCGTCGTTTGCGGCATGATCGCGGAGCGTTCTCCGTCGTTATCGCGGAGTCTTCTCGCAGCACGGAGTGTTGACCGTTCTATATGCGGACAACGCTCCGCGCAACGACAACTCTCCGCGCCAGAGCCGGAAACTCTCCGTGCCAGGGCATTGCTGGGCCTGCGGGCCCGGCCGCGCCGGCGGGCGGGCGGGTCAGGTCAGGTCGGGCCAGTCCGCGAGCTCGTCGCCGTGCGCGTGGATCAAGGCCAGCACGATTCGCTCGAGGCCGAACGCCATGCAGGAGCTGTGGGCCGGGCCGCCGGCGGCCAGGCCGATGCCGAACCGGTGGCCTAGGTGGTCCTTGTGGCAATTGGCCGAGGCGATGGCCGTTCCGGCGTCCGCCTCGTGCACAGCCGCGACGAACTCGTACTTCAGGTGCTGCTCGATCTGGCTGGAGCTCATGAACCTGGCCCCGGGACCGAAGAACGGGTCGGCGGCTGGCTGCACCGAGCAGGCCAGGCCCAGCCCGGCAAGGAGCCCCTCGCAGCGGGTGATCCAGGAGTCCCGCCACTGCCAGGCAGTGTCCTCGTCCGCCACCACGACGAACTCGCGCATGCGGAAGGACCGGAAGCGCCCGAGTTCGCTGGTCGCCTCGTGCCGGTAGCAGCAGCCCATGGCGTCGAAGAAGAAGGGCTCGTCGATGACCCGGTCGCAGAGCTGGGGATAGACGCTGTAGCAGACGGCCGGGGCCAGCACGACGTCGGCGGGCATCCGGGCGCCGTCGTCCGGCACCCCTGCCCCGGGCGCCTGCGGCGCCAGCGCGTGCACGGTGCCGAGCAGGTGCGGGAAGGCCTGGGTGTACTCGGCCCGCTCGATGTCCGCCAGCGGCACCGTCGGCGGGTACCAGCACGGCCCGGGTGAACCGTCGGGGCCGGCCGCCGTCAGCGCCGCCTGCAGCCGCGCCATGACCGTCTCGAACTTCGGCGTGCAGCTGAACAGGCCGGCGACCCCGCTCGGCAGCAGCCAGCCGCCCTTGATGAGCCTCGCATCTGCCATCGTCGTGTCACGTTCCTTCGTCCTGGCCCGGTGCCGGTCGGCTGCTTCGGCCTGCCAGCGCGAGGCCGCCCAGGTCACCTAGCCGCGCCGGGAGGGCGCCGCGAGCGGCGGCGCTCAGCAGGGCGGCATAGTCGCTGGCCAGGCCGCTGGCCGTCGCCTTCGTGAACAGCGAGGTGTTGTACTTCAGCTGGATCCGCATGATGGTGCCGCAGTGGACCACCTGGAGAGTGAGATCGCACTGCCCGAGCTGCTGCGGGATGGAGAACCCGGAGATCTCCAGGCCGGCCTGCTCCGTGCGCCGCCCGGGCACCAGCGTCGCGGACAGCGGCACAGCCGGCGCCGCTTCGGTCATGACGAACAGCACCGGGATCAGGCCCGCCCGGCTCGGATCGCGTGCGGCGCGGGCCAGGCTCGGCATGAGGGCGAACGGGTAGTCACGGTGCATCAGCCCGCGCCACTGCCGGTCACTCGTCCGGCGGACAAGCGCGCTGAAGGAGTCGCCTGGATCAAGGCGCGCGCAGAAGGGGAGCGTGTTGACGAATAACCCGACCGATTCGGTGAACTGACGGCCGGGCCGCAGCGTCACCGGGTACCCGGTCGAGATGGCGGTGTGCCCGCTGAATTGGTACAGCAAGAGCTGAAAGGCCGAGAACAGGTAGGCGGACACGGTCCCGTTCTCCGCTGCCGCCGCTCTCCCGACGCAGGCCGTCACGTCGCCGGGGAACTCAAGTTCGACCTCAGCGCCCGCGAACTGGTAGGCGCCGGGCCTGCGAAGGTCGGTGGGCAGGTCACCGCCATCGGCGAACCGGGCCAGCTCGCGCTGCCAGTAATTCCGCGCGGAGTCCGCCCGGGCCGACCCGAGATAACGGCGCTGCCAGGCCGCGAACTCGTCGAAGCCGGCGCTGGCGCCCGGCGCGGCCGGCTCGGCGCCCGCGGACAGGGCCGCGTACCTGGTGAGGATCTCGCGCAGCACCAGCATCTGGGACAGGTAGTCCATCACGATGTGGTGCGCCGCCACCAGCAGGATGTCCGGGCCGGCCGTCCGGCGCAGCAGGGCGACCCTGACCGGGAGCTGCCGGTCGAGCCGGAACGGGCGTTGCGCTAGGTCCTGCGCGAACGTCTGCGCCGACGCCTCGCCCGCCGGCAGCTCGCGCACGTCTAGCGCGGGAGCCGCGCCGCCCGCCGTCGCGTCATGACGCCGGACCTCATGGCCAGCGGACCGGAATACGCAGTTCAGCACGGGGTGGGCCGACACGGTCTGCTTCACTGCCGACGCCATCGCGGCGACGTCAACGCTGAAGTGCAGGTTCACCGCGACCGACACGTTGTAGGCGCTGCTGTCCGGTGCGAGCTGGTGGAGGAACCACAGCGCCTGCTGCGCGAGGGTCAGCTCATGGCCGGCGTCGATGGGGTGCATGCCCGTCCGTCTCTGCGCTGATTTGCGATTCCGACAACAATTAAGGCAGCTCGAAACGCGCGGTTCCAGGAAACCGGCACGGCAATTTCCTTGCCTGCTCAGTTGCCTGTTTTCCACTGCGCCGTTCTTTTACGCTGGCGTGGTAATAGCCGCAGACAACAAGACGGCTCGGTGAAATGGTGCCGGAGAATGCTTCACCTGCGTAGGGTCGTGCCCTTCGTGCCCGACAGCCGCGTCGCGGTCGAGAGCCTGCGCGCTTCACTGGGCCTTTCCGCCAAGGAGATCCTCCTGCTCACCCGGTTACTCGGCCTCGATCGGATCGCCACCGCCGGAAAGGTCTCCGTGCTTGACATGCTGCACTCGACCGGGATCGCGGCGCTCGCCGGCATGGACAGGTCACTGGTGCGTTACCTGGTCCACGCGCACACAGTGCCGCACATCGTGCCGCCGGGGCTGCGCCACATGGACTGGCTGCGGGACAAGCTGGGCCTGCACCAGGCGCGGTCTTTCACGATGTCGCACCAGAGCTGCGTGACCGGCCTGTACGCGCTGAAGGTAGCCGAGGTGCTGCTGCGGGCCGAGCCAGCCGGGAGCACCGCGCTGATCATGATCGCCGAGAAGGTGCTGTCCCCGGTCATCTCGCACATCCCCAGTACCACGGTGCTCGGAGACGCGGGCGCGGCCAGCCTGGTCGGGCTCGGCGGCCCGGGGGACGCCGTGCTTGCGGTGACCCATCGCACGCTCGGCGAGTTCTACCAGGCCGGGGATATGCCGCCCGAGCTGCGGGCCAGTTACCTGCGCTGCTACGCCCCGACGCTGGCGGCGGTGATGCGGGAAGCGGCGGCGCGGGCCGGGCTGACCATGGACGACATATCCCTCGTGCTGCCGCACAACGTGAACCGGTATTCCTGGAGCACGGCCGCCCGCCTGCTCGGTGTCCCGCTCGACCGCGTCTATCTCGACAATGTTCCGAAGACAGGTCACTGCTTCTGCGCGGACCCGTTCATCAATCTCGCCAGCGCCCGCGCCCAGGCGGTAACGAAGCCGGGCGACACGGTGCTCATGGTCTCTGCCGGCTGGGCCGGGTCCTTCGGCGCGGTGGTCGTCAGGGTCGCGCACGAGGGAGCGCACGAGGGAGAAAGCCATGGCTGACGGCGGCGCGCCGGTGACTGGCGGTTTCACCACGAGGCTCAAGACGGCCGTCACCGGCGACCCGGCCGCCCGGTTCGTCTATCTCGGCAACTTCGAGGTTGAGCGGTGCTGGGGGCGCAGCGAGCCCCGGCTTCCCGGCACTGGCCTGACCTTCTCGGCGGCCCTGGTGAACAGGATCGAGGAGGTCGGGGTCCTGCTCGCCGATCACGGCGACGCTGTACTGCTCAAGGCGCCGGTTGACCCCGGCCACCGCCGCTACCTCGCCTCGCTTGGCCTGGCCGCCGGCCAGGAACTCGTCGCGGACCGCAGCGAGCCGCGGCGAACCGTGACGCGCGATGCGCTGTCCTCACCGCGCCTGCTGGCCGAGCTCCAGGGCATGGCCGACGGCCGCACCTACCTCATGCCGCTGGGAGTCTCGCCCGACGAGGAACTCCTGTCCGAGACGACGGGGCTGCCGCTGGCCGCACCGGATTCCGCCATCTGCCAGCGGGTGAACGGCAAGATCTTCAGCCGCGAGCTCGTGGCCGCGACTGGCCTCACGCCGGTACCGGGAGCCGAATGCCGCACGCGGGCGGAACTGGCGGCGGCGCTCGACGCGCACCTGCGGGACGGCACTCGCGTGGTCGTCAAGGAGTCACTCGGCGTGTCCGGCCGGGGCCTGGTCCTGCTGGACAGCCCGCGACGGGCCGAGCGGCTGCTGCGCATGCTCGGCCGGCGTGGCAGCGACGCCGTCTCGGTTGTCGTCGAGCGCTGGATCGACAAGCGGGCGGACCTCAACTACCAGTTCATCGTCGGCCGCGACGGAGCGGTGAGGTTCGAGACCGTGAAGACCGCGCTCACCGAGAAGGGCGTGCACCGGGGCCATCTCTTCCCGCCGGAGCTGCCCCCTGGCCAGGTCAGGGAGCTGGAGGAGGCAGCCAGCGTGATCGGCAAGGCCCTGGCGGACGAAGGTTATTTCGGGGTCGCCGGGGTAGACGCGATACTCGGCGCGGACGGGACGCTCTATCCCTGCCTGGAGATCAACGCCAGGTTCAACATGGCGACCTACCAGAACCGCGTGGCCGAACTCCTGGTCGGGGCCGGCCGTCACGCGCTGGCCACGGCCTTCGAGGTCCGGCCGCGGCGGGCGCACAGCTTCGGCGAGGTGACCGCGGCGCTCGGCGGGCTGCTCTACCCCGGTACGCGAGCCATCGGGCGCGGCGTGGTGGTCAGCAATTTTTCCACCCTGAATGCGGCATTACTGGCGGGCGAGCCGCCTATCGGACGCGTCTACGCGATCTGCGTCGGCGATAGCACGCAGGACGTCCAGCACCTCAGCGAAGCGGCCGGGCGGGCCCTGAAAGAGCTGGCACTGAGGGAGCTGGCACCGTGAGATCAGGCATCGACTGGAACGACATCGCCGCCCGCTACGGCACCCCTACCTATGTGTACGAGGGCGACCGGCTCATCGAGAACCTGGCTTCGCTCCGCGCCGCGCTGCATCCCGGCGCCGAGGTGTTCTACTCCCTGAAGGCCAACCCGAACCGGGGCGTCTATGACGTGCTGCACAGTGCGGGCGCCCGCGCCGAGGTGTCCTCGCTGGCCGAGCTCCGGGTCGTGCTCGCCGCGGGCACCGATCCCGGCGACATCATCTTCCTCGGGCCAGGCAAGAGCACGGAGGAGATCGCCGCCTGCGTCGAGGCCGGCATCTACGCGCTGGTCTGCGAATCCCTGCGTGAACTGGAGCAGATCGACCAGGCCACCCAGCGCCTGGCGAGACGGCAGCGGGTGCTACTGCGGGTCAACCCGGCATATCGCGTGACGGGCTCCCGGCTGACCATGGGCGGCCAGCCGCGCCAGTTCGGCATCGACGAGGCGACCGTGCTCGCGGCCGGGCGGGCACTGAGCCGCTACCGGCACGCCGACGTCGCCGGCATCCAGGTCTACCTGGGCACCCGCATCCTTGACCCCGACGTGGTGGTGCGGAACACCGCGTACATCTTCGACCTGGCCGAGCGGATCGCGGCGGCGACCGGGACCCGGCTGGACGCGACCGACGTCGGCGGCGGCCTCGGGGTCGCCTACTTCGACGGCGAGGAGGACTTCGACGTCGCCGTGCTGGCGAAGGGTTTCAACCCGCTGGCTGAGCAGTTCCTGGCCGCCCACCCGGGCACCCGGATCATCTTGGAGTCCGGCCGCTACCTGACGGCGCGCGGCGGCACCTACCTCATGCGCGTGCGCTACGTGAAACGGTCCATGGGCGAGAGCTTCGCGGTCACCGACGGCGGCACCCACCACCACATGGCCGCGGTCGGCATCGGCTCGTTCGTCAAGAGGAATTTTCCCGTTGAGCTGCTCTCCCGGTCAGCGGAGCCGGCCGGCGCGTGGAACATCACCGGGCCGCTATGCACGCCGAATGACCTGCTCGCCAAGGCCGTGCGGCTGCCGGAGCTCGCCGAGGGAGACCTGCTCGGCGTGCGGCGGTCAGGCGCCTACGGGCCGTCGGCGTCGCCGGTCTACTTCCTCAGTCACGGCCACCCGGCCGAGGTCGTGCTGCTGCGCGGGCAGAGCTACCTGGTCCGCCGCCGGGACACCGTCGCCGACGTGCTGGCCAGGCAGTCGACCCATCCCGACCTGAGCCGGCGCTGGCCACCGGAACCGAATGCCCGAAATCTGGCGAAGGAGCGTGCGGACAATGGCCGACACTGACCTGACGAGGACGCGGGTCGCCGTAACGCAGGCCCTCGCCGAGGTTCTGAACAGGGAAATCCCGCACCTCGCCGATGACACGCGGCTGCTTGGTGACCTCGGGCTCGATTCCACCGGCGTCATCGAGCTGCTGGTCGCCCTGGAGGATTCGCTCGGCGTCCAGTTCGACCCCGACCACCTCACGATCGAGATCTTCGAGACCTTCGCCACGCTGGTGAGCTATGTCGCCCAGCGTGAGGAGCAGGAGCGGGTGGGCTGAGGGATGCTGTGGCTGCGCCGCCCTGTCATCCGCCTGTGCACCGGCGGCCAGGGCACCAGGTGCTCTGGCGCGCAGGCACGGTTCATGACGGATTTCCTCGCGCATTTCGGCCTGGAACCCGACTGGGAGCTTCATGCCCGGGGCGGCTCCTTCACTGAGATGAGCCAGGAGCTCCTGGACAGCCTGGACTGGCCGCTGCCCGCGCTGGATGCCGCGCTGCTGGCCTACCATCTGCCCGACCGCATGGTCATCGAGGTCGCGGGATGCTACCTGGCACAGCGGTGCGCCGGGAGCCCGGCGGTGTTCTCCGTGGCCGGGCAGGGCGCGGGCGCGCCTTTCACGGCGCTGCGCATCCTGGCCTGCATGCGGCAGGCGGGCGAGCTTGCCCACGGCGCCGTGTTCGTCTTCGATCACGGCAGCGTGCCCTATGAGCACGCCGATGCCCGCGACGGCCCGGTTCACGACTATGCCGCGCTGCTGGTCGTCGGCGCGGACCACGCAGACGGCGCCGCCGTGCTCGACTTCGTGGACGAGCGCCCGGTCGCCGATCTCGCCGGGGCGCTGACCAGGTCCGCCGAGCACCTCCCGGCCGCGCGGATCGCGGCGGGCCGCGTGCTCGCTGACCGTCTTGACCCGGAATTCCGGGCCGCGCACGGCGTGACTACGGGTGCGCCCGGCCAGCTCTGCACCAGCGCCTGGGCCGCGCTGGCGGCGGCCTGGCCGGGCGACCGGTATGCGGTCGCCGCCGACTACGATCCGCGTTCTGGCCGGCTTTTCCAGGCCGGCCTGCGCCCGGGAGCGCTGGCATGACCAGCATTCGCTACGGCGACCTGGGCCGGGACCACGGTCTCGCCGCCGGCCTGGCCGCCGTACTCGACGGGCTCGACCCGGCCGCGTCGGCGCCGAACCGGCTCGCCGTCCTCCCGGCGACGGCCAGCCTGCCAGGCGGCGCGCTCGTCCTGGCTAACGCGCTCGCGGCTCGCGAGGGACTGGCCGTCGTCCGCTTCCCGGCTGGCCGCGCGGGGGCTGGCCTTACGGGGGCCGCGTGTGCCCGCGGCCTGACCGGTCAGCGCGCGGCCGCGCTCGCGGCGGTGCGGCTCGGCCTGCTGACCCGCATGCTCGACCAGGCCGTGGCGCGGCTGGCGAGCCGGCGCTCCGGCGGCATTGCGCTGATCGACCGGCAGCTGGTGGCCGGGACCGTGGCCGACGTGGCTGCCGGGATCGAGCTGTCGGCGGCGCTCCGCCTCGACGAGGCGCCCGCCGAGGTCGCCGCCGCTCAGCACGACCGGCTCACCGATGCCGGCTGGGCAGTGACCCGGCTGTTCGGCGCCGAGGGGTACATCGCGGACCACCCCGCGCGGAGCCTGTACGTCTCGGCGCTGGTGGCGGACGTCTGGGTCGCCCGGGCCGGGTGCCGGAAGGAGTGAGGCGTGTTCGAGCTGGATGAGCGGCTCGGCGCGCTGCGCCGGGCCAGCGCCGAGCTCGCCGGGGAACTGCGCGAGCGCGCGCTGGCCGTGGACCGGGACCCCTATGACATGAAGCCGAACCTGGACTTGGCGGCCTACGCGATGATCCGCCGCTTCATGACCCCGCTGAGGTTCACCGACGGGCCGCCCCGGGTCGGCCGCTTCGAGTACGCGCCGGGGTCATGCCTGCAGCAGGTCGTGTGGTCGGCGGAGCTCGCCTACGGTGACGCCGGCCTGGTCATGGCCTGTCCCGGGCCGAGTCTCGCCGGCGTCCTGGTCGACCTGCTCGCCGACGAGGCTCAGCAGGAACGCTTCTACGGCGCGCTGGCCGACGGCGTTACCTGGTCTTTCTTCGCCATGACCGAGCCAGGCCGGGGCAACGACGCGAGCGCGCTCGAAACCCGCCTGGAATGGCAGCCGGGCGAGGTCTGCCACCTGCGCGGGACTAAGCGGTATATCGGCAACGGCTCCCGCGGCAGCGTCGGGGTGGTGTTCGCCCGGACGGGCACAGGACCGCTCTCGATCCGCGCGGCGCTGGTCGAACCTCCGTTGCCCGGCTTCGAGGCCTCCGCCCTGGACATGATCGGGCTGCGCGGCGCCTGCCTTGGCGAGATCCGGCTGGACGCCGTCCCCGTCCCGGCCGAGCAGGTACTCGGACGGCACCTGCCCGCCGCCAGGCGCGGGCTCTGGGGTGCCGTGCGCGTGTTCAACACCATGCGGGCGCATGTGGCCGCCCTGGCGGTGGGCACAGGCCTGGCGCTGGTCGACCTAGTGCGCGCGGAACGCCCGCGGGCACCAGGCGCGGCCGACCTGGCCGCCCGGCTGGACGCGGGCCGGCGGCTCGTGTACGCGGCCGGCGCGTCGGTGGACCATGATCGCGGTGCTGGCGGGCTGCCGAGTGCCGCGAAGGCCACCGCGACCGCCCTGGCCCGCGAGGCGAGCCGGTGGGCGGTGCGGTCGCTGAGCTCGGACGCGATCGCCGAGCACCCGCTGCTGGAGAAGTGGTCCCGCGACGTGTGCGCCTTCGAGTTCATGGAGGGCACGACCGACATCCAGCGCCTGCAGGTCTCGAGGTCAATTCGGAAGGGCCAGTGGTCGTAATGGAATTCAGCTTTTTCTTCTTCGCCGATAACGCCGCGCGCGGCGACTGCTACGACCTGCTGCTCGCGGCCGCGCGATTTGCCGACGCCAATGGCTTCTCGGCGGTGTGGACGCCGGAACGGCACTTCCACTCGTTCGGCGGGCAGTACCCGAATCCGGCGGTGACGGGCGCAGCGCTGGCCGCGGTCACCGAGCGGGTGGGAATCCGGGCGGGCAGCGTGGTAGCGCCGCTGCACCATCCTGTCCGCATCGCCGAGGAGTGGTCGGTCGTGGACAACCTGTCCGGCGGCCGGGCCGGCGTCTCCTTCGCCTCCGGCTGGCACAAGGTGGACTTCGCGATCAGGCCGGAACATTACGCGGACCGCAAGAAGGTCATGACCGACACGATCGAGACGGTCCGGCGGCTGTGGCGCGGAGACGAGGTCAAGCTAGCTGATTCCGACGGCGGCCACAGCGCCGTGCGGCTCTATCCCAGGCCGGTCCAGGCGGAACTGCCCATCTGGATCACGGCGGCGGGCTCGCCGGAGACCTTCCGCGTCGCGGGGAGGCTGGGCGCGGGCGTGCTGACCCATCAGCTCGGCCAGACCCACGACGTCCTGGCCGGCAACATCGCCCTGTACAGGTCCACCCTGGCCGCAGCGCACGGGGAGGCGGCTCGTGGTCACGTCGCCCTGATGCTGCACACCATGATCGGCCCGGACCGCGAGCAGATCCGCGCCACGGTCCGCGCGCCGTTCAGCGCGTACCTGGCCAGCTCCATCGATCTCATCGCACGGGACACCAGAGCGAGCGCGATGCCGGGAGATTTCGACCTCAGCGCGCTGCCGCCCAGGGACAGGCAGTTCATGGTCGACCTGGCTTTCGACCGCTACTTCACCTCGGCCGGCCTCTTCGGGACCGTCGCCGACGGCATGGAGGTCGTGCGCAGGCTCACGGCCATCGGAGTCGACGAGATAGCCTGCCTCTTCGACTTCGGCGTGGCCTCCGAAGAGGTCCTCAGTTCCCTGCGGCATCTCGGTGAGCTGCGGCTGCGCGCCGCACGGCCGCGGCCGTGATGACGGGCTCCGCCGATGACGGGCACCGCGCGACGATCGCGGAGATCACGGCCGCCCGGTTCCGCGAGGCCATGGGACACTTCGCCACCGGCGTCACCGTGGTCACCTCGCTGGGCCCGGAGGGGGAACCGGTCGGCACGACCGCCACCGCGGTCAGTTCGCTGTCGCTGAACCCGCCGCTGCTGCTGGTGTGCTTCGACCGGGCGAGCCTGACCCTGGCGGCTCTGCGCTCCCACGGCGCGTTCGCCGTGAACATGCTGGCGGCGCCGCAGCGGCAGCTATCGGCCAATTTCTCCCGCCGGGGGCAGGCCGCGACCTGGGACTGCGTGCGGTACCGGCCCGGGTGCACCGGCAGTCCCCGGCTGAGCGGCGTGCTGGCGGTCGTGGAGTGCACGGTCGAGCGCAGCCTGCCAGGCGGCGATCACGAGATCATCATCGGCCGCGTCCGGGACGCGGAACTGGCGCCGGACGCCACGGCCCCGCTGCTGCACTGGCGCGGCCGTTACGCCTCGCTCGGGGACAGCACCGCGCCCCACCAGGCGCCGTAACGGGAGAGCGGCTCTGACCAGGAAATCCCCTCAGGACTGCTTTCCGTGATCAAGATCACGACCATTACTACGGAAGTTCACGCGCGCCCCGCCATTCCCGTGGGGCTCGCCATCCGGTGCGGGTCACGCCAGCCGGACCTGATCAAGTCCGTTCGTCGCCGGGGGTGCTAGATGCGGCCACCCCGAACTCCTAGACGCCATCCCGACCTGGCCGACGACGACACCCCCGTCGCCGTGGAACAGGCCCTCTACGACGCCTTCGGCATCAACCTGCTGTACAAGCACGAAACCCGCAAGGTCACCCTCCACGCCCAAAGAGCTGCACCCCGTAACGACGTCACACCAGCACGGCGCCGTTCCCTGGCCTGTCGGGCCGGCTGCGGCGGCCGTCGAGGTGCACGAAAACACGGTGCAGCCAGCGGTCGCTGCCGTCATAGCGGGGCGTGAAGGCGACCCGGCCGTGCACGACGAGCCGGTTGTCGATGAAGGCCATGTCGCCGGGACGCTGCACGAGATCGGTCTTGACCTCCGCCAGCGCCTGGCGCAGTTGCTCCAGTGCCAGCCCGGCCGGGTCGTCCAGCGCCGAGGTGGCATGGAAGTCCACGCGGATATCGGGGTCATCGGGGCTGCCGCACAGCACCGGGTGCGGCTGCGACTGGCCCGCCGAACCGAACGAGGGTGGGGCCGCGGTGACGAAGCGGGGTTCGCGCAGGATCGCGCGATCCGCCGCGCCGATCAGCGGAAAGGCGCGGCGAACGGCCGCGACCTGCGTCCCGACCTGCTCGTCGTGGGCTGGCCGCAGGCAGAGCAGCCCGACATAGTCCGGCCGGTGCGGATGGAACGCGTTCTCCGTGTGCATCTCAAGCGGCACCGAGCCGCCGTTGCTCTGCGATCCGGCCAGCGACGGAACCGGTACGACATCTTGCACCAGGGCGCCGTTCTTCTCGTCGCGGTAGGCGATGACCTCGCCGAGCTGCTGCCCGAGCAGCACCGCTATTGTCGCGGGCGCAGTTGCGGCGCGCTGCGCGGAGCCTGGCACGTTCGGCGTCGGCGGCAGCGCGTCACCATCGACAGGCAGATTGGCGATGGCCAGCGTCCCGTCGGCCCCGGGGTCGTGGCGGAATGCCCTGATTACCGCGATGAGGCGGGGCGGGACCTGGCAGCTCGCCGCGCGCGCCAGGGCCTGCCAGCCGCCGTCGTCGACTAGGGCGGGCTCGGCGGTCATGAGATCCGCCACGAGCTCGCGCAGCCTGGATCGTTCGTCGCCGGTGAGGACCAGGCCGCAGATTTCCCCGGGACGGCTGATGCGCATAGTCGCCAACGCCTATCTCCAATGCAGGGCATTTCAGCAGAACTCTCGCAATGCCGGCGGGCCGGTGCCAGGCATCGGAACCGGCAATTGCGCCGGCCGAACTTGCTCGTCAGATGCCTGGCCCGGCCTCGGACCGGAATTCAGACTGGCTAGCAGGACCACTCCGGCGACGAACCAGGAAGACCGATGACCGATCCCGAGCCCGGGCAAGAGGGCGCACGCCTTTCCTGTCAGGCCGTGGAGCGCCTGGTTTGCGAGATCTGGAGCGGGTATTTCGGCCGCCCGGTCTCGCCCCACGATGACTTCTTCGAACTGGGCGGCGACTCCCTCGCGATGATCAACGTCGTGGCCGTGGCGCGGGAGCGCGGGCTGGCCGTGCGCAGCTCGGTGGCGCTGAAGAACCCGACCCCTGCGCGCCTCGCCG
The DNA here is from genome assembly GCA_963720575.1 of uncultured Actinomycetota bacterium. GTDB lineage: Bacteria > Actinomycetota > Actinomycetes > Streptosporangiales > Streptosporangiaceae > Chersky-822. The sequence goes on from CAVRGA010000002.1 coordinate 941,541, forward strand.
AGAGCCTGACGAAAGCCAACGGCGAGCTGGCCGGCGACAGCCGGTGGATCGCCCGCCTGTCCAGGCCCGCCGAAACGCGCCTGCGCATGTTCTGCTTCCCCCATGTCGGTTCCGGTGCGGCCGCGTTCAACTCGTGGCTCGAGCAAGTGCCGGCCGAGGTCGAGCTGTGCGCCATCCGGCTGCCCGGACGGGAGAGCCGGCTGCGAGAGCCGCTGCTTGACGACTGGCGCGAGGTCGCCGACATGGTGCACCGGGCTATGGCGCCGCTGCTTGACGTGCCCTTCATCCTGGCAGGCCACTGCTCGGGAAGCGTGCTGGCGTACGAGCTGAGCAGGCGCCTGCACGCCGCCGGCGCCGCGACGCCGCAATTGCTCGTCCTGTCATCGACGCCGGGGCCGCGGTCCGCCGGATCGACGAGCCACTGCATCTGCTGCCGCGCGACGAACTGCTGCGGCGAGTCGTCAATTACGGCGGGATGGCCGCGGAGGTGCTGTCCGACCCGGAGCTGATGGACATGTTCGAGCGGATACTGCGGGCCGACTACCGCGTGATCGAGCGGCTGGAGTACTTGGCCGGCCCGCCGCTTGATGTGCCCATCGCCGTCGTCGGCGGCCGTCGCGACGAGTTCGTCAGCCCGGCGGACCTGGCGGCCTGGTCGACCGAGACGACCAGGGAATTCTCGCTGCACCTGCTGGACGCCGGCCACTACGTGCTGCGCGAGGCGGGCCCGCTGGTCGCGGGCCTCATCGCGGACCTGGCCCGGGGATGCGTGCGGGCATGACGGCGGGCCACTTCCGGCTGCCGACGGCCTGGCGGCCCGCGGGCGCCGGCGCACCGGGCGGCGATCCGGCGGTCGTCCCTTACGGCGACCTCGCCGGAGGGCTTGGCAGCCTTGGCCGCGCCTGCGATGCCGGGCTGAGCACCGTGCTGGCGGCGGCGCATTTCAAGGTGCTCAGCATGCTCACCGAGGAACAGCTCATCCGCGCCGATGTCCTGTGGCCCGATCAGGCGGTGCCCGATCAGGCGGTGCGCACCGTCCAGGTGCTGCCGGACGCGGCTGGCACCTGGCGGGACCTCGTGCAGCTCGTCAGGCGGGCCCTGGCGGCGGCCGCCCAGCCCGGCGGCGGCGACAGTCTCCAGTACGAGGACCAGGCGCTATTCGCCGCCGAAACTGCGGCCTGGCCTGGCCAGGCCGCCGCGCGCCGTTACGGCTTGCGCGTGGAAGCGGCTGACGGCGTGCTGCTGGTGCGCACGCTGTCGGTGCGCGAGGAATGCCTGCGCAGGCTCGCGTCGATGTACCGGCGCGTGCTCAAGGCGATGGCGGAGCACCCGGACGATGACGCCGCCCGCGCCTGCCTGCCGCCCGGCGAGCGGCACGCCGTGCTGACCCGCTGGGGCACGGGCCCGTCGGTCCCGCGCGGCACCGGGACGGTCGTCGACCTCTTCCGGGCCCAGGCGGCCAGGACGCCGGCGGCGACCGCCGTCAGCGCGGCCGGCGCCTGCCTGACCTACCGCGAGCTTGACCGGCGGTCCGACCAGCTTGCACGTCACCTCGCCGGTCTCGGGGCGCGCCCGGAGACCCTGGCCGGCGTGTGCCTGCGGCGGACCACCGACCTGCCGGCGGCGGTGCTCGGGGTGTGGAAGTCCGGTGCCGCCTACCTGCCGCTCGACCCCGACCAGCCCGGTCAGCGGCTGAGCCAGCTGGTCGCGTCCGCCGGCTGCGACCTGATCGTCACCCACGCCGAGCACCTTCCCGCGCTCGCCGCCTGTGCCGGGGCCAGGTTCGCGGTCCTGGACGCCGAGCCAGCAACGATCGCCGCGCTGCCAGCGGCGCCCGCTCCCCCGGCGCCGGCCGGGCCGGCCCAGCTCGCCTACGTGCTCTACACGTCAGGGTCCACCGGGGCTCCCAAAGGAGTCATGGTCCATCACGGCGCCCTGGCCAACTACCTGCTCTGGACCGTGGACTCCTACGCGGGCCGGGGCACGGGCGGGTCAGCGTTCTTTACCTCGACCACGTTCGACCTGGGCATCCCGACCCTGCTCACCCCGCTGCTGGCGGGACAGCGGGTGCACCTGCTGCCTGACCCGCTCGACCCCGCCGACCTCGGCGCGCTGCTGGCGGCCGGGGCACCGTACAGCTTCCTCAAGATGACGCCCGGGCACCTCAACCTGCTGAGCCTGGATCTTGACCCGGCGCAGGCACACGGGCTGGCCGGGCTCATCATCGCGGCCGGCGACGCGTTCCCGGCCGAGCTGGCCAGGCGCTGGGCCGAGCTCGCCGGGCCGGGAGGCACGCCGGCCGCCACCGAGTACGGCCCGACCGAGATCACGGTGGGCAACTCGGGCCAGCTCGTCACCGACCACGGCCAGGACGGGCTGATCCCGCTCGGCGCCCCGATCCCGAACACCAGCATGTACGTGCTGACCAGCCGGCTCGAACCCGTCCCCATCGGGGTCGCCGGCGAGATCTACGTGGGCGGCGCCGGCGTCTCCCGTGGCTACCTGCGCGATCCCGCGCTCACCGCGCAGCGGTTCGTCCCCGATCCGCACGGGGCAGCGGGGACCCGGCTGTACCGGACCGGCGACCGTGCCAGGTGGCAGCCGTCCGGGAGCCTGGAGTCTCTCGGCCGCACCGACCATCAGGTGAAGATCCGCGGCTACCGGGTTGAGCTGCGCGAGGTGGAGGAGGCCCTCCGCCGGCAGCCATGCGTCGGCGAGGCGGTGGTGGTGGCCCGCGCGGAGCCGTCGCGGCCAGCGCGGCTCGCCGCTTTCGTGCTGCCCGCGCCCGGTCAGGCGGTGGAACCCGCCCGCCTGCGGGCCGGCCTGGCCGCCGAGCTACCCGAGTACATGATCCCGTCCGAGATCGCGGCCATGGCCGACCTCCCCCTGACCGCCAACGGAAAGGTGGACGTGCGCGCGCTGCAGGGGACGGGCAACGGCCTCGGCAGCCCGAGGAACTCCCAGGAGGATCGCGTGACCGGCACGACCGCGAACCGTGCGTACCAGGTGGTCATGAACCACGAGGAGCAGTACTCGCTGTGGGAGGCCGACCGCGAGCCGCCGGACGGCTGGCACCCGGACGGCTTCACGGGCAGCAAGCAGGAATGCCTGGACCACATCACGCAGGTGTGGACCGACATGCGTCCGCTCAGCGCGCGTCCTGGCAGCAGCGCGGCAGCTACATCGGCAATCACGCCGACAACCACGCCAAGGTAGACGATGACACCGCTGGTCCCCGAGCTGTTCACCGAAATGGCGCTGCGGCACCCCGAAGCTCCCGCCGTCGTGTCCGGCCAGGGCGGGCGCACATACCGGGAACTGGCACAGGCGGCGCGCCGCGTCGCCGGCGGGCTCGCCGCAGGCGGGGCCGGCCCGGAGTCCGTTGTCGGCGTGCTGATCCCGCCGGGACCTGACCTGGTCGCCGCGCTGCTGGGAATCTGGCTGGCCGGCGCCTGCTACCTGCCGCTTGACCCGTGGAGCCCGGCGCGCCGCCTGCGCGAGGCGGTCGAGCTGGCCGGAGCGGCTATCGTCCTGGCCGATGACCGCCGGCCTGCGGCGGGCCAGACCGGCCCGACCAGCCCGAACTGCCTCCGGGCGCGACCTACCGCACCATCGCGGAACTGGCCGGCGCTGTCAGCCTCAAGCCGCCGCCGGCCCGGGTGCTCACGCCCCGGCAGGCCGCGTACCTGATCTTCACCTCGGGCTCCACCGGCACGCCCAAGGGAGTTGTCGTCGAGCACGCGGGCATCGCCAACCGGGTCCGGTGGGGCGTGCGCGCGCTCCGGCTGGCGGCCGGCGACCGGGTGCTGCAGAAGACGCCGCTGACGTTCGACGCCGCCAGCTGGGAGATCTTCGCGCCGCTGGTCTGCGGAGCGCCGGTCACCTTCGGCCGGCCCGGCGCCGGCCGGGACGCCGGGGAGCTGATCCGCTCCATCCGGGAACGGCAGGTCACCGTCCTCCAGGTCGTGCCGACCATGCTGCGGCTGCTAGCGGCCGAGCCGACCCTGAGCTCCTGCACCAGCCTGAGGGTGATCTGCTCAGCCGGGGAGCCGCTGCACGCGGAGCTGTGCCAGCGCGTGCGGGCCCGGCTCGACGTCGAGATCCTGAACACCTACGGTCCGACCGAATGCTCAGTCGACGTGCTGGCGGCCTGGTTCGATCCCGCCCAGCAGGCCGGCCCGGTGCCGATCGGCCGGCCCATCGACAACATGCGCTGCCTGCTGCTTCCCCCGGCGGGAGAACCGGCGGCGGGACCGGCCGGCGGCGGGACCGGCGTCCGCGAGCTTTACCTCAGCGGCCCGGGGGTCGCGCGCGGCTACCACGGCGACCCGGCCCGCACCGCCGAGCGCTTCCTGCCTGACCCGGGCGGACCGTTCGGCGCGCGCATGTACCGCACGGGCGACCTGGTGCGCGCAGACGCGGGCGGCGCGCTCGTGTTCGCCGGCCGCGCCGACGCGCAGGTCAAGATCAACGGCGTGCGGATCGAGCCCGCCGAGGTCGAGGCCGCGCTGCGAACGCACCCCGACGTCCGCGACGCCGCCGTCCGCGCGGCCGGCGGCACCGCGATCGGTGACAGCGCGGCCGGCGGCACCGCGATCGGCAACAGTGCCGGCAGCCGGCGGCTCGCGGCGTGGATCGTGACCTCCTGCCCCGGCGTGGCCGGCCGCCTGGCCGCTTACCTGCGCGACCGGCTGCCGCCGGTGATGATCCCGGTGGTCATCACCGAGGTGGCCGCGCTGCCGCGAACCGCGAGCGGCAAGACCGATCACGCGCGGCTGCCCGAGCCTGACGGCTCCCCCGCCAGCCCGCGGGCCCCGCCGGCCCCGCCAGCACTGCCAGCACCGCTGAGGAGCGGATCGTGCTCGCCGCCTGGCGCCGGCTCCTGGGCGTAGCCGAGGTCGGGCTAGACGACGATTTCTTCAGTCTTGGCGGGCACTCCCTGCTGATGACGCGGCTCGCGGCCGAGCTCACGCACGACTCCGGGCTCAGCCTCGACTTCCGCGCGCTTGCCTTCGCGCCGACCGCGCGGGCGCAGGCACGGCTGCTGGCCAGCGCGGTCAAGGCGACCCCGATCGACCGGCTGCCGCCGGACGCGCGCCTGCCGCTGTCGCACGCCCAGGAGCGGTTCTGGATCCTCGACCAGCTCAATCCGGGCAGCCGGGAGTACCTCCTGCCCATCTTGACCTGGCTGCCGCCCGACGCGCCGGAGACGGTCGTCCAGGAAGCACTGTCCTGGCTCGTGGCTCGCCACGAGGTGCTGCGCACGCGTTACGTCATGGATGCTGACGGGCTCGCGGCCGTGGTCGAGCCCGCCGCCGGCGTCACGCTCCGGGTCGCAGACACGACCGCCGCGCAAGCCGGCAAGATCGTCACCGAGGAACTCGCCGAGGGCTTCGACCTGCGCCGGGCGCCGCTGCTGCGCGCCAGCCTCATCCGCGACGGCGACGACGAGCAGCTTCTGCTGCTGGTATGCCACCACATCATCTGCGACGGCTGGTCGGCCAGGCTCCTGGACACCGAGCTCCGCGAGTCGGTCGCCGCGATCATGGCAGGCCGCGCCCCGAGCCTGCCCGAGGTGCCGCTGCGCTACGTGGACGCGGTGGCGTGGCAGCGGGCACAGCTCACCGACGAGCTGCTGACAGGCCAGCTCGGCTACTGGCGCGAGACGCTGGCCGGCGTGCCCGCGCTCGAGCTGCCGGGCATGCACCCGCGCGGCCCGCAGCGCAGCCTCGACGGAGCGGTCGTGAGCGCCGAGATCCCGCCCGAGGTCGCCGGGGCGCTGCTCGCGGCCGGCCGCCGCGCCTGCGCGGCACCGTACGCGGTGTTCCTGACGCTGTGGACGGTCGCGCTCGCCCGCGCCAGCGGCCAGTGGGACTTCGGGGTCGGGTCGCCGTGCGCCGCACGATCGCGCCCTGAGCTGCACGACCTTGTCGGTCCCCTGATCGATGTCGTGGTCATCCGGGCGCGGCTGACGCCGGACCTGCCGTTCGACAAGGCGGTCGGGCAGGTGGAGTCCGCCTGCCGGGAGGGCTTCGCCCGCCACGCCGCGCCGTTCGACGCGGTCGTGGACGCGGCGGCGCCCCGGCGGGACCTGTCGAGGACGCCGCTATTCCAGGCGTACTTCGCGCTGGCCGACGACCTGGCCGGCCAGCAGCGGCGGCCGCGCGACCTCGAGCTGCTCGACCAGGCGTGGACCGTAGCCAGGACCGATCTGGCCCTCACGCTCTGGCCCTTCCCCGACGGGCGTTACGGCGGCGCGCTCGAGTACGCGACCGCGCTCTACGCCGAGACCGCCGCCACCAGCCTGGTCCGCCTGCTCCTGGTGCTCGCCGAGCGCTTCGCCGCCGACCCGAGCCTGCCGGTGGGCGCTGGCGCGGCGGAGGGCGACACGGCCACGGCGCCGCCTCACACCGAAGCGGTCCTTGGGTTCGCCCGTGACCTGCTCGGCCTGCCAGCGCTGGGTCCCGATGACGATTTCATCGATCATGGCGGCAACTCCCTGCTGGCAGCGCGCCTGCTCTGGCATGCCCAGACCGCCTTTGACGTCGATGTGTCGATGCGGGCGTTCTTCGACCGCCCGACCGCGGCGGGCCTCGCCAGCGAGGTCGAGCGGCTGCTCCGGGCCCCGGCGACGGCCAAGCACAGGAGGACGGCTGATGCCCAGGCACGTGATCGCCCGCGCGGACCGCACGCGGCCGCTGCCGCTGTCCGGCGGCCAGCAGCAGATGTGGATCTTGCAGCAGCTTGATCCGGCGAGCCCGGCTTACCTGATGACCTGGGTCCTGCGGCTGTCCGGCCCCCTGGACACCGAGAGCCTGCGGCGGGCCTGGGAACGGGTGACCGAGCGCCACGAGATCCTGCGCACCCGGTACGGACCCGGCTCCGCCGACGGCACCGCCACGGCGATCATCGATCCGCCGGGACGCTTCGAGCCGCGCACCATCGACCTGACCGGGGAGCCGCCGGCGCGCCGGGAGGAACGCGCCCGGCAGGTCGCCGAGTGGGAGCGGACGCGGCCCTTCGACCTGGCAGCCCATCATCCGGTCCGGGTCAGCGTGCTCGTGCTCGGCCCGGAACGGCACATCGTGGTCATCAGCATTCACCACATCGCCTGCGATCCGGTGTCGTACCAGCGCATCGCGCGGGAACTGAGCGCGCTCTACGCCGGCGGGCTGGCCAGCCTTCAGCAGGACGCCATCCAGTACGCCGACTTCGCCGCCTGGGAACGGGCCGGCCAGGCCAGCGGGGCGCAAGCGCAGCACCTGGCCTACTGGCGCCGCGCGCTGGCCGGCCTGACCGACCTGCCGCTGCCGCTTGACCGGCGCAGGCCCGCCAGGCCCGACTGGCGAGGCGGGACGGTCGGCATCGACATCGAACCCGGCCGCGCCGGGGCCATCATGGCGCTGGCGGCCAGCCGCCGCGTGTCGCCGTACCTGGTGCTGCTCGCGGCCTATCACCTGATGCTCGCCCGGGTCTCGGGCAGCTCCGACGTCGCCGTCGGGATACCGGTCTCGGCCCGGACCGTGCCGGAACTCGACGAACTGGTCGGCTACCTGGTCAACACTGTCGTCATCCGGTCGCGGCAGGACGCGACCCGCGGCTTCGCTGATCTCCTGGCCCAGCTCAGGGATCGGCTGCTCGACGCGCTTGACCACCGGGCCGTGCCATTCGCCTGGGTCGTCGACGACGTGAACCCCCGGCGCGGCAGCGGCGCGAACCCGTTGTTCCGTGCCGGCTTCGACATGGATCGCGCGGCCGGGGAGTCGCCTTTCCAGTTCCCGTCGATTCATACCGAGGAAATAGGGCTCAGTGGCTCGCCGCCCGCTAAGTTCGACCTCACTCTCCACGTGGAGGAGATGCCAGGCCAGCGGTTCTCAGCGCGGCTGGAGTTCGCGGCCGCGGTGCTCGACGAGGCGACAGCCCAGGCCTGGGCCCGCTGCTACGAGGCTCTGCTCGACGCGGCGCTCGCCGGGCCGGCCGAGCCGCTCGCCCGGCTCGGCGAGCGCCTGGCCGGCGGCGCGGCGGCCGTGGCGAAGCGGCCGGAGCCGGCAGCTTCCCGTGCGCCGGCGGCCTCCGGGGCCGGCGCCCCGGCCGCCCTGATCGACCGCATTCACCAGGCCTGGCGCGCGGTGCTGCCCGCCGAGGTGATCGATGCGGCGGATAACTTCTTCGACGTCGGCGGTGACTCGCTGCGCGCCGTCGCGCTGGCCGGGCGGCTGAAGGCAGCCGGCCTCGACGTCTCGGCCGCCGACATTTTCGCGCATCAGAGCATCGAGGACCTGGCGCGGGCGTGCGCGGCGCCCGGTGGCGAGCAGGTGCCCGGGCGGCCCGCCGCCGTCACGCCATTCGCGCTGGTGAGCCTGGCGGACCGGGTGCGCCTGCCGCGCGACGCGGTGGATGCGTATCCGCTGGCCGCGATGCAGCTCGGCATGATCATCGAGATGCGCTCGCGGCCGGGCATTAACAGCTACCAGGACAGCACGTCGTACCGGATCCGCGACGACGCGCAATTAGACCAGGCCGCGCTGACCCGGGCCGTGCAACTGGTGGTGGACCGCCATGAGGTGCTGCGCACGACGTTCGACCTGACCAGCTACTCGGTGCCGCTGCAACTGGTGCACCGCGCGGCCGCGATCACGCCGCGATTTCATGACCATGGCGTGCTCGGGCCGGACGGCTGGCTGCCAGCGCTCGCCGAGCACGCCGCGCGGGAGCGCCTGGCGCTGCTTGACCTGGCCCGCGCGCCGTTGATCCGGGTCTCCGCGCACACCGCCGCCGGCGCGGCGGACTGGTGGATCACCATCACCGAATGCCATCCGATTCTCGAGGGATGGAGCTTCCACACCATGCTGATGGAGATCCTCACCGGCTACCGCGAGCTGCGGGCCGGCCGGGTGCCCGCCGAACCTGAGCCGGCGGGCTGGCGGTATGCCGACTACATCGCCGCCGAGGCGCTGGCACGGCGCTCGGATGAGGATCGCGGCTACTGGGCCGGCGTGCTCGATGGCCGGGTCAACGCCTGCGTGCCGTCGGCCTGGCGGGACGGCCAGGGCACGCCGCGGGAGCGGTACCAGCACATGCTCGACTACCGGGATCTCGAGGCCGATCTCCGCCGGCTGGCGTCGCGGACCCGTACTTCGCCGAAGGCCGTCATGCTCGCGGCGCACCTGAAGGTCATGAGCATGATGTGCGGGACGGAGGACTTCTACACCGGGCTGGTCTGCGACGCCCGGCCCGAGGTGGCCGGCGCCGACCGGGTGCTCGGCATGTACCTCAACACGGTGCCGTTCGCGATGCCGGACGGCGCCCGGACGTGGGGAGAGCTCGTCCGGGCGGTCTACGACGGGCTGACGCGGATGTGGCCGCACCGGGTGTTCCCGTTGCAGGTGCTCCAGCAAGAGTCCGGCTCGGGCGGGCGATTGCTCGATGTCTTTTTCAACTATCTGGACTTTCATCAGGTCGAAGGCGAGCTGGTCGACGAAGAGCAGGTGCTCAACGACAATGACAACGAGTTCGCGCTGCACGTCTTCTCTATCTCTGGCGTCGTCCGGCTGAACACCACCAATCACCGGCTGGCCCGGGCGGCGGCGAGCCGGCTGGCGGCCCTGTACCGGACGGTGCTCGAGCAGATGTCGCTCGGCCCGGACGGCGACGCCGGCGCGGCCTGCCTGCCCCCGGCCGAGCTGGCCCTGGCCCGCGCCCGCGGCCTGGAGGCGCGCGTAGCCGACGCCCGGCTGCGCCCGCTGCCCGCAGGCGTGGCCGGGGAGCTGTGCGTGACCGGCGCGGGGCTGGGCGACCGGTTCCGCGCCGACCCGGCTGGCACGGCCGACCAGTTCGTACCCGACCCGCTGGGCCCGAGCGGATCGCGGCTGTACCGCACGGGCCAGCTCGCGCGGCTCACCAGCGCCGGGACGCTTGAGCACCTCGGGCCGATCCTGTCCGACGGCCCTGGCGGGCACCTGACCGAGCTCTACCGCACCAGGGAGCTGCTCGCCGCGCAGCCGTCGGTGCTGGACAGCTTCATGCTGCCGCGACCCGGCGCACCGCGCGGCAGGCAGCTGATCGGGTACTTCCGCGCCGTGCCTGGCGCCGACCCCGATCCCGACGAGCTGCGCCGGGCACTGGCCAGGGGCCGGCTGGCGCAGCAGCTCATCCCTGACGTCCTGATCGGCGTGGACGACTGGCCGCTGGACGAACACGGAGCGATCGACGCCGATCGCCTCCCGGAGCCGGCCGAGCCCGCCGACCCCCCGCGGTACGCGCACGTGCCGTGGGACGAGCGGTTCGGGTCCCTGCTGCGGGGCGCGCTGGACCGGGTGGGCTTCAAGGGCGAGCTCGCGCCGGACCAGCCGCTGTCCAGCTCCGGGCTTGACTCGTTCGGCACCGTGGGACTGCTCCTGGCCGTCGAGGCGGCCTATGACATCACCATTCCCGACGATCTGCAGATCACCGAGGTGGTCCGGACGCCCGGGACGCTGTGGGAGACGGTCGCCGCTCTCTGCCTGGAGCCAGGGCGCTCGCGATGATGCCAGGGCCTTCGCCGATGATCGGGAGACACGACATGACCGCCGCCGTGCTGTGCGGGCTCGGGACCTGGTTACCGCCGCGAGCGGTCACGAACGAGGAGATCGCCGGGAGCCTGGGGGTCACCGGCGACTGGATCTTCCAGCGCACGGGCGTGCGATGCCGCCATGTCTGCGGGCCGGACCTGGCTACCTCGGACCTCGCCGTGCGGGCCGGCGCGCGGGCGCTGGCTTCGGCCGGCCTGGTCACGGTCGGCGCCGTCATCCTGAGCACGGCCACACCCGACCATCAGATCCCGGGCACCGCCGCGGCGGTCACGGCGAGGCTGGGCCTGGGCACCGTGCCGGCGCTGGACGTCAACGTGGTGTGCAGCGGCTTCGTGTACGCGCTCGCGCTTGGCTCGTCGCTGATCCGCGCGGAGACCGCCGATAGCGTGCTCGTGATCGGCGCGGACACCTTCTCCACCGTGATCGACGCAGGCGACAAGGTGACCGCGCCCCTGTTCGGCGACGGCGCGGGAGCGGTCGTGCTGCGCCGGGGAAGCGCCGGGGAACCTGGTGCCCTGGGCGCTTTCTGCCTCGGCAGCGATGGCAGCGGCTTCGAGTTCATCATGATGCCGGGCGGCGGGTCGCGTCAGCGCGGCGCGACGGAGCCGCCCGACCCGGCCCGGATGTACCTGAGCATGCAGGGCCGGGACACCTTCATGGCCGCGGTACGGCACATGACGGCGGCCTCGGCCGCGGCCATCAAGAGCGCGGGGCGCACCCCGGCCGACGTCGACTGCTTCGTGGGCCATCAGGCCAACATCCGCATTCTCCGGGCGGTGGCCGGGCAGCTCGGCCTGCCGGAGCAGCGCATCATCAGCAACCTGGACCGGGTGGGCAACACGTCGGCGGCCTCCATCCCGCTGGCGCTGTCCGACGGAATGGCCGACGGCCTCATCAAGCCAGGCTCGGTCGTGCTGCTCACGGCCTTCGGAGCCGGCCTCGCCTGGGGCTCGACCCTCATGAGCTGGCCTGACCTCGCGCCACCGGACGGAGACAGAGACGGAGACGACACATGCCAACCATGACCGAGCGGATCGTCAGGCTGCTCACGGAGCGCTGCGATCTGAGGGCCGAGACGATGACGGCGGAGACGATGCTGTCGGCGCTGGACCTGGACTCCCTGGCCGTGCTGGAGATCACGCTGCACGTGGAGCGGGAATTCGGGACCGCGTTCGAGCCAGAGGACGTGCTCGCGGCGGAAACCATTGGCGACCTGGCGCGGGTCGTCGAGTCGCATCTGACCACGTGACCTCAGCGTGCCCGCCGCCGCCCGGCTACTCGACCTGGCCCTGCCCGCCGTCTTCGCGACGTACCTGGCGCTGGTCGGCGCCTACCTCGTGCTTCAGGTGTCGTTCGCCGAAAGGGCGAGGTGCCGCATGGAGCCCGCGTTGCGGGACGCGCCCCTGCCGTCGGTGGATGTCGTGGTCCCCTGCTACAACGAGCGGCCGGAGACCCTGGCCGCGTGCCTGGAGTCGCTGGCCCGGCAGGACTACCAGGGAGTCATGACGGTCTACGTCGTCGACGACGGCTCGCCGAACCGGTCCGCGCTCCTGCCGGTCTATGACGCCTACCGGCAGCGCTTCGGGTTCCGGGTTCTCCTGTCGCCGCGGAACGCTGGCAAGCGTGACGCGCAGGCACTGGCGATCCTGACCGGGCAAGGCGACATCATCGTCGCCGTCGACTCGGACACGATGATCGCTTCTGAGGGTGTCCGGCGGATCGCGGCCGCGCTTGAGGCCCCGGACGTGGGCGCGGCCATGGGCGAGATGCTGGCCGCGAACAAGCGGGCGAACTGGCTGACGCGGCTCATCGACGCGCGGTACTGGTACGCCTGCAACCAGGAACGGGCCGCCCAGTCGTTTTTCGGGGCCGTGCTGTGCTGCTCGGGGCCGTTCGCGGCCTACCGGCGGACCGTCCTGGAGAAGGTCTTCGACGCCTACCTGAACCAGACCTTCCTGGGCCGGCGCAGCACCTACGGCGAGGATCGTTACCTCACCAACCTCGTCCTGCGCTGCGGGAGCCGCACCGTCTACGCCCCGGGAGCCAAGGCGGTGACCACGGCTCCCGATCGGCTCCGGCCGTTCCTGCGCCAGCAACTGCGCTGGAACAGATGCACGTACCGGGACACGCTGGGGATCGCCAGGAAGCTTCCGTCACTCGGCGCCTACCTCGTCCTGGACGCCATTGCCCAGGTCTTCGCCCCGGCGCTGCTCGGCCTGTTCGTGGCGCTGCTCGCGCTGCACGGCGCCGTCGCCGGCCTGGCCGGTCTCATCTGGTACCTGGGCGGCCTGGCGCTGGTCGGCGCCGGGTACTGCGCATATGGCGTCTGGCGCAACCGGGACCTGGGTTTCGCCCGGTTCGCGGTCTACGGCCTGCTGCACGTCGTCCTGCTCATCCCCAGCCGCGCCTGGGCACTGCTGACGATCACCGACGACCGGTGGGGCCGCCGCGGCGCGAGCGCCTGACCGCGGCCTAGTGGCCCGCCGCCTCGGCCCAGGTTGCAGGCCACGCCCGCGTCTACAGCATCGTGGCCCTCCCTGTTGCTGTTGCTCGCTGGTTTTAACAGCAAGGTGGCCCGCCCTGATGCTGTCGGGACAGCAACGGGGAGGGCCACCTTGCTGTCAAATCGGACCGCTAACAGCAACAGGGAGGGCCACGATGCTCACCCTGCCCTCAGCGAGACCGGTCCGGAGCACAGCGCGCGTCCGCCCGGCACCCCGGAATGAACGCACCGGCGCGGAGCGGCGGGCAGCGCCGCGCCGCACGACGCGCCAGCGAGGCCGGCTCGCATTCCGGCCATCGGCACCAAGCTAGCTGGTCAGCGGCGCGCCGATTCCGGATGCCGATCGTCCGCTATGGGTCCTACAGTGGCAGCCATGACCGATACCGAGTCCTCTGCGAGCGACAACACGAGCGGCCGGCTGACTGCCGCGCAGTTCGCCGCTTTCCCCGGCGTCGCCGACTGGCGGGTGCTGTGGGGCGCCGGCTATGCGGCGTCCTGCTTCCTGACCGGCTCCTTCGCCGCCGGGCTGGCCCTGGTCGCCGCCATCGGCGAGCTGGCGGCCGCGGCCGGCCATGACCCGGACGTCGATGTGCGGCCCGAAAGCGTGACCGTCCGACTGTGCACGTCAGAAGTCCGCGGCCTGACCAGCCGCGACGCCGACCTGGCCAGGGAGATCTCGGACGCCGCGGCCCGGCTGGCCGCGCCGGCCGATCCGGCGGCCGTGCAGCACGTGCAGGTGGCGATCGACGCCCTGGACATCGCCAGGGTCCGGCCGTTCTGGCACGCGGTACTCGGCTACGGCGAGGCCGACGAAGCGGGCCTGCTCGACGCGCACCGCCAGGGGCCGACGTTCTGGTTCCAGCAGATGGACGAGCCCAGGACCGGGCGCGGTCGCTTCCACATCGACATCTACGTGCCGCACGACCAGGTGCGGGCCCGGATCGACGCGGCGCTCGCGGCCGGCGGCCGGATCGTCAGCGACGCCCACGCGCCCGGGTGGTGGACACTCGCCGATCCCGAGGGCAACGAAGCCGACCTGGCGATCTGGGGCTAGGAGAGGTTCATCAGGAAATGGCCTGACTGCTCTCTTGACGCCCACGGCTGGACGAAGCGGCGTCGGGCTAGGGGAAGGCAATGCCCGCCGCGTGGCGGATGATCGCGGCGGCGTCGGTGGTCTCGTCGTTGGTGCACATGACCAGCCTGATGTCCTCGGCGGGATACCAGGCGTTGAGGGCGAGGAAGCCGGCGTTGTCGCCGGGATGGTAGATGACGGCCCGGTCGGCGGGACCGGTGCCCAGGAACCAGCCGTACCCGTAGTCGTGCGGGAGCAGCAGCAGCCCGAAGTCATCGGTGACCGGCGCGTGGCCGGCGAACATGGCCTGGCGGCTCGCCTCGCTCAGGAACTGGCCCCTGGCCAGCGCCTGGTCCCAGGTGGCCAGGTCGCCGACGGTAGACCAGACATCGCCGGTGCCCTTGTTCGTGGTGTCCAGATCCCACGACGGCACCGGCCCGCCGTCGTGGTGGCCGCTGGCCACGTCGGGCCGGCCGGCCGGATTGCCGGCGAAGGTGGCGGTCATGCCGAGCGGGCCGAAAACTTCCCTGGCCAGGAATTCGGCGTACGGGACGCCGGAAGCCTGCTCGACAATGTTGGCGAGCAGAACGTATCCGGGGCTGCTGTAAGAGAACCGCTGCCCTGGCGGGAAAAGCAGCCCGGCGGACCGCAGCCGGGCGAGCAGGTCATCTCTGCATTCTGGCTTGCCCAGGTCCAGGCCGGGCAGGTCCCGCCAGTGCGGCAGCCCCGAGGTGTGGGTGAGCAACTCGTGCAGCGTGACCTGATCCCATCCCTGCGGGCCGGCGGGCATCCACCTGCCCGCCGGGTCGCTCACAGCCAGGACGCCGCGCTCGGCGAGCAGCGACACCGCCGCCGCGGTGAACTGCTTGGAGACCGACGCGATCTGGAACCGGGTCCCCATGCCGCAGTCGCCATCGGGATCAGCGCCGGTCCTTCCCCCGGCGACTGCCAGAACGTCCTGTCCCTCGCGCTGCACCAGCACCGCGCCGCGAAACCCGCTCATCACAGACACCCGCACACCCTAACCCCGCCGTGTGAACCTCCCGACCTGTCCTTTCGCGCCTTCGGCCCGGCCAGTCGAGAAAAGGCTTTCTCAAGGAGCGACCTACGTTCCGGTTATTGGATCTGCTACCAGCTACAACCATCCGGAAAAGGTTTGCCCAATCTCTTGACTGCACCACGTCCGGCGCGGATCTTAAAGGCAACAGCCTTGCCGGTGCCGGCGATCACCTCGCGCCTGATCGCGGCATCAACGTGCGGAAGGACGCGGGGAGAATGGGCACTGCCAGCAAGACACTCAGGCTGCCGCCATGGAGCGGCCGCCTGGCTTTAACCTTTCTCGTCACCGCGGGGCTTGCCGGCATCGGGCTAGCCCCCGCGCACGCGGCGCCGCGCAGCGCCCCTGCGGCAGTCCCGGCCGCCGCCGCCCCGTCGACGAGCGTCAACGTGGGCAGCGGCCTGTGCCTGGACGACCCCAACTCGCAGACCACCGCCGGAGTCCAGCTCATCCAGTGGACCTGCAACGGCGGCACCAATCAGAGCTGGACCTTTAACCTCGTCGCCGGCACCACCAGTACCTACACGATCACCTCGTTCGCCGGCCTGTGCGTCGACGTATCCGGCCGCTCGACGGCCGACAACGCCATGGTGATTCAGTACACCTGCAACGGGCAGACGAACCAGGAATTCCAGGCGCAGCCGGTCGCGGTGAGCGGGAAGGCCAATACCTTCAACCTGGCCGCCGTGCACTCGGGCAAGTGCATCGTTCCCACGGGCGACTCGACGGCCAGCAACACCTTGCTAGTGCAACTCCCCTGCTCCACGGCCGGCACGCGGGTGTGGCAGGTAGCCGGGATCACCTCGGGCGGCGGCACCGGCACCGGGGGCTTCCAGGGACTGCCCAACGTCGCGCCCAACGCCTGCCACAACTCCAGCCTGCCGAACTCCTATGGCACCAACTTCCCTGTGCCATCCGACCCGAACGGCCAGGGGTTCGCCAACGACACCGCGATCGGCTGGGACGGGAACTTCTGGCCGGTGTTTGAGTACCTGTCCGGCTCGTTCTTCGCCCGCGGCGTGCCGAACACCTACACCAGCGGCACCACCAGCTATTGCGGCGCGATGTACACCTTCAGCGCCTACGACTTCGGCGGTGCCCCCGGCGCTGGCTCGGTGCAGTGGACCGAGGACAGCGGTTACCTGCCGGCGATGACGACCACCCGGACGGCGGGCACGGTGGTCATCTCGATCAAGGACTTCGCTGTCAAGGAGACCATCGGCGGCAACCCTTTCATGCTGGTGTATGTAAGGGTTGCGGTCACTAACAATGGCACGGCGGCGGTCACCGTTCCGCCGGGCGGGTCAGGGCCGAACCTGATCCAGCTGACCAGCTCGTCGCTGAGCACGGTTCAGCCAGGCACTACCAGCGACAACGACTTCGTAGTGGCCGTGGACAACTTCGGCACCGGGGCGGCGCTGCCGACCGGGACGACGCTGTCGGCGAGCGCGCCGAGCTTCAACACCGCCTATACGACAATGTCGAACTACTGGAACGGCCGCCTCGCCGAGACGGCGAGCTTCCAGCTGCCCAACCTCACCCTGCCCAACACCGGCGGCCTGGTGAACCCGGGTACCGCGCTGTCGAACGCGTACAAGGCCGGCACGATCTACAACCTGATCATGCAGGTCGGCCAGGCCCAGTTCTCGGCCGCGAACAACTACGCCTGGGTGCTCAACCACGACGTGCCAGGCGAGCTCCAGGCCAGGTTCGACAGCGGCGACTTCCAAGATGCCCAGAACCTGCTGCTCACCGCGCGGATCTCGGAAAGCCCGGGCTTCAATGAGGTCGGCGCCAACTGGTACTGGGACGGCGTGTGGAAGACGGTCGGCGTCTGGGCCGACTACCTCAGGCTGACCGGGGACACCGCGTTCGTCAGTCAGTTCTTCCATGATGACGCGAGCGGTTCGAGCCCGTGGGGGCCGAGCCTGTTCACGATCGTGCACACGCTCTATCCGTCGCAGCTCAACGCCGACGGCACGCTCGTGACCAACAATGACAATGACTCAAGCGGCCGCTGGCTGTTCAGCAACTACTCCGCGCTGGAAATGCTCGCTTCCTACAAGTACATCGCCACCGTCCTCGGCATGACCAGCGAGGCGCAGTTCGCCGACACCGCCTACACCAAGCTGCTGAACTCGCTGAACACCGTGGTCGGCAGCGACGAGTCCGCGAACGGCTTCAGCTTCCTGCCATGCACCGTGAACCAGCCGGACTCGGCGAACCGGTGCGGCACGTTCAACGACGCGAACTGGGCCTCACCCGGCTGGGTCGGCCAGAACCAGTGGTCGACCATGCTGATGGGCGGCACGCTCACCGGCATCATCGGCGATCCCGCCCAGATCGACGCGATGTACCAGATGGGCTTCGCCCGGCTGGCGTCGAACAACCTGCCGTTCCCCACGTTCGGGGCGTTCACCGGCTATTCCACGGCATACAACACCTCGTACTCCAACGACGGGCTCTACAGCAACAACTACCGTGACCTGCCGATCACCAGCTACGCCTGGCAGATCCAGACCACCACGGGCGGGCCGAACGCCTGGTGGGAGGCCAACGGCAGCGGCCCGAACCCGAGCAACCCGTGGGCCGGCAACCACGCCCCGCCTGAGTTCGGTGCCTGCCCGTACGCGTGGCCGATCTCCGGCCAGCAGCTCGGCCTGCTCCAGGCGATCGCCGCCACCGGGCTGTCGGCTACGGGCACCGGGCCGTTCACCTACACTCAGCCGCTGTACATCGGCCGCGGCATCCCGAACACCTGGATAGCGGCCGGCCAGTCCATCGGCGTCAGCAACCTGACCTCCGCCTTCAACGTCACCGCGGGCACCCGCAGCACCTACGGCATCTCGATCGCGGTCACCAAGCCGGCCGCTACCCGCGTGGTCACGGTGACCCTGACCGGGACCCTGCCCGGCGGCCCGGTACTCATCCAGCTGCCCGTCTTCCTGAGCACCGGAGTCAACTCGGTCACCGGCGGCACGTACAACGCGACCACGCACACCGTGACCGCCACGTCAGGAGCGACGACTATCACCATCACGCTCGCGAGCTAACCTCCCCGGCCGCGCCGCAGCCGCCCAGCGTGGCGGCCGCGGCGCCCGGGCCGGGCGGCGCCGGACCGGCCGTCTTGGAGGCCGTAGTTGAGCCCTGGGATGATGACGCCGATGGCATTAGACACCTGGTCGCGTACCTAGTGCGCGCCGAGTCCATCTGGTCGGGCTGCGGGGATCGGACTGGCAGGTCTGGCGGGCGGCC
Source organism: uncultured Actinomycetota bacterium (assembly GCA_963720575.1). GTDB lineage: Bacteria > Actinomycetota > Actinomycetes > Streptosporangiales > Streptosporangiaceae > Chersky-822. Next base: position 959,999 of record CAVRGA010000002.1, read on the forward strand.
GTGCTGCGCACAGCGGGATTTCCCGCCGTGGGCCTGAGCCGACCCGCAGCCCGCCAGGACCATGCCGGGTCGCCCGTAACCGCGGTCAGTCCTGAGCGTGGGAAAAGAAATACCCCAGGGTGGCCGAGGGGTTGGCCGAGCAGTAATACGGCACCTCCGGCATGCCGAGTGGCGTCGCGTAGTCGGGCTTGTCGTACTGGGCGGCCAGTTTCTCCACGGCCGTCTGCTGTGCCTGCGGTGACGCGTTGAGAAAGTCCTGGCAGGTCGATGACGCCGACAGGGAACTGCCGCAGCCCGTAATGGCCACTGCCATCAGACCTGCCGATAGGACGGCGGCAACTGCTCTGCGTTTCATGCTCGGGCTGCTCCCATTTCTTTTACGGCAATGCTGAAAAAAGCGCGCGGCCGGCTCAGCCTTGCGAGACGGCTGCCGGCGGCGGGATTCGCCACCACTCGTCGTCCCAGTCATGTTGTCCGCCGACGACTGTCAGGCCTGGGTCAGCGGCGCGGAAGCCGGACACCACCAGGTGGCGGAAGAGGGCGAGCTCGACCGCCGATTGCACCCGGCCGCTCGTGATGCGGTAGCGGGTAACTTCGAGCCTGATGACCGCTGGAGGTCCGCCTGCCTCGCTCGCTGCATCTGTCACAGCGCGGGCAGACACCTCCCAGCGCCAGTTCGCCCAGGTCCTGACGGGAATCTCGGCTGGGCGCATGTCGCACATGCGGGCCACCCGCAGGCACTTGTCGCCAGCTCGGTGCTGTACCGACCGGACGGCCGCCACTGCCTGGACCTTGCCTGCCTCGGTCCGCACGTTGAGCATCGGCTTCGTCGCCGGAACGCTGGCAGCGGCCGCCGCCCAGGCTACTTGCAGGTAGTCGACGGGCAGGCGCGCTGTTATCAGGAGCGATGCCAGCACCGAGCCCCCGACCGCGGATACCTGTGATGCCGAGGGTGTCATGACTCCTCCTTGGCGTAGTGATCATCGGACTCAGCGGGCACGCCGTCCGTACGGGTCGCCTCAGCGTCCCTGGCCGAGACCAGCCGGAACACGGCCTCTGCCAGCGCCCTGGCCCGCTGCGACGCGAAAACGTCGGTGAAATCCCGGCCCGTGGGCGTCAGTGCGCAGCGGAGCCGCACCGACCTGGACGAACCGGCATCCTCGATGACAGCGGTGACGATCTGGCCGGACATGGCCTCGCCCTCGCCGAGGCGCCAGCCGATGGCGTCCTCATCAGCCGCCGGGTAGGGCACCAGGCGCAGACACCCGACCAAGTCCGCGCGGCTCAGCCTGGTGCCGATGACCGCCGACAGCAGCTTGGCGGTGTCGGGGCGGGCGAAAGGCGGCAAGGTGAGGGCGGACAGGCCGCCGTCGGACACGGCGCGCTCCGCGCCAGATGCCGGCGCGCGCTGTCATTTCCTTCGGATCACGTACTCGCCGCCGCAGCAGGCTCGCGAGGTCAGTAAAGGTCCCGTTTCCTGGACAGCCGCTCACGCCGGCGTTTCGGCTTCAGATAGACCAGATCGACGATCCAGGCAACCCCGCCAATCGCCACGATAATCAGCCACACCGGAAATGGCAGCACTATCACGAGCCGCTCGCTTTCTCCCTGGTCGCCCCGGCACGAGCCGCACTCGGCTCGTAATCCCCTGAAGTCAGTATTGCGCCGGGACCTGCGAGCTAGCAGCCTCCGTTGCTGAGATTGGATGAATTCCGGTAAAAACCGGAAAACACTGGCTAACCGGAAGGCGGCGCTGGCGGCGCGCGAATTCCAACTTCGCCCAATTCGCGCCGCCTCCCCATCGCTAAGCCAGCATTCTTTCCTAAGCCCGTATGAGCCAATCGGCAGGCAGACGACTGATTCCGCTGTCATGCGGGAGGTGATGTCTGGCGCGGGCAGCGATCCGTACCTACTGGACCGCGCTCCAGATCGTTCTGGCCTGGATACCTACACCCAGACGCGGGTTTCGTTGCGGGCTTCCTTCGTACGGAAGGCGTCTTCCAGGTTGATTCCGCATCGGTTGACAATCGACATTAGAAGGATCAGCGCATCAACGGCTTCGTCGCCCACATCGGCAGTCCGCCCGCCCGGGTCCTGGGGCTGTCCCTGCAGTTTGCGGACGGCCCGGTACAACTCGCCGACCTCTTCACCGAGCTTGAGGCACTGGGACGCCAGGTCCTGCCCGTCCAGTCCGCGTTCCGCCTCCATCCTGGCAACATAATCTTGGATTCCGGCCAGGGAAATGCCCCGGCTCAACGGTTCCATCCGATCATCACCCCGCGTGCTCGGCGATCCAGGCAGAGGTCGTGACGTTAGCACTCAGCCGCAGCTGCCACTGCTCTGTTGCGCGAGGCGCTGCTGAGTGATCGGAGCTTGGTCGGAGCGCAGGATCTAGCAGCCGCCGCCTATCATCACCCCGCCGCCGCAGGCCAGCACGTGCTGGCTGCCGTCCCGAGCATGGGTAACTCCGGCTCCAGACACCTGCGAAACGCCGCCGCACGCCACGATCGCTGCTAGCGCGATCCCAATCAAAGCCATGCGTCCCATAGCAACGCGCCTAACAGCCGCTGGAGCCTGCGCCAATGCCGCTGCACGCCAGAACGTGATGGACACTGTGCGGGGCATAGGTAACTCCGGTCTCTGCCGTGACAGATATGGCGCCGAAAGCCAGCGCCGCCGTTACGGAAATGCCGATCAAGAACGTGCGCAGCACAACAAATCCACCCCTCCGCCAAAGACAAGCACATCGCGTCAGTTCACATGAAGCGTAAATCTGCCCGCACGTCACGTCAACGCGGGCCAGTACTCTGATGTAACTGGTCACTGGAGTTTAGGCGTGCGGTTTTGTGGTGCGCTGGCAACAAGCCGGAGCGGCGGTTGCGGTCTTAATGGATCTCGGCCCGGCGCCCGGGCGACGCGGCGGGCCGGACCTCAACCGGCAAGGCAGGAAACCGATCGCTGTCGGGACTCAACCAGGCCGCACTTTGCTACGTCGGCGGCTCCCGATCGGCGTGTCTTTACGCCTTCGGGTCCTGACCATCGATGCGCAGACGCTTGCGTTCGAGCTCGACTATTCGCCGCTCGGCCTCTGCCTGCGTAGCCGCCTCCTGCGCCGCCGCAAGGTCTGAGACATCCACAGCGTCTGGCGTCGACTCAGCAAGCTGGCTGCGCCGCGCGTACTCATCGAAGAGGAACGCCTTAGCCGCGAGGATGTCCAGCATTCTCTGGTCGACGCTGTTCTCGGCCAGCAGCCGGTACACGTCAACAATGCGAATCTGGCCCATCCTGTGACATCGCGCGATGGCCTGCTCCTCGACCGTCGGCTTCCACTGCGGCTCGGCGATCACAACTACCGATGCGGCCTGGATGTTAAGGCCGACGCCGCCCGCCTGGATCTGGCTGACCAGAACCGCGGGCCCACTCCGCGCGCTGAACTCGTCGACAAGCCCCTGACGTTTCACCGGCACGACACTTCCGGTGAGCGGCCCGACGGCAAGGTCGCCCAGCGTAGCCGTCACCATTTTTAGTACGGCCAGGAAGTACGAGAAGACGACTGTCTTCCGGCCGTTCGATGCGGCCTCGTGCACGATCTCGACAAGCCGGGCCAGTTTCGCAGAGCCCTGGACCGTTCCGGGCGCGAATGCTGCCCGCCGCATCGCCATGAAGTTCCCGGACGCGACGGCAGTCCGGTAAGCCGCCAAGGCTGGACCTTCGAGGTCCACCCACTCCTGAGACTCGATCCGCGGCGGCAGTTCGTCTAGGACATCGGCCTGGTTGCGACGCAGGTAGACCGTGGCTACGGCTTCGCGGAATCTGGCCGCCCCGGCGATCCCGTCCATGACCTTGACCTTCTCGGCGATGTCCGGCTTGATGTGATGGACCAGAGACCGGAACTCCTCGACCCGATTCTCCATAGGCGTTCCGGTCATGAAGAGCACGCTCTCTGTGCGCGCAGCCCAGGAACGCACTGCCTTCGTACGCTCTGCGGTCGGACTTTTAACGTAGTGGGCCTCGTCGACGACTAGCATCGCCAGCCGCACGCTGGTTGGGTGGGCGAGGGATCGAAGTGTCTCGTAGGTCGTGACCGCGATGCCTCCGCGGCGCAACCATGCCTGGTAGTTCGTTTCACGGTCAGCGCCGTGCAGCCTGTGCGGAAGAAGCTCGGTATGACGACGCACCTCGTGAACCCAGTTCGCAAGAACACTTGCCGGGCAGACAACGAGGAAATGAGCGAGGCCCTCACTCCTGAGGTGGCACATGGCTGCCAGTGCCTCGATGGTTTTGCCCAAGCCCATCTCGTCACCCAGAATCGTCCGCCGTTGCGCAAGAGCGAAGCGGGCGCCGAACGCCTGATACCCCCGGAGCGAGGCCTTCAGCTGTGACGTATCGAGCGGATGCCGCATGACACGCGCGGCAAGGTCCGCCGGCAAGTATCCGCGGCTTGCCTCAACGTCGGGCGCGAGTTCACCGACCTCGATGAGCAATCCGTTGTAGACGACGGGACGCTCCTCGTAGTCCTGCCACAGCTCCTCGGGATCAGGAATGGGCCTTGCCAAAAGCGCCTCGGCAGAATTGACTCGCTCGCGTACGCTAACTAGCCGCGTCGAGGACATCACTGCGTCGAGCCGAGTCAGCGCCAGGCGTGCTTCAGCTTTGCGACGCGAACCTGAGAAGAACATTCGCCAGCGGCTCGCACCAACGCCAGCCTCATCAAGCAGCTCATCGAGCTGCGCGGCCACTACCGTGGCGTCCGAGTGAATCGCTGCGACAGCCGACCTGGCCCGCGCGAACGCATGGAGTGCGCCAAGCAATCCGGCCTGCGGGTGTGGCTTCCGATCGATATCGAATCGGACACGGACACTTTGCCGGAGAGCAAGCTCCACTTGATGGGCGGCAGCGATAACACGCGAAGCCGTTTGCGGACCGACCCCGTCCAGCATCTCCAGCCGAGACAGACCTGCCCGTGCCGCAGCTCCGACGGTCAGGTAACCAGCCCGCTGGATCGCCGTCAGGCGAAGCCGGCCTTCTGTTGTCTCCTTCAGGCGCTCAATAGGCATCCGGTGCAGCTGTTCGGCGACAGTCTCGCTGCGAACCAGCTCATATGACGACCGGGCAGTTCGCCGGCGGACTTCAGGCTCCCCCAGGGCATTTGCGATCTTCACGCGCAAGGCTCGCGCGTCTGAGACAACCGATCGCGACGCTGCGCCGGGCTTCAGCGTTTCAGAATCTGATATCTCTCCGGCTCCTGCCGTCTCTTGCGGCTCGCGCGGCTGAGGTGGTGTCGGGGTCCCCAGCGCCTTGGACAGCATCGGATCATCAAGACCTTCTCGCCTCATGACGGCAGCGCCGCCTTGTCGAAGTACGGCCGCCACTTGAGCTGGACGCTTACCGTGTCGAATGGCAGATCACCGACTTCGCTGAAGGCGTTCCCCAGATAGCGCACGTTCGGCTGGCCCTCAGGTGGCACTTCCGCCAGGGCGAGCACATGCCGGTCAGGCTTGTTCATGCTGACGCTGACCTCACTTCTCGTGACGACGAAAGCATCGGCGTCCGCAGCGCGGCCCTTGACCGCAATGAACAGCAGGTTGCCCTGGGCGTCCCCGCTCTCGATATCGAATCCCGCGTTGTTCGACGGCATCTCGACGGGCTCTCGCCCGAGAGCACGTTCGATATCCATCACCTCTGCCACGGCTGCCCTCTGCGTGGTGGCTTGCCGCTGCCGCAACCTCAACCAAGTCTCCCGGTCCTCTCCGCGGCGCGTCGCGAGCATGGCAGCCGGAACGACCAGCGCCCCTGCAACGATCACAGGCGGCTGTGAAGAGACCTGTCGTCCGGCATCGAGCTCGTCCAGCCTCTGCCGAAGTCGCGCCTGGAGCTCGTCGGCGCGCTGCCGCGCACGGGCTGAATTCATCCCGCTTCTAGGCTGCCGTCCTGCGAGTTCTTGCTCGCGGAGCTGGCGGGCGCGGTGATCCCAGTGCTGGATCTCCGACTCAAGGCGCACCTTCACGGCCGCTGCCGTTCGGTCGAGCTGACCCAGGGTTTGCCGACGGACTTCGTCGAGGTGCGTGCGGCCGAGCTTCACACCAAAGTTGACGGCTGCGTCCTCAAGATCCGCGCGGACCCAGCCTTCATGAATCATGCTGCCGAGTGCGGCAATCTCGTCCGGTGCCGCCGGTCGGCAGTCGAGATAAGGAGCCCATCCCGCATCGCGTGGCTGCCCGCCCGGATCGATATCCACGAAGGCGAATCGCTTGGAGATGACACGCCGGTTGCCTGCCGCGTCTATGCGGCCGTCGACCACCGAGTGCTGAAGGTAGACGAGGACACGCGGCGTCGTCCCGAACCCGGATTCATCCACGAGCACAGTCCCGTGTCTCAGAAGACTGTCGTAGCGCTCAATGATCACGTCTGTGACCGCCTCAAGCAACGGATGCGCGGGTGTCAGGTATTCGGCTCGAGGCCGGCCCGCGTAGTCGATCAGGGTCTTGTCGAAGGTCACTCGCTCGTACCGGCGCATCAGCGGCGTTCCCCGGCCGATCTGACGGTCTCTGCGCCGCAAGTCGGCAGGGACGTTGGTGATCTCGAACCGTCCCCGCTCACGCTCCCGGACAGATCCGCCGAGGTGCTCGAAGGCGGTGCGGAAGAAGGCTCTGACGAAATGAGGCTGAAGCCGTCGCGTCTCCGCTCTTTCCATCTCGTCGCGGATGCGCTCGATGTCGGCACCGGTCATGACATCGCGAACGAGGGCACGCTCGCGGACAATCTCGCGGAGCTTGCCACCAACGGTCTCATCGACCACCGTCGCAAGGAAGAGTTGACGTTCGGGATGCTCCCCATACCGGACCGCTTCGATGAGCAGGTCTCGCAGGCTCTTGCCGCGAAAAGCATCGCCGAGCACATCAAAGACCTGATCGCCGAGGGCTTCCCGCTGCTCGTCGAGCTTCTCAAAGAGCCTGCGGAAGACCCGCCCTTCACGAGTGTCCTCGGCGACGAGGTTCCACAGGTGGCACACCTCGGTCTGGCCGATGCGGTGAACGCGCCCGAAACGCTGCTCGATCCGATTCGGGTTCCAGGGCAGGTCGTAGTTGATCATCAGGTGGGCCCGCTGCAGGTTAATGCCCTCCCCGGCCGCGTCGGTCGCGACGAGGACAAGCACGTCCTTGTCCTGGACGAAGGATTCCTGGACCTTACGCCGCTCTTCTCGCGGCATCCCGCCGTGAATCGAGACGACAGACTCCGCGCTGCCGAGCAGATCTCGTAGCTTCGCGACCAGATACTTCAGGGTGTCGCGATGCTCGCTGAAAATGATCAGCTTTCTCCGGTCACCTGTCGGCGTGATCATCGCCGGCGTCTGCCGAAGAATCGAAGCGAGTTCTTCCCACTTCCGGTCATGCTCCGATGACCGGAGTTGCCGGGCAAGATCCTCCAGATCCGACAGCGTTCTGATCTCGTACTCAAGCTCCGCGATCGTCCGGGCCGCAGATGCCTCGTCGACGAGTTCGTCCTCAAGGTCCTCAAGCTCGCCGTCCGGCAGATCGTCGGTGTCGAACCCGTCATCAACGCCGCTGAAGTCTGCTGGATATCCGGAGGTTCCGATCGCAGAGCCAATCTCCATTCCGCGCCGCTTTATCCGTTCCTCGGCGATACGGCCCTCCAGCCGAAGCCGACGCCGGAGGAGTGATTGATAGATGGCTTCGGGTGAGGAAGCGAGCCGTCGCTGCAACGTGGTGAGCGCGAAGCCGACGATCGCGCCGCGTCTGCCCTCACCGGCCGCCTTCAGCCTGTCGGCCCTATTCATCTCCTCTGTCACATATTCGGTGACGCGCTTATAAAGTAGCGCCTCATCGTCTGACAGCGGATAGACCGCCGTATAGGCCCGGCGCTCGGGAAAGAGCGGCGTGCCATCGAACTTCAGCAGCTTCTCCTTGACTAGCCGTCGCATCAGGTCAGACGTGTCGAGCGCGTGCGAAGCGTCCCCTGGCTTGCCCTCGAACCGATCACCATCGAGCAAGGCGAGGAACAGTTCGAAATCCTCGGCGATCCCAGCGTGCGGAGTTGCCGTCATCAGCAGGAAATGTCGCGTGATCGAGCCCGCGAGTCGGCCCAGCTTGTACCGGCGGGTCTCTTTCACCTCCCCGCCTGAGTAATGCGCCGACATCTTGTGTGCCTCGTCGATGATGATGAGATCCCAGTCGGTGACACCGAGCTTGGCCTGAAGATCTTCGTTCCGGGCAAGGTGGTCCAGGCGGGCGATCAGCTGCGGATGCTCGGCGAACGGATTGCCGCTCCGGCTCGCCTCCGCCATGTCCCTGGTCAGGATGTCGAACTCGAGCCCGAACTTCTGCCACAGCTCGTCCTGCCATTGCTCGACCAGGCTTCCGGGCGAGATGATCAGGCATCGCTCGACATCGCCGCGGGCTATCAGTTCCTTGCAGAACAGTCCGGCCATGATCGTTTTGCCCGCTCCGGGGTCGTCGGCAAGCAAGTACCGCAGTGGCTGGCGCGGCAGCATCTTCTCGTATACCGCGTCGATCTGATGCGGCAGCGGGTCGAGATTTGACGTCTGCACGGCCATGAATGGATCGAACAGATATGCCATCGAGATCCGCCTGGCTTCCGAGACCAGCCGGAAAAGATTGCCGTCGGCATCCATTGCCCACGCGCGTCCCGCCTGGCTGACCGAAAGTCTGGCCTCGTCGTCTCGGTACAGCAGCTCCTGATCGGCCCGGCCGGTCGCCTCGTCCGTGTAGGTCAGCGTGAGCGCCGAAGACCCATGCCAGACGACGTCCACGACGCGCACCAGTCGATCTCCGAGCACGCCTCTCACGAGAGCGCCCTTTGTCAGATCCTCAAGTAACGCCATGTCAGATCACTGAACCTTCGCAAATAACTCTCTGTCCGACAATGATGCCGACCGGAAGCTCGACCTCCAGAACTCTGGAGCCATCACCAGTGAGCGTCCGCCTGTCTCGGCTCACACCGACCAGTCCACCAAAGACCACCGGATTGGACATCATTACACAGGGACATGACAAGAGCCGATTCTCTGGTGACTTGGGCTGACGATAGGCGTCAGTGAGCGATCCGTACCAGAGGTTCGTGCTCATCCCCCTGCGCCCTAGACGGATGAGGAACTCGTTGTTCTCCTCGAACGTGGTGCTGGAAGGTGCCGTTGCCCGCGCGGCGCTGTTCGCCGAGGAAGTCCTTCATGACAGAGCGGACGGCTACTTTCCACGGGCTGGTGGCTGCCCAGAAACTGTTGTCACCGAAGATCGCGACCACGCCGTCCGGGCTGACCTGGGCGTCCAGGCGGCTAAGAAGTCTGCATACATAGCTGGTCTTGCAGCATCGGCATTCTGGAACTGGTCGTCGAGCAGACGACTGAGCTGTCCGAGCACTTCCGCCGCGTTGTAAGTCCGGCGACTGGGAACTCGTAGCCAAGCATCCCGCGATGAGTTTCCACGCGGCGCTCAATCAGGACGGTACCCTCGGGAACTAGGTGCCCGAATCCAACAGCGAGGGCAGTGATCTCGCCGCTTGGTCCGATATTTGCCTCCGCAGGAGTAGCGGGCGCTGGTCTCTCCGGTCGGCCAGCCCGGCTGCGTACCGGGCACAGCAGCTCAACCCGAAGCTGAACACCACGGCATGGCCCCGCCGAACGCCACCTGATCTCACGATCATCTTGGATGTCGGGGCGAAGCCCGAGCGAGCGCAGCCCGTCGATGATCGCTCGGTAGTAGTCCGCAGTTTCGCCGTCGAGGAGGTGCAGCGAGAGGTGGAAGTCCAGGTCCGCTGTACCGACGTGTTGGTGTGGGGCCTGGCGGAAGCTTCGCGACGAGCAGGCCGGGGTCGGCACCGCCCACGATAGCGAGATGCCTGCCGCCGAAAGCGCTTCCGAACGACCGAAGGACATCCGCCGCGATACCCAGGAGGCGATCGCTCATTGGGTCGCCGTACTGGCGCGCAGTGGCCCGATCATCCGTCATGGCCAACTGACCTCCAAAGCTGCGCGGCGAAGTCGGCACCACGGAGTTCGCCATGGAGGTCGCACCATACGCGAACAGGGTGGGCCACTGTGGCTGTCCACTCGTCGAAGGTAGCCTCGCTGCGCCGGTGGATGCCCGCCTTCCAGGGATCTGCGGACAGTGCGACGTTCATGGCTCCTTGTGACGCCGGCTCAAGCCCGAGTTCCTCCGCCACCGCGGGCAGCGCCGGTCCGCCCACGCCAGCCCAGCAGCGCACCTCTTGTGGTGACGAGGTGCCGAGCACACCAAGAAAAGCCGCGCCCGTGCGGCCTGTGACAGCAAGGGCTATGCCTGCTTCGCGGGCACTCTCCGAGATCCTGGCCGCGAGGTCCCGCACGCTCCGGCCCCACAGATAGCCATGAATCACCTCGTCTCCCGGCCATGCCGTCCGAGCGGCCAGTTGCTCGGCAACCTCAACGCGATCCACCAGATTGACGGCGACGTGCTCGCCAACCCGTTCCTTGGCGACCAGGCCGTGCTCAGCCAGCTGCGAGACGGTCCGCGAGGCAGTCGAAAGGCTCACGCCAGCGCCGTCGGCCAGCTCGCCGATGGTGGGCTGGGCACCTCTCGAAGCCGCGATCGGCAGCTCCTGCACGACGACGGCGTGGCCCTTCTGGAGCGGGACCGGAGACCGCCTGCGCTTGACGGGCTGGCCGAAGCGCCTGGCGCTCACCCTGAGCCGGGGCCAGCTGATGTCCACTACCCCGCCGACGTTGACGAAACTCAGCTCGGCCGCGCGCAGCCGTGCCCGCCAGCCGACCGGCACCGCACCAGCGACCAGCACGACACGACCAGGTCCCGCTTGCGCTCGCGCATCCGCGAGCAACTCCTCAACTGAGGAGTACGCAGCCGGGTCCAGCCTGCTCACCGCAAGCGTGATCGCGTCATCGTAGGAAAGGACATCGTCACGCCCGCGCCGGATAACCAGATCACGCATGGCGACCCCAGGGACGCAGCCGCAGTCGTAGGCCAGCACTCAGCCCGCAATGCCCGGGGACGGTGCCCGGAAGGCACACCGACGGCTGTGCCGTAAGGGTGCCTTTGCGACAAATCTCGCGCCGGGGTGCCACTGCCCAGGAAGACGTCCCGCGGGTCATTCGCTGTGCTGGCCGCTCCGCCATTCACGATCAGCTCCCGTCCGTCCAGTAACGCTGCAACCGGGCGACCGCCTCGTCCTTGTTCATCACGGCGACGTCGGCTACGGGCTGACCGGGCTCGGCATGCTTCTCCTGGCCCACGACCCAGCCAGCCCAGAACTCGGCGCAATCCTCAGCTACCTCGCACGGCTTGCCACGCCCCTGCCCGATGACCATCGCCAGCTACCAGGCTGGTGGACCAACCACGACCAGCGCGGCTCCACCTCAGCCGCGTTCCCCTCAGGTCGCCTGACCCTCGGGATGGCACATGGCATCGCCGGCCCGCTCGCCCCGCCGCCGCCCTTGCCCGGCGACCCGGGGGTACCCCAGCGAATCGGCTTGCCCCGGTCCATCTGGCCGGCCGGGACGCAACCTAGCCCATGGCTCGCTCGCCCCACCGCTCGCGAAGACGCAGCTCAGGCACGCGCCGCCAGACGACGTGTGGGTTAAGATTTAGCGGACGAATTGGTGGCGCTTGAGAATGCTGCGAGCGGGCAGCGTCTCACGCTCTTGCACGGACTCCTATTACTTGATCGCGTGGTCTGGCTGGTGACTTCGTATCTTGCGCAGGACGCGGCTCTCATCCGCGCGGAGCTGCCGCCTCAGCTACGGCCGCCCGCCACCTGCGATGCCCTGTTCCTGGTCTACGCCGTCTTGATGCGGGCGAAGGGCGAGGCCGTGACAGCCGCCGACGTCCATGACGCATGGGCGGCTTGGACCGTGAGCACGAGAGGCGAGCACGAGTGCGTTGTCCCGTTCGAGTCACTTGAACCGGAGGTGCAGGATCGGGACCTGCCGTACGTCGAGGCGATTCACCGGGCCGCGCGGGCGGGCCGCGCAGGGGAACGCCGGGCCGCGCATGGCAGCGGATACGATCGGTCGGTGAGCAGCACTGGATTCGAGAGCGGTGCCGATCTTGACACCGGCACCGCGAACGTCGCCAGGGTCTACGACTACCTGCTGGGCGGCAAGGACAACTTCGCCGCCGACCGGCAGCTAGGCGAGCAACTGCTGACGGCTTTCCCGGAATCTTCCTGGATCGCCAGGGAGAATAGGGCGTTCATCGGCCGGGCCGTCAGTTACTGCGCGGAGCGAGGGCTGACTCAGTTCCTGGATCTGGGCAGCGGCCTGCCGACCATGGACAACGTGCACGATGTCGCGCGCCGGGTCAATCCGGAGACGACGGTCGTGTACGTCGATAACGACCCGGTCGCGCTCACTCACGCCAATGCCTTGCTCGCGACGAGCGATGGCGTGACGGCCATCGCCGGCGATGTGCGCGATCCGGCCAAGATCCTGGCCGATGTCCGCGGGCAAGGGCTGCTGGACCTGAGCCAGCCGTTCGTGGTGCTGCTCGCCGCGATCATCCATTTCATCACCGACGAAGAGGACCCGGCCGGGATCATCGGCGTGCTCTCCGACGCTATGCCGTCAGGCAGTTACCTGATCTTGTCGGCGGCCCAGCATGACGCCAATTCGGAGAAGGCCGCCCGCGCCACCCAGCTGTACCGCAGCGCCTCATCGCTGATGGTGACCAGGTCGAAGCAGGAGATCGCGAGTTTCTTCGAAGGCTTCGAGCTGGCCGAGCCTGGTATGGCCTGCACATGCGAATGGCGGGCACCGGAACCCTCTGGCCTGGACGATCCTAACGATCTTTACGCCGGGGTAGGGCGCAAGCCCTAGCTGGCCGCGAGGCCGCCATCGCAGACGATGGTTAGCTTATGACCGGCGGAGCACGCGCTCCCTGCGACCCCACCTCAGTGTCGCGCCTCACGTTTTCCAGGCTTTGCCGTTCCAGTGCAGGATCAGTGTCTGAGCCTCGTCGTTGAAGTTGTTGCCAACTGCCCACGCGAACGCGGCGGAGCTGGCGGCGACGCTTACAAGGGCGCCGCCGTTGTTTCCTGCGCTGGGACAGGGCACCGCTTCCAGGCCGTGCCGTTCCACCGGAAGATCACAGAGCGCGCTGGCTGCGAAAATTCGTCCGTGTACCCGACCGCCCACGCGTGCCGTGGCGATGTCGCCGCTACGCCTGTGAGCAGCGCGATGAGGCTAATCGCCGGCGTCTCCGCCCGAACCTGCGGCCTGGCTACCGCCGCTCGTGCCAGGGCTCCCGAGGCCGCGTGGTGCTCACCGACGCGAGCGGGCTGGTGCTGCTGTTCCATGTCCTGACCCCGGACGAGACTCCGGACGGATGGTGGGAGTTGCCCGGCGGCGGAATCGAGCCCGGCGAGACCTACCTGGACACCACTGTCAGGGAGATCGCGCATCGATGGTGCTGTTGGCTTATTGGGTTCAGGCGGCGGGGTCAGCCGCGTCGCGATGACGTGGCCGGGCTGTGCGAACTCGCGCGAGGTTGCGGCCGGCTGGCCCAGGGGCCGGGTCAGGGCCCACCTTATCTTCCGTGATCATGATCCGGGGCTTGATCACGGAAGATCACCCAGGTCACAGCACGTGCAGGATTCCGTGATCAAGCCCGCGGCCATGATCACGGAAAATCGCTCCGCCCCCGGAACGAAACACCACCGCCATCAACCCCATCCGCATCAACCCATCCCCAGGCAACACCCCGCCGTCCCTGCACATCCTGATCGCCCATCGCAGGGTAGCGGCCCGCGCCCGGCCTCACAGTCACGGCGGCACCGGTAGCTCTGGCCACCTCATGGGACGTCGGCCGGCGGCCTCGCAGAAGCCGTCGAATACAGAGTTCCTAACGGGCAAGCTCCGCCGGGCCCGTCCAGGCGTGCCACACATCCGCGTGCCTGGCCGCCACCGCCGCGTTCATGAGCTGCTGCCTGCCGCCGCCGATCAGCAGCCTCGGGTGACCAGCGAGGGAACGGATCGTGGTGCAGGCCTCATCCAACGCCGCGACCCGATCACCGAACGCGGGCAGCTCGATGCCGTAAGCCGCATGCTCGTTCGGCTGCCAGCCGGCGCCGATCGGACCCGGATCGACACACAAGCTGACCTTCACTAGCGGCCAGTGAATCGCGGCTCGCGTCGTTCCACGAATGCCCTGGCGGCCTCGCGGTGATCTTCGGTGAGACCTGTGTGGACGTGGTGAGTCACTTCGAGGTCCATGCATTCACCGACCTCACCGGCTACAGCCCGGTTGAGGTTTTCTTTCATATACCGATAGGCGAGCCGTGGTCCAGCGGCAAGCTTCCGGGCACGCTGCCGCACCTCGGAGTCGAAGTCTGCCGCCGGGAACACCGCGTTGACGATCCCGAGGTGCTCCGCGTCGGCCGCGAGCAGCCGATCAGAAAAGTAGTACAGCTCCCTCGCCTTGGCGCTGCCCACCAGCCGGGTGAGGAACCAGGTCCCGCCGTAATCGCCAGAGAAAGCGACCTTCGCGAACGCGGTCGTGAGGACCGCGCCGTCGACCGCGTACCGCAGGTCGCAGGCCAGCGCCAGCGAAAGTCCCGCGCCAGCGGCCGGTCCGCCGATCGCGGCGATGGTGGGCTTGGGCATCTGCCACAGCCGGCCGCTCGTGGCGCGCTGCCGGAGCCGCTGCCGGTGAATGGCGGCGTCCAGGGAGTGTCCCCGCTCGCCGGCCGGCCGCTCGGCCATGGCCTTCACATCACCGCCGGCGCAGAACGCGCCCCCGGCGCCGGTGAGCACGACGCAGCCCACCGCGTCGTCGGCCTCGACCTGGCCAAGGAGCCGGTCCATGGCCGCCATCATGGCCTCGGACATGGCGTTGCGCCGGCTCGGCCTGTTCATGGTGAGGATCGCGACGCCGTCGTCGACCTCGGCCAGCAGGTCCTCGGTTCCCGTGTCGAGTTGCGTCATGCTGATCCGCCTCCAGGAGTTGGCGCTGCCGAAACGAACGTGACGCCGGCGATCTGGACCGGCGGGACCGCGCGTCCGGTGGCGAGCCTGACCTCGGTAATCCCTTCGCCGCGACCCGCCGTCACGGGCTCGAAGCGCAGTTCCTGCCGTGCGCGGGTCAGGTCGATGGTGCTCGCGCCCGCACCGCTGGTGACGGGCACGCCGAGCGCCTGCGCCCAGCGAGCGACGGCGCCCGCAGGGTCGGCCACCTCGATAGTGAGCCCGGTGATCCCCGCTGAACTGTGCGTCTCCGGCGCGTTCCCCGTCCACCGCGGGCCGGCCCAGCGCCACGACTCCGGCGGGTCAGCCCAGTCCAGCGACACGATCGCGCCGGGCACGTCCTTGGGATGAAGGTGAGTTCCCGCGATGTCGGCGTGGTCAGCGGACCAGATCACCCGGATGCCCGCTGCGGCGACCCGCTGCCGCGCCTGCGCCAGCTCGGGAAGCTGGAAAATCGCCATGTACCCGCTGTCGCCGCCACGGCTCTCGAGGTAACGGCCGGCGGCGGTCTCGGGCTGAGCCGGCGTCACCACCTCGACGAACGTATCGCCTGCGGCGAAGACGGCATTGACGAGCCCGAACCGGCCGACCCCCGGGTCGCGGAACGGCTCGTCCCACCCGAAGGCCTGCTGGAACTGCCTGACAGCGTCCTCGCAATCGGCGGCCACCACCGCGACCTGACGCAGACGCGGACCGGCAAACATGGCCAAACAGTACCGTCAATGACCGGTCATGTCCGGGGCGGACCCCCTGCGGCTCCCGCGGAGTGGCTGGCGTCCCCGACAGATGTCTCGGGCAGGCCGGGCCTGGACTGCCGGGGGTGCTTTTTCCGTAGTCATGTTCGCGGGCGTGATGACGGAAGATCGCCCAGGTCAGGACAGCGGCGATGTTCCGTGATCACGCCCGGGTCCCTGATAACGGAACATCGCACCTGGAGCGCTCCTGCAGGCAGCCGAAAACCCTCCACGATCACGACGGCAACCCTCCCGGACACGACAACCCTCCTTCCTGATCCGGCGAGCGTCACGCTGAGGCAGCCGCGCGCAGAGGCGTGGTCCGGGGTGACCATGGGCCCCGGCCTGCCCTACGACGACCTGGACCTGTGGCTCGCAACCGCGCTGCCCCGCTACGCACTGCTAGCAGCCACCCGGCAGGCACGCGACCGCGGCCTCGTCGCCTCCTGGTCGCCGATGGGCGTCTCCGCCCTCATCGACAGCGACGGCGAATCCTTTGCCTACCTGACGATGAAAGCCACCAGCCCCGCGCGCGAGGCGTTTGAGTTCGGCGCTGTGGCGCACGGCCCGCATGCAGTGATGGCCGCGCACCGACTGGTCGCGGAGATCCGGACCTGGGACCGCGACCACCGGGACACGCGGGCCGAACTGCGCGCCTACCCGGCCGGGACCTCCGACGAGGATCTGCCCGAGGGACGGGTGCTGGACAGGACGGCATTCCCCGGAGTCCGGCGACAGCTACTGCCTGATCACCGTCCCGCCGCACGACAAGGCGAACGCGTTCGCGGCCAGTCAGCGCTTCAGCGTCAATCAGGCGCTCGGCGTACTCGAGATCCGCAACGAGAGCGCGCTCGAGCAGCTGCAGCCCTCGCTGGAGGCAATCGCCAGCCCGACTGAGCAGCGGCTATTACGCGCGTCAGCGATGCCGACCGGTCGCCGGTGCACGGTCGCCGGCCACAGGTCAAGGGAGCAAATGCCCGCGAAGAAGAACTGCACAGTCTCGCTGAAATAATTCGCGGATAGCTGGACTCGGGAGCCGCGGCGCACGCCATCGGGACACCACACCAGACGAGCAACCCACGCGCAGGATCCCGATGCCGATCGGGACAGCCACCTGGCCCAGATACCTACACCCAGACGCGGGTTTCGTTGCGGGCTTCCTTCGTGCGGAAGGCGTCTTCCAGGTTGATTCCGCATCGGTTGACAATCGACATCAGAAGGATAAGCGCATCAACGGCTTCGTCGCCCACATCGGCTGTCCGCCCGCCCAAGTCCTGGGGCTGTCCTTGCAGCTTACGGACAGCCCGGTACAACTCGCCGACCTCTTCACCGAGCTTGAGGCACTGGGACGCCAGATCCTGCCTGTCCAGCCCGCGCTCCGCCTCCATCCTGGCAACGTAGTCCTGGATTCCGGGCAGGGAAATGCCCCGGCTCAATGGTTCCATCCGGTAATCACCTCGCGTGCTCGGCGAGACAGGCAGAAGTTGTGACGCTAGCACTCAGCCACATCTGCCATTGCGCTATCTGGCGAGGCGCCGCTGAGTTATCGGCGCTTGGTCAGCGCGCCGCGATGACCGGGTCGGCGCCCATGCTGCGCGCAGCGTCTCGGTCAGCGCCACGGCGCGGGCCTTCAGATCGGCGAACATCAGGCAGGGAACCTCGCTCCTGGGAGTGCCGACCGCGATAACGGGACCGCCGCACCCCAGGCCACCAGCAACGGGCAGCCTCCCGACCCCGGCAAGGTGACGAATATCGGCGAACGTCCCGAGCCCAGCTAGGTAGACACCAGCAGGGTCCCCAGCCGTCAGCGTCGTCAGCGTCGCGGGGGAAGGGGACCCTGCTGGTACTAGAGGCGGATCGTCCAGATCGCGCGGATGATGATCACAATTGACGCGGCGATCTTCGCCGCCTGGCTTGAGATCCTCAGCGCCCGCTCGGCGCGGTCCTCCTTCGGCTGGACCATGGCTAGCCTCCTCTCCGCAGATCACCTGGGAGGAATCCCAGGGCCAGATCGACCGTGATCCGGCACGTGCGCGGATCATGATCGAGAGGATTGTCATGGTCGGGTTAAGCGGGCCAGATCGAAGAATGCGGCGAAACGTTTCGCGGCCCGCCAATTCAGTAACGAACGATGCAGATCTGGCCATGCCATGCTTTGCCAGGTCAGGACGGCCGTCGCTGCCCTGATGCGGAGGAGGGCCGGTGAAAGTCGTCGGCCGTTTGATTCCGGCAAGCTGAGATACGCGGCGTGTCTGGCGGGCCGGACGGCGCGCAGGTGTTTACGGGGGCTAGTCCGTGGCGGGGCTCCGGCATGCGGGCCCAGGCGGCGGTTGTCGAGCGGGGAGGCGTCGCATCATGGTTCCCTTCGGGCGCGGTTTGGCATCTCACTCTTACCGCGGCCGGCAGCGGCGGCGCCTCGGCGCAGTCGCGCGGTGGTGACCGGCGCCATAACCGGCGGCAATTCCGGCGCAGTCGCGCGGATGCGGCCGAACCATGGCGGCGAGGACAATGGCCGGCATGCCGATGCTCAAGCCATGGGATGGTGCGGGGAAGCGAAGCCTGCCGCCTCCATACAACGAGGACTTGTCCAGGGTGCTACGTCATCTCAATCGCCGACGCGCGCTGTTCCGGGCACGGCTGGCCAATGACCTGGTCACCGCGTCATATCTGCGCGCCGGCATGGGACTGCTCGGTCAGCACCTGGGTCCTGGCGGTGGCTGCACGTGCCGGCACCGGCACGACAGCCGCAGCCTGCTCAGTTTCCTGAGCCAGCGGGGCGTCACCGAGGCGATGACGGAAAATCCCGCGCCCTTCTCCCGGCGCGGCAGCGTCAGCTTGCTGCGGGATCGCTGGGCGTCGCAGCAGGATTTCGTGGCCGACCTGGTGAGTTTCGCGGTATGGGTAGAGAACTATCGCCCTGGCTACCGCGACCTCCAGGCGGATGCGGCCAGGAAGCTGATCCACGGGCCGGATTTCGTGCGGGCGGTCCACGAGATTGCCTACCGGCACACCGCAGAGGGGGTCAGGCTGCCACCGGTCCGGCTGAGCCTGGCGCTGATGGCCGTCGGCGGCGGGGACCCTGACGTCACCGCAGCAATCTCCCGGGCCTACGAGGATTACCTCAGCTCGTGGCGGGATGTCTACCAGGAGGTGATGGGCGCCCGGCGGCTGCGGCTGCGCCGCGGGCTGACATCCGGCGACCTGGCCAACGCGCTGTCCGCGGCAACTGACGGGATCACATTACGCGCCATCGGCGACCCCCAGGCTGGCGTAGTCGACCACGCACGCCACGAGTCCCTCATGGGCCTCATCTCGCTGGCGATCATCTATGCCTTCGTGGAGCCCGAGGACGACGCCGACGGACTGACCCTAGAACAGGCGGTCGCAGAACGGTACTGACCGGCGGCGGCTGGCATGCGGCCAAATGTCTCACATGGTCGCCTGCGAATTCACCGGTGAGCTTCGCGCTCGCATGATGACCGCCTGGCGTCGTGCTCACCGAACTGGCCGTGCTGTCGGGGATGGAACGCGAGCGCATCGGCGACCGTACTCTCGCAAGCCGATCGGCGCGGCCGTTACTGGCGACGCGATGTTCGCCGCAGCGCTCCATCTGCGCGGTCAGGACGTAGGCCGGCGTGCCCCGGCGGCCCAGCCAGCGGGCCAGCTCCCTGACTGGCGCGGCCAGGCTCTGCATGGTCGCCGGCGTGACCGTGCGCTGGGGTGGGGCGCCGCCACCAGTGCACGTTCTGCGGGCTCAACGGCAGCAGCGCTGCGCCGTGCCGAGCTGACTTACTTCTCTGTCGCCGGGCCCAAGACGGCCCTCACCGGCGGGAACCAGCCGACATCCTCGGCGACATAGCCCAGCGCCCAGGCGTCCAGGCATTGCGAGCCAGCGTCAGACGGTGGACCACCGCGTTCTACGCCGGTCTCCCGCCCATCCTTTCCATGCAAGATCAGGGCGGAACGCTGGACATCGTCGACTCGCGTCAATGTGCCACTTCACCGCACAGGAAGCTCACGCGACTGGCCCGCACCGTCTGCCTCGCCTGCGACGCGGCGCCCCCCGCGACAAGCTGGCCCAGATGTCCGGGACCGCTCTGGAGTGGACGTCACCGACGAACGGGTGGCCGCCGTAGCCCGGCAGCTCATCGCCGACAGCCTGGTCCTGCCCATAGACGGTCGACTACTCGGCCTCCCAGTACCGGGTGCGCTGCCCCCGCTTCCGGACCACCGCGCATTCCCCGGCGGTTACGTCGAGGAATGGAACAACGTCCGCCAGGCTGCGAACACGGCGTGATCCCAGACAGCCGTACCGAGGCGCGGCTGAGTGCCCAGCGCTGACCGGGCGCCGCCGAGCGAGAGGTTCCGGGGCTGTGGGTAGTTCCGGTCAGGCTAATCCGCGTTTGTGCTCTCGGTGCGAACGCCCGCTGAGCCGCTACAACGATGGTGGCTATTGCGGTGGTTGCTCGAAAGCGCAGGCGCGCTGCTCCTGTGAAGGATACGGAGGATATTGGTCTGCGGTTGCGCGCGACTCGCCTACGGCGCGGGATGAGCGCTAGCACCATCACGATGACTAAAAAGGGAAAGGCCAACCTCACGGCTGACCAGAGAGCAGAAAGGCCGGTTCGTCGCTACCTGCTGGATCGCCCAGATTTATAAGCACATACCAGACCCGAAACCTGCCTATGTCGCAGACTGGAGCGACCTTCCGGGATGGCAACGCGAAACAGATTCCGACATATTCGACGCCATCGAGCGCGACCACTCGCAACAGTAGCCACGGGCATGAATGAGATGTGATTTGGTGACTGTACGTTGACTGGGCGTGGGGTGCGGAAAATCTGCGAGTGCCGCCCAACGCGCGTAGGCGCACGTTGGGATCTCGCGCACAGTTACCGCCTGTGATGTGACCAGGATGGCAGGCGAGCGGTCGAGTTCCGTGACTAGCCCGGGCTGGCAAAGGAACCCGCTGCCCATCTGGCGTGACCTCGATAGTGACGTTCGGCCGAGGCTGGCCTATTTCCCTGAGTGCTGTAGGCGTGATTCGGCTCGGGACTCAGCGCGTCGAGCATCGAATTCATGAGCCACGGGGCAGATGATGAGCTAATGGGCCAGCCGTCATCATCGATCTGCGTTGTTACCGCGTCATCGGAGGCAACTAGCTTCCCCATAGCTCTGACTCTTGCTGGTGGTGCAAAGGCAGCAGGTCACCGAATTCCTCTCGGGGAGAATAGATAGTGTCCGGTATGAACGGACGCCTGTCTACTAGATCTGTCCAGATCCGTGGCACGTCGTACACGTCCTATATTGAGTCTTGCTGTCATTGGTGTAAGGAATCCTGCCCGACGCAGACCGAGCAAGTGACCTTCTTGTGCTTGCCTTCGCCTAACTCCATCACGATACCTCTGTTCATGCGGTAAAGATAAAGTGACGCCAATAGTAGCGGGCGGACGTTGACCCGTCATTCCCACGAATGGGAATACTGGTGCAGGCCGCCGCCGCGACCTTGCCGACACTGAGCGTGGCTGACCGTAGTTGCGCACGTGCACGGGCACGGCGTGTGTGCAGGGCCGCCGACCGGCGCGTCCCTGCGGGTGACTGGCGGTAGTCGTCCACGTCGATGGTGCTCGTCCACGCCTCGCGCGCGCATGCGCGTATCGGGGCACGGTGCCGGTTGGTCCAACGGCACGTCACTGCCTGCCGGTGAGGCTTCGCAGGAGCCGACTGCGGAAGAAGTGCATCGGGCGTTTCACCTGCGCCGGGTCGCCAGCCAGTTCAGGACGACGATCAACGCGAACGGAGCGCGCCGCCTGGCGCGGCTGGTCACCCTAGATGACGACGGACCAGCCCGGGGCTAATTCGAGAGTCCCCGACTCCTCCAGGGCTTCCAGGTGGCGCGGGCGTCCGGTCCGGTCATTCCGTCAAGGATCTAACCACGCGTGGTCCAGCGACAGGCCGAAAGGAATGCCGGGCAGCGCCCACAGGTCGTGCTGCTCACTGTAGCGATTGACCAACCGTGCGGTGAATTGCTACGCGATGACGGAGTCCGTGTGCAGCGGCAGGTGCGGGCCATGTTGTTCGTATGAGCCAATCGGCGGGCAGAGGACTTATTCCGCTGTCATGCGGGAGGCGATGTCTGGCGCGGGCAGCGATCCGTACCAGCGGTTCGCGCTCATCCCCTGCGCCCTATGCGGATGAGGAACTCGTTGTTCTCCTCGAATGTGTCGGTGTCGTCGTAATGCGTGAGGGTGGCGCGAACGGTCTGGTCGAACTCATCGAGGCGATCGCCGAAGAGTTGCGGTGCGGCAAATGAGGTCGAGTACAGGTAGCCGAGGATGCTGTCAGCGCTCCAGGTCCGGTTGACCGGGACGGTGAACTCCTCAACCTGGCTGAACGGCGACTCCCGCATGATGTCGCTGTAGGGCCGGTCGTGGTGCTGGAAGGTGCCGTTGCCAGCGCGGCGCTGTTCGCCGAGGAAGTCCTTGATGACAGAGCGGACGGCGGCTTTCCACGGGCTGGTGGCTGCCCAGAAACTGTCGTCACTGAAGATCGCGACCGCGCCGTCCAGGCGGACCTGGGCGTCCAGGCGGCTAAGAACGGCTGCCTGATCGAGCCAGTGGAAGGCGCGGCAGATCGTCACCAGGCCGGCCCGCCACCCTCGTGGCGGGCTGAACTCTTCCGCCGTGACTTGCTCCAACAGCAGCGTTGTGCCATCAGGCAGTTGCGGGCGCAGCGCCGCCTCGGCGGCGGCCAGCATGTCCGCGTCGTTGTCGATCGCGACGACGTCATCAAACCGGCCGAGCAGAACCTCGACCACGAGTCCGGTGCCGGTCCCCACGTCCAGCAGGCGCCGGGGCCAACGTGAGGGAGCCGCCGCGTCCAGAATGTCCGCGACGCTTTCGGGAATGCCGGGCCTGTACTGACGGTAAAAGCCCACGGTGCCATGAAACACCCCCGTCGATACGCCGTCGCTGCCAGTCACAGGTCGACCATACGAGCTCTGGGCCGTCGTGGGCTACGGCTTCAGGTACTGGGCTTTGCCAGTCCAGGTGAAACGAACCGGTTCTCCTAGCACTCGGGCAGCGGACATCAGATCGGCCAGGACACTCCCGTCACCGTGCCGCTGGGCTCGACGCCGGACGGTCCGCAAGTGATGGTCGTGCTCGCCCGCTACGCCGGCGACGCCGAGCCGGACCGTGACCCGGAGCCTGTGACCGACCCGGCCAGTGCCCTCCAGGAGCATGTGCGGTTCGACTGGACCTTCAACCCGGTAGTCAACCACCACTACCTGCCCCGCCGCGAGCGCGACAGAGCCGCCTGCGCCGCTGACGCAAGCCGCCTGATCGAAGCCCTCGCCGCCCGCGCCGACGTCGTCTCATGGGCACACAACGGCGACCCCGCCCCGCTGCTCGAACTACTCGGCGGGCAGTCATGAGCGGCCCCGCTAGTGAGCGTGGTCATCGCCACCCGCAACCGGCCCGCCTGCTCCGGCTGGCCCTGGCCAGCGTCACCGCCCAGGAGGAGATGCCTGGCGGCGCGGTAGAGGCGGTCGTCGTCAACGATGGTGGTACAGACCTGGCCGCCGAGCTCGCGAGCGCCGCAGCAGCAGGGCTGCGGCGCCAGCCGCCTGCCGGTGCGGCGCGGGCTGGCCGCCGCGCGTAATGCCGCCGGCATCGATGTCGCCCGCGGAGAGTTCCTGGCGTTCCTCGAGGACGATGACGTGTTGCTGCACGGCTTGCGCTATCTTCGTCGTCCAGAATTGCTCGCCGCCGCGACCTCCACCCACGGCCCGGACGTTCGCGGCGGCGAATAGAACGATGTGCGCCGAGTCGGCAGCCTTGAAAGGCGGGAAGGCAGTACGGCCTGCCGTACGGCTTCGAGTGCGGTGTGACCGGGCGAGATCGGCGAGGCCCGAACTCGGCAAAGAGCGCCAGCAACTCAGGGTGATTGCCGCAGGTTCCTGGGCGGTAGTTTACGGTCGGCTGTGCGTTATCTCATTGAGAAAGTCGAGTTCCAGTTTGAGCGTCCGGCGTATGACCTCTGGCGCGCGCAAGGTGTGTCCTTGATCTGGGAAGACGATTAGTTGCGCCTGGTGGCCGAGCAGTCCGGCGAGCGTCCTGGTCTCGCTGACTGGCGTGACGGTGTCTGTCGCACCGTGAAGCAGGAGGACCGGGCAGCGGATGGCGCGAGCGTTTCGCAGAACCGATCTTGCTTGGTAGGAGGCTGCCGCTGCGGGCCATGGGCCGATGAGGTTGTCGGCTTGGTGCGCCTGGAATTTCGGGGCTGTCTCACGCCAGGTCTGCGGGTCGATGACGGGGCTGCGGGCGATGCAGCCCGCGAACGCATCTGTCAGCATGACAGCTCGCAGGGCTGTGTAGCCTCCGGCACTGGCTCCCCAGATGGTGGTGCGGTCGCGGTCGGCTCGGCCGCGCCGGGCGAGGTGGCGGGCGCAGTCCGCACAGTCGAGCGCGTCGCGCTCGCCCCAATGTCCTCGCAGTGAGTTCCTGAAGGCACGGCCGTATCCGGTGCTGCCCCTGTAGTCGATCTCGGCCACCGCGTATCCGTGGCTGGTGAGGTATTGGGTGTGCCATTCCAGGCGCATCTGGACGTTGACTGTCGGTCCTGGGTGCGCTTTCACGACCAGAGGGGGCAGGACATCGGCGCTCGCCCATGGCTGATAGAAAAGCCCATGGATCGGGAGCCCGTCCATGGCGGTGAAGGTGAATTCCTCCGGCTCCGAAACCCGTGCTGTTTCGGCTGCGGGCTGCGGGCCGGCGATCTCGCGGATGCTTCGATCATTGGCATTCACAGTGATAACAGTCGGTGCCTTTGCTGAGTTTGAGGCTATCAGCGCTATCTTGCTGCCGTAGGCTGAGAGGTAAGGCTTGACCGATGTGTATGGCAGCTCAACGCGCTCCGAGCGGTTCTGCTCGATGATTTCAAGGAATTGAGCAGGGCCCTCCTGGACGATGACGGCGATCCGGCCCGCATCGAGAAAGGAGTAGGTGGAGTACCCGAATTCCCATTGGGCGACTCCAAGTTCAGCGCCACGCTCCAGGACAGTACTTACTTGGCCGTCCGCCCAGGCGTACAGATTCCACCAGCCGTTACGATCCGATACGAAATGCAAGATCCCCCGAGGGCTCCACTCGGGCTGGAACACTGACTCCGCGTCCCCGCCTGCGACGTGAACTGCATTGCCCAGGCCTCCGTCAGCTTTGACTTCCGCCACGTAGAGGAAGGTGCCATCCCATGGCATCATCGGCGTGTTCCAGCACGTCCACGCCAGCCACCGGCCATCCGGGCTTGGCCGGGGAAAGGCGTAAAAGTCCCATCCGGACGCGACAACGCGAAATGCCGGGTCCGGTCCTGTGCTTATCCGCGCGAGTTCATTAACGACCCGGTCTTGCTCGTGGCGTTCCCTGACGCACCACAGAGAACGCCGGCCTGGGTCCGCGAACAAGTCCGCATACCTCGTACCGCCCGGCGACTCGGGCAGCCGGTCGATCGGTGTCGCGCCGCCGCGCGTCAGCCGGTAGAGGCGCTGATCGCTGGCATTGCAGAACCAGACAGTATCGCCGGTCACAGCCCAGGCGCCGCCACCGTATTCGTGCACGTAGGATGCCGCGCTCAGGTCGGCTGGCAGGAGATCTTGCCGGCCATCTTGGGGCGTCCAGCGGACGAGCATGTCACGACCGTCGGCACGGCCCTCGATCCAGAACACTCCCTCTGCAAGGATCTTGACTGCGTCGTAGGTCGTGGCTGCCCGGGCAACGCGCTCCGCGAGAAGTCCGGTCATGTTCGCGGTGCCAGATGGTGACGTGCTCGCTGATCCAGATCCTCGGCATCTCGCTCACGTCCGGCTTCGGCCAGCAGGTTGCGGAAGTTCAGCACGCGCATCAGGCCAGCCGTTGAGCCTCGCGCCGCGAAAATTGCGAGGGCGTGATTTGCGTAATGGGTGGCGCCGTCAGGGTCGTGCCTTCGTAGGTATGCTTCGGCCAGTCCTATTGCCAGGAGCGCCGCTCGCCCGTCGCATGCCTGTGGCAGTTCCGCAAGCCCTGCCTGAAAGGCAGCTATGGCCTCGCGCGGTTGCCCGAGTCGCAGATGACACTGACCTCGGTAGACCGCCAGAGCGCTGTGATCGAAGTCATACATCCATTCCTCTTTGCCCTTCCCGGCTTCAAAGTAGTCGCATGCTCTGCCGAGCAGATCAAGGGCGCGGCGATGGTCGCAGGTGAGCGCTACGGCATTGGCGCTGATAGCTGACAGCCATGAAAGCGTCAGCTTCGAGCAACTCAGCGGTGCCTGGCTTCTCGCCACATCGGCGTGATGGATGGCTTCATCTGCAAGACCGGATGCGTCAGCGACAAGAACACGGTAGCCGGTGACGTAAGAACTAAGTCCTGGATTGCCAGCCTCTTCGAGCAGGCTGTCACTTGTCTCGTACAACGTATTCATCTTGAACTGATCGCCAAGGTCGAACCACAGCCATGCCGCGAAGCCTGTCGCCTCAACCGCCCCTGAGGCGATCCGATGGCGGAGCGCCGTATTCTGGGTGCCTCGCAGCAGAGATACGAGCAGGCTGAGATGAGCCTCGACCGAAATGAGCATCTCGGCCGAGGACAGTTCATGATAAAGCCGGCGCTGGCGGTCGGTGATTTCCTCAAGTTCTTCTACCAGCACGGCAGACACCGCAGAGGGTCGTCGCGCCGCCGCTGCCAGCCGAGACCAGTCAGCGTCAAGGCCAGCTGAAGTAACACCTTCTCGGCGAGCGGCCTGCCGCCTGTGCCGCAGGCTCACCTGCTCGCGCACCACAGCCGGAAATGCTGCCACCAGCCTTCCGCCGGCCCCCAAAGCAAGGTCGCAGGCGGTGACGAGTTCCTCTGACGGTGCGACGTCGCCGCGCTCGATGGCGCCGATGTGCTGCCAGGAGTACCCGGTCATCTTGCCCAGGGCCATGAGCGTCATGCCGCTCGCAATCCTGAGCCGACGAATGTGCCCGCCCAGCTGGCACAGCGCTGAGGAGTCTCCTGCTGGCGGCTTCGGTGGCCTGCCTGGACCACGTTTAGGTGCCGAGGCGGCGGAATGGGTCATCACCAAGGCCCTTCCATGAATTGCTTGTCGTTGCGAGTAAACCAGACGGTGACGTTTCCTGTTGACCAAGGAAACGGATGACGCTCGCAGCCCGTTGACCACCGATGTGAACAAATATCCTTGCTCGTCTGGGGAGGTCGCGGGTCTCGCGCTGTAACCATTGACCCGGAGGGACCGGCGTTGGGCAACTGTCAGCGATGCGTGAGGTTACGGCCGCTCGCGGCGGGCGGTGCTGGCAGCCGGCAAATGCGGTAAAGGAGCAGTGTGTTGACTGAAACGGTCACGTCTGATCGAGCTGGTGAGCTGCGCGCTGGTCTGGCAGCCGAGCTGCGCGGCCTGGGTGCGGTTCGCACCGGCCCGGTGGAGCGAGCTGTGCTGTCGGTGCCCCGGCATGTGTTCATGCCGGAGGCGACGTTGGAGCAGGCGTATGCGGCGGAGTTCGCACTGATCACTAAGCGGGATGGAGGTGGGGCGGCAGTCAGCTCGGTCAGCGCGGCGCGGATCCAGGCGTTCATGCTGGAGCAGGCTGGGATCGGACCGGGCATGCAGGTGCTGGAGATCGGCTCGGGCGGCTATAACGCCGCGTTGATCGCCGAGCTTACGGGGCCGTCTGGCGAGGTGACCACGATGGACCTTGACCCGGATGTGACGGACCGGGCGGCGGCGCTGCTGGCGGCTGCCGGGTACGGGCGGGTCCGCGTCGTGCTGGGCGACGGCGCGGACGGCGAACCGGAACGCGCTCCGTTTGACCGGATCATCGTGACGGCGGAGGCGGCGGACGTCGCTCCGGCGTGGGTGGCTCAGCTGGCCGCTGGGGGGCGGCTTGTTCTGCCGCTGCGGGTCCGGGGGCTGACCCGGTCCGTGGCGTTCGAGCAGCGTGACGGGTACCTGGCGGGCCTGAGCTACGAGCAGTGCGGGTTCGTGCCAATGCGCGGTGCCGCTCAGTCGCGGCAGCAACTAGCAGTGCTCCAGGACGAGGGCGACGAGCAGGTGGCGCTGCGCGTGGACGACGGGCCGGAAACCGACGCTGGCGCTCTGGCCGCCGCGCTGCGAGAACCGTCCGTCCGGGCGTGGTCCGGTGTCCTGGCGGGTCCCGGAACCGCCTATGACGACCTGGACTTGTGGCTGGCGACGAGGCTGCCAGGGTATGCGGTGCTGGCAGCGACTCGGCAGGCCCGTGACCGGGGCATTGTCGCGTCCGCCTCGCCGATCGGCGTATCAGCGGTCATCGACCGCGAGTCGTTCGCCTACCTTGCCCTGCGCGACGTGAGCGGCAACCGGACCCTGTACGAGTTCGGCGCGCACGGCCACGGCCCAGCTGGCCAGCAGGCGGCACAGCAGGTGGCCTCGCAGATCCGCGCCTGGGGCGAGAAGCATCGCGGCAGCCGAGCGATATTCCGCGCCGACCCGGCCGGAAGCCCGCCAGCCCCGCTTCCCGTAGCGCTGACAACGGACCGGCCGCATTACCGCTTCACGATCTCCTGGCCACCTGCTGGCCAGGACGGGGGATCAGATCACCCCTGCTAATGGAAAGGAGCCCCGAAGTGGACGCTGAGCTGCTCCACCCGACAGTGCAAGAGGAGGACTTCGAGCTCGACGTGACATTTGCCGACAACGGCACTGCACTAGCCGAGCTGATGAACTCCACAAGCGACAACTGCGGCGGCACTGGCGCTAGCGCCTGTGTCACCTGCGCTGTCAGCTGACGTACCGCGCGGTCCTGGCACTGGGAGTCGTTGCTCGCAGCGCCAGGACCGCCGGGGGAGGATGACGTGTACGAATATCGCGATGCCGCACTGATACGCCTGCCTGCCGGGGACCGCGGTCTTTCCGGCCCATGGCCCGACTTGCTTACCAGCGGGCCCGGTGCCGCACGGCAGCGGCGGGAATGGATGGCCCGAGTATGGGCCATTCCCGACGTAGCCGACGCGATCGAGGCGGCAAGCCCGGATCTGGCGGCGCGGCTCTGCGATATCGTCGCGGGCGCTCCGGTCGCGACCCGTCAGCAGCAGCGCGTTACCTTGTCGCTGGCCAGGTACCTGCTTCGGCTGCAATACCGGCCGACGCCGTTCGGCCTGCTCGCAGGCGTTGCCCCGGCTCGCATAGCCGCGGACCTGGACGTCGGCGGTGACGGGACGGCGCGAGCCGTCGCCGGAGCAGACGACGGCTGGCTCGCCACGGTAATAAGCGGCCTCGAATCGATTCCGGAACTGCTGGCTAGGCTCACGGTGCGCGCCGACCCTACCTGGACAGCCCGCGACGGCCGCGTGCTGATCGCGTGCCAGCAGCACGCCGGCCCGGACGCGGACGGCGCGCCCCGGCAAGTCAGCATCCGCGACACCCGTGCGGTCAGAATGGTCCTGACCCGCGCCCGGATGCCCGTCTCGGTATCGGAACTCATCAGCGAACTTGCTTCAGGATGCCCGAAAGCCCAGGCCGGAGCGGCGATCAACCTCGTGACCGAACTGGTGACCAGCGGGGTACTCGTCACTTGTCTGCGCGCCCCGATGACCATCACCGACAACCTGGCCCACCTCAACGACCAGCTAGCCGCGGTGTCAGCAAGCACGGTCCCCGCTGCCGCGCAAACCGTACAGGCACTGCGAGAGATCGGGGAAGGCCTGGTCCGGCACGACACGGCCAGCGTCGCCGCCCGCCGACAGATACGCGCTACTGCGTACCAGCGGATGCGACAGCTATCGCCCGCCTGCACGAGGCCGGTCACCACCGACCTGCTGGCGGGACGCGCCACGGGACTGCCTCCTTCGGTGGCGCGCGAGGCGGCGAAGGCAGCCGAGGCACTCACCCGCCTCACCGCTGACCCACTCGGCACCGGCCCATGGCGCGAGTACCAGGCCAGGTTCCTTGACCGCTACGGCAGCGGCGCGGTCGTGCGGGTGATGGACCTGACCGACCCGTACAAAGGTCTGGGCATGCCCGCCGGCTATCGCGGCACCGAGCCCGGTGCCGGCCTGCAGGAACTGACCAGCCGAGACGAGACGATCCTGGCCCTGGCCCAGCAGGCAGCCTTAGACCGCGCCGCCGAGATCAGCCTGTCCCGTGACCAGCTCGCAAGCCTGACCTTGCCGGGCGACCCGACTGCGCCTGCCCACCTGGACCTGTGCTTCCAGGTCCACTCCCCCAGCCGGCAGGCACTGCGCGACGGAAAGTTCACGGTGGCCGTAGTGGGCCTCACTCCGACCGGCGGTGCGATGAACGGCCGGTTCCTGCGCCTGCTAGAGCCACTTGACCGCGACCGCATCATGGCCGAGTACGCCGCCTTGCCGACCCTAGACCCAGCCGCAGTTCACGTGCAGGTATCCAGCCCGCCGCTCCTCGCCCGCACAGGCAATGTCAGCCGCGCACCGGCGGTATGGCCATCAGTCCTATCCCTGGCAGAGCACTGCGCCGACCAGGCCATAAGCCTGGATGACCTGGCCGTCACCGCCGACGACCGGCATATGTACCTGCTATCGCTTCGGGACGGGCGCCGGCTCGAGCCGATCACGCTCAACACCGTCGAAGCAGTTCATTTCACGCACCCGATGGCGCGGTTCCTCTGCGAGCTGCCCCGCGCCCGCGTCGCGGTGCCGGGTTCCTTCCCATGGGGGGCAGCCCGCCGCCTGCCCTACCTGCCGCGCATCCGCTTCGGCAAGGCGATTCTGGCACCCGCGACCTGGCGAATCAGCCCAGCCGGCCTCGCCGGGGCGGACAAGCCCTGGCACGAATGGGCGTGCGCCCTGGAACACCTGCGCGAACGCCTGGCAATCCCGGCCGCCGTCTACGCCGGCGACGGCGACCGGCGGCTGCGCCTCGACCTCGACCAGGCCGCCCACCTCCAGCTACTGCACGCAAGCCACCGTCCCGGTCAGCCGCTTGCTCTGCGTGAGGCACCCGGACCTGCGGAACTGGGCTGGCTCGACGGCCGCGCCCACGAGATCACCCTTACTCTCGCCGCCACCCGGCCCGCGCCAAGCCCTTCCCGATCCCAGGGGTCACTGGCCGATCGCGGGCGCTTTCCGGCCGCTGGGCCGTACGCCGTCGTCACCCTGCACGGTCACGCCCGGCTGATCACCGTCCGGCTTCCCGACCTGCTGGCCGCATGGGACCAGAAACCGCCGCTGTGGTGGTTCGCCCGCCCAGGGCCGCCCGAGCAGGTGCGGCTCTGGCTGCCAGCCCGCGAGCCAGGAATCTTCGCCGACACGGCCATGAAAGTTGCAGCCTGGGCGCAGGAACTGCAGCGCCGTGGCCTGCTCGGCCATGTGCAGTGGGACACCGACTTCCCTCCGGCTAGCAGGACCGGACCGGCCGACGTCGTTAACGCCGCCGAGCGTGCCTTCGCCGGCGACTCGCGTGCCGCCGTCGCGCAGCTCATCTGGTCCTGCGCCCACGGCCCCTCCGAGCAGGCCCTGACTGTCGCCAGCATCCTGGACCTGGCCATCAGCTTCACAGGCAGCACGCCCGGCGGCCTGCAGTGGATCATTGCAACCCTTGAGCCTGGCAATCCCGCGTGCCACCCGCCGCGAACGCTGCGCGACGAGGTTGTCCGCCTCGCCAGCCCATCTGATTGCTTCGCAGAGCTGTCACGCGAACCCGGGTTCAACACGGTCGCAGCAGCGTGGACAGCCCGCCGAGCCGAAATTGCCCGCTACGGCACCCAGGTCCGCCTGAGCAGGCAGCACTGCCCAGACGCCACGTTGCTGGACCTGTTACGCAGCCACCACCAGCGCATGAACGGCCCAGGCGACGACAGCATCCAAGTCACTATCCGGCTCGCCCGCGCCGCCGCTCTCGCAGCCCTCGCCCAGACCAGGACAGCACCATGACCACCCCGGTACCGCAGGCACCCCAGTGACCGCCATTCAGGGCGGGCCGCTGCGGGCGCAATGCATGGCCAGCGGACTGGCAGGCGACGCGCTCCTGCACATCGAGCGCGCTCGAAGCGGCACAGGCACATGGAAGGCAGCACACGCCGCGCTGGCAGCTGTCACCTGCCACCCGGTGGTCGCGAGCCCGGCCGCGTCGCTATACCTCGGCGCACCTGCACTCGCCTTCGCGTTGCACGCGGCTGACGGTGGCACCGGCCTCTACGCCCGACCGCTCACCCTCCTCAGCCACCGGACCGCAGCTATCATCCGACAGCGCCTACGGCAGGCCCACGCCCGGATCAGCGCCGGCCAGCGTCCCCGCACGAGCGAATACGACCTGTTCTACGGGCTGACCGGGCTCGGCATGCTGCTCCTGGCCCACGACCCAGCCAGCCCAGAACTCGGCGCAATCCTCAGCTACCTCGCACGGCTCGCCACGCCCCTGCCCGATGACCATCGCCAGCTACCAGGCTGGTGGACCGAGCACGACCCGCGCGGCTCCACCTCAGCCGCGTTCCCCTCAGGTCACCTGAACCTCGGGATAGCACACGGCATAGCCGGCCCGCTTGCCCTGATGGCCGCCGCCAAGCGGCGCGGCATCGCCGTCACCGGCCTTCGCGACGCCATCACACGGATCTGCGCCATCCTGGACACCTGGCGCCAGAACAGCCCAGCCGGACCATGGTGGCCCCAGTGGATCACCCTCCCCGAGCACGTCCGCGGCCACACCAGCCAGCTCGGACCCGCCAGGCCTTCCTGGTGCTACGGCACGCCCGGCATCGCCCGCGCCCAGCAACTCGCCGCCCTTGCACTCGGCGACAGCAGCCGCCAGCACCTCGCTCAGCAAGCCCTCCGCAAGTGCCTGGCCGACCCCGCCCAGCTCTCCCAGATCACGGACGGCACCCTCTGCCACGGCACCGCCGGCCTGCTCATCACGACCCACCACGCCGCACGCGACGCCCCACCGGGCACCTACGCCGCAAGCCTGCAGCAGATACGCGTCCTTCATCACCGGCAGCACATCCCGGCCCGCACCGGACTACTCGAAGGCAGTACCGGCACGGCGCTCGCCAACCTCTGCGACACCACCGCAGGTCGCACCAACTCGGGCTGGGACGCCTGCATCCTTACCTCATAGCTCGCGCAAAGGAACCTCAATGACTACCAGCGAGGCGCTGCCACGGCCTGCCACCAATGAGCCGACCGGGACCACAGTGGCAGTACGAGATCAGATCGAAAAAGCCGTCCTGATGATGCTGACCGGGACCCCTGCACGGAAGGCGGCAAGCCAGGCAAGGATCACGCCAGCAAGCCTCGCCGCGACAGCCCGCGCCTACCAGCAAGCCGGCCGCGCCGCCGTGGCGGCCCAGACCGCAGTCGGCCACTGGGGCCAGGCAACCGTCGAATTTACTAGCTGGGACACCGCCGAACGAACAACTGCGACCGTCCTGGCGCCCCGTCTCCAGCACGCTCAGGTCACCGATGGCTGGTGGTTCCTGCGTAAATACCCTTGCTGGCGGATCCGTTTCCAGCCCACCCCCGGCACTACTCCCGCTGCCGCCAGCCAAGCCGTCAGCATCATCCTCGACGAACTGACGGCTAGTGGCCTCGTCCGACGCTGGCAGACCGCAATTTACGAGCCCGAGACGCTCGCCTTCGGAGGATCTGTCGGCCTTACCGTCGCGCACCAGATGTTCTGCTCCGACACCCTCGGTATCCTCGCCCGCGCCCGCCAACCCCAGCCGCAGGGAAGCACCCAAGGCGGCCATCCCGGCCGCAAGGAGCAATCAGTCCTGCTCTGCGCGGCCCTTCTGCGTGCGGCGAGCCTGGACTGGTTCGAGCAAGGCGATACCTGGCACCTCGTCAGCCACCTGCGGCCCCTGCCTCCCGGCGCGACGACGCAGCAGCACCATCGTGCGATGACTGCGCTGCTGAACGCCGACACCGCACCCGACGGGCCGCTGCTCGCCCCCGGCGGCCCGCTCGCCGGCACCGCAGCGTGGATCGGCGGGTTCCGCCATGCCGGCCAGGCTCTCGGCGCTGCTGCCCGCGACGGCGAGCTCCAGCGCGGCCTCCGCGACATCCTCGCGCACATGATCATCTTCCATTGGAACAGGCTCGGCCTGAGCGTCACCGCGCAGGCCATCCTCGCCCGCGCGGCTCAGGACGTCATCATGAACACCACCGGCCTACCCGCAGGCAATCGCTGATGTGGCCGCCGCCAGACGACCCCGCGATCATGGCGCGGATGCGCGCCGCGCACGCCACGGCCCGCACTTGCATGGAAGCCCGCATGCTCGGTGATCGTCGCGAAACCTGGGGATGGCACGGCCGGACGCTCAGCCAGCCCGTCATCACGACTACCGGACCCGGCTGGCTGCGTCTCTCCGCTACCCTGGCCGGCCACGCGAGCGCCATCTTCTGGGAAGGAGCTGTGGAAGCCGAACAAGCTATGCCTGCCACCGTGCCCAGGCCCCGATTACGCCACTGGCACGACTGGTCCGAGCACGCCTGGCAGTACAGGGCCGAACTATACGATCTCGCCGTCGCCAAGAACATCTCCGCCAGTGCCGTGCTCACGACGCAGCCACGCCTGTCCGCCGAGTGGTGGTCAGCTGCCCGCGACGCGCTGCGCGCCATCACCACCGTCTCCACCACGCGGCACACGATCACCCGCACATACCTCCGCCAAGCCATGCCACGATTGCTCGGCACGCCGATCGACCCTGAACCGCCATTCCCTTGGACCACAGCACACGGTGACTTCCACTTCGCCAACATCACGGCCCCCGCCCTCCAGATCCTCGACTTCGAAGGCTGGGGCCTGGCTCCGGCCGGATACGACGCCGCCACCTTGCATAGCCACAGCCTCCTCGTTCCGGCCACCGCCGCCCGCATCCAGCGTGAACTCGCCAGCCTCTTAAGCACCCCAGCAGGCCGTCACGCCGAACTCGTCGCCATCACCGAACTCCTGGACGCCGTCACTCGCGGCGATCACACCGCCATCGCCCGTCCGCTCCACCAGCGGGCCTGCATGCTCCTCGGACGCCAGATCCCGGCGCTCTAGCCAAGGCACCCGACCCATCCCGCATTTCAAGCAATGTCACCGCCACCAACGCCGGCATCGATCCCGACCGCGTCAGGTTCAAGCGCACCCTGCGCATCATCCTCCGGGTCGTCGGCCCGGCCAGGAAAAGAACCTCAGCCTCAAGCGCAGGCACCGTACCCGGACCGGACGATGTCAGATATTGTCGAGTCTCATGACTTACCGTGCCGTTCTGCGCGGCTACCTTTTTGAAGAGGCCTTAGCTTGGCTACTGCGCAACAGTGGGTATCGGCTGCTGCTGCATTCCAGCCAGGATCCCGATGAGCTGAGAATGGAGGGCAACACCCTGCTGGTGCAGGGTCGAGGGACCACGCATCAGGTTGACGTCCTCGGAGAATTTACGCTCACCCCAGCGTTCTCCTTGCCAATCCGCATGTTCATCGAGGCCAAGTACTACCGCACGAAATGTGAACTGCCCGTGGTGCGCAACGCCGTCGGTGTCATTGAGGACGTCAACGAGAACTTCGTCCACATCGGCGACTCACGACCGCGGCGCCGCTACCAGTATGTCTATGCTCTGTTCTCGGCTAACGGATTCACCGGCCCGGCGCAGGCCTATGCCCTCGCGCAGCAGATCTCGCTGGTCGACCTGTCTGGCGCGTCATTCGACTGGCTCAGGAAGATCATCTCGGCCACGGCTTCGGATCTCTACGCCCAGCGCAATCAGCATCACATCACGCGCTTTCCGGTTTCCTGGATGCGGCAGGCAATACGTGTCCGACTCGGAACGGCACCACAACAGCCTGGGATCGGTGAGGAATCAGACGTCCAATCCGAGGTACAACCAACCAACCCGCGCTTCCAAGCCGCTGCCGAGATCACCATCGACAGACTCGCTGCAACTCTGCGGGCCCGGGAGAAAGCTGAATTGCTGCTCGGCTTTCCGGCCGCCCCCTTCATCCTGACACTGGGCACGGATGATCCCGACCGGTTCATCGAGTGGGCCGAGCGCCACCCAACGCACGCTGTCAGACTCCAGCGGAGAGGCTCTGGGAATCAGGCCGAGTGGGCCGTGACACCAGCGACCTGGCCGCCGAGCATGACGCGATCACCGGCAGGCCCGGCAGCCACGCCCGTACCCTGGCCGGTATCAAGGAAGCGGTCGCGCGCAAGATACCTGTGCGTGCCGGGATCATCGGCATCCACAGCGGCCAGCGCATCGGGCAGGCCCGCGCCGAATTGGAGGGCATCGGCGTGACCAGCGTCAGGATCGACCGGATGCGCCGTCTGGGCCGGGCTGATGAATCCCGGCTGCCGGACGTGTCACAGCTCTGCGGGAACGGCGGACGAGGGATCGCCGCGATCCTGCCCTCCGGTGACGTGTGCCCGTGCGTGATGTCCCGGTGGCTGACCGCGGGAAATGTCAGGACCACCCCGCTGGCCGACGCTATGTCCGGCCCGGCCATGGCCGCAGCAGTCGCATCCATACCGGCGCGAAAGTCCAGCGCCGCGCAGGATTGCTCGCCGGACGGCGGGGCGTGCTCCCCGGCATCCGACACGACATGCGGACCGGTCAAACAGCTGAGCATCATCGGAGCCGCCAGGTGAACGAGTGGGAAGAACGCGCCCAGGCGATGGCCCGCGACATCGTCTACCCGCAGTCACGCTGGTGGCACGCCGTCTGCTCAGTCCCCCGGCACCTGCTGGTGCCCCGCTGGTATACCCGGCCCGCTGAATACCAGCCCTGGGAACTGCGCGACGGGCCGTCCGACCCCGGCGCGTGGCTGGACGCGGCCTATGACGGCGGCCGGACCCTGGTCACGCAGATCGGAACCCTGCACGCCGACCACGCCGCTCCCGGCACCAGCTACGACGACTGGCCTGCCTCCTCCTCCACCCTGCCGGGCCTGGTCATCGGCATGTACCGGCACGCCCGCATCTACGACGGCGCCGACGTCCTGGACGTCGGCACCGGGTCAGGGTACGGCGCAGCACTCCTGGCCCGCCGCCTAGGCGACCAACACGTCACCAGCATCGACATCGACCAATACCTCACCAGCGCCGCCAGCGAGCGGCTGAACAGCGTCGGGGCGCACCCCCTCATCCTCACCTGTGACGCGGCCGGGGACCTGCCCGGTACGTACGACCGGATCGTGCCCATGGTGTCCTTGCCCGCCATCCCCGCCACCTGGCTGACCGCGCTGCGCCCCGGCGGCAGGCTCGTGTTCTCCCTCACCGGGGGCTCCGTCATCATCACCGCCGACAAAACCGCGGACGGCGGGGCAACCGGACGAGTCGAGCAATACCCGGCCGCGTTCATGACCGCCCGCCACAGACCCGGCTGCCCGCCACGGCAGGCAATACCAGAACCCGCCCTGCACAACGATGGCGACCACGTCACCATCAGCCCCTACCCGGTAGTGGACCCGGCCTGGGGCTGGGAACTTGACGCCATCTTGTCCGTCACCGCCCCAGGCACCACCTGCCGCAGCCACACAGATGAACAAAGTGGCATCACCACCACCTGGCTGACCCGCGAGGACGGTTCCTGGGCAAGAGCCACCGGCAAGAACGGCTGCCCCGCCCAGATCCACCAGTCCGGCCCCCGCCGCCTGTGGGACATGCTCGACGAACTCCGCGGCTACGGAGAACTCTCTGGCCCGGATATCTCGCGTGCTCGGCGAGACAGGCTCGACTAGTCGCTGTAGTCCCAGGTCGCACGGTCAGTCCGTCGACCGATCTGACGGATGTCACTAGACAAGCGCTGGCTCGTTGCACTCCAGGTCCATGGCAGGCCCTCATCACTGATCTTCGCCCATTCGCGGTCGAGGTAGAGCCTGAAATATTCGCCGCGCGCGAGCCGGTCGGCTAGTGTATGGACATCGTTGATCAAGTTACGATATTGCTCGTCCGCTATCGGAGTATCGACAAGAACCGCGTCAACATACGCGAAGTAGGTCAGCAATATACGCGTCGTATAAGCACCAACCGTCGTGATCCGGTAGTGAACTCTCATCTGCTCACCCGAGTAGCGGGGGACCACATCGAGCAGTCGCTTAACCACGGCGTGACTGAGAGAAGCCTCGATTTGATCAGCATTGAAACCCAGGCGCTGGGCAAATGCAAAAAGCTCCTCGACCGAGACATACCCTTCTTTTCCGACTCGCTCACCGCGGGACTGCGCTTCGCTCAGCAGCAGCGGCAGCAAGAAATGCTCACGGCCATCAGGCTGTGTTATCCGGAACAAATTGGCTATTGGTGACGTCTCCGGATCGTAATATGCCCCATCACCATACAATATCGCGCGCAAGAACTCGTGGAGCGGGATTGCATAGCTCTTACCCGATCGAGTAATTTCCAGCATCTTGGTAGTATCGATGTGGCCGCTGCCAATAAACTCGGCGACGAACGAGAGCGCCAGACGCATGTTACCGCCGGCGAGGTTGTCAATCAAAGTCAGGAGACCGGCGTTCGTGCGGAAGTTGTCAGCAAGCATTTTAAGGAATAGCTGCAGGCTCTCGCTATCAATTGTCACCCCGCTCGGGAATGAGCCCAGTCGCCGCGTCTCCTGCAACTGGTGCAGCGCAAAATCTACCCGCCGCTGCAACATAACATCTGCCCGCGGCGGAGAGATGGTGAACGCTCTTGGCTGATAGCCGGACAGCGCACCTGATCGACTTGAACGGTAGAAGGTCTCCGGCCGCAACGAAACAAAGACGGTAGCCGGCCAGCCGTGCGCGAGCTCATTAGCTATCAGAAAGACCTGCTCTTGATCCTCGCTGCTCCGCTGATCGATGTTATCAAGAAAGATAACTATCTGCCGATGCCAAGCTCTGCTGAGGTGCTCAAGACTCAACTTCAGATGTTCCGGGCGATCCTGCACTCTACTCTGAAGGAAATTGATCCGCTCTTTCGCATAGGCTACCGGGTCGATGTCGCGAAGTCTCCCAAGCACTCCTCGATCGAAACTGTTAAGGGCCTTATTATGAACAGCTTCAACGAAAGAAGCCTCTTCGATATCGACACTATAGCGCTCTCTCAACTGGCGAGCGGACTCTCGAACAACAAACTCATTCAACCGGCTGAGCGTCGTGGTCGCCGCGAAATCGATATAAAGACTAAATGCTTCATTAAATATCTCTTGCGCATCAACATGGACGAGTCGTTGTATAAAAGTAGTCTTGCCGACACCCACGTCACCCAGAAGAACGATAGGACGTTGCGAAACAGCCGCCGCCAGCATGTCTTGGGTTAGCGCTGAACTGATACCTTTCTTAGTGTCAGCGGGAGTCGCCTGTAGGCCATTTTCCTCGTGCAGCAGCGCATACCTGGTTTGCAGAATCTGCTTGCTTATCTCTGCGTATTGCGAAAGCGCGCCGCTTGAAGCGTAGCAGTCTCGCAGGAAATCCTCGCGAAGATCTTCAAGCCGAGCGACGTCTTCGAGAAACAACTCGCCCAGTACATCCAGTGAGGCTTGAAGGTCATTACGACGCTTCACGCCAGGATAGTTCGGCAGCTGGGTGGAAATGGACTCCGGCGGTGGCGCTTCAGTTACCCGTACCGTCCGGTGCAAGATTCGTTGATCGACTCCGACCGGAGATGCGTTGTCCCACAGCAAGCGGAAGTCCTTACGCATCGCTACCAGGCCAGGAAACACCAGAGCTCTTCCCTCAAGAGGCGGAATTCCATCGGTGCGGGCACCGATAAACAACACGAGCTGATGTCCATTGGTTACGCCAGCAGGCGCAACCCCGTTTCGCCCGGCGTAGCCAGT
Organism: uncultured Actinomycetota bacterium; assembly: GCA_963720575.1. GTDB lineage: Bacteria > Actinomycetota > Actinomycetes > Streptosporangiales > Streptosporangiaceae > Chersky-822. The sequence goes on from CAVRGA010000002.1 coordinate 999,504, forward strand.
TACTTGCTCCAGCGCCTCGCGCAGCGGCTTTGCCGAAGAGCCGTCAGTGATGCTTTTGATGCTGTGAACACCGGTAACTGTGCCTGCCGGAAGGTCGAAATATGCACCTTCGCGCTTCGCCTCGATGATGAACTGAGTCGCTGGTGCGCCGATGGCGTAGTCGATGAAGCCACTGCCCGCAGGCTCCTCGGCCCGGATCGCTGCCTTCGGCCACTGGAGTACGGAACGCAGCAACTCATCGATCAGATGCAGCCGAGTCGTAGCTTCGTTGCGCTTAGGCCCGTCAGCGTTGGCCTCCGCCCACGAGATCAGGGTATCTAGCGCCGCTTTGCCCTGATCGTAACGATCCGACAATCTTGTCACTTTCCCAACGAGGTCGACCGCCCGTGACGGTGCCAGCGTATCGATCGGGCTTCAATGCAGCGACCTAGACCCGCACGCGGTGAGCACGCCAGCCACAGTGGCCAGCGCGGCACAAGTCAGGAGCCGACGCGGCCTGAGCCGCCGCGGGAGCTGAGCCCCCGCGGCGGCCAGGCTGCGCCGGGCCGGCGAGTTACTTATCGGCCATACGGTTCCTGAGCGCTGTATTTCACCTTGTTATTGCCGGTTTGAAGGTCACGCCGCGCTTGACCGTGTTCGGGCCGCACAGACCGAGGTTCCACGACGCGGCACCGCCGCTGTCACTGATCTGCAGCCGGCCGTCAATCGTCGTGCCGCAGATGACATTGACGCCCGAGCTCAGCGGATCATCGGCCGCGTCGACGTTGCTCACCTCGACATCGCCGCCGATGGTGGAGCCGACCATGCGGACGCCGACGCCGCCGACGCGCAGGTTGCCGGTGATCGAGGTGTCGACCAGGTCGCACCAGTCGCCGGCGGGAACAGTCACGTTGCCAGCCACCATGACGGCGCTGAGCTGCTCGTTCTCGCAGGTGATGTGACCCGACGCCGGGATCGTCACCGTCGTGCTCAGCGGCAGGCTGGCAGCTGAGTCGGCATCACCGACGTACACGGTCCTTGACCCGGCGGCGGTGACCCACTGCTGCCGCGCCTGGTCCCAGTACTGCAAGTCGCGGAGCGGGACGTGCAGCTGGACGACCGCCGACTTGCCGGGATTCAGCGTCACCCGGCCGAACTGGGCGAGCTGCCGCACCGCGAACTGGATGCCCGCGGGCTGCTGGCCCGGTGCGCCGAGGTAGACCTGGGCCGCCTCGCTGCCAGCGAGCTGGCCGGTGTTCGTGACCTTGGCGCTGACGCTGAGACCGCCGTCGCTGGTTCTGGTCACGTGCAGGTCGGAGAAGGAGAAGTGGGTGTAGGACAGGCCCCAGCCGAACGGGAACATCGGGGTGATGCCCTCTTTATCGAGGAACCGGTAGCCGTTGTAGATGCCCTCGGTCTCGTCGGTCGTGCCGTTCGGCCCGTTGTTGAGCCGTTCGAGGTGCGGGCCGGTCGTGTCGCCTGGATACAGCGGCACGGTCTCGTTGTAGCCCCAGATGGTGTCGGTGGCGCTGGCCGGCCAGGACATGTCGGTGTGGCCTTCCGGATTGGCCAGGCCGAGCAGCAGCCGCGCCGTCGACGTGCCGCCTTCCTCGCTGGAGAACCACATCTCCAGGACCGACTTCACGCTGGGCAGCCACGGGAGCAGGACCGGGTTGGTGGTGTTGAGCACGACAACCGTGTTCGGGTTAGCCGCCGCCACCGCGTTGATCAGGTTGGTGCTGTCGGCGCTGAGCGACTCGGGCGCCGAGATCGTCGCCGGGCTCGAGCCGTACGGGTTCGGGATGGTGGTGGAGGCGCCGTTGTCGTTCAGGAAGACGACCGCGAGGCTCTTGCCGGCGGCCGCCGCCGCGGCGTCGGCGATGTCGCCGCTGACGCGGGAGTAGGCGAACCGGAAGCTGGCCGGCCCGCTCGCGGTGTTGTCGAAGGTAATGGTGACCTGGTGGAAGGTGCCGCCGGTCAGGCTGGCCGGCGGCGCGGCCAGGTTGGTGAGGCCGGGCTCGGTGTAGCCGCCGTCGGTGGGGCTTCCCGGCAGCGCGGCCCTGTGCGCGCCGGTCACGCCGGTGCCGTACACATCGGCCGCGGTGCTCAGCTGCTGCGTCGCGCCGTCGAGCGCGAAGGTCACGCCGGACGCCGGAATGCCGCCGCTGAACTGGAACCGGAAGGTGTAAGTATCGGTCGCCGGCACGAACACGTCGCCGGTCCAGGTGTAGCTGCCGGGCGCCAGCTGGCCGGTGCCCGAGGCGCTGGTGAAGTTCAGCGATGAATCCGCGGTCGGCGAGCCCGGCCCGGTAGTGCGATCGAGCGCGCCGGTGACTGACGTGTTCGAGTCCGAGAGCACCGATGACGGCACGGGCTCGCCCGAGGGCGAGTTCGCCGGAATATAGGTGAAAGCACCCGGGTCCTGACTGAACGCCTTGAGCTGCTCAAGGGGGCTGATGGCGTCTCTGTCGGCGAAGCCGACGGAGGCCTCACTGGTCGGGTCGGCGATCGTGTACTCGGCACCGGGGCCGGTGACGAAGATCCCGCCCTTCAGGTCGGTCTTGGTGATCGGGAGCGCGCTGTTGTCGTTCTTCAGCAGGACGGCGCCTTCTTCTGACATCTTCTCGACGACCGCGGCGTCGCCGCTCTTGGTGCCGAGGTCAGCCGTCGGGGTGGCGCCGTGCGCGGGCCCGGCAGGCAACGGCGCGGTGCCGGTGGTGTTGCCGTTCACGCCGCCTGGGTTGGTGCAGATCGCCGCGACCGGGCTCTGGTCGCAGCCCAGCATCCCGAAGCGCTCCTCCTGGTACAGCATGGTGGCCAGGGCCTGGTTGAAGACCGACAACGGCACCGAGCCGTCAGCCACCGCCTCGGCGAGCGTGCAGCCGGTGACCGGGCAGCCGGGCCCCGGGATGCCGCCTACGTGCACGGCGCCCGCGGCCGAGCATGGCTCGGCGTTGCCCGAGGCGTCCGCGCAGGTGTCGCCGGTCGGGTCGACGGCGGTCGAGGGGCTGAGCGTGTTGCTGGCGCTGAAGAAACCGGCCGTGGTCGGCTGCTCCTGGTCCTCGCCCTGGTAAATGGCGGCCGTGCTGTGCGTGGCCGGGTAGTCCGAGCCGACCATCGCCTTGGAACCCCACAGGTCCCGCAGCGCGTAGTTCAGCGTCAGCGGCTGCTCGCAAGAGAAGTGCGACTCGTTCAGCGGCCAGGTCTGCGGGTTCTGGCCGGCGACCGCGTAGGGGCTCACCGGGTTCGCGGGGCTGAGCGCGGGCACAGTCGACGGCAGCGAGGCGGAGGTGTCCTGCCAGAGCTGGTAGGAGCACATCGTGGCCGCTGCCTGCGCGTTCACGAATCCGGCCTCGTACGGCGTCAGGTAGATCTGGTGCAGCGCCTGATCCGAGATCTGGGTGTCGGCGTTCTGGTTCTGCCCGTTGTAGACGGCGAAGTGCTTCATCTCCGACATCGTGCCGGCGCTCTGCACGCCGTTGATCTGCGCGGCGACTTCCTGACCGCTCAGGTACGGGTCCTCACCGGTGGTCGTCAGGTTCCGGCCCCAGTTGGGCAGCCGGTCGATGTCGGTCTGCGGGCCGAAGAGGCCGTTCACCATGAGCTCGCGGCTCTCGGTGCTCTCGGTCTGCCCCCAGACATTGGCCAGCGAGCGATCAAACGCCGAGGCCAGGCTCATGAGAGTGGTGGGACCGGTGGTCATCTCCGCGTTGGGTCCCTGGAAGGTGTTCACGCCCTGGGCGTCAGTCCAGCACGGCGGCATGATGCTCGGGTTCGTGCCGGTCGGCGCGGCGGTGGGGCCCACGTTGTTGCACGTGCCGTTGGCGCCGCCGTGGAACAGGACGCTGGCGTTGGCCAGTTCCGCTTCGGTCGGCGGGTTGTCGGGTTCGAGCTGGGAGATCAGGCTGAGCACGAGCGGGGTGTAGGGGGCGTTCGCCGCCACTGGCGGTGAGCTCTTCGTCGTCGGGAGCTTGACCGGGAGCGTGTAGGGGACGTCCGCTGGCGTGATCGGCGAGACCAGGTCGCCGGGCGGACCGGATGAATGGGCGGTTGCTGCCGGTGCTGCCGTGGCCGCTGTGGCCGGAGCGGCTGGTGTCGCTGCGAGCAGCATGCCTGCTGCCAGGCCGGCCACGGCGATGACCGGCGCTGCCAGCGGTGGCCGCGCCAGCGCTCCCGTCCTAGTTTGCCGCCAGGATTGTCTGCGCAAGGCTCCTCATTCCCTCCTGCGTTCGGACACTGCTAGCGGCAACGTAGGCCTGGCGCCGTTAATGAACCGTTAATAACGGCCCGGCCATATGAAAGTTGCGTTAACGGGTAACGCGCATGTTCGCTGCTGCAGGCCGTCTCGGCAGCCAGGTCGAGCATCATGGCCAGGTCACGGGTACTGAGCTGGCTGACGCCCGTGCTCAAGGCGCTCAGGTCGTGGAGTTCGCCCAGCAGTGCTGCGGTAAATGCCGCGTCAAGCCCGCCGCTTCGAGTCAGCGCGCGATCTGCGCTGCGGTGCAGCGCGGCCCCCGAGTCCTGGATCCCGACGATGACACCGGACTCGCCCGTGATGACGACCAGGCTGGGTCCGGCGCTGAGCCATTCCTGTGCCACCGCTTCTAGTGAGCGCCCCGGATGCAGCCAGGCGATGTCATCGACCCGCGCCCGGACGACGTCGGCCAGCCTGAGCGGTTTCGCCAGCAGCAGCCTGGCCCGCGCTGCCGTTCCCAGGACCGCGGGCTCGACGTTGAGGTTGAGGCAGATCGTCGCGCCTCGGCTACGCTGCCTTGCGGCTGCCCGCATGACCCGGGCCGATCCCGGCGCCACGCAGCACGCCAGCGAGTCGACGTCCAGTACGGTCGTGCCCGCCGGGATCCAGCGAAGCTCGGCCGCCGTCCATTGCCAGGTAGCGGTGCCGTGGTAGTAGAGGCTGCCGGTGTTGCTCGCGTAGAGGGTGTCTGCGGCACCGCCCGTGACAGCGATCATCGTGGGCTCGTCAGCTTCCGGCGCGGCGGTCAGGTCAACGCCGTGCTTGCTCGCGTGGTGGCGCAGCAGCTCGCCAAGTGAGTCACGGGACAGCCGGGCCATGAGGGCGGTCGGATAGCCTAGCCTGGCCGCGTGGACGGCGGTGTTCAGCGCTCCCCCGCCGGGCAGCGCCTGGAGAGAGCCGCCGCCCGGCACTGGCGTCAGCTTCATGAGCGCGGCTCCGAGCACGGTGATCATGACCCACCCGGCCCGCCGTCTCGCCTGACACCGCCGGAGACCGTCGAGGGGTATTTCACCGGAACCCGACTTATTAGCATCATGTCTCGCATCGCTCAGCGAGCATTGGACGCCATTCGACCGATCGATGTCAATATAGCCCAATATTTTGCCGGATTCCGGTATTATTGCTGAGGGTGAGCGGGGTCGCGCGCTGGCTCGTTATTGCTAACGGCCGGAGAACTGGCCGACCAGGATCGTGAGCGCCTGCTGGTGCGGGAACCGGAGGTCGTCGATGCCGCGATGGAGTCCGGGTTGACGCCCGGCGACGAGCACCCGGCCGCGCTTCGCCCGAGTGACCGGCAGATCCTGGCAGCGCTGCGAAGGTTCGGCGAGCTCGATCGGACCGAGGTCGCGCGGTTGTCTGGAATGCCGCGCAGTACGGTCACCGACAGTATCGGGCGGCTAGTGCGGCACGGCCTGGTGGTCGAGCGGGTCAAGCCCGCTGATGCCCGGATCGGGGCCGGCAGGCCGCCCGGTCTCCTGGGCTTGGCGCCGCCGCCGGGCCTGGTCGGCGTGGTGCTGCTCACTCACGAATCACTGCACGCGGGCGTGCTCGATTTTGACGGGTCAGTGCGGTCTCAGCAGGCGCTCGACCCGTACGACTACGACCACGCGGCTCCCGTCGCTGATGCGCTCCTTACCTTGCTGACCCAGGCGCTCGCGCACGCCCCGTGCCGGGTGTCCGAGCTGAAATGCCTCGTCGTGGGCATGCCGGTGCCCGTCCACCCGAGCCAGGCCGCGCCGGACTCGCTGGCTGGTCAGCACTACCTGCCGCATCAGCCGTCACGGTCGACTCTGGCCTCGGCACGAATCCCAGCCGATCCGGCTGGTGAGCTCAGCCGGGCGCTCGGCATCCCGGCGTGGCCCGAGAACGACGCCAACCTCGCCGCCCTGGGCGAAGGCGCGCTCGGCGCTGCCAAGGACATGTCAAGCTTCATCTACATCAAGATCACGCAGGGAATCGGCGCCGGCCTGGTACTTGAACGGCGGCTGCATCGGGGCGCGAACGGCCTGGCCGGCGAACTCGCTCACATTCACGTCGATGATGACGGCGCCGTCTGCCGCTGCGGCGGCTGCGGCTGCCTGATGACCACCTTCAACGCGCGGCGGCTGGTCGACCGCATCGCGGCCGTGCATCCCCGCGCCGACTCCATGGCCGACGTGCTGTCGCTCGCGGCGCAGGGTGATGCCGGAGTCTGCCGTCTCCTGCGCGACCTCGGCCGGACGCTCGGACGCTCGCTCGCCGACCTCGCGGTCTATGTGGCACCCGACGGCATCGTCATTGACGGCGTCCTGCGGGACGCGGCCGCCGCCCCGGTGATCGACGGCATCAAGGAGTCGCTGCACCAGTTCGCCCCGCCCGCGATAGCCACGCAGGTACAGGTAGTCGTAGGCACCCTCGCAGGCAACGCCGAACTGCTCGGCGCCGCCGTGCTTGCCCGCTCCAATCTGTTCGGCCTTGACCTGCTATCCCGGCCAAGCCGGGCCAGCGAACGAGGCTAGCCAGGGTTACTGCCGGTGCTGGTTACGCTGGTGATCATGGTCGAAGGCCTGATCACGGATGTTCGAGCCTGCTATCGAGGTTGTCGGGTGACTCGGGATCTTGGCGAGTCGGGCGCCGGGTGGAGGCGCGCGTGCGCCGTGCCCCGGCACGGTGCCGCCCGGAGCGGCGTGACCATCGTGGCCCTCCCTGTTGCTGTCAGCGGTCTTCCCTGACAGCAACGTGGCCCTCTCCGTTGCTGTCAGGACAGCATCAGGGAAGGCCACGTTGCTGTTAAAACCAGTGGCTGACAGCAACAGGGAGGGCCACGATGCTGTCAGCGGCGGGCGTGACCAGTGCTGTCGTGTCGTTGCCGCGTATCGGGGTTGTCATCGTGACGATGGGGACTCGACCGCTACCTTGTCTTTGCCCAGGGCATGGGAAATAGGCGGTCTGGTATGCACGGCGCGTCTCCCTAACCTAAAATATCCTGTCATTTCCAGCTGGTGCCGTTCCAGTGCTCGATCAGGGTGTGACCGCTGGCTGCGCCCTGCCCGTGCGGAAGCGGGAAGAAGTTCAAGAAGTGCTGCGGCAGTCCGTTGCAAGGCTCCGCGTAACGGCGGGATGGCCGCGATCAGGGGCATGAGCTGGGTGACGCCGTTGCGGTGCACACGGTTGAGATATATCAGTTCATGCGGAGGTCAAGGTGGCTAAGACCCTGCTCGACCTGGACGACGGCCTGCTCGCGGAGGCTGCGGCGACGCTGGGCACCAAGACTAAGAAAGAGACCGTCACGCTGGCGCTTCAGAAGGTCAGCGAGGACGCCCGTGCCCGGCGGGCCAGCGCGCTCGAGGATCTGCTCACGGTGGCTGACGACGGAGGGTTCGACTACGACGGGCTGGCGGACCTCGACCAGTGAACTACCGCGAGGCTCGGTTGCACGCTCATTACATCCGAATCTATTCCGGTCGGCTATCAGCCCAGCCGTTCAACGAAGTATTCAACGGCTTCGCGTAGCTTGCGCTGCAGCAACTCCTCGACCTCTGGCCAGCGCTCGCTGGGTTCGTCGTTGAAGGCCAGGCTGACCGAGTCAGTCGGGGCTAGCTCAAGCACCGCCTCGGATTCACCAGTGGCTGACATTTCGTCAGAGCCCGGATGGACTCGCTCGGCATAGACCGTCACAGCGAGCACGCCACTCTCTCCGTGACCGACCTTCTGCACGGCCGCCAAGAACCGGAGCCGGTCACCGAGCGCCTCCATCTGGAGCCTCGTCCACCAGGTGCCGTCGCTCAGGTTGGTATAGAAATCGATCGCACGTGCCGCCTGGATGAATTCTCTACGCCACCACCTAGCCCTCTCATCCGGCGGCGATGCGGATCGCACGGCGGCCCAGGCAGCGGCGTCGATCGTGCGCAGCGAGTCATGTAGTTCCTGTCGCTGCTGGTCCAGGTAGTTGGTGATCCGCGCGGCGATGTCATCGGCGACCCGTTTCACGCCGTCGGCCTTCTCGTGCGACGCCGCTTCGCGGATTTGCCTGCGCCGGCTCGCATATTCGCGAACGACGCTGGCAGCGTCGGCCTGGTCCGCCAGTCGCACCGGCTGAGTGAGAGTTGATTGCAACGCAGCGATCTCCAGCCGGGCGAAGAACCGGATGAGATCTCCTAGATCACCGTCGTTCGCTGAATCCAGCGCAGCTATGTAAGCCTCTCGCTGGCGGCGGTCAACGACGAGCGGAGCGTACCTGTCCCCAAGCAGCGCGAGAAGTGTGAGAGCACGTGCTACCCGGCCGTTGCCATCTTCGAACGGATGAATCTGGATGAAACGATGATGCAACCAGGCGCCCCGCACCAGCGGATGCGCCTCTGCCTCCTCCTGATAAAGCTGGACCAGCCTCTCCATTTCGGATTGCACATGCACCGGAGGACAGTACTCGAGAATCGACCCATCCGGTCTTACCACATGGTTTTCGTGACTCTTCCAGTCGCCATGCCGCAGCGGTGCGTTGAAAACTCTTCCGAACTGATCGCGGGCTTCATAAGTAGCCTGATGCCGGGTGATGATCACGTGCAATTCACGGATAACCCGCACGCTAAGTCCGCTCTCTTCCCGAGCAAGCTCAGCCAGGTATTCCAGCGCTTCGTACTGAGAACGGATGATCAAGAGAGTGTCTTCGTGAATACCGTCAGCCTTGTTGGCCGCTTCGCTGGTCAGACCTTCTGCGACGAGAGCTTCTGTCGTGCCCCAGTCCACCTCGTACAGGCGTTCAATGATGCCCGTCTCTACAGCATGACGACGGAGCCGACGGTTACGCGCCTCTGCCAACTCTGCCGGAGAGTAGTACCTGAGCGCGTCCTCCCAGGCGGACCGCAGTGAGTCAACGGTCTTGAGGAGAGGTTCCAGGGTACCGTTGACTTTTGGCAGCGCAGCGATCGGTTGCCACCGTACACGCTGATCATCGGTCATATCGCGAGCCTAGCGATTCCGGCGAGAGCGCGGTCGTCGAAGGACCGGTCGCTGTCGGGTTCGGTGGGCGGGGTGGCTGAGATGCCTCCCAAAGACGGCGCTCCTGCGCCATGGATGTCCCGAAGACGGGCCTTGCGCCCTGGCGATAGAAGGCGGGATGGCGTCCCGGCCAGCAGCTCATGCCCGGCGCGGCGTGCCTGAGGCGATAACAGCAGCAAGGCCCTTCCCGCTGCTGTCGCGGGCCGGGCCGGCTGGCGGCGGTCATCCCCGCGTGCTCAACGAGTCACCCGGCAGCCGCAGGTGGGTGGCCGACGCCGACAATAACCGGGTGTCCCCTATCCCCTTCGGCTAGCCGGCCGCGGCCGCCGGCTTCCAGGTATTGCCGTTCCAGTGCAGGATCAGCGTCTTGTTGCTGCTGGTAGCTCCGACGGCCCAGGCGTTCTTCGCGGAGGTCGCAGTCACGCCGGACAGGCTGCCCTTAGGGCCGGGCTGCCGCTTCCACGAGGTGCCGTTCCACCGCTCGATCAGGGTGCTGCCGGTGCTGTCGGAGCCAACGACCAAGGCGCTGCGGGTGGATGTGGCTGTCATCGCTGCGGGGAAGGCGAGGAAGCCCGCGGCCTTCGGGCCTCGCAGCTGCTTCCAGGCGGTCCCGTTCCAGTGCAGGATCAGGTACCCGCCGCCCGTGCCGCCGAAGCCAAGGGCCCAGGCATTGCGGGCGGAAGTCGCGGACACGCTGTGCAGGCCGGCGCCGGGAGCTGGGCTGTGCACCCGTGCCCACGCCTTGCCGTTCCAGCGCTCGATCAGGGCCTGGCCCTGGCTGGTGGCGCTGAATGTGACGCCCACCGCCCAGGCGCGCCTTGCGGAGACCGCGGCCACGCCGAAGAGGGCGCTTTGCGACGGGCTCGGGCTGGGCACCCGCTTCCACGTCTTGCCGTTCCAGTGCAAGATGACCGTCTTGCTGCCGAAGCCAGAGCGAGAGACAGTGGCGCCGACCGCCCAGGCATTGGTCGCGGAGAACGCGTCCACGCCGTGAAGGGCGCTGCCGGCGGGAGCCGGGTTCGGCACCTGCTTCCAGGCGCTGCCGTTCCACCGCTCGATCAGGGCCTTGGACTTGCCGCCGCAGCCGTTGGTGCAGCCGACCGCCCACGCGCTGCGGGCTGAGACGGCGGCCACGCCGTTGAGGCTGGAGTTCGCAGGGCTCGGGCTCGGCGCTCGTTTCCAGGACGTGCCGTTCCAGTGCACTATGAGCGTCTTAGGGCTGGAGAAGCTGCCGGCCGAACCGACGGCCCAGGCATTGCCTGCTGAGACGGCGGCCACGGCCGCGAGAGACCCGGCGATGCTGAAGGGCGCCGCCTGACCCGCGGGCAAGGCCGTGGCCGCTGCCGGTGCTGCGGGAATAACCCCGGCCAGCGCTCCCGCCAGGAGCGGCGCGACGGCTAGGACAGTGACGGAACGTCTGGCCAGCCCGGGTAGGCGCACCGGCTGGCACCTCCCCAGGTAATTGGTCATTCGCACACCGTACCGTTCCAGCGGTGCATGCGCGCTTCGCTAATCTGGCATTTCTCGGCTGAACCGGACAGGAGGACGATCACTGATGCGGGCTGCGGAGGTCACGCAGGCGGAGACCAGCGAGCGGGCACGGCTGCTTCGAGTCCGTGCGTATGCGGTCGCCTTAGACCTGACCAGGGGCGACGATATTTTCAACTCGATCTGTGTTGTCCGTTTCGATTGCGCCGAGCGGGGCGCTGCCAGCTATATCGACCTGGTCGCCGAGGCGGTTCACGAGATCACGCTCAACGGCGAGCCGCTTGACCCGGCGACTGCCTGGGCGGAGGGCCGGATCATGCTGCCGGCCCTGGCGGCGCGCAATGAGCTGAGGGTCGCGGCCGACTGTGCCTACACCAGTTCCGGCACGGGAATGCACCGGTCGGCTGACTCGGCCGGCGGGGTTTACATCTACGGCAAGCTCGCGCAGGCTTACGCCCGCACCGCGTACGCCTGCTTCGACCAGCCGGACCTGAAGGCTGAGTTCACCTTCAGCGTCACAGCCCCGGCCGGGTGGACGGTGCTGTCCAACCAGCCGGCGGCCGGGGCTCCGGAGCCGGCCGGGGACAGCCTCGCGGTCTGGCGTTTTCTCGCGACGCCGCCGCTGCCGACTTTCACCACCACCGTGGTGGCCGGCGACTATCACCTGGTCACCGAGTCGCACACCACGCCGGGCGGGCAGCGGATCCCGCTTGAGCTCGCCTGCCGCGCCGGGCTGGCCGACCGCCTTGACTCGGAGACCCTGTTCGAGGTGACGAGGCACGGCCTTGACTACTACACCGACGTGCTCGGCGCTGAGTACCCGTACGCCAAGTACGGCCAGGTGTTCGTGCCCCGCGTCCTGGCCGAGGGCCGGGACGCCGTTCAGCGGGCCCTGTGCTCACGAGCGCTGCCCGATGTTGCCGTCAGGCAGACCGCCCGCGAGATGGCGGGCGGCCGGCGGGCGGCGCGCGCGATCTTGATCGATGACCTGGGCCGGCTTGTGCTGATCAAGCGGACGAAGCCCGGGCAGCCGCCGTACTGGACGACACCTGGCGGCGGGGTCGAGGACGGCGAGTCGGTGGAGGCGGCGCTGCACCGGGAGCTGGCCGAGGAGCTGGGGGCTGAGGCGACGGGGGCGTCGCGGGTGTTCCTGCATAGTTCGCCGTCAGACTCGGGCGTGGCGGTGCAGTATTTCTTCGTGGCGCGGCTGGCGGGAATGGACGAGGCCCGGCGCAGCGGCCCGGAGCTGACCGAACCGGGCCGGGGCGAGTATGCCGTGGATCGTGTCGACCTGACCGGCGACGACCTGGCCGGGGTTGACCTGAAGCCGGGGGCGCTGAAGGAGTTCATCCTGGCGAACCGGGAGGCGCTGCTCGCGGAAGCCGCGGCTGGCGGCTGACCGGCCTGAGTCCGAAGTAGAGCCAGGCGATGTTGGAAGGGGTCCGCGGGGCTTTGATGGCCCTATGCTCCTGCCATGGCGAGGTTCTTCGATGTCCATCCGGCCGACCCGCAGCAGCGCTCCATCGTTCAGGTCGCCGACATCGTCCGCGCGGGCGGCGTTATCGCCTACCCGACGGACTCCTGCTACGCGCTGGGCTGCCAGCTGGGCAACGTGGACGGGATCGCGCGGATCAGGGCTATCCGCCACCTTGATGACCGGCACCACCTCACGCTGGTGTGCCGGGACTTCGCTCAGCTTGGCCAGTTCGCGCGCGTCGCCAACTCGGTGTTCCGGGCGATCAAGGCGGCGACCCCGGGAAGCTACACCTTTATCCTGCCCGCGACGAAAGAGGTGCCGCGCAGGCTGCAGCACCCGGGAAAGAAGACCGTCGGGGTCCGGGTACCCAGGCACGTGGTGGCCCAGGCACTGCTCACCGAGCTTGGCGAGCCGCTCGTGTCGACCACCCTGCTGCTGCCGGGCACGGACGAGGCGATGACCCAGGGCTGGGAGATCAACGACCAGCTCGGCCACGCCCTGGACGCGGTGATCGACTCCGGCGACTGCGGCACCGAGCCCACGACGGTCATCGACTTCTCCCAGGACCCGCCCGAGATCCTGCGGCGCGGCGCGGGTGACACCTCCGCGTTCGAGTGACCGGCCCGGATTCTGTCATGACCCCCAGGATGAAAAGGGGCGCCCGGGGTTCAGGTAGTGCCGTCAAGTCAGTCGCGCAGCGTCACGCCGAATGGACCGGCCTGCTCCGCCCCGATGACCCGTTCGCGCGCAGCGCCGAAGCCCGGGCCGAAATCACCACCACTCTCGGCAGCCAGGTCAGGCAGGCCGTCGAGCTGCTGGTCGGCGAGTTGTCCAGGCTCGACCGCGAAGCCGCGGGCACGCTCCTTCAGCACGTCGTGCCCGGGCAGGTCTACCTCGGCGCGCTCACCGTCATGATGCGACTGGTGTTCCTGCTGTATGCGCAGGAGCAGCGGCTGCTGCCCGTTACCTCCGAGCTTGACGCCAGCGCCTGCTCGGTGACCGGCCTGCACGACCAGCTCGACGCCCAGCAGAGTCAGCACGGCCAGGAGATCGGCGGCCGCCCCGCGGCCGCCTGGCCCCGGCTGCTCGCCACCTTCGCGGCGGTGCATGGCGGCTGCGAGCACGACGAGCTGCGCAGCCCGCCCTACGGCGGCGGCCTGTTCGACCCGGAACGCTACCCGTGGCTGGAGACGCTGCGCGTCACCGACCGGGTTGCCCGCGAAATCCTCGGCGCCCTCCTGGTGCTGAAACGACGCGGCGGCGCTTCGGAGCGCCTGTCCTACAAGGGCCTCGATGTCGAGCAGATCGGCCACGTCTACGAGGGGCTGCTCGAGTACTCCTGCCTGCGGGCTGAGGAGCCCTACGTCGGCCTGACCGGCAAGCTCGAGCCAGAACTCCCCCTCGCGAAGGTCGAGGAAGCCGCCCGGCGCGCGGACTTCACGGCCTGGCTGGCCAGGAACTGCGACGCCTCAGCACCGGCAATCACCAAGGCGCTCAGCAACCCGGCGGACCCGGCCGCGCTCCATGCCGCCTGCGACAACGACGCGGAACTCGCCGATCGAGTCGAGTCAATCAGCGGCCTGCTCCGCAAGGACCTTCGCGGCCTGCCGGCCGTCTTCCCGGCGGGCGCGCTGATCATCACCCGCGCAGGGGACCGTCGCGCTACCGGCACCCACTACACCCCGCGCGCCCTGGCCGAGAAGATCGTGGCGCACACCCTCGACCCGCTCTGCTACTCCCCCGGCCCGGCCGATGGCGCCGAGCCGGACGAGTGGAGGGTTCGCCCGGCCGCCGAACTGCTCACGCTCAAGGTGCTGGACCCCGCCATGGGCGCCGGCGCGTTCCTCGTGTCGGCCTGCCGCTACCTCGCCGGGCGCCTGGTCGAAGCCTGGGAACGCGACGGCTACCCGGACACCGTCCTCGCCGCGCTCGGACCATCCTTCGACCGCGACGACGCGGCGCTGGAAGCCCGCCGCCGCGTCGCGGCCCGCTGCCTCTTCGGCGTCGACCGCGACGAGGCAGCGGTCGAACTGGCCAAGCTCTCCCTCTGGCTGGTCACGCTCGCCAGGAACCAGCCATTCTCCTTCCTCGATCACTCTCTCCGCTGTGGCGACTCCCTGGTCGGCCTGATCTCCGAGTCCCAGGTCGAGGCGTTCCACCTGGACCCGGAGGCAGGCCACCGCATCAACGCCCGCCTGACCGGCGCTGTTGACGAATTCACCGGCCCGATCCTCGCCCGGGTCCGCGAGTTGCGCGAGGAAATCGAAGCCGAGCCGGTCCGCGACCACCAGCAGGCCTCGGCGGCGGCGGTCAAGCTGGCGGAGGCGGATCGCCTCGCCGACAGGCTCCGCGATCTGGCCGATGCCGTGTCGGCGGCTGCGCTCTCCACCGCCGGCCAGCCCGCCGGTGCCTTCGACGCCCGGCTGACGAGCCTGTCTGACCAGGTCCAACGGCTGCTGAGCGACGATGAGCCGGCGCCGCCGCTCACCGAGGCGCTGCGAAGGACGATCGACCCGTGGCTTCGGGGATCGAGGCAAGCACCGATCCGGCCGCTGCACTGGGCACTTGAATTCCCTGAGGTCATGCGGCGCGGCGGATTCGACGCCATCGTCAGCAATCCCCCGTTCATGGGCGGCCAGAAGCTCACCGGGCAGCTCGGCGAGGACCTGCGCGAGTACCTGATCCACGCCATAGGCCGGGGCAAGCGCGGCAGCGCGGATTTGTGCTCCTATTTCCTGCTCCGCGATCTCGCGATCGCGCCGCATGGCCGCACGGGCATCATCACCACCAACACCATCGCCCAAGGCGACACGCGGGAGGTCGGACTCGACCAGGCCGCGGACATGGGCTGGGAGATCTACCGGGCCGAGAAGTCCCAGCCCTGGCCGGGCACCGCCGCGCTCGAGGTGTCGATGCTGTGGGCAGGGCATCCAGGCGCGAGAGAGCCGCGCGTCCTGGACGGCATCCGCGTTCCCGGCATAACGCCCGCGCTCGACCCGCCTTCGCGGATCACGGGAACTCCGCGCCGGCTTGCCGCGAACGCGGCTCAGTCGTTCATCGGCTCGTACGTCCTGGGGACAGGCTTCGTCCTCGAGCCCGAGGAGGCCCGGGCCCTGATTTCCAGGGACCCGCGAAACAAGGATGTGCTTTTCCCGTACCTGAATGGCGAGGACCTGAACTCGCGCTGGGATTGCTCCGCCCGTCGCTGGGTGATCAACTTCCACGACTGGCCGCAAGAACGTGCCCGGCAGTACGCCGACGTCTTCTCAATCGTCCAGCGGGAAGTAAAGCCATTTCGCGACGATAACAACCGCAAGGTCTACCGAGACAACTGGTGGCAGTATGCCGAGAAGCGTCCCGCCATGCTGAGGGCCATATCCGGCCTCAATCAGGTTCTCGCGATCGCGAGAATCAGCAGGACCGGGAAGCCAGAGTTCGTGCCGACTGACCAGGTCCTGAACGAAAAGATCGTCATCTTCGCCACCGACGCCGCCGCGATGCTCTGCCTGCTCTCGTCGTCCATTCACTCAGACTGGGCATGGACGTATTCATCGACGCTGAAAGCCGATCTTCAGTACACGCCGTCGGACTGCTTCGAGCCGTTTCCGCAGCCGAGCCTGACACCAATGCTGGAAGGAACGGGCAAGCGCCTGCACGAATACCGGCGCGACCTGATGAGCAAACGGCAGGCTGGCCTCACCGCTGTCTACAACCTGCTGAACGACGAGGCTGTTCTCGACGACGATATCGGAGGCCTGCGGGATATCCAGGCGGCCGCGGACGAGGCTGTACTCGAGGCTTACGCCGCCGACGAGGATCGGGAGCCTGCCATACGGGAGTACGAGCAGCGGATCGCGGGAGGCTTGCCCGCGTGGCATGAAATTGAGCTGCGACACGGATTTCACCAGACCCGGCAGGGACCGCGCTTTGCCATCAGCCCGGCGGCGCGGCTGGATGTGCTCGACAAGCTGCTGGCCCTGAATCATTACCGGTACGAGCAGGAGGTGCGTCAGGGACCGCACTCAGGGAAGGCGCGGGCGGGAGCGAGCGGGCCCAGGGACGGCGGGCTGTCCCCCCCGGAGCCAACCTTGTTCTGACGGCCCGCGGCCACATCAGGAGCGGGTCAGGAACAGCCAGGCGTTGGCGACTCCGCCGACCAGGGACACGACGCTGGACGCGGCCACCCAGTACAGGCCCTCGTCGCCGGCGAGCTGCAGGCATCCCGCGACCAGGATGAGAGCCACGACGATCAGGTTCGGGCTGGCCTTGTCGATGAGCTGCGCCAGCGGGTCCGTCGGCTCGTCGCTGGCCGGATTCTTCTTGCGCGCGATCACAAGCAGGGTGGCCCCCGCCACGACCGCTAGCACGATGAGCCCGGTGCCCAGCGCGGTGACCGTGAGTCCGGGGAGCACGAGCAGGATCGAGATCAGCAGCGGGAGCATGAACAGCACGAGCGTCTGGCCTGCCTGTCCGCGGAGCGCGCGATGCCCCGCGATGCGCTCCCGATTCAGCGAGACCGCCACGAAGAGAAGCCCGGTCAGCGCGCCGGCCGCGCTCCCGGTGATGTCCGCGAAATTGGTCCAGTCCTGCGCCACTGTCTGACCATAGCCATGACATTCCCGGCACTGCAGAGGCCGCGGGGAACTGGCACCATGAACCTGGAGCGCCGGCCTCTGGCGGGAGAGATGCACACTAGCGAATTCGACGCCAGCCAGGAGCTGGGCGATGCCCCGGGTACCGGCGATCCGGACAAGCTGAACCTGGCCATCGACGGGCTGCGCCGGATGCTTGAGTCCGTCCCGGACCGTGACCCGGAGCTGGCCGCGGTCCTGTCCAACCTCTGCGGGGCATTGCGGGTCAGGTTCGATCGGACCGGAGATCCCGCCGATCTCGACGCCGCGATCATCGCCGGGCAGGACGCCGTTCGCGCCACCCCGCCCGGCCACCCCAGGCGGCCCGTCAGGTTGTCCAACCTCGGCCTGGCCCTCCGGACCCGGTTCGAGCGAGCCGGCGATCTGTCGGACCTGGACGCTGCCATCGGAGCCGGGCGGGAAGCCGTGCGGGCTGTCCCCGTCGGCCACGTCAGCCACGCCGGCATGCTGTCCAGTCTGGGCAATGGCCTGCTGGCCAGGTTCGGCCACGGCGGTGATCGCGCCGATCTTGGCGTCGCCGTCGCGGCCGCACAGGACGCCGTGGATGCCACTCCGCCTGACCACCCGGACCGGGCCGCGAGGCTTTTCAACCTCTGCCGTGCCCGGCTGGTGCGGTTCGAGCAGACCGAGGCGGAGGCCGACCTGGACGCTGCCATCGCGGCCGGCCGGGAGGCGGCAGCCTCGGAAGTCGCGCCGCCCCGGGTGCGGGCCGTCGCGGCGCGCGCCTGGGGGCAGGCCGCCAGCGCCGGCCCGCGATGGCACTCGGCGGTGCAGGGGTTCGAGACGGCGATCGCGCTCCTGAGCCGGGTGGCGCCACGGGGCCTGGACCGGCCCGACCAGGAAAACGTGCTGACCGACCTGGGCAGCCTGGCATCCGACGCGGCGGCGTGCTGCGTCCGGGCTGGCCTGCCCGATCGCGCGGTCGAGTTGTTCGAGCAGGGCCGCGGGATCTTGCTCGGCCAGGCGCTTGACACCCGCACCGATCTGACGGCCCTTGCTGAGCGGCATCCCGCTCTAGCTGGCGAATTCGCGGCGCTGCGCGACGAGCTTGACCGGGCCGGCGATCCGGCGCCGCGCCTGGCCGCGCTGCCAGCCGGGACAGCCGGCCAGGACGATCCGGCGCCCTGGCTGGCGCGACGTCGCCTGGCGACCGAGGCACTCGACAAGGTGATCGCCGACGTCAGGCGCAAGCCGGGGTTCGCGGGCTTCCTGCGGCCCCTGCCGGCCGCGAGCCTGGCTGCCGCGGCCGAGGCAGGGCCGGTGGTGATCATCACCGTGTCCCGGTTCGGCTCGCATGCCCTGATCCTGACCCCCGGAGGCGTGCTTGACCCGGTGCCCTTGGCAGACCTGACGCCAGGCAGTGTCGGCGAGCACGTCAGCGGGCTTCTCGCCGTGACCGGAGAGGAACGCGGAACGCCTGCCGCGGAATCGCGGCTCACGGCCGTGCTCGGCTGGCTGTGGGACGCCGCCGCCGCGCCGGTGCTTGACCGGCTCGGCCTGAGCGGGCCGCCCCCGGCGGGAGAACGATGGCCGCGGCTGTGGTGGTGCGTGCCGGGGCTGCTGTCGTTCCTGCCGCTGCATGCCGCCGGGTACCACGACACCAGGTCCGGCCATTCCCCGCGGACCGTGACCGACCGCGTCGCCTCCTCCTACACCCCGACCATCAGGGCGCTCATCCACGCCAGGCGCGCCCGCCCCGCCGACCGCGCCGAGCCAGCCGGGAACGAGCGGGTAGTCGTGGTAGCGATGGCGCGCACTCCCGGGGCATCCGCACTGCCGGCGGCCGCGGCCGAGGCGAGCATGCTCGAACGGCGCTTCCCCGGCAGGGTCAGGACACTCGCGGGCCAGGCCGCCACCCGGGACACCGTGCTCACGGCGCTGCCGCACGCGCGCCTGGCGCACTTCGCCTGCCACGGGCTCGCCGACCTGGCCAACCCGTCAGCCAGCCACCTGCTGCTCGCTGATCACCGCCTGCGACCACTGACCGTGACCGACATCGGCGGGCTGCGCCTGGAAAACGCGAACCTCGCGTTCCTGTCCGCGTGCTCTACCGCCCGCCCGGGCACCAGCGCCTGACCGCCTCGGTGGTCAAGGCCCGGTATCGTCACCGGCGGCACGTGCCCTCAGCGCGGCTATCAGGCGGCTCTTGCCGCCGAACCGGTACACGGGCATGCCGATCAGGTAAAGCACCACGACGCCGAGGACGACGTCGCCGAAGATGCCGCCCATCCATCCTCGCGACTGGCCGATGAACTCGAGCACCACGACGACCGCGCCAATCAGCTGAGCTACGAGGCTGAGGCGGCTCACCACTTCCTCGGCCGTCTCGGGCCGCTTGCCCCCCAGATTCAGGACAACCCGGTGCGCCGCCTCAATGACGATCACGGCGTCGAGCACGCTGCCGACAATGAACAGGGCTGAGGAGTGCCTGATCCCCACGTAGATAGCGAGCGCGATCAGTGCGCAGGGCACGATGATGACCGCAAGCAGCGCGATCGGTGCCGGATAGTCAGGTTTACCGCGATGTGTCCCGGCCACGGCTCCACGGTATCCGCAGATGGCCGCGACTCCCAGCCATAAAACCCTCGCGTCACGTGCTCGCGCGGACGGCGAAGACCGTCCATCGCGCTTGTTCGGCCTGGCCGCGCCGAGGCACTGCCAGGCCTTATCCAGCACGCGCATGCTGAGCGGCACTGACCCCGACAACATCAATGCGCGAAACGACACCCGATCGTAAACATCCCGAAGTAAGGCGTGTTCTCGGTGTGTCGCGGGGTTGGCTTGCGCTGGCTGCCGGGTTCCGGTCGTGGTGCGGCGCCTGGATAGGGGTCCGGCGGGCTCGTGGTGCCGGCGGCCTTCCGCGGCCGGGAGCGAGAGTTTCTTGATCACGTCAATCTGACCGCGATATGAGGCTGTCGGGTGACTACTCCTTGGGTTCCGTCAAGGGGGTTCCGTCGCCTGGCGCGGCGTGGCGGGAGCGGCAACAGCAGCATGGCCCTCCCTGTTGCTGTTAGCGGTCCGTTTTGACAGCAACGTGGCCTTCCCCGTTGCTGTCAGGACGACATCAGGGAGGGCCACCTTGCTGTCAAAACCAGTGGCTGACAGCAACAGGGAGGGCCACGATGCTGTCAGAGGCGGGCGTGACAAGCAACCCGGGCCGCCATGATGCCGTCGCGGGCCGCCGGCCGCCGTGGCAGGTGAGCGCCTTGGGCCGGACAGACTGGGATAACGACGCTTTCTGTCACTGGCCGATCTGCTGGCCGTTCACGGTCAGCGTCACGTCGATGTTGCCCCGGGTGGCGTTGGAGTACGGGCACACCTGGTGCGCGGCGGCAACGAGCCGCGCCGCCTGCTCGGGGTCCTGAACCTGCGGCAGGGTGACGTCGAGTTCCACGGCGAGCTTGAAACCGCGTTCCTCGGTGGGCAGCAGGCTGACGCGGCTGTCGATCGAGACATCGCCGACCTCGGCGCGCTCGCGGCGGCCGACCACGCCCAGGGCGCTTTCGAAACAGGCCGCATAACCCACGGCGAAGAGCTGCTCGGGGTTCGTGCCGCCGCCCTCGCCGCCCATCTCCTTCGGCGAGCGGAGCTGCACATCCAGGGTTCCGTCACTGGTCCGGCCGTGGCCGCTTGCCCGGCCGCCTGTGACCGTGGCCTCAGCCGTGTAAAGAACTCGCGCCATGTCGGCTCCCATCTTTCGGGATCTGCAGGTTTCGCCGGCCTGCTCTCACGGTACCCGCAGGCACGCGGCCCCGGTCGCGCGAGGCCCGCCGTCATTACCCGGGCACCCTGAGCAGGGCGGCCAGCCGGCAAGGGTTATTCAGGCCCGGTCCTCTGGCTGGCTGCTGCGCACGTTGATGGTGAAGCCGGGGTCTGGCGGCGCGGGCAGCCAGCGTCTTCCGCGGTCGGCGGCTTCGGGCGCGCCGGGCTGGATGTACAGCTCGATCGTGTCCTCGCCGGGGCTGTCCAGGGACGGGCCCTGGCTGCCGAGCAGGTACCGCCGCAGGTCGTTCGGGACGAGTTGCCTGGACGGAATCGAGAGAAAGACCGACCAGGTGCCAGGGCGGGCGGGTAGCTCGCTTGGCGGCAGGCGGCAGGTGCCTTCGGCCGCGCCGTCGGGAAGCGTCAGCTGCCGGTGCCGGTTGCCCGGCCGCGATGGCAGCAGGACGCGCAACTGCTCGATGGCGGCCGGGTATTCGGGGCGGCCGACGAATCCGACGTGGTCGCACACGGCAACACGGCCGCTGGTGCGCGGGTCCAGGCCGAGGGTGAGCGGGTCGGGACTCATCAGCCAGTCCGTCCACGGGACCGTGGACTCGGCCGGCGGGGCAGCCGGTTCCCCGGCCGGCGCGGTCAGCCAGGCGCCGACCGGGTCGGTCTCTGCCCACATGTTGACCCACTTGCCGCCGGTCAGCTCTGAGACGCGGACGAGCTCGTCCCGCGTGAAGTAGGCGGGGAAGGCGCGGGCGTACAGGCGCCGCAACGGCGATCCGTAGGTGAGCAGCGCGGTGCGGCGCGGCTCCCACGTCCCCTTGTCCGTGCCTGCGTGGAGCGCGGCGGCAGCGGCCAGTATGCTTCCCTGGCTGTGCGCGGACAGGACCAGCATGTCGTCGTCTGACCGGGTGAGCTCGATGATCCGGCTGCGGAGCTGCGGCACCGCCCGCTGAGCCGAGCAGGCGGGGGTGAGCGGATGGTTGGCCTTCGGCCAGAACGTGGTCACGTCCCAGAGAATCCCGACGACTCGTCGAGTACCCGGGTGGCGGAACGCCATGTAGCTGACCAGGATGACCGCGGCCGTGCCGGCCGTGACGACCCACGCACCCGCTGACGGGAAGGCGGCGAGCCATGCCGGGAGCCGGGAGCCGGAGAGCGGCAGGTACAGCTGGCGCGGTCCGCTCGAACGCCAGCCGAACGCATCGGCCGCCGCTGTCGCCAGGCCCGCGACCGCGACGACAGCGAGCATGACCGGGATACTCTCGACTGACTTCGCGAGGATCTGCACGCGAGCGGCACCCCGGGCAGCGGCGTCGTTCGCGCGCTCATCGCCGCTCCTGCCGTTCTGCCCGAGGATCTGGGCTGTGACCCCCTTCGTCCTGTGCCCGACGCGGCAGCACAGGTAGATCACCCAGGCCAGGACGATGCACACCGCTATCAGCGCCCACATGTCGACCCGCTCGTACAAGGCGGGGAGCATCGGGCGGAACGCGGTGGTGCTGCCGACGGCTCCCTTGATGCGGTCGGCGACCCATTCGCCATAACCCGAGCTGAGCGCCAGGCCGAGCAGCCAGCCGAAGACGGGCAGAACGAAGGCGAGCCCGCCCCTGAGGATGGGCCTGTAACCCTCGGCGTACCGCGCTCGGGGGAAGGCCTGGCACGCGAGGACGACGACGCAAAGGCCCAGAACGGCCAGCAGGACGGCCTGGCCGGCCGCGAGCCAGGCCAGGGCATCCTGGACGCGGGGCACGGCGGAAGGCGCCGCGGGCTGGCCGGGCGTGACCCGCCACGCCACCGCCAGGCTCGCCGCCAGCAGGGCGATCGCGGCCGCATTGACCCACCAGTAGCCTTTCGCCGAACGCGGGCCACGGCCGCCGCGGCCGAAGAACGGGAGAGCCACCAGGAAGAACACGACGCCGAGCACGAGCAGGTTGGCGATCAAGAACGCGCTGCCGATTCCGCTCGCAGGGCCCGGGAGACCTGACGACGCCGAAACCGCGGCCGGAGCGGTCGCGGCGCTCGCGGCGACGGCTCCGACGACCGCGCACCACGCCACCGTGTGCAGGCACCGTAGCCACCTCGTCGACTGGTCGGCCTCCCAGAACCCGGGATGACCCAGCGGGGGAATGGCCTCCCCGGGCAGAGGAGTGTCCTTTCCAGCCCGTTGGCTCGCGGCTGGACTGGACATCGAAGGTACAGCTGGGACGAAGCCGCCGGTCTCGGCGACGGGCAACGGGCCGAACCGGTCCCTTCCGGCCATCAGCAGGAGCACCACCAGCGAAGCCAGCAGCGCCCCGCCGACGGCGACCCGCGAGCCCGGGTTACCAGCCACCACGCTGACGAGCCGCACCGGATCAAAGCCTGCCTGGCACGCGGCATCCGAACCGCATTGCCACGCGCTCAGATCCATGACTATCTCCGCGCCCGCCAGCGCGAAGGTGACCGTGAACGACAACGCCAGCAGCCTGAGCAGGCATACCGCCACAGAGGCGAACCGCCCGCCGCCTTTGCCCGGCGTGTACGGCAAGACCATCCAGTGCGCGATATTAACCAGTGAGAACGGCAGCAGCAGCAGCCACAGGGCCTGCCAGTACGCACGTGAAGTGAGGCCGCCCCAGCAGAACGCCTCGATCCGGCATCTGCCCGGCATGTCATCGGCCGGGCCGCCCAGCATCCAGCGGCGCCAGAAACCGGAATCGACGTTGCCCTTGACCCGTGTCACCATCCCGGCCGGAAACTTCAGCACATCGTGCGGCGGCGGGCCGGAGACGCCGTGAACTCTCAGTTCGGTGAACCCGCCGTTCGTGGGATCCACATTCGCGAATGGGTCGAGCGGGGATTCTGTCCAGTCGGGCCGGGAACGCGCATCGCCTGCATCCGAAGCTGCCATCTGAATCCTCCCCTTCCGACGAAGGGCCGTCCCCGCAGGATCGCCACATTTGTCGGCAACACCCATGATGCCGCAGGCCAATGCCGCAAAGCCATCGATTGCGACAACCGGATTTCGCTATCGGGCGAGGATTACAGAAGCGAGCGAGCCGCCAATGACGGTGCCAACGGCCGCATGCGCATTGGCTTTATCTCCGCCTGCCGCCTGGGCGCGGCCGGTACGTGGTCAGGGCTGGTGAGGCGTGGGATGCCTGGGCTCGTAGACGGCAAGCTCGGTGCCGTCCGGCAGGCGGATGGCGCCGAGGATGCCCCAGCCCTTGTCGGAGGGTTCCTGGCTGACTTCGGCGCCGCGCGCGGCCAGGTCGGCGAGGGTGGCGCGGATGTCGTCGCACATCAGGTACAGCTGGTGGTGGCTGTCGCTCGCGGCGGGGTGGACGGCGAGTTCGGCGGGCGGGAGCGCGAAGATGGGCCAGCCGCCGCCGGCATCGACCGACGACAGGCCGAGCGTGTCCGCGAAGAAGCTGCGGACTTTGCCGGCCTCCGGGGAGAAGATGATCGCGTGCACGCCAGTAATCATGGCGTCATGCTAGCGACCGAAAACCGGTTGCGGCGCCTGGGCGGGCTGGCTACCGTCCGGGCGTGGCCCACGCCTATCCCCCGCTGAACGTCGAAGTCCGCACGCCGCGCCTGACGCTGGCCGGCGCGTCCGACGAACTGCTGGAACGTCTCGTGCCGCTCGTGCGGGCCGGGGTCGCCGACGCCGAGCCGTGGCCGTTCGACGACCCGAGCTCGTTCTACGCCGACAGCCCCGAACGCGAATGGCAGTGGCTGCGCCGCATCTGGGCCGGCCGCGCCCGTGTGAGCCCGGAATCGTGGCGGCTGTACTTCGCCGTGCTCGCCGACGGCGAACCGGTCGGCATGCAGGACCTCATCGGCACGAACTTCACGCGGTTCGGCACGGTGTCCAGCTTCTCGTGGCTGGCCCCCGGCAGGCGCGGACGGGGGCTCGGCAAGGAAATGCGGGCGGCGATCCTGCAGCTGGCCTTCGCCGGGCTCGGCGCCCGCGAAGCCGGCAGCGACGCCTTCGTCGACAACGAAGCGTCCAACCGCGTCTCCCGTGGCCTGGGCTACGAACCGAACGGCACGGACTGGGACACCCGCCGCGGCGAGCCCGCGCGGATCCAGCAGTGGCGGCTCACCCGGGACGCGTGGGAACGGGTCCGCCGGGAGGACATCGAGCTGACTGGCGTCGAGGAATGCCTGCCCGTCCTGGGCATCGGCTAGCCTTGTCGCTGGGATTGGCTCGCGGACCTGGGAGTCCCGATGTTCGAGCGTTTCACCGATCGTGCGCGCAGGGTTGTCGTCCAAGCGCAGGAAGAGGCCAGAGAACGGCACCACAGCCGCATCGACACCACGCACCTGCTGCTCGCCCTGACCGGCGAGGGCGGCGTCGCCGCGGCGACTCTTGAGGCTCTCGGTGCCAGCCCGCAGGCAGTCGCCGAGCAGACGCGGGATCTGCTGGAACCTGCCCCCCCCTGATCAGGGCGGCCAGGACGGACACATTCCCTTGACTTCCGGCGCCAAGCAGGTGCTCCAGCTCGCGTTCAGGGAAGCCATCGAGCTAGGACAGGGTTACATCGGCACCGAGCACATCCTGCTCGGCCTGATCCGCGAGCAGAACGGGACAGCGGCCAAGGTGCTCGCCGGCTTCGGAGTAACCCTGCGCGGAGCACGCGCACAGGTCACCCAGGAACTCGGCGTCCTGCCGCCCGCGCCCAGGGCGAGACGGATGCTCAGGCGGCTGCGCGGCTCTGGCTAACGCGGGGCAGCGCAGCATCTGACAGCATGGTCCAGGCGATCATCGTGTCGGCACGCAGGGTCGCCCGCGCCAAGCACATGGCGGGACCAGCGGATCACCACGCGGGCGGCCCTTGCGCGCAGACCTCGGCTAGCCCTTGACGGCGAGCGCTTGCAGTTGGGTGAGGGCGCCGTTGAAGACGTCCTGGTCGCCTGGCAGTGAGCCGGAATCGGCGTATTGCCAGAAGGTGTAGAAACCCCATCCGCTTGGCAGGGTGCCGCCGTGGCTGGCCGAGTAGTTGGCGATCCACAGCGGGTCATTGCCGCCGAAGCCGCTGTTGTTGCCGGTGCAGGTCGTCCACCAGTCCGTGGTGCTGTAGATCACCGGGTAGACGCCTTCACGCAAGGCGTACTCATTGACGAAGTTGTGCAGCCAGGTGACCATCTGCGATTGTGTCAGCCCGTAGCACTCGGCCCCGTACGGGTTGTATTCGATATCGAGGACACCAGGCAGCGTCAGGCCGTCCGCGGACCAGCCGCCGCCGTGACTGATGAAGTAGTCAGCCTGGGTCTGGCCCTGGGAGTTATCGGGAATGCCGAAGTGATAGGCGCCGCGGATCACGCCGTTGTTGTACGGCCCCTGGTACTGGTTGGTGAAGTCCGGGTTGGTGTAGTAAGTGCCTTCCGTTGCCTTCGCGTAGGAGAAGTCAATACTCGGCGCCACTGAGGCCCAGTTGATAGTGCCCTGGAAACTGCTGACGTCAATCCCGGGCAACTGCGGGACTGTAGCCGCGATCGCGGCCGGCCGGCCGCGCCTCGGCTTTCGCCAGGGGGCATGAGCCGCGGTCACCGTTCCCATCGAGTCGGCGCCGGGATGGGTGAGCTTTTCGGGGTGGACCGGGGTCGGCTTGAACACCGGCTTGGCCAGCGGCACTTTGACGCCCGCGGCCGTCATGACCCAGACAGTGCCGGCGGCAGGCCCGGTGGCGGCCTGAGCAGGCAGTCCGCCGGGAGCCGCCTGGGCCGGGGCGGACAGGCCCGCCAGGCCCAGCATTCCTGCTGCCAGGGCTAAGACCGAGACGGATGCTAACGGGCGGGAACTGGGACGGGCGGTGGCTCGGCGGGATCCGCGCACGATTTCCTCCATGTGCGAGTGAGCAGTCCACCTGAGAATCTCGCAAACCGGGCTACGTGGCTATGGGCAAACGCCCCCCTCTTGCCGTCCGTGACTACGGGACGTCAGGCCGAGCCATTTGCCGGCCAGGAGGCGGGCTCGGCGGTGGACGCGCTCGATACCGGCCTGGTTGTTGTAGACCGCGTATGGCGGCCACTGGAACACAAAGACCGCCAGCTCGGCCAGAACCAGCGCCTGTTCCAGGTCAGCCGCGTCTCGGCCGCTGCCGTCCAGATACGCGGTCATCATCGCGCGCGGGATGGTGACGCCCGCGGGTGTCGCCCGGACGCTGAGATGGGCGAGGTCGGCGGCGGGCCGGCCGGGCCGGCGGACTGCCAGTCGCAGAAGACCAGGCCTTCCGGACCGTGGACGATATTGCCTGTATGGCAATCGCCGTGGATGAAAGTTACAGGCTGCGCGGCGAGCGCCGCGCGCATGGCGTCCCGCGCGGCCAGCAGCCGGGGCAGTTCAGGCATGACGTCGCCCCAGAACTCGGTGACCTCGTCAGGCACCGGTTCCGATATCGCCTTCAGAAGCGAATCCTGGCCTGGCCGGTCCTGCCCGGCCACGGGAACGGCGTGGAGGGCGGCTAGGTCCCGGCCCAGCGCGGCCCACGCCTGGTCGCCCCATGCTTCGACATTCACTTGCCTGCCAGCCTCGGCGAGCAGCAGCGCGACGCCGGTGTCGGTATCGAGCGCGCCGAGAAATGGCGGCGTGCTGACCGGCACCTGGCCGGCGAGCCGCCGGTAGAAACTCAGCTCGCGTCGAGCGCAGTCGAGCATCTCGCTGCCCAGGCCCGCCGGAGTGAGCTTGAGGTAGGCTGCCAGCCCGTCGCGCGTCCGTGCCGGATGCACGCCCGCGCCCGAGCGGGCATCGTCCGGTCCATCACGATCCTCGACAGAGATCCCGAACTCGCGTACCGCTCGCGACATCAGGCCGTCATTCACCAGCCTCTCCTTAGCCCTCGGCTAGACCGGCCGGGTACCGGCGAATTAAACCACCTTTACCCGGTTCCGGAGTCGTGGCTCACCGCCCATGTGCTCACGAGGGCGGCAATCGAGGCTCATGCCGATGTAAACCGGGAGGCATTCAGGGCATACCTGCAGGTACCTAACCGGTCCGGTGACCGCAGCCTGGGTCCTGCCCACCTCACCTATGACGCCGGCACGCCGGTCGTCCAGGGGTGTACTGCAAGAACGGTCATTTCGACGACCCGGAGGCGCCTTTCTGCGCGGTCATCAGCAGGGAACCGGACTTGGACCCGGCCGTGGCCTCAGGCCGGGCACGACCGCTGCGGCTCAGCGACCACACGGGGATCGTGTCCCGCGCGCACGTCAAGATTACGCTCGACGGCTGGAAGGTGCTTGTCACCGACCTCGGCTCGGTCAACGGCACCCCGGTCAAACTGCCCCCAGATGCCGGCGAGCAGTGGACTCCGGCCCCAGGTCCCGTTCGTGCTCACCACCGGAAGCCAGGCGTCAGTGAATTCGCTCGCGTGAGCCAATCCTCAGCGCCTTGGCAAGACCATCGTCGCCTCTCTCATGCCGTGGGCTAAGCGTGTCTTGCTGCTTCTGTGAGGGCGTGCGAAACTTCTCCTGCAAGCATGCTTGATGCGCAGAGGAGGGCCAGTGTCACGACCTCAGCGGGTACTTCGCTGTTTAGCGTGGATGGCTGGTCCGGTAACGCTTATTCTCGGCTCGGCGAGCGGCGTGGCTGCCGCGCCAATGACCGGTGGCACGGCCAGCGGCCCTCAGGCTGCCCTGACCGCTGACTTGTTCGGGGTAAGTGCCGTCAGCCCGTCGCTGGCCTGGGCTGTCGGCGCAGCTAGCGGCACGGTCATAATGCGCTGGAATGGCAAGAAATGGACTAAGGTCAAGAGTCCGAGCCCTCATGCCGCTGCGCTATACGCTGTAGCTGCGCGCAGCAGGACAAACGCGTGGGCGGACGGTATCTACACTCAGTCGGCGACTTCTAAGATCGTCCACTCGCTGATCGTGCATTGGGGCGGCAAAACCTGGTCGGTGGTCAGGAGCCCCCTTCGTGGCGCGGTCGGCACGCAACTTGATGGCATAGCCGCTGATTCGGCGTCAGATGCCTGGGCTGTAGGAGTGTATTGCCCGCTCTTTTGCATCAACTCACAGCAGCGCGGACTTGCGGTGACCTTGCGCTGGAACGGTAGCAAGTGGGCTAAAGTCGCGGCCCCGAGCCCCTGCACAGGGGAGAATATCCTCCACAGCGTGGCAGTGACGTCGAGAACTGCCGCGTGGGCCGTGGGCGAGTGCGATTCATCGGCCGGAAGCGGCCGTCCGCTCATCTTGCGATGGAACGGCAAGAACTGGTCGGTCTCACCACTCCCCCGCCTGGACGGTACCGGCGGCTTGCTCAACGCCGTGTCCAGCCTCTCCCGCAACAATGCGTGGGCCGTCGGCGTCCGCTCCCTGCGCAACGGATTCACGCCGGTGACGCTTACCTTGCATTGGAATGGTCGGAAGTGGTCGCGGGTGCCCAGCCCGAACCCTGGAAGATTCCAGAATTACCTGACCGGGGTTTCGATGGTGGCCGGCGGCGGCGTCTGGGCGGCAGGATATGCCGTTGACCCCGCATCGAGTGGCTGGGACGTGCTGACACTGCACTGGAACGGCAGCAACTGGATGAGCGTGCCAGCCACGACGAGTCCGAGTGTTCCGGGCGCTATATCTGTCAGCGCCGATTCGCCTGATGACGCTTGGGTAACCGGACTTCCTGACGGCAACGCCTGTGCCCGGCCACTGCTGTTGCACTGGAACGGCAGCAACTGGACACAGAACTGCTAGCGCCCACAGCCGAGCCCGCGCGCATATCCGAGTTCGAAGTAGACGTTAGGCCGCTCGTGCGTAAGGTCCGCGACAACCAGGCGGGCACGGCTTATCATCGCCAGGATCTGATCGGTGATGCGGTAGTCGCCTTTCATGTCCTTGACACGCTCAGCCCGCAGGCCCACTGCCCTGGCTGCGCCGCTGATGGCGAGGTAGATCGCGTCCATCTCCGGGGCAAACGGAGAGATCACGAATACCAGGTCGTTGTCTGGGCCGCGAGTTCCGGGAAGCGGGAATCCGGCGGTGCGGCCCAGCATCAGCGTGACCTGAGCGGCGATGTCGGCAGCGATATCCCGCTGGCTTCTGTAAATGGATCGTCGCATGATGATGTCGTCTGGCTGCCAACGCCATCGGGATGGTATCAGCGTCATGAGTTTGCTGCCCGGATCGGCCGCCAGAGCGCGACCGCGAAGTGCGGCATGCCAGCGAGCATCTGCGCAGTGAACCGGGCGCGTCCGCGCCGGGTCGGGATAGAACTGATCTCGCCGATCCATTCCTCCAGCCAGCGGTCACGAGCATGTGCTGGCAACAGGATCCCGGCGCTGGCCAGCAACCGGCGGGACAGCCCGGGATCACGCCCGCCCTTGATGCCGGCGGCGCTGGCAAGACCGCCGGGGATGGTCAGCGCGGCTGCCGCAAGGCCGGCCAACTCGGCTCCGATCTGCTCCAAGCCGAGAGCGCTGGCCGTTGGCGCGAAATGATCAAGAACCTCGCGTGACTTGCGCTGCTGCTTCGCCGGAGGCATGTAGCTGATGGTCCGCATGTTGTGCAGCCGGTCCGCGAGCTTGATGACGAGATCCTCGTGTCCGCCAGCCGCGCGCGGCGCCGCTAAGCCCGGGCCATCGAGCTGGGCGACCTGATCAACGAGGTCAGCTACCTCGTCGCCGAACTGGCTGCGGAGCAGGGCCAGCGTGCAGGGAGTGTCCTGAATCACGTCGTGCAGCAGCGCAGCGCACAGCGCTGCGGTACCCATGCCCAGTTCGGCCAGGATCAGCGCGACCGCCAGCGGATGGGTGATGTACGGGTCACCGCTCCTGCGCATCTGACCTTCATGCCAAGCGGCAGCCGCCGCGTACGCCCGGCTGACCTGCCCGGCGTCACAGTCACTGCGCGCAGCGGCGAGGACATCGGCCAAGGTAACCGGGGCGCCCGTGTCCGCCGGATGGCCTGGCGCCTGACTCCGTGGCTGTGCCAGCTGGGTCATGGCCGCACTCCCGGACTGCCAGGTAGCGCCGCGCCCCAGCCAGGAACCGCGCCTGTCCGGAAGCGGTACGAGCGGGCCAGGGCCAGCCGGGCCATCTCCGCTCCGTCCCGATTCAATCTGTAGTACCTGCGCGGAGGCCGCCCCTTGACCGCCGGGTGATCCTCCATCCAGCTATCCAGCCAGCCGGCCTGCTCCAGCCGCGCGATGATCGGGTAAACCGTGCCGGATGCCAGCCCCGTCGCCCCGCACAGCTGAAGCCCGTAACGCTCTGCCTCGCCAGCATCCAGCAACTCCCGCACCACCATCTGGACCTGCAACGTCATCCGGGGAGCCGCCATGACTCGTACTCTACATAGCTAGTACTCGACATACAAGACGCTCGTCAGCCTGTCGGCCCGCCGGTTGAGCGTGCGCGGCCGACCGCACCAGACTTGGGCGGTGACTTGTGCACCGTCCGGTCAGCCGGCCAGGGGCGCCGAGATCTGGGTCATCTGCGGCAACGCCTGCGCTGGCAAGACGACGACAGCCCGCGTTCTCGCGCAGCTGATCCCGCTCGCCGCGCACGTCGAAGGCGACGAGATGCAGCGGCTGATCATATCTGGCTGCCGGTGGCCGACGCCCGGGGACAGCGACCCCGGCACCGGGCGCCTGACAGGTCAGGCTGGCGTCCAGTACACGCTGCGTGTCCGCAACGCGTGCCTCGTCGCCGGGGCCTTCGCCGATGCCGGGATTACGGCGATCGTCACCGACACGATCATCTACGACGGTTTCGAGGCGCTGGCCCAGGCCCTGGCCGGGCGGCCGGTCAACTTCGTGGTGCTCCGCCCCCGGGTAGCGGTGCTGCGGCAGCGAGGGATTGAACGACTGCCCGCGGAAGCCGCTTATCTTGCCGACCGCTACGGCGACTCAGACCATCCCGAGGCCCAGGCGTTCGCCGGCCGGGTCCAGGCCGCCGCCGACGGCCGGCCGGTCAACGAGTTCGAGGAAATGATCGAGCGGGCCCTCGATCGCCTGCCGCGCG
The DNA here is from genome assembly GCA_963720575.1 of uncultured Actinomycetota bacterium. Lineage (GTDB taxonomy): Bacteria > Actinomycetota > Actinomycetes > Streptosporangiales > Streptosporangiaceae > Chersky-822. The sequence continues at coordinate 1,030,986 of CAVRGA010000002.1, forward strand.
TAGGGCTGCGGGTTGATCCCGGCGGGCTTGATCCGCGAGGCGTAGCGGACCTTCTGCTGGACCGCCGGGCTGAGGCTGCCTGGATAGCAGGCACCGGGGCACCCCCGACCCGGTCCTAGCGCGCGGACCGGGCGATCTGGTCCAGCTTGTCGTAGTGCTTCTTCCAGGCGGCCGCGTCGGCCTCGGGGGGCATGTTGCTGACACCATCGCGCAGGCCGGCGGCGCCGTCGATGAATTCCCTGATGATGTCCGCGTGCCCCGCGTGCCGGGCGGTTTCCTGAATCGTGTGCACGAGCAGCGTGTGCAGGGTCGGACGCCTGCGCTCCTCGGGCCACCAGGGCACCGTGCCGCACGAGTCCAGCGGAAGTTCCCGGATCGTGGCATCGGAGTGCGCCCGCACCCGGCGGTAGAAGTCCGTGACCTGCTCGCGTGACTCGCCTGATGTCGCGTACATGTGGCCGCTCAGTTCATCGTCGTCGCCGTCATGCCAGTCCAGGTCGTCCTCGCCGGCAAATGGCCGGCCCACCACCTGACCGAAGTACCCGCATTCCACCCCTGCGCAGTGCTTGACCAGGCCGAGCAGGTTCGTGCCGGTCGGCGTCATCGGCCGCCGGATATCGTAGTCGGACAGTCCCTCCAGCTTCCACAGCAGGACGTCACGCGCGTTCTGCAGATACCGGTGCAGGGTCTGCTTCTCATCGGACTCGGCCACGTGGCAAGTCTGGCGCAGGCACCTGAGCTTGCATAACGGTTTTCGCCAGCGCCGCCCTGGGTCAGCGGCGTAGTGCCCTGCGGATTGCCTCGACGGAGGCACCGCTCCGCCGCAGCGCGTCAACGGAGACGGCCTGGTCATCCGCGAGGGCGGCCGCCGCGATGTGTGCTGCGGTCGCGCGGGGCTGCCGCGCGCCAGAGGCCGACGACACCGCCTCCTCAAGCGCCTCACCCGCCCGGGGGGTGAACGCAGGCCCGAAATCAGCGCGCAGCCTTCCGGGGCCGAACTTCGCGTCAGCCTCGGCCCGGATGGCTGGCACGTCGACTCCGATCGCCGCCAGCGCGTCCTGCTGGGAGACGAACCGCTGCCATTCTGGGTGCTCGCGGAAGATCTCCTGGACATGCAGGGCATACATTTCTTTCTGGGCACCGCAGCCCTCAAGTGCCGCGCTGACCGCTGGCGATGCTTGCCAGGTGCCCCACACCATGCTCGGTGCCGACAAAGCCGTGCCCCAGCTCACGGGCCCAGCGCTGGGCAGCATCCAGCGCGGCGCGGCTGTCGCTCGCCAGGTCTTGCTCAGTTACTCCGATCACGAGTCCTCCTCAGCAGGGAACCGTCAACCTTGCCTCAGGCCCCGGCTAGGCCTACAGCGCTGCGGCGATCGCCATGACGCCGGCGGCTGTGGCACCGTGCATCACGGAGTTTTTCGTGCCAAACAACACGTTTGCCGATCAACGGCCGGAACCTAAGCACGAGTCCGCAGGACGAACACGAGAGCGCAGCGAAGGTACGTTCCAGGCGCCTGCTGATGACCGGGGTCAACGTGGGCTCGGGGCCGGGAGTAAAGGGTGAGTCGCGCGGCGGCGGCACCGCGGTGCTCGGCGTGACCGTGTCTGGCGGCACCGGAGTGCTAGCCCAGGCCAGCGGCGCTGGAGGTCAGCGGCCCGGCGCTGTTCAGCCGGTCCGGACTGGTCACGATCACGGGGCAGGAGACGGCGACGGTCAGCGTTCCCGGCGGCTTGTCGGCCTCGGCCCTGGTACTTGCGCTGCTGCAGACCCCGGTCGCCGGCCTATGGGTGAGAGCCGCCAGGCCGGATCAGGTGACCGGGGAGATCACGATCCACCTCAACAGAGCGCCGACCAGGTCGGTGAAGGTAGCCTGGTTCGTTGTCGATTGACCCAGCCCGGCGTGCGTGAAGGTCCCCGCCGACGAAGGCCAGCGACAGCAGGCCCGCAGTCCAGGACTCCCGAATGCCGATCGAGCGGAAACTCGCAAAGCTGGCGACGGTGTCGAGTGAATCACTAGCCAGGGCTGCCGCGCTCCAGTGGCGCACGTCTGCCACATCATCCGATCGTGCCGCAGCAACGCAGCCCAGGCCGAGGACAAGGTCCCTGATGCCGATGGTCCGCATGAGCAGCATGTCAGCGCCATCCGGTACCCTCCGGGCCAGCCGCATCGGCGCTCCCGGCGCCACGATGAGCGCGACGCCGACCGCGGCTCGCAGCCAACCCATCGTCTCAAAGCTGCTGACCGGCACCGCAGCAGCATACGCCAGGTTCCGGAGGTCTCCGCCGACATGCGCGGCGCAGCGTGCTCATCCGCGGGGCGGTCGGATTCTGATGAGGAAAGAAAAACTCGCGGCACTCGATGCTGGCCGGGAAAATGAAGTCACCTGACCCAAGCGATCCCGCAGGCCGCCGTCCTACGTTCATGAAGTGCTTACTTTGCCTTCAGGAAACCCGCGATGAGCCCGTCAGGCGCATTTCGGAACGGGAGCATTCTGACGGTGCTCCTGGTGCACGGCGCGTTCGCGGACCGGTCGATCTGGGCTGATGTGATCCCGGAGCTGCAGGGAGCCGGCGTCGGAGTCATCGCCGTGGCGAATCCGCTGCGCGCCCTTGCGTCAGACGCGGCTTATGGGCCTGGTGTACGTGGCCGCGTACGCGCTTGACGAGGTTGAGAGCGCACTCGATATATGCGCCCGGTTCCCTGGTCAGCTGCTGGCAGCCCTGCGCCCCGGCACCTTCTGCGGCGGCAGCGGCGATCCCGGCGTGGAACTGCACATCGATCACGAAATGTTCCCGCCGTTGTTTGCCGCCGACATGCCTCGCCGGACCGCCGCCGCCGGGGCGGCGGCGCAGCGGCCGATCGTGGCAACCAGCTTCACAACAAGGCCGTGACGGAGATCGGGGAAATGCCCGGCCGCGGCCACGCCCTCACCATCGACAGCGGTTGGCGGGAAGTCGCCGACACCGCCCTGGCGTTCGTGCAGCGCTTCGCGCCTGCCCAGCCGGCTGCGACTTGATCCGGACGTGGCCCGGAGCCATCAGGCACGGTGAATCGGGTATCAGGACACAGTCCGGCACTCCAGAAGCAGTGCCGGGCCGGTGCCCTGGGACCCGGAGAACGAGATCTATTTACGGAAAGGAAAACCAGTGGACCTCAATCTCGCTGGCAAGGTCGCGGTGGTCACCGGAGCGGGCAAGGGCATCGGGAAGGCCGTCACCCTGGCGCTGGCAGCTGAGGGAGCGCAGGTCATCGCCGGATCGCGCGCCACCGGCACGCTTGACGGCCTGAAAGGCGTCACCCCCGTGGCGGTGGATCTGTCCGGAGCCGACGGGCCGGCGCACCTGATCGCCCGGGCAGTCGAAGAGCACGGCCGCGTCGACGTGCTGGTCAACAATGTCGGAGCAGTCCGGATGCGGCTGGGAGGCTTCTTCGGCACCAGCGACGAGGATTTCGCCTGGGCGATGCAGATGAATTTCTTCATCGCGCTGCGGGCCAGCCGCGCTGCCCTGGCCGCAATGGCGGACAAGGGCAGCGGCGCGATTATCAATGTCGCGTCGGTCAACGCCTTCTTCCAGCCCGATGCCGCCACGATCGACTACGGGGCGGCGAAGGCCGCGCTGGTCAATCTGACCAAGACCCTCGCCGAGGAGTTCGGGCCGCGTGGCATCCGGGTCAATGCGGTCTCCCCCGGCCCGGTATCCACCGACCTGTGGCTCGGCGAGCACGGCGTGGCCGAGACCGTCGCCAAGGCCACCGACGTAGACGCGGACACAGCCCGCGCGACGATCGTCTCGGGAATCGGCGGGTTCGCTACCGGCAGGTTCACGACACCGGAGGAAGTCGCCACCCTCATCACGTTCCTGGCCTCCGACCGGATCGGGAACGTGACCGGCGTTAATTACGTCATTGACGGCGGCCTGATCAAGACGACCTGATCAAGACGACCTGAGCGTGCCGGCCAGGCGCCGCGCTGCCTGCCCGTGCCAGGTTGTCCCGCAGCATGTGATCATGGACCTGAAGACCCATTTCGGCGGGATCACTCAGTGCCAGAAGCCAGCTCGCTTTTCGGACGTCAACCTGAACTACAGGCACTTGATCAGCTATTCGACGACATTCGCGAGCATGGCGGCTGCCTCGCGGTCACGGCCCGCCAGCGGACAGCGCTGCCTCACTGGCTACCGCTCACGACGCGCCTTGAACAGGCATTCGCGGCGCGTGCCTTCGAGCTGCCAGACCAGACCCGGACAGCGCTCCTGGTGGCCGCGCTCAACGACGGATTCCTGATCAGCGAATCCCCGCATGCCCCCGCGCTGCTCGTCTCAGCAGCACCGATACCTGACCTGCTAGCCCCGGCAGCGGACGCGGGGCTGATCGACACCGACGACACCGAATTGAGGTTTCGTCATCCACTAATGCGCGCCGCAATCCGCCAGCAGGCAGGCATCTCGCAACGGCACGCCGCGCATGCCGCGCTGGCCGAGGTGCTGCAGGGTAAGCCCGAGCGCCAGGTGTGGCACCGGGCGGCCGCGATCAGCGGGCCGGATGAATCGGTGGCCGGAGCGCTGGAGGCGGCAGCCGTACAGGCTCAGCGGCGCGGCGGCACTGCGGTAGCCGTGTCAGCGCTGCAGCGCGCGGCAAGCCTCAGCGACGTCGAGCAGCGTCCCAGACGGCTTCTGCGCGCCGCTGAGCTGGCTTTCGAACTGGGCCGGCACGATCTCGTGCGGCTTCTGCTGGCCGAGGCAGAACCGCTCGGCCTGCCGTCCAGGGATGCGGCATGGCTGACGTGGATCAGGGAAAGCTTCGGAGACGGCATACCCGCTGGCGCAGCCAGCGCGCGGTCGCTGGCAGATGCGGCGGAGCGGGCTGGTGCTGACGGCGACACAGACACCGCGCTCAAGCTCCTCAACGGCGCTGCCCAGCGCTGCTGGTGGACCGAGCCGACGCAGACGACACGGGACCAGATCATCGCTGCCGCCGAGAGGCTCAATGTCGCCGAGAGCGATTCGCTTCTGCTGATGATCCTCGCGTTCGCGGCCCCGATCGACAAAGGCGCGGTCGTCATCGACCGGCTAACCCGGCTGGCGCCTGCCGCGGGAACCCGCGCAGGTTCCGACCGATTGCGCGGCATCGCCGCAACAGCAGTCGGCGCTTTCGATCTGGCGACAGCGCCGCTGGCATCATCGGTGGCCGCGCTGCGGGACCAAGGGCGGCTCGGGCTCCTGGCACGAGCTCTGACTGTGCAGGCGTGGAGCTCAGCGCAGCTCGCCGACCTGGGCGTGGCGATTCCGGCTGCCGATGAAGGACGCCGCCTAGCCCAGGAGACGGCGCAACCGCTGATCGCCGCCACGGCCCAGGCCGTTCAGGCGACGCTGGCCGCGCTGCGCGGCGACCATGAGGAGGCCGCCGACCTCGCTGCGCACGCCGAACGGGGCGGCGTATCCGCCGGCGCCAACGCGGTACCTGCGCTATGCCCGCGCGCTGCTCGCCGACGACGTCAGCGCCCCGTTGCTCTTCCACGAGGCCCTCGGCCCGACATGCTGTCGTGGCCGTTCCTGCGGGCCCGGGTACAGCTTGCCAACGGGCAGTGGCTCCATCGGCAGCGCCAGAACGCGGCCTCGCGGGCACCACTGCGCACCGCCTGCGAAGCATTCGACGCGCTCGGCGTAATCCCGTGGTCGGAGCGGGCCCGCCAGCAACTGCGCGCAACGGGGAAACGAGCCGGCCGCGCAGCCCCGAGGCGCTGGAACAGCTCACACCGCAAGAGCTGCAGATCGTCCAGATGGCGGCAAAAGGCCTGAGCAACCGCGAAATCGGCCAGATGCTCTACCTGTCCCACCGCACTGTCAGCTCGCATCTGTACCGGGCCTTCCCCAAACTCGGGATAACCTCCCGGACCGAGATAGGAAACGCGCTCAGGGCATATTCCCCTAATTTGCGTCCTTCGAATGGCTCCCAGGCGCGGCCGGATTCATGACGACGCTAGGTGGGCTCATTCATGCGGCGGTTATGGCAGCCGGGCGCACATCGATGCCTCACTAGCATGTGGCAATGACTGTCCGGCTGACCGACGATCAGGCCAGAGTCCTGCGCATGTCGTCGAACGGGCTCGGCCAGCGGACCGCCGAGGGTGACCCTTCGGCCCGCGTTGTCGCGGCCGTGGACGGCTGCGCCGGCGTCCAAGCTCAGGATTTGACGGCCTCCCAGCTTGCCGTTCGGGCGCGGGCTGAGGCAGTCATCAGGCGAGACGTCGTGGACGCCTGCGCTTCGGGGCGCGTCGTCCGCAGCTGGTTCATGCGCGGGACGCTGCACATGGTGCCGGCTGGCTCGGCTGGCTGGCTGACCACGCTGCTCGGTCCGCTTACCGTCGCCAGGTACCGCGGCCGGCGGGCCTCGCTAGGACTGGACGACCAGGTCTGCGAGGCAGCATTGGCCGCCTTGCCGGACATCCTGTCCGGCGGCCCGCTGGAGCGGGCCAGATCGTAGCCGCGCTTCGGGCAAGCGGGGTGAACATTGACCCGCGGGGCCAGGCACCAGCCCACCTCGTGCTCTGCGCCGCGTCGCTCGGCCTCATCTGCCGTGGCCCAGAAAATGGTACCGAGCCGACGTATGTTCTGGTCGACCGCTCCGACGAAGCCGGCCAGGCAGACCCATCCGCCGCGGCAGCGGATCTGGCCCGCTGGTACTTCTCCGCCTTCGGCCCGGCCACCGTGGAAGACTTCGCTGCGTGGTCGGGCCTCGCCGCCGTCAGTGCACGCGCCGCCGTCGGCAAGCTCAAAGGCCGCGAACTCGCCGAGGCGAAAGTCGGGCACCGGCGGATGTGGCTGCCTGCTGGCCTGCTGGATACCCTGGATAACTGCCCAGCAGGCGTCTGGCGACTGCTGCCGACGTTCGACACCTTCCTAGTCGGTTACCGGGATCGCGAGCTCCTCATCAGCCCCGCTCTGGTAAAGCGGGTCTACGCGGGAGGTGGCTGGATCCACCCGGCGGTGCTGCGGGACGGAGTGATCGTGGGCACCTGGCGGCTGGGCCAAAAGCGCTCGGACGCAGCCGTCGAGGTCACACTGTTTGACGACCGCGACAGAGCCGCGGAACTCGCCACTGAATGCGGTGACGTGCCGCGCTTCCTCAGCGACCATTAACCTCCGCTCCTGCGTCGCGGTACTGTGAAGCAGCCGGGGATCCCGGCGGGTCCTCCGCGCCGTCGGTGAGGCATGGGAGGACTGGGATCTGGTCTTCAGCACACCTGCCGGCGATCCGATCAACTCCGCGACGACTGGTCCGACTGGCTCGAAATCCTCGAACATGCGCACGTCCGGCGCGCTCGCGTCGACGATGCCCGGCACACCGCAGCTATAACCCCAGGTCAGACGAGGTGGGGCGGGTGGGGCTCGAACCCACGACCGGCGGATTATGAGTCCGCTGCTCTGACCGGCTGAGCTACCGCCCCCGGGGCCATGCTGAACATTACCGCAGTTGCGCTCAGAACGCGCTGTCCGTGCTGGGCGGTCATGCGTGGTTCGGTGCCGTCTGCGGCCAGTGCTATGAACGGGTGGCACGTGGCACAGGCTCACATCCCCGCCGAGCCGGTCCCATGGTCAGCGGGCACACCAGGGAGCCCGCGACCGTCATGCGCGGCATCGAAGTCAGTCCTTGCACCGGCGGCTTTCGCGAGTTGCCCGGAAGTCTTTCGGATTCCTGCAGGAGGATTTTCGCGTAAAGGAGAGTTTCCGTGCTCTGGTTGGCGGCTGTGGCTGCCGCGCCGGTGGTCATGCCCGCCGCTGACAGCATCGTGGCCCTCCCTGTTGCTGTTGGCCACGGGTTTTGACAGCAACGTGGCCCTCCCTGATGTTGTCCTGAGAGGCTGCTGAAAAACCCCGTTTTCGTCGCGAACCCGACTCCCTGACCTGCGGTTCTTCGATCGCGATCATGGATTTTTCGGGGTTTTTCAGCAGCCTCTCCTGACAGCAACGGGGAGGCCACGTTGCTGTCAAAAAGGACCGCTAACAGCAACAGGGAGGGCCACGATGCTCACGTCGCCCCGGCATTGCCCCGGCGGCGCTGTTCCGGAGCACAGCGCACGTCCGCCCAGGAACACAGATCACGCGCCGAGGCACTAGTTCAAAAATCTCAAGGGAAAAGCCTCCCGCTGACCCGCCACACGCCTGGATTTCCAAAGGTCCCGAGTCACCCGACTGCCTCCCTGGTCCGGATAACCCTCCTTCACGCGAAAGCTCTCCTGCGGCAGCCTAGAAAACCTCCTGACAGGCAACCCGGCTGAGCCACCGCCAGCCTTCGCCGCACAACCAGGCCCGCTCCATCCCGCCCAGCCAAAGCAGGCGCGGCCCAGCGCGGCCGGGCCTGCCCAGCCCCGGAGGCCCAGCCCAGCCAAGGCAGGCGCGGCCCAGCGGGCCGAGGCCGGCGCGGGCGCGGGCTACCTGACGCTGAGCTGCATCGCCATGGCGTGCTCCACCAGGGCGATCAGCACCTCTTTGGTCGAGCTTCGGCCGCGGGCGTCGCACTGCACCACCGGGACGTTGCGGCCCAGCGACATCGCTTCCCTGACGTCGTCCACGGCGTGCGGGAAGTCACCGTAAAAGCCGTTGATCGCCACGATGAAGGGCAGGCTGGCTGCCTCGAAGTAGTCGACCGCCGGGAAGGAGTCGGCGAGCCTGCGGGTGTCGACGAGCACGACCGCGCCGATCGCGCCCTGGATCAGGTCATCCCACATGAACCAGAACCGGTGCTGACCCGGCGTGCCGAAGAGGTACAGCACCAGGCCGGCGTCGAGGGTGACGCGGCCGAAGTCCATCGCAACGGTCGTCGTGGTCTTGTCCGGCGTGTGCGACAGGTCGTCGACGCCGTCGCTGACCGCGGTCATGACCGCCTCGGTGGTCAGGGGCGTGATCTCGGACACCGAGCCGACAAACGTGGTCTTGCCCGCGCCGAAACCGCCGGCGACCACGATTTTCACAGACGTGACAGCCGTGTCTGTATCGGGGCCGGGAACGGCCTTAGAGCTTGCGAAGTCCACTAAGCACCCTTTCAAGAAGGCTCAGATCCGGTCGGCCTTGGGAATGGTCGGCTTGGTGTACGCGCACCAGGCCTTCAACGGCCATGTCCCCGATAAGGACGCGCGCTACGCCGAGTGGCATCCGTAGCACTGCCGAAATCTCAGCAACCGATCGCCAGTCACGGCAGTACCCGAGAATCGACTGGCATTCCGGGCTCAATGACGACAGATCGCGGGCTTCATAGTGCGATGCCGACACCATGGCCTCGATCTGCAACTGATAACTGGGCTTGGTGCGCCCGCCGGTAACGGCATAAGGGCGTACCAGGGAGCTGGCTTTGTCTTGCCCGGTAAACGGCGATGCCGCATCGGACGCGCCAAAATCACTCGGCGCGAATAGACCCCCCTCGCGTCGGTCGCCTGGCATTGGCAGACGGCTATCCGTGTCGGGCTCGGATAGGCCGCCTTCCGCCAACCACTCATCATGGCGGGGAACAGACACCGCTCGCTCCTGCCGTTATCCGCCGGCGCTGGGCCAGCTGGGGGGAATCGAACCGCGCATCTCAGGTGTCAGGGCGCTTCCAACCCGCTCCACCATCAAAGCCATCTCATATGCGACCAAACCCATGTCACAATCGGCCGCCGCGAGCACGGCCAGGCTGGAGCCATCGCTGATCGCCATGACGATCAGCAGGCCCCGTTGCATCTCGACCACGGTCTGGGAGACCGCACCGCCCTCAAATACCCGCGAAGCCCCTTGGGTGAGGCTCGTAAGGCCGGAAGTCACCGCGGCAAGCTGGTCGACCCGGTCAGCCGGAAATCCCTGTGAATACGCCATCGGCAGGCCGTCTGATGACACGACGATGGCATGCGCCACTGATGGCACCCGCTCAACGAAATTAGTGACCAGCCAGTTGAGATCCTGTGCCGGCCGGGTTAGCGGACTCATCGGCGCTCCTTCCTGTCGTGACGGGTACTCGGCTTACCAACGCGGCTGCACTTTAGCGTATGTTGCCGGACTTCTGACGATGTCTGGGGAGTACGCAGAACTAGCATGACTGTGTCAGTGCCCTCATGTCACCCATCACCTGGAACTTCGCCCGTGCCACCGGGCCTCTCAATGCCGGTGGCGGCACGACCTTCACGGATACCTCGCTGCAGGCTCGCGAACCGCTCCCTGGTGGCGGCGGCGGAGCGAGCCGGGACCGGTGCCGGCGGCGCCTCCGCCGCGGTACCCGGGATCAGGTTCGCCTGCGGCACCCGCCTGGGCAACCCGGCCACGGTCATGCCGCCCGAGGCGGGCGCGACCGCGACCTCGGCCGCTCGCCAGCCGTCGTCGACGGGTGACGACCAGGCATGGCTCGGGCTCGGGACGCGCTCCTCCTGGCCGGTCCCGGTCGGCCATTCGACCGTCGGGCGACCGCGGCGGAACCAGTCTGACTCGACGGCTTCGAAGATAGGCAGCCTGTTCTCCTCTCCCAGCGTCGCTGGGGGAGGCACGATCACCCCGCCTCCGCCTGCGGTAAGTCCGAACTGAGACTCTTGGGCCCGGAATGTACCGGTAGACGGGGCGGTTCTCGCGATAGGCGCGCCGAAGACGGGCTGGGCGTGCTGATCGCTCTGATCCCCGCGCCAGGCTGCTGGCTGACCTGGCCGGGCCGGCGCGTCCGGCTGGCCGGCGCCTGGCCGCGGCCCGGTCGCGGCGAACCATTCTGGATGCTCGGCGCCCGGCCGCGGCCCGGTGTCAATCGCCGGTATCGGGCCAGTCGTGACGCGGCCTGGATGCGGGCCAGCGCCAGGGATGCGGTGCGGGCCGAGGTCAGAGGACGCATCCCCGGCTCCCGGCCGGTCATAGTCACCTGAGTCACGGCCGGTGAATTCCGCGTTCGCGAAGTCACGATCGCCGATCCGCCGGTCGCCGAACCCGGGCCCGCCCAGCGATCTGCCGCCGAACGGCCGCTCGCCGGTCGACGGGCTCGCGAACTGCCCGGAGCCGGACTGACCTGAGCCGGACTGGCCGCTGAACGTGCCGCTGTAATCCCGGTCGGCGCCGAGCCCTGGCTGACTGCCGGCTCCGGGCTGGCCAGAGAATCCTGGCTGGCTGCCGTAGCCGCCATTACCGCCGTTGCCGTAGTCGCCGTTGCCGTCAGGCGCCAGCGGCGTGAACCTCGCCCGCGCTGCCGCGACCTCGTCGTAGGCGGACGGCGCCCCGGGCACGCTCCATTCTCCCGAACCGGCGCCCCGCACAGGTGGCTCTATGGCTACTCTCGCGGGCCGTTCCGGCAATCGCCCGGGATCGGCGGGCCCGCTGGCGGCCTCGTGGACGATGACCTCGTCGGGCAGCCACACCAGCGCCGTCAGGCCATTGCCGTTCCCTGACCGCAGGCGCACCCTGATGCCGTGCCTGGCCGCCAGCCGCGCGACCACGAACAGGCCCATTCGCCTGGACACGGCGACGTCCACGACCGGCGGGTTGTCCAGCCGCCAGTTCGCGTGCGCCATCTCGTCGCCGCCCATGCCGACGCCCTCGTCGGTGATGTCGAGCAGCACCCCGCCGCTGCCGAGCAGATGCCCGGAAACGCTCACCGGAGTGTCGGCCGAGGAAAACGACGTGGCGTTCTCGGCCAGCTCGGCGATCAGGTGCACGACGTCGTTGACGGCGGGACCGCGCACCGCGATACCGGGCTGCACGTTCAGCATGACCCGCTCGTACTGCTCGATCTCAGAGATAGCCGCCCTGAGCACGTCCACGAGCGGCACCGGCTGGTTCCAGCGCCGCGACGACTCGTGACCGGCGAGGACCAGCAGGTTCTCCGAGTTGCGGCGCATGCGGGTGGCGAGGTGGTCCATCTGGAACAAGCTGCCAAGCCGGTCAGCGTCCTGCTCGCCCTGCTCGAGCTCGTCGATCAGCCTGATCTGCCGCTCGACCAGTGACTGGCTGCGGCGGGACAGGTTGACGAACATCGCGTTGACGTTGCCGCGCAGCGCGGCCTCGGTGGCGGCCAGCCGCAGCGCCTCGCGGTGCACCTGGTCAAAGGCCCGCGCCACTTCACCGATCTCGTCGGAGGAGTCCACGTCGATCGGCTCGACTTCAACGGGCACGTTGTCGCCGTCGGTCTCGCTCATCCGGCGGACCGTCTCGGGCAGCCTGATCCCGGCGACCTCGAGCGCGCCCGCGCGCAGCCGGCGCAGCGGCCTGACCATGGACCGGCCGACGAACACAGTGAAAAGCAAGGACAGCACGAGGACGAGCAGGATCACGCCGCCGACCACGATGGCGGCGATGATCGCCTGCTTGCGCAGATCCCGTGCCCTGTCCACGGCTTGCGCCGCCAGGGTCTCCTCGACCAAATGGACCTGAGAGATCGCGTCGGTCATGTCGCCGTACCACTCTTCGGGCACCAGCGGTACCTGGGCGACGTCGCTGGCATGCTGAGCCACGTCGGCGACGTCGGAGCTGACGCGGTCCTGGAGAGATTCGGCCATCGCGTTGGCCAGCAGGGACTGCTGGCTGGTGTCGGCGAAGTTGTCGAAGCCGGAGAGGTCGGCCTGCTGGTCGGCCAGTGCCGTGTTGAGCTGGCCGAGCAGGTTGGGGCCGAAGCCGCCCGACACCAGCGCGTACATCACAACGGCGCGCTGCACCGAGTCCTCGTCCTCGTCACGTGAGATGGTGCCGAGCGCTCTGGCTGTCGACGCCAGCTGCGAGTCACTGCTGCTCAGCGCGACCTGGTCGTCGAACGCGAGCAGCGTGCCCACCAGGATGTCGTAGTCGCTGATCACGGTGGCGGCATTCGTCTGGCTGGTCAGCGCCAGGTTCCGCAAGCTCCGCAGCCCGGTCAACTGCGACGCCACGGCCTGCGCGTGCTGCTGGACGGCCTCGGGATAGGCGGTGCCAACCTCGCTCAGGGCGGCCCGCACGATCTTGACCCACTTCGCCGTGTACTTGAACTGCTGCCTGGCGAACTGGAGCCGGTCAACGGAACTCTGGGCGTCGTTGTCATTCTGGTGGCCCGCCTTCTGGCCGGCCCGGCCGCCTGGGCCGGCGGCGATGTACCAGACGATCGCGTCCCGCTCGGACTCGATCTGGAACGCCAGGTTGGTGATCTTCGTGCTCACGCTCGCCAGGACCTGGGTGCGCTGGTCAGCGACCGCGCTCCGCCAGGAAGTCACGATGCTGACACCGCCGAGGGCCACCGCGGTGGCGGTCGGGATCGCGATCAGCAGCACGAGCCTGGATCGCACTCGCCAGTTGCGCAGCAGCCGGCCAGTGGTCCTGGCTCCGGGCTGCTCGTCCGCGCCGCCTGGCTGCCCCGCTTCTAGCGGCGCGATGGGCGCGTCCAGTGCCGGCACCGCCGACCCGTTGCCCGCGGCTCCCGCGGCCGCCCCACCGGCCGGGCGCGGCCCGGCTGAGCTACCGCCTGCTGACTGTCCGTAATCAGCTGCTGCCTCGGCACCATAGTGGTCGGCTTCGGCCTGCGAGCGATCGCGGCCCTTCTTTCGGGACGGCACAGTCGGTGTACCTCTCACCTGGTTGGCAGGGGGCGGTGCGGACCGGCGCTGATGACCGGGACTGGCATATCCAACCCTCCTGGGAGACGAACCTGTGGCACGACGCATCGTTGCGTAACCAAGGGCGACTCTATCCCTGACCTGTCCGACATGCCGCTATAACAGGCCCTAACCGGTAAACGATGGTAGTTCGGAGTTCGCCCTGCCACCCGACATGGCTAGGGTACTCTCTGCCGCATCGTCCTTGTTCTGAAAACTGTCCGGATCACAAGCGATCTGCCGCATCTTGGCGAAGCAGGCGCCACATGGACACCACGCTCATTAAGGAGGGTCATGAGGCCATCGGCTGCGAGCGCCCTGGCGCCTGGTCGAGAGCGGCTGGTCAGGCGGTTGCGCCCAGTCTCCGTCGTGCTCGCCGGCCTTGCTCCGCTCCTTATCGTCACCGGCTGCAATCCGCTGTCGAGCCAGTCGTCCGGTCAGGTGATCAAGGTCGGAGCGGTACCGGGCATCGACAACGCCAACCTCTACGTGGCGGCACACGGCGGCTACTTCGCCAGGGCCGGAGTCACGGTCAAGATCGTCAGGTTCGGGTCCGTGGGCAAGGAGATCGCCGCGCTCAACGGCGGGAACGTGAATGTCATCTCGGCCGACTACGGAGACATGTTCTTCGCGGAGTCGACGGCGGAGCACCCGATCTACCGCGTCCTGGCAGACGGGTATGACGCGGCCCCCGGCGTCTTCGAGATCCTGACCATGCCGGACTCGACCATCAAGTCCCCGAATGACCTCGCCGGGCAGACCATCCCGGTACCCAACACCGACATGGTGAACGTCCCGCAAGGCGATCCCAGCACGCTCGCCGTCGCGTCAGCGACCGCCGTCCTGCAAAGCGACGGCGTGAACCTGGCCGGGGTCAGCTTCAAGCCGATGACGCAGGGCAGGGAGATCACCGACCTGATCAACGGCACGTACAAGGCCGTGCTGCTCACGGGTCTCGATATCTACGTGGCCCAGCAGCAGGGCGCTGTCGAGCTCATCGACGCCTGCAGCGGCCCCACGTCGCAGATCCCGCTCGACGGCTTCTTTACCACGGGTGCCTGGGTCAGCTCGAGCCAGAACGCCAAGGCGGCGCAGGCGTTCCAGAAGGGCATCTTTGCCGCTGACGCGGCTTCCGCGCTGCCCGGGCCGATCCAGGACGCGCTGCCCGCCTACGCCGGATTCTCCGAGGAGCAGGCTCACCTGGTGACCACCGGGACCTACCCGCTGTCCACGATCGTCGCGAACCTGCAACGCACGGCCGCGATGATGGTGGCGCAGAGCATGATCAAGACCACGGTGAATGTCTCGCCGATGGTCGTCCGCTCGTCCTGATCCTGGGACACGCTGGCCTGATCCGGGCGAGGCCGCGAACGTCAAGCGTTCAGAATGAGGTTTTCAATCCGAGTTCACGGGCGATGATCATCCGCTGGACTTCCGAGGTGCCCTCGCCGATCTCCAGGACCTTGGCATCGCGGTAGAACCTGGCGACCGGGAACTCGTTCATGTAGCCGTAGCCGCCGAAGATCTGGGTCGCGTCCCGGGCGTTGTCCATCGCCGCGTTGGACGCGGTGAGCTTGGCGATCGCGGCGGCCTTCTTGACCGGCTGCCCGCCGAGCAGCCTGGCCGCCGCGTCGTACCAGGCGAGCCGCGCGGCCGTGGCCCGCGTCTCCATGTCAGCGATCTTGAACTGGATCGCCTGGTAGTGCCCGAGTTCGTGGCCAAAGGCCTTGCGCTCCCCCGCGTACCGCAGGCACTCGTCCACGCAGCCCTGAGCGAGGCCGGCCGACAGCGCGGCGATCGCGATCCTGCCTTCGTCCAGGATGCGCAGGAACTGGGCATAGCCGCGGCCGAGTTCGCCGAGCAGGTTCGCCGCGGGAACCCGGACATCGCTGAACGACAGTTCCCTGGTATCCGATGCGCACCAGCCGACCTTGGAGTACTCGCGACCCACCGTCAGCCCCGGCGTGCCCGACGGGACGATGATCGAGGAAATCTCCTTGCGCCCGTCGGACTGGCCGGTGATCGCGAGCACGGTGATCACCGACGTGATGGATGTACCTGAATTCGTTATGAAAGATTTGCTCCCGTTGATCACCCAGGTGTCGCCATCGCGCTGGGCGGTGGTCCGCATGCCGCCCGGGATGTCGGAGCCGCCGCCAGGCTCGGTCAGGCCGAACGCCGCGAGCCGCTCGCCCTGGCATAGCCGCGGGAGCCACCGCGCGCGCTGCTCGTCCGTGCCGTACAGGTAGATCGGCATGGCACCGAGCGCCACGCCGGCCTCCAGGGTGATCGCCACCGAGGAGTCGACCCTGGCAAGCTCATGCAGCGCGAGGCAGAGGGCGAAGTAGTCGCCGCCCATGCCGCCGTGCTCCTCGGGGAAGGGCAGGCCGAATAGGCCAAGCTTGCCCATTTTGGAAACGATCTCGTACGGGAACTCGCCCCGCTCATAGAATCTGCCGATAACCGGAGCAACGGCGCCCCTGGCGAACTCCATCACAGTACGGCGGAGCGCCTCATGCTCATCGTTGAGACTGAAGCTGATCACGCTAGTGATGTTACCGGCAGGGAAGCCGGCCGGCGCTAGGCTGAGATCATGGTGTCGCCTAGGACATTCCACATGAATCCTCACAGCGAAGGGAGGGTGCCTGACATGGCCACCCTGACCTGCCCGGCGTGCGCGGCCCAGGTGGGTCTGACCGATCTGATCTGCTTCACCTGCGGGGCCAACTTGCCCAAGGGCAGGCTGGGTCAGGACGCGGAGGACTCGATTCCGGTGACCGTGGCGCAGAAGACGATCCCGCCTGACCTCGGGCGGCGGTCGATCTCGTCGGCTGTGCTGCAACTCAGCTTTCCGGCCGGGAACGTGGAAGTGCCCGCGGGCACCGCGATCCTGCTCGGCCGCGACCCGGCCGAATCCCTGGTCGCTGCCGCGTTCGATGGCTGCGAGAACGTGTCGAGGCGGCACGCGATGATCATGGTCGATGACTCCGGGCACGCGTCCATCAGAGACGAGGGCTCCACGAACGGCACGTTCGTCAACGGCGACCGCCTGCTTCCCGGTGTCGACGTCAGGCTCGTCGACGGCGACACAGTACGCCTAGCCGCCGACGTGACCGGCAAGGTCACCCTCCCGGGCACCGAAGCCGACCCGCCCTCCTTCGGCTGAGGCGCGACGCCATGCGTTCTCCGTGGTCGCAGCCATGACCGCGGAGCGTTCTCCGCGCTGCGGG
The DNA here is from genome assembly GCA_963720575.1 of uncultured Actinomycetota bacterium. GTDB lineage: Bacteria > Actinomycetota > Actinomycetes > Streptosporangiales > Streptosporangiaceae > Chersky-822. The sequence continues at coordinate 1,047,776 of CAVRGA010000002.1, forward strand.
CATGATCGCGGAGCGTTGTCCGTGGTTGCCGCGGAGAGTTCTCGCTTCACGGAGCGTTGACCGTCATATTTGCGGAAAAGCCTCCGTACAACGAGAAGCCTCCGCGCAAGAGCCGGAAAGCCTCCGCGCAAGAGCCGGGAAGCCTCCGCGCAAGAGCCGGAAAGCCTCCGCGCAAGAGCCGGGAAATCACGGTGCTTCGCGCCGGGCCACGTAGCCTGACACGACAACTGGATCCCGTCGGGTCCGGGATCCAGTTTTGTCACCCGCGGTCGAGCCACCCAGTGGCTCATGGTGTGAGTTGAGTTCGCGCTGGTGCTTGTGTTGCGGGTGAGTCGGCAGTGCAAGACGTGTCGGCAGGTGCCAGGGTCCGTTCGCATGAATGCGGGCACTGAGGGCCGCTTGCGGCCCGAGCACCGGAAGCGGCGCGGCAGCTTCTTTCTTCTGAGCAGGCGGACGGTTTCTTCTGAGCAGGCGGGCGGTCACAGTCAGCATCGGCTTGTCGGCAGACCGGGAGTCGAACTGGCCGCCGGCCGGGAAGGCATGTCCGATTGCCTAGACTTTCTGGTGGCCGCTGTCAGGCGCGGGCGCGCGCCGTGCCCGGCAGGGCGCCGCCGGGGCGTCGTGAGCATCGTGGCCCTCCCTGTTGCTGTCAGCGGCCCTTTCTGACAGCAACCATCCGTGCCGGCGGGCCGGCGCTGGTGCATCGGTGTAAACGGGGACAAACCACCCCTGTTTACAGACCAACGTGGCCCTCCCCGTTGCTGTCGGGACAGCATCAGGGAGGGCCGCGTTGCTGTTAAAACCAGTGTCCAACAGCAACAGGGAGGGCCACGATGCTGTGAGAGGCCGGCGTGACCAGCAACCTAGGCCGCCCCGATGCCGCCGGGCCGCCGGGCCGCCGGGCCGCCCAGGCCGGAGCCTGTTTCCGGCCTGACTGTCCCGCAAGATGTCCGGAAGGGCTCCCCGACCCGATCGTGAGTCATGCGACAGCCTCCCTGACCTGGGCGATCTTCCGTGATCATGTTCGCGGGCATGATCACGGAACATCGCCGCTGTCCTGACCTGGGCGATCGTCCGTGATCACGGTCTCGAACATGATCACGGAAACCAGCACCTGTCCTGGAGGCTGCCGCGCGGCTCGTGATCAGGATCGGGGAGCTTTTCCGGCATCGGGGAGAGTTTTCGCTCTGAGGAGTTTTCAGTGCCGATAGAACTCTCCCTTAAGTGGAAAGTCTCTCCGGTAACTCACGGAAAGAGTTTCCCCGCTGACCCGCCGGAGCTTGACCTTCCAAGATCCCGAGTCACCCGACAGCCTCGATGCGACCGACTGTAAACCTTCGATCCGAACCTTGCCCGTGAGCCCGAGGCCAGCCGCGCCCGCCGCGATCACGGAGCCTCACGATCCTGCGGACGGATCGAGGAACCACGGCGCTCCCTGCTCACCTGAGGCGAACCATGGCCGGTACGCCTCATCTTGGCGCCGGCCGCCTTGAATCCCGCCACTGCCGTCACCACCGTCACTACCGGCCTCAAGCGTCCCGACGTCATCAATCAAGCCGCCATCACCCGCCCGTGGTCCGGCGGTCTGCCGACCGTGCACGCCGAGCTCCCCGCCCGTCGCACCGCCGTCGAGCGAGCCATCAAGCGAACCGAGTTCACTCCCGGACGTGCCCGCCCCCACCTCCCCGGCCGAGTCCCCGCCACCCTCGCCACCCTCGCCACCCCGGCGATCCCCGCCACCCCGGCCGCCACGGCGATCCCCGAAACCCGCGCCGCCCGCGCCGCCCGCGCCAACCCCGCTAGTGGGATTTGCGTCGCTGACCGCGCCAGCCTTCCTGTCTGACCGCGAGCTACGGCCAGGTCCCATTTCGCCCGGCGAGTCAAAGTCATCCAGCGAAGGCCGGCCGTTGGGCGCGCTCGAAGATCGGTCGCCGGCACCCCGTCTAGCCTCGGCCCGCTCCTCGGCCCGCTCGCCCGCCCACTCATCAGCCCGCTCCCCGGCCCGCTCGCCCGCCCACTCATCAGCCCGCTCATCAGCCCGCTCCCCGGCCCGCTCGCCCGCCCACTCATCAGCCCGCTCATCAGCCCGCTCCCCGGCCGACTCGCCCGCCTGCTCCTCCGAGTGCGCCTCGGGCCGACGCCCGTCCCACGCAGATGGGTGGCTGGCGTCCAGACGGCCCAGTCGTTCCCGCAACTGACCAAGCAGTTCAGACGGTGAACGCGCGGCCGCATCGCCGAATGCCTGGTCTACGCCGGCTAACCGGCGAGCCGGGGATGGCTGGTCGATCGATGACATGGCACTTGATTGTGCCCCACGACGCTCACAAACGTGCATCCGATCCTGAGAGACCGCCCAGTGAGAGCTCATCTTTTACTCAGCCAATTCAAACTTGACACCCAGATGTACTTGTTGGGCTGGATATAACACCATTCGAGTAACTACAACACTCGACCCATGAGTCACTTTAAAACATAAATGGTGACTTCCGTACCCATATAGCGGCTCAGAACCACATAGACCCCCAAAACACAGGAGTCTACCGATGAGATACAGGATTCTGTTCGCGCTGACGGCCGTCATGGTCGTCATCGCGGGCGTTGCCATCAGCGTCGGCACCCCGGGCGAGGCCCACGGGAAGCCGGCCAAGCTCACGGCGGTCAAGCTGACCGGCATCCACAAGATCAAGCACGTCATCGTGATCATGCAGGAAAACCGGTCGTTCGACTCGTACTTCGGCACGTTCCCAGGAGCCGCGGGCCTGCCACCCAACGCGTGCGTGCCTGATCCCTTGCACGGCGGCTGCGTCAAGCCATTCGTCGATCACAAAGACAGCAATAGCGGCGGCCCGCACCAGAATCCCAATGCCCTAGCCGACGTAGACAACGGCAAGATGGATGGATTCGTCGGCCAGGCGGAAAAGCCCTGCCACGGCAAGCTGCCCTGCCATACCGACGTGATGGGCTTCCACACCAGGTCCGACATTCCGAACTACTGGAAATACGCCAAGAACTTCGTGCTCGATGACCACATGTTCGAATCCGATCACTCATGGAGCCTGCCGGCCCACATGTTCATGGTCTCGGCCTGGTCAGCCAACTGCCGTAACCCGAACAACCCTATGAGCTGCGTCGGCACCGACCAGCCGAGGAACCGCACCGGAAAAGACCCGAGGCCCTTCGCCTGGACTGACCTGACCTGGCTGCTGCACATGGACGGAGTGAGCTGGGGCTACTACCTCGATGGCGGCCCGCAGTCACCGTCCAACCCTGGCGGCGTGCCCAGCATCTGGAACACGCTGCCCGGGTTCTCCGACGTCAAGCAAGACGGCCAGGGCGGCAATGTCCAGACGCTCGACCAGTTCTACAACCACGCCAAGGCTGGCACGCTCCCCTCGGTTTCCTGGATCGTGCCCAACCCGGCCGACAGCGAGCACCCGCCCGCGCTGATCAGCCGCGGCCAGGCGTACGTGACCAAGGTCATCAACGCGGTCATGCGCAGCAAGGACTGGGCATCGAGCGCGATCTTCCTCGCCTGGGACGACTGGGGCGGCTTCTACGACAACGTGGTACCGCCGAACAAGGACGCGCTCGGTTACGGCATGCGCGTGCCCGGCATCGTGATCAGCCCGTTCGCGAGGCGCGGCTTCATCGACCACCAGGTGATCTCTTCGGACGCCTACCTCAAGTTCATCGAGGATGACTTCCTGGCTGGTTCCCGGATCGACCCGGAGACCGATGGCCGACCCGACTCGCGGCCAGTCGTGCGCGAGAACCTCACTGGGAACATGCTCAAGGACTTCAACTTCAACCAGAAGCCGCAGCCTCCCATGATCTTGAACCCGTGCCCGGCCACGACGCTGACCCCCAAGCCGGCCGCCAACTGCAAGGGCTCGGTCAAGCTGGACTTCGACGACTGGGGCGACACCTGACCTAATCGGCCCGGTCCCCGGGGACCCGAACCGAACCGCGGCTGCCCGGCGCTCCTAGCCGGGCAGCCGCGCCAGCCCGAGCCGCTCCCAGTCAGCGACGAGCACGGTCGCCAGCCGCCGCACGGCGTACTGCCAGGCGTCAGGGGCATCGCGCCAGTCGAACCGGCCAGTCGCCAGCCGCGTCGCCGCGACCACATCGTCAGGCACCACGACCAGGCCGCGCGCGGCAGGCAGGTACCTGGACAGGCGGGCGACATCCAGCTTCGCTCCCCTGGCCGGCATCCGGTTGACCACGACGGTGATCGGCCTGCCCCACTGATGCAGCAACTCGGTGGACTCCGCGACCAGGCTGGCCGTCGCCGGCTGGGCGTCGGTCAGCAGCACAACCTGATCCGCCCCGGCGATCGCCGCGGCCAGCGCCGGATCCTGCAGCCCGGTACCGCAGTCAAGCAAGATCAGGCTGAAGAAGTCCTTGAGCCTGGTCACCACCCGCCGGTACGCCTCCTCGTCCAGCGCCCGCATCCGGTCGGGGTCGGTCGGCGCCGGCACGACGAGCAGGCCGTGCACGGCCCGGCCAAGCAGTGCGTCGAGGCTGGTCAGCGATAGTTCGTCATCATCGAGCACCAGCCGCGCCAGATCGTCCACGTACCAGGACTGGTCGGGCGTGAGCACCCGCCCGAGCGACCCGAAATCAGGGTTCGTATCGACGGCGACGATCGGGTCACGCCGCAGGAGCGAGAACAGCGTGCCCAGCAGCGCGGTGACGGTCGTCTTGCCCACGCCGCCCTTCGGTGACACGACCGCGATCGTGGCGCAGTGCAGCAGCCTGGGCCCGGTGATCCGGGCGTCGAGCTGGCTGAGGTTGTCCAGTTCACGCCACTTGCCCTTGGACCGCTCCACCCGGGTCGGTGCCGTCGCGATCGTGAGGTCAGCGGGCCGGTAACGATGCCTGCCAGGCTCATGCGCGTGCGCCCTTGCCGATCGCGGCCCAGCGCCAGACTGAGGATAACCAGAGGGATGAACGGGTTGCCCCGCGCCTTCGCCAGGAGAATTGGCTGGCGAGCCGTTCGGGATGAACGCGGGACCCGGCCGGCCTGCGGGTCGCTGACCGGGACCTGGCAGCCCAGCCTGGTCGGGCCCGCGGAACCCGCCGGGACCAGCCGGCCTCGATTCCAGCCCAGTCGCACCCGGCGTGCCTGCCGGGTCCTGGCCGGGCCCGCCTGGCCGGCCAGAACGGCCAGGGCCGACCCACGGGCTCTGCATCAGGCCGAGTGGTCGCTGCGGCCCGCCGCCCGATGGCGGCCCTGGCGCGGGTCTCCCCGCGTCAGGCGCGCCCTCTGGACCCGGCTGCCCTTGAACCGGGTCACTGAGGAAGTCGTCTGGCTGGCCGACCTCAGGTCCCCGGAGGAACGCGGCGCCCGCGGCCCGCAGGCGGCTCGCCCTGCCGATCCAGGCCGGCAGTACCGCCTCGGCGCGTTCGAGCGGAGTGCGGTTGTCGTCAGGAGGCGCGGCCGAGGGAACCGAGCGCGGCAGGTGCCTGGAGACGGCGCCCTTGTCCCTGAGCACGCCGACGCCCGAGCGGAGTTCGCCGCCGCTAATGCGCGCGCTCCAGGCCTGGCCGGACACGGGCGCTCCCGGCCTGAGCAGCTGGATCACCGCTCCCGGCTCGATGCCGTACGCGCTCAGCGTGCTCTGCCCGGGAATCTGCCGGCCAGCGGTGTCGGTCAGGTGCCAGCCATCGCTGGCCAGCTGCGCCGGGCTCGGGTGCAAGCCCGCCATGGCGAGCAAGTCGGGCAGGAACCCGGAGACCGGTGCGTCAACCGGCAGGTCTATCTCGTGCTGGCCGAACGGGCTGACCACTGTGACGCGCACGAGCTGTTGCTTAGCTGGGGACATTGCTCTCTGATAGCCCTTCGTGCCTCACTTGTGGCTGCTTGGCTTGCTCGGGATCGCCTTCGCGCCGCGGCTGTGCGACTTGACCGTGGGCTTCGGCGAGGGCGTCGTGCTTGGCGCGGGCGGTGCCGACGTGGCCACCAGGCTAACCTCCCCCCGGGCGGCAAAACTGGAAAGCCTGGACGCCATCGACGACGGCACGATCACCGCCGCTTCCTGGTCGCCGCCGGCGTCGGGCGGCTGCAGATCCCAGACCGTCGTGTTGATCAGCGAGATCGGGTTGAGCGGCACTCCTTGCGAGTTCACTGGCAGGAGCACGACCAGCACCTTCTGCCCCACCGCGAGCCCGCCAGCCGGCAACTGCCCTGGCTTGAGCGCGAGCCCGACGATGGCCTGTGACGCGTCAGGAACTCCCCCGACGGGGGAGAGCATCGAACGCGCCAGGAACGTGCCTTCGGGCACGGCGTTCCTGACGACCAGGCCGATGACGCTCGACGCGGCCGACGGGCTGAGCAGCCCGGCCGGCACCTTGGCTCCGTTGACTGTCACGACCCGCAGGTCGGCCGCGCCCACCCTGGCGCCGGCCGGCAGCGGCACGGAAGTCATCAGCAGGTTCACTGTCCGCGGCGGCGTCGGCGCGAAGACATACCGGCCGAGCGCGTAAGCGCCGCCTGCCAGCAAGATCGCCGCGACCAGGGCCGTCACTCGCCATGGGGTAACCAGCCGACGTCGCCCGGAGCCGCGATTCTGCGCCGCGACGAGATCGTCGATCGACGGTCGTTCCGCCGGAAGGCCAGGTGTGGCCGCGCCGAATCTCCCGTCGCGCGATCGCCCGCTAATGCCGGTCGTCTGGCTCATCTGAATCAGTTCCTCGCGTCGATCCCGGCCGGTACGGCTGTCCGCTCCCCGGCCACCCGCCTCCTGCCCGCCCGCCTACCGGCCCGTCCGCCCGGTGCGCGCCGGGCTCACGCCGCGCCGGCCTGGTCACCTCCGCCCGGCCCGGCCCGGCTTCCCTCATGTCCACCCTCGGCACATCCGGCCGCTCCGGCCGGCCCCGCCCTAAGAGGTCGGGCATCGTCGGGTCCGTGTGCGCGGCGTCCCAGCCGGCTTGGCCGGCCTGCCCGGCCTGGTTGCCGCTGTCCGCATGTGCGGGCCGGTAGATCTTCTCAGTCCCCGGCCGTTCACCCCGCACCGGTGCCGGCTGGGCGGCGTCAGGAGACTCAGACCAGGTCCACTGCCCAGTATCCTCCGAGCCGCCGTCCGCCAGCTCCGACCACGACCAGTACCCCGAGCCCGGCGGCTGCCCAGAATCCGGCGGCGGCTGCCCCGAACCCCGCTGGTGCCCCGAGCCCGGCGGCTGCCCAGAAATCCGCGGCGGTCCGCCTGCGGACGCTGGCCGCGGTCCGGCAACCCGCGATCGGTCCCCGGGCGGCTCAGGCCGTTGCCTGGGTCCGGTCCAATCGCCCGGCCCAGGCGGCGGTCTATGTGCGGTGCTGCCCTGACCTGGCGGGCGACCGCCGCTCGGCCTGCCCGCTTCAGGCTGAGCCGGCAACGGCGCATAACCCGGATCAGGCCGCGTCGCATCGGCCGATGCGGACCGCGGTCGCTGCCCGGGACCGCCAGCGCGCTCCCCGCTCGCCGACTTCCTGAAGATGATCATGTCGCCGTCGGCTACCCCGCTGTCGCCGAGCGACGCGTTACTCGTCAGCTGGGTTCTCCTGCCCTGCGGGACGCCAGGCCGGGGCGGGGCGTGATGCTCGACGACCGAGCTTCCCGGGATAACGCCGATGACGCTGCCAAGTGAGCTCACCAGGTCCTTGGGAGTGGCATCCGAGCGCACGCCGATGTCCACCTGTCCGCTCGGGCCTGCCGCCGTGATCAGGACCACCCGCGTACCGCTCACCGGAGCGCTCCCCTGGCGGCAGCGTCAGCCTGACCTGACTCGCTCTGCGCACCGGGCCAGGCTGGCTCCTGATCAAGGCAGCACTGAATGAGCTGCGGCCTCGCGCGGCCGGAGACGAGCATGCCGCGTCCGGGCGGCCACTGCCGGGCCGACACGCCGCTCGCGAGAGGCCCCTCGTCGGGCTGACCCGACAAGATCAGAGCCGCGTCCGCGACTTCCCGCAGCCGCTGGCCGAACTGCTCGTAGGCCGTTCGCTGGCTGCCGGCCACCCGGCGGGTCAGCACGATGCCGAAACCTATGTCGGCGCCCTGCGCAAGCAGATCCGTCAGCACGGTGAATGGCCCGCCCATCTGGCCAAGCAGCAGATCGTAATCGTCAATGATCAAGAAGTACTTCGGCCCTGACCACCATCGCCCGCCCCGCAGCTCGGCAACCCCCGCGTCCTCGGGCGCCACTCTCGGTCGCAACTCCTCGGCGAGCCTGTGCGCGAGCTTCTCGGCCGAGCTCACGTTTGCCGCGTAGCCGACTACGCCGGGGCCGTCGGCGATGTCGAGCAGCCCCCGGCCCGGGTCAACGATGCCGAGCGCGATCTGGTCGCTGCCCGGCACGCCGTCAGCCGCCTGCCTCAGGTACGTCGTGATCCGCCTGAGCAAGGTCGTGCGGCCTGAGCCGCTGTCCCCGTACACCAGCAGCCTGCTGCCGGCCCTGGCCAGGTCGATCTCGACGGGCCGGCTGCGGAATTCGCTGACCCCGAGCAGGAACCGGCCGTCGCCGGAGGGCGGCTGCGATCCCGCGACGCGAGCGAGCCTGGCCACGTCGCCTGTGCCGACGCGCAACGGCAGTGCCGCGATCGCGGGCGCCCGGCGCCCGCCGGCCGACTCGGTGATCATCGCGACCGCCTCGGCCAGTCCGCCAGGGGCGGGTTCGTCCGATAGCTCGGGCAGCACCCCCTGGAACAAATGCCCGTCCCTGACAAGGCCACGCCCCGGCACGTCGGCAGGTACCCGCGACGCGGCCTGCCGGCCGGCCAGCGAATCGGACGGATCAGCCAGGCGCAGCTCCCATCTCGTGCCGAGCGCGTCGAGCAGCTGGGGCCTGACGTCGAGCCAGCGGTTCGCCGACAGTAGAACATGCAGGCCGAAGGGAAGGCCCGCCGTAGCGAGCTCGATGAGCTCGGGTTCCAGATCGGGTGCCGACTGCCTGAGCTGGCCGACGTTGTCAACGACCAGGAAAATCGCCGGCCAGTCCGCTGCCTGTGCTCCGGCCCGGCTCGCCTGCCTGGCACTGGCCCGCTCGTCGAGCAGCGCCCTCAGCTCGCGGAACAGCCGCGCGGTCGCCTCTGTCTCGCCCCGTCCGATGACCGCGCCAACGTGCGGCAGCGTGTCGAGCTCGAACAGGCTGCCCCCGCCGAGATCCAGGCAGTAGAACTGCCGCTGATCGGGCCGGCTGTCGCGGCGAGCGCGAGCACGAGCGTCTGGAGCAGCGTGGACTTGCCGGTCCGAGGCGCTCCGGCGACGCCGAGGTTGCCGCCCGCTCCCGCGGGCCGGTAGATGACCGCCTCCTTTGCCTGCCGCTCTGGCCAGTCGGCCAGCCCGATCGCCACCGATGCCTGGTCGGCGATCAGCTCGCGCAAGCGGCCGAGTGTCAGCCTGGGCGGCAGCGGATCGGTCCAGATCAGCCTTGCCTGGCTGCCAGCGGTCTCGCCAGCCAGGCGGACAAGAACCTTCAGGTCATCGGCGCGGGCACGGAACGCGGCCGGCTGGCCGTCCTGCGCCGATGCGCCGCCGAGGCTCAGCGGGCGCAGCAGCGAACTCGCGCCCAGCTGGTCACGCTGCTCGCCGCTGACGTCGGCGAGCTGGGCCGGCCTGGCTGATCCGCAGATCGCCGCCTTGAACCTCGACTGCTCCCGGTCAACGCGCAGGTAGCCAAGCCCGGGCAGGGAGGGCAGCTCGAAGGCGTCCGCGTTGGACAGGACGGCGCGAGACTCCTCGGCGGTGAAGGTGCGCAGGCAGAGCCGGTACCGAAGGTGCGGCTCGAGCCCGCGGATCCTGCCCTCGTCGAGTCGCTGAGTGGCGAGCAGCAAGTGCACGCCGAGCGACCGGCCGAGCCTGGCCAGCGTGATGAAAGTGTCCACGAAGTCCGGCTTGGCCGCGAGCAGCTCGCCGAACTCGTCGATCACCACGACCAGGTACGGCATGGGCTCGAACTGCGCGCCGCGTGCCCGCGCGGCCTGGTAGTCGGCGATCGAGCCGAGGTTTCCCGCGAGCCGCAGCTGCTCCTGCCTCCTGGCGAGCTCGCCGGTCAGCGCCAGCTGCATGCGGTCGACGAGGCTGAGATCGTCGGCCAGGTTCGTGACCAGCCCGGCGACGTGCGGCAGGCGCGAGAGCTCAGCGAATGCCGCACCGCCCTTGAAGTCGATCAGGAGCAGGTTGACCAGTGACGGGTCGTGGCGCGCGGCGATCGCGGCGGTCAGCGAGCGGAGCAGCTCGCTCTTGCCCGAGCCGGTCGCGCCGACCAGCATCCCGTGCGGGCCCATCCCGCCTGCGGCCGCTTCCTTGAAGTCGAGCACGAGCGAGGCGCCGTTGTCCTTGCGCCCGATCGGCACGGCCAGGAACGCGGGCGGAATGCTATCGGCCAGGTCAGCCAGGCCCAGCCACTGCGAACGCAGGTCAAGCTGCTCGGCTTCGTCTACGCCGAGCAGTTCCACAAGGCGGACCGGATCGGCCAGGTCCGCCCCGGTCTCGCCGGCCCTGAGGCCGAGCGGGGCGAGCGTTCTGGCCAGCTGGGTCGCGACGCCGAGGTCGATGCTGTCGGGAATGACGCCGGCCTCGACCCGGCCGTCCGGGCCGGACGCCACGTACCTGATCGTGCCGGGCGTCATCCAGTCGACCCGGGCTCCGCAGCTGGCCGGAACCTCGGTCAGATCGCGCACCAGCACGATCACGGTCATCGACACAGCCCCGGCGACCGGCATCAGCGTGTCAAGCGACGGCGGGCCCTCACCCGGCCGGTAGCCGTCGACTACGACGATGACATGAGCGCTCTCGGCATCGGACCGCCGTCGCGTCCCGCCAGCTAGCTCCTGGCGTGACAGCAGGCCAGCCGATGCCTCCGTGCGGCGGCGCAGGCTGTCCAGCCGCCGTTGCGCGAGCGCCTCGAACTGCGCGCCGAACGCGACCGGGTCGGCGGTGACCGCCCGGCCGACCCGGCCAAGTCCCTCACCGGCCTCGGGGTCCCTGGTATGCGGCAGCCACTTGAGCCACCCCCAGGTCCGGACGGCCGAAAGCGGCACCAGCCCCATGATCCTCAGCTCGGCGGGCGCGTGGAACGTCACCAGGCTGGCGAGCCAGGCACCGGCCAGCGCGCGCGACCGCTCCGGCTCGCCCACGATCGCGACGCAGCCGGCCCCTCCCAGGCCGACCACGACCGGCGCCGCGGGCAGCGTCGCCGTGCCGGCTATGAGGCGCTCGGCCTCGCCAGCCAGATCGGGGTCGGCCTCGGCAAGAGGGCCTTCGTCCCGCACGATCCGCACCGGGCAGTCAGCCGGGACGCGCCCCCGGCCCAGCCGCACGGCAGCGAAGTCCTTGTCACCCGGCCGGCGTTCCCACAGGCCATCGCCGCGGGCCGCGACAGCGCAGAGCGCCTCAGGGTCAGGGAAGCAGGCCTGCGCCGCGTCGCGCTGCGCCAGCGCCGCGGCCGCCGCCTGGGCCCGGGCGGCGGCCAGGTGGGCGGCATAGCGCTGCCTCGTGCGCGTCCACCGGCGCGCCCGCGTCCGGCGCTGGCTGATGCTGGCCGCCAGCCCGCCGCCGACCATCGCGAGCACCATCCCGCCGATGACGACGAGGTACACGAGTGAGTGAATGAGGAAAGCCAGCCCAACCATGGCCAGGCTGCCCAGCATCGGGAGCAGCGATGTCATCCGGCCAGTGCCGCTGTCGGGCGGACTCGGCGGCGCGATCAGCTCGATCGGCCCTGGTGGCGGCGAATGCGGCCACGATCGCTCTGGCCGGTGGACCCTGAACGAGTCTGACCAGCCAGCCTGCTCTGCTGAAGCGCTAACTTCTCCCGCCACCTGCCGTCCCTGAAGCTCTCCGGCCCGCCTCAGCCCGAAATCCGACGGCCGGTGTCATCGGACCCAGTAGTCCCCTATAACTAGCCAGACACTCGCATGCCCGGCAAAACGTTACGATCACGACGCTTTGCGGCTATCGCCAAACGTTAGATTCGCTTGCGTAGTTCTGGATGAATTGAGTATATAATTAGGCCTTCGATGCCACGCCTGTGGCACAGTCGATCATTACCGACGTCCTTGGACGCGAATGGTGAGGAGGAACGATGGCAGGCGTGATTAGGGTGACCCCCGAGCAGCTGTCGGGCGTATCGGCGCAGCTCACGGGCGGCGCGGGCTCGATCGAGGCGACCCTGTCGCAGCTCGCATCCCAGGTAGCGCCGCTCGGCTCGGACTGGGCCGGCGTCGGCCAGGCGAGGTTCCTCGCGCTCTGGCAGCAGTGGCAGACCTCGTCCAGGCAGCTTCACCAAGCGCTGTCCGACATCAGCATTCTCATGCGCCAGGCGTCCGTCGCCTACGAGACGAACGACACCCAGGTTGGCGCCAGCTTCGGCAGCTAGGCGACGCCGATGGCGATGGCCGTCGAGGGCGGCGGGCTCCATCTCGGCGGAGCCCGCCGCCCTCGACGCGATTTCCTGCCCGAGGCCGCGGCTGCCTGCGCCGGGACCGTCGGCGCTGCGGACACCCCGGCGGTGCTCGGCTACGCCGAGGATCGCAGCGCGCTGCGCTGGCCCCTGCTGACCGCGGGCATCTACGCACCCGTGCTCGGCCTGGTCGTCTTCGCCGCCAGCCTGACCTCAGCTGTGCCCGTGCTGATCTGGATCGCGCTGGCGGTGCTGCTCGCCGCCGTCACGATCTGGGTCTTCGGCAGCGGCATGTGGCTGCCGTACCTCTGGCCGACGGGCATCCGGCTTGATAAGGACGGCGTCCGCATTGGCGGCGTCGGCTGGGCGGAGCGCCATCAGGGCCGGGTCCGCAGCCGTGCGGCGCTCGTGCCGTGGCAGTGCTCCCAAGTGTTCGCCTGCCCGTGGAATGGCGTGCTTAGCATCGGCGTCACCACGGACCCGCACGCGGTCAAGGTCATGAAGCGATACGCCTGCCAGGGCAGGAGGATCACGCCGCTCGGTAACCTGGCCACGCCTTATATGCGGGCAGCGCTCGTGATGTGGGTTGACGAGAAGCAGGCGCAGGCGCCCAGGATCCGCCCGGCCACGAGCATGTGGTGGTCCAACTGCGCGAGCGACGGCTATCAGCAGCCGCTCTGGATCGTGCCGACCCGGCGTCCCGCCCAACTGGCCGAGGCGCTCGCCCTGGCCCCGCTGACCTCCGCCAGGCGGCAAGATCCTCGGGAGCTGTTCCGCTTCGATCCACCTATCGCGCAGTGGGCGTCGCGCTAAGCGACTACGCACCCGACGCAGTCAGCCCGTGACCAGGCTTGCCGGATAACGACACCTTTTTGCCCTGTTGTCGGACCGGCTGGCTGTGGCATGATCTGCCCCAACGTCCCACCAGTCACGGAGGCAACGGTGGCCGATTCCGGCTTGCGGTCCGACGCGATCGGCCTGCGCGAGGTCTTGTTCCAGAGCATCACCGACATGGCACCTGGCGCCGCGATCGCGGCGTCGATTCCGGCGGGCGCGGCCCTGGCCGGCGGTGCGCTTCCGCTCGCGGTGGTCTTCGCGCTGATTGCCTGCCTCTTCTCCGCGTGGAGCATCGGCCAGCTCGCCAAGGAACTGCCCTCGTCCGGATCGATGGCGACCTACGCCGCCAGGGGCCTGCACCCTTCGCTTGGCTTCCTCGTCGCCTGGGCTTACGCGATGGTCGGCTGGCTGATCCCGCCGCTCGTGCTGCTCCAGCTCGGCTTCACGACGGCCGCGACCCTGCATGCCGAGATCCACGGCTACTCAGCGAGCCTGTGGTGGCCGTGGTCGATCCTCGGCTTGCTCATCATCTTGGCCGCGGGCTACTTCGGCGTCAGGACCTCGGCGCGGTTCGGCACGATACTCGGCATCTTCGAGATCGCCGTATTCCTGATCATGGCGATCTTGCTGATCTTCCACGCGGGCAGCCATAACACCCTGGCGGTGTTCACGACCAAGTTCACCCCCAAGGGCTTCCACGGCCTGAATGGCGTCATCGCGGGCTCGGTCTTCACGGTGCTGGCCTTCGGCGGATTCGAAGGCGCCGCGCCATTGGCCGAAGAGGCCCGCAACCCGCGCCGGACGATCCAGCTCGCCGTGCTGCTGGCGACCCTCCTGATCGGCGCGCTTTATGTCTTCACGACCTATGCCGTCGACGTCGCCTTCGGGCCAGGCAAGTTCGCCACCTTTACCACCGGCACGGGCGCCGCGTCGTGGGAAGGCCTGGCCAGGGCGTTCTACGGGCTCTTCTGGATCCTGGTCTTCCTGGCCATCGTGAACTCGACGCTCGCGAACTCCAACGCGGGCGTCAACGTCTCCAGCCGCACCTCCTTCGCCATGGGCCGGATAGGCGCCTTCCCGAACGTGCTTGCCAGCATTAGCTCCAGGCACCGCTCCCCTGTGGTCGCCATCGCGCTCGGGGGCGTGATCTCGCTCGTGCTCATGCTTGCGCTCGGCCTGCACTACGGGCCGGTGATAGCTTTCGACATGGTCGCTACCGGACTGGTGATCCTGCTAGTCGCCGTATACATCATCACCAACGCTTCATGCATCGGATTCTTCAGCCGCAGCCGCGACCATAAGCTCAACGTGCTCTCGCACGTCATCATCCCCGTGCTCGGCATCGCCGCCTTCATTCCGGCGTGGTGCGCCGCGGCGGGCTTCAAGATCCCTGGCTTCAGCTTCATCACCCCGCTGGCCCCGCCGCTGTCGTACATGGGCCCGGCGGTCGCGATCTGGATTGCGCTCGGGGTCATTTACCTGGTGTACCTGTACCTCACCAATCCTCGGCGAGTCGTCGACGTCGGCCTCATCCATCTCGATGGCGAGATCTCTGCTGACCGTAGGGTGACTGCATGAGCGACCTTGAGGTAATCAAGTTCACCCCGGAGCGAGATCAGTACGCGTGGACCTTCGGCGGCGTCGCGCCGGTCAAGCGGATCAAGACGCCGGTCGTGCTCGACGTCTTCACCGAAGACGCGTTCTTCGGCCGGGTACGCAGCGAGAGCGACCTGGTGTCGCAGGTCTGCGAGTTCCCGTTCGTGAACCCGCAGACCGGTCCCTTCTACATCGAGGGCGCCGAGCCGGGAGACACCGTAGCGGTGCACTTCGTGTCGATCACCCCCGCCAGGGACTGGGGTGCTTCCACGACGATCCCGCTATTCGGCGCGCTCACGTCCACTCACCTGACCGCGCTGCTCAACGAGCCGCTGCCGGAACTGGTGTGGATGTGGCAGTTCGACTCAGCAGCGAACACCTGCCAGTTCAAGGCCAAGCACGGCGACTTCACCGTGGACATGCCGATGAACCCGATGCACGGCACCGTCGGCGTCGCCCCGGCCAACCTGGAAGCGCGCAGCGCGCTGGTCCCTGACGCGTTCGGCGGCAACATGGACACCCCGGAGATGCGCGCGGGCACGACCTGCTACCTGGGTGTCAACGTGGACGGCGCGCTGCTGTCGCTCGGCGACGGCCATGCCCGCCAGGGCGAGGGCGAGACCTGCGGCGTCGCAGTCGAGACGGCAATGAACACGGTGCTGATCGTCGACCTGATCAAGGGCGCGGCCACGCCGTGGCCGAGACTGGAGACCGACGGCTACATCATGACCGCGGGTTCGGCACGGCCGCTGGAAGACGCGTTCAGGATCGCCCAGACCGAGCTGGTGCTGTGGCTGGCCGGCCAGTACGGCATGGACACCATGGACGCCTACCAGCTGGTCACCCAGGGTGTCGAGGCGCCGCTCGCCAACGTGGTCGACGTCAACTACACGAGCATCGCGAAGATACTCAAGCGCTACCTGCCCGGCGGCGCGGTGATGGGCGGCATGCACGCCCAGCTCAGGGAAATGGCCGCCGGCCTGGGCCGGTAGTCAGCGACGGCGGTTTCGGGCGGCTAGCCGCCCGAAACCGCCGCGTTCGCTTCCTGGACAGCGTGCTGGACGGCGCTGGCCGCCCAGTGGTTCTTGGTGATCTCCCGCAGCCGCTTGCGGGCCGGCCGGTTATCCGCGCCCCGGTACAGTGCCCACCCGAGCCCGATCGCGTTGGCGATCCCGGCAAAGGCGGCCTCCGCCGCGTCCACGTCGCCCGCGCCGAGCGCCACGGCGTCCAGCCTCGCCCGGACGGACGCGGCTCTCGCCACGTCACGAACGGGCCATCGCGGCCGCAGCACGCTGCCCTCGCGCTGCCCGATCGCGCCGCCGGCGGCGAGCCTGGCCAGATACGCCCTGGTGATGTTCGCACGCGGACTGCCGACCCAGCGCCGGAGCCGGGGCGGCTTGCGGGCCAGGGCGATGCGCCCCAGCGCGGCGTCAAGATCCGGGTCACCGGTCGCCCGGCCCGGGGTGACCTCGGCGATCCTGCCATCGGCCACCTCAACCAGCCCGGCGTTCGCCAGCATCACCAGTTCCGCGCCCATCAGCCCGTACTGCACATTGCCGCGCCCGTGCAGCACGCCGGTAGCCGGATCAATGGCGACGAGCACCAGATCCTCGCCCAGTGAGTCCATGCCGCCGAGGCTACGGCAACCTGCGCCGAACGCCGGCGTCCGTCCTGGGGTGCCGCCCAATGCCAGGTGGCACCCCCAGGACGAGCGGAATGGCTATCCGATGCCGGGGAGGACTCTCGTGCGCTCCTTCTGCACGGCCTCCAGCGCGTTCGGATTCAGGTCAAGGAGCTGGAGGATCGTGGGTGCCACCTGGGTCGTCTCTACCCAGGCGCGGACCCTGGAGTGCGGGACCGTTCCCGGGGCGTAGACGATCAGCGGCACGTCGCGGTCACCCGGGTTGTCCCCGCCGTGCTCGGCGATCTTGCTGCCGCCGGTGTACACCGTGCCGATCTGCACGCGACCGAACACATCCGGATAACGCGGGTCCGAGTACGGCACGCCGAAGAAGCTGGCGGCCTGGTGACCGGCGTAGATCTGGGCGAGACCGGAGTGGGCGACCTGCTCGGTACCGCGGTTGATGCCGTCGTTGTTGTAGAGCACCGCGGTCGCGCTGTGGTTCCAGAGATAGTTCTTGACGAAGTCGGCCGCGGCCTGCGTCTTGACCGACAGGTAGCTCTGCCAGAGGTCGTCGTCGGTGCCGGCGACGATCAGCTTGTCCTGATCACCGGTCCACGCGGTCCAGGCCGCGTTGATCGCGTCGATGATCGGGCCGTCGCTGATCCGCTTGAGCCGCAGCGGGTTCTGCGGCGACTGCCCGTGCTTGGCGGTGATGATGATCGCGGTGGACGACGCCAGGCCGTCCCGCTTGATCGCAACGACCATCCGCCTGAGCTGACGGTTGACGTAGCGGAACGCGCTGGCCAGCAGCGGGCGCGGCGTCGTTCCGCCGGGGAAGTAGCCGGCGAGCTCGGTCGGCCCCTCCGTGTAGGTGCCGTCCGGGTTCCTGGTGAGGGTGCTGGGAGAGTCGACCTTCTCGGCGACCGACACGGTCTGGAAATTCATCCCGAGGATGGCCGGCACGCCGGCCTTGCGGGTGCCGCTGTGATCGAAACCGTTCAGCTCGTTGATGACCGCCCGCACCTTGTAACCGTCGTACTGCTTGGTCGCGGCGTCATCGTGCGCCCAGTCAGTGTCGGTCGGGTAAGGCACGCCGTTCGGCTCGACCGCCTGCGAGTCGATCTCGGGACCGAAGAAGTCGTCGATGCTCATGCCACCGGAACCTGGGCCGTTGAACGACGTGTAGATCGCGTGCTTGTCAGACCAGGCTGTGCGCAGGCCGGCGTTGTGGATCACCTGGAAGATCGTGTTGACCTTCAGGTAGTCCCACGGCGTGATCGGCTGACAGGTCTTCGGGTCGACCGGGTAGCTCCCCGGGTTCAGGCCCGACTGCGGATGCGCGGTCAGGTTCATGATCGCGCGCGGGTTCTTGTCCACGCCGCCCGGGTAGATCGAGCCGCCCTCGTCGAAGGACGGGAACGTGTTGCCGCTGCCGTTGCCGAGCAGGTCAGGCACCGCGTTGAGCGTGTCGTCCGGAGAGTCGTAGATGACGTCTCCGCCGGTTGCCGGGTGCCCCGGCGTGCAGGCCGCGCCCGCCTCGTCCACGGCGTGGCTGTACTCGACGTCGTAGTAGACGCCGGTCGCTCGCGGGTCGCCACCGGTCATCAGCGCGGTGCCGCCCGGATCGGAGTCCGAGGGGTCCGAGGTGTGGTTGTTGGTGAACTCAGCGCCACCGGAGGCGAGCCTGGCGAGCTGCGAGTGGGGATGGTTCGCGATGTACCAGTCGAGGTCGGACTGGTGCATGCCGTCGACCGAGATCAGCAGCACATGCTCGATCCGA
Organism: uncultured Actinomycetota bacterium; assembly: GCA_963720575.1. Lineage (GTDB taxonomy): Bacteria > Actinomycetota > Actinomycetes > Streptosporangiales > Streptosporangiaceae > Chersky-822. The sequence goes on from CAVRGA010000002.1 coordinate 1,065,991, forward strand.
TCCTTGCGATCGGCGGATGCGCTCGGCGCTGACGCGGCGGCGGTTCCCGCGATCGCGACGGCGGCGACAGCCGCCGATGCAGCCTTTGTGCGTACGTGCATGTATGCCCCTCAATGGTGGGGATTGGAACCATCCGAACGTATCCGGAGTCCGACGACGTACCCGCGACTGAGTCGCGGCGCCCGTGTGAACCCTTTGTGAACGTCAGGAAAGCGGCTCCCGGCACGAGAAGCGATGCAGGTGAGGTGCTCCGCCGCGGACGGGTTCTTACTCGTGAGGAGATTCGCTGTCGAGCGCGCGCATCGACGCCGGATCGTAACGCTCGCCGGCCACGAGCTCAGGCGGCACGGCCGCGCTGATGGCCGCCAGCTCGTCCGGGCTGAGCTCGACGCGTACCGCCGCCAGTGCTTCGGCGAGCCGGCCGGCGTGCTTGGTCCCGGTCAGCGGGATGATGTCGGCGCCGCGCGACAGCACCCAGGCGTAGGCGAGCTGGGCGGCGGTCACGCCCCGGCTGGCCGCGATCTGCTCGAGCGCGGCGACCAGGCCGAGGTTGCGGGTGAGGTTCTCGCCGGAGAACCTCGGGAAGCGGGCACGCGGGTCGCCGGGGGCGAGGCCGCCGGCGGTCGCGCTGGAGATCAGCCCGCGCGACAGCACCCCGTAGGCCGTGACCGCGATGCCGAGCTCTCTGACGCACGGCAGGATCTCCGCCTCGATGCCGCGGCTCATCAGCGAGTACTCGATCTGCAGCGCGCTCACCGGGTAGACGGCGTGCGCCCGCCGGATCGTCGCCGCGCCCATCTCGGACAGCCCGAGGCAGCGCACGTAGCCGGCCTTGATCATCTCGGCGATCGCGCCGACGGTGTCCTCGATCGGCACCCCAGGGTCCAGCCGCGCCGGCTGGTACAGGTCCACGTAGTCGGTGCCGAGCCTGGTGAGGCTGTGCGCGAGCGAACTCTTGACCGCGTTCGGGCTCATGTCCCGGCCGACCATCTTGCCGCTCGGATCACGCTGGACACCGAACTTCACCGCGATGAAGACCTTGCCCCGGTCCCTGGACTTGAGCGCTTCGCGCAGCAAGAGCTCGTTGTGTCCCTGGCCGTAGAAGTCCCCGGTGTCCAGCATCGTCACGCCGCTGTCGATCGCCGCGTGAATGGTCCTGACCGACTCGTCGTCGGCCGCCGGGCCATAGACGCCCGACATGCTCATCAGGCCAAGGCCCATCCGCGACACCATGGGCCCGCCCGAGCCCAGCACGACCTGCTCCACTCGCTGCTCCCCCTGCCCTCGTCAGGGCATGATCGCGATCAAGCCCACGCCAAATCTGACTTTAATGGGTCTGCCGCCGCGCCGTTGCCGCCCGGTCCGGCTGCCCGGCCGACAACCGGATAGCCGCGGCGGCATCCAGCTCCGGTTGCCACAGCAGGCCGCGGCTTTTTTCAGGCCTGACGGTCGTGGCCCTTCTGGACGCCGGCTGACGGTTACCGTAGTTTCCCGGTCTAGAGCGCTCCGTGCGAGGCGAGGGGAACTGACCGTGGACTTCGACATACCGTCCGAGCTAGCCAGCTACCTCGCCGAACTCGACGAGTTCATCGAACGGGAGATCCGGCCGCTCGAGCGGCGCGACGACAACATCAGGTTTTTCGACCACCGGCGTGAGGACGCGCGGACCGACTGGGATCGGGGCGGCCTGCCGAGCAGGCAGTGGGAGGAGCTGCTGCGCGAGGCCGTGCGGCGGGCGGACGCGGCCGGTCACTACAGGTATGCGTTTCCCGCCGAGTACGGCGGGCGGGACGGCACCAACCTCGGCATGGCGATCATCAGGGAGCACCTCGCGAGCAAGGGCCTCGGCCTGCACTGCGACCTCCAGAACGAGCACATGGTCGTCGGCAACAACGTCGGCCTGCTGCTCATGCTCGAGTACGGGACCGACGAGCAGCGCGCCGAGTGGGTCGAGGGCCTCGCGGCGGGGCGGCGCGGGTTCGCGTTCGGGATCACCGAGCCCGCGCACGGTTCAGACGCCACGCACATGGAGACGACGGCCGTGCGCGACGGCGAAGGGTTCGTGATCAACGGCGAGAAGACCTTCAACACCGGCGTGCATGCCGCGTCGCACGACCTGATCTTTGCCCGCACCAGCGGAAAGGCCGGCGATGCCGAGGGCATCACCGCGTTCCTGACACCGGTCAGCTCGCCCGGGTTCGTCATCGAGGAGTACCTCTGGACATTCAACATGCCGACCGACCACGCTCGGGTCAGCTTCCGCGACGTGCGGGTTCCCGCCACGGCGGTCTTCGGCGGCGAGGGACGCGGGCTCGCCGTGGTGCAGCATTTTTTCAATGAGAACAGGATCAGGCAGGCGGCATCATCGCTCGGAGCAGCGCAATATTGCATCAATGAATCAGTGGCCTACGCGAAGGAGCGGGCGCCGTTCGGCAAGCCGCTGGCAACCAATCAGGCGATACAGTTCCCCTTGGTTGAGCTGCAGACCCAGTGCGAGATGCTCCGAGCGCTCGTGCATAAAACGGCGTGGCTGATGGACTCCCACGGCGCGTTTTCGGCTTCTGACAAGGTGTCGATGTGCAATTACTGGGCAAACCGGCTGTGCTGCGAGGCGGCCGACCGGGCGATGCAGGTCCACGGCGGGCTCGGATACTCACGGCACAAGCCGTTCGAGCACATTTACCGGCACCATCGCCGGTACCGGATCACCGAAGGGGCGGAGGAGATCCAGATGCGGCGGGTAGCCGGATATATGTTCGGCTTCATGCGGCAGCGGGCGCCCAAGGGAGTTGCTGAGCGGTGACCGCGTCTGAGCGGCCGGGCTTGAGCGATCCGGGCGGTTCTGGCGGTCCGGGCGGTTCTGGCGGTTTCGGCGGCTCGGCCGGCTCCGGACAGGTGGATACGCCCTCGCTGGCGGCAGCGCTGCGTGATCAGCTCGGCGAGGTCATGATCGAGAGGGTGTCCAGGCTGTCGGGCGGTGCGTCGCGGCAGACCTGGGCATTCGACGCGGTCGGGGCCGGCGGCACGCGAACCGAGCTTGTGCTGCGCCGTGACCCGCCCGGCCGGCCGAGCGAGCCGGGCGTCGTGCGCCGCGAGGCGGCGGCGATCGCGGCGGCGCGGGCCGCCGGGCTGGCCGTGCCTGAGGTACTGCTCGCCAGCTCCGACGCTGACGTGCTCGGCTCGGCCGGCATGGTGATGCGACGGGTGCCGGGTGAGACCATCGCCAGGCGAATCCTGCGCGAAGACCGCTATCACCTCGCCAGGGAACGGCTCGTAGCCCAGCTCGGCGCGTTCGCCGCCGGCCTGCACGCGCTCGGCCTGCCTGCCGATCTTGAGCTGCCCGCGCCTGACCCGCTTGCCGATGTGCGGGCCAGGCTGGATGAGTTCGCCGCCGCGGGGTGGACGAGCGAGGTCTTCGAGCTGGCGCTCGGGGCGCTGGCCGCCGATCCGCCGCGGCGCCGCCCGCCTGTGCTCGTGCACGGAGACTTGCGGCTAGGCAACCTGATCGTGGGTCCCGAGTCCCTCAATGCCGTGATCGACTGGGAACTCGTGCACGCCGGCAATCCGGTCGAGGACCTTGGCTGGCTCTGCGTCCGGGCATGGCGGTTCGGCGGTGCGGGCCCGGTGGCCGGGGTCGGCGGCCGCGTCGAGTTGCTTGAGGCATACCAGTCCGCCGGCGGCGCCGAAGTTGGCCTCGACGAGCTGCGCTGGTGGGAGATACTCGGGACACTGCGCTGGGGCGTCATCTGCATGACTCAGGCGTGGGCGCATCTTTCTGGCGCGTACCGGTCGGTCGAGCTGGCCGCGATCGGGCGGCGGGTCTGCGAGCAGGAGTGGGACCTGCTGCGGCTGCTCGACCCGGCGGCGGCCTCCCAGGCCGCTGCGGGCCGGCGGCGCCTGTCGGCCGATCCCCGGCCTTCACCCGACGCGTTCGGACGGCCGACCGCGAGCGAGTTGCTCGATGCCGTGCGAGGGTTCCTGACCGACGAGGTGATGCCGGCGACCAGCGGGCAACTGGCGTTCCACGCCCGGGTAGCGGCCAACGTGCTCGCGATCGTCGCCCGTGAGCTCAGCAGCGATACCTCGCACGCCCCCGCCCCAGATGCTCTGCCCGCCGACGCTCAGGCTGCGGACGCCCTGCCCGCCGAAACCCCGCCGGCCGACGCACTGCCCGCCGACGGACCGCCCCCCGACGCTGTGGCCGCGGGCTCCCGCCTAGCCGGCGAGATCGTGGCCAGGCTGGCGGTCGCCAATCCCAGGTACTTCGACGTCCCCGACGAAGCTAGCTAGCGCACCGCAGACCTCATCTATCAATCCCCGCATCCATGACCCTGTTGGTTTATTGGAGATTCAAGGCTGCGGGGTAAGTCTGAGGCGGTGGAGGCGGGTGGGGCGGGTTTGCCGGGCGGGGCGCCTGTCCGCCAGAGGCCGACCGGGGCAAGTTTCCGTGATCATGGTCGCGGGCTTGATCGCGGAACATCGCACGTGTCCTGACCTGGGTAAATTTCCGTGATCATGCCCTTAATCATGATCACGGAACATCGCACCCGCACCCCCCTGGGGCGCCCCGCCCGCTCGCACGACCCGGCCCCGCGCGGCTACCCCCGCCACTGAAGTCAATAAGCCAACAGGGTCATCCATGACCATGTTGGCTTAGCGGAGATTCAGGCTGCGGGGTGAGTCTGAGGCGGTGGGGCCGGGTGGTGCGGGCTTGCCGCGCGGGCGCCCCGGGCACGGCATCGCCGGGGGCAGGGCCACGCTGCTGTCACAGGCGGGCCTGAACAGCAGGCCGACCCGCCCCGATGCTGTCCCGCGCCGGGCCTGGTCACCCCGGGCACCGCTAACCCCGCCGCCCTGAACCCAGCCCGCCTCAGCCTCCAAATAAGCCAACAAGGTCATCCATCCATGCGGGTGAGCCCGCCGCCGGAAACCCGGCATTCGCCACATTGGCCACGTTTGCCACATAGGAGGCGCCCGCGCCGCCCGGCCGGGCCCGTCAGTGGATGCCCTCCGGGCGGAACTGGATGCTGATCCTCGGTCCCGTCGCCCTAACCGACTTCGGGACGGCGTGCTGCCAGGTGCGCTGGCAGGTGCCGCCCATTACCAGCAGGTCACCATGACCGAGCATGAAGCGAAGCGGTCCCCCGGCGATGTCCCGAGCCTTGTCACTCGCCGAGGCGCGGCTCGCCGACGGCCTGGTGCCGCCGCCGGCCGGCGCCCCAGTGCCGCCGGCAGCGGAGGCGACCGGGCCGACGATGGCACCGCCGGGGCGGCGCCTGAGCAGGAACGAGCGCGGGTTGCCCAGTGACACGATCGCGACGACCGTCTCCTTGACGCGTCGGCCCGAGATATCACCATGCCAGGCGACGCTGTCCTTGCCGTCTCGGTACAGGCACAGGCCGGCGGTGCAGAGCGGCTCAGCCAGCTGGCGTTCGTAGTGGGCGTCGAGCGCCGCCATCGCCTGCCCGAGACCAGGATCGGGCAGCGGATCGTCCTTGCCATACCAGCTCAGCAGCCGTGGCACGTCGACTACCTGGTCATACATCGGGCGCCGCTCGGCTCGCCATGGCACGGTCCGTGATAGCCGGCCGAATAGGTCATCCGCCCCGGCGACCCAGCCAGGGAGCAGGTCAACCCAGGCGCCGTCGGCAAGCTCCGTCCGCCGCAGCGGGGCCAGATCACCAAGCTGGAAGTCCTGGCCGGCGTCAAGCAGCGAAGCCTGGAAGCCCGCGTTCATGCCACCAGCATACCTATCGATCAAACAAGTGTTCGATAATACCCATCTAAGGCATAGCGGACGGCGCCCCGCGCGGCTGCGGGCACGCTGAGGCGGCCAACGCGGAGGCGGGCTGTCGGGTGACTCGGGGAGACTTGTCAGTTAAGGGAGAGTTTCCAGCGCTATTGAAAAAAACTCCGCGAAGCGAGAACTCTCCTGTCCCCCCACGATGCCGGAAAAGCTCCCCGATCCTGATCACGAGCCGCGCGGCAGCCCCCGGGACCCGTACTGGTCTCCGTGATCATGCTCAAAACCATGATCACGGAAGATCACCCAGGTCAGGACGCCCGCGATGTTCCGTGATCATGCCCGGGAACATGATCACGGAAGATCGCCCCTGTCCTGGAGGCTGTCGGATGGCTCGGGATCTTGGAAAGTCAAGCTCCGGCGGCTCAGCGGCGAGACTCTACGCGGGTTCCCGGAGACCTCCCGCTTCGCGGAGCCTTCCCGGCTCTGGCACGGAGAGTTGCCGCTGCGCGGAGCCTTTCCCGGCTCTGGCACGGAGAGTTGCCGCTGCGCGGAGCCTTTCCCGGCTCTGGCACGGAGAGTTGCCGCTGCGCGGAGCCTTTCCCGGCTCTGGCACGGAGAGTTGTCGTTGCGCGGAGCGTTGTCCGCACATAGGACGGTCAACACTCCGTGCTGCGAGAAGTCTCCGAGGTAAGGACGGAGAACGCTCCGTGATCATGCCGCAAGCGACGGAGAACGCTCCGTGATCATGCTCCGGCGCGGGAACGCTCCGCGATCATGCCGCAGAACGGGAGCACGCCGCGATCACGGGCCAGGCAATCCGATAGTACCGCCGGAACCGAGCCCGGCCCGCTCCGCAAGAACCGCACCGCGTCACCTTGGGAGACCGGGCCTCGCGGGCCAGGTCTCGGACGGGGCGGGTGCCCGGGAGGCAACCTGCCTGATCATGAGTCACGCGACAGTCTCCAGGACAGCAGCGATGCTCCGTGATCATGATCGAGACCGTGATCACGGAAGGTCGCCCAGGTCAGGACAGCGGCGACGTTCCGTGATCACGCTGCGGGCGAGCGCGGGTATCCGGCGGGGTCAGAGTGAGCTGGCTCGGTAGACGGGCTCGCCTTCGACATAGGTCGCGAGAACCTTCGCGGAGCCGATCTCCTCGGGCGGGCCGCTGATCGGATCACGGTCGAGCACGATCAGGTCGGCCAGCTTGCCGACGGCGATCGAGCCGGTGACATCGTCCAGGTGGTTTACGAACGCGGACCCGATCGTGTAGGCGGCGAAGGCCTCGGCGGGCTCAAGCCGCTGCTCCGGCAGGAGCGGCTCAGCCTCGGCGCCCTGCAGTACCCGGTTGACCGCGACGTGGATGGCCCGGATCGGGTTCGCGCTGCTGACCGCCCAGTCGCTGCCTGCCGCCAGCCGGGCGCCTGAGCGAAGCAGCTCGCCGAACACGTACTGCCGGGCGGTGCGCTCTGGCCCGAGGAACGGGATCGTCAGCTCGTCCATCTGCGGCTCGTGCGCTGCCCACAATGCCTGCATATTGCCGGTCACCCCGAGCCCGGCGAACCTGCTGACGTCGTCGGGGTGCACGACCTGGAGGTGAGCGATGTGGTGGCGGTGGTCGTTGGCGCCGTTCGCGGCGCGCGCGGCCTGCACCGCGTCCAGGCACTCGCGCACGGCCCGGTCGCCGATCGCGTGGAAGTGCACCTGGAACCCGAGCGCGTCGAGCGCGGTGACGTGTGCCCGCAGTTCGTCGGGATCGACGTGCGAGAGCCCGCGGGCGTTCGTCTGGCAGCCGCAGGAGTCCAGGTAGGGCTCGAGCATGCCCGCTGTGTAGTTCTCGGCGACGCCGTCTTGCATGATCTTCACGGTCCGCGCCGAGAACCGGCCGGCCTGCCCGGCTTCCCGGCGCTCGAGTATGCCGTCAATCTGGCCGGCGCCCTTGCCGCGCTCCCACCAGAGCGCTCCGGCGACCCTGGCGGTGAGCTGCCCGGACCTGGCCGCGGCCAGGTACACGGGGAGCGGGTCCTGCGAGCCGAGGTACTCGCCGACGATCGCGTCCTGCCACGCCGTGATTCCCCGCTCGTGCATGTGGCGTTGCGCGAGCAGCAGCCCGGCGAGCCTTTCATCAAATGTCGGCTTTGGAACGAAAGCCCCGACCAGGTCAGCCGCCCCCTCGTGCATCGTCCCCTGCAACGACCCGTCGGCCTCGCGCTCGAACCGCCCGTCCACCGGGTCCATCACCCGTGCGTCGAAGCCGGCCAGTTCCAGGGCCCTGGTGTTCGCCCAGCCGCCATGCCCGTCCCTATTCAGTATGAAAGCAGGGCGCGACCCGGTCACCTGGTCAAGCTGCGCCTTGCTCGGCGTCCCCCGCTCGAACCACTCCATCCGCCAGCCGCTGCCCGAGATCCACTCGCGCTCGGGGTGAGCCAGCCCGTAGGCCCTGATCCGGCCGAGCGCCTCGTCCAGCGTCACCGCGCCGATGAGATTGCAGCCCATCATCGTGACCCCGGCGAACGCCGGGTGCGCATGCGCGTCCTGGAACCCAGGCAGCAGCGCCCGCCCGCCAAGGTCGACGACCTCGGTCCGCGGGCCGGTCAGCTCGCCGAACGCCAGGTCCCCGGCAGTGCCGACGGCCGCGATCGTGCCGCCGGAGACCGCGACCGCATCGGCCGGCCGCCCGTCACCGGCGGCCGCCCTGGCCAGGCGCCTCGGATCCGGGCCGGCGGCGTAGACCGCGCCGCCCCTGAAGATCACGTCCGCGTGCCGTGCCACACGTTCCTCCCGGTGCAGGCGCTTCGGCCGAGGAGCCTTTCGCGCGCTTTGCCCGCTCCGTCCCGGCCATGAGCACTTCCATCATCGCCCAGCACGGCCGTGAGTCCAGGGCTCGGCCCCGCTTTCGCTGAGACGATCCCGGGGACCCGGCTGGCCCTGGATCGCGCAGGTCCCGGGTCCCGGCAATCGGCGGACGGTGTGGCGCACCGGGCGGGCGCGCTGGGCGTTCCAATGCGGGCGTGTCCCGCATTAGGCGGGTAACTGTGGCAGAGTTCGGTCATGGGACCAGTTGTGCTGACCAAGTTCGGTTCGGTTCGCGGGCAGGTGAGGGACGGGGTCGCCAGCTATCTGGGCATCCCGTACGCGGCCAGCCCCACCGGCCGCCTCCGCTTCGCGGCGCCCGCACCTCCGCAGGCATGGACCGGAGTCCGCGAGGCCGCGGCGCTCGGCCCGACACCGCCGAAGCCGGACTACCCGGCGCCTTTCGACGCGCTGCTGGCCGATCCGAACATCCCGGGCGACGACTGGCTGAACCTCAACGTCTGGACCGCCCGCGAGACCGGCGAGACCGGCGCTGGCAGGCCGGTCATGGTCTGGATCCACGGCGGCGCGTTCCAGAATGGCAACTCCGCGGTCCCCCACTATGACGGGCACGAGTTCGCCAGGCGCGGCGTCGTCCTGGTATCGGTCAACTACCGGCTCGGCATCGACGGGTTCGCGTTCATCGCCGACGCCGGGGCACCGGCGAATCGCGGCCTCCTCGACCAGGTGGCCGCCCTCGAATGGGTCCGCGACAACATCGCCGCTTTCGGGGGCGATCCGGGGAACGTGACGATCTTCGGCGAGTCAGCCGGGGCGATGAGCGTGATGACGCTGCTCTGCATGCCGCGGGCGGCCGGCTTGTTCGCGAAGGCGATCGCCCAGAGCGGGGCGACGCAGGCCGCCGCCGACTCGGCCGACGCGGCCCGGGTGACGGCCGAGCTGGCGAAGGCGCTCACCCAGCTCGCGCCAGCCCCAGGCAACCCCGGCACCGACCCCGACCCCGACCCCGCCGGCGCGGGAGGCCTGGGCGCCCTGGATGTCAGCTCTCTCAATGCCGCTCAGGCGGCCGTCAGGGACGCGCTCGCGGCCGACCCTAACCCGGCCAGGTTCGGGATCACGATCGTGACTAGCTCGATGCCCTACATCCCGGTAGTCGACGGGGACGTGCTGCCAGTTCACCCGTTCGCCGCGGTCTCGGGCGGAGCCGGCGCGGATATCCCGCTGCTGATCGGCACGAACTCCGAGGAGTTCAGGTTCTTCGTGGTGCCGCCGGGGACGCTGGACCTGGTCACGCCGCAGGCACTGCCTCTCGCGGCGGCCGCCTTCGGTGCCACGCAGGACATCATCGATCTGTACCAGGCGAATCGACCCGGTGCCCGCGCGGGCGACATCTTCGCCGCATTGCTCACGGACAGATATTTCCGGCTGCCGGCGCTAGGAGTCGCGGAGACGCGCGTCGCCGCGGGTGTCGCCAGCACGCACGTATACGAATTCGCGTGGGGGAGCCCGCCCATGGGCGCCGGCCACAGCCTGGAAATCCCCTTCGTTTTCGGCAATCTGTCGCAGACGGTCGATGACCCGCTGATCGGGCCCAACCCGCCACAGGATCTAGCGGATGACATGCAGTCCGCCTGGGTCAGCTTCGCGGCCACCGGTGATCCCGGCTGGCCCGCGTTCGACGAGAGCCGCCCGGTCCGGATCTTTGACACGGGCGGCGGCTCGGTCGACTGCGACCCGCGCGGCGACGAGCGCGCGATCTGGCCAAGCCTGCGCTAGGCCGCGCACTCCCGGCAAATCAGGTCACCGCCACGAGTCTGCGCGAGCTGGCTCCGGTGATGTACCAGGAAACAGCTTGAGCAAGTGAACTCGTCCGCTTGCCTTGGTATCACCCGGAACGAGAGTTCCTCGTTCGACAGGTCCGCCCCGGGCAGCTCAAGTGACTCGGCAACATCGTCAGGATCAAGGTCGATCGCTGTTGACGACTTGTCCATCCGGCGCGCCTGCAGTTCTTGCAGACTGTCCTCAGTCAGCTCCTCGTCAGTCTTCCTCGGACTGTCATAGTCAGTAGCCATGGTGGCCTTACCTCCGTCGTTAAACGTCGTCGCGCGAGTGCAACGCTCTGGCGGGCTTGGTTGTGCCCGAATCCGGCGGGGAATTCTGACACACCCTCCCGCCCACCCGCACCAAGTACACGTAACCCGATAGCACCCTGGTTCGTGTCGCGTTCATATTCCGGCAGATCGCCGCTTACCACGACACCGGGCCGCGACTTCAGGCGTCGCGCTCCGGGTCCAGGCTCATCAGCAAGTCATGCAGTTCGCTGAACAGACCAGGCCCGCCGCCGATAGTCAGCTCAGGACCCGCCGGCTTTCCCGCGAGGCCGGCCACGACCGCTCCCGCCTCGCGGGCGATCAGGCTACCCGCTGCGATGTCCCAGTACTGCACGCCACGCTCGTAGTACCCGTCCACGTTGCCGCCTGCCAGTGAGCACAGATCAACTGCCGCAGCTCCATTCCTCCTGATGTCCCTGACGCGAGGCAGGACGGCACTGACCACCTGCCCCTGCACCAGCCGCCGGCCAGGATCGTACCCGAAACCCGTAGCGACTAGCGCACGGGCCAGCGGTATGCCGGCGTTGCAGGCGAGCCGCTCGGGAACGCTGCCAGGCGCGAGGCTGACCCGCCAGGCGCCGCCGCCGAGCCACGCGTAGTACATGGCGTCCCTGCGGGGCGCGCAGACCGCGCCGGCGACGATCTGCCCGTCCGCCTCGGCCGCGATGCTGACCGCCCAGTCGGGCAGCCCGTAGAGGTAGTTCACGGTGCCGTCGAGCGGGTCAACGACCCACCTGACCCGCGCGCCATCCCCGGTCTGGCCGCCCTCTTCGCCGAGGATGGCGTCCGCCGGGCGCCGATCCCCGATCCGCGCCCTGATCAACCGCTCGGCCGCCTGATCCATCTCGGTCACGATGTCGGTCGGGCTCGACTTGGTGCTCACCACGATCGCGCTCCCGCTGCGGTCGGCGAGCATCCCCGCGGCCTCCAGGGCAACCTCGCGCGCCAGCGCAAGCAAGCCCTCGGCGTCCCCGGCATCCGCCTCGGGCCGCCCGGGCGCCTGGTTCTGGCGGGCGGGCGATGCCTCACGCACCGGCCGGGCCCGATGCCGTGCCGCCGGCCAACCGGGCCGACCTGTCCGCACCTGAACCGCAGCACAGCTCGCGGCAAAGCGACCCGGCCTGCCCGCCCAGCGCGCGGGCCGCGTCCCCGGCGACGCCGGCCGCGTAGTCCTTGACCAGCGCGGAGATCATCGAGACGAACCGGGGATCGGTGCCGGGGGTCGCGGCCCGCGCCATCGGCAGGCCAAGCTCGCGAGCGGTACGCGCCGCCTCGACGTCCAGGTCGAAGATGATCTCCATGTGATCGCTCACGAACCCGATCGGCACCACGACCACGGCGGGCGCTCCCGAGCGCGCCACCTCTCGGATGCTGTCGCTGACATCGGGCCCGAGCCAGGGCACGGACGGAGGCCCGCTGCGACTCTGGTACGCCAGCCGCCAGCGCGTCCGGCCGACCGAGGCGGCGACCAGCGCGGCGGCCTCGGCCAGCTGCGCCGGGTACGCGCCGCCCATCCCGGCCGGCCCGCTCGCGGCCGCCATCGAGTCCGGGATGCTGTGAGCGGTAAATACCAGCTCCGCTCCCCCGGCGGCCCCGGCCGGCAAGGTCGCCATCGCCCGGGTCACCGAGTCGGCGAACGAGGCGATGAACGCCGGATGCCGGTAGTACGGCGGGATCTTGACCACCCCGGGAGCGCCGCTCCCGGCCGGCCCGGTGCCGGCCACGGCGCGCGCCCGGTCAAGGTCGTCGAGATATTGCCGGCAGCTCGAATACGAACTGTAGGCCGACGTCGCGAACGCGATCACCCGCCTGATCCCGTCGGCTGCCATCTGCCGCATGGTGTCGGCCAGGAACGGCGTCCAGTTCCTGTTGCCCCAGTACAGCGGCAGGTCGATCCCGCTTGCCGCGAAGTCCTTCGCGAGCGCGTCCAGCAGGTCGCGGCACTGCCCGTTGATCGGGCTGACGCCGCCGAACAGGTAGTAATGCTCGGCCACCTTGGCGAGCCGGTCGTCGGGGACGCCGCGCCGGGCGGTCACGTGCCGCAGGAAAGGCATCACGTCGTCAGGACCCTCAGGACCACCAAAAGAAACCAGGAGGAACGCAGTGTCGCGGGGCATGCTGCCATCCAATCAGCAGCAGCGGCGAGCCTGCGCCACCCCTGCCGTGTTTGCCGGCTAGCCGCGAGAACGATGACCGGCGCGAGCCCCGGGGCTGCCCGGCCTGCCTGGACCGAGCCGGGCTTACTTGGACTGGGCGGCGTACTGGGCCGCGAGGGCAAGGACTTCGTTGACGTACCAGTCGGCGTGGTTGTAGGCGAAGATCGCCTGGCGGAGCCCGGATGCGGTCCCCGAGGCAGCGCCGTCGGCGCAGAGCATCCGCGCCGCGGACGGCACGGCATCGAACGGGTTCATCACGTCGGGCGAGCCGGCGGGACCGAATCCGTCGATCCCCCACTCGGCCCAGGTCGACGGCAGGAACTGCATCGGCCCCAGGGCGCCGGCGCTCGACGGCCCGACGTTCTGCCCGTCGGCACTCTCGATCTGGCCGATGGCCGCCAGCACGGTCCAGGAAAGCGCCGGGCAGTACTTGGCCGCCGAGGCCTGGAAGAGCTGCAAGTAGTCGGTGATGCTGGCCAGCGCCGGCGCGCTGGCCGGCTGGCCGCGCAGGTCGACCAGGTGGGCGGCCGGTCCAAGCACTCGCCTGACCTTGGCCGTCAGCGTCGCGAAGTCCAGCCCCGGCGCGCTGATCAGCGCGGCGACCTGGTGGACCAGGCCCAGCTCGCGCGAGACGGCCTGATTCACCACGAGGTCGACGCCGGAGATGCCGAGCTGCGCGGCACCGCCGTACCGGACGCTGATCTTCGACGCGCCGGTCAGCTCGTAGCTGCCGGTCTTGCGCGAGAACGCGAGCCTGGCCGCCGAGGCGGTGGCCGCGAGGAAGTCCCCGTGCCCCAGGGCGGCCCACAGCCGCTTGTCCGAGGCCGTCCGCAGCGGCACCCAGGACCTGAACTGGCCCGGGTCAACCCCGATCACGCTGGCCGAGGTCTGGCCCACGGTGATCTGAGCGCCGTCGAAAGAGATCATCTTGCGGACGCCATGAATCACGCGGAGCCTGGCCAGCTTCGCCTGGGTGAGCCCGCGCGGCAGCACGATGAGCAAGTCAGGCAGGATAATGCTGCTGAACGCCGAACGCGCCGTTGTCGTGATCGGCGGCCGCGCACCCTGGTCGGCCCGGATCTGGCCTGTGCCCGCGCTGCCGCCGTCGAGAGTCGCCATGCTCGGCTTGCCCGTCAGGTGCCAGCCAGCCAGCGCGATGACAAGGGCGCCGCCAGCCGCGACGGCCACTGTCCTGGCGGCCACTGTCCTGGCGGCGACTTTCCTGGTGGTTGCCAGGCGCCAGGGCGCGCCGTAGGGAATGCGGACACGCCGCGGCAGTCGTCTCATGGCAATCTCACTGTAACCCGGCAACCCGGTGAATACCCCGATACCGCCGACGACTTGCCAGAACGCGCAGCGCAGTCGTCCACAAGCTCAGGCAGTCGCCCCGCCCGAGCGGTCCTGAGCCCCGGCAACCTGAGTGCGCGAACCGACACCCGATCCGCGGGTCAGCGGGGAGAGTTTCCCGGAGCTATCCGGGAACTTTTTCGCATAAAGGAGAATTTTAAGGTGCTATTAGCTGAAAAAACTCCCCGGAGCGAACCCGCGATGCCGAAGAGGCTCCCGGAGCGAAAACTCTCCCCCGCGACGCCGAAAAGGCTCCCCGGATCGAAAACTCTCCCCCGCGACGCCGAAAAGGCTCCCCGATCCTGATCACGAGCCGCGCGGCAGCCGCCGGAACCCGTGCAGGTTTCCGTGATCATGATCGAGACCATGATCACGGAAGATCACCCAGGTCAGGACAGGTGCGATGTTCCGTGATCATGCCCGGGACCTTGATCACGGAGCATCGCCCCTGCCGCCCCGCACTGACAGCTCCCAGGACTGAGAACTCTCCCCCACGATGCCGGAAAAGTCACCCCGATCCTGATCACGAGCCGCGCGGCAGCCCCCGGGACGGCAGCCACGTAATTCGTGACCGCTGACAGCAACAGGGGCTCACCCTGCGCCGGCGGCGCCGTGCCGGGGCAGCGCGCATATCCGCCTGCACCTGGCGCCGCCGGGCCCGCCGGCCGCTGGCGCAATCATGCGATGCCGGTCAGGCATGCCCAGTCCCGGCAAACGGGCTGTCTCCGCCAACCGATACGGTCTTACGGGAGGTCGGGGCAAATGAGGTCGGCACAGTGACGGGGCTGGACGCACGGCAGGATGAGCTCGGTGCCGCGACGGGGCCCAGAGCTGGGCGAAATCCTTACCTGGTCCTGATCCGCACTCCGGGCGCCCTCGCGTTCTCGGCAGCGGCGTTCGTCGGGCGCATGTCGATGTCCATGTACGGGCTCGGCACCGTGCTGCTGATCGCCTCGCTCACCGGCAGGTACGGCGCGGCCGGGACCGTAGCCGCAGCTGGCGGCATCGGCTACGCGGCTTTCAGCCCGTGGGTGGCCCAGCTCGCCGACCGGTTCGGGCAGCACCGGGTGCTGCTGACCCAGGTGACGATCTTCGCGGCTGCGGCGACGGCGTTCATCATCTGCGCCGAGTTGCGCGAGCCGTTCCTGGTGTTGCTCGCTACCGGCTTCTTCGCCGGCATCTGCATGCCATCGACCAGCAGCATGGTGCGCTCCCGGTGGAGCGTGATCCTCAGCGCGGAGCCACGCCAGCTGCACGCCGCCTTCGCGCTCGAGTCGGTGAACGACGAACTGATCTTCGTCATCGGCCCGGCCCTGGTGACGCTGCTGGCCACCCAGGTCTTCGCCGCGGCCGGGGTGGGAGTGGCGAGCGTGCTCGCGTTCAGCGGGACGCTGGTCTTCGCGTTGCAGCGCGGCACCCAGCCCCCGCCGCGGCCGCGGACGCCGAAGGTCACGCGGCAGCGCCGGCGACTGCCGAGCCTGCCGGCACCTGGCCTGGTGATGCTCGCTCCCGCGCTGCTGGTGCTGGGCGGGATGTTCGCCGCGATCGACCTGAGCACGGTCGCCCGCGCCACCGAGCTCGGGCACCGCCCGCTCGCGGGGCTGATCCTGGGCACCTACGCGCTGGGCAGCGCGATCGGCGGCCTGTGGTACGGGTCGAGGCAGTGGCGGGCGCCGCTCGGCCGCCGCTTCAACATCACCGCTGTGATCGCCGTAGCGTGCGCCGCCACCTTCTGGGCGGTGCCGAACCTGATCGCGCTCGACGTGGTGTGCCTGGTGGCCGGGCTCGCCATCTCGCCGACGCTGATCGCGGGTTACGCCATCCTCGAGCGGCAGGCGGAGCCTCACCGCAGGACCGAGGCCATGGCCTGGCTCGGCTCTACGGCCTCGGTCGGCGTGGCACTCGGCTCGGCGGTAGCCGGGCACATACTCGACGCTTACGGCGCCAGGGCCGGCTACGGCTTCGCCGCCTGCTGCGGCGCGGTCGCCGTCGCGATCTGCCTGGCCGGACGGCGCAGGCTGGCTACCGCGGATGATGCCGAGCCGCCGCCCGTGCTGGCCACGAGCCCGCCGGTCGAGCGGCCAGCAGCGACACAGGGGCAACGCTGCTCGTGAGGCGACCCGCCGGGCAGCAGCGAAGGAACGACGTCGCCGCGCCCGGCCTCGCCGGATATGCGATCCTTGGCTACGGCTTCGCGCCCTGCCGCGGCGCCGCGGATGGCCGTCGGCCGACGTGGGGAGGTGGCACATGACCTGGCGGAACTGGGCAGGCAACGTCACGGCGAATCCGGTCAGGGTGCGTACGCCCCGGTCGGCGCGGGAGGTGGCCGACGAGGTAGTCAGGGCCGGGGCCGACGGCCTGGCGGTCAGGATGACCGGCACCGGGCACTCCTTTACCCCGGCGGCGAGCACCGATGGCGTGCTGCTGCGCCCGGACGGGCTGACCGCGATCAGGTCAGTCGACGCCGACGCCGGCCTCGTCACGGCCGAGGCCGGGTGCCCGCTGAGCCGGCTCAACGAGGAACTGCTCGCGCGCGGCCTGTCGCTCGCCAACATGGGCGATATTGATGTCCAGACCGTCGCCGGCGCGACGCAGACCGGCACCCACGGTACCGGGCGCGCGAGCGGCGGCATGGCCGCCCAGGTCGCCGGGCTCGAGCTCGTGCTCGCCGACGGCAGCCTCGTCACCTGCTCGGCCGGCGAGCGGCCCCACCTCTTCGCAGCCGCGCAGGTCGGGCTGGGCGCGCTCGGGGTGATCACGGCGGTGACGTTCAGGGTGGAGCCGACGTTCCTGCTGCACGCGCGCGAGGAGCCGATGCGATGGTCCGAGGTGATGTCCAGGCTGGATGAGCTCGCTAGTGGCAATGAGCACTTCGAGTTCTACTGGTTCCCCCATTCTGAAGGATGCCTGACCAAGCGCAACAATCGATCAGAAGGCCCAGCCCGGCCGCTGCCGAGGTGGCGGCACTGGCTTGATGACGAGTTCCTGTCGAACTCCGTCTTCGGCGCGACCTGCCGGCTCGGCCACCTCGCGCCCGGGATCATCCCGAAGGTGAACTCGGCCGCCGGCCAGGCGCTCAGCGCGCGCGGATACACGGACGCGCCGTACCGGGTGTTCACCAGCCCGCGCCGGGTGCGGTTCAAGGAGCAGGAGTACGCCGTCCCGGCCGGGCACCTAGCCGGGGTGCTGGGCGAGGTCCGTGCCCTGTTCGAGCGCCGTGACTGGCGGATCAGCTTCCCGATCGAGGTCAGGTTCGCCCCGGCGGACGAGCCGTGGCTGTCGACCGCCTACGGCCGGGACAGCGCCTACATCGCGATCCATGTTTTCCGCGCCTCGCCGCACGCCGAGTACTTCAGGGACGTCGAGGCGATCATGACCGCGGTCGGCGGCCGGCCCCACTGGGGCAAGATGCACACCAGGGACGCCGAGTACCTGCGAGGCGTCTACCCGAGGTTCGATGAGTTCGCCGCTGTCCGCGACACGGTCGACCCTGGCCGCCTATTCGGCAACGACTACCTCAAGCAGGTACTCGGGTCCTAGCCTGATTCTGAGAGGCACCCGGCGCCATCGCGTCCGCCGGGTGCCCGCTCAGGAAGGGCGCTACGACCTCGGGATGTACGGCCGCATCATCTCGTTGTCTTCGTGGTCGAGGATGTGGCAGTGCACCATGTAGGCAGGGCCCTTGGTCGGATCGAACGAGTACAAGTTCTGGCCGGGCTTCACGCCGCTGATCGCGGTCGCCTGCGGTGCCCAGCGGATGATGAACCGGTTGACGAAGCCGGGGAAAGTCTTGACCGTGTCCTTCCAGCCGGCCTCGTTGGGGTTCGGCGGGACCGGCGGCCCGCTGAAGAACGGGCTGAAGGCCGGGTTGCCGCCGATCGCGCCGTCGGCGTTGGCGGTGAAGTAGGCCTTCGGCGGGCCGTAGCCGGGGATGATCGTGCCCGGGTCGTAGACCACCGAGCTCCAGGTGCCGTCGGCGGCTTCGCCGTTGAACGTGCCGCCCGGGAAGGCCGCTGCCCACGTATCCAGGTACGTCGGCTGCCCCGTGTTCGGGTCGATGACCACCGGCTGGCGGTTGATCAGCTGGAACTGGATCAGGTGGATGTGGATCGGGTGGGCGTCCACGGTCGTGTTGAGGAACTCCCAGACCTCGGTCGAGCCGACCCTGGGCGTCTCGGTGAGCCACAGGCCCTGACCGAACTGGTCCTGGATCGCGCCTGGGATGGGGGCATTCGTCCCGCCGTCGCGGCGCCCGTTCCACTTGGTGTTGTTGATCAGGTCCTCGACCGGCGTGCCCGCCGTGTTGCCGCCCGCGTCGGTGGGCGCCTCGAACTCGAAGAGCACGAGCTGGCGCGTCAGGCTCGGCGTGACGCCGGCCGCGATGGCTCCGGTGGCCGGGTTGGCCAGGCGGACGATCTTCGGCTCCTGGTTCTGGCCGCCGCGCAGCGGGTTGCCGGTCGCGGGGTTGTAGGTGTTGTCCCGGCTGGACAGCGGCAGGCAGACCTTGAACTGCATGACCTGGCGAGTGGGGTCGGCCGGGTCAAGCGGGTCGCCACTGGGGAACGGCACCTGGCCATCGTTGGACAGCGTGAACGTCTTGCCCATCAGGCCGCCGAAGTCGATGATGATGTCCGCGCGCTCGGAAGGCGCGAGGAACAGCCTGGTCGTGGGCGAGGGGTCATCGTTGTTCTCTGGCTCGGGCTGGCCGAGCAGCTTGACGGGAGCATCAAGCAGACCGCCGTCGGTGCCGATCTGGTACATGGCCGGCCCGGTCGCGCCGCTCGACGCGTCGACCAGTCCCATGCGCACGAACCTGGCGTTGGACCCGTTGACGAACCTGAACCGGTACCGGCGCGGCTCGACGTTCAGGAACGGCCAGGTCCGGCCGTTGACGAGCATCGTGTCGCCGAAGAACTCAGGTATCCAGAACGGGTGGATCTGCGGGTTGCTCGGCGGTCCGTCGATCAGCGACGGGTCGTCGTTGCTGTCGGGGAAGTACAGCTGGCCGTTCGTGTCGAACTGGCGATCCTGGATCATCAGCTCGATCTCCTGGTTGCCCGCGGGCAGCCCGAGCGGGTTATTGGAGAGCCCGGTGTCGAACTGGTCCCTGATGAAGTAGAACGCGGCCAGGCCGGAGAAGACGTTGATGCGGGTGATCCCGAGCGAGTGGTCGTGGAACCACAGCGTCGTCGACTGCTGGTTGTTCGGGTACTGGTAGATGGCGGCGTTCGATGAGGTCGGCGACGCCGTGAAGTACCCGGGCCGTGCAGGCCGTTGTTGGTGAACCAGCCTTCTGGCACGCCGTCTGAGGTCGACTGGTCCTCGCCGCCGTGCAGGTGGACGACGGTCGGGATCGGGCCGGTATAAGGCGTGAAGACCTTGTGCCCGGCGTTCAGCGGGTCGGCCCAGTGGATGGTCTGGTCGATGGTCAGGTACCCGCGCAGCACCGGATTCGCCGGCAGGCTGTTTACGTACTTGATCGTGGTCTGGGTGCCTTTCTGAGCCTGCACGGTGACGCCAGGCCATTGCGGTGAGCCGCTATGGCCGAGTGGCGAGATCCCGTAGCCCCACAGGAACGTGCCCTGCCTGAACGGACTCGCCAGCGAGGTGTAGAACGAGTCAGGCAGCGCCTTCTGCTGGAACTCGGACATGACCGCCTGCACCGACGAGGCTGTCACGCGCCTGCCAACGAAGGTGGGCAGCGGGGTGACAAATCGCGTCACCGTGCTTCCGTCCAGAGCGGTCTGCGGTACCTGGACCGACGCTCCGGCGGGGCCTGGCAACAGCAGCCTCGAGCCGCCGAAACGGACGGCGACCCCGGCGCCGGCCAGCGCCCCGATCTTCATTAGGTCCCTGCGGCCGAGGCCAGTAGGCCTGGTGGGTTCGTCCATGGCTAGTCCTTCCTTCAGTTGCTAGCCGGCCGTGCGGCAGGTGGGAATGCCGAGGTGGAATCGGCCGACTGGCGGGATGAGTTTGCGGCGGAACTGATCTGGCGGTCATCACGCAGGTGACGGGTTAGCCAAAGGAACCCGACGAAGATCACCGGAAGCGCGATGGCCTGCCCCGCCAGTGCGTCCTGCGCGGCTGAGGCGAGTTGGTAACCCAAGGGCGGCTGCACGACCACCCCGTAGACGGTGGATAGATGGGCGTGGACCAGGTGCTGCAGGTGCACGGCCGTCAGGCCGTTGGCGTAGGTCACCAGGCCCGTTGCCTGGCTGGCGACGCCCTCGAGGAACCAGCTGATCGCCAGGGCCAGCGCGGCCGCGCCGACGCTCACCACGGCTCGCACGATGACGTCGGTCTCGCCCGCGAGCCGGAGGCTCAGCCTGGTCGCGGCTCGCTGCCCGACGCAGATCGCCGCCGCCGCCAGCGGGACGGACATCAGCAGGTACAGCACGCCGGTGCCGACCCAGGACACCGATATCGGCGGCGGTCCGCCGTGATCGTGAGCCGCGTGGGCAGCGTGACCGCCTGCGGTAGCGACTGGCGTTACCGCGGCGGGGGTCAGGCTGTCGATTGCGTAATGGGCGAACCAGGCCGGTATCAGCAGCACGGCGAGGATCAGCGTGATCACGCTGGCCTGGGCGAAGACGCCCCACCTGGTCGTCTGGTCAATGCCAAGCCGGTCGCTGAGCCAGTCGCCGGCCCAGAACGCGGCAGCGACAAAAGGCACCGCGAGCACGACGTCGATCGCCCAGTGCAGAACCTCATAGGGCGGCGAGGCGGCGAAGGTGGCCGGAGTCGTGTGCAGGATCTGGTCCAGGCCGATCACCGAGCCGCACACCAGCATGATCAGCGGAACGATGCTCCGCCGGGGACGCTGTCGTTCGCGCTCGCCGGCTCGGTCGATTCGCATCGGCCCGGCCGACCGGCGCAGACCCGCAGACGTCATATCCCGCTCCTCAAGCTGTCAGAGAGCTGCGGCCGCAAAGGCATGACTAAAGCGTCCCGCATCATTTATGACGCGAATAGCTACCTGGCGCCTTAATTCAAGGATTTAAACAGTGCACGACAACGCGGTCAATAGCCGTGCGGCGCATGAGACCTGCTCACCGGCCCGTAGAGCTGAATGAGAAGCCCTCAAGGACCGTTTCAGCACGGCAAATCCCCTAGTGGATTTCCGCTAATCGCAGGTAAGGCGCTCGCGCCGATCACGTACCACCCGGGGGTATATCACACCTCGATATGGTTACCAATTTCCACTAGTGGACATTCCAGCCCCAGCCACCCTCGGCTGCCGGCCGGGCCGTCCCGGAGGCGTCACCACCGCCCGTCCGGGCAGAATCACCATGTGCGATTCCTGACCCCACCTGCTCATGACCTGACCTACAGCGACGTGTTCCTCGTGCCGAACCGGTCGGCCGTAAGCTCGCGGAACGATGTCGACCTCGCCTGCACCGACGGCAGCGGCACCACGATCCCCGTCGTGGTCGCCAACATGACGGCCGTCGCGGGCCGCCGGATGGCCGAAACCGTCGCCAGGCGCGGAGGCATCGCCATCCTGCCCCAGGACATACCGGTCGATGTCGTCGCCGACGTCGTCTCCTGGGTCAAGGAACGCGACCTTGTCTACGACACTCCCCTGACGCTCGACCCCGACGCCACCACCGGGCACGCGCTGAGCCTGCTGCCCAAGCGCGCCCACGGCGGGATCGTGGTGATCGCCGATGGCAGGCCGGCCGGAGTCGTCACCGAGGCCGACTGCCTGGGCGTGGACAGATTCACCCAGCTGCGTCAGGTCATGTCAAGCGAACTGCTGACGCTGCCAGCCGGCGTCGACCCCGAACAAGCGTTCGGCCTGCTGCAAACCGGCCGGCACAAGCTGGCGCCGGTGGTCGACGACGCCGGGCGCTGCGTCGGCATCCTCACCCGTACCGGGGCCTTGCGAGCGACGATTTACACGCCGTCAGTCGACGCGTCCAGGCGGCTGCGGGTGGGCACGGCGCTCGGCATCAACGGCGATGTGGCCGCGCGCACCAAGGAACTGCTCGATGCCGGCGCCGACCTGCTGGTAGTCGACACCGCGCACGGCCATCAGGAGAAGATGACCTGGGCGCTCGAAGCGGTGCGCTCCGTCGCCCCGGCGGTGCCCGTGGTCGCCGGGAACGTGGTCACTGCCGAGGGAACCGCCGACCTGATAGCGGCTGGCGCCGACATCGTCAAGGTGGGAGTAGGGCCAGGCGCCATGTGCACGACCAGGATGCGGACCGGGGTAGGCAGGCCGCAGTTCAGCGCGGTACTCGAGTGCGCCGCGCAAGCACGAAAGCTCGGCAAGCACGTCTGGGCCGACGGCGGGATCAGGTACCCGCGTGATGTCGCGCTGGCGCTGGCGGCTGGGGCCTCGAGCGTCATGATCGGGTCGTGGTTCGCGGGGACCTGCGAGTCGCCGGGCGACGTGTTCAGGGACCCCGAGGGCAGGCTCTACAAGGAGAGCTTCGGCATGGCGTCGGCCCGGGCGGTCCGGCTGCGCACCGCCGCCGATTCGCCGTTCGAGCGGGCGCGCAAGGAGCTATTCGAGGAAGGCATCTCGAGCTCCCGGATGTATCTCGACCCGGCCAGGCCCGGCGTCGAGGATCTCATCGACGCGATCATCTCCGGACTGCGCAGCGCGTGCACCTACGCGGGCGCGGCGAGTCTCGACGAACTCCACGATCTTGCCGTCGTCGGCATTCAGAGCGCCGCCGGATACACCGAGGGAATGCCGCTGCCCGCCGGCTGGTGAGGAGCAAGCGGCCGTCCTGGTCGTCCGGGGCGCTTCAGCGGGCCGCTTAGTTTCGGACGTATCAGCCTTTAGGCTGGTGCCTGGGGGCACCAGCCTAAACGGCCCTGGGACGCCCCCCGAGCACCGATATGCCACTTTGGAGTTGCTTTTGCCAGCCCGCACGCCGAGCCGATCGCTGGTGCCCGCAGCGATGATCTGCGCTCTCTCGCTCGCCACAGCGACCGCCGCGATGCCCGCCGCCGCCGCCCGCCCGCCGGCCGCGCATCGTCCCGGCGTCCTGGGCAGCGCGCCCTTCATCAACGCCGCGGCCGGCGAACTGGTCAATCCCCAGGACGGCAAGGATCTCTGGGGCCGCGAGCAGGCCGTCCAGCGGCCGATCGCCAGCCTCACCAAGGTGATGACTGCCCTGGTCGTCGCCCGAGCCGGTGACCTGGGCAGGCGCATCAGGATCACCCGGGCCGAGGTCGACTATGTACGCGAATTCCACGCCTCGAACGCGGGGCTGATCGCCGGCGACATCCTCTCGGCCAGGAATCTCCTCTACGCCATGCTGCTGCCATCGGGGGCCGACGCCGCCATGGCCCTGGCGGAGAGCTACGGTCCGGGAATCCACGCGTTCGTCAGGAAGATGAACTCGCTGGCCCGCAAGCTGCACCTGACCAAGACGCACTTCACGAACTTCGACGGAGTCGAGTCCAGTGACGTCTCAACGCCGACCAACCTGGTGAAAATGGGCGAGGCGGCGATGGGCTATCCGGCCTTCCGCGATGTCGTGAAGCGCAAGTTCTTCAGCCTGAAGGCCTGGCCGCGCCGTCACCATTACTTCTGGCGGAACACCAACCTGCTGCTGCGGCGCTATCCGGGCACGATCGGCATCAAGACCGGCTGGACCCCGGTGGCCGGCGAGTGCCTCCTGTTCGAGACGGAGTACCACAAGAAAACCCTGGTCGGCGCGATACTCGACAGCGCACCGACCAATTCGGGCGTCACGTTCGTCGACGCGGCCAGACTGCTGAACTGGAAACTCGGCCGACACGTGCCCATCCCTCCCCCGACCCCGCCACCCGCGTCAGCCACCAAACTGGGAAGCTAACCAGCGAGCCAGCCGCTCCCCCGCCTGCCGGCCGAGATCATCCCGTCAATGGTGCTGGTTGGCTTAGCGTGGTCAGCCGCGCCGGGGTTCACCAGGCCAGGCGGCTTCCGGCCGGCCAGGCTGAGGGACGGCCAGGCTGAGGGACGGCCGGCTGGCGGGCTGGCGGCCGGGCCAGGACCTGAGCGAACCTCCGTGATCATGGTCCGCTGCGTGATCACGGATATTAACGCAGGTCAGGGCAGTAGCGATGTTCCGTGATCATGCTCGCGACCATGATCACGGAAATTAGCCCCGGCCGGCCCCTGGCCGCCAAGCACCCCACCCGGCAAACCCCGCACCACCCGCCTCCACCGCCTCAGACTCACCCCGCAGCCTGACGCCTCGCCGGCCCATCGATGGCCCAAAGATGGCGCTCCGCGCCATGAATGTCCCCAAGATGGGCCTACCGGCTGGCGACACACCGGCTGGCGACACACCGGCTGGCGATACAAACGCGGCGGCGGCCTGGCCCGCGCCGCAGCTGCGGGTTGGGCTGGGGCCGGAGCGGGGATACCCGACACGCTCGCTCGCAGGGCTTGCGCTGGAGTGGGGTTGCCGGGAATCTTTGAGCATGTCTGGAGGATTTCTGAACCAGACCTCCAATCTCGGCCGTACATCGTGAAGATGACCAGCACGCGTCCAAACGGGGAGGTGCCGTTGTGCACTGGCATGGTGAGTCCAATGTCACGCGGCGCGATGATCGTCTGGGCCGCGTTCGCCGGCTGACGTACCTGATCGCCGGCGGAGCGACGGCGGCCTCGCTCGGGCTTGCCACTGTGCTGGGGGTCGTGATCCCAGGCCGTGCCGCTGCGACCGGCGCCCAGGCTCCGTCCGGCCAGTCCGCCGGGAGCAGTGGCCAGGGCGCCGGTAGCGGCGGCCAGTCCGGCGGGAGCGGCGGCCAGTCCGGTAAGGCCGGCCGGTCCGGTAAGGCCGGCCGGTCCGGTAAGCCGGGGCAGCAGGGCGGATCTTCCCATCACAGGTCTGGCAGCCATGGCACAGGCGGCCTCAAGCCGCCGAGTCAGCCGCCGACGGGGTCAAGCTCGCCTCCGGCGGTCTCGTCCGGTGGCTCATGACCTCCCAGCATGTGCTCTGGTACGTGACCAGGGCCACCGGCCTGGTCGCGCTCGTCTTGCTTACCGGCACGATCGTGCTCGGCGTGCTCGGCTCCGCGCGCGCGGCGTCGGAGCGGTGGCCGCGCGTCGTGACAGCCGCGCTGCACCGGAATCTGGCTCTGACCTGCACAGTGTTCATTGCCGTGCATGTGGTGACGACCGTTCTTGATTCATTCGTGTCGATCGGACTAGTCGCGGCTTTCGTGCCGTTCACGGCGGGCTACCGGCCGATCTGGCTGAGCCTTGGCGCCATCAGCTTCGACCTATTGCTCGCGGTGCTGATCACGAGCTTGCTCAGGGACAGGCTGAGTCACCGGGTCTGGCGAGCAGTGCACTGGCTGGTCTACGCGTCCTGGCCGGTCGCTCTCTGGCACGGCCTGGGTACTGGTACTGATACCAAGCTCGGGTGGGTGCTCCTGATCAACACCGGCTGCGTGATCGCCGTCATCATGGCGGTCTGGTGGCGGTTGTCGCTGACCAGAAGCCGGCGGGTGCGGGCTACCGGCATGGTCGCCCTCGCAGCACTGACGGTGGCGACCGCGATCTTCGTCCTGGCGGGTCCGCTGCGGTCAGGATGGCCGGCCCGGGCAGGTACTCCCCCGGCGCTCCTCGGGGCGAGCCGGCTGGTGGCCGCCCGGAGCCAGCCATGACCCCGGATACGCGCGTCACCTTCCCCAGGTCCGCGGACGAGCCCCTGCCTCAACGCCCGCCCCAGCCTCGGCCGCGATACCTCGCAGGCCAGCCGGGACAAGGCAGCCGGCTGACCATCGGCTGGCGTGAGTCAGACCAGCCGGCCTCACTCGGCACGCACCTGAGCCGTTACGGCCCGATCCCGCGGCACTCGTCCGGCTCGCTGGTCAGCGCGGTCACCGAAGCCGGGCTGACCGGGCGCGGCGGCGCCGGGTTCCCGACCGGGACCAAGCTACGCGCCGTCGCCGGCAAAGCCGCCGACCAGACCGGCCACGCCGGCCCCGGCCACGCCGGCCAGGCAAGCCAACGCGGCCGCGCCGTGGTCGTCGCGAACGGCATGGAAGGCGAGCCAGCCAGCAGGAAAGACGAGGCGCTGCTCGCCCGGGCACCGCATCTCGTACTCGACGGCGCCGTGCTGGCGGCCGTAGCTGTCGGCGCCAGCACGATTCATCTGTGTCTCCCGCGCACCGCCACGCACCTGCTCGCCGGAATGCGCCAGGCCGTCGCCGAGCGGCGGAGCGCCAGCCTTGATCCGGCCGAGGTCGTGATCGAGGTCCACGGCCTGCCGCACCGCTTCGTCTCAAGTTCGGAAACGGCTCTCGTCAGCTGGCTGAACGGCGGCGACGCCAAGCCCGCCGCCATACCGCCACGGCCATTCGACAAAGGCGTAGGCCGACGGCCGACGCTGATCAGCAACGTAGAGACGTTCGCCCACATAGCGCTGATCGCCCGTTTCGGGCCGTCCTGGTTCAGGAATGCCGGCCTGCCCGATGCGACGGGCACCATGCTGGTCACTCTCGCCGGCGCGGTCGGCGCGCCAGGCGTGTACGAGATCGAGGCGGGCACCGCGATCGGCACCGCGCTGTCGCTCGGCCACCGTGACAAGCGGGCAGGTGCCGTGCTCCTTGGTGGTTACTTCGGCACCTGGCACCGGCTCAGCGAGATCGAGGGGCTCCCGCTGGCTGCCGCCGCGCTGCGCGGAGCCGGCGCCGCCCCGGGCGCGGGCGTGCTGCTCGCGCTGCCGCCCGACGCGTGCGGGCTAGCCGAGACCAGCAGGGTGCTGACCTGGATGGCCGGCCAGAGCGCCGGGCAGTGCGGCCCGTGCAAGTTCGGGCTGCCCGCCATCGCCGACGACTTCGCGCAGGTCGCCTCCGGCCGGTCAGCTGGACCGGTACTCGCCAGGCTTGACCGCCGGCTCGGCACGGTGATCGGGCGCGGCGCGTGCGCGCACCCGGATGCCGCGGTGCGGTTCGCCAGGTCGGCCCTGGTCACGTTCGGCGCCGACGTCCGGGCGCACCTGTCGGGTCACGGCTGCCTCGCGGCGGCAGCGGGCAGGCGGCGGGCCCGCGCTCCCGTGCTGCCGGTCCCGCCGGCCGAGCCGGAGCACTGGCGATGACGGCGCCGCGCCGCCTGGCTGTCAATCCGATCGCCTGCGACGGGCACGGCATCTGCGCCGAACTGCTTCCCGAGCTGATCGAGCTTGACGAGTGGGGCTATCCGATCGTGCCGGCCGGGCCGGTGCCGCCCCAACTGGTGCCGCTGGCCAGGCGCGCGGTCAGGCTGTGCCCCACGCTCGCGCTCCGCCTCGACGCCGCTCACTGAACCTCGACGAGCACCTTCCCGCGCGCCTCCTGATCAGCACCGCCGCCGCGCAGCCTCGCCACGGCCAGCTCCCAGTCCGTCAGCGGATACCGGTGCGTCACCAGGAACCCCGGCTTGAGCTGACCCGAGTTCAGCAGCGCGAGCACGCCACGCCAGGCCGCCGGGGAATGGCTGAAGCTGCCGAGCAGTGTCAGGTCATTGTTGACCAGGTCATCCACCGCGAGCGCGGCCGTCTCGCCGTGCGGCGGCAACCCGATCAGCACCACCGTGCCGCCCCGCCTGACCCGGCTCACCGCGCTCAGCACGGCCTCGGTCGAACCCGACGCCTCGACAACCAGGTCGAACCCCTCAGGCCCGGCCCCTAGCGCCGGATCGTCCACCTGCGAGTCAGCCAGGCTGAAGCGAGCCGCCCCGGCCCGCGCCGCCAGCGAGGCCTGCGAGCCCCGGAGCCCCACCATGGCGACCAACGCCGGAGACCACAGCCGCGCGAGCAGAACGGCAAGCAGCGCGATGGTGCCGTCCCCCAGCACGAGCACCCGGGAGCCGGGCACCACCACCGCCGCCTTGGTCAGGGCCTGGTAGACCACGGCCGCGGGCTCGGCCAGCACGGCGTCGGCCGCCGTGACCGCGTCGTCCAGCGGATGCGCGAGCGACGCGGGCACGACGACCTGCCCGGCCGCGGCGCCATCTGTAGTGAAGCCGATCTCGTCGTAGGTCTCGCACAGGTTCACCTGCCCGGACGCGCACCTGACGCACTGGCCGCAGGCGATCATGCCCTCCACGACAACCCGGCGGCCCGCCAGCGGTTGGCCGCCCGCCACGACGCCGGTCCACTCGTGGCCAATCACGAGCGGGTAGCGCAGGTACGCGGGATCGAGCGTGCCGTCAATGATCTCCAGGTCCGTGCCGCACAAGCCGACCAGGTCGGGCTCGACCAGCAGCTCGCCCGGACCCGGGCGCAGCCCGGCGCGCGGCAGCAGCCGCACGTCTCCGGGACTGACGACGGTGAGCGCCTGATGCGCGCCCGCCGCGTCGGTCATGCGATAGCCCCGGCCCTGACCGCGAGCTCGGCGTACTTGCGGCCGCCGAGCTGCTCGGAGATCTCGTCGGCGGCGCGCCGCACGGTGCGGCCGAGCTCGTTGACTTTCCAGGTAGGCAGGTCATTCTTGATGCCGGTCACGCTCACCGCGCCCGCGCACGCCCCGTCGTGCTCGAAGAACGCGGCGCCAACGCAGAAGACCCGGTCGGCGTCCTCCTCATCGTCGACGGCGAACCCGGCGGCCCGAATGCCGGCCAGGGCGCCAAGCAGCGTATTGATGTCGGTGATGGTGCGCGACGTCCTGGCCCGCAGGCCGGTCTCGGCGCAGACCCGCCTGACCTCCTCCTCGGCCATCGTGGCGAGGATCGCCTTGCCAGCCGCCGACGAATGCGGCACCTCACGCTGGCCGAGCGGGGTGTAGAACCGCACGCTGCCCGGCCCGTCCACCCGCTCGATGAAGACGGGATACCCGTCGTCGAAGATCGCCACCCGCGACGTCATCTTCGTCAGGTCGGTGAGCTGGGCCAGGATCGGCCGGTAGATCTCACCAAGCGGATTCTGGTTGCGGGTGATGTCGCCAAGCCTGATCATGGCCGTGCCCAGGGCGTACCGGGGTCCGGGCCGCAGCCTGAGCAGGCCGGAGCCGGCGAGCGTGCGGGCCAGCGCCAGCGTCGTGCTCTTCGACGCCCCGAGCCCCCTCGCCAGTTCGCTGAGCGACTCGCCGCGCTCGGAACCCTCGGCCACGAGCTCGATCAGCCTGATGGCGCGGGCCACGCTGCGGACCGTATAGCGGTCAGCGATATCGTCGCCAGTGCGCAGCCCGGATTCCGACTCCGCACTCCACTTGGCTGAATTGCCGCCGTCGTACGCCGCTGTCACCAGCTCACCTCCAGTGTCCTGTCCGGCACCAACCTGTTCGGCAGTTCCGAACGCGATGAATGAAAGCGATAACGCCCCCTTGACAGG
Source organism: uncultured Actinomycetota bacterium (assembly GCA_963720575.1). Taxonomy (GTDB): domain Bacteria; phylum Actinomycetota; class Actinomycetes; order Streptosporangiales; family Streptosporangiaceae; genus Chersky-822. Next base: position 1,095,428 of record CAVRGA010000002.1, read on the forward strand.
CGGGCAAATTCGAGTTTCGCTGCTCACGTCATTCTACATCACGCAACCTTGTTCGGTAATGCCGAACGGGGCACCAGGTCGTGGCCGACAGCACTGGAGCTCGCCACGTGAAAAGCTCAGCGCACGACAGAATCACAACACGCGACAAAGCCACATCACCCGACATAACCCCAACACGCGACAAAATGACCGGCGCCGCAGCGCTTCAAGACCGCGGCCTCGTTCCCGAGCCCGCCGCCGAGCCGAGCACGGCCCGCTTTCCGGACGGCGCGCATTTCAGGATCGAAATACCAAGCGTCGAAGGACCCTTGGTGCTGAAAGCAGTCATCACCGCGGCCGAACGGCTCGGCGTCACGGTCAACCGGGTATCGCAGGGCAGCGGCGCCATGCTGCTGTCCGCGGCCGAGCTCGCCGAGATGGCCGCGCTCGGCGCCGGGACCGGCATCGAGGTGTCGCTGTTCGTCGGCCCGCGCCAGGAGTGGGACATCGGCCGGGCCGCCCACTCCGCCGACGGGCCGTCATTGGCCGGCCAGCTGCGCGGGACCAGGCAGCTGCGCTACGCGGTCGACGACATCGTGCGCGCGGCCGACCTCGGCATCAGGGGCTTCCTGATCGCCGACCCCGGGCTGCTGCAGCTCGCCGCCGGCCTGCAGGCCCAGGGCCGCCTCCCCGCCACCATCGTCTGGAAGGTCGCCGCGGTGCTCGCCCCGTCCAACCCGCTGAGCTTCAGCCAGCTCGAGCGCCTCGGCGGCTCGACAATCAACGTCCCGTCCGACCTGACCGCCGGCCAGCTCGCCGAGATGCGGGCGGTCAGCCAGCTGCCGATCGACCTGTACGTCGAGACGACCGACGCGATGGGCGGCATCGTGCGCGGGCACGAGGCGGCCGAGCTGATCAGGGCGGCGGCGCCGATGTACGCGAAATTCGGGTTGCGCAACTCCCGGCCGCTGTACCCGAGCGGCGCCCACCTGGTCAATGAAGCCGCCGCGATCGCGGGTGAAAAGGTGCACCGTGCCGCCGTTGCCCTGGAATGGATCGCCCGGAGCGGCATCGAGCTGAAGCAATCGCGGCCGGGAGCGAAAGGGCTCGGCATACCCGAACCCTGACCAAGCAGGGGCCGTGCGGGAGCGGCCAGGCGGCGATGATGGCGGACGCCACGCGGGATACCCAGAAATTCACGACCGTACTTGGAAAAAATGTCGCGGCGCTCGTCCCGCCCTTCTCGGCGAGCCCGATCAAGAGCATTGTCGATTTCGCCGGTGACGCCTGTCGCAGATGAGCTACAGCGAGCGCCCGGTGCGTGATGCCGAATTCCTCGACGTCCTGACGCCGCCGCCTGGCCGTCTGCCCGATGCCCGACCAGGAGTAATACGGGCGACCAATTCCTATGCCGGCGCCGAGGCCGTGGTCACTGATGCCGGGCATGGGCAGCTGAGGGTGGTTCAAAAAAGGCTACCGGGTGATCGTGGAAGCCATTCTTTTCCGCGATCACCCGGTACAGCGGGCTAGCTACTAAAGCGATCAGCCAGTCAGGCCGAGAAGCGCCAGCAGGGCCTGGAAGATGTCGTTCGGCTGCATTTGCTTTCTCCTTCTTCTTTTCCCTCGCGGCCTTTCCGGTCGCTGGGATAAGTCAAAGGCTGAAAGCGTCCTATAAGCTGGCTGAAATCCGGGCGCAAGCCGGGCTAAAGCTGGTCATCGCGCGGTCGGGTCAGACTAGCCCGGCCGCGGCGAGCCTGCCGATCATGACTTCCACGCGCTCAGGGGTCCGCGTGAAGAAGTGAATGTCCCAGGCATCGTCCGCGCTGAGCTCGCGCTCGACCGCCGACCAGATCCAGTCGAAGCTGGTGGCGGGGTCAAGCCCGCCGCGGCCAGCGCCTAGAAGGGGCAAGGCGATCGAGTTCAGCGGGGGACGAAAGAGCGCGCGCTCGGATCGCGCCGTCGTGAACACGTTGCGGATGCCGTCGGCGACGGCCGACGGCTCGACCACGTAGTCGTTGCTCCGCGGCTGCGGGCTCGTGGTGGCCACGTGGTAGATCCTGCGGATGCCGCTCCTGGTCATCTCGCCAGGCGTCGTCGCCGCGACCGTGCCCGGCGCCACAGGCAGGCCCGGCCTGGCATTCTTGCTCATCCAGGAGGCCAGTTCGTCGGCCACCACGTCGATGACCACCTGCCCGTCGCTATTCCTGACCGCCGCCATCTTGCGCACGGCCGCCGAGACCGAGGACTTGAAGTGCTGCGGCAGCTCCATGTAGGAGTTGGTCGGCACGACGAGGATGTCCGCCCCCGTCAGCAATTCCACCGGCTCGATGCGGACGGTGACGCGCAGGTCGCGACCGCCGACCTGGCCGGACAGGACGGTGCGGGCGCTTGGCGAGGCCTGGCCGACCGGCCGGGCCGGCGTCTTCGCCCCCGCCTGCGGGCGCAGGGCCAGCTTGAGCATCTCCTCGGCGACCTGCTCGAGGACGATCCGCTCGTGGTGCTTCCTGAACCGCTCGACGCTGACGCCGTAGATGAGCGCGGCCCGGCGGCGCCGGTCCTGCGCCGGCCGGTCACGGGTTCCCTTATCGAGCCCGAAGGTCGCCATCGCGGCCCCGCCGAGCTCACCGCCGCCCAGGTTCTCCACAGCGGCCCGCAGCACCACCTCGACCTCGAGGTGACCTGATGCGGTGCCGGCGGGCCTGGCCTGGCCGCTGGGGCCGCCTAGGCCGACCTGCGGCTGCGCCTGCGCTAAGGGCGCGGTTTCGGTCGCGACCAGGCGGAGGCTCGGCAGGTCGGCATGCCGGATTCTGGTGAGTCCCCGTTCTCTCAGTACCCGCAAGTCCGCGACGACCTGGTCGATGGTCGGGAGATACGCGCTTGCCGGCATAAGGTAAGCGTCGCACTACGCCGCAGGTTATAGCCAGCACACTCCATAGCCGAAGCCGGTACGAAGTTCACGGAAGGAGATATGGATCTCACCGTACTTGTCCGGGATCAGCGTCTGGGCCGTCGGGCGCCGTTCATAGATGACAGTCGTCGGCACCCCGCTCACGGCCCAGATCGTGGTCGGCATGCTCGCCTTGGCGAAGCGCACGCGAAGGTCGAAGGCATCACTGCGCCTGAACGGCACGTGCACGTAGTGCGCCGCCATCGGCTGGCCCGGAGGCAGCCGCAGGCGCAGCGCGTACTCGTGCCTTTCACCGGCCCGCAGCGGCTGGGGAAGGGCGATGACGTTGCGGAAGAACGTCTCGTACGGCTGTTCCCGCAGCGTCAGCGATCCGCCGTGCAAGAGCTCGGCGTCCAGCTGGTGGCCCTCACCAGCGTCCTCCTCGTGCCTCGGCACGCAGATCGAGGTCTCGAGCTCGCTGAGACCGTCCTTGGTCGCGACGATCACGCGCTGCTCGATCGCCTCGACCGGCTCCACGTCCAGCCTGAGCAGCGCCTTGAACGTCTCCACGTAGTAGCCGTCCTGGCTGTCCGGGCCCGGCTGGGACCGGTTGCCCGCCCCGTTCACCTGCGCACCGCCCGACTGCGCGCCGCCCGACTGCGCTTGCGCGCCGGTCTCCTCCGCCGTGCCGTCGGCGGCCCACGGGGGCGCGACTGACCGGGAGGCACCGCTCGGCGCGTCAGGATCGAGCATGCGCCGGAGCTGAGTCCAGTACACACGCCAGAGATCCTGATCTCCCCCGCAGGCCTCGACGAATGCCATGACCACCTTGAGCGTGGGCAGGCGCTCTCCGGAAGTGGCCGCCTGCAGGGTACTCGTTCCGTAGTGGGTCGACTTCGCGACCTGCTCGTAGGTGAGGCCGGATCGATTGCGAAGATCACGTAGCCAGAACGCGAATTCCCGAACGGGCGAGCCGTCCCGCTCAAGAGGTGCTTGCGGTCGTCCCATGACCGATATGATCCTTTACTAGCGAAGCTGGCGTACCGGCATCCGCCACTAGCTGGCACCAGGACGCTGATACAAGGAGCGCGTAACAACGCGACGGCGGATCACGGCAGGCCCAACGTGTCGTTTCGGGGCTACCGGATCGCTACCTTATTAACAAACTACGCGCGGTCGGCGATATCGGTGATGTTGTTATTTGACTATGACAAGCTCGCCTTGCTCGCATAAAGGTCCTGCCCGCCCAGCGAAGCAGTCGCTATGTCGCACCGCCGCGATCACCTCGCCAAGATGCCTGCTGATAGCCGACATCGGTCCTCCCCCAACTAGAAACCCACCCTAGAACGGACGGCAAGCTCACTACCGCCCATAAGTACCCTGGACCCGCCGATTTTCTTTAGCGGGCACTTAGGACGTACAGTAGCCAAGATAATCAACTAGCCAAGTTTCGACAACGGCAGCACGCCACCTCGCGCGCCCCACGTTGCGAACGGGCTCTAATGGCAGGCCGGGTCCCCCTAACTGAGCCCGGGCCGGGTCCCCCCAGCCGGGCCGGGTCCCCAGTCGCCCCCATCCGATGATCACTCCGGTCGACGGGGGCGATTTGCCTTGTTTCAGCTGCGATGAGCGTTCCCGTTCGATCTCGGTCGGCCTGCGGGCGCGCGCCGGCCATCCGCTCGACTCGCGCCGATGCGCCGTCTGGGCGTTATGTCGCATCCCAGGTCGCGACCGGACAGCATCAATGCGCGGATTGATGCTGGCAATCGGGTGTCGAGCAGCTCATTGATGACCCTGTTGGCCCGGGTCCAGGCGGCCCGGGTCCAGGCGGCCCGGGTCCAGGCGGCCCGGGTCCAGGCGGCCCGGGTCCAGGCGGCCCGGGCGGGTTAGCGGTGCCGGGGTTGGCCAGTCCGGGCTGTTCGAACTGCCCAGTGCTAGTGACTGAAAAAGCTCCCCGAAGCGAAAACTGTCCCCCGCGATGCCGGAAGAGCTCCCCGATCCTGATCACGAGCCGCGCGGCAGCCCCCGGGACCCGTGCTGGATTCCGTGATCATGACCGAGACCATGATCACGGAAGATCACCCAGGTCAGGACAGGTGCGATGTTCCGTGATCATGCCCGGGACCATGATCACGGAGGATCGCACCTGCCGCCCCCGCACTGACAACTCCCCGGACCGGGAACTCTCCCCCACGATACCGGAAAGGCTCCCCCGATCCTGATCACCAGTCACCCGACAGCCCCCCGGGGAGGCTGCCGCATGATTCGTGATCGAGTCCGGGGAAGCGTTTCGGGCACCTTGCGGGATAGTCAGGCGGGAGCCGGCCCGGCGGCCCGGCGCGCGACAGAGTCGGGGCGGCCCGGGTTGCTGGTCACGCCCGCCTCTGACAGCATCGTGGCCCTCCCTGTTGCTGTTGATCACTGGTTTTAACAGCATCGTGGCCCTCCCTGATGTTGTCCTGAGAGGCTGCTGAAAAACCCCGAAAAATCCATGATCGCGATCGAAGAACCGCAGGTCAGGGAGTCGGGTTCGCGACGAAAACGGGGTTTTTCAGCAGCCTCTCCTGACAGCAACGGGGAGGGCCACGTTGCTGTCAGAAAGGACTGCTGACAGCAACAGGGAGGGCCACGATGCTCACCCTGCCCCGGCGGCGCCGGGGCAGGGCACGGCGCACCTCCGCCCGAACCCGGCGCCTGACTCACCAAGATCCCGAGTCACCCGACAACCTCCAGGACAGCGGCGATGGCCCGTGATCATGCCCGCGACCATGATCACGACCATGATCACGACCATGATCACGACCATGATCACGGACATGAACCCCGGTCCGCCCCGGCGGACAAGCACCCCCACCCGGCAAACCCGCACCACCCGCCTCCACCGCCTCATACTCACCCCGCAGCAGGAACACCGATTTAGCCAACAAGGTCATCGATGCGCGGGTCGATGTTGGCAATCGGGTGTCGATCCGCGCATTCATGCGCTCTATTCCGCTCGGGTAAGGGTCGCGTGGCCGCGCTGGGCACCGCGCACCGGAGCAAGCAGCGCCATGCCGTCGCCTCTCGGGGAGTTTGCCGGAAAAAACCTGAGCGTTGGCACTGACGTGCGGATTTGCGGAATCCTTACCCTGGGTGTTCCCCGGATTTAGCCCAGAACGGCGTTCGCCGCTTGCTAGTGCGACCCCTCGCGCGTAAACAGATTGCACAGCGAGTGCGCAAGCGGACGGCGACAGCGGGGGGCTCGGAGCCGTCAGACTCGCCGGCGCCGGGCGCGCTAGCGGGGCGTTGGCTGGGGGGAAGCAAGGAGCCATGCCGGCCCCCGGCCACGCCCCTGCATACTTGCGATGAGCGCCACGGCGCTGCGAACCGGCCAGCGCGAAACCCAGACCAGCCGGGCGCCGGCCGAGACCAACCCACGCGGGGTGGGCCTCCGGGACGCGCCGGTCAGCGGCGGCTGAGGACGACGTTGTAGGCGCTCAGGCGCCGCCTGAGCGCGCGCCGCCCGGCCGGGCTGTCGAAGGTGGCGAGATCGCCGGGCAACAGCGCGGGATCGGCGGCCGTGGCGAGAGTGCCGGCGGGGACGCGGTCGCCGAAGAGCACGTAGGCCTGCTGCGTCGGCTCGCGGTGGCTCATCCAGACGTACCCGGCGGCGGTCGGCGCGTGCGACCTGATCCAGTGGCCCCAGTGCCTGGCCTGCGGGTAGAACTGCGGGTCGCAGGTGGTCAGCCAGGGGTCCTGGCTCACCGCCGCCAGGTCGGCCGCGCTGCGCAGGCTCACCAGCTCGAGGTCAGCGGACATGACGACCGCGCTCAGCCGCCTGCCGTCTACCCGGCCGCGCGGGATCTGCAGCACGCCAGCGTTATCGGCTGGCAGGTCGCGCAGCAGAGTCTCGGCGATCGCGACCGCATCCGACTCGCCCGCGTACAAGAACGGGTAGCAGTCATCCAGGGTCGAGTCGAAGCGGCCTCCGCCGTAGTAACGATGGCATGGCTCCGGGTTGAATTCGTGTGCCTGATACTTCTCCAAGTGAATCCGGAACAGCACTGTAGTCGCGGGCAGCACGGTCAGCACTGGAGCGCCGGCGTATTTCTCTGGCGGCTTGCGGTTCGCCATTGCCGTTTACCAGCTGTCGTTCGAGAGCTGATCCGCCGCATAGGCGATTTCCGCTTCGCGCTCGGTGCCAAGCAGCTCCGCTGGCGTGGCCCCGGCCAGCCACGGGCTGGGCGTCAGCCACCAGGCTGCCGCGCCGGCGGGATCGCTATCGGCGTCCAGTTGCGGCCTGAGCCTGGCGACGATCTCGTACTGGCGGTACGGGCTCATCGCGGCGAACTGGAAGAGCGGGTAAAAGGTCCGCCTGTCAGCCTCCACCGACAGCCACAGCCCATCCGCGCGCAGGGCGGGGCCGTCGGCCACGACCCCCGCTGCCAGCAGCGCTGACCTGCTGCGCTCGGCGAGCGCGTCGGCGACGGCGTCGACGGCCGTCAGCGGGCTGTCGAGCGCGTCGGCGGCAAGGTCCATCAGGTCAAGCCCAGGCGCCAGCGGCAAAGGCGGGTCAGTGTCCTGACCCGCCTGAGCCTGCGCTGCCAGGGCCTGCCAGGCCGGATGGCCCGCTGGCAGCGCAGGCGAGACGATCTCGAAAATGACGGACCCCAGATCCGGACCAACTGGATCCGCGGCCGGCCTCGCGCTTCTGGTTACCCCGAAGCCGGAGCCGAAGTCGGCGTCGGCCAGATTCTCAAGCTCCTTGACCGTCAGCAGCGGCTCAATATCCCGCCAATCATCGAGAATTGCGCGCAGCGCGTCATCGATTGCCACGGACGTTAATATAGTGCCTGCCGGAAAGCGCGGACCGGAAAGCCGCCGTCAGTCCTTGGCCTCGGCGCCGACCAGTTCCGGCTCGTCCGATTCGCGGAGCGGCCCGCCAGGCGCCCCTACGGGCGATCCGACAGGCTGCCCGGCCGGCAGCTCGGCGGGCTCATCGAAGTCGCCGTCCTGATCCTCGGACGGATAGGCGACCTCGCCGTGCACCCGGATGTCGCCTTCGGCGAGCTCGGCATCCGACATCCGCAGCTTCATGAACAGGCCGATGCCGCGCAGGATCAAGAACGTGACCAGGCCGTCCCAGACGATCACGGTCGCGGCAGCGCCCGCCTGGATGAGCAGCTGCCTCGGGTGCCCGTAGAACAGGCCAGCCGCGGAAAAGCCGCTCGACTTGCCGACGCCGAGATACACGATCATCTTGGGGTCGGCGAGCAGCCCGACCATCAGCCCGCCGATCAGGCCGGCGAAGCCGTGCGTGTAGACGACGCCGAGCGCGTCGTCGACCTTCTTGAACGGCCAGACCTTGCGCGGCAGGTACGTAAAGGCCACCCACACCAGCGAGGAGGCCACCAGGCCGATCAGGATCGCCCCGACGCCGGTGACGTAGCCCGCCGCCGGGGTGATCGCGACCAGGCCGCAGATCAGGCCGTTCACGCCGCCGAGGAAGGTCGGCTTGCGCTCGCGCCCGAACGCCATGTCCATGATCACCCAGGCCATCATCGCCACGGCGGCGGCGAGGTTCGTGTTGAGCACGGCGGCCGACGCGTCCGCTCCGGCGAAGTACGGGTCACCGCCGTTGAAGCCGTTCCAGCCCAGCCAGAGCAGGCCGGCTCCGACCGCCACGAAGACGAGGTTCGAAGGCTTGCCCCGGTCCCGGTCACGCTTCAGCCTGGGGCCGACCACGGCGGCGGCCACGAAACCGGACACGCCTGCCGCCAGGTGGATCACGTAGCCGCCGCTGTAGTCGAGCGCGCCCTTGCCCGCCCAGAATCCGCCGCCCCACAGCATGAACGCGGTAACCCCGTAGGCGAAAGTGATCCACAGCGGCACGAAGATCAGCCATACGGAGAACCTGATCCGCCCGAGCACGCTGCCGATAAACAAGATCGGCGTGATCGCGGCGAACACGAACTGGAAATAAACCAGCGAGCTTTCCGGGAACCGGAATCGGGGCATCAGTCCGTTAAGGAGCGGAATGCTCGCCCGTGCCTGCTCGCCCGCCTGGCCGACGACCGGCCGGCCGGCCGATGAACGTGCCGAGCCAGGGCGACCCGAAGCCCATCTTGAACGCCCAGAGCATCCACACGATCAGGGTCAGCGCGAAGGCGCTGAACACCATCATCATCGTGTTGATCGCCCATTTTTTCTGGACGATCCCGCCGTACAGGACGGCGAGAGCGGGGATGCTCATCAGGCCCACGAGCGTGGCCGCGGTCAGTTGCCACGCGTTATCACCCGCGCTAAGCCAGTGCGGATACGGAATCACTCTTCGCCTCCATGCGCAAGGGGAGCGAAGGGTGCCGGACGGCCAGGCCACGCTGACTAGCATCGGCCCGCCACCGCTTCGGTGCTGATCGGTACCGTTCATGTCTGTCATGGCCGGATTTCATGAGCGTTTCCCGGCAGTTACTTCGATGGAACGGTTCTGAGTCCCCCGATCGGGAAATCCGGGCACAGGCGGCGATTCCCGCGATGCGGGGATTACCGGCATGTTTCGAAGGCGTTACCGGCGAGTACGCTGACGCGGGCTTTCCGGCTAGCCGGCGACGCCCGGCCCCACGGAAACCGCGCCGCCCGGGTCGGCGTCACCATCGCCCGCATCGGCATCGGCGCCGGCCGCCACGGTGGCGCGGAGCCAGGTGCCGATCCGCTTCATCAGCTCCGGCCCGGCACCGGACTCGGCGTGCCCGAAGCCCGGCACGATCCACAGTTCCTTCGGGTCCCTGGCCGCGTCGAAGATCCGCTGCGCGTGAGCGACCGGGAAGAACTCGTCCTTGTCGCCGTGCACGACCAGCAGCGGGATCGGCGAGATCAGCGCCGCCGCGTCGTCCGGCGGGAGCGGCACGGGGTCCCACTTGCCGCTGCTGATCCTGGTCTTGAGCATCATCTTGGTGACAAACCGCCCGGCCCGGTTCTCGATCGCGAGATGCACCAGGCGCATGGACCTGGTGCCGCGGTAGTACCACTTGCCGGGGCTGCTCACCGACACGACCGCGTCGACGCCGCCGATCAGGCCGGCGTGCCGCAGCACGACCGAGCCGCCCATCGAGAACCCGACGGTGGCGATCCGCTGGTAGCCAAGCTCCCTGGCGTAGCCGACGGCGACCTCGACGTCCCTGATCTCCTTGTCCCCCACGGTAGAGACGCCGCCCGACCGGCCGTGGCCGCGGAAGTCGAACGTGACCACGCCGCCGAACTCATTCAGCCTGGTGGCCGCGCGCCAGACCGCCGGCCGCTGCCAGTTGAGCGTGAACCCGTGCGCCAGCACGATCCCGAGGTCACTGTCGCCAGGCAGATGCGCCGCGTCGATCGGCACGCCATCGGTGGTGACGATGGTCTTCGCGTAGGGTACGGGCTTGGCCATAGCTCCATTCTGCGCGAGCGCCGGCCGTGGTCAGGCTTACCAGGGAGGGACATTCGTCATGCCGACGCCGGCCAGCACGGTCCGCGCCGTCTGCCAGCAAGCGCGGCAGGCCGCGACGATCACCCGCGAACTGCCCGCGAGCGCCAAGAATCACGCGCTCGGGCTCGTGGCCGACGGGCTGGACAGCAGCAGAGACCGCCTCAAAGCCGCGAACGGCCACGATCTCGACCAAGCACGGCGCGACGACGTGTCCGCCACGCTGGTCGACCGGCTCACCCTCACCGACAACCGCATAACAACCATGGTGAACGCGATCCGCACCGTGGTCGGCCTGCCTGATCCGGTCGGCGAAGTGGTGAGCGGCTCCGTTCGCCCTAATGGGCTGATGATCGAGCGGATACGCGAGCCGCTCGGCGTGGTGGCCGTGATCTACGAGGCACGGCCTAACGTGACCGCCGACGTGGCCGCGCTCTGCCTGAAGTCGGGCAATGCCGCCGTGCTGCGCGGCTCGTCGGTCGCCGCCCACACGAACGCCGCCATCGCCGCCGTGATCACCCGCGCGCTGCGGGACTCCGGCGAGGTGCCCGAGCACGGGGTCCAGCTCATCGGCGACCACTCGCGCGAGGCGGTGGTCGAGTTGCTGACCGCCGACGACTACGTCGACCTGCTGGTGCCGCGCGGCGGGCCTGGCCTGCTCGCGACCGTGCGCGAGCACGCCACCGTGCCGGTGGTGATCGACGGCGACGGGAACTGCCACGTCTACGTGGACGCCTCGGCCGACCTGGAGATGGCGACGTCCATCGTGGTCAATGCCAAGACCTCCCGGCCGAGCGTGTGCAACGCGGCCGAGACGCTGCTGGTGCACGCCGACGTGGCCGGGCGCTGGCTGCCCGACGTGCTCGGCGAGCTTGACAAGCGCGGCGTGGTCGTGCGCGGCGACGAGCGGGCCCGCGCGGCGTGGCCTTTGGCCGAGCCCGCGACCGAGGCCGACTGGGCGACCGAGTACCTGGACCTGATCCTGGCCGTGCGGGTCGTTGACAGCATGGACGAGGCGCTGGCGCACATCGCCCGGTTCGGCACCAGGAACTCCGAGGCGGTCGTGGCGCAGGACATCGCGGTGGCGCGGCGGTTCACCCGGGCGGTTGACTCGGGCAGCGTGTTCGTGAACTGCTCGACCCGGTTTTCCGACGGCGGCGAGTTCGGCTACGGGCTGGAGATCGGCGTGTCCACGCAGAAGCTGCACGCCCGCGGCCCGATGGGCCTGGAGGCACTGACCTGCGTCAAGAACGTGACCTGGGGCGGCGGCCAGGTCAGGCTGTAGCGCTCGCCTCGAAGACCACGAGCGAATCGCGGTGGATGGCGTGCATGTCCCGCACCGCGCGGCGTTCCGGTGAGCCCGGGGTCACGTCGCCCGTCTTGAACGCGCCGGAGGCGAGCATCGCCGCGCTCGCGCGCGGCTGGGCGGCGAGCAGCGCGTCGGTGAGCTGGCGTACTCGCTCGGGCGTGGCCTGCGCCAACTCCGCCAGAGCTTGCTTCGCCGGCTGCGAGTTCCGCCTGGTCAGGTCCGCCGCGTCGGCGAACCGCGCCGGATCGAGCGGGTCGGGGCCGGGGCTGAGGCCGGGGCTGTGCCGCAGCCGCAGCAAGATCGACATCACGTCGCCGACCTCGTCAGGCGACAGGGCTCGCAGCAGCCGCAGGACAACCGAGGGGATCGCGACCGAGCCCCTGCCGATGAGCCGCTCCGGGTGCCGGACGTCGACAAGCTCGACGACGGCGCCGGCCTCGAAGTCGCCGTCGACCCGCTTGACGCCGGAGAGGAAGAGCGTGCTGCCGGCCCGCAGGCTGCGTTCGGCCTCCCGGTTGATCCCGATGGAGCCCATCGGGTAGGCGATGCCGCCGACCCAGCGGTCGGCCGGATCAAGCTGGCTGGCGACAGCCCGGATCACGGTGCCGACCCGGGCCCGGGAACTGAGGCTGCGCGCCACGACCTCGGTGTCACGGGCCGAGCCGATCGCGGCTTCGACGCCGCAATAGGCGGCGCGGGCGGCGGCGTTGAGCTTGGACCTGATGCCGCCCGTGCCCTCGCCCGGCGTCGCGGCCCTGACCGCCCTCGCCTGCTCCGGCGTGAGCCTGGGCAGCAAGTCCCGCATCTGCTCGTCGGCGTAGACGCCCTTGACGTTGGTCAGGAAGGCCAGCCGTGAGGCCCGGGCCGCGACCGCGACCGCGACCGCGATCTGGTCGTTGTCGAGCTCGGCGCGCGGGTCAGTGGTGTCGTTGCCGTTGACGACCGGCAGCAGTCCCTGGTCGAGCGCGGAGATCAGCACCGTGCCGACATCGCGCATGGCGCCCGCCGAATCGAGATCGCTCCTGGACAGCAGGATCTGGCACACCTCGACGCCGACGGCGGCGGCGAGCTGCCGGTAGAGCGCCATGAGCGCCGGCTGCCCCACCGAGGCCGCCAGCGCGAGGCCGAGCGGCCCGTGCGGCCTGGCCGCGCCGAATCGGTCAAGCGCGGCCTCCACGGCGGCGACGGCGTCGGCCGCCGGTTCCTGGCTGACCGACTGGCGCATGGCCTCGATCAGCCTCGCGAGTTCGGGCCCGGCCCTGGCGGTGGGTCCCTCGTAGGCGAGCAGCCGCCGTCCGAGCCTGGCCGCTCCCGAGGTGACCAGGATGACCTGGTGGCCGTTCCGCTGCGCCGCCGCGATCTGGGTCACGAGGTCGGCGATCACATCCAGGGCGAGCCCGTCGCCACTCGCGATCGAACTCGAGCCGAGCTTGACAACCAGCCTGGTCATGGCCCGCCGCCGGCGACCGCGCGGATCACGGCGAGGCATCCGCTCTCGGTAGGCCCCGCGCTGCCCTGAGGTTGCCACGAACCCAGGACGGCGCCGAGTAGCCCGGGCTCAGAGTCCGGCGGCTCCCCCGGGGTCAGCACGCGCATGAGCTCGATCACGGAGGCCCTCGCCGTGATCTCGGCCCCGGCGCCATCGAGGCGCCGGCCATGCACTTCGGTGTCGCCGATGCCGGCCCCGCCGCCGCGTCCGGCGGTGCCTTCGGTGCCGACAAGCCTGAGCGCCTCGGCCGTCCAGGCAGGATCGGCCACCGCGTCGTAGATCCACCGCCGGCCAAGCACGCTGTGCTCGGCAACCGCGATCAGCGGGCCGCCGGCCATCGGTGCGCCCCGGTAGGTCATCGGCACCTGATACAGCACCGAGCCGTCCATCACCAGGTGAGTCTCGATGCCGACCTCGCCAGCAGGGTCCTCGAACCTGAAGAACCCGACCGGCCTCAGCGCCGGCTCGCCCGAACCTCGGTACCACGGCTGCCGCGCGAGCCACGGCGGGAGAAAATCGCGAAAGTGCGGCGTCAGCGTGGCACCCGGATGGATCTTCGGCATTGCGGCACTCTAACGCCGGCAGGCGCCAAGGCCCGTCAACGTCCCATCGACGGCGCGCGGCCGGCCTTGATGCGAGCGTTGACCGGCCTCAGCACGGAGCGTTCTCGGACCACGGAGCGTTGACCGGCCTATACGACGGCAACGCTCCGTGGTCCGAGAACGCTCCGTCAGGACGCCGAGAAGACTCCATGGAGATGCGGAAGACCCTCCGGGAAACGTAAAACTCTCCGCCGTGGATGCTGCGACACCCCGGTGCACAAGCTCCCCAGAACCACCGGCAACCCTCCCCTGGCATGATCGGGCGGGTGCGCGAAGTCCCTGCTGAGCTTTCTGACTTCCGGCCGGCGCCGAATCAGGCGGGCCGCCCGGATCTGTATGAGATCGAGAACCAGGCCGTTGACCCCGACGGGCTGGTGCTCGCGGCCATGCGGAAGCTGGCGCCATGGGCCGGCGGGACGCTGATCGACCTCGGGTGCGGCTCCGGCTTCTGGCTGGCCGGCTACGCCAGCGAGGCTGGCCGCGTCGTCGGGGTCGAGCCCGATCCCGAACTCGTTCACCTGGCGGCCGGACGGGCCTCGGGCGCGGAGGTGGCGCGCGGGTCGGCTGAGCACATCCCGCTGCCGGATGCCAGCGCGGACGTCGCGCATGCCCGGTTCGCCTATTTCTGGCCGCCGAATTGCGCTGCCGGGCTCGCCGAGGTGCGTCGCGTGCTCCGGCCAGGCGGCGCTCTCGTGGTCGTCGACAACGATCACCGGCATGGCGAATTCGCCGAGTTGCTGGGGAACTCCGGCTATACCGCGCAGGGCCAGCCCGACGAGACCGACGCCTGGTGGGCAGAGCGCGGAGCGGAGCGCACCGAGGTGCTCGCCCGCTGGCAGTTCCGGTCGCGCGCCGACTTCGAGGCGGTGCTGAGGCTTGAGTTTCCCGCGCCGCTCGCTGAGTCCTGGCTGGCCGACCATCCTGGTGCGACCGGGCTCAGCTACGGCTACGTCCTCTTCACAACGAGGAAGCCCGGTTCGGGGCTTGATGGAACACAATCCTGAATAGCACGTTATAGGCGTTGAAGCGCGTAATGCGAGCCAGGTTATCGCGTGTTGATTCTTATTTGAATCGTTGTCGTTTGTTGTCACAACACGGCTGTGCAACCTATGCGAACCATGTTAAGCAGTGTGCATCCAAACTGCAGGCCGCAAAGGGGGCGATCTTGTTCATGAGTTTTGGCCGGTCAAGGGCAGCGTGGCTGAGCGCAGGGGTCAGCGCGGTGCTCGTGGTGGCGGGCGCTTCGGTCGCGGGGGCTTCGGTCACCGCCAAGAAGCCACTCAAGAAGCCGACCGTGCTCTGCCGGCCGTATGACCGGCGCACGATCAAGCGCGACGGCATCTCGTACTTCGTGCGGAATGACGTGTTCTCCGGCGAGCGCGAGTGCCTGCGGCTGCACAGGCGCGGTGTCGGGTTCACCATCGTCAAGTCCACTGCCAACGCTCGCTCCAACGACACCGACGCTTTCCCTGAGGTGGTCTTTGGCTGCGCCTGGGGCCTTTGCACCCCTGGCACGACTTTGCCAAGGCGCGTCTACCGGATCAAGAGACTCCAGTCCTCGTGGTCGACCAGCTGGCGCAAGGCGCCCGGCCACTTCAACGTGGCCTATGACATCTGGTTCGGCTACCTGCACACCATTCACGGCCACGCGCTGGGCGCGGAGCTGATGATCTGGCTCGGCACCAAGCGCTTCGGCACGCCGACCGCCGATCCGGTCCTCACGCTCGACCATCATCGCTACTACTACGCCCGGCATCGCGCCTGCGACCAGTTCGGCTGCTGGAATTACATCCTGTTCCGCCGGGTGGTACCGACCACGCAGGTGCAGCACCTCAACCTGGTCCCGTTCATCAAGGCAGCCGAGCGGCACAGGCAGGTAGGCCCTCATTGGTACCTGAAGTCGGTCGATGCCGGGTTCGAGATCTGGCGGCAGGGCCGGGGCCTGGCGATCCACAACTACGAGGTACACCTCAGGCTCAAGGCGATCCCGCGCAAGAAGAAGCACAAGTCGCATCGCAAGAGCCGGAACTGACTCTGGCAGGCCGGCCATAGCTGGTTGGATGTCTGAGTGCGGATCGCGACCTGGAATGTGAACTCGGTGCTGGCTCGCCTGCCCCGGCTGGCGGAATGGCTGGAGCAGGCGAGCCCGGACGTCGTGTGCCTGCAGGAGACCAAGGTCGGGGCGGATGCGTTCCCGGCGGACGCGGTGACTCCCCTCGGCTACGAGGTCATGCATCACGGCGAGGGCCGCTGGAACGGCGTCGCGATCCTCTCCAGGATCGGGTTCGAGGACGTCGAGCGCGGCCTGCCTGGCGACCCCGGCTTCCCCGACCCTGGCACCACGGAGGCCCGGACCATGGCCGCGACCTGCGGGCCGGTGCGGGTCAGGTCGGTGTACGTGCCGAACGGGCGGAGCCCCGACGACCCCCACTACGGCTACAAGCTGCGCTGGCTGGCGGCTTTGCGCGAGGTTGTCCTGGCTGAGGCTTCCGGAAGCGTGCCGTTCGCGGTGATGGGCGACTTCAATATCGCGCCGACCGACGCCGATGTATGGGACCCGGAGGCGTTCATCGGCTCGACTCACGTCACCGGGGCCGAGCGCGCCGAGCTCGCTGAGCTTGCGGCGGCCGGCCTGAACGACATCATCCCGCGCATCGCCAAGGGGCCGCACCCGTTTACGTACTGGGATTACCGGGCGGGCGCGTTCCACAAGGGAATGGGGATGCGAATCGACCTGGTCTACGCCAACGCGGCGCTAGCCGGCCTGGTCAGCGACGCATGGGTGGACAGGGAGGCCCGCAAGGGCAAGGGGCCCAGCGATCACGCGCCGGTCATCGTCGACGTCAGGCTGTGACATCTGCCTGGCGGTCGCGCTCCCAGGCCGGCTGCCGCTTCTCCAGGAAAGCGTGCATGCCCTCCCGCGCATCCGGCAGCTGACTCGTCGCGGCCATGACCTCGATCGCGTAGCTGTAGGCCTTGGCCTGGTCAAGGTCGATCTGGGCATAGAGCGCCTGCTTGCCGATCCCCTTGCTCTGCGCTGAACCGCGCGTCACGCGCGTCAGCAGCTCCAGTACTGCCTGATCGAGTTCCTCCGATGGCACCACCTTGTTCACAAGGCCCCAGGACAGTGCCGTGGCAGCGTCAATCACGTCACCTGACAACGCTAGCTCGGCAGCCCTTTTTCTCCCTATATTCCGTGAGATAGCCACCATGGGCGTGTGGCAGAACCAGCCGCCTTTCCCGCCGGGCGCGGCAAAGCCCGCGTTGTCGCTGGCAACCGCGAGGTCAGCAGAGGCTACGAGCTGGCAGCCGGCCGCGGTCGCGAGGCCATGCACCCGGGCGACTACGGGCTGCGGAACCTCCTGGATGAGCGTCATGAGGTCGGTGCACGTCACCAGCAGCGAGCGCACCGCCGCCAGGTCGGCCCCGGCGACGTCGGCGAAGTCGTGCCCGGCGCTGAACACCGGCCCGTTGCCCGCGAGCGCTATGCCCAGCGCGTCGCTCTCGCCGACCTGCCGGAACGCAACGATGAGTTCCCGCATGTGCGCCAGCGAAAGGGCGTTGCGGCGCTGCGGCCGGTTCATCGTGATGGTGGCGAAGTCGCCGGAACGGCTGACGCGGATGTGCTCGAACTCGGCGGTGTCCATGACTGCCACGAGGAGCCTCCCTTCCCTCTTCCGCAGCTTACGGCGGACGGCGGGCGATCAGTCCCAGAGGGCGAGCAGCTGGGCCGGGCTGATGTTGCCGCCGCTGCAGATGACCGCTACCTTCCGGCCGGCGAAGCGGCCAGGATCGGCCAGCACGGCGGCCAGTGCGGCCGCGCCCGATGGCTCCACCAGGTTGCGGGCCTTCTCGATCATGGTGCGGGTCGCCGTCCTGAGCGCCTCTTCCGACACCAGAACGAAATCATCGAGCAGGTCCCACATGATCCGCTGCGTCAGCTCGAACGCGGTCCGCGTAGCCATCCCCTCGGCCATCGTGCTGGTCGGCGCCTCAACGAGCTTCTTTGCCCGCCACGACAGGCACGCCGACGGCGCCGCCTCGGACTGGACGCCGATGACCGTGATCGACGGCCGGACGGCCTTGGCGACCACGCACGCACCGGTGACCCCGCTGCCACCGCCTACCGGGACGACGATGATCTCGATATCCGGCCTGGACTCGAGTATCTCGAGCGTGTAGGTGCCCACGCCGGCGATGATCTGGGGCTCGTTGGCCACGTGGATCTGGCGGTAGCCGTGGTCGGCCGCGAGCTTCTCGGAGTGCTCACGGGCGTCGTCGAAGTCCTTGCCGCGGAAGACCACCTCGGCGCCCATGGCCCGCATCGACTCGACCTTGACCGGGTTGGCCACTTCGGGCATGCAGATGATCGCGCGGACTCCGAGCAGGTTCGCCGCGTAGGCGATCGACTGCCCGTGATTGCCGGTGGAAGCCGTGATGACGCCCCGCTGGCGCTCATCCTCGCTGAGCTGGGTGATCAGGTTGACTCCGCCGCGAACCTTGAAGGCGGCGATCGGCTGATGATTCTCGTGCTTGACCCAGACCTCCGCGCCGGTCAGCGCGTCCAGCGCGGGATACCGGTAGAGCGGCGTGGGCTTCAGGTACGGCGCGATGCGCTGGCGAGCTGCGAGGACGTCGGCGAGATCTGGGGTATCCGATGCGCTCATGGCCCGTTTCTACCACGGCGACAGCCCGGCTCCGGGCGGCTGGTGGGTCAGCGGGAGGCTATCCCCTTGAGATTTTTGAACTAGTGCCTCCGCGCAGGATCTCTGCTTCTAGGCGGACGTCGCGGTACCCCGGCGCGGTGTCGCCGGGGCAGTGTGAGCCTTGGGCAGGGTGAGCATCGTGGCCCACGATGCTGTTGCTGATCACGAGTCACCCGACGGCCTCCAGCAGAGTACCGATCCTCCGTGATCATGACGCCGGCCATGATCACGGAAGATCGCCCAGGTCAGGACAGTACCAATCCTCCGTGATCACGGTTGGCGGCGTGATCACGGAACATCAGGCACCCGGCCTGGGGCCGCCGTCCCAGGCCGGGCTGGCCGGCCGGGGTGCCGAGCAGCCGATCACTCGAAGACAGCCGCGTCCATGTCACGTTCAGGTAACAGTGTGGTTCGCAAGGCTTGAGGCGCGGCCCGCTGCGGGCTTACGCTCCTGGCAATTGCTTCGGTAAGCGCTTTCCTAAGCAATTGTGACCTTGAATCCGCTCATCCCTTCGACGAATGACACCAAAGCGCGGTGAACCCCGGGCAACCATGCTCGGCGTTCTCTGCTCCTTGCGGTAAGCGCTTACCGCAAGGAGCAGAGTGTCATGAGGATCGCGCAACCCGCCGACAATGACCCGACCAGCCACAAGGAACCGGAAGCCACATGCCTGAACTCCCTGCGGGCCAGACGCTCCCGGCGCACCCGACCCTCTCGGCGGAACCGAACCTCCCGGCACACCAGGCGCACCCGGCGCTTTCGGCCAGTCCCGAGAGCACGGCTGGCATTGAGCCGCCGCCGACGATTTATGACGTGGCACGGGCCGCCGGGGTGTCGATCGCGTCGGTGTCGCGGGTGCTCAACGGGCATCGCAACCCGCGCCAGGAGACCAGGGACCGCGTGCTCCAGGCCGTGCATGAGCTCGGCTTTGTCCCCGACGGCGCGGCCAGAGCCCTGTCAGGCCGCCTCAAGGAGGTCGTCGGCGTCGTCTTTCGCCGCGTGCCGTGGGGAGACAGCGCGGACGGGACGATCGCGATCGCCGAGGAAGACGAGAGCCTGCAGTTCACCGACGTGATCAACCGCGGCATCGAGGTGGCCGCGCAGCGGCGCGGGTTCAACTTGATCATCGGCTCGGTTGACGTCGAGGGGCACGACGCGCACCGGCGGGTCATGATCATGGCGCGCAAGTGCGACGGGCTGATCCTGCACGACCAGGTGCTCGAGCCGACCAGGCTCGCCCAGCTCTCGCGGCAGGTGCCGGTCGTCACCATGGCGGGCGTCGCGACCCAGACCACGGCCAACGTCAGGAGCGACAACGGCGCCGGAATAGCCGAGCTGGCCAGGCACCTGATCCGCGATCACGGCCATGAGACCCTTGCCTACCTGGCCGGCCACGCGGACAGCCCGGACAACCTCGCCAGGCGGCTCGCGCTCGCCGAGGAAGCCGCGAGCGCCGGCGTGACCTTCGTCGAGGGGCCGCAGTGGCAGGGCAACTACCTGGCCTCGGGCGGCGCGCAGGCCATACGCGGGCTGCTCGAGGCAAAGGTCGCGCTGCCGCGGGCGATCGTCTGCTCTAACGACCAGGCCGCGCTCGGCGTCATTCACGAGCTGGCCAGGCACGGCATCGACGTGCCCGGCGAGGTCGCGGTGACCGGCTTCGACGACATCCCGCTGGCCCGGCACCTTCGGCCGCGGCTCACCACGGTGCGCCAGCCTATCCAAGATCTCGGTGCGACCGCCTTCGAGCTGCTGCGATCGATGGTCGCCAGCCGGGGCCAGCACGGGCGCGAGTTCGCCGAGCGCGACGTCGTGCTGCCGACCCGGCTGGTCCGCCGCGAAAGCTGCGGCTGCACATCCGACCACGCGACCGGAGGCCGGTGACCCGCATGCGGCTGATAACCAGGCGGCTCGTGCTCTACGTGCTGACGGCGATCGTCGCCATCACGGTGAACTTCTTCATCCCCCGCCTCATGCCAGGCAACCCGGTCGAGGTGGCCATCGGCCACATGCAGTCCCGCGTCACGCCGGCCACGATCAAGGCCCTGGACGTGCAGTACGGCATCAGCACCCATCTCAGCCTGATCGCTCAGTACCTGCACTACCTCGGCCAGCTGACCCGCGGGAACCTGGGCATCTCGTTCAGCGCGTACCCGGCGACGGTCACCAGCGTGATCCGCGCCGCCCTGCCCTGGACCATCGGGCTGGTCGGGCTGGCCACGATCATCAGCTTCGTCGCCGGGACGCTGCTCGGCATAGCCGCGGCCTGGCGGCGCGGCTCCTGGCTGGACAACGTGCTGCCCGCGATGACCTTTTTCCAGGCGGCGCCGTATTTTTTCGTGGCGATCCTGATCGTGGCGGTGTTCGCCACCAAGCTCGGCTGGTTCCCGCAGAACTCCGGCTACGACACCACGACGCTTGACCCCGGCCTGAACGCGGCGTTCCTGTCCAGCCTGCTCGACCATGCGGTGCTCCCGGCGCTGACCATCGTGGTCGGCTCGATAGCGGGCTGGATCATCGGCATGCGCAACATGATGCTCACCACGATGGACGAGGACTACGTGCTGATCGCCCAGGCGAAGGGCCTGAGCGGGAGCCGCGTCATCAGCTACGCCGCCCGCAACGCGATCTTGCCGAGCGTGTCCGGATTCTCGCTCGCCATAGGCTTCGTCGTCTCCGGATCTCTGCTCACCGAGATCGTCTTCTCCTATCCGGGAATTGGCTACATCTTGCTGCAGGCGATTGGCAATGAGGATTACCCGCTGCTCCAAGGCATTTTCCTGATCATCACGTTCGCGGTGCTCGGCGCGAACCTGATCGCGGATTTCGCTTACTCGTTACTCGACCCGCGAACTCGGCAGGAGGCCTGACATGTCAGCAGCGGCCGGAACCGGCTCCATCAGCGCCGACCCGAGTCAAGCAGGCCAGCGCCGCCGGAGCCGGGCATGGCAGTTGCCGAAGTCACTCAAGATCAGGATCGGGCTGTTCCTGGCGCTGGCCTTCACCCTGCTGGCCATCCTCGGGCCGTGGCTCGCCCCCTTCAACCCGAACGCCAGCGTGTCCACGACCTCGGGCATTCCGCGGCCGCCGTCGGGCGCGCACCTGCTCGGCACGACCCAGGTACAGCAGGACGTGCTCTCGCAGCTGCTGACCGGGGGGCGCAGCACGATCCTGGTCGCCCTCGTGGCCGGCGCCATCGCGACCGCGCTGGCCGTCATCTTCGGGGTCACCGCCGGGTACTACGGCGGGCTGCTCGACGACCTGCTCTCGATGCTGGCCAACATCTTCCTCGTCATGCCGGCCCTGCCGCTGCTGATCGTGATCTTCGGGTTCCTGTCCAAGTCCGCCAACCCGAACGACTTCCTCATCGGGCTGGTGATCTCGGTCACCGGCTGGGCGTTCGGGGCCCGGGTCCTGCGGGCGCAGACGTTGTCGATGCGGAACCGGGACTACGTCACCTCCGCCCAGATCATCGGCGAACGCGGCTGGCGGATCATGATGTTCGAGATCCTGCCCAACCTGGTGCCGATCGTCGCCACGTCGTTCCTCTTCACCGTGATCTACGGGGTCGGCGCCTACACGGCACTGTCGTTCCTCGGCGTGATCAGCGTCGCGCACTGGAGCTGGGGCACGATGCTCTACTGGGCGCAGAGCGCCCAGGCCGCCCAGCAGGTGCACGTCGAGTGGTGGTGGTTCCTGCCGCCCGGGCTCGCCGTCGGCCTGTTCGGCACGGCGCTCGCGCTGCTGAACTTCGGCATCGACGAGTTCATTAACCCGCGCCTGCGCGCGGTCGGCCTGACCAGGCGCGCCGCCCGCCGCGCCGGCCTGCCGTCCCGGATACCGCTCGGGCTCACTCCCGTCATCACCGGCTCAAAGGGGCGGTGAGGGGCGGGTGAGGGACGGTAAGGGGCGGGTGAGGGACGGTAAGGGGCGGGTGAGTGACAGTGATGAGGCGATGAGCACGCCGGCAACAGCAACCGGTCCGCTGCTCGAGGTAGCCGGCCTGTCCGTGGACTACGGCTTCGGCGATGCCGCCGTGCACGCGGTGCGCGACGCTGACCTGACGCTGCACCGGGGCGAGGTGTTCGGGCTGGCCGGGGAGAGCGGCAGCGGCAAGTCCACGCTGGCCTACGCGATCGCGCGGCTGCTGCGGATGCCCGGCGTGATCACGGGCGGGCGCGTGCTGTTCCGCACCGGCCGTGCCGAGGTCGACCTGCTGGCCGCGGGCGAGACGCAGCTGCGCGAGCTGCGCTGGAACCAGCTCGCCGTCGTCCTGCAGAGCGCCATGCACGCGCTGAACCCCGTGATGACGATCGGCACCCAGCTCACCGACGTGCTCCGGGCCCACCGGCACGACCTCGACCGCGCGGGCAGGCGGGCCAGGGCCGGCGAGCTGCTCGAGATGGTCGGGATCCCGCCGGGGCGGCTCGCCAGCTTCCCGCACGAGCTGTCAGGCGGCATGCGGCAGCGGGTCATGATCGCCATGGCGCTCGCGCTGACCCCGCAGCTGCTGATCATGGACGAGCCGACGACCGCGCTCGACGTCGTCACCCAGCGCGAGATCCTGGACGAGGTGATGGACCTGCGGGCCGGGCTCAGCTTCGCGGTGCTCTTCATCACCCACGATCTCTCCCTGCTGGCGGAGATCGCCGACACGATCGCGGTGATGTACGCGGGCCGGATCGTGGAGTCGGCCCCGGCCGGACAGCTCTACCAGTCACCGCGGCATCCGTACTCCCGCGGCCTGCTGCACTCCTTCCCCGGCCTGCACGGTCCCAAGGAGCGGATGACCGGCATCGCCGGCTCGCCGCCCGACCTGCGGCAGCTGCCGGACGGCTGCGTGTTCCGCCTCAGGTGCGCCCATGCGTTCGACCGCTGCGCGACCGAATCGCCCCCGCTGCGAGCGCCGGGGCTCCGGCAGCCAGGCACCGCGGCCGCCGGAGCCGCCGGCCAGGTCGCCTGCTGGCTGAACGACGGCGCTGGCCTGGCACCGGAAGAACTCGCCGGAGCGAACGTCAGCGAGAGGAGCGGGTCATGACTGGCAGAGGCCAGGTGCTCGCCAGCCAGAAACTGGCCGAGGCGCCGCTGCTCGAAGCGCGCGGGCTGACCAAGCATTTCAGGATCCGCAGCACCAGGCTGGCCCCGCGCGGCGGCGTGGTGCACGCCGTCGACGACGTCAGCCTGGCCGTGCCGCGAGGCGGCATCACGGCGATCGTCGGCGAGAGCGGGTCGGGCAAGTCGACTCTCACCAGGCTCCTGGCCCAGCTGACCAGGCCGACAAGCGGAGAGCTGCTGCTGGACGGGCGCAGGCCCGCCGCGCACGCGCGGCGGGCCTACGCCCGCGACGTCCAGCTCGTGCTCCAGGACCCGTTCTCCTCGCTCAACCCGGTCCATGACGTCCGCTATCACCTGGCCAGGCCGCTCCTGGTGCACAAGCTGGCGGGCCCATCTCTCGACCAGTCCGTCGATAGCCTGCTCGACCGGGTCTCGCTGAGCCCGGCCGCGTCGTTCACGGGCAAGTACCCGCACGAGCTGTCCGGCGGCCAGCGCCAGCGGGTCGCGATCGCGAGGGCACTCGCGGTCCGGCCGAGGCTGCTGCTGGCCGACGAGCCGGTCTCCATGCTCGACGTGTCGATCAGGCTCGGGGTGCTCAACCTGCTCGCCGACCTCCGCGACGACGACGGCCTGTCGATCGTGTACGTGACGCACGACATCGCCTCGGCGCGCTACCTCGCCGACGTGATCGCGGTCATGTACGCGGGCCAGATCGTCGAGTCGGGCCCGGCGCGGGCGCTGACCGGCAAGCCCGCCCATCCCTACACCGAGCTGCTGCTCGGCGCGGCGCCTGACCCAGCGCGGCCGCGAGCCGCGGTGCGCGGTACCGCGCCGCACGGCACCGCGATGCGCCGAAAGGGGGCCGCGCCCAGCCTCGCCACTCCCCCGCCGGGCTGCCGGTTCCACCCGCGGTGCCCGCACGCGATGCGGATCTGCGCCGAGAAAGTCCCGGCACCGGTCGAGGTCGCACCACAACAGCTGAGTGCCTGCTGGCTGCACGCGAGCGGGCTTGACCAGGCTCAGCGAGCGCCGCTCGCCCGAAAGGAGGCCTGAGGCCGCACGACAACACCACCGCGCGGAGGCAGGCCCGGCCGACCCGCGCCGCACAGTTCCCGAAAAGACCCGCACGGTCATACAAGACAGGCCGGCGAAAGCCGGCCGGGCACTATGGAGTCTAGGCAATGAAACTTCCGGTCATGAAGAGCCTGGTCGTCGCTGGCGTGCTCAGCCTCGCGATCACGGCCTGCAGCAGCAGCCCGACAGCGGGCAAGCAGGCCGCGGCGCAAGGCAAGCCGCTGGTCATCGTCGACAACACGGGCGAGACGTTCAGCAAGTCATTCAACCCGTACGTGTCGACGTCGCTCGGCAACTCGAATAACTCGACGGCGCTGGTCTACGAGCCGCTGCTGATGTTCAACATCATGCGGCCGACGCAGGCGCCCACTCCCTGGCTGGCCACGAAGTACAGCTGGTCGAACGGCGGCAGGACGCTCACGTTCACGATCCGCCAGGGCGTCAGGTTCAGCGACGGCAAGCCGCTGACGGCGGCCGACGTGGCGTTCAGCTTCAACCTGCTGAAGAACAATCCGACGCTGACGCCGAACACCCCGCCGCCGGTCCCGGCGAGCGCCACCGCCCCGAACGCGACGACCGCGGTGCTGACCTACGACCAGCCCGAGTACGCGAACCTGTTCCTCATCGGGCAGATGTACATCGTCCCGCAGCACATCTGGCAGAGCGTGTCGAACCCGGTGACGTTCGCTGACCCCGACCCGGTCGGCACCGGGCCCTACGTGGTCTCCCAGTTCTCCGCCCAGAAGTACACGCTGAGCCAGAACAACTTCTACTGGCAGAAGAGCAAGCTGGCTGTTCCCGAGATCATCTTCCCGAACTTCGTCAGCAACACCACGGCCAACCCGGCCTTGTCCAACGGCCAGATCGACTACGCCGGCAACGACGTGAGCAATGTCGAGAGCAACTTCCTCAGCAAGAGCACAGATTTCCACACGTGGACTTCGGGCAAGCCGTGGTTCTCCGACAACAACGTGGTCACGCTGTGGCTGAACACGACAAGGGCGCCGCTCAACGACCCGAAGGTCAGGCTCGCCATCAGCGCCGGCATCGACCGCCAGCAGCTGTCCACCCAGGGCGAGACCGCGTACGAGCCGCCTGCCACCTCATCGGGCGGCCTGCTGCTGCCGGTCGACTCGCCGCTGGTCGACCAGCGGTTCGCCAATGACCTCAGCCCGACGTCCGACCTGGTCAAGGTCAGCCAGATCCTGACCGGCGACGGCTGGCAGAAGGTGAACGGCAAGTGGACCAAGAACGGCAAGACAATCAAGTTCGCCATTGAGGACCCGTCGGCCTACACCGACTACGCGACCGACGCCCAGCTGATCGCGACCCAGCTCAACGCCGAGGGCTTCGTTGTGTCGTTCGACGGCGTCCAGGCCACCCAGTGGTACGCCGACTACCCGGTGGGCAACTTCGACGCGATGATCCACTGGAGCAACCAGGGCCCCAGCCCGTACTACTACTTCCAGAACTGGATCGACAGCTCCCAGAGCGCGCCGATCGGCAAGCCGGCCGCCGGTGACTACGGCCGGTTCTCCAGCCCGCAGGCACAGGAGGCCATGGCGCAGTTCGCCGGCACCGACAACGCCAGCACGCAGCAGACCGCACTGAACACGATGCAGCAGGTGCTCGCCACCCAGGCGCCGGTGATCCCGCTGCTGTACGGCGCGGCCTGGTACGAGTACAGCACCAAGAACTACACGGGCTGGCCGACGGCGTCGAACCAGTACAACAATCCGGTGCCGAACGATCCGTACATCCTGGCCACCGTCCTGCACCTGAAGCCAGTCGGCTGAGCGCAGTACGCATGCCTGCTCACCATGAGGGGCGGACCTCGCCCGGCCGGGTTTCCGGCCGGGCGGGCGCCCAGACGACCAGCGCAGTCGGCACCGGGCCAGCCAGAGATGGCGAGCTCATAGCCGGGCTGTCACTCAACGACAAGGTGCTGCTGCTGACCGGCGCGGACAGCTGGAGCACCCAGGGCGCCGAGGCCCTCGGCCTGCGGCCCATGATCATGTCCGACGGCCCGGCGGGCGCCAGGGGCACCAGGCTGGACGAGCGCCAGCCGTCCACCAGCCTGCCGTGCCCGTCGGCACTCGGCGCGACCTGGGATCCGGCCCTCGTGGCCGAGCTTGCCTCGGCGCTCGGCGCCGAGGCAAGGAGCAAGGGCATCGACGTCCTGCTCGGCCCGACCATCAACTTGATGCGGACGCCGCTCGGCGGCCGCGGCTTCGAGTGCTTCGCCGAGGACCCGGAACTGACCGCCAGGATCGCCGTCGGCTACGTCCAGGGCCTGCAGTCGGCCGGCGTCGCCGCGACCGTCAAGCACTACGCGGGCAACGACTCTGAGACCAAGCGCTGGAGCTACGACGCGCGGATCGCCGAGCACGTGCTGCGGGAGCTGTACCTGGTGCCGTTCGAGTGCTGCGTGCGCGACGGCGGCACGGCCCTGGTCATGGCCGCCTACAACAAGGTCAACGGCGTGCCGATGACCGAGAACGGGCGGCTGCTCGCCGAGGTGCTCAAGGGCGAGTGGGGGTTCGCCGGCGTCGTGACCTCAGACTGGCACGCGGCCCGCAGCACCACGGCGACCGCGCTCGCGACGCTCGACCTGTCCATGCCCGGCCCGGACGGTCCCTGGGGCGAGCAGCTGGCCAGCGCGGTCGCCGCCGGCCTGGTCACCGAGGCGGTGCTCGACGACAAGCTGATCAGGCTGCTTGACCTCGCCCGCACAGTCGGCGCCCTCGCGCCGCCGCCCAGCGCGGCCGGCGCGCTCAGGGCCGGCCTGGCAGACCCGGCCGACCCGGCCGGCCAGCCGCCAGCCGCGGTGCGGTTCATCGAGCCCGCCCTGCTGCGCAGGGCCACGGCGGCGTCGTTCGTGCTGCTGGCCAACCCAGGCCGGACATTGCCGCTTGACGCTCGCGCGCTGACCCGGCTGGCGGTGATCGGGCCGAACGCGCTGCGGCCGACCATCCAGGGCGGCGGTGCCGTCGTCGTCGCTCCGGTCAGCGTCTCCGCTCCCGCCGCCGCGCTCAAGGCCAGGCTGGCCGCGCAGGCCGATGTGGTGGTAGCCGAAGGCTGCCAGACCTGGGCGACCGTGCCCGTGCCGCCGCTGGCCTCGCTGACGGACCCGGTGACGGGCGAGCCCGGCGTGCGGCTGACGTTCGTCTCGGCCGACGGCGCGGTCTTGCGGAGCGAGCACCGGAAGGCGGCGTCGTTCGCGTGGTGGGACGGGTTCCCGCCCGGCATCGGCTGGGGTGAGAGCGGCAGCATCCGGCTCGACCTGCTCTACCGGCCGGAAGCGAGCGGCCCGCACGTGATCGGGGCGGCCGGGGTCGGGCGCCTGACGATCACCGTCGACGGCGAGGTCGTGGCCGACCGGCCGACCGCTGTGCCCGCTGACCCGGTCCAGGCGATGACCAACCCGGGTCAGGTCAGGGCGGGCGCCGACCTGCGGGCAGGCCAGCAGGTCAAGCTGAGCGTCGAGTTCAGGCCGGCGCGGGACGGCGAGGGCCCCGTCGCGATCAGGTGCGGCATCGCCCCCGCGGTGGATGACGACACGCTGATCGAGGCCGCCGTTCGGGCCGCCCGCGCGGCCGACGCCGCCGTCGTGGTGATCGGCTCGGCCGAGCTGACCGAGAGCGAGGGCTTCGACCGGCCCGGGCTCGCCCTGCCTGGCCGGCAAGACGAGCTGGTCAGCCGCGTCGCGGCGGCCAACCCGAACACGGTCGTGGTCGTGAACGCGGGCATGCCGGTCCTGATGCCCTGGGCCGGCGACGTGGCTGCGGTGCTCCAGGCCTGGATCCCCGGCCAGGCCTTCGGCGAGGCGCTGGCCGACGTGCTGCTCGGCGACGCCGAGCCGGGCGGCCGGCTGCCGGTGACGCTGCCGGCCGCCGAGGCCGACTGCCCTGTGCTGCACGCCATCCCGGCGGAGCCCGGCGGCACCCTGGACTACGACGAGGGCCTGCTGATCGGCTACCGGGGCTACGACGCGGCCGGCACCGAGCCGCTCTTCGCGTTCGGCCATGGCCTCGGCTACGCCAGCTGGAGCTACGAAAGCGTCCAGCTGGCAGCCACGGGCCAGCAGCCGCACGACGATGTCGCCGTGCGGGTAGTTCTCGCCAATACGTCAGACCGCTCCGGCCGCGAGGTCGTCCAGGCTTACCTGGCCGGCCCGGGCGGCGAACCCGGCAGGCCGCCGCGCGTCCTCGCCGCTTTCGGCATCGCCGAGGCCGGGCCGGGAGAGCGGACGGAGGTGACGTTGCGGCTGCCGGCGCGGGTCTTCGCCCGGTGGGACGAGGAGGCGGGCGGCTGGGCGCGGGCCGCCGGGCCATTCACCGTGACGGTCGGGCGCTCGTCGCGTGACCTCCGCCTGTCGCTCGACGTCCCGCCGGGGCCGCCTGGGTAAGCCAAGTCGACTCAGCGCGCGTCCAGGCATCACGCCATTGGGGCCGGGCTAGCCGGAGCCGGCTCGGATGTTCTCGAAGCGCTTTCCCTGGGCCTATGCCGGGCTCGCCCCGGCCGGCCTGGGTCGCCGCCATGCTCCCCGGCACCGCCGGGCGGGCTGACAGCACCTGCCCGACGGCAAGCCCGGCCGGGCAGGTCAGGCCGCCGCCGGCAGGTCAGCCCGCCGCCGGCAGGTCAGCCCGCCGCCGGCGAACGGTGTTCAGTGGGTCTCCCGCGACCTGGCCGGCGCCGACCTCGCGAACGCGTCACTCGAGACCGCCACTGCCCCCCGGAGCGAAAACTCTCCCCCCAGGAGCCGAAAAGGCTCCCCGATCCTGATCACGAGCCGCGCGGCAGCCTCCGGGACCGGAGTGATGTTCCGTGATCATGTCCGTGGGCGTGATCACGGAAGATCGCCCAGGTCAGGACAGGTGCGATGTTCCGTGATCACGCCCGCGTCCTTGATCACGGAACATTGCGCCTGCCGCCCCCGCACTGACAGCTCCCCGGACTTAGGACGAGGTTCCGTGATCATGCCGGGTTCGTGATCACGGCCGGTCAGGCGCCTTCCTGCACCTGGAAGATCTGGTCGGCGACCAGGCCGTGGGCCTCCCTGTGCACGTCGGCGGCCGCGTTCGCGGAAGGAGCCTCCACCAGGCAGAACACCTTCCCCTGCGCCTCGTCGACCCAGTACTTCAGGTACTGCACGTCGTGCTTGCCCTGGGCCTGCAGGTCGGCGAGGTGGGCGTGGGCGACGTCGTCGATCGCTACCCCGCCGTCGATGTTGTGGACATCCATGAACAGTGGCATCTGCGTTCTCCTGCCAGTTGCTGGTTGATCAGTCGGCACGACGCTAAGCGAGCACGATCGGCCGGGTCATCGGGAAGATTGCCCATCTTCCGGCGCCGCATGATTGCCAAGTACCGACCATCGGTATATAACTGCGATATGACTAGGCAGGCGATTCAGGAACCTACGTTCCTGATCCTCACCGCGCTCGCGGCCGGGCCGCAGCACGGGTACGGGATCATGACCGATGTCGCGGAGATCTCGGGAGACCGGGTCAAGCTGCGCGCCGGCACTCTCTACGCGGCGCTTGACCGGCTGCGCGCCGACGGCGTCATCGACGTCGATCGCGAGGAGATCGTCGACAGCAGGCTGCGCCGGTACTACAAGCTGACGCCGGACGGCATCGCGATGCTCGAAACCGAGGCGGCGCGCATGCAGGCCAATGCCCGCGTCGCGGCCAGCCGGCTCAAGACGCTCGCGGCAGGTGCGTGATGAGCGCCGTGACGATGCTGGAACACCGCTACCGCCGGCTGCTCGCCTGCTACCCGGCCGAGCACCGCCGCACCTACGGCGAGGAGATGATCGGCGTGCTGCTCGCATCCGCTCAGCCGGGCCAGCAGCGGCCCGGCATCGCTGAGACGCTGGACATGTTCGGCGGCGGGCTGCGCGTCCGGCTCCGCGCCGCGCTCGCGGGGACGCCCGATCCTAGCTGGCGGAACGCGCTCGCGCTGACTACGCTGATCGCTCCGGTGCTGCTCGCGGCTACCTCGCCGCAGACCGTCGACTACCTGCTGCCATCGGCGTTGCACGGGTCCGCCCAGGTCAAGCTGCTGGTCGTGGCTCTCCTGCTTGCCCCGGCGGTGCTCGCGGCGGCCGGGCCGCGGCGGGCAGCAGCGGTGCTGTCGGCCGTCACCGCCCTGGCTGTGCTCGTCCGGACCGCCACGATCGGCTATTTCTTTATCGCCGGGCTGACCTCGGTCAGCGTGCTGCTGGCCGTCCAGGCCGTTGCCCTGGTGACCTCGCCAGGACCGCGGCACGCCGCGGGCGTGATCACGCCCGCCGGCGTCCTCATGGCTCTGCCGTACGCCGCCACCGCCGCCTACATCACCGGCGTCATTCCCACGCACTATCCGGTGCCGCAGCCCGTCGCGGCGATCGGGGTCGGGATCGTCGCCCTGGCCGGGCTGCCGGCGCTGGCCAGCCCGGCCGGCCGGAGGCTGATAAGCCTGGCGGTCGCGATCCCGCTGTCCGGCATGCTGGTGACCATCCTGAGTTTCGCCGGCGTCGACTTCGACACGCTGACGCCAGCCGCCCAGGCAATCTCCGAGTTCGCCCCGCCTGTCGTGCTTGGCGCCTTGGTCTGGGCCGCCTTCACGCGACTGCGCATGAGCCGCTCAGGCGGGCAACTCGGAGCCGCCCGATGAGCGATCTCGCGGCACTCGAACGCCATTACCGCGCCCTTCTCGCCTGGTACCCGCCAGCCCACCGGCGCACTTACGGAGAGGAGATGATCGGGGTGCTTCTCGCCGCGGCACCAGCTGGCAAGAAAAGGCCGAGCCCCATGGACGCCATCGACCTCATGGTCGGCGGCCTGCGTACCAGGCTGCGCCTGCTCCGCACGGCCGGTGACGGGCCTGGCGCGAGCGGCAGCTGGCGCAACACGGTTGCCATTTTCAGCCTCATCGTCCCGATTATGCTCTTTCTTTACTTGTCACACCTAATATACGTCTATATCCGGCTGACCGGGTTCGCGCGGCTCCTCCCGTCGAGTCAGCGGCTGGTGTATCGCGGGGTGTGGGCCGACGTGATCATCATGGCGATCGCGGCCTGTGCGGCCATCGTTGCCATGATTGTCTACCCCGTGCTCAAGCGCAGGACATCGCGGCTCGCGGCCGGCCTGGCAATGGTCACCGTGATTGTGCCGGTGGCGCTCGGCGTGATCTCGCTTGCTTATCTCGACGTCGCCATTCCGCGGTTCAACGGCGTTGCGCTCGGGCTGACGCTGGCCGTGGCCATGGAAATCGGCGCGGTGTTCTGCTCACCGGGCCCGCGACGTGGCTGGCAGCTGCGCAGGGTCAGGAACTTCACCTTGATCAGGCGGCTGCTCGCCCTGCTGGCCGTGCCTGCCTATCCGCTGCTCGCCTACGACTGGGTCGACAGCGCCGTATTCGGCGGGCGACGGGCTGGCACGCTCTTTATTCCGACGCTTGTCATCGCTTTGCTCGTCGGGCTCGCGATGTGGCACGCAAGTCGGGGGGCCGACCGCGGGCGGACCGGAGTCGCTCCTTGATCGAAGCAGACAGACTGACTCACGATCTATCTGCCTACCTTGGCCCTTGCCGTGCTCGCCTGCGCGGTGCCATGGTGGTCGAGCCGGCGATCGCCGGAGCGGCCAATCGGCTAAGGGGCGCGCCGTGACGCAGGAAACGATCAGCATCGACGGCCAGAAAGTGGCGTTCTTGCGTAGTCCGGGAAATGGCCAGCCGGTCGTATTCGTGCACGGAAACTCGATGTCGGCGCAGACCTGGCGCCCGCTCCTTGACGGCGAGTTCGGGCAGCGATTCCGCTGCCTGGCCATCGATCTTCCCGGCCACGGAGACTCGGCTCCTGCCGCCGACCCGGCGCGATACTCGCTGCCCGGCTACGCGTCGGTGCTGGCAGCACTCGCCGCGGCCCTGGACGCCAGTCACGCCGTCTTCGTCGGCTGGAGCCTCGGCGGCCATGTCGTGATCGAGGCGGCCCCCGCGCTCCCCCGGGCAGCTGGATTCGTGATCTTCGGGGCTCCGCCCGTCGCCGAGGCCGCCCAGATGGGCCAGGCTTTCCTGCCGAATCCGGCGATGAGCATCGGCTTCACCGCCGACGTAGACGCCGAAGCCGCGCAGGCCTACGCGGCCAGCATGACGGCACCCGGTTCGGCGCTCTCCCCCGGCGAGTTCACCAGCGACATCCTGCGCACTGACGGCGCCGCCCGGGCCGGGATGTTCGCCAGCATCGGCGAGGGCAGATTCGCCGACGAGGTAGCGATCGTCACCGGGCTCCGCCTGCCGATCGCCGTCATCCAGGGCGGCAGCGAGCAGCTCGTGAGCCTGCCCTACCTGCGCCAGCTCGCCATCCCGAGCCTGTGGCGGGACGGCGTGCAGGTCATCGACGGCGCCGGGCACGCCCCGCACCTCGAGCGGGCCGAAGAGTTCGCCGGGCTGCTCACCGAGTTCATCTCCGACCTGGAACCCACAGTGCGCTAGGGCCCCTGCTTGCGGTTATCCACAGCGGAGGCAAGCCGGCTCGCCCTGGTGGCGCGGCTTGGCCAGGCTGAGCACATGCCTGACAACGTGCCCGAGAGCTGCCGTGAGCTAGTGCGGACCCAAGGCGGGGTCATCTCCCGTCGCCAGGCCCTTGCCGGCGGGATGACGCCACCGGCCATTGAGTGGCGGCTGCGGTCGGGACGCTGGTCGAGAACAGGCCCGGGCGTCTATCTCGTGCAGGCCGGCTTGTCCCGCAGGCAAGGGGAGTTGTGGAGCGCGATCCTGCGGGCCGGACCTCACGCCGCACTCAGCCACGAGACCGCGGCCGAGTTGTCCGGCCTGACCGACCTGCCCAGTTCGCTGATCCACGTCACGATCCCCGAGTCCCGCCGGATACGGCCGCCGGCCGGAGTCGTCGTGCACAGGTCGGCTCGGCTGACTCAGACAGTGCACCCGATCATGCTGCCGCCGCGAACCCGGATCGAGGAGACGGTGCTCGACCTGGTCGCGCAGTCGGCAACCTTCGACGCGGCACTGGCCGCGGCCAGTGCCGCGTGCCAGCGCGGGCTTACCGTCCCGGAGCTGATCGCCCAGGCGATGCGGGCCCGCAAGAAGCTCCGCTGGCGGACCGAGCTCGCCGAGGCGCTCGGCCAGCTCGGCGGCGGGGCTCACTCGCTGCTCGAATACCGTTACGTGCATTATGTAGAACGGCCTCACCGGCTTCCGCCGGCCAGCCGGCAGGTCAAGCTCGCCGAAGGCAACCGCAGCCGGTACCTCGACAATCTCTACCGGGACTATCACCTATGCGTCGAGCTAGACGGCCGCATGGCGCACCCGGAAAGCCAGCGCTGGCAGGATCTCAGGCGTGTCAACGCGATCACGGCGCAGGGCATCACAGTTATGCGCTACGGCTGGAGCGACGTCAACGACCGCCCCTGCCAGACCGCCGCGCAAATCGCGACGATCTTGCGCGGCCGAGGCTGGTCCGGCACCGCTCGCCGATGCAGCCCGGCCTGCAAAGCCCGGCAGCACGTGAACTGAGAGCTCCGCAGTACGTGAACCAAGAGCCCGCACGGGAAGCAAGAGGAGACACTTGAGGAAGAGTTTCAGTCCTATTCGGGCTGTTGCTGAATCGGGTTCCGCCGGGTCCCGGCGGGGCACGAACCCCGCTAACCCACCATATCGACCACCTATGTGGGGCACTGGACGCGATTTACCGGCCCACGCGCTGCCTTGGTGGAGATCATTTTGTAGCCAATCCAATTCAGCAACAGCCCGATTGACTGAAAAAACTCCCCGGAGCGTGAACTCTCCTCCACGCTGCCGAAAAGGCTCCCCCATCCTGATCATGAGCCGCGCGGCAGCCTCCGGGACCCGTACTGGTTTCCGTGATCATGTTCGGGACCGTGATCACGGAAGATCACCCAGGTCAGGGAGGCTGTCGGGTGACTCGGGGTCTTGGAAGGTCAACCTCTGGCTGGTCGGCGGCGAGCCTTTCACTGAGTTATCGGGGAGACTTGTCACTCCGGGGATGGTTTTCAGTTCCGTTGACTGAAAAAACTCCTTGGAGCGAGAACTCTCCCTCGCGATGCCGGAAAGGCTCCCCGATGGAACCGCGCGGCGGCCGCTGGAACCCGTACTGGCTTCCGTGATCATGCCCGCGAACATTGATCACGGAACATCGCTCCTGTGGCACAGGACCGCACCAGGCCGCGACCCGGGTCCGCGGTCACGCTGAGTCGTCTTCCAGCCACTGCTGCAGCTTGTTCATGCCCTTGAGCCAGCGGTCGGGCTCGGCGGCGCGGCCCGCGTACATCTCGCCGGCCTGGGGGTGCGGCAAGATGAGGAACCGCCCGTCCGCGATCGCCTCCATCACCACGTCAGCGACTTGCTCGGGCATGATCGCGTCGGGGCCGAGCAGCTTCTCTGACCGAGCATCGCCGCCGGGGAACATCCCCGTCCGTACGCCCATCGGGCAGATCGCCTGCACGGTGAGGCCCCGGTGACGGTGCGTGAGCGACAGCCACTCGGCGAACGCCAGCGCCGCATGCTTGGTCGCCGCGTACGGCGCCGAGCCTGGGGTCGACAGCAGCCCGGCGGCCGACACGGTGCAGATCAGGTGGCCGCTGCCCCGCTCCAGCCACGGGCCGAGCAGAAGCCGGGCAGCGCGGACATGCGCCATCACGTTGACCTGCCAGGAGTCCGCCCAGTCCGACTCGGGCGCCTCGGGGCCGCCGCGCCGGGCGATCCCGGCGTTCGCGCAGTACAGGTCGATCTCGCCGAGCTCGGCGCGCGCGGCTTCGATCAGCGCGGCGACCCCGTCCTCACTCGACGCGTCACCGGGAATGGCAGTCGCGCGGCCATCCCCAGTCGACTCGCAGGACGCGGCCACCGCCGCCGCGCGGTCGCCGTCCAGGTCGTTCACCACGACCCGGGCGCCCTCGGCGGAGAACCGGCGGGCAAGCGCGGCGCCGATGCCGCTGCCGCCACCCGTGACCACGACGCCCGCACCGGCGACCGACTCCATCATGGACCTCCTGAAAAGCGCTTCTGGGCCGGGCCGCCGCCACGACTACGACATCTACCTTCCTGGGCTGAACTGTACAGATCATGATGAAAGCAAGCCACCAGCCCATCCGGCTTCCCACGGCGGGCCGGGCTGGGGCAGGCTGTACACCGTCATTGAAGTTATGCATGCGGCAGGAGGTACGCAGAAAATGCCGGTACTTGACTCGCTGATCGCGGGGCTGCGTCTTGGCAGTATCGAGGTAATCGATCTCACGTCGCCGCTCAGCGCGGACACGCCGATCATCCAGCTGCCGCCCCCGTTCGGCAATACGATCCCGTTCTCGCTGCAGGAGATCAGCCGCTACGACGAGCGCGGCCCTGGCTGGTACTGGAACAACTTCAGCACCGGCGAGCACACCGGCACCCACTTCGACGCCCCGGTGCACTGGGCGACGGGCCGGGACGGCGAGGACGTGGCGCAGGTGCCCGTCAGCCGGCTGATCGCCCCCGCGGTGGTGCTCGACTTCAGCGCGCACGCGGCGGCTGACCCCGACTTCCTGCTCGAGGTTGATCACATCAAGACCTGGGAGGGCGAGCACGGGTCGCTGCCCGAGGGCGGCTGGCTGCTGTACCGGACGGGCTGGGACGTGCGTTCGGGCAGCCAGCAGGAGTTCCTCAACGCGAACGAGACCGGGCCGCACACGCCCGGCGTGTCCGTCGAGTGCGCGAAGTGGCTGGCGGATGAGTCGCCACTGCTCGGGTTCGGCGTGGAGACGGTCGGCACCGACGCCGGGACGGCGCATTCGTTCGACACGCCGTTCCCGTGCCACGCGTCGCTGCTCGGGGCCGGCAAGTACGGGCTGACCCAGTTGCAGAACCTGGCCAGGCTGCCGGTCACCGGCTCAGTCGTGATCGCCGGGCCGCTGCCGATCACCGGCGGGTCAGGCAGCCCGTGCCGCGCGCTCGCACTGGTGGAGCGCGGCTGATGCGAGTCAGCGACGCGGTCGGCAACGTGCTGGCTGACCTGGGCGTGGACACCGTTTTCGGCTTGGTCGGCAGCGGCAATTTCCACGTGACCAACGCGCTGATCGGGCGCGGCGCCAGGTTCGTCGCCGCGCGCCATGAGAACGGCGCGGCCAGCATGGCCGATGGCTGGGCCAGGATCACCGGCCGCCCCGGGATCGTCTCGGTGCACCAGGGTCCCGGGCTCACCAACGCGATCACCGCCATCACCGAGGCGGCCAAGAGCCGCACGCCGGTGGTGGTGCTCGCGGCCGACGTCGCTGCCAGCGCCACCCAGTCCAACTTCCGCATCGACGTGTCCGCGCTGGCCAGGAGCATCGGCGCCGTGCCGGCGCGGCTGCACTCGCCCGGGTTCGCCATCGACGACGCCGTGCGGGCCTACCAGCTCGCCGCGACCGAGCGGCGCACAGTCATACTCGCGCTGCCGCTCGATGTTCAGGCGGCCGAGTGCGACCCGCCGGAAGACCGGCCGCCGCGAGCGTCGATGCCGAGCTGGGCGCGGACGCCGGGCCGTGAACCCGGCGATGCGGACGTCGAGCGGCTCGCCGCCGCGATCCGCCGTGCGGAGCGGCCTGTCTTCATCGCCGGGCGCGGCGCCCGCCATGCCGACGCCGCGACCGACCTGCAGGTTCTTGCCGACCGCTGCGGTGCCCTAGTCGCGACGTCGGCTGCCGCCAAGGGACTGTTCAAAGGCTATGCGTGGGATCTTGACGTCAGCGGCGGCTTCGCGTCTCCGCTGGCGGCCGAGCTGATCACCGGGGCGGACCTGGTGATCGGCTGGGGCTGCTCGCTGAACATGTGGACGCTGCGGCACGGCGCGCTGATCGGCCCTGAAACCGTGGTGGCTCAGGTCGACCTCGAGCGGGCGGCGCTGGGCGCGCACCGGCCGGTGCACCTGCGCGTGATCGGCGATGTCGCGCTGACGGCTGCCGCCGTCGCGGGGGCGCTCGGCGAGGGCGGCAGCCAGACCGGCTACCGGTCGGTCGAACTGCGGGAGCGGATCGCTGCCGGGATTCGCTGGCGCGACGTGCCGTACGACGACGAGAGCGACGGGAACGCGATCGACCCTCGGACGCTCAGCATCGCGCTCGATGACCTGCTGCCTGCCGAGCGGATCGTCGCGATCGACTCGGGCAACTTCATCGGCTACCCGGCGATGTTCATGTCGGTGCCCGACGTGAACGGGTTCACCTTTACACAGGCCTATCAGTCGGTGGGGCTGGGACTGGGCTCGGCCATCGGGTCGGCGATCGCCAGCCCGGACCGGCTCGTGGTGGCGGCGCTGGGCGACGGCGGCGCGCTGATGGGGATCAGCGAGCTAGAGACCGCAGTGCGGCTGAAGCTGCCCATGGTCATCGTGGTCTACAACGACGACGCTTATGGCGCTGAGGTGCACCACTTCGGGCCTGACGGGTATCCGCTCGACACGGTGCGGTTCCCGCCGGTGGACATCGCGCAGATCGGGCGGGGATTCGGCTGCGCGGCGGCCCGGGTGCGCCAGCGCGGCGACCTGGCTCCGGTACGGGAGTGGCTGGACGGGCCAAGGGACCGCCCGCTGCTGATCGACGCCAAGGTGACGGCGAACCGGGGCTCGTGGTGGCTGGAGGAGGCGTTCCGCGGCCACTAACCTCGAAGCGCAGCATAGCTCCCGGCTGTCGGCACACTGCGAGTCGCTTCTGCCGCGCTCCGAAGTGTCCGCCTAATCCGCGTCGCCGACGGCGCGATCTCGAGACAGCACCGGTGTTCGGCGGTAGTCGCCAGCCTGACACCAGCAATTTATTAATTCTGTCGGCCAAGGTCGGCAGGGTTCAAGCCCCGCAACCATGGCCACGTTATCGGTGGCGGCAGCAGTTAGTGCCGCGCGCACGCTTCCTAGCGGACCGACGGCTCCCGCTAACAGGATTCCGATCACCGTAAAGCTCACTGCCACCGATCGCATGATCTCATCACCCGTTCTCGGCTCGCCGCATCCGCGAGGCGTTCCGCGGTGAGGACGGGTAGGCGCGTTCGCGCTCAGTCCTTGAAGTACCGGCTTGCCAGCTTCGGCGGCGCGCTGGCGAGCCAGGCGTCGGTCAGCGCATTGCGCAGGTCGCTGTTCGAGACTCGCTCCAACTGGATGAGCACGGCCGAGTAGCCGTCGAAGTGCGGGATCGTGAAGAACGCGTCCGGATGGGCGGCTAGCACCGCTTCCTTTTCGCTGAGATCCTCGACCGACACCGCGAGAATCGGGCCCTCCGGCGGCGACTCGTCGCCGAAGCGCTTGATGTCCGCCTTGCTGAACGACCGCTCCCACGCGAACACCTTGCCAGCGACGAACCAGGTCTTATTGCCGTGCCGCTCACCTTCGGTGACCTCGGGAAGCTCCAGCGCCATCTGGACCACGTCATCGATAGTTGCCACCCACGTAACATACTTGTCCTGGCGTCAGCGGCTGGGCGTACTACTGGCATCAGCGGGGCCGCGTAGCATCGGCCTGGTACCAGGCAACTCGAAGTAATGGAGTGCGGCCAGATGCCAGCTGACCTGCTGACGATCGGCGACCTCGCCCGGCAGGCGGGGCGCCGTGCTTCCTCGATCAGGTACTACGAGCAGATCGGCCTGCTGCCTGCGCCGATCCGCGTCAGCGGGCAGCGCCGGTACTCGCGCGCCTGCCTGGAGATTCTCGCCGTGATTGACACGGCCAAGCGGGCTGGCCTCTCGCTTGACCAGATCAAGGACGTGCTCATTGCGGCGCCGGCAGGCAAGGAGTCGATCAGCGCACTGCGGCGGGTCGCCGCCGCGCGGCTGCCAGCGGTCGCAGCGGAGATCGAGCGAGCGCGGCAGGCGCAGGAGTGGCTTGAAATGGCCGCTGCCTGCGAATGCCCGAGCCTGGCCGAGTGCCCGCTTTTCACCGAGGTGAGCTCACTGAATTAGGCCGGCGCTCCGCGATCATGCCACGGCACCGGAACCCGCACTGCCCGCCCTGCTCGCACTGCCCGATCGCGGCAAGTCGCCGAACAGGGCTTGCACGGCCTGCACCCCTGCATCACCCGCCGCGCTGATGTCGAGTACGAACTGGCCGCCGACCTGGTCCACCGACCATGTCGCGAAGGAGCAGCAGTCGCGTTCGAGCGCGGAGAGTTCCTCAAGCTCAGCGGCAACTCCCGGATCGGCCCTGAACGTCAGCCGCTGGCCTCGCTCGGTCCTGGACACCTGCTCGAGCGCGCCCTCGGCCAGCACTCGCCAGCGGTCAGCGCGCCGGGCCAGGTCGCCCTGACTCAGCGAGCATGCGACACTTGCGGGCTCCGGAACATGATTCACGGTCATCTCCTTCACGATCGGGTGAGGAGATCAACCATCGCGCTTAAAGGCGCCTTTAAGTCAAGGCAACGACTTGTCCGCAGACCGGGCATCGAACTGCCGCCGGGGCAGCGTGAGCATCGTGGCCCTCCCTGTTGCTGTCAGCGGCCCGTTTTGACAGCAACGTGGCCCTCCCCGTTGCTGTCAGGACAACATCAGGACGGGCCACGTTGCTGTTAAATCCAGTGGCTGACAGCAACAGGGCGGGCCACGATGCTGTTAGCGGCGGGCGTGACCACCAACCCAAGCCGCCCTGACGCTGTCGCGGGCCGCCGGGGCCGCCCGGGCCGCGTGTTCCCGCCTGACGGTTCCGCACGATGCCCGAAGGCTCCCCGACCCGATCATGAGTCACGCGACAGGCCTCCTGGACAGCGGCGATGTTCCGTGATCAAGCTCACGATCATGATCACGGAAGATCACGCCGGGTCGCGGCGCCCGTGAAGTTCTGTAATCAGGTTGCGCTGACGGAAGTTCGCGCCGGGTCATGCGAGCTAGCGCTCACAGGACGGCGGGCAGCTCCGCCCGGGCGCGGACGGCCTGCGCGGCCGCCGACTTACTGCGGGACACCCACAGCGCGACATCGAGAACGCGCAGCAGGCTCGCCCCGGCGGCGGCGGCCGGGCGCAGCGCCTCGACGTCCGTGCGGGCGCCGGGGTCCCGGAGCAGGCACCGCAGCACGTCCCAGGTCCGGCCGGGCACGTCGACG
This sequence comes from uncultured Actinomycetota bacterium, assembly GCA_963720575.1. Taxonomy (GTDB): domain Bacteria; phylum Actinomycetota; class Actinomycetes; order Streptosporangiales; family Streptosporangiaceae; genus Chersky-822. The sequence continues at coordinate 1,136,021 of CAVRGA010000002.1, forward strand.
GCCTTGATGACCAGGCTGTCGCTGATCGGGCAGAGCCTCGGGCGCTTGCGCGCCAGCAGCTTCGTCGCGCTGGCGGTGCCGATCCCCTCGATCCCGGTCAGCACGTCCCACATGAGGTCGATCTGGCGCAGGGCATCATCGGAGGCGTCCCAGAGGTCGACATCCTGCGGGATCTCGGCAAGCAGCGCGGAAAGCTCACGGCGGTGACTGTCCAGCAGGATGCGGACCACCTGCGGACGCCAGGTGATGTCCAGCAGGGCCACGGCCAGCAGGTCGTCGGCGACGATCTCGCCCGGCGGGTTGACGCCGAGGTCACTGAACGTCATTCCGGCGAATTCGGGCAGGTCAAAGTAAGCGGCGACCGCCTGGCGGAGGCCCGGGGCAGACAGCCCTGCCCGCAGTCGGAGAGCGGCGGATTCCACGGCCTGATCAGTTGGTAACGAGAGCATGAGACAGTATGCGTCAGCGGCGGCACTGAACGAGCCAAGACCGAGGTTCCCGCCCGGCTTTGATCACCGCTCGATGATCAAAGCCGGGCAAAGCCCAGCCAGCTCCCGCCTACGACGGAGCCGGCAGGTTGACCAGGCCGGCCAGCGACGCCCGGTGCCGGTCCGCCGTGCCCAGCGCCAGCGACGAGCTCTTGGCCCGCTTGAGGTACAGGTGCGCCGGGTGTTCCCACGTGAAGCCGATGCCGCCATGGAGCTGGACCATCTCCTGCCCGGCGAGCACGGCCACCTCCGAGCACATCGACTTGGCGAGCGCGACGGCCACGGCCGCATCGGGGTCATCGCCGGCCAGGCATGCCGCCGCGTACCGGGCGGCGGCCCTGGCCTGGGTCACGGCCACCCACCAGTCGGCGAAGCGGTGCTTGAGCGCCTGGAACGAGCCGACCGGCCGGGCGAACTGGTAGCGCTGCTTCACGTAGGCGAGGGTGATGTCCAGTGCCCGCTCGGCCAGGCCGACCTGCTCCGACGCCAGGATCCCGGCCCCCGCGCGCAGGGCGCTGGCCAGGGCGGCCTCACCGGCGGGCCCTCCGGCGATCCGCCTGGCCGGCGCCTGCGCCAGCGTGAGGTCGCACAGCTGCCTGGTCATGTCCAGCGAGGTCACCGGCGTCCTGGTCACCCCGGCAGCGTCGGCCCGCACCAGGTAGAGCCCGAACGGCACGCCGTCGGCGGCGACGATCAGCACGTCCGCCGGCAGCGCATCGGCCACGCCGGACACCGACCCGGAAAGCCGGTAGGTCCCGGCCTCATCGTCATCGAACGCCGGCCCGATCTTCACGGTCGGCGCGGGCAGCACCCCCGGCATCGAGTCGAATGGCACGGCGAGCGCCGCCGTCGTGGTCCCGATGGCCAGCTCGGTCAGCAGCTCGCTGTCACCCGAGGCCAGCGCGACGGCCGTCGCGATCACGGCGCTGCCGAGGAACGGAACCGGGGCGACCGAGCGGCCGAGCTCCTCCGCGACGACGGCCACCTCGCGGAACGAGGCGCCCGCGCCGCCGTAGCCCTCGGGAATCAGCAGCCCGGCGCAGCCGATGTCGGCGGCCAGCGTGCGCCACAGTCCGGGGTCGTAGGTTTCCGTGGTTTCTGTCCTGGCCAGAACCGCTGCCGCTTCGGCTTTCTCTTCGAGCACGGACCTTACGGCTGAACGTAGCTGTGTTTCCTGCTCGGTGTACGTCATGTCGGGCAGACGCGACCCGGCTGATGCCGGCGGCGCGGCAGTGGCGCGCGTTGTCATCGAGGCAGGTCCTTCCACGGCTTGTCCTTGTCGACGCGGATCTCGGGCGGCAGCCCGAGCACCCGCTCGGCGACGATGTTGCGCAGGATCTCCGAGGTGCCGCCCTCGATGGAGTTCCCCTTGGACCGCAGGTACCGGTATCCGGCGTCACGGCCGTAGAAGTCGGCGCCGTCCGGCCGGTGCATGGTCCAGTCGCTGTAGCGCAGGCCCTCGCCGCCGAGCAGCTCGATCTGGAAGTCGGCGATCTCCTGGTTGAGCCTGGCGTAGACGAGCTTGGCTCCTGACCCCTCGGGACCGGGCTGGCCCGCGGCGAGCTGCTGGCGCAGGCGTTCGCCGCCCAGCCTCGACACCTCGGCGGCGACCCAGAGCCGCAGCAGCCTGTCATGCAGCCCGGGCGTGCGCCGCTCGGGGTGCTCGCGCCACGTCGCCGCCGAGAACCCGATCATGCCGCCCTCGCGCGGCAGCGTGAACGCCCCGAGCGCGACCCGCTCATTCATCAGCGTCGCCGTCGACACGGCCCAGCCCTGGCCGACCTCGCCGATCCGGTCGGCGTCCGGAATGACGACATCGGTCAGGAACACCTCGTTGAACTCGGCTTCCCCCGTCGCCTGCCGCAGCGGCCTGACGTCGACTCCCGGCGCGGTCATGTCCGCGCTGAAATACGTCAGGCCCTTGTGCTTGGGCAGATCCGGGTTGGTCCTGGCGACCAGGATCGCCCGCTTGGCGATGTGCGCCGACGAGGTCCAGACCTTCTGCCCGTTCACGATCCAGTTCTCGCCGTCAGCCACCGCCCTGGTGGCGAGGTTGGCCAGGTCAGAGCCCGCGCCCGGCTCGCTGAAGAGCTGGCACCAGACCTCTTCGCCGGTCCACAGCGGCCGCAGCCAGCGCTGCTTCTGCTCGTCGTTGCCGAAGGCCAGGATCGTCGGCGCGGCCATGCCCAGGCCGATGGCGTTGCGCTCAGGCCGGTTGGTCGGCGAGTTCGCGGCCGCGAACTCGCTGTCCACTACCTTTTGCAGCGCCCTTGGCAGTCCCTGGCCGCCGAGGCCAGCCGGGTAGTGAACCCAGGCCAGGCCCGCGTCAAACCTGGCCCGGACGAACTCGAGGCGCTCGGTCGTCGCGGGGTCGTGCTCGGCGAGGAATTCCCTGACCCGCGTCCGCAGGTCGTCAGTTGCCAGCCCCGTGTCGTTTAGAGCGGTGTCACTCAATTCAGGGGACCGCCTGCCACGTAGATCACCTGGCCGGAGACAAAACCGGCCCCCTCGCTCACCAGGAACGACGCCACGTGCGCGATGTCCTCAGGCTGGCCGACTCGCCGCACGGGGATGTTCGCGGCGGCCGCCGTCTGGAAGGCGTCGAACTCGACGCCCACCCGGGCCGCCGTCGCGGCGGTCATGTCGGTCACGATGAAGCCCGGCGCGATCGCGTTGGCGGTGATGCCGAACTTGCCCAGTTCCTTGGCGAACGTCTTGGTCAGTCCCTGGAGGCCGGCCTTGGCCGTCGAGTAATTCGACTGGCCGCGGTTCCCCAGGGCCGAACTGGACGACAGGCACACGATCCGGCCGTAATTCTGCTCGACCATGTACTTCTGGCAGGCCCGGCTCATCAGGAACGCGCCCTTGAGGTGCACGTTCATGACCGTGTCCCAGTCGTCATCGGTCATCTTGAACAGCAGGTTGTCGCGGAGCACCCCGGCGTTGTTGACCAGCACGACCGGCGGGCCGAGTTCGGCGGCGATCGTCTCGACCGCGGCGTTGACCTGGTCGACCTTGCTGACGTCCGCGCCCGCGGCCATCGCCGTGCCGCCTGCTTCCCTGATCGCGTCGACGGTCGCGCCGCAGTCGCCTTCCTTCAGGTCGATGACGCCTACAGCCATCCCGTCAGCCGCGAGCCGGCGTGAGATGGCCGCGCCGATGCCGCGTGCGCCTCCAGTGACGATCGCTACCCGCCGCAATTTTTCAGCCATGTGCTTTTAGTCCTTTCTGGAGTACTTGTGCAGTTCGCGGCGCGCCAGCGAGCGCTTGTGGACCTCGTCCGGCCCGTCAGCGAAGCGCAGCGCGCGGGCGCCCGCCCAGGCCTGGGAGAGCGGGAAGTCCTGGCTGACGCCGCCGGCGCCGTGCGTCTGGATCGCCTTGTCGATGACCCACTCGGCCATCGCCGGGACCGCGATCTTGATCGCCTGGATCTCTGTATGCGCGCCCTTGTTGCCGACGGTGTCCATCAGCCAGGCGGTCTTGAGCACCAGCAGCCTGGCCTGCTCGATGCGCACCCGGGACTCGGCGATCCAGTCCTGGACGACGCCCTGGTCGGCGATCGGCTTGCCGAAGGCGACACGGCCCGTGGTCCGGCGGCACAGCGCTTCCAGCGCCCGCTCGGCCGAGCCGATCAGCCGCATGCAGTGATGAATGCGGCCGGGACCGAGCCTCGCCTGGGCGATCGCGAAGCCGGTGCCCTCCTCGGCGATGAGATTGCCGGCCGGCACCCGGACGTCCGTGAACTCGATCTCGGCGTGGCCGCCGTGCGTGGAGTCACTGAAGCCGAAGACGCGCATGCTCCGCTTGACGTTCACTCCCGGGGTGTCCTTCGGCACGCAGATCATCGACTGCTGGCGGTGCCGCTCGGCGTCGGGATTCGTCTTGCCCATCACGATGAGCAGCTTGCAGCGCGGGTCCATCGCACCGGATGACCACCATTTGCGGCCGTTGATCACGTACTCGTCGCCGTCGCGCTGGATCCTTGTCGCGATGTTCGTCGCGTCGGAGGAGGCCACGTCGGGCTCGGTCATGCAGAAGGTGGACCGGATCTCGCCGTCGAGCAGCGGCATCAGCCAGCGCTCGACCTGCTCGGCGCTGCCGAACTCGGCGAGCAGTTCCATGTTGCCGGTGTCGGGGGCGGCGCAGTTGAGCGCTTCAGGGGCGAGGGCGCCGCTGTGGCCGGTGATCTCGGCGAGCGGGGCGTACTGGAGGTTCGTGAGGCCGGCGCCGTGCCTGGCGGCTATGTCGGCTGCCTGATCCCTGGTGTTTGCGGCATCCCTGGTGCTTGCGGCATCCCTGGTGTTTGCGGCATCCCTGGTGTTTGCGGCACTGTGCGCTCGCTTGGTCAGGAAAAGGTTCCACATACCCTGCTTGCGCGCCTCGGCCTTGAGGTCGTCGATCACGGCCGGGCGCTGCCAGATGTCGCCGCTGGCCGCCGCCTGGGCGACCTGGCCGGCGAAGACGGGCTCGGCCGGGTAGACGTGGGAGTCCATGAAGGCGAGCAGTTTCTCGCGCAGTTCCTCGGTCGTTGCGTCGAATCCGAAATCCATACCGTGCCTCCCGACGAGTCCGGGCCTCCCGGCGAGTCCGGACAAGCGTACCTACCGACCAGTACGCGGTACTTGCACCGGGGGTGCGTATTGTTCCCGGAGCGGCCCCCCGAGCCCGGCGCCCTCGGATTGAACGTTACGGTCTGGTCATGGCACAGGTCGAGACGGTCCGGGGCCCAGTTGACGCGACGGGCCTCGGGGTGACGCTGATGCACGAGCACGTGTTCGTGCTCAACGAGGAGATCCGGCAGAATTACCCGGCCGGGTGGGACGAGGAAGCGCGGATCGCGCACGCCGTCCGCCAGCTCGACAAGGCGGTCGCGGCCGGGATCGCGACGATCGCCGACCCGACGGTGATCGGGCTCGGCCGTGACATCGGGCGGATTCAGAAGGTCGCTGCCCTGACGGCGATGAACATCATCGCCGCGACCGGGATCTACACGTTCCACGACGTGCCGTTTTACTTCAGGTACCGGAGCCGGCGGTTCACCGCCAGCGGCGAGGACCCGATGACGGAGATGTTCGTCGCTGACATCACCGAGGGGATCGCCGGGACTGGCGTCCGGGCGGCGTTCCTGAAATGCGCCGTGGATGAACCCGGCCTGACGCGGGGCGTGGAGCGGGTGCTGCGCGCGGTGGCGCGCGCCCACGTTCTGACGGGCGCCCCGGTGACCGTGCACACGCATCCGGCTTCGCGGAACGGGCTCGACGTGGTGCGGGTGCTGCGCGAGGAGGGCGCCGACCTGCCGCACGTCGTGATCGGGCACAGCGGCGACAGCAAGGACGTGGAGTACCTGGCCTCGATCGCCGATTCGGGCTGCCTGCTCGGCATGGACAGGTTCGGCATCGGCATGACGCCGTCGCTGGAACGGCGGACTGACATCATCGCCGAGCTGTGCCAGCGCGGCTACGCCGACCGGATCGTGCTGTCGCACGACGCTGCCTGCTATATCGACTGGTATCCGCATGACGAATCCAAGGCGGGCAACTACACCTATATTCACGAGCACGTGCTGCCGGCGCTCGCAGAGCGCGGTGTCAGCGCCAGCCAGGTCGACGCGATGCTCGTGGCGAACCCGCGCCGGTACTTCTCGCGCTGACGGCCCTCGGGCCTGGTCGCACCGGAGCTAGTAAGTTCCAGTGCATGAGAACCGTCAACGAGATCGCCGATCAGTACGTCACGGACGCTTCCAGGCTGGACCCGGTCACCGCCACCATAGAGGGGATCACCGGCTACGACGGCCTGATGCCAGACCTGAGCCCGGCGGGACTCGCCGCGATGGCCGAAGTCGACGAGCGGGCTCTCGCCGAGCTCAGCCAGGTGAGCCCGGCCGGTGATCGCGAGCAGGTCGCCGAGCAGGCCATGGTCGAGCGGCTGACGGTGCGTGGCGAGCAGTACCGGTCCGGCGCGGTCGAGAGCGAGCTGAACGTCATCGGCTCCTGGGTGCAGCTCATACGCCATGTCTTCGACCTGATGCCGACCGAAGGTGACGAGGCACAGCGCAACCTGGCCGCGCGGCTGGCGCAGGTGCCGGCCGCCTACGCCGGGCTTCGGCAGACCTATCTCAAGGCCGCCAGGGAAGGTAACGTCGCCGCCCGGCGGCAGGTGCTCGCGTGCGCGAGGCAGTGCGCCGACTGGTCCGCCGCGCAGACGGGTTTCTATCCGGCCCTGGCCAGGCGCATCGCCGCGACCGGGACCCTGCGGGCCGACATCGACCGGGCCGCCGAATCCGCGCGGGCAGCGACAGCCGAGCTTGGCCGGTTCCTGGAAACTGAGCTGCTGCCCTTCGCGGGCGGCCGCGACTCCGTCGGCCGGGAGCGGTGGGCGCTTGAGTCCAGGTACTTCCTCGGCGCGGTCATCGACCCCGACGAGGCCTACGAGTGGGCCTGGGCTGAGGTGATCAGGATTGAGGAGGAGATGCGGCAGGTCTCCGCCAAGATCTCGGGAAGCGACTCGGTCGCAGACGCGGTGGCCGCGCTCGACGCCGACCCGGCCCGCCGGATTATCGGGCGCGACGCGCTGAAGGAGTGGATGCAAGGCATCGCCGACACCACCATCGCCGAGCTTGACGGCACTCACTTCGATATCCCCGAGCCCGCTCGCCGGATCGACTGCATGATCGCGCCGACTGACGACGGCGGCATCTACTACACGCCGCCCAGCGAGGACTGGAGCAGGCCAGGCCAGATGTGGTGGGCGCCGGGAGCGGGCGTCAACAACTTCTCGACCTGGAAGGAACTGACGACCATCTACCACGAGGGCGCGCCGGGTCATCATCTGCAGATCGCGCAGACCGTGTACCAGCGCGAGTCGCTGAACCGCTGGCAGCGGTCGATGTGCTGGGTATCCGGCCATGGCGAGGGCTGGGCGCTGTACGCGGAGCGGCTGATGGAAGAACTCGGCTACCTGTCTGATCCGGGCAACAAGCTCGGCCTGCTCGACTCCCAGATGCTGCGCGCCGCGCGAGTCGTCGTGGACCTCGGGCTGCACGCGGAGATCCCGGTGCCGGCCGGCTCGCCCTGGCATCCCGGCGAGGCATGGACCGCGGAGCTGGTCTGGGAGTTCCTTCGCAGCCGGGTGCAGGTCGACGACGAGCTGCTCAGGTTCGAAGTCGACCGCTATCTCGGCTGGCCCGGGCAGGCATCGTCGTACAAGCTCGGAGAGCGGATCTGGCTCAGCGCGCGGGAGGAGGCCCGCGCGCGTCAGGGTGCCTCGTTCAACCTCAAGCAGTTCCACAGCCAGGCCCTGGCCCTGGGCTCGATCGGCCTCGACCCGCTGCGCGAGGCGCTGGCGCGGATCTAGCTTGCTGCCGGGGCCCCGCGCCGGGCAGTGCTGGATGTGGAGGACGTTGCATCTGGATGTGCAGTCGGCGTGTAACGCAGATCACGAAACCATCTGGCCCCTGTTTGGCGTCTTACATAGTGAGCGACGACGTACAAGGTACGTTACGCACAGAGCAAACGTTCGCATCACTACCTGGCGCCAGCCTAGCCCCCCGGGCTGGCGCCCCGGCTCAGCTAGCTGATGCCCGGCCATCCCCCGGCCGGCGCCGTCGGCTCGCTGACAGCCTGGCGGACTCCCCCCCGCCGCCAGGCTGCTGGCTGGCCGAAGCCCCCGTTCCGGCCAGCCAGCACTAGCTTGCCCCGCCGCCCCGCCTGGGGCGGCGGGGCAATCCAATGCCTCGCCTGCCCTGGCCGGTATGCCCTGGCCGGTATGCCCTGGCCCGTGTGCTCTGGCCGGTGTGCCCGCGTCCGCCATCTGCCCGGTCAGGTGAGCAGAAGGCGGCGAATGCGCCGGCCAGCGACGAAGAGCCCGGCGGTTCCCATGATCGCCAGGTACGCCACGTTCCCGAGCAGGTCTGGGGTGACGGCGCCGAGCGTCAGGCCGCGCAGCAGGACAACCCCCTGGTACAGGGGCGTGCACTCCACGAAGATCTGAAGCGCCCGCGGATACACGCTGAGCGGATAGAACGTCGTCGAGAAGAGGAACATCGGCAGCGTCGAGAGCATCACGAACTCGAAGTGCTGCCAGCTGCGCATGAAGGTCGTCGCGGCCATGCCCGCGCCGGCGAAGGCGAAGCCGATCAGCAGCGCCGCCGGCACGGCGGCCACCGCCCACACCGAGTGCGCAAGTCCCAGCGCGAGCATGATCACCATGAAGGCGAGCCCGTAGATGCCGGCCCTGATCAGCGCCCAGCCGATCTCGCCGAGTGCTATCTCATCAGCGCGCATGGGCGTCGCCAGCGCTGCATCGTACAACTTGGCGTACTTCAGGCGGAAAAAGACGTTGAAGGTCGAGTCCATGACCGCGCCGTTCATCGCGGAGGTCGCGAGCAGCGCGGGAGCGACGAAGCTGGTAAAGCCAACCGGGTGGCCGCCCGGACCTGTCACCGTGCCGACCAGCTTGCCGATGCCGACGCCGATCGAGAGCAGGTAGAACAGCGGCTCGAAGAAACCTGAGATCAGCACGGCCCAGGTGTGCCGGTAGACGCGGGCATGCCGCTCGATCAGGTGACCGCTGCCCTTGCCGCCCAGGCCGAGGCGGCCGGCCCGCAGCATCGGCGCCGGCAAGATGCGCAGCGGCAGCGCGTAGCTCAGCTCAGGCATAGAGCCTCCTGCGGTAGGTCTTATTGCCCGCGTAGATGCCCAGCGCGATGACGGCGATGAGATAGGCCACGTGGCCGATGGACGGCCACAGGCTGGCGGTCCCGAGGCTGAGCGAGCGGCACAGGGCCACCCCGTGCCACAGCGGCGTGACGTACGCGAGCGGGCGCACGAAAGCTGGCAGCTGAGTGACGGGAAAGAACGTGCCGGAGAAGAGGAACAGCGGGATCACGCCGAACCGGAAGATCATCGCGAACTGCGTGTCTTTCTTGCAGGTAACCGCGAAGGCCTCCATCGGAGCGGCGAACGCGAGTCCGGTAAGCACCGCGGCCGGCAGCGCGGCGAGCACCCAGGGCGAGCGGACCGCGCCGAAGCCGGCCATCACGATCATGAACAACGCCGAGTTCATGATCAGCCGGAGCGTCGTGAAGAGCAGGTGGCCATGGAACAGGTCCGATGGCCGCAGCGGCGTCGCGATTGCCGCGAAGTAGGTCTTGAGCCACTTGACCGAGCCAAGGACCGGGTACGTCGACTCGCCGATCGCCGCCTGCATCTGGCCCGCCGCGAGCAGGCCGGGCGCGATGAACACCAGGTAGCTGACGCCGCCGAGCCTGGCCGTGCCATGGTGGTCGACCAGAGTGCCGAGGCCGAGGCCGAGCGCGCCGAGATACAGCAGCGGATTGAGCACGTCAGTGAAGATCGACCCCCGCCACGTCCGCCGGTAGTTGGTCAGCCAGAACTTGAGCTGCCTGACGGCGAAGGCCTGGCCGAGGCCGCTCCCGACCGGGCTGAGGTCGCTGGCGCTGCTGTCACTGCTGTCGGTGCTCGCGGTGCTGGCTGCCTGCGGCATCAGTCCTCCAGCCGGCGGCCGGTGAGCCGCAGGAAGACGTCTTCGAGCGTGCTCCTGCGGACGAGCGACGTCGCCGGATCGAGGCCGCGGGCCCGGACGTCGGCCAGCGCGGCGTCGCCGTCGTCGGTATACAGCAAGATCCGGTCGGCGAGTACCTCGATCCTCGCGGCGGGGACGTCGGCGAGCTTGTCGGGTGCCTGGTCCTGCTCCTCCAGCGCGAACCTCAGCTCAAGGACTTCAGGAGTCGAATAGCGGGCGATCAGGTCGCGCGGCGAGCCCTCGGCGGCGATCTTGCCGCCGTCCATCACGACGAGGCGATCGCAGAGCTGCTCCGCCTCATCCATGTAGTGGGTCGTGAGCACGAGCGTCACGCCCTGCTGCTTGAGCCGGTAGAGCCGGTCCCAGACCACGTGCCGCGCCTGCGGATCGAGTCCGGTGGTCGGCTCGTCGAGCAGGAGGATCTCGGGCTCGCTAATCAGGGAGCGCGCGATCGTCAGCCGGCGCTTCATGCCGCCCGAGAGCGGCTCGACCTGGTCGTCGGCCCGCTCGGAGAGCTGCACGAAGTCGAGCAGCCTCGCGATCCGCTCCTTGATCACATCGCGGCGCAGCCCGAAGTAGCGGCCGTAGATCAGCAGGTTCTCGCGTACCGTCAGCTCGATGTCGAGGGTGTCCTCCTGCGGGACGACGCCGAGCCGCGCCCTGATCGCCGGCCCGTCCTCGACCGGGTCCATGCCAAGAATTGACAGCTGGCCGCCCGACGGGGGCGACACGCACCCGATCATGCGCATAGTCGATGACTTGCCAGCGCCGTTCGGCCCGAGGAAGCCGAACACCTCGCCGCGGGCGAGCTCGAAGTCGATCCCGTCCACGGCGGTGAACCCGCCAAATTTCTTGGTCAGCCCCCTAGCCCGGATGAGGATGTCATGGTCAGTCACGTCCGCGACACTACATCGGGGGTCTGACATTCCCGAACAAGTTTTCCTGCGCGCCAGACCGGGTAGCCAGGCGTTCTAACTACAGATGACGTTTGATCGGCTACGATGCGTGATGTAGCTCCCTATGCAACGCAACTTCGTCATAGGTGAATCACCGGCTCACACCACGTATCCCGGCCAGCACGGTAACCTTGCGGTCGGTGCTTCGATGCCGCGCTCTGCGGGTAGCACCGGGCGAGATGACGAAATCGGATGGAGGCCACCTCGGTGGATAGTGCCAAGAGACTGTATGAGCGTTTCAGGCAACTTATCCACGAAGGCGCCAAGTTCGGCGTCGTCGGAGTCATCGGTGTCATCATCACAGCCGGAGGCACCAACCTCCTCAAGTCCCACACGTCGATGAGCTGGCTCACTGCCACGACCATCGCCACGATCGCGGCGACCTCATTCGCGTATGTAGCCAGCCGCTACTGGACCTTCAGGCACCGCGAGCGCACGACGGTGCACCGGGAAACGGTGCTGTTCTTCGTATTCAACGGCATCGGCCTGGTCATCCAGCTCGCTTGCGTCGGCTTCGTCGTTCACGCGCTCGGGCAGACCGGCAAGCTGCCGGCCAACATCGCCTTGTTCGTGGGCATCGCCCTCGGAACCATCTTCCGCTGGTGGTCGTACCGCAAGTGGGTGTGGGCCGACAAGCGACCCGAAGTCCCGGCTGGCCACGAGGCACTTGAGCCCGTCCTCGCGCCCGTTGCCAGCCGCTCCGCGACTGATAGTCAGGCCGGAAAGCCCAATTGAGCGGTGGACGCGCCGCCCTCCCGGCGACGCGCTCTCTCGCGAGCGCATACAGGCAGTTCCGCCAGCAGATTCATGAGGGCGCTAAATTCCTTATTGTCGGCGGTATCGGGCTGATCATCGTCCTGATCGGCTCTTACGTCCTCCATTTCGAGTTCGGGCTGGGAAAGTTCACCTCGGTCACGATCGCGACCGTCGTGGCAACAGCCGCCTCGTTCCTCGGCAACCGCTACTGGAGCTTCAGGCATCGTCAGGGTGCCGGGGCACGCAGCGAAACGATCATGTTCTTTATCCTGAACGCGGTCGGGCTGCTCATCCAATACGCCTGCATCGGCTTGGTGACCGACGTCCTGGGGCTGAGCGGCAAATTCTGGTATTCGATGGCGAACCTGATCGGCGTGGGCATCGGCACCCTGTTCAGGTTCTGGTCTTACCGCAAGTGGATCTGGGTGCACCCCGAGAAGCACCTGGCCAAGCTGCGCCGAGGCCGCCACCGCAAAGGCCGCCCCGCCCCGGCCGCCTCCCCCGGCCCGGCGGTCTCCCCCGCCCCGGCCGCCACGCTCGGCCCGGCCGCCTCCCCCGCCCCGGCCGCCACGCTCGGCCCGGCCGGTCCGCCAGTCCCGGCAACATCAGTCTCGCCTGTCGGGCCAGCGCACCTACGACTGCTAGGCCACGACAGCCCGGCCGCCTAGACACAGCACAATCCAGACGTCGAAGGACCCCTCAGCGGCCGGCCTGCGGCCGTGGCTTGAGTTCCCCCTGGAAGCGCAGCCCGTTTCCCGGCAAACGCGGCCTAAAGCCCCGCCCAGGCTAGCGCGAGACGCGCCGTTCGAATTTGCGGGGCTGTCGCGTGACTCGTGATTGATCGGGGAGCCCTTCGGACACCTTACGGAACCGTCATGCTGGTGCTGACCGGGCGGCCCGGCCGCGACAGCATCGGGGGCGGCCCAGGTTGCTAGTCACGCCCGCATCTAACAGCATCGTGGCCCTCCCTGTTGCTGTCAGCCACTGGTTTTAACAGCAACCATCCGTGCCGGCGGGCCGGCGCTGGTGCATCGGTGTAAACGGGGACAAACCACCCCTGTTTACAGACCAACGTGGCCCTCCCTGATGTTGTCCCGACAGCAACGCGGAGGGCCACGTTGCTGTCAAAACGGGCCGCTGACAGCAACAGGGAGGGCCACGATGCTCACGCTGCCCCGGCGGCGCCGTGCCGGATCACAGCGCACGTCCGCGGGGAGGGTTCTCGCTTCGCGGAGCTTTCGGTGCGGGGGCCGCAGGTGCGATGTTCCGTGATCACGGTCCCGGGCATGATCACGGAACATCACCAGTGTCCTGACCTGGGTTATCTTCCGTGATCATGGTCTCAATCATGATCACGGAACATAACCTCAGCCAGCCTCTGGCCGGCAAGCCACCCCACGCGGCAAACCCGCACCACCCGCCTCCACCGCCTCAGACTCACCCCCGCACCTGACCTACAACAAGATCATCAATGTGGCGATTGATGGCGGGGTTTGGGTGTCGATCCGCGCATCCATGTTGTCCGGTCCCGGCCACCACCAGGCCAGGAATGCGACATTACGCCCAGAGGGGGCACCGGCGCGAGCCGGCGGGAGATCCGACTGGCGCTCGCGCGCCCAGACCCAGGGCGGTGGTCGGACAAGAAATACCTCATCATGCCTGGAATCGGGCACATCGCCCCGTTGCGTGGGCGCGCAGGCCAAGTCAACTGCGCACACGAATCAAGGATCCTCGCCGCCGGCGCCGACTGTCGCCCGGAAGCGCCTGCTCGGGAGACTTCCGGAAGAGTATTCGGGTCCTGAGCGGAGGCATTTCGTTCCGAGGAAGGTATTCGCTAGTTGCGCGGAGGATTCTCGGCGTTTCAATGGAGGCTCTTCGCGTCTAGGAGGGTTTTCAGGGAATAGCACCGAAAATCCTCCTAGACGCGAAATGCCTCCATCCAACGACGGAAAGTCCCAACAAGATTGCATTACCAGCCCGGATCAGCGATCCAAGGTCCGCCGAGACCCGCCGCGACCACCCAGTCGGCCCAGACCGTCGCGACCACCCAGTCCGCACAAACCCGCCTAGGCGGCGCGGCACCCGCCCGCGTGGGCTGTCAGGTCAGCGATCGAGATCGAGAGCGCGGCGGCCGCTTGCCGGCGGGTGAGCACCTTCGTGGCGAGGAGTCGCTGGATCACGTGCTGCTCGCGGGATCGTGTGAGGGCCGGGAACTCAAGCGGGTCGTAGGCCGAGGGAGCCTGCACGAGTCCGGCGAGGACAGCCGCCTGCGGCCACGACAGGTCGGCCGGCCGCCTGCCGAAGTAGCCGCAGCTTGCCGCTCGCAGTCCGTAGAAGCCATGGCCGAAGTACACGATCGCCCCGTACATGTGCAGGATCTGCGGGTCAGAGTAGGTGTACTTGAGCTTGATGGCCAGCGCGATCTGCTTGATCTCGATTGGTATGCCGCCTTGACCGGGCGTGTAGAGCAGTTTGGCAAGCTGCTGGTACAAGGTCGCCCCGCCTTGGTCGCCGCCGCCGGTCAGGCCGGAGAACAACACCCGGCCGATCGCGAACGGGTCGACTCCCGGCTCAGAGCCGAACCGGTGATCTTCGGTAGCGATCAGCGCCTGAGAGAACTTGGCGGGAACGGGCGGACCCGGGAACGGCGTGTGATGCGAGCGCGCTTGCGCGCGCGCGATCGACCAGGCGGTGCCAACCGAAGGCGTGATCAGCATGATGACACCTGCCGCCACCACGAAGGCGGCCAAGACCGCGCAGATCGCGAGTATTGTGCGGCGAAGCCAGCGCCTGAGCCGACCGGGCCGGCGCGCTGCGCTCATCGCCGTCATCTGCGCGCCTGGTCGGCGCTGTCGGGACGGCCTCAATCCTTCGGTCCTCATCGCTAAGGCAACGTACCGCGTCGGCGCATAGTGCCGGTACCGACACGGCCTAGACAGTCAGCGGACCAAATCAAGCCCTGCGCATGGCCTGGTTGATCCCGCTGTGATCGGCCGGTGCGCGCCTCGTCAGCACTAGCCGCGGCACCGACTGGCATCACCAACCGGCAGATGCCCGGACAGAGCCGATTCATGCGGCGCAGAGGCGGCTACCCGACCACGCCAGGACACTCGACCACGCCAAGATAAACAGCCTGATCCGAGGCCAGCGGCCAAAGACAGACTTTGCCGAAGCAGATACCCGCCGGGAAATCTGCCTGCTACCTGCGGTGAGTCGGGACGCCGGGATTTGAACCCGGGCTCTCTGGTCCCCCAGACCAGCGCCTTAACCAAGCTGGGCCACGTCCCGTCGCCCTATCGGACCAACAGATCATAGCGTAGTCAACGGGTCCCGCGATCCGCCTAGCCACCCACCGGACCACCACCAACCAGCCACCACCAACCAGGCACCAGCACCACCAGCCGCCGGCACCAACCAGGCGCCGGCACAACCAGCCGGCTAGCGGATCATGGGCAGAGCGATCACGGCAGGCACACGATAGCGCTCGCCCTGGTTCGCCCTGATCGCCGCCAGGATCAGGAAAACGAGGTGGGCCGCACCGTAAGCGAGACAAGCCGGGATGATCACCACCAGCGCGATCCCATGGGTGACGATCGCCAGCGGGATCGAGATCAGGAATCCGGCCAGCACGTAGATGAAACCCGTGATCGCCATGTTGAGTGACTGCGCCGCGTGGTAGCGGACATAAGACGACTCGTGCATCTTGACCAGGTAGATGATCAGCGGCGCGAGGAACCCGGCCGCGAACGTCAGCAGGTACGAAAGCAGCGCCCAGAGATGATCATCGGACGGCCCGCGCGGACCGTATCCTTGCGGGTTGTCCGCCGGAAAGCCCGGCTGCCCCGGAAAGCCCGGCTGCCCGGGCTGACCCGCGAAACCCGGCTGACCCGCGAAACCCGGTTGCTGCGGCGGCGGATAGCCAGGGTAATCGCCCATCGCGGGGCCACCTTCCCGTTCACAGTACGTCGATACCGCAAGCGCACGATTTCGCGAGAACAGCGCCAAGTCAAATTGGCTTCGCCAGGGCACGGGCGGCAGCTGTAGAATCGACGGTAACGCGCTGACGGAGACAAGTAGCGCCTGGCTCGCGGGCTCAGAGAGCCGCCGGTAGCTGAGATGGCGGTGCCGCGCCCAGGCCGCGAAGACCCTCCTGAGCGCGGGGAGGAACGGCTGCCGCAGCCAGCGCCCAGCCCAATGCCCCGCCGGTTAGCCCCCGTGATCAGGCAAGAAAGGCAAGAGGCCGAGCGCCCGGGCGAGCCGGGCGGCGGCGAAGGTGCGGTGGCACAGCGAGTTCCCTTCTCGCCCGCACTCCCAAGGGGCACGACAGACCAACTGGGAGTGCCTCATGACATCAACCCGCGCAGCATCGGCCGACGCAGCAACAGCCCGTGCGCCGGTCCATTCACAATCAATCCGAGCCCTAGCCCGTGATCTCGGCTCGCATATCGGCGAGCAGGTGACGATAGCTGGCTGGCTTCACCGCAAGCGAGAGCTCAAGTCGGTCACATTCCTGATCATCAGGGACCGCAGCGGGCTCGCCCAGGTGGTGGTTACCGGCCGCCAGGCCGCCGGCACCCTCACCGGTCTCACCGAGGAAACCGTCGTCCAGGTGCACGGCCAGGTCGCCGCATCGAGCCAGGCTCCAGGCGGCGCAGAACTCGTCGAGCCGACGGTGACCGCGCTGAGCGGCCCGGCCGAGCCGCCGCCCTTCGACCTGTACCGGCCCGCGGTCACCGCTAACTTGCCGACGATACTCGACCAGGCGCCGACCACGCTTCGCCATCCGGCGCTGACCGCCGGGCTGCGGATCGCGGCGGCGAGCGAGGCCGGATTCCGCGCAACGCTCGACGCCAGGGGGTTCACCGAGATCCACACGCCGAAGATCGTCGCCTCGGCGACCGAGTCAGGCGCGAACGTGTTCGCGATTGACTACTTCGGCCAGCCGGCTTACCTGGCCCAGTCGCCGCAGTTCTACAAGCAGGCGCTGGTCGGCGTCTTCGAGCGGGTATACGAGACCGGCCCCGTTTTCCGGGCCGAGCCCCACGACACTGCCAGGCACCTCGCTCAGTACACGAGCCTCGACGCGGAGCTCGGCTTCATCTCCGACCACCACGACGTGATGGCGATGCTGCGCGACGTATTCGCCGGCATGGTGGCCGCTGTCGCCGAGCACGCGGGCAAGGCGGCCGAGCTGCTCGGCGCCAGGCTGCCGGACGTGCCGGCGCAGATCCCGCAACTGGACTTCGCGCAAGCACAGGAACTGATCGCGAGCCAGGCCGGCTGGGACCCGCGCGGCGAGCCCGACCTCTCCCCCGCCGACGAACGCTGGCTCAGCGCCTGGGCACTGCGCGAACACGGATCTGAGTTCTTGTTCGTGCCGGGGTTCCCGATGGCAAAGCGCCCGTTCTACACCCAGCACGACCCTGACCGGCCGGGTTACACGCGCAGCTTCGACCTGCTCTTCCGCGGGCTCGAACTCGTCACGGGCGGCCAGCGGCTCCATCACTACGCCGACTACCTCGCCGCTCTCGCCGCACGCGGCGAAGACCCCGCGCCGTACGCGGGCTACCTGCAGGTATTCAGGCACGGCATGCCGCCGCACGGCGGCTTCGCGATCGGCCTCGAGCGCTGGACGGCCCGGCTGACCGGCGCGGAGAACGTCCGCCAGGTCACCGCCTTCCCCCGGGACCTGCACCGTCTTACGCCCTGACGGGAGCCGGCCCGGACTCAGCCGCCGGCGAGTGCCAGGCTCCGCGCAGTGACTGGGTGACTAGAACAATAAGGAGAACGAATATGCCGACGTGACTGCATGCCGCCGATAGCGTGCTCGCCCAGCCGCTGTCTCGGGCCGCGCCCGGGAGGACGAGCTCGGTCAGGAACAGGCACCGGGCGACGAGCAGATAGTCGAGCCCGCTGGCGGGCATCAGCGCGAGCAGGGTGAAGATCAGCGCGTCGTACCAGGGCGTCTGGACGGGCAGGACCACCAGGGACGCGATCGTCAGGGCCAGCATCAGCCTGACGCCGGGCATTTCGGCGTTGTCCGGCGGCAGGCCCCTGGCCAGCAGCGCGGCCACGATCACGGTGGCCGCCAGCACGAGCGCGCTGAGCAGGGCGGGCCTGGTGGCAACGGCGTTCGGCAAGTAGAAGATGAACCTCGCTCCGGCCGCCAGCCGCCTGCTGATCGTGGCGGTGCTGGCCGCGCCGGGCCACAGGTAGCTGGTGCCGACGATCACGGCGGCCGCGCACGTGCCAGCCACGATGGTCCGCGCCGAGCGCCTGACCGGCCAGATAAGGCCGCACGCCACGAGGGCGTAGGTCAGCTTGACGGCGATGGCCGCCCCTGCGGCGGCTCCGGCCAGCAGGCCGCCGAGGACGCCGGCCCGGCGCACGGCGAGCAGCGCGAGCGCCGTCAGCAACGCGAGGTAGGCGTCCACGTGCCCGCTGCCGACCAGCCAGAAGGCCATCAGCGGATTCGCCGTCCACATCACGGCGACGCGGCTGCGACGAGCCCGGTCAGGGCCGGCGAGCCGCAGGAGCGCCGCGCCGGTGCCCGCGAACGCGAGGGCATTGCCGAGCCTGATCCAGAACACGATCCGCGCCATCGAGTCGCCGCCAAGCTCGGCGGCCGCCAGCTGGGCCAGCGTCGCGACCGGTCCGTAGATGGTCGGCGCGTCCTGCCACGCCGCGGGTGCCAGCAGCCCGACAGGGTCGCCGGTGCCGCGCAGCTGTACCGGCGTCATGAGGTAGGGACTGTGGCCGAGGCTGGCAGTGCGGCCGTAGCTGGCGTAGTTCAGCACGTCGGTCGAGCCGGCTGGCGGCAGGAAGACGAAGGCTGTCACCGCGATCAGCCCGCCAGCCCCCAGCGCGGCCGGGGATGGCCGCCAGCCCGCCTTGATCGCGGCGAGGGCGAGCATGGTGCCGAGGGCGCCGAGCAGGGCGCCGACTCGCTCGAGCGAGGTCACCAGGCCGGCCGGCGGCTGCGCGTGGAGCCAGATCATCGGGCCGGCCGCGTCGATCCTCGGCACGCCTGCCGACGGGCCGAGGAACATGACGGTCGCGAAGGCCGCAAGGCTGAGCCCGGCGAGCCCGACCGCGACGCGACCGGACACCGTCGCCCCCCGGAACGACCTGCCGAGCGCGAGTGTCGGGTCCGGTTGGCCGACGGCTCGCCCGACCGCGCCGGCCGCGCCGGTCATCTCGGCCGCGCCGGCCGCGGCGATGTCATCCGCTCGCATGCGGCCGACTCGGCGCGAGCGCCCGGGGGGCGCGGGCGGCACCTGGACGGGCTGCGCATGGCGCCAGGCCATTCTCCTGCGCCGTTACCACGAGCCTGCGGAGTGTCACGAGAGATTGGCAGAAGGTGCCGCCATCATGGGAAACCTCGGCGCAGCGCCTGGCGCTGGCAAGGCACCGGCCAACGCCGAGGTCAGCCAACGTACTGGGGGTGGCAATGATGCGGGCCAGGCAGCTGCCAGCGGGGAAGATGATCATCCGCGGCACCTCCCTTTGCGGTCCGGCACGTTCTCTTCTCCAGCACGATCTCTTGTCCAGCGCGGCTCGTTGGCCAAGGACCGGCAAGCCGAGCGGAATGCGCGAGTCCAGTTCTGGTCATGTCTGGCTTATATCAGCGGAATCAGGATAGGACCGGATCAACGTGTTCGTCCTCGGGGGAGGAAATGACAAGGCGATTGGGCAAGTGCTGCCGCCCGCACTTGATGACCGCGGAGGCGGTGCGGGAGGCATGAGGCTGCCGCTGTCGCGGTGGGCAGGCACACTGGTGGTGACGATCACCGCGCTGGTCGTCGCGACGCTGCTGACGCTGACCAGGCCACCTGGCTCCGGGCCGGTCACAGATCGGTCCGCTGTCGGCCCTGCCCGCGGGCGGGTGCACGCTTCGCATCGCCCGGCGCCGGCTACGAGGTCGGCGACGCTGGTGCCGCTCTCGCGCCATCCCGCTGGCGGTGCCGTATCCGGCAGGGCAACAGCGCCGGTCTCGGCGGGCATCTCGGCTGGGACTGGCGGCGGCGCCCGGGCTGCCCTTCATCGCCCCGCTCGTCCGCCGGCGCCGGCCAGCCCAGTCGGGGCGCTTTTCACCCGGCACGGGCAGCGTCTTGGCGCCCATTTCTGCACGGCGAGCGTGGTGCCGAGCCGGCTCGGGGACTTGCTGATCACCGCCGCGCACTGCGTTACCAGGGTCAGGCTGAGCCCGGCCGGCCGCGTCGTATTCGCGCCGGGATTCGCAGGCAGCCGTTACCCGCGCGGGCTGTGGGCCGTCACCAGGAAGTTCGTGACCTCGCGCTGGACCCGCAGCCGGGACCCAGACGACGACGTAGCATTCTTGGTGGTCAGGCCGCTGACCGGTCCAGGGCACGGTACGCAGGCAGCCAAGGCGTCGTCCTCATCCGTGGAGCGGACCACCGGAGCGGAGCGGCTGCGATTCGGCTCCAGGCTGCCCGTGCCCATCAGGGCGATCGGCTACCCGGACGACCTCCGGCACCGGCTCGCGTGCCGGTCGCGAGCGATCGCCTTCCGGCCGGGCTCTTTGAAGCAGCTGATGTTCGTCTGCCCGGGCTTCACCGGCGGCACGAGCGGCGGGCCGATGCTGAGCAGGTTCAGCGCGGCGCACCGCACGGGCGCGATCATCGGCGTGATCGGCGGCTACCAGCGCGGCGGCGACTCCCCGAGCATCTCGTACTCGGCAGCATTCGGCGCCCGCATCAGGGCCCTGTACCGGCGCGCGTCCCGCGCGCACTGACCCGCCGCCTCGGCCAGGCACTCACCGAAGCCAGCACCCCACCCGGGCCGGCCCGAGCCCGGACAACATCAATGACCTTGTTGGCTGGAGATTCAGGCTGCGGGGTGAGTCTGAGGCGGTGGAGGCGGGTGGTGCGGGTTCGCCGCGTGGAGTGCAGGGCGGCTAGGGGGCCGACCTGGGCTGGTTTCCGTGATCATGGTCGGGACCATGATCACGGAACATCGCACCTGTCCTGACCTGGGCGATCTTCCGTGATCACGCCCGCGAACATGATCACGGAAACCAGTACCGGTCCCGGAGACCGCCGCGCGGCTCGTGATCAGGATCGGGGAGCTTTTCCGGCATCGTGGGGGAGAGTTTTCACTCCGGGGAGTTTTTTTCAGTTAATAGAACTGGAAATTCTCCCTTAAGTGAAAAGTCTCCCGATAACTCAGGAAAAGTCCCCCGCTGACCCCTGTGCGCGAGGTCCAGGGTCAGGCGGTGAACCCGAGCGTGATCGCGTCGACCTCGGCAAGCTCCTGGGTCGATGGCGTCCAGTCGGCGGTGGCCGCGTTGGCGGCGACCTGCTCTGGGGACATCGCCCCGGCGATCACGCTCGCGCAGCCGGGCTGAGCGAGCAGGCAGGAGATCGCGATCGTCAGCAGCGACACGTCGTGCAGCTTGCCCCACTCGGCCAGCGCTTCGACGATGTCCAGCTTCGCCTCGGTCACGTAGGTGTCCCGGCCCGCCAGCCTGGTGCCGTCCTGGGCCGGCAGGCCGCGCCGGATCTTGCCGGTCAGCAGTCCGTTCGCGAGCGGGAAGTATGGCAGCATGCCGAGCCCGAAGTGGCGCGAAGCAGGCACGACCTCAGCCTCGGCGGCCCGCTCAAGGAGCGACCAGTGATTTTGCGCGGAGATGAAGGGGGCCATCCCGTGGCGGTCAGCCACGGCGGCGGCCTCGGCGATCTGCCAGCCCTTGTAATTCGAGTGGCCGAGGTAGCGCACCTTGCCCTCCGCCACCAGTTCGTTCAGGGCGCCGAGGGTCTCGGCGGCCGGAGTCTGCGGGTCGGGGGTGTGGATCTGGTACAGGTCGATGTAGTCGGTGCGCAGCCTGCGCAGCGACTGCTCGACCGCGTGCCTGATGTACCCGCGGCCGCCCTTGGCACCTGCCGCTGGCCCGTAGCCCATGTCGGCCGACTGATGCCCGAACTTCGTGGCGAGCACGATCTTGTCGCGCTTGCCTTGCAGAACCTCGCCGAGCAGCTCTTCTGAGCCTCCGCCACCGCCGTAGATGTCGGCCGTGTCGAACAAGGTGATCCCGGCATCGATGGCCGCGTCCACCACGGCGCGAGTACCTTCCAGGTCAAGCCGGCCGCCGAAGTTGTTGCAGCCAAGACCCACCACCGACACGAGCAACCCAGAGTGACCCAGTGACTGGTAACGCATATGTTCTGCCTCCGATAGCCGTTCTAGACCACGCCGATCGTACCTTCCGCAAATCGGGCGTCCGCGCTGGCACCCGCCGAGTCCGGCGGCCGACTCGCCTGGTCCTGGCTACCGGGCGTAGGCGCCGACATTCCTGCCAAGGCAGGCAACGAGCCGCACGATGGCGGGTGCGCCTTCGGCGACCGGCTGCGGCGGCGCGAACGGAGAACGGCCAGGCGGCACGTCACCAAGCTTGGCTCGGGTGAAGGCAAGCTCGGCCTCGGCGAGGTCGCCAGGGAACTCGACCGCCTGGCCGGTCGCCGTGGCCAGGTCCCAGCCGTGAGTCAGCGACTCGGTGACGCGCAGGTGCAGCGCGACGATGCCGGGAACCTGGCCGATCGGCATGGCAACGATCCGGTCGAGCGCGCCCGGCTGGCCGAAGGCCTCGATCAGCGCCGCGCCGGCCGCGCGGTAGGCGCCTGGCAACTCGGCTGCGGATTCGGGAGCGCGGGCGGCTGACTCGCGGGGCAGGCCGCTGATGATGGCGGCGAAGCCGAGATTGCCGTCGATGAGGTGACGGGTCACGTCGGCGGCGTCCCACTCGGAGCACGGCGTCTGCGCCTGCCACTGATCACCGGAAATTCCCGCGATCACCTGGCCGGCGACTTCGATCGCCTCGGATAGCTGGCTGAGCGCCAGTGCTGGCATGGCGGTCCTCGATTCGGCGCGGATCTGGCTGGGTTACCACCCACGCTAGCGAAGGGCTACGACATTCAAATGCGTCGACCGGACAGGCCGCGCTGGCTTACCTTTGTCCGATGCTGACCCCGCCTGATGGCTTTCGGCCGGACCTGCTGAAGTCGGCCCTGGCCGCGCACTGGCAGCTGACCGCGACCGGCATCCGCTATCTGGCGCTGGGATTCGGCAGCCACCACTGGGAGATCACGGGGGCGGACGGCCACAGGTGGTTCGCCACGGCCGACGAACTCGCCATGAAACGGTGGACGCGGGCTGAGCCGCTCGACTCAGTGCGCGCGCGACTGGGCGCCTCGCTCGCCGCGGCTACTGACCTGGCAAGCCGCGGCCTGCGGTTCGTGCTCGCGCCGATTCCGGCGCTGGGGGGCGAGGTGCTGGTGCGGCTGGACAGCGAGTTCAGCCTGGCGCTCTATCCGTATCTGGATGGGGAGAGTTTCGAGTGGGGGCCGTTCTCCAGCGAGGCACACCGGCAGGCGGTGCTCGAGTTCCTGGTGGCGATGCATACCGTTCCCGCTGCCGCAAGCCAGCGGGCGATGGCCGACGACCTGAGCATCCAGTTCCGCGATGAACTCGACGCCGGCCTTGGCGAGGGCGGGTTCGCCGCTGGCAGCGGGCCCTATGCGCGCCCGGCGGCCGAGTTGATCGCGGCACACGCGGGGCTGATCCGGCGGTTGCTTGATCGTTATGACGACCTAGCCGCGGTCCTGGGCGCGGAACCCGAGGCCAGGGTGCTGACGCACGGCGAGCCGCACCCGGGCAACACCATGCGGACCTGCGATGGCTGGCTGCTCATCGACTGGGACACAGCGCTCGTCGCGCCGCCCGAGCGTGACTTGTGCAACCTCGACCCGGGTGACGGGTCGGTGCTCGCGGCCTACGAGCAGGCGACGGGGTTCACGCCGCGGCAGCCCGGGCTCGACCTCTACCGGCTGCGCTGGGACCTGACCGACATCGCGATCGCGGTGAGCACGTTCCGCGCGCCGCACGGCGACGACGCCAACAACAGCGAGTCGTTCGACCTGCTGGGACGATTGCTCGCCCGGCTCGCCGGCCGGCCGCGAAGCTGGCCTGGCACGTTCTAGCCGTGCCCGGCGGTCAGTTCGCGCGATTGGCCCGGCTGGCGCCGCGCGCCGAGGCTGAGCGCTTCTCCCGCAGCCGCATCGAGACGTGCACCGGAGTGCCGTCGAAGCCGAACTCCTCACGCAGCCTGCGCTCGATGAACCGGCGGTAACCCGCCTGCAGGAAACCCGACGTGAACAAGACGAAATGCGGTGGCTGGATACCCGCCTGAGTCGCGAACATGACCTTGGGCTGCTTGCCTCCCCTGACCGGCGGCGGCGTCGCGGCGATGAGCGCGCTCAGCCAGCCATTCAGCCTGGCGGTCGGGACCCGTGTCTCCCAGCTCGCCAGGGCCTTGTCCAGAGCGGGGACGAGCCGGTCCACATGCCAGCCCGTCGATGCGGAGATGTTGACCCTGGGCGCCCATCTGGCCGTGTGCAGCTGCCTGTCAATCTCGCGGTCGAGCGAGTACCTGCGGTCCTCATCGACCAGGTCCCACTTGTTGTAGGCGATGACCAGCGCCCGGCCGGCGTCGATCACCATCGAGATGATCCGCAGGTCCTGCTCGGCCAGCGGCTGGCTGGCGTCCACCAGCACGACGGCGACCTCGGCTCGCTCCAGGGCGCGCTCGGTCCGCAGGGCAGCGAAGTAGTCAGCGCCCTGGGCATGGCTGGCCCTGCGCCTGATCCCGGCGGTGTCGACGAACCGCCAGATCTTGCCCCCGAGGTCGATCAGCTCGTCGACCGGGTCACGGGTCGTGCCCGCGGTCGCGTCGACAAGTACCCGGTCCTGGCCCGCGAGCTTGTTCAGCAGGCTCGACTTGCCGACGTTCGGCCTGCCGATCAAGGCGACCCGGCGCGGGCCGGCGACGGCGCCCAGGCGCTCGGCTGGAGTCTCCGGCAGCGCTTCGAGCACGAGGTCGAGCAGGTCACCGCTGCCCCGGCCGTGCAGCGCGCTCACGGGATAGGGCTCGCCCAGGCCCAGTGCCCACAGGGAGTGCGCACCGGCCTCGGCGGGGGCGTCGTCCACCTTGTTGGCCGCGAGCACGACCGGCTTGCGTGACTTGCGCAGCACGGCGGCCACGGCCGCGTCGGCGTCGGTCACGCCGACTACCGCGTCGGTCACGAACAGCACGGCATCCGCCGCCTCGACGGCTACCCGGGCCTGCGCGGCCACCTTCGCCGCGAGTTCCGGCGTGCCCTCGGCCGAGGGTTCCCAGCCGCCGGTGTCCACGATCGTGAACGCGCGGCCGCGCCAGGTCGCGTCGTAAGCGACCCGGTCCCTGGTGACGCCCGGGGTGTCCTCGACGACGGCCTGCCTGCTGCCGAGTATCCGGTTGACCAATGTCGACTTGCCTACATTGGGCCGGCCGACCACCGCGAGCACCGGAATCGCTATCTCGTCCTGGGGCGCGTCACCGTCCGCCGCATCGAGGTCGTGACTGCGCGGCTCACTGGTCATCATGAGGTCACCCTGTTGGATCTGGCTAGGCCGACGATCAGCTTGATCACTTCGTCCTGGCTGAGTTCAGTGGCATCGATCTCGACGGCGTCTGAGGCCTGCTGGGTCTGCGGGGCATCGAGGCGGTCGCGCTTGGCCTGCTCTCGCAGCGTCAGCTCAGTTCCTGACACGCCCTCAGGCCCGGCCGCAGCCGGGCCGGCGGCGGCCGGGCGGCCGGCTAGCTCCGCCGACCTGCGCTCGGCTCGCGCCTGCTCGCTGGCCGTCAGGAACACCTTGACCGCCGCATCCGGAGCCACGACGGTGCCGATATCGCGGCCTTCGGCCACGATGCCGCCCGACTGCTCCTCCGCCTGCCTGACAATCTGCTGCTGCATGGCCACCAGATGGCCGCGGATCTGGGGGATCGAGGCGACCAGGCTGACCGCGTTCGATACCGGGCGGCTCCTGATCAGCGTGGTCACGTCCGTGCCGTCGACCCGAATGTACTGATCACCGGGATCAGTGCCGATCTCCATGCTGAGCCCCACCCCGTACTTCGCGACCGACCCGGCGTCGGAAATGTCCACGTCGTGCTCGAGCATCCACCAGGTGAGCGCACGGTACATTGCCCCCGTGTCCAGGTAACGCAGGCCGAGCACAGCGGCGGCACCGCGGGCGGCGGTCGACTTGCCCGACCCGGACGGACCGTCAACAGCGATCACCAGGCCGCCTGCGGGCTCGCCGTCAGGCCGGTCGTAATCGTGACCGGTGTACTCAGGGCTGCGGGCGCTAGCCGCCGTATCGTTCACGCAGGCGATGCTACCGGCCAGCCGGCCGCAGCCAGCGCGGCCGATAGCTCTCCGGCGACCTCAGACCCGACCGATAGCTCCGCCACGCCGACCGGCAGCCCGGGCGAGTGCTCGATCCTGACGTCCTCGATGTTGATGCCGGCCTCCCCCGCCGCGGCGAAAACCCTGGCCAGCTCGCCCGGCTGGTCACCGATGACGACCTGGACGGCGGCATACGACGGGGCGGCCCGCCCTGCTTGCCGGGAATCCTCGCGGCGCCGTCCCGCCCGCTCTCCAGCATCGTGGTCAGCAGCTTGACCGATTCGTCGCGGCCCGCGTCGATGTCGGCGAGCGCGGCCGCGGCGGCGGCCAGCTGATCGGCCACGCCAAGCAGCACCTCGCGCACGCCGCCCGCGTTAGCCGCGAGGATCTCGGTCCACAGGCTCGCGTCACCGGCGGCAATCCTGGTCACGTCCCTGAGCCCCGGCCCGGCAAGCGCCAGGGTATGGGTCGCCGCGTCCGCGCACTGGGCGGCCATCGCCGCCGCGACCAGGTGCGGCACGTGCGACACCAGGGCCATGCACTGGTCGTGCTCGTGCGCCGTCATCTGGGCGATCTGGGCGCCGCAGGCGCGGATCAGCTCGCCCACGACGGCGACGGAGCGGGCCGAGGTAGCATCCGCCGGGCAGATCACCCAGGGCCGTCCCACGAAGAGGTCGGCACGGGCAGCCGCCGGGCCAGACCGTTCCCGTCCGGACATCGGATGGCTCGGAACATAGGTTGAAATATCGCAGCCAAGTTCCGTCGCGGCCTGAAGCGGCAGTTGCTTGACGCTGGCCACGTCGGTGTAGCACCGGGCCAGCCCGCGCCGCTGCGCCTGCGCCAGCGACGGCGCGACCATGACCGGCGGCATCGCGAGCACGGCGACGTCGGCTGGCTCTGGCAGCGTGCCGGTCGCCGGCAGCAGCCGGCCCGCGCCGAGGTCGGCGGCCAGCTGAGCAGCGCCCTGATCGGTGTCACTGAGCCAGACCTGCGTACCCGACCCGCGCAGCGCGAGTGCCACCGACGTCCCGATCAGGCCGGTCCCGACGATGACAGCCGTCTTCACTGTGCTGCCTTCACTGTGCTGCCTTCACTGTGCTGCCTTCACTGTGCGATATCCAGGCGAAGCGCGGCGGCCCCGCGCAGGTAGACATGCTGCACCTCAGCGCGGCTCAGCGAGGTCTCCACGTGCATCATCAGGCGGACTACGCGCGGCATCGCGCCGGGCACGGCGATCTCGCCGCAGCACAGCAGCGGGATCTCCTGGAAGCCGAGCGACCGCGCCGCCAGGGCCGGGAACTCGGCGGTGAGGTCGGGAGTGGCCGAGAAAATCACGCTGATCACGTCGTCCGTGCTCAGGCGATTGCGGCTCATCACCTCAGTTACGAGCTCAGACGTGCCGTCCAGGATCGCCTGACGATCGCCGGTATCTACCTGGACGGCGCCCCTAATGGCTCTGACCTTCACGACCTCTCCTTCGCAACGGCACGGCCCGGCAGGGCTGGTCTACGGGCACGCTGTGGTTCGGCACGCTGTGGTTCGGCACGCTGTGGTTCGGCACGCCGGGACCCGGCCGGCGCACGGTAACCCGACGGCACGGCAGGTTCACATCCCGACCGCGGCATACAAGTCGCCGACCTCCGCGGTAGTCAGCCGCCTGGTAGCCGCGGGGCGGAGCGAGCCGAGGCTGACCGGGCCGACCTGAGTCCTGACCAGTCTGCTCACCGGATGACCGATGGCGCCGAGCATGCGCCGCACCACGTGCTTGCGCCCCTCGTGCAAGGTCAGCTCCACCAGGGCACGCGAACCCGCCTGATCGACCACGCGGAACCGGTCGGCGACCACAGTACCGTCGTCGAGCTCGACCCCGGTAGTCAGCCGCCTGCCAAGGTCCCTGGGCAGCGGACCCGGAACTTCCGCCAGGTAAGTCTTGAGCACCCCGTATCTCGGATGAGCGAGCCGGTGGGCCAGCTCGCCGTCATTGGTGAGCAAGATCAGGCCCTCGGTGTCGTAGTCCAGCCGGCCGACGTGGAACAGCCGCTCGCTGCGATCGCCGATCAGGTCAGCGATAGTGCGTCGGCCCCGGTCATCGGACATCGTGCTCACCACGCCGGGCGGCTTGTTCAGCGCCAGGTACACGAGCGCCTCGCTGGCCGGGATCCGCTTGCCGTCGACCCGGATGATCTGCCGTTCCGGGTCCACCCGGGCGCCGAACCTGCGCACGATCTCGCCGTCTACCTCAACCCGGCCCGCGCCGATCAGCTCCTCGCAGCTGCGGCGGCTGCCAACGCCCGCGGCCGCGAGCACTTTCTGCAGCCTGATGCCACCGGGCACGTCGATCAGGGAGTCGCGCTCGCCAGGTGGCATCCCCCAGTCGTCATAGTCGTCGGCCTGGGAGCGGCCCGCGTGCCGCTTAGGCTCTCGCACGGCCCTGCCCCGCTTCCGGTTCGTCGTCGATCTGATCGGGCAAGAACGGCGCCAGCTCGGGTAGCTGATCCAGGCTGGCCAGGCCGAGCCGCTCGAGGAAGTACGAGGTCGTGCGGAACAGGATCGCCCCGGTCTCAGGGTCAGTGCCAGCCTCCTCGACCAGGCCGCGTAGCGTCAGCGTGCGCATCACGCCGTCGCAGTTCACGCCCCGCACGGCAGATACCTGAGCCCGTCCGACAGGCTGCCGGTACGCCACGACGGCAAGCGTCTCCAGCGCCGCCTGGGTGAGCCTGACCTCCTGTCCGTCGCGCACGAACCGCTCCACCACCGGCGCGTACTCGGACCTGGTGTAAAAACGCCAGCCGCCGGCGACCTCGCGCAGGTCGAATCCTCGCCCCTGCGTCGTGTAGGAGCCCGCTAGCTCGGCGAGCGCGATTCCGATGGTCTCCCTTGGCAGCTCAAGCACCTGGGCGAGCACCGTCTGCGGCACAGGCTCGTCGGAGACGAGCAAGATGGCCTCGAGGCTCGGCTTGAGATCAGCCAGCGCGAACAGCGCCTGTCGTCCTGGCGACACGGCGCCGCCAGCCTCGGTTTCTGCGGCATCGTGCCGCGTGTGCTCAGTCATGTCCGCCCGTCATCTGAGGAGGCCGTCCCGGCTCCGGTCTCATCAGCCGGCCTGGCCTCAGTGGCATCATCGTCGGCCACCCAGCTGATGTACAAATCGCCGAGCGGCGTCTCCTGCTCAAATCCCACGCACTTGTCCCGGTACAGCTCGAGCACGGCTAGGAACCGGGCCACGATCTCGTAGGTGCCGTCGCAGTCGGCCGACAGCTCCCGGAATGACGCCCGGCCAAGTTCTCGCAGCTTGCCCGTGAGGATGCCGACCTGTTCCTTGACGGTGGTCCTCGGCATGTGCAGGTGCGCGGTCGAGACTACCGGCGGCTTGCGCGGCGCGAGTACCGCCGCCGCGATCGCCGCGAACTGCCCGGGCGTCAGCCCGAGCAGCACCTCGGGGAGCAGGTCGGCGAATTTTGGCTCCATCGGCACCCGCCTGGGGAACCGGCGGCCCTGCGCGGCCATCTGCCCCGAGAAGATGGCTGCCACTTCCTTGTAGGCGCGGTACTGGAGCAGCCGGGCGAAGAGCAGGTCCCTGGCCTCCAGCAGGGCGAGGTCCTCTTCATCGTCGACTTCGCCAGAGGGCAGCAGCCTGGCGGCCTTGAGGTCGAGCAAGGTGGCCGCCACGACGAGGAAGTAGCTCGCCTGATCGAGGTCCCACTGATCGGCGAGCGCCCCGATATAGCTGATGAACTCGTCGGTAACGGCGGAGAGCGCGATCTCGGTGATGTCGAGCTTGCGCTTCCCGATCAGCGCGAGCAGCAGGTCGAACGGTCCCTCGAAGACATCGAGATGGACCTGAAAGGGAGCCTGAGCCCGCGCGCCGTCGGCGGACCCGCTCGTCAGCATGTTGGTCAACGTCCCTCGCGTAGCCTGCGGACCATCAGGCTGTCCTCGCCGACGGCCTCGAGGTCCGCCAGCAGGACGGCCAGGGCCTCCCTGACGATCCTGCCCCGGTCCGCGGATAGGCCGTATCCGCGCAAGGTCAGCTTGGCCCGCTCCAGATCGAGCAACTCTGCGCTCGAAAGATACACGGTGATCTTATTGCCATGGCTTTCCCTGCCGCTGGCCTGGCGCTGGGAGGCGTCAAAATGCTCGGAACCGACTGGGATGGCGGCAGTCGGGCGAATCAGCTCGGCTATCCCGGGTACGTTTACCCGGCGTCGACCTGACCTGCCAGATCGGCCTTCCGCCACCGGTCAAGCACCTCCCTGGCGAGCTCCCGATACGAAGCCGCGCCGTTGGATGTCGGGTCGAAGACCGTGATCGGCTCTCCCGCGACCGAAGCATCAGGGAATCTCACCGTCCGGCTAATGACGGTATGAAATACCTTGTCGCCAAAGCCCGCGACGACCCCGGCGAGAACCTCCCGTGTATGCAGCGTACGCGAGTCATACATGGTGGCGAGCAGCCCGTCCATGGTCAGCTTGGGGCTCAGCCTGCTCGAGACCTTGTCGATCGTCTCCATCAGCAGGGCCACTCCGCGCATCGCGAAATACTCGCACTCAAGCGGCACGAGCACTCCGTCGGCGCAGGCCAGGGCATTGACAGTGAGGAGGCCGAGCGACGGCTGGCAGTCGATCAGCACGATGTCGTACTCGGGCACCACCGGGGCGAGCACCCGTCCGAGTATGAACTCCCTGCCCACCTCGTGGACTAGCTGGACCTCCGCGCCCGACAGGTCGATATTGCTCGGCAGCAGATCCATGCCGTCGACCTTGGTGGGGAAGAGCACGTCGCTGGCCGTCACCTCGGCTTCCATCAGCACGTTGTAGACGGTGGCCTCAAGCTCGTGCGGCTGGAAGCCGAGCCCGACCGACAGAGCGCCTTGCGGGTCGAAGTCCACCAGGAGAACCCGGCGCCCTACCTCGGCCAGCGCTGCCCCTAGGCTGATGGTCGTCGTGGTCTTGCCGACCCCGCCCTTCTGGTTGCAGACGGCGACGACCCGGGCGGGGCCGTGCCGCAGCAGCGGCTCTGGCTCGGGAAAGACCGGAGTCGGGCGACCAGTCGGGCCGATTGTGCCGGTGGTTACCTCCGATAGCGCTGACGCTGCCACGTCGACTGCACCTCCCCGCAGCCAGGCACGGCTGCTAGCTGCTGCCTTCCGGACTCTAGGCCCTGGCCTGGGGCGCGGCAAGCCGACTCACCGTTTGCGGTGATTCAGAGTCCTGCCGCCCCGCGCTGGCAGCTCCCGGAGTAGCCTGCCGCTGGCCCGTCAATGTCCCGACGATGGCGCTCCAGCGCCGTGGATGTCCCAAAGATGGGTCTATCGGCAGGCGATACACCAGGCGAATTCGATCCCGGCGGGCCTGAGCGCCCGATATTCACTACTTGCGTGGAGGATTCTCGGCGTCTCAAGGGAGATTCTTCGCGTTTAGGAGGGATTTCAGGGAATAACGCTGAGATCCCTCCTAGACGCGAAAAGCCTCCATCCAGAGACTGATAAGTTTCCAGCAAAATTCACTTTACCGGCCGGGCCAGGGTGCCCCCCAGCCCGCGCAAGCCGCCGCAGCCACCCAGACCGGCCAAGTAAGGGTGGCGGCTACCCGAGTGCGCGCGGGTGCGAGGCGGCGTAGACCTCGCGCAGCTTCTCCACTGTGACCAAGGTGTACACCTGGGTCGTGGACACCGACGCGTGACCGAGCAGTTCTTGCACGACCCTGACATCCGCGCCGCCGTCCAGCAGGTGCGTCGCGAACGAGTGCCGCAGCACGTGCGGTGAAATCTCGGCCAGGCCAGCCTTGGCCGCCGCCGCGCGCAGCGCGCCCCAGGCTCCCTGCCTGGTCAGCCTGCCCCCCCTGGCGTTCAGGAAGACGGCACGACTGTGCTGGCTGGTCCGCCCGGCCGCCGCGAGGGAGGGCCTGGCCTGCACCAGGTAGGCGTCGAGCGCCCGGCAGGCGTAGCTGCCGATGGGGACGATGCGCTGCTTGCCGCCCTTGCCGGCCAGTCGCACCGTCGCGATGCCGCCGTCGGGACTGCGGTGACCGGTCAGGTCGAGATCGTCCACGTCGAGGCCGAGCGCCTCAGAGATCCTCGCTCCCGTCCCGTACAGCAGCTCGAGCAAGGCTCGGTCGCGTCGCTGAGCGGGTGCCTCCCCGGCTACCTGCAGGAGCCGGGTGACGTCAGGGATGGAGATGGCGTGCGGCAGGCGGCGCGGCGGAGCCGGCGGCCGAACGGCCTTCGCCGGGTCGGCCGCCGCCATGCCCTCGGCATGCGCGAAGGCATGCAGGCCGCGCACGGCTACCACCGCGCGGCCGGCCGAGCTCACCGCGAGCGGCGGATGAGCCGCGTCTCCGGTACGCAGCCCGGCCAGGTAACCGGCAACGTCGGCGGTCGTCACCTCGCCGATCCCGGCACGGCCGGCATCGGCCAGTGTCGTCGCATACCGGAACAGATCGCGCCGGTAGGCGGCAAGGGTGTGGGCGGCCAGCCCGCGCTCGACGGCAAGATGATCGAGATACCGGCGGACCGCCGTGTCAACTGATGTCAGCTCAGTACCTCAGGCAGCGGCGTCATCGGCAGCCCGTGCGCCTCCGCCACGGGACCGCAGGTGATGGCGCCGTCGTGCGTATTCAGCCCTGGCGCGAACGACGGGTCGCGCTTGAGTGCATCACGCCAGCCGTAGTTCGCGATCTCCATGACGTAAGGCAGCGTCACGTTCGTCAGCGCGTAGGTGGAGGTGTGCGGCACGGCGCCGGGCATGTTAGCCACGCAGTAGAACACCGATTCGTGCACCAGGTAGGTCGGATCCGCGTGCGTGGTCGGCCTCGCGCCCTCGAAGCACCCGCCCTGGTCGATCGAGATGTCGACAAGCACCGACCCGGGCTTCATCTTGGCGACCAGGGCGTCGGAGATCAGCTTCGGCGCCTTCGCGCCCGGGACGAGCACGGCCCCGATCACCAGGTCGGCGTCGAGCACGGCCCGCTGGATCTCGTAGGCGTTCGAGGCGACCGTCTGCAGGTGGCCCTGGTAGATGGCATCCGCCGCCCGGAGCCTGGCCACGTTCTTGTCGACGAGCAGCACCTCGGCCTGCATGCCGAGCGCGATGGCGGCCGCGTTCATTCCGGAAACCCCCGCGCCGAGCACGACCACCTTGGCCGCGTACACGCCGGAGACGCCGCCCATCAGGACGCCACGGCCGCCGCCGTCTCGCTGCAGGTGGTGAGCACCTACCTGCGGCGCCATCCGGCCCGCGACCTCGGACATCGGCGCGAGCAGCGGCAGCGAGCCGTCCGGCAGCTGTACTGTCTCGTAGGCGATGGCCGTGATTCCCGAGGAGACCAGCGCGTCGGTGCACGGCTTCGACGCGGCCAGGTGCAGGTAGGTGAAAAGCACCTGGTCCTTGCGCAGCCGGTGGTACTCCTCGGCTACGGGTTCCTTGACCTTGAGTATGAGCTCGCCGGCCTGCCAGACGTCATCGGCGCTCGGCAGGATCTCGCCTCCGGCCGCGACGAAGTCCGCATCGGGAATCGCCGACCCGGTCCCGGCGTCCTGCTCGACGAAGACCTCGTGGCCTGACGTCGCCAGTTCGTGGACGCCAGCCGGAGTGATGGCGACGCGGTACTCGTGGTTCTTGACTTCCCTGGGAATGCCCACCTTCATGGCCTGCGTCCTTCCTAGCGTTCCGGTGCATCCGTCCCGCGGAGGTTCGCGAAGCCGGCCCGCCGCGCGGCGTGAGCCGCCAGCACTCCGACCGCGGTGACTCCGTTGTGCAGTTCTCCGGCGAAGAAGCGCGCGACTACCACGTCAAGCGGCGCCCACTCGATCATCAGGTGCGCCTCCTCGTGGTCTGGAATGTAGTCGCGCTCGGTGTCGGGAACGTGCGTCAGGTCCGTGGCCAGGAAGACCCTGAGCCGCTCGCTGCTGATCCCTGGCGAGGTGTATACATCTGCGAGCACCTGCCAGTCTGAAGCTAGGTAGCCGGCCTCCTCAAGTAGTTCACGCTGCGCGGTTTTCTCGAGCGGCTCGCCTGGGACATCTCGCAGCCCGGCCGGGATCTCCCAGAGCAGCCTGCCGACCGGATGCCGGTACTGCCGGATCAGCAGTACCCGATCATGGTCGTCCAGCGCCAGCACGGCCACGGCACCAGGGTGCTCGACGACGTCACGGCCGGCCTCGGACCCGTCCGGCATCCGCACCTTGTCGCGCCTGACCGTGACGATACTGCTGGTGGCCAGCGCCTCGCTGGCCGTGACCGGCCAGGTTTCGGCCACGTCCGACAGCCAGGGAGCGGTGCTCATGCGCTTGCGACCGAGCGGCCCGCGACAGCCGCGACGGAAGGAGACTGGCTGGGCTTCGTCCGCGACCGCTCGATAGCGGCCGCGATCAGCCCGCTGAAAAGGGGATGCGGCCTGGTCGGCCTGGACAGGAACTCCGGATGAGCCTGCGTGCCCACGAAGAATGGATGCTCTGACTCGGGCAGCTCGATGAACTCGACGAGGCGGCCATCGGGAGACAGCCCCGAGCAGATCAGCCCCGCGGCCTCGAGCGCCTCGCGGTAGGAGTTGTTGACCTCGTACCTGTGCCGGTGCCGCTCCTGGACGATCTCGGCCCCGTACAGGCGCCTGACCATGCTGCCCTCGGCTAGCACCGCCGGGTACAGCCCGAGCCGCATCGTGCCGCCCATGTCACGCTCCCCGGCGACCACGTCCTCCTGGTCAGCCATGGTCGCCACGACCGGATACGGCGTCTGCGGGTCGAACTCGGCGCTGTTGGCTCCGCTCATGCCAGCCTGATCCCGGCCGACCTCGATCGCCATGCACTGCAGTCCGAGGCAGAGGCCGAGCACCGGGATCTTGTTGAGCCTGGCATGGCGGACGGCCCCGATCTTGCCCTCGATGCCGCGGACGCCGAATCCGCCAGGAATCAGCACGCCGTCCACGCCATCAAGGTGCCTGGCCGCGTCTTCAGGAGTGCGGCAGTCATCGCTCGGCACCCAGCGGATGTCAACCTTGGCGTCATTGCCGAAGCCGCCAGCGCGCAGCGCCTCGGCCGGCGACAGGTACGCGTCCGGCAGGTCGACGTACTTGCCCACCAGCGCGATCGTGACGCTCCTCGCGGGCCGGTGCACCCGGCTGAGAAGCTCGTTCCAGTCGCTCCAGTCAACGTCCCTGAACGCCAGGCCGAGCCGCCGCACGGCATAGGCGTCAAGACCCTCTGAGTGCAAGATCTTCGGGATGTCGTAGATCGACGGCGCATCCGGCGTCGATACCACGGCCTCCTCGTCGACGTCGCACATCAGGCTGATCTTCCGCTTGAGCCCGCCGCTGATCGGCCGGTCCGACCTGCACACGATCGCGTCAGGCTGGATGCCGATGCTGCGCAGCGCGGATACCGAGTGCTGCGTCGGCTTGGTCTTGAGCTCGCCGGACGGGCCGATGTAGGGCAAGAGCGATACGTGCAGGAAAAAACACCTGTCCCTGCCGATCTCATGCCTGACCTGCCTGATCGCCTCAAGAAACGGCAGCGACTCGATATCGCCGACCGTGCCGCCGACCTCGGTGATGACCACATCGGTCTGCGGGCCGCCCATGTCGATGATGCGGCTCTTGATCTCGTTCGTGATATGCGGGATGACCTGAACCGTGTCACCGAGGTAGTCGCCGCGCCGCTCCTTGGCGATCACGGCCGAGTACACCTGGCCTGTCGTGACGTTCGACGATCCTGGCAGCCTCGTGTCGAGAAACCTCTCGTAGTGCCCCACGTCAAGGTCGGTCTCGGTCCCGTCGTCGGTAACGAAGACCTCGCCGTGCTGGAACGGGTTCATCGTCCCGGGATCAACGTTCAGATACGGATCGAGTTTTTGCATGCTGACCCGCAGGCCGCGCATTTTCAGCAGCCGGCCGAGGCTGGACGCGGTCAGCCCCTTGCCAAGGCTGCTGGCCACGCCTCCGGTCACAAAGATATGCGTGGTCAAGACTGGTCGTGCGGAATGCGCTGGCGTCCCCAAAATCGGCTCCCGTGGTCCGTGCCGGCGGCGTCGACCCCGCCAGCCCACGGGGTATCAGAATATCAGGAAGGTGGCGCTTTGACCTGCACCGACGCTCCGGGCGACCGCGAGTCGCCCGGGAACGACTGGCCTGCGGACGGGCGATTGCCTGGTGAGACCCTTTCAATATAGTAATTCTGGAGTGCGCCAGGGGGCAGCCGGCCAGGCGCGGGCATCGTGCTGACGGGAGTTCTTCGCCTGTGACGGGATCTTCGCCTAGCGCCGCGATCGCCGGGCTGGGCATGACGAGGCTCGGCCGGGTCTTCGACCTGAGTCAGCGGCGCCTGGCGGCGGACGCGGTGCGGCTGGCCGTCGCCGATGCCGGGCTCACGCTGGCCGACATCGACGGGCTGCTGATCTGCCCTGGCATTACCGGCGGGCTTGATATTGGCCTGGCCGCAGCCCTTGACCTGCGCGATCTGTCGCTGCTGGCCATCGTGAACAGCTTCGGGGCCTCGGCCGTGATGGCCGTGCAGACCGCCGCGCAGGCAGTGCTGACCGGCGCGGCGCGAGCCGTGGCATGCGTGTTCGCCGACACTCCGCTGCGCGACGGCGTGCCGTCGGGCAGCGCGTTCGGCATGCGGGGCGGCGATGGATCGGCCTCGCGTCCGGAGCGCATCGGGCTTGGCGGGCTGGCGGGCGGCTACGGATTCCGCAGCGTCACCGTGTACTACGCGCTGGCGGCCAGGCGGCACATGGAGCGGTTCGGCACGACGAGCGAGCAACTGGGCTCCGTGGCGGTCGCGCAGCGGCAGTGGGCGGCCGGCAATCCTTCGGCACAGCACAGGGACCCGATCACCCTGGCCGATCACCAGGCGTCGCGGTGGGTCGCCGAGCCGCTGCACTTGCTCGACTGCTCCCTGGTCTCCAACGGAGCGATTGCCGTAGTGGTGACCTCCGCCGACGCGGCCGCCGCCGGGCCGAAGCCGCCGGTGCATGTGTGGGGCTGGGGCCAGGGTCACCCTGGGCACCCGATGGCTGCCGGCAGCGCGTTCGGGCTGTCCACCGGAGCCGGTCAGGCCGGGCTTGCCGCGATGGGCATGGCCGGCGTCCGGCCGGCCGACATCACGATGTGCCAGATCTACGATTGCTACACGTACACGGTGCTGGTGACGCTCGAGGATTACGGCTTCTGCGCCAAGGGCGAGGGCGGCCCGTTCGCGGCCAGCGGGGCTCTTGGGCCGGGCGGCTGCTTGCCGGTCAACACCGGCGGCGGCCAGCTTTCCAGCTACTACATGTGGGGCTTCACGCCGCTCTCGGAGGCGATCATCCAGGCCCGCGGCGAGGGCGGCCTCCGACAGTCGGCCGCCAGCGACGTCATCCTGGTCAGCGGCAACGGCGGGATACTCGCCCACCACGGCACGCTCATCGTGAGCCCGCATCCGCGCGGCGCGGCACTGCCAGGCAGCGGGGCGGGGGCTGGCGGGGCCGGGGCCGACCCCAGCCGCAACTACCCTGGCCACAGCACCCCCGGCCCCGCCGACCCCGGCCACAGCACCCCCGGCCCCGCCGACCCCGGCCCCGCTGACCAGGCTGGCGCGGGGCCGGCCGGCGCGGGGCAGGCTGGCGCGGGGCCGGCCGGCGCGGCGGGCGGCATCGGCATAGTTCGCGCTGATGAGCGGAGCGCGGAGTTCTTCGCGGCGGCCGCACGAGACGAGTTGATGATCAAGCGCTGCGAGACGTGCGGAGCCTGGCAGCAGCCTTCGGCCACATCCTGCCCGAACTGCGGCGAGAACGGCGAGCTGAGGTGGACCAAGAGCGCAGGCCGTGGCACGCTCGCGAGCTGGTCAGTCACGCATTCGAAGCAGGCCGACGACCCGCTGGCCGTCCCGGCCCTGGTCGAACTCGATGAAGGACCGTGGCTCGCGACCGGCTTGTACCTGCCTGCTCATAGCGCGCTGGCCGGCCTGCGAGCGGGGCAGGAAGTCACGGTGAGGTTCGTGCACCCGGACGAGGGCGAAAGCTACCCTGTCTTCAGCCCCGTCGAAGGGGCTTCCCTTCCGCTTGGCGGCGCCGGCGACTCGTGAACCGCGACTTGGCGGCACGAGCAGCGGATCAGCGGGCGGGCGGCTCGTACGCGGAGGGTTCCCGCCTCCGGCACGGAGACATCCCGGCTCTGGCCCGGAGACTTCCCGTTACGCGGACGGTTCCCGCCTCCGGCAAGGAGAGTTCCCGGCTCTGGCAGGAGAGTTCCCGGCTCTGGCGCGGAGACTTCTCGTTACGCGGAGGCCTTTCCGCACATAGAACGGTCAAGACTCCCTGATACTAGAACGCTCCGCGGCAACGACGGAGAACGCTCCGCGATCAGGCCATGCTTAACAGCAGCGTGGCCCTCCCTGTTGCTTTTGGTCGCTGCTGAACAGCATCGTGGCCCTCCCTAATGCTGTCAGCCACTGGTTTTAACAGCAACCATCCGTGCCGGCGGGCCGGCGCTGGTGCATCGGTGTAAACGGGGACAAACCACCCCTGTTTACAGACCAACGTGGCCTCCCTGATGCTCTCCCGAGAGGCTGCTGAAAAACCCCGTTTTCGTCGCGAACCCGACTCCCTGACCTGCGGTTCTTCGATCGCGATCATGGATTTTTCGGGGTTTTTCAGCAGCCTCTCCCGACAGCATCAGGGAGGGCCACGATGCTGTCAGAAAGGGCCGCTGACAGCAACAGGGAGGGCCACGATGCTCACGCTGCCCCCGGCGGCGCCGTGCCGGGGCACGGCGCACGTCCGCCCGCCAACACAGGTCAGGCGCGGAGACACTCATCAACAATCTCAGGAGCGAAGAACCCCTGCTGACCCGCCCCGCGCCTGACTCTCCAGATCCAAAGTCACCCGACAGCCTCCCTGACCTGGGTGATCTTCCGTGATCTGAGCACAGAAGACTGATACTGATTCGGCTCCCCTCCAGCCGGCCACGAACCGGGGCCAGTCCACCCAGCCCGGCCAGGTCATCCAAGCGCGGCTGGCCTCCGCCGCCTGAACCCAATAAACCAGCAGATTTCGATGCGCGATGCGCGCTCCCGCGGATGAGAATGGTGGTGCGCACGTGGCCAGTTGCGGCCATTCACGTATCAGGGTCATGAATGCGCGGATTGACGTGGAAAGTTGGGTGTCAATTCGCACATCGATGTGGTTGCTCTTGTCCGACAGCGACCTCGGCTGCACACCGGGCCCAATCGGGTCCTTGTCTGACCGTGATCGCGGAGACTATTCGTGTTCTGCCGGGATGGTTTTCGGAGATCGGATCAGATTCGGCCTTGTCGTGGAGTCTTTTCAGTGTCCACAAGGAGGGATTTCGTATCGAGGAGATTTTTCGTCGAATAACGCGGAAAAGGCTCCTCCACACGAAATGGGTCCTCGTAAAGGCCGAAAACTCTCCGCGCAAGAACCACCGACGCTGGGGCATCGCTGACGAGTCAGCGGACGGCGTCGACACCGAGCCCGACGTGCCAGTTCCCGGCATGCGAGCCCCGAATCAGGTCAATCAGGAGCATTGCGCGACTCGCCTGAGTTCGGCGGGACGTCGCGGTCGGGCAGTTCCCTCGATTCCGCGCGCCGCCCGGCATTATTGCTGGGGTCCTGATGCCGCCCGGCGACCTGGCTGCGCCCGCCATTGCCCGAAGGCGGCAAGCCAAGGCCGTTCGGTCCGGCCGGGCCGACCGAGCCGACAGGGCCATCGCCTTCCGCCAGCCGACCCCGGCTGCTCAGCCGCCCGGTGCCGTTCGGGCCGGCCGGTCCGACTGACCCGATCGATCGGACGTTACTTCGCGCTGCTCTGACCAGGTCAGACATCCGAACCAGAGCACGCGAGCTAACCGCCTTGGCAGGTCCGGCAGCCTCCGCCGCCACTCCAACACCATCCGCACCCCGTGAACCCCCACCTCGCACATCCCCGCCCCGCACATCCGCGCCCCGCACATCCGCGCCCCGCACATCCGCGCCCCGCACATCGGCGCCCCGCACATCCGCGCCTCGCACATCGGCGCCCCGCACATCCGCGCCCCGCACATCGGCGCCCCGCACATCCGCGCCCGGAGAACCCGGACCCGCGCCAAGCCGCACCGCGGCTCCCGGCTTCCCCGCTCCGGGTATGCTCGCCCCGCCATCCACCCGCGCCGAACCGATCGAGGCGACTGTGCCCGTCAGTTCGATCGGCATAGCTCCGATGCCCGTCGGGCCCGCACCGGCACCGCCACCCGCACCGCCACCCACATCAGCACCGCCACCGCCACCAGCACCAGCCGCACCCGCACCAGCACCAGCACCAGCACCAGCACCAGCACCAGCACCAGCACCTGCGTTCACAGCGACCTGGCGATCAGCGTGCGCCGCGTCTTTCTCGACTCCTGCCTCACCGAATCTGGCCAGCGCCACCGCGCTGACCAATGCGAGAACGAATCCGGCGACAGCTGGGCCGGCGAGCCCTGGCCTGGTTGTGTCACCGAGGAAGATCACTCCGATCAGCGCGGGCGGCACGGTCTCGAGCAGGATCACCGCTGCCGTGGCCACCGTGACGCTGCCGCTTTCCAGTGCGGACGCGTACAGCATGAACGAGATGATCCCGGCCGCTGCCAGCGTGTAGGCGGCGGGCGACCTGATCAGCACCTGCACGCTGAAACCAGGCAGGATGCGCGCGCAGACGGCCAGCACCCCGTACCCCAGGCCGGCGATAGCCCCGAGCACGGGCGTGCGATAGCTGCCCGGCAGCCGGGCGGCGGCGACGCCCGCGATCGCGATCACTACCAGGGCCGTGATCAGCCCAAGGTGGAAGCCGACCCCGACGTTCGCGGCGCCCTCGGCACCAGCGGAGGACCCGAGCAGCCCGACGCCGACGACCACGGCAAGCACGGCGGCCCACTCGCGGGCGGTCAGGACAGTGTGCATCAGCCACGACGCGAAGACCGCGGTCACGGCCAGGTTGGCCGCGATGATGACCTGCACCTCGAAGATCGGCAGCCGCCGCAGGGCGATGAGCTGGCAGATGAAGCCGATGAAATCGATGAGCAAGCTCACGACGAACGGCCACTGGCGGAACATCCTGATGACCAGGCCAGGATCGACTCCGCCGCGAGCGCCCGCTGCCGCCAGCACGGGACGCCGGGAGGCGGCCCGGACGGCGATGGCCTGCATCACCGCGCCCACGCCGTAGCAGAGCGCCGCAGCTAGAGCCGCAGCCAGGCTCACGAACACCCTATGACCCTACGCCGCTACAATCCGCTGTTGCCGTGCGCCTGCCGAACTAAGCGATTAGTCAGACACCGGCCGCTTGCATCCCTCTCAGCTCTTGCTTGAGCTCGCGAATCTCATCCCTGAACCTGGCCGCCAGTTCGAACTGCAGCTCAGCCGCCGCCGCATGCATCTGGTCGGTGAGCCCCGTGATCAGCGCGATCAGGTCGTCACGCGCGGCACCGCCACGCCCGGCCTCGCCTTCGGCGTTCCACACCCCGCCCGAGGCCGCGGCCGCCCTGGCCCGCGCGGCCATGCCAGGCACCGGCGCCTTGCCCCTGCTCTGCCGCCTGCCTCCGCCGCCCAGAAGCTTCTCGGTGTCGGCGTCCTCGCGCGCCAGCTGGTCGGTGATGTCGGCGATGCGCTTCCTCAGCGGCTGCGGATCAACTCCCCGCTCGAGGTTGTAGGCGATCTGCTTGGCCCGCCGCCGGTTCGTCTCGTCGATGGCCTTGCTCATGGACGGCGTCACCTTGTCGGCGTACATGTGCACCTGGCCGTAGACGTTACGCGCGGCCCGGCCGATGGTCTGGATGAGCGACGTGCCCGAGCGGAGGAACCCCTCCTTGTCCGCGTCAAGAATCGCTACCAGCGAGACCTCGGGCAGGTCAAGCCCCTCGCGCAGCAGGTTGATGCCGACCAGCACATCGTACTCACCGAGCCGGAGCTCGCGCAGCAGCTCCACCCGGCGCAGCGTGTCGACCTCGCTGTGCAGGTACCTGGCCCTGATCCCGAGTTCGAGCAGGTAGTCGGTCAGGTCCTCGGACATCTTCTTGGTCAAAGTGGTGACCAGCACCCGCTCGGACCGCTCGGCGCGCAGCCTGATCTCGTGCACCAGGTCGTCGATCTGGCCCTTGGTCGGCTTGATCAGGACCTCCGGGTCGACAAGACCGGTCGGCCTGATCACCTGCTCGACCACCTCGCCGGCGACCCGCTGCAGCTCGTACGGACCGGGGGTGGCCGAGAGGTACAGCGACTGATCGATGCGATCGCAGAACTCCTCCCACGTCAGCGGCCTGTTGTCGATGGCGCTCGGCAGCCGGAAGCCGTGGTCGACGAGCACCCGCTTGCGCGAGACGTCACCTTCGTACATGGCGCCGATCTGCGGCACGGTCACGTGCGACTCATCGATCACCAGCAGGAAGTCCTCAGGGAAGTAGTCGAGCAGCGTATTCGGCGCGGTGCCAGGCTCCCTGCCATCGATGTGGCGTGAGTAATTCTCGATGCCCGCGCAGCTGCCGACCTGCCGCATCATCTCGACGTCGTAGGTGGTCCGCATCCGCAGCCGCTGAGCCTCGAGCAGCTTGCCGCCCTCTTCCAGCTCAGCGAGCCGCCACGCGAGCTCCGCCTCGATCCCGGCGATCGCCCGTTCCATCCGCTCAGGCCCGGCCACATAGTGCGAGGCCGGGAAGATGTAGAGCTCGTCGTCGGTCGTCAGTACCTCGCCCGTCAGCGTATGCAGCGACATCAGCCGCTCGACCTCATCGCCGAACATCTCGATCCTGACGGCATGCTCCTCGTAGACCGGGATCACCTCGATGGTGTCGCCCCTGACCCGGAACGTGCCCCTGGTGAACGCCATGTCATTGCGGAGGTACTGCATGCCGACCAGCTTGCGCAGCAGGGAGTCGCGGTCGACCGTCTCGCCGACCTTGAGCTTGAGCATCCGGTCGACGTACTCCTGCGGGGTGCCGAGGCCGTAGATGCAGGACACCGATGCCACCACAATCGTGTCGCGCCTGGTCAGCAGCGAGTTCGTGGCCGAGTGCCGCAGCCTCTCGACCTCGTCGTTGATAGATGAATCCTTCTCGATGTAGGTATCGGTCTGCGGGACGTACGCCTCGGGCTGGTAATAGTCGTAGTACGACACGAAGTACTCGACGGCGTTGTTCGGCAGCATCTCGCGAAGCTCGTTGGCGAACTGCGCGGCCAGGGTCTTGTTGGGCAGCATGACGAGCGTCGGCCGCTGCAGCCGCTCGGCCAGCCAGGCGACCGTCGCGGTCTTGCCGGTGCCCGTGGCCCCGAGCAGCACGGTGTCGGGCGAGCCGCTCCTGACGCGCTTCTCAAGCTCGGCGATCGCCGCGGGCTGGTCACCAGCCGGGACCATGTCGGTCACGACCTCGAAGGGTGCGACCCGCCGCTGCAGGTCAGTCACCGGGCGCATGGGCTCTCCTCACACTTCACAGCTCCACTGTAGGCTGAGCCACTGACAATCACGCCGAAGTCGCTCTCCCGCTCTCCCGCCAAGGAGCAGCCATGTTCCAGCCGCAGTCGACCGCTGACACCGATCAGGCCGAGCCGCGTCCGCCGGCGCCGCAGCCCGTGCGCAACGCGGTGAAGCTGATGTACGCGGGTGCCATCCTCAGCGCGGTCGGGATCATCGTCGACTTCCTGGCCATGTCAAGCGAGCGGTCGGCGCTGAGCACGCAGCACCCGCACTACAGCGACGCAAAGATTCACAGCATCGTCACTTCGAACTTCGTCGC
Organism: uncultured Actinomycetota bacterium; assembly: GCA_963720575.1. GTDB lineage: Bacteria > Actinomycetota > Actinomycetes > Streptosporangiales > Streptosporangiaceae > Chersky-822. The sequence continues at coordinate 1,179,740 of CAVRGA010000002.1, forward strand.
CATGGCTGTCTTCGGCCTCATCACCATCGCCCTGTGGATCTTGATGGCCAGGACCAACGGCGCAGGCAAGCCCTGGGCGCGCATCGTGGCTTCAGTGCTCTTTGCCTTCAGCACGCTCGAACTGCTCACCTCGGTACTCGGCTTCGGGGTGCAGATCGGCCTCATACTGGGCGTGCTGTTCTGGCTACCCGGCCTTGGCGCGATCTTTTTTCTCTGGCGGAAAGAATCTTCCGAGTTCTTCAGGCCGACTTAGGTCGCTCTGGCAACCGGGCTAGGCATCCCTGCGCCGCAACAGCCAGGCCGAGGCCGCAAGCAGCACCAGGGTCCACAAGCAGAAGACGCCAAACCCCTGCCAAGCGGACAGCAGCTGACCAGATCGCGCGCTGGCCTCGAGCACGACCCGGCCCGCCTGCTGCGGCAGGTAGGCGTCGATGTGCGCACCCCAGTCGCCCGGCAGGAAGCTGGTCAGGATCGGCAGCACAAGCACCGCGCCGATGACGGTGGCGATGGCACCGGCGGTGTGCCTGATCAGCCCGCCGATCGCCAGCGCGAAGATGCCGAGTACGGTGAGGTACAGCCCCGCGCCGACGATGGCGCGCAGCACGTTGTGGTCGCTGAGCGAGACGGCGACCTTGCTGTGCAGCAGCGCCGAGCCCACGAAGAACGATCCGAACGACACGATCTCGGCCAGCACGAGCAGCAGCACCGTGAACACGATGACTTTCGCGAACAGCATCGGGAGCCGCTTGGGCACGGCTAGCAATGATGCCCTGATTACGCCGGTCGAATATTCACTCGTAATCAGCAGGACACCAAGCACGCAGATCGTCAGCTGTCCGAACCCGATCCCGGCGCTGAGTATGAACCCCACCGGGTCAAGGATGATCCTGGCGTTGCGCTCGGCCGCCCGCGGGCCGTTCCAGCTGCCGACGACGAGCGCGGTCAGGCCGGCGGTCAGGCCCACAGTGAGGACCACGAACAAGATCAGCGTGTAAAGCGTGGACCGGACCGAGCGGATCTTGGTCCACTCGGCCCGAAGCAGCCCGATGAACCTCCCCCGCGGGCGAGCCTCGCCCGCGGGCCCGACGTTTGCTGGCGCGGCAGACGTCACGGTCACAGCGCGCTCTCCTTCCTCGCGGCAAGCACGTCGTCGCCGTGCACGCCGAACTCCAGGCTGCCCGATGTCAGCTCCATGAACGCCTCTTCCAGGGACGCCAGCTGCGGCGTCAGCTCATACAGCACCACCGAGCCTGACGCGGCCAACTCCCCGATCCGCCGCGCCTCCATGTTGGTGACGGTCAGCAGGTCGGCACCGTCGGCCGGCTCAGCGCCGTCTCCAGGCGCCGCGGCGGCGCCTGGCACTACCTCGCCGCCGTCAGACGCGATCAGCTCGGTGAGCTTCGCGGCGTCAGGCGTGAGCACCCGGACGGACTTCTGCGTGCCTCTGGCGATCACCTCGGCGGTGCTCGAGGCCGCGATCAGCCGGCCGCGCCCGATGACGATCAGGTGATCGGCGGTCACCGCCATCTCGTTCATCAGGTGGCTCGACACCAAGATCGTGCGACCCTGGCTGGCAAGGTGCTTCATCAGGTTCCTGATCCACAGCACGCCCTCTGGGTCGAGCCCGTTGACCGGCTCGTCGAGCAGCAGCACCCGGGGATCGCCGAGCAGCGCGGCCGCGATCCCGAGCCGCTGGCTCATTCCCAGCGAGAACCCGCCCGCCCGCTTGTCCGCGACCTGGGCCAGCCCGACCAGTTCGAGCATCTCCCCCACCCGGCTCGCGGGCAGGCCCTGGCTCTGCGCGAGGAAGAGCAGGTGATTGCGCGCGCTCCGGCCAGTGTGCACCGACTTGGCCTCAAGCAGCGCCCCGACTGCCCGCAGCGGGTCAGGCAGGTCGCGGTACCTTCGGCCGTCGATCGTCGCGACACCGGCCTGCGGCCGGTCAAGCCCCAAGATGATCCGCATCGTGGTGGACTTCCCGGCGCCGTTAGGCCCGAGGAACCCCGTCACCCGATTCGGCTCGACCGTGAAGCTGAGATTGTCCACGGCTACCTTGTCGCCGAAGCGCTTCGTTACGCCGCGTACCTCGATCAAGTGCCGCCTCCTCCGCACCGCGCTGTCCGCGTCACGCGATATAGCTTAAACGGATCTGGCCGGCCGTCGGGACCAGAGGCCGTCAATGTCCGGTAGCCCAGGCCGTGGCCAGGCCGTGGCCAGGCCCCTCGTTGTGACATTGCTGGCGTTATGGCGCCGTCGTTGTGACATTGCCGGGCCTGCCCGGACCCCTCACCGGTTCCTGATCCTGGCCCGCCGCCGCAACTCTGACCAGAGGTCACCGACCTGCCGGTCGAGTTCGCTGAGCGAACCTGAGTTGTCGAGCACGATATCGGCGATCGCGAGCCGATCGGCCCGCGCCGCCTGAGCCGCCATCCTGGCCTGTGCCTGCTCAGCACTCATGTCGCGCAGCCTGGTCAGCCGACTGATTTGCACCGACTCGGGAGCATCGACTACGACCACCAGGTCGTAACCAGCGCGCAAGTCATTCTCCGCGATCAGCGGCACGTCGTGCACGACGATCGCGTCAGCGCCGGCTCCAGCTTTACCTGGCCCGGAACTCGCTCCCGGTTCAGACTCGGGCACTTCTGATTCCGAGGCCGCCGCTGCCGCCTCGAGCTCTCCCATCCGCCTGCCGACCAGCGGATGCACGATCGCGTTCAGCCGGGCCAGTTTCTTCGCGTCGGCGAACACGATCTCGCCAAGCCGCTCCCGGTCAAGCGAGCCATCTTCGTGAAGCACCCCGGCGCCGAAAACCTCGATCACCGCGGCCAGTCCGGGCGTGCCGGGCGCGACAACCTCCCGCGCGATGGCATCGGCGTCGATCAGCACCGCACCGTAGGCCGCAAGGCGCTGGGAGACCTCGCTCTTTCCGGCGCCGATCCCACCCGTAAGCCCAACCCTCAGCAGTGTTCCCACCCCACTCGCGGTGTTATCTCGCTCGCCTCCGGGCGCTCATAGGCGCCTCCTAACCGAAACGGGCTCCCTCGGTCACGAGGACCGGGGAGCCCGCTGCGATCAATGGCTTCGCCAGTGCTGGCCGCCGTTAGTTGCGGCCGCCCGACAGCTTCTCGCGGAGCGCGGCCAGCGCTTCGTCGGAGGCCAGTGCGCCGCCGCCCGAACCGCTGTCCGGCGAGCCCGACGTGTGCGAGCTGCCGCCCGACTCGTCGTCGCCGTCCTCGCCCTCGGCCTTGCTGCGGGCCTCGGCGACTTGCCGCTGGTGCGCCTCGAACCGTGCGCGGGCCTCGGCATACTGCCGCTCCCACTCCTCGCGCTGGGCCTCGAAGCCTTCGAGCCACTCGCCTGACTCCGGATCGAACCCGTCCGGGTAGACGTAGTTGCCCTGCTCGTCGTAGGTCGCCGGCATGCCGTACAACGTCGGGTCGAAATCGTCGCCGGTGATCTCGCCGGTCTGACCCTCATTGGCCTGCTTGAGCGACAGGCTGATCCGCCGACGGTCCAGGTCGATATCGATGATCTTCACGAAGATCTCGTCACCCACCTGAACGACCTGCTCCGGGATCTCCACGTGCCGGTCAGCCAGCTCGGAGATGTGGACCAGGCCCTCGATGCCCTCCTCGACCCGCACGAACGCGCCGAACGGCACCAGCTTGGTGACCCGTCCTGGCACGACCTGGCCGATCTGGTGCATCCGCGCGAACTGCTGCCACGGGTCTTCCTGGGTGGACTTCAGTGACAGCGAGACCCGCTCGCGGTCCATGTCCACGTCCAGCACCTCGACCGTGACCTCCTGGCCCACCTCGACCACCTCACCCGGGTGATCGATGTGCTTCCAGGACAGTTCGGACACGTGTACCAGGCCGTCCACGCCGCCAAGGTCCACGAAAGCGCCGAAGTTCACGATGGAACTCACGACACCCTTGCGGATCTGGCCCTTCTGAAGCGTGTTGAGGAAGTTCTGGCGAACCTCGGACTGTGTCTGCTCGAGCCAGGCACGGCGGGACAGGACCACGTTGTTGCGGTTCTTGTCCAGCTCGATGATCTTGGCTTCGATCTCCTTGCCGACGTAAGGCTGCAGATCACGGACCCGGCGCATCTCCACCAGCGACGCGGGCAGGAACCCGCGCAGCCCGATGTCCAGGATGAGGCCGCCCTTGACGACCTCGATGACGGTGCCGGTCACGACGCCGTCCTCATCCTTGATCTTCTCGATCGTGCCCCACGCGCGCTCGTACTGCGCGCGCTTCTTGGACAAGATCAGGCGGCCTTCTTTGTCCTCTTTTTGCAGGACAAGGGCTTCGATGTGATCGCCAGTCTTGACGACCTCGTTCGGATCGACATCGTGCTTGATCGACAGTTCCCGTGACGGGATCACGCCCTCGGTTTTGTAACCGATGTCGAGCAGGACCTCGTCCCGGTCGACCTTGACGACTGTCCCGTCGACAATGTCGCCGTCGTTGAAATACTTGATGGTCTCGTCGATCGCGGCGAGGAAGGCTTCCTCCGAACCGATGTCGTTAACGGCAACCTGGGGGGTCGAGGTGGCCTGCGTGCTGCTGGTCGTCATGTGTGAGTGGGCTCCGGATACGGACAGGATTCATTTGGGCGGCGCGCAGTGCGCAGCGCGTCCGACATAGTGGCTGGAATGCCTGGGCAGGAACGCCAGCCGGGTTACAGACTACCCGAGGCGCCTTCCCATGGCGGACTGCGGAAGATCACAACGCATCGATCAGCATATGAGAGCCTGGGCAGCGGGTCAATCGCGATGGCGGTCTCGGGGGCTGCCATCCGCCCGCCGAGGGACCTCGTTCACCTGCTGGTCACCGTGCTCCGGCGGCTCGCCTGCCACGGCAAACTGTTTCCGCTGGCGGCGTTTCCCCCGCCAGGTTGACAACGCACGATGTCTGTACAAATCTCACTCTGTGGGGTATGCCGCATGGTCCGCACGAGCGTAATCTAGAGCCGTCGTGAGTGCACTGATCAGGTTCGCCGAGAGCTACTGGTGGCTGGTCTTCATCTTCGGGGGCGGCGTCGCCGGGGGTGTCCGCGAGGCCATCAACCGCCACCACAAGCGCCGGCTGGCGATACTGGAAGCGAAGACCAAGCTGCGCGGCGCCGCCCAGGCGCCCATCGGCCCGCCCGAGCCGCAGCCGGTTTGCGGATGCACGCACCACCTGAGCTTCCACCACCCGAAGACCTTGACCTGCGCGTACGAGAGTTGCCGCTGCCAGCAGTACATCGGCCCTGAACCGCTCGGCCACGTCATCGCACTGCCCATCGTCGATCCAGGCACGATGGGCGCCGACTACCAGGGCTAGGGCGGCCCGGGTCATGCTGCCAGGGTGACGCTGCCCGGGTTCCGTGATCACGCCCGCGAACACTGATCACGGAACATCACGCCGGTACCTCAGGCTGTCGGATGAGTTCTTCCTTGAATTCGTCAAGCGGATTCCGCTACCCGGCACGGCGTGCCTGAGGCAGTCCCCGGGCACGCCCGCAGTGGCACAACGACGGTCCTGGCGCGGCCCGGGCAGGCCCGGCGATGTCACAACGACGGCGTCATATGACCCTGTTGGTTTATTGGAGATTCAAGGCTGCGGGGTAAGTCTGAGGCGGTGGAGGCGGGTGGGGCGGGTTTGCCGGGCGGGGCGCCTGTCCGCCAGAGGCCGGCCGGGGCAAGTTTCCGTGATCATGGTCGCGGGCCTGATCACGGAACATCGCACGTGTCCTGACCTGGGTAAATTTCCGTGATCATGCCCTTAATCATGATCACGGAACATCGCACCCGCACCCCCTGGGGCACCCCGCCCGCTCGCACGACCCGGCCCCGCGCGGCTACCCCCGCCACTGAAGTCAATAAGCCAACAGGGTCATCGATACGCGGCTTGACCCCCGAAATCCGGAATCCCGCCCGCACCGCTGTGCCGTTGGTGTCGCGTCAACGGCACCAACGGCACAGCGGTGCGCGAGACAAGCCGGGCCGGCGGGCGAGCCTGGCGGGCGGCCAGTGGGGCTAGCGGGGGCGGCGGGGGCTAGCGGGGCCGGGCGGCGGCTAGCGGGCTAGCGGGGCTAGTGGGCCGCGTCGGCCCAGCTGCGGCCTGTGCCCATGGAGACGTCGAGCGGGACTGTCATGGAGAAAGCACCGCCCATCGCTGTCTGGACCAGGTCGCGCAGCGTATCGAGCTCGCCGGGCGCGACCTCGAACAGCAACTCGTCGTGTACCTGGAGCAGCATCCGCGACTTGAGGTCAGCCTCGCTGATCGCCTGGTCAACGCGCAGCATCGCCACCTTGATGATGTCGGCGGCCGAGCCCTGGATGGGCGCATTCAGCGCCATGCGCTCCGCCATTTCACGGCGCTGCCTGTTGTCCGAGGTGAGATCGGGCAGATACCGGCGACGGGCGAGGATTGTCTCGGTGTAGCCGTCCTGGCGGGCCTGCGCCACCACCGCCTGGAGGTACTCGCGGACGCCGCCGAAAACGGCGAAGTACTCGTCCATGTAGCCGCGAGCCTCGTCGGCGGCGACGCCGAGCTGCTGGGACAGGCCGTAGACGGACAGCCCGTAGGCGAGGCCGTAGTTCATCGCCTTGATCTTGCTGCGCAGGTCGCCGGTCACCTCATCGGCCGCGACGCCGAAGACCCTGGAGGCGGTCGCGGCATGGAAGTCATGTCCCGAGCTGAACGCCGATGCCAGCGCCTCGTCGCCCGACAGGTGCGCCATGATCCGCAGCTCGATCTGGCTGTAGTCCGCGGTGAGCAGGCACTCGTAGCCATCGCCGACGATGAACCCGCGCCTGATCCGGCGGCCCTCCTCGGTGCGGATCGGGATGTTCTGCAGGTTGGGATCGGTGGAGGAGAGCCGGCCCGTCGCCGCGATCATCTGGTTGTACGTGGTGTGAATCCGGCCGTCATGCCCGGCCATCGGGATCAGCGAGTCGACGATGCTCTTGAGCTTGGCGACGTCGCGGTGCCGCAGCAAGTGCTCGAGCACCGGGTGCTCGGTCTGCGCCAGCAAGCCCGTCAGCGCCTCGGAGTCGGTCGTGTAGCCGGTCTTGATCCGCTTGGTCTTCGGCAGCCCAAGCTCGGTGAACAGCACCTCTTGCAGCTGCTTGGGCGAGCCCAGGTTGAACTCGTGCCCGGTGGCGGCGAAAGCGCCCTGCTCAGCGGCCTTGACCTCACCGCCGAGGCTGGCGGACATCCCGGCGAAATGGTCGATGTCGGCCGCGATCCCGGCGTGCTCCATCCGCGCCAGCACGGCGACCAGCGGCAGCTCGACCTCGGCGAGCAGCACGGTCGCACCGCGCCGGTCGAGGTCGCCGTCGAGGGCGTCGGCCAGCTCGGCGGTGGCGAGCGCTCGCTCGGCCAGCGAGGTGGCGGCCTCCTGGCCGGCGTCGTCGGCCGCCATGTCGAGCGTCAGCTGCCCCGTCGCCGTCGTGCCGTCGCGCAGCTCGTGCCCGGTGTAGCGCAGCGCCAGGTCGGCCAGGTCGAACGAGCGCTGGCCAGGAAGCGCCAGGTAGGCCGCGAGCGCGGTGTCACTGGTCAGCCCGCGCAGCGCCCAGCCGCGCGCGGCGAGGGCATGGATCGGGCCCTTGGCGTCATGCATCGCCTTGGACGCCGACGCGTCCCCCAGCCAGTCAGCGAGCGCGCGCTCGTCGGCCTCGGTGAGGCCGACCGGGTCGATGTACGCCGCGGGGCTGGCCTTGTCGTCGGAAAGCACAGCGCCGTCGGCCGCCACGGCCAGCGCCAGGCCCGTCAGGTCACCGGTCCCCCGGCCCCACTTGCCGCTCGGCGCGAGGCCGGTACGCCCGCCCCTGGCGTAGCTGGCGAGCCAGTCAGCTACCTCGCCTGGGCCCAGCCTGGCGACGTCCACGTCGAATCCGCCAGCCGCAGCGGCCGAGGGAGCAACGGTGAGCTGCCCGGCAATGCCATTCGGCAATGTGCTGTAGAGGCGATCACGCAGGACGCGGAACTGCAAGGTGTCAAAGAGCTGGTGGATCTGGTCCCGGTCCCAGGTCGCCGGCGCCAGGTCGCGCGGGCCGGCGTCGATGGGCACCTCGCGCGTCAGTTCCGTGAGCCGGCGGTTGCGCAGCACGCTGTCCAGGTGCTCGCGCAGGTTGTCGCCCGCCCTGCCCTTGACTTCGTCAACCCGGTCGACGAGACCGGCCAGGGAGCCGAACTCCGCGATCCACTTCGTGGCCGTCTTCTCCCCGACGCCCGGAATGCCAGGCAGGTTGTCGCTCGGGTCGCCCCGCAGCGCGGCGAAGTCCGGATACTGAGCCGGGGTCAGGCCGTACTTGGCGGTGACGGCCTCCGGGGTGTACCTGGCCATCTCGCTGATGCCGCGCATCGTGTAGAGCACCGTCACGTCATCGTTGACCAGCTGGAACGCGTCGCGGTCGCCGGTGACGATCAGCACCTGCATGCCATCGGCCGCCGCCTGGGTGGCCAGCGTGGCGATCACGTCGTCAGCCTCGTAGCCCGCCGCTGACAGCCACCGGATGCCGAGCGCGTCAAGCACTTCGAAGATGAGGCTCAGCTGATTCCTGAAGTCGGCCGGGGTTTCCTTGCGGGTGGCCTTGTACTCCACGTACTGCTCGTGCCTGAACGTCGGCTCGCTGCGGTCGAACGCGACGGCGACGTGGCTGGGCTTCTCATCGCGCAGCACGTTGATCAGCATCGCGGTGAAGCCGTAGACGGCGTTCGTCGGCTGCCCGGTCGTCGTGGAGAAGTTCTCGAGCGGCAAGGCGAAGAACGCGCGATAGGCCAGCGAGTGCCCGTCGAGCAGCAGAAGCAGATCGCGCCGGCCGGCGGCACTTGCGGAGTCGGATTTGGAGGCAGCCACCCGGCAATCCTAGTGCCGCCCGCTGACAAAGAACCTCGTCTCGGCGAGCACTACGCTGACCTGATGCCAGCGAGTACGGCGGAAGGCGGCGGTGGTGACGGTTAGGGACGAGCAGCCCGACTGGAGCGATATGAACCTGGCGCACGAGCAGACCCTCGTGCGGCGAATGGGGATCAAGATCATCGAGGCCTCCGCGCAGCGGGTGGTGGGAACCATGCCGGTCGAAGGCAACACCCAGCCTTACGGCCTGCTGCACGGCGGCGCGTCGTGCGTGCTCGCCGAGACGCTGGGATCGGTGGGGTCGGCGCTGCACGGGGGGCCGGATAAATTCACCGTGGGCATTGAGATCAATGCGACGCACCACCGGGCCGCCGCGGCCGGCTATGTCACCGGCGTGGCCACCCAGGTGCACGCCGGGCAGACACTCGCCACCTACGACATCGTGATCAGCGACGACCGCGGTCGCCGCGTGTGCACAGCCAGGCTCAGCTGCCTATTGCGCGCTGCCATTCCGGGCGGGCCTAGGGCAATAGGCGAGACGCTGAAAAAGGCTGCGCGGAGCGATGGAGCGGCATCAGCCGGGCCGGCGCCGGCTGGATCAGGGTCCGGGGCCAGGAGACGGCAGACGCCTAGGGAAGCTGGCGGGGCTGCGGGGACGGCTGAAACCCGCGTTGCCTCGCGGGCACCTCACGTAACCCTGCTAGCCCCATCCGCGTCACCGAACGGATGTTTGGTCCATACCGGCCGGGTAATGGCAGTGTCCGCACGCGGCATGGCAGCGCTCGCTACGGTGTTCCCCGGAGCTTGATGATTCCGAGTAGAGAACGTGCCGACCCGGGGAAGGCCGACACGGCACCAAAGGATCATCCGGCTCCGTACCGTCGCTGTCAGACACAGCGGACGGCAGCAAGCGAGCGGGAGCCGGGTCTGCGCGGGGGTAAGGACCTGGCCCCGCTCGCTTGCCTATAACCCGCGCGACGTCGCTGCCTGGCTCAGGCCGAACTGTCCTGTGGTCCCGGGCCGGCCTCGCGTTCCGACCCGTTCGTCGCTCCCGTGCCGCCCGCCGCAGTGCCGTCAGGGGCGGTGCCGCCGGCAGCGGTGCCGTCAGGGGCGGCGGAGCTGGCGACGTCGTCGGCCGGGTGCTCAGGCTCGCCCGCGGCCGCGGCGGTACTCGCCTCGGGCGAGCTGGGCGGGGTCGCCTGCCTCGCCGTCCGCTGGTGCTCGTCAAGTACCTCCTGCGCGAGCGCGCGCATGGTCATCCGGCGGTCCATGGAACTCTTCTGGATCCACCTGAACGCCTCTGGCTCGCTCATCCCTCGCGTGGACTGGAGCACGCCTTTGGCGCGGTCGAGGAGCTTACGCATCTCCAGGCGCTCGCGCAGGTCCCCGACCTCGGCCTGCAGGGCGTTGACCTCAGCGAACCGCGACACGGCGATCTCGATCGCCGGGATGAGATCGGCCTTGGTGAAGGGCTTCACGAGGTATGCCATCGCGCCGGCGCTGCTCGCGCGCTGCACGAGGTCACGCTGGGAGAATGCTGTAAGGATGACCACGGGAGCCAGTCGGCGTGCGGTGATCTGCTCCGCGGCCGAGATGCCGTCAAGCACCGGCATCTTGACATCCATGATCACCAGATCTGGCCTCAACTCGGCGGCTAGCTTGACAGCGGCGTCACCGTCAGATGCTTCGCCTACTACGACATAGGCGTCCTGACCCGGCTCTTCGAGCATCTCTTTGAGATCCAGCCGGATCAAGGCCTCGTCTTCGGCGATAACAACACGGTACGGAGTCTGGCTCACCCACTGAAGCCTATCCTCACCCGCTACATTGAACAGATGCACGGCGCGCCTCCTTCGTGACGGCATGCCCAAGTAGTCCAGCCCCGGTAGACCAACGGCAGAGTCAATGGCCTCAAAATCCATCAAGTGTGGGTTCGAATCCCACCCGGGGCACTACGAATCACCCGAAACCGTTCATCGCTAGGGGCGAGCTGATCTGAAAAGCCGCGCCCATGTGTGGCCAAAGCGTGATCACGCTCGCGGGACCGCCGTGCCATCCTGCGCAGCGCTGCCGTCCTGGGACGTACTGTCGTCCTCTGCCGCGCGGTCCTCAGGCGCCCCGCTGTCGCAAGCCGCGCTGTCGTCCTGGGTGACGACGGCGACCGCGAGCGGCAGCCTCAGCATCGCTCCGGCGACGCGGGAGGCGTTCGGGCTGAGCCCTGAGTCGTCTCCGGCATGAACTGCCATCGCGGGCGCATGGCCGCGGCGGCCGGGCACGGCGGCGAGTGGCTCCGGGCCCAGCTTGGATCTAGTCGCATACAGGTAACCGCACGCAGCCGCGAGAACCGTGAACGCCGCGAGTTGCTTGATCAGCATTCCGGAGTGCTGCTGCGGGCTGGCCAGCACGAACGATTCCGCCCCGAGCATGCCGACCGCGTAGCAGGCGACGCAGGCGGCTAGCGCCCGGTCGCCCGTCGCGTTCACGCGGCGGATCAGGTAAACCAGGGCAAGGCCCGCGAGGGCGTTCCAGATGGCCTCGTAGAGGAACAGCGGCTGGAATGTGCCGAAGTCCTGATAGCCGGACTGCCGGTTAGCAGGCGAGATCTGAACGGCCCACGGCAGTGTCGAAGGCGGGCCGTAGAGGCTTTGAGCGAACCAGTTGCCGAGCATGCTGATCGCGGCGCCGACTGAGACAGCAGGAGCCGCTGCGACAAGCACGGGACCGACGGCGAGGTTGTGAGCGCGGCACCACAGGTAGGCGGCAGCGAGCGCGCCGGCGGCCGCGCCAGGCAGCCCGAGGCCGCCGTCCCAGATGCGGGCTATCCCGACCCAGTCGTGCCCGTGGCCAAAGTACCGCTGGTAGTCGATCGCGATGCGGTACAGCCTGGCCCCGATGAGCCCGGCGGGCACCGCGACGGTGGCGATGTCGACGATGAGCCATGGCCGCCCGCCGACGGCCTGGTACCTGCGCTCGGTAAGCCAGAGCACCATAAGCACGCCAAGCACGACGCAGAGCGCGTAACCGTGCAGCGCCACCGGGCCAAGATGCCAGGCATCGCTAAACGGACCGGGCAGCGAGGCGACTGGCATGTTCCGTGACGTTACCGCCGCGCTGGATATGCTCGCGACGCGTACGCCAACGCTCACCCAGCCGCCCGGGACACAATGTCCGCGTCCCGCACCTACTGCCCTGGTCACTGCCTGCGCGGAGGTTGACACGCTCCGGCGCGGAGACTTCTCGCTGGGCGGAGGCTTTTTCGGCTCCGGCGCGGAGAGTTCTCGCTGGGCGGAGGCTTTTCGGGCGGCTCGCTCAGGGGATTGTCGCAACGCTCTGATTTGGGTGGGAGCGGGCGATGGGGCGCAGTGTGGATCCTCAGGTGGTGGCCAGGACGCTGGAGTTGCTGGCTTCGGGTGTGAATCCGATGCGGGCAGCGGCTTTGGCGGGGGTGTCGAAGTCGTTTGCTTACGAGCTGGACCGGCGGGTGAGCGGGGTGTCCCGGCTGGCGGTCAAGCGGGAGGCGGCGGCCCGGCGGGCGGCCCGGCCGGGCCGCCGCGGCGTTGATCCGGAACGGGTGCGGGTGCTGCTGGAGCACCTCGCCGCGGGGCTGAATCCGAACCGCGCCGGGCCGCTGGCCGGCGTGTCGAAGACGTTCGCGTACGGCCTGTACCACAAGATCGGCGGAGTGTGCAGACCCCCTGGAACGACTTACAGCGACCGGTACCTGGACGACGGGCAGCGGCACGAGATCGCGCGGCTGCGCGAGACCGGCTTGTCGCTGCGGGCGATCGGCGCGCGGACCGGCGTGAACGCCTCCACGGTGTGCCGGGAGCTCAAGCGCAACGCCGACCCGAAGACCGGGCATTACCTGCCGGTGCGGGCGGGCAACCTGGCATGGGAGCGGCAGCGGCGGCCCAGGCCGTCAAGGCTGTCCCGGCACCCGGAGCTCCGCCAGCGGGTACAGCAGCTCCTGGACCGGCGGTTCTCCCCCGAACAGATCAGCGGGAGGCTGAAAATTGACCACCCCGGCGATGAGGACATGCAGGTCAGCCACGAGACCATCTACCAGTCGATCTACGTCTACCCGCGCGGAGAGCTGCGGCGGGAGCTGAAAGCCTGCCTGCGCAGCGGCCGCCAGCTGCGCCGCCCCCGCGGCCGCGGCGAAACACGCGGCCGCATCATCGGCGCCGTCCCCATCGGCGAGCGCCCCGCCGAAGTCGAGGGACGGCTCGTGCCCGGCCACCACGAAGGCGACCTGATCATGGGCTCCAAAGCATCCAACTCCGCCGTCGGCACCATCGTCGAGCGCACCACCGGCTACCTCACCCTGCTCCACCTCCCGCACGGCCACGACGCCGGATCCGTCGCCGGCGCCATCATCGGCCGCATGACCGAACTGCCCGCCTGGTTCGCGAAGACCCTCACCTGGGACCGCGGCAAGGAACTCGCCCGCCACCAGCACATCACCGACACCACCAGCATCAGCGTCTACTTCGCCGACCCCCACGCCCCCTGGCAGCGCGGCAGCAACGAGAACATCAACGGACTGCTCCGCGAATACCTCCCCAAAGGCACCGACCTCAGCACCACCACAGCCGCCGGCCTCCAGCACATCGCCGACGAACTCAACGACCGCCCCCGCAAACGCTACGGCTACCACACCCCCCGCGAACAACTCGCTAAACTCCTCACACAAGAAGCCGAACGCGTTGCGACGACCCCCTGAAAACGCCGGCACATAGAGCGGTCAACACTCCGCGATACGAGAACTCTCCGCGGCAACCACGGAGAACGCTCCGCGATCATGGCCACGGCACGGAGAACTCACCGCGATCACCGGCCCGGGCAGCCCCGCACCGCCGGAACCAAGCCCGGCTCACTCAGCAAGAGCCCCACCATGTGCTTGTTGGACCGGGCCGGGTGCCCGAAAGGCAGCCTGACCTGATCATGAGTCATGCGACAGTCTCCCTGGCCTGGGCGATCTTCCATGATCTCGCCCACGACCATGATTACGGAAGGCAGCGCGCCGCAGGCAATCGCGACGTCCTCCGCAGACCGCTGCGCTGGCGATCAGGCCTATCAGGCGCGCAGTGGCGCGGCCGAGGACGGGATCGCCACGGGCAGGGCGGTCGCGCCGGCCAGGTACTGGTCCGCTGCCGCGGCGGCGGATCGGCCTTCAGCTATGGCCCACACGATCAGGGACTGGCCCCTGCCCATGTCGCCGGCTACGAAGACACCCGGCACCGAAGTCGCGTACTGGTCGTCGCGCGGAACCCGGCCGCGTTCGTCCAGGCCGATGCGCAGGCCGGCCAGCAACTCCGACTCCTCCGCGCCGGTGAAGCCCATCGCGAGCAGGACCAGGTCACAGGGTAGTTCGCGCTCAGTGCCCGGACGGGCCGCCATCTTCCCGCCGGCCATGTCCACTTCGATCAGGCGAAGCGCCCGGACCCGGCCCGTGTCGTCGGCCAGGAATTCCTGGGTGGACACGGCGTAGACCCGCTCGCCGCCTTCTTCGTGCGCGCCGGACGTCCGGAAGATCATCGGGTAAGTCGGCCACGGCTGGCTAGCTGACCTGTCATCGGGTGGCCTCGGCATGATCTCAAGCTGGGTGACCGACTCCGCACCCTGCCTGAGCGCGGTGCCAAGGCAGTCGGCGCCCGTGTCGCCGCCACCAATGATGACCACCTGCCGGCCCCGCGCCGAGATACCTGACTCCGCGCCAGCCCCGCCAGCAGCGCCAGCAGCGCCAGCAGCGCCGAGCGTTGCCTTGTTGGACGCGGTCAGGTACTCCATGGCCTGGTAGATCCCGGCTAGCTGCGCGCCCCGCACCGGCAGTCCGCGCGGCACCCGGGCGCCGCAGGCCAGGATGATCGCCTCATACCCGGCCCGGAGGTCGGCCGCCCGAACGTCAGCCCCGACTCGCACACCGCACTCGAACCGAGTCCCCTCGGCCATCAGCTGGTCAAGCCGGCGATCCAGCAGTCGCTTCTCGCACTTGAACTCAGGTATCCCGTACCGCAGCAGTCCTCCGGGCCGATCAGCTTCCTCGAACACCGTCACCGCGTGCCCGGCCCTGGTCAGCTGCTGAGCGGCCGCCAGTCCGGCCGGGCCGGACCCGACGACAGCCACCCGGCGGCCCAGGGCGCGCGCCGAGGGCGGCGGCGGCTCGGCCGTGACCCAGTCCTCGGCGAACGCCCGGTCGATGATCGATACCTCGACCTGCTTGATCGCCACGGGGTCGGCGCTGATGCCGAGCACGCACGCCGACTCACATGGCGCCGGGCACAGCCGCCCGGTGAACTCGGGAAAATTGTTGGTCGCGTGCAGTCGCCGCGCGGCTTCGTGCCAGTGCTCACGGCGGACGAGCTCATTCCACTCGGGGATCAGGTTGCCAAGCGGGCAGCCGTGGTGGCAGAACGGGATGCCGCAGTCCATGCAGCGTCCCGCCTGGCGCTCCAGGTCACCATGCCCGATCGGCTCGTAGACCTCGCGCCAGTCCTGGATCCTGACGTCTACCGGGCGGCGCGCTGCCGTCCTCCGGGCGGTGGCGTAGAAGCGGCCCGGACCGCTTGCCGCGCCCGTCATGCTCGCACCGCCGCCATGACGGCCTCGGCCACGTCGATGCCGTCCTGCTCGGCGCGCCTGGTCGCGGCCAGTACCCGCTTGTAGTCTCGCGGCATCACCCGGCGCAGCCGCCCGGCCGCCACGGCCGCCGGCCAGTCGTCGAGCAGCCGCGCCGCCACCGATGAGCAGGTGCTCGCGTGGTAGCGCCCGAGCAGGTCATGCAGGAACTCCACGTCCGGGCTCTCCAGGGCCTCAAGGTCGATCGTCTGGGTGTTGAGAAGGCCGGGGTCAGGATCGAGCAGGTAGGCGATACCGCCAGACATCCCGGCTCCGAAATTCCGGCCGACCTGACCGAGAATGACGACCCGCCCGCCGGTCATGTACTCACAGCCATGGTCGCCTGCCCCCTCAGCCACGGCGACGGCGCCTGAGTTGCGCACGCAGAACCGCTCGCCCACGACTCCGCGCACGAAGAGCTCGCCGCCGGTCGCGCCGTAGCCGATCACGTTCCCGGCGATGATCTGCTCGTTCGCGGCGAACGGTGCCGCCGGATCCGGCATGATCACGACCCGGCCGCCTGACAGCCCCTTGCCGACGTAGTCATTGGCGTCTCCGCTCAGCCTGATCGTGATGCCGCGCGGCAGGAACGCGCCGAGCGACTGACCGGCCGATCCGGTCAGCGAGATCACGATGGTGTTGTCCGGCAGCCCTTCCCCGCCCCACCGCTTCGTCACCTCGTACCCGAGCATCGTGCCTACTGTCCTGTTGACATTGCGGACCGGCAGGTCCAGGTGCACTTGCCTGCCTTCCTCCAGCGCTCCCTCCGCCAGCTGGATCAGGGTCTTGTCGAGCGCCTCGTCCAGGCCGTGCCGCTGGCGCGTCGTCCGCCGGCGCGCCGCACCGGCTGGCAGCGGTGGAACGGCGAGCAGCGGCGCCAGGTCCAGGTAGGCGCCCCCGGCCGACCCGGCCGGAGCGGCCGGTGCCAGCAGCTCGGCGTGGCCCACGGCCTCGTCCAGCGTCCGGAAGCCCAGGCTGGCGAGGTACTGGCGGACTTCCTGCGCCACGAACTCGAAAAACCGGACCACGAAGTCGGGCTGGCCGCCGTAGCGCTGCCGCAGCTCAGGATTCTGGGTCGCCACGCCGACCGGGCAGGTGTCCTGGTGGCACGCCCGCATCATCACGCAGCCGGCTACCACCAGCGGCGCGGTCGCGAAGCCGAACTCCTCGGCGCCGAGCAGCGCCGCGATGATCACGTCCCTGCCGGTCTTGAGCTGCCCGTCGACCTGGACGATGACCCGGTCGCGCAGCCCGTTGCGCAGCAGCGTCTGCTGCGTCTCGGCCAGGCCGAGCTCCCAGGGCGCGCCGGCGTGCTTGATGCTGGTCAGCGGTGCCGCGCCGGTGCCGCCGTCGTGCCCGGAGATCAGAATCACGTCGCTGTGCGCCTTGGCCACCCCGGCGGCGATCGTGCCGACGCCGACCTCAGCCACCAGCTTGACCGAGATCCGCGCGGCCGGGTTGGCGTTCTTGAGGTCGTAGATCAGCTGGGCCAGGTCCTCGATCGAGTAGATGTCGTGGTGGGGCGGAGGCGAGATGAGGCCGACCCCGGGCGTCGAGTGCCTGGTCTTGGCGATCCACGGGTAGACCTTGTTAGCCGGCAACTGGCCGCCCTCACCCGGCTTGGCCCCTTGCGCCATCTTGATCTGCAGGTCATCCGCGTTCACCAGGTACTCGCTGGTCACCCCGAACCGGCCGCTCGCCACCTGCTTGATCGCCGAGCGGCGCAGATCGCCGTTGGCATCGACCGCGTAGCGGTCGGCGTCCTCGCCGCCCTCGCCGGAGTTCGAGCGGCCGCCGAGCCGGTTCATCGCGATGGCCAGGGTCTGGTGCGCCTCGGCCGACAGCGAGCCGTAGGACATGGCGCCGGTGCAGAACCGGCGCACGATCGCCGCGACCGGCTCCACCTCATCGACCGGCACCGGCGCATGCGAAGGCCCGCCGGGGTCATCCACGCCCCGGATGGCGAGCAGCCCGCGCAGCGTCATCGCCCTGGCCGACTGATCGTCGATTTCCTCGCTGTACTGGCGGAAAATCGCCTCCTGGCCCGACCGGGTGGCGTGCTGCAGCCGGAACACCGCCTCCGGGCTGAAGAGATGCGGCGCGCCGTCGCGCCGCCAGAAGTACTCGCCACCGGACTCGAGCGCAGGCGACGCCGCGGCCGGCCGCCCCGGATACGCCAGGTTCAGCCGGGCCGACACGCCCTCGGCGAGCTGATCGAACCCGATCCCGCCCAGCCGCGACGACGTCCCGGCGAAGCATTCGCCGATCACCTCAGGGCCGAGCCCGATTGCCTCGAAGATCTGCGCGCCCGTGTAGGAAGCCACGGTCGACACGCCCATCTTTGACATGATCTTCATCAGGCCCTTGCCGAGCGCCTTGATCAGGTTGGCGGCGGCACGGCGCCCGCTCACGCCTTCGAGCAGCCCCGCGCGCGCCATGTCCTGCACCGTCTCGATGGCCAGGTACGGGCATACTCCGGCCGCCCCGTACCCGATCAGCAGCGCCACGTGGTGGGTCTCCCGTACGTCACCAGCCTCGACGACGAGGCCAACGCGCGTCCGGCTGCGTTCCGCGATGAGGTGATGGTGCACGGCACCGGTCAGCAGCAGTGAGGGAATCGGCGCGAGCGACCCACCGTCCACAGACCCGCAAGGGCCATCCTCCGGCGAACCCCGGTCGGACAGCACGATGATCGTGGCCCCGCCGTCGATCGCCGAGGTAACCTCCGCGCGGATCTCAGCTAGCCGGGCCCTCAGCGCCTGGCCGCCGCCGGCAGCGGCGTACCGCCCGTCCACCACGTGCGCGGCGAAACCGGGCAGGTCCCTGCCGAAGTTGATATGAACGATCTTGGCGAGGTCGCTGTCGCTGAGCACCGGATACGGCAGCACGATCTGCCGGCACGACGCCGGCCCGGCGCCAGGATGTTGTATTCAGGGCCGGTCGCCGCCGCGAGCGAGGTGACGACTTCCTCCCTGATCGCGTCCAGCGGCGGATTGGTCACCTGCGCGAACTGCTGTGAGAAGTAGTCGAACACCGAGCTCGGCCGGTCCGACAGCACCGCCAGCGGCGTATCGTCACCCATTGAGCCGATGGGCTCTGACCCAGAAGCGGCCATGGGTCCGAGGATGACCCTGCGTTCCTCCTCTGTATAGCCGAACAATCTCTGGAGGGCGGCCAGCTCAGCGCTGTCCGGCAGTTCCCGCACGCGGTCCGGCAGGTCGTCCAGGTGCAGCAGCCCGGCGTGCAGCCAGTCGTCGTAGGGGTGCTCGGCGGCCAGTTCGGCCTTGATCTCCTCGTCT
The DNA here is from genome assembly GCA_963720575.1 of uncultured Actinomycetota bacterium. GTDB lineage: Bacteria > Actinomycetota > Actinomycetes > Streptosporangiales > Streptosporangiaceae > Chersky-822. The sequence continues at coordinate 1,198,513 of CAVRGA010000002.1, forward strand.
TCCACGATCCGGCCGGCCGCCGTGTCGACCAGGAAGATCCGCCCCGGCTGGAGCCTGCCCTTGCGCACGATCCGGGCCGGATCGAGGTCGAGCACGCCGACTTCGCTGGCCAGCACGACGAGGCCGTCATCGGTGACCCAGTACCGCCCCGGACGCAGCCCGTTCCGGTCAAGCACCGCGCCGGCCAGCGTCCCGTCGGTGAACGCGATCAGCGCAGGCCCGTCCCACGGCTCCATCAGCGAGGCGTGGAACCGGTAGAACGCCCGCAGGTCAGGCCGCATCCGCTCGTCGTTCTCCCACGCCTGCGGGATCATCATGAGCACGGCGTGCGGCAGTGACCGGCCGCCGAGGTACAGCAGCTCAAGGCACGAGTCGAAGCTCGCCGAGTCGCTATCGGCGTGGTCGATGATGGGCAGGAGGCGTTCGAGCCCGGCACCGGTGCTGTCCGCGGGAAAGTCCTCGCTCGACAGCATGGCCTCGCGGGCTCGCCACCAGTTCCTGTTGCCGCGCACCGTGTTGATCTCGCCGTTGTGCGCGATAAACCGGTACGGGTGCGCGAGCGGCCAGGACGGAAACGTGTTGGTCGAGAACCTGGAATGCGCGACCGCGAGCGCCGACGTGAACCGGGGGTCGACCAGGTCGGGGTAGAACCGTTCGAGCTGGGTCGCGGCCAGCATCCCCTTGTAGCCGATGGTGGCCGACGACAGCGTCACGAAGTACGCGGCGCTCTCGTGCTCGGCCCGCTGCCGCAGGCAGTATGCGCGCCGGTCGAGTGCCCGCCCGTGCTCGCCCGCCGCCGAGGCTACGAACAACTGCCTAATATCGGGCAATACAGCTCTCGCCGTACTGCCGCACGCGGCCTCATCATGCGGGACGGCTCGCCAGCCGAGCACGACGAGCCCTTCCTGCGCGGCGATCCGCTCAATCAGTTCTGCCGCGCTATCACGCGCGGCCTCGCCGGAGCCGGACTCGCCGGAGCCGGACTGCCCGCCCGGGAGGAACACCATGCCCGCGGCATAGTGCCCGGCCGGAGGCAGCGCGAACTCGCACACTGCCCTGAAGAACTCGTGCGGAACCTGGGTCAGTATCCCCGCGCCATCGCCTGTGCCGGGGTCGGCGCCCTTAGCGCCCCTGTGGTCGAGGTTGGCGAGCACGGCGAGTGCCTGCGCGACCGTTCCGTGGCCGCGCCTGCCTGAGAGATCGGCCACGAGACCGACCCCGCACGCGTCGTGTTCATAAGCCGGGTCGTAGAGGTCAACCGCTGATGGGCGGGCTTGAGTTGTGGTAGCCGGATTTAGGGGACGCGGCATCAGCGCTCCAGTCGTCTTGTCCGCTGCCTAGAATGCGGAAAGGCGGTGGGACGACTTTGGCCCGCCTACCGGGCTCAACTGACGCAGTGGTCAGTTGAGCATTTCAATCAGATCATACCTGGTCAGAGGCGCTCGTTACCGGCCGGTAAATTCTATGTTTCGCGCCGGCGCCCGCTATGCCCTGCTATTTCGTCGACTGCGAACTAGCGCTCACCGGGCAGCCCCGCAGCCCGCAGCCCGGCGGCCCCGCAGCCCGGCCCGCGGCAGCATCGGGACGGCGCGGGTTGCTGGTCACGGCCGCCTCTCACAGCATCGTGGCCCTCCCTGTTGCTGTTGATCACTGGTTTTAACAGCAACGCGGCCCTCCCTGATGTTGTCCTGAGAGGCTGCTGAAAAACCCCGAAAAATCCATGATCGCGATCGAAGAACCGCAGGTCAGGGAGTCGGGTTCGCGACGAAAACGGGGTTTTTCAGCAGCCTCTCCTGACAGCAACGGGAAGGGCCACCTTGCTGTCAAAACGGACCGCTGACAGCAACAGGGAGGGCCACGATGCTCACCCTCCCCGGCGGCACCGTGCCGGAGCCCAGCGCACGTCCGCTACTGACAGCGGCCACCCGTCAGCCTGTCCAGAGCCGTCGCGGCCCGGACGCGGCGGCTAGGACGCGGCGGCTCGGACGGGACGGCCCGGACGGGGCGGCTAGGACGCGGCGGCTCGGACGCCTTCGGCTAGCTCGGCGGCGAGGTCGCGGACGCCGGCGCGGCCCGCGGCCAGGTCGGGGGCATCGAGCAGGCGCCTGACGAATGCCGAGCCGACGATCACGCCATCGGCGAAGCCGGCTACCTGCCTGGCCTGAGCGGCCGTACTGACGCCGAGGCCGACCGCGACCGGCAGGCTCGTATGCTGCCTGACGGCTGACACCAGGCCTTCGGCGGCGGCGCCGACGCTGGCCCGGGCACCGGTGATGCCCATGACCGAGGCGGCGTAGACGAACCCGCGGCAGGCCGCCGAGATCAGTTTAAGCCGCTCGGGCGGCGAACTCGGCGCCACCAGGAACACCGGGTCAAGGTGCTGCTGGCCGGCGACCTCGAGCCATCGGGCCGCCTCTTCCGGCGGCAGGTCAGGGGTGATCAGGCCGCTGCCGCCCGCGTTTGCCAGGTCGCGGCCGAAGGCCTCGACGCCGTACCGGTCGACCGGGTTCCAGTAGGTCATCACGAGCACGGGCACGCCGCTCGCGGCGACCGCCTCGACGGTGCGCAGCACGTCAGCCACCCGCACGCCGCCCTCAAGCGCCCGGTGCACGGCCTCCTGGATCACCGGCCCGTCCATCAGCGGGTCCGAGTACGGCAGGCCGATCTCGACGATGTCGGCACCAGCGTGCGCCAGGTCCTTCGCCGCGTCGATCGCTCCGGCAACCGTCGGGAAGCCCGCGGGGAGGTAGCCGATCAGGGCGGCGCGGCGCTGGGCAACCGCGGTGCCGAACGCCGCCGCGACCTTGCTCTGCCGACCGGTGCCCTGGGCAGCCGGGTCCTGGGCAGCCGGGTCCTGCGCGGCGGTGTCGGTGCCCTCGCTGGTCTGCGTCATGCGCCCGCCCCTCCGCCCAGGTGGCCGAACCAGCGGGCCGCGATGTCCACGTCCTTGTCCCCGCGCCCGGAGAGGTTGACTACGAGCAGTGCGTCCTTGCCCAGCTCGCGGCCGACCTCGAGCGCGCCGGCCAGGGCGTGCGCGGACTCGATCGCCGGGATGATGCCCTCGGTGCGGCACAGCAGCGAGAACGCTTCCATTGCCTGGGCATCGGTGATGGCGCGGTACTCGGCGCGGCCGGTCTCGTGCAGCCAGGAATGCTCGGGGCCGACCCCTGGATAGTCAAGGCCGGCCGAGATGGAGTGCGTCGGCAGCGTCTGCCCGTCGCTGTCCTGCATGAGATAGGTATGCATGCCGTGGATGTAACCAGGCGATCCGCCGGAGATCGTGGCCGCGTGCCTGCCGGTCTCGACCCCGTCGCCGCCGGCCTCACAGCCGATGAGGCGGACGCCTGAATCACCGATGAAGGCGTGGAAGGCGCCGATGGCGTTCGAGCCGCCGCCTACGCAGGCGATCACGGCGTCAGGCAGCGTCCCGGCGGCGGCCATCACCTGCTCCCTGGCCTCGACCCCGATCACGCGCTGGAAGTCGCGCACCATCGTCGGGAATGGGTGCGGGCCCATGACCGAGCCGATGCAGTAGTGCGTGTTCTCGACGCTGGACACCCAGTCGCGGAACGTCTCGTTGATGGCGTCCTTCAGCGTCTGGCTGCCGATCGTCACGGGCACCACCTCGGCGCCGAGCAGCCGCATCCGGACCACGTTAAGCGCCTGCCGCCTGGTGTCCTCGGCGCCCATGTAGACGACGCAGTCGAGGCCGAACAGCGCGGCGGCGGTGGCCGTGGCCACGCCGTGCTGGCCGGCGCCCGTCTCGGCGATGAACCGTGTCTTGCCCATCCGCTTGGTGAGCAGCGCCTGGCCGAGCACATTGTTGATCTTGTGCGAGCCTGTGTGGGTCAGGTCCTCGCGCTTGGCGAAGATCCGGCAGCCGCCCGCGCGCTCCGCGAATCTCGGCAGCTCGGTCAGCAGCGTGGGCCGGCCCGCGTAGCCGTGCCGCAGCGCGGTCAACTCGGCCACGAACCCGGGATCGGCCATGGCCGACTCGTAGGCGCTGGTCAGCTCGGCGAGCGCCGCCATCAGGGCCTCAGGAGCCAGTCGCCCTCCGAATGGCCCGAAATGACCGAGCGCGTCTGGGACTTGCGAATCCGCCGGTGCGCTGGCCGGCATCGTCGTCACGAACTGCCTCCTCGGTCTGTGCGCAGCGCCGGGTGCGAGCCTGCGGCGACGAGATCGGCGACCGCCGATCTCGGGTCCTTGCCGACCACGAGGCTTTCGCCTACCAGGACGGCGTCGGCACCCGCGGCCGCGTAGGCGAGCAGGTCGTGCGGGCCGCGCACGCCCGACTCGGCGATCTTGATCACGTCTTCGGGGATACGCGGAGCGAGCCGCGTGAACACTGAGCGGTCGACCTGCAACGTCGCGAGGTTCCGCGCGTTCACGCCGATCACGTCGGCGCCAGCCTCAACCGCCCGGTCAAGCTCCGCCTCGTCATGCACCTCGACGAGCGGCACGAGCCCGATCGACCTGGCGCGCTCGACAAGAGACACCAGCGCATTCTGCTCGAGCGCGGCGACTATCAGCAGCACCAGGTCAGCTCCGTACGCCCTGGCCTCCCAGAGCTGATATGAGCTGATCACGAAGTCCTTGCGCAGCAGCGGCACCGCCACGACGTCCCTGACGGCCGCGAGGTCCTGCAGGCTGCCGCCGAAACGGCGGCCCTCGGTGAGCACGCTGATGACCCGCGCCCCGCCCGCCTCGTAGTCAGTCGCCAGCGCGGCCGGGTCGGCGATCGCCGCGAGCGCGCCCTTGGACGGGCTCGCCCGTTTCACCTCCGCGATCACGGCGATGCCGTCCGTGCGCAGCGCGCCTATGACATCGCGAGGCGACTGAGCCTTCTTCGCCGCTTCTTTTACCTTCTCAAGCGGCTCGGCTTCCTGCCTGGCCGCGAGATCGGTGCGCACGTCCACGAGAATGTCATCGAGCACGCTCACGTGGTCTGCTGCCCCCTCGGGGTGGGATGCCTGCGCCCCTGATCGTACCGAGGCGAATTTGTCGGCCCGCCGCCGCCCCCGCGCGATTGGTTGCGCTGCGGAGCCAATTGGCTCCGAAAGGTGGCCGGAGGCTGGCTATTGTGCGTCGTCATCGCTCCTGGCGGTGGGATCCGCGCCCGCTGTCAATGACTCCCACATGCTAGCCGCGTCCGAACGCCTGCCGGCCCGGCCGGCGCCCCGGCCCGACCCGCTCGGCCGCTCGCTCCGGCGGCCGCGCTCCCCTGGCCCCGGCCCGGCCAGGCCCGCGCTCATACCTGGCCGACATGACCGGCAGCCTCGTGGCCCTGATCATGATCGCGAGTCCGGCCAGCACGATCAGCGCCGCGCCGACCAGCATGAGGGAACGCCACGCCGACCCGGAGAACACCACGTGAGAAGGGAATCCCGTCAGCGCGCCGGAAGCCGACCCCGTATCCGTGCCCGCCGTCGTAGAGCCGGGAGCCGTGCCGCCGGTGACTCCGCTGCCGGAGGAAATGCTCGCGTGCCTGGCCGCGGTGAGTACTCCTGCCGCCGACACCCGGCCGGCCGCCATGATCGCGATGCCGAGCCCGAGCACCGCCGCGATCAGGCCCGTTGCCCGGCGGAGCAACCCGCGAGTAGCAAGGACGGCGGCCATGCTCGCCAGTGCCGCGACGGCCAGCGCGGCCACCGCCGGCAGCAAGTCCTGCCAGCTCATCGTGATGATCGTGACCGGCAGCGGCCGCGGCGGCGTGACGATCACGCGGGCGAGCTCCTGCCTGGTCGCCAGCAGCACGAGCACCGCGCCCAGGACCCCGCCGAGCAGCAGCACGGTAAGCTCTCGCCGCGCGGGATTGCCCCGGCCCGCGGTATTGCCCTGAGCCGCGGTTCCGACGCGGCGAGCCGCGGTACTGACGCCTCCCACGTTCGCTCCTGCCGTCGTGCGCTTGCCGGCACCTCAGCGTGCCGCCGCTGGTTGCTGTTCCCAACGAACGCTACCCGGTGCCCGCGAGCAGAATTCGGCGAACCTGCCGCAGGCAGGACCGGAGCAAGCCCACAACAACATCAATATGCGTATGGACACCCAAGTTCCACCATCAATGATCCCTGACACGTGCATGGCCCTGGCTGAGCCGCGTGCGCACCACGATTCTCATCCACGGGAGCGTGCGGCGCGCATTCGAAATCTGTTGGTTTACTAAAAGTTGGGGCTGCCGGGGTAATTTGAGATAGTGGAGGCGGGTGGTGCGGGGTTGCGCCGGCTGACCCGGCTCTGGCGCGGAGTCTTCCCGGCTCTAGCGCGGAGAGTTGTCGTTGCGCGGAGTGGTTTCCGCACATAGGACGGTCAACGCTCCGTGCTGCGAGAAGATGACATGCGTTCGGCTTTGCCCAGCGGCTTGCGGGGGCTGGGCTGGGGGGCGGGTTGTGGTTTCCCGGGCGGGGCCTCCTCAGCTCAGCCGCGTGAGAATGGGCTTGTCAGTCATTCGCGCGGCCGGGCGCCCGGGGGCGCCGGGTGGAGCTTGAGGAGGTCCCTTGATGGCCATCGTAGGCGGGATGGATATTCACCGGAAGCAGCTCACGTTCGACTACCTGGACACGGTGTCGGGGGAGGTGCGGCGGGGTCAGGTCCGCCCGGCGGACCGGGCCGGGCTGCGGGAGTGGCTGGCCCGGTTCGCGGGCCGCGGTGACGTGGAGTTCGCGATCGAGGGGTGCACGGGGTGGCGGTACGTGGCCGGGGAGCTGGCGGCGGCCGGGGTCGGGGTGCACCTGGCCGAGCCGGCTGATACCGCGGCCGCGCGGGGCCGCAAGCGGCGGGCCAAGACCGACCGGGGCGACTCGCGGCACCTGCGGGACCTGCTGGCGGCCGGGACGGTGCCGGAGTGCTGGATCCCGCCCGCTCACGTGCTGGAGTGCCGGGCGCTGCTGGAGACCTACCACGACCTGCGGTCCGAGCACACCGCGTGGGTGCGGCGGATCCACGCCGTGCACTTTCACCAGGGCGCTCCCGCGCTGCCGGCCGGGCGGGCCGGCGACGACCCGGCCGCCGCGGCGGGGCACCTGAGCGCGGCCGGGCAGCTGCAGGTCGCGGTCGCCGCGGACGTGCTGGCCTGCCTGGAGGCGCGGCTGGGTGACCTGCGGGCCCGGATCCGGGCCGAGGCCGCCGCCATGCCCGCCGCGCGGGAGCTGGCCGCCCGGCTGTACGGCGCGGGCCCGGTCGCGTCGCTGGCGATGGCGTGCTGGCTCGGCGGCGCGCACCGGTTCTCCTCCTCCCGCCAGGCCGTCCGGTTCACCGGCCTGGACATCACCGTCTGGTCCTCCGACGCCAGGCGGTCCCCCGGCCGGCTGTCCCGCCAGGGACCGGCGGTGCTGCGCTGGGCCCTGTACGAGGCCGGCAAGGCCCACGCCCGCGCCGGCGCCCCCGACCACGCCTGCTACGCCCAGGTCAAGGACCGGTGCAACGGCAAGCGCGCCGCCCTGTCCGAAGCCCGCAAGCTCGTCCGCCAGGCCGCCCGCATCCTGGCCGGCCTCGGCCCCGACGCCCTGACCCCGGACCCCGCGCCAGCCCGGCGCCAGCCCGGGACCAGCCACCGCCTGGCCGCCTGACCGTGCGGGCCGGGCCCGCCGGGGGGAACGCGGCCAGCCACCTTCACCGATGACCAGGGACCCGGGACGGCCAGCTCCCGCCAGGAGACTGCCAAGCCGCCACCCGCGCCAAAACCCGGCGCGGCGCGGACAGCCTGAGAAGACCGAGCGGCCGCCCCGCCCCCGGCAAGGGGGATACCCCATCCATCATCATGTCGCCGGGCACCGCAACCGCCCGAGCACCCAGGTAAGTCTGGCTACCCGCACACCCCGGCCCCGGCCCGCCCAGGTCCGGCCCTGAACGAAAGGAGAGCCAGCGCCACAGCCAGCCCGATGCCCAGCTCCCGCGCCCCTGACCATCCATCATCTGCTCCCGGCCAGCCGCGTCAAGGACGCCTCCGGCGCCGCACGCGGGACGCTCCGCGTCCCGCCTCCGGCGCCGCACGCGGGACGCTCCGCGTCTCCTTGACCCGCCCGGCCGCTCACAGCAGCCAGCACCAATCAGGGGAACAGGGAGCACTCCCGCACGCCCGCACACCCCCAAACCCCCCTTGCGCCACCTTCCGAACGCAGGTAAGTCTCCGCAGTAACGACGGAGAACGCTCCGCGATCATGCCCCGGCGCGGGAACTCTCCGCGATTACGCCGCAGAACGGGAACACGCCGCGATCACCGGCGCGGCGATCCCGTACCGCCGGAACCAAGCCCGGCCCGCTCCGCAAGAACCGCACCCGAGTCACCTTGCAGGGGCCGGGTATGCAGGGGCCGGGCCTTGGCGGGCCAGGCCGGGACGGAGCAGGGATGCCCGGAGCCAACCTGCCTGATCATGAGTCACGCGACAGTCTCCAGGACAGCGGCGATGCTCCGTGATCATGTTCGCGGGCAACGACCCCTTGAGCTCAAGCAGAGGCGATGCTCCGTGATCATGTTCGCGGGCGTCACGGAAGATCGCCCAGGTCAGGGAGGCTTTCGGGTGACTCGGGATCGTGGAGAACCAGCCGTCTTGCGGGGTCGGCGGGAGGCTTTTCCGCTTGCGACGTTTGAACTAGTGCCTTCGCGCGTGATCTCCGTTTCTGGGCGGACGTGCGCTGTGCTCCGGAACGACGCCGCCGGGGGAGTGTGAGCCTGGGGCAGTGTGAGCATCGTGGCCCTCCGTGTTGCTGTCAGCGGTCCTTTCTGACAGCAACACGGCCCTCCCCGTTGCTGTCAGGAGAGGCTGCTGAAAAACCCCGAAAAATCCATGATCGCGATCGAAGAACCGCAGGTCAGGGAGTCGGGTTCGCGACGAAAACGGGGTTTTTCAGCAGCCTCTCAGGACGACATCAGGGAGGGCCACGATGCTGTTAAAACCGGTGGCTGACAGCAACAGGGAGGGCCACGATGCTGTTAGAGGCGGGCGTGACCAGCAACCCGGGCCGCCCTGATGCCGTCGCGGGCCGCCGGGCCGCCGGGCCGCCGGGCCGCCGGGCCGCCGGGCCGCCGGGGCGCCGGGCCGCCGGGGCGTGCTCCCGGCTGACGGTTCCGCAAGGTGTCCGAAGGGCTCCCCGACCCGATCACGAGTCACGCGACTGCCTCCAGGACAGCGGCTATGTTCCGTGATCACGCCCGGGACCGCGACTACGCGACATCGCACCTGCCGCCCCCGCACTGACAAACCTCCGACTGAGCACTCTCCCCACGATTGAGCACTCTCCCCCACGATGCCGGAGAAAGACTCCCCGCCACCTCCGGCTCCTGAGCCCCGACCGCGCCACCAGCGCCGGTCCGGCGAACTCGGGTCCTATGCTCCGCTGGGGAAAATGCGCCGGCGGGTGCGCGCGCCCTGCCCGCGCCGGCGGATGCCTTTGGCCTACTATCGAGTAGTGACTTATGCCCGAGATGAGCGCCTGGCATTGTGCGCCCTGCTCGACAAGGCCGGCCCGGACGCGCCGACGCTCTGCGAGGGCTGGCGTACCGCCGACCTCGCCGCGCATCTCGTGCTTCGCGAGCACCGGCCGGACGCCGCTGTCGGCATCCTCGGCGGGCCGATGGCCAGGTACACGGCGCGGGCTCAGCGCAAGCTCTCGGCCAAGATCCCGTACCCGAGGCTGATCGAGACGATCAGGACCGGCCCGCCCCGCGCGTCGCTTTTCGGCATCCCCGGGGTGGATGCCAAGGCCAACTTCGCCGAGTACTTCGTGCACCACGAGGATGTCAGGCGGGCTCAGCAGCACTGGGTCCCGCGCGATCTCGACGACGGGCTCACCGACGCGGTCTGGGGCCAGCTCTCCCAGGCGAGGCTGATGCTGCGCAAGGTGCCGGTGGGAATCGAGTTCGCCAGGGACGACACCGGGCAGCGGCAGGACGACCGGCGCGCCATCAGGATGACGGTCAGGCCGCGGACGCCGGTCGTGACCGTGATCGGAGCGCCGGCCGAGCTGCTGATGTGGACCTTCGGGCGCACCAGCGCGGCCGGCATCAAGCTTGAAGGCGCACAAGCTGACGTGGCGGCGCTCAAGCAGGCACACTGGGGCATCTGAGACGTACCTCGGCTAGCGACACGGTGTGAGCAACACCGGGACGGAAGATCGTCATGGCAGACGTGCTGGGAATTGACATCGGCGGCACCGGGATCAAGGCCGCACCGGTCGACGTGGAGGCCGGCAAGCTGACGGCCGAGCGGTTCAAGCTGGCAACGCCGCAGCCGCCGACGCCCGACGCGGTCGGCAAAATCGTGGCCGAGGTCGCCGGGCACTTCAACTGGACCGGGCCGGCCGGCGTCACCTTCCCCGGCGTGGTCACCAGCGGCACGATCAGGACCGCGCACAACCTCGACCCCGCCTGGGTCGGCGTCGACTCCGCCGAGTTCTTCCGCAAGGCGACCGGGCTCGAGGTCACCGTGATCAACGACGCCGACGCGGCCGGCCTCGCCGAGATGCGGTTCGGCGCCGGCCGGGATAAGAAAGGCACCGTGCTGCTGCTGACGCTGGGCACCGGCATCGGCAGCGCGCTGTTCTATGACGGCGTGCTGGTGCCGAATACGGAGTTCGGCCACATCGAGATCCACGGTCACGACGCCGAGAAGCGCGCATCGGAGCACGCTCGCGAGGTCGGCGACCTGAGCTGGTCCAAGTGGGCCGGCCGGGTTGACACGTATCTCGACAAGATGGAGGAACTGCTGTCGCCCGACCTGATCATCGTAGGCGGCGGCGTCAGCAAGCAGTCGGAGAAGTTCCTGCCCAGGCTGACGCTCAGGGCGCCGATCGTGCCGGCGACCCTGCACAACGACGCCGGCATCGTCGGCGCGGCGATGATCGCGGCGCCAGCCAAGGCTGCGGCGCCAGCCAAGGCTTAAGCCACTTCAGCTACCCGGTTCGCGGTTCGGCATGCATCGCGGACCGGGTATCGGCATGCCCGCAGAACGACGTTCGGCTGCCGGACGCGGGTTGCCGGACACCATTCGTTCAGACTTAATTAATCATTTAGCCACTGGCGATGAGCACATTATCCGATAACAGCCGACATTAGCCACCAGGGCCGGTACTAAACAGTCAGTATTTCGCTACCAGATGTTCGCCGAAAAGAGCTTTAGCCTTCATTGCCTGGAAGCGACAATATAACCGCCCGAACAGCGTGTATTCATGTAACGCCGCCACGATTGCTCACGTTCTGACCAGCGGGTCAACCGGGTCAACCAGCCGGAGGGATTGTGCGGAGCAAGAAGACATACGCCGCGGCGGCGGTCGCGCTGAGCGGCGCGCTGCTGGCGGCAGGCTGCTCGAACTCGCCAAGCACGAGCAGCAGCGGCGGCGGCAAGAGCGTCGACTGGGCAAACTGCGTGTTGGTGGCCCAGTGCGGCGGCATGAGCGCACGTGCACGCGGCTGCCCACGGCGTGTACCTGACCGGGTTCCGCACGAGCATCGAGTTGTCCGCGCTCGCCGCGATCATCCCCGGCGTGCTCGGCTTCCTGATCGCCTACGCCATCCACACGGCCAGGCGCGGGGCGGTCCTGCGGCGGGTAGCGATCACGGCCTCGGGCGTGTTCGCCAATTTCGGCGGCGTTCCGCTGGCCTTCCTTTTCATAGCGTCGATCGGCACCACCGGGATCGTCACTGGATGGCTGAAAGATGCCGGCATCGATATCTATGCGGGCAAGTTCTCGTTGTTCACGGTGGAGGGCGTGCTGCTCGCGTACATGTACTTCCAGGTCCCGCTCATGGTGCTGGTGATCTTGCCGGCCCTGGAAGGGCTGCGGCCGGCCTGGCGCGAGGCCGCGAGCAACCTCGGGGCGGGTAGCTGGCACTTCTGGCGGTATGTGGGCGGGCCGGTGCTGGCGCCCTCGTTCCTCGGGTGCGTGCTGCTGCTGTTCGGCAGCGCGTTCTCCGCGTACGCGACGGCCGAGGCGATGACGGCGGGCGCGCTGCCGCTGACAGCGATCCAGATCGGCTCGTTCCTGAACGGCAACGTCATCGCCGGCCAGGAGAACGTCGGCAAGGCGCTCGGTCTCGGGATGATCCTGATCATCGCGGTCGTCATGATCGTCTACACCCTGCTGCAGCGAAGGGCGGCCCGATGGCTGCGATAGCTGATCTCGGTGATGCGTCGCCTGGGCCTGCTGCCGGCGGCCGATCGGCCCGGCGGTCTCGGCGGGCGGGCTTCCCGGTGTGGCGCTGGGTGGTCCTGGTCCTGGCCGGGCTGTATTTCTTCATCCCGCTGTACGCGGCGCTGAAGTTCGCCGGGTTCAAGGCGTTCCCGGCGGTGATCCACCAGAGCGGGTTCACCGACGCGTTCGTGCTCTCGGTGCGGCTCGCCGTGATCACCACCGTGCTGACGCTGGTGCTCATGGTGCCGACGACCGTATACGTGCACCTGAGCCTGCCGCGGCTCCGCCGTCTGCTCGAAGTCGTCACCATCTTGCCGATCGTGATCCCGCCGGTCGTGCTGATCATCGGCGTGCTGCAAATCGCCCCGCCGGCGCTCAAGGGGACGCCCAACCTGCTCGGCCTGGAGTACGTGATCCTGGCGATGCCGTTCGCCTACCGGTCGATCGACGCGGGCCTGCGCGCCTTCGACCTGAAGACGCTGGTCGAGGCGTCCAACTCGCTCGGGGCTAGCTGGCTGGCCACGCTGTGGCGGGTCGTGCTGCCGAACCTGCGGACCGCGCTGATGTCGGCCGTCGTGCTGACCGTCGCGCTCGTGCTCGGCGAGTTCACGATGGCGAGCCTCGACTTGTACCAGACCTTCCCGGTCTGGATCGTGAACTTCGAGCAGAGCAGCGGGCCCGTGTCGACCGCCGCGTCGCTGCTCGCGCTCTTTGTTACGTGGCTGTTCCTGATGGCGATCGTGACCGCGGCCAGCAGGCGGGCTCGCCGGCGTGGCGGAGCCGAGGTCGCGCTGTTTACCGTGGGCCGCCAAGAAACGGGAGATTCTCGATGACCACGAGCCTGTCGGTGAAGCTGGACAGCCTGCATCGCAGTTTCGGCTCCGTGCGCGCGCTCGACGGATTGTCGCTCGACATCTCGCCGGGCGAGTTCGTGGCACTGCTCGGGCCGTCTGGCTGCGGCAAGACGACCGCGCTGCGCATCGTGGCCGGGTTCGAGACAGCCGACTCCGGTTCGGTGGCCGTGGACGGCAAGGACGTGTCCGGGATTCCGGCGGCCAAGCGGGACATGGGCATGGTGTTCCAGAGCTACAGCCTGTTCCCCAATATGTCGGCGGTCGAGAATGTCGGGTTCGGGCTGCGGATGCGCAAGTTCAGCGCGGCGGACCGGCAGCGGCGGGCTTCCGAGCTGCTCGAGATGGTCGGGCTCACCGCTCAGGCCAGGCAGTACCCGCACCAGCTCTCGGGCGGCCAGCAGCAGCGCGTCGCGCTTGCCAGGGCGCTGGCCATCGAGCCGCAGGTGCTGCTGCTCGACGAGCCGCTGTCGGCGCTCGACGCGAAGGTGCGGCTGCAGTTGCGGGAGCAGATCAGGGCCTTGCAGCAGCGGGTCGGCATCACGACGCTGTTCGTGACCCACGACCAGGAGGAGGCGCTGTCCATGGCCGACCGGGTCGGCGTCATGCGCGATGGCAGATTCGAGCAGGTCGCCGCGCCTGACGAGCTCTCGCTCATCCGGCTACCGCGTTCGTCGCCGAGTTCGTCGAGACGATGAACCGGATTCCCGGTGACCTGGTCGGCGCGGATGCGAAGTCGACCGGCGCGCCGCTGACCGGGCGGCGCGCATCATCGAACTAGTGGAGACCGACGACGGCCTCGCGTTGTGCTGCACGGTACTCGACAGCACCGCCCCCGCTCAGTTCACCGGATCGCTGGAGTCTTCTGACCTGGCCGCCCTGGCCCGGGAACTAGCCGCCAACGACTGGCAGCTGCGCATGCTGATCAACTCCGACGGCGGCGCCGGCGCCGGAACCCCGGCCGACCGCAACGTCATCCTGCCGATCGCGTGGCCGCGCCGCCCGCCGCCTGCGTCAGCCTCCCAGCGCCCCGTTGCGTAACTGCTCTAGCTAGGGGCTCACCAGCCTGACCCTGGTGCTTCTCGCGTCGGTGAAGGCGATGCCGTGCGGCCCGGTCGCCAGGCCGAATACGACCTGGGAGATGCTGGCGTCCGCGCCCGGCTGGCCGTTGCTCAGGCTGCCGTTGCCTCCGCCGACGATGGAGTACAGGTGATCGGCGGTCATGGCCTGGCCGTAGAACGTGTCCGACCTGCTGGCGACGACCCGGAGCTTGTTGGCGGCGCCGTCGTAGAAGACCGCGTTGCCTGCGTGGTCCACGGTGACCAGTCTCGGTGAGATGTCGGCGGCAAGGGCCGGTCCGCCGTCCGGAGAGGTGCCCTGGCCGCCACTGCCGGCGATCGTGTAGATGTCCCCCTTGATCATAGGAACGCCGAAGAATGTCCCGGTCGCGGTCGCGATCATCCGGAGCTGGTTCTCGTCGGAGACGAGCAGTCCGTGCGAGCCGTCGATGGCCACCCCGTTGACGCCGGTGAACTCAGCGTCGCGGGCCGGTCCGCCGTCGCCGGTCGTGTCCTGGTTGCCGTTACCCGCGATCGTGTAGATGTGACCCGCCTTCATGGCCTCGCTGTAGAAGGTACCGGTGCGCACGGCCACCACCCTGACTCGCGAGATGTCGGCCCAGACCGCGTTGCCGTGGCTGTCCGCGATCATCGGCCCTTGCTCCAGGCCGGCCTTGGTGGCCAGGCCGCCGTCGCCCGAAGTCTGGAAGTCTCCGTCACCCGCGATCTTGTACAGGAATCCGGCTTTCATGCGCTTCCCGTAGAACGTGCCGGCCTTGGCCGCGAGCACGTCGATATGGAAGTTGCCGTCCGCGATCAGCAGATTGCCGTGGGCATCGGCGGCCATTCCTCCGATCAGGTTGAGCGGCACCTTGGTCGCCAGAACGCCGTAGCGCGGAGCGATGTCATGATCGGTACCCGCGACCAGGTAGATGTGGCCAGCCTTCATGTCGCGACCGAAGAACGTCCCTGACCGGCTCGGAACCAGCCTGACCAGCGCGTGCAAGCTGCCGCTCGTGGCGAACCAGCCGAACGTGGCCAGGTTGCCCCGGTCGGACGTCACCACGCTGTCAGCGAAGACCTGAGCCCTGGTAGCCGGGCCCCTGACCCTGACGACCAGGGCTGGCCGTTGCCGGCCACCGCGTACAGGTGCCCGGCCGTCATCGGCACTCCGTAGAAGCGGCCGGTCCGCGCGGCGACGGCGTGCAGCTGGTAAGCCTGGTTCCCGACGATGATGTTGCCCGCGCTGTCGGTCGTGACCGCGACCGGATGAGTGAGCTTGGCGGACGTCGCCACCGGACCCTGCCTGGTACTGGTGCCGCCCCCGGCCACGGCGTAGATGAAGCCTGTTTTCATTGCCTGGCCGTAGAACTGGCCGGCCGTGGCCGCCACGACGCGGATCAGGTTGTCGCCGAAGTCCGCGATAATCACGTTGCCGTTCTTGTCCACCGCCAGCCCGAGCGGTGACATCGAGGTCTGGGTCGCGGGCACCTGCTCGAGCAGCGACGGGCCGCCGCCCGCCACGGTGTAAATGTGGCCGGTGGTCATCGGCTGGCCGAAGAACGTCCCGGTCGTCGTCGCGACCAGCCTGATCCGGTCACCGTTACTCGTGTCGGCGATCAGCACGTTGCCATGCGCATCGATGGCCTCGCCGGTCGTCCGCAGGAGCGCAGCGGTCGCCAGCACGCCGTCCTCGGTGCTCGACCCGCCGCCGGCCACGGTGTAGATGTCGCCGGCGATCATCGGCTGGCCGTAGAACGTGCCCGAACTGGCCGCCACCACCCGGATCGAGCCGGCGCCGCAGATGACAAGATTCCCGGCGCCGTCGACGACCGCGCCAAGCGCCCTGATCGAGGCGGTAGTCGCCAGCAACCCGTTTTTCACGCTGTGGCCGCCGCCCGCCACCGTGTACACGTGACCCGCCGTCATCGGCTGGCCGTAGAAGGTGCCGGTAATGGCCGCCACCACCCGCACGTAGGTCGCTCCGCTGAGGAGCAGGTCGCCGGAATGGTCGACCGACACGTCGGCCAGCCCCGACAGCCCGGTCGCGATGGCCGCTACTCCGTCTCCGATGAAGCTGGTGAGCCCGTCTCCAACCGGGGTTGTCAGTGTTCCGCCGTCGATGCTCACCGAGCGCACCAAGCTCGCGTCGAAGTTCCGGCCGGCGACATCGTTGAAATAGAGTCGCCCGTCCGCGAACACGAGCCCGCACCTGGCCCTGAACGCCGGGGTGCCGCACGGCTCGATCGACGTCGACCTCGCCGGTCCCGGGCCGCCGACTCCGCCCGCGACGGTCGTGATGGTGCCGGGCGCAGCGGCCGGAGCCGCCTGCGCGGCCCGAGCCGCCCCTCCCCAAGCGGACAGGCCCGCAAGGCAGGTGATCGCGACGCCAATCGCCGCCGCCATTACTGAGCCCCGCCGGCCCACGTCTCGGCTCGCCAACATGTGAACCCCTCCGCCCGATACCCGGCGCTTCCCACCGATGCCGAAGGTAAGACGCTCGCCCGCCTCGCGAGGTTTACGTTCACATCGCTAGCGGCTCAGGCCGACCAGAGGGAGCAGGTCGGTGATCGAGTTGAGGATGTGGGGTGCGCCGGCCTGCTCAAGCTCCTCCCGGCTCGCGGTGCCGGTCAGGACGCCCGCCACCACTCCGGCACCTGCCCGCAGGCCGGCCTCGATATCGCTGGCCGTATCGCCGGCCACGGCGAGCTCGGACACCGCTCCCCCGCCCAGCCTGAGCAGCGCGGTCAGCGGCAGGTCCGGCCAGGGGCGCCCGCAGCCGGCGTCGGCCGGCGACAGGGCCAGGTCGATGAGCGGGCGCCAGGCGAGCGCTTCGAGCAGCGCATCCCTCGTGGCCGCTGAGAACCCCGTCGCCAGGCAGATCTTGATCCCGCCGGCGCGCAACGCTGCCAGTGTCTCGGTAGCACCCGGAATCGGTGCCACCGCCCCATCCCGGACCGAGGCGGCGTAGTTCAGCTCGAAGAGGCCATTCGCCTCCTGAGCGTCGGCCTCACGATCAAGGAGCCGCCGGAAGACCTCGATCTTGGACTGGCCCATGGTCTCGTGCACGATGCGGCTCGCCTGCTCGTAGCCGGGCGAGCCCGGGCGCAGCCCGAACCGGTCCATCGCTGCGGTGAAGGCGGCCATCACGCTGCCCTCGTCCGACACGGTCGTGCCGGCCATGTCCAGGCACGCGATTGTGATCCTGCTCATCGGAAAGTCTCCTCGGCAATGGCTGGCGAGCAGGTCATGCCCCTGCCACCCGGACCGGTCACCAATATCACCCGGTCAGCGACCTGCGACCGGTGGTACAGCTCAGAGCCGGTGACCTGACTGTAGACCCCGGACCAGCGTCGCCTCACGGGCGGCAGCGGCGCGCCCAGCAGCCCCTCGGCCTGGCGGCGCAGATGATCATAGGCGGCCTCATCGACGTCAAACGGGAACGGCTCCGCATAGCTATGGGTGTCCCCGATCGTCAGCGCACCATCCAGGCGCTGCACGAGCAGCAGCTGGGCGGCGGTCTCGGCGGCGACCGGCTGCTGCGGCGGCAGCCCGCGCCGCGCGGGCAGATCGTAGGCGGGGTAATAGCGCAGCGAGTCGCCGTCGGCCAGGGACGTCGTGAGCCGCCCGGCAAAAGGCCCGGTCTGCAGCATCTGCAACCGGACGCGCCGCACCGGAGGAGAGGTGAAAGATGCCAGGTGCGGGCCGGCTACGCCGGTATGAGCCGCGCCAGGGCAGAGTACGACCAGGGCCCGAGTATCCCCCCGCCGACCACGATCACCCGGTTCATCAGACTGGCCATCCCCGCCCTCCCGATCACGCGACTGCTCCGCGCGGTGCCTCAGCCAATCGCGCAGAGGTGACAACACGGTGAACTCAGCTTGCTGGGCAGCGGAACTCGGGGCGACCGCGCCGCGCGCGAGGCACGGCGGCATCGGCGGCAGTGGCTGGGGCGGAGGCTACGGCGGTGGCTCGAGGGGCGGCTCAAGCGGCGGCCCAAGCCTCGCCTGCCGGTCACGCAGCGACCCCAGCAGGAGATATGCCATGGGCACCAGGCAGCCCGCCAGCGGCCAGAACGCGATGGCTGGCCACATGATCAGCGAAGCGTCCGCGCCAAGCACGGGCGGGGCATGCAAGAGCGTCCCGTGGTGGCTGCTCAGCAGCAGCCGGTTGAACCCGGCAAGGCCGATGTTCTCGCCGACCCAGCGGGCCGTCAACCCGGCCAGCACGCTGCCGGCGACCACGGCCGCCATCGGCAGCGGCCCGTACTTGCGGATCACGAACCAGTAGGCGAGCGCGCCAACGAGCAGCCCGCCGACCAGTGCCACCAGGCAGAACCACGCATCGCCTGTGATGAACGCGTTCGTCTCGGCGTTGACGACGTCGGCCGATCCCGGGCTCAGCACGACGTAGATCGGCTTGGGCGCGACAGCGTTCCAGATGACGCCGCCGAGAAGCCCCGCGATCACGCTGCAAACGAGCACGCTGCCAGCCGAGATCAGCGCCGCGCCGGCCGAGGCCGGCAGTTCCCCGGCAGGCCTGGAGTTACCGGGCTGATAAGGATCCGGCTGGGACGGAAATGAACTCTCGCTTGTCTTCGACATGTCGCCGAACAGCGTACGTGACCGCACCGGCTGCGCGATCACGACATCCCCAGCAAGCGATAAACGATGCGGTTACCGGGCCGGCGCACGTCAGCTTCTCCCGGACGGCTCAGTGGACTTCGACCTCGTCGTGTGCGCCGGCGGATATCGCTCGCCCGGACGCGGGCTCATTCACCCCGGTGCCGCGCCTGTCTACCGGGGAATGGTGCTGTGGCGCGGGCTCCTCCCCGAGCGCGACGTCCGCGTCGATGCCCTCGACTGCGGCTGGCCATCTGCCAGAGCGCTCCGGCCCAGGCTGGTGGCGGTCGCGATCATGTCGACTGCCTCTTGCTCAGTGAGCCCGAGCAGGCGGGAGAGCTCGTGGCTGATCGCGCCGACTTCGGTGAGGGCAGCGAGTTGCGCGGCGTGATAGCCGGTCTCGGGGGCACCCTGAGCGCGGCGGCAGAACTCAGCCTGCTGCCGCTGGCCTGCGCCGGAGCGTTCCAGTTGTGGGATGACCAGGCGGCCGACGCGCTGGCCAGCCGGTACGTCCGGCTGGCCCGCGAGCAGTAGCCGATGACGTGGGCATCAGGACCGTCTCCGCGGATATCCACCTGGATGATCGGGACGCCTCGGGCAGGAACGTCCGGTAGGGGACTTACTTCTGCAACGACTGCGCCGGGTTCCCGTGGAATACCGGCGAGATCATCGTGAAGTGATCCGGACGTGGATGTCGGGACGTGGGATGCTTTCGCCCGGCTGGATTCAGCCGGTACAGCCCGGGATCGAGCCGAGCGGCTCGCAGTTGTCTGGATTGTTGTCTCGCACCGAAGAATTCGTCAGCACGGGCGTTGCGAAGCCCCCGGTATCGTAGACGCCGCCGCCTCCGGATCCGGCGCCGTTGCCGATGATCTGGGTGGTCTCGGTGGTAAAGAATGACTCGTTGTAGATGGCGCCACCATCGACGCGGGCGTGGTTACCCAAAATAGTGACGTCCTCGAGGTCCATGCTCAGTTGTCCCAGGTTGCCGATGGCGCCGCCGTCGGTGGCGCTGTTTCCGGTGAACTCAGTGTCGACCGCCGACGCGCCGCTACCCCCCAGGCTAAGGAAGAGGCCACCACCCGTGCCTGCGGCGTGGTTGCCGGAAATCTTACTTTTATCGATACTCAGGCCCCCCTGGCTGAAGATGGCGCCGCCGTCTCCGATGGAACTATTGCCCGCGAACACATCATGCGACAAAATGCTGACAAAGCCCGCGGTGAGGAAGACAGCACCGCCACCTGCTCCCCTGTTCCCACGGAATACCGATCCAACCACGTTCGCCGCCCCAGAGTCGTCCTCGACAGCGCCACCGAGGTTCGCGGCCTCGTTCCCGATGAAGACGCAGTCCGTCACCTGGAGGCCTAGAATATCGGGCACGACGTCATAGATAGCGCCGCCCGAGTCCGTGGCCCGGTTGTCGATGAAAGTGGCATGGCTCACTACCGGCGCGTCATTCCTGGAAAAAGACTCGGAAATGGCACCGCCGTCGGTGGCCGTGTTTCCTGTGAAGGTGCCGCCGTTCACCGTGAGATCGCCGCGGCCCATGGCGATGGCTCCGTTCCCGTTGCGGAAGCTCAGCCTGCTGACGGTCAGGAAGGCGGCGTTCGACTGGAGAATGGCGAACGCCGGGGTACCTGGTGCGTAACTGCGCTCCAAAGTAGATCCGTTCCCCGAAATGGTGAGATCCTCGGAAACGACCGGCAGGCCCTCGGTCAGGCGATAGGTGCAATTCTGAGCCAGGCTGAGTTCCTCGCCGCTGCTGATGCTGCTCATGGCGAGGACCAGTGCCGTGACCGAGCACGGTACCCTAACAGCGGCGGCCGAAGCCGCCTGAGCGGGCGTGATTCCCAAAAAACATGTGACTGTCATATTAATTGCCGCGACCGAGCCGACCAGAATTGTCCGTGAGTCCCCCCGCATGAGCCATACCCCCGTATGTGGCATCGGTCGAATAACCGATCTCATTAAGTTCCCCGCCTCGCACCGTAGCACGGAAGGCAATCGCTTGCGGCGCGGCCCAGGATGACCGGGAATACAGTTCGGACCATTCTGGCTATCCAGCACGCCCGCCCAGGAGTCAGGCAAGCTTGTCCAGCTGGGCGGCCAAGGACTGCCTGCCGGAGTTCCTGGCCAGATGCGCGATCTCGGCTGCGGGCATCGGGCCGAGGGCTACCTGGCGGCAGAACCTGTCCAGCCGGCCGGCAGTCTGATCGGCATTGATCTTGGCGCGTGCACTGAGATAAGCCTCGGCAAGGTCGAGCAGGGCGCGGTGGCGCAACGTCTCGTCGTCGCACCAGAGCCGGAAATACCAGTTGTCCATCCTGATGAAGGAGCCGATCCGGCGCGGCTCCAGGTTGTCTCCGCCAGCGAAGGCGGCGGCGGGGAGGGTCGCGACCAGGGTGCCATCGCGCCATCCCACGTCGAACCGGCCGGTGAAGCGCCTCTCGACCCATCGCCGGGCGGCGTTCGCCTCGCCCTCGTCCCTGCCTGACTGGTACTCGTTCTCGATGAGCGTGGCGACTTCCACGGCCGCCGCGCACACCTGCGACCACTCAGGGTCTGCTTCCTGGGAAGCCTGCGTGTAGGCGAGGTACCGCACGGCGCCGCCCTGGTCGACCGCGCGGACCAGGTCCGCCGGGAGGTGAACTCGCTCCGATGCCACCAGGGTCGGCGAGACGACCTGCTCGGGAAGGTTGAACCGGTCCCGCTCGGCGGCGGGCAACTGTGCGAGCGCCGCCAGTGCCTGCGGGCCGAAGGACACTTCCGGGATCCTGAACACCTGCGTGAACGCGTCCCGCGCCGACTCGGCGAGCACCTCGGCCAGCCCCTGCGTCCCAAGGAAGGTCACTGACCGGTCATCGTAAAAGGGGCGGGTGAGCGGGCGGCACGCGAATCCGTCGAAATACAGGTGACGGCGGTCCTCCAGCGCCCTGGTATAGCGCTTGCCCTCCCGCACCGACCGCAGCCCGAGGTCGGAGAGCACGAACTGTCCCCCCGTGTTCCGGGACAGGTGGCCGATCGACTCCAGGAACCGTGCCGCGTTGCCCGTCACGGCCGCGTCCAGGCCGTAGAACTCCGCTAGCTCCTGTTCGCTCCGAAGCCCGCCCCGCGCGATCGCCAGCTCCAGGTACCGGTCGATCAGGTCATACGGCTCGCTGTCGTAGATGGTGGCCTGTACCTCCGCCCGCCACACTGGCAGCAGCAGCCGGCAGAGCCGGGTGGGGGTGAGGCCATAGCCGAACGCGGCGTCCTCGATCGCCCGCTCCTCGGGATACTTGATCAGCCCGCTCACCGTGCCTGCCCTCCTGCCCGCAGCCGGCTGCGGGCAGTATC
The DNA here is from genome assembly GCA_963720575.1 of uncultured Actinomycetota bacterium. Taxonomy (GTDB): domain Bacteria; phylum Actinomycetota; class Actinomycetes; order Streptosporangiales; family Streptosporangiaceae; genus Chersky-822. Next base: position 1,220,506 of record CAVRGA010000002.1, read on the forward strand.
GTGCGAAATGATCTCGCCGTTTCCCGCGGCGTAGTCCCGAAGCGCCCTGGCGAGCCTGCGGAATCCGGGGTCTCGAGCTTCGGTCAGCGTCTCCAGGTCTCCGACCAGTACAAGTTGCATCCGTGCCCGCGTGATCGCCACATTGACGCGGCGAAGCTCGCTGAGAAATCCGACGCGGCGCTCCGGATTGCTGCGGGTGAACCCGTAAAGGATCACGTCGCGTTCGCCGCCCTGGAACGAGTCGACCGTCCCGACGTTGAGACGGACCTTGTCCGCGTCGCCTGCCCGGCCGGTGAGCAGGCGGCGGATCAGCTCCGCCTGGGCCAGGTAAGGGACGATGACGCCCCAGTCCGAACTAGCCTGGTCGTAGCGGACGGCCAGGTCAGCGAGCATCCGCGCCTCGCCCGGGTTGTCGTATCCGCGTTGCCCGAAGCGCTCCCGGTCCTGCCCCGACCGGTCACGGCGCGCAGGCCAGTCCAGCGCCGAGGTATCGATGAACGCGAGCGCGGACCCGAAGAGGTCCGGCCGGTGCTCGCGCAGTCCTGGCGGGGTCTCCAGCCGTCCCTCATAGAACTGCTTAGAGGCGAACTTCGCGATCACCTCGGGCATCCGGTGCTGCTCAGTGAGCCAGACCACGTTGGGGCTGGCTTGCGGGAGGGCGTCCACCACCATCTCCAGCGCGCTCTTCTTCAGCGTGGCCTGCACGACCGGGTCACCGGCCAGCTTGGCCCAGGCTTCGACGTCACTGTCCAGGAACGGCGGCAGCTGCATATGATCTCCGACCAGGACCGCCTGCCGCGACCGCGCGAGGGGGATGAGCGCGTCCGCCACGCCTATCTGGCCCGCCTCATCCACGATCGCCAGGTCGAAGTCCAGATCGGCTAGCTCAGGCCGGGACCCTGCCCCGGTGCAGGTCAACGCCAGGACGTTGGCGTACCTGAGAAGCTCTGGGTACAGCTGGTCGCTCTCCCCGGAAGCTTCGCCGATCCACTGCGACAGCAAGTCCTGTCGCGCGGCCAGGCAGGGAAGCCATGCGGTCAGCCACTTTTCCGCCGCAGCCAGTTCCGCGTCATCGGTGCCGGTCAGCGGGGTGGGATTCAGGCCCATCGGCGTGACCGCGTCGAGAGCCGAGCGTGCGGCCTCGAGGGCTGCGGCGTGCCGCCGTCCCGCCCGCGCCGTGGCGGTATCGGCTGCTGTCCTCGCGGCGATGACGGCGGGAACGTCCTTCGTGACCTCGATCAGGCGGAGACGCGACGCCGCAAGGCTGGCGGCCGCATCGCTGACTGCCGAGGCGAGGTCAGATGCCTGCGCTCGTGCTGCCTGAGCTTTGCCGGCCCAGCGGCGCGAGAGCAGCCCGAAAATCCAGCCGATGATCACCCACCTGGAGCAGGCCGCCGCTTGCTCGCTCAACTGGCTGAGGCGCGCCAACCGGGCGGAGCAGCGGTTCGCCTCCAGTTCCCGCTCGGCGTGAGCCTGCGTGAGCCGGTCAACCTCCTCGGCGGCGGGTCCCCCGGCGGCCCGCCGGGCCGAGCCGAGGCCGGACAGTGCCCGCGCCTCGCCGACTCGGCCGGCCGTGAGCGCGGCATTGCGCTGGGCGAACTCGGCGGCCCAGCCCTGTGCATCGCCAAGCCCGCCGTAGTCGCCGAGCCGGCGTCGCGACTTGTTGATTATCTGGGTACGCAGGTCAGCGGCCTGGCGCTGCAAAAGGTACGGGATGCCCTCGGCGGTGACGCGGACCTCGTTGCCCACCCTGACGGCCAGGAGTTCCCCGGGCAGGCGGCCCAGGACGTTATCGACGGCGCGGTTGTTTCGCGAGCAGATGATGACGCGGCCGCCGTCAGCCGCCGCGGCCCGGACGATCTCCGTGATCGTGGTGGTCTTCCCGGTACCGGGAGGGCCGATCACGACGACGAGATCGGGACCGGCGAGCACCTTGTCGAACGCCTCGCGCTGGCGGAAATTAAGGCCGGGCGCGGGGCTCGGCGGCGTTTGCGCCCGCTGGCCGTCCCAGGGCGGATCAGCCTGGCCGTCGATGAGGGCGCGCAGGACGCCGGGATTGCGGGCCCGTCCCGTGCGGAACTGGCTGAGGGCCTCACGCTGCATGCGGAAGACCACGGTGCTCGATGTTGTCGTGATCTCGCCTTGCCCCCGCAGGTCATTCCAGTCGACGGGCTCGTCGAACCGGATCGTGATCGTCATCCCGCTCGCCCGGGTGACCTGGCCTCGGACCCTGACGGCGCCGGCCCCGGCGGCGGATCGGCAGGCGACCTGGACGAAGGCGCCCTGTTCCGGAATCCGGGCGCCGGCCAGCGTGAACTCATAGGCCTGCGTCGCGCCGGACCGGGAACCCGCTGTTGGCCTCGCCTCGCGGTACGGGTAACTGTCCCCGGTCTCGGTGGCGAGAGCGATGCGCTCGGTCTCGTCGATTACCAGGCCGATGGTACGCAGGAAGGCGTCCTGCTTCCCGGTCGGCCGGAAGGTCGCGGCCTGGCTGGCATTCAGTTGGCCCCACCCGGCGACGAGCGCGTCCCAGCCGGAAGTCGAGCCCTGCGGGATCTCCTGGGGGGAATCGACCACGCGCCAGGCTCGAGGGCGGGTCAGCAGGTATCCCTGGGCGAGGCGCTGGTGGTCGCGCAGGCGCAGCGGGGCGACAGAGGCCATCGTGTAGGCATCGCCGAACTTGGTCATGAAGAGCCGGACCAGGTAGCTCCTGGTATAGAGCAGGACGCTCCAGTCGGATTTGCCGGGGAGCGGCTCGCTCAGGATTAACGGCACGCCGCCTTCAGAGTTGAGGGCACCAAGGTCACGCGCGATGTCGTAAGGGGACTGAGGGAAACCGGGCCTGGAGGCGAAGTCGAGAAGCCGGGACTGAAGCTTCAGGCCGGGGACGAGCACGAGCGAGGACCGGAGTCTTACCGGCCAGATCGGCATGGGCAATATCCTTTCGGCGAGACGTCTCAGGCATCGGCTTAACGCGCCGGCCTGGGTGCGTTCAGCGCCAGCCGCAGGTCGCGGGTGCTCGGACGGTCGCCCGGGCTGGAGACCAGGGCGGCACTGAGGATGTCCGTCACGGCACCGGGCAATCCCGGGTGCCGGGCGGGCGGGGAGTTCGCGCTGGGTACGCGGCCGGTGACCAGGTGGTAGGTGATCGCGGCGAGCTGGTACACGTCGGTCGCCGGGCCGGGTCGCCGAAGGCGAGAGCCGAAGGCCTGCTCCGGTGCCTGGTAACTCGCTGGCCCTTCCCCAGGCCGGAAGGCGACGACGGCGAGCCCAAGGTCACGGAGCGCGAACCGGCCGAGCGCATCGACGATGATCGACTCAAGAGCCAGGTTCCGGTGCGACGCGCCGAGGCGGTGCAGGCGTTCCAGGGTGGCCACCAGCCCGCGCATTCCGGCGCGGAGGAGCGAGACCTGCCATGCGTCCAGGAAGCCTGGCCGGAACCGCACCAGGAGCGTCTCCGATGGCAGGGCGTCGGAGTCGGCCGGCCAGGACAGGGAGAGCGTCACCGCGTCTGGCCCGGCGTGGTAGCAGGTGATGCGGGGAATGCCCGCTGATAAACGGTCCTGTTGCCCTTGCTGGGCACGGACCAGCAGGTCACGCTCCCTGGTCAGGTCACGGCCGCCCTGGCGAAGCCAGGCGTAGAGCTGCCCCGGCGCTGGCAGGGGCTCCGTCTGCCGGGCAACGGCCTGCCGCCAGACTTGTCCGCCGGGATCGCGCTGCTCACGGAGCAGTCCGGCCTTGTCGTCCTGCAGCAGGTAGCACCGGTCGCCGATGCTGACTTCGTCTCCAGCCAGCCACCGCGTACCCAGCGGCGCCCCAACCGGAGGCGTGGCCGCAGCACTCGTCACTAAGACTGCGGCTAGCCTTTGCGCCTGCCTCGGTGATGGGCTGGCCCCGGCCATCGGCACGCCAGACAGATCCTGGCTGAGCCTTTCCCTTGTGACGATCGCGCCCGCCGGGGCGTAACCGTGCGCAAGCTCAGCTAGCCGGTTGAAGAGGTCGTCGGCTGCCTCGGGAGTCCGGTCCCTGGTCACCCGCGTCAGGTGACTGACGGCGTGGGTCCGGTCCGTCGTGTCGGCCCCCTCCAGGCGCAGGTTCCGCACGGCGAGGTTAGACAACAGCCGCCAGGTCAGCTCCCCCGCGTCGATCCCGCCAGAGTTGGCTCCAGGTCCGGCCGCTGCTTCCCGCACGAGCTTGTCAACTTCGATGAGCCGAGCGCGGACCTTCTTGTTGACCGGCCCGTTCCGTGCTACCTCGGCCCGGAACGCCGGTTCGCTGCCCTGGGCCTGCGCTATCACCGAGAGATCCCCGAGTTCCATGGCCGCCGGCTTCCGGCTTCCCGTCGCAAGCACCAGGCGCCAGCGGCCGTCCCTCACCTCGTCCCAGTGGCCCGTGACGATGTTCAGGTAGGCCGCGAGCAAGCTCACCGAATCCTTATCGCTTGCGATAAGCCCCGGTGCGCGCCGGACGCCAATCGAGACCCGGCGCTCCCCAGCGTCAGGCGTGCGGCCGATGACCATCAAGTCGTCTACCGGGCTGTACGCACTTGCCTGGAATCGCACTTCTTCCGCAGTCGCGTTATCGCCGAGCTCAGGCAATGGCGCGCCAGTCAGCAAGGCCGCGATGAGCGTCGCCCCGTACCGGTGCTCAAGGACGACGCCGCCACCACCGGTTGAGTACCGGGTCGCTCGCTCTCGCGCATGGCCATCCGCACCCATGAGCCCACAGAGTAGGGCGTCAGAACTTGCCTAGTGACGAAAACTCCAGAATCATCTGGCGAAATGGCAGTACAGCTCCCGGAATCCATTTCACCTAGGGACTCACTCGGAAACAAGCCGCTGGTTTCTGATCTCGTGCTCCATTTTCATGAGCACCAAGGCCATGGCGGACGCCGTGTCCGGTTCCCATGGCAGCGGCTCGCCCGGGGTCAATCAGGCCGGCTTGAATCTCGCGTGCTACGGCGCCTGCCCAGTGATGGAGTTCTACCTGGACGTATGTATCGGTGAACTCGCGGAGGTGAACCGAATGCTGGTCCTTGGAAGCGCGACGGCAGATCTCCATCTCAGTCTGCGGGCAGATCCACCCCAGGCGCCGGGCAGCTTGCCGGTGAAGTCGCTGACGACACGAGGTAACCGACCATGATCCGTCCGAGCAGGACGGAAATCGCGGTTCCGCCAGAGGGCTCTTGGCGGATGGCTTATGTCCGGGTCCGGAAGGGATTATCGTCTCGCTGCCCGAGCGCATCGGCTGAGCCCCAGAAGCCCCCTGTCAGGTGAGGTCCGCCTTGTGGAGTTCGTTGGCCAGCTGTACCCGTGACTGGATGCTGAGTTTCGCGAAGACGGAACGCAGGTGTGTTGCGACGGTGTTGACGGATACGCCCAGCTCGGTGGAGGCCGACTTGTTGGTGTGCCCGGTTCCAATGAGCAGGGCCACCCGGCGTTCAGCTGGAGTCAGCGCCGCCCAGCCCGCCGTGGCCTGGGTGCTGGTGGACCATTTTGCGCGATGGGCGCCTGCCTCGCGCATCACTCGCTGGGTGTCGGCGCGCCAGGCCCAGGCGCCGGTTCGGTGGTACTCGTCCCACGCTAGGTCGAGTCGCTCCAGGGCGGCGCCGCGTTCCCCGGCCGTGAGCAGCATCCGGCCGTATGAGTCGGCGCCGAAGGCACGCAGGATCGGCCGGGGACTGCGGGCCAGCACCTCGGCGGACCGGGCCGTGATATCGAGATCTTCGCTGCTGCGCCCGCGTATGTTCAACGCGACGCCCTCGAAGCTGGCCACGCCGGGGTTGCAGGCCGCCGCTGTCTCGGCGATATCGAGGCACGCCCCGGTGAACTCATGATTTCCGGCCTGGGCTCCGACTTGGAAGAAGAGGCCGTTCCAGCATGGCCAGAGCGGCCAGTAGGCGCGAGATGGCCCGGCCCCCTCGGTCACCGGCCGGAACGAATGGACGGCCGCGTCGAGGTCGCCCCGGGTGGCGGCGACCCAGCCTCGCATAACGGCGAGTCCGGGACGGCGGACCTCGTCGTCGATCCCGAGGAGGCCGGCGGCCTGGTTCAGGAGCGCGGCTGCGTGCTCGGTCTCGCCTTGGAAGAGGGCCACGCTGACCCGGATGATGACCGCGTCCATCGCGTGGATGCCGTTGCCGAGCTGCTGCCCCAGCTCGATGATGGCGCGGGCTTGCGCGTCGGCGTGGTCGAGGTGACCCAGGTTGAAGTCCTGCCACATTTGTGCGCAGGTCAGGCTGGGCAGGGTGACCTGGGTCATGCCGTGGCTGTCAGCCTTGGCCCGGTCCAGCAGCGTCTGGGCGTGCTCGTACCGGTCCAGGAATTGCAGGGCCATGACCTCTTCGGCAAGGCAGGACACGTCGCTCAGCGAGCGCAGTTCGCGGAAGTGCCGCAGCGCGTCCCGGTGGCGGGCTTGGTTGCGAGCGGCCTCCCCGGACGCCTGCAGGGCTAGCGCGACGGCCTCGTGGTCTCCCGTCGTCCGGGCGTAGGCGAGTGCCGCGGCCGCTTCGCGCGCGGCGGAATCTCCGTCTTCCAGCCTGGTGCCCGCCAACGCGCGGGCCCCCGCAGGCGTGCGGTGGCGGAGGCGTCCAGGTCGGCGAGCTTCAAAGCCCGTTCGGTGCGTGCGATCAGTTCGCTGATCCGGCCGCCGAGCCACAAGGCCTGGGCGGCCTCTGTCTCCACCTTGCCGATGACCTCGCTGTCGTCGCTGCGGGCGAGGATGTCCTCGGCGACGGCCATGGCGTCAGCCGGGCGCTGGGTCCGTGACAACACCGAGAGACAGCGCAGGCTCAGGGTGAGCCATTCGGCCTGGACGGGACGGATCGTCCGGAAGGCCAGCGTGGCCAGCTCTCCCGCGTCCTCGGCGCTCACGGGCACGAGCAGTTCGGCGGCCGAGATCAGGATGTTCGCGGCGGCTAGGTCGCCTGGCACGGCCGCCGCGCGGGCGTGCCAGGCGGCGATGAGCGGATCGCCGCCGGACAGGTAGTAGCGAGCGAGGGCCCGGTGAAGTCCGGTTGCCGCGGCAGTGGGCACCGTGCTGCTCGCTGCCTCGCGTACCAGGTCGTGATGGAAGGTCAGGCTGCCGTCGCACGCGAGGATCATGCCGGACTCGACGGCATCCGCGACGGCCTGTTCGAGGCCGGCGTCGCCGCCGATTATCACGGCCAGGTCCCGGGCTGGGAACGGGCGTCCGGCGATGGCTGCCAGGTGGATCACGCGGAGAGCCGGCTCGGTCAGCGCGGCGACCCGGCGCGCGACCGTTGTGATGAACTCCGCGGGAACCGGCTCTCCGCCGACGACCGGCCGTGCGAGGAGGCCGTCGATGATCTGGCCCGCTAGGAAGGGATTTCCGTCGGCCGTGTCCAGGAATCGTCGCGCCCGCTCGTCAGGTACCCGCCCGAGCCGGTCCATCGCCAGGGCGGTGATGTCGGTACCGCTCAGCGGGGTGAGTTGGAAGTGCTCGGTCCGGACGCGTTCGTGGCCGCCCAGATCACGCAGCAGGCCGCCGTCGCGGCTGGCGAGCAGCCACACGACCGGCAGGCCGATCAGCCGCGAGATCACAGTGCGCAGCGTGAACAGACTGACCTGGTCGGCCCAGTGCAGGTCGTCGATCGCGATGAGCAGCGGCCCGGCCGCCGCGGCCTGCTCCAGCCGGGAGGCGATCCGGTCAGCGAGGATCAGCGGCTCGGCGATGAGGCGGGTGATCTGTTCGTACTCCGCCGCGCCGGCCAGCGGGGCAGGGCCGGCCCGCAGGAGCGCGATGACCGGTGCACCTGGCCAGACCTGCCCGATCTGATCGCACTTGCTGGCGGCGACCTGGAACCTCAGCGGTGCGGCCTGGTGGCAGATCTCCGCCAGCAAGGCGGTCTTCCCGATGCCCGTCGGCCCCGACACCAAGACCGCGGAGCTCGCTCCATGCTGACTGGCGCCGCGCAGTGCAGACAGCGCCCGCGCCATGAGCTCACTACGACCGCGCAGCGGCCAGGTTCGCTCCACCGAATGAGAATACGCCGCATCGCCCCAGGCCCCGAAGATCCCGGACCGGATGCGGCAGCCTCACCCGAACGTGTGAGAGAACGCGGCTTGCGAAGTGCCGAGCATGAGGGTGTCACAGCTCGAACCGTCCAGTAAAGGAGCAGCCAGATGCCTGATTCGGCCGCTACCACCGTGGTTCTCGTGCACGGCGCGTTCGCCGACGCCTCCGGCTTCGGCGGCCTTATCCGCGAGCTGATCTCCGCCGGCCACGAGGCCGTCGCACCCCCCAACCCGTTGCGGAGCCTGGCCTTCGACGCATCCGCCCTCAGCGCGGCTGTCAAGGCGATCGAGGGCCCGGTCCTGCTCGTGGGCCACTCATACGGCGGTGCTGTGATCACGCAAGCCAGCCCCGACCTGGACAACGTGGTCGGTCTGGTCTACCTGGCGGCCTTCGGCGTCGATGCCGGAGAGAGCTGCGCAAGCGTCCAGGGCCCGTACCCGCCGTCCATGCTGGCGAGCACGTCCTATCCGACGCCGTACGACGCGGCCGGGGCCCCGAGCGGACCCGACCTGTACATCCGCAAAGATCAGTTCCGCGAGACCTTCTGCGCGGATGTCCCGGTCGACGTGGCCGAGGTGATGTACGCGACCCAGCGGCCGCTTTCGCTGGCGGCGCTGACCGAGCAGGCGACCCGGGCCGGCTGGAAGACCAAGCCCAGCTGGTACCTGGTATCCCAGCGCGACAATGCCATCCCGCCGGACGCCGAGCGGTTCATGGCCCAGCGGATGGGCGCGGTCACCGAGGAGATCGACGGATCCCACACCGCGTTCATCGCCCAGCCCGTGCGCGTCGCGGGCTTCATCAGGCAGGCCCTGGCCGCCTGACCAGGGCACGACCTCACAGCCGACTCCACCCAGGAGGATCCCGCCATGCCCATGATCGATGTCTACGCGGCAAGCGGCACGTTCACCGACAAACAGCGCCTCGCCCGGGATCTCGCGACAGCGGTCATGACCATCGAACAGGTCCCCGACATCCCGATGTTCCGCAAGAACACCGCCGCGTTCATCCACGAGCTTCCGGCCGGCAGCCTGTCCAACGTCGACGGCGACGGCAGCTACGTCCGGGTCCAGGTTCTCACCAACGCCGGCGCCCTCGACCGCGACAAGCAGCTCGCCGCCGTCGCACGGCTCACCGAACTGATCGCCGAGGCCGCCGGCGACCCAGGGCTGATCGAGCGTACCTGGGTCCTGCTAACCGAGGCCCCCGACGGGGGCTGGGGCCTCAATGGCCATGCGAACACCAACGAGGATCTCGTCCGAACCGCTCGGGCGAGGCTTGCGGAACTCGCCGCGAAGTCCGCGCCCAACGGCTGACCCGGACTCGTGGCGAACCCAGCATTAAGGGGGGCAAAGTGAGCAGCGACGTGGTCATCGGGGATGACGGAAAACCCCGCTGCGCCTGGGTCGGCACCGGCAACACCGCAGCCATCCGCTATCACGACGAGGTGTGGGGAACACGTACCTACGACGAGTCGGCGATGTTCGAGGCGCTCACCCTCGGCGTGTTCGAGGTCGGCCTGAGCTGGTCTATCGTGTTCGGAAAACGGGACGCGCTCCGGAGGGCATTCCACCACTTCAACGTCGGCCAGGTCGCCGCTATGACCGAACAGGATGTCAATCGGCTGATGCAGGACGACTCGATCATCCGCAATCAGCGAAAGATCCAGGCGACCATCGACAACGCGCGCGCGATGATGGCCTCGTCACCGATGCTGGCAGAGCTTGCCAGGACCTATGAGACCACCAGCGGCCGGGCACCCCGCTCCATCGCCGAGCTACCCACATCGACACCGGAGGCGGAAGCGTTCGCGAAACGGTTGAAGTCGCAGGGGTACCGCTTCGTCGGGCCCACCAGCGTGTACGCGTTCATGCAGAACACTGGCCTGATCAACGACCACGTCCACGGCTGCTTCCGCGCGACTGGCTAGCACGCCACGGGACAGCGAAACAGCTCATGCCCCTGATCGGTTGGGGTGACCGTGCGCCGCAGGGGCGGGGCACTCGCAGGCCGCTGCCCTGAGCACCCGCGCGGTCCGTGACCTGGAACGGGGCATCAGCTTAACCGCCCCGGAAGGACACCACGCGGTTACTCGCCGACGCGCTGAGGCGGCGGGGGCCGGCGGCATTTACACGATCGGCGGGATGCCGGGTCGGGAAGACCGTGTTCGCCTATTTCCGCTGGTGGTGGCAGGAGTTGGGTTCGAACCAACGGTCGGCTGAGCCGACGGTTTTACAGGCCCTGCACGGCACCGTCGTGACCTGTGCGAACGCTCATCTTCGCAGTCTGTCGGCGCGCATTCGGCGTGAGTGCCCTGACGATTTGATTTGAGCCCGTTCCCACCGCAGAACTCGCCGACCGTCATCGAAGGCGTTGCGGGCGAGTTCTCGCCGTACGAGGAGTTGCACGGGTTCAGCATCGACGGCATCGACCTGACGACATCCGCGTTGCCGGAGGCCTTGCGGGACCGGCCGGTCAGGGTGCAGAACGTCAACACGGCCGGACCCGGCGGAGGGCCGCAGTTCACCGGCTGGTGCCTCGACAAGGAAGACCTGTGCGCTTCGAAGTTGTGCGCATTGCGGGAGAAGGACCAGAACTTTGTCTCCGAGTTGCTCAAGGCGGCCTTGTCGACTCAGGTGTGATTGCGAAGCGGCTGGCGACAGTTCCGGAGCGATACCGACCAGGCGCCGAACGCGCCTCCGGCTGGCTCGCGTCCTGGGCAGACAGCCGCCACTGAAAGTCAGCGAGGGCGAGGCTGGACCGCGCAAGTACGGCTCGTTCTGTGTCGCCAGTTGAAGGCTGTGTTTCGAAGATGTCACCGCACCGGTCAGTCGTTCCGTGGCTGGCAAGATCACTGTACGCGCTTGCTGGCTGCAGGACGGATTGATTGCGCCGCGTCTTGCTGATACGCCCGTCTCACCCCTGGGGACGACCGGTTCGCCGGTGCGGAGCTGACGCTCCGGCCAACCACCCTTACGGCACGCTAATGGTGACCGAGTCATTACCTAGAGTTAGATTTCCGGCGATGCGACATGTGTCCGATGAGGCTGGTATTGTTGTTATTGCCTGCGACGCGTGGATGCGGAGCATGGTCGCCCTAGGGCCTGGCCTCTGGGAAGGCAACGTGAAGGCATGCTTTCATACGCCGTGGACCACGCCGAGCATTACGTTGCCGCCGAAGATGACATCGGACCGGTCTTTAGATTATTTCCGAGAAGTCGGAGGGGACGCGCCTGACGGCTGTAGCCGTCTGACCTCCCGGGCACGGAGCCACATTCGTGCGGCATGCCGGGAGCGAAGGGGCGGAAATGATGCTGTACGTCGCCGTTTCTTGCTGATTCCTGGTGTGCCCGTATCGCCCGGGAGGGCACCAGACATGACGACGATCACCGTCACTGCTGACTCTACGACTCCCATCCATGATCATGTCCCGCCACGTCCGGTCGTCAAGCTGCCTGAGCTCGCGCCAGTCGCCGCCCGTCGTAAGGCGGCTGAGCGGCTCGTTGAGACATTCGGGATAGAGCCGGAAGCTGCTGCTTGCATCGCCGAGGCCGTTGTCGACCCGGCCGAACTGCGCCGATCGATAGACACGCCAACGGAACTCGCGATCACCGGGGGCACGCTGCTTGCCGTCCGGGCGCGGGTGTGGACGCGCAGGGCGTTGCCCGACATCCGTAACCCGCGTATCGGAAGTGCGCGACGCCATCCGTTCGCGGTTGAGCCCGGTACCGACGAAGAGTCACGTTTTGCCCCTGTCGGCGACCCTGCGAGCAAAGGCGTGACCCCGCACCTTGAGGTCGAAGTCGAGTCTGCAGAGCATATGGCGTGGGCCTCGGCACTCGCTGCCCGAGCCGTGCTCGACGCCAACGACTGGCGCTACAGCATCCGCAACCAGGGTGTGCTCACCGAAGTATGGCTGGTGCCGACGCGCTACATTCACGCTCAGGAGTCCGACACTCCAGATCTGTGGGCACTGACTACTGCAGAAGGGTCGTCGCGCACGACCGGCGCCCATGACATCCTCGGCGTAGGCAATAGCGTTGATGCTGTCGTGGCGGCGCAGTCGGACACCTTGATGCGTGGTCGCATCAAAGAGCTCAACACCGCGCTCGAACAAGGCCCGGCCGTGAAGCAGTCTGAAGCGCTGCGATGCGAGACAATGCCTGGCCTAATACTCGTCTCGTACCGCCCCCTGCCCGGCGGTCCCGATCGATTCTCCTCGGCGGTCAAGAGCCTCGTGGCACTTCGTCATGTCGATGCGCCGAAAGAATGGGGCGAGGGCGTCGAGTTGGAGTCGCTCGCTGATGAGGCCCTTGCGGTGATGGAGGATCGCGGCATTGTGACGCCGCTGCGCCGCAAGTGGCTGGCCGGAGCTATCAGCCGTTCTCAAGCCGCGACCGCCCACCTGCCGACCGATGCGGCCATTCGCGCTGCCGAGATCATTGCCCTGTTCTCTACCGACGATCAGCAGGTGCGCGACGCCATCCGTGACGCAGTCACCCGCCAGTCGACCCGCAAGCGAATCACCAAAAACTTCCGGGTAAAGCTCGCTTCCGCTCTTATCGTGAGGGCTATCGGCGGGGAAGGCACCAACCCCGACCGGGTGCGCCGGTATATGGAGCACGGGTTCGTGTCCGTGCGCGACAATTCGTTCAGCCCGACTCACCGCGACGCCGACACTCTTATGCGCGAGGCGCTCGAAGAGTACGACATCGAGCCGGCCGGCGACCCTGGCCCTGCGCGCCTTGAGCTAGCTGCTCGGGCCGCCTACCCTCTGATCGCCAGTCTCTCGCTGTGGGCAGAACGCGGCAGCAAGCATAACCCGAACGACAACGACCGTCGTCGGCCCGGCGAGGTCATCGACACGATGCTGATGTCCCAGCTAGGCATCTGTCAGCTACACCGCGCCATCGTCGACCACAGCGACGGCCGCCGCGCTCTTCGAGCCGTGACTGACGACGGGACCATTCGGCTCACTGAAGATCGCGCCCAGGAGCAAACCATCAATGATGTCTACCTCCGCTCGACGTTCCCGAAGGCTGGCTCGCCAGGTCGGCCGAGTTCGGTCGACACACCCGACGACGAGTTGCGAGATGGCGCAGCGCATCTCGGCGCTGCCGTACGCGGCATCGAAACGGCAATGGCTGCGATCAAGGCCGTGAAGGCCAGCGACGGCACCGATCACGTGGAGACGGTCGGAATCGACCGCAACCACGTCCGTGAATGGAAGGCAGTCCTCGACGGCGCCCTGTCGGATCTTGACTATTGGGGCCGTATTTGGGAGCGCCGCAACCGGCGCACTGCCCGCGCCAACGCCAACCGCGACGGCGACTGGGACACCGAATATTCCGATAACCCGGACGACATCCTCGAAGACTGGGCAGACGCCGACGCCGACACCGACGGGCTCGAGGCCGCGTTGTGACCCCCGAGCGGCTCGCATCGATCGCTGCCTACGCAGGCGATCGACTCCGTGCCGATGGCGCATCTGGACCACACCCATTTGACCGCCACATCCCAGTCACCGCCCGGTGCGCCGTATACCTGGTGTGCGCTTGGTCCGGAAGGGTGCTGTACGTCGGGTCCACAACGGTCGGCGTCGGCCGACGCTTTGCCCAGCACCTAAGCGATCCGGCTCGAACACTCGACTGGGCTACCGCCTATGTTCTGCCGCTTGACGACGACACACCCACTGCCGAGGTCCGGCGCATCGAGGGCCGAGTCGGTCTGGCAGTGGGTCCTGAGCGCAATGAGGCGCTCCCTCGGATTGCGTAAGGACCAATCTCACTTCGAACTGCGCGACTTGGCGGGTTCCCGACTCCATTCTTCCCGGGAGAGGGGGATCCGCCAAGGACGCGGCCAGCGACGACCGATCAGGTGCGCGCTCTCGACCGCGCTCGCCGACACGCAAAAGGAACATCCGACCTCGACCGCGCCGCTTCAGCCTGCTAGACAAAGGATTCACGCTGTCCGTCCGGTGACATCACGGGCGCGGACCCGCCCGCCAACTTGCGCCAAGCAGCACTTCGCCATGCTCCGCTTGTCACAGTCCTGCTAGTCAATCTCGCTTGGTGGAAGGCCTGCGGCAAACGTGCTGTGGATCTGCTGGGCAGTGATTGGGATGGAGCCTTCGTCGCTTGTCGGACAATGCTGATGCACGCGCCCTCGGCGCGAGCTCCGACGACCGCTCCGTGCACAAGGAAGGTTTCAGATCCTCGTTCTTGTGGCGGGACGGAGATGACATTCAGGGCTGGAGGTGGCGCCGCAGCAGGTGCCTGCCGGCCACCGACCGTGATCGACGGTCGGACCAGGCGTACTCTGGCCCCAGTTTTCGGCGTGCCCTGAACTGCGGTTACGCCATTACCATCCAGGATTCTCCGGTTGTCTCCGCAGCCCTGATCGGGGGGCTCCTTAAGCCTGCCGACCGTTCGCTCATCCCGCTCGGCGTCCGATCGCGGCGCCGTCACTCAGCCTGGCCGCTCGCGCCGAGGTGGCGACCTACGGCGTCAGATAGGCTATAATTCTGTACATGACGACCGTTCCCGTGGCCGAGGCCCGGCAGAACTTCTCGGCGCTCGTGGACCAGGCGCTCGCCACTCACCAGCGGGTTCTCGTGACTCGTAACGGGGTGCCAGCGATCTGGATGATCGCCGACGATGACTTCGAGTCGATCATGGAGACGCTCGACGTGCTCGCCGACGCGGCGGCCATGCGGGACGTGGCACAATCGCGAGCGGATTCAGAGGAAGGCCGGTACCTCACGGCCGCTGAGATGGAGAAGATCCTCGCAGCCCGCGCGCGGGGGATCGACCTCGGGGACGACGCAGACGTTGTCGCCGAGATGCACGCTCGCGGATTGCCGGACGTCGTCTGCATAGCGACACTCGACGCGCTCATCTCGGTGCGCCAACGGCAAGAGCGGTGAGCTACCGGGTCATCTTGCGCCCGGCCGCAGCGCGCGCCCTGCAGCGGATGCCCGAGAAGATCGCGTCCGCCTGCTGGGAATTCATCCACGGGCCGCTCGCGGAGAACCCGCATCGGGTCGGCAAACCGCTTCTTGCGCCGCTGGCGCCGCAGTACTCAGCCCGCCGCGGCGAGTACCGCGTCCTCTACCTGATCGAGGACGAGCAGGTAACGGTCGTCATCACGTCCATTACCCACCGCGCCGACGCCTACCGCGCACGCTAGCGGATTTCCGCACCGGTACTCCGCCGCTGGGTCCCTCGATTGCGCTCACAAGCCTCGTACATCGCCGTGCATTATTGACACCCCGCGCCGACGGCCACGAACCATTCTCGACCTCGGACAGCGCGCATAGCTCTTTGAGCGCAAGCTTCCCGGACTACCCAGCCTCCAGCGAAGCACGCGGGCAACTCCGTCCGCCAGCCCGTTTCGAGCCCGCTGAGCTTCGCTGAAGGCCCGCAGCCATGAGCGGCCTCGGACGTGCTGGCCGCACGCCTGCGCGAGCTCGGTGCCGGGCTCGGCAGCGTGGTGGCACTCGGGCTCGAGCGCTCGGCCGAGTTCCCGGTGGCCGCGCTCGGCGTGCTCAAGTGCGGCGCGGCCTACCTGCCGCTCGACCCGTCGTACCCGGCCGAACGGCTCGCCTTCATGCTCGCCGACTCGGTCGCCCTCGCCCTCATCACCACCGAGGCGCTGGCCGGCGTGCTCCCGGCGTGGACCGGGCCGACCGTCCTGCTGGGCGCCGCCCGGACCCAGGTCCCCGGGCCGGTCCGCAGCCGGGAACTGGCGGGACACGCCGACGGTGCCGGAGGATCTCGCGTACATCATTTACACCTCAGGCTCGGCCGGCAGGCCGAAGGCGACGACTATCCCGCACCGGGGGATCGTGCGCCTGGTCGAGGAGACCGAGTTCCTCGACGCCGGCACGGACGACGTGATCGCCTTCGCCGCGAGCGTCTCCTTCGACGCGGCCACTCTCAAGCTGTGGGGCTCGCTGAGCGAGGCGGGCCTAAGCCTTGCCGCCCGCACCAGGTCCAGCCGTCGCGGCATGCGCCCGCGCAGCACCCGGTGCGCGTGATCTGGCCAAACGGCGCACAGCGCGGCTAACCGCCGGACCGGCAGGCCGGCAGGCCGGCAACCGTACCGATTGCCGTGTCCTACCCGGTGCACCCCTCGATCGCGAACTCCACGTCACCGCGGCCCGCGAACCGGGCCAGCCACTGGGAGGAGGAGAACCGGTGCGCGCCGCCGAGCCAGCACGCCATCGCCAGCGACGCGACCGGGCCCGCGCCGTACAGCCGGGCGGCCAGCTCCCGCGCGGCGGGCATGGCGGCGGCCTCGGCCCGGATCCGGGCCCGCAGGTCACCCAGCCGCGTCTCCAGGCAGGCCAGCACGTCGCCGGCGACCGCCACCTGCAGCTGCCCGGCCGGGGTCAGGTGCGCCGCGGCGGCCGGGTCGTCGCCGGCCCGCCCGGCCGGCAGCGCGGGAGCGCCCTGGTGAAAGTGCACGGCGTGGATCCGCTGCACCCACGCGGTGTGCTCGGACCGCAGGTCGTGGTAGGTCTCCAGCAGCGCCCGGCATCCAGCACGTGAGCGGGCGGGATCCAGCACTCCGGCACCGTCCCGGCCGCCAGCAGGTCCCGCAGGTGCCGCGAGTCGCCCCGGTCGGTCTTGGCCCGCCGCTTGCGGCCCCGCGCGGCCGCGGTATCAGCCGGCTCGGCCAGGTGCACCCCGACCCCGGCCGCCGCCAGCTCCCCGGCCACGTACCGCCTCCTCAGATGTACCTGCGATGTACCTGGTGTTGAGAGGCGCTCAGAATTCCCATGGTTTTGGCCGTCAGCGGCATTGACGGCGCCGATGGGATGGGCGGGCGGGGCGGCGGCGGCACCTTGCCGATGAATCGCCTCCGGACACGGTGACCTGCGGCCCGGCGGGCCGGAGCGAGCGTGTGTGTCGGCGCGGTGCCGGTACCGGGCGGCCGGGACGCCTGAGTTGCGCGGGAGCCCGTGTGGTGCCAGGCTGCAACACCAGGTCCCCCGTGTCGCGGAGTGGACGCCCAGGCTGATCCTGGCGGGATGGACGATGATCGAGGTCTTCGACACCGCAGCGGCCGACATCGCGCTGGCCCGCCGCAAGCTGGGCTGCCCGGACTGCGGCAAGCCGCTGCGCCCGTGGGGCCACGGCCGCGAGCGCACCGTCCGCGACCTGCACGGCACCTCGGTGACGACGCGCCCGGACCGGGCGCGGTGCCCCGCCTGCCAGGTGACGCATGTCGTCCTCGACGCCGCGCTGCTCCCGCGCCGCGCCTACGCGGCCAGGCTGATTGGGCAGGCCCTGGTCGCCGCGGCCCGCAGGTCCGGGCACCGCCACATCGGCCTGGACCTGGATATCCCGGCAGGGACGGTGCGCGGCTGGATCCGCGGCGCACGCCGGTCCGCCGTCCAGCTGCGCGTCACCGGCATCCGCGCGGCCGTGGCGTACGACCCGGATGCGCTGCCCGCCCCGTCCGGCGCAGGCGGGCTGCGCTTCGCGCTGGAGTGCCTGGCAGCCGCGGCCGTTGTCACCGGCCGCCGCCTCGACGTGGAGCAGGTCAGTCCGTGGGCAATGATCAGCATCCTGACTCGCGGTCGGCTGCTGGACATGGCCCCGGCCGGCTGAACCGAAGCGCCGTTCCCGGCTCTCGCCTGCCCTGACACATGGATCACGGCTCTGAACATGCCGTCGGACCGGCACCGCGCCGACGTAGCCGACACCATCCCCACGACATCGCCCGAAATGCCCGGTTTTCCATGGGGATCGTGAAGGCCGCCAAGATGGGGATTTTCAGCGCCGGGCAACACCTGGCCCGGCAGCCGACTCCGGCGACCTGCGCCGCAGCGGGCAGGCACCGCTTCCTCCGCCCGTCTGAGGCACAGCCCAGGTATATCTCCGGCCAGTCGCCGGGTGGAGACATCAGCAGGGGTGCGAAAGCTCAAACCATGTCCCGAGCCGTTCCCCGCGACGCCAGCCCCACCGCGCCGCGAGGCTCGCGACGAGCTGAAGCCCGCGACCGCCTTCTGCGTCGCGGCTCGTAGGACGCAGCTCAGGCGTCCCCGGCCCGGCGCGGTCGGTGACCTCGACCCGGACGGTGCCGTCCCCGGAGATGACCGCGACTGTGACCGTCTCCCCGGGATCGCCCGACCGGCTGTGCCGGATACTGTTGCTGAAGATCTCGCTGACCAGCAAGATGGCCGCGTCTCGGCACGGGTGCCCGGAGCCGAGTACCTCAGAGACAAATGCTCGGGCGGCACGCGCCCGCTCCGCCCGCCCGGCAAGCTTCACGGTCTCCCGGACCGCTGCCCCAGCCATCAGTGCACCCGCCTTCCCGGCCGCCCTCGTCCCGGGAAATCGCGCGGGCCGCTTGGCGGACACAACGGATACACGCCCGACCCGGCGGCGCGCGTCAAGCCAGCACACGCCCTCGGCGCGGCCCGTCCGTGCGGTCCGTGGGATATCCAGCGGTTACACCGACCGTGCTAGCGGCACGAAACCCGTCCGCTATGCGTCCGTGGGCGCCGGGTTTGTGGTCCGTGCGGTCCACCGTCCCTGCCGGTCGCGGCCCTAGCCCGCGCCGCCGCAGCCACAATCGGCCCTAGCGCTCTACCTCGCCCACCACCACCTGAACCGGTCCGGCGGCGACCAGCCTGCTGACCTGCCGGCTAGTTGCCTTCCGGTCGTGCCCGGACGTTTCCAGGCGTGGAATCTCGGAGATAGGTGATGCCGAAAGCCTTGAGTTCGCGGTACTTCTGGTACTTGGTAGTGAGGTCAAATGGGCTATCCGACAAGCGCTGGAAGATATCGAGACCACGGCCGAGCAGGATCTTCCAGCCCGTGTCAGTGCTGATCGAGCGGTCGTGGATCGCTTGCGGATCGGCGAACTCGACGTCCAAGACGATGCCGAGTACGGCCGCGCTTTGCTTGATCTGAAGTAGGTGCTCAAACTGCTTCTGCAGCTTCTCCGGACCCTCTTGGTTCTCGACGGTCACGAGCTTCAGGCTGACCTCGTCGGCGGGGTCCTTGCCGCGCGCGATCCCTTCGACGAGTTCCATGATGTTTCTGGCCTGGTGAAACATTCGCACGTAGGGGTCAACCACCGTGATCTGCGAGGCGCCCGTCAGGTACGGGATTAGCAGGGTGTCGTATGAAACGCCACGCTGACCGTCTTGATACGCCCGGTACCCCTGGAATAGCTCAGGCTCCGGCTCGGCGACCGTGCCGGAGCCTGCCGCTTCGGTTGATGATGCGCCGCCTCCGAGCGGGTCCGCAACTACAGGCGGCTCTTCCGGCTCGGCCTCGTGGTGCCTGCGGTGGTAGTAGGCGGGGTATTCGTCTTCCTCCAGCGTGGCGACGTTGTGCCAGGTGCCGTCCATGTCGAGGTAGCCGAACCTGACTTCCGCCATCGTCGAGTCGACCCGGAGGATCTGGTCTTTGACGCGCTTGCGGCCTTCGATCGCGTACCGCAGGATCTCCTCGATCTCTTCCCTGGTGGCCTCGCCATCCGGATACAGGATCTTCATCAGGCCGGAGAAGGTCTTGTGGATCCCGTCCCGGTCGCGAGTCGAGATGTCGGGCGAGAGCGTGAAGTGCTGCTGGTAGCGGTCGGAGTAGTCCTGCGAGCGCATCGACTTGAGCACTTCGGCGATGTAGTCAACGACGAATCCGTAGCCGTTGGAGAACATCTCGCCGCGGATGATGTCGACTTCCCAGCCGGGAATGTAATGGTGCAGGCGGTCGAGGTAGGCCGGATCATGATAAGCCTCCGGCAGTTCGTCGAACAGGTCGGAGTTCTTGAGCATGTACGGCACGGTGTGGGACGTATTGCCGACGAAGACCATCGACGCCTCGGCACCAATGGTCTCTATGCCACGGGAGAACGACTTGTTCGCCATGTAGTTCTTCAAGATGTCGACAAGCGCCTTGTCGGTTCGCTTCTTTTTGCCCGCGAACTCGTCGAACGCGACGACGTCCCAGTACCCGACCAGGCCGATGCGCCCGTTGGAGTTGTTGACGAAGAGCTTGGGCACGGTGACCTCGCCACCGGAGATGAGCATCCCGTGCGGCGAGAACTCCGAGAAGATATGCGACTTGCCGGTGCCCTTTGGACCGAGCTCAACCAGGTTGTAGTTGCGTTCGACGAACGGGACCAGGCGCACAAGCTGGAAGAACTTGCCACGTTGGCTGAACAGCTCGGGGTTGAAGCCGATGGACTGAATGAGCAGGTCGATCCACTCGTCGGTGGTGAACCCGCGGCGCGAATCTAGGTACTGCTCCACATCGAATTTCGACAACTGGATCGGCTTGATTGAGCCGAGGATCCATGGCACGAAGCGCTGGTCCTCGGTGTGGAAGTACTCGATATCGCAGATGCACCAGACACCGCCGACTAGGAGCTTGGGGTGCGCCTTGATGGTCGAGGACTCGACGATCACGCCCCTGATGCCGAGGTTGGCGAACTCGGCCTCGTAGACATCGGCCCTCTCGTTAAGGGTGACGGTGACCTTGTCGATGATTCGGTGCCGGCCGCGTTCCTTGATTGTCGACTTAACCAGTTCCGACTCACTGCGATGCACATAGTGCTCGGCGAGGATCTTCCGCACAGTATCGATGCCGGCCGCGATGGTGGCCTCGTCGTCCGACGCCGCGTACTGCCCGAGCAGGTACTCAAGCACGTACGACGGCACGATGGCGTTGCCCCTGACGGCATTGACCAGATCCTTGCGGACGACGACGCCGGGGAACAGCAGGTTGATCTTGTAGTCGAGATCGCTGCGTTGCGGGGCACCGGCGTCCGGTGTCTCATTCTCGGTCTCGCTCATCCCGGTTCACCCGCCTCAGAAGTCGAAGTCCGATGAGAACGAGCGCTTCAGCGTGTACGCCGCCTTCTGATAGACGCGCCACTGGCTGGTATTGGGTATCTGCTCCTCGAGGCGGAACTCGACGGTGCGGTTGTTGTAGTCGTTGGCATCCTGGTTAAGGAGCAGCCGTGCGCTCTGGTAGCGGTCGCGTTTGTCGTCGGACGTCTGGTCGAAGGTCAGGGATACGAGGTTCGAAATCAGCGTCTCGCCCACGTACAGCCCGGCGCGCAGCGTACGCGGCTGGACCTTGTCGCGCACCGGCTCGGACTGGAACAGGCGGACGACGACCTGCCCGGTGGTGATCTTGTCGGACTCCGGCCACACCTCGACGTTAACTAGCCGGGTGTCGCTCCTGCGCTTCTTATTAACCGCCAGCACGGGCACGACGATCTCCTGGAGCGCCGTCCCGCCGTGCACGAACCGCGACCCGCTCCCGGCGAGGCGGAGCCGGTGGACTGACTTGGGGATCTGTACTTCGAGGTCGCTCTGCAGCCCGAGCTGGGCAGAACCGAAGGTCGCGAAGGCGCTGTCGGCCTTGAGGCCGTGCCCCAGTACGTAGCGCTTGTTAATGACCTTGATGTCGTCACCCTGCGGCTTGACCGACAGGAAGAACGTGTCCGCCAGAGCCTCGTCCTGGAACAGGAAACCATGATCAGCCGTGATGAAGATGTTGGTGGCATTGGCGTTGGCCAGCTTCTTCACCAGGTCGACGAGGTCGCGCAGCGTGTCTTCAACGGCCTCGAAGACCTGCCGCTCGGTACCCTGCTTCTCGCCGGTGGCATCGATCCTGTTGTGGTAGACGTACAGAACCTGGTTGGCCTTGAAGAGCTCTCGCCGCTCGTCGGCGTTCAGTGCCTTGAAGTCCTCGGCCTGGATCGCCGTGCCGCCAACACCCTGAAGGAGCTTGCCGCGGGACGGGATGTCGTACGCCGGCTGGCCGTCCGCGAGCACAGTCCTAGCATCGGCGGAGTGCTTGAGCGTCGAGTGCGGGAGGAGAGCGGCCATCCCGAGTTTCGTATAGCTCGGCAGCACCCCGAGGACGGCGTCAAGCGTGGCGTCGAAGCGGTCCTCCTGCCGGATGCGCGAGCCGAGCTCGTCCGCGATCTCGTACCGGAGCGCGTCCGAGATGATGACGACGGCCTTCTTGTCGCCGTCCCGCACCAGCGGCGCCACGTAGCCGGCGTAGAAGGACGTCTGCGAGCGCAGAACGGACGAGCGCCACCGGTCGACTTGGTCTACCTGCTGCTGCCACACGTTGCCCAGCGCGTAGACGAACTTGTTGGCATAGCGCTTCTCAACCTGGTCCCGCAGCGCCTCCAACGGCTTCGGGTACTCGGCCATGCGCGTGGCATACACAAACTGCCGGTAGAGCTGGTCGATGCGGAACCACTCGCGGCGGTAGCGCTCTAGCCCATCATCGAACGACTGCACCACGAGATTGAGCGAGCCGATGGCGGCCAGCAGCTCGGAAGCACTCGCGATCGCCGTGTAGAGCTGCCGGTAGCCGTCGATCCATACGCTGCTCTGGCGTGCCCGCACCACGTCGGCAACCTCGCGCGCGCTAACGGCCTGCTTGGCCACCGCCTGCGCAAGGTCGCTGATGATCTTCTGGTCGGCCTCCTCGAACAGGTCGACCGTTACCAGGTCACGGAAGCTCGCGTCCTCGATCGTTGAGGCATAGCCGAGATCGCGGGCCGCGCGCGTGGCCAGCGCGGCGAGGGCGGCCTGGCTGCGCCGGTCGTTCCGCAGGCTCGCGAAGTCGAGCTGGATGTTATGCAGGCCGCCCGCGCGGTCGGACTTGAAACCGTCAATGGCCACGCGGAAGATCCAGAGCACGAGATCGTCGATGCTCGGCGACGTTGACTCGTAGCGGTAGATGCTGGCGACGCCGCGCCAGTAGAAGTCAGCGAGCCCATAGTCGGCCAGCGCGTCGTACTTCGCGTGAAGTTCCTTGGCGTTCTCCGTCAGCAGCGTGCGGGTGATCTCCAGCAGGCTGTGCTCTTTCTGGCCGAGGACAACAGCGCTGAGCTTGGCTTGGAGCTTCTTGGCGTCATCGTCCGGGTGCAGCAGCGCCTTGAGGCTGTCGACGCGCTTGGCCGCGTTGAAGAACTTCTCGTGTGCCCGGACGACCTCTTCCATCCCGTCACCCGTGAGGCCGAGGTCCTGCGTGATGAGGACGGTGCGGTCGGCGGTAAAAACCCCGTAGGCAAGCTCCAAGTCGAGCAGCCAGTTTCCGACGCCCGTCGGCACCTGACCCGAGCGGTACACGAGAAACTTGCTCGCCGACTTCTCGCGCAGCAAGCGGTGCTTGATGCCGTACTCGTCGTTCGCGACGCGGATCGTCTGCACACCCGGCAGGTTGAGATCGTCCAGATCGGCGGCGTACTGCCCGTCCGGGTCATGCCAGAATACGATCGGATGCTTTTCGAACCACCGCTCCAAGTGGGGACGAACGGCGGAAGTATCACTCATCGCTTGCCTCAAGGCCGGGAATCTTCTTCAGCGCGGCGCCGAACTTCGGGTAGTTCACCTTCACTCCGTCATCCAGGTCGATGGAGATCGGCTGGGACGCTAGCGAGTACAGGTCGCGCTCGTACTCATCAAGTTCTACCAGCACCTTGCGCAACCGGTCGGCCTCCTTCTGAGCCTCCGCCACCTCGCGCGGCGTGCCGCCGCCGACCGCAAGCCGTTCGTAATGCTCGAGGCTGGACTTCAGCTTCGCCTGGTACTCCCGCAGGTACTCGTTTAGCACCGTCCCGACGGTCGACGGCGTGTATCGGTGCATGTAGATCAGCGCGTTGAACGAACCCTTCGCACTGGAGAAGAGCCAGTAGATCGGCCGCTTCTTGTATCGCTGCACGTGGTCCTTGTAGAACGACTTCACGAAGTAATCGCGGATCTCCTTCACACCTAGCGACTCCGTCACGAAGCGGAGATTCTCCTCAAAATGTTGCTCGCCGAAGGCGGCGCGGAGGAACAGGCGGAAGCGCGCGACGATGTCGTCCTCGAACCAGTCACCATCTATGATCGGGACGACGTTGTCTGCGTCCGGCATAAAGGTGGGACTTGGGACCCTAGCAAGGTAGTCCCGCATGGTGGCGCCCTGGTCGGCGAGGATGAGCCCAGGCTGGTCAAGGCTGTAGCGGCCGAGCATGCAACCTACAGAGTACGAAATCAACTCGGCCACATCGTCCCTGGCCTGAAGCGCGCGGCGAGTCCTCTCGTCCGCCACGGACCTATACGCGAACTCCGCGTTCCCGAATAGGCTGACATCCGTCAGAGTCACCTCGGGACGCAGCTCAGACTCAAGCTCATAGAGGCTGATCAAAGTCTGGTTGTTCATGGTCTCCAGCGCGGCTAGCCTCGTTGAGGCCTGGCGGCGCGCCCGCGACCATTGCTCCTGCCGTGTGGCGAGGGCCGTTTGTCTCTCGGCATCAAGAAGGGGACTCCCGGAGTAATCCCAGGATGTTTCCTGGCTGTTCCAGTCAGCGCGGGCGACGTCAACGCATTCCTCGTAAGCAAGCGGAGCATTGAATACCATAGGGTCGAGGAGTACCTTTCCCACATCGCCCGGCTGGTAGTGTGCGCCCGAGCACAGGAAATCGAGGAACAGCTCTCCCACGCTACTATTGAGCAACGCCCCGACCGCGCGCAGTGATCGGGGCGATCCGAAGATAGACGGCCCGGCATTGTCAAACAACGAGTTCGACGACTTCTCTCTGACCGAGAACCGGGAGAAAGACGCGTCGCCGTACGTGAGCCCGCCCTTGAAGAAGAGGTGCGGATTGCGGATGGTCGACTTCCCCTTCCCCCAGCTTGTCCGTTCCCTAATTTCTCTGCCGTTATCGAGCCAGTCGACCACATAGTCAAGGTTCCCGTACCATCTACGGTAGGGTCCTCCCTTGTCGTACGGCACCCATCGCCGGCCCGCGTCCGGCCCTTCAAGTGCGATCACTGATATGCCGACTTCATGCCAGGAGCGGAGAAATCTACTGTTATCTCCCGTGTCTATGCCCTTGCGGACTTCGGCAAATTTTTCTAGCAATGCGCCTGTCGCATAGCGGCGGATGACCGGTGGCGATAGCCAGTACGCGATCCGCCCGCCTGGCAGTGACTCCAAGTCGGCACCGGCGATCTCCACCCAGTCAGTCCCCGACGCCACACTTTTCCGAACGAATAGGCTCTTCTTGCTGGTCTCATCCTCCTCGGTCACGTTCAGGAACTTGCCGCGACTTCGAGCGCCATGCGAATTTTCCAGAGAGAAAGCACAGGTTGCGACCACCTCACCAGCGACTGTAGGGAATGCGCGGGTTCCCAAGTGGACCAGCGAGCAGATCCGGGAATTCCCCAGAAGCTCTGCGCGAAATTCGGCATAGCTGGAAAGGAACATCCAATTGTGCATCGTGATCATCGCGATGCACCCAGATGGCAGCGCGAAGGCCCGCGCACGCGAAATGAATGCGACGTCCAGCCCGGCCTTGGACGAGCGGTAGTTCTCGGCTAGCCAGGCGCCCAGCGCGCTGTCCATGTTTCGCGTGCCCATGTACGGAGGGTTCGCTACGACGACCGAATATTTCAAGGAGAGAATTTCAGACTGCCAAATCACTCGTTTGGCTCGATTAACGACATCGGCAGCGAGCAAGTCCGTCTCAATGTCGATAGTCTCAACATGGGCTTGGAGCATGGCTAGCACGCTTGCATCAGGGCGGATCAGCGAGCCGAACGTGTCAGCGTGCCTGAACTGGTTCCAGAAGGCGGCTTCCTTGTATCGGTCGCCGGTGGGCGTGACGAGGAGTTCGATTTCATGGGGCGTGAAGGTGATTGGCTCCAGCACGCAGACGTTCGGCTCGACCTGTCGGTTGAAGAAGGTCCGCTGTCGCGCCCGTGCCTTCATCGTCAACGCGAAGGCCGCCAGAGCCCCGGCGCGCGGGTCGATCTCGGTCCCGTGGAGGTTCTTCGAGAGGATCAAGCCCGGGATGTCGGAAGGCGCGTAGCCCGCCTCTTCGTAAATCGCGTACAGGAGGTCGAAGGCGTAGGTGAGCATGTGCCCGGAGCCGCAGGCGGGGTCGATGATCGTGAGTGCTTCGGGACCGGCGAGCTTGAGGAAGTCCGTCTCCTCGTCGACCGGTGCGATGTAGTACTCCATCTGGTCGATCAGGCGGGAAGCCGGACGGTTGAGCATCCAGAGGCGGCCGAGTGAGTTCTCGACCAGGTAGCGGACGATCCAGTGCGGGGTGAAGAGCTGGGTCGCGGCGGGGATCTCGGCGGTGCCGGCCTTCTTTCCCTTCTTGAAGCCGGCGAAGACCTCGTCCTTGCGTTCGGAGATGTAAAACTGGTATAGCCAGCCGATGACCTCGACGTCCTTACAGACGTCAGCGGTCAGGACCTTGACCGCACGGTTGAGGACGGAGTCGTCGGCCAGCAGGTTGGCCGGGACCAGCAGTTCGGTGAAGTCGCCCTCGCGCTCGAACATAAACGGCATGGTGCGGTTCCAGTGGCGGCAGTACTCCGCGAGCAGCAGTGCATAGGCCTCGCCCTGCGGGTCATCACTGCGGCGACTTCTGTTGAGCAGGCCGGTGACCGTCTCGCTGGTCTTGGCGCCGACGATCGCGGCGTCGATGTTGCCGCGCTTGGCTTCGGCCAGGATCTCGGGCTGACCGCCCTCGGTCCCGGCCTGCGGCGAGACGACGCCGATGCCGGTGTAGCCGTTTGCGTCCATGAACCGCAAGGCGATGACGCGGTTGAACCAGGTGTAAGCGACCCGGTCCGCCACGGCCGCCCGGCCTGTTTCGCCGCCGCCCGCCGCGCTAACCGCCCTCTCCAAGGCGGAAACGACCCCTAGACGCTCGACTCGCTCTGGCGACGCGGGCGCCAGCACAACTTTGACGCGGGCGTTGACCTCGTCGATGAGGGCCTTGCGCGCCCAGGTGGCGAAAGACTTCAGCGGTGCGGTTTCCATCAGAGTGAGATTCGCTTCCCGTCTTCCAAAGTGGCCAGCAGCGTGTCACGAAGTGCTTCAACGTACCGATTGACATCATCGGGGTTGGTGAGGACGCCGTGGGCGCCCGACACGGTAATGCTCTTGATCGATACTGTCTCAACTGGCTTGGGCACAGTAGGCCGCAGGCTGGACGACCCGTCGCCGGGCGTGCCGCTGCCGGGCGCGGGCGGGCTTGACCGGGCGGAAGCGGCGAGCTGGTCGAGCAGCGCCGGATACTGGGTGACCTCGAAGGCATTCCTGGCCTCGCGGATCTGCGCGACCTCCCGTGCCCGCTGGACGGAAGCGATCTGCGCGTCGATGGCCGCGAGGGCGGCCTGCTGAGCCGCTGTCGTCGCGTTCTGGAAGTCCGCACCACCCTGCAGCTCGGTCTTCTTGGCAGTAATGGCCGCTACCGCCGCCACCGCGTTCTCCGTGATCATCGCGTCGATCTGGGCGCGCAGCTCGTCGGTCGCCTGCTTGAGCTGGGCCATGCGGCTGCCGCGGAAGACGTTCGGATCGGTCAGCGCGTTCCGGACGGCCGCGTCGCTGCCGGCCGGCAGGTAGCCGAGGTTGCTGCTATGAGTGGTTAGGAGCGCTGCCGCATCGTCGTAGATGACGCGCTGCGGGCCGTTGAGGAACCCCTGGATCGGGTCGATGAGGTTGTCCTTGGCGTCCAGCAGGCCATTTCCAAGAGCGAAACTGGTCAGGTACCAGTCGTCCGGCTTGCCGACAGCCTGGTCGAGCAGGTCGATTGGTGTGGCGAGCTGCGCCACGAAGATGTACTTGGAGCCGGCGGCGGCAGCCTTGAGCTCGTCCAGCTTCGCCTTGAGCTTTTCCGCGCCGTGCCGGGCGAGCTCCAGCGGGTCCTTGGGCGTGCTGGGCTCATCGAAGAAGTCGGTGCAGAACGCGCGGAACGCGCTGACCTTCTGGTCGTCGAAGGCCTTCTGCCGGGCGACCACGGTGTGCGGTTGCCGCTGAGTGTTGCGGAGTGCGCTGGCGATCTCGGACCGCTTCAGGACGTTGCCGTCAAGTGTGAGCGTGATCTTGGCGGACCCGACCAGGAAGGCGATCAGCACTTCGATCGAGGGGAGGTCCCACCCGTAGGGCTTCGTCTGGAAGCTGCCCACGATGGTCTTCACCGTGACCTGCTCGCCAAAGTTCTCCTTGCGGATAACGAACGACAGCACTTCTTCCGCGGGCACGGAGAGCTTCGACCCGGTCTGGGCATCAAACAGGCCGCCGTCGGGATTGGCTGCCGGGGCGATCTGTTGCTCGCTGTACGTCACACCGCCCAGCAACTTGAGCTGGGTGTAGGTGCGGCTGATCAGGGCCTGGAACCCTTCGGTCACCCGGGTGACCGGATCCTGCGAGGTTGACGTGATGTCAGCGGCGTTGATCACCAGAGCGGCCTTGCCGACCGAGCCGCGCACGCGCTCGGTCAGTTCCTTCTCCCGGGCGGTGTTCTGCGCGCCCTTCTCCCGCAGGATCTGGTCCACGGTCGCGGAGATCGAGGTGCCCTGCCGGCGCCTGATGTACTTCTCGGTCTGGAGCAGCAGGCGGAGGTCCGAGAGCACCCGGTTGTCCGGGTCGAGGATGACGCGCAGCTCGTCCTTTCCCGCGCTGTGCATGCGGATCTCGTCCTGCGTGTACGGGTAGTTCGGCGAGATGAAGTGAACCGATAGCTCCTTCTGCTGGCCATAGGGCTGATCGTCCAGCCGGAAACCAAACGCGAAGTCCTGCCCGTTCCTGGCGCACTTGATCCGGCTGGTCCTGATGACATCGCTGGAGAGGATCTTGAACAACCGGGTGCTGATCTCGGACGCGTCGATGTCGACGCCCTTGACCTCCTGCTCTATCTCCTGCTCTTCGTTTGTCAGGTACTCGTAGGCGTTGCCGTTGCGCTGGATGTAGGTCTGCACCTCCAGCAGGTTCAGCGCCTCCTTGACCTGCTCAGACAGGGCGGGAAGGTCGAGGCCGAAGCGGTCGTAGACCAGCACGGTGAGGTTGCGCGGTGTCGCATGGAAGCTCTCCACGTACTTCACGAGAAAGAGCGCCTTCAGCAGCCGGACGGCCAGCTTCGTCACCGCCGACTCGGGATCCGGCAGGTCCCGCTCCGCGCGAAGGACAGAGCCCTGCGCGGCGGCCTTCAGCGAGGCGCGGATGCCGGCGAACATGTGGTCGAAGGTCGCTAGATGGCCGACCTCAACGTCGCCGATGTCCTTGGCGACCTGCTGGACCACGCCGAGCATGGATCGCTCACCGACCGAGCTGTTACGGCCCTCGAAGGCGTTGTGGTCCGAGATGCCCTCGATCGCGGCCTGGAACAGCGGGAACTGATAGCTGACGAACGGGTAGGTCCCGGAGAAGCTGGCCTCGTCGATGTAGTTGCGGTACGTCCTAGACCCATCAACGAAGTCGAACAGCGTCTTGAAGTTGGCGTGCTGGTCCGCGTAGACCTTGTCCATTGCCGCCGTGCCCGCGTCGTTCTTTTCGAGCAGGCGCTTGCGGATGACCTCATCGACGTTCGCGCTGGAAAGCTTCAGCCGGGTCTTGAACCGGGCCTGGATCTTGGAGAAGTCGTTGCCCTGCTGCCTGGTACGGTCGCCGATGACCTTCTCCATGTCCTCCTGCGAGGTCACGAACACCCATGCACGCCCCCCGCACCTGCTGTTGAGCGACTCGGCGATGGTCTGCAAGTTGAGCATCAGCTTGGCGTTTGAGCCGATGAACTGACCGACCTCGTCAACGAAGAAGTTCAGGCGGAAGTTCGGGTCAGCCTGCTTGTCCAGCCAGGACTTCACGTCCTTGGCGAAGTCCTCGATCGACACGGCGTAGGAGGCGCTGTACTGCTTGATGATGCCTTCGGACGCCTCGCCGTTCACCTCGGCGAAGGCATGGTCGATGCTCCGGCCTTCCAGGGCGGTTTGCTCGCGGCCCCGGCTCCAGGGCTTGCCCGCGATGCGCTCGTATGCCTCCTTAAACCTGCCGTACTGGCCGCGCTCGTCGAGGTCACGCTCGAACCGGGCCACGTGTCCCTGGTTGCCGTAGTAGCCGCGGCTCTCATCGAAGACCTTGACGAACACCTTGAACAGGGCGTCGTCCTGGTCCTTGCTGATCAGCGTGGCCTTCTGGTCAATGTTGAACAAAAGGCTCTTGGCCGGGATACGGTCCGCCTTGCTGAGCAGGCCGGGCAGGAAGGCGTCGATGGCCTTGGCGCGGAAGCTGCCGGAGACGTTCTCACGCGGGAAGTCTTGGCCTTCGACGTCGCCTAGGAGATGGGCGAGCATCTTGAGCAGGTGCGACTTACCAGAGCCGAAGAAGCCGGAGATCCACACGCCGTTGGCGTTGGTGTAGGACGTGTACTCCTCAAGCAGGATCTCCAGGCCCTTTGCCGCCTCGTTGGTGAGAACGTACTCCTCAACCTCTGTGCCCAGGTGTGCGACGTCATCGGCCTTGATGACGCCTTCGATCGGGCGCTGGATGTCCTTGGCGAAGATCTCGCTGAGCCGCATAGCTCATGCCTCCTAGTCGAGGATGTTCTTGGCCCGGTAGTACTGGTCGTCCTTGAGCCGACCGAATAGCACGAGCGACGAGCCCAGCGTTTCTGACTGCTCGTAGCGGCCTGGGAAGAACATGAGCATCGGCTTGCCCTTGACTACCGACTGCAGGTTATTCAACACGTTATGGGAGCGGATGTACGGGAACACCTCGCCAATTCCGGTGAGAAAAAAAATGTCGCAGTCGGCCTGCGCGAGCCGGTCGCGGATCGCGGGGGCGATGTGCAATTGGGGGTCGAGCATCCCCTGGAGTATCTCCCGGAAATCGGTCTTATCCTCTTCTGGTTCGATGGCAAGGACCTGCTCCCATACCTCCCGTTCCTTGAGGAGCTCAACCGACAGGTCGTAGAGGTCGATCTCAAAGACCGTGATCCCGGCGGTGGCCAGCCGGTTCTTGATGCGCTTCCTGGCCGCCGCGATAGCGAGCGCGTCCTCGGGCGGATACGGATAGATGAAGAACGGGATCTCATTGCTCAGGCCCTCCATCTGCAAGAAACGCTTGCCGCTGAGCACGGCGACCAGGTGCTCCTCCTCTTCAGGCAGGGTCTTCGGGGTCACCGTGCTGCCTCAAGTCCGCTAGCTTGCCAGGTGGGGAAAAACCTCAGGTCACTCGGCGACCGGGCGCTAAGCGCGGTAGCGACCCGCTCGGACAGCACGGCAGGCATGATTTCCCCGGCCTCCGACAGCAACCCGGCCTCCCGCAGCATCTTGAACACGTTCGACCTCAGCCTCTGCATCGTCGAGTCCTTAACCTTGGCCAGTTCCTCGCGCCACAGCTCCTTACCGCGGACGAAGCCGTCGAAGTCCCGGTGCTCCAGCGTCGCGGCGAGAAGGAGGAACCGCTCCCGCAAGACCTCCTCAGCAAACTCGCCGATGAACTCATAGCGTCGGCAGGCGGCAGCCCACATGAGGTAGCCGCGCTCAGAACTGGTCGCCTCGACCAGCAGGCCGACCTCGTCGTCGGTCAACATGGAGAGCCGCTGCGTCGTCTCGCTTGCCAGGCGGACCGACGTGCGGTGGGTCCGCGCCTGCAACAGGTTGTCCTGCACGGCCAGCGCGCGGGCCCGTTCCCAGTCGCGCTCACTGAGATACACGGGAGCGAGCAGAACAGCTTCACGCGCGAGGAGGGCACCCGTGGTGAACGAGAGCGCGTACCGCCGGGGCACTGCCGCCAAGACGTCGTTCATCGGCCCCTCCTCGCACCTTGGTAATTCGTTCAAGCTATCGCCCCTGACTGCCTGGGCGGCCAGGTCACTGCTGGTAGTCGAGGAGCCGCATGAGGCTGAGGCACCTCTCCAGCTCCGCCTGCTCCTGCGGCGTGAGCTCCTTGCCAAAGTGCATGATCTTGTTTCGTACCACTCGCGCGTTGTCGATCTGGTCGACGAAGCTCACCTGGTCGAAGCCGAAGCCCAGGTCTCCCCACCGGGCGTCGTTGCCGAGCACTTCCTTGTACTGGCCGAATTCCATGTCATCGGCGGAATTGATCCTGTTCTTGTTCCTGCTTACCGCAGCGCGCATCTGATCCGTGCTGAAGTGCGTGTTGATGCAGTGCCGCAGGTACCGTTCGATCTCGCCGAGTTGGAAGTACGGCGTCGTTAGCCGCCGGTACGCGGCGGTGAGGTCAGCGGCGGTGACCAGCCCGCAGACGCGGTCATCCGTGTCACGCACGAAGAAGAAGCCGTGCTTCTCGATCATGTCGATGTTTCTGAGCAACTCGTCATCGCACCGGGCTACGGGGGCAGGCTTCAGCGTCGCGTCCTTCAGGTCGGGTGCGGCCATCCGGACACGGGCCTTCGCGATGAACTCCCAGCTCACCGCGCCGATGAGGTCCCGGTCGGAGGACATCACGGCCAGCTGCGAGCAGTCGTTCTGGGCCATGCGAGCCTGGGCTTGGCCAATGCTGAATTCAGGGGGCACACGCACGACGGGCCGGTTCCAGGAAGGGACATCCCGGACGAGCATGGGGTTCAACGGAAGCTGGAGTGGCAGGTCACCGGGATCGCGGTCAGCGCCTCCCGTGGCCTGAGATGCGCCGAGTCCGATCCCGATTCGAACGACCGTCTCGTGGCCAGCTTCACCGAGGTCCGGCTCACAGCCGAGTCCGGCCTGTTTCAGGTCTTGCCGAATCTGCGAGACCGCCTCATACGACCGCGCGAGGTAGCCCCAGATGGCGAGCAGGTCGATGACCTTCAGCTCTTGCGGGTCCGCCTGGGCCTTCGCCAGGAACTCCGCCTTGCTGTCCTGCGTCACGCCACCGGCTCCGGCTCATAGTCGGCGAGGGACTCCGGCTCGTCGACGGGCTGCTGGCCTATGGCGTCCTGGATGAGCCGGAGCAGGGCCGCGGAGCGCGCGGCATAGAAGGCGTCGAAGTCGTCGGCGCGCAGGGACTTCGGGTCGATCAGGTGCGTCGCGATGATGTCGTCGAACCAGTTGGGCGGTAGGCCCGCTTCGTTCTCCAGCTTTACCAGGTAATCGGACGGACGCAGGCTGCCCATGATCCGGTTCGCGCGGCTGGTGAGGAGCGTCTTATTGACGATGCTGTCGAGCCGGGCGCTCTGTTCCTTATTCTTCCCGAGCCAGCCCTTGGGGAAGACAAGTCCGACGCCCACTAGCATCTCCCGGTAGATGGTCGCGTCGATGGGCTCCCGGCTGTAGGTCCAGTCGATGCATCCCCGCTTGAGCAGCAGCCCGCACACGCCCTTGTAGGCAGCGC
Organism: uncultured Actinomycetota bacterium; assembly: GCA_963720575.1. Taxonomy (GTDB): domain Bacteria; phylum Actinomycetota; class Actinomycetes; order Streptosporangiales; family Streptosporangiaceae; genus Chersky-822. The sequence goes on from CAVRGA010000002.1 coordinate 1,253,646, forward strand.
TGTTCCGTGTGGTCATCGTGTTGAGGCGGGCCGCGTTGAAGCTCGCCTCGGAAACGGACGTGGGCTCCCGGCCGCCCTTCACCCAGGCGAGGACCTGTTCAAGGTCTCGCGGCAGGCGGCTGTCCAGGGCGCCGCTGTACTGTTCGCCGAGCACGCCGCACCAGAACCAGCGGACGATCTTTTCCTCCACCGCCTTGTCGTCGGCTTCGCCGCCGAGGACGGTCCTGATGGCTGCCAGCGAGCTAAGCTGGCTAATGTACGGCACCTCCGGCCTGCCGTAGATGCCTTGCCGTGCGAGGAACCGCGCGCTCCACTCCAGCGCTTCGACGATCTGAGGAGACCACTTCTGGTATTCCGACAGCTTCAGGCCGAGGATGTCCGAGCGCTTGCAGCTTGCGGCGGGTGCCGTATAGGGGTCTGTACCGGCCCTGCCGCGCCGGGCGAAGTACGTGGAGACGAGCGAGATCGCCCGGAGGAAGTCGGTGTCGTTGAAGTCGGTCAGGACGCCGTTCTTTAGCAGCCGCTCCCTGACCTCTGCCCAGTCGGTGGGCAGGTGGAAATCGCTGACCGCATAGGAGGCGGTCAGCAGTTCGAAGACCGTCAGCGAGACCCCGCGCGTGTTGACGTCCTCGAAGACCGCGCAGATAGCTTCCTTGGTGGCGCTCCTAGTAAGTCGGATGACGGGCACCTTGTATCCGTCGATCTGGGAGAGGACCCGGTCGTGGAAGTCGTCCCAGGTCTGCGGATCGAGTATCTCGTAGGCGCGCCGCCAGTCGCTTTTCCCAGGTCCGTAGACCATGCGCAACGGGAACATTCCGGCGGCGATCTCGTTGGCCTGGGTCGTCAGGTCGATAGCGGTTCGCTTGCCGTGCTCGTCGATGCGCGGCAGCTTCTTGTCGTCCGGAACGGAGAAAATGGCGTTCTCCATCTGCTCCGGGTTGTAGGCGGCAGCCCGGATGTCGATGTAGTAGTAGCGCTGCAGCCGCTTGCGCCGGGTGTCCATCGTTTCCACGGCATGTTCCGATGCCAGCGCCTGAGACAGGGACGTAAGCCGCTGCTGCCCGTCCATCAGGAGCTGTTCCGGCTGCGTCCCTGCCGGCGGGCTGGTACCCACGAGGGGTTTCGGCCGGAACTCGAGTTCCGGGTTACCTGTCTCCATCGTCATCATGACCCCGAGCGGGTAGCCGCGCGCCACGGTGACGAGCAGGGCCGCGATCCGCTCGTCGTCCCACACCCACCCGCGCTGGAAGTCGGGAAGCTGGATAAGCCCCGACTTGGCCTTGGCGATGAGTTCCCCGAGATCGACCGGGTTCGTCTCGAAGAGCATGCCGTAGCTTCCCCTTTGGTAGCGGTCCTCCACCAGCATCTTGCCACCCTCTGGGTATTACGGGGTACGGGGCGGGATGCGCGGAGCAGCCAGTCGTTCGGCATGACATTAGGCGGTCCCCGGGGGCATGGTCAGGGCCGCGCGGCGGCCTGCTCAAGAAGTCGGGCGCTTGGCCCGATGGGATTCGTGGTCGCGGAAGGTTCAGCCGAGCGACAGTTCGAACCAAGTCACAATCCGCCCGCCGCGCCGCCGCCAGCCCCACCGCGCCGACAGGGCCGCAACAAGCTGGGGTCCCCGGCCGCCTTCCGCGTAATGGTCCGCAGGACGCAGCTCCGGCGTCCCCGCCCCGGCGCGGTCGGTGACCTCGACCCGGAAGATGCCGTCCCCGGCCCTGACCGAGACCGTGACCGTCTCCCCGGCACCGCCCGAGCCAGAGTGCCGGACAGAATTGCCGAAGATCTCGCTGACCAGCAAGACGGCCACATCCCCGCACGGATGCCCGGGACCCCAGGATCGCGGAGACGGACGCGCGGGCCGCACGCGTCCGCTCCGCTCGCCCGGCAAGCGTCACGCTCTCCCGGACCGCCACCCTGGCCATCACCGCACCCGCCCTTCCCCGGCCGCCCCGCCCCGAGAAACCGGCCGGGCAGCGGGCGGACGCAGGGAAATGCACGCTCAGCTCCGCCGCGAACGTCAAGCCGACACAATCAGCCACCGCGGACCCCGTCCGTGGGCTCGTCCGTGCCTGCGGCCCTCGTCCGTGGCCGTCCGTGCAAAGCCGACGGTCCCCCACACCGCTCCCAGGCCCCGATTTTCGTCCGCTATGCGTCCGTGGACACCGCAACACAACGCTCTACAGCGCTACAAGGTGACACACGCCGGGACAGAGACGAAATGCCCCGCTAGCACGAGAATTCGCAGCTAACGAGGCGTTTCCGCAGCGTGTGGCAGGTGTTGGGTTCGAACCAACGTAGGCTGAGCCGACGGTTTTACAGACATCTCCCGAACAAGGCCTGACCTGCGCATACGTCAGTGCTGCGAGGATTTCTCCGCCTATTCTCCGGGCGCTTCTGACCGGATCACGACCGTTTCCGCAGCAGCGAGAGATTGGCCAGCCTGGACACGATGCGCAACTGCGCGTTCGCTCGGTGGAATTCTGCCCATGCGTCAGCGACGGCACCGTCTGCGAGAGTACGGCCCAGCTGACCGTCTGCCGCAGGGGCTAACCGGATAGCAAAGTAACCGCCGGCCCGCGCTGCCCAGTCGTCGGCCAGCACGACGAAGACAGGGGCGCGTGATCGACGTGAGCGTTGTTCCACGAGAGCATCTGGCCGGTTACGGCACAGACCAGCGGCCCTCGCGCGGCCGATGCCCGCTTGAACTCGTTTGTCTGATCGGAGATCGCGCGGCGCATCGCTCTTCTGACTAGCGCGATGCTGTCTGGTGCCGTGATGCAGGAATGGAAGGAGAAGTCGGTACTGCTGCCATCCACGCGGTGGACGACGAAACAACGAGTGCCCATCACGGCATTTTGCACAGTGAAGCCCGCCACGCCCTGCCCGATCTTCTCAGCAGCGCGCGGGTGCCTATCGAGCAGCCATAAAAGGAACTCAGCGTCGCCGCTCCTGACTGACTCGCCATTTTCGAGGGTCCCGATGATCTCACGGCACCTGTCCTTGGCCTTAGTCTTCCATACCCGGCGAGTGTCATCGAGCATCATGCTCACCTCTCCTTAAACCACATTGCATTCCACCAGCGCCGGCCTGACGCAACCAAACCTGGAGCTGCTTGCTGTGAGGGTTGCCACCGGATTTGTCGTCTTGCTCGTCGCGGCTGTAGTACCCCGCATCCATGTCTCCTTCACTTGGCACTAGTACTACAGCGGTGGGTTGTGATGTTGCTCGGCGTGGTCGCGTGACCTGGCGGTCCTGGTTTGCCAGGATCGGCGCATGCTGGGTGTCGTGGATGGGGCGCGGGTGCGGGCCGGGGATGCGCATGCCGCGTGGTCGGAGTCATTTAATGAGCTGTTCGCGCGGGTCGCGGGTTGTTTCGGGAACGCGGCGGTGCGGCGGCACGGGCGGGCGTACCTGCTGGGGTTGCTGTCGCGGGCGGAGCGGAAGAACGGGTGGACGCTGGCGGAGTTCGCCGGGGACGCCTCGCCGGACGGGCTGCAGCGGCTGCTGAATTACTCGCCGTGGGATGAGGACGGCTGCCGGGACGCTGTCCGGCGGTACGTGGTGGCGCACCTGGGGGATCCGGGCGCGGTGCTCGCTGTCGATGAGACGGGGTTCTTGAAGAAGGGGAGAATGTCGGCCGGCGTGGCCAGGCAATATACGGGCACGGCGGGCCGGATCGAGAACAGCCAGGTCGGGGTGTTCCTGGCGTACGCCGCGCCGGACGGGTCGCGGGCGCTGACCGGCCGGGAGCTGTACCTGCCGGAGAAATGGGCCTCTGACCGGGGCCGGTGCCGGGCGGCGGGGATCGGCGATGACGTGGCGTTCGCGACCAAGCCGGCGCTGGCGCAGAAGATGATCGGCGCGGCGGCGGAAGCGGGGGTGCCGTTCTCGTGGGTGGCGGGCGATGAGGTGTACGGCGGGAATCCCGGCCTGCGCGGGGTGGCTGGAAGAGCAGGGTATCGGCTACGTGATGGCCGTCGCGTGCAGCGACATGATCGCCGTCCCGGCGGGCCGGTTCCGGGCGGACGCCCTGGCTGCCCTGGTGCCGGCGGACGGGTGGCAGCGGCTGAGCTGCGGCGACGGGTCGAAGGGCCCCGGCTATATGACTGGGCGCTGATCGGTGCCGCCGCCCCCGGCCATCAGCTCATCGTCCGCCGGTCCCTGCACCCGGGCGAGAAGGGCGGCTGGAGCTGGCGTATTTCCGCTGCTGGGCCCCCCGCCCGGTAACCTTCGCCGAGCTGGTTGCCGTTGCCGGGGCGCGGTGGGCGGCCGGGGACTGCTTCGCCGAGGCCAAGAACGAGACCGGGCTCGATCAGTACCAGGTCCGCAAGTACCGCGCCTGGTACCGGCACGTCACCTTGTCCATGCTCGGCCACGCGTTCCTCGCCGTCTCCGCCCGCGCCGCGCGGCCCGGCGCGGGGCCGCCGGAACCCGCCCCGGACGGCGGGAGCGCCAGAAAGGGGACCTGAGACCTGTGGACAACTTTTCGCCCCGCCCAGAACATACGCCCCGAGACTATTCATAACAGACGAAACCGGGCGTGACCTGATCTCTCTCACCGCAGCCGAGGCCCGCCGCCTGTTCAACCTGCACACCCGCGTCACCCGCCCGGAAGCATTCCACGAGCAGTGGTCAAGCTGGCGGCGCCACCACCAGGCCGCCGCACGGAAGGCCCACTACGCCCGCAGGAAAAGAGATCACGAGGCGCTGCTGTAGTACTAGGCGCTGCGGTGCGTAGCTGCGTCGGGCCACGCTCAGACGTCGCCGACTCGAATCGGCGGTCAATCGCGGAGCTTCCCGGGCCAGGGCAAGCCGAGTTAGCTCGACTGGAGCCATGCGGGGCTAGGCACTTGAGTAGTCAGCCACAGATTGAGGCGGTAGCCGAGGTAGCCGACGATTGCCGCCCCTACGGCGGGGCGGCGATGACGGCTACCGCGCCGACTGCCATGCCGCCGGCGACTGTGCCGGCAAGCGCACCGGTTGCGGATCCAAGGCGCCCGGCCTGCCGGGCCTGCCGTTCGCGTTGCGGCAGGTCATCGCCTCGCGTAGCGCGTTGGCCATGATGGCGACCGTCGCCAGGCCCGGTGCGGTGCCGGGCACGACCAGTCCTGCTACGGCACCGCCGCCCACGAGGGCACCGTAGGCGGCCAGGCCGGAGATGATGCCGGGACCGCTGAGCTGCGAACGAATTAACAACTCAGGACGCTAGTGGTCCTTGGCGGCATGGGGCGGACGGGATCGCGCTTCATGCGGGCGCCACTGCGGCGCCTATGGGCTGACCTGGTCGATTGCAACGTCGTAGAGCGTCGCAAGGAGCCGCGCGGCGAGGTAGACGGCGCTGCGAAGGTCAATGTCCGCGACGGTCGTGCTGCCTCCCTGGCTGGATGCGGCCAGGACAGCCCGCTCCAGGTCGGCAAGCTCGCTGGCGAAGACGTTCCGCCAGCGAGCCAGCCGCTGGCCGGCTGCCTCGCCTGAGATCGGCGGTACCGCCCGCAGCCTGGCAGCTTCCCCGGCGGGCCATCGTGCTTCCGGCACCCCGGACAGCCTGGTCAGCTCTTGCAGCGCCTCGGCCCGCCGCAGCAAGAGCTGCCAGTCCGCGTCCTTGCCGGCCGCGCTCGCGTAAGGCCGTGAAAGGTCAGGCGGCGCCAGCGGCACGGAACCTCTCCACATCGGAGTCAATCCGGCCCACGCCGCGATGGACCAGCGCGAACGCGGCATGAACATCTAGCTGGGAATGCCGTCCCGCGGCATCGGCGTCAGCCGGGTTCTGCAGGTCAGCGATCATGATGGCCGCGGTCTGCCCGTCCGGGAAGAACGCGCGCACCTCAAGCTCGCCGCCCATCGCCTGAACATAGCTGCGCAGCGTCGACAGGTACAAGTCCGCCTGGTTCTCGACACGGCTGACCTGAGCCTGGCTCACGCCCAGCACGCTCGCCAGCTGCGCCTGCGTCAGCCGATGGGCATTCCTGAGCTGGGCAAGCGTCTTCCGGTAATCCTCCTCAAGGCGGGCGAGCTCGGCATGGGCTGCCGCCGCTCGCTGCGCAACCTCCGGTTCCGCCAGCCGCGCCCGGCGGTCGGCAGTCCAGGAACGATGACCGGTCATGGCAGCAATCCCTCCCCGCGAAGCTCAGCAAGGTAGATGTCATACAGGCGATCCGCCTCGGGAACTGCCGTGCGATACCAGGCATTCCACATCGAGCCCTCGCTCTTGTCCCCGCCCAGAAGCAAGATCGCCGCACGGCGGGGATCGAAGCAGAACAGCACCCTCAGCTCCATCGCGCCCGCTGGCACCAGCAGTTCCTTCATGTTGTGATGGCGGGAGGTCACTATCTCCCCAACATAAGGCCGGCGCATCAAAGGCCCCTTCTCCGCGAGCATGTCAATCACCGCGTCGAGCATCGCCCGCGCCCCAGGGTCGGATTCCTCCAGCTTCCCGGCCCAGGCGAAGAACTCATCGGTAGCTTCGACCTCCCAGTCCACGCGACCTGATTATACGACAACACGTATACACGCTCAAACACATGACCGCAGCTTGCGGCCGCGTGCACCAGGCAACCCGCGGTGGCTAACGCCAACTACGCCAGGGCGCCGATTCCGCCAACTGGAGCACCTCGCGCGCATAGCATTCATCGAGCACATCCATCGCCACCCGCGCCCCGGCCACAGCCACCGGCGATGAGCTCCGCGCCGAGGCACTCGCGGCGCTCCTGTCCGCCCGACCATTGAGCCGACACCATGGCCCCCGCCACCGTCAGTGAGCACCGGCCCGGATCCTAGCGCTACCTGAACTGGCGCCGCATCTACTGGCCGATCAGCACGCCGACATCCCGGCCGCCCTCACCGCCATCAGTAACGCCGCGCTCTCGCCGATTCAGCAAGTACAGAATCGGCAGAAATGCATCAACTCACCCTGAGCGCCTGATCGGCTCTGGCTGCTGATCGTGGCCGTCGCTGCTGAGTGCTCTGACCTGTCTCCGGTCGCTCAGCGAGAGCGACTGCCCCGACACGCCTGCACTTGTTACGGTCAGGCTCGTTGCTTGGATCCCGCGCCGATACGTAGCGGAGCACGATGCCGCCCGGCCCAGTGCCACGCCTCGCCCTGCGACACCAGGCCAGAATGCCGGCGCGTGGCGCATGCCAATTGCCCGGGCGACCGGAGGGATGGGCAATCGGATCAACGCACTGAGCAGACGGCAGGCGGTCCCGGAAGAGACCCGCCGTCGCGTGAGGCACCCGGCTGGAACTGCTGACTCCAGCCATCCCCGGCGTCCTCCCCATCCGGAGTGGGCAACCTAAAATTCGGCGTGTATTTGCCGCACAAGACACCGTCCTCCCGCGTCGTCAACACCGCTCACTGCACTGACCTGCAAGAACATCAGATCCAACCCCCAGCCGACGGCGTCGTGCACCGCTCCCCGTTTGCCTGCTCTCGGCACGCAGAAGGGTCACTGACCTGGGAGTACTCTTGGTGGCAGGTGTTGGGTTCGAACCAACGTAGGCTGAGCCGACGGTTTTACAGCCATCTCCCATACGTGGCCTGACCTGCGCCTATGTCATCACCACGAAAAATTCTCTCCGTGTATTCTCCGGATAGTTCAGAATCACCACGCCGCTCCAGTCGGGAGGGCCGTCTCATGTTGCTTCGATCACTCACCCGACACTACGTGCAAGAAGAGATACCGACCGATCGTGCCCGCGAGAACGGGATTCACCTGGCCCTGCGGACCGCGAGCATCGCGGAGCGTGACTGGCGACGGAGCGCAGGCGGCCCGCCCGGCAGGCACCTAGACTAGACAGCAGGCAGATATTTCCAGGAGGTCACCGTGAGCGCTTCCGGCGCAGGCAGGCAGGTCGGCATGCCGAGACGGCCGAAGCTGTCCGTCACGCAACTGCTGGCCGCCAAGCACACCCAGCCAATCCGCTCTCTCGACGACCTGACTGCCGACACGTTCGAGTCGGACGAGGAACTCGACGACTTCCTGGCCTTCACCTACGCCGAGCGGCACCGCGACCTGGCCTGACGATCAGTCATGAATCCGGTCATCCTCGACACCGACGTCGCCTCGTGACCCTCGCAGAGCTGACCAAATGGGCCGAAATCCGCTCCTGGGGCAGCAGCCGCCGCAGCGAGCTCGCGAACTGGCTGGACGGCAATGCCGGTACTGCCCGGTGATGAAGCCGTAGCCGAAACCTGGGGCATCCTGTCCGCCGCAGCCACCCGCCGCGGACGACCACGCCTCGTCAACGACATGTGGATCGCCGCCTGCTGCCTGACTCACCAGGTACCGCTCGCCGCTCGCAACCCTGAACCTCAAGGACTACCAGGACTTCTCCGAACACCACGGCCTGAGTCTTCTCAGCTGTCAGGCCGGCAAGCACCGGGGAACCAGTACGTCGCCGACTCACGACATTCCCGCGGGCGCAATCCGGACTGCGGACGGATCCGGCTGACAGAACACGGCAGCGCCCGGTTTCCAGGTGCAGCCTATGCCGGATACCAGGCGTGGTCAGGGCCTGCGCTTGCAGGTGCCCACGCCGAGGATGCCGGCAGGATGTCGTTTTCCCGGCAGATCGAGATCAGACCATATCAGTCGATGAGATGCAGGAGCTTGCGGTTAGCAAACTCGACGCTGCCCGGGCCGTACCCGGACGTGGTGATCACGATGCTCAGGGTCGCGCCCTCGTGGTGCATCCTGCCGTACAGGTCCCGGACGTAGGTCGGCGAGACGATCTTGGTACCGAGCTTGGCCAGGACCGCGATCTTCATGGGCGCGACGGGATCGGGCTTAAAGGCCATGCAGTCGATGCCCCCGTCACGGCTGGAGCCGTACTGGTCAGTTTCGTGGCCCATCTTGGTGAAACAGGTTCTGGACGAACGACTCGAAGTCCTTCGGGCTCAGATCCAGCAGTTTAGGCCGCTGCTCCGGGTCGGAGATAACATTGACGGCCTCGGTAACATGCGGATCGCCCAGCTGAACGGCATCACCGGCTCAACAGGCTTCAGTTCTTCCGGATGCAGGTAATGGCCGGGAAGGCTCGAACTTCTCCGCGCAGGCCGAGTTAGGCAACTCACCGGATTCGACCAGACTCCGCTTTCAGGTCGAGCGGACTAGCGAGTAAGGGCAGGCCCAGGCCCAGGAAGGATTGTCATAACGTCGCCTGACAACACGGACTCGCCCGAGCCGACTACGGCCATCGATGCAGATCAGCGGCTGCGCCCGAACCGTATGCGGTTCGGGCGCAGCCGCTAGCCCGGCTTTGGCGAGCCACTGTGCAATTGACAAGAACAGTTCAGCTGCACTTGACCCGGCCTGAGCTTACGGGACTTTATCCGGCAATCCGCTTAGGCCGAGATAGTTATACAGGCGATGGAACGACCGCTTCCGTCTGTGTAGGTATAGGCACCGCAAATTCCTGACTGGTTCTTGATCCACATGTTGATTGACCAGGTAATCGAGTTGGCATGGCTCGTAGACTGATACCAGGCAATGCCTGTCGGCCCGTTTCCGGCCCAGGCCTCTAGCTTGCTCGGGGGATATGAGGTTGGCATTGCGACCGTGATCTGACTGACCCACTGTGTGTGGTTACTGGAGTTCTTCGAGCCAGTAGTGACGGAAATGCAAACGCCATGATCAGCCGAAAACGACTGAGCGCATCCGTTGACCGTGGCACTTGGCGCAGCCTTGCCCGTCGCTATTGGCGCGCCTTGTCGGCTTGTTGACGCTGAGGTTGCCGACCGGACGCTTGCTTGCGCAACTGTGACGCCTGTCATTGACATCACGCCGATAGCGAGCATGAAGCCCGCCACCGATACTTGCCGTGATTTCCGCATATCCGATTCTCCTGTCCTGGTTGTGTGCCACCGGCGGCGCACATGCCCTAGCTGGCGCAATCATCCGAGGTGAGTTCGGCGTCCGGCAACTGATGTCCACTTCATTCCACAGAGCGCTAGCTAAACGTAGAATTTTTCACGAAAATGATCTTGCCACGCCTGCGCCAAGGTCAGCATTCGAGTGCAGGCGGTACGAGAGCCATTGGCGCGAGAGACATAAGCACTACGACAAGCAGCTAAGATGTCCTCAAGCTGAGCCGTTCAGCTCCCCGTATAACCAACTCGTGAGTAAAAACGTGAGTTTGCCTGCGGACAGGAAGGAGGTCATCGTGCCCTCCTTGGCAGAGCGACTGACGCGCACGGACACTGCGCAGTGGTACCGAGCAGCGCGGGCAGTTCAATGGTCTGCAGCATGGGATGAGCGCCAGCGTTGTTTCGCGGTATTACACAACATCCTCGCCGTTAACGGACGTTCAGGGGCAGACGACGCGTCCCGCGCTCATGAGGAGATCAGCCCGCCCAGTCTTTCCGACATTGCCAGGCATGCGAACATGGCACCGGCAACGATATACAAATGGTGGGGGACAACCCAAGGCCCGCATACTGTCCCAAGATGGGCAGGTTCAGATGCCAGAGTTAAACCCAATACCGCATTTATAGCTGAAGCGAAGATCGTCAGCTTCTGGTACTATCGGCTAGGATATATCCGAGTTTTGGACGAATTCGAGCTGAGCCCGTTCGAAGCGGCCGCCGCATATTATCGAGTCCTGGCCGCTTGGGCGCACGACCATCCGGCACTAGCAGCATGCGGCCCTGTCGACCCGCCCCGCTGCACCAGCGAGGATTTAGCGGTATTCGCCCGCCGTGCCGACGGCGCGTCAGCGAGAGAATCGGCTGCCACGACCAGTCGCCTTACATCCCTGGCACACGACATGACCAGATCCGTACTCGCCGATGCAAGCATGACCCCGCTCGGGGCATTCAATACGATACGCGACTATGTAGTAGCCCTGTTCGCTCCTCCGAGAGACCCGATCGCCAGTCGTGTCGATGAGGTGCTCGCGGAACTGGCTGATCGGCTGCTGCACCGAGCCGAAGATGACGCCGTCATCTCACCGGGCCAAGCGCAGCAAATTCAGACGGCGCTCACCGCGCTGAGCTCCTTGCTGACGGTCGGCGCAGGCAATCGCATCCCAGACCAGCCATGAGCGGCAATCTCCTAGATTGCCAGGCCGCTGACCAGTGGAGCCCAACAGACGCCGAAGCGATCGGCTGGCTGCACGGCAGCGCCGTGGCGCTGGCAATCCTGCTAGATCGCGAGGATGGCAGCCGACAGCGCGCGCTCTTGTATGCCATGAGGCTTCTAGAGCACTGGTCAGGTCGTAGTGACTGGCAAATCGCAGGACTGCCACCATCCGGTAGCCGTTTAGCACCAGCCGAGCGGCTGTTCCCGGTCACTGACAGCGCGATACTTCAGTTGGCCTACGTTGCCATGCGCCTTCAGACGGGCGGCAAGCCTCCGGCCAGCCGGGCGGCGTCCTGGCACAAGCTCGCGGAGTTCATTGCCGGGCACGTCAGCATAGGCAATCCCGAACTTGGCAGGATGCGCGAGCAAGCCCTCCTAGCGCGCGTGGACAGCGGTGACGTGCCTGACGACGTTGTCGCGGGACTGGAATCCGCCCTCCAGCGTCATATGGGCGAAGACGGAACCAGCGCATACATGACCGGCATCGCCAGGACCAACCTCGTCAGCGCCCTCCGGAGACGTTCGCTTGGGTCCGACCTGGCCGATGCTGCGGAACTGGCAGCCTCGGAGGCGACCCGCCGCGCATCTTGTTACGGACATGACCACCCGGTGACGCTAGTGGCCCGATCAGAGTACGTCCGGTCCCTCCTGGTCCAAGCCGACGCCGCGTCCGACCTGACAACCCGGTGCCAGCTAGCCAGGAAAGCGCTCGATGAGGCCACTCCCGTCAGGATCGCGCGGGATCGCCTCTACGGGATCGCCTCCGAAAACTCGACACGCAGCCGCCGCCACATTGGCCATGCCCTGCTCCTGCTGGACGACCTGGAAAAGGCGCGCATATGCCTCGAATGCGCACTGGTCTTCGCAGTCGCCAGGACAGGAACACGCCAACAACTCAATCAAGGTCTCATCATCCTCCTCCTAGCCCGCGTCCACGACACGTCCGGTGAGACTACGACTGCAGCGGAACTCGCGAAGCGCGCCGCCCGTATTCTCTCGACGCACGCACCAGCAGGCACCGAGTATCGTCAGGCAATCGAGCTAACCCGAAAATATGCGGGCTGAAACCCGCCCGATTGTGCGACAGGCCTGACCTTCTCCAAATCACTCGCCCCCCGTCGGCCGCCCATCGAGAACACCCTGATAGGCACGCCGGACGTCGGCGAGATCCGACGGCTCGTCCACCGTCGAGGCCGCCAGCCGCTCGATCATCGCCGCCTGCTCGGCGAGGAACGCCCGTTCCGCGTCGGTCTCAGCCCGCTGCATGATCTTGGCCAGCGCGTCGAGTTGCCTGATCATGATCGCGGGCATGCCCCGGCCCGCCTGCCGGACCTTCTCGAACGACCGCTCCACCAGTCGTTCCCAGGTCGGCTCGGTAGTGATGGCCCGGACCCGCCCGGATCGGTCGCGGTAAACGTGCCTGGGCTGCCAGTTGCCCGTCACCTTGAACAAGCTGTCGCCGATCCAGTCAATGCAGGTCATAGCGGTGAAAGTATCGTTCACCGCCGGTGACAGTGCCCGCAGCCCGATCTCGACGAGCTGATCAAGGCCGAACGACACATCCTGGGCCAGCGTCCGGTAGGGGCCGGTAGCGTGCGAGCGAGCGAGCTCACGGGCGACGACGTCGGCCTGATCCGCCGGCCAGACCATGGCGTACGGATGTCCCTGGACCAGGAAGTGGCCTGGCCGGTGCAGCATCTGGATCACTACATCGGCGCCTGAGGCAATCCGCACGAGCGTGCGCCGGTCGATGAACTGCAGGTACCCGCTGCGCGGCGCGGCCACCTGGCCGCCGGGCGCGCCCATCGCCGCGAGCGTCGCCGTCGCGCTCGGCGCGGCTTTCGTCGCCGCGGCGTTGCCCGCCTGAGTCTCGATGGCTTTCGCCAGGTCGCCCGCGATGCCCGCGATGACCTGCGGCAGCTGAATCTGGGTGGCGATGTGGTTGATGAAGTAGATCAGCACGCCGAGGTCGATGACCGTCAGCGCCAGCGTGACCGTGATCGAGATGTGCGGGACGAAGTTGCCGCGGCTTTCCTGCCCGATCGACCCGAGCGCGGCGATCGCGTACACGAAGGTTCCCACGAACGTGCCGAGGGTGAGCTGCGTACCAGGATCGCGGATGAAGTTGCGCAGCATCCTCGGCCCGAACTGAGTCGAGGTCAGCGTCAGCGCGACGATCACGATGGAGAACACCACGCCGACGACCGTGATGATCGCCGCGGCGATCGTGGTGAGGATCTGCCTGGCCGCGTCCGGTGATCCGCTGAGCACCCAGGATGGATACCGGAACCCGCCGTCAAAGGCAGTCCGGTCGAGCGCATAGGTAATCGCGAACAAGATCAGTGCCGCGACGACCTCAAGGAGCGGGACGAGCCAGAGGTTAGTTCGCAATTCCTCGCGGAGTGACTCAGAGTCCAGCCTGTCCCAGGCCACCATCACGTCAGCCTAGTCACCCGCGGGCTTACCCCACGCAGGCCGGGCCGAGCAACTGCTTCAGGTCAGCCACCAGCGACGGCGATGGCCGGACGCGGAGCTTGTTGTCCAGCCGCAGTACCTTCGTCCTGGCGCCGCTCAGCAGCCGCAGGTGGACCTCGGTCGCCCCGGCGTGGGTGTGCAGCACCTCGCGCAGCCGGTCAACCACCGGCGGGACGCAACGCGACTCAAGGATCGACACCACGAAAGGGCCCGATCCGTCGGTCGGCAGGTCCGCCGGCTTCACCTCCATCGCGATCAGCTTAGGCACGTCCTCGCGCCGGTCGAGCCGGCCCTTGATGAGGACGATCGCGTCTTCGACGACAAGCTGCATGCACTGCTGGTACGTGGCCGGGAAGAAGAGCACCTCGATCGCGCCTTCGAGGTCTTCGAGAGTCGCCGCCGCCCAGGATGCACCCTGCCTGGTCACCTTCCGCGCGACGCCGGACAGGATCCCGCCGAGGGTGACTACCTGACCATCGGCACGGTCGCCACGTGAGTTGCGTTCAGGCTCATCTTCGGCCGAGCTCAGCAGCTGGGCGACCGAGCAGTCGGTCTCGGCGGCCAGCGCGTGCTCAAGTCCGAGCAGGGGATGATCGGAGACATAGAGCCCCAGCATCTCGCGCTCGAAGCCGAGCAGCGTGGGCTTCTCCCACTCGCCGTCGGGCACCGGGATCTCGAAGGCCACGTCGACCTCGGTGTCGTCGCCGAAGCCGAACAGCGAGTCCTGGCCCATCGCCTCATTGCGCTTCACGTCAATCACGGCGTCGACGGCCTGCTCGTGGATCATGATCAGGCCGCGGCGCGGGTGGCCGAGCGAGTCGAACGCGCCCGCCTTGACCAGCGACTCGATCACGCGCTTGTTGCAGACGTTGACCGGCACCTTGCGCAGGAAGTCAGAGAAGCTGGTAAAGGCGCCCTTCTCCTGGCGAGTGGCCACGACCGATTCGACCACGCCCGTGCCGACGTTCCGCACGGCGGCCATGCCGAACCTGATGTCGGGGCCGACCGGGGTGAAGATCGCGTTGGACGCGTTCACGTCCGGGGGCAGCACCTTGATGCCCATGCGCCGGCACTCGCTCAGGTACAGCGCCGACTTGTCCTTATCGCCGGCGACCGAGGTGAGCAGCGCGGCCATGTACTCGGCGGGGAACTTGGCCTTGAGGTACGCCGTCCAGTACGCGACCAGGCCGTAGCTGGCGGTGTGTGCCTTGTTGAAGGCGTAGTCGGAGAAGGGGACGAGAATGTCCCAGACCGCCTTGATCGCTTCTTCGGAGTAGCCGTTGGCCCGCATCCCGCCAGCGAACGGCTCGAACTCCTTGTCCAGGATCTCCTTCTTCTTCTTGCCCATCGCCTTGCGCAGCAGGTCCGCCTTGCCGACCGAGTAGCCGGCCAGCTTCTGCGCGATGAGCAGTACCTGCTCCTGATAGACAATCAGGCCGTAGGTGTCGTCGAGAATATCGGCGAGCGGCTCGGCCAGCTCCGGATGGATGGGCACGACCGGCTTGCGCCCGGTCTTGCGGTCCGCGTAGTCGTTGTGCGCGTTAGCCCCCATGGGACCGGGCCGGTAGAGCGCGTTGACGGCGGAGATGTGCTCAAACCGGTCAGGCCGCATGGAACGCAGCAGCGCCCGCATCGGCCCGCCTTCGAGCTGGAACACCCCGAGCGTGTCGCCTCGGGCGAGCAGCTCGTAGGTGTCCTTGTCATCAAGGCTGTCGAGGCTCTCGAGATCGAGCACGACGCCCTTGTTGGACTTGATGCCGTCCAGCGCGTCGTCCAGGATCGTCAGGTTGCGCAGGCCGAGGAAGTCCATCTTCAGCAGGCCGAGGTCTTCGCAGCTCGGGTAGTCGAACTGGGTGATGATCGCGCCGTCGGCCGGCCGCCTCCACACGGGGATGTGGTCGAGCAGCGGCTCGCTGCTCATGATCACCCCGGCGGCGTGCACGCCCGCCTGCCTGATCAGCCCCTCGAGCCCGCGCGCCGTCTCCAGCACCTGCTTGACCTCGGCCTCGGCCTCGTACAGGGCCCGGATCTCCCCCGCCTCGCCGTACCTCGGGTGGTCGGGCTCGAACACGCAGGACAAGGGGATGTCCCGGCCGAGGACCATGGGCGGGAACGCCTTGGTGATCCGGTCCCCGAGCGCGTAGGGGAAGCCGAGCACCCGGGCCGAGTCTTTGACCGCGGCCTTGGCCTTGATCGTCCCGTAGGTAATGATCTGCGCGACCCGGTCATCGCCGTACTTCTCGGTGACGTACCTGATCACGTCGCCCCGGCGACGTTCGTCGAAGTCGATGTCGATGTCCGGCATCGAGATCCGCTCAGGGTTCAGGAACCGCTCGAACATCAGCCCGAACTTGATCGGGTCCAGGTCGGTGATGCCCATCGCGTACGAGACGATCGAACCCGCCGCCGAGCCTCGCCCTGGCCCGACCCTGATCCCGTTGCGCTTGGCCCACATGATGAAGTCCGCGACGACCAGGAAATAGCCGCAGAACCCCATCTGCTCGATGATGCCCATCTCGTACTCGGCGCGGGTCTTGTGCACCTCGGTGTAGCCGCCCGGGAACCGGCGGTCCATCCCGGCCCAGAGTTCCTTGCGGAACCAGCTGACCTCGGTCTCGCCCTCGGGCAACGGGAACCTGGGCATCAGGTTGGCCTTGGCGAACTCGACGTTCGCCCGCTCGGCGATCAGCAGCGTGTTGTCGCAGGCGACCTGCCAGACCTCGTCATCGCTGACGGCCCGCATCTCGGCCGGGCTCTTCAGGTAGTAGCCGTTGCCTTCCAGCTTGAACCGGTTCGGGTCGGCCATGTTCGTGCCAGTCTGCACGCAGAGCAGGACCTCGTGCGCCTTGGCGTTCTCGGGGCTCGAGTAGTGCAGGTCATTGGTCGCCAGGAACGGGATCCCCAGGTCCTTGGCGATCCGCCGGAGCCCGTCGGCGGCACGGCGCTCGATGTCCAGCCCGTGGATCATCAGCTCGACGAAGAAATTATCCCGCCCGAAAATGTCCCGCATCTTGGCCGCTGCCGCCACGGCCTGGTCATACTGGCCGAGCCGCAGCCTGGTCTGCACCTCGCCGCTCGGGCACCCGGTGGTGGCCATGATCCCCTTGGAGTGCTCCGCGAGCAGTTCCCAGTCCATCCTCGGCTGGCGGAAGTATCCCTCCATGGACGCCCGGGACGAAAGCCGGAACAGGTTGTACATGCCCTCGGTGCTCTCGGCGAGCAGCGTCGCGTGCGTGTAGGCGCCGGCGCCGGAGACGTCATCGTCGCGCTGCGCGGGCGTGCCCCAGCGCACCGGCTGCTTGTGCTTGCGGTGCTCGGGCGCGACGTAGGCCTCGATGCCGATGATCGGCTTGACGCCGTGAGCCCTGGCCTTCTTGTAGAAGTCGTAGGCGCCGTAAAGGTTGCCGTGGTCGGTCATCGCCATGGCGGTCATGCCGGATTCCTGGCATCCGGCGAAGAGGTCATCAAGACGCGCGGCGCCGTCCAGCATCGAGTACTCGGTGTGGACATGCAGATGGGTGAAGCCCCGCGCCGCGTTCTCAGTCTCCGCCATGAAGTACCGCCTCCTTCAGGCATGCTGCGGCACGCAGCGCGATTTGGTTGAGCTTCGACCCTAATCCAACTGCGGCGAGGACACGCCGGTGACGCGCCCGCCGTTAGGACTCTTCGGCGAGCAATTCCAAACTCGTGGCGAGGTCAGCTGGATAGGGGCTCGTGAAGTCCGCCCAGTGACCGTCGTCGGGGTGCGCGAATCCGAGTTGCCGCGCGTGCAGCCACTGGCGCGTGATGCCCAGGCGCGCGGCCAGCACCGGGTCGGCCCCGTAGAGCCGGTCGCCCACGCACGGGTGCCGCACGGCTGACATGTGCACCCGGATCTGATGCGTGCGCCCTGTCTCCAGCTTGACCTCGACCAGGCTCGCCGCCCGGAACGCCTCGATCGTGTCGTAGTGCGTGACCGATGGCCGGCCGCCGGAGATGACGGCGAACCGGCCGTCGCCCGAGGGATGCCGTGCGATCGGCGCGTCGATGGTTCCCCTGAGCGGGTCCGGATGCCCCTGTACCAGGGCGCCGTAGCGCTTGTCGACCTCTCGGTCCCTGAATGCCTGCTTGAGCACGCTGTAGGCGTGCTCGCTCTTGGCGACGACCATCAGCCCGGTCGTATTGGCGTCAAGCCGGTGCACGATCCCCTGCCGCTCGGCAGCGCCGCTGGTCGCGATCCGGTGCCCGGCAGCGAGCAGGCCCTGCAGCACGGTCGGGCCGGTCCAGCCGGGCGTGGGGTGGGCGGCGACTCCGGCCGGCTTGTCGACGACGATGATGTCGGCGTCCTCGTAGCTGATCGCGAGCCCGGGCACGGGGTCAGTAGCTGGCAGCGGCTCGTACTCCGCGGCCGGCGGCAGCGTCACGTCGAGCCACTCGCCGGCCGGAACGCGGTCAGACTTGCCGGCCGGGCGGCCGCCGACGAGCACGGCGCCCGCGCCGATCAGGTCGGCGGCCTTGGCCCTGGACAGGCCGAACATCCTGGCCAGGGCCGCGTCGAGGCGTTCACCGTCCAGGCCGTCCGGCACCGGTACGCGGCGTTCGCCTGAGGTTGTCATGCCGCGCCGCCGTTGCCCGCGCCCGCTGTCGCGCTTGGCTGGCCCGGCTGCCCTGGCTGTGCAGGCTGGCCTGGCTGTGCTTGCTGGCCTGGCTGGCCTGGCTGGCCTGGCTGGCCTGATCTGGTGCCGTCGATATGGATGCCCCGGATGGCCAGCAGCACGGCGAGTATGCCGCCGCAGACGATCGAGGAGTCCGCCAGGTTGAACACCGGCCAGTGCGTCAGCCAGATCCAGTCGACGACGTAGCCGCGGAGCGGCCCCGGATAGCGCAGCAGCCGGTCCGTCAGGTTGCCTGTCGCCCCTCCGAGCAGGAGCCCGAGCGAGACCGCCCAGCCCAGGCTCCTGATCCGGCGCGAGGTACGCAGGATGAACGTGATGACCCCGACCGCGATCGCGGTGAACACGACGGTGATCGACGGCCCGATGCTGAAAGCCGCGCCAGGATTACGCGACACGGTGAGCCGCAGGAAGCTGCCGATCAGCTGGACCGGCGGCCGGTCGGACAAGGTGGCCACGACGATAGCCTTGCTCACGATGTCGGCGGCCAGCACCGCTACCGCGACGGCCAGCAGCGTCATGACCCGGCGTTTGCCTGACGCTGGCTGTCGCGCGACCGCCGGCTCTAGCTCGGGCATGGAGTCCTCTCCGTCAGCGCCTTTCCTCCCGCTGCTTGCACTTCACGCAGAGCGTCGCCCGCGGGAATGCCTGCAGCCGCGCCTTGCCGATCGGCTCGCCGCACGACTCGCACGATCCGTAGGTGCCGGCCTCCATCCTGCCAAGCGCTCTCTCAGTCTGCGCTAGCAGTTCCCGTGCGTTGTACGTTATCGCGAGTTCATGCTCGCGTTCGTACGCCTTGGCACCGACGTCGGCCTGGTCGTCACCGGCGTCGCTGACCGCGTCACCGAGGCGGTCAGCGATGTCCGCCTCGACCCGGTCGATCTCCGCCCGCAACTCCGCGGCCTCGGCAGCGAGCAGGTTACGCAACTCGTCGACCTCGGCCCGGGACCAGCCCTGTTCGCCCTGCCTGACCGGAAATTCGGCAGCACCAGACTGCGCGGCTGCGGTCATCCCACGCCTCCCTCGGCACTGAGCAGACGATGATCTTGGTTGACAGGCGTCAACGGAGGATAAGTGGTTACCGGGGCGATTCGCAAACACGCGGGGGGCAGCATTGCGTCAAGACCTGACGGCAGGCGCCCCGGCGGGCGTGCCGGCGCGTCTGCCGACCGACCTGCTGACGGGCCTGCAGGAGGTCTTGCCGGCGGGCTTGCCTGCGCTGGAGCGCGAGGTATCCGAGCGCTGGACGCGGTCGGCCGTCCAGGCCAGGTCCGCCGCCCAGACAGCTTCCGGCGAGCCGTGGTCCTATCTCGGCGCACCGCTGACGCTGACTGGCTCGCCCGGCCTGCCCTACCTGCGCGAGCGCGTGGCCGGCGATCTTTACTGCAGGTTCAAGACGATGCGGGGCTTCCGCGTGTCGCGCCAGTTGTGCGCGGACTGCCATGGACCCGGGGTCGAACTGGCGGTGGCGACCGCGCTCGGGCTGGCCGGCCCATCGGAGATCCGAGGTTACGGCGCGGAGCCTTTCCTGGCCAGGTGCGAAGAGTCCGCGCTCCGGCATCTGACCGAGCTGACGGCGATCGCCGGGCGGATGGGCTGTCTGAGCGACCCGGCCCAGTTGCGGCTGACCATGGAGCCAGCAGCCGTCGAGTCGGTCTGGAGCTGCCTGCGCCGGGCGTTCGACGCGGGCCTGCTGGTCAAGGACTATCGCCTCGGCCGGTATTGCCCGCGCTGCCAGGCTCAGCTAGCCGAGCATGAGATCCGCCGGCCCGACGTGTTCAGGCCCGTCGCCGGAGTTACCGTGACGGCCAGATTCAGGCTTGACCGGCTGCCGCCGGACGCACCCGCGGCGCTGAGCGGGAGCGACCTGCTCGTGACGACCTCCTCGCCGTGGATCTTGGTGGCGTGCGACGGGGTGGCCGTTGATCCAGCCAGGACGTACGTGGTCGCGAGGCGAGCAGGTCACGACGATCGCGTGCTGCTCGCCGAGGACCGGTTCGCCGGCCTGCTTGGCGAAGGCTGGCACGTAGCCGCCAGACTCGCCGGCCGCGAGTTCGCGGGCGCTACGTGCCGCCTGCCATTCAGCCGGGCGAGGCGGCCGGGCGGCGCGCCTTCGCGGCCGACCGGGACAGTATCAGCCGACGCGGCTGCCGCGTCAGCCACCCGCAGCGGACTCTCTCCGCTCGCACCCGCCTACGGAGCAGGCCAGCTCACCAGGGACCCGCCAGCCCCGGGCGCCGACCCCATCGGCGCCGACGGCTGCTTCGACTCCGGGCTGCCGGCCATCGGCCAGGACGGCTGCTTCGACTCCGGGCTGCCGGCCATCGGCGGCCTGTTCTTCGCCGATGCCGGCCCCGCCCTGATCGCCGACCTGTCCGACCGCGGCTTGCTTTTCGCCGCGCAGGCGTCGTCCCGAAGGCTCCCGCACTGCTGGTACTGCGGGACCGTGCTGCTCCGCAAGGCCATGTCCGGCTGGCACCTCAGGGTGTCCGCGCTGGCCGACCGGCTCGCAGCCGAAGCGGACCGCGTCGACTGGCATCCGGCAACCCCCGGCTCACCCCGCCCTGCGGTCCCCGCAGGCGACTGGGCGGTGTCCCGGAGGAGATTCTGGGGAGTGCCGCTCCCGATCTGGGAATGCGACGAGGGCCACGCGACGTGCGTCGGGTCGCTGGCGGAACTAGCCGGGCTTGCCGGCGGCGATCCGCGCGGAACCGTCCCGCGCGGAACCGTCCCGCGCGGAGCCGACCCGCACCGGCCTGCCGTCGACCTGATCCGGATTCGCTGCCGCGAGTGCGGTGCGGTGGCCCGGCGAGTACCCGAAGTCACCGACTCTTGCTTCGACTGGGCGGCCAGCCTGTGCGGCAACCATCCCCCGGCGCGGCTGGCCGCCAGCGGCGCGAGCTCCAGCCGCAGCTGGCTCTATGCCATGCTGTCGGTTGGCATCGGCATCCATGGCCGGTCGCCGGTCAAGGCAGCGATCCGCGTCACCGACGCCTCACCTGCGGGCGTCTCTTCTAACGGCCGCCGAGGCAGTCTCGTCGCGCCGTGGCCGCTGATCGAACGGCACGGCGCGGACGCGCTCAGGTGGTCACTCGCCGCGATCGCACCCGACCGTCCGGCAGCCCCGCTGCCGACACAGGCGCTCACCCGCATCACCACGAAGATCCTGCTGCGCTACTGGCACTGCGTCAGGTTCTACGTGCAGCGAGCGCGTGCCGGCACCTGGCCGGCGCCGCCCCGGCCGGCGCCGGCCGACATTGGACCGCTGGCTGCTGAGCGAAGTGCACTTGGTCGCGGCTGAGGTGACTTCCGCCCTGGAGGCGGTCCGCGGCGACGCGGCCCTTCGCTGCCTCGATGGCTTCGTCGCTAATCTTTCATCCTGGTATCTACGGTTGTGCAGGCACCGGTTCAGTCCCGGCTCGAACGGCACCGACCGCGGTTCCGCGATCGCGACATTGCGTGAGTGCCTGACCGTGCTGACCAGGCTGCTCGCGCCGGTCGTGCCGTTCCTCAGCGACTATGCGTGGGACCTTATCCGCGCACCAGGCGCGGCGGACTCCGTGCACCTGGCCGGGTGGCCAGAGCCAGCCGCCGACCTCATCGACGAACGCTTGGCTGAGCAACTGCGCATTGTTCGCCGCATCGTGCGCGCGGGCCGGGCAGCGCGGGCGCTCGCCGGAGTCGGCGGCAGACAGCCGCTGGCGGAAGCGCGGATAGCTCCGGACTTGTTCGCGGCGCTGCCCGATGACCTGCTGACCGTCCTGGCCCACGAACTGAACGTGAAGTCCGTAGCGCCTGCCGCGCGCGCAGCCTGCTCGCCGCCTAAGCGACCCGGCCGGGCCGGCGCGGCCGCGCCGCTCGTGGCGCTCGACCTCCGCATCAGCGAGCCACTGCGCCAGGAAGGCATCGCCAGAACGGCGACCCGGGCGATCCAGCAAGCGCGCAAGCGCGCTGGCCTCTCCCCGGGCGACCCGATAGCGGTGACCTGGAGCACCCCCGACGAGGAGGTCGCCCGCGCGCTGTCCGCTTTCGGCCGCTACGTCAGCGAAGTCGTGGGCGCTGCCGAGTACCGGCGCGTCCCCGGCCCAGGTCCCGGCCCCCGACCAAGCCCCGGCCCCGGCCCCGGCCCCGGCCCCGGCCTCGGCCTCGGCCCCGGTCCCGTCCCTCGCCCCAGCCCCGGCATCGCGACAAATGACGCCCGGGAGCATCGTTGCGACCGGCTCGCGCTCAGATTCTGGCTGACCCCCCATCCGTCTGGCGGAACCGGGGACGCGGGTAATGCTCCGTGATCATGACCGGGACCGTGATCACGGACATTTGCCCAGGTCAGGGAGGCTGTCGGGTGACTCGGGATCTTGGCACGTCAAGCTCCGGGCTCAGCAGACGAGACTCTTCCCGGGTTCCCGGAGACTTCCCGCTTCGCGGAGTGTTTTCCGTCTCTGGCGCGGTGAGTTGTCGTTGCGCGGAGCGTTTTCCGGCTTTGGCGCGGAGAGTTGTTGTTGCGCGGAGCGTTTTCCGGCTTTGGCGCGGAGAGTTGTCGTTGCGCGGAGCGTTTTCCGGCTTTGGCGCGGAGAGTTGTCGTTGCGCGGAGCGTTTTCCGGCTTTGGCGCGGAGAGTTGTTGTTGCGCGGAGCGTTGTCCGCATATAGGACGGCAAACACTCCGTGCTGCGAGAAGTCTCCGCGATAACGACGGAAAACGCTCCGCGATCATGCCGCAAACGACGGAGAACGCTCCGGGATCATGCTCCGGCGCGGGAACGCTCCGCGATCACGCCGCAGAACGGGAACACGCGGCAATCACCGGCGCGGCGATCCCGTACCGCCGGAACCGAGCCCGGCCCGCTCCGCCAGAACCGCACCGTATCACCTTGCAGGGTCCGGGCCTTGGCGGTCCAGGTCGAAACGAGGCGGGTGCCCGGGAGGCAACCTGCCTGATCATGAGTCACGCGGCAGCCTCTCCAGGACAGCGGCGATGTTCCGTGATCATGTCCGAGACCGTGATCACGGACGATCGCCCAGGTCAGGCCACCGGTGATGTTCCGTGATCATGCCCGCGAACATGATCACGGACGATTGCCCGTGCCAGGAGAGGCTGCCGGGTGACTCGGGATCGTGGAGAGCCAGGCGTCCTGGCGAGGTCGGCGGAAGGCTCTTCCCCTTGCGATTTTTTGAACTAGTGCCTTCGCCGTTGATCTGCGCTCCTGGGCGGACGTGCGCTGTGCCCCGGAACGGCGCCGCCGGGGAGGCGTGAGCATCGTGGCCCTCCCTGTTGCTGTCAGCGGTCCGTTTTGACAGCAACGTGGCCCTCCCCGTTGCTGTCAGGGCGACATCAGGGAGGGCCACGTTGGTCTGTAAACAGGGGTGGTTTGTCCCCGTTTACACCGATGCACCAGCGCCGGCCCGCCGACACGGATGGTTGCTGTCAAAACCCGTGACCAACAGCAACAGGGAGGGCCACGATGCTGTCAGAAGCCGGCGTGACCAGCAACCCGGGCCGCCCTGATGCCGTCGCGGGGCGCCGGGGCGCCGGGGCGCCGGGGCGCCGGGGCGCCGGGGCGCCGGGGCGCCGGGGCGCCGGGGCGCCGGGGCGCCGGGGCGCCGGGGCGCCGGGGCGCCGGGGCGCCGGGGCGCCGGGGCGCCGGGCAGCGCCATAGTCGCCGGCTCTTGCCGCTAGCTCGCGGGCGCCTCGGGGTCATCTGGTTTACAAGCCTTACAGGCCACATAGCCTTCGGCCTTGGCAGCGGGGCGACCCATGATTTCAAGATCATCGGCAGCCAGGAATCGTATGAGAATGCACTGCTCGCGGTGATATCTGGTGATACCGGGCACTACTCGCACCTGAATCGCCGCGTCCGTGACGGCGGACTTGGCCGAGTCGCCAGTTGGGGTCTTAGCCGACTGCGTGACGCCAGCCGCTGATCTGGTCACGGCATTTCGCGTGGTGGACGGCACCGCAGCGGACGGCACTGCGGTTGACGGCACCGCAGTGGACGCCGAGGCGGATGGCGTTGGGGCGGACTCCGTTTTATCCGATTTGCCCGTCCGGTGCTGGGTTGCCTCTTCTGGCACAGCGCGAACTGGAGTCGGCGCATTCGCTGCTGACCGGCCCTTAGCTTCGGTCGCATCCTCGGGCGATTTCGGCCTGCTCGCCATCTCCCCGGGTGCAGTCGGAGGTCGCTGCCCGCTCGGGGAATGCCGAGGCGGGGTAGACGAGGTGGAAGGTTCTCGCCTGGAGGCTGGCGGCTGCTCTGGAGCCCGGGCAGGCACCGACGGCGTCGATGCGGTGGCCTCGCGAGCGGAACGAGAATCAGGCTTAGCCAGTGATGCCGCCCCTTGAGGGACAGCCGATACCGGCGGATCGGTCGGCTTCGGAGTGTCGGCCGACGCCCGAGACCCGGTTGCTCGTGGGTCGGCAGAGCCTCGCGAGTCGGCTGGGGAACGCGGGTCAGCGGAGGCACGCGCATCAGCGGAGGCACGCGCATCAGCGGAGGCACGCGCGTCAGCGGCGCGCGAGTCGGCGGAGGCACGCGGGTCGACCGACGTTCGCTTGTCTGCTGGCGACGCGACTGCGGCCGACGTCTGCGCGGCTGCTGGTCTCGGCTCTGGTGACGACGGCCTCGTTGGGCGGGTCTCGGCGGCGGGACGGGTCTCGGCGGCGGGACGGGTCTCGGCGGCTGGCTTGGACTCCGTTTGCGACTTGGTCACGTTGGAAGGGCGAGTACCAGCTTGTGCACTTGGATCGACCTGCGACCTGGCGCCCGACGGGTCAGGCGTGTCGCGAGCGGAGTCCCCGCGAGCGGAGCCCCCGCGAGCGGAGCCACCGCGCCGTGCTGCGCTCGCTGGTGTGGTCGCCTGATCGGGGCCAGCAGGGCCGGATGCGCTTGCCGTCGTGCGATCGTCGGCCGAGGCCCGTATCCGCTCGCCACTGCGGCGGGCTGTCTCGTCCCTTCCCGGCCGGTTGCTGTAGCGGTCAAGGCCAAGCGGGTCAGCGCTGGAGCGCTCGCCTCGAGTTGCGGCAGGCCTGCTGTCCGCAGTGCCCCTTAGCGTCGTGAACTCGGGACGGCCGGTGCCGTCTGGGCGGCCGGTGCCGTCTGGGCGGCCGGTGCCGTCTGGGCGGCCGGTGCCGTCCGATGGCCGGACAGAGTCAGGCTTGGCAGTTGCCTGGTCTGGCTCTGGTCGGGAAGTCGGTGCCTGATCAGGACCAGGTCGCGCCGCTTCGATCGGCTCAGGTGCGGCCGGCCGGGGGCCAGCCTCGGCCGTAATCCTGCGCTTGTCGAGGTCGCGGGACTCCGCGTCGCCATCGGCGCCATCGGCGCCAGATGTCCTCGGCTTCGCCCTGCTGCCGCCGGGCTTGCTGCCTGCCAGCCTCGAAACTGAGCGACCGTTCGTCGCGGAGTGCGCGCCCGCCTCGGACCGCATTTGCCCCGCAGCGTGACTGCGCCTGGCGCCCTTATCGCTGTTGCCTCCGGCGGCATGTGACGCGGGCATCCGGGCCGGGGCGTCGGACTCCGCTGCCTTATCGCGCGTGCCGCCCCGGACCGCGGTCGAGCGAGTTCGCGCGCCGGCACCTACAGGCTCAGCGACAGCCGCGCCGGCCGAAACAGGCACTGCTCCCGGCACCGCACCCTGCGCCGATCCGGACGCCAGTGCCACCGCAGGCTGCCTGGAGCCAAGCCGACTCGCCTCACCTTGAGTGCCGAAGATCTCGTGCCGCCAGATGACGACCACGAGCAAGAGCATCAGACCGCCAAGCGCGGCCATGCCGATCGATACCGTAACAAGCAACAGGCTGCCGGCGACGACTCCCGCCGCCAGCAGCCCGATTGCGCCCAGCACGACCGCAAGAACGATGCCGAACCGGATCACGAGCGAACCCCACTCGCTAGATTAAGCCGATCGTCGACTAGCGGCGATCGTGCTGACCGGTGTCGGCCGGGTGGTAACCCCCGTTGTGAACGACGGGCTCTGACATTCCGGCGAAAGAGCCGGTCGGCGTCGAGGCGCCACCATTGCGCATGTCCATCCGGGCACCCATGCCAACCGGAACGGCCGGCTGCGGCCCAGTGGCAGCGATCGCCGGGAACACCCCACTGTCGGCGGCACCGGCTTCGAGGTCGCGCAACTGCCCCTCAAGGTATGCCTTGAGCCTGCTGCGGTACTCGCGCTCGAAGGCACGCAGGTCGTCAACGCGGCGCTCAAGCTCCTCGCGCGACTGAACGAGCGAGCCCATGGCCTGACGGTGCCGCTCCTGGGCGTCGCGCTCAAGGCTCTCGGCCCGCGCCCTGGCGTCACTCGTGATCTGCTCAGACTGCCTGCGAGCCTTGGTCAGCAGGTCATCGGCCTCGCGGCGGGCGCGGCTCAGCGTCTCATCAGCCTCACGCCGGGCGTCGGCGATAGCCTGGTCGGCCGTCTGCTGCGCCAGAGCAAGCACCCGAGCCGCCGTATCCATGTTGTCCTCGGCCGAAGACCTCGTCGGGCTCATCGGCATCGGCTCAGGCCGCCGCTCGGGCTCAACCCGCAAGGGCTCATTCGGCATGAGCTCAGGGCCGTCCATGTGGGGGGAATTCAGCGGGCTGGCCATCTTGCCGCCGCGGAGCACTTCGGCGAGCTTGGCGCGGAGCTCCTCGTTCTCCTGGATCAGGCGGTCGAGTTCCGCCTCGACCTCATCCAGGAAAGCATCCACCTCTTCCTCGTCGTAACCAGGCCGGAGTCTGGTCGTGCTGAACTGCTTGTTCCGCACATCCGCGGGCGTCAGTGGCATGTCTATGTCTCCTTGGCGCTTGGATCCCCTAGGCAGGCTACCTGATCACAATCTGCCTACAACCGATAGCAACACGATGATCAGCAGGAACAACAGCGTGTAGCTGAGGTCTAGGGCCACACTACCTAGCCGCACCGGCCGAATGTAGCGCCTTAGCAATCTCAGTGGCGGATCAGTTGCCGTGAAGATGATCTCAGCTACCAGGACGAGCGGCCCGGACGGCGTCCAGGACCTGCTGTAGTTCTGCAAGATGTCGATGATCAGGCGTCCGATGAGCAGCAGCAGATACAAGGCGAGGATGTAGTAGAGCACGATGCCGACGATGCTCACAACTCTGCCCTGCCGCGCTGCGGGGGAAGGTTGCCGGGCGGCCGGGCGGCCGGGCGGCTGCGTTCCAAGCTCACATCTGCCTAACTCTGGTTGAAGAAGTCCCGTTCCGCGATCCTGGCCTTGTCTTCCGCTGTCACCTCGACGTTGGCCGGTGAGAGCAGGAAGACCTTGTTGGTGACCCGGTCGATTGAGCCACGCAACCCGAAGATCAGGCCCGCTGCGAAGTCTACGAGGCGCCTGGCATCACTATCGACCATCTCGGTCAGGTTCATGATGACCGGCGTGCCCTCGCGGAAATGCTCGCCGATTGTGCGCGCTTCATTGTAGGTGCGCGGGTGCAACGTGGTGATCCTGGCCAGGTCGGCAGGCTGTACCTGATCCACGGCGACGCGCCGGTCCGCTCGCGCCAGGCCGCCGATCTCGCCGTCCCCAACGTAGCTGGCCTGCCCGTCGCGCAATTCGGCAGGCTCGGAGTAGTCGGCTACGTAGTCAGCGTAGTCATCGGTTTCGGCATACTCGCCAGGGTAGGGATCGTCGTAACGATGGTCGTCCTCAACCAGGCCGAGATAGACCGCCATCTTGCGCATCGCGCTGGCCATCGTCTGTCCTCCGTCATAAACACCCGAGCAGCCCAGCTCGCGCCGCCTGCTACGCGACGGACATTACCTGACGAAGGGCGGCCGGCCACCGAGCAACGCCGTACCGACACGCACGTGTGTCGCGCCTTCTGCGATGGCCTCATCCATATCGCCGCTCATCCCGGCGGAAATCATCATTGCGTCCGGATGGGCGGTCCTGATCAGATCAGCGACCTCCCTGAGCCTGCCGAAGGCGGCACGCGCTGGCACGCCAAGCGGCGCGACTGCCATCACCCCGCCGAGCGTCAGCGCGTCCTGGCCCGCGACCGCATCGGCAAGCCCTGGCACCTCGGCAGGCAGCGCACCACCCCGGGCACCGCCACCACCCCGGGCACCGCCACCACCCCGGGCACCGCCACCACCCCGGGCACCGCCACCACCCCGGGCACCGCCACCGCCGCCATCGCCACCAGCCGCTGTCTCGTCCAGATTGACCTGGATCAGGCATGTCAGCCGCCGTCCCCGGGCCGCGGCATGCGATGCGAGTGCGCGCACCAGGCGCATCCGGTCAACGGAGTGGACGACGTCGGCGTACGTGGTCACGCTCGCGACCTTGTTGACCTGGAGCTGGCCGACGAAGTGCCAGTGCGGCGCCAGCCCGAGCGCCGTGCATTCGGCTGCCTTGGGCGCCGCTTCCTGGTCACGGTTCTCCCCGACGTCGGCCAGGCCAAGCGAGGCGAGCAGGGCCACGTCAGAGGCCGGGAACGTCTTGGTGATCGCGATCAGCGAGACCTCAGCCGGCGACCGGCCCGCGACGGCGCAGGCCGCCGCCATCCGCTCGCGCACCGCACGCAGATTGGCGGCGAGATGGTCACGCCTGGCCACGTCCTGTGCCATGCCGCTAGTCACCAGCTCATCCTGCCTCGAGCCAGATAAGCCCGGCGAATCGCCCGGTGCCGCCATCCCGCCGGTAGGAGTACAGCTCGGCGGACTCGGCCGTGCACCTGCCGTCGTCGTCGACCCTCACGACGCCGGCCCTCGCGAGTTGCCCGCGTAGCCCCGCCCTCAAGTCCAGGCCGGGCGTGCCTGCCCTGGTGACGCACCCCGATCCCGGCACGGCGGCCGCCACCTCATCGCGCATCCACGCCGGCACCTCGTAGCACTGACCGCAGATCGACGGCCCGATCAGCGCGCGCATTCGCCCCGGCTCGCCGCCCGCCCCGGCCATCGCCGCGACCAGCGCGGGCACCACGCCGGCCGCCATGCCAGGCCGACCCGCGTGCGCGGCGCCCACCAGCCCGGCGTCCGGTTCAGCGAGCAGCACCGGGGCGCAATCCGCGACCACGATGGCGAGCACGACGGCCGGCGAGCCGGTAAAGAACGCGTCCGCTTCCTGGTCCTGTACGGGCGGATCGCCGACGCGCACCACGTCGGCACCGTGCACCTGCCGCAGCCAGGCCATGCTCGACGGCCCCGGCCCCGGCCCCGGCCCCGGCCCGAGCTCGCGCAGCACGAGTTCCCTGTTGGCGTCGACAGCCACGGGATCGTCACCGACGAACTGGCCGAGGTTCAGCGCGGCGAACGGCCCGGTGCTGGCACCGCCCAGCCTCGAGGTGAACGCCGCGCCCGCACCGCGGCACAGTTCCCTGCGCTGAACACCGTTGAAGGCCAGCTCCCTCACTTCAGGAAGTCTGGCACATCGAGCTCGTCGTCTTCCTCGAACACCACCGACCGGCGCCTGGTGCCAGGTGCGTCAGCGCGACCCGGCCGGGCAGCGCTATCGCGGTCATCCTGGCCGCTGGCGCCGTCGTAGTCCCTGCTGGCAGCGACGTCCCTGCTCACGGTGCCCTCCCCGGATCGCGGTGAGGGCACGGCCTCGGGCATCGGCTCGGCCCGGCCCGGCCCGTCCTGGGCTCGCGACGGCACGGCGTCACCCGGCCCGGTCCCGGCCCGGTCATGATGCTCCGAGCCAGCGAAGCCGCTCCCCGCGTCTGTCCCGGCAGCACCGCCCGGCGAGACCGGTCCGGCCGGCCCGCCAGCACCGGCGGGCTCCTTGATGGACGGCAAGCTGACTGGCCGCCAGGGCGCGCCGAAAGCGTCCGAGCCCTGCGACGGCTGGTAGGCGCCAGCGGGGCGGCCAGGCTTGGCGTGGCCGACTTGCGCCTCGTCGAATCCGGCCGCGATGACCGTCACCCGCACCTCGTCGCCGAGAGCGTCGTCGATGACCGCGCCGAAGATAATGTTCGCGTCGGGCGCCGCCGAGTTGGCGACAAGCTGCGCGGCCTCGTTGATCTCGAACAGCCCGAGGTCAGAGCCGCCCTGGATCGACAGCAGCACGCCGTGCGCGCCATCGATGCTGGCCTCGAGCAGCGGGCTGGAGATCGCCATCTCGGCCGCCGCGACGGCCCGGTCGTCGCCGCGCGACGAGCCGATGCCCATCAGCGCCGAGCCCGCGCCCGACATCACCGACTTGACGTCGGCGAAGTCCAGGTTGATCAGGCCGGGCGTGGTGATCAGGTCAGTGATGCCCTGGACACCGGAAAGCAGCACCTGGTCGGCCGCCTTGAAGGCGTCGAGCACGCTGACGTGCCGGTCCGAGATCGACAGCAGCCGGTCATTCGGGATGACGATCAGCGTGTCGACCTCGCTGCGCAGCCGGGCGATCCCGGCATCGGCCTGGGCGGCGCGCCGCTTGCCCTCGAATCCGAACGGCCTCGTGACCACGCCGATCGTGAGCGCGCCGAGCGATCTCGCCACCTGCGCCACGACAGGTGCCCCGCCGGTCCCCGTTCCGCCCCCTTCTCCGGCGGTAACGAAAACCATGTCGGCACCCTTAAGTACCTCTTCGATTTCCTCGCGGTGATCCTCGGCCGCCTTGGTGCCAACTTCCGGATTGGCGCCGGCACCGAGCCCCCTGGTCAATTCCCGGCCGACGTCGAGCTTGACGTCGGCGTCGCTCATCAGCAGTGCCTGAGCATCGGTGTTGATCGCGATGAACTCAACGCCCTTGAGGCCCTCTTCGATCATTCGGTTGACGGCATTGACACCGCCGCCGCCAATGCCGACCACCTTGATGACCGCGAGATAGTTCTGCGGTGCTGCCACGGAGGGACCTTCCCGTTCGTTTGCCTGTCGCGGAATCTAGCTGGATGCTTCAGCGGCCGGTCAGCTTGCCAACCTCGGCCTGCCAGCGATGCGGTTCACGCAGACACCCCCTAGCAAAGCATGGCACGCCGCCGCCGCGATTCAGCACGTCCGTTTTTCTCGTCCTTAAGGTCTCACCCTCAGGTTGAGATTTAGAGTTATGTCAAGCTGTCAATTGATAGGGACAGTAGAGTCGCCTGACCTGGGTGGTCAACTAACCTCGCCGTGCCCCTCCTAACCTGTTGCCATCAGTAACTGGCAAACCACTCCTAGTTGGCATAGCTGGTCGTCCCGTGTCGTCGCGCCGTCACGGGCCGACCGGTCATCGCCGATTCTGGATCGCTGACGTCGTAGTAGGTCGCTCTGGTGCGAAGCAGCACGCCAAGCTCCTCGGCCTTCGCCCCTTCCCTTGCCGCGCTCCCCCACACCACGGTGATGCCGTGCCTGAGCTTCAAGATGACGCGGGCCTGCGCGGCCGCCCTTACCGCGGCGACCCGGTGCCTCAGCCACCCGGGCAACTCACGGACCACCGCCCCGGCCGCGAGCACGGCAGCGCTCTTGCGCAGTGCGGTCGCGGGCTGATCGGCTGATTTCTCAAGAAGAACGAGCCCGGCCCGCCGGCTGTCCGCACGACCAAGAATGACGCCGTAGGAATCGGCGATCGTGAAGTGACGCCGGGTCCTGACCAGGAAGGTGGGCGTGCGCGGCACCGTGGTGATCACCACCGAGTCCGGCCATGACCTGCGCACCCGGGCCGACTGCACCTGCCTGATCCTGGATACCCGGCGCGCGATGGCGGCGGTATCAAGCCTGATCAGCGGCGTGCCCAGGATGATCTTCGCCGCCGCGAGTACCCTGGCCTTCGATGCCGCGCTGCCGCTCACCTGGACCGACCTGACCACGAACAGGCTTGATCCGAGCAGCGCCCAGAGCACTCCGGCGACCAGCGCGATCGCGGCCACCCCGAAGAACGCGGCCTTCCACGGATCATGCCGTCCGCGTCGCTCCGCCGTGACGCTGGTCACCGGCCGTCACCGCCTCCGCCGGCGCGGTCCTCGGCCCGCTCGGCCCACTCCGCTCGCTCGGCGAGCGCGGCGACGAGCCGCGGTCCCAGCTTGGTGATGTCGCCGGCGCCCATGGTGAGCACGACATCTCCCGGCTTGGCAAGGTCGGCGATCGCGTCCGGCAGCGAGCTGGCGTCCTGGCAGAACTGGGCTCGCCCGCCGGGCACCGCGTCGGTGATCAGCGCGCCGTTCACGCCGGGCTCGGGGTCCTCGCGGGCGGCGTACACGTCGAGCACGTAGATCTCGTCGGCCTGGTCGAGCGCGGCGGCGAACTGGGCGGCGAAGATCCTCGTGCGGCTGTACAGGTGCGGCTGGAAGATCGCGATGACCCGGCCGCCAGCCGCGATGTCCCTGGCGGCGGCCAGATCGACGCCAAGCTCGGTCGGGTGGTGCGCGTAGCTGTCGAGCACGCGCACCCCGCCGACCTCGCCTTTGAGTTCCATCCGCCGCATCGCGCCCCGGTAGCTGGCCAGGCCCGCGGCGGCCTGCGCCGGCTCGAAGCCGAGCTCGCAGGCGATCGCGTAGGCGGCGGCGGCGTTCCTGGCGTTGTGGCGGCCAGGTACCCCGAGGGTGAGGCGCACCGGCTGGCCGTGGTGGGTCAGCTCGCAGTCTGACGCCATGCCGGCGGGCGTGATCCGGGTGAGCCGGTAGTCCGCTTGCGCGGACTCGCCGTAGCTGACCAGCCGCACCGGCAGCGCGGCGGCTTGCACGGCCGAGCCGAGCAGCCGCGCTCCCGGGTCGTCGGCGTCGAGCACCAGCAGCCCGCCCGGCCTGATCCGGTCGGCGAACGCGATGAAGGCCTCCTCGATGCGGGCAAGGCTGCCGTAGTTGTCGAGATGGTCCGCTTCGACGCAGGTGACCACGGCGGCGTCGGGCGCGAACATCAGGAACGAGCCGTCGCTTTCATCGGCCTCGGCCACGAACCATGGCCCGGTGCCCTCGGCCGCGCCGACGCCCGTTTCGGCCAGGACGCCGCCTATCACGTACGAGGGGTCAGCGCCGGAGTGCCGCAGCACCGTCGTGATCATCGACGTGGTCGTGGTCTTGCCGTGCGTTCCCGCGACGACGACGGAGTGCCGGCCGAGCATCACCGACGCGAGCGCGGCGGCGCGATGGAGCACCCGCAGGCCGCGCTGCCTCGCGGCGACGAGCTCGGGATTGTCCTGCCTGATGGCCGAGGAGACTACGAGCGTGTCCGCCGCCGCCAGGTGCTCGGCGCAGTGACCGACGCAGACCTCGGCACCGAGGGCCGCGAGCTCGTCGAGCTGCGGCGAGGCCGCCGAATCGCAGCCGGATACCGCGACGCCCCTGGCCAGCATGATGCGCGCGATGCCGGACATGCCGGCGCCGCCGATGGCCGCGAAATGGACCCGTCCTAGCTCGCCGAGCGGCACCGGCGGGACAGGCGTCACCAGCCCCATCATGGTCCCCTGTGCGATCCGCGATGCTTGCTCGCCGCCCTGGGCGAGCCGTCGTCCGGCGGCATTCCGCCCGGTCCGCCGCCGTAGTCAGGACGCTGGTCTGGCTGCCACGGCTCGTCCGGCTGGTAAGCCTGGTCTGGCTGCCACGGCTCGTCCGGCTGGTATGCCTGGTCTGGCTGGTACACCTGATCTGGCGGCCACTGTTCCGGCTGGTAGGACCGCTCGGGCTGGTAGGACCGCCCGGGCTGCCACGACTGCTCCGGCTGCCACGCCTGCTCCGGCTGCTCCGGCTGCCACGCCTGCTCCGGCTGCTCCGGCTGCCACGCCGGTTCCGGCTGCCACGGTTGCTCCGGCTGGTACGCCGGCTCTGGATGGAACGGCTGGACCGGCTGGCGCGGCTGCTCTGGCCCGCGCCGCTGGACCCGGCTGGCACGGCTGTCGTCG
Organism: uncultured Actinomycetota bacterium; assembly: GCA_963720575.1. Lineage (GTDB taxonomy): Bacteria > Actinomycetota > Actinomycetes > Streptosporangiales > Streptosporangiaceae > Chersky-822. The sequence goes on from CAVRGA010000002.1 coordinate 1,287,597, forward strand.
GCCAGGTCGAGTACGCGCGCGGCCAGCGCCTGGTCCGCGTTGGGATGGCCGATGCTCGCCGCTGCCCGCGACATCGAGGCGACCAGCTCGTGGTCGAGAAGTACGCGCAGCAGCACGTTGCGGATCCAGTCCGGGCTCAGAGCCGCGTCATCGACGATGAGGCCGCCGCCGGCCCGCTCCACGGGCAGCGCGTTGAGCCGCTGCTCGCCATTGCCGTGGGGCAGCGGCACGTACGCCGCTGGCATGCCGACCGCGGTCAGCTCAGCGCAGGTCATGGCGCCGGCCCGGCAGAGCGCGAAGTCCGCGGCCGCGTAGGCCAGGTCCATCCGGTCGAGGTACTCGACCACGACGTAGGGCACTTCTCCGGGCGGCACGTCCACCGCCGAGCCTGATTTCGGCCCGACGATGTGGAGCACCTGCACGCCGACTCCGCGCAGCGACGAGGCAGCGCCGAGCACGGCCCGGTTCAGCGAGGCCGCGCCCTGAGAGCCGCCGGTGACCAGCAGCACGGGCAAGTCGGGCCGCAGCCCGAATCGCACCCGGGCCCTGTCGCTCAGCTCGAGCCGGTCGAGGCTGGCGATCTCGCGCCGGATCGGGATGCCGATGAGCGTGGCGTGCGGCAGCCTGGTGCCGGCCTGGCCGATGAACACGTGCCTGGTCAGCCGAGATCCGATCCGGTTGGCGAGCCCTGCCCTCGGATTGGCTTCGTGCACGACGATCGGCACGTGCCGCCGCTTGGCCGCCAGGTAGCCGGGTGTCGAGACGTACCCGCCGAACCCCACCAGCACATCTGCTCGCGCCCGGTCAAGCGCCGTCGCCGCCGCTTGGACGGCGCTGAGCATCCGGCCAGGGACCGAGACCAGCTCACCGCTGATCTTGCGCGGCAGCGGCACCGGCGGTATGAGGTCAAGCTGATACCCGCGAGCCGGGATGACCCTGGTCTCGAGGCCGCGCTCGGTGCCGAGGCAGGTGATCGCGATCTCGGGATCGGCCCGGCGCAATTCATCGGCGAGCGCCATCGCAGGCTCAATATGGCCGCCCGAACCGCCACCAGCGATCACTATGCTGCGCACGATCACACCTCGCTCTCGTAGGACCGCGGTCCGTGCCGCCTGCGCGGCGCACGGCCCTGACCCTGACCCGGCGCACGGCCCTGACCCTGCCCGCGGCCCTGAGCCGGAGCACGGCCCTGACCCTGCCCTCCACCCTGACCTTGCCCTACACGCTGGCCCGGCGTTGTCACATTGAGGGTGTCAGAGCGCCCTCGCCGGGACATTGACGGGCCTGCGGAGCGGGCCTGGGGCGGTCGCGGAGCCTGGTCCCTGGCAAGCAGCGACCGCATGAACCTGACCGGCGGCGCGGGACCGGCCGCGGCGAGCGCCTCCCGCGCACCTGGCTCGCGCCTGGCGAGCGACAGCAGCACCCCGATCGCGGTCATCGTCACCACGAGCGAGGACAGCCCTTGCGAGATCAGCGGCAAGGGAACGCCGGTGATGGGCAGCAGCCCGACGACCGCGCAGATGTTCACCATGGCCTGGACGACGATCCAGATGGTGATGGCCGCCGCCACCAGGCGCGTGAAGGGCTCGGTCATCCGGCGGGCCACCCGCAGGCCGGCATAGGTCAGCCCGCCGTACAGGAACACCACGCACACGGTGCCGATCAAGCCAAGCTCCTCGCCGAGGATCGCGAAAATGAAGTCGGTGCTCGCGTTGGGCACCCAACCCCATTTCTGGGTGCTGTGACCAAGCCCGACGCCGAAGAACCCGCCAGAGCCGATCGCCAGCTTCCCCTGAATGGCCTGCATATTCTGCCCGGTCGGGCCGCCGGTCGGGTTGAGGTACCCGGTCAGCCTGGCCTCCCGGTATGGCTCGATCGCGATCAGGATGACCAGGGCGAACAAGATCAGCCCGAGCATGCACGCGAAGAGCCGCCCTGGCGTCCCTATCACCCAGAGCAGCGTGAGCAGGATGACCAGCAGCAAAAACGTCGTACCCAGGTCGTCTTCGAACATGACAAGCAAGGCCAATGTGGCGGCGCCAGGCAGGAGCGGTATCAGCAGCGCCCGCCAGTCGTTGAGCTGCTTGAGCGTCTCCTTGCGGGCAAGCAGGTCGGCGCCCCAGATCAGCAGCGCCAGCTTGGCGAATTCGGACGGCTGAATCTGGATGCCGGGGGGGATGCTGATCCACCGCACGGCGCCGAATTCGTTCATCCCGAACGCGATGACCAGTATCTGGCCGATGATCGCCGCGATCAGGGCCGGGTAGGCGAGCGCGCGGAACACCCGTTCCGGCGCCCTGGACGCCGCCCACATCAGCGGCAGCCCGAGCAGCGCGCCGAAGAGCTGCTTGGCGAACACGCTGTAGGGGGAGCCGCCCGCGTCCAGCTGACTCGCCGATGACGTCGAGAGCACCATGACCAGGCCGATCGCGAGCAGCAGCCCGGTGCTGCCGATGATCAGGTGGTACGAGGTCAGCGGCCGGTCGAGCACGGCCAGCCAGCCGGGAAGGACGCGCCGCGCCGCGCCGCGCTGCCGCCCAGGCGCGGGCCGGGCAGCCGAGGGCCGCGGCGGTGCTGGCTTGAGCGCCGCTGGGCGCGGCGGGGCGACCTGGGCGGCGGCCGGGCGCAGCGGGACCGGCCGGGCTGCCGCCGGCCCAGCGTCGGCGCGAGGGCGCCGGGCTGGCCTGGATGCGGGCCCGGGGCTCATCTGGCCTGCTTTCCGGCCAGCGCGGCCAGCCGGCTGACCGCCTCGGCGAACGCCTCGCCCCGCGCCGGGTAATCGCGGAACATGTCGAACGATTGCGCGGCGGGCGCGAGCAGCACCGTGTCGCCAGGCTCGGCGAGCCGGGCAGCGGCCCTGACGACGTGATCCATCGCCGCGGTGTCAGTGCCAGCGACCTCTACGACCGGTACCCCGGGAGCGTGTCGCCCGAGAGCGCCCGCGATCTTGGCCCGGTCGGCGCCGAGCAGGACCACGCCGCGCAGCCTCGGCGCCGCTCCCCCGACGAGCCCGTCGAGATCGCCTTCGGCGCCCTTGAGCAGTCCGCCGGCCACCCACACCACCCGGTCATGCGATGCGAGCGACGCGGCCGCCGCATGCGGGTTGGTCGCCTTGGAATCGTCGACGTAGTCGACGCCGGCGACGGTTCCGACCAGCGTGATCCGGTGCGGGTCGGGGGTGAACGCGCGCAGCCCGGCACCGACGGCACCGCAATCCGCGCCGTAGGCCCGCGCCAGTGCCGCGGCCGCGAGCGCGTCCGCGATGTTGTGCGGCGCCGGCGGCTGAGCGTCAGCCACCCGCGCGAGCCTGTGCTGGCTGCCTCGCGGGACCCCGAACGCCCGGTCGACCAGGTACCCGTCGGCGACGCCGAGCTCGCCGGGACCCGGCTCGCCCAGGGTGAACATGACCACGCGGCCGGCCTTGCCGGTGCGCCCCGCCTCGGCGGCGAGCTCCGCTGACCAGGCGTCGTCGGCGTTGCCGATCGCGATCGTCCCCGGCGCGAAGATCCGCGCCTTGGCGGCGGCATAGGCCTCGAAGGTGCCGTGCCAGTCCAGATGGTGCGCGGCCACGTTGAGCAGCGCCGCCGCCCGCGGCACGATCGTCGAGCTCCAGTGCAGCTGGAAGCTGGACAGCTCCACGGCCACGACCTCGTACGGTTCCGGCTCGGTCACCGCGTCGATCAGCGAAGTGCCGACGTTGCCGGCCGCGACGCTCCGGTACCCGGCCGCCGCGAGCATCAGGGCGAGCATGCGCACCGTGGTCGTCTTGCCGTTCGTGCCGGTAACGGCCAGCCAGCGCTGCCGCCGGCCGTCGGCCAGCCTGGGCCGCAGCCGCCAGGCAAGCTCGACGTCGCCGATCACGTCGATCCCGGCCGCCGCCGCGGCGGCGAGCAACGGCGCGTCCGGCTGCCAGCCTGGCGAGGTCACGACCAGGCCGGCGCGGTCAGGCAGCGTCGCCGCGGCGGCATCGCCGAGCAGCACCTGGACGCCGTCACCAGCTAGCTCGCCAGCCAGCAGCCTCCTGGCCGCGTCGTCACGGGAATCCACGGCCACGACCGAGGCGCCGAGCGAGGCGAGCACGCGGGCCGCCGGCGGGCCTGACACGCCGAGGCCGGCCACGCACACGCGCAGGGCCCGCAGCGAGGCGGCGAAGCCATCGGCTAGGTCGGCAGCCATTGCAGCCACTCGATGTAGAACAAGCCGAGTCCGAGGCCGACGAATAGCCCGGCGATCAGCCAGAACCTGATGACGATCGTCGTTTCGGCCCAGCCCATCAGCTCGAAATGATGCTGCAGGGGCGCCATCCTGAACACCCGTTTACCAGTGAGCTTGAACGAGCCCACCTGGATCATGACGGACAGCGTGATGATCACGAACAGGCCGCCGAGAATAACGAGCAGCAGCTGGGTCTGCGTGCAGACGGCGAGGCCGGCCAGCACGCCGCCGAGCGCCAGCGACCCGGTGTCGCCCATGAAGATCTTGGCCGGGGGCGCGTTCCACCACAGGAAGCCGAAGCAGGCGCCGAGCACCGCCGCGGAAACCACGGCTATGTCGAGCGGGTCCCTGACCAGATAGCAGTTGTTGGCCAGCTGCACGGTGCAGTCGTTGCGCAGCTGCCAGTTCGCGATCAGCACGTACGCGGCGAGCACCAGGATGGCGGCGCCGGTCGCGAGACCGTCAAGGCCGTCGGTGAGATTCACCGCGTTCGACGCGCCCCCGATCATGATGACGATCAGGATCACGAAAGGCAGGACGCCGAGCGTGGGGCCGAAGTCGCGCACGAACGACAGCTGGGGGTCAGCCGGGGTCAGGCCGTAGCCGTCAGGAAAGTGCAGTACCTCGACGGCGAAGATCGCGCCGATCACCGACTGGCCGGCCAGCTTGGCGCCGCTGCGCAGGCCGAGGCTGGTCTGCCGGTAGATCTTGATGAAGTCGTCGACGAACCCGACAAGGCCTAGCCCGGTCATCAGGAAGAGCACCAGCAGGCCGGAGGCCTCCATCGGCTCCTTGGTCACCAGGTCAGCTGTGAAGTACCCCGCCAGCGAGGCGATCACGATCACCGTGCCGCCCATCGTCGGCGTGCCGCGCTTGGTGTGGTGCGCGGCCGGGCCTTCCTCCCGGATCAGCTGCCCGTAGCCGCGCCGCCTGAAGATCCGGATCGCGAGCGGCGTGCCGAACAGGGCGAGGATCATGGACACGCCCGCCGACACGATGATGGTCTTCACGAGGCCGCCTCCCGAGCGGTCAGCGCCAGCGCCACGGTCTGCAGACCCGCCGCTCTCGACGCCTTGACAAGCACCACGTCTCCTGGCCGTAGCCGTTCGACGATGGCGGTCAGAGCGGACTGATCGTCGGGAACGCTGACCAGCTCGCCGGTGAACGCCGGCTCGGATTTGGCTCCGGTCAGGATCGGCGCCGCCTCGTCTCCGACGGCGATGATCCCGGCCAGGCCAGTCCGCGCCGCGACCACACCTGCTTGCTCGTGGAACTCCCGTGACCGCTCGCCCAGTTCGGCCATCCGGCCAAGCACAGCATAGGCACGCCGGCCGGCCGCTATGACGCTCATCGCGGCGAGCGCGGCGGTCATTGCCTCGGGACTGGAGTTATAGGCATCGTTGATGACGATCACGCCGTCGGCCCGCTCGGTGACCTCCATCCGCCACTTGCTCGCGGCGACCGCCCGCGACAGCCCGTCGGCGATCGCCTCGAGGCCCATCCCGAGTTCGGCGGCAAGCCCGGCGGCGGCGAGGGCGTTGCTGACATTGTGCGCGCCGGACAACTGGAGCGCGACCGGGGCCGATCCGGCCGGCGTGCTCAGCGTGAACCGGGGCCTTCCGAGCCGGTCCAGGCTGATGTCGCTGGCCCGGAAGTCGGTGCCGGCTGACTGGCCGAACGTCACGACCCGCGCCGCGGTCACGCCGGCCATCGCGGCGACGAGCGGGTCGTCGGCGTTCAGCAGCGCCACCCCGTCGGCCGGCAGCGCGGCAGGCAGCTCAGACTTGGCCGCCGCGATCTGCTCCTTGCTGCCGAATTCCCCCGCGTGCGCGTTCCCCACGCACAGGACGGCGCCGAGCGCCGGCGGCGCGATCTCGCACAGCGCGGCAATATGCCCCGGTCCCCTGGCGGACAATTCGGCGACCAGGTACCTGGTCTGCTCGTCGGCTCGCAGCACAGTCAGAGGATGACCTATTTCATTGTTGAAAGAATTTCGCGGCGCGACCGTCGGGCCCAGAGCCCCAATCAACTGCGCGGCCAGGTCCTTGGTCGTCGTCTTGCCGGCCGAGCCGGTGATCCCGGCGATCGTCATCGCGGGCAGCCTGCCGACAAGCGCCCTGGCCAGCCTGCCGAGCGCGTCAGGCACATCGCGCACGAGCACCGCGGGCACGCCGGTCGATCTCGTGCCGAGCACCAGCACGGCGCCGGCGGCGACCGCTCCGGCGGCGAACTCGTGACCGTCAGCCCGCTCGCCGGGCAGCGCGGCGAACACCGACCCGGGCTCGGCCTGCCGCGAGTCGATCACGACCGGGCCGGTCACCACGGCAGCCAGGTCAGTGACGTGATCCGGCGTCCCGCCGGTGATCTGGGCGATCTGCCCGATCGAGAAGGGGATCACGGGTCCTCCGAGGTGCTAGCCCGGGGGGACGACCCCCCGGAACCCCCCGGTGTCCGGGGCGCGGTGTCTGCCCGGGGGGGCGACCCCCCGGAACCCCCCGGTGTCCGGGGCGCCGAAGGCGCCGCCTTCCCTCCTCGCACACCCCGCTCGTCAGTCCAGGCGGCACCGCGCCCCGGACCCGCGGTGTCTGCCCGGGGGGACACCCCCCGGAACCCCCCATCGTCCGGCGCGCCTCCAGGCGCCGCCTTCCCTCCTCGCACACCCCGCTCGTCAGTCCAGGCGGCACCGCGCCCCGGACCTTCGTGGTTCGCTGATCTAGCTAGGTCTGCTAGGACTTCGGCGGCGACCTCGTGGTCGTCGAAGGGGATCACGTGGTCTGCGATGTACTGACCGCGCTCGTGGCCCTTGCCGGCGATCAGCACGACGTCGCCCTTGCCGGCGCCGGAGATCGCCATGGCGATCGCGGCAGCGCGGTCGGGCTCGACGACCACGTGCGCCCGCTCGTCGGCCGGCACGGTGAGGGCGCCTCCCAGCATCTCGGCCAGGATCACGAGGGGATCCTCTGACCTCGGATTGTCGCTGGTCAAGATGGCCACGTCGGCGAGCCGTGCGGCGGCGGCGCCCATGAGCGGCCGCTTGGCCTTGTCCCTGTCGCCGCCGCAGCCGAGCACGATCCGCAGGCTGCCCGCCGTCACCGGGCGCAGCGCCCCGAGCACGGCCTCGACCGCGCCTGGCTTGTGCGAGTAGTCGACGAGCACGGTCAGGTCGTCGGCCGAGCCGACCCGCTCAAGCCGCCCGGGCACCCCGGCGCAGGCGGCGACGCCCTCGACGGCCGGGGCGAGCCCGACACCGACCTCCACGAGCGCGACGATGGCCCCGAGCGCGTTCGCCACGTTGAACGGGCCAGCCAGCGCGGTCGAGCCGTCCGCCTCGATGCCGCCCGGCCCGACCACACCGAATGTGGAGCCGTCGGCGCCGCAGCGCACGCCCGTGGCCCGCCAGTCGGCGTCAGAGCGCCCGAGCACCGAGAACGTCGTGATCGGGATCTGCGCCTTGCTGACCAGCCGCCTGCCGTACTCGTCGTCGATGTTGACCACGCCCGACTTCGCGTAGCGCGGCGAGAAGAGCTCGGCCTTCGACGCGAAGTAGCTCTCCATGTCAGCGTGGAAGTCAAGATGATCTTGCGACAGGTTCGTGAAGACCGCGACCTCGTAGGACGTGCCGGCTACCCGCCCCATGGCCAGCGCGTGGCTGGACACTTCCATGGCCGCGGCGGTCACCCGCTGCTCGGCCATCACCGCGAGCATGGCCTGCAGTTCGGTCGCCTCGGGCGTGGTCAGCTTGGACGGCTCGGCGACGCCGCCGATCCTGGTCTCTACTCCGCCGATCAGCCCGGTCAGGTGGCCGGCCCGGCGAAGCCGGCCTCGATCAGGTAGGTGCTTGTGGTCTTGCCGCTCGTGCCGGTCACGCCGATCAGCAGCAGCCGGCCCGATGGGTTGCCGTAGACCCAGGACGACACCTCGCCAAGCCGGGCGCGCGGATCGGACACCACGAAGACCGGCAGGTCGCTGTGGATGGCCCGGTCCCGGCCGGCCGGATCGGTCAGTACCGCGACGGCGCCGGCGGCGGCAGCCTGCGCGCAGAACTCGGCGCCGTGGTGCTTGCTCCCCTGCAGCGCCGCGTACAGGTCACCGGGCTGCACCGCCGCCGAGTCATGGGTGATCCCGGTCACACCGCGAAGTTCGCGATTGATGAAAGCAGTGTCCTGCCCCGACCCGTCTGGCCTGCGCAGGCCAAGCAGGGAGGCAAGCCCGGTGAGTGATCGGACCGGGACATATCGAGGGCGAAGAGCCGCTGGCACGGGCAGAGATTACCTCTCTTCACGGCACCGTGAGTGGAACGTATGGGACATGCCCCTGATCGGGCGCGATCTTCATGGTGGCCAGGGCGAATTTCATGACCGCGTTGAACACCGGGCCGGCCACCTCGATGCCGAAGTAGCTGCCCTTGCGCGGGTCCTGGATGTTGACCGCGACGATCAGGCCGTTCTTATTACTCGCGGGCGCGATCCCGATGAAGCTGGAGCCGTAGGTGTGATCGACTTCCTGAGCGGTTCCGGTCTTCGCCGCCACGGTGTAGCCCTGGATGAGCCCCCAGGGCTCGCCGCCGGTCGAGTACACCAGCGGTACCTGGTCGAGCGCCGAGATCAGCTGGCTCGCCGTCTTGGCGGGGATCACCCGGCGGCCGGCGGGCCGCTTCGCCGGGATGTACTTCCCTGCCGCCGTGGTGTGACCGGCGACGATGGTCGGAGCCACCCGGACGCCGCCGTTGGCGATCGTCGCGTAGACGCTGGCCATCTGGATGGCGGTCACGCCCACGCTCTGGCCGAACGAGATCTGGTAGCGCTCATTGCGGTAGCCGCCGGTCCACTGCGACGGCGGGCGCAGCAGCCCGGGGCTCTCGCCGGGCAGGTTCAGCCCCGAGTAGGAGCCGAGCCCGAACGCCCGGAACTCGTCGTACTGCTCCTGCGGCGTGACGTGCTGCGCCACCTGGACCATGCCGTCGTTCAGCGAATGCGCGATGATGCCGGCGATGGTGTACCGCTGGGTCTTGTGCGGTTCGGCGTCCCGGTACCACGCGCCGTGCCAGAAGATCTGGTCAGGCACGTTATAGCTGGTGCGCGGCGTCTCGCCGGCATACTGGAACGCGGCGGCGGCCGTGATCACCTTCGCCGTGCTGCCGGGCGCGAAGATCTCCGACAGCGGCAGGTCCTCGGTCTGGCGCAAGCTCGAGATGCGGCCGGCCGGGTTGAACGTCGGGTACTGAGCGAGCGCCAGGATCTTGCCGGTCCTGGCCTGCATCACGATCACCGAGCAGTTCTTCGCCTTGGTCGCGCGCACCTGCAGCGCGCATTCGCGCTGTGCTTCCCACTGGATGTCGGCCTGGATGGTCAGCCGCAGGCTGCTCGCCGGCACGGCCTTCTTGACCAGTTCCTCGGTGCCCGGCACGGGCCCGTCCGGGCTGAGTTCCTCATCGAGCTCACCGTCCCGGCCGGAGAGCAGCGAGTTATAGGCGCTCTCGAGCCCGGCCTCGCCGGTCATCACGCCGGTCGAGCCGTTGGTGTTGACGAACCCGAGCAGACCGGAAGCGAGGTCGCCGCCCGGGTAGGCCCTGGTGTAGCTGGGTGTCAGCGTGATCCCGGCGATGCCCAGCTTCGTGATGGCCGCCGCCGTCGTGACGTTGACCGCCGCCTTGAGCTGCACGTACTCACGCGAGCTGGGATGGCGCAGCAGCCGGAGCACGGCGGACCGCTTCATCCGCAGCGGCCGGGCGAGCGCGCGGGCCGCCCTGGCCAGCGGCGTTGACTGCCCGGTCATCGACTCCTGGATCTCCGGCGGGTCGGCGGTGACCTGATCGGTCTGCACGGTCATGGCCAGGACTGTTCCGTCGCTGCTGGTGATGTCGCCCCGGGCGGCCGGGATCGGCACGGCGACCACGTTGTGCCTCTCGCTCAGCGCACGGTAGTGCGAGCCTGACACTCCCTGCAGCTGGATGAGCCTGCCGACGATCAGCGAGATCGCGAAGGCGACCGCGATCAAGGTGGCATTGAGCCGGCGGATCGAGCTCGTCCGGCGCAGCCGTGGCTGACGTGACGGGCGGGCGGGCGGCCTGGCCGTGCTACGTGACCTGCCCGCCGGAGCCCTGGCCGCGCCGCGCGGCCCGCCGGCCGGAGGCTTAGCCGCGCCGCGCGGCCCGCCGGCCGCAGGACCCGGCCGCCTGCGGGCATCACGCGCGGGCGGACGCGACGGCAGCGCCGTGCCGTGGCCTCCCGGCCTGGCCGTGGCACCTGGCCTGCCCGGCTCACCTGGCCTGCGCTGGCCTCGCCCCTGCCCGCGTGCGCCCGGCTGGCCGGGCCGGCCGTCGCGGCCGCCCCGGCGCCGTGACCAGTCGTCGCCGTTCCCCCGTCCCGACGTCACTGCCCGGTCCCGCCTGTGTCAGCCCGGCCCTGTCCTGGCTGGTTCTGTGCTGGCTTCCAGCGCGCCCGCCGCGCCTTGCTGCCTAGGGCGGCCTTCGCCGCGGCCGACCTCGCCGCCGCCTGGTCGGCCGCTACCGCCGTCGCCGATGGCGCCTTCAGCGACTTGGTGCGCAGGTCGAGGAATACCAGCGCGGGGTCAGGCCGCATCCCCAGCCGCCTTGCTTCCTTCTCGATGGTCGCGTCCGAGCGCTGAGCGGCGATCTGCTGCTGCAGTTCCTGCACGTGCTGGGTGCTGGTCGCGTTCTGCTGCTGCAGGTTCGTGATCTTGATCGAGTTGGCGGCCAGCGTCGTGTTGACCACGAGCAGGCAGACCAGGCCGCCGCCCAGCAGGCCGAGCAGCAGCACCACGAATGACGTGCGGCGGATCTGGCCGGCAGGAGCGGCAGCCGCCGAGCCGGACGTGCTCGCGACCGTGTCCTGCCCGCTCGCGGCGGACTGCGATAGCTCAGGCTCGGCCCCGCTGGTCGGCGCCGGACGGCCCGACCGGCCGGGTCCCTGCGGGCGAGCCGGGCTGGCCGGCCTCACGGGGCTCTTGGGCGCCGGGGCCGGCCAGCCCGGCCTCGGCCGCCGGCCAGGACGCGCGGGCCTGCGCGCAGTGCTTACGACACCGCTCGCCTCCGGGCGCTCAGGGGTCCCGCCTTCCCTCCCCGCTCGTCGCTGGCGCTCCTCACTCGTCAGTCCAGGCGGGACCGCGCCCTTCGGCTCGCGGTGTCGCGTGCGGGGGGTGGTCCTGTCGATTACGTCGCTCTTCATTGCGCGCCGTCCGTTCTCCGAGTCATGCCGCGGCCCGCACTCGCTCGGCCGCTCGCAGCCTGGCCGAAGCCGCCCGCGGATTCGCGGCCAGTTCCTCTGCTCCCGGGCGCTCCGCGCCAGAGGTCAGCAGCTTGAAATGCGGCCTGGCTGACTCCAGCTGGACAGGCAGGCCGGGCGGAGTGGTGTCAGCCGAGCGCGTGACCAGCTCCCGCTTCACGATCCGGTCCTCAAGTGAGTGGTAGGCGAGCACGACGATCCGGCCGCCGACAGCGATGGCGTCGAGTGCGTCAGGCAGGGCGCGCCGAAGGCTGCCGAGCTCGTCGTTCACCTCGATGCGCAGTGCCTGGAAGGTTCGCTTGGCCGGGTTGCCGCCGGTGCGCCTGGCCGGCGCCGGGATCGACTCCTTGATGATCTCGGCCAGCCTCGACGTCGATGTCAGAGGTCCCTGCTGGCGCTCGCGCACGATCGCGTCGGCAATCCGGCGGGCAAATCTTTCTTCCCCGTAGTCCTTCAAGACCCGCGCCAGCCTGCCTGCCGGATAGGTGTTGAGCACCTCGGCGGCGGTCAGAGCGCCTGCCTGGCTCATCCGCATGTCAAGCGGGGCATCGCTGGCGTAGGAAAATCCCCGGTCCGGGTCATCTAGCTGGGGCGATGACACCCCGAGGTCAAAGAGCACGCCGTGGACATGCCGCAGCCCCAGTTCGGCGAGCACGCCAGCGAGCTGGTCATAGACCGCCCGCACGAGCGTGACGCGGCTGGCGTCGGCGCCCAGGAGCTGCCTGGACTCCTCGATCGCGGCCTGGTCAGCGTCAATGCCGATGACGGCGAGCCCGGGGTGGTCACGGAGCAGCGCCTGCGTGTGGCCTGCCCGGCCGAGTGTGGCATCGATGAGGACAGCGCCGGCCACGGCGAGGGCCGGGGCGAATAGCTCACGCACCCGGTCGAGCATCACCGGGACATGCCCGGCCACAGCCGCACTCATCGTGCCCCCTCTGACAGAGTTAGCTGCCCCCGCTCGCCTGCGGCGCCTCCAGATGCCGCGCCATCGGCTCGCGGGGGCCCTGCTTGCTCGATGTGCCCGGCCAGGTCGCCATCCGCGCCGCTGGCCTGCCGCTGAAGCATCCTGGCGCCGGGGAAGTGACGTCAGGCAAGCAGCGGTCCGGAGCGGGTGGAGACCTCGCCGGGCACTGGGCGCCCTGTTGCGCCCTGGTCTACAGGACTCCTGGCAGCACCTCCTGCGACGCGTCGGAGAACGCGTCTTCCTGCTCCTGCAGGTAGTTCTCCCAGGCCGCCGCGTCCCAGATCTCAAGCCGAGTGTTGGCGCCGATCACCACGCATTCGCGCTGCAATGCCGCGTACTCGCGGAGCGCGGGCGGAATCGTGATCCGGCCTTGCTTGTCCGGCACCTCATCGGACGCGCTGGCGAAGAACACCCGGCTGTAGTCGCGAACAGCCTTGGCCGTCACCGGCGCCGTACGCAGCGCCTCGGTGATCCGGCCGAACTCCTCGGCCGGGAAAACGTAGAGGCAGCGCTCCTGACCTTTAGTGAGCACTAGCCCCTCCGCCAGTTCGTCGCGGTACTTCGCTGGCAGGAACAGCCGGCCCTTGTCATCGAGCCGCGGAGTATGTGTGCCAAGAAACATGGCCCGCACCTCCACTGTCCCCCACCAGAGCACTCAGCAGGGCCACCTCTCTCCCCACCGCGCACCACTGTACTCCACATTCCTCCACCGTCAATGATTCAACGCGCTCAAAATGCGGCTCGGACTCCACAAACCCAGAGGTCAGGGCGGTGGAGCGAAGTGGAGGGCGCAACGGCCGGCACGACGACAGGCCCGATGATCCGGGCGCCGGTGAACCTGGTCTGCGAAAATCACGTACCACGGGTGCTGCCTGCGCTCGGGACTAGCCGGGCACTTCGCAGGGAACCTTGTTATGCAGTGATTTCCAATCTGTTGTTACTTCGACGCACCACGCCACGTACTGTCTAGGCGCACGGAACGGTCATCACCGCGCCGCGGCTCGCCGCCGCGGCGCCGCAGCATTCGCTATGGACGTCATCTGGCGGCGTGGAGCCAGGACTAGGAGGACGAGTGTCAGCTCAGACCGGGCACCCGGAACGCACGCTTGACCAGCTCATTCCGATTGCTCACCAGATCAGCGACGCCATCAACTCGGTCATCGTCGGCAAGCCGCAGACCGTCAGGCTCGCCATGACCGTTCTGCTGGCGGAGGGCCACGCGCTGATCGAAGACGTCCCCGGTGTTGGCAAGACTCTGATGGCCAAGGCGCTGGCCCGGTCGATCGACTGCTCGGTCAGGCGCGTTCAGTTCACCCCCGACCTGCTGCCGAGCGACATCACCGGCGTCAGCGCCTATAACCAGGAACTGCGCGAGTTCGAGTTCAAGCCGGGGCCGGTGTTCGCCAACCTGGTACTCGGCGACGAGATCAACCGTGCCTCGCCCAAGACCCAGTCCGCGCTGCTCGAGTCGATGGAAGAGCGCCAGGTCACCGTCGACGGGGCCACCTATCAGCTAGAGCCCCCCTTCATGGTGATCGCGACGCAGAACCCGGTGGAGATGGAGGGCACCTATCCCCTGCCGGAGGCGCAGCGCGACAGGTTCACCGCGCGCATCTCGATCGGCTACCCGGACCCGGTGGCCGAACTGTCCATGCTCGACGCGCACGGATCGGCCTCGCCGCTCGACGACCTCAAGCCAGCCGCCCACGCGAGCGACGTGCGCGCGCTGATCGCCGCTGTCCGCAACGTGCACGTGGCCGACCAGGTCAGGCAGTACATCATTGACCTGGTGAACGCGACCAGGGCGGCTTCGTCGCTGCGGCTCGGCGCCTCGCCCCGCGCCGCTCTGCACCTGCTGCGCGCGAGCCGCGCCTTTGCCGCGCTCGAGGACAGGAACTTCGTGATCCCCGACGACGTCCAGGCGCTGGCCCAGCCGGTGCTGGCACACCGGCTGCTGCCCACGGCCGAGGCCGTGGTCGGCAGGGACCTGCCCGAGCAGGTGCTCGCCAAGATCGTTGAGCGCCTGCCGCTTCCCGGCAGGTAAGTAAGGCCCGCTGGCGGCCTCAACCATTGCCTGGCTCGTGCGCAATGGGAGGGAGGTGTGGCGGGGTACATTAGCAGCAAGCTCTAGGAGGCGACGATGCGGTCGGTTCTCGCCTGGTTCACCGTCCGCGGTGCGTCGTTCCTGACAGCCGGCATCGTCGGCGTGCTCGCCGCGATCGTGCTAGGCAGCGACGCGATGATCAGCGTCGGGGCGATGCTGATCTGCCTGCCGCTGTTTTCCGCGCTCACGGCCAGGCGAGCTCGGTACCAGCTGCGCTGCGAACGCCTCGTCGTGCCGTCCAGGGTCGCGCCGGGCCAGTCAGCCAAGGTCGCCGTCCGGCTCGAGAACATCAGCCGGATCTCGACCGGCCTGCTGCTCGCCGAGGAGACTATCCCTTACTCGCTCGGAGCGCGACCGCGATACGTGATCAATGGCATCGAGCGCGGCGGATCGCGCGAAGTCAGCTATCCGCTGCGGTCCGACGTGCGCGGCAAGTTTCCGGTCGGGCCGATGCGGATCAGGATCGCCGACGTCTTCGGGCTCGTTGAACTGACCGCCAATTTCGCCAGCACCAACACGCTGACGGTCACTCCCAAGGTCGTGGCGCTGACCAGTCCGTCGGTGAACGGCAGCTGGTCCAGCGACGGGGACGGCAGGACAAGGATGACCGCGGCGGCGGGCGATGACGATGTCATCCCCCGGGCGTACAGGGTCGGCGACGAGCTGCGGCGGGTGCACTGGCGATCGACCGCCAGGTACGGCGAGCTGATGGTGCGCAGGGAGGAGCAGCGCTGGCAAGATCGCGCCGTCCTCATCCTCGACACGCGACGCGACGCGCACACCGGCACGGGCCGAGCTCATCATTCGAATTCGCGGTCAGCGCGGCGGCATCGATCGGGGTGCACCTGGCTCGGTCAGGGCTCGACGGCCATCTGCTGACCGACTCCGGGCCGCTGGCAGGCTCGGCCATGTTCGAGGACGTGCTGCTGGACGCGCTGTCGGTAGTCGTGCAGTCGCGCAACCACAACTTCGCCAGGACGACGGCGGCCCTGAGCACGATCGAAGGCGGGCTGCTCGTGCTGATCGCCGGCCGACTGACCGCCGATGCCGCCAGGGACATCGCGGCGACCAGGCGCGAAGGCCGCCAGGGCATCGCGCTGCTGCTGGCCGTGTCGACCTGGACAGGCCTGCCCCGTGACGCCGCCGCGGGCGGGTCCAACGGCCACCGCGGCCAGAACGGGCAGTCCCCGGACAACGCTGGCGGTGAGAACGCCGGCAGCGAGCTGGCTCAGCCGGACCTGACCACCGCCTACGTTCCGCCCGCGGAGACGGCCGCCGCCGAGGCCGTGCTGCGGGCCGCCGGCTGGCGCGTCGTCACGGTCGACGCCGCTACCCCGCTTGCCGTCGCCTGGCAGCGCCTGCCCCGGCACGGCTCCTACGCCGTGCAGGGAGGCCTGCCTAACCTGGGAGTAGTAACGTGATGAATCACCGGCTGACCATCGCCGCTGCCTTCGCGGTCATCCTCGCGTCCGTATCCGAGTGGGTACTGATCTCAGGTGCCGGCTGGCTGAGCGCCTCGATCGGCGCGGTCATCGTCGTCGCGCTCGCGGGCACGGCAACCAGGCTGGTGCCCATCCGCGCCGCGATCACCGCCACGGTGCTGGCCGCCGCCGCGTCCGTGCCGCTGCTCGCCGATCACTCGGACTGGCTCAAGGCGCTCGGCGTGCTCCTTATCGCCGTGTGCGCCGCCAGCGCTTCCCGGTTCCGGTGGCTGGCCCCGGTCGCCGACGCCGTGACCTATCTAGCGGCGCTGCTGCTTTACCTGAACCTGGTGCTCTCGCACAGCAGGTCGATCGCGCTGGTGATCCCGACCGCGAAGTCGTTGCGCCACCTGAAGGTGCTCGCGAACCTGGGCATGATCGCGGCCAAGCAGCCGCCGCCGGTGCAGAGTTCGGCCGGAGTGATCCTGCTGGCAGCGGCCAGCATAGGCCTTGCCGCCGTCGTCGTGGATGTCCTGGCGGTCCGGATGAATCGCCCGGCGATCGCCGGCCTGCCATTGCTGGTGATTTACATGGCGCCGATCGCGACAGCGGCGAAGGCGGGCGGGCCGGGCAACATCGTCACATTCGTGCTCGCCGCCACCGGCTACCTGGCGCTGCTGGCATCGGACGGGCGCAACAGGCTCCGCGGCTGGGGCAGGATCGTCACCGTCTGGCACTACGCGGGCGAAGACGACCGCCTCGGCGGTGCCGACATCCGCGGCCTGGCCGCGACCGGACGGCGGATCGGGCTTGCGGCCGTGTGCGCGGCGATCGTCGCTCCGCTGCTGCTGCCGAGCCTGAACTTGCACCGCCTTTTCGCCAGCCATTCCGGTGGCGTCAACAGGGTGAGAGTCGGCCTGCCCGCTCCGATTGACCAGCTGAGCAAGCTGCTCGCGAGCCCGACCAACGCGAAAGTGCTCTCCTATCGCTCGAATGGCCAGGACGCCGGCCAGTACCTGCAGGTCTACGTGCTCAACTACGACGCGGCCAAGGGCGTGTGGAACCTCGTCTACCCCCGGCCCAGCATCGCGATCGGCACGACGGCACTGCGCCCGCCGCAGGGCCTTTCGCCAGAACTGAAGGTCACCCATACAAGGACGCAGATCAAGCTGGGCAATGTGTCCGGAGCCGGGGCTGGATTCGCGGCGAACATCTTTTTCCTGCCGACGCCGTACTGGCCTGTGCAGCTGAGCCTCGGCGGATCCTGGAGCCAGGCGGTCAATACCGACATGATCTACACAGGCGCCGGCAACCACTCGAACATGAGTTACACGGTGACCAGCGGCCAGCTCAACCTCACCCAGGCGCAAGAGGAAGCCGCGAACGGCGCCGTGCCGCCGGCGATCAGCCAGGGCTACCTTGGTTTCAACTCACCGGTCGCGCATCAGCTTCAGTCCATCGCCAACACGGTCACCAAGAACGCGACCTCGCCGTTCGACAAGGCGAAGGCACTGGAGAACTACTTCCAGACCGGAGGATTCCACTACACGCTCAAGACCGACCTGCCGAACACGCCGCAGGGGCTGCTGCGGTTCCTCACTACCGACAAGCGCGGCTTCTGCGAGCAATTCGCCTTCGCGATGGCCGTGCTGGCGCGGCTCGAAGGCATCCCGTCCCGGATCGCCGTCGGCTATACCTCGGGCATCGAGCACCAGGGCGGCAACTGGCAGGTCACGACCTCCGACGCGCACGCCTGGCCGGAACTCTACTTCTCCGGGCTCGGCTGGCTGCGGTTCGAGCCAACTCCCGGCGGCCCGAACGGCCAGGGCACGGCGGTGCAGCCGTCGTACGCTCTGTCCGGCGGATCGGGCAAGACCGGCCCGGCCACCCAGGGCGGCACGGGCAACTCGAAGACCAAGGGCAAGCAGCAGGGCACGGGCATCAACAGCAACATCCGGCATCACCTGAACAACCAGGGAAACGACCCGCTCGCGCCGTCGAGCACGGTCCCGACTCCCAAGCTGAGCTCGCCCGTTCCCGTCGGCCAGATCGCGCTAGGGCTGCTCGTGCTCCTTATCGTCGCTGCCTCGGTCCCGGGGGTGGCGCGCACCTACACGAGGCGCAGGCGCTGGCGCGCGGCCGCCGACGATTCCAGCCTCGCGAACGCGGCCTGGCAGGAGGTCTGCGCGGACCTCGACGACTACGGCATCGGCCGCCGGTCTAGCGAGTCACCGAGGGCGGTGGCCAGGCGGCTCAGCGACGACTCCAACATCGACGAACGGGCGCGCCAGGCCATCGGCCGCATCGCCACCGTCGTCGAGCGCTGCCGGTATGCGCCTACTCCGGCAACCGCCAACGGCGTGCGCGCTGACGTGGTCCAGGTCCGCAGGTCACTGGCGCGTAACTCGAGCTTGATCACCCGATTGCGGGCCAGGCTGTTCCCCGCGTCGACGATCCTGCCGTTCACGCGCAACTTCCGGCAGGGCTTCGGCCAGGTGACCGGCTGGGTCCCCTCAGCCAGCGAATCCTGAGCCAGCGCCCGGCGCGAGCGGTTCCCGACGCGGGTTCCGCGTAGAGGAGGGTCTTCGTCGCCTGGTCCGGACGATCCTCCCGCATGCGACAAGGGTGCGACTCTTGGGGAGTGAGGCCGGTTCAGCGGCGCGGCTGGAGCCGGGGAACCCCGGCAATGTCACAACGACGGCCCGGGACGGGCCGGGGCAGGCCCGTCAATGCCGCAACGACCGCGCTATAGCGCCAGCTCTGCCACAACGACGGGCCTGGCCCGGCCCGGCCCGCGAGCACCAGCTCACTTCAAAGAGCCGCGCCCATGCGACAACTCTCCTGCAACAACCCGGGAACCCTGCTCACGACTCGGGTACGCCCCGCCAGCCACATAAGCCCCGGCAGACCCGCGGCTCGCGGACCCCGCGACTCTCGCGGACCCCGTTGAGCGCAGGCTGGCCGGGCGAGTCCGAGGCGCGCCGGTCTCAGCCGCGAGCCTTGGCGCGAGTGGGCTAGTTGCCCCTGCCTTCCTGGCGCCGGCGCCAGCGCTCTTCGAGGCGCTCGCCGAGGCCGCCGCCCCCGGAACGCCGGCTGCCGCGCGGTTCCTTGCGGCGGCGCGGCCCGCGTTCCCGGATCGACATCCGGCCAGCGGGAAGGCCGTTCATCCGGCGGTAGCTGATCGCTGCCCAATAGCAGCAGCCGAGCATGACGACGAAGCCGACAACGCTGACTGCGATGTAGGGCACGGAAACGCCTACTGGCAGCAGCGCAAGCCCGATGGCGAAGCCGATCATGGCGTAGATGACCCGGCGCCGGTAGTGCACGTGCGGATCAGCTGCCCGCACTGCCCTGGCGAATCGCGGGTGCTCGGCGTAGAGCGCCTGCTCGATCTGCTCGAGCTGACGCTGCTCGTGCTCGGAAAGCGGCACGGTGCCTCCCAATAACTCGCGCCGGGCGGACATAATGTCGACCCCTGCGGCCTGGCTCTCCCCAGAATACGAGTGCCAGCGTGTTCTGTGGAAGGGGACGGCCGAGCACGCGGCGGACGTTGGTGCGCGATCAACCGCGATGGTCACTGCAGGCACGTGGTTACCTGCAGTCCCACCTACTCAGCGTAATCCGGCCGCCCCGGGTCCGGCGCCGGGGGTGAACCTGGCCGGGATCTGGCGGATCCGCGGCCGGCCGGGGTGACAAGGGTGCCGGGGCTCACGGATCCAGCCCCGAACCGGCGAGAAATCTGATCCATCGCCGACTCGGCGTCCCGCCAGGAATCCGGGCGCTGATCGAGCATGAGCTGAGTGCCCGCATCCACGGCCTTCGACAAGCCGGCGGCACGCACGCCAACCAGGCGCAACAGCGTTCCGTCAGCGAGGCCGGACGCGGCATAAAGTTCGCACGCGGTCGAATAGATGCGCTGTGCGACATCCGTGGGCTCGGCGAGAGTGCGCGATCTGGTGATGGTCGTGAAGTCCGCTCGCCTGAGCTTGACCGAGATCGTCTTGGCCACGCATCCCGATGACCGCAGCGATCTGGCAGTGCGACCAGCAAGTCGCAGCAGCTCGCGCCTGATCACGTCGGGATCACCAATGTCAGCGGCGAAGGTCTCCTCGGCCCCGACGCTCTTGTCCTTGACCTCGGGTATGACCTTGCGGTCATCGCGGCCCCAGGCCAGCGCTGCCAGGTGCGCCGCGACTGCCTTGCCGAGCTCGCGTTCGAGTGCCCCGAGCGGCGCACCCGCGAGGTCGCCTACTGTGCGGAGCCCGAGCTTGGCCAGCAGCTTCCCGGTACGGTCACCGACGCCCCACAAGGCGGAGACCGGCAACGGATGCAAGAACTCAAGCACCCGGTCAGCGGGAATCACGAGCAATCCGTCGGGCTTGCAGTGCACTGATGCCAGCTTGGCGACGAACTTGCTCGACGCGATGCCGACCGAGCAGGTGATGCCCAGTTCCTCCGCGACCTGGCGCCTGATCATGCGGCCGATCTCCGCTGGCCGGCCAATCCGGCGCAGCGCGCCAGCCACGTCAAGGAACGCCTCGTCTAGCGACAGCGGCTCCACCTCCGGCGTCACGGCCTGGAAGATGGCCATGACCTCCCGCGACACGGTGCCGTAAAGCCGGTGCCTCGGCTTGACAAAAACGGCGCGCGGGCAAAGCCTCATGGCACGGCTGGCTGGCATTGCCGAGCGCACCCCAAAGCCTCTGGCGATGTAATTCGCCGAGAGCACCACACCCCGGCCCTCGGTATGCGCCACGATGACGGGCTTGTCGGCGATCTCAGGACGATCCCTGATCTCGACGCTCGCGTAGAAGGCATCCATGTCTATGTGCAGGATGTGGCAGCCCGTATCGTCGGCCACCTCGGGCGCACGGGACACGGACCTGCCAGGTACCGCGCCCTGGGCGCCCGATGCCTGTCCGCGCCCCACCACAACCGTCCCTGTCGCTGTCGCGCTCATGCGAGCCGTGCCTTCCTTCTGCGACTGTAGCGGAGGCCACCGACAAGGTAATCGAACATCCGTGCGGATATCCGCGCGACGGGTCAGGACCACGCCCACGTGACATGGTGCGGCTCCGTTGGATCATGCCACCGGCGCGGGAATGCCCGCTAGCCCGCTCACCTGGGCTTTGTGCGTTAGCTCTGGGATAGGAGGGAAGGACGAGGTTAGTCGCTTGGGCCTCTGGCCGCATCGGAACATCGGCGCCTTGTGGTGGAAACCTGGGGGAGCTGTCTTGAGCCTGACGATCATCAGCGTCCGTGCTGACACAGCACCTCTCGGTGACTAGCTCCCGGTCCGTGACGTCGGTTCCGCGGGTACTCACGCTCGCATCAGCGCTGCTCCTGATCCTGTTCGCGGCCAGCTCAGCCCTCGCGGTGCAGGCCTATGTCAGCTACGGGACGACTAGCTCCAGCACCTCGAGCGTCCTCGCGACCAGCAACAGCGTGCTGATCGAGTTGCTCAATGCCGAGACCGGCCAGCGCGGCTATTTGCTGACTGGCAAGCCCCTTTACCTTCAGCCCTACGACCGGGCACTCTCGACGATCCCAGTTGACCAGCAGCGTCTGGACTCGCAGGTTTCAGCGATTCGCGGCGGCCAGCGGTATGTCGCAAAGTTGAGCACTCTGATCACAGCGAAGATGACGGAACTGGCCGAAACCGTCAACCTGGCGCGCGGCGGCAATCGCGCCCTCGCGCTGCGGATCGTGGACTCCAACGAGGGCAAGCGGGTGATGGACCGAGCGCGGACGGTGATCGCAGGCCTCCAGGGCGCCGCCGTTGGGGCGGGCGACTCGCGACGGTCGGACCTGCGGCGCAAGCTGACCGTCTTCACCGTTCTCGCAGGCGTCATCGGCATCCTTGTGGTGGATGCCCTTCTCTTCTTTCGTCGCCGGCTGCGCCGGGCAGCCGAGGACCTCGGGTCGCTGAACGCGACCCTGGAACAGCGGGTACAGGACCGCACCTTTCACCTGCAGCGGGCCAACGGGTACATGGAGGCCTTCACTTACTCCGTCGCCCACGACATGCGAACCCCGCTGCGAGGGATGAGCGGGTTCGCCGAGATCCTCGTGGAGGACTACGGCGACCGGCTCGACGAGACAGGCCGCGAGTACGCCGCGCGCGTCCAGGCGGGCTGCGCGCGCCTGGCCACGCTGACCGATGACATGCTGCACCTGTCACGGGTGACCCAGGCCAAGATGAACCTCCAGGATCTCGACCTCAGCGCCGAGGTCACCGCCATCTGCCACGAACTCGCCGCCCGTGACCCCGGCCGGCACGTCCTGGTGACCGTGCAAGAAGGCGTCCGGGTCACCGCCGACCGCGCCCTGATCCGGTCAGCGCTGGAGAACCTGCTCGGCAACGCCTGGAAGTTCACCGCCCGCCGTGACGACGCCGCGATCGAGTTCGCGACCACACCCGTCAGCGAAGCCCCCATCTGCTGCTACGTGCGCGACAACGG
The DNA here is from genome assembly GCA_963720575.1 of uncultured Actinomycetota bacterium. Classification (GTDB taxonomy): domain Bacteria; phylum Actinomycetota; class Actinomycetes; order Streptosporangiales; family Streptosporangiaceae; genus Chersky-822. The sequence goes on from CAVRGA010000002.1 coordinate 1,310,006, forward strand.
GGCCGGCTTCGATCCCGTCTACACCGCCAAGCTGTTCCAGCCGTTCCAGCGACTCCACGACGCGGGCGAGTTCCCCGGCACTGGCATCGGCCTGGCCAGCGTCCGGCGCGTCATCGAACGTCATGGCGGCCGGGCCTGGGCCGAAGGCGCCGTCGACGGCGGCGCCACCATCTATTTCACCCTCAACGCGCAGGACACTCATGAATGATCCTGATACGTGAATGGCCCTAATTAGTCACTGGTGACACCCTGTCCGGCGACGGTTGCGTAAGCCGCCGCCGGTCCCCTGCGAGCTGGACGCCTACGGCTGATCGGGCGGAGGGCCGGGCAGTTCGCCGGATTCGGCCACGGCCTCGGGCTTGATCTTGAGCAGTTTCGCGAGCAATCCGTTGACAAAAGCGGGCGAGGCCTCGGTCGACAGGTCCTGAGCCAGGAGTACGGCCTCGTTGATCGCGACCGCCTCCGGAACCCCCACGCCCCACAGCAACTCGTAGGCGCCGACTCGCAAGATGTTCCTGTCGACCGCGGGCATCCGGTCAAGCGCCCAGCCCACGGCGTGCGCGGCCAGCAGCTCGTCGATCTGGGCGCGGTGCGCCTGCACGCCCCTGACCAATTCGGCCGCGTAACTGGCTACGGGCGGCTCGGCCTGAATTGTCCGCATCTCCAGCACGTGCAGCGGCGACTCGCGCCGCATCTCGGATTCAAACAAGATGTCGAGTGCTCGCTTGCGCGCCTTGCTACGCGCCGCCACGGCAGCCCCCACCGCAGCCTCCACGGCAACCGCTGCGGCAGCCCCCGCGCCGGCTAGCCCCGCAGGCGGTCACGCCCGGCCGAGATAATCGCCGGAACGGGTGTCGACCCTGATCTTCTCGCCCGTCGAGATGAAAAGCGGCACCTGGACCTGAGCCCCTGTCTCGAGCGTGGCCGGCTTGGTGCCGCCGGTCGACCTGTCTCCCTGCAATCCCGGATCGGTCTGGCTGACAGTCAGCTCGACGGCCGCGGGAAGCTCGACGTACAGCGCGATGCCGTCGTTGAACGCGACGGTCACGGTCTGCTCTTCGAGCAGGTAGTTCGCCGCGTCGCCGACGGTCTCGGCGGGGATGCGCGGCTGGTCGTAGTCCTGGGTGTCCATGAAGACGAACTCGTCCGATTCGCGGTACAGGTACTGCATCTCGCGCCGGTCGACGTTGGCCACGTCGACCTTGACACCCGCGTTGAAGGTACGGTCGACTACCTTGCCTGACATCACGTTCTTCAGCTTGGTCCGCACGAACGCGCCGCCCTTGCCCGGCTTGACGTGCTGGAATTCGACGACACTCCAGAGCTGGCCATCGATGCTCAAGGTCATGCCGTTCTTCAGGTCGTTCGTGGTGGCCACGTGTTCTGCGTCTCCTGCATGCGGGCGGGACCGCTGCGCCGGAGCCCGCGAGGGCTCGTAGGACATGCCTACAGGACGAGCAGTTCCCTGGTGATGGTGGTGAGCGACTGAGCCGATCCCGCCGCCCCGGTACCTGCACGGATCACGAGCGTATCCTCGATGCGGACGCCGCCCGTACCTGGCAGGTAGATCCCGGGTTCGATCGTGATAGGGACCCGGTCCTGTAGTGTACCGGTCTTGTCGTGCCCCAGCCACGGAGCCTCGTGGATCTGGAGCCCTACGCCGTGGCCCAGGCCATGGGTGAAATTCCCGCCGTCGCCGGCCGCCCCGATCAGGCGCCGGGGGATGGCGTCGACCTCCCTGACGTCCGCCCCGATCAGCGCGGCGGCCACCCCCGCTGCCTGCGCCCGCGCGACCAGGTCATAGATCTCGCGCTGCCAGGCCGCCGGCGCGCCGACGGAAACAGTCCGCGTCATATCCGCGTGATAGCCCTCATACCTGGCTCCGCAGTCCACCGTGACAAGATCACCGGCCTGGATCGGGCGGCTGCCGGGCACGTGATGGGGTATCGCGCCATTCGGCCCGGACGCGACGATGCTGCTGAAAGCGACCGTCTCGGCCCCGTGATCTACCATCGCCCGCTCAAGCGCCACCGCGAAGTCACGCTCGGTGGTGCCGGGCCGAAGCTTGCCGAGCACGGCGGTGAACGCCTGATCGGTGATCTCGCAAGCCCGCGCCAGCAGCATCAGCTCGGTCTCGTCCTTGATCATCCTCAGCTCGTCGATCGCGCTGCCGAGCGGCACGAGCATCGGGCCGCGGGCACTGCCCGCGCCCAGCGCGGTCAGGGCCTTATGCCGCTGCACGGTCAGGTCGCTGTCCTCGAACGCGATCGTCCTCAGGCCGCCGGCCAGCGCCCGGCGCACGAGCGCCGCCTCGACGGCCCGCTCGAGCAGCAACTCGACATCCGGGCAGTCGCGCTCGGCGGTGCCCGCATACCTGGAGTCGGTGCTGAGCACCGCCTCGCCGTCAGCCGGGAGCAGCACCGCCGCGTTAGAGCTCACCAGGCCGGTCAGGTACCTGACGTTGACGCCGCTGGTGATCAGCGCGGCATCCGCGCCGGCGGCCCGCACCTGCTTCCGCGCCCTGGCGCGCCGCGATTCGTGGATGTCGGGCATGAATGAACTGTAACCGCGGCACCCGGCCACCGGACGCCGACGGCTTACCGCGGGTGCTCGTCATCGTCTCCGATGATCACGCCGCCGCCCCGGCTCCAGGTCAGGTACCGCCAGGAGAGATTGACCAGCGCCGAGATCCGGTTCCGTCCGCCGAGCAAGTACAGCAGGTGCAGGCCCAGCCAGGCGAGCCAGGCGAGGGTGCCGCGGACCCGGATGTGGCTGGGCAACTCGACCACGGCCGACCGGTGGCCGATCGTCGCCATGGTCCCCTTGTCCTTGTAGCTGAACGGCTGCGTCGCCCGGCCTGCCTCCAGGCGCAGGATCTGATCGGCGGCGTGGCGTCCTTGCTGAATCGCGGGCTGGGCGAGCTGAGGAAGGGGCGATCCGTCGATGATCCCGATGTCGCCTGCCGCGAAGATCCGGTCCTGGCCGCTGGCACGCAGATCAGGACCCGTGAGGATGCGCCCGCCGCGCCCGGTCGGCAGGCCGAGCTTGCCGATCCACTCCGGCCCGGAGATCCCGGCGGCCCAGACGGTCAGGTCACTCGCCAGCTCGGAGCCATCGGACAGCACCACGCCCCCGGGCTCCACCCGCTCGATCTTCGTGCTCAATCGGACATCCACCCCCCGGCCGAGCAGCTCACGGCGGGCATAATCGCGCAGCTTCGGCGCGAAGGGAGCGAGCAGAGCCGGGCCGAGCTCGATCAGCGTGACGCAGATCCGCTTGCGGTCGATCTCGGGGAACGACGCCGGCAGCGCGATGTTCCTCAGCTCGGCGAGCGTCCCCGCCAGCTCGACGCCGGTCGCCCCGCCTCCGACGATCGTGATGCCGAGGTCGCTGTCATTCCCCGGTACGCTCCGGGTCTCCAGCTCGGCCATCAGCTGGTTGCGGAGCCTGATCGCGTCGTGCCTGGTATACAGGCTGAAGCTGTGCTCGGCGGCGCCATCCACCCCGAAGAACGCGGCGCTGACCCCGGTCGCCATGATCAGGTAGTCGTAGCCGAGCACCGAACCGTCGCCGAGCAGCACCTGCCGGGCATCGCAGTCAACGTGGGTGACCTCGCCATGGTGGAACATCGCCTTCCGTTTGCGCACGGCCGTCCACGCCGGATACGCGACGTCGGCAGAGGTCAGCCCGGCGGTAGCGACCTGATAGAGCAGCGGCTGGAAGGTGCTGTAGGAGTTCCGGTCCACGAGCGTGACGTTCATGCCCGTCTTCGCGAGACGGGTCAGCGCGGTCAGGCCAGCGAAACCGCAGCCGACAATAACGACCCGAGGCCTTTTGTCCGCTTCTGCCCGTCTCCTGGATCGTGCTTCTTGCCGAAAGGCCATGCCAAAACACTACCCAGCACCAAGGCACGACATCCGGGCGCCGCCCGGTCACCTCGCCCGCTACGCGGCCAGTTCCTTGATCTGCTCGATGAGGGCGACCCGCTCGGCGTGCGTCGAGGCGATGGGCTGGACGTTCAGCGTGGTGACGCCCGACTCCTTGTACGCCGCGATCCGCTCGGCCACATATGACCTGGGCCCGATCAGCGAGATCCCCTCGAGCAGCGACCTGGGCACCAAGGCGGCCGCCTCGTCCTTGCGGCCATCCAGGTAGGCGTCCTGGATCGCGACGGCCTCGTCCGGATAGCCGTAGTCCGAGGCCAGCTTGGTGTAGAAGTTCTGCCCGCGCGCGCCCATGCCGCCGATGTACAGCGCCATCGTCGGCCGGCCGAACTCGACCAGGTCAGCGACGTCGTCGCCGATCGCCAGCGTCGCCTGAGCGATGACGTCCAGGGCAGGCAGCGACGCATCGCGCTTGGCCTTGCCCGCCGCCACTGAGGCACCCCAGATCGACGACGCCTTCTCGGGGAAGTAGAAGATCGGCTGCCAGCCCTCGGCGAGCCGGGCGGCCAGCTCGGTGTTCTTCGGCCCGACGGCCGCCACGAAGATCGGGATGCGGTCCCGCACCGGGTGGTTGATGAGCTTCAGCGCCTTGCCGAGGCCTGTGCCCTGGCCCGCCGGCAAGGGGATCTTGTACTGCTTGCCCTCGTAGACGAGCCGCTCGCGCCGCCAGACCGCCCGGCAGATCTCGATGGTCTCCCGCGTCCTGGCGACCGGAGCGTCGTAAGGCACCCCGTGCCAGCCCTCGATCACCTGCGGCCCGGAGACCCCGATCCCCAGGTTGAACCGCCCGTTCGACACATAGTCCAGCCCCGCCGCCGTCATGGCGGTCAGCGTCGGGGTCCTTGTGTACAGCTGCATGATCCCGGAGGCGAGCTGCAGCCGCTCTGTTTTCGCCGCCACGTAGCCGAGCTGGCTGACCGCGTCGTAGCTGTACGCCTCTGGCACGAAGACGATGTCGAGGCCGGCCTTCTCGTAGTCGGCCAGCTCGACGACGGTCTCGGCGAACCCGCCCGAGTAGTTCAGTGACATCCCGATGCGCAACGTGACCTCATCCCTGCCGGGCCAGGCCGGCGACCTGCCGGACGACCAGTAACTGGCGAGTAACCAAGTATCAGCCCGAACCGGCGCCAGCCGCCAGCAGGCCGGCCACCGCGCGAAGCGCGAGCTGGTACGACATGAGCCCGAACCCCGCGACGGTACCGTCCGCCACGGCCGCCACGACCGAGGTATGCCTGAACTCCTCCCTGGCGGCCGGGTTCGACAGGTGCACCTCTATCAGCGGCGCCGTGCGCATCGCCAGGGCATCTGCGAGCGCGTATGAGTAGTGCGTGAACGCGGCGGGATTCAGCACGATCGGCACTCGCCCGGAAGCGGCCTCATGCACCCAGGCGATCATTTCAGCCTCATCGTCTGTCTGACGGAACTCCGTGGCCAGATCAAGCTCGGCGGCAGTCGACTCGCAGGCCTTGGCGACGTCGTCGAGAGTCGCGGTGCCGTAGACGTCGGGCTCGCGTGAGCCGAGGCGGGAGAGGTTCGGGCCGTTGAGCACAAGCACGGTGCGCACCGCTCATGCCTCCGCGTAGGCGCTGGCGAGCAACTGCTCGGGCGGGTCGGTCAGGATGCCGGGCTTGCCGAGGCCGTCGAGCACCACGAGCCGCAGCTTGGCACCCCTGGACTTCTTGTCGACCGCCATCGTCTCCCGCAGTCGCTCCCAGGGCGCGGCTTCGTACCTGGTCGGCAGGCCGACTGCGGCCAGTACCTCGCCGTGCCGCCGTGCCGTGGCGTCGTCGAGCCGGCCAGCGAGCCTGCTGACCCTCGCGGCGAACATCATCCCCATCGCCACCGCCTCCCCATGCGGGATCGCGTAGTCCTCGGCTCGCTCGATGGCGTGCGCCAGCGTGTGCCCGTAGTTGAGCGACTCCCGCCGCCCGGCGTCGGCTTCCCGCAGGTCAGCCGCGACGACACCGGCCTTCATCTCGATGGCGCGCTCGATGAGCTCGCGCTCGTGCCTGCCGCCGGGGGTGACGGCGCCAGCCGGGTCCTCCTCGATCAGGTCGAGTATCCGCGGATCGGCGATGAACCCGGCCTTGATCACCTCGGCCATCCCGCTCACGTACTCGCGCGCGGGCAGGGTCGCCAGGGCACCCAGGTCGGCGAGCACGCCGCCCGGCGGGTGGAAGGCGCCGACCAGGTTCTTCCCGGCAGGCGTGTTGATCCCGGTCTTGCCGCCGATCGCCGCGTCCACGATCCCGAGCAGCGTGGTCGGCACGAGCACGGCGCGGATGCCCCGCAGCCACGTCGCGGCGACGAAGCCGGCAAGGTCGGTCACCGCGCCGCCGCCCAATCCCACAATCGCGTCGGAACGGGATGTCCGGTGTGCTGCCAGGGCGGACCAGAGTGACGTCGCGACAGTGATGTCCTTGGCCTTCTCGCCCGCTGGCACTGCCTCGACGCGGACTGTGTACCCGGCGGCCAGAAGGGCCTGCTCGGCGGGCCTCGCCAGGTGCTCGATGCCGTGAGCGTGGATGAGCACGACCGTCCGGGCCTGGTCGCCGACCAGCCCTGGCAGCTCGCCGGCGATGCCGGTGCCGACGAGTACGTCGTAGGGGCGTTCCCCGGCGACGGTGATGCGGGTGGCGCGGGTGGTGCGCCCGCTGGTGCTCATGGGGCGCTGATCCTCGCGGCGAGCTCGTCGGCCAGTTGCCCGGGGTCGGCGTCGTCGGTGCCGACGGTGATCCAGGCGAGCTGGCTGTAGACGGGCAGCCGCTGGTCGAGCAGCGCCTTGAGGGTGCCGCGCGGGTTGCGCAGCAGCAGCGGCCTGGCCTGGCCGAGCCCGACCCGCTGGGCAGCGACGGCGAACCCGGTTTCCAGGTAGACAACTCGGCGGCCTCGCAGGCTCTCCCGCGTCCGGGGGTCCATGACGGCGCCGCCGCCGACCGCGACGACGCCGTCGCTGCTGGCCAGTGCGGTGGCGACGGCGGCCCGCTCCAGCTCGCGGAACGCCGGCTCGCCGTCCTCGACGAAGATGTCGCCGACCGGCTTGCCCGCGGCTGACTCGATCTCGGCGTCGGTGTCGGTGAAGCTGACGCCGAGCTTCTCGGCGAGCAGCATGCCGACCGTGGTCTTGCCCGCGCCTGGCGGGCCGATCAGGATGGCAAGAGGCTGATGTGGCACGGGCTGGTGCTGGCCGGGATCGGCCGGATGGGTCGGGTGGGTCATCGGATTGCCAGCGTCTCCAGGTAGCCGGTCAGGTTCCTGCGGGTCTCAGCCACGCTATCGCCGCCGAACTTCTCGATGGCCGCATCCGCGATGACGAGCGCCGCCATTGCCTCGGCGACGACACCGGAAGCCGGGACGGCCGTGACGTCGCTGCGCTGATTGATGGCCCTGGCCGGCTCCCTGGTGCGGACATCGATGGTCGCCAGCGCCCTCGGAACGGTCGAGATCGGCTTCATCGCCACCCGCACCCTCACCGGCGCCCCGGTGCTGATGCCGCCTTCGATGCCGCCGGCCCGGTTGGTGAGCCTGCGGACCGTGGTGCCATCGTCGCTGAGGGCGATCTCGTCGTGGGCGGCCGACCCGCGGCGGGTCGCGGTCTGGAAGCCGTCGCCGATCTCGACGCCCTTCATCGCGTGGATGCTCATCATGGCACCGGCAAGCCGCCCGTCGAGCCGCCTGTCCCAGTGCACGTGACTTCCCAGGCCCGGCGGCAGGCCGTGCGCGACGACCTCGACGACGCCGCCGAGCGTGTCGCCGTCCCGCCTGGTCGCCTCGATCTCCTCGACCATGGCCTGGCTGGTCCTCGGGTGCAGGCACCTGACGGGGTCCGCGTCGATGGCCTCGAGGTCGCCAGGCTCGGGGAGCGTGCCCGGCGGGACGCTTACCGTGCCGATCGAGATGACGTGGCTGAGGATCTGGACGCCGAGGGCCTGGCTCAGGAACCGCCGGGCGAGTTCGCCCAGGGCGACCCTGGCGGCTGTCTCCCGTGCGCTTGCCCGCTCCAGGATGGGCCTCGCGTCGTCGAAGCCGTATTTCTGCATGCCGACGAGGTCGGCGTGGCCGGGACGGGGGCGGGTGAGCGGCTCGTTCCTGGCCTGGCCGGCTAGCTCTTCCTCGGTGACCGGGTCAGACGACATGACCGCGGTCCATTTCGGCCACTCGGTGTTGCCGATGCGGATCGCCACCGGCCCGCCGAGCGTCCTGCCGTGCCGCACTCCTCCGGTGAGCTCGGCCTCGTCCTGCTCGAACTTCATCCGGGCACCCCGGCCGTACCCGGCCCTTCGCCTGGCCAGCGCGGCGGCGATGTCGGCCGTGGAGATCTCGACCCCTGCGGGCACGCCCTCGCAGATGGCAACCAGAGCCTGGCCGTGCGACTCCCCGGCCGTCAACCAGCGCAACATGCAGCCGATCTTCCCACGGCCGCCCGCCAGACCCGCCTCCGCCCGCGCGCCCGCCTCCGCCCGCGCGCCCGCCTCCGCCCGCGCACCCCGCCTGCCCTCGGCCCCTCCGCCCGCGCGCCCTCCTCCGCCCGCGCACCGCCCTCCGCCCTACTCCGTCCGCGCACGGGCCCTCCGCCCGCACCCGCGCGCGCACTACCCTCTGCCTCGCACCGGTTCATGCAGCGCCTGCGCGGCGCCCACTCCGCGCAGGCGGGCGGCTTGAGCGGTGCCGGGAGTGACCAGACCGGCGAAAACTCCCCCAACGATGCCGGACAGGCCCCCCGATCCTGATCACGAGCCGCGCGGCAGCCCCCGGGGGGGCTGGTTTCCGTGATCGTGATCGAGACCATGATCACGGAAGATCACCCAGGTCAGGGAGGCTGTCGGGTGGCTCGGGATCTTGGAAGGTCAAGCTTCGGCGGCTCAGCGGCGAGACTCTTCCCAGGTTCCCGGAGACTTCCCGCTACGCGGAGCCTTCCCCGCCCTGGCACGGAGAATTGTCGGCTCCGGCGCGGAGAGTTGTCGTTGCGCGGAGCGTTGTCCGCACATAGAACGGCAAACACTCCGTACTGCGAGAAGTCTCCGCGGTAACGACGGAGAACGCTCCGCGATCATGCTCCGGCGCGGGAACTCTCCGCGATCATGCCGCAGAACGGGAACCAACCGCGAACACCGGCGAGACAACCCGTACCGCCGGAACCAAGCCCGGCCCGCTCCGCAAGACCCGCACCGTATCACCTTGCGGGACCGGGCCTTGCGGGCCAGGCCGGGGCGAGTGGGTGCCCGGGCGGTCATGAGTCACGCGACAGCCTCCAGGACAGGTGTGAAGTTCGGTGATCATGCCCGCGACCATGATCACGGATCATCGCACCTGCCGCCCCCGCACTGGCAACTCCCCGGAGCGAGAAACTCTCCGCCACGATGCCGGAACAAGCTCCCCGATCCTGATCACGAGTCACCCGACGGCCTCCAGGGAGGCTGCCGCGTGATTCGTGATCGAGTCGGGCGGAGCCTTTTCGGGCATCTTGCGGAATAGCCAGGCGGGAGCACGCTCCGGCCCGGCGGCCCGCAGCCCGGCGGCCCGGCTCGCGACAGCATCGGGACGGCCCAGGTTTCTGGTCACGCCCGCCCCCAACAGCAACGTGACCTCCCTGTTGCTGTTGATCACTGGTTTTAACAGCAACATGGCCTCCCTCATGCTGTCCCGAGAGGCTGCTGAAAAACCCCGTTTTCGTCGCGAACCCGACTCCCTGACCTGCGGTTCTTCGATCGCGATCATGGATTTTTCGGGGTTTTTCAGCAGCCTCTCCCGACAGCAACGGGGAGGCCACGTTGCTGTCAGAAAGGACCGCTAACAGCAACAGGAAGGGCCGCGATGCTCACGCTGCCCCGGCGGCGCCGGGCCGGAGCACGGCACCCCGCAGCCTGAACCTCCGATTAGCCAACAAGGTCATTCATCTTGGCAGGCACCAACCCCGGCCTCGCCCAGTATCCGACATTCCACCTGAACAGCCTCAAACGGTGCGAAGGGCGTCGCCGGTTAGCCGGTGTCGGTCTCGTTCGCGAGGTAGACCGCCACTCCGCGCCGCAACCGCGCCCCGAGGCGAGTCATGACGGCGTTGACGATCTCGGCACCGAGAGCGGCCGCCTGGCGCGCGGCGCCGCGCGACGCCGCTTGCGCCGTCAGCGTCAAGACGATCGCCAGGTCATGATCGTCGGCTGGTTCGAGTTCGAAGGACGCGACGTCAAGCCGCGCGGCCAGCGCGTCAGCGACGACCTCGTGGACGTCAGGATCATCGGCCGGCAATGGCGGCGGCTCGCCTCGGGCGAGCGCGGCGAGCCTGACTCCCTCCACGGCCAAGGGCACCGGGCCGGCGACATCCACGACCACGGCTGACGCCTCGGCGCAGCCCGCCTGCCAGACGGCGAGCGCCGCCGCGGGCACCGGCCTGACGTCAGCTCGCCACCGTTTCAGCGACTCAAGCGAGGTGAAGGCCGGCAGCGCCCGCCTGCCATCCAGGCCGATCAGCGTGGGCATCGCGACGTCGGTGGCCTTCTCGCTCCGCGTGGCTGGTCTGAGTGCGGGCTCAGAGATAGTCCGAGACTCATCGAGCACGGCAGACTCGCCAAGCCCGGCAGACTCGCCGAGCGCACGAGTGCTGCCTTTACCGGACTTATCGGTTTTATCGGTTTTATCGGTTTGGCCAGTCCGATCTGCCGCATCGTCGTCGTCCGCAAGAACTGCGACGACGGGCACGAGCAAGCGGCAGCCCGCGAGCGCGGTCAGTACCTCGCGCTCGCTGCCCTTGCCTAGCGCGAACCTGCTCAGCGCATCAGCGACGTCGGGATGCGCCGAACCGTCGTCGTCGCGGAATGACGGGTCTCCACCGCTGATGCCCAGCACACGGCCAACTGTAATGAGGGGCATCCGCCAGCACCCAGGGAGGCAGGCAACCGGGCACTCCTGGCATGAAGGCAGCCCGGCGGCATTCAGGCATCTTAATCTAGTCGCGACGGCCCGGACGTATCCGACACTAGTACTCTGTCGCCCGGCGCGCGCTCCCGCTCTGCGCGGGCGTCCCGTTCGGAAGCAGTGGCGGTTCTCACCAGAAGTTAAGTACACAACTTGCGATTTGAGAGTTTCATAGAACTGCACCAGTATTCAGATCCCAGGGGAGCGAGTGCGGAACATCCCTCAGGCACCACCGGTCGTCGAGGCGGGGACAATGCTGCAGAAGCCGATCCCGCCGCGCCTCGTCGAGCCGTATCTGACCGGCCGTCGTGCTGTCATTGCCGGCTTCGTCTACCGGCTCGCCGACTGCTCGTTCTCCGGCCCCGCCGATCTGTACAGCGCACTAGATCTGGGCTACGACGGCTCTGAGTTCCGTCCGGACATGCCCGAGGTCTACGTGCTGCGATGGTCAGCAGCTGTCCCAGAATCTTACAAAGTCCCTTATTCTGTAGATCGTGGCGGAGACTGGACGGGCAAGCATCCATTCACCGGTACTGGCTACACATCGTGGCCGAGCCGCCCGATTCCGGAGTTCTACGTCGACCTGATGCCTATCCCCGTCGGGACCGAGATCCACCGAATCACTCCCGGCAACGAGGACTTCATCGCGCGCTACGACGGACAGGTGTGGCTGCGGCCTGCGGAGGGGAGCTGACGATGCGATATCGGATCCTTGCCAGTTACCAGGGGGCACCCTACGAGGCAGGTGTAGGTCCGAGCGAATTCGACGTCGTGCTCTTCGCGGCCTGCCCGCCGCCAGAGGAACTGAGGTTCGAGCCGGCCACCGGCCACTGGCGCAAGCAGATAGACCGCGTGCAGGTGCAGTCGCTGTACGAGTCCAGGCCGATCGGCACGTTCCGGGGAGAGCGCTGCGTTATCCTGGACGACCTGACGGACCGCCTCCACATCGTCTACCTCGGCCATGACGCGCTCCGGGCCGCGCAGCTTGGCTACTGGGAGGTCGATCGAGGCGTCTTTGAGCTGATCACGCCGCGTCAGGAAGTCACCGACATCGTTGAGCAGCGGCTGCCGCTGATCCCCTCCTCGGACAGCGACCAGTACCTGCGGCCAGCAGACGGCGACCAGTGGGCGCACCCGGCCGACAGCGGCCAGTGGATGCGCCCGGCCGACAGCGGCCAGTGGATGCGCCGCGCGGACAGCGGCCAGCAGAAGCGGCCAGCGGACAGCGGCCAGCAGAAGCGGCCAGCACAGAGCCAGCCGGGCGACGACCCGCTTGGACCGCTCGGCCCAGTCGGTATGTCCAGCCCAGTCGGCATGTCCGGCCCGGTCGATCCGGTCGGCCCAGCCGGTCCGAGTGATCAGCTTGATGGCGGCTTTCTGTCACGGCCGGGCGGCTATCTGAACCCCGGCATCAATGATGCTGCCGACGCGCCACCGCACCGCGACAGTTTCGCGCGAACTGACAGCGGGCTGGGCTTCCCGCCACCTGGCGCGGTTCCCGGTGACCACTCGGGTCCAGGACGCGACCTGCCGCTACCCGGGCTGTCACGGTCCGATCCCAACGTGCTGCGCCCCACCGACCAATCTGGCATCGCCATTCCAGCAGTCGACGAGCCGCCGCTCCCGCTCGAAGCCCAGGCGCTGCGCGCCACCACTACGGCGGCCCGCCGCCAGAAGAGCGCCCAGGCGCGCTCGGCAAATACGAGACGCGCCCAGTCAGGTGCTCAAGCCGCGCAAGCGGACCAATCCAGCCCATCCGGCCAAGCTCGGCCGGCTGGCCAGCCCGCTGACGCAGCTAGCCAGGCTCCTCCGGCCCCTCGGACCCAGCAGGCCCGGCCGCCCCAGGAAGCCCCAGCGCAGCAAGCCCCGGCGCAGTCGGCCCACCAGATGCCGCTGCCCCAAGCCGCGCCCCAGGCCCAAGCCGCGCCACAGATCCAAACAACGCCCCACGTCCAAGTATCCCAGCAGCCTCATGAGGCTCTTTTGCCCCAGCAGCCGCATGTGATCCAGGAGCTCCAAGCGCCCCAGCACCCTCGAGTGCCTCAGCAGCCGCAGCTGATCCAGCAGGCCCAGGTGCCCCAACAGCAGCTCCTGGCTCAGCAGCCGCAGGCACCTCACGAGGACCCGCCCGGCGCGACGCTACAGGCGCAGTCGGTGCCGCGACTCGTTCCGACGCTCGCCTTGCCGAGCGATCCGGCGACTGATGCCAGCCTCGCCGGTCCGCTCCAAGTCCAACAGCCGAACCAGGTCGCCGACCACATTCCCGCCACCGCTCCGGTATCGGTGCAGCCGTCAACCGCTCAGGCTCTTGCCCAGCCTCAGGCACCAGCGCCAGTCTCGCCGGCGGCACCCGCCGCGGACGCCCTGGCCCCGCCGACCGGTGTCGCGCCTGCCCAGCCCGCCCCACCCGCACCTGATTCCGTACCGGCGCAGAACGGCGCGGGGACCCGCCCTGGTACCCAGACGCACGCGGGCACAGCGGTTCCGGTCCAGGCTCAGCCCCCAGTGGCACATCCGGCCCCGCAAACGCAGCCAATAACCTCAACTCAGCCCGCCGCGCCGCAGCCCGCCGTTTCGCCGCAGCCAATAGCCGCGCCGCAGCCCGCCGATCAGCCGCAGCACTACATCTCGCAACTGGCCGACGCCGCACCGCAACCGGCCATCCAGCTGGCATCCGTGATTGCGGCGCAACCGGCCGGGCAGGTGCAGCAAATCCCGCGACTCCAGCCCGATGCCGAGGTCCAGCCCGAACCAAGCGCCCAGCAGGATCTCCTGCCGCGCCCAGCCGCCGAGGGGCAGTCTGTGCCCCAGGCGCCGACCCCAGCTCAGGCCGACCAGCACCAACAGCAAATCGCCCAGGCACAGCAAGCCCCGCACGCACAGCAAGCCCCGCACGCACAGCCCGCCCCGCACGCACAGCAAGCCCCGCAGGCACAGCCACGCTCGAACGCTCAGGAAGCCCGGCTCAGCGCCCAGGCCCACTACGGACCGCAGGGACAGCCAGTTTCGCACGAGCAACTAGCTGCCAGCCGAGGAACGCCGTTCAGCTACACGCAGCCGCAGATACCTCAGCAGCCGGCACAATCTGGGGTCGGAGTACAGCCCGAAACCTCGATCCTGCCTGGTGCCCAGTCACAGCCCGACACTTCGACTCAACAGGCCGACGCAGAACAGGCCGGTGCCTTGCCCCAGCCCGCAGGCCCGGCACCATTTCCTCATCAGACAGCGCCGGCGGGTCAGGTGCAGGCGGTCCTCAGGTCACCCGAGCCGACCACCGGCCCGATGCCCGCAGCGCCACCCCCGCAGCCGGCTACCGCCGCGCCGGCAGCTCACGGGCCCGTGGCCGAGTCAGCGGCCACGCTGCCCGGCAGCCAGGCAGTTACAGCTCAGGCAGACCCGGGCGCCAGCAATCCGCGGGTCGAGGCGCCTAGCCAGCCCAGCGCGGCGGTCATCGGCGCGCCGAACGCAGTCAGCGAGAACCAGAGCCCACCCCATCAGCCCGGGCCTGCGTCCCAGGCACCAGCGCAGCCAGCGCCTGCGCCCGCACCGCAAGCCCCCGCACCGCAAGCCCCCGCCCCCGCACCGCAAGCGCCCGCACCGCAAGCGCCCGCATCGCCTGGCCACATGCCGCCTGTCGCAGGGCCGCCCGCCGGCATCTCGGACGCCTCCAACATGGCTCATCAGGCCATGGCGAATTCGACGTCCGTGCCCTCCTGGATCCCGCAGAGTCACGCACCACAGCCCACGCCGGTGATCGACCCTGTCGCACCTGCGGTCGCCGAAGACCTGCCGGCGCCCGACCAGCCGGAACAGGCCGCTCCGACCCGTCGCCGCCGCGCCACCAAGCGCCGGCTCCCGACTCAGAAGATCTTCTCTGACCTCGCTGCCCAAGCCGCGATTCCGGCAGCGGCCTACGCCATCGGCGAGGACGTGGACGGAGCCATGTGCCTCGTACGGACCGACGAGGGCTTCGAGGTGTTCAACGCCGCCGCAGGAGCCCGGCACGAGGTGCGGGTGTTCCAAGACGAAGAGTCGGCCTACTTCTACCTGTTCGGCGTCCTCGTGGCCGATGCCGTGCGCACCGGCGCCCTAGCCCCGCGCGACTGACCCCCCCGGGGCCGCGCTGGCAAGGCGCGCTGCCGTCTGAAGATCGCGAAACACCACGTGTCTCACCGGCAAACTCGGTCCCCAGCCGCGACAATTGGATCCATGAACAAGCCGAACGCGGTTCCCCTGACCGGAGCGCAGTACGAGATTCAGGCCGGCGGCTACCGAGCCACGGTGACCGAACTTGGCGCCGGGCTTCGTCGCCTCAGCCACGACAGCCGGCCGCTGCTCACGGGCTACGACGAGGACGAGCTACCGCCCGGCGGCGCCGGCCAGCTACTCGCCCCGTGGCCGAACCGCATCGACGGCGGCAGCTACGCGTTCGGAGGCACCACCTACCAGCTTGAGCTCAGCGAAGCCGCCAGGGGCAACGCCATCCACGGCCTGACGCGCTGGGTCAACTGGAAACCGGCGGCGCACATCGCGGACGAGATCACGCTGACGCATACCCTGCTCGGCCGCCCCGGCTACCCCTTCTGCCTGGAACTGTCGGCCAACTTCCGGCTCGACGAGGCCACCGGTCTCCGGGTTTCCGTCACGGCCACCAACGTCGGCTCCCAGCCCGCGCCATACGGCACCGGCTGCCATCCTTACCTCACCACCGGAGCGCCCGAGATCGACGGCTGCGAACTCGAGCTTCCCGCGTCGCAGTGGCTGCCGGCCGACGACCGCGGCATCCCGACCGGACCGCCGAAGGACGTCACCGGCTCCCAGTTCGACTTCCGGTCATCGCACCAGATCGCGGACACCAAGCTCGATCACGCGCTGACCGGCCTCGCCAGGGACGAAACCGGCCGCGCCTGGACGCGCCTGCGCGATGACTCGATCGCGCTTGGCATGTGGACCGGTCCGGGGTACGACTGGCTGCAGGTGTTCACCGGCGACGCGCTGGCCGCCGCGCACCGCCGCCGGGCAGTGGCCATCGAGCCGATGACCTGCCCGCCGAACTCGTTCGTGACCGGAGATGACCGGCTGACGCTGGCGCCAGCCGACAGCGTGACGCACACCTGGGGACTCGAAGTCCTTTAACCCGCAGGGTGAACGGATTGCCCGTCCGCCATCATCACCGCGATTCGGCGCAGGTCCCCGGGAGTGTCGATATCGTCCGCACGGCCGATGTCGCCGCATTCCACCAGCGTGATCCGGTCAGAACGCCGCCGCAGGAACTCTCGCGCCCCCAGGTCAGCCTCGGCGGCAGCCGCCACCTCAGGCCAGTACGTCCGGCCGATCAGGACCGGGTTGCGGCGCTGGCCAGCATAGGCCGCGACCGCGAGCTCGGCACCGCCGGCGAACGCCGCGATCAGCCGCCTGACGGTCTGCGGGCCGATCAGCGGCTGGTCTACCAGCGCGATCACGACCGCCAGGCTGTCAGCGGGGAGCGCGGCCAAGCCCGCCCGCAGCGACGAGCCCATGCCGGTCCGCCAGTCCGGATTGCGCACGGCGGTCACGCCCGGCAGCTCGACGCCGACGGCGCCGGTCACCATGACGATCGGGTCGGCACCGCCGTCGCGCAGCAGTGCGACCCCGCGTTCGGCGAGAGTCAGCCCGCCTAGCTCGACGAGCGCCTTGGGCCTGCCGAGCCTGCTGCCGCTGCCCGCCGCGAGCAGGAGCCCTGTCACGCCGCCATGCGACCCGGTCATGCGCGGGACGGGTCTCCGGCGAGCTGCCCGGCGAAATGATGGATGCGGCCGTCAGTCTGGGTCAGCGGCTGGCCTGACCCGCCCCATCGCAGCTGGATCAGCTCGGCGGCGATGGCGACGGCCGTCTCTTCCGGTGTGCGCGCTCCCAGGTCGAGGCCGACCGGAGAACGGAGCCTGCCAAGCTCATCTTCGGACATTCCCACTTCGCGGAGCCGGTCAAGCCGGTCAAGGTGGGTGCGCCGGCTGCCCATCGCCCCGACGTACGCGGCGGGCACGCGAAGCGCGACCTCGAGCACCGGGACGTCGAACTTGGGATCGTGGGTCAGCACGCAGATCACCGTTCGCTCGTCCGTCGTGATCCCGGCCAGGTAGCGGTGCGGCCAGTCGGTCACGACCTCGTCAGCGTCGGGGAACCTGGCGCTCGTCGCGAACACCGGCCTGGCGTCGCACACGGTGACCCGGTAGCCGAGGAACTTGCCGATCCTCGCCACGGCGGCGGCGAAGTCAATCGCCCCGAACACCAGCATCCGCGGCGGCGGCGCGAACGACTGCACGAATACGGACAGGTCATCGAGCCGGCGCTGGCCGTCGGGGCCGTACTTGCGTACGCCGGTCAGCCCCTGCGCGAGCATCCCCCGCGCGTCGTCGTCGACGGCTTGGTCGAGACGGTCCCCCGAGCCGAGCGAGCCCGATGACCGCGACTCGCGATCGGCTGGCCAGATCGCCCGGCGGGCCCCGATCTGGCCCGGTCCGGCGATCACGGTCGCGACCGCGACCGGCTCGGCCGCCCGCACCGCCTCCGCGATCTCGCCGAACTGCGGGTAGCCGTCCCTGCTGACCGGCTCGACGAAGATGTCGATGATCCCGCCGCAGGTCAGGCCTACGGTGAAGGCAGTGTCGTCACTGATCCCGTACCGCTGCAGCACGGCCTGCCCGCTCGCGGACACCTCGCCGGACAGCTCGTAAACGGCGCCTTCGACGCAGCCGCCCGACACGCTCCCCACGACCTCGCCGTGCGGTGAGACGGCCAGCGCCGCACCGGGCTCGCGCGGCGCGCTGCTGAACGTCTGCACGACCGTGGCCAGCCCGAACGTGTCCCCCGCATCCCACCACTTGCCGATCTGGTCAAGGATGTCACGCACGTCTGGTCTCCTGTCAGCCGCTCGCGCTCTCGCGATACGCAACACAGTACGTGCACACGTTCCCAAAGGTGCGCCCGGATAACTAATGGGTTAATCGTGGTGTTGCTGTGCTTCCCCGCCTCGCGTGGTCCTTCTCAAACTCGGGCCCGCCCGGGCATGATCGTTAAGTTAGGTTAGCCTAAGCTAAGTTGTGCTGCAGCCCGCCTTCAGCCGCTCAGGCTCCCTCCCAGGACAGGACGAATGATTCACTCGCCCAGACCACAGCTGCTCCGATTCCGTTCCGGCGCCGCGCTGAGCGTCGCCGCTCTGGCCTGCACGCTCGTTGCCGCCTGCGGCAGTTTGCAATCACCGTCTTCCTCGGACTCGATCACCCTGTACAACGGCCAGCACCAGCAGACCACCAACGAGCTGGTCACTGCCTTCGAGAAGGCCACGGGCATCCACGTCAACGTCCGCAATGACGATGAGGACGTGCTCGCCAACCAGATCGCCCTGCAGGGCGCGAGTTCCCCCGCCGACGTCATGTTCACCGAGAACTCACCGCCCCTTGAGTTCCTGCAGGAAAAGGGCCTGCTGGCACCGGTGCCCGCGGGCACCCTGGCGCAGACGCCAGCTAAGTACAGCTCCTCGCGGGGCGACTGGCTGGCCGTATCGGCACGAGTCAGCGTCATGATCTACAACCCCGAGCTGATCAAGGCGAGCCAGCTCCCCAGGACGGCGCTTGAAATGGCCGACCCGAAGTACAAGGGCAAGCTGGCACTCGCGGCGGGCGAGACTGATTTCCAGCCGATCGTGACGTCGATGCTGCGCACTTACGGCGAGGCCAGGACCCTGAAGTGGCTTGACGGGCTCAAGGCGAACGCCGCGACGCACGCCGTGTCCGACAACGAGACGATCGCCTCAGACGTCAATCGCGGGCTCGTCGCGTTCGGCCTGATCAATGAGTACTACTGGTACCGGATGCGTGCGGAGATCGGCGTGTCGGCGATGCACTCGCAGATCACGTACTTCCAGCCGCATGACCCCGGCTACGTCATCGATGTCGCCGGCGCGGCGGTCATGAAGTCCAGCCAGCACCTAGCCGACGCCAAGCGCTTCCTCGCCTTCCTGGTGAGCAAGAAGGGCCAGGAGATCATCGCCCGCTCGCAGAGCTATGAGTATCCCTTGCTGGCAGGAGTAAGCCCGCAAACAGCGGAGACACCATTCAAGGAGCTGCGGCCGAACTCGATCACAATTCCCGACCTCGGCGACGGTTCTCAGGCTATTGCCCTCTTGCAGAAGGCAGGCCTGCTTTGAGTCCTGGATCGGGAGTTAACGTAGGAACAGTGCGCGCCTTAGCTGATCAGGAGGCAAGGATGACCTCGCCGGGAGCGGTCGCCACCGGCTCGCGTGGGGGACCCGATCCGTCCGGCCCAGTTGCCGCGCCCCCCAGGCACGCCTGGGCGGCGCGGCGGCGAAGCCGACCCGTCGTGCTGACCTGCTGCTCCGTCCTGATCGCCGCGGCCCTCGCACTGCCGCTGCTTTTCCTGCTCATCGAGGCAAGGGGCGCGGGCACGCAGGCGATCGGTGACCTGATCTTCCGGTCGCTCACCGGGGAACTGCTCTGGAACACCGTGCGGCTTACCGTGACGGTGACCGCGTTGTGCGCGGTGATCGGCACCGCGACCGCCTGGTGCGTCGAGCGGACTAACCTGCCCGGCCGCCGGATCTGGGCGGTGCTGGTGGTGGTGCCGCTGGCGATCCCCGACTTCGTCGTCAGCTTCGGCTGGTTCTCGCTCTGGAGCTGGGTGCAGGGCTTCCGCGGCGCCGTGATCGTGATGACGCTCGCCATCTACCCGCTGGTGTACCTGCCGGTCGCGGCGAGCCTTCGCTCAGCCGACCCCGGCCAGGAGGAGGTCGCGCGGAGCCTTGGCTCAGGCCGGATCGCCGCGTTCGCCCGGATCACGCTCGGGCAGGCGCGCGGCGCCATCCTCGGCGGCTGCCTGCTCGCGGCACTGGTGATGCTCGCTGAGTACGGCGCCTTCGAGATCCTCGGCTACCGGACCTTCACGACCGAGATCTTCACCGAGTTCCACGCGATCCGGGGCGGCTTCGCCGCCGCGTGCGCCCTGTCGCTGGTACTCGTGGTCATCAGCATGGTGGTGCTGGCCGGCGAGGCGATCGCGCGCGGCCGGGGCCGGATCAGCAGGTCAGGCCCGCTCGCCCAGCGCCGGCTGCCGCCGCACAAGCTCGGCCGGGCCAGGTGGCCGGTGCTGGCCGGCTTCGCCGTCCTCGTGCTGCTCGCACTCGGCGTGCCGATCGCGTCGAGCCTCTACTGGATGTTCGCCAGGACCTCGGCGGCCATCCCCGACGGCATGCCGCTGCTCACCGCCGCCTTGCATACAGCGATCTACGGCGTGCTCGCCGCGTCCCTGGCCACGCTGGCGGCGCTGCCGGTCGCGCTGCTCGCGGTCAGGCACGCGGGACGGGTCAGGCTGATGCTCGAGCGGAGCACCTTCCTCGTGCTTGGCATGCCGGGGATCGTGATCGCGTTCGCGCTCTCCTACTTCACGGTGATCTACGCTCACGGGATCGGGTACGGCGCGACCTTGCTGATCGCCTGCTACGCGATCATGTTCTTCCCGCTCGCGCTCGTGGGGGTCAAGGCCTCGCTGGCCAGGGCTCCGGTCAGGCTCGACGAGATCGCCAGGTCGCTAGGCCAGCGCAAGCTGGCAGTACTGTTCAGGGTGACGCTGCAGCTAGCGGGGCCAGGCCTGATGGCAGCTTTCTGCCTGGTATTTTTGTCGGTTGTTACCGAGCTCACCGCGACGCTCTTGCTGATCCCTACTGGAGTGCAGACGCTGGCGACACAGTTCTGGGTGTACGAGTCGAATCTCTCCTACGGGCAGGCCGCCCCGTTCGCGCTCGTCATGATCGCCGTGGCGGCGGTGCCAAGCTACGTGCTCGGCCGGTTCTTCGACCGGTCGGCCCAGGCGCGCGGGTGATCAGATGAACCAGGTGGTGATCACCGGGCTGCGCAAGTCGTTCGGGCCGCACGCCGTGCTCGCCGGTATCGGCCTGCACGTGCCGGCCGGGTCCCTGACCGCCATACTCGGCCCGTCGGGCAGCGGCAAGACCACGCTCCTGCGGGTCCTCGCCGGGTTCGAGGAGGCCGACGCCGGCTCAGTCATGATCGGCGAGACGGTGGTCGACAGCGACACGGCGCACGTCGCACCGGAGCGACGGAAGATCGGCTACGTGCCGCAGGAGGGCAGCCTCTTCCCGCACCTGACCGTCGCGGCGAACGTCGGCTTCGGCCTGCCCAGAAGGCAGCGGCGCGGCAGCCGCACTCAGGCGCTGCTCGACACGGTCGGGCTCGCCGACTTCGCCAGGCGCTATCCGCACGAGCTCTCGGGCGGGCAGCAGCAGCGCGTCGCGCTCGCAAGGGCGCTCGCCATACATCCGGCCGTGGTGCTCCTTGACGAGCCCTTCGCCTCCCTCGACGCGCACCTGCGCGCCAGCGTCAGGGCCGACGTCCAGCAGATCCTTCGTGACACCCAGACCACGGCGGTCCTCGTCACCCACGACCAGGACGAGGCCCTGGCCATCGCCGACCGGGTCGCCGTGCTGCGGAACGGCCAGATCGCGCAGTACGCGCCTCCGGCCGAGCTGTACTCACGGCCGGCCGACTCGGACCTGGCCAGGTTCATCGGCGATGCCAACCTGCTTGACGGCGTCTGCCGCGCAGGCGTCGTCGATACCGTGCTCGGCCCCCTGCCCATGGAGACCGAGCAGGCCGGCCTGTCCGATGGCGCCGCGCAGCTGGTCACGGTGCTCATCCGGCCCGAGCACATCGAGTTGCTGCCCGCGGGCGTGAGCCTGCCGAACGGCGCGGGCAGCACCGGCGAGGTAGTCGAGTCGGAGTACTACGGCCATGACGCGGTACTGCGCGTCCGGATCGAGCGCGGCAGCGACTCTGGCGACAGCGACTTGGGCGACAGCGACTCGGGCAGCAGCAGCTCCCCCAGCGGCGGCGGCTTCCCCAGCGGCGGCGAGCTGATCGTGGTTCGGACCTCCGGCGACCATCAATTCCCGACGGGCTCTCAGGTCACCATGCGCGCCCGAGGCCCGGTCCGCACCTTCCCCCGCTGATCCCATACGCGCCGGGCGCGGCCGCTCCGGTCTTGGGCGTTATGCCAGGCTGGACGGAAGTTCGGCGGGCTTGTGATGCCGACAGCTTTCCGTGATCATGAAGCCGGGAGAAGCGTTCTGCATGATCACGTCAATCTGACCGATCTTGCGGAGCGAGCCGGGCCCGGTTCCGGCGGTACGGGATCGCCGCGCCGGTGATCGCGGCGAGTCCCGTTCTGTGGCATGATCACGGAGAGTTCCCGCGCCGGAGCATGATCGCGGAGCGTTCTCCGTCGCTCGCGGCATGATCGCGGAGCGTTCTCCGTCGTTACCGCGGAGTCTTCTCGCAGCACGGAGTGTTGACCGCTCTATGTGCGGACAACACTCCGCGCAACGACAACTCTCCCCGCCAGAGGCGGGAAGGCTCCGTGAAGCGGGAAGTCTCCGGGAACCCGGGGTGGAGTCTCGCCGCTGAGCCGCCGGAGCTTGACTTTCCAAGACCCGAGCCACCCGACAGCCCCCATATAGGGGCTGTAGACAGCGGGACGGCTCTCTCAATACGCCCGAGTGACGGCAACGGCGCGGCGACGTTTCGGCAGAAGGGCGAGATCTGTCGCGTCGTCGAAACGCGACGCATCGTCACCATGCCTCACACTCGCCCCTTGAGCCGCTCTTGCTCGTGACAGGTGGCGTAGATGTGACTGTTGCAACCGATGTGCCTCAACAGATGTTGTCAAAATTCGCTATAGCTTGACTTTTGCGATGGTTCATCAAAGATTCGGGAGCATGGAGAACAAAGAAGTTTCGGGACGCGGCGGCGCCAGCCGCCGTGCGTTCCTGTCCGCCTCGGCCGTTACCGCCGTAGCGGCGCCACTCGTTACGAGCACGGCCACGGCCCGTGCCTCGGTCGCCAATCGCAAACCTCTCGCCACTTTCAAGCCAGCCGACATGGACGACTTGCGCCACTTGCTGGACCAGATCGACCCGAAGCAGATCAAGCAGCACATCACGACCCTGGCCGGGTTCGGCACCAGGCACACCGCGTCAAGCCAGACGGACCCGAACCGAGGCATCGGCGCGGCCGTCAGCTACGTCACCGGGCTGATGCAGGGCTACGCCGCGACGTCTGGCGGCAACATGACGGTGCAGCAGCAGACCTTCACTCAGCCGGTATCAAGCAACATCCCCGTGCCAACCTCGATCACCAACGTCATCGCCACGCTCCAGGGCACCGCGAATCCCGAGCGGTTCTACGTCGTGACCGGCCACCTGGACTCACGGTGCACCGACGTGCTGAACTTCACCGACGATGCCCCCGGCGCTGACGACGACGCCTCCGGCGTGGCGGTCGTGCTCGAGCTCGCCCGGATCTTTGCCACCCGCCAGTTCCCCGGCACCCTGGTGTTCGGCATAGTCGATGGCGAAGAGCAGGGCCTGTACGGCTCGAGCTTCATGGCCAAGCAGATGAAGGCCGCCGGCAACGACGTGCAGGGCATGTTCAGCAACGACATCGTTGGCGCCAGCCAGGCGTTCGACGGCACCAAGCCAGACCCGCACACCCTGCGCCTCTTCTCCGAGGGCATCCCGACTGCCGTCACTAACAACCAGATCGCGATCATGCAGTCGGTCGGCGGCGAGAATGACAGTGCCTCTCGCCAGCTCACCCGGTTCGTCGAGGAGGTAGCGACGCCTGACCTGACCGACATGAACATCAGGTCGGTCTGGCGGCGCGACCGGTATCTGCGCGGCAGTGATCATCTGTCGTTCCAGGGCCAGGGTTATGTAGCCTGCCGGTTCACCGAGCCACGGGAGAACTTCAACCACGAGCACCAGAACGTACAGGTCGTGAACGGCGTGCAGCTTGGTGACCTGCTCGACTTCGTGGACTTCGACTACGTCGCGCGGGTCGCAAAGGTGAACGCCGCCACGTTCTGGGCGCTGGCCAGCAGCCCGAGCACGCCGAAGGGCCTTGTGATCCACACCGCACCGCCGGTCAACTTCTCCGGCACCAACTTCACGACGCTCGACTGGACCGCCAACCCCGAGTCCAACCTGGCGTTCTACGAGGTAGTGATGCGAGAGACCACGGCGGCCAACTGGACCAGCGCGATCAACGTCGGCAACGTCACCTCAGTGACGCTCGACATGTCCAAGGACAACGTGCAGTTCGGCATCCGGGCCGTGGACTCGAACGGGCACCGCAGCCCCGTCGCCTTCCCGCAGGTCGTGAACTAGCGGCGGCAGCCTTCTCCATCTCGCTCGCCGGGCCTGCCGCTGCTTCGGCGCCGACCGGCCACGCTGCGTGCCACGGCTTTCCGGCTTGGCCCTGCCGTGCGGTTGAGGTTAACAAGCGGTGCCGGGCTGGCTAGCAGCTTTTGCTAGCCAGCCCGGCACCGGAGCGAGTTATCTGGTGAGGAATTCATCCATGGTGTGGACTTGGGCGTGGTCGCTGGTGAAGCCGAGTTCGGGAAGGCCCCAGGCGTCTTCGATGGTGCGCAGCAGCGAGTAGTGGTTGTAGGCGACGTCGCTGACGAAGTGGTGCGGCCCGCTGGGGTCGATCACGATCGCGGGTACCAGCCCGCCGCCGTAGGTTCCGCCGGGCCAGGCTGGGCTGATGTCCGGGTCGCCCGCGGGCAGGACGGGTGAGTCGCAGCAGCCGGCCGGGGAGTCCCAGCCGCCGTTGACGGCGTTGCCGGTGAAGTCGCCCTCGTCGGCGACGATGAAGATAGCGCTGTGCCTGGTCCAGGCGCGGCTCGACATGATCGCGGTCACCGTCGTCTGGACGAACGCGTCGGCGTTCTTCTTCAGCTGAATGTCGGCGGGGTCGTCATTGGTGCTGTTGAAGGGGCATGGCGTTTCCGGATGGCCGGGGATCGCGTCGAAGACGCCGCCGTGCATGTCGTTGCACTGGTCTGGTGTGATGTACACGAGTCGGGGTGCGTGAGGGCTGTTCAGGTCCCCGGCGAGGTCGGTGTAGGGCTTGACCTTGGCTAGGTCGGCCGGGTTGCTGCGGATGTCGGTGAACAAGACGAACGGGTTGTGCTTGGACGCGTACAGCGGATCGGCGCTCGATGGCCAGAAGTCGGTGGTCTGGTCGCCGGCCGGCATCGCCTCCATGTAAGCGGCCCATGAGATGCCGGCCGCGTCGAGTTCGTCGGCCAGGTTGGTGTGGTCGAACCGGTTGGCCGGGTTGTCGTTGTTGGTGAACCAGTTAGAGCCGCTGATCATCGCGACATAGTTGGGCTCGCTCGGGTGGGTCACCCCGAAGTAGCTGGCCGCCTCGCCGTATCGCTGCGCCAGCGACGTGATGAACGGGGCGTTCGCATCGCCGATGACGCTGTGCTGCGAGTGGTTCTCCAGCACGATGATGAACGCCCGGTCGAGCCGGGCATGCTCGTGGTCGTGCGATCGGCTGTGGATAGCGGTCGCGGCATTCGCGGCGCCCAGCGCGCCTAGCGCCGCAGCTAGGCCTGCGGCGCTGGCGGTGGCCGCCAGCTTGAGCCGGGTCATTTTCATCACTATTGTTGCCTCCCTGTGACAGGGCCGCATCTAACCGGCCATTTTGTGACATCGCGTCCAACAAGAAGGCATCCAGAAGGTGAACGTCAAGTGCCTGACAGAGAGCCGGCTGGTGAACAGTTGAGTTGCGGTGTCAGCGGCGTTCGCCGGATCCTGACGGTCCGGCGGCCGCCGACGCGGCCGCGACTATCTGGAGGAAGGCTGCGGCCATGCTGAAGGCGCGGCCCACAGGTTGTCCGGCCAGCTGGATCTGGTAGGAGCGGTGGCGGGCCATCTCCCAGTCCTGGGCGCGGGGCGACAAGGTCGTGAGCTCTGGCTGCTGAACTGGCTTCCATGTCCAGTCGGTTACTCGGTCGGCGTCTCGGACCGGGGTGCCGGCTGGCTGCTGGATGAAGTGGTCGTGATCTGCTCCGTAGCCCATCTGGTTACGCACGAACCGGAACCCGGCGAAGGTGTCCTCGACCGCCCGGCGCTCGCCGCCGTCAAAGCTGGTGAGCAGCTGAGCGTAAGTGTCGGCGTGATAGCGCACCAGGCTGGCATCGACCATCGTGACCCACCACACGGCTTCGCTGATCACCGTGAACCCATGCCGCCGATCCCGGCCCTTGCCTCCAGCAACCGGTCCGTCACGTGCACCATCGCCGTGACCGCCCACCCGAAGGTTGCCGATGTGGTGGGGTCGGTTGAGTTCTGCCGGTTCCACGCGATCCTGCAGGTCGTGCCGCAGAACCGGGCATGCTCTCGCTGCGGTGCGAATTCCGTGCCGCACTGCACGCACCTGCGGGTATTTGCCACCGATTCCATGATAGGAGCGCCTGTCGTCACTGCTGGCGCGCTGACCTCCCGCAATACACGTCATGTCAGGTTACGGCAACCTTACATTCACCGTTTATTCATCTCTAGGTCGGCTCATAGCTGACTGTGCTGGATAGCTTGCGCCCGGGCGGGCCACGAGCATCGAGGCACGAGATTGGAGCGGCAGTGACTGATGGCGGCGGGCGGAGCATCGGGGACGGGCCTGTAGATCTGGTCACCGCCTTGGACGAGGCGTCGCTGGGCAGGCTTCATCTGCGCGCCGTCGTGGCGTCTGGGATGGGCTTCCTCACCGACGCCTACGATCTGTTCGTCATCGGGATCGCGTCGGCCCTGATCACCAAGGACTGGAATCTGAGCTCGGGCAGGCTGGCGCTGCTGAACAGCACGATGCTGGCCGCTGCGTGCGCGGGGGCGTTCGTGTTCGGCCGGTACGCGGACAAGGCCGGGCGCAAGCGGGTGTACTGGCTGGTCGCCGTGATCATGATCGCCGGGGCGGTCGGATCAGCCCTGTCGCAGTCGTTCTGGATGCTGATCGCGTTCCGCTTCGTGCTCGGAGTCGGTGTCGGCGGCGACTATCCCGTCAGCGCCGTCATGGTCAGCGAGTACGCCAACAGGAAAGACCGCGGAAAGCTGGTCGGCATGGTGTTCGGCACTCAGGCACTGGGGCTGATCATCGGGCCGCTGGCCGCGCTGACCCTACTCGGATCCGGCGCCAGCGACGACACGGCGTGGCGGGTCCTGCTCGCGCTCGGCGCCATCCCCGCCGCCGCGGTCACGTACCTGCGCCTCAGGATGCCCGAGTCACCGCGCTATCAGGCCCAGGCGCAGAACCGGGTCCCCCCAGCCGCCGGCGAGCTTCCCCGGCTGTCCGGCGAAGATGTCCGGTCAGGCGCCCCGGAACACCCAGACGGGCTGCGGGCTCTCCTGTCCAGCCGCAGGTGGCTGATCACCCTGGCGGGGACCGGCGGATGCTGGTTCCTGCTCGACTACGCCTACTACGGCAACACGATCTCCACGCCGCAGATCCTCGGCCTGATCTCGCCCGCCGCTTCGACAATGACCAAGATCGCCCTGCAACTGGCCATCTTCGCGGTCGCCGCAGTGCCCGGCTACCTGCTGGCGATCGCCAAGCTCGACCGGATCGGCCACCGCAGGCTGCAGATCATCGGATTCGCCGTGATGGGGCTGTGCTTCCTGACCCTCGCCGCTATCCCAGGGATGACCACGGCCGTGGTCCCGTTCCTACTGGTCTACGGGGTGAGCTACTTCTTCACGGAATTCGGCCCCAACATGACCACCTTCGTCCTGCCCAGCGAGCTCTACCCGATCACCATGCGCACCACCGGACACGGGATATCCGCCGGCATCGGCAAGCTCGGCGCCTTCACCGGAGTCTTCCTCTTCCCCCTGCTGCAAACCGAGCTCGGCCTGCGCGGCACCCTCCTGCTGACCGCTGCGGTCTCGGTGCTCGGGCTAGTCCTCACCCTCGTGCTACCCGAACCCGCCGGCCGCAGCCTCGACGACATCACGGCCCCCGACACGCGTCCCGCACCCGAACATGAGCAGCAACCAGCCCTGACCTACCAGGCGCCGTCTGAGGGCTAGCAGCGGCATGACGGCGTACCCGGCCGGGTGCGCGCCCCGCAACGACGACCACGGCGCCGATCTCGCTGCGATCCGGGCCCGCTCGGAACTGCTAGGTGCCTCGAACCTCGCGCAGGACAAGCGCCGTGTCCAGGGCGGCGATGACCGCTTCCCAGCCCTTGTCCTCCTTGCTGCCTGGACCGCCGCTGCGCTCCCGCGCCTGCTCGATCGTGTCGCAGGTCAGCACGCCGTTGCCCACTGGCTTGCCGGTGTCTAGCGCGACCCTGGTCAGGCCGTACGTCACCGCGCCGCAGACATAGTCGAAATGCGGGGTGCCGCCCCTGATCACGGCTCCGAGGCAGGCGACGGCATCATGCCGCCCGGCCAGGGCGGCGGCCACGACGGGCAACTCGACCGCCCCGGCCACCCGCACCACCGAAGGCGCATCCACGCCGCACGCCTTCGCCGCGGCCACGCCCCGCTCGACCAGGGCGTCGGTGATCGCGGCGTTCCACCTGGTGGCCACGATGGCCAGGCTCAGCCCGGCCGCCTCGACGGGTTCCGCGTCCGGCCGCCCGGCCCCGCTCACCGGCCGCTCACCCGCTGCTCGCGATCGAGTCGGACAGCTCGATCAGGTGCCCGAGCCGATCGCGCTTGGCGATGAGGTACCGCAGGTTGTGCTTGGTCGCGCTGACCGGGAGCGACACCGTGCCGGTCACCTTGAGCCCGAAATCTGACAGCCCCTTGATCTTCGCCGGATTGTTAGTCAGCAGCCGCAGTGAGCTCACGCCCAGGTCCGCGAGCATCTGCGCGCCAGTCGAGTATTCACGCGCGTCCACGGGGAATCCAAGCTCCGTATTCGCGTCCACCGTGTCAGCCCCGGCGTCCTGCAGCTGGTACGCGCGCAGCTTGCTCACCAGCCCGATGCCGCGGCCCTCGTGCCCGCGCAGGTACAGCACGATGCCGCGTCCCTCGGCGGCGATAGCGGCCATCGCCGCGTTCAGCTGGGTGCCGCAGTCGCACCGCTGCGACCCGAGTACGTCGCCGGTCAGGCACTCCGAATGCATCCTGACCAGGATGTCAGGCTCATCAGGGCCAGCTGAGCCGATGTCGCCGAATACGAGCGCCAGGTGCTCCGTGCCGTCCATCGAGTTGAGGTAGCCGATCGCCTGCCACTGCCCGTACTCGTTCGGCACGGTGGTCTCCACCATCCTGGCGACCATCCGCTCACGGAGCCTGCGGTACTCGATCAGCTGGGCGATCGAGATCAGGGCCAGGCCCTGCTCGTCAGCGAACTCCCTGAGCCCGGGCAGCCTGGTCATGGTGCCGTCGTCGTTGACCACCTCGGCGAGCACGCCGGCGGGCGCCAGGCCGGCCAGCCGCGCGAGGTCAACTGCCGCCTCGGTATGCCCAGGCCGGCGGAGCACGCCACCCGGCATGTACCGCAGCGGGAACACGTGCCCAGGGCGCACGAGCTCGTACGGCTCCGTCGCCGAGTCGACCAGCCGCCGCACCGTCCTGGCCCGGTCGGCTGCCGAGATCCCGGTAGTCACGCCGTCCCTGGCATCGACGCTCACGGTGAACGCGGTCCGCATCCGCTCGTTGTTCTGCGCGGTCATCAGGGGCAGCTGGAGCCGGTCAAGCTCCTCCCCCAGCATCGGCACGCAGATCACGCCGCTGGTGTGCCTGATCGTGAACGCGAGCAGCGCAGGCGTCGCCTTGCTCGCGGCGAAGATGATGTCGCCCTCGTTCTCCCGGTCGGCGTCATCGACGACCACGACCGCGCGGCCCGCGGCGATATCGGCCACCGCGCGTTCCACGTCATCGAGCGTGACGCCGTCCACGACCCACTGACTCGATTCGGCTGTCATCGGGCACTCCCGCCGAGCAATCTTTCAACATATTTCGCGATCACATCGACCTCGATGTTGACGAGGTCCCCGACCTGGCTGGCGCCGAGCGTGGTCCTGGCCATCGTCTCGGGGATGAGGCTCACTTCGAACCATCCGCCCGCTTCCCCGGCACCGCCCGGAGGGCTGATGTCGGACACGGTGAGGCTGACGCCGTCGACGGCTACCGACCCCTTTCCCGCTGTATAACGCAGCAGCTCGGGGGAGATCGAGATTCGCAGGACGTGCCAGTTGTCCGCTGGCCTGCTTTCGGTGATCTCGCCGGTGCCGTCCACATGGCCTTGGACGATGTGGCCGTCAAGGCGCCCGTCAGCCCGCACAGGCCGCTCCAGGTTGACCGGGCCATCCGCGATCAGCGTGCCCAGGCTTGACCTCGCCAGCGTCTCGCCCATCACGTCGGCCGTGAACTGGCCGTCTCCCGCGCTGGTCAC
This sequence comes from uncultured Actinomycetota bacterium, assembly GCA_963720575.1. Classification (GTDB taxonomy): domain Bacteria; phylum Actinomycetota; class Actinomycetes; order Streptosporangiales; family Streptosporangiaceae; genus Chersky-822. The sequence continues at coordinate 1,340,121 of CAVRGA010000002.1, forward strand.
GGTCACGCAGACGCCATTGACGGCGATTGAGCTGCCCGGTGCCGCGCTCCGGGCGACCACCGGCCCATGGACTGTCAGCCTGGCCGAGTCAGCGAAGCGGTCAAGCCCCGCGACCTTGCCGAGTTCTTCTACAATTCCGGTGAACATGCGCCTCTCCTAGAGCCTGCCGTCGTCTGCGGCTGCTCCGGGGGCGCGTCAAGACGCATCTGCGCGGTCACCTCAATCGCAAGCGGTTGCGGGCCGCGCGCGTGCTGCCTCCCATCCGGACTTTCACCGTCGGTCCCGGAATTTCACCGAGTCAACCGGCCGATGGTTTCGGCCGGGTCGCGGACTGTCACCGCCGGTTCGGAATTACACCGACCCCGGAGCACGCTTAACTACAGTATATCCTGGCGCCTCCGGTTCCCTTTGGCGCGACTCTTAGGTCACGCCTGGCGCGGCGCGCCCCGGCGCGACAGGACATCGACGGTCGCGGCCGCGAGCAGCACCGCGGCGACCACGATGTCAATGAACTGGCTCGACACGCCTAGCAGGTAGAGGCCGTTGTAGATGCCGCCGATGACGAGGCCGCCCAGTACGCCGTGGATGGTCTTGCCCCGGCCGCCGAAGAGGCTGGTGCCGCCGATGACCGCCGCGGCCACTGCCAGCAGCACATAGCTGTTGGCGGTCTTGATGATGTTGGTGGTCAGCGAGACCTGCCACGAGGCGAACAGCACTCCGGCGATCCCGGATGTCAAGGCGGCGAGGATGAAGCCCCAGGTTCGGACGACCGGGAGCCTGACGCCGGCTCGCCGCGCCGCCTCGGGGTTACCGCCAATGGCGTACACATAGCGTCCGAAGCGGGTTCGCAGCAGCAGGACCGTCGAGGCGGCGAGCACGACCAGCACGATCGGGATGATGTAGGGAACCCCCTCGATCGTCCCGGAGTGGGCCCGGTTGACGTTGCAAATGGCGACGAGCGCGATGCCCGCCACCGCCATGAGGGCGATCTTTATCGCGGTAAGGCTGCGGGGCGGAGTCTCCAGGCCGTGGCGGCGCTTGCGGACGTCCCGCATCCAGAGCCCCGCGCCAGCGGCTCCGACCAGCACCACCAGCAAGATCCAGCTGACCACTGGACTGAACCGTCCCCAGAAGATGTCGTAGAGGACGAGTTCGTTGGTGAACCGCGAGTTGCCGATGCCGACCAGCGACCCGCGCAGGACGATGATCCCCACTCCCTCGAGGATCAGCAGGCCGCCGAGAGTGACGATGAAGGACGGCATCCTCAGCCGGGCCACAAGCGTTCCCTGGAGGAGGCCCCAGGCCGAGCAGGCCAGCAGCGCCACGATGATCGCGGCCCACCACGGCCAGTTCAGGCCAGTCGGCTGCACGAGCTCGGCGACCAGGACGCTGCCGAGCGCCATGACCAGTCCGACGGAGAGGTCGATCTCCGCGAGTAGCAGGGCGAAGATCTCAGCCATCGCCAGCACCATGTACACGGTGCTCTGCTCGAAGAGCTGGACCAGGTTCTGCGGCGACAGGAACTTCGGGTTCGCGATCTGGAAGCTGACGGCGACCACCACGATGGCCAGGACCACGGGCAGGACACCGCTGTTGCCGCCGCGCACCCGGAGCCACGAGGCCCTGAGGTACTGGCCAAGCGACTGGGCGAGTAGCTCGGGCGGGACATCAGCCGCGGCGACCTCAGGGACGGCGGTGCCGGCCACAGCGCCGGCGTCCGCAGTCCCGGCCGGGGTCTGCTCGGAGTCCGCGGTCACGGGCTGGTCAGACACGGGTCACGCTCCCTGAGCCGCGCCGTGACAGCACGTCAACCAGCACTGCTGCTAGGAGGACGCCGCCCGGCAGGATGTATTCCAGCGGCGTGGCCAATTCGCCCAAGTTGAGAAGGGACACGCCGTAGGCGATGCCGCCGATGAGGAGGCCGCCGAGAATACCGTGGATGGCCTTGCCCCGGCCGCCGAAGAGGCTGACGCCGCCGATGACGGCGGCGGCCACCGAGTACAGGACGAGCTGACCGGGGTCCGCCGTATTGGTGCTGTACTCACCGAAGAAAAAGGAGCCCAGGAGTATGCCGCCAAGGCCGGCGGTCGCCGAGCACAGCGCGAAGGCCCAGGTCCGGATGCCGGCGAGGCTGACGCCCGCCCGGCGGGCCGCTTCGGGGTTGCCGCCGATGGCATAGACGTAGCGGCCGAAGCGGGTCCGCTGGAGCACGAGCGTCCAGGCGCCGAGGACGACGAGGACGATCGGGATCACCCACGGAACTCCTTGCACTTTCACGAGCGGGGTTCCCCGGTTGACAGTGCAGATCAGCACCACGGCTACGCCGACCAGCGCCAGCAGGACGATCCTGATCACCGTCAGGCTGGCCGGGGGGGCCACCAGGCCCTGGCGCCGCCTCGCGGCCGAGCGCAGCCACAGCGCGACGCCGGCGGCCGCGACCACTACCGCCAGGATCACCCAGCTGGCGGCGGGCACGATCAGCCCCTGGACCAGGTTGTAGATGACGCGCTGGTTGGGCACCGTCGTGCTGACGTCCACGTTGCCGTCGGCCCCGCCGAGTACGACGACGAGGATGCCGGAGAAGAGCAGGAACCCGCCCAGGGTCACCACGAAGGACGGGATCTTGAGCCGGGCGGTCAGCGTCCCCTGGAGGGCGCCGATGACGCCGCAGGACACGAGCGATGCGAGTATCGCCGCCCACCACGGCCAGGCCGGCCCGGGCTGCTGGACCAGCTTGAAGGCGATCACCCCGCCGAAAAGCGCGACCGCGCCGACCGAGAGGTCGATCTCCGCCAGCAGCAGGACCACTGTCTCCGCCATCGCCAGCACCATGTAGACGGTGCTCAGCCCGAAGACATAGACGAGATTGCTCGGCCGCAGGAAAGCGTGCTCGGGCGTGACGATCTGGAAGACGACGGCGACGATGACGATCGCCAGGACAACTGGGAGCATGCCGCTGTTGCCGCTGCGGACCTGACGCCACCAGGCCCGGAGGTACTGGCCCAGCGACTGGGAGACAATCTCAGGCGAGATGCTGACCGCCGCGGCCCCGGGGGCAGCGGAGTCGGCGAGGCCGGCGGGGTCGACCATCAAGCTGGCGTCCGCCTTCGCGCCCTTGATCTCGCCGGGGTCCCCGGTCACGGAGAACTCCCTATCCGGGCCATGGGCTCAGCCCTCGCTATTGGCAGACCGGGCGGGCTCGACCGGCCGTCCGCTGAAGCTGCCTGTCGTCATGTACTCCACCACGCTCTGCCGGTCGAAGCCGGCGGCCGGCCCGTCGGCCACCATCCGCCCCAGGTACAGCACGGCGATCCGGTCCGCGATCTCGAAGACGTCGTTCAGGTTGTGCGAGATCACCATGACCGCCAGCCCGCGGTCACGTAGCCGTTCGACCAGGTCAAGCACGATCCGGGTCTGCACCACCCCGAGGGCGGCGGTGGGCTCGTCAAGCAGCACTACCTTGGAGTTCCACATCACGGCCTTGGCCACCGCGACCGCCTGCCGCTGACCTCCCGAGAGCGAGGCCACTGGCTGCCGGATCGAGCGCACGGTGGTCACGCGGAGCGTGCTCAGGGTCTTCGCCCCCTCCCGCTCCATCGAGTCCTCGTCGAGCAGGCCGTGCCGCAGGCGCTCCCGGCCGAGGAACATGTTCTGGACGATGTCCAGGTTGTCGGCCAGCGCCAGATCCTGGTAGACGGTCTCGATTCCCAGCGCGGAGGCGTCCCTGGTGCTCCGTATGTGGACCGGTCGCCCCTCGAAGTAGATCTGGCCATGGTCCGGCTGGTGCACGCCGGCGATGCAGCGAGTGAGCACCGACTTCCCGGCGCCGTTGTCGCCGCACAGGCCGGTCACCTGGCCCGCGAACAGGTCCAGGTCAACCCCGTAGAGCGCCTGCACCGGCCCGAAGTGCTTGTCGATGCCCCGCAGCTTCAGCAAGGGTTCCGTCATTTCCCCGCCGCGCCTTCCCTTCCCGCCGATCCGAGTTTCGCGATCATCTCGCCCGGCCGGGCCGGCGGACCCGCCTTGCTAGGGTCCGCCGGCCGGCCCGGCCGGGGCCGAGCGCCCGACGAGAAAGTCCCGTCGAGGTTCCTCAGCTCAGATGATCACTGAATCCCGTCCTTGGTGCAGATGCTCGCACCCGCGATCGCGCAGATGGCCGCGGCGGGGTCGAACCCGTCCTTGACCACTGTCGTCTCCATGTTGGACTGGGTCACCCACACCGGAGTGAGCAGTGACGCAGGCTCGGTGACGGTCGAGTCGGTCGGGTCGACGGTCTTGCCGTTCAGCAGAGCCGTTGGGGGCTTGTCGCCGGCCAGCAGGATCGTGGCCAGGGAAACGGCGTCCTGAGCCTCCTTGTAGACCGCCTTGTACACGGAGCCGCACTGGTAGCCCTCGAGGATCCAGGCCATGCCCTGGGCCGTGGCGTCCTGCCCGGTGGTCGGAATCTTGTTGGGCTTTACCCCGGACGACTTCAGGTCGGTGATCACCGCGTTGGCGAGCCCGTCATTGGCCTCGATAGTGGCGTTGATCTTGGAGTGAGCGGTGAACTCCTGCTGGAAGATGGTGCCGCCCTTGGTGTTATCCCACCCAGGAGCGAAGTTCTCGCCCACCAGTGTGTCGCCGGCGCTGTTGGTCGCGCCCGCGGCTACCGTCTTGGCCTCCTGGCCCCAGACGACCTTGTTGTAACCCATGGCAAAGGAAATAGCGTTGGGATCGGTGTCCTCGCCGCCGTTAAGGACGAAGACCTGGGGCTTGGGGACCTTCCAAGCCGTCGCGCACGCCTCGAAGCCCTGGCCGATCAGCTCACCCACGAGCTCGTTGTTGAAGCTCACGTAGTACGTGTTCGAGCCCTGGAAGGTGGCCCGGTCGTAGCTGATCAGGGTGACGCCCTTGGACTCGGCGAGCTTCGCGATCGCGACGCCGGTCGGGCCGTCGAGCGGGTCCATGATCAGGACCTTGGCGCCCAGGTTGATGTCGGCGGTGGCATCGTTCAGCTCAGTCGCGTCGCTGCCCTGCGCGTTGTCGATCCGGAACTGCGCCTGCGTGTAACCGGCGTCGGCGAACGCGTCGTTCAGGTACGGCGCGTCGAAGTCGACGTACCGCGTCGACGACGTGGTGTCAGGCAGGATCACTCCCACCTGCAGGCTGTTGACTCCCTTGGTAGCGAACTCGGTCAGCGGCTTGAACTCGGACATCGTCGACGCGATGTCCACGTTAAAGGAGCTGATGCTCAGTCCCGACGGAATCTTGTTCGAACCGCTCGGGCCGCTCGCGCCGCTCGGCGAGGACGACGAGGACGAGCAGGCCGCAGCTATCAAGCTGACGACGGCCGCCAGGCCCACCAAGCTCACCTTGCGGAAGCGCCGATACGTGCCGTGGCCTTGCGAACGGGAGCGCCGACCTCCCTCATTACTGTTACTAAGTCCCATGAGATCACCTCGTTAACATGCTTGACTGCGCAGCCAGTGTCTGCCGAAGGCCAAGCGTTCACCCTGCTTGCCACCCCAGACCCTAGATCTTTGCGCAGAAACACGGCGTTAACGTTCGTCAGACCTCGTTAATAATCCGTTAACGCGCGACGCCCGACTAGTCCGACAACGGTGCTGGCCGGGGGCGGGCAGGCTAGTCAGATGCCAGCCGGTAGCCAGCTCTCGGCTGAGTGAGGATCAGCGGCGGACCGCCGTCATCTTCGAGCTTGGCGCGCAGCCTGCGCACGTAGACGCGAACGTACTCGGTCTCCGTCTCGTACCCGTGCCCCCACACCCGGCGCAGCAGGTGCGCGTGGGTCAGCAGCTTGCCGCGGTTGGTGACGAGCTCCCTCAGCAGCGCGAACTCGGTCGGCGTCAGGTGCACCCGGTCGCCGTGCCTGAACACTTCCTCCTTGGCCAGGTCGATCCGCAGCTCGCCGATCACGATCAGCTGCGGCACCATGTCGCTGGGCGCCTGCGGCCTGGTGCGCCGCAGCGTGGCGGTGATCCTGGCGAGCAGCTCCTCGATGCTGAACGGCTTGGTCATGTAGTCGTCCGCGCCCATATTGAGGGCGGTCACCTTGTCACGCTCGCCGCCCCGTGCCGACACGACGATGATCGCGACGCCTGACCGCTCGCGCATCTGCCTGCACAGCTCGAAGCCGTCGACCTCAGGCAGCATCAAATCGAGCAGCACGATGTCGGGCGCCTCGGTGTCGAGCAGCTGCAGCGCGCGCGATCCGTCGGCGGAAACCACCGTGTCGAATCCGCGCACGGCCAGATTGGACCTGATCAAGTCGACGATGTTCGGATCGTCTTCGACCACGAGCGCGCGTGTCCTAGCGACGTGCTCGGCCACGCCCGACCGCCTCCCTCCGCAGCCACTGCCCGGAGTCCGGGCCGGCCGCCTGACCGATGCGAGCGCGATGCTCGCCGCCGGCCAGCGGCGCCGCCCCGTCCTCGATCGGAAGCGTGACGGCGAAGCTGGCGCCCGCGGCTGATGGCCTCACCTCGAGCCTTCCGCCGTGCGCCGTCACGATACCCCGCGTGATCGACAAGCCGAGACCGGCTCCTCCGGTCTTGCTGCTCCGCAGCCGCCTCGGCTCGAACGGCGCGACGGCGATGTCGGCCGGCAAGCCGACTCCTTCGTCGGCGACCGTGATCGACACCTGAGCGCGATGGACGGGCTCGGCCCGCACGGTGACCTCGGTGCCAGGCGGATTGTGCCCGATCGCGTTCCCCAGCAGGTTGACGAACACCTGCTCGAGCCGGTCGTGGTCGGCCCAGATCACCGGCAGGTCAGGCGCGCAGTCGATGTGCACCATGTGCCTGCCGCCGGGCGGCAGGCACGCCACCGCCGCTTCGAGCACGAGCTTGATGTCGCACCAGTCAGGCTGCAGCCGCAGGATGCCAAGCTCGATCGCCGAGAAGTCGAGCAGGTCGTCAACAAGGCGGCCGAGCCTTGCCGACTCGGCCGCGATCCTGGTCAGGAAGCGCTGCTGCGACTCCGCGTCCCAGGTGACGTCGGGCTGCAGCAGGCTCGAGGCGTAGCCGCGGATCGCTGTCAGCGGCGTTCGCAGCTCGTGGCTGAGCCTGGACAGGAAGTCCCGCTGCAGTTCCTGTGACCGGCGCAGCGCCGTCGCCTCCTGCTGCGCGAGCCCTGCCTGCTCGCGCTCGAGCGCCAGCCTGAGCGAGTGGGCGGCGTCTTCGACCAGGACAGTCGCCGCCGCGGTCGGCGGTTCCCGGCGCCAGCAAGCGAGCAGGACGCTGCGGCCGCCGGGAGCGGTGAATGTCACGGCGAGATTCCACTGACCGTCACCGGAGCTGACCCACTGCGCCGTGCCGTGCCGTGCCCCGTCTGTCGCTTGCGGCGAGATCAGCGGCGAGATCAGCCCGGCCGCGCAGAGTTCTGCCGCTTCCGCCCGGCCGGGACCGGCTGGCGAGGCGCTGCCGCGGCATTGCGGCTCGCCGCTGTCCGGGCAGGTCATCAACGTCACTTCGGCGGCCTGCAGACCCCGGCACAGTGACTCGAGGGCCAGCGGTATCCCCTGGCTGACCGGGATCGGGCCGGCCAGTGTCTCGAGCACCTCCCTGATCGTCTCCAGTACCCTGTTGCGCTCGGTCACCTTGTTGAGCAGCTGGTCACGCTCGATCGCGCTGGCCGCGTAACCGGCGTAGACGGTCACCAGCTCGAGCTGATCGCGCTCAGGCTGACCTGGCGTGTCATCGAACCCGGTGATGACACCCGCCAGCCCGTCCCGCGCCAGCACGGGCACCGACCAGGAGCTCGCGAACCCGGTGGCGGCCGCGAGCCCGGGCAAGAGCTCCCAGTCGGCCCGCGCGTTCTCGGATATCACCGTCCGCTCGGTCGCGGCGGCCAGGCCAGCCGGGCCGCCGCCCGCGCCGATCGGCAGCCTCGCCAGGCGGTCAAGCAGCGCGTCCGGCAGTCCCAGCGACGCCGCGCAGGCAAGCTCGCCCGCGGCGGCCAGGTGCATGCACAGCCGCTCGGACCCGAGCGCCGCGCCCAGAGCCGACAAGATCAGCGACAGGCTCGACGACGCGTCGGCCGCCACAAGCTTCCCGGTCAGCCCGTGCAGCCTGGTGAGCTGGCGCCGGGCCGAGGAGTCAGCTTCCTGGCCGGATAGCAGCGCGATGACCTCGTCCGGATGGACGACCGCCGGGTTGAGCTCAGCCACGATCCTGCCGTGCCTGAGCACCACTATCCGGCTGGCCAGCCGGAACATCAGGTCAAGGTCGTGACATGCGATCACGACCGTGGTCTGGTGCCGCACCGCGGCGATGAGCTCTTCGAACTGAGCAGCGTGCTTGATGCTCAGCGACTTCGTCGGCTCGTCGAGCAGCAGCAGCGGCGGCCTGTCCGCCATCGCCCTGGCGATCGCCACGAGCTGGCGTTGCCCGCCGGACAGCGCCCGAACGCTGCGCGTGGTGTCGGTCAGCGGTATGCCGAGCGCGGACATCAAGGCAGACGCGTCGGCGTGCATCCTGACATCGGAGAGCAGCTGGCGGCGGCGTTCCTTGCCGAGCATCAGGTTCGACGCGATGTCGAGGTTGTCGCAGAGCGACAGGTCCTGCCAGACGACGCCGACGCCGCGCCTGGCGACCGCGAGCGGATCAGCGGGCAGGGGCCTGCCGCAAAACTGGATCTCACCGCGCGAGGGCTTGATGTCGCCGCCGAGCGCACGCAGGAGGGTCGTCTTGCCCGCGCCGCTCTCCCCCGCCAGCGCGGTGACCTCGCCCGGCATGATCGACAGGTCGATGCCGTCGAGCGCCCGTACCGCCCCGAACGTGACCGCCAGCCCGGACACCGAGATCACCGGCCTGGCGCCCGGCTCGGCATCACGATCGGCATCCGGAGCCGCGACCACCCCGGCACCAGGCAAAGCAGTCATATCTCGGCCTTCCGCCCGCCCGACATGGAGTCTTCGGGTCATAGCACCATTGTGCTACCTGCGGGCGGATTGCCTCGCCTTGCGACAGGCCAGGTCAGGGCGTCAGGGCAGCTTCCAGTCGATTTCCCCGCTGCCGAGCCCGGCCAGCAGCTCGCTGGCCCGGCTGAACGGCCGCGAGCCGAAGAACCCGTTGTCAGCCGACATCGGGCTCGGGTGCGCGGACTCCACGAGCGGCACTCCGCGCAGCATCGGCGCGAGGTTGCGGGCGTCGCGGCCCCACAAGATGGCGACCAGCGGGCTCTGGCGGGCCGCCAGCGCCCTGATCGCCTGCTCGGTCACGGCCTCCCAGCCCTTGCCCCGGTGCGAGCCCGGCTTGCCCGGCTGCACCGTCAGCACCCTGTTGAGCAGCAGCACGCCGCGCTCCGTCCACGGCGTCAGGTCGCCGTTCGACGGGGCGGGATGGCCGAGATCGGCGCTGTACTCGCGGAAGATATTGACCAGGCTCCGCGGCAGCGGCCGCACCGTCGGGGCGACCGAGAAGCTCAGCCCGACCGGATGCCCGGGCGTCGGGTACGGGTCCTGGCCGACGATCAGCACCCTGACGTCCTGGAGCGGCTGCTTGAACGCGCGCAGGACCTGGTCGCCGGCTGGCAGGTAAGCGCGGCCCGCCGCGATCTCGGCCCGCAGGAAGTCACCTGCCTCGGCGATCTTGCCGGCGATCGGTGCCAGCGCGTCAGCCCAGCCAGGGTCGATGATTTCTGCAAGCGGCCGTGGAGTCACGGCAGATCACTGTAGTGCAATTCGCGCACCTGCCTGATCCGTCGCTCGATGAATGCCATTTCCGCCGGATTTTCAGTCAGGCTGAGCGCGTTCTGGTAGGCGCGCTCGGCGTCCGCGTACCGGCCGAGCCGCCGCAGCAGGTCCGCCTTGGTGGCGGGCAGGTAGTGGTAGCCGTCGAGCCGGCCGTCGGCTTCCAGCCTCGCGATGTCCGCGAGCGCCGCCGACGGGCCGCTGACCATGGCCGTGACCACTGCCCGGTTCAGCTCGACCACCGGCGAGGGCCAGGCCCGCAGCAGCCGGTCGTAGAGCACGAGCAGCTCCGGCCAGTCGGTCTCCGAGTAGCTCGGAGCCTCGCCGTGCACGGCCGCGATAGCCCCCTGCAGCGCGAACCGGCCAGGCCGCCCGGCCCTGATCGCCTCCACGACCAGGGCGGCGCCCTCGGCGATCCTCGCGGCATCCCACCGCGACCTGTCCTGCTCCTCGAGCAGCAGCAGGTTGCCGGCCGCGTCCGTCCTGGTCAGCCGCCGCGCGTCGGTGATGTACAGCAGCCCGAGCAGCCCGGCGACCTCTCGCTCGTCGGGCATCAGCGTCCGCAGCAGCTGCGCGAGGCCGATCGCGCGGTCGACAAGGTCGGCGCGGACCAGGCCCGGGCCTTCCGGCGCGGTGTGCCCGGTCGTGAAGACGAGGTGAACGACCGTGAGCACCGCGTCAAGGCGATCAGGGAGCTCCGCCGCGTCGGGCACCCGGTAGGCGATCTTCGCGGCTGAGATCTTCTTCTTGGCCCTGGTGACCCGGGCGGCCATGGTCGGCTCCGACACCAAAAACGCCCGCGCGATGTCGCCGGTACTAAGCCCGCACACCAGCCGCAGCGTGAGAGCGACCTGCGCTTCCCTGGCAATCGCCGGATGACAGCAGGTGAAAATTAGCCGCAGCCGGTCATCGCCCGCAGGGAAGTCATCGCTGCCGTGACTGCCGGGCTGCGCGGGCTGGTCCTCGATAAGCAGCGGGAGTTTCGCGCGCAGCGTCCTGTCGCGGCGCATCGCGTCCAGTGCCCGGTGCCTGGCCGCGGTCGTGAGCCAGGCGGCCGGGTTGCGCGGCATCCCCTGCCTGCCCCAGGCGTCGAGCGCGGCGACATAGGCATCCTGCACGCACTCTTCGGCGGCGTCGAGATCGCGGGTGACCCGGGCGGTAGCGGCAAGCACGAAAGCCCACTCCCGCCGGTGGGCGTCGGCGACGGCGGCGCGGATCGCGTTGCGGTCCGGCGCCGCCGCCGTGTCACCATCAGCCATCATGGCCGGTCGTCAGCCGCCCGAAGTGTCCATGACCGGGCGGACCTCGACGCCGCCGAACCGAGCCGGGCAGAGCTTGGCGATCTCGATCGCGTGGTCGAGGTCGCGGGCCTCGATCAGGTAGAAGCCGCCAAGCGCTTCCTTCGTCTCGGCGAACGGGCCATCGGTCACGACGTCTGACCTGATCGACGTGGCAGTGGCGGTCGGCTCGAGCGCCTCGCCGCCGAGAATCTTGCCGCCATGCTCGCCAACCTGCCCGGCAAACCTCGTGTGCGCCTCCATGGTGGCCTGCGAGACCTGCGGGTCACCGCTTGCGTAAGCGCTCTCGGCCTCGTAAATCAGGATCGCGTACTGAGCCATCGTCATTCTCCCTTGAGTGTGATCAGATCCCCCACGCCAGTTCCGACGATCGGGGCCGACGCGATTCGACAACTCCCGGAATCAAATTCCGGGTGACCTCGAGCGGGCCGGAACGCGGCCTCCCGAGCTTGCCGGGCAGCGCCGCCGGCCTGGCCCGGCCAGTCAGGAACCCCCGGCGGCCAGGCTCGCCTTCAGCCCTGGGTACCAGCCTGCCCTGAGCGCTGGCTGGCCAGCTGGGCGGTCGCCCGCAGGTAGCGCACCGCGGCGGCCGGATCAGCGCCGCCGAACACGGCGGTGCCAGCGACGAAGACGTCGGCGCCGGCCTCGGCGCACCGCCCGATCGTCTCCTCGCTCACTCCCCCGTCCACCTGCAGCCAGATCTCCCCGCCGTGCCTGGCGATCAGCGCACGTGCCCTGGCGACCTTCGGCAGCACCAGGTCAAGGAAGTGCTGCCCGCCGAAGCCCGGCTCCACGGTCATCACCAGCAGCATGTCGACCTCGGCCAGGAGGTCGGCATACGGCTCGACCTGCGTAGCCGGGTTGAACGCCAGCCCGGCACGCGAGCCCGCCGACCTGATCTCACGCAGCGTCCGCACCGGAGCCCGCGCCGCCTCGGCGTGAATTGTCACGTTCTGAACGCCAGCCGCCGCGTATTCCGGCGCCCAGCGGTCGGGGTCTGCGATCATCAGATGGCAGTCAAGCGGCAGATCAGTGTGCTTGCGCAGCGAGGCGACGACGGGCAGGCCGATGGTCAGATTCGGGACAAAGTGCCCGTCCATCACGTCGATGTGCAGCCAGTCGGCGACACCGGCCACTGCCGCCGCTTCGTCGGCGAGCCTCGCGAAGTCGGCCGAGAGCACGCTTGGCGCGATCTGCACTGTCATGTCACCGCAGTGTACGAGCTAGGGCGCTGCAGCAGAACAATGTCGTACCCGTCCGCTAACTTCGCTGCTATTCGGGACGCCGATACAAGGGAGGTTGCGTGCTACTGACCGAAACACCGGAGCGGCTGCTTGACCGGGTGCGCAAGCTGCTGGCCCAGGCCGAGGACGACTCGGTAACCCCGGCCGAGGCTCAGGCTTTCACTGCCAAGGCAGCCGAGCTGATGGCCAAGTACGGCATCGACAGGGCACTGCTCGCCGCTGACCAGCCTGAGACTGATCAGCCGGCCAACCGGGTACTGGACATCGACAATCCCTGGGCCAGGGAGAAGGCCCACCTGCTCTGCGGACTCGCATCGGCATTGCGCTGTCAGGCCATCCTGCTCGGCAGCAACCGTCCTGGCAGCCGCGTGCACATCTTCGGCTACGGCTCCGACATCGAGCGCGCCGACGTGCTCTACACCTCGGTGCTGATCCAGATGTCACACGGGCTCGCCGGGGCCAGCGTGCCCGACTGGAGCAGCAGCCCGCGGGCCTGGCGCCGCAGCTGGCTGCTCGGATTCGCGACCGCGGTGATCGCGCGGGTCCGGCAGGCCGAGCATGGCGCGGTGGTCGCCGCGACCGTGCGCCAGCCCGGAAGCTCCGACCGCACCGCGCTGGTACTCGCCGACCGGTCCCTGGTGATCCGCCAGCAGGTAGAGCGCGCCTATCCGGTGACCCGCAAGGCCCGGGTCACCTACAGCGGCAGTGGCTACCGCGACGGCTATTCGGAGGGCCAGCGGGCCGATCTCGGCGGCAGCAGGCTCGCCACCGCCAGGGGCAGGTCACTGACCCGGGGCGCGAAGTAGCGCCACGAAGATCGCGTCAGTTCCGTGCCGGTGCGGCCAGAACTGCGCATACCGCTCATGAGGCGGAGGACAAGCCAGGCCAGCGAGATCTGAGCGCAGCCCGGGCAGGCCGGACAGAGCCTCAGGAGCATCGAGCACCGCAAGCTGGGGGCGGACGGCGAGCACGTCCGCCAGCACGTCCCTGGTCTCCGCGAGGTGCGGGGAGCACGTGACATACCCGACTATCCCGCCTGGCCTGACCGCGTCGATCGCGGCATCGAGCAGCTCCCGCTGCAACTGGCCAAGCGCGCCGAGATCGGCCGCGCTCCGCCGCCATCGCGCCTCGGGCCGGCGCCGCAGGCTGCCGAGCCCCGAGCAGGGCACGTCCGCGAGTACCCGGTCAAAGCTGCCCGGCCGCCAGGGCGGCGTGCGGCCGTCAGCGGTCACGGCGCGAGCCGAGCCGAGGCGGCTCAGCGCTCCCGCCGCGAGCTCGGCCCGGTGCTCGTGCACGTCGGCCGCGAGCAGGACAGCTCCGCGCTGAGCGGCCAGCCCGGCGAGCAGCCTGGCCTTGCCGCCAGGACCCGCGCACAAGTCCAGCCATCGCTCCCCCGGCGTACCCGCCTCGCCTGCTGGCACGCTCGCCACGGCCAGGGCGGCGAGCTGGCTGCCCTCATCCTGGACACCGGCCCGGCGCTCGGCGATGGCGGCAATCGCCCCCGGGTCCCCACGGCGGACGTAGGCACCGACCGGTGACCACCTGGCCGCCGTCGCGCCAGCCTCGACCAGCTCGGCAATACTCGCCAGCCCTGGCACGGCCGCCAGCTGGACACCCGGCCGGGCACTGTCGGCGGCGAGCGCGGCCTCGGTCTGAGCCAGGTCGCCGCCCAGGTCTTCGCCGAGCGCCTCCGCAAAGGCAGCGACGATCCAGCGCGGATGGCTGTACCGGACCGACAGGTGCCCGGCCGGGTCGGCGGTCCGGTCGGGAGCGGCGATCTTGATCCAGGACTCGCGGTCGCGGGGGGCGATCCTGCGCAGCACGGCGTTCACGAAGCCGGATGGTCTGCGTCCGGCCACGCTGACCGCCAGGTCGACTGTCGTGGCGACCGCGGCGTGCGGTTTGACGTGCATCGCGAGCAGCTGATGCGCGCCGATCCGCAGCGCTTCGAGCACCGCCGGGTCGATCTGGTCGATGCCCCGGTCGGCGCACAGTCCGATGATCGCGTCGTAGGTGCCCCTGTTGCGCAAGGTGCCGTAGACCAGCTCGGTCGCGAACGCGGCGTCCTGACCGCTCAAGGCAGTGCCGCGGAGCGCGGAACCAAGCAGCAGGTTCGCGTAGGCGTCCCTGGAGTCAACAGCGATCAGCACGTCATAGGCGACGCGCCTGGCCGGATCAACGGCAACGGGCCGGGTTGTCATGGCTGCGGCGTGATCTCCTTTAGGCGAGCACCGGCGCGCCGCCGGTGTTCACCGTGCCCCTGATCCAGTCGGCGGCCGGCATCCGCCGCTTGCCCTCGGGTTGCACGTCGCTGAGCTCTACCGGCGTCGTGCCGGTTCCGGCGAGTACGCGCTGACCGTCCGCGACGATCTCCCCGGGCCGCAGCTGATGGGGGCCAGGCTCGGCCCTGCTGACCGGCCAGAGCTTGAGGCCGGCGCCGTTGCTCGTCGTCCAGGCCCCTGGCGCTGGCGTGCAGGCCCTGATCAACCGGTCGACGGCCAGGGCGGGCCGCGCCCACTCCACCCGGGCGTCGGCCTTGACGAGCTTAGGAGCGGTCGAGATCCCGTCGGCCGGCTGAGGACGTGCCTCGAGCTCGCCGGACTCGATGCCGTCCAACGTGGCGACTAGCAGGTCAGCCCCGCTGACGCTGAGCCGGCCGAGCAAGTCGCCCGAAGTATCGGAGTCCTTCACAGGCTCGGTCAGCACCCCGAACACCGGCCCGGCGTCAAGCTCGGCGACGAGCCTGAACGTGGTGGCGCCGGTGATCTCGTCGCCGTGCAGGATCGCGTGCGGCACCGGCGCCGCGCCACGCCACGCCGGCAGGATGGAAAAATGCAGGTTCACCCAGCCGTGTCTGGGAACCGAGAGCGCCCGGCCCGGGATCAGCGCCCCGTAGGCGGTAACCGGGCAGCAATCGGGGGCGATCTCGGCCAGCCGGGCAAGGAACTCCGGTTCTGAGGGCCTGCCGGGCCTGAGCACTTCGATGCCAGCCTCGGCCGCGCGCCTGGCGACTGGGCTCGGCGCTATCTTGCGCCCGCGGCCAGCCGGGGCATCGGGCCTGGTGAGCACGGCCGCCACCGTATGCCGAGAGCCGAGCAGCGCGTCAAGCGACGGCACGGCCGCCTGCGGGGTACCCGCGAATACCAGCCGCATCGGCTACAGGGCCTTGCCGTGGGTCAGGTGCGGGGAGACCTTGACGGCGGGCACCTGCTCGCCCCACCACTCGGCCGACCTGACCTCCTTCATGGCGAGCTTGCGCTGCTCGGCATCAAGCCTGTCGATGAACAGCACGCCGTCAAGGTGATCGGTCTCGTGCTGCACGCACCGGGCCAGCAGCCCGCTGCCTTCGAGCGTCACCGGCTCGCCATGCATGTCGAACCCTCTGGCCACGACTCCGTAGAACCGTTTCGTGGGGAACGCCAGCCCGGGGAAGGACAGGCACCCCTCATCGTCGGTGTCCTCATCACCGGACAGGTCAAGGTCCGGGTTGATCAGGTGGCCGAGCTGGTCATCGACGTAGTACGTAAAGACGCGCAGCCCAACCCCGATCTGCGGAGCGGCGAGCCCGAGGCCGGGAGCGTCCTGCATCGTGTCCGTGAGGTCCGCGACCAGCCTGCGCAGTTCCGCGTCGAAGTCAGTGACCGGGTCAGCGGGCGTGCGGAGCACAGGATCTCCGAACAGGCGGATCGGCTTGATACTCAACGACATTCCTCCAGGCACTCGAATCCCGTCTCAGCCTCGACCAGGGATACACCAAGTTTACGAGCGCCCGCACCCCCGCGAGCCCAAGGCGACACGCCGGACCCATCTTCAGGACACCCCTGACATTGTTGGCCTATCAGAGGTCCGGGCGGCTCGGGTCCAGGCGGCCTGGGCTCAGGCGGCTCGGGTCCAGGCACCTCGGGTTCAGGCGGCTCGGGTTCAGGCGGCTTGGGCTCAGGCGGCTTGGTTTACGCGGCTCGGTCCAAGCGGCGGGTCAGCGGTGCCGGGGTGACCAGGCCGGGCCCTTCGAACTTGCGAGGCTGTCGCGTGACTCGTGATTGGTCGGGGAGCCCTTTGGGACACCTTGCGGAACCGTCTGGCGGGTGCCGGCCCGGCGGCCCGCATCAGGGCGGCCCAGGTTGCTGGTCACGCCGCCGCTAACAGCATCGCGGCCCTCCCTGTTGCTGTCAGCCACCGGTTTTAACAGCAACGTGGCCCTACCTGATGTTGTCCCGACAGCAACGGGGAGGGCCACGTTGCTGTCAGGAAGGACCGCTGACAGCAACAGGGAGGGCCACGATGCTCACGCTGGCCCTGCCGCGCCGTGCCGGGGCATCGCGCACGTCCGCCCTGAGGCAGAGATCACGCGCGGAGGCACTAGTTCAAAATCTCAAGGAGCAAAGCTCCCCCGCTGCCCCACCAGGCGCCTGACTCTCCAAGGTCCCGAGTCACCCGACAGCCTCTTGCCCCTGCGCTAGTTTCCGTAATCATGGTCAGGACATGATCGCGGTAATTTACGCAGGTCAGAGCACTAGTGATGTTCCGTGATCATGTCCGCAACCATGATCGCTGAACATAACCCGGCCGAACCCTGGCCGGCGAGCGCCCCACGCGGCAAACCCGCACCACCCGCCTCCACCGCCTCAGACTCACCCCCGCAGCTTGACCCCCAACAAGCCAACAAGATCATCCATGGCGCGAGAGCGCCATCTCTGGGCCATCGATGGGGCTACGAGGAGCGGAAACCCTCTGCCCCGAGCCACCCGGCAGCCTCCGGGACAGCGGCGATGGTCGTGATCATGCCCGGGTCCTTGATCCGGTGCCGCCGGGATCCGGCATTGGTCCTTGATCACCAGCGTGAGGATGCTTGACAAGTGGCTGGTGTGCGGAACATCGCGCCTGGCGCCCTTCGCTGACCGTTCCGGAGCGAGGATGCTCCAGCACGATGGCTCTCGGTCGTCGAGGACCAGCCGGGCCTGCGAGGGCTGAGGTGTCAGTCTTCGCCGGGTGAGGTAGAGGACGCTGGGAACCTTGCCGCCGGCGACCGCGCCTTGAAGGCGGCCTTCCGTGCGGCCCGCGCGACGCTCGGGTCCGGATGATGATCGCTGAGCGCGGTCAGCAGGCTCGTCACGCCCGGGTGGCTGACCTGCCAGAGCCCGGCGACGATCTCCGCCTGGTCCTGGGGCGGCAGGCTCGGCAGCAGTTCGGCGACTACGTCTTGCGGGTTGGCTTCCTCCAGCAGGCCGGCTCCGAGATCCACGAGCAGCCAGGTGCGGTCCTGCGGCTCGAGCTGGACGTCATCGCCGTGCTCATGCAGCCACACCGCCGAGTGCGCGCGCAGCAGGGGATGCGCGAGCGCCGCCCTGACCTGGTCGAGCGCTGCCAGGCCGATCCGGTCGAGCACCGCGAACGCGGCTCCGCGCTGGCCTGGTGATCCCGCGGCGGCCGCGTCGATCAGCTCGGACGCCGCTGCTGCCGGGTCCCGGACCGCGAGCCAGGCGGTGATCTCGGCTTCGCCGTCTTCGGCGTCGCAGGCCGCCAGCGCCGCTAGGAGTCCGTGCGCGTCGTAAGCGGCAGCGGCGCCGAGCACCGGGACGTGCCAGCCCTGGGACCGCAGCCTGCGGTGCACCCCCCAGGTGCCGAGGGGGGACAGCGCCACGGTCAGGCTGCCGTCGCAGTCTTCGGTGCCGAGTTCGACGACGGCCAGGTCAGCGAGCATCTCCAGGGCGAGCGAGAGCTCGACGCCATGCCGGTCCGTGCCAGCCGCCGAGGTGTAGGCGTCGAAGAGCCCGTCGATGCCCACGGGGCCGCCCACCGTGTACAGGGCGGTCGCGATGCCGTCGAGTTCCTCAGAGGCCAAGATCGCGGCGAGCGCGGCATACCAGACGCCGAGCACGGCCTCGGTCGAACCTCCGCCGAGCACGGTGGCCAGGTCGGCCTCGGCCTGGCGCGGCTGAACGGGAGCGCCGGAACGGACCTCCCTCGTCGCGATGACGACTCGCCAGGCCGCGACGATCTCCCGGGGCGCCAGGTCGAGCGCCGACGCGGCGACCTCGGCAAGCGAAGGCTCGATGTCCTCGTCGAGCGCCAGGTTGCCAGTCGACGCGGCCCAGGCGTGCAGGTCGCGCGCGGCGCGCAGCAGCGGCGCGACCCTCGCCAGGCCCGCGAGGTCATCTCGTGGCGCGAGCCGCACGGAAGGTAGCTTCCGCACCCGGTCAGCGGGGCGGTCACCACTCCAGCCGAGCAGGTCAGCCGGGCTGACCGAGGCGGCCTCATCGCCGCGTCCGCGACTGCTCGTTCCGGCCGGGCCGTGCTGCGCGTCAATGCCGCGGCGCCCCCCGCCACCGCCCGGAGCACCCGGTCTCTGCGTTGAACTTGCCACTCAAGCACCTTATGGCCTTGACGGCGATGCGTCAGATCAGCTCGGCAGGGTCGAGCTCGATTCGCACCGTCCCTTGCTCCTTGCGCGCGCTTCTCAGCGCGAGCCCTGTCCGCAGCGCTACGGCCAGCGCTGTGCCTGCCGGCGACGGTGCCCTGACCAGGAAACGTACCGCCTGCTCCCCTTGCTCCTGCCCGCTGCCGGGCACGTCGACCGGCCCGAGAACATCCGCACCGGCCGGGAGCAAGGTCACCGTGAGCAGGTCACCGATCGCGTCGGCCGGCCCGGTGAGCGCCGCCATCCTGACCGTGGGCGGGAAGCGCAGTTCGGCGCGCTCGGCGAGTTCACGCCGGGCGTGCGCGCCTGGGTCCCACCGGATCAGCGCCTGGACGGTCAGCGCCGCCGGGTCCGCCATCATGACCACCTTGCCCCCGGCCGGACCCGGCCTGACCAGGGCGGCGGCGTTCATCCAGCGGCGCAGCGCCTCTTCGGCCGCCCGCAGGCTCGGCCGGCCGAGCAGCGCCCAGCTATCGAGGAAGATCGCGGCCGAGTACCCGCCGGCCGCCTGCGGCTCGGCACCCGGAGTCGCGATGACCAGGGCCGGGTCAGCGGGTACCAGGTCGAGCGCGCTCGCGCCGCTCGAGGTCAGCACCGGCACGCCGGGGAAGGCTCGGCCCAGCTCCTCGGCGGTACGCCTAGTCCCGGTCACCAGCGCCCGCAGCCCTGCGTTCCCGCAGGTAGGGCAGTTCTGTTCGGTGCTGGTGCCGCACCAGCCGCATTGCAGTGGCTGACCCGGCCCGGAGAGGGCCACCGGGCCGGCGCAGGCGGCACACCTGATCCGCAGGCCGCATCGCTGGCAGGCCACGGCCGCGAGATAGCCGCGTCGCGGTACCTGGACCAGGACCGGCCCGCTCGCCAGCGCGGCCTTGGCGGTCCGCAGCGCGAGGCCCGGAATCCGCGCGATGCGCGCCGCCTCGTCCCTGGCGAGCTCGGCATCGTCGCCGGCCGTGCGGACCATGGGCGCGTGCTGCCTGATTGTCTGCCGGTCGGCTGTCAGCTGTTTGGCCCAGCCGCTCGACAGCAGTTGCTCGGATTCGGCGGTGCGCGCGAACCCGCCGATCAGCGCCGCCGCGCCGCTTCGGTAAGCGCGCAGCAGCAGCACGTCCCTGGCGTGCGGGTAGGGCGCGTGCGGTTCGGCGTGCAGATCGTCCCCGTCGTCCCAGATGATCACCAGGCCAAGGTCCGCCACCGGCGCGAACATGGCCGACCTGGTGCCGATCACGATGCGGGCCTGCCCCCGGCGCACCGCCAGCCACCTGCGGTACCGCTCGGCCGGCCCGAGCTTGGCCGACAGGCACGCGATCGCCCCGTCGCCGCTCGTGCCCGACATGGCCGCCTCGAGCAGAGCCAGGTCGCGGGCATCGGGCACGACGGCAAGGACGCCGCGGCCCGAGGCGTGCGCGGCGGCTGCCGCCTCCGCGATCTCCGCCGGCCAGTCCGGGCCTGGCAGCGCCGACCAGACCGCGCGCGGCGAGCGGCCGCCGGCGAGCGCGGCGAGATACGACGGACCCGCCTGGTAACGCTCCCACAGCCCGCCGGCCTGAGGCTGCCAGCCAGGTCCGCCTGCCTGGGCCGGCACCGCCTGGGCCGGCACCGCCCGGGCTTCGGCGGAAGCGTGCCTCGGCGGGATCGCGAGCCGCAGCACGTCCGTCATCGTGCCGCCGTACCTGTCGGCGACGGCTCGCGCGAGCCCCGCGATGTCCCTGGTCAGGACAGGCTCTGCCGACACGACCTTGTGCAGGTACGCGAGCTTGCCCTGATGATCGCTCGACTCCGCCCGCTCGACGAGAAATCCAGCGGTCAGCCGGCCGGAGAACCTCACCTTGACCCGGCAGCCGGGCACGGCCGCGGCCGCCATCGGCTCGGGGACCAGGTAATCGAACAACCGGTCCAGGTGCGGCAGCGGCACATCGACGACCACCCGGGCGACCGGCAGGCTGGCTGCGGGAACCTGCTCCGGCGCGGCCTGGCTCACGCGCGCTGCCGGCCGGCCCGCTGGCGGTCGCTCGACGAGCCGCTGGGTCACAGCCCGGCGGCCGCCCTCAGCGCCTCGGTCTTCTGGGTGCGCTCCCACGGGAAGTCGGGCTCCTCGCGGCCGAAGTGCCCGAAGCTGGCCGTCTGCGTGTAAATCGGCCGGAGCAGGTCAAGGTCGCGGATGATGGCCGCCGGCCGCAGGTCGAACACCTCGAGCACGGCATCCTGGATCCGCTCGACCGCCAGTTGCTCGGTGCCGAAGCACTCGACGAAAAGACCGACGGGCTTCGCCTTGCCGATGGCGTAGGCCACCTGGGTTTCGCAGCGCTCGGCGAGCCCGGCGGCCACCACGTTCTTGGCCACCCAGCGCATCGCGTACGCGCCGCTGCGGTCCACCTTGGACGGGTCCTTGCCGGAGAACGCGCCGCCACCGTGCCTGGCCATGCCGCCGTAGGTGTCGATGATGATCTTGCGGCCGGTCAGGCCGGCGTCGCCCATCGGCCCGCCAACCTCGAACCGGCCGGTCGGGTTCACCAGCAGCCGGTAGTTGGCGCAGTCAAGCTCCAGGGCGGCGACAACGGGCTTGACCACCCGCTCCTCGATGTCGGGCTGCAGGAGTGCCTTGAGGTCGATCGCGGGGGCGTGCTGGGTCGAGACGACGATCGTGTCGAGCCTGACCGGCTCGTTGCCGACATACTCGATGGTGACCTGGGTCTTGCCATCCGGCCTGATGTAGGGGATCTCGCCGTTTCGCCTGACCTCGGACAACCGCCTGGCCAGCCGGTGGGCGAGCGTGATCGGAAGCGGCATGAGCTCCGGCGTCTCGCGGCACGCGTAGCCGAACATCAGGCCCTGGTCGCCCGCGCCCTGGCGGTCAAGCTCGTCGTCGCCTTCACCTTCGCGATGCTCGTAGGCGTGAGTGACGCCCTGGGCGATGTCGGGCGACTGCGATCCGATCGACACCGAGACGCCGCAGGACGCGCCGTCGAAGCCCTTGGCTGACGAGTCGTAGCCGATATCGAGGATCTTGTCCCGGATCAGCCCGGGGATATCGACATACGTCTCCGTAGTCACTTCACCAGCCACATGGACCTGGCCGGTGGTGATGAGAGTCTCGACCGCGACCCGGCTGCGCGGGTCCCCCCTGATCATCGCGTCGAGGATGGCATCACTGATCTGATCGGCCATCTTGTCCGGATGACCCTCAGTAACTGACTCAGATGTGAACAGGCGACGAGCCACTTGGCACCTTTCCTCGCTTCGGGACCTCGCCGAAGTTTAACTGGGCAGCCCGTCGCGAGCCGCAACCGCAGGTCTGCGTGGCACATCGCAGTTCGCCGCACCGCGGTCCGGAGGGGTGGTCAGCCGAGCCTGGCGACCACGAGGTCCCAGATAACTTCAGCGAGCACCTCCTTAGGACCGCGAGGCACCGTTGCGCGCTGCCCGTCTGCTCCCAGGATCTCGGCCTCATTGTCGGCTGTGCCGAACGCCAGGCCGTTTCCTACCCGGTTCATGACGATCAAATCGCATCCCTTAGCGGCGAGCTTGGCCGTGCCATTCTCGATCAGGTCGCCGGTCTCGGCGCCGAACCCGACGATCACCTGACCCGGCTGGCGGAGTGGCCCGGACAGCTCGCGGAGGATGTCGGCGTTCTCGGCCAGTTCGATGGGCTCGGGCGCGCCGCCGGTCTTCTTGAGCTTGCGGTCACTCCTGACCGAGGGCCGGTAGTCGGCCACGGCGGCTGCCATGACGATCACGTCGGCGTCCCGGGACGCCGCGACCATGGCCTCCCTGAGCTGCGCGGCCGAGATCACCTTGACTATTTTCGCGCCCGCGGGATCGGCGAGCCCGGTGTTGGCGGCGACCAATGTCACCTCGGCGCCGCGGGCCACTGCCGTCTTTGCCACGGCGTAGCCCTGCCGCCCTGAGGACCAGTTGCCGATGAAGCGCACGGGGTCGATTTCTTCCCGCGTGCCGCCCGCCGACACGACGATCTTGCGGCCGGCGAGATCAGCGATCTGAGCGGCCTTGCCCTTGCGGAGCACCCGCTGGGCGATCTCGAACAATTCGGGCGGCTCAGGCAAGCGGCCGGGACCGCTGTCGGCCCCTGTCAGCCGTCCCCACGCCGGCTCGACGACGATCGCGCCCCGCTCGCGCAGCGTCGCGACATTGGCCACCGTGGCCGGATGCCGCCACATCTCGGAGTGCATCGCGGGCGCGAACACCACCGGGCACCTGGCCGTGAGCAGCACATTGCAGAGCAGGTCAGGCGCCAGCCCCGATGCGGCCCTGGCGAGCAGGTCGGCGGTCGCCGGAGCGACGAAAACCAGGTCCGCCTGCTGGCCCAGCCGCACGTGGGCCACCTCATGGGTGTCCTGCCACGGGCTCGTGCTCACCGGCTGGCCGGAGAGCGCCTCCCACGTGGCCGCGCCGACGAACCGCAGCGCGTCCTCGGTCGGGACAACACGGACCTCATGACCGGACTCGGTGAGCAGCCGGAGAAGGTCACAGACCTTGTAGGCGGCGATACCGGCGCCCACGCCAAGAACGACGCGCATCGGGCTGGCCTGCCGGGCGTTACTGAGCCGGGATCTCCAGCTGCTCAGCGTGCAGCATTCCCTCGCTGATCTCGCGCAGCGCGATCGACAGCGGCTTCTCCTGCACCCTGGTCTCCACCAGCGGCCCGACGTACTCGAGCAGGCCCTCGCCCAGCTGGGCGTAGTAGGCGTTGATCTGCCTCGCCCGCTTGGACGCCATGATCACCAGGCCGTACTTGCTGTCCACCACGTCGAGCAGCTCGTCGATCGGCGGGTTGATGATTCCTTCAAGGGCCGGAGTACCTGCCACAGTCAGCCTTCCTAGTCGCATGCCGGTAACCTGACCGGCCTAGCCGTCATCAAGGCTACCAGCTGCACGCAGACATCCTTGACCGATGTATTGACAAGCGTGATATCGAACTCAGTCTCCGCCGCCAGCTCGTCCTTGGCTGCAGCGAGCCGCTGCTCGATCACGTCCTGCGGTTCAGTGCCCCTGGCCGTCAGCCGGCGCACCAGCTCATCCCAGGACGGCGGCGCCAGGAAGACGAGCAAGGCGTCGGGCACGGCGGCCCGCACCTGCCTCGCCCCGACGACGTCCACTTCGAGCAGGCTAGGCACGCCGACCCCGAGCCGCTCGGTTACCGGCGTCCGCGGGGTGCCGTAGTAATTGCCGGCATATCGCGCCCATTCGAGCAACTGGCCGCCGGCAGCCATTTCGTGGAACTCCGCCTCGCTCACAAAGAAGTACTCCCGGCCGTGAACTTCGCCGGGCCTCGGCTGGCGGGTCGTAACCGAGATGGAAAGCCAAACTGCCGGGCTGTGCCTCCTGATTGCTTCGACCACCGTGCTTTTCCCGACCGCGGACGGTCCGGATAGCACTGTGAGCCGGGCGGGAGGCAATCCTTGCGAATCTAGCGTACCGGAATGCAGCGCGCCGGAATCCCGCGCGCCCGCGCCGTTGGAACTACGCGGGCGCGCGGGGACGAAGGCATCGCAGTCCGCGTTCTGCCGACTAGCCGGATCAGTCACGGACGCGATTCCTCCGTCCCCGCGCGGTGGGCTGCCCGCAGGGTTCACACCTCGCGGAACTCGTTCTCAAGCGCCATCCGCTGGTTGGCGCCGAGTCCGCGAACCCGCCGCGACTCGGCGATGCCGAGGCGCTCCATAATCTGCTTGGCGCGGACCTTGCCGACACCAGGCATTGACTCAAGCAGTGCTGACACCTTCATCTTGCCAACGACGTCATCGGTCTGGCCCTCTTTGAGGACCTGGGGCAAGGTTGTTGAAGCGTGCTTGAGCTTGTTCTTGATCTCCGCACGCTCCTTGCGAGCCTTTGCCGCCTTCTCGAGAGCGGCTGCCCTCTGGTCAGGGGTCAGGGGAGGAAGAGCCACGCGTGGTCACCTCGGGTTTCGTATGGAAAAACTCTGTTCGCGAGGGGAAACTAGCGAGTTCAGCCCGCCGCGACAACACAAACCTCCGTTTGGCACGTCACAATTTATCCAATATTACCTAGCGAACACGGCCAGGCACTTACCGTAAGTAGCCATCGTAGGCCGCCATCGAAAAAGGCGGCCTCGCAACACCAGCAGTCGCAGCATCACCGTTACTCTCGTTCGTCACTTTCGTATCCTACGTAACATCAGCACCATCCCCAAGGCCAGCCGGGGTTGCCCGCCGAGCGCGGTCACCGGTCGGCGGGCGCAGCCAGACGGGCGGACTGCGCGCGGCCAGCGGAGCTGGCGGCTGGCGGCCGGCAGCGGACGGCGGCGGCCGGCAGCATGCCGGCGGGCGGCACGCGCACGGTCGCACGGCCTCCGGCAGTCCCGGCGGGCACAGCCGCAGGCGCCGCTACTCTTCGACCTGCCGCTCTCGCGCCAGTTGGAGACGGGCCTGACGCGACCTCAGACGCCGCTGGAGCCCAGTCGCGCTCCTATTGGTGCACGAAGACCTGCCCGTGCCGCCGATCGCACCCTGGACCGTCTCAGGCGCGCGCAGGCCATGCCTGCCGGGCTGACAGTTGCGGGGGCACCCCTCCTCCCACCCCGCGCTGCATCCCACCCCGCGCTCCAGCGGCTCTAGCGCTTCGCGATTGCCCTCGGCGTCCGGCATCACGCGACGACCGGACCCGGGCTCGTGATATTTTCTACCACCGCACGCAGAAAACATCCCTCTTCCAGGTGCTTCATCACGACAGCGGTCCTCTTGGACTTCTTCAGCGCCTGCGCTTGATAAGCCCGGAGAATATTCGCCCGGTACGACGGAACGCTTCCGATCAACGCAACAACGCGCCGGCCCGTGCTGCAAAACCAAATCCGCTCGGGGGCGATGTCACCCCTCCGCCGCGGCTATAGAGGGTGTCGGCCGACTCCTGATCTTGGAAGTTCAAGTTCCGGCGACTCTGCGGGGAAGCCTTCTCCTCAGCCTTGGCGGAGCGTTGTCGCTGCCCGGACGGTTTTCGCCGGCCACCTGAGGTACTCCCATGTCAGGCGGGCTCGGCTCCATGGGAGCGACCAGCCGATCAGCGACCGGGCGGCTCGCGCGGAGGGCTCCCGGCTCCGGCACGGAGGGTTTCCGGCTCTGTCGCGGAGAGTTCTCGTTGCGCGGAGGGTTTCCGGCTCTGTCGCGGAGAGTTCTCGTTGCGCGGAGGGTTTCCGGCTCTGTCGCGGAGAGTTCTCGTTGCGCGGAGGGTTTCCGGCTCTGTCGCGGAGAGTTCTCGTTGCGCGGAGGGTTTTTCGAGCCGGGCTCGGTTCCGGCGGTACGGGATCGCCTCGCCGGTGATCGCGGTGATTCCCGTTCTGCGGCATGATCGCGGAGAGTTCCCGCGCCGCAGCATGATCGCGGAGCGTTCTCCGTCGTTTGCGGCATGATCGCGGAGCGCTCTCCGTCGTTACCACGGAGACTTACCGCAGCACGGAGTCTTTACCGCTCTATGTGCGGAAAGCACTCCGCGCAACGACAAGGCTCCGCGCCAGAGCCGGGAAACACTCCGCGAAGCGGGAAGTCTCCGGGAACCCGGGAAGAGTCTCGCCGCTGAGTCGCCGGAGAACGCGCCGACGTTGCTGTGACCAGCCACGCGACATCCCCGGAGCCGTGCGAGCCAGCGGTATCTGGGCGAGCGGGTCAGGCGCGGTCCGTGACCGGGCGGCGCAGGTCGGCGGCGATAGCTGCCGCGGCGGCGCCCGGGTCGGCGGCCTTCGTGATCGGGCGGCCGATGACCAGCAGGTCGGCGCCGTCGCGCTGGGCCTGCTCGGGGGTGGCGACCCTGACCTGGTCGTCGTTGGCCTGGCCGGCCGGGCGGACGCCAGGGGTGATGAGCATGATGTCGGGGCCGACCGCGGCGCGGACCGCCGCGACCTCCCTGGGCGAGCAGACCAGCGCTCGGGCACCGGCCTGCACGGCGAGTTCGCCGAGGCGGCACGCGGCTGAGCTGACCGGGCCTGAGAGCCCGATCTCGTCCAGGTCCCGGTCGTCGAGTGACGTCAGCACGGTGACCCCGGCGATGACGCAGTCCGGCAGCGCCGCCACGGCGGCCTTGATGGCGGCCGGCCCGGCCGCCGCGTGCACGGTCAGCAGGTCTGGACGCAGTTTGGCGACGCCGCGCACGGCGCCGGCGACGGTGGCCGGGATGTCGTGCAGCTTGAGGTCGAGGAACACGTCGACGCCCCTGGCTCCGCGCACTGAGGCGACGACCTCGGGACCGTATCTGAGGTAGAGCTCAAGACCGATCTTGAGGGTGCTGACGTAGGGCGTGACCTGCGCAGCCCACTCCGCCGCGGTATCGAGATCGGGCGCATCGAGTGCCACGGCGATCGGGGCGCGGGTTGTCATGTTCGCTCCATCCTCACTTCGGCAACTAGGTCGGCAACGGCAACTAGGTCAGCAACACCACGGCACGGACCCCCGCCACAGCCGGCCCGCACTCATACGCGGGCGCTCCGGATCTCGTGGGCGGCCGCGATCACCTCAGAGACCCGCGCCACTCCCCGGCGGGCAAGCTCATCGTCGAATTCCCGCAGGATCCTGCCGCACGCCGACGGGTCGTGGAAGATCGCGGTGCCCACGCTGACCATCGATGCCCCGGCCAGCATCAGCTCAAGTGCGTCCCTGCCGCTCATGACGCCGCCCATGCCGATGATCGGCACGTCGGGCAGCGCGGCCCGGACCTGCCAGATGCAGCGGACCGCGACCGGCCGGATCGCCGGGCCCGACAGCCCTCCGGTCAGGCCGGCAAGCACCGGGCGCATCGTGTCCGTGTCGATTGTCATGCCGAGCAGCGTGTTGATCATAGACAGCCCGTCGGCGCCCGCCGAGACGCAGGACCGCGCGATCGCCACGATATCGGTGACGTCAGGCGAGAGCTTCGCGAAGACCGGCAGGTCGTGCCGCGCCCGGGCCCGCACCGCCTCGATCACCGCGCCGGCGTCGACCGGATCACAGGCGAACACCTGGCCGCGATGCTCGACGTTCGGGCACGAGATGTTCACCTCGAGGGCCGTGACCCCGGCCGCGTCGGACAGCCGCCGGCGAGCTCGGCGTACTCGTCGACAGTGCTTCCCGCGATCGAGACCACGGCCCGGGCGCCGCGCGACAGCAGCCAGGGCAGGTCGCGCTGCAGGAAAGCGTCGATGCCCGGTCCCTGGAGCCCGATCGAGTTGAGCATGCCGCTGCTCGTCTCGGCCATGCGCGGCGTAGGCCGCCCGGCTCGGGGCGCGAGCATGACGGACTTGGTGACGATCGCGCCGATCTTGGAGACATCGATGAACTGGGCCAGCTCGCGGCCTGAGCTCGCGCACCCTGAGGCCGTCAGTATCGGGTTGGGCAGCTCCGTATTGCCGAGCCGCACCCGCAGGTCAGGAGCCATGACCGTGTCTCCGCGAAGCATCTGGCGCCCGGCCGTGCACCGCCGGGGAACCGGCCGGGATCCGCCGCATCTTGGGCTCCCAGCCAGGTGCGCCGAACGCGTCGAACGGGATCGTGCCGACGTCGTCCCAGCGGACCTGCTCGCCACGGAACACCGGGCCGTCCACGCACGAGCGCACCATCTTGGTGATGCCGTCGCTGCCGACCACCGGGAGCACGCAGGTCATGCACACGCCCACCCCGCAGGCCATGGCCTCCTCGACGCCGACCTGGACCGGGATGTCGTACCGGCGGGCCAGCGAGGTCACCTGGCGCAGCATGGCCATGGGCCCGCACGCGTAGATGACGTCCGTGCGGGCTTCGTGGATGACCTGCCCGAGCATGTCGGTCACGATCCCGCGCACGCCAAGCGAGCCGTCGACCGTGGTGATCGTCGCCGAGCGGCCGGTGCGGCGCGCAGTCAAGGCGCCGAACACCTTGTCGCCGCTGGCCGCCCCGAGCAGGAAGTCAACCGAGCAGCGCCTCTCGCGCAGCCGGTCGGCGAGCGCGAACAGCGGCGCGCTCCCGTAGCCCCCGCCGACCAGCAGGCAGCTGACCGGGTCGCGCGGCACGGGGAAAGGCCGCCCGAGCGGCCCGATCAGGTCAAGCACTTCCCTGGCCCGGCGCTCGGCGAGCCAGCGCGTCCCGCGGCCGCCGGCGGAGAACACGAACTCGACCGTGCCCCCGTGATCGGGCCTGACGTCGTGGATCGAGAACGACCGGCGCAGCAGCATCGAGGTGTCGGGCCCGCCGACGGCGACCGCGACGAACTGCCCGGGCTTGAACCGGGCGGCGATCCCCGGTGCCACGATCGTCATCGCGTGGTAGGCATCGATCTGGCGGACCGTCAGCACCGTGCCGCGAACCTGCATCGGGCCGGACTCGGAGTCAAGCTCGCCCGCGGTCATGACCCCTGCCCCGGCAAGGCATCCCCCTGCAACGCATCGGACGGCAGGGCATCGGACGCCAGGGCATCGGACGGCAGGGCATCGGACGACCCGGCGCCGCGGAGCCTCGCCGCGTGCTGCTGCAGCGACCGCACTCCTACCTCGTTCCTCATGATGGCCTCGATTCCCTGGACCACGGCGGCCAGCCCGGCCATCGTCGTCACGCAGGGCATGCCGCGCCGCACGGCCGCCGTCCTGATCTCGAAGCCGTCCCGGCGCGGGCCAGGCTGGCCCGGCCAGCCGTATGGCGTGTTGATCACCAGGTCTACCTGCCCGGCAAGTATCCGCTCCACGATCGTCAGCTCGCCACCCGGACCCCGGCCGTCGCTGTGCTTACGCACGATCGTGGCATGGACCCCGTTCCTGCGCAGAACCTCGCCAGTTCCGCGTGTCGCCCAGATCTCGAACCCGAGGTCGGCCAGCCGCTTGACCGGGAAGATCATCGCCCGCTTGTCCCTGTTCGCGACCGAGACGAACGCCCGCCCCTTCACCGGCAGCGGGCCGTAGGCGGCGGACTGCGACTTCGCGTACGCGGTGCCGAACAGCTCGTCCACGCCCATGACCTCGCCAGTCGAGCGCATCTCCGGGCCGAGCAGGGTGTCCACGCCCGTGCCCGATGAGTCAGCGAACCGGTTGAACGGCAGCACCGCCTCCTTCACCGCGATCGGCGCGTCGAGCGGGAGCGTGCCGCCGTCCCCGGCCCGCGCGAGCATGCCGCTCGCCCGCAGCTCGGCGATCGTCGCCCCGAGCATGATCGCGGTCGCGGCCTTGGCCAGCGGCACGGCCGTCGCTTTCGACACGAACGGCACGGTCCGCGACGCCCGCGGGTTGGCTTCGAGCACGTACAGGACCCCGGCGGCGATCGCGTACTGCACGTTGAGCAGCCCGCGCACCCCGACGCCACGCGCGATGGCCTCGGTGGACGCCCGCACCGCCTCGATGTACTCGCGCCCGAGCGTGATCGGCGGCAGGGCGCACGCCGAGTCGCCGGAATGGATCCCGGCCTCCTCGATGTGCTCCATCACCCCGCCAAGGTAAAGTTCCCTGCCGTCGAACAAGGCGTCCACATCAACCTCGATGGCATCGTCAAGGAACTTGTCGATCAGGACGGGATGCTCAGGGCTGGCCTCCGTCGCGCGCCGCACGTAGGCATGCAGCGTCGGCTCGTCGTAGACGATCTCCATCCCGCGCCCGCCGAGCACGTAGGAAGGCCTGACCAGCACGGGGTAACCGATCTCGGTCGCTATCGCCGCCGCGTCCGCCACCGACATCGCGGTGCCGTGCCTGGGCGCGAGCAGCCCGGCCGCCGCGAGCACGGCACTGAACTCGGACCGGTCCTCGGCCAGGTGGATGGCGCGGGTCGAGGTCCCGAGGATCGGCACTCCGGCATCTTCGAGCGCGCGGGCCAGCCGCAGCGGCGTCTGGCCGCCGAGCGACACGATCACCCCGGCGACGGTCCCGGCCGCCTGCTCGGCGGCGACCACCTCGAGCACGTCCTCCAGCGTCAGCGGCTCGAAGTACAGCCGGTCGGAGGTGTCGTAGTCGGTCGATACGGTTTCCGGGTTGCAGTTCACCATGACGGTCTCGAAGCCTGCCTGCGAAGCGGCGAAGCAGGCGTGCACGCAGGCGTAGTCGAACTCGATGCCCTGGCCGATGCGGTTCGGGCCGCTGCCGAGGATGATCACCTTCGGGCGGCTCGACGGCGGTACCTCGCTCCCCTCGTCGTAGCTGGAGTACAGGTACGGCGTCGCGGCGGCGAACTCCGCCGCGCACGTGTCGACCATGTGATACGCCGGCCGCACGCCAAGCTCGTGCCGCCGCAGGCGGACCTCGGCCTCGGTCAGGCCCGTCAGCTGGCCGAGCTGCGCGTCGGAGAACCCCGCGGACTTCGCCGCGACCAGGCCGGCCTGATCGAGTGACGAGCCTGCCCGGGCAATCCTTTCAGCGTGCAGCTCGATGGTTTTGACCTGCTCGATGAACCAGGGGTCGATGCCGGTCGCTGATGCCAGCTCGGCCGGGGAGGCGCCGGCTCGCAGCGCCTGGTGCAGCGTCGACATGCGGCCGTCGTGCGGCACGGCGCAGCGGGCGACCAGGGTCGCGCGATCGCCCGGGGCGATGTCCCAGCGCAGGGGCGCGCTTGACTGCTCGAGGGAGCGGAGCGCCTTCTGCAGGGCCTCGCCGAATGAGCGGCCGATCGCCATCGCCTCGCCGACCGACTTCATGTGCGTGGTCAGCACCGGGTCGGCGCCTGGGAACTTCTCGAACGCGAACCTGGGCACCTTGACCACGACGTAGTCAAGCGCGGGCTCGAAGCTCGCGGGCGTCAGCCCGGTGATGTCGTTGCGGATCTCGTCCAGGGTGTAGCCGATCGCCAGCCGGGCGGCGATCTTGGCGATCGGGAAGCCGGTCGCCTTCGAGGCGAGGGCGCTGGAGCGGGAGACCCTCGGGTTCAGCTCGATGACGACCAGGCGGCCGGTGTCCGGGTGCACGGCGAACTGGATGTTGCAGCCGCCGGTGTCCACGCCGACCGCGCGCAGCACGTCGATCGCCAGGTCGCGCATCCGCTGGTACTCGCGGTCGGTCAGCGTCATCGCCGGGGCCACCGTGACCGAGTCGCCGGTGTGCACGCCCATCGGGTCCACGTTCTCGATCGAGCAGACGACCACGACGTTGTCGTTGCGGTCGCGCATCAGCTCGAGCTCGTACTCCTTCCAGCCGAGGATCGATTCTTCGAGCAGCACCTCGGTAACGGGGCTGGCGTCGAGCCCGGCGCCGGCCATCCTGGCCAGGTCGGCCTCGTCGCGCGCGATGCCCGAGCCGGTGCCGCCGAGCGTGAACGACGGCCTGACCACGACCGGGAAGCCCAGCTCGACGGCGGCCTCCTGGCACTCCGCCAGGCTGTGGCAGATCGCGCTGCGCGGCACCTCGCCGCCGAGGCCGGTCACGATCTCCTTGAACCGGCTCCGGTCCTCGGCGGCCATGATCGCCTCGATGTCGGCGCCGATCAGCTCGACGCCGTAAGTGGCCAGCGTGCCTGCCTCGTGGAGGGCGACGGCCGCGTTCAGCGCGGTCTGGCCGCCGAGCGTGGGCAAGATCGCGTCGGGCCGCTCGGCGGCGATGACCTTCTCGAGGATGTCGGGCGTGATCGGCTCGACGTAGGTGGCGTCGGCGAACTCGGGGTCGGTCATGATCGTCGCCGGGTTGGAGTTGACCAGGCTGACCCTGATCCCCTCCTCCTTGAGCACCCGGCAGGCCTGGGTTCCCGAGTAGTCGAACTCGCAGGCCTGGCCGATGATGATGGGCCCCGAGCCGATGACGAGCACGGAGCTGAGGTCGGCGCGTCTCGGCATCAGCTCTCCCGCTCCATCAGCGCGCAGAAGTCGGCGAAGAGACCATGCGCGTCATGCGGCCCTGGCGCGGCCTCCGGGTGATACTGCACGGCGAAGGCGGGGGCGTCGCGCAGCGCGAGGCCTTCGACGACGCCGTCGTTCAGGTTGATGTGGGTGACCTCGGCCGGGCCGAAGTCGGTCTCGAACGTGCGCGCGGCCGCTGCCGCCGCTCCTGCCGCCGCGCCCGCACCCGGCCCGGCCCGCACCCGGCCCCGTCCCCGGCATGGCGATGGCGAAGCCGTGGTTGTGGCTGGTGATGTGCACCCGGCCGGTGCTGAGCCGCTGCACGGGCTGGTTCACGCCGCGGTGGCCGAACCGCAGCTTGTAGGTGTCGAGCCCGAGCGCCCGGCCGAGGATCTGGCTGCCCAGGCAGATCCCGAAGACGGGCAGCCGCTCCGCGAGCACGCCGCGCAGCGCGGCCGTGGCGTAATCGCAGGCAGCCGGATCGCCAGGGCCATTGGAGAAGAAGGCGCCATCGCACCCGGTCCGCAGGATGTCATGAGCGGCGCTCGCGGCGGGGAGCACGTGCACCCGGCAGCCGAGCCGGGCCATCGCGAGCGGCGTGGCGGCCTTGATGCCCAGGTCCACGGCCGCGACCACGTACCTGACCGGCGTTCCGGCGGGCGGGTCGACGATGTAGGGCTCGGGCGTGGTGACGATCCGCGCGAGGTCAGCGCCGATCATGCCCGGGCTGGCCCTGACCCGCTCGGCGAGCTCGGCGGGGTCGGCCGACGTGCTGCTGATCACCGCCCGCATCGCGCCGCGCTCGCGCAAGTGCAGGGTGAGCGCCCGGGTGCCGGGGATCGCGATCGCGGTGACGCCGCGCGCCCTGAGTTCCTCGTCGAGCGTGCGAGCCGACCGCCAGTTCGACGCGACCGGCGAGACGTCCCTGATCACGAAGCCGCTCACCCACATGGCGCGCGACTCGTTGTCCTCGTCGTTGATGCCCGTGTTGCCGATGTGCGGCGAGGTCATAGCCACGATCTGGCGGCAGTACGACGGGTCGGTCAGCGTCTCCTGATAGCCGGTCATCCCGGTGTTGAACACGGCCTCCCCGAAGCTCTCGCCCTCGCTGCCGAAGCTCGTGCCGCGAAATGCCGTGCCGTCCTCGAGCACGAGCAGCGCCGGTGCCGGGCTCATGAGGCCAGCCTGCCGTCGAGCACGGTCGGCGTGCCGCGCAGGAAGGTGGCGATCACCTGGCCTGGCAGCTTCATGCCGGCGAAGGGCGTGTTCCTGCTGCGAGAAGCCTGCCGGGCCGGATCGACCGGCGTGACCGGCGCCGGGTCGTACAGCACCAGGTTCGCCGGCGAGCCGGCCGCGACCGGGCTGCCGTGCCGGTCAAGCGGGTCTTTCCTGGGGCCGGCCGTCTCCGCGCCGGGATTCAGCCGGCCGATCACGGCTGGCCTGAACGACATCCGGTCGGCCACCGCCGGCCAGTCAAGGAGGCCGGTGCTGACCATTGCCTCATGTACCACCCGCAGCGCCGTTTCCAACCCCGTCATGCCGAAAGATGCGCTGGACCACTCGGTCTCCTTCGACTCGGCCGGGTGCGGGGCATGGTCGGTGGCCACGCAGTCGATAGTGCCGTCGGCGAGGCCCTCCCGCAGCGAGGCGACGTCAGCGGCGGTGCGCAGCGGCGGGTTGACCTTGTAGACCGGGTCGTAGCCGGCGGCGAGCTCGTCCGTCAGCAGCAGGTGATGCGGCGTCACCTCGGCCGTCACCCGCCAGCCCTTCGACTTCGCCCAGCGGATGATCTCGACCGATCCCGCTGTCGAGACGTGGCAGATGTGCAGCGCGGACCCGACGTGGGCGGCGAGCAGGCAGTCGCGGGCGATGATCGCCTCCTCCGCGACGGCTGGCCAGCCTGCCAGGCCGAGTCTTGCTGACATCTCGCCCTCGTTGAGCTGCGCGCCCTCGGTGAGCCTCGGCTCCTGCGCGTGCTGCGCGATGACGCCGTCGAACGCCTTGACGTACTCGAGCGCGCGGCGCATGAGCGTCGCGTCCGACACGCAGTGCCCGTCATCGGAGAACACCCGGACCCGCGCGGCCGAGTCCGCCATCGCCCCGAGCTCGGCGAGCTGGGCGCCTGCCAGCCCGGCGGTGACGGCGCCGACGGGCTGCACGTCGCAGCGGCCGGCCTGGCGGCCGAGCCGCCAGACCTGCTCGACCACGCCAGCGGTGTCGGCGGCCGGATCGGTGTTGGCCATCGCGTGCACGACGGTGTACCCGCCCAGGGCGGCCGCGGCCGTGCCGCTCGCCACCGTCTCGGCGTCCTCCCGGCCCGGCTCGCGCAGATGCGCGTGCAGGTCGACCAGGCCAGGCAGGGCGATCAGGCCGTCCGCGTCGATGACGCGAAGCTCGCTGCCCGCGTCTTGGCCGCGGCTGGCGCCCTTGCCGCGGCTGGTCTGGCCGGCGGGCGCCACCTCGGTGATCCGGCCGGCCTCGATGACGATGTCGGCCGGCTCGCCGCCGAGCACCCTGGCGCCCTTGATCAGCCAGCCGGTCATGCGATCGCCTCAACTGGCTCAGGCACGGCCGGCTGCCTGGCCGACGATCCGCCGAGCAGGAGGTACAAGACGGCCATCCGGACCGCGACGCCGTTGGCGACCTGCTCCACGATCGTCGACCTCGGTGAGTCCGCGACGTCGGCCGCGATCTCCACGCCCCGGTTCATCGGCCCCGGGTGCATGACGATCGCGTGTCCGGGCAGCTGCGCCAGCCGGTCACCGTCCAGCCCGTACCTGCGGCTGTACTCGCGCACGCTCGGGAAGTAAGCCTGGCTCATCCGCTCGTGCTGTACCCGCAGCATCATGACGACGTCGCTGGCCGGCAGCACGGAGGAAAAGTCGTAGCTGACCGAGCACGGCCACGTGCCGACAGCGACCGGCAGCAGCGTGGGCGGCGCCACCAGGGTGACCGACGCGCCAAGCGTGCGCAGCAGCCACACGTTGGACCTGGCGACCCGGCTGTGCAGCACATCGCCGACGATCGCGACGTTGAGCCCGTCGAGCTTGCCCAGCCTGCGCCGCATGGTGAACGCGTCGAGCAGCGCTTGCGTCGGGTGCTCATGCGTGCCGTCGCCCGCGTTGATGACGCTGCCCCGCACCCACTCGGCCAGCCGGTGCGGCGCACCGGATGCGTTGTGCCTGATCACGACCGCGTCGGCACCCATCGCCTGCAGAGTGAGCGCGGTGTCCTTCAGGCTCTCGCCCTTGGCCACGCTCGAGCCCTTGGCCGAGAAGTTGATCACGTCGGCCGACAGCCGCTTCGCCGCCGCCTCGAACGAGATCCTGGTCCTGGTCGAGTCCTCGTAGAACAGGTTGACGACGGTGCGCCCGCGCAGCGTCGGGAGTTTCGGGATCTGCCGTTCCGCGAGGCGGGCGAGTTCCTCCGCCGTATCGAGGATCTCGGTCGCGTCATCGGCGGTGAGGTCGGCGGCGGAAATCAAGTGCCGGTTCACTGGTGCGCCTCCGGCATCACCTGGAGGGTGACCGAATCAAGGCCATCAGTCTCGGTCAGCAGCACCTTGACTGCCTCGCGCTTGGACGTCGGCAGGTTCTTCCCGACATAGTCGGACCTGATCGGCAATTCGCGGTGCCCGCGGTCGATGAGAACGGCAAGCTGCACGACGCGCGGCCTGCCGATGTCCCCGAGCGCGTCAAGCGCGGCCCGCACCGTACGCCCGGAAAACAGCACGTCATCCACCAGGATGACAATCTTGCCGTCGATGCCCGTCGGGGGCACCTCGGTGTGGCCAAGCGTCCGGGCAGGCCGCAGCCGCAGGTCATCCCGGTACAACGTAATGTCAAGCGAGCCGACCGGTACGTCGACTCCCTCGGTCTGGGCCAGTCTCGCGGCCAGCCTGCTCGCCAGCGGAACGCCCCTGGTCGGGATGCCGAGCAAGACGACTTCCCTGGCACCATCGGTACGTTCGAGTATCTCGTGCCCGATGCGGCTCAGCGCCCGCCGGATCTCCTCGGGCCCGAGCACGGACTTGCCGACCCGCGCCCCCGCTGCCGCAGCCGTCCCAGCCGCTTCCTGAGCGATCTCAGCCATGAAAAAGACCTCCTTCCCCGCCTCACTGGACGGGCCTTAAAGGACGTCGAACACACGCAATCTACCAGTCCCCCTCCCCCGCACCCCGCCCGCCACGCGAGCCCCAAGCACGCCAGCCCCCAACTCGCAGGCCCGCCACCCGCAAGTCCAGGCCACCCGCAAGCAACATCAATGCGCCGATTGACACCCCCTGGCGCGGAGACTTGTCGTCGCGCGGAGTGTTTCCCGGCCCTGGCACGGAGACTTGTCGTCGCGCGGAGTGTTTCCCGGCCCTGGCACGGAGACTTGTCGTCGCGCGGAGTGTTGTCCGCATATAGGACGGCAAACACTCCGTGCTGGGAGAAGTCTCCGCGGTAACGACGGAGAACGCTCCGCGATCATGCCGCAAAACGGGAAAACGCCACGTTCTCGGCGAGGCGATCCCGTACCGCCACCGGCGAGGCGATCCCGTACCGCCGGAACCGAGCCCGGCCCGCTCCGCAAGAACCGCACCGAATCACTTTGCAGGGACCGGGCCTTGGCCGGCCAGGCCGAAACGGGGCGAGTGCCCGGGAGGCAACCTGCCTGATCATGAGCCACGCGACAGCCCTCCAGGACAGCAGCGATGTTCCGTGATCATGCCCGGGACCGTGATCACGGAAGATCGCCCAGGTCAGGACACCGACGATGTTCCGTGATCACGCCCGGGACCGTGATCACGGAACATCGCACCTGCCGCCCACGCACTGGCAGCTCCCCGGACTGAGACCCCTGCCCCACGATGCCGGAAAGGCTCCCCGATCCTGATCACGAGTCCGCGCTAGGCGGTCTGGCATAGGGCTGGCCAGCCGGCGTCAGGCTGCGGTGTGATCTTAGTTACATTTATGGTGTCAAACTAGACATTGCCGGAAGTCGCGCACGGTGGCGGAGCGGAGGGTTCACCCTGGCTGGAGCGCAGTTAGGACCCGCAGATTCCGGCGCATGATCGACTCGGTAGGCTGTCTCCCCTGTTGCGGTAGCACGCGTAAGTTGAACCAGTTTTTGCCGTTCGGCTTGACCTTGTCGTGCTCGCGGCCTACCGTCACTGTCCGTAACCACTCTCACCTCCACCGTGTAAGGCCAGGGAACCGGATAATGCCATCTGATTACGCGAAAACTCTTGGTGCGCGGCTGCGCGCTATCCGCACGCAGCAGGGGCTGTCCTTGCATGGGGTGGAGGAGAAGTCCCGCGGCCGTTGGAAGGCTGTGGTCGTGGGTTCTTACGAGCGCGGCGACCGTTCGGTCACCGTGCAGAAGCTTGCGGAGCTCGCCGATTTCTACGGCGTCCCGGTCTCCGAGTTGCTCCCGGGAGACGCTGCGCCCGGAGTGCTGGCGCCCGTTCCGAAGCTCGTAATTGACCTTGAGCGCATGTCGCAGCTTCCCAAGGAGCAGACAGGCCCGCTAGCTCGCTACGTCGCGACCATTCAGAGCCAGCGCGGCGACTACAACGGCCGGGTGCTCTCGATCCGTCAGGAGGATCTCCGCTCTCTGGCGGTGATCTATGACAAGACGCCCATGGACCTGACTGAGGAACTGATCAGCTGGGGCATTCTCGACTCAGCCGCACGCGGCGCCGTCGAGTCGGCCTGATCCGGTCACATAGCCTCCGGCATCGGCAGCAGCGACTGAGCCGGCGCTCCGAGCGCGCTCTCGGCCAGGGACACGAAGGTCTCGGCATCGCGCAGCAACTCATCGGCCTCACGACTGGACACCGCGCGAGGCAGTCCAGCCTCAGCCGCTGCTCGCTTGCCCGCGCCGGCGGCGAAGAAGGCCGCCCACTCGCTGAGAGTCGGCTCGACTCTCGGCAGCAACTCCCAAACGCTCAGCGGCCGCCTCTTCCGGGGGGCCGCAGGCTCAGCCCGAGCAGCGACGATGGCAGCGGCGGCGCGGAGGGCAGCAAGGTGAGCTCCGACGTACCGGCCGGCGGCCGACGGGTCGCACTCTGCCGCTATGAGACCCTGGCGGGCCGATTCGAGCAAAGCCAGCGCCGACGGCGCAACTCTGCACCGCGGCCGGTCCGGGCGAATCTGAGCGCTCACGGTCATGTCAGCTCCTTCATTCCAGCTGCGGGCCGGCCAGGCAGGGCGCTTCCCCACGCCGCACCTGGCCGGACCTGGTAGCCAGAGGGGTGAGGCTACCGGGCTCTCCCACAGCGGTGTTCGAACACAGCATTATTCGAACATAGTTTCGGTTCAGTGTCCAACTGTTTGCTGCTGCGTTCGAAGGTATCGAATGGGTCTGACAGTCAGTGGCAAGCGACCTCGAACGTCGCACCACGTCCCGTGCGCAGTGGTCGCGTAGGCTAGGCGAGATGGCTACCGGCACCATTGTCAGCGAACTCAGCAGCCGGCAGTTCCTCAGCGAGATCGACGTCGCCGTCGCGATCTACGCGGACGCGATGGACGCCGATCCGGCGCTGCTGCCCGGCAGGCGCGACCTCATGCGACGACACGCCGGCTATCCAGCCTTCCGCGCCCTGCACGCCCGCGTCGCCATCCCAGGCCCCCGGGTCCCGGCCGGGGCACAGCCACCCGCCGAGGCCCAGCCAGGCGAGCCCGATCTGGCCGTAGTCGGATTCGCCTATGGCTTCCACGGCCTGAGCGGCCAGTGGTGGTACGACGCCGTCTGGTCGGCCCTGACCAGCACCATCGGCATCAGGCGCGCGTCAAGCTGGCTGTCGGACTGTCTCGAAGTCGCCGAGGTCCACGTCGACAAGCGGTACCAGCGAGCAGGCATCGGCACCCGCATGCTGTCAGCCCTGACAGCCGGCCGCGGCGAGCGCACGGCCATGCTGTCCACACCGGACCGCGACACGACGGCCAGGCGCTTGTACCGGCGGATGGGATTCACCGAATTGCTGGTCGGCTACAGCTTCCCAGGCGGCAGCCCGCCCTACGTGCTCATGGGCGCTGAGCTGCCGCTCCGCGACCCGGTGGCCGCCCCGATCCGCGACCTGTCCGCCAGCCCGAGCATCTCGTAGATCTCGCCGGTGGCGCGCGAGCCGTTCAGCGTGTAGAAGTGCAGCCCGGGCACGCCCTCGTCGAGCAGCCGCTGGCACATCCCGGCCGCGTACTCGACGCCGATCTTGCGCACGGAGGCCCGGTCGTCCGCGTGCAGATGCAGCTGGTCGGCGAGGTCCTGCGGGAAGCCGGCGCCCGACAGCAGGAGAATCCTGTCGATCATCGGAACGCTCGTGATCGGCATGATCCCGGCGATAACCGGCACATCGCAGCCCCGTCTGGCCACTTCGTCGGCGAACCGCAGGTAGTCATCGACGAAGAAGAACATCTGCGTAATGGCGAAGTCAGCACCTTCGGCGCATTTTTCAATAAAGAAGTTGATGTCCGCTTCCCTGCTCGCGGCCCTGTTGTGGCCCTCAGGGAAGGCCGCCACCCCGACGCAGAACTCTCCGGAGTCCCGCACCAGGCGCACCAGTTCGGACGCATGGCGAAGCCCCTCCGGGTGCGCCTGCCACTCGGCGGCCGGGTCGCCAGGCGGGTCGCCGCGCAACGCGAGCACGTTCTGCACCCCGACGGCCGCGTACGAGCCGATGACGTGCCGCAGCTCGGCGACCGAATGGCTCACCGCCGTCAGGTGCCCGACCGGGGTCAGCGTCGTCTCCTCGGCGATCCGGCCGGTCACGCGAACGGTCCTGTCCCTGGTCGTGCCGCCGGCCCCGTAGGTCACCGAGACGAAGGTGGGCGCCAGCTGCTCGAGCCGCCGGATCGCGCGCCAGAGCTGCTGCTCATCGTCGTCAGTTTTCGGCGCCATGAACTCGAAAGAGAACGACCGGGCACCAGAAGCGAGCAGGTCCTTGATCAGCGGTGCACGGCGCGCCGCGGGTGCTGCCATCTCTCTAGCCTACCGGCCTCGCCCCCGCCGAGCCTAGGACAAGACCTTCAGTTGAACGGTTTGCCGTCAGCAGCTGCCAAGCCTCTGGGCGAATCTAGCCGCGGCCGCCCCAGGGTCGTCGGCATCGGCGATCGCCCGGACGACGACCACCCGGCGCGTCCCGGCCTCGAGTACGTCGCCGAGCCGGGCCTCGTCGATGCCGCCGATCGCGAACCAGGGCCTGGTCGCGGCCAGCCCGGCAACGTAGCTGACTAGCGGGAGGCCGGCGGCCGGGCGGCCCGGCTTGGTCGGCGTAGCCCACACTGGCCCGGCGCAGAAGTAATCGGCGGCCGGGTCGGCGAGTGCGGCGTCGGCCTGCGGCCGCGAGTGCGTGGACAGGCCGATGACCGGACGCGGGCCGAGGAGCTGCCTGGCGACGGCGGAGGGCAAGTCATCCTGGCCGACGTGCAGCACATCCGCTCCGGCGGCAAAGGCCACGTCGGCCCGGTCGTTCACGGCGAGCAGCGCGCCATGGCGGTCACAAGCCGCCCGGAACGCATCAAGCAGCCTCAGCTCGTGCCCGGCTTCCAGGCCCTTCTGCCTGAGCTGCACGATGTCGACTCCTGAGCTGAGCACCTTGTCGAGGAAAGACGCCAGGTCCCCCTGGCGCTCCCTGGCATCGGTGCACAAGTACAGGCGGGCCGCGGCGAGCCGCTCGCGCAGCGCGTCCCCCTCGTCATGGCCGTCATTGAAGCCGCTCACGCGGCCATCTTGCCACGCGCTCACCTTGCCATCGGCACAGCACGGCACCCGCACGCGGCCCACCGTGCCCTGGCCGCGCCGTGACCAGGCCTGAGGACAGGCCCGGTCAGATAGCCAGCGCCTGCGCCCGCCTGTTGACCTCGCTGCACCGGTTCGCCGCGATCGCCTGGATCGGGCTGCCTGGCAGCGACTCGTCCGCGGTGAACAGCCACCGCATCGCCTCGGCATCGGTGAAGCCGCAGTCGAACAGCAGCGTCAGCGTGCCATGCAGGCCTCGCACGACCTGGCCGTCGTGCAAAAACGCGGCCGGCACGCCAAACGAGCCGTCAGGCCGCTGGACTCCAAGCAGCTTGCGATCGCGCAACATCTGCTTGACCCTGCTGACCGGCAAGGCCAGCCGATCAGCGACCTCGGATACGGAGAGCCATTCACCGACGCTGGCGTCGGCCGGGGGGTCGATCTGTGCCACGTCCACATCCTTTCCCCATCATGGCTGGCTGCCAAACCAGAGAAAAGTTTCCCAGGTCAGCAACCCCCTGGCAGCGCAGCGAGCCCGTCGCGTCGCTCAGGCACGCGGCGCGTCAGCCGAGCGCCGCGGAGCGCAGCGGGATGGCCGGATCGGCGACCTTGGCGGCGTCGACTGGCGCAGCGGCCTCGATCAGCCGCCGTCCCTGCATGAGGTCCTTGGGCGAGTTGACGGTGAGAACCGCGAGCAGCCTGTCGCCCCCTAGCCAGCACGCCGCCCAGCGGGGCCCGGCCGGGTCGCCGCGCCAGATTAGCCGGTCCGCGCCGGCGTGGTGGCCGACGTACTGCAGCATGCGGCCGAACTGCTCGGACCAGAAATACGGCACGGGATCGTAGTCTTGCTCCCCGCCCGCCATGTTCGCCGCGAGCACGACCGGTGCCCTGAGCGCGCCGTCCCAGTGCTCGGTGCGCAGCCGCCGGCCGAATCTGGCCGACCAGAACGCGGCGCAGTCACCGACCGCGTACACCCCCGCGATCGACGAACGCAGCCGCGCGTCCACCACGACCCCGTTGGCCAGCTCAATCCCGGACGACTCAAGCCAGCCGACGTCGGGCCTGACGCCGACAGCCGTGACGACTTCGTCAGCGGCGAGAAAGCTGCCATCGGCCAGGCTGAGCCCGCCTTCTGCCACAGCCTCGACGGCCTGGCCTATCAGCAGCTCGACGCCCGCCTGTTCGTACCACGGCATCGTGAACGCGCCTACGTCCGCGCCCACGGCGGCGGCCAGCGGCGCGCTGCCAGCTTCCACGACGGTCACGCGGCAGCCCTTGGCGGCGGCCGCGGTCGCCAGCTCGGCGCCGATCCAGCCCGCGCCGATGATGGCGAGCCTGACGCCCGGGCGCAGGGCATCGCGCAGGGCGAGCGCGTCATCGGCCGTGCGGAGGAACCGCTGCCTGCCCGGCCCTGGCAGCGCGATCGGCCGCGCTCCGGTAGCGATCACCAGCCGGCCGAAAGGATGCTCGGCCCGGTCGGTGCGGACCATGCCGTCAAGCAGCTGCTCGGCCCGCTCTCCGAGGAACACGCCCGCGTCAAGGGAGTCGAGCTCCTCCCGCAGCGTCGTGTCATCGATCGCGCCGGTCATCAGCTGCTTGGACAGCGGCGGGCGATCGTAGGGCGCCCTCTCCTCGGCGGCGATCATCGTCAGCGGACCGCCGTAGCCCGCTGACCGCAGTTCCTCCATGGTTCGCAAGCCAGCCAGGCCGCCGCCAACCACGACGATCCGCTCCTCCACGACCCGCACCTCCCGTTGTCGGTGCATCGTATCGGCAGCGCTGCGCGGGCCAGTTCCGCTAGTGCCGGTTTGTCGCGCTAGGCTAGAGAGCTGACGCGCGGGAGCCCGGTGCCGACCGGGCTGAGAGGGCGGCTAAGCAGCCGCCGACCGCAGAACCTGATCCGGGTCATGCCGGCGAAGGGAGCGCACAGCCGCAGTGACTGATCCGCATCGATCCGCTCCGCATCAATCCGCCCTCATCAACGCTGACGTCCTTATCATCGGCGGCGGGGTGATCGGGCTTTCCATCGGCTGGCGCGCGGTGCAACTGGGAATGAGCGTCGCGATCGCCGACCCCGATCCCGGGCGCGGCGCCTCGCACGCGGCCGCCGGGATGCTGACCCCGGTCGCTGAGGCCGCTTACGCCGAGCGCGAGCTCTTCGAGCTCGGCCGGGCCTCGCTGCGCAGGTACCCGGACTTCGCTGCCGAGCTGGCGCAGGCCGCGGGCCAGCCGGTCGGGTTCCGCCAGACGGGCACGCTGCTAGTCGGCTACGGCGCCGACGACATGGCCGCGATCGCCGAGCACGCGATCTTGCGCGAGACATTCGGCGCGCCAAGCGAGCGGCTGTCAGGACGCGAGTGCCGCAAGGCCGAGCCGCTGCTCAGCCCGGCTATCGGCGGCGGGCTGCTCGTGCCCGACGACGCCTCGGTCGACCCCAGGCTGCTGACCTCCGCCCTGCTCGCCGCCCTCGGCAAGGCCGGGGTCACCTGCGTCAGGCAGCGCGCGACGCGACTGCTCGTCCGCGGCGGCAAGGCCGCGGGCGCGGAACTTGCCGACGGCAGCACGGTCGGCGCCGGCCAGGTCGTGCTCGCGGCGGGCTGGGCATCGGCCAGCCTGGCGGGCCTGCCACCGGAAGCCGCGCCTCCGGTGCGCCCGGTCAAGGGCCAGATCCTGCGTCTCCTGCCGCCGCCGGCGACCTTGAGCGCCGGCCTGCCGCCGTCGCTGCTCACCATGACGGTGCGCGGCATCGTGGCCGGATCGTCGGTGTACCTGGTACCGCGAGAGCACGGCGAGCTGGTGATCGGCGCGACCCAGGAGGAACTCGGCCCGGATACGACCGTCACCGCCGGCGGGATCTGGCAGCTCCTGCGCGACGCGCGCGCGATCGTGCCGGGCATCACCGAGCTCGAGTTCGCCGAGCCGGTAGCCGGGCTCCGGCCGTGCACGCCGGACAACGCACCGGTGCTGGGCCCGTCAGCGCTGACTGGCCTGGTTATCGCTACCGGCCATTTCCGCGGCGGGGTACTGCTCGCTCCGGTAACAGCAGACGTGATAGCAGGCTACTTGCGGACCGGGACGGTCGCGCCGGAAGCGTCCCCCTTCTCGCCGGAGCGGTTCACGACAGTCACCACCGCCACCCAGTCCGTCCCGGCCGATCGAGAGCAGCAATGGAAATAGTCATCAACGGAACATCGCATCAGCTGCCAGACGACACTTCGCTCGAACGAGCCATTCACCTGATCTCAAGCGCCGACGCCGGAATCGCGGTAGCGGTGAACGGCGAGGTGGTGCGGCGCGCGTCGTGGCCGGAGACCAGGCTCGCCGCCGGAGATCAGGTCGAGGTGCTGACCGCCGTGCAAGGAGGCTGACGTGACCGACCCGCGGACCGGCCCGCCGCCGACTGAGCCTTCGGCTGACGAGGCGCCAGCAGATGACGCGCTCCTGCTGGCGGGCGAGAAGTTCGGCTCCCGCCTCATCATGGGAACCGGAGGCGCGCCGAGCCTGGACGTGCTCGGCCGTGCGCTCGCCGCCTCGGGCACCGAGCTGACCACGGTCGCGATGCGGCGGGTTGACCCCTCATCCAGCGGCTCGGTACTCGACCTGCTTGCCGCCCGCGGCATCAGGGTGCTTCCGAACACGGCTGGCTGCTTCACCGCGGCCGAAGCCGTGCGGACCGCCAGGCTGGCGCGCGAGGCCCTGCGCACCGACTGGGTCAAGCTCGAGGTCATCGCCGACGAGGTGACGCTGCTGCCCGACCCGATCGAACTGCTCGACGCGGCGGAACAGCTCGTCGCGGCCGGCTTCACCGTGCTGCCTTACACCAATGACGATCCG
The DNA here is from genome assembly GCA_963720575.1 of uncultured Actinomycetota bacterium. Lineage (GTDB taxonomy): Bacteria > Actinomycetota > Actinomycetes > Streptosporangiales > Streptosporangiaceae > Chersky-822. The sequence goes on from CAVRGA010000002.1 coordinate 1,385,037, forward strand.
GTGCTGGCCAGGCGGCTCGAGCAGGCGGGGTGCGCGGCCGTCATGCCGCTCGGGGCGCCGATCGGCTCCGGGCTCGGCATCAGGAACGCGCACAACATCGAGCTCATGGTGCAGGCATCGGGCGTGCCGGTCATCCTGGACGCCGGCATCGGCACCGCGAGCGACGCCGCGCTGGCGATGGAGCTCGGCTGCGCCGCCGTGCTGCTCGCCACGGCTGTCACGAGGGCTCGCGACCCTGAGCTGATGGCGGCCGCGATGCGCTCTGCGGTGCACGCCGGCCGGCTCGCCCACCGGGCCGGCCGGATTCCCCGGCGACGGTACGCCAATCCTTCGTCACCGCCCGTGAGCAGCTAGTTCGCCATCGCGTAACCAGGCTCGGGCGGGGCATCCTACCCCTACACTGTTGCCGATGGATACCGCCCTTTCGCCACCAGTGGGCCAGCTGCTCGGCGGCCGGTACCACGTTGGCTCACGGATTGCGCGCGGTGGCATGGCGACGGTGTACCTCGGCACCGACACCCGGCTCGACCGCGTCGTCGCGCTCAAGATCGCCCATCTTGAGCTGTCCGACGATGCCGAGTTCGTACGCAGGTTCATCGGAGAGGCGCGATCGGTCGCGCGGCTGTCGAGCCCCAACGTCGTCGGGGTCTACGACCAGGGTTCTGACGGCCCGCTGCACTACATCGCGATGGAGTACGTCGCTGGCCGCACGCTGCGCCAGCTACTGGCCGAGCGCGGCAGGCTGAACGCGCGCGAGGCCCTCGACATCATGACGGGCGTGCTGAGCGGGCTAGCCGCCGCGCACCAGGCCGGGATCGCGCATCGTGACGTCAAGCCGGAGAACGTGCTGATCACGCCGTCCGGCGAGGTCAAGGTCGCCGACTTCGGCCTCGCCAGGTCGGTCGCCGGCGCGGTCCAGACGCGGGGCGGGATGATCATCGGGACCGCGGGCTACCTGGCGCCCGAGCAGGTGTCCGGCGGCGGCTCAGATGCCAGGACGGACGTCTACGCGGCCGGCGTCGTGCTGTTCGAGTTGCTGACCGGCAAGCAGCCGCACACGGGAGACAGCCCGCTCGCCGTCGCGTACAAGCACGTGAACGAGGTCGTCCCGGCGCCCTCGGCCGTCCTGCCCGGCATCGCCCCCGCGCTCGACGCGCTCGTGGCCATGGCCACGAGCCGCGACCCTGACCTGCGGCCGGCCAGCGCAGGGCAGTTCCTGCGCGCGATCGACGAGGTCAGGAACGGCCAGCACGTGGCAGGCTCGGCACCATACCGGATGGCGCACGGCTACGCCGACGATGCCTCCAGCCAGCCTTACGGCTCGCCGCCGGAAGCCAGTCGTTTCGGCCCCGACCCGTACGGCCAGGACTCGCGCGGCCAGAGCGCCTACGCGGCCGACCCGTATTCGTCGCGCCCCTACCAGCCCGAGCCTGCCGGCACTGACCCCTACGCGCCCGGCGCCTACGGCTCCGATCCCTACGGGCCCGGCTCCGGCTCCGGCTCCTACGACAGCGGCACGTACCGGTCTGACTTGTACGGCTCGGCCGCAGAGCAGCGGCCCGTACGCCGATCGCGGCGTCGTCGGCGCGTCGTCGCTGCCCTCGCTGAGCCCGCAGTCGGGCGCGATCGTGCCCGCGCCGACGCCGGACTTGCCCGAGGCGGTCAACCACACGCTCGTCGTTCAAGGCGGTGCCGGGTTCGGCGAGTACGGCGGCTACGGCGGCTCGACTGGCCACGGTGGTTACGGGGGCACCGGCTACCGAGGTGACCGCCATGCCGACAGCGACTATGAGGACCTGTACCGGGGCGAGTACCGGGGCGAGTATCGCGGCCGCCGGGCACTCGGCCGCTCGTCCGAGCCCTTGCTGCAGCGGCTGCTCTTCGGCAGGCGATTCTGGTTCGTGCTCGGCGGCGTCGTCGTGGTCGCCGCCGTCGGCCTGACCACCTGGTGGCTCAGCGCCGGCCAGTACACCAAGGTCCCCGCCTTGCACGGCATGACGGAAACCGCCGCCAGGTCCAGGCTGGACGCCCTCGGGCTGACCCTTCGGCAGGGCAAGGCCAGGCACAGCGACCTGCCGAAGGGCGAGGTCATCGCCATCACGCCGCGCCCGGGTTCCAAGGTAGGCAACGGCTCGCCGGTCACCCTCATCATGTCGCTCGGGCCGGCGATGCTCCAGGTCCCCGACGTCACCGGGCAGCCGCTGAGCCAGGCCGAAGCGGCTCTCAGGCAGGCGCACCTCACGCCAGGCACCGTCCGCAAGGCGACCTCGGGGACCGTTCCGGTCGGAGACGTGATCACCACCTCCCCTGTTGCCTACACCACCTGGCCGCAGACCAAGCCGGTCGGGCTCACCATCAGCGCCGGCCCGGGCCTCGGGAATTTCATCGGCCAGCCGATCGCGGTGGCGCAGGCGGCCGCCCAGTCGGGCGGGTTCACGATCAATCAGGTGCCGGACACCAAGAGCAGCCAGCCAGCCGGAACGATCACCGGCCAGTCCCCGCCGCCCAACACCCCGATCAAGCCGGGTGAGGTTGTCACTGTCCGCGTCTCGCAGGGCCCGCCGACCGTCGCGGTACCCAATGTCATCGGCATGCCGGTGCGCGAGGCGATCAAGGTATTGGAGCAGGCCGGATTCCAGGTGACTGTGACCCCCGAAGGCCCAGGCGACCGGGTAGGCAGCTACTCGCCGACCACGCCGGTGCCCAAGGGCAGCACCATTACGGTGAACATAGGCCTGCTGAGCGGTCTGTAAGACCTTCCAGGCCGGCCAGCGGCAGGGCTAGAGCACCGGGCCCTCGCCGGGCTGCTCGGTGTAGGAGTAACGCTGCTCATGCCACGGGTCGGCATTGTTGTGGTAGCCGCGCTCCTCCCAGAAGCCGCGCCGGTCGCACTCCAGGTACTCGATCGCGCGCAGCCATTTCACGCTCTTCCAGCCGTATCTTGACGGCACGACGAGCCTGACGGGGTACCCCTGCTCGGGGGTCAGCTCGCGGCCTTCGCGGTGAGTGGCGAGCATCGTGTCAGCCGCCGCGAAGACCTCAATCGGCAGATTGGCGCTGTACCCGAAGTTGGCCCACACCATCACGTGCGTCACGCTCGGGGCGGGCGGCACGGCGCGCACGAGGTCGGCCGCGCAGACGCCCGACCAGGTGATCCCGAGAACGGTGAATTTCGTCACGCAATGAAAGTCGGCGATCATCTCGCCGCGCGGCAGCTCAGCGAACCCGTCCCAGTCCCAGACCCTCGGCCGGCCGGCCGCCGTGGCGCCATACACCTGCAGATCCCAGTTGTCGGGATTGAAGACCGGCACCGGGCCGTAGTGCATCACCGGCATCGCGGCCTGGACGTGCTGGCCGGGTGGCAGCCTGGGCCGGTCGTCCTCATCGTCGGCGGGGCGCCGGGCTCGCGGCGCAGTCCGCTCGCCGGCATCCTGAGGCCTGCTCCGGCTGGATGCCCCGAACCCGCGCGCGGCGCCTGCGTCGGGTTGCCTCATCTCCGGCTGACCTCTCCTTCCCTGCCTGACCAGCAGCGGCGGTGGCCGGCGCTGGTGTATCCGGCGCTGGCGTAGCCGGCGCTTGCGGTGGCCGGCGCCGCGCTACGCTGACCCCGCGGCGTCCGGGGACCCGCGTTCTTGACCAGCCATCTTGTCATCCAGATGGAACGCCCTGATCAGCGACCGGTCATCGGACGGCAACGCGAATGCGCTACGCTGCTGATCGTGGGTCATGCGCACTGGTTCTTTTATGGCTACTCACCCGGTACGGGGGAGGTAGCCCGCTAGGCGCTGCGCAAACGCACAAGCGGAATGAATCTCCAAGCCCCCGGCCACAATGGCCGGGGGCTTTCGTCATTACCGAAAGGTCAGGGAGGACGAGATGGTGATCGTGATGGCCCCGGAGGCGACTCAGGGCGACATCGATTCTGTCGTCGGGCTAGTCAGGACAGCCGGCGGTGAAGCCTTCGTCAGCCGCGGCGTATCGCGGACAATCATCGGGCTGGTCGGCGATGTCGAGCACTTCGGCTCGCTGAATTTGCGCAGCCACAGCGGCGTCAGCGACGTAATGCGGATCAGCGTGCCTTACAAGCTTGTCAGCAGGGAACACCACCGGGAACGGTCGGTGATCAAGGTGGCAGGCGTGCCGATCGGACCGGGCACCATGACGCTGATCGCCGGCCCGTGCAGCGTGGAGACTCCGGAGCAGACCCTGGCCTCGGCGGAGATGGCCAAGGCCGCCGGGGCGTCCTTGCTGCGCGGCGGCGCTTTCAAGCCGCGCACGTCACCGTATGCCTTTCAGGGGCTGGGCGAGGCGGGCCTGAAGATCCTGGCCGAAGTCAGGGCCGAGGCAGGGCTGCCCATCGTCACCGAGGTCGTCGATCCGGCCGACGTCGATCTTGTCTGCTCCTACGCCGACATGCTGCAAGTCGGCACGCGCAACATGCAGAACTTCGCGCTGCTGCAGGCGGTCGGGTCAGCTGGCAAGCCGGTCATGCTCAAGCGGGGCATGAACGCGACGATCGAAGAGTGGCTGATGGCCGCCGAGTACATCGCCCAGCGCGGGAACCTCGACATCGTGCTATGCGAGCGCGGCATCCGCACGTTCGAAACCGCGACCCGCAACACACTCGACATCAGCGCGGTCCCCGTCGCTCAGCGCCTGTCGCACCTGCCGGTGATCATCGATCCGTCCCACTCCGGCGGGCGCAGAGATCTCGTCCTCCCGCTCAGCCGGGCCGCCATCGCGGTCGGCGCCGACGGAGTGATCGTGGACGTGCACCCCGAGCCGGCCAAGGCGCTGTGCGACGGCGATCAAGCGCTCACGGACGAGGACATCAGCGACCTCGCCCACGTGATGCGCACGATGCCCGCCCTGCTAGGCCGGACCCTAGCCGACGCACCCCATCAGGCCACCATGGCCGCGATCTGACCTGCCCAGCGCCGCGAGAGTCCGCTCGCCTCGCATGACGGTCCCGGAGTCCGCTCGCCCCGCTGGTGGCGCCGGCCCGTCGACGGCCCGAAGATGGCGCTCCCGCGCCATGGATGTCCCAGAGACGGGTCTATCGGCTGGCCATGGAAACACGGCGGGTCCCCGCACATGAGCGCGAAGCTCGCGGGGCGAGCAGCGGCAGTTCACCGAGCATGGCGACAGCCTCGGCCGCCAGGTGCGATGTTCCGTGATCAAGGACCCGGGCGTGATCACGGAACATCGCCGCTGTCCTGCAGCCTGTCGGGTAACTCGAGATCTTGGAAGCTCAAGCTCCGGCGGGTCACGGGGAGACTTTCCCCTGAGTTATTGGGGGACATTTGCCACTTAAGGGAGTTAATTTTATTGACTAAAAGGACTCCCCGGAGCGAAACTCTCCCCCACGATGCCGGAAAGCTCCCCGATCCTGATCACGAGGCGCGCCGCAGCCTCAGCGACCCGTGCTGGTTTCCGTGATCATGTTCGCGGGCTTGATCACGGAAGATCGCCCAGGTCAGGACAGGTGCGATGTTCCGTGATCACACCCGGGACCTTGATCACGGAACATCGCACCTGCCGCTCCCGCACTGACAACTCCCCGGACTGAGAACTCTCCTCCACGATGCCGAAAAGGCTCCCTGATCCTGATCCTGATCCTGATCCTGATCCTGATCCTGATCCTGATCCTGATCCTGATCACGAGTCGCCCGACGGGCCTCCATGACAGGGACAATGTTCTGTTCCGTGATCACACCCGCCTCTCTGGTCACGGAAGATCACCCCGGTCCTGGAGGCTGCCGGGTGACTCGGGATCTTGGAGAGTCAGGCTCCTGGTGGGTCAGCGGGAGGCCTTCCCTAAGATTTGAGCTAGTGCCCTCCGTGCATGATCTTTCTTTCTGGGCGGACATGCGCTCTGCTCCGGAACGGTACCGCCGGGGCAGCGTGAGCATCGTGGCCCTCCCCGTTGCTGTCAGCGGTCTTTTCTGACAGCAACGTGGCCCTCCCCGTTGCTGTCAGGACAACATCAGGAAGGGCCACGTTGCTGTCAAAACCAGTGATCAACAGCAACAGGGAGGGCCACGATGCTGTGAGAGGCGGGCGTGACCAGCAACCCGAGTCGCCCCGATGCTGTCGCGGGCCACCGGGCCACCGGGCCACCGGGCCACCGGGCCACCGGGCCACCGGGCCACCGGGCCACCGGGCCACCGGGCCACCGGGCCACCGGGCCACCGGGCCACCGGGCCACCGGGCCGTGCTCCCGCCTGACCCTGATCTTGATCACGAGTCACCCGACAACCCCTGACCCGCTCATTCTTCCGTGATCACGCCCGCGAACATGATCACGGATGATCAGGCGGGCGGGTCCTGGCTCGCACCGCGACTGCCTGCCACCCGGCGCGGCCAGCCCGCCCGCCGCTGAACCCCGGTAACCAGCAGGGTCATGAATGCGAGATCCATGTTGGAAACCGGGTGTCGATCCGCGGCGTCAGCCAGGCCGGTACTCCTGGGCCGCGGCCGCCAGGTCGGCGGCCAGATCGTCGACGTTGAGCCTGGCCTCGATCTTGTGCAGGTCAGCGACCCTCGCGCGCGTCTCGACCTGCTTCGGCAGCAGAAGCGAGCAGCAGTCCTGATCTGGAAGCTGGGACAGGTCAAGGGTGCTGATCCGGCGGGCCTCGGCCATGATCTCGGTCTTGTCCAGGCCGATCAGCGGCCGCAGGATGGGCATCGTGACTGCTTCGTCCAGCGCGGTGATGTTGGTCAGGGTCTGACTGCTGACCTGACCGAGTGAATCTCCGGTCACCAGCGCGGTCGCCCGCACTCTCGCCGCCATCGCCTCGGCTGTCTTGAGCATCAGCCGGCGCTGGGCGACGATCTGGAGCCTTCCAGAGCCCGACGAGGCGAGCCGTTGCTGCGCCTTCCCGAAGGCGATCACGAAAAGCCTGGATCCGCGCTGGTACCTGTCGAGTTGCCGCACCAGCCCGTACGCCTTGTACACCGACTCCGGCCCGGTAAGCGGCATGCCGGAAAAGTGCAGGAAACTGCAGTACAGCCCGCGTCGCATCATCCGGTAGCCGGCAACCGGCGAGTCGATGCCGCCAGACATCAGCACCAGGCCGCGGCCGCTCATCCCGACCGGCAGCCCGCCCTGGCCTGCGTACCCGTCGGTGTAGACGAAGACCTCGGACTGATCGACCTCAAGGTAGATGGTGAAGTCGGGATGGCGCAGGTTGACCGGGTTGCCATAGCGCTCTCGCACGGCGGTCCCGATCACGATCGAGAGCTCGGAGGAGGTCATGGGGAACCGCTTATCGCGGCGCTTAGCCCGCACCGCGAACGAGCCAGCCTTGCCCTTGGCCAGATTCGTCGACGCCTCGATCGCTACCTGCGGGTCCTTGGCGACCCGCTCGGCGCGGCAGACACGCACGACGCCCATCACGGACAGCATGCGATCGGCGATCTGGTCGGCAGCCGCCTCGGCCGAGATTGCGGCGGGCTCGCTGATCACCGGGCTCAGCACGATCACGCCGTCGCGCTGCCACAGCCGCAGGCCGATCCCCAGGTCGGCCACCGCGAGCCTGATGTTGTTCTGCAGCAGTCGCTCGAATTGCTGTCTGTTCCGGCCCTTGAGCACGATCTCGCCCAGCTTGAGTAGCACGCACGGGTCACCGGCGCAACTCTCAGCGGGCTCAGTGAGCGCGGTCACGGGCAAAGCGGTCATGGCTAAAGTCTGACAGGTTCTGGGCGTGTTCAGGCAACCTGCGGCGGCGCGGCTGTCGGCCAGCCGCCGCCGGCGCTGTGACATCGTGGTCTCGTGGCACGACACCAGCCAGTCGCGATACGAGCCGCTACCGACGAGGACATCGCGGCGATCATCGCGATCGGAAAGGCAACCGGACAGGTTGAGGACTGGGACGAGGTGTTCCCGAACTATGTGCGGTACCTCATCACGCACGGCAGGTTTCTGGTCGGCTGCCGGGGCGGCGCGGTCATCGGCTTCGGCGGTACCAAGCTGGTCGGCCCGGCGTCGTCTCCGGCCGCCATGCTGACTGACCTGTTCGTCGACCCGGCCGCGCACGGCACCGGCACGGGCCGGGCATTGCTCAGCTCGCTCTGGCGCGATCAGCCACGCCGGCTGACTTTTAGCAGCACGCATGCGCACGCACTGCCCCTCTACACCAGCTTCGGCCTCGACGCCTGGTGGCCGCTGCTCTCCCTGTCCGGTGACCCGCGCCTGCTGGCCAAGCCGGCAGGCTGGTCGGTGCGCGAGGCCGCCCCAGCCTCGATCTGCACATGGCCACCGACCCAGGCCTGATCGACCCGCGAACGCTTGTGCCATCCCCCGCCCTGGCCTAGATTCACTTGCCCAGCGCGACCGGCCGGCTGTCGGGTGACTCGGGATCTTGGAAGGTCAAGCCCAGGCGGGTCAGCGGGGAGACTTTCCCTAGTTATATGGGAGACATATCGCTTAAGGGAGAGTTTCCAGTGCCCCCGGAGCGAGAACTCTCCCCCACGATGCCGGAAAAGCTCCCCGATCCTGATCACGAGCCGAGCGCCAGCCCCCGGGACCCGTGCTGGTTTCCGTGATCATGATCGAGACCGTGATCACGGAAGATCACCCAGGTCAGGACAGCAGTGATGTTCCATGATCATGCCCGCGAACATGATCACGGAACATCGCACCTGCCGCCCCCGCACCGACAGCTCCCCGGACCGAGAACTCTCCGTCACGATGCCGGAAAGCTCCCCGATCCTGATCATGAGCCACCCGACGGCTTCACCGGGCGCCCGGATCCCGGCCCGCGGCCTCTTCGGCCCGCCTCGCCCGGGGATTGCGCCCGCCGTGCCGTTGGTGCGGTCTGAGCCAGGCCAACGGCAGCGCGACGGTGCGGCGATGACCGGACTGGGGCTACTGACTCGATGACGAGTCGGCGCGGGTATCAGCGCCAAGGCGGGCCCGCATCGCCGGCAGCACCATCTGCAGTGCACTGGCCAGGGCTTGCACATCGCTTTCGGGGAGGTCGCTGAGCAAACGCGCTATCTTCTCGGCATTCCGGTCCCGGCGGGCGACCAGGGCGGTATGCCCCTCCTCCGTCAGCCGCACAAGGGCGGCTCGCCCGTCGGCGGGATCTGCTCCGCGAGTTACCAGGCCGCGCTGCTCCAGGCGCTGCACGAGCTGGGTCATCGACGGCTGCGACACGCCCTCCTCGGCCGCGAGCGTCGTAATCCGCTGCGGGCCTCGCCGGTCGAGGGACCCGAGAGTCGCCACCGCCGTCAGGCTCAGATCGCGATTGCCCGACACGCCCCTGATGACAAGCACGACGAGGTCGAGCAGGTCACTCGCGGTGCGGCTGAACTCCATTCCCCATTTATATAACGCCCTGGCCAGCGCGCTGATCACGCCGCGTACCAGGGTCCGCCCAGTCCGGGGCAGTGTCCGTTCCTGCGAGCAGGCCCGGCGGCGGGAGGGAGTTTCTACGCCCTGACCGCGCAGAGCAGGCGGTTGTCGCCGTACTGCCACAGCGTGCCTATCTCGTCGAAGCCGACCGCGCGCAATGCGGCGACGTGAACGTCCAGGCGGCCGGAGGGCGAGCCGTGGTGGTCCGAGTGCCGCAGCGTCGATTCGCGCTCGGCGACGAGGTCGGCCAGGTCCGGGTCCTGCTTGACCGCGTCCCACCAGTCCGCCCAGGTCTCTGCCTCGTGATCGCGCGCGCTGCGTTGCTCCTGGAGGTCGATCAGCGCGCGGCCGAGCCGATGCAGCGTCGGCGCCGTCTGCTTGTCCTCCCTGAGGTGATCTCCATCTAGCAGCACGCCACCCGGCCGCAGGAACTTCGCGACTTCCGCGTACGCCGTCGCCAGCGACTCTGGTGACAGCCAGTGCAGTGCGGTGGTGCTGACCGCGGCGTCCGCCTGCCGGTCGAGCGCCAGCGCCGACGACCAGCCAGGCTGCGCCAGGTCCAGCCGCTCGAACCGTATCGACGTGCCCGCGTCGCCAGGCCCGGCCGAGGCCGAGCAGGAGCGGATCGGCGTCGACCGCGACCACGATCGCCCCAGGAATGCGGTCCAGCAGCCGGGCCGACAGCGAACCGGGACCGCAGCCCAGGTCGACGACCAGCGGATCGTGCAGGCCGGCCGCCTCGGCCACTGTGTCGACAAGAGCCGTGAAACGCTCTTCCCGGTCGGACATGTAGATCTCTTGCTGTGCGTCCCAGCGCTCGATCCAGGCGCGGGCGACGGCCTGGCTGACTACCGTGGTCATCGCTGCGGGTTCCCTCCGCTTCGGCTTCGTGACTAGCTAATACAATTTAGACAGTCATGTGGTAGCAGGCTAGAGAGATTGGCGTCACTGGTCAAGTGAACTTTAGTAGTCACGTCGATGCGGTTGTCACGGTGGCTGTAAGCCTGGTCAACGCATTGACTCCAGGCGAGTCCCATGGTCGCGGCTACCTGCCGCCCGAAGGACCCGACCTCGCGGCGCTGGCTACGAGCGCGCTTCGCGCAGGCCGGCCGGACACGCGCGAGCTGACGGCCTGGGAGGCCGCCCAGCTCAGCGACCTCGCCTGGCTGCTGCGCCTGGCCTTCGTCGAGGTCACGGCCGGCCACCTGGACCGGGCCGCCGAGCAGGTCAACGAACTGCTGACATCCACGGGCGCGCATCCGAGGCTCGACAAGCACGACGGCGAACCATGGCACCTGCACTTTCACGGCGCCGACGACTCGCTCGTGACCGGCTGGGCCGCTGGCTGCGCCACCGGGCTCGCCATCGCGCTTGGCAGCGACCTGTGCGGCAGGCTCGGGATCTGCACCGCCCACCGTTGCGACCGCGTCTTCGCGGACACCTCGAAAAACGGCACCAGGCGGTTCTGCTCCACGGCATGCCAGAATCGGATGAAAGCAGCCGCATTCCGTGCTCGCCGCGCCTGAGGCGCGCCGCCCGTGCCTGACCGGCTTCTGGACTGGGTGAGCGCTCGTGGGGTTGCGTTCCTCCTGAAGGGGTGTAGGGCTAAGACCGGCTGGCGCGGCGGGTCAGCCGAAGAAGATCTCGGCCTCGGCGTAGCGCTCCGGCGGCACGAGCTTGAGTTCGCTGACGGCCTCGGCGATGGGGACGCGGACAATCTCGGTGCCGCGCAGGGCGACCATGACCCCGGATGCGCCTTCAGCCACGGCCCGGATCGCGTGGATGCCGAACCTCGTCGCGAGCACCCGGTCGAAGGCGGTCGGCGTGCCGCCGCGCTGGATGTGCCCGAGCACCGTGGCACGTGCTTCCTTGCCGGTCCGCCGCTCGATCTCCTCCGCGAGCAACTGGCCGATCCCGCCGAGCCTGGCGTGCCCGAACGCGTCGAGTTTCTCCTCTTCGACGGTCCCGCCTGACTTCTGATGCGCCCCCTCCGCGACCACGACGATCGGCGCGTACCTCTCCTGGAAGCGCTGCTCGACGTAGTCGCAGACCTCGTCGATGTCGAATGGATGCTCCGGGATCAAGATCACGTTCGCCCCGCCGGCGATGCCCGCGTGCAGCGCGATCCACCCGGCGCTGCGGCCCATCACCTCGACGATGAGCGCGCGGTGATGACTCTCGGCCGTGGTGTGCAGCCGGTCAATGGCCTCGGTGGCGATGTTCACGGCCGTGTCGAAGCCGAACGTGTAGTCGGTGGCACCGAGGTCGTTGTCGATTGTCTTGGGCACCCCGACGACTGGCACGCCCGTCCGCGACAGCCTGCTGGCGACCCCGAGGGTGTCTTCGCCTCCGATCGCGATCAGGGCGTCAACGCCAAGGGAGGCCAGGTTCTCGGTGATCCGCTCGAGCCCGCTCTTGCCGTCAAGGGTGGCTGAGTCGGCAAGCGGGTTGGTGCGGGATGACCCGAGTATGGTCCCGCCGCGCGGGAGGATGCCCCGCACCGCCTGGACGTCGAGGGTCTGGGTATCGGACTCTAGCGGACCCCGCCAGCCGTCCCTGAACCCGACGAACTCACAACCGTGGTCGGCTGCGCCGGTCCGCACGACCGCCCGGATTACCGCGTTCAGCCCGGGACAGTCTCCGCCTCCGGTCAGAACTCCGACTCGCATCCTGGCTCCCTCCTTAGCGCCCACTCGATTACGTGACAATGGCTCGACCGTCACACTAGTCCCCATGAGCGTTCTCGCGATCGATGCAGGGACTACCGGCATCACAGCACTTATCGTGGCAGCGGACGGCAGCGTCGTGAGCCGTGGTTACTCGGAGTTCAGGCAGTATTTTCCTCAGCCCGGGTGGGTCGAGCAGGAGCCCGGGGACATCTGGGCGGCGACCCTGGCCGCATGCCGGGATGCCCTGGCCGCGCACGCCGAGGCGGCCGGTGCGGGCACTGACCCGGTGAGCTGCGTCGGGATCACCAACCAGCGCGAGACGGCGGTGCTATGGGATCGCCGCACGCTCGGCGCGCCTCATCGGGCCATCGTCTGGCAGGACCGGCGGACGGCGCGGATCTGCGACGAATTGCGCGACGCCGGCCACGAGGGACGCGTCAGCGAGATCACCGGCCTGCGGCTCGATCCCTACTTCACGGCGACGAAACTGACCTGGCTGGTCAGGCACGCGCCGCGGGCCTGGGCCGGAGTCGGCGACGGATCGGTCGCTGTCGGCACCGTCGATTCGTACCTGATTGCCAGGCTGACTGGCGGCCGGGAGCACGTCACCGACGCGTCCAACGCCTCGCGCACGCTCCTTTTCGACCTCAGCGCGGGACGCTGGTCAGAACCGATGTGCGATCTGTTCGGCGTCCCGTCGGGCGCCCTGCCGTCGGTCGTGCCATCGACCGGCGTGATCGCCGTGACGGACCCCGATTCTTTTCTCGGGCTCTCCGTGCCGATCGCCGGAGTGGCGGGCGATCAGCAGGCCGCACTCTTTGGCCAGGCCTGCTTCACCCCGGGCGCCGCGAAGTGCACGTACGGAACCGGCTCGTTCGTGTTGTGCAACACCGGGTCATCAGTCGTGCGATCCTCGGCCGGCCTGCTGTCCACCGTGGCCTGGATGGATCAGGCTGGCGCGCTGACCTATGCGCTCGAAGGCTCTGTGTTCGTGACGGGCGCGGCGATCCAGTGGTTGCGGGACGGTCTCGGGATCATCGAAAGCGCCGGGTCCAGCGAGGCGCTGGCGGGGTCGGTCGCGGATTCGGGGGGCGTCGTGTTCGTGCCTGCGCTGACCGGCCTCGGGGCGCCGGACTGGGACCCGGACGCGCGCGGGGCGATGTTCGGGCTGACGCGGGGCACTACCCGGGCGCACCTGGCCCGGGCAACGCTTGAGGCGATCGCGTTCGAGGTCCGCGATGTGGTCGATGTCATGACCGCCGAGACGGCCGGGCTCGGCGGCGGGACGAGCAGCGGGGCGAGCGGCGGCGGGGCGAGCGGCGGCGGGGCGAGCGGCGGCGGGGCCGCTGGCGTCGTGCCGCTGCGGGTTGACGGCGGTGCGTCGGTAAATGATCTGCTGATGCAGATCCAGGCCGATCAGCTGCAACTGCCAGTTGAGCGTCCGCTGGTAGCCGAGACCACTGGCCTGGGCGCCGCCTTCCTGGCCGGGCTGGCCACCGGCGTGTGGTCCTCGGCTACCGAGCTTCAGGCAACCTGGCAGCTCGACCGCCGCTTCGATCCGGGCACCCGCGACGAGGCCGCCCATCGCCGCTGGCGCGAGGCCGTGCGCCGTTCCCTGCGGTGGGACGGCAGCTGACCGCGGTGTGGCACCTGACCGCAGCTCGGTCAGGCCGCCCGTTTTGAGTCGATAGACAAGGGCCGTTCCGCGTCCGGGGCATGATCAGATCACGGAAAACGTGGACGTGCTCTGGAGGCCGTCGGGTGACTCGGGATCTGGAAGATCAGGCTCCCGCAGGTCAGCGAGGAGACTTTTCCTGAGTTACCTGGGAGACTTGTCGGTTCGGGGAGTGTTGTCAGTTCTATTGACTGAAAAAACTCCCCGAAGCGGAAAACTTCCCCCACGATGCTGGAAAAGGCTCCCCGATCCTGATCACGAGCCGCGCGGCAGCCTCCGGAACCCGTGCTGGTTTCCGTGATCATGATCGAGACCGTGATCACGGAAGATCACCCAGGTCAGGACAGCAGCGATATTCCGTGATCATGCCCGCGACCATGATCACGGAACATCGCCCCTGCCGACATACGGCCCAGCTTAGATCAGCCTCTGGCTGGGCGGGTCGCGTCGGGAATTATTTCAAAATATATAGTATTTAAGCTGATTTTCCTTGCGCCTCGGGCTCGGGCTTCAGCTCCGCCTCAGGCTTCAGCTCCGCCTCAGGCTTCAGCTCCGCCTCAGGCTTCAGCTCCGGCCCGGGCTTGAGCTCCGGCCCGCCGCGCTCGCCGCCGCGCTCGCCGCCGTGCGGGCTGCCGCGCTTGCCGTCCGGTTTGGCGTCGGCGGGGCCGGCGCCGGAAGCCCGCGACTTGTGCCGCTGGGCGTACTCGTCGACGTACTCCTGGCCGGACAGCTTCATGATCTGGTAGATGATCTCGTCGGTGACCGCGCGCAGCACGATCCTGTCGTTCTCGAGCCCGTAATACCGAGAGAAATCGAGCGGCGCCCCGAACCGCACTCCCGGCCTGATCCGCAGCCGAGGAGCGATCCGCCCCGGCGGCTGGAACTCAAAGCCCCCGATCATCGCGCACGGGATCACCGGCACCCGCGCCTCGAGCGCCAGCCGCGCCACGCCCGTCTTGCCGCGGAACAGCCGCCCGTCCGGCGTCCTGGTGCCCTCCGGGTAGATGCCGAGCAGCTGGCCGCCGGCAAGAACCCGCAAGCCCGTGGCCAGCGCCCGCTCGCTCGCCTCGCCGCCGGATCGATCGACCGGAATCTGCCCGACTCCGCTGAAGAACGCCCTGCTGAACAGCCCCTTGATGCCGCGCCCGGTGAAGTACTCCGACTTCGCCAGGAAGACCACCTTGCGCGGCAACGGCAGCGGCGCGAAGAAGTGGTCAGAGAACGAGAGGTGGTTGCTGGCGATGATGGCGGGGCCAGTGCGCGGGACAAAACGGGTGCCCTCGGCCCACGGCCTGAAGACCAGCCGCAAAAATGGGGCCAGGATCGCCTTGACCACCCAGTAGAACATCAGCCCATGATCCCACGCCGGGCTGCTACTGCGAACGGCCAAGGCGGCACAATCCGCTGGCCAGCCACCAGAAACGAGCGCCAGCATGCGACGATTCGGGAATAGAGCGGAATAGAGCATCGAGGTCCCCGGGAAGGAACAGACCATGCCAGTGCTCCCAGGCGCGGAAGCGTACAGCCACCAGGGCGGCCGGACCGGTGTCCTGCTCTGCCACGGGTTCACCGGGTCGCCGCAGTCGCTGCGCCCGTGGGCTGCCTACCTCGCTGAATACGGGCTTACCATCAGCCTGCCAAGGCTGCCAGGCCACGGCACCACCTGGCAGGAAATGGCACGGACACGGTGGGAGGACTGGTACGCCGAGGTTGATCGCGCGTTCGGCGAACTGCGGTCGGCCACCGACGAGATCTTCGTCATGGGCCTGTCCATGGGCGGTTGCCTGGCGCTGCGGCTCGCCGAGCTGCACGGCGACGCGGTCAGGGGGCTCGTGCTTGTCAATCCGTCGGTGACGGCGGAGACGAAGCTGTTTTTGCTGGCACCAGTGCTTAAGCTGGTAGTGCCGTCGCTCAAAGGCGTAACGAGCGACATCAAGAGAGAAGGCAGTACCGAACTCGGCTACGATCGCGTCCCGGTCAAGGCGGCGGCGACGCTGCCGGGACTCTGGAAGATCACGACTAAGCACCTCGACCAAGTCACCCAGCCCGTGCTGGTGTACCGGAGCACGACAGACCATGTGGTTGGCCCCGCGAACGTGGAGATCCTGCGGAAAGCGCTGCCCGCCGACCGCCTCGAAGTCCGGGAGTGCCCGGACAGCTATCACGTCGCCACGCTTGACAATGATGCCGAAGCGATCTTCGCGGGAAGTCTGGATTTCGTTCGTTCCCACGAGTCTGCGGGAAAGGAATGACACGATGGATGGATATCCGCCGCAGGCAGGACTTTCCACAATCGGGCTACGATGCGGGGGGCGCACGTGGGGCGCGATGTAGGCAGGGACGAAGGCCGGGATCAGGCGGCATGGCGCGATCTCGTAGCCCGGCTGGAGATTTCGGTCCCCCTCGATCCGGCGCAGGCACCCTGGCCTGACCGGGAGAATCTCAAGCCCAGGCCCCAGCCCGGCCCAGCCCAGGCCGACTCGCCAGAGCCAGCCGCGACCGCCGACCCGGCGGCCGTCCTTCCGGCTTCGGCGAGCGCCGGCGACCTGGAGCCGGCCGATGGTGACAGCGAGCCGCGTGAAAATTCCGATGGGGAACGCAGTCAGGACAGGCGAACTCAGGCCAATGGCGAACGAGTGATCAGGCCGGCTGGATTTCCTCGTTCCTATCAGCCGGTTGCCGAGCCGCCGGCCCCGGACGACGACGAGGACGAGACGGCGCTTGATCCGGCCAGCGCGGCGCCAGGCCCGCGCGACTACCAGCTGGACGAGCCGCGAGACGATGACCTCGGTGATGCCGACCATCGCTACGTGCCTCCGCCGCTGCCGCCGCAACCCGGGCTCGACCCGGTGGCCAAGGGAGCGTGGCTCGCCCTCTTCGGCGGTCCCGGCTACCTGCTCATAGCCACGCTGCTGAGCTGGCAGATCGCCGGCTGGGCCGCGCTAGCCTGCGTCGCGGCCTTCATCTCGGGATTCGTCGTGCTGGTGATCAAGCTCGGCGACGGCCCGTCCAAGCGCGACGGCCCCGACCAGGGCGCTGTCGTCTAGCTACCTGACCCTGGCCAGGTCGGCCGCGCCGATCAGCCCTGCCTCGGGTCCGAGTTCGGCAAGCACGATCTCGGCATGCGGCCTGAACTGCTTGCCAGTCAGCCCGTTGGCGAACGCGGCTCGCACTCGCTCCAGGAACAGGTCCCCGGCATCCGACACGCCTCCGCCGAGCACGAAGCAACCCGGATCCAGGATCGCGGCCAGGTCGGCCATGCCTTCGCCGAGCCAGCCGCCGATGATCTCGAAGCACCGCAGCGCCGCCGCGTCACCCTCACGCGCCGCCGTCATCACCTCGGGGCCGGTGATCCCCTCGGGCTTGCCGCCAGCCAATTGCAGCAGCCTGACCGCCGCGCCTGGTGAGCGCCTGGCGAACTCGCGTGCCTCGGCGACCAGGGCACTGCCGCTGGCGTACTGCTCCCAGCAGCCGCGATTGCCGCAGCCGCAGAGCCGGCCGTCGGGAACGACACGGTAATGTCCCGGCTCGCCCGCCATGCCCCACCGGCCCCGGTAGACCTGGCCGTTCAGCACGATTCCCGCGCCGATTCCGGTGCCGATCGTGATCAGCATCACGTGATCGTGGCCGCGGCCGGCGCCGAGCTTGGTCTCCGCCCACGCGGCCGCGTTCGCGTCGTTCTCTACGACTACGGGCCTGCCGATCCGTTCCTCGACCTTGCGGGCTACTGGTTCCTCCCGCCAGGCGAGGTTCGGCGCGAACATCACCGACGACCGGCTCTCCTCCACGAACCCGGCCGCGCCGATTCCCACGGCTTCGACCTCATGCCTGGACAGCAATTCGAGGATCGCGTCGCTCATGGCCTCAACGGTGCCTGAGGCGTTGGCGGCCGGGGTCGGCCGCCGCACCATCTCGACTATCGAGCCCTTCTCGTCGACAACGCCGGCCGCGATCTTCGTGCCGCCGACATCAACCCCGATTGTCAGGCTCATGGTCAGTTTCTTTCGGCTGGTCCGGCTGTGCTTGGTCGTTCGGGGCCTGGTCGTTCGGGGCCTGGCCGTTCGGGGCCTGGCCGTTCGGGGCCTGGCCGTTCTGTGCCTGGCCCGGCTGGGCCTGGCTGGCCGGGGTACCGTTAGCCGACTTGCTGCCGGTGAGATCACCCGGGCGGTAGGACATTATCGCGTCCAGCCCCTCGAGCGCATCACGCGCCGCCCCGAAGATCACGCTGGCCGTGCCAGCCAGCACGGGCCCGGCCTGCGCGGCCGCCGCGCGGGCCCCGGCGGCCGCCGCCGCGCGGGCCTCGGCCGCCGCGCGGGCCTCGGCCGTGTCGGCAGTGCGGCTGTGGTCCGGTGCCTGGGCCTGGGCCTGCGCCATTCGCCGTGCCGCCCGGCAGATCGGGCACCAGGCACACTCAGGTGCCTCATTGAGCGCGTCGGGAGACTCCGTCGTCGCCGTTGCCCATACCTCGCCAGGATCGCTCGGCTTGCCGCGGAACGCCCGCTTGACCTGATCGCCGACCTCGTCGCGCACGGTGCGCGCGCTCGATCTGATCAGCCAGCGCTGCAGGCCGTCCGCCAGGTCGGAGGCGCGTCGCTCCCACGCCTGATTCGAGCCGCTCGCCCGTCCGCTGTCGCGGTCACGCTGCTCGCCAGCCGGCTCATTCACTTGCCATCACCACTCTCACCGGCGCCTCGCTCGACGCGGCCGCGCAAGCCCTTGAGCGCCGTGTCAATTATCGTCTTCTCAGCGCGCCGCTTGATCACGCCTGGCATGGGCACGGCCAGGCTGACCGACAGCTCGTAGGTCACCTGCGTGCCGGTACCAGCCCCGGCATCAAGCCGGTAGGCGCCTGCCAAGTCCGAGACCATGCTGCCGCGCTCAACCAGCTCCCACCTGACCTCATCGTCTCCTTCCCACGTGTAGCCGAGCAGATACTTGTCCTTGATGACTCCGGCATCGAGGGTAAACCGGACCCGGGCCGGCCGCCCGTCAGCGCCGGACTGCTCGACTTCAGCGGCGCGAACACCCGAAGCCCACTGCGGATAGGCGGAGAAATCGGAGATCACCGCCATGATCGCCGACTTAGGCGCATCGATCGTCGTCGTGGAGCTAGTCTTGTCGGCCATGCTGTGTGTGCTCCGCTCGCTTCCGGGGCGCGGGAGTTCTCCTCAGTCCAGACGCTACCGCGCCCTTTGGCTCGCGGGGACCAACGCGCTCACGGTTTACCACTGCAGGACGTAGGGCTTGCCGCTGGCCCGGAAGTGGCCCACGTTGACGCAGCGGGTCCGGCCGATGTCGACGCTGGCGACTAGCGGCTGGTGAACGTGGCCGAAGAGCAGGTACCGGGGCTGGGTGCGGCGCACCGCGTCGAGCAGCGCGGCGCTGCCGCGCTCCATTCGCTCGGCGACCGTGTCGTAGAGCAGTTCTGGCAGGTCGGGCGGGATATGGGCGCAAAGCACATCGACGGCGCCGACAGCGTCGACTTTGGCCGCGAACGCGTCGTCATCGATCTCATTGGGCGTCCGGTAGATGGTGCGCAGCCCGCCGCCGACGAATCCGAAGGTCAGCCCGCCGATCTCGACCCGCTCGCCGTCGAGTACCCGGTGCCCGGCGCGCAGGTGGTCGGTCCACATCCGCGGGATGTCGACGTTGCCGTAGGTCAGGAACGCCGGCGCGGGCATGGCGTCGAAGAGCTCGGCGTACTGGGCCTGCACCGCCTCGTGGATCCTGGTCGCCGGGTCCCCGCCGATCGAGGACCACAACCGGGCGGACATCTCCCGTGCGGCGTCGAACTGCTGCGCGGTGCGCAGGCTGATGAACTCGGCCGCGTTATCAGGGCCGAAAAGGTCAGCGAAGATCCCCTGGGTATGGTCCGCGTAGTCCAGGAAGAGCAGGAGGTCGCCCAGGCAGATCAGCGCGTCGGCGCCGTCGGCGGCCCGTCGCAGCGCTTCGGTTCTGCCGTGAACATCGCTGACCACATGGAGGCGCATTGACCAACAGTAAGCAGATCGTCCCGCCGCATCCACACCACCCGCTGGTCTGAATGCGCGCCAGACCGGGGTACCTTCACCTCAGAGCGGCCGCATCGATCGCGACGCCTCAGGCGATCGCCGGCCCGGCCGCTGGTCAGCCCTGAGGAGGCCAGTTGCACGAGTTCAGCGTCCCCGCTCTGGCGGAGGTACCAGCCACGGCAACGCTCACCGATGTCGTTTTCGGCAACGCCGAAGATTCCCCTGACGTGGTCATGCTGCGCAAGCAGGATCGTGATGGAGGCTGGTCCGACGTGCCAGCCAGCCAGTTCGCCGCTGAGGTGCGCGAGCTAGCCAAGGGACTCGTCGCCGCGGGAATCGGGCCAGGTGACCGAGTCGGACTCATGTCACGCACCTGCTATGCGTGGACGGTTATCGACTACGCGATCTGGACGGCCGGCGCGGTGACCGTGCCCGTGTACGAGACGTCATCGCCCGAGCAAGTGCAGTGGATCTTGTCCGACTCAGACGCGGTCGCGGTCTTCGCCGAGACCTCAGCGCATGAAGCGACAATCGGCGACGTCAAGCCCGCCCTGCCCGGGCTACGGCACGTCTGGAAGATTGACTCCGTCGCGGCCATCTCCGCCGCCGGCTCGGACGTCAGCGACGAGCAGCTCGCCGGCCGGATGGGCGATCGCGGAGCGGACGACCTCGCCACGATCATCTACACCTCAGGCACGACGGGCCGGCCCAAGGGCTGCGAGCTCACCCATCGCAACCTGCTGTCCGGCGCGCGAAACGCGGTGCAGGGCGCCCTCACCGAGATCTTCGATATCTCGGGCAGCTCGACCCTGCTGTTCCTGCCGCTGGCGCACTCGTTCGCGCGGATCATCCAAGTCGGCTGCCTAGAGTCCGGCGCCGTGCTCATGCACTGGCCGGATTCGTCGACCCTTGCCAAGGGCCTGCCGGAGACCAGCCCGTCGTTCCTGCTCGCCGTTCCGCGCGTCTTCGAGAAGGTCTACAACTCGGCACAGCAGCAGGCCGCGGCAAGCGGCGCCAAGAGCAAGATCTTCAAGGCAGCGGCCGACACCGCCATCGCCTTCAGCAAGTCGCAGCCGGATGCGGGCAGCTCGGCGGCAGGCGGGCCGGGCCGGCCTGAAGCTTCGGCATGCCATCTTCGACCGGCTCGTCTACAGCAAGCTCAGAGCCGCGGTCGGCGGGCAGGTCAGGTACGCGGTGTCGGGTGGCGCGGCGCTTGGCGACAGGCTCGGTCACTTCTTCCGCGGCGCAGGCATCACCGTTCTGGAGGGCTACGGACTCACCGAGACCTCGGCGGCGGCATTGGTGAACCGTCCGG
This sequence comes from uncultured Actinomycetota bacterium, assembly GCA_963720575.1. Lineage (GTDB taxonomy): Bacteria > Actinomycetota > Actinomycetes > Streptosporangiales > Streptosporangiaceae > Chersky-822. The sequence goes on from CAVRGA010000002.1 coordinate 1,406,065, forward strand.
GCCGCAACAAGATCGGCACGGTAGGCCAGCCACTGCCAGGCGTCAGCGTGCGGATCGCCGACGACGGCGAGATCCTCGTCGCCGGTCCGATCGTATTCCGCGGCTACTGGCGCAACGCCGAGGCGACCGCCGAAGTGCTCGACGACGACGGCTGGCTGCACACCGGCGACATCGGTTCGCTCGATGATGCCGGATTCCTCAGCGTGACCGGCCGCAAGAAGGAGCTGATCGTCACCGCCGGCGGCAAGAACGTCGCCCCGGCCGTCCTCGAAGACCGCCTGCGCGCTCATCCTCTGATCAGCCAGACGATGGTAGTCGGCGACAACCGGCCCTTCATCGCCTGCCTGGTAACGCTGGACAGCGAATCGCTGGAGCACTGGAAGCAACAGCACGGCAAGCCAGCCGACGCCACGCCGGCGGAACTGGCGGACGACCCTGACCTGATCGCCGAAATCCAGGCCGCCGTTGACGACGCGAACAAGGCGGTCTCCAGGGCTGAATCAATCCGCAAGTTCACGATCCTGGCGACCGACTTCACCGAAGAGAGCGGCCACCTGACCCCGTCGCTCAAGGTGAAGCGCAACGTAGTAGCCAAAGACTACGCAGCCGAGATAGAGGCCCTGTACGCCTAGGCGCATCGATACTCGATGTCCCATGCGTGCGGCTCCTGATGAGTGAGCCGGCTGAGTGCTGCGGGTGTCCGGCAGGTTGCCCCAGTGCCCGGAAGGCTTCCGGTTTCCTGGAGGAGAGTTTTCGCGTCCGGGAGGTCGGATAGCCCGGTCAAGTCTCCCGCATGCGAATACTCCCCTCTGCGAACACGAAAACCCTCCTCCAGGCAGTTGATCGGCACGTGGACGGCGTTTCCCCGGGACTGGCGGGTGCCGAGGACGCGGGTGATGTTCCGTGATCATGACCCCGGCCTTGATCACGGAACATCACCCAGGTCAGGACGGGTGCAAGTTTCCGTGATCACGTTGTCGTTCATGATCACGGAACATCGCGCCTGTCCTTCCGGCGCCTGAGTCCGACTGGAGCGGGCTGCCGCGGAGAGTCGTTGCTACGGAGAGTCGTTGCTGTCAGCGAACCAGCCGTGCCGGACAGGGCTAGTCGGAGGCTGGCGATTGCGGCGTAGGCCAGGCCGCGACCGGCATCAGCGGGCCGAGGCTCCGCGCGCACTGGCGCAAGCCCTGGGTAAGGGGGCCGGTGGCCCGGCGGGCCGCCATCTCGCGTAGCTGGAACGGCCTCAGGGGGCGGGGGACGGGGGCAGATGCGGAGGCGGGGTGAGGATTTCTGCTAGGCGGGCCGAGACTAGGTTCCAGCGCCACTCCTGCTCAATCCAGGCTAGGCCCTTGTCGCCCATCGAGGCGGCGGTGTCGGGGTCGGCGAGCAACTGGATGAGGCGTTCAGCGAGTTCGGGCACGTCGCCTCCGGGGACTACGTAGCCGGTCTCTCCCGGCAGGATGGCATCGGGCGCGCCGCCTGAGTCGCCGCCGATGACGGGGAGGCCGGTCGCCGAGGCTTCCAGGTAGACGATGCCGAGGCCTTCCACGTCGAGGCCGGCTCGCCTCGTGCGGCAGGGCATGGCGAAGATCGTGCCGGCGGCGTAGTAGGCGGGGAGGTCTTCCCACGGCACCGAGCCGGCGAAGATGACGGAGCCGGTAACGCCGAGCCGCCGCGTGAGCTTGCGCAGCTTGCCCGCGTATGGCCCGTCACCGACGATCATCAGCACTGGCTCGGGGCCGCCCTGGACCCGCCTGGCCTCAAGTACCTGCGGCCAGGCGCGTATCAGGGTGTCCTGGCCCTTGCGCGGCACTAGCCGGGAGACGCAGATCACCACCTGGGCGCCGGCCTTGATCCCGAGCCGCGCCCTGATCGCCGCGCTGGCCTCTCCCCCGGCACCCGGCCTGAACTCGGCGTTGTCGACGCCCGGCGCGAGCCTGGCCATCCTCGCGGCGGCCGGCGCCGACAACGCGCGGGCGATCCTGAGCCGGAAATACTCGCCCAGATACGTCAGCACATCGACGGAGTCGCCAATTTTCCTCAGCAAGAAACGTGCGCCGGGCAGCACTGCCCAGCCTGCCTCGTGCCCGTGCGTCAGCGCGACGATCCTGGTCGCGCCGACCGCGCGCAGCCCAGGGGCGAGGAGGCCGAGCGGTGCGGCGGCGCCGAACAGCACCGTGTCGCAGCCGTGCTCGGCCAAGATGGCGCGGGCTCGCCTGGCGACCCCGGGTACCGGGAGCATGAGCGAGGTCGGATGCCGGACCACGGGGAAAGGCTGCCTGGCGTCGAACTCGGCCGCTCCTGACCAGGCGGGCGCGTAGACCACGACACCGCCGCCATCGGCCAGCCCGGTGGCCAGCGCATGCACGAATGACTGGATGCCGCCGCTGCGCGGCGGGAAGTCGTTGGTGACGATCAGGACCTTCGGCATGGCGATGGATACCTTACCCAAAGACGCAGGCCACGCCTCGCCGGACCGAAGTCAGGCGAGGCGTGGCCTTCGTCAGGAGCGCGGCCGGGTCTACGGCCTGACCGCGCCGTCCAGGTTCTCCAGGTACCAGCCGGACAGCGGGACCTCTTCGACGTCCTGACCGGGAGTCGGCGCGTCTATGAGCTCGTTATTGCCCACATACATGCCGACGTGCGAGTTGCCCGCGAAGCCGAGGATGTCACCTGGCTCCAGGTTGGCCGACGTGAACGCGCCGGACGCCGTGTGCAGCGAGACCGGCGGCAGGTCGCCCATCTGGTCGTAGCTGACCCTCGGAATCGAGACCCCGGCTGACCCCCACGCCGTCATCATCAGGCCAGAGCAGTCAAAGCCAGGTGAGGTACACGGACCCGTGCCGCCGTAGAAGTACGGGCAGCCGATCTGGGCGAAGGCGAACTTGACCGCCGCCCCGGCCTGACCGCTCACTGGGGGCGGGGGCGGCGGCTTGCTGCCGGTGCCGCCTCCGCCGCCGGGAGCGACCTTGACCTTCTGCACCGGCGTCAACTCGGCCAGCAGCGTCTCCTCGTGGCCTTGCAGCGCCTTGAGCTTCGACAACCGCTTGCCAAGCGAGTGCTTGAGCCGCAAGATGCCCGTCCTGGTGCGGGCCGCCGATTGCTGAGCGCTCAGCAACTGGTGGCTGGCGTTGAGGTACATCTTGATCTGCGCGCTGTCCACAGCTGACAGCTCGCCGAGGATCGACGACTGATTGAGCACTTGCTGCGGCGTGCTCGACGTCAGCAGCGACAGCGGTGAATTGACCGTACCCTGCTCGTAGGCCACGGCGGCGATCCGGTCGATCTGCGCGCGCATCAACTCGAAGTTGGCGCGGTAACGCTTCGTCTCTTTGTTGAGCAGGCTAAGCCGCTGGTTGGCCAGCGAGAGCTGCTGCAATACCTCGTCGTACTGCTGGCCAAGCGCGCTCAGCTTGCTGTTCAGCGCCGAGAGCTCGTGCTGAACTTCCGTCACGGTCGGCTGAGGAAACGCGGCGGCGGTGCTGCCGCCCATCGTGACCAAGGCACCGGTAAAGGTAAGGCTGGCAACGACTATCCAGCCGCGGGTGATGACTCTGTGAACTGACAGCGGCGTGCGCACGCGCCAGACACGCTCCTTCTCCCACGTCGACTGCCGAGTAAGCCCAGTCCGGAATTCGCGCTAACTCGGTAGTGGCCAATCACCGCCGCGTTCGACGCGGCTGCCGAGCGATCGGCTGCTCACCGACATTAGCCAAGCCTCGGCTGCACATTCAACCAGTTCGCGAACTCTCGCCGCATCAGAATGCCGCGCTCGCGGTGGCGGGGCGGCGGGCGTCGCTATCGGTGCGGGGACCACGACTGCGGGTGACGCCGCTGTTCACGCGAACGGGACGGTACCGCGACCGTTCGGTGTCGGTGGCCGGCCTTAACGTAGCGTTGTGAGCATTTACCGGCGGCTGCTCCGACTGCTGCGGCTTGGCCGCCCGGCTAGTGCCCGGCGGCCGGCATTTCCCGAGGGCCTGCCTCCCGGGCTGATCATCGAAGCCGACGTCGTCGTGGTGGACGTGGAGACGACGGGCTGGCTCGCCGACGCGGCGAGCATCACCGAGATCGGGGCGATCAGGGTTACTGAGAACGGCCTGGGCGAGGAGTTTTCCGCCCTGGTCAATCCCGGTAAGCCAATTCCGGCTGCCATCACCGAGCTCACCGGTATCAGCGACGATATGGTCCGCTACGCGCCCGGCATCGGCGAGGTACTGCCGAAGTTCCTCGAGTTCGCCCGCGGCTGCCTCCTGGTAGCGCACAACGCGCCGTTCGACCTGGGCTTCCTGACGGCCGCGTGCGCGGAGACCGGCATCACCTGGCCGCCGTGCGCCGTGATCGACACCGCCGTGCTCGCCAGGCTGATCCTCCGCCCGGGCGAGGTACCCGATCACAAGCTGGCCACGCTCGCCGCCCACTTCGGCACCAGGACCGGCCCGTCGCACCGCGCCCTGGCCGACGCCAAGGCGACCGCCGGCGTGCTGACCGGCCTCCTGTCGCTGCTCGGCGCCGGCAGGCGCCGAGAAACGCCGGTCCCTGGCCCGCCGCACTGAGCCGAGCCGCTACGATTGCGCCGCAGTGCAGGCGCGGGTTTCCCCGATCCAGGAGGCGGCTATGGTCACAGCGATTGTCCTGATCAAAGCGGACGTGGCACGCATCCCGGAGACAGCCGAGACGATCGCCCAGATCAACGAGGTCAGCGAGGTGTACTCGGTGACCGGCGAGTTCGACCTGGTCGCCATGGTCAGAGTGCGCTCGCACGACCAACTCGGGGACGTCATCCCTGGTCGGCTCAACCGCGTCGCGGGCGTCACGCACACTGAGACTCACATCGCGTTCCGCACGTATTCACGCCACGACCTCGACGCGGCCTTCTCGATCGGCTACCCCGAGGAGTCCTGATCGCGGGCTAAGCGCTGGCTTTGAGCCGCTGGCTGGCGGCCGCCCAGCGGTCGAGCAGCGCGGCGGCGGCGCCGGTGTCGACCGCGTCGGCGGCCCTGGCGTGGGCTTCGGCGATCGCCTGCCGCAGGGATGACATCTCAGGGGCCCCGGCGTCGACGACCAGGGCGGCGGCCGCGTTGAGCAGGACCGTGTCCCTGACCGGGCCGCTGTCGCCGGCGAGCACGGAGCGCACCACGGCGGCGTTGCGCGCCGGGTCCCCGCCCACCAGGTCGTCGGGCTGGCAGCGGGCGATGCCGATGTCAGCCGGGTCGAGCCTGGTCTCGCTCACCTGGCCGTCACGAACCACCCAGACGGTCGAGGGGCCGGTCGTGGTGAGCTCGTCGAGCCCGTCGTCGCCGTGGAACACCAGCGCCGAGCAGCCGCGCCCGGCCAGCACGCCAGCGAGCACCGGGCCCATCCGCGGGTCAAGGATCCCGACCGCCTGGGCGGCGGGCCTGGCCGGGTTCGCGAGCGGCCCGAGGAAGTTGAAGACGGTCGGCACCCCGAGCTCGCGGCGCGGAACCGCGGTGTGCCGCAGCGCCGGGTGATAGAGCGGCGCGAAGAGGAAGACCACGCCGGTCTCCTGCGCGAGCTTCTCGGTCGATGCCGGCGGCAGGTCGATGACCACGCCAAGCGCCTCGAGCACGTCGGCCGTGCCGCACGCGGACGACGCGGCGCGGTTGCCGTGCTTGGCCATCCGCGCGCCCGCCGCCGCCGCGACGATCGTGCCCATCGTCGAGATGTTGACCGTGCGCGCGCGGTCGCCGCCGGTGCCCACCAGGTCGACCAGGCGGCCGGGAATGCTGATCGGCGCGGCGTGCGCCATCATCGCATCGGCCATCCCTGCGACCTCGGCCGACGTCTCGCCCTTCATGCGCATGGCGATGCCGAATCCGGCGATCTGGCTCGGGGTCGCCGCGCCCTCCATGATCTCGTTCATCGCCCAGGCGGCTGCCTCGGCAGAGAGCGACTCGCCCTTGACGAGCTGGCCGATCAAGCCGGGCCATGACGCGTTGAGTTCCATTGCAGGTCCCTGGAGGTGCGAGTTGCCAGACGGCGCCGTCACGCGCAGCCTATGCCGACGCTGCCGCGGCGTCACCCGCGCGCTCGCGCATCAGCCCGGCGAGCGCCTGCGCCAGCGCGGCCGGGTCGATCGGGTGACTGACCACGGCATCTGCGCGCGACCAGGTCGCGAGCCAGCCGTCGTCGGCCCGCCCGATGATCAGCAGTACCGGGGGACAGTCGAAAACCTCGTCCTTGGCCTGGCGGCAGACGCCCATGCCGCCGGACGGCTGCGCCTCGCCGTCGAGGATCATCACATCGGCGCCGCCGGCGTCAAGCAGCCTGATCAGCGCCGGATGCGTGGCGACCTCAATCAGCTCAACCTCGGGCACATCGGGCGCCGGGCGCTTGCCAACCGCCAGCCGGACACGCGCGCGGGTGTCCGCGTCATGGCTATACACGACAACTTTCATAACTGGATGCTACCGACCTAGGGGGTCGCGGCGCGTACGCCTACCGAGTGTCGTAATAATGGGCGCGTGACGACAGCACAAGACGCCCGCGTGGTTCCGCGTACACCCGCGAGCAGGCCTAACCTGGTCAGCGTCGGGACGATCGTATGGTTGTCCTCCGAGCTGATGTTCTTCGCAGCGCTATTCGCGATGTACTTCACCATCAAATCGGTTGATACCGGTCTCGGCTTGCGCTGGCCAGACGCGCACCTGGACTATCCCCTGGCTACCACCAACACAATCGTGCTGATTTTGTCGAGCGTGACATGCCAGCTCGGGGTGTTCGCGGTAGAGCGCGGGCAGATCAGGCGGCTCGGCGCGATCTGGGACGTGCGCCGGTGGGGCCTGCGCGAGTGGTACGTGCTGTCCTTCCTCATGGGCCTGTACTTCGTGCTGGGCCAGGGCTACGAATACCTCGACCTGATCTTCAAGCAGCATCTGACGCTGTCGTCGAGCGCGTACGGCTCTGTGTTCTTCCTCACGACGGGCTTCCACGGGCTGCACGTCTCAGGAGGCCTCGTGGCCTTCCTCTTCCTGCTCGGCCGGACCTACGCGGCCAAGCGGTTTACCCATGAGCAGCAGGTCAGCGCGATCGTCGTGTCCTACTACTGGCACTTCGTCGATGTCGTGTGGATCGGCCTGTTCACCACCATCTACCTGCTACCGCTAACCGGAAAATAGGGGCCGCAGTGACACCGATGACCGCAAGGCGACGGCACCCGGCAGCTGGCTACGTCGTCGTCATGCTCGGGCTGCTGCTCACCGGCGTTGGCTATGCCGTGGTCACGCAGACCGGCGACGCGTCCGCCTCAGCGCCCAACATCACCCAGCAGGCGCAGGTCGCGCAGGGGCGGGCCATCTTCCAGCAGGAGTGCGCCACCTGCCACGGCGAGTTCGGCCAGGGCATCTCGGGCACGGCGCCGAGCCTGATCGGCGTCGGCTCGGCCGCGGTGGACTTCCAGGTCAGCACCGGCCGGATGCCCGCCAAGGAGCCAGGCGCGGAAAACGACCGCAAGCCGCCGGAGCTGAACCCTCAGCAGACGCGCGCCGTGGCTGCCTATATCGCCTCGCTCGGCGGCGGGCCCGCCATTCCGACGCAGGCCCAGGTAAGCCAGCAGGGCGCCAATCCCGGATTTGGCCAGCAGCTATTCGTGGCCGACTGCGCGCAGTGCCATAACTTCGTCGGCGCGGGCGGCGCGCTGACAAGCGGCAAGTACGCGCCGCCGCTGACCAAGTCAACGCCGACGCAGATTTTCGAGGCGATGCTCACCGGCCCTGAGGCGATGCCGGTCTTCAACAACACCACGATCACCCCGCAGCAAAAGCGCGACATCATCGCCTACGTCGTGCAGACCAGAGAGGAGCCGAACCCCGGCGGGTTCAGCCTCGGCCGGGTCGGTCCGGTGACCGAGGGCCTGGTGGCTTTCCTCGGCCTGCTGCTCTTCGTGATTTTCATGGCCATGTGGATCACCGCGAAGCACAGGAAGACTCCCAATGAGTGACACGAACGCCGGCCACGGGTCCGGCGACAACGAGCCCGAGCGCGGGCCGAGCCGCGTGATCGGGACGCCGTCTCCCGCGCAGTCAAGGAAGCTGCTGGCCGAGACGGCGCCCGGCTCCACCGCCGGCCTGCCCGTGGTCAAAGAGCCTGAGCTGCCGGCCGATCCGCAGGACATGGACGGCGCCAAGCGCGCCGAGCGGCACGTCGCCGCCTGCTTCATCCTCGCGATGCTGGCCGGCCTCGGCTTCATCGCCGCCTACCTGATTTTCGGTGTGCACTCGGTCGACAAGACCTGGCACTCGAACCTGGCACTCGGCACCACGATGGGCCTGACCTTCCTCTTCCTCGGGATGGGCGCCACGATCTGGGTCAGGCGGATCATGCCGCACGTCGAGCTCACCGAGCAGCGGCACCCGATGCGGTCAGAAGAATCCAACCGGCAGGCGTTCGAGGAGACGTTCAACGTTGGCTCCGCGGCCAGCCAGTTCGTCAAGAGGCCGATCCTGCGGCGCACGCTGATCGCCGCGACGGTCCCTGTGATAGCCTCGCCTGTACTGCTGCTGCGTGACCTGGGACCGCTGCCCCGCACGGACCTGGATCACACTGTCTGGCGAAAGGGCATGCGGCTGCTGACCTACGGAGCCAATACGCCGATCAGGCCGGGTGATTTCAGCTCGCCGGGCGGCATGATCACCGTGGTCCCCGACGGCTTCCAGGACGACTTCAACGCGCTGGCCAAGGCGGCCGTGATCATCATCAAGTTCGCCCCCGGCCAGATCGAGTTCACCGCGAACAACGGCCCCGTGCCCCGCAAGACGGTGCAGAACTGGACAGTCGACAATATCGTCGCCTACTCCAAGATCTGCACCCACGTCGGCTGCCCGGCGGCGCTGTACGAGCAGACCACCCACCGCATCTTGTGCCCGTGCCACCAGTCCACCTTCGACGCGACACGCGGCGCGGAAGTCATCTTCGGCCCGGCGACCCGGCCGCTGCCCCAGCTCCCCATGACGGTGGACGCGGAGGGCTTCCTTGTGGCCAGGCATGACTTCACCGAACCAGTGGGCCCGAGTTTCTGGGAACGGGGAAATTCGTCATGAGTATCGACAAGGCGCTGTCCGGCACGGGCACCTGGCTGGACGACAGATTCCACGGCGCCAGGGGAATCCGGACCTTCTTCCGGAAGATCTTCCCTGATCACTGGACGTTCATGCTCGGCGAGATCGCCCTGTACACGTTCATCATCTTGCTGCTGACCGGCACGTTCCTGACGCTGTTCTTCAAGCCGAGCATGACCGACGTCATCTACCACGGCTCTTACGTCAAGCTCGACGGCGTGCACATGAGCGAGGCCTACGCCTCGACGCTGAACATCAGCTTCGACGTCCGCGGCGGCCTGCTCATGCGGCAGATCCACCACTGGGCCGCCGACTTGTTCGTCGCCGCGATCATGGTCCACATGATCCGGATCTTCTTCACCGGCGCCTACCGCAAGCCGCGCGAGGTCAACTGGCTGATCGGCATCGTGCTGTTCACCCTGGCACTGCTCGAGGGCCTGTTCGGCTACTCGCTGCCCGACGACCTGCTCTCCGGTGCGGGCCTGCGGATCACCCAGGGCGTGCTGCAGTCGATTCCGATCGTCGGCACTTATCTGTCGTTCTTCCTGTTCGGCGGGGAGTATCCGGGCACCGACATCATCCCGAGAATGTACATCCTGCATGTGCTGCTGATACCGGGGTTGCTCCTGGCGCTGATCGGCGCGCACCTGTTCATCATGTTCCACCAGAAGCACACCCAGATGCCGGGCAAGGGCCGCACCAACGAGAACGTGGTCGGCGCGCCCATGTTCCCGTACTTCATGGCGAAGACCGGCGCGTTCTTCTTCTTCATCTTCGCGATTTGCGCTCTGGCAGGCACGTTCGCGCAGATCAACCCGATCTGGGTGTACGGCCCGTACAACCCGCTGGCGATCTCCTCCGGCTCGCAGCCTGACTTCTACATGGGCTTCCTCGAGGGCTCGCTGCGCATCATGCCCGCCTGGCAATGGGTGGTATTTGGGCATACTTTCGCCTTTAACGTGTTCATCCCTGCCCTGGTGCCGCTGGGGATTGTGCTGACAGCGGCCGCCCTATGGCCATTTATCGAGCAATGGGTGACAGGCGATAAACGCGAGCACCACGTGAACGACCGGCCGCGGAACGCGCCCACCAGGACCGCGCTCGGCATCTCGATGATCTCGTTCTACGGAGTGCTCTGGGCGGAAGGGTCGAACGACATCATCGCCGACCACCTCAACGTGCCGCTGTACACGATCACGTGGATCGCCAGGATCGCCATATTCGTGGTCCCGATTGTCGCCTACATCATCACCAAGCGGGTCTGCCTCGGGCTGCAGCGCAAGGACCTGCACCTGCTGGAGCACGGCGTCGAGACCGGCATCATCAGGCAGATGCCGAACGGCGAGTTCATCGAGGAGACCAGGCCGCTCGACGAGGAGCAGCTGGCCAAGATCGCCAGGCCCGAGCCGCTGGCCCTGCCCGCCGCTGAGAGCGACACTGACGCCGAGGTACCGGCGCCAGGCATGCGAGGCGGTCTCGGCCGGGTTAAGGCCCGCCTGAACAAGATAGTGACCGAGAGCGTGCCGATGAACGGCCATGCCAACGGGCACGGACCGAACGGCCACGGCGCGACCGCCGACGACGAGCACGCGGCGATCGGCGCCGGCTCCGAGCACGACGACTAGCACGACAGCTCGCGTCAGCAAGGGGCGCATGGGGCCAAGTTCAGCGGCCATGCGCCCCTTGGCTTAGACCGCGCAAGGCCCAGCAGAGTCACATGGGTGGCGCGGTGGCGCCAGCGATGTCACGACGAGGGTCCTGGGGAAGGTCAGGCTCCGGCGCCAGCCTCAGCGTCCGCGCTCCAGAGCGGCTCGGGGATGCTGAGGCCGAGGTCGCCGCCCCAGGTGTTGCGGTACGCGACCTCGTGCACCGGCCGCCGCACCGCGATCCCCCACCGGCCGGTCGGGTAGCCGAACGACACGCAGCACGACATCTGCCAGCCGTGCCCTCCGGGGACGCCGAGGATCCGAAGCGACTGCTCGTGGGCGAACGCGCCGAGGATCGTCGTCAGCGCACTGCCCACACCGTCGGCTCGGGCCGCTAGCTGCGCGCTCCACACGGCCGGGAAGATCGAGCTGCCGCTTGAGTCGTTCCTGGTAAAGGCGACCAGGTACAGCGGAACTGCTTCAAAATGATCGGCGAGATGCTGTGCCGACCTGACCACTCTCAGCAGCGAGGCGCTCGCCGGGTCGTCCGGATCTGTGTTCGCGTGAGCGATACGGTCGGCGTAGGCGGTGTCCCAGAGCTTGGTCATCGCGTCGCGATAGAGCGGGCCTAGCCGCGACTTGACGTCGGGGTCATCGACCAGCATGAAGCGCCAGTTCTGCGTGTTGCCGCCGCTCGGTGCCCTGATCGCCGCGTCCAGGATCTTCGCCTGGACCTCGGCCGGCACCGGGTCAGGACGCACCCTGCGCATGGCCCGCGTCGTATACAGAGCTTCGTAAACGTCCACACCAACCCCCTTGGGGAGCTTCTAAACCGGGGCCCCGCGAGCCGAAGGGCGCGGCCTTGCCTGGACTGACGAGCGACGACCGCAGGGAGGAACGAGGAGGGAAGGCAAGGCCTGTAAGCGCCCGGAGGCGAGTGGGGTAGCTAACTCAGTGGGCGTAGTTGCCGCGGTAGTACTCGAACACGAAGCCGATCACGGAAAGTAGCACGCCGAGCATCCCGATCAGGAACAGCCACCAGCCGACAGCCACTCCGACCGCCGCCAGCGCGGCGGCCAGCCCGACGAAGAGCGGCCACCAGCTGTGCGGGCTGAAGAACCCGAGTTCGCCCGTGCCCTCCTCGATCTCGCCTTGCTGGTCATCCTCAGGCCGCCGCGGTAGCCGGCGCCCGGTGAAGAGGACGTAGAAGCCGATCAGGAACGCCAGGGCGACGGCCAGGGCCAGCGCGGTGCTGCCGGTCGGGTCATGCGACAAAGTCCAGTAGAAGATGTCAGCTACGCCGAAGAAGATCGCGCAGCCGAGGAAAAGCCAGCCTTCGACCCTCATCTGCCTATCCCTGCCATTTCTAGCGGTATTTTCTCTCCGGGCCAGTCACGCCCGCCGGTCAATGACTTTCCCCGATCCCGAGCGCCTTGCGCTCTTCGGGGTCACGCCCGGCCCTGATCTGCGGATGGTGCAGATCGAACGCCGGCCGCTCCGACCTGATGCGGGGAATCGAGGTGAAGTTGTGCCTCGGCGGCGGGCAGGACGTGGCCCATTCGAGGGAGTTGCTGAAGCCCCACGGGTCGTCTACTTCGACCTGCTCGCCGTGCTTCCACGTCTTGTAAATGTTGTAGAAGAAGAACAGGTTCGAGACGCCCAGGATAAACGCGCCGATCGTCGAGACCTGATTCAGCGTGGTGGCCAGGTGCGGCAGGAAGGCATAGTTCGCCGTCCGCCGGGGCTGCCCCATCAGGCCGAGCCAGTGCTGGACGAGGAACGTCATGTTGAAGCCGATGAAGACGAACCAGAAATGCCAGACGCCGAGCCGGTTATCCAGCATCTTGCCGGTCCACTTAGGCCACCAGAAGTAGAACCCGCCGAACATGCAGAAGACCACCGTGCCGAACAGCACGTAGTGGAAATGCGCCACGACGAAATAGGTGTCGCTCACGGCGAAGTCCAGCGGCGGCGATGCCAGGATGACACCGGTCAGCCCGCCGAACAAGAACACGATCATGAAGCCGAGGATGAAGAGCATCGGCGTCTCAAGCGACAACTGGCCGCGCCAGATCGTGCCGAGCCAGTTGAAGAATTTCACGCCGGTCGGGATCGCGATCAGGTAGGTCATGAACGAGAAGAAAGGCAACAGCACGGCACCGGTGGTGAACATGTGGTGCGCCCACACCGTCATCGAAAGCCCGGCGATCGCGATCGTGGCCGCGACCAGGCCCTTGTAGCCGAAAAGCGGCTTGCGGCTGAAGACCGGCAGGATTTCGGTGGCGATGCCGAAGAACGGCAACGCCACGATATAGACCTCGGGATGGCCGAAGAACCAGAACAGGTGCTGCCACAAGATGGCGCCGCCGCTGCTGGAGTTGAAGACCTGGGCGCCGAACTTGCGGTCGATCTCCAGCACCAGCAGCGCCGCGGCGAGCACCGGGAAGGCGAGCAGCACCAGGATCGAGGTGAGCAGCGCGTTCCAGGTGAAAATCGGCATGCGGAACATCGTCATGCCGGGCGCGCGCATGCAGAAGATCGTGGTGACGAAATTGACACCGGACAAGATCGTGCCGAGGCCGGACAGCACGAGGCCCATGATCCACATGTCGGCGCCGAGACCTGGCGAGTACACGGGATTGGTCAGCGGCGAGTAGGCGTACCAGCCGAACGCGGCCGCCCCGTTCGGGGTCAGGAAGCTCAGCAGGAGGATGAGGCCGCCGAACGCGAACATGTAGTAGCTGAGCAGATTCATCCTGGGGAACGCCACGTCGGGCGAGCCGATCTGCAGCGGCATGATCTCGTTGGCGAAGCCGACGAACAGCGGCGTCGCGAACAGCAGCAGCATGATCGTGCCGTGCATGGTGAAAAGCTCGTTGTACTGCTGGTCGGTGAGGAAATGGTTGTTCGGCGTGAAGAGCTGGCTGCGGATGAGCAGCGCCATCAGGCCGCCGACCAGGAAGAAGAAGAACGACGTGATCAGGTACAGGTGACCGATGATCTTGTGGTCGGTCGAGGACAGCCAGTCGGCCAGGATCGAGCCCTTCTGGTAGCCGGCCGGCGCGGGCACGCCGTGCTGGGTCTGCACGGGTACGGCGGTCACTGAGCACCCCCCGAAGAGCTCTGCTGTGCCTGCTGCCTCTGGATCCAGGTGCGGAACTGGGCAGGCGTCACGATCTTGATCTTGAAGAGCATGCGGCTGTGGAAGACTCCGCAGAGCTCAGTGCATCGCCCGATGAACGAGCCGGTCTTGATCGGGGTCACCGTGAACTTGTTCGAGAACCCGGGAACCACGTCGCGCTTGAACTCGAACGGCACCACCCAGAAGGCGTGGATGACATCGATCGAGGTCAGATCGAACTCCACCGTCTCGTGCTCGGGGATCTCCAGCGTCGGCAGGTGCTGGATGCTCGCGGACGGGTTCCACATCGCGCCCGTCTCGGTGACGACCGAGTTGGGTCCGCTGGTGTTCGTCACCTTGTAGCCCGGGTACTGGAACTCCCAGCTCCACTGGAACCCGATGACGCTGACCTTCACGTCCGGATTCTTGGGGACCCGGTCGATGTAGTTCTCGTCCCTGGCGGTGAAGAAGAACAGGACGCCGACCATGATGAACGGCAGGACCGTGTAGAGGATCTCGATCGGCAGGTTGTAGCGAACCTGCTGCGGCAGCGCGTTGCCGCGCTTGCGGTGGAAGATGATCGCCCACAGGATGCCGCCCCAGACCACGATGCCGACGGCCCAGGCCGCGATCCACGATCCTTGCCACATGTGCAGGATTACCACGCCCTGCTTGGTGACCGGGGGCAGGAAGCCCTGCCTCGTGAACGCGTTCGAGGTACAGCCGGTCGTGAGCACGGCCAGCCCGGCCAGCATGGCGGTAACCGGCATCCAGCGCCGTGATCGCCAATGGCTTGGGCGGCTCCGGTGCTCGTCCGGAGCTTCATTCCCCCGGTCGCGCGGGGTACTGCGGATGGAACTCACAGATTGCCTTCCCAGCGGCGGTCAGCCGGCTCCCTGAGCCGGTCAGTTGCTGTCCTACAGGCTGTCGTGCAAACAGTACAACGCCACCGCGCGCGACCGCCCGCTACCCCCACCAGAAATCGCCGTCGTCATAGGGTCGGAATCATGGCTTACTTTGATGCCGCCTCGGCCGAGCCGATGTCGCCGGCCGCCAAGGCTGCCCTCCTCGACGCGCTCGACGGCGGCTGGGCCGACCCGGCCCGGCTGCACCGGGAGGGACGGCGGGCCAGGCTGCTGCTCGACCAGGCTCGCGAGCGAGTCGCTCAGGCCCTCGCGTGCCGCGCCGACGAGCTTTCGTTCACCAGCTCAGGCACCCAGGCCGTGCACCTGGCCGTGCTCGGCGCGGTGCGAGCCCGCGTCTCGGCGACCCGCGGCCCCGGCCACGTCGTGGTCAGCGCGGTGGAGCATTCAAGCGTCCTGAACGCCGCCGCCCGCGCCGAAGACGACGGCAGCGAGGTCACGATCGCCGGCGTGGCGCCGACGGCCGGGTTGATGTCGCTGAGTTCGCTGCCGCTCTCTCGCGCGGCCGCACCGTGCTGGCGTGCTTGCAGTCGGCCAGCCATGAGGTCGGCACGGTGCAGCCGGTACCGGACGTCGCTGCCGAGTGCGCCGCCGCCCGGGTGCCGCTCTTCGTCGACGCGGCGGCGTCAGCGGGCCGGATGGCCTTGCCGGAAGGCTGGTCGATCCTGGCCGCGAGCGGGCACAAGTGGGGCGGCCCGCCGGGAGTCGGCGTCCTGGCCGTGCGCAAGCCCGTTCGCTGGAAGGCCCCGCTGCCGGCCGACAACCGGGAGGGGCAGCGGGTGCCCGGCTTCCCCAACCTGCCGGCGATCGTCGCGGCCGCGGCCGCGCTTGAGGCCGCGCAGGCCTCGCTCCGCGAGACGTCGGCCTCGCTCCGCGAGCTCACGCACCTGATCAGGGACCGGGTGCCCGCGCTCGTGCCTGACACGGTCGTGCACGGCGACCCGGCCGACCGCTTGCCGCACATCGTCACGTTCTCGTGCCTGTACCTCGACGGCGAAGCGATGGTAGTCGAGCTGGATAAGGCGGGGTTCTCGGTGTCATCGGGCAGCGCTTGCGCGTCCGACACCGAGCAGCCGAGTCACGTGCTCGCCGCCATGGGAGCACTTACGCACGGGAACGTCAGGGTTTCGCTGCCAGCGGGTACGACTGAAGAGTCGGTTCGCGAGTTCCTGGCGGCGCTGCCGGATATCGTGAGCCGACTGCGCGGCACCGCCGGCCGCGTGACCCTGGCCTGACGGACCAGGGCCTGACGGGCCCTGGCCTGACGGGCCCTGGCCTGACGGGCACTGCCGTCTGGAGGTGACCGGTTGCCAACCCCGTACGACGCGGGGCCTGCCGGGCCCGCGCCCGTGCCGTCGCTGACGATCGACGCGCTCGGCAAGAAGTGCCCCCTGCCGATCATCATGCTGGCCCAGCGCATCGGCGAGGTCTCCATCGGCAAGGTCGTCGAGGTACTCGCCGACGACCCCGCGACGAAGACCGATGTACCTGCCTGGTGCGGCCTGAAATCTCACGAGTTCATCAGCGCCGACGAGCTGGCGCCAGTCGCCGGCTGGGCCTTCAGGGTGCGCCGCAGCTACTAGCCCGGGGCGCTCCGCCGATCTGTCCGCTAGTCAGAGGCGCGGGCATCGGGGTCGACTGGAGCGAAGCGGCCGGCGAACCTGGGGTCGTCCTCCCACCAGAGCTTCTGCCGCACCGCGGGCTCTCTCATCGCCGGCTCCCCGGCCGGCCCGGCGACCCGGTCAGGCCCGTCAGCGACCCGGCCCGGCGCTTCCTCGGCATCGAGCCGCGCGTCGATGGAACGGGCTTCGGATTCGTCTTCCCTGATCATCGCGATCAGGATCGCGGCGAGGAACGGCAGCCCGATGATGTCCCCGAGCACCCAGAGCGCGCCGCCGCCGAGCACCTGATCAGCCGCCAGCGACGGCCCCCACGGCCTGGCGAGCGCGTGATAGTAGCTGCCAGCGATGAGGCTGCGGTCGGCGATCACCGACAACCCGAGCGCGGCATCGCCGACGACTTCGGCCGCGGTCACCCAGAGCGCGACCAGGTACGGGAACTCCCTCGGCACGGGGTCGACCCGCAGCAAGGTCCAGAAGAACACCAGCCCGGGCAGCACCAGCGCCAGGTACGTGAGCTCGCGGACGGCCTGGTCGTGGAATCCGGCCGCGAACCACGGCGAGAAGTACAGCACGAACGGCGTCACCACCAGCACGAACGCCGTGATCGCCGGGAACGTCAGCACCCTGGCCGCGCGTCCCGTTGCCGCCGCCCTGATGCGCGGCCCGGACCTGGGCAACGCCGTGATCGCGAGCGTCAGCGGGCGGCCGAGCATGATGAACAGCGGCACGCCGAGCAGGAGCAGCACCGTCTGAAACGCCCGCACGTAAAACAGCACCGGCCAGTACACGGCGAGGAAAGAACTGGTCGCGATGAACGCCAGCCCGGTACCGCCGAGGCAAAAGGCAACGGCACGGGCCGCCGGCCACGGCTGGCCGGCCTGGCGTACCCGGCGGACGCCCAGCAGGTAGAGCCCGGCCACGGCCACCAGCACCGCGAGAGCGTACGGGTCGAGCGCCCACTGGGTCAGTCCCCGGATGGGCGTGAGTTCCGGCGGACCGTGGTAACTCCGGGCCAGCCGGCCGACATGATCAATGGCGATCGCGGCCGTCACGCTGTCACGCTACCAATGACACGATGGGGTCATGACAACCGTCTGGAGTTCCTCCAGCCCTCGCTCAGGTGAGGTGGCTCGCGACGTCGGCGGCGGCCTCGGCGCCATAGGCGGCGGCGAACCTCGCGGCCAGCCGCTCCGGGCTCAGCTGGTACTCCTGAGGCCCGGTCGTCTCCAGGGCGTGCACGGCCACGATGTTGCCAAGCTGCGCCGCCCGCTCCAGGCCGAGGCCCCACGAAATCGCGGCAAGGAATCCAGAGCGGAACGCGTCCCCGGCCCCGGTCGGCTCCCGCGGCTCCACGTCGGGCACGGCGGGAACCATGATCGGCGCCTGCCCGGCCCGGTCGATGCGGGCTCCGCTGCCGCCGAGCGTGGTGACCTGCACACCGACGTGCTTGGTGAGCTCGTCGGCGCTCCAGCCCGTCTTGTGCATGGTCAGTGTCGCTTCATATTCATTGCAGAAAAGGTAGTCAGCGCCGGTCATGAGCGTCTTGACCTGCTCGCCGTCCAGCCTGGCCAGCTGCCAGGACGTGTCCGCCGCGAACGGGATCTGGTGCGCGACGCACGCTTGCGTGAATGTCAGCATCGCGTCAGGGTCGCTGGACCCGATCAGCACCAGGTCGATCTGGCCGGCGAGTTCGGCGAGGTCAATGTCCTTGTCCTCGCCCATCGCTCCCGGGTAAAACGAAGCGATCTGATTCATGTCCAGGTCAGTGGTGCCGACGAACCTGGCCGTGTGCTGCTCGGTCGATGTCCGCACCCCGGCGGTGTCGACGCCATGCTGCTCAAGCCAGTCGCGGTACTCCGCGAAATCCTCGCCGACCGTGCCCACGAGCAACGGCCGCAGGCCCAGGCAGCCAAGCCCGAACGCGATATTCGCGGCGACACCGCCGCGCCTGATGACGAGCGAGTCAACCAGGAAGGAAAGCGCGATCGTCTCGAGCTTGTCCGGCATCAACTGCTCGACGAACCGGCCGGGAAACGTCATCAGGTTGTCGGTGGCGATTGACCCGGTCACTGCAATGCGCACGGCGGTCCTTGTCGACGATTCGGAACCGCTGGTGAGCAAATGGCGCAGTTGCCCGCGAGCTGCCCGGCGGCACGGAAGCACATGAGAAGCCTAAGCCAGCTTGATGCGCCCGCCTAGCGCCACCCCCGAACCTGTCAGGCTTGGTACCAGCGCGGCCCCTGGTGCCAGCGGGGACCCTGGCACCGCATGTTCCGGCCCGGGCTGAATGTTAAGTCTCCCCGCTGACCCGTCGGAGCTTGACCATCCAAGATCCCGAGTCACCCGGCAGCCTCCCTGACCTTGGCATACGCGGCCCGACCCGCCGCGAAACCCCGTGACCGGACCACCCCGCCGCTGAACCCCGTGACCGGACCCCACGGCCCGGCCCGGCCGCTTAGTGGAAGGAGTCTCCGCACGCACAAGAACCGCTCGCGTTCGGGTTGTCGATCGTAAAGCCCTGCTTCTCGATCGTGTCGACAAAGTCGATGGTGGCACCGCTGAGGTAGGGCGCGCTCATCTTGTCGGTGACCACGCCAACGCCGCCGAAGGTGCTGACGACATCGCCGTCGATCTGGCGCTCGTCGAAGTACAGCTGGTAGCGCAGGCCAGAACAGCCACCGGGCTGCACGGCGATCCGCAGCCTAAGGTCGTCGCGCCCCTCCTGGGCCAGCAGGGTGCTGACCTTGGTGGCGGCCACCTCGGTGAGGATGAGGCCCTGAGCAGTCACGTCGTTCTGAACTGTCATCTGGATAGCTCCCGCAGTAGGCGACCGCGCGGAGCGCACGGCCATCGTCGGTCACATCAACGATATGCCCACCGCACTCATTCCGCGTCCCTGCGGTCTCCCTAAGGCAGCACCCGCGGTGACCGCGACCAGCGCCGCGACCAGCACCGAACCTGGCCCGGGTCCCACCCGGACCCCGTGAACCCGAGGCAAACAGACGGCGTATCCTACGGGTATCGTCAAACCGACGATAAGTATGCTATCGTCAGTTCGACGATAAGAGTTGCGAAGCCGAAGCGAGGATCATATGCCCAGGTCAGGGAGCCAGCTCACCATCGCGCCGCCAGCAAGCCGGTCATCGCGCTCCCCCGAAACTGGCCGCCAGCTTCCCCTGCTCGTGCTTGGCGCAGGATCAGATCCGAGGTCCGAGCGGGGCGTGTCCTGCACGGGCGAACTGCCAGCGCTCTCAGACCCCGCCCTCGCGGCTCGAGCCGAGCGAGCGCGGGAAACACTCGGGGACCGGGCCTTCGTGCTCGGGCATCACTACCAGCGCGACGAGGTGATCAGGTTCGCCGATGTGACCGGGGACTCTTTCAAGCTGGCCAAGGACGCGGCGGCGAAGCCGGGCGCGGAGTTCATCATCTTCTGCGGCGTGCACTTCATGGCCGAGTCGGCTGACATCCTGACCTCCGACTCCCAGCGGGTCATCCTGCCCGACCTGGCCGCCGGCTGCTCGATGGCGGACATGGCCACTTATAACCAGGTCGAGGAGTGCTGGGAAACCCTCGAAGACCTGGGCCTGGCCGACGAGGTGATCCCCGTCACCTACATGAATTCGTCCGCCGACATCAAGGCCTTCACTGGCAGGCACGACGGCACGGTCTGCACTTCCTCCAACGCCAAGCGCGCGCTGAGCTGGGCGCTGGCCAAGGGCAGCAAGGTGCTGTTCCTGCCCGATCAGCATCTTGGCCGCAATACGGCCGTCCTCGAGCTCGGCATGAGCCTGGAGGACTGCGTGGTCTGGGACCCCCGCCGGCCTTCAGGCGGCCTCAAGGCGGAGGAACTCGCCCGGGCAACGATGATCTTGTGGAAGGGCCACTGCTCGGTGCACGGCCGGTTCCGCGCGGAGAACGTCGCCGAAGTCCGCCGCCGCATCCCCGGCGTCAACGTGATCGCCCACCCCGAGTGCGTGCACGACGTCGTGCTCGCCGCCGACTACATCGGCTCGACCGAGAAGATCATCGCAGCCATCGGCCAGGCGCCCGCCGGATCGGCCTGGGCGGTCGGCACCGAGCTGAATCTCGTGCAGCGCCTCGCGAACGATAACCCCGACAAGACGGTCGTCTTTCTCGACAAGACGGTCTGCTACTGCTCGACGATGAACCGGATCGACCTGCCGCACCTCGTCTGGGCGATGGAGTCGCTGGCCGCCGGCCAGGTCGTCAACCAGATCACCGTCGATCCCCAGACGGCCAGGGAAGCCAGGGCGGCCCTAGACCAGATGCTCGCCCTGCCCTAACCAACGCCACCAAGTCCCAAGGCCCGCGGCTACAAGCCAGGCGCACCCCAGACGGGGAACCAGCGGCCCAGATCGGCCTCAATCTTCAGGTCGTTGCCAAGGACGCCCCTGATCCGCAACTCGGTCGCGTTGTCCCGGCGCTCGCCGGCCCGGGGCGCGAAGGGGTAGAACGTGCCCCTCTTGTACAGGTACACAAGCCCGAGCGAGCCAGCGCCAGATCCGGCGCGCGAGTCACTGAACCCCAGGATCGTGCACAGCAACTGCGGCCCGAACCCGCCATTTTCCAGTGACGAGTTGACCGCGTGCAGGTCCGTGACCAGCCCCTCGATGTCATCGGCCGCGTGCGCGGCGACGACCCAGGTGAAGCCGTAGGAGTCAGCGCTGACCTTGATCGGGGTCTTGTTCTCCCCCATGCTCAGCAAGTCGGTGACGTCCTTCTCGATGTCGGAGAACGCCTTGCCCTCGACCGCGCGGAAGCAGACCGAACCGACTCCGGTCGGCACGAAGTCCGTGGCGGCCTGCAGCGTGATCGCGGCCGACGGCAGCGCGAACAACTGGTCCAGATTCGGCGGCACCGGCTTTGTCCGGCCGAGCAAGGTATCGAGAAAGCTCATCGGGTCACAGGACCCCGTTACCGGCTGCTGAGCTGGCTGGAGATCTCGTCCAGCGCCTTGAGCCGCTTCTCAAGCGACGGGTGCGTGGAGAAGATGCTGGACAAGCTCGGGCCGGCTCCCCGCGCCGAGAGCGCCGGCGCGAAGTAGAACGCGTTCAGCGGCTCGGCGGTGCGCAGGTCCCTGGTCGGGATGCGCGACATCTCGCCGCTGACCTTGACCAGGGCGCTCGCCAGCGCGGACGGCTGGCCCGTCAGGAGCGCCCCCGAGCGGTCAGCGGACAGTTCGCGGTACCGCGACAGCAACCTGATCAGCAAGAAGCTGATCGCGTAGACGACGATGCCGACCAGCAGGACGACGAGCACGATGGGGAACGTGTTCTGGTCGCCGCTGCCGCCGCCCCGCCGGTCACGGCCGCCGCCGCCGAACAACTCGGAGTAGAACGCGAACCTGACCAGCAGACCGGCCATGATGCCGAGGAAGGACGCGATCGTCATGACCGCGACATCCTTGTGCGCCACATGCGACATCTCGTGCGCGAGCACGCCTTCGAGTTCATTGCGGTCGAGCCGTCTCAGCAGGCCTTGCGTCACGCAGACCACGGCGACCTTGCTGCTGCGCCCGGTCGCGAACGCGTTCGGCATGTCGGCAGGCGCGATCGCCACCCTGGGCTTCGGCATGTCGGCAAGCGCGCATAGCCGGTCGACTACCCCGTGCAGCTCGGGCGCCTGCTCCCGGGTCACGAGCTGAGCGCCGGCCGTGGCCAGCGCGATCTTGTCCGACCAGTAGTACGAGCCGAACGAGATAGCCACCGCGATGGCGACCGCGAAGAAGATGATCCCGCCGTTGCTCACGTTGGTGAACCGTGTCAGCAGCAGGACAATCACCAGGATGAACGCGGTGAAGACCAACCCGATCAGGAACATGGTCGCGCCCATCCGCGCGATCAGGCCCCTGTCGGTCGCGTAGCGGGTTCTAGCCATCGGCGCCGCCTCCGTTCACTCCAGCAGCCTATGCAACTTCCCGAACCACTTACTTCATTACATCTCACGTCAGCCTATGGTTGGCTCAGCGCAAGCTCAGAGTTGGCTCAACAAACCCGCTGGCGCGGCACCGCCCGATGACGTCCCCGGCTTACTCCCCGCAAATCACGCCCCCACACAGTCCCCAGGCGAACTGCCCCAGCCCGCCAGGCCTCTCATGGGGGCGCGAGCGACGCCCGATTCCCGCCAGCCTGCCGGCGCCTCTCAGCAACTTTCGGTGGAACTAATCTCTCCCCGCGATCCCGAGGCTTCTAGGCCAGTCAGCATTGCCCGGCTCACCACAGGCCGCGGGCAGGCTGAGCGATCGTTGTCGCCGCGGCCTGCCCATGGCCCGCAACTCATCCAGGGATCAGCCCGCCATCAGCCAGCAGATCGTGCACTTCGTCAATCGTCGCGCCCTCGCGCGGCAGGATCAGCTCGGAGGGCTCAATGGCATCCTGCGGCAGGGCCTCGCCGAGCGACCTTGCCTTTTCCAGCAGCGCGTGCAGGGCGTCGGCGAAAGCCGCCTCGTCCCTCTTCTCCACGGCCCTCTCGAGCGCGACGTCGAGCTGATTGAGTTCGTCGGCAGCGCCTTCGGGAAGCCGCAACTGGCCTTCGCCCATGATCCGGATGATCACTGGCCCTCCCCCGAGTTCGGCTGCTGCGCCGGGAAGCTCGTCGAACCGCCGGGCACGGCGTCCTGCGCCTGGCCGCCGCTGGAAAGCTCCTTGGGAGCGCTGCCGCCGGCGATTTCGGCCTTCATCCTGGCAAGCTCGTTGTCGACGCCTCCGCTCGCGCCCATCCGGTCAAGCTCAGCCTGGATGTCGTCGGTCGGCGTACCGCCGAGCGCGTCGTTCAGCGCGCCCGATGCCATCAGCTCGTCGATCGCCCCGGCCCGCGCCTGCATCTGAGCGGTCTTGTCCTCGGCCCGCTGGATGGCCAGGCCCACATCGCTCATCTCCTCCGAGATGCCGGTGAAGACCTCGTTGATCCTGGTCGTCGCCTCCGCCGCGGTGTAGGTCGCCTTGATGGTCTCCTTCTTGACCCGGAAGGCGTCCACCTTGGCCTGCAGCCGCTGCGACGCGGCCGTCAGCTTCTCCTCCTCGCCCTGCAGCGAGGCGTACTGCGTCTGCAAGTCCGTCAGCTGACCTTGGACGTTGGCCTTGCGGGTCAGCGCCTCCCTGGCCAGGTCCTCCCGGCCAGCCGCGAGCGCGTCACGCGCCTGCCGGTCCAGCTTCTCCTGCTGCTGCTGCACCTGGTTCATCTGCAACTCAACCCGCTTGCGCGACGTGGCGACATCCGCGACTCCGCGGCGCACCTTTTGCAGCAATTCGAGCTGGGTTGTATAGGAATAATCCAGGGTCTCCCGTGGATCCTCGTACTTGTCCAGGGCCTTATTGGCCTTGGCCCTGAAGATCGTCGAAACCCGCTTCATCACGCCCATAAGCGCGGCACATCCCCTCATCCTCTTCAACCGCCGCAACACCCGTAGTTGGCGCCGCGCGCGGCCGTTAGGTGCAGCAACGGAGATCTTCCGCAGATGCCGGATTCCCAGCCTATGACCAACTGGCTACCCCGTCATCACGGCAACCAGACAATGCACGGTACCCCTTCCTGTCAACCCTCCCCGCCGACGCGCAACGACCTGCCCAGAACCCCGCTCCAGCCTCCCGCCGCACCCCTACCCCCGCGCCCCCGCGCCCCCGCGCCCCGCGCCCCGCGCCCCGCGCGCGCCCCCCGCGCCCCCGCGCCCGCACCCGACCCCCCGCGCCCGCACCCCCGCGCCACCCGCGCCACCCGCACCCTGGATTCGTGGAGGTTCAGGCTGGCGGCGAAATTTGAGGCGCTTGGGATGGGTGGTGCGGGAGGGGTGCCTGACCGTCCAGGGCGCGCTGAGCTGGTTTCCGTGATCATGGTCGTGAGCTTGATCACGGAGAATCGCTGCTGCCCGGGAGGCCGTTCGGATGACTCGTGGAGCGGAGAGTTGTCGCAGCACGGAGTCTTCCCGGCTCTGGCGCGGAGTGTTGTCGTTGCGCGGAGCGCTTTCCGCACATAGAACGGTAAACACTCCGTACTGCGAGAAGTCTCCGCGGTAACGACGCACAACACTCCGCGATCATGCCGCAAACAACGGGAACTGACCGCGATCACCGGCGAGGCGATCCCGTACCGCCGGAACCGAGCCCGGCTCGCCCCGCAAGAACCGCACCGTATCACCTTGCAGGGGCCGGTCCATGGCGGGCCAGGTCGGGACGGGGCGGGTGCCGGGAGGCGACCTGCCTGATCTTGCATGAGTCGCGCGACAGTCTCCAGGACCTGGGGCAATGTTCCGTGATCAAGGACCAGGCCATGATCACGGAACATTGCACCTGTCCTGACCTGGGCGATCTTCCGTGATCATGGATCCTGGCGTGATCACGGAAGATCGCCGCTGTCCTGGAGGCTGTCGGGTTACTCGGGATCTTGGAGAACAGGCGCCTGGTGGGTCAGCAGGAAATTTCCCTGAGATTTTGAACCAGTGCCTCCTCGCATGAGCTTTCTTTCCGGGCGGACGTGCGCTGTGCTCCGGCACGGCGCCGCCGGGGGCAACCTGAGCATCGTGGCCCTCCCTGTTGCTGTCAGCGGTCCGTTTTGACAGCAAGGTGGCCCGCCCCGTTGCTGTCAGGACAACATCAGGGAGGCCACGTTGCTGTCAAAGCCAGTGGCTGACAGCAACAGGGAGGGCCACGATGCTGTCAGACGCGGCGTGACCAGCAACCCGGGCCGCCCTGATGCTGTCGGCGGGCCGGGCCGCCGCGCATCGCGCCGTGCGGCTGATGCGGAGGCCGCAACTGATGTTCTGAGTGGTTCGTCCGGCCGTCCCGGTACGCTTAGAGCGTGTTGCGACGACGTTCAAGTGGTGCTACGGCCGATCAGGCGAGTCCTGTTGCCGATCCGCAGGTCAAGCAGGTCGGCAAGGGCAAGCCGACCCCGAAGCGAAGCGAGGTCGAGCGAGCCAGGCGCCAGCCCTACACGCCGCCGCCCGCCGACCGCAAGGCCGCTGCTGCCCAGCAGCGCGAGCGGAGGCGCACCGACCAGAAGCGCCGTACCGAGGCGATGAAGCGGGGCGAGGAGTGGGCGCTGCCGCCCAAGGACCGCGGCGCGGTCAAGGCACTGGCCAGGGACTACGTGGACTCGCGCAAGTTCATCGTGAGCGAGTACATCCTGTTCGGGGTGTTCGCGCTGATCCTCGTCATCTTCCTGCTCGGGTCAGGCAAGAACTCCTCGATCGTGCTCTATATCGAGCTCATCATCCTCGGCGTCATCGTGGTCGAGAGCCTGTATCACGGCTCCAGGGTCACGAGCCTGGCAAAGAAGCGGCTGCCCGGCCAGAGCACGCGCGGCATTAGCTGGTACGTGGCCAAGCGCAGCCTCCGGCTGCGCGCGTCCCGCATTCCTCCTGCCCGGGTGCGGCGGGGCGAGGCCATCTGACCAGCCGCGTGCCGCACCCGCCCAGAGGCAGCGGTCAGCGGGTCAGCACTGCGTTCCGACTATCGGTGTTTTCTGTGTTCAGACGCGATCAAAGGTAGGTCAATGGAATTCCGCCATCTGGGCCGCAGCGGCCTGAAGATCAGCGAGATCGCTTTCGGTAACTGGCTGACCCACGGCTCGCAGGTCGCCGAGGATGCGGCGCGTGAGTGCGTCGCGGCCGCTCTTGACGAGGGAATCACGACGTTCGACACCGCGGACGTCTACGCGGCCACTGCTGCCGAGTCCGTGCTCGGCCGTGCGCTGCACGGGGTCAGGCGCGAGTCGCTGGAGATCTTCACCAAGGTCTACTGGCCGACCGGACCTGGCATGAACGACCGCGGCCTGTCGCGTAAGCACATCATGGAGTCCGCGCACGCCTCGCTGAAGCGGCTCGGCACCGATTACGTCGATCTGTACCAGGCGCACCGGTTCGACCGGTTCACGCCGCTGGAAGAGACGATGCGGGCCTTCGACGACCTGGTGCGCCAGGGCAAGGTGCTCTACGTCGGGGTTTCCGAATGGCGGGCCGATGAGATCGAGCAGGCGCTGAAGATCGCCGACCAGCTTGGCCTGGACCGCATCATCTCGAACCAGCCGCAGTACAACATGATCTGGCGGGTCATCGAGTCCGAGGTCATCCCGCTGTGCCAGCGCGAGGGCATCGGCCAGGTCGTCTGGTCGCCGATCGCTCAGGGCGTGCTGACCGGCAAGTACCTGCCGGGCGCCGACGCGCCCGCCGGGTCACGCGCGACCGATGAGCGCGGCGCCGCGTTCATCAGTGACTACCTGACCGACGGCGTGCTGAACGCCGTGCAGGCGCTTGCGCCCGTCGCGGACGAAGCCGGTCTGACGCTCTCGCAGCTCGCGGTCGCGTGGGTGCTCCAGAACCCGGCGGTCAGCGCGGCCATCGTTGGGGCGACCAAGCCCGAGCACGTCCGGGAGAACGTCAAAGCAGCCGGGGTCAAGCTCGACCCGGCCATCATGGCCAGGATCGACGAGATCATGAGCCCTGAGGTGGTCAGCGACCCGGGCGAGACCCGGAGCCCGGCCAACCGGCCGTAACACCGCGGCTGCGCGGGCGCCCGCACAGCCGCCGCCCGCACAGCCGCCGCCTGATCAGCCTTCCTCGGCTGGGCGCAGGCTCATCGGGCCGTACTCGCACCGGCCATCTTCGAGCAGGCTGACCTGGTCGACCCCGGCGTCGGCCAGGTCACGCCAGTGCTCGCCCAGCCACGACTCCGCGTCGCCCTGGCTGCCGAACGTCTCCTTCGGCAGCCCGCGAGCGGTGGTCACGGTTCCGTCAGCCTTCTCGTACTGCCAGGTCCAGGTCATGGCAGAACATTATGTCCGGCGGCCTGGCGCGCAGCGCCGCGACCCGGCCGGCACCCGAGCCGCTGCTGGCACACGAACACCACTTAACCCCATTTCGCCGTCGATCGCGGATTCACGATGCGAACATGGCCAGGTGAAGCAGTGAAACTGTTAAGTTCTAATCTCTGACAGTCCTCGGGCGGATGTACCGCGTCCGCCTAGCTCGACCCAGCAGACCAAGGTGGTGGACGACATTGGCGCGCGTCGTCGTCATTGGTGACCTCATGACGGACACCGTCGCTCACGCGATGCTGCCACTGGCGAAAGCCAGCGACACCCCCGCGACCGTCACCATGCACGGCGGCGGTTCCGGCGCGAACATCGCGGCGTGGCTGGCGGTCGACGGAACCGAGGTCGCCTTCGTCGGACGGCGGGGCGCCGACATCGCCGGCCGTAACCGGGACATGGAGCTGATGGGGTACGGCGTTGACGCCCGGCTGGTGATGGACCCCGAGCGCCCGACCGGTACCTGCGTGGTGATGGTCACCCACAAGGGCGATCAGACGATGATGTCCGACCCAGGAGCCAACGCCGCGCTGTCGCCTGATGACCTGCCGAAGGACCTCTTCACGCCCGGATGTCACCTGCATGTGTCCGGGTACACGCTGCTCAACACGGGCTCGCGGCAGGCGGGCCTCGCCGCGCTGTCGATGGCCAGGCGCGCGGGCATGACGATCTCGGTCGACGGCGCGTCGTCGGCACCGCTGGAGCGCGCCGGCGCCGAGCCGTTCCTGCAGATGACCAACGGGGCGACGCTCCTGTTCGTCAACCCCGAGCAGGGCCGGGTGCTCACCGGGCGCGCCGAGCCCGAGCAAGCCGCCCGCGTGCTGAACGCCTGGTATCCGCACGTCGTGATGAAACTGGCAGCGCAGGGCGCCCTGTTCTATGCGAATGGCCGGCCTGACCCGGTCCGCGTTCCGGCGCCGCCAGTCGAGCGGATCGTGGACCGGACGGGCGCCGGTGACGCGTTCTGCGCCGGGTTCCTGCCGGCGTGGCTGGACAAGAAGCCGCCGGGCGAGGCGCTGACCAGCGGCTGCCGGCTCGCGGCCATGGGAATGGGCCTCGTGGGAGCCCGTCCGCTGCTCTGAGGTCCGCGTCCGCCATCGATGTGCGCCGCCGCGGCGCCGAGCCGATCCGGACATACTTGGGCGCGTGATGGATTACCTTGGCGCCCTCTTTGGCTTGGACGGGCGGGTCGCGCTGGTGACCGGCGGCAGCTCGGGCATCGGCAAGGCGATGGGCCGGGCGCTCGCTCGCGCGGGCGCGCGGGTCGTCTTGCTGGCCAGGGATATCGCGGCGCTCGACCTGGCCGTAGGTGAGCTGCGCTCAGCGGGATGCCGTGCCGACCGCGTCAGCGCCGACCTGGCGGTGAGCGCGGACCTGCGGCAGGTCGCCGACGCGGTCAGCGAGATCTTCGGCGAGCCCGACATCCTGGTCAACGCCGCCGGGGTCAACCCCCGGCCGCCGCTGCCCCGGCTGACGATGGCGGACTGGGAGAGTTGCCTGGGCGTGAACCTGACCGCGCCGTTCTTGCTCGGCCAGGCGTTCGGCCCTGCGATGGCGGCCCGCGGCTGGGGGCGGATCATCAACGTAGCGTCGCAGCAGGCCTTCCGCGCCTTCGGCAACAGCGGAGCGTACGGCGCGTCCAAGGGCGGCCTGATGTCGCTGACCAGGTCCCAGGCCGAGGAGTGGTCCCGGCACGGGGTTTGCTGCAACGCGATCGTGCCCGGTTTCGTCCCGACGCCCATGACCAGGGCGGCTGCCTCCGATCCGGCCCGCTCGGCCGCGCTCGCGGCCCGCACCATGATCGGCCGCAACGGCGAGGCCGGCGACTTCGAAGGCGCCACCGTCTTCCTGGCGAGCAACGCGAGCGCGTACATCACCGGCCAGGCCGTCTTCGTGGACGGCGGCTTCTCCGTAACCTGACCCGCTCTGGCACGGGGCAAGCGGCCGGAGCGCTAGTACCCATCTCGCATTTGGAAATGAGCTGAACCGACCCCGATCAAGATCGCGACAGCCACGCCGCCGGCCACGCCAAGGCTTCCGAGCAGGATGCCGGTGAACGCCAGGCCCCTGCCCGCCTCGCCGCGCCGCCTGATCTGACCGAGCGCGACGACGCCCAGGACCAGGCCAAGCACGGCCGCGACGAAACCGGGCACCAGCAAAAAGAACCACAACAGGAACTGGGCCAGCCCGCACACCAGCGACGCGACCGAGACACCGTTGATCCGGCTCACAGGCGCCCCGCCCGGGTAATCCCCGCCGGATCCCATGGCTCCCTCCACCCCCGGAGTAGCTACGAACCGTAGCCGACTGCCTACCCGTAGTACCAGCATCGAACCTGGCGCCCGGGACGCGCGCGCCAGAACAGCAGCAGTCAGCCGGCCACGGCAGAATGACGGGCATGGCACGACGCACTACGCAAACTCCGCCCCCCGACGACTTCGAGGAACACATCGTCGACATCGACGTCACCGACGAGATGCGCGGCAGCTACCTCGAGTACGCCTACTCGGTCATCTACCAGCGAGCGCTGCCGGACGCACGCGACGGGCTCAAGCCTGTGCAGCGCCGCATCCTGTACCAGATGTCCGAGATGGGGCTGCGGCCCGACCGCGCCCACGTCAAGTGTGCCCGCGTGGTCGGCGAGGTCATGGGCCGCCTGCACCCGCATGGTGACGGCGCCATCTACGATGCGCTCGTCCGCATGGCCCAGCCGTTCGCCATGCGGCTGCCGCTGGTCGACGGGCACGGCAACTTCGGCTCGCTCGGCGGGGACGACGCCCCGGCGGCCATGCGCTATACCGAGGCACGGCTCGCTCCCCCGGCGCTGGAGATGACCACCTCGCTCGACGAGGACACCGTCGACTTCATCCCGAACTATGACGGCACCGAGACTCAGCCCGAGGTGCTCCCCGCGGGCCTGCCGAACCTGCTGGTCAACGGCGCGTCCGGGATCGCTGTCGGCATGGCGACGAACATGGCGCCGCACAACCTCACCGAGGTCGTCGCAGCCGCCCGGCACCTGATCGCGAACCCGGATGCCGGGCTGGACGAGCTGATGCGGTTCGTCCCAGGTCCTGACCTGCCGACCGGCGGCAAGATCGTCGGGCTCGACGGGGTCAGGGACGCGTACGAGACCGGCCGCGGCATCTTCCGCACCAGGGCGGCGGCCAGGATCGAGCAGCTTACCCCGCGCCGCAGCGGCATCGTGGTGACCGAACTCCCCTACGGCGTCGGCCCTGAGAAGGTCATCGCCAG
Source organism: uncultured Actinomycetota bacterium (assembly GCA_963720575.1). Taxonomy (GTDB): domain Bacteria; phylum Actinomycetota; class Actinomycetes; order Streptosporangiales; family Streptosporangiaceae; genus Chersky-822. Next base: position 1,436,533 of record CAVRGA010000002.1, read on the forward strand.
GATCAAGGACCTCGTCAGCGCCAAGAAGCTCAACGGGATTAGCGACCTCAAGGACCTCACCGACCGGCACCACGGGCTCCGGCTGGTGATCGAGATCCGCAACGGGTTCCACCCGGAGGCCGTGCTCGAGGAGCTGTACCGGCTGACGCCGATGGAGGACACGTTCGGGATCAACAACGTGGCGCTCGTCGACGGGCAGCCACGCGTGCTCGGCCTGCGCGACCTGCTGCGCATCTACGTCGAGCACCGGATCGAGGTCGTGCGCCGGCGCACCGAGTTCAGGCGCGGCAAGCGCCAGGACCGGCTGCACCTGGTCCAGGGCCTGATCATCGCGCTGCTCAACATCGACGAAGTCATCCAGGTGATCAGGCAGAGCGACGATGCCGCCGCGGCCAAAGAACGCCTGATGAGCGTCTTCGACCTCTCCGCCATCCAGGCGCAGTACATACTCGACACCCCACTGCGGAGGCTGACCAAGTACGACAAGCTCGAACTCGAACGGGAACAGGAGACTCTCAACTCAGAGATCGCCGAGCTCACCGCGATCCTCGAGTCCGAGCAGAAGCTGCGCGAGCTGGTCTCCAGCGAACTAGCCGCCGTGGCCGAGAAATTCGGCACTCCCCGCCGCACGGTGCTCCTAGAAGCCAGCGGTGTTACCAAGACAGCAGCCGTTCCCCTTGAAGTGGCAGACGATCCTTGCACGGTGCTGCTGTCCTCAGCGGGCCTGCTCGCCAGGACGGCCGCGGCTAAGCCGGCAGCCGGTCAGGGGGAACTCACCGAGGAAACCCCTGAGGATGAAAAAATCCAGCGCGCCGCCCCCAGTGCCTCTAGGCCGGCCAGGACGGGCGGCCGGTCGGCGGAGCAGCGCTCGGCGCACGACGTCATTGTTTCTGCCGTGGACTCTACGGCCCGCGGCACCATCGGCGTCCTGACCTCGCGCGGCCGCCTCATCAGGCTCGGGGTACTCGAGCTGCCTGCCCTGCCGCCCACCGCCCACGCGCCCGGCTTGTCCGGTGGCGCCCCGATCGCCGAGTTCGTGACCACCGAGCGCGGTGAGACCGTCGTGGCAATCGTCGCCGCCGACGGCGAAGGCGCCGGCCTTGCCATCGGGACAGCTCAGGGAGTCGTCAAGCGCGTGGCGCCGGACTACCCGCAGAACCTGACCGACTTCGACGTGATCGGGCTGAAGGATGGCGACCGCGTGGTGGGAGCCGTTCAACTGGAGAGCGAGGACCAGGATCTCGTGTTCATCACCACGGACGCTCAGTTGCTCAGGTTCCCGGCATCGGGGGTGCGGCCGCAGGGCCGGGCCGCCGGCGGCATGGCCGGCGTCAGGCTGTCGCCGCGAACCGAGGTGCTGTGGTTCGGCGCGGTCACCCCGGGCGCAGGTGCCCCGGGCGCGGGTGCCCCGGGCGCGGGTGCCAGTGCGGAGGGGGCCGAGCCGGTCGTAGTCACAGTCGCGGGCAGCGCGGGCGCCCTGCCGGGCACGGCCGCCGCTGCCGTGAAGGTCACGCCGTACTCGGAATACCCGCCGAAGGGACGGGCAACGGGCGGGGTACGCTGCCACAGGTTCCTCAAGGGCGAGGACGCTCTCGTGCTCGCGTGGGCAGGACCCGGCCCGGCCCGGGGCGCGACCGCCGCCGGCACCCCAGTGCCGCTGCCCGCGCCCACCGGCCGCCGGGACGGCTCGGGTGAACGGGTACGCCAGCAACTCGCCGCGGTCGGCGGTTCCGCACCACCAAGCTAATCCCCAGCCCTGCCCTGCCCTGCCCTGCCCTGCCCAGCCCGCCCCGGCCAGCGCCGGCCGGGACAGCATCAGGTCGGGCCACGTTGCTGTTGCGGGCCATTTGTAACAGCAACGTGGCCCTTCCTGATGCTGTCAGGAGAGGCTGCTGAAAAACCCCGAAAAATCCATGATCGCGATCGAAGAACCGCAGGTCAGGGAGTCGGGTTCGCGACGAAAACGGGGTTTTTCAGCAGCCTCTCAGGACGACAACAGGGAGGGCCACGATGCTCACGCCGGACCGCCTCCGCGACAGCAACAGGGAGGGCCACGATGCTCACGCCGCCCCGGCACGCCCGCGCCCGCCATCCCCATAGCGTACTAATTGCCCCCAGTTATGCGATTGGCGCGGAATTGCGGACTGTTCGCAGTCGGTGACTCTTAGCACATCTCAAGCTGGGGTTCGGCTGAATCCCAGCTAGCTCGCGCATCCTCATGACTGGCGGGTCCTGCGGGGCCCGCCGCCACCATCACACGGTATGGAGCAGCCAATGGCCCGCTCCGGCCGGTGAGTTTGGCGGATTCCCAGTAATCGACGCAACGGAATTGCCAGCCGAGCCGTCTAACCGGCAAGGCAAGGTACACCACCGAACACACAAGTAGCCGCCAGCGGGCGACTACCTCACCACATACCGATGCCCGGCAGCCCTGGGAGCGACGAACCAGGGCCAGGCGGGAGGTGACCGGCGGGTAACGCATCGGTCGCCTCCCGCAGAAAGGCTCTGCTTGTCTCGCTCGCCTCCGGGCGCTCTTAGGCACCGCCTTCCCTCCTCCCTCCGTCGCTTCGCTCCTCCCTCGTCAGTCCAGGCGGCACCGCGCCCTTTGGCTCGCGAAAGCTCTGCTTGTCTCGCTCGCCTCCGGGCGCTCTTAGGCACCGCCTTCCCTCCTCCCTCCGTCGCTTCGCTCCTCCCTCGTCAGTCCAGGCGGCACCGCGCCCTTTGGCTCGCGAAAGCTCTGCTTGTCTCGCTCGCCTCCGGGCGCTCTTAGGCACCGCCTTCCCTCCTCCCTCCGTCGCTTCGCTCCTCCCTCGTCAGTCCAGGCGGCACCGCGCCCTTTGGCTCGCGAAAGCTCTCTCCCGAGGCGGTCGGCGACTAGCGCGGCGAACCGGTCGAGTCCGGTCTCGACCTCCTGGCTGGTCAGCTGGCTGCACGCCAGCCTGGCCTGGTGCGACCCGCCGTCGCCGGCGTAGAAGTGGCTCATCGGGGTCCACAGCACTCCGTGCTCGCGGGCGGAATACTCCATCAACTCGTCATCGGCGGTGAACGGCAGCGTGACGACCGCGAAGAATCCTCCGGTCGGGGAGTTCCAGGTCACGCCTGCTCGCGGGTGGGCATGAGCAGGGAACCTGCGTGCCAGCCCGTCGAGCAACTGGCTCATGTTGGCCAGGTAGGTCGCGGTCTCCCGCTCGTTGGCCTTAGCCAGGCTGAAGTCGTTCGCGAGGAGCTTGCCGCCGACCACTGCCTGCGCGACGGCCGAGGTATTGACAGTGATCATGCTCTTGATCATCGACAGATAGTCGGCGAGCAGGTTGATCTTGTTGCCGCCGTCGCTCACGAGCTGATCGGCGACCGCGTACCCGACCCGGGCGCCGGGGAAGCCGACCTTAGCGAATGATCCGAGATAGATCACCTGGCGGCCGGTGTCGAGCGCCTTGAGCGTAGGCAGATGCGGCCCGGAATGGAAGGTTCCGTACGGATTGTCCTCGATGAGCAGGAGCCGTTCCCGGCGCGCGACTTCGAGCAGCCGCTGCCGCATCGGGACTGACATGCTCACGCCTGACGGGTTGGCGAAGTCCGCCATCACGTAGCAGGCCCGTGCTCGCAGCCCTGCCTGCCTGGCGCGCTGGGCCTGCGCCGCCAGATCGTCAAGGTCGATGCCGTCGGCGCCGGTCTTGACCGGCCATACCGGCAGGTCGGCAAGTCGCGCGGCACCGGTCAGCCCGACGTAGCTGGGCGAGGTCGCTAGCAGCACGTCTCGCTCATCGGCACGCAAGGCCCTGAGCACGGCGAACATGCCTTCCTGGAAGCCGACCGTCACCACGATCGCCTCCGGGTCGACGCTGATACCTTCATCGATCTGCAGGTACCTGGCGATCAGTTCATGAATGATGCCCTTTGTCCGGCCGTACTGGAAAAGAGTCTGGTTTACCTTCTGCTCGCTGTAGCCGAGCTCGGAGGTCAGGTAGCCGCAGAAGGCGTCGATGTACTGATGGATGAGCGCGATGTCGAAGAATTGCTCGCAAGGGCGTCCTGAGGCGAAGGAGATGGCCTCGGGATACCTGCTGGCGACCTCGTTCAGGAAATTCATCGACTCGAGCGCCGGGTCGAGCAGCGAGCCATGGAGTGCCGGCGCGGCAAGGTCGTAGACAGCGGGCTGGACGCCATCGGCCACTGTGGTCATGGTGATCGCTCCTGGAGAGTTGGTACGGCTTACGCCTGGCGGGAGATGACGGCGCGAAGCGATCTGGTGGTCGCGAGATCAGGGCTGCCAGCGAGCGTCATCGCGTGCCTTATTTCCTCAGCGAGCAGCGACAGCACCTTGGCCGCGCCCGCCGCGCCTCCGGCCGCGAGGCCCCACAGCGCCGGGCGCCCGAGCAGCACGCCGTCCGCACCGAGCGCGATCGCCTTCAGCACGTCGGTACCGCTCCGGATGCCGCTGTCGAGCAGCACCTGGCACCGGCCGCTGACGGCGTCGAGCACCGGAGGCAGCGCGGTGATGCTCGGTACCGCTCCGTCGAGTTGCCTGCCGCCGTGGTTGGACACGACGATGCCGGTCACTCCGAGTTCGGCCGCGCGGCGGGCGTCGCCGGGATCGAGGACGCCCTTGAGCACAAGCGGCAAGCTGGTCTGGTCGCGCAGCCACGCGACATCGCTCCATCCCAGCCCTGGATCGAAGATATCGGCTGTGTGACTGGCGACCCCAGACGACCCGGCCCTGCCCGTGTGGCTGGGGGCGGCGGCTTGGCGCAGGTTCGCGGGGGTTATCCCCTCGGGAAGGGCGAATCCGTTGCGGAGGTCACGCAGGCGCCTGCCGAGTTCCGGAACGTCAACCGTCAGCATCAGGGCCGTGCCAGCCGGCCCCCTCCGCGCGCCTGACCAGGTCGAGCAGCAGGCCCTTGTCGCGCAGCCAGTACAGCTGAAGCCAGGTACGGCCGCCAGCGCCGGCGATCTCCTCCAGGCTCGTGCTGGCCAGCATGGCGGCTGTGTACGGGATGCCGGCCTCGGCGCAGGCGGCGGCAATCCCCAGCTCGCCATCGGGATGCACCATGCGCTGATAGGCCATCGGCGCCACGGCCACGGGCAGCCGCGACCGCTCGCCGATGAGCGTCGCGCTCATGTCGCAGCACGACAGGCCGGCAAGCACTCTTGGCACCAGGAAGACGTGGTCGAGCGCTGCGCGGTTGGCGTCCTTGGTGAGCTCCGCCCCGCTGCCACCGGCGACGAAGTCACGGACGCCCGCCGGCAAGCTCGCCGCTGCCAGTTGCTCGGCGTCCTGCACGCACATTAACGCGTCAGAGGACTCGCGCACGCCTGCGGCGGAGACCATAAGCGGGTCCTTTCGTAGCTAGCTGTCATCCTTTCTGGTAACAGCCCCGTTTAGCAATATTGCCGTCTATGCGGCTTGTGCCCACGCGCCTACAGTGTGAAGTCGGAGCCGAAGGACCTGGAATGAACGACGTGCAGCTGACGGCCAGTTCAGTTCGATCCGAGGCCGACAGCTTGCTTGACTCGCTCGGGTCGGCCGAAGGCCGGGTCAATCCCTGGGGTTCGCCGGACGAACTGACCCGTCTCAGCAATGATGCCCGCTCCGCACGTCGCCATCGCCATGATCGCCGCGCGCCAGCGCGCCGGCCCCTCTGCGCGACACGTATGGGAAGTCTGGGTTGCATGTCGGATATCCGGCCAGGAGGCGACGGAAGCCCAACAACATCGATACGCGAACCGACACCTTGATGAGCGTCTCCGCGCCTGATCTGTGTGTGCGGGCGGACGTGCGCCGTGCCCCGGTCACGGCGCCGCCGGGGCAGGGTGAGCATCGTGGCCCTCCCTGTTGCTGTCAGCGGCCGTTCTTGACAGCAACGTGGCCCTCCCCGTTGCTGTCAGGACAACATCAGGGAGGCCACGTTGCTGTCAAAACCAGTGCTTAACAGCATCAGGGAGGGCCACGATGCTGTTCAGCAGCGACCAGCAGCAGCAGGGAGGGCCGCGTTGGTCTGTAAACAGGGGTGGTTTGTTCCCGTTTACACCGATGCACCAGCGCCGGCACGGATGGTTGCTGTCAGAACCGGGCGCGACCGGCACCCGGGCCGGGCTGAGCCGTCGCTGTCCGGTCCGGGCGGGCCGGACCGGAGCGTGCCCCGCCTGGCCAGTCCGCGGGGTGCCCGAAAGTGCTCCCCGACCCGATCGCGAGTCACGCGACAGCTTCCAGGGACAGCGGTAATGTTCCGTGATCACGCCCGCGACCATGACCGCGGAAACCAGCGCGGTCAGATCGAACGGCCCCGGCCTGGTCACCCTGCACCGCTAACCCCGCCGCCTGACCCAGGCCGCCTCAGCGTCCAATAAGCCAACAACGTCATCGATGATCCTTATCGGAGGTTGGGGCTGCCAGGGTGAATTTGAGACAGTGGAGGCTGGTGGTGCGGGTTGCGCCGAGTGGGGTGGTTGTCTGCCGGAGCCCGGCAGGGGGTGATTTCCGTGATCATGGGGGCGGGCATGATCACGGATCCTTGCCCATGCCTTGACCTGCGTAGATTTCCGTGATCATGCCCCAGGTCATGATCACGGAAACTGGCACAGGGTCAGTTAGAACGGCCCGGCCTGATCACCCTGGCAATGCTCACCCCGCCACCCGAACCCAATAACCAGCAGATCTCGATGCGCGCTGCGCGCTCCCGTGGATGAGAATCGCGGTGTGCACGTGGCCCAGTTGGGGCCATTCACGTATCAGGACCATAGATGCTGGAATCCATGCGCACCCGCCTCACCTGAGCTACCCACCCAAACGCCATATTCGGCATAAAACGACTGCGCTCGCATCGCTATCACCAGCACCAGACCCTGCCGGGCAGTTGATCGCTGGCCCGGCACGCGCAGAGCACGGGCAGAGCGCAGAGCACGGGCAGAGCGCAGAGCACGGGCAGAGCGCAGAGCACGGGCAGAGCGCAGAGCACGGGCAGAGCGCAGAGCACGGGCAGAGCGCAGAGCACGGGCAGAGCGCAGAGCACGGGCAGAGCGCGGGCGCGGGCAGAGCGCGGGCGCGGGCCGAGTCAGGCGGGCGGCCGGGCTCGGGTCAGGTGGCGAAGGCGCGGGATAGGCGGTCGGCGGCGGTGGCGACTGCTTCCCTGGCCACGTCGAGGATGCCGATCATGGTGAAGAAGCCGTGCATCATGCCGTCGTAGCGGATGACCTCGGTCGGCACTCCCGCGTCCGCCAGTTTCTTGGCGTAGAGCTCAGACTCGTCGCGGAGCGGGTCGTAGTCGGCGGTGATCACGGTCGCCGGTGGCAGCCCGGACACGTCGGCGGCCCGCATCGGCGAAGCCAGCGGGTTCTCGCCATCTGCGGGCGCCGCCAGGTACATGCCCCAGTACCAGGAGATCGCGTTGGGGTTAAAAAAGTACTTGTCGGTGACCTCGCGCATCGAGTCTGTGTCGGCCCGGTAATCGGTGTTGGGATAGACGAGCAACTGGTGAATCAGTCTCGGGCCGCCTCGCTCGCGAGCCAGCAGCGCGACGGCGGCGGCCAGGTTCCCGCCTGAGCTGTCCCCGGCCACCGCCAGCCTGGCCGAGTCGATGCCGAGCTCGTCCGCGTGCGCGGCGACCCAGGCCGTACCGGCATAGCAATCTTCGACCGCGGCGGGAAACTTATTCTCCGGAGCAAGGCGGTAGCTGACCGCGACGCTGGCGCAGCCCGCCAGGTTAGTGATCCGCCGGCAGACGGCATCAGAGGTGTCGAGCGTGCCGAGGCTCCATCCGCCGCCAAAGAAGTAGACCATGGCCGGCAAGGCCGAGCCAGCCGCCACCGATCCAGCCACCGCCGGCCGGTAGAGGCGAGCGGCGAGATCTCCGGCCGGTCCCGGGATAACGAGGTCGCGCACCTCCGCCACCGGCTCGAGCGTCCCGGCAGTCGTAAGGGCGCTCCGCACGTCCCGGGCGCGGGCTTCCTCGATCGGAAGGGTGAAGAGGCTCGGCACCTGGTCGGCCTCGAGCCGGTCCCTGATCGCCCGCACCTGGGGATGAAGATGAAAAAGCATCGACTCTCCTATCTGGCCGGCATCTGGTGTGGCTGGCAGTGATCGGCTCGACGACTCAAGTAAGAACGGGAACGACTCCGCCGCGCTCTCGGTCATCAGGGCACCGTGTCCTCTCCTGCCGCGCGCCGGGCTCGCAGGCGTCCGCTGCCCATCCTGGGTCACAACCTCGAGGCTGGCTAGAGCTTCCCGGGCGGACACGCATGGCGCGGTGCCATGAGCGGCTCGGTCCAGCACAATCGTCGCGGCAGCCACGATAACGGGGAATCACATAGTGACAACAGCTTGACCTGATGCGCCGATTGTGCAACTCTCACGGCAAAAGCGCCTCTCCTTCCGTTGAAAAATGGCTTCGCATGGGGTGATGCATGTCTGAGTCACGCTGGGATCTTCCGTCGGGTGGAGTGGATCACCGGCCGGCCGAAGGCTCTCCCAGCTGGGTAGACACGGACCTGCTGAACGGCGCTGACGACGACATCTGCCTGCGCATAGGGTCTGCGATCACCAGGGCCGAACTGCGGGACCTGGTGGCGGCCCAGGCCGGCCTCGCTGAGGCTGGCTTGCGGGCTGGCGGCACCGTCACGTTGCACCTGCCGCCGTCGGCGGGCTACGTAGCCTCCTTGCTGGCCGCGTGGCGGATCGGCGCTCAGGTGAGCCTGCTGGATCACCGGCTGACCCGGGCGGAGGTGGATAAGGCGCTTGACCGGCTGGCGCCGCAGGTCGTCGTCGAGGCCGCGGATGTCGTCAGCCATCCGATGAGCGGCTACGCGGCGCTCACCGCGCGGGCAGCGCCGCGGCCTGGCGGCCAGCCGGCCCAGACTCCGCATGCCCTGATCCAGCTCAGCTCCGGCTCGACCGGGCCGTCCAAGGTCATCGCGCGTACCTCGGCCAACCTGCTCGCGGAACTGGACCGCTACGCCAAGCTCGACGACTACCCCGCTGCCGGGACCCAGATCGTGCTGCTGGCCTCAATCGTGCACGTGCTCGGGCTGGTCGGCGGCCTGCTGCACAGCTTGCACGCCGGGATTGAGCTCGCGTTCCCTGACCGGCTTACGGCTGACGGCATTCGCACCGCGGTTTCTTTCACCGATAAGCCGGCGATGATCTTGGGCGTGCCGTTCCACGCCGAGCTGATGACCGCCGATCCACGGCCAATTCCGCGGCTCACCCGCATGGTCGTGGCCGGCGAGCTGACCAGGCCGTGGGTGCCGGGAGCGTTCACGGCGGGCTACGGCGTGCCGCTCGGCAGCATGTACGGCATGACCGAGCTTGGCGTCATCGCCACCGACCTTTCCGGCAGGCTTGCCCCGGCGGTAGCGCCGGCGCCCGGCATGCGGCTGCGGGTGAGCGATGGCGAGCTGCTCGTCGCCATGCCCGCATCCCCCTACGTCGGCCTGGTCGACGAGACGCGGTGGGTTGACGGCTGGCTGCGCACCAGGGACGCCGCGGCCATGGACCAGCGGACCGGGCACGTCACGATTCTCGGCAGGCTCGATTCGCAGGTCTCGGTCGGCGGGCTCAAGGTCGATCTCACCGAAGTCGAGCAGGCCATCAGCGCGCTGCCCGCCGTGGCCGCCTGCGTGATCAGCTTCGACGGGGCCGTCGAGGCGTATCTGGTGCTTCGCCCGGGATCGGCACTCGCTGACGTCGAAGCGGCGATCGCCGACCAGCTCGCGGCGTACAAACGGCCGCGCCGCACCTACGTGCTCACCGAACTCCCCCGCACGGCCACCGGCAAGAACGTCCGGGATCGCGCGGTGCTGCGGGCAGCAGCGAACTCATCGGCGGCGGGATCGCCGTAGCCACGCCGCGCCCGGCACAATGGCTAAGAAAGATGGGAGTTCATCCGATGGAGACCGAGATCCGCGAGTTCGTGGTCAACGCCTTAAGCGGGCTGAACTACGACGTCAGCCAGGTGACCGGGGACACCAATCTCGGTCCGGCCGGGCTCGATCTCGAGTCAATCGCAGTCGCCGAGCTTGCCGTCCTGGTCGAGGATCAATTCGGCGTGCGGTTCTCCGATGAGGATGCTGAGGAGCTGGCGCTGATGACCTTAGACGAGTTCACCGCCGAGATCGCGCGGAGGGTTACCGTCCCAGCCGGCGAGCCGGCCGAATGAGCGAGCCCGCCGCGCCCGACCGGGACGAGGTCATCGACATGCTGGCCGCGTTCGGCCAGCGATCGCCTGACGAGGTGGCCGAGCAGATCGGCTCGCTCGAACTCACCTGGCTCATCACGAAGGTGGAGCTGCGCTACGGGGTGACGCTTGAGCTGAGCGACGAGACGATGGCGCGGATGACCACCGTCTCGGGTGCCGTGATCGCCCTCGCCGATGTGCTCACCGGTGCGGAGCATGGTTAGCACCCAGCCAGAGAGCCACCGCACAGCCCAGGTCGTGGTGACCGGGCTGGGAGTGACTACCGCGTTCGGCCGCGGGCCTGGGCCGCTGCTGGACGGCGTGACGTCGGGACGGCCGGCCTTCCGCCCGTCAGCCAGGTTCGATACCGAGCGCTGCCGGGTCGGCGTCGCCGCCGAGCTGGATGGCGATCCGAAGCTCGGCGTCGAGCTGGCCTCGGTCCTCGGGCAGGCCTGCGACCAGGCCGGACTCGACGATGCGAGCCGCGCGGGCACCGACTTTCTTCTAGCACTGCACACGGATCAGAGCGCTGCTCGCGATCCGGCCGCGCTCGACGTTATCGGCAGCACGCCAGCCGAGGTCAGCGCGGCCACCGGGCTGCGGCGGCCGGCCAGGATCTACGTCACCGCCTGCGCCGCCGCCAGCACCGCGATCGCCGACGCCGCTGCCTCGATAGTGTCAGGGCGGGCCAGCAGGCTGATCGTCGCGGCCGGCTACCTGGTCGATGCCGACAGCTTCTGGCTGTTCGACGCTGGCCGGACGCTCGCGGCGGACGGGCAGGTGCGGCCGTTCAGCACGGGACGGCGCGGCATGCTGCTCGGCGACGGGGTCGCGGCCGTCGTGCTCGAGGACGCGGCCGCGGCACGGTCACGGGGAGCCAGCGCGCTGGCCGGGCTGGCCGGCTGGGGTCGCGCGGGCGACGGCTACCACGTCGTGCAGCCGCGTCCTGACGGCACCGGCCTGGCGCGCGCGATCACCTCGGCTCTTGGCCGGGCTGGCGTCAGTCCCGCGGCCGTCGGCTACATCAACGCGAACGCGACCGGCACCGCGTACGCGGACGCCTCCGAGGCGGCGGCCATCCGCCTCGCCTTCGGCCCGGCCGCCGGCTCTATCCCGGTGAGCTCGACGAAGTCCGTGCACGGTCATGCCCTGGAGGCATCGGCGCTGGTCGAGTTCGCCGTGACCGTTCTCGCGCTGCGCGCCGGGCTGCTGCCGGTCAACGCGGGCTTCCTGGGCCCCGATGCCGACTGCCACCTTGACCTGGTCCTCGACACCGCCCGCCGGTCAAGCGCCAGGTACGCGCTCAGCCTCAATGCCGCGTTCGGCGGCGCCAACACCGCATTGCTCGTGGAGGCGGCATGAGCCTGTCCGTGAAACCGCCGGGTGCCGGGGCCGCGGATGCCGCGGTGGCGGATGCCGGGGTGGCGGCGGGGATGACCGTCCTGGCAAGCGCGCGCTGGCCGGTCACGCACGCTGACGAACTGCCTGCCGTCGCCGGCTTCGTCACCTCTGGCTTCAGCCCCCTGGTGGCGGCGGTGGCAGATCTGTGCCTGACGGAGTACTTCGGCGCGCCGCCTGCCGAGCCCGGGTCCCGATACACCGAACGCACCGCGATCGTGCTGGTCAGCACTACCGGTGACGTGGTCACCTCGGCCGCCATCGCCGATGCGGTGCAGGCCGGGAGGCGCGTTCCTCCGCTGCTGTTCTACCAGTCCAACCACAATGCCGTCGCGGGGTACGTAGCGGCGCGATGGACCCTGCGCGGGCCGATGGTCTGCACCATGCCGTGCGGCTCAGCCGGCCCGGGCGAGCTTGACCAGGCACTGACCGACGGAATGGCGAGCGCCTGCATGCTCACCGGCGACGGCGACGCCGACGCCGCGCTGGTGATTGCCGTCAGCACCTACCTCGACGGCACGGTCGAGGGCAGGGCACTGCTGCTCGGTCCGGTCTCCTGGCCGGGCAAGCTCTCGAAGCTTTAACCACCGCTATGCGCCTCACGCACCCCGAAGGAAGGTCGCCATGCCCGGCACGAGCATCCGCGCGAGGTTAGCCGCGGACCCCGGTGTCGGCGCGGGCAACGTCCTGACCACGCTGGCCGGGCTTGACGTTGGCCTGGACACCCCGCAGCTGGCCTTCGACACCGCGGCCGGAGCCCACCCCGCCTGGCAGCCGATGACCTTGCGCCAGGTGCACCGGCTTGTCGCCGCGCGCGCCGCGGCATTGCATGAGCTGGGCATCCGCAGCCGCGACCCCGTGGCGGTGTGCGCCCCGACCGCCGCCGACACGGCGCTGACGTTCCTGGCCATCGCCTGGCTCGGCGCTATCGGCGTGCTGATCAACCCGACGCTCCCCGCTGACCTGACCGTGAGGTACATCGCCCGGCTGAACGCCGTGGGCCTGATCACCGACGCCGGGCACTCGGGCGAGCTGACCGAGGCCGCCACCGGGGTGCCCGTACTCGGCGACTTCGGCCAGCTTGCCGCCGGCGACCCGGACGCGGCTCCCGTGCCGTACCAGTACTATCCGGACGACCCGGTGGCGGTCACTCACTCATCGGGCACGACGGGCCTGCCCAAGGCCGTCGTGCACAGCCATCAGAGCCTGTACGCGGCGATCAGGTACCGGCTCAGCCTGCCCCGCCCCCAGGGCACCGAGCGGATGCTCAGCGCGCTGCCGTGCCCGCACACCGCGGGCCTGATCATCTTGAACCTCGGCATGAGCTATGGCAGCGAGGTGCTGATGCTGTCCGCTCAGACCGGCCCCGGCGTCCTGGCCGCCATCAGCACCTGGCGGCCGCGGGGAGTTGTCGGCTTCTCCACCACCTGGCCCGACCTGGTGCGGGCCGATCTGTCCAGGCACGACCTGAGCTCGGTGGCGCTGTGGTGGAACACCGGGGACTGCGCGCACGAGGCGCACATCAGGCGGCTGGTGGCCTGCGGCAGCCGGGTGACGGTTACCGCGCGCGGCAGGCAGCAGGTTCCCGGCTCGGCCTTCGTCGACGGCCTCGGCTCGAGCGAGATGGGCCACTCGCATTTCTTCATCGTGCACACACCGGACACCAACAGGTACGGCAGGTGCATCGGCAAGGTGCACAGCTTCGCCGACGCCAAGGTGTTCGGGCCGGACGGCAGGGAACTGCCGCCGGGGCAGGTCGGCGAGCTCGGCACCAGGTCGCAGACCCTGAGCCTTGGCTACTGGAACGACTCGGCCAGGACTCATCGCACCAGGTTCCGGGGCTATTTCATGACCGGGGACCTGGTCTATTACGACGACGAGGGCTACTTTTACCACCTCGACCGCAAGGCCGACGCGGTGAACCTCGGCGACGGCACGTTCATCTATACCTCGGCCAGCGAGGAGCAGATCCTCGCCCGCTGTCCCGGAGTGCTCGACTGCACCATCGTCGCGCTCAAAGACGGCGGCACCGTACGGTGCGACGTACTGCTCCAGCTCGAAGCCGGAGCCGATCCGGGAGCGGGCTGGGCGGCGCAGGTGCGGGCGGCGCTCGATGAGCATGTCGCCGCGACCCTGCGCCAGGTCATCGTCGTTGACGACGACAAGATGCCGCTCACTGCCACTGGCAAGGTCCGCAAGTTCGTGCTGCGCGAGCGTCATCTGGAAAGCGCGGCGCGATGAGCGCCGAGATTACCGGCATCGGCCTGGTCACCCCCGTCGGAAGCGACGTCGGCGGCTTCTTCGGGGCGCTCTGCAACGGGCCGTCTGGCCTGCGGCGGCCGCCGGAGGGGCACCCGGCGCGCCCCGGGCTGGACGTCGCCGGGCTGTCTCCCGGCATTGACCCGGCCAGCGTGCTGCCGCCGACCGAGATCCGGTGCGTGGACAGGTTCGTCCTGCTCGGCCTGCTGGCCGCCGACCGGGCGCTCGCCGACGCCGGGATCACCGTAGGAGTGGACGCCGATCCGTTCCGCACCGCGGTGATCACGGCCACGGGCGGCGGCGGCCTCGAGACGTTCGAGCAGTACTCGCTCGCCAGGGCCGAGCGCGGCCGGGCCGCCGTGAGCCCCTACCTGCTGCCCGGGATGCTCTCCAACATGGCGACCGCGCGGATCGCCATCAAGCACGGGATCAGGGGCATCAGCTCCGCGATCGTGACCGCCTGCGCGGCGGGCGCGCAGGCCATCGCCGAGGCCTACCGGCTGATCCGCGAGGACAGCGCCGATGTCGTGATCTGCGGCGGCACCGAGTCACCGCTGCATCCGACGATCATCTCCGCCTTCAGCAACGCCCGCGCGCTTGCCAGCGGCTGGGCCGAGCCGGCCGACGCGAGCAGGCCATTCGACCGCAGGCGCAACGGCTTCGTGCTCGGCGAGGGCGCCGCGATCATGGTGGTCGAGCGCGGCGAGCACGCCAGGGCACGCGGCGCCCGATCCTACGCGAGCCTCATCGGCTGGGGCGCGACCTCGGACGCCCATCACCCCACGATGCCCCGGCCGGACGGCGAGGGCGCGGCCGCGTGCATGCGGCAGGCGATCGCCAGGGCCGGGCTGTCGCCGGGCGACATCGGCTACGTCAACGCCCATGGCACGAGCACCAAGCTCGGCGACGTAGCGGAATCCAGGGCGATCCGCGCGGTCTTCGGCGCCGGCAGCCCCCCGGTCAGCTCGATCAAGTCAGTGACAGGCCACCTGCTCGGCGCGTCCGGCGCCGTTGAGGCGGTGGCGAGCGTCCTCGCGGTCAGCCGCGGCGTCCTGCCGCCTACCCGCAATCTCGATGAGCCAGACCCCGAGTGCGACCTGGATCACGTTCGTCACACCGCACGGGCAAAGTCGATAGGGAGCGCTTTGTCCAACTCATTCGCATTTGGCGGCCACAATGTCAGCCTGCTTTTCGGGCCGGCTCAAGCCGCGTCTAGCAGAGGAGCTAGCTGATGCACTCGGCCTGGGTGCCAGCAACTGACGCCGGGTCGCCGCCGGGACGCGGCAGGCCAGAGGCATTGAAAGGTAAGCGATGAAGATCTACGGATTTGATCATGTGGAGTACTACGTCGGCGACCTGGCCGCGGCCTCACAAGCGCTCTGCGAGTCCTACGGCTTCACCGTCGGCGGACGTTCGCCGGCCCAGGCCAGCCAGCGATCGCTCCTGCTGCGGCAAGGACAGATCAGGCTGCTGCTCACCGCTCCGGTCACCGGCGATGACCAGGCGGCACGGTACATCGCCAAGCACGGCGACGGCATCGGCGTCATCGCGTTCAGGACCGACGACGTCCGGCAGGCCCATGCCGAGATCGTGGCGGCGGGCGGCACGTCGATCGCCGAGCCGCGATTCGCCTGCAGGGACGACGGGTCTGGCGCCTCGGTGGGCACCTCGGTCGTAGCCGGATTCGGCGACGTGCTGCACAAGCTCGTCGAGCGCGGCGATCCTGATGGCGACTTCGCTCCCGGCGTCATCGAGATGGCCAGCGACAAGCGCGGCGACAGCGAGCGCGACGGCGAGGCCGGAGGCGGACAGGACGGGCCGCTGCTTTACCTCCTCGATCACGTTGCCGCATGCCTGCCGGCCGGGGAACTCGAAGCGACCGTCAGCTTCTACCGCGAGGTGTTCGGGCTCGCGCAGATCTACGACGAGCGGATCGAGGTCGGCAGCCAGGCGATGCTCTCCAAGGTCGTGCAGGACAATGCCGCGGCGGTGACGTTCACGCTGATCGAGCCGGACGTCACGCGCGAGCCCGGCCAGATCGACGACTTCCTGAGAGCGCACGGCGGCGCCGGAGTTCAGCACCTGGCGTTCAGGACCTCCGACATCGCGACAGCGGTCCGGACGATCTCCGCTCGCGGCATCGAGTTCCTCGTCGCGCCCTCCGGCTACTACCAGGCGCTCGAGGCCCGCCTCGGGAAGCTCGCCATACCGCTCGACGAGCTCCGCGGCCTGAACGTGCTCGCGGACCGGGACCGGTGGGGGCAGATGTTCCAGATCTTCGCCAGGTCGACCCACGAACGGCACACCCTCTTCATCGAGCTCATCGAGCGGAAAGGCGCGCTGACCTTCGGCAGCCGCAATATCAGGGCGCTGTACGAAGCGCTCGAAGACGAGCACGCAGGCATGACGCACTGAGCCGGTTTCCCGTAGGGATTGGAGCGCGAAGATGACGACGACTAGCCCATTCACGCTGGCTGAGGCCCAGCTTGACCTGCTGCCAACCGATGACGAGGTCGAGCACTACAGGCAGCACGGCTGGTACCTGACGCGCAAGCTGTTCAGCGATGCGGAGATCGACGCTCTCGTCGAGGCGACCGATGCGTTCTATGCCGGCCGCAAGGACCGGGCGCTTCCGGTCCGCCCGCCGAACCTCGCCTACTGGGAGCCATCTCACGGCCCCGTGCAGCGGCACAACGACTTCATCCATTACGAGTCAGACGCGATCGCCTCGCTTCTCCGAAAGCCGATTGTCGGCGCCGTCGCGGCCAGGCTGGCCGAGACCGCGCAGATCAGGGTGTTCCAGTCGACGCTGATCTTCAAGCCGCCGAATCCCGGCGAGGTCACCAACCTGGTGCCCTGGCACGCTGACCGCCACTACTGGCAAACCTGCACGTCAGACCGCATGCTCACGGCCTTCATCCCGTTCCACGACTGCACCAGCCAGATGGGCACGATCACCATGATCGACGGCAGTCACCTGTGGAAGGAGATCCCCGGCGACGACTCGACCAGGCACTTCGCGCAGCGCGACCGTGGCGAGCTCGACGAGTTGCTGCACAAGACCGCCGTGTTCAACAACTCCCAGGTGACTCCCATCCCGATGGAGATACCCAAGGGCCACATGAGCTTCCACCACTGCCGGATCTACCACGGCAGCGGTCACAATCGCAGCACGAGTCCCCGCCGCGCTATTTCATTTCACCTTCAAGACGGCGAGAACCGCTGGCGGCAGTACGACAAGGCCGACGGCACGCGGGTGGTGTACAACAACGACGTGCTGGTGCGCCGCACTGAGCTTGGCACGCCAGATTACGCCGATCCCGATTTCTGTCCCGTGCTGTGGCAGAGCTGACCGCTGACCCGGCGCGGCTGTACCGGCGGCATCCGCCCCCGCATCCGCGCCGTCGCGAAGTAGCGGCGCTAGGTGTCGATCCTGGTGGGGTCGAGCTCGGCGGCCCCGCCGACGATGAAGTCGCGGCGGGGGGCGACCTCGCTGCCCATCAGCAGGTCGAAGATGCGGCTCGCGGACTCCGCATCGGCGATCCTGATCCGGCGGAGCGTGCGCCGGCGGGGGTCCATCGTGGTCTCGGCTAGCTGAGAGGCGTCCATCTCGCCGAGTCCCTTGTACCGCTGCGGCTGATCCTTCCAGCGCTGCCCCTTGCGCTCGAGTTCGAGCAGCGTCCGGCTCAGCTCGGCATCCGAATACGTGTAGATGTACTTGTCAGCGCCCTTGCGCGGGTTGCTCAGCTCGATCCGGTGCAGGGGCGGCACCGCGGCGAACACCCTGCCGGCATCGACCATAGGGCGCATGTAGCGGTGGAACAGGGTCAGCAGGAGGCACCGGATGTGCGCGCCATCGACGTCCGCGTCGCTCATCAAGACCACCCGCTGGTATCTGGCTGACTCCAGATCGAACGCGTTGCCCGAGCCGGCTCCGAGCACCTGGATGATCGCGGCGCACTCGGCGTTCTTGAGCATGTCGGACAACGATGCCTTCTGCACGTTCAGGATCTTGCCCCTGATCGGCAGCAGCGCCTGGAACTCGGAATCGCGCGCGAGCTTGGCCGTGCCGAGCGCGGAATCTCCCTCCACGATGAAAAGCTCGCTCCGGTCATCGGCTGACCGGCAGTCCACCAGCTTGGCGGGCAGGGCCGAGCTCGCCAGCGCCGACTTGCGGCGCTGATTCTCGCGGTGCTCCCTGGCCGCGATCCTGGTCTTGGCGGCTGCCGCGACCTTCTCGAGCACGGCCTTGACCTGCTGCTTGCTGCCGCGCACCCGGCCTTCGAGGAAGTTGCCCAGCTCGGAAGAGACCACCTGCCCGACGATCCGCGACGCCGCCGGCGTGCCGAGCACCTCCTTGGTCTGGCCCTCGAACTGCGGCTCCGGCAGCCGGACCGAAACCACGGCGGTGAGGCCCTCGAGCACGTCTTCCTTCACGACCGGCTCGTCGGCCGCCCTGAGCAGCCTGGTGGCCTTCAGCTGCTCGTTGACCGTCTTGACCAGGGCCCGCTCGAACCCGGCGACGTGCGTGCCGCCCTTGGGCGTGGCGATCACGTTCACGAACGACCTGGTGATCGTGTCGTAGCCGCTATCCCAGCGCAGCGCGATGTCGACGGCCAGGTCGCGCTCCACCTCGGTAGGGGTGAGATGACCGAGGTCATCGAGCACCGGCACGGTCTCGGTGAACTGGCCGGAGCCGGTCAGCCTGAGCACATCGGTCACAGGCTGGCCGGTGCTCAGGTGCGCGCAGAACTCGCCGATGCCGCCGTCGAAGCTGAACTCGACGGCCTTGGGCTGGCCATCATCGCCGGCCGCGCGCTCATCGGTGATCGAGATGGACAGCCCTGGCACGAGGTAAGCGGTCTGCCTGGCCCGCTCGATCAGCGGGGAGAACTCCATCTTGGCACCAGGAACGAAGACCTGGCGGTCGGGCCAGAACCTGATCCGGGTGCCGGTGCGCGACTTGGGAACGACCTTGCGGAGCTTGCGCAGCCCGGAGCCGGGAGTGAACTTGGCCTCGGGCCCGTCGCCGGCGAACACGCCAGGCACGCCGCGCCGGAAACTGCCGAGCCACTCGTAGCCCTCGCGCTCGACCAGGACGTCAAGCCGGCCAGACAGCGCGTTGACCACCGAGGCGCCCACCCCGTGAAGGCCGCCAGAAGCGGTGTACGAGCCGCCGCCGAACTTGCCGCCGGCGTGCAGCCTGGTCATGATCAGCTCAACGCCGTTCAGGCCGCTTCTGGGCTCGATGTCGACCGGGATGCCGCGCCCGTTGTCGTAGACCTCGGCCGAGTGGTCTTCGTGCAGGGTGATCTCGATCTTGTTGCAGGTCGCGTTCAGCGCCTCGTCGACGGCGTTGTCGATGATCTCCCACAGGCAGTGCAGCAGGCCTCGCTCATCGGTCGAGCCGATGTACATGCCTGGTCGCTTGCGTACCGCCTCAAGGCCTTCGAGGACGGTCAGGTGCCTGGCCGAGTAACCGTCGACCAGGCTGGCCGACAGCGGCGTCTCGCGCAGAGCGGCGGTCACGGCGCTTCCCCACTAATCTGTGCCGGGCCGCGGGCCGGCACTCGCCGGTGCGACTCAGCGCTCGTCGGTGACTCAGTGCCGGGGCCACGGCCGGGCGGCCGAGCTGCGCACCGAAAATTTTTTCTACCCGCAGGATATCGATCCATGCTGACACCGCGAGCCGCCGCGCCGTGTGGCATACCCGGCTACCTGGGGCAACTTGCTCTTTGACGGCTAGTCGTATAAAGATCATCCCAGCGGTCCGTAATGTGTTCGCCCACGGCGTACGACTGGCCGGCATGGGATGACACCAGACTGGCTAGGTGTTGTGATGCGTAGACAACGCAGGTTGTTCAAACCGCCGGCAAACCCGTCGGCGGGACTCGGGCAAGGGAGGCGGACATGACCGGAGCGATGGCCCCAACGAAGCCCCTGAATGCCAACGACCTGTGCGACCGGTGCGGAGCCCCCGCCTATGTGCGGGTCATCCTTCCAGGCTCAGCCGAACTGCTGTTCTGCGCACACCACAACCGGCAGCACGCACCAGCTCTCGCGAAGGTCGCTGTCGAGATCCACGACGAGACGGCGAGGCTCACCGCTAAGCCCAGCGACGACCCTGATCGCTAGGCTGGCAGGAGTATCCGCCCGAGGCTTCACCGGCTTAGCGAGCGACGGCCCGGCATCCCGTAAAGGATGCCGGGCCGTCGCAGTTCTCGTGACTCCGCTAGTCCAGGTAGTCGCGTAGTACCTGGGACCTGGACGGGTGGCGCAGCTTGGACATGGTCTTGGATTCGATCTGCCTGATCCGCTCTCTGGTGACGCCGTAGACCTTGCCGATCTCATCGAGCGTCTTCGGCTGGCCGTCGGTCAGCCCGAACCGCATCGACACCACGCCGGCCTCACGCTCGGACAACGTGTCAAGCACGGAGTGGAGCTGCTCTTGGAGCAGCGTGAAGCTGACCGCCTCGCCAGGCTGGATCGCCTCCGAGTCCTCGATCAGGTCGCCGAACTCGCTGTCGCCGTCCTCACCGAGCGGCGTGTGCAGCGAGATCGGCTCGCGGCCGTACTTCTGCACCTCGATGACCTTCTCCGGGGTCATGTCGAGCTCGGCCGCCAGCTCCTCGGGAGTCGGCTCCCGGCCCAGATCCTGCAGCATCTGCCGCTGCACCCGGGCCAGCTTGTTGATCACCTCGACCATGTGCACGGGAATCCGGATCGTGCGCGCCTGGTCGGCCATGGCCCGCGTGATCGCCTGCCTGATCCACCAGGTGGCGTACGTGGAGAACTTGTAGCCCTTGGTGTAGTCGAACTTCTCGACCGCCCTGATCAGGCCGAGATTGCCCTCCTGGATCAAGTCGAGGAAGAGCATGCCGCGCCCGGTGTACCGCTTGGCCAGCGACACCACCAGGCGCAGGTTCGCCTCCAGCAGGTGGTTCTTGGCCCGGCGGCCATCCTCGGCGATCCAGTCCAGGTCGCCGCGCACGTCAGGCGGCAGCGCCCGGCCGCCGTCGGCCAGTTTCTCCTCGGCGAACAGCCCGGCTTCGATCCGCTTGGCGAGCTCGACCTCCTGCTCGGCGTTGAGCAGCGGGACCTTGCCGATCTGCTTCAGGTAGTCCTTGACCGGATCGGAGGTCGCGCCGGCCACGGCTACCTGAGCGGCGGGCAAATCCTCGTCGTCATCGCCGTAGACGAACGCCTCGTCGTCGGTCTCCTCGGTGGTCGTGACCGTCACGGCGACGCCCTCGGCCACCACGCCGACGGGCGCCTTCGGGGCGCTTTCGCCGTCCTCGGGCTCGTCGCTTTCGTCATCGGGCTCGTCGTCGCCCGTCGGGCCGCCTTCAATGCCTGCGGGCTCATCGCCTACCGGCTCATCGCCCTCAAGGCCCGACAGGTCGTCGAGATCCACATCTAGGTCTGCTACATCAGCGAGGTCGGGCTCGCCGTCCAGGTCGCCTACCTCGGCGAGGTCGTCCTCGCCTTCCAGATCGGTCATTCCGCCAAGATCGGAGTCAGCGTCCAGATCAGTCGCTTCCGCCAGGTTCACGTCACCTTCCAGGTCATGCAGGCCGGACGTACCAGTCTCGCCATCGCTGTCAGGCACCTTGCCCTTGGTGCCGTTCGCGCTGCCCCGGGAGGCACCGCCTGCGCCACGGGAATTCGCGCGTGACCGGCGACCTCCGGGCGCTGGGCTAGCCGGTGCGGGAATGGCTTGGTCAACTACAGTATCCGCTCCAGCGGACGAGATCGTCCCAGCGCCGCGGTCCTGCTTGCCAGCGCGGCGTGACGATCGGCGCGAGCCAGCTCGCTCTGCGCCGGCTCTCTCGGGCGCGGCCTGCGCATCGGCGGCCGCGGTGTCGGCCGCCACCAGCGCGACGGCGGCGTCGGCTCGCGCGGGATCGGCTGGCTCCACGCGGGATTGCTGCGGAACGTGAGCGCCTCGGCCCGTTGGCGTCGGCTGCCTCCGCGCCGCGGAGCTTGCAGTGCCTGCCACCGCGGTCACCCCTTCCTTCGCTGGCCGATAAGCCGCCGTGTCCCGGTCAGCGCGAGGCCCGACCGAGCTAGCAGGCGACACCGACACTCTCCTGCGATTATCTGGTAGCGATTAGACGCTACCGCCAGGCCAGTGCTTCCCTGACCATTGGCGCTCCGTGACCATCAGCGATGGACCCACCTTGGCGCGCCTGGCAATAGCCGTGACCTGATCCGCTCCCATCCCCCACCTTAGGCGCAGTTGGAAGGTAGGTCTGCCACTCCAACCCCCAACTCCCCCGATCAGATTTACCCTCCTGGCAGCACGCTCGGAAAGCGTACCCACAACGGACCCGGCTTGATCGTCCCTCAGAGCCCTCAGCCGTGCTGACGCCCACGCCTGCCTCCGCTAGCGACCTTCCCGCCGTGCTTGAGCGGCATCTGCAGGACGAGCACGGTGACGTCGTCGTCTTGCTCGTAGCCGGCCAGCATCCGCTCGACCAGGTAGTCGATCAGCTTGTCCGGATTCTCCGCGACGCCCTGAGGTGCCTCGGCCGCGACCGCCACCAGTTCGTCCAGCCCGGTGTCCAGGCCGCGCTTGCGGTTCTCGACCAGGCCATCGGAGTAGAGCACCGCCGTATGCCCGCCAGGCAAGGTGAATGGATATTGCTGGCGAGGACTCGCCCAGCCTAGGGGGGTGCCGGCATCAGCCTTGTCGAGCCGCGGCGGCAGCCCGGGACACAGCAACAGCGGAGGCAAATGACCAGCGTTGCCGGCCACTCCCTCGCCCGTCTGCGGGTCAACGACCAGGTAGCAGACGGTCGTGACCTGCTCGTCTAGCTCAGTGGCCATGAACAGCCGGTCGAGGCCTGCCAGCACGGCCGCTGGCCTCGGGTCGGTGAGGGCAAGCGCGCGCAAGGCGTTGCGCACCCTGCCCATGCCGGCCGCCGCGGTCAGCCCCTTGCCCATGACGTCGCCAGCCGCGACAGCGAGCTTGCCGTCTGGCAAGCGGAAGGCGTCGTACCAGTCACCGCCGACCTCGATCGACAAGGGCTTGTAGAACGCGCGCAGCGCGATGCCGGGGACGTCGGGCAGGTTGTCAGGCAGCAGACTGCGCTGCAAGGTCTCGGCAGTGGTGTGCTCGCGCTCGTACAGCATGGCCCGCTCCAGCGCCAGCGCGCACTGGCCGGCGAGCGCCTCGAGGAACACACGCTCCTCGTCGGCGATCTGCCTTCGTCCGGTGAATGAGAACTGAAGCGCGCCAAGCGGCGTGCCAGACGTCGTGAGCGGCAGCCCCACCCACGCCTGCTCGTCGCTGTTCCGCAGCAGTATCTCGGCCGCTGCCTCGCCGCCGAAGTGCCTGTGCAAGCTTTCCGGGCTGCCCAGGATCACCGGGCGGCGGAGCGCGAACGCCGAGGTCATCACGCTTGGCGCGGCCAGCGGAATGTCCACAGGCAGCTCTCCGGGCGCGAGCCCTGACGGATCGGAACTGATGATGCGCAGCCTGACCCGCTCGGAGTCCGCGAGCGCGATCGCCGACCGGTCAGCGCCGATCGCCGACCTGCCGACGTCGGTGATCACGCTGACGACTTCCTGTACGGACAGCGCCTCGGCGAGCAGCGACGTCGCCTGCTGCAACCGGGAGGTGCGCAGCGCGGCCGCCGACAGTTGCTCGGTGAGCCTGCCGCGCATTTCGTCAGCTTCGCGCTGGCTCGTGACATCGGTGCTCGCGCCCATCCACTCGACGATCGCGCCATCGCGCTCGATCGGCACGGCCCTGACGTCGTAATGCCGGTACGAGCCGGTCTTCGTGCGAACCCGGTAGCTGCCATCGAATACCGTGCCGGTCTTGATGCAGCTGAGCCAGTCGCGCTCGATCCTGTCCCGGTCGTCGGCATGGATGGCCGCGAGCCAGCCGTCAGCGAGATACCCGGTGACCGACTGCCCGGTGATCCAGCGCCATTCCGGCGAGTCCTCGCTCACCTGTCCCGAGGGGTCGGTCACCCAGACCACCTGGTTGCCAGCCTGCACCAGCGACCTGTACCGCTCATTCGTCTGGCGAACCGCCTCAGCGGCGTCGAGGTCCGCGGTCACGTCCACGGCGATCATGGCTACCCCGGTCGCGGCGCCGGCCTCATCGGTGGCGAGATAACACGACAGCGCCAGCTTCCTGGCCCCTGTGTCATCCTGACCGCCAGCCGGGCCGCTGACACCAGCACCGCGGCTGTCGATCGCATCCGAGGCGGCGGCAGGCTTCGGAACCGAGATGCGCTCGGCGCTCGCGGCCGCCGCGGCATGAGGCGATGCGCCCGTGCCGCGCGGGCCGCCGTTGTCCTGCGGCTGGCGGGTGTTCGGTTCGCGGGCCGGTCCGTAGATAACCCGGTTCAGCACGGGGATTCCTGACTCAAGCACGCTGCGGACAGCCGACTCGGCGGTCGCCGCGATAGCGGGCGGCCAGGCCTGGGCAAGCGCGCACCCGACCTGATCGGCGAGCGCGCCGCCGGTCATCTCAGCTAGCGCGTGACTGACCTTCCGCAACCGCATATCTGGATCGATGAACGCGAATCCGACTGGCGCCTGCGCCAGCAGGACATCCAGCATCGCCGCGTCCCATGCCTGCGCCCCGGGGCGCGGCCGTCCAGCCTGCGGCACGGAGGTCGAGGCACTCATCGCGCGCACCCCGCATCCATGCGAGCATTCACAGGACGATCCCCTCCCTGCGGCATCCAACACAAGAAGGCTAGCGGCATCATGCCGTCAAGGCCTGCTGTCCGCAGCGGGAAGTCGGATCGCTTCACGCCACGCATCTGCGCACCAACTCCGGCGTACCCGGCTGTACCTGCGGCCTGGCCTGCTCCGGCGAACGCACGCCCCCTGTGCTACTAATACCGTGTCACCTGTACCGGGCCACCCAGACTAGCGCTAATGACATTTTACCCTGGTCAGCAGCCGGTTAGGGGCGTTACCAAGCATCCGACCCGCAGTTAGCAGCCGAAGCGAAATCCCGGCCGGACAAACCGGACCAGCCAGCAGCCCGCCCCAGCTACCCGATCCGCCGCCCGGGCGAGTCCGCGGAGATCTGACCGCCCCGGCGAAGAAGCCGTCCGCATCGCGGAGAGTTGCCCGCCCCGGTGAGGCTGTCGGGCGACTCGGGCTCTTGGGAGGTCAGGCCCCGGCTGGCCAGCGGGGAGATTTGTTACTTAAGGGAGAGATCAGTGCGATTGACTGAAAAAATCGCCGAAGCGCGAACTTTCCCCACGATGCCAAAAGAGCTCCCCGATCGAGATCGCGAGCCGCGCGGCAGCCACCGGGACCCGTGCGACGTTCCGTGATCATGTTCGAGACCGTGATCACGGAAGATCACCAAGGTCAGGACACCAGTGATGTTCCGTGATCATGCCCGGGACCGTGATCACGGAACATCGCACCTGCCCACTCGGCACTGATAGCTCCTCCGACTGAGAACTCTCCCCCACGATGCCAGAAATGGCTCCCCGATCGAGATCGCGAGCCGCGCGGCAGCCACCGGGACCCGTGCGACGTTCCGTGATCATGTTCGAGACCGTGATCACGGAAGATCACCAAGGTCAGGACACCAGTGATGTTCCGTGATCATGCCCGGGACCGTGATCACGGAACATCGCACCTGCCACCTCCCGCACTGACAAACTCCCCCGACTGCCGCGCACCTGGCACCAGCACCAGCACCAGCACCAGCACCAGCACCAGCACCAGCACCAGCACCAGCACCAGCACCAGTCTGCTCTGTGAGCGCGCGGGTAGCGCGCCGGCGGGGCCCGGCGGTGGTCACGAGGCTCAGCTAGCCAGATCGGGCGGTGCCGAGCCGGTCGCGCAATCCGTCGCCAAGCAAGTTGAACCCGATGACGACGGCGATGATCGCCACCCCGGGCGGGTAGATCTCCCACCAGTGGCCCAGTGAAATTGTCTGGGCGCCGGCCGCGATCATGTCACCCCAGTCCGACGCAGGCGGCTGCACGCCGAGGCCCAGGTAACTCAAAGTGGCGAGCACCACGATCGCGTCGGCGATCTGGAAGGACACGTTGATCGCGATCGTGCCGAGCGCGTTCGGCGCGATGTGGCGGACTATCAGCCTCGTCCTGCTGCCTCCCATCGCCTTGGCTGCCTGCACGAACTCCCTGCTGCGCAGCGTCAGCGCCGCGCCGCGGACGAGCCTGGCGGTGCTCAGCCAGGAGGTCGCCGCGATGACCAGGATCAAGATGGCGGCGGACGGCGTGTAAATGGAGGTCAGGAGCAGCAGCAAGATGATCGCGGGGATCGCGATCCCGGCGTCCACCACCCGCATCAGCACGGCGTCGAGTACCCCGCCGGCATATCCGGCCACGGCGCCCCAGAGCGATCCGATGACGGCGGCGAGCAGCCCGGCGGCGACTCCGACCTCCAGGGAGATCTGGCCGCCGGTCATCAGCCTGCCGAGCACGTCGACCCCGTCCTGGTCGGTGCCGAGCAGGTGCCCGCCACCCGGCGGGAGGTTAGCGAGCAGCAGGTTCACGTGGTGCAGGTCAGGCCGGTAAAACAGCGGCCCGCCAAAGCAGAACGCCGCCATCCCCGCGATGATCACCAGCCCGGCGACGGACATCGGCCCTGGCCGGGCTGATCGCCGGCCGGTGACCGGGCGTCTCATCCCTAGCCGCAAGCCGTACCGAGGCGGCGCAGCGTGCCGTCCCCTCATCGCCGGGAATACCTGATTCTCGGGTCAGCCAGCACGTAGCCGACGTCGGCGAGCAGCGAGCCAAGCACCGCCCCGATCCCGACGATCAATATGAAGCCGAGAAGCACGGGAAAATCGTGCTTGACCGCGGCCTGCCAGAGCAGCCAGCCGACTCCCTCGATGTTGAACAGGCTTTCCACGATCAGGGCTCCGCCGAAGATCTGCGGCAAGCTCAGCCCGGCGAGCGTGATCACCGGGATCAGCGAGTTGCGGAGCACGTGCCTGCGGATGACCTGGGGCTCGGTTGCCCCGGTCCCGCGCGCGGTCCTGATGTAGTCGCTGCCCAGGGCGTCGATCGCCGCCGCGCGGGTATACCTGGCGAACACAGCGCACACGAAGATCGCGAGCGTCGCGACCGGCAGCGTCAGCGCCCGCCAGTCAGTGAGCACGCCGGCGATGCCCACTTCTTGCGGTCCTTCGGCGCCGAGCCAGCGCAGCCCGATGGCGAATACCAAGATGAGCACGGTGCCAAGGAAGAACGACGGCATCCCGTAACCGAGGTACAGCAGCGTGCGCAGCACCCGGTCGGCGGCCTTGTCGCGGCCGACGGCCTGGGCCAGGCCCAGCGGGACGGCGACGGCGATCGCGAGCACTGTCGCGGTGAGGGTCAGGGCGATGGTCCGGGGCAGGCTCGCCGCGAGCAGCGATCCGACGCTCGCGCTCTGCTGGAAGGAGTAGCCCAGATTCCCGCGCAGTACCTGGCCGAGCCAGGCCAGGTACTGCACGACCGGCGGGCTCTCCAGCCCGTAGTCGTGCCGCAATGCCGCCGCCGCACCGCCTGCGGCGCTCGGGCTCACGCCGAGCAACGCCTGCTGCGGGCCGCCCGGCAGCAGCCACCGGAAGCTGAACACGATCAGGCTCACGAGTACGAGCACGACGGCTGCCTGAAGTACTCGCCTAGCCAGGTAGACAATCACCGGCCGGGGCCGCCGGGACCCGCGTCGCTCACTTCACGAAATACCAGTCTTCAGGCGTGAGCGCCAGCGTCGGGCTCTGCGGGCCAATGCGCAGGTTGTCGATGCTCTCTATCAGCGCGGCGGGCGCGGTGGGCTGCAAGACCACCGGAAGCTGCTGGGTGAGGTAGTCCTCCCACTTGTACATCGCCTTCAGGCTCGATGACTGCAGCGTCTTAGCGATCAGCTCGTTGTCCGTTGGGTCGTCGTAGTGGCCGATGTTGCCCGCGGAGCCACCTCCGAACAGCTCGTCGCCGGTGGGCAGGTAATCAGGCACGTAGCTCCAGCCCTCGCCCCAGTCGGCCAGCTCCCACGGGCAGGGGACCACGTGCTTCGCGGTGCCGCAGATGTTCTCGACCGTGGTGATGACCTGGTCGAAGGACTCATCGGTGAGGTTGATCTTGATGCCGACCAGGGAGGCGTTCGACTTGAGCTGAAGCACCGCCGCCTCTACCCACGCGTTGCCGGTGGCGACGAGCATGTTGAAGTTGAGCTGCTGGCCATCCCTGATGCCCTTACCGCACTCGCCCTTGCCCGAGCCCGGGTTTACGCACGACGTCACTTCACCGTTCTTGATGCTCCAGCCGTTCTGGGTCAGCAGGGACTTGGCCTTGCCGAGGTTGAACGGGAACGGGTCGCCCTTACGCGCCGTCGGCGAGAGGTACTTCGTCGTGGGCGCGTTGCCAACTGGGCCCGTCTCTACCTTGCCGTAGCCGTGCAGGGCACCTTGCACGATGGCCGCCTGGTTGACGAGAAGCTGGAAAGCCCTGCGGAAGTAGAGCTGCCGGAAGATGTCGACCTGTGGATCGGCGTCGTCGAAGTTGTAGGGCATGTAGCTGAGGCCCCAGGTGTAGACCGGCTGCATCTTGTAGCCGGTGACCGGGTTCTGGCCCACCTGAGCGCCAGGCGGCGGCACCGGGGCATCGACCGTTGGCAGGTAGCCCACGTCGAGCGGCTGAGAGCCACCCGCCTGCAGCACGTTGAACTCCGCCTCTTCGGACGTATAGGGCTGCTCGATGAACGTGTCGATGTGGTCCTTGGGCACGGGCAGCGAATACTTCGTGTTGTAACTGAAGGTAAGCACGCCTTGCGAGCTGTAGCCGGTCAGCACCCAGGGCCCGTCGACGTCCTTCCACAACGGGGCCGTCGCCCAGGTTGACTTGTTCGTGGACATGGAGTCCAGGTAATTGAAGACGGCCGGGCAGTCGCTGACGTGGTCGGCGCAGTCACTCGGCGAGCCCGAACTGGTGCGGTCCCAGCTGAGCGGCAGCGGCGAGATCTGGCTTAGCTCGTTGTCCTTGAACCACAAGGGCGAGTACTTGCCGATGATCGTCATCTGCACCTTGTCGGTGCCCACCGCGTGCACGTTCTTCACATCGTCGGGAATACCTCCTGGCACGTAGCCGCCCCAGTTGGTGTGCGCCTCGGCCTGCATCATGTTCATCCAGAACATGACGTTCTTGGCGGTAACGACCGATCCGTCCGTCCAGCGGATATTCGGCTTGAGCTTGATCGTCACGACCTGGCCGTGGTACGTCGGCTCATAGGCCAGGCTGAGCTTCTCGTTGAGGTAAGGCAGCCCGTCGTTGCCCCACCAGTAGAGCGGTCGCCACAGCAGGTACTGCAGGTCGTCCAGGTTCACGATGGTGAATACCGAGCCAGGCGCGAAGGGGAAAATATAGTTCGGCTTCACGTTGGCCGGGAGCGCGTAAGTGACCGTGCCGCGTGCGACCGGCGTGTTGCCAGTGCGCGAAGGGCTGACAGCGCCGCAACCCGCGGCAGCCAGTCCCACTGTCAGCAGCGCCGCGCAGCCGAGCGTCGCCTTCCGCCGCATCGCGTGGTGCCCAGGCTGGCCTTGCCGGACCAAGCTTCCACGCCGCCACCGAGCACGCCGCATAGCCGCCACTCCTTCGCAGTTCACTGCAGTTCGCTGCACAACCGTGTGCGGCACTTCAGGTGCCGCACAGCCTGCTGGTGCCTGACGCCATCGCCCGGCATGCTCCCCTGGATCTGAATTATGGCGTATCGACCGAATGATCGCTGGTGCTTCGACAGGCCCGGCCGGCACCGATACGTCCGGCCAGCAACTGTTCGATAGCATACGGCGCCTTCTGCCCCGCTCGCCTCCGGGCGCTACGAGGCGCTGCGGCTCGCGGGTCCCTGGCGGCCGGAGGCGAGCGGGGAGGTAAACACTGTCCGCAGCGGCCGGTAGTCTCAGACTGCGTTGCCATTCCCGGCGGCGCGCCGTGCTTAAGCATGGCATCGCGGGATGCGGATCTGAAAAGCTAGGAATGTGAGCCAGCCGAGCCGACACGCCGAACCTTCGGGCGGATCACGTCGTACCGGCTCAGCCGGGCGGCCCCGCCGTACCGCGCCGCCCAATGCCCTCTTCGCGGAGATGCTACGAGCCGCGCGGGAATTGCTTGCCGTGCGCAGCCCGCTCGATGCCGAGCTGATGGTCAGCGAGCTGCTCGGAACCTGGTGGCGTCAGCCGCAGGGCAATGCGGGCAGGACCCGTCCCCGCCGGCGTGCCGATATCGAGGAACTGGTCGGCGAGGGACTCGTCGAGTACGCGGCGGAGCAAGGCAGCCCGGCCGCGCTCGCGCTGCTCTCGGGGATAGCCTGCCTCGGCACGTCCAGGCAGGCCGTGAAGGCCGAGCGCGCGGCCCTGGCCCTGATGGACGGCGGCGTGGCCAGGCCGGCCTGGGCCGAGCACGCCGGAGCGGTTGAAGCGGGCGACTGCTACGTCAGCTCTGACGCGTTCTGTGACCGCGACGAGGTGATCTGCCTCTTCAGCTACGCGGGCACCGAAGAGCACGCACTCGTGGTGATCGTTGACTACAACGCCGGCGGGATGCTCCGCGACGGCTGGGTCACCTCGCAGGTCAGTGCCTTGCTCGACCGCTGCAGGGAACTGAACGAGCCAGCGGCAGGGCCGGCCCAGGCCTGCTTCAGGAAGGTCTCGTCACCGACGGCACGGCGGGTACTCGAGTCCGCGCTGCAGGTCACCGAGAAGCTCGCTGATCCGCCGGTCAGCCAGTCGTTCCCCTCCTACCACGCATTCGTGAGGGCACGCATCCGCACGTTGCCGCCGACAGGAGCCAAGGTCACGTCGCTGAGCGAGCCGCCAGTGCTGGCAAGCCGCCGCACCGCATGGCGCCCGGACCGCCGGGCGATGCTGGCCGCCGAGTTCCTCGCCTCGGATGAGGCCGGGGATCTGTCTGACATCGAGGCGGCCAGCCGGTGCGTCGACCACATCGTCGACTACGGGTGCGATCAGGACTTCGGCCGGCCGCTGCGGGTGAGCCCGGCGAAACTCGAGACCTTCCTGCTCGACTGGCTGCCTCGCAAGGTGATGCTGACCAGGTCTGAGCAGCACGCGATGCCGCACGTCCTGCTCTCCTGGGCACGCTGGGCAGGCACGAAGTCCGGGCTGGAAACCGAGGCGATCGGCAAGACGCTCGACTCCGTGTTCGACAGCATGTCGGCATTCAGCAAGGTCTACCGCGACCCGGCATCCTTCGGGCTCAGGCCCGGCCTGGTCGCGCGGCTCCTCCCAGACCGCGATCTGGAGGCGCTGCCGCGCCGCGCCTTTGCCTTCGGCCTGCTCGAAGGCACCTACCTCGGGACCAACCTGAGCTTCCTCGACCCAGCTAACGCGGACGACCGGCGCATCCTGCTGGCCGCCGATCACGACGGCGGGTCAGGCAAGCAGGCAAGCACCGAGCATCTCGACGAGCACCTGGCGATGTCCGGGCGGCTCTGGCACGGCGATCCGCCTGAGCTCTGGGAGGCCGCGCAGCGACTGCTCGATCTCGGGCTTGACCGGCATGACGTGATGCACGCTCTCATGGACGCCGTCGAGACCGCTGGCACCAACGCCAAGGCGATCGCCGCCGCCCTGAACAACCTGCCGCCCGAGCCGACGGATTTACTGTGACTTCGGCCGTTACCGACCTCAATGCCGACCTCGGCGAGTCGTTCGGCGCCTGGAAGCTGGGCGATGACGACGCTCTCATGCGGATCATCACGAGCGCGAACGTCGCCTGCGGCTTTCACGCGGGCGATCCGCTGACCCTGCGCCGGGCCTGCGCGGGCGCCGCGTCCGCCGGAGTGACGATCGGCGCTCAGGTCTCCTACCGTGACCTGGCCGGGTTCGGCCGGCGTGAGATGGCCGTGCCCAAAGACGAGCTAACCGCCGAGATCATCTACCAGATCGCCGCGCTCGACGGAGTCGCCCGGGTCGAAGGCTCGCGGGTGAGGTACGTCAAGCCGCACGGCGCGCTCTACCACCGGGTCAGGAAGGACCGCGCCCAGGCCGAGGCGCTCGTCGCGGCTATCCGCGCCTACGACTCCTCGCTGCCGCTGCTGACCCAGCCGGACAGTCTCGCCGCCGAACTGGCGGCGGCGGACGGGCTCACGGTGGTGGCTGAGGCGTTCGCCGACCGCGGCTATCAGCCAGATGGCACGCTCGTCCCGCGCGGGCAGCCGGATGACCTGCACACCGAGCCGGCCGAGGTCGCGGATCGCGCGGTCTCGATCGTGACCAGGGGCACGGTCAGCTCGGCCGATGGCACCGAGGTGCAGGTGACAGCCCGCTCACTGTGCATCCACGGCGACACGCCCGGCGCCGTCGCGCTGGCGCGGAGCGTGCGGGCCGCGCTCGAACAGGCGGGCGTGAGCGTCACACCATTCGCATGATCAAGGCTGCGGCCGCCGGGGACACCGGCGCCCTCATCGACACCGACGGCTCGCCGGCCAGGCTGGCGGCGGCCATCAGGCGGGCAGGCTTCCCCGGCGTGATTGATGTCGTGCCCGGGGCCAGGACCGTGCTCGTGCTGACCTCGCCGCGATCGTGGTCACTTGACGAACTGGTCAGTGAGATTACCGCGCTGCCTGCCGCCGAGGCGGCCGCGGTTCCGCAGGACGTCGTGGAGATCCCGGTGACCTACGACGGGCCGGATCTGGCTGACGTGGCCTCGCTCGCCGGCGTTCCCGTGAGCGAGGTGATCGAACGGCATGCGGGTGCGGTGTACACAGTGGGGTGGCTCGGGTTCGCGCCGGGGTTCGGTTACCTGACCGGGCTCGACGAGCGCCTGGCCGGGGTGCCTCGGCTCGCGTCGCCCCGGGCCTCCGTGCCGGCCGGCTCGGTCGCGATCGCCGCCGGGCTCTCCGCCGTCTATCCATCGGATTCCCCGGGCGGCTGGCAGCTGATCGGCCGCACGGCGACCAGGATGTGGGACACCGGACGCGAGCCGGCCGCGCTGCTGGCCCCTGGCCAGCGAGTCAGGTTCAGGCCGGCGCGTCCCGGCGAAACGGGGGACGAGGAACCAGCCGCTGCCAGCACAGGAATCGGCGGCCGGGTGCCCGGCGGCGCGGCGGGCCCGGGGGCCGGAAGCCCGGACACCGGCAGTCAGGAGGCCGGGAGTCCGGAGGCTGCTAGCTCGCTACCTTCGCGGC
This sequence comes from uncultured Actinomycetota bacterium, assembly GCA_963720575.1. Taxonomy (GTDB): domain Bacteria; phylum Actinomycetota; class Actinomycetes; order Streptosporangiales; family Streptosporangiaceae; genus Chersky-822. The sequence continues at coordinate 1,469,499 of CAVRGA010000002.1, forward strand.
GGCTCGAGATGCTGCGGACCGGGCCGCTCGCTACAGTTCAGGATCTGGGCCGGCCAGGTTTCGCGGCCAGCGGGGTGCCGCCTTCGGGCGCCGCGGACCGGGACAGCCTGATCACGGCCAATCGGCTCGCCGGCAACGATGATGCGGCTGCCGGAGTTGAGCTGACGCTGGGACGAGCTGCTTTCCTCTGCTCTGGCGAATTGACCTTGGCGGTGACGGGAGCGCCTGCGGAGGTCACGCTGACCGCGAGTCCGCACGGTCGGCCGCGGCAGGTGCCGTTTGGCGAAAGCTTTGCCGTGCCGGACGGCGGCGTCGTCGCGATCGGGGCGCCGGCCGCCGGACTGCGTACCTACGTGGCGGCGGGCGGCGGGATCGCGGTGCCCGCGCAGCTTGGCAGCCGGTCGGCTGACCTGCTGTCCGGCCTCGGCGGCGGGCCGTTGCGGGCAGGGGCGGTGCTGCCGGTCGGGCCGGCGGGCAGCCGCAGGCTCGTTGGCGGCACGCAGGCTGACGGCCCTGGGGCGGCGGCCGGGGCCGGAACTGTCGTCGTGCGCCGCGGTGAAGTCGCCAGGCTCCGGGTGGTCGCGGGTCCGAGGCTGGACTGGTTCGGAGCTGAGGCGCTCGCGGTTCTGTGCGGCTCGGTGTACACGGTCACGACCGCGAGCAACCGCACGGGCATGCGCCTTGACGGGCCGGCACTGCGGCCCCGCGCGGCCGAATTGCCAAGCGAAGGGCTGGTCACCGGCTCGCTCCAGGTGCCGGGGAATGGCCTGCCAATCTTGCTGCTCGCCGACCATCACACCGTCGGCGGCTATCCGGTCATCGCGGTGGTGGCGAGCGCCGACCTCGGGCTGGCAGCCCAGCTGCGGCCGGGTAGCCGGATCAGTTTTTCTTGCGCCGACGACTGAATACCCGGCCTGGCGGATCTTGCGGGCTGGGCGGGCCGGGGCCTCAGCCGCCGATGCCGCGATGAGCCGCTTCGACGTCGGCGGCGGCGATCGTGGTGAGCTCGGCCGCGCTGGCGACGTCACCGAGATGGGCGACGCGGAGATCGCGGGAGGCGCAGGCTCGTTCGTACAGCGATCTCGCGTACCGGCCGTTGCCCAGCTCGTCGATCCTGCTCTGGTCGCAGGCTTGCGTGAGGATCTGGGTGAGCACCGGGATGGCGTCGGGCGCGAACGTGTCGCCCGCCCGCTCAGCGAAAATGGTGGCGATCTGCACCAGCTCTTGCGGCTGGTAGCTGGGGAAAGCGATCCGGACGCCAAACCTTGAGGCGAGCCCGGGATTAGACCGCAGGAACCTGCTCATGTCCTCGGTATAACCGGCCAGGACGATCACCAGGCGGTCACGGTCGTCCTCCGCCCTTTTCAGCAAGGTGGCAACGGCTTCGGACCCGAAGGCATCACCGCCGGAATATCCGTCGTTATAAAGTGAATAAGCCTCATCGATGAAAAGAACGCCGCCGAGAGCCGAATCGACTAGCTTGTTCGTCTTGATCGCCGTCGCCCCTAGATGATCTCCGACGAGATCAGCGCGATGGGCCTCGACTACCCCGGGGCGCACGAGGAGGCCAAGCGCGGCGAAGATCCGCGCCAGAATTCTCGCGACCGTTGTCTTGCCCGTGCCTGGCGGGCCGGTGAACACGAAATGCCTGACCGGGGGCTGACTCGTCAGTCCATGCGCATCGCGCAGCCTGGCGACTCTCAGCTGCGCGGCGATCTCGTGTACTTGCCGCTTGACCGGGTCGAGCCCGACCAGCCCGTCCAGTTCAGCGAGCGCGCTCTCCAGCGTCGGAGTCTCGTCGTAACCGCGATAGCGCGAGGTCAGCTCCGTGTAGGCATGCTCAAAATCGCTGCCGCGCAATGTGATCAGGTCCTCGGGAGCCGGCTCCGCCGAGCCGCCCATGACGCGGACGTCGCGAGCCTGGCCTGCCCGTTCGAGCAGGGAGCGGACGAACCTGCCGTTTCCGAGCTCATCGCCAAGGCGCCGGCGGCCGACCTCTTCGAACATGCGCCACAGCACCGAGCGCGCTTGCTGGTCGATGACTTCTCCGCGCCGCGCCACGGACAGATCGGCGAGTTGCAGCAATTCAGCGGGCGAATAGCCGCCGAACTTGATCCTGACCGCGAATCTCGATGTCAGGCCGGGGTTACTGGCCAGGAAGGTCTCCATCTGGCGCTCGTAACCCGCAAGGATGATGATCAGCCGGTCCCTGTCATCCTCGGCGCGCTTGAGCAGGACCTGGACGGCCTCGTTGCCGAACCGGTCATTCTGCCCGTCGCCCTCATTCACCAGGCTGTAGGCCTCGTCGATGAAGAGAATGCCGCCGAGGGCCGAATCGATCAGCTCATTGGTCTTGATCGCCGTCGCGCCGAGATACTCGCCGACCAGGTCGGATCTTTGCGCTTCAACCACGCCGGGGATCTCAAGCAAGCCGAACGCGTAGAACACCTTGGCGAGGATCCTGGCGACAGCCGTCTTGCCCGTGCCCGGCGGGCCGAGAAAGACGAAATGCTGCATCGGCTTGTCCGCGCCGATCCCCGCCAGGGCGCGCCTGCGGGCGGCCTCGATCGACGCGGCGATCGACCGCACCTGGCTCTTGACCGCGTCTAGGCCGATCATCGCGTCGAGCTCGGCCATCGCCTCGTCGACGGTGATTACCGGCTGATCCGCAACGCGGTCAAGCCGATCCCCGGGCCCTGACCCTGGACCGGGCCGTTCGGGTTTGCCCGGCCCGCCCGGGCCCCGGTGACCATCCGGCCGTCCTGGTCGGTCAGCGGCCTGCCGTTGGGCAGCGGCCGGGTGCGCGGGCCCTGGCCGCCGACGCCCGCGCCCGCTGCTCCTGGCGGGTAGCCGGCCGCGCCGCCGAATCCCCCGTGCAGTCCGGTGCCAGGTCCGGGCCGCGGGGACTGGCCGGGACCCAGTCCCGCGGCTGGCGCGCCGCGGCCGCCGGGCTGGCCGGGCTGACCTGGCTGGCCAGGTGCCCAGGTGCGCGGCGGCATCGGACCGCCGCCGCGTACCTGCTCTGCCTGGCCGCCGTTCCGGCTGTCCTGCCACGCCTTGGCCAGCCGCCAGCCGATCACTATCAGGGCGAGCAACCAGGCAAGGCCAGGGCCGATAAAGGACTTACCAGAATCAAGGTATCGAAATACGACAGCGCCGGGCAGCAAGCCGAGCAGCAGCGTCCAGGCAAGCGTGCGGCACGGCACGCGCCGCCGGCCGAGCGCTCCCGCGTGCGCCACGAACGCGACGACGACCGGCAGCAAGAGCAAGGTGAGACGCGGGCCGGCATCGCCGTGCGCCAGGATCGACACCTCGAGAAGACCGACGATCGTCACCGAGCCGGTCGCCCAGATCGAGCGGCTGCCCGAGATGATCGCGTACGGCGAGAGCACTAGCGCGACGGGGAACCCGATAACACAGCACACCACCACGATCAGGACCCGTAGCGGCGCCGGGGCCTGGGAGTAGGTGTGCCTGACCCGGTCAAGCCTGTCCTGCGCGGACCTCCGGCCCGGCCCGGACAATGACCCGTCCGATGGCGGCATCTCGCTCCCTTGCACCGCTTACTTGTTATCGCGCATTCATGAAGCGCATCCAGCGATACACAATCAGATGGGACGTCAAATCTGGCACCGCCATGCCCATTCTCGCCTATAGCCCGCACGCTGGCATCAAGACACGGCGTTTTCTCTGGCTTTCCGTTAGCTCGACCGTGCAGGTAGGCCGCCCGCGGCGGGCGCGTGACCGGCGCGGGCGGCATGATGGGTCGCGGCACTTGGGCGGGTACGCGACTGATGTCCGGAGTCCGCTAAGGTGCGATTGGCTCCCCTGACTGGACCACGGCCCGCATCTCGCTGGAGGACGGTATGGAACGGATCGAGGCTGAACTGCTGATTCCGGGCAGCGGCGAGCCGGTGAGCAACGGGGTCGTCGTGCTCGACGGTTCGGTCATCAGCTACGCCGGACCGGCCAGCGAGGCACCGCCGACACCAGGCGCGCAGGTACACCAGGCGAACACCGTGATGCCGGGCATGTGGGACTGCCACGGCCATTTCCTCGGCATGCGCAGCATGGACCTGGCGAAACTGCCGCTCGAGGCCGCGCCGCTGCGGGCGGCCCGGAGCACGCTCGACCTGGCCAACGCGCTCGACGCGGGCATCACTTCGGTGCGGGAGGTCGGCGGCCTGGGCATCTACCTGGCCAAAGCCGTCAAGGAAGGCATTATCGACGGGCCGACGATCTATGCGGCCGGCTGCATACTCAGCACCACCGGCGGGCACGCCGACCTGCACTCCTATCCGCTGTCCTGGGTCACCGACCTGGGCCACCGCGACGGCGACCTGAGGCTCGCCGACGGCGAGGCCGACTGCATGCGCGCGGTCCGCGAGCAGTTGCGGCGGAACGCCAAGGTCATCAAGGTGTGCGCGTCCGGCGGCGTGCTGTCCGAAGTCGATGATCCGATTCACCAGCAGTTCACCGTGGCGGAGTTGCGGACCATCGTCGAGGTCGCCGGCATGGCCGACAGGGTCGTGGCAGCGCACTGCCACGGCAAGCCCGGCATGATGGCGGCGATCGAGGCCGGGGTGAAAACGATCGAGCACGGCACCTACGCGGACGACGAGGTGTGCCAGGCGATGCGGGAAACCGGCACGATCATGGTTCCCACCAGGACCATCGTCGAGAACATACTCGCCCATCTCGACACGGTCCCCGATTACGCGGCTGCCAAGCTCACGACGATCGCGCAGTTTCACGCAGAGGCGGTGACCCGGGCCGCCGAGCACGGAGTCACGATCGCGATGGGCACTGACATCGGCGTGACCGGACGCGATCTGCCGAACGCCTGGGGCGAGAACGGCACCGAGCTCACTCACCTGGTGAAACTGGGCCTGACGCCAATGCAGGCCATCGAGGCCGCCACGGCCACGGCACCGGCAACGCTCGGCCCGCAGGCTCCGCGCAGTGGCAGGCTCGAGGCTGGCTTCGACGCCGATGTCCTGACGATCGACTCGAATCCGCTGATCGACATCGCGGTGCTCGCTCAGCCTGAGCACATCACCGGCGTCTGGACTTCGGGTCGCCGGGTAAAGGGCTAGAACGCGGCGAATAAAGTCGTGGTCGCATTGCGGCGACACTGACGCCGCACGCTCGCCACCGGCCGCTGGCGTGCCCAACAATTGCCGAGTAGCACGGTCATTTACCACAGTAATACCGTGAAGATCTCGGCAAAGGGGGCACCTGAATGCTCAGGGCGGTTAGCGCGCGGCGATCGCGTGCCTTCCATGCGGTAAGCGCGGTCGCTGCAGCCGCGGCCGCGCTCGTCCTCACAAGCTCGGCATCTGCGGCAACGTCGGGGGTCGCGCCGGCGCGAGCGTCTGGCCGCAGCATGCCGACGCTCTTCAGCATGATCCGGATTTATGCCGCGCCAGATATGCACGGCAAGATCCAGGGCAAAATCAGCAGCGCGGGCACGACGGTCGGCGTGACGTGCTGGACGACCGGCACCAGTTACAAAAACATCTCGGTCTGGTACCAGGTCACGGGACCCATCGCCGGCTACGTTCCGGCCTTTAATCTGGCCGCCCATTTCTCGCCGGCCGCGCGGGTTCCGCACTGCCTGGTGCCAGCGTTCAAGTTCAGGTACTACTCGCTGGAGGCGAACCTGCACATCCGCACCTCGCCGTCGATCTCGGCCAGCATCTCGGGCCTGCTCGGCAAGATGGGCAGCAGGGTGGTGATCAACTGCTTCACACCGGGAACGCCCGTCTTCGGCGACCCCGTCTGGTACCGCACCCAGTCCCCCGCGACCGGCTACGTCTCAGGCAGGCTCCTGAACACCGGCGGCGACCCAGCCCCCGGCGTCCCCCGCTGCTAGCACTGGTGCGAGCAGTCTCGTGCTGCGCACCACGCGCTGCGCACCACATGTACCACCTGCACCACTCGCACCACCCGTACTGCTTCACGCACGGCGCAGTTGCCCCCTGCTCGCAGGTGGGGCACCCCGCTGTCGCCTGAGCAGCACCAGGGTGCCCCACCTGCGAGCGGAATCCGCACGGGCAGAATCCCAGAACCCGCGACCTTGGTCGCTGCCCTAATCCGGATGCCCAAGACGGGAGTTCGGCCGTCCGGCAGGACAGGTGGGGCACCCTGCTGTCGCCTGAGCGGCAGCAGGGTGCCCCACCTGTCCATGAGTTGGCACCCGCGAACCGACTGAGGGCGAGTCGCGTGGGCCAAAGCCCCAATAGAACCGCTTCTGACCCACGGTAGCGGCTAGCGGTCCGCTCCCCGCGACGGGTTGCGGCTGATTGTCAGATCGAACTGCGATGCTGTGCCGCATGAAGACGATCACCACGGCAGATCGCGCACTCAGGAAGATCCTGCTTAGCCAGTGCGATTTGATCACGCGGCATCAGGCGTTAGATGGCCTGATGTCCGAGGCCCAGCTCAGGTCCAGGCTGCGTGCCGGCGGCGCGTGGTCGGTTATCCTCCCGGGGATCTACCTGGCGCACAATGGGCTGTTGACAGTCGGCCAGCGCGAGCTGGCGGCAGTGCTGTACGCCGGACCAGACGGGATCATCACAGGTGCCGCTGCCTTAGCGCGCCAAGGTGTCCGTGTGCCGCAGACCGAGGACATCGACGTTCTGGTCCCGCACGACAGAAGGCGGCAGAGCACGGAGTTTGTTCGGATCCACCGAACCCGCAGGATGCCGTCTCCTCGCATCAGCGACGATCTTCGGTGGGCGCCAACGGCCCGGGCGGTCTCAGATGCCATTCGCGGCCGGAACGATCTCAAGTCGGCCTGCGCGCTCGTTGCCGACGCCGTCCAGGCCGGCAAGTGTACGGTCGAGCAGCTAACAAGAGAACTGCACGCAGGGGCGTCTCGTGGCTCGGGAGCGTTGCGGGCCGCACTGGAAGATGTCGCGGCCGGCGCCGCATCGGCCGCGGAGGCGGACCTGCATCGGCTGATGAAACGCGGAAACCTGCCTCAGCCTCTGTATAACCCGCAGCTATATATTGGCGCCGACTTTCTTGCGAAGCCTGATGCCTGGTGGCCCGCCTGCGGCGTTGCTTGCGAGGTCGACTCGCGCGAGTGGCACATCAAGCCGGCTGACTGGGAGCGAACGCTCGCCAGGCACGCCCGGATGAGCGCGCACGGCATCATCGTCATCCACCTCACGCCGAGGCGCATCAGGACCGAAGCCGACCGCGTGGTCGCTGAACTGCGATCCGCGCTAGAGTCCGGACGCAAACGTCCGCCCCTCAAGATCCACACGATCCCACGCTCTTGACGAGCGGCCCGCAGGCCGCCCGCCCACAGACATCCCGACCAAGCAACTGCACTTCAAATCTGGGGAGCCTAGCCAGAGATCGTCCACAGGGCCGCCATAGGCAGGGCGGTCAGTCTGTCGCCGAAGGAAAGCTGTTGCTGACCGGCATACAGTACGATCCCGGCCCGAAATCGGTCGCCGAGTCGGCTTGCGAGGTGGCGCAGTCCGCGGAAGTCCTCGCGACGGACAGCCTCGGCGGCCTTGACCTCGATGCCTATGATTGTGCCGGCCGCGTGCTCCAGTACCATGTCCACTTCCACTCTTGCTCGGAGGGTGCGGTAATCGGCCTGGATAAGGCCGTGGGGTACCTGGGCGCGCTGATCCAGCCAGGACAGCAGGTCGAGGGCGGCCACACTGAGGCTCAACACCCCACCTCCTTGTTGCATTCAACGCAACATCATTGAAGTAGCTAAGCCGCGATCAGCACCTCATCAGGAGGGGCGAACGGGAGACGGACCCCTGTTCGCCCCTCCTACCTGCGACTACTACACCGCCCTGCGAGGTGTATCGGATGTTGCATCTGATGCGATACCGCTCGCTTTCAGCTGCAGCCGCTCGTGGACCCGCAGCCTTCGCAGACATAGCAGCTGCCCGCCGGACGCATCTTGGTACCGCAGGTCAGGCACAGCGGAGCGTCGGCGACCCGGCCCTGCTGGGACTCGATGAGCTCGGTCGAGCTGTGCGGGACGACGGGCGACTGGGCCGAAGGAACCCTTTCAGCCTGATGGTTTTGACTTTCCGGCCGGGCCGCCGCCACCCTGGCCTCCTCGCGCGGCGCGGACTGCGCCAGTTCCTCCGGGTCGACATCGTCGCTCGCGGCCGACGCGTCCGCCCCGTTCAGGGCGGCGGTGCGCTCGGCGACCGACAAGATGCCAAGCTCGGCGCGCTGGTCGTAGGGCAGGTGGTCAAGCGCGAGCCGCCGGAAGATGTAGTCCATGACGGAACTCACCATCCGGATGTCGGGATCGTCGGTGATTCCGGCAGGCTCGAAGCGCATGTTGGTGAACTTGCTGACCCACGTCTCGAGCGGGATTCCGTACTGCAGCCCGACTGAGATCGCGACCGAGAACGCGTCCATCACGCCCGCCAGGGTCGACCCCTGCTTGCCGAGCTTGAGGAACACCTCGCCGAGGCCGTCATCGGGGTAGGTCGACGCGGTCATGTAGCCCTCAGAGCCGCCCACCGAGAACCGCGTGACCGTCGCCGAGCGCTGCTTCGGCAGCCGGCGCCTGACCGGTCGCTGATCGTGCGAGCCGGCACCCTGCTGGGCAGCGGCGGCGGGCCGGGCAGCGGCGTCAGCCTGCGGCTCGGCGACTGCCTCGGGCTTCCGCTTCGCGGCGGACAGCGGCTGGCCGACCTTGCAGTTGTCGCGGTAGATCGCCAGGGCCTTGAGGCCGAGCTTCCAGCCCTCGAAGTAGATCTTCTCGATGTCCTCGATCGTCGCCGACTCCGGCAGGTTGACTGTCTTGCTGATCGCGCCCGACAGTGCCGGCTGGACCGCTGCCATCATCCGGACGTGGCCCATGGGGCTGATCGCCCGCTCGCCCATGGCGCAGTCGAAGACTTCGTAGTGCTCGGGCCGCAGGCCGGGCGCGCCGACCACGTTGCCGTGCTCGGCGATGTACTCGACGATCGCCTCAGCCTGCTCGCGCTGGTAGCCCAGATTCGCAAGCGCCCGGGGCACGGTCTGGTTGACGATCTGCATCGAGCCGCCGCCGACCAGCTTCTTGAACTTGACCAGCGCCAGATCAGGCTCGACGCCTGTGGTGTCGCAGTCCATCATCAGGCCGATTGTGTTGTGGCTGATCATGCCGTTCGCGACATAGGTGACGTTGTCTGGTACCGAAAGGTCGTAGGTCGGCTGAATCCCGCCGTCATCGTTTCCGGCGACACGCTCATAAATGAAGCTGAGTGCCTGTCCCAGTCGCGGATCACAGGTCTCCTCGAACAGGCGGGTGGCCAGCATCCGGGGCACGCCACCGCGGTTCTTATAGGCGGACTGGACAACCGCCTTGTGCGCGGGGTGGCTGACTGGCACCAGGTCGGCCCATTCGCTCTTGGTCAGGAAGACGTAGTCTCTCTTCGCGGATACGGCCGGCTCCAGGGCAACCATGAGCCGCGACTTGCGCTCGCCCATGAATCCGACGATCTCGTCGAAGTTCAGCGCGTGGTCGACATTGCGAAGCCGGACGCACCAGATCGGGCCGCCCCAGCCGCTCTGTGTCGTTCGCGTCGTTGTCGCCAGGCCAAGCACGAGCAGCAAGGTCCGAACCTCCGCAGCGAAAGCCTCGTTCGCCGTGCTCAGGCTCGGAACGCCCTCGAGTACAGTCCCGTCGGCCTCGAAGAGCCCGCGCAAGAAGGCAGAGTAGACGACCACGTCATTGCTCTCGAGGATCGCCGACGGAACCCGGGGAATCCAGCCCTTTCCGGAGTGACCCGGGTCGGGCAGCGACTTCGCGAAGCCGGCCGCCTTCCACCAGCGCGCGAGCCGTACGGACTGGAGTGTCACCTCACAGTAGCCAGACTGCGGCGAGCGAACCGCGGTCAGGCCGAACAGCTCCTTGCCGAGCAGTTCCAGGCGGTCGGCGACATCGGAGTCCTGATCCGCGACGCAGAAGCGAATCCCCTTGGCATGCAGGCTGCCGTCGCCCATGAAGTAGCCGACCAGCTCGGCAAGCTCGCTCGTGACCACGTCAGGCACCGTGATATAGCGGTCTCCGGCGTAGTACGCCTCGTCGAGTACCGGGAGCGGAACCCGCCGGGGCTCGCCGACAAGCGTTCCGAGCTGCAACGGCATCAGGTCACCAGCGATGACGTCTGCGAGTCTCCGCCACTCGAAGGCGCCCGACTGCTCGTTGACCACCTTGACGCGATGCGTCAGCGTGCCCTGGATCTGATATCCGCCATCGGTGGTAATCAGCCTCGTCGGCTCCTCGCCGTTGATGAAGAACTTGGTCGCTTCCCGAGGGCCCTCGTCCGTTGCCACGGAGACTTCCAGGTCCTGCCAGCGGTCGCCGTAGAGATCTCCAAGCTCAGAAAGCCGCGTGAGGCCCCGGCTGGTGGTGATCAGCGAATCACCGGTCAGACAGCCGGTCGGCGCGAGCAGGCTTGCTTGAGCGTTTCGGTAGCCATTGGCCTCGCCGAGGCGCTGGCAGTCCTCCCAGGCCTTATTCGCGGCGACGAGGATCGCCGCGTCGCTGCCCGCTGGCGCGGGCATCGCGCGGCTGGCGGCGGCGTGCTTGGCCATGACCCGCTTGTGCGCGGTGGCGTTCCGCGCGTAGCCGTCGTAGGGGCCGACCACCTTGGCGAGTTCGGCCGAGCGGCGGTAGGCGGTGCCGGTCATCAGCGAGGTAATCGCCCCCGCGATCGCCCGGCCGCCGTCGGAGTCGTACGCGTGGCCCGTGGCCATCAGCAGCGCGCCCAGGTTGGCATACCCGATGCCGAGCTGCCGGTACGCCCTGGTCGTAGCCGTGATCTTCTCCGTCGGGAAGTCGGCGAAGCAGATCGAGATGTCCATCGCGGTAATGATCAGCTCAGCGATCCGCTGGAACCGCTCGACATCGAACGTGTCGTCCTCGCGCAGGAACTTGAGCAGGTTAATGCTCGCCAGGTTGCACGAGGAATTGTCCAGGTGAACATATTCAGAGCACGGGTTGCTCGCGGTAATCCGGCCCGATTCCGGGCAGGTATGCCAGCTGTTGATCGTGTCGTCATACTGAATCCCGGGGTCGGCGCACTCCCAGGCCGCCTTCGCCATCTGCCTGAACAGATCGTTTGCCTTGAGCGTCTTTATCGGCACGCCCGTCTGGCGGGCGGCCAGGTCAAATTCGCCATCCCGCTCGACCGCCCGCATGAACTCGTCGGAGACCCGCACCGAGTTATTCGCGTTCTGGTACTGGACGCTCGCGATGTCCTTGCCGCCCAGATCCATGTCGAACCCGGCGTCGCGCAGGACCCTGACCTTCTCCTCTTCCCTGGCCTTGGTCTCGATGAACTCCTCGACATCCGGGTGATCAACGTCGAGCACGACCATCTTGGCCGCGCGCCTGGTCGCGCCGCCCGACTTGATCGTCCCGGCTGAGGCGTCGGCCCCGCGCATGAACGACACCGGGCCGCTTGCCGTGCCGCCAGAGGCCAGCAATTCGAAGCTGGACCGGATGCGCGACAGGTTCACGCCGGCTCCCGAGCCGCCCTTGAAGATCAATCCCTCTTCGCGATACCAGTCGAGAATCGACTCCATCGTGTCATCGACTGCAAGGATGAAGCACGCGGACACTTGCTGCGGCGAGGAAGTCCCGACATTGAACCAGACTGGGGAATTAAAGCTAAATACTTGATGAACAAGAGCGTAGGTGAGCTCGTGCTCGAAAATCTCGGCGTCGTTCTCGGTCGCGAAATAACCGTGCTTGCGGCCGGTCTCGCCGTAAGTGCTGACCACCCTGTCGATGAGCTGCTTGAGGCTCCACTCACGCTGCGGGGTGCCGACGGCGCCGCGGAAGTACTTCGTGGTGACGATGTTCGCGGCATTGACCGACCAGACGTCAGGGAACTCGACCCCGCGCTGCTCAAAGTTCACCGAGCCGTCGCGCCAGTTGGTCATGACGACGTCGCGCCGCTCCCAGGTCACCTCGTCATAGGGATGGACGCCCTCGCGGGTGTAGATGCGGCGGATCTCAAGACCCGGGCGGTCGCTCTTGCTGCTGCTCTTATGCGTAGCGGACCCGCTCGTAGCCTCAGCCATGTCCTTCCCCCTTCGGAATCGCGGGGATTCCATCACGAGCCAGCCGGCTCTGGGTTCGATGTTTGTTGTGAAGCCGTCCGGTGCAGACCGGCGGCTACGTACCGTGCTTGCTGCCGTTGCCGCCGCGCGGCGCCCAGTCAGGCACTAGCGCGGCGTCCGCGGGGAGCCATTCATGCTCGGGTTCGTGGCTGTGCGCGGCTGTGTCGCGCGCGTCAAGGCCGACCTCAAGCCGCTTGGACTGGGCATGCCCGGCGTCCCGCCGCGCCTCGTCCCGCCGCGTCTCGTCCCGGGCGGCGCGGAGGGCAGAGATCTCCTGCTCGAAGTCAGCCAGGGACTCAAATCCGCGGTACACCGAGGCGAATCGCAGGTAGGCGACCTCGTCGAGTTCCCGGAGCGGCCCGAGTATCGCCAGGCCAACCTCCTGCGACGGCACCTCGCCGAGCCCACGCGACCTGATGGCTTCCTCAACTCGCTGAGCGAGGATGGCAAGCTGATCGTCGGTGACGGGCCTGCCCTGGCAGGCGCGCCGCACACCACGAACGATCTTGTCGCGGTTGAACGGCTCGGTAACTCCGCTCCGCTTGGCCACCATCAGGATCACTGTCTCCTGCGTGGTGAACCGGCGGCCGCACTCCGGGCAGGACCTGCGCCTGCGAATCGCGGCACCGTCTTCGGCGGTGCGGCTGTCGATCACCCTGCTATCCGGGTACCTGCAGTACGGGCAGTACACGCCATCACCCCCTGCAAGCCGTATTGCACCCAAGTCTAGTTGATCACAAGCTGTGGAAGAACTACACGCTTGTAAGTACTAGATATTGTGGTCCAAGGCCCTGCGATGCGCAAGTCGTCTCGCGTATCAGTTAGCTTAGGCGGACCCTCTGACAGCCCGAACTCAGAGCTACCCGCAGCTAGCGGGCACCCCGGACCCAGGTCGACTTAGCACGGCAACATGCCGACGCGCCCACGCGCCGGCGTGTCAGGGCCCCGAGGGCTGCCAGGGAGTTCCCCGCGCACTCTGGGAGGAGGGATGTCGCATGAAAAAACTCCCCGGAGCGTCTCCGGAGCGAGAACTCTCCCCCACGATGCCGGAAAAGGCCCCCCGATCCTGAGCACGAGCCGCGCGGCACCCCCTACCGACGACGACGCTCCCAGACGCGACACCGCTCCTGCACGACCACGGACAACGCTCCCAGACGCGACACCGCTCCGTGATCAGAGTCCGGCCGACCTGAAACTGAACAGCGGGCCGGCCGGCAGTTCCGCTTGCCCGGCCCGGAGCAGCCGATGCACGCCCACGGCGACCAGCGGTCCGACGTCAAGCGCATCGAAGGCGAGTTCGGTGAACCCATTCGTTTCAAACCATGTTCTTATGGCCGACGTGAGGTCCGGCGGCCGCCGGTGCCTCGTCCAGATCACCGTGCCGGAAGGAGCGCAGAGCATGGCGGCCGACTTCACTGTCCGCTCGACGTCCGCGTCGCTGACGTTGCCGAAGATGCCGCACAGCAACAGCACGTCGGCAGGCAGCGCGTCGGCGAAGTTCGCGGCCAGGCTGGCATCCGCCTCGCGCACGTCCACCTGGGTCAGGCCGGCGGCCGCTGCCGCCGTTCTCGCCGCGGCGACGTTGCGCGGGTCGTGCTCGACAAGCAGTGCCCTGACGTCGTCGCGCCGCTCGTGGTCTGGCAGCACTCCGAGGATGTCGCGACCCTGGCCGGCGCACAGGCTGACGAGGCTGACCGGCCCGGGCGGCGCTCGGTCGATCGCGGCCGACAGGTGGCCCCGGACGCGGGCAAGCCGGGCGCTCAAGGCCGATGATGGGTCGTCGTAGGCCAGATGCCAGTCCGCCCAGTCCTTCACAGGACCATCCTGCATCGCCTTGACCCGTTGTGCCCCGGGATAGTGCAGAGATGACGCATTCTCTTCTGGATCATGTTGTTGTCCAGGCCGTCGAGCGTGCCGTCCATGACCACCTCGGCGAGCCCTGGAACCTGTGGGGGTTCATCAGCCTTGATCACAGGGCGGCGCATCCGGCGGGAGTGCTGCGGGGGACGTGCCGAGGCGCGCCATTTCCGGTGTTCGCCAAGCTCGGTGCCGGCACTGGCAGCCGCGATCAGTTCGCCGCCGAGCTCAGGGGTCTTGGGCTCATCTCGCGACTAGCGCAGGTCAGGACGCCGGTACCGGTGGGGGCCGGCATCATCGAGCTAGGCGCTGCCGCACCCGGGACCGATGGCGAGGGCCGCGGGCAGGCCTCCTGGCTGCTCTTGCTCGAGGCGGTGCCTGAGCGCTCGGGGTGCGACCGGTCGAGCGAGGATCTCGAGGCGATCGGCAGGACGCTGGCTGCCCTGCATCAGGTGCGCGGCCGCCAATTCGGGCTGCCGGAATTTGACACCTTCTTCGGGCCGATTCAGCTCGATAACCGTCCCGTGCCTTCGAATCGGTGGGCCGACTTCTACGCCGAGCGGCGGGTGCGGCCAATCTTGCGCCTGGCTGCGGACTCGGGAAATCTGCCAGCTGAGCTGACGTCGGGCGTGGACGATCTGATACGCCGGCTGCCCGGATTGTGCGGCGAAGAAACCTCACCGCGCTTGCTCCATGGCGATGCCCAGCAGAATAACTTCCTCTGCTCTTCCGGCAGCGCCGCCGCGGGCACGGCAGCGAGCGCAGTGGTGATCGACCCGGCGCCGTACTACGGGCACCCGGAAGTCGACCTGGCCCTGCTCGACTACTTCGAGCCAGTGCCTCGGGTTGTCTTCGACGCCTACCGTGAGGTCATGCCGCTCAGCCGCGGCTTCGCTGAACGGCGTGAGCTCTGGCGGATCTTCGCTTACCTCGCAGTCGTCGGTGCGGCCGACCGGAGCCCGCTCGGTCGTCAGTTTCTCGACAACCTGGCTGCTGCCGTCCGCCGTTACCGGTAACGCCGGCTGGCCGTTAAGGCCTTCGGTGGCCGGGCTGCCTGCCTGGCTCCTAGCGCACCTTGATTACCAACTGCTGCGTCGCGCCCCCGGCGCCTGCGGCGCCGCCGATGCCGTTGTCGGCTGATACCAAAATTCGGTACGTGCGCCCCCGCGCGGTTGGCGATGGCCTGCCGGCGAGGAAGATGGCACCGCGCCCAAGCCGGGCGTGCAGACCGGGAGGCAGCTCGCCTGTTGCGGTCATGACGCAGACCGGGAAGCCCCTGGTGTGCACGGCGAACCTGGCCCTGGCCCCAGCTCGCAGGCTGATCAGCGAAGGCGAGGTAATCCTGGGGTGGCTGTAAGAGTACTCGCTGACCGTGTTGTCCAGGTTATTGACGACCCAGACCGTGCTGGTGCGCGAGTCCACGGCAATGGCGACAGGCGCATTGCCGGTCGGCAGATTTCTAGCGACGGAAAGATTGCCCTCGCTGATCAGCGTGACTGAGTTGAAGCCGTTCTCAGCGACCCAGATCGTGCCCGTGGCCGGATCGGCCGCGATCGCGTCAGCGACATCGGCGAACAGCCCGGACCTGGGAACACGGACAGTTGCGGTGATCGCGCGGGTCGCCAGGCTGACGCCGGAGGCGGAGTTCGAGTACAGGCTGCCGCCGTTATAGACGTCGCTTGTGATCCAGGCGGTCCCGGTAACCGAGTCGACGGCGATGGCGCCCGGCGAGGTACGCGGCGCGCTCGGCCTCACCCGGATCGCCGCGCCGACCGACCTGGTTGCCTCGGCGACTTCCTCGACCCTGCCGCCCAGGCTCGCGACCCACACCGTCCCGGTCCTCTGGTCCACAGCCAGGCCGTCGGGAGCATCGCGCTTGCTCATCCGAACGGTCGCCACAACGGTGGCACGGTTCTCGCTGATCTCCGACAAGCTAGAGGAATTGGTATTCGCGACCCAGACCAATCCGGTGCGCGAGTCGGCGGCTATCCCGAATGGCGCCCGGCCAACCTTGATGGTGGCTAGTACCTTCCGGGTGCTATCACTGATCTCGGTGACAACGTTGTCGTCGGATGGCTTGCCGAACGGACCCAGGCAGGTCACCCAGATCGCGCCGGTCCTGGAATCAGCAGCAACGCCGACCGGGCTCGCCGCGACCTTGACCGTCGCGATCACTGTCAGGCTTGCCTCGCTGATCTCCGACACCGTGCTATCCAGGCTGTTGGCCACCCAGACGGTACCGTTCCGCTCGTCGACGGCAACCGAGTCCGGAAGCCGACCGACCGCGATCGTCGCCGTAGCCCGCCGCGATCTCGACCGCGCGGCGCGGGCAGCCGACCGAGTGGCACGCGCACTCGACCGCGCAGTGGGCGTGCTCGACCGCGCGGCGCGGGGGCTCGCCGCCGCGGCGGCGGCGCGGGAGCTCGCGGCGGCGGCGCGGTCGCTCACGCCGGCCGCAAGCGCAGGGGCCAAGGCAGGCGAGATCCCCAGGCCCGCAGCCAGGGCGCTCAGCAACCCGACCGCCGCGAATCCGCGAAGGCGACAAGACCGACCGGCGCTCACGAAACCTCCGATCCGAGACCCATCTGCGCTAGAACCCAGCACCTGGCTGACACAACATCCGTCCCGCTACTAACAGGACCACACAATAGTGATGATTACCAGCCCTCGCCATTGTGCGCGTCGGCCGGTGAGTGATCAACGAGAATCGACAGCTGAGCGCGGCCTGGTGAGTCGCCCACCCCGGTGCTCATGTTGCGTATGAGGTTACGGTGCCTGGTGTGCTGACTGGTGCCCGGGCATGGCCGCATGAATGATCCTGATACGTTAATGGCCCCCACCTGGGCCACGTGGACACCGCCATTCTCATCCACGGGAGCGCGCATCGCGCATCGAAATCTGTTGGTTTATCGGAGGTTGGGGCTGTCGGGGTGAATTTGAGACAGTGGAGGCGGGTTGTGCCATGTGGGGTGGTTGTCTGCCGGGCGCCGGCAGGGGCTGGTTTCCGTGATCATGGCGGCGGGCATGATCACGGATCCTTGCCTATGCCCTGACCTGCGTAGATTTCCGTGATCATGCACCGGGTCATGATCACGGAAACCAGCACAGGGGTCAGTTAGAGCGGCCCGGCCTGATCGCCCTGGCGCTGCTCACCCCGCCGCCCGAACCCAATAAACCAACAGGACCATGAGTGCGGGCATTGGTGTTCCGGATCGGGTGTCGCTTCGCGCATCCATGTTGTCGAGCCTTGGCGGCGCTCCGCCCGGGCGACTCTCGCTGCGCGGAGACTTCCCGCCTCCGGCGCGGAGACTTCTCGTTGCGCGGAGGGTTTTCCGCAAATAGCACTGTAAAGTCTCCGTACTGCGAGAACTCTCCGCGACAGCGCCGGAGAACGCTCCGGGATCATGCCTAGGGCGCGGAGAACGCTCCGGGATCATGCCTAAGGCGCGGAGAACGCTCCGGGATCATGCCTGCGGCGCGGAGAACGCTCCGCGAATAACGGCTGGGCGCGGGAACTCACCGCAGTCACCGGCCGCATGGATGCGGTGAGCCGGGGCGAGGCCAGGGAGCTGGTGACCGAGGCCTGGCGAGTGGTCGTGCCGAAGCGGCTAGCGGCCGGGCACCGCCGGGTCTTAGCTGGTACGCCAAGAAGGCGAGCCCGGCCTCGCCCCGCTCTATCACCCCCTGGGCACGAACAGCACCTGGCCGATCGTGATGGCTGTACTGCTCAGCGCGTTGAGTTCTTCGATCTGAGAGATAACGGCGCGCGGGTCGGCTGCCGGGTCGGCCTTGGCTGCGATTCCCCACAGCGTGTCCCCCGGCCGGACAACCACGCGCAATACTGAGTTGCCCGCCGGCGCGCCCGGCTTGAGTTGGCTCGACGCCTGGGCTTCGCCGGCGATCGCGAACCAGATCAGGCCGGCCACGGCCGCGACGCCCATGACGACCAGGGCGCCAACCACGATCCGGCCTCGCATCGTGAGCCGGATTGGGCTTCGCTGCGCGGATTTCGCAGCCGACGCTCGCGGGCTCGGAGCCGTAAGAGCGGGGGAACTTGATATCGAGGAGTTATGTGCCGGCATGGTCGGCGCCGGCGGGGTTGGTGCCGGCATGATCGGTGCCGGCGGGGTCGGTGCCGCTGAGGTCGGCGCCGGCGTGTCGGCCTGCGCTGACGCCGAAGCTGCCTCTTGCTGGGCAGCTTCGGCCTGGCGCCGTCTGGGATAAGAGGTGCGGGACCGCATGGCTACGATCTGCGGCCTGACCCTGGCGTCGAGATTCGCCTCGGCTGCGCTTGTCATGCCCATTGCCTGCCTCCTCCTGGCGAACGACAGTTCGATCGAACCTCTGCTCTATCGTAGAAACGTTCGATCGAACGAAGGTACGAGAGACGTTATACCGCAGGGGTCCGACACTTTCGAGAACTGTCGAACAGATGTTTGATGTCGTCAGTGCCAGGCGCTAGCGTCTGCACTGACAGCAGCCACTGACCGGAGGACTAGATGAACAGCGACTCAGAAATTGGAGGGGTAAACCGAGCAAGGACGGGGGGCGGCTCGGCCATGACCGGCGTCTCGGCAGAGGACACCGATATCGAACGAGGTAGCGATGGCCGGCCACGAAGCAGGCCGGGCCGGAAGCCACGTGGCAGCGTGCCAGTACCCGTTCCCGATCTGCCTGATCAGCCCGACCCCGACCATGTGCTCACCTGGCGGCAGCGTAAAGTGCTGCAGGTCATTCGCGAGTCGGTGCAGCGGCGCGGCTATCCGCCCTCGATGCGGGAGATCGGCGAGGCGGTCGGCCTGACCAGCACCTCAAGCGTCTCCTACCAATTGTCGACCTTGCAGAACAAGGGTTATTTGCGGCGCGACGCCGGACGGCCCCGCACTGTCGAGGTCCGCCTGCCCGGGCACCCAGCCGTACGGCCGGATGCCAGTTTCGACGAAGACGTGCCGATGGACATCACGTCGCAGGAGGCGGCGTACGTGCCGGTCGTCGGCCGGATCGCGGCCGGCGGGCCCATCCTGGCCGAGGAGTCGATCGAGGACATCTTCCCGCTGCCGAGGGCACTGGTCGGCGAGGGCACGCTGTTCCTGCTCAAGGTCGTCGGCGACTCGATGATGAATGCCGGCATCGTCGACGGGGACTGGGTCGTCGTCAGGCAGCAGCCGGTCGCGGAGAACGGTGACATTATCGCCGCGATGATCGACGGCGAGGCGACGGTCAAGACGTTCAAGCGCTCGGGCAACCACGTCTGGCTGATGCCGCACAACCCCGCCTACACTCCGATTCCTGGTGACGAAGCGGAGATCCTGGGGCGTGTCGTCGCGGTACTGCGCCGGGTGTGACCAGGGACCGGGCTGGCGGCCATCAGCCCGGTCCCGCGGCAATCAAAGGTCAGTCCGACGCCGGGACTATGTTCACCAGCTTGGGCGCCCGGACAATGACCTTGGAGACCCCGCGCCCGGCCAGCGCCTTGACGATCCCCGGAGCGGCCAGCGCCTGCCCGCGCAGTTCGTCTTCGGAGATGGACGGGGGCACCTGAAGCCGGTCGCGCACCTTGCCGTTCACCTGGATGACGCAGGTGATCTCCTCCTGAACCAGCAGCGCGAGGTCCGCGTCCGGCCAGCCGGCCAGAGCCACGGTCGGCTCATGACCGAGCTGCTCCCAACATTCCTCTGCGGTGTAGGGGGCGAACAGCGACAACAGGATGGTCAGCGTTTCGGCGGCCTCCCGCACCGCAGCGTCGCCGGCACCGGGACCGGTGTCGATCGCCCGCCGGGTGGCCGTCGCCAGCTCCATCAACCGCGCGACGGCCACGTTCAGCCTGGCGGACTCGATCAGCCTGGTGACCTCGTCGATCGTCCGGTGAGTGACCTTGCGCAGCCTGATGTCACCGGTCTCAGGCGAGGCTCCGGCCGCTCCCCCGGCGCCTGCGGGGCTGCCGGCCCCGGCTTCGGAGGCGATGCGCATGACCCGGCCCAGGAACTTGGACGATGCCTCGGGGTGCACGTCAGCCCAGTCGATGTCGTCTTCGGGCGGGCTCGCGAACAGCATGGTCAGGCGGATGGCGTCCACACCGTGCTCAGCTAGCTGCTGGCCCAGGTCCACGCCGTTGCCCAGCGACTTCGACATGGCCTTGCCCTGATTGATGACCTGGCCCTGATTCACCAGGCTCAGGAACGGCTCGGCGAAGTCGACCGTGCCCAGGTCATGCAGCACCTTGGTGAGAAACCTGCTGTACAGCAGATGCAAGATGGCGTGTTCGACGCCGCCGACGTACAGGTCGACGGGGCACCACCGGCGCACCGCGTCGACCTCGAACGGCCCGAACTCATACTGCGGCGAGCAATACCGCAGGAAATACCAGGACGAGTCGACGAAGGTGTCCATCGTGTCGGTGTCGCGCCGTGCCGGTCCCGAGCATTTGGGACATTGCGTGTTGACCCAGTCGGTCGCCCCGGCCAGCGGCGAGACGCCTTTGGGCGCGAGGTCTTCACCGCGCAGATCGGGCAGGCGGACCGGCAGTTGATCGTCCGGTACCGGCACCTCGCCGCAGCCATCGCAGTACACGATCGGAATCGGCGCGCCCCAGAAGCGCTGCCTCGACACCAGCCAGTCGCGCAGCCGGTACGTGACGGCGCCGCGTCCCTCGCCTTTGGCGGCCAGGATCTCGGTAATCGCGGCGATCGCCTCGGTCTTGTGCATGCCGTTCAGCAGACCCGAGTTGACCAGGACGCCATCCCCGGGCGTGGCCTTCCAGGTCTCCGCCGGGTCGGGCAGGTCGGTCTGCACGACGACCCGCACCGGCAGGCCGAATGCTCTCGCGAAATCCAGGTCACGCTGATCGTGCGCGGGCACGGCCATGATGGCGCCCGTGCCGTAGTCAGGCAGGACGTAGTCGGCCGCCCAGACCGGGATAATCTCGTCATTGACGGGGTTGACCGCGTACCTGCCCAGGAACACTCCCGTCTTGGGGCGCTCGGCCGACTGACGCTCGATGTCCGTCAGCTTGCCGACCTGCCGCACGTAGCTGTCCAACTCGCCGCGGTGCTCGGGTGCGCACAGTTCCGCGGCCAGCGCCGAGTCGGCCGCCACGACGAAGAACGTCGCGCCGTACAGGGTGTCCGGCCTGGTGGTGAAGACCGTCACCGGCTCGTCCCGGTCGTCAATCGCGAACCTGACCTCGGCACCCTCGCTCCGGCCAATCCAGTTGCGCTGCATCAGCAGCACCCGGTCGGGCCACTTGTCCGAGATGGGCTCCATGTCCGACAGCAGCCGGTCGGCGTACTCGGTGATCTTGAAATACCACTGCGTCAGCACTCGCCTGACGACCTCGGCACCGCACCGTTCGCAATGCCCGTCGACGACCTGCTCGTTGGCCAGCACCGTCTGGTCGACCGGGCACCAGTTGACATAGCCGTCCCCGCGGTAGGCCAGCCCGCGCTCGTAGAGCCGCAGGAACAGCCACTGCGTCCACCGGTAATACTCGGGATCGCAGGTGTGCAGCCGCCTGGTCCAGTCGAACGACAGCGCGTACCGCCGGAACGACGCGGCCTGCGTCTCGATGTTCGCATACGTCCAGTCGGCGGGATGACTGTTGCCCCGGATGGCGGCGTTCTCGGCGGGCAGGCCGAAAGCGTCCCAGCCGATCGGGTGCAGCACGTTGTAGCCGCGCTGGAAGTAATAGCGCGCTATCGCGTCGGCGACCGCATAGGCCTCCGCATGACCCATGTGCAAATCGCCGGACGGGTAAGGAAACATGTCGAGCACGTACTTGCGCGGCCGCGGATCGGCGGGATCATCGCTGGCCACGAAGACTCCCATGGTGTCCCACCTGGCCAGCCACTTGCTCTGAACCGACCTTGGGTCCCACTTCTCCTGCTGCTGGTCGGCTCCAGTCACCAGGGCTGCGCGAGCCTCGTGTATCGCCCGCGTGTCCTGGGTTGCCTGTGGTGCCTGAGGGGGACCAGCTGACTCGGGGTCACTGACGCTGGTCCCGGGGTGACCGACGCTGGTCACGCCTGCGTCTTCAACGGCTGCCATTGCTTCCTCGCGATGTCTGGTGACCGGGCGATGGCCCAGTCAAGCCTGCCTCCAAACAAAAAACCCCTCGATCCACGAGGGGTAGCCGCGCCAACGTAAATCTGGTCAGCGCGGCTCAGTAAGGAGCAGGTTGGCTCGACGCACGGACACATGATATCGCACCGTGCGTACCCGACGCCAACAATGATTCCGTCCAGCGGATTGCGTCACTCGGCCTGGGCTGGCCCGGGTGGCGTGAGGCTGTCGCGTGACTCGTGATCAGGCCGGGGAGCCCTTCGGACACCTTGCGGAACCGTCAGGCGAGAGCACGCCCCGGCGGCCCGGCGCCGGCGGCCGGCGGCCGGCGGCAGCATACGGGCGGCCCGGGTTGCTGGTCACGCCCGCCTCTAACAGCAACGTGGCCATCCCTGTTGCTGTTGGCCACTGGTTTTAACAGCAACCATCCGTGCCGGCGGGCCGGCGCTGGTGCATCGGTGTAAACGGGGACAAATCACCCCTGTTTACAGACCAACGTGGCCCTCCCTGATGTCGTCCCGACAGCAAGAGGAAGGGCCACGTTGCTGTCAAAACGGACCGCTGACAGCAACAGGGAGGGCCACGTTGCTGTTACCGGACGGCCCGCAGCAACAGCATGGCCGACCTGATGCTGTCCCGGTCCGGATCGTCCATGATCATGCCCGAGTCCACGGTCCAGCCCTCCGCCATGGTCCAGCCCTCCGCCATGGTCCAGCCGCCGCCACGAT
This sequence comes from uncultured Actinomycetota bacterium, assembly GCA_963720575.1. Classification (GTDB taxonomy): domain Bacteria; phylum Actinomycetota; class Actinomycetes; order Streptosporangiales; family Streptosporangiaceae; genus Chersky-822. Next base: position 1,492,250 of record CAVRGA010000002.1, read on the forward strand.
CCAGACCGCCGCCACGATCGAGACCGCCGCCACGATCGAGACCGCCTGCGTAGCTCAACCGGAAACGGCCGACAATTGACGACTCACCAGCACTAGATAAGCAATATGCGAATAGCTCAATACCCGCTGACGCGTCTGCTTAAAGTTTCTTGAGCGCGATCTCAACGCCCATTGATAATGTCGTGTCGGTCGGCGGCAACGTCTGACCTGGGCAAACAGCGGTCATTACGCTGCACAGGTTACGCGGGCGAGTAATGTTCGGGGGAATAATGAATTTTCGGCGATCCAGTCATTCTCGCACGGGCGAGCAGGTTTATGACGGCGCGCGCCGCATTGCCAAGACTCGCCAGCGCCATGCCGATGCCGATGCCGACACAGCTCATAGCAGTGAGTTCGGTGACAGAAGCGGCGCTGCCGCCGGGACCGACTCGGGACACGCCGACAGCCTCGGCGAGTCGTGCGAGTCGGCCGATCTCGCAGAGAGCGTGACGATCGTTGGCGGCCGAGGTGCCCGGCGCCTGGCAGTCCCCGGGAGCGACTCCCCCGAGCACCCCAACCTAGGCGAACCCCCCGGGCACCCCAACCTAGGCGACCCCCCCGGGCACCCCAACCCAGGCGAACCTCGCGAGCACCCCGAACTAACCGAACCTCCCGAGCACCCCAAGCACCCCGAATCCGGTGAACCCGCCGCGAGCCAAGACTCCATCGCCGTTGTCGGCCTGGCTTGCCGTTTCCCCGACGCCGATGACGCCGCGGCTCTGTTCCAGGTGATCACGACCGGGCGGCGGGCATTCCGCCGCATTCCGCCCTGCCGGCTTGACCTTGCCGACTACTACAGCTCGAATCCCGCGACTCCCGACGCCACGTACAGCACCAGGGCCGCGCTCATCGAGGGCTGGCAGTTCGACCGGGCCGCGTTTGGCATCTCTCATGCGGACTACCTGAGCACGGACCCGGCTCACTGGCTGGCGCTCGAGACCGCTGCCCGCGCGCTCGCGGCGGCCGGCTTCGCCGGCGGTACCGGCCTGCCCAAGGAACGCACCGGCGTCTTCATCGGCAATACCCTCGCCGGCGACGTGTCCAGGGCCTCAGCTCTGCGGCTCCGCTGGCCGTATGCACGGCAGGTGATCGCCGACGCGCTCCATGCCTGCGACATCTCGGCCGAACTGGCCGAGCGGGTGCTGCGGTCCGCGGCGGCACAGTATCTCGCGCCGCTGCCGCCGGTGACCGCGCCGACGCTGGCGGGCGCGGCGCCAGGCACCATCGCGGCTACCGTGCGCGGCCACCTTGACCTTCGGGGCGGCGGTTTTGCGGTCGACGCGGGGGGCGCGTCGTCGCTGGCCGCGATCACGTCGGCTTGCTCGGCCCTGGCCCGCGGTGAACTCGATGTCGCGATCGCGGGCGGCGTTGACGTCAGCCTGGATCCGCTCGACCTGATCGGGCTAGCCAAGGCAGGCGTGCTGGCCACCTCCGATGTGCGGATCTACGATCAGAACCCCACGGGGTTCCTGCCGGGTGAAGGCTGCGGCATGGTCCTGCTCATGCGGGCCGCCGACGCGAAGAGATCAGGCCTGCCCGTCTATGCCGAACTGCTCGGCTGGGGCATGGCCTCGGCGGGTCGGCTGCACCGGAGCTCGGCTGATCCGGCCGGCCTGCTGCTGGCGATGCGCCGCGCGTACGCCATGGCGCGAGTTGACCCGGCCGACCTTCAGCTCGTGGAGGGCTGCGGCACTGGCCTCGCGCAGGCGGATGAGGCGGAACTGACCGCGCTTGCCATGCTCCGGCCGGGTGCGAGGCGCGAGGCGGCGCTTGGCTCCATCACTGCCAACATCGGCAACGCCAGGGCTGCCGCGGGCGCTGCGGGCCTGATCAAGACAGTGCTCGCCGCGACGAACGGAGTAGTGCCGCCGTCAACGGGCGTCGGTGCACCGCATCGGATACTGCGCGACGGAGGCGCGAGCCTGCGCCTTCCCGGCTTGCCCGAACCATGGCCCGACTCGACCATGCTCGCCGGGATCAGCGGAAGCGATGGCGAGGGCCTCAGCGTGCACATCGTGCTCGGGCGCAACCCAGGCCAGCGCAACCCAGGCCAGCGCAACCCAGGCCAGCGCAAGCCAGGCCAGCAGCACAGCCCGGGCCAGCACAAGCCAGGCCAGCCGGGCACCGAGGCAGGTCCCGCGGTCACGCAACGCCCGCACCCGGCCAGGACCCGGCCTTGCGCTGAGACGTCACCCGGCTCTGGCCTGCCGGCAGCTCATCCATGGACCTTTCTCCTGCATGCGGCTGACCGCGCCGCGCTGACAGCTATCCTGTCGCGGATCGCCCAAGTGGGGCCGTGGCTTTCGGATGCTCAGCTCGGCGACCTGGCCTGCCGACTCTCCGCCGAGGCCGCCGCCCAGGCGAGGCTCAAGGTCGCGATCATCGCCACCCGGCAGGAACAGCTAGCCAGGCTCGCCAGCGAAGCGATCACCATCCTGCCCAGGCTAGCTCCTGGTGCCGTCACCGCCAGGCCGGGCATCTTCGCGGCCGACGGCGCTGACGGGGCCGTCACCTTGCTGCTCGCCGGCCAGTCCGGCAACCAGCCCGCGGCGAATCCGCGGCAGCCCCCGCGCGAACAGCACCTGAATCACGCCCTGGCCGTCCTGCGCAGGCTTGACGAACTCGGCGTCCGGCCGGCTTCAGTAGTCGGGCATGGCGCTGGCGAGCTAGCCGGCCTCGTCTGGGCGGGATGCATAAGCAAGGATGGCGCCAGAACACTGAACGCGCTGCGCCACGCAGCCTTGTCGGCACCACCAACCGAGGCCGCTGGCAGCCTGCGCGAGGCCGTGGACGAATTCGCCGCCTGCGACTTCGCTGATCCGCGCTGCCGGCTGATCTCCGGATGCACGGGCACCGAGGTGACCAGCGCCGCCGAGCTCGCGCACCTGCTCAGCGCCGAGCTCCTCGACGCCCGCGCGGCCGCCACAGGAAGCGCGCTGCCGATTCCGGCCGATCAGCGGCTGGCCACGGCGGTGCGCGCGGGCGTCGCGGGCGCCAGCCTGATCCTGCGGTCTGGCCGCGATCGCGACCTGACCACGGCCATCGGCCGGATCAGCAGCGGCGAGGAAGGCGGCGGCCATTGCCGCGAGGTCGCCGTGGTGACCATCGACTCCGATCCGGACGAAGACCGCAACATCGCCCGGCCAGCAGCGGCCTTGTACGCCGCGGGAGCCTTGACCAGGCCTGAGCTGCTTTACGCCGGCCGGCTGGCCAGGCCGATCGACATCTGGCGCGAGCAGATCTTCATCGCCAGTCCATGCCAGACGCGCGTGCCGGCGGAGCCGCGGGCCCGCCCCGTAGCTGTCCCGTCACCCGCCACGACCTCCGCCCCGCCCCTGGCCGCGCCACCGCCCGCCCCGGCTCCCGCTCCCGCTCCCGCGCCGAGGCCAGCCCCCGAGCCTGAACAAGCCCCCGAGCCCAGGCCAGCCCCCGAGGAGAACGCCCGCAGCACACCGGAACCAGCCGCCGCCAGCCGCCGGATCGCCGGAGTCGGGCCGTGGGCATGCTGCTATGCCGAGCAGCTCATCACGCCGGCCAGGCCCATTGCCACGCCGGACGAAGGTCCCTGGCGGGTGTACGCGGGCGGCTGCGAGCCAGCCATGGCCCTGATAGGCAGTGTCCTCCACCACGAACACTCCGCTTCCCGCACCGTCGCCCTCCTCGGCCGCGCCCGCGACGAGGGCACCATCCAAGCCGCCGTGCTCGCCGCCCAGGACGCGGTCCGCACCGGCACGCTGGTCGCGATCAGCCCGGACCCGGGGCTTGCCGGCCTGTGGGCGACCCTGCATGCCGAGCACCCCCATGCGGGCATCACGGCGATCCGCGCCCCGCTGACCGCCGAAGGCATCGCGGCGGCACGCAAGGTCGGCACCGAGCCAGGCCGCTACAGGGAGCTGGCAATCACGCCAGATGGCGGCCTCGCCGAGCCGGCGATGTGCCCGTTCACGCCCGCCAGCGGCGCCGGATTCCCTGTCGGCCCCGACGACGTGGTCCTGATCACGCGCGGCTCCGGAGCCGCCGGCCTGGTACTGGCTCAGGTCCTGGCCTGCGGGGGCGCTGCGATCGCGGTCATCGGCCGTGACCATCCCAGCCGCGATGAGGCCGTGCTCGAGACCCTTGAGCAGCTCAGGCTCGGCGGCGCGATCGTCTGCTACGAAGTCGTCGACCTCGCCAGCACCGCGGCGCTCGACGCCGCGATCCGCCGGATCGAACTGAGACTCGGCCGGGTGACCGCGGTCGCGCACGCCGCCGCGACCCCGCCCCCGCGCCCGGTCGCCGACCTGACGCCGGCCGTCCTTCGAGCTCACGTGCTCGGCCAGGCCCGCGCGCTCGACCAGGTCGTGACGGCCGTGCGGGCCAGGGACGGCATCAGGCGCACCCCGGCCGATCAGCTCAAGCTGATCATGACATTCGGGTCAGTCATCGGGCGCTACGGCCTCGCGCAGGAAAGCCTGGCCGCGCTGTCCGCGGGAGTGCTCGCCGATTATGGTGAACAACTCGCATCCGCCGGTCCGGGCTGCCAGGCGCTGCACGTCGACTGGCCGACTTGGGCGGGGGCGGGCCTCGGCGAGCGGCATGACCTTGCCTCGAGCTTGCGCCAGGCTGGTTACGCGTCGATGCCAACGGCTACGGGGTCCCGGCTTCTGCTCAAGCTGCTCGCGGCCGGCGATCCGCCGCCGAGGGTGGCCATGCACGGCCGGGTCGGGCACCAGGCCCCTGTCCCGGTTGCCGTGGCGGGCGTGGGCTGTGCCGCATCCCCGGTGCCACGCCGGCGGTTCATCGAGCGGGTCCGCCTGCGGTACCCAGGCGCGGAACTCATCACAGAGGCCACGCTCACCCCGCAGGCCGATCCGTACCTCGCTGACTACCTGATCGACGGCGTCGGCCTGCTGCCGCCCGCGATGGCGCTCGAGGCAATGGCCGAGGTCGCGTCCACGCTGGCCGGCAGGCCGATGCGCGCGGCCCGGAGGATCTCGATGAGCGCCCCGGTCGTGCTGGCCGCGGGCCAGCAGCCGCCGGTGATCAGAATCTGCGCGCAGCGTGACGAGGACGACAGCGTGGCAGTCGTGATCCGCGATGCGGGCACTGGTTACGCGGTCGACCACTTCCGTGCCACGTTCAGCTCCGGTCAGGCTACGGAGCAGACTCACGCTGCCAGGGCCGCGAGCGCCGCCGAGTCTCCGGCGAAGCGCCGCCGGCCTGGTCGTCAAGACTCCGCTGGGTTGCTTGAGCCAGCGGACATTTACGGCCCCGTGTGCTTCCAGACCGGCCGGTTCATGCGGCTGACCTCGATCCGGATGGCCGGGGCACTCGCCGCGACCGGCATCGTCAGCGGGCTCGACGAGGCGCCCTGGTTCGGCCTGGCCGGCGTTGCGGACGGGACCGACGTTACCGGCGAGGCCGGCGAGGCCAACGTTACCGGCGAGGCCGGCGAGGCCGGCGAGCCGGAGCTCGTGCTCGGCAGCCCGGCCATCACCGACGCCGCGCTGCAGGTGATCCAGTCCTGCGTACCGCACAGGAGGCTGCTATTCGAAGGCTGCGACTCGGCCACGTTCAGCGGCCGCCCGGTGACCGGGATCGTAACGATCATGGCGGCCCAGGTAGCTGTTCCGGCCCAGGCTGGTCCCCCGGCCAGCGGACCCGAGACCATGCCGAGCGTCCCGAGCCCGAGGCCCGGCGATCCCGCGGAGCCCGCACTCCCGTCCGCCATCGTGACCTCCGGTCAGCCAGAGACATCCTGGAACGTCCATGCCACCGACGCCGCTGGCCAGACCGTCATGAGCCTGCGCGGCCTGCGGATGCGGGATGCGGGCTCGCTGCCGCGCGTGCGCCCATGGCCTGTCCCGCTGGCGGGCTGCTTCCTTCAGCGGGCCGCGGCCGAGCTCGGGCTCGATCCCGAACTCGAGGTCAGGATCGGGCGCCGCGCCGACGCCGGGGCGCTGAAGGGCGGCGAAGGCTGGCTCCGGGCAGCGGGCGACATCGGCCTGTCTGGCCTGTCGCTCCAGGTACGGGCCAGCGGGAACGCTGGATGCGCGTGGCAGACGGCCAGGCACGGCCGCAAGGGCAGCGGCACCGGTGACGCCGAGGGCTGGCTCGCGGTTCTCGGCGACGAACGCCTTGCCCGCACCGATGCCGACGGCAGGCTCGCGCTCGCCCGCGCGCTCGCCTCGTGCGCGGGCAGCGGACTGATCGACGGCCCCGCGGTGGACGTCAGGCAGGTAGCCGGCTCTGACTGGCTCCTGCTGCGCGCCGGCCGCACCGCGATCGCGTGCACCCTGCTCGGCCTGGCCGGGCTACCGGCGCAGGTCGCGATCGCGATCAGGACAGGCCCGCCGCCGGAAGCCGACGGCGGGTCGCGGTCGGCGCGTCAGCGCCGCGCGGCGGTCTCCAGATAGCCGGGAATGCCCGCGACCTCGCGGATGACCTGCTCGGTGACCGGACCCGCCCGCAGCACGTCCAGTTCATCGCCCGACAGCCGTACCAGCGTCGATCCCGTGCCGTACCGCACGGAATCGTCGTCTTCGACGACGTAGATGACCTCGTCGGCCGGCCAGTTCAGCGTGTCCAGATCGAGATCCCTGACCGGCACGGGAGCCGTGCCGCTGACATTCAGGCTGGTCGCCGTCAGCGGCACCGCGACCTCGCCGATGACCTGGAGCGTAGCCGGGTGATCAGGTATCCGTATTCCGACTGTCCCGTCGGTCGTGACCAGCCGGTCAGGAAGCACCGAGGTCTTGGGGACAATGACGGAGACCGGACCAGGCGTGAATTCTCCGAGCACTCGCAATGCCAGCGGGCTCAGCTGGCCAATCGAGCCAGCCATATGCAGCGATGCGCACGCAACGTGCATTACCTGCGAATGATGACGCTCTTTTACCGCGAACGCACGCTCAACCGCCGGAATCGAAGTCGCGATCGCCGCGAGCATGTAGCCGGTCTCGGTCGGCAGCACGGCCAGCGAACCCCGCCGCAGGCTGTCCGCGATCCGGGCGACCTCGGTGAGGGTGAGCATCCGGCTCGCCGAGTGCGGCCTGATGAACTCGAACTGGGTCATTGACGCCTCCGCTTGGCCGACGGCACCCGGAACCCCCGGTGCAGGTCAGCGCATAACCAGGCACTCGCCACCCAAGCGGGCACCGCTACGAGCCGTCATGCTAGCGTGACCGCCTGGGACATGCACCGGCGCCGTACACGCCGGCACACCCGGATTGGAGCTGGCCGTGCAGGTCTTCGACTGCCTCGACGAGGAAGCACGATCCCAGGGCATCGCCGCAGCCGTTTCAGCCATCTTCAGCCAGGGCCTGATCATTTTGCCGACCGATACGTCCTACGCGCTCGCCGGATACGCGTTCGGCGAAGCGCCAGCGAACACGATACGTACCGCGAAAGGCGTCGCGGAAACAACGCCGCTGCAAGTGCTGATCAGCAATAAGCAAGTCCTCGACGGGATTTCGATGCAGGCGCCCGATCACGCCAGGCTGCTCGCGGACGCTTTCTGGCCGGGCCCGATGACCCTCATCGTCCCGGCGTCGCCGTCGCTGCGCTGGCACGTCGGCGGCGACGAGCGATTCGTCCAGGTCAGGGTCCCCGAGCAGGACGTCGCGATCGAGGTTCTGAGCCGGACCGGTCCGCTCATCGCCTCAGCGGCCCGCGCCTCGAGCGGCGGCATCGTCGAAGGCCAGGACTCCATCGGCGAGCTCGCTGAACACACGGCGGTTTTCCTGGACTGCGGCACGATCGAGCCTGGCGTCCTGTCCACCGTGGTCGACTGCACCGGCGTCGAGGCCACCGTCCTCCGCAAGGGCAAGATCACCGTCGGCCAGATCGTCGATGTCCTCGGCTACATGCCCGGCGTCCCCGGCTAGCTCCCCGATACCCCGCTAGCGCGCCGGTACCGCGCTAGCTCCCCCTCGCCCGGCCAATCCCCCTACCAGCCAGTCTCCCAGGCCTTTCACCCCTCCGAACCCAGCCCGCCCCGGCCACCCGAACCCAGCCCGACGCGCCGTGCTCCAGCACGGTGCCGCCGGGGAAGTGTGAGCATCGTGGCCCTCCCTGTTGCTGTCAGCGGTCCTTTCTGACAGCAACGTGGCCCTCCCCGTTGCTGTCAGGACAACATCAGGGAGGGCCACGTTGCTGTTAAAACCAGTGATCAACAGCAACAGGGAGGGCCACGATGCTGTCAGACGCGGCCGTGACCAGCAACCCGGATCAGCCTGATGCTGTCGCGGGCCGGCGCGGAGACTTCTCGCTGCGCGGAGGCTTTCCGGGCGGCTCGCTCAGGGGATTGTCGCAACGCTCTGATTTGGGTGGGAGCGGGCGATGGGGCGCAGTGTGGATCCTCAGGTGGTGGCCAGGACGCTGGAGTTGCTGGCTTCGGGTGTGAATCCGATGCGGGCAGCGGCTTTGGCGGGGGTGTCGAAGTCGTTTGCTTACGAGCTGGACCGGCGGGTGAGCGGGGTGTCCCGGCTGGCGGTCAAGCGGGAGGCGGCGGCCCGGCGGGCGGCCCGGCCGGGCCGCCGCGGCGTTGATCCGGAACGGGTGCGGGTGCTGCTGGAGCACCTCGCCGCGGGGCTGAATCCGAACCGCGCCGGGCCGCTGGCCGGCGTGTCGAAGACGTTCGCGTACGGCCTGTACCACAAGATCGGCGGAGTGTGCAGACCCCCTGGAACGACTTACAGCGACCGGTACCTGGACGACGGGCAGCGGCACGAGATCGCGCGGCTGCGCGAGACCGGCTTGTCGCTGCGGGCGATCGGCGCGCGGACCGGCGTGAACGCCTCCACGGTGTGCCGGGAGCTCAAGCGCAACGCCGACCCGAAGACCGGGCATTACCTGCCGGTGCGGGCGGGCAACCTGGCATGGGAGCGGCAGCGGCGGCCCAGGCCGTCAAGGCTGTCCCGGCACCCGGAGCTCCGCCAGCGGGTACAGCAGCTCCTGGACCGGCGGTTCTCCCCCGAACAGATCAGCGGGAGGCTGAAAATTGACCACCCCGGCGATGAGGACATGCAGGTCAGCCACGAGACCATCTACCAGTCGATCTACGTCTACCCGCGCGGAGAGCTGCGGCGGGAGCTGAAAGCCTGCCTGCGCAGCGGCCGCCAGCTGCGCCGCCCCCGCGGCCGCGGCGAAACACGCGGCCGCATCATCGGCGCCGTCCCCATCGGCGAGCGCCCCGCCGAAGTCGAGGGACGGCTCGTGCCCGGCCACCACGAAGGCGACCTGATCATGGGCTCCAAAGCATCCAACTCCGCCGTCGGCACCATCGTCGAGCGCACCACCGGCTACCTCACCCTGCTCCGCCTCCCGCACGGCCACGACGCCGGATCCGTCGCCGGCGCCATCATCGGCCGCATGACCGAACTGCCCGCCTGGTTCGCGAAGACCCTCACCTGGGACCGCGGCAAGGAACTCGCCCGCCACCAGCACATCACCGACACCACCAGCATCAGCGTCTACTTCGCCGACCCCCACGCCCCCTGGCAGCGCGGCAGCAACGAGAACATCAACGGACTGCTCCGCGAATACCTCCCCAAAGGCACCGACCTCAGCACCACCACAGCCGCCGGCCTCCAGCACATCGCCGACGAACTCAACGACCGCCCCCGCAAACGCTACGGCTACCACACCCCCCGCGAACAACTCGCTAAACTCCTCACACAAGAAGCCGAACGCGTTGCGACGACCCCCTGAAAACGCCGGCGCATAGAACGGTCAAGACTCCGCGATACGAGAACTCTCCGCAGCAACGACGGACAACACTCCGCGACCAGGCCTCCGGTTCGCGGCCATGAGGGCCGGGCTTCCGCCGCCCGGCGAGGCGGGAAAGCGCATTCCGCCCAGGCTGGGCATCGGCGCGGCGTGGTCGGATGGATGGGCTGAACCTAGCGGCCCGGGCCTGTGCGCGGCGACCGGCGGTGTTGGGGCGGGTGCGCTCTGCCGTCATGGCAGGTTGTCTGCGACCATGGGGATTGACGCGATCTGACCCGAAAGGCGGATTCCAGTGACCACGTCTGCAGCGCATCCCACCCCGGTCACCGGCGAACTTGATCTGTCGCAGAACGACTTCTGGTCGGTCCCGCTCGCGGATCGGCACGCGGCGTTCGCGGCGCTGCGCGAGTTCGACTCGCCGCCTTACTTCGCGGATCCTGAGACTCCGTTCTCGGCGGCGGGCGGGGGGTACTACGCCCTGGTCAAGCACGCCGACGTGGTCGAAGCCAGCCGCCACCCCGAGATCTTCTCCTCAGCCAGAGGCTCGACGAGCCTGGTCGACTTGCCGCCGGAGTTCAACGAGTACTTCGGCTCGATGATCAACATGGACGACCCGCGGCATGCCAGGCTCCGGCGGATCGTGTCGCGCGCGTTCACGCCCAAGATGATCAAGAAGTTCGAAGAGGACGTGCAGCTGACGGCCGAGTCGATCGTCGACGACCTGATCGCGGCCGGCCCTTGCGACTTCGTGCAGCATGTGTCGGCCAGGCTGCCACTCAAGATCATCTGCCAGATGATGGGCATCGGCGATGAGCACTACGAGATGGTGCTCCGCAATACCAACGTCATCCTGGCGGGCGGCGATCCTGAATTCCTCAGCGACAACATGGACGAGGCGATCGGCCAGATCCTGACCGCGGGGGCTGACCTGGCCAACCTGGTCACCGAGCTTGCCGCCGCACGGCAGGCAGATCCGGGCGACGACCTGATCACGGCACTGGCTACCGCGAACGTCGACGGAGAGCACCTGACCACCGCTGAGCTTGCCTCGTTCTTCGTCTTGCTTGTCGTAGCGGGGAATGAGACCACCCGCACCGCAATATCCCACGCGCTTATGCTGCTGACCGAGCATCAGGACCAGCGTGAGGTGCTGCTCGCCGACTTCGAGGGGCGTATCGCCGGGGCGGTGGAGGAGATCGTCAGGTACGTCTCGCCGGTTATCTGGATGCGCAGGTCACTCACTCGCGACGCCGAGCTCAACGGCTACCAGCTCCGCGAGGGTGACAAGGTCGCGCTGATGTACTGGTCGGCCAACCGCGACGAGTCCGTCTTCGAGAACCCGCTCCGGTTCGACATCACCAGGTCGCCGAATCCGCACGTCGGCTTCGGCGGTGCCGGGCCGCACTTCTGCCTTGGCGCCCATCTGGCCAGGCGCGAAATCACCGTGATGCTGCGCGAGCTGATGCTGCGGGTGCCGACCATCCGCGCGGCTGGCGAGCCTGACCGGCTGCTTTCCAGCTTCATCAACGGCATCAAGCACCTGCGGTGCGACTTCGGCTGAGGCGCACAATGGCTTGCCCGGTGTGATCGGGCACGAAAATCGCCGTCGCGTTGAGTGACAACGGAGCTTCCTTTTGTAACTGCCCGTAGTTTCCCCTGTACAGCGTGTATAACTGAACCTCAGGCGGCACACTTCTTGCTCCTGCAGTAACGAGGAGTGAGCCGTCAGGGGGAATGGGGGAAGCCGCACGTCGCGGAGGGGGGCCTGCGTCCGGGGGACGCGGTGCCGTCCCGGCTCGCCGGCCGGGACCTGGCACGCACCGACGGGGCCGTGACGAGCGGCAGGGTCATTGTCCTGCGGATGGCGCCGCACGGGGGCGCGGCTCCGTCCGCAGGGCAGGATCTCCGGATCAGGCGGCGGTGAGGATCACTGGGCCGTCGGCGGTCACGGCAATCGTGTGCTCTACGTGTGCCGCGCGGCTGCCGTCGGCCGTGCGGATCGTCCAGCCGTCGGCGTCGATCACGTACTTGTCTTGCCCGCCCGCCATGAACCACGGCTCGATCGCGATTACCAGTCCTGGCGTCAGCTTCAGGCCGCGGCCGGCCCTGCCCTCGTTGGGCACGGACGGCGATTCGTGCATCTGGCGGCCAACGCCGTGCCCGCCGAAGTCGGTACTGATCCCGTAGCCGCCAGCGCGCCCGAGCTTGCTGATCGCCGCCGAGATGTCCCCTATCCTGTTGCCCGCGACCGCCGCCGAGATCCCGGCCCGCAGCGCGGCGACCGCACAGCCGATGAGGCGCGCGTCGGCCCGGCTCGGCTCGCCGACCGTGAACGAGGTCGCGGCATCGGCCACCCAGCCGTCGAGCGTGGCACCGAAGTCAATGCCCACCAGGTCGCCGTCGCGCAACCGCCTGCGGTCAGGGATGCCGTGCAGGGCAGCGTCATTCACCGAGACGCAGATGACGGCAGGAAACGGCACCTGGGCGAATCCGGGCTGATACCCGAGGAACGGCGAGGTAGCGCCAGCCTCGGCCAGCACCGAGCGGGCCACGTCGTCAAGCTCGGCCAGCCGGGTGCCGGGTCCTGCCTGCTCCCGCACGGCCGCGAGCGCCTCCGCCACCACCTTGCCGGCGGCCCTGACCGCGTCGATCTCGCCAGGTGTCTTGATCTCAACCATCTGCCCCAGCCATCGTCGCACGCCGTGAACCCCGCTCTCGCGCCGGCGACTGGCCGCCGGTTCGCCGGCTGCCAGTCGCCGGCGCGGGATAACTATACCGGTATTATTATCACAGCCATGGTGCGACCGCCGCTGAGCCCAGAGGAGCGGATGCGCGGCGAGAGACTCGGCGAGTTGCTGCGCCAGGCACGCGGGCAGCGCAGCATGACCGAGATCGCCGCGGCGTCCGGCGTTCCCGTCGAAACGCTGCGCAAGATCGAGACAGGCCGGATCGCGACGCCGGCGTTCTTCACCGTCGCCTCGCTGGCCTCCGTCCTGGGCCTGCCGCTGCAGCAGCTTGCCAGCCAGTGCGCGGCGCCGCGTCAGGGCAGTGCGCTGATCTGACGCGCCAGGGCGAAGTCCGCCTCGGTCAGCCCGCCAGCCGAGTGCGTCGACAGGGTGAGCGTGACCTGATTCCAGGAGATCGCGATATCCGGGTGATGGTTCGCGGCCTGAGCCAGGTGCGCCACGGCGCCCACGTAGATCATGGCGTCGCGGAAATCACCCAGCTTGATGCTGCGAGTAATCGAGTTACCCGTTCGCTCCCAGCCAGCGGCCTGACCGATAGCGGTGGCGATCTCGTCGTCAGTAAGCAGCCTCATGGCACTATCGTCGCAGGCCCCGCCGCGCACGAGAAACCCAGTCGCCTCGTGCGGGCGGCCGGACTCGCTCAGCGATAAGCTTGGCCAGCATCGCATGCTGGTCCGGCAGGCTCGGATGCACCCGCCTTCCCCGCTGATACTGGAGTCGCAGATGCCCGAACCGCAGTCCGCGGCGCCTCGGCGCACCGCGCTGGCCGACGTGCACGAACGCCTCGGCGCCACAATGACGGATTTCGCCGGGTGGCAGATGCCGCTGCGGTACCGCAGCGAGATCGCTGAGCACAACGCGGTCAGGACCGCGGCGGGGCTGTTCGACCTGTCGCACATGGGCGAGTTGCTGGTGTCGGGCGCGCAGGCAGCCGAGGCGCTCGATTACGCGCTCGTCAGCGAGATCTCGGCGATCCGCCACGGCCGGGCCAAGTACACGATGATGACCGGCGCGGACGGCGGCATCATCGACGACCTCGTCGTCTACCGGCTTGGCGACCACGACTTCCTCGTTGTCGCCAACGCCTCGAACGCGCCTGCCGTCGCCGCCGAGCTCACCGAGCGGGCCGGCGGTCGCGAGGCTACCGTCCTTGACGCGACGAATGACTATGCGCTGATCGCCATCCAGGGCCCGAAGTCGCCTGCGATCCTGGCCGCGCTGACCGACGCGGATCTTGCCGACCTGAAGTACTACGCGATCCGCCCGGCCGTCGTGGCCGGGCAGGACGTCCTGCTGGCCAGGACCGGTTACACCGGCGAGGACGGTTTCGAGCTCTACGCGACGCCGGATCACGCGGCGGCCCTGTGGGACGCGCTGTCGCAGGCGGGTCAGGAGTCGGGGCTGATTCCCGCCGGGCTCGCGGCCCGTGACTCGCTGCGGCTCGAGGCCGGCATGCCGCTGTACGGCAATGAGCTGAGCCGGGACATCACGCCCTATGACGCCGGCCTCGGCCGGGTGGTCAAGCTGGACAAGGCCGGGGACTTCGTCGGCCGTTCGGCGCTGGCGGAGCGCGCAGGGCGGCCGCCGCGGCACGTGCTCACCGGCCTGGTCGGGCTCACCAGGCGGGTGCCCAGGCACGGCTATGAGGTGATCTGGGAAGGCAAGCCGAGCGGCAGCGTCACCAGCGGGACCCACTCCCCCACGCTGGGCAAGCCGATCGCGATGGCCTACCTGACCGCCGAGGCCTCCGGTGCGGCACGGCAGGCAGCCGCCGACGGGGCGGCGGCCGAGCTGTGGATCGATATCAGAGGCAGCGCGGAACCCGCGGCCCTGGTACCCCTCCCGTTCTACAAGCGGGAAACGCGGGACTGACCGAGAAAGAGGATGGCACCATGAGCGTTCCCGAGGAGCTGTACTACACCGCCGAGCACGAGTGGGTGTCAATCGCCGACTCGACCGCCAGGGTTGGCATCACCGACTACGCGCAGCGCGCGCTCGGAGATGTCGTCTACGTGTCGGCGCCGACTCCGGGCACGCGCGTCACGGCGGGCGACCCGTGCGGCGAGGTCGAGTCCACCAAGTCGGTCAGCGACATCTACTGCCCGGCCGACGGCGAGGTCACCGAGACCAACCCCGAGGTTGACGAGGATCCCGGGCTCGTCAACTCCGACCCGTACGGCGCGGGGTGGCTGTTCAAGATCAGGCTCGACGCTGATGACCAGCTGCCGCCTGGCCTGCTCTCGGCGGCCGAGTACTCCGCGGTCATCGCCGGAGAGGATAAGTGACGCTGGCCGCCGGCAACGACGACGACCTCAAGCGGCTCAACGCGGCCACCGCGCAGTTCGAGCCGCCGTTCGCCGTCGTCGACCTGGCGGCCTTGCGCGCGAACGCCGCCGGCATGGTGCGGAGGGCATCAGGAACCCCGATCAGGCTGGCGAGCAAGTCGGTCCGGTGCCGGGCCGTGATCTCCGAGGTGCTTGCCATGGACGGGTTCCGCGGCATCCTGGCCTTCACCTTGCCCGAGGCGCTCTGGCTGGCCGACTGCCAGGCCAGTGACGACATCGTGGTCGCCTATCCGACCGCCGACGAATTCGCCCTGGCCAAGCTCGCCAGCCACCAGGCCTCAGCGATGGCGATCACCGTCATGGTCGACTGCGTCGACCACATCGACCTCATCGCCAGAGCGGCAGCCACCATAGCCGACCCGCACCCGATCAACGTGGCCATCGACATCGACGCCGGATACCTGGCCCTGGGCGGGAAGCTGAGGGCCGGCGCCAGGCGCTCCCCTGTCCGCACCCCAGCCCAGGCAGCTGACCTCGCCCGGATAGTCGCGGACCGGCCAGGCCTTCGGCTGGCCGGGATGATGGCCTACGAGGCGCAGATCGCGGGAGTCGGCGACAGCCCGCGGGGCCGCCCGCTGTACGCCAGGCTCATCCGGGCCATGCAGCGCAGGTCGGCCGCCGAGCTCGCCGGCCGCCGCGCCGCGATCGTTGCTGCCGTCTCGGAGGTCGCGCCGCTGGACTTCGTCAACGGCGGCGGTACCGGCTCGATCGGCAGCACCGCCGCCGAAGCGGCGGTCACCGAGATCGGCGCCGGGTCAGGGCTGTACCAGCCGCGCCTGTTCGACGCATACCGGGCGTTCCGGGGCGAGCCTGCCGCCCTCTTCGCCCTGCCGGTCGTACGCAGGCCGGGCCCGGGCGTGGTCACCGTGCTGGGCGGCGGCTACCTCGCCTCGGGGCCGGCCGACCCGGCCCGGCTCCCCGCCGCCTACCTGCCATCGGGACTGCGGCTCGACAAGGACGAAGGCGCGGGCGAAGTCCAGACCCCTCTGCTCGGGCGCGCCGCAGACGACCTGCGGATCGGCGACCGGGTCTGGTTCAGGCACGCCAAGGCGGGCGAGTTGTGCGAGCGGTTCAGCGAACTGCTGCTCGTCGAAGGCGACGCCGTCACCAAGACGGTGCCTACCTACAGAGGCGAAGGCAAGGCCTTCCTGTGACTCGACGCAGTGCCAGGTCGATGCGCGGCCCGGCTATTCGGTGCGCAAGGCGTTCTGGGCGGCTGTCTTGGCGGCCCAGCAGGCAGGGAGCGCAGCGCCGGCAAGGCCGATGACCAGCCCGCCGAGGGCGAGTGAGAGAAGTTCGGGCAGGTGGTAGACCGCGACGTCGGCGGACGGGATGCCGGTGCCGACGGCGTTGCCCATAAGTGGCACGACGTAGTCGTGGGCGATGACTCCGAGGGGCACGCCGATGATGCCGGCGACCAGCCCGATTCCGGCGATGGAAGTCAGGACCATGGCGATCGTCTGGCCCGGGGACATTCCGAGGGCCTTGAAGACTCCGAGATCGTGGACGCGCTGCCTGGTGTCGAGCACGACGAGGCTGAGCACGCCGAGGCCGGCCACTGCCACGATCATCAGGGTCAGCAGGGCGATGACGGCCTCCATGGCGTCGATGACGGTGGTGCCCTTGTCGGTGTTCGGCTGAGCCCTGGCAGTGGTGGATGAGAACTTCGCGTTGAGCCCGTCGATGTAGTGTGCCAGGTTAGTGCCCGGGCGCAGGCGGATGCTGAACTGTCGCGGCTCGGGCCAAGTTGGAGGCCGTTCAGGGAGGACTGGTCGGTGAGGATCTGCATGCCGTCATCGTGAGTGTCCAGTGCCTCGCCGGTGAGCCGCAGCGTGACCTGGTGTCCGGCCTCGGTGAGCGTGATGCTGTCTCCGATCGTGGTGCCGGTGGCCTTGAGGAACCGAGTGGCGACGACAGCCTGTCCCGGTGAGGTGAACCAGCTCCCGGCGATCATCTGGTAGGCCGCCGCGGCGGTGTCGCCGGTGTAGCCGACGACCGGCACGCCGCCGGTGACGCCCGCGACGCCCACCTGCGCCTGGGTGGTGGCGTAGTAGCCGGCGGTGCCAGGTTGAGTGGTGATATCGGCGGTGACCCTGGCCAGGGGCGCCGGGATCAGCCTGGCGCCGCCCGGTCGTGCGCCTGGTCCTGTGCCTGCCTCGACGGTGACGTCCCCGAGCTTGTCGCGGTGCAGCGCGTCTTGCACGTCGCCGAGGGACGTGGCCAGGCCCGCGGCGAAGGTGACGGCGACCGCGCCGAGCAGGACCGCGCCCGCCAGGGCGCCGCTGCGCTCGGGCCGGGTGAAGGGGTTCGCCAGGCCGATGGCGACGGGCCGTGGCAGCGGGAGCCGGTTCGCCAGGCGGCGGGCCAGGCGTCCGCGCCCGGACGCCGGGGTGCGGCCGGCCGCGATCGCGTCGACCGCGCGCAGTCGGCCCGCGCGCAGCGCGTGCGTCCAGGCCGCGACTGTGACCAGGGCGAGGACGGAGCCGGAAACCGCCGCGTCGATCCAGAATGGAATGGTGAGGGGGCCGGTGCCGTAGGCGCTCTCGGCGTGGGCAAGCGCCGGGATGGCGAGCAGGTTCCCGGCCGCCAGGCCCAGCCCGGCCCCGGCCGCGGCGGGGATCAGTGCCTGGAGGATGTAGGCACGCACCACCTGCGCGGGGGTAAAGCCAAGCGACTTGAGGATTCCGATGCGCCGGATTTGGGAGCTAACCGCACCACTGACCACGATGCCGACGATGAGCAGCGACATGGCCAGCGCGAGGATGCCGAAGGCGGCGACGAAGGGCACGAACGCAGCCGTTTTGCCGTTCGCGGTAAGTTGGACCGCCAGCCAGGACTGCGTGCCGGTCAGCGCACCGGCGGGCAGTGACGCCGCGATAGCGGAGCGGTCCGCGTCGACCTGGGTGTCGGTGGCCGCGTGGGTGAAGCGGTAGAGCACCTGGTACTGGGGCGTGGTCCCGGCGGTCATCACGCCCAGCTGAGCCGGGGTGACCCAGGCATCGGCGGTATCGCTCACCGAGTCGGCAAGTCCCACCACGGTCAGCGCGGGATTGCCGGGCAGGTCGGGGAACTTCAGGTGCGCGCCGAGCCCGAACCCCCACCCGCCCCCCTGGGTGTTCATCACGATCTGGCCGGGGCCGGTTGCCCAGGTGCCGGAAATGAGATCCACGTCGTCCGCCGGGCCGCCCGGGCTGGGGCGGCCGACCACGGACAGTTCCCCCAGCGGGAGGCCTGCCGGCATGTTCGCATCCGAACCTGTGAACGGGCGCAGGGAGGCCATGGCGTACGGCCCGGCGGCCGCGGTCACTCCGGCGACGCCAGCGGTAGCCGCGAGCTGCGCCGCGCTGGCCTTCGCTCCGGTGACCTGGACGGTCAGCTCGGAGCCGCGCTGCGCGGTGAAGGCGCGGGCAAACGGCGCCTGCGAGTCGACCAGCACGCCGGCGGCCAGGACGGATGCGGCTACCGAGAGCAGAGTGCTAAGCGTCATGACGACGGTCTGCACGCGCCGCCTGCCCACGCCAGAGCGGACAATCCTGCCCAGCGGGCTCGTCAGGCACCGCTTGCCCTTGTGGATCGGCGCGCTCACCGGGCCACCGCCGCGGTGTCACCGGCGATCCGCCCGTCGACCAGTTCGATGGTGCGTGTCGCGCAGCCGTCAGCCAGTGCGGTGTCGTGCGTGACCAGCACGATCGTCTGCCCGGCCAGGTTAAGTTCGGACAGGAGCTGGCGGACCTCCTCGCCGGATGCGGTGTCCAGCGCCCCGGTCGGTTCGTCGGCCAGCAGCAGCGGCGGGCGGTTCATCAGCGCGCGGGCGACCGCGACGCGCTGCCGCTCACCACCGGAGAGCCGGCTCGGGTAGGCGCGGGCATGCCGGTCCACCCGCAGGTAGGCCAGCAACTCGGCGGCGCGGGCGCGGGCCCTGGCCGCGGGCATCCCGGCCAGTTGCGCCGGCAGCAGCACGTTGTCCAGGACGGTCAGGTCATCCAGCAGGTTGAAGAACTGGAACACCATCCCGATCCGCCGCCGGCGGTACCGGGCCGATGCCGCCTCGCTCAGCTCATCGACGCGCACCCCGTCGACCGTGACCTGGCCCGAGCTAGGCCGGTCCAGCCCGGCGATCATGTTCAGCAGCGTGGACTTGCCGCTCCCGGACGGTCCAAGGACCGCCAGCGCCTCGCCCGCCGCGACAGCCAAGGACAGATGGTCCAAGGCGGGAGGTCCGGCATCATAGCTCTTAGTCGCGTCGGTTACGTCAATGATCGGCGTGGTCACGGCACCCTTCCCTGAGCTCGGTGTCTGATATGGCGCGTGCCCGCAACCTCAGCGGGTACCTTCATCACCCTGGCCCTCGCGCGCGAAAAGGTCAGTAGCGCACGTGTCCGGCTTGGAGGTGGTACTAGCCTCACCACCGACCCGGTAGAGCGGTGCATGGCATGCGTCCGCCCAGTGCTTTACCGTCACCTCATGAGCAGTGTCCGGCTGGTACCGCGCGCGATGGCGCGGGCCTGGCGGTCCACCGCCTTCCTCGCCACCGGAGTACCGCTGCACCTCCTGCTGGCACCCGGGTGGATCTGGCTCATGGCCATGACGATCAAGAATCATGTCTGGGCCGCGGTCCCCGTGCCGGTCGTCCTCCTCCTGCTCGGCGGCCTGGCGCTGAACGCACTGCAACGACGCCGCTACCTGGCGCTGCTGGGCATGTCCATCCCTGGACAGCCGACGTCGGGACAGCGAGCACCGGGCCGCGCTCTGCGCTGGCTGCGCTCTCTCCAGACTTGGCGGCAGATCGTCTACCACGTGCTCCTCGGCCCGCCGCTGGCTTTCGCTGAGCTGCTGGTGCTCGCGATGTGGGGCGCGGGCATCGCCTCCACCACCATCTCCGCGTGGTTCTGGATCGTGCCGCTGGGCATGCACCTCAGTCATCTCGGCTCGGTCGTGTTCGTGGTCTACCTGACCGCGGGCGGCCTGGCAATGCTGTTCCTCGCGCCGGGGCTCGCCGCGGCGGTCACCCGGATGGAGACCCGCCTGGCACCCGCGCTGCTCGGCCCCAGCCGGGCCCAGCAGCTGCAGCGCCGGGTCGACGTCCTCGCCGAAAGCCGCGCCGACTTGGTCGAGGCCGCCGATGCCGAACGCCGCCGCATCGAACGCGATCTCCACGACGGCACGCAGCAGCGCCTGGTGTCCCTCGCGGTCAACCTCGGCCTTGCCAGGGCGACGCTCACCGACCTGCCGGACGAGGCCCGCAAGGTGATCGACGAGGCGCACCGGGAGGCGAAGGAGGCTATAGCCGAGCTCAATGACCTGGTGCGCGGGCTGCACCCGGCAGTGCTGGAGGACCGCGGGCTGGACGCGGCGCTGTCGGGCCTCGCCGCCCGGGTACCGTATCTAGCGCGCCTGCGGGTCGAAGTCGATGAGCGGCCGGCGCCCACCGTGGAGTCGGTCGCGTACTTCGTCGTCTCCGAGGCCCTGACCAACGTCACCAAGCACGCCCAGGCGACACACGTCGATGTGACCGTCAAGCGGACCGGGAAGATGCTGCGGGTGAACATCTCCGACAACGGCACCGGCGGTGCTGACCCCTCCGCGGGCACCGGCTTGAGCGGACTCGCCAAGCGCGTCCGCTCAGTCGACGGCACCTTCCGGATCAGCAGCCCCGCCGGAGGTCCGACAACCATCGCCGCGGAGCTGCCGTGCGAGCTGTGATAGCCGAGGACTCGGTGCTGCTGCGGGTCGGCCTCGTCAAGGTCCTGGAGATGGCCGGCTTCGAGGTCGCCGCGGAAGCCGACACTCCCGAAAACCTGCTGGCGGCCGTCGAGGCACACAGGCCAGACCTGGCCCTCATCGACATCCGCATGCCGCCGAGCTTCACTGACGAAGGGGTACGCGCCGCGCTGGTGATCCGCCGCGAATGGCCGGAGACCGCCGTCGTACTGCTCTCGCAGTACGTCGAAGAGCGCTACGCAGCCGACCTGCTGACCGCCAACACGAGCGGCGTCGGCTACCTGCTCAAGCAACGCGTCGCCGACGTCGACGAGTTCATCGCATCGGTGCGGCGGGTAGCGGCCGGAGGCACGGCGCTGGATCCGCAGGTTGTCGCCCAGCTGCTGCTGCGCGGCAACAGCGACCCGCTGCGGCGACTGACGCCACGCGAACGGGAAGTGCTCGGCCTGATGGCCGAGGGCCGCTCCAACGCCGGCATCGCCGAGACCCTGGTCGTCAGTGACAGCGCGGTGGCCAAGCACATCAACAACATCTTCGCCAAACTCGACCTGCCCCCAGCCGACGCCGACCACCGGCGCGTCCTCGCTGTACTGAGATTCCTCGCCGCCACCCCGGCCTAACCGGGGGGTGCCGTTGGCGGTCGGACATCGGCGGGCCGCCGATCAGGCTGGCTCGCCGGCTATCCGCCAGCTCCGGCGTCCGCGCCGGAATCGCCGCGGGCGTCCGCGCTTGACTCGCCGTGCTCGCCCGCGGATTCGCGCGGCCCGGCGGAGTCAATGCCGTGCTGCCGGAGCAGCTCGCGAAGCCTGCCGACTTCCTTGCCGAGGTCGTTGAACAGCGCGGCCAGAGTAGGCAGGTCAGGATGCGCGGCCGCCCAGGCGGCTCTCCTTGCTTCCTTGTCAGCCAGCAGCTGCCGTTCAGTGTCCCGCAACTGCGCGGCCCGCTCGTACTCCTGCTCCTTGACGGCAGCGTCCTTGTTCTCCCTGACCTTCGCGATCTGCCGGTCGAGCCCGGTGTCGTCTGGCCCGGTGCCAGCCCGGCCCTCGATCGCTGCCAGCCGCTCCTCGATCTCCTTGAGCCGCGCTCGCAGGTGGGCGTACTGCGCTCGTCCCCGCGATCCGGCCATCACGCCGCGCCGCCCGCCGCGAACCGCCTCCTCGACCGCCGGCGCATCCGGCAGCAGCCCGATCACCAGCGATCTCAGGCGGGCAGGTTCGACATCAGCCTCGGTGATCACCCTGACGGCGACGCCGTGGCCCTCGGCGAGCACGCCGAGCAGGATGTGCTCGGTTCCGATGTAGTTGTGGCCAAGCTGAAGCGCCTGACGCAGGGCCAGCTCGAGTACCTTCTTGGCGCGCGGCGTAAACGGTATATGCCCGGACTGCGCGGAACCGGCAGCGCCCTCGCCGACGATCAAGGCCACCTGCCGCCTGACCGCGTCAAGCCCGATGCCTACCGACTCAAGCGCCTCGGCCGCTACTCCGTCGCCTTCGCGGATCAGGCCGAGCAGCAGATGCTCCGTGCCGATGAAGTTGTGCTTGAGCAGCCTCGCCTCTTCCTGGGCGAGGACTACCACCCGGCGCGCTCTGTCCGTGAATCGCTCGAACATCTCCGCCACGCTCCTTGAGAAGGCACCGCTGCGCCTCCCAAGAATAGGCGCCCGCCGCGCATGCAAGCCCCATTCGGCCCGGCCTTCCGCCCGCCAGCGAATGGCTGACGAGTCCCGGCCCGCCGCAAGACAGTCAGGCCCGCAAGACGGTCAGGCCCGGCCCCGCGGGCGGCGGCCCCAGATGCGGTAGATCATGATGCCCGTCACGGCGAGCACGACGGCGGCGGCGGCAAGCTGAACCTCCGGCTTGCGCAGTTCCTCGGCCGCCCGCTCGCGCATCCGCCTGGCATTGCTCGCCGGGCTGACCCGGTCGGCGAGGCTGTCGATAGTGCGGGCCAGATTCTGCCTGGTTCGCTCGATTTCGGCGACTATGTCATCGGAGTCGCGCTTGGCGACCCGGCCATTCGACGTCACGGTCCCCGTCACGACGCCGTTGGCGGCGCCCACGGCGTCTTGCGGTGCTCGGCTGTCCGGATCGGCCATCAGATGCATCCCTTCTGGCCAGCTGCGGTCGCGCCTAGCCTGCTCTCTAGTGTTCCAGGAACGCAAGCTGCACCGCATGCTTACCCCGCCAGATCGCCCCCTACCCAGCCACCGAGCGGCAAAAGGCGAGCGGGCGGCGACCCCGCCATCAAGGCCAGGGCCGCCGCCCGCCCGCGAGACCAGCCCGCGAGAAAAGCCCGCGAGACTAGCCCACGTGGTTCATGAGCCGGTGCGCGCGGTGAATGACCGACAGGCAGCCGGCGATGTCCTGACCGACATGCCGGATCCGGTGGCCGCCGAACTCCGCCCCGTCGAGCGCGTCCTTGATCGTGATAGCGAGGCTGTCCCTGGCCACCTCAAGCGCCCGCAGGGCACTGTCGGTGCTGGTGAACGTAGCGTCGCCGGGGCTGGACGACTCAACAGCCGCCGTGTCGGCCGCCAGCGTGAAAGCACCGAACTTCCCGACGCTGGAGTTGAGTTGCTTGTAGCACTCGCCAAGGAAGGTGACCCCGGGCGAGCGCAGCGCGCGGTTCGGGTGGGCGACGACCTGAGTGATGACCCGGCCGTCGTGGATGTAATCGTCCTTCAGCCCGGCCAGGTACAGCATCGTCGGCCTGATGTCGGCCTCGTCGGTCCACGGGCCCTTCAAGTGGGTTTGCACGACCTCGATCTGGCCGCTGTCCGGGCCAGCCGAGTTCGGCCCGTCACCGGGCTCATTGCCGTCCAGTCCGAGGTGCCTGACGCCGGGGCCGGCGAGGCCGATGAAGTTGGTGTCGATCTCGGCCGCGTAGTCACCGTGGTCCCAGGCGAAGCCATTGTTCTGGGTGACGCACGTGCTGCCGCAGTTGGTGACGTTCGAGGTGGACAGGAAGTAGTCGGGCTTGGCGAACATCGCGAACGTCGGCGTCCTGGCCGGGTCGGCGTTGACCATGTGGAGTATGGCCTCTTCCGTCGGATCGGCGAGGAAGTTCGCGATCGTCTGGTTGGTGCCGGTGTACGGGTTGTTGTTAGTCAGCCCGGCCGTCAGGTGCTCGAGCGACCGCACCGTCGGCGTGTCAGGTCCCGGGTTGCCGGTGGCGTAGAACTCAGGCGCCGTGTCGTTCTCCAGGGCGAACGGCGTGGTGTTGCCGGCCGCCGTCAGCAGCCCGGTCATGTTGCCCGCGAGTTCGCCGAACGAGCCCGCCGGGTAGGTGCACAGCACGTCGGGGGTCACGGTGTCGCCGCTGACCTTGGCGCCGTCGCAGCCGGCCGGGGTCGGCTGGATCGCGCGGCCGACGTTGGCGCCAGCCTCGTGGTCGCCCTCGTCCGAGCTGAGCACGAACAGCGTGTTCTTGGCGGTGATGCCGTCGGCGGCCAGCCGCTTGAAGAAGGTGCCGAACGCGTCGTTGTAGTACTGCGCCTGGGCCACGTAGCACGCGCTGCCGCTGCCGAGAGCCGCGGGAGCGTTGAAGCACGGCTGGCCAGGACCGCTCAGGCCGGTGATGTTCTCGTCGCCGTGAATGTCGGCCATGTACATCTGGACGACGGGCACGCCGCTCTCCAGCATGTCAGCGCCGTAGGCAAGCGACTGCGCGGCGTTGATCGGGCCGAAACCGGGGAACCCGGGGTGGTTGGCCACGAAGTCGCCGTCGATCTCGTTCCCGTCAAGGTCCACGAGGTTGCCTGACGAGTTGGTGACCTGGAAGCCATTGCGCATCAGGTTGGGAGTCCCGCCGCCAATCTGCGGCGCGATGTACCTGTGGCCGAGCAGCTCATCGAAGCCGCTGTAACCACCTGGCTGCTGCGGCAGCAGGTCAGGCACCTCGGTCGAGGTCGGGGTGGTCTGGCCGAACTTCACGGCATTAGCGCCCGCGCAGAAGCTGTTGTGACTGGCGCAGTGCACGGCGAGGCCCTCGTAGTCGGCGGCCTCCGTGTCCTTGAACGAGTCAGGGTCGGCGGCGAGCTGCTGGGCCTCCGGCGAGTTCGGCCCGAACAGGTTAGCGATGTCCGGAGTTACGTTCTCCAGGTCCGTGTTCTGGGTCGCGACCTCGCCGAAGTCGCAGCCGGCCTTGGTGTACGGCACCCAGGGCGCGGGGGTCACGGTGTCCGGCGCGACCGGATGCGACGCGGTGGCCGGCGGGACCGGCGAGTACACCAGGTTGGGGTTGGTGTCACGGCCGGCCGCGGTCCCGTTGGGAATCGCGCCGGTCCAGTAGGTGAAGACGGACGACAAGCTGGTGGTGCCGTCGGCGTTGTAGGAACGGTAGCTGTTGGCGATCGGGTCGCCGTGCCGGTCTCCGTAGAGTCCCGTCGCCGTCGTCAGCAGGTCATCGCCGGTGTGCGCGATCAACGGCGTGTGGCTATTGGTCAGCATCGTGCCGTTGTCCTCAAGGAAGCTGAGGAGGTTCGGCATCATCTGAAGGTCGGAAGGGACGTTCGGGTTGTCCCTGTAGTAGTGGATGTTGTCCCAGGCGATCTGCACGATGTGCTTGATGCCGTGCGCGAGGTGGCAGCTATTCGAGCTCTGGTGTTGATGGTGCATGGCAGCGTGCGCTGCCGTTGTCCTGGCTGCCAGCGCGGTGCCCGACAGCGCCCCTGACAGAGCAAGCGAGCTGGCGATCATCGCGCCCGCGGCGCCGGTGGCCGTGACGACCCCGACCAGCCGGCGGCCGCTATGGTGCAGCTTTCGCATCCGATCCTCCTCGTGTGCCGCATTCCGGCCGGCGCCGGAGCGTCCGGCAGGTCACGATAAGTGCCCGAACCAAACACCAATCGACAGGGCGGCAACGAATAGCTGCACAGCAGCGCTCCGCGCCGACAATCCTGGCGCCCCGCCTGGTCGGGCACTTTTCTCACTCCATCCTGTCCTAGTCGGGGGCAGCCAATCCCCGTTTCCGACGATTCTTCGCCTGACGCCCTGATCGGTGTGATGCGGTCCATTCCGGACTGACCAGGTACCATCAGGTGATGGCGATCGACGCGGTGATCTTCGACTGGGGCGGCACCCTTACCCCATGGCACACCATCGATCACCTGGCGCTCTGGCAGTCGGTTTGCGCTCCGCATTTCCCCGGCGACGACAGCCGGGCGGACGCCGTGCACGCCGCTGAGCAGGCCGCCTGGCAGCTTCAGGTAGCTGAGCACCGCAGCGGCACGATCTTCGGTGTCTTCGACCGGGCTGGCATCGAGCCGACCGACGAGCTGATCGCCACCTACCTGGAACTGTGGGAACCGCACACCCTCACCGACCCGGCGGCGGCCGCCACGCTCACTCGCCTGCGCGCGATGAATATCAGGACCGGCCTGCTCTCCAACACGCTCTGGCCCCGCCGCTGGCATGACGACGTGCTCCGCCGGGATGGCGTGCTCGACCTCTTCGACGGTGCCGTGTACAGCAGCGAGATGGACTGGGCCAAGCCGCACCGGGAGGCGTTCCTGGCCGCGATGGCCGCCGTCGGCGTCGGCGATCCGGCTCGTTGCGTGTTCGTCGGCGACCGCCCGTGGGACGACATTCACGGCGCGAAGAGCGTCGGGATGCGCGCCGTGCTGCTCCCGCACTCAGAGGTCCCGTCGTTCGACGAGGTCACCCCCGACGCGGTGATTGGCGGGCTCGCCGACCTGCCTGACCTGGTCGGATCCTGGTCAGGCGGGCGCAGCGCCTGACTCCTCCGCCGCCCATCGGTAGGTGCCCTGAGCCATTGTCGATGTCGCCGCCTGCGCCATGGCGGTGAATACCTCGCGCCTGATCTCGCCCACCCCGCGGTCATCGGGATCGGCCAGCCAGGCGAGTTCGGCCAGGTGCCCGGCCAGCCTCAGATCAGCCCCGAACTCGACCCCGTCGGCCTGCGCGGCCAGCGCCTGAGCCCGGTCGGCCAGCACCCCCGGGCCGCCGGCCAGCGAAGCCAGCTCGGCCGCGAGCGCGCGCTCCGGCGCCGGTTTCAGGCTCGCCGGGTTGCCGTCCCACCACCCGCCGTACAGGCGCCAGACACTGCGCACGACGAACTCGGGCTCGTCGTACACCGGTCGCAGGTAGGGCCGTTCCATCAGGTCGGGCGGCGGAACGACGCCGTGGATCGCGTCGTCAAGGCGACCGCCTGCGTTCATCACGGCCAGCGTCTGATCCACCAGGGAGTCGAGCAACCTAGAAGTGTCGGTCAGCGCCTGAGCGATACGTTCCGCGCCGATAATTGGCACGCCGTGGCCCGGCAGGAGGTAGTCGGCTTCCAGGGCGACCATCCGCCGCAGCGCCGCCGCCCACTCCCCTGGGTAGCGCTGGACTTTCTGGGGGTTGCCCGCGTTAGGAGAAGCCCAGATGAACAAGTCTCCGCAGCACAGCACCCGCTTCTGGGCGAGCCAGGTGACGGTGTGATCGTCGGTTTCGCCTTTTTCGTGCCGCAGCGAGAATAGGCTGCCGCCGACGTCCAGGGCCAGCTCGCCGGCGTAGGTGCGGTCGGGGTATCTGTAGTCGACCGGCCAGCGCAGCCGGCGCGTCCCGAACTGGCGCTGGTTGATCACCTCGTTGTAGCCGGCGGTCAGCACGTACCGGTCGAACCGGCGCGGCAGGGCCTCGTGCGCGACCACGACCGGCGCCTGCCAGCCCCGCGCGGCCGCCTCCGCTTCCCAGACGGGCACGCCGAAGACGTGGTCGATGTGGCCGTGGCTGTAGACCGCCGTATGCAGGCGCTGACCGGTCCACCGGCGCAGCTCGTCGTGAATAGCCTGGGCCATGAATACGCTGCCGGTGTCGACGAGCACAAGGCCGTCGCCGGAGGTAAATGCCGAGACGTTGGCGAACGACGGCACGAACGCGACGCCGTCGCAGATCTCGGCGAGCCCGCCGGAGTGGCCGACCGGGTTCAGCTCGGCCGTGCTGATCTCGCCCCGCCACAGCCGGTCGGCTAGCTCGAGTACGTCTTGCGGCATGCGCGCCTCCCGCCGGCAAGGGTAGCGAAACGGCGCCGGGCCGGCGCGGATGCTCTCGCACTCGCGCCGGCCCGGCATGCGGGTTACGCCTCGAGGGTCAGGCCTGGGCACCCGCCAGTTCCTTGAGTTCCTTCTCGACCATGGCCTCGTGCTCGGCCTCGTCCTTGCGCGCGTCGGACGGCCTCCACCTGCCGCGCAGCAGCGGGATGCTGAGCAGGAAGAAGATGATGCCGCCGAAGCAGATCCAGTACCAGGTCTTCCACTGGCCGGGCGTGTCGGCCGCCGCCTTCTGCACCGCGGCCGCGTGAGCGCCCATGAAAGCGAGTACCGCGGGCGGGACCTTGGAGTAGGCGGTCAGCGTCTTGGTGTAGGGCCGAGCTTGGCCAGGTCAGGCGCGGCGTTCTTGAGCACGGTCAGCTGCGACGCGAACGGCGCGATCTTCTGCAGGTCAGGAGCGACCGCGATGACGCCGTTGATCGCCGCCTGATTGGCCGAGATCGTGCTGAGGATGCCGAGCCCCGTCGCTCCGCCGCCTGCCGCCTTCACTGCCTGGGCGACCAGCGGGGGCGGGATGGACGCCGGGTTCTTGAACTTGGCCAGCTTGGTGAACAGCACCGGGTTGGCCTGGAGCACCTTCAGCTCGGGCGCGAACTTGACCGCGTTGCCGAGCTGGACGGAGTCCTTCTGGGCCAGCGCGACGATGCTCGCGTGCGTCTGCGCGAACTTGATGACGGCGGCGTCCCGCGTCGCGATGGCGGCGATGTTCGCCGGCGGCGGGGGCAGCGCGAACGCCGGGTACTTCGCGGCGTCGGCCTGCACCGTGCCGCCGTAGGTGACCAGCGGCGTCACCGAGGTGACGACGTGCGGGAGTACGAGGAACGCGGCGAAGATGACGATCCGGATGATCCAGCCCCAGATCGCCAGCCCGGTCGCGGTGAGGGCCGGATTGCGGTCCTCGACGGTCTCGGTGAAGCTCGCCATCCACGGGGTGTAGGCAATGCCGAGCCCGAGGGAGAGCAGCGCCAAGATGATCGCCATCGTGTAATAACTTGGATGGTGGCCGGCCTGCATCAGGTAGACCACGACCATCACGGCTCCCATGATGCCGCCGATCACCATGAACGGCTTCCTGACCCTGAACCGGTCGGAGATCATGCCGATCGCGATCACCGCGATGGCGTTGAAGCCCCAGTTCCAGTTGCCGAGCCCGTTGGCATCCTTGATCGAGAATCCGAAGACCGAGTTGAGGTAGATCACCGCGAAGCCGACCGCCGTGTAGTAGATCAGCAGCATGACCGACACGGCCAGGGCCGAGATCACGATGTCGGCCTTGATGAGCTGGCGGAACGGGTTCTTCAGCGCGGCTGAGATGTCGATGCCCTTGGCCCTGGCCTCGATCAGCGCGCGGTCGCGCATCGTGACCATCAGCTGGTCGCGCAAGTTCGGCGACAGCTCCCGCAGGGCGAGCAGGGCGATCACGAATACGACGATGCCGGCGATGCCGCAGATCCGGTACTCGTGCGTCCAGAACCGGGTGTCGGTCACGACGGCCGGGACCGTGGCACTGCCGACGACCGCGACGATCAGGCTGCCGAGCACCGGACCGCTGGTCCAGAAGCCCATCGCCGTGGCGCGGCCGACCTGCGGCGAGAAGTCGCGGATCAGCGCTGGCGTGGCTACCAGGCAGATGCCCTCCACGACGCCGACCACGAAGCCCTCGATCGTGAAGACCCACTTGCTGGTCGCGGCCGGCAGGATGAAGGCCACGAACACCCCGGTGAACAGCAACCCGAAGACCACCAGGTTCGCGCGGCCAAGCCGGTCGGTGAGCCCGGCGAACAGCGAGCCGAACGCTCCGATCAGGTTGCCGAACGCCAGGGTCGTGACGAAGAAGGTAAAGCTCATGTGCAGGTTGGTCAGGATCAGTGTCGAGACTGATCCGCCGACGTACAGCTCGTAGTACAGCATCACGGTGGCCAGGACCGTGATGGCAAGGTAGGTGACCCGGGCACGTGTCTCCGGGTACGAGTCGAGCTGACGGCGCCAAAGGAAGGACAGCCCGCTAGGACGTTCAGAGACCAATCCCTCTGTGGTCGCACTCATGTGGACCTCACCAATGTCGTAACTGTGGTACGCCTGGCGGACCCTAGGCGTCGAGGTCAAGATATCTGCACTATCTGTGCAAGTTCAATAGCCTGCGCCTACGTCGTTGCAGGCACTGTACTTGCGGGCGGGCTCAGCAGGCGAGCTGGAAGCCGGCCTGCGAGAAGAGCGCCGCGAACGTGCTGCGCACCAGCTCCCTGGCGCGCAGCGGGCTCAGCCCGAGGTCGGTGCGCAGCGACTCCCAGAACGACCAGATGCTGATCGCGTGCAGCGACTCCACGAGCTGATCCCGCTGCTTGCCGGCAAGCTGCTCGAACTCGGGGGCGAACACCATCTCGAGCTCGGCCTTGCCTGCGGCGGTCTTGCGCTTGTGGTCGGACCGCAGCTCAGCGGAGGCCGGCTGGTGAATGCGCGCCGCCCGCCAGGTCGGCGTCATCTCCTCGAGTACCTGGGCGCGCTGGCTGACGAACGTGTCCACCCTATTCGCGAGTGGCTGGTCGGGCTCGATCTTGCGCACCAGCGACCGCAGGATCTCGCTGTCCCGCCTGACCGCCTCGACGAGCAGCGCCTCCATGTCGGTGAACTGCTGCCAGACGGTCCGCAGCGAAACCCCGGCCCGCTCGGCGATCCTCGGCGCCGTCGGACGCAGTTCCCCGTCGGAGTGCAGTGCCCGCATGGCGTTGATGATGGCCCGCCGCGTACGATGCGACCTGGCGGCACGACCGTCGGCAGGCTCGTGTTCGGCCCCGTCGGTCAGCAGGTCAAAGAAGCTCACGGAATCCTGCGTAGATCGGGTGCCCTCGTGTAGTACAGCCTCTTCCAACAACGCGCACTCCGAGTGCTCTCACCGAGGCCACTGCCTCGCTTCTGCGGACGCGGTCACGCCGTCCCCGTAGGCCGCTTGAGGCGGGCCTGCTCCGACGTGTACCAGGTCATACTAATGCCGCCTGCCAACTGGCCTCCCCGACAGACCGCGCCCGGCTTACGTCCAGCCTGCGCCCGCCCGTCTCGCTGGCCGGGCAATTCGGCACAGTAATGGTCACCAGTCCCACCAGCACGACCCGCCCAAAGACCCCGCCCTTGAACCGCTCTCTTAGACCCGCCCTTGGACCCGCCCCAAAAGATTCCGAACCCCGAGAACCCAGCCTCAAGAACGCGCACCCAAGACCGCACCCAAGTGAGCGCGCCCCAAAACCCCACCCAGAGACCCGCACCCATAGACACCCACCCACGAAGACCCGCACCGGCGCCGCCGGGGCAGTGTAAGCCTGGGACAGTGTGAGCATCGTGGCCCTCCCTGTTGCTGTCAGCGGTCCTTTCTGACAGCAACCATCCGTGCCGGCGGGCAGGCGCTGGTGCATCGGTGTAAACGGGGACAAACCACCCCTGTTTACAGACCAACGTGGCCCTCCCCGTTGCTGTCAGGAGAGGCTGCTGAAAAACCCCGTTTTCGTCGCGAACCCGACTCCCTGACCTGCGGTTCTTCGATCGCGATCATGGATTTTTCGGGGTTTTTCAGCAGCCTCTCAGGACAACATCAGGAAGGGCCACGTTGCTGTCAAAACCAGTGGCTGACAGCAACAGGGAGGGCCACGATGCTGTTAGAGGCGGGCGTAACCTGCAACCTGGGCCGCCCCGATGCCGTGGCGGCCCGATGCCGTGGCGGCCCGATGCCGTGGCGGGCCTGGCCGCCGGGTGACTCGTGATCAGGATCGGGGAGCCTCTTTCCGGCATCGTGGGTTTCGCTCCGGGGAGTTTTTTCAGTCAATAGCATTCGCAAACTCTCCCTTAAGCGAAAAGTCTTCCCGGGTATACTCGGGAAAGTTTCCCCGCTGACCCGCCGAGGCTTGACCTTCCAAGATCCCGAGTCACCCGGTAGCCTCCCTAGCGCGAGCGAAGCTCCTTTGTAACAACCAATTTCGCTGCCGGGAGAGCTGACCGTGCCGTTGAAGGAGCAGTTTCGCATCCGGGAGACTTGACCGCGCTTTAGAAGGAGCCGTTTCGCACGCAGGAGCGTCGTCGTCGGATAGTCCGGACAACTCTCCTTTACGCGATAACCCTCCTCTTCGGGGGGGCGCCCCCGTCAGCCCCAGCAGCCCGGCACCCCGCGGCCGGTCGGGTCAGTGGTGTCTTCGCTGATCGCCTCCCTGGACAAGTCCCGGCGCGGTGGCTCGAACTTGCGGGCGGGCGCGCTCGAGCCAGGTTTCCAGAGTCTCGCCGCCCTCGAACTCGCCCTCGGGCAAGAACAGCCCCCGCGTCGGGCATGTCGCCCCGATCTCGACGAGCACCGGCTTGAGCAACAGGTCGGCCGCCAGTGCGTGCTGCCAGTGCCCGCCCAGCATGACCGGCACGGCGGTCACCCCCGCAAGCGTGCCGGCGGCGATCCGGTCGAGGAACAGCTTGAGCAGGCCGGTGTAGCTCGCCTTGAATGTCGGGCTGGCGAACACCACCAAGTCCGACTCTGCGAGCGCGGTCACGATGCCGGCGACGTGGGAGTCTGACCAGTCCAGCAGCGCCGGGCCAATGTCGGCGAGGTCGAAGCTCAGATCGGCCGGCCGATCGGCCAGCCGCGCGGCGACCAGGTGCGCTGCCTGGTAGGTCCGTGACCTCGGCTTAGGGTTCCCGACCACCACTGCGACGCTCACCGGCGCTCCCTTCGTAAGTCCATGCCCCAGCAACCGCGAAACCCGGCCGGGCCTCGAGCAGCCGCCGATCACCCGAGCGTCACTTTGGCGCCACCCAAGGACAGCCCTGCGTTCACGGCCGTGCCCATAATGGGTCTCATGCTTACACGCCGAACTTTTATGCAACTAATGGGTGCTTCCGGCGCAGCGCTCACCGCCTCGGAGCTCCTGTCCCAGACGGTGGCCAACGCCGCGCCGGCCAAGACGCCCAGGGGGTCGAACGGCCTGCAGCACGTCGTCATCCTGATGCTGGAGAACCGCTCGTTCGACCACTTCCTCGGCTGGCTGCCTGGCGCCGACGGCCGCACCGACCTGACCTTCATGGCACCCGACGGCAACATCTATCCCAACTACCCGCTGGCCCCCGACTTCCAGGGCTGCGGTTACAGCGACCCCGACCACAGCTGGGAAGGCTTCCTGATCCAGCACAACTTCGCCAAGATGGACGGCTTCCTGATGCGGCCGACCAGCCCAGCCGACAATCCCGGCGTGACGCTGGCCAAGGCCAACACCTTCCCGATCGGGTACTACACCAACCATCACAAGGAAGGCAAGCACAAGACCACGCCTGACCTGCCGGTCACCGGGGCCCTCGCGCAGAACTACGCGGTGCTCGACCGGTACTTCTGCTCGTTCGCGGGCGAGACGTTCCCGAACCGGTTCTACCAGCACGCCGCGCAGACCGACCGCGACCACAACAGCGCGACAACCAGCACACTGCCGACGATCTGGGACCAGCTCTCCCCCATCCCCAACAACAAGGGCGTGCCGACCGGCGCCTACTTCTTCCGCGACCTGCCGTTCCTTGGCCTGTGGGGCGCCAAGTACCTGCCGTTCTGGCACTCCTTCTATAACGGCGAGCCCAACGCGACCGGCATCCCGCTGCAGACCAAGACGTTCATCGACACCGTCGCGGCCGGCGAACTGCCGAACGTCAGCTTCATCGACCCGGCGTTCGACACCGAGGGCAACGGCACGTCGGCCGACAACCACCCGCTGGCTGACATCCGCCTCGGCGAGAAGTTCATCGCCGACGCCTACCACGCCCTCGCCAGCGCCGGGTACCTCGACAACACGGTGTTCGTCGTCACCTACGACGAGTGGGGCGGCTTCTACGACCACGTGCCCCCGCCGCACGTGATCGATCACACCAACCCGGCCAACGTCGACCACACCGGTGACAGCACCACGCCGACCGACGGCCAGCTGATCCCCGACTACACGCAGCTGGGATTCCGCGTCCCGACGATCGTGGTGTCCAACCTGGCGCACCGCAATGTCGTGCACGACGGCCCGTACGAGCACGGTTCCTCGCTCGCGATGATCGAGTCCACTTTCGGCCTCCAGCCGCTCACCGCCAGGGACGCCAACGCCAGGAACCTGCGCGAGGTACTCGAGCACCGGCCCCGCCACCGCGTCGACTCCAGCGCCATTCCCACCAGCGCCCAGGTCGGCGGCCCGGCCAACGGCGCAGCGGCGGTGTGCGGCATCAACAGCACCCAGTCCGTCGCGCCGCAGCCGGTCGGCCAGCACAACGGCGACCACGCTGACCTGGTGCACCCGCTCGCCCGCTCGGGCTGGCCGACGGGATCAGGCATGGTCGGCCTCGGCAAGGAACTCAAGAAGAGCAAAAAGCTCTAACCCAAGATTCATTCGGAACGAATTGCCGTCCGGCCCGGCGCCGGGCGCAGGCAACCGCAGCCTGCGCCCGGCGCCTTTTTCGTTGCGTGCGGCCCGCCACTAGCTCCGCAGGCTGCCCGGTACCTAGCGGAGGCGAGCCTCGCGAGCCGCCTGGCCCGCCCTGACGGAGAAGTACGCGTACAAGGCGACGAACGCCAGCAGCAGCAAGGTCAGCCCCGCGATCCGAACCACGGACCTGGTGCCGTCGGAAAGCTGCTCAAGTCCCATCGTCATCAGGGCGCCGACGGAAGAAAGGCTCGCCCACATCTTCAACCGGGCGCCTCGCGCGCGAATCCGGCCCCTGGCGAAGCGGAATGCCGTGCCAGCCGCGATGACGACCGCCACCCCGAACACGAAGCAACCCGCTACGACGTTGAATCCCATGTACGTCAGCCCCAGTCATCAGGTCGTTGCGCAGCCGCACGCGCCGCCTGTCCCGATCTGATCATCAGCTCGCTGATCTTCATTGGCCCGTCACCCGGCGCGCCCTGACCCGCACCCGCGCCGGTCCTTGACGAGACCGGCGAGGGTCTTGCCGGCCACGACGAGACCAAGCACGAGATCGCAGCATGCCACCGCGACAACGAAGGACACGCCGGAATCGTACCTAACGACATTCTCAAGCCGCATTTCGCCTGGCGATGGCGAACTACGGGAGCGAGACCGGGAGGACATACTCGATGGTGCCGCCATTCCTCCTCGCTCCTATGCCGGTCAGCAACGCCAGCGAGGCCACGGCGGTGTCGTCGATCTCGGCCGCGACCTGCGCCAGGCCGCGCTCGTGCAAGACGCCGAACGCCTTGCCGAGCAGCACCCGCGCGATCCCGCGCCGGCGGTACGGCCCGAGCACCCCGATCAGGCCGAGCCTGGGCCTGCCCGGGTTCATCCATACCCGCGCCAGGCCGATGTACTGACCGCTGTCCTTGTCGACCGCGATCAGGTAGGTGGCGGGGTCGAAGTCGGCCGCCTCGTAGGTCTCCTCCCGGAAATCGCCGGGGTCCCACTCCCAGCCATCCGCACCGGGCACGTCCTGGCGCAGCGCTGCGTCGAGCAGTCGCAGGTACTCTTCATCAGCGTCCCCAGCCGAGATGATCACGACGTCGTCGCCCGGGATCAGCCCCTCAAGCCCGGTCAGCCTCGGGTCGGTCGGGATCAGGTAGGTGCCCTCGCGCCTGCGCGGCTCGAAGCCTAGCGCGGCGAGCCTGGCCTGTCCCTCGCAGTCGTCTTCCTCGGCATTCGCGTGCAACTCCGCGCGCACGTCAGCGACTACGGCATCGACCAGTTCGGCGTCGCTGTCGTGCGCGCCCATGCCGAACCAGGCGATCCACCGGTTGTCCGGGCGCAAGAAAGCCGTAATCGAGCCGACGGCCACATCGTCTTCGAATGCCCGCCAGGTCAGGCCCGGTGAGACCCGGGCAACCCGCAACCGCGATGAAGTCACAGCGACGCACCGTAATACCCAGGCAACCCCAGGCGCCAGCCAATTAAGACCATGCAGGAGCACCAGATCACTGAAAAAACTCCCCGGAGCGAGAACTCTCCCCCGTGATGCCGGAAAAGGCTCCCCGATCCTGGTCACGAGCCGCGCGGCAGCCCCCGGGACCCGTGCTGGTTTCCGTGATCATGACCGAGACCGTGATCACGGAAGATCACCCAGGTCAGGACAGCGGCAATGATCCGTGATCACGCCCGCGACCATGATCATGGAACATCGCTGCTGTCCTGGAGTCTGTCGAGTGACTCATGTTCAGGCAGGTTGCCTCCGGGCACCCGCCCCGTCCCAGCCTGGCCCGCCAAGGCCCGGCACCTGCAAGGTGACTCGGTGCGGTTCTTGCGGAGCGAGCCGGGACCGGTTCCGGCGGTACGGAATCGCCGCGCCGGTGATCGCGGTGAGTTCCCGTTCTGCGGCATAATCCCGGAGCCCGCGCCGGAACATGATCGCGGAGCGTTCTCCTTCGTTCGCGGCATGATCGCGGAGCCCGCGCCGGAACATGATCGCGGAGCGTTCTCCTTCGTTCGCGGCATGATCGCGGAGCGCTTTCCGTCGTTACCTCGGAGACTTCTCGCAGCACGGAGTCTTTGCCGTTCTATGTGCGGACAACGCTCCGCGCAACGACAACTCTCCACGCCAGAGCCGGAAAGACTCCACGCAACGACAAGTCTCCGCGCCAGGGCCCGGAAGACTCCGCGCAACGACAAACTCTCCGTGCCAGAGCCGGGAAGTTCCGCACCAGAGCCGGGAAGACTCCGCGCAACGGGAAGTCTCCGGGAATCCGGGAAAGAGTCTCGCCGCTCAGCCGCCGGAGCTTGACTTTCCAAGATCCCGAGCCACCCGACAGCCTCAGAACACGCGCGACGTTCCGTGATCATGACCGAGACCGTGATCACGGAAGATCACCCAGGTCAGGACACGTGTAACGTTCCGTGATCATGTTCGTGGGCGTGATCACGGAACAGCGCACCTGGCGCCCTTCACTGACAGCTCCCCCCGGAATGAGAAGTCTTCGCCGCGAAACCGGAAAAGGCTCCCCGATCTTGATCACGGGCCGCACGGCAGCCTCCGGGACCGGTGCTGGTTTCCGTGATCACGCCGGGACCGTGACTACGGAGGGTCGCCCCGGTGATCGCCGACCCGGCCATCCGTCAGCCTCGGCATCGGGCGCCCGCGGCATCGGCCCCGGATCCGCCGGCTTCGGAGCGCTGGGCCAACGGCAAGGCGGCCAGGCCCGCCAAAAGCCACATCGAGTGCGATGGGGCACCAGCAATGCCACAACGACGAGTCGGCAGCGAGAGGTCGGGCAAAGTCGTTATCTCGTCATTGCTAGTGGGTAGGATTTTGCCAGGGGTTTAATTACTAGCGCTCCTATACGGGGTCAGATTGTCGTGGATCTGCTCGAACGTGACGCAGAGATGGCCGTCCTTTACGGGGCATTCAACGCAGCGGCGGCCGGAACGGGCAGCCTTATTGTTATTGAGGCTGGCCCGGGGATGGGCAAGACGGTGCTGCTCGGCCACGCCAGCAGGATGTGCCGTGATGCCGGGCTCACCGTGTTCCGAGCCCGGGGCGCTGAGCTTGAGCAGGAGTTCGCGTTCGGTGCCGTCAGGCAGTTGCTCGACCCCTTCCTCGGCATGGCGGGCGAGCACCGCGACGAACTGCTGACCGGCGCGGCGGCGAAGTGCACCGCATTGTTCGAGCCCGCCTATCTCACGAGCGATCAGGGCGGCCATGGCCTATTCGGGGTATTGCACGGCCTGTACTGGCTGATCACCAATCTGACGATGCGCGGGCCAATCGCGTTGCTGATCGATGATGCCCATTGGTGCGACTCGCAGTCGCTGGAATTTCTCGGATTCCTGCTCCGCCGCATCGAGACGCTGCCCGTCGCGATCGTGGCGACGACCCGGCCCGAGGGAATGCCAGCGCACGACCAGCGACTGATCGACCTGATGTGCGACCCGGCTGGCAGCGTCATCGAGCTCAGCCCGCTGAGCATCGGGGCGCTGCGCGGGCTGATCACCCGCTCGCTCGGCGACGAGCCCGACGAGGCGTTCTGCGCCGCCTGCCACGAGGTCACCCGGGGCAACCCGCTCTTCGTCAGGGAACTGCTGCGGGCCCTCGCTGCCGATGGCGTCGTCCCGACCGAGGCAGCGATCACGGCGGTCAGGGCCGCTGGGCCCGGCGCCGTGGCCAGGTACGTCCGCGCCCGCGTCGGCCTGCTCTCGACGCAGGGCAGGCGGCTCGCCGAGGCAGTCGCCGTGCTGGGCGATGACGTGGGCCTCGCCGTGGCCGCCGATCTGGCCAGGGTCGGCAGCCGCGCGGCCGAGCTCGCCGACGGCCTCGTCGAGCGCGGCGTCTTCGCCCGCGTCCAGCCGCCGGCCTTTACCCACCCCCTCGTACGCGAAGCTGTCTACCAGGCCATGGCCAGCGCCTCCCGCAGTCACGCGCACGAGCGGGCAGCTGAGCTGCTCGGGGCCGCGGGCAGTCCTCCTGAGCAGCTCGCCTCGCACGTCCTGCATACGGCGCCGCAGGGCGACGCCGGGCGGCTGGGGATCTTGCTGGAAGCGGCGAAGCTGGTACTCGAGCGCGGGGTTCCCGAGGGAGCCGTGGCCTATCTGCGCCGGGCGCGGGCCGAGCCTCCCGCCGCGGCCCAGCGCTCCGAGGTGAGCCGCAAGCTCGGCAATTGCGAGGCGTACTGCCTGGAGTTCGCGAGCGCGGGACGGCACCTGCGCGAGGCACTGCGGCTCGCGTCATCTCCGGGCGACCAGGCCGCGTGCGGGTTCAGCCTGGCGCGGCTCGTGCACGCCAGCGGGCGCCCCGGCGAAGCCGCCGACCTCTTGCTCAGCGCTTCGTCCCGGCTGAAGCACGCGGACGAGCCACTGCTCGCGATCAGGATCGAAGCCGAATTGCTCGGCTTCGCCAGGGTCGCGACCAGTCGCCGTGAGCTGGTCGTCGACCGGCTCACCGCCTTCGAGCAGAACGCCGGCCGAGGGCGCTCGATCTGGGCACCCTACGGCGACGTGCTTGACGCGCACCGCGCGATCGAGGAAGCGCTGAGTGCCGGAGGGAGCGCCGAGCGCACCAGGCTGCTCGGCAGGCGCGCGCTGGCGGCACACAGGCTGAGGCCCGACCTGTCCGCCGCCTACGTGGCCGTGCACGCGCTGCTCGCCTGCGACGACCTGGACTGCGCCGAGCGCAGCCTCGAGCACGGGCTTGCCGTCGCGCTCGACCGGGGGCAGCGGCTGCCGGCCGCGATGACGGAGAGCTACCTGTCCAAGGTGTCGCTGCTGCGCGGTGACCTGGCCGAAGCCGCGGGCCATGTCGAGGCCGGCATCGGATTCGCCAGCGGCCACCATTTCCCGCTTCCGCTGCTGCTGTCCTCTCGGATCGAGATCCTCATCGATCAAGGCGATCTCGACGCCGCGGACTTCGCGCTCGCTGAGAGCGGGATGGCCGGCCACGCCGCGCTGCCCGAGTCGTGCTTCTACCTGTGGCTGCTGTACGCGCGCGGCCGACTCAGGTTCGCGCGCGGTAACTTCGAGCAGGCGCTGAGCGACTTCTCCGAGTGCGGCGCGATCTACTGGCAGTGGGCTCCCTGCCTGCTCGACCTGCCGTGGCGGTCACGCGCCGGCGCGGCGCTCGCCAAGCTCGGTCGGCTCGATGAGGCGGCAGAGCTGATCACCGCCGAGGTTGAGCTCGCCCGCTCATTTGGCGCCAGGCGGCCTCTCGGCGTCGCGCTCACGGCCGCGGCCATGCTGGCGGACCAAGGCACGCGCATCAGGCTGCTCGACGAGGCCATCGACGTGCTCGAGCGGAGCCCGGCTCGCCTTGAGCTGGCCAAGGCCGCGGACGCGCTCGGCGCGGCGCTGGGCGCGGACGGTCAGCGTGAGCGCTCGCGCCAGGTGTCGCGGCGCGCGCTGCAGCTCGCGCTCGAGTGCCGTGCGACGGGGCTCGCGACCCAGACCAGGGCGCGGCTGGCGGCGGGCGGCGGCAGGCCGCCGCGAGTATGGGTGACCGGCGTGCGCTCGCTGACTCCGTCGGAGCGGCGGGTGGCCCTGCTCGCGGCCCGTCAGCTGACCAACCGGGAGATCGCCGAGCAGCTGTACATCACGGAGAAGACCGTCGAGGCCCATCTGAGCCGGGTGTACCGCAAACTCCAGGCCAGCTCGCGGTGGCAGCTGACCGGCAAGCTCGGCAGCCTGGCCGCCGACGACGAATCGCAGGTCGGAGGCATCGGCAAAGGTTAGGGCAATGTTTGGGGTGCATCCCCGATGACACATCAACCCCACCAGCTAATCCTGGCAAGGTGACCACCACCTCACCACGCGAGCGCACCAGCATCACTAGCGCCGGCCCTCCCTCGGCCAGCGATACAGCCGCCAGCACGGCAGCGGCAGCCGGCCTCAGCATCGCCGCCGAGCACCTGAGCCTGCGGGCGGGCGGCCAGCAGGTCCTTCGTGACGTCTCGCTGTCTGTCGCGCCAGGGGAGCTAGTCGCCATCGTCGGGGCCAGCGGTGCGGGCAAGACCATGCTGCTCGAAACGCTGGCCGGCTGGCGCCGCCCCGGCACGGGCACGGTCAGCTGCGATGGCGCCGACATCCATGCCCGCCTTGACGGGCTCAGGTCCTCACTTGGCTACGTGCCGCAAGGCGACATCATCCATGGCGAGCTGACGGTGCGGCGCACGCTGACATACGCGGCCAGGCTGCGGCTGCCAAGGGGCACCGCGAGCACCGAGATCGGCAAGCGGGTCAGCGCCGTGCTGGACGAGCTTGCCATCAGCGGCCGGGCCGAGGCCAGCGTCGCATCGCTTTCCGGCGGGGAGCGCAAGCGCGCCAGCATCGGAGTGGAGCTGCTGACCGCACCGCGGCTCTTTTTCCTCGACGAGCCGACGTCCGGGCTTGATCCGGCGACCGCCGCCGGGGTCATGGACCTCCTGAGCGCCATCGCGCGGGCGGGGACCACCGTAGTGCTGACCACGCACAACGTCGCCGACCTCGATTGCTGCGACAAGATCACTTTCCTGACGAGCAGGGGCCAGGTCGCCTTCACCGGGCCGGCGCGGCAGGCAAGGGAGCATTTCGGGACGACGAGGCTAGAGGATGTCTATCCGCTGCTGAGCAGCGGCGAGCTTCCTGCGGGCGAGCTTCCCGCTGGCGGGGCTGAGGCGGCGGACGGCGGCGTCGCGGCCGTCCGCCCTACCCACGCGATTGAGTCCGCCGCGCGCACGCGGCGTCCGGGACCGCTCGGGCAGTGGGCGCTGCTGACCAGGCGCGCCGCCGAGATCCAGTTGCGCAACAAGCTGACGCTGGCCATCCTGCTGGGATCGCCGGCCATGATCGTGCTGATGTTCCTGGTGCTCTTCCGGCCGGACTCGTTCGCCATCGGCCACCCGAGCCCGGACGCGACGCAGATGACGGCGTTCTGGATCGCGTTCGCCGGCTTCTTCTTCGGGCTCAGCTACGGGCTGCCGCAGATCTGCGCGGAGTTCCCCGTGCTGCGCAGGGAACATCACGTAGGCGTCGGCATCGGACCGTACCTGCTGTCCAAGCTGGCGGTGCTGGCGCCGCTGCTCGCCGCCGTCGACCTGGTGACGCTCGTCGTGCTGCGGGTGCTTGGCCGGCTGCCGGGCACGCCCGCCGGGCAGGCCGGCGGGCTGTTCGTCACGCTGCTGCTCGCTTCGCTGGCCGCGCTCGCGATCGGCTTCCTGACGTCGGCCGCGGTCAGCGGGCCGCCCAGGCGATCGTGGCCATGCCGATGCTGTGCTTCCCGCAGGTGCTATTCAGCGGCGGATTCCTGCCGGTGCCGACGATGCCAGCCGCCGGCCGGGCGATCAGCTACGCGATGTCCAACCGGTGGGCGTTCGAGGCGCTCGGGCACGGGCTCGGGCTGCCGAGGCTGTGGGCCGGCGGCGGCTCCCCGCTCGGCCCGCCGCTCCTCGCGTCCTACGGCACCAGCTTCAGCCACGCCGCCTGGGCTGACTGGATCGTGCTCGGCGCCATCGCCCTGGCCGTGCTGGCAGCCGCGCGGATGGTGCTCGGCGTCCGCTGCCGGAGGTGCCAGTGACATCTATCGACATCCGGCCGGGCCTGGAAGACAAGTCGGGCGAGTGCTGGCCCGCCGAGCCACCTGGATTCAACGCCGCGTATCCGGCCTATGCCAGCACTCGGGCGCTCGACCGGCTCCGCGCCACCGACTACAGCTACCTGGATAGCGGCGGGCACATCTACCTGGACTACACCGGCGCCGGGCTGGCGGCCGATGCCCAGCTCGCCGCGTTCGCCGCGCGCATGTCCGGGCAGTGTTTCGGCAATCCGCACTCGGAGAACCCGACATCGGCGGCGTCGACCGAACTCGTCGAGCGGGCCAGGCAGGCGGTGCTCAGCTACTTCAACGCGCCAGGCGACGAGTACGCCGTGATCTTTACCCCGAACGCCAGCGGTGCCTGCCGCCTGGTCGGTGAGGCCTACCCGTTCGGCCCGCGTATCCGCTTGGCGCTCACCTGGGACAACCACAACTCGGTCAACGGGCTGCGCGAGTTCGCCAGAGCGCGCGGAGCGGTCACCGCGTACATCCCTTTCACCCCGAGCGAACTTCGGGTGGACGAGCAGGACGTCCGAGCGGCGCTCAGCCAGCGCCGGCCAGGGGTCGCCGCAGCGGCCTGGCACGTCCTGCGGTCGGGCGTGGCGCCGTGGGCGGGCCGCGGGGTGCGGGCGCGCCGGCAGCGATCCGCCGCGCAGGGCTGGCTCCAGCCTGCGCATCAGACGTCGACCGGCCAGGCTGGCCAGGGAAGCCGGGCCGGGCAGCCGCGCGGGCTGTTCGCGTTTCCCGCGCAGAGCAACCTGTCCGGCGTGCAGCACCCGCTGAGCTGGGTCGACCTGGCGCATGACCTCGGCTACGACGTGCTGCTCGACGCGGCCGCGTTCGTCCCGACGAACCGGCTCGACCTGTCGGCGGTGCGGCCCGACTTCGTGCCGGTGAGCTGTTACAAGATGTTCGGGTTCCCGACCGGCACCGGCTGCCTGCTGGCCAGGCGGGAAGCACTGGCCAGGCTCTGGCGGCCCTGGTTCTCCGGCGGCACGATCTACGCGGTGAGCGTGCAGGGCGACTGGCACGCGCTGGCAGGCGACGAGACCAGATTCGAGGACGGCACGCCGAATTTCCTGCACATTCCCGATGTCGAGGCCGGCCTGGCGTGGATCAGCGCTATCGGCATCGACGTGATCCATGAGCGGGTGACCTGCCTGACCGGCTGGCTGCTCGACCGCCTGGGCGCGATGCGGCACAGCAACGGGCAGCCGATGACCAGGATCTACGGCCCGGCTGACCTGCGTGGCCGGGGCGCCACGATCGCGTTCAACCTGCTCGACCCGAACGGCGCCGTCGTTGATGAGCGTGCTGTCGCGCGGGACACCGCCGCCGCCGGGATCTCGATCAGGACCGGGTGCTTCTGCAACCCTGGTGCGGGCGAGGGGATGTTCAACCTGACGAAGGCCGACGTGATCCGGGCCCTGCACCGGCGGGCCAAGACCGTCGACGAGTACATCGAGGCGCTCAACGTGCCGTCGGCGGGCGGCATCAGGGCATCGTTCGGGCTGGCGTCCAACATCGACGATGCCGTGCGGTTCGCCGATTTTGTTGAGTCCGCTTACCGCGACCGCGTCCCGGACACACGCGGGCTGCCACCCCGATTGCGCTGTTAAGTCCTGCCGGTCGCTTATCGTGGCTGGCATGCTGAGCAGCACCAGGACCACGAATACCGTGCCAGCGGCCGGGTAGCGCGGTCTTCATGCCATCCAACCCGAGCCCCGTCACCATCAACGGCCGCTACCGGCTAGAGGAGCGAATCGGCGCCGGCGGCTACAGTGAGGTCTGGCGAGCCCGCGACGAGGTGCTCGGCCGGCCCGTGGCGGTCAAGCTCCTGCACGAGGCGTACGCGCAGCACCCGGAGAGCCTGCAGCGGTTCAGGGCCGAGGCGCGGCACGCGGGCTCGGTGTCGAATCAGAACATCGCCCGCGTCTATGACTACGGCGATCCGGACGAGGCACGTCCGGCCTACCTGGTCATGGAGCTAGTGGCCGGGCCGTCGCTAGCCGAGATGCTGCGGCCTGGCAGCCCGCTGGGCGCCGCGCTGTGCATGGACATCGTCGCGCAGGCGGCGGCCGGGCTGGAGGCCGCGCACCAGGCTGGCCTGGTACACCGGGACATTAAGCCGGCGAATCTCCTGCTGAGCCCGCCTGGGATCGTCAAGATCACGGACTTCGGCATCTCGCATGCGGTGGGTTCGGCGCCGGTGACGAGTACCGGGGTCATCATCGGGACGCCCGGCTACCTGGCCCCCGAGCGCGCGGCCGGGGCGCAGGCGACCTACCTGAGCGACCTGTACTCGCTGGGCGTCGTCGCCTACGAGTGCCTGGCCGGGCGGCCGCCTTTCGACGGAACGGCGCTGGAAATCGCGCTCGCGCACCAGGCGCGGCCTTTCCCCGCGCTCCCTGGCAGCGTGCCAGCCGACGCCGCCGCGCTGGTCTGCCAGCTCACCGCCAAGGATCCGGCCGATCGGCCGGCGACGGCTCGCGCGGTGGCCGGGCTCGCGGCCGG
The DNA here is from genome assembly GCA_963720575.1 of uncultured Actinomycetota bacterium. GTDB lineage: Bacteria > Actinomycetota > Actinomycetes > Streptosporangiales > Streptosporangiaceae > Chersky-822. Next base: position 1,536,367 of record CAVRGA010000002.1, read on the forward strand.
GGTGCGCGACCGGCTGAGGACCGGCAACGCTCCGACCATGGACGTCGTGCTACCGGACCTGGAGTTTCCAGGCGCGGCCGGTGTCACGGCCGCGAGGTCTGACATGGCCGGGGCGCCTGACATGGCCGGGGCGCCTGGTACGACCCGGCCGTCCGGCGCGGCCGGGGCGGATGCGGCAGTGGCTGCCGCTCTTGGCGTGACCCGCGCGATGACGGCTCCGCGCGACTTGCGCGGGAATGGCGCCCGATCCGGGCTGAGGCCTCCCCGGCGGCAAGGCGAGCGGCTGCGGCCGCGGCTGGGCAGGCGACTGGTGGCCGGCACGGCAGCGGTCGCCGCGCTGGCGGCGCTGACCGCGGCCGGAATCGTGGCCGCGTCGGCCCCTGGCGGCGGTCCGGGCACGACACGCCAGGCCGCGCCGACGCCGGCTGCGGCGACGACGATCGACATCAACAGCAGGGCTCTGATCGGCGAGCCGGTCGGCGTAGTGGTGCGGCAGTTGCGCCGCGAGGGCCTGAGCGTGCGAGTGCGCTGGCGGCTAGCCGATGAGGATCAGGCCGGCCGCGTGCTTCGGATCAGGCCGGCAGGCAAGGTGCGGGTCCAGAGTCTGGTAACGGTGGTTGGCGCGCTTGGCGGGTTCCGGCACGGCGACGGCCACGGCGACGGCAGGCATGGACACGGCAACGGAGGCGGTGACGGCGGAGGCGGTGACGGGCACGGGCATGGGCACGGCGGGGACTTCAGCGGCGATCACCAGGGCGGCGACTAGGGGACGCAGGGCCAGACGACTTCAAGTGACGGGCAGCGGCGCGAGCGCGAGCCGACGGGGCCGAGCCGGCGGGGCCGAGCCGGCGGGGCCGAGCCGGCGGGGCCGAGCCGGCGGGGCCGAGCCGGCGGGCGCGAGCCGGCGGGCGCGAGCGACATGGCCTCCCTGTTGCCGTTCCGGCCGGATCGCAACAGCAACGCGGCCTCCTCTGTTGTCGTCCTCCTGATAGCAACGGGAAAGGCCGCGCTGATTCCGTAGTAATGTTCCGAGGCGTGATCACGGGAGTTTACGCAGGTCAGAGAGACTGTCGGGTGACTCAGGATCTTGGAGAATCAGGCTCCTGGTGAGTCAGCGGGAGGTTTACCCCTTGACATTTTGAACTAATGCCTCCGCGCGTGATCTCTGCTTCTGGGCGAACGTGCGCTGTGCTCCGGAACGGCGCCACCGGGGCAGCGTGAGCATCGTGGCCGTCCCTGTTGCTGTCAGCGGCCCGTTTTGACAGCAACGTGGCCCTCCCCGTTGCTGTCAGGACAACGTCAGGAAGGGCCACGTTGCTGTTAAAACCAGTGGCTGACAGCAACAGGGAGGCCACGATGCTGTCAGAGGCGGGCGCGAACATCAACCAGGGCCTCCCTGATGCTGTCGCGGGCCGCCGGGCCGGGCCGGGCCGCGCGCGGTGCGGGCCGCGCGGGCCCGCGCGTCTTCGGTCGATGTCGGCAGGGTGAACCAGGCCATGACCGCCGCCGCCGCGACCGGCACGAGAGCCAGATCGGCCATCGGCACAATGCCGATGGCGGTGGCCAGGACGCCGCCGAGCGCCGCGCCCGCGACGGTGGCGAGCATCTCGATCGCGGCGATGGCCGCCTCGGTGCGCCCGAGCACCTGATCTGGTGCTCGCCGCTGGACAGCGATGTTAACGAGCATGAGCAGGCCGCCACCGAAGACGCCGATCAGCGCGATGGAGGTCAGGGCCATCGGCAGCTCGCGCGAGTTGAACAGCCCGGCGAACGCGGCATCGCAGGCGACCAGGCAGGCCGCGACCGGGAGGCGGAGGTAGCCGCTTGCCGACATTCGCCTGCCTGCGTAGGCGCTGGCCAGATAGCCGACTCCGAGGGCAGCCATGAGCAGGCCGACATCCCGGGGGCCGCCATGCAAGACGCGGACAGCCAAGGGAACGACCGCGATGGTGAGCGCGGCATTCGCGAAGAGAAAGAGCGTCGTGACGGCCGTCAGGGCACCGACAACGCGATCATCAAGCAAGAACCGCGCTCCCGCCGACAGGTCCGCGGCAACGCGGCTCCTCCGCGACCGGCCATCCGGGCCGTCCTGGCCGGCCGCGATCGGGCGGCTCACCGGCAGCGATACCAGCATCAGCGCCGAGACAGCATAAGTTCCGCAGTCAGCGAGGACCAGCGCGTGGAAGCCGAGCGTGGAGTAGAGCAGCCCGCCCAGCGGTCCCCCGGCGAGCCGCACTACCCCGGCCGACGCCGTGGACCAGCCGTTCGCTTCGTCGAGATCGCCGCCCCGCCCGACTATCGCGGGGACGATCGCGCCGTAGGCGGGATCGAAAAACTGCGCGAACGTGTTTTCCGCGAAGGTCGCGACGTAGATGAGCCAGATGTGGCGTTCACTGGTAACGGTGAGCATGGTCAGGACGGAAGCTGCCCGCAAGGCGTCGGCCGCGGCCATGACCAGGCGGCGATCGCAGCGATCGGCCAGCAGGCCGGCGAACGGAGCGACGAACAGGGCGGGCGATGCCTCCGCGATGAAGGCCAGGCTGGTCCCAGCGGGCGATCCGGTGAGGTGAAACACGAAGACTGGCACTGCGATGACCATCAGCCACGTGCCGATGTTCGACTGCAGCTGGCTGATCCACAGCCGGCCGAAGCTAGCATTGCGGATCACAATCGGACGTGACCTCCCCGCGTGCTTTAACTTGCTGCTCATGCCTGCTTCTCCAAGTGCTCTCGCCGCTCGCCCGACAGGCGGCACGGACTATTTCACGGAAACACTAATGACAGAGTATATGTTGTGGAGATAGAAGAACTAGGGACCTTGCTGCGCGCCAGGCGGACAGCCGCCGGCGAGACGATCTCGGTAGTGGCGATGCGAGCCGGGCTTTCTGTGCCATATATCGCGAATCTGGAGAACGGCCGGGGCAACCCGACGCTGACCGCGCTGCGCGCGCTGGCGGGCGCCCTGGGCGCCGAGCTTGTCGTGGAGCTCGCCGACCGCGCCCGCGAGCCTGGCCAGGCCGGACGACCAGCGGCCGGCCTCCCGCGGTGCCGGCCTCGCTGGCCAGGTTCGCGCGGACGGCCAGGTTCAGCGCGGAGGCCGATCAGCTTGCCGCGCGATCAGGCCGGACGGCCGCCATGCAACGTGAACTGCTGCTTGCCGCGATGTCCGGGGCAGCCGCCGCCGGCGCGGAGCCCGGGCAGCTGACCGAACTCGACTGGCATCGGATACTCGACGCTGTCGTCCTCATCTCCCGCGGCCCGCGGCTGGATGCCTCATGACCTCGGGCCAGCGCCCCTTGCCGGCCGGTCCGGCCGATGGCGCGGCCCGCCGGTTCGCTCAGTGGTCCGGCGCGGAGGCGCACGGCGTATGGCGGGCGCCCGGCCGGGTGAACCTCATCGGCGAGCACACCGATTACAACGACGGCTTCGCGCTGCCGTTCGCCATCGGGGCCTCGGTCTGCGTGGCGGCGGCGCGCAGGGATGACGGGCTGCTGGCGCTGACATCCTGCCAGGAGTCCGGGGAGATCACGGTCCCTGTCGAGGGTCTCGCCGCGGGGTCCGTGACCGGCTGGGCCGCGTATCCGGCTGGCGTCGCCTGGTCGCTGCGCTCGGCGGGCTGCCCGATCGCCGGAGCCAGCCTCGCGGTGGACGCCGATCTCACTCCTGGCGCCGGGCTGTCGTCATCGGCGGCGCTTGAGTGCGCGACCGCGCTGGCGCTCACCGAGTTGTACCAGGTGCGCGTGCCCCGCTCGGAGCTAGCGGCGCTGGCGCGCAGGGCGGAGAACGACTTCGTCGGCGCGCCGACCGGCATCATGGATCAGCTCGCGGTCCTGACCTGCACCGAGGGTCACGCCCTGCTGCTTGACTGCCGCAGCGGGACGGGCACTCAGGTACCGTTCGACCTGGGGGCGACCGGCCTCTCGATAGTGATCATCGACACCCGCTCCAGGCATGAGCTGACCGACGGCGGCTACGCGGCACGGCGCGCCGCCTGCGAGGAGGCCGCGCGATTGCTCGGAGTACCCGCGCTGCGGGACATCACGGACGCCGCAGAACTCACGCGGCTCGCGGGGTTCACGGGGCCTGCGGGGTTCGCGGGGCCTGCGGAGTTCGCCGGCGAGGAATTGCTGCGCCGGGCCAGGCACGTGGTGACGGAGAACAACCGGGTGACGCGGTCAGCGCAGCTGCTCAGGGCCGGCCGGCTAGCCGACATCGGCCCGCTGCTCACCGCCTCGCACGAGTCGCTGCGTGACGACTTCGAAGTGTCCTGGCCGCAGGCCGACGCCGCGGTCGAGGCCAGCATCGCAGCCGGGGCTCTCGGCGCCCGGATGACCGGCGGCGGGTTCGGCGGGTCGGTCATCGCGCTGATCCCCGCCAGGCTGGCCGATGCGGTGACGGCCGCGGTGGGCGAGAGTTTCGCGGCAGCCGGCTGGGCGGCGCCCGCGATCACCGCCACCACGCCGTCAGCCAGCGCGCGCCGCGTCAGCTAGCGCGCAGCGTCAGCTAGCGGCATCCGGCGGCGGCCACAACGCGCGCCAAGCCCGGCCCGGCGTTCGTAAGCACAGTTCACGGAGGCGGCCAGCAACGCGCGCCAAGCCCGGCCCGGCCCGGCCCGCGTTAGCCCAGTTCACGGAGGCGGCGCGCCGCGTACTCGGGGACTACGTCGTTGGCGAACGCTCCCATGCCCGACTCCGAGCCCGCCAGGTATTTCAGCTTGCCGGGGGCTCGCCGCATCGTGTACAGCTCCAGGTGCAGCGCGAAGTCGTCCCGGCCGTGCCTGACCGGCGCCTGGTGCCAGGCCGAGATGTACGGCGCCGGCGCGCCGAACAGCCGGTCGAACCGGCGCAGCAGGTCAGGGTACAGCTCGCAGAACTCGGCCTGGGCCGCCGGCGGCAGCGAGGCGAGGTCGGGCACCCGCCGCCGGGGGTAGAGGCGCACTTCATACGGCCAGCGGGCAGCGAATGGCACGAACGCCGTCCAGTGCGACCCATCCGCCACGACCCGCTCAGCATGCTCGCGCTCCGCAGAAACCAGATCGTCGAAAAGGTTGCGCCCGTGCTCATCCCGGTAGCTGGCAGCCGTCCGCAGCATCCGGGACGTCACCGGCGTCACGTACGGGTAGGCGTAGATCTGGCCGTGCGGATGCGAGAGCGTCGCCCCGATCTCCCTCCCCCGGTTCTCGAAGCAGTAGACCTGCTCGACCCCCGGAAGCGCGCCGAGCCCGGCCGACCGGTCAATCCAGGCCGCCATGACGGTCGCCACCTGCGGCGGCCCGAACCCGGCGAAGGAGGCGTCGTGATCTGGGCTGAAGCTGATCACCTCGCACCGGCCGCCCGCCGGGTATCCGGCGAGCAATGGCACATCCGCTGCCGCGGGCATCGCGACGGCATCCCTCCCAGCCGGGGCTGACTGCCCGCCAAGCGCGGGGAAGCGGTTTTCGAAAACCGCTACCTCGAACAGCGGCGCGGGGATCTCGGTCAGCCTGCCGGCGGTCGACGGGCAGAACGGGCACTGGTCGTCAGCGGGGCGGAACGTCCTGTCCTGCCGGTGGCTGGCGATGATCACCCACTCCCCCAGCGCGTGGTCGTACCGCAACTGCGACGACGACTCCGGTCGGGGCAGGTCGCGACGGTCCGGATAGTCCTCCGGCCGGGCCGGGACATCGCCGAAGTAGCTGAGCAGGCGGCCGTCGGACAGCGTGATCGTGCTCTTGCGCACCTGCGGTTTTTCATCGAGCACGCGCAAGAGCGTAGCCCCGCACCCGTTTGGCGGCCCGCCGGGTCAGCATCGGGCGGGCAATGCCGATGCGCGAATTGACGGCCGAAATCGGGTGTCAATACGTCCATGAGGCCTTGACCGGCAAAGCCCCGCCCGCTGGACTGAGGTCAGCCGCAAGGGAGGCCGCGCATGAGGCAACAGATACTCGCCGATCGCAACATGCGGGTGCTGCTCGCCGGCCAGTCGGTGAACAACCTTGGCAGCGTCGCGATGCTCATCGTGCTCGGCATCTGGGTCAAGGACCTGACCGGGTCGAGCGGCGCGGCGGGGCTGATCTTCCTCTTGCTCGGCGCCAGCGCCTTTCTCGCGCCGGCCACCGGCCTCCTGGCCGACCGGTTCCCGCGCCGCCTCGTGCTGATCGTGAACGACACGGTGACGGCCGCCGCAATGGCGCTGCTGGTCACGGTCCGCGACCGGCACGACGTGTGGCTCATCTACGTGGTCGCCGCCGTGTACGGGCTGTCGGGGCAGATCTACCGGGCCGCACGCGGCGGGCTCTTGCACTCGATGGTGCCCGATGAATGGCTCGGCGACGCCAACGGCCTGCTCAGCAGCGTGTCGCAGGGACTGCGGATCGTAGCGCCGCTGCTCGGGGCCGGTGCCTACACGGCCTTCGGCGGCCCCGCGGTCGCCCTGGGAGACATGGGGACGTTCGTATTCTCGGTCGCGTCCTACATTATGCTCCGGCCGCCGTCCGACCTGGTCAGGAAGGGCAAGGATGAGCGAGCGGGCGACGAGCCCGCCAGCCTCATGACTGACCTCGTCGCCGGCGTCAAGCACGTCATCGGGCAGCCGGATATCCGCCGCATGGTGCTGGCAAGCTCGGTGGCGTTCGCCGGCGCCGGCATGATCGACGTGGCCATGTTCTCGCTCGTCGACCAGGGCCTGCACAAGTCGACGGCGCTGATCGGCGTGATGACGAGCTTCGAGGGCGCCGGCGGCATCGCGGCCGGGCTGGCCGCCGGCTGGCTGATGCGCAGGTTCGGCGAATACGCGATTGCCAGCGCCGGGTTCATGCTGATCGGCATCGCGATGGCGATCTCGGCCACGGTGACGCTGCCCGGCGTCCTGGCCGGCGCGACGCTGACCGGGCTCGGGATGCCGCTGGTGCTCGTAGCCGAACTGACGATCGTGCAGCGCCGCACCGCGGCCGAACTGCAGGGCAGGGCGCTCTCGGCCTCCGACGCGATCATCACGACGCCATTCACGATCTCGGTCGCGGTCGGCGCGGCGATCATCGGCGTGGTGGGATTCCAGCTCATCTACATTGGCGTCGCGGCCGGCTTCGTCGCCGTCGGGCTCGCGCTGCTGCCCTACCTCAAGATCACCAAGCCAGGCCGGGCTGCTCCGGGCCCCCTGCCTTCCGGCGATACGATCGCTGCCGCGGAGGAACTCGCCTAGACCGGGCGAGTCGCGGCGCCGCCATTTTTCATACTCCTTTAATTGGACAATGCGGGCTAGGGCGAGGAACCCTTGGCTGGTGAGCGAACCACAGACGACCGGTCCCGCGGCCAGGCTCGTCAGCCTTGCCGGGCTCGACGGGGCCGGCAAGACGACTCAGGCTCGGCTGCTCGGGCAGTGGCTCGCCAGCCGCCACCAGGCAGTCGCCACCGAGGCGCCCGACGGCCCGTCGCTGACCAGGTCCGTGCTCGCCGAGATCGCGGCCGAACGGGGCCTGGCCGACCATCACCAGGTGTTCGGGCCGGACGCGACTCACCTGATCACGGCGTTCATGCGATACCGGGACTGGGCCGAGCGAGTGGTGCCCAAGCTCGGCACGCACGGCTGGGTCGTCACGGACCGCTCGGCGGTGTGCCATTATGCGGCCGCCCGGGCTGTGGGAGCGCGTAACGAGGAGTCACTGCGGCTGATCCTCGACCGGCTGCCCAGGCCTGACCTGCTGCTCTACCTGGACGTGCCGGCCGACGTGGCCTACCGCCGGCTGACCAGGCGGGAGTCGGGCCGCGAGGAAACCGCATTCCTGGAGGCCAATGACCGCGGCTACCGCGAGCTGCCTGAGTTCAGGCGGTTCACCGTGGTGCCGGGGTCCGGTTCGGTGGCTGACGTGCAGGCGGCGCTGCGGGCAGCGGTGTGCGCGCGATTCCCCGTGCTGGCGGCTGATCGCTAGCGGCGGCGGGCTGGCGGGCCCGGGTCAGACCCGCACCACCGCGTACTCGTGCATCGCGAAGAAGTGGCACACGTCGCACAGCGCCTTGGGGTTGTAGGCGTCCGGCTGCGGCAGGTAGGCGGCACCGCAGGTGCGGCACTCGTCGTGCTCGGCCGGCTGCTGCCGCGCGCTGATCGACCGGTAGGCCTCGAACACGTAGTAGTCCATGCCCGGCCACAGGTCGAGCAGGTGATCGGTGACGGCATACGCCATTGACCTCTCCTGCGGGCCGGTCGTGAACCGGCCGGGCGTACCCTGCCGGTTCAGCTCGGGCGAGACGAGCTCGAGGTAGAGCGTCAGCTCCTTCTTGGTGACGCGGAACAGCGGGAACACGTACTCCAGCGCCCCGATCCGGCGCCGCGGTATCCCGCCCATGGCAAAGCCCGAGGTCAGCCACGTGACGATGGTGGCGAACAGGTCATCGGCGTTGAGTCCGAGCACGACGGTGCCGACGCCTTCGCGGGCGCCCTCGATCTCCACCATGCGGCGCATCACGTGGTGCGTGATGACCATGACCATCTGCCGGTCCGAGCCGCCCACTACGTCCTGCATGACCTCGTGGAAGTCGCGCCTCAGCTGGAAGGTCTCGCGGATCTGCTCCTTGTCCACCAGTACCTGCCTGACGCCAAGTCCCTCGGCGACCGCGCGGGCGGCCCCGAAGGTGGCCGGCTCTTCCCAGTCCGGCAGGCCCGTGACAGTGACAGCGGTCAGCGGGAACCGGCCGATCTGGCCCGCGCACCGCTCAAGCAGCTTGAGGAAAGCGACGCTGTCACGTCCGCCCGACAGCCCGACAACGGCGGGCTTGTCCGGGGCGAGCAGCCCGTGCTCGATCACCGACGCCGAGAAGATCTGCTCGATGTAGCTGACGTACGCGGGGGCGTCCATGTCCTCGGTCTGGACCTCGAGCCTGCCCGAGTCGTCGAAGAGCACCGACTTGGAGTACACCGGCTTGTTGGCCGACGGGAGCACGCGGGTGGCCGGCCTGCGGGTCACGTCCAGGTCGTAGTGCCTGACCTGGCGGATCTCGACGTGATCATCTGGCCCGATCGCGGCCTTCTCGGCGACGATGTCGCCGTTGAGCCTGGCCAGCACGGCGTTGACCGGGATGCCGTTGGCGCGGAGCACTTCCTTGATCGTCATGCCAGCCGTCGCGGACAGCGAGTCCGCCTGGCCGTCGTTGCTGTAGAAGACTACCGCTGGCACAGGGCCTCCTAGTGGGACAGCTCAGTGGGACAGCTCACCGCATGGTCGGACCAGGATCATGCCAAAGACCACCTCCGGGGAGCAGTCGGCACACCCCGGAGGCATTCTCCACGCTGCCGGGGACCCGCGACCGTTGCGCGGTATGCCCGTCATGGGGCCTTTAGAGGTTCGGAACGCAGTCTGAGCAGTTCGTGCGGAACTTCACGATCTGGAAGGCCCGGCGCTTGGCCAGCATCTTCGCCACCCGCTCGGAGGTGAGGAACACGGTCGGAACAGTCTGCGTGGTGACCTGGGTGCTGATCTTCTCAGCGGCAAGCGGTGCCATAGGGACCCCTTTTCCTGCGTCTTCGCGTGCGACCTGCCTGGTCGTCCGCTTCCTTTCACTTAAGCTAAGAACAACATTTTCTCTTTGGCAATTGTTCGCAACGAGTTCTTTGGGACTCTCTGGCCAGTCTTTTCGCTTCACGTCACACTCGCCACTGCCGTTCTGCGTCAGCCGATCATCCCGACGGAGATGAGGCCGGCGAGCCGTTCGGCCGCTCTCATCGCGCTGTCGCGAGTCGGCCCGGTCGCACCGAGGAAACCCAGGATGCCGTTGCCGTCCGGCGGCCGCTTGATCACATCTCCCGGCGCGGCGACCATCCGGCAGAAGAGCAGGTCCGGCGCGTCGGTCACCGCCGCGGGCACGTCGATGCCGGTGATCAGGCCCGCCGTGCTGAGCAGGGCGCGGGCGGCGCTATAAGTGCCGGTCGGGCGGTAGCCGGTCGCTTGCGGGCGGCGACCGCGGGCCACGTCCAGGTGGGCCGTGATCGGGCAGTAGCCGGCGCTGGCGCGGGCCATGTGCTCAAGGCCGCCGCCGCCCGGCCTCGGGGTGATTTCCAGCACGTAGGGCTCGCCACCGTGAAACCGCACCTCAGCGTGCAGGGCGCTGCGCTTGATGCCGTGACCGCGGGCGGCGGCGGTCAGGGCCGTGCTGACCGTCGCGAGCTGGTCGCGGCTCAGCGCGGTCGGCGCCTGGTGCACGTTGTCCTCGAAGGTCACCTGGTCGGTCCCGATCCGGTCGACTATGGACGCGAGCACCACCTCGCCGTCCCAGGCGAAGGCCTCGATCAGGTGCTCGGAGCCGTCCAGGTAGGACTCGACGACCAGCCCGGCCGGACCGAGGTCGACGCCATCGGCCTCCAGCTGAGTCCATTTCATGGTCTGCGCGCCCCTGGCCGCCTCGCTGTAGCAGCGCACGAAGCTGGCCGGCGAGTCCGCCCGGAAGACGAAATTGCTCGATGCGCCGAGTGCGGGCTTGATCACGACGGGGTAGCCGAACTCCGCTGCCGCCGCGAGGCCGTCGCCGATCGCGGGCGCATAGCGGAACCGCGCGACCGGAGCACCCGCGCGCTGGTGCGCCTGGTGCATGAGCACCTTGTTGCGGCTGATCAGCGCGGCCCGCTCGCCGATTCCCGGCAGCCCGATCGCGTCGGCGACCGCTGCCGTCGCGATCAGGGCGGACTCGGCGAAGGTCAGGACGCCGTCAAAGCTGACCGCGTCGTGCCAGTGCCTGGCGGCGTCGATGATGTCGTCAACGTGCCCGGAGCCGGCGATACGATAACGGCCGCGCGGCCAGAAGTCCGCTGTGCCTTCGCCGTTGAGCACGAAGAGCTCGGCGCCGAGATTTTCCGCTTGCCGGTAGCGGTCGAGGTTGTAGGAGCCGTTCTGGCGCGCTTCAACCGCGAGCAGCCTCATCCGGTTCCTTCATCAGGAATGCGATAGGACGCCAAAGCTTCCAGGTTGTGAGGAAGCTCTGGCGGCACGGCTGTGCTACTTGGACTCGTCCTTCGCGGGCTTGGTTACGCTGACCTTCTTGTAGATCATGCTCACTCTTGCGCCCTCCGTTCACGGCCATTTTTCTGCAGCGTAAGTCCGCTCAATCGTACTGTCAACGGTCAGATCACATGCTCTCGACGGTGACGGAACGCGTACGGTTCACGTCAGTGTGTCCCGAACGACTTGCGGACCTTACAAGGATCTGTGCTGCTCAGGATCTACGGGACCGGAGTGGTGAAGGACGTCGGCTCTGACCTTCCATACACATACCTCAGGCCCGCACGAAGCGGGCTGTGGCATCGTGCGCGAGAGGCGGGTACTGCCCGGGCCTGGCAGTACCCGCCCGTTTCTCCGTGATGACGTTCTAGGCTCGCGGCTGGCCGGCTAGTGAGGGGAGGCGCCAGCCGGCCAGCCGAGGACCGGCGAGGCCGGCGGTCTCGCGGCGTCACAAGCCGGCGGCTTCCTAGCCATCGCGACCGTCGTGGCCGTGGTCGTGCCGCTTGCCGTGGTCGTGCCCGTGCCGCTCGTCATGGCCGCGCCGGTCATCGTTTCCGCGCCGCTCGTCGTTTCCGTGTCGCTCGTCGGCCGCGCGCGTCTCGTCACGGTCGCGCCGGTCGCCACGCTGGCCGTCGTCGCCCCGCTTCTCGTGCTTGATGATCGTGGCCTTGCCGGTCCGCTTGTTGACGTCCACGATCACCCGTCCGTGCGGGACCGCGAGCGTGACCTTCCAGACGGGAACATCGTGCAGGTCATCGGACTCGACCTCGATCGCCCGGCTGTGCGGGACCTTAGCTTCGGCGATCTTCTTCGCCTGCGCCTTGGTGATGTGCTTGTTGACCATCACGGTAGTGAAGCTGGTCGCCTGGTGTGAGCTGGATGCCGATGCCACGCCGGCTGCGGTGCCGAGCGTCATCGCTACTGCCGCGGCGCCTACGCCGATGCTGGCCATCTTCCGCATGTGTGAATCTCCTTGTATCGATTGCTGATACAGCGAGCATGCTTCGGACGGCCATAGCGGGGCGCTGCGCGAATGCTAACGAACTCGTAAGGCTGCCAGCGCCCGGCTGCATCAGTGGCCCGCTACATCCTTCGCCGCGCCTAGCTCGAGCACGACGCGGGCGCCGTCCGTGCCCGACTGGATCGTTAGCGAGCCGCCGGAGGCTTCGGCTGCCTGTCTTGCGATGTCAAGCCCCAGGCCAGTCGAGCCGCTGCCGCTTGAGCCGCGTCCGACCAGGTCGGTGCTGGCGAAGCCAGGGCCGCTGTCCATCACGGTCAGGATGCCGCCACCGCCGGCACGGGGCTGAAGCGTGACGCCGAAGCCGATGCCCTCCGGCGTGTGCGCGAACACGTTGCCAAGCAGCGCGTCGAGCCCAGCCGCGAGCTCTTGCCCGGCGACGGCGACGGGCACCCGCACCAAGGGCAGTTCGACGTCCATCCGGCGGCCCTGATCTTCGGCCAGCACCCGCCAGAAAGCAACGCGGTCGCTTGCGACCTTCGTCGCGTCGCTGTTGCCCGGCCGCCGACCCAGGCGGCCACCACCGCCACCACCGCCGCCGCCGCTTCCCTCGCCCAAGCCATCGCCCGCAACGTCGCCAGCGCCACCGCCCCGCGTACGGGCATCGTCGATCAGCGAGGTCACCGCGTCGCCAAGCGCCTGAACCTGCTGGCTGAGACGGCCATCGGGATCGGCGGAGGCCGGCAGGGCCTCGACCTCGAGGCGCAGCGCGGTCAGCGGGGTGCGCAGCCGGTGCGACAGATCGGCGATCGACTCGCGCTCGGCCCAGATCAGCTCCCTGATCCGGCCAGCCAGGTAGTTCAGGCTCTGGGCGAGCTGGCGCACCTCGGGCGGGCCAGCCGGGTTCGCGCGGGCGTCGAGACCGCCGGCGGCGAGCCGATGCGAGACCCGGGCGAGCTCGCTGATCGGGCGGGTGACGGTGCCTACGAGCAGGTTCGCGACACCGACCCCGATGGCGACCAGGATCAGGCCGAGCCCGGCCAGGATGAGCCAGGCTTCGGTCACCCCTTTGGTGAGCTCGGCGTCGCTGACAAACGTCCGGATGACGGCGGTGCCGCCAGGCAGGCCCTGCACCGCCACCAGGATTTCCCGCCCGCCCGGGTCGAGCAGCGTGAAGCTCATGCCTCGCTCAGCCAGCCTCACGGCGGGCGTCCGCCGGGCCGGCACCCCGATCGCCTGGTGCCCGGGCAAGAACACCGTTACCGGCCGGTCGCTCAGCGAGATCCCGCCGCGCACCGATGACACGCTCGGATTGGCCGCCACGAGAGCGCTGAGCGAGCGGACGTCATCGGTCGCACTGGCGAGCGCGATGTCGGCGACGATGATCCGGATCAAGATCGCGAGCGGCACGACGAAGGCGAACAGGATCAGTGCCATCGTCACGGACACCAGCAGCGCAAGCCTCCGCCGCATCAGCCCGGCCCCCCGCCAACATCCCCGCCCGCATCACCGCCCGCATCACCGCCGACATCCCTGCCCGCATCCTCGCCGGGCGCGGACAGCCGGACCCCGACCCGCCGCACGGTGTGCAGGTACCGGGGCTCGGCCGCGGTCTCGCCGAGCTTGCGGCGAAGCCACGACAGATGCACGTCGAGGCTCTTGTCGGCCCCGCCGTACGGAAGCTGCCAGACCTCGACGAGCAGCTCCTGCTTGGTCACGACCGTGCCGGCCCGGGACGCGAGGTAGTACAGCAGGTCGAACTCGCGCGGGGTCAGGTCGAGCTCGGTGCCGTCGAGCGTCGCCATCCGCGCCCGGTAGTCGACGCGAAGCCCGCCAACGACGATCTCGGGCTCCTGCGCGGGCTCGGCCGACCGGCGCAGCACGGCCCGGATCCTGGCATCCAGCTGGGCTCCGCCGTATGGCTTCACCACGTAGTCGTCCGCGCCCGCATCGAGCGCGTGGACGATGTCAGCTTCCGTGCCGCGCGACGACGCCACGACGATCGGCACGGTGCTCACAGCCCTGATCATCCTCAGCACCTCGCGGCCATCGAGGTCGGGCAGCTTCAGGTCAAGAACAACCACGTCAGGATGCTCAGAGACCGCCAGCTGCAACCCTTTCATCGCGGTATCGGCAGAGGCCACGGCGTAACCCTTAGCCGTCAGCGCCCGCGTCACCGCCGAGCGGATCGTCGGATCGTCCTCGATGATCAGCACCTTCGGCATGGCGACACGCTATCCAAGGCGGCAGCCGCCTTCCCGTACCGCAGGTGTACGTTAAACATCCGTTAGCGTCAGCAGTGCGAGCTATCGGGCACAGTGGGAGCATGCGCAATCACGGTATCGGCGTAGCGGCCCTGCTGCTAGCTGGGGCGGCGGCGTCAGTGGCCGGCTCAACCGCGGCCCTGCACCTGATCGGGAACACGGCCATCAGCCCGGGCGGCGTGCCGATGACCAATGCCGGGGTGCGCGCCGCACTGACCGGCCCGGGCGCGCCAGGGGGCCAGCAGCCAACCCCGGCGACCTCGACGCCCGCTCCGTCCGGCCCGGCGCACGCCGGCGCTCCGGCGAGCTTCCGTGCCAGCGGCGGCACCGTATTCGCTTCATGCTCCGCCGGCCGGGTCACGCTGACCAGCTGGATCCCTGGTCAGGGTTTCCAGTCCGACGGCTACGTGCGCGGGCCTGCCGCGTCAGCCTGGGTGACCTTCACGTCGGCCAGCGCTGAGCTCACCGTGACGGCCACCTGCTCGGGCGGCCAGCCCCGCTTCACCACCTCGGCCGACAACCACCACGGCGGAAACGGCGGCGGCGAAGCCGGACACGGCGGCGGCGAGGAACACGGCCGAGGCGGCAGTCCCGGCGGAGGCGCAGGCGGCAACGGCGGAGGCGGAGGCCACGATGGCTAAGCGGCCCGGCACTAGCCCGCTCGCACCACGACTCCAACGCGCTACCCGGTGGCCAAGGAGGCCGATGACGCGGCGGACAAGGCCGGCGCCGCTGCCACGGTGTCGATGATCTCCGAGTGGGTCTCCCAGTTTCCTGGCGGGTAGCTCCGGCTCGGGCCGGGGAAGCTCGCGCGATCGGTCGACACTGCCATGGCGAGCATGCCGGTCGTCAAGGGGCCGTCGGCGGCCACGACCACGCGGAACCGCAGCGTCAGCACACTATGCGGCCTGAGCCTGCGCGTCCCGAGCACCTCTCCGTTGCCTCCCGTGGCCCACGCGGCCGAGCTGAGGTCCCGCCACGTACGCCCGACCAGCCACTGCACGTCGATGCCGTCCGGCTTGGCCGAGCAGGAGCGGGCCGGGCAAAGGAATGCGTAGAGGTCGAGGCTCACGCGGAAACCGAGGCCGGTCGGGTTGCGCAGCGTCATCGACAGTTCCCGGCTCTGGCCCCGGCCCACGGCGGTCTGGAAATCCTGAGCAAGGCTCCAGCTCCAGGGCATCTGGTTGACGTACGCCCTGGGCCCTTGCGCTGACCCGAGGACCCTGGACCCGGCCAGTACCCGCACCCGAATCCGCCCCATGCCGCGCGGCGGGCTCTGATGCGGCAGCGCCGGCACCACCAGCAGCCGCTCAGCAGCCGCGGTCCGGCCCGCGCTGACGGCATACCGGCCGGTCCACCCGCCGGCGGCCGGCACAAGCCTGACCCGCTGCCAGGTGCCCGTGGCCGGGTCGCGACGGAGCATGACAGGCGCGTGCGCGACCGGGTAGCCCGGCCTGGCGAGGTGCACCTCGACGGTCAGGGCCGACCGGCTCCGCGTGCCGGGAATCGTGAAAGAAACACGGTTCGGAACGGATGCCAGATACCGGCTCGGGGCTTCTAGGTGCAGGTCGTCCCGGGGACTGGCGACTTGCTCGCGGTGACCATGGCCAGCGGCCACCTGCGCGACAACCGCGACCGCGACAACCGCGATGACCGCCAGCGCCGCCGATCCCGCCGCCATCATCCGCCTGCGCCGGTCGCCCCTTGCCCTGATCAGCCTCGGGTCGGGCGCCCTGACTGTCCCGGCGAACTCCTCGGAGCCTGTTCGCAGCACGCTCTCCAGGTCCAGGTTCTCAAGCATCGGCATTCATCCCCACGCCAAGTCCGCCGCCTAGTCCTTCGCCTGGCCGCCAGCCAGGCGGTTCTCCGTCGGACAGCAGCGGCCGGAGCGCCTGGCGGCCGCGCGCCAGCCGGGCCTTGACCGTGCCAGCCGGGATCTTGTGCGCGGTCGCGATGTCCTCGACGGACAGGCCGACCAGGTGATGCAGCACGATCGCCTGACGCTGGACGACCGGGATCTGCCGGAGCGCCGCGATGATCGCCACATAGTCCGGGCTCAGGCCAGGTTCCTCGGCCGCCGCCCCGCGCCGTCGCTGCGCCCGGGACCTGCTCGCCGCCTTCCGCCAGGAACTCACGCTGATCCGGTACGCCACCGTCCTGACCCACGCTTCCGGGTCGGCGTATCCGCAGACCCGGCCCCAGTGCTGCCAGGCTCGGGCGAACGCTTCCTGGACGCAGTCCTCGGCTTCCGCCCGGTCGCCGGTCATCGCGTACAGCTGAGTAGTCAGCCTCCGTACGCAGGCGGCGTAGAACTCATCGAAGCTGCCGGAGTCCCGCACTCGCGCAGCACCGCCCTCCAGATCCTGGACGCAGATCCTGTCACGTCATTACAGGACACGCGGGCCGGGCGGTCTCGGTTGCATCGAAACGACGCGCCAGTCAGGCGCCCTCATCGAGGTGAGCGGTGTCGTTGAAGACGCGCACCACCCACCGCCCCTCAAAGGCGACCAGGCTCGAGACCGAGGCATTGTCGGACGAGGCGAACGCCATCGGTCCGGCCCCGGTCGCCACGGCGATCGCCTGGCCGATCACTCCCCCGTGGGTGAACACCGCCACTCGCTGGTCAGGGTGCTTTTCCACCAGCCTTTCCAGTGCGGCCCTCACCCGCCCGCTGAACGCGGCCGAGGGCTCGGCGCCGGGGATCACGTCCCAGCGGCCTTCGGCGGTCATCCGCAGCGCCGTCGGATGGCCGTCGGCGACCCTCTTGCGGAATAGGCCGCCCTCCCAGTCGCCTAGATAAACTTCCCGCAGGTCAGGCTCTATCGTCAGGCCGAGGCCGAGCCGCTCGGCCAGCGGCGTGGCCGTCTGCGTGGTGCGGCGCAGCGTAGTGACGTAAATGGCGTCGATCCGCGCCTCCCCGGCCCGCTCGGCGCCCAGCCGCGCGCACACAAGTTCCGCCTGCTCCCGTCCAAGAGCCGACAGGGGCGGATCGCCGTGCCCATCGACGAGAGGGAACTCTCTGCCCTCGACATAGGCCTCGGACTGGCCGTGCCGCACCAGCACCACTTCGGTGGCACCGGGCTGCGGCTGGAACCGCCGCTGCGGATATGAGCTTGAACCTGGCTGCGCCGAATTCGGTGTCCCTGTCACAAGACCTTGACAATACAGCTAACAGATGGACAAAAGATGACTTGACCTGGGCGATCCGGGGCGATCCGCGGCAATCCTGAGCCGGAATGCGGTGCCAGCACCGGGCGTTGACACAACAGGCCGGACATCCAGTCGGCCATGAGATCACGGGGAGGGCCGATGCGCCGCACGAGGGATCGCGGGACCGCGGCGGAGATCCAGAAGTCCGATGAGCAATGGCGGCAGGACCTGACCGCCGAGCAGTACAAGGTACTGCGCCGGGGCCACACCGAGCACCCGTTCACAGGCGAGTACGTGCAGGCGAAGGACGACGGCACCTATTGCTGCGCCGGCTGCGGAGCCGAACTGTTCCGCTCTGATGCCAAATTCGAATCCGGCACCGGCTGGCCGAGCTTCTACGAGCCCGCCCTCACCGAGGCGGTGGAGCTGAAGTCGGACTACAGCATGTTCATGCGCCGCACCGAGGTGCTGTGCCGCCGCTGCGGCGGCCATCTCGGCCACGTCTTCAACGACGGACCGGCACCAACCGGCCAGCGGTACTGCATCAACTCGTGCGCGCTCGACTTCGACGCCGCGCCGCCAGTCGCGGAGTAAAGCCAGTCGCGCAGTAAAGCCAGTCGCGGAGTAAATTTTCCGCTTACGGGCTCTTGTCCTTAACAGCGAGCAGAGTCCAGAGAAAGCCAGCGCCAAACACTGATCGCGCCCATCGCACTGCCGCAGCTGCCTCAGCGCGCACCCGGGCGCGCACCCGGGCGCGCGCCGGGATCCGGTCGCCGGAAGCACAGGTCCGATGTTCCGTGATCAAGGGGCATGCCATGATCACGGAACCCAGCACGCCCTCTGACCTGCGCGAACTTCCGTGATCATGGTCCCGGGCATGATCACGGAGGATCAGCCATAGCCACGGGCATGATCACGGAGGATCAGCCATGATCACGGAGGATCGGTGCTGCCCTGGAGGTTGTCGGGTGACTCGGGATCTTGGCAAGTCAAGCCGCAGCGGGTCAGCGGGGAGGCTTTCCCTGAGTTATCGGGCGCGGATCGAGAACTCTCTCGCACGATGAGGCCGTCGGGTGACTCGGGATCTTGGAGAGTCAGGCGCCTGGCCGGTCGGCGGGAGCCTTCCCCGAGATTTTTAGCTAGTACCCTCCGTGCATGATCCTTTTTCTGGGCGGACGTGCGCTGTGCTCCGGAACGGTGCCGCTGGGGACAGTATGAGCATCGTGGCCCTCCCTGTTGCTGTCAGCGGTCCGTTCTGACAGCAACGTGGCCCTCCCCGTTGCTGTCGGGACAGCATCAGGGAGGCCACGTTGCTGTTAAAACCAGTGGCTGACAGCAACAGGGAGGGCCACGATGCTGTCAGAGGCGGGTGTGAGCAGTAACCCGGGTCGCCCGGATGCCGCCGGGGCCGCCGGGGCGTGCTCCCGCTGACGGTTCCGCAAGATGTCCGAAGGGCTTCCCGATCTTGATCGCGAGCCGCGCGGCAACCTCGCTGACCTAGATGATGTTCCGTGATCACGACCTGCGGGATGATCGGAACATCTCGTCGGCGACTGCGGTGTCCGGAGCCCGGCCCCCAGAGGACCGACCAGCCGAGACACGCAATCCTGGGCCGACCAGGGTTTCGGAAATTTTCGAGATCCGTGTCCTGGCATTGGATCTGTCAACTGCGCCGTTCGCGGCTCGGGCCAGGTAGTCGCGGCTCGGGCCAGGTAGTCGCGGCTCGGGCCAGGTAGTCGCGGCTCGGGCTATGTGGTCGGGACGGGGGTCGGGTGGCGGCGGGCTGGGCTAAGTGGTCGCGGCCGGGCCAGGCTGATCGGGGTAGATCATGGCTGGTCATCGGGGTCATGCACGGTGACCGGGGTGGTGATCACGCGCAGCGGGCCGACCTGGCGTTCCGGCCCGCACAGGTTAAGCTCGCCGTGCAGCCGCAGGTCGGCCGAGGACGCACCTATCCCTATCTCGATCACGCCGGCTTCGACGATGCGTTCTCCGGACAGGCCGGTAAATGACGTGCGGTCGGCGTGCAGCCAGAAGCTCACCCGGCGGCTCTGGCCCGGCCGCAGCGTCACCCTGGCGAAGCCTGCGAGGGACCTGACCGGCCTGGCGAGCTGGGCAACCGGGTCGCGCAGGTAGAGCTGAACCACCTCGGTCCCCGTCACGCCGCCGACATTCGTGACGGTGCACGAGATGGTGGCCGCGCCGTCCGTGCCGATCGTGACGCGGCCGGCTGACCCGCCGGCGGGCGCCGCTGCTCCTCCGGCCTGGCCGCCGTCGGGCTCGCTGCCCTGGGCGGCGCTGCCCTGGGCGGCGCTGCCCTGGGCGGCGCTGCCCTGGGCGGCGCTGCCCTGGGCGGCGCTGCCCTGGGCGGCGCTGACCGACAGGTCCGAGTACTCGAACGTGGTGTACGACAGGCCGTGGCCGAACGGGTAGAGCGGCGTCGGATCGATGGAGCTGACGCCGGCCGCCGCCGCGAGCGGCGCGCCAAGGTAGCAGGAGTACTGGGCGGCGGGCGATGCCGGGATCTCGATGGGCAGCTTCCCGCTCGGCGCCACCCGGCCGGACAGCACGCCGGCGATCGCGCAGCCGCCTTCCTGACCGGGGAAGAACGCCTGCACGGCGGCGGCGAGCCGGCTGCCTGCCGGCCCTATCGCGTACGGGCGCCCGGTGATCAGGACCAGCATCACCGGCGTGCCGGTCGCGACCAGTTCGGCGAGCAGCTCAGCCTGTCGGCCGGGCAGCCGCAGGTCGCTCGCGTCGCAGCCTTCGCCAGAGGTGCCCCGGCCGAATAGTCCCGCCTCGTCGCCGAGCACGGCGATGACCAGCTCGGCCCGGCGAGCACAGTCGGCAGCGGCAGCGAAGCCCGAGCCGTCATCACTGCGAACGTCGCAGCCTCGTTCGTGCTCGATCCTGGCGCGGGGCAACTCGCTCCGCAGCGCGTTGATCACGGGCATGAGCGGCACTCCCGGGCTGGTGCCGGGGTGCGCGTGGCCGACGTGCCGGGGGAACGTGTAGCAGCCGAAAAAGGCGAGCGGGTCAGCGGCCAGGGGACCTATTACCGCGTAGTGCCCGGCCGGGTCGAGCGGCAGCGCAGCGGCGTCGTTGGCGAGCAGCACGATCGACTCCTCCGCGAGCCGACGCGCCAGCTGGCGGTGGGCAGGCGGGTCGAAGTCGAGCTCATCCCGGGCCGCGGCCACCCGCTCGGCCGACCCCGGATCGAGCAGGCCAAGCTCGAACTTCTGCCGGAGCACGCGCCCGGCCGCCCGGTCCACGAGTTCTTCTGGCACGTCGCCGGCGGTGACGGCCTTTTCCAGTGGCACGCCGTAGCACCGGACGTTCGGCAGTTCCACGTCCACGCCAGCGCGCAGCGCCAGTGCGGCCGCCTGCGCCGGGGAGCCGGCCACGCTGTGCAAGGTCTCAAGGAACGAGATGCCGTAATAGTCGGCGACCACGACGCCGTCGAAGCCGAGCTTGCCGCGCAGCAGGCTGGTCAGCAGCTCCTGATCCGCGGCCGGCGGCACGCCGTCGACATCGGCATACGAGTGCATCACCGAGCGCGCGCCGCCCTGCCTGATGGCCATCTCAAACGGCGCCAGGAACACGTCGGCGAACTCACGCGGGCCTATGCTCACCGGCGCCATGTTGCGGCCGCCGCGCGAGCCCGAATAGCCGGCGAAGTGCTTGAGCGTGGCGATCACGCCCTCCGACTGCAGTCCCTGCACATAGGCGGTGCCCAGCGCGCCCACCAGGTGCGGATCGGCGCCGATCGTCTCCTCGACCCGGCCCCATCTCGGATCCCTGGCAACGTCGAGCACCGGCGCGAGGCCCTGGTGCACGCCTGCGGCACGCATGCTGGCGCCGATCGCCGCGGCCATGTCGCGGACGAGGACGGGATCGAACGAGGCACCCCAGGCGAGCGGGGTCGGGAACGCGGTCGCGCACCAGGCCGCGAGCCCGGTCAGGCACTCCTCGTGCGCGATGGCGGGAATGCCGAACCGGCTGGCCCGCGTGATCTTCGCTTGCAGGCCGGCCAGTACCCGCGCTCCCTCATCCGGATGCAGCGGCCGGCTGCCGAGCACGCGCGTCAGCTGGCCCAGGCCGTCGCGGATGAGCTCGTCGAAAGGCGGCATTCCGTCGGTGAATTCACCCTGCAGAGGCGCGACGTCGTTGCCGTCGGCAGGTCCGCTCAGCCAGGCGCTGTACAGCTGGGCGAGCTTCTCGGCCAGCGTCATGCGCGCGAGCAGGTCGCTGACCCGGTCCGCGACTGGCAGTGAAGGGTCGCGCCAGGGTTCGGTGATGACGCCGGCGTCCGGCGCGTCGCTAACCGTCATCGCTGCCCGCGACCGTCGGTCAGTGGGGCGGTGGACTCCCTGACGATCAGCTCCGTCGACAGCTCGACCCGCTGGCTGCGGAGCGGGACGTCCTCGATGAGATCGCCCAGCATCTCGGCGGCGACCCGGCCCATGTCGGCCAGCGGCTGCCGCACCGTGGTCAGCGGCGGCGAGACCCACCGCGCGGCCGGCAGGTCGTCGAAGCCAACAAGGGACAGATCCTGCGGTATCCGCAGCCCGCGCTGCCGCGCTGCCTCGTAGACGCCGAGTGCCTGCTGATCGCTGCCGGCGAAGATGGCGGTCGGCGGCTCGTCCAGATCGAGCAGCTCGCCGCCGCACAGGAACCCGCCCTCATGCTGGAAATCCCCGTGCCTGACGAGCGCCTCGTCGAATTTGGCGCCGACCCGCTCGATCGCCGACCTGTAGCCGTCTATACGGGCCCGGCTGCAGAGATAGTCGGCCGGGCCGCTGATCGCGCCGATCCGGCGGTGGCCGCAGCTGATCAGGTGATCGGTGGCGGCAAGGCCGCCTGCCCAGTTCGTCGCTCCGACGCTCGGCAGGTCTGGATCGGGCAGGTTGACCGGGTCGATGACGACCAGCGGGATGCCTTCCTCGCGGACCTGGCGCAGCTGCGGCATGGTCAGCTCGGAGGTCACCAGGATCACCCCGTCGGTGTCATGGCTGGCCAGCGCGCTGGTCCAGCTAGCGGGCCGGGCGCTGCCGTGTCGCACCGCCGACACGGCGGCGCCCATCGCGTGGGCGGTGCACCAGTCTTCGACTCCCCGGAGGATCTCGACCGCCCATGGGCTGTCCAGGCCGTTGAAGATCAGGTCGATCAGCCCTGCCCGCCGTCCGCGCCGCTGCCCTGGCCGGTGATATTCGCGCTCGCCGAGCAGCCGCTCCACCCGGGCCCTGGTATCAGGCGCGACATCCGGCCGCCCGTTGACGACCTTCGAGACTGTAGGCAGCGATACGCCTGCCTCAGCCGCGATCGCGGCCAGCGTCGGCCGGGTCTTCCTGCCTGCCTCTGGCGTCCGTCCGGTTCCGACAGCCTTCATGCTCGGCACGTCCCTACCACTCCTTCGATGCTGCCTGGACTCGAAACATTCGAAACCATTTGATCCGCAGATCGTACCTCAGTTTCGATCAGTTTCGATAAGGAGAACGGGCGACGGCTCGCCGTCGCGCCCGCACCCAGCAACTCCAGCAGGTCAGAGCTTAACCGCTGATAGGCGGGGTAGCGCAAGTACCCACGGAACTAATCTGAGACGGGGGGTTGACCGAACCCGAACGGGTTTCTACGATGACCACACGCCGAAATATTACTGAATATTTTCGATAGACGCGGCCGGTCCTAGCGCAGGACCCGGCCAAGGCCGGCGCTACACCCCATTCGGCCCATCGTCAGGAGATGACAAGAACAATGCGCAGCACCAGAAAGTATGCCGCCCTGGCCACGGCGGCGGCAGCGGCGCTCGCCCTCGCTGCGTGCAGCAGCAGCAGCCCGGGCTCAAGCTCGGCCTCAGGCGGCGGCTCGGGAAAGTCCGGACCCGTCACCTTGACCTGGTGGAACAACGCCACGGCGAATCCGCTCAAGGGCGTGTACCTGGCGGCCATCAAGGCCTATCACGCGAGTCACCCCAACGTGACCATCACCGACGTGCCGATCCAGAACGAGCAGTTCACCACCAAGATGCCGCTCGCGCTGCAGTCGGATGACCCGCCTGACATCTTCCAGCAGTGGGGCGGCGGGCAGGAGGCCACCCAGATCAAGTCGGGCAAGCTGGAGGACCTGAGCAAGGCTGTCTCTGGCCTGATTCACCAGCTCGGCCCGGCAGCGGCCGGCTGGCAGGTGAACGGCCAGCAGTACGGCATCCCCTACGACCTCCACATGGTGGGATTCTGGTACCGCAAGGACCTGTTCGCCAAGGCCGGCATCTCCGGCCCGCCGGCGACGCTCGCGCAACTCGACACCGACGTCACCAAGCTCAAGGCCGCCCGCATCGTTCCCATCGCGGTCGGCAGCAAGGACCGCTGGCCCGACGCGTTCTACTGGGACTACTTCGCCGTGCGCGAGTGCTCCATCACCACGCTCAAGACAGCGGTCAAGGCGATCTCGGCCAACTACCCTTGCTTCATGAAGGCTGGTGACGACCTCAAGACCTTCATGGCCACCAAGCCGTTCCAGACCGGATTCCTCGGCACGCCCGCCCAGGTCGGCGCCGGCAGCTCCGCCGGCATGGTCGCGAACGGGAAGGCGGCCATGGAACTGCAGGGCGACTGGGACCCTGGAGTCATGTCCGCGCTTGCCACCAGCAAGTCCTTCATGTCGAACCTCGGCTGGTTCCCGTTCCCGGCGGTGAGCGGAGCACCGGGCAGCGGCACCGCGCTGCTCGGCGGCGGTGACGGGTTCTCGTGCACGACGACGGCTCCCGAGCCCGCATGCGCCAACTTCCTCACTTACCTCGACAGCCAGCCAGTCCAGGAGAAGCTGGTCAGCACGGCGGACGTCGGGCTGCCCGCCAACCCGGCCGCGGCGCCGGCCCTGACGCTGCCGTCGGAAAAGCAGATACTCCAGCTCAGCCAGCAGGCCCCGTACGTCCAGAACTACTTCGACATCGCCTACCCCACCAACGTCGGCCAGGCGCTCGACAACGCGGTCGCTGACTTCTTCGCCGGCCAGGGTTCGCCGGCGACGATCGTCACGGCCATCGACCAGGCAGCGGCACAGCAGTAGTGACCAGCCTCAAGAACGCGATGGCCGCGGCGGCACACCCCGCCGCGGCCATCGCGGGGCCTGGCCCCCGGCCGTCGGGGCCGCGACCGCGGCCGACCCGCAAGGTAGTCGAGCTCGTTGTGCTGCTCGGACCGGCGCTGGCCCTTTTCACCTTTTTTGTGCTTTTGCCGATCTGCATCGCCGCCT
The DNA here is from genome assembly GCA_963720575.1 of uncultured Actinomycetota bacterium. Classification (GTDB taxonomy): domain Bacteria; phylum Actinomycetota; class Actinomycetes; order Streptosporangiales; family Streptosporangiaceae; genus Chersky-822. The sequence continues at coordinate 1,560,956 of CAVRGA010000002.1, forward strand.
ACTACGGGCTCTTCAACTGGAGCGGTTACGGCGCGCTGTCGGACTTCGTGGGCTTGCACAACTACCGGCTGGTCCTAGACGATCCGGTGTTCCGCGAGTCGGTGCTGCACAACGTGATCGTCGCGGCGCTGTCGCTGGTCATCCAGCTTCCGCTGAGCCTTGCCCTCGCCCTGCTGCTCAACCGCCGGCTGCGCGGCGGATCGCTGCTGCGGCTGGCGGTCTTCACCCCGTACGTGCTCTCCGAGGCGACGACAGCGGTGCTCTGGCTGCTGATGCTGCAGCCCGGCGGCTTCGTCGACCAGCTATTCAAGGCGGTCGGGCTCGGCCATGAGATCCATCTGTGGCTGGCCGACCCCTCGATCGTGCTCTACACCCTGTTCGCCGTCGTCACCTGGAAATACATCGGCTTCGGCATCATCTTGCTACTGGCAGGCCTGCAGGGCATCCCGGCCGAACTGCGCGAGGCGGCCGCGATCGACGGCGCGTCGTCCTGGCAGGCGACCAGGCGGATCACGCTGCCGCTGCTCGGGCCGACGATCAGGATCTGGATCTTCTTGTCGATGATCGGCTCGCTGCAGCTCTTCGACATCGTGTGGATCATGACGATCGGCGGACCGGCGAACGCCTCGAGCACGATGGTCACCTACATGATCGAGAACGGGTTCCGGAGCCTGGAGTTCGGCTACGGCAGCGCGGTCGCGGTCATCTTGTTCATCATCAGCTTTGTATTCGCGCTGCTCTATCAGAGGTTCGCGCTGCGCCGGGATACGGCCGGCGCACTGACCAGGGCTGTGGGGTAACACCGAATGGCAACCGCGATCCGCCAGCCGGCGCTTCCCGCCCGCGCCCGCCGCCGCAAGCTCAGGCCAGCCGTGCCGCTGAGCTACCTGGTCGGGCTCATCATCCTCGCGATCACCCTGGTGCCGATCCTCTTCGTGATCCTCGGCGGGTTCCGCACCAGCGCGCAGATCAACGACTCCCCCACCGGCCTGCCGCATCCGTGGGTCCTCGCGAACTACCGGACCATCCTCACGACGGCGTCCTTCTGGCAGAACGTCGCCAACAGCGCGCTGATCGCCGTGATCGCGACCGGGCTCGCGGTCGCGCTCGGCTCGATGGCCGCCTTCGCGCTGTCCCGCTATGACTTCCGGTTCCGCGAGGCCTGGTACCTGGTATTCGCCATCGGCCTGCTGTTCCCGGCCAACGTCGCGTCGCTGCCGATCTACCTGCTGCTCAGGCACATCAACCTGCTCGACAACCCGCTGGGCGTGGCCTTGCCCGAGGCGGCCTTTTCGCTGCCGTTCACGATCATCATCCTGCGCCCGTTCATGCGGGCGATTCCCGGCGAGCTCCAGGACGCGGCCGTGGTCGACGGAGCCACCCGGATGACGTTCTTCGTGCGCGTCTTGCTGCCGCTGTCCCGCCCGGCCCTGATGACGGTGTCCGTCCTGGCCTTCGTGACCAGCTGGAACAACTACCTGCTGCCGCTGCTGGTCTTCACCAGCACCGATCACTTCACGCTGCCGCTAGGCGTCGCGACCTTCCAGACGACGTATTCGCAGGACACCGCGGCCATCTTCGCGTTCACCGCGCTGTCCATGCTGCCCGCGCTGGCCTTTTTCGTGCTCGCGCAGCGGCGCATCGTCGGCGGGCTGTCCGGCCTCGCCGGGTCGGTCAAAGGCTGATCTCCATGCGGCGGGCGGCACGGGCTGCCCGGGCGGTGCCAGGCCCCGCGCCAGGCCCGCGCCAGCGAATCCGAGCGAGGGCCGATCGCCGGTGATGCGAGATTGCCGCCTCCGCTCCTCAGTATCCGCGACCGCATCAACTCGGCGAGTAACCCGGCAGCGCCCTGTGCGCCGAGATCCTCGCCGCCTGGGGCCGGCCCCTGCAAGGTGACACGGCGCGGTTCTTGCGGGGCGAGCCGGGCTCGAATCCTGCGGTACGGGATCGGCTGGTGATCGCGATGAGTTCCGTTCTGCGGCGTGATCGCGGAGAGTTCTCGCGCCGGAGCATGATCGGGGAGCGTTCTCTGTCATTTGCAGCATGATCGCGGAGCGTTCTCCGTCGTTGCCGCGGAGATTTCTCGCTGCACGGAGTGTTGCCCGTTCTATGCGCGGAAAACGCTCCGCGCAGCGACAAGTCTCCCCGCCGGAGCCGGGAAGGCTCCGCGAAGCGGGAAGTCTCCGGGAACCCGGGAAGAGTCTCGCCGCCGAGCCGGCGGAGCTTGACTTTCCAAGATCCCGAGCCACCCGGCAGCCTCCATAGCCGGTGCAAGCCAACCCGAGATCATGGCACGCCCCATGATCATGCTAGGTCACTCGGCCCGGGGTCCAACGTGCAGGACGCTCAGGTAGCGGCGTGACACGCGGTCGCCCATGCGCGTGCGGATGCGCTCGGCGATCGCGTTGAGCAAGGGCTCCCGGACCTCGCCGTCGAGCCGGCGGTACAACGAGGTTGTGCGGAGCAGATCCGCGAAGCCGTTCCCGTCGAACCACTGGACGCTCGGGTACCACCGCACGATCGCCGGCCCGAACAAGCCGCCAGGATCATGGTCCCCCCAGCCCTGGTCCGTCTGCCGCACCTCGTCCTCGAACGGCGGATCACACCAGCCGGGATTGCCAGGGGAAAACCGCTCGTGGAGGTCGGCGGTCTCGGCATACACCTCGGGCACGCCCGGCCTGCGAACGGTGACGTGGCCGAGCAGGGCCATCCATCCCCCTGGGCGGAGCACGTCATGCGCCCGGCGCCAGCCAAGGGACGGGTCGACCCAGTGCCACGCCGACGCGGACACGAGGACATCGAAGCGCCGTCCGGCGTCGTCCCACTCCTCGAACGTCGAGTTCTCGAGCCGGACATTCCCGAAGGCCGCGAGCCGCTGGCTGGCCAGCGCGACCATGCCCGCGCCAGGGTCGACGGCGGTCACCGAGCATCCCAGCGCCGCCAGCGACCTTGTCGCCTTGCCGGTACCGCAGCCGACTTCGAGCACCGACGAGTTGCGGCCCAGGCCGGCAATGGCGGCCAGATCTGCGAACAGCTCGTCCGGGTACGCCGGCCGCACGCGGTCGTAGAGCTCCGGCACCTCGTCGAACACCCGGCCAAGGTCACGTCTATCCGGTCCCGTCACCAAACCAACCTACAGCCGGCTGCCGCCGGACGTATCGGCACGAGCACGTCCCAAGTCCCGTGGTAGTCATGGTCCCGGTTTGGCGCGGGCTGCCATTTCATCTGGCAGGCGGCCAGGTGGCGGCCTCCAAGCCGGACTCAAGGTCACTGGAAGCCTCAGCGAGCCGCCATTAGCATCAGCGGCAGATCGCGCCTGCCCGGCGCGGCGCAGGAAGGAGATCGCCGTGAGCGATGCCCCCACCAGCGTTCCCGCGCTTGCCGAGCAGGCCGAGGCGATTGCCATGCGAGGGGAATTCAATCTCTCGTCCGAGCGGCGTACCGGCGCGCTCTTACGCACGCTCGCGGCGAGCAAGCCAGGAGGCCGCATCCTCGAGATCGGGTCAGGGCTGGGCGCCGGGGCAGCCTGGATGCTGTCCGGCATGGACAAGCAGGCCAGGCTCATCACGCTCGAGATCAACGAAGGCGCAGCCGCCTTCTGCCGGGAGCTGCTCTCGGGCGATAACCGCGCCGAAGTGATCACCACCGACGCCGACGTCTGGCTTGAGAACTACGCCGGCCCGCCATTTGACCTGATCTTCGTCGACACGCCGGGACCGAAATTCGACCGGCGCGATCTGATCTTTGCGCACCTGGCCGACGGTGCCCTGCTCGTCGCTGACGATCTTCTGCCCAGGCCGCACTGGACCGAGGAAAACGCGGCCCGCATCGCCCGCTTCCGCAGCGAGATCATGACCGAGCCCAACCTGGTCCCGACGCTCATCGACTGGGCATCCGGTCTGGTCGTCGCGGCCTTCCACGCCGCCGGCTGAAGCCGGCACGAATGGTTGCTGTCGGCGCTCTACCTCCGCGCGATGCACCAGCCCCGATCGGGGAGGGTTGTCGCTTGGTGCGGGAGCGTTATCGCGTGAAGGAGGGTTGTCGTCGGATAGTCCGGTCAAGTCTCCTTCACGCGGAAACCCTCCTGCACGCACCCGAGCGGGCTGGGACAGGGGGAGCCGGTTCCGCGATCATGATCGGAGTCTGGCGGGTCAGGCGGTGGCGGGCTCGAAGTGGCGCTGGCGCATCAGGAACTTGCGCACTTTGCCGGTCGGGCCGACCAGGATGTCGTCGTCCGGGACTACCTCGACACGCCGAAGCGCCGCTGCGGCAGGCTCGCCTAGGGCTTCGCGGACCGCCTGGCGGCGGTCGTGGCCCGGATCCGCGTCCGCCTTCAGGTGCAGCAGCACATCGGCGATGACCTTGCCGCCTTCGCGGCCGGCCACGACGGTGCAGTCCCGCACGTCGGGGCATGCGCGCAGGATACGTTCTTCCGACATCGCCGTGTAGAGCCAGTCTCCGCCGCCGAGGTCGACCGCGTCCGCTGCCCTGTCGACGTGGTAGTAGAAGCCGTCCTGGTCGCGATACAGCAGATCCCCGGTCAGGTAATAGCCGCCTGAGCGGGTGCGGTAGGTGCTCACCGAGTCGTTCCAGTAGCCAAGGGCCAGCGTCGGCGACCTGAGCGCCAGGTGACCGACCTTGCCTGGCGGCACTTCGGCCCCGGTGCCGAGGTCAAGCAGTACGACCTCGGCGAACACGTGCGGTCGTCCCACGCACCGGCCGTATCGCGTGCTGCCGGGCCGGTGCATGATGCGGAAGGCTGAGTATCCCATCTCGGTGGAGCCGAGGCCGTCAACGAACCGGGACCCAGGCATGCTGACCACGCCGCCGCTTGCCCTGGCCGGATGACTGCCGGCCGCGATCAGCGCCCGGACATGCGTCTCGTGCGCGCAGTCGCCCGTGTTGAACCACAGGCTCACCGAGCTCAGGTCACGTTCGGCCAGGTCGAAGCGGGCCAACTCGGCCCACGTCACGGCGAATCCGAACACCCAGGTAGGGCGCCAGGATTCGATCGCGTCGAGCACTGCCGCGCCGCTGAACGTGCCCGACCGCCCGGGCGAGCCAGGCTGGCCGGACGAGCCGTCCTGCGCGGGCGAGCCGCCCTGCGCGGAGAGGAACGCGAGTTCCTGGCGGCTGCAGAGCGCCTCGTTCAAGGTGATGATGCCGGCCGTGTGCGCGGCGGGAAGCGCTGACAGCACTCGTATCTGGCCGAACGGCCGCGGCTCGCGGAGCCGTACCTGGCGGATCGCGGCGAACAGGCTGCTGTGGGAGTGCACGACGGCGGCCGGTACCCGCGTAGTACCGGAGGAGTGCGTGATGGCGATCGGGTCATCGTCATGGTGCCGGTAAAACGCGGGCGCCCTTGCCGGGTCACCGCTTCCGGCCTCGCTCACGTCGGCGATCATCGGCACGTCGAGGTCGTGCCCCTCGAGCAGCCGCAGGTGCGCCTGGTCGGCGAGCACGCAGGTGCCTCGCAGCCTGCGGATGAACTCGGCGGCGGTTGGCCCTGGCATGTTGCCGTTCATCAGGGCCGGGATGGCGCCAATCCAGCTGAGTGCCAGATAGGACAGCAGGCAGTCGGCCGACGACGTGGCATAGACGGCCACCGGGTCACGCCGCCGGATGCCGCGCCGATGTAACCAGGCCGCCCGTGCAGCGACCCGGTCCTGAAGCGCCCCGAGCGTCAGCGGTGCCCAGGCCGGATGACCGTCCACCTGGACGTCGAAGGTGATCCCGGGGCCGTCCTGCGCCGCGCCGTGCTCGGAGAGCTTCTTCAGCACGTTGCCCGCGCCGAGTTCATGATCAGCCGCCAGCTTGGTGCGGATGTCGGGCGAGCGCATTGATGTGGCCACCAGCTCACGCTAACTTCCGCACCCTCAAATTTCCCTTGAAGAACCCTCGGATTTCATGATCGCAAATAAAGTAATCCTCATGATGTAAGCAAAATTGCGTACTTGACACGAGTGCTTGCCCACTATGGACTTGAGTCTGTGTCAATAGAAATTCGAGTTCTCGGACCGTTGCAGGTTACCTGCGCCGGGTCTGATGTCACCCCGACCGCGCCGAAAGTGCGCGGAGCGCTGGCGCTCCTGCTCTTGCATTCTGGCCAGAGCGTCCCGGTGCGAGACCTCATCGCGGAGTTGTGGGGCGACCGGCCGCCGCGCAGCGTGCTCACCACGCTCCAGACCTACATCCTGAGCCTGCGCAAGCTACTCGGCCGCGGTCTGGCGATGCCGGTCAGCCAGGTCGCCGAGGCGATCTTGCTGACCAGGCCAGGCGGCTACCAGATCCGCGACACCTTCGACTATTTCGACCTGCTCCAGTACAAGCGGCTCGACGCACTGGGTCAGCGCGCGCTCGCCGACGGCGAGCAGCCCGCCGCCGCCGAGATCCTGCTGCAAGCTCAGGGAATCTGGCGCGGGCCGGCCCTGGCCGACGTGCGAGCCGGCAGCGTGCTCGAACCGGAGATCAAACGCCTGGAAGAGGCGCGGCTGGCCACCATCACCAGGAGCATCGAGGTACGCCTGCGGCTCGGCCACCATCTCGAGCTGCTCTCCGAGCTCAGCGGCCTCGTGTCGCAGTACGGCCTGCACGAGAACCTGAACGCCCAGTACATGGTCGCGCTGCACCGCAGCGGCCGCCGCCAGGAAGCGCTCAGCGTGTACCAGCGGCTGCGCTTTACCTTCAAGAATGAACTCGGCCTTGAGCCATCCAGGCGACTTCAGCAGCTGCAGCAGGCAATCTTGTCTGATAATCCGGCGCTCGATTTCGCGCCGCGGGGCGATGGCATGACTCAGCTTCTTTACCAGGACCAAGACAGATATCGTTTTGCGGGCTGACTGCTTTTAGCTCGAAGCCGCGTCGAGAAGCGCTCGAATCCGCCTGGCCGATATTGACCGGGTGGGCGCCTGTTGTTAGCTTCCGAATTGACTGCGCATTACATATTCACTCTTTTTTGCGCGGACTTTAGCTGCCTATTGGCCGGTTTCTGGAGATTGTCATGCTCAACGACCTGGAGCAGATCCAAGCCCGTGCCACCGCTGATTCTCGCTGGGTCGATGAGCAGCTCCTGCGGGGCGGCGACGACGAAGCATGCCTGGTCTTCGACGAGCCGGTCAGCCGCGGGCAGTTACGGGAAGGCGTCACCGCCCGCGTCGCCGAACTCGGTGCCGCCGGGCTGCGGCAGGGCGGCACCATCAGCTTGTGGCTGCCGCCGGGCGAGGCCTACGTGCTCAGCCTGCTCGCCGCCTGGCGAATCGGCGCCCAGGTGTCATTGCTCGATCACCGGCTCACCACCCATGAGGCTGACCAGGCGCTCGCCCGGATCGCACCGCAACTAGTCGTATCGGCGGCGCCTGACGGCCCGGACGGTCCTGACGGCGCGGGCGGTACTGACGGCGCGGGCGGTACTGACGCGCGGCAGCGGCCGGGTGCGTCGAAGCTGCCGCTGGCGTACTCGAGCGTCAGGCCGGTCATCACGCCGTTCGCCGGCCAGCCGGCCGGGACCGGGCATGCGCTGCTGCAGCTCAGCTCCGGCTCGACCGGCACTTCCAAGATCATCGCGCGGACGGCCGCCAGCCTGGTCGCTGAGCTCGACCGGTACCGGCGGATCGACGGCACGCCACGCCGTGGCGAGCGCGTGGTGCTGCTCGCGTCGATGGTGCATGTGCTCGGCCTGGTGGGCGGACTGCTGTACTGCCTGAACGCCGGCGTGGAACTCGCCTTCCCGCGCACGCTCTCCCCCGGGGCGCTCATAGCCGCCGTCATGGCCGCCGACGTGCCGACAACCGTGATCGGCGTGCCGTCCCACCTGGCGTTACTGCTCGCCGCTGACCGGTCAGCCCAGCTCCCCGCGCTCAGCAGGATTACTGTCGGCGGCGAATTGGTCAGCCCGAAAGTACGCCGTTCGCTGGCGGGCCGGTACGGCGTGCCGCTCGGCGTCATGTACGGCATGACCGAGGCCGGCGTGATCGCCACCGACCTGTCCGGGCGGCATTACCCGGCGCTCGAGCCCGCGCCCGGCATGGTTCTCAGGGAAGAGGCCGGGCAGTTGCTGCTCGCGATGCCCGCGAGTCCTTACCTCGGCGCGGTCCGGGCCGGCAGCTGGGCGGACGGGTGGCTGCACACTGGGGACGCGGGCACGGTGGACCGCCAGACCGCGTTCGTCACCGTGCTCGGGCGGCGTGACTCGCAGGTCTCGGTCGGCGGCCTCAAGGTCGACCTTATGGAGGTCGAGCAGGCGCTGGCGGCGCTGCCGGGAGTGACGGACGCGATCGTCGGCTTCGACGGCGCGATCGAGGCCTTCGTGATGCTGAGCGATCCCGCCGCCGGAGGGCGCCTGCGCGCCGAGCTTGGCACGCTGCTGGCTGCCTACAAGATCCCGCGCCGGATCCAGGTCGTCGCCGAACTGCCTCGTACCTCAAGCGGCAAGCGGGTCAGGAACATCGACAGGCTGCGCGCCGCGGCGACGCGAGACCGAGCCGATGCCATGAAAGAGAGCACCGCAGATGTCCGATGACGTGGTCACCTTTATCCTCAGCGCGCTCGGCGAAATGAGCTTCGACGTCGAGAACGCCGGTCCTGACAGCCTCTTCGGCCCGGCCGGGATCGACCTCGACTCGATCGCGGTGGTGGAACTCGCTGTCCGGATTCAGGACACCTACGGAGTGACATTCGCCGACGAGCACCTCGAGCGGCTTGCCGTCGCGACAGTCGGCGAGTTCGCCGCCGAGGTCGCCGGGCGCTCAGCTGTGCCGGAAAGCGAGGCGGCGCGGCAATGACCACGACAGCGGCGGACTTGTACCAGACGATCGCGTTAATCCGCCGCTTCGAAGAACGCGCTATCGAGCTCGCCAGGTCAGGAGAGATCGCGAGCGGCATTCACCCGTGCATCGGCCAGGAAGCCATTGCCGCCGGAGTCTGCGCTGCGCTCACGCCAGGCGATGCGATCTTTACTCATCATCGCAACCACGGCCACCTGCTGGCGCGAGGCTGCCAAGCCGATCGCCTGCTCGCTGAGTTGTGCGGAGCCGTGACCGGCGTGACCGGCGGCCGCGGCGGCTCCTTCCATCCATGCGACGCCGCCGCCGGCATCTTCATCTCCAGCGGCACGCTCGGCCATCCAGCCGCTAACGCGGCCGGGGTCGCCTGGGCCGCGCGGCAGGCCGGCAGCGACCGGGTGGTCACGAGCTTCTTCGGTGACGGCACCATCAACCAGGGGGCATTGCTCGAGGCTTTCAATATGGCGGCGCTCTGGCGGCTGCCGGTGGTCTACGTGTGCGAGCGCAATGGCTATGCCACGACGGTGCCCATGGAAGTCACGCACGCCGGCACGATTGCCGGGCGGGCGGCGGCCTTCGGCATCCCGGCGCTGGCCGGCGACGGCATGGACCCCGAAGCGGTTCTGCGGCTGGCGGACGAGGCGGTCGCCAGGGCCAGGCTCGGCGGCGGCCCGACGCTGCTCGAGCTGGAGACCTACCGGTTCGACGTGCATCACACGTTCGAGTACAAGGTTCGGCTCGACTACCGCGGGGCCGGCGAGATCGCCCGGTGGCGCCAGCGCGACCCGCTCGAGTTGCAAGGCAGCCGCATCCCGGCGGGTCAGCGCCAGGACATCGACTCGAGGGTCGAAGCGGCGCTCGACCAGGCCGTGCAGTTCGCGCGGAGCAGCCCCAGGCTCGATCCGGCTGACGCGTTCGAGTACCGCTACGCCAGCCAGGTGCGGATCAGGCAAGGCGTGCCCGCCTGCTGCCCCTGACCCAGCGCACGGACCCGCGGAAAGGCGGAGCAGATGCCCAAGGTGTCCTACCTGAAGGCGTTCAACCGGGCGCTCGGCGACGAGATGGCGCAGGACCCTGCCGTGTTCGTGCTGGGCGAGGATGTGCGGCTGGGCCTGACGGGCACCACTGCGGGACTGGTCGGGCGTTTCGGCCCTGCCCGCGTGGTCGAGACCCCGATCTCCGAGCAGGGATTCACCGGCTTCGCGACGGGCGCGGCGATGGCCGGCCTGCGGCCCGTGGTCGAATACCAGAATCCGTCCGCGCTGATCCTGGCGTACGAGCAGATCGCCAATCAGGCGAACAAATTCTCCATCGCGAGCGGCGGCCAGTTCAAGGTCCCGGCGACGTACCTGATGCCTACATCGGGGGTCAAGTCCGGCTGGGGGCCGTATCACACTGGCCACTGGTACGCGGCATTCGCCCATGCGGGCGTCAAGGTAGCCGTCCCGGCCACCCCGTCCGACGCCTACGGCTTGCTCAGGTCCGCGATCAGGGACGACGATCCGGTGGTGGTGCTCGGCCCGTACCAGGTGCACCAGGTGCGGGAGATCCTCGAGACCGCCGATCTGAAGCCCGTGCCGCTCGGCGCGGGCCGGGTGCACCGGGCCGGCGACGAGGTCACCGTCGTCGCCGTCGGGCATCTCGTGCACGACGCCATCGCCGTAGCTGACCAGCTCGCCGGCGAGGTGTCCGTCGAGGTTTTCGATCCGCGCACGCTGTGGCCATTCGACTGGGACGGGCTCGCCGCCTCGCTCGACAAGACCGGCCGGCTCGTCATCGCCGACGACTCCGGCCGGTTCGCCGGGATTGGCGGCGAGATCGCGGCGACGGCCGCCGAGGAGATGCGGCTGATCGCGCGGCCGCTTCGGATCACCCAGCCCGACGGGGCGATAGCAGGCGTCGCACCCGAGTTTGACCTGGTGCTGCAGCCGAGCGGGGACCAGCTGGCGGGAGCCATCAGACACGTGCTCAGGGGCTCGCCGTCGATATCCGCCGCGGCGGCCGGGGACGGGATCTCAAGCCGACAGGCGCGGGCGCAAGCCGGCGCCGGACTGTGAAGGACGGGCTACATGGCCGACGAAGCCGACGACACTCGCGAGTACGAGGTCGTGGTCAACCACGAGGAGCAGTACTCCATCTGGCTCGCGGGACGCGAGATTCCCGGCGGCTGGCGGGCGGCCGGCAAACGCGGGCCCAAAGCCGAGTGCCTTGCTTACATCGATGAGGCATGGACTGACATGCGCCCGCTGAGCATCCGGTAACGTGCCGCGGACCGGAGCCGGCATGGCGGCACCGCCGGGCCAGCAGGACCGGCTGCTTGAATTGTTCGGCGCGCGGGCGGCGGCGGCGCCTGACGCCGTCGCCGTGCGCTGCGGCCAGGCCCGGCTGACCTACGCCGAGCTGGACCAGCAGGCCAGCGCCCTGGCCGGGGAACTCACCAGCCGCGGCATCGGAGCCGAGGACCTCGTCGGCGTCTGCCTGACCCGCGGCACCGCATCCGTCACCGCACCCCTCGCGATCTGGAAAGCAGGCGCCGCCTACGTCCCGCTCGACCCCAGCTACCCGCCCGAACGACTCCGCTACATCACCGCCGACGCCGGCCTGGCACTGATCATCACCGACCAGCCCGCCACCACGGCCACCGCCAGCCTCGGCGTCAGCCACCTCACGGCCGGCCGCCCATCCCCCTGCCCGGCCAGGCCGTCCGCCCCGGCCGATCCCCGCCAGGTCGCCTACGTCATCTACACTTCGGGCTCGACCGGCGCCCCCAAGGGCGTCGCCGTCACCCGCGAAGAGCTCGCCGCGCACATCTCCGCCGCCGCCGGGCGATTCGGCATCACTGCGGCAGACCGCGTGCTGGCCTATTCCTCCTTCTCTTTCGACGCCTCGCTGGAGGAGCTCCTGCCCGCGCTGATCAGCGGCGCTCAGGTCATCATCAGGCCCGACGCGCACTGGGGCCCGCCCGAGGTCCACGCCGCCGCCGCCAGGCACCGCATCACCGTCGCCAACTTCACCCCCTCCTTCGCCGCGCAGCTCGACCCCGCCGCCATGACCACCCTGCGGCTGCTCATCGTCGGCAGCGAGGCCGTCACGGCCGGATGGCTGCAGCCGTGGCGTGAGCACGCCCCCGGCGTGCGGATCATGAACGCCTACGGCCCGACCGAGGCCACGATCACGGCCACGTGCTACGAAGTCAGCGGCACCATCAGCGGGCGGGTGCCCATCGGCCGGCCGCTCCCCGGCCGGCGCACCTACCTGCTCGACGGCGCTGGCGAGCCAGTCCCGGTGGGCGTGCCGGGCGAACTGCACGTCGCGGGCGCCGGGATCGCCCGCGGCTACCTGGGGCGGCCCGGGCTGACCGCCGGGCGGTTCATCCCCGATCCGTTCGGCCCGCCGGGGACGCGCATGTACCGCACCGGCGACCTCGCCCGCTGGCGACCCGACCGGAACCTGGAATTCCTCGGCCGCACCGACGACCAGGTGAAGGTGCGCGGCTTCCGCGTCGAGCCGGCCGAGATCGAGGCCGTGCTGATCACGCATCCCAAGGTAGGGTCCGCGGCGGTGGCGGCGCATGAGCACGCGCCAGGCGATCACCGGCTCGCCGCCTATGTGGTCGCGGCACCGGGCGACCCGGGCCAGCTCGACCTGGCGCAGCTCAGGCAATGGTGCGCCAGTTACCTGGCTGCCCACATGGTGCCGTTCTACTTCATGGCCGTTGACTCGCTGCCGTTACTGGCCAGCGGCAAGGTGGACAGATCGGCGCTGCCTGAGCCGCAGGCGGACCGGGTCCTGGCGGGCGTCCCCTTCGTGCCGCCCGCCGGGGAAGTAGAGCCGGTCATCGCCGGCATCTGGGCCGGCGTTCTCGGCCTTGACCAGGTAGGCAGGCACGATGACTTCTTCGAGCTGGGCGGTCACTCCCTGCTCGCCACCATGGCGGCCGCCCGCCTGGTCAGCCGCCTTGGCCTGGAGGTGCCGACCCGGCTGATCTTCGAGGCGCCGACGGTCGCGAGGCTGGCCGAAGCGCTCGAGCACTCAGATCACCGAGCCAGCGTCCCGCCGGTCTTGCCGCGGGATCCGGCACTGACGGCCATCCCGCTGTCCTTGGCACAGCAGCGGCTCTGGCTCCTGGCGATGCTGCGACCCGAGAGCAATGAGTACGTCGTGCCGACGGCGTTCCGCATCCAGGGCCAGTTCGCTCCCGGCGCCCTGCGGGCCGCCCTCGCCGACCTGGCCGCCCGGCACGAGGTGCTCAGGACGACCATCGGCATCCAGCCTGACGGCGAGCCGGTCCAGGTAGTCGGCGACCCAGGGCCCGTCGCCGTGGCGGAACGCGACCTGCGCGCCATCGCCGACCCGGCGGCACGGGACGAGGCGGCCGCGCAAGCCATGCGGCAGATCGTGCACGAGCCGTTTGACCTGGCCGCCGGGCCGCTGCTGCGTACCCTGGCGGTCCGCCTTGACGACACGGCCTGGCTGGTGCTGTTCGTCTTTCATCATCTGGTGTTTGACGCGTGGTCGGCCCGCGTGTTCTTCGCCGAGCTCACCACCTGTTACCAGGCCAGGCTCACCGGCGCTGCCCCCGGTCTGGACCCGCTGCCCATCCAGTACGCCGACTACGCCACCTGGCAACGCGCCCACCACGCCCCCCGCCACCTGCGCACCCAGCTCAGCTACTGGCAACGCCAGCTCCGCGGCCTTCCCCCGCACCACCTCCCCGCCGACCACCCGCGGCCACCTCACCCCACCACCAGCGGCCGCCTCATCCGTCACCAGCTCCCGCCCCGCCTCATCACCACCCTCGCCCGCCACGCCCGCAGCCGCCGCACCTCCCTCCATGCCCTCCTGCTCACCGCCCTCCACGCCACCCTCACCCGCTGGACCGGGCGCAGCGACCACCCCATCGGCACCGCCGCTACCGGCCGCACCCACCCCGACACCGAAAATCTCATCGGCTTCTTCGTCAACACCCTCGTCCTGCGCACCGCCACCACGGGAAACCCCACGTTCGCCCAGCTCCTCGCCCAGACCACCGACACCACGCTCCAGGCGCTCGACCACCAGGACCTCCCCTTCGACCAGCTCGTCCGCCACCTCGCCAACCCCGGCTCCCACCACCGCCGCGACCACACCGGCAACCCCCTCTTCCAGGTCTTTTTCGCCTACCAGGAGGTGACGGGCGACGAGCTGAGGTTCGGGCCTTCCCCCGCGACGCCGGTCGCGGTGGACCTCGGCGCCGCGAAGTTCGACCTCTCGTGGCTGGTGACCAGGAGAGGGCAGGAGACGTTCGGCTCGTTCAGCTACCGCACGGAGCTGTTCGAGGAGGCGACGATCCGCAGGCTGGCGGCTCATGTGCAGCGGGTACTCAAGCAGGTCGCCGCGAACCCGGACGTCGCGATCGCCGAGCTTGACCTGCTGCCGGAGTCGGAGAGGGCCCAGGTGATGGCGTGGTCATCCGGAGTTGCCGCCGAGCCCAGGCCGGCCACGGCACCGGCACCGGCACCGGCATTCCTCGAACTTTTCGGCGCGCGGGCGGCGGCGGCGGCTGACGCCGTCGCCGTGCGCTGCGGCCAGGCCCGGCTGACCTACGCCGAGCTGGACCAGCAGGCCAGCGCCCTGGCCGGGGAACTCACCAGCCGCGGCATCGGAGCCGAGGACCTCGTCGGCGTCTGCCTGACCCGCGGCACCGCATCCGTCACCGCACCCCTCGCGATCTGGAAAGCAGGCGCCGCCTACGTCCCGCTCGACCCCAGCTACCCGCCCGAACGACTCCGCTACATCACCGCCGACGCCGGCCTGGCACTGATCATCACCGACCAGCCCGCCACCACGGCCACCGCCAGCCTGGAGGCCACCTGCCTCAACCTGGACCGCCACGCCGCCGCCCGAACCACCGCCAGACCGGAGCCACAGCCGCCGCGCCCGGCCCGCGCCGCCGACCCGGCGCAGCTTGCCTACGTCATCTACACCTCGGGCTCCACCGGCACCCCCAAGGGCGTCGCCGTCACCCGCGAAGAGCTCGCCGCGCACATCTCCGCCGCCGCGAGGCGATTCGCCATCACAGCGACAGACCGCGTGCTGGCCTATTCCTCCTTCTCTTTCGACGCCTCCCTCGATCAGCTCCTGCCCGCGCTGATCAGCGGCGCCCAGGTCATCATCAGGCCCGACGCGCACTGGGGGCCGCCCGAGGTCCACGCGGCCGTCACCAGGCACCAGGTCACTGTCGCCAACTTCACCCCCTCCTTCGCCGCGCAACTCGACCCCGCCGCCATGACCACCCTGCGGCTGCTCATCGTCGGCGGCGAGGCGGTCCCGGCCGCGCTGGCGCGGGAATGGCGGCAGCACGCCCCGCGCGTCCGGGTGCTCAATGCCTACGGCCCCACGGAGACGACGATCACGGCCACCACGGCCGACTTGACCGGGGCGGCCGCGCTCGCCCGCGTCCCGATCGGCCGGCCGCTCGCCGGGCGCCGTGCCTACGTGCTTGACCCCGGGCTGCATCTGGTCCCGGCCGGCATAGCAGGAGAACTCCATCTCGCCGGCGCCGGGATCGCCCGCGGCTACCTGCGGCGGCCCGCGCTGACCGCCGGGCGGTTCATCCCCGACCCGTTCGGCCCGCCGGGGACGCGCATGTACCGCACCGGCGACCTCGCCCGCTGGCGGCCCGACGGCAGCCTGGAGTTCCTCGGCCGCACCGACGACCAGGTGAAGGTGCGCGGCTTCCGGATCGAGCCCGGCGAAGTGGAGGCCGTCCTGGCGGCGCATCCCCGCATCGGATCCGCGGCGGTGCTAGCGCAGCAGGCCCAAGCGGGCGACCGCCGACACGACCAGCAAGACGAGCAGCAGCACGACCAGCGTCTCGTCGCGTACATCACCGGCACGGCCGGCCCCGCACACCAGAAAGACCCGGCCGACCCGCCCGGCGCACGCGAACTGCGCGACTGGTGCGCGCGTGCCCTGCCCGCTTACCTGGTGCCCGCCGTGTTCATCAAGCTCGATGAACTGCCGCTGACCCCGGCAGGCAAGCTGGACCGCGGCGCGCTGCCGACGCCGCAAGCGGAGCGCGCGCAAGCCGGCGCCAGCTGCGTGCCGCCCGCCGACGAAGGCGAGGCGATTGTCGCCGGCATCTGGGCCGAGGTACTCGGCGTCGATCAGGTGGGCAGGCACGATGACTTCTTCCTCCTGGGCGGGCACTCGCTGCTTGCCACGATGGCGGCCACCCGGATAGCCCGCCGCCTGGACCGGGACGTCAGGCTCGGGACGTTCTTCGAGCATCCCGAGCTCGCGGCCTTCGTCGCCGCGCTGCGGCGCGGCACCCGCCCCGCCCCGGCCTCGGACCGGATCATGCCCGCCGGCCGCAGCGGCGAGCTAGCCGTGTCGTTCGCCCAGGAACGGCTGTGGACCCTGGACCGCCTGTCCCCGGGTACTGGCGAGTACCAGCTTGGCTATGCCTGGCGGATCAAGGGGCGGCTCGACCGGGACGCGTGGGACGGCGCGATCTCCGATGTGATCGCGCGGCACGAAGTACTGGGCACCGCCCTCGTCGAGTCCGGGGGCAAGCTCACCGGCAAGGTGGCCGACGTCCTGCCGCCGCCGGTCCGCTGGGTCGACTGCGGCGGGCTGCCCGAGCGGCTGCGGGCCGGCCGGGCCGCGGAACTCGCCAGCCAGGCCCTCGCCGAGCCATTTGACCTCGCCCGGGCTCCGCTCCTGCGGGTAGTGGTCTGGACATTCGCTCCCGGCGACCAGGCGGCCGCCATTGTCTTCCATCATGTGGTGTTTGATGCGTGGTCCGCCCGCGTGTTCTTCTCCGAGTTCACCACCTGCTACCAAGCCAGGCTCACCGGCACCGGCCCCGCTGCTGACCCCCTGCCCGTCCAGTACGCCGACTACGCCACCTGGCAGCGCACCCACCTCACCGGCGAGTACCTGAACGCCCACCTCACCTACTGGCAGCACCAGCTCGCTGGCCTGCCCGACCTCGAGCTCCCGGCCGACCGGCCCCGGCCAGCCCATCGCACGAGCAACGGCCGCCTCGCCCGGCACCGCATCCCGCCCGGCCTCATCACCGCCCTCACTCACCTGGCCCGCAGCCACGGCGCCACTGTCTACATGGTCCTGCTCACCGCCTTCCACACCGTCCTGGCCCGCTGGACCGGCCAGCCCGACCACGCCATCGGCACGCCGGCCGCCGGACGCGACCGGCCCGAGACCGAAAACCTCATCGGCTTCTTCGTCAACACTCTCGTCCTGCGCACCAACATCACCGGCAACCCCACCTTCACCCAGCTCCTCGCCTATACCAAAAACACCACCCTCCGCGCCCTCGACCACCAAGGCCTCCCCTTCGACCAGCTCGTCCACCACCTTCGGGCAAACCGCAACCCCGGCCGCAATCCCCTCTTCCAGGTCCTCTTCGACGTGGCCGACGGCCCCGCCGCGACGCCGGCCTTCCCTGGTGCTGAGCTCAGCCCGGTAAGGATGACGAGCGCGACGGCGAAGTTCGACCTGTCGCTGTCGGTCGTGCGCCGCGGCGACTTCTGTGAGATCCAGGCCGAATACAGCACCGACCTGTTCGACGAGCCGACAATCGCGAGGCTGGCCGGGCACCTGCACCGGGTGCTCGACCAGGTCGCCGCCGCCCCGCAGACGCGGGTGCGGGAGCTGGAGCTCATCGACGACGCCGAGCGGGCCTGGCTGGACCGGGCCGCCGCCGGCCAGCCACAGCCGGCCGGGGCGGCACAGCCGGCCGGGGCGGCGCGATCAGTTGCCGAGCTTGTCAGCCGGCAGGCGCGGGCCACCCCGGATGCCCCGGCGGTCATCAGCGGCGCGACGACGCTGACCTACGCGGAGCTGGACAGCCAGGCGGCCAGGCTGGCGGCGGTCCTGCGCGATCGCGGCGCGGCCGGCGGCTCGCCGGTCGGCGTGTGCGCGCGGCGCGGGACCTGGTCGGTGGTGGCCATGCTGGCGATCTGGAAGGCGGGCGCGGCCTACCTGCCGCTCGATCCCGGGTACCCGGTCCAGCGGCTCCGGTTCATGGTCGCCGACTCCGGCGCCCGGCTGGTCATCACCGACGACGCCGGCGCGGAGCTTGGCGCGGAGAACGTCCCGGTCGCCGCCGCGAACGCCGCGCAGGCGGCCGGCCTGACCGCCGCGCCGGCACCCGAGGCGGGTCTGGCCTACGTGATCTACACCTCGGGCTCGACCGGGGTCCCCAAGGGCGTCGCGGTCGGCCACCGCGAGCTGACCGCCCACGTCATCGCGGCCAGGGACAGGTTCGCCATCACGGCGGCGGACCGGGTGCTGTCGTTCGCGTCGCTGTCGTTCGACGCGTCCCTGGAGCAGATCCTGCCGGCGCTGATCACCGGTGCCCGGGTGGTGATCAGGCCAGACGACATCTGGACGCCCGCCGAGCTTCGCGAGCAGCTCCGTGCCCGCGAGATCACGGTCATGGAATTGGTGCCACGGTACTGGACGGCACTCGTCGCAGATTATGAAGCAGACCAGACCCCGGACTCGCCCGCACTGCGCCTGCTCATCCTCGGGAGTGAAGCCTTGCCGGCCGCACCCCTGGCCGGCTGGTTCTCCCGCTCGGGGAACGTGCCCGTCCTCAATACCTACGGGCCGACCGAGGCAACGGTGTCAGCGACCAGCTTCGATGTCCCCGGTCCCATGGCCGGCAATGTCCCGATCGGGACGCCGATGCCGGGCCGACGGGCCTATGTCCTGGACGATGAGGGACGGCGGCAGCCGATCGGGGTGCCAGGTGAGCTTGTGATCGGCGGGCCGGGGATCGCCTGGGGTTACCTGGGGCGTCCGGGGCTGACGGCGGAGTCGTTCGTGCCCGACCCCTACGGCGCGCCCGGCGGGCGGATGTACCGCACCGGCGACCGCGCCCGCTGGCTGCCCGGCGGGCACCTGGAATTCCTCGGCCGCGTCGACCAGCAGGTCAAGGTGCGCGGTTTCCGCATCGAGCCAGCCGAGGTCGAGGCAGCACTCACCGCCTGCCCCGGGGTGAGCGCGGCGGCGGTCATCGCCGGCCAGGACCCGTCTGGCGATCAGTGCCTGATCGGCTACGTCACGGCCAGGCCGCCGGGGGCGGCAGGCCCTGAGCTCCTCAGGGACTGGTGCGCGCGCAGCCTCCCCGCGTACATGGTCCCGGCGTACTTCGTCGAACTCGACGTCATGCCCATGACCCCGGCCGGCAAGGTCGATGCCGGCGCGCTGCCGCCGCCACGGCCGGCGGAGGCGCCCGCAGCGGAGTTCACCGGCCCGCGAAACCCGGTCGAGGCGATCATCGAGCGCGCCTGGGCCGGCGTGCTCGGCCTTGACCAGGTCGACGTGACCGCTGACTTCTTCACGATCGGCGGCAACTCCCTCAAGGCCATCATGGTCGCGTCGCGGCTGCGGGCTCAGCTCGACTGCCAGGTCAGCGTCCGGGCGATCTTCGAGAACCCCGTCATAGCCCGGCTCGCCGTCGCCGTGGAGCAGTTGCTCGGCGCGCAGATCGCCGCCATGACCGAAGAGGAAGTCTTGCAGTCGCTGGAGGGAACGTGAGCGACCAGACTCCGGCGGGCCTCAGTCCCGCCGCGCAGCGCCTGCTCGCCAGGAAGCTGCGCTGGCCAGCGGCCGGCCGGGGAGCGAACACGGCGCAGGCGGCCATCCGGCCAAGCCGGCCGCGGCCCGATTTCATCCCGCTCTCGGCGGCCCAGCGGCGGCTCTTCTTCCTCGACCGGCTGCATGACGGCAGTCCCGAGTACCTGATGCCGGCGGCGTGGCGGCTCACCGGCCCGCTGGACGCCGGCGCGCTCGACGGGGCGCTGCGTGACCTGGCCGACAGGCACAGCCAGCTCCGCACCTGCTTCGCCATCCGCGACGGCATCGCCTGCCAGCGGATACTCCCCGCGCAGACGTTCGCGCCCAGGCACGTCGACCTCTCGGAGCTCAGCCAGCCCGAGCGGGAACGGTGCCGCGGCGAATTCATCTCCCGCGAGGCGGCGCGGCCGTTCGACCTCACCGCCGAGCCGCCCTTCCGCGCGATCGTGGTACGGCTCGCGCCGACCAGCCACGTGCTACTCCTGCAGCTCCATCACATCGTCTGTGACGGCTGGTCCATGGGCATCCTGCTGCGCGACCTGCGGGCCTGCTATGCGGCGCGGCTGGCGGGCAGGCCCGCCGGCCTGCCAGGGACCGGCATCGACTACGCCGACTACGCGATCTGGCAGCAGGCCTGGTCGCAAGGCCCGGAGGCGGCCCTTGAGCTCGGGTACTGGACGGACCGTCTCGGCGGCCTGGCGCCGCTGCGGCTGCCGTCGCGCCGTCCGCGCCCGGCCGCGCGGTCGGCCGAAGGCGCCGTGACGAGGCTGACGATCGACGGCGAGGTGCTGCGCCAGCTGAGACGCGTCGCTGAGTTGGCCGACGCCACCATGTTCATGACCCTGCTAGCGGCATTCCAGGTCGTGCTCGGCTACTACTGCGGGCAGGACGACGTGGCGGTCGGCACGATCCTGGCCGGGCGGAACCGGCCAGAGATCGAGGGCCTCGTCGGTTTCTTCATCAACACCGTGGTGCTCAGGGCCGACCTCTCCGGCGACCCGTCGTTCGCCGGGCTCCTGAGCCAGGTGCGCGACACCGTTCTCGGCGCCTTCGATCACCAGGACCTGCCATTCGAGCGGGTGGTGGAGGCATTGCGGCCCGAACGCGACCTGCATGGCAATCCGCTGTTCGATGTCTTGTTCGCGCTGGACGACAATCAGGGCGGCGGCTCCGACGGGCTGCGGCTCGGCGAGGTCGCGGCCGAGCCGATCCCGGTCATGCCGGACCTGGTGAAGTTCGACCTGTCCGTGTACGCGGCGGATGCAGAGGGCAGCCTCACCTTGTCCTTTGTCTACGGCACTGACGCGTTCGACGCCGCGACCATCGGCAGCCTGGCCGGATGCCTGCGCCGGGCGCTCGAGCGATTCGCCGCCGATCCAGGGCTGGCTGTCGGGGCGGCCGACCTGATCGGCGACGCTGAGCGCGCAGTCCTGGTGCCGCCGGCACCTCCAGCCGCCGCCCGCGGCGAGCGGACTGTGCTGGACCTGGTGGAAGATCAAGCCGCCCGCTCCCCGGGCGCGGTCGCCGTCACGTGCGGTGCGGTGCACCTCACGTACGCCGAACTCGACCGGCGGGCCAGCGGCCTGGCGCGGGTACTGCGCGAGGCCGGCGCGGGCGTGGAGTCCGTCGTCGGGGTCTGCGTGAGCCGCGACGAGTGGCAGGTCGTAGCGCTGCTCGCCGTCTGGAAAGCCGGCGCCGCCTACCTGCCGCTCGACCCGGACCAGCCGGCCGCCCGGCTCGGGTACACGATCGCCGACGCCGGCGCTGGCCTCGTCATCACCGATGACGCGACCGTCGGCCTGGCCGCCGCGCTCGATGTCGCGGCAATTCGCGTGCGATCGCAGGCACCGCCGGCGGGCGGCCGGCGAGCCGCGCCGGGGAACCTCGCTTATGTCATCTACACCTCGGGGTCGACGGGCCGGCCCAAGGGAGTCGGGATCTCGCAGCGCAATCTCGCCCGGCTGCTGACCGCGACCCGGGACAGCTTCGGGTTCGGCCCGGACGATACGTGGATCCTGGCGCACTCGCCGGCGTTCGACTTCTCCGTCTGGGAGATCTTCGGAGCTCTGGCCAGCGGCGGCCGGCTGGTCGTGATCGGCGGTGAGGTCGCGCGGGATCCTGCTGCCATGCTCGGCGTGCTCAGCCGGGAGCGGGTGACGGTGCTCAACCAGACGCCCGCGGCGTTCCGCGGACTGCGGGCGGCGGCCGGCGACTCGCTCAGCGAGCTGGCCGTCCGCGTCGTCGTGTTCGGCGGCGACGCCCTGGACACGGCCGACTACGCGGCCTGGTTCGCCGGCCAGCACGGCGAGCCGCCCGAGCTGGTCAACATGTACGGGATCACCGAGACGACCGTGCACGTGACCCGCAAGCGGATCGACCAGGCCGACGTCAGCGGCGAGAGCGCCGTCACGTCGCCGATCGGATCGCCCATCGCCGGCCTGCGCGGCTACGTGCTCGACCGGCACCGGAGGCTGCTGCCGGCCGGCGCGACCGGGGAACTCTACGTCGGCGGCGAGGGCGTGGCCCGCGGCTACCTGCGCCGTCCCGGGCTGACCGCCGAGCGGTTCCTGCCCGACCCCTTCACCCCGGGCGGCGAGCGGATGTACCGCACCGGGGACCTGGTCAGGCGGCTGCCAGACGGCCAGCTCGAGTTCCTCGGACGCGCGGATGACCAGGTCAAGATCCGGGGTTTCCGGATCGAGCTCGGCGAGGTCGAGGCGGCGCTGCGCAGTCACCCGCTCGTCGCCGACGCGGCGGTAATCGCCAGATCCGAGCCGGGCGGCAGCAAGCGCCTCTTCGCGTTCGTCGTGCTCTCGCGCGCAGACGACACCGTGCTCTCGCGCGCAGACGACACCGTGCTCTCGCGCGCAGACGACACCGTGCTCTCGCGCGCAGACGACACCGTGCTCTCGCGCGCAGACGACACCGCGGAACTCCGCGACTACCTGGGGCAGCAGCTGCCCGGGTACATGATCCCGGCGGCGATCACGGCCATCGCGGCGCTGCCGGTCACGGTCAACGGCAAGGTCGACCGCAAGGCCCTGGCGGCACTCGATGACCGCGCGACATCGCCGGAGCAGGAGTACCTGCCGCCACGCACCAGCACCGAGCGAGTGCTGGCCGCCGTCTGGGCCGAGGTGCTGCGGGCCGAGCGGGTCGGCGTCAGCGACAACTTCTTTCACCTCGGCGGCGATTCGATTATCGCGCTCCAGGTGATCGGGCTCAGCCAGCGCGACGGCGTCTTCGTCTCCGTGTCGGACATCTTCCGCGCCCAGACGCTCGGCGAGCTCGCCCGCCTCGCCGCGACGGCGGCGACGGCCGGCGACACCGGCACGACGCCCGCGTTCTCGATGATCAGCGAAGCCGACAGGGCCCGCCTGCCGGCCGACGCCGAGGACGCCTACCCGCTGACGCACCTGCAGAGCGGGATGCTGCACGAATGGCTGGCCGATCCCGGCCGGGGCGCGTACCACAATGTGACCAGCCTGCGGCTGAGCGAGCAGGCGGGTTTCGATCTCGAGGTGTTCCAGGGCGCCGCGGACGCGGCGGTACGCCGGCACGAAATGCTCAGAACCTCCTTCGACCTCGCGAGCTACGCCGAGCCGCTGCAGATCGTGCACCGGCAGGCCTGGCTCCGCGTCGGGTACGACGACCTTCGCGGCCTCGATCCGGCGCGGCAAGACGACCGCGTCAGGCAGTACGTGCGGGAGGAGGCCGCGCGCTGGTTCGAGCTGACCGCGCCGCCGCTGGCCCGCCTGTTCGTTCACCGGCTCAGCGACCAGGACTTCCAGCTGACGATCACCGATCTGCACGTGGCGCTCGACGGCTGGAGCCTGACATCGCTGCTGGCCGAGCTGCTCGATGGCCATCGCCGCCTGCTCGCCGGCGGCGGGGCGGGAACGGCACCGGCCGGTCCGGCCCGGGTGCCGGTGCGGTTCGCCGACTACGTGGCGCTGGAGCGCGCCGCGCTCGCCTCGCCGCAGATGCGCGAATTCTGGCAGCGCAAGCTGGCCGACCTGGCCCCGGTCAGGTTCAGCCGGACCGGCGGCGGCACGGGCGTCCACATTGCCGTCCGGCCGCTCCGCGCGCTGCTGCCCGGCCTCGACCGGATCGCCCGCGTCGCCGGGGTGCCGCTGCGCACGGTCCTGCTCGCCGCCTATTACCGGCTGCTCGGCCTCTTCGCCACCTCGCCCGCCTACCGCATCGGAGTCGTCATCAACGGCAGGCCCGAGCGGGCCGGAGCTGATCAGATGCGCGGCCTTTTCCTCAATACCGTGCCATTCGGCACGGCGGCCCAGTCCCCGGACCTGGCCGGCTTCCTGCGCGCGGTTTTCGCCGCCGAGCAGGAAATAATTCCCTGGCGCCGGTTCCCGCTGGCTGAGCTGCATCGCCGTTACGGGGACGGCGCCAGCCCCGTCGAGGCGGTATTCAATTTCGTCAACTTCCACGCCCTCCCCGACTCGGCCTGGCGTGGCACCCACGAGGTCGCCAGGACGAACTTCCCGCTGACGCTCACCGCCCACCCGGGCGGGATGGCGCTCGACGCCGACGCCGGGTACTTCACGGCCGACGCCTGCGAGCAACTCGCCGACATGTACTGCGGGCTGCTGCGGGCGATGATCGCCGGCCCGTCCGGCCCGGTGCCGAGGCCCGCGCTTGCCGGGCCTGCCGCGGACCGGCTGCTCGGCGGCTGGGCGGCCGGCCCGGCAAGCGCCAATCCCCCGGCTCTTTTCCACGAGCTTTTCGGCGAGCTGGCCGCTGCCCGCCCGGACGCCGTCGCGGTGCGCGGCGCCGGGCACCAGCTCACCTACCGCGAGCTTGACTGGCTGGCCAACCGCATCGCCCGGCGGCTTCGCGCCCTCGGCGCCGGGCCTGAGTCGGTGGTCGGGGTCAGCGCCGCCCGGGGTCCCGCGATCGCGCTTGGCGTGCTCGCGGTGCTCAAGGCGGGCGCCGCCTACCTGCCGCTCGATCCGGCCTACCCGGCCGACCGGCTGCGCTACCTCGCCGCCGACAGCGGCATCTCGCTGCTGCTCGCCGACCGGCCACGGCCCGGGTGGGCCGGCGGCTGCGAGCACACCCTACGCCTCGATGAAGAACTAGCGCGGCCCGCCGATCCGTGCGATCCCCCAGACAGCGGGGTCCGCCCGGGCACCGCCGCCTACGTGATCTACACCTCGGGCTCCACCGGCCGCCCCAAGGGCACGGTGGTCTCCCATAGCGGCCTGGTCAACTTCATCCACGCCCAGCGTGATGTGCTGGAGCCCGGACCGGGAGACCGCGTACTGCAGTTCGCCTCGTTCGGCTTCGACGCCTCGCTGTTCGAGCTGACCTGGGCGCTGGCCAACGGTGCCACGCTCTGCACGCCGCCGGCGCAGGCGCTGCGGCCGGGAGCCGACCTGCTCGCCACCGTGGCCGGCGACGGCATCACGGCGGCGTTGCTGCCGCCGACCGCGCTCGCGGTCATGGACCCCGCCTCGGCTCCCGGCCTGCTGACGCTGGCGGTCGGCGGCGAGGCCTGCCCGGCTGACGTG
Organism: uncultured Actinomycetota bacterium; assembly: GCA_963720575.1. Classification (GTDB taxonomy): domain Bacteria; phylum Actinomycetota; class Actinomycetes; order Streptosporangiales; family Streptosporangiaceae; genus Chersky-822. The sequence continues at coordinate 1,585,857 of CAVRGA010000002.1, forward strand.
GCCGCCGCCTGGTCGGCATCCCGGCGGCTGGTCAACTGCTACGGGCTCACCGAGACCTCGGTCTGGGTGACCGCCACTGCGCTGACCGGCACTGCGGGCCGGCCGCCCATCGGCAGGCCGGTCAGGAACACCCGCGCCTACGTGCTGAACCGGGACCTCGAGCCGGTGCCGGCCGGGCTGCCCGGCGAGCTCTTCATCGGCGGCGCCAGCCTGGCGCGCGGCTACCTGAACCGGCCGGGCCTGACTGCCGGCCGGTTCGTCCCCGACCCATTCGGCCCGAGCCCGGGCGGCAGGCTGCTGCGCACCGGCGACGTCGTCCGGCACCTGCCCGACGGCTCGCTCGACTACCTCGGCCGGGCCGACGCCCAGGTCAAGCTGCGCGGCTACCGGATCGAGCCGGGCGAGATCGAGTCCGCCCTGCTCGAACTGCCGCCGGTGCGCGCAGCGGCCGTAATCGCGGCGGCCGGCTCGTCGCCTACGTCGTGCCCGCGCCCGGATGCCAGCTCGAGCATTCGGCGCTGAAGCGGGCACTGGGCCGCACCCTGCCCGCCTACATGGTGCCTGCCAGCTATGTCGTGCTCCCCGAACTGCCGCTGACCCCCAGCGCCAAGGTCGACCGCCGGGCCCTGCCCGACCCGGACACGCGCCGCCCTGAGCTGAGCCAGGCCTACCTCGCGCCGCGCTCCGGGACCGAGGAGGTGCTCGCCTCGATCTGGCGGGACGTGCTTGGCGTGGACCGGGTCGGCGTGCACGATGATTTCTTCGACCTCGGCGGGGATTCGCTGTCCACGGTGCAGGTGGCCGCCAGGGCACGGGCACGGGGCGTCGCCGTGTCGGTGCGCGACCTGATCGAGAACCCGACCGTTGCCCAGCTTGCCGCCGTCACCCTGGCCCGCGCCGGCGGCGCCGCAGGTCCCGAGGTGAGCGGCCCGGTGGTGAGCGGCCCGGTGGTGAGCGGCACCGTCCTGGTCCGGCTGCGCGAGGGCACCGGCCGGCCGCTGTACTGCGTGCACCCGACCGGCGGAAGCGTCACCTGGTACCGCCCGCTTGCCCGGGCGCTGCGCGGACAGCGGCCGGTGCTCGCCTTCCAGGCCCGCGGACTGGCCGGAGGAGTGGACCCGGTGCGGATCGATGAACTGGCCGCCGGCTACGTCGCCGAGCTCAAGGCACGGGACGGCGATGGGCCGCATGCTGTTTTCGGGTGGTCGATGGGCGCGAACATTGCCTTCGAGATGGCCAGGCTGGCCGGCGACATCGACCCGCTGATGCTGGCCGAGCCTGCTATCCCGACCGCCGCCATGCAGCGCAAGCTGGCGTCCGTCGTTGCCTTGCTCGAAACGGCCCGCGACCTCAGCGGCGCGATCAAGAACCTGCCCGCCGGCTCGCAGGCAAGGCCGGCGCTCGGCGCGGACCTGCGCCGGACGCTTCTCGCCGCCGGGATGGTGCCCGGTGAGATCGACCTCGGGCCGGACGCGCCGATCGACGTGTGGCACTCGCTGCTCAAGGCGATGGCGACGTTCAAGCTCGGCCCTGCACCGGTCACGTTCACCTGATGATCACCGACGAATTCGCCAGTGCCGGGCGCATCCCCGATCAGGACATCAGCTACCCGGAGTACCTGGAGACCTGGCGGTCGGTGGCGCTCGGCGGGCTCACGGTGCACCGCGTGCCAGGCACCCACCTGACGATGCTTGCCGGCGACCTGGCCGGCGGAGTCGCCGACGTCATCGAGCGCTGCGAGCCACGGAGGACCCGATGACATCAGCCGACGTCGCCGCCCAGCCCAGGCTCACCGCCGTGCTCAGGCTGGCTTCGTTCCGCAACCTGTGGATCGCGGGGACGTTCTCCCTGCTCGGGGACGGCTTCAGCTTCGTCGCCTTCGCCTGGATCACGTTCGCCGTGACCGGGTCGAGCTCGGCGCTCGGCGGCGTGCTGGCCGTGCAGGCGGCATTCCGCGCGCTGCTGTCCATGATCGGCGGCGTCATGGCCGACCGGATGTCACCGCGCCTGATGATGCTGCTGTCCAGCTGCGTGCGGACTCTCGTCATGTTCACGGTCGCCGGGCTCGGCCTGACCGGGCTGCTGTCGCTGTGGATGCTCTTCGTGCTCGGCGGGGTGTTCGGCGCCGTGGACGCCTTCTTCCTGCCGGCCAGGGCCACCATCTTGCCCTCGGTCGTGGACAAGGACCTGCTGGAGAGCGCGAACGGGCTGCTCAGCTCGGGCGGCCGGATCGCATCGGTGGTCGGGCCGCCGCTCGGCGGCGTCGTCGTCGCCGTGTCCAATGCCAACTTCGGCTTCATCGTCGACGGCGTCTGCTTCGCCCTCTGCGCCACCTTCGTGAGCCTGGTGACGACGACCGGGGCACCAAGCGGGCAGAGAAGCAGCAGGAAGCGGCCGGCCGAGTCCATGATCAACCAGATCCGGGCCGGGGTCGCCTACACGCTCGCCGATGCCCGGCTCCGGGCGGTGATCGCGGTCGACACCGCCGTCACCTTCTGCTACGCGGGCCCGTTCACCGTCGGATTCGCCAGCCTCGCCAGGTTCCGGCTGGCCGGAGGCGCCACGACGCTCGGCGCGATGAGCGGCGCGCTCACCGGCGGGGCGATCATCGGGGCGATCGCCGGCGGCCTGACCCCCAGCAGGCCCAGGCTCGGGTTGCTGATGGCCGGGCTCACCGGCTGGCTCGCGATCGGAATGGTCCTGCTCGGCGTGCAAGGGAACGTACTCGCGGCGGTGGCGGTCACATTCGGGATGGGGCTGGCGATCGGCTTTCAGGGAGTCTTCGGCACGAGCTGGGCCCAGCGCAATATCGACCGGGAGGTGCTCGGGCGGGTGATCGCGCTCGACATGACGGCCGGGTACCTCCTGTCCCCCGTGTCGCTGATCATCGTCGGCTTCCTGGTGCGCGCCCACCCGGAGGCCGTCTTCCTGCTCACGGGCGCGCTGCTCGCCCTTATCGGGGTCGCCATCTTGTACTCCCGCCCAGTCAGGACGATGCGATGACGGCCACGACCAGGGGTGCTCCTCGTCAGGCCATTGATGTCCCAAAGATGGCGCTCCCGCGCCATGAATGTCCCAAAGATGGGCCTATCGGCAGGAGGCGGGTGAATGGTGCCAGATGAACAGGGCTGGCTGCCGCTGTCGGCGGCCCAGCGGCAGGTCTGGCTCGGCCAGAGCCTGGAGAGCGTCAGATCGCGGTACAAGGTCGGGCAGTACGTCGAGATCGACGGCCCGCTCGACGTCGGGCGCCTCGAAGCGGCGGTGCGCCGGGCCTTCGCCGAGGCTGACACGATCCACGTGCGCTGCGACCCGGAGCGGTCGCTTCAGCTGATTGACCCCGGGCCAGGCTGGGACTTCCCTGTTGCCGACCTGACCGGCACGGCTGACCCGGCCGGCTTAGCCGAGGGACAGATGCGGCGCATCCTGGCCGAGCAGATCGACCTCGACCGGGGTCAGCTGTTCGCCACTGCCTTGTACCGGGTGAGCCAGGACCGGCACCTCTGGTTCCACGGGTACCACCAGTTCGCGATGGACGCGGTCAGCGTATTCCTGATGGCCAGCCGCGTCGCCGCGCTCTACAGCATGCCTGACCGCGGGCACGCGTTCGGCTCGCTGGCTCAGCTGCTGGCCAGCGACCAGCATTACCGGGCGTCGGCCCGGTTCGAGGCGGACCGGCAGTACTGGACGCGGCGGCTCGCCGGAGCGCCCGCCCGGCCGGCGCGGTTCGCCAGCGGCGCGACCAGCGCCGCCGACGGCATCGCCCGCGCCACCGGCTATCTCACCAGGGCCGAGCTCGCCGAGCTGACCGGGACCAGCCGGCCAGCGCACAACCTGGCCGCGGCGGCTGTCGCGGCCGCCGCGGCCTGCCTGCACCGCCTGTCCGGCGCGACCGACGTGATCATCGGATTCCCCGTGACCGCCAGATCCGACGCCGTGCTGCGCACCATTCCCGGCATGGTCTCCAACTTGCTGCCGCTGCGGGTGGCCGTGCCTGACGGCATCACCGCCGCTGAGCTCTTGCGACAGTCATCGACGGCGATCTTCGAGACCTTGCGGCACGGCCGCTATCGCGGCAAGGACATCGTGCGCGACATCGGCTTCGCCGGGACGCTGCGCGACTTCGTCGGCCCGCAGGTGAACGTCTTCACGTTCCGCTATGACCTGCGGTTCGGCGAGCTGCGCGGCCTTCCGCGCAATCTGACGCCCGGCGTGGTCGACGACCTCACCGTCGCGATCTACGACCGCGCCGACGGCCGGGACGTGGCCGTCGAGTTCAGCGCGACGGCCGATCTATTCAGCCCCGACGAGCTGGCCGCGCACCGGGGGCGGTTCCTGGCCCAGCTCAGCTCGCTGCGCCGCAGCGCCGATCTGAGCGCTCCGGTCAGCCGGGACGACATTCTCAGCGGGCCGGGGCGGCACCAGGTCCTGCAGTGGGCAGGGAGGCATGAGGACATGGATTCGCTGGTTCCTGACATGTTCGAGGCGCAGGCCGGCGCCACGCCCGACGCGACGGCGATCGCCGAAGCAGGCGGCGAGCTGACCTACGCCGAGCTGAACGCGCGCGCTAACCAGCTGGCCAGGCTGCTGGCCGGGCGCGGGGCCGGACCCGAGTCGCTGGTCGCCGTGCTGCTGCCGCGCTCGGCTGACCTGGTCATCGCGCTGCTCGCGGTGCTCAAGGCGGGCGCCGCGTACCTGCCGGTCAACCCGGACTACCCGGCCCAGCGCATCGGCCTGATGCTGGACGACGCGGCGCCCGCGCTGCTGCTCACCTCGCGCGGGGTGGACGTGGCCGGCGGCCTGAACTGGCCGCGCCGCCTGTATCTCGATGATGAAAGCGTCACCGGGGCGCTGCGCGCCTGCCCGGACGCGAACCTGGCTGACGCCGACCGGCTCGCGCCGCTGACCGTGCGCAGCCCCGCCTACGTGATCTACACCTCAGGCTCCACCGGCATCCCCAAGGGGGTCGAGGTCGAGCAGCGGTCGCTGGCCAACTACCTCGACTGGTGCCAGCGCTCCTATCCGGCGCTGCGCGGGCGCACGCTGCTGCACTCGCCGGTCTCCTTCGACCTGACCGTCACTGCCCTGTTCGGCACGCTGACCTCCGGGGGCTGCCTGCACATCGCAGCGCTCGACGAGGACTGGCCAGGCCGGGGCGCGGGCCAGCCCACGTTCCTCAAGGTCACCCCCAGCCACCTGACGATGCTGGCCGAGCTGCCCGCCGAGTGCGCGCCGGCCGCCGAGCTGATGCTGGGCGGCGAGGCGGTGACCGGCGACCTGCTCTACGACTGGCGGCAGGGTCATCCGGGCGTGGACATCATCAACAGCTACGGCCCCACCGAGACGACGGTGGCGTGCGCCGACTACCGGATACCGGCGGCCGCTGACCTGCGCCCCGGCCCGGTGCCCATCGGCCGCCCGATCAGGAACGTCCGGTCCTACGTGCTCGATCAGGACCTGATGCCGGTGCCGCCCGGCGTCGTCGGCGAACTGTACGTCGCGGGCGCGGGCGTGGCGCGCGGCTACCGGAAGCGCCCGGGGTTCACCGCCGAGCGGTTCCTGCCCGATCCGCATGGCCGGCCTGGCAGCCGCATGTACCGCACCGGGGACCTGGCGCGGTGGCGCATCGACGGCAACCTGGAGTTTGCCGGGCGCGCCGACGATCAGGTCAAGCTCAGGGGATTCCGGGTCGAGCTCGGCGACGTGGAGACCACGCTGCTCAATTACCCGCAGGTCGGCCGTGCGGCAGTCATCGTCCGCGAGGACCGGCCCGGCGACAAGAGGCTGGTCGGCTACGTCGTGCCGGCGGGCGACGGCGGCGCCGCCGAGCCCGAGATCCGCAAGTACCTCGATGAGCAGCTGCCCGACTTCATGGTCCCCAGCGCCATCGTGGTGCTGCCCGGCTTGCCGCTGACCTCCCACGGCAAGGTCGACCGGCAGGCGCTGCCTGCCCCCGACCAGCAGGCCTGGCGGTCCTACCGGGAGCCGAGGTCGCCTCAGGAAGAGATCCTGTGCGACTTGTTCGCCGAGGTGCTCGGACTGCCATCGGTCGGCGTCGATGACGACTTCTTCGCGCTCGGCGGTCACTCGCTGCTGGTCATCCGCCTGATCAGCCGGGTGCGCGCCACGCTCGGCGCCGACCTGGGGATCCGCAGCGTGTTCGAGGAGCCGACCGTGGCCGGAGTGGCCAGGCGCCTGCGCGAAGAGCGCTCGGCCTGGTTCGGCCTGCAGCCGGTCGCGACGCGTCCCGGCGCGGTGCCGCTGTCGTTCGCGCAGCGCCGGCTCTGGTTCAACTACCGGCTCGAAGGCCCGAGCCCCACCTACAACATCCCGCTGGCCGTGCGCATCACCGGCCCGCTCGACCGGGCCGCGCTGGCCCAGGCACTGACCGACCTCACCGTGCGGCATGAGGCCCTGCGCACTACTTTCCCCCATAGCGAAGGAGTGCCCCGGCAGGAAGTACTCAGCGTCGATGACTGGCGGCCGGAACTGGTCGTGATCGAGCTTGCCGAGAGCGAGCTCGATGACGCGCTCGCCCAAAGCGCGCGCTACAGCTTCGACCTGGCCGCCGAGGCGCCGATGCGGGTGCGGCTGTTCGCGCTCGGCCCTGATGATCACGCGCTGCTCTGCCTGCTGCACCACGTCGCCGCCGACGGCTGGTCGATGGGCCCGCTCACCAGGGACCTGGCGGCCGCCTATGCGGCTCGCCGCGACGGCACCGCGCCCGCCTGGCCGCCGCTGCCCGCGCAGTACATCGACTACACGCTGTGGCAGCACGACCTGCTCGGCGACAAGCGCGACCCGGACAGCCGGCTCGCCAGGCAGCTCAGCTACTGGCGGGAGGCGCTCTCCGGCGTCCCGGCCGAACTCGAGCTGCCCGCCGACCGCCAGCGCCCGGCCGCGTCGTCGTACCGGGGAGCGCGGTACCGGATGCAGGTCGAGCGAACTTTGCACCACGGGCTCGCCGACCTGGCCCGCGACGCCGGCGCGAGCGTCTTCATGGTCAGCCAGACCGCGCTGGCCGCGCTGCTGACGCGGATGGGCGCCGGCACGGACCTGCCGATGGGCACGCCCGTCGCTGGGCGGACCGACCCGATGCTCGACGACATCGTGGGCCTGTTCGTCAACACCCTGGTGCTCCGCACCGACACCTCGGGCGACCCGAGCTTCCGCGAGCTGCTCGGGCGGGTCCGGGAGACCGATCTCGACGCTTACGCCAACTCCGACATCCCGTTCGACTACCTGGTCGAGGTGCTCAACCCGGCCCGCTCGCTGGCCAGGCACCCGCTCTTCCACGTGATGATCTCGTTCCAGAGCGTGCCGCGCGGCTCCATCACCCTGCCCGGCCTGGAGACGAGCCTCCAGCGCATCCGGCTCAGGTCAGCGCGGTTTGACCTGTCCGTCTCCTTCAAGGAGCGCCGTACCGGGGACGGAAAGCCAGATGGCATCGACGGCCTCGTGGAGTACAGCACCGACCTGTTCGAGGAAGCGACCATCGAGTCGCTCATGCAGCGGTTCGTGCGGCTGCTCGAGGCCATGGTGGACAACCCCGATCAGCCGATCAGCCAGGCCAGCATCCTGAGCGCCGAGGAACGCCGGCGCCTGGTAACCGAGTGGGCGCAAAGCGACAACTAGAAGGAGCCGACATTTGAACACGTCAATCTCGACAGGCGAGCGGCCGGTCTCCGGCATCAGGGAAGACCAGGTCGCCCCCGGGCAATCGCTGCCGCTCGCCATCGGACCGGACTCACCGGGCGCTGACCTGCTGAGCCTGGTGTCAGCGAATCGCGAGGTGCTGCGCGAGCGGCTCTTGCGCTACGGCGGCATTCTCTTCCGCGGCTTCCCCGGCGTCACCGTCGGCACCTTCCGCGGCCTGATCGTGGCCATGTGCGGCGCCCCGCTGGAGTACCAGGAGAGGTCCTCGCCCCGTCATGAGGTCGGCAACAGCATTTACACGTCCACGGACTACCCGCCGGCCGACACGATCTTCCTGCACAATGAGCAGTCCTACAATCTGACCTGGCCGCTGCGCATCTTCTTCCATTGCGTCGTCGCCTCGCCGTCCGGCGGAGCGACGCCGCTGGCCGATTGCAGGCGCGTCTACCAGCGCCTGTCGGCCCCCACCCGCGAGAGGCTCGAGGCCGGGGGCTACTGCTACGCCCGGCACTTCGGCCAGGGATTCGGCCTCAGCTGGCAGGAAGCGTTCCAGACCCAGGACAAGGCCCAGGTCGAGGAGTACTGCCAGCGCAATGACATCTCCTTCGACTGGGGCTCGGACGGATCGCTCACGACGCGGCAGATCCGGCCTGTGGTCAGGCCGCATCCCGTGACCGGCGAGCCGCTGTGGTTCAATCACCTCACGTTCTTCAACATCGCCACGCTCGGCCAGGTGACCGCGGACATCCTCATGTCGCTCGGCAAGGCAAAGCTGCCGAACAACACCTATTACGCGGACGGCAGCGATATCGAGCCCGAGGTATTCGCCGAGCTGAAGGCCGCCTACGAGGCCGAGCTGGTGACATTCCGATGGCAGTCAGGCGACATCCTGATGCTCGACAACATGCTGGTCGCGCACGGGCGAGAGCCCTTCAAGCCGCCGCGCGAAGTGGTCGTCGGAATGGCCGAGCCATACACCAGCCCCGGGTGACCGCTGAGGTCATGGCCTGACGTCGAGAATGGGTGCACCTGCTGGCCGGGTGACGCCTGGGGACGGCGCCGCCCCGGCACGAAAAAAGGCGTTCAGGGTCTTCAAGCACTCGCTCGCCGTGGAGTAACGTTTTTCGTGGTAACACCCTCAATGGCCCGATCGCGCGGCCAGAGCGGTCGCGCGGCTCCATCGGCCGCTGACGTGCTGGGTACTCGCGCAGGACCCTGCGATCGCCGCCGCCGTGCGCACCTCAGCGGCCATTACCGCGCTTGAAGTAATGGGTTAAAATGGTGGAAATAATTCGCCTGAGGACGGTCTGTGCAGCCTGAGGATATCTACGAGGCACTGCTCGAACCAGAGGGCACAGCCGACCCTTACCCGCTTTACGCAGCGCTGCACGAGCACGGGCCAGTGCTCGCGGCCGGTGACGGCCTCGTGCTCGTCCCCGGCCATCAGGCGGTGCGCTCCGTCCTCCGCGACCAGCGGTTCATGGTGGACGACGCGGAGGTCTTCGATCGCGTGGACACGAGCTGGCGGGAGCACCCGGTGCTCAACGCGCCGAATCTGCTCAGCCTCAACGGCGCCGGCCACGACAAGATCCGCGGCCTGATGGCCCCCTGGTTCACCCGGCAGCGGGTGCGGGGGCTGGCGCCCATGGTCAGCGCGCTGGCGGACCGGCTGCTTGACGCCATGGCGCTGGCCGGCGCCGACGGCAGCCCGGTCGACTTCATCGCCGAGTTCGCCTACGCGCTGCCTGCCGCGGTTATCAGCGAGCTGATCGGCGCCGCGGACTGGGACGCTGCCGAGCTGCGCCAGCTCTCCGGGAAGCTGGCCGCGGTGCTTGAGCCGGAGGTCGACGACGACGTGATCGCCCGCGGCGACGCCGCCGCGATCACGCTGGCCGGCATGTTCACCGAGCTGATCGCGCAGCGGCGGGCACGACCACGCGACGACCTGGTCAGCGAGCTAGCCGCCATCACGGCCGCGCCTGATGCCCCGATCAGCCACGGCGAGCTTGTTCAAAATCTGATCTTGCTGCTCTCGGCCGGAATCGAGTGCTCGATGAACGTGCACGGCAGCGCGCTGCAGCTCATCTTCACCGAGCCGGGGGTGCGCGACGGCCTGCGGTCCGGCCAGATCACGCCCGCCGCGTTCGTGGAGGAGGTGCTCAGGTTCGAGTCCCCGGTCCAGGACACCGGCAGGCGCCTTGCGGGGGGCGGCGAGATCGGCGGAGTCGCGGTCGACGACGATGACGAGATCGTGCTGCTGATCGGCGCGGCCAACCGTGACCCGCGCAGGTTCGCCGACCCTGACGTGTTCAGGCCGGAGCGCGCCGACCCGGGCACGCTGAGCTTCGGGGCGGGCAGGCATTTCTGCCTGGGCGCGGCGCTGGCCCGGCTGGAGGCCGAGGTCGGCTTCGACCGGCTGCTCCGGCGTTTCCCCGGGATCCGCGCGGCCGGGGCGCCGCAGCGGCGGCCCGGCCTGACCTCACGCGGCTTCGACCGGCTGCCGGTCAGCCTCGGCTAGCGGCTCCGGCCTGGTCTCGTGCAGGTAAGGCAGCAGGTAAAGCCCGATCGCGAAGAATCCGCCCGCTACCCCGAGGAAGATCGGGCGGAACCCGACGGAGCTGATGATCGCCGAGGCAACCGCGATCGCGATGGTGTAGGGCGTGGTGATGATCGCGTCCGAGGCGGAGATCGCCCGGCCCTGCAAGTCGGCGGGAGTTCGCCGCTGGACGATGTTCAGCTCGGCCACCAGGATCAGCGGCAGTCCGAGCCCGAGCAGGATCAGCCCGGCGGCCGCGCCCGCGAGCGTTGCCGTGCTGGCGACCACGAGCCCGACGCCGTTCAGCGCGTAGCCAATGCACGCCACGGTATATTCGCCTGTCTTGCGCATCATCGGGCCAACGAAGAAGCTCGCCACCACGCTGCCCACGCCCTCGACGGCGGTGAGAGCGCCGAGGAGCGCCGTCGGACGGTGCAGGCCCTGGGTGACCAGGGAGAACACAGCGACGTTGATCATCCCGGCGCCGGTGAAGGCGATGGTGCTGGCGATGATGATGCGGCGGATCACCGGATTGGTCAGCACGTGCCGCGCGCCGGCCATCAGGTCGCGGGCTACCTCAGCGGGCCGTCTCCTGGCGGGAGCCTCGCCTGCGGGCTCGCTGGCCGGCCTGACCAGATCGGGGACCTGCCGCAGGCCAAGGTAAGAAGCGACCGAGATCACGAACGTGCCGATGTCCACGGCGGCCACGACGCCACCGCCCCAGGCGGCGTAGACCGCCGCGCCGGCCAGCGGGCCCACGATCCGCATCCCCTGACTCAGGCTGCTCAGCAGTCCGTTGGCATCGCCGAGCAGTTCATCGGGCACCATCGAGTGGAGCAGCCCGCCGCGCGCGGCCCGGTAGATCTGCCCGGACAGCCCGTAGATGGCGGCGACCAGGTAGATGAGCCAGACATCGGACCGGCCGTGCACGAGCAGGAGCAGCGCGACCACAAGCCCGGTCAGCGAGTCGTTGACGATCAGCAGCCGGCGGCGGGGGAACTTGTCGACGAGGAGCCCGGTGACCGGCGCCAGGAGATTGGACACGCCGAGCAGCACGAAGACCAGGCCGGCCTGCCCGCTCGAGCCGGTCAGGTCCCTGACCCAGATGCCGAGGACGATGAGCATCGCGCTGTTGCCGAGCATGTTGAATGACTGGCCGCCGAGCAGCACCCGCATGTTGCGATCGGCGAGCACGCGCCTTCTCATCAATGGCCTCCTGGCGGGCAGGCTGGGCGGCTATCCGCCGAAACGCGTAAAAACAGCCTTACCATTCACTCATGCTAAACGTTGGCCACCTTGGCGTGGAGTACCGTTTTCCTGACCGGCAGTACCCGGCCGGCGGCCGACCGTACCCGGCCGGCGGCAGGCCGTGATGGGGACCGCAGTCCGGGTCTCGCCAGGAATCGCGGCCGAGTGGCCGGCGCTCGCGGCGGACGGGCCGCTGCTCGCCAGCCCGACGTGGCTGCGGGTGCGGCGGGCCAGCTTCGGAAACCAGATGATCTCGATCGTGGTGACGCAGGACGGGCAGGCGAAGCTCGCGGCGCTCGGCACGGTGGTCAGGGAGCCCAGGCCCGACGAGTTCTACGACCTGCACTTCGCGGTGGCCGGCCCCGCGCCCGTGCTGCCGCTGACCGAGGCTGCCCGCGCCGCCCGGGCGGAACTGGCCCGCACGGCCCCCCCGCCCGAGCGCTGGGTGCCCAACCTGATCGTGACGCTGCCAGGCAACGAGTGCGTACCGGTCGGGCCAGGGCGCGGCGACCCCGCGCTGCTCGGTGAGCTCGTCGGCGGCGCGCTGACCTGGGCCGAGCAGGAGAACCTGCCGACCGTGGCGTTCATGTTCACCCATGCCGACCCGCCGGGGCTGGACCTGGCGCTCGCCGGCCATGGGTTCACCGCGATACCCCTGTCTCGTTCCTGGGTGCTGCCGGTCCCCCCCGGCGGCCTCGACGCGTACCTGGCGGCGCTCCCGGCCAAGCGGCGCAGGGAGGCCAGCAGGGAACTGCGGCGGCTCGCCGATACCGGGGTCAGCGTCCGCCAGCTCGACCTTGGCGAACTCGAGGCCGAGGGGACCCTCGCGGCGCTGGCGACGCTGCGCGCGAGGCTCGTCCGCAAGTACCGCGGCAAGGCCGACGATCTCAGGGAGCTTGGCAAGCTGCAGCGGCTGATCACGGACGTCTGCGGCGGGCAGCCCAAGGTGTTCGTCGCGGAGGCGGACGGCGACCTGCTGGGGTTCTCGCTCTTTTGCGCCCACGGCGACTGCTGGTACGCCCTGGTCAACGGCTACGACTATGCCGACGAACGCAGCAGGTTCTGCTACTTCGCGACCATCTTTTACGCCCCGATGCCAATCGCGGCGGACTCTGGAGTGCGATCGCTTGCCTTCGGTCACGGATCGGGCGGGGCCAAGAAATCCCGAGGTGCCGCAGGCCTGCCGCTCACCGGGTGGATCAAGTCGGCGGACCCTGAGCTTAGCGCCGCGGCCGCGGCATCGGCGAAGGTTACCGCGCTGGAGCCCGGGTGATTCCGCGCGGCCAGAAATGGCGGGACGTGGCGAGCACCAGGCTCTCCCAGGGGTCGAGGTCCGTGCCGTAGGCGCGCAGCGTCAGGGCGACGCGCTGCAGGTCCTGGCCCGGTGAGCCTGGCGTGAAGTCCGGCAGCAGCACCCCGGCCAGCGGATGCGCGGCCGGCAGCAGGCCGGCCAGCCGTTGCGAGCTGCCAGCGGCCGCGAGCTCGGTCTCGCCCGCCGCCAGCATCGCTTCTGCTGTCTTGCGTACCGGGCGCGGCAGGTCATCCCAGGCCGCCGTCAGTGCCCTGGCCCGCAGGCCGGCGAGGACCTGCTGGTAACCGCGTTGCTCGGCCGGGCGGGCCAGCTGAAGCAACCCGAGCACCGTGCGCAGTTCGCCGGCATCGCCGGCGTGGCCGGGCTGGCCGGGCTGGCCGAAGAACACCGGGCTCTCGTTCGCCGCGTCCTGCGCGGTGTCCGCGCTGTGCATCAGCGCGAGCATGATGTTGAGCGAACGCAGGTCGCCCCGGATCGTCCCGGGCCGGCCAGGTCAGGATCGCTCGGGCCCTTGGCGGCGCGCAGCCGCTGGTGGCTGGTCTGGTCCGGCTCGGGATGCCCGTCGGCAAGGAGCAGCGCCACCGTCGGGCCGAAGGCGAACAGCTGGTCGACCAGGCGGTAGAGGTAAGTCGACCAGGCGCTCTTGATGTTCCGCCCGTGAAAGGAGTCCAGGTCGGCTGGGCGATGCCAGAGCACGCGCCAGCGTATCGGGGCGTAGCCGGCTGCCTCCATCCGGTCCAGCACCGCCATGCCCAGATGCCGCGCGAGGGCGTCCGGGCCGATCAGCGCGAACACCGTACGGTCCCAGTCGACCTCGTCCAAAGCCGGCCCTCCCGTCATGAGGCATGCCTGGTCCGGGGCGCGATGCCTGCGGTGTTAACGGCTCGCACCCCGGCCAAGAACAGACCGCATCGCCCTCAGTGCATGATCGCCGCACGAGGTGCGGTCGTGTTACTTCTTCTTGATACGCGGGCGACGAGCGGCTCTGCGCGGCCGTTGGTCCATTTCGTGACTCCCTCTCGATAGGACTGTCGCGACGTGATGATCGCCCGCTTACTTCTTCGTCTTCTTGACACGCGGCCTGCGAGCGGCCCTAAGGTTGCGGTTCATTGATCCTCCCTCCACATTCTCGGATCCGGACCTCGGTGGCTGGCCGAGGTCACTGTGGCTCCGTCGCGGACCCCGCGTCGGCCGAGCGCGCGATGCGCTTGCTCAGCTCGTCGAACTGCTCCTGGGTCACGAAGTCGCCGATGGTGAGCAGGACGCGCGCGATCGGAGTCTCAGCCCAGGCGACATCCCCCTGCCGGTACAGCACCGTGCTCGTGACCAGCGGGCGGGGACCGTCCAGCGGAAGCCCGAACGCGAGCAGCCCGCCGCTCAGCGCCTGGGGCACAGACAGGTAGCGCTGCAGCACTTCCCATGCTCGCGACTCGGCATGGCCGATCTCACCGGTAATCGTCCGCCGTTGCATCTGCCGCCCGGTACCCGCGACGGGCCGCAGGAAGTAACTGGCGCCCAGTGCCGTCCGCCGCGCCCGGATCACCGAGGATGCCAGCCGCTTGGCTGGCCAGGCCGGCAAGGGGCCAAGGCCCGCCTTGGCCACGAGCCGGATCAGCTCGCCGTACTCGATCCCGAGGCTCAGCTTGACGACCGCCCGGTGCAGCATAGCGATCTCGCCATCGCGCAGCGCGTCGTGCAGCAGCACGGCGTCGACCAGATCGCGGGCGCGGAAGGGCTGCTCGTAACGCTCGTAGAGCAGCATGAGGATGTTCTTGATCGCCGGGCTGCGCCACTTCTCCGGCATGCTGGCGAGCGGGTTTATCGCGCCGAAGTTACCCAGCGCGTAGAAAGTCGACAGCTCGACGCCGTAGGGGATCTCGTAAGGATCATCACACTCAAGCCGCATGCTTGCCATGACCTGGACGGAACCGGCGAAATACGAGAACATCGCCGTATCGAGCTCCCAGCCGTCAGCGATGAGCTGGTCGCACGCCAGCCACAAGTCGGACTCGGACGCGACGTAGTCGAGGTCGTTCTGATGCCTGGTCAGGCCGGGCGGATACAGGTCGAGTATCTCCAGGCCCTTCACCGAGCTGAGGCCAGGTACCTTCGAGGTGAGGCGGGCATCGAGCCCGCGGTAGTACTCAATCCGGGCCCGCGCCGAGTCAAGCTCATACCGCAGCGCCTGGCTCAGCTCACGTCCTTCGGCCTGCCAGGCGGCGAGCATGGTCGGTATCAGTGACGGTTCCTGGCGCATCAGCGCCAGCGTGTCGGCAAGCCCGCTGGACTCCTCACCTGTGCAAACGGTTAGCGCCGCGACAAGATCGTCCGAGGTGAAGCCCATCGTGCTCCCAGCGGTCGTGGCCAGTCCGTCATCACTAACTGTGAAGCGACGCCCCGGCGAGCCGGCGGATGCCGCCTTCCGCGGCGCCGCTTCGGCTGGCCTAGTAGTTAGGCAGGCAGTCGGTGCAGGTGGTGCGGAACTTCATGACTTGCACGGCCTCACGACGGGCCAGCATCTTCTCGATCAGGGCAGGGGTGAGCAGGACTGGCGCGAGGCCGGTGTCCGTCCGCAGGATCGTCTGCTCGTTCATGGGCTGCTGACCTTTCGGGTGGAAGCACTAGGTAGCTATTAGCGTAAGAAGAAGCTTCATAACGGTCAATGCCGCGTAGATGACCGTTCGCCGGGGCTGATTGGACAGTAGGTTCGGTGCTTGGTATCTCCCGATTGGCGGTTGCCCGGCATGGACGAGCTTGGATCGCTGTCGTGGCGGCCGCTGGACGCGGCTGACCTGCCCGCGGTCACTGACCTGGCTCGCGATTGCCTGTCCGCCGATGGCGGGCAGCCCTTCGCCGCGAGTCCGGGCTTCCTGGGCGGGTGCTACCTGTCCGGCGCCGAGAGTCACGCCGGCTTCAGCGGCACCCGGCTCGTGTGCGTCTCGTCGGTCCGCCCGCCGTCGCCGCGATCGCCGGGCGGTGTCGCGGTCACGACAGGCATGGTTCACCCGGCCTGGCGGCGCCGCGGCATCGGCGGAGGCGCGTTTGACCGGGCGGCCGACCGCGCTGGTCCCGGCGGGATGCTCGCGGAGACGGAAGCGCTCAGCGCCGGCGCCCACGCGCTCTACCTGAGCAGGGGCCTCGCGCAGGTACTCGCCGAGGACGTCATGCGACTCGCCGCCTCCGTTCCGGTGCCGCCAGCGCATCCGCCGGCCGACCTGGTCGTGTCGGAGTGGGGCGACGCCGATCCGGCGCGCTTCTTCGCGGTCTATCAGGCGGCGTTCCGCGAAAGGCCCGGTTTCCCCGGCTGGACGCAGGCCCAGTGGGCGGAGTGGATCAGCGACGAAGAGGATTTCCGCGCCGAGTGGACTCTGCTCGCCACCCTGGGCGGCAGCGATGTCGGCTTCATCGCCGGCGAGGCTACCGGCTGGATCTTGCAACTCGGCGTGACACCCTCTGCCCGCGGCCGCGACATCGGCGCCTGGCTGATCGGCGAGGCGGTGCACCGCATGCGGGCCGCTGGCGAGACCAGCATCACCCTCAACGTCAACACCGGCAACCCGCACGCCACCGCGCTGTACCGCAGGCTCGGATTCACACGGGTCGGCCGGCGCGCCAGGTACCAGGGCGTCCCCCGCCGCCCGGCCGCGTAGCCCGCCCGGCGAAGCCCGGCAGTCGCGCCTGACTTGCCGGCTTCCCGAAGGAGCGATTCCGCGGCCATTACCCATCCGGACGCAATATGATAAATTGCGCGGCTTGTGAATGCGCTGCCGGCTCATGCTTTACGGTGAATCGGCCGACTCCTCTGATGGCGTGCGACGATAGCGGCATATCGTATCCGGGCCGGTTTGTGCGCGGAGATCTGACCAGCCGGCTCTAGCCGCAGGAAGGACAGCCCGCGATGACCGGACAAGGCGGCAGCAGGCCCTGGCACCTGGGGCTCGTGGCAGCGGCGGCCCTGCTGAGCGCAGTCGCGTGCGGCGGTACTGCCGCGCGCACCGGCCCCGGACAGCCCGCGCCGGCCACGCCGTCGCTCCCGCCCTCCGCCACGCCGTCGCTCCCGCCCTCCGTGCTGCCGTCCGGGCAGGCATCGCCTCCACCCGGCGCCGCCGCCGCCAGCAAGAGCGCCTGCACGCTGATCCCGGTTAGCGATGCCGCGGCCGCTCTTGGCATGACGGTCGGCAAGCCCCTGCCGGTGCCCCCGGTAAACTTGCACAACGGCGCCCTGGGCGGCACGTGCGAGTGGTCCGACTCCGCCGGCGGCACGGCACTGGTGATCACCTTGAAATATCCGTCGTCGGCCATTGCCAGCAAGGTCTTCAGGAACTCGAAGAGCTCGACGGCCAGTACCCAGCCTGTGCGCCTGCCTGACCTGGCACCATCGGAATTCGCTAACACGGGTACGTTCGGTGCCGTTAGGGTCGCGGAGAGCTTCCTGCTCGACGGCAACCGGGAGCTGACTGTCACGATCAATGAGCCGACTTCCGGCCCTGGCTCCCATTTCAGCATCCCGGCCTTCGTGACCCTGGTCCGGCAAGCCGCCAAGGCATGGCGATAGCTGCCCGCAGACCTGGGCTCATTCGGTCAGGCCATCCGGGTCCGGCTGTACGCGGGAACCGTCACCTGGACCGATCAGGGTGTATCCGCTGGTAATCTCGCAGGTCAGCGGCCCCCAGCAGGAATTTCCGACATGAGACAAATCTTTCAGCGACTGCATGTTCAAGCGGTTATCCGGGTCAAGCCTGTGCTGGCCTGCCTCGCGGCACTCGCGGTGCTCGGCGCGGCCGGGCCGATCATCGCGGCCGCGCTCACGCATGCGACGCCCGGGCATGCCGCCTCAGTGCACGAGAGCGCACGGTGGCCCGTCACGCAGCGGCCAGCAGTGATGGAGCATCCCGCGAGGCGGCAAGGCACCAGCCAGCGTGCCGCCGCCGCGTACTCCGGGCCGCGGTGCAGCGCTGGCTACCTGCTGACCAGAGTGCACCTGAAGGGCGTGCGGGTCGACTCGGCCGCGATGAACACGAGCGGCGCTTTCGCGGCACCCTCCGATCAGCCGCTGACAGGCTTGCCCGCCTTCTGCGACGTGACTATCACCCAGCCCGACCAGGCGGGTAACCCTCTCCATACCGACCTCTGGCTGCCCTCCTCATGGAATGGCCGCTTCCAGGGCGTAGGCGGGTCGGTCTACGCTTGCGGCCCCTGGTTCTACGAGCTGGCACCGGCCATCCGCGCCGGTTACGCGGCGGCTGCCACGGATTGCGGGGTGCCGCCCGCTGACCTGCGAACCGCCGGCTGGGCGCTGAAAAACGGGCAGCTCGACTGGCCGCTCATCCACGACTTCGCCTACGCCGGCATCCACGACATGACCGTGACCGGCAAGGCCGTCACCCGCCTGTTCTACCGGTCGCCGCCGCGCTATTCGTACTTCAACGGATGCTCCACGGGCGGACGTGAGGGCCTCGAAGAGGCCCAGCGGTATCCCGCCGACTACAACGGCATCGTGTCAGGGGCGCCGGCGATCAACTGGACTCAGTTCATCCCGGCCGAGATCTGGCCGCAGCTAGTGATGAACCTGGCCAGGGATTTTCTCCCTGATTGTAAGGAAGCAGCCTTCACGAACGCGGCCGTGCGGGCGTGCGCTACCTCGGGCGGAGTCATCACGAACCCGTCCGCGTGCCACTGGGATCCGGCCAGGCTCGTGGGCGTGATGACGCCATGCGGCGTCATCACAGTGCGAGACGCCGCTGTCATGAGAAAAATCTGGCGAGGACCGGAAGACAGCGACGGCAAGCCACTGTGGTACGGACTCGAGCGCGGCACCAGCCTGGCCGGGATCGCCGCGACCTACTCGAGCGACGGGATGACGACGGGCCAGCCGTTCCCTATCGCTGTCAGCTGGCTGGGAACCTTCCTGCAGCACGACCCCTCGTGGGACTGGCATACGCTCACCTTCGCGCGGTTCGACCAGCTCTTCAGGCGGTCTGTCAGCCGGTTCTCCAAGGTCTTCGCCGCGAATAACCCGGATTTGTCCGTCTTCAAGAAGGACGGCGGGAAGATCATCATCTGGCACGGCCTGTCCGATCAGCTCATCTTCCCGCAGGGCACAGTCCGCTATTACAGGCAAGTGGAGCAGGCGATGGGCGGCCCGCGGCCTGCGGGCTCCTTCGCCAGGCTGTTCCTCGCACCCGGTGCCCAGCACTGCGCCAGCGGAGCCGGCCCCGCGCCGGCGAGCCCCGCGCAGCCGCTTGACTCACTGGTCAGCTGGGTCGAGAAGGGCAAGGCGCCGACAAGCATCCCTGGTGCGGCCGTCGATCCCGCCACTGGACTTCTGACCCCGTCGCGGCCTTTGTGCCGCTATCCGCGGGTGGCCGAGTGCGGGTCATGAGAGCGCGACCCCAGGGAATGACCTCACGAATGCTGAGCCTTAGCTGAAGATATGCCGTCAGGACACTCTGGATTGGCTGAACCTACACAAAAAGGTAGGAATTTCGGCACCAAGAGTGACTGCCGAACGTTTCCCTCTATGTGAGAACGCGTGATCCCAGGTTTCCTGCGGCTTCCATGACTTCCGCTGAACCTCAGGCGCCAGCCAGACGTGTGATCGGAAGACAGAACCGACATGGCAGCGGAGCGCTGCCCGCACGCCGGGCAAAGAGGTCTGAGATGCACGAGATGGCATCCGCCGGCGGCACGGCCCAGAGCAGTGCCAACGGCGCGTCTCCTGACGTCCCGGCAGCGGTGCCGCGCATTGCGCTCTTGGAAGACTCGGGTTCCTCCTTGATCATGCAGTTCGACACCCTGACCCCAGTGGCCGGCCCTTACGCGAACAAGTCCAATGCCGTTCGCGGGATCGCCGGGGGCGGGCTCCCCTGGGCACTCGAGGTCGGATCGGGATCACTGAGCTGCGATGGCCATCTCCTCGTGCGGATTCGCGGACTGGTCCTGGCCAGCCATCCCCTGGTGCCCTTGTCCCTGCGCGGTACCAACCCGTTTCCGGCGTTCCGGGTAGTCGTAAGCTGCCTGAGCGTCGGCCAGGACGGCACCGCCGCCATCGCCAATGTCAGCACGGGCGACTTCGAGGCCAGCGCTTCCGGGGACGCCGACATCAGCGCCAGAGTGAGCCTTCCCCAGCCATGCATCGCGCCTATCGTGCTCGTCACGGGCCCGGCCGGGGCCGAGCGCTGGTTCGCGGTAACGGGGACATAGAGCCAGCTCGGAAGCTAACCGGGTGGTGCCTGGCCGACGGGGACCTTTGCCCGGTCAATGAGACCCAGCGCGTCGGCGGTGGTCAGCGCCTCCATCCGATTGCGGACGCCCAGTTTCCTGAAGAGCCTTGCCTGTGTATTCTCCACGGTCTTGGCCGCGATGCCCAGCGTGCGGGCGGTCTGCCTGATGGTATGGCCGCTCGCGATAGACCCGAGGATGTCGTACTCGCGGGCGGTGAGCTTAGGCATCGCCGGCGCCGGGGTTGGTGCCCACTTCAGCAGCGTTCCGGCGTAGCCCCAGCTCATTACCATCAGTCCCTGCGCCACGGCGGTCAAGGTCGGGGCAAGTCCGCTGGCGATATCGGCCTTGGCCACCACCCCGCTCGCCTGACGGGCGAGAGCGTCGGCGATCGCCAGCTGCTCAGCGACATCACCGTCCCGGATCAGTACAGTCGGCGCGCCCAGAGCGATAGTGACCGGCCAGTCCTCGGGCTCCGGATCGACGAGCACGACGACAATCGGGCCACGCTGCCACCACACCCAGTGATCGCGGATCAACTCTTCGCGCTTGACCGCGATCACCACCGGCACGCGCTCGGCTATCAGCAGCTGCGCTACGTCGTCCCGGCTCTTGCTGGCCGGACCAAGTAATACGGCAAGAAGCGGACGTCCTATCTCGCCAGCGTGCTGCTGCGGGACCGGCCCGCGCCGGGGCAGCGTCGGGGGCGGGCCAGGCTGGAGCAGCCCGAGCCAGATCGCCTTGGCCACGGCATGACTCTGATTGCCGACCCCGAGCTTCTCGTAAATGCTCCGTTTCCGGTTCTCTACTGTGCGTGGCCGCAGCTCAAGAAGCTTCGCGATCTCGGATGCCGTATGACCGGCGCTCATCAGGAAGACGATCATCATCTCCCGCTGAGTCAGGAGCGGCGGGACAGCGACGGGCGAGGTCTTGCCGATGGCCGACATGCGGGTCTCCGTAGTCACGTCTCCGATACGGTCCCTGCGAGCGGAGGCAACGATAGTGGGAACGTCCGCCCCCCAGCGGCAAGCACGGTCCGTCATCGTAGCAATCGATTACAGTAGAAGGGACGCGGCAGCGAGCCCAGTCCCGCCGGGCCGGGGCGGCAGGGTTGGCCGAGGTGCCCGTCAAGGCGAGTCAAAGCGGGCTCGGGGTACACAGCTGCGAACCATAACGCGCGGCTTGGCCAGGAAATCTGCTCGGCGCGGGCACCAGCCACCGAGGTCACGGGCAGACTGGATGCCCGGATTATCGGTACAGGCGCTAACACAGACCGCGTCGCAGCGGGACACATTCTGGTGAGGCCGTGCGCCCCGCCTGCTTTCCTCCTTCGAGCAAATTCCGGACAATCGCGAGCTTGATCCACTAGATACAACCACGACGGCCTCCGGGCTGGGCGGATGGACACGCCGAGGCCTGCTCACCGGTCTCGGGCGGACAGTGCAAAAACTGGTGGGTAACTTCTAGGTGTACGTTAGAGCAGGGATGCGGAGGTGGCCAGGGACGAATCCCCCCTAGGGGACAAAAAAGCGCTGGCGTTTTACCTGCGAAAACGCCCGTTTTTCGATGTCAGCCCTGGTCACCTCCGCACGCTCTAGTTGACGGTTACGGGAATGATGACAGAAGTTTCATCAAAGGCATCGCTGCGCACGGTAATCAGCAGCTGCCATTTCCCTGTAACGGTGACGGGGACCGACTGCTTGGTCACGTACCGCCCCGGGCCGACCGGGGAGAGCGTCACAGCGAGCGGTCCTAGGTGACGGGCAGGCAGCTCAAGGGCGACCTCTATCTGCTTGGGCGAGTAGGGCTTTCCAGCAGTGTTGGTGACCGTGACGCTCACCTGATTCGGTCCGAGCGCAGCGGGCGTCACTGTGATGCTGACATCGCCGCTCCCGCCAGGCCCGCCCGTGTTGAACGGGACGGTCGCACTGACCGGCTGGGTGAAGGTCTCGCGCGCAGTGGCGGTATTGACCAGGACCGACGTGATGCCGAGCACCGCCACGGCGATCATCGCCTCGGCGGCGACCGACCAGCGCAGCCTGCCGAGCGTCACCGCGGCGCGACCCGCGTACTCCGACGAACCATTCGAGCCGTTCGACGCGGCACCATGCGCCGCTCCGTTCGACGCTGAACCGTTGGACGCTGATCCGTTGGACGCTGATCCGTTCGGCGCTGATCCGTTGGAGGTAGCTCGGAAGGCGGCACCGTTCGACGCGGCACCGTTGGCGGCGGTGCCGTTGACCGCGCCATTATGCAGGCGTCCTCCGGTGCCTAGGAGGCCGTGGCCTGACCTGGCGCCGACGAGGGCGCGCACCCTCGGCAGGCCGGCGGCGACCAACTCCACCATCCTGACGGGCGTCTCTGACACCGGGGCGCGCAGCGCGGCGATGCGGACGCGGGCCACGTAGCCGAGCCCGATCAGCACGCACATCGCGCCGATCTTGATCAGCAGCAGGCGGCCGTAGGTGGTGTCAACCAGCGCCGGCCAACTGCCGACACCACGCCAGGCCTGGTAGGTGCCGGTCAGGACGATCGCACCGACGCACCCCAGCGCGATCGGGGAGAAGCGCTCGACGGCCTGCACGGTCTCTTCCGCTGCCGAGCGCCCCCTGCGGCCTTTCTGGCTCGACGTCTGCCTTCTGAGCACGATCGTCGCCAGCATGGTCAGCCCACCCAGCCAGAGGGCGACCGAAGTGAGGTGAATGGTGTCCGAGA
This sequence comes from uncultured Actinomycetota bacterium, assembly GCA_963720575.1. Classification (GTDB taxonomy): domain Bacteria; phylum Actinomycetota; class Actinomycetes; order Streptosporangiales; family Streptosporangiaceae; genus Chersky-822. The sequence goes on from CAVRGA010000002.1 coordinate 1,608,542, forward strand.
CCAGCGACAGGGGCACCTGGATGCCTTGCCCGGCGTGATCGGCGGCGGCCCAGGTGGCGGCGAGCGCCGCCGCGACCACGCCCCAGGTGACCGACGCCCCGACGGATACCCGGCGACCCTCTTCCCGCAGGTTGCCAAGGATAGAAGTGAAGACGAAGAGCGCGACTATGACCAGGATCAGCCGCACTCCGAGTGACCGCCCGTAGCGGCTGTACAAGGTCGCGTGCAGCACGTTAGGCCAGAAGACCTTGGCCACGCCCTCCCCCGAGCCGTACACGCCCTGCAGCAGCAGCGCGCCGAGGACCGAGGCGGCCAGCCCGCTCCACGCGCTCATCGTCAATCGCAGGACCAGCGGGCTCGAGGCCCCGCCCGGCCAGCACCAGAGCACGAAGGCGACCGCGCCCACCAGCAGCGCGAAGCTGCAGAACGCCACCCAGCGCACGAGGCCGAACATGAAGCCAATCACCGGGCTGGCAGTCACGTTGATCGAGTTCGGATTGACCGAGGTGCTGCTTGGCGCGCCGATCGAGAAGGTCCACGCGCCCTGAACCGGATGCGAGTCGGCGGAGATCACATGCCAGCCAACGGTGTACGTGCCGTTGCCCAGGCCAGTCTTCAGTGACACGACGATCTCTTGCGGTTTGCTGCCGTGCGTCGTCTTGCCGCTGTCGACGCGAGCGCCGTTGGGCGCGTACACCTTCAGGCTGTCATCACTGACGCCGACATTTTCGTCGAACGTCGCGGACACTTCGGTCGGCGCGTGCTTCACGATGGCGCCGTCCGCCGGGCTCGTCGTGACGATAGTCGCGTGTGCCCAGGCTGCCGGGGCTACGGCCACGATGCCCAGCGCGGAAAGAAAGAACGTTGCGACCAGGTAAATAAATCTGCGGGCCATTAGTCAGCCACCTCCAAGAATCGGATCAAGCAGCCTGGGCACACGATCAGTCACCCCCGACGACGCTGCTGCGGCCGCTTGGCGGCCGGCTTCGCGCCCGCGGTCACTTGATCCCGGCGCGGAGCAGCCTTCGCGCCGGCGACCGCACCATTGCTCGCCTTCTCGTCAGACGCGGTGACTCGGTCCGGTGCCGTGGGTGCGGCGCCGGGTCCGGCTCCGGTCTCGGCCACTGCCAATTGCCGTGGCCGCCTGCCTACGGTGAGCGCCAGCGCGACAGCCAGCAGCCCGACCACGAGGCCGGCTATCCCCAGCACCCGGGCCATTCCATCGGAGCTGGCCGCGGCAGCCGGGGCGGTGCTGACGGACTTCGCTGGTGCGCCGGTCGTGGCGGTGAGCGTGACCGCGGGCGCGGGATGGGCCGGCTCCGCCTGTCCGGGTTGCGACAAGTCGATCCAGCGGACGATGTCGCCGTCGGAATAGGTCTGGATCGCCTTGAAGACAAGCTGGCCCGCAGCACCGGGCAACGAGTCGCAAGAGATCGAGAAGTCCTGGAATTGCCCCGGCTGGATGGTCCCGCCGGACCAGATGACCTCAGAGACCGCCGTGGTGAACGTGCCGTCGTCGGTCGTCACTGGCTTGGGCAGCTTGATCGTCTTCACCGTGGCGGTCCAGCCGGGCACCGGCTTGGCGAGCAGCTGGGCGATCGGGTGAGTGGTCGGGATCTGCACGTCCACCTTGACGGTATTGGCGTTCGCCTCCTCATTCGGGACGTGGAAGGTGAGCTCGGTCGTCGACCCGGCGGGCACCGAGTCCGGACTCACCGTGATGTGGGCGAAAGCTGGCGCGGCGAAGAGCAGCAGGGCCGCGCCCGATGCGGCGCCGACGATGGTGACGCGGCGCAGCGTGCGTGACATTAAAAGTGACCGGGAGTGGGCTAGCGCGATGGACATTTCATCTCCGGTATCGATCAACTTAATCGGTTCGGCAAAGGGCTGTCGCCCCGGGCCTCGTCGGCCCGGGGCGCCAGCGTTGGGGCTGTCGCCCCGGGCCTCGCGGCCCGGGACGACAGCATGGAACGGTTGCTAGGACAGCGGCTTGAGGCTAGGGCCGCTGTTGGAGGTGGCGGGAGACGGACCCGTGCCGCCGCCCGGGAGCACCCTCAGGATGCCCCAGTCACCGGACCTGATCATCGGATCGCGGCCGACGTTGTACTCGTAGTCGCCCGTGGCGCCAGTGGCACCGCCGGCTCCATTGACGATGTACGCGTCGAACGTCTCCCCGGCGACCAGGGTCCGAGCCTCGATGATCTGCGAGCCCGTGAGCCCGTGATCAAGCGGGAACTCATGCCCGGAGACCTGGAAGGAGATCGGGTTGTCACCGGCAGCGTTGGCGACGCGCCAGATTATCGGGTCATGAGCGAACGCCTCGAACGTCGGCGTGGAGGGATCGGCCCCGCCGTCGGCGCTGTCGCTCTTGGCCTCCCAGAGACACCCGGAGTCGGCGCCATTTTCATTAGCGCCGCACAGTGCGTGCTGATCATCCCCTTCCAGTTGAGACAGCGACTCCTCGTTGTAGTCCGTGTACGAGTGGTCGGAGTCGAGGTAGTAGTCCATGGTGTCGTGGCCGAGCAACGGCTCCCTGTCACTGAACAGCGTCACGTTCTCCCTGAAGGCCGTACCATCGGGCCGGAAGATGTCCGCGAAGACGCCAGACTGGAGAGGCTGCCCGGTGAACGGGTCGTCCCAGGTCGAGCCCTTGGGCTCGGCGATGAGAGCTCCGTAGGCACCTGTTCGCCAGGACGACTCGTTGGCCGTGTTGAGCATCAGGTTGGTGCCGAGCTCCTTGTCGACGTAGTAGACGTAGGTCCGCTGACCGCCCGGAGCCACGCTCGAGTCGGGGTCGAACCCGATCGCGCCGCCGAATGATGTCTGCGGGTTGTAGAGGACATTGCCGATATTCAGCCCGGCTCTGGTCGAGCCTGACCCCCAGCTAAAGTTGAAGTTGGTCACCGGCAGGTCGTTGTGCAGCGTCACCTTCACGCAGTCACCCGCGTTGGCGCGGATGACCAGCGGCACTACCGGCTTCGTCCCGGCCTTGATGGCAGCCTCATCACTGGTGAGGGCGTACATCGTGGCCCAGGAGCCGCCGGTCTCCGGCGCCGCGTCGCTCTCGCCTGGCATCCCCTGGTCAAAGGTGATGCCGTTGAAGATCGACACGTTGTACGTGCGCACCGGTGCACTGCTCGGACAGACAGAGCCCGTGTCGGCCGGAGCGGCCGGCGGAGCCTTGCCCGTGAAGGTGAGTGTCGGGAACCCTGGCCCGGACGGTGGTGCTGTCCGGTCAGGCAGCGGCTCCAGGTTGGAGTGCAGAGTGTTCATCACCCGGAAGATGCCCCAGGCGCCGCTCTCCAGTTCCAGGCTGCGACCGCTGTAGTAGAGATAGTCACCCGGGAAGTTACCGGCATTGAAGACGTAGTCCATCTTCTCCGAGATGCCAGCCGTGCCGGCGTCGGTGAGCACGCCGTTCTGGTTGAACCGCTCTTCAGAGAACCGGTGGCCAGTGACCCTGATATCACCGACCTGCTCGTCCAACCCGACTTGCCTGATCACCACCGGGTCGCCCGTATAGGCCTGTAGTAGCGGCGTCGCTGGATCACCATGAGCCACCGACGAGAACACGTACGGATCACTGGACGTGGCGATGTTCGTGCAGTCCACCCGGTCCGATCCTGCGGGCTCCTCGTGTGCCTCGAAGCCCATACTGTAGACACCGCCCGCGTCCGGGACGCTCGCGTCCTCGTCATCGGGGATGGGGGTAGAAGCGGCGTTAGGATCTCGGTCGATCAGCGGTGCCGCGCGCAGGTCAAAGCTGGACATCTCGCAGCCCTGCGGCGAACCACTGCTCCTGATACCTTCGTGCTCCCAGAGTACGAACTCGCGGAAGTCGCCCTGCTCACCAAAGCCAACCGAGCCCTTGGTGTAAATGTCGGCGATCGGGCCGCTGTCGATCGGCGCCCCGGTCTGCGGGTTGTGGAAGGTCGAGCCCGCGGGCTCGATGATGTGGGCACCGAACAGGCCGTGGCCCCACGAGTGCAACGCGTCCACGTGGTCGTGGAAGAAGACGGTGCCGTCGTCGACGTCGCTGTACCAGCGGTACTGCACGAACTCGACTCCGGACCGCTCACCCGACGCGTGGGCGTTCTGCAATGGCGTGCCCAGCGTCAGCGTGTTGCCGTTGATCGCGGTGATCTTGTTGACGACCTCGGTGTCCGGCTGGCCCTGGCCAACTTCGATGCTGATCCCCGGGCGCAGCCCTGAGGTGCTGGCCACGTTGATCGACGTCGCTCCGGCAGCCGCCGCCGATGTCAGCGTCGTCTCCCCTGGCACCCCGAAGTCTGGCCTCATGGACTGCTCGAAGGAGAAGCCCGTGATGACGCCGTCCGAGGCCTGCGGGTCGAACTGCACGAAGTGGATGTGGATGTTGACCTTCTGGAACGTGTTGACCAGAGGATCATTGACATCGCCGGTATGCGCCAGCTCGTTGGTCAGGGTCACGGCGATGCAGTCGCCCACATCGGACCTGATGGCCAGCGGGTACGCCGGCAACGTGCCGGCCTTTGTCGCGGCGATGTTCTGGTTCAGCACGAAGATCTCACCGTTAGGATCGACCGCCGGCGGAATCTTCGTCCCGTTGGCACCCTGCCCGCCGTTCGTCTCCTGGATGGGAGTGTTGATGGCGGTGATGTTGAAGGTACGCATCGGAGCGCCCTGCGGGCACAGGCCGTCAGGTCTCGTGGACGTGACGTTCGGCCCGAGCCAGGGTGCGCCGCTATGCCCATTGGGCGAGAACGGCGGTCTCTGGCCTAGGTGAGGTTGCAGCAGCGGCCAGGCATATCTGCCGTTGCTCGGATCGAACATGATCGGATCACGCTGACCTGGGTTCGGTGGTGTGTAGTCAGCCCAGGAGAACGTCGACTCAGGCTCGCCCATGTAGACCGGAGCGGTCGCCGGGCCGCCCTTGGCCCAGTTCCACACCGTCGCGTCCTCTGCGTTGAAGGGGACGCCCTGCGGCGGTAGCTGGCCTTCCACCAGGCTCTCGAGCGAGACCTGGGTGTTGGGGTTGGTGAGATTAGATTGATCGACGACGGTCTTGCCCTCGATAACCTTGCCGATCAGGCCCGCCGAGGTGACAGCCGCCGGCTTCGCCGTGCGGCCTGGCACCGTCGCCAGGCTTGACTGCTGGGTATCGAAGACCCGGATGTAGCTCACCATGCCGGCGTCGTAGTGCGCCGCGATGTGGCAGTGGAAGAGGAAGTCGCCGGCAGCCTGCTGGCAGCCTCCGGCACCGCACTCTGTCTCAAGGTCGTAGGACTCGCCCGGCTCGATCGTCTGCGAGTCGAGCCTGATCGAGGCCTTCGTCACGGGCGGGAACTTCTCAAGCCCGCCAGCGATGTCCGGGTTAGCGGCCTGCGGGTTACGCAGCCAGCGGATGGCGCCGCCGTGCTCGTGGAAGACGTGACCCATCTCCGCACCAGCGTTGGTCAGCAGGATCTTGTAGGGGTCGCCGACGTAGGCTTCCGGCCGGGGCGTGGCCATGTCGCCGTTGGCATACGAGCCATAGTCCTGCGACTCGTCGGGAGTGAGGCCATGTTCGACCTGAACCAGCTCACGCTCGAAGAAGCACTCGCTCCTGTAGTTGATCGCCTTACTGCAGGGCCGGTAGGCCGAGCTGAAGGGATCGACCACGGGAAGCTCGCACCCGCCGGGCACAACAACCTCGTCGAACTTGGTCTGGCAGGTGGCGCCGGCCGGCTCCATGATCTGGCGGTAGCCTTCGTCACCGACCTCGTGGAATATCAGGTCGAATTCGCGGAAGCTGGGTCCGGACGCGGTCTTGATGACGGCGTCCCACCCGCTGGCCAGAGGCTGCAGCGTGTGCGGGTCCAGCCACTGAGAACCCTGGGGCTCAGAAACCAGGACCCCGAACAGGCCATGGTCCTGCGACTGGCGGTAGTCACCGGTCGAGTGGAATACGTGCGCGCCGTAGCCAAGAGCCGGGTCCATGTAGACCTCGTAGCTCGCGGTCTTGCCCGGGGCCGCGGAGTTATCCGCGTTCTTGCCCACGTCAGTGGATACCTGGTCGGCATTCCCGACGGCCGGCAGGCCATCGACGTTCCAGGCCAGGTTCTGCGCCGCGGTGTGCGACAGCGATCCGGCGCAGTCGGCCACGACTCTCGTGGACCCGTCCGGGTTGGTCGCCGTCACGTCATCGCATGGCTCCGACGCCTGCGGCGACGGCGGCTGGTCGAATGGCTCCAGTCCGAACGTCGTCGCGTTGGTGAAGTTGACCGTGACGCAGTCGCCCATGTGCGCGCGCAGCACCAGCGGCTGGATGGCGTCGTTGCCCTGCAGCCCGCTGGAAACAGTCCCTGCGGCGTCCTCCGCTCTCACCGCCGAGATGTTGCTGTTGAGCACGTACATCATCGCGTTCGGGTCGTTGACCCCGAACCTGTTCAGGATCATCGTCATGTTGATCGCTGAGATGTTGAACGTGTCGTGCGGCGCCGTAGCGCACGGGTTGGACGTCGCGGTCGCGGCCGTTGTCGTGCCGCTCTGGGTCATCGAGGCGAACGCGACTCCGCTCGTCGTCCCGTACACGCCCAGCAGGGCGAGCGCGGACACGACGTAGGTGAAGCGGGGCAGGCGCGCCCGGGATGTCGCCTGGCCAGACAGCGAGGAACTGTCACTAGCCTGGAAATATCCGAGCAACACCAGCGCCACGAACAACAGCGGCAAGCCAGCGACCTGGCCGAGAAGCGCACCAGCCAGGCCGTTGAGCAACTGCCCGCCGATGCCAGAGCCGGCGCCGAGCGCACCACCCGCGAGAGCCGTCCCCGCCGATGGCACCAGCAACGCCGCAGGCGTCAGCAGGGCCGTGAAGATCAGCGAGATGACCGCTGCCTTGTTCAGCGTCGCGGCCAGGCCCGGGCGGTCAAGGCCCATTCTGGACGCGAGCCGCAGGCCGAGGACTACCGCGATGACGGCTGCGAGCGCCGTTATCGCGGCGCCCCGCGCCCCCTCGCCAGTGCCTCCTACACTCTGGCCGAATACCTTATCGACCAGAGACAGGAAAGCAACCACGCTGGCGCTCATCACGAGCGCCAACGTCAGCACACCGCGCCATCGAGATCGATGTCGGGTGCGACTGGTAGAAGTCAACATAAATGTTTTCCTCTCGATTTTCTCTCTTGCGTGCCGACCGGCACGATGCCGATCAGCGGGCTTTCCGGATGCGCGGTGGCGTCCGCTACATGCCGACCATCACGTCGGAGCCCGTGCCGATGACATGGACAGGGATGATCATGATGTGGCCACCGTGCTCCCACTCGAGCCTGAGGGCACCCTTCTGCGAAGCCGGGAGGTCGAAATACAAGTCGACAGTTGACTGGAACCCCGGATAGAGCAGCGCTGACAGCGGAGCTCCCCGAGTCGCCGCGTTATCAAGCGGCGACCAGCTCTGTTTTCCTGTCCCGAGCAGGCGGAACTCGGCGAGCCCGTATCGCTGAACGCTGCTGCTGATGTCCTTCAGGTAGATCTCGACACGCAGCCGCTTGTCACCCGCCTTCTGCATCCCGGGCATCTCGCTGGCGGGCATCGTAAATCCGTTTGGGTCGGATACCTTCCCGCTGGGGTTGCTCATGTCGTCGGCCATCCACACCACCTGGTTCATGGTGAGGCTCATGCCGCCTTGCTGCGGGCCGGCGTGAGATGCGGCCAGCGCGTGCTGGCCCATGACGGAACCGAAGACCACCCAGCCAAGTGCCGCCATGAGAACCGCGAGCGGCACAGGCACCCAGCGCAGGCCTGGCATCCTCGGGCTCGATCTGGCCTCCTTCTGCTTGCGACCGTCAGTGCTCCGGGTCCGGTTACGAGCCATGGCAGCCGTCCCCGGGGTCAGGGGGCGGCGCGCCGCCCCGGACTGTGACTTTCATTCGCGCGATGGACATCGCATATTCCTTCCTGCTGCCGGGCTCGGCTCGCGGGAGTTGCAGGCAGGCCGCGAGAGCAGGCCGGTACCATGCAAGGCAGCTCTCCTGCCGAAAATTGGCTGGCTAAAGAGGTATTCCTTTCTGAGTGGATTTATACGTTTGAGGCGAACGCTATACCCGAACTAGATCGGACGATATTGACGAAGTACCCTTGGGGACTAAAACCCCCTAGGGGAAAGTCCCTATTGCATTTCGCCAGCCGAGACGGATGCGTTCTCGCGCGCCGGCTCCGTGACCGCACGTGCCAGCCCGAGTGCACCGGGTAACGTACTTAGCCGCCGTCAAGGAACGCGCACGGACGGCTTGATAACTGAATCGCAGTTCAAGATCGGCTTGAGCTGAGCTGGCCGACGATCTGGTCAGCTACCGAAATTCATGCGATACAGGCTGCTCACGCTGCGCTGGACACTGGCCCGGCCGATGAGCTCAAAGCCGAGCTTGCGGGCCACGTTGTGAGAAGGCGCGTTCTCCGCGTGAATAAGCGCGAATACTTCTCCCGTATAGGTCAGCCCGGCCCGGTCCAGCAGGGCCTGGCTCGCCTCCGTCGCGTATCCGGCCCCGCGGAACTCCGGTGCCAGGCGCCACCCGAACTCCAGGCACCGTTCCCCGCCGTAGTCGAACCAGTCGACCCCGACGTAGCCGACGATGATCCCGGAAGCTCGCTCAATGACAGGCTGCTTGGCGAAGGACACCTGGTCGCACATCGCGAGCATGTGATTGAACTTGAGCTGGGCATCCTGTTCCGACAGCGCCCTGTGCCACACCATGAACTGCTCGTCGCGGAACAGGCCGACAAGCCGCGGGCGATCGGCCTCTTCAGCTGGCCGGATCATCAGCCGCTCAGTCAGTATTGCTAAGCCTCTTGGCATGCCCGGCCTCGCTGGTCTCGCAGAATGCGGACTACCTCCTGGCCGAACTCCGCGGTGGACGCGGTGCCGCCGAGGTCAGGCGTGCGGACGCCGGTCGTGGCCAGCACCTGCTCGAGGGCCGCTTGCACCGCGGCGCTGGCAGCATGCTCGCCGAGGTGATCGAGCATCAGCGCGCCTGCCCAGATCGCGCCGGCCGGGTTGGCCCGCCCGGTGCCCGCGATGTCGGGCGCCGACCCGTGCACGGGCTCGAACATCCCCGGCTTGGACCGGTCCGGCGAGATATTGGCGCTGGCCGCCATCCCCATGCCGCCCTGGATGACCGCGCCGATGTCGGTCAGGATGTCGCCGAACAGGTTCGACGCGACCACCACGTCGAACCGCTGCGGCGAGCTGACCATATAGGCAGCGGCGGCGTCGACCAGGATGCGCTCCAGCGTCACGTCCTGGTAGTCGGCGTGCACAGCCTCGACGATCTCGTCCCACATCACGAAGTGGTGCGGGCTGGCGTTGGACTTCGTGATGCTGGCCAGCCGGCCGCGCCTTGACCTCGCCAGTTCGAAGGAGTAGCGAGCCACTCGCTCGACGCCCGCCCTGGTGAACACGTCCACCTGCAACCCGACCTCCATCGGCCCCCCGACGTGAGCGCGGCCGCCGACCCCGGCGTACTCCCCCTCCGAGTTCTCCCGCACCACGACCATGTCGATGTCGGCCGGCCCCCGGTCCCGCAGCGGCGAGACCACGCCAGGCAGCAGCCTGACCGGCCGCACGTTCAGGTACAGGTCGAACCGCTGCCGGATCGGCAGCAGCAGCCCCCACAGCGTGACGTGGTCGGGCACGTCTGGCCGCCCGACCGCGCCGAGGTAGATGGCGTCGAACTCAGCGAGCACGGCGATGCCGTCGGCCGGCATCATCACGCCGTTGGCCTGGTAATAGTCACTCCCCCAGGGCAACCGCTCCCAGGACAGCGAGAAACCGCCGCCGACCGAGCGGTCCGCTCCGCCCGCCTTGCCCGCCGGCGCCGCCGCGTCAAGCACGTCCATCCCGGCGGCGACAACCTCGGGCCCGACCCCGTCGCCGCCTATCACCGCGATCCGGTAATTCGTCATGCAGCGATCCTAAGCAGGCCGGGCAAGCAACGGCCGGCCTCCGCGTTCGCGGAAGCCGGCCGCGCCTGGATCGGATCAAGGACCCTTGCGACCTCGCTACCGCACGCTGACGGCGACCGCGCGCAGCCGGACCGCGACAACGATCACGAGGATCGCCAGCGTGTCGAAGATCGCGGCAGTCGTGAACGAAGCCGCCACGCCGTGCGCGAGGACCTGCCGAGCCAGCGAGCCGCTCGCGGCGACCGCCTGGTGAGCGGCCGGGCGAGCGGCGTGGCCGTAGACCGTGACCAGGGCCGCGAGGCCGAGCGCGCCGCCCACCTGCTGGGTGACGTTGACCATCGCGGACGCGGCGCCTGAGTCCTCGGGCGCGACGCCGGCCAGCGAGGCCGTGGTCAGCGGGACGAAGGCCAGGCCCATCCCGCAGCCCATCAGCAGCATCGGCCCGAGCACGCCAGGCCAGTAGGTCGTGGCCGGCGAGATCTGGCCGAGCCACGCGAGCCCGCCGACCGCCGGAGCGAGCCCGGCGAGCATCAGCGACTTGGCTCCGAACCTGCCCATGAGCCTCGGCGCCAGCCGCGACACCCCGAACAACGCGATGGTCATCGGCAGGAACGCCAGCCCCGCCATGACCGGGCTGAACCCGAGCACGTCCTGGATGAACTGGGTGAGGAAGAAGAACGTCCCGAACATGGCACCGACAATCAGCACCCGCGCGACATAGGCGGCCGCCCGCGTCCGGTCAGCGAACAGGCGGAGGGGCGTGACCGGCTGCGCGGTCGTCGCCTCGGTCAGCGCGAAGACGATCAGCAAGATCGCGGCCAGCCCGAAGGCGCCGAGCGTCAGCGGATCGCCCCAGCCACTCGACGCGGCCCTGATGAAGGCGTAGACGAGAGCCGCCACGCCGGCGGTGGAGGATGCGGCGCCCTGAAGGTCGAACCTGCCGTGCCGCCGCTTCGACTCGGGCAGGAAGCGCGGCGCGGCGAGCAGCACCGCGATCCCGACCGGCACGTTGACGAAGAAGACCCAGCGCCAGGACGCCCATTGCGTGATCATGCCGCCGAGCACGAGCCCCAGCGACGCGCCGCCGGTGATCACGCCCGTGAACAGGGCAAGCGCGCGGGTGCGGGCCTTGCCCTCTGGCACGCTGGCGACGATCGTCGCAAGCGTCGCCGGGGTGGCCAGCGCCGCCCCGACGCCTTGCAGAGCCCGTGCGGCGAGCAGCTCAGGCGCGGAAGTGGCCAGGCCGCCAGCCAGCGAGGCAAGCGTGAACAGGGCGAGTCCGGCGAGGAAGACCCGCCGCCTGCCGAGGATGTCCCCGGCCCGGCCGCCGAGCAGCAGCAGGCCGCCGAAGGTCAGTGAGTACGAGTTCAGCACCCAGGACAACCCAGTGGCGGAAAGACGCAACCCGCCAGCGATGCCGGGCAGCGCGATGTTGACCACGGTGGCGTCGAGAATGATCATGAGCTGGGCGCAGAGCACGATAGCGAGCGTGATGCCCAGGCGACTGCCGCCAGCGTTCCCGGGCGGCGCGGGGGTCTTAACTTCACGGTGAGCCTGTTGTGTCGCGAGAGAAGACGACATCGTTTCCTTTCGAAGCGCGGTGCATCAAGAAGCGCAGTGCGTCAAGAAGCGCAGTGCGTCAAGAAGCGCAGTGCGTCAAGAAGCAGCGCGAGAAGGCGTGGCGAGATCCGGCGGCCTGACCGCGATCACTGGCCAGGGCCGGCGGGGTAAGATAGTCTTGATTCGGAGGCGTCCTCCGTTAACTATACGGAGGTTGCCTCCGGTTGGCAACTTCGGGTTAGAGGTGCGTGATGAGCACAAGCGAGCCGGTCTCGGCGCACGCGGCCGCGGACGGGCTTGAGCAGCTTCGGTCAGCGCGTCCCGATCGGGGCATGCGCGCGGACGCCAGGCGCAATTACGAGCGGCTGCTGGCGGTCGCCTCGGAGACCTTCGCCGAGCGTGGCAGCGACGACGTCTCGCTCGAGGAGATCGCCCGCCAGGCCGGGGTCGGCATCGGCACGCTCTACCGGCACTTCCCGACCAGGCCCGCGCTGCTCGAAGCGGTCTACCGCGACCAGGTCGAGGCGCTCGGCGTGCTGGCCGGCAAGCTTCTCGCGGCCGAGTCGCCGACGGCCGCCCTGGCCGAGTGGATGAGGGCGCTGGTCGGGTTCAGCGTGAGCAAGCGCGGCCTGACCCGCGAACTGCTCGGCGATTCCCCGTTCCTGCCGGTCTGCAAGACGGTCATCCGCGAGTCGTCAAGCGCGCTGCTCGAGCGAGCGCAGCGAGCGGGTGCCGCTCGCGCCGACCTCACCGGCAGCGATCTGCAGCGGATGGCGCACGGCCTGGTCACCGCGGCGGAATACGGCGCGGATGATCCGGGCCTGCTCGACCGCATGGTCTCGGTCGTCCTGGCGGGCATGCTGACTGCTCCGGAGTCGTGAGGCAGTTTTGGCCGGCAAGGTAACAGTAAAACTCCGCCCAGTCCGGCAGACCATGTTCATCCCGTTGGTCGGCCGGGCCGGGAAAGCATCAGCGGGCGGCCAGGAAGCGGATGAGGCTGTCGGTTGACTCGGGGCCGCAGAGGCGCCCGCCGCGCAGCGACACGCAGCAGCGTGAGCATCGTGGCCCTCCCTGTTGCTATTAGCGGTCCGTTTTGACAGCAACGTGACCCTCCCCGTTGCTGTCAGGACAACATCAGGAAGGGCCACCTTGCTGTAAAAACCAGTGACCAACAGCAACAGGGAGGGCCACGATGCTGTCAGAGGCGGGCGTGAGCCGTAACCTGGGCCATCCCGATGCTGTCGCGGTCGGGTATGCCGCCGGGCCGGAGCGTGCTCTTGCCCGACCCTGATCTTTGATCACGAGTCCGGGGTCAGTTTCGGCGGTGCGGGGTTGCCCGGGCCGGTGATCGCCGAGCGTCCCCGTTGTTTCGCGGGCACAGATGCCGCGGTGCTACGGGTACCTGCTGCCCGCGGGCAGCGCCGTGATCGGGAACGTCACCGCAGTCACGCTCTTCAGGTCCGGTCAGGCTCCCCTGGAGGGGTGACGAGCTCATCGACCTTGGGCGCGAGCTCATCGATGGACACCGGGACGGCGCGCTCGGCCCGCTCGCCCTCCAGCAGCCAGTGCCGCCCGGCCGCCGCGGCCGTCATCAGGCTCCGGATCGCCACCTGCTGGCCGACCGGGTGCACCACGTGCAGGAAGTGCACGCTGGCGAATCCGGACGAGGCCCCGGCGGAGGGCACGGGGCCGCCAGGCGAAACGTAGGCCCGCTTGCCCGGATCAGCCGTATCGGCCGGATCGACGCCGCACCACCGGGCTACCAGCCTTGCCGCGCTCGGCTGCCATAGCGCGATGAACGGGCGCAAGCCGCCATCGGGCCTAGGCGGCGTCTCTACCAGCACCGCGGACGGACGGTAGGCGGCGTACATCCGTCCGGCCAGCCGCCAGTCAGCAGCCGCGGGGTCGGGCCTCGCCGGCTCAGGTGAGATGAGCGCCTCGGCTACCCAGCAGGGCTGGGACCGCATCCGCGTGATGAGGGCCAGGTCGCCGAGTATGGTCACCTCGCGCACGCCGCCCGGGCTAGCCGGGTCCGCCGCCACGCCGCCCAGCTCATCGGCGAGGGTTCTGGTCACGGGGCCGGGTGGACCAGGCCGGATGAACCCGCGCTTCTCCAGCCGCGCCGCCGCAGCGCCGAGCATCTCGTCATATCGCCCCGTGTCAGCCGACGCCGGCTCGCCGGACCCTGATCCGGGTCCCCCGGCCCGGCCGTCCGATGCGGCGGGGAGCCTGGCCAGCAGCGGGCTGACCGACTGCAGTGCGGGCCCGCGCTCCCGCTCGGGCAGGGAACGCGGATCGAGCGCGACGCAGTCAAGCTCGGCCTGGGTGAATTCCTCGAGCACCAGGTCGCCAGCGTCGTAGACCTGGCGCCAGCGCTGCGACAGCGGCAGCACCTGGGCCTGTCGTTTCCCGAACAAGCTCATCGCCCGAACTGCCGCAGCGCACCCTTGATCGTCGCGGCCGTGTCCTGCGGATCGGGGACGGAGAGCGTCAGGAACCGGAAGTCATCCCGGCCGTCTAGGTAGATGTCGATCGTCTGCTCACCGCGCCTGGCACAGACGAGCAAGCCACCGCGCTTGTCCATGATGTGCTTCTTGCTGAAAATGCCTCGCCGCCGGCCGGGAACCGCCCGGCTGACGTGGTCAACCGGGACGGTCAGCTTCCAGGGGTCGCGGCTCCGGGTGAGGATGAACGCATCGCCGTCGGTCACGACGACTTCGAGTACCCCGCCGTGAACCTGGACGTCGATCATCGGCACCTCACAGCCCGAACGGATGCGTAAGAGCGTGGCCCAGGTTATCCAATTCGTGCCCGGCCCAGTTCCCGGCCGCGTCGATCGAGGTGGTGACCGCGTGGCTGATCGTGCCCCAGTGCTGGTAGACGTACTCGCCAGCGAAGTACGTCGCGGTCCCGACCAGCACCCCGCCGGCGATGACGTCCACGCCGGGGATGGCCAGGGCCGTGGTGGCCAGGCCGATGTCCATGCTGCCGCCCAGGGCCAGCCCGGAGGCGGCGAAGTTCGCCGCTGCCATCGCCCGGTCGGTGTTGCCGCCGAGCAGCCCGTCCGGGCCGAACGACTTGGTGGGCGCGGCGAACGTGATCACGTCGGACGCCATGCCCAGTCCCAGGCCGGCCTTGCCCAGCAGTGCCATCACGCCGGTGTCGCCGACCGCCGGGCGAATGGCGTCCTGGAGTTCGGTGATCGCCTTGACGTTGGCATCCTTGGCCGCGTTGAACGCGTCCTGAGCATCGTAGAAGCCGCTGCTGAAGAAGCCCTGCTTGCTCATCACTGCGTCGATGGCGCCGTCGTAGGTGTCGACCGCCTTGCCCAGGTCGGCCTGGGTCTCCAGGTAGACCACGCCGGTCTTGGTCAGCACGACGGCACCGAACGCGCCCCAGGCGTTGAGCCCCCATCCGGCCTTGTCGTTGCCGTCGGCGAGCGTGTTGATAACAGTGGTCCAGGCCGACCCGCCCGAGTCCGCGTGGGCGCCGCCGCGCACGGGCTTGGCCTGCTTGCCCATCAGCGCGGTCCCCGCCGCGTTCAGCGCCGTGCCAGCCTTCGAGTAGGCCTGCCGGGCCTGCTCCTCCGCCTGCGAGCACAAGGTCACCGCGCGCGAGTAGTCGGTCTCGTACTGCGAAAACAACGTGCTCGCCCGGCTCGCCGCCGAGTCCGCCGCCGTCTGCGTGTCAGTCGCCGTGGTGCGGGCTGTCTCCGCCGCCTGCCTGGCGGATACCGAGTGCGGGTTCGCGTTGGCCGTCGTCTGCGCGTTCGTCGAGGCTGTGGCCGCGTCGCTCGCGGTGGTCTGGGCCGTGTCCGCCGCGCTCTGCGCGCTCAGGTAGGCCCTCGCGGCGGCGTTGGAGGTCGCCACGGCGGTGTTGGCCTCATGCGCCGTCTTCTGCGCGGTGGTCAGGTCGGCGGAGAACGCGCGCAGTGCCGTCGCGCCCTTGGCCAGCGCTCCCGCCGTCAGCGCGTACACCGCCGCCAGGTCGTGCGTGGCGGACACGTAGTTAGCCGCCCCGGCTCCAGTCCACACGCTGCCGCCGGCCTGGCCGGCCAGGCCAGTCAGCCGGGCCTGCTGACGTTCGATCTCGCCGTGCGCGGCGGTGTAGGTGCCCGCCGCCTTGGACAGGGCACCGGGATCGCCCGGTGGCACCGGGACCGGCTTGAGGAACAGCCCGCCGGTCGATCCTCCTCCGTCAATGAACATCGCGGCCAGCCTCCAGGCCTAGGGGACTGCCTGCCGGGCAGCCCTCGATGGTCATGGCATCGCAGCGGCGTCGGTGCCCGTATAGGCGAGTGACCCGCTCGACGTGGCGCTGCTCAGCCTGAGCGCGCAGTCATCCAGGCAGCCGAGCGCGCCGGTCAGCAGCGACTGCAGGAGCGAGAACGCGCCCGCCGCCGGATCTTTGCAGCCCGCGGCCGCGTCCGCGGCGCCGGACAGACTGCCGCGCACCGACGAGGTGCTGCCCGCGACGCCAGAGAGCCCCGCGGCCATTGCGTCAACGGCTGCCGGGTCCACCGAGATGGCGCCGCCGCCGGAACCGATCAGCATCGCAGCTTCTCCTCTGCCATTCAGATGTGATCTCCGGCCATGATGATCGAGGGCGCGGCCACCGTTCACCTCTGGCATCTACAGACGATCAAATATCACTATATCTGTCTTTCCCCGGCGCTGGATCGCGTTCCGCCCACCAGTGTCCGAAGCGGCGGCGCCGCAGGGCGGTCACGTGGATCTTGCCGCAGCTCCCGCGGCGGCGCGGCTGCTAGCACACGCAGCTGCAGCGGCATCCGGCCAGACACGTGCACAGGCCGCCGTTACAGCATTTTCCCCGGCTGGCTGGCAGTTCCCTGGCTGGCCGGTACCTACAGGCGACTCAGTCATCAGCGGCCTCCGATCCTCGTCGCGCAGCTTCCCCGCGACGCCTGCCCTATTCACCGCGGCGAGTTTGGCACGAAGTCAGGGGGTAGCTGAACAGCTTTGCCGTCGATAGCCGGAGGTCGAGTGTTCGGGGCATTTCTCCTCACAGGCCTGATGGCCGCACCGCTCGGCACGGCTGCCGTGTTCATGCGCGGCAGGCCGCGCACCGGGTCTCCGGCCGGAGCCTGGCCGGCGAGCCGCAGGTTCATCGGCGCTGTGCTCGGCACCGTCGTGCTTGCCTCGCTGGCGGCCGCGGCGGTGCGGTCGCTCGGCGTGACGGAGCGCAACACGCTGGCGGCCGCGGCCGGTCTGGCCATCGCCAGCCTGGTGTGGCTGCCGCTGACCAGGCGGTGGAACGCCCGGGGCCATCTGTGCTGGGCGTCGAGCATCTTCCTCTTCGTCGCGTACCTGGCCTACGTGCTCGACTGGACGTTCGCGAGCCACCTCGGCGCTGTCGGCACGGCCGGAGGGCTCCTGCTCTGGCTGCTCGAGGCCGTCGCCGCCGTGATGGCATGCGCGTACCTGTGGGAGATCTGCGACGCGCTGGGCACCGAGCACTGGCGCCGCCGGGTGCCTGGCGTGCCGGCCACGGTGCTGCCGCCGAGCGAGCTGCCGTTCGTCAGCCTGCACGTGCCGGCGCACAATGAGCCGCCGGACATGGTCATCGCCACATTGCAGGCGCTGACCAGGCTTGACTACCCCAGCTTCGAAGTCATCCTGATTGACGACAATACGGACGACGACGAGCTCTGGCACCCCACCAGGGACTGGTGCCAGCAGCACGGGGTCAAGTTCGCTCACCTGGCCGACTGGCCCGGCTACAAGTCAGGGGCGCTGAACTACGCGCTGAGCGAGCTGACCGACGAGCGCGCGGAGATCATCGGCGTGGTCGATTCCGACTACCTGATCGAGCCCAACTTCCTGCGCCGGTCCGTGCCGCTCTTCACCGACTCCTGGGTCGGCTTCGTCCAGGCGCCGCAGGACTACCGGGACTGGGCGCACGCCCGCTACTACCGGCGGCTCTATTATTCCTACAAGTATTTCTTCGCCGTTTCCCAGCCGTCGCGGAATGAGCGCAACGGCGCCATCTTCGCGGGCACGATGGGCTTGATCAGGCGGGTCGCGCTCGACGCGCTTGGCGGCTGGGACGAATGGTGCATCACCGAGGACGCCGAGCTTTCGCTGCGGCTGCTCAGGGCCGGCTGGGCGGGCTGCACGTCGACCAGACGCTCGGCCAGGGGATCATGCCGCTGACCTTCGAGGCGCTGAAGGGCCAGCGGTACCGCTGGTGCTTCGGCGGCATCCAGATCCTGCGCCTGCACTGGCGGTCGCTGCTGCCGGGCCGGGCCACGAAGGAGAATCACCTCACCACCGGCCAGCGCTGGTCCTACCTGGCCGGCGGCCTTCAGTGGTACGGCGATCTCCTCGGCCTCGCCTTCCTGGCGTTCCTGCTGGCCGGGGCGGTGAACCTGGCGGCAGGCGGCGGCGATCTGTTCCGCGAACTCTCCGTCTTCCTGGTGGCAGCGGTTCCTGTCCTTTTCATCCTGGGGCTTGTCAGGGCAGTCGCCCTGCTGCGGCGCGGTACGGGCGCTTCCTGGCGAGACGCGCTCGGGGCATTCTTCATCTGGCAGTCGACCTCGCTCGTGGTCGCGCGCGCCTCGGTGACGGGGCTGATCGCGCGCAAGGCGGCTTTCCTGCGGACGCCCAAGACCAGCGAACGGCAGCGGTGGTGGGAGGCGCTGCGGGCGAACTGGGCGGAGTCGGCGCTCGCCGTGGCGGGGTTGCTGGGAATCGCCGCCGGGCTGAGCAAGCCCGCGGTGCTCAGCGGGCCGCTCCTGGCCGGGCTGCTGATCCTGCCGACCGTCGGCCTGGCGGCCGCGCCTGTCAATAGCTGGGCGGCCCAGCGCGCCGCCCTGCCGCCCGCGCTGCGCCGCCGGCGGCAGACCGAGTACGCACGGGAACGCGGGATCGTCGCCGGCCGGGCAGCTCTCGTGGGCCTTGGCGGAGTACTCGGCGCCGTCGTCGCGGCGGCGGTGCTCCTGCAGGCGCCGGGCTCGCCGCCGACGCAATCACCGCCGCTCATCCCGCACTCCCGCCCGGGACCGCCTCGCCAGAGCAGGCAGCCGCACTCCCGTAAGCCGTCGTCCAGCACGACGCCGTCGCCGACCGCGACCTCTACCGCCCCGGCGAGCCCGTCAAGCACGCCGAGCCCGTCCAGCCCGGTAAGCTCCCCGAGCCCGTCCCCGAGTCCGTCGCCTAGCTCGTCGGCCAGCCCGTCCGCGAGCGCTTCCGCGCCCGGCTAGCCAAGTCCGGCGACGCCGGCCCGCAGCGGGACCCGGCGCGTTTTCACCGAGGAGGCTCCGTGGTCCAGCCGCCCGGGTCAGCGGCGGCGCGGCCGGCCAGCGATCAGTCGCGGAGCCTGGCCAGGATGCGGGCAAGGTGAGCCTTGTCAGCGGCGCTCAGGCGGTTGAATACCCGCTCCGCTTCAGTGCCGCGGGCCGCGCGGATCGCGCTGAGCACGCTCTCGCCGTTCTCGGTCAGCTCGACGAGCGTCGCCCGCCGGTCCCCGGGATCTGGACGGCGCGCGACCAGGCCGCGGGACTCCAGCGCCTCGACTACCTCGGTGGCCGAGCGCGCAGCGATGCGCAGGTGCTCAGACAGCGCGGACATGCGCTGCGTCCCGTGGTGGCCCAGAACGCGCAGTGCCCGCAGCTGCCCCGGCGTGATGTCCCATGGCGCCAGCGTCGCCAGCGAGGTGCCGCGCAGCTGACGGGCGACCGACATGAAGGCCTCAGATAGCGTCTCGTCGCCGTCCGGGCGGGACCCGCCCGCAACATCGCCACGCGGGACTGCCACGGGAATAGCCTATCAGCGGCCCGTGTTATTGAGGTAACCTCAGTAATATCCAAGCTCGGCGATCCGCGCTCCCGCGATCGCTGCCCGGCACAATCGGAGTAGCCCTTTGGAATCAGCCCCCACGAACCGGCAACCCGGCCGCGGCCGCGGCCCGCGCTCGGTCACCGCCGCCGAGAAAGCCCAGGCGCACGAGGTATCGCTGCGGCGCATCGGGCGGCTGTTCGCCCCCTACAGCTGGCAGATGGCGGCGGTCATCGTCATCATCGTCGCGTCCTCGCTGGTCGGCATCGTCTCCCCGTTCCTGCTCAGGGCTGTCATCGACACCGCGTTGCCGGACCGGAACGTGCGGCTGCTGGCCTTCCTGGTCGCGGGCATGGTCGCCGTCGCCGGCGTCACCTCCGCCTTCGGGGTCATCCAGACCTGGATCAGCACCAAGGTGGGCCAGCAGGTCATGCACGGCCTGCGCACCAGCGTCTTCGCCCACCTGCAGCGCCAGTCGATCGCCTTCTTCACCGGCACCCGCACCGGCGAGATCCAGTCCCGCATCACCAACGACGTCGGCGGCATGGAAGCCGTCGTAACCTCCACGGCGACGTCCATCGCCGCCAACCTGACCACCGCCGTCGCGACCGCCGTCGCCATGGCGGCCTTGTCCTGGCGGCTGTCGCTGATCTCGCTGGTCGTCATGCCGCCGGCCGTCTACCTGACTCGCAAGGTCGCCCGGATGCGCCGTGCCATCACCACGCAGCAGCAGCGCGAGCTGGCCGACCTCAACGTCACGATCGAGGAAGGGCTCTCGATCAACGGCATCCTGCTGGCCAAGACGATGGGCACGAGCCCGTCCCTGGTGCGGCGGTTCACCGCCTCCTCGGCCCGGCTGATCGACCTGGAGCTGCGCTCGCAGCTGGCCGGGCGCTGGCGGATGGCCTCGATGAGCGTCATCTTCGCCGCGATCCCCGCGATCATCTATCTCGCCGCCGGCCTCCCGCTCACCGCCGGGGCGATGACCATCGGCACCCTGATCGCCTTCACCACCTTGCAGAACACCCTGTTCCGCCCCCTCACCGGCCTGCTCGGCACCAGCGTCTCGGTGATCAGCTCGCTGGCCCTGTTCGCGCGCATCTTCGAGTACCTCGACCTGCCCGTCGAGATTGACGAGCCCGCCTGCCCGGTCAGCATCGACCCGGCCGCGATCACGGGGCACGTGAAGCTGAGCAACGTCAGCTTCGGCTACCCGGGCGCCGACCGGGACGCCGTGACCGGCATCGACCTGGACATCCCGGCCGGCACCACGCTCGCCCTCGTCGGCGAGACGGGATCGGGCAAGACCACCATCGCCTCGCTGGTCGCCCGCCTCTACGACCCGGCGCAGGGCAGCGTTCGCATCGACGGGATCGATATCCGCGACCTGAGGCTCGCCGACCTCGCCGCGGTCGTCGGCGTGGTCAGCCAGGAGACCTACCTGCTGCACACCACGGTGCGGGAGAACCTCAGGTACGCCAAGCCCGGCGCCACCGACGCTGAGATAGAGGCCGCCGCTCGCGCGGCCCAGATTCACGACCTGATAGCCGGGCTCCCTGATGGCTACGACACCATGGTCGGCTCCCGGGGGCACCGCTTCTCCGGCGGCGAGAAACAGCGCATCGCCATCGCCAGGACCCTGCTGCGCGATCCGCGCGTGCTCGTGCTCGACGAGGCCACAAGCGCCCTGGACACCGACACCGAGCGCGCCATCCAGAAGGCCTTCGACACCCTCACCCGGGACCGGACCACCATCACCATCGCGCACCGGCTCTCTACCGTGCGCAACGCTGACCAGATCGCCGTCCTTGACCACGGCCACATCATCGAGTCCGGCACCCACGCCAGCCTCCTCGCCGGCAGGGGCCGCTACGCCGCGCTGGCCGCGTAGGCTCACCGGATCGCCGCCGGCGCTTGTCGTGCGGCCGTGGGCAGGTAAATGCGGAAGGTAGTGCCCTGGCCGGGTGCGGAGTCGACGTCGATGATGCCGCCGAGCCCGGCGATGATGCCGTGCACCGTGGACAGGCCGAGCCCGGTGCCGGTACCGGGTGGCTTGGTGGTGAAGAAACGGTCGAAGATCCGGGCCTGGACCACCGGGCTCATCCCGATCCCGGTGTCGGTCACGTCGAGTTCGACGTAACGCCCCGGGCTGGCGCCCGGATGCAGGCGCGTGCGCTCGATGCCGAGATCCGCGGGCCTGGTGCTGATCGTCAGCGTGCCGCCTTCCGGCATGGCGTCCCGTGCGTTGAGAGCAAGGTTGAGCAGCACCTGCTCAAGCTGACCGCGATCTCCGAGCGCGGCGGGCAGGTCCGCCGGCCACGGCCGGAAGATCACCTCGGCGCGGCCGCTCATGCTGACAGTGATCAGGTCCCTGATGCCGCCGATGAGCGCGTTCAGCTCGATCGCGCGGGGCCTGGCCCGTGCCCGGCCGCTGAAGCTGAGCAGGTCGCTGGACAAGCGCACGGCCCGGTCGGCAGCCACGTGGATCTCGCTCAGTATGCGGCGCAGCTCGGGCATGCGGCGCGGCTCGGGATCCTGGCCATTGCTGACGTCCTCGGCCATCTCGGCATAGCCGACGATGACTCCGAGCAGGTTCCCGAAATCATGGGCGATGCCGCTGGTCAGCTGTCCCACGGTCTCCAGCCGCTCAGCTTGCCGCAGCCTGGACTCCAGCGCGCGGCGGGCTGCCTCGGCGCTGACCAGCTCAGCCGTGCGCTGCCTGACCCGGCCCTCGAGCTCGGTGTTCAGCGACCGCAGCAAGGTCGCCCGTTCCTGCTCGGCGCGCTGACGGGCCGTGAGGTCGACCACGAACGTGGCCCAGCGCAGCGGGTTCCGGTCGATCACCGCCGCTCCGAGCAGGACAGGCACAAGGTGCCCGTCCCGGTGCGTGTACTCCTTCTCATACGGCGGGAACGCTCCGTTGCGGCGCAGTTGCTCGAGGGCGTCATCGTCAGCCGGGGCCCACTTCGGCGGGGTGATCGCGCGCCAGGCGATCCGCCCGGACTCCAGGTCGCTCCGGCTGCGGCCGATAATGTCGAGATAAGCGTCATTCGCGTCGTGAACGCCCTCCTCGCTTGACACGACGACCCCGAGAACGTTGGCCTCCCGGAGCCGCCCAAGCAGGCGGTTGCTCTGCCGCAAGGCGGTCTCGGCCCGGTGCTGCTCGGTGATGTCGGTCAGGATCGCGTAAGCCCGGAGCCGCCGGCCCTGCTCATCTTGCGTGTCCGGCACCGCGGTGATCTGCAGCCACCGGATCTCGCCGGTGTGCCCGTGCGGCACTCCGGCCACAGCCCCGGCGACGACCTGCCCCGTGCGCAAGGCGACGCTCACGGGAAGCTCGTCGAGCCGGTAAGGCGAGCCATCCTCATGCACCGCCTGGCTGGCCTGGACGATCGGCAAGGTAGTCAGCATCTCAGGCGGCAGTCCGAGAATCTGGGCCGCCGCGGGATTAGCTCCCAGGATCGCCCCGTCAGCGTCGTAGTGAATCACTCCGTGCGGGAGCGTCTCGAACAGGGTCCGGTACCGCTCCTCGGTGACAGCCAGCCGCTCGGCAAGCTCTGCCTGCCTGCGCCGGTCCAGGACGTGGGCAGTGACGTCAGTGATGTACAGGAGCACTCCGGCGACACCGCCGGCATCGTTCCGCACCGGCTGGTAGGCGAAGTCCACGAACATCTGCTCGGGCTCTCGCCCGCGCTGGCGGATCCATACCTCGGACTCACGGCCATCGAACGGCTCACCGGTCCGGAATACGCCCTTGACCCGGTCAAGACGCTCAGGCGCCAGCTCCGGCAGCGCCTCGCGCAGCGGACGGCCGATCAGCTCGCGGTCACCCACGATCCGGCGGTATTCCCCGTTGGCGAAGGCGAATACGAGCTGAGGCCCGGCCACGTACGCCGCCGCTGTCGGCAGATTCCGCAGCATCTCGCGCATAAGCGCGAGATCAACCGGGCCGTCATCTCGAAGCGGCCCGCCCGCCGAAACTGTCATTGTCCCCGCAATCCCCCAGCAAGTTCCCGAAATGGTGCGCCAGGCCGCTCTCTCAGCAGCCTGTCACCGCATGAATACCCCTGGCATACCCGCCAGGCGCAGGTCAGGCGACCCCGCCAAAATGGCGGATTTCGCCGCCTGAGTAAACCGGCCGGCCCGCGCGGGCGTCTATCATCGGGCAACCGATTAGGAGAAACCTGGTGAAATCCGATCATGACACGATGACGGGCCGGCGGCGCGGCGCGGTGCGGGCGGCACGGGGCGCGGCGGCGGCCGTCGCCGCACTGGCGGTGGCGACGGCCGCCAGTGCCAGCGCGAGCCCGACAAGCGCCGCCGCCACCGCAAGCGCGGCCAGGCTGAGCGCCGTCTCGTGCCTGAGCACGAAGTGGTGCATGGCGGTCGGCAGTTACACCACCAAGGCACACGGCACGCACTCGCTGGCCCAGGTCTGGACCAAGGGCAAGTGGCACAGGCTGCCAGATCCGCCGGGTACGGGGCTGCGCACCATGAGCACCCTGACCTGCGCATCCCGCTCGTTCTGCCTGGCCACCAGCGGCTTTCCCGGCGACCAGTTCTATCAGGCGGCGTTCTGGAACGGCGCGACCTGGAAGACCATGCCCGGCCCCAAGCACGAGGGGTCACCGCCAAGCTGCGCCAGCCCGGCGGTGTGCATGACCATCAACCACTCGAGCATCAAGGGCTCGAACGCCATGGTGCAGGCCTGGTTCGGCCGCGGCTGGCAGTCACTTCCCGGGCAGACCGGCGTGTGCCTGGCTCAGGACACCCCCTGCGGCCTGCTCGACGTGTCCTGCGGCAGTACCGCTAACTGCGTCGCGGTCGGTTACACCACCCCCGGCGGGAACGGGGTCATCCGCTCAGCGGCTGCCGTCTGGAACGGGAAGAGCTGGAAGATCACGCAGCCGCCCGAGGGCCACTCGATCGAGGCGAAGACGTCCGCCGTCTCATGCGCCGGAACGTTCTGCATGGCGGTCGGCTGCTGCACGGCACCGGCCGATAGCCTGATCATCGCCACCTACAGCGCGACGACCGGGTCGTGGGCCAGCAGGTCGTCCGGGGAGAAGGCTCCCTCGTTCTGCGGGGCGCAGTGCTTCCTGCCCGGCAGCCTTTCCTGCGGCAGCGCGACCAACTGCATGGAGTTCGCCAGCTACGGCAACCTGGCCTGGAACGGCAGGAAATTCAGGCCGGCGCCCTCGGTCAAGGCCGGCCGGGGCTCGGACCTCAGCGCGGTCTCGTGCGGCAAGTTCTACTGCCTGGCGGTCGGCCACCGGACCGTCAACGGCGTGGTCAAGACCCTGGCCGAATTGTGGAACGGCACCAGCTGGAAGCTCCTGGCAACGCCTGACGTGACCTGACGCCAGCGAGCCCGGAATCCGCCCGTTGAAGCCGACTGCCCGCACTGGTGGGCAACGGCGCCCGCAACAAGGTCAGCGAGCTGGACGCCGTCGTTGCAAGCCGAATCGACGCACGCGGCTGTTACAAGTGACGTTGATCGCGTACGGACGTTCACCATCTCGCGGACGGCGTCATCGAAGGCACATCCCTTGGGAGTAGTGACCCGGTCCGCGCTGCGGCCTGTCAGGGCACGGTGCCGCGGGGCGCGATCCACGCGTGCGGCTGGCCGGTCGTAGCGGCGA
Source organism: uncultured Actinomycetota bacterium (assembly GCA_963720575.1). GTDB lineage: Bacteria > Actinomycetota > Actinomycetes > Streptosporangiales > Streptosporangiaceae > Chersky-822. The sequence continues at coordinate 1,633,458 of CAVRGA010000002.1, forward strand.
TGTGCTCGAAATCGGCGTCGTAGTGCAGCATCACCGCGCCGTGGTGCTCAGCCACGGCAGCGGTCAGCAAGTCGATCACGCCAGCCACGCGGTGATGCCCACGCGCGGCCATCCGGACCTGCACCTCGCGTGCCCTGTCCGCGATCACCTCGCTGATCGGCAGGACAACCTAGAGCTCTTTGCGGCGCTCGGCGATCGTCCGCACATCGCGCAGGTCACGGCCCGAGTAGCCCGCCTCCAGGTCGACGGTCACGCAGGTGGCGGCCGCGCGATCCGCGACGAGCCCCGCGATCACGTTGCGGATCAGCTCATGCTGGCCCCTGGCATGGGCCGAAGTATCGATCAGGTAGACCTGCCCGGGACCGGCCGGGAGCGTCACCGCCGGGCCGCGCGCATGATCTCCGGATCGCCGATATCCGGGCCGACGCCGAGAGCGTACGGGTCATCGAGCAACTGCTCGATCCGGCGCCGCCGGCTCGCGACGAACTCCAGCGCGGCGTTGACGGTGTCCTGCTCCGCTGGGTTTTCGTCAGGCGACTTTCCAGCTCCGGTCGCCCAGCCGGGCGACAACATCCACGGATCCGCCGAGCGCGGCGACGTAGGCCCGGACGACATCGATGCCGGAGATCTCGCCATGCTCGATCTTGGAGACACGCGCCTGGGACACGCCGAGGGCGCCGGCAAGCTCGGCCTGCGTCACCCCGGCCGCACTGCGCATTTCCGCAAGCTGATGACCACGCACACAGGCCTCGCGGCGCTCACGCGCTGCCGCCTTGCCCGCCGCCTGCTCCCGGGCACCGCGCGGGTCGGCTGCGCGGCCCCTGGCCCTGACATCACTCCACTCGGCGTAATCGCTGCTCATCGCTCATTCGCCTCCCCTGCTTCCAGCTCCGCCAGATGCCGCGCAAACCGCTCGTCCGCGACCGGGATCATCTCTCGGTACCAGCCCTCCCAGTTCCCGGCCTTGTCCCCGGCGACCAGGAAGATCGCCTCCCGACGGGGATCGAAAGCGAACAGCAGCCGGATCTCCGAGCTGCCAGGCGCACTCCCACGGCATACCCGCGATTATAACTAATCAGTCATGACCAGTGCCGCAAAGCTACCGCTGGCAGCCAGACGCACAGCTCTCATGGGCTCGCACAACGACAACAAGGCCATAGAGACCATGCAGGTCGCAGGGATGGTGGGGCCGGTGGGATTCGAACCCACACTGGCAGGATCCTAAATCCTGTGCCTCTGCCATTGGGCTACGGCCCCGAAGCGGATCAGGCTCCCGGGTCAGGCTCCCAGGTCCTTGCGCAATCTCGCCACGTGACCGGTTGCCTTGACGCCGTAGTAGGCGCGCTCGACCTTGCCGTCGGCGTCGATCACGAACGTCGACCTGATGACGCCCACGGACTTCTTGCCGTACATCATCTTCTCGCCGTACGCGCCGTAGGACTTGAGCACCTCACGACCAGGGTCGGACAGCAGGGGGAACGTCAGGCCGTCCCGATCGCGGAACTTGGCCAGCTTCGGCTGGGCATCAGGCGAGATGCCGAGAACGGCATAGCCCGCGTCGGACAGATCGCGCTTGCTGTCGCGGAAGTCGCACGCCTGCTTGGTGCAGCCAGGCGTCATGGCCGCGGGGTAGAAGTAGATGATCACCCGCTGGCCGCGCAGCGAGGACAGCGCGACCTCATGGCCGTCGGCATCGGGCAGGGTGAAGTCCGGCGCGGCGTCGCCGGGTGCAAGGCGCGTGTCGGTCACAATCGGTCCCTCCGGTCGTCCCCTACCGTACCGGGTCCGGCTGGCCGCCCGCGGGGCAACCGCCGCGCAGGTCCGAAAGCCGCGGCCAGATCATTGCGGGCGAATAGTCATAATCGATATTCAGAGTAGTCAAACAATGCGCCAGTTGCCATCCTTATTATGCATGTCAAGCCGCGCGCATTGCTGCTAGCATCCCCTTATGATTTCGCCATCCGCCCATTCCAATATGCACCGTAGACACGCACTCCGCCGCTGCGCCGGAGGCACCACGACGGTCGCGGCAGTAGCCGCGGGCATTGCCGTCGCGGTGGCCGGATGCGCCTCGGCATCGAGCAGCAAGCATGCCGGCAAGGGCACTGACGCAGTCGCCGCAGAGTCCAGGGCTGCCATCAGGGAACTGCAGCTTACCGCTGCTGAGTCCCAGCGGGTGAGATCGGTCACGGCGAATATCAGCGTTCATTCCAAAGGCTCCGGAACCGGCAATCTGACCGGGACTATCGATATGCAGCTGAAGCCGAATGTCATGGTCAAAGCGGTCTTTAGGGTAGCATCGCCGAAAGCCAAGCTCATTGAGCTCGACGAAATACTGACCGCTAAGGCCATCTATTTCCAGGACCCGTCGTTCACCAAGGCGACCGGAAAGCCCTGGGTCGTCGCCGACCTCTCCCAGCTCTCCAGCAAGGTCGGAGTCAGCCTCGGGTCGCTGCTGCAGAACCTGGAGAGCAGCAATCCCCTCGGCCAGGCCAGGCTCTTCGTCTCGTCAAAGAACGCCCACCTCGTCGGCCCCGCCGTCATCCGCGGCGTCCATACGACGGAATACGCGGGTACCTACTCCCCCGCTGAGGCGCTGGCCCAGCTGACCCCGAAACTACGCACGCTGATGGGACCGACGCTCAAGGCCATCGGGCCGAACCCGGTGCAGTTCGAGATCTGGATCGACGCCCAGCACGAGGTCAGGCAGGCCCGGGACACCGACAACGTACGCGGCCAGTTCGTGACCACGACCATGAACATCACATCGATCAACAAGCCCGTCCACGTCGTGCTGCCGCCCCCGGGCGAGGTCGCGCCCCTGCCGAAGATCTCGCCGGCGGCCTGGCCGGCGCGCAGACCGCCGGCCTGCCCGGCGATCGCGGGCACCAGGCCTCGGAGCGCACGGCCGCGATGGCTGATCGCGTCCTTGGCCTCCGGGCTCAGCTCGGCGGTCGTGCGCGACTCGCCTTCTGGCACGAAGATCGGGTCGTAGCCGAATCTGCGGGTCCCGCGAGGCTCGCGGATCAGCCGTCCGGCCATCGCGCCCTCGCTGACAACCTCCCGGCCGCCAGGCAGCACCAGCGCGGCCGCGCAGGCGAAGAACGCGCCGCGCCGCTCATCGGGCACGTCGGACAGCTGCGCGAGCAGCAGCGCCAGGTTCGCGGCATCGTCGCCGTGCCGCCCCGACCAGCGGGCTGACAGCACGCCCGGCATCCCGTTGAGCGCGTCGGCGCAGATCCCCGAGTCGTCAGCGACTGACGGCAGGCCAGTGAACTCAGCGATCGCGTGCGCCTTCAGCAGCGCGTTCTCGGCGAACGTGGCGCCGGTCTCGGCGACGTCCGGCGCCCCGGGGAACTGATCGAGGCCGGCGAGCCGTACCCGCACAGCGCTCGCCTCGAGTATCCGGCGCAGCTCGATGAGCTTGCCTGGGTTAGCCGAGGCGAGTACCAGCTTCGGCAGCCCGGTCACGCCGAGGCCAGCGCCTTGTGCTGCAGCGAGGTCAGCTCCCCGCAGCCGGTCACCGCGAGGTCGAGCAGGGCGTCGAGCAGCTCACGGTCAAACGGCTCGCGCTCGGCGGTCCCCTGCACCTCGACGAACTTGCCGTCACCGGTGCAGACGACGTTCATGTCGGTCTCGGCGGCCACGTCCTCGGCGTAGCACAGGTCAAGCCTGGGCTCGCCGTCGATGATGCCGACGCTGACCGCCGAGACGGACGTCGGCAGCGGGCTCCCCTTGAGCCGCTTACGGCCCGCGAGCCAGGTAATCGCGTCGGCGAGCGCGACGTAACCGCCGGTGATGGCCGCCGTCCTGGTGCCGCCGTCCGCTTGCAGCACGTCGCAGTCGATCATGATCGAGTTCTCGCCGAGGGCCTTGAGGTCGATGCAGGCCCGCAGCGACCGGCCGATCAGCCGGGAGATCTCGTGCGTCCGGCCCCCGATCTTGCCTCTCACCGACTCCCGGTCACCGCGCGTGTTGGTCGCCCTGGGCAGCATCGCGTACTCGGCGGTGATCCAGCCCAGGCCGCTGCCACGCCGCCATCTGGGCACGTCATCAAGGACGCTGGCGGCGCAGAGCACGCGTGTCGCGCCGAATTCCACGAGCACCGAGCCCTCGGCGTGCTCGAGCCATCCTCTGGTGATCTTGACCTCGCGCAGCTGATCCGCGCGGCGGCCGTCGGGTCGGGTCATGCGGGCAAGCGTAGCCGTCGCCGCCGCACGCTCAGGCCGCTGCCCGGTCTGGCGTGCCCGCCTCGATCCACGCGCCGACGGCGCGAACCCCGTCGGCCAGCCCCGTCTTGGCGCTCCAGCCGAGATCGCGCCGCGCCCGCTCGACGGCCAGGGCACTGCGCTGCTGCTCGCCAGGCCTGGCCGGCGCCAGCGCCGGCTCGACCAGCTTGCCGGTCACCTCGCCGATGACCTTGGCCAGGGCCAGGACGCTGATCTCCTTGCCCGTTCCGATGTTCCAGGTCCCCGGCCGACGCTGATCCGCGGCCGCCAGGAACGACGCCACCACGTCCTTGACATAGACGTAGTCGCGGGTCTGGGTACCGTCACCGAAGATCGTCGGGCGGACTCCGCCAAGAACCTGGGAGCAGAAAATTGGCACGACGCCGGACTCGCCGGTTGGGTCCTGTCGCGGCCCGTACACATTGGCCAGCCGCAGCACCGAGTGCGAGCTTTGATGCAGCCTGTTGTACAGGCCCACGTACTGCTCGGCGCAGTGCTTGCCGATGCCGTAAGGCGATTCGGGCAGCGGCAGCACGTCCTCGAGCGACGGTATCGGCGCGTCCCTGCCGTACATCGCGCCGCCGCTCGAGCAGAAGAGAACGCGCGCGCCAGCCGTCCGGGCCGCTTCGAGCACGTTGATGGTGCCGACGACATTGATCTGAGCGTCGTTGGCCGGCTGCGCCACCGACGCCCTGACGTCGATCTGGGCGGCGAGATGGCAGATCAACTCTGGCTTGGCCGAGCCGATCACCTCGGTGAGCGCACCCGCGTCGGTAACGCTGACCTTGTGCAAGGTCACCCTGTCATCCAGCCGCGCCAGCCGCCCGGCCGACAGATCATCGACGACCGCCAGCTCATCGCCCCTGGCCAGGAAGGCATCGGCAAGGTGCGATCCGATAAAGCCGGCTCCGCCGGTCACGATTACGCGCATGTCACGGCAGTCTATTGCCGCCCCGCCCCCGCCAGCCGCATTGCCTGCTCTGGCGCGCCATCAGGCACCCGTGCGCCCAGTTGGGTGGGCACGCGCCTGCGCGCATGATCTCTGTTTCTAGGCGGGCCGTCCAGCCAGAGCCTCCAGAACCCAAGGTCATCCAGTGGCAAGCCCGGAGCGCAGGGCCGCCCGCGGCCCGAGCACCGGTAGCGGCGCGGCAGCATCTTTCTTCTGAACAGCCGGACAGTCACAGTCCGCACCGACTTGCCCGCAGACCGGGAATCGAACTGGCCGCCAGCGGGGAAGGCATGTCCGCGTACCTAGTTTTTCTGGTGACCAGTGTCAGGTGCGGGCGTGCGCCGTGCCCGGCAGGGCGCCGCCGGGGCAGCGTGAGCATCGTGGCCCTCCCTGTTGCTGTCAGCGGCCCTTTTTGACAGCAACAGGGCCCTCCCCGTTGCTGTCAGGACAACATCAGGAAGGGCCACGTTGGTCTGTAAACAGGGGTGGTTTGTCCCCGTTTACACCGATGCACCAGCGCCGGCCCGCCGGCACGGATGGTTGCTGTTAAAACCAGTGTTCAACAGCAACAGGGAGGGCCACGATGCTGTTAGAGGCGGCCGTGACCAACAACCTGGACAGGTACCGGCGCGGGCACGGCGGGCACGGCGGGCACAGCGGGCACAGCGGGCACCAGACGAAGAGGCCAGCCTAAGCGGGGCGCGGGCTTTACGGTGTCCGGGGGCTGGCGGGGAGAGAGCACCTGACTCCCGTCCGCGCGAGCGACAGCGTGCCCGGGTAAGCGGCCGCGGCTCCGGTCAGCGCCGCCTCGCCGTCGGTCCAGGGCACCAGGTGCGTCAGGATCAGTTCGCCCACCCCGGCCCTGGCCGCGTGCTCGCCGGCCTCGCGCGCGGTCAGGTGCAGGTCCGGAGGCAGTCCTTCGACATCGGGGAACGACGCCTCGCACAGCAGCAGGTCCGCGCCAGCAGCCAGCCGCACAAGCTCATCGGCCGGCCCGGTATCAGCCGAGTAGGCGAGTGAGTGCCCGTCGCGTTCGATCCGGAATGCGAACGTCTCGACGGGGTGGTTCATATGCTCGGTCACGACAGTGAACGGGCCTATTTCGATCGTGCCAGGTACCAGGTCGACAAAGTCGAAGATGGCCGCCATCGGAGCCTGCGCTTCATTGCCGGTCGCCTTGTCCAGCCTGCCAGCGGCCCCGGCGGGTGCGTAGACCGGGATCGCGGGCAGCCGTCCGGCCGGGTTGTAGGTGCGAAATACCTGATAGGCGCACATGTCTAGGCAATGATCCGCGTGCAGGTGGCTCAGGCAGACCGCGTCGATCTGGTCAAGCGCGCAATAGCGCTGCAGCGCGCCGAGTGCGCCGTTGCCGAGGTCGAGCAGCAGCCGGAATCCCTCGGCCTCGATCAGATAGCACGAAGCCGCGCTGTCGGGGCCGGGGAAGCTGCCCGAGCATCCGACGATCGTCAGGTCCATGGGCAATAAGGTACGCTCCGCGGTCAATCGCGCCTACAACGAGATTGATCGCGGCGCCATCTACCCAGAAGGTTAAAAAGGCGGCATGATCCCTGCAAGACCGGATGGCAGGCAGGAGGCACTTTGGCCGAGCAGGCGACGCAACCGCCGCGACTGATCCCCCGCGCGCTCGCCGAGCCCGCTGACCCGGTCACCAAGACCTGGATCGGCACGCTGGGACTCGCCAGCCTGGCCATGTGGATGGCATCGATCACTCCGCTCCAGGTAGTCATCCCCGAGCAACTGCAGGACATCGACCCGCACGGGAACGCGAAGATCATCGCGCTCGGGCTGGTCTCGGCGTTCGGGGCGGTCTCGTCACTGCTGGCAACGCCCATCGCGGGCGCGTTCTCCGACCGGACCACGCACGCCCTCGCCTTCGGCGGCCTGCGCGGCAGGCGGCACCGCTGGACGCTCGGCATGGCCGTGCTCGCGGCCGTCAGCCTCGCGCTGATGGCGGCCCAGACCACCGTGCTCGGCGTCGGGATCTTGTGGGTGCTGTTCAGCGCGTTCCAGAATGGCGAGTACGCGAGCCTGTCAGCCGCCGTGCCTGACCACGTGCCGGTGAGTCAGCGGGCCACGGTTGCGGGCTGGGTGGGCATGCCGCAGGCACTCGGCCTGGTGGTGGGCACGGGACTCGTGGTGTACGTGGTCAAGGGCGTCGGCGGCTACATCGCGCTCGCGATCCCCCTCGTCCTGCTGACGCTGCCGTTCGTGTTCGCCACGCCCGACTTTCCGCTCGAGCCCGGGGACCGGGCGCCGATGTCCGTGCGCACCCTGCTCGCCTCGTACTGGATCAGCCCGAAGCAGTATCCCGACTTCGCATGGGCCTGGGTCACCAGGTTCCTCGCCTCGCTGGCGATCGGGATGGGCACCTTGTACCTGCTCTACTTTCTGCGCGACAAGGTGCGCTATGCGCACCCCGCCCAGGGACTTTTCATACTTATCGTTATTTATACAGTCCTCGTCATCATCACTGCGATTGTCGGCGGCGTGATCTCGGACCGGATCTGCAAGCGCAAGATGATCGTGACGATCTCGGGCGCGCTGATGGGCGTCGCCGCACTGGTACTCACGTTCTCCGAGACCTGGAACTCGGCGCTGGTGGCCGCGGTGCTGTTCGGCGCGGGGTTCGGCGCCTACCTGGCGGTTGACCAGGCGCTGATCACGCAGGTCCTGCCCGCGGCCAGTGACCGGGCCGAGGACCTGGGCATCATTAACATCGCCATCGTCGGCCCGGCGGCGGTGGCAGGCGCCCTCTCGGCGGCACTGGTCTCGCTTGGCGGCTACCCGACTCTCTACGCGGCGACGGCGATCGTCGCGGCCGCCGGGTCCATCCTGGTGTGGCGGATCAAGAGTGTCCCTTAACGACGATCAAGGGAGTGACCCAATGGGCGATAGCACCAGCAAGCCCGTGGGCGGCCTGACGGATGAGCCCGCGGGCAATGGGCGGGCTGGGGGCGTAGCGGGCGGGCCTCCCGCGCTCGGCGAGCCGACCGTGCCGGTCTCCAAGCTCTGGGTCACCCAGCTGGGACTCGCCGCCATGGGCCTGTGGATGGCGTCGGGCACTCCGCTCCAGATCCTGCTCCCCGAGCAGGTGCAGAACATCGCGCCACATCAGAAGTTCCTGGTCATCGGGCTGGTTCACGCGCTCGGCGCGATCGCGGCCATCGTCGCGACCCCGCTGGTCGGCGCGCTGTCTGACCGGACGACAGACGCGCGGGCGCTCTGGCGGCTGCGCGGCCGGCGGCACCGCTGGACGATCGGCATGGCCCTGCTGGCGGCGGCCTGCCTCGCGCTGATCTCGGTGCAGACCACGGTGATCGGCATCCTGGGCCTGTGGGCGCTGTTCAGCTTGTTCAACAACGGCCAGTACGCGACGCTGAGCGCCTCCATCCCCGACCAGGTGCCGGTCAGGCAGCGCGCGACGGTGGCCGGCTGGGTTGGCATGCCGCAGGCGCTCGGCCTGGTACTCGGCGTCGAAGTCGCGGTCAAGGTATTCGGCGGCCACGGCGGAGGCTACTGGTTCCTGGCGATCTGCATGGTGCTGTTCGTGCTGCCGTTCGTGTTCACCACCTCCGATCCGCCGCTCGACCGGACGATGCGCGAGCCGTTCTCCGCCGCGCAACTGTTCGAGGCGTTCAAGGTGGACCTGCGGGCCTATCCGGACTTCGGGTGGGCGTGGCTGACCAGGTTCCTCGCGTCGCTGTCGATCTCGATGGGGACGCTGTACCTGTTCTACTTCCTGCGTGACGCGGTCCACTACTCCCGCCCGGCGACCGGGCTGACGATCCTGATCCTCATCTACACGGTCTGCGTCGTGATCACGGCGACGGTGGGCGGGCGGATCTCGGACCGGCTCGGCAAGCGCAAGCTGATCGTGACGGTGTCCGGCGCGCTCATGGGCGCGGCAGCGCTGCTGCTGGTCATCACCGAGACGTGGCCGGCGGCCGAGGTCGCGGCCGTGCTCTTCGGCGCCGGGTTCGGCGCGTACCTGGCCGTTGACCAGGCGCTGATCACGCAGGTGCTGCCGAGCGCCGAGAGCCGGGGCAAGGACCTGGGCCTGATCAACATCGCCATCGCCGGCCCGGCCGCCCTCGGCGGCCTGCTCGCCGCGCTGATCGTCACCCTCGGCGGCTACCACGCGCTCTACGCCAGCGTGACGGTTACCGCCGCCATCGGCGCGACCCTCGTATGGCGAATCAAATCCGTCGCGTAGCAGCACCCCTGCGAGATGGGTGGCGGGCGGGGGGTGCAGCGGGCGGGATCAAGAGCGTCCCCTGACGGGCTGCGGCCGCCATCTTGGTCAGGCGGGCCTTCTCGGCTTCACCGGGCCCCGGCCCACGCGCGCGATCTGGCGGCTCTGGGCGACCAGGTTGCCGTTGGCGTCCCAGACCTCGGCCTCCTCATCGAACCAGCCGCCGCTCACGTGACGGCACCTGGCCTGAACAGCGAGCAACCCGGGCGCGGGCACCATGCGCATGTGCATGGTCAGCTCCACCGTAGGCGCCCAGCCTGTCGCCCCCAGCCCGAACACCACCGGCGGCAGCCCGTCCACGGCCACCGCGAGCGTCAGGGCGTCCGGCTCGCGTTCCTCGCGCAGGCTGAAGTAGCCGCGCATCTCTGGCATGCCCGATGGCTCGCCGGACCGCCACCCGGTGACAGCCGGATCGAGCAGCATCGATACCTGGCCCGCGTAGCCCTCGGTGCCGTCGGCTGCGACGGTACCTGGCCAGGGCCCGAGGTTGACGCACTCATCGGGCGGCGGCATGAGCGGCGCCTTGCCGGTCCAGGTCAGGGAGCCGCTGCCGTCGTCCGCCCCGCCGGCGCGGCTGGCGGGGACCGTGCCGGTCGTGACCGCCGTCTCCAGCACGACGTCGTCGTCTTGCACCAGCGTCGCCCTGGCGGTAGACGCCGTCCGCCCGGTCTTGAGCCAGGTCACGTCGATCCGCGCCGGGGCGAGCCTGGGCACGCGCAGGAAGTGCGCGCTGGTCGCGACCGGATGCGGCAGCGGCGAGCAGTCGAGCACCGCCCGCAGGACCGTGGCGAGCATCACCCCGCCGTTGACCGCCGGCGGCGTCGTGGCGCCCGGCGCGACCAGCGCGAACCGCTGATCGGGATGCGCGGTGTACCTGCCTTCGCCGCACCGGGTGACCGCGGTGGCCTCATCAAAGATCGTCATGTACGCAAGCGCCCCTGTGCAGGTTGGTGTGGTGGCCGGCCGCCGGAGGAATTATGCCCAGAGCTCGCCTTCGAGCCTGGACTCGGCCTCGTCGAGCGTGCCGCTGTAGGCACCGGTAGAGAGATACTTCCAGCCGCCGTCGGCGACTAGCAGCGCGATGTCGGCTCGTTCGCCGGCCTGCTGTGCCTTCGCCGCCAGCGCCAGCCCGGCATGCAGCACGCAGCCCGCGGAGATGCCGGCGAAGATGCCCTCGCGGGCGACCAGCTCACGGGTGCGCGCCAGCGCGTCGGCCGCCGATACCGAGAACCGCGAGGTCAGCAGCTTGTCGTCATAGAGCTCGGGCACGAACCCCTCGTCCATGTTCCGCAGCCCGTACACCAGCTCGCCGTACCGCGGCTCGGCGGCGACGATCTTGATGCCGGGTACCTGCTCGCGCAAGTACCTGCCGGTGCCCATCAGCGTCCCCGTGGTGCCGAGCCCCGCCACGAAGTGCGTGATCGTCGGCAGGTCGGCCAGGATCTCCGGGCCCGTCGTCTCATAATGCGCTCGCGCGTTGGCCTCATTGCCGTACTGGTAGAGCATCACCCAGCCCGGGTTCTCGGCCGCGAGTTGCTTGGCCACCCGTACCGCCTCGTTCGACCCGCCGGCGGCCGGGGAGTAGATGATCGACGCGCCGTACATCTGCAGCAGCGTCGTCCGCTCGGCCGAGGTGTTCTCCGGCATCACGCAGATCAGCTTGTAGCCGCGCAGCTTGCAGATCATGGCGAGCGAGATGCCGGTGTTACCCGAGGTCGGCTCGAGCACGGTGCTGCCAGGGGCCAGCCGCCCCTCCTTCTCCGCGGCCAGCACCATCCACAACGCGACCCGGTCCTTCACCGAGCCCGTCGGGTTCTTGTCCTCGAGCTTCGCCCACAGCCGCGCGCCCGGCCCCGGCGACAGGTTCGGCAGGCCGACCAGCGGCGTCCCGCCGACGGCGTCAAGCAGCGAGTCGTAGCGCATAGTCAGCCGCTTCCTGCCGCGGAACGCACCAGCGGCTCAGCGCGCGCCGCCGGCGACCGCGGGGAGCACCGTCACCTTGTCGCCGTCCTTGACAGTGGCCGAAAGGCCGCCGAGGAAGCGCACGTCCTCGTCATTGAGGTACACGTTCACGAACCGGCGCAGGCCCGCGTCGTCGACCAGCCGGCCGCGAAGCCCGGCGTGCCTGCTGTCGAGGTCGTCGAGCAGTGCGTCGATCGTGTCACCTGAGCCTTCGACCGCCTTCTCGCCACCGGTCAGCGGGCGAAGGATCGTCGGGATCCGGACTTCTACGGCCATCGGTTACTCTCCAGACTTCGCGGTCGGCGGCGCCGGGGTTGCGACACCGGCGCCAATGAAAAACCCGCCTGGCGTCCCGATCATTCCGCCGCACCGTCGGTGATAACGACCTCTTCCTCGGTCACGACCCCGTCGATGATCTTGTACGACCTGACCGGCGCCTCATCCGGGCCGGCCGTCGAGACGAGCACGTAGTGCGCGCCGGGCTCGCTCGCATAGGAAATATCGGTACGAGACGGATATGCCTGCGTCGCTGTGTGCGAGTGGTAGATCACTACGGGCTCCTCATCGCGGTCATCCATCTCCCGCCAGACCGCCAGTTGCTCCATCGAATCGAACCGGTAGAAGGTCGGCGACCGCTCCGCGTTCGCCATGGCGATGAACCGGGAAGGACGATCGCTTCCCGCCGGTCCCGCGATGACGCCGCAGGCCTCGTCGGGATGGTCAGCCCGGGCGTGCGCGACAATCTGGTCGATGAGCGCGCGCGAGATCGTCAGCATGGGCGTGATCGTAACCGCCCGTCAGGACAACGCGGCGACCAGGCTGCCCTGGATATAGGCCAGCCACTGGTAGACCTGCACATACGCGTAACGGGGATCTTCGGGCTCGACATCTTCGTCAAGCGCGTCAAAGTCGTCGGTGACCCCGAGCCTGACGCCAAGCGCCAGCCGGACGTCGTTCAGCGAGCGGAGCCAGTCCTCGGCCTGATCCGAGCTGAGCCTGACCCGGCCGCCGCTGGCCGGCAGGGTGTCGAGCAGCGTCTGGGCGCACTCCACCTTGGCCGATCGCAGGCTGGACTCGGTGAACCTGCGGAACTCATGGGCGGCGTCGGGATCGTCACGGTAGGCGTCCGGCAGCAGGCGCGCGAGCACCGGGTCATCGGGCATTTCGGCGTCGTCGTCGCTCCATCCGACCATCGCGGCCAGGTCATCGGCCTCGATGTCGCCCGACCCGCCGGCTGGTGCCAGAGCGCCCGGCGAATCGGGCTCGACCAGCTCCACGACCTGCTCGACCAGGTCCCTGATGATGGCAGCCTCGGGCCGGGCGAAGCGCGCTGTCACGCCATCGCCAGTCCGGCGGAATCCCGCCATCGTGTCCTCCGGGTCAAGATCCGGGTCGAAGTCGCTGCCGTTGCTCACGCGTCGTTGCTCATGCGTCGTGGCTCATGCGTCGTGGCTCACCGTGGCCCACAGGCCATAGCCGTGCAAGGTCTCGGCATTGCGTTCCATCGCCTCCCGTGCCCCCGCCGCGACCACCGCCTTGCCCTTGTGGTGGACGTCGAGCATCAGCTTCTCAGCCTTGGGCTTGGCGTATCCGAATACTCGCTGGAACACGTAGGTCACGTAGTCCATGAGGTTCACCGGGTCATTCCACACGATGGTGAGCCAGGGCTGGTCGACAGCTGCTCGCTCGTCGGTTTCTGGTCTGGTGAGTTCAACAGGTGCGACGCTCACTCAATGCCTCCTCCCTCCCCTAGTCTCCCACTGTGACTACAGGGCTGCTGACTGACCACTACGAGCTGACCATGATCTCGGCTGCTCTCGCTGCCGGTACCGCGCACCGCCGGACCACGTTCGAGATGTTCGCCCGCCAGCTGCCGCCTGGCCGCAGGTACGGGGTTGTCGCAGGCACCGGACGTTTCCTTGATGCCCTCGCCCGCTTCGGCTATACGACCGCTGAGCTGGACTTCCTGCGCCGCGGCGGCATCATTGACGAGCCGTCGGCGGCATACCTGGCCAGCTACCGATTCACCGGCAGTATCTGGGGATACGCCGAAGGAGACTGCTTCTTCCCCGGATCGCCGATTCTAGTCGTCGATGCCCCGTTCGCCGAGGCGGTCGTGCTCGAAACCCTGGCGCTGTCGATCTTCAACCACGACTGCGCCATCGCCGCAGCGGCGTCGAGGATGGTCAACGCGGCCCGGGGACGGCCGATCATCGAGATGGGCTCCCGCCGAACCCACGAACTCGCCGCCGTCGCCGCCGCCCGCGCCTCGTACCTGACCGGATTCGAAGCGACGTCGAACCTGCGGGCTGGCCTGGACTTCGGCGTGCCGACAGCGGGCACGAGCGCCCACGCTTTCACGCTGCTGCATGACAGCGAGCGGCAAGCCTTCCGCGTGCAGCTGGAGACGCTCGGCGTCGGAACCACGTTGCTCGTGGACACCTACGACGTCGCCAGCGCCGTCCGGACGGCTGTCGACCTGGCCGGGCCTGACCTGGGCGCGGTGCGGATCGACAGCGGCGACGTCGGCGCCATCGCCCGGGAGGTCAGGGCTCAGCTCGACTCACTGGGCGCGGCGAAGACCCGGATCGTGATCACCGGAGACCTGGACGAGCACTCGATCGCCGAACTCGCCAGCGCTCCCGCCGACGGCTACGGCGTCGGCACGGCGGTCGTCACCGGCGCCGGCGCGCCCACGGCGGCGCTCGTCTACAAGCTCGTCGCGCGATCGGCCGGGCAGACAGCCAGGGAACTGCCGGTCGCCAAGCGCTCAGCTGGCAAGCCCACGATCGGCGGCCGCAAGTGGGCGATCCGCGCCCTGGACGAGTCAGGCACCGCGACCGCTGAGATCATTACCCCGGCCCAGCCGCCTGAGCCCGGCGAGCCCGGGCACGGGCAACTCGAGCACGGGCAACTCGAGCACGGGAACGGCGGCAGCGGCGCGCGCCAGCGATTCCGGCCGCTACTGCGGCAACTGGTCAGGGACGGCGAGATCATCGGCACTGAGCCGCTCGCCGAGGCGAGGAGCCGCCACCGCCGCGCACTCACCGAACTCCCCGCGAACGCCAGCGACGTCAGCCCGGGCGGCCCGGCGATCCCGACAAGGTTCGAGACTAGCGGTTGAGCGAGTGTGGCGAATTCCCGGCTCCGGCGCGGAGACTTCTCGTTGCGCGGAGCGTTTCCGCCTCGGCCGCGGAGACTTACCTGCGTTGCGCGGAGCATTTTCCGTCGTTGCTGCGGAGACTTCTCGTTGCGCGGAGGGTTTCCGGCATATAGAGCGGGCTCGCTCAGGGGATTGTCGCAACGCTCTGATTTGGGTGGGAGCGGGCGATGGGGCGCAGTGTGGATCCTCAGGTGGTGGCCAGGACGCTGGAGTTGCTGGCTTCGGGTGTGAATCCGATGCGGGCAGCGGCTTTGGCGGGGGTGTCGAAGTCGTTTGCTTACGAGCTGGACCGGCGGGTGAGCGGGGTGTCCCGGCTGGCGGTCAAGCGGGAGGCGGCGGCCCGGCGGGCGGCCCGGCCGGGCCGCCGCGGCGTTGATCCGGAACGGGTGCGGGTGCTGCTGGAGCACCTCGCCGCGGGGCTGAATCCGAACCGCGCCGGGCCGCTGGCCGGCGTGTCGAAGACGTTCGCGTACGGCCTGTACCACAAGATCGGCGGAGTGTGCAGACCCCCTGGAACGACTTACAGCGACCGGTACCTGGACGACGGGCAGCGGCACGAGATCGCGCGGCTGCGCGAGACCGGCTTGTCGCTGCGGGCGATCGGCGCGCGGACCGGCGTGAACGCCTCCACGGTGTGCCGGGAGCTCAAGCGCAACGCCGACCCGAAGACCGGGCATTACCTGCCGGTGCGGGCGGGCAACCTGGCATGGGAACGGCAGCGGCGGCCCAGGCCGTCAAGGCTGTCCCGGCACCCGGAGCTCCGCCAGCGGGTACAGCAGCTCCTGGACCGGCGGTTCTCCCCCGAACAGATCAGCGGGAGGCTGAAAATTGACCACCCCGGCGATGAGGACATGCAGGTCAGCCACGAGACCATCTACCAGTCGATCTACGTCTACCCGCGCGGAGAGCTGCGGCGGGAGCTGAAAGCCTGCCTGCGCAGCGGCCGCCAGCTGCGCCGCCCCCGCGGCCGCAGCGAAACACGCGGCCGCATCATCGGCGCCGTCCCCATCGGCGAGCGCCCCGCCGAAGTCGAGGGACGGCTCGTGCCCGGCCACCACGAAGGCGACCTGATCATGGGCTCCAAAGCATCCAACTCCGCCGTCGGCACCATCGTCGAGCGCACCACCGGCTACCTCACCCTGCTCCACCTCCCGCACGGCCACGACGCCGGATCCGTCGCCGGCGCCATCATCGGCCGCATGACCGAACTGCCCGCCTGGTTCGCGAAGACCCTCACCTGGGACCGCGGCAAGGAACTCGCCCGCCACCAGCACATCACCGACACCACCAGCATCAGCGTCTACTTCGCCGACCCCCACGCCCCCTGGCAGCGCGGCAGCAACGAGAACATCAACGGACTGCTCCGCGAATACCTCCCCAAAGGCACCGACCTCAGCACCACCACAGCCGCCGGCCTCCAGCACATCGCCGACGAACTCAACGACCGCCCCCGCAAACGCTACGGCTACCACACCCCCCGCGAACAACTCGCTAAACTCCTCACACAAGAAGCCGAACGCGTTGCGACGACCCCCTGAAAACGCCGCGGTCAACACTCCGTGCTGCGAGAACTCTCCGCGCCAACGACGGAGAACGCTCCGCGATCACCCCACCAGCACGGACAATGCTCCGCGATCACGCCCTCGGCACGCACAACGCCCGCGATCACGCCCTCGGCACGCACAACGCCCGCGATCACGCCCTCGGCACGCACAACGCCCGCGATCAGGCCCTCGGCACGCACAACGCCCGCGATCAGGCCCTCGGCACGCACAACGCCCGCGATCAGGCCCTCGGCACGGACAACGCTCCGCGATCAGGCCCTCGGCACGGACAACGCCTCAGCGCGCCGCCCTATCGGCCCTGGCACTCCGCGCTCGCGAACCCAGCGCACCACGCGGTCGGCCGGCAAAGACGGTCAGCTTGCATGCGACGGCAGCGACTCGTAGATCTCCTTGCACTCAGGGCACACGGGGAACTTCTTCGGGTCGCGGCTCGGCACCCAGATCTTGCCGCAGATGGCCCGCACCGGCGTGCCATTGACCATGCTCTCCATGATCTGGTCCTTGTCCGCGTAGTGCGCGAACCGCTCATGGTCGCCCTCCCCGTGGGACAGGCGCGGCGTGGTCTGCTGGGTTACCTCGGTCACGTCGTCAAGCTTACGCCCATGCCCCTGCGCTCAGTTGAGCACCGGGTCGTCGGGATAGGTCGCGAGCAGCGCCATCTCGCCGCCTTGCCTGCGCAGCACTGCCGGATAGAGCCGGTCGGGCTCGGCGATGAACGCGTCCTCGGGCAGCCCCTCGAGCACCAGCCAGGCGCCGGCATCGATCTCCGCCTCGAGCTGGCCGACTCCCCAGCCCGAGTACCCGGCGAATACCCGCAGCGAGCTGATGCCGCCGACCAGGAGCTGCGGCGGGGCGCCCAGGTCGACCAGCCCGATCCGGCTCATCAGCTTCGAGCCGGACAGCGACCGCCAGCCGATCGGCTCGTCACTGCCCTTGGGCAAGGCCAGCGCGAGCGCGCTGTCCGGAGACACCGGCCCGCCCTGGAAGAGCACGGACGGCCCTGTCACCAGTTCCGTCCAGGGCTCGAGCACCTGGCTGACCGGAATCTCGCTCGGGCGGTTCAGCACAACGCCGAGCGTGCCCTCACCGGGATCGTCCTCGACGATGAGCACGATCGTGCGGCGGAAGTTAGCGTCCCCCAGCATCGGGGTGGCCGCGAGAAGCTGGCCGGTGCGGGATTCCTCCTGCATGCCTCAATGATGCTCTACCAGGTGACAAGCCCGCACGTCCGGGCGGGCCAAACGAGCCGATCGGTTCAGAACAGCAAGCCGGACAGCCTGCTCCTGGCCTTGGCCACTCGCGGGTCCCTGGGCGGCAAGATCTCGAACAGGCTCAGCAAGTGCAGCCGCGCCTTGTCGCGATCGGCGCCCGCGGTACGGCCGACCAGGCCGAGCATCCGGTCGAAAGCGGCCTCGATCTGCCCGCCGGCGAGCTCGAGGTCGGCGGCGCTGGCCTGCGCGTCGTGGTCGTCGGGACGCTCGGCCGCGGCCCGGCGCACCTTGGCCGGGTCGTAGGAATTCACCCGGCGCATCAGCTCGACCTGGGCCAGCCAGGCCTTGGCCACCGGATGGCCTGGCGAATCGGCGAGTATCTGCTCGAGCGCGTTCGCCGCGCCGTTCAGGTCGCCGGAATCCATGGCGCTCTGCGCGGCGGCGAATCTCGGATCGCTGAGCAGCTCCTGCTCCGGGGTGAGCGGCCCCCTGCCGGCCGCGCCGTCCCCCGCCGTGCCCTCCCCCGCCTCGCCGGCCTGGCCGTTGCCAGCAGGCGCCGCCATCCCGAGCTGCGCCGCGACCTGGAGCACCTGGCCGAGCCAGGCCCGGATCTGAGCTTCGGGCAGCGCCCCGGCGAAACCGGGCACGAGCTGGCCGTCGAGTACGGCCATGACCATCGGGATCGACTGCACCTGGAGCGCCGCGCCCAGCTGCGGGCTGGCGTCAACGTCCACCCTGGCGAGCACCCAGGCGCCCGCCGCCTCGTTCGCCAGCTTCTCGAGCACGGGGCTGAGCTGCTTGCAGGGCTCGCACCAGTCGGCCCAGAGATCGATGATCACGGGCACGGTCTGCGACCTGGCCACGACCTCGGTGTTGAACGTCGCGTCAGTGACGTCGATCACATACGCGGACTCGCCCCCGGGCGACTGTTCCGCCTGCTGCTTCCGCTTAGCAGCGGCCTGCCTGGCGCCAAGATCGATAGCACCATGCATAGAAAAATTTCGCGGCTGTTGCATAAGAACAAAGGTACTGGGTTGGGGTGCCCGGTGTTACTCGCCGGAGGCCGCGGCGCTGCCTGGACTGACGAGCGACGACCGAAGGGAGGAGCGAGGAGGGAAGGCAGTGCCTAAGGCGGCCGAAGGCCCGCGCCAAAGGGAGCGAAGCGACCGGAGGCGCAAAGAAAACACCGACCGGCCTCAGGCAACCCCAGTTCCCGAGCGCTAGAACGCAGGGGTCTCGAAGTACGTGCCCCACTCAGCCTTCAGCGCGTCGCAGATCTCGCCTAGGGTGGCCTCGGCCATGGCGGCGTCGATCATCGGGGGGATCATGTTGGCGTCGGTCCTGGCCGCGCTCACCATCGCGGCGAGGGCGGCGTCGACCGCCGCCTGGTCCCGGCTCGCCCGGCGCTGCGCGAGCTCCCGGTTCTGGGCGACCTCCACCTCGTGACTGACCCTCAGGATTTCGATCGGCTTCTCGACGCTGTCGGTGTGGACGTTCACTCCGACGATCTTCTTCTCGCCCTTTTCCAGCTGCTGCTGGTACTTAAACGATGCCTCGGCAATCTCGGCCATGAACCAGCCGTCTTCGATTCCCCGCAAGATCCCGCTGGTCATCGTGCCGTCCTGGCTCATCGAGCGGATCTTCGCGAAGATCTCCTCGGCCTGCGCCTCGAGCTTGTCGGTCAGCGCCTCGACGTACCAGGAACCGCCGAGCGGGTCGGCGACGTTCACGACACCGGTCTCCTCCATGATCACCTGCTGGGTGCGCAGCGCGATCTCGGCGGCATGGGCGCTCGGGAGGGCGAGCACCTCATCAAGGGCGTTGGTGTGCAGCGAGTTTGTTCCCCCTAGAACCGCGGCGAGCGCTTCGATGGCGGTCCGCACCACATTGTTGTCCGGCTGCTGGGCGGTCAGCGACACGCCGGCGGTCTGAGTATGGAACCGGAGCCATTGCGCCCGGTCGGTCTTGGCGCCGTAGACGTCTCGCATCCACCGGGCCCAGATCCGCCGCGCGGCCCTGAATTTCGCGATCTCCTCGAAGAAGTCGACATGCGCGTCGAAGAAGAACGACAGCCCGGGGCCGAACACCTCGATATCGAGTCCGCGTGACAGGCCGAGCTCGGCATAGCCAAAACCATCGGCCAAGGTGAAAGCAAGCTCTTGGGCAGCCGTCGAACCGGCTTCCCTGATGTGGTACCCGGAGACCGACAGCGGCTTGTACGCCGGGATCTCGGCCGCGCAGTACTCCATCAGGTCGCCGATCAGCCGCAGGTGCGGCTGCGGCGGGAACAGCCATTCCTTCTGCGCGATGTACTCCTTGAAGATGTCGGTCTGCAGCGTGCCGTCCAGCTTGGAGATGTCGGCACCCTGGCGCTTGGCCGCCGCCAGGTACATGCAGAACACCGGCACCGCCGGGCCGCTGATCGTCATCGACGTCGTGGTGTCGGCGAGCGGTATGCCGCCGAACAGCACGTCCATGTCGGCCGCCGAGTCGATCGCGACGCCGCAGTGCCCGACCTCGCCGAGCGAGCGCGGGTCGTCGGAGTCGCGGCCCATCAGCGTCGGCATGTCGAACGCGACCGACAGCCCGCCGCCGCCGGCCCGCAGCAGCATCTTGTAGCGCTCGTTGGTCTGCACCGCGTTGCCGAAGCCGGAGAACTGCCTGATCGTCCAGGTCCGGCCGCGGTACCCGGCCGGGTAGAGGCCGCGCGTGAAGGGGTACTCTCCCGGCCAGCCGATCCGCTCGAAGTCAGGCACCACGCCGCCGTCTGGCGGCCCGTAGACGGGGTCGACGGTTACGCCGGACAGCGTGGTGAAGTCGGCATCCCGCACCCTGGATGAGTCGTAACGCCGCTGCCAGCGAGCCCGGCCACTGTTGTCAGGCGCGCTGTTGTCAAGCGCACTGTCTCCCGCACCCATGAACGACCCCTCCAGCGACGCTGCCAACAGTCAGTTAGTAGGACGTCCTACTAACTCTCTACCCAGTGTAAGCGGCGGGGACCGGCCGCCCGCGAGCACGATTTCCAACCATCTGCCGTTCTGGTCCGTCTTCTAAGTAGGCACGGTGCGTACAACTACCGCCCGTGACACCTGACTTGGCCTGGCCCGCGCCGAAATGTGTGGTAAAACGAATGCGGAATCTCACCCCCGCCACCGGCTTTCACAGCACGGCTGGTGAGGTGGCGACCCTTCACCCATCGTGGGCCATGCCGTCAGCGCCGGCGGCCAGGCAAGGAAGCTCAGTGCCCAGGCTTCATACAGGTGACCGCGAGGCGGCCGAAGAGCTGTTCAACGCGTGCTACCCGAGGCTCGCAGGCTGGTGCAGGCGGCTGGTGGACGATGACGAGACCGCGCACGAGATCGCGTCTGAGGCCTTCACCAGGCTGCTGTCCAGGTGGTCCAAGCTCGACAACCCGCAGAGCTACCTGTACATGATCGCCACCAACCTGATCAGGGATCACTGGCGCAAGACCAGCAGGGAGCGGCGCGCGCTGACCACGATCGGCTCCGCCGGGGGCGCCGAGCCGGCCTGGCACCAGGCTCAGGACGTCGACGTCAGGGCGCTGATCGAAGGGCTGCCGCCTCGGTTGCGGAGCGCGTTCCTGCTGCACTACTACGCCGGATTCGGCGTGAAGGAGGTCGCGAGCATGCTCGGGCGGCCCGAGGGCACCGTCAAGGCCGACCTGCACCATGCCCGGGCCAGGCTCAAGGCGGCGGTGGGTGAGACGGCATGAGCCGCATGGGTCCCGGCTTTGACCCCATCGAGAACTGGCTGAGCACCGACATCGAGCTGATGCCGCCGCGGCAAGGGAGCTTCGAGCGGGTGCACCGCCGGGCCCGGCGCCGCAAGACCGTGGTCGCGATGAGCGCCGCCGCCGGAGCGGCTGTCGTGGTCGTGGCGGCCGCCGTGCTCCCTCAGGTGGCCTCGGCGCTGCTGCCCGGTCACGGTGGCGGGCAAGCCGACGTGGGCGGAGTGACCTCGTCGCGGCACGCGAGCCCGGGGCCGGGGCCTAGCGGGCGGCCGAGCCCGAAGGAACTGCCGGGTCCGTCGGGGTCGCCGTCACCGGGCACGAGCTACCTCGCGGCGCCCGGCCTGTCCATCACGAACTCGACCGTGCGGGCGGCCCCGGGCTTCGCCCCGACGTCGGTCACCTTCTTCAACCAGAGCCAGGGCGCCGCGCTTGGCACGACGGCGTGCCCGGCCGGATCGTGCACCACGGTGGCCGGCACCCCCGACTACGGCAGGACGTGGACCAAGGCCAGCGCGCCCCCGGCCGGCCCGCCGGACGGCGCCGCCGGGGTCAGCCAGCTCAGGTTCCTGGACACCGACCACGGCTGGGCGTTCGGCCCCGAGCTCTTCGCCACCGCCGATGGCGGTGCGACGTGGACGCGGGTCAAGGGCCTGCCTGGCCGCGTCATCGACCTCGCGACGGTAAACGGCTCGGCCTACGCCGTCGTCGCCACCTGCGGAGGCACCGGCGCGAACTTCGCCGCAGGCTGCACCCAATTCACGCTGTATTCCTCGCCCTACAACGCCGCTGACTGGCAGCCGGTCGCCGGTGCCAGCGCCCGGTTGCCGGTCACCCCGGGCGGGCTGCAGCTGACCACGTCGGGCGGGTACCTGCTCGCCGGGCCGGTGCTTTACGCCGGCTCGACGTCGGGCGGGTCCTGGCAGGCCGTCACGGTGACCTCCGGCCCGGCGCCCGCCTGCCTCAACGGCACCGGCCACCGGGCTGGCAGCGGCGAGTCCGGACTCATCGCGCCGGGATCAGGTGTCTTGTACCTGCTCTGCCAGCGGATATCAGGCGGCTCGCCGATCTTGTACCACTCTGCCGACGGCGGGCAGACCTGGCAGATCGCCGGCCACCCGAAGATCTCAGGCATCGCGACGTCCCTGGCGGTCGCGCCCGTGAACGGCACGCTGGTCGTAGGAACGGACGCAGGGCTGTACTACTCCCCCGACGCCCGCAGCTGGCATCGGGCCAGCCTGCGCGGGGGCGGGGCCGGCGCGGGCGGCGCGGGCGGCGCGGGCGGCGGCGGGGCCGGGGGGGCGGCGAGCGGCGGGTTCGGCTTCGTGGGCATGACGACATCGACGGACGGCGTGGCCGTCCCAGCCGACCCCGGCCTGAAGGAGATCTTCCTCACCACTGACACCGGCCACACCTGGCAGCCCAAGCGGATCTAGTCCGGCCTGAGGCCGGCCCCGGCACGATTCCCCTTGAACTCGAGGAGCGCGGCTCTATTGACTGAAAAAACTCCCCGGAGCGACCCGGAGCGAGAACTCTCCCCCACGATGCCGGAAAGAGCTCCCCGATCCTGATCACGAGCCGCGCGGCAGCCTCCTGGACCCGTGCTGGTTTCCGTGATCATGTTCGAGACCATGATCACGGAAGATCGCGCAGGTCAGGACAGGTGCGATGTTCCGTGATCATGGCCTGGAACATGATCACGGAACATTCCGCCTGCCGCCCCCCGCACTAACAACTCCCCGGACCGAGAACTCTCCCCCACGACGCCGAGAAGACTCCCAGATCCTGATCACGAGTCACTCTACGGCCTCCCTGACCTGGGTATATTTCCGTGATCATGCTCCGGAGAATGATCACGGAACATCCCACCGGTGCCGGTGCCGGTGCCCGGTGCCGGTGCCCGGTGCCGGTGCCCGGTGCCGGTGCCGGTGCCGGTGCCGGTGCCGGTGCCCGGTGCTGGTGCCAGTGCGGGCCTGGCTGGGGCAGGCGGCGGACAGCGCCGCCGGGCCGACGGCTCGCCTGGGCTCGGCTACTTCGTGAAATCGCCTGCCGCTAGCCTCAACTGCTCAAGCAGGCTGAACATCGCGCCAAGCTGGTCTTCGTCATAGCCGCTCATCCCGAAGTGGGCCGCCATCAGCTTCGCGGTGGCAGCGGCTACTACATCACGGCCGTCCGGCGTGATCTCGGCCAGCGTCCCGCGCCGGTCGGCCGGGTTAGGTTTCCTGATCACCAGGTCGGCTCGTTCGAGCCGGTTGATGGTGTTGGTGACGCTCGTCGGATGCACCATCAGCCGCTCGCCGATCAGCCGCAGCGGAAGTGCTCCGGTCCGGCTGAAGCTGAGCAGCACCAGCGCCTCGTACCTGGCGAAGGTCAGGCCGAACGGGCGCAGCAGCGCGTCGAGTTCGGCGATCAGGATCTGATGTGCGCGCATGATCGACGTGACGGCAGCCATCGCGCCAGAATCGCCGAACCTGCGCTGCCAGATCGAGGCCGCGCGCTCGATCGGGTCGAACGGCAGATCCATCGGCTTAGCCACAGCCACAACGTAGCTTGCCCGCCAGGCAGCTTGCCTACGAGACCTGCGGCGCTGGCCAAGCTAGGCTTCGCCGCGGGGAGTCAACGCATCACCAGCCACAGGCAATGTCTGAGCATGTCAGCTACTTGCCTTTGTCCACGTGACCGCGTCGAGATCGAGGGGGCGATATGCGGTTCGGTCACGCATCGACGCCTGTCACCCCGGTCCTGGCCGCGGGCGTCGGCGTCAAGGACGCGACGAGGTACGCGATCAGGCTGGCCAGTTTCCGGCTTGAGTCGCCGCCGGTCGGCCATGCGGCGCTAGGCATCGTCACGACGAGGCCGGCCGAGGCCGCGGCTCTGGTCGGACTGCTGACCGGCAGGATCGCGCCCGCCTACGGCCAGCTGCTCGTCCTCGGTCACGACCTGCGCACGCCCGCCGGCCGGGCGACGGTCCGCGAGGGCATCGGCACGGCGTCCGGGACGGGACGGGTGTGGCCGACCATCACGATCCGCGGGCTGGTCGACTGGGCCGCCAGGCGCTCCGGGCAGCCGCGCCGTGACCGCAGGCTCCTCGTCGCGGCGATTCTCGACCGGCTGGCTCTGCTGCCGTGGGCGCAGGTCCCGCTGCACGCCGCCCCCGGCCTCGTCGCGCGCCGGGCCAGGCTCGCCGCAGCCTGCGTGCACGAACCTGACCTGCTGATCATCGACGGCCTGTTCGACCAGCTGACAGCGCGCGATCGGTTCGCGCTGACCGACTTCGTAGGCGACCTGAAGCGCGACATCTCCGTTATCGCGATCGAGCGCGACGCCGTGTCATTGCCGCCGTTCTGCGACGAGGTGATCACGCTGGCTGAAGGCATCCTCATCGGCCGCCAGCCCCAGCCCGAGCAGCCGCCCGTTCTCGGCAAGGCCAGTCAGAACCCCATGGGTGCGGCTCTCGCGGACTGACGCGGCGGCACAGGCGGCCCGCGCCGGCGCGCCCCGGGGCAGCGTGAGCATCGTGGCCCTCCCTGTTGCTGTTACGGCGGCCCGCCGTGAGCAACGTGGCCCTCCCTATTGTCGTCCCCAGAGGCTGCTGAAAAACCCCGAAAAATCCATGATCGCGATCGAAGAACCGCAGGTCAGGGAGTCGGGTTCGCGACGAAAACGGGGTTTTTCAGCAGCCTCTCCCCACAGCATCAGGGAGGGCCACGTTGCTGTTGGCTTGCGGCCGTTCACGGCATCGTGGCCCTCCCTGTTGCTGTTGGCAGAGGGGAGAGCGCCGCCGGTGCGACGTACGCGCGGCTACCAGCGGCCGCGGTGGACTAGGCCGGTGAGTTGCCTGCGCTTGATCACGCGGGACGAGCCGCCCTGGTCTGCTGCGGGGTCCGGGTGCCCGATGGCTACGGCGCCGATCGGCACGTACTGCCCGGGGACGCCGAACTGCTCGCGGAACGGAACCATCGCCTCAGGGAAAATGCCGAAGAACAACGCGCCGAGTCCTTCGTCGACGGCGGCGAGCAGCATCAGCAGCGCCATGAACCCCGTGTCGATATCCCAGTACGGTACCGGCCAGTGCGCCTCGTCCCGGTCTGCCCAGCCCTTGTCCGGTCTGGCGTACCGGTCAAGGTAGATGTCCTTGCACGACAGCGGCACGATCACCAACGGCGCCTTCGTGACCGGATCGAACCTGGGATCAGGGCGGTCCTCAGCAAGCAGCGCCCAGAACTGCGCGAGTTGCTCAGGCTGATCGAGCACGAGCAGCGCGTAGCCCTGGCTGAATCCCGCCGAGGGCGCCCGGTTGGCGGCGAGCAGGATGCGGTGCGCCGCATCGGGGGCCACGGGCTCGGAGGTGAACGCACGCGCCATTCGGCGCTTCTTGATCACTTCGCTGAACTCCACCAGCCCAGGCTACGGCCGGCCGGGTCACCGCCGGCCAGGCTACGGCAGGCCCGGGCCAGGTCACGGTCAGTACAGCGTCGCGCTGGTTACCGTAGGCTGCTTGTATGGACTGGAATTTGTACCGTTGCGGTCGTATCGGGCATATCACCTTTGCTCCCGATGAGCCCGCGCTCAGGGGGTACATGCATGCCTCGGTGCCCGCCGGCGAGCTGTGGCGATGCCTGCGCTGCGGCACGTTCGTCACCGAGGCGCCTGCCGCTTCCGGCCCGGCTGACCATGCGCCGGTCGTCAAGCGCGGCAAGGAGATCAGGAGCGAGCTGATCTTGCGCGTGTTCGCGATCGAGCGGTTCTTCCGGTTCCTGCTCTTTGGCGGCGTCGCCTACGCCATCTGGCAGTTCGGTCACTCCAAAGACTCCATCGAGGACGCGTTCAACCGCGACCTGCCGATCATCAGGAGCACGTTCAACCAGCTCGGGTTCAATATCAACCATTCGCACCTGCTGCTCGAGTTCCGCAAGGCACTGCACTTCAGCCAGGGCACGCTGATCCTGATCGCGGCCGGGGTCGCGCTGTTCGCCATTGTCGAGCTGGTTGAGGGATACGGCTTGTGGCTGTCCAGGCGCTGGGGCGAGTACTTCGCGATGGTCGTCACCTCGCTCGGCCTGCCCTATGAGATCTACGACCTGACCCTCACCGTGACCTGGGCCAAGGTCGTGCTGTTCATCATCAACCTGGCGCTGGTCGCCTACCTGGTGCTCACCAAGCGCCTCTTCGGCGCGCGCGGCGGAGCCAGGGCCTACGAGGCATCGCTGCGCAGCGACTCGCTGTTCGACGAGATCGCGAGGGAAGCCAGGCAGGACAGCGACGAGCAGGCGGAAGAGGAAGCCGGCGAGGCGGCGGACGCCGAGGCCAGAGCCCAGAGCTCGGCCAGCTAGCGCGGCTGAGCCGATGACGACCGAACGGGTGCTGCGCGGGCTGCTCGACGACGCGTCCATGTTCCCGCCCGCGAGCCTGACCATGCCGGCGGCCATCGCCGGGCATGCCCGTCACAAGGCTGCCTGGTACCGGGCGCTCTGCGGCCCGATCGTGATCGCGGACAGCCGGCTCGCCGAGCTGCGGACCGTGCTGACGACGACCGGGACCCCGGCGATCGAGCTCGCCCTCATCGTCACGGGCGGCGCCGCCGGGGTGCACGAAGCCCTCGACGCCGTTGCCGCTGACCCCCGGCTGCGGCTGCGGTCCATCGAGGTCCCGGCCGTCGTGGCGGCCGGCGAGGACGCGGACCCGCGCGCGGCCGTCGGCGCCGTGGCGAGAGCACTCGACGAGGCGCCGCTGGCCGCTGCCACCGCTTACATCGAGTACCCGCTGCCGGCCATCGCCGACCCGGCGCAGGCCGGCCCGCTGCTCGACATCGCGGGCGAACACGGCTACCGGGTCAAGCTCCGCACCGGAGGCGTGAGCGCCGGGGCGTTCCCCGGCGAGGCCACGCTGGCCGGCTGCCTCGCGGCGGTGGCGGACCGGCGGGTGCCGTTCAAGTGCACCGCCGGGCTGCATCACGCCGTGCGGCACACGGCGGCCGACACCCGATTCGAGCACCATGGTTTCCTCAACGTGCTGCTCGCGACCTGGGCAGCTCTTGAGGGCGCACCAGCCCGCGAAGTGACCGCGCTGCTCGCGGAGCGAGATCCGGCGACGGTGGCCGCGCGAGTGAGCCTGCTCGATGAGTACGCCGCAGACGACGTCAGAGGCCTGTTCAATTCGTTCGGCACCTGCAGTGTTCAAGATCCCGTGGGCGATCTGGTCACGCTGGGACTGCTGAGCCAGCCGGACTCTGCCAAGATGCAGTGACCCTGATTGTGATCCGCGCTGGATGACGAGGAGCGAGCCGATGGCGTTGCCGGCCCCGTGCGAATGGCTTGGGATACCCGACGGGCATCCGTTCGGGTTGCAGACTCTGCCGTACGGGTCGTTCAGCAATGAGCATCATCCGGCGCGGCGCCGGGTCGGGGTAGCCGTCGGCGACAAGGTGCTCGACCTCAGCACGGCGATCGAGCGCCTGGTGCCGGGCCGGGCCGGCGACTTCAGCTCGGGCAACCTCGACCGGTTCCTCGCGGCGGGCGACGCCGCCTGGGCGCAGGTGCGAGCAGACCTGCTGACCTGGCTCAGCGCGGAACGCTTCCGCGAGGCACTCGAGGACCTCCTCGTTCCCGCCGCCAGCGTGCTCATGCACCTGCCGTTCTCGGTGGCCGACTACGTGGACTTCTACGCCTCCGAGCAGCACGCGACGAACGTGGGCCGGATCTTCCGCCCCGACGGCGAGGCCCTGCAGCCCAACTGGCGCCACCTGCCAGTCGGCTACCACGGCCGGGCCGGCACCGTCGTGGTGTCGGGCACGCCGATCAGGCGCCCGTGCGGGCAGTACAAGCCGGCCGCGGCGGCTGAGCCCCTCTTCGGCGAGTGCCGGCGGCTGGACTTCGAGGCGGAGCTCGGCTTCGTGGTGGGGGTCGAGAGCGTGACCGGCGAGCGGGTGCCCGCAAGCCGCTTCGCTGAGCACGTCTTCGGCGTCTGCCTGGTCAATGACTGGTCGGCGCGGGACATTCAGGGCTGGGAATCGGCGCCACTCGGGCCATTCCTCGGAAAATCATTTGGCACAACGATATCCCCGTGGATAGTGCCGCTGGCAGCACTCGAGTCGGCGCGGGTCAGGCCGCCGAGCCTGGATACCGCGCTGATCGGGTACCTGGCCGACTCCGGCGACTGGGGACTCGACATCGACTTCGAGGTGCGGATCAACGGCCAGGTTGTGAGCCGTCCGCCGTACTCGACGATGTTCTGGAGCCCCGCGCAGATGCTCGCGCACATGACGGTGAACGGAGCCTCGCTCCGCACCGGGGACCTGTTCGCCTCGGGCACGGTCAGCGGGTCATCGCCCGATCAGTACGGGTCGCTGATCGAACTGGCGTGGGCTGGCCGCAAGCCGCTCTCGCTGCCCGACGGCAGTACCAGGAGCTGGCTGGAGGACGGCGACGAGGTCGTGATCACCGCTTCGGCGGCTGGGCCTGCCGGACTGCGGGTCGGGTTCGGCGACGCCCACGGGCAGATTGTCCCGGCCTGGCTGCCCGAGCCGGGACTGCCATAAACTCGCCGGGTCCTTCGCACTCTTGCGCGCATTCCCCATCAAGAGTTTCCGCCCGCTCTTCGCCTGGTTCAAGATGGCACCAGGGGCCGGCTAGAGGACGGCGACGAGGTCGTGGTCAGCACTTCGGCGGCACGCCCTGACCCTCGCTGCTCGTTCGGGCCCGGGCTGGTCTTGATCCGGCCTGCCGCGGTGACATCGAAGACTACGATGATGATTACGCTTCCAACCGGGGAGAAGGGGCTATGTCGGGGCAGCATGGGCAGTGGGATGAGCTGGAGCGTTTTGACCAGCCCGACCCGCGCGACAGCACCCTCGACCTGTCCAGCCTGATCGACCGGATGCAGCGCCAGCCCAGGCAAGGCCGCACCTCAGCGAGGCAGGATCGGTCACCGGCGAATGGCGAGCCGGTGAATAATGGCTCGGTGAATGGGAGCGCCGGTAATCGCGGGGATGATATTGGCGCCGACGGCAACGGCCATTATGGGCATGACAGTTTCGGCAACGGCTCGCCTGGAATTGGCCCTTCAGGGACAAAGCCCCCCGGAATCGACATGCCCGGTGGCACGGCGGATCATCGCGCCGGGGCGAATGGCGACGGCCACTTTGGCGGCAATCACCGGAGCGAGGACCGGCGCGGTGATTTCTGGACGGCCAGCGAGCGGCGGAGCGAAGACCGCTGGCCTGACGACCGGTGGCGCGGGGACGGCGGCGCGCCGCGCAGCGGCCGGGGTGCTCACGCGGCTGATCGCCCAGCTGAGAGCCCGGGGACAGAACGTGCGATGGCCGATCGCCCAGCCGGTAATCCTGCTGGTCACTCCGCTGGTCACTCCGCTGCTCACCTCGCTGGCCGAGAAGCCGACCGGGCCGGCATTGGATAGCGCCGGCGTATCCTCCTAGCCCGGCGTACCCGCCTGGTCGTGTGCGGAACGACAGTGCGCGGACCACCGCGCCCTACGAGTTGCACAGGCATCCCGATGACGCGGCAGGCCGTCCTGCTGAGCTGCCCGGCCGCCCCGGTGACCTGCCTCAGCGGACGGCCCCTGCCCATCCAGACGTGAACGGTTACGAGTCCCGTGCCGGGTTCGCCGAGCCAACTGTGCCCGCGCCGCGGCGGGCCGACGGGGCTGCGCAACGCTCCCCCGGCGAATCCCGGGCACTCCGCTCGGAACCCGTTGCCCGGCATGCGACGGCGTATCAGCCTGAGCCGGTCACCCAGGCGGAGCCGCCGGCCGGTTCTGAGGCTTTCATCCAGCATGGCGGGCGCACCCGTCCTGAGCCACCCACCCGTCCTGAGCCACCCACCCGTCCTGAGCCACCCTCCCGGCCCGAGTCACTCCCCGGCCGTCAGGACATCCCCCGGCGCGACGAACCCCCTTATCCCGAGCCAGCTTCCCGCCTCGGGGCGATCGCCCATCCCGATGAACTGAACCACCCAGGACCCGGCACTCGCCGCGACGCGACTTCCTCGCCAGGCGAAGTCCCCTACCCCAGCCCGGCCGGCCGATACGAACCAGTACTCCAGGCTGAAGACACCCGGTACCCCGAGCCGGCACCGAGCCACGAGGCCGCCACCGAGGCTGGCGAACGCCAGCGCTCCGAGCCAGCAGCACAGCCTGAGGCCAGCACCCAGGCCGGCGCACACCCGGTCTCCGCGCCAGCCCGGCATGCGACGGTGCCCCAGCTGGCTCCACCCGAGCCGAGCGCGGGTCAGGGCGTGATCGCGCAGCACCAGGCAGCGCCTGATGCCGAGGAGGCCCTACGGACGGTAGCCGTCGTGCCGCCTCTGGAAATCGCCCAGTCCGCCCAGCCCGCCCAGCCGCAAGTAAGGTCCCAGCCGCAGGTAACTTCCGAGCCGCAGGTAACTGCCCAGCCGCAGGTAACTGCCCAGCAGGTAACTGCCCAGCAGGTAACTGCCCAGCCGCAGGTAACTGCCCAGCCGCAGGTAGCTGTTGCCGAGCCCGAAGCCGTCGCACCATCTGAGCCAACCGCTCAAGCTCGTGCAGCGGTCGGCCCCGAAGCGCCGGTCACCGCTCAGCAGGAGCCGCCGCCAGCAGAGGAATCTCCTCAGCACGCCGAGACCCGGCCAGCCCCGGCCGCCGAGCCGGCGCGAACCGAGCGCCCGGAACCAGGATCGCTGGCCGACCTGCGGAGCAGGCTGGAGCGGCTGCCGTATGGCCATCCATCGTCGCCCTACCATGTCGACGGCGAGCGCAAGCCGCCGCCGCCGCGCCTTCGGCATCTCGAACTCGTTCCGCCAGCGCCCCGGCGGCTCAGCACCCCGGCGAACACGGCGGCATCCGTCGCCTGGCCGAGCCTGCCGGGTACCGACGATGAAGGCTGGCCCGAGATTCCGGCACCGGCCTCAGAAGACCTGCCAGTCGCGGATGACGCTGATCCGGGC
This sequence comes from uncultured Actinomycetota bacterium, assembly GCA_963720575.1. Taxonomy (GTDB): domain Bacteria; phylum Actinomycetota; class Actinomycetes; order Streptosporangiales; family Streptosporangiaceae; genus Chersky-822. The sequence goes on from CAVRGA010000002.1 coordinate 1,664,496, forward strand.
GATGCGCCGCTCACCGAACTGAACGGCTCGGCACCCGGCGGTGCGCAGCTCACCGAACTGAACGGCTCGGCACCCGGCGGTGCGCAGCTCACCGAACTGAACGGCTCGGCACCCGGCGGTGCGCAGCTCACCGAACTGAACGGCTCCTCACCCGGCGCCACCGCGGAACACGATCGGGTTGCTTCATCGCCGCCGGCTCCGCCGGCACCGGGCATGGGGCCTGACGGCTCGTGGAGCTGGGGCCGGGCAACCCTGACTCAAGATCAGGTTCAGGTCGCCGACGAGGCGTATGACAGATTCCGCGCGGCGGAAGGACGCGGCCTGTTCGGCAGCTACGGCAGTAGCGGTATCACCACGACCATGCGGCGGATCGCCGACGACCTGCGGCTCGGGCAACTGGGACCGGACACCGAAAGGACCGCGCTGCTCGAGCCCGATGTCTTCCGCGCCAGGTTCGCTGACATGCTCAGGCGATACCCGGAACGGTCGGCCGAACGGCTGGCGCGGCGGGTGCCCGCCACGATCTCCTACTCGCTTATTTTCGACGCTGACCGCTACTCAGAAGGCATCTGGCTGACGCAGGAAGCGCTGACCGCGCACGGATTCCAGCTGCTCGCCCGCCGCAATGACTGGAACAGTACGCAGAACCGCTGCGTCGCCACCATGTGGCACGATCCGGTCAACGATCTGCCATTCGAGGTGCAGTTCCACACGGATGCGAGCATTGAGGCGCAGCAGCTGGCCAGGACATCGGCGACTTTGATCAACGACCCACGCATTCCGGATGCCGATGCGGCCCATCTCAAGTCGGATCTTGCGACGGCCTGGGCCGCACTCCCAGCACCGCCGGGAGGCACCGAGATCACCGACTACCGCAGACCTGCGGACAGCCACCCGGAGTCCAGCTAGCCGGGAAATGAATAGAATCACCCGATTTGGAAGGGCCTATGCGGAGCGCTCTGGGTGCTCCTCGTCGGCCCATAGATGACCTTGTTGGCTTATTAGAGGTCCAGCCGGCCCGGTTTCAGGCGGCCCGGTTTCAGGCGGCCCGGTTTCAGGCGGCCCGGTTTCAGCGGGCCCGGCGGGTTAGCGGTGCCGGGGGTGACCAGGCCGGGCTGTTCGAACTGACCTGCGCCACTGACTAAAGAACTCCCCGAAGCGAAAACTCTCCCCCCCCCGATGCCGGAAAAGCTCCCCGATCCTGATCGCGAGCCGCGCGGCTGCCCCCGGGACCCGTACTGGTTTCCGTGATCACGCCCCGGACCATGATCACGGAAGATCGCCCAGGTCAGGACAGAGGTGATGTTCCGTGATCATGCCCGGTTCCTTGATCACGGAACATCGCACCCGCCCGGCCCCGCACGGACAGTTCCCCGGAGTGAGAACTCTCCGCCACGATGACGGAAAAGGCTCGCCGATCCTGAACCAGTCACCCGACGGCCTCCAGGGAGGCTGCCGCAGGATTCGTGATCGAGCCGGGGAAAGCCTTTCAGACATCTTGCGGAATAGCCAGGCGGGAACACGCTCCGGCCCGGCAGCCCGGCAGCCCGGCAGCCCGGCAGCCCGGCGGCGGGCGGCCCAGGTTGCCGGTCACGCCCGCGTCTAACAGCAGCGTGGCCCTCCCCGATGTTGTCAGCCACTGGTTTCAACAGCATCGTGGCCCTCCCTGTTGCTGATGGTCACTGGTTTTGACAGCAACGTGGCCCTTCCTAATGTCGTCCTGAGAGGCTGCTGAAAAACCCCGAAAAATCCATGATCGCGATCGAAGAACCGCAGGTCAGGGAGTCGGGTTCGCGACGAAAACGGGGTTTTTCAGCAGCCTCTCCTGACAGCAACGGGGAGGGCCACCTTGCTGTCAGAAAAGACCGCTGACAGCAACAGGGAGGGCCACGATGCTCACGCTCCCCCGGCGGCGCCATGGCAGGGGCACGGCGCGCGTCCGCCTCACCCCGGCGCCTGACTCACCAAGATCCCCAGTTACCCGACAGCATCCAGGGACAGCGGCGATGGCCCGTGATCATGCCCGCGACCATGATCACGAACATTAACCCCGGCCGACCCCTGGCCGGCGAGTACCCCACCCGGCAAACCCGCACCACCCGCCTCCACCGCCTCAGACTCACCCCGCAGCCTGAACCTCCGATTTACCAACAAGGTCATAGATGGCCCAAAGATGGCGCTCCCGCGCCATGGATGTCCCGTAGATGGGTCTATCGGCTGGCCAAGACCGGCGGGGCGCCTTGGCCGGATCAGCTAGGCGGGGAGCCTTCGGTGCCCTCGCCGACTACCTGATCAAAATATTCTCTGATCAGCTGCCGCTGACGTTCACTCACCTGCTGAAAGTGCCGTTCTAGCGCGTCTTCGCCAATGGCTTCCGCAGTCAGGTACAGGTCTTTGATCTGCTCAAGCTTGATGTCACCGAACGGATCCTGATCGGCCGTCGCCGACGCGGCCTGGAACACTGAGGGGTGATCACCGTCGGATGCGGAGGTCGAGGGCGCGCGCTCTGGGGGCTCGAACGGATCTCGGATGCGGCTGACTTTGGCTGTGACTGAGGGAACCCGTTCGTCAATGATCACCGGCAGCGGCGCCGTGTCATCGTCAGGCAGGACTTGCGATTCACTGTCAGGGCTCGCGATGATAGCGCCCTTTTCGCCTGGTTGCGGCCCGGTCACTGGCCGGGACGCGGTCGGCAAGGGCTCGGCTGAACCAGATACTTCCGAGCTGGGCACCGTCCCCGGTGACGGGACTGACGGTGGCTCGGCGGCCGGGAGCGGCAGCGAGGGCGGCTGGATCATCGACACCGGCTCTACGGCGGGCGGCGGCTTCACCGCGCCGGTTGGGCTGGCTACTTCCCTAGGCTGCACGTTGTCTTTGGGCTCGCCGCTGTCCCTGGGCTGGCCGCTGTCCTCGGGTCGGCCGCTGTCCTCGGGCTGGCTGGTCTCCCTTGGCTCGCTGGCTTCCTTGAACAGCGAACTCGGTCCTGGCGGCAGCGCGGCGGGCTTGCCTGGCGGCCGGACGACAGGTGCTTGAACTGGCGTGGGCGGCACCTCGGATTCCGCGCCTAGGACCGAGCCTTGCTGGAGGGGGCCGTTCCGGGCGTAACCATCAGGCGGGAAGCCGCCGCCCTGCCACGCGGCGCCACCGTTGCCGTAGCCACCGTGCACGTAGGACCCGTGGCCCGGCTGCGGCTGCCCGCCGAAATCGGCCGACGGGTAAGCCCCCGCCGGGTAGGCGCCAGGCGGATAGACACCTGGCGGATAGACACCTGGCGGATAGGCGGTGTGCGGATAGTCCGGCGGCACCGTACCTGGAGGCACTACGCCGGGCGGGTACGCACCAGGCGGGTACGCACCGGGCGGATAGGCACCGGGCGGGTAGTTACCCTGCGGGAACACGCCGGGCGGGTACGCACCAGGCGGGTACGCACCAGGCGGGTACGCACCAGGCGGGTACGCACCAGGCGGGATCTGCGTGAAGCCAGCCTCGGGATAGGCGCCCGGATGGTAGCCAGGATGCGGGTAAGCGACATGCGGGTAACCGTCATTCGGGTAACCAGCGTTCGGGTGACCAGCGTTCGGGTAACCTGCGCGCTGAGGCCCGGCTGAGTAGCCATGTTCGGGTGTCTCTCCCGGGTGCCGAGGAACCTGGCCCTGCTGCGGCCACTGAGCACCGCCCGGCTGATGATGCGGTCCGTGGCCGCGCCCGTCGTACCTGTCGTCCTGTCGGTACCCGCCCTGCGGCCCGTAACCGCTAGCGGGACCGTAGCTGCCATCTGGGCCGTACTCGGCTTGGCCTTGGGAATTGGGCGGGCCGTAGTCTGGCTGGTACCCGTTCGGTCTCAGGTCGGCCGCCGGGCCGTACGCCTGACCGGCAGCGGTGTGGTACCGGTCGTCGCGGGGCGCCTGGGGACCTCGGCGGCCTGGGTAGCCGCCAGGACCGTAATCATCAACATGGGCGAACCCATCGGGCGGCATCGCGTCCCGGCCGGCACGTCCGTCGTATCGGGGGTGCCCGTTAGCATGCATCCGCTGATCGTCCGGACCGTAGCCGTCGGCACGGCCATAGCCGGGAGCCTGCGCGCCGCCCCCGTGCGGGTAGTTGTCATCGCGGGAGTAACCGCCAGCCTGGGAATAGCCGTCCGCCTGAGCGTAGCCGTCGCCTCGCCCGTAGCCGTCCGCCTGAGCGTAGCCGTCGCGCCGACCGTAGCCATTGTGTCCGGATTGGCCAGGATGCGCGCGTCCTGGGTGCCCGTAGTCGGCCGCCTGCCGGTTTCTGCCGGGCGCGTCGCCGCCGACGGGACCGCCTACCGGGCCGCCGCCAACTGGCGCGCCGCCGCCCCTGGGGCCATATCCCCCTGGAGTTGCGTGGCCGGCAGACGGCCCGTAGCCACCCGGTCCGTAGTTTGCCTGACCGCTTCCGGCTTGACCATACTCGCCGGCCGGACCGCGGTCCCCTGGCTGACGACGGCCGCCGTTCTCGAAACTGCCTCTGCCGTGCTCAGGGCCGAGTCTCGAATCAGCGCCATACCCTTGAGACCCTTGAGCCTCCTCAAAAGCGCCGGGCCGACGCTCACGAGCCGCTGACCTGGCCTGATGTTCACGCCAGACGTCAGACGCAGGACCAGCACCAGGCCCAGCCCCGTAGCCAGGATCGGCGCCACGGCCATCGCCGGGCACGCCGCGGCCGTCATCGCGATAGTCGCCACGCCCGTGCTGCTCGCGCGATCCGAAGCCGCCCTGGTTCGGCCTGGCCCTGCTGTCTTCGTACCCGTCCTGATAACCACCTGAAGGCGGGTAGTCGCGGCCAGGCCGGTGACCCGGCGGAGCCTGAGGTCCGTCGTCACGCTGATAGCGCTCGCCCTGGTCGCCGTAACGGTCGCGGCGCGGAAGATCGCCCGCGTAACCATCGCGCGGCCGGTGCCGGTCGTCCGGCCCGGCGTCCCGCCACTGGCGCTGCTGCCCACCCGAACGCTGGTCCTGCGACTGCCCGTACGCCTGACCCTGCGACTGCCCGCGCGGTTGACCCTGCGATCGGCCGGGCGGCGGCACAGGTCGGCCGATCACCGGGTCCATGGACCTCGACAGCCGCCTGCGATCGTCGGGCCTGATCTGAGGGTTCCAGCCACGTCGTTCCGGGCCGAATTCGGGCAAGGGCTCGGGACCTGACCAGACGCGATGAACTGTGGGTTCTTCCTCCGCGCCAGACTCAGGCTCGCGGTCGGAGGCGGGGGCGAACCTTACCTCGTCCTGGCTGAGCAGGCGCTCGCCCGAGGCCTCGTGCCAGACCTGCGCCCCCTGCGGCGGCATCTGGGACTGCGGCGGTGCCTGAGCATGAGGCGACGCTTGCGCTCTCGGATCACGACGCTGCTGCGGCGGCGCCTGGTACCGCGACTGCCGCGGCATTGCCTCAGGTTGCGGCGCAGGCTCAGGCATCGGCTCGGGCTGCGGCACCTGCTCGGGCCGCAACATCGGCTCAGGCCGCGGCGTCGGCTCGGGTCGCGGTTGCTGGCGCTCTGGCGTGAACACGCTCGGGGAGTCCGCCGCGGGCAGGCCCGCGCTCTTCGATACCACCGGCCTAATCGATTGCACCGACCGGAATGGCGTCATCCACTGATCGGTGTCGCTTCCCGTCGCGCCGTCAGCCGATCCCGGGCCACGGCCACGGTGACTCGCCCACACATCATCGAGCGCCTGGCCGTCGGTACCCGGATCGTCTTGTCCTGGCTTACGCCGGCCTCTGCGTGCCCCGGCCATAGCTAGACGAACCCCCCGTGCGTAGAGCAGCCAGCCCAATCCGGCAAGGCAGCCCGCACTGACAAGACCAGTACCTCCGCATAGCTGGCTCCTGCCCCAGCCCGCGCGACCCCGCGTAATCCGCGAGGCCCGGCCGCATGACCGACCTATGCAGGCTAGCCGACCAGCCTGAGTTAACCGTCTAACGATGTCACGCGACTCAGGCTGCCGCAACCGATCCGGCCTTAGGGTAGCCGTACCGTGATCCAGGGGATCATTGAGTTAGCAGTGACTGTTGCGACAGGTAGGACAATATCCGCCGAATCAGCCTGACCCGCGGTTCCCGCGTCAGCTAACGTGGTCGGGACTTGGCCAGCCGAAGCCACTCAGGCGTCCTATCCGAAATTACCGGAGGTAACCATGACGAATCAGGTTAAGTACATCCTCGGTGAGTCGGAGATGCCGCGCCAGTGGTACAACATCGTTCCTGACCTGCCCGCTCCGCCGCCTCCGCCGCTGCACCCGGGCACGAGGGAGCCGGTCGGGCCCGATGCGCTGGCGCCGCTCTTCCCGATGGCGCTGATCATGCAGGAGGTCTCCGGCGACCGGCACATCGCGATCCCCGAGCCCGTGCTCGACGTCTACCGGCTGTGGAGGCCGACCCCGCTCTACCGGGCGCGGAGGCTGGAGAAGGACCTCGGTACCCCGGCGAAGATCTATTACAAGTACGAGGGCGTGAGCCCGGCCGGCTCGCACAAGCCCAACACCGCCGTGCCGCAGGCGTACTACAACGCCGAAGATGGCATCAGGAAACTCACGACCGAGACCGGCGCGGGCCAGTGGGGCACGGCGCTGTCCTTCGCGTGCGCGCTGTTCGGCATCGACCTCGAGGTCTGGATGGTCCGCTCGTCGTATGACCAGAAGCCGTACCGCAAGATCCTGATGGAGACCTACGGCGCGACGGTGCACGCCAGCCCCTCGCCAGAGACGGCGGCCGGCCGCGGCATCCTCGCCGAGCACCCGGACTCCACCGGCAGCCTCGGCATCGCGATCAGCGAGGCCGTCGAGAAGGCCGCGACCAACGACGACACCAGGTACTCGCTCGGCAGCGTGCTCAACCACGTGCTCTTGCACCAGACCGTGATCGGCGAGGAAGCCATCAAGCAGCTCGCGCAGGCCGGCGACACTCCCGACGTCATCGTCGGGTGCACGGGCGGCGGGTCGAACTTCGGCGGGCTGGTATTCCCGTTCCTCAGGGAGAAACTGGCCGGCCGGATAAACCCGGTGATCCGCGCGGTCGAGCCCGCCGCGTGCCCGTCATTCACCAAGGGACGCTATGCGTACGACTTCGGCGACACGGCCGGCCTCACGCCATTGCTGAAAATGCACACGCTCGGCCATGACTTCATTCCGGACCCGATTCATGCGGGTGGATTGCGTTACCATGGAATGTCGCCTTTGCTCTCACATATCTACGAGCTCGGGCTCATTGAAGCAGTGGCCAAGCCGCAATCAGAATGCTTCGCGGCCGGACTGCGCTTCGCGCGCACTGAGGGCATCGTGCCGGCGCCGGAGCCGACTCATGCCGTCGCGGCGTGCATCGAGGAGGCCCTGCGCTGCAAGGAGACCGGCGAGGAGAAGGTCATCCTGACCGCGCTGTGCGGCCACGGCCTGCTTGACCTGCAGGCTTACGGCGACTACATGTCCGGCGCGATGCAGGACCTGGCGCTGTCCGACGCGGCGCTGAGCGAGGCGCTGGCCGGGCTGCCCGCCGGGGTCTGACCATCCGCTGGCAAGAGCCGGGCGCGGCGGGATCGTGCCCGGCTTTTGCTAATCCGGGACCCGATGTCCCGCTACGATGCTCGGATGAGCACGGCGCAAGGACTGGTTCCCGAGGGCACCGACGGCTGCTGGACGTCGGCTCCTTTTATTTACCTGATCATGTCGTGCCTGGGACCCGGTCTCAGCACGGAATCCGCTGTGCGGGACTACGTCGGGGCGTATCCAGAGTTTCACAGGCAGATACGTGAGCTGAGCACGGCTGTCAGCGAAGCCGGGGTCCGGGTGCGCGACGAGGGCCGGCTGCACAGCGACCTGGACGACAACCTCAGGGTCTACACGCCGGACGAACTCTGGATGTTCGACCTGGCCGTCGACTTGATCGCGATGCTCGGCTCGGTCGATGGCCTGTCCAACCAGAGCCTCGCCGAATTCAAGAGCAATGTGCGGACCCTTGACGACGAAGTGCACACGCACACGTGGAAGAGGGGCGTGAAAAAGGCGGGCGCGGGCCCGGCGCAGTTCCAGGAATTGCGACAGCGCGTCCCGCACCACACGCCGAACCCGATGCGCTACTGATCGCGCGCGGCGACGGTCAGCGGGCGAGCGGGCCGACCAGGTAGACACGGCCGACTGCCGGGCGGGCGTTGAGGCGGCGAATGGGCTCGTTGCGTTCCTTCTTCGCGGTCCGCAACTCGGTGTAGCCGTGATCGATCGCCCAGTTGATCTGCGCCGCCTTGAGCGACCTGGCAATGTCGCGTCCGCGCCGGGCTCTTTTTCACCGCTGAAAAATGTCGTGGTGGGCGGTCCGCAGCTGCGCAGCGTCATCCCGAGCTTCGCGTAGCCGACAACCTCGTCACCGGCCAGCGCGAAGGTAGGATCGCGTCCGGGCTGTCACCAGGGCACTGCACGTGGTACGCCAGCAAGTCGCAGCCGATCGGCGGGCATCGCAGCTCGCGTCGCGGCAACCCTTCTAGCGCTGCCGTCGTCGGCGAGCACCGTACCGCTGCGCGGCGGCCTGCGGCGACCTTGACCCCAGATCCTCTGCGACCCTTGGGCGGCAGGAAGCCAAGGGCCAGGCCAACGGGCCTGCCCCCGGCCACTGCGCGGCACCGCCCACCCAGCCGCCACCAGATAAGGTGATCACCGGAAGGGTTCATCTAGCAGCAATGCTGCAACGACCCTTTGAACCAAGCCGACCAGGAACCAGGCACTCCCGAAGGAGCGGAGCGACAGTACGTGCAACCGCCGCGCCGAATGCGCACTCGCCAAACGGGCCGTCGCATCCAATCGGGCCTGAAGGCGCTCGCATGACATTCGAATCGCCGACGCCCATACACCGGCAGCGTGATCATGACTGGCTCTAACGTCCCGCCACACGGGTAGCGGCGTCAACGGTGCTCTCAGTGGAAGTCTGAGCCGTCAAGGAGTCGCTCCAAAAGCAGCGAGCGACCTGGGTGTTCGCCGGTCACGGCGGCCGGGGCCGACCTTAGTGGAGCCGCTCCTGAAGGAGCGGAGTAACGCCATTCGGCCTGCACGGCGAGGGTGTCGGCGGTGCGGCCTCAATGGAGCCGCTCCCGTGGGAGCGGAGTGACCGACCGAATCCGACGATCAGGTCGCACTCGACATCTAGCCTCAATGGAGCCGCTCCTGTGGGAGCGGAGTGACGGCTCGCCAAAAACGAGCCGCCTGACCTGCGACGACACGCGCTGTTGCGAGCACCGACGCTGGCCCGCAGATTCTCCTGCCGCTATCGAGTTATCAAGATGCGAAACCTGCTCTGACCTGCGTGCGAGCGCGCCCCACGATTCGACCCACCACCTGTGGGGGCTCACATTATCCCTAGGGGGTTTCTGATCAGGTAATTTCCAAGGTCCTGGCTTTGTTCTTATTTTAGCTCCTGCTCGTTTTGGCGGGTAGATGACATGCCCTGGTGCTTTATTCGGTCTGTAGCTGGGGCCGTTCATGAAGACCTGGGCGACATGGCTCTTGCCGACCCCGGCCGTAGAGGATGACCGACCGCAGGCCGGCACTGGCCGTACCTCTCGCTCGTAGTCAATGCCAGAACGCTGGAAGCCACCGATGTGGGAATCGGCCCGCACCACCCCGTGTCCCCATTTCCAGCCTTGGCCCGGTTCACCGTAGCTATTCAGCCTGAGTGGGCTGGAGGTGGCCGGCGCGCGGCCGAGAACGCTCGGCTGCGCGAGGCGGCCGCGGCCCGCGATGAGCTGGCGGCTGCGCAGCTCGCCGCCAGGGACGCGCAGCTTGAGGCGGCGCAGGCGCAGCTGGCGGTGCTGGCGGGCCGGGTGGAGGAACTGGAACGCCGCCTGGCCAGGGACTCCTCTACGTCGTCGAAGCCGCCGTCGTCGGATAACCCGTATAAGAAGTGCGACGCGTTGTCGCACGTGTTGCGAGTGAACTCGCAGTTTGGAGGTCTGGCATGACGTAGTGCCAGATGCGTAGTTCCAGGCAGTGCTCTGTGCCTGTCCCTGCCCTGGCGTGCGTGCGCGGGTCCTGCTCGGGCGGGTGCGGAGCCCAGGGGTAAAGCCCGAGGGTGTGACTACCTCACCCATCACGGGCGACCAGGGTCCCCGGACGGTGACCAGACCCGCCTCGTACACGCCTCCTGCTTCCGCGGGCACCTCGCCCGCCAGCGCAGGAAACCAGCGCTTCGGCCAGCCACGCCCTCGCGGCTTGCCTGAGCCGTGTGCCGCGATGAGTGGCACGCACGGTTCTGAGGGGGGATCGGCGGGGCAACCCGCCGGTCCTACCCGACGAAGACGGAGAACCGGTCGCTGCGGGGCCGGTCCGGCCGGGCTCCGGGCAAGCAGCCCGGGGCGCCGTCCTCGACCTTAAAGCAGTCCGCTGACCCCGGCGAGACGGTGGAATGCGTCCCGGTGGCGTGCGGCTGCTGCGGCACGGACCTGGCGGATGCTGAGGTGACCGGGACGCGGAAACTCCAGGTGTTCGAGGCGGCGCCGCCTCCGCCGCCGGCGGTGATCGAGTACCAGGTGCAGGCAAAGACGTGCGGGGCCTGCGGGGAGGTCACCGTCGGCGTGGCGCCCGCGCACGTCACCGGCCGCGTCCAGTACGGGCCCGGGTGCATGCCCGGGCTGCGCTGGCGGTCTGCGCCCATTACCTGCCGGTCAGCCGGGCAGCTTCCCTGGTGGCGTCCCTGACCGGGGTCAACGTGTCCGCCGGGTTCACGGCCGGGGTCCGCGGCCGGGCCGCCGCCCGGCTGGGGCCGTTCACGGACCAGGTCCGGGTACTGCTCCGCGAGTCCGCGGTCCTGCATGCCGGCGAGACTCCCGCCCGCACCGCCGGGAAGCCGCGCTACGTCCACGTCGCCTGCACCGGGTTCCTGACCGCCCTGCACACCGGCGGCCGGACCGCGCAGGACATCGACGCCGGCGGCATCCTCCCCGGCTACGCCGGGACGATCGTCCGCGATGGCTACGCCGGGTACACCCACCTCGCCGATGCGCTGCACGCCTGGTGCGCAGCTCACGGCCTGCGCGACCTGCGCGGCATCTACCAGCCCGACCCCGGCGGGCAGGCCTGGGCACGGTCCATGGCCGACCTGCTCATCTGGGCGAACGCGAAGGCCACCGCCGCCCGCGCCGCCGGGAAGCCCCGCCTCGACGACACGACGCTCGCCGAGATCGGGTCCTGTGTCCCGTGCCAAATAAGTCGGCCCGGTCCACCCCTCTGACCTGCGAGGGCCTTTTCGATTGGCAGAAGATTCCGCGGGGGTGTGCCATTCAAGTTGGCCCGCCAGCGGCTCGGGCGGATCTTTGCCAGTTATTCCGGCCCGGCGGGGAGTGTGCTGCGGAGGATCGCGGCGGCCATCTTGATCGTGCCGGGGTAGGCCGCTGCTTCGGCGATGTCGGGGTGCCCGGGATCCAGGCCGGGATTGGCCATGGCTAGCGTCGCGGTGCGCCGCCGGCCGTCCGGGTCGCCGGCCGCGTGCTGGCGTGCGGTCGTTTCGGCGAGCACTAGCCTGGTGATGCCGTGCTGGCGGGCGATGCGGGCGGCCTGCCGGCTTGCGCTGATGATCTCCGGGGCGGCTGCGAGGCCGATCTGGGTGGCGCGGCCGAGCCAGGTGCGGTGCCGTTCGCATGCTCTGCGGTGTGCCGGGAGGTGAACGGGAACCGGGTCGTGGTGTCCGTGCCGGGCGGTGCAGTGCCGGCAGGCGACGGTGACGCGGACGGGCGGGCGCCCGTCGTCACGGTGCCCGGCGAGTGCGGGGAGCGCGTGCCGGAGCGCGGTTTCGGTGATGCCGGTGAGCGTGGCCAGGCACCAGGTGTCACCGGGCTGCAGCAGTCCCGGTTTGGCGATGTCGTCGCAGGCGGTGGCCCGGACGGCGAACCATGGCGGCAGGACATCGGTGATCGCGCGGAGCGGGAGGTGGTTCGCGGTTGCCGCCCGGGCCAGGTAAGAGGCGATCGTCTCGCCCGCCAGCGGCGCGGTGCGGACCGGAAGGGCTGCGGGCCGCTGTTCGCGGGCGGGGGTGACGGGCTGCCAGGGCTTGCAGGCGCTGCAGGCGACGGTGATGCCGTGGCCGCGGAGTTCGCGGGTGAACGCGGAGTAGCTGCCGGCGTAGCCCAGGGCGGTGATCTCGCGGTGCAGCCCGGCCCCGCGCAGATGGAGGTCATCGCCGGTGCGCTGCCGGAGGTAGGCGGCGAACGGGGCGAAGGAGTTCGCGTGCGGGCGCGGCTGGCCGGGGCCCGGTGCCCGTTGAGGTAGATCCGGATCGTCTTGCGGTCGTGGCCGAGCCGGCGGGCGATCTCGGACACGTGCGCGCCCTGGCCGGCCAGGGCGATGGCCTGCCGGGCGTCGGCCTGGGGGATCATCCGGGCAGGTGCTCGCCGGCGGAGGCGATGTCGACCGGGATGGATTCCAGCGTGGTCTTCGTTATGGCCTCGGTGCCGTCGAGGACGGCCTGGATCGCGGCGGCGCGGACCAGGCGGAGCAGGCTGCCGATCATCCCGCCGCTACGGGAGTGAAGGTAAGAGGACAGCTGGACGAGGGTGCCGTCGCGGTGGTGGTGCAGCCGCAGGCTGTCCTCGAGCGCGGCGATGAGCGCCTGCCACTGCTGGCCGCGGCCGAACGGGCCGGTGCGGATCATGGAGAACCGGCCGGCGATCTGCTCGCCGCGGGTGCCGGACAGCAGCCCGGCCCGCTCGACGCTGATGCCCGCGTAGACGAACGTCACGGGCAGCCTTTCGGCGAAGTACTTCAGGGTGTCGGAGGCCTCGGCGCCGTGCCGGGTGCCGAGGCTGATGTTGTGGATCTCGTCCACGCAGACCAGGGTGGCGGCGGCGTCGAGGCAGACGCCGCAGACGGCTTCGAGCACGTCGGTGACGTTGGAGCGGCGGGTCATCGGCAGGCCGAGGAACCGGGCGAACTCGACCGCGATCATCCGCGGGGTAGCGGCGGGCGGGGCGGTGATGTAGAGGACGGGGATGTGACCGGCGGCGTGCGGGTTGCGGCGGTGGTGCATCGTCTCGATGGTCTTGCCGAGCTGGGCCAGGCAGGTGGTCTTCCCGGTGCGGGCCGGGCCGGACAGGATCAGGCCGCACCGGCCGGCGTCGGCGTGCCGGTTCAGGTACTGCAGCCTGCGGCCCTCGGTGATCACCTGCTGGATGGTGGAGGTGGCCACGGTCAGCAGCCTGGCGTGGTGGGCGAGCCGGGCCTCGTCATAGGCGAGCCGCCCGTCGTCGTCCAGGAGCTTCCAGGCGGGCTCGGGCAGCAGGTCCGGGACGGCGGGCCGGTCCGCGACGAACTCCCGCCAGCCGCGCAGCGTGGTCAGCTGCCGTGCGCCGCCGTCCGCGCCGGCCCTGCCAGGTGCCTGGCGGCTGTCAGCCGCGGTCACCAGCGCTTGTCCGCTTCGGTGAACGGGTCGAAGATCTTCATCGGGATGACCTTCGCCAGCGGCGCGTCGTCTTCGGCAGGCTCCGGGTCCGGGCCGGGGTGCGCGGGATCACCGGGGCCAGGCTGATCCTGCTTCCCGGGCGGGGCCGCGGCCTTCGTGCGGGCGGCGACGCGGCGGTCCCGTCTGCTCATCTTCAGTTTCTCCTGGTCTTCCGGGCCGGCGTTCGCGCGGCGCAGCAGCGCCGCGACGGAATCGGCGATCTGCTCCTCGGTGGCGTCCTTGCCCAGGCCGCGGCGGACGTGGTCCCAGGCCAGCTCGCCGAACGGGACGGGCGCCCGGTCCAGGTGCTTCCAGAACACGGTGATCCACCCCTGCGGCCCCCGGACGTGGATCCGGGAGACGTCGTAGGGGTCGTGGCGGATCTCGTGCAGGTTCTTCTTCTCCCGGACCCCGGAGGGCTGCAGCCGCAGCGGGTTCAGCTCCTCGCTGTCGTAGCTGCGCCGGGCCAGCTTGATGCCGTAGGCGTTGACCGCCCGCCAGGACGCGGGCAGCAGCTCGATGTAGTCGCCGGGGCCGAGAGCGACCGGCACGTAGCCGGCGGCCTCGATGAGGGCGGCGTACTTCTCGTTCGGGGTGAACGCCCGCCCGGGGTGCTCGGGGTCACGGAGCCCGTCGTGCCGGCGGTTCAGCCAGAACGCGATAAGCCACTCATCGAGCAGCTCCTGCAGCTCGGCCATGGACCACAGCGGCTGGTCCTCGACATGGCGGCCGCGGCGGTCCGGGCTGCGCCCGGCATAGCCTGACGCGAACTGGCAGAACAGCGAGGCGACCGACCCGAAGTACCGCTCGATGTGGCCTTTCTCCGATCCGCTGCCCAGGTGGGCGGGCTGGATGGAGATGCCGAGGTGCCGGCAGGCGGACCGGAACGCGGCCGAGACGAACACGCTGCCGTGGTCGATCACGATCGTGTCCGGGACTATCACCGGCCTCGCGGCGGCGTGCTCCAGCCGCGCGTCAATGTCCAGCAGCCGATCGTAGGGCAGCACGGAATGCGCCATCTTCAGGGCCTCAGGCCAGCCGGGCCGGGCCGGTTCCGGGGTGAGAGCGCGGGCCAGCAGCACGCTGGCGTCCACCGACCGCGTGGTGGGCCGCAGCACTGCGGCGGGCACCACCCTCGTCGCGACGTCGATCATGCCGGTCAGCTCGACCCGGCCGGGAACCCCGTCATCGAGGAGCACGAGGACGTCCAGCGGGGTGGAGTCGATCTGCACCACCTCGCCCGGCGCCGCCGCCGGCAGCGACCCGAACAAGCCCTCCGGCCGCCCGGCCAGCGACCGGCGGGTCGATGCCGAGCCGGTTACCTGCCGGCCATGCGACAGCGTGCCGAACAAGCGGTAGAACGTCCGGTCTGACGGCAGCAGACCACCATAGCCGCCCTCTGCGAGGATCCCCCTGGCCCGCCAGATCACGAAGCCGGCTGTCCGGGAAGACGCCCCTGCCGTCTCGCCGATCGCCTGCCGCATCGCGGCCACGACCCGGTCATCGGCCCTGCCCGCGGGTCGCTTCCGCCGGGCCAGCCGCCGGTCAGCCAGGCCGGGCAGGCCATAAGCTTCCCACCGCTGGCGGCGGTGCTTGACCGTGCTGGCCGGGACCAGCCGCCCGGCCGCCGACAACTCGGCGGCCTTCGCCTTCTCCCTTTCGGTCAGGCTGGTCCGCCCGGGGTCGTACTGCGGTCTCGGCCGCGTCCCCGCAGGCGCGTCTGGCCGCAGCCCGTAGACGACCTCGGCGATGTGCGCCTCCCACCATGAGGCTTCCTCGATCACGGCAGCGGGCAGTCCCTCCAGGCCGGTCTCCGGCCGCGGCCCCCGCGGCGGAGCCGCAGCCGGGATCTCGAACCGCGTGCCGTCGGCTAGCTCAGCCGCCGTGACCGTGCGCACCCCGCCCGCGTCATCGGCCAGCCGGACCCGCGAACCGGTGACCGCGACCACGACGTTCGGCGTGCCGGCGACCAGGATCCGGTCACCGACACCGACCCGGCGGCGGCGTGCGCCGCTCACCGTGTCCCGCCCGCGTGCACGACGGTCGCCGGGCCCAGCGGCCCGCCCGCCAGGTCAGCCGTCAGCTGCCGCTGCCACATCAGGTGGAATAGCACCGGAAGCACACGCAGCCGGTCACCGGCCATCTCCGTGCCCTCGAACAGGCCCCGCCCGCCGGCGAATGCCTCCAGCAGCACCGCCTCGATCCCCGGCACCCGGCACCGCCGGTGCCGGTAACGCGACAGCCACCGCACGTTCGCCGTCAGCACCGGGTCAAGATCCCCCGAACGGCGGTACTCCCAGCCCGCTGCCCCGCATGCCGCCGCGGTCACCGCGAACGTCCCCGCATCCCGTTCCGGGACGCGGTCATCAGGACGGACATCGACGACCACCGCGCCCCCGTCCTGCCTGCGGGCGAAGAAATCCGGCGCATGCCGCCGGGCACGGTCTTCCCCGTCGCGCCAGCGAAGCCAGAACGGCTGCGACGCAACCGCCCGCACCGCAGGGTCGAAGTCCATCAGCATCAGGTGATCACGCTCCAGCCACGACTCGAACCCGACATGATCACCCGTCGTGGCGAAATACCACCAGCCCGCGAAGTTCCGCAGCCCCTTCTCGAACCGGAACGGCCGGACCGGCAGCACGTCCTCGAACCGCACCCCGCCGCACGACGGCAGCAGCCCTCGCTGCCAGGTACCGTCAGCCGCCCGGAAATCCAGCGTGAACCGCGCACCCGCGGCGCCCGCTGCTGCGGCAGCCGTACCCATCACCCGTCCGCCCAGCAGTCGCAAAGGATCATGAACGGGCCAACTCTACTGACAAACCCAACGAACGGGCCGCATTAATTGGCAGAGGGCCGACTTACATGTCACAGGACATCCTGGTACCGCGGCGCCGTCGCCAAGGGCATCGCCGACAACCAGAGCCGCCGCAGCCGGGCCGGGAAAGACGGCCTCCGCCTCGCCCGCCGGTTCCGCGACCACCAGGACATGATCCTGAGATTCACCACCGACCTCGCCGTCGGATTCACCAGCAACCAGGCCGAGCGCGACGTCCGCCCCGTCAAAGTACAGATGCGCACCTCCGGCGGCTGCTGGCGCACCCTGCAAGGACTCGCCGACTTCGCCGTGGTCCAGTCCTACCTGTCCACCGCCGCCAAATGGGGCATCGACCAGCTCGACGCCCTCACCCAGCTCTTCACCGACGGACCCTGGCCACCCAACGCCATCCGGCCCGGCTAGACAAACCACACCGCACCGCCATCACCTATCAGCCGATCCCGCCCGCTGATCCCATCCCCCAGCCCACTCAGGCTGAATAGCTACCGGTCACCAATCTCCTGAAATAGCAAACTCGGCTCAGCTGCCGCCGCCTGGGGCTGGGCCCAGCAATGTCACAACGGCGGGCCTGAAACGGCTCGAGCAGGCCCAGCAAAGCCACATCGCTGGCGCTGCAGCGCGACCAATGTGACAACGCTGGGCCTGGAGTGGCTCGGGCCAGCTGCCAAATCGGCCTGTTGATCAGCTGCGCTTGGTTGCGCCTACCATGGCCGGGTGAGCAATCCGCTTTTTGACGAATTCGCAGCCCAGGTCGGGCTGCCCGACAATCCATCGCTACGCCGAGTGGTGAATTCAGTGCAGGCCATCCCCTACGGGCGCCCGCGATCCCGCACAGCCGAAGGAGTCATCGACGACTGGCGGGGCACCTGCTCGACGAAGCATGCGCTGCTGGTCCAGTTGCTCGCTGAACGATGGCCGGACATTCGCCCGCGCCTGGTGCACCGCGTCTACCGTGCCGACCGGGCCGCCGCGCTCAAACGGCACGGGACCGTCGTGGCCGCTGCGGTCCCGGAAGACGGACTGGCCGACGTGCACCGTTACCTGGTAATCAACCTGAACGGCCAGGACGTGATCCTCGACATCACGTTTCCCGGCGATCCGCCCTGGGATGGCCGCGGATCAATGCCACTGGCCTGCGCCGAGGGCCAGGACTTTCCGGCAGGCCCAGACCCCGACGCGGACAAGGCCAAGCTCGAAGTAGAACACTGCGACCCGCAAGCACGCGAGCCGTTCATCGCCGCCCTGTCCCGGGGATCACAAGCTCACTGACCTGGGCGGCTGGCGGCTAGCCACCGGGATGACTCCCGGCGAGATCCTCAGCTGGATATGGTGGGTTACCTGGCATGCAACTATAATGGTTACATGTCTGTGAGCCTTACGATCCGTGAACTACCAGAAGCCACCCGCAACATGCTGAAGCAGCGGGCGGAGGCGAGGCGGCAGTCGCTGAACTCCTACATCCTGGATGTCCTAGATCGGGAGGCGGGGCTGCCGACCATGAGCGAGTGGACGGACATGGTCCAGTCGCGCTCGCGCCTGCCCGGGTCCAGTGATCCCGCCGTGGAAGCCGTGCGCGAGTTGAGGGATGCCCTGTGAGCCTGACCGTGATCGATGCCTCCGCAGTTGTGGCTTTCCTGGCGTTTGATGACCCGCGCGGGGAGCATGTCGCGGAGCGACTGCGCTCCGGTGATGCCTTCTATGCGCCGACGATCTTGGATTACGAGGTTCTCGGCGCATTGCGCGGGCTCGCCCGCAAGGATGACCGCATCGACGACAGCTACGTCGAGGAGTGCATCCGCGACCTGGAACTGTTCCCGGTTCGCCGCGAGGACATCACGCCGTTGCGGCGGCGGATCTGGGGACTTCGCCACAACATGACCGTCTACGACGCCGCATACGTCGCCCTGGCTGAGAGGCTCAACGCCGCTCTGGTGACCTGTGACGAGAAGTTCGCCCGAAGCGTGGGTCCCGGCTGCAGGATCGAGACGATCAGCTGATCACCTCATTGTCCTCGTGCGCCGCACCACCCCTCGTCGTGGTGCGCACTGGACTGCGCCTGACTGGCTAGACCATCCCCTCCCTGATGGCGTAGGCGACCGCATGAGTGCGGTTCCGCAATCCGTATCGCACAACCACGCCGTGGAGAAGCGACTTGACTGTGCGCTCAGAGAATCCCAGGCGGCGAGCGATTCCGACGGTGTCATATCCCTCCGCGGCTAGTTTCAGTATCTGCGCCTCCCTGACGGTAAGGCCGCTCAGGGTGATCCTATTCGGGCTCAGCACCTGATGGTGCAGATGTCCCACCTGCGTGAGCAGGTGACTTAACAGGTGACCCGGCATGACGCCCTCGCCGTTGGCCGCCGCCACGATGGTCGAGACGATCCGCTCGGGGGTAGCGAGATGCCGGTAGAGCAGCGCCCGGACTCCGCACGCGGCGGCCTGGGGGAGGTCGTTCAGCTCTATGCGGCCGATCAGCAGCATCGATGCCGCTGTCGTGATGCCGCGGATCCGCTGGAGCGTCTTGACCGTGGACTCGCTCAGTGTCTCGGCAACCACCAGGTTGACTGAAGGCTCGTCGGCGCACTCGGACGAGCGCGCAAGGAGGGTGACCTCCGGGCGTGCCCTCAGGTGGCTTGTCACCCCGGCTTCCAGAATTGAGTCGTCAGCGTATATGCGAACCGCAATACGAGCCACCTAGAAACTCCTCCAGTCGCTATTCCGCGTCTGCACCCGCTGTATCCAGCTCGGGTCACGAGCTATGGCTCTTTACCTGGCCCTAAGCGGGCATGCCCAGAATAATTGGGCGAGGGCGTTGCCGGAAGACCCCAGGCGCTTCCAGGAGATGACGGTGAGCCTGCGTTACGGCTCCCTCGGTAAATGCCCAGGATATGAACTCCTGCTACGGACGGTGTCGCCTCCCCCCGGCCCAAAAGACCCGCCGGGATGGCCTGCCTGAAAGGGCTCGCGCGCTGCCTTTACCGGCCCCCCTTGGGGCATGTCCGCGGCCGGGGCGCAGGGCCAATCTGGGGTGAGGAAGGTCCTCGCCCGCCGAAGGAGCAGCCCATGGCGATCCCAGCCCCATCACAGGCCGCCGCCACCAGCAGTCAGGCCCCCGGGGTCTACGTTCGCTACATCCCCAGCGGCATGCGGGTCATAGCGCCGGCCGGCACCTCGATCGCGGCGTTCCTCGGCACCGCCGACAAGGAGCAGCCGGCGAACGAGCCGGTCTGGGTGAGCAACTGGCAGGAGTTCGAGGACAAGTTCGTCGAGCCGGACGCCACCGGGGAGCTCCCGCTGCTGACGGACTCGGTGTATGGCTGGTTCACCAACGGTGGCGGGCCGTGCTACGTCGTGAGGATCCCGCCGGGGCAGAACACGCTCCAGCCAGCGCTGACGGCCCTTGAGGCGAAGCCCGACGTCACGATGGTCGCCGTTCCCGGCCTGTCCGACATCGTCGGGATCATCCCCCAGAATCAGCCCGTCCAGCAGGGACTGGTGGTCGCGCACTGCCAGGCCATGGGCAACCGGGTGGCCCTGCTCGACCTGCCGACCGGCACGCCGCCGCAGACCGAGAGCGCCGCGCCGGGCGAGGACGGCGATCCGGCCCCGGGCACTCCTATCCCCGGGGCGGCCGACACCGCCGACGCCATCGCCCTGACCCCGACCCAGGCCACCTTCGCCACGATCTACTACCCCTGGCTGCTGGCGCCCAGCGTCTACAAGAACTCCACCGCCAGGTACGTGCCGCCGAGCGGGCACGTCGCCGGGACCTGGGCGCGCACGGACACCGAGCGCGGCGTGTATAAGGCGCCGGCGAATGTCACCATTCTGGGAATCCTCGGCCTGGAGTTCGCGCTCACGGACCAGACCCAGGCGCCGCTCAACCAGGTCGGCATTAACTGCGTGCGGACGTTCCCCGGGCAGGGGAGCCTGGTCTGGGGCGCCAGGACCCGGGCCGCGCAGGATCCGAGCGACCTCGACTTCCGGTACGTCAACGTCCGCCGGTACGTCAATTTCCTCGATGATTCGATCACGCAGTCCACCAGGTGGGCGGTCTTCGAGCCCAACAACGCCGAATTGCAGGCCAAGGTGGCCGGTGCCGTGAGCAGCTTCCTCGTGGATCAGTGGCGAACCGGCGCGCTCGTGGGGGCCACCTCCCCCGAGGCGTTCTACGTGGTCTGCGACGCGACGAACAACCCGCCGGTCTCGATGGCGGAGGGATTTCTCTACTGCGACATCGGGGTGGCGCTCACCCGGCCGGCCGAGTTCGTCTACTTCCGCGTCACGCAGATCTATTCCTGAGGTCGCGGCGGAAGTCGCAGCGTCAAAGGCAAGCCGCATCGCGAGGAGGGCACATCCCCATGGTTACCGGCGACACGCTCATGAGCTTCCAGTTCGCGATCGACCTGGGGAAGTTCCAGGTGGAGACCGTGCAGGACGTGAGCGGCCTGGTCATTGAGCAGGACGTGGTCGAGGTCAGGCAGGTGACCTCATCCGGCGAGCTGCTGATCCGCAAGCAGCCCGGTGCCCGCAGAAGCGGGCAGCTGACCGTGACCCGCGGCATGGACAAGAGCCAGGCGTTCACCGACTGGATCAAGGCGACCATGCAGGACAAGGACCTGCCCGCCGCCCGGCAGGACGTCACGGTGTCGCTGATGGACCCGACCAAGCGCGTGCTCAGGCGCATCCGCGTTTCGAACGCCTGGGCCTCCAGGTGGGACGGCCCGTCGCTGCAGGCCAGCGGATCAGGGCCGCGGTGGAGCAGGTCACCATCGAGTTCGAGGACATCACGGTCGAATGACTGGACACCAAGGACTGCTGACGGAGTTCGAGTTCGAGCTGCCCCTGGGCTATGTGGACCCAGCGGGCAAGGTACACCGCCGCGGCTCGATGCGCCTGGCGACCGCCAGGGACGAGCTGGCTCCGCTGATCGACCAGCGGGTGAAGGAGAATCCCGCGTATCTCGGCGTGGTGCTGCTGAGCCTGGTGATTACCCGGCTCGGCGACCTGCCCGAGATTTATCCCGGCATCGTCGAGCAGTTCTTCGCCGCCGACGTTGCCTACCTGCAGAACTTCTACGAGCGCGTCAACAACGTCGATCCGCTTGGCCTCGGGGCCGGTGACCGCCTGGGGGAATCCTGATCCGCCCGGCGGCGCGGCTGCGTGAGGAGATCGCCTACCTCGCGTACCACTTCCACTGGCCGCCGGACGACCTGCTGAACCTCGTCCACTCCGAACGGCTCCGCTACATCGCGGAGGTCGCGCATATCAATACCCGGATCAACAGGGGAGGGTGACGCCATGGCGCTGCGGCGAGGTCCGCGCCGGGCCCGGCGAGCCCGCGCCGTCCCCGGATCCGGTGTCCCCGCGGCACCCGGCAAGCACGGGCCCGAGCAGGCCTGGCGCTCCGCTCCCCCGGTGCGGCGGTCGCTGAGCGAGCCCATGTCCCCCGTCGTGCCGCCGGGATTCACCGGCCGGCTGGCCACCTGGCGCCTGGCGACGATGACCGTAACGGCCCGTCCGGCCGGCAGCTGGACCTGCCTGACGCCCCTCACCCCGCCGAGGTGGACCCGGCGCCGTCGCGGCGGACGCACGTCGCCAGACGTGACCGGGGCCAGCCTCGCCCGCGACCCGGGGCCGGCCCGGTGGCCGTCACCTGCCGTCACGGCAGTTCAGCCGGCAGCGAGATCGCCTTTCACAGCCAGTGTGCCCGGGAACCCTGACGGCGACAGCACCCTCCTGGCCGCCCTGACCCGGCCAGCCCGGGCCGCCGGCCACCCGGGGCCGCTGACCGCCGCCGGGACTCTGACCGCCGCCGGAACGCAGGGCACCACCGGAACGCAGGGCACCGCCGCCGGGGCATCGATCTCCGTGGTGACGCCGGGCGCCACCGGGGGGACACAGGGGGCTGGCCACCCGGACTGGCACCGCCGCTCCCGAGCCGGCCTGGGACCCTCGCTGCCTGGCCTGCCCCGCTCGGCTCGGTCGCTGGGCAATGCCATCGGTGAGGGACGAGCGCCGACGACGCCGGACACGCCGAGCATGCCGAACTCGCCGAACTCGCCGAGGCCGGCCGATGCGGGCGCGCGTCAGCGGGCGGGAATCGGACCCGTGCTAGCCAGCCTGCCGCCCACGGCTCGGCCGCTGCGACCCAACGGCGACGGACCGCCAGCACCCCAGCCCGCGCTGCCCCTGCTCTCGTCCGCGCCGACGAGGCGGGAGCCGCCTGCGCCGGCGGCTTCGGGCACGCCGGCGGCGCGGCCGTCAGACCGCCGGCTGCCCGTCGTCTATTCCCCTGGTCAGCGAGGCCGGCCCGGGCAGGAAACGCCGCCGGCCGCGGGCTTCGCACCAGCGCCAGGCTCAGCCTCGGCGGGGAACGTCACGTTCTCCGCCGAGGCGCACCGATTCGCCTCAGCCGAGCGCCATCGCCCGGTGGACGCCGCGGCGCTCGCCCGCGAGATCGCCGAGCACCACGGCGACGAGCTTGCCCAGGCGCTGGCCCCGGCGCTCGCCAGGCTGCTCCGGCCGCCGAGAGACCGGGGCGCCGAGCGCGAGAAGCCGCCCCCTGCGGAACTGCCGCGATGACCCGGCGATCCGCGCGCGCGGGCCCGCACGCCGGCTGACAGGCCCGCAGACCGCCATTGTGGATGAAAAAAGGAGAGGAGTGCTCGCGTGGCCGAGCAGGCATTCGCCACCAGCGTGCTGTTCCGGGTGTTCATCGGGGCAATCGACCTGGGGTCGTTCACCACCTGTGACGGCCTGGCCTGCGAGGTGCAGTACGAGGAGCACTGGGAAGGTGGCCTCAACGCCCACCCGTGGATCCTCCCGTCGCGCCTGCGCTACTCGAACATCGTGCTGACCCGTCCGCTGACGGCCTCGACAGTGTCCTTGTGGCTGTGGGTGCGCGGCCAGGTGCTCCAGGCCGTCCCCACCATCGGCCAGATCTCCGCGCTGGCCCCGGACCAGGGCACCATCGCGAGATGGAGCCTGGACCGGGTGCTGCCGGTGCGCTGGCAGGGCCCGTCGTTCACCGCCGAGGCGTCCAGGCCGGCGATGGAGACCCTCGAACTGGCCCACCACGGATTCCTCGTCACCACCTGAACGGAGCCGCCTGGTGCTGTCGCTGTCCACCCTCGGCCTGACCCGCGCCGTGCTGGTGCTGTTCGAGCCTCCGCCGTCGCTGAGTAACGAGCCCACCGCGATCCGCCGCCGCATCCCGCTCCAGTTCAATCCCGATCGGATCAGCCTGTCCAAGTCGGCCACCTGGGATCGCAGCCTGGCCAGCAGGGCGGCGACGACGGCGATGCCGGAGTTCCGCGGTGCCACCCCCCGCGTGCTGTCGGCCGACTTGTTCCTCGACGCCACTCTCGCCCTCAGCAACACCGTCGATGACCAGGTGGAAGCGCTCCTCGGGTGCTGTGTTCCGACGAGCCAGAGCGTCCAGGCCGACCGGCCTTCGCCGCCGTGGGTACGGCTGGAATGGGGACTGGGACGCAGCATGGCGTTCACCGCCTGCGTCACGTCGGTCCGCGCCACCTACACGCTGTTCGCCGCCGACGGCTCGCCGAAACGGGCGACCTGCTCGGTCGTGCTCCAGGAGATCGGCGGGTCAGTCCCCAAGCAGAACCCCACCTCAGGATCGCCGGAATCCAAGGTGGCGCGTGAGATACAGGCCGGGGACAGCCTGGCGTCGCTGGCTTTCGGCCAGTACGGCGACGCCAGCCAGTGGCGGGTGATCGCCGAGGCCAACGGCATCGTCGATCCCGAACGGCTGATACCGGGAACCATCCTGGTCTTCCCGCCGCTGCTGCCCGAGCGGCCGGCCGTCGGGGTCACGCCGGCGCCCGGGCCGGGGACAATCCGTTGAGCGCCCGGGCCTACGCGGCAGTGCCGGTGGTCACAGCCGACCGTCCGCTGCCGGCGCAGTGGGCCGACCGCCTGGTCGAGGTGCGGGTGGACACCAGCGACGGAGCGCCCGCCTTCGCCGTCCTGAGGTTCCGCGACCCGTCCCACCAGTTGCTGGCCGGGACCGGCATCGGCATCGGCACGCCGCTGACCGTCTCGGCGGTGACGGTGGCTTCCCGGCAGCAGGTGCGCGTGTTCACCGGCGAGGTGACCGGGCTGGCCAGCGAGTACGACGACGACGGCACCTTTACCGTGCTGAGCGCCCACGACCAGGCGCACCGGCTGACCCAGGGCCGCCGCCTGGCGGTCTGGCAGGGCACCACGCTCGGCCAGGTCGTCACCGATCTCGCCGCCCAGGCGGCCCTGTCTGCCGGGCAGGTGACGGCGTCGGCAGCCAAGTACCCCTGGCTAGTGCAGCCGAACATCACCGACTGGCAGTTCCTGCGGTCGCTGGCCGAACTCCACGGCGCCGTGGTGACCGTGGAAGATGGCGTGCTCTCGCTGGTACCGCCGACCCCGGCCGGGCTTGCCCCCGATCCGCGCCGCGGCGACAGCCAGGACCCTTACGCGCTGACCTACGGCGAGAACCTGCTGGCCCTGGACGTCGCCGTCGCCTCGACCGGGCCGGTGAGCGCGATCCAGGTGCGCGGCTGGAACTCCGGTGCCAAGGAACCGCTGGCGGAGCAGGCCGCCGTAGCCGCCAGCGACCAGGTGGAGATCGGCACCACGGCTGGTGACCTGGCCAAGGCCTTCACCGGCGAGGGCCTCACCGAACTGGTCGCGACCGGATACGCGCTGGAATACCACCTCGGCGCCGCGGCGAAGTCGTTCGCCGGCACCGCCGCGGCGGCCTTCGCCGAGCTGGAGGCCACCGTCACCGGCACGCCTGAGCTGAAAGCCGGAAGCGCGGTGGCCCTGGCCGGGGTCGGGCCGCCGTTCACCGGGCGGTACACGGTGACCGGGCCCGCCACCTGTTCGACCAGGAACGCGGCTACCGCACCATGGTGTCGGTCAGCTCCCGCCAGCGCTCAGGCGGCCCCGCCGGGGCTGGCCAGGCGGCGTCCGTGATCCCCGGCCTGGCCATCGGCATCGTGGCCGACGTCAGGGAACCCGACGGCGTCCAGTCCGGCGCGGTCAAGGTCACCTTCCCGTGGCTCGACGACAAGTACACCTCGGACTGGGCCAGGACCCTGCAGTTGGGCGGTGTCGGCGGCGGCGGCGTGATCAGCCCCAGCCAGGGCGATGAGGTGCTCGTCGGCTTCGAGCAGGGCCGGCTTGACCGCCCCTACGTGCTCGGCGGCCTCTACAACGGCAAGGACAAGCCCAGCAAGGACGACATCCCGCTCACCACCGACGCGGGCAAGGTCAACCGCCGCTCGGTGTCCTCACGAGGCGGCGACCGCATCGACCTCCTGGACACCGACCAGGCGCCTGGCGTCCTGCTCACCACCGGCGACGGAAACGTGCAGATCCGCCTCGACCGCGCCACCGGCGCCCTTTCCCTGACCGCGAAGACGATCACCCTCAAGGCCTCCGAGGGCGTCGTCATCGACGCGCCCAAGGTGGACGTGAAATGACCGGCGCCACGGACCCGCTGATCGGCCAGGGCTGGACCTTCCCCGTGAGGGTCGCCAGCGACGGAACCATCGCCCTGATCGGCGGCGGTGCCGACATCGACCGTTCCATCCAGCTGATCCTGACGACGGTGCCAGGCGAACGGCCGATGCGCCCGGAGTTCGGCTGCGGCATCTACGCCCTGATCTTCGCCCCCGTGGACGCGGGCACCGGCGGGATGATCGCCGGGGCGGTGCGGGCAGCGCTGGAGCGGTGGGAGCCGCGGATCGCCGTCGACCTGGTGGAGGTCTCGGCGGACGACGTCGTCTCCGGCCTTCTGTATATCGACATCCATTACACGGTGCTGGCCACCAACAGCCCGCGCAATCTCGTCTTCCCCTTCTACACGCTGCCCGGCGAACCCGGCGCGGCCCAGGAGCAGGGGGCGCGGTGAGCGACATACGCGTGCCTTACCTGGACGATCTGCGATTCCAGGAGCTGGTGGACGAGGCCAAGCGCTTCGTGCCGGCGCGCGCCCCGGCGTGGACCGATCACAACGTCTCCGATCCCGGCATCACGCTCATCGAGGCGTGCGCGGCCCGGGTCGACCAGCTCTCGTACCGCACCAACCAGGTTCCCGAGGCGGTGCGGGCCAGGCTGCTGCGCCTGGCCGGGCTCGTGCCGACGCCGCCGGCCAGCGCCCGCGCCAAGCTCACCTTCGCCCGGCTCGGCGGGCGGGCGGGGGGCGACGTCGCCATACCGGCCGGCACGCCCGTCTCCACCTCGCCCGCTCATCCCGGTCCGGTCATCACCTTCCTGACGGCGGCTGACCTGGTAATCCCGACGGGAACAGCGGCCGGCGTCGTCGAGGCCGTCAACGTCGTGACCATTGACGAAGTACTTGGCATCTCTACCGGCGAACCTGGCCAGCGCTTCACGCCGGGCGGCACGCCGTTCTTGTCGGCCAGCCCGGACGGCACGCAGCGCGCCGTGCTGACGGTCACGGTCGTGAGCCAGGACGGGACCGGGCGCGCCTGGACCCAGGTGGCGACCTTCGCGGACGTCGGCGAGTCCGAATCGTGCTTCCTGTGGGACGCGGTCGCGCACCAGGTGGTCTTCGGCCCGCACACCCCGTATGTCACCGGCCGCCGCCACCACGGGGCCGTGCCCGTGCGGGGCGCCAGCGTCCGGGCACGCTACGACACCAGCCAGGGCTCGCTCGGCAATGTCCCCGCCCGCACCCTCGTCGCCTGGGAGCGCTCCGACTCCATCGCGGTGACCAACCCCGAGGCCACGGCCGGCGGCACCGACGTCGAGAGCGTCCCTGAGGCCGTGGCCCGCACCAACGCCGTCCTGGTCCCGCTGGACCGCGCCGTCACCGCCGGCGACTACGCACTGGTCCTGACGCGGCGGGTCGCCGGGATCGCCCGCGTTCGCGCGTCGGCGATGGCGAGCCAGTCAAGGTCAGACGATCCCGGGTACCTCCAGGTCACCGCCGTTCCGACGCCGTCCGGTCGTCCCGGCGAGCGGCTGCCCGACTCCGACCTGCGGCTGTCAGCGGCCGCCGCGGCGGCCGCGGGCGAGTGCGGGGAGAGCGTCAGGCTGCTGTGCGCCAGGGTCCAGCTCGCCGATCCGGCCTGGGTGCCTTTCAGCGTGACCGCCACGGTGTACTCCTGGGCGGGCAGCGGCAGCCTCGCCGGCCAGGCGGGCCGGGAGGCGGCGCAGTCGGCGTTGTTCGAGTACTTCCATCCGACGCTCGGCGGTCCCGCCGGCAAAGGCTGGCCATTCGGCCGTCCTGTGCATGTCGGGGACGCGTATTCGGTGCTGGCGGGCCTGCCCGAGGTCATCACGGTCGTCGATGTCGCCATAGCCAACGAGGCGGGCATCCCGACCAGCTGGATCGAGGTGCCCGCCGACGGGCTGCCGCTCCTGCGCCGGGCCGAGGTCGTCCTCGTCGCGTCCGGCGCCGACGAGTACGAACGGGTGCCGCCCGGAATGTGGGGGCTGTTCAGCGGCACCGACGGCGCCGGGAAGCTGCTCGGCATCTTCCCCGGCGATACCGCCGGTCTTGCGAACGGCGTCGGCTCGAGCGCGAAGTCCGTGGTCAACGCCACTTCCCATACCCTTGAGGTCTTCTCGCATGGCAGGTCGCGGTCGAAACGGGCCCGCAAGCCTCGCGTTGTCCGCCAGGTCGTCTACCCGGACACCGTCGTCAACCTGGGCGGCGTGCTGGACTCGGCCGTCGTCCATTTCCGGGTTCCCGACGGGACGTTCTGCCTCTACGAGCACCCGGCCCAGGCCGGGAAGCAGTGGGTCTTCTGGCCAGCCGCCGGTCCGGTCGACCTGGCGCAGCCCGCCATCGGCGCCGACAGGACCGTGTCGTCGGCGCTCAACAAGACCCAGGGCACGGTGGAGTTGCGAGGCGGCGGCACGGGCGGCGGCGGCACGGGCGGCGGCACCGAGCAGCTCGTCGGGCCCGGCGAAGCCGCCGACCTCACCCCGGCGCTCGACGACAAGGCGCGCTTCGTGACGCTGCTGACCGAACCAGGCGACGGGCAGTACTGCCTCACCGCGGACAGCGCCGCAGGCGCCGGGCAGTGGGTATTCAACCGCAGCGTCATCGATCTGCTCGCGGTGCTCGGCCCCGGCCTGACGGTCACCGCCGTCGCCAACCAGACGTCGTATCCCGTCGCGCTGTACCCGCAGCCCGGCTTCATGATCGGCGCCGCCGGCATCCAGTCCGTCGCGCCCAGGTCCGCGGCCAGCGTGCGCGACCCGATGGCGGGCGCGGTGGCGTCGGCGCAGCTCCGGCCGCTTGGCTCGGTCGTGGCCTGGGGCGACCCGGCCGGCGCGCTGACCGACATCCCGTCAGGACTGACCGACGTCTCCTCGGCGGCCGCAGGCACCTGGCACTGGCTCGCGCTCCGCGCCGACGGCACCGTCACGGCCTGGGGCGCGGACAGCTACGGCCAGTGCTCGGTTCCCCCCGGGCTCAGGAACGTCACCGCGGTCGCGGCAGGCACCTGGCACTCCCTGGCCCTTACGGCCGACGGCACGGTCACCGCCTGGGGTGACAACGCGGACGGCCAGGCCGACGTGCCGGCCGGGCTCCGCGACGTGGTGGCCATCGCCGCGGGCGGCTGGCACTCGCTGGCGCTCCTGGCCGACGGCACCGTGACCGCGTGGGGCTACCAGACCGGCGAAGGCCAGGCCGGCCAGGTTCCCGCCGGACTATCCGGCGTCGTCGCCATCGCCACCTCGATGGGGCACTCGCTGGCTGTCAGGGCCGACGGCACGGTCACCGCGTGGGGCGCGGACCTCTATGGCGAGACCGAGGTCCCGCAGGGCCTCAGCGACGTCATCGCGGTCGCCGCCGGGATGTGGTTCTCGCTGGCGCTCCTGGCCGACGGGACCGTGACCGCCTGGGGCTACCAGACCGGCGCGGGCGGGGTCAATCAGGTTCCCGCCGGCCTGTCCGGCGTCGTCGCCATCGCCACCTCGACCGCCGTCGCCACCGCCGGTCCCTGGATGCACCAGCCGGCCGGGGCGAACGGCGCGGACCCGGCCCCGCCGGTTCCTGACGAGGTCACCACCGCCGCCGTCGGAGCCATGCGGTCACTGGCGCTGCGGGCCGACGGCACCATCATCGCCTGGGGCACCGCCACCGGCAGCGGCGAGACCTTCGCGAGCCCGGCGATCACGGCTTCCCGTTCCGTCGCGATCGCCGTCGGCGAGACCTACTCGCTGGCCATCTGCGTGACGAGATGACAGAACCGGCACCAAGACAAGGAGCGGCACAGGTGAGCACGCCGAGCGGACCAGTCAGCCACTCCGGTGATCCCAGGTCGGTCCACAGCAGCCTGCCCGCTGCCTACGCCGAGGATCCGACTGCCCAGGCGTTCGCGACCGCCATCGACGCCATGCTGATCCCGGTCGACCGCACCCTGGGACGGCTGCCGGACAACTTCGACGCCTTCGCGGCCGCGACCGACCTGCTGCCGTATCTGGTGCGGGTGAGCCAGGCCAGGGTGGAGCCCTCGTGGCCGGAACGCGCGGTGCGCGCGGCCATCGACCTTGCCCCCTGGCTGGCCGTCCACCGAGGGACCCCGGCGGCGTTGCTCCGCGAGGCCCTGGTCGTCTACGGCTGGACGCTGACGGTCGCCGACCCCGGCGGCGTGCGCCTGCCCGACGACGCGCTCACCTGGCCGGCCGACGGGACGCTGTACGTCGATCTGGAACCGGTGCGGTCGGGGTGGGACCCGGTCTCCTACAACCAGGGCTCGCTTGAACGGCTCATCGACGCGCACGTCCCGGCGTCCTCGCCGCGCATACTCGCCCCGCCGCCGGGCAAGTGCGCCCTGTACGAAGGGCCTTATTCGACCGGTCGCGCCCTCCTGGTGAGCCGGGATATCAGCGATCTGGCGACCGCTGGTTTCGACAACCTGGCCTCGTCGGCCTGGAACCGCACCAAGGGGATACTCGCCCTGTACGAGGACCCCGACTTCGGCGAGGACGGCAGCCGTCAGATCGTTCCCGCGCAGCAGGCCGTGAACCTGATGGAGTCCATGAACAAGCGGACGTCGTCGGTGAAGTTCCTGACCGCGGTGCCCGCGGGCTCCTGGGGACTGCTCGACGCGGACGGCAACCTGCTCGGCGTCTTCGACGGGGACGCGAGCGGCCTGGAGGCCAGCGCCGGCACCGCGGCGGCGGCGCTGGTGAACAACACGATCCACACGATCGAGGCGTTCGGAACGCAGCCTCAGCCCGCCGGCCAGGTCATCTACCCGGACGTCACCGCCGCTCTTCACCCCGGCGTGGCACTGGCGCTGAGCCGGGTCACCGTCCACACCCGGGTTCCCGAGGGCACTTTCTGCCTCTACGAGCTTGTCCAGCAAGGCGGCAGGCAGTGGATCTTGTGGACGCCGCCAGGCGAGAGCGCCGACCTGGCGGCCATCGGCGCCGACAATGTCGTCTCGTCGGTGTACAACAGGACGGCAGCCACCCTGGAACTGCGGGCGAACAGCGACGGCACCGGCGCCAGCCAATTTTTCTACCCAAGCGCTTTCGCTGATGTCGCCGAAGCGGGCCTGCTCTCTGCGGCGAGCCGCGTCACGGTGCACAACGGACCGCCGCCCGGTCACTACTGCCTTTACGCGGGCACCGGTCAGACCGGAAAGCAATGGGTATTCAGGGAGGCAGGCGCCACCATCACCGTCAACCTCACCGACCCGCGCATCGCGGCGGGCGACGCCGTGTCGTCGGTCGAGAACCTGACCTCGCGCACGCTGGAGCTATTCAGGGACGACAACGGCAGCGGGACGAGCCAACTGTGCTACCCGGGCCTGGCCGTCGACGTGACGACGTCCGGACTCGCGCGCCTGGCGAAGTCGGTCACGACGTACAACGGAGCGCCGGCCGGGTACTACTGCCTCTACGCGAACACGAACAAGGCCGGCAACCAGTGGGTGTTCCGCGACACGGCGATCACTGTGGAGCTCACCAGCACGACCATCGGTGCCGGGAACGCGGCGTCCCTGGTGGAGAACAACATGACCAGGACTCTCGCGCTCTTTAAGAACGTGGGCGGCACCGGCGACAGCCAGTTCTTCTACCCGGGCAGCACCGCCGCCGTGACCGTGTCCGGTCTGGACAACAACGCGAAGTCCGCCACCGTCTATGACGGCGCGCCGAACGAGCATTACTGCCTGTACGGCGGCAGCCCGCTGCGGCAATGGGTCTACAGGGCGGCGCCGGGCGCCGACAACAACCTGGCCGCCAGCGGGGCCGCCAGCACCGTGACCCAGGTGCAGAACAACACCATGTACACGATCGAGCTCTTCGCCGAGACCAACGGCACTGGCGCGTACCAGCTCTTCTATCCGCAGACGAACGTCGCGGTGCGCGGTGACTTCCGTGACCGCGCCAGGCTCGCCAGATGCTACGACGGGCCGCCAAGCAACTACTTCTGCCTCTATGAGGGGACGAACCAGACCGGAACCCAGTGGGTGTTCCGCGACGCGCCTGGGACATGGTGGGACGCGAACGCCCCCGGCCAGAACTGGAACGACAAGGTTTCCAGCGTCTACAACAGGACGACTCACACGCTCCAGCTGTTCGAGGCCGCGGGGCAGGGCATGCGGGGCGAGCTCTTCTACCCAGGCCAGAGGGCGAGGGCGAACGTCACTACGATCAACAACCTGGCGAGTTCCGTGGCGTGCTACAACGGCTGCCCGAACGGCTACTACTGCCTCTTCGAAGGTGCCAACCAGTCGGGAAACCAGTATGTGCTCAAGCCGACCATCGGCAACATCAACATCGACAGCATCGGCGCCAACGACAAGATCTCCAGCGTGCGCAATCTGACCAACTACACGATCCAGCTCTGGGCCGATCCCGGTCCGAGCGGGACCTGGCAGCTGTGCTATCCGTCGCAGAACGCGGACGTGAAGTCCGAGCTGAACAACAGGACCACCATCGTCACCGTCCACAATGGCCCGCCGCCGGGCTGGTCAGGCTACTACTGCCTGTACGAGGGCAATCCAGGCGACACCTCGTACAGGCAGTGGCTGTTCCATGAGTCCAGCACCGAGGTGAACCTCACCAGTTCGGGCATCGGCGCCGTCGGCATTTCCAGCGTGATCAACAACACCTGGTTCACGCTGCAGCTCTGGTCGGAGACCAGCCAGAGCGGGTATTCGCAGATGTTCTATCCCGGCCTGACGACTTTCGCGGAGAGCTCGTTCAACGACAAGGCCAAGTTCGCCAAGCTGCACCGCGTCATCCCGGGCAACACGTCGTCATTGCAGGGGGGTTACTTCTGTCTCTTCGAGCATGGGAACTACGGCGGGCTCCAGTGGGTGTTCGGCCCATGGGCCGATTACAGGCTGACGAATATCAGTGCGGCGGACAGGGTCTCCAGCGTGGCCAATAATTCACCGACGAAAGTGACGCTGTATTCGAACGACAACTGGTCCGGCTCCACCTGGCAGACCGCGTCGGGCGTCTGGCACAGCAGCATCGGGAGCATGAACGACCGGGCCAAGTCGGTGCGGAGCTGGCATTGATCCGCACCGCCACGTCCGGCTGCCACGTTAAGCGGAAGGAAGCCCTGCTGTGACGCTCCCCGTTCCTCCCATCGACAGGCAGAACCTGCCCGGTCTCGTCGGCGGGGCGAAGGCGGTGGTCAGGCGGCTGGTACCGGAATGGGCGGGGATCGACGGGCCCGATCCGGGGACCGCGCTGGTCGAGGCGTGCGCTGGCATGGTCGCCGCCCTGGTCGAGCGGGTGAACCGGGCGCCGGACAAGGAGCGGCTCGCGGTGCTGTCCGAGCTGCGGGTGTGGCCGCGCCCGGCGGCCCCGGCGCGGACGAAGGTGGCGTTCACCCTGACCGTGGCCAGGTCAGCGCCGGTCGAGATCCCGGCGGGCACGCAGGTGGCCGCCGACCTTTCCGGCGGGGCCGGGATCGGTTTCGTCACCACGCGGGACGCGCTGCTGTACTCCTGCACGCTGCTATCGAGCGGAATGTACCGCGCCGGGCAGTACCTGGCCGAACAGCAGACGTTCACCGGCCTGCTGACGACGCTCGGCCAGGAGATCGTGCTGACCGCCGACGACGTGCTGCTCGCCGTGCTGTCCCGGCCCGTGCCCGACACGCAGATCACCCTCGACCTGCAGGTGACTGCCATCGCGCCGGGAACTCCCCCGGCGGCCGGGCACCTGGCCTGGGAGGCCTGGGCAGGAACCCGCTGGGTGTCGTGCGAGGTGGTGCAGGACAGCACGTCCGTCCTGACGCGCAGCGGGCAGATCACGCTCCACATCCCCAGGCAGCAGGCGCCCACCACCGTGGAGGTGAACCTCGGCACGGTCGATTCGCCCCAGCAGTGGCGGGCCGAGGACGTGGGCCTGCTGCGCTGCCGCCAGGCCGGCGAAGCGGTCGTGACCGTCGCGCTGACGTCACTGGCCCTGAGCACCGAGATGTCCGTGCTGGTCCCGGTGGTGCAGGCCGACGTGATCGTCGGCGCACTGGTCGGCGTCTCCACCGGGGCTCCCGGGCAGCGGTTCGCCCTGCCCGCCCCGCCGCTGCTTGGCCAGGGGCGGATCACGGCGCAGACCGAGGTGCACGGGGAGCCGCCGCGGCTGTGGTCAAGCGTCGGCTCCCTGGCCGCATCCGGCCCGGACGACCTGGACTTCTGGCTGGACCCGGCGACCGGCGAGGCGGTGTTCGGCCTGGAGGCCAAGGAGCCAGACGGCCTGCGCCGACACGGCGCGATCCCCCCGAGGAGAGCAGAGGTCACGATCACCCGCTACCTCACCGGAGGCGGGGCCGCGGGGAACGTGCCGGCCCGGTCGATCACCGTGCTGCGCCAGCCCCTGCCCCCGATCTCCAGCGTGTCCAATCCGTCCGCCGCGACCGGCGGCACGGCCGCCGAGAACACGGAACTGTTCTCCGGCCGGCTTCCCCTGGGGTGGATCGGCCCGCAGCGGGTCGTGACCGCGGCCGACATCGAGCGATCGGTGCTGTCCACCCCGACCGGCGTGCTGCGCGCCCTGCACGTGGCCTCGGGAGGCGGAGAGCTGCTCACGCCATTCCAGGAAGTGGCGTCCTGGACCCCGGCCACGTCGGTCGTCAGGTTCACCAAGACGGCGAGCGGCGGGGGGAGCGTGAGCGTGCCGGCGGGCACCGAGGTCGCCACCGCCGACGGCATCGTGTTCACCACCACTCATGCGGTGACGGTCGACGCCCAGGGCTTCGCCGACGCGCACGTGACGCAGCGCAAGGCGATCCCGGCGGGCACCCCGATCCCCGGCGGTGTCTCCAACGGCACCCCCGGGCAGCGGTTCCGGCTCACGGACCATCCCATTACCGGGACGAAGCCGGCCATCAGGGTACTGACCCCCAGCACCGGCGTGCAGCTATGGACGGTCGTCGAGACGTTCACCGCCTCGACCCCGACCGACCACCACGTCATGGTGAACGCGACGACCGGGGAGATCGCCTTCGGCGTCGGCGAATACGGGGCCATCCCGGTCGCGGGCTCGACGTTCGCGGCGGGGACGGAGTACCAGACCACCCGGGGTGAGGGCGGGAACGTGCCGGTCGGCACGATCACCATCACGGTCAGCGCGCCGTCGGGCGTGACCGTAACCAACAACCTCCCCGCCCAGGACGGGGTGAACGGGGCCAGCACCGTCACCTCGCCAAGCGGGCCTTACGGGCTGCTGGTGGTCCCGGCGCTCGCGCCCGAGGCCGGGGGCCGCCTGAACTACAACGACCTGCTGCCATCGCCGACGCTGCGGGACAGCATCGAGCGCGTCGTGCGGCCCCTGATGCCGCCGGGCACGGCGGTCGGGGTCCACGCTCCCGGCTATCAGGGCATCGGGGTAGTGGCCGCGGTGATCCCCTCGCAGGCGCTGCTCCCCTCAGAGCGCGCCGCGCTGAAACAGGCCGCGGAGGAGGCGCTGTACGCCTATTTCAATCCCGTCAGCGGCGGCCCCGACTACACCGGCTGGCCGTTCGGCCGCCCCGTCCACCTCGGCGACGCGTACAGCGTGCTCGACCGGCTTCCCGGTATCGAGCGGGTCCGCACGATCCTGCTCTACCCGATGAGCGTGCTGACCGGCGAGCGCGGGCAGCCGGCCGAGCGCGTCGACGTGACCAACCTGTCCACGGTGTTCTCCGTGGACCATCAGGTGACCGTCGAGGACCTGGGACAGGGGGTACAGCGGTGATTCTCGATGTCGACAAGGCGCTCAAGGACCTGGTCGAGCAGGCGGTGCCCGGCACGCCGGTGATGTTCGACGCGCCGACCAGGGCGTGGTCCGACCGGATCGGCACCACCCAGGCCGTCAACGTGTACCTCTACGATCTGCGGCAGGATCCGGCCTATACGTCGGTCGGCGCGATCGGGCTGCGGCAGCAGCCCGCGGGCTGGGTCTCCTCCGCCTCGCCGACCCACACCATCGATCCGCCGCGTTCCTACGTCCTGTCCTACATGATCACCGCGTGGTACTCCGACCCAGGCGACATGCACCGGGTCCTCCAGGACATCCTCATCGAGCTGTCCGGCCACACCACGCTCGACGTACCTTTCAGCGATGTGCTCGTGCCCCTGAGCCCGGCGGCGGTGATGTTCATCGCGGACCCGCCGGATACCAGGACCGTCGCCGAGTTGTGGAGTTCCCTGGGCAACACGCCGCTGCCGAACATCAACTGCATGGTCACGCTCCCGCTTGACCGCTACCGCAGGGACGAGCCAGGTCCGATCACCGATCCGCTCGTGCAGGAGGTCGTGGCCGACATCAAGGCCGCCGCGCCGTGAGCGGAGTCGACGTGCCGTCCTGCGAGCCGCTCAGGACGGACGGGGCGGCCTACCTGCGCGCCAGGCTCGAGGTCGTGGAGCTGCGGGTGCGCCGGGCGCTGGCCGAACGCCGCCAGGACGATCCCGGGGCCGACGCCGATCCCTACCGCGGCTGGTACGTCGCCGAGCAGACGATTGCCAGGCTGCTTGCCCGTCCGGCGGTCACGCGGGACGCGGGCACCGACGAGCACGCGGCCGCGATCCGGCATGGCCTGGCCGCGGCCGAGGCCGCGGCGCTGGCGACGCAGGCGGCCGGCGGCGCGGTGCCGTTGCGGTCGCTGGCCTCGGCCTTCGCCCTCACCGAGCTGGACACCGAGGTGCTGCTCATCGCCCTGGCGCCCGAGGTTGACCCCCGATTCGGGCTTTTCTACGGCTACCTGCACGATGACGCCGGCCGGCCTCGCGCCTCCGCAGGCATGGCGCTTGCCCTGTGCGGAGCGACACCCTCGGACCCCGCGCACCGGGCCTGCCTGGCTCCTGGCGCACCGCTGCTGACTTCGGGGCTGCTCACCGTCACGGACCCGGACCAGCCTTTTCCCGCGCGGACGCTGGCCGTGGATGACCGCGTCACCGGCCACCTGCTCGGCGACGACCGGATCGATCAGCGGCTGACCGGATCCGCGTGCTACCTGAACTCGCCGTCGCCGCCGGCGGGCAGCAGCACGCGGGCGGCCACGGAACGGCTCGTCTCGTGCCTGACCGCGCCGGCCGCCCAGGGCCGTCTTGTGTATCTGCGCGGCACCGCGGACAGCGCCGTCATCGACGTCGCGGCCGCGGCGACAGCCCTGGCGGCCCGCACCCGGGGCGGCCGCGGCGGCACCCTGCTGGTCGACTTGACGCGCCTGCCCCATGGCGACGGGGCACGGCAGATCCTGGAGGCCGCGGCGCGAGAAGCCCGGCTGCGGGAGTGCGGCCTGGTCGCCGGCCCGGTCGACTCCCTTCCTCCCGCGCCGGGCGAACGGGCCAGGCTGCTCGGTTGCCTGCGCACTTTTTCCGCGCCCTCTGTGCTCGTCGGGCGCTCCGCCTGGGACGCGCGCTGGTCGGATAACGCCCCGCTGCTGGCCGCCGTCGGAGCCCCCGGTCATGATGAGCGCGACCACTGGTGGCAGCACGCGATGCGACGCCTGCCCGGCAGTGCCGCGGGCGCGGTCGCGGCCCTGTCCGCCTACCGGCTCGCCCCAGGCCAGATGCGCGACACCGTCGATGCCGCCCTGGCCCAGGCCACCGCCGAGCGGCGGCCGGTCACGACAGACGACCTGCTGTGCGGCGCCCGCCGCCACAACGCCGCCGATCTCGAGCACCTGGCCCGCCGGGTGGAGCCGCTGGCGAAGTGGGACGACCTGGTGCTCGCCGGGACGGCGACCGGGCAGTTGCGCGAGCTGGCCTGCCGGCACCGCCACCGCGACACGGTGCTGGCCGACTGGCGGCTGCGTCCGGCCCACGGGAGCGCGGGCAAGGTCACGGCCATGTTCACCGGGGAGTCAGGGACCGGCAAGACGCTGGCCGCCGAGGTGCTTGCCGCCAGCGCGGGGATCGACCTCTACGTGGTCAACCTGGCGACCGTGGTGGACAAGTACATCGGCGAGACGGAGAAGAACCTCGAGCGGATCTTCAGCGCGGCGGCCGGCGTCCAGGGCATTCTCTTCTTCGACGAGGCCGACGCGCTGTTCGGCAAGCGCTCGAAGGTGTCCGACGCCCACGACCGCTTCGCCAACATCGAGACCGCCTATCTGCTGCAGCGGCTGGAGACCTTCGACGGGCTGGCGATCCTGGCCACCAACCTCTCGGGCAATGTGGACCAGGCGTTCTTGCGCCGGCTGGACGCCATTATCCACTTCCCCCGCCCGGCGGCGGCCGAGCGGACCCGCCTGTGGGACCTGTGCCTGGGCCGGTCGGTGCCCCGCTCGCCCGATCTTGACGTCGTGCCAGTCGCCGCCGCCTTCGACCTGACTGGCGGCTCCATCCGGTCGTGCGCTCTCACCGCGGCCTACCAGGCAGCCAGGACCGGCCAGCCGGTGGGCACGGCCGACCTGTACGCGGCCGTCAGGAACGAGTACCGCAAGCTGGGCCGCCTCATCGACGAGGCCGAGTTCGCCTGCGGCGGGGCCGGGGCCGGGGCCGGCGCGGCCGGGGCCGACGCGGGACCCCGGGCCGGGGCCGGGGTCAGCTCGCGGTGAGGATGTCGTTGCGGGTGGTGTAGGACGCTGTCCCCGATTTTGAGGAGACCGGGTCGCTGGTGGGGGGTGTTGTTGGAGTGGTGGCCGGCTGGGTGACGGTGAACTTGGCGTCGAACTGGGTGCCCTTCAGCAGCAGCGCGATCCCGCCATTTTTCAGCACCGTCGTGGTCTTCGGGGAGACGGCGAGCGTTCCCTGGCCAGGCACCGAGAACGCCCCGTCGGTATAGAGCAGCGAGCCTCTCAGCGAGGGCGGTATCTCATCGCCCTGCCGGCAGACCTGTGAACTCTTGACGAAGAAATCAGGACTCGACCCCGAGAGCGGCTGCGGCGCCTGGGCCTGCGGAATTACGGTGGTGCCGAAATTCACCGTGAGGGTGTCGCCGTTGACGATCACGAAATCGCTCATGCTCTCCTCGCTTCGGATTCCCGCTACGCTCATTGTCGGCCGTCCTCTGGAGCGAGGCAAAGGTCGGGCCCGATGCCCTTAAGGGCCGGAAACATATCCCGATAGGGCATGCCCGGAAAAGAGGCTGTCCGCCGGGGAGAATTCGCGGCATGCTAGAACATGACGGGCCATGGGAGGATAGGCATGTTCGCGAGATTCAAGCAGGACAGATCGTCCGCCCAGTCGTCCGGCAAAGCACCCTCTCAGGCCGCCTCCGCCTCGCGCGACCGACGTGCTCCCCTGCCATTGCTCGGGACCGCGGCCACCCGCGGACCGGACGAGGATGCCGCTGACCAGTCGTCGCGAGCGTTACGCGAGCAGATCAGCGCAGTGGTGGAGTCGCTGAACCAGACCGGCAGGCCGCCGCCCGGGGTCCGACAGGGTGGCCTGCAGGGAAAGACGGGCGTTTATGGCAATAAGAGCGGCGCGCTCCCGGTGAAGCCTGAGGGCTACTATAAGGAGAGCGATGTCTGGCCTGGGCCCGGGCCTCGAAAGCCTGAGCGTATCGTCGTCGGCGGGCCAGGTGAGGCGTGGTATTCATCGGACCATTACGGGACCTTTAAGGAGTGGCCGTGGTGACTACCTGGTTCCCGCTACCGCCGGCGCCAGTTCTGGTTGATTCCGCTGAGCCGTATCTCATACTGGAGTCAAGGCTGGATGACTTCAGGAGCTATATCTCCTCGGTCCAGGCCAGAGCTGTCGACGTGGAGTTCGGCCGCGCGGGGGATGTCGCCGCGGTAGTCGATGCGCTCAAGGCGGTTCTGCCTTTTCCCGATTGGTGTGGCTCGAACTGGGATGCGATCGAGGATGCCTTTGAGGAGATCCGCCAGGGGTGGAGCTTTCCTCTGGTCATCGTCGTCCACGGCCTTGAGTCGCTGATCGGCAGCAAGCCTCACCTGGCTTTTGAGGTGGTTCTCAGGATGAGCGAGCTGAGTCACGCGTTCTCGGCCGCCGGAGACCAGCTCATGGTGACCTATGTCGGCGGGCATTGGTAGACATGCCGTATACAAGAGCAGCGAGGGATAATTCGTCCGTCCTTTCGTCTCGCAAGGAGTCCTCGGCTCAGGCCGCCTCCGCCTCGCGCATCCGGCGCGCTGCCCCGCCATGGCTCGGGCTCGCGACCACCGCTGGTCTGGACGAGGACACCGCTCACCGGCAGCGGATCCAGGAGATCGAGTACGGACTGCCGTTTCTTGACGCCAATGCGGGAGTCCCGGGATTCCGGGCGCCGGATGAGCTTCGTCACGCAGCGTTAGAGCCGCTGGATGACTGGGTCAGGCAGCGTGCCGCCGAGGTCTCGGCGAGCCCCGAGGAACTGGCGGGGGCCGAAGGCCGCGCCAGCGCGGTCGTCGCCGCGCTGGCGGTCATCTACCCGGGAGCGGAGGTCTACCGGACCGGCAGCATCACGCACGGCGACGCGCTGTCTCCGCTGAACGACGTGGATCTCGGCGTGATCCTGAGAGATCGGCCCGACCTCGGCCCAGGCCCCGGACAGACCGGACCCCAGGACGAGATGCGGCAGACCGCCGCGAGACTCGAGTCGCTGCTGAGAGACCAGTTTCCGCGCCTGACCGCCGACCCG
Organism: uncultured Actinomycetota bacterium; assembly: GCA_963720575.1. Classification (GTDB taxonomy): domain Bacteria; phylum Actinomycetota; class Actinomycetes; order Streptosporangiales; family Streptosporangiaceae; genus Chersky-822. The sequence goes on from CAVRGA010000002.1 coordinate 1,704,781, forward strand.
GGTAATAAGCGCTCGATCGTCCTGGAGTTCAACGATCCGGAAACGCCCGGCGAGCCTGACTTCACCTGCGACGTGATCATCGCGATCGGCGCGGAGAGCGGCCCCCTGCTGATCCCCAACACCGAACTGCGCTCAGGCTGGGACGAGAACGACCCCGTCGGGCATGTCGACCGGCTGAGGCGGGCCGAGAGAACCTCGGGAGGGTCGTACTCCCAGACCGTCCGCCTGGGCAAGCACTGGCGGAACAGCCAAGATCCGAAGCCGCTGTACTCGTGGAACATCAAGACCCTGGCACTGGAGGCCGGGGACGGATCGACCCTGCCGTTCGAGGGTCTCTACCGGTTCTTCGAGCACGCGGTCCACGCCGTCGCCGAGGGTCCCACAGAGAACCCGGGCAGCCAGAACTTCCCGCCGCCGACGGTCGCTACGGATCGTCTTACGGTCACCCGTCAGCTTATGGACGCCCTGGCGACGCTGGACCGAGCGCGGATGTACGCGCTCGAGGGCGAGAGCGGGCGCGGGCGCGCCGTGGCGGAGCTGGAGAGATTCTTTCCAGATCCCGGCCGGTAGGTGCTGCCCCGGGAGGCTGGCGGGGCGAGCGCGGCGCGCATGGATGTGCGGATCGACACCGAGTATCCGCCATCAAACCCCGCTTTCATTCGTGCCCGCCCGGCTCGGCAACTCTCCCCAACCGCTCTCGCGAGCAACATCTACCCCACTAGCGACACCGGCACCAGCCTGGACAACCCGCCGACCGTACGGCTCTACCTGGTGAGGTGATCTCAACGAAGTGGTTTGGCCCTGGAATTGCGCCGGTTCGGGGAATCGGGTGTCCGGGCAGCCACGCGGACGGATCGGGCGCCTGCGGGACCTGCGCCTGGGGCACAGGATGATCCGCGGACGGCAACAGAGCATCGGCGATCTCCGCGACCGGGCGATCCGGCCCGGAAGGCCGGCCAGTCGACCCGGGAGGTCTGGCAGCGAGCCGGGAGGTCTGCCAGCCAACCGCACCGCTGTGCCGTTGGTGTCGTGCCAGCAGCACCAACGGCACAGCGGTGCGCGGACCTACCGCCCGGTCCTTGGGCCAGGCTGACGCGACGGACACCCGAATAGCCGCAAACCGGGCACCCGATCAGCCGCTTTGCCGATCCGGCGGAAATTCCTCAGCCAGGCCACCGAATTCTTTGAGATCACCTCAGTAAATGGTGGAATCCTGCCCAGGAATACCCGACGGCCCCGAAGGTCCAGCGAAGTTGCTCGCCCGCACCGTCACGACCGGGGCCGAGATCGGCTGGGAATGATCATGACGGTATCCTCTGACGGCTTGATGCGAATCACGCGTCTGCCGGGTCACCCCAGTAGTCTCGCAGCATTTCACCTGGCCAGGCAGGTTCGGTTACCGTCCCCCTCGGGCCCATTTCGACGAAAATACGGGGCGAGGTCGTAGACGGGCCGTGCCGTCTATGGCGTCCAGATCCGTTACGTGCAAGTCCAGGCCATTGACCTTCAGCAAACGGGGGAAGGACTGCGCTAGCTGATTCGGTCGGCGATGGTTCCGGAGGACGAATGTCCCGGTTGGCCGCCAGGCCGAATTCCCGCGAGGGTAGTCCTCATTCAGGCGGATGATCGCCGTTCCCGTCCAGTAGTCGTCGGTAGGCTCGCGGCGTCCACCGACCACCAGCCCGATCGGCCAGATCTCCAGTCCATGCTGATTCATCTGGCTCCTTCGCTCACGCGGACAGGTGGTCCTCCTGTTTGCGCAACATATGCCGACACGCGGTCCCTGATCTCTGCCACGGCAGCCATCTGGCTGCGACCCAGCGGCGCGATGAGCCGCCACATGTCCGCGGCTGTCTGTGTCGCGCCCAGAACTGATGCCGCCGTCTTCAATCAGATCGAGAGCTTCACCCCACCTGACGCACGCTTCGTCGATGTTGCCTCAAAGTAATCCGGGCAACGCCGAGATAGCCGAGAGTCACCACGTGGATGCAGCGGAAAGCTCCTCCCCTAGTCCGCGCGCTGTGCTCAAACTGCCGAACGGCGCCTTGGCTATCACCGCAACTCTGCAACAAGCGTCCCGCCTCATGCGCATGCGAGAATCGTCAGGCCCGTCCCCTCTGAACCGGGTCGTTGTGCCTCGCGGAGCGACCAGCAGATCCGGCTCATCCAGGGCCAAGCCAGGGACTGGGTTTCTCAGTCCGGCCTCAATGGAGCCGCTCCCGAAGGAGCGGAGCGACGCGGTCCCAGGGCGTAGCGTGATAGCGCCCCAGCGGGCCTCAATGGAGCCGCTCCCGAAGGAGCGGAGCGACAGTGATCTCCTCTCCCGCCATGACCCTTTATGTCAGCACACCGAGAACATCCTACAATCACCGCGCTCGACACCGGCAGCTTCTCATGATGCCCCAGAAACAAGAACCGGCTCGAATCCCCAGCCCGCTCCAGGTCAATAATCATCACGCTGTCCTCAGACGGCCTGATCCGGACCTCGATATCGCCGCGCAGCAGCACAGCCTCCTCATCCGGCAGATCACAGATGAAAACCGAGTACTGAATCCGCTCGCCGTAACCCTCCACGCACGCCGTGATACCCCGCAACCGCCGATCCTCGCGAACATCATAAGCAACCAGATAACGCCGCCGCGCCACAGCGGCTCACCTCGCCACCAGCGGCTCATACTCCGCCAGCCCCCGATCAGGTAAGCCGCCCGAAGCCGCGCCCGCAACTCCAGCGCCGGCCGGTAACTCATCTGATAACCAGACAGCGGATGCCGCACCTGCGTCATCAGCCGGCGCTTCCACGCACCGAATGACCGCCTTCCGCCCGCCCGGCATCAGCGCCACGTCAGGGCCTCAATGGAGCCGCTCCCGTAGGAGCGAAGCTAACCGACCACGCACCACTGCGGCCCAGACCTGCGAATGTGCCTCAATGGAGCTGCTCCCGTAGGAGCGGAGCGACCGGCGGGCCGCGAGTGGTTCGTCACCGTAACCGCCGATCCCCACAAACATCGAAGTGCCGCCATCGGCAACGGCACGGCCCTCCCCACTGTCAACCCACCGATGCGGTCCCGTTGCACCGGCATTCGACATCCCTGGCCATCGACTCATCCTGAGAGATAACAGCCGAGGACAGCATCCGCGCCAGCGCAGGTCGGCCCACACGCACGGCCAGCATTGATCAATCACTGTCTCTCGGGACAGCGGATGGGGCAGAGGCCAGCGTCACCGGCCCGCCGAAACTGCCGTAGCCGCCCTGGTCGCTTCGCTTGATCGGAGATTCGACAACGTGCAAGATGCCTCGCGCGGTCAGATCTTGTGACCGTATTCCGCCCCGCTGACCGCGGGATCGCCAATCCGACGCCAAACTCCGGTCACCTACAAGCGACCAGACCACGTCGCGGCTCGCTGGAGCAGACCACAACGGCCACCGGAAGGCACCTTGATCACAACCGGTCTTAGCAATCGGGCAATACCGGCGACACTCAGTTATTAATCCGGATCGGGCAGCAACCGGAAACTCATTCCTGTCGTGAAAAACTCGCGCGGCACGCGAGACGACGGCGGAGCAAAACGTGGCGTCCAGCCGGAAACCACTCACTCTCGAAGACCGGGAAGATATCTCCAGGGGACTGGCGAAAGGACTGGAAAACAAGGATATAGCTGTCTCCATCGAGCGGGATGAGTCGGTCGTGTCACGGGAAATATCCCGGCACGGCGGCCGGGAGGCTTATCGTGCCTGGAAGGCAGATGCCGGGGCCCGCGAGTCCCGGAGCCGCCCGAAGGAACGAAAAATAGACACGCGTCCTGAATTGCGTGAAAGGGTCGCCGGCGACCTGGTGAAAGGCTGGTCACCCGAGCAGATAGCGGGCAGGATACGTTACGAGGGCGGACGCGGGGAAACGGATATGTCCGTATCGCACGAGGCGATCTACACGTGGATCTACGCGCACCCGAAAGGCGAGCTGCACAAAGCCGGGATTGTCCTGCGCACCGGCCGCGAGGACCGCAAGCCGCGCGGACGCAAGAAGACCCCGGGCGCGAAGATCGCGGGCATGCGCCCGATTGACGACCGCCCGGCCGAGGCCGCGGGCCGCCAGGTGCCAGGCCACTGGGAAGGCGACCTGATCATCGGCAAAGGCGGCAAATCAGCCATGGGCACCCTGGTGGAGCGGGTCAGCCGGTTCCTGTGCCCGGTGGCGCTGCCCGGCGGCCACGACGCGGACTCGGTCAAAGACGCCCTCTTCGACGCGGTCAAGGACCTGCCCGCGCACCTGCGCAAGTCGCTGACCTGGGACCAGGGCACCGAGATGGCCCGGCACGCGGCACTGACCCTGGCCGCGGACCTTCCGGTCTATTTCGCCCACGCCCATTCCCCGCGGGAGCGCGGCACCAACGAGAACACCAACGGGCTCCTCCGGGAATACTTCCCGAAAGGCACCGAGATCACCGGCGACACGGAATACCTCTGGACCGTCGCTGACGCTCTCAATGACCGCCCCCGCGCTATACTAGGATTCAGGAAACCAGCCGAAGTGTTCACGGAGCTAGTGCTTCAGGAATCCGAGATGCCACCGGCCTGAATTGCTTCCACCGATTGAGACCGCCCACTGCTTTCCCAGGCTCTGTTGCAAGCCGTAGTGCGCAGCGCCCCGTCTGCTGCACTCACCGGATAGAAGACTAGCCCCCCGGAAGGCAAGCCAGTCCGCGCCTGGGACGCCAAGGCGTTTTCACCCGATGGATTGGTCGCCCGGATGGCGTACAAGCGCTCGCCGCGAGCATCCCAGGACAGAGACGGCAGCAAGCTTCCGTATTCCCACGGACCGATAATCGCCTCAGTGAGCATGTCTCTGTTCACTTCGGCAGCATCACGCTAGTTCCGATCCAGCGCTCGCCCGCCAGTCAGCGACCCGCACCAGCGTCTCTAGATAGGCCAAGACGAACGGCCCGTACTTGTCACGCAGCGCCAGTACCGTCCTGGTCCAGGAACGATCACCACCCAGGCTGAAAGGTTCTAGGTCCACCCTCAGCTCGGCATCTGGCTGCCCGAGCAGCGGGGGCACCGAGCAGACGCCGCCGTGCCGAAGGCCGAGCAGAACACCGTGACTCGCCTCGCCGGGGTCACGGACCTGGACCCGGAGCTTGCCGTGATGTGCGAGCACGAGATACCGAACGAGATCGAGGTCGGCGTCGCCATCTACCAGCCCCCGCAGCGGCCCGTCGATGAGCAGCAACGACGCCAGCTCATGCCGGAACGCAACGTTGCCCGCGAACACCAGCCGCCCGTCCTGCCCGGACTTGGCCCAGGGCAGGCCAGCTTCGATCCTCGCCCGGTCATCGTCGCTGGCCAGCGCGCACAGGGCGTCCTGCCAGATCTCGTGCGCCTTGCCAGCGTCATGCAGGTAAGCGGCGCACACGACCGCGCGCCTAGCCGACTCGGGCAGCCTCGGACCGATCCGCTTGATCAGCGCGTCGGCCTGAGCTCGGGTGTCGTCGCTGTGCTGCTGCAGCGACACCCAGTCACGCTGTGCCACGCTGGCCGAGTCGGCAGAGTACATGTCCTCGGCCCCGGCCGCCGGCTCCGCGACCGGGTCGAGGGACGGGCAGTCAGGCACAGAACGCTTCGAGGTCGGATCGAATCCGGTCGCAGGGTCGTACCCGCCGTCGGCTGCCGCGACCAGCAAGACTTCACCGGGTCGAGCGCGCTCGCTGGGCGTGATCCGCGTCCACCGTCCCAGCGCCTGGTCGATCCGCCACACCGGGACTCGCTTCGCAAGCGCGGCCACTTCCCCCAGCGGCGCGCGGCACCGCCACTCCCCTGGCGGCGCCTTGGCGTCAGCGGGCGGCCGGCCGTCACCCGCGGGCCGCCCATCGACCAGCTCAGGCGTCCAGGTAGCCCAGATAAGATGCGCGTCGAGCTCGTCCGTGTCCCGCACGTAGGGCGCGACATCGATGTCGGCGCCACTCAGGTCGGGTGCGGTATCGAACAGCCCGATCAGGTCCGGTCGCCTCAGCACCGCGATCACCGGCTCGGTGACGGCGACCCGACGCGCAAGCAAGCCTTCACTGGTCAGCGACTCGCCTTCAAGCTCCTCAAGTTCGGCAACGGACGCCGCGATGTCAGGCGCTTCGTATGGCAGGTGCTTGGCCGGAGGCACCCACCACAGCTCAGCGCTGTCCAGCCGCCCGGTCCGGTTGCAGCGCCCGGCCCGCTGCACCACGCTCGGCCACGGCGCCGCCTCGGTCACCAGCAGCGCGGCGTTGAGGTCAAGCCCAGCCTCGACGACCTGGGTGGCGACCACGATGTGCCCGGCGCCTTCCGGCTGCCCCGCGACTCGCTCCGCCAGGGCCTCCCGGTCGCGCCCTCGAAACCTCGAGTGGACCAGCGTCACCGCGGCATCGACAGACGGCATCGCGGCATAGACCCTCCGCGTGGCGTCAACTGTATTGAGCACGACGAGCGTCAGCGTGCCAGGCCGGTGCCGCTCAGCGGCGAACTGGGCAATAGCCCGATAGCCGCCAAGCTGACCAGCCAACCGCCGTACGGTCCGGCTCGCCCCGAGCCTGACCGCCAGCTCCCCTGTTCGCTCCCCCGGCTCAATCCCCAGCACATCACCGCGCGCCAGCACCGAATTATCAACTGTGCACAAAAGCGACTCGGAAGCCGTGGCCGACATGCAAGTCAGTCCGAACGGCTCGGCCGTCCCGAGCGACCGCGCGAAGGCGGCGAGCTGACGCAAGGTGGCAGTCGATTCCGGGCAGAGCTGAATCTCGTCGATGACCCAGTGCGCACCGTTGGCAACCAGCGCGAAGTCAATGGGAAAAATCGCCCGCCCGATCCCGTAACCTCGGTTAAGCGCCTTGGAGACAAGCGAATCCACCGTGCCGACCACGATGGCGGGAGACTGCATGTCCTGCCGCCATTGCCCCTGGCTAGCGCCAGCGCCGCCCATCACGACGTGCAGCGCGACCTCATCGGCCAGGCCAAGCCGCTGCAGCCAGCCAGTGACCTCGCCAGCCACCTGCTCAACAAGGCTCCGCTGCGGCAGCGCATAGACCAGCCGCCGAGGCGTCTCGCCCGGATCGGGCCCGTGCAACCGGCGCCACAGCCATGCCAACACGATCCCCGTCTTGCCGACCCCGGTCGGCGCTTGCACGACAGCAGGCAGCCCATTGAGTGCCAACCTGGTCTGATAGCCATGCGGCTCATTTCCCTCGGGCCGCTCGTCCGCGGCCGTGGCCAAGCGAAAGAACTCGCCGAAATCAGCCATGCTCACCCTTCGTCAAGAACTTCGCACAAGGGCTATTCACAGCGAAGCCGAGCCCGGGTCCATTGTGCTCAAAGCGGTCACCGCAGGTGGGTGTTTGCCACTACTCGGCAGATAATCTTTTCGATCTCAGCATTATCGCCAGAAAAATCCTAAAACTGACGAGCTATCCGAATCGCGGCTGCATGCTAATAGAATTTGGAGCCAAGCTGGTCAATTATCCACGACCGCATTGGCCGTAACAGCGCGGCAATCAGCCCGGAGGCGGTCGGGTACTCGGGACCGCACCGTGCTGCAATACGGGCAGGCTGGAAGCCGCCCCGAACGACATCCTCATCGCGCGACGCGGTGGAGCCACGATGAGCGACCTCCGCCCTAAGCGACTTCAGGCTGAATGCGAAACACCCCATGTGCGGCACATGGGGTGTTTCGCTTGCGTTTGTGGTCGTTCCGAAGTTATGAGCCCGTAGCTCCGACCTAAGTGCGCAGTTGTGAGCCCGTAGCTCTGACCGCTTCACTCAGACTACGTGCTGGGAGCTGGAGACCATCGTTGCATCTGGAGTCGGCACACGAGGCTGCGACGAGCGAAGTAGATTTCATTCTCTGGTTGACCATGTCACGGACGGTGTCGTCAAAGGCGTGTGTCCGCTAGCCGTCATGAGGCTCGTGCCTGGCAGGTCCGTTCGGAGATCCGGCAGCTTGCTGCGTCGATGCTGGCGCAGGTCGGCCAGTTCGCGCCCGCCGCAGAGGCGATCGACCTGGCTCTCCAAGATGCGGGCGATGACCTGACGACGCTAGCGGCGGCGGACGGGAAGTACTTCGTGCTGCTGCGGCAGGGCCGGCTCGACGACTGCGCGCGGGTTGCGGCTGACTACACGGGGCGGTGCGCGCCCTTGATTACCGCTGGCCCGGAAGACCCTGGCCGCCTGGAGGCGGCTGATGCTCAAGTCGGCGGGCGCGGCAGCACCACGAAATCGGCCGCAGCCAGTTCGCGGTTATTGACCAGCGTCAACACCGTTGAATCCGCCAGCAGCGGCCTGAATTCCTCAGCCAGGTCCAGCACCAGCGCAGGCCACACACTCCAGACGGGGCGCCCGGGGTGGCTCTCAGGGAGTTCCAGGTGCGCGTTACTCGTGGCCGGTAAGGTGCGCTCGATGACTGCTGTGAGCGAGTGGAGGGACGGGCCTGGTGCGGCCGACTACACGGCGACCTTGCCGCGTAAGCGGATGGGCGCGGGAGCGCTGTTCTTCGACGCTGCCGGCCGGGTGCTGCTGGTAGAGCCAACATACAAGCCGTACTGGGATATCCCCGGTGGCGCGGTGGAGGCCGGGGAGTCGCCTCGCGATGCGGTGGCCAGGGAGCTGCAAGAGGAGCTGGGCTTGTCGTGTCCGGTCGGCGGATTGCTGGCGATCGACTGGGTGCCGCCGCAGCCGGACCGGACCGAGGGGCTGATGGTGGTGTTCGACGGCGGGCTCCTGACCGCGCACGACGCCGCCGCGATCAGAGTGCCACCGGAGGAGCTGCGCGGATTCGCGTTCTGTAATGGCGAGGAGGCCGGGCAGCGGCTGTCGCCGCTGCTGGCTCGTCGCGTTGTGGCATGCGTGGCGGCGCGGTCGACGGGTCAGGCTGTTTACCTGGAGAACGGCTGCCCTGCCGGCTGAGGTGGGCTCGGGTCAGGCACTGGCGGGCAGCACGGTGTTCGGCTCGGTGAATACCGGAAGTGTTGTCACCATGTCGGCGGGTGACCGGTGGCTGTCGAGCAGGGTCTTGCCTCCGGAACGGTACAGGCTGTCGTGGATGCCGTCGGCGTACTGCAGGGCCGGGAGGTCGGCGCGGGCTTTAGCCAGCGGGCTGGCGGCGGTGAACCCGGCGGCACCGAGGAGCGGCGCCAGTTCGCTGACGGCGGCCAGCGCGGTATCGACGCCGTGGGCTTTGCTGATGCGGGCCCACAGGTCGGCCTGGGCGTGGCCGGCGTCGCTGAGCCGCACGGTGGCGAGAACCGGCTGCCTCAATGGAGTCGCTCCCGTGGGAGCGGAGCGACCACGCAGTCGCGCCCGCGAAGTCTTCGGCCGGGTTGTCCGGCCTCAATGGAGCCGCTCCGGAAGGAGCGGAGCGACCACGAGCGCGACCCAGCCGTACATGAGCGCGATCTCGCCTCAATGGAGCCGCTCCCGGAAAGAGCGGAGCGACGCGCTGGAGCTCGCGGAGTTGCGCGGGGAGGCGCAGCCTCAATGGAGCCGCTCCCGAAGGAGCGGAGCGACGTGCGTCTCGACGCGCAGGCCTTGGTGCGGTACGCCGCCTCAATGGAGCCGCTCCCGAAGGAGCGGAGCGACGTGCAACTTCGGTTCAAGATTGCTGGACAAAACTACTGGGCCTCAATGGAGCCGCTCCCGAAGGAGCGGAGCGACGGCCTGAGGGTACCGTCCGGGTCGTCGCGAGCCAGGCCTCAATGGAGCCGCTCCCGAAGGAGCGGAGCGACCGAGGTGCAGCTCGTGGCCGACGCGCCACGTTGACCGGCCTCAATGGAGCCGCTCCCGAAGGAGCGGAGCGACGGCCGAACGCCCACGACGCCGACCCGTACGACAGGTTGCCTCAATGGAGCCGCTCCCGAAGGAGCGGAGCGACGCACCGGCTGGCCGTAGCCGTGACTGAGGCATGGAAGCCTCAATGGAGCCGCTCCCGAAGGAGCGGAGCGACATGGTGAGGGTGAGCGCCCGCTTGCCGGTGTGGTTGTTGCCTCAATGGAGCCGCTCCCGAAGGAGCGGAGCGATGTCATCGCGGCGGACCACCCGCCCGCGGCGAACTTGTCGCCTCAATGGAGCCGCTCCCGAAGGAGCGGAGCGACCCGGAACCGGAGCCTGCCGGGCCGGATGACGCGGCGGCCTCAATGGAGCCGCTCCCGAAGGAGCGGAGCGACGTAGTTGATGACGTACTGCGACCACTCGGCATTGTCGGCGCCTCAATGGAGCCGCTCCCGAAGGAGCGGAGCGACGATCACGATGGTCTGCGGGCTGGCCGCAAGGCAGGCATGGCCTCAATGGAGCCGCTCCCGAAGGAGCGGAGCGACGGGCAGGGGATCATGAATCCGTGTTCATGGCAGGGGGCCTCAATGGAGCCGCTCCCGAAGGAGCGGAGCGACTACGCGGGTTCGCCTTGGGCGAATCTCGACTCGATCGCCTCAATGGAGCCGCTCCCGAAGGAGCGGAGCGACAATGAAGCCCGGCAGCGAACTCCCCAAGGACTACCGCGCCTCAATGGAGCCGCTCCCGAAGGAGCGGAGCGACACTCGACAGCCTGGACACGGGCACGGGCCGGCACATGCCTCAATGGAGCCGCTCCCGAAGGAGCGGAGCGACAACTGCACGACCCGGCCGAGTGGCCCGATGCCGTGGTCGCCTCAATGGAGCCGCTCCCGAAGGAGCGGAGCGACGCCGAGGTCACCCAGGCCACCGGGTCGGCCACGGGCACGCCTCAATGGAGCCGCTCCCGAAGGAGCGGAGCGACACGCGGCTGCACGGCCGCGTGATCGTGAGCTGGCGCACGCTCCCGAAGGAGCGGAGCGACGAATTTACGTCTAATCCCGATTTGCCAGTACATGACGGCCTCAATGGATCCGCTCCCGAAGGAGCGGAGCGACAAGGAGACCGAGCCATGCCACGCGAACGCACCATCGCCTCAATGGAGCCGCTCCCGAAGGAGCGGAGCGACGAGGATGACGAGGGCAACCTGTTCGTCTCCCGCAGGGCCTCAATGGAGCCGCTCCCGAAGGAGCGGAGCGACGACGGCGACCGGTTCAGCTCGCTGCCGAGCCTCAGCAGGCCTCAATGGAGCCGCTCCCGAAGGAGCGGAGCGACGGATAAGCAACGTCAAGCAGACGACCTCGAACACGTGGCCTCAATGGAGCCGCTCCCGAAGGAGCGGAGCGACGCGCGGACAAGGTGATGGCGGCCTGGAGCTATATGCCTCAATGGAGCCGCTCCCGAAGGAGCGGAGCGACGGAATCCGTCGCCGCAGGAATGGCCCACTCGGTGCTGCCTCAATGGAGCCGCTCCCGAAGGAGCGGAGCGACCGGTGGTCGCCGTCGCGATGGTGACGGTGCCCATGTTGCCTCAATGGAGCCGCTCCCGAAGGAGCGGAGCGACGCTCCCAGTCCGGCGACCAGACCTGCTGCATCACCATGCCTCAATGGAGCCGCTCCCGAAGGAGCGGAGCGACGGGAAACGTTTACACGCAGGTATCGTCTGCTAGCACGCCTCAATGGAGCCGCTCCCGAAGGAGCGGAGCGACGAACTCGGTCCACCCGGGGCCGTCGTGCACGATGAGCGTGCCTCAATGGAGCCGCTACCGAAGGAGCGGAGCGACGTCCCGCACACTTAGCTGCATTGACCTCATGATTCCGCCTCAATGGAACCGCTCCCGAAGGAGCGGAGCGACGTCGCGCTTGCGGAAGTCCTTCGGGCGCGGGCAGGTCGCGCCTCAATGGAGCCGCTCCCGAAGGAGCGGAGCGACTCAGTCCGGTTCCTGGAGGCGCCCGTCATGGACAGCGCCTCAATGGAGCCGCTCCCGAAGGAGCGGAGCGACGTAGCCGCCGTCCTCGCCGCGCTCCGGTGCCTCGACCGGCCTCAATGGAGCCGCTCCCGAAGGAGCGGAGCGACGTAGCCGCCGTCCTCGCCGCGCTCCGGTGCCTCGACCGGCCTCAATGGAGCCGCTCCCGAAGGAGCGGAGCGACACATCAGCGACTGGAAACCCGAATGGCCGCCCAGCGTCGCCTCAATGGAGCCGCTCCCGAAGGAGCGGAGCGACACCTGAGAAGGCTCGGGGAAGTCGGCGGCATCGATCCGCCTCAATGGAGCCGCTCCCGAAGGAGCGGAGCGACACGAAGCCCTCGTAAAGGCTCCGGGAGCACTCGTCACAGCCTCAATGGAGCCGCTCCCGAAGGAGCGGAGCGACCTGATCGAGCTGACATGCTCGGTTGCCATGCGTTTGCCTCAATGGAGCCGCTCCCGAAGGAGCGGAGCGACAATCAAACGACACGCTAACCTGACCTGTCAGCATCTCGCCTCAATGGAGCCGCTCCCGAAGGAGCGGAGCGACGGCAGGACCGCTGCCGAAGCGATGTACGACTCCGGGCCTCAATGGAGCCGCTCCCGAAGGAGCGGAGCGACACGGCCCGTAGGCACCCAGAACCGTGTCTCCGGCGTAGTTGGGCCTCAATGGAGCCGCTCCCGAAGGAGCGGAGCGACTGGAAGCTTAGCCAGGACATTGTCTGGGAGAAGGCGCCTCAATGGAGCCGCTCCCGAAGGAGCGGAGCGACGCCGGCCACCCAGACCACCGGACGGCAACCGCCGGACGGCAGGCCTCAATGGAGCCGCTCCCGAAGGAGCGGAGCGACGCATCCAGGTCAGTTCCTCGTCGGCGCAATGGTCCTGCCTCAATGGAGCCGCTCCCGAAGGAGCGGAGCGACTGGAAGGCGCACGCGAAGACGTGCGTGCCGCTGCCGCCTCAATGGAGCCGCTCCCGAAGGAGCGGAGCGACTGCGCCTTCCCCGAGTCCAGGTCCCGGGCCGTGGTCCGGCCTCAATGGAGCCGCTCCCGAAGGAGCGGAGCGACTGCGCCTTCCCCGAGTCCAGGTCCCGGGCCGTGGTCCGGCCTCAATGGAGCCGCTCCCGAAGGAGCGGAGCGACTGCGCCTTCCCCGAGTCCAGGTCCCGGGCCGTGGTCCGGCCTCAATGGAGCCGCTCCCGAAGGAGCGGAGCGACGGTCACCTGGTGATGCTCGACGGCGACCCCGGGGTCGGGCCTCAATGGAGCCGCTCCCGAAGGAGCGGAGCGACGTCATGACCGCCACGCCCACGAGCCCTCCTCCGGGGCCTCAATGGAGCCGCTCCCGAAGGAGCGGAGCGACACCAGTCTCCTGGTTTACGCGGTCGCTCTTGTCGCATCGCCTCAATGGAGCCGCTCCCGAAGGAGCGGAGCGACGTGCCTATCGCCGTAGCAGACGACTTTGTGACTGGCCGCCTCAATGGAGCCGCTCCCGAAGGAGCGGAGCGACGGCCGCCACGGTGCTGCGGTCAAGCTCTATGCGGGTGCCTCAATGGAGCCGCTCCCGAAGGAGCGGAGCGACGCCGTGCCCCTGCGCAACGGCCCGGCGGTGCTGCACATGCCTCAATGGAGCCGCTCCCGAAGGAGCGGAGCGACGTGAAGCCGATGTCCGCCCGGGGGTCGCCGACGTTGCCTCAATGGAGCCGCTCCCGAAGGAGCGGAGCGACACGAGCGTGCCGTCATAGCGGATCTGGGCACCCCAGGCCTCAATGGAGCCGCTCCCGAAGGAGCGGAGCGACGATTAGCGGCGGCAAGACCTCTCCGGCGATGGCGAAGCTGCCTCAATGGAGCCGCTCCCGAAGGAGCGGAGCGACGCGAGCCGGACAAGGCCGGCCAGTGGCGCAAGTTCGCGCCTCAATGGAGCCGCTCCCGAAGGAGCGGAGCGACGTCAGCGCGAGCGACGGCGCGAAGTTCGCGGCCAGGTCGGGGCCTCAATGGAGCCGCTCCCGAAGGAGCGGAGCGACATGCGGGAATGGTGGATATGCGCGTGGCGAGCTTGCCGCCTCAATGGAGCCGCTCCCGAAGGAGCGGAGCGACACGCCTTGCCTGGCGAGATGCCGGCGATGAGCTTGGCGGCCTCAATGGAGCCGCTCCCGAAGGAGCGGAGCGACTCGCCGCGCTCGCGGTCAACGCCTCCAAGATCGCGCTGCCTCAATGGAGCCGCTCCCGAAGGAGCGGAGCGACCCTCGACTGTCGCGGCAGCGTCGGGCTCGGTGATCGGCCTCAATGGAGCCGCTCCCGAAGGAGCGGAGCGACGCGAGAGCGATAATAAGCACATTGGGACGTAATTCGCGCCTCAATGGAGCCGCTCCCGAAGGAGCGGAGCGACGTCGATCCACCTCGCCAAGGAGCTAGTCCGCATCTGGGGGCCTCAATGGAGCCGCTCCCGAAGGAGCGGAGCGACGGGCGCGGCTGATGTTCTCCGAGGTCGCCGAGATCGAGCCTCAATGGAGCCGCTCCCGAAGGAGCGGAGCGACCTTGCGCACCGGGGGCACCCGGATCTGCTGGGGCCCGCCTCAATGGAGCCGCTCCCGAAGGAGCGGAGCGACGCGCGATTCTCAAAGGCGACGAGGTCCGGCCCGATGGCCTCAATGGAGCCGCTCCCGAAGGAGCGGAGCGACGAACGCGCCGACCATGGTCTGCATGGTGGTCTCGCAGCCTCAATGGAGCCGCTCCCGAAGGAGCGGAGCGACGACCCTACCGGCATGGAGGCAAGCGCACTTGAGACGCCTCAATGGGGCCGCTCCCGAAGGAGCGGAGCGACAGGCAGGCAGGGCAGGGCACAACCGCCAGGCAGGAGGCACGGCCTCAATGGAGCCGCTCCCGAAGGAGCGGAGCGACGCAACCTGGAAGCGCGTGCGCGAGGCGGAGTTATCCAGCCTCAATGGAGCCGCTCCCGAAGGAGCGGAGCGACACGCCGTTCCAGCTCGCTTCGAACTGGTACGCGGAGAAGCCTCAATGGAGCCGCTCCCGAAGGAGCGGAGCGACCGCGGAGATCAGCGAGGGCCGCACCGCGTGCTCGATCGCGCCTCAATGGAGCCGCTCCCGAAGGAGCGGAGCGACCTTCAGCGGGCGGCTGAGCGACTCGACGTAGCGGATCTCGTCGCCTCAATGGAGCCGCTCCCGAAGGAGCGGAGCGACGGCAACGTGGACGACCTGATGGCCATAGCAGGGTGGCCTCAATGGAGCCGCTCCCGAAGGAGCGGAGCGACGGCACTCGAGCCAGGATGGCACCCGCAGCCATGAGCGAGCCTCAATGGAGCCGCTCCCGAAGGAGCGGAGCGACGAGTCGTAGACCGACACGCCGCCGAAGAACGCATTGCCGCCTCAATGGAGCCGCTCCCGAAGGAGCGGAGCGACGATCCTGATCGACGAGGCGCAAGGCGCGGACGATGTGCCTCAATGGAGCCGCTCCCGAAGGAGCGGAGCGACGAGCGGCATGCGCTGGCAGGTTCCCTCGCATCGCCGTACGCCTCAATGGAGCCGCTCCCGAAGGAGCGGAGCGACGAGGGCCGGTCAGTGCCGCTCGCCGTGACGTGAGGGGCCTCAATGGAGCCGCTCCCGAAGGAGCGGAGCGACCTCCTGCCGCCGCCGCATCCTGGCCGGCGCAGCGCTGCCTCAATGGAGCCGCTCCCGAAGGAGCGGAGCGACGGCGGCTCGGGCGGGATGTTCCTGGCCATGCTCATGCCTCAATGGAGCCGCTCCCGAAGGAGCGGAGCGACCTGGGTCAGCCCGTACTTGTCGCCCAAAGTGGTCAAGCCTCAATGGAGCCGCTCCCGAAGGAGCGGAGCGACGACCCCGATCCACAGGGACAGCCTGCCCTCGTGCTCTCCCGGCCTCAATGGAGCCGCTCCCGAAGGAGCGGAGCGACGGCTCGCAAAAAACGAGCCATCTGACCTGCGAGAACGCGCCCGTTTGCGAGCACCTACCAAAAACCATCATACGATCCACACACTATGCAGTTGTCAAGATACGAAAACAGCCTCTGACCTGCATGCGAGCGCTCCCCGGCATTTGACCCTCCACCTGAGCGCTCGCACGGCCACGACGCCGAGAACATCAGACAATCACCGCACTCGACACCGGCAGCTTCTCATGATGCCCCAGAAACAGGAACCGGCCCGAGTCCCCTGCCCGCCCCAGGTCAATGATCATGACACTGTCCTCATACGACCTGATCCGGACCTCAAGATCACCGCGCAGCAGCACTGCCTCCTCATCCGACAGATCACAGATGAACACCGAATACTGAATCCGCTCACCGTAACCCTCGACGCACGCAGCGACACTGCGCAACCGCCGATCCTCGCGAATGTCGTACGCAACCAGATAACGCCGCCGCGCCATAACAACCTACCTCGTCACCAGCGGCTCATACTTCGCCAGCTCACCGATCAGATATGCCGCCAGAATCCGCGCCTGCAACTCCACCGCACGCCGGTAACTCACCTGATAACCGAACAGCGGATGCCGCACCTGCGTCGTCAGCCTCCGCTCCCACGCGCGGATGACCGCCTTCCGCCCGCCCGGCGTCAGCGCCACCGCACCGGCCCGCACCACGAAATCAGCCACGCCAACCTCGCGGTTGTTGACCAACGTCAGCACAGTCGAATCCGCCAGCAGCGGCCGGAACTCCTCCGCCAGGTCCAGCGCCAGCGCAGGCCGGCCAAAGCGCGGCCGGTGAAAGAGCCCGATGTACGGATCAAAGCCCACCGCCAGGCATGCTGCCAGAAGTTCCTTCGTCAATAGCCCATAGCAGAAAGAAAGCAGGCAGTTGATCGCGTCAGCAGGCGGACGCCTATTCCGCAAACCCGTGAACGCCGGCCCAGGAAGCTCATCCACCCTGCCGATAAGCCCCGGCAGCGCCTCGAAATACAATCGCGCGGCTGCACCCTCGATCCCCAGCAACTCAGCCGCTCCGCCCGCCTCCTCAGCCCGCCGCGCAAGCTCCCCGAGCTGCCCGACCACTCGCGCTGCCGACTCGCCGCCGTTGCGCCTCAGCAGTACCCGGCAATTCCTGATCTTCCCGGCGATCATCCGCCTGGGCGCGCCAAGCTGCCCCCGAGCCGCCGACGTGGTCTGCCGTATCCGCAGCATGACGTTCTTACTCGGCAACCCAGTCGTCAACCCGAGCAGCCAGCCCCCGTAGGAGAAATGAAAGACATCGATGTCCCGTTCGAACATGCTCCGCATCGCCTGAGCGCTCACCTGCACGTTCCCGAACGCGCACACATGCAGCACGTCGATCAGCCTGACGCTGGCCAGCGGTTCCCGCCGCTTGCTGACAACCAGCCGACCGCCGTCGATCCCGACCATCGACCCAGGCTCGGTGACATAGAGCGGCACCGCGTCAGGATCGGCAGCGATCAGCCGCCGCGGCTTACTGTCGTTACGCCTGGCCAGCAGGTTGACTTCGTCGGGCAGGCAGATCCCCACCAGCGAGCAACGCGGGCACTTCGGGCTCGCCTCCAACGGAGGCGGTGGCGCCAGCCGTGCCGCCGCCGACCGCGCCTCGGTCACGATGGCCAGCGTGCGCTCCACCAGCTCAGGCGTGGGCTCCACAACGACTCGCTGCCGAGTCTCCGCGTAGAAGATCTCGCCGCGCTCGCATGCGTACCCTTGCTCCCGCAGCAACAGCACCTGCGCGCACACCTGAACGGCATCCGCCTCCCACGGCTTGCCTTCCGGCGTCGGATGCCCCTTCTTGAGATCCACAGGCACCACGCCCCCGCTCGCGCCCTCAAGCAGATCGAGCTTCGCCGAAATGCCGAGCCGCTCGCTCGACAGTTCAATTGACCGCGCCGCCCGCAGTACGCCCTCATCAGGCAGGGGCGCAGCCCCTCCCCCGCTATCCACCTTCCGATGCCGCCGGTCCCCTTCAGCGACGTCGGCGCTCGACGCCCATGCCTTGTCCACCCACTCAAGAAAGAACAGCCGAGGACAGTAGGCGTACTCGTTCAGCATCCGAGCCGGCACCAACTCCGGCAAATCCGGCACCATCGTCCCGGGAGCGACTGGCTGATCGGCGAGACTGGTCACTTGCTCTCCTCCAGATGGGTGATTCCCTATGGATTCATTTGTCGTAGGTGACCAATGGCCGCCTGGCCAAGCCGTCCGGAGCCGTGCTTCGTGAGGTGCCGCTCAGCCTGAGCCGCCCGATGTACCACGCACGCCCATCTCATCGGTCATAGGTAGACCTTAGCTCTCCTTCCAGTAATTTACAGCATTTTCCAGTAGCAACCAGAGGTGCTGAAGGCAGCGCATGCCGGGCGGCTGCACTGTCCGCGCACCCTGGCCTGGCACCGAGGGCACGCCGCTGTCAGACGATGGTCAGCTAGGCTCACGCTCATGCCTGACTTGCTGCTCGTATCAACCGTTGCCGGGAGCCGTGATGAGGCGGCCGGTCTTCTTCGTTCGGCTGTGCGCGCGAAGCTGGCAGCGGGCGGTCAGGTGCTTGGTCCTGCCATGTCGGCGTTCTGGCACGGGGGCGAGTACGGCGAGGGGGAAGAGTGGCAGGTGTTCTTCAAGACCACCGCCGATCGATTCCCCGGGCTTCAGGAGCACATCGTGGCGCAGCACCCGTGGGAGAATCCGGAAGTCACTGCTATCGAGATCAGGGATGGGTCGGCGTCATACATCGAGTGGGTCACTCGCGCCACCTCGCAGGGGTGAGCGCGACCAGTTCCGGCAGCCGAGCATCGTCATCCCGAAGTCACCGCCACTCGGCGAGGTGCGAGCACTCCGGCAAAGTTGCGACCTTGAATGCGCTGCCTTTCCGCACCATAAACCGCGAAGATGCCAAGGTCCGGCCAGTTTCGGCTGGATACGGCCGGACTATCGTCAACAGGCGTTAGGCTGGGATGCTCGATCAGGACCGTAATGGCCGAACGGTCAAGCGGCTGCTCCCATAGCGGCCAGATCATGAACGATCGCCGCGAGATCCTATGCCACAGTGTCGCCTGAATGCGTTCACCATCGCCGGAAACGCGAAGCATCGGAATCGCCATAGTAGCCAGCCAGGTCGCGCCGACACGCCGCGCTCAATGGAACGGCCAGCCGGGTCATCGGCCGCCGAGTTGAGCACACGGTGATCGAGGTACTCGCCGGTGAAGCCGTCCGCTAGCAGCCAGAGATCGCTGAAGGCGGCGCAGGTTCGGGGCGGCGGCTCGTAGGCTCATGCCAACCACCAACTCCAAGTCCTAGCCAAATTAGGAGTTCGCTAGGAGTTCAGCACCTTGGTGCTTCGCTGGTGCAAGGTCGGCGGTGAGCCGATCAGGCGCTGGAACAAACACCGGGCAGCAAGGCAACGATGACTGGGCTGTTTGCGCACCCTGTCCTGGCAACGCGAGCCTGCTGGTCATCGAAACCGCCCAGCGCGGCTTCCAGGATCGAGGCTGTTTCAGCGACGTCGGCGCTCGACGCCCATACCCCCTCGCACATGCACCTCAAAACAAATCAGGGCAAACGGGTCCGTACTTGTCGCACAGAGCCAGCACCGCCCTAGTCCACGACCGTTCACCCTCCAGGCTGAAAAGTTCTAGGTCCGCCCTCAACTCGGCATCTGGCTGCCCGAGCAGCGGCGGCACCGGCCAGGCGCCGCCCTGGCGAAGGCCGAGCAGCACGCCGTCGCCCGCCCCTGCGGGGTCACGGACCTCGCTCAACGGCCCATCAACCAGCAGCAGCGACGCCAGCTACCTCAGCCCCGGACTTCGCCCACGACGCGCTCTACGGATCCGGGATGACCTCGCGCTCCTGCGCGCTGATCCGCCTGTCGCGTCGAGTCCACGCTCCGTGGTCTGTCACGGCCTGGGATACCGTCGGGCTAGCTTGCTGACGACCTAGCATCCGGCGAGCCAGGGCGATCCTGGCCGCCGCAGTGTCGAAAACCTCGATCATCGTCCCTCGCCAGGATCTGGCCTCGCCGTCTCGTCCGGGACAGTTGGTGTTGCAACCTGGCACCGGCAGCCGCCCCGAGCAACTCGCCGGGCGCGATCACCATGACCCGGCACCGTTCCGATGCAAAGTCCCCCAGTCGCCCGCAGCACAGAAGGTCACCACCAGTCCGCGACAGTCTTGGCACGGCGCCGCCGCCGACCAGGACGCCACGCCGAACTTCATCGTCGGCACGATAAACGCCGCCAACAGGCCAAAACATGGGCATCCTAGGCACCGCTCAACAGCCGCTCCCGAAGGAGTGGAGCCACGCCGACTCAGCCCGCACCAGGAAGTCAGCCGCGCCAACCTCGCGGTTATTGACCAGTGTCAGCACCGTCGAATCCGCCTCGTGCTCGATCCAGCCCAGCCGAGTCGAGCAACCGACGTTGCCAGAGGCAAAAATAGTCCTTATACTTTCGTTAAAGCATCTTAACAAAGGTATAAAGCATGCGCGTCGCTCATCCCTACTCACCGCAGACCATCGACGCAGTAAGGGTCCTCGGCCTGGAGGTGGCGCGTGCCCGGCGAGCCAGGCGATGGACCGAGACCGCGCTGGCTGAGCGGGCCGGCATCTCAGCCGTCACTCTGAGGAACATCGAGCGAGGCACGCCCACAGTCGGGATCGGTACGGTCTTCGAGGTTGCGACCATACTCGGGATCGAGTTGTTCGGCACCGACCGCGAGGGGCTGCGATCCATGGTGGAGCGCGGCCGCGATCGGCTCGCGCTCTTGCCCTCCCGTGTCCGCGAGCCCACTGCGCCGGTCAGCGATGACTTCTGAGCCTGCCGGGGCGTTCGTGTGGGCATGGCTTCCTGGCGCTGCCCATCCGGTGACCGCTGGCCGGCTGGACACGAGAGGCGACATCGTCTATTTCACCTATGGACGCAGTTACCTGGACCGTCCCGACGCGATTCCCTTGTACGCACCAGAGCTTCCGCTCCGACGAGGCCCGATCAGCCCGCTAGCCGGGCTCACCGCCGCCGGATGCATCCGCGACGCCGGCCCGGACGCGTGGGGGCAGAGAGTCATCCTTGCCGAGCACGCCGGGCGCTTGACGGCAGATAGCGACACAGGCGACCTCAGCCTGCTCACCTACCTGCTCGAATCCGGCTCCGACCGCATCGGGGCACTCGACTTCCAGGCCAGCCCGACCACCTACCAGGCGCGGGCCACCGACGCCACCCTCGAAGAGCTGGTGACAGCGGCCGAACTGCTCGAGGCGGGCCAGCAACTCCCGCCGGCGCTCGCGGCTGCCCTGCTGCACGGCACGTCGATCGGCGGCGCACGGCCGAAGGCGCTGCTGAACGACGGCAGCCGCAGGCTCATCGCCAAGCTGTCCTCGCTCACGGACCACTATCCGGTCGTCAAAGCCGAGGCAGTCGCCATGGGACTCGCCCGCCGGGTCGGCCTTGATGTTCCAGAAACCGAGCTGATAGAAGTGCTCGGCCGCGACGTGCTACTCATCGACCGGTTCGACCGACCCGATGGCGGACGGCACCGCCGCATGGTCGTCTCGGCCCTGACCATCCTCAACCTGGACGTCATGATGGGCCGCTACGCCACTTACTACGACCTAGCCGACGCGATCCGGCACCGCTTCACCGAACCAAGGAGAGCGCTCCGCGAGCTGTTCTCCCGGATCGTCTTCAACATCTGCGTCAGCAACACCGACGACCACGCCCGCAACCACGCCGCCTTCTGGGACGGCGAGAACCTCACGCTCACCCCCGCCTACGACATCTGCCCGCAACCCCGCTCCGGCGGCGAAGCGACACAGGCCATGGCAATCCGCAGGGACGGCTACCGCTACAGCCAGCTCGCCGGCTGCCTCACCGCTGCAAGCGACTATCTGCTGTCCAAGACCGAGGCGGAAGAAATCATCAACCACCAGATACGCACCATCCGGTCCGAGTGGCACGAAGCCGCAGAAGCCGCCCGGCTCACCGCCGCCGAGCGCAGCCAGCTGTGGGGCAGACAGATCCTGAACCCATACGCCCTGCAAGACTCAGCCTGAAAATCAGGCGCAATGAAGCCGCGCCACAGGGTCAGGGCACTGGTACAGGCAGTCGCTGCCGTTGCGGCCGTCCCGAACTCCAAGTCCTAGCGAAACCAGGAGTTCGTTAGGAGTTTAGGAACCGCGGCCCCTGACGGCGCTCCCCCTTTGGGACCGGCTCGACGCCTCAATGGAGCCGCTCCCGAAGGAGCGGAGCGACATCCGGGCAGACGGGCGCGGCGGCTGGCTGTGCCGGCCTCAATGGAGCCGCTCCCGAAGGAGCGGAGCGACGCGGGGCGTCTCCACACCGGGACACGTGCCCACTCGGCGCCTCAATGGAGCCGCTCCCGAAGGAGCGGAGCGACCCCGAGCGTGATCTTCCGCATACTGGCCGAGACCGGCCTCAATGGAGCCGCTCCCGAAGGAGCGGAGCGACTAGATCGAAGCCTAGGCTGCAAATAGAGGGGCAATGAAACTGCCTCAATGGAGCCGCTCCCGAAGGAGCGGAGCGACGGGCGATCGCGGCCGCATGGAACGGGTAGATCGTCTGGCCTCAATGGAGCCGCTCCCGAAGGAGCGGAGCGACACCCCGAACACCTCGCCGGTCATGGTGCCCCACCTGCCCCGCCTCAATGGAGCCGCTCCCGAAGGAGCGGAGCGACGTCATGGTGCCGCAGGCAACGGGCGCGTCCACGTTCTTGCCTCAATGGAGCCGCTCCCGAAGGAGCGGAGCGACGCTCACCTTGACCGGCTGGCCGTCCGCGCCATCGCGCCTCAATGGAGCCGCTCCCGAAGGAGCGGAGCGACGTCCGCCATCGCTAGACGCCTTCGGTTTTGACGCCGAGGCCTCAATGGAGCCGCTCCCGAAGGGGAGCGACGCCGAACAGGTGCTTGTCGTCCCTGGCCTGCAGCTGGCCTCAATGGAGCCGCTCCCGAAGGAGCGGAGCGACGATGGGGAGGGACAGGATGACGCAGCCAGCCGACCTTGCCTCAATGGAGCCGCTCCCGAAGGAGCGGAGCGACGCGGCCCGGCGGCTCATTCGACACGATCACGATCTGGCCTCAATGGAGCCGCTCCCGAAGGAGCGGAGCGACGGGCGGCATCCACCGGTCGCAGGTCAGCAGGTGGCTGCCTCAATGGAGCCGCTCCCGAAGGAGCGGAGCGACGCAGCGTCGGCCCGGGCGCGATGTCGCCGCCGTGGTCGCCTCAATGGAGCCGCTCCCGAAGGAGCGGAGCGACGAATTCAACGCCGCTGACCTCGATGTCGTGCCGCTGGCCTCAATGGAGCCGCTCCCGAAGGAGCGGAGCGACATCCACCGGATAGCCGAAGAGCTTGGCGACCGGAGACCAGCCTCAATGGAGCCGCTCCCGAAGGAGCGGAGCGACGCCAAGATCCGCAGGGACTCCGCCGGTGGGTGACGTGACGCCTCAATGGAGCCGCTCCCGAAGGAGCGGAGCGACTCGCCTCGCTCTCTGCCAGTGCAGCCGCGAGCGCGGCCTCAATGGAGCCGCTCCCGAAGGAGCGGAGCGACGCCGGCCGGCACGACTAAAGCGGCCCCTGTAACGACGCGCCTCAATGGAGCCGCTCCCGAAGGAGCGGAGCGACAGTCGTGGGTGGACGCCGAGGGGTCGGCGGCCTCGCTGGCCTCAATGGAGCCGCTCCCGAAGGAGCGGAGCGACTTCCCGCCCGGAGCAGCCGGGCTTGGCGCACTGGTGCCTCAATGGAGCCGCTCCCGAAGGAGCGGAGCGACGCCCAGTACCCGCCGCCCGCATAGGACGAGTCGGGCACGCCTCAATGGAGCCGCTCCCGAAGGAGCGGAGCGACGGATCCGCACCCATGTGGCACGGTCGCCGAGCTTGGTGCCTCAATGGAGCCGCTCCCGAAGGAGCGGAGCGACGAGGTGACCGACTGGCCCTGCTGGAGCGGGTTGTTGCCTCAATGGAGCCGCTCCCGAAGGAGCGGAGCGACCGGGGCCTGACCGAGATGGAGGTCTCGGCTATGGGGCCTCAATGGAGCCGCTCCCGAAGGAGCGGAGCGACGCCGATCATCGACTACGGCGAGCGGCCGGTGACGAAGCCTCAATGGAGCCGCTCCCGAAGGAGCGGAGCGACCTGTCCGCTCACGTCGGCGTGCGCCGGGTGCTGATGTCATTGCCTCAATGGAGCCGCTCCCGAAGGAGCGGAGCGACGGCTACAAGATCAAGTACCTGGAGAACTCGGCCAGCCCGCCTCAATGGAGCCGCTCCCGAAGGAGCGGAGCGACGGGCCGGTACTCGAATCGTCGGGCGCGAAAGGTTTGGCCTCAATGGAGCCGCTCCCGAAGGAGCGGAGCGACGTTTTCTTTCACCATTCCGGCGGGCAAGATTCAGCGGCCTCAATGGAGCCGCTCCCGAAGGAGCGGAGCGACGACGCGATTCTGCCGCACTAGATAATGACATGCGAATGTAGCCTCAATGGAGCCGCTCCCGAAGGAGCGGAGCGACGCGCTCATCCCGATCATGGGCTACGACGCTTTGCTCAGCCTCAATGGAGCCGCTCCCGAAGGAGCGGAGCGACCCGCCCGTCGCCGAGCCCGTCCGGCCAGCGGCCATGTTGCCTCAATGGAGCCGCTCCCGAAGGAGCGGAGCGACGCGGCTTTGTCAACTAGCACGTTTTCGAGCCAAAAGCGCCTCAATGGAGCCGCTCCCGAAGGAGCGGAGCGACGGTGCCCCCGGCGGCCCTCGTGCCGTTCGGGTGGGTGAGCCTCAATGGAGCCGCTCCCGAAGGAGCGGAGCGACCTGGCCGGCCACGGCGCCGACGACGGCCAGGTCTCGCCTCAATGGAGCCGCTCCCGAAGGAGCGGAGCGACGGTTACCGTCTGCCGGCTGGAGGACTAGGTGATGCTGAGCCTCAATGGAGCCGCTCCCGAAGGAGCGGAGCGACGGTGCAGGAATACGGCATAGCCCGGACCACCGCCGCGCCTCAATGGAGCCGCTCCCGAAGGAGCGGAGCGACGACCAATATGTTCTGGCAGGCAGAAGCGCTGGTCACGTTGCCTCAATGGAGCCGCTCCCGAAGGAGCGGAGCGACTGGTCGGTTGACCGGCCGCCGATCCACTCCGCCGGGTCGCCTCAATGGAGCCGCTCCCGAAGGAGCGGAGCGACGCCACGAGGCTTCGCCTCCTTAGCGCGCTCGGCCTTGTAGCCTCAATGGAGCCGCTCCCGAAGGAGCGGAGCGACGGTTCGGCCGGGGGCTTCTCGGGCTCGCGCCTGCGGCCTCAATGGAGCCGCTCCCGAAGGAGCGGAGCGACGGTCGGTGAACTGCGGCGGGACCTGATCCAGGTACTTCTGGCCTCAATGGAGCCGCTCCCGAAGGAGCGGAGCGACACTGGCCTGCTGTCGAATTCAGAGCACGATTCACCGCCTCAATGGAGCCGCTCCCGAAGGAGCGGAGCGACGACCTGCTCGCGAGGCTGAAGCCGTTCATCGTGGCGTCGCCTCAATGGAGCCGCTCCCGAAGGAGCGGAGCGACGGTCATAGATCCAGTATGGACCATTGCAAGGCTCTAGTGCCTCAATGGAGCCGCTCCCGAAGGAGCGGAGCGACGTTACCTGCCCTCGGCGGTCTTCTCGGTGCCGCTGACGCCTCAATGGAGCCGCTCCCGAAGGAGCGAAGCGACTGTCGAGCAGCGCCGCCGGCGGCCGCGTGCGGGGCGCGCCTCAATGGAGCCGCTCCCGAAGGAGCGGAGCGACGCTGGGACGGTGGCCGGTCTCAGGGGAGGGGGAAACGGCCTCAATGGAGCCGCTCCCGAAGGAGCGGAGCGACGTTCGACAAGAACACGGTCAAGATCGAGTGGATCGGGCCTCAATGGAGCCGCTCCCGAAGGAGCGGAGCGACGGCGGCGGCGGCCAGGACTGCACCTCGCGCCACTTGCCTCAATGGAGCCGCTCCCGAAGGAGCGGAGCGACGGGCCGGGGCGATCCTGCCCGACTTGGCCCAGTTGAGCCTCAATGGAGCCGCTCCCGAAGGAGCGGAGCGACCGCGGGTGCGCCTGCCGTCCTCGGTCTTCAATTCGATGCCTCAATGGAGCCGCTCCCGAAGGAGCGGAGCGACGTGGTGATCCAGCTCACCGGCTACCAGTGGATGATCATGCCTCAATGGAGCCGCTCCCGAAGGAGCGGAGCGACCGTGCCGCGCCTGAGGGGCCTGCTCGACGACGCGGTGCCTCAATGGAGCCGCTCCCGAAGGAGCGGAGCGACGCTAGCGGTACGCCAGTGCGCAGTAGCGCGAACTGAGGGCCTCAATGGAGCCGCTCCCGAAGGAGCGGAGCGACGAGGTCGTCGCGACCGCCATTCCGTGCGGGGACCTCGCCTCAATGGAGCCGCTCCCGAAGGAGCGGAGCGACGGACGCCCGTGGTCAACGGCATCAACTTCGGGCCGACCCGCCTCAATGGAGCCGCTCCCGAAGGAGCGGAGCGACGCGGCAGCGGCAGCAGATCCTCGTGCACGGTGACCCCGCCTCAATGGAGCCGCTCCCGAAGGAGCGGAGCGACGAAAAGTGCGAGGCGGAATGGTCGGCGGTCTACGACGCCTCAATGGAGCCGCTCCCGAAGGAGCGGAGCGACCGACTTCCTGGAGATGACACATACTAAGGAAACCTGCCTCAATGGAGCCGCTCCCGAAGGAGCGGAGCGACGAGCAAGCTCCTGCCGGGAGTGGTCGAGCACTTGCTGCCTCAATGGAGCCGCTCCCGAAGGAGCGGAGCGACGATCAGCCCGTCCGGGCGCGGCTCGATGACCAGCGGGCCTCAATGGAGCCGCTCCCGAAGGAGCGGAGCGACGGCGAAGTGGCGGCTCAGGAAATCCTGTACCTCCATTAGCCTCAATGGAGCCGCTCCCGAAGGAGCGGAGCGACGCACCGCTACGTAGTCCTCGGACGGCACCCGGTAGACGCCTCAATGGAGCCGCTCCCTGGGCAACTCTCATGACAATGCCTCAATGGAGCCGCTCCCGAAGGAGCGGAGCGACGCACCCCCGACGAAACGCCCGACGCTAAGGCTAAAGGGCCTCAATGGAGCCGCTCCCGAAGGAGCGGAGCGACGTCCACTGCCGGTCGTCCCGGTCGTAGCAGGCATTCAGGCCTCAATGGAGCCGCTCCCGAAGGAGCGGAGCGACTTGGCCACGTCCCAGAGCTGCCAATCCGAATAGGTGCCTCAATGGAGCCGCTCCCGAAGGAGCGGAGCGACGCGTTCCATAATCGACGTTCACAGACGGTGCGACCGCAGCCTCAATGGAGCCGCTCCCGAAGGAGCGGAGCGACACCGTAGTTGTAATTTTTAAAAAAATCTAGGATGTATTGCCTCAATGGAGCCGCTCCCGAAGGAGCGGAGCGACCGGACGACCTCGACGGTGCGCGTGATGTGGTGGGTGCCTCAATGGAGCCGCTCCCGAAGGAGCGGAGCGACGCCAGGAAGAGATGGACGCCTTCCGGGAGCGGTTCGAGCCTCAATGGAGCCGCTCCCGAAGGAGCGGAGCGACGCCAAGCAGGCCGACGTGACCGGGCTCGCGGAGCAGGTGGCCTCAATGGAGCCGCTCCCGAAGGAGCGGAGCGACGCCGCCTACCGCGTGTACAACGCGTGGCCGACCTCGGTGCCTCAATGGAGCCGCTCCCGAAGGAGCGGAGCGACAGGACATCACCGTCATGGTCAGCACCCAGGCGCAGGCCTCAATGGAGCCGCTCCCGAAGGAGCGGAGCGACTCGTCGAG
This sequence comes from uncultured Actinomycetota bacterium, assembly GCA_963720575.1. GTDB lineage: Bacteria > Actinomycetota > Actinomycetes > Streptosporangiales > Streptosporangiaceae > Chersky-822. The sequence goes on from CAVRGA010000002.1 coordinate 1,732,314, forward strand.
GAGGTCAGCGTGAGCGCCACCCCGGAGGGCCTCAATGGAGCCGCTCCCGAAGGAGCGGAGCGACCCGTACGACCACGGCAGCCCGGCACTGTCGCGATCCAGGCCTCAATGGAGCCGCTCCCGAAGGAGCGGAGCGACATCGATATCAGGCCGATCGTGCGGCCGTCCTCGATGCCTCAATGGAGCCGCTCCCGAAGGAGCGGAGCGACTGGCGTGACCAATGACCGAGCACGAGACCTGGAGGCAGCGCCTCAATGGAGCCGCTCCCGAAGGAGCGGAGCGACTTCCCTTACCCGCAACCCAAGGGAAAGGCGACCTTGCCTCAATGGAGCCGCTCCCGAAGGAGCGGAGCGACCCGGAAGCCACCGGCCCGGTATCGCGGGTAGCCAAGGCCTCAATGGAGCCGCTCCCGAAGGAGCGGAGCGACGAATGGGTCCAAGCAGCTCTTGCCCAACTGGGCAGCGCCTCAATGGAGCCGCTCCCGAAGGAGCGGAGCGACGAGCCCCGGCTCACCGAGGGACGCCACGCCATCCGCCATTCGCCTCAATGGAGCCGCTCCCGAAGGAGCGGAGCGACGGCTCGCAAAAAACGAGGCATCTGACCTGCGATAACGCGCCCGTTTGCGAGCACCTCCGTTACACACGCCAAAACTCAAGCCACTATGCAGTTGCCAAGAAGCGAAAAGGCCCTCTGACCTGCATGCGAGCGCTCCCCGGCATTTGACCCTCCACCTGAGCGCTCGCACAGCCACCGCGGCCAGAACATCAGCCAACCAGAAGACGCTACCGGCAGCTTCTCATGACTGCGCCAGGGACAGGAACCGGATCGAACCCTCACCCGCCCCAGTTCACCAGTCATCGCATCGTCCTCGGGCAGATCGAAGCTGATCCCGACATCACCACGCATCAATCAGCCGCTATCTCTGCGGTACCGGACGAGGCCGAGATGAGCGTGCTTGCTCCGCTGAAGCTACCGTAGCCGCCCTGCTCACTGCGGCGGATCGGAATTCGACGATGCGCAAGATGCCCCGGGCCGCGAGATCGCGCGGTCGGGTCCTTCGCTGCGGTCCGGGCTGCCACTGCTCTGAAGATCAGCGACGGGTAGCTCACCAGCGGCCGCACTACGTCGCGGCTGGCCGGGACCGACTACAACGGCCAGCGGAACCCCCTCCGTTCCCGGTCCCCGTCGCAGGCCGTCGTGCGCGGCGTTCCTCCGACCCAGGAGCGGGGTATAACACGAGGCCCCGGAAGGCGAGCCAGTCCGCGCCGGGAACGCCAAGTCGCTGCTCTCGGCAAGGAGCGGTGCCTCCTTTCAGCTTCGACGGAACCATCTGCCTCAATGGAGCCGCTCCCGAAGGAGCGGAGCGATGCCAAGTCCGCCGCGCGGCCCAGTCGAGTCCCAGCCGCCGCCTCAATGGAGCCACTCGTGAAAGGAGTGGTGCGACCGGCTCGCGAAAAACGAGCGGCCTGACCTACGATAATACAGCCGCCTACGAGCACTTACCTGACACCCGCCCCGATCTCCTGCCACTATCGGCTCGAAAGGTCTACCATCACAACGCCGAGCAGCAGGCTCGACTCATCCGGCGGGCGCATCCCCGCTAGTGACAGAGCAGCACTGAGGACTCCCGTGCAGCGCCGTCAGCATTGTCACTCCGAAGTCACCGCCACTGCGCGAGGCGCCAGCACGCCTGCGAATTTGCGATTCGGAATGCGTTGCCTTTCCGCACCGTAAACCGCGAATATTCCTAGGTCGGGCCATTTGGTAGCAGACACCGCAGGACCATCCCCTACTGGCGTAAGGCAGGGATGCTCGATCAGGACCGTAATGGCCGAGCGGTCAAGCGGCTGCTCCCATAGTGGCCAGATCATGAACGAACGCCGGGAAACTCTATACCACAGCGTCGCCTGAATGCGCTCGCCATCGCCCGTCACGCGCAACATCGGGATCGCCATGGTAGCCAGCCACGTCGCCCCCGGTACGCCACGTTCGGCAGATCGGCCAGCCGGGTCGTCGGCCGCTGAGTTGAGCACTCGGTGATCGAGGTACTCGCCAGTGAATCCGTCTACTCGCCGCCAGCTGAGGAGGGCTTCGCGAACCAAAGTCGGATCGGCGCGGACTGCCGAGAAAGGCTTCTCGAAGAACGTCCGGAGGTTCTGTTTGCCGCTTGGCGCGCAAAACGGGGTTAGATCCGAACGCGCTTGCGCGTCAACGGCGAGGTCCGTAAACAGGAACGGCATCCATTCACGGCACGCTCTCTCGTCGATGGAGGTCATCTCGGCTAGCAGTTGGCGGAACTCCATCCGAGGACGCCGCATCGGGTCAGCGTTCCTGCCGGCCAGGAGAGGAAATCGAGGATCGCTCCCGGCCACGACGGCATTCGCCGGGCTTGAGGTCAGCAAGTATTCGAGTCTTTCGATCACTTCATCGACCGAGACCAGCGGGGAGTGCAGCAAGGCCGTCCCGCTAACAGGGGAGAACGACAGACGCAACGGCTCGACTTCCGCAAGCTGTAGCATCCGCAGGAGCCCGAGGGATGCGAGAAAGCCGAGAGCGCTACGTCCGTCAAGCGCGGGCAACTCGACAGTCTGGATCATCACGCCTCCTCAGAACGGGCCGAGCACCAGATGTCTGCCAGCCGGACCACGGTCTCCAGCAGAGCCAGCCCCCAGTACCCGTACTTCTCGCAGAGCATGGAAAAGCGACCTGGGCCATTCCAATCGACCGAATTGGTAGTGTCGACAACCACATCTTCGCCATCCTGGCGCCGCACTACAATCTGCCGGGGATCCGGATCAATCAGCGGCGGAAACAGTGGTCGGCCGCACCCGTGATGCGCCGAGACAAGATGAACGACCAGATCGGGGTCGATCTCGCTATCCGCGACCCCGTAAGCGTCCTTGGCACCGCAGAGCAGACCTTCGGCTATGCGCGCTGAGAACGCCTCGTGCCTCATCCCGGGTGGATAGCCAGACTCACGCGCAGCCCGCTGCCACGCTGCTCGGTCCGCCGGGTCCATCCCCGACTTGGCGAGATGTTCGGTGGCTGCCTTTGCCAGCCATCGGTCACCCCGATGCAGCATGATCTGGAACCGGTCGTCCCGCTTCCCTTCGTCATGGAAGAGCGCCGCAAGTTTAACCGAACGTGAAATTTCGGCCGGCAAGCGCAGATTAGCGGCGAACTCACCAGCCCTATGGCGTACAGCGCCTTGATGAGCGGCAAGAGTGATTGGCTTGCGTGAGCTTGATGCTGAAGAGCCTGCCGAGCTGTCGTCGTCATTCCAGGCAGTGCTACGAACGGCGAAGAGCGCTACGACCGGCTCGTCTCCGGCTGGGCCGTCGCCTGCCTGGCCCGCTTCCAGCTCAACCAGTGCGCCTCTCGCGAGCTTCCTCAGCACCCGCACATGAGGAAGGTCTCTGGCGTCATCACGGACCACCTCGCTCAACATGCTTCGGTAGGCCGCATTGTCAATTGTTTCTTCGCCGAGATCGGAGCTCACCTGAGCGACGACGCCCTCCATGGCCTCCGTCAGTTCGGGTGCGAGCGCATGCACGGCCTTGACCACTGTCCGGCCCACCCGGATGACTGCCGCGCGCCGACCTGCTCCCGCGAAATCGGCGAGATCGGTGACGGACGCGGGTGAGCCGGGATTCCAGCCGTAGCGATCACAGCCACCCCATGACGCCTTGACAACCAGGATGTCTCCTGGCCCAACTTCCGCCGCGGAGACTGGCTCCGACCTGTCAATCCCTCTGAATCGCAACAGTCGAGCGCTCGAAGCTGCCACGTCATCCGAATCGTCCTGGTGACCCTGCGATTCGAGGTCGCTCATCGCCAGACCCGGATATGTCGGCTGACCGGCCTTGCTGCCGTCAATGCTCGTCAGCCACCGTCGGAGTGCGCTGAGTGAGATCTCCACAGCCTCGTCGGCATTCGGAGGCATACGCTCAACGCTCGCGATCCAGTTCTGCGGATCGTCCCCTTGGAGATCATCACGCCACACCAGCGACGCCGTCGGCCCGCCTGCGCCAATTCCATGCAGGTACGGCGCGACAGGCACGTCAGGACACGGCGCGGGCGATGTACGTGCCCACACGCTCAGCGCTGTTTCGGACAGCACAGGGACATACGGCCTCTCTGCGCGCATGCTCTCTTGCCGCGCCGCTGGGACGGCCTCCACAAGGCCGCGCAACTTAGCAGGCGAGACGCTCACGGCAGCCAGTTCACCGAGCGCAAGATTTCTCTTGTGCACCCTGGGCTCTGCCAGCTCGGTCAGCCAGTCCCAGGTCTCGTCGCTCGCTGAGCCGTATACGTAGTCCTGGAGCTTGTCGGCGCGAACAACGACAGCATGCGACTCGCCGCGACCGCCAAGCCGGTTGAGCCGTCCGAGCCGTTGCACGGTCGCCGGCAACGATGCGGCTTGCGTCACCAGTCCGTCGAGATCAATATCTGCCCCAGCTTCGATCGTCTGGGTAGCTACGACGTACAGCTCAGCTTCGGGGTCGCGCGCGGCGAAGGATTTGATTTTCGGGTACCAGGCGGCGAGGAGGTACTCGCGATCGACCGGCCGGACGCGACCCGTGAGCAGCACGCAGCTAGCTGCCGGGACTTCGCTGCGCAGGAGCTCGAACACGTCCCTCGCCATGGTGACCGTGTTCGTCACGACTCCGGTAACCTTGCCCGGACCGCCGAGTTGCCTAGCCCAGTAGGTCAGGACATCGGCCGTGGCGACCGCGGCATTCGCCGCCGGGCTGCTTACAGAGACCGTGTGCAACAACTTCGCGGCAAGCAGTCGCTTGCTAGCGACAGGGTCTGCCTCGTCCGCGCGGCTGATGCCATGCACATCGCGATCGGTGCTGTCTGGGCTCGCCGACATGGTCACGATCGTCGGCCGAGCTCCTACCTCGCTGGCGTTAATTGCCAACGCATCGCGCAGGGTCGTGAGGAATGGGTCGGATAGATGGGCCTCGTCGATGATGATCAGGCTGTCAGTGCCCACGAGAGCGGCGTCAATGGATCGCATCCGCTCGCCTACCCCGTAACCCCGGAATAGCAGGCGGCTCCCGATTTGATCGACCGTGCCAGTTATTATCGCGTGGCGGTCCGGGCGCTCGAGCCACAACCACGACCAGTTAAGCCCGCCTCGCATCCGGCTGACGTCAAGCGGGCTTGACGGACCGTCTCCGGCGACAGACAACTCTCTCCTCACTGTCGCACAGACTGTGTCGTCGGCCGCTTCGTCAATGGCTCGCTGGATCTTCAGGGCTTCGTCGTGCGCCTGGTCAACGATGAGCCGACGGTCCACCACCAGGAATACCCGGCGGCGTGCGTGCTCGCTTCTCAAGGCGCTGAGAAAAACGGCGACATCGAGCACCGCCGTCTTCCCCAGCCCGGTTGGCACGTCGATCAACTCGGGCCAGCCCCGTTCGGAAACCCGCTCTAGCAAGGCCTCCTGCCAGGGAAACGGCGAACGCCCGTGCACCTCGTTGAAGAACTCCCTGAAATCATGCACGGTAAGCGCATGAGCGCCATGTCGACGATCAGGAGTCATCACCACACCCCCGCAAGTACTTGCGCTGAATCCCGATCGCGCTTGCCGTTCTGTGCCACCGGCTGGAAGAGCCCGAGACCCAGGTAGCGCATCGACCCGGCCAGGACCGGTCCGATGACGTAATCGCCGAAGCGAACTCGAGCGTGCACCAGCTGACGGTGCGGCCGCCCCTGCGGCATGGTCCGCGGGTGGGGTCGCCAGATCCCGCCGCTGACCATTGGCCCCCCGGAAACCTCGACATCAACCGGCCGAGGGTAACCGGCGATGACGAGAGCCCTTGCGACCTCGTCGGCCTCGTCCCTCCCGCGCCGGGTATGCCCGTCCAGCATCATCGGAGTCGTGGTGACCCACTCGTGCCCGCCGTTGCGGTTACTCGCTGACCACCGCGCCGGACGCAGGCCCGCCTTGTCGGCTCCGTAGCGCACCGCCAGGGCCCGTCCGCGAGAAATGCCGATCCGCGTCAGGGCGGGCTCCACGACCAGCGCCTTCAGCAGCACCGCGAGATCTGCCGGCGGAAGGTCGCAGGGGATCGCCAGGGCGAGGCCAAGGACGTGCCCGTCGGCATGGCGATGACCTACGTCGGGAAGGGCGAGGAAGGCCACGTGCTGCCGACCCGGTTCGGTATGGCCGCTGACCTGGGCGGGAATCGGGTCGGGGACGCGGGCCATGACCGTTCGCCGCAGGCTGCTCGCAAGGGCAACGACCTGCTCACCGCCTATTCGGGCGACCGGCCGTTCAATGGTCCAGACCAGCAACTCGTCGAATGGCCCCTGGGCGGGCGCTGCCGCTGTCATGTTCTGCTCACCTTGCACCTCGCGAATTTCACAGTAGGGGCGGGTCTTCGCGACCTCCCAGGATCTGGCGCCTGTCGAATAGGCGCGGCGGAGCGCGTTCGTGTAACCCGGATACGGGATCCGCAGGCCAAGATCCCGGAAGCCACCGCCCGCACCGGCAGGTCCGTAAACGACCCCGTCATCTGCCTTGATCGGAAGCGAGCACCTTATGGATACCTCCGCCCTGCTGGTAGACCGCCCGATGTAGGGAACCCTCCAAGCGAGCGTGCCGAGCAGATCCCCGACATCAGGCGGCGGGTCAGCCGAGGTCCAGACGATCGCGAACCAGTCGCGTGACGGCACCACGAAACTCCGCTCTCGTGAGCCGTTGGTGCGGCCGGGCCAGTTCTGGTTCCCGCCCTTCGGACTCACCGCGTTCTGAACGACGTAACCGTGGACCCGCCCGCGATGCACCTGATCCAGCCGGTCAGCCCACACCTGGGGTGGCCCCTGCTCCTCCAGCCAGCGCAGCGCATCCCACTCGGCCTCGGTTCGCGCCGATGCGGCAAGCGCGCAGAACACCCTCGCCGGATGCGGAGGCCACTCTGCCTCGCTTGGCCTTTCACCGCCCGCGTCGTAGCCGCCGCCACGCAGGCGAACCGTGATGCTCAGCGGCATGGCTACTCCGCGTCCTGCGAGCCGACCGTCACGGTCGTCTTAATCGCCTCGGCGAGCGCAGCGATCGGCACCAAGCTGATCATGTCGCTGTCCATCGAGATTCCGCCCGCGGCGGCACGATCGCGGAGCTCGTGAAACGCCTCGATCGCATCCTGGGCGGCTACTGTGAACTCGTCCAGCTCGCCACCTGGGCGTTCGAGACCGATCTGCTCGGAGACCTTCGCGAGGTCACATCCAGAGCGCAGCCACACCGACGGCCGGCCAAACGTGAGCCTGTCACCTGCTAGCGCGAGCGCCGCGAGCGCCGCTCGCGCGAGATTGCCTGCCTCGGCCGAGGCATCTCCGAAGCGGAGCCGTTCGAGGCCCGCAAGCGAGATGCTCGCAACCCTCTGGATGCCGGAAACGGTCACCCCTCCAGGGACAGGGTTCGGCGCGATATTGCCATGACCGATCTCGCTGAGCTTCTTGCCTTTGGCTTTGCTGCCCTCGGCGATGAACTGCCAGTCAGCCTCGGCCTTCGAGGCGTCATCGACCGCGCCGGTCAGGTTCTGCGGGTCCATCCTGCCTCCCCGGCGAACCGAGACGACGGGATCGAGGCCGTACATGGACGACGAGTACAGTCGCGCGAACTTCGGCCACCGCCCCTGCCTGTGCGAGTCCCAGGCTCCGAAGATGAGCGACGCCGGCTCGCGTGAGTACAGAGGGCGGACATCGGCGGTTGTCGCCGACCGCAAGCGGAGTCCCACCGGACTCTGATCGAAGCGAACTCCATCGACGAGACTGTCCCGTACATACGCGTCGGCATACCTGTGCGGGAAATCCAGCGAGGTCAGTAGTACCTCTCCCATTCGCGTGGCCACACGCATCTCGAACAGCGGCAATTGCAGCCGCCCCTGGACCCGCGCGTCACGCAGCGCCTCTTCCACGCGATTCGCCTGCGAAGGCTCCTGATCGATAACCACGGCATTTCGCGACGCCCCATCCACCAGACGGGGCGCGATCAGGTACTTAGCGTTAAGATTCCGCTCGCCGTCCGGGAGAGGGTACGTCGGCGGCATGACCACCCGTCCGGCCCCGCCGACAGGCTGATACTGCGCACGTATAACCACAGCCGTGTGCTGTCGCTCGGCAGCCGTCGCCGCCACGAGATCACTTGCGAGCTTGCTCATGAATCCTCCTAGATCTTGATCTCTGTTTCACTCATCCCGCTGAGCTCTCCTGCGGCATGGGCCGCAGCAGTCACCACGCACGCACCTTGAAGCCAGCCAAATGCGCCATTACCGCGTGGTTGGCCTCCCACCCGTCCGGGAACTTCGCCGGCACCCCCAGATGCACCGGCTCCGTGCTCGGATGTGCGTCGAGCAGCTCAGGAATCCCGGCCCGCGCCACCACGACGCACGCCTGCCGATGCCGCGACGTCAGCACGCACAACCGCCCAGCCTCAAGATGAAAAGCAGAAGCATCCCGCCGCCCCGACAGCGGATGCAGCACGATCACCAGCTCAAACTCCCGCCCCTGCAGCCGGTTCGCGGTATCCACCACCACACCCTGCGACGCGAGCGTCCCAAGCCGGGCCCGGACAGCCTGAGCCTGATCCCGGTGCGCCGTCCCGATCGCGATCCGCTCGGGCGCGACCATCGCGCCGTCCGGGCAAAGCTCTGAGCGGCTCTCCATTCCCCGCTGCAGCGCCCGCTCAGCAAGCGCGACGCACGCCGCCACGGCCTCGCCGTCGGTCCTGATCGTGTGCCGCCCGGGCAGCTCATACAGCGCCCACCCCGATGAGGCGGCCAGGTCAAGGGCCTCATCGACCGGCCCGGACCGCAGCACGGGCACGGAGAAAGACACGCCCCGCTCCCCCGGACCAACCCCGGCCACGAACCCGCCAAACGGGTAGAACGCCTCTGCCACGACCCCAGCCGCCGACACCGGCAGCCGCCACGACACCGGCAACCGCAGCACCGGCACGTCCGGGTTGTTACGCAACAACACAGCCACGGCGCTGAGCATCGGGTCCCAGGCCAGGCCGGTCCAGCGCTCGGTGCCGACCGTCGTGAACGGGTCGAGCTGCCCCGGATCGCCCACGAACAGCGCCTGCCGGAACCGGCCCGCAATCCGCAGCAGCAGGTCGGACCGCATCTGGTACGCCTCGTCGATCACCGCCCACGGCCATTGGCCGTCGGCGATGGTGGCCCACTTGGCGGCCGTTCCGGCCACGATCAGGCAGCCGGCCACGTCGCCGGCCCGCGCGCCCACCACGACCCTCGGCTCGTGCCGCCCGACCTGCGGAGCCACCACATAGTCCTGCGCGGACAGCCGCCCGATCATCAGGCCTGGCGCGGCGACCGCCAGCCGGTCCACCAGGTCGTCGACCTGCCCGTTGGTCTGCGCCACGACCATGACCGGCTCGCCCGCGGCCGCGAGCGCGATCGCGGCCTTGACCACCAGAGTCGACTTGCCCGCCCCAGGCGGTGAATCGACCACGAGCCCGCGCTGCTCCCTAGAGGCCAGCACCGCGAGCACGTCCGCCTCGGCGGCAGCAGCCAGCTCGGCGGAGGTCAGGGCGCCGCCACCAGCAACCACGGTCATGACCACGCCTCCGTCACGTCCTCGCCGACCGGCACGTACACCGGCGGCGGCCCGCCATGCGTCCAGGGCGTGTCCTCCCGCACGGGGAACGACCCGCGCACCTGATAGCCGTCCGACAACGACGTGTAGCTGAGCCGCTCCCCCACCTCGGGCACGCTGCCGGGCGCTGGCGTGAGCGATTTGCCCATGCCACTGGCCAGCTCAAGCACGACCGTCGCCCGCGCCTCCCGGGTGTGCTCGACGGACTGGATCGTCGCCTTCTGCGCCGGCCGCGAAGGCGACGTGACCACCGCGCCCGCCTCAAGCCGCACCGGCTCCTCGGTCACCAGCGTGACCAGCGGCCGCAGCTTGCGCCTCGAACCCGAGGAGTCGGTGCGCAGGGGCTCGGCGTCGGTCACCACCCCGCCGAACGCCTCGCCCGTCAGCCGGTACTCGGCCATCACCAGCGGATCGTCGAACGCCCGCTGCGCGGCGTAGCTCGCCTGGTGTCGTTCGAGCGCGACTAGCCGCTTGGCCGCCGCGACGGCCGAGTCCCGGCGAGGCTGGGGCACGCCGCCGTCCCTCAGGTACTCGGCGTACGCGATGAACGCGTTCTTGTCCGACTCCCACCGCCCCCGCACCCTGGCCCCAGGCGGCAGCCTTCGCAGCAACTCGATCCCCCGCCACATGAGCTGCCAGGTCGGGGCGAGTTGCCCGGCGAGTGCTTTCTCCAGCGAACTAAGAGCGAGTTGCCGTTGCCCAGGGCTCATTCCGGGCCGTGCGCAAGCCCTGATCAACGGCGCGAGGACCTCGTTGTCGAACGTCGGGTCCGTGGCCGGACCAGCGGGCGGCCAGGTCAGCGGGTCCTCCGCGGCTGCCGCCGCTTCCCGGCCGGTCTTGCCGGGCGGCGGGTCGATCCAGCCCGTCAGCGCCGCCAGGTTCTGGTCCTCGACCTCGCTCTGCCCGCTCGCCCAGTGCAGCGCGAGCGCGTCGGTCGCGGCCAGCAGCAGGCACGACCCGGGCTGCTCGGCCTGCCCGGCCAGGAACGTCAGCCACCGCCCGAGCACGGGCACGGCCGGGTCGACCGCGTACTCGCCGTTCGGCCGCCTGAACCGCGTCGACCGGCCGAGCAGGCGCAGGAAACCGATGGCCGCCCTGTTCGGCACGATGATCTGAGGAACCTTTGGGATGAATGGCTCGCCGTGCTCACTGCCGTCCCCAGAGCCAATCGCCCGGAGCGCGGCGTCGCACTCGCTGATGTGGCCTACGACAACCGCCGCCAGCTCGGCCGCGAACGCGAACCGCTCGTCCCTGTTGCGCGGCTGGCTGACGACCAGCAGGCGGGCTGATCCGGGATCGTCGCCGACCATGGCCGCTAAGGGAGCGTTCGCCTCGCCGGCCAGAGTCAGCGCGACCAGCACGAGCGGCCGGTCAGCCAGGTGCACATGCCGTACCGTGGCGACGGGCTGGGCGATGCCGCTCGCCGCCGCCTGCGCTCTGGCGAGCGCGCGCAGGGTGCTCATGCCGCACCGCCCAGGCATTCCCGGCGCAACCTGGCCGCCGTGCGCAGCCGCTCGGCCGCCTCAAGCTGGTCATCGGCTGGCGCCAGGACTCCGTCGGCCAGGTCGAGCACGACGGCGATCTCGTCGATCGCGCCGAGCTCGTCTCGCACGTCCCGGCCGAGCGACTCGGTGCGCCCGCGCGACTCGTCCCGGCAGAAGTAGCACAGTTCGCACCGCGCCAGGCACTCCGGCGCGTACCTGGCGTCGATGCCGCGGAGCGCGTCCGCGACCGCCTGCGGAGGCCGGCGCGGCACGCCACCGGAGTCAACGTCCAGGCCGAACGTGAGCCCGGCCGGCAGCGCCTCAACTAGCGACTCGATGCTGTCAAGCCGCGAGAGCTGCCGCCGCAGCACGGTCAGTTGCTTGCGCACGTCGAGCAGCGCGGCGGTCGGCTTGTTCGCGAAATTCTCGGGGCAGACCAGCACGACCGTGTCGGAGACGGACTCCGGCCCGTTGCCGAACTCGGCGAGCAGGCCGCGCAGCGCCAGCACGTAGACGGCGGACTGGATCACGGCCGCCGCCACCTTGTCGCCGTCGGCCTGGCCGTCGATGACCGCGAACGACTTGATCTCGATGACATGGAACTGCCCGTTCAGCTGGAACGCGATCAGGTCCGGCTCCAGGTACACCGGCCGGCCGCCTACCCGGAGCTGCAGGAGCGGATGATCGAAGAGCGTCCCGGCGTCCGGCCGCTCTGCTGTCGCGCGCGACAGCAGAGCCTTGGTCCTGGTGTGCCTGATTGTGAGGCTGGTGTTCCCGCCGACGTCGTCCAGGTTGTCGTAGGACGCCTCGGGAATGGGCAGCTCCAGGTGCTCGCGCAGCAGCGTCAGCAGTTCGGCGCAGCCGTTGGCCTTGACCTGGGCCTCGAAGGCGTTGCCGCGCCCGAGCGCGAATTGCGACTGCCCGAAAGGCGCCGGGTGGCCGGTATAGGACGCGAGCCTTTGCTTGTCGATCCCGGCCGCGTCCATGACCGCGCGCCGCGCGCAGCCGGGATTACTGGCGAGAGCGGCAATGGTGCGCGCATTGTGACTTTTCGGGGCAACGTTGCCTCGGAGGAAGTCGAGACGTGCTTCAACCGCGTTCATGGTGTGGCCCTTGCTTTTACTTAGCGCGTCTCAGCCGGCCGCGTCCGTGCGGGTCAGCCGCAGGGCAGAGCCGAAGAGCTGCCCGACGTCGTCGAGCTGGTCTCTGGCTCGTTTGGCCGCTGCTTCCCGAATCTCGGAGTCCGGCCGTTCGTGGAGGGCGAGTTCCGATTCGGCTGCCTTGACGATTTCGCCCGGGTCCATTGTGCTCATACCGGTCGCGGCGCGAGGAATATTCGCGGCGAATCGCCACAGCAATCTTCTGGCGTCGACATTATCGGGGGATAGATCCTGAAACCGCTGAGCTATCCGGATAGCGGCCGTAAGGTAGTCAACTCGGGGACTAAGCGGGCCAATTATCCTCGTGCGCATCGGCCAGGTCGAGACCGCGAGCAGTCCCCGCGCGGGCGCGAGGTGCTCGGAGGTGAGCGCCGCGCAGATGTAGTAGGGCCTGGCGTAGGGGGCCGTCTTGAACGAGCGTTCCTCGTCGCGGCGCAGGCTAGTCAATTTGGCGGACGCGAGCCCGCCGGCCGGGTAAAAGGCGTCGTGCACCGCCACGATCAGCCTTGGCGCGGCAGGTGCCCCGAGGAGGGTGAGCGCCTGATGCACCTGCTCCCGCGCCGGCAGGATCGCGCCTGCTCTGGCGACAGCAGGGTGCCGCATCTGCGACTCGGAATGCTGCTCGGCTTCGAGTCTCGCCAGCGACTCATCCCATAGGCGCTGCGCTTGCCGCAACTCCCCTCGCAGCGCGTTCGCCCGGTCCCGGTCCCCGCCGGCTGTCGCGCGCCGCACCTCGGCCCTCAGCCGGTCAATCTGCCGCTCAAACCGATCCAGTTCGTCAGTCACGCGGCCACAGTAGCGCCTCCAGCTAGTTCCAGCAACTTCCAGGATTCTCCTTCACGAGAGCGCCGTCGTACGCACGGCAGATGGCTCAGCGACGATGACGACGACGACTCCGCATGGCTAGGTTGGTCCTCGAGTTGACGGCCGGAACGGACCTGTTCGCCAAATACGGTGCCTTAGTCACCATCCCAGGACCGCTTGTCCTTGACCGGAGCTTTGTCAGCGAACTGGTCTACGGGCCGCTTGAACGCGGAGGCTCGCGGCTCTCTCTAGACCAAGCCGCCCATCTTGCCGCGAACATCTCCGACCGTCATGGCGTCCTCGTCCACCTCACCGGCCGACCAGACCGCATCACCGCGCGCCTGCTGGCACGAGACGGCTACGCCCCCGCCGAAGAGAATGTCAGCTCACTAAATGCTGGCTACGCCGACGTATTCGAGCAGCTCGCCATGCACGCGACCGTTCTCACCATCGACACCACGAACGGCGCTTACACCGACTTCCCCGACGGTTTCACCTTCTGAACCTTCACCAGCACACCGTTGGAAAGCGGCCGGTACACCCTAGCCTCGTTCGCTGCCAGCTTCGCTTCAACCGCGTCCTGCAAGTCGGAGCCGACCATTTCCGCCAAACCTGCCAGGAAAATGGCGGTGTCCGCAAGTTCTTCGGCCACATCCGGCCGACCCTTGCGCCAGGAGTCAAACGCCTCCGCAACCTCGCCGCTAAGCAGGCAGAACTCCAAGGGCACATCGCTCGTGTTGAAGCCCTTAGCGACTTTGTTGTCCCAGGCGAGCTTCTGCACCGACCGGATATCCAAATGCCACACCTCCGCCGCCGACCACACCGCTAGTAAGGAATGGCACGCTACCTGTAGCAGCCTGTGGACGACAACGTGCATAAACTCGCCCTGGCTGTGGGAAACCTGCCGCAGTCCAGCACCACCTGTGGACGGACGGCAGCGGAAGTCCAGCCAAGAAAGCCTGTCTACGCTGTGGAAACTGCGGCCAGCCTGTGGAAAGCTAGTCGGCCAAATTCTTCATCATCAAATTCGCTCGCGTACCTCTGAATCTCGGGGTGGACGGGACGGCAACAGGGTTCCGCCGCCGCCCCGCGATCGCCCGCCCGAGCACGGGCACGGCCGGGATCGACCGGCTACTCGCCATCCGGGCCATCTGAACCAAGTCGCCCCCCGCCGACGGCTCGGGCCAACTCGCCCGCGATGCCGCTATTTCAGGCGGATGACGGGCAGCTCGCGGTCGGTCTTTTCCGGTGTTTATCGAGACCAGGTGAGGGCGGGTCCCTCCTCGACGCCTGTGAGCCGGATGCGGGCGACGAGCCGTTGCCCCGTGCGCATGGCTTCCTCGACGAGGCGGGAGTCGACGCGGCCGAGCGCGAGCTTGCTGCCGCGGATGAGCCGCAGCGTGCCGTCGCCCGGGACATCGCCCCAGGCGAGAAAGAGGTGCCGGTCGGAGCGGTCGCCGCGCACGTGCGGACCGCTGAAGTCGAAGCCGTCAGCGTCGTGCCGCACGGTCACCGGCACCTCCCAGCGCGCCGACGTCTCATCGCCGGGCACCGGCTCCGCGGCCAGCCAGGGTTTGCCAGGCACGGCCAGTGCCGGCCCCTCCTTGCTCTTGGTGCACAGTGCGATATGAAGGTTATGGTGCTCCCCGCCGGGGTCCGGCGGCCAGGTGATCCCGGGCAGGCCGGAGGCCTCGATCATGATGGTGAGCGTCCCGAGCACCGGCGCCGGGCGGCGGGCGGGGCTGCGCGGCGGGGGCGGCGCCGCGTTCTCCTCATAGGCGCGCCGCAGCCAGCCCGCCACTTCGGAGTCGACCTCCTCGGGCCGGGTCAGGGGAATCCGCGCCGTGGCGGCGCCGAGGTCCCTGGCTGCGAGCAGCCGCCCGCCCATGCGCTCGCTCTCCAGCCGCAGCCCTAGGTCCACCCGGCTTCTGGTCGTCGCCTGGACTATGGCGAAGACACGGCGGGGCGTGGCCAGGCTGACGCAGGTCTTGCGGGCCTGAACTGTCACCTGGCCGAGCGCGGGCAGGGTCGCCAGCACTGCGTCGAGCACCGGCCGGAGCTGCGGTCGGTCGCAGTACTGCCCGGCGATCAGCTCGCGCGCCTCGCTGGTGAGGATGTCCAGGACCGCGGGGGCTGGCTTGGGTCCGGGCTGATTGCCCGGCTTCGGCTTCGACGCCAATCCGGCATGCACCTCCCTAGTCACTCGTCAACCTAGACGGAGTCCCGCAGGCGAGGCTATCCCGGACATCGGATACCAGGGCGTCCAGGCTCCGCTCGGGCTGGGCGAGCGCCTCTAAGCGTAATGTCCGTTCTCGGGCCGGAATCCGGCAACATCAATGCGCGCATCGACACCCAGTTTCCGCCATCAATCCCCGCATTCATGCGTGCCCACTCGGCTCGGCAACTCTCCTCGACCGCGCTCGCAAGCAACATTCACCTCACTAGCAACGCCGCCACCAGCCTGGGCAACCCGCCGACCGTGCGGCTCTACCTAGTGCGGTCAGCGAAGTGGGTTCGGCCCGGTCGCAGGCAGCCTCGGTCCAGTGCCCAGGCGGAGCAAGCGTTAGGCGAGTGCTGGTCCGGCCGTGAAATGGGCGCTGCGGCCGCTGCCTGGACCGCGGACCAGAAGTCCCGCTTGTTCCAGTCGCTCAAGCTGGCCGCGAGCACCTGCGTAGGTCAGGCCAGTGAGGTTCGCGTGATCACCAGATGTGTACCGGTCATGGTCGGCCAGCCAGTCGCCAGCGATCGTCGCCGCCACGTTGATGTCGGGCTTGACATATGTCAGCACCCCTCGCCGGTGAAGATCCTGGTAGTCAGTTCTCCGCCTGGCCGCGGACACTGCTTCCCAGGTCAACTTCCATACGTCTTTGTATCTGAAGAGCAGGGGTTCGGTATCAATCAGGCAGCTCGCGGCGGTCTCCAGGGCTTCTTCGACCTCTGGAACACCGCGTTGCAAGATGCCCGTCAGCCCGGTTGCCGTAATAAAGGGACGATGGAGCAACGTATAGATAATCAATGCAACACGGACGTCCCGCTGACGCGGTTCCGGCCGGACAGCTGACATGAGGTTCACCACTGGCACTACCGGAGGGCCGCCCACGAGCCTTGTTCGTACCCTAGGCCCCGGCTCCTCTACGATCATTGGCGGGCGATGCCCAAGCACGACCATGTCCCGGTACATCCGGTCCACGTCCAGCCCTTGCTTCTCTACCAGGTGCAGAGCCCGGCAGAGGTCCGCCAGTGCCGGATACCTGGCGTGCCGCTGCGTGAGCACGTTTTCTGCTGTAACTCCCCCGGTGAAACCCCCGGGACTGATGACCTGCAGGGCCGAATCCTCCTCTATCCAGGTGACCTCCAGCGGATCATGCTGCATCCAGTCTCGGTGCGCGACTCCGTTGAGCACGGCTTCACGGACCGCGCCCGGGGGAAGCCTCCGCACCGACGGCTGGGCGAAGCCCGGGTCCGCAGTGACGCGCAGGGAGGTGTTCAGGGTGTCCAGTCGGTCGTCGACCAGGGCAATCTGCTCAAGCAGGCTAAGGCCCGCCAGGTCTCGGGGAGCTGCAAGCAATTCACCCCCTTCGACGTCCAACACGGACAGGGCGATGTGCGTGCGGTCTGAGGAACAGAACATCAGAGCGCCCGCAGCGCTCAGCCGACCATCGGGGTAAAGGACGCCCAGAGCAGTGAGCAATTCTCGCGGACTCTGCCCCCCGATGTCGGCACCGTCTGCGCCCGTTCCCCTCTCGCTGGCCCAGGACGCCAGGTAGCGCCGGGCGACGACCAGTGCCCCGGGGGTTACATCCAGCTCGGTACGCTGCGTGGCCGCGGCCATCTGGTCGTAGCCCGCGTGACGCTGGCGGTTCAGCCACCACTCGGCGCGGTCGACCGGGGTGCAGTGGCCGCCCGTACGCCACCGGATGCGGCCGCTGACGTCCTCGACCGGTTCGCTGGCTTGCGCGACGTAGACCACCAGGAGGCGTATGCCCTGGACAATGTTTTCTTTCACGGCCGGCGCGACAACTACATACTCGTACACGCGGTGGCGAAGCCAGTCCGCGTCCAAAGCCGCGCCAAGCAGCCGGCCGCTGCGATCCTCAACGCCAACAATGATTGCTCCACCGCCAGGAGTGTTCGCCATACAGGCGACTTCATTGGCTAGGTGCCGGGCCGCCTCTTGGTTGTGCCGGTCGCCTACGTTGAGAGTGCCGCCTGGCCCGCGCCGCCCAGCCTCTTCCTTGAAGTCGATTTGCTCCCGTTCAATGCCGTCGGGCAACGCGCCGGTCCCGAGCTTGACGAGCGCGTCGTCAACGAGGGCTTCCAGCCTCTCGCGAGCCTCGATCTAATCGGGTCCAGGACTAAACGACGACACCGGCACCCCTCCGACGACTACTATCAGATTAGCCATCCCGTAATCTGATAGCAAATCGCAAACTTGCTTCGTTGCTTTCGAAAGGTGGAAGGGACCTTGGCGGGACATGTGAGTGCAAGCAAGATCCGAGAGAGCGTGACAACCACACAGGTTGTGCTGGCTGCTCGTTCAGCCACCAATTTGGCAGGCCGAGTTCGGCGGCCATCGCTGAGGCTTCCTCAAGGACAATGCCGTGGGGCTTGAAGAGGGCGCCGACGTCGCGGGTGGCCCGGCGCGAGTCGTAGGCAAGAGCCATCGCTGCGCCACCGAACACGTAGGTCTGCGACCACGCCGCGCTTGGCAAGCCGGTCGCCGAGGCGGCGGAATGCCTCCTCGATGCCCGCGCGGTCGAGCAGCGGCGAGGAATCGCTCACGCGGCGCATCCATGCCATCTCGCATGGCCAGGTGTTCGGCGAGCCCTGCGAATAGCACGTCCCAGCGCTCGTCGCCGGTCGATTCCGGCGCCTCAGTAAGCAACTGTTGCCGCGTCCCTTCGGGCTCCTGCTGATACTCCTTCAGGAACTCGACGACCAGTCGCCATTGCCCGTCAAAGTCAGGCTCTGCCGCGACGTCTGGGACGTGTCCCTGAGAGCGCGACTAGCGGCGCTACGCCGATCAGGTCGCCTGGGCTTTTCCGCAGGTCAAGACGGTCAGATTGCCTTGGATGGTATGGCTATAGAGCAGCCCGGCAGCGGCTGGCAGCCACCGCCGCAACTCTAGCCACTCCTCAATCCAGACCGAATCCCGCAGGCCGAGGCTGGTCCGGACATCGGACACGAGGGCGCCCAAGCTCTGCTCAGACTGGCGGAGCATGTCCTGGGCAGCTCGCCAGCCAGCACCCTGCCCAAAGCCAACTCCCCCGCCAGAACGACCGCGATCCCGACCACTGGATGCTGCACGCGGCAGATCCTGGCCGCAGGCTTGCGACCTCAAGTTCAGTTGCGCCGCGACTCTGCCATCGTCCCCACTGCGGCGCGCAGCACCGTCGTGACATGCGTCAACCGCGTTCAGGGTGGCCCTAACGTTTCCAAGTGCGTCTCGCCCTACCTGCGACCCGGCGGCTCGGCATCAAGCAAGTTGACCGTCTGCGCACGACGCGCTAGTTGTACCGCCAATTTCTGAGTGTTACGGTCAAATCACAATCACATATCAACCGCAGGAGTACGGGCATGAAAGCGACGCGCCGACTTGGCACCACGCCCACTGAACGCGACGACACGACCGGTGTCAGTGGATCGCCGGATATCCTGGAACTCGATGATGGTGCCTACGCCGTCATCGGCATCGACATCACCGATCAAATCGGACGCGAGCCGTTATCTGACGCCAAGTGCGCCAGCAACGAGAGAATAGTACGCATTTCTCGCAAGACACTCATTGCGGCAAGGAAAGACATTCCGGAAAACTAGATGATTCCACCAGAGTGGGCGCTGATGAATAGCAGACGATTGAACCTCGAAGAATTTCAGTCGCAGTTTTCCAGCGCCTGGTCGCAAATTGCGACCACGTTCCTGAAACTGGAATGCTGGCAGGCATACCAAGAACTTGAGGCGAGCGAGTCCCAAGACGCATACAGTCGCGGGAACATCGTCACGGCGCGAGATCTATTGCAGGAGGAAGCCGAAGCCGACCGGCCACTCTATGAAGACATCAGGCGACGGGGGCTTGATTATGCAAGAATCCGTCTTGTCCACGTACCATTCACATCGTACTTGGCCTATGAGTTGATGGCCTATCAGGTCCGAGTTCTCATGGGTGAGAACATCGAAGTCGTCCGCTTCGACGTCACCACACCGCTTCCAAGCGAGGAGTGCTTCGACTTCCTGCTCTTTGACCGGCACACTGCGCTGATCCATGATTACGGAATGAGTAGCGTAGGTCGGCAGACTGGCGGCTGGATTACGCACGATACCGACATCATTGAATCTCTAGCGAACAAGGCCAGCGCATTCCGGCGCGCCGCCACACCTCTCATGGCATTCCTGGCAGAATCAAACGCTGACGTAAAGTAAGACATTATCGTCCGTCCTTCGTTGACAAGAAGACGGAGTAATCCCTTAGTTGAACTGGAATACTGTTCGCCGGCAACGGTTGCATGCAGTATTGATCAGCATTGTCCTATTAGCCGGCATCGCCTTCGTGGCAGCCACTCTCATAGTGCCCGCCATTCTTCTACTTCACGTCAAGCGGCGTTCAGTACGGCCGGTCTGGGTGTGTCTGGTTGTACGCGCTGATGGCCGGTCCGGGGATGGTGCCGTCGGCGCCCATCCGGAAGCCGTTGCGGGCTGCCCAGTCCCGGACTTCTGACGTGCCGGCCTGCCACTGCGTGCCGGCGATCTCAGCGCGCGGCTTGTTCTGCCTGGCGATCCGTATCGCCTCGACGACGAGGTCGCTGGCGCGGCGCGTGTGCTTCATGGCGAGTTCGGCGAAAACGGCGCTCACTAGCTCGTCGACGGTCCGGCCAGGTCGCTGGTGTTCCAGCTCGCGCACGACTTCGGTGAGCTCCTCCAAGCTGAAGACCCGGACCGGGTTGTCGAACAGGCCCAACTGAAGGCCCTCAGGACGCGATGACATGCAGTCACGGTAACCCGCAGCCGGGCCGAACGGAGGCACAGTGACACGAACCCCGCTGGTCGCGGCCAGCATCTGCGCCAGATTCAGTCATCCTTATACTATCGTTAAAGCCCCTGAACGAAAGTATAACGACGTGCGCCGTGCTCATCCGTACTCACCGCAGACAATCGACGCCGTGCGGGTTCTCGGCCTGGAAGTAGCGCGTGCCCGGCGAGCCATGCGCTGGACCGAGTTGGCGCTGGCTGAGCGGGCCGGCATCTCGGCCGTTACGCTGAGGAATATCGAGCGCGGCGTGCCCACCGTCGGGATCGGGACGGTCTTCGAGGTCGCGACCATCCTCGGAATCGATCTGTTCGGCGCCGATCGTGACGGGCTGCGCTCGATGGTGGAGCGCGGTCGCGATCGGCTCGCGCTGTTGCCCTCACGTGTCCGCAAGCCCGCGGGTCCGGTAAGCGATGACTTCTGATCCGACCGGGGCGTTCGTGTGGATGTGGGTCCCCGGTGCCGCCGATCCGGTTGTCGTCGGCCGACTGGACACGAGCGGCGAGATCGTCTATTTCACCTATGGGCGCAGCTACCTAGGGCGCGCCGGCGCCATCCTCTTGTACTTGCCCCCGAACTGCCGCTGCGCCAAGATCGGATCCGGCCGTGCCCTACACGCGATCGGCTGCCAGTGCCCAGTGTCGACCTGGAAGCCGTTGCAGGCTGCCAAGTCCCCAGACTTCTGACGTGCTGGCCCGCCGTGGGGTGCCGGCAATCTGAGCGACGGTCCGGCCCGGCTGCTGGCGTTCCGGCTTGCGCACGATTTCGGCTTCAGCACTGTCTTGGAGCGGCTGAGACACGCTGCTTGGTTGACTACCACGGCGGGCCGCCCAGGTTGTGCAGGTCGTCGGTTTGAAGTATGTGGACTTCCGTGACGACTCCGCTGGTGACGAGCTGCCAGAGGAGGTCACGGGTACGGTGGCCACCGGATCTGGTCAGCGCGTTCCACAGGGTGAGGGCGTCTTCGTCGTGACTGGCGGACGCCAGCGATCTGCGGGCCGCGATGGCGATGGATGCCGACGCGACTGAAGCCGGACGGCGAACTTGAACTCGTCCTGGCCGAGGGTTACGACGGTCAACTCGTTCGGGGCGAGGGCAAGAAGCTGATCGAGGCCGTATACAGCCGCGAGCGCACGACTGGCGAGGCCGGAGCCGGGATCGGCCTGGTCGGCCTGGCACTGAAGTGCGCTGCGGATGCCGCGCAGCTCGCTGGGATCCGCGGGATGCTGGCCGTGGACGCCGTCGGCGACCAGGATGTTCCCGCAGCCTAGCTGGATCAGGTGGCGGGTCCATCCGATGACAGCAAAGCTGCGGGCGACCGAGGAATCTACGAGCATGATCCTGCGTGCTTACCTCTCACGGCTGGCGAATGCGGCGTCTTGAAGGTCTTGCTGGGCTCGCCGCTCGTCGTCTGCCGGCAGGGGACGGGCCAGCAGCTGGCGGATCTCCTCGGTGATGGTTCCACCTGCACGGCACAGGAGCGTTCTACCGCCAGGAGACAGGCCAGTGAAACATCAGCCAGTGACCCGGCCCAGGATCTACGACCTGTACTGGTACTTCGCCTCCGAGCGGCAGCGCATGTTCCAACGCCGCGTGGCGGGCGTGCCGGGACCGTGTACCGATGACCCGATCTTGCGCGAGTTCAAGTTCTGCAACGTCTTCCGCGCCGCCGACAGGGTCTCGCAATACATGATCCGCGACGTGTGCTACCACGGCGAGCCGTGCACCGAGGATGACCGACTGTTCCAGGGCACCGCGTTCCGCACCTTCAGCAAGATCGCCACCTGGCGAACCGTCCGTGACATCCTCGGCCGCTACCCCACTTTGGACGACCTGGCCGACGGCTCCTTCGGCAACGCGCTCGACCACAACTACGGCGAACTGCTGGACTTCAGCGAGAA
Organism: uncultured Actinomycetota bacterium; assembly: GCA_963720575.1. Lineage (GTDB taxonomy): Bacteria > Actinomycetota > Actinomycetes > Streptosporangiales > Streptosporangiaceae > Chersky-822. The sequence goes on from CAVRGA010000002.1 coordinate 1,754,314, forward strand.
CGACTTCACGCAAGCGGGGCCAGGGGCGCTGCGCGGCATCAAGAAATGCTTCGAAGACCTCGGCGGCTACACCCCGGCCGAAGTCGTGCAGTGGATGACCGAGAGGCAAGACAAGGAATTCGCCCGCCTCGGCCTGCCATTCGGCGGCCTTTGGGGACGCCCCCTGTACGCGATCGACTGCCAGGGCCTGTTCTGCGAGACCGACAAATACTGCCGCCAGGCCGCCCCCGAACTGGCGAGCGCCGCAAGCGGATCAAGACCCGCTTCATCCCTACCCCCGAGTCGGTCCGCCTGTTCTTCCCGCCAAAATGGGGCATCAACAACATACTGCCCTAGCAGCCAATGCTCTCAGGCCAGCCGATCGCGCACGCACAGGAACCCATATCCTGACCCACCAGACAGACAATCCTGAAAGGACTTTCTGGCCAGTGCCCGGCGAGTCAGGCAGCTTGCGGCTCAGTGTGCCGAGATCGTGCGCGGCCTTGGCGAACTCGTCGCCGCTTTGCCCATTTCCACCCGGTTGGTCGTCGTGGTGCCGCCGGTCGCCTGCCCCTATGGGCTAGCGTTACAGTCATGAGCGATCAGCCTGGCCGCCCTGCCTACGAGCCGTTGAGCCTGATGAGCTTGGCGCGCTTGATGACCGGCGCTGACGAACCGGGTCGTTGGCGGTTGGTAGCGGAGTTTCTAGAGGATTACCGCTGGGAATCGCTAGACGCCCGATCAGCATTGATGGTGGTCGAGCCGCAGAATTCTGGCGATGAACGCTGGGATGTCTTCCTGGCTGCCCTGGCGGAGCACCTGGCCGCGAGGGACGGACGCGGGGCGCCGTCGTGGGCCGAGAGCCGATCACTGAGGCAGTTCTGGTTCCCGTTCAACACGCCTGCCGCCCGGGTTGATGCGCTGGTTCACGCACCCGCCGCTTTCCGGCGCCGCGGCGTGTACGTTGCCCCGGAAGAACTCGAGGTGGCATGACTGAGCCAGGCCCACTGCTTGATCGTGCCGCGATCCAGGACGCACTCCGGCGGCTGGGCGATCGCCTGGTGAGGCGAGGAGTTGTCGCTGACATATACATCATCGGCGGTGCCGCGATGGCGCTGGCATACGACGGGCGCCGGTCAACCCGAGACATCGACGCGGTATTCACGCCTCATGGTGTGGTCCTGGAGGAGGCGCGGGCTGTAGCCGCCGAGCTTGGGCTGCCGGCCTGGTGGCTTAACGAACAGGCGAGTGCCTATGTAGCTCGCGGCGGTGACCCTGCGGCTCCGCATGTGTTCGACCATCCCGGCCTCCGCGTGTCGGCTGCTTCACCCGAGCACTTGCTCGCCATGAAGGTGCTCGCGGCACGGCGCCGCGACGCCGACGACATCAGCTATCTGGTCAAGTATCTTAGTTTGTCCAGCTCAGCCGAGGTTCTGGCCGCATGCGACAGAGTCTTTCCTGACGAACACGTACCCGATCGCGCCAAGATGATCCTCGAAGATCTCTTTGACGAGAACTTAATCAACAAGTCCGAACCCTGAGGTTGTTCTCGCGGGTAGCGGTCCCGGTGACCACGCCGGAGGCTCCAATAACGACGAGGCTCGGGCTCCGCGTGCCACTCACGTCGAGCCGTGGCTCCATCGTGCTGCACCGGAGCACGCTTTGCCAGGCGGTACCCCGACGACCGTGACCTGAACGCGCCCACGCCCACGTCCGCCGCCCCTGGCGCGGCGCGGCGCCTCAACCCGGCGGCGGGACTCATCCAGGTCAGGTGATGATCCAGAAGTCCTGCCGCTCCTCAATGGTCCGCGCGCCGATCACGGCCGTAGCCTTGACCGCCCGGTCGTCGAGCGGATACAGGCGCACCTGATCCTCAACCGGATCGACCAGCTCCCGAATCCGCCGGCGCAAGTCCGCGGCCTCAAGACGGGACCTAAGATCACACTCGAACACACTCAACTGGACACGCGGACCATAACCTGACAGCAACGTGGCAACATCGTCACGACGGCCGTCATCAGCGATGTCATAAGTAACCAGGTAACGCACCGCCGCCCCCTGACCTAAACGTTCCCGCTACTTCCAGCGCACCGAACGGTAGGCCCGATCGGGATCAAGGACGGCCCGAGCGAGCGCCCTGGCCTGCAATCCCAGGCCAACACGGTAGGAGACCCGCCGACCGGAAGTCTCGTGAGTAAAGATCGTCAGCATGCGGCGTTCGTAAGCGGCGAGAAACGCCTGCCTGGCCCGAGGGACCATCCGGCATCCGCTGTCGCCTTCGCTGGCGAAATCCTCAAACTTAACTATTCCCGTCGCGATACAGCGCAGAGTCACGGCATCTACGACCACAGGCCGGAACTCCTCCATGAGATCCAGCGCCAGGTTCGGCCGGCCCCACCTCGACTGATGCAGGAACCCAACTGCCGGGTCAAGCCCGGCCGCCCCTAGCGCCGCCACCGCCTCGTTGGCCAGCAGGGTGTACCCGAAGGACAGCATCGCATTGACGGGATCAGGCGGCGGCCTCCGCTGACGGGCCGTGAATTCCCACTCCGGCTCCAGCTCATCGCGCCACGAACGGAAGTACTCCCGCGTCGCGGCACCCTCATAGCCCATGAGCTCATCGATCGAGTCAGCCTTCGTCAGCAGGAGCCGCGTCATCGCCAGCCGCTCGCAGACAGCAGTACGCGACGGTGCCGGAACACGGCGGCCGGCGCGCAGCAGCGCCACCCGCATGTTCGCGATCTTGCCGTCCACGAACGCACGAGCCAACTCCCGAGCCGCTGGCCGATCGTCCGCCAGCCGGTACTGAGCCCGTCGCGCCGTCGGATCGCTGGTCACGAGCGAACTCAGCCGACCGCCCGGGCCTCCGTGCTCATCCATCAGCACGACGTCGATCCCGTCACGCAGGGCGCGGTGCAAGAACGGCGTCGTCATCCCTACCTGACCGATACACACAACCTGCCGGACCCGCCGCAGATTCAGCCTGAATAACACCTCGTCGCGATGTTCGACCACAAGCCGGTCACCGCGGCTGCGCAACAAGCTCCCCGTCCTGTCGACGTAGACGACGGTCTCCGTCGGATGCGACAACGCCAGCGCACCAGGGCTTGTCGTCGCGGTGACGACGGAACCAAGAAATGACACGCCCTCGTCAAAGGACACGACATGACTCTTCGCCGAGTCGAGGTCTAGCCTCAAGTCGCCCAGCACCTCGGCAGCGTCACTGAGCGCCCGCTCCGCTGCGGCCCGGTCTGGCACAGGGATAGCCATGTCATCCGAATACCTGATCACGCGATACCCGCGAGCAAGCATGTCACGGTCAAACGCATCAAGGTATAGGTTGCACAACACTGGAGAAAGCGGACTACCCTGGTGCAGGCCAAGACCTCGTTCCCCCGATTTCCGGTGCTCGCCTACGACCGGACGGTCCATAAAGCGCCGTACAAGGTCTACAGCCTGGATATCAGAAACGCAGCCCTTCAGCTTCCGCAACACCTCCCAGCGCGGAATATGCTCGAAGCAATCATCGATGTCGGCTCGCGCCACCCAGCCAGATCCAGCCTCGCGTGCTTCGACAAGGCAGGCAATGGCATCTTTCACACCGAGCCCGTGCCGGTAAGCGAAGCTCCACGGAAGCAGAAGCGGATCAATCACCTGATCCAGTTCAGCCAGCAACGCGCGCTCCACGATCCGGTCAGTCAGCGACGGCACCGCCAGCCTGCGAACTCCCCCAGAATGCTTAGCGATCTCGACTCTCACCACCGGATGCGGGCTGAACGAGCCATCAGCCAACGCCCCAGCCAGGTCACTAATCCGGCGGGCAGCGGCGTCTTCGAACTGATCGACATCAGGCCTCAGGTCACCATCAGCAAGTGCCGCATCCCTGACCTCAGACCAGGCATCCAGAAGCGCCTGCTCAGTAAACGCACGCGCAAGTAATTCGCCCACCGGCACCCCCTAGTAATCGGACTTGGCATTACCCCATGCCATCGGCTCTGCTGTCCTACCTACCTGCTCAGATTCTATGCCCTCGTAGTCGGGCTGGGGATTGCGACTTTGAGGCTTCATCAAAAGGAGAACTCGATTCTCTGAGGTTTCTATGCCCTCGTAGTCGGGCTGGGGATTGCGACCCGTCGTCGTCACCATCATCGCCTTCACCGCAGGAGCGTTTCTATGCCCTCGTAGTCGGGCTGGGGATTGCGACCGACCGACTTCTGACCCTCGGGGCGCCCCTTAAAGTTTCTATGCCCTCGTAGTCGGGCTGAGGATTGCGACGACAAGGACCGCCCGAGTGAGCTTGAGTTCGAGTTCCGTTTCTATGCCCTCGTAGTCGGGCTGAGGATTGCGACCCGCTGATGCACCTGTTCCTGTGGGTGGCAACACTGCACGTTTCTATGCCCTCGTAGTCGGGCTGAGGATTGCGACGGCAATCTGCGCCCCGTGTGTCACACCTGTTACAGGGTTTCTATGCCCTCGTAGTCGGGCTGAGGATTGCGACCTACCTCACCATCGACAGCCGTCTCGTCCTCCAGTTTCTATGCCCTCGTAGTCGGGCTGAGGATTGCGACCTCGCGCGTTCGCCGTGGACGGCCAGGCCTATGAGTTTCTATGCCCTCGTAGTCGGGCTGAGGATTGCGACGATGTGCACCAGATGTGGATATCTACTTCGGTCATGTTTCTATGCCCTCGTAGTCGGGCTGAGGATTGCGACATGGACGAGGAGAACATGACGGACGAGTAGCGTTTCTATGCCCTCGTAGTCGGGCTGAGGATTGCGACCCACCAAGACCCCGGCGACCGACTACAACGCCGGCGTTCCTGAGATGTTTCTATGCCCTCGTAGTCGGGCTGAGGATTGCGACGGATGCCTGTTCGGCGTGGCCGTGACCTGCGCGAACGCTGTCCGTTTCGCCATCCTCCCCGACCTGGGCCACCTATGGCAACCATTCCAGGCCACTATGACTAGAGCAAGCCGCTGACCTGGACTCTCATCGTGCGCCAACCGACCGGCAAAACGACCCGAACGCCAAACGCTGTACCGGCAACGGCGCCTCACCATGGCTGAGAACCAGCACGGGTCACGCCGAAACCGTGCGTCGTCTGCGCCCGGTCGCGCTGAAATCGGCGAAACGCACCAGCGCGCTCAACGCTCCCCGCGCGGCAACCCCCGCCTTCCTGCCCAGCCGCAGCCGCACCGACCCGGCAACCCCCGCACACAGTCCTGCTGACTTCCTGAAACGTCTCGTCACTGACCCGCAGCTCACTGGACTAGCGCAGCCAGGCGTTCCATCCCCGCCGCCACGACTCGGCCATCCGGCAACGTGCCGGACACGCGGCGGCCGACAATGCGGAGCATAGTACGGCAGCCGCACTTTGCTAGCTGACCAGGGCGTAGTCCCGTTTTAGCCGTGCGCGCTGGTGGAACCAGCGTGCACGGGCTTGGTGGCGGCGAGTCCATGCGTCCCAGCAGATGACGTCTCCGGGCGGCGGGGGCCGGGTGGCCAGGGCGGCGAGGAGGCGCTTGATCTCCGGGACGGTCAGCGAGATCATCCCTGGATCGGCAGGCGGGGCCTGGTCGGGCCGGACCGGGGCCTGGGTGCCGGTGCGGTCGCGGAGCAAGGCGGCGGTGACCGCGCAGATCGCGAGGGCGGCCATGACCAGGACGGTGTGGCGGGCGATCGCGGTGCAGAGGCGGACCTGGGACTGGTCCAGGCCGAAGCAGTCCTTGCCGATTTTGAAATCTTCTTCGGCTGGCCAGCGCAGCCCGGCGGCCCGGATCAGCCGGGTCCTGGTCACCGGCTGGCCTTCGGGCACGAAGCAGTAGTGAAAGGCCAGGTCACCGGTCTTGAGGTGACGGCGGATCAGCAGGTGATGCGCCGGGGAGGCAGTGGCCAGCAGCGCCCGGGCATACCAGCGGGCGCCCTTGGAGCCCGCCCCGGCCGAGCGGACCTCCCGGCAGCCGGCGCCCAGCGCGCGGGCGGCCTGCGCGCAGGTCACCGCCGGCCCGCCAGCGGCCAGCACCAGGTGAAAGCCGGACCGCACCCGCAGCACGTATCCCTGGCCGGCCTCTTCGCAGAACTCCCGGAGCCCGGCGCTGTCGCCGTACACCTCATCCCCGCACGCGAAGTCGAGCCGGACCCCGCCGGCGCGCACCTCGGCGCAGATATCGATGGCCAGCTGCCCCTTGGTGCGGAACACCAGGCCCGGCGGCAGGCCCATGGCCAGGGATCGGCCGGGTCCTCGATCTGCTCTCGCGGGATCCACTGCCGCGCGCCGATCAGCGCATGCCCCATCTTCTCCCGGACATACGACAGGTGCACGGTATTGATCCCGTTCGCCACCCTGCCCGCGCACCCCAGGTACTGCCGCTTGACCCCGGCCGTCATCTGACCCGATTTCTCCTGCCCGGTCTCGTCGATCGCCCCGATCACCAGGTGCCCGCGGCCCCGCTGGCCCTTCCGCGCCGCCTCTTCCAGCCCGGCCACCGCGAACCGGCGCACCACCCCCATCGCCGCGAGGGCATCCCACCGCGCGTGATTCAGCAGCCGCTGCGTCTTATCCGGCGTCCGGTCCCCCGCCTGCCGGGCCACGCTCCACCCGTTCACCCGCCGCAGCTCGCTGACCAGCGCCCCGGCGTACTTGCCCGCCCGCAGCCACGGCTCGGTCCGGGCAAAGCACGGCCGCAGCAGATCCAGCAGCTCAGCCCGCTTCCGCGATGCCAGGCCCACGCTTATCCTGACGGCAGCAGCCGCCTTCGGTTTTGCTGTCTTCACACACACTTGATCGCAAGGCGGCTGCCCTTTATGCCCGAGATCACCCACCCGCCGTTCCCGCAGGTCACGACCGCAAGTGCGGCTGCCGTACTAGGCGGCGACGACCGTTCCGCGCTGCCGAAAGCCACGACTCGAAGGCGACGAACAGCTTCAGGTCGGGCCCAATCACCGAGCCCGCGAGCGCCCTGAACCAGAATCGCATCGTCCCCTGATCGACGCCACCCGCAGGCCAGCCTCGTCATCAGACCGGTCACCGAAATCCGAACCGTCGTAGCCACCGCCATTGAACAGGCGCTTGGCGCCCTGTGCTGACGGCTATCGAAACGCCCATCCGCGCGGCGACTTTGCTCCTGGGTCATCCCGCGCCGCTTGCGCACTTCGGCTAGCCGCCAGCCGCGAGCCTCGTCCAGCATCGCGCTGACGGCGACATCGAACGCTTCCTGGCCGCCTGCGGTTTCCACGGCCCGCTCCAGGTGACCGGAATCGCGCCAGCGGGACACGCTGCTCATCGGTCCATCTCCTTCTCCCACTCGGCCGGGTAGTCGTCATACAGCTTGCTCGGGCTATCGGGATCGCCATGCGGTACCACTTCTGCCACTGCCCGGACTTATCCCGGTGACTAGCAAGATCGCTGACCGCCACGGGTCGAACACCAGCAATATCCTTACCTCGCTTCGCCCTGCTGACGGCGCTCGCAGTTCCTTCATGTTCGCGATCCGCGACGCCGTGATCGAGTCCACCAGCGGTCGCCCTTCAGCCGGGGCCGTTCCGCTCTAGCACCAGGATGGCCTGGCTCACCAAGCGATGGCTCTCCCGGTCAACCTCATACAGTTGATCGAGGAAGTCCTCCACCTGTGCGGTCAGCAGGATCTCCCACTCCACGAGGCTTCGCGTCTACCGACGGGCTGCCGTACTCAAGCGCTGTGATGTCAATAGTGGTAGCGGGCTGCGAGCACGATGATCTCTGCCTCAGTGACGATGTAGACGAGGCGGTGCTCGTCGTCGATCCGCCGCGACCACGCCCCCGGCAAGTGGTATCTGAGCGGCTCGGGCTTTCCGATGCCGGTGAATGGGTCTCGCCCGACGTCCTCGATCAGCTTGTTGATCCGCGCCAGCATCTTCCGGTCGGTCTTCAGCCAGGACGTGTAGTCCTCCCAGCCCTGATCCTCGAATACCAGCCTCACCGACTCCGCCGAGCGTCCGCCGCGTCGGGGTCGATCAGGGCATGCTCGGCCACGTGCAGCCCGTTCAGGGCATTCTCATAGGCCTTGAGCAGCCTGCGGGCGTTGGCCGGCGAGCGCAGCAGGTAAGCGCCCTCGCGCAGGGCAGCGTAGTCTTCGGCAGAGACTAGGACCGCATTGCCGTGCCTGGACACGATCTCGATCGCATCATGATCCTCGTTGACCCTCTTGATCAGCGGGAACAGTCCCTTGCGCGCCTCGCTCGCGGTGATCGACATGACACACAGCCCTCCGGTGGTGGTACGCGATAGCGTACCACTTGAACGAGGCGCAGAACTTCCCAGCCGGACGGCAACAGGCCGGGGCCGCAGCGACCGACAGTTCCGGCTGCCGGGATGGTGGTCGAGTTCGGCATGCTTAACGTTGGCATCACCATGCTCTTGTCCAGAATGATCGAGAGGATCGGCGCGTCCTGACCGGTGATCGGGTTCGACACCTTCAGCGGAAGACCTGGTGCTCAGCTTCACTGAAACCGACAAACTACGCTGCGCGACGGCGGTCATAGAGGGCGTGCGGGAGCGCCTCTTGCCTGGCGGCGCGATCGTCTTAGCACATCACCGGCGTCGACCGTTTCTGGCGCACCATCAGGGAGCCGGCCACCGGCCGCGCGCTACTGGCGATCCTCGATGGTTCCTCCTCTACGTCTCGGGCGTGTGCTACCGCCAGGAGACAGGCCGTTTGAAACGCCAGCCGATGACCGCCATGATCCGCAAATGACAGTCTGCTACCACGGCGAACCGTGCAACGAGGAGGACGCGACTGGTCCCGCCTCCCGACGGAGCGACCCACCGGCCTAGGTGACTCCGCTGGGTAAATCGCGCCTCGTAACCACCGGACAGACAGACCTGAGAGGGGACCTCGGTCAAGTGCCCGGCGAGTCAGGCAGCATGCGGCCCACGATCCCGAGGCCGCGCACCGCCTTGGCGAACTTGTCACCTGCTAGTCCACCAGTCGTCGTGGTGCTGCGAGCCGCCTGCAGCGATGGGCTGGCGTTGCAAATCGTGAGTGATCAGCCTGGCCGCCCCGCCTACGAGCTTGAGCATGGTGAGCTTGGCGCGCTTGATGACCGGCGCTGACGAACCCAGCCGGTGGCGACTGGCAGCCGGGTTCCCAGAAGATTTACCGGTGAGAGTCACTCCACGGAAGCAGAAGCGGATCAATCACCTGATCGAGTTCAGCCAGTAACGCTCTCTCCACGATCCGGTCAGTCAGCAGTCAGCAACGGCACCGCAAGCATGCGAACTCCCCCAGAATGCTTAGCGATCTCCACTCTCACTACCGGATGCGCGCTGAACGAGCCATCATCCAACGCCCCAGCCAGGTCACTAATCCTGCGGGCAGCGGCTGCCTCGAACTGATCGACCTCAGGCCTCGCACGCCATCAGCAAGTGCCGCATTGCTAACCTCAGAACCAGGCATGCAGAAGCGCCTGCTCCGTAAACGCACGCGCGAGTAACGCGCGCACCGGACCCCCAGTAATCGGACCTGTTATCGCGGCTAGGTCGATCTGCGCCTACCTGCTCAGACTCCATGCCCCTCTATGCTCTCGTAGTCGGGCTGGGGATTGCGACGCAAGCCCCGTCCGAAGCTCGGCGTCGCCCTCGACATGTTTCTATGCCCTCGTAGTCTGGCGGGGGATTGCGACCGGCCCGGACTTGGCCCGGCTGAGCCTATGGATCCTGGAGTTTCTATGCCCTCGTAGTCGGGCTGGGGATTGCGACGGTGCAGGTTCATGGGGTGCGCAGGGCGCTGGTTATGACGTTTCTATGCCCTCGTAGTCGGGCTAGGGATTGCGACCCGTAATCGGCGCGCTTGTAATCGTTGCCCTCGCAGCGTTTCTATGCCCTCGTAGTCGGGCTAGGGATTGCGACCAGTTGCGCTTGTCAACCGCCGAAGCTTACCAAGGCCCAAGGTTTCTATGCCCTCGTAGTCGGGCTGGGGATTGCGACCTGCAAGAACCCGGGCTGCGTTTTTTATAGCGCCGTAGTGAAGTTTCTATGCCCTCGTAGTCGGGCTGGGGATTGCGACGGATGCCTGTTCGGCATGGTCGTGACCTGCGCGAACGCTGTCCGTTTCGCCATCCTCCCCGACATAGACCAGCCAGGGCAACCGTTCCGGGCCGAATCGACCAGCACAACCCGCTGACCTGGGCTTTCACGCCGCGCCAACCGGCCACCAAAACGACCCGGCCACAAGACGCTGTACCGACCCGAGACCGGGCGCGCTCACCACGGCTGAGAACCCGTACGCGTCGCGCCGAAGCCGTGAGTCGTTTGGGCGCCGGTCCCGCTGAACTCGGCGAATCGCACCAGCGCGCTGAACGCTGCCCGCGCACCGACCCCCGCCTTCCTGCCCAGCCGCAGCCGCACCGACCCCACAAACCCCGCCTGCTCCCGCCCATAGCCGGAATCCGCCGACGCCGTCCGCAACTCAAAACCCGCCAGCTCCACAGTCCTGCTGACCTCCTGAAACGTCTCGTCACTGATCCGCAGCTCACTGGCCTCAGGCAGCCACGCGTTCCATCCCCGCCGCCACGACTCAGCCATCCGGCGCGGGTCCGGCGTCAGCAAAGTCCCGCCGTTATGCGAGAAGTACGTCGGCGAACAAAAGACCACCTCCGCATCGACCAGCACCGGCCCGGCCGCCAGCTGGGCATGGGAGGCGGCACGGGACATGATCTCCGTCACCACGCAGTCGACCTGGCCGACCCGCACCTTGTCCAGTGTCAAAACCACCGGAGCAGGCTGATCCGGGCGCAGCCACGAGACCCGAAGCACCCATTGCGCCGACGATGCACCAGGCTGCAACGGCCAGATGGCAAACGGCTTGTCCTGGCCGACATGCCGAGCCTCCGCATCACCGGCCTCAAGCAACGTGCACGCCAGGTAATGCAACTCGCGCGCATTGACGGCAACCGTCCGGTCGGCGGTGATCCGCGCTCCCACGATGACAGGCATCTTTACGCTCGCGCCATCATCGAGTTGGCGGGCGCTCAGGGGCACGGCCCGCGGCCATGGCCTCGATCCACTCCCCCGTCACGTCCCGCGCGTCCTGGTCGGTGACGCTCAGGTCACGGCCCCCGAGGCGTACCCCGGCGCGAGCGGAATCCGGCAAGAACTCCGCCTGGAACGCGAACGACAGCAGCCGCCACTCGCCGTCCCCGCCCACAACCCGAAGCCACAGCGGTGAAGCCCGCCGCAGCTCCTCGCCCCCCGGCACCTTCACCACCCGGACAGTGTTATTGCCCTTGTAGACCACAGGAAGGCCAAGCGCGCCAACCTGGAACCGATCATCATCCCCGTGCACGACCTCCAGCCATTCGCGAGTCTCGATCTTCGGCTGATAGTTCGCGCCCGGACTAGCGTTCTCCTGGTCGGCTCGGAATCGTCGCAGCAACTCGCCCGCCTGGACCAGGGCCCGCTGCCAGCTCGGGAACGCCTGCTGGCCGACCCTGGCCGGCGCATGCGTGGCACTCAGCACGGGAAACGCCGGCGGCCGCCCGCCCCAGATCTCACGCGGATTGGCGATCGGCCTGCCGGTGAGCACGGAGATCTTGGGCACGCAGGGACTCAGCACCCCGCGCGGCCACAGCGAACTCAGTCCCTCGTAATGGCCCAGCCCGGGACTCACGATCGTGGCCGCGTCCCACGGCGCCGGCAGCCCGCCTTCAGTCCCGGCAATCCGCACCCCGCCGAAGCCCCGGCGCGTCCGGGCGCCGACCCCGCCGTAGGCGCACGTCAGCCACAGCGAAGCGAAGGCCAGCGCCTCGATCGCCTCCCGAGCCGCGTCATCATCACCCGCATGATGCCGGAAGCCAACCTCGAGCTTGACCTCAGCACCGGGAGCGACGTAGGGCCGCAGGAGCTTGACCTGGCGCATGTCACCCAGGCTCTGGCCCAGCAGGTAGATGATCCAGCGACGATCAAAGGGCGTCAGCGCCGGGTCCGTCAGGAAGCTGGACCGGCTCGACGGCAGCACCGAGGGCGGCTGGGTCGCGATGCGCAGGATGAGCGGCGACGAGCGTTCCGCGCTGCCGAAGACCCGCGACTCGACGGCGGCGAGCAGCTTCAGGTCGGGCCCGATCACCGAGCCAGCGAGCGCCCTGAACCAGTACCGCAGGGCGCCCCTGATCGACGCCACCCGGAGGCCAGCCTCGTCATCAGGCCGCTCGCCGACCTCCCCGCCGCCATTGAACAGCGGCGTGGTGACCTGAAAAAACACCGTCGTCCACCTCATCGCGGCTCCCTCCGCTTGACCATCAACGTGACCGCCACGACACATGCGCCAGCGGGGCCGTGATCGGCCGGTCATCCCACAAGACCTGCGAGAACACGCCCACCGCCAGGCACCATGCCGTCGCCAGCAGCAGCACCATGCCCGCGTGCCCGTAGCCGGGGTGATCCCACATCCCCGCAAGACCTCGCGCATGAGGGTCGAACGCCGGCGCGATCGCGATCAGGCCAACAAGGCTCACCATCAGCGCGTGCACCGCCCCCACCCCCAGCACCGCCAGCGCACGCGGCACGGCAAGGCCGGCGACCCCGTGGTTGCGCACCTCGACAACCAGATAGCTGAAAGCAGCTCCCCCCAGTGCTGCCGCCGCGACCCAGCCATGCAGCGGGCGGAACAGCCAGCCGCCCGGCAGAAAGCTGATCAGCGCGATGATCCCGATCGCGGCGGCGGCCGGCAGCCGCAGCAGCCACGGCGCCGCCCAGTCACGCCCGAAGCCGACAACACCCACCCCGATGAACACATAGCAAACCGCAGCCAGCAACGCCGCCCCATGACTGCGCAGGCCGGCCGCGAACCCCACGCTCCCCAGCCCGGCCGCGAGCACTGCCAGCGCGAGCACGCGGCGAGCCCAGCGCCCGGGCCGGCCGTTCCCCTGCAACGCGAGCGCCGCGACGCCGCGCAGGTCGAACCTGGGCAGCATATGCCGCTCGGCCACCTCTCCCATGACGGCACGGTCCGCCTGGTCAAGCGGAGCCGGGTACGCGAGCAACTCCTGCGAGATCCCGAGCGGCTCGCGGCGGCGGGCGTCGCGGAAGACCACCGCCGCCAGTTCCTGCTCGATCTGGGCCGGGCTCGCCTGGGAGAGATAGGCGTGGGACTGGTAGCCGTTCAGGCAGTCGAGCCATTCGCGTCTGGCCTCACGACAAGCCCCGGCCACGTGGTGCCAGGAGTCCCCGCCGAGCGTGCTGCTGAGCAGGCCGCTGTAGCTGAGATCCAGGTCAAGGCCTCCGCGAGCCCACCAGGCGTCGTCGTCTCCCCTGGCCCGCATCGGCTCGCTGCCCACCAGGAACCACAGCCTGGCCGCCAGAGGCCGCAGCAGCTCCGCCTCGCCGGCGGCGAACCCGGCGCTTGCGGGCAGGCCGTCGCCGACCGCCGCCCACGCGGCTTCGGCCAGCCAGTACGCGGCGATCCAGGAGTCGACCACGGCCGTCGCCTGATCTGGGGCGAGGTGCTGCTCAAGGTAGTCGAGCACAGTGACCGGGCTCAGCAGCGAGGTGATCAGGAGGGGACGGTGGTGGCGCAGGCGTTCGGCCATCGAGGCGATGGCCTGGGCGGGCACCGAGGGGTCGAGCTGTCGATCCGCCCGGAGGAGCGTCAGCGCCGTGCGGTAATTGTCCGGCCACGGCTCGGCGAGCGCGTCGTTGTCGCGCGACTTGGCGGTCGGCTCCCGGTTGCGGCGAAGGACGGGGTCGATTCCGCTGCGCAGCCGTTGCCTCAGGCCGGTCAGATCGGGCTGGGAGCTTGCTTTCATCCTCATTGGTTGAGCTGTTCGTGCAGCCGGGGAAACAAGGCGCGCAGCCCTTCGCCGAACGGGGTCAGCCTGAAATTCCTGCCGTCTTTCTCGTAGGCGTAGCCTTCGAGCAGGCGCGGCCCCGGGATGCTCTTTTTGCAGGTTCCCGTTTCGTCGAAACCTGCGAGCTCCTCCGAGACGCGCCCGGGGATCATCCGGCGCAGCGGCAGCCGGATGGCCTTGGCCTCAGCCCTGGTGCTCTCGTGCAGGACGAACGCGTCGACTTCCCGGTCTTCTCTCACCGAGCGCACGCCCTCGGCGAGGCCGATCAGGTACGGGATCGCCGCCTTGTAGCCGCCGGACAGGTAGAACCTGAAGGGGTCCTTCGCGCCGACGTCCTCGGCGTCGAGCAGGCCACGGCCGAGCGTGCCGAGTCCCCGCATGGCCTTGGCGAAGCCGCTGTCCGAACTGGCGTCCAGGTCCTTGATCCTGGTCAGGAGCACCGTGCCGCGTATGCGTCCGAGCTGGGCTACGGGATCGGGCAGGTACCTGACCCGGCTCAGGACGCCGCCGCTGAGGGCAGCCGCGTTCCACAGGCCGGCCAGGAGGGCCTCGGCGGTGTCGGTGCACACGAGCACGGCCGTGTCAGTCTTCCTGAGCGGGATCGTGGCGCCCGGGACCCGGTGGAACGTGTCGAGCTCGGCGCTGATCCGCGCCTTCCACTGGTCGGGCTTGATCGCTTCTGTAGTCGCGGCGAGCTCTCCGGCCGCCTGCTGGTCGTCCTGGCCGGCGAGCGCGGCGGCCAGCCAGGCGCTCGCGTCGTCCCCGGTGCTGTCCGCCTTGAGCAAGTTCTGCGGGGCTGCCTGGCTGATGGCCTTGATCAGCTCGGGTTTCTGGGGCAGCTCGGCCAGCCGGTCGGGGTCCCCGAGCGACCTGAGCAGGCTGAGGCCGACCGAGATGACGTGGACGGTCACGTGATCACTCGTCCTCGTCGAGCTCGGTGATCGACAGGAAGCCGTAGCCGGCGGCGGTCTTGGCGCCCGCGCCTAGTTCATCGCCCGCGCTGATCAGCCAATCGGCAGCGAGGTCCACGTCGGCGGCTTTCCGGCCGTAGAGGTCGACGATGAACGGGCCGCTGACCGTGAGGAAGTTCACCGGCACCGGGCTGTGGTACTCGGCCGGGGGCTCGGCGGGGTCTTTGGCGCTCTCGCTGGTCGTCTCGTAGTAGCGCTTGACGTGCGGGGTGAGGACGTCGACCGACACCTTGACTTGTCGCGGCCCGCCGGCCGGGATCGCGTCGAGGAAGCAGACGGAGCCGCGCGCGTCGGGCGTCCCGAGCACCCGGCGGACGGCGTCGGGGTTGGCGGCGTCGGCGGCGTCGGGGGCGCTGGCCCAGGCGGCTGTCAGCCCTTTGAGCGAGGAGCCCGGGATCACCGGCCAGCCGTACGTGCCGTGCAGCGACAGGCCGATCTCGTGCGGGTTCGCCTTCTCGCCCAGGCCGACCGCGAGCCGCCATTCGGGAACGGCGCTGAGCCTGACCACGTGCTGGCCCTGTGCCCGCAGGTCCCTGACCGCCAGCGCGCGCCTGGCGACCACGTCGCGCACGACTGCGCGCTCTTGCCCGAGGCCAGTCTCGGCCGCCCACCTCAGCAGGACGCGATGCCCGTCCGCGTCAAGCTTTCCCGTGCTCTCGTTGAAGAAGGCGAGCCGGCGCATCATGATCAGCGCGTTGGCGCCGGCCCGGAACTCGCTGCCCGGTATCGCGTAGCCGCCGCCGGGCCGGACGCGGGTGCTGTCAGCGACGACCAGCTTCCCCAGCGGGCCGGCGGCGGGCACCGGCCTGGTCACCGTGCTCGCTCCGGCTGCTCTTGCGGGTCCTCGTATAGCGCGTCGGCGAGCCGGCTCAGCCAGCCCGCCAGGGCCGTCGCCTCCGCGCTCGCCCGCGCGTACGTCACCGCGTCCATACCGCCGAGCTCGGCCAGCACGGCGCGCACGTCGAGCTGCCTGGCGCTGGCCGGGACCAGGTTCAGGTCCGCGAGTCGCTCGCCGATGGCCTTGCCCACGTCGCGGTAAGCCTGGGCCAGGTTGTTCTGCTCGCCGGCCTTCGCCGCGATGAACGCATAGGTAGCGGCCAGTCCCGCCGCGTGGAACATGGCGCTGAGCTGCCGGTACCTCGTCCGCAGCTCCCGGTTGACCTCCTTGCCCTGCAGGACGCCGGCCGCGACGGCCGCCATCTGCTGGTCGATCCGCCTGGCGCCGCTCACTCGCCCGCTCCCGCCGCCAGCAGCCGGGTCCTGACCAGGCCCTTGCCGATGGTCTCGTCGCCGCCGACCTGATGGAGTTGGTTGTCGAGCAGGCCGCGCAGCGCGCCGCGGACCTCCGTGGTGTCGGCCTTGCCGCGCAGCAGCAGGGACGCCGCGAGAATCGTCTCGGCTGGCAGGTACTCGCTGTAGAACGGGCCGTTCTTGACGTGCTTGTCCTGGTCAAGCTGCACGCGCACCGACCGCTCGGTGCATTCGCGCAGCAACGTGGGCATCAGGTCGGACCCGGCCGCCAGCAGGTCGGTCCTGAGCTTCGCGGCGAACGGCGCGAACGCGGACTCGCCCGGCGGCAGCGCGTCGCCGGCGAGCCGCCCGGCCCAGTCCGCCAGCCGCTCGTCTGGCCCGGTCCCGAGCGGCACCACGCACGGGCCTAGCACCTCGTTGTCCGAGGCGGTCCACGCGGCGTCGGCGGCCAGGCCCCGGTCGGGCGCGGGCTCAGGGACGGCGAGCGGCTCCTGCCCGAGCCTGCGGTACTTCCTGGCCAGCCGGGCCAGCGCGATCTCCGAGGTCACCCAGGCGAACGTGCGCCGCAGCGTGGGCACGGGCATGGCCACGAGCTGGGCGTCCCCGACCGCCAGCAGGCCTTCCGTGGTATTGCCGTCCTCCGGCCGCTCGTCGATGTCAGAGCCGAAGACGAGCAGCGCCCGGTCCCCCCAGTTCGCCTCGCGAGCGGCCTGGCGCAGCGCCCCCTTGAGGCTCTGGCCCCAGATCACCGGGTAAGTGGTCGAGGCTTCCCGCTGGACCGGCAGGTCGAGCACGTCCAGGCTCCCGGCGGCGCCAGTGTGCACGGGCGATTCCGCGTACAGGTACAGCAGGTACTCAGTCATCCCACACTCCCGTCAGCACGACCCCGAACCCCGCCGTGCGCATGTATCCCAGATCACCGTCGGTCGCTCCGTAGGCGGTGCCGTGGTTCGCCGCCGCCCACTCGCCCGCCCTGACCGGGTCGTCGAACTCCAGCAGGTACACCGACCCGGCCGGCACCGCCCAGCGCAGCACCCGCGAGGACTTCCACGCCGGGCCAGGCGTCAGCGTCGCCGTCGGCAGCGGCTTGCCGCAGGCCGCCGCGACCAGGTGGGCACCGGCCGGCGCCGGGATCCGCCAGCCGCCCGGCCACAGCGCCGGGGTCGCCAGGTAGACAAGGACCCGTCGGCCGGCCGGGCCGCCGCTGATCCGCTCCGCCGACCGGTCGGGCGCCTTCGGCCAGGCCAGCGACGCTGTCGCCACGTCGGCGAAGCGTCCGCGGCCGCCGAATTTCACGTGGTCAGCCGCCGGCGACTTCGGGGGCGCGGAGCCGAAGGAACACTCGGCGAGGAACGCCCAGCCGTCCTCCGCCCGCAGGTGCGTCACCTGGTACAGGTAGCCGGTCCTGGCCCGGCGGCCGTCCCGCGCCAGGCCCACTCGCCGCTCGGGAGCGAACGGGTCGTCGATCCGCCTCAGCGCACCCAGCGCGGACCCCGTGCTGGCCGGCAGTTCGCCCGCCAGGTAGACGGCGAGCCGGTCGGCCGGGATCAGCCCGGTCAGCGGCTCGACGGCACCAGCGTCGGAGGGCGGCACGAGCCAGCGTGGCCGGTGTCGCTCGTCCGCGCCGAACCCGTCGTCCAGGTCGGTCACCGCTCCGTCGAAGTCGCGCGGCCCGCACCGGTGCACCCGGGCCGCCCGGCTTCCCGAGGTCCGCACGAGATCGGCGGGCACAGGGAAGTAGGCGTCCCACTCCCCGCCGGCCAGGCGCGCGAGCACCGGGCCGCGCACCTCGGCGGGGTTGGCGTCGAATAGCGCGCCCGCCGCTCCGGCGACCGTGGTCGGGCTCGGCCGGACGCTGGCCCCCGAGGTGTCGACGGCGGCGTCGAACGACCGGCCGTCCCGGATAAACAGCGTGTCCCGGGGCGTGAACGCCAGCCACGTGGACGTGGGCGCGGACGCCGTGCTCACCGGGCCTCCTGCCGCAAGAACACGGCCACCCGCGCGGCGGGCAGCGGCCAGGCCGCGCCGGCAGGCACGCCTGGCGGCCGGGGCGTCGCCTCGTGCCGGCCGAGCGCGGCGAGCGCCCCGGCCGTCTTCGCGATTTCGGCCGCGGGCGGGCTGCCGTCCAGGTGGCGGGCCACCAGCCGGGTCAGCTCGGCCCGGTACGCGTCCGGCCAGTCCGCCGACAGCCGCGCCAGCTCGGCGCCGTCCTTGTCCAGGTCGGCCAGCAGGCCAGGCGACAGCCGGTACTGCCGGGACCCGGCGAAGACGCCGTAGGAGCCGGCCGTCTCCGCGCCGCCGGCCTCCCACGGCTGCACCGACCTCTCGCTGGCACCGGACCGGCGCAGGTAGCCGACTCCGAGCCCGTGCTTTCCGTCCAGGCCCTTCGCCGCCTGCAGCAGCTCCCTGGCGCTGGTCAGCGCGTCCCGCAAGCTCGCGTGATAGTGGAAGAAGCAAACCCCAGTGCTTGGTCGCCGCAAGGTAGCCGGAATCGCGTCGTGGCAGCTCGTCGCGCCTGCGAGCGCGTGCCCGGCCGGGACGAAGGCCAGCAGGTCATCGCCCCCGGCGTAGACAGGCAAGCCGAGCACGGCCCGGTCTTCGAGCCTGCTCCGCTGGTCGCGGCCAGCCCGGTGCAGGCTCGCTGAGACCTGCCGGTGCCAGTCGATGGTCACTTCGAGCTGCTCGCCGCCGGCGCTCTCAACCTGGCCGCTCAGGAACTTCCCGAAGTCGTCGAGGTCCGAGACGATCACCGCCAGGTGGCTGGCGGGCTCCTCCACGCCGAGTTGCTTCATGGTCTCGGCTAGCTGCCTGGCCGCGTCCCGGCCCCGGCTGACCAGGGGTGTCAGGGCGGCGGCGTCAGCCTTGCTCTCCCGTGCGAGCGATTCCGCCTGCCACCGGTCCTCATACACCCAGGGCCCGCCCGTCGAGGCGAACCACCGGCCCGGCTCATCCGCCCGCTCGCTCAGTCCGGGAAGCCGCGACTCCCGGACGTCGCCGCCCTGGGTGATCCGGATGACCTCGCGCGCGACCTGGCTGAGCGCGCCGACCGCCGCGCGGACCTCCGGCTCGCCGAGGCGGTCAAGCACGGCCTGCCGGAACGGCCCTGACGCGATCGACGAAGTCGACGCGAACCCGTCAAGCCCGTTGATCTTGCGCCAGCGCCTCTTGACCCACGCCGCCGCGCTCAGCGGTACCTTCTCGTGATCCTTCGCGCCGGCCGGCGGTGGCTCGGCTGGCCAGCGCGGCCCGATGCCGCAGAGTTCGCGCCGCTTCCACTCGACTCCGGCCGGGAAGTCGCGCACCTGGCGCCTGGCTGCCATCAGCGCCTGAGCCCGCGCCCACTGCTCCGCGTAACCGCCGGGCCCCGGCTTCGGCGGCACGAGCACCCACTGCACCTGCGGCATGCCGGGCGTGCGCGGCACCTGGTCGTCTTTGACGTTCAGCGCCTGGCGGACCCAGCCCCGCCAGGCCACCTCAACGCGCCTGGTCACCGCAGGGGCGAGACTTGTCCATTCGCCCTCGGGAAACAGGGCCACAACCCTGTTCGGCAGTCCGCCGGAACCCGATGACTGAGCAGGGAAAATGACTTTCCCGGCCGGCTCGCACGCCCGCACGATCTCGGCTGTCAGCTCGCTATAGATCTCACTGGCCGCCCGCGCGTCAGAAACCGACCGAGTCTCGTCGATAAACTGCTGCACGCCAGGAAGCGCGATCAGCACCAGTTCGTGTTGT
This sequence comes from uncultured Actinomycetota bacterium, assembly GCA_963720575.1. Classification (GTDB taxonomy): domain Bacteria; phylum Actinomycetota; class Actinomycetes; order Streptosporangiales; family Streptosporangiaceae; genus Chersky-822. Next base: position 1,774,067 of record CAVRGA010000002.1, read on the forward strand.
CGTCCGTTGTGTCCGCTATCCCCGCCCATGGCTTCCCATTGCTAATGTCACGCCATTCCTCCCCCAAAGCCATGCTGACTGTAGCGCGACATCGCCGACCGCACCATGAGAAGCCATCAAACCTTGATATTCGGCGCGATTCTAGCCCGGAGGTCGTTCCGCGGGAGGGTTGCCGACGGTTCGGATGGAGGGTTGCCGCGTTCGGGAGGATTGTCCGCGTTATAAGACGAGAAAGCTCCTTTACGCTAATAGCTCCGGCAAGAAGGCGGAAAGTCCCCGTGATCATGGCGGCCCGGTTCCCCGGGGTGCTGCCCCGCCGCGCTACCTGAGCTCGTCGTCCCAGCGCAGGTGACCCGACGCGGCCGTCAGGGTTCCGTAGGCCAGCCATCCGACCTCGACCTCCTGGCCACGGTCGGCGATCGAGACCTGGCCTGCCACGAACCGCACCCCGGACAGGATGAAGTCGGCGGTCGCAGTGCCCGCCGCGCCGCGTCGCGGCGGCAGGACCGTCCAATTCCGCGCGATCTCGGTGCTGCGCTCACGGGCGCGCTCCTCTAGGGCCGCCAGCGCGTCCTCGGGCAGCGGTCCCGTCCCGGTGAGAACGCCATGGGCCTCGCCTTGCGGGAGCTGTCGCTCCGCGGTCTGCAGGCGCAGGTCCACGACGATGCTTTCCTCGTTGGTCATGGCGACCACTCCCCTCGGGCTAGCAAGCGGCTGTGTCCAGTCTGCCGCAAGCCAGAGTGCTCGCCGCGCCCGGCAGTGTCGCTGATCCCGCGCCCGGTCGCCTGGCTCGGGATTACTATCCGGAACTGGGCCGCGTCGGCCCGAGCAGCCAGTTGCCGGGGGCGTCGTCATCGTCGCTGAGGTAGAAGTCCTCGATGGCCGAGCGGAACTCAGCCCGGCTGAGGACGCCGTCACCGTCGCGGTCCAGCCGGCGGAAGGACGGGGCTGACGCGTCCTCGTGCACGCCGAGGCTGGCGTACATGCGGACGTATTCATCCGCGCTGAGCGTGCCGCTTGCGTCGGTGTCCAGGGACTGCATGAGCGCGTCGACGATCGCCAGCACGACGCCCCCGAAGTGGTCGGAGTGCGTGATATGGGAGTGCATGATGGCGATGAACTCGGGGCGCTCGATCCGTTCCTGGGTGCCCGCGGCTTCGAGCAGGATGTGCCACCACCGTGCGAACGCATCTTTCATCGCGTCCTTGTTCGGCTTGTCGCCCGGGTCCGCGAGCTGGGTGAACAGGCGCGCCATCGCCTCGAAGTCGTCGCCCGTCAGTGAGCCATCATTGTTCTGGTCGAACCAGTCGAACAGCAGGTTGAACTTCTGGTTTCTTGCGGTGTCCGGCATCGGGCGGCTCCTCGGTCATGAGGGCTGGATGAGAGTCAGGCCAGGGGGTGGCCGAGAAGGAAGCTGCCCGCTGCTTCGAGCCCGGCGGAGCTGTAGAACTCGCGTACCCGCTTCTGGAACTCCTCGACGGTGAGCTTGCCGTCATCGTTCAGGTCAAGCTTGCGGTAGCCCTCGAGCACGGCGTCGCGGTCGGCCCCGGTGGCCGCATAGAGGGACAGGTACTCCTCCGGGCCGATGACGCCGTCGCCATTGCGGTCCGCCGCCCGGATGAGTGCCGTCACGACCTTGCCGATCCCCTGATCGTATTCAGCGCCGGTCCCGTCCGCCCCCGCGCCGACCGCCTCGACAAAACCACCGGCATCAAGTGGGCCGCCCATGGCGCTCAGCTGCTTCCACCATGCCCGGAACGCGTCGGTAAGCCCCTGTTCGCGTTAGGCATCGCAATTCAGCCGCTGAGCCATCGACTGAGCTATGGATTCCAGATCCGCCAGGCTGAGCTGCCCGGAACCCGATAAGTTGAGCGCCTTGAACGCGAGCGCTAACTTGGCATTTCGAACATCAACAGGATCCATCGCGTTGCCCTCCCTGAGAACATGATTCAGCGCCGCCATGGGGTGCATAGAATACACCGGGATCAGGTAGACGCCTTCGAATTCATATAACTCCCGATTGGCACCCGAGTCAATGCTTCCGCGGCCGATGGCGGACACTGATTAGTCCAGCCGCGAATAGAATGGACACAATTGGTGTCGGTGATCACCAATCGCCGGCCGCCTCTCTCCGGGCTTGGCTGCTGGCGCGTAAGTCCGCGTCAAAGGTAAAGTCATCGCGGTCCATGACGAGCGCGGCGCGGGTCATGCGGCCGAATTGGGGACTGACGCGGCCGATGGTTGCGGCCATGAGCCGCAGGACGGCCGGGGGCACGTGGCGTGGCGGGCTGGTGCGGCCCGCGTCTTCCTGGACCGCGGCGGCGAGCTGGTTGAAGGTGAGATTGGCCGGACCGCCGACCTCAAGGACGCGGCCCCTGGCGGCCGGGTCGGTAATGGCACGCTCGACGAGGGCGGCGACGTCGGTGACGGAGACGAAGTTGACCGGGTTGTTTCCGTGCCCGAAGACGACCGGCCGCCCTGAGCGGGCCGCGGTCTTGGTCAGAACCTCGGTCCACAGCTCGAGGAACGCGGTGGCCCGCACGATAGTCCAGCCGGGCACGGTGGCGCGCAGGTACTGCTCGGCGGCGTATTTCATGCGGAACAGCTCCATCGGGCTGTCGGCCGCCGCGCCGACCACCGACATCAGCACAAACCCGGCACCCGCGTCTTTCGCCGCGTCGATCAGGTTGATGTTGCCCTGGCGGTCGACCGTGGCGGGCGATCCGCCTCCGGTGCCGGCGAATCCGTGAACAGCGGACACCACAACGTCGGCGCCGCGGACGGCCGGCACGAGGCTGGCACGGTCGCGCACGTCGCCGGTCACCACGTCGGCGCCGTGCGTGATGAGGTCAGCGGCCCTGGCGGGGTCGCGGGTCAGGATCCGGACTGGCAGCCCCAGCCCGGTCAGCCTGGCCGTCAGGACGCTGCCCAGCCGGCCGGTGCCGCCCGCTAGCAGGATCACCGCGACCCGACCTGCCTGCGGACCGCCGCGTCGGCGTCCTCGCCGCCCTCGGTGACCGGCTCGAGGTAGAAGCGGGCCCAGTCGGCCAGGCCGTCAGCAACGCCAAAGATGATCACGCCGCGCATGAGGTGCGGGGACCCGTCGGGCCGGGTGCCGCTATGCTCCCACTCCGTCCAGACCGTGTCGCCGTCCACGGCGCTGCGCACTATCTCTGCGCGCAGGTCGGGAATCGCCGCGAAGATCTGCTCCCAGTTGCGGCGCACCTGCTCGCGGCCGGTGAAGCCGCGCGCGGGGTGGGCCGGGGTCAGGTTGCGGTAGCGGGGGGAGAAGCATGCCACTACGTTCGCCAGATCATGACTGTTGGTGGCCGCGCACAGCCGCCGGGCTAGCGCAGCCGGATCGCCGGCCGCGAGGTTGTCATCCATGCCTGCCTCATAATTCTGTTACAGTTTGATGTAATCGATACATGACTATGGAACGGATTAGGGTGACTGTCAAGCCCAGGCGCAGGTACGAGTCGCCCCGGCGGGCCGAGCAGGCGCGCCAGACCCGCGAGGCTGTGACCAGCGCGGCGCGGCGGCTGTTCCTGCGGGACGGGTTCGCCTCCACGACGATCGCGGCGATCGCCGCCGAGGCAGGAGTCTCGGCAGAGACGATCTACAAGGCTTTCGGCGGCAAGCCCGGCCTAGTCCGCGATATCTGCGATCAGGCGCTGGCCGGTGAAGGGCCGGTCCCGGCGCAGAGGCGCTCCGACCAGCTCCAGGCAACCGAGCCCGACCCGCGCGCGATCATCAGGGGCTGGGGCATGCTCACCGCCGAGGTAGCGCCGCGGGTCGCGCCCATCTTGCTGCTGCTGCGCGCCGCCGCGGTCACCGACCCGCAGATGTCCGACCTGCGAGCGGAGATCGACGCGAGCCGCCTGAGCCGGATGACCAGCAACGCCCGCAACCTGCACCGGGCCGGGCACCTCCGGGCCGGCGTCACCGCCGAGCACGCCGGCGAAATCATGTGGGCCTACAGCTCGCCCGAGCTGTACGAACTGCTCGTGCTCGGCCGCGGCTGGCCACCGCCGCAATACGGCGCGTTCATCGCCGAGGCCATGATCGCCGCCCTGCTCCAGCCCCCGCAACCCTGCTGACCGGCTACGGCATCCGGTAGCCGTCCGCCGCGCCAATGTTGCGTAGTTTCCCTGACGCGCGGCGGCGGCCGGCGCCCGTAGCGTCCGAGCATGATCACACCGGCCCCCCGCGATCCTGACCACCCGAAATCGGTGTTCCTGGTGGAGCGGTACCTGCCCTCTTCGGCAGCTGAGAACCTGCCGGCTTCCGTCGCTCGTGCCGCCCGGCTCTGCAGGCTGTCCGCCGAAGACGGCTCCGCCTCGGAGGTGCAGTACCTGCACTCGGCCTACCTGCCAGCCGAGGACACCTGCTTCTGCATGTTCAGGGCGGTGACGGCTGGCACCGTCCGCGCCCTGAACGAGGAGGCCGGCTTCGCCCTCGACCGGATCACGGCCGCGGTCCTGCTCTATCCTCCCAGCCCAGATCCTGCCTAGTCCGCTCTGGCCTGCGCGCTACCTCGATCCGCCGACCGGAATGCCGCGCTCGGCACCCCAGCTGGGTGACGGCGCCTTCGAGGCACACGCTGGCCCGGAGGCCTGTAAGGCGCCGCGGGCTCGCGTGCAGCGCTGGCGGGAGGTCTTGCGGTAGCGTCGCGGTGAGGCATTGGACGGCAGGTCCGTGTCGCTGACCTGCGAAGGCGATCCAGTGAAGCCTCTCCCGAGCCCCATCGTCGGTCGCGAGGCCGAGCTCGCGATCATCGGGCGGTTCACTGCCGAGCACGGCAACGGCCCCGCGTCGCTGGCTCTCGCCGGGCAGGCCGGAATCGGCAAGACGGCCATCTGGACTCAGGCGCTGCTGGACGCCGCGGCCGCAGGCACGCAGGTTCGGAGCTGCCGGTGCGGCGAGCCGGATGCCGCGCTGGCGTTCGCCGGCCTCGGAGACCTCTTCGATCGGCTCGACCCCACGGTCCTGGCGGCCCTGCCCCTGGTACAGCAGCGCGCGCTGTCAGCCGCGCTGCTCCTGTCCGACCCCGGCGACCGCCAGCCCGGCGGGAGGGTCGTAGGCGTCGCGGTGCTCGGCGTGCTCCGCTTGCTCGCCAGGCGCGCTCCGCTGCTGCTCGCCGTCGACGACGTGCAGTGGCTCGACACCAGCTCCCGAACCGTACTCTGCTATGCGCTCAGGCGGCTGGACGAGGAGCCGGTGCGGCTGATCACCTCGTATCGCACGGACTCGGCCGGCGCCGTCGCCGCGGATTTGGGGTTGCCCGGCGAGGAACTCGCCGTGGGGCCGGTCAGCGTTGGCAGCTTGCGGCGAATCGTGCAGGCCAGGCTGAACCTGACGCTGGCCCGCCCCGCGCTCACCCGGCTGCACCGGGCGACCGGCGGGAACACGATGATGGCACTGGAAATGGCCCGGGCTCTCCAGCGCCGCAGCGCAGAGCCAGCCGCGTCCGAGCCGCTGCCGGTCCCCGCGAACCTCAGGCTCCTGGTCACCGAGCGGTTGCACGGGCTCACGCCCGCGGCTCGTCAGGTGCTGCTGCTCACGGCCGCGCTCGCGCACGCGACGGTCACGGCTGTCGCCTGCGCGGTCGGCGATGCCGGTGAGGCGGCGAGGTGCCTCGAAGAGGCATGCGAGGCCGGTGTTATCGAGATCGACGGCGAGCGGGTCCGCTTCACCCACCCGCTCATCGCATCTGTCCCCTACGCCGACCTGAGCGAGCCGGCCCGGCGGGCGCTGCACGAGCGGCTGGCCGCTGCGGTGACCGATCCAGAGGAGCACGCCAGGCACGCGGCGCTTGGCTCGGCCGGACCGTCGGCGGCTGTCGCGGCCGCCCTTGATGCCGCGGTCAGGCACGCCAGGCGGCGCGGCAGCATCGACGCCGCCGCCGAGCTAGCCGAGCTGGCGCTGAGCCGCACTCCGGCCGGCGACACCGGCGACCGGCTCCGCCGGGGAGCGGACGCCGCGCGGTACCTGTTCCTTCTCGGCGACCCGGGGCGAGCGCGCATGCTGCTCGACGCCGGGCTCGACGAAACACCGCCAGGACCTGCGCGGGTAGACGGGCTGCTGCTGCGCGCCTCGATCGCTTCCTGGGAGAGCGGGGACGCGACCGTGGCGCGCTGGTGCGAGCAGGCGCTGCGGGAGGCCGGCGATGACCCGCTGCTGCTGGCGCGCTGCCACGCCACCTTCGCCGAGACGAGCCCGTCCGGGGCCGCCTCCGACTTGCTCCACGCTGAGGCAGCCGTGGCACTGCTCGAAACCGTCGCCTCCCGGCCCGGCGACCTGCTGGCGAACGCGCTGACCAACGTGGCTATGCACCGCTTCAGGCTGGGGCGCGGGCTCGCCGTATCGACGCTGGAGCGCGCCGTCGAGCTGCAGGCAGCCGCTGAGCCGGTCCCGGTCAGCGACAGGGCGGGGCTGGCCCTGGGCATGTTCCTCAAGTTCATCGACCAGTTCGATGAGTCACGCGGCTGGCTCGAGACCATGCGGACCTGCGCCATCGACGAGGGCGACGACAGCGCGCTTCCCATCACGCTCGGTCACCTGGCCGCGCTGGAGTGCTGGGCTGGCCGATACACCCTCGCGGCGGAACTGGCGACGCAAGGCCGCGAGCACGCTGAGCGGATGGGGATCCGCGCGCCAATGCCGGCCTCGGTGCACGTGCTCGCCCTTGCCTACCAGGGGCGCACCGATGAGGCCCGCACGATGGGCGAGCACGACCTGGCCGCTGATGAGTGCGTGGGCTTCACGTCCGCGGTAGCGCTTGACCTGCGCAGCCTGGGAACGGCTGAGCTGCTGGCAGGCAATCCCGCGGCGGCCGCAAGCCACTTGCTCCGCGCGCTGCGCATCTCCGGCGAGGAGTTCGGAATCAGCGAGCCAGCCATCTTGCGAGTGCACCCGGACGCGATCGCCGCGCTGGCCGCGCTGAAGAGTTTCGACGAGGCCGAGGAGCTGACCGGGCAGCTCGATGCCGCCGCCGACGCCCATCACTACCCTTGGTCGACTGCCATGGCCGTGCGCTGCCGCGGCCTGCTGCGGGCGACCAGGGGCGAAACGGCCGCCGCCCTCGAATTGCTGCACCGCGCTCTCGTCGAGCATCAGCGGCTGCCCATGCCGTTCGAGGAGGCCAGGACTCGCCTGCTCCTCGGCAGCGTGCTCCGGCGGGCCGGCTACCGCAATGACGCGCGTCGTGAGCTGGAGGCCGCCCGAGTCATGTTCGACAGGCTCGGGACGCCGATCCAGGCCGGGCAGGCTAGCGCGGAGCTTGGCAGGATCGGCGGGCGACGGCGGCAGGAGCACGAACTCACCCACGTGGAGCAGCGGATCGCCGATCTGGCGGCTGCCGGGCAGACGAACCGGGAGGTCGCCGCCGCGATGTTCATGAGCGTCCGGACCGTGGAAAGCCATCTGGGCCGGATCTACCGGAAACTCGGAATCCGATCGCGCACCGAACTCGCCGCCCGGCTTCTTGCCTGATCAGCGCCAAAGTTGCGTAGTTTCCCTGACGCCGGGGGCCGGGGGGCCGGATGAGGTCAAACAGGGGTTGTTTGTCCTAGTTTACAGCCGATGCACCAGTGCCAGCCGCCGGCACGGATGGTTGCTGTTAGAGGCGGCCGTGACCAGCAACCTGGGCCGCCCAGATGCTGCCCGCAGGCCGGGCGCCGGGCCGGAGCGTGTTCCCGCCTGACTATTCCGCGAGATGCCCGAAAGGCCCCTCCGGACTCGATCACGAATCACGCGGCAGCCTCCGGGACCCGGGCGGTTTCCGTGATCATGATCGGGACCGTGATCACGGAAGATAACCGAGGTCAGGACAGCAGTGATGTTCCGTGATCATGCCCGCGAACATGATCACGGAACATCGCCAAGTTCTCCAGCATCGCCGTGGCGATCTCAAGAAATACATCCATCGATACCTGAACGACGATCTGCGCATTGTGTATCCGGCGCTGCAGAACTGGCGCGAGATCGGTGAACTCGGCGAAGTAAAACGCGGGGAGCAGAATCTGCAGGAGCACGGACTCGATCAGCCGAGATTTCTGCCTGGCTTTCCATACAGTATTTCTCTGGAAATCCGGTGCGAGCTCAAGATCTCCATCATCAATCAAGTCAAGAATATTGCGCAGGGAAAATTTCTTTGTGCCAACCCGGATCTCTTCGGGTCGCCACGGCTTCACTATCTCGGGCGCATCACCAGCGACATCATCGCGCTCAATACCCGCAGGCAATCGCCGAGCCGGGATCACAGATCCACGCAGAGCCGCGGCAAATCAACCTTGCCTTGAGACCCTCGCCGGATGATGCCCTTCTCTCAGGGCTGGATCAGCCGCGTCCAGTCGTCGAGCGTGGTCAGGCTCTGCGCGGCGGACAGGTGCGCGAGCGCGAGCAGGCAGCGGTCGGCGCCGGCCGCCGCGAATCCCTCGAGGAGCGCCTTGTCCGGCGGCACGCCGAACACCGTGACCGGGACGTGCCCGCGCCCGGCGCCGGCCGCCCGCTGGCGCAGCGCCTTGACCCGGCGCCGGAACTCGTCCAGGTCGGCCAGCGGACCGCACTGCGGCAGCCAGCCGTCGCCGAACTCCAGTACCCGGTCCTCGGCGCCCGGGCCGTTGCCGCCGACCAGCACGGGGGGATGCGGCTGCCGCACCGGCTTGGGCCAGGACCAGAGCGGGCCGAAGCTGACGTGCTCACCGTGGTACTCGGACTCCTCGGCGGTCCAGATCGCCCGCATCGCCCGCACCCGGTCAGCCAGGACCGCCATCCTGGTGCGCGGGTCGGTGCCGTGGTTCGCCAGCTCAGCCCGGTTCCAGCCCGCACCGACCCCGAACAGGAAGCGGCCGCCGGAGACCCGGTCCAGGCTGGCCACTTCCTTAGCCAGCGTGATCGGATCACGCTGGGTCACCAGGCAGACAGCGGTGCCGATCTTGATCGTCCGGGTTACCGCCGCGACGGCGGCGAGCGCGACAAACGGGTCATAGGTGTCGGCATAGGGCCGGGCCAGGCCGTCGGCGCGCTCGCTAGCCAGCGGAATGTGCGTGTGCTCGGCCCAGAAGAGCGACTCGAAGCCGCGCTCCTCCACTGCCCGCCCCAGTTCCGGCGGCGGCAGCCCGTCCGACCCCAGCATGAGAACGACTCCAAGATCCACGTCTGGAAAATCTACCGGGCACCCGCCCGACCAGCCGCATCAATGATCCTGTTGGCTTATGTTTGCCCGGCTGGGTCGTGGCGGGAGAGGTTCGCGGCAGCGGCGGTGCGCCTGGCGCGGAAGCGATCTTCCGTGATCATGGCCGCGAGCATGATCACGGAGTTTGCCCAGGTCAGGGAGGCTGTCGGGTGACTCGGGATCTTGGAGGGTCGGGCTCCGGCGGGTTTGCGGGGGAGACTTACCTGCGTTTCGCCGGGGAGACTTGTCGCTTCGGGGAGTGTTGTCAGTTCAATTGACTGTAAATACTCCCCGGAGCGAGAACTCTCCCCCGCGATGCCGGAAAAGGCTCCCCGATCCTGACCACGAGCCGCGCGGCCGCCGCCGGGACCCGTGCTGGTTTCCGTGATCATGTTCGCGGGCGTGATCACGGAAGATCGCCCAGGTCAGGACAGCAGCAATGTTCCGTGATCATGCCCGGGACCGTGATCACGGAACATCGCAGCTGCCGCCCCCGCACTGACAGCACCCCGGAGCGAGAACTCTCCCCCGCGATGCCGGACAGGCTCCCGATCCTGGTCACGAGTCACCCGACAGCCTCCGATCCGTACTAAACCGAATGAATTGCCCCAAGGAGTCGGAAACCGAATGGCGGGCTGAAAGTTTCCGAAATGGTCGAAAGTTAGCCGCCGGAGTACGCTAATCCTGACCGTATGCCCGTGATGATCGCTTTTCCGGCCGGCTACCGAAGGGAAGCAGTCGTGTCCGACGCGCACCCCCAGGCTACGACCATTCCGCAGGATCGCTGGCCGCTGTCCTACGAGCAGCGGCGAATGTGGTTTCTCGAGCACCTGCAAGATAGTCGCTCCGCGTACAGCGGCGGCGCGGCCTGGCTGCTGACCGGCGCCATTGCCGACGAGCGGATCGCGTCCGGCCTCCTGCGCGTGCTCGTTCGCCACGACGCCTTGTTCATGGCGTTTACGGACCAAGACGGCACGCCTATGCAGACGCGCGTGCCTTCAGGCGACTTCTCCGTGTCTTGCGTCGACCTCACCGGGGCCGACGACCCGGAACGTGAAGCGCGGCAGCGAATCGCCGCCGCTACGGGCACGCCGTTTGACCTCACCAGCGGCCGGCTGATAGCCGCGACTGTATACAGGATTAACCGGACTCAGGCGATTGTAGGGCTGGTATTCCACCACATAGCGCTGGACGGGCATTCGCTTGAATTGATCGAGCGCGAATTCAGGATCGCCTGCGGCGATCCGGACGCGACATTACCTGAAGCTCGCGCCCGTTACCTTGATCATGTAGAACGCCAGCAGGCCCGAGCTGCCGAGGCCGGATTCGCCGGCAAAGTCGATCGGTGCGTCAAGCGCCTGCGAGGTGCCCCGACGACCTTGTCATTGATCACCGACAAGGTGCGGGGAGGCGAGTTCGGATCCGCCGGGCAGACGCTGCGGACACCTATTGACCCGGAACTGGCCGCCGCTGTCACCGAACTCGCCCGCCAGCTGCGGGTCACCACCTACGTATTGCTCCTCGCGACCTTCCAGGTGCTCATGTCGGCGGAGTCGGGAGCTGACGAGGTTCTCGTCGGGTCGCCGGTGACCACCCGCACTACCGCGATGGCCGACGTCGTAGGGCTGTTCGTCAATACGATCGTGGCGCGCTCGGATATCAGCACCAACCCGACGTTCGCCGAGCACGTTCAGCGGACCCGCGCCGACGTCATCGACGCGATCTCGACCGCAGAGGTACCTTTCGAGCTCGTCGTCTCAGCGCTCGAGCCGAGGCGCGCGGTGAGCCGCAACCCGGTTGTTCAGGCTGAGTTCAGTCTCTACAACAGCGCACTGCCGCTGCCCGACCGCGCGGATTTCAGCCTGGAGCGGGACCTGGTGCCGCCTCCGGGCGCCAAGTTCGATCTGACCTGGTACATCTACCAGGGTGATGACGATCTGCGGCTGGAAGTCGAGTACTCGACGAGCCTCTTCGAGCAGGAGACGATCCGCCGGTTCATCGGGCACTGGCTGACCATGCTGGCCGCCGTCGTCGCCGATCCGCACGCCAGGGTCCGTGACCTCGATCTCATGCCCGCCGCCGAGCGCGAGGCCGTGCTGTCTTTCGGCAGGCTGACCGGCGCCGAGCCGGCGGCCGTCCGGATCGACCAGCAGGTGAGCCGCCAGGCCGCCGCGACGCCGGACGCGATCGCGATCACCGGCGACAGCACCGCCCTCACCTACCGCCAGCTCGACACCGCCGCCAGCCGCCTCGCCCGCCACCTCCTCACCGCCGGCATCACCCCCCGCGACATCGTCGCCGTCTGCGCCACCCGCACCCCCGACACCATCATCACCCTCCTGGCCATCCTCCGCACCGGAGCCGCCTACCTCCCCCTGGACCCCGCCCACCCCGCCGACCGCCTGGCCTACCTGCTGGCCGACTCCCGCGCCGCGCACGTGATCACCTTCCCCGGCACCGCCGCCTCGGTGCCCCCCGGCCCCTGGCAGGCCATCCCCGTCACCAGCGCCGCCACCGGGTTCGCCCGCTACCCCGCCACCCCGCCACCCGCCGCCATCTCCCCCGCCGACACCGCCTACGTCATCTACACCTCAGGCTCCACCGGCCGGCCCAAGGGCGTCGCCGTCACCCACGCCAGCATCACCGCCACCCTGGCCGCCGTCCAGGACAGGTTCCGGTTCGGCCCCGCCGACACCTGGACCCTGTTCCACTCCGCCGGCTTCGACTACTCGGTCTGGGAAATGTGGGGCCCCCTGACCACCGGCGGCCGCCTCGTCGTCATCCCCCACTGGCAATCCCGCACCCCCGAGGCCTTCTACCGCCTCGTCGCCGCCGAGCACGTCACCGTCCTCACCCAGACCCCCTCCGCCTTCACCGAATTCGACCGCGCCGACACCGCCAGCCCCGAACCCCTCGCACTCCGCTGGATCATCCTCGCCGGCGAGCCCCTCCAGCCCCCCGCCATCCGCCGCTGGACCACCAGGCACGGCTGGGGCGCGGACGAGGCCGCGCCCGGCAGGCACCGCGGCCCGCGGCTGGCCAACATGTACGGGATTACCGAGGCCACGATCCACACCACGTTCATCTGCCTTGATGAGGGGTGCTTGGATCAGCCGCTGACGGTGGTGGGGGGTCCGCTGGGTCACGCGAGCGCGCAGATCGTGGACGGGGCGGGCGGCCTGTGCCCGGTGGGGGTGGTCGGCGAGATCTATGTCGGGGCCCCGGCGTGGCCGGGGGGTACCTGCACCAGCCGGGCCTGACCGCTGACCGGTTCATCGCTGACCGGTTCGGCCCGGTACCCGGTGCCCGGCTGTACCGGTCAGGCGACCTGGGCCGCTGGCGCCCGGACGGCACGATCGAGTACGCCGGCCGCGCTGACCTCATGGTCAAGATCCGCGGGTTCCGCATCGAGCTCGGCGAGATCGAGGCCGCCCTGGCCGCCAGCCCCGCCGTCCGCGACTGCATCGCCGCCGTCCGCCGCGACGACACCGGCCGCGACGTCCTGGCCGGCTATGTCGTCCCCGCCGACCCCGCCAGCCCGCCGACCACCGCCGGCCTGCGCCGCTGGCTCCGCGACATCCTGCCCGGCTACATGATCCCCGCCGCCTTCACCACCATCACCGCGATCCCCCTCACCGCCAACGGCAAAGCCGACCGCGCCGCCCTGCCCGCCCCCGGCCGCCCCGCCACCGGCCACCCCCACACCCCGCCCGAAGGCCCCGCCGAAACCCGGCTCGCCGCCATCTGGGCCACCGTCCTCAACCTCCCCCAGGTCGGCCGCCACGACAACTTCTTCGACCTCGGCGGCGACTCCATCCGCAGCATCCAGATCCTCGGCGCCGCCAAGGCCGCCGGCCTGCCCTTCACCATCCAGCAGCTCTTCACCAGCCCCACCATCGCCGAGCTCGCCGCCGCCATCACCCCCGGCACCCGGCCCCCCGCCGCCCCCGCCGCCGCGCCCTTCAGCCTCCTGGCCGACCACGACCGCCGCCGCCTGCCCCCCGGGCTCGACGACGCCTACCCCATGGCCTCCCTCCAGGTCGGCATGCTCTACGAGCAAGAACGCGACCCCGCCCGCCGCCCCTACCACAACACCGCCAGCTACCTCATCCACGCCCCCTTCAGCGAACCCGCCTTCCGCCAGGCCATCGACCACGCCACCGCCCGCCACCCCATCTTGCGCACCTCCTTCGACCTGTCCTCCTACACCCAGCCGCTCCAGCTCATCCACCCCGCCACCGCCATCCCGCTCCGCGCCGCCGACATCCGCCACCTCACCCCCGACAGCCAGCAGCACCTCATCACCGCCCTGATGACCCGGCAGCGCCAGCTCCCCTTCGACCCCGCCCAGCCCGGCCTGCTCCGCGTCTTCCTGCACCAGCTCACCGACAGCTCATTCCAGCTCACCCTCACCGAGCACCACGCCATCTTCGACGGCTGGAGCCTGAACTCCACCATCACCGAGATCCTCGAGACCTACAGCACCCTGCTCGCCGGCCACCGCTACCAGCCGCCCCCGCCCCTGCGCTCGGCCTACCGCGACTTCATCGCCCTGGAACAGCAAGCCGCCGCCTCACCCAGCACCGCCCGGTTCTGGGCCGCCAGGCTCGCCGGCCGCCCCGCCGCCCGCCTCCCCCGCTGGCCAGCCGGCGCCGCCGCCCCGCCCGGCCTCACCCCCCAGCCGCGCCCCGGCGAATACCGCCACCACGCCACCGGCGACGACCACTACGGCACCATCGAGACAACCCTGCCCCCCGACCTCAACACCGCCCTGCGCGACCTCGCCCGCACCCTGCAGACCCCCCTCAAGACCATCACCCTCACCGCCTACCTCCGCGTCATCGCCATGATCACCGGCAGCACCGACATCCTCACCGGCCTCACCCTCAACGGACGCCCCGAAGAACCCGACGGCGACCAGGCCCGCGGCCTCTACCTCAACACCCTCCCCCTGCGCATCACCCTCCCCGACGGCACCTGGCAGCACCTCATCAGCACCGTCTTCACCGCCGAAACCGAACTGCTCCCCCACCGCCGCTACCCCCTCGCCGAACTCCAGGCCGCCCACAGCCCCGCCGCCCCCCTCATCGAAACCGCCTTCGTCTACCTCCACTTCCACGTCCTGGGCCAGATCGGCCCCGAAACCATCGGAACCACCAGAATCGACGGCTCCTACGCCCTGCGCGCCGAACCCGCCAGCATCCCCCTCCAGATCGCCTTCATCCGCAGCCCCCTCGCCGACCACGCCATCCTCGTCATCGACTACCACACCGACAAATTCCCCCAGGCCCAGATCACCCTCATCCGCGACTACATCCTCACCGCCCTCACCGCCATGACCCGCCACCCCCACGCCCCCCACCACACCGCCGACCTCATCTCCCCCGCCGAGCACCACCTCACCCGCACCTGGAACACCGGAACCCCCCAGCCCCCCAGCCCCCCCGGCATCAGCCACCACATCACCCGCCACGCCACCGCCACACCCCACGCCACCGCCATCACCAGCGGCAGCACCACCCTCACCTACCGCCAGCTCGACACCGCCGCCAGCCGCCTCGCCCGCCACCTCCTCACCGCCGGCATCACCCCCCGCGACATCGTCGCCGTCTGCGCCACCCGCACCCCCGACACCATCATCACCCTCCTGGCCATCCTCCGCACCGGAGCCGCCTACCTCCCCCTGGACCCCGCCCACCCCGCCGACCGCCTGGCCTACCTGCTGGCCGACTCCCGCGCCGCGCACGTGATCACCTTCCCCGGCACCGCCGCCTCGGTGCCCCCCGGCCCCTGGCAGGCCATCCCCGTCACCAGCGCCGCCACCGGGTTCGCCCGCTACCCCGCCACCCCGCCACCCGCCGCCATCTCCCCCGCCGACACCGCCTACGTCATCTACACCTCAGGCTCCACCGGCCGGCCCAAGGGCGTCGCCGTCACCCACGCCAGCATCACCGCCACCCTGGCCGCCGTCCAGGACAGGTTCCGGTTCGGCCCCGCCGACACCTGGACCCTGTTCCACTCCGCCGGCTTCGACTACTCGGTCTGGGAAATGTGGGGCCCCCTGACCACCGGCGGCCGCCTCGTCGTCATCCCCCACTGGCAATCCCGCACCCCCGAGGCCTTCTACCGCCTCGTCGCCGCCGAGCACGTCACCGTCCTCACCCAGACCCCCTCCGCCTTCACCGAATTCGACCGCGCCGACACCGCCAGCCCCGAACCCCTCGCACTCCGCTGGATCATCCTCGCCGGCGAGCCCCTCCAGCCCCCCGCCATCCGCCGCTGGACCACCAGGCACGGCTGGGGCGCGGACGAGGCCGCGCCCGGCAGGCACCGCGGCCCGCGGCTGGCCAACATGTACGGGATTACCGAGGCCACGATCCACACCACGTTCATCTGCCTTGATGAGGGGTGCTTGGATCAGCCGCTGACGGTGGTGGGGGGTCCGCTGGGTCACGCGAGCGCGCAGATCGTGGACGGGGCGGGCGGCCTGTGCCCGGTGGGGGTGGTCGGCGAGATCTATGTCGGGGGCCCCGGCGTGGCCGGGGGGTACCTGCACCAGCCGGGCCTGACCGCTGACCGGTTCATCGCTGACCGGTTCGGCCCGGTACCCGGTGCCCGGCTGTACCGGTCAGGCGACCTGGGCCGCTGGCGCCCGGACGGCACGATCGAGTACGCCGGCCGCGCTGACCTCATGGTCAAGATCCGCGGGTTCCGCATCGAGCTCGGCGAGATCGAGGCCGCCCTGGCCGCCAGCCCCGCCGTCCGCGACTGCATCGCCGCCGTCCGCCGCGACGACACCGGCCGCGACGTCCTGGCCGGCTATGTCGTCCCCGCCGACCCCGCCAGCCCGCCGACCACCGCCGGCCTGCGCCGCTGGCTCCGCGACATCCTGCCCGGCTACATGATCCCCGCCGCCTTCACCAC
This sequence comes from uncultured Actinomycetota bacterium, assembly GCA_963720575.1. Lineage (GTDB taxonomy): Bacteria > Actinomycetota > Actinomycetes > Streptosporangiales > Streptosporangiaceae > Chersky-822. Next base: position 1,790,169 of record CAVRGA010000002.1, read on the forward strand.
CATCACCGCGATCCCCCTCACCGCCAACGGCAAAGCCGACCGCGCCGCCCTGCCCGCCCCCGGCCGCCCCGCCACCGGCCACCCCCACACCCCGCCCGAAGGCCCCGCCGAAACCCGGCTCGCCGCCATCTGGGCCACCGTCCTCAACCTCCCCCAGGTCGGCCGCCACGACAACTTCTTCGACCTCGGCGGCGACTCCATCCGCAGCATCCAGATCCTCGGCGCCGCCAAGGCCGCCGGCCTGCCCTTCACCATCCAGCAGCTCTTCACCAGCCCCACCATCGCCGAGCTCGCCGCCGCCATCACCCCCGGCACCCGGCCCCCCGCCGCCCCCGCCGCCGCGCCCTTCAGCCTCCTGGCCGACCACGACCGCCGCCGCCTGCCCCCCGGGCTCGACGACGCCTACCCCATGGCCTCCCTCCAGGTCGGCATGCTCTACGAGCAAGAACGCGACCCCGCCCGCCGCCCCTACCACAACACCGCCAGCTACCTCATCCACGCCCCCTTCAGCGAACCCGCCTTCCGCCAGGCCATCGACCACGCCACCGCCCGCCACCCCATCTTGCGCACCTCCTTCGACCTGTCCTCCTACACCCAGCCGCTCCAGCTCATCCACCCCGCCACCGCCATCCCGCTCCGCGCCGCCGACATCCGCCACCTCACCCCCGACAGCCAGCAGCACCTCATCACCGCCCTGATGACCCGGCAGCGCCAGCTCCCCTTCGACCCCGCCCAGCCCGGCCTGCTCCGCGTCTTCCTGCACCAGCTCACCGACAGCTCATTCCAGCTCACCCTCACCGAGCACCACGCCATCTTCGACGGCTGGAGCCTGAACTCCACCATCACCGAGATCCTCGAGACCTACAGCACCCTGCTCGCCGGCCACCGCTACCAGCCGCCCCCGCCCCTGCGCTCGGCCTACCGCGACTTCATCGCCCTGGAACAGCAAGCCGCCGCCTCACCCAGCACCGCCCGGTTCTGGGCCGCCAGGCTCGCCGGCCGCCCCGCCGCCCGCCTCCCCCGCTGGCCAGCCGGCGCCGCCGCCCCGCCCGGCCTCACCCCCCAGCCGCGCCCCGGCGAATACCGCCACCACGCCACCGGCGACGACCACTACGGCACCATCGAGACAACCCTGCCCCCCGACCTCAACACCGCCCTGCGCGACCTCGCCCGCACCCTGCAGACCCCCCTCAAGACCATCACCCTCACCGCCTACCTCCGCGTCATCGCCATGATCACCGGCAGCACCGACATCCTCACCGGCCTCACCCTCAACGGACGCCCCGAAGAACCCGACGGCGACCAGGCCCGCGGCCTCTACCTCAACACCCTCCCCCTGCGCATCACCCTCCCCGACGGCACCTGGCAGCACCTCATCAGCACCGTCTTCACCGCCGAAACCGAACTGCTCCCCCACCGCCGCTACCCCCTCGCCGAACTCCAGGCCGCCCACAGCCCCGCCGCCCCCCTCATCGAAACCGCCTTCGTCTACCTCCACTTCCACGTCCTGGGCCAGATCGGCCCCGAAACCATCGGAACCACCAGAATCGACGGCTCCTACGCCCTGCGCGCCGAACCCGCCAGCATCCCCCTCCAGATCGCCTTCATCCGCAGCCCCCTCGCCGACCACGCCATCCTCGTCATCGACTACCACACCGACAAATTCCCCCAGGCCCAGATCACCCTCATCCGCGACTACATCCTCACCGCCCTCACCGCCATGACCCGCCACCCCCACGCCCCCCACCACACCGCCGACCTCATCTCCCCCGCCGAGCACCACCTCACCCGCACCTGGAACACCGGAACCCCCCAGCCCCCCAGCCCCCCCGGCATCAGCCACCACATCACCCGCCACGCCACCGCCACACCCCACGCCACCGCCATCACCAGCGGCAGCACCACCCTCACCTACCGCCAGCTCGACACCGCCGCCAGCCGCCTCGCCCGCCACCTCCTCACCGCCGGCATCACCCCCCGCGACATCGTCGCCGTCTGCGCCACCCGCACCCCCGACACCATCATCACCCTCCTGGCCATCCTCCGCACCGGAGCCGCCTACCTCCCCCTGGACCCCGCCCACCCCGCCGGACGGCTCGGCGAGATACTCGCCGACTCAGGCGCCTCCCACCTCATCGCGGACTATTTCCCCAGCAGCCTGCCGGGCGGTTCCTGGCGCAAGCACGATCTTCGCGAGGCCATAGCGCGGTCCGCTGACCTGCCGGCGACACCGCCGGCCATCAGCGTCGTGCCGGAAATGACGGCCTATGTCACCTACACGTCGGGCTCCACCGGCCGGCCCAAGGGCGTCGTCATCTCGCACAAGAACATCGCCACTCTCTGCGCCGCCGAGTTTCCTGACGTGCGCGGCACTGACACCGTTCTCCATGTGTCCAACCTCGCCTTTGACGCCACCACCTTCGAGATCTGGGCGACGCTCGTCAACGGCGGCCGCATCGCCATCCCGGGGCCGGGATCTCTGTCCCCCCAGAATGTGGCGCGGTGGATGGCGGACTACGACGTCACCGTGGCCTATCTCAGCGCCTCGCTGTTCAACTTGCTGGTCGAGGAGGAGCCGCACGTTCTGGGCAGGCTGCGCCTGCTGCTCACCGGCGGCGAGATCGCCTCGGCAGCCCACGTCGAGGCCGCCTTGCGCGCGGCGCCGCGGCTCACGGTGGGTAACTGCTGGGGCCCGACGGAGAACACGACCTTCACGGCCAGCGCCGCGATCACCGCCGGGCACATTGCCGACGGAGCCGTCCCGATCGGACGGCCGCTGCCGGGTAACACCGTCCAGGTCGTCGGGCCGGCCTGCCCGCGCCGATCGGCGTCCAGGGCGAGCTCTACATCAGCGGCTCCAGCCTCGCGCATGGTTACCTGAACCGGCCGGACCTTACCGCGCGGCAATTCGTGCCCGGCCCCGGCGGCGGGCGCAGGTACCGCACCGGCGATCTCGGATTCTGCGGTCCCGACGGCACGCTCCACATCACGGGCCGGATCGATGACATGGTCAAAGTCCGGGGGTTCCGGGTTGAGCCCGCCGAGGTGCAGGCTCAGCTCGAGCAGCTTCCCGAGGTACGGCAGGCGGCGGTGCTGGCCTGTCCCGATCCGTCGGGCGGCATGGAACTCAGGGCCTTCGTCACCGCGAGGCCAGGCGCGGATCGCGATGGGCTCCCTGCCGGGCTGCGGGCCAAGCTCGGGGCCTCGCTGCCGGAATTCATGATTCCGGCGTCGATATCGGTACTCGACGAGCTGCCAACGACGTCGACAGGCAAGGTCGATCGCCAGACGCTGGCCGCGATGCCCAGGTCAACCGTGACCTCGCCGAGCTACCGTGCCCCGCGCACGGCGATCGAGCAGGAAGTCGCGGCGACCTGGGCCCGGCTGCTGCGCATCGAGACGCCCGGCCTCGATGACAACTTCCTCCTCCTCGGCGGTCATTCACTGCTCGCCATGAAGGTGCTGTTCGAGCTCCGTTCCTCGCTCATGGTCGGCCTGAGCCTCGAGCAACTGCTCAACGCGGCTAACCTCGAGCAGTTCGCCGCCCAGGTCACCGACGCCGTGAACGAGCTCATCTCCGATCCGAGCATCGCCGAGGCAATCATGGCCGCGCACGCTGAGCAGGACGGCGGCACTGAGTGAGACGCACGTGGGCGAGCGGCTCCCTGGGGGCAGGGCTCAGGTTGCCTGCTGGCGGGCGGCGAGCAGGTCGATGACCTGCTCGCCGTACTTGGCCAGCTTGGCTTCGCCGACGCCGTTGATGCCGCTGAGCTCGTCCAGGGAGGACGGCGAGGTCGCCGCGATCTGGCGCAGCGTCGCGTCATGGAAGATCACGTAGGCGGGCATGCCCTGCTCGCGCGCGATGCCGGCCCGCCACGAGCGCAGCTCCTCGAACAGCTCACGAGCCTCGCCCGACAGGTCAGCGGCCGCGGCGGCCGCCGCGGGCGCGCCGCCGGCCCCGGCTTTCGAGGCCGCTCGCGAAGCCTTCCCGGCCCGGGCCACCCGGGCGGGCTCGCTGCGCAGCAGCACCTTCCGGTTACCCGACAGCACCTCCGCGCTCAAGTCGCTCAGCGCGAGCGTGCCGTAGCTGGCGTCCACGGCCAGGAGCCGCTGGGCCAGCAACTGCCGCACGACGCCACGCCACTGATTCTCGGTGAGCTCGCCTCCTATGCCGAACACGGTCAACGCCGAATGATTTTGTTCAGCGATCTTGGGGGTTTGCTTGCCGAGCAAGATGTCGATCACGTGGCCCGCGCCGAATCGCTGGCCTCGCTCGCGCTTCAGGCGGTATACCGCCGACAGCAGCTTCTGCGCGGCGACCGTTCCGTCCCAGGTCTCGGCGGGGACCAGGCACGTGTCGCAGTTCCCGCAGCCATCTGGAGCCGCCCCCGGCTCGCCGAAATAGCCGAGCAGCTGGGCGCGGCGGCACTCGACGGTCTCGCACAGCGCCAGCATCGCGTCCAGGTGCTGGGCGAGCCGGCGGCGGTGGGCGGCATCGCCCTCGGATGAGTCGATGAGCTTGCGCTGCAGGACCACATCGGCCAGGCCGTAGCCGAGCCAGGCGGTCGCCGGCAGCCCGTCCCGGCAGGCCCGGCCGGTCTCCTGGTAGTAGCCCTCGACCGACTTGGGCAGGTCCAGGTGGGCGACGAAGCGCACGTCCGGCTTGTCGATCCCCAGCCCGAACGCGATCGTGGCGACCATCACCAGGCCGTCCTCGCGCAGGAACCGTGCCTGGTTGGCGGCCCGGGTCCGGGAGTCGAGGCCCGCGTGGTAGGGCAGCGCGGTAATGCCGCTGCGGCAGAGGAACTCCGCCGTCTTGTCCACTGAGGCCCTGGACAGGCAGTAGACGATGCCCGCGTCCCCGGCGTGCTCGCCGCGCAGGAGGTCAAGCAGTTGCTTGCTGGGCTCCGCCTTCGGCTCGATCCGGTACCTGATATTGGGCCGGTCGAAGCTGGCCACGAAATGCCGCGCGCTCTCCAGGTTGAGCCGGGACGCGATCTCGGCCCTGGTCGCCTTGGTGGCCGTCGCGGTCAGGGCGATCCTGGGGACGTGCGGCCATCGTTCGTGCAGGGAGGACAGTTCGAGGTAGTCAGGGCGGAAGTCGTGGCCCCATTGCGCGACGCAGTGCGCCTCGTCGATCGCGAACAGGGAAATCTTGCCCCGGTCGAGCAGCCGCAGCGCGGACTCGGCGCGGAGCCGCTCGGGCGCCAGGTACAGCAGGTCGAGCTCGCCGGACAGGAACTCGGTCTCGACCAGGCGCCGCTCGTCAATGCCCTGCGTCGAGTTCAGGAAGCCGGCCCGCACGCCGAGCGCCCGCATCGCGTCGACCTGATCCTGCATGAGCGCGATCAGCGGCGAGACCACGACGCCGGTCCCTGGCCGCACCAGGGAGGGGATCTGGTAGCACAGCGACTTGCCGCCACCGGTCGGCATGAGCACGAGCGCGTCGCCGCCGCCGATGACGTGCTCGATGATCTCGGCCTGCGCCCCGCGGAACGAGTCGTAGCCGAACACCCGGTGCAGCACGCCGAGCGCCGCGACCGGCCCCGTGCGAACCGATTCCGTGCCATGGGGAGCTTCGACAGTCACCGCGCCATCCTAAGAGCCTCCACCGTCAGCCGGCACCTTCAGCTAGCACCGGCAGCTTCGCGACGCCGCGGCCCTGCTGGTGCCGCGACGCCGGCCCGGCCCGGCCCGGCCGCGCGGAGCTCTACCACGCGGCCGGGAAGCCGCCGACCGCGCGCTCGTACGCCCGCGCTACCCGCAGGCACATCGCGTCGCCGAGCCGGCGTCCTACGATCATCAGCCCGGCGGGCAGCCCGCTGCCCGGCCCGCCGGGCACCCTGACCAGGCCGGCCAGCACCGAGATCGCCGGATGCCCGCTCACGTCGAACGGCGCCGTGTTCACGATCATCTCCGTAGACCTGGCCACCGACTCGGCCGGGCCGGCATCGTCCGCCGGGATGACCGAGGCGACGATCGGCAGCGTCGGCAGCACGAGCACGTCGTGCTCGGCGAGCGCGGCGTCGTAAGCCGCCGCGAGGTCGAACGCGAGGTTGCGCGCCATCGCGTAGTACGCGCCGTGATGCTCATCGATCATGAACCGCCCGGCGAGCGCCGCGACCTTGACGGTGACCGGCAGGTCAGCCGCCCGCGACCGCCGGCCCCGCGCGTAGTGGGCGATGAGCTCGGGGTCGTAGCGGCCGGGCGTGTTCATCCCGTAGGCGTTGCCGTCGATCATCTGGGTGACCACGCCGTCGGTGCCGATGACCGTCCAGACCGCGAGCCCGTCGCGGTGCCAGGGGATACTGACCGGGGACGCCTGCGCCCCCTCGGCCTCGAGCACCCCGATCGCCAGCCGCACCGCCGCGTCGACGCCGGGCTGGGACAGGCCGGGGATGCCGAACCCCTCGCTCAGCACGCCCACCCGGAGCCCGGCAACGCCATCGTCAAGGCCGGCCAGGTAGTCCGCGGGACCGGCCCCCGCCTGCTGCCTGCTGTCCAGGCCGTCGGGTCCCGCGAGCACCGAGAGCAGCACGGCGGCATCGGCCACGGTCCTGGTGATCGGCCCTAGATGATCGATGGTGTTCTCGATCGGGAAGGCCCCGGTGTACGGGACGAGCCCGTGCGTGGGCTTGAGGCCGACCACGCCGCAGAACGAGCTCGGAATCCGCACCGAGCCCGCCTGGTCTCCCCCGATCGCCAGGTCCACCAGCCCGGCCGCGACCAGGGCCGCGCTGCCGCTCGACGACCCGCCGGCTGACCGCTCGCGGTCCCGCGGATTGCGCACGGGCCCGGTGCGCGAGGTGTGGCTGCCGCCGGAGAAGCACAGATCCTCGCAGACCGCCTTGCCGGTGATCGTGGCGCCCGCCGCCAGCACCCGGGTCACGACCGTGGCATCCCTGCGCGGCACGAACCCCCGCACCGTCTCCGACCCGTTCATCATCGGCACGCCGGCCACGCTGATGTTGTCCTTGATCGCGATGGTCCGCCCGGCCAGCGGCCCAGGCCCGGACCCGGCCAGCCCGCCGGCGATGTCCGTCAGGGCGTACCAGGCGCCAAGCTCGTTCTCCGCCTCGGCCGGCCATCGCCAGGCCCGGTCGGGCGGGTCGGGAAGCCACTCAGCGTACAGGTCGCCGACCCGGTCGTAGGCGGCCAGCAGCAGGCCCGCCAGCGCCGCGAACCCGGCCGCGTCGCCGTCCGGCAGCTCGAACCCGTACCGGCCCGCGATCGCCTTCAGCCGCTCAGCGTCGGGCATGTCAATGGCCATTCGCTGCCCCGATCATCCGTAGTCTGGCTCGGCCGACGCGGCGGCGAGCACGGTCACCACCCGGAAGCACCTGATCGCCTTCGCCATGGTCGGCAGGGTAAACCTCACCGAGCGCAGCCCGGTCTGCTCGACCCCCGGAATGGCCGTGCACGCGGCGACCGCCTGCGTCGCGTCGAACGTCACCTCATAGCTGAACGGCCCGTCGGGCCGGGCCGGCCGCGCCGCCGGCTCGCCCGTTCCGGCCGCCCCGGCCAGCCCCGCCAGCCCGGTCGATGCCGCCTGCTCGATCAGCTCGGCGGTCCTGGCTGGCGGCAGGCAGATCGCCGTGTACCTGTCCACGCATCGCTTGACCGCGACCCGCCGCGCCAGCGGCGCCCAGCGCGCCGCGTCTCCGCAGGTCAGGTCGTCACCGGTCACGAGCACCACGGGGACGCCGAATTCGGCGGCCAGCAGCGCGTTCATCATGCCCTCGCTCGCCGGCGTGCCGTTGATCGTCACCCCGAGCAAGGTCGTTCCGATATAGGTGTGCGACAGCACCCCCTGCACGCCGGCGCCCGCGTGGTACCCGATGAACGCGACGGCGTCGACTCCCGAGTCGATCCCCTCCATCATGCTGAAAGGTTTGTGCGTGCCGATGATCGCCACCGCACGCGGGTCGAGATCGGCGATCAGCAAGTTCCGCTTGTTGGCGTGCGCCTCATTGACGATGACCTCATCGGCACCCGCGGCGAAGAACCCCGCGACCGCGGCATTGACGTCGCCCGTCAGCATCGCACGGAAGTACTCCCACCGCGCCGAGCCGGGCCTGACGTCGTCGGGACAGGTAACCCCCGTCACGCCCTCCATGTCGGCGGAGATAAGTACCCGCATCCCGCCCCTCCGCTCAAAACCCTCCGATCCGATCTGATCACCATATGTTCCGCCCCGGCGGGATGGTGATCAGGCACGGCTCGGGCGGGCCGGCCTTATCCGGCGTACTCGATGGCCGGCTCAGGCCGGGACGCGGGCCGGGCCAGGGCTGGCCGGGCCGGCCGCATAGCCAGCCGCCCGCCCGGGGCGGGACCGAGCCCCGACAACATCAAAGCGAAACGACACCCGATACCCTGATCATCAATGCCCGCATTCATGACCTTGTCGGCTTATTGGCGATCCAGGCTGCGGGTGAGTCTGAGGCGGTAGAGGCGGGTGGTCCGACTTTGCCGCGCGGGGTGCCTGGCGGCTAGGGACCAACCTGGGCTAGTTTCCGTGATCATGGTCGCGAGCATGATCACGGAACATTGCTACTGCCCTGACCTGGGCAGATTTCCGTGATCACGCCCCAGACCATGATCACGGAAACCAGCGTAGCTAAGTGAAGCTGTCAGCTGACTCGGGATCTCGGAAGATCAAGCTCCGGCGGGTCAGCGGGAAGACCTACCCGAGTTATCGGGGGGATTTGTCACTCCGGGGAGGGGTTTTTAGGAGCAAAACTGACTGAAAAACTCCTCGGAGCGAGAACTCTCCCCCGCGATGCCGGAAAAGCTCCCCGATCCCGATCACGAGCCCCGCAGCAGTCTCCGGGAACCCGGGAAGCGGTCTCGCCCGTGAGCAGCCGGAGCTTGACCTTCCAAGATCCCGGGCAGCCCCGAGCAGCTTCTAAACCCGGGAAAGTCCCCGCTGACCCGCCGGAGCTTGACTTTCCAAGTTCCCGAGTCACTCGACACCCTCCAGGACACCGGTGATGTTCCGTGGTCACGCCCGGGACCTCGATCACGGTCACCCCGGCACCGCTAACCGCGTCGCCTGAACCCAGGCCGCCTCACCCTCCAAAAAGCCAACAGATTTCGATGCGCGATGCGCGCTCCCATGGATGAGAATGGCCGGGCGTGAGTGGCGGGCGGCTAAGCCGGAGCCGCGCGCAGGTGGGGCACCCTGCTGTCGCCAGAGCAGCAGCAGGGTGCCCCACCTGCCTCCGGGGCGCGCGGCCTGGACCCAGCTGGGGGCCATTCACGTATCAAGGTCATTCATGCGACCGCGCCCCGGCACCAGAAGTCACGCCAGGCACTGCCGCCTCACCCGCAGCGTGAGCAGCAGCCCGGGCGGCTTTGATAGGCCGCACCGCACTCCGGTGCGGCCTGTCAACTCCAAGATCAGTGGCGTTGGACCTTGATCATGAGTCGCGCGGCAGCCTCAACCGGGCCGCGTCATTCCGCGAGCGCCGCCCTGCCGTGATCAGGCATAACCGGGTCACGGGAAGCGGGCGGGAGGCGCGATAGCATCCTTGCTACCACTTCCCTGGGGAGGACTGCCGTGATCGACAGGGGGCGGCTCGGCGAGCTGATCGCGCGGGAACGCCAGCGGTATGCCGCGACCCACCCGGCGTCGCTGCGCGCATTCTCCGAAGCGGGCGCGCACCTGCTCGGCGGGGTCCCGATGACCTGGATGCGCATGTGGGCGGGCGGGTTCCCGCTGTACCTGGCAACGGCGCACGGGGCGCGGCTGACCGACCTGGACGGCAACAGCTTCGCCGACTTCAGCCTGGGCGACACCGGCGCGATGGCCGGGCATTCACCCGCGCCGGTCCAGGCGGCCGTGGCCAAGCGGTTCGGCGAGCTCGGCGGGGCGACCGCGATGCTGCCCACTCGCGACGCGGACTGGGTCGCGCGCGAGCTGACCCGCCGGTTCGGCGCGCAGTACTGGAGCTTCACGCTATCGGCCACCGACGCGAACCGGTGGGCGCTGCGGATCGCGCGACAGCTCACCCGCAGGCCGAAGGTGGCGGTATACAGCTACTGCTACCACGGCAGCGTCGACGAGTCGGTGATCATCGCCACGCCAGGCGGGCCGCGCAGCAGGCCGGGCAACACCGGGCCTGCCGTCGACCCGGTACTGACCAGCCGGGTAGCGGAGTTCAACGACCTCGGCGCGCTCGAGCGGGAACTGGCCGCCGGCGACGTGGCGGCGCTGCTGATGGAGCCGGCCATGACCAATATCGGAATCGTGCTGCCCGAGCCCGGCTACCTGGCCGGGGTCAGGGAGCTGACCAGGCACTACGGCACGCTGCTGATCAACGATGAGACCCACACGTTCAGCGCCGGGCCCGGCGGCTGCACGCTGGCGTGGGGGCTCGAGCCGGATATCGTCACGATCGGCAAGGCGATCGCCGGCGGCATGCCCGCAGGAGCGTACGGCCTGTCCGAGCCGCTCGCCGAGCAGATCATGGCGGATGAGTCCGCCGATCTCATCGACGTGGGCGGGGTCGGCGGCACCCTGGCGGGCAACGCGCTGTCCGTCGCCGCGATGCGAGCCACCCTGGAGCATGTGCTCACCGACGACGCGTTCGCCCTCATGATCGGGCTCGGCGGCCGCTACACCGCCGGCGTCGCCGACGTCATCAGGAGCCGTGGCCTGCCGTGGAACGTGGTGCAACTCGGCGCGCGGGCCGAGTACCGGTTCTGCCCGCGGCCGCCGCGCAATGGCGGCGACTCTCGCGCCGCGGACGATCAGGAACTCGATGAGTACCTGCACCTGTACCTGGCCAACCGGGGAGTGCTGCTGACGCCGTTCCACAACATGGCCCTGATGTGCCCGGCGACGACAGCTGCCGAGGTCGATGCGCACGTCGCGGTGTTCGCTGAAGCGGCCGCTGAACTGATTGGCTGAGCCGATGAGCACTGAGCTTCCCGACGGGCAGCCGCCGGATGGGACAATGCCGGAGCAGGCCGAGCGCGAGCTGGCGAAACGGCTCTTCAACAGCACGTGGGAGCTGATCGAGACCGCCGACAGGACCCCGGGGCAAGACCGCCTCATGCTCGTGACCGCCTGCGCTTCCTGGCTGCACTGGGACGCGGTCGGGACTGTCGAGAACCGGGCGATCGCCGACTGGCAGATCGCGCACGTGGCCAGCCTGCTCGGCTACGGCGAGCTGGCGCTGGCCCACGCGACCGCCTCCTACGAGCTGACGCGCAGCGCGAACCTGCCCGACTGGATGCACGCCTCGGCACTCGAAGGGCTGGCCAGAGCTCACGCGGCCGCGGGCAACGAAGCTGAGCGGGACGCCTACCTCAGGCTGGCGAGTGAGGCGCTCGCCGTCGTCACGGAGCCCGAGGAACGCGAGCTGATCGCCAGCCAGATCGCGACGGTGCCGGCTGTCCGCGCGGGCACCAGCTGATCAGGTGCCAGCGGCCGCCCGGCAGCGCGCCGAGAGCAGCGCCGCGTCGAAGTGAATCCGCTCAGCAGGCAGGCCCGCGTTGCCGAGCAGGCCCGTCGTCTCGCTGACCATGCCGGGCGGACCAGCGACATAGGCCTCGCAGTCGGCGTGCGGCAGCCGCTCGGCGGCGACCTCGCCGACGGCACCCCGCAGGCCCTGGAAGGCGGGGTCGTCGGAGATCACTGGGTGGACCCGCAGCCACGGATAAACGTCGCACAGCCGGTACAGGCTTCGCAGGTCGTAAAGCTCGCACTCGCTTCTGGCTCCGCAGTACAACGTGATGCCGCGGTGCTCGCGAAGCCTGGAGTCGGTGCACACCACCTGCTCGATGATGGCCTTAAGCGGGGCAAGGCCGGTGCCGCCGGCGACGCACAGCAGGTCGCGGGAACCTGCGGGCGGCAGGGTCATGTCGCCTACCGCAGGTCCCAGGATCAGGTCGTCGCCAACTGAGGTGTGCTCGACCAGGGCGGTGCTCACCCAGCCGCCGGACACCGCCCTGACATGGAAGCTGAGCAGCCCGTCGCCGCGCGGCCGGCCAGCGACCGAGTAGGGCCGCCATGCCTTGGGCCAGCGCCTGGTCTGCACGGTCACGTGCTGCCCAGCCTGATAAGGCAACGGCTGCTGGGGCGCGACCGTGAGGACGGCGATGCCGCGCACGGGCCGGTGGTGCCGCACGACCTTGGCGGTCCAGAAGGCAGGCGCGGTCTCGCTCGCTTCCTCGGCCGCCCCGATCATGACACCAGACACCAGCTTGTAGGTCGCGGCCCAGGCTTGCTCAGCGGCAGGAGTCAGAGCCCGGCCGGCGAAGGCGCGCAGCGTAGCGAAGAGCGCGCTCCCCACGGCCTCGTACATGTCGGAGCTCACCGAGTACTTGCGGTGATCCCGGCCAAGCTGCGCCAGGTAACCCCGCATCGGCCCGGGCGCGCCGGCCGCGCCGACGATCCTGGTCAGCGCCGCGAACAGCCGGTCGCGCTGCTCGTCCATCGCCGGCGGGAAGAGGTCGCGCAACTCCGGGCGGGCGGTGAACAGCCAGCCGTAGAAGTACGCGGCCGCCATGTCGCCGGCGGCGGAGACCATCGCGAAGGTGTCCCTGACCGCGCTGAGGCCCTCATCGCCGGCGCCTGCGGGCGCCGCCGCCGCCCCAGGCAACTCGATCAGGCCTTCCCTGACCCTGCCGAGCAGTGCGACATCTGCCACCGAGTTCGCGGCGGGCACGTTCTCCAGCTCACCAGCCTGCCGATGCTGGCGCTGCCTGACCTCAGTTGGCGCGGCCGGCGGATCGGCCGGGCGCTGCGGCACAAGCAGATCGGCTGGCGGCATCGCGGGCGGGCGCGGCGCGGGCGCAGGGTCTGGCGAGACCCTGACGCCGATGATCGCCGGAGCTGACAGGTCGAGCGCCGGAAGGACTCGCGCTTGTTCGCGAACGCCGGCATCAGAGCCTGGCATCGGTGGCTCTACTCGGCGCGCCATAAGCCATCCCCTCCGTGAGCACACACGGAAATCATTAGCCGCCCCCCGCACGCCGCCACGGCATCGACGCCGTCACGGATATGGGTCCAGTATTTAATTCAGTGGTTAACCCGCCCGCACCAGCCAAGCCGCCCGTCAATCGCAGAGCCGATGACATCAAAACAAGGATTTATTCTGCGAAGCGCGGATAGTCTTTTGTCGTTCGGCCAGTCGATGCGGGGGCGCTGCGAATCGCGAGAGCCCGCCCTTGCGAAGTAGCATGGCTGGGCTACCGGGGCTCTGTCTATCACGACATGCTGTCCTCCGCCCGGAAATCTGCCTTACAGGGAGCGATCGGATGCGCTTTGCTATCAAGACCAGGCCCGAGCACCAGACGTGGGCCCAGATGCGCGAGGTCTGGCGTGAGGCAGACAAGATTGACTTGTTCGAGTCAGCATGGAACTGGGACCATTTTTATCCTCTTACCGGCGATATGGCCGGGTCGAATCTCGAGGGCTGGACCATGCTCGCGGCCATGGCCGAGGTCACCAGCAGGATCAGGATCGGCTGCCAGGTATCCGGCATGATCTACCGGCATCCGGCCGTGCTCGCCAACATGGCGGCGACGGTGGACGTCATCGCCGATGGCAGGCTCGAACTCGGCGTCGGCGCGGGCTGGAATCAGATGGAGTGCGACGCCTACGGCATCGACCTGCCGCCGCTGCGCGAACGGTTCGACCGGTTCGACGAGGGCGTCGAGGCCATGGTCAGGCTGCTGACTCAGCCGACGACTACGTTCGATGGCCGGTACGTCAAGCTAACCGACGCGCGCTGCGAGCCAAAGCCCGTGCAGCGGCCGCATCCCCCCGTGGTCATCGGCGGGCGAGGCAAGACCAGGACACTGCGGACGACGGCGAAGTGGGCGCAGCAATGGAACGCCATCGTCGCCGGCCCGGATGACTGGCTCGATCTGAAGCAGGCGCTCCTGGGGCACTGCGCCGACCTGGGTCGCGACCCGGCCGAGATCACCTGCTCGGTCAACGTCAGGCTCGACTCGCCCGGCGACCTCGACGCGGTCGCCGAAGACTCCGCCGCCTACCGTGACGCGGGCGTCGACCTGATCGTCGTCGGCCTGCCGCTGCGGGCAACGCCTGACTTGCTGACCCCGCTGGCCGACCGGCTCGCGCCGCTGGCCTGAGGCGGCCCGGTGACGCTCCCGACCGAGAATGGCGCGCCCGTCGTCGAGATCTACACTGACGGCGCGTGCAGCGGCAACCCAGGCCCCGGCGGCTGGGGGGCACTGCTCAGATACGGCTCGCGCACCAAGGAGATCTGCGGCGGCGAGCGAGCCGGCACCACCAACAACCGGATGGAGCTGATGGCCGCCATCCAGGCGCTCGAGACCCTGACCCGCCCGGCGACCGTGCGCCTGCACACCGACAGCGTCTACCTGCGCAACGGCATCACCAGCTGGCTGCCGAACTGGAAGCGCAATGGATGGCGCACCGCGGGCAAGAAGCCGGTCAAGAACGCCGACCTCTGGCAGCGCCTTGAAGCCGCCACCCGAACGCACCGGGTCGAGTGGCTCTGGGTCAAAGGCCACGCGGGCGACCCGGGCAATGAGCGCGCCGACGCGCTGGCCAACCAGGGCATGCGCGAAGCAGCCGGCCGCACCTGACCCAGCGCGGCCCGGCCCGGGCGGGGCGGGGTTAGTTCGCGGTGGCTGTGGCGGCGGCGATGATGCTCACGCCTGTGACCAGGGCCGGGGCCTCGGCGGCGGAGTAGCTCAGCCGCAGGTAGGCACCCGGTGGCTCGCCGGGGAAGCAGGCCCGGCCCGGAACTACCGCCAGCCCGGCAGCGGTCAGGTAATCCACTACCGTGCTTTCCGTGCAGCGCTCTGGCAGCCGGAGCCAGAGGTGGACGCCGCCAGCGGGGACGACGGGCAGTCCGCAGGACGGCAACTGGGCCGCGATGGCGCTGGCCAGCGCGTCGCGGCGGTCCCTGAGCCTGCGGCGCAGGCTGCCGAGGTGCCTGGGCCAGCCAGGCGCGGTCAGCACCTCAAGGGCGATCTGCTGCAGGATCGGCGCCGCGAACAGGTCATCGCTGATCCGGCCGCGCCGCAGCCTGACGAGCGCCGGGCCGCGCGCCGCGAGACCGGCTACTCGCAGCCCTGGCGCGACCGACTTGGACAGCGACCTGAGGTAGATCACGTGACCGTCGGCATCCATGCTGGCGAGCGGCGGCGGCGACGGGGCGCCGAGATCGAAGTCGCGCATCCAGTCGTCCTCCATCAGGAACGCGCCGTGCCTGGCCACCAGGTCGAGTATCGCTTGCCTGCGATCGCGGTCGAGCACGGCGCCGAGCGGGTTGGAGTACCTCGGCTGCAGGTACACCAGCCTGGCGCCGGTCCTGGCCAGCGCGTCGGCCAGGCTGTCAGGAAGGATGCCGCCCGCGTCACCCGGCACGGGCACCAGGATCAGGCCAGCCGCCCTCGCCGCCGCCAGCGCGCCGACATACGTGGGCGACTCGACGATCACCGGGTCGCCCGGCGCGCACAGGTGCCGGAACACAGCCGACAAGGCGGCCTGCCCGCCCGCGGTGACGATCACGTGCTGGGCTGTCAGCGGCGCGCCGGTCTCGGCCGCGAAATAGCCGCGCAGCTCGGTCAGTCCCTGGGCAGGCAGCCTGTTCCAGGCCTGCGGCCGCCTGGCCGCCCTGGTCGCGGCAGCGGCTAGCAGGCCAAGCGGCTGCAGGCCCTCATCGAGGAACCCGCTCGCCATCGAGATCGCGTCAGCTGGCGTCGGCTCGACCAGGTTCTCCAGGTCGGCACCGAGGCCGGCCCTGCTGCCGAGCGCCAGCGTCTGCCACGAGACGTCCGCCGGCGCGGAGACAGTGCGGCGGGCGGCGGTGTACGTGCCGCTGCCCGGCCTGGTCTCCACCAGCCCGCGCCTGGCCAGGTCGGCGAGCATCCGCTGCACCGTAGCGGGGCTCATGCGATAGCGCTGCTGCAATTCGCGATACGACGGCAGCCGGCTTTCCGGCGGCAGGGACGTCACCAGCTGCTCAAGCAGCGCTCCAGCCGAAGGCAAACTGCTATCATCATTCATGAGGGACAATAGAAGCACTTCTGCCCCGTCAAGGGAAGCGGCACGGAAGTTCGCGGCCCGGAAGTTCGCGGCACCGAAGCTCGCGGCCCGGAAGTTCGCGCAACGGCCCGGGCTCGGGCCGCTCGCGCTCGGGTTCTTCGGCGTGGCCTGTTTCAGCCTGACGTTCCCGGCCACGGCAGCGGCGGAGGTGTCGTTCAGCCCGCTGACCGTGGGAGCCGGGCGGTCAGTGATAGGCGCTGTCGTGGCCGCCGCCATCCTCGCCGCCCGCAAGCAGCCGGTGCTGCCGCCCCGGGCCGCTGCCGGCCGGCTGCTGATCGTCGCCGCCACGGTCGGGATCGGCTTCGGCGTGCTCTCGGCCGTGGCGCTGCGCCAGGTCGGCACCGTGCACGTGGCCGTGATCGCCGGGCTGGTCCCGGCGGCCACCGCCGGCATGGCCGCGTTGCGCGCGGGTGAACGGCCGAGCAGGAACTACTGGGCCGCGCTGGCGATCGGGCTCGCCGCGGTCATCGCCTTCGCCGCCGTCCAGGGCGGCGGCCAGGTGCGCGCCCCGGACCTGCTCCTGATCGTCGCCGTGACCATCGGCGGGCTCGGCTACGCCGAAGGCGGGGCGCTGGCCAGGGAGTACGGCGGCTGGCGGGTCATCTGCTGGGCCTGCGTGCTCGCGGCGCCGGTCAGCGTGGCGATCACGGCCTGGGCGCTGGTCGCGGCCCCGCCGCACGACGTGCGCCTCAGCGCCGTCGCCGGACTCGGCTACGTGGGCATCGTCTCCATGTGCCTTGGCTTCTTCGCCTGGTACCAGGCGATGGCACGCGGCGGCGTGGCCGCGGTGGGCAAGCTGCAGCTGGCCCAGCCCGCGCTCACGCTCGGCTGGTCCGCGCTGCTGCTCCGCGAGCGGGTCGGCTGGCCGAGCATCGCGGCGGCGGCTGTCGTCATCGCCGCGACGGCCGCGGGCAGGAACGCCCGCGTCACCGTCGTCCAGCGCGGCATCCGGGCCGGCTCCTGGCCGGCCCGCGGGCCAGCGTCCCAGGAGAACCGGCAACAGTAACACGTGTCACATGATTTCATCCGCCCGGTTCTGCGGCAGAATACGCGTATGCAACCTTTGCAGTTCCTGAGAGCGGGTCAGGTGTCCGCCGTGGCTCTGCTGGCCCTTGGCGCGGCGCTGGCCGGCTGCAGCACCGGCAGCTCCAGTTCAAGCTCGCCCGCGCCGCCCGCCAACTCGAGCAGCGCCCCGGCGCCGCCCGCGCAGAGCTCGTCGAGCCCGGCGCCCGCGTCCTCGTCCTCGTCCTCCGAGCCGGCGAGCGGCGCCGGCGCGACGAAGGCGATCGAGACCAACTGGGCCAAGTTCTTCAACGCGAAGACGCCGATCTCGCAGCGGCTCGCGCTCCTGCAGAATGGCTCCCAGTTCGCCCCGGTCATCAAATCGCAGGCCGGCTCCACGCTGGCGCTGGCGGCCACCTCCAAGGTGACGCACGTGACGCTGAGCGGCGCCAACCAGGCGGCTGTCACGTACAGCATCCTGGTCGGCGGCCAGCCCGCGCTGTCCAACCAGTCGGGGACGGCCGTCTACCAGGACGGCGTGTGGAAGGTCGGCGTCACCAGCTTCTGCGGCCTGCTCAAGCTGGAGAACGCCGGCAAGTCCAAGGGCCTGCCAGCCGCCTGCCAGGGCTAACCGGTGACCGAGGCCGCCCTGACCGCCACCGGCACGCCAGCCGTGGCGCGCAACCGCCCGATGGCGCTGGCCACGCTGTGCCTGGTGCTGTTCCTGACGTTCCTCGACACGACGATCGTCAGCGTGGGCCTGGCCAGCATCCAGACTTCCCTGGGCGCCGGGGTGTCTGAGCTGCAGTGGGTGGTCGGCGCTTATGCCCTGACGTTCGCCAGCGCCATGCTGATCTTCGGCATGATCGGCGACCAGTTCGGCCGCAAGAAGATCATGCTGATCGGCGTCGGCGTCTACTGCGCCGGCGCGCTGCTCAGCGCCCTCGCCACGACCATCGCCCCCGGCTCGGCCACCTCCCACGGCTCGGCGATCGCGATCCTGCTCGCCGGGCGCGCCGTGATGGGCCTCGGCGCCGCCGCCAGCGAGCCAGGCACGCTGTCGATGATCAGGCACGTCTACACCGAGTACCACAGCAGGAATCGAGCCCTCGGCGTCTGGGCCGCCGTCTCAGGGCTGTCGCTCGCGCTCGGTCCAGTGATCGGCGGCGCCCTGGTCGGCGTCTGGGACTTCCGCGCGATCTTCTGGTTCGACGTGACCTTCGGCCTGGTCGCCCTGGCCGCGGCGATCAGGTTCCTGCCGGAGAACGCCGATCCCGACCCGCGCCGGATCGACATCGCCGGCGGGGTGTTCGGCGCCGCCGCGCTCGCCGCGCTGATCTTCGCGGTCATCGACGCCGAGACCGCCGGGTTCGCCAGCCCGGTCGTGATCATCCTGTTCATCCTCAGCGCCGCGGCCGCCGCCGCCTTCCTGTGGCGGGAGAGCCGCGCCGCCCGCCCGCTGCTCGACCTGGCGTTCCTGCGGGTGGCGCGGTTCGCGACCCCGAACATCGTCGCGTTCTGCACCTATTTCGCGACCTTCGCGATCTTCTTCTTCACCGCCTTGTACCTGGTGGAGGTGGCCGGCTTCACCGGCTACCAGATCGCCGAGGTGTTCTTGCCGATGACGGCGCTGATGATCGCCGCCTCGGTGCTAGCCGGGCGGTGGACGGCCGTGATCGGTGTCAGGTGGCTGCTGGTCGGCGGCGCCGGGATGTTCACCATCGGGCTCGCGGCGACCAACGCGCTTATCGAGCCTAACCCGCAGTTCGGGGCGCTGGCCGTCGCGCTCGCGCTCACCGGGATCGGGATCGGCACCTGCGTCGTGCCGATCACCTCCTCGGTGCTGGCCGCCGTCCCGCCAGAACGCTCCGGCATGGCCGCGTCGGCCACGAACACCAGCCGCGAGATCGGCGCGGTGATCGGCGTCGCCGTGCTCGGCTCGCTGGTCTACGGCCGGCTGCAGACCGAGCTGATCGCCAGGCTGCGGCAGCTTGACATCCCGAAGCCCATCTGGGCGGTGGTCATCCGGGGCGTGGAGACCGGCCAGGCGCCCTCAAGCGGCAACTCCTCGTCGCAGGCACCCGCAGGCGAACTCAAGCTGGAGCAGGAAGTACTACACGCGGCGTACTCGGCGTTCCAGTCCGGGCTGCACTGGGCGCTGCTGCTGTCGGCCGGCCTGATGCTCGCGGCAGCCGTGCTCGCGCTGGTGACGTTGCGCGGCCGTCCGGGCCGCGCCGGCCAGGCCGCCGACGAGCCGATCGCCCCGGTCCAGCCCAGCCCGACACAGCCCAGCTGACACAGCCCAGCACAGAGCCCGGGCAGGCTAGCGCCAGGCCCGGCCGTTCCAAGCCAGGATCAGCGCCCCTGACCCGGCCGAGCCGACGGCCCAGCCGCTGCGCGCGCCGGTCGCCGACACGCCGTACAGCGCGTTGTACCTGGCCGGGCTCGGGCTCGGCACGCGCCTCCACCGCGAGCCGCCCCAGTGCAGGATCAGCGTCTTGCCGCCGGCGAAGCCGACCGCCCACACGTTGCGGGCCGAGGCGGCGGCGACGGCCGACAGCGCGTTGAAGCCGGCCGGGCTCGGGCTCGGGACGCGCTTCCACGCATGGCCGTTCCAGTGCAGGATGAGCGTCTTGCCGGTGATCAGCGTGCCGCCGACCGCCCACGCGTTGCTGGCCGAGACCACGGCGACGCCGTCGAGCGACGGCAGCCCGGGCGCGCCGGGGCTGGCAACCCGCCGCCAGGCACGGCCGTTCCAGCGCTCGACCAGAGTCGATGAGGACGTCGAGCCGACCGCCCAGGCACTGCGGACCGAGGTCACCGCGATGCCGGACAGGAAGCTGCCGTCGGGGCTTGGCACCCTGACCCGCTTCCAGGCCTTGCCAGCCCAGTGCTCGATCACCGCGAAGCGGGAGTTGCCGCCCACCGCCCACGCTGTGCGCGCGGTGGCGGCCACGGCGGAGATGCTCGCGCCCCCGCTAGGTCCCGGCACCCGGGACCACGACCGGCCGTTCCACCGTTCGTACAGCGGCGCCGCGGTCGAGCCGACCAGCCCGACCGCCAGCGCGTTGCGCCGGGAAATGCCCGCGACGCTCGTCAGCTGCGACTGGGCAGGAACGCGCGGCCCCGGCACCAGGCGCCACGACGAGCCCGTCTTCCGCGCGATCAGCGTCGCGCTGCTGGTGTGACCGACCGCCCAGCCGACGCGCGGGGACGGGGCGCTGATACCCGCGAGCACGCCGCGGACAGCGAACCCGGCCGGGTGCGGCGCCGGCCCGGTGGCGGCCGACGAGGTGAAAGCAGCGGTGAGCGCTCCAGCGGCGGCGATCACGGTACGCAAACGACAGCACCTTTCCGTGCCCAGCGACCCCCGCCCGGCCTGACGACCCCGCCCGCGTGTCGATTATCACCCTTCCGGCGCACTATCCTCAGCCCGTGCGAGTTACCGGCAACCCCATCTTCGGGAGTCGGGTGGCGCGATGGCGCCATCGACGGGACTTTGACGGGCGAAGGCCAGCTTCCCCCGTGCGACATCGGCGTCTGGCCGCCTGGCCGGCCGCGGCGGCGGTCGCGGCCATCGCCGTGTCCGCCTGCGGCGGTCAGGGAACCGGGGCCGGGACCGCCGCCCGGCCCGCCGCCACAGCCACCCGCCCGGCCACGCCGGCCCCGTCGCCGAGCCCAGGCCCGAGCGCGACCCGCGGCCCGCGAGACGTGCCCCTCCCGGTCGCTCCCGGCGCCGCGAGCAGGCCGCAGACCAGGGTCAGGCCGCGGGCACGAGGCCGGGCATTCCGCGCGATGGTGACCGACCTCTGGCTGGCCGTCAGGACGGGGAGGCCGGCCCTGGGGCGGATGGCGTTCTTCCCTGTCGGCGCCTACAAGCAGGTCAAGGCCATCGCCGACCCGGCCGCGGACTGGAGGGCCAGGCTGTGGGACGACTTCGCGCTCGACGTGAAAGCGGCGCACCGGCTGCTCGGCCGCGACGCCCGCAAGGCGAAACTGATCAAGGTCCTCGTTGCCGAGGACGAGGCGGCCTGGATCGACCCAGGCGTCTGCTTCAACGGCGTCGGCTACTGGCACGTCGCGAACTCACGCCTGATCTACACCGACGGCAACGGCGTTCGCTCGTTCGGCATCGCGTCGCTGATCTCCTGGCGCGGCGCCTGGTACGTCGTCCACTTCGGCGGCGTGGTGCGCCCGGCGGTCGGCATGGTCGACGCCCCGGCGACCGGCTCGGGCGTCGTCGGCCCGCAGGGCGGCTGCTAGACCGCCGGGAGTACCTCGGCGGCGATCAGTTCCAGGTGCTCGAGGTCGTGCAGGTCCAGGATCTGCAAGTACGCCCGCTCGGCGCCGATCTCGGCGTACTGCCTGAGCTTGGCGACGATCTCGGCAGGCGTCCCGGCCAGTCCGTGCTGGCGCAGCTCGTCCGGCTCCCGGCCGATCGCGGCCGCCCGCCGGGCGATCTCGGCCTCGTCGCGACCGCAGCACACGACCTGGGCGATCGAGTACACCATGGAGTCGGCCGGCCTAGAGGCAGCCAGCACCGCGGCCCGCACCCTTTCAAACGCTGCCTGGGTCCCTTGCACGCCATCGAACGCGGCGTTGAAGTCGGCGGCGTAGGCCGCGGCGAGCCTGGGTGTCCGCTTCTGCCCGCCGCCGCCGATGACGATGGGCGGCCTCGGCTGCTGCACAGGTTTGGGCAGTCCCGGCGAATTGGCGACTGTGTAGTGCTTTCCGGTGAACGAGAATGTGTCACCTGCTGGCGTCGTCCATAGGCCGGTGATGATGGCCAGCTGCTCTTCCAGCATGCCGAACCGGTCACCGAGGTCAGGGAACGGAATCCCGTAGGCGGCGTGCTCGGCGTCGAACCAGCCAGCGCCCAGGCCAAGCTCGACCCGCCCGGCGCTCATCGCGTCAACCTGGGCCACGGCGACGGCCAGCTGCCCAGGGAGGCGGAACGTGACCGGCGAGACGAGCGTGCCGAGCCTGATCCTCTTGGTCTGCACGGCAAGCGCGCCGAGCGTGATCCAGGAGTCCGTCGGCCCGGGCAGGCCGGACCGGTCGCCCATCTTCAGGTAATGATCTGACCGGAAGAACGCGTCGAATCCCAGTTCCTCGGTCGCCTGAGCCACACCGAGCAGCATCGCGTAGTCGGCGCCCTGCTGGGGCTCGGTAAAGATCCGCAGTCGCATAGCGGTCATCTTGCCGTACCTCGCGAGCTACTTGCCGGGCAGGTACCGGAGAAGCACGCAGTCACCGATCTGCCGGACCTCGGCAAGATCCATGCGGTGGGCGGAGTCCTGCGGGAATACGCCTGGGTTTACGAATCTTGGCGCGTTGGCGTCGCCGACGAAGAACGGCGCGACGACGAGCTGGATCTCATCGACCAGGCCATGAGCGAGGAACTGAGTGTGCATGCTTGTGCCACCCTCGACCATGAGGCGTCCGACGCCACGCGCCTTCAGGTCCGCGAGGATCTTCTTAAGGTCGGTCGGGTCGCCCGCGTCCACCACCTCAGCGACGCCCTCCAGGGTTGCTGCGACCTTCGCCAAGGCGGCCGAGGACGTGTAGACGATCTTCGGAGTGTCGCCGGAGGTGAAGAACTTCCCGCTCGGATCGAGATCGCCGCCAGCTGTCACGGTGACCTTGATCAGGTTCGGCGGGCGACCTTGTGCTACCCGATCAGCGCGGCGAGCTTCCGAACGAACCAGCAGCCGAGGATTGTCCTGACGAATGGTGTTGGCACCAACCAAGATGGCATCGACGGTCGCCCGGACGGCATCGACCCGATCGAAGTCTTCATCGTTCGACAGCAGGAGACGGGCGTCGGTCGCGTCGTCGATACAGCCATCGACAGAGGATGCGGCGCTGAGGAGGACGTACGGCTTGTCTGTCACATCAGAACTCTAGGGCTGAGATTCAGCGTGTGGTCGATGGTACGCAAGGTGGCATGACTAGCACCGCCAGGCATTCCACGTGGTGGGTCATCGGGAACGCGTCGAACGCGCGCAGGCTGGTC
The DNA here is from genome assembly GCA_963720575.1 of uncultured Actinomycetota bacterium. Lineage (GTDB taxonomy): Bacteria > Actinomycetota > Actinomycetes > Streptosporangiales > Streptosporangiaceae > Chersky-822. Next base: position 1,813,241 of record CAVRGA010000002.1, read on the forward strand.
AGCTCCCAGCCTCGGTCGCGCAGGAGCGCGATATCGCGGGCAAGCGTGGCGGGGTCGCAGGAGACGTAGCCGATCCGGCGGAGTCCAGGGTCGGAGCAGAGCGCGTCGATGAGCGCGGGGCCAGCGCCTGCTCGCGGCGGGTCGAGCACGGCGAGGTGCGCGCCTGCCGGGCTGATCCGCCGCAGGACGTCGGCGGCGTCGCCCTGGTGAACTCGCGCCCAGGGCGTCTCGCGCAGGTTGTACCGGGCGTCGCTGACCGCCGCCGCGTCCTGCTCGATGCCGGTCACCGTGCCGCCGGGGCCGACGGCGGCCGCGAGCACGCCAGCGAACAGCCCCGCCCCGCAGAAGAGGTCGAGCGCGGACTCCCCCGTGCTCGGCGCGAGCGCGTCGAGCACGGCGGCGGCGAGCACGTCGGCGGCGGCCGGATGAACCTGCCAGAACCCTGTCGCCGCGACGCGCCAGTCCCGGCCGGCGGCATGCTGGGTCAGGAAGCGCCCCGTGCTGCCCGGCCCCGCGCTGCCCGGGGCGAGGACGGCGCGCTCGCCTGAGTGCGGCGCGACGGCGACCTCGACCGAGCGGGCGCCCGGCCATGTCTTCCTGGTGACGTCGGCCTGCCGTACCAGCGGATGGGCGATCAGGCAGTCGGTGACCGGGACGACTTCGTGCGACCGGTGCTTGCGCAGCCCGGCCCGGCCGTCCGCGCCGACCGAGTAGGTGACCCGGGTCCGCCAGCCCAGGCCGCCGGCGCCCGTGCTGGCTGGCGCAGCGCCATCCGGCAGCGGCTCGACGGTTACCCGCTGGTCGAGTCCGGCGATCCGCTTGAGCTGCTGGCTGATGACCTGGGCCTTGAAGTCACGCTGCGCGTCCAGGCTCGCGTGCTGCCAGTCGCAGCCGCCGCAGCCGTCGGGCAGGGCGTAAGGGCACGGCCGCCTGACGCGGGCGGGTGACCGCTCGGTGATCTCGATGGCGTCCGCACGTGCGAGCTTGGCCGTGACATCGGTGATCACGGCCTGGACGCGTTCACCGGGCAGGGCGTGCCTGACGAATACGACCAGCCCGCCGGCGGCCTGGTCGCCCAGCCTGGCGACGCACCAGCCGCCCTGAGCGACCTCGCCGACGGTCAGGTCGACGAGTTCGCCGACGGTCACGGGCCGTGAGAGTTGATCTGTCATCCCCCCATGGTGCCGCTGGTTCGGCCGCCGGCGTTAACGGGGCATGCTCCGGCTACTGACCGGTGGCGATGGCGCCGGTACGATCATCTGCGTAGACCGGGCAGACAGCGTCGGACACCGGCTGCCGGAAGGGCGATCATGCACATCGTGATCATGGGATGCGGGCGCGTGGGGTCGACTATCGCGCACATCCTTGAAGACCATGGCCACTCGGTGGCGGTTATCGACCAGGATGTCGAGGCTTTCCGGCGGCTGCGGCCGGGCTTTCGCGGCATCAAGATCACCGGTGTCGGTTTCGATCGCGACGTCCTGATCGAGGCCGGGATCGAGAAGGCGGCCGCCTTCGCCGCGGTGAGCAGCGGTGACAACAGCAATGTCATCGCGGCCCGGGTGGCGCGGGAGTCGTTCGGCGTCAAGAGCGTCGCGGCCCGGATCTATGATCCGCGCCGGGCCGAGGTGTACCAGCGGCTCGGCATCCCGACGGTGGCGACGGTCAGGTGGACCGCCGACCAGATGCTGCGCAGGCTGCTGCCAGAAGAGGTAGCGACGCTGTGGCGCGACCCGACCGGATCGATCGTGCTCGCCGAGCTTGCCTGCTGCGAGGACTGGCTGAGCGAGAAGGTGACCACGCTTGAGTCAGCGGCGCAGGCGCGGATCGCGTTCATCACCCGGCTCGGCCAGACCTTGATCCCCGGCCCGTCGACCGTGCTGCAGCAGGGCGACGTGCTGCACGTGATCGCCAGGGAAGACGACCTCAGCCACATCGCCTCGGTGTTCGCCAAACCTGCCGCGCCAGGGAAGGGAAGCCACTAATGCGCGTCGCTATCGCGGGGGCCGGCGCCGTCGGCAGGTCGATCGCCAAGGAACTGCTCGAGAACGGCCACGAGGTGCTGCTGATCGACAAGAACAGCAGGGCGATCAAGGTCTACAGCGTGCCCAAGGCCGAGTGGCTGCTCGCCGACGCCTGCGAGATCGCGTCGCTGGACGACGCTTCGCTGGAGCGGTGCAACGTCGTGATCGCGGCGACCGGGGACGACAAGGTCAATCTCGTGGTCTCGCTGCTCGCCAAGACCGAGTACGGCGTGCCCCGCGTGGTCGCACGGATCAACCACCCGAACAATGAGTGGCTGTTCAACGAGTCGTGGGGCGTGGACGTGGCCGTCTCGACTCCGCGCCTGCTGTCCGCGCTGGTGGAAGAGGCGGTCAGCGTGGGCGACCTGGTCAGGCTGATGACGTTCAGGCAGAGCGCGGCCAGCCTGGTCGAGATGACCATGCCCGACGACGCCCCGCTGGCCGGCCAGCGCATCGGCGCGATCGCCTGGCCAGCCGACACCGCGCTCGTCGCGATCCTCCGCGACGGCCGGGTGATCGTGCCCAACAGCGACGACCCGCTGGAAGGGGGCGACGAGCTGCTGTTCGTGACGAGCGAGGACGTGGAAGCCGAGCTAGGCCAGCTGCTGGCGGGCGGCCTCCGCTAGATCTGCGTCGTTGAGCCGTTTAAGTGCGATGTCGCATTCAAATCGCGGCGGCGAGAGCTTGCCAACATCGATGCGCGTATCGACGCCCAGTTTTCCGGCTCTGGCGCGGAGAGTTGTCGCTGCGCGGAGCGTTGTCCGGCTCTGGCGCGGAGAGTTGTCGCTGCGCGGAGCGTTGTCCGCACATAGGACGGTAAACACTCCGTGCTGCGAGAAGTCTCCGCGGTAACGACGGAGAACGCTCCGCGATCATGCTCCGGCCCGGCTCAGCGGGTCTCGGTGATCTCGGGGCCCCGGGTGAACGGGTCAGGCAGGTACCAGTCCGGGTTCTCCTCCGCCATCTGCTCCTCGAGTGCCCGGCGCGCCTCCTCGGGGAGCCTGATCTCCAGCTGCTCGCGCGGCGGGGCCGGGTAGTCGCCGCGCACCACGACGACGTCGCCGAACAGGGCGTTGAACGGGTCGCCCAGGTCAGGCTCGCTGGCCGCCGGGCCCGAGATCACGCCGCGCAGGAACCAGCGCGGGCCGTCGAAGCCGACGAACCTGACTGGCTGCAGCTGGCTGGCGGCGTCCTGGCCCTCTTCGCCGATCGGCACCTGCGCGACGAGCTCGGCGCCGAACTGGCCAACCGACTCGGTGCAGTTGCCGCCCGAGTCAGCGATGTTCGCCGCGATCTCGTGCCTGACCTCGTCCCACAGGCCGCCGCTCCTTGGAGCGGCGAAAGCCTGGAGCTGCATGCCGCTGTCGTCATGCACCACCGCGACCCACGCGCCCTGCTCCTCGGCGACGTTGATCTGGACGTCGTAGCCCTCGTGCACCGGGATCAGCAGGCTGCCGCAGTCGATCCGCTCGGTCGCCGGGTAGTTGTCGGCGATATCCCACGGACCGCCCTGGCCTGTCAGGTCTTGCTCATCGTCAATGGGATCTGGATCGCTGACCAGCCCTGCCGAGTCCTCGCCATCGCGGCGGCGACGTCGCAACACGCGCCCGCTCCTGCCTTTTCCGAATTGCTTACTGACCGGCGGAGTGACCGGACTGGCTGGAATAGCCGCCGGTCGAGCCATGCCCGCCCGCGCCCCGGCCTGATCCGGGGAGCACGGCGACCTCGTGGAAGACCGGACGCTCAACTCGCTGGATCACCAGCTGGGCGATCCGGTCGCCGCGCTTGAAGCGGACCTGGCTGCGCCTATCAGTATTGAACATGATCACCTTGATCTCACCACGGTATCCCGCGTCTATCGTCCCCGGCGTGTTGACTATCGTCACGCCGTAGTCAGCGGCCAGGCCCGATCGCGGGTGGACGAACGCCGCATATCCGTCGGGCAGGGCGATGGCGATGCCGGTCGGGACGACAACCCGCTCCCCCGGCTCCAGCTCGACGTCCACGGCGGTGTAGAGGTCGGCCCCGGCATCACCCGGATGCGACCGCTGGACAAGGGGCAGGCCAGGGTCGATCCGCTTGATCAGCACGTCTACCGCGGTGCTCATGCCTGCGCGTCCTGGCTCTCAGCGGCCTCGGCCCTTTTGCCGCTCCTGCCCTGTTTGCGACGCTTGCGCCCGGTCACCGGGTCGCGGGGCCGCCAGACTTCGTGGTTGCTGCGCCACGCCGCCGACAGTACCGCCGCCGTCGGCACGGCCACGATCGCGCCGGGAATGCCGGCCACGATACCGCCGATGGCCAGCACGACGATCACCTCGAGCGGATGCAGCCGGACGGCACGGCCGATGACGAGCGGCTGGAGAAGATGAGACTCGAGCTGGTTCTCCACCAGGAACACCGCCAGCAGGATCACCGCGGCGATCCCCCCTTGCGTCGCCAGCGTGACCAGGATCGCCAGCGCGCCGACCACCAGGATTCCGACCAGCGGCACGTAGGCGGCGATGAAGACCAGAATCGCGATCGGCATGACCAGCGGCACCCCGAGCAGCCACAGCGCGATGCCGATCACCACGGCATGGATCACCGCGATGATCGTGGTGCCGTGGATGTACCTGACCAGCGCGTGCCAGGAGGCGGCGCTGGCCCGGTCGGCCCGGTCGAGCGCGTCCTGGCCCGCGCCGCGGAAGCGCGTGAAGCCCCTGATCAGCCCCGACCACAGCATGTCGCCGTCTTTGAGCAGGAAGAAGGTGATGAAAATGGTCAGGATCAGGCCGGTCAGCACTTCAAGGAAGTACTTGCCGCCGGTCAGCACGGTCCCCGCGACCACGGTCTTGTGCTGCGACAGGTAGTCGAGCAGCTTGTTAGACAGCTGCTGGAAGTCCTTGCCATTCAGCCGGAAGGGCGGGCCGGCCAGGTAGCCCTGCACGTCGTGCACGGTGTGCGCGACCTCGGCGGACAGCTGCGGGTAGCCGGCCTGCACCTGGTTGGTGATGAGGACGCCGACGCCGGCCAGCAGCAAGATCGCGGCCACCAGCGTCACCCACGTCGCGGCCAGCTTGGGCAGCCCGGCCCGGAACAGCCTGCCCACGAGCGGCTGCAGCAGCGCGCACAGCAGCGTCGCGGCGATGAACGGCAGCACGAGCAGCCGCAGCGCCACCGCCACCTTGAACGTCAGGTAGACGATGGCCGCGATCAGCAGCAGCCGCCACGCCCACGCCGCCGCCGTGCGCAGCGGCAGCGGCACGTGCGCCTCAGCCGCCCGCAGAATGTCCGGCCCGAGCCGCCGGTCTGCCTCGCCGCCAGCTCCGGCCGGGGGCTCAGCCGCCGTCGAACCCGCTGGCGCGGCCGGGGGCGGCGGCCCGCCGGGACCCTGGGGCGCTCCGGAGGCCTGGGCCGCCGCCGCGGGCTGGCCTGATCCCGCCGGGCCGGCGTCGGCCAGCAGCGGCCCGGCCGACTCGGCGGCGAGAGCGTCGACAGGCGCCCTGACATCGCCGGTGAGCCTGCTCTCGATCAGCGCCCGCGAGCGCCTCGTGCGTTCCACGGCGGCGGCACGCAACCTGCCTGGCAAGCTCCGCGCGGCATCTGCCGTTCCTCCACCGTCCGTGCTCATCCCCCCATGTAACCAACTAGCGTGTTCTAATGCTGCTCTACCGAGAACGACTTATGGCGCCGATCTCATGGTGGCTCGCCGGCGGAGCCACCGTGTTCATCCTGGGAACTACGTTGTGGGCTGGGTTCAGCGTAGTGGTCGGGATTGCTGTCTACCTCGCCCTGGGAGCGCTACTCGCGTGGGCGCTGCTGACGTGGGGATCGGTGACCATAGCGGTGACCGGCGATGAGCTGGCCGCCGGGCGGGCGCGGCTGAGCATCGGCCAGGTCAGCGAGGTATCGGCGATGGACGCCGCGCAGAGCGCCGCGCTGCGCGGGCCAAGCGCCGACCCCTCCGCTTACCTGCTGATCAGGCCGTACCTCGCCGAGTCCGTGTTCGTGGCGGTGGCCGGGCCGGCGAGGCAGCCGTACTGGCTCATCGCCACGAGGAAGCCCGCGGAACTGGCGGCGGCCATCCAGGCGGCCGCCGACGCGGCCACGTCGCGAGCCGGCGCCGCGGCCTCGTGCGATGATTGATGCCCTTGACGATCACGGGGCACCCCGGCGGAGGGACGGCAATGCCTGGCAAAGGCAGTGACTACGGAAACAAGGCGGTCAACGCGCTGGCGGGAGCGGCAGCCGCGTTCGTCGCCCGCAAGCTGATTGTCTTTGCCTGGACGAAGGCCACCGGCAAGAAGCCGCCCGACGCGGCCGAAGACCCGCAGGTCGCGATCGGCGAGGCCGTCGCCTGGGCGCTCGTGGTCGGCGCCGGCGTCGGCGTCGCCCGGGTACTCGCCGTCAAGCTCGCCACGAGGCAGGCCGGCAAGCGGCTCGCCGCCGCGCCCGAGACCGGCGACTGACCAGGCGAAGGCTGATCACAGTGCACTCCAAGGACCGGTCCAGCCTGGCGTTCAAGATCGGCTACGGGGCCAGGCACCCCACCAGGATCGCTGGCTACGCCAGGCGCCGCGCCAGGGACGCCTGGCTGCGGATGCATGCCGATGACCACGTCAGCTACTACCGCGCGGTGATGCGCTCGGACGCGGCGCGCAGCCGCGAGGGAGCCGTCGGCAGCCACACCCACGAGTCGTGGCTGCAGCTCGGGCAGCTGCAATTCGACTTCGCGGTCAGCCGCGGGCTCAAGCCGGAGATGCGGATGCTGGAGATCGGCTGCGGCAACCTGCGGGCCGGGCGGCTCTTCATCGACTACCTCGAGCCGGGCAACTACTACGGCCTCGACATCTCGCCCGACATCCTGGTCGCCGCCCAGGACACGGTCGCCGATCAGGGGCTCGCCGCGAAGCTGCCGCACCTGACGCTGATCAAGAACCTGAAGCTGTCGTTCCTGCCGGATGCCTCGTTCGACTTCGTGCACGCGCACAGCGTGTTCTCGCACTCGCCGATCGAGATCATCGAGGAGTGCTTCGCGCACGTCGGCCGGGTCATGACGCCGCACGGGTTCTTCGACTTCACCTTCGACAAGACCGAGGGAGCCGAGCACCACGTCCTGCACGAGGATTTCTACTACCGCACGCAAACGCTGATCGACCTCGCGGCAAAATATGGCCTTGAGGCGACGTTCATGGATGATTGGGAAGCTACCGGGCACGATCAGTCCAAGATAAGGATCACCAGGCCCTAAGCAGTTCGCAGCACTGCCGCGCTGCCGCTCTGAACAACGTGCGGCGCCGGCGCTTGCCCCGGGAGGGATATGGCTGAGCCGCAGGTCCTCGCGATCGTCCTGGCCGGAGGGGCAGGCAAGCGGCTTGCCCCGCTCACCGATGACCGGGCCAAGCCAGCCGTCCCGTTCGCAGGGTCCTACCGGCTGATTGACTTTGCCCTGTCCAACCTGGTCAACGCCGGCATCAGGCGCATCTGCGTGCTGACTCAGTACAAGAGCCACAGCCTGGACCGGCATGTCACCACGACGTGGCGGCTGTCCAGCCTGCTCGGCAACTACGTCACGCCGGTGCCCGCGCAGCAGCGGCTCGGCCCGCACTGGTACACCGGCTCCGCGGACGCGATCTACCAGTCGCTGAACCTGATCTACGACGACAACCCCGACATCGTCGCCGTGTTCGGCGCTGATCACGTGTACCGGATGGACATGATGCAGATGGTCGCGCAGCACCAGGCGCACAACGCGGGGGTGACGGTCGCGGCGATCCCCGTGCCCAGGGAGGAGGCGACCGGGTTCGGCGTGATCCAGACTGCCGCTGACGGCAGGACGGTCGAGGCGTTCCTGGAAAAGCCAGCCGATCCGCCCGGGCTGCCCGGCTCGCCCGACCAGGCGTACGCGTCGATGGGCAACTACGTGTTCGACACCTCGGTGCTCATCGACGCGCTGCGCAAGGACGCCGTGGACGATTCGAGCAGGCACGACATGGGCGGCGACATCCTGCCGATGCTGGTCGGGCAGCGCTGCGCGCAGGCGTACAACTTCATGGAGAACGAGGTGCCCGGCGCCGAACCGCGCGATGTGGGCTACTGGCGCGACGTCGGCACGCTCGACTCCTATCACGACGCGCACCTGGATCTGTGCGCCGTGCATCCCATCTTCAACCTCTACAACGACAAGTGGCCGATCCTGACCCACATTCCATCGCAGCCGCCAGCCAAGTTCGTGCACGACAGCGGGGACCGGGTGGGCCGCGCGATCAACAGCGTGGTCAGCAACGGGGTGATCGTCTCAGGCGGGCTTGTGCTCGATTCGGTGCTCTCCCCTGGCGTGCGGGTCAACAGCTGGTCCCGCGTCGAGCAGTCGGTGATCATGCAGAACACGAGGATCGGCCGGTACGCCGTGGTCAAGAACGCGATCCTGGACAAGAATGTCGTCGTTCCCGACAACGTCGTCGTCGGCGTCGACAAGGACCACGACCGCGCTCGGGGGTTCGTGGTCTCGGCCGGCGGCGTGACCGTAGTTGGCAAGGGCCAGGTCGTGGTTCCTTGACGGCGGGCGAGGGCGATCCGTTCGGCAAGGTCAATGTCGCGCTGCTGACCAGGGAATACCCGCCTGAGGTGTACGGCGGCGCCGGGGTGCACGTCGAGTACCTGGCCCGCGAGCTGCGTAACCTGGTGAACCTGACCGTGCACTGCCAGGGGGCCGGCCGCCCGGGCGCGGTCGCGCACCGGCCGTGGCAACTGCTCGACGGCGCGAACGCCTCGCTCGGGACGATGTCGGCCGACCTGGCGATGGCGGCCGCGGCCGGGTCCGCCGACGTCGTGCACAGCCATACCTGGTACGCGAACCTGGCCGGCCACCTCGCCGCGATGCTGTACGGCATCCCGCACGTGATGACCGTGCACTCGCTCGAGCCGCTCCGGCCGTGGAAATCCGAGCAGCTCGGCGGCGGCTACGCGCTGTCGTCGTGGTGCGAGCGGGTCGCGGTCGAGTCGGCCGCCGCGATCATCGCGGTGTCCGACGGCATGCGCGCCGACGTGCTCGCGACCTACCCGGCCGTCCCGCCCGAGCGGGTGCACGTCATCCGCAACGGCATCGATACCGGCCAGTACTCGCCCGACCCCGGCACCGGCCTGCTCGCCAGGCACGGCATCGAGCCCGATCACCCGACCGTGGCCTACGTGGGCCGGATCACCAGGCAGAAAGGCCTGCCGGTGCTGCTGCGCGCGGCCGAGCTGCTCGATCCCGGCGTCCAGCTCGTGCTGTGCGCCGGGCAGGCCGACACCACCGAGCTAGGCACCGAGGTCGCCGCGCTCGTCGATCACCTGCGGGAGACCAGGTCAGGCGTGATCTGGCTCAATGAGATGCTGCCCAAGGCTGAGGTCATCCAGATCCTCAGCCACGCGACCGTCTTCGCGTGCCCGTCGCTGTACGAGCCGCTCGGCATCGTGAACCTGGAGGCGATGGCCTGCGGGACCGCCGTCGTGGCATCCAGCGTCGGCGGCATCCCTGAGGTCGTCGCCGACGCGCAGACCGGCCTGCTGGTACCGCCAGGCGACCCGGAGATGCTGGCCGCCGCGATCAATTCCCTGGTCAGTGACCCGGCCCGGGCCACCGCCATGGGCCAGCTGGGCCGCCAGCGGGTCGCCGCCGAGTTCAGCTGGTCAAGCATCGCCGCCCAGACGGCCGCCCTGTACACCGAGCTCACCCGGTTACCGGCGCGGCCGCGCGGTCAGCTGGCTCCGCCGCCTCAGGTCACCGAGCCCGCTGCCGCGCCGGTGACCAGGCCGCCCCACTTGGCCAGCTCGGCATCGAGGTCGAGCGGCGCGATCGGGTCACCGCTCGCCGTCTCGCGCTCCCAGGCCTCGGCGGGAACTCGCCACATCACCTCGAACTCGATCCCGCTCGGGTCCTTGGCGTACAACGACTTGGACACCCGGTGGTCGCTCGCCCCGACCAGCGCGCCGCGCTCGGTCAGCTTGTCCCTGATCTCGGCCAGCTCGGCCAGCGTGCCGACCTCCCAGGCCAGGTGATAGAGCCCGAGGTAACGACCCGCCTGCGGGGTGCCGTCTGGCACCGCGAACAGGCCCAGGTCATGGTCGTTAGCGGTCCCCTGCGCCCGCAGGAACGCGGCCCGCCCCGGAATCTCCATCCCCACCTCGAACCCGAGCGCGTAACGGTAGAAGTCGACGGACGCGGCGAGATCGCCAACGTAAAGGACGGCGTGGTTCAGACGGCGAACGGCCATTGCTCACTCCCGGGTCAGCGGTATCAAATACGACAATGCAACGACCGGCGCAGAGATTCCCGCCCGCCCCCGCTACTCCGCCCCGGCCGGCCGCGCCAGCCCGGTCCGCTCGGCCGCGGCGAAGTGGTCGTTGATCAGCACCACCTGCCGCCCGGCCGCGTCGAGCAGCGACGCCGCGATCGCGGCCCGGTAACCGGCCTGGCAGTGCACCCACACCTCGCCGGCGGGCACTTCGCCCATCCGCGCCTCAAGCTCGTGCAGCGGAATGTGCACGGCGCCGCCGACCCGCGCCGCCCGCCACTCGCTGTCCCTTCGCACGTCGAGCAGGACGACCGGCCGCTGCCGCCTGACCGCCGCGTACCCGGCGAAGTCCGTGACGTCGTAACTGGCGAGCGCCTCGCCGCCGGCCCAGTCCGCCCGCCCGGCCGCCGCCGACTCGATCCGGTCGATCCCGATCCGCGTCAGGGCGCGCTGCGCGGCGGCGACGTCGGCGGCCGTGTCCGCGATCAGCGTGAGCGCGGCGCCGGCCGGGATCAGCCAGCCCAGGTACGTAGCAAGGCTGTCGCCGAGCTCGAACTGGCGCGCGCCGCGCAGGTGCCCGGCCGCGAACGCCGGCCGCTTGCGCAGGTCGACCACCCAGTCGCCGGCGTCGATCCGCCGCCGCAGCTCGCCGCTCGTCGCCGGCCTGGGCGGCGACAGGTCAGGGGCGAGCGGCCCGGCGGCGTTCGCCGGCGCCATGTGGGCGTAGTACGCGGGGTAGATGTCGAGCCCGGCCAGCGTAGAGCTGACGTAGTCGTCCTGCGCCAGCGTCAGCGCCGGGTTGACCAGCAGCTCGGCGCCGATCGTCGAGACCGCGCCCGTGGTCGGCGCGGCCGAGCAGAAGCTGCCGAACCCGTGCGTCGGGTAGACCAGCGCACCGGGCGGCAGCTCAGCCGCGAGCCGCCGGGCCGAGCCGTGCTGCGCCCGGGCGAGCACGTCCGCGTGCCGCGCCCCGAGCAGGTCAGTCCGCCCGGTCGAGCCATTCAGCAGCGACCCGCCCGTGAACACCGCGACGACCTCGCCCGCATGCTCGAGCGCATAGGCCAGATGGTGAAAGGTATGCCCGGGCGTCGCCATCACCCGGAGCAGCAAATCTCCCACCTTCACCTGATCGCCGTCGCCGACGCCCACCCGGTCAAAAGCCACCGAATCGGCACCGCTGACGTGGTACTCGGCGGAAACCTCGCGGGCCAGCGCCAGGCCGCCGGTGACGTAGTCGTTGTGAATGTGGGTCTCGAAGACGTGCGTGATCCTGGCGCCGTACTCGCCGGCGACCGCGAGCACCCGGTCGATGTCGCGCTGCGGGTCGATGACGAGCGCCACCGAGCCATCGGTCGCCAGGTAGCTCCTGTCCCCTAGCGACGGGGTCTCTATGGTCGCGATCTCGATCACGGCGCCCTCCTCCGGGTAGCTGAGCCAGCCGGCTGGCGGCTGGCCCTCTTATCTTCTTCCCCGAAACCGGCTAACCCGGCATGGAGTGATCGCCGGCGATCGGACCGGTGTAGATGCCGCGCGGGCGGATCGGCACGTTGCGCGCGTACTCTTCCAGCGCGTGCGCCAGCCAGCCGGCCGCGCGGGCGACCGCGAAGATGGCCTCCCCGGCCCCGGGGATCATCTCGCCCGCGGTCACCAGCGTGGCGAGCGCGAAGTCGATATTCGGGGCCGGCAGCGCCCGCCTGCGGGCCTCGGCGATGACAGCGTCGGCCACGGCGAGCCGGTCTGAGTCCGGCACCGCCTGGCGGAGCAGGTCCATGAGCATGCCGGCCCGGGGGTCGCTGGCCTTGTAGACGAAGTGGCCGTAGCCCGGGATCCGCTCGCCCCGGCGCAGCAACTCCCCGACGGCCCTGACCGCGTCGCCGGGCTCGCTGGCCGAGCGGAGCATGACCTCGGCACCGAACGATGCCCCGCCGTGCAGCGCCCCTCCCACCGCGCCAAGCCCGGTGGCAACGACGGCATAGGGGTCGGCCCTGACCGAGGCGGCGACCCGGGCCGCCAGCGTGGACGCCGCCAGTTCATGATCGGCGAGCAGCACCAGCGCTGCCCGCAGCGTGTCCATCAGGCCCCGGCTCGGCTGCCTCGGGCACAGCCGGCTGACCAGCCGCCCGGCGATCGTGCTGGCGGGCGCCGCGGGCTCGCCTGCCGCCGGAAGGCACTCGACCATTCCCGCGATCAGGGACCGTCCCGCGGCGATCACCGCAGGCGGGTCGAGGTGCAGCCGCAGCGGATCGGTCGCCGCGAGCGCCGGCACGATCACCTGAAGCCGCTCGAGCGGCAGCGTGCCGGCCGGCAGCGCCGCGCAAGCCGCCGTCCCCGCCGCGATCGCCTCGCTGGTGGCCTGCCAGGCGCTGGCGTCCGCCCTGCCCGCCTCCGGCGCGGTGCTCTCCGGCATGGTGCCGGTCCACAGCAGGGTGGCGACGTCTTCCAGGTCGACCTTGGCGGCCAGCGCCAGCGCGGTCATGGCCCCGGTACCACAGCCGGTCGCCGCTGATCTCGGTCAGCGACGTCCTGATCACCAGCTCAACGCCCCCAGGAGCGCCGCGCGGCCGTCCCTTGCGGGCAAGCCTCTCCACGTCATCCGCGCTGAACAGGCTCGCCCTGCTCCCCTCCGCCTTGCGCCTGCTCAGCACCCCCCGACTGACATAGGCATAGAGGCTGGCCTCCTTGATCCCCAGGCGCCGAGCCGCCTCCGCGGTCCCGATCCACTCGGTCACGGCGTTCCTCCAGCCTCAAGACGCCCCCGCCCACATGGGTACGCGAATCAACACCCAATTTCCCACATCAACCCCCACGTTCATGCGGCCCGGGCATTCCTCTACTGCCGGAACCAGGGCAGGGCCGCATTGCTCACGCCGCCCCGGCACGCCGGTGACCCGGGATCTCGGAGAGCCATGCGCCGAATGGAGCCGAACGTGCGCCGTGCCCCGGCAGGGCGCCGCCGGGCCAGCGTGAGCATCGTGGCCCTCCCCGTTGCTGTCAGCGGTCCGTTTTGACAGCAAGGTGGCCCTCCCCGTTGCTGTCAGGACAACATCAGGGAGGGCCGCGTTGCTGTTAAAACCAGTGATCAACAGCAACATGGAGGGCCACGCTGCTGTCAGAGACGAGCACGACCAGCAACCTGGGCCGCCCCCCAGCCGCGCTGCAGCCGCCGGGACCCGTGCTGGTTTCCGTGATCATGATCGAGACCATGATCACGGAAGATCACCCAGGTCAGGACAGCAGTGATGTTCCGTGATCATGCACGGGACCTTGATCACGGAGCATCGCACCTGCCGCCCCCGCACCGAGAGCTCCCCGGACCGAGAACTCTCCCCCACAATGCCGGAAAAGCTCCCCGAACCTGATCACGAGTCATCCGACAGCCTCTATGACCCGGGCGAACTTCCGTGATCAAGGTCGCAACCATGATCACGGAAGATGACACAGGTGTCCCCGGCACCCGTCGTCCCTGGCGGGACCGGCCGCCGGTGCTGATCAGCCGAACCTCTCCTGCGGTGGACCCGGCAACGCTCCACGATCACGACGAAAATTCCCTGAACATGACAACTCTCGTCCCCGGAGCACGGCGACAGCCCTGCAACGCGCACATTCTCATTATCTTGATTATAATCAATATTGACAAATCACTCCACTAATTACAGATAATCAATATTGACGACCGGGCGAAGGGGAACTCCAGAGAGGTTGCGGCATGCCTACGGTTCATTTCCTTGACGTCACCAATCGTGACGGAGTACAGACGGCACGTACCGGGCTCTCGAAGTTCGGCAAGACGATGGTCAACTTCTACCTGGCCAGGCTCGGGGTCGCGCAGTCGGAGATCGGGTTCCCGTTCCTGTTCCACGAGGTGCCGTACGTCCGCGCGAACGTCGCGCTCGCCGAGGCCGGTGCGTTCGGCGACCTGCGGCTGTCCGGGTGGTGCCGGGCAGTCACCGGGGACGTGGAGCAGGCTCTGCCGCTCGGGCTGCGGCACTACAACCTTTCCATCTCTACTTCTGACCAGATGATCGCGCACAAGTTCCGCGGCAAGCTTGACCGCGCCGCGATCATTGCCGAGATGACCGCCGCCGTGGCGGTCGCGCGTGATGGCGGGGCGCAGACCATCGGGGTGAACGCGGAGGACGGGTCGCGCACTGACGAGGCTTTCCTGACTGAGTTCGCGCTGGCTGCCAAGGAGGCCGGGGCGAGCCGGGTTCGGTACTGCGACACGACCGGCGGCGATTCACCGCACCGGATCAGGGTGCGGTTCGCGCAACTGGCGGCCGCGACGGGGATACCGGTGGAGACGCACTGCCATAACGACCTCGGGATGGCGGTGGCCAACTCCGTCGCCGGGGCGCTCGGTGACCTCGACGCGGGCCAGGACGCCTGGGTAAATACCTGCGTCAACGGCATCGGCGAGCGGTCAGGCAACGCTGACCTGCTTTCCTGCGTCCTCGCCTTCACGCACGGCTTCGGCGTGGCTGGCGAGGCAGAGATCGGCGACAAGATCGACTTGACCTGGGCGAGGCGGTTCGGCTTGTGGGCCAGCTACGCCTTCGGGCAGCCGCTGCCGCAGAACCAGCCGGGCACCGGCCGGAACGCCTTCGCTCACGAGTCCGGCATCCACGCGGACGGAGCGCTCAAGGACCGGCACAACTATGAGCTCTACGATGACGACACGCTGGGCCCGTTCCCGCAGGACTGGCACGCCAAGCAGGGCCGCGTCGTGCTGACCGGCGAGTACGGCGGCAAGGCGGGTTTCAGGCATGTCATGGACGGCCTGGGGATCGACGTCAGCGCCGACGAGGAGCTGGTTTTCTCGCTGGTCCAGCTCTGCGCGGCGGCGGCGGGCAAGCCGCTCACCGACGATGAGCTCGCGCTGATCGCCGCCTACCCGCGCGAGGTAGCGCTGCTCTACCCCGGCCAGCTGCCCTAAGGGAGCTGCTTGCGGTCCCGCATCCGGCGGATCCTGGTGCGCTGGTTCGAATCGAGCATCAGGTAGCCGACGACTGGCACGGCCAGGGCCGCCAGGATGACCACAACGGGAACCCACAGCGGAACTCCCGCGATCAGCAGGATGATCGCAACGACGATCCCGCCGACCGCCAGCTGCCACTTACGCGACATAACCGGACTCCTCTACCCTGCCGGGACGCTGATCCCGCTTCCGCGTGGCCGGTACGCCAGGCCACTTCCGCCATCTTCAAGGTAGCGTGCCCCGTGCGTGGTCTCGCCCGGGCAGTATCACCATCTCGGTTGCGAGATGATGGTGCCCGACTCCCGGGAGGATCACATGACTCTGGCGATGCCGATCGAGTCTGCCGCTAACGAACTGCTGTCCCGCGACGCGCTTGCCTTGCTGCTGGCGATGATGCTCGATCAGCAGGTGCCGTTCGAGAAGGCCTTCAGCGGTCCGTACGAGCTCACCCGGCGCCTCGGCCATGAGCCCACGGCGCGCGAGCTTGCCGAGTTCGACCCGGACGCGCTCGCTGATATCTTCGCCGAGCGGCCGGCCCTGCACAGGTTCCCGCGCGCGATGGCCGGCCGGGCGCAGGAACTCGCGAAGATCATCGACCACGACTACGACGGCAACGCGAGCGCGGTCTGGGCGACCGCTGCCGACGGCGCCGAACTGGCCCGCCGCCTGGCCAAGCTGCCTGGTTTCGGCAAGTACAAGGCCCAGATCACGATCGCGCTGCTCGGCAAGCAGCTGGGCGTCCAGCCAGCGGGCTGGCGCGAGGCGGCGGGGCATTACGGCGAGGACGGCTCGCGCTACTCCGTCGCCGACATCTCCGATGAGGAGTCCCTGCTCGCCGTGCGGTCGTACAAGAAGCAGATGAAGCGCGAGCGGGCCGCCTCGGCTAGCTAGCCGACCTGCCTCAATCGGCGATCGCTGGCCAGCGCCGGAATGGACCTTGCGACGCGCGCCACGGTATTGATCACGGAGAGTTTCCATGGGTTTCGCGGAGACTTTTCGCTTAACGGAGACTTTTCCTGCGGAAAACCTTCGCCAGAGCGACGAGTCTCCGCGCCAGAGCAGGTAAGTCTCCGCCGCCCGTTCCGGTCCCACCGGGACTGACGGGGACTGGGGACGCGGATAATTTTCCGTGATCATGACCGGGACCGTGATAACGGAGGTTTGCTCAGGTCAGAGAGGCTGTCGCGTGACTCGTGATCGGGTCGAGGAGCCCTTCGGACATCTTGCGGAACCGTCAGGCGGGAGCACGCTCCGGCCCGGCGGCCCGGCGGCCCGGCGGCCCGGCGGCCCGCGACAGCATCAGGGTGACCCGGGTTGCTGGTCACGCCCGCACCTAACAGCATCGTGGCCCTCCCTGTTGCTGTCAGCCACTGGTTTTAACAGCAACGCGGCCCTCCCTGATGTTGTCCTGCAGCAACGGGGAGGGCCACGTTGCTGTCAGGAAGGACCGCTGACAGCAACAGGGAGGGCCACGATGCTCACGCTCTCCCAGCGGCGCCGTTCCGGAGCACAGCGCACGTCCGCCCAGAAACACAGATCACGCGCGGAGGCACTAGTTCAAAAATCTCAAGGGGAAAAGCCTCCCGCTGACCCACCACGCGCCTGACTCTCCAAGATCCCGAGTCACCCGACAGCCTCCAGGACCGGGGTGATCTTCCGTAGTCAGGGAGGTCCGGGCTCTACCAGCCGGCCTGGTCGAGCTCGAATCCCCTTGTGTCGGTCAGCAGTTCGCGGGCATCGATCAGGTGCCCGCGCAGCATCGTCGCCACCCAGAGCGCCGCGGGCGAACTGCGCGGCAGGTAGAGCAGCCGGTCCGCGTCGGGAGCAACGGCGACCGCGTAGGCACCGCTCGGCAGCGTGACGAGGCGGCGGACGGTCACGCGGTCGCCAGCCAGCGTGATCCGCTCCACGACATCAGAGTCCCTGCCCGGCTGGGCCACGACGAAGCTCCGCTTCGCCGTGAGGTCTCCGCTGAGCACGTCGAGCGGCCCGGCCCTGGTGACGTGCGGAACGAACACCTGGCGGGCGCGCAGTCCCCGTGCCCCGATGTCCACGACGATCACGCAGAGCCCGCCGGGCGCGGTCTGCTGACCGCAGGCGGTGCGCTGTGACGACCCGGGCGAGGACCGGGGCGAGTACCGGGGCGAGGACCGGGGAGACGGCCTGGGCGCGGTGACGAAGCGCCCGGACGCCACTGGCTTGATCGACGTGTCTGATCCGGCGGCCTTGACCGGCTTGCCTGGCGTGCCGCCGGTGACCGGAACCGGATCTGGCTCGGGCACCGCGACTACCTGGGTGCCGTTGCCGAGCCAGGTCAGCCCGCCCTGATTGAGCAGCGAGGAATCCCCTCCCATCAGCGGAAGCAGGCTGATCGACCTGGTATGGCCGGTGCCGAGATCCCGGATCGCGACGTCGGTGAAGTTCTGCCCGCTCGCGTACGCGAGCGTCCGGCTGTCCGGGCTCGGGGCTGGATAGGCGCCGGCGGCCACCGGCCTGGACTCGCCGGTCGCCACGCTGACCTGGTTGATGCGCAGGTCGGCCCCGACTACGAACAGGGACCTGGCGTCCGCTGCGATCGCCAGGCCGTTGCCGTCGGTGGCCAGGCGGATTGTCCTGGCTACCCGCCCGTCGCGGGCCGACATGATCTTGATGACGCTGTCCTCGCCCGCACCCCGCATGCCAGTGACCGCGATCACGCCCGGATCGACGGGCGCGACGGCCGGCGGGTCCTGGGAGGCGCGCGCGTGCAGCGCGTTCCTGGCCGCCAGCAGGCCGCCAGCCAGCAGCGCGATCGCCGCCATGGCCGCGAGCGGGCCGAGCCATCGCATCGGCTCGGGGGCCTGGCGCGCCGGCGGTCCTGACGGCTCGAAGCAGCCAGGCCGCCGCGCCAGGGCAGGCGGGGGCTGGCGCAGCGGGCGCAGGTCATCGGGCGCCAGCGACTGAGCCAGCTCGTGCATCTCCTGGCGGAGCCGGTGCTCGAACCGGCTCATCGCAGATCCTCGCCGAGCGCGCTGGCCATCGCGGCGAGCCCGCGCGACATCGTGGACCTGACCGAGCTCGGCCCGATCCGGAGCAGCTGCGAGATCTCGACGACGTCAAGGTCGCAGAGATACCGCAGCACGAGCACCTCCCGCTGCCGCTGCGGCAGCGCGCGCAGCGCGACGGCCAGCACGCCGCGGTCGGCGGTCGCCGACTCCGAGTCCGGCGTCACCTGCTCGGCGCCGCCCATTCGCGCGGCATGGCGGCGGCGTACCGCGGCGCGGCGGTTCAGGGACCGGCAGCCGTTCAGCACGCTGGCGCGCGCGTACGCTAAACCGCCAGGTGAGGTGTACGTCACCGGCCAGCTGCGGTGCAGCCGCTCGTACACGTCCTGCACCACGTCCTCGGCGGTGGCCAGATCCCCTGTCATCATCACCGCGAGCCTGACCAGCTCGAGGTGGTGGGCCTGAAACAACTCGGTCACGCCAGCCTGGCTGAGATCGCGGCTGTCGGTCAGGGGCATGGTCTTCGCCTCCACGTCTGTTAGACGCACCAGACCGGCGATGTGCTGCGCGGGATCTCCAGGTAACGTCTGCGCACATGCCAGAGACCCACGCCGCGCTCCCGGCCAGCCGGACCGCCAGCGTTCACATCCTGCACGAGGGCTACGCGCGCCAGGCCGACGACGGCCAGCACGTCGGCAGCACCGTGACCCTGATCACCGACGGCGGCACGGTCGTCATCGTGGACCCGGGCATGGTCTCCTCGCGCGACACCCTGCTGTCGGCCCTGGCCGGCCACGGCGTAGCACCGGGAGCGGTGACCGACGTGGTGTTCAGCCACCACCATCCGGACCACACGGTCAACGCGGCGCTCTTCCCGGCGGCGCGCATTCACGACCACTGGGCGATGTACGACGGCGACGTGTGGAACAGCCGCGACGCCGAGGGCACCGCGCTCAGCCCCTCGATCCTCCTGATCGCCACGCCGGGCCACACCGACCAGGACATCAGCACCGTCGCGGCCACGCCGGACGACGTCTATGTCTGCACCCACGCCT
This sequence comes from uncultured Actinomycetota bacterium, assembly GCA_963720575.1. Lineage (GTDB taxonomy): Bacteria > Actinomycetota > Actinomycetes > Streptosporangiales > Streptosporangiaceae > Chersky-822. Next base: position 1,832,537 of record CAVRGA010000002.1, read on the forward strand.
GGTGGGCGGCGGGCGGCCCGGCCAAGGACCCGTTCAGCCCCGACCTGGCCGCGCTGGCCGCGAGCAGGCAGCGGATCCTGGGCATCGCCACGGTGATCATCCCCGGCCACGGCCCGAGCTTCCGCCCCGGTCCTGACACGCCCCGCTGACCGCCCCGCCGCGGTCAGACGGCATCGCCCTTGAGCGAGAAGGCCGCCAGCCGCCGCGACGCCAGCACCAGGGCCAGGCAGGTGACCACCGCTCCCATCACCAGCGCGGTCACCAGCGTCAGGTGCGCGTGCAGCGGCTGGCTGCTGGCGACCGAGTTGGCCACGCCGAGCGCGTACTGGTCGACCGACAGCAGCCGCACGCCGCCTACGAGGTTCCCGAGCAGCCCTTCCCACACCAGCAGGTACAGCAGGCCCACCGCGATGGCCCTGGTCGTGAGCACCGAGAGCAGCACGAACAGCGCGTTGTAGACCACGCTGGCGACGACGGCCCCGGCGAGCAGCCCGATCGCCAGCTTGCTGCCAGGGCCGGTCGCGATCGCCGCGGCGAGGTACTCCCCCACGGCGGCGAACGCGGCCGTCAGCACCGCCGCCGCCGCGAACTTGGTCAGCACCACGGCTGACCGGCTGACCGGCGTGGCGAGCAGGCTGATCACGCTGGCGTCGTCGATCTCGGCGCCGAGCACGCTCGTGCCGATGATCAGCGCCGTCAGCGGCACTACCACGGTGAAGCCGAAGTCGCCGAGGAACTCGGGCGGCCAGACCGGGCTCTTGGCCCGCAGGCTCAGCAAAGCGGACACCCCAATCAAGATGAAAGGGGTGATCGCGAAGATCAGTGCCCGCTTCCGGCTCAGCGTCGCCCGGACTGTCAGCCGGAACACGACCGGGTTGATCAGGTCTCGATTCAAGGCAGTTTCCCTCCAGGCCATGGCGTTGCCCGCACCGCACCGGTCACGGCGTGACCAGGTAGCCGAACACGCTTTCCAGCGACTCATCGGTCGGCAGCAGCTCCCGCAGCCGCACCCCCTGGCCCGGCTGACGCCGGCGATCTCCCTGGTGAACGTGCCGTAGTCGGCGGCTCGGACGGTCAGCCCCCGTGGCGTCACCTCTACCGCGGTGACCGCGTCGCTGCCGATCAGGGCGCGGGCGAGTTCCCTGTCGTCGGACGAGCGCACCACGAACACGTGCGGGCGGCTGGTCATCAGCCGCCTGATCGCGCGGAAGTCGCCGGAGGCGGCCAGCCGGCCGCCGACGATGACCTGGATGGTGCCGGCCAGCCGCTCGACTTCCTCGAGAATGTGCGAGCTGAACAAGATCACCCGGCCCTGCCCGCCCAGGCCTTCGAGCAGGTCCATCAGGTGCAGCCGCTGCCTGGGGTCCATTCCGTTGAATGGCTCGTCGAGCACGAGGATCTCCGGGTCGTGGACCAGCGCGGCGGCGACCTTGATCCGCTGGGCCATGCCCTTGGAGTAAGTCGAGATCCGCCGCCCGGCGGCGTCGGCCATGTCCACGATCTCGATCGCGCGCCTCGCCGCCGCGTCCGCGTCGGCGAGCTTGTGCAGCCTGGCGATCGCCGTGACGAACTCAGCTCCGGTCAGGAACGGGTAGACCGTGTCGCGGTCGAGTACCAGCCCGACCCGGCGGCGCAGCTCAGGGTTGCGCCAGGCCGGCTCGCCCGCCACCGAGACCGAGCCGCGCGACGGCTCGAGCAGGCCCGCGACCATGTGCACGATCGTCGACTTGCCCGCGCCGTTGGGGCCGAGCAGGCCGGTGACGCCAGGCCCGATCGTCATCGTGACGTCGTTGACCGCGACCACGTTCCCGTACCAGCGGGACACCTGGCGCAGCTCGATGCCGGTCATGCGACACCTACCTTCCGGTACCTGGCGATCAGCCCGCCGATCCCGGCGGCGCAGAAGAGCAGGAACATCAGCGCGTACAGCGGCCCGGCGCCGCCCGGATCGGGGACGATGCCGGCGGTCGTGCCGCCAAGCCATTCACGCAGGCCGTCGAGCACGGTGAACGGGCTGATCAGCCCGGCCACCTTGGCCAGCCCAGTGCCGCCGCCGCCCGGCTGCCCCGCGATCTGCACGAGCACCGTGGCCAGGGTCAGCGTGAGCAGGAAGAAGACCGCGACCGCGCCGGTCGCGTAGGCACGCCGGCCGCTCACGGAGGCCAGCAGCAGCCCCAGGCCGGCCAGCACCACCGCCCACGCCACCCCGAGCGCCAGCCCCGGCAGCAGCGCCCTGGTCTCATGCCAGATCGCGCTCCCCGAGTGCAGCTGGCTGACCGTGCCGAGGTAGAGCAGCAGCAGCGGGATCTCGATCATCGCGAGCAGCGCGGCGATGAACGCGGCCAGCTTGGCGGCCGGATAGTCGATCCGCTTGATCGGCCTGGCGAAGTACAGCGGCAGGGTGTGACTGCGCAGGTCGCGCGAGACCACCTCGGGCGCCTGCGCGGCGATGAACACGATCAGCACGAGGATGCGCAGCGACGGCAGGTACGTGTCGTAGCTGATCTGCCTGGCGCCCCCGCTCACCGCGATCGCCACCGCGCTGACGACGGCGGGCAGGCACATCACGACGAAGGTGATCACCGGGAGGACCTTGGCCTTGGCGCCGCGGCCCAGGCCGAAGGCGCCGCGCAGGCTGTGCCAGGCCAGCGCCCGGACGATCTCGGCCCGGCCGAGCCTGGTGCCCTGGTAGGCCCGGTACCCGATGTTGTGGATGACGCCCGTGCCGCCGGACAGCGGGCTGCCGGCGCCAGTGTTATCTGCGGACATTGGCGGCTGCTCCCTCGGCTGTGCCTTCCCCGGCCGTGGTCTCCCCGGCCGTGGTCTCCCCGGCTGTGGTTTCCTCGCTGAACAGCTCTTCCAGCCGGTGCCTGCGCTGCTCGAGCCGGCTCAGCGGCAGCCCGAGGTCGGCGACCGCGTCGCGCACGAGGTCGACGCTGTCGTCGCCGGCCAGTTCGACGAGCAGCCCGCGCTGATAGCGCACGGGCTCGAGCCCCCGGCTCGTCAGCTCGGCGAGCAGCAGCTCGCTGCCCTCGTCGACCTCGATCAGCAGGAACTGGCTCGACTGGGTGAACGAGCTGATCGTGTCGGCTCGCAGCAGGCGGCCGCCGTCGAGTGCCACCAGGTGGTCGCAGATCTGCTCGATCTCGCCGAGCAGGTGCGACGCGACCAGGATCGAGATGCCGAATTCGGACCCGATGCGGCTGATCAGGTCGAGCATCGCCGACCGCCCGGCCGGGTCGAGCCCGTTGGTCGGCTCGTCGAGCAGCAGCAGCTTCGGGTCGCCGACGAGGGCCTGGGCCAGCTTGACCCGCTGCTTCATGCCGGTCGAGTAGGTGCCGACCTGCCGGTACCGCTCCTCGTAGAGGCCGACGTGCCGCAGCGAGTCGGCCGCGCGCTCCTTCGCGGCGGTGGCCGGGAGCCCGGACATGCGGCCGAGGTGGGTGACGAACTCGGTCGCGGTCACGTCGGGCGGCAGGCAGTCGTGCTCGGGCATGTAGCCGGTGTGCGCCCGGATCGCGCTGCCCTCCGCCGAGCAGTCATATCCGAGCACGGCCGCCGTGCCGCCGCTGGCCTGGAGCAGCCCGAGCAGGATCTTGATGAAGGTTGACTTACCGGCGCCATTCGCGCCGACCAGCGCGGTAATGCCGGGCGGAACGGCGACCGTGAGGTCATCGAGCGCCAGCACCGAGGCCTGATACCGCTTGGTCAGCTTGCTGACGGCTATTACCGGCGGCAAAGTAGTCGTGGTCACGGCAGCTACTGTCCTCGCCGGCACCCGCGGCTGTCATCAGCCGCCGGGCTGATACGCCGTCAGCCGCGAGTACCATTTTCACGACATGCCGGATCACGCCCGAGCCCGCGTTCTCCTCACCGCGCTGCTCCTCTTGCTGACGGTCGCCGGTATCCGTGCCATCGGGCCCGGGGGCGACTGGGGCAGGCATGCCAGCGGCGTGCTGGCCGTGGGCCTGGCACTCGAGGCGATCCTGGCGGGCCTGCTCGCGGCCCTGCACTGGCGGCGCGCCCGCCCCGAAGCGCTCGCCGCCCGGCTGAACAGGCTCGTCACGGTCGGGCTCACGGGCAGCATGATCGTGGTGGCGATCATCATCATCCTGGGCGTGTACAACAAGGAGCCGACCGCCTTCAAGGGAGCGCGCCCGCCGGTCATCGCGCATCACCGGGTCAAGACCCCGGTCGGCCTGCGTCAGCCCCATCTCTCCGGCGCCGGCCACGGCGTGCTGCTGCGCGACGTGCTTGTCGCGCTGCTGGTCATCGCCATCGCCGCGATCCTGGCCACCGCCTGGTGGCGGCGCCGCCGGCCGCCCGACCTCGGCGCGGTGCCCGACCTCAGCGTCGATGAGGCCGAGGCAGACCTCGCCAGGGCCGTCGCGTCGGGCCGGGCAGCGCTGCTCGAGCTCAGCGACGCCAGGGCGGCCATCATCGCATGCTACGCGGCCATGGAGCGCAGCCTGGCGCAGGCGGGCGCCGAACGCGGCGCGGCGGAGACTCCGGACGAACTGCTGGCCCGGGCGGTCGAGGCCGGGCTCGTCCCGCGCGCCCCGGCCGGACGGCTGACGACGTTGTTCTACGAGGCCAGGTACTCCACCCACGACATGCCGCAGCGCCAGCGCGACGCCGCCGAGCAGGCACTCACCGAGATCGCCGCCATCCTCCCCGTAGGAGACCCGGCATGAGCTCAGGCGAGGGCGGGCACCGGGAGGACAGGCACGGCGAGGGCGGGCACCGGACGGGCTGGCGCGCCGCGCGGCGCGAGATCGCCGTGGCGGCCTGCGGCCTCGCGGCCGTGGCCATCGCGACCGGGCTCGCCCTCGGCCCGGCGGCGGCGAGCATCGTCGTGATCGGCGGCGCGGCGGCGGGCCTCGTCGCGGCGCGCACGCTGATCGGCTCCTACGCCCGGCCCGCGCCGCCCCCCGAGATCAGCTCAGATAGCCCCACGACCTCGTTCATCGGGTTCTGGCGCACCCAGACCGACCTCGCCGACGCCATGAAGTCAATGAGCGCCTGGGACCTCGCCACCAGGCAGCGGCTGCAGCACCTGCTCGCCGCCAGGCTCGCCGAGCACCACGGCGTCAGCCTGGCCGCCGACCCGCGGGCAGCGCGCGAGATCTTCACCGGCGCGGGCCGCCCCGGCGCTGACCTGTGGTTCTGGATCGACCCGGAGCGGCCGAGTCCGCCCGACGCCGCGTCAAGGCCGGGCATACCGCCCCGGGTGCTGGCCGCCCTGATTCAACGACTGGAGCAGCTGTGACCGAACCCACCCTGACCCCGCGGCTGACGCCGGCGCAGACCTCGGATCGCTGCGCCGCCGTGCTCGCTGAGCTCGAGCGCGCGATCGTCGGCCAGCGCCAGGCGCTCGAGCTCGTGCTGACCGGCATCCTGGCCAGCTCGCACATCCTGCTCGAGGACCTGCCCGGTCTCGGCAAGACGCTGACGGCCCGGTCCTTCGCGCGGGCGCTGGGCCTGGACTTCAGCAGAATCCAGTTCACCCCCGACCTGCTGCCTTCCGACGTGATCGGCGCGCCCCTGTACGACCAGCGCAGCGGCGAGATGGTATTCAGGGCCGGCCCGGTGTTCACCCAGCTCCTGCTCGCCGACGAGATCAACAGGACGCCGCCGAAGACCCAGGCCGCGCTGCTCGAGGCGATGGGCGAGAACCAGGTCAGCGTCGACGGCCAGACCAGGGACCTGCCTGAGCCGTTCATCGTGCTCGCGACCGCTAACCCGATCGAGTACGAGGGCACCTACGACCTGCCCGAGGCCCAGCTCGATCGCTTCGGCATGCGGCTGCGCTTCGGCTACCTGCAAGCAAGCGATGAGGTGCTGATGCTGACGCGCCGCATCGACCGGGCCGTGCCCGAGGTCACGCTCACCCCGGTGACGAACCCGCGCGAGCTGATCGCCATGCGGAACTCACTCGAGCACGTGGAAATCTCCGCCGACCTGGTCGAGTACGTCGTGGCGCTGATCGGCGCGACCAGGACGCACCCGCAGATCCAGGTGGGCGCGAGCCCGCGCGGCGGCCTGTTCATCATGCAGCTCGCGCGCGGCCAGGCGGTGCTGCACGGCCGCGACTACGTCATTCCCGACGACATCAAGGCGGTCGGCGTGCCCGCGCTCGGGCACCGGATTACCCTGCGCCCCGAGCTGTGGGCGCGCAAGGTCAGCGCCGACGACGTCATCGCCCGGGTCCTGGCCAGCGTTCCTGTGCCCCGGACCAGCCCGGTAGCTTCCATTCATCATTAAAGGTCTTTAAGTTGAACGGAGCCCCCGTGCTGACCGCCGGACCGCGTAGCGAACTGCCCGCGTCCTGGCAGCTTTCCGGCCATGCCCGGCGGCTGGTCACGCTTGCTCTCGCCGGGCTGCTGATCGCCGTGATCACCAGGCGCGCCGAGTTCGCCGGGCTTGCGGCGCCGGCGCTGCTGCTGCTGGTCGTCAGGTCACCGGCGCCGGGAACGGCCGGCATCGAGTTCGCGACCGGCGCCGAACTGCTGACCGAGGGCGAGCAGGGCGCGGTCGTGCTGCGGGTCAGCTGCGACGGCGCGGGGCACGTCGCGGCGCGGCTGCGGCCGGCGCCGCACATCACCGCGGGCGAGGCCGAGCTTGGCGACGATGGCTGGTTCAGGCTGCCGTTCGCGCCGGAGCGGTGGGGCAGGCGGCACGTCGGCACCGTCGAGATCGTCGCGCTCGACCGGTGGCGGCTGCTTGAGTGCAGGCTTGCGGTGACGGCGCCGCCCATTACGTGCCACCCGCTGCCGGCCACGCTGGACTCGATGGTGGTGCTCAGCAAGCTGCCGGCCAGGCTCGGCGAGCACGTGTCCAGGCTGCCGGGCGAGGGCATCGAGTTCGCCGGGGTGCGCGAGTTCGTGCCGGGCGACAGGCAGCGGCGGATCAACTGGCCGGCCACGACCCGGCGCGGATCGCTGCAGCTCAACACCTTCACCGCCGAACGCGCCCAGGTCATCATCCTGCTCATGGACGTCAGCGTCGACGTCGGGGAGGCAGGCAGCAGCTCGGCCGATCTCGCCGTCCGGGCCGCGGCCGGGACTGCGGCCAGGTACCTGGCGGCCAGGGACCGGGTCGGCCTGATCAGCTTCGGCCGCGACCTGCGCTGGATCAGCCCGGCGGCCGGGCGGCACCAGGCCGACCGCATCATGAACCTGATCATCAGCGGCCCGGCCGCGGGCTATTCGCCCGACATGATCGGGTCGCTGCCGCGCACCGCGCTGCCGCCGGGGGCGCTGATCATCGTGTTCAGCCCGCTGCTGAGCCTGCGGGTCATCGAGGCGCTGCGCGAATTGCGGGAACGGGGGTTCGCCGTCATCGTCGTTGACGTGCTGACCGCCCAGCCCGGCTCCGGGCTCGGGCGCCACAAGGCGACAGCTGACCTGGCCAGGAGGATCTGGCGGATGGAGCAGGACGCGATCAGGTTCTCGCTGCGCGAGATCGGCATCCCGGTCGTGGCCTGGGATGGCATCTCGCCTCTCGATGTGCCGCTCGGGCCGTTCACCAGGCGGGCGGTGATCGCCCGATGATGACGGCGCGGGAACGAGGCCGGGTGGTGCTCGTGGCCGGCCTGCTGGCGGCCGGCCTGCTGGCGTGGGCCGCCGTTCCGGCCGCGCACGCGGCGGCGCTCGCCAAGCCGTCCCTGATCGTCGGGATCTGCTGCGGCGCCGGTGCCGTGGCCAGGCTGGCGATCGGCGACTCTGACGGCGTGCGGCTGCGGGGGGCTGACCTGTACGCGGCCTGGCCGGTGCGGCTGTGGCGCCAGGTCGCGTCCGGGCTCGCGGCGGTGCCCTGGGCGCAGCTGATGATCCTGGCCGTGCTGGCGTGCGAGGCGCTGAATCCGCGGCGGCCCTGGCACACCGTCGTGCTCGGGCTGCTGCTGCTGGCTTTCCTGCTGGCGATGCAGCTGGCGGAAAGCCGCATCCGGCTCAGGGTGCTGCGGCCGCAGGCGCCGCTGCTGGCCGGCGGCGTCGCGCTGGCCGTGCTGTCGGGCGCTGCGGCCGCGCTGCCCGCCGGCCCGGCCGCGACAGGTTACGGCTGGCTGGCGGCACTGGCCGCGGTCGCGGCGATCATCGCCGCCGCGCTGGCGCTACCTGTGTAGCGGGTCTTGCCGGCCGGGCTGGTCTTGCCGGCCGGGCTGGTCGTAGGGCCAGGCGGTGTACGAAACGGCCGGCCTGCCGCCGGGCGGCCTGCTGCTCCGCTTGCCCGTGCCGGCGAGCCAGGAGGTGACGGCGGCCGCGAGCAGCAGCAGCGCCCCGATCAGCCGCCCGCCCACCAGCCAGTGCCAGCGCTGCGACCAGAAGATCGTCGCGTCCCAGAAAAAGTGCACGATGATCAGCGGCAGCACGCTGCCGGCGCGCAGGAACAGCCAGGCGAACACCGCCGCCCAGACCGCGATGCCGATGACGCCAGGCCCGTAATAGTCGTGGTAGGAGCAGCGCAACAGCACGGCGACGATGACGATCTCCGTGAGCGGCCGGTTCGCCTGCCGGAGCGTGGTGACGACGAAGGCGAGGACCACGCTCTCCTCGACGACGCCGGCCGCCAGTGACGCCGACGTCGTGTAGAGCAGGTAGCCGTAGTCCTGGTGGGCGGGCTGGCCGAGCTTGCCAGTGGCGAGCGCGCCGGTAATGATGCCGCCGGCGATCAGCGCCACGATCGCCCAGACCCCCATCCGGAACGCGGGACCGGCCGCCGCGCCGCCCTCCGCGGTCCTTGGCCAGCCAAGTCCCAGCGACCGCGGCGTGATCCCCCGCCTCGACGAGAGCAGCACGGTGACCGCGATGGCCAGCCCGGCCGTGGAGATCTCGGTGACCGTGGCCGGCACGAAGACCGCCCAGCTGCCCGACGGCGCCGGGTACCTGCGGGCCAGCGTCTCGCCTCCGGCGATGATCCCCGCGGCGAAGAACGCCGCGAAGACAGCGAGCACCTCGAGGTACGCACGCCGCCCGGAGATCGGGCTGGCGGCCGGCGGCGGCTGGACCGACCACCAGTGCGCGCGGGCGGGCCGCCCGATCGGCCCAGGCCAGGCCGGGCGCTCGGCGCTCGTGCTCATCCGACCCTCGCCTCTCGATCAGCCCGCGCGGGCGCGCCCTTGCCTTGCTGGGGCCTACCTCCCTGCCGCATACCCCTGCATGCCCCGCGCATTCGCGCCGGCGTACAGCATCCCGCGATCCCTCGCCACGGCGCTGATCCGGCCCAGCGACCAGGGCGGCGACACGGTGACATCGTGACCGCGCTCGCGCAGGTCGTCGATCACGTCGTCGCCGTGCCGGTCCTCGATGGTGAGCGACCTCAGCTTGGCGCCCCTCGGGTAGAACGACGACGGGAAATGATCGGTGTGGTGGTTCGGGTAGTCGATGGCCTCCTGCAGGTTCATGCCGAAGATCACGTGGTTGAGGAAGAACCCCATCGTCCACTGATCCTGCTGGTCACCGCCCGGTGTCCCGAACGCGAGGTAAGGCTCGCCATCGCGCAGCGCCAGGCTGGGTGACAGGGTCGTGCGCGGCCGGCGGCCCGGAGCCAGGCTGCTCGCGAAACCCGGGGTCAGCGCGAACATCTGCCCCCTGGTGCCCAGGCAGAAGCCGAGGCCTGGAATGACCGGCGAGCTCTGCAGCCAGCCGCCGCTCGGGGTGGCGGAGACGAGATTGCCGAAGCGATCGCCGATGTCGAGGTGGCAGGTGTCGCCCGGGCCGAGCGCGACGGTCGACATCGTCGGGTCTCCCATGCTGGAATCCTGCGCGGTGTGGCCCTGGTCGAGGCTGCCGTCCGGCGTGCCGGCGCTGCTGAGGGCGGCGAGCACGTAGCCGGGCAGCGCGGGCGCGCGGCCCGCCGGCGAGCCCGGCACCAGCTCGCCGGAGGCCTTGTCGCCGACCAGAGCGCGGCGCTGGGCGGCGTACTGCGGGTCGAGCAGGCCAGCGATCGGCACGTCCGACGCCCTCGGGTCGCCGTACCAGGCCTCGCGGTCAGCGAACGCGAGCTTGCCGCACTCGGTGATGGTATGGATCAGCTCGGCGCTGCCCGCGCCCATCCCCGCCAGGTCGAAGCCGTCGAGCATGCTCAGCTGGGCCAGGAACACCGGGCCCTGACCCCACGGGCCGGTCTTGCACACGGTCAGGCCGCGGAAGTCGAAGGTGACCGGCGACTCCACGCTGGGCCGCCACGACGCCAGGTCAGCGCCGGTGATCATGCCCTTGTGCCGGCTGCCGGTGACGTCCATGATCTCGGCGGCGGCGACGAAGCTGTCGATGGCCTCGGCCACGAAGCCCTCGTACCAGGCCCGCCTGGCGGCCTCGATCTGGCCTTCTCGATCCTGCGCGGCGGCCTCGGCTTCCTCGAGGATCCGGGTGTAGGTGGCGGCGAGCCGCTTGTTGGCGAAGCGGCTGCCCGGCTCGGGAACGCCGCCGCCGAGGTAGATCTCGGCCGAGGACGGCCAGTGCTCGGTGAACGTCTGCGCCATCGACTCGATCGTGCTGCTCACCCTCGCGAGCAGCGGGTACCCGTCGTCCGCATAGCCGATCGCGTAGCTCATCACGTCGCGCAGTCGCATTGTCCCGTACCTGGCGAGCAGCAGCATCCAGGTGCCGAACGCGGCGGGCACCGTCGCGGGCAGCAGGCCATTGCCTGGCACCAGCTCGATCCCGAGATCGGCGAACGCGGCGAGGGTCGCTGTCGCGGGCGCCACGCCCTGGCCGTCGAGCACGAACGTCTCGCCCGTCGCCGAGCTATGCCCGACTACCGGGACCTCTCCGCCCGGGCCGTTCAGGTGCGGCTCGACCACCTGCAGCACGAGCCCGGTCGCCACGGCCGCGTCAAACGCGTTGCCGCCGGCCTCGAGCACCGCCATCCCTGCGGCAGAAGCTAGCCAGTGGGTCGAGGCGACCATGCCAAATGTGCCTGCTAGCTGGGGTCTTGTGGTGAACTGTTGGATGCCTGCCACGCTACTCCGATCCGTAATGAGGGTACCTTGGGCATACCCGCACACACCGGTCTCAGTCGTGCTGCTCGCTCTTCTGCAAACCCGCTTAAAAAGGACTATTACTCAATGAATATCACAGCGTCTGGCGCGCGCATGCTCCTTCTCCTGGTGGCCGCCGGGACGGTCGCCGCGCTGGCCAGCGGGTGCGGATCCAACGCCGCGCCGACCCCGGGCACGACCGTAACGGTCACGGCGAGCCCGCCGTCCGGCGGCGGGAGCCAGCCGAGCGCCACAGCGCCCAGTACGCCAGCCCCGCCCGCAGGCCCGGCCGAGTGCACCACAGCCGAGCTGCACGTGGCCATCGGCGAGAGCAACGGCGCGGCCGGCACCATCTTCTACGGCCTCGACTTCACTAACATCACCGACAGCACCTGTTTCATGCAGGGCTATCCAGGCGTGTCGCTGGTGAGCACTGACAGCGGCGCCGGCAGCCAGATCGGCGCCGACGCCAAGCGGGACCCGGTGACGCCGTCCAAGCAACTCCTGATCCCAGCCGAGGGGACCGCGCACGCCGTGCTGGGAGTCGCCGAGGCAGGCAACTTTCCCGCGTCGAAGTGCAACCCGGTGAGCGCGATGTGGCTCAAGGTTTTCCCGCCAGACCAGACCGTCCCGGCCTACGTGCCGTTTACCACTCAAACCTGCGCGTCGACCTCCGAGCCGACGATGCGCATCACCGCGGTCAGCGCCGGGACGTGACCCGGCACAGTGCGGACTAGGAGGGGCGAGCGGCGTGGCTGAGCGGCCCGGGTCTGCCCCGGCCGGCCCTGGGCAGCCGGTCGTGCCGGGGCAGCCGGCTGTGAGCCTGCGCCCCGGCGCGGTCCTCGCCGGCTACCGGCTCGAGGAACGGATCGGCCGGGGCGGCATGGCGACGGTGTTCCGCGCTACCGACGAGCACCTCGGCCGCCCGGTCGCGCTCAAGGTCCTCGCCGCCGGGCTCACCGCCGACCACGCCTTCCGCATGCGCTTCATCCGGGAGTCTCGGGCGGCCGCCGCCGTCGAGCACCCGCACATCATCCCGGTCTACGAAGCGGGCGAGGCTGCCGGGATGCTCTTCATCGCGATGCGCTACGTGCGCGGCGGCGACGCCCGCTCGGCGCTGCGCCGGGACGGACCGCTGCCAGCCGCGCGAGCCTGGGGGATCGTCTCCCAGGTCGCCGACGCGCTGGACGCCGCTCACGAACGCGGGCTCGTGCACCGCGACGTCAAGCCGGCCAACATGCTGCTCGATTCGAGCAGCGGGCGGGCCCTGGCCGGACCCGGACCCGGCGTGGCCGATCACGTCTACCTCACCGACTTCGGCATCAGCAAGCAGGCGCAGGCATCCGGGCTGGGGCTGACTGTGGCCGGCCAGATCGTCGGCACGCTGCAGTACGCCGCGCCCGAGCAAATCGACGGACGGCCGGTAGACGGCAGGACCGATCTGTACTCGCTCGCTTGCTCAGTGTTTGAGCTGCTGGCCGGCACTCCCCCATTCCGCATGAACCAGGGCCCGGCCCTCATCTACGCCCAGATGTCCGCGCCGCCGCCGCCCGTCACCCCGGCCAGGCCTGACTTGTCAGTCGCGGTCGACCGCGTGCTGGCCAAGGCAATGGCCAAGGCCGCCAGCGACCGGTACGCCACCTGCGAAAGGTTCGCGGCCGACCTCGGCCGGGCGCTGCGGCTGGTTCCTGGCCAGATCGAGGCCATCGGACAGGGCCTGATGCCACCCGTAGCGAGCACGAGAAAAACCACATCGGCCGCGCAGCCCAGCCCCGCCACCCCAGCGACCCCCGCCACCCCGGCAAACCCCGCCAGCCCGGCCAGCCCCGCCAACCCACCCAAACGCGCGAAGCCCTCGATGCCGCCCGGTGGCTTGATGCGTCCCACGGGCGCAGAGCCACCCACCCGCAAGCGCGAGCCCTGACTCTGGCGGAGTTGCCCGTGCTGCTCCAAGCCCAGCTTTGTCACCCGGGTGCAACTCTTCGGAGTGAGCCCCGGGCAGTGACTCTGGGCGGAAACGAAAGCCGCTAACCCGATCGGGCCGGCCCGCGCCTGCGCGGGCCGGCGGCGGGATCTGGCACGAGACCTTCCCGGTTTCCCGGAGACTTCCCGCTTAACGGAGCCTTCCCGGCCCTGGCCCGGAGCCTTCCCGGCCCTGGCCCGGAGAGTTGTCGTTGCGCGGAGCGTTGTCCGCACATAGGACAGCCAACACTCCGTGCTGCGAGAACTCTCCGCGGTAACGACGGAGAACTCTCCGCGATCATGCCGCAAACGACGGGGAACGCTCCGCGATCATGCTCCGGCGCGGGAACGCTCCGCGATCATGCCGCGGAACGGGAACACGCGGCGATCACCGGCGCGGCGATCCCGTACCGCCGGAACCGAGCCCGGCCCGCTCCGCAAGAACCGCACCGAGTCACGTTGCAGGGGGCCGGGCGGGCAGGTCGGGGCGGGACAGTGCCCCGGGAGGCAACCTGCCTGATCATGAGTCACGCGACAGTCTCCAGGACAGCAGCGATGATCCGTGATCATGCCCGGGACCGTGATCACGGAAGACCGCCCAGGTCAGGACACCTTCGATGTTCCGTGATCATGCCCGGGACCTTGATCACGGAACATCGCACCTGCCACCCTCGCACTGACAGTTCGCCGGACTGAGAACTCTCCCCCACGATGCCGGAAAAGCTCCCGATCCTGATCACGAGTCACCCGACAGCCCCCCTGACGTGAGCGATCTTCCGCGATCACGCCCGGGATCTTGATCACCAGCGTAAGAGGATGTTTGTCAGCTGGGGTGCGGGAAGCCCACTTACCCATCCCAGGCTCGCCGTCGCATCAGCACGGATCCGCATTCGCCTCTCGGGCTGCCGCGATATCAATCCGATGCGCGGGACAGACCATTACGGGCAGATTAGTTGATGATTGCTCGGCCTGGATTCACTGCGCAGACCCGCAAACAACCTTGGCCGGACGCGCTTGGCGGCTACTATCGAAGGGCAGAGTTCCGCCGCGCTTTATTTCATCTGCCTATAACAGAATCCCGGGCATTGACGACTGAAAGGGAGCACAGTATGCAAAGCGTATTCCTGCCTGGCAGGCGTGATATCGCGGTTCTGCGCATAGCTGCCTTTATCGGGCTGATCTGCATTGCGGCCACGGCCTGCGGCGCTCAGCAGGGGCGATCGGCCTCTGGCCCGCAGGCCGCCGGAGGCAGCCAGCCGGGCAGCCAGCCAGGCAGCCAGCCAGGCAGCCGGTCCAGCGTGCCCGCCGGAGGCCAGCCATCGGAGGCAGCGTGCTCCGCCACCCAGCTCGACATCACCCTGGATCTGAAATCGGCTGGCGTGGCCGCTGGCACCTCGCTCATTCCGCTGGACTTCACCAATGTCTCGGCGCGCAGCTGCCGGCTCGCCGGATTCGCGTTCGTCACGTTCGCGACCAGCAGCAAGGGGCGTCAGGTGGGTGCGGCGTCCACGGCTGATCGGGCCGTGACCGCGAAGACGCTGCAGCTCAGCGCTGGGCAGACCGCCCACCTGTGGCTCAGGGTGATCCAGGCGGCCGACCTGCCGGCGGCGCGGTGCGGGCCGATAACCGTGGCCGGGCTCAGGGTGAGGCTGCCGGGGCAGGCGGGGGCCGTCTTCGTCTCGCATCGATTCAAGACCTGCGCGAAGCGCATCCACGGCGCGGACATCCTGACGGTGGAGCCATTCCAGGCTGGCCGGGCGCGTTCCGGGACGGCCCAGTAAGCCGCGGCGAGGGCCGCGCGGGCGGTATCCGGTAGGTTGCCCCACATGGCAGAGATCAACCCGAGGCTGCGCGCGATCTGGGACATGAGCGTTCCCGAGGTGCGCGAGTACAGCGGCAGGCACGAGTACGACGGCAAGATCCAGGACTTGTCACCGGACGGTGTCCGGGCTGGCCTCGGCCGGCTGGCCGGCGCCATGGCCCAAGGGCCTGGCGGAGACGGCAGCGCCGCCGACGAGCACGACGAGGCACAGCTCGCGGTCTTCGCCCGCGCGGCCGAGGTGAGCTTCGGCGAGCTCGAGCTCTACCGCCGCAATCCGTACTTCCACGTCGCGAACATGGACCTGGCCTGCTACGACCGTGAATACGCGAGCCCGGCCGAGCGGCTGCGCGCGCGCGATGAGCACCTCGCGGCCTGGCCAGACGCGATCGATGCCGCGATCGCCGCTCTCGACCGGGTGTCAGCGCCCGTGGCGAAGGCGCTGGCAGGCGCGGTACGCGGGCTCGCGGCCGGCATTCCTGCCGACGTCGACGAGCGGTCGAGGGAGGCCGCGCTGGCGGCCCACGCCCGGCTGGTCAGCCACGTCGATAATGCTGCCGTGCACGGGCATCCCGACGCGGCACTCGGTGCCGCGGGCCTGGCGAAGCTGATCAGCAGCAGTGACGGCATCGAGGTCGACCTCGGCAGGCTCGCCGAGCGGGCGGACGCCGAGCGGGACCGGCTGCACGGCCGGCTGGCCGAGAGCTGCGGGCAGATCGATTCCGGCCGCCCGCCGATGGACGTAGCCCGCGAGCTGACCAAGCAGCACCCAGACGCCGACGGGGTGATCGAGGCCGCTCGGGTCTGGACTGAGCGCGCCATCTCGTTCACCCGGGAGGCGAATCTGCTCCCCCATCAAGATGGCGAGTGCCACGTGGCGCTCGCGCCCGAATCGCGGCGCTGGGCCATGGCCATGATGGCAACCGCCGCTCCCGGCGAGGCCGCTGCTCCGTCCGTGTACTACATCACCCCGCCAGATCCGAGCTGGCCAGCGCATGAGGCCGAAGAGTGGCTCGAGGTCTTCAGCGACACGACGCTGCCCGGGATCACCGTGCACGAGGTAGCCCCCGGCCACTTCTCGCACGGCCGCACCATCCTGCGCGCGCCGACGGAGGTCAGGCAGACGCTGCATTCCGAGGCCTTCGTCGAAGGCTGGGCTCACTACGCGGAGGAACTCTGCGTCGAGGAAGGATTCTGCGGCGACGACCCCAGGTTTGCCATCGGCGTCTGGCTCGAGGCGCTGGTGCGGGTCACCAGGCTCGCGTGCTCGATCGGCCTGCACACGGCGGGCTGGACCGTGGCGGATTGCGCTCGCCGGTTCGAAACCGACACTCACCTGCTGGGCCAGGCCGCGCTCTCGGAGGCCACCAGGGCCACCTTTGACCCGAGTTACGGCCGGTATACCTGGGGCAAGGTCGAGATCATGAACCTCCGCGAGCAGGCCAGGCAGGCCTGGGGCGATGACTTCTCGCTGCTGCGCTTCCACACCGCGATGCTGGACCTGGGCTCCCCGCCGCTTGGGCTGCTCGGCACAGCGCTGCGGCGCGGCTGATCATAGCGCGCCGGTAGGGTGCTCAGCATGACCGAAACCGGCGATCTCGACTCGCTTTCCTCCCGCGAACTGCACGACCTGGCGGTTCGCCGGGCGAGGCATCACCTGGACCTCGCCTTCTTGTGGGAGCTGCTGCGAGCCCTGCCGGCTGGCGAGGCCATCGCCGGCCACCCCGACCATGCCCGCTCCGACGCGCTCAAGCTGTCCGCGCTGATCGGCGATGCCCTCGATGCCGACGACAGCGGCATCGAGGAGGCGCTGCGCCCCCTGTACCTGGATTACCTCACCAAGCACAAGGCCGACCTGCCCGCGCTCCAGCACGACTCATAAAAGCGTAAGGGTGAAAAAATGCGCGGGACCCTGGCCAGCCATCTAGGCTGACCAGGGTCCCGCGCACTCACCAGCGTCCCTCCTGCGGGACTGGCAACGAGCTGGCGAACTATGCCTGAAGAACGGCCTCGATCTCCAGGTGCAGCTCGACCTTGTCGGCCACGACCACGCCGCCGCCCTCGATCGCGGCGTTCCAGGTCACGCCGAAGTCGGCCCTGTTGATCTGGCCCTTCGCGGTGAACCCGGCCCGCGTGCCCCCGTAAGAGTCCGGCCCGAAGCCGTTGAGCTCGAGCTTGAGCGGCACTTCGCGGGTGACGCCCTTGAGCGTCAGCTCGCCTTCCAGGATGAAGTCGTCACCGTCAGCGCGCAGGCCCGTCGAGCGGTACGTCATCAGCGGGTGCTTGTCCGTGTCGAAGAAGTCAGGTGAGCGCAGGTGCCCGTCTCGCTGCTCGCTGCCGGTGTCGATCGAGGCAAGGTCGATCTCGGCGGTCACGGTCGAGTCGAGCGGGTTCTCCGCTGTCACTAGCTGTCCGGTGAACTTGGTGAACTTGCCCCGCACCTTGCTCACCATCATGTGCCGCACGGAGAACCCGACCTCCGAGTGCAGGGTGTCAATGGTCCAGGTACCAGTCACGTAACCGGGGATCGTCCCGGTCAGGGTCTGCGTCATGTCTGTCTCCGCTGGTCGCTTGGTGTACTTATCGACGTGGCCTGTCGGTGTGCGGCCCGGTCGACGCTTGGCTTCTATGCTTGTTGAACAAGCAACTAATATCAGATGGGCCCAGACTTGTCAAATGTTCAACTAGTTAGGTAACCTGGATGGCGTGGACACGACGACACGCTGGCTGACAGCGGAGGAACAGCGCATCTGGCGCTCCTTCCTGACCGCGTGCCAGGCGCTGTTCGGCTCCATCGACGCGCAGCTCCTGCACGATTCCGGGCTGCCGCACGGGTACTACGAGATCTTGGTGCACCTGTCCGAGGCACCTGGCCGGGCGCTGCGGATGAGTCAGCTCGCGGCGGCTTCGACGTTCAGCAAGAGCCGGCTGTCCCACGCGGTGTCCAGGCTGGAGGAACGCGGCTGGGTGGTCAGGCAGGACTGCGCGACCGACCGGCGCGGGCAGGTCGCGCAGCTAACCGACGAGGGCTATGCCATGCTCGGCGAGGCCGCGCCAGGCCATGTAGGGCAGGTCAGGCGGGCGCTGATCGACGCGCTGACGCCTGATCAAGTGCGCCAGCTTGGCGAGATCAGCACGGCCATTGCGGCAGCGGCCAGGTCAACGTGCGCGGGCGCCGGGGCCGAGCTGGCAGCGGCCGAGCTGGCAGCGGCCGAGCCGGCTTGCGACAGCCTGGGCTGCGACGCCGAGGCCTGATCAGGGGCCGAACGCGGCACCGGCTATCCTCCATACGCGACACAAAGGTGCCGCGCACGCGTGCCCGGCTGTTACGAGGGGAGGCAACGATGCCTCGCGGCACCCGCCTCAGGTCACCCGCCGCGCTGGCCGGCGGCCTGATCGTCGCCGTCCTGGCACTTGCCGGCTGCGGTCAGCAGCACACCGCAGTGCGGCCCATCCAGGTGGCGAGCGCCTACGTCATGCAGAGCACCGGGGCAAAGTTGCCTGACGGCTACCTCGTGATCGCTAACGCGGGCCCGGCCGATCAGCTGCTGGCCGTTCACAGCAGCGCAGGCGGGCAGGTCGTGATGCTTGGCCAGCCCGGCACCCGCGTCTCGGCCGCCGCCGCGCTGCGCGAGCTCACAATCCCCGGCCACCGCCTCACCCGGTTCGACCCCACGGGCATGCACCTGGAGATCCTCAATTCCGGCCCGCTGCACCAGGGCACCGACATCACGCTGACCCTTGTCTTCGCGCACGCTGGCACGCTCCATGTGCTCGCGCAAGTCTCCAACCCTCAAACGGGCAACAGCGGCTATTTCGGTCCCTGACCTCGGCGTGACGCGTGGTTGCTCACTAGCCCGCGCCCGGGTGGCCAGTCTCGCCCCGGTGGCGTGTTGCGGACCGCGCGGCAACAGCAAGGTAGCCCCCTGAAGGAGTCGGCTCGCGTCCGGGAGCGTTGACCGCGCCGCTGTAGGAGCGAATTCGCGTGTAGGAGCGTTGTCGTTGGATAGTCCGGAAAACCCTCCTTTATGCGACAAACCTCCTCCCAAGGGAACGTCGGGGTGGACTCAGTTGCCTAGTCGGAACTTGCGATATATCGTCTTGCTGTCAGCACGTCACGCTGATGGGTACCTGGAGGCACCAATGGCGGCAGGATCAGGGATCAGGATCGGCGACGCTGAGCGCGAGGCGACGGCGACCAGCCTGCGCGAGCACTACAGCCATGGCCGGCTGACGATGGATGAATTCCAGGAGCGGCTCGATGCCACCTTCGCCGCTAAGACCGACGTTGACCTGGCGAAGATTACCGAAGATCTGCCGCAGGCGAACCCGTACGCCGCGCCGTGGCAGCCGTCGGCCAGCAACTCAGGCAGGCCGGGACCGGTCAGCACAGGCGGCGCCTGGCACCAGGGGCGCAATCGCCGGAGCCGGGGCTTCGCGGGCACGCAGGGCTGGCTTCGGGTCAGCATTCTTGTCGTGCTGGCGCTGAGCCTGGTCGCGATCTCGATATCACCGCTCGCCGCCGCGCCCAGGCTGCTGATCGTGCTGCTGGGCGTGCTGGCACTCGTGCGCAGGATCTTCCGCCGTATCGGCGGTCGCCGGCGCTGGTAATCAGCGGCGCCAGCCCTCGAGGAGCTAAGCCCGGTCAGGGACGCGCAGCGGCACGAGCAGGTACCGGAAGCCGGATGCTGCCTCACTAGCGTCAGGCTCGGCCTCCCCCGGGCTGACCCAGGTGATCAGGGCCGGTCGCGCCGCGGAATTGAACTGCAGCCGGATCTGCCCTGCCGCGGCCGCCTCCTCAGCCTCCCCGCCTTCGGAGTCACCGCCATCGGAGTCACCGCGGTCGGAAGCACCGCGGTCGGAAGCCGCGCATACCGCTGCGGCGACGAGGCCGTCCAGCAGATATACCGGGTTGAACGCGATCGCCGGCTGGTCGCCAGCGAACTGCGCGGCAATCGTCTCGGCGGCGCGAGCGCGCCCCTCCGCGTGCGCCTCGATCACTACCCGTCCGTCGGTGAAGGTCAGCCGGACCGGGCCTGCTCGCTCCGCGACCAGGGATGCCCGCCTGACCGCCTCGATCACCGGCCCCGGCGCGAGGTCGGCATGGCAGTTGTACTCGCCCGCCAGCCGGCTCTGGTATTTGATGAACTCGCCGCCGATCAGCCGCGCCGTCAGCCGCTTATTCGCAACCTCGAAGCTGATCAGGCCCTCGGCGGTGTGCGGCCGGTCATCGTCGCCGCCGCGACCGGACTGCCCGGCTCGGCGCGTGCTCTGCTCGCCGACGTCGAACGCGAGCGTGACGGGCACCCCGTCGGTCATCATGCGCGTGGCCTCGACCATGACCCTCGCGGGAACGAGCGCGACGGCCCTGGTCTCAGGCTCGGCGGAGGCCACTGCCACCTGCCTGGCGGCGAGCCGGTACCTGTCGGTAGCGGCCAGCGTCAGCACGTCGCCGTCAATGTCGACGAAGATGGCGGTGAGCATGGGGAGGGTGTCATCACGGCTAGCCGACGACGCGACCTGGCTCACCGCCGCCGCAAGCACGCCCCCGTCCACGGCTCCGACCCCGCCAGGCGAGTCGGGCAGAGCCGGGTAGTCCTCGACCGGCAGGCACACGAGCCCGAACTCAGCGCTGCCGCAGACGAGGCTGAGCAGGTCAGCGTCGCGTGAGCACTCGACCGGCCGCGCCGGAAGGCTCCTGGTGATCTCGGCCAGCAGGCGGCCGGGCACTAGCGCCGTGCCCGGCTCGACGACCTCGGCATCGACGCGGCACCGAGCGGAGATCTCGTAGTCGAAGCACGAGATCGTCAGGGCATCCTGCGCGGCCTCGATCAGCATGCCGGACAGCAGCGGCACGACCGGCCGAGTCGGCAGCGCCCTGGAGACGAAAGCCACGGCCTCGCCAAGCGCATCGCGCCCGACCCTGAACCTCATGCTTGCCTCCGGTCCTCGGCTCTTCGCCCTTAATACTCGCATTAGCCACCGACACTTTCCGATGGCTGAATGAGCTCCCGGCGGTTAGACAGGGCACGAAACGGACGGTCAGCCCGGGCAATGCGACGCCGGCCCTTCGCCAAGCCCGCGACGGGCATCAAGGCGAAGGGCCGGCGTCACGACTCAGGCTCTCAGACGAGCCCGGGCGGCGCGGCCGCCAGCGTCGTCTCGATCGCCTTGGCCAGAGCGCGAGCGGTCTCGGCGGTCAACTCGACCGCGACTCTCGCCGCCGGCCCTTGCCAGGATTGGCGAAATCAATGTTGAGGGTGTGATCGGCCGGAGCGTGCACGGGATGGTCGAAATACACGTTCACCTCGCTCAGCCCGAACCAGCCGCTGGCGCCCTTGCCGCTCCCCGTAGCCTGAATGCTCTCAGTGAGATATGTGCACATGTCGCCTCTCTTCGCTCGCCTCAGCTCGCCAGGTGCTTGCCGAAGAAGTCCCAGACGAGTTCCCAGCCCTGCGTGGCCGCCTCGACCCGGTATGCCGGGCGGTCAACCGAGAAGAAGGCGTGCCCGGCTCCCTCGAAGGTGTGGAACTCGTGCGGCTTGCCAAGGCTGTCCAGGACGCCGGAAAGCTCGGCGGTCTCGGCCGGCGTCGGGAACTGGTCGTCGGCGCCGAACAGGCCTAGCAGCGGGCAGGACAAGTCCTTCGACCGGCCGATCAGCGGCTTCATGCTCGATGGCGCGCCCTCGGGCACGTTGACCACAGCGCCGCCGTAGCAGTCGACCGCCGCCTGCAGCGGCAGGCTGCACGCGGAGAGGAACGACTGCCGGCCGCCTGAGCAGTAGCCGATAACGCCGATCTTGCCGTTGCAGCCAGGCTGGCCGCGCAGGAACTCGGCTGCTCCGGCGACGTCTCCGATCAGCCGCTCGTCCGGCACGCCGCCCTTGGACCTGGCCGTGGCTGCCGCGTCATCCGGGCTGGCGCCCGGCGCGTCGCGGTGGTAGAGATTCGGCATTACGGCCAGGTAGCCATTCGCCGCGAACTTCCTCGTGATCTCCTTGGTCGAGGTGTCGTATCCGGGCATATGGTGGATTACAACAACGCCGCCGAATGTCTCGACGTCGCCGGGGCGCGCGACATACGCCTCGATCTGGTCGCCATTGTGGCCGGAGATCGTGATCGTCTCAGCGGTGAGCGATTCCTTCATATCACCATTCTCCCTTGCGTGCTTATCAGATTTGACGGATCTCGGAAAATAACTAGATGATGGCATGACCTGCATTGCGGCGATTCTGATGGTACAGAACGGGGCCGGGCGGGAAGATTGATGGTGGGTCCTTTTGAATTTTCTGAGGGGCCACATCGGGGGAAAGGCATTTCGATGAGTTCGGCCTCCTATGGACTGGTACTCATATTTCTCGGGGCAGGCTTCGCCCTAGGCTGGTATGCGAATCGGGCCTACGCGGCGCACGGAGACGTCAAGTCCACCAAGGCAAAAATACCCGGATACCGAAAAAGTCGGCATCGCAACGGGGTCATTACCGCTCTTCTCGCCTTCGTCATCGGCATCGTGGTATTCGGCCTGCTGCACCCGCACCAGTGAGCGCGGGACGCGTGTCACCCCCGCGGGCACGGCCCGTGACGGCCGTCCTCACGCGCCGCGACCGGGGGTGGTGAGCACCGTCACAGGCACGTTGCCAGTCTGCCAGGTCAAGGTCAGCGTAGTTCTGGGAGGTCTGGGCACGGAGGCCGCGGCACCGGTGACCTGCCCCCGTCCAAAGGACTGTCGCCAGTTCTTGAGTGAACCGGGCTCGGCTTCGCTTACGGGGCCGTCACACCGGATCGGGAGGCTATACCTGCAGGCGGCGGGGCAGCCCGGTACTGCACCAGTCCCGCGTCGTAACTTTGCTGGGCCTTCCCGAGCCGCTCCAGGCCCCGCGTCGTGGCATGGGTGCAGTTCCTCTGGACCTGAGCGGCTGATGAGAATCCAGGCGGCGGGCCAGCCGTGGTGACGGGCGCCGGAAGGCGGTAGGCGGTAGGCGGGTGCCATCTTCCGTAGTGGTTGCGGCCGTCATCACGTAAATTTGCCCAGGTCATAGAGGCTGCCGACTGACTCGGGATCTTCAGGGGTCAGGATGGGTAGGCGGGAGTTTTCCTCCCTTTAGATTTTGAACCGTGCCTGCGCGCATGATCTCTGTTTCTAGGCGGGCTGTTAGCGGTCACGGGGAACTCCAGGTAAGCGGACACGAAGCCAGTGACCACCGAAAACAACGAAGGGAGGCTCCGACGACCCGCAAGGCTCAGGACCACGCCAGCTGCCAACCCCAGCCAGAACCGCCAGAGCCGCCAGAGCCGCCAGAGCCCAAGGTCATCCAATGGCAAGCCGACCCGGAGCGCAGGGCCGCCCGCGGCCCGAACGCCGGAAGCGGCGCGGCAGCACCTCTCTTCTGAACGAGCGAACGGTCACAATCCGCACCGACTTGTTCCCAGACCGGGAGTCGAACTGGCCTCCAACGGGGAAGGCACGTCCACGTACCTGGATTTTCTGGTGGCCGCTGTCAGTCGCGAGCGGGCGCCGTGCCCGGCAGGGCGCCGCCGGGGCAGGGTGAGCATCGTGGCCCTCCCTGTTGCTGTCAGCGGCCCGTTCTGACAGCAAGGTGGCCCTCCCCGTTGCTGTCAGGAGAGGGTGATGAAAAACCCCGAAAAATCCATGATCGCGATCGAAGAACCGCAGGTCAGGGAGTCGGGTTCGCGACGAAAACGGGGTTTTTCAGCAGCCTCTCAGGACGACAACAGGGAGGGCCACGTTGGTCTGTAAACAGGGGTGGTTTGTCCCCGTTTGGTCTGTAAACAGGGGTGGTTTGTCCCCGTTTACACCGATGCACCAGCGCCGGCCCGCCGGCACGGATGGTTGCTGTCAGAGAGCGGCGCGACCAGCAACCTAGGCTGCCCTGATGCTGCCGGAGGTTCATGATCACGGCAACCCCGCTCCCGTGCCCCGGCCCGCCCGGCAGGACCGGCCCGGCAGAACCGGCCCGCCCGGGTGCGTGTAGGAGGGTTTTCGCGTGAAGGAGGCTTGACCGGAGTATCCGACGGCAACCCTCCTTTACGCGACTACGCTCCCGCACACAGCCGACAACCCTCCCCGATCACCACGACGACCCTCCCGATCACGACTAGACCCCCCGGCACGACAACCCTCCCCAAAGGCACGGCACCTCACCCCAGGATCCGGTGCTGCCTCGCCAGAACCTGCGTGCTCCCCCGGGCCACGCCCCGCCCGGCCACACCCGGCCACACCCGGGCCACACCCGATCACGCCGCGGCTACGACCGCCATCTGAGTGTTTTACAATTGAAGTAACCATAACGGGCATTGACGGGCTAAATGGTCGCCGTGCCTGAATTTTGCTGAAGACGACTCGGGTGCCGCCAGCGATACGGCCGTGACTTATGCTTACGGCCGTCGCTATCCTTTCTTGACAAACAAACGGCGCGGACATCGAGGCCCGGGCGAACTGGACGCCATTTCCACGCCGCCGGACGCTGATAACCCGGATACGGGCGAAGGCCGTTGGCCCGCCAGCCGGGTCCGAGGTGACCTGATGACAAGCGTGACAACTGACGAGGTGATTCCGTTCGCGGCCGCGGACGGCAGGGCAGGCAACGTCCTGCACGTCGTCCGCTCACGGTCCGCGAGCACGTCCGCGACCACGTCCGCGAGCACGCCGGCCGGCGTCCCGTCCCGGGCCCCGTCCTCCTGGTTCACGGAGCCGGGGTGCGGGCTAACATCTTCCGCGCCCCTGTGCCGGTCACCGTGGTCGACGCCCTGATCGACGACGGATTCGACGTCTGGCTGGAGAACTGGCGCGCCAGCATCGACTTCCCGCCCAGCCAGTGGACGCTCGATCAGGCGGCGGTCTTCGACCACCCGGCCGCCGTCCGGACCGTCCTCGAGCACACCGGCCGCGACCAGCTCAAGGCGCTAGTGCACTGCCAGGGCTCGACCAGCTTCATGATGGCCGCCGCGGCCGGGCTGCTCCCCCAGGTCACGACCATTGTCTCGAATGCCGTGTCGCTGCACCCGGTCATACCGAAGCCCGCCCGGTGGAAGCTCGAGTACTTTCACCGGCCCGTCCGCGCGCTGACACGCTACCTCGATCCGCACTGGGGGGTAGAGGCACCGGACGCCATTGCCTCGGCGATCACCGCCTGGGTACGGCTGGTCCACCGGGAATGCGCGAATACCGTGTGCCGGATAGCCAGCTTCACCTATGGCGTCGGTCACCCGACGCTGTGGTCACACTCCCTGCTCAATGACGCGACGCACGACTGGGTCAGCGGCGAATTCGGGCCCGTTCCGCTCAGCTTCTTTTACCAGATGTCACGGTGCGTCAGCCGCGGCCGCCTCGTGACCTCCGGCCGCGTCCCCGGGCTGCCGTCCAGTTTCGGCACGGGCGCCCCCCGCACAGACGCCGCGATCACGCTGCTGGCCGGGGAGCAGAACCGCTGTTACCTGCCGGAAAGCCAGGAGCGCACCTTCGATTACCTGACCGCCAGCGGAAAAGGCCAGTACGCGCTTCAGGTGGTGCCGCGATACGGGCACCTGGATATGTTCATGGGGAAGGACGCCGCCCGCGATGTATTTCCGACCATCCTTGACGCACTCAGAAATACCTGAGCCGGGAGGAGCGCGGACATGAGGCTACCTCAGCGCATCGGCTCAGAGACGGGCCGCTACTCGCTGGTCGACGGCATCCCGTTCAAGCTGCCGGTCGCTTCCCGCCACTCACCGGCGCTCATGGCCGCGTTCAGCATCGACGCGAGCCGGGCAGCCGAGCTGCTGCCCGGCCATGAGCTGCATCCGCTCGTGCTCAGGCGAGGCCGGGGCGTGCTGCTGATCACCGTGGTCGACTACCGGGCGACCAACATCGGCAAGTACATCGAGTTCAGCATCGGCATCGGGGTCACCCGCGGCCAGCGACCCGCGCCCGCGCTCTTGCCGCTGCTTCTCCGCGGCCGCTACGACCTCGGGCAGTACGTCTACGACCTGCCCGTGAGCAGCGAGATCTCGGTCAAGGGGGGCAAGGGCATCTGGGGCATGCCCAAGCACCAGGCTAACCTGGACTTCAGGATCGACCGGCGCACCGTGTCAAGCCAGTATGACCTTGACGGGAAGCTCGCGATGCGGATCACGATCCGCAGGCCGCGCTGGACCGGGCTGCCCGTGCGGATGGCATCCGCGAACTTCTGCCAGTTCCGCGGCATGCTCTGGAAGTCGACAATTTATTTTCACGGGCGCCTCGGTGTCGGCGGGCCAGCACCCCGCGCCGCGCGGCTCCTCATCGGCGACAGTCCTCGCACGGCGAGCCTGCGTCACCTGGACGTTTCGCGCCGGCCGATCTTCACCGCCTATTTTCCCGCCACTTCTGGCATACTCGACGACCACTTCGAAGGCTGGTTTCTCGGCTTCGATGATCCGCCTTCGACGGAACCGGAAGGGCTGAAGAGCGTGGTGGACCTGGGACTGTCGCAGGCCTGGCTGCCGCCGCCGTCCTGCGCTGGCCGCGACGGCCAGCGAGCCGCTGACGCGCAGTGAGGGAAGGTCCGGTGGCAGAGCACTTCGACATGGTGGTCGTCGGCTCGGGTTTCGGCGCGTCAGCGGCGGCCTGCCGGCTCGCCCAGGCGGGACGGTCGGTGCTGGTACTCGAGCGCGGCCGGAGTTACCCGCCCGGTTCGTTCCCGCGCAGCCCCAGGGGGATGGCCGCCAACCTGTGGGCACCCGCCAGCGGGCTGTACGGGATGTTCGACGTGTGGGCGTTCAGCGGGATCGAGTCCGTGGTGTCCAGCGGGCTGGGCGGCGGCTCCCTCATCTACGCCAACGTCATGCTCCGCAAGGACCAGGCCTGGTTTACCGATGACGCTCCCGACCGGCCGCCGCGACCGTGGCCGGTGACCTATGCCGACCTCGAGCCGCACTATGAGGCCGCCGAGGCCATGATGGGCGTGCAGCGCTACCCCTTCGACGTCCCGCCCTACTCGGCCACCGCCAAGACCCAGGCGATGCGCTACGCCGCCGACGCGCTCGGCCTCGACTGGCGCCTGCCGCCGCTCGCGGTAAGCTTCGCCAGCCCGGGCCAGAGCCCCGCGCCGGGGCAGCCGCTCGCCGAGGAGCGGCCCAACCTGCACCATCAGCCCCGGTCAACCTGCCGCCTGTGCGGAGAGTGCGACGTGGGCTGCAACTACGGGGCCAAGAACACGCTCGACTACACCTATCTTTCCCGCGCGGCGGATGCCGGGGCCCAGATCCGTACCCTGTGCGAAGTGCGGCGGATCGACCGGCGAAGTGCCGGCGCAGGCTACCGGATCGGCTACCTGCATCGCGAGCCTGACAACGGCCACGCCGCGCGCGACGTCATCGTCACGGCGGACCGCCTGGTCATCGGGGCCGGCACGTACGGCTCGACCTACCTGCTGCTGCGCAACAGGGCCGCGTTTCCCGCGCTCGGCCCGGCCCTCGGCACCCGGTTCTCCGGCAACGGCGACGTGCTGACGTTCTTCCGGCACAGCAGGCGCGAGGTGGAGCACACCGCCGTGCCGCGGCCGCTTGACCCCGGGTACGGCCCGGTCATCACCAGCGCGATCCGCATGCCGGACACGCTCGACGGACACGGGCCCGTCGGGCGAGGCTTCTACATCGAAGATGGCGGGAACCCATCTTTCCTCGACTGGATTGTTCAGGCGGCCGGCGCGCCATCGACTGGCGCTCGGCTGGCTCGCTTCGCCGCCGAGCGGGCCTGGGCGCACCTGCGCGGACGCCCGCGCTCGAATATCAGCGCGGATATTTCCGGCCTTTTCGCCGACGGGGTAGCCTCGTCCACCTCGATGCCGGTGCTCGCCATGGGCCGGGACATACCCAACGGAACATTCCGGCTGCGGCGCGGGAACCTGGAGCTGGACTGGGCCACCCGCAATTCGTCCGTCTACTTCGACCGGGTCGAGGAAACGCTGACCGAGATCGCCGGGGTGCTGCGGGCCGGCCTGGCGAATACCCCCTTGTGGCTATTCAAGCGGCTGATAACCGTCCATCCGCTGGGCGGCGTGCCCATGGGGGCAAGCCCCGATCACGGCGTGGTCGATGAATGGGGCGAGTCCTTTGCCTACCCCGGGCTGCACGTGGTGGACGGATCGGTCATGCCAGGCCCCGTCGGCGCGAACCCCTCTCTCACGATCGCCGCCTTCGCGGAGCGGGCGGCCGCGCACATCATCGGGAGTGACCGTCCATGACTTACTCGCTCCAGTTCACCGAGCGGATGACCGGGGCGTTCGAGTTCGCCCAGGCCGACTACCGCACCGGATACGACAACGGCCTGAAGGCCGGCAACGGGCTGCGGTTCCGCCTGAGCATCGCCACCGACGACGTGGACTCCTTCGTGGCCGATCCGGAGCACCACGCGACGGCCAGCGGCTACGTGGGCTGCGAGGCGCTGGGCGGCCGGTTCCCCGTGCGGGAGGGCGCGTTCTGCCTCTTCGTGGACGAGGGGCCGGCGGTCCGGCACATGCTCTACCGCCTGTACTTCACGGACGGGACCGGCCGTCCGCTGACCCTGGCCGGCTTCAAGGACGTGCGGCCCGGCCCCCTCACCGCCGTGTGGCCGGAGACCTCTACCCTCTACGTCCGCATCCTGGACGGCCATGTCCCGGTCGCTGACGGCGGCTCAGGAGCCACCGATGGGCTGGTCGGGTCCGGGATCTTGCGCATCCCGCCGGCCGATTTCGCCTGGCAGCTGACGACGTTCCGCGTGCACGGCCCGGCCTGGGGCGGCCGGGCCCGGGCGCTTGACGCCTTCGGGCGGCTGTTCCTGAGCGAACTGTGGCAGGTCTTCGGCCCGCGGCGGCGGGCACGCTGAGCTGTCTACGCCTCGTCCGCCGGCGCGCCGCCCGCGATGTGCGCCTGCGCCAGCGCGAGCAGGCTCTGGCGCGGCGGGCTGAACACGTCGATCTCCTCGCAGTGGCTGTCCGTAGTCCACGCGGCATGCGGGACCCACGACGGAACCACGGCGACATCTCCCTTGCGCAGCGTGCGCACATCCCCGTCCAGGTCGACGACCAGCTCGCCCTCGACCACGATGATGATCTGCTCCTCCTCGTGCACGTGCCGGGGGGCTAGCGCCCCGGGCGCGAAGCTGACGAAATTCGTCAGCGTCCGCTGCCCGAGCACGGGCCGGAACCCAAGGCCCGGCGCGAACTCGACCGGCTCCAGCGAGGCGACATTCACGTACCGGCCAGGCCCGCCGGCTCGCCGAGCGCCTCGGCGGAGAAGTGATTCCCGGTGTCGCTCATCTGCCCTCCAGGGCGGTCTTGAGCACCTCGCCGATCCGGCGGATGCCCTCGTCGATCAGTTCATCATCGACCCTGCTGTAGCAAAGCCTCAGCTGCGCGTTCCCGTCGTCGCCCGGGTAGAACGGCCGGCCAGGCACGAACGCCACCTTCCGGTCGCGGGCCGCGGCGGACAAGGCGACGGTGTCGACGCCGTCCGGCGCGGTGACCCAGAAGTAGAAACCGCCCCGGGGCGTGGTCCACGTCGTGCCCGCGGGCATGTGCCTGCCGAGTGCCTGCCCGGTCAGCGCGGCCCGCCGCGAGTACAGCGCACGGGCCGCGACGATCTGCCGCGCCAGTTGCCCGCTGCGCCCGTACTCCTCCAGCATCCGCTGGCCGAGCGCGCCTGAGCACTGGTCGGAATTCTGCTTCGCGACGATCAGCCTGGCGATGATCTCGGCCGGGCCAGCCGCCCAGCCCAGCCGGAACCCGGGCGAGAAGACCTTGGAGAACGTCCCGGCCTGCAACACGACGTCAGGCGCCAGCATCCACAGGCTCGGCGGCGGGGCATGCTCGAAGTGGAGCTCACGGTAAGCGACGTCCTCCAGGATCAGGAAGCCGTACCGCCGGGCAAGTGCGACCAGTTCCTGCCGCCGGGCCAGGCTCATCGTCAGCCCGCTGGGATTGGCGAACTCCGGGATCGTATAGCAGATCTTCGGCCGCCAGCCCGCGGCGAGGTGGCCGGCCAGCACGTCGATGCGCAGGCCGTCGGCGTCGACGGGCACGCCGCGGACCTCGGCCTCGTAGCCGCGGAACGCCATGATGGCGCCAAGGTACGTCGGCGCCTCCACGACGACGAGATCGCCGGGATCGAGGTAGGTCTTGGCGACCAGTTCCATGCAGTCGATGCCGCCGCTGGTGATCATCAGCTCGCCCGCGCCCGGCGCCCGTCCCTCAAGCGACGCGAGCCGCCCGGACACGTAGTCCCGGACGCTGGCGAGCCCTTCGGTCGCCGAGTACTGCAGCGTGACGCCCGGCTCGGAGGTAATCAGGCGGGCGGCGATCTCGGCCAGCACGCCGGTCGGGAACGTCGACGGGTCAGGGAACCCGCCGGAGAACGTGATCACATCGGTCGCGCCGGCCAGGGCCAGAATCGCCGTGATCTCCCCGCCGCCGAGAGTTCGCGTGCGCCGGGCGACTCCGGCTTCCCAGTCGTGCCGTTCAACGGCTGTCGTCATCGCGGGCTCACCCCTTGACAGCGAGTCTTACAAATGTAAAAATATGCCGCACTTTTACTTACATTAGTAACTCATCATATCGCAATATAGCTCGCAGCACTAGATACCATGACAGGTAACCTGGCAAATGGAATCAGTCTCAGCGCCCCTCGCCCGCCTCACCGACGTAGCCGCCCCGGCGGCGCCGATGGTCGAGGCAGACGAGGCCGACCTGGCGCTGCTGCGCGCCCTCGCCCAGGACGCGCGCCAGTCGCAGCGCGCGCTCGCCCGCGCCATCGAGATGTCGGCCCCGGCGGTCGCCGACCGGCTGGCCCGGCTCGAGCGCAGCGGCGTGATCCGGGGGTACCGGGTCGACATCGACTGGGCGGCGCTCGGCTACCCGGTCGTGGTGTACCTCGCGGTCACCGCCGGGCCCGGCATGGACCTGAGCGAGATCATCAAGGCCATCAGCGTCCTGCCCGAAGCCGAGGCCATGAGCGTCGTCACCGGAGGACTTGACCTGCTAGTCCGGCTTCGGGTACGTGACCACGCGCACCTGCGCGAACTGCTGCTCACCCAGATCTTCAAGATCAACGGCGTGCAGCGGACGGAAACCTACCTGTCCCTCGCGGACGTGGAACCCGCCAACTTCGCCGCCGCCGTGCTCGAGCAGATGAGCGCGCGCCGCGCCCGGGCCTAGCGCGAGCGCGCCGGCCTGGCCCGAGCGCGCGGCGTTACCGGGGCAACTCGACTGACTGCGGAAATCGGAAGACATCGGCCGGGTCAACGGCGGCCTTGACGCGCCGCAGCCGGGGATAGTTGGCGCCGTAGTAGGCACGCTGCCAGTCAGCGAGGTCAGGGTCGGCGTAATTCTGGTAGGCCTGGCCGCTCGCGTACGGGCGCATCGCGGCGTGCAGCCCGGCCAGCCAGGCCCGCTGCCGTGCCACCCCCGCGGTGCTCGCACCGCCGCCGGCGCCGGACGCCGTCCACGTCGTGCTGTACTGCGCCAGGAACAGCGCGTTCCTGTGCACGAACGCCGTAGCCCCCGGGCTCACCCGGTTGATCGCCCCGCCGCACGCGTCGAACGCCACGCTTCCCGACGCGCCCGCCGCCCCCGCGACCTGGCCCATGAGCTCCACCTGGTCGATCAGCCGCCGGATGCCCCCGGCCGGCAGCCCGCGGGTAAAGAAATCCGACTTCGCGTACTCGGGCGGCCTGGTGAGCACGCCAGCGGGGTTCTGCGATGGCAGATGGCACTGGTTGGCCGACAGCGACGAGCAGCCGGCCTCAACCAGCATGCACGTGAGGAACTCTTCACTCTGGATGAAAGCAGTGCCTGGCCGCGATCCTGTCGCGGAATAGAGAGTCTCGAGCTCGGCCCCGAGCTGCTGGGTTCCGCCCGCGTAGGTACCGCCGACGCTGAGTGCCGGCTCACCGCCGCCCGGCTCAGCGCTCAGGTGGAGGTTGGACCACAGCTCGGGAGGAGCCGACGGCGCCCACGCCTGCCACGCGGCGACTACGTCCGCCGCGGCCGCCCACGGCCAGGTCAGGTAGAACAGCACCAGGTCAGGTGCGGGGCGCGTGCGGAACGTGAAGGCGGTGACCACGCCGAAGCTGCCGCCGCCACCGCCGCGGCAGGCCCAGAACAGGTCAGGCTCGCTGCGCTCGCCGCACTCCCGCACCACGCCATCGGCCGTGACGATCTGGACGCCGATGACGCTGTCGCAGGTAAGCCCGTACAAGCGGCCGATCACGCCGACGCCGCCGCCGAGAGCGAGCCCGGCCACGCCGACCGTCGGGCACGAGCGCCGGCACGGTGAGCCCGTGGCCGGCTAGTTCGCCGTAGAGGTCGATCAGCAGCGTGCCGGCGCCGACCCTGGCCGTGCCAGCGGCGAGGTCGACCTGGACTCGCGCCATCGGCGTGACATCGATCACCAGGCCGGGCGTGGTTGACCAGCCGCCGTAGCTGTGGCCGCCGGCCCGCGCCGCGACCGGCACCCCGAATTTGCGCGCGAACGCCAGGCACGCGCTCACGTCGCCGGGAGTCGTGCAGTAGGCGATGCCGGCAGGCCTGCTCTCATCGAACTTGGGGTCAAAGAGCAGCCGCGCGGTGGCGTACCTGGGACTGTCCGGCATGACCAGCCGTCCGGCCGGCAACTCCCGCCCCAGCGCCGCCCAGTCAGCAGGCCCTGGCGGTCGCGGCGCGAAGCTGCCCGCGGGTGACGCCCCGGCCGGGCTCGCCCCGCCATCACCGCCGGCCGGCGGTCCCGCCTGACCCCGGCGATGCCCGGCGAACTCAGCGACGGCGGCAAGGCCGACGCCCAAGCCAGCCGCCATCCCGGCGAGCGCGAGGAACGCACGCCGACTCGGCGCATGGCGCCGTCCCGCATCTGCCATTGACCGCCGCCTGCCTCAGCAACCCGATTCAGCTTCCTGAGCCTGAGACATTCCAGAGCCCTATCTGGTTGGACCGGATCTCGCCGGATTCGCCCGTCGTCACCTCGCCAGCTGAGCCCGTTTGCCGACGATAGGCTGAGCAGCAGCAATGAGTCCGTACACTCACGCGGAGGACCTGATGGCGGGACGGGAGCCGTTCATCAGCCGCGTGCGCCTGACCAACTACAAGAGCATCGCCGCATGTGACGTCAAGCTTGGCCCCCTGACGATACTGATCGGCCCTAACGGCAGCGGCAAGAGCAACTTCCTGGACGGCCTGGCGTTCCTGGCCCGAGCCATCGAAACCACGCCAAATCAGGCAATTGACGAGCGGGGCGGACTCGACGCGATCCTCCGTCGCGTGCCGGCTCGCGCGGATAGTTTCAGCATCGAAGTCGAAGTGGCTCTGCTCTTCGACGAGGTGGAAAACGTATGGGCGCACGCGACTTACGGCTTCGAAGTGGCGAGCAGCGATGACTCAAGACGGCCCTTCACGATTCGAAACGAAAGATGCTCGCTGGAACTCCCGAGTAGATCACTTCATTTTGAGGTGCACGAAGGCACTCTCCTTGACAATTCAAGAGGCGTAAGCCTGCCGGACGAGAATATCGAGCCAGATCGTTTGTATCTCCAAGTCGCTGGAATATCCAAAAGCTACGCCGAACTCCAGCGTCATCTCCGCGAAATGCAGTTCTATAACTTCACACGCGACACCCTGCGCGAAGCCCAGCCTGATAAAGTCGCCGCGATTCTCGGCAATCGCGGCGAGAGATTGCCGAATGCGCTCAAGGCCATGGGCAGCTCCCATCGGCGAAGGCTCAACGCATATCTGCGAGCGATAGTACCCGGAGTCACCTCGGTAGAATCGCGGCAGGCGGGACCATACCTCACTCTCAGGCTCAATACTGCTGGGGGCGAGGCGGGGCGTGACTACCAGTTCGATCCGCTCGGGATGTCAGACGGAACCACGAGAGCTATCGCCATTCTCGTCGCACTATTCCAGCGAGCGGTATTCTCGGGCAGAGTTCCGCTCGTCGGCATTGAGGAACCTGAGGCAGCACTCCATCCTGGTGCAGCGGGCGTCCTCTTCGACGCGCTTAGCGAGGCTAGCGGCTGGGTGCAGGTCATCGCCACGAGCCAGAGCCCTGACCTGCTGGACCGCGACGATTTGGATGTAGACATCGTCCGGGCGGTCTCCATGGAACAGGGCCTGACCGCCATCGGGGAGATCGACGACGCCAGCCGCAGCATCGTTCAGGACAAGCTGTACACGCTCGGGGAACTGATGCGCGGCAACCAGATCTCACCTGGCAGCCAACCAGGCCGCGAAGTCGCGGACCCTGGAGAGTAGACGAAGTGGCAGTTACCATCGCCTCGATCGTCGAGGGACACGGTGAAAAAGACGGCCTGCCGAAGGTGCTGTACAAGATTGCACATCACCACTTGATCTGGGACCTGCTGGTACCCATCCCGTTCCGGGTTCCTCGCGGGAACCTCATTGCACCCGGAGGAATTGAGAAGGCGGTTGGCGCCGGGGCCAGGCGTGTTCCGGACGCCGGCGGAGTGCTCGTACTCCTCGATGCCGATGATGACTGTCCCGCCAAGCTAGGACCAGAGCTCATGGCGCGAGCCAAGACGGCAAGCCCACACAAGCCGGTTTCCGTGGTGCTGGCTAAGAGTGAATTCGAAAGCTGGTTCATCGCAGCCGCGCCATCGTTGGGTCAGTGCGGCTTTCCTGAAGGGCTGAACGCGCCTGACAATCCCGAGTCGATTCGCGACGCGAAAGGATGGCTCACCAAGCGCCGAATTGATGGCCATCCCTACAAGCCGACAGTCGACCAGGCAATACTCGCTTCCGCCTTCGACATCGGATTTGCTCGACAGAAAGCTCCTTCTTTCGATAAATTCTGCCGCGACGTCGAGGTGCTTCTCGGGGTGCAGGCGCCACCCGTGCGGTAGATCAGCCCTAGTGCAGCCCCGCAGTAATAAACTCAGGCGACCTCTGCGCGTCATCTGGGTAAAGTCGTGCCGTGCCAGAGTTGCAGCGCCTGCGAGCCGACCATGGCCCGGCGGTCCTGGCCTTCGAGCTGGCCAACCGCGCCTACTTCGCCGCCTCGATCTCCGACCGCGGTGATGAGTTCTTCGATCGGTTCACCGAGCGGCACAGTGCCTTGCTGGCCGAGCAGGAGGCCGGCATCGGCGCCTTCTACGTACTGGTCGCCGAGGACGGCTCTGTCCTGGGCCGGTTCAACCTGGTCTTCGCCGAGGGCGGCACCGCGGTACTCGGCTACCGGGTCGCGCAGCACGTCGCAGGCCGCGGCGTGGCGACCGCGACCGTCCGGGAACTGTGCGGTCTGGCGGCGGCGCGATACGGGCTGCGCACGCTGAGGGCGGCCACCTCCCGCGAGAACGCCGCGTCACGCAAGGTGCTCGCCAGGGCCGGGTTCATCCCGGTCGGCCCGGCAGGCCCGGCCGACCTCGGCGGCAAGCGAGGCACCTGGTATCAGCGCGACCTGGCGCCGCCCCTCAGCAGCTCCTGACCGTGCAGGAGCCAGTAAGGGACTTCTGCGGGGCTGCCGGCCTGGTCAGTTCCAGCCAGTGAAGGTTGCCGTGCTCGTCACGCAGAACTCGTTTCCTTCGGGATCTAGCAGCACAGCCCAGCTGTCGGGATTATCGAAGGACGACGGGTCTTGCCGTATTTCGACCAGCTCGGCTCCGGCGTCGGTAAGCCGGGTGACCTCAACCTCGAGGGAACCTTCGGTCAGCAGGTCCACGTGCAGCCTGTTCTTGCCAGACTTGGGTTCCGGCACCTGCATGAAGTACAGCGATCCGCCATTCCCGGCTGGGTCGCTGACTCCGAACTCGCCGGGATTCCGCTGGCTGACGTCGTACTCAAGCGCCTGTGCCCACCACTCAGCCTGGCTGCGCGGGTCGCGGCAGTCAACGATCAAACCGAGCGAGCGCAGCCCTCCGCGATCGCCTGCTGCCGCTTCCTACCGGCAGGCTGAGGGGATGGCGTAGCCGAGGACGTCCGAGGTGATGCCGACGACATCGGTGCTGAGGGTGACGTAGACGGTGCCGCCTGCCGCTGCGAGTCCGATGGGCCGGCCGTGAAGCGGGATAGTCGTGATCGGTCCCATGCCGTCGCGGTAAGTGAAGCAGATCAGCGCATGGTGCGGCGCTGCGGTCGCGACCCAGACGGTATGCGCCTGGGACCAGACTTGCTCGGATCGCCGGAGGATCGGGTTTGCCCGCACGTCGCGCGGGGTGATCACGCGGAGGGCCGGGCTGAGCCGCACAAGCGGCCCGACGTTGCTGTCGTTCCTGCCGGTCGTCACCCAGAGCCCGTTGGCTTCAGCGGCGAAGGATCGGGCCTGCTGGTCAGGGCCGCCGGCGAAGGTCAGGCCCGGCTGCCCGGCGATGACGACGTGACCGTGGAAGCCATAGCCGTTAGTCACCAAGGCTGCGATGCGCCCGGCGACGCCCGTGAGCGTGTCAACAGCTAGGCGCCCGTCGAGCTTCTCTGCCGGGTCGGCGTGCCCGGCCACCCGGCCGAGCGTCCCAGGAGGCGGCATCGTCAGCCTGACTAGCGCGCGTTGCCAGGCGAGCTCTGCCGTATCAGGGCTGGTGGGCAGGACGTCCGTCGACCCGAGCTGGGAGGCCGACCGGCGCGAGAGGTCAGCGCTGAGCAGCCAGGTTCCTGACGGGCCGCCGGCCTGGTCCGCGTAGAAAGTGAGCCAGACAGATCCGCCCGGCCCGACGTGCAGGGCGGCCGGCTCGGCGGGGACGCTGACCCGACGGATGAGGCGGCCAGTGACGCGATCATAAGCGCTGAGCGCGTAGGGCGGGTTGCCCGAGTAATCGGTCGCGAGATACAGATACTGGCCGCCAGCCGCCAGCGCCGCCACCTCTTCGCCCGTGGCGAGCGTGATCTTCGTACGAGGAACGAGCCGCGGTGCCGGAAGATGACGGCCGGCCGTAGGCCGTGGTGCCTGGCGCTGGCTTGTCCACGAGCCGCTGGTGAGGTAGACGGCCGCTACACCGATCGCGATTGCCGCGAACGCGCTGGCCGCGGCCGCCGCGCCGCGACGGCGGGCCGACTGGCGCACCAGGTCGGCGAGATCGGGGCGGGGGTTCACTGACTCGCTCGCGGCGTCGAACGCCGCCCGCAGGTCGGCTTCGAGATCCCTGCTCACGCCGTCCTCCTATCAGGCATCAGCTGTCGCAGCCGCGCTATCGCGCGCGCATGCTGAGACTTGACGGTCCCGACCGAGCAGCCAAGGACGCGCGCAGTCTCGACCTCGGTCAGATCATCGAAGTAGCGCAGTACCAGGACCGCCCGCTGCCCGGCGGGCAGCTCCCGCACGCACGCCAGCAGG
This sequence comes from uncultured Actinomycetota bacterium, assembly GCA_963720575.1. Classification (GTDB taxonomy): domain Bacteria; phylum Actinomycetota; class Actinomycetes; order Streptosporangiales; family Streptosporangiaceae; genus Chersky-822. The sequence continues at coordinate 1,869,588 of CAVRGA010000002.1, forward strand.
GCGTCCCGGCCAGGCAGTCCTTCCACCGCCGCGTCAGCCAGGGGCGGCAGCAGCGCCTCGTCAAATTCGACGGTCCGCATGCTCCGCCTGGTCCGCCAGGCATCGGTCGCGGCGTTGACGATGATCCGGCGCACATAGGCCTCAGGCACCTCGCGACGCCTGACCCGGCTCCATCGCCGGTACGCGCGTTCCAGCGCGGTCTGCAGGAGATCCTGCGCGACGTCAAGGTCACCGCTGATGAGATATGCGGTGCGCAGCAGCCGCCGCGACGAAGCGGCCACGAACGCCGTGAAGTCCTCATCATCGGCCGAAAACAACCGTCACCTCCGTCACTGTCAACAGCACTGACGTAGGTGAGCACCCTAATGGTTGTCAGTCCCCGCAAACCCGGCCGTCGCGCTACCTGAGCCCGTGCCGGCGGCAGACCGCCGTTGACCAAGCGGGGTGACGTAAGGCCAGGCAGCTACTAGAAGTCCCCGCCGCCGAAATCACCGCCACCGAAATCACCGCCGCCGTAATCCTCCGCGCCGTAGCCTCCGTCGCCGTAGCCTCCGTCGCCGTAGCCTCCGTCGCCGTAGTACCCGCCGCCAAAACCGCCGTAGGGCGCGAACGCCTCCCCGAGCAGAAATCCGGCGAACAAGCCGGGGCCAAGGCCGTAGCCACCCCAGTACGCGGGGGCGAATCCGGCGTTGACGTAACTGACCGAGGCGCCTTGAGCCTCCACTCTGCGCATGTCAGGCTCGATACCCTGCTCGATCTTGTGCGCGCACGCGGAGCACACCGGGACTGATCGGCCGGGGCCGCCCTCAGCGGGCGTCCAGTAGCCATCGCCCACCGACATGCCGTGCCGCGGATCGAAGAAGCACGACGGACGCCGGTCGGGCCTGGGCCGGCCCGCTGCGAGAGCGTCGGCGCAAGCCAGGTGATACTGACCCTCGGCGATTGCCCTGCTGACTGTCCCCATGTCCGCCGCACGTCTGGCGGAGTCAAGGGCCACCGTCCCGCGCTCATAGGCGCTCAGCGCCGCGCCTTGCTCTTCCGCAGCTTCCGGCTTGCTCTGAATCGACAGGTCGGCGTGATGTCCGGTGACCCCGTCGCTGAGCGCGATCAGGTCATCCTGGGCAGCCGACTTGGCATCCCCGAGCTCCCGCCGGCGGCGCCCGCGGATGGGACGCGCGATCAGGAAGAACCCAAGCGCGACCGCCACGAGGATCGCGCCCAACGTGATGAGGACATTACGCAGAACGTGCGAAGTCGAGTCCGGCGCGACGCTGCCCGAGCCAGCGTCGGCTTGATGCTGCACGTCCTTGACGAAGTCCGTGAGCGCCGCAGGGACATTCCGGTCCGCCTGATGCTGCCCGACCACCTTGCCCGCAATGTCGGCTGCCCCGTGGGCCGGCAGCATTCCCTTGTTATACGCCCCGAAATGCCCCAGCCGGCTGTCCATGAAGCCGACGGTGAATTGCGTATGTCCGCTCAGTCCGCTGATGATCTTGTTCATCGTGCCGTTGTAGCCCGAAGATCCGGATGCGGCGACCATCAGGTATATGTCATCACGGCCGATCTGGTGCTTCAACTGCGACTGCTGACTCTCAGAGATCAGACCGCGGCCGTTGCCCGAGACGCAGACGTGCTGCTTGGCCAGGCAGTCCGTCGGCGTGCTCGCGCCGGCCAAAGCGGGAGAGGCCATGAAGACCGCGAACCCGCTAACCCCTATAGCCAGCAGCCTTCTCACGCTGTGAACCCCCTCCGCCGCCAAGATCCGAGCGACGGGGCGCCATGATGCGCCCAACCTTGCCGGATGCTGACTGGTACAGGCAAAACAAGTCGGCGGCCGTGCAGTCCCCGTACAGGCTTGGTGACGGAGATGTGGAGGGCTGCGGGCGGTCGCGCACAGTAACGGAATCGGTGATGATGGTGCGTAGGACGGCTCCATGAGCGCGGTCTAGGGGTAAGCCATGAACTCACGATTCATCGCCGCGATCGTGTCGTGTGCGGGCCTGGTGGCCGGGGCATGCGGCACAGAAGGAAGCACAGCGCCAGGTAGCAGCGCGCCGGCGCCTGGTGGTGCCGTGCGGCAGCACGCGGCGCGCGTCGGCGAGCCGTCGGTGCTTGCGACGAATCTGGCGGTACCGTGGGCGATCGCCTTCCTGCCGGACGGCGATGCGCTCGTCACCGAACGCGACAGCGCCAGGCTGCTCCGGCTGACACCGCAAGGCGGGGTCGCTACCGTCGGCACCGTCCCGGGCGTCGAGCCGTCTGGCGAAGGCGGCCTGCTCGGGGTAGCGGTCTCACCCTCCTTCAGCCGGGACCGCCTTGTTTATCTGTACTTCAGCACCGCCACCGACAACCGGATCGCGCGGTTCCGCTACTCGGGCAGCCAGGTCGGGCCGCTGGACGCTGTGGTCACTGGCATCCCGCACGCCGCCATCCACAACGGCGGACGCCTGGCGTTCGGGCCGGACGGCATGCTGTGGGCGACCACCGGGGAACACGCCGAACCCAGCCTGGCGCAGGACAAGGGCTCGCTCGGCGGCAAGATCCTTCGGATGACCCCGGACGGCAAGCCCGCGCCGGGCAACCCATTCGGCACGCGTGTCTGGACTTACGGGCACCGCAATGTCCAGGGCCTGGCCTGGGATAACGCCGGGCGGATGTATGCGACCGAGTTCGGCCAGGACCGCTTTGACGAGATCAACCGGATCGAGAGAGGCCGTAACTACGGCTGGCCGGCTGTCGAGGGAGCCGGAGACCAGAAATTTACCGATCCCGAGCTCACCTGGCCGCCAAGCCAGGCGTCACCGTCGGGAGCCACGATCGCGGCCAGCAGCCTGTGGGTGGCAGCACTGCGCGGCGAACGGCTGTGGCAGGTCCCGCTCACCCGAACCGGCAAGGCTGGCGAGCCAGTGGCCCACTTCACTGGCAAGTTCGGCCGGCTGCGCGCGGTCGTGCGCGCGCCAGACAACTCCCTGTGGTGCGCGACGAGCAACCGGGACGGACGCGGGGACCCCAGACCGGACGACGACAAGATCCTCGTCATCCCAGTCCGCTGATCTCGTCAGGCCGAAGCAAGTGCGCGAATCAGGCAAGCAGCGATGGATTGCGCACCATGTCCGGTCGAGAGGTCGCTGTCTTGGCTAAGGGACCATGAGTGACTGTCTGTGTCCGCGCCTTACCGGGCCTCTCGGCACCTTCGCCCAGAAGATCTCAATCATTGTCGGATTGCACTTCTACAGAATGAAGGCTGAATAAGCCTCCATACATCCTCGATGATGTTCTGCCGCAAATATCCGCAGGCAACAACGAGCGCTTCGCGCAAGGTCAGTCCACGCGGGCGCCCGGTACCCTTATTCCATAGTTCTTCGAGTAGCTCGGCCACGCGATCTTCCAATTCGCTGACTTGCATTTCATTCAGCCCTGACATGCGATCGAACCGCAACGGCTTCTCCGTTTCGGAAAGGGTCGGTGTGGTAACCTCCTTTCTATCGGCCGTAGAAGCCGTTTGCCCGTTTATTCAATCGGTCTGATTTCCGATATTTCTTGAAGAGTCGCCATGTCTCACTCCAAATGGGGTTTCGCATAACTTTCCTATGCTCACACCGTTATATCAAGGCGGGCGGATGGCGGATCTGGGACTGCCGCACAAGAGCGCGGCATGAGCGAGCGTAAAGACCGTGTCGGCAGACCGAACGCTGATCCTGCCGCGATACGGTACGAGCCCAGGTGTAGGCCGTTACCGAGTGCTGGAGTATAATTTAACCATGCGTTACCTCATCCAGTTTCCTGCCGGGGTCGGCGATTTGATTCTTGATGCCATTTCCCCTTATGCGGGGAATTTCAAGGTGCATTACCGTGATGATAGCGCGATGATCTTTGACTCTCCGGCCGATGAAGAAAAGATAGCGAGGATCCCGTTTGCCAAGAACGCGTTCACGGTGATCGGGAGCGTACCACGCGGGAGAATTGACAAGGGAGTCGGCCAACTGAGCCGGTTGACGGCCTCGGCTAAGTTTCCCCCTGGTTCGCTGCGCAATCCCCGGTTCCGAACGATGATCCATATCGATGGCGGCCTGTCTGCAGTAGATAAGGAGGTCAAGTCCGGGCTGGATCGCGCGATTTCCATAAGGACCAGGCAGCGGATTGAGCCGCGAGGCATGTGCCAGGAGTACTGGGTGATCGGCCGGACCGGCCTAAGGGAACTTCTGCTCTCCGCGCGACTTCCCAAGCAGAAGCGCCCGCCGAAGGGCAAGGGGGCTCTGTCGTACGAACTCTCGTCGATGCTGGTTGCCGCTTCGCGGCCGAGTGCGAAGGATGTCTTCCTGGACCCGTTCGCGGGAAGCGGGTCGTTTGTTCTCGCGCGAGCGGAAAGCGATGCGCGCCGCATCTTGTACTCCGACGTGAACTTGCGTGATTTCGAGCGGGATTTCCCTCGTGAACTGCATACAGACAGGCGCATTGAATTTCTTGGCGATGACGCGCTCACCATCGATTCGGTATCAGACGGGCAGGTCGACGTAATCGTAACTGATCCTCCCTGGGGGGAGCACGAGGACATAGAAATGCCGTACACGGATTTCACCCGCGCTATGGTGAAGAGCTTCAACCGGGTCCTACACAGGGCCGGAGGGCGTTTCGTCGTCCTGACGTCGAGGCAGACTGCGGCGATTATGGAGAAGGAATTCATCGAAGGCGGGCTCCCGGTTAACTCCACGCACGAGATCCTGGTGAACGGCCACCCCGCGACGGTTCTCGTCGGCGGGCGGGAGCAGCACGAGCGCCGAGGGTCCCGGGCGTCCGAGACACGGCGGGCAAGGGCCACGGTCAGCTAGCTTTTGCAGCTCACGGGGCCGTCGGTCGCTAACCTCGATCTTTCGCGCCGTTGATGCGGTGGCCTGAGGCTTTGGCTGGTGGATGATTTCGGTGCCGGGTCGTGCCTAGCTGCCCGGCTGTCGCGCCGGGTGGGCGGGATTCCACGGCCCCTGGTGTTCTCCTTTCCTGGTCTTAGAGGGCGTCTGATCCCAGGCAGTACCTGTCTGCCTTGGGGCGGTGAAGTCTTTACCTTCGAGATCCCACAGTTTCCTGTGATGACGTGGTAGCGGTCAGTGGCATGACGCTGCGGCGGCCGTACGCCACTGACCTGTCCGATGCCCGCTGGGCGCTGATCGAGCCGGCCCTGTCGGCGTGGCGTGCCGAGCGGGCGGCCGCCGGGCATCGAACGTCCCCGAATCGGGGCAAGGCTATGACGTCGGGAAGCGCACGAAAGGCCGCAAGCAGCACATCGCCACCGACACCCCTCGGGTTGCTGCTCGCCATCATCATCACGGCCGCCTCGGTCCAGGACACCAACGGCGGCAAGGACGTCACCGCCCGGCTCGCCGACGCCGTGCCGTCGGGCACCGCGGGCTGGGTTGACGGCGGCTACAAGACCGGGGTTCCTCGCCGACGCCGCCAGCCACGGAATAGCCTTCCAGGTCGTCCCGAAAGATCCGGGCCAGCAGGGCTTCGCCCCGCTGCCCCGCAGATGGGCCATCGAGCGGACCTTCGGCTGGCTCGTCCTGCACCGCCGCCTTGTCCGGGACTTCGAGACCCTCCCGGAACGCTCTATCACCATGATCTACTGGGCGATGATCGCCAACATGCCGGCCAGGCTCACCGGCGAATCGACCCAACCTGGCGAGACGCCGCCCGCCGAAACCGGCGAACCCTCACCTACCTAGATCGGATGCCCTCTTAGTGGCGGCTCCGGCTGGTCAGCCGTAGGGAAGGGCGTGCAGTCGGGTGACCGTGGCGGCGAACTCGGGGGCGGCGCCCGCCACCGGGCCAGGCTCTGCGACAGGCCCCGCCCCAGGCCGGTGACCCGCATCGTTCTCCCACAGCAGGACCGACCCGGCCTGGGACACCAGGCCCCGCCCGTCCGCAGGCACCGTGACGCGAGCGCCGCGTGCGCTATTCTTCACTGGAAAAGTGCCTTCGACTCGTGGCGGATAGGTCCCTAGACAAGCCCAATTCTTCCAGGTCAAAGGCGCTTTTTTCATTCGAACATCTACGCTGGGCTAATCCCCAGGCGAAAGCCCGAGGCTAGTACACGACGAACTCGTCCAGCGCGCGAACGAGTTCGACGCTGACCGCTGCCTTGTCGAAGGCCGCGCGCCGTTCGTCTGGGAGGCGACAACGCAGGACGCGAAGAAGCTGGTCCCGGCTACGCCGGAGCGAATAGTTCGCGTGCACGAACTCAGATAGCCGCGGCGAGACGGCCTGCGCCCGGCGTATAGCCTCCGCGTAGCCCTCGGCACCTAGCCCCTCGAACGAGTCGATGAGAACGACATGTGGCGCGATGTGGTTGGTGCCACAATCCGCGCGGCGGACGATGGTTGGCACGCCCGCGCCGAGCGCCTCGGAGACCATCCGGCCCCATGAGTCGCTCACCGAGTTGACCAGCATGAGATCGACGGAGCGGTAGAAGTCGCACATCCATTTCCAGTCCGCGTACGGGCCAGTGCGCACGTGAACTCGCCGCGTCGCGGTGTCCCCAAGCCGCCGCTTCCACCTTCGGGCTATGCGCTCAGCGGTTTCCGCATTTTCCTCGATCACCAGAGAGCAGAGCAGGTGCGCGTCCGGATCCGGGAAGTCAGCCAGGAAGCTTCCCACGATTTCCTCGATCCCCTTTGCGGGGTGCAGCAGGCCGCCGCAGCCAACGAGAACCTGGCCTCGGTGTAGCCCGATGGCACGCCTCACGGCTTCGGCGCCGAGTCCGTTGACAGGGGCCTTCTGGGCGATGGGAATGACTTCCACCGAGTGCTCTCCCAGGGCTGGTGCCAGCGCAAGCAAGCGGTCTCGGCCCCACTCGTTGTAGGTGTAGGGGACGATACGGTGGCCGGTCTCACTGATGCGTTTCACGTAAAGGTCCGGGTCGATGCCGACTGACCCGGGGATCTGCCCGTAGGGGGTATCGCGCCCCCAGAACTCCATCTTCCACAGGACAACCTGGGGCTCGCTTCTCAGCTCGCTGAGAAGCTCGATTGTCCTGGTGAAGAAGTTGGCGACGAGGATGGAGTAGGGCCGCGCGCGCCGGACGGAACCAGCGATCTGGCCAGCGGGGCGTTCGTCCCACTCGACTTGGTCAAGCGCGATCATCAAGGGCTGCTCTGGCGGCCCCGCGTGATTGCCTTGGCTGTTCATAAGCTGGCCTCCCTTCCCGCGAGCCCGGCACTGGTGCGGCCCGGCGCCAGGTCGCTGAGGGCGAGCCGGCGGGACGTCCCGACGATGTCGTCCTTATAGGCGAACTGCCCGTAGCACAGCGAGTACCGGCAGCCCTGCCTTGCCGCGTCCAGGATGTTGCAGACACCGGAGTAGACGCCTGGCCGGTACCGGGCATGCTGCGGCTCCCATGTCGCCATCAGGTCGAAGATCGTGCGGCTGGGTTCATGGCGGCAGACCACCGACCTGGCGATGACCTCTCCCCGGCAGATGAACTCGCGCACAGTACAGCCGCTCATGGCAAGAACGGCGCGCAGGGCCTCCCGCTCGTCCTGAGCGAGGGCCGTGTCGTAGCGTCGTTGCGAGAAGGCCGACCAGTGCGAGAGGAACGCGGTGTGGTCCTCGTGCTCACGCACGCGGGTTCCGGATGCGGCGTGCTGTCGCAGCAGCCGCCGGTGGCGCCGTTCCAGGTTCCCGGCGGGCTCGACGGCGACGAGATGCGAGGCCGGGACCGCGACCAGTTGCCGTCCGCGAACGAGGCTGTCGGCGTGGCGGCCAGCCCACTCCCGCCAGGCCGTGTCGAGTGCGAGGGGCAGGGCATACGCGAGCGTTAGATGGTAGAGCGACTCATCAACGGTGAACTCCGGCCAGCGCGCGCTGAGCGCGAGCAACAGCAGCGCGTCGCCGTCGGAGGCTGGGGAGAGCCTGCGGACGGACGCCGGCACGGGCGGAGCGGCAGCGGGGGCACGCCTGCCCAGGACCTCCACTAGCTCGGGCAGACTGGCGCATTTGACCGATGTCGTGGCATCGGAGACGATCACGTCGTGGTGACCGGAGGACAGCGTGACCGCGCGCCCGGTCGCGGCGTCGAGAAATTCAGCTCGCATCGTGTCTCAGCTCTTCTCGCCGTGAACGGCCCTGTGCTCGCCGTATCGCCGCACCTCGACGACGCGGTCATCTCTGCGGGAGCCTGCTTGGCGGGGCTGACGGCGGAAGAATGGCCGGTCACCGTTCTCACGGTCTTCGCAGGTGACCCAGGCCGGACTCTGTCTCCTGCTGCGCAACGACATCACGACCGATGTAGCCTTGGGCCAGACGCGGTCGCCAGACGACGGGCTGAGGACCGCGCCGCCCTCGGGCGCATCGGTGCCAGGCCTTTTCACGGGCTGATTCCCGACGTCGTCTACCGGCTCAGGCCGGACGGCGCGTGGGCGTGCGATGAGGACGCCGACATGTTTGCCGTTCCGCCGGTAGACCCGGACCTGGACGATGCCGTTCGTGACCTGGTCGAGCAGGCAATCGACGAGAGTGGTTGCGTGCTCATCCTCGGCCCGTCGGCCGCTGGTTCTCACGTGGACCATATCCTCACCGACCGAGCCGTCCGCTTTGCCGCCGAGCAGCTCGGCCTGCCACTGTGGCGGTGGAAAGACGAGCCCTATGCGTCCGCTGAGGGCGGTCGCGCCGCGGCCGATGGCTCCGTGGTTGTTCCGTACTCGCCCGCTACATTGGCGGTGAAGCTCGACGCGATCAGCTGCTACGCCTCGCAAGTTCCGATGCTCTGGCCGGGAGGCACCCGCTGGAGGACGGAGGTGTCGATAACTGGGCCGCCGGGCAGACACGGCGAGCTGCTTACAGCTCACGACGAGACTTCCGCAGCGATGCGGGCCATCTCGTCGCACATACGCTGGATGCCGTAATGGGCGGCGACGTACGGTCGGCCAGCCGCAAGGCACTGCTGGTGCCCGACCGCCAGCGCCTGCCTGGCCAGGCCTAGCAATTCGGGGCCTTCCGCTTCGCGTGACACGAGGAAGATGCCGTGATCAGGGGGAAGCATCTCGCAGAGAAAGCCGACGGGCGTGGCCAGAACTGGAGTTCCGGCAGCGACAGACTCGGCCGCGGACAGGCCGAACCCCTCGTCGGCGTCGCCCAGGCACAGGGTGAGGTCGGCGGCCTGGTAGATCCCGGGCATCTGAGAGTGGCTCGCCCAGGGCCGGACCTCCAGGCGGAGTCCTGCGGCCTCTGCCTGGACGGCGTCCGTGAAGCCATTCTCGCCGAGTCCGTCAGGCTGGGCGAAGCACGTCACCTGGACCGGGATCCCTTTGCCTTCCATCTGCCTGGCGAGGGCGAAGGCCCTGCGGAATCCCTTGTCCCAGCTCGGGCGGCACGCCAGCAGCAACCGGACGCGTGAACCGCGCGTGGGCGGAATGGCGGCCGGGCAGAATCGAGTCACGTCGATTCCGTTCGGCAGGACGACGATCCCTGCCGCGCCCGGCGCGTGCCGGGCGACCTGCCGGGCGGTGAACGGCGACGGGACCACCAGCCTGTCCCAGGCGCCGCTTGCGAGGACGTCATGAGTGTGCGGATAGCCGACGCCACCGAGCATGGTGAGCCGCCTCGCCGTGCAGGGGAGGTTGAGCGTGCGCTCGATGGTGACGAGCACGTCGGCCGCGGCGATGATGTCACTGGCGGTAGCGGTCAGCCGCGGGCGGACATGGCCGTGATGCCGCACGTGGTCATCGAGCGGAAAGGAAGGAAGGATTTCAGCGGGATATCCGGGAACGCGCCGGGGGACGGCCGGGGCAGTGCCCGGCTCGTAGCCGTGCAGCACCGTGACCTCCGCGGCCGAGGCGAGTGCGCGCACCAGTTCCACGGTGATGACCTCGGCGCCGCCCAAGGTCCGCGACGGGTCGAACGGCGGCACCTGCAGGACGCATGTCCTCAGCCGCGAGGTCAGCACGACGGCTCCGCCGCATCGCCGAAGTTCCCTGCCAGGCCGGGGACGTAGTATCGCTCGAACAGCCGCCGATAGTAACTGGACTGGTAGCGAATGGTGCAGACGTCGCCGCCCTCGTACTCCCGCTTGGAGAAGGAGCCGGGGGTATCCCGGTAGCCGTAGGCCGACGCTGCCAGCTTTCGGAACTTCCCCGCGAGCAGTTGGTGGAGCATGAAATCGATGTCCTCGCCGTTGGTGCCCTCATGGAAGGGGTGCGCTGCCCACAGCTCGCGGCGGATCGCGAGGAACTGGTTGAAGAACGTGGGGTGCCCGACGGTGTCAGGATCGATCCAGTAGATCCAGCGGGGCGGCCGGTAGCTCTCCGACGCAGGCCAGCGTTCAGGCTTCCCGTCCTGCCCGATGCGGGTCATTCCCGTGGACAGGATGTCAGCGTCCGCATCGCCGATCGCGTTGAGCACGACCTCTACGGCGTCAGGCCGGAGAACATCGTCACCGTCAAGGTAGGCGACCCACTCTGTCCGAGCCGCGGCGAAGCCGGCGTTGCGCACGCGCCCTGCCGTGCCCCCCTTTACGGAGAGCACCCGCCCGCCGCGACACCGGATGTAGGAGCCATACTCATCGAAGAGCCGCAGGACATCGGCGGAGGCGGAGCTGTCGGCGCAGCACACGAGGTCGAAGTCCGCGGTTGTTTGCGACGCCACGGACGTAAGGGCCTCGGTGAGGTAGCAGGGGTGATGCGCCGTGACCACGAGCGTGAGAGCCGGGTCTGTGCTCACGCCACCCTGCTCAGGCTGGCGGCGAACAGCTCCGGCCCGCCGGGCAGTGATTGGTCTACAGGGATGACGAGCGTGCTCCTGGCCCTGGCGGACTCGATGTAATGCGCCAGCGGCTTGGCGAGGCACTCGCCAGACGGGTCGCCGTACCGGATCGTGGACATGATGTGCTCGGCCACGTACGGGACCCCTTCCTCCTCGGGCAGCCCACTGACGTGCTCCGCAGCCTCCTCCATCCACGGCCAGCTGGCCAGGTACGGGTATCCAGTAGCCGCGAGGTGCCGGCTCTGCAGGACCATGCTCATGCTGAAACCGGGCTGCCACAGCGGTGCCAGGCCTCCGGCGGCGCACTCGTAGATCGAGGCCAGGCCAGGGCTGCAGACCAGGTGCTCCGCGGAGCGGGCGATCTTCGCGTACTCAGCCTGACTCAGATCGGTCCGGACCTGAACGGCCGGGTGCGCCGACCACTGGCCGGGCACGAGGCTGGCAAGATCAGGCCGCCCGCCTGCGATCGTGACCGACTGAGTGTCGGCGTCGCGGATGAGCTGGGGCAGGACGGCGGCGAGAAGCCACCGGACGTAGTCGGCGACCATGTCGTCGGCCTCGGGCAGGTGCATCCCGCCGAGCCCGATGACCGCGGTCCCCGGTACCGCGTCACGACGCTCCGTGGCCGGCCACAGAGCTGCGTCCACGATGGGGCGGACATGATCACGCCCTCCGGCTCCCACGGCCGGGGCGGAGCCGAAGTATAACTGGACGAGGTGGAACGCGGCACCGGCTGGTGCCGGCTCGTGGCCGTCCCACATCCAGTCGAGGGTATCGACGATCCCGACCCGGTAGCCGTTCTCCAGCGCCCAGGCGGCGAAGCCGGGATTGGTGGCCGAGACGATCATTGACCCGGGTGGCGCGACGTTCGCGAATGTGGGCCAGTTTGAGGAGGGGAACGTGTCCAGTTCGTGCGGTGTGGCTCCGGGCAGCTGGGCGAGAGCGAACTTGGACGCGGACCCGGTCGAGACGACGTGCCAGTCGTAGTCATCGATGATGGGGCGGACCAGGGACAGCAGGGTCGAGGCTGGACCGTAGCCGAAGTCCGGAAACTCCAGGTAGACGGGGCGCCTGTCAGGTCGTGTAGATGTCAAAACACTCTCCTCGGTGGCTAAAACTGAAACCGCTGTCGGCGAGCATGCCCCGCCACCAGGCGTACGGTCTGGTGATGCGCCGGAGCGGGTCGGGGACGTCCTGTTCGTCGCCCTCGTAGTAACTGGAGAACAGCAGAAAGCGGGTCGCGCGGCGGCGCAGGCCAGCCAAGGTGCACGGCAGTTCCGCTTCGTTGATGTACAGCAGCACCCCGAGTACGAAGATCGCCTCGGCAGCGTGCGGTACTCCCTTGCGGATATCGGCCTGGTAGCAAGGCAGCCCGGCGGCGAACGAAAGCGCGTACGCGCTTACGTCGTACCCGACCGCGTCTATCCCCGCATCGAGCAGTTCCGCGACAAGGAATCCCTTCGCACAGCCGACATCGGCGGCTGACGTGACCTGGTTCGCGACGCAGAAGTCACGTGCGGCAGTCCACGGAAGGTAGCCGCCGTCGCCGTTACCGTCCCGGCGGTAACCGCGGTACCCAAGCCCGCCAGGGTCGTCGAAATACCCGTACCCGAAGTCGTGCTCAGCTGTCACGCGCCTTCGCCCTCCCGCGTCCGCCAGAGGGTGCACACGGTGTCACCGGACGCGCCTACCTCGACCAGATCGGCTCCCCGGCTGAACTGCGGGAGAAGCCGCCAGTGGTTCAGCGGATAGTGCATGTCCCTGCCGTCCCACGGGCCGGGGTCGTGGCCGAACAAGTTAACCGCCACGAAGTCAGCAGCCTTGAGCAGGAGCGGGACCTGAGTTTCCGGGTCGGGAACATGCTCAAGGACGTCAACGGCATAGATCAGCTCATGCCGGACGGATCCCAGGTCGCCAAGGGACCTCAGGACGCCCGACACGCCTCGGTCAGCCTTGAGCCGCCAGGCCGCAAATTCCCAGCTCGGGGAGGGGAAGTCGTACAGGGTGAGGTCGAATCCCGCGCCGGACAGCGCCTGCGCATCCAGGCCCACGCCGCAGCCGACATCGCCGAGATCCCTGAGACCGGTCTCCGTCGCGAACCGCGTGACCATCTGAAAGAAGGGGTCCTTGTGCGGCATGAAGTGGAAATGGGTGAGCTCGTAGAGGTACCCGGTGCTCAGGTGATAGAAGTCGCGAGGGCCATACTGGGCGAACTCGGCCTCGACGAACGAGCAGCACATCCCGTAGTCCGTCAGCTCGTCCCTGAATTCACTCCCGGTGAATTCCTTCAGCCGGTTCCACGCTGCGTCGATATCGGGATAGGCGCGCAAGGTATGGGCAGGATCAGGTACCTCAGTCACGACAGGTCCTCTGCCCCGCGCATCAGGGTGCAGCCCCGGCAAAGGTCGATCGGGCTGAACTCATAGCTCGCAGGATCGGCGAGGTAGTCATCGACGGCCCCGAGAGCGCCCTGGCCCTCGACATCGATGCAGCACGCACTGATCCGGCCGTCCCAGAGCACGACCGCCGCCTCCTGGCGCTGAAACAGGCACGGACCCGGTCCTTCGGACGGGTGTCCATAAAGCGTTCCCTCGCCGTGAGCGACCTGGCCCGCCCACGTGTGCAACTGGTCCCGCTGGGGCATGAACCGGTCCCGGATCTCGACGGCAAGTCCGGCCTCGGCGATCAGCGCGCCCACGCGCCGGGCCTCGCCCCGAGTGTGCTCCGAAACGTATAGGTAGCGGAGTCCCGCGCCGGCAAGCCTCGTCAGGAGTTCACCCGTCAGCAGTACCCCGTTCGTGAAGAAGCTGGCCTCAACCCCCCGGTCCGTGCAGTAGCGGACGAAGTCGACGATCTGAGGGTGCAGCAGCGGTTCTCCGAAGTTGTGCAGGTAGGCAGTGCGCTGCCCGCACCGGATCAGCAGCTCGATGGCCTTTTCGAAGGTCGGCCAGGTCATGTTCCCCTTCGCCCGCGTTTGCGCAGGATGGGGACAGTAGGAACAGGTGAGGTTGCAGAAGTTTGAGATCTCGATCTGGTAGATCTTCACGACCTGCCCTGAATGATACAGATAACTTGATTTCATTATGTTCGTTCATACGCGAATTCGCAGGATAACTTCCTGTTCGCACAAGCGTCAATGAGATTCCGGTCTTTAGGGACGCTGTTGTACTTCGCCATCCTTGACTGGCTGGCCGTTGCTGAAGGTGGCCCGGGTCTTTCTGGGTGAGGCGGTCCCAGTCCCGGTTGAATCGGGGCAGACGCAGGTAAGTCGGCATCAGCTCGCAGGGAAGGACGCCAGGAAGCTCTCGTCGCTGGCGTAGAAGTCGCCCTCGCCGCCAGCGATCTGCTCGTCTGCTTCCCGCTCGCCGACCTGCCAGGAGGCGGAAAAGAACCAAGCCTGGTCGGTGGGTATGGACGTGAAGCCGCGGACGGTGACAGTGCCGTGCTCGTCGACGGAAAATTCGATCTCGTCGCCAGAGCCGACCTGAAGGGCCTCGCGGACCTCTGCCGGGAGCGTGACCTGGTGCCGGTCGCCGCGAACGCGCGCACGGCGCTTCACAATCGGGCTCATGACACCGTGATACCACGGTGCAACGGTGTCACGGTGTTACAGGACGCGCCAGAGCTCGCGGGCCGGCGTCAGGGACTCGTGAGGATGACCAACTGCTGGGTCGCCCGGGTCATCGCGACGTACCGGTCGACCGCTCCCTCGATGCCGTTGCCGAACGCCTCTGGGTCGATGAGGACGACCAGGTCGAACTCGAGCCCCTTCGACAGCTCCGGGGTCAGCGACCGGACGCGGGACGTCGCACGGAACGCGGGATCGCCGATGACGCAGGCGATCCCCTCGGCACTGGCGGCGAGCCAGGTACCGAGAACCGTGCCCAGCTCGGAAGCATGCCCGTGAGCGACCGGGACGCCGGTGCTGCGGATCGATGTCGGCACGTTGGCGTCCGGGAGCGCGGCCCGGATGACCGGCTCGGCTTCGGCCATGACTTCTTCCGGCGTGCGGTAGTTGATGCTCAGGGAAGCCAGGTCGATCCGGTCAAGGCCGATCCGCTCGAGCCGTTCCTGCCATGACTCCCTGAATCCGTGCCTGGCCTGGGCTCGGTCCCCGACGATCGTGAAGCTCCGGGACGGGCAGCGCAGCAGCAGCATCTGCCACTCTGCGTCGGTCAACTCCTGAGCCTCGTCGATGACGACATGCGCGAACGGGCCGGCGAGCAGATCCGGGTCGGTGCCGGCCATCGCGGCCTCATTGACCAGGGCGTCGTGGAAGTCCTCACCGCGCAGCATCCTCACCAGGCCCACGCCGTACTCATCGTCCGCGGCCTCGATCAGGTCGTCGACGACCCGGGCCATGTGCTCGCGTTCAGCGGCGACCGCTGCGTCATGCCGCCGCTTGCGTCGTGATGCCTCGGGGTCGCCGAGCCGATGCCGTGCCGCGTCCAGGAGCGGCAGGTCGGACACCGTCCAGGCGTCGGCGTCGCCGCGCTGCAGCTTCTGAATCTCATCGGGGCTGAGCCAGGGAGCGCACAGCCGCAGGTAGGCGGGCACCGACCATAGGTCTCCGACGAGGTCGGCCGCCCAGAGCAGCGGCCACGCCCGGTTGAAGGCCGTGAGCAGTTCCCGGTGCCGCAGCAGCGACTTCCTGAGCAGATCGGCCGGGACGCTGGCATCCTCCTTGCCCATCAGGATCGTGATCAGCTCATCCCAGATCTGGTCACGTGCCTCGTTGTGCGGAGTACCGGGTTCCGCTGCCTCGAACGCCTCGGCCCAATCCTGCGCACTCAGCCAGATGCGGGACCAGTGGGTCTCGACCGCCATCCCCTCCTTGGGCGGATTCTCATAGAACCTGACGGCCTTGTCGATCGCCCTGACCAGGTCCGCCGACGACTTCAGGCGGGCCACGTCCGGATCGGTCTCGATGGCAGCCGACGCTCCCTCGGCGACGAGGTCGCGGAGCGTGCAGGTCTGCACGCCCTCCTCGCCGAGGCTGGGGAGGACATCGGCGACATAGGCCAGGTAGGGCTGGTGCGGGCCGACGAACAGCACGCTGCCCCGGCGGTGACCGAGCCGAGGATCGGAGTAGAGCAGGTAGGCGGAGCGGTGCAGGGCGACGACGGTCTTGCCCGTACCCGGACCGCCATCGACGACGAGAGCGCCGCGAGATCCCGCGCGGATGATGGCGTCCTGGTCGGCCTGGATGGTGCCGAGCACGTCTCGCATCCGGCCCGACCGGTTGCCGCCCAGGCTGGCGATAAAAGCGGACTGGTCGTCGAGGGCGGCGTGCCCTTCCAGCCCGTCCGAGGTGAATACCTCGTCCCAGTAGTCGCTGACGCGGCCCCGGGTCCACCGATACCTGCGGCGGCTCACCAGGCCCATCGGGTTGGCGTGAGTCGCTCCGAAGAATGGCTCGGCGGCTGGGGAACGCCAGTCGAGCAGCAGCCGGCGACCCGCTCGGTCTGCCAGGCCAAGCCGTCCGACGTACACGGGCTCGGGGTTATCCGCCCTGACCATGCGCCCGAGGCACAGGTCCAAGCCGAAGCGACGCAGAACGCGCAGCCGAGCGGTGAGCCGGTGAACCTCCAGGTCCCGGTCAAGCGCCTCCTGACCGATGCCCCCGGGCGCCTTAAACCAGGCATCCAGGCGGTCGGACAGGCCGGCAACCGACCGCTCAAGGCTCTCCGCGATGGCCGCGAATCGCCGCTCGTCCCCGGCGATCAGCACAGGGTCGGCCTTGGCCGACAGGTGGCCGGGAATGTCAAAGGCGCTGGCAGTCAGGGGACTCACTACGTAATCAACTCCGATCTGAGGTCGCCTGCGACCATCGCGCGCAACAAGGCGCCTGGCCGGGCGAGCGAAACCTGGTGGCCTGGTGGCCTCCTTGCCGTGATCAATGGAGCACTTTCGTTGTCCTCAGGGAGGATTTTCGTTTCCTGGAGGCTTTTCGTCATGATCACGGAGCCTTTTCGTCATCCCGGCGGAGAGTTTTCGGGTTCTGGAGACTTTTCAGTACTATTCCCCGAAAACTCTCCAGGACCTGAAAACTCTCCGCCACGCAAAGCTGAAAACTCTCCGCGCAACCGAAAATCTCCGCCCAAGCGCAGGTCGCTGCGCCGGACCGTAAGCCGGCAACACCACATGCACGGCGCGTCCCCCCTTTCCGTAAGGTCTGGGCCCGGCCTGCTTTCTCTGTAGGATCTGGGCCCGGTTTGCGATTATGCGGCACGACCCGGGTCTTGCCGCAAGCCCCCCTGTGGGGTATAGATTGAAGGTGGAGAGGTATGGCTACTCTCCTTTCTCCCGCGCCGCGCACGGCGGTGCCGGCTCCGGGCCGGTTGAAAGCCGTGATCTAGCACGTTAGCGCCGCGGGCTGGACTCGCGGGTCGCCCGCAGCTTCTCCCTGTGGCCGCAGCAGGTGAACGCCTGGACGACGCCCGAGCCCGCGTGCGCGAATCCCTGTGCGGTTCCTAGACTACTTCCGGATGATCGAGCACGACCTCGGGCACGAACGTGATTGGACGACCGCCGATGTTCCTCGAATCCAGAGCCCTGCGCGTGGGTGTCACCTTTGTCGAGTGCCGCGAATGTCAGTGCCGCGAAGTAAAATAATACATTACAGGTCAGTATGGATTATTGAGGCTGCTTAGGTCGTCCTGAGCCCGGCGAATACGGTGGAGTGTCGCGTCATCGATCGGGCAGGCCGCGCTGATCGCGGGACTGACCCGCCCCCACTCCCGTGCGACCGCGTCGGCGCTCCGTTGCTCGAGCACGGCAGCCGCTTGGAATGCCGCGCCCACGGCTGCTGGCTCAGGCTCCTCGGCGATGCGGATCGCGCGACCGGACAATGCGGCGATGCATTCCTGCCACGCGCTGCCCCTGGAGCCACCTCCGGCCAGGATGATCGGCTCATCGTCCTCAAGACCAGAGGAGTTCACCTGAATCACATCGAGGGCCCCGAGGAGTGACGCCACCGCGCCCTCGTAACTCGCTCGAAGTATGTGGCCAGCGCTGGTCGTGTGCCTGAGCCCGACGATCGACGCGGCTGCGTGCGGGACATTTGGTGTTCGCTCGCCATCGAAGTACGGGAGCACGACCACCCCGGCGGAGTCCCCGGCGATCTCGTCACGACCGAGCCCGAGCCAATCAGCGACGCGATCAACCGCCATCGTGCAGTTCAGTGTGCATGCCAGCGGCAGGTAGCGGCCTGTTGCGTCCGCCAGGCCCACCACCGTCCCGCTCGGGTCAGTGGCCGCCGCGGTCGACACGGTAAACACGGTGCCTGACGTTCCCAGACTGACAACAGGAACGCCGGGATGAAGCCCGAGGCCTAGTGCTGTTGCCGGATTGTCGCCCGTTCCGGGTCCGACGACGATCCCTGGCCGCAGTCCCAGCAGCTCGGCGGCGGTCGCGCAGACCCGGCCAGCGGGCTCATCCGGGCCCAGCACCCGGGGCAGCATGTCGGCACGGAGCCGCACTCCCGGCAAGTTCATGACGTCGGCGATATAGTCGCCTGACAATGGCGACCACCATCCAGTCGCCGATACATCACCGCGATCGGTCACACCCTGGCCAGTCAGGAACTCGGTAAGCCAGTCGTGCGGAAGCCGAACGGCGTGAGCCGCCTCCACGAGTTCCGGCTCGGTCCGCCGCAGCCACATCCACGAGCAGACCGTGAAGGCCGGTCCAGGAAGGCTGCCGATCAGCTTGGCTGCCGCGCTCGGACCACCAAGCTCGGCGATGAGCGCGTGAGAATCCTCGACTGCGCGGGTGTCGTTCCACAGAATCGCAGGACGCATCGCTGAGCCATCGCTACCGAGAACGACGAGGCCATGCTGCTGGGCGGCGATCGAGATCGCCTCCAGATCGCGGGAGCGATCGGTCGCCTTGAGCGCTGTCGCTAGCGATGTGATCCATTCGCCTGGATCACTCTCGCGGGCACCGTTGGTACCGAAGACTTGATGTGGTGCCCGCGTGGTGGTGACGACCCGTCCCGTGTCCACGTCAAGTACCACAACCTTCGTCGCCTGCGTGGAACAGTCAACCCCAGCAACCAATCGTTGAGCCAAGGCAACTCCTAAGACATTGATTCCTAACTGGTCAGGGGTCTCAGACGATCATCGATCGGCTGAGAGGTTCGGTAGTGGCCCAGTTGTGCAACCTGACACGCCAGACCAGGGTTAGCAATCACTGACCCGGCGGAGGAGAGCGCTTCACCTGCGAAAGAGATACGCTGCACACTCTAACGCTGTCACGAACAGATGAGCAACTAGGACAACGCCTCCGGAGGGCGAAGATGGTCAAGAATTCTGATCCTGGTGCGGATGCCGACGGGCTGGACAGCATGCCGAGAGAGACTCTGCGCGCCGCCGCAGTCGCTCGGCGCTACTTCCTGGAGGGACGTACCAAGAGTCAGATTGCCGATGAGTTCTCGATCTCGAGATTCAAGGTCGCCAGGCTCATCGACTGGGCTCGGGAGGTAGGTATCGCCCGAGTCGAAGTCACGACGCCCGCATCGCTCAACGCTGAGCTTGGCCTTCAGCTAGAGCGGAAGTTCGGGCTTGGATCAGCGATGGTGCTGTCAGGAGGGCCGGTGCCCGCACCTGCGGTTCCGGCTCAGCTGGGTCCGGCTACCGCCTTGTATATCGCTGAGATCCTCGAAGCCGACGACGTGCTCGGGGTCGGCTGGGGCAAGACGATCGATGCGGCTGCTACGGCGCTTCCCGCGTTGCCAGCCTGCCCCGTCGTGCAGCTAATCGGTGTGACGAGCTCGGGGGTTATCGCCGTTAACTCCTCTGACATCGTCAGGCGTGTCGCGGTCAAGACCGGCGGCCAGGCGTTCCAGCTACATGCTCCGTTCCTGGTTTCGGACGCTGCCGTCGCCGAGGCGCTGCGCCGTGAGCCGCTGATCGCATCGACCGTCGCCATGTTCCCCCGTGTCACAAAGGCCGTGCTCGGCATCGGGTCCTGGGATCCCGCCGAGTCGGGCTACATCAGTTCGCTTCCGCGCGCCGACAGGGAGAATCTCCGCCAGTTCGGCGTGGCCGCAGACTTCTGCGCGCTCCTGCTCGATGCCGACGGCGCCCCGGTAGATCCCGGACTTGAATCACGCACGATCGCGATGACAGCGGCTGAAATACGCAAGGTACCCACCGTGGTAGCTGCCGCGGGCGGGCAGGCTAAGACGCGCGCGATACTCGCGGTACTCAGATCGGGGCTCGCGTCCGTGCTGGTCACCGATGCCGCAGCCGCGGCTGACGTGCTGGCGCTTGCCGATCGCGGCCGCTCGTCGCAATAGCCGATGACCACCGGGGCGGCCGATCGACGGCCAGGCCGGATGGGCTCGGCTCTGCTTGACCGTCCCCGCGTGCATTGTTATATTCGGAGCCGCACGCATGAGCGTGCTTACGCTCGAATGAGGCCAGAGAAGATTGGAATCCCCTTCTGAACTCGAGGTAGCGCGCCGGATGCGGCGCCGGATGGTGCAGCTTGCTGTCCAGCGCGGCGGTGCTTACCTGGCGCAGGCTTGTTCATCTGCCGAGATACTCGCCACCTTGTACCTGCGTTTGATGCATTTGGGTCCGGCACTCACCAAACGGGCTGACGCCCAGCAGACCAGACCGCCGCGACCGGGGAGTCCGGGTACCCAGGGCTACGGATTCAACGGTGAACGAGACGGCGTACACGATCGTTTCGTGCTATCGCCCGCCCATTACGCCGGGGCGCTGTACGCGACCCTCGCTGAGGTAGGCCGGCTGGCCCCCGACGATCTGGAGCACTACGCCCTGGACGGTTCGGCGCTTGAGATGATCGGATCGGAGCAGTCGCCTGGAATGGAGGCGACCACTGGCTCGCTGGCGCAAGGCCTGTCGGTGGGCCTGGGCATGGCCGCCGCTCGCAAGATAAAGGCGCAGCCGGGGACCATCTGGGTGTTGATCAGTGACGGAGAGCTGGAAGAGGGACAGACCTGGGAAGCCTTCGCTGCCGGTGCTCATCATCGGCTGGGCAACGTCGTCGTGCTGGTCGACGCGAACTCATTGCAGGTAGATGGCGCCCCACGGGATGTCATGGATATGGAGCCCATAGCCGGCAAGATCTGCAGCTTCGGATGGGACGCCCGTGAGGTCGACGGCCACGATCCCGCCGCGATCGCGGCGGCAGCAGCCCGCCGGTCGCCGGATGTCCCCACCTGCATCGTGTGCAGGACGAAGCCTTGGCAGGGGATCCCCTCATTGCAGGTCAGGTACCCGTCGCGGCTGCACTTCGTGAGGTTCGCGCCAGGCGAGGAAGTCGCGGCGCTGAATGACACCTCGGCAACACCATTGCGGGCTGCTCTATGACGCACCCTGCCGAGCGCTATGTCGCCCGGCCGTTCGCACGCTCACTCGTAGCTCAAGCGGCCGCCGACGAGCGCATCGTCTGTGTCACGAACGACCTGACAAGCTCGTGCGAAGCTGACGACTTCAAGGCCAGATATCCCGAACGGTACCTGTCGCTCGGCATGGCTGAGCAGAACATCGCGGGCGTGCTGAGCGGGTTGGCGCGTGAGGGCATGATCCCCGTTTATCCGACGTTCGCCGTCTTCGCCACGCGACGCCCGTACGAGCAGATCGCGCTGAACATCGCGTACCCGGCATTGCCCGTCCGGATCTTCGGCTTCCTGCCAGGTCTGCTGACACCGGGCGGCGTTACCCATCAGGCCATTGAAGACCTAGCTCTCATGAGAGCGCTGCCGAACATGACCGTGCTGGAGGTTGGTGATGCCACGGAGATAGAAACGCTGTGGCCGGCGATCGCTGATCTGCCCGGACCTGTCTACTGCAGAATGCTGAGGGGCCAGGTCCGCCGTCAGTTTGCCAGTCCGCTCGAGCTAGGTCAGGTGCGGGTGCTCGCGAACGGTGACGACGCTGTGCTGCTCACAAGCGGCCTGTCAACCGGGCTAGGCGCCGCAGTCGTCGCGCACGCCCGCGATCAGGATATACATCTCAATCACATACACGTAGCGACGCTCAAGCCCTTTCCTGAGCAGGCCGTGTCAGCCGCGATCAGCAGGACTCGGTTCGGCGTGGTTACTGCTGAGAATCACCTTCGAGTTGGCGCGCTGGGCTCGGCCGTTGCTGAATTGATCGCCGAGCGAGCCCTCGGCAAGCGCCTGGTCCGAGTCGGCATCGACGACACCTTCGCAGCGGGCGGCGGCCAGGAATACCTGTTCAGCCGCTATGGAATAAGCAGTCAGGGCATTGCGGCGGCACTGGACCTGATCGTTCCTGATGCTGACCTGCGCCGGACTCTTCCAGAGCGGCCGAGCGGAGAGCCCCGGCCATCCAGCGGCTCGCCGGTCGAGGCGTTGTGATGCACTATCACCCCCGCAAGCGTTACCACTGGGATTTCTGGATGGTCCAGCGCGGAGATCTCCTGCACTCGTTCTACCTGTCACGACCGCGACCTGGAGCCGAAGCCGACCCCGATGCGCTCGACTGGATAGGTCACGCCACTAGCGCAAACCTCTTCGACTGGGATGAGCAAGACCCGGCGATTCCGCCAGGATATGCCGGAGCGGTCGACGACATGAAGCCGTGGACTGGCCACATCATCGAGCATGAGGGCCGTTATTACCTTTACTACACCGGCCGCTCACGAGCGGAACAAGGCCGCATACAACGAACGATGCTGGCCACGTCGAGCGATCTCTATTGTTGGACGAAGCATCCCGAGCCCGTCATGGCGCCCGATCCGCGGTGGTATGTAAGCGAGTCGCATCCGGACGAGACCGGAGCAGTCGGCTGGCGCGATCCGGTGATCGTCAGGGATGAGTCGACAGGCTGGTTTCATGCATTCCTGGCCACCTATGTGCCCGCTGGCGACTTCGCGCAGCGTGGCTGCGTAGCCCATGCCCGGTCCCGCGATCTGCTGTCCTGGGAGATCTTGCCGCCAGCATTCTCCCCGCGACGTTATGCGACTATCGAGGTTCCTGATGTATTTTTCCTCGATGGTCGTTGGTATCTGACCCTGCTCACCGGGACGGCGTACGGAAGCCGACGTGGCTCATTTTCTGATCCGAACGTAGAGATGGGGACCATCTATGCGGTGAGTGATAGCATCGACGCTCCGTTCCGCGAGCTATCAGAAAATGTCCTGATCGGCGCGCGATGGTGGGAAGGCACCAGCTGCCGCTCGGTGGATTTCAATGGCACTCGATATCTGTTCTATTTCCAATGCGAACGCCAGGGCGATCATGATTGTGGCGACTTCACCTGGGGCGTATTGAGCACCCCGAAGATCCTGACGACAACACCAGAAGGTTTTCTGAGGGCAATTTATCATCCGATCCCGGCGCCGCATCTCGGCGCGCGCTTGCGCGAGGATGTAGCTACCATCGCTGCCACGCCCGCGCGCCAGCTGGGCGGGGGGCTGTGGAACGCGAGCGAGTCCGGCGCGACTGGCAGCTGCGGCACCGGATGGTCAATTGTGCTCGGGGGAGTTAAGCATCAGGACTTCGTGCTCTCGGTGAATGTGACTATTCGCGAGGGGCGGTCAGCCGGCCTCGTGTTTCATGCCGACGAAGCGGGCGGCTGCTACGCCGTGCTGCTGGACATCGATGCGCAAGAGATCTTGCTCACTCGAATCCATCAGCTGGACAAACTGCAAGTCAGGCGAGTCGACCTGGCACTCAGCACCAGATACAACGTGCGCGTCGTCACCAAGTGGCCCTTCTACGAGGTCTACGTCGACGAGATGCTGCTCATCAACTGCGTGCGCTATGACCTGCCGTCCGGCCGGTTTGGCCTCATCGTCGAAGAAGGCCGTGCTGACTTCGACTCGCTGGAGATCCGGGCGCTGACGGGCTAGCGGCGGACCGTCCACGACGTAACCGGCGTTGCGCGACTGCGCAGAGGCTGTAGGCCTGCAGCGGCCAGGACGAGAAAACTATCCTCTCAGATGAGCGTTCTCAAACGCAGCCGAGATCGGATGGTGGTCGCAGGCAAACGCCCCATGCTAGCGCTCACGTCCCAGCCGTGTCCATTGACTTGGGCAGATGTCTTGACAAGGCCCTCTATACAGTAGGACACTTCTATCTACATACGAGCAGTCATTAGCTCGTACGAGCGGGCCAACGAGAAATGAAGTCCGAAGCTGGGACGCGCATCCGGACGAGCGCTAGGAGCGGCGGTCTCGGCCCCGCAAGTGGATCGGCGAGAGATATGGGAGCTCCCACGGAGAGCCGATATCAGTGGTAGATGTGGAGGAGGAGTGTCAGTGAAGTTCGGGAGAGCAATCGCCGCAGTTCTAGCGGCGGTCCTTGCGGGAACCCTAAGCCTGACCGCATGCTCAGCCAGCGGAACTAAAGCTGGCGGCGGCAGCGGCAGCAAGGCAATTTTGACGATTGGTCGCGAAGGCAATACGGTATTCGCCAGGAACTTCAATCCGTTTTCGCCAGATGCCGTTCCTGGCACCACTACCGCGATCTACGAGCCGCTGGCAGTCTATACGCCCACCAACGGAAAGTTCACCCCTTGGCTCGCGACAGGATGGACGTTCGGGACGGATGCGAAGAGCCTGACCTTCACGCTTCGGCAAGGCGTTAAGTGGTCCGACGGCACGGCCTTCACGGCAAAGGATGTCGTGTACACGTTCCAGTTGCTGAAGCAGGACTTCGCCGGCGGCGGATTCCCGTACGTGGCCAGCGTAGTGGCCAACGGTAATTTCTCAGTTACCTTCACATTCAATGAGTCGTTCGCGCCGGCACTCGGCCAGGTAGGCCAGCAGGTCATCGTGCCGCAGCACGTCTGGTCGAAGGTCAGTGATCCGACCAAATACACGAACCCGAATCCCGTCGGGACCGGGCCCTTTACCCAGGTCGCCACGTTCCAGTCGCAAGTATACGAGCTTGACAAGAACCCGCACTACTGGCAGAAAGGCAAGCCATATTTCGATGGCATCCGCTATCCGGCCTATGCCGGCAATGACCAGGTAGATGAGGCTCTCATCCAAGGAGATATCGACTGGGGCGACATCTACGTCCCGAACGTCGCGAAGGTCTACGCGGCCAAGAGCCCCAACTACACGTACTGGTTCGCGCCGACCGGGTACACAGTGCCACTGGTCTTGAACACAACGATGGCGCCGTTCAACGATCCGGTCGTCCGCAAGGCGATGAGCATGGCCATTGACCGGACGGCCGACGTCCAGGCGGTCTACGGAAACTACGTCAGCACGTCCAATGCGACGGGTCTGGACCCGCACTCGACCTGGTTCGATAGCTCGGCGCTATCCCCGTTCGACTGGACGAAGCTAGATGTCGCGAAGGCGAATCAGATACTTGACGCCGCTGGCTACAAGCGGGGAGCCGGCGGGATCAGGACGACACCGTCAGGCGCGAAGATGCAGTACACCATCGAGACTGGATCGACATCCACCGACTTCGTCGCCTCGGCCCAGAACATCGCCCGTGATCTTAAGGCGATCGGAATCGACCTGACGGTAACGCCGAAGGACTGGAATGCCGTCATCAGCGACGTAAGCCTCGGCCACTTCCAGCTCGCGCACATGTATGGGGATCTCGGTCCAACTCCTTACGACTTCTACAACTTCACGATGTCGTGCAACACTGTCGTGCCGGTTGGCAAGGAGACGAACCTGAACTGGGGTCGATACTGCGACAAGCGGGCTACGAAATTGCTGACCGCGTTCGCGGCGGCGACTGATCCTGCGACGCAGAAGTCCATCGCGGACGAACTGCAGAAGGTGTTCGTCGCGGACGCTCCGATTATCCCGCTCTTCACCGCGCCCGACTGGGGAGAGTTCAACACGACCAAGTTCACCGATTTCCCGAGCGAATCAGATCCGTACGCCACCGGGCAGAGCCGCTACCCGGGCGCCGTCATAGTTCTGACCACGGTCAAGCCAAAGAGGTAATCGTGCGAGGGCGTGCCCAGGGCCGGCGGCCCTGGGCACGCCCTCGGAGATTAAAGGACAGCCGATGAGGTATCTGACAACTCGCCTCGGCTTCTACCTGGTGGCCCTGTGGGGATCGATCACGATTAATTTCCTGCTTCCTCGCCTCGCACCAGGAGATCCGGCGGCCAATCTTGTCGCGCGGATAGCGACCCAGCTGACGCCGGCTCAGGTAAATTCGATAAGAACAGTCTATGGGCTATCCTCAGCACCCCTGTTCTCGCAATACGGCACTTATCTAAGTCAGCTTTTCCATGGCGACCTCGGTATATCTATCACTTATTTTCCGACACCCGTCGCGCACGTGATTAGCTCCGCCATAGTGTGGACGCTACTGCTCGGAACCGTTTCCCTTGTCCTTGGTTTCAGCATTGGGGTATCGCTGGGCATCTTCGCGGGATGGAAACGTGCGGGGCGCGCGGACGCTGTTATTACCCCGCTGTCGATCTTCTTCGGGGCAATTCCGTACTTCTGGCTCGCCATGGCGGCCCTCTATGTGTTCGGAATCAAACTTGGCTGGCTTCCCATCAGCCATTCCTATAGCTCATACAGCAGTCCTGCCGTATCCTGGGCCTTCGTCGGCGATGTCGCCGTTCACACGCTCCTGCCAGTCGCGACCATCGTCTTCGTGTCGGTCGGGAGCTGGCTCATATTGATGCGAAGCACGATGATATCGGTGCTGTCAGAGGACTATATAACGATGGCGACAGCAAAGGGCCTGCATCCGCTGCGAATAGCTCTCAGCTATGGCGCCAGAAACGCGCTCCTGCCGACCACGACAGCTGCCGGCATTGCTGTCGGATTCATCGTCAGCGGCGCATTGCTAACCGAGATCGTGTTCTCCTACCCAGGGCTGGGCTTTCTGTTGTACAACTCAGTTGAAGAGGTCGACTATCCGCTCATCCAGGGCTTGCTGCTGATAATCACGGTTGGCGTACTTGGAGCTAACTTCCTGGTCGATCTGCTGTACGTGTTTCTAGATCCGACGGTTCGCCGCCCATGAGGACTCTTCAGTCTGTCACCCAGCGACTCCTGAGCAGCAAGAAGGCGTTGTTCGGGGCAGGGGTAGTCCTGCTGCTGATCATGATCGGTCTCTTTGCCCCGATCATCGCCCACGGCGATCCGCAAGCGGTGGTGGGGCCGCCGAACGCGGCCCCTTCCCTCAAGCATCTGTTCGGCACGACAGGTCAGGGCGGAGACGTCTTCGCTCAGGTGGTGTGGGGAGCGCGCGACTCACTTACCGTCGGCCTGCTGACGGGCCTGGGCGTGACAATAATCGGGGTCTGCATAGGACTGGTCGGGGCCTATTCAGGTGGAATAGTCGACAATTTTCTGACGTTGCTGACGAACATCTTTCTGGTGATTCCCGGTCTGCCGCTGCTGGTGGTGATGGCTGCCTTTCTCCCGCATTCCACGCTATCGATTATCTTCGTACTGGCAATTGCCGGCTGGGCGGGCATGGCTCGCGTCATTCGGTCCCAGGCGCTATCGGTCGTCAAGCGCGACTATGTTGGCGCCGCGAAAGTGATCGGCGAGCGTAGCGTGCGCATCGTCCTTGTCGAGGTGCTTCCCAACCTTGCATCGCTCATTGCCAGCGGACTCTTCGGCGCGATTGCCTACGGCATTGCCGCGCAGGCTGCCCTTGAATTTCTAGGTCTGGGAAACCTGGGCTCAGTGAGTTGGGGCACCATCCTCTACTGGGCTTCGAACAACGCAGGTCTTCTGCAGGGGGCGTGGTGGGAGTTCGTCCCGGCTGGCGCCTGCATCGCTGCCGCGTCGGGAGCATTGGCGCTGCTCAACTTCGCCGTAGATGAAGTGACAAACCCGCGGCTGCGAAGGTTCGGGCTACCGAAGGTGGCACGTCACAGGGCCGGGCGTGGTGCGAGCGGGGTATCCGATGCTGCGTAGCGAATCCGTGCTTGAGGTTGAGAATCTGACTGTTGAATTCCCGTCTGCTGCTGGCGTCGTCAGGGCGGTCAACGACGTGTCGTTCAGCATCGGGCGCGGTGAGATCCTCGGGCTCGTCGGCGAGTCCGGCAGCGGCAAGTCGACTGTTGCCCACGCGCTTTTGCGAGTGTTGCACCCGAGCGCGTTGTGCCGTGGCCAGGTCAGGTTCAGCGGCGCGGACGTACTGGCCATGAAGCCGGCCCAATTGCGAAAGTACCGGTGGGAGGACGTCTCGCTGGTCATGCAGGGCGCGATGAACTCGCTGAATCCAGTCATGACCATCCAGAGTCAGATCGCCGACGTGATTCGCTCTCATCGGGGCGGATCGCGTAAAGAGGCCAGGGCGGCTGTACCTGAACTGCTTGAACTGGTCGGCATTGATCCTGCGCGCCGACGCGCTTACCCGCACGAGCTGTCCGGAGGCATGCGGCAACGCTGCGTCATTGCGATGGCGCTGGCCCTGCAGCCAGGCCTCATAGTGTTGGACGAGCCCACGACGGCGCTTGACGTCGTCGTGCAGCGCAGCATCATGGATGAGCTCGCCCGGCTTCGTGAGGAAATGGGATTCTCGGTCTTGCTCATCTCGCACGACCTGGATCTAGTTGCGGAGCGCGCATCGCGGGTCGCCGTGATGTACGCGGGCGGGCTGGTTGAGGTGGCGCCCGCGAAAGACGTGGTCTTCAGCCCGCTCCATCCGTACACGGCAGGGCTGCTTGCCTCAGCCATGTCGGTCGATAGCCCGGGCGGTCGGCTCGAGGCCCTGCCAGGCAGGGTTCCTGATCTGATTGGAGATCGAACAGGGTGCACGTTCTTCGCTCGGTGTCCGAAACGCCAGTCCTATCACGAGTTTGCCACCCCCGCGCTGCGAGAGGTGGGGCCGGGCCATCAGGTAGCCTGCCACCTGTATTCGGCGCAGGGCTCACCCGATGACTGAGTCACGCCAGGGCGACCAGGCGAAGCAAGCTCCGCTGCTCGAAGTGCAGAGCCTGAATAAGATCTTCACCAGCGGGCGGGTACGTAACCGGCGGGTTGTCAGGGCCGTGAATGAGGTGTCCTTCGGCGTCCTGGCCGGTGAGTCTGTGGGCCTGGTCGGAGAGTCGGGCAGCGGAAAGAGCACAGTCGCCCGGCTCGTGGCGAGGCTTGTCCGGCCGACATCCGGACAGATCCTGCTCGACGGCCGGGACGTCGTGCGCGCCGAGCCCCGGCATGCCTCGCGTTCGTACCGGCACCAGGTGCAGATGATTTTTCAAGATCCGTTCAGCTCCCTGAATCCGGTCCATACCGTGCATCATCACCTGGCCCGGGCGATCAAGATCCACCGGTCGGCTGGTTCCCGAACTCTGGACGACGCCCTCGCTGCGCTGCTGGACGATGTCGGGCTGTCGTCGGTACCGGGCATCGCTCGTCGGTACCCGCACGAACTGTCCGGTGGCCAACGTCAGCGCGTGGCGATTGCCCGCGCTCTCGCCGCGAGTCCCGCGCTGGTCATCGCGGACGAGCCCACCTCGATGCTGGATGTCTCGGTTCGGGTAGGAATCTTGAATCTGCTCGACGACCTGCGGCGGACTCGCGATATCGGCATGCTGATGATCACGCACGATCTCGCGAGCGCGAACTATTCGACGAGTCGAACCCTGGTGATGTACGCCGGGTACCTCGTCGAATCGGCGTCGAGCGGCGAGCTGATATCAGGCCCTCAGCACCCGTATTCCCGGCTGCTTGTGCGATCCGTCCCGCGGCGGTCGAACGCCGGAAGTACTTCGGTGACGCCAGCGCGCAAGGACACGGTCCGTGACCTGCCGGGCGGGACCGGCTGCCCGTTCGCGCCTCGGTGCCCGTCGCGAATGCCCGTGTGCGAGACGTCGATGCCCGGAGTCGAGCGGCTCAGCGCTGATCGCTGGATCCGGTGCCATCTCTTTGGGCCAGGGACAACTCCGGACCTGATGCCGCTACGTGACTGATCGAAGGTGAAGTGACGTGACTGATATCCGCCGACTCAGCCCGGGGGCCTTTGGCCGATGGCCGGACCATGCGCCAGTGGGCGACGTAGTGCCGTTCTATGACGCTGGTACCTACCACCTCTTCTGCCTGACGCCTCCGCCCGGTTCACTGCACTTCCCAGAGCGGCTGCGCACCACCTGGCGGCATCTTTGCTCGGCCGATCTCGTGCACTGGGAGCGGCTCCCTGATGCGCTGACCCCAGGCGCGGAGTCCGATCCGGACAGTGGCGGGATCTGGACCGGCTCGGTCCTGCGGACGGAAACCGGCTACCACATCTTCTACACAGGGCACGCGCCCGGCGCAAAGATCACTCAGTCGGTCTGCCACGCAACGAGCCCGGACTGCGTGACCTGGACCAAGGATCCGTCGAATCCGGTCTCGGTGCCCGAGCTAGACACTTTCCTGCGTCAGGACTGGCGAGATCCGTTCGTCTTCTGGCACGAGGATGAACGGTGCTACTGGATGCTGCTGTCCACCCGCTCGAAGTCAGGCCCCGCGCCTTCGCGAGGTGCAGTGGCGCTGCGCACCTCGCCGGATCTGCAATCCTGGAGCAAGACGGCAATCTTGTACGAGACCTTTCTCACGCACTGCCCTGAGTGCCCGGAACTCTTTCGGCTGGGCGATAAATGGATAATGGCGTACTCGCGCTTCACCGATAGGCGAGGGACGGTGTACCGGTTCGCGGACGACCCGCGCGGGCCTTGGCACGCCTTTAGCCATGATCGGCTGGATGGCCAGAACTGGTACGCAGCAAAGTCACTCACCGATGATGCCGGTCGGCGTGTCGCCTTCGGGTGGATTCCTGACCGCAACCCCGAGCCTACGCCGAAGACCGGTAACTGGCTGTGGGCAGGCGACCTCGGAATGCCCCGCGAAATTGTGCTTGACAACGACGAACTCAGCCTCCGCATGTCAGACAAAGTGGATGAGTGCAAGCGGTCTGAACTGACCTACCGTGCCTCCTATCGCGCTGGCGAATGGAGTAGCGACGACGGGTCGTTCTCGGTGAAAGCGCCCGGGCACTTCGGGTACTGCATTCTTGAGCCGACGGAGCCAGCCGATGAATACGTTCTCTCGCTGTCCATGTCCTGGTCAGCCGATACTGCCATCATCGGAGTCGTCCTCGCGACGAACGAGAAACTCGACCGGGGAGTCGCCGTCCTGTGTTACCCGAGCGAGGGCAGGATTAGAGCCGTAGGGCTTGAGCCCTCGGCGTCTGATGCAGGCGAAGAAGTGGAGCTGCCGACAGCAGACTTCGCGCCAATCGTCGAAGGCAGGCTCGCCCGGCCACTGACTGGTCGCTTGCCATTGCAAGTGGTAGTCAGGAATGGCGTCGTCGAAGCCTTCGTCGGCGATGCTGCCTGCGCGTCTTACCGCCTGCAATCGGCTGAATCGGGTTGCGTCGCGCTTCTGACTCAGGACGGATCGGCCAGCTTCATCGACGTGAGGTGGCATACCATTGCCCAAAGCCGATGATTCCTGGCAGGCCGCGATCCCGAACTGAACGTGATTGGACGACCACCCGATGACCACGGAACCGCTGGTAGCGGTGACCTACCCGGCAGACGGTGAGTACGCCAGGATCAACTCTGAAGTTCTGGCAAACGACGCCACGATCGTCAGCACCTTTGAACTGGACGGCGAACAGCGCGCTGAAGCCATTCGGCGCGCCGACGCCGTGGTCTCCTGGGAAGTGCCCAGGGAGATACCGCCCGGCGTGCTCGCGGCCGGCGGGCGCCCGCAGTTCCTCCAGTTGCTCTCGGCGGGCGTCGACGCGGTCGACTTCGCGGCGCTGCCTGCCGGCCTGCTGGTAGCAGGCAATGCCGGCGCGTACGCGGGGCCGATGTCGGAGTACGTGCTCGCGATGACCCTGAGCCTGGCTAAGGGACTGCCAGGAAAGCACGCGGCCATGGCCGTCGGCCGGTTCGACAAGTGGGTGCCGTCGCAGGTCCTGGACGGCGCGACGTGCGCCATACTCGGCTTCGGCGGGATCGGCGTCGCGACGGCTCGGCTGATGAAGGCATTCGGCGCGAGCGTCCACGCCGTGACCCGCACCGGAGCGGCCAGCGAGCCCGCGGACGCCGTGAGCCCGCTCGCCGGCCTTGACCAGGTGCTGTCGGCCGCCGACATCGTCGTCCTCTGCCTGCCGCTGACCCTGGCGACCCGGGGGCTGATCGGCGCCCGCGAACTCGCCCTGATGAAGCCGGCCGCGATCCTGGTGAACGTGGCCAGGGCGGCCATCGTCGATCAGCAGGCCCTCTACGAGCACCTGCGCGCGAACCCGGAGTTCCGGGCCGGACTCGACACCTGGTGGCACGAGCCGGCCGGGGACGAGCCGTTCCGGGCGGATTACCCGTTCTTCGACCTGCCGAACGTGCTCGGCGCACCGCACAACTCCAGCATCGTGTCAGGCACCATGCTCTCCGGCGCCCGGACCGCCGCCGAGAACGTTCGCCGCTACCTGCGCGGGCAGCCCGTCACCGGGCTGGTGCGCCGCAGCGATTATGTCGCCGAAAATAACCCTTAAGGAGACGTTGTTACGCAATCCGCCACCGGATATCGTCGGACATCGGCGAATGAGAGGTCGGCACCATGAGTGACACCCCCCATCATCACGAACGCCCGGATCGCCCCGGGCAGGGCCCGGGTTCGCCTGGCCGGCGCGATTTCCTTCGCGGGCTGGCGATCACCGGCGCCGTCGCGGGCGCCGGCGGCGCACTCGCCGCGTGCAGCGGGTCGAGCTCCTCCGGCTCGTCGGAGCCGGCCACTCAGGGACCTGGCGCCGCGCGCCACCGCGGCGGCGACCTCAAGGTCGGTCTGACCGGCGGGTCAGGCTCGGACACGCTGGACCCGCACAGGGGCCTGACCTACCTGGACACCGCCCGCGCCCAGTCTCTTTACCAGCCGCTGCTCCAGCTCAACCCTGCGGCGCGGACCGAGTTCGTGCTTGCCGAAGACATCAGCCCGCGCAAGTCGAACGCGGAATGGGTGATCAGCCTGCGGCGCGGCATCACCTTCCACGACGGCAAGCCGCTGACCGCCGATGACGTGATCTTCACGCTGCGGCGCATCCTGAGCCAGAAGCTTGTCGGGTCGACGCCGCTCGGCCCAGTCGATGCCAAGAACCTGAAGGCCCTGGACAGCCACACTGTCCTGGTGCCGATGACCAGCCCGTACGGCAGCTTCATCGACCAGCTCGCCTACTGGTATTACCTCTACATCGTGCCGGTCGGCTTCAACCCGAAGCAGCCGAACGGCACCGGGCCGTTCAAGTACCAGAGCTTCACCCCTGGCCAGCGCAGCGTGTTCGTCAGGAACCCCAACTACTGGAGAGCTGGCCTGCCGTACGTCAACTCGGTCACGGTCATCGACTTCAGCGACAGCACCTCGCTGCAGAACGCGCTGACGACCGGGGTGATCCACGCTGCCGGGGCGCTCGAAGGCCCGCAGATCTCAGTGCTCAAGACGACGAGCAGCGTGCGGACCGTGGTGTCGCGCACCGGCGCCATCACCCCGTTCACCATGCGAACCGATCAGGCGCCGTTCAGCGACGTGAACGTCCGGCAGGCGATGCGGCTGCTGGTCGACCGGCCGCAGCTGATCGACGCGGCGATCAACGGAGACGCCATGGCCGGCTCCGACGTGTTCTCCCTGTACGATCCCGACTTCGACTCCTCGCTGCACCGCTCGCAGGACATCAGCCAGGCCAAGTTCCTGCTGAAGAAGGCCGGCCAGGAAAATCTCACCGTGCAGCTCGTCACCTCGCCGGTCGCTACGGGCACCGTCGCGATGGCCACCGTGCTCCAGCAGCAGGCCAAGGCGGCCGGGGTGACGATCAACCTGAAGACGGTCGACCCGACCACCTTCTTCGGCCCAACTACCTGCACTGGACCTTCTCGCAGGACTTCTACAACTACTCTCCGTACCTGGCGCAGGTCGCCCAGTCGATGCTGCCGGGCTCGCCGTACAACGAGACGCACTGGCACCTGCCGCATTACATCAGCCTTTACAACCAGGCGAACGCCACGGCCAGCGCTGCCGTCCGCAAGGAGCTCAAGCGCGAGATGCAGCTCATCGACTTCAACGAGGGCGGCTATATCCTCCCGGCGTTCATCGACGCGCTCGACGCTTACAGCACCAAGATCACCGGTTACTCGGCCGCGAAGGTAGGCCAGCCACTGTCCGATTTCGACTTCGAGCACTTCTCCTTCGCCTGATCCTTACCCCTGATAGGACCTGCCTTGGAATCGACTCTGCTTGCCTCCGGCCTCGGCTTCCCCGAAGGCCCGGCCGTGCTCGCCGACGGGCGGATCGTGCTGTGCGACGGCAACGTCGGCGAACTGCTCGAGTACAGCGGCGGCCAGACGACGACGTTCGCGCGCACCGGAGGCTCGCCGTGGGGAACCGTGGTCGGCACGGACGGCGCGGTCTATGTCACCCAGGGCGGTAACGTGCCTGGCAGCGGCGACACCAGCGCCATCTCGGGCATCCAGAGGGTGCGCGCGGACGGCACGGTCGAGCTGCTGGTCTCCGAGGTCAGCCGGCTACAAGCTGTACGGCCCGAACGATCTCGCGTTCGGGCCCGACGGCCGCCTGTACTTCACCGAGTCAGGCTCCGAGCAGGACTTCAGGTTCGATGTCCGCGTCCCTGGCCGGCTGTTCGCCGTCGGGCCGGACGGCGCGGGCGAGATGCTCCTCGAGCGACCCGGTGTGTACCCCAACGGGATCGCCTTCGACCGCGAGCAGCGCCTGTACTGGACCGAGTCGATGGCGCACAGGATCTGCAGGCTCGACGGCAACGGCGAGCCGGTCACGTTCTGCCAGCTCTCCGACGGCCACGTCCCCGACGGCATGGCGTTCGCCGCGGACGGCCGGCTGTTCGTCGCCACCACCGTCTCCCTGGGCGTGACGGTGATCTCACCGGACGGCGAGGTGCTCGAGGAGATCCGCCTTGGCGAGCACGCCACCAACTGCTACTTCGACGGCTCGAAGCTCTACGTGACCGCGACCCGGTCGCCTGACATCGAGGCGTCGGAGCGCACCGGCACATTCTGGCTCGTGGAAACGAACACAACCGGCCTTGACCTGATCCCCGGGCAGCTCCGGTAAACCCTTTCGTTGTCTGCAACCATCGGGGCGTGCGCAGCCGTCTAGTGAGTATGCGCTCTCGCTTGATTGGCAGGTCAATGCCGTTCGTGCTCGCCGGGCTGCTCGCTGCTGCCTGCGGCCAGGTCACCGCCGGGCCAGGGCACGCAGCTCCGCGGCCGGCTGGGCGGGGAACCGGCTCGCAGGCCCCGGGCACGACAGCGTTGAGCTGGCCCGTGATCCGAGGGGCGAAAGTAAAGTCGGTGATCGTCCTCAGCTCGGACGCCCGGGAGACGTTCGCGCCGCCGCCTGCCCGGGCCAGGCCCCGGCTGGATGGAGTGCAGGCGTGGGACCGGTCGTTCCTGGGCCACCGGAATGGGAGAAAGCCGCGGCCGATCCCCGCCAACATGAGCTACCGGCTCGGCCTGCTGACCGTGCCGCCTTCGACCACCGATGTGCTGGCCTGGGGGTTCAGCTCTCCGCCCGGTTCGTGCCCGCAGCGCCAGGTGGCTCCGCTGCCTGGGCAAACGCCGCGTCCGCGGCCAGCGCTCCACGCTCCCCGGCAGCGGTGCATCGAGTGGACGTTCATCAATGCCAGCAATGCCAGTAACCCGGACGGCACGTGGCAGCCAGTCGGCCCGCCGCCACCGCCACCGGCCCCGCCGGCGGGCACGGCCGCGCTGCGGTCCGGCGGCTTCCTGGACGCGAGCCTCGAACGCGTCTCGCCGCAGCGCCTTGTCGTGCAGGGACCGCTGAGTACGATCCGGTGGACCTTCGACAGCACGAACTGCTCGATGACCCTGCACTGGTTCTCCCCGCCCACCTCACAGCGCCGGCCCGCCCGCGGGACCTGCCCGCGCCGGCACACCTTTTCGATCTGGGCGGCCGGGGACATTGCCAGCCGCGGCCGCGTGTTCGCAGTTGTCGCCGGATACCTCGACGGGCGGAACCGTATCGTCCGCGCGGTCCTGGCCGACGGGCAGACCCAGATCTACGATCCGGAGGTCAGCGACGGCGCCTGGTTGTTCGCCGTCCAGCGCTGCGGGAACTACAACGGCACCGCCCTGCGGGCGATTCAGGAGATCACCAAGGACGGGACTGTCGTCGCCAGCCTGCCGGTCCACGCAGAGATATCCTCGGCCACCGCCTCCAGTTGCCGCGACTGACACACAGGCGCTCCAGCCGCGAGCCGCACCTCGCCGAGACCGTTCAAGTACCAGAGCTTCCAAGCTCGGCGACGGCTCTCGGAGTCGGCCGGTCACGCAGAAATTCCATTAGCTGAAAGGTAGCCAGCGGCGTAGTGCCGTCGGGAAGCGCGAGGCCGACCCGGGCCAGTGCCTCGGCCAGCCCGGCGCGCTGGCCAACCAGCACGAGGTCGTACCCGTGCCTGGCGAACTCCTGCGCCTGCTCGGCCACCTCGTACAGCAGCGACTCGGCCAGGCCGGCGGGATAGTCGTCGGCGGGTAGCTGCACGACACCCCAGCCTGCCTGCGCCGCCGCCGCCACGCCATCGACGCCGCCGGGGCCGGGGTTGACGTAACGGTCGGCCATCAGCGCGACCCGGAACGACCGCTCGTCACGCTTCACCGAGAAGCCTTTCCACACTGGCCCGCTGCCCGGCCTCGTCATGGCCCGGAATCGCGTGCGTCTCCCCGGCGGCGCGCGGGAACCGCAGGCCCCGGCTCTCCACCGCCTGCCTCAGCTCCTCGATGTAGATGCCCTCGCCGCTGACGTGCTCGGCGGTGCCGTCCGGCCATTCCGGCCGCCCGCCCCGGCGCGGGTCAGAGCTCGTGATGCTCACGCCCATCGACGGGCTGCCCTCTACCCCGATCAGCACGATCTCCTCACCCTGGCCGGCCCGCACGGCGATCGCGTCGGCCACCGCCGCGGCGAGCCGGGCGCAGTGCCGCCGGTAGGCGGCGGTGTCGTACTGCTCGCGCACGGCCCAGAACCTGTTCAGCCCGGCGAACGCCAGCTCGGGGCAGGGCATCTGCTCGATCCGCCAGCCCCGCTCGCGCAGCACGTCGATGACCGGCGAGTAGACCCCGGCGCAGTGGGCGCCGTCACCGACCTTGGAGTTCTGATTCAGCAGGCAGTGTGCCACGAACGCGACGCCCATGCTCGCAGCATAATCGCTGTATGAGCGACTCAAGTAGTGCCAAAACGGGCGCCGGCCCCGAGCGGGACTTCGTCGGCTACGGCCCGCGCCCGCCGCTGGTCCGCTGGCCGGGCGACGCGCTGATAGCGATCAACCTGGTGGTCAACTACGAAGAAGGTGGCGAGTACTCCCTGCTCGACGACGGAGTCAATGACAGCTGGGGCGAGTATTCGTTCCAGTACGGGCCCGAGATCCGCGACCTGGCCACCGAGACGCACATGGAGTACGGCAGCAGGGTCGGGATCTGGCGGCTGTGCCGCCTGTTCGACCGCTATCAGATCCCCGTGACGTTCAGCGCGTGCGCCCGCGCCTTTGAACGCAACCCGCCGCTCTGCGACTGGCTGCGCGAGCGCGACCACGACGTGCTCGGTCACGGATATCACTGGTACGGGCCGGACGGCGGTCCCGGACCGGCGATCACGCGGGACGAGGAACGCGCCGAGATCGCCCGTGCCGTCGAGTCGCTGGAGCGGACCACCGGGCAGCGGATCAGAGGCTGGATGGTGCGGTCGTTCCCCACCGTGCACACGAGGGAGCTGCTCGTGGAAGAGGGCGGCTTCCGCTACGATTCTGACCCCAACAACGACGAGCTGCCTTACTGGGTGACCGCCGCCGGGCACCCTTTCCTCGTGGTGCCTTATACCAAGGTGCTCAACGACGTCCGTTACCTCATCGCGCCCACCTACGCCTCGCCGCGGCATTTCAGCGAGACGCTGCGGCTCGCGCTCGACTACCTGCTCGATGAGGCCAGGAGCGGGCTCGGCGGCAAGATGATGTCGGTCGGCGTGCACTCACGCTGGAGCGGCCACCCGGCCAGGGCATCAGCGCTGCGCGAGTTCATCGAGTACGCGCTGGCCCAGCCCGACGTGGCCTTCATGCGCAGAATCGACATCGCCGACTTCTGGGCGGAATCATTCCCGGCGGGGGGTTCCGGGCCATAGGGGGATCGGGGTGATGCACCTCATTCGCAATGTCACTCTGCTTGTGCTCGTGCTAGCCGACCTGGGTGCCAGCACGGGTCCCGGTGACCGGCTGCTAGTACGTCGCACTGAGCTTGGTCGGCTCAGGGCCGGCCAGATCGCCGTGCCTCGTCATCCGCCCGGCGCCAAGATCCGCGCCAGGGCTTTATCTCTAGCGTTGGTCCTCGATCCGATCAGACCCCAAGCTTGCGTCCAACGTAAGCAATGGTCGCTTTACGCTGCTCGGGCACCAGACGGAAATGCACCTGGCCAGGACCGGGGGTAAACCGGCCGTGGAGGTCAAACAGGTGTTTTTCTCCATTAAAGTCTTCGAACCAGCAGTGCCGCTTGTTAGTCTCGCTCTCCGCAGTGATGTAAGAGCGCCAGGCGGGATGCTTGCAGGCAAGCGGGTCCCAGTCGCCGATCGAGCCGTCGATTCGGCGCAATTCGGTGGCGAGCGGGATCACCCACTCACGGCTGATTCCGATAACCAGCTGCTCAGTTCGCGGCAGGAAGAGCAGGTTGGGATAGAGCCCTTCGCGTGCAGTCCAGAGATCTGCTCCTGTGCGCAGTTCGGTGACCCCGGTCGACTTGATCCAGTCGCCGTGGATCGTCACGTGCGCCACTCGCAGCGTGCCGGACGTCAACGGCATCAGCGACGACAACCACCCCACCGTCTGGGCTCTCAGTGAGTCGTTGGCGGTCCGCACGAATCCAGGCGGCGTCCCATTCCTGAGTGACCGGCAAGCTCACCAGCACTCCGTCCATCAGGTGGGCTCCCGCAAGCGCCATCCCTTTGCGGCCGTTAAGGACGTACTCTGCGTCTTCACCCGCTCCCTCAGGCAGTACGGTCTTGAAGGGGGCATGCTGCTGCATGGTCCGGATTTTTCGCAGCTGCTCTTGCAGGACAGTTCGTTGAAGAACAGCAGGACGCTCACGAAAGGCCCTTCGCGACGAGAATCGGCGATACCAAGCGGGTCGAATGTCAGTCGAGGAGTTCATCGATAGCGCGATCCCACTCATCGAAGAATCCCTGCGGCCATTGCGAGATCATTCCATCCGCGTCTAGGGCGGGATTGATGATCTCGATCCCCGCAGGTCCGCGGCTGAAGTAGTCCAGGACGACGTCATCTGGTTTAAGCAGGCCCTGCTTGACCGAGAGTCGCACGCCATTAAGTACGTGGTCACTATGCGTCTCGACCACAAGTTGGGCACCACTTGCGGCGGCGGCGCAGGTCAGCCTCGCCATCACCGACTGCCCACGGGGGTGCAGGTGCGCCTCGGGATTCTCCAGCAGAAGCATTGCGTCAGGCTGCGCAGTGAGGCAGGCCAGCACGATAGGGAGTACGTAAGTGAGGCCGAAGCCGACGTTGGTTGGCCGATATGGGTTGGACGTCGGCTGACCGGCCCTGGTGAACTGGAAGCCAAGTCGCACGAGGTCGGTTTGCTCGATAGCCGTGGCCTGAACCTTGACACCGGGACAGATCTCGCTCATCCAAGCTTCGACGTGGTCGAGCAGACGTGAAGACGGCGCAGATGGGTGATGTAGCACCGGATTTGAGACGGATTCGTCCTGATGATGCAATAGGTAATCAACGGCGTACTCCCCGTGGGTGCCGAGGAAGCCTCGACCTGCGGCCCGATCCCTGGACTTCGGGAACGTAACGGCCGGGTTGATTCGATCGGCCCGCAGATATTGGAAACCGCTGTTGAATAGCGTAGCCATATCGAGCACCCCAAGTATAGAAGGGTCCCCCGACGGATGACGATGAACGGGGAGCTCGCTCGCATCCCTCTCGTAGGATGCTTCCCAGCTAAGGACACCCTTTCCGGTCACACCGAGAGAAAGGCCGATCTTTGGATCCGCGCCATGCGCGTCCAGCACGTAGTTCTCATGAAGCGCGTCCTGACCTGAGCCGAGGTCGACGAACTCGCCGTTGAGCACCAGCACATCATTTGAGCGGGCGCTGAACGTCGCTAGCTTCATGCCTGACTGGCGGAGGAGCGCAAATGCCTGCAGCACAGTACTCTTACCGGTCGAATTGAGGCCGGAGAGTAGTGTGTAGCGACCCATCGGGATCTCCGCGGAGGCGAATGCCTTAAAGTTGCTGAGGCCAAGTGTCGTAATCATTGAGGCACCCTATGGAAGAGCTCATGGATCGCACCGAACCGTTTGCGGACCTTCTCCACGTCACCGGTCCCTACTGAAATTGCCTGTTGGAATTTCGGATCCTCCATCAGCTTCGCAAGCTCGTCCCGGACCAGATCCCGGTTCTTACGGAGCCCAGCCAACTCGCTGGGAGTGAGTGTCGCCAGGTTTACGGACACGGCCTCGAACAGAGCCTTGTTGATAGGCTGCCTCCGCGTCTGCCCTGGCAAGCGCTTACGAAAGGCATGCTCCCCGAAGATAGCCTCAGCTGAAACCATGGCAAGGATGAATTCGTGGGTCAGCCGCTGGAACTCCGCCGAGTTCAACCCGTTGAGCTGCTTCATCGCCTCGCGCAGGAAAGCGTCCAGGTCGCCCCGAGGGTAACGGGCAGGCTCGGTTATCCGGAAGGCCAGAAAACGCAGGACCATCTCTCTATCGGCCATGCGCTCGTGCCGGACGCTGTGCTGGGTGGCCGACAAGAAGGCCGGGTTGTCGGCCAAGCTCTGCAGCAGGACCCGGGCGGGACCTGGGATCAAAGCGTGCCGCAGTTCCTGCGAGGTGAGGGCCAGGCCTCCGGTGTTAATACGCGCGAAGATGTTGAATTTCACTGCCTCGGGCGTCCCTGCCCGGATCAGGTGAATAATCAGCTCTGTCTCGTCAATCCGTGTCTGCATTGCGCCGGGCAGGTCGGTGTACAGCTTGTCGTTGTACCCGAGGTACTCCAGGCCGCGCAGACGCAGCGGGGAGTCGCCGATGACGGCCGGATCCACGAACCGGGCGATAGTGGTGAGCCGCTGGATGCCGTCTACTACAGCCCAACTCTCCTCGCCGCTCTCAGCCGCGTAGAGCGTGGGCAGCGGAATACGCAGTAGCAGCGACTCTATCAGCCGGCTCTGGTTGACCTCGTTCCATATGCCAGCGTGACGCTGAAAGTCGGGGGCGAGGTCAAGAACCCCGCGGCGCAGCCTGGCTAGCAGCAGGTCAACGGTCATCGTCCTGGTCTGAACATCGATCTCTGCCGGGTCGAACGGGTCGTCGATCGACACGTCAGTCGAGGCAGTCTCCTCGGCCTCGACGCCGATGCTCAGGTTGTCCGCCGACCGGCATAGTCGTCCGTACCGTCAGGCGATACCTGACCGACCACCCTAGCCTCATATGCTGAAGCCCGTTTTGCGCCTGACTCTACCGAGCGGAACTAAGGACGCGCGCTAGGGCAGGTACGTACCGACCTACGGGCCGAGCACCAACTCCAAACGTAGTCGTCGCCTGCAACATGCCCTGCCGGTCATGGATGGATAGCACTGGCATGCGCCGCTTGTCCGGGGAGCTTTCAGCACCCCTACAGCGACGGAATGTCCTTGATCAGGGCGGTTGTGTAGGGGTGCGCGGGGTGCTCTAGTACCTGGGTGACCGGGCCCGACTCGACGACCTCGCCATCGCGCAGCACCACGGCGGTGTCGGCGATCGACCTGACGAGCGCGAGGTTGTGGGTGATGAAGAGCATCGTCAGCCGCCGTTCCCGCTGCAGCCTGCGCAGCTGCTCGACGATCGCCGCCTGAACCGACACGTCGAGCGCGGAGGTCACCTCGTCGCAGATCAGCAGGTCGGGCTCGACTATCAGGGCGCGGGCGATCGCCACCCGCTGCCGTTCACCGCCGGAGAGCTGATCAGGGTAGCGATCGAGGAATTCGGCCGACAGCGAGACGTCGGCCAGGGCGCTGGCGGCCCGCTCGGCTCGCTGGCTGAATGAGAGCCCGAGCAGCTCGCCCGCCGGCTGCGCGACGATCTGCCCGACCGTCTTGCGCGGGTTCAGCGAGGCGAAGGGGTTCTGGAAGATGTACTGAATACGGCGCGAGGTGTCCTTCGGCCGGCCTCGGATGCCAGGCGGGATGGGCGCGCCGTCGAAGGTGATCTCGCCGGTCCAGCTGGCATGCAGGCCGACGACGCAGCGGGCGAGCGTGGTCTTGCCCGAGCCCGACTCCCCCACGACGGCGACGCATGACCGCGGCGGCACGTCGAGATCGACGCCGGACAGGACCCGCTTACGGCCGTAGCGCGCCGAGACCGACCGGAGCGACAGCACGGCGGCCAGGCCGGCCTCCGCCGGGACGCGCCCGGGCGCCGGCCGCGAGACGGGCTGAGCGCGGATCTCGGCGGCGCGAACGCAGCGGACCGTCCTGCCGTCGATGGCGGCCGGCTCGGGCGGCGCCGTGCGGCACTGGCTGGCGGCGAAGTCGCAGCGCGGCGCGAATGAGCATCCGGCCCCTCTCCGGCCCGGCCGGGGCGGCTGGCCCTCGATCCCGGTCAGGATCTCGGCGCGGTCAGGTGACGGCACCGCGGCGAGCAGGCCCTGGGTGTACGGGTGGACGGGATCGGCGAACACCCTGGCGGTCGGGCCGGTCTCGATGATCCGCCCCGCGTACATGACGGCTACCTGGCTGACCAGGCCGCTGACCACGGCCAGATCGTGGCTGACGTAGACGGCGGCGACGCCGTACGAGCCGCACAGGCTCCTGACCGTGTCGAGCACATGGCGCTGGGTCGACACGTCCAGCCCCGTCGTGGGCTCGTCGAGCACGATCAGCGACGGCCGGCAGCAGAACGCCATCGCCAGCGCGACCCGTTGCTGCTGGCCGCCTGAGAGCTGGTGCGGGTACCTGCGCAGCAGGTCAGGCGTGGCATCCAGGCGCGCTTCGCGCATCACCTCGAGCACGCGCGCCGCCGGGTCCCGCACCGTACCCGGGTGCACGGCCAGTGCCTCGGTGACCTGGGCGCCGACGCGCAGGGCCGGATTGAGCGCGGCGGCCGGGTCCTGCGGCACGTAGGCGACCTTCGCGCCGCGCGCGGCCCGCAGGTCGCCCGGGGTCAGGGCGAGCAGGTTGACGCCGTCCAGGCGCACCTGGCCCGACGTGACCGCCAGCCCGCGCCTGGCGTGCCCGAGCAGGGCGAGCGCGACGGTCGTCTTGCCTGAGCCTGACTCGCCGACCAGGCCGAGCACCTCGCCGGCGGCCACGGCGAACGAGATATCGCTCACGACGTCAGGGCCGGACCGGCCGATCCTGATCTCCAGATCGCTGACGTCCAGCCGGATCGCGCCCGCGGATGGGCCCGGCTCAGCGGCGCCGGCCGCGCGCGGCCCGTTCACCTCGGCACTACCGGAATGAGGTCGTCGATCAGCGCCGACTCCTCGGGCCGCCGGTCGATTCCCAGCGCTACCCGGGCGAAAGCGTCGGTGAACGTGTTGGTCCCGATGGTGAGCAGCGCGATCAGGATGACCGGCGCGATCACCGCCCAGGGGTTGAGCGGCAGCCCGGTAAGGTTCTCATTGATCATCAGCCCCCAGCTCGCGGCCGGCGGCGGCTGCCCGAAGCCGAGGAATGCCAGGCCGGCGATGATGATGATCGAGTAGGTGAGGCGGAGCCCCGCTTCCACGGTCAGCGGGCTGACGAGATTGGGCAGGATCTCGCTGGTCATGATCTTGCGCGGGCGCATCCGCTGGAGCTCGGCCACCCTGACGTAGTCGCGCTCGGAGATATCCAGGGTCGCCGATCTCATCACCCGGGCTACCTGCGGGGCGTGCGACAGGCCGACCGCCGCCACGATCAGCCATAGCCTCGGACCGAG
Source organism: uncultured Actinomycetota bacterium (assembly GCA_963720575.1). GTDB lineage: Bacteria > Actinomycetota > Actinomycetes > Streptosporangiales > Streptosporangiaceae > Chersky-822. Next base: position 1,913,218 of record CAVRGA010000002.1, read on the forward strand.
CACGCTGACGAGCAGCAGCGCGAACACGAGCTGCGGGAACGCCAGGATCACGTCCACGGTGCGCATGATGAAGCCGTCTGCGCGACCGCGCAGGTAGGCCGCGGAAATGCCGGCGGCGGCGCCGGCGACGATGCCGAACGCGGTGGCCAGAGCCGCCATCAGCAACAGGACCCACCCGCCGTTGAGCACGCGGGACAGCACGTCGCGGCCTAGCTCGTCACTGCCGAGCGGAAGCTGGCCTGATGGCCTGGCGAACGTGAGCGTGAGCAGCGTATAGGGGGAATGAGGAGAGACAAACGGGCCGATGACCGCGATCAGCACCACGACGCCGGCCAGGCTGACGCCGACCGTGCCGCGCGGCGTGCGCGCCGCCGCCCAGGCCGCGGCCAGCCAGGGATGACGCGTCATGGCGTCACCTCGCGATCCGGCGCCGGGGCGTGGCGAGCAGCGCGACGACGTCGCTGACGATGTTCATCAGCACGTAGAACGCCGCGAGCACGACCACGATGAACTGGACCACCGGGATGTCCCTGGCGCTCACGGCCGACACGAGCCCCTGGCCGATCCCGGTGAAGCTGAATACGGACTCGACGACGACGACGCCGCCGGCCAGGTAGAGGAAGTTGAGGCCGATCACCTGAATGGTGGGCGCGATGGCGTTGGGCAGCGCGTGCACGAGCACCACCCGCCGCTCAGGTACGCCCTTGAGCCTGGCCATCTCCACGTAGTCCGAGTCAAGCGCCTCGATCATCGCCGCGCGCATCATGCGGAAGATGTAAGGCACGATGACGATCACCAGCGTCGCGACCGGGAGGATAAGCAACCTGGGCTGGTTCCACGCGTAGGTGCCGGGCGGGAGCAGCGAGACCGCCGGCAGCCAGTGGAAGACGACCGTCGACGTGAGGATGATCAGCGTGATGCCGACGACGAACTCCGGCAGCGAGGTCACCGCCAGCGCGGTGACCGACATGACGTGGTCGAGCCAGCCGTTCTTGCGCAAGGCGGCGGCGGCGCCGAGCCCGACCCCGAGTATCGCGCCGATCACGCCGGTGACGACGACGAGCACGGCCGAGTTGATCAGGCGAGGCTTGACCACGACCCAGACCGGCTGGCCGTTCGCCAGCGAGGTGCCGAGCTTGCCGGTCAGCAAGCCGGACAGCCAGATCCAGTACTGGTCGGCGACACCCCGGTTCAGGTGCAGTTGCCGCTCGAGCGCGTGCAGCGCGGCCGGGGTGGCCGACCGGCCGAGCCTGGCGAATGCCGCGTTGCCCGGCAGCACCTCCGTGGCCAGGAAGACCACGACGGAAACCAGCAGCAGCGTGAGCAGGCCGATCGCCAGGCGGCGCGCGACGAGGTTCGCGATCGGATGGCCGACCGCGAGCGAATCACCCGAAGCACGCCCGCTCACCTGCGCTTCGGCTACCGTCATTCCGTGAGATTAGCGTGCGATTCCGAAAGCTGTCGATAACGACGGCCGGGACTGGCTGACAGCGCGAGGAGGCGCCGATGACCGGATCGCCTGTCGTCCGGGCTGGAATCCTGGGCGCTGGCTGGATCGGGCGCGCTCACGCCCTGACGCTGGCCGGGCGGGCCGATGTCGTCGTGGCCGCGGTGTGCGACCTGGACCCTGACCGGGCGAGTCAGGTAGCCGCCGTCGCCGGCGGAGCGCGGGTGTTCACCGACTGGGCGCAGATGCTCGGCCAGGCCGAGCTTGACGCGCTGTGGATCTGCACGCCGCCGCTAGCGCACGCGGACCCGGCGGTCGCCGCGCTCGAAGCTGGCCTGCCGCTTTACCTCGAGAAGCCGGTCGCGCGATCGCTGGAGGACGCCGCCCGCATCGTGGCCGCGGCGGCGCGGGGAACCGTGTGCGCTGTCGGCTACCAGTGGCGCGCGGTCGACGTGCTGGCCGACCTGAAGGCCGCGCTCGCGGGCCAGACGGTCGGATTCCTTGTCGGGGAGAACGCAGGCGGTACCCAGTCGCGCCCGTGGTTCCTGAACCAGGCCGAGGGCGGCGGCAACCTCCTCGAACGGGGCAGCCATCACATCGATCTCGCGCGCGTGGTCGCCGGGGAGATCGTCGCGGTGCAGGCGGCCCAGTCGGCGGTCAGGCTGGCTCCCCGAGACGCCGGCGCTGGCGGCGACATCGCCGACGCGGTCACGCTGCTGCTGCGGTTCGCCAGCGGCGGCCTCGGCACCATCGTGGTCGCCTGGACAAGCGGCGACCTGCCGGGAAAGTACTGGCTCGAGGTGACCGCCGCCGACGCGGCGCTGCGCCTGGACCTGGATCCGGACTTCCGGCTGTCCGGCGTGAGCCGGGGATCGCGGGTCGCCGCCGCATCGAGTCATGTCCCGTTCGAGCGCTCGGTGGACCTTTTCCTGGCGGCGGCGAGGGAAGGCGCGCCGGGGCGGGTCCTCTGCACGCCGGGCGACGCGGCCCGCACGCTGGCGGTCGCCGTTGCCGCCGAGGAAGCGCTGCGGACCGGCCGGACTACGGGCGTGGCCGGGTGACGGGCTGCGCGATCGTCACCGGATCATCGTCGGGGATCGGCCGGGCGATCGCGATCCGGCTCGCCGGTGACGGCTTCGGCGTGCTGCTCGCCGACGTCAGGCGCGACCCGATCGCCGGAGGCGAGCCCACCGACGCCATCATCACCGGGCAGGGCGGCCGGTGCGAGTTCGTGCTTGCCGACGTCGCCTCGGCGCAGGCCTGCCAGGAACTGGCCGATCTCGCCGTCCGGCGGCACGGCCGGCTCGATGTCCTCGTCAACAACGCCGTGCTCGCGGGAGAGCACTCCAGGCCGCTCATCGAGACGTCGGAGGACGCCTGGGACGCGATGATGGCGGTCAACCTGCGCGGCCCTTTCCTGCTGTGCCGCGCCGCCGTGCGCCAGATGCTCAGCCAGGAACCCGAGCGGGGGGTGCGCGGCCGGATCGTCAACATCACGTCCCAGCACGGCATGGTCGGCGCGCCGGGTCACTTCGCCTACGCGGTCGGCAAGGGCGGCCTGGTGCAGCTCACCCGCCAGATCGCCGTCGAGCACGGGCGCGACGGCATCATCTGCAACGCCGTCGCGCCTGGCAAGATCGTCACCGGGGCGCCAGGGGACATGGCCGCCGATCCCGCTTCCGCCGCCTACGTGCGCTCGCGCACGCCGTTCGCGCGCCTGGGCGAGCCTGAGGACGTCGCGGCCGCGGTCTCGTTCCTCGCCTCAGGCCAGGCCAGCTACATCAGCGGCGTCAACCTCATGGTCGACGGCGGATGGATGGCCTACTGAGCCCGGCTACGCCGACGGGGCCCATTCCTCCGGCGGGTCGTCCCAGCGGCCCGATTGCTGGCCGCCGGTCCACCGGCCGAGGAGGCTGGTGCCCGCGGCCACGTCGCGCAGCCAGAGCGTCGCTCCCGGGGTCCACCCGACGAGCATGGTGTACCCGTCCCCGGCAGGCAGGGCAACCCCGCAGGCGGTCACGGCCGCGCCGACGCTGACATGCACGCCGTCGTAGTGGTCCATGACCTGCTCCCAGGCCGGCAGCCGCCACGGGCCGGCCACGCCGCCCCAGTACCGCCACTCACCGTCATGGGTACCGGTGACATCGCGGGGAAACCGGGTGACCAGGTCCTGCCAGTCCGCGGGACAGGCGATCTCCAGTACCCGGGCCCGCGGGTCGATCCGCACCTGCCACACGTCCGCCCCGTCTGCCTCGTCCGGCGGCAGGAACGTGTCGAAGAAGTCGAGCAGGCCCGCCGCGGGCAGCGTGCCGACAGCGGGAGTGGTCCAGGCCAGGGGCGCCATGTCCGGCGGTGACCACCACGTGCCCCCGATGATTACCCCCGGTTGCTCAGCAGGCCTTGGCCGCTTGAGGCCCTCGGCGTTGCCTGCCCGCGCCTCGGACACGCACTCGCGCACGGCCTGTTCCGCGCCTGACCCGGTAAGCCTGGGCACGCCGTCCCACTCCACGAACCGCTGGCCCGCCAGATCCGCTGGGTCCCACCAGCCCCGGGCGCCGGGTGAGGACAGCAGCGCCTGAGCCACCGGCCGCAGTTCGCGAGCCGCCATCGCGGTCAGGCCCCAGATACGCGGACCCTCGGCAGTAAACCCGAAGTTCGCCGCGATCGCCGCGACGTCGGAGAGCAGCTCTCCCTCGTCGATCCCGGCCAGGTGCTCCCGCCAGCTCCGCCACGCCACCGCGCGCCCGATCGCCCGTCCCGCGTCGGCAGGCCGCACGTCCTGCCACGGTCTGGCCCGGCGGCGGGCAGGCTCAGCGGCATCTGGCCAGCCTCCGGACCCAGGCCAAGCCGCGCGGCCACTCCCCCGCTCAGCGACTGGTCCGGCCCCCACCCCACATACACCGCCAGCAGCTCCCGGCCGAACGGAGAGGCCAGCAGCAGGTCAGCCAGGTCGGCACGGTCAGGCGGGTCAGCACGGCAGGCAGTCAAGCTGAGATCCTCACGTGGGCAGCGGCACAGCAAGTTGGGCTTCGCCGAAAGTAACGCCTCGAATCCCGATCTGACGAGTCATATACCGATGCGCGGCCAAGCCGCAGGCGCCCAGCCGCGCCCGCGGTGCCCGGGCGCGGGCGCATGAATGACCTTGTTGGCTTATTGGAGCCTGAGGCGGCCTGCGTTCAGGCGGCGGGATTAGCCGGTGCCGGGGTGACCAGGCCGGGCCGTTCGAACTTGCCTGCGCTAGTTTCCGTGATCATGGTTGTCCGATGACGGAGTGTTTCCGTCGTATAGGCCGGTCAGCACTCCGCGCTCCGAGAACGCTCCCCGTTAAACGCGGACAACGCTCCCCGGCAGCGCCGTCACCACTAAAGACGACTGCCGCTGCCCAATTTCGACTTCGAGCACTTCTACTTCGGCTGAGCTCAGCGGGCCCGGCGGGAGCCTGCCAGGAAGACGACGCGCTTGGCGATGTTGACGGCATGATCGCCGAGGCGCTGGTAGAAGCGGGCCACCAGCGTCATCTCAGTCGTCACCCATGGCACCATCCGGCCCGTGGCCAATTCCGCTATCAGCCCTGCGTGCAGATCCCCCATCTCGCCGTCGCGCTTGGCTAGCGGCGCGGCAGCCGAGCGATCGCGCTGGTACCAGGAATCCGCGGCATCTCGCCACATGGCGCAGGCGAGTCCCCCCATCTGCTCGACTAGCTCACGGCAAAGGGGCGAGAGGTCCTCGCTCCGGATGACGCCGGCCCGGCCAGCGATCTCTACGACCAGGTGGTGCGAGCGTTCGAGCTCAGGCACAATCCGGAGAACGGAGAGCAAGAACCTCAGGTCAGAGGCGACGGGGGCCTGCAGCGCGATCTCCCGGTTGACCAGTTGCTCGATCTCCTGGTAGAGCGCGTCGATGATCAGCTCGCGCTCGGCGAGCAGGCTGGCCACCTGGCGGTCGCCGCTCAGGAGCGCCCGGGTCGCCTCGGACAGATCCTCGGCGACGACCGCGAACAGCTCGATTACCTTGGCCTCGATAGCCTCCAGCTCACGCTGGAACTCCTGGCGGTGCTCGGGCATTGTCGAAGCCTCCTGAGCTTCATGCTGGCGCACTTCGCGCGGCGGTCGCCTCAGGCCGCGAGACGGGCTGCCTGACCGGCACGCACTTTGAGTAGGGATTCCCAGTCCGCCGCGATCCAGCCACCTCGCGCACCAAGGTGCCAGCGGTGCTGCGCGAACGACACCAACGGCACATCGGTGCGCGAAGCGACCACGACTTGCGCGCTGTTCACTAAATGTTCATGCCCTATTCAGCATCGATGGACTTGGGGTCGCGGACGGAGGGCAAGATCGTCCTGGGGGCAGGTCTTAGGGGGGACGACGTGCGGACTTTTCGCGTTCAGCCGGTCGCGGGCGTGCTCGCGGTCGGCGCGCTGGCCGTGGTGCTTGGCGCCTGCGGCTCATCGGGCAGCGGCACCAGCGGGTCGGGCGGCGGCTCCAGCCCTTCCGGCACGCTCAACGCGAGCGGATCGACTTTCCAGCTCACGTTCCAGCAGGCGGCGATCCAGGCCTTCAAGTCGGCCCAGCCGAACGTGACCGTGAACTACGGCGGCGGCGGCTCGGGTAAGGGGCGCACTGACCTGGCCGCGGGCACGGTCAATTTCGCCGGCTCGGACTCGCCGATCCCGGCTGATGAGAAGCCGAGCTTCAATGGCAAGAAGGTGCTCTACTTCCCGGTCGTGGTCGGTCCGATCACGGTCTCGTACAACGTGCCGGGCGTCAGGAACCTGAAGCTGACGGCGCCGGTCATCGCGGACATCTTCCAGGGAAGAATCAAGACCTGGAACGACCCCGCGATCAAGTCGGTGAACCCCGGCACCAGCCTGCCAAGCACCGCGATCACCATGGCCCGCCGCTCGGACTCCTCGGGCACCACGGCCAACTTCTCCCAATTTCTCGTCGATGCCGCGCCGGGCGTATGGAAGCTGGGCAGCAACTCGACCATCAACTGGCCTGCTACCAGCCGGGGAGGCAACGGCAACGGCGGCGTGGCGCAGATCATCAAGTCCACGCCGGGGGCCGTAGGGTACGTGGACTACGCCGACGCCAAGGCGGCCGGGCTGACCTTCGCCTCGGTGAAGAACAAGGCCGGCGACTTCGTCGCTCCGACGTCGCGGTCCGCCTCGGCCGCGGCCGGCCAGACAAAGATCGCGCCCGACCTTACCTTCAGCGCGATCTGGGCGGCCAGCGCCGGCTCGTATCCCATCACCTATCAGTCGTGGGTCCTGGTCGATCAGGCTCAGCCGAGCAAGAACACCGCGACGACGCTCCGGGCATATATCAGCTATCTCCTCGGAGCGGGCCAGAGACTGCTCCGTACCCTGAACTACGCGCCCCTGCCCGCCAGCATCGACCAGAAAGCCAGGGCGCAGCTCGGCAAGATCGGCTCGTAGCCGTGGCCAGCACCCGGCCGGCCAGCATCCTGGCGGACCGGCGGCCGCTCGGTGACCGGGGCTTCCAGATCCTCGCGCTGGCCGCCGGGCTCCTGGTGCTGGTGATCCTCGTCCTGATCGCCGTCTCGACGAGCCAGCAGGCCTCGTCATGGTTCTCCGCCGAGGGCACGCGGATCTTCTCAGGCGACTGGAACCCGGCCGCACGCCAGTTCGGCGCGCTGGCCTTTATCTACGGCACGGCCATCACGGCGGTCATCGCGATCATCGTGGCCGTGCCGGTCAGCGTGGGCGTCGCCTTGCTGCTGACCGAGGTGGTGCCGCGCCGGTTGGCGCGCCCGATCGTGTACGTGATCGACCTGCTGGCCGTGATCCCGTCCGTGGTCTGGGGCCTGTGGGGAATCCTCACGTTCGCGCCCTGGGTCCAGGGCATCTACAGCTCGATCGGCTCGGGCGTCCAGGGCGTCCCCGTCCTTGACTCCCTGTTCGGGCCGCCGACGAGCGGCGCCTCGTTCTTCACCGCCGGCATCATCCTGGCCTTCATGATCACGCCGATCGTCACCTCGCTGTCGCGCGAGGTGACCGCGACCGTGCCGACCATCGACCGGGAGGGCGCCTACGCGCTGGGCGCCACCCGCCTGGAGATGATCCGCGGCGTCGTCATGCCGCACAGCCAGGGCGGGATCGTCGGGGCGGTGCTGCTCGGACTGGGCCGTGCGATGGGCGAGACGATCGCGGCAGCGCTCGTGATCGGCTCGTCGGCCACCATCACCTCGCACCTGTTCGCGCCCGGCTACAACATGCCCGCCGTTATCGCCAACGAGTTCGGCGAGGCCACCGGCGTGTTCCGCTCGGCGCTGATGGGGCTCGGCGTGCTCCTGTTCGCCTTCACGATCATCATCAACGTCATCGCCAGGACCGCTGTGGCGCGCTCCCGCCGGCGAGGGAGAGGTGCCTGATGGCGCCGGCCACCGCCGAGCCGCAGGTCGACCTGCGCGAGCAGCCGTCCTGGCGGCGCCGGAGGAACCGCGTCGCGACCGCGCTGATGGCGCTCTCGCTCGTCCTCGTGCTCATCCCGCTCGGGCTGGTCCTGTTCACGGTGATCGCCAAGGGCGCCTCGGTCATCACCTGGTCGTTCCTGACCAGGCCGATCCCGCCGTCCGTGCTGCCCGCGAGCTTCGGGGGGATCGGCAGGCGGTGCTCGGCACCATCGAGATCACGGCCCTTGCCACCCTCCTGGCGGTGCCGCTCGGCATTCTCGGCGCGATCTACCTCAATGAGTACGGCGGCAGCCGGCCCCTGGCGCGGCTCATCGGGTTCATGGCCGACGTGATGACGGGCGTGCCCTCGATCGTGATGGGCCTGTTCATCTTCTCGATCTGGGTGCTGCATTTCGGCTTCTCGGGTCTCGCGGGCGCCTTCGCCCTCGGCTGCCTGATGCTGCCGATCGTGATCCGCTCCACCGATGAGATGCTGAGACTAGTGCCGGACTCGCTGCGCGAAGGGAGCTACGCCCTGGGTGCCACTAAGGCGCGCGTCACGCTCACCGTGGTGCTTCCGGCGGCGCTCGGGGGTATCGTCAGCGGCGCTCTGCTGGCCGTCGCCAGGGCCGCCGGCGAGACCGCGCCGCTGCTGTTCACCATCCTCACGGTCACCACCGCGAATCCGAACGTGTTCAGCGGCGCCAGCACCTCCCTGCCATCGCAGATCTTCGTCAACGCGTCATCGCCGTACGTCGGCGCCCAGGCCCGGGGCTGGGGCGCGGCGCTCACGCTCATCGCGATCGCCTTCATCCTGATGATCACCGCGCGCTTTGTCACCGCGCGGTTCGCGAGATACGCGCTGTAGGAAGGCCATGAAACAGCCTGAGCCGAACGTCGGCACCAGCCTTCCGCGACCTGAGCGGGCGGCCGAGCGGCCGGTCCCATCCGCGCCAGGGGAGATCATCTTCGAGATGCGGAACGTCTCGATCTGGTACAGCTCATTCAAGGCCGTCACCGACGTCTCGCTGACCGTGCCCGCGAACGAGATCACGGCCTTCATCGGATCGTCCGGCAGCGGCAAAACGACCGTGCTGCGGGCCTTCAACCGCATGAACGACCTCGTGCCCGGTGCCCGCCTGGAAGGCGAGCTCACCTACCGGGGCGTGCCGCTGTACGGGAAGGACGCCTCAGCGACGGCCGTGCGCCGGCGCATCGGCATGGTCTTCCAGAAACCCAATCCGTTCCCCAAGTCGATCTACGACAACGTCGCCTTCGGGCCGCGCATCAACGGCGAGCGCAACAGGGGCAGGCTGGACGAGATCGTCGAGCGCTCACTGCGCCGGGCCGCCCTGTGGGACGAGGTGAAGAACCGCCTGCGCATGTCCGGCCTGAGCCTGTCCGGCGGCCAGGCCCAGCGGCTGTGCATCGCCCGGGCGATCGCCGTCGAGCCGGATGTCGTGCTCATGGACGAGCCCGCCTCGGCACTCGACCCGATCGCGACGGGCGCCATCGAGGACCTGATGCGGGAGCTGAAGTCGCAGTTCACCATCATCGTCGTCACGCACAACATGCAGCAGGCGACGCGGGTCAGCGGGCGCACGGCCTTTTTCCACGTGCTCACCGACAGCAAGAGCGATACCCGGACCGGCGTGCTAGTGGAATACGGCACGACCGAGCAGATCTTCTCCGATCCGAGGGACAGCCGCACCAGGGCTTACGTCACCGGCCGCATGGGCTGACGGCGATGTCCCGTGCTGGCCGCTGACCGGTAGCGAGGGCGAAGTTTGCGAGGCGCGTGGTGCCGGGCAGGGACGTCGGTGCACGGGGGATCGGCTTCGCGCGCCCCGCCCGGCCCCGGCCGCCGTGCTCTCAGGGGGGAAGGTGATCATCATGAACGCGAGTCCCGCACTGAAGAACGTCGTTCTGGTTCACGGCGGATTCGTGGACGGGTCCGGCTGGCAAGGTGTCTACGGCTTGCTGACGAAAGACGGCTACAACGTCAGCATCGTCCAGAACCCGACCCTGTCGCTCGCGGGTGACGCCGCCGCCGCCCGCCAGGTCATCGATGCCCAGGACGGGCCTGTCCTCCTCGTAGGTCACTCCTACGGCGGCGCGGTGATCACCGAGGCCGGCAACGACCCGAAGGTGGCGGCCCTGGTGTACATCGCGGGGTTCGCGCCCGACCGGGGCGAGTCGGTCAGCACGCTGATCGCCGACCCGCCCCCCGGCGCCCCGGTACCGCCGATCCTGCCGCCCAGGGACGGTTTCCTTTTCCTTGACCGGGAGAAGTTCCGCGCGGCGTTCGCCGGGGACGTGCCCGCCGGGCAGGCCGCGTTCATGGCCGACTCGCAGGTACCGTGGGGCGTCGACGCCCTCGGCGGCCTCGTCACCAGCCCCGCCTGGCGGACCAAGCCCAGCTGGTACCTGGTCACGACCGAGGACCGGATGATCCCGCCGCCTGCCCAGCGCGCGATGGCGCAGCGAGCAGGCTCGGCAGTGACAGAAAGGGCCGGCAGCCACTCCGTCTACGTGTCGCAGCCAGCCGCCGTGGCCAGCCTCATCGAGCAAGCCGCGACCGCCATCGGCTAGCCCGCGCTAGTTCTGGTTGCGCACCCAGGCCGGGTCCGACCTGCCGAGCTGGCGGCTCACCGCCGCGCCGGCAAGGATCGTGGCCAGCGCGATAGCGAGCGGATCATAGACCTGAGCGTGCCGGACCAGGACCACGCCGATGAGCGCACCGGCCAGCATCGTCACGATAGGCACCAGCCAGCGGCCGGCCCGCGATCCCTGACCGCCGGCCAGCGCGCTGTCGGCGGCGATCCCGGTAATAGTCAGCGTCAGCACCGTGGTGGTGAGATCGGGCACCGCTATCGTGCGGGCGGACGCGTTCTGCACGCCCATCGCGATCCCCAGCGCCGCGATGAGCGCGTACCGGTAACCGCCCGCCGGCACGGCTCCGGCGGCGACGGCGAGTGCCACCGCGACGGCCAGGAAGCCCGCCTGCACGGCGCCGGCCGAACTGTGCAGCCGGGCCCGGTGGTCCCTGTACCTCGCGCTGAGCCGCCCGCCGAGCAGGGCGCCGAGGCCAAACGCCGCCATCGCGACCAGGGACGCGGCGATCGAGAACCCGGGCGCGCCAGCGAGCGCGAACCCGAGGAAGACCACGTTCCCGGTCATGTTGGCGACGAAGACATGCCCGAGCACCAGGTAGCTGAACGCGTCGACCAAGCCGGTGACCAGGGTCATGCTGACCAGCAGCGGCGGCAGCGGGCCGTGCTTGCCGCCGCGGTCAGGCAGCACCGCGCCGCGAACGTCAGCGATGAACCCGGTCGCAGCGAAGCTCATCTCGAATTCGCCTCTTCCCAGGTTCGGGCTCATAGGGTCGTCGCAACGCATAGTTGTGCTGCTTCGTCGTGAGGTTACTGGCCACGCCCGCCTCTCACAGCATCGTGGCCCTCCCTGTTGCTATTGGACACTGGTTTTTACGGCAACAGGGAGGGCCACGATGCTCACCCTGCCCCGGCGGCGCCGTGCCCGGGGCACGGCGCACGTCCCTCCAGATCCCGAATCACCCGACAGCCTCCAGGAGAGGGGCAAACTCCCATCACCGCAACCATGATGGAGCCGCACCCAAAGTCACATGGGTGCTCGCGGCTAGAGTGCTCTGGTGACTATTGAGACTCAGCGCCCCATTCGCGTCGGCCTGCAGATCCACCCGCAGCACGCCGACTACGCGTCGATCCGGCGCGCCGCAGAGCAGGCCGAGGAACTCGGCGCCGACGTCGTGTTCAACTGGGATCACTTCTATCCCCTGTACGGCGAGGCCGACGGCAAGCACTTCGAGTGCTGGACGATGCTCGGTGCCTGGGCCGAGGCCACGTCCCGGGTGCAGATCGGCGCGCTTGTCACCTGTAACAGCTATCGCAACCCCGAGCTGCTCGCCGACATGGCCCGCACGGTGGACCACATCAGCGGCGGGCGGCTGATCCTGGGAATCGGCTCTGGCTGGTTCGAGCGGGACTACGACGAGTACGGCTACGAGTTCGGCACCGCCGGCGGCAGGCTCAACGACCTCGCAGAGTCGCTGCCGCGGATCGAGAAGCGGCTCGGCCGGCTCAACCCGCCGCCAACCAGGGAGATCCCGGTCCTGATCGGCGGCGGCGGCGAAAAGAAGACGCTCAGGCTGGTGGCCAAGCATGCCGATATCTGGCACTCGTTCGCCGACTTCGAGGCGCTCGAGCGCAAGTCGGCGATCCTTGCCCGGCACTGTGCCGAGGTCGGCCGCGATCCAGCCGAGATCGAGCGCTCGGTGGGCGTCGGGAGCTCGCTCGGAACGCCCGACGAGGCGGGACCGAAGCTGGTCGACCTGGGGGCGACCCTCTTCACCGTCGGCGTCAACGGACCCGACTACGACCTCGGTGAGCTGCGTTCCTGGATCGAATGGCGCGATAAGCAGAACGGCTGACACTGGTCGTCCGGGGCCGGCCTGATGGTAAGAGCATCGGTATGACGTCGCCATCGCAGGAGCCAGGGCGGATGCGCACCGCGTCCGCGGCAATGCGCGTCACCTGCGCCATGACGGGCGGTGTCGCGGCCGGAGCGGTCGCCGCGCCTTTCATGCTGCCGGTGGCGGCGGTTCTGATCGGCTGGGACGTGGCCGCCCTGATCTTCCTGGCCTGGACTCTCGGTGCGGTGTGGAAACTGGGCGCGGGGCTCACCGAGCACCTAGCGAAGCAGGAAGACCCGAGCCGGACCGTCGCCGAGCTCGCGATCCTGGGCGCGGGCACGTTCATGCTCGTGGCCGTCGGCTTCGCCCTGCTTCGCGCTGGCCAGGCGACCGGGGCGATGAAGGCCATCCTGATCGGGCTGGGCGTCGTCAGCGTCGCGGTGTCCTGGGTGGTAGTGCACACCGTATTCATGCTGCGCTATGCGCGGAGCTACTACACGGTGCCCGTCGGCGGGGTTGAGTTCAACGAGGATGAGCCGCCGACCTACCTGGACTTCGCGTATCTTTCTTTCACAATCGGTATGACTTTTCAGGTTTCAGATACGAACATCACTTCAAAGCGGATCAGGTGGATCACGCTTCGTCACGCCCTGCTGTCCTTCATCTTCGGCGCGGTCATTCTCGCGGTGGCGATCAACGTGGTAGCGAGCCTCTTCTGAGGCGCGCCATCATGCGAGGTCAGCGAGATCGCGCAGTGCCCGGTCATCTAGGGCCACGTCCTCGGCGGCGAGGTTTTCCAGCAGGTGCGGGACGGAGGCGGTGCCGGGATCAGCAGCACGTTGAGTGCCAGCCGCAGCAGCCATCGCAGGGCGACCTGCGCCGGGGTGACGCCGAGGCGGGCAGCCGTCTGGATGACCACCGGGCTGGTGAGCACCGGGTTGGCGGCACCCCGGGGCAGGCCGAGCGGGCCGCGGCCATGATTGCCGCGAGGCAGGTGAAAGGTCATCACCAGAATCCGGTGACGACGTACCAAAACGTCCGGTCGGAAGCGTGAGCATCGTGGCCCTCCCTGTTGCTGTTAGCGGTCCTTTCTGACAGCAACGTGGCCCTCCCCGTTGCTCTCAGGAGAGGCTGCTGAAAAACCCCGTTTTCGTCGCGAACCCGACTCCCTGACCTGCGGTTCTTCGATCGCGATCATGGATTTTTCGGGGTTTTTCAGCAGCCTCTCAGGACAGCATCAGGGAGGGCCACCTTGCTGTTAAAACCAGTGTCCAACAGCAACAGGGAGGGCCACGATGCTGTTAGAAGCGGGCGTGACCGGCACCATCGCCTGCCGCCCTCGCACCGACAGCTCCCCGGACTGAGAACTCTCCGCCACGATGCCGGAAAAGCTCCCCGATCCTGATCACGAGCCGCGCGGTAGCCTCCAGGACAGGGCAAACGTTCCGAAGATGGCGCTCCCGCGCCATGGATGTCCCAGAGACGGGTCTATCGGCTGGTGGGCGGGCCTGGCGGGAGCTCGTCGGCAGATGCCCGCAAACCGGCCAGGATCGTGTCGAGGCCAGCGCTGAATCGTTCGTCCCGGTTGTCAGCCCACACGTGCTCCCCGAGTGCCGTCAGGGCAGGGAACCGGGCGGGGGGCAGTGCCTGGAGAAACGCGTGCAGCTGGCTCCGGGTCGCCGCGTCCTGCACGCGATGCTCGTTGACGGTGGTGCGGTCGCTGAGCGCGAACCCGACGGTGTAGTCATAGACCAGCCAGAAGGCCTGCGCAGTCTGCAGTTGCGGCAGGCCGGCCTCCTGCAGCGCGGCCAGCAGCGCCTCGGCCAGTGCCAGGGAGTGCGGGCCGAGCGGATCGCGGGTCTTGAGCAGGGTAGCGATGCCAGGATGACGTTCCAGGACGACGCGCAACTGGCGGGCGAGCACCGTGACCTGCCCGGTCCAGGCGCTGTCAGGGCCGGCCTGGCAGTCCACCTCGGCGAGTACCCCGTCCACGACCAGGTCACATAGCTGTTCCTTGCTGCGGACGTGCCGGTACAGGGCGGCGGGGACCACGCCGAGGCGGGCGGCGAGATTGCGCATGCTCAGGGCGCCAGCGCCGTCGGCGGTGATGACGGCGAGCGCCTCGGCGACGACCCGCTCGCGGGTCAGCGCGCGGCGGCGGGTCTCCTGGCGATCGGGAGGACTGAACCACAGCTGCCGCTCCGAATCGGCCGCTCCTCGTGGTGCGCCTGTCATGGCCGCCTCCTGGCCGCAAGCTTGACCGTGAACTGTGTACACAGTATAGTGAACGGTGTTACTCGGAAGCGAACGGCATGACGGTCACGGCTAACTAGGCCACATTCGAAGACCTGCGCGATGCCTGGCCAATGGCTCGCCGGCAAGGGTGTCTACGCATCACTGGCTAAGGAGCCATCATGGGCGTCATCGCATGGGTCGTCCTCGGCCTCGCAGCGGGCTTGCTCAGCAGTCTGCTGATTCCCGGCAGGCGGTCACAGCGTCTCATTCTCACGTGCCTGATCGGCATCGCCGGAGCGTTCGTCGGCGGCTGGGCAGCCACCTGGCTGTTCCACGTTCACACCCTGAACGGGTTCTTCAACCTGTCCACCTGGCTGACCGCCATTGCCGGGTCAGCCGTGCTCTTGCTGACATATCGCCTGGTCACCGGCCAGACCGGCCATCGGCCGGCCCACCGGTGAGCACGACGGCCGGAAGTAGCATCAGAACCCGCGCCGACTGCACCACCGTGCGGCTGGGCGGTGATCTCGACATCGCAGCCGTCCCGGAACTGCGGGACAGTCTTCGCCGCGTGCTCCGGGCCGGCACGGGACTGCTCATCATCGACCTGTCCGCAGTGTCATCTTGCGACGTGGCAGTGCTGGCCGTGCTGATCGGCATCCAGCGCCACGCCGCAGCGCGCGGTATCGCCGTCCGCCTGGCCGCCCCTGGTCCTCAGGTCGCGGAATTGCTGCGCGTCACCGGCCTTGATCGCAGGCTCATGATCAGCGACATAGCGGCCGGCCCGGTCCCCGAGCAATGGCCGGCCAATGCTCATTGCACCGCACAGAAAAGGCGGGTAGCCTAAGAGCGCTGCTCCGGACCCTGGTAGCCGCGCCGCAAGAGTCGCGGACGCGCGCTGAGGCCGGGGCTTTTCTCGTACTCACCATTGTCAGCTATTTAAATATGTCGCCCTGGTTACCGGGCGGCAGCCGGACCTGCGAGGACGCCGGGCCGCCTCGCAGATTAAGCAGGTGACCAACGAGAGGCGACCGACCCCGGTACAGAAAATTCCGCCCCTGCCGCCGCATACCTCCGGATGCCCTACCATGGGCCGGAAATAATTCTTCCGGAGGTATGCGCGTTTTATCTGTCTCTCGTTTCCCGGCCCCTGCTCCCCCACTCCCCCTGGCCGCCCCCGATAAAAGCTAGGCCTGAATGAGCACCAGCTTCACAGGTCCGGCGCAGCCGTCCGTGCCGCCTGCGGACAATGCGCTGTACGACGCCCAGCGCGGCATCTACTACAGCAAGCCGCTCCTGCGCGGCTGGCTGCACGTGCTGTGGTTCGGTGCCTCACTCGTGTTCGGCACGCTGCTGCTGACCGGAACGCACGGGGCCACGCGGATCACCGCTACCGCCATCTACGCCGTCAGCGTCAGCGCTCTCTTCGGAGTCAGCGCCCTGTATCACCGCGGTACCTGGGGCGCCGCGTGGAGCGCTCGGCTGCAGCGGCTAGACCACGCGATGATCTTCCTCCTCATCGCCGGCACCGCGACCCCCGCTTTCGTCCTCGCCACCCGAGGCACCTTCGGCTGGGTCGGCCTGACCGTCATGTGGACGCTGACCCTCATCGCGGCGGCGATCCACCTGGCCAGGATGCGCGCCCCGGAACTCGTGGTCGGCGCGACCTTCGTAGGGCTGGGCTGGGCGGCCGCGCTGGCGATACCGGGGGTATGGATCCATGCCGGCAGCGCGCCCGGAGCGCTCATGCTGGCAGGCGGCCTGCTCTACACGACCGGAGCGGCCTCCTACCATCGCCGGCGGCCCGACCCCTACCCGTCCGTGTTCGGCTACCACGAGGTCTTCCACGCTTACGTGTGCGCCGCGGCAACCTGCCAGTTCATCGCCATAGCCCTGTTCGTCACCTGACCTGATCCACTCTGGCCGCCGCTGTTAGTCTGCGCTGGTGCCCCGGTTTGTGATCTTCGACCTGTTCAACACCCTCATTCAGGGCGCGGGCCATGGCTGGGAGCCCGCCGTCGCCGAGGTGGCCGCGATCCTGGGCGTGGAGCCGGCCGCCTTGCTGGCCGCGTATCGGGAGACGTTCCGGCAGCGGCAGGTCGAGTGGGATTCCGACCAGACTGTCCGGATTCTGGCCGAGCGGGCCGGAGGCTCCCCGTCGCAGGCTCAGGTAGAGCGGGCGGCGGCCGCACGGCGAGCGTTCGCGCGGAGCCTGTTGTCCAGCGTGCGGCCGTCGACGGTCCGCGTGCTCGATGCCGTGCGCGGCGCCGGGTACCGGGTCGGCCTGGTCAGCAACGCGACCTCCGACACGGCCGAGTCCTGGCCTGGCACCAGCCTGGCGGCGCGGTTCGAGGTCGCCGTGTTCTCCTGCGAGGTCGGGGCGGCCAAGCCAGACCCTAGGATCTATCTCGCCGCGACAACGGCGCTCGGCGCGCGGCCAGCCGAGTGCTACTACATCGGTGACGGCGCGGACAGCGAGCTCGCCGCCGCCACCGCGCTCGGCATGACCGCTGTCCGTACCACCGAGCACAGCGACAGCGACCCGGCCTGGCCCGGCCTCACGATCACCACGCTCGCCGGCCTGGCGAAGCTGCTGCCCGGCCTGAACCTGCCTGCCCGCACCTAGGTTGCGCGAGCAGGCTCGTGTCGCGGATATGTCACGAGCGGCTTCACGCCCGGGCTCCGGGCAAGTAGCGTGCCGCCTATGCGTGCTGTCGGCCTGGTCTTGCATCCGGAGCGCGACCCGGCGGAGGCGGTCGGCGCGGTCCTCCGCTGGGCCGCCCGCAGGCAGATCCCGGTGCTGGGCATCGAGAGCGAGGTCGGCAGGCTGGACTGCGCGGCCGTCGCCGTCGCCGAGGAAGATCTCGGCCGCAGCAGCGACCTGGTCGTAAGCCTGGGCGGAGACGGGACAATGCTGCGGGCGATGCGGCTGGCGGGCCGTGACCTCACGCCTGTCCTGGGCGTGAACCTGGGCAAGCTCGGGTTCCTGGCGGAAGTGGACGTGCCGGACCTGGCGGACGCGCTGTCGGCGATCGATGACAAGCGGTTCACGGTCGAATCACGGCTGGCCATCGATGGCGTGCTCGGCGGCGCGGCCGTCACTGCCTTCAACGACGTGGCCGTCGTCCGCGTGCCAGGGCAGGGGTCCGCTGTCGTCGCGGTACACGTCGACGGTCAGCAGTTCGTCAGCTACGCCGCCGACGCCGTGGTGGTCGCGACCCCGACCGGGTCGACCGCCTACAGTTTCTCGGCGGGCGGGCCGATCGTGAGCCCGGCGGTCGAGGCACTGCTGGTGACCCCGGCGGCTCCGCACTCCGCCTACAACCGCGGCGTGGTGGTCTCCGGCCGCGAGTCCGTCACGCTGGAGATCCTGCCGGGCAGCGGCCGCCTCGCGGTCGAGGTAGACGGGCTGATCGCCGGTTACGCGGGCCCGGGCGAGCAGATCAGCCTGTCGCCCCGGCCCGCCGCGGCCCGGGTAATCCGGCTCGGCGGCACCACGTTCTACCAGCGTGCCCGCCGCAAGCTGCGCCTGACCGACTCGGCGGAAATCCCGGCCGACTGGTCCCGCGCGAGTGCGTTTGAGTGACTCCATCCTTTGAGTCGATCCAAATTTGGTACAGTCGTAGGCGTGCCCGGTGTTCGCTGCCCCGGGTGGCGGGCCCAGAGACAAAGATGAACCCCGCATCAATCTTTCATCATGCCGAATCTTGTCCGGCGCGAGAGCCGGACAGCACAGCACCACCAGGAAGAGGACAGGATGGACGACAGCAAGTGCCCAGTCGCGAACTCCGCAGCAGCCCGGTCCAACCGAGACTGGTGGCCTGAAGCCCTGGACCTGAGGCAGCTTCAGCAGAACTCTCCGCTGGCTGACCCGATGGGCGCGGACTTCAGCTACGCCGAGGCATTCAAGACCCTGGACCTCGCTGCCCTGAATGCTGACGTCATGGCCGTTATGACGACGTCGCAGCCGTGGTGGCCGGCCGACTACGGCCACTACGGGCCGCTGTTCATCAGGATGGCCTGGCACAGCGCGGGCACCTATCGCATCAGCGACGGCCGCGGCGGCGCGGGCAAGGGCGAGCAGCGCTTCGCGCCGCTCAACAGCTGGCCGGACAACGGCAACCTGGACAAGGCACGCAGGCTGCTATGGCCGGTCAAGCAGAAGTACGGCCGTAAGATCTCGTGGGCCGACCTGATGATCTTCGCCGGCACCTGCGCGCTCAGGTCGATGGGCCTGGCGACCGTCGGCTTCGGCGGCGGCCGCGAGGACGTGTGGGAGCCCGAGGACGTCAACTGGGGCACCGAGGGCACCTGGCTCGGGGACGAGCGCTACAGCGGCGACCGGGACCTGGCCGAGCCTTACGGCGCCGTTCAGATGGGCCTGATCTACGTGAACCCGGAGGGGCCGAACGGCGACCCCGACCCGCTCGCGGCGGCCAGGGACATCAGGGAGACGTTCCGCCGGATGGCCATGAACGACGTGGAGACGGTCGCGCTCATCGCCGGCGGGCACACGTTCGGCAAGACTCACGGCGCGGCAGTGCCCGACGATCACGTCGGCCCCGAGCCTGAGGGCGCGCCGCTCGCGGCGCAGGGCCTCGGCTGGTCGAACAGCTTCGGCACGGGCGCAGGTGGCGACGCCATCACCAGCGGCCTTGAGGGCACCTGGACGCCGACGCCGGTGACGTGGGACAACAGCTTCTTCGCCACCCTGTTCGGCTACGAGTGGGAGAAGGTCAGGAGCCCGGCTGGCGCCTGGCAGTGGGTCCCGACCGATCCGGCCGCCGCGACCACGGTGGCCGATGCTCACGACCCGGCCAAGACCCACCCGCCGGTGATGCTCACGACCGACCTGGCGCTGCGGATGGACCCGGTCTACGAGCCGATCTCGCGCCGGTTCCACGAGAACCCGGAGGAGCTCGCCGACGCGTTCGCCCGGGCGTGGTTCAAGCTGACCCACCGTGACATGGGGCCGCTGACGCGGTACCTCGGGCCGCTGGTGCCCGCGGAGCCGCAGATCTGGCAGGACCCGGTCCCGGCGGTCACGCACGAACTGGTCGGCGCGCAGGACATCGCCGCGCTCAAGGCCGCGATCCTCGCTTCCGACCTGACGATCCCTGAGCTGGTCGGCACCGCCTGGGCCTCGGCGTCCACCTTCCGCGGCACCGACATGCGCGGCGGCGCCAACGGAGCGCGCATCCGGCTCGCGCCGCAGAACGACTGGGAAGTCAACAACCCGGCCCAGCTCGCCAGGGTGCTGCGGGTCCTGGAAGGGATCCGCGCCCAGTTCGACGCGCAGGCCGGCGGGGGCAAGCAGGTCTCCCTGGCCGACCTGATCGTGCTCGGCGGCGTCGCGGCCGTGGAGCGGGCGGCGGCGGACGCCGGACATGACGTGGCCGTGCCGTTCGCGCCCGGCCGTACCGACGCCTCGGCGGAGCAGACCGACGTCGAGTCCTTCGAGGTGCTCGAGCCGGCCGCCGACGGGTTCCGCAACTTCATCGGCAAGCTCGAGCCGCGGCTGGCCGAGCACACGCTGGTCGACCGGGCGGGCATGCTGAGGCTGACCGCGCCGGAGCTGACCGTGCTGGTCGGCGGTCTGCGGGTCCTGAACGCGAACTACGACGGGTCCGGCCTCGGCGTGTTCACCTCGCGGCCGGGGACGCTGACCAACGACTTCTTCGTGAACCTGCTCGACATGGGTACCGCGTGGGAGGCGACGTCGCAAGCCGAGGACACCTTCCAGGGCCGCGACCGCCAGACCGGCGAGCTGAAGTGGACGGGCAGCCGGTTCGATCTGGTCTTCGGGTCCAATTCGGTACTCCGGGCTCTCGCCGAGGTCTACGCGAGCGACGATGCGCAGCGCAAGTTCGCTGACGACTTCGCGGCCGCGTGGGGCAAGGTCATGAATCTCGACCGGTTTGACCTGACCTGACGGCCAGCGCTAAGCCGCTGGCGCCGGCCCAGGGGATGGCGTCAATGCCGCCGAATGCCGACAATGATTTCATGGACGATGAGGGTGAAATACTCAATAAACTGCGGCTGACGGCGAACCTGATCGGCGCGGAGACGCTGGACCTGGTGCCGGCCTGGACCAGGCGAGAGTGGATGGATGACAGTGACCAGCGGTTCGCCAACCGTTGCCTGCCCTTGCTATTAGCAAATCAGTCAGGCTGGTTTCTCACGAGCAGGCACGCCATTCGCGCCGTATGGGACGGCCGGAAGTCCAAGAACGCTGTCAGCACGCAGGTTCTCGCTGGCGGACGCCCATGCCCGGCTAGCAGCCACTTCGGCGGCGGGGTGCTGACCTGGCAGGTGCCATGGCTGTTTCAGACGTCGCCGGGCTGGAACCTTCTGGTGCGCGCACCAGCCAACCTGCCCAAAGATGGTATTTATGCGCTGGAGGGACTGGTCGAGACAGACTGGGCGCCGATGACATTCACGGTCAACTGGATCTTCACCCGAGCTGACCTGCCGGTGACCTTTGAAATCGGCGAGCCCATCTGCATGATCGTTCCTCAGCGCCGTGACGATCTCGAGATGTTTGATCCGGCGATCCAGCACTTGTCAGACAACGAGGACCTGGCTGCCGAGTATGCGGAATGGCGGAGCAACCGTCATAAGTTTCTCGGCATGCTGTCAGATCGCGAGCCCGGCGCGGTGCGGCAGAAATGGCAGCGCGACTACTTCCTTGGCCAATCCAGCGTTGCCCCGCCCGACCATCAGATGAAACGATCGCTCCGCCCATTCACCTCGCCGTCCAGGGCTCGGCGCGAACCGCGGAGCTAGTGAGCCAGCAGGACAGCGAGTACCTGGCCCCCGCCGTTACCGGGGTGACCTCATGCTCGTACCGGTGGTCACAGGCAAAAGCGACCAGCCGGCCAGCCAGCGGCCTGATCTCCTGGCCAAGCTCGGGAAAGCAGAGCAGCCCGCCGTCGAAATGAAGATCAGCGCTGCTCAGGTAAAGAAGGCCGGTGTAGTCCCGGTAGGGAGTGTGATTGGGCTCCCAGGTACCGTCGTCCCGGCGCCGCTCCCGGTCGGCGTGCCGCCGGTGCCGGTCCCCGGCCCGCATCGAGGTCATCAGCGTGTACTCCGGGTACATGCGCTGCTCGACGCCGAACTGGCGTGTGATCAGGCCAGCGATCCTCTGCCGGACGGCACTGATGAGATCATGCGCGGCACTGTCAGCGGCGCCAACGGCCGATGCCGCGATCTCGGTCCGCTGCTGGGTGCGCCGGACTCGGCCGGAACGGCTCGATTCCGCCACCTGCTCGAAGACGCTGATCAGCAAGCCGCAGTGAGCACCGGGAAGGAAATCGTCAATGATGGTGACTGGCGGAACGGATGGCTCCATGGCCCGCGTGCTCCTTACCTGCCTCAGGCCACCGTGCTCATGCTCGCAGAGGGAGCCGGGTTCAGCCCGTTCATGGGGAAGCGGTCGAAAAATGCCTGGTCGTTGATGACTCGCCTGGACCGGATGTCGGCTCGCCTGGCCCAGACATCGCTGTCCATGACCAGCGCCAGTGCCTCAGGGAAGGCTGGCTTCTGCCGCAGTGCGGTGATCACGGCGGCGAGCCGGTCCTGGCCGAAGTGGATGATGGCGGTTCGCAGGAGATTGTGGACTATGTGCACGGAGTTCACGGTGTAGGGGAACCGGGACCGGAACAGGTGCGCGGCTTGCGCCTGGGGCGCGATGCGGCACTCGTATCCGAGCGCCCACAACCGGAAGCTGAGCTCTATCTCCCCGCTGCCCCACAGAATGAGCCCTGGATCGAAGCCGCCGGTCTGATCGAAGACATCGCGGCGCACGGCCATGAAACATGAGCTGAGGATCGGGACAGGGTAGGAGTCGTCACTCTGGCGAGGCAGCCACTCCTCCTCCAGCGCCGCGTTCTTGCAGCGCAGGCCGTATCCGACCCGTGCCCTGTCGCTCAGCGAGGCGATCGCGGGCCCGACCGCGCCGACGCGCGGATCGGCGAGGACAGCGGCGAACGCTTCCGCCCAGCCGGGTCCTGGATCGACGTGAGCATCGCTCCACAGCACAAGCGACCCGGCCGCCAGCCGGGTGCCGAAGTTGCGCGCCAGCGCAGGGCCAGCCGCCGCGGCGGCCTGACCACGCGCACGTCAGGCTGGCTGGCTCGCAGTGACTCGATGCTGCCATCAGCGGAAAAATCGTCAACAATGATTATTTCGGCATCTGCCGGAGCCGTCGCCGCCAGGCTTTCTACCGTCTGGCACAGCCGCTGGCCCTCATTGTGGGTAACAACGACAATCGAGACGCCGCCTAAGGGACTCACAAAGTCACATCCAAACTGAGCGATTCATCCAGGATGGGGCAATGAGCGCGGCTGCGTCAACAGGTGCCGCACACTGGGTTATCCGGCCAAAATACGGTGTGCCCTTCTGGCACTATCGCCTTATTGGCCCCGTGTGCCATACTCGCGATAGTCGAGAGTCACTGGAGATGCCACTATGACCGTGACGCTGGGAGCCAATAGCGACTATTTCGACAAAATGAAGGCGGTCGTGCCTGGCCTGGCGGCACGCCGGGTTTACCGGGATGACGGCACGCTGCCGCAGTCATGGCCGGGCACGCAGGAGAGCAGTACGTGGGACTGGTGGCCAGGGCAGCGGGTGATCTATTCCGTGCGCCCCGACGCGGCCAAGCTGGCCGCCGGGCAACTGGACGCCAAGGTCAGGGCCTTCGTGGCGACGGCACCGCCGGGGTCCTGCCTGACCAGCTACCACGAGGCCGGGGCGCTGCAGCACGGCCACGCGTACGCGGAACTGTCTCAGCAGGCCATCCAGGATGTCCACATCAAGATGCACGACCTGTGCAAGGGCAGCAACGTCGCCTACGGCACGATCACGTGCGGTCCGCCGCCGCAGATGTACCAATGGGTGCCGGGACCCGGATACCCCATGGACTGGTACGGGGTAGATATCTGGGACGGGCCGAACTGGCGGGCCGATGCCACCGCCCCGCTGAATGTGACGGCACTGCACGCGAGATTAGAGCAGAACGTGCAGTATGCGCAGGACCGGCTGGGCAAGCCTGGTCCCGTGCTCCACGTGCCTGAGACCAATAGCCAGTATCCGGCAAGGCGCGGCGAGTGGCTGGAATGCATCGCCGAATGGCTGAGCCAGAACGGCGGGCAGGCGATGTGCACCCACTGGGCCGTGGGAGGCCCGCTATCCGGCGATTTCCCCGCCGGTGATGCGTCGCTGATCACAACGCTGAACAGCATCGTCCGCGACTACGGCTCGTGAACGTAAATGCCTGGGGCAGCGTCTCGATCGTGATCGCGACTCATAATGAGGGAGAGCGGTTGCGCCAGACGGTCACGGGCCTCGCGGCGACGGCCTCGGCGGATTTCGAAGTGATCATCGTCGACGACTTCTCCACCGACGGCAGCGTCGAATCGCTGCGGGCCAGTGAGCCTTACGTGCGCGTGGTCAGGCCGCCGCGGCGGCTGGGCCCGCCGCTGGCGAGGAATTTCGGCGCCCGGCTCGCGACCAAGTCCTGGATCTTGTGGAATGACGCGCACATCGAGGCCGAGCCCGGCTGGTCCTCGGCGCTGGCCGCGACGCTCGCCGATCAGCGGGTCGGTGCGGCAGGCCCGGCCGTGGCCGCGCTCGGCAGCGAGTCGAATGCCGGGTTCGGCCTGCGCTGGAAGAACGCCGCCCTGCAATCGGAGTGGCTGCCTCGCCAGGGCGGCGATCCTTACCCTGTCCCCATGGTCAGCGGCTGCTGCCTGGCCATGCGGCGGGAAGTGTTCGAGCAAACCGGCGGCTTCGACCCCGGTCTCATCTTCCGGGGCGGAGGCGAACTGGAGTTGTGCTTCCGGCTGTGGACGCTCGGCTTTGAATGCCGGGTTGTGCCGGGCACGCGGGTCGCGCACCTGTTCCGGTCCAGGTTCCCCTATCCCGTGGACCCCGTCGACGTGCTCCACAATCTCCTGCGAACCGCCATCATCCACTTCGGCCAGGACCGGCTCGCCGCCGTGATCACCGCACTCCGGCAGAAGCCAGCCTTCCCCCAGGCACTGGCGCTGGTCATGGACAGCGATGCCTGGGCCAGGCGAGCCGACATCCGGTCCCGGAGAGTCCTCGATGACCAGGCATTCTTCGACCGCTTCCCCACGCCTGGACTGGCCGGCGAACCAGCTCAGATGCCGTCGCTGTCGACGGCGGACTGAGTGTCCAGGCGAATCATCGCCTCCGCGCCCATTGCCCTCCGTCGCGCCAGCAAAGCGCGGCTAGCATGCGCATCGGGGCCCACATAAGAGTGCGAGTGCTCGAAGTGCAAGCACGCCATGGCGGGAGCGGCCCGCCAGGCCCTGATGATCTCGCGGCGGCTGGCGAGCTTATCCAGCAGATCGTGGTCATCGCAGCCCCATCCCGCGTAGTCCGTGCAATACCCCCCGACCTCCTCGAATATCTCCGTCTCCAGCAGCACGCCGCCGCCGTGGTGGGTAGTAGCGGCATAGCTCTCGCCCGGCGGCTGAGCAAGTTCTCTCACGCCTTCCGGGGGAATCACAAGCGGACTGCGGCCGACGCCGCGCCGCACTAACCGCTCGCCGGGTACCGGGGTGAGCACGCCGTCCGTATCTGCGGTGACATAGCAGGCATGGCTCGCGCTCGGCGGACGCCAGGAATAAGGCCGCGGCGGGCCATCCGGGATCAGCCGGTACATACGCGGATGCGCGACAACTTTCCGTCCCGGCACGCCCAGTAAGCCGATGCCCTGCCTCAGGAAATCGCGCCGCAACGGCACGATGTCCGCGTCGGAGTGATACAAGAGCCCGGACCGAGCCGATCGCGCTCCCAGATTCCGCAGCGAGACCGCGGTCACCGGGCGCTGGCTCCGCACGACTACCAGCCTGTCTCCATTCGCATCGCCATCATTAACCCGCAGATCGACGCTGCCGCCGAGGGCCACAATGACCTCGCACGGCACATCCTGCCGTAGCCACGAGCTCACCGCGATCATGATGGTCTGCGTGCCGTAGTGATCGCCGAACAACGGCATAATCACGCTCACGCGCGGCCGAAAGGAATCCGGACAGTACGACTGCGTCACGGAGACCCCCTGCGGCGCCGTTTCCCAGGCAAGACATCAACATCATCCCTGTCCGCGGCTCGCTATGGCAAGGTCTTCGGTCCCAGAACTCGGCATAGCAGGGCTGCGGACGGCGATGCCCGAATTCGGGTGATGGCAGTGCCGAAAAATGTAAACTGATGGCTTAATTCGATTTAGGCCCCGGAGGAGCTATAGACTCCTTTGACGAAGTAATGGGGCAATATCATGCCTTATCGCCAGAACGGCGTTCGCGTGCCCGGTGACATGCCGTTTTGCCTATAGGTCACGCAGGAGCAACTATTGACACTATTCGGCAGATGCGGATACGATATTATTGCGATTAATTCCACCGATGCGGCAGGCGCGGCAATGCGATGACCGACAATACATCGACATGTTTGCTGGTGGCCACCAGCAAGTTCACGCAAGGCAACGACCTTGTCGCTCCGAACCTTAAGATGTCGTTATCTCGGCGCGGAAGCCCCTTACCCGAAGACGGTCATCCTACGGTCCGCCACTCACGCGCACACTGAAGTACCTGAGCGCTGCCCTGACGGCAGCCGGTCTAGTGAACCCCCATAGCGATCCAGGAAGTCCACCGACAGCGCCACTCTGTGACAGGAGGCACCGCAATGCCCGAACGAGAAGTTCCTCAATGGCTCTTGTATCCCCCTCCCGGCGAAGTAGTGCTCATCGCCCGAACCGGCGAGGGAGCCGTGTTCCCTGAATTCTTAATGGATGCCCTGGAGCAGTACAAAACTGAAGTCGGGGGCACGACTCCCCTGCCTGCAGACGATCCTGAATCGCCATCGCCGCCTCCGCCTCCGCCGCCGCCACCACCACCACCGCCGCCGCCGCCGCCGCCGCCGACATGCGGCACTTTTGCCAACTGCGGCACCTTTGTTCTGCCTTTCTAGGTTTTTGCCGGCTTGCCGGATCGCCTCGTTCATCGAGCGCTGCGATCGCGCGCACGGCGACCCAGGAAATCCACCGACGCCGCCGCTCTGGAGGCACTGCAATGCCCGAACGAGAAGTTCCTCAATGGCTCTTGTATCCCCCTCCCGGCGAAGTAGTGCTCATCGCCCGAACCGGCGAGGGAGCCGTGTTCCCTGAATTCTTAATGGATGCCCTGGAGCAGTACAAAACTGAAGTCGGGGGCACGACTCCCCTGCCTGCAGACGATCCTGAATCGCCATCGCCGCCTCCGCCTCCGCCGCCACCGCCACCGCCACCGCCCCCAACATGCGGCACTTTTGCCAACTGCCACACCTTTGTTCTGCCCTAGGCTTCTGCTAGTTTGCCGGCCGCCTTCCACGCTAATAATGGTGAGCGACACACGCCCCTATTGAGGTGTTACCGTGAAAGAGTCACGATTCAATATCTGGATAAGCCGGGACGGAAGGCGATACGTCTATAACGGCAGGACGGGCGGGCTGCTCTCCCTCACGGAGGATGACTATTCCGTCTCAATGGGGCTCTTGGGCGGCGGCGCTCCTGCCGATGCTTCCGACACCGTCGCCCTGGTGCAACTCGTCCGCGGCGGCATGGTTATTCCGGATGACTGCGATGAGCTAGCTTTGCTCGAGCGTGGGTATGAAGCCAGCCGCTGGGATACGTCGACGTTTGCCTTAACATTAGTCACTAGCCTCGGCTGCAACTTTGACTGTCCGTACTGCTTCGAAGCTAAACATCCATCTCTGATGGACGCAGCAGTCCGGAAAGCGGTGCTGGCAGTAGTGGATGATCAACTTCCCAGAATCACCGCTCTCAACGTCACGTGGTATGGCGGTGAGCCTCTCGTCGGCAAGAAGGCCGTCTTCTCGCTGTCAGAGAAGTTCATCGAGCGTTGCGACCGCGCGAACGTCGGATATCAGGCTAGCATCATCACGAACGGCGCACTCCTTGACGAGGCGACTTGCGAAGCGCTCCGTGATCGGCGGGTGATAAATGCACAGATCACTCTGGACGGCCCGCCTCGGATTCACGATAAGATGCGACCATATCGGAGCGGGCGCGGAACTTTTTGGCGAATCGTAAAAAATCTGCAGCATGCCACCAAATATCTACAGGTAGCTGTCCGCGTCAACGTGCAGCAGGATAATTTTTCCCATGTCGAAGAACTGCTTCAGATCCTCGCTGAAAATGGGCTCGCCGGGCGGCTAGTGGTCTATCCCGCGCAGATCGTTGCGGTTTCAGACAATCCAGCGGCTCCTTCCGTGAGCTACGACTCCGCGCCGAGCTGCTTCGGCAACAAGGAGTTCGCCCTCGCAGAGCTGGAGTTCGCGCGGTTGGCGCAGCGTTACGGATTCCCGGCACAAGGACTGAGAAGGCCAGTTCAAACACCATGCACCGCCGTTCGGTCGAATGAGCTTGTGGTCGGAAGCAAAGGCGAGCTGTATAAGTGCTGGGAGTCGGTCGGAAATGACCATGAAACTATCGGCAACATTTGGGATTATCAGAATCCGAACGGGCGGCTGCACAAGTGGATGAGATACTCCCCGTTCAGCAACGACGAATGCCGTAGCTGCATCGCGCTGCCGGTATGCATGGGCGGGTGCGCGAGTCATGCCATGGTGCCCGCCCATTATGAGGACCGCTGCGGGACGTTTCGCCATACGTACCAAGAACAAGTCCTCGCTTTCATCGAGAATTCCGAGAACCCCCAGCCAAAGCGGGTCGATCTTCCGATGCCTATGGTCAGGCAGGACTGAGGCATAGCTGACACGAGCATGGAGGATGTGCCGAATTACCCGATCTCGCGTGGCCGGATACAGAGCAGGGCACTTGAGGTCAACGTCGCGTATCACTGCAACTTGCGTTGCAGATCCTGTAGTCATGCGTCGCCCAATATCCCTCGATGGTACCTGCAGCCGGAAGCTCTTAGCAGAGACCTGCGACTCCTGGCGCCCGTATATCATGCCCAGATAGTTAAGATCCTCGGCGGCGAGCCACTGCTGCATCCAGATCTGCCTGCGATTATCGATCTCATTCGTGACTCAGCGATCGGCGACAAAATCCGCTTGGTCACGAATGGCACTCTGCTACTGAGGCTGCCGCCTCCTGTCTGGGGTCAATTTGATGAGATCTGGGTGTCACAGTACCCTGGCCAGGAGCTTGAGAGAGATGCGCTGCTGGTCTGCAATGAGCGGGCTGCCTCTGCGGGCGTCAGATTGGCTTGGCGTTATTACGCGAAGTTCCGCGAGTCAATAGCGCTGAATGGAACCAGCAATGAAGATCTAGTGGCGAGAATTTTTAACACGTGCCTAATAGCGCATTCCTGGCAGTGCAACACCCTGGCTGAGGGACATCTGTTCTTGTGTCCTCTAGCTCTCTTCATTCCGATGATCGAGGCCGATCAAGCAGATCTTTTTCGTGATGGAGAGCCGCTCGACGGGGGCAGGTTACTTGAGCGCCTGTCGAGCTATCTGAATCGCGATTCACACCTATTATCCTGCCAGCGTTGCCTGGGTGCCGTTGGCCGGCAGCTCTCGCACTCTCAGGTGCCCCGCCGTGAGTGGCGCGGATATCAGGCCGCTAGTACGGAAGAGTTGCTCGATTACGCGTACTTGTCCGACCTCGAGAACGGCGGCGGGCACCTCAGGGGCTGCGTTGAACGGGACGAGATCGGCTGATGGCGCCCGGCGGCCCGGACGGCGGGCTCGTGGCTAGACCCGTCTGGAAGCAGGTCAGGTCGGTCATTTACGCTGGTGAGCAACCCGCGAAAGAGACTCGTTCAGCGCCGACGACACCGTATGGATCGGACCCAACGAGCGGCACTGGCACAGCGCCACCTCAAGCACGCTGATGTCGCGCACCACGACCACGATCGGCGCGACCTAGTTCGACGAGGCCATGACTGAGGCCGAGTACGCGGCAGCGAACGCCACCCCGCGCGGCTCGGACACGACAGCGGTGAGCTAACAGCTCCGAGAGCCGGGCCGTGGGCTAGCCAGCCCATGCGAACGGCGAGCGTTCGGTCAATGCGGTTCCTCGTCATGATCCCTGGCGGGATTTCGGCTTGATCAGGGAGCCTTGTCGTGCTCCTGGAGGAGCGTTCCCGCGTGTAGGAGCTTCTTCGTCGGCTGGGCCGGTTAAAGCTCCAGTATGCGAAAAGCCTCCTGCAGGAGCTGCGCGCGTTTCTTCTATGCCTTAATCGGCACTGATAGCACCGCCGAACTGGGGTTGAGGTCTGTACGGGGCTGAGTGTCAGTGGGGGGTGTTAGGCTGTCGGTAGTTCGTTAGAGAGTTGGCATCACCGGGACGTTGTAGCTCGATACTTTGTGAAGTTGGACTCCCTTTCCAGGGAGATTGATCCCGGCCGAGTGGCCCTCCATCTTTTCCGCGCAGGCGCTGTGCTTGCTGATTGCGCTGTGCTTGCTGATTGCACTGTGCTTGCTGATTGCACTGTGCTTGCTGCTTTGATCCTCGTGTCCGCGCCCTGTTCTGGGTGTCTTTTCCGGTGTCGTTTTGTCCGTCCGCCGTTGGTATTTGCGAGGAGGTGGTTTCCGTTGTGCGAGCAGGGTGAGCAGCCCGGCATCGCGCCGGGGACGCCGGCTGGCATGCGCAGCGACAGCGGGCCGGGCGGCGGTGTGCCGGGTGCGCCGGGCGTGCCGGGTGTGCCGGGTGTGCCGGCGTCGCCTGGCGAGGCGATGGCGATGGTGCTGGCTGGCCTGGGCTGGCTGGCCACCGCTGACCTGGCGTCCGCGCCGGCGGTGGTGCGGGCGGAGTGCCTGCGCGCCTTGGAGCAGGCGGCGTCGGTGCACGTGGCGGCCCGGTCGGCGGTGCTGTCGGCGTTCGACGCGCAGTGCGGGTTCCAAGACGACGGGCACGGGACGGCGCGGACGTGGCTGCGGTGGCAGACCCGGGTCACCGGCCCCGTTGCCTCCGCCGCGGTCGGGTGGATGCGCCGACTGAACGCCCACCGGGCGGTCCGGGAGGCGCTGGCCGCCGGGACGATCTCGTCGTCATGGGCGCGGCAGGTCTGCGACTGGACCGACCTGCTGCCGGCGTCCGCGCGGGAGGACGCGGATGTGATCTTGCTCGCGGCCGCGGCGGGCGGCGCGGAACTGGCGGACCTGGAGGCCCTGGCGGGGCAGATGCGCCGCCGCCTGTGCCCGGATGAGGATAGCGCCAGGCCGCGGTTCGAGGACCGGCAGGTGCGGCTGCGGACGACCCTGGGCGGCACCGGCCGCCTGGACGGCGACCTGACCCAGGGCTGCGCCGAGGCGATCCAGGCTGTCCTGGACGCCCTGGGCAAGAAGGCCGGCCCGGAAGACACCCGCACCGTGCGGCAGCGTCACCACGATGCGCTGGCCGAGGCATGCCGGCGGCTCATCGCCGCCGGCGGGCTGCCCGACCGGGCCGGGCAGCCCACCCAGATCCAGCTGCACATCAGCCTTGAGGACCTGCTCGCCCGGATGGACGGCCCGGCCGCAGAGACCAGCCCGGACGCCTGCCCGGCCGGCAGCTCCGGCCCGAACGCCGACCCCGGCGAGCCGGGCAGCGGTGGTCAACCAGGTGGCGGCCAGCCGGGCGGCGGCCAGCCGGGCGGCGGCCAGCCGGGCAGCGGCCAGCAGGGCAGCGGCCAGCAGGGCAGCGGCCGGGCGACCGGCGGCGTGGCGGGAGCCAAGGGCTGGTGGCAGGGGGCGGGCTGGCGGGAGCGGCTGTGGCCGCGCCTGGTTCCTGACGGCAGAGCCGCGCCGGCGCCGGTGCTGCCGGGTGCGGCGGCGATGCCAGGTGACGAGTGCGACGCCACCATCATTCCGATGGTCACCGGCCACGTCGATCATGACCTGCTCGACCACCTCACAAGCATGCTCGCCGGCCCGCTCGCCGGGACTGGCGGCGGGCACGGGAACGGCGGCGGGCACGGGAACGGCGGCGTCCCGGGTGCGGGAGGCTGCCCGTCGTGCGGGTCCGGGTTCGGGCCGGCGGCCAGGGACCGGGTGCGCCGACGGGTGCGCGACCTGATCCTGGAGAACGCGGTGGCGCTGCTGTCAGGGCCGCACGGCCTCGCCTCGTACCTGCGGACCGGGAAGCTCGCCCCGCCCGCCGGGTCGATCAGCCTACCGCTGGACGTCGGCAGGGCCACCGACACCATCCCGCCGCACCTGCGCCGGGCCGTGATCACCAGGGACCGGCACTGCGCCGCCCCCGGCTGCCTGCAGCCGCCCGCCGGATGTCAAGTGCACCATCTCATTCCCCGCCGCCTGGGCGGCGCCACCAAATTGAATAATTTGCTCCTTTTGTGCACATTCCATCATCTAATCGTGGTCCACCAATGGAACTGGACGATCACCCTCAATCCCGACGGCACCACCACCATGGCCAGCCCGGACGGGAGCCGCGTCTACCGCAGCCACAGCCCGCCTACCCCCACCGCCGCCTAACGATCGGGGGATCCGGGTCTGCCGCGCCGAAACGGCATCGATTCATCATCGAGACCACGAGACGAGTCGAAGCGCGACTAGGGAGCAGCAACGGTAGATGTTGGTATTATCCTTCTGTGGACAGTAAGGATATAGCGGACGACTACGCCAAGAGATCCAGCGATCGCCTATTAGCGATTCCGCGCGATGAGGAACTCACTGCAACATCAATGCTCACAATGCACATGACAGCAATGATGGACGAATTCGTAGCTTGCATGATCAGGGAACGTGATGGAGCTAGCCTCCGTGATGCAGGCTTCATCGCAACAGCAGACCAGGTAGGACTATAAGTTAGCCACGTTGAAAACCCTGACGATCCCGAGATAATCTTCAGAGCTTGCCTTAACGGGAATGCGCTGAGTTCGTCCGCACCGTCTGGACGGGAGCCAGAACCAGAGACCCTCCTCATCGGTCCTGGTCAGGGCCTCCTTTAGGGATATGTGGTAAGATAGCACGACGTTCCCGGCATACCATCGGTACAGGGGAACGTCGCTTCCCTGGCGGGCAACCCGGATTCTAATTCGCGTGGGGGAAGGGGTGCCCCGTCGTTGCGTTATTCAGGCTCGCCCGGTTCCGGCCGGGCACCACCCTCAATCCGGACGGCTCCACCACAATGCGCAGCCCAGACGGCAGCCGGATCTACCACAGCCACAGCCCACCCACCGCAGCCGCCTAACCGGCGGCACCGCCGAGCTAACTTCCGGCGACAATCACGGCTATGGACATCGCTGGGGACGCAGAGCGCGACGACATCGCAGCATGGTCGGCACTGGCTAGCTACGACATCGGCGCGGTGCTGGCAGTGGACCGGCTGCCCACCGGCGGGCGAGCCGTGCGCAAGGTGACTACGTCAGCCGGGGCTTATCTGCTGAAGCCCGACTGGCGCCGGGCTGACGTAGCGCTGCTCGCCGAATTGCCTGCGCTTGCCTCGCACGGTATCTGCCAACCAGCCATCATCAGGACCGCCGCCGGAGAGCTGATCAGCCCGGACGGCTACTTCCTGCAGGAGTTCCTGGCGGGCCAGCCGGAGCTGGAACCTTCGGACGCGCAGGTCCAGGCCGTCATGTTGGCGGTCGGCGAGCTGCACGTTGCGCTCAGGCGGCTGTCCATCGGCTACGAACCAGACCAGGACTCGGTATTCGTGCAAGTCACTGACTCCGGCTTCCTGATCGAGCAGCTGCCCGGCCTACTCCGTCAATATGAACTCGTCACCCCGCCAGTCGAGACAGCCATCGCCTATCTCGCTGAGCATCACGCTGCGCTAGGCACGCTGCCCTGCCAGCTCGTACACGGCGACATCGGCCCGGACAACGTGTTGCTGGACGGTGACCAGGTTGTGGCGATCATCGACTTCACGCCACATGTGCTGCCCGCGATGTTCGCGGCCAGCACCGCGCTGTACTGGTATCACGTATACGGACAGCAGCAAGTCCCGGCCGCCGACCTGACCGCCAGCTGGGCTGCGATAGCCCGGGCGCAACCATGGACTCCGGCCGAGGACAAACTATGGCTCGCTGGCCTCACCTGGGAGAGCCTGCGCAGGCTCGCCACCACGCTGGAACTGGCCAGGCGCGGCCGCACCGATCCCGGGCCAGCCGCCACAGTCCGGATAGCCGCCGTCGAGGCCATCGCCGCGCTGATTCGGGCCGACAACCCGCGGCGCTAAGGCGCCGACAGAATTCGCGAGCCGAAAGAGCTAGCGCGCCGATGCGTTCTGCGTAACGGTCGCTCCAGCGAAACGACACCCGATCCGGAACATCAATGCCCGCATTCATGACGTTGTTGGCTTATTGGACGCTGAGGCGGCCTGGGGTCAGGCGGCCTGGGCCAGGCAGCGGGGGTTTGCGGGTGCAGGGTCACCAGGCCGGGGCCGTTGGACCTGACCGCGCTGGTTTCCGCGGGCGTGATCACGGAACTCCGCCAGGTCATGGTGCACATGATCGAGGAGTACGCCCGCCGCCTCGGTCACGCTGACTTCCTGCGGGAGCGCATCGACGGACGGGTGGGGCAGTAGCCGCCGGGCAAGGCAAGACCGGTCACTGCCGGGTGTGCACGTCGGGCGGGGCAGCGGCAGCGATCACGACCGCAGAATCCCGAGTCGCAAGCATCAGGCGCAATCAGCGGATAAGCTCCAGCCGTGCCAGCGGCCAGCCGCCCAGCGGTCTTTCCCTCCCATCCACGCGCCAGCCTCGGGCGACCCCGCCTGCGTGCCGGTGTTGGGCAACTGGCCCTCGGCGAGAGCGCCCGCTATTGAAGACGATCATTGTCGCCGGCTCGGTGGCGTTGCTCATCGCGCTGTTCGGAACGCCCCTGTTCATCAAGCTCTTGCGTCGCAAAGGGTACGGCCAGCCCATCAGGGTGGATGGCCCCAGCTCGCATCAGACCAAGCGGGGCACGCCGACGATGGGCGGCGCGGTCTTCGTAGTCGCGGCACTGATCGGCTACGGCGTCGCGCACGCGGTCACCGACGACCCGATCTCAGCCTCGGGCGTCCTTGTGCTGATGCTGATGACGGGCCTGGGCCTGGTCGGGTTCGTCGACGATTTCATCAAGATCTTCAGGCAGACGAGTCTCGGGCTGCGCAGCAGCGCGAAACTGGTCGGCCAGGTCCTCATCGCCGCCGTGTTCGCGGTGGAGGTACTGCAGCACCCGGACGGCTTTGCCTTAACGCCCGCTGACGCGCACATATCGTTCTTGCGGGACATCGGCCCGAATATCGGCACGCTCCCCTTCGTGATCTGGGCAGTCATCATCGTGGCCGGCACCTCCAATGCCGTGAACCTGACCGACGGGCTGGACGGGCTGGCTGCGGGCTCGACCGCGCCAGTGCTGGCGGCGTACATGCTGATCGGCATCTGGCAGGCGCGCAATGACGTCACGGTTCTCCTGGCGCCGCAGAACTACCAGGTCCGCGACCCGCTCGACCTGGCAGTGGTCGCCGCCGCGGTACTGGGAGGCTGCATCGGCTATTTGTGGTGGAACGCGCCGCCGGCGAAAATCTTCATGGGCGACACCGGGTCGCTGGCCCTGGGCGGAGGGCTGGCCGGGCTGGCTATCTGCACCAAGACGCAGTTGCTGCTGGTCCTTCTCGGCGGGCTTTTCGTCGCCGTCACGATGTCCGACGTGATTCAGATCGGCTTCTACAAGATGACCAAGCGCCGCGTGTTCAAGATGGCGCCACTGCAGCACCATTTCGAGATGCTCGGCTGGGCAGAGACCACGATCGTGATCAGGTTCTGGCTGGTCTCCGGCTTGTGCGTGGCGCTCGGTGTCAGCATCTTTTATGCGGCCTGGCTGCAAGGCAGCGTCCGATAGCCAGAGCTATTCGACAACGGCCGAACGCTGAACATCAGGTGGTTAAAGTCGAGGACGATCTGCGCGACAATGTAGGTGCCGGCGGCTAGGCCTGCGGTGAGCCGGCCGGGCGTGAATCAAGGCCCTGACGAAACTCCTGAACCTTGACGTTCTTGCTTTGCCCGGCAAGCCAGCGAGTGGGTCCCGCCGTACCGATACCGCCAGCACCAGTCACGATGAGTACCTACACAGGTATGCACGGCCATCTGCCTCCTCAGATCGGACGCGTGCCACCACCAGTTCCCCAACCTACGTGGACTCCCCTCTGCCGCCCGCCCCACCCCCCGCGGCCGACCCCCGTCAATCTCACAACGACGGGCCTCACCGACCCGAGACGAGGCCCATCAAGGTCACATCGTCCGCGCTATAGCACCGTCAGGCTCACAACGACGGGCCTCGCAGAAGCCCGCCCTGGCCCAGCGGAGTCACAACGACGGGCCTCGGGGATGCGGGGGCACGGGGAAGCTGGGATGCGGGGGCACGGCGGCTCAGAATGTGCGAACAGCTAGCGGCGGGCGGTTACGGCCCGCATCGATCGCGGACCTCAGTTCCGCGACTATCCGTGCGCCCTCGGACCTGATCTGACGCGGGGTGAAGTGGACGACGATGATCCCCTGCGCGCTCATCCTCGAGTGCCGTGCCATCGTCTCAGCCCACTGACCGGGCGAGATGTGCCACTCGCGGGAATCGACCTCGGCGGCGACGCCAGCGTCAGCCCACCACGCATCGGGCCGCGCCAAGAACACCGACCCCGCATACAGGCGCGGGTTATACGCCGGCGCCGGGAGGTTGCCCTGCCTGATCAGCTGGCGCAGGTCCCCCTCCGCTGCCGATCTGACCCCATCCGCTATTTCCTCTAAGGCCGCCCGCAACGAGTTCGAGCCGCGCTTCGGCCCGGCCCTTAACTCGGCCGCGAGCTCAGCGACAGTACATTTCCGCCGTTGCACCGAATCTGCGACCAGCGCCCGCACGGCCCGCATCTCGACCTGCCCGCGTACCGCATCGGCGACAGCACGGGCGGCAGGAGCCCACCGAAGGCCATTGAATCAGGCGATGACCCTGGCCGCGGCCGGAGATTCCTCAGCCGCTGAAGAGATACTCGACGACGTCATCCGCCGGACCGGAGGCCTCGACGCGTCGGCTCTCGACCGGGCAGACGCCCTGGCGCTCCAGGCCAGCCTGCGCGACATCGGTGGCGGCACCGCCGACGGCGAGCCGCCGCCCTGATAACTGGCGGCCTGATGACTACGGTGTGCCGACGGACGTGCGGCGCCGGACGAGGCGCAGGTCGCGACGGGCAAGCGCGGCCACGGCGACGGTAATCACGGCAAGCGCGACGACGATCAGCCATTCGGCATTGCCGTTCCCGCCATCGGGGTCGAACCCGGTGAGGCCCTCGATCCAGTCCGGCCAGACGGCCGTCAGGATCGTCGCTACCCCGAGAACGGCCGCGAGGACCATTTCAATCCGCGCCCTTAGCATCACAGACACCTCTTCCTGACTATCGGGTCGCACGTTCGAGCAGGTCCGAGAGCCGCGCCAGCACTTGCTCAAGCTGGGCCTGAACCTGGTCCGCCACCTCAGCCGCGGCGGCGTTCGGCGGCGCCGCCCCGGTTACCTGGCGCAGGCGCACCAGGCGGGTGTCAAGGGCCGCCCGATGGACGTAGATGGAGCGCTTGCCGCCGCCGCCAGCGACCAGGTCCGACTCCACCGCCTCCAGCTCCTGCCGCAGCCCGGACTCGCTCTCATCTAGCTCCGAGCGCGCCCGCCGCGTCCGGTTGACGCCGTCGTACAGGTCCGACAGCAGGCCCCAGAGCCGCAGGTTGAGCTCGTACTGGGCGGCGACCTGCTCCGGCTTGTAAGGGCTGCGCGGATCGCCGGCGATCTCGAACCCGGCCTCGGCCGCTTCCGCGCCCAGCTCCACGCGCACCGTGTAGCGACCTGGCGCTACCGCCGGGCCCAGGTTGGCGGTGGCGTCCTCGTCCTCTGGCGGGTCGATCTCGATCTGGGTGCCCCGCCCGTGGCGGCCGTCCCAGACGAAGCGGTTCAGGCCCTCCCGCCGGGGCGGCACCGGGTCCTTGGGCTTGCCCTTCTCCGGCTTGCGGTCCTCGTCTCCCGGCCGCGCTGTCAGCGTCCGGATCTCCTGGCCCGCGGAGTCGCGGAACGTGAGCCGCAGCTCGCCGTCGCCGGGATCGGCGAGCCAGTACAGCACCGCTACGCCGTCGGCCGTATTCCGGCCCGCCCCCACCGGCACGTCCACGGTCTCTGTCCGGCCCGGGACCTGCTGCCTGTCACGGGCAACCACCACCGGTCCCAGCAGGGAGTAGGAGCGGCGCGCCTCGCCCTTCGCGGGGAACCCCCGGTCGGCAAGCCAGCGGACCTGCCGGCGCGGCTCGTACAAGTGCAGCGGTGCCTCGTCCAGCCCGGGCCGGTGCTGGCGCAGCGCGGGCAGGTCATCGAGGACCCAGATCGAGCGGCCGTGAGTGGCCACCACCAGGTCATCGCCCTTGAAGACGAAGTCATGAACCGGGACGCGCGGCAGCTCGCCCTGGCAGCGCTGCCAGCTCGCCCCGTCGTCGAAGGAGACCAGCAGGCCCAGCTCGGTGCCGCACAGGAGCAGGCCGCGGCGGGCGGGGTCCTCGCGCAGCACGTGACAGTACTCGTCCTCGTCCAGGCCGCGGTCCAGCCGCTCCCAGCTGGCGCCGAAGTCCCGCGTCCGCCACAGGTAGGGGCGGAAGTCATCCAGCTTGTGGGCCTCGGCGGCCACGCAGGCCGTGCCGGCCTCGTGCGGCGAGGCGTCGATCATGCGCACCGTCGCCCAGCGTGGCAGGTCGGGCGGGGTGACCTCGGTCCAGGACCGGCCGCCGTCCCTGGTCAGGTGGATCCGGCCGTCGTCGGTCCCGGCCCAGAGCTGGCCGGGCGCGAGCGGCGACTCGGCCAGCGCGAAGATGGTGCAGTAGTACTCGGCGCCGCTGTTGTCGGGGGTGAGCCCGCCCGAGGAGCCGAGTTTCCCGGCGTCGGCGTGAGTCAGGTCGGGACTGATCGGTTCCCAGGTCTGGCCTTCATCGGCGGACCGGAAGACGTGGTTGCCGGCCTGGTACAAGATATCGGGGTCGTGCGGGGACAGCATGATCGGCGAGGTCCAGTTGAAGCGGTAGCGTGACTCGCCCGCCGTTGCCACTTCCTCTGGCCAGACACCGATCGGGCGGCTCTCGCCGGTGCTCTGATCGTGGCGCGTGATCTGGCCCTTGAAGTTGCCGGCGAAGACGATGTCGGGGTTATCGGGCCGGACCGCGATGTAGCCGCTCTCGCCGCCTCCCACCTGGGTCATGTCCAGCTGGGTGATGGCCCCCCAGCGGGACTGGCTGGGGAAGGCGATGGTGGTGTTGTCCTGCTGGGCGGCGTAGATGCGGTACGGCTCGCGGCTGTCGGTGGTGACGTGGTAGAGCTCGGCGGTGGGCTGGTTGTAGAGCGAGGACCAGCTCTCGCCGCCGTCGAGCGTCACGCTGGCGCCGCCGTCGTCTCCCAGGATCATGCGCCTGGCGTCGGCCGGGTCGATCCACAGGTCGTGGCAGTCGCCGTGCTGGACCGGGAAGGCCGAGAAGACCTTGCCCGCGTCCGGTGAGCGCCAGCAGTCCACGTTGAGCGCCCACACCGTCTCCGCGTCGGCGGGATCGGCGATGACGCGGCTGTAGTACCAGGCCCGCCGGAGCAGTTCCGGCTGCTCGGAGAGGCGCTGCCAGTGGTCGCCGTAGTCGTCGGAGCGGAAGACGGCGCCGTCCTCGGCCTCGATGATGCACCAGACCCGGCCCGGCCTGGCCCCGGAGGCTGTCACTCCGGCCCGGCCCATGACCCCCTTGGGCATGCCCGGCCGCCGGCTCAGGTCCTCCCAGGTGTCACCGCCGTCGGCTGACCGCCACAGGCCGCTCCCCGGCCCGCCGCTGTCCAGGCGCCACGGCAGCCGGCGGCCCTGCCACATCGTCGCGTAGAGAATCCGCGGGTTGCGCGGGTCGATGCACAGGTCGGCAGCGCCCGAGTCCTCGCCGCGGTGCAAGACAAGATCCCAGCTGGCGCCGCCGTCGCGGGTGCGGTACACACCGCGCTCGGGGTTGGGGCCGTGGGCGTGGCCGAGGGCGGCGACGTAGGCGATGTCGGCGTCCGCCGGGTCGACGCGCACGCTGGAGATGTGGCGGGTCGCCTCCAGGCCCAGATGATTCCAGGTCAGCCCCCCGTTTACCGAGCGGTAGACGCCGTCGCCTGAGGAGATGTTATTGCGGATCGTGCTCTCGCCCATGCCCGCGTAGATCACGCTCGGCTCAGAGGGAGCCAGGGCGATCGCGCCCACCGCCGCCCGGTGAAAGAACCCGTCGGACAGATTGCGCCAGGTAATGCCGGCGTCGGTCGTGCACCAGATGCCGCCGCCGGTCGAGCCGAAGTAGAAGGTGGAGCGCTCCGAGGGATGGCCCGCGACAGCTACTACCCGCCCGCCACGGTGAGGCCCGACCAGACGCCACGACAGTTGGTCCAGAAATCCGCCCATTGGTACACAGTAACCCCGATGGTGGCGGGTTCGGCAAGCGAGGGGCGACGACCGCCCCACCCGGTCGATCGGCGCATGCGCTCCCGTTCCCCCTGTATTAATAAGTCGCGGCCGCCGGGACGTCACGCCGATTCGCGGACGACCAGCCGGCAGGGGATCGTGGTCGTGCCCGCGTCTTCGGGCGTGCCGGTGCCGATCTGGGCAAGCAGCTTCAGGGCGGCGACCCGGCCGATCTCGCCGAGGTCCATGTCGATGGTGGTCAGCGGCGGCCGCGAGGCTAGCGCCATGCTGTCCCAGTTGTCGTACCCGACGATCGCGATGTCGTCGGGCACCCGGACGCCGTGCTCCCGCAGAGTGTCGGCGGCGCCGCGCGCGATCTGGTCGTTGCCGCAGAAGATCGCGTCGAGATCCGGGCCCCGCGCAGGACCGCCTCAGCCGCTCGCCGGCCCCAGGCCTCGCTCCAGTCCCCGTAGTGAGCCCGGCCGGTCGCTGCCCCAAGGCCGGCCTCATCGAGCAGCTCGAGCGTGCGCTGCGCCCTTGTCCGGGCGGCGGCGTGGTGCGCGGGGCCGGTGACATGGGCGATCCGGGTGCGGCCGAGCCCGAGCAGGTGCTCGACCGCGAGCGTCGCGCCGCCCGCGTCGCCGGTGACCACGGATACGTCGCCGGGGTCCGCGGAAGGCGAGAACGCGTAAACGGCAGGGATCGGGCCGATCCCCGACAGCGGAGGGCGCGGGTCGGTGCGCCGTCCGGTCACGATGATGCCGTCTACCCGCCGCTCGGTCAGCGTGCGCAGGTGGTGCTGCTCGCGGATGGCGTCGCCGCGCGTGTCGCAGAGCAGGACGCTGATCTTCCCGGCCCCGAGGGCGTCCTCGGCGCCGAGCAGCACCGGGATGCTGAACCGGCCGATGCCGTCGGTGGTCATCAGGCCGACGGTCCAGCTGCGGCCCGTGTGCAGGCTCTGCGCGTGCCGGTTCGGGCTGAAGCCGAGCGCGCCCGCCGCCTCGAGCACCCGCTCCCGCGTCTCCGGGCGCATCCTGCCCGTGCCGCTCAGCGCCTTGGACGCGGTGCCCAGGCTGACCCCGGCGCGAGTGGCGACGTTGGCGAGGGTCGCCCTGGCCGGCGCGGCGGCGGAGCGGGGCCCTGGCACTAAGCAGCCCTCCCCGCCGGTACCGGAAGGTGTCCATCGTGCCAGGCACAACGACATTGAGCAAGACTGAGAAACCTTTCGCAAATTGCGCAAGTGTTGACGAGTTCTCAGAAGCGGTCGTAGCTTCTGGCTAGGAAAAGCTTTGCGCATCTATGAAAGATGCTTGCTCCCGCACTCGCCCGCCAGTCCCGCCAGCCAGGAGGCGTCATGAAGGACTACCTGATCGCGCGTCACGTCCGGTCCTTAAGCCGAACTCTCGCCGCGCTGATCCTGGGCTCCGGAATGGCTGGGGTGGTCGTCGTCACCGCTCCGGCGGCCACCGCCGCGACCACGCTCGTAGTGGACGCCAATCAGCCGTTCCGGCCGGTGACTCACGTCGCATCGGGCGCGCTCTACGGGCTGGACACCGCCGCGATCCCGGCCGACAGCCTCGTCGAGCCGCTGCACCCGAACACCTTCGTCCAGATGGCCCCCGGCGGCAAGCAGCTGCCCAACGGCGAGTCAGTCCCCGGCGGCGACTCCCTGGCCGTCGCACCCGAGGCGGCCGCGGCCGGAGCGAAAGTCGTGGTGCGCATGCCCGACTGGTACCCGACCTTCCCCTACCAGTGGGTCAGCTGGAGCAACTGGCTCAGCGCCGTCGACACCCAGGTCAAGGCCGTCCTCGCCGCCCGCGACAGCAACATCAGCGCCTTCGAGCTGTGGAACGAGCCCGACCATACCTGGAATACCACCGCGGCCGGTCCCTTCGACGCCGGCTGGCCCGCACCTTCGACGAGGTCCGCTCCCTGGATCCAGGTGCCCAGATCCAGGGTCCCAGCATCTCCAGCTTCAACGCGAGCTTCATGACCACGTTCCTGACCGACGCCAAGGCCAGCGGCACCGTTCCGAACCTCATCAGCTGGCACGAGCTCAACGGCTCCGCCAGCATCGCCGCCGACGTCTCCGCTTACCGCTCCATCGAGGCCAAGCTCGGCATCGGACCGCTGCCCATCGCCATCGAGGAGTACGGCGAGCCAAGCGAGGTCGGCGTCCCCGGGCCGCTGGCCGGCTACATCGCCAAGTTCGAGCGTGCCGGCGTGAGCAACGCCGAACTCGCGTTCTGGAATCACTACGGCACCCTCGGCGACACCCTCACCGACACCGGGGCAGCGCCCAACGCGGCCTACTGGCTTTACCGCTGGTACGGCTCGATGACCGGGAACATGGTCACCACCGTCCCTCCGGCCCAGACCGGACTTGACGGTGCCGCCTCGGTCAACTCCGCGGGCAACCAGGTCAGCGTCATCTTCGGCGGCGGCAGCGGCGGGACCGCCGTCACCGTCAACGGGCTCGGCTCGCTGCCCGCCTTCGGCACCACCGCCCATGTGGTCCTCGAGCAGACCGTCTCCGCCGGCCGCACCACCGCGGCCGTCGGGCCGGCCGTCATCTCCAGCGGCAACCTCGCCATTACCGGCGGGTCCATCACCGTCCCCGTCAGCGCCATGAACGCCGCCAACGGCTACCACCTGCTCATCACGCCAGGCGGCAGCCCTCCGCTGTCCGGGACGGTCGTGATCAAGAACAGCCACAGCGGGCTCGTGCTCGGCACCCAGGGCAACGGCACCGCGCAGGGCACGCTGGCCGTCCAGGCCGCCGCGAACGGCAGCGGCGCCCAGAACTGGACCCTGGTCCCGGAAGGCTCCAGCTTCTACGAGATCGAGAACACCGCCAGCGGGCTGGTGCTCGGCGTCACAGGCGAAGGCGTCTCCGCCGGAGCCGACGCTCTCATCTGGGGTAACAACGGCACGTCTGACCACCTGTGGCAGCTCGTCTCCCAGGGCGGCGGGCAGTACAAGATCCAGAACTACAACAGCGGGCTGGTGCTCGGGGTGCAGAACGAGAGCACGGCCTCCGGCGCCCAGATCCTGCAGTGGACCGACAACGGCACCCCCGACCATCTGTGGACTCTGACGGCAAGCTGAGGCAGGCCGGACAGGGTCAGCTGGCCCGGCTAGCCTGAGCTGCCGTACTGTATCGGGACGCCGAGGTGCTGGGTTTCGGCCCAGGGGCTGCCTGGGCCCTTGCTTGACCAGATGGTGATGGCCGATCCGGCGGGAGCGATCGCTTGGAGCTCCCGGCCCGGCCCGGTCGCGATGGAACCGGTCCGGGCCGGGAGTTCCGGTAGCCGCTGCCAGGTTCCCCCGGGGCTGGCCTCGGTGAACCCGGTGCGGCGGGACAGGATGACGGTGAGTGTCGTGCCGGTCCCGGCTGAAGCCGACTGAGGTTGCCTGCCTCGCAGCGCCAGGGCAGGTGAGAGCAGCCAGCCGCCGGCCAGCGAGCCGTGCGGGCCGTGCGAGGCGGACCAGGCGGCGATCAGCGTGCCGGCCCGGCCGGTTCCGGCCCGCAGGAGGGCGACGGCACGCCCGCCCGCGGCGGTCACGATCAGGACGGCGACCGGCCCGCCGGCCCGCGCCGCGAGTGGTGCCGCGGCAGGCCGCCACCGGTGGCCTGAGAACGCGAAGACCGGGACGATGCCGGGGCGGGCGCAGGCTCCGGCTACCAGCGGCTCGCCGCCCGCCGTGAACGCGACGGCGGTGAGGGCGAGCAGGCGGCAGGCGCGGCCGGACGCGGTCCGGCCGATCGCCCGCCTGGTCACCAGGCGCGTCCAGGTGGTGCCGCGGTCGCTGCTCTGCTCCACGGTGCCCGCGGCCAGGAGCGCGAGCATGTGCCCGGTGGCTGGATCGGCGGCCAGCGCGCCGGGGGTGCTGGCGAGGTCAGCGTCGAGGACTCCAGGGGACCAGCGGCGGCCCAGGTCGCCGGAGGCGGCGAGCGGGGTGAAGGCCAGGTTCTGGCTCGGCCGGAACGCGGCCGTCAGCTCGGTGGCACCGGACGGCGCGACGACGAGACCCCCGTTGCTGGCCACGCCGGGCGGGGTGACGAGCCGCCACCTGCCGCTGCCGGCGGGGCGGGCCAGGAGCTGCCAGAAGTTGTCGTGCCTGGCCGCCGCATCGCCGGCCATGACTACCGCCCAGGTGCCGTCGCCGGCCGCGATCGTGGTTGCCAGTGACAAGCGCGGCGGCGGGACAGCGGCCGGCCCGTCAGGCTGGCGCGATGCCGTGCCGCACCCGGCAGCGAGAAGCGCAAGGCCGAGCAGGCCGGCGACGGAGCGGGACGGCCTGGTCATCGCAGGGCCTGCCGGACCGCGTTGGCGAAGAGGACGGCAAAAGACGACCTGGTGGCGGTGGTGCCGGCCCGGGATCGCTGTTGATGTCCTGGCGGATGCGGCCGCGGGGGTCAATGACGAAGGCAAGGTCATTATGCAATGTCATTGCCCCGGCTGGCAGGTCCTGAGCGACGATGCCGTAGTGCGCCCACACGGAT
Source organism: uncultured Actinomycetota bacterium (assembly GCA_963720575.1). GTDB lineage: Bacteria > Actinomycetota > Actinomycetes > Streptosporangiales > Streptosporangiaceae > Chersky-822. The sequence continues at coordinate 1,957,676 of CAVRGA010000002.1, forward strand.
TTGAGCTGGGAAAGGGTCCCGGTCAGGAACTCCCAGTCCGGCAGGGAGCTGAGGCCTTCCCGCTGGTCGAAGGCCCGCATCAGGGGGATCGTGCGGTACGAGGGTGACATCACGACACCGACGAGCTCGACCCGGCCGGCCTCGCCTCGCAGCAGCTGGGCGGCCTGCCGGAACTCCTGGGCGATCAGCGGGCAGTCAGTGGCGCAGACCGGATCGAAGAACCCCAGGAGCACGGCCTTGCCGCGCAGGCTCGCCAGCGTGACCGTGCGGCCGTCCTGGTCGGTCAGCCGGAACCCGGCCGCCTGGGTGCTGAGCGGCGCGTCGGCGCCGGTGATGGACTGGGCCAGGATCGGGTCGGCGTTCGGGCTGGCCTGGGCGAGCGCCATCGGCGCGGCGCCGAGAGCGATCAGCCCGGCCGCGCCGACGGCGACGACCGAGGAGAATCTGGACCGGGCCAGGACGGCAGGCAGGCTGGCAGGCATGCGGGCGGGGCGGACGGCGGCCGGGGCGGTGACCTCCGCCGTGCCCGGTACCCGGGTCAGGGCGAGGTAGCCGCCGACGGCGAGCAGGATCATCGGGATCATGCTGTTGGGGTCAGTGCCAAGCCCGCCAAAGAAAGCGAGGTCCTGGATCAGCAGCCAGTCGGCCAGGCACAGCACCGTGAACGCGATCAGCGCCGGGTACAGCGGGCCCGTCCGGCCGACGGAGAAGATGACGAAAATGAGACCGATCACGGCCAGCGCGATCACGGCGGCAAGGTTCACGGCGAAGCCGTGCGCCTCGTCGAGCGTGGTGAACGCCGTGACCAGCGACGCCAGCAACCTGGGCTGCGACAGCCGCGCCATCCCCTCCGTCATCCCGGCCAGGGTGCCCGGCTGGCCGTGGCTGATGCCCTGCCAGAAGCCGCGTCCTGGCCAGGCTTGCAGCACCGCCATCCCGGCCAGGAACAGCCCGGTCCCCGCCAGGATCGCCCGGCCGGGCAACCGCGACCGCCAGCACCGCTCAGGCAGCGCGATCAGGCCGCCGGCCACCGCATAGAGCAGCACCGCGCCGGGCGCTCCGGACAGCCAGGTAAGGCCGGGCGCGAAGATCCCGCCGAAGGACTCGCCGAACGCCCACACCGCCAGCCCCCACCCGGCACTCACCAGCCCGGCCAGCCGGGACGCGCGGCCGCGGGGCGCCGCGAGCAGCCAGACCCCGATCCCGACCTGGATCCACACGGCAGCCGCGGCGTCCTGCGTCGGGTGATAGGACCACGTCGTGCCGGCCCAGTTCACCACTGCCTGCACCCAGTGCGGCGACGTCGCCGCGGCCGGCTCGATGACCTTCGACGGAAGGCCCAGCGCCATCTTCGGCTGGGCCTGCAAGATCCCGTCGAACACCCACAGCAGCCCGAATCCGATCCTCAGCACCCGCCGCCCGGCCGGCTCAGGCTCGCCGCCAGGCCGGGCACGCTCGTCAGCACCGCCCGGCCGCGACCACGCCCGGGCGGTCAGCCACGCCATGCTCATCGTCGCGAACAGCAGCATCGCGATCAGGCCCTGGTGCCGCAGCGCCGCCAGGAACGCGGACACCACCGCGGGGTCGTCGACCTTGATGCCCGAGTTCATCCCCGGCACGAGAGCATCCCCTCACTCACTGAATCTCCTCCGCCACCAAGACAGTCAGCTCGCCGTCAGGCCGGCGGGCCCGGGCGCCAGGCCGGCTCCAGGGCAGGACGCCCGCCCGTCCCGCAACGCCGAACCGGCGGAGCCGGACGCTGTTGGTGACCACGAACGCCGATGAGATGGCCATGGCCGCGCCCGCGATCAGCGGGTTGCACAGCCCGGCGCCGGCGACCGGGATCGCGGCGATGTTGTACCCGAACGCCCACGCGAGGTTCTGCCTGATCGTCGCCATGGTGGCCCTGGCCAGCATCAGCGCCTCGGGTATCGCGCGCAGGTCGTCGCGCAGCACGACGATGTCCGCCGCGCTGATCGCCACGTCGGTTCCGGTGTCAAGCGCCAGGCCCAGGTCAGCCGCTGCCAGCGCCGGCCCGTCGTTCACCCCGTCTCCGACCATGGCCACCGACCGCCCCTGCGCTCGCAGCCCGGCCGCCACCTCGGCCTTGGCATCCGGCAGCGCCTCGGCGATCACCTCGTCAACTCCGGTCGCCACCGCCACGGCCGCCGCAGCCGCGCGGCCGTCACCAGTCAGCAGGACGGTGCGCAAGCCAAGCTGCCGCAGCCTGGCGACCGCCGCGGCCGCATTCTCCCTGAGCGCGTCACCCACCGCGAACGCACCGCGAGCTGAGCCGTCCCAGCCGGCAGCGCGGTGAAACGGCCACGCCGCCCACCCCACCACCGGAGCCGCCAGCACCACCAGCACCCACTGCCACCCGGGGAACCGGTAGGCCGGGAACAACGACAGCAGCACCGACACGTCACTCAGCGGAATGAAGAACACCGCCGCCACGATCAGCCGCCACCGCAGATAGCCGGCCGCAGCGGCATCCGAGCCGCCCAGCCCAGAGCCGCCCAGCCCAGAGCCGCCGGGTTCCGCCGGGGACCCACTCGCTCGCCCGTCCCGGGGCCTGAGCAGTTCGGCCTCGCACCCGGCCTGCTCGACGGCCGCGATCAGATCCGCCGCGCCGGTCCCGGCCGCCACGACCGCGGTGGCCCTTCCCGTGACCAGGTTCACTGAGGCTGCCGCGACCCCCGGAACGCCTCTGAGGCGTTTCTCCACTCTCGCCGCGCATGAGGCGCACGTCATCCCCGCCACAGACAGTTCCACACGCGAGGGCGGTGAACCCTCGCCCATGGCCGCGGCTGACATCGTGACCGCCGTTCCTTCCAGCAACTCTTAAGAAAATTAGGGACCGGGAAACCCTCCTTGGCAATGCCGATGACAAAATTACCCACGATGCAAAAACCAGCTATACCCCGGAGGGGTTTTATTGGCTTCGCCGGAACGACCGTGCAATACCCCACGGGGGTTGAGTCATTACCCCAGAGGGGTTTCCGACATTCCGCGCAACCGCATTCCGGCGCAGGTCATTGACCCCTTTGCTGGGGCGTTCATTCAGCCTGTTTTCATTCTGCCCGCAGTAGTCTGCGGCGGCTGGCATCAGCCGCCGCAGCCGTGCGGACCCGCATGCTGACCGCCGGCCTCAGTGAGATAACCGCGAGACTGCCTGCGCCGCGAGCCTTGCCATCGAGAGTTCCATCGCGAGCTGGTGTGCGCGCCCGGCTGTCGTGCGGCAAGGCGCGCCAGCCCGATGAAACGGCGCTTGCTTCCCAGGATGACCGCGGGCCAGTCGCGCGGAAGGCCGGCCAGGGGCTGTTGACGGCGCTGATGTCGCGCGAACGCAGGCTCGCGAGAATTCGGCGAATCCCTCCAGCTCACCGGTTTCGCAGTGCCGCCATCCGGCCTGAGCCATAACGGCCTCGCCGGCCATACGGAAAGGCACGGCACAGTGAATACGGCACAGTGAATAACGTGACTCGATGAGGTGATCTCAGAGATATTGGCGGCTGGGTGTTTGAGGTCGCGGTGCTCGTAGCGGGCCAGGATGGGGGCGGCCGGCTGACTGGGGTGCTACTCGAAGGCCCATCGATGTCTCAGAAATGGCGCTCCGGCGCCATGGATGTCCCAAGGATGAGTCTATCGGCTGGCGATACAAACGCGATGGCGTCCCCTGGGCGCACGGGCGCGGCTCTCGCGGAATGAGCAGCGCCAGTTCACCGAGCAAAGCGACAGCCTCGTGCACCGAGGCGGTGCAGGTTCCGCAGTAAGAGGTAGCTCGGTCACGGAGATCCGCACCTGCCCTGGAGGCTGTCGGGTGATTCGGGACCGTGGAAGGTCAGGCTCCGGCGGATCAGGGCGAGACGCGCGTCCCGGGATTTCGCGGGAGCTCTCGGGTCCCGGGAAGGTGGTCAGCGCCAGGAGTTGCCTGCCGCCGGCCCGTCAATGTCACAACGACGGCGCTCCAGCGCCATGGATGTCACGAAGATGGGTCTATCGGCAGGCGATGCACTGGCGATTTCGGTCCCTGCGCGCCTGAGCGCCTGCGCTTGAGCGCGGCTCTCGCGGAGGAGCCCGGGTAGTTCACCGAGTCACCCGACAGCCTCATGAGAGGCTGTCGCGCGACTCGTGATCAGGCTGGTTGCCTCCCGGGCATCCGCCCCGGCCCGGCAAGGCCCGGTCCCGCAGGGTGCCACGGCGCAGGTTTGTCGCGGAGGGGGCCGGGCTCGGTTCCGGCGGTGCGGGAGCCACGCCCAGTCCCTCGGCATCACTGTCGACACCACCCCAGCCCTGGGAAGCATCGCCTGGTACTCCTCAGGCCACGTCGCCTGCATCGAGCACGTCAACCGCCTTCATCACATCGCCGGCAGATAGCCAAACTCGCGCTGGTCACGGGCCGTGCATCCAGCGCGGCCCGTGACTTGCCGCGAGCGGTGCCAGCGCAGGCGCACCGCCTACGACTGCCCGGCAGCCTGAAACTTGACTACCAGTTCGGCAGGAATGCGACCGCGTTCTTTGACGTCATGACCTTGGCTCTTGGCCCACTCCCGCACCGCCGATGAGTCCGGTCCCGTGCGACGGGCGCCGCCGCGGACGGTCCGCCGGCCGCCGCCGGCGACCTTCCTCCCGGCCGCGACGTACCGCTCCGCCGCCCGCCGGAATTCGTCGGCGTGAGCGGCGCTCAGGTCAATCTCATAGTCAGTGCCGTCGAGCCCGAAACTGATCGTGGTGTCTGCGGCACTGCCATCGAGGTCGTCGAGGACAACAGTTTCTACCTTGCGTGCCATGAGTACTCCGTTCACGAGATGGTTAATCGGCAATCATTCTAGGCGCACGTCGCCCTGCGCCCGCCCCGGCTACTACGGCCTGGCTGCGGGCAGAGCAATTATAATGCTGGTCACCGCGAAGCACCGTGACATTAGCAGTCGTATGATCGGGACGTTTCGGATTGGGCAATCAGTTCCAGCAGAATCTTGGTTTCCGGGCGCTCGGCCTCGTCACCATTCAGGCCGGCGGGCGCTCCAGGGAGGATCACGTTGACAGAGTCGGGCAAGGAGGCGGCGGGACAGTTGCTGAGCGCTGAACTGCTGCGCCGGTCGGAGCTGGATCAGGCCGCCCGGCTTGATCCCGGGCGAGGCGTTGAGGACATGGCTGCGGTCGACGCCGATAATCTTCGCTGGCTCAGGGAGGTCGTCGCCGCGCACGGCTGGCCGGCTCGGTCACTGGTCGGCGCGGACGGCGCCAACGCGGCCTGGCTGCTGGCCCAGCACGCTGACCGCGACCCCGGATTTCAGCGGCAGTGCCTGGATTTGATGACCGAGGCAGTCGGGCGCGGTGAGGCCTCCGGCACGGACCTGGCATACCTGACTGACCGGGTCCTGCTGGCCGAGGGCCGGCCTCAGGTCTACGGCACTCAGATGACCGGCCGGGATGGCGGGTGGAAGCCGCGCCCGCTCCAGGACCCGGAGCGTGTCGATGAGCGGCGGGCCACCGCGGGCCTGGGGCCGCTGGCTGACTACATCGCGGATATTGAGCGCGTGTACGGCGGCAGTCACAATATGCACCATGGCGGCAGACAACACGCCTCGCCTCAACCCTGACGGCGCAGAGCCGCCCGGGCTTCCGCCGGTCGGCCGGGTCAGGCCAACCGACCCGACTGTCAGGGTCAACCCTGCCGCCGGGGTCAGCCCGGTCGCTCCGAGCGTGCCCGCTGTGCCCTTCACTCCCCGCCTCCCGGCTGCCCCGGTCGTCTCAGCCGGCCGTTCCATTACGACCCGGCTAGCCGCGGCGGCGGCCACCGCTCGCCGTTACCAGCCGCCCGCGCCGCTGACCAATCCCCTGCGGCATCCGCTGACGTGGCTCGCCATCACCGCCGTCACGCTCGCCGTCGCCGTCGTCTTCGCCCATCTCGCCGCGCTGTTCATCAACGGGCTGTACTACCTGCTGTTCCAGGTCAGTTCGAGCGCGGCCGCATGGTGGCACTCGGTCGTTCCCGATACCGCCTTGCGGCATACGGTCAGGGACGTAGCCGAGGGCTTCTATGGCGGAGCGATCGCACAGCAGCTCGTCTGGAACCCGTTCCATAGCCGGCGGGCCAGGTATCTCGCCAGGCCAATGAATCGGCTGGACCGCCTGGAGGATGTGCTGCGGATACCGAACCTGCGCAGCGGCAGGGACCTGTCCTTCTGGCAGATCCCCTATTCGCTGGTGATCTGGGCGCCGATCTACGGCTCCGTGGGCTTCACCGTGACCTACCTGCTCGACTCGGTCATCCGGCGCGACATCGCCTTCTTGCAGCACACCGTCCTGGCGCTGAGCCCGCATGCGTCGATGTGGCAGCGCACGGCGTCGATGGACACCGCCAACTGGGACAAGAAGGTCATAGGACTGGCGGCGTCGTTCTGCTTCGGCCGCAGGCCGCTGCGCAAGGTCTTCGACGGAATCCAGCTCTGGTTCGCCGAGCGCCGCGTCACCCGCCTCCGGCCAGTGCGCTGGTACCACCTGCCTGCGTTCCGCGCCCGCTGCGGCCAGGTAAGCGCGAAGGTCTCGGCCGGCGAGGCCATCTCGCCGCAGCCGCACGGCCGGCTGCGGGTCCTGGCGGTGGCAACGCTCGTCCCGGTGGCCGTGCTGATCGTGCTCGGGTACTACGCGCTGACTTTCGCCCCCGCCTGATCCAGCACACCTGACACATAGCTAAGAAGCCTGGGGGTGGTTATGCTCGCGGCTGTGAGCCGCCTGTTTCATGTGAGCTCGGCCGCCAACCGGGACTCGATCCTGGCTCCAGCAGGCATCTGGCGACACGCTCGGACCCGGCCCGCCTTCGGCGACCCTGAGGAGATCAGCGGTGACTCACTCTCCCGGCACTAAGCCCGGATACGGCCCCACCCCTCTTAGCGACGATGAGAAGGCCCGGGGAGAAGTGAACCTGGCCCCCTTCGTGGCCGGGATGCTTGCCGCCAGGGGACGGTTCACGGTGACCGCCGACAGGCCAGACCAAGTAGAACTGTTCCAGGGGATTGCCCGCCGGGTGAGCGATATGCTCCAGCGGCCTGTGACAAGCTACGCCAATGGCAGGGACATCGTGATTACCTTCGGCCAGGAGGTCCCAGCCGTGACTCGGGTCCTGTAAGAGGCTAGGTAGATGGCGTCAAACCCGGCATCGGCCCGAGCGCCGAACGGCGTCGATCATGGCGAGCGTTTGCGGGCGCTTTAATCAGTACCGGCCGGCTGCCCACGAAGATGGCCCCGTCAACTACCATCGGCGCAATCAGATAGTACCTGCCGGGAGCGGTATCAGCCGACGGAGCCCAGCGGAGGTCGAACACGCAGGCACTGGCACCGCCTTCAATCACCGCGACGGGCCCGCAATCCGGAATAGGCCAGGGCAGCCGCCGCACGAGGAGCTGGGCACAGCCAAATTCCACACCGTGCTCGGGCGCTGCCGCCAGTTGCAAGGAATACCCGGCCACCTGGCCCGCCGTAACCGTATCCGGGCCATTCAACAGGACCGGGCCGTACTCCTCGTCCGCATCACCGATGATCTGGCAGCGGCCACACTGAATGTTAGAACGTGCGGAGATCGGGCCAGGGAAGCGCGTGGCCAAAAGGTCTGCGGGAGACCCGCAGTAGGGGCACTCAAGCGTCACCGAGTCGGTGAGAGAAGGCGGGATAAAGCCGTAGTGGGGGTGAATATCGGCACCGAAGTCCTGCAGTACCTGAACGAGCGCGCGGAGCATGTCCTTATTCATCCCTCGCCAGTTCTCCTTCTCCGCCGCCAGCAACTCGGCAAAATCGCCTGAATCACCAGAGATATTCTGGTAAGGGCGGGGCGAGAGGTGGAGCGATTTCACGTGCTGGAGTATCTCCTGAATTCGCCCCGCGACCAGGAGGTCATAACGAAAGGATTTGGCAGCCGGGTTGCCCGCGGCGATCCGGAACAGCATGTCGCTGAAAGTCAGTCTCTCGACAGATGCGAGCTTTCTCCGGAAGAACATCAAATCCGCTGGTTCCGGGATGGTACTCGTGATTCTGATTGCTGGCCCCGTGTCCCGCCGCAGCAGGAGTCCTTCCGGACCCTTGCCGACCCGGCGGAACCACAAGTCCGCCGGCGCGCCGGCGGGGTCCTTTACTAGCAGGGTCGCCTCGGCGTCCATGCTGCCCGCTGGCAACTGGAACAAAGACAGCCCTGGCCGTACTTCCTCTCCGTCGGACGACCACGCCACCGATTGATCGGACTCTATTCTGCTCGTTGGGTCACCGAACAGGATCCACGGCGGATGAACCCCCTTCGGAGCCGACCGCAGGTAAGTCTCGTTGAGGCCTGTGACAACCGAGCCGAGCGCGTCGCCGGCCTCTATCCGCGCGCAGGCCGCAAGCAGCGCGATGTCGTCCACTTCAGCGGCGCTGACCAATGTAATGACCTGCCGGGTCCGGTCGCCGCCGGCCGTCTCGAGCAGGCCCACAAGAAGGCCGCCACGTGGATCGAAAATCGAATCCGCGGCCAGGACATTGAAGCACGTCCCCCACACGATGACATCTCCGCCGAGGTCGGATGTGGAATAAAGACGAGCATCCTTGATCTCGCCGTCGACGAACGTCGCTCGGATGCACCTGCCGCCTTGGCCGCAGGGAAAGTAGTTGTCTAGCTGTATTGTGGCGGGAAGGCTCATCCGGCCGCACAGGAAGCCCTGGCCGAATGAAGCGTCCACGCCGTTCCCGTGGTTAATGATCCCGAGCGTGCGCCTCGAATCACCAAGAATCGCCTCGGGAAATTCCGCATCGTGCTCGACGATGTGCAAGTTCGAGTAGTTTCCAGGATGTCCGGTAGTTGTGTGGTCGCTGTTCCACAAACTTATCCCTGGCTTCTGGAGGGGTGACCAGACCAGAATATTTCGGGCATGCCTTACGCTGGCTTCCGGGCCACGCCAGGAGTCGATGTCATGTGTCACGCAGATTCCTATCATTCCTGGCTGATGCCCGGGTTGGGCGTGCCGATCCCATCTGGCACGCCCATCCCGGTTACCCGGACCGCGAATCATGGCCTGTTGCTAGGCACGATCCGCGATGCCCGGGGATTGCTCCCGCTAGGCCAGGTAGCTTGAACCGGTGTAGCTATCGGGAGCGAGTTGATGGCCATGTGTCGCGTGGACCGCCGGCGCGGATGCCGATGCCGAGACCGCGACATCAGCCAGGACGGCAATGGGCATAGCCGCGAGTATCACGGCCGCCAAGGCTTTCTTGTTCAATGTGATAACCCCCTAAATTCGGCGGGCTTGGCAGCAAGGACTGCCCAGGCCCCTAGCGAGCGTCTTTTCATGTGGTCTTCCTGGCTAGTCGGATTCGGTTACTTGCGAGCAGAGCCCGCTTCTGGCTTTCCCCTTAATTCCCACCTCCCCTGCCTGGTTACATGGCTCTATGGAAATTCAAGCCAGCCCATGCTGTAACCGGCCGGACGAAAGGGCCGGGCGCCGCTGAAGGCCGTCGGTCGCGGGTGAGCGCGGCGGTGGCCAGGAGTGCCGCGACGGCGAGGGCGAGGAGTTCTGGGTAACTGGTGTATCCGGTGTAGCGGAAGGTGATGCGGTAGGTGCCGGGCGGGACGGTGACGCCTGTGAGCGCGGGGGCGATCATCTCGGCGGGGGCGGGATGGCCGTCTATGGTGACTGTCCAGCCGGGGTCGTAGGAGGCGGCGAGCACGACGACTGCCCGCCTGCGCAGGCGGACGGTGCTGGTGGCCGTGCCGTCGGCCAGGTTCGCGTGTTCGGCGAGGACGGCGCCCGGTGGCCTGGTGGCGGGGGTGCCCGGCGGGAGGGTGGGCGGGGCGGGGCGGGCGCCGGCGTAGGCGACCGTGAGGTACTTGTCTCGTCCGGGCAGGGCGGAGGCCTGGTAAGGGGCGCTCTGGCTGCCGATGTCGGCGCGGCTGGCGGCGATGGTGCCGGTAGTGTCGGCGACCCGGATGTAGGAGTTGGAGGGCAGCTCGTAGACCCGCAGCAGGAGGTTGCGGAGGATGAGGACCGCGCCGGGCGGCGGCTTGGCGGGAGCCTGGTGAGCGGCCTGGCTGGCGGTCAGGATGACGTAGCGGATGCCGAAAAGGGCGTAGTCGCCGGGGTTGGCGGGGTGGAAGCGGTATTCGGGCTGGCTCATCAGCGACGCGGTCCGCAGGTTCTGGCCGACCTCGTCGATGTCCAGGCTTTCCAGGAATTCGTACATGGGCACGAGCCCGACAGCGGGGTACCGCCTCCAGTCCAGGGGTGACCCCGCGTAGGCGCGCCCGGGGCCATGAGCGCGGATGACGGCGGTCATGGCGGCAGCTGCCCGAGCTTGCGACTGGCTGGCCTGGGCGTATGCCTGGGCCTGGACGAGGTCGGCGTTCACGGCGTCGTAGGAGGCAAGGTAGTGCCAGGCAGGGAACAGGTAGCCGACCCCCGCCACCGCTACCAGGACGCCGGGGGCCCAGGCGAGCCTGGGCGCCCGCCACCGGGTGAGGCGGCGGGCCAGGCCGGCGAGGCGGGTGGCTTGCCGGCCAGCCGCGACGGCGCCGGGGCCGGCCAGGTAGATGCCGGCGAGCTGGCTGCCCATCAGGAAGCGGCGGAAGAAGACGTCCGCATGGCCCGGGATGATGGCGGCGAGGGAGCCGTAGGTGGTCCGGCCGAACGACAGCGCCAGGCACGCGAATAGCAGCGCGGCCAGCGCCCGCTCAGGCCCGGCCCGGCGCCACCGCGCCGCTGAGACCGCCAGGCCAGCCGCCGCAAGCAAGCTGATCACTGGCAGGTGCCCGGAGTCGAAGACCTTGCCGGTGACCAGCCAGCCCAGGGTTGTCCTCGCGCCGAACCCGCTGGCCGATGGTCCCTGAGCCACGGCCTGGTTGATGGCGGCCCACCGTGAGTACGCCAGCAGCGGCACCACGAGCGGTACGCTGGCCGCCAGCGCTGCGGCCGCGAGCATGCCGGCCCGGGCCAGCCTGGCCGCGATGCCCTGGCGGACGACCAGGGCCATCACCGGGATAGCGCCGAACGCCAGGTACCCGGTCTCGTAGTGGAACGCGGCGGTCAGCGCGATCAGGGCGGCGGCCGGGGCGATGAACCTCTTGTCCGTCATGGCCCGCCAGGTCAGCGCCCACGCGAACGGCAGCGTCCACGACGCCCACAGCTGGGTCCACACCCCGAACCCGGCCCACACATAGGCGTGCTGCCAGGCCTAGCACGCGAGCCGAGGCGTAGATGGCGGCCGGCCATAGGCACCACAGCAGGTACAGCGACCACCGGAACGCCGCGTCCGGCCCGACAGCCAGCCCGGCCAGCCCGGTCAGGATCGCCGGGGCGCTCTGGTAGTGCAGGAACTGCGGCGATCCCAGCCCCAGGTACGGAAACCACGACGTCAGCGGGTCATGCCCGGCACCGATCCGCGCCGCCGCGAACCGCACCATCTGCTCATGCACCGAGCTGTCATTCAGGAACTGAGCGGGCAGTACCGATGCCCGTAACTCCCACAGATTCCAGGTAACCGCGACCACGACCGCGGCCCACGGCAGCAGGCCGGCCGCCGTGCCCTGCCCTTGCGGGTCCTCGCGCCGCTGAGCCAGCCCGGCAGCCGCATCCGCCGGGACCTGCCCCAACCCCTGTGCCCGGATGTCCATGGACCCCGCCCTCGCACACCTTCGGCGGCAGCCGGCCACCGCCGGTCCCGCCGCCGCTTGCGGCACCTGCCGATTACGACGCCTCAGCCACCGAACCGGTTGACACGCCTGTCGCCGGTCTTCGCCCGCCTGGCAGCGCGCTGGTCACCTCACCCGGTGACGACCGCCGAGGGGTCTGTCAGGTAAACGGTGATCGTCTTTTGCACCTCGTCGAGTTTGCCCTGGTCGCGGCCCACCAGGACGACCGTGCCGTGCTTCGCCAGTTCGAGCGCCGTGCGGTGACCGATGCCCGACGTCGGGCCGGTGATGACGTACGCCTCGCGTTCTGCCGAACGTGCCTGCGCGGCGGCACAGGTCTCCTCTGGCGATGCGCGGAAAGGGCATGCCCATGTGGGTTGCGCCCCGCAATTATCCTGTCATCGGCGCCAGCCGGCCGCGAGAATCGCTATGGTCGGCCGGTGCTGGGTGCGGGCTGGACAGAGGTCGCGGCCCTGGCGGCGGCGTTCGGCATCGCCGTGCTCGCGACGCCCGCAGGAGTCTCAGGCGCGGTGCTGCTGCTGCCGTTCCAGGTCAGCGTCCTGGGCACGCCGAGCCCAGCGGTCACGCCGACGAACCTGCTGTACAACGTCGTGGCCACACCGGGCGCGCTGTACCGGTACTGGCGGCAGGGCCAGACCGGCGGCGGGCTCGCCCTGGCCCTGATCGCCGGGACATTGCCGGGCGTGGTCGCCGGGTCGGTCATCCGGGCGGAGCTGCTTCCCGGCGCGGCGGTTTTCGACCTCGTGGTCGCGGCCATGCTGCTCCCGCTCGGCGCCTGGCTGGCCCTGACCAGCCAGTCCAGCGAGGGAACGGAGCCCAGGGAGGTCCGCGCCATGCCGTTGCCGGTGCTGGTCCTTCTCGCTGCGGTCGTTGGCTGCGTCGGCGGTATCTACGGGATCGGCGGCGGCTCGATCCTGGCCCCCATCCTTATCGGCACCGGACGGCCGCCCCGGGACGTCGCCCCCGCCGCGCTCGCGTCCACGTTCGTGACCTCGGTCACCGGAGTGATCGCCTTCCTGATCCTGTCGGCTCATCTTCACGGCTCGGTGGCCCCGGACTGGCCCACCGGGATCGCGCTAGGCCTCGGCGGCCTGGCCGGCGCTTACACCGGCGCCCTGATCCAGCGCAGGCTGCCCGACACGCTGATCCGCAGGCTGATCGGCGTTCTCGTCGTCGCGATCGGCACCCGATACCTCTGGCTTGGCCTTAGCTGAGATCAGGGCCGAAGCACCGCGGCAGCCGCAGGCCGATCAGCTGAGTACGGCGGCGATGCTGCGAGCGTGCGCGCGTGAGCCGGTACGTTGATGCGATGGGGGACTATCCGACGCTGTACGAATGGGCGGGCGGACGTGCCGCGTTCGATCGGATGATCAACGCGTTCTACGACCGGGTCGAGCACGACGCACTGCTCTCGCCGTTCTTTCCGGGTGGCGTGCACGAGGAACACCGGCGCAACGTGGCCACCTGGTGGAGCGAAGTATTCGGCGGCCCCGCCGAATACACCGACCGGCTCGGCAGTTACGAGCGGATGCTGGGCAAGCACCGGAACCTCGGCATCACCGATGCCCAGCGGCTCCGGTTCGCGTCACTGATGAGCCTCGCCGCAGACGACGCGGGCATGCCGAGCGATCCCGAGTTCCGGTCCGCGCTCGTCGCCTATCTCGAATGGGGCACCCGGCTGGCCCTGGGAAACTCGCAACCCGGCGCAAAGCTCGCCGAGCACGCACCCGTGCCCCGCTGGGGCTGGGGTGAAGCCCCGCCCTATCAGCCGTAGCCAGCTCACCGGTGCTGGTCAGCGGCATCACGCGTCGTCGGTGGTCTTCCCCCTGCGGAAGCGCAGGACCACCGCTAGCGTCCCGGTGCATGCGGTGCACGAGACCACGTTGGTCAGGATGAGGGGCATGTTGCCGATTGCGGCCCCGTAGCAGAGCCACAAGATAAAGCCGATCAGCAAGACGATCATCCAGGCGATCGAAGTACCGGAAGAGTCACGCCGCCGAACAACGATCCGCGCTTGCAGCAGGGGCGCGAGGGACATCAGCAGCCCCCAGCCCGTGGCCGCCACGGCCAGGATGGATCCCATGACCACACTTCCGGTAGAAGGGGAAAGCACCACGACACGAGATGGCGCCGGCCCTACCGGAAGTCGCGCCGCTCACACTCCTGGCCGTACAGCGGCAGAAGGCGATCGCAGCGGCAGCTCACGAGTACGACCATACGCGAGCCCAGTTCCTGCCGCAGGACCTCGGCAGCCGCGAGTCCACCCCCTGCAGGTGATCAGAGGCAGGACCCGGGGTTCCAGGTCGGCTGGGCGACGAAGCTTCAGCTATTCTGCCGATCTCGCGGTTGAAGGCGCCTGGTGGCCGGCGAGGCTGCCGGTCACATCCCCCGGAACGGATACCGGGGGATGTGGCGGAGACGCCTGTTCCTGTCCCTTCCGGACTCGGCGCAGTGCCAGCGCGGCTGCGATGCACACGAGCGGGATGGCGGGGAGGATGTAGCGGTAGGTGTACTCATGCTCGGCGATCGGGACGATCACCAGGATCACCGCCGAGGCCATGAGGAACGCCGCCTCCGCTGTCCGCCGGCGGGGCAGGAGGCAGCCTGCCAGGCCGACCAGCAGGGCTAGGGCGAGCACTGGCCCGGGCAGGAAGATGACGTGCTGGTACTGCTTCACGATGGCGGCGAACGGCGACCGGAGGCGGGTGCCGAGGCCGGAGCCGAGGTCATCGGCAACCCCTTGAGTGGTTCCGGTGTAGGCCCGGACTGCTCCGATCGCGTATGGCCGGTCGGCCGGATCCAGGGTGGCCGTGCTGGTCTGGAATGGAGGGAACCGGAAATTGCTCGTGTGGATGAACGGCCGGAGGCTCTCGCGGGCTATGACGCCCAGGTAGGCGATTGGCTGGGCCTCAATTGCCCTGACGGCGAACCGGAGGGCCCGCTCGTTCCTGGCGGGCGTGAACGGGGCGGTGCCGGGGACGAGTCCAGGTGCTGGATGCTGCCATTGCCATGTGCGATGGTCCCAGAGGTAATTGATGGGCGGCGGCCGGCGCGAAGGTACGTACTGCGCGAGCCCGGCGGGCTGGGCGCCCGGGCACAGCGCCCGCAGGTTCGCGGGCGGGTTGATGACGGCGCAGTCGGCGAACGACATGGTCCGTGACCACAGGAATAGCCCGTCGCTGTCCGTCATGGCGAACGGGCCGTGCGCGGCCGCGAACCAGGCCATGTAGGCCAGGACAGGGACCAGGCCCGCCACGAGAGCCGCGCCGCCGCGCAGCCAGCCAGCCGCCCGTTGCCAGCTCGCTCCGCGGATCAGGAGATAAGCGGGGACGAGCGCGACCATGGGCAAGGCGGTCGGGCGGACGGTGACAGAGGCCCCGACCAGCAGCCCGGCGGCCACGCTTGCCGACAGTGACGCTGACCGGCGGATGAGCAGCACGGTAAGACCCGCTATCAGCAGCGTCATTGCCAGCACGTCGGCCATGACCAGCTGCTCGGCCAGGAGCTGAGAAGGGTCGAACAGTACCGGCGCGGTGGCAAGGGTCGCGCCCCACCCCGGCAGCCGGTGACGGCGCAGCAGCACGTACACCATGACGGCGACGCCCAGGCCCATCACATGTTGCAGGGCCACTACCGCCACCAGGGAATGCAATGGCCTGAGCAGCCACAAGAACACCGAGTAGCCGCTGACGTTGACGACGTTGGGAGACAGGCGCACGCCTGCCCACAGATAGTCATAGGAGTCCAGCCGGTAGAGCACCGCAGGCTGGAACCCGAGCATCGCTATCACCCGGAGCAAGACCGCCGCAGCCATCGCAGAAGCGAAGAACCAGTGATGCCTGACCCGGGCAGCGACATCGGCTGCCGAGCGAACCCACAGCCGTACCGGCAGGGCAGGCGTGTGCCCGGCCGGTACTCCGCGACGGATCAGCCGTAATGCGCGCACCAAACCCACCCTAGAACCCGCTCTCTCTCACGCGCGAACCGTGCCCCCCTGAGCGCCGTTACGAGTACTGCTCGGCGAGCATTTGTCCGGCTGAATTAGCATCGATGTACTGGCGGGTGGCCATGCAGGCGACTGCTGAGTTGCAGGACACCCTGGTCAGGACGCTGGACTTCGCCCCGGCCGGGATGCCGACGGGGCGGCGCACCCACCTCTTGCCGGTCCAGTTCTCCGTGATGGCGCTAGAGCCGCTGGCAACGCTCTCGATGCCCACGGCGGCGCAGGCGCTGCCTGAGCTGCACGACACGCCGGTCAGCTGGCTTCCGAGCACGCCGCCCGGCGTCGCCGCCTTCTGCGGCGACCACTTCTTGCCGTTCCAGTGCTCGGCCAGCGAGGCGAACTTGGAGTTGAGGAACGTCCTGCCGACCGCGATGCAGTCGCCCGCCGACGGGCACGACACTGCGTCGAGCTGGCTGTGGACGGCGTTCTCCGGGTTCGGCACGGCGCTGGTGGCCTTCCACGACTTGCCGTTCCAGACCTGAGCGAAGGTGCCCTCGATCACGGTGCCCACCGCGACGCACGAGTTCACCGACGGGCAGGAGACCGAGTTCAGCTCGATCTCCTGCTTACCGGATGGATTCGGGGTCGCAGTGATCTGCCAGGTCTTGCCGTTCCAGTGCTCGGCCATCGGCCGCCGGGTGCTGGTTCCCGCGGCGATAGAGCCCACGGCCATGCAGTCGCCGGCCGCCGGGCACGTCACTGCGGCGGTTGACGTGATCTTGGGCTTGGCGAGCAGCCGGGGGGCGGTCCAGCCCGTGCCGTCCCAGCTTTCCGAGAAGGACTCGAATCCGCTGCTGGCCTGGAACGTGCCGACCGCCAGGCAGGCCCGGGGAGAGGCGCACGACACGCCGCTGAGGTTCGTCGGGCTCACGCCGTTGAACGGCATCGGCGACACATCCTGCCAGCGGACCGAGAAGTCCTCGGCCAGGGCGCGGTCACCCAGGGCCGGGGTCGTGGCAGGACCCCGCCGCCGTGCAGTTGGTCGCGGTCGTGCAGGAAATCCCGTTCAGCAGGCTCGAGTCGGCCGAGGTCGTGAGCGTGACCGGCTGGACCGACCACTGCGAGCCGTTCCACAGCCCGGCGGCCGGGCTGCCGATGCTCCGGACGAAGTTGCCGCCGGCCGCGTAGCAGGGACCGGCCCTGGCGCACGACACTCCGAGAAGGTCCGGCGTGGTGCCCCTCGGCCTGGCGATCTTCACCACCGACCAGCTTTTGCCGTTCCACTGTTCGGCCAGGCCTGAGCCGACCGCCATGCACGAGCTTTCCGGCCGGCAGGAGACGGCGTTGAGCGAGTCGCTCTTGGCCGGGCTCGGCGTCTTCTGGAGCTGCCACTTCGAGCCGTTCCACACTTCGGCGAGTGCTTTGAAGATGTCGTTCGTTTCCGACGGCCCGACGGCGAGGCACCTGGCGGCCGACGGGCAGGAGATGCCGCTCAGACCGCTTCCCGCCTGGCCCGGCGGCTTCGGCGGGCGCCTGATCTTCCAGCTCGAGCCGTTCCACACCTCAGCCAGCGGCACCTGCTTGCCGCCGGCCTGCGTGTCGCCAACCGCGATGCACAGCGAAGCCTTCACGCACGAGACGCCAAGCAGCAGGCTCCCGGCCTGCGGTTCGGGGACCGGCTGGACCGTCCAGCCCGACGGACCGCGGGTTTCCGACAGCAACTGGCTCGCCCCGGCGGACAGGGTGCCGACCGCCATGCAGCCGTTCGGCGAGGCGCACGAGACGGCAGTGAACTCCCAGGCGCCCGCGCCCCCGATGTCCGGAGTCGGCTTCTGAAGCCAGCCCGCGAAAGCCGCAGTGGCCGGCGCGACCACGAGCAAACCTGAGGCAAGCACGGCGGCTAGCGCTGACCGGCCGATTCGGCGGCGAACTGGCATCGCGATCAACTCCAGCGGCGATCAAACCGGAAGGCCGGTACCTGCGCGGACACAAGTGGTCCTATCACGATCGAGGTACGCTGCGCAGGCCTGCGCCACCAGGAAGCAAGCCGAACGCCTGTTATCGGGACCCAGCCCCGGTAGGACCAGCCGTTTCAGCCCCGCGTCAGTGGCGGACCAGCAGGTGCGTGCAAGTGTCGAAATAGACGTCGGGGTTGAACGTCTGGCCGTGCTGCCGGAAATACCACTCAAGCGCCTGGTAGACAAGCTTGCCGCCGCAGGTTCCCAGGTCGAACGCGACCACTGTCGCCGGACTCGGGCTCGTGTACGTGCCCGACGGGTTACCCATGAAAATTCCCGCCGTCCCCGTGCCGGTCGCCTGGGAACCTCCCCAGGACTGCCAGCGCAGGTCAGAAACTCCGAACGGACCATCGCCCAGGCTGAGCCGCGAGGGCTGGGCGGTGCCGAACCCCGTCTGGAACGGGTCGCTCGACACCAAGCCGAGTACCGGTACCGCCGCCTGCCGCACGAGGATCTGGTACTCATCCTCGCTGGTAAAAATGTCGTGCAGGGACTGAAATTCGCTGACGAAGAATTCGGTAATCCCGCCGGCGGCGGCTAGCGGCGCCAGCAGGAAACCGGCCGGGCCGAAATAGCCGAACATCTCCTTGGGGCTCAGGCAGGAGGCGAGAATGGAGCCAGGATTCCCGGCGAACAGCGCGTTGCCACACGCTTCATCGCCGAGCGCGTCGTTCAGCACGGTAACGCCCTTGGACGCTCCGCCCGCGCCGAAGCGGGTCAGGATGGCGAGCATCGCGTTAATGCCCGTCTGCAAGGCGAACAGGCTCTGCCCGAAACCGTCGAGCTGGGTCTGGACGTCAGCGAGTCGCCCTGGTGCCAGGCTGAGGCTGTAACCGATCTGAGCGCCCGGCGCCAGGATCGAGAGGCTTCGGGAAATGGCGTGCGACAGCGAGGCGAGCGAACTGTAATCAATGGACGGCTTCTCGGCCACGGCCAGCCCGGCATGCTCAACCTCAAGCGGATAAGGACGGTCGTTGACGACCCGCAGGATCCGCGCACCAGAAGCCTTCAGGCCGAAGCACCAGTAGACCGTCGGTCCGGAGCTTGACTTGATGGTGTAGCCCGACCTGGCCGCTGCCTGATCTCCGCAAGATGGCCGGCTCGCGGTGGCAGTCACGCCGCTGCTCAGGCCGTCCAGGAATTCCTTTTTAAAGAAACGCAGCATATTTGCTAGATTTTCCCCGATAACGGTAAAAAAGGAATGGTGGGTGGTCGTGAAGATGGCCGTGTTCCGGTCGGGACCGAGCTTGGCTGGCAGGTATGTCCAGGGTCCCCGAGCGGTCTCCGCCGTAGCGACGACAATCGCCCAGCCAGCCGGAACGCGATAGTTCAGCGGCAGCCGGACCTTCTGCGGGCGCGCCAGCGAGCCGGAAGGGGTCAGCCGGTAGGTGCGCGACAGCGCGCGTACGCCCGGAAGACCCGGTCCCGCGCTGGCAACCGCCACCGGCCCGGGATCGCCGCCAGATCGGCTCGACCCTGATGACCCCTGACTGCACCCGCTGACGACGGCGATAACACTAGCCAATAGCACCACGAAGGTCGATCTGGCCCACCGAGTCATAGCACCGAACCTAAACGACCGCAATTGTCACAGCAAACCAAAAGATGCCGGGTGAATACTGGGGCTGGCGGGATCTCAGCCGGGCTGAAGGGGCGGCTGGTGGAGAAGAACGGCGTTCCGTCGTCGGCGAACGTGACGGTCCGGACCTCGCCGGCCGGGGTGTTGATCTCGATCTCAGTTCACGGGGTCGGGTTCTGCGGGGAGAAATATGCGGAAGGTCGTGCCCGCGCCTTCCTGGGAGTCGACTTGGATAGTGCCGCCGAGTCTGGTGACGATGCCGTGCACGGTCGACAGTCCGAGCCCGGTACCCTCGCCGGGCGGCTTGGTGGTGAAGAAACGCTCGAAGATCTGGTCGGCGACGTCCGCGCTCATGCCGGTTCCGGTATCGCTGACGGTGAGCACGACGTATCGTCCCGTGCCGGGGTGCGAGCGGGCGAGTGCGTGTTCGCTGTCGACGCCGGCCGGGTTCGTGCTGATGGTGAGGGTGCCGCCTTCTGGCATGGCGTCTCTGGCGTTGACGGCCAGGTTGAGCAGCACGTTCTCAAGTTCGCCTCGGTCCGCCAGCACCGGCGGCAGGGCTGCCGGCCACGGCTTGATCACCACCTCGGCGCTGCCGTTCAGGCTGACGGAGAGCAGGTCAGTGATGCCCGCGACGACGGCGTTGAGATCTACGGGCAGGGGCTCGGTCCTGGCGCGGTAGCTGAAGCTCAGCAGATCTCCGGTCAGGCTGACGGCCCGGCCTGCGGCGGCGCGGATCTCTCTGAGAATCCGGCGCAGTTCAGGATCCTCGTGGTCGCTGACGGTCTCCGCCAGCTCCGTATAAGCCACGACGACGCCTAGCAGGTTGCCGAAGTCATGGGCGATACCGCTGGTCAGCTGTCCGACCGTCTGCAAGCGCTCGGCCTGGTGCAATTCGCTCTCCAGCGCACGGCGGTCCTCTAGAGCCCGGATCAGCTCGGACATCCGCGTGCTCACCCGTTCGTCGAGTTCTGCCTTGAGCGCTCTCAGACCTTCCTGGCGCCGCAGTGCCTGCGATGTGTCCTGGGCGCTGAGGACAGGGCCGTCGCTGTCCGGGGATTCCGCTAGCTCCACCAGGTGAGCGACCTGTTCCAGCAGGTCATCCCGATTCCTGGAGGAATCCGTCAGATCCCCTGTGCGCCGCAGGAACGCGAGCCGTTCCCGGGCGGCGTCGGCGTCCCTGCGGGCAGCCTGTTCCCGCTCGAGCAACTCGGCCCGTTCCTGCTCCCTGCGCTGGCGAGCAGTGAGGTCCACCGCGAAGGTGACCCAGCGCAGCGGGTTCCAGCCGATGACCGCCGCGCCAACTAGGACAGGCACATGATGGCCGTCTCGGTGCGTGTACTCCTTCTCGAAGGGCCGGCATGCTCCAGCGCGGCGCAGTTCCTCCAGCGCATTGTCGTCGCTCGCGGCCCACCTCGCGGGCGTGATGTCGCGCCAGCGGACTCGGCCGGCGGCTAGGTCGTCACGGGAGTAGCCGATGATGTCGAGGTACGCGTCGTTGGCTTCCTGCACGCCGTCCTCGGTGGACACTACTACGCCGAGGACGTTGGCTTCCCGCAGCCGTCCGAGCAGGCGGCTGCTCTCCAGCAAGGCTGCCTCGGCCCGTCGCTGGTCGGTGATGTCGGTCAGCATCGCGTAGGCGCGCTGCGGCCGGCCCCGTTCGTCTGGCTCGTCCGGCACGGCGGTGACCCGCAGCCACCGCAGCTCCCCGGTGCGCCCGTGCGGCAGCCCGACCACCTGGTCCGCGACAACGTGTCCGGTGCTCAGGGCGACCGTGACCGGATACTGATCCCGCGGATACGGGGAGCCGTCCTCATGTACGGCGCGCCCGTCCCTGTCAATCGGCCAGGAGGTCATCGATTCGAGCTCAAGGCCCAGAATCCTCCCCGCCGCGGCATTGGCTCCGAGGATCGACCCGTCCGCGTTGTAGTGGACGAGACCGAGCGACAGGGTCTCGAACAGGGTCCGGTATCGTTCCTGCGTTATCCCGAGCCGATCGGAGAGCATCTCCAGCCAGCGCTGGTCCCTGACATGCCCGGTGACATCGTTGGCGAACAGGAGCAGTCCGGTGATCTCGCCGGCGTCATCGCGCATCGGCTGGTAGGCGAAGTCCGCGAACAGTTCCCCGGACTCCCCGCTATCGCGGCGGACAAGTACCGAGGACTGACGGCGCTGGAAGGACTGACCATGGCGGGCAGCGCGCTCCACCGCGCCGAGGCGCTCAGGCTCCAGTTCCGGCAGCACCTCGCGCAACGGACGGCCGACGAGATCGCGATCGCCTGCGATCCGCTGGAACTCCTCATTGGCGAAGTCGAACCTGAGCTGCGGCCCGGCCACATAGGCCACCGCCCACGGCAGCCTCACAAGGGCCTCGCGCATAGGTGCGAACCCGCCGAGCGCAGCGCCCGGACCCGACCCCGAACCCATCATCACCACGTCGACCCCGAAACCTCCCGAATACCGACCCCCCGCGGAACCGATCATGACCCAGGACACCGCGGCCGGATACCTGGGCTGGCGGTGCATCGCACCCGCCCGCGCTGTCCGCTGATAACTGAATACCCGGCATCAGCGCAGGCCTGGTGAAGACCGTGCCCCAGTTGTGTGGATCGTGTCAGGACCGCGGATGGAACCGGCGATCACGGATTCGCGGTTGATCCCAGGGTGACCCCAGTCGAGGCTGCGGCCTGGCGGGACCACACCAGCGGCGATTTCGTCCGTGGTCTACATCGACAACGATCCGCTGGTGCCGCCGCACGCGCGGGCCATGATGGTGCCTGATCCCCGGAGGGACGGCCAGCGATCAAAGAGAACAACGCCACCGTTCCGACTGCGCGTCCACGAGAAGACTGGCCTGTGCCAGGGCCGCGGGGTGCCCGAAGAGGCCCGGCAGGCCGCCGGTATGAAGGAAGACGGTCTGCTCGCCTGGGCGGACGTCGCCTTCGCGTACTGCCGCGATAAGGCCCGCCATGGCCCGGCCGGTGTAGACCGGGTCGAGGACGATGCCCTCAGCGCGGGCCGTAGTGAAGATCGCCTCCCAGACCTGGCCGGTGAGCACGGAGTATCCGGGACCCACCTGGTCGAGCCGCAGCCTGAGGGGAGCGGTCTGCTGATCGCCCGGCAGGCCACCAACCAGGCGCGCGACGGCCTGTTCCGGGTCGGGAACAGCCCCGCAGTGCACTCCAAGGACCCGGTCGGCTCCCAGAGCGAGAACGAGTCCGGCCATGGTACCGCCAGAGCCGACCGCGACGACGGCGCTGCTGAGGCCAGGGAGTTGCGCCAGAAGCTCCTCTCCGGCCTCGACGTAGCCCTGGGCGCCAAGCAAGCTCGAGCCGCCGAAGGGGATAACCTCCGGCCGCATGCCCTTCGCGCGCAACCGCGCGGCGACATCCGCCACGGCGTCCTCCAATGCGGCATCGCCCACCTCGCCGGCCCACACGATCCGGGAGCCGAACAGGCCGTCAAGCGCGAGGTTACCGATCGCCGCGTCGCCTGGGCTGCCAGAGAGAACCAGCACGACGTCCAGTCCAAGCCGGGCTCCGGCCGCCGCGGTCAGGCGGGCATGGTTGCTCTGAGCGGCCCCGCTGGTCACCAGGGTGGTAGCGCCATGGGCGCAGGCCGCACCAGCCGTCCGCTCCAGCTTGCGAGCCTTGTTGCCGCCGCCACCCAGGCCAGTGAGGTCATCGCGCTTGATCCACAGGTCCCCGGCCTCCAACCCGATCGCCTGCGCCAGGCGCGGCGCAGCCTCCAAGGGCGTCGGCAGGCTGATCAGGTCCGCACGTCCGATCCCCGGGTCCATTTGCGGCATGTTCTCCACCTTTTCTCAGGGATCCATCGCGGTCAGCGATTTTCTTCGCGGTGGTGAGCAAGTCCATGGTCTTGTGCTTCCTTTCGGAGGGCGAGAAGGCCGTCCGTATTTCAGCGCTCACCTTTGAGACCGAGTTGCCCCAGATGGAATCCGAGTCGATTTTGCGTGTCTCCAGGATCCTGGAGCCCCTGCTCCAGGAGAGTCTTGATTCTCTCCTGGACCGCTGGTCGCTTGACGGAGGCCATGCAGGCATCCCAGCCGGCTCTCATCTCGACGTCGGGCGGCAAGCTGGCTTCATTCACGAGGCGCTTGGTGTTGCCGATTGCCCACTTGTCGAATGAGGCGATCCGGGATGCGAGTGCGCTGACGAAGCTGTCCAGCTCGGCATCCGGCAAGGCACGGTTTACGTAGCCGTAGAGCTCGGCGTCGGCACCCCGGATGTCGTCCGAGCTCAGGAGCACTTCGAGAGCGCGTCCCGTCCGATCACCCGCGGCAACCGCGCCATGGGCCCTCCGCCAGCGACAAGGCCCACGCCCACTTCCCACTGCGACAAGAGCGCTCTCTCCCGGCTAGCGAAGCTCATGTCGCAGGCGAGCGCCAGCTCACTGCCGTTTCCGGTCGCCCGCCCTCGGATCAGCGCGATCGAAACGAACGGAGCGCGCGTCAGGCGCACCAGGACGTCGGGCCATGCCTCAAGGCCAGTCGGACCTTGCGGGATGCTGGTCAGATCCTCGATGTTCGCCAGAAAATCGGAGTGATTCAGAAAGACATCATCGACGGCACTTTCGAAGACCACCGCCTTCACTCGATCGTCGTTCTCAAGCGTCGTGACAATCTCCCGGATCTGCCAAACGAATTCCGGACCCATGAGGTTGAGCGGCGGGTTGTCGAGTACGACTCGATAGTACGAATCTGTGACTCGATCGAGCCTGACTTGCGCGGCCTTCGTTGCCGAAGGCCCGTCAGTGGTACTCATGATGACCTCCAAAAGTTGATGCCGGCCTCAAAGGCCCAGTCTCCAACGCCGAGCAACAACCGGACTGCGTGATCGCAATTCGGGCGAATACAGTGCAAGCCGCCATCAGGCTTCGACGAGAGGCCCAGCACGCGCAGGTCGAGCGCGACAACCATGTGGTCTTCGATGAGTGCGCTCGCCAGATGACCCCGCATGGTGCCGCGCCGTCAGGCAGGGATCTCAGCGGTGACGGTCAGGACCGCACGGCCGAGAATGTGGCTGGCCATGATGAAGCCGAGGTAGGCAGGGGTGGCCTCGGCAGGTACGCCGATCTGCTCGACGTCAAGGGCGTGCACGACGATGACGTAACGGTGCCGGCCGTGCCCGGCCGGCGGGGCAGCGCCGATGTAGCGTGCTGCGCGGGCGTCGTTGGGCAGTTGATAGGCACCCTCGGGAAGGCCCGAGCCGGTCTCGTCACCAGCGCCCTCGGATAGTTGAGTCACCGTGGCGGGAATGTCCGCCACCGCCCAGTGCCAGAAGCCCGAGCCGGTCGGGGCGTCCGGGTCGTATACCGTCACCGCGTAGCTCTTCGTGCCTTCCGTGGCGCCGCTCCATTGCAATTGCGGGGAGATGTCCTTGCCGCCCGGGACGCCGAACAGGCCCGACATCTGCTCGGCGGGCCAGGCGTCCCCGTCGGACACCGTGGTGCTGGTAACGGTAAAGCGCGGTACCTCGGGCAGACGAGCGAACGGGTCGTTGATGCTCACGGTGAATCCTTCCAGTGAAGTGCCCGCTTCCGGGTCAGCTGGCCGGCGGAGGGGAGGCAGGGAAAAGTAGTCGAGGACCGGCCCCCGTTCGCAGCGGTATTCATCACAATCTCAATAGTGGTGGAAAGAAGTTAGTCGAAGAGGGGGGCGGTTGTGCGGGTGCGCTTGATTTCGTAGAAACCGGGGGTGCAGACGAGGTTCAGGGTGCTATCCCAGAGGCGGGCTGCTGTCTCGCCCTTCGGAGCGGGGTTCACGACGGGGCCGAAGAAGGCGATCTTGGCAGTATCGGAGCCGGATCCGGGGATGGCGATGATGGGGCTGCCCACGTCCGCGCCGACTAGGGTGATGCCTTCACGATGGGAGGCGCGCAGCGCCTCGTCGTAGCTATCGTTGTCGCCGGCGTCGGCGAGGTCGGCGGGCAATCCGGCATCGCGCAGGGCGGCTTCGATAGTGGGGCGGGTCTTTGGCTGCTGTTGCGGGTAATAGCGGCTGCCGAGCGCGGTGTAGAGGGGTCCCAGCACGTCCGGGCCGTGAGCTTGGGCGGCTGCTACCAGGATCCTGACCGGGGCCCATGCCTGGCCCATGAGTGCGCGGTTGGCCTCTGACAGCTCGTCGAGGCGTGCTTCATTAAGGACAGCCAGGCTCATAACGTGCCAGGTGATGGCGAGCGGTCGGGCCTTTTCGACCTCCAGGATCCAGCGAGAGGTCAGCCAGGTCCACGGGCATACGGGGTCGAACCAGAAGTCGACGGGCGTGCGGGTACGGGAGTCCTTCATGCTGAGGTTCCAAACGAAGTCGAGGAGCTCGCTCACGCGAGCCGTGAGTTGCCGGCGTCCAGGGGTGAAAAAGCGGGCGCTGGTAAGAAATGTCTTCTTCACGGCTTCCAGATCATTGACCGGCACTCTGGCCGCCGTCGACTTGGAGGATCGCGCCAGTGACGAGCGAGGCGTTCTCACAATAAATCACCGCCTCGGCGGAGGTCGCCCTCTGCTCAGCAAGACGAAGACCGCATGTTTAGTTAAACCTTGTGTTCGCCGTAAGTCCACGACTTATATCTAAAGAGTCTTAGGCGTCGCCTATCACAGTGGACTATACGATCGATCGCGTGGAACTCCGGCAGCTGAGCTACTTCGTCGCGGTTGCCGAGGACCTGCATTTCGGTCGGGCCGCGGAGCGGCTTCACGTTTCTGGACCGTCGCTGGCGCAGCAGATCATGGCCGGCTGGCGCAGCCTGGATCCGCTGGTCTAGAGATCCTGCCAGTGGTACCGGGCGCTCAGCACTGAGGTCGGCCACGGCGCGTGCTACGAATTCAGCCGCCTCATCAGCATCTCCGGACCACCGGTGCGGGTGGCGCCGCGCCAGGCGGGCCGTTATACTTGAATCGTTCGTTTTTTTGAAAATGTCAACATTGAAGGCAGATTCGTTCTAATGGCCACCGTATATAACGCCGTCCATGCGGTCGTCGCTGACGTCCACTGCGCTGTCGGCCGGGCGCCGTCCTGACCGCGTCCGGCGGGCACGGCCTGCTGACCGACGAGGCCGCTGTCATCTACCGGGGCCCGTGCCCCACATGTTCGGGCCTCCGCAGTTCCTGGGCACCGTAATCCGCCCCTAGTCCGGAAGGATTCCCATGACCGAGAACCATGATCCAGTAGTCACCGAGGACGCGACCCCGGAGAGCGGGGGATGCCCCGTCGCGCCCGGAGGCCTGACGCACCCCACCATGGGTGATGCCAACCGGGGCTGGTGGCCGGGCAGGCTCAACCTGAAGATCCTCGCCAAGAACCCCGCCGAGGCCAATCCCCTCGGCGAGAAGTTCAGCTATGCCGAGGCGTTCAAGACCCTCGACCTCGCGGCGGTGAAGCGCGACATCGCGGACGTGCTGACGACTTCGCAGGACTGGTGGCCAGCTGACTTCGGCCATTACGGCCCGCTCATGATCCGGATGGCGTGGCACAGCGCGGGCACCTACCGGATCAGCGACGGCCGCGGCGGCGCGGGATCTGGCCAGCAGCGCTTCGCGCCGCTCAATAGCTGGCCGGATAACGTCAGCCTCGACAAGGCTCGCCGGCTGCTGTGGCCGGTCAAGAGGAAGTACGGCCAGAAGATCTCGTGGGCCGACCTCATCGTCCTGTCCGGCAACGTCGCACTGGAGTCGATGGGCTTGGCGACCTTCGGCTTCGGCGGTGGCCGCGCGGACGTCTGGGAACCGGACGAGGACGTCTACTGGGGTCCCGAGACCACCTGGCTCGGCGACGAGCGCTACACGGGCGACCGGGAGCTCGATGAGCCTTTCGGCGCGGTCCAGATGGGTCTCATCTACGTGAACCCGGAGGGCCCGAACGGGAACCCGGATCCGCTTGCCGCTGCCCGCGACATCCGCGAGACGTTCCGTCGCATGGCGATGAATGACGAGGAGACGGTCGCGCTGATCGCCGGCGGTCACACGTTCGGCAAGACCCACGGCGCGGGCCCGGCGGACAACGTCGGCCCCGACCCCGAGGCTGCCCCGCTCGAGCAGCAGGGCCTGGGCTGGAAGAGCACCTACCGCACCGGCAAGGGCGGCGACACGATCACCAGTGGTCTTGAGGTGACGTGGACGAGTACCCCGGTGACGTGGGACAACAACTTCCTCGAGACCTTGTACGGCTACGAGTGGGAGCCCGCCAGGAGCCCTGCGGGCGCGCACCAGTGGAAGCCGAAGGACGGCGCAGGCGCGGGCACCGTTCCCGACGCTCACGACCCGTCCAAGAGCCACGCCCCGACAATGCTGACGACCGACCTCTCGCTCCGCGCGGACCCCGTCTACGAGCAGATCTCGCGGCGCTTCCTCGACAACCCCGGTGAGTTCGCGGACGCCTTCGCCAGGGCGTGGTTCAAGCTGACCCACCGCGACATGGGCCCTGTCGTACGCTACCTCGGCCCGGAGGTTCCGGCCGAGACACTGCTATGGCAGGACCCTGTGCCCGTGGTGAGGCACGAGCTCATCGACGCTGCGGACACCGTCGCCCTCAAGGGCCAGGTCCTCGCCTCGGGCCTGCCGCTGTCCCTCTTCGTGTCCGCCGCGTGGGCCGCGGCCTCGTCCTTCCGCGGCAGCGACAAGCGCGGCGGCGCCAACGGCGCGCGCATCCGGCTCGAGCCGCAGAGCGGATGGGAGGTCAACGACCCGAGCCAACTGGCGACGGTGCTAGACACCCTGGAAGGGATCCGGGTGGCCTTCAACGCAGCCCAGACCGGCGGCAAGCAGGTCTCGCTCGCCGACCTGATCGTGCTCGCTGGCGGCGCGGCCGTCGAGGAGGCCGCCAGAGACGCCGGCTTCGACGTGGAGGTCCCCTTCACTCCAGGCCGCGCGGACGCCTCCCAGGAACAGACCGACGTCGAGTCGTTCGCCGCGCTCGAGCCAGCCGCGGACGGCTTCCGCAACTACCTCGGGAAGGGCAGCCAGCTGCCGGCCGAGTACCTGCTGATCGACCGGGCGAACCTGCTGACCCTGAGCGCGCCCGAGATGACGGTCCTCATCGGCGGCCTGCGCGTCCTGGGCGCGAACTACCAGCAATCGCGCCTCGGAGTCTTCACCACGACCCCAGGGTCCTTGACCAACGACTTCTTCGTCAGCCTGCTCGATATGGGCACCACGTGGAAGGCGACTTCGCAGGACGCGGGCACGTTCGAAGGCCGCGACACCGCTACCGGCGAAATCAAGTGGACCGGCAGCCGCGCCGACCTGGTCTTCGGATCGAACTCGGAGCTGCGCGCGCTCGCCGAGGTCTACGCGAGCGATGACGCCAAGGAGAAGTTCGTGCACGACTTCGTCGCGGCATGGGACAAGGTAATGAACCTGGACCGGTTCGATCTCCGCTGACCAATGGCGTCCAGGCCAGCCACCCGG
Source organism: uncultured Actinomycetota bacterium (assembly GCA_963720575.1). Lineage (GTDB taxonomy): Bacteria > Actinomycetota > Actinomycetes > Streptosporangiales > Streptosporangiaceae > Chersky-822. The sequence goes on from CAVRGA010000002.1 coordinate 1,986,310, forward strand.
CCGGCCTGGACGCCAGGCCGCCATGAGCCCGGCCAGTCGCGAGCGCAGCTACTCCTCGCACAGTTCCGCGATGCGTTCGAGCACGGCCCGCCCTGCTGGTTCCGTTCGGCGGCCTAGCCCGCAAGCCGAGGCGATGGCCACGCGGCGCTGGAGGCGGTCCTCGATGATCGCGAGGACCTGCCGCTGGTCGTGCAGCGTCTGTGACTCGTGAGCAAATCCAGCGGCAAAGCGCACACCAGCCGGCAGCGTCAACCGCCGCAAGGGTTCATAAAAGGCAGAATCGGTGGTCGCTGGCTGATCGGCGGCGGCAAAAGGCGCGTGCATCAAGTCAAGCGGGCGCCCGGCGGGCCAGGACCGCGCAATCGCATTGCCGAGGAGGACGACAGGGCTGGCGTCGGTCATGGTGCCGAACGCGCGATTGTTCATGTCCCCCAGGCATAGGTGCACGGCGAAGCGAGTCCCTTCGGCCGTGGCGGCAGCCAGTCCGGTGACCGCGCGGGCCAGCAGCGTGGCCAGCGGGCGCCGGGCCGCGCCGGGAACCCGGGCCAGCAGCACGAGCTCGGCGGGGATCTCGATCTGGAAGAGGGTGGCCGGGCCGGTGATGGCCTTGATATCGCGGATTTCGGTCAGGGTGGCCTCAGTGAAGGGACGGCGATGCCGCAGCGCCCCTGCGGGACCGAGGGCGAATACGGCCAGGTCGAAATCGCCCGGCACGCCCTGCTGGAAGGTTAGGTCCGGGCGCCCGGCTGAGGCCCGGACCTGCTCGAATTGCGGAAAGCTGTCGCGCACCGCTGCCACGTGGCCGAGGTCCAGCGACGCTCCATAGATGCGTTCGCCTTTGCGGACATGAAACCGCGGGGTCTTGTCATAGTCCAACCAGTCACCCTGCTTGCGCAGCTCAAAGGCGGGATGGGCCCGCAGGCTCTCGATGATCGGCACGGTCCAGTTACGGCGTTCACCGGTCTCTCCGTCCGGCAGCGACCGCAGATACGGGCCAAGTAAACCCACTGCTGCCGCCATAGCCACACCCGGCCTGGCCGGGCAGACTGCCGACCAGATGAGCCTCACGTGCTGGCACGCAACCTCCGGTGGTTAGTGTCCAATCGTGATACTGCTGTCCGGGTGCCTCTTCCTGGTCATCTGGTCAGCTGGTCAGCTCGCGGCGATGCGATTCGGTGCGGAAAGGCTCTCCTGCGGGCCGGTGCCCTGGGCGTGCTGCCAGGCGGAGTCCCAGGTATGGTGCCCGCAGGACAGATTCGTTCCGCCGGGCCCGGCGTGGGCGGCGGTTTCCCCTACGTGGCGCAGGCACAGGCCGGCCTGGCAGCGCGGGCACAGTGCCACGGCGGTGCGCTCCGAGCCGGATCGCGCGCAGCTCATGCAGTTCATCGTGAGTTCACATCTCCTTCTTTCAGTTTCTCCCGCCGACGGCCGTCGCCGCGGGGTCAGCGCAGTTCGAGCAGGTCCCCCAGTACGTCACCTCGGCTTCGGTGGCCGTGAATCCGCTGGGCAGCGCGCTGGGCGTGAGGCAGGGCGCCTCGCCCGTCGCGCAGTCGATGTAGGTGGTCCGGCCGCATGCGCGGCAGATGAAATGGTGATGGTTGTCGCCGGCCCTGGCCTCGAAGCGGGCCGGGTGCCCGGGTGTCTCCAGGCAGCGGATAAGCCCGGCGGCGGTCAGCGCGGCGAGGCTGTCGTAGACGGCTTGAACGGACACGCTGCCCAGCCGCGCCAGCGCCGCCTGCCTGACCTGCTCGGCCGTGATGTGCCCGCCGGCATCGTCGAGCGCATCGAGCACGGCAATCCTGGGTGAGGTGACCCGCAGGCCCGCGTGGCGAAGCCGCTGCTGGTTGTCGGGACGACTGGGCACCCGCTCAACCTAGCACAACACTGGAATTAGTCAATAAACCGATTCTTTCCAATTAACTGCCGCGCCCATGACGAGATGCCGCGCCAGCGTCACGATGGGGACGTCAGCCAGGCCACCCGCGACGTCTGTACCTTCACCGGCAAGCGGCCCATCCGCCGGCCGCTGGGGACTGCTACAGGCTGAGCACCCGGTCGTCCGCGCCGCACCGCCTGGCCCGGGAACGCCGCAGGTCACAGGTGACCGTGACCTTGCGCAGCCACCGGTCCGTGCCGTCGAAGCGAGGCCGGAAGGGCGTCCGCCCGTGCACCATCCGGTAGTTGTCGACGAGCAGCACGTCCCCGGGCGCCAGCGCTACCGGCACGGTCGCGGCGGCCAGCTGGTAGCACAATGCCACGAACGCATCGGCCGCGGCAGCGTCGCCAGGCACCGGCTCGGCGAAGACCGAGTCCACCCGCAGGTACGGGTCATCGGGAGCGCCGAACAGCATCGCGCACCTTCTGGCGTCCAGCTGTCCATCCCGCGCGCCGGCCAGGCGCTCAGGGTCGGCGCGTATGACGAAGCGCGGCTCGCGGAGCACCTGCCGCAGGTCTTCCGGCAGGAGATCGACGCGCACCCCCGCGACGATTGTCGCTACCTTGTCCCGGTTGCGCAGCGCGATCAGCCCAACGTAGTCACACCGGTCATCGTCGAAGGCGTCCTCGACATGCAGCTCAAGCGCCGCGAGACTGCCCTGCCCGGTCTGCATGTGCTCGCGGCCCAGCACCGGCAGCACGTCGTTGAGCAGGCTGCCGTCCTGCAGGCTGGACCAGCTGAACGGATCGCCGAGCTGAGCCTGCAGCAGGACCAGCCAGAAGTCATGCGGCAGCGTGGCGTCGCGGTCACGCGCCCGCCAGTGCTCCGGGGTCGGGCAGGCCGCCTCCCCAGCAGGACCCCCCTGATCCACAGAGCGCCGGCTCGCTCCAGATAACGGAGTTCAGCGAGCCGATCGCGCAGCCCGGCCGGCAGCAAGTAGCCGAGTCCGGGCGCCGCGCGCAGGAAATGGGGATGATCGGCCCGGCCGTACGCCCCGCACAGCTCGCCGACCAGGCTCGCCATCACCGACCGCTCCTGGCCGGTCAGCTCGATGCTGGCGACTGAGCGCGCAGGTTCCGCCGCGCCCGCAGGTTCCGCCGGCATCATCGGCGCGCCATCGAGGTCATCAGGTCCCGCCAGCCAGCGGCCGGGGAGGTACCGTGCCGGCACGGGTAATTCCTTCCTCGTGCGTTTCCGCTATGGAAATCATGCTGAATGCCAGGGCATCCGCTAAGGCGATACCTGTCACGATCTTATACAGCATGCCAGCCTTCCTCCGACCGAATTGCGAATACCGTAGATCTGGCTATCCGGGAGTGTCAATCCTCGTTATGCACCGCGAAGCCGGGCTAGGCAGCCGGCGCAGGCAGATGCCAGCACGGGAACCAGAAAGCGGGTCGGCCGGCAGGCCGGCGCACCGGCCATTCATCCCCCGCAGGCCCGCCATGGCCGCCCGTCGCGAGCACGACCTCCGCACCGGAGCTCACCGAGCACGCAGCCGCCCCGGCATCCCCGCCACCCGCCCGCCAGCACCGGCACCGCTTGAGCATACCATGACAAGATCCATCTAAATATCACAAATCGACCCGATTCTGGATGACTCTGAGCGAGTACCGGTCGCGCATCGATGTTAGACGGGCCCTGGCCAGCGACCAGCCGGACGACCGGCCGCTTGGCAAAATTACCCTATAACGGTGATTTGCCTGATTCCAGTGACCCCGCCGCTGACTGCGGCACCCCGGGTTAGGCCGGGGCGGGCGGGCGGCATCTTCATGACATTTTTGACACTTGACGCGCCGACTTGAACCATTAAGATAATGTATGGATTCAACCTAAAGTGACCCTTAGTAGCTGCTTCGTGACACTCCTCATGAAGCTGGTCGCGGCCTCAGGGTGGTGATGCCTCAGGTCAGCGAGAAAAGCTGCCGGGGTGACTCGGGCATCCATTTCTCTAGTCACTTGTCGATTCAGGAGAGGCTAATTCGTGGATAATCCCTTGCCTCAAACGGGCCGCTGCCCGATGCGGGCGAAACCGATTCCGGTGACCCAATCATCGAATGCTCCTGAGCTGGTGCAACTCCCGGCCACTCAGGTCAGCCGGCGGACCCTGCTGAAAGTCGGCGGGATCGGCGCGATGGCCGCCACCGTCACAACGGTCGGCGCAGCGGCGTGGACCCCGCAACGAGCGCGCGCTGCCACCCGAACGGGCGCTGCCGCCGCTGCCGCCGCTGCCACCTCGTTCCCCGACATCCAGTTCGACATCGGCGCCTTCGTCCACCCCGCCCAGACAGTCGCCGGCGTGCTCGTGGACTTCGGCGTGCTGTACACCTTCCTCGCGCCAGCGTCCCTGACCCGCAACCCGACCAAGCAGGACCAGGCGACGCTGGCCGCCGCACTGGCCACGATCGAGAGCAATTACGCCTTCAGCCCGAGCGGCGTCTTCACGTTCGTCGCTTACGGCCTGCCCTATTTCAACCGACTGCCGGCCAGCCTGGTCGCGAGCGCCATGCCCAGGCTCTCCTTCAATCACAGCAGGTTCGCGCTGGAAGAGGCCGTGCCCGGGCCGACCGACATATCGCCGCTGAACCCGACCGTCACCAAGCGGCTTTTCAACGTGCCGGTGCAGATCGAGAGCAACGACGTGCTGTTCACCCTGCGCAGCGACTCGCTGACCAATATCACCGAAGTCGCCGCCTGGTTCAACGGCAGCAACATCCTCAACGGCAAGAATGTCGCCTCGCCCGCGTTCAACGGCCTGTTCAACTTCAAGACGCCCAGACTGAATTTCGTCCAGCCCGGGATGCCGCGCAAGGTCGCCGCCGCCAACAACTTCTCCTTCACCAACCAGATCAACCCCGCCTCGTCGATGTGGATGGGCTTCGTTGACCAGCAGGTCAACGGCAGCGCGCCGAACGGCGCCACCGTCACCTTCGCCGGCACCTCAGCGGCGGTGCTGACGACCGCCAAGGCCGGCGACTACTTCGACAACGGCTCGATCCAGCACCTGTCGCACATCATCGACGACCTCGAGCAGTTCTACAGCGTCGACGGCACCGACTCCGACGAGCCGGAAACCTTCGGCGAGCGGGTCCAGTACATGTTCCGCTCCAAGACCCCCTCGGGCGCCTCCGGGCTGCCCTTCCCGCAGGACCCCAACGACGCCTTTACCAACGGCGGCGGGCTCGGCGCCCCGACCGGCAGCCTGTCCACCCAGCAGCAGTCGGCGTTCCTGCCGAACGCGTTCCTCGGGGTCAACGACCAGGCCACCAACTTCGACCCCACCAGCAACGGCACGACATACCGCGTCGGCCACCTGACCGGCCTGCAGCGGTCATCCCGCGCCGCGAACGGCACCCCCCTGCACATCCGCAACGACGGCCCGGGCCTGTCCTCCCAGGACGTCCCCGACGGCTCCGTCCAGCCGACGCTCGAGTTCATGGCCTTCGTGCCCACCGCCGAGTTCTTCCGCGTCATGCGGATCAACGCCGCCTCGCTCGACTTCGTCGAAGGCCGGCGTGCAAGGCGGCACTGCAACCAGCGTCCCCGCAGGAAAAACCGCGGCCGACCCAGGCGACGACGGACTCGAGCGCTTCACCCAGGCCACCAGGCGGCAGAACTTCCTCACCCCGCCCAGGCGCCACCGCTCCTTCCCGCTCCTCGAAGAAACCTGATCCTCCCCATAGATCCCCCTCCACGGGATGAACCGGCCACGGCAACAATGTTGTTGCCGTGGCCGGCTTAGCTATCGGTTTGACCGCCGCGTTAGATCTGCCGTGGCAATCCCTGGATGTGTTTCTTGGGTCGGCTGACGTTTTTCTACGGCTAACCGGGCGATCCTGGTCACCAGTGCGGCCATTGACGTGAGCGCCCAGGTGCCCTCAAGCAGCAGGAAACCCCACTGATGACCGGGAATCGCCGCTCCGGCGAGCGCGGCCGAGCCGACCAGGTTGGGCAGCAGGTAAGCAGGGGACTTCTGGTGGAGCCACCCGGCCTGCGCGCCGGCGAATGCCCCCAGAATGAGCACGGCGCCGATTATCTGGAAGACCTGGTTCGTCATGATGTTCATTGGGCGACCGGCCAGGGCGGCGGCTGGGGGAAGAAGTTGGGGCGCAGAATCGCCGGTTCATAGCGGCGTTCCCAGACGGGTGTGGCCGAGCCGCCGATCGGCGGGACGAGCAGTTCCCACTGCGCTGGCGTGATCCGCCCGGCGGAGGCTTCGCGCGTCTCGTGCGTGACGAACTGCCGGCTGGCGAAGTGGTGCTCGATGACGCTGACCTGGGCGGCGTCGAAGGAGTGGAGGACCGCGGTGGTCAGTTCGATCAGGGCGCGGTCCTTCCATAAGGTGCGGTCGGAGCTGGTGTCGAGGCCCATTCGGTCGGCGATCACCGGAAGCAGGTTGTAGCGGGTGGTGTCGGAGAGGTTGCGGGCTCCTATCTCGGCCGCGGTGTACCAGCCGCTGAACGGCGCCAGCGGGTAGCTGATGCCGCCGATCTCCAGCCGCTGGTCGCAGATGCTGGGGTGGGAATACCATCGCAGGCCAAGATCGGCCAGCCACGGGAACCGCGGGTGGGTGATGGGCACCTCCAGCACCGCGTCGGGGGGAAGGTCATAGACACGAGGCGGTTCCCCGGGGCGCTGCAGCACGATCGGCAGTATGTCGAAGGGCGTGCCACGGCCCGTCCAGCCGAGCGCCTGGACCGCCGCGGTGAAGTCAGCCGCGGCCGAGTCGCCGATCACGCTGCCGTCGGGCTGGCGGTACCCGGCGTACCGGACGAGCTGGGAGTTCCAGATCCGAACCATCGGCTGGCCGTCCCGTTCGGGCGCGAAGACCGTGATCATCAGCCTGATCCGGCCGCTGTTGGTGGTCAGCCGCAGATGCTCGGCCAACTGCTCGAAGATTAAGTCCGGGTCGGTCAGGTGGCGCATGTCCCGCACCGCAAGGGCCTTCCAGTAGAACTTGCCGACGCACCTGGGGGTGTTCCGCCATGCGAGCTTGCAGCCGCAGACAAGCTCCCCCGGAGTGTGGGCGTACGTTCCGGTGGCAGCGATCTGGGCGGAGTTGTCCGAGGAAGGCCAGCGCCTCCACGCTGGTGTCCCGCATGGCCTCGGCCTCTGCGGCGGGAGCGCCAATGGCGCCGCTGGCCGGGCGTCCCGGGCAGGGGGGTGGCGCGGTTGGGGGGAGATCCGTGCCTGTCACCAGGCGGCGGTGCTCTGGAAGCGGGCCGGATCGGAGGTCTGACGAGTGCTCGCGGTGTGTGGGTTTCGCATCCATTGCTTCACTTCTTTGGGAGCGATAGGGATTTATTTTTCTGTGCTGGCGTCGGGTTGTGGCCGGTGTGGTGGCGCAGGTGGTGCGGATGGCGGTGCGGATGCTGGTGGCCGATACGCCGAAGGGGGCGGGGGCTTGGTGGTGGAGGTGGATGGCGAGGAGTTTGGGCCGGCCATTGCTGGGAGCGGGATCCGGGGAGATAGGTGAGGTTACGCCCGAGTCACCCCAGGCAGCGTTTCTCCGCCCGCCTGAGGCATCACCACCCCGAGGTCACGACAAGCTACCGTGACAAGTGTCACGAAGCAGCCACTAAAGGTCACTACTGCTTGAATCCATACATGATATTAATGATTCCAAACAGCGAGTCAAGTGACGAAAAAGTCATGAAGACGTCACCTTCCCGGCTTACGCAGCCCGGAGTGCGGCAGCAAGGCGCGGCCTAACCCAGAACGTCCGTTAGCGTGTCATTTTGCCGGGTGGCCTGCTGCGCGGCTAGTTGTTGGCCCCAGCTCAAGGTGCGGGCAGGCCGGCCTCTTCGACCGCGATCTCATAGGCGACTTTCGGGCGGGTGACAGCCTGAGTCACGGATCGCGCCATGTCGCTGGCTGCGGCCATGCCGACGAGCGCGAACTCGTCTCCGGTGGCGGGCTCAAGTACGAAAGATCACGCCTCCTTCGGCATCGCGCCAGCTGCCACCGTTTGCGTTTCGAGATACCACGTCATGTGGACGACGGCGCCGCTCTCCTCGTACCAGACAGTGATCTCAACACCGGGTGCGACCCGCTGGTAGTAGAAGTGCTAGATGGCGAGCCGCCCCGCGTGCGGGCCCTCTTTGAGGTGGTAGTCGACGATGTCGGGGCCGACTACGGCGGGCTCGAAGGTCCACCGCCGGCGAAGTGCCAGCTGAGGGTCTGCCCGAGGATGCTAGTCAACATTGTTGGTCCTCCTTGATAGATTCCGGGTCATTGGAAGACAACCGTTCTGAGGCCGTCGAGCAGCACTCGATTCTCCGTATGCCAATGCACGGCCCGTGCTAGCGCCCGGCATTCGGCGTCACGGCCGAGCGCAGCCAGCTCCGCTGTCGTCATGGAGTGGTCGACTCGGACAACCTGTTGCTCAATAATCGGGCCCTCGTCCAAGTCCGGGGTCACGTAGTGCGCAGTAGCCCCGATTACCTTGACGCCGCGGTCGTGGGCTTGCTGGTAAGGACGGGCGCCCTTGAAGCTAGGCAGCATGGAATGGTGAATGTTGATCGCGCGTCCTTCGAGCTGCGTGCACAGATCTTCCGAAAGGACCTGCATGTAGCGGGCAAGGACGACCAGGTCTATGCGAAGCTCGTCGATGAGCTCGAGCAGCCGGGCCTCGGCAGCTGCTTTCGTGTCAGCGGTAACCGGCACATGATGGAACGGGATGTTGTAGTTGTCGGCCAGCGTGCCGAGGTCCGGATGATTCGAAACCACTGCGGTTATCTCGATATTCAGCCAGCCTGTGCTGGCACGGAAGAGAAGGTCATCGAGACAGTGACCCAGCTTGCTTACCATGATGAGCACTCGCTGTTTCTCGGCGGCGTCGAAGAGGCGCCACGACATGGCGTAGGGGACGGCGACGACGGAGAAGCCGTGGCGCAAGCTCTCGATGTCAACCTTGGAGTCGGGACAGGGTTCGAACTGCACACGCATGAAGAACGTGCCGGCCTCTCGATCCTCGAACTGCTCGCTCTCGACGATATTGCAGTCATGGTCGACGATGAACTTGGAGATGGCGTGGACGAGCCCCGACCGGTCGGGGCAAGAGACCGTGAGTACGTAGTCGGTGGCGGGCGTCTTTCTCAATGCAGCAGATGTCGATGGATCTGTCATGTTCTATCCTTTCCGGTGCGGGCGAGGTTGCGAGCGGCGATCATAGTGCTGCGAAGCAACCACACATCGGTTACCGGTCCGATACCCCCGGCCGACGACGACAATAAGAGATCGCGGCGTGCCCAGGGCCAGCAGGCCCGCATTCTCCGGATGCACCGACTCGATGTCCTTAAGCGGCAATAGCGTCCGGAATACTTCCACCTCGGACAGGTGTTCGGGCAGTGGTCGCAGAACAAGGACCCCGCTCACCCGCCGGATCGTCGTTCAGCTGCCTGACAGCGGCAAGAACCTCGCCTGGCGCGGTCCCTTCCCGGCTAGCGCTCTGGCCAGGCCTGCAGGAGTCCATTACCTGGGGCATCGCACTGATCCTCTGGACGTGGTCATATGCGTTGAGGCGGCGTAGCTCCGCCCACAACAGCGGGCGTGCGGCCGTTTCATCCGGTCATGTTGTCGTGCATGGCGGCGAGGCGGGCGAGCTCGACGCGTGAGGTGATGTCGAGCTTGGCGAAGGCGTGCCGGAGATGGTTGCTGACGGTGTGCTGGGACAGGAAGAGCCGCTCGGCGACCTGCCGGTTCGTCAGCCCTCTGGCGACCTGCCGCACGACTTCGAGCTCGCACTCGGTCAGCCCTGGCCAGCCGGTTCGCGGCGGGGCCATCCCGGCGAGGCGGCGGCGCACGCCAAGGGCGCGGAGCCGCTGCCGGACGCGGGCCGCGTCCCAGGACGCACCTGCACGGTAATACAGTTCGAGAGCCTGGCCGAGCATCGCGATGCCTTCTTCCCGGCCTCCGCGCGCGGCCAGGACCTTTCCCGCGTCCTCGAGTGCCGAGGCCAAGGCGAGCGGCCGCGGTCCTTTGCTGAAGCACTTGACTGCTACGGCGAAGTGATCGGCATCGCCCGTTACCAGGCCTTCCGCGTGAGCAGCGGTGCCTGCGATCGAGGCTACGGCCGGATTGAGCCGAAGACGCTCCCGGGCGGTCGCCACCGCGGCGGCCGCGAGCTCGCCGTCGCCGGCCGCCATGGCGATCCGGGCCAGCGGCACCTCATCGGCGACATCCAGCGGGCACAGCGGCATGATGGTGAGCCGCTCGTGCTCGCCCAGGGCGCACAGATGGGCCCGTGCCGCGGCCGCGTCACCTTCCCGCAGGGCGATCAGAGCCAGGAGCCACGCGCCGGCGCGCTGCCCCAGCCGCGCGCCGGTCTCGAGCAGCGCCCTTGCGATGGCGGCGCACTTGCTGATCTGCGGCTCGTTCCCGGTGTGCATCGCCACGCGGCCGCACGCCACGGCAGCCTGGACGTCGAGGCTGCTGGCCGGCGTCACCTTCTCCATGGTGGCGACGACCCCCTCCAGCGCCGCGGCTGCCTCGCCAAGCCGGCCAACCTGCATGAGCCGGCAGCCGCGCCCGCCTTCCCATTCCCGCACGGCCCATCCCTGGTGATTTCGCTGGCCGGCGGCAAGACCCTCGGCCGACAGGCGTAGTGCCTCGTCATAGCGGTCGACAGCGGCGAGCAGCTCCGTCCGCAACCGGGATGCCAGCAGCTCGCGGACCGGCTCGCTCAGCTCGGACCGTCGCCGGCCGGCCGCCTCGATCCGTTCCAGCGCGGGACCGAAGCTGCCGCTCGCGTAGTCCAGCAGCGACTCGGAGACGGCCAGGGTGAAGCTGGCATCGGGGTCGCCGGCTGAGCGCACGGCGTCACTCGCCTGACCCGCCAGCTTCCGCGCATCCTGCGGGCGGCCGGCTGACACGAGGTTGTGCACGAGCCGGGCCAGGTGCCGCGCGCGCAGATTTCCTGGCAGGCCGGCGAGCGCGAGCGTTAGCCGGCCAGCCTCGGCTCGGACATCAGCTGAGACCGCGATCATCCAGGCAATGCTGAGGCGGACCTCCGCCTCCTGCTCCGCCGAGAGCGCCTCGCCCAGGGCATGGTCGGCGAAGGACTTGCCCTCCTCGACGCGCCCGGCGGCGTGCAGCAGCAATGCCGTCTCGGCCGCGAGCGGACCGCGCATCGGATCGCCCGCGCGGGCGAGCTCGAACGCGCGCCGGGCCAGGTCCGCCGCCGCGCCCGGATCGGAGGAGCCCAGGGCGCGCGCGGCCGCGCGCAGCATGCGCACGGCCGCCTGGTCGCCGGGCTCGGCGCTGGCCGCCAGCTGAACGGCTACCTCCGCCGGGGCGGAGCCGGACGCCAGCAGCACGTCGGCGGCCTGCCGCTGCAGGGCCCGCAGCGCGGTGCCCGGCAAGGTGTCCCGGACAGCCTCGCGGATCAGGTCGTGCTGGTAGGTGAGCAGTCCGCCGTCCTCGGCCAGCAGGTCGGCCCGCAGCAGATCATCGACCCGTGTCAGCAGCGCCGACGGCGGCTCGTTCAGCATCGCCGACAGGTGGCCGAAGGAGAAGCGCCGCCCCAGCACCGATGCCACCAGCGCGGCCTGCCGCGCGGGTTCGGGCAGCCGGGCGAGCCGGTCGCGCATGGAGTCCGTGACCCGGACGGGCAGCCGTGCCCCGACCAGGGTGGCGTGCCCGGAGTCGATCCGCACCAGCGAATCTTCCTGCAGGCCGCGCAGCAGCTCCACCAGCAGGAACGGGCAGCCGTGCGCGCGCCCGGCCATCTCGAGCAGGCCCGGGCCGGGCGCCGCCCCGAGCAGGTCCCCCGCGAGCTGCCCGACAGCGTCGCCGTCGAGCGGGCCGAGCAGCAGGGTCTGCGTCCCGATCTCGTCCAGGCTCTGGATCGCCGCTCGCAGCTCGGCCCGGGCATGGCCCTCGCGGAAGGACACGAGCCACATGATCGGCAGGTGGGCCAGGCGCGGCGGGAGGGTCCGCAACGCGATCAGGCTGCCGCCGTCACCCCAGTGCATATCGTCGATGCAGACAAGGACCGGGGATGCCAGCGCTGCTTCTTCGAGCAGCGACCCGAGTTCCTCCAGCAGCCAGTAGCGCTGCTCAGGCAGAAAATGCAGCGAGCGCAGCGCTCCCGGATCGACCAGCGGCTCGCGGCCGTCGAACAACGCGGCGATCAGGGCGCCCATCGGCACCAGCTGGTCGCTTGCCTGCACGGCGCCGAAGCCTGCCCGGACCCCGGCCCGGCCGGCCATCGCCGCGGCCTCGGCCAGCAGCCGCGTCTTGCCAAACCCCGCCCGGCCCTGCACGAACAAGACGGCACCGCGGCCCCGCCGCGCGGACGCCAGCCGCTCGCCGATCATGGCGAGCTCCCGGTCACGCCCCCGCAACGAGGCTCGTGCGACTGGGGAACCTGCAAGCTGCCTGATATGGCGACTCTAAGCTGTTTCATCCCTCATGTCACCAGTCGGCAGAACCTCAGGTTCACGTGCCTTCGGCCCAGGAATTTACGAATGACATGTTCGTGTCATGCCAGCGCGCACCAGAGAGAGAAACCCTGTGAACGCAGCGGTCGTTCTGAGCCCGAGTCACGCACGGAGAAGGGCCGTGACAGCGCACGCCAGGAGGAAGTCATGACTGCACTACCTGACAACAGCGCGGCCGCGAACCGGCGCGCCTTCCTGGCCGGCGCGTTCGCCGCCCGGTACGGGAGCAACCTGTGGGCGACCTTCAAGGCCTACGCCGACGCCGGATAACGTGCGCCGTGCTGCCCGGCACATCCCCCGGTGTTCGCACGGCCCTGTCCCATTCCGTTCAGTGATCTCAGGAGCGTGACGACATGCGGCGCTGCCGCGCAGTGGCATTTCCCCGGAGCCTGGTCCGGGCGGCCCGGGGTGTCCTGGCCAGTTTGGCGCTCGCCGGGCTCGGGCTCGGGCACGGCGGCAGCGCGGCGGCTGCCGGCCAGCAGGTCTCGTGCCGCACAGTGAGCGCGATCCCGGTCGCGCTCACCCCCGGCGGGCCTGCGAGCTACTCCGTCTCGGGCCAGCTGTGCGCCACCCCCGGGGAGCTCGCCGCCGGCGCGACGGTGCAGCTGCTGAACCACGGGGCGACGTACAACCACAGCTACTGGAACTTCGGGACGATCGGCGGGATCAGCTACTCCTACGCCCAGGACTCCGCCGCCGCCGGATTCCCCGCGTTCGCGATCGACGAGATCGGCGCGGGCGCCAGCTCGCACCCGCCCAGCACGGACGTCACGATCCAGGCGGCCGCGTTCGCCGCCCACCAGATCGTGCAGGACCTGCGCGGCGGCGCGATCGGCGGAACCCGGTTCGGCAAGGTGATCGACGTCGGGCACTCGTTCGGGTCGATCACCAGCTGGGAAGAGGCCGCCACCTACCACGACGTCAACGGCGTCATCCTCACCGGGCGGCTCCACGACAACACCGTGGTCAGCAGCAACGCCGCCGCGTCACTGTACCCGGCGGCCGGCGATCCGCTGTTCGCGGGCAGCGGGCTTGACCCCGGCTACCTGACCACCGTCCCCGGGGCGCGCACGCAGCTGTTCTACAACACCGCCGACGCGGACCCGAACGTAATCGCGCGCGACGAGGCGACCAAGGACGTCTTCTCCGCGACCGAGTTCGCGACCGGGCTCCCGCTCGTATCGGACACTGCCCTGAGCCAGGCGATCGACGTCCCAGTGCTGCTGATCGTCGGAAGCGCCGACGCGCTGAACTGCGGCCCGCTCGCCGGCGGCGGCCACTTCAAGTGCTCCACCGGCACCGCGGTTGCCGGCCATGAGGCGCCGTTCTACTCCCCCCAAGCCCAGCTGCGGGCGTGCGTCGTCCCCGGCTCAGGGCACGACATCAACCTCGCGCTCAACCACCAGCTCGAAGCGGTCGACGCGATCACCTGGTCCTTCGAGTACATCGGGCAGGACCGTGTGCGGCTTAGCAGCCGCAGGCTCCCGCCCGACTGCAGCACCTTGGAGGGTCCGCAGAAGCTCGCCGGGTTCTTGTCGAGGGTCATCGTGCCGACTCTGATCAGCGGGTCGTCGCCGTCCTTCTTTCAGCCACTCCCGCCGGCGACCATCGCCGCGGAGTCACCGCAGTTCGAGCAGGCTCCCCAGTACGTCACCTCGGCTTCGGCGACCGTGAATCCGCTGGGCAGCGCACTGGGCGTGAGGCAGGGCACCTCGCCCGTCGCGCAGTCAATGTCGATGGTCCGGCCGCATGCGCGGCAGATGAAATGGTGATGGTTGTCGCCGGCCCTGGCCTCGAAGCGGGCCGGGTGCCCGGGCGTCTCCAGGCAGCGGATAAGCCCGGCAGCGGTCAGCGCGCCGAGGATGTCGTAGACGGCCTGAACGGACACGCTGCCCAGCCGCGCCAGCGCCGCCTGCCTGACCTGCTCGGCCGTGATGTGCCCGCCGGCATCGTCGAGCGCCTCGAGCACGGCAATCCTGGGTGAGGTGACCCGCAGGCCCGCGTCGCGAAGCCGCTGCTGGTTGTCAGGACGACTGGGCACCCGATTATCTTATCACAATATTGGAATTAGCCAATAAACCGATTCTTTCCAGTTATCTGCCATGCCGGTGAGGAGATGCCGGGCCAGCGTCGTGGCGACCGTCATCCGCGTCCACTCCCGCTCCACCGAAAATCCCCGCGAGCTCACCGACTCGCAGCCCTTCACGCATCCCCGCCACCCGCCCGCCAGAACCGGCCCCCCAGCAACGCCACGATACCCCCCGGGACACACCGCAAGTCCACCCACAATTCGGGATGGCTGCACGTGGACGCCGGTCTTGATGACACTTTTGACACTTGACTCGCTTATTTGAATCATTACAATTATGTATGGATTCAACCTAAGGGTGACCCTTAGTAGCTACTGCGTCGCGACCTCGGGTGGTGATGCCTCGGGTTAGCGAGAAAAGCTGGGTGATTCGGGAATCCATTTGTTCTCTGGTCACCAGTCGATTCGGGAGAGGCGAGTTCTGCCAACTCGCCGTAGAAGGAGAACTACCGTGATCCCGCAGACACGGCATCGTGGCGCAAAGCCATCACACGGTGACATCGCACCGGACAGGACCATCCCAAGCCAATTCGTCCGTGCGTTCAAGCATCCTCGGTTCATGCATTACAACCGGCTGATCGCCCTTGTCGTGCTCGTCAATGCCGCGCTGCTGGCGCGGCACCTGGCGCGCGGGGACTGGCATGTCGCCGGCGGGAGCGCGCTGTCAGGCCTGGCGAACCTGATCGTGGTGAACTTCGCGATCGCGGTGCTGATCCGCCAGCAGCACGTGCTCAACGCGATCTTCGCCGCGACCGGCCGCGGCTCGAGTCACTGGCCGCTGCGACTGCGCTGGATGATCTCCAAGGTCAGCCACATTGGCGGTCTGCACGTGGGCGCGGCGGCGGCGGGGACGGCCTGGCTGTGCGCCTTTACCGTGATCGCGGCGATCGCTCGCGCCCGCCGGCCGCGGCCGTGGATCTGACGACCTTCGCGCTGGCCATGAGCCTGGCGATGCTGATGATCGTCATCGTGCTCGGCGCGTTACCGCCGGTCCGCGCACGGATTCACAACGTATTCGAGCTGACCCATCGCTTCGGGGGGTGGGCATCGGTCGGACTGTTCTGGGCCTTGACCGTGCGCCTGATGCACGCGGACCCGGGCGCGTGGCAGATCTGGCTGCTCGCGCTGATCACAGTGAGTATCGTCTGGCCGTGGCTGAGGCTGCGCCGCGTGCCGGTGACCGTGCAGCGCCTGTCCTCGCATGCCGCGATCGCGCATCTGGATTACGGTGTCACGCCGGTGCATGTCTCAGCGGTCGGCATCAGCCGAAGCCCGCTGCGGGAGTGGCACGCCTTCGCGACGGTAAGCACCCCCGGCCGATCTGGGTACCGGCTGCTGGTCTCCCGGGCCGGCGACTGGACGTCGCGGTTCATCGACGACCCGCCGTCGCACCTGTGGGTTCGCGGCGTTCCCACGCGCGCGCCGTTGCCGGCGATCGAGGTCATGTACCACCGCGTCGTCTACGTCGCGACCGGCAGCGGCATCGGCCCGATGCTCGGGCTGATCCTGAACCCGCGCGTGCCTGCCCGGCTGGTCTGGTCTGCTCGCCGCCCGCGCGCAACCTACGGTGACGCGCTTGTTGACGAGGTGCTGACCGCACATCCCGACGCGGTCATCTGGGACACCACCGAGCGAGGCAAGCCCGACCTGCTGCCGATGACTCACGACGCGTGCCGCGAGTTCGCGGCCGAGGCGGTGCTGGTGGTCAGCAACAAGGCCGAAACCTGGAGCCTGGTACACGGCCTGGAGCAGCTTGGCGTGCCCACGTTCGGCCCGATCTGGGACTCCTGACGTCGGGGCTCGGCCGCTCCTCGGGGGCAGTGCTTTGCCGTCCAACTCGCCTGGGTACCCGCCACCGAAGTCAGCGCTACCCGCACCACCTGAGCCGCGGTCGCGCCTAAGTCGCACCCGCCGTGGCCGGCCTAGAAGGGCCAGTCGCGCTCAGTGCGATTCGTTCAAGCAAATAAGGGTGAAAAATTGCCCTCAGGGTCAGCCTTGCTTTCAAGGCCGACCCTGAGGGCGGCGGCCCCGGGTGACGGGTGAGAGTACGTGACGCATCGGGTTTCTCGATCCTGCCGGCTGACGCGCCGGCGTTAGGGCCTGGCTGATCTGGGCGGCGGGTTTCCCGCAGTCGGGTCAGGCGGACAGGATCGTGGCGACCAGGGTGCCGGACTGGCTATGCTGCTTGGTTTGCTCTATTCAAGATAGTATCTCTCTAAAGAGTATCTCTGGAGATCGTCTTGGAGGCGGGTCGTGGCGGGCTTCGTGGGGAGGGGGCGAGAGCTGGCCTCGCTAGAAGGGATGCTTGCCGAGGTCGGCGAGCAGCTGGGAAGTGCCCGGCCTGGGAAATGCGTGGTTGTCCGTGGGCGCCGCCGGATCGGCAAGTCCGCGCTCGTGGAGGAGTTCATCGAGCGGCAGCGGGTGCCGAGCGTGTTCTATACCGCTGAGATCGGGTTCGGCGGTGAGCCGTTGCGGGAGTTCAGCGATGCGGTGCGTATCTCGGGGCTGCCCGACGCGCATGTCTTCAGCGAGGCGGTGCCGGGGAATTGGGCCGCAGCGTTCCGCCAGCTGGCGGGAGTGCTACCCGGTGACCGGCCGAGCATCGTGGTCCTGGACGAACTGCCCTACCTGATGGATCCGGCTGGCGCGTTCGAGAGCGTGCTGCAGCGCTCGTGGGACCGGGAGCTGTCCCGCAAGCCCGTGCTTCTCGTCCTGGTCGGATCTGACTTGCCGATGATGGAGGCGCTCACTTCCTACGGCCGTCCGTTCCACCAGCGCGGCACGCAGCTGAGGGTAGGGCCGCTGAACCCGGCGGACGTCGCGGCGATGGCTGGGCTGCCCCCGGCCGAGGCCTTCGACGCCGCTCTGGTCACCGGCGGCCTGCCGATCATCTGCGCCCGGTGGCGGCAAGGGGAGGATATACGGTCCTTCCTCGGCCGGGAGCTAGCCGACCCGGTGAGCCCGCTCGTGGTCTCCGCGCAGCTCTCGCTCGCCGCGGAGTTCCCTGACCAGGCTTACGCCCGGATGGTCCTGTCCGCGATCGGCAGCGGGGAGCGGACCTTCACCAACATCGCCCGTGCCGCCGGGAATATCGCCCACTCCACGCTGACCCGCGCAACGGACCTGCTGATCAGCAAAGGCGTCGTCGCAGGGGAACTGCCGGTCAGCCTCTCCCCGTCCAAGGAACGCCGGTACCGCATCACCGATTCCTACCTGCGGTTCTGGCTCACCTTCCTCGGCCCGCACCTGGCCGAGGTGGACCGGATGCGCTCGGACCTGACACTGGCCCGGATCGAGCGGACCTGGAGTGACTGGCGCGGGCGCGCCGTCGAGCCGCTGATCCGCGAAGGCCTCGCGCGCCTGCTGCCCGCCCGGGGCATCCCCGCCGCGCCGGCGGTCGGCGGCTACTGGACACGCAGCAACGACGTCGAGATCGACGTCGTCGGTGCCGACCGCGAACCGGTCGCGACGCAACTGTTGTTCCTCGGCTCGGTCAAATGGCTGGAGACGGGCCAGTTCGACGGCCACGACCTGGTAGCACTCCAGCGCCACCGTGACAGGGTCACGCCAGACCCGGTCCCGCTCATCGCCGTCTCCCGCTCCGGAACATCCACGACCCGCATAGACGCTGCCTTCACCCCAGCCGACCTGATAGAAGCCTGGTAAACCGCCCGCTGAGTGTCGCTGGAAGGTGCAGAACCCACCCTCGGCCTTGACCTGCTGCAGGCTGATGGCCAGTAGCCTGGATAGCATGCCGACGATACCTGCTCGTGGCGAGGTGCTGGCTCGGTTCGGGCGCAACACCACGGCGGAGCGGTTCTGCTGATGACCCCGGTTTTCACCAGGTTGCCGACGAGGCGGCTGCCGGTGGCTACGTCACCGGCGCGGCGGGCGGTCCTGGTACGGCGGGTGCGGCGGCTGATCGCGGCGACGATCTCCTATAACGTGGCCGAGGCGGCAGTCGCGATCATGGCCGGCACAGTCGCTTCCTCTGCCGCGCTGCTCGGGTTCGGCCTGGACTCGGTGATCGAAGTATCGTCGGCGGCTGCGGTTGCCTGGCAGTTCTCCGCCCGCGACCCCGCCCGGCGCGAGGCGCGTGAAAGGACCGCGCTGCGGTTCATCGCGGTGTCATTCTTCGCCCTGGCCGGCTTCATCGCTGTCGACTCGGCGCGCGCGCTGCTCGGGGCAGGCGCTGCCGATCATTCCGCGGCGGGGCTGGTGCTCGCCGGGGTCAGCCTGGCGGTCATGCCGGGCTTGTCGTATCTTCAGCGCCGCGCCGGCCGGCAGCTGGGCTCGGCGACGGCGGTCGCCGATTCGAAGCAGACGCTGCTGTGCACGTACCTGTCGGCAGTGCTGCTGGCCGGGCTTGGCCTGAACAGCCTGTTCGGCTGGTCGTGGGCCGACCCGCTGGCCGCGTTGGTGATCGCTGCCGTCGCCGTCAGAGAGGGCATCGGGGCCTGGCGCCGTGACACGTGCTGCACGGCGCCGGTCACTGGCTCCGCCGGCGATCTCGCCGCAGCCGGCAAGCGCGGGATTTAGGCCCGTCTAATTTTGAGATTAGAGGTGGCCGCTTGGCAGTGTTAGCTGGGTGACATGATCTCGGTACCGGCCCGGCGCAGGTTGTCCTGCTGTGACCTGGAGCGTTCTGAGGCGATGGAGAGGTATCTCCGGGCCATCTACCTCCTCAGTTTCAAGGCGCCGCCTGTGTCGACATCTCAGGTGGCGGCCTGGCTGAGGGTCTCCCCTCCTTCAGTGTCCGCGATGCTGCGCCGGCTGGCGGCCGCGGGCTTGCTGGCCGATTCTGGCAGTGCCGGTATTTCGCTGAGCGAGCATGGTGAGCGTCACGCCATGAACATGGTCAGGCGGCACCGGCTGATCGAGACGTTCCTGGTGCGGGCTGCGGGCATGCGCTGGGATGAGGTCCATGCGGAGGCTGAAGCACTGCAGCATGTAGCCAGCGAGCTGCTGATCGACCGGATCGACTCCGTGCTCGGGCATCCCAGGCGAGATCCGCACGGTGACCCGATCCCGTCGCCTTCAGGCAATCACGTCGAAGACTGGTCACCGGCGCTCGCCGATGCCCCGGAGGGCGCGTTCTTCCAGGTGGACCGCGTCAGCGACGATGAAAGCGCCGCATTGCGGCATCTCGCCGGGCTAGGGATCGGACCCGGTGTGATCCTGCGGGTAGCGGAGCGGGAACCATTCGGCGGCCCCCTGTGGGTCGAGGTTGACGACCGTCGCCGTGCGCTGGGAACTCAGCTGGCCTATCTCGTACATGGCGTTGTCCTGCCGTGACCGCCACCGCCAAAGCTGCCGCCCGCAGGCGCGTCACGCTGCAAGATGTCAGAGCACGGGGCCGGGTCCGGGCCGTGCTGAGCTTGCTCGGCCCGGCGTTCGTTGCCTCAGTCGCCTACGTCGACCCGGGCAACTTCGCCACGAACTTCGCAGCCGGCGCCGGGCACGGCTACGAGCTGGTGTGGGTCATCGTGATGGCCAACCTGATGGCCATCGGTGTCCAGTACCTCACCTCCAAGGCCGGGCTATCGACCGGCCGCAGCCTCCCAGAGCTGTGCCGGGAGCGATTCGGCCGGCGCGCGAATGTGATTCTGTGGCTGCAGGCCGAGGTCGTCGCGATGGCAACCGACCTGGCGGAGTTCGTAGGAGCCGCTATCGGCCTGAACCTCATCTTCGGCATACCGCTGTTTCCGGCGGGGCTGATCACCGCGGTGGTTGCCTTCGTGATCCTGGTCCTGGAGCAGCGCGGCCACCGCCGCTTCGAGCTGGCGATCATCGCGCTACTTGGACTGGTCGGATTGGGCTTCCTCTACGTATTCTTCGCCGTCGGGGGTCAGGAATACGGGCAGATCGCCGCCGGCTTGGTGCCGCACCTGAGCGGTCCTGACAGCCTGAGCCTGACCGTCGGGATCATCGGCGCAACCGTGATGCCGCACGTGATCTACCTGCACTCGGCACTGCAGAAGAACCGGATCCAGGCCGCCGACTGCCAGGAACGCAAGACACTACTGAACTACAACAAGTGGGACTGCGTCATCGGTCTCGGCATCGCGGGAGCGGTGAACCTCTCCATGCTCTGCATCGCCGCGGCCCTGTTTCACAAGCCCGGAATGACGGGCATCAGTGACCTCGGCCCTATTCATGCGCACCTGGACCAGCTGGTAGGCGGCGGCGCCGCGCTGGCCTTCGGGATCGCCTTGATGGCCTCGGGCTTGTCTTCTTCGAGCGTCGGCACCTACGCCGGCCAGGTGGTCATGGCCGGCTTCATGAACTGGCGCATCCCGCTGCTGGTCCGCCGCACCCTGACGATGCTCCCCTCTCTGCTCGTACTCGCGCTTGCCGTCAACACCAGTCAGGCTCTGGTCTTCTCGCAGATCGTCCTGTCCTTCGGCATCCCGTTCGCGCTCATCCCGCTACTGCTCATCACCCGGGACCGCGACACGATGGCCGACATGGCTAACAAGCGGCTGACCAGCACCTTGATGCTCCTGACCACAGCCATCATCACAAGCCTCAACGTCTATCTGCTCGCCGACACGATCACCGGAGCGTTCTGACGCGCCAGCATCCTGGCCAGCCTCGCCTCGCTCACCGACTCGCACTGCTGCCGCTGGCCGTCCTCCTGCCACACCGCCCGCCACCAGCCGCCCGCCACCCGGGGCGGATACACCGTGACCTGGCCGCACGACCGGGGACTTTATCGCGGCCCTGACATACGGCAGTTATCTGGAGAAACATTCGTTCCGGTAGTTACGCGGTGGAATTGCAGATCAAGTGACCGCGAATGCAGAGGTTGACAGATACAAATACTTACCGCACTATTGGCGTACTTGAAGTGTCCCGAGACTCCCGGCCGCCGATGTAACGGCAGCTCATTCGACCAGCTGCAGCGGCGCGGCCTTTGGGAGCTGCCTCATCATGGAATGGAGCACAGTTCACATGCGCAGGTTATTCTTATCGCTGGCTGCTGCCGCGATGGCGCTCGGCGTCCCTTTTGCCACGGTAAGCTCCGCGTCGGCCGACACACTGACGATGGGATGCAACGTCCAGCGGTCAGCCAATGACAACTTCACCACCCCGTGCACCACGTCATTCAGCGAAACTTCGTACAGCGTCACTTACCTCGTCCAGGGTCAAACGGGAACGTATACCTACGCCTGGACTCCACCGGCCGGCTTCACGATCCTCCAGGGCTGCACGTCGACTACCGCCTACTGCGCGATAACCGTGCCCAGCCTTAACACGGACCAGAGGCTGACGGCGTCCGTGGTTGCCACGCAAGGTGGCGTGCCGACCTCTCTCTCAGCGACAGCCAGGCTCCTCGGGACCGGCGGGAGCTGCGGAAAGATGTTCTGCTAGCTAGCGCCGGCCAGGAACCCATGCCGCGATGCGCGACGCTGCGCAGCACGTCGCGTACCAGCAGGCGGAACATCGCTCGTGGCGTTCAACGCTCCCCTGAACTCAGGTCAGCTAGACGACTGGAACCAGGTGATCGACGTCAACCTGCGCGGCGCCGTGCACGGCATCGCCGCCGCACTGTGTCCGTGCCCAGGGATCAGGTCATTTCATTACGGTCGCGCCCACCCGGCCGCAGGTCCGGGCGGGATCGCAGGTATCGGCCGGAGCGGTCCGCCCGACGCGGGCTGCAGCGACGCGCGCGGGTGGCGATGCTCCTGTGCGCAGCCCCCGGGGCTTGACCGGGTGCTGCACCAGCGGCTATCAACTCGGCGAGCAGCAGGGCCGCTCCGGACTCACCGGCTGCCGTGCGCCGCACGGCGCTTTCGGAACTGGCCGAAGCGCCGTGCGGCATGGTACTGACTGACATGAGGGCTCTAGTAGTAGATGTTCACGCTAGTCGTTGTATCCGTGTAATCCCAGACATAGAAGGGAACGTAGTTAGTTGCCGGATCCCATAGTTGGCAGAATCCGGCGGGGCAGGTACCAGACGTGATCACATTGCCGTTCACGCCTATCAGCTCGTAGCTGAACGTCTGCCCGCTCGTTGCCCACACGCTCTGGCAGCCGTTGGGAGTTTTTTCAAGCCAGTAGGTCGTCCAGGTCCCGTTCGAGAAGCGGTACGGAAGGTCAGTTGGAATGCAGGTCTGCGGACTGGCCGGACGGTTAGCCGACCCGGTCATGGTGGCCGCTGGCCCGGGCCGACTGGCTGCGGTAGGTGCAGTGGCCGTACGTGCCGGCGCACTGGTAACGAGAGCATGCTCAGTGGCTGCCCCGGCGGGTGCCGCGCTTATGCCGAGTACGCCGCAGACTAGTCCGAGCACTGGCACCGCCGAGAGCATGCGGATTCTCCTTGCTACGCGATTGTCCATTGCGCTCCTTCTGTTCTATCTGACCCGATCGCGGGTGTATGTGCGGGACGCACAGAGGCCATTGCCTTTTACTCTGGTGCGTCGTCTGACTCTCCGAGCCTGGCGCGAGGCTCTGAACGCCGCGGTGAACGGGGCGCTGAACGGCGGGCATGACCGCTAACCTCCTGGCGCCAAGGCCGATGCCGGGCCGTGTACTGAAGCGCTGAATCCGCCGCTCAGACGTATAGAATCTGTCTTCCGGGATTACGGAAAGTGATTTCTATGGGCGTGGATGGGCGACGGCGAACTGCCGCCAAGAGTAGAGACACGGCTCTCCGGTCCGTTCGGGCTTCGTGCCCGCAGCACCACGTTGGGACCGCAGCGCCGGGGGATCCGTATAGCTACTGATTGCAGGGAGGTGTCTGGTGGCCGAACCACCCCGGCGGAAGGATCTCGATAGGTCAGGCGAGCCGTGCCTGCTGCTGCGAATGCTCGGCCCGTTCGGGATATGCCTGGACGGGCGCACGATCCCGCTGAAGCCGCAGACGCTGCGCCTCCTGGCACTGCTGGCAGTAAATGCCAACAAGTCAGTCAGCCGGACGGCAATCATCGATGTCGTGTGGGACGGCGAGATTCCCGAAGTGCGGAACGAAGCCAATCAGATCCAGGTGCACATCAAGGCGATACGGGATGCGCTCGCCTGCGGCGGAGTCCCCCGGAACGCCGTTGAGGCACTCGGCTCGGGCCGCTATAGGTTACACTCGCCGCCTTTGGTAACCGACTTTGGCGTGTTCAACAGCAAAGCGGCCGAAGCTGAGGGCCTGCTGACCGCCGGATCGCTTACGCATGCAAGCCAAGTCCTGACCGAGGCTCTTGCCGCGTGGTCTGGCCCCGCGCTGGATGGCTTGTCCGGAAGGTTCGCCGAAGCCGAGTCGGCCCGCCTCGAGGAGCAGAAGCTGAATGCCCTTCAGCGCCGCATCGACATCGACCTGTGGCGCGGACGCTACAGAGAGCAGGTGGCCGAGCTAGCCAAGCTGGTGCGCAGCCGTCCGGGGGACGACAGCCTCAGGGTGCGGCTCATGCTCGCCCTGCATGGTGCCGGGCGCTCATCTGAGGCTATTGACGCCTTTCATGACGGGCGGAGGATCCTCGTCGAGGACCTCGGCATCCAGCCAGGCACTGCGCTCCGCAGCGCGCAGAGAGCAATCCTGGGCGGCCAGCCTGTCAACGACATCCTAGGCATGCTAATACCGCTTGCCTATAAGCGATCGGCCCGGAAGGCAGCGCGCCCTCCCCGCCCGGCGCGCTGCCTTCCCGCCGCCGTGGCTGACTTCACTGGCCGGGTCCGGGAACTGGGCGAACTCGATCAGATCCTCGCCAGGTCGCAGCCCGCATCAGTGATGGTGATCTCGGCTTTGTCAGGCACGGGGGGCGTCGGTAAGACCGCGCTCGCTGTCCGCTGGGCTCACCAGGTCAGCGACCGGTTCCCCGATGGCCAGCTGTACCTCGACCTGCGGGGCTACGGACCCGACCCGGCTATGGAGCCGCTAGAGGCGCTGGGCCTGCTCATCCAGCAACTCCGGGCGCCGGAGCCGCTCCCGCCCGAGGCGGAGGCCCGCGCCCAGATATACCGCTCGCTGCTCGCGGGCAAGCAAGCGCTGGTTGTCCTGGATAACGCGGCGACCGCCGAGCAGGTGCGGTCGTTGCTCCCCGGGTCATCCCGGTGCATGGCACTGGTCACCAGCCGGCGCGACCTCAGCGGGCTGGTCGCCAAAGACGGAGCGCGCCGACTAGACATGGGCCTGCTGCCACTAGAAGAGTCGGTAGCGCTGCTACGGCGGATTATCGGCAACGTCCGGGTAAACGCCGAACTCGGCGCGGCGACGGAGGTAGCCCAGTTGTGCTGCCGGCTTCCGCTCGCGTTGCGCATCGCCGCCGAGCGCGCCCTGGCACGCCCCGCACTGCGGCTGGAGGAGCTCGCTTCCCAGCTTGCCGCCGAGCAGGACCGTCTGGAAGTGCTCGCTACCCCGGACGGAGACCCGGCCACCGCAACCCGGATTGTGTTCTCGTGGTCCTACCGCAGGCTGACCGCGGACGCGCAGCGCGGGTTCCGGCTCTTGGGCTTGGCCAGCGGAACTGACATCGGCATCCCTGCCGCAGCTGCGCTCTGCGACATCACTGGGGGGCAGATGCGCCGCGTCCTCGATGAGCTCGCCAGCGAGCACCTTCTCGAAGAGCACCGGCCCGGCCGATACCGATGCCACGACCTGCTTCGCAGGTATGCCGCGGAGTGCGCGCAGGCGGACGAAACGGACCAGCAGCGGAGTGATGCCGTATGCCGCCTTCTGACCTGGTACGTCGCGGGAGCCGACACCGCTGACCGCGTCATCCTCCCCCGCACGCTGCACATCCCGCGTGAAACTGCCGGACCAGCTTGCGCGCCCGCGCTGCGCTTCTCTGGCCACTCGCAGGCCCTTACCTGGTGCGAAACTGAATGGGGTAACCTGACGGCCGCCATCCGCCAGGCCAGCACCGGTGGATATCATGCAATCGCCTGGAAACTTCCGGCTGCCCTTTGGGGATTCTTTTACCTGCGCAAGCCCTGGGCCGCCTGGATCGGCAGCTACGAGATCGGTCTGGCGTCAGCTCGGCAGATCCACGATGCCTTCGGCGAAGCCTGGATGCTCTACGGGCTCGGGACCGCGCACTGGAGCCTGCGGCAACTCCCCGCCGCCATCGGATATTACGAACGGTCCCTGGCCGTATGGCGCATTATCAGCCACAAGTGGGGTGAAGCGATGACCCTCAACAACATGGCAGCGGCGCATTGCGGCCTAGGCCAGTTCCAGACAGCGCTCGACATCTTCAGCCAGGCATTGAACATCCGCCGGCAGCTAGGCGACGAGCGAGGTCAGGCCCAGAGCATGATCAACATCGGCAGCTGCTACTCCGACGTAGGCGATTACCCCCGAGCTCTCGCGCAACTCCGCGAGGCGCTGCAATTCAGCCACCAGATCGGCTACCCCTACGGAATAGCGGTCACCACGCATAACCTGGGCGCCGCCCTGGCGGACCTCGGGCAGTTCACCACGGCGGTCGAGCACCTTCGTAGCGCCCTGGATCTACGCCGTGAACTCGGTGATGAGCAAGGCCAGGCAGAGACCTCGGACCGGCTCGGTCAGGCCCAGCAGCAAACCGGCGCCATCAGCGACGCACGAGCTTCCTGGGAGCAAGCCCTGGAGATATTCGACGCCCTCGGCGACCCTCAAGCAGTAGAAGTCCGAGCCCGTTTAGAACAGATGCACTTGTGACCGGACATGACACCGCCCCAAATGAGCTCAAGCCACCGCGCGAGCCGTGCTCCACCGTGTCACCCAGGGCAGCGATAAAGCTCAGCAAGCAACTAATCACCACATATTGCCAATTATGGACTGAGCGAACACCCAGTTGATTACTTACCGCTCGGATACATATCGAGCCGTGGGCGTGCGCCCTGACGGCCGACCCTGATCACGCTTGGGTGTCGGCGCACCGGCGTCCGTAAAGCTCGCCTTAGACGCCAATTATGCATGTTTCTGGGACTATTGGAGTAGGTACGACGGAGCGTCGATCATCTTGTCCAGCGCGCATGCTGGTCGTGTATTTCGCATGCGCTGACCTTGTCGGCCTCCATGATTCGCGTCATTGCGCGCGGATTAAGGAGAAGGGCTGGTACCGAGGCAATCATCCAGTTCCCTGCGGCAAACGCTTCGGCGACCAGAGCAGACGCGCTGGTTGTCTCGCGTGCCCTCGCAAGCGCTGTTGCCACTTCGGCCAGGGCCGGCCGCATAAGCGGGTTGTTTATGGAGCGAGCGATGGCTGCGGCCTGGTCGTGCTGCCTGGCTGCGGCCAAGCTACTGGCGACCCCGGCCAGGGCCTGCGCCTGCATGTGCGGGTAGCTGATAGAGCGGGCGATGGCTGTCGCTTGCTCACGCTGCCCCGCTGCGGCCAAAACGCCGGCGACCTTGGCCAGGGCCTCGGCTTGCCGGCCGGGTCAGTGATGGAGCGGGCGATGGCTGTGGCCTGGTCGCGCTGTCCGGCGGCGGCCAGGCTGACGGCGACCTGGACTAGGGCCTGGGCCGCATACGCGGGTAGTTAATCGTGCGCCCGATAGCCGCGGCCCGGTCATGCTGCCCGGCTGCGGCCAGGCTGCCTGCGACCTTGGCCAGGGCCTCGGCTTGCCGGCCGGGTCAGTGATGGAGCGGGCGATGGCTGCGGCCTGGTCGTGCACTCCGCCTGCGGCCAGGTCGCTGGCTATCCGGGCAAGGGTCTCGGCTTGCCGGCCGGGGTCGGTGATCGAGCGAGCCGCTGCCTCGGCCTGCCCGGCGATGACTGCGGCCTGATCCTGCAGTCCGGCGGCGGCCAGGTCCCCGGCGAGCTGGGCCAGGATCTCGGCTTGCTTGCCTGGGCGGGTGATCGAGCGAGCAACGGTCTCGGCCTGCCCGGCGATGACCGCGGCCTGGTCGTGCTGTCCGGCTGCGGCCAGGACGCCGGCCAACTGGGTCAGGGCCCCTGCCTTGCGGTCCGGGTCGGTGGTCGAGCCGACGATGGCTGCGGCCTGGTCGTGCTGTCCGGCGGCGGCCAGGCTGCCCGCGACCTGGGTCAGGGCACTGGCCATGCGATCCAGGGCGCCCGCGACCTGGGTCAGGGCGACGGCCCGCCGTACAGGTCAGGGATGGAGGTGGCGAGCGCGAGGGCGCGGGTGACGTTGCTGGCGACGGCCCAGGCAGCGGGCAGGTCGTCGGGGATGTTCGCGTTACGGTCGGTGAGCTGGTCTCGGCGCCAGGCGAGAAACAGTGCGTCGGCGAGGTCAGGGGCTTCCTGCCCGGCGATCCGGTCCAGCGCGGTGCGGATCTCAGCGAGCGCTGCGGCGTCGCCACCGGTCAGGTCCAGCATCCTGTCGTGCCGGGAGACATCGCTGGCCAGGGTGGTCATGGCCGCAACGTCAGCGAGCTCATCCAGCAGCTGGTAGTACCCGGCGAGAAGGTACTCCGGAGTGCCCGCCGGCCACCCCGCATCCCGCCAGCGGCTCGCCCAATGCGCCAGCTTCTGGTAACAGGAAGGCAGCCGCGAGGCCAGGTACCGGCGGGCGGTGGCCTGCAGTTCCTCATGACCGAGCAGGTACACCCCAGGCGCCGTGCCCGGCCGGTGCTGGCTCGGCCGGGCGAGGTGCGGCCCTGTGCGCGGCGGACGACGTCCTCGACCTCCCACAACTCCAGTCCGGCCAATTCGGCGAGGTCGGGTGCGGTCAGGCCGCCGCCAGCAAGTCTGCTGGGGCGGCCAACGTGCAGTACCGACTCCAGATCGCACCTGACTCGCTGCGAAAGGCCCATCGGTCAATCCAAGCAACCGATGCGCACCGCAGAGTCCGCTTACTCCATGCCATCCCGCTGCACTCCCTGCCGGCCCGCAGGCTTCGAGGCGGCAATCAGCGAGTTGCTCGAGGGAGCGATCGACAGCGCTGAGCGAGTGCGCCACCTGGCGCGCACCAGCGTGCCTGATCACCGATGGCCGCCTGACTTGAACACAAGCGCCTAACGCGGACAGCCGACAGCGCTACCACGATCACCCACCACTGCGCGATCATGTTCCGCACTCTCGCCGGCCATCCCGGCGTGCAAGACCCAGCGCTTCGCGAAGGTTTAACCTGGTCCGCAGAAGCAGCCGACCGCCGTCACCCGGCCTCGCCGGCAGGCAACTGACCCATATGTTCAGGCACTATCGGCCCGGCTTTCCATGTCCGTAACCAGCGACCGGATAGCGAAAGCTAGCGAGGCATAAAGTGGGGTGATAGGGCGACAGGCGGTATCCTGCCGGTCTAATGTCCAGCTATGACAGCGATCTGGGGCGCTGGCCCTGAGGGCCACTGGCGCACGCTCGCGCAGGCTGCCTATCAGGCCGAGGCCGAGTTGCACGACCTGGTCGAGAAAGCCCCGCAGATGCTGCCGCTGGCGGGGTCGCCCCGGCTGACCGTGCTGGGCCGCGAGGTGCGCCTGGGCACCGGTTCAGCGGACCTGCTGGCCGTGGAATCGACTGGCCGCCTGGTCATCATCGAGGTCAAGCTGGCACGGAACGCCGAATCGCGGCGTGCTGTGGTTGCCCAGGTACTCTCCTACGCCGGGTATCTGCAGGGCCTTGACCCCGATCAGCTCGAGTCCCAGATCCTGGGCAGATCGGTACTTGGCGCGGTGCAGGCAGCCGATCAGCAGCACGTGGTGGACGCCGAAGACTTCCGGGACGGCCTGGCGCGCAGCCTGGCCGAGGGCAGATTCCGGCTCGTCATCGTGCTCGACTCGGCACCTGACGAGCTGGTTCAGGTGGTGGGATACCTGCAGTCCGTGACTGACAAGGTCAACATCGACCTGGTCACAGTATCCGCGTACGACGTGGCCGGGTCCCAGGTCCTGGTGCCCCAGCGGATCGAGCCAGGCCTTCGCGCCCGTGAACTGTCGGACGCCCAGGTAACCGCACGGCAGGCAGGCGCCCTGCACCGGGGCTCAGCGGAGTTCCGCGCTGTGATCGCCAGCCTGCCGCCGACCCAGCGCGACCCGCTCATACGCCTGGCAGACTGGGCCGACACGCTGGAGAAAGCCGGCCTGGTGAGGCTAGCCACCTACAGGGGAAAGGGCGGCCAGATGACCACCCTGCTCCCCCGCCTGGCCTCCGACGACGCTGGGCTCGTCACGATCTACTCCGACAACGGAACCGCCTACTTGCAGTTCTTCCGGAGCGTCTTTGAGCGCCGCGCTCCGCGCTCCTTCCCTGCCGTTGAAGCAGCCCTCGGCGCCGAAGTCAGGCAAGGCAACTGGACACCAGACATCCCCGACGCCCTGCTCCACGCGGTCGCTGACGCATACCACGAAGCCGCCGACAACCTCTGCCCATAACCGCCCCACGCGGCGAACTTTGAGGATGTCCGCGACGATCCTGGCGATATCGTCGCGGAGGCTGCCCGCTGACCTCGTCCCATAGTTCCGGTACCTTGAGGTGGCGGGGCACAGCGTCGATGATCAGACACTCCGGCTCGCCTTGCTGCCTGGCACTCGCGCAGGTAATCCGCGCCGCCTCGCGGATCGTAGTCCGCTGGCCCCGGGCCAGCGCGTCAAATTCGCCGGTCAGAACGCTGCCGGATTAGACACCCAAATGCCTACCAGGAGCCCCTCACGGGCAAGTCACCCCGCCCACCCTCAAACCACCAGGTCACGGCGTCACGCAGGCCCGCATACCTTAAGTCCGTGGTGTTGCGGCCTGAACTTCCTCGCAGACCCAGAGGAGTGGACCGACTCCGCAGTTCGGTCGCACTGAACGACATAGGAGAGTGCCTGCTCGCGGCCGGTGACCCGGGCCGCGCCCGTAGCTTCCTCATCGAAGTGCTCGCCTCGCCCGGGAGGCCGGCGACCGATACCAGCAGGCTCGCACGCATCGATGCCTAAACAGCGCCTACCGCGCCGTGCGCACTGCCGGGGCTGTCTGGAGATCTGGGTCGAATAAGCGCCAAGCAAATTCAACGAAAGTTCAACGTGCATGGGCAAGGCTGAGCCCCTCACAACCTCGACCTTCAGCGCGACCACGGCTGCTGCAACGTCGTGCTGATTCCGGAGTAGATATGACTGCGAAGGCGAGCCGGGACAGGGATGTTGAGTTTCCGTGCCAGGGAAAGCACTTAACCGTCCGCGAGATTGATGTCCTGGTCAGGATCGCAGCCGGGATGAGTGCCAGCCAGATAGCGGCCAGCCTGCACATCAGCCGCCGCACTGTGGAGTTCCATATCGCGAACATGCTCAGGCTGACCGGCGCCGAGAACTCTGTCCAGGTAGTCTCCTGGTGTTACACGGTGGGCGTGCTCGTCCCGCTGAAATGGCCACCGCAATGGTCCGGCCAGCTCTGCCTATCGGACGCGAGCTCTTGCGGGATGCCGAGTTTGTCGTAGCAGAGGCGAGATTGCTTCCCGTGGATGCGGGCCTGCCGGCTGTCGCCGGTCATCTGGCAGGCGCACGCCAGGCCGCGGTGGGCGCGGGCTTGCTCGTAGGTGTCGTCCGCTTCGATCGCGAGGGCCAGCGCCTTGGCGTGCCGGATCCTGGCCTGGCGGACCTGCCCGGCGGCGAGAAGCGCCTGGCCGAGGCCATTGAGCGCTTCGGCCTGACCCGACGGGTTGCCCGTCTCCTGCAAGGCTAGCGACCGGCTGAGATGTGCGACAGCTTGGTCGTGATGACCTAGTCGCAGTTCGGCGATACCGAGGAGGGCCAGGCCGTGTCCCTCTATCAGCCGGCTTCCTATCTGCCGGTTCAGCGTTAGTGATTGCCGCAGATGCTCACTGGCCTGGCCGAAGTGGCCTTGCTGCAGTGCGAGTTCCCCGAGGCTGCCCAGCACGTGCGCCTCGCCGGAGCGGATACCCGCCCGGCGGAAAAGCGCCAGCGACGAGCACAGGTGCTCCGCTGCTTGCTGGTGGCGGCCCTGCCGCAGATCAATCTGGCCGAGACCGTGACGGGCGCTAGCTTGGCCCGACTGGTCACCGGCCTCCTGGCACAGAGCTTGTGCTGATGCGTGGCACTCGGCGGCGCGCTGGTAGTTGCCCCGGCAGTACCAGGTGGCGCCGAGCCCGGCGAGTGCCCTGGCTTCCCCAGCCCGGTCGCCATCCTGCTGGCACAGTAAGCAGGCGCGTTCCAGGTGACCAGTGGCCTGCCGGAGACGGCCGCCTACGGTATCGGCGGCAGCCAGCGTGATCAGCGCTGCGGCCTCGGCGCTGCGGTCGCCGGTTTGCGTGGCCACGCTGAGCGCGAGCCTGTGCGCGGCGGCAGCGTCGTCGGCGCAGCCGAATTCCGGGTAGCGGAAGACGACTGCGGCGAGGGCGATGGCATGGTCGGGCCAGCCGTGGGCTGCGGCATGCGCGGTGATCGCGACGATGGTCGAACGGTGCGCGTCCAGCCAGGCCAGCGCCGTGCGGTGGCTGGTGAACTGGCGGCCGAGGCTGGCTGACCCCGGTATCTGAGGCCGGTCGGGGTCAGCGGGGAACAAGAAGCGGTCAGCAGCGGCGGCTGAGGTCAGGTAGTGGTCGAAAAGGCCGGTGAGAGCGGCTCGGCTCGCGGCCTCGCTGTCATGGTGACCGGCCAGATCAGCGGCGTAAGCGCGGAGCAGGTCATGCATTTGGTAGCAGCCGGCCCCGCTGGGTTGCGCAAGGCAAGCGCGCACCAGTTGGCCGATCTTCCGTCGGGCCACGCTCAGGGAGGTGCCGGTGAGGGCCGCGGTGGCATAGGCGTCGAAGCTGAGACCGGGGTGCAGTCCGAGCAGCCGGAAACTCCGGGCGGTATCGGCGTCGAGGTGGCGATAGGACCAGGAGAACACGGTCCGGACGTCGGTGTCCGGATCCCCGCCCGCCGCCAGCAGGCCCAGCCGGGTACGCAGGTCAGCCAGCTCGCCAGCCAGCCCGCCCAGCGACTCTGCCGGACGACTGGCGGCAAGCTCAGCTGCTATCCGCAGCGCCAGCGGCAGCCGACAGCACTGCCCGGCCAGCTCGACGGCGGCGTCAGGCTCGGCATCCATTCGCGCGCCGATCAGCGCCCGCAGCAGGGCGACCGCTCCCTCAGGCGAGAGCACGCCCAGGTCCAGGCGGGTGGCACCATCGCGGGCTACCAGCCCGGCCAGCGCATCCCTGCTGGTCACGACCACAGCACAGGCAGACGTGCCAGGGAGCAGCGGACGTGCCTGATCGGCCGATCCGGCGTTGTCCAGCACGACCAGCATCCGCTTGCCGGCCAGCAGGCTACGGTACCGGGCGGAGCGCTGATCTGCCTCCGGCGGAATGTCCTGACCTGACACTCCCAGCGAGCGCAGCAACCCCGCCAGTGCGTCCGCAGCCAATATCGGCTGGCCGGGGCCATGGCCGCGCAGGTT
The DNA here is from genome assembly GCA_963720575.1 of uncultured Actinomycetota bacterium. Classification (GTDB taxonomy): domain Bacteria; phylum Actinomycetota; class Actinomycetes; order Streptosporangiales; family Streptosporangiaceae; genus Chersky-822. The sequence goes on from CAVRGA010000002.1 coordinate 2,019,028, forward strand.
CACATACAGCTGCCCGTCGGGGAACCGCCCGGTGACCTGGTGTGCCCAGTGAATAGCCAGCGCGGTCTTGCCCACCCCTGCGGTCCCGCTGATCGCCACGATGGCGACGGTCTCAGGAGCCTGCCCTCCGGACCGGTCCAGCAGCCTGGTCAGCGCCTCAAGCTCAGCCTGGCGGCCGGTGAAACCCCGTACTGTCGGCGGCAGTTCCCGGGGAGGGCCGGATTCGGCCGGCCCGTGTATGGCCAGCTCGGTAACGACCAGAGCAGGATCGGCAGACAACATCCGCTGGTGTAACTCCCGCAGGCCGGGCCCCGGCTCGACTCCAAGTTCCGCGACCAGCACGTCGCGAGCGCGCTGGTAGGCGGCGAGCGCTTCGGCCTGCAGTCCGCACCGGTACAGGGCCACCATGAGCTGACCGTGGAAAGGCTCCCGCAGGGGATGCCGTGCGGCCAGGGACTGCAGCTCAGGCACCAGCTCGGCATGGCCGCCCAGGCGCAGCACGGCCTCGATCCGCCATTCCTCAGCCTGCAACCTCAGCGCTTCCAGGCCGGGACCGTGGTCCCGGCGCAGCATCTGCGATGGGATGCCGGTCAGCGGCTCACCGCGCCATAAGGCCAGCGCCTCACCGAGCAGCCCCTGTGCCCGGTCCCAGGCACTGGCCCGCAGCGCAGCACTGCCCTCCCGGCACAGGCGACGGAACCGCAGCAGGTCCACCTCGTCCTCCCCGGCCTGGAGCAGGTATCCGGGGTGCCGGGTCACCAGCCGGGACTTCCCCCGCGGCCCCAGCACGCGACGAAGCCGCAGCACGTGCGAGCGCAGCGTGGTCGTGGCGCCGGGCGGAGGCGATCCGTCCCACAACACCTCGACGAGCGCGTCGGCCGAGACCACGTATCCGGCGTTCACCAACAGAGCGGCGAGAAGCACGCGCAACTGCCCTTTCGGCACATCGACGGGTGCTCCTCCGTCGTCAACCAGCAACGGCCCCAAGATTCCGAACCACATCCCCGTCCTCCCGGACCAAGTCTCGTGCCATCCCCGCGCAACGTAGCAGCCTATGCTGGCGTGGACCCGGTCTGTCCGCTCGGTAGCACCGCGATACGCGCTCATATAGTGCTGCCCGTCTATCCACGATCTGCCCCCGTGCAGGGTGGCGTGCTGGCGCTCGGTGTCGCAGGGGAGAAACTGGCGAGGATCTTCCATTGCTCGCTGTTCTCGCCGATGTCGCACAGCTCCAGTGCCTGCGGCGTCGCGCTTGTGCTGCCGGCAAGTGCCCGCCTGCTGATGGTGGCCGCTTCTGGCTGATCGTCGCGGTCGAGCTTGGTCAGGGAGATATGCGGGATGAAGGAGCGGCGTATGTAGGGGCTGCCGAACGGGTCTGCATCGAGGCCTGCGGACCGGCCTGCTAGCCGAGCACACCCGCGACATCCTGTGCTGGGCAGCAGCCACGCACCAGTCACGCCACAGCCTCCGCCTTTCCGGCTAGGCATCCTGATGCAATTCATCCAGGCTCAGCCTGACGGCCGCAAGCACGATCTGCCTCGGCGCACGAGGAGCAATTGCCGTCCCGCAAGCGCGGCAGCACCAGAGAAACGCCCGCCTGGCAGCAGTGAAGCGTCGTCCTTTATCGCGACGCGAACTACAACCCGTTCGGGAAAGGCTAAAACCCACCTGGCCGCCACAATGGTCCGGCCAGTTATGCCTATCCGAACCGCCACAGTCCCGTCAGGCAAGCAAGCGCATCGATACGACAAGTGACTGAGATATCTTTGTCACAGCATATGCCTAGATAAGTCGACGCCGACAGCAATTCCAATCATAGGAGTCACATATATAAGGAATGCCACCCAATGAAGTCTGACCAATTGATGATGCCGCTCAACCGCAGGCTTCTCCGCGCTCTTATATTTTTGGCAAGCCGCCATCATGGAGTTTCGCTTCTTCGTAATTCCGCGATATTTAGTAATCGCGCCCGCCAGCGATCTCCCGAATGAGACCGCTGCTACCATCCTTCCATCAGACAACCGAGCGACGAGACCATTATCAACGGAGAACTCGACAAATTCGCTCCATGGGATGACGTGCTGGAAAAACAGGTTGTCGATATGTACGCCATGATCGCACACGACGACCTTCGTCCACCAACCCGCGACCCAGCCGAACCAAAGGCCAGTCGCCAGAACCGCGGTGCCTACGATGTTGGTCGCGGTCGGCTGCGACCAGACGAGCGCGAGAAGCAGCAGAATAAGCGCTGTGCCGACGGCGAATCCCGTTGTCATGGCGCGATGCCGGAAGACTGCCCGGCCCCCGGCGGCCTGACCTACTTTGAACACGCGGTACCCCCCATTTGTCAGCACTGATTTCCACCAAGCAGCGAACACACGCCTGGGGCCGCGCCTGGAGCGTTGTTAACCAGGTTCGAAACCAACCCATAAGCCACTCCCGCAGGGTTCAGCCCATTGTCGCCATGCTTAGGCAGATAGCTCCAGACCCTGGACATAGAGCCAGTGAGGGGACTTTCCTTCCAGAACGACTCAGCACTGTCCGCTCCTACGCGGGCCGCAGCCGCTCCAGCTCCTATGAAGAGGAGATTGAAGCCCAACTCCGCAAGCGGCTGGCCAGTCAGGTCATGAGTCGCAGCGCCCTGCACGGCGTACGAAGCCAGTGCTGCCGCTGCGGCCACGACCATGCATGTCCCGGCCGAGCCTATAATACATGCGACGAGTACTACGGCTCCGAGCGTCTTGGTGATTCCTTGCCAGTGAGCGGTCACCTCTTGGCTCGCCCAATGCGCGGCGCAGCTGAGGCGGAGGAACCCGCATCCGCCGCTCGACTGCCTGGCCTCCTCGGCCTTGGCTTGTGCGAGAATCTTTTGGTCGTAATTCTCGGTGGCAGTGTAGTCTTCGACCCGATGCTGAACGTAGGTGGGATTCTGGTACTGCCTGACGATGGCCCTCATCGTGGGCAGATGGCAGCCACAGTGTTCTAGCTGCTGGTTCTCAATATTCGAGGCGAGCTGGTGGTATGCCTGCACCTGCTGCTGATGGACTTTGTTCTCGTAATTCTCAAGATACCCCGATCCTCCGCAAGGTCCGCCGGCTATGCAGAGCATGAGCCCGGACGGGTCGGAGTTCGTGACCGGGTTGTCCGCGGCGTAGGTATAGCCGGTCATGGTCTGCGGTTCGGACGGGTCTAGGTTCGGGTCGACGCTGATGAACAGCCCGGTGACCGGGTTGAACTTGCGAGCGCCGATGTCCTCGAGGCCAGTCGATGAGTGGTAGGGATCGCCGAGCATGGCTCTGTTATCCGGCCACGTGCCTGAGCCGTTCAGCATCGTCCCGTAGGGCGTCATTGCCCGCCTGATCACGGTGGACTGGCTGAACGCGGCGACTGCCGTTGTCATGCTGCCCTGGGTGTTCCCGGCCAGCCAGTACAAGGTGGCGCCGGTCGTCTCGCCGATCACCTGGCCGGCGAAGCTGTAGTACCGGACGCCGGTCGTCGTGCTCCCCGACACGGTCAGCTGCTCGCCGGGCAGGTACAGGGTGACCGTGCCGTTGTCGCTCTCGGCTAGCTCGTTGCCGTCCGCGTCATACACGTAGCTGGCCGGGGCGCTGGCGGTGCCTGCCGTAGCCAGCTGGCCGTTCGGGGTCCAGGTCAGGCTCTGGGGGCCGAGGGTGGTGGTCTGGCCCGCGCCGTTGTAGCCGTAGCTTGTCGATCCCTGGCTGCCTGAGACGGTATTGGTCGCGCTGGTGGACGAGACCGCGTGGGCCGGGCCAGTGGTGCTGTAGTGGTAGCTGGTCGTAGTGTCGCCGCTCGAACTTCCGGCTGGCGCGTGGTCGGTGCGGGTCGAGATGTCGCCGAGCGAGTCGAAGGTCCACGACTGCCAGTACGGCTCGGGCCCGCTGACGGTGCCGTTGCCCGTCGCCGGGTTGGTCGCGCAGGCGTTAGACGAGGTCCACGCCTGCGTCAGCCGGCTCAGCCCGTCATAAGAGAAGCACTGATCCTCGACCGGCGCGCCTGAAGCACCCTGCGTGTCAGCTTCCTGGGTCACCTGCTGGTCGGCGTTGTAGCTGTACGTGGTGTTGTCGACCTGCGGCGAAGGCTGCTGATCGGACAGGTTGATCCCCGTGACCGCCCTGGTCTGGTTGTCATAGGAATAGGTCAGGGCAGCCTTGCTCGGGCCAGAACCAAGCTGGATCTGCGAGATCTCGTTGTACGGCGTCCATACGGCTCCCGACGCGTACACGTCGGACCCAGACTCGGACGCGGGGTTGCCGAACTTGTCGTAGGTGTAGGTCAGTACGTCATCCGGCAGCCCGCCGCCGGCGGCAGGCGTCCCGGACAGCAAGAGCCCGGTCGTGGAGTAGGAGTACTGGGTGCGGTAGGTGCCGGCCAGCGACTGCCCGGCCGGGACGGTCACGTAGGTACCTGACACATTCCCCGAGGAGTCATATCCCAGGTTCCCGGTCTTGTACGTCACGCCGTTGCTGACCGAGGTCTCCGAGGTCAGCAGGCCGTTCTTGAGCGTGTCCCACACCCAGGTCGCCACCAGGGTCCCGCTGCCCGGAGTGGCCGAACCGGTGTACTCGGCGGTCTTGCGGTTCAGCGCGTCGTAAACGAAGTTGTCGGTGACGCCCGCACCGTCGGTGGCGTAGGTGACATTGCCCGCCGCGTCATAACCGGTGACGGAGGTCCCGGTGTCCGGGTCCACCTGCTTGACCTGGCGTCCGAGCAGGTCGTAGCTGTAGGTCCAGGCGTGGCCGGCCGGGTCGGCCATGGCGGTCTTATCGCCGGCCGCGTCATAGGACATCGTGGTGACCTGCGGGCTGCCGCCCGAGACAACAGAACCGGAGACCGCCGGCGTTCCCGCGTACTGGACCTGCTCGGTTTGCTGGCCGAGGACGTTCATCACGGTTGCCGATGGCGTCCCGATCACGTTGCCGAGCGGGTCCCTGGCGATCGTCGTCGTCTGGTTGCCGCCGTAGACGGTCTGCACGGCCTTCTTGAGCGTGGTCCCGTTGTAGAACTGCTCCCCGACGACTCGACCGGAACCGTCGAAGGCCGACACGGTCCTGTCATTGACGGCCGACTCGGCGACCGAGACCAGGCCTGCCGACGGGCTGCCGGAGACGACGTATTTGTTGTTGGACTGCCACGCCAGGCCGTGCGAGTCGGGGAACTGGTCGGTGACGATGGTGTTGCCGCCTTCGGCAGCAGTCTGGGTCTGGCGCAGCTGGCCGAGCGAATCGTAGATCGAGACCGAGGTCACGTCGTTGGTGCCGGTCCCGTAGTCGACCAGCGTGTTCGTGGTGATCGCCAGCGGCTGGGTCTGGGACACCAGATAGGAATAGGTGTCGCTGGCGCTGTCACCGCCCGACTGTGACCGGCCTGGCTTCCACACGGCGGTGAGCCGCCCCAGCGGGTCGTACGTCGCTGTAGTCAAGTAGTCGGCGGCGTCGGTCAGGGACAGCAGCGACCCTCGGCCCGGATCAAGCGCATTGGTGATCGTCTGCCCCAGGGCGTTGGTCGTCACCGTCTGCGTCAGCGGCCCGCCGTCGGCCGGGGTGTAGGCCGTCGTCGTCGGATTGCCATCGGCGTCAGTGGACGTCAGCACCCGGCCGGATGAGTCATAGGTCATGGTCTGCTGGGTGACGAACGTCAGCGAGCCGCCGCTGTTCGCGCTCGCCTGCGTGACCTTCGTCGGGTTGCCAGCCGTCGGCGCGGTCGTCAGGCTGGCCGCCCCGTCGTAATAGGTGCGAGTGTCGGAGAAGATGTCGGCAGCGGTCAGGCTGCCGGGCGACGCGGGGCACGCCTGCACCGAGTTGATCACCTCGCTGACGGCATCGTGAATCCAGGCGGTGTTGTTGTCGTCATACGTAGTCTGGGTGCACGTTTCCGGCACCGACGCGCCGCTCTGGTCGACGAGCACCGGCCGGCCGTCGCTGTCGTAGCTGGTGACCGTGGTCTTCTGCTGCCGCCCGCCCCCGGCCAGATCGGTGTAGTCGACCTCCCTGGTCACGCCGGTCATCGTGGCCTGCTGCGACGGCAGCCCGGTGCGCGCGCGGGTCGCGGTCACCGACAGCACCGCGGGCACCGTGATCGAGTCGGTGAGCTCGGCGCCCGCGGCACCGTTGAAGGTCTGGGTCTCCAGTTCCGCGCCGGCGAGCGCGTTGGCGTCGGCGTAGGTCGTTCCGGCCGAGTCGGCCACGGTCATGCCGCTGGTGGTGCCGCCGCCTGAATTGGTGTCGCCGTTCATGCCCTGGAAATACCTGGTCTTGGTCAGGGTCTGGGTGTCGGCGGTCCCGTTCGTGATGTTCTGCGGGTTGCCGGTCAGGGTGTCCACCTCCGCGTACCCGCGGAACTGGCCCCAGGTGCGGTCCTTGGCCTTCACGACCTCGTTGTCGTCGTAATGCCAGGCCGGTTTCCCGATGTAGTTGTAAGTCGTCAGCTGCGCCGGGTCGCCGGCCGTTCCGTCCTGCACCCCGACTTGCTTAACGACATACTTGTTGAAATAGTCGAGCGTGGTGCTCTGATCACCAGGCTGGGCCCATTTCACCGGATAACACAAAGTCGTGTTGGCGGACGGGTCCGCCGGGATATCCGATACCGCGCAGCTGGCCGAATACGTGACCGAGATCAGCTCGCCCGTCTCGGTCTCGATCTCGGTCAGCCGCCAGTGCGCCATTCCCGGCAGGCTGTTGTAGCCGGGAATCCGGTTGTCCATTAGCTGATAGGAAAGCTGCACCGGCGGCAGCGCCAGCGTCGCGCCTGACGCCGAATGCCCCGTGCGGGTGATCGAATTCAGGATCAGCTCAGGATCGCCCTCGGCGGAGAAACCCTGCCCGAGCGCATACGAGTCGACCGGCACGTACTTAGTGCCATTCCAGACCTGCGTGGTAATACTGTCGATCCGCAATTGCGACCAGAACGTCGGCGCGTGATTGCTGCACGACGCGCCCGACAGGCACTGCTGGTCGAACGGCACATCAGGCCAGTTCGCAGCGTTCGCCGCCGTGAACTGGGAACTGCCGCAGGCGAACGTCGACGTCGGAATGCACCGCTGATCGGCGCCGAACACCACCTGATCCGGCGCATTGGCGGTGCCATAGATCGACCCGCTCTCCTCGCGCAGGCCGTAATCAATCCTGCTCAGATAGCCTGCACGCACGTACTGGACACCAGCGGTGCCGTTATTGGCGCCGTAATAATTCGTTTCCTGTTGGTAGTAGTACGCCATCGCGTTGCCGCTAGCATCGATGACGAAGTCCAGGTTCCAGCGCCACGCCTGGGTGCACGACGACGACGAGAAGCCGCTGGCAGAAAAGCACGGGTCACCGCTGTGCGCGCCGTAGACCGGCTCGGTATACGCCGAGTCAGTCTCCTGATCACCGGATGCCCAGCCCGGCCCCCGGTTCTTGCCGAAGAAATATTGCGTGCCGTCCGGGGTCGTCACGACCCAATAGCCGTTGTCGTACGTGCCGTTGTTCGTGTTCGACGACGTGCCGGTCAGGAATTGCACCCGGTCGCCGCTGTCGCTTTGCTCATGCCAGGTGCCCGCGCTGTCGTCGAGCACCAAGGGCGTCGACTTCCCGTCGAGGTTCATCGTCACGGCCTGTCCGGCCCAGCAACTGTCGAATTTGCCGGAAATAGAGCCCCCGGGAGCATCAGCGCAGTCGGCGTACGACCGCTCGATGTAATTGTCCGATGACAGGCTGAACCCTTCGCCGATCATCCCGAACTGGTTGTTCGTCGACGCGACCCGGCCGTCCACGCTTGACGACGCGTAATCAAGCGAGACCGACGGCGCTGAGCCGGCCGCCGGCTTCGGCACCGTGATCGGATAGCTCCAGGTGAAGTCGCCCGATGACCCGCCGCCAGCCCAGGTTCCCTGCGGCGACAGCGACGACACCGTGAAGTCACCGTTGGTGCCCGACGCACCAGAAACGGCTGCCATGACGACCGTGCGTCCCCCCGACGGCACCTCGAGCTTCGGGAAGGGACCGGTCGCGGCGGGCCGCCCGGCCGAGCCGAGCCACACCGCTCCGGTGAGCAGCCGCCTGCTTCCTGAGCGCTCCGTCGTCACCGGCGTCTCGGTCCGGCATCGGGCCGCCCGCGGGTCGGTCAGCGCGCAAGCGGGCAACTGCACGAGCCGCAACCGGTCAGCGAAGTCACCGCCGACCGCGCCGGCGAATCCCCCGTAGTCCACTCCGATCGCAGCTAAGCCGCCAGCGCCTTGTGATGACACGGTGAACAAGACTCCGGTCAGGCCGAGCCTGCCAATGGCGGCCCGGCCGAACACGCGGACCTTGGCCCCGGCCAGGGCAGCTCCGGCCAGCCGCCGGCCCGCGCGGCGAAGACCGGCAAAGCGCCGACGCGCTGCGGTCGTCCGCGAGCAGCCGGGGCAAGGGAGGTACCAGCAGAGCCTGGCGCTGGCCAGGCCGAGTGCCCGCGCGCGCCCTCGGGCACCTGCCGCAGCTTCCAGCCGTGGCGGGTCAGCTTGAGCGGAGTCCTTGGCAGCACCTTGACCCGCTGCACCTTCGGCGGGCGCCATCTGTGCCCAGGGCTGGTCGCGGCGAGCGCGTGAGCCGGCCCAACCCACGCCGCAGCGGCTACCACCACCGTCGTAGCACCGCGCACGCCGAGCATCATCAACCGGGACATCTGGCCTCCATGGCTGTCTCGCCCGGCACCCCGGGCTTGCCTGCTTGCCGACGGGCTATGCGCTACAGCCCGTTCAGGAACGCCGGGATCGCGTTCGAGAGGTCGGTGGCGATCTTGCTGGCGATGTCCGTGTAGTACTGGGTGGTCGGCGCGCCGCCGGATAGCAGCGACGGCGCGACGTTGTTGGGGCTGGCCGGGTCGGCGACCCTGGTGGCGACGTCCGACGTCACCTGCGCCGTTGTGTTGTGGCCGGTGATCCAGGTGTTGACTGCCTGCCTGACTGCCTCGCGCGGATCGGCCGCCGGCAGGCCGAGCGGCACGATCGTGGTGAGGATCACCTGGACGGCGGGCAGGCTCGCGTCGTTGTCGACGAGGTAACTCTGGATTGCCGTCACCAGCGCCCGGAGGCTGGCCTCGATCGTCGCCGCCGGCTGGCCAGCGAGCACGTCGCCAGCGCCGACGGCGATCACCACGTCCCGCAGGTTCGGCTCGGCCGTGACGTAGTCACGCAGCCAGGAGATCGCGCTGGCGGCGGACACGGCGCTCGCCGAGTTCGACGCCACGCAGACGACCGAGCCGGGAAGCGCGACTCCGGCCGCGCTCAGCGCTGCAGGCAGGTCACCCGCCCAGTTGCCGAACGTCCCCGAGGGCGCCTGGGCCGCGGTCTGGTCGCCGAGCACGGCCACGGTGCCGTCGGTCGCAGTGCCGTTGCTGACGTCGACCCGGGCGAGGTAGAGCAAGCCCGCAGCGGAGTTCGCTGACGTGAACGGCGTGCCGTCCTGGTTCGGCGTCTGATTGCCGCTCGCGTAGAACGTGCGGGAGGTGGGCGTCTGGTGGGCCGGCACGCTGGCCTGGGCTGAGGTTGCCGGGATATGCAGGCTGACCACGAGCTCGCCGGTCCCGCCGGACGGCATGGCGACCGGGTCGCTGGTCACGTCGGCGCCAGCCGGGATCGTGACGCTCGGCTGGCCGCCGAACGTCAGCGCGACCGGAGCGGCGGCTGTGCCCTCGGGGCTGGCCTGCGACTGTGCGCCGATCGTGACGGCGTCGAAGGTCACCGGCACCTTCGAGCCCGCGTTGGACAGCTGGATCCGCGCATTTCCGCCGGTCGCGGTCGTCGCGATGACCTCACGCAGCGTAGTGTCGCCCAGCGACTGGCTGACCGTGGTGTCCATCGGGCCCGCGTAGGTGCCTGTCCACGCCGATCCCGAGGGACCACCGGCCGCCGAGACCGGCCTGGTGCCGATCGCGAGGATGTGCAGCACGTTGGCCGCCGTGGCACATGACCCGGTGTTGGTCAGGAAGTTGACCGGCATGACCGGCAGCGTGATCGACGACAGCGTGACCGCCGGGTTCGCCGGCAGGATCACCTCGTAGAGTCCGGGCGTCGCGGTGGTGTCAGGCGTGGTTCCGGCGTCCCGGTGATCGAGCACGATCTGGGCGGCGCCGGCCTGGGACCAGTCGGGTACCGAGGTGAGCAGCGGCTGGGTCGAGGTGTTGTTGCTGTAGTTCAGCGTCGCGTTCATGGCCGGCGAGCCGGTCGGGCCGCCGCACGTGGTCGCGGCGAGCAACGCGACGTCGGTTGCCCGCACAGCGGGCAGCGGCAATGTCTGTCCGTCCGGGATCACGTTGTCGCCGATCACCGCGCCGCCACTCGCGCTGAGCTGCGGCATCGTGAAAGTCGCGCCGTTCAGGGTAAAGGTGGTCCCTGGTCCGGCCGCCGTGCCTGGCGTGATGCCGGCATCCTGGAATGCCTTCAGCGACAAGTTGCCGCCCGCCGAGCTGCTGGTCAGGTCGAAGTCGCCCGCGAACGATGCCGCGCCGTCGGTGGCGATGCCCAGGTTGTTCATCGCAGCGGTGAAACTCGTGTCCGTGGCTCCGGTCACCGGAACCACCTCGAGGAAATCGACCCCCGAGCCGTACCTGTCGCCGACCGACGACTGGTTGGTGCCGACCACGGTGAACTGCAGCACGTGCGGGCCCGGAGCCAGGTGCACGCCGCCCAGGAACACGTAGGTCGCCGAGACGGCCGGGCTGTATTCGTCGAGCGCGCTCGCGGCCGAGTTGCCGAGGTTGACGTCAGCGCCGCTCGGATCGAGGTCGACCCGCACCGAACCGTAGTCACTGGCCGTGGCGAGGCTGACGCCGAGCGCGTAGTCGGACTCGACCGGCGCGTTGAAGCTGATCGTGTACCGCGCGCCCCGCGTGCTGTTCTGCAGGAACAGCTGGCCGTTGCCCGACCACGGCGCGCCGGCGAAGCTCTGCGGCGCCAGCGTTCCTGCTGTCGGGGCGCCGTGGGGCAGGCTCTCGCCCTCGTACCGGTTCGTGGGGCTCAGCGTGAGGTAGTTGATGCCGGCCTTGAAGCCGGCCGAGCTGGCGTTCTGCCCGGTCATCGTGAACGTCAGCGTGTGACTGCCCGCTGTCAGGTTCTGGGTGCCCAGGTCGAGGTAGGCCAGCGACACGATCGGGCTGTACTCGTCGAACGCCACGGTCGCCGTGTTGGCGAGGTTGACGTCCGACGAGGCCTGATCCAGGTCGATCCGGGCCAGGCCGTAATCCCTGGCCGTCGTCAGGTCGGCGCCGAGCTGCCACCAGCCCGCGTCAGGCACGCTGATCGTGACGGTGAAGGTCTGGTTGACCGCGTTGCCGTTGAAGATGAGCTGGCTGCCGCCCCGCCAGCCCAGGCCGCAGCAATTCGGCTGCGTGACGACCAGCGAGGAGTTGGCGCCGGTAGCCCCGGCCGACAGCGAGCTTCCGTTGATGTAGGTCACGGGCTGGCTGGTGACCTGGTAGTTCGGCGCGACGTAGAACGTGTAAGCCGCCTCGCCGGACACGTTGTGGGCCTTGTCGAAGCTCACCACGTACAGGGTGTGCTGACCGGAGGTGACGTTTTTCGGTATCTCGATCTGCGCGGTGGTCCCCCGCACCAGCGCCAGTTCGCCGCTGGTGCTGCCGCCGCCGTCGCCGTTGCTGTCGACCGAGGTGCCGAGGCCGGCGTCGTTGTTGTAGCCGCAGTCGGTCGTGGTCGGTACCGGCTCGCTGCCGCGGGCGCCGTCGAACGAGTACGCGAACCCGGCGATGTTCGGCTGGCCGCTGGTCCCCACGGTGAACGCGCCCGGCGCGCCGGCGGCTGGCCCCACTGACCCAGCGGGTAGTCGAAGCTCGTGATCGTCGGTGCCGCCGTCGGCCCGGTCAGCACCGTGAACGGATAAAAGGCAGAAGCGGGCCCGGCCCTGTTGTTGGACGGACCGTCGGTGACGTTGTTAGTCGCCGAGACGTCGAATTTGTAAGCCGTCCCATTGGTCAGCGCGGTCGAAGGAGCAGCGGACTGCTGTGAGCCTGAGGCGCCTGTCGGACTGGCCAGCGTGCCACCAGCGGCCGTTCCTCCTGAGGTTTCAAGGGTGTAGCTCAGCGTGATCTGCAGTGGGTTCGGATTGTTGTCCGTGCCCGTCGCGAAGAGCCTGGGCTCGGTCAGCGAGGTGTAGGTCATGGTCGGATCACAGGTGACCTGGTCCTGGACAGACAGCCCGGTTGGCGTCAGCGGCGCGAAGTTGAAGTACACCGACAGCGACGGGTTGTCCTTGTAGGTCTTGTACTGAACGTCATCGGTCTCGCTGTCGGCGCGCAGCTCGAGCGTCACCGTCGAGTCGCCGTTGGTCGCGGTCGACTGCAACGTGGTCTTGAGCGCGCCGTTGCCCCCGATCGTGCTGGCGATATCGACATTGCCGGCCGGGCAGCCAGAACCGCCGCCCTTGTTCGAGAGCACCTGCGCGAGCTTGGAACCCTCGGGGCCGCCCCAGGCCGTGCTTGCGCTGATGCCGCCCGTGGTCGAGTAGAGGTCGGTCAGGCGGGAGGTGCATCCGTCGCTGTTGCCCACCTGGGTGTCATCGAAATTCACCTGGTAGACCGTCGCGGTCTGGCCATTGCGCTTTTCGAGGTCGGTCGTGTTGAACCGGAAGTAGTCGCGATCGACGTAGCCGCCCGCCGCGCCGCTCGGAGTGTTCCAGACGCAGTCGGAGTAGCCGCAGTCACCGACCTCCGTCACGCCGCTGCCCACCGACGTCGTGCCCGATGTGGTATCCCACTCCTGGTTGTAGCCGTTCGACACGTGCATGACCTGGGCGTAGAAGCTGGTGTTCGGCGCGAGCTCAGGATCGATGAACAGCGGGTAGCGCACGTGGGCGCCGGTCAGCGCGCTCGCTGGGGGCGCCATGAGGATCGTCGCGGCCGACCTGCCCGCGAGCCGGTAGCTGACGGGAACCGGCGTGACGCGGCCGGACCCAGGAGCATCAGCCGTCGCCTGGGCGCTGAAATGCTGGCTGTGGCTCGAGTCCCACATCAGCGGTCTTCCGATGATGAACGTGAGCTTGCCTGCGGCGAACACCCCGAGCGACCCGCCAGGACCACGGCGCAGCACCAGGCCGTCATCCGCGCGCACCCGGTAGGACAGTGACCGCAGGCGCGGGTTGGCCGCCGCAGCGGCATCGCGCACGACCAGCGCCTCCTGATACCCGGTGCCGGTCGCCCGCATCCGCAGGTCAATTCCAGGCAACACGTTCCTGTACAGCGCGACGCTGCCCTTGACCTGCGGTCTCGGCAGCGCGGCCGGCCAGTACAGCGCCGCCTGCTGGCCGGCCGAGTCGGCCACAGTCACCAGCGGGCCGTTGCCGCCTCCCGAGAAAACCACGGGCACGCTCGCCACCGACGCCGCCCACGCGCCGCCAGCGGTGCGCCGCAGCGCCGGGTTGATCACGCGCCAGGCCCCGCGAACCTTGACCCGGACAGGGAAAACGTTCGAGGTCATCGACAACAACCCGTTCGGATGCGCGACGACATCGACGATCGGGGTCATTTCCGCGGCGACGACGACCGGCTTGCCGGTCAACTCGGCCCTTGACAACGCCGCGGACTCCGCGCGCTGACCAGCCGTCAACCTAAGTGGTCTTGCTTGGGCGGGTGCTGCTTGGGCGGGACTTGTCTCGCTTGGCACCGCCCTTCCCGACACTGCCTTGCGCGGTCCACGCAGATGCTTCGGGCCCGGGGCGAACGCTGACAACGGCCGCTGTCCGGCGATCCTGTGCCCCACGGGCGGCTTGGCCGCGATATGCACTCCGGCCGGCTTCGACGCCTGTGCCGCATCAAAGGACCCGCCGAGTAGGCCTAGGACGAGACCAGTGATAACTGTGAGAAAACGGATTGTCCGGCCAACCGGACGGTCAATTCGCTCAAGCGCGTGACATTTCTGCTCTGAGCCTGGATGCCGCATGCCGAGCCCTTTCTCTCGCCGGGACAACATTCTGTTGCGGTCACCGGCAGTAGGGAACTCGTGAATTTACGTGTTGTAGCTCCAAGAAGGACGCTCGCGATGCCCGGACACACACGTGAGTTCGTCGTGGTATCGTGCACCTCGGCAGTCGACAGGGTCGCGCCCGATGAGGCCGCGACGAGGCTTTCGCCGACGCCGAGTGCGCGGCGCTGGACGCGCACCACCGAGCACTCACCACCAACTCGGTCGCAACTACCATTTGAGCCTGGGCACCTCTCGGGCGCTCGGCGGGAAGCTGCGTGCCTTGCCCTTCGCCGAAGCCCGGCCGCGGGAGGAGCCAGATGGAAAGCCCCATCGAGGTGGTACGCAGTTTTTGCGCCGCGTGGTCCGACAACCTGGGAGCAGCCGAGCTGGCCGCATTCTTCACCGAGGACGCCGCGTACCATAACATCCCGCTGACGCCGGTCACCGGCAGGGAGGCCATCGCCGGCACGATCGCATCGGTCCTGCGCCCCGGCCCGCCAGGCATCGAGGGCATCGAGTTCCGCGTCATCAACATCGCAGCCAATGGCCCGGTCGTGATGACGGAGCGGCTAGACGTCTTCAAGCTCCCCGGCAAGTCGTTCGAGCTGCAGGTCATGGGCACCTTCGAGGTCAGCGGCGGCAAGATCAACGCGTGGCGGGACTATTTCGACATGAACCAGTTCACGAGCAGGATGGGATAAGGCCCAACCCGCACGATCCCCGAAGCTTGCTGCCCGGTTCTGCGCGCGTGGCGCTGGGCGGCCCAAGACGTTCACGGCGGCGGGCAAGGGCCGGCACCAGCTTCTGCCTGTGCCGTTCGCCCCGGGTGGCCGGCTTCCGCGCCGGGGAGCATGCGGGGTGATCTGGGTCGCAGCCGTGGGGGCTGCCCTGGGCGATAAGCTCAGGTGATATGTCACGTGACGGCGAGGCTGGCCCGGTGCCCGCCAGCGGATGGCTCGACGGGGATCAGCAGCGGGCGTGGCTGGCCTATGTCCGGGTGCAGCTGCGCCTGGCGTACGAGATGAACCGTCAACTCCTCGCGGACAGCGGCATGTCGCTGCCCGATTACGACGTGCTGACCGCGTTGAGCGTGGCCGGCGGGGAGCGGATGCAGATCACCGTGCTCGCCGCCCAGATTGGCTGGGAGCGCAGCCGTGTCTCCCATCACGTGCGGCGGATGGCCGCCAGGGGCCTGGTGGCGTGCGGCCTGTCCGCCGCCGACCGGCGGGTCACCGAGGTGACCCTGACCGGCCAGGGGCGGCAGGCACTGGCCGGGGCGGCGCCAGGGCACGTGGACCTGGTCCGGCGCCTGTTCTTCGACGGGCTGCCCGCAGGGCTGGCGGGACCGCTCAGCGAGGCACTGGAAAGCGTGTACGTCAACATCATCAAGCAGGGCTCGCTCCCGCCGCCGGGCGACTGGCATCCCGCGGGGGACTGACCAGGGGCCGGCCCGTGCCGGCCCGGTCCCGCGTCGGCGGGCAACCGCCGCGCCTGGAACAGGCGCGGGACACGCCAGCCGGCAATGCCGTCGCCGACCAGGACCTGCCCTGCCTGGCCTGGACCGGCGCCGCGGAAGCGGGGACGCGCTAAGGCCGCCAAGTACTCGCGCCTGCCCGCGGATACCTCGGCAGCGGGCCAGCAAGCCGGGTGCCCTGGGCAACCTGCCCGTAGGCGGCGGTGCGGGAAGCCCGGGGAGCCGTCCCAGGCGGGCACCTCACAGGCTGCCCCCGTTGCCAATTAGGTGATGAGTCACGTATCATTACGTGACGTGTCACGTATGCTGCCGGGCGGTGCCGGTGACCGGCCGCGGGGGACCGGGCACGTGACAACCGACATCGGGGGTTGACGGGACATGGCGGCAGAGCGACCGCGATCTGGCGCAACGGTGACCGGCGGCCCTGCCGCCGGGCGCGGCCAGGTCATCGGGCTGGCAGGTCCGGTGACCCCCGGTCGCGGCGGCACAGTGGCTCGCCGGCTGGCGCCGGCGCACCTGGCCTGCCGCATCGGCGCCCCGCCGCCGTGCGGGGAGGCCTGGCCCTGTTCGTCTCCGCTGAGCCGGGCAGGCGCGGGCATCAGCTCTCCGCCGGCAGGCTCGGCCGGCCTGGCCCGCGAGCCGGGCCGGGAAGCGCCAGCGCAAGGCGCGATCGACCGAGCTGGAATCCGCGCGCAGCGAGCACCCTGAAGTTTCCGTTCGCGGCCATACCGAGGCCGCCACCAGGAAGGAAATGCCATGCCCAACGCGATTGTGATGACCGGATACGGGCCGCCCGACGTGCTGAACTGGGCCGCGGCCCCGCTGGCCGAGCCAGGGGAGGAGCAGATCAGGATCAAGGTCAAGGCGGCCGGCATCAGCCCGACCGATCTCGCCCTGCGGGCCGGCTATCTCAAGGACGCCATCCCGCTGCCCCCTGATGCCGTGCTCGGCTTCGAGGCGGCAGGCATCGTCGACGCGGTCGGGCCCGGGGTGACCGGCGCGTCCGCAGGTGATGGCGTCACGGCCCTGCTGTTCAGCCTGGGCGGTTACGCGGAGTATGCGGTGGCGTCGATCTGGGCCCGCAAGCCCGACACCGTCTCATGGATCGATGCCGCCGCGCTGCCCAGCTCGGCCGAGGCGGCCGTGGGTGTCCTGCGGCAGCTGAACGTCACGAGCGGTGAGACGCTATTGCTGTTCGGCGGCGGCGGATCAGTCGGCATCATCGCGACCCAGCTCGCGGTCGCCCGGGGGGTCAAGGTGATCAGCGCAGTCGGCGAGCACGACGAAGCGCTCGCCCGCGAGCTGGGAGCAACGCCGGTTCGCTACGGCGCGGGTCTGGCCGGCCGGGTCCGCGCGCTGGGCGTGATCGACGCAGTGCTCGACGCGGCCGGCAAGGGTGTCCTGGCCGACGCGATCGCGCTGGCCGACGGACCGGGGCGGGTCATCACCTTGTCCGACCCGGCCGCCGCCGACTACGGAGTCACGCTCTCCCAGCCCACTCCCGACCGTGCCCCAGGCGCCCTGGATCAGACGATCGCCCTGCTGGCCGACGGCCGGCTCCGCCTGCGCGCGCACAAAACCATGCCCATGCGGCAGGCAGCCGAGGCCCATCGCCAACTGGAAGGGGGCAACGTCCACGAGCGCATCATCCTCACCCTCGAGTAGCGGGCGGCACAGTTCTCGGGATGCTGACGTTGCATGCCGCACTGGCAGCGTCGGTGCTCCATCGACATGCGACGGTGGCCGCGTGGCTGGACGAGGCGGGCCGGAAGCGAGCCGCGGCGATGCGGACCTGGCTACCGGATCGTCCATCAGCCCAGCTCGCTGATCTTCATGCGCTTCGCCAGTTGCGGCGTGGCAGGCGCGCTTGAGGACGTTGCGGTTGAGTTCGGCGCGGGCGGTGTCGATGCGGGCGGCGAGCCGCTCGGCGAGGTAGTGCGCGATCTGGTCCGCGCCGGGCCGGCGCACGTTCGGCGCGGGGAGCCGCCGGCCTCGCCCGCCTGGCGGAGCCGCCGCGCGCTGGTCGTGGGGATTCTGTGGGGATCTTGAAGATCGAGGGCATTGCCTGCGTCATGCGGCTTCACTCGCTTCCTGCGTTTCCGCAGGCAGGAGGGCTGACGCTGGCCTAGCCGAGTGGCTCCCGCGATAGGACTCGAACCTATAACCTGCCGGTTAACAGCCGGACGCTCTGCCGATTGAGCTACGCGGGACCGCGCGGTTGGGAGCTGTCGCATGACAACTCTGCGCCGCGGGGACAAGATTAGCGCACTGGCGCACCTGCGCGGGCCGCACCCGGGCCTGCGCTGGGTCGCATGCGCATAACAATCTCCGCACTGGGCAGAACAGCGTGAGCCAAGCGCCGCACTCGTAAGCGCGCAGTCTGACGGGGGTACTGCGGGTGACGCGGCTGCCTGACGTTGAGAAGAGGCTGACATGCGCTTTTACCGGATCACGTTCATCGGCGGCCTGGCAATCGGCTACGTGCTGGGAGCCCAGGCCGGCCGCGAACGCTATGAGCAGCTCAAGCAACTCGCGCGTAAGGCGGCGGAGAGCCCGGCCATGCAGCAGACCGCTGGCGCGCTGCAGGCACAGGCAACCGCCACCGCGAAGACGGCCAAGGACAAGGCGACCACTGGCATGCGCAAGGGCGCGGCCAAGGTGACCAGCAAGCGCCCATCGGGGGGCAAGTCGGGCGAAGCGGCTTCGGCATCGGGCAACTCAGTGTCTGGCAACGGGGCCGCGCCGCAGGCGACAGGAGGCGATGGCCGCCGCCCTTTCGTCCCGGTCAACGGTGACTTCGGCGAGCACGACGTGCTGTAATCCCGCCGAAGTCAGCGTGAGGCGCTAGTTTCCCTCAGCGCCCGCCCGATTTCAGGAATGATGGGCGTTCCGCGCCAAGTCAGACGCCGTGACGGGCGGGCACCGGCGCGTGATCCCCGAGACTTCCCCGCGTATAACGCGGAGCGTTCTCCGATGACGGAGTGTTTCCGTCGTATAGGCCGGTCAGCACTCCGCGCTCGGACAACACTCCCCGTTACGCGCGGACAACGCCCCCGGCAACGCCGTCACCACTCCAGACGACCGCCCAGTACCCCCTGTGACCTGCGTGATCGTCCGTGATCACGCACCGGGCAGATGCGGCCGGGCGGCTGCGGCCGGGCCTAGCCGGCGCGATGTTCGGTGATCAGGGTCGCGGGCATTCGCCTGCGCTCTTCAGGTCGCGAGGTACTCCCGCAGCATCTGGGCA
Organism: uncultured Actinomycetota bacterium; assembly: GCA_963720575.1. Lineage (GTDB taxonomy): Bacteria > Actinomycetota > Actinomycetes > Streptosporangiales > Streptosporangiaceae > Chersky-822. The sequence goes on from CAVRGA010000002.1 coordinate 2,037,697, forward strand.
CGGCCGGGATGACGCAGCTTGATGAGGGTCTTCGACTCGATCTGCCTGATCCGCTCCCGGGTGACGCCGAAGTCCCTGCCTACCTCTTCCAAGGTCCTGGGATGGCCGTCGATCAGGCCGAAGCGGAGCTGGATGACGCGCTGCTCGCGCGGCGAGAGCGTGTCGAGTACCTGCTCAAGCTGATCTTGCAGCATCATGAACGCCGCCGCCTCGATCGGCACGACCGCGTCCGCGTCTTCGATGAAGTCGCCGAGGTCGGAGTCCTCCTCGCCGATCGGCGCCTGGAGCGACACGGGCTCCTGGGCGATGCGCTGGATCTCGGCGACCCGGTCGGGCGCCATGCCCATCTCGATCGCCACTTCGGCGGGCGTCGGCTCGCGGCCTAGATCCTGGTGCAGTTGCCGCTGCACCCTGGCCATCTTGTTGATGGTCTCGACCATGTGGACGGGAATCCTGATCGTCCGGGCCTGGTCGGCGATCGCGCGCGTGATCGCCTGCCTGATCCACCAGGTGGCATACGTGGAGAACTTGTAGCCCTTGGTGTAGTCGAATTTCTCGACCGCCCTGATCAGGCCGAGATTGCCCTCCTGGATCAGGTCGAGGAAGACCATGCCGCGGCCGATGTACCGCTTGGCGATGGACACCACAAGCCGCAAGTTCGCCTCGATCAGGCGCTGCCTGGCTCGCGCGCCCTCCTCGGCGATGACGCCGAGTTCGAATGCCGTCACGCTATCCGCCGCCACGTGCGGGCAGCCGCCCTGCAGCATCTCCTGTGCGAACAGGCCAGCCTCGATGCCCTTGGCGAGTTCCACCTCATCGTGGGCCGTGAGCAGCGGCACTTTGCCGATCTCGCGCAGGTAGATGCGCACCAGATCGCTCGTGCCGCCACGGCGGGCCCGGTCAGCGCCTGCGGACGGACGCGGGTCGTCGATGTCGTCTTGACCCGCGTCGGTGATCTCGACGCCATCTTCGGCGAGCAGTCGCATGACGTCGTCGATGGCCTCCGGCATCAGTTCGGCACGTTCGAAGGCCGCGTTGAGATCGGGGAGCGAGACCGTACCGGTCTCTCTCGCGCGCACGATGAGATCGGTAACCTGATCCGCCGTTGGAGCAAGCACAGGAGTCATGGACACCAGTGTGCGGCAGTTACGCTCCGTCGCGGGATTAGAAAATTGTCACCTGAGAGTTAGTTTAGCTCGCCAGAGGCCTGCGTCACGCTGCTCCCGGGCGCTCCAGGAGCAGCTTGCGCCGCTGCTCGAGAGCGACCAGGTCACCGAACATGTGGTTGTACTCGGCCTGCTCGGTGAGCGGGTTCATCCGCTGCAGGCGGGATTTCACCAGGGCGATCCGCCGGGAAACGGAGAGCTCTTCCACCCTGGCGAGTACGTCTTCGGCGAACTTCTCGTCCGGATCGCCGCTGGCGCTCGGTGCCTCGACCGGCTCGACCGCCAGCCTGGTGAGGAACAGTCTCGCGTTGTCGTGCGGCGCGGCGTCCAGCAGCCGGTCGACCCATTCCCTCGGCGTCCCGGCGTCAGCGACGCCGCCGCAGTCCGCGATGAGCTCGCGCACGGCCTGATGCGCGGGCGCGGTGAACGCGTCGGCCGCGAGGACGTCGAAGGCCGGCCCGAGCAGCGCCGGCCGCTGGATCGCCAGCTTGAGCACCTGCCGTTCCAGGTTGACGACCGGGTCGCGGCTGTCGTACCCGGCCGCCGCCTGGGCTCGCGGCGGCGCGCCGCCGCGGCTGTCCCCGCCGCGACTCTGCCTGCCGTCACGATCAGCAGGCCGGCCGGCACCGCCCGCGCCCGCATGGCCACCCGGAATGTAGGCGGCGATCCGGCTCATCACCAGGTCCTCGTCCATCAGCCCGATCCAGCGGTCCACCTTGGCCGCGTAGACCTTGCGGAGCGCGATGTCCTTGATCACGGCGACGATCTTGGCGGCCGCGTCGAGCGCGGCCACGCGGCCTTCGGCCGATTCGAGGTCGTAGTCGCTCATCGCGCTGCGCACCGCGAACTCATACAGCGGCACCCGGCTCGCGACCAGGTCGCGCACCGCCGCGTCGCCTTCCTTGCCGCGCAGGTCACACGGGTCCATGCCATCGGGCTGCACGGCGATGAAGGTCTGCGTCTTGAACTTCTCCTCCATGCCGAAAGCGCGCAGCGCCGCCCTGCGGCCCGCCGCGTCCCCGTCAAAGGTGAAAATAACCTCGCCGGCCAGCCGGTCCGCATCCATGATCAGCCGCCGCAGGATCGTGATGTGACCTTCCCCGAACGAGGTGCCGCTGGTAGCGACGGCGGTGGTCACGCCGGCGAGATGACAGGCCATCACGTCGGTGTAGCCCTCGACGATCACCGCCTGGCGGCGCTGCGCGATGTCGCGCTTGGCCAGATCGGCGCCGTAGAGCACCGATGACTTCTTGAAGATCGGGGTCTCTGGCGTGTTGAGGTACTTGGGGCCGTTGTCGTTCTCCGCCAGCTTGCGGGCACCGAAGGCGATCACGTCGCCGGCCAGGTCCCTGATCGGCCAGATGAGCCGCCCGCGGAACTTGTCGACAAGCCCGCGCCTGCCCTCGCCCGCGAGTCCCCCGGCGAGCAGTTCGTCCTCGGTGAAGCCGCGCCCCCGCAGGTGCCTGGTCGTGACCTCCCAGTCGTCCGGCGCGTAGCCGGCGCCGAATCGCTGCGCATCGGCCAGGGAGAATCCGCGCGAGTCAAGGAACTCCCTCGCTATGCCGGCACCGGCGCCGTGGAGTTGTTCAGCATAAAAGTCCGCGGCAGCCCGGTGCGCCGCGATCAGCCTGCGCCGCCTCGACTGCTCCTGGCCTGGCACGTGGCCGCCCTGCTCGTAGCGCAGCTCGATGCCGGCCCTTGCCGCCAGCCGCTCCACGGCCTCGGTGAAGCCGAGGCTGTCGATCCTGCGGACGAACGCGATCACGTCGCCGCCTTCGGCGCAGGAGAAGCAGTACCACAGGCCGCGGGCGGGGGTGACATTGAAGGACGGGGTCTTCTCCTCATGGAACGGGCACAGGCCCTTGAGCGAGCCGCCGCCCGCTCCCCGGAGCTGGAGGTACTCCCCCACCACCTCGGCGATAGGCGAGCGGGAGCGGACTAGTTGCAGGTCCTCATCGCGGATCCGGCCTGGCACGCGTAACTACCTCCTTCGCCCCCACCCCCGCAGGCGTGCGGCTGCGAGCCGAGTCTAGTCCCGGGCCACGTCAGGCGGCGCTGGTAATGTCCGGTGCGTGCCGGTGTTTCTTGTCCTCTGGGATGTCGACTTCACCCTCGTCAACACCAGAGGTGTAGGCGTTCATCTGTACCAGCTCGCGTTCGCCGATTTGTACGGCCGTGACCTCCCCGAGACGGCCGGCCGGGCCAACATGGCCGGCCGGACCGACCGGGCGATCGCGCTCGACGTGCTGGCGCTCGCCGGGATACCTGACCCGCCCGGCGAGGTGGCCAGGTTCGAGGCGGCACTGGCCAGGTTCGCTCCCGGCACCGCGGACATGGTGGCCAGGGTCGGCCGGGCAATGCCGGGGGCTGGCGCCGCGATCGCCGCGCTCGCAGCGTTCCCCGGCGTGCGGCAGTCCCTGCTCACCGGCAACGTGCGGGCGATGGCGCAGGTCAAGCTGGAACCGTTCGGCCTGACCGCGCACCTGGACCTCGACGCTGGCGCCTACGGCAACGAGAGCGAGGTCAGGGCCGACCTGGTGGGCCTCGCCAGGGCCAGGGCCGGGGCCGGGGCCGGGGCCGGGGCCGGGGCCGGGGCCGGGGCCGGGGCCGGGGCCGGGGCCGGGAGTGGGGCCGATGGCAGCGGCTACGACGGGCAGGCGACGGTGCTGGTCGGCGACACTCCCCTGGACATCGAAGCCGCGCTGGCCGCCGGCGCTCGTGCCGTCGGAGTCGCGACGGGGCGGTTCAGCGCGGGTGAACTCGAGGCTGCCGGGGCAGACGCGGTGCTGCCTGACCTCAGCGACACCCCACAGGTCGTAGCCGCCGTGCTAGGCCCGGCCGCCGAGATCCTGGGCACACACTGACGCCGGATGACGGGTTCTGGAAGCCGGTGTCATCTTCCGTGGTAATAGGACCCGGGCATGATCACGGAACATTGCTGCCGTCCTGGAGGCTGTCGGATGACTCGGGATCTTGGAAGGTCGAGTTCCGGCGGCACAGCGTACGAGACTCTGCCCGGGTGCCCGGAGACTTCCCGCTGCGCGGAGCCTTCCCGGCTCTGGCGCGGAGACTTCCCGGCCCTCGCGCGGAGACTTGTCGCTGCGCGGAGTCTTTCCGGCTTTGGCGCGGAGACTTGTCGCTGCGCGGAGTCTTTCCGGCTCTGGCGCGGAGACTTGTCGCTGCGCGGTCGCTGCGCGGAGTCTTTCCGGCTCTGGCGCGGAGACTTGTCGCTGCGCGGAGCGTTGTCCGCACATAGGACGGCAAACACTCCGTGCTGCGAGAAATCTCCGCCGTAACGACGGAGAACGCTCCGCGATCATGCAGCAAACGACGGAGAACGCTCCCCGATCCTGATCACGAGCCGCGCGGCAGCCACCGGGACCGGTGCTGGTTTCCGTGATCATGTTCGAGACCGTGACTACGGAAGATCGGCCAGGTCAGGGAGGTTGTCACGTGTTTCGTGATCGCGTGGGGGGAAGCCTTCGGACACCCTGCGGAACAGCCAGGCGGAGCCGGCCCGGCGGCCCGGCCCCCGACGGCATCGAGGCGGCCCGGCTTGCCAGTCACGCCCGCCGCTGACAGCATCGTGGCCCTCCCTGTTGCTGTTCGTCACTGGTTTTAACAGCAACCATCCGTGCCGGCGGGCCGGCGCTGGTGCATTGGTGTAAACGGGGACAAACCACCCCTGTTTACAGACCAACGTGGCCCTGCCTGATGCTGTCCTGACAGCAACGGGGAGTGCCACGTTGCTGTCAGGACAGACCGCTAACAGCAACAGGGAGGGCCACGATGCTCACCCTGCCCCGCCGGCGGCGGGCCGGGGCACTCCCTGACCTGGGCGATCTGCCGTGATCACGCCATGTTTGATCACGCCATGTTTCATGATCACGATAACCAGCTCCACCTGCGCCGCGACCCCGCGGCCGGTTACCAGCCTCGGGAGGCGTAGCGGTCGGCTGGGGCCAGGGTTTCCAGGTTGATGCCGACCATCGGCTCGCCCAGGCCGCGGGAGACCTTCGCGATCACGCCCGGGTCGTCGTAGAAGGTCGTGGCCTTGACGATCGCGGCCGCGCGGGCCGCCGGGTCGCCCGACTTGAAGATGCCGGAGCCGACGAAGACGCCGTCGGCGCCCAGTTGCATCATCATCGCCGCGTCCGCCGGCGTGGCGATGCCGCCCGCGGTGAAAAGCACGACGGGCAGCTTGCCCGCGGCCGCGACCTCGGCTACCAGCTCGTAAGGGGCCTGCAGGTCCTTGGCCGCCGAGAACAGCTCTTCCGGCGACAGGCCGGCGAGCCTGCGGATGTCGGCCTTGATGTTGCGCATGTGCCTGGTGGCCTCGACCACGTTGCCGGTGCCGGCCTCGCCCTTGGAGCGGACCATGGCCGCGCCCTCGGTGATCCGCCGCAGAGCCTCGCCCAGGTTGGTCGCGCCGCACACGAACGGCACGGTGAACGCCCACTTGTCCACGTGGTGCGCCTCGTCGGCCGGCGTCAGCACCTCGGACTCGTCGACGTAGTCGACGCCGATCGCCTGCAGCACCTGCGCCTCGGCGAAGTGCCCGATCCGGCACTTGGCCATGACCGGGATCGATACGGCCGCGATGATCCCGTCGATCATGTCCGGGTCGCTCATCCGCGCGACGCCGCCCTGGACCCTGATGTCGGCGGGGACCCGCTCGAGCGCCATGACCGCGACCGCGCCCGCGTCCTCGGCTACCTTCGCCTGCTCAGGAGTAACGACATCCATGATCACGCCGCCCTTGAGCATGTCTGCCATGCCGCGCTTGACGCGCCGGGTGCCGGTAAGGGTGCTGCCGGCCGCCTGGCCGCCGTCGCTGGTGCCGGGAGTGGGGTTGCCTTCTGTCGCGCCAAGGACTGACACGGGGATTCCTTATCTCGTGATCGCTAGTACACCTGGTACACCTTGTACAGCTCCCATGGTAGGTGCTGCCGGCGAGCACTGAGAAGCCAGCACTGAATGGCCGATCAGCCCGCCCTAACCCGCCAGGTGCGGCATGTCGGTGCCCTGCTCGTCCATCTCGGCCAGCGACAGCGTGTCCTCGATCTCGAAGAAGTCCGGCATCGGCGCCCCGCCAGCCAGCCTGAGCACCCGCGCCAGCCAGCGCCCCCGCGCGGCGATCGTGGTCGCCACCGCGTCGTTGTAGAACTTGCGGGCGAGGAAGACCTGGTGCGCCGTCGATTCGAGTTCCTCGAGCAGCTCGTCGGCGCCGTCCTTGCCGTCGAGATAGGCGCGGAAATCCGGCTGGCTGAGCACGGTGCGCAGGGTGCGGGTCAGCTCGCTTTCCGCGAGCTCCCGCCTGGTCTGCGCCGATCTGGCGTTGTGGGCGAGGTCGGCGAGCAGCAGGCTGGTCGCCGGGTCGAGCATGGCGGAGCCGGCCAGCTCGAGCGCGACCGAGCTGCGCCTGACCAGCGCGGCGTCCAGCGAGGCGCGGGCCGTCTCCAGCCTGGTGTGCAGCCGGTCGAGCCGGCCGGCCCGCCAGGAGACGTAGACGCCGGTCATGGCGACGGCGGCCAGGACGATGATGCTGATCAGCGCTGTCATCACGCGATCGCGATGCTCGGGGCGGTGCCGGCGGCCGGGAGCACGGCCTCGTAGACCTGGACGACGTCGCGGGCGATCGTGGGCCAGTCGTAGTCCCTGACCGCCGCCGACGCCGCCGCCGACAGGGAAGCGCGCCGCTGCGGGTTGTCGAGCAGCCGGCCGATCGCCGCCGCGAGGTCCTCGGCATTGCCGTTGTCGAAGAGCTCGCCGGCCCGTCCGCCGCGCAGCACCCGGCGGAAGGCGTCCAGGTCGCTGGCCACGATCGGCGCGCCAGCGGCCATCGCCTCGGCAAGCACGATGCCGAAGCTCTCGCCGCCTGTGTTCGGCGCGCAGAACACGTCGACCGAGTGATAGACCCGCACCTTGACCGCCTCGCTGACCTGGCCGAGCAGCACGACCCGGTCGCGCAGCCCGGGCGGGACCCGCCCGGCCACCTCGACCACGTCGCCCGGCCCGGCGATCAGCAGCCGCAGCCCGGGCCTGGCGGCGCCGATGATCTCGAACGCGCGCAGCAGGATCGGCAGCCCCTTGCGCGGCTCGTCCATCCGGCCAAGGAACCCGATCGCGCCGCCCTCGCCCGGCCAGCCCGGCAGCGCCTCAGCCTTCTCATACCGGCTGATCGTGACCCCGTTGGGGATGAGCACCGCGTCGCCGCCCAGGTGGCGCACGAGCGTGGTCCTGGCCGCCTCGGACACGGCGATCCAGCCGTTGATCTTCTCGAGCGCCGACCGCAGCATCGGCTCGGCGACGTGCAGTACCCGGGAGCGCAGGGTCGCGCCGTGCACGGTCGCGACGATCGGGATGTCGGCGACCCAGCAGGCGAGCAGCGACAGGCTCGGCGCGGCCGGCTCGTGCACGTGCAGCAGGTCGAAGTTGCCGTCCTTGACCCACCGGCGCACCCGGTTGGCCGACAGGGGGCCGAACGACAGCCGGGCGACCGCCCCGTTGTACGGCACCGCCACGGCGCGCCCGGCCGGAACGACGTAGCTGGGCAGGGCGTGCTCCTCGTCGGCCGGCGAGATCACGGACACGTCGTGACCCAGGTCGATCAGCGCTTCCGCGAGGTCCCTGATGTGCTCTTGCACGCCGCCTGGCACGTCCCACGAATAGGGGCAGACCAGCCCGATCCGCATCGCTCTCATGGCACGCCAGCGCCGTCCAGGCCGGTACCGCTCAGGTCGGGGCCGCTCGCGCCGGTGCCGCTCCGCTCCTGGCCCGCGCCGTTGCCGTTGCGGGCCGCCGCGCGCTCGCGCGCGGCTACCCTGGCCCGCGCCGCCGCTAGCCGTTCGGGGTCGAGGTCAGAGACGAACACCCGCTGCAGCATGTGCCAGTCAGCCGGATGCTGCCTGATCCCCTCCTCGAAGATGCGGGCGACCTCCTGCGTCATCGCTGCGGCCTTCTGCCATCGGTCGCCCGTGGCCGGCACGGGGATCTCGTCGTGAATGTGCACGCCCCAGCCGTCGCCGTCGAACCACAGCGTCGCGGGCATCAGCGCCGCTCCGGTCTGCACGGCCAGGGCCGCTGATCCGCCCATCATAAGGGCACTCTCCCCGAAGAAATCGACTTCAACGCCGCCGCCGGCCACGTCACGGTCAGAGAGCAGCACGACCAGCTTGCCCTCGCGCAGCCGGCGCGCCAAGACCCCGAACGGGCTGGCGCCGCCGGTAGCGGGCAGCACCTCCATGCCAAGGTCTTCCCTGAACGCCATGAATCGCTCGTACACCGACTCAGGCTCTAGCCTCTCCATCACAGTGGTGAACGAACCGGCGCCCCGGTTGATGACCCACGCGGCGGCCATGTCCCAATTGCCGGAGTGCGGGAGCGGGATGACGACCCCGCGACCAGCCGCGAGGTGGGCCAGCATCTGCTCGACCTGACCGCGCTCGGACATCCCGTCCAGCACCAGGTCCTTGGGCATCACGGGCAGCCTGAATACCTCGAGCCAGTAGCGCGCGTAGGAACGCATGGCCTCGCGCGACAGCGCGCGCAGCTGCTTGCCGGTGGCGCCCTCGCCGAGCACCCGCAGCAGGTTTCCCTCGAGGAGCTGCACCGACGAGCCCTGGCGGCGCCAGGCGATGTCCGCGATGAACCGGAACGCGCCAGCGGCCCACGGCTGCGGCACCTTGCAGAGCACAGACCAGCCGAGAGCGTAAGCGGCCCCGGTGAGCCTGTCCTTCATACCAGGCACCTTTAACCTCCGATCGGGGCGCCGCCGGACATCGTTGCCCTGCGCACCGCATATACCCGCTGGCCGAACGTGATCGCGGTCAGCACGGCCAGGATCCATAGCCCTGCGGAAAGGACATACGGTACGCCGAGTCCGGCGAGCCCGATGGCGACTAGCCCGATGATCAGCCGCTCGGTCCGCTCGGCGATGCCCACGTCGCACTTGACGCCCAGGCCTTCGGCCCTGGCCTTGGCATAGGACACCAGCAAGCCTGCCACCAGGCAGAAAAGCGCCACCGCCGCGCTCACCTTGTCGTGACCGCCGGTCGCGAGCCAGATCGCGATGCCCCCGAATACCGAGGCGTCGCCGACCCGGTCAAGGGTCGAGTCGAGAAAGGCGCCGAACGTGCCCGTCGTGCCCTGAATCCGGGCGAGCGCGCCATCGAGCATGTCGGTGAGGACGAATCCCGTGCACACCATGCAGCCGGCGAACAGGTGCCCGGTCGGGAACAGCGTCAGCGCGCCCGCGGCCACGCCGACAGCCCCGAGCACGGTCAGCATGTTCGGGGTCACCGGAGTTCGGGCGAGTGCCTGGCCGACCGGCGTGAGCAGGCGGCCAAGGCCAGGTCTGAGTACCTTGAGCATGTCCGTTTGATCTTACTGTCCCGCTGATTCGCGCTGGGGGCTTGTGGTCACGGTGCGGTGGGTAAAGGCTGGCTACAGCAGCAGCCACATGAACACAAGGAGGCGGTGGTATGGCGGAGAAGGCAACATCGGGCGCCGCGGGCAGGGCACCCTCGGCCGGCCAGCCTGACAGCGTGCGAAACGTCGTGCTGGTCGGCCACTCCGGAGCAGGAAAGACCACTCTGGTAGAGGCGCTGCTTGTAGCCACGGGCACCATACAGCGGCCTGGCCGGGTGGAGGAAGGGACCACTGTCAGCGATTTCGACGAGGTCGAGGTCAGGCAGCAGCGCTCGGTCAACCTCACCTTGGCGCCTTTGACGCACGCCGGCATCAAGGTCAACCTGCTCGACACGCCGGGTTACGCCGACTTCATGGGCGACCTGCGAGCCGGGCTGCGGGCGGCCGACGCCGCTCTCTTTACCGTGTCCGCGACCGACGGCGTGGACGGCCTGACCGCGATGCTGTGGGACGAGTGCGCGAGCGCGGGCACGCCGCGCGCGGTCGTCATCACCAAGCTCGACCATCAGCGCGGCAGCTTCGACGACGCGCTCGACGCCTGCCGGTCCGCGTTCGGCAACGCGGTCGCTCCGCTCTACCTGCCGGTCAGCGACGGCCAGGGCACGGTCAGCGGGCTGATCGGGCTGCTCTCCGAGCGCTACTTCGAGTACTCGGGCGGCAAGCGCACCGAGCGCGATCCGGACGCGGGTGACCTCGACAGGCTCGCCGAGGCGCGCGGCGCGCTGATCGAGTCGGTCATCGAGGAGAGCGAAGACGAAAGCCTCATGGACAGGTACCTGTCCGGCGAGGTGATCGATCAGAAGGTTCTGATCGATGACCTCGAGAAGGCGGTCGCCCAGGGCAGCTTCTACCCGGTGATCCCGGTCGCCTCGCCGCTCGGCATCGGCCTGACCGAACTGCTCGAGCTGGTGACGCAGGCGTTCCCCGCTCCCGACGAGCACCCGCTGCCCCCGGTGACCTCGCCGGACGGCAAGGCCGCAGGCGGCATCAAGGCCGAGGCTGACGGCCCGCTGCTCGCCGAGGTGGTCAAGACGACGTCGGACCCGTATGTGGGCCGCATCAGCCTGGTGCGAGTGTTTTCCGGGACGCTGCGTCCTGACGCGACCGTGCACGTCTCGGGGCACGGGCGCTCGGACAGCGGGCACCCCGATCACGACCAGGACGAGCGGATCGGCGCGCTCACCTCTCCGCTCGGCAAGACCCAGCGCACCATTTCCGCGTGCTCGGCCGGCGACATCTGCGCCGTGGCGAAGCTGACCTCGGCCGAGACCGGCGACACGCTCTCGGAGAAGGAGCGGCCGCTCCTGATGGAGTCCTGGGCGATACCCGAGCCGCTGCTCCCGGTCGCGATCACGGCGAAGTCCAAGGCCGACGAGGACAAGATGTCGCAGGCGCTCGCGCGGCTGGTCGCCGAGGACTCGACGCTCCGGCTGGAGAACAACGCCGAGACCCACCAGCTCGTGCTCTGGTGCATGGGCGAGGCGCACGCCGACCTGCTGCTCGACCGGCTGTCGAGCCGGTACGGCGTCGCGGTGGAGACGGTGCCGCTGCGGGTGCCGCTGCGCGAGACCGTCGCCAGCAAGGCCCAGGGCCTCGGCCGCAACGTCAAGCAGACCGGCGGCCACGGCGAGTACGCGATCTGCCACATCGAGCTCGAGCCGCTGCCGTCAGGCAGCGGCCTGGAGTTCGTGGACAAGATCGTGGGCGGCGTGGTGCCCAGGCAGTTCATCCCGTCGGTCGAGAAGGGCGTCCGGGCCCAGATGGATCAGGGTCTGGTCGCGGGCTATCCGGTGGTCGACATCAAGGTCACGCTGTTCGACGGCAAGGCGCACTCGGTCGACTCGTCCGACATGGCGTTCCAGAAGGCCGGGCGGGCCGCGCTGCGCGACGCCGCCGAGAAGGCCCAGCCCCAGCTGCTCGAACCGGTGGACGAGGTGTCCGTGCTGGTCGGCGACGACTACGTGGGCGCGGTCATGTCCGACCTGTCGTCACGGCGCGGCCGGGTGCTCGGGACCGAGCCGGTCGCCGGCGGGCGGACGCTGGTCAAGGCCGAGATCCCGGAGCTCGAGCTGACCAGGTACGCGATTGACCTGCGGTCGATGTCGCACGGGACGGGCTCCTTTTCCCGGTCCTACCTGCGCTACGAGCCGCTGCCGTCGCACCTGCACGAGAAGGTGACCGCCGACTCGAAGCCCGGCTGACAGCGAGGGCAACGCCGCGAGGGTGGAGTGCCGCAGGCCCATCTAGGTCACAACGACGGGCCTGCGGCACTGTCAGCTACGGCCAGGACTTGGCCAGCATGTCGCGGGTGTCGGCCAGGAGCTGCGGCAGGACCTTGGTCTGGCCGATGACCGGCATGAAGTTCGAGTCGCCGCCCCAGCGGGGCACGATGTGCTGGTGCAGGTGCGCGGCGATGCCCGCGCCGGCCACGCCGCCCATGTTCATGCCGATGTTGAATCCCTGCGCCCCGGACACCGACCGCAGCACGCTCATCGCGGTCTTCGTGAACCGGGCCAGCTCGGCCGTCTCGGCGTCGGAGAGCTCAGTGTAGTCGGCGACGTGCCGGTTCGGGCAGATCATCAGGTGGCCGCTGTTGTACGGGTACAGATTCAGCACCGCGTAGACCAGCCCGCCGCGCGCCGCGATCAGCCCCTCGGCATCGGGCAGAGCCTGAATCCGGCAGAACGGGCACCCCTCGTCATCGCCCTGACCAGCGGGCTTGTTTTCACCCTTGATGTAGGCCATCCGGTGCGGCATCCATAGCCTCTGGAAGCCGTCCGGGCCTCCCGCGCCGTCCTGGCGCACTAGCCCGGCCTGCTCCGCCTGGGTCCCCGGCTGCTCCGCTCCGCTACCCGCCATGATTGCAGCATAAGTGCCTGGACCCCCTGGCCGGGAGCCAGTGCGGCCGGCTCGCGAGGCCCCGGTACGCATGAAAGTTCTAGCCCGAAAGTCCATCTTTCGACAGATGCTCACTGTGGGAACGATGGGACCCATACTGGTCACCGCTAGAGCCCACATTCTGTGCAAGCATCTGGAAATGGCTGCATGACGTTACAATTCGCTGAATTCGGTCTAACCTAGCCTATTTTTCGCCTTCCCTATCAGAATAGTCGTAGGGTGCGCAACGGTATGGGAGGGATTCGTGGTGGCGGAACGGGCTGCGGTCGGACCGGCGGACAGCGAGGGCTTCTGGCTCGACAGGGTATCGGACCGGCCGGATTGCCGACTGCCGCGCTGGCCAGGGGGCCGGGCCGCCGGGCCTGAGCACGGGCACCCTGAGCACGGGCACGCGGAGACGCTGCTGCCGGCGGAGCTGTGTGACCGGATAGCGGCCCTGGCGCGGCGGTGCGACGTGCCGGTCACGTCGGTGGTGCTGGCGGCGCACCTGCGGGTGGTGAGCCTGGTGACCGGCAGCCCCGACCTGCTGGTCGGGCTGACCCGCGGCCCGGACCTCGACACCGTGCCGCTGCTGGCCCGCCTGGCCGAGGGCAGCTGGCTCGACCTCATCAATGCCGCCAGCGACGCCGAGCGCGAGCCGCTCCCCCATCGCTGTTACCCGCTCGGCGCCCTGCGGCGCAAGCTGGGCAGGCCGCTGACCGAGGTCAATCTCGGCTGCGTGCCTGAGCAGGCGGGCTTCCCGCTGAACGTGAACGTGAGCGCGCGCGAGTCCGGCCGGATGCTGCTGGCCATCGACTACCGCGCCGACGTCCTGGCGCAGGAGCAGGTACTGCTCATGCGGGGGTACTACCTCACGGTCTTCGAGGCGATGACCGCCGACCCGCTGGCCGCCCACCACCTGGCACCCTTGCTCGGCGACGCCGAGCGTGCCCTGGTCGCGTCGTGGAATGACACTGGCGCCGAGGTGCCGCCGGTGGCCGTGCACGAGCTGGTGCGGGCACGGGCCGCCGAGTCGCCGGACGCGGTCGCGGTCGTGTCCGGGCCGGGCGCCCTGACGTACGGCGAGCTCGACGCGCGGGCGGATCAGCTGGCGTGGCGGCTGCGCGGCCTGGGGGTAGGGCCGGACATCGCGGTAGGACTGTGCCTGGAACGATCGCTGGAAATGGTCGTCGGGCTACTCGCCATCCTCAAGGCAGGCGGCGTGTACGTGCCGCTCGACGCGGCGTTCCCGGCGGACCGGCTCTCGTACATGCTCAGCCAGGTCAGCGCGCCGGTCGTGCTGGCCCACGACAGCACCGCCGGCCGGCTCCGGCCGGCTCGTGGCAGGTCATCAACCTCGATGCCGAGCCGGCCGCCGCCTCGCCCGCCGGCCCGGCCGCCGCCCTGCCCGAGCTGGCCGCGCCTGACAACGCGTGCTACATCATCTTCACCTCGGGTTCCACGGGCCAGCCCAAGGGCGTCGTCACCCGGCACCGCAACGTCACCGAGCTGCTGCACGGCGGCGACTGCGTCACGCTGACCCCTGCCGACACCCTGCTGCACCTGGCGCCGCTGCCGTTCGACAACTCCACGTTCGAGCTGTGGGCGCCGCTCGCCGCCGGCGCCCGGCTCGTCCTGGCCCCGGCCGGCCAGTACTGGCCGGCTGACATCGCCGCCTGGGTCGCCGAGCACGACGTCACCATCTTGCATGTCACCGCGTCCCTGTTCGCGCTGCTCGTCGAGCATGAGCCGCAGGTGTTCGACAGGCTGCGGCGGTGCCTGACCGGCAGCGAGACCGTGTCGCCCCGGCACGCGGCCCAGATCCTGGCCCGCTGCCCGCACCTTGAGGTCGTGAACTGCTGGGGGCCGACCGAGACCACCACGTTCTCGGTCTGCGGCACCTATACCCGCGACACCCTGCCCGGCGGGCCGCTGCCGCTCGGCGCTCCCCTGGCCAACACACAGGTGTGGGTGCTCGACCAGGCCGGCCAGCCCGCCCCGGTGGGCACCCCCGGCGAGCTGTACGTCTCCGGTCCTTGCCTGGCCAGGGGCTACCTGGGCAACCCGGCGCTGACCGCCGAGCGGTTCACCCCGCACCCGTGCGGCCCGCCAGGCGCCCGGCTGTACCGGACCGGTGACCGCGGCCGCTGGTCGCCCGGCGGGCGCGTCGACTTCCTCGGCCGCGTCGACCACATGGTCAAGATCCGCGGCTACCGCATCGAGCTCGGCGAGATCGAGGCCGCGCTGGAAGGCTCGCCCGACGTCCAGCAGGCCAAGGTGATCGCGACCCCGGGACCCGACGGCACTGCCGAGCTGCGGGCCTTCGCCGCGGCCGCCGCCGGCAGCCGTCCCGGCGCGGCCGGGCTGCGGGCGCACCTGGAATCGGCGCTCCCGCGCTACATGGTGCCCAGCGTCATCACCGTCCTGGATGAGCTGCCCGTCACCAGGAACGGGAAGATCGACGGCAAGGCACTGCTGGCGCTGCCGAGGGCCGTCGCGGCCCGCAGGCCCAGGCAACGTCCGCCCGGGACGCCCCTGCAACTTCAGGTGGCCGGGATCTGGGCCGAGGTACTGCAGACCGATGTCGCTGACCTGGCTGACGACTTTTACCTGCTCGGCGGGAATCAGCAGCTCGCGGTGCGCCTGCTGGTCCTGCTGCAGGAGCGCCTGCTCGTCCAGCTCCCGCTGCAAGTCCTCATGCGGACTCCCAAGCTCGAAGCCTTCTGCGCTCAGGTGGAAAAGGCGTTCGCCGAGCTCGCGGGCGAGCTCGACCTTGGCGCCCTGATCGTCGAGCAGACCGGCGGTGTCAAGCCGTGACCCAGCCGCTGCTGAGTCAGCTGATCGGGTTGTCGCCGGAACAGCGCCGCGCCGTGCTCGAGCGTGTGCGGCAGAGCGGGGCGGGCAGCGGCTCCATCCCCAGACTCGACCGCCTGGCCGCCGGCGGCGCCCTGCCGGGATCGTTCGGGCAGGACCGGCTCTGGTTCTTGTGGCAGCTGGCGCCGGGCAGCGCCACGTATCACGTGTCCTGGTGCTACGAGGTCGCCGGCGTCCTGGACCTGGAGCGGCTGGCCGCGGCGGTGGACGCGCTCGTGGCCAGGCACGAGGTACTGCGCACCACCTTGCACGAGCAGGACGGGCAGATCGCGCAGCGAGTCGGCCCGCCCTGGCGATGCGGCCTGGCCGCGGTTCCGGCCACCAGCGAGCAGGCCTTCGAGCTGGCCACGGCGGCCGCGCGCGAGCTTTTCGACCTGTCCGCCGGGCCGCTGCTGCGGGCAAGGGCCTGGCAGACCGCCCCTGACCGGCACGTGGTGGCGTTCACCACGCACCACGTGGTCATGGACACATGGTCGCTTGACGTCTTCGAGCGCGAGCTGTGGGCGCTGTACGACGCCGGCGGCGATCCGGCTTCCGCCGGCCTGAAGGCCCTGGATGTCCAGTACTGCGACTACGCCTCCTGGCACCGCGGCCTGATCACCGGGCAGGCCGACGACGACCTGGCCTACTGGCGGCAGGCGCTCGACGGCGCGACCCCGGCCTGTCCCGCACCTGACCATCCCGCCCCCGGGCACACCGAGTTCTCCGGTGATGAGGTCGCCGTCACCGTGCCGTCCAGCGCCCTGGAGTGGCTCGCCGCCACCCGCACCGCCGCGGGCACCGACTTCGTGGCCCTCTTCGCCCTCTGGTGCCTGTTCCTGGCCCGGCACACCGGGCAGCGCGACCTCACCGTCGGCACCCTGGTCTCCGGCCGCTCGCACCCCGACACCGCCGCCCTGATCGGCTATTTCGCCAATACCCTGGCCCTGCGCGTCCGCGTCGATCCCGATAGCGACTTCCCCGGCTACCTGCGCGGCGTCCGCGCCGCCGTGCTTGACGCCTTCGCCCACCAGGAAATCCCCTTCGACCACGTCGTCCGCGCCGTCGCCCCCCGCCGCACCGCCGCCCGCAACCCGCTCTTCACCACCATGTTCACCTACGCGCCAGCCGAGGGCGGCGACTGGCACATCCGCACCCTGGCCAACGGCCTGACGCTGACCGCCCTGCCGGTCGCCGTCGGCGGCAGCCACCTGGACCTGTCTCTCGCCGCCGCCGCGACCCCCGACGGCATGGTGCTGCGCCTGGAGTACAGCACCGACCTGTACGACCCGGAGACCATCGACGGCTACCTCGACTCCCTCACCAGCCTCCTCGACGCTGTCAGCCGCGACCCGGCGACGCCCTTGCGCGCCTTGCTCGGCGACGGGCTACTCGGCGCGGACGCCGGCCCCGTGCTGGCCGGCACCGTGCTGGCCGGCCCCGTGCTGGCCGGCACCGTGATCTCGGCCCAGGAGTTCGCCGAGGCGGAGTATGTCGCGCCTGTGACGGCGACCGAGCAGCGGATCGCGGAGATCTGGGCCAGCCTGCTCGGCCTCGACCTGGCCGACATCGGCACCAGCGACGACTTCTTCGCCATCGGCGGCCACTCCCTGCTCGCCGTCCGGCTGGCCCTGCGGCTCGGCACCGAGCTGGACATCGAGTTCCCCGTCCACCAGGTCTTCACCACCCCCGCCATCGCCGGGCAGGCCGCCTACGCCGACGGGCACAGGGGGACGGCGGCGGCGCGGCCGATCCCGGCCCTGCCAGGCGCCGGCGACGGCGCGCCCAGGCCGGCGTCGTTCGGGCAGGAACGGCTGTGGTTCTTGTGGCAGCTGGCCCCCGACAGCCCGACTTACCACGTGTCCTGGTGCTATCAGGCCGGCCGGCTTGACGTGGCCGCGCTCGCCGCCGCTATCGACGCGATGATCAGCCGTCACGAGATCCTGCGCACCACCTTGCACGAGGAGGACGGGCAGATCGTGCAGCGGGCCGGCCCGCCCTGGCAGTGCGGCCTCACCGCCGTCCCCGCCACCGCGGCCGAGGCCGCCGCCGCTGCCGATGCCGCGTTCACCGAGCTGTTCGACCCGTCCGCGGCGCGCTGCTGCGCGTCCGGGCCTGGGTTACCGGGCCGGACGCTCACCTGCTCCAGTTCACCGCCCATCACTCGATCATTGACGAGTGGTCGCTCGAGGTTTTCGAGCGGGAACTGTGGGCGCTCTACGCCGCCGACGGGGACCCTGCCGCCGCGGGGTTGCCTGACCTGGACATCCAGTATGCCGATTACGCCTCCTGGCACCGCGGCCTGATCACCGGGCAGGCCGACGACGACCTGGCCTACTGGCGGCAGGCGCTCGACGGCGCCACCCCGGCCTGCCCGGCCCCCGACCACTCCGCCCCCGACCACACCGACTTCTCGGGCGACCAGGCCGGGGTCACCGTCCCGGCCAGCGCCCTGGAGTGGCTCGCCGCGACCCGCACCGCCGCGGGCACCGACTTCGTGGCCCTCTTCGCCATCTGGTGCCTGTTCCTGGCCCGGCACACCGGGCAGCGCGACCTCACCGTCGGCACCCTGGTCTCCGGCCGCAACCACCCCGACACCGCCGGGCTCATCGGCTTCCTCGTCAACACCCTGGCCCTGCGGGTCCGCGTCGATCCCGATGCCGATTTCCCCGGCTACCTGCGCGACGTCCGCGCCGCCGTGCTTGATGCCTTCGCCCACCAGGAAATCCCGTTCGACCACGTCGTGCGCGCCGTCGCCCCGCGCCGCACCGCCGCCCGCAACCCGCTCTTCACCACCATGTTCTCCTACGTCACCGAGACCGCGGCGGACATCAATACCCGCGACCTGCCGGGCGGGCTGACCCTCACTCCCCTGCCTGCCGGCGGCGGCGGCAGTCATTTCGACCTGTCCCTCACCGCCGCCCGCACTCCCGACGGCCTCGTGCTCCGGCTGGAATACAGCACCGACCTGTACGACCCGGCTACCATCGACCGCTACCTCGACTCCCTCACCGGCCTCATCGACGCCGTCAGCAGCGACCCGGCGTCCCGGCTGCCCGCCCTGCTCGAGCCCATGCCGCGCGAACAGCGGCTGCTGGCCTCCTGGAACGACGCCGCGGCCGCCCCGGCGTCGGCCGTGCCGCTGCACGACCTGATCGCCGTTCAGGCCGCCGCCACGCCGGACGTCATCGCGATCGAGGCGCAGGACACGTGCCTGACCTATCGCGAGCTGGACGCCGCCGCCACCGCCCTGGCCAGGCGGCTGCGCCGCGCCGGGGTGCGCGACGGCGATATCGCCGGCATTCACCTGCGCCCAGGCGCCACCGCGGTCACCGCCATCCTGGCCGCCTGGAAAGCCGGCGCCGCGTTCCTGCCGCTTGACCCTGACCTGCCCCCGGCCCGCATCGCGGCCATGGTCAGCGACGCCGGCCCCGTCCTGCTGGTCACCGACGCGCCGAGCCCGTGCCCCGGCCTGGACTTCCTGCTGACCGCGCTGCCCGGCCAGGACGAGGACCCCGGCGGCGAACTGCCGGCCGTGCGGCCTGATCAGCTGGCGTACCTGATGTACACGTCGGGGTCGACCGGGCAGCCCAAGGCGGTGATGATCCAGCACCGGGGCGTGTCCAATCACGCCACCGCCCAGGTGCTGCCGCGGACCGGCGCTGAGCGGATGCGGGTGGCGGCCGGGACGTCGGCGTTCATCGCCGATTTCTTCATTTCCCAGCTCGCCACTCTGGCCGGCGGGCACACGCTGGTCGTGCTGACCCGCGAGCAGCGGCAGGACCCCCGCTACCTGGTCGCCCTGGCCGCCGACGCCGACCGCGCGGTCACTGCCCTGGACTGCACTACCTCCCAGCTTCAGCTCCTGGCCGAGGCCGGGCTGCTCGACGCGCCGCATCCGCCCCGGGTAGCTACCTTCGGCGGCGAGGCCTGCCCGCCTGACCTGTGGACGGCGCTGCGGTCCTATCCGGCCCTGACGGCGAACAACGCCTACGGCCCGGCCGAGACCGCGGTGGACGCCACGATCTTGAACGTGGCGGAAAGCCTCGCGCCGCTGATCGGCCTGCCGTACGGCAATGCCCGCATTCTCCTCCTGGACGACGAGCAGCGGCCGGTGCCGCCTGGCACTGCGGGCGAGTTGTGCATCGCCGGGCCCGGGGTCGGGCTTGGCTACCTTGGCCGGCCGGCCCAGACCGCGGCCGTGTTCATCCCCGACCCCGGCGGCCCGCCCGGCAGCCGGCTGTACCGGTCAGGCGACCTGGCCCGCTTTACCAGTGCCGGGCTGCTGGAATACCTCGGCCGCAACGACTACCAGATCAAGATCCTCGGCCAGCGCGTCGAGCCCGAGGAAGTCGAAGCCGCGCTCCGCGGCTACCCCGGCATCGCCGCCGCCGCTGTCACCGCCCAGGGCGGCGCGGCGGGCTTCCAGCTCATCGCCCACCTCATCGCCGAGCCCGGCGGCACCGCCCCTGACCCGGGGGCCATCCGCGCCTGGCTCGCCGATCAGCTTCCCGCCGCCGCCGTCCCGGCCGCGTTCCGCTTCACCGGCAGCTTCCCGTTCACCACCGGCGGCAAGCTCGACCGCAAGGCCCTCGCCGCGGCTGCCGCCGAACTGGGCGCCGCCCGCCCTCCGGCCGCCCCGCCCAGCACCCCGGCCGAGTACCAGATCGCCGCCATCTGGGCCGGCCTGCTCGGCCACGAGACCGCCGGCCTCGGCGTTCACGACGATTTCTTCGCCCTCGGCGGTCACTCGCTGCTCGCCGCCCGCCTCGCGCTGCGGCTGTCGGCCGAGTTCGGCACCGACATCCCGCTGCACCAGATCTTCACCCACCCCACCATCGCCGGCCAGGCCACCTGGATCGACGAGCACGCCGGCGCCCCCGCCGTGCCGATCCCCCGGCTGGCCCGCGAGGGGAGGGCGGGCGGGTCGGACCTAGCCGAGGTGGCGGCGTCCTACGCCCAGGAACGGCTGTGGTTCTTGTGGCAGCTCGCTCCCGACAGCGCGACCTACCACGTGTCGTGGTGCTACGAGGCCGGCGGCCTGGACGTGGAGCGGCTGGCCGCCGCGGTCGACGCGATGGTCGCCCGGCACGAGATCCTCCGTACCACCCTGCACGACCACGACGGGCAGATCGTGCAGCGCATCCGCCCGGCCTGGAACTGCGGCCTCACCTCCGTCCCGGTGGCCGGCGAGCAGGCCGCGGCCGCCGCCGACGCCGCCGCGAGCGAGGTATTCGACCTGTCCAAGGGCCCGCTGCTGCGGGTACGGGCCTGGAACACCGGCCCCGGCGCCCACCTGCTCCTGTTCACCGCCCACCACGTCATCATCGACGAATGGTCACTGGAGATCTTCGAACGCGAACTGTGGGAGCTGTACGCCACGAGCGGTGACGCCGCCGGGCTGGCTGAGCCGGCGATCCAGTACGCCGACTACGCCGCGTGGCATCGCGAGCTGACGACCACGACCGCCGGCGATGACGTTGCCTGGTGGACGCGGGCACTCGACGGCGCCGCCCCGGCCAGCCCTCCCGCCGACCACCCTGAGCCCGACCGCACCAGCTTCTCCGGCGATCAGGCCGTCGCCACCGCCGGCCCGGGCACCATCGGCTGGCTCACCGCCACCCGCACCGCCGCCGCCACCACCGACTTCGTGGTCCTGCTCGCCGTCTGGAGCCTGTTCCTGGCGCGGCACGCGGGCCGCCGCGACCTCACCATCGGCACCCCGGTCTCCGGCCGCAGCCACCCCGACACGTCCGGCCTCATCGGGTTCCTCGTCAACACCCTGGCCCTGCGCATCCGCATCGATCCCGCCGCCGACTTCCCTGCCCACGTCGCCCACGTCCGCGAGGTCGTGCTCGGTGCCTTCGCGCACCAGGAAATCCCCTTCGACCACGTCGTCCGCGCGGTCGCGCCCCAGCGCAACGCCACCCGCAATCCCCTCTTTACCACCAGCTACGCCCACGACCCGGCCACCAGCTACCCCACCCGCGACCTCCCCGGCGGGCTCGCGCTCACCCCCGTCGCCGGCGGCGACAGCGGCAGCCACTTCGACCTTTCCCTGACGACGGCCCGCACGTCCGCCGGCCTGGCCCTGCACCTGGGATACAGCACCGATCTGTACGATCGGTCCACCATCACCGGCTATCTCGACTCGCTCACCGAGTTGCTCGCCGCCCTGGTCACCCGCCCGGCCGCCCCGCTGCACGCCTTCCTCGAGCCCTCTGCCCGCGAGACGGCCAAGCTGCGCTCCTGGAACGATCAGGTCACCGCGCCTACCAGCGTGACACCGCTGCACGGCCTCATCGCCGCGCAGGCCGCCGTCACTCCGGACGCGGTCGCGGTCGAGGCGCCGGACATGACGCTGACCTACCGCCAGCTCGAGTCAGCGGCCACGGCGCTGGCCCGCCGGCTCATCCGCGCCGGCACCCGGCCAGGGGACGTCGTCGCCGTCAACCTGCCGCCGACCGCCACGGCGGTGACCGCCGTCCTGGCCATCTGGAAAGCCGGGGCCGCGTTCCTCCCCCTGGACCCCGACCTCCCCCCGGCCCGCGTCGCCGCCATGACCGCCGACGCCCGCCCCGTCCTCATCCTCACCACCGCCCCCACCGCCTGCCCCCACCTCGACCTCGACCCCGCCGCCCCCGGCGACCAGGACCACGACGCCGACGCGGGCGGCGACCTGCCGGAGGTAGGGCCGCACCACCTGGCCTACCTGATGTACACCTCGGGCACCACCGGGCAGCCCAAGGCCATCATGATCCAGCACGGCGGCGTGTCCAACTACGCCACCGCCCACATCCTGCCCCGCCTGGGCACCGTCCCCGGGCCGCTGCGGATGGCGACCGGCACCTCCGCGTTCATCACCGACTTCTTCATCGCCCAGCTCGCCGCCCTCGCCGCCGGCCACGCCCTGGTCGTCCTGTCCCGCCAGCAGCGCCAGGACCCCCGCTACCTCGTCGCCCTCGCCGCCGACCCCGCCCGCGCCGTCACCGCCCTGGAATGCACCCCCTCCCAGCTCCGCCTCCTCATCGAAGCCGGGCTCCTGCAAGCCCCGTGCCCGCCCCGCATCGCGGTCTTCGGCGGCGAGCCCTGCCCCCCCGACCTGTGGGACACCCTGCGCGCCCACCCCGCCATGACCGCCATGAACACCTACGGGCCCACCGAGACCACCGTCGACGCCACCGGCATCGACGTCGCCGACAGCCCCGTCCCCCTCATCGGCCGCCCCTACGGCAACACCCGCACCCACCTCCTGGACGACCGGCAGCGGCCCGTCCCCCCCGGCACCGCCGGCGAGCTGTGCATCGCCGGCCCCGGAGTCGGCCCCGGCTACCTGCACCGCCCCGCCCAGACCGCCGATGCCTTCATCCCCGACCCCGCCGGCCCGCCCGGCAGCCGCCAGTACCGCACCGGCGACCTGGCCCGCTACACCCCCGGCGGCGCCCTGGAATTCCTCGGCCGCAACGACCACCAGATCAAGATCCACGGCCAGCGCGTCGAACCAGAAGAAGTCGAGACCGTGCTCCGCGCCCATCCCGGCATCACCGCCGCCGCCGTCACCGCCCGCCGCACCCCCGCCGGCCACCAGCTCACCGCCCACCTCATCCCCGCCCCCGGCACCACCCCCGACCCCGACGCCATCCGCGCCTGGCTCGCCCGCCGCCTCCCCGCCGCCGCCATCCCCGCAACCATCCGCTACACCGCCGCCCTCCCCCTCACCACCGGCGGCAAGCTCGACCGCCAAGCCCTCGCCGCCGCAGCCGACGAGCTCGACCTCGCCTCCGCCCCGGCTGTCCCGCCCGGCACCCGCGCCGAGCTCGCGATCGCCGGGGTCTGGGCCGGCCTGCTCGGCCGCGAGCCGGACGGCCTCAGCGTCCACGATGACTTCTTTGCCCTCGGCGGCCACTCCCTCACCGCCGCCCGCCTCGCCCTGCGCCTGTCCGCCGAACTCGGCACCGACATCCCGCTGCACGAGATCTTCACCCACCCCACCATCGCCGGGCAGGCCGCCTGGGCCGACGGGCACGCCGGCACCCCGCCCGCCCCGCCCATCCCCCGCCTGGCCCGCGACCGCACCACCGACGTCGCGGCCTCCTATGCCCAGGAACGACTGTGGTTCCTGTGGCAGCTCGCCCCGGGCAGCCCCACTTACCATGTCCCCTGGGCGTACGAGACCAGCGGCCTGGACGTGGAGCGGCTGTCCGCCGCGATCGACGCGATGATCGAACGGCACGAGGTCCTGCGCACCACGCTGCACGACCACGACGGCCAGATCAGCCAGCGCATCGGCCCGGCCTGGCACTGCGGCCTCACCGGCATCCCGGCGACCGGCGAGCTGGCCGCCAAGCTAGCCGAGGCCGCCGCCAGCGAGGTGTTCGACCTGTCCGAAGGCCCGCTGCTGCGGGTTCACGCCTGGCACACCGGCCCCGGCGCGCACCTGCTGCTCTTCGCCGCCCACCACGTCATCATCGACGAGTGGTCGCTGGAGATCTTCGAGAGCGAACTGTGGCAGCTGTACGCCGCCGGCGGCGACCACAGCGCCGCCGCCGTGCCCGAGCCGGCCATCCAGTACGCCGACTACGCGGCCTGGCACCGCGAGCTGACCGCCGGCCGGGCCGACGACGACCTGGCCTGGTGGACGCGGGCCCTCGACGGCGCCGAGCCGGCCAGCCCCGTCCCGGACCACGCCGCACCCGACCGCACCGACTTCTCCGGCGACCACGCCGAGACCACCGCCGGCCCGGCCGCCGCCGCCTGGCTCGACGCCGCCCGCACTACGGCGGCCACCACCGACTTCGTCGTCCTGCTCGCCCTGTACAGCGTCTTCCTGGCCCGCCACGCCGGCCGCCGTGACGTCACCATCGGCACCCTCGTCTCCGGCCGCGACCACCCTGACACCGCCGGCCTGATCGGGTTCCTGGTCAACACCCTCGCCTTGCGCATCCGGGTCGATCCCGCCCTGACGTTCCCCGGGCACATCGCTTACGTCAAGCAGGTCGTCCTGGACGCCTTCGCGCACCAGGAGATCCCCTTCGAGCACGTCGTCCGCGCCGCCGCGCCCCAGCGCACGGCCGCCCGCAACCCGCTGTTCACCACCAGCTTCGCCCACGACGTCACCACCGCCGCCGCCCGGGCCGTCCCCGGCGGCCTCACGCTCACCCCCCGCCACGCCGGCGGCGGCGGCAGCCACTTCGACCTCTCCCTCGCCACGGCCCGCACCCCGGAAGGCCTCTGCCTCGGGCTTGACTACAGCACCGCCCTGTACGACCCGGCCACCATTACGGGCTACCTGGCCTCCCTCAGCGACCTGCTCACCGCCCTCACCGCTGACCCGGGCTCCCCGGTGCACCGGCTGCTCGAGCCGGCGCCGCGCGAGGCCGCCCGGCTGCGGGACTGGAACAGCGCGGCGGCAGCCCCCGCCTCTGCGCTGCCGCTGCACGACCTCATCACCGCCCAGGCCGCCGCTACCCCCGGCGCCATCGCCGTCGAGGCCGCCGACACCACCCTGACCTACCGCCAGCTCGACACCAGCGCCACCGCCCTGGCCAGGAGGCTGCGCCGGGCCGGAGTCCGCGACGGCGACATCGTCGGCATCCACCTCCCGCCAGCGGCCACCGCCATCACCGCGATCCTGGCCGCGTGGAAAGCCGGCGCCGCGTTCCTCCCGCTCGACCCCGATCTCCCGGCCGCCCGTCTCGCCGCCATGATCGACGACGCCCGCCCGGCGCTCCTGATCACCGACACGCCCACCGCCCGTCCGCACCTCGACCTCGACCTCACCACCCTGGACAAGCGCGGTCACGAGAACGCGGGCGCCGGCGATGCCCTGCCGGCGGTCGGGCCTGATCACCTGGCGTACCTGATCTACACCTCGGGTACGACGGGACAGCCCAAGGCGGTCATGATCGCGCACCGAGGCCTGTCCAACCATGCCTCCGCGCAGGTGCTGCCCCGGGTCGCCCTGGCCGGGGAGCGGATGCGGGTCGCGACCGGCACGTCGGCGTTCATCGCGGACTTCTTCATCGCCCAGCTCGCCGCGCTGGCCGGCGGCCATACCCTCGTCGTCCTGAACACCGAGCAGCGCCAGGACCCCCGCTACCTCACCGGCCTCGCCGCCGACCCCGACCGCGCCGTCACCGCCCTGGACTGCACTACCTCCCAGCTGCAGCTCCTTGTTGAAGCCGGTCTCTTGAGCGCCCCCCACCCGCCGCGCCTCGCCACGTTCGGCGGCGAGGCCTGCCCGCCCGACCTGTGGACCGCGCTGCGCGGCTACCCCGCCCTGACCGCCTGGAACACCTACGGCCCCGCCGAGGCCACCGTCGAGGCCACGATCGCCGCTGTCACCGGCAGCGCGTCGCCGCTGATCGGCCGTCCTTACGGCAACGCGGCCGTCCGGCTCCTTGACGACCGCCAGCGGCCGGTGCCGCCAGGCACCGTCGGCGAGCTCTGCATCGCCGGCCCCGGCGTCGGCTACGGCTACCTGCGCCGCCCCGCCCAGACCGCCGCCGCGTTCATCCCCGATCCGGACGGCCCGCCTGGCAGCCGCCTTTACCGCACCGGAGACCTCGCCCGCTACACCCGCGACGGCGCCCTGGAATACCACGGCCGCACTGACCACCAGATCAAGATCCTCGGCCAGCGCGTCGAGCCCGGGGAAGTCGAAGCCACCCTCCGGGCCTGCCCCGAGATCACCGCCGCCGCCGTGACCGCCCACCGCGCTCCTGGCGGCCACCAGCTCACCGCGCACCTCATCCCGGCGCCCGGCAGCACGCCCGACACCGACGAAATCCGCGCCTGGCTGGCCCAGCGCCTCCCCGCCGCCGCCATCCCGGCCGCGTTCCGCTTCACCGGCAGCTTCCCGTTCACCACCGGCGGCAAGCTCGACCGCAAGGCCCTCGCCGCGGCCGCCGCCGAACTCGACGCCGCCCGCCCCCCGGCTGCCCCGCCCGGCACCCCAGCCGAATACCAGATCGCCGCCATCTGGGCCGGCCTGCTCGGCCACGACCTCAGCGCACTCGGCATCCACGACGACTTCTTTGCCCTCGGCGGCCACTCGCTCACCGCCGCCCGCCTCGCCCTGCGGCTGTCCGCCGAGTTCGGCACCGACATCCCGCTGCACCGGATCTTCGCTTATCCCACCATCGCCGGGCAGGCCACCTGGATCGCCGAGAACGCCGGCATTCCCGCCGCCGCGCCGATCCCCCGGCTGGCCCCCGGCGGCGCGACCGAAGCGGCGGCGTCCTACGCCCAGGAACGCATGTGGTTCTTGTGGCAGCTCGCCCCGGACAGCGCGACCTACCGCGTGCCGTGGGCCTACGAGGCGACCGGCCTGGACGTGGAGCGGCTGGCCGCCGCCGTCGACGCGATGATCGAACGGCACGAGATCCTGCGCACCACCCTGCACGACCACGACGGCCAGATCAGCCAGCGCATCGGCCCGGCCTGGCGCTGCGGCCTCACCTCCGTCCCCGCCACCCCGGCGCAGGCCGCCGCCGCCGCTGACGCGACCGCCGCCGAGCTGTTCGACCTGTCCGCCGGCCCGCTGCTGCGAGTACGGGCCTGGGCCACGGCGCCGGACACTCACCTGGTCCTGTTCACCGCCCACCACGTCGTCATTGACGAGTGGTCGCTGGAGATCTTCGAACGCGAGCTGTGGGAACTGTACGCCGCAGGCGGCGACCTCGGCCTCGCCGGGCTGGCCGAGCCGGCCATTCAGTACGCCAGCTACGCGGCCTGGCACCGCGAGCTGACGACCACGATCGCGGCCGACGACATCACCTGGTGGACGCGGACGCTCGACGGCGCCGAGCCGGCCAGCCCCGTGCCCGACCATCCCGCGCCCGACCGCGCCGACTTCTCCGGCGACCACGCCGAGACCACCGCAAGCCAGGCCGCTGTCGCCTGGCTCGACGCCGCACGGACTACGGCGGCCACTACCGACTACGTTGTCCTGCTCGCCCTGTACAGCGTCTTCCTGGCCCGCCACGCCGGCCGCCGTGACCTCACCATCGGCACCATGGTCTCAGGGCGCGACCACCCCGACACCGCCGAGCTCATCGGGTTCCTCGTCAACACCCTGGCCCTGCGCATCACCGTCGACACGGCTCTGACGTTCCCTGGCCACATTGCTTACGTCCGGCAGGTTGTCCTTGACGCGTTCGCGCACCAGGAGATCCCGTTCGAGCACGTCGTCCGCGCCGTCGCGCCCCAGCGGGCCGCCGCCAGGAACCCGCTGTTCACCACCAGCTTCGCCCACAACATCGCCTCCCCCGGCACCCTGAGCCTCCCCGGCGGTCTCACTCTCGCCCCGTACTCCGCCGGCGGCACGGGCGGCAGTCACTTCGACCTCTCCCTGAGCACCACCCGCAGCCCCGACGGCCTCACCCTTGGCCTCGAATACAGCACCGCCCTGTACGAGCCCGTCACGATCGCCGGCTACCTGGAGTCGCTTACCGACCTCCTCGCCACGCTCACCGCCGATCCGGGCACCACTATCCGGGCGCTCCTGGAGCCCACCCGCCGCGAAGCGGCCCTGCTCGGTGACTGGAACGACACCGCGACGCCTACTACCGCGACGCCCGTGCATGACCTGATCGCCGCGCAGGCCGCCGTCACCCCGGACGCCATCGCGGTCGAGGCTCCCGACACCACGCTCACCTACGCCCAGCTCGACGCGAACGCCGCCGCCCTCGCCCGCCACCTCACCGTCCACGGCACCAGGCCAGGCGACATCATCGCCATCCACCTCCCGCCCGGCGCGACCGCGATCACCGCCATCCTGGCCGCGTGGAAAGCCGGCGCGGCGTTCCTGCCCTTGGACCCTGACCTGCCGGCGGCCCGCGTCGCCGCCATGATCGACGACGCCCGGCCCGCCCGCATCCTCACGACCACCCCCACCACGCACCCGCACCTCGACCTCGACCTGGCCGCCCTGACCGACGACCCGCCCGAAATCGCCCTCCCGGCGGTGAGTCCGCACCAGCTCGCCTACCTCATGTACACCTCGGGATCCACCGGCCAGCCCAAGGCCGTCATGATCCACCACGGCGGCGTGTCCAACTACGCGGCCGCGCAGATGCTGCCCCGGCTGCGCGTCCTCGCCGGCGAGGAGCCGCTGCGGATGGCGGCCGGCACGTCGGCGTTCATCTCCGACTTCTTCATGGCCCAGCTCGTCATGCTCGCCGGCGGACACACCCTGGTCGTCCTGACCAGCGAGCAGCGGCAGGACCCCCGCTACCTCGTGAGCCTCGCCGCCGACCCCGGCCGCGCCATCACCGCCCTGGAATGCACTACCTCCCAGCTGCAGCTCTACGCCGAGGCCGGCCTGTTCGACGCCCCCCACCCGCCCCGGCTCGCGATGTTCGGCGGCGAGCACTGCCCGCCCGACCTCTGGGAAACCCTGCGGTCCTATCCGGCCCTGGCCGCCGTGAACACCTACGGGCCGGCGGAAACCTCGGTCGACGCCACGCTGCACAACCTCGCCGACAGCCCGGTGCCGCTGATCGGCCGCGCCTACGGCAACACCGTCATCCGCGTCCTGGACGAAGACCAGCGGCCCGTCCCGCCCGGCGTCGCCGGGGAACTGTGCATCGCCGGCCCGGGTGTCGGCTACGGCTACCTGGGCCGGCCCGCCCAGACCGCCGCCGTGTTCATCCCCGATCCCGCCGGCCCTGCGGGCAGCCGGATCTACCGGACCGGCGACCTCGCCCGCTTCACCACCGGCGGGCAGTTGGAGTTCCGCGGCCGCAACGACCACCAGATCAAGATCCTCGGCCAGCGCGTCGAACCCGAGGAAATCGAAGCCGTCCTCCGCACCCACCCGCAAGTCACCGCCGCCGCCGTCACCGCCCACGCCACCCCCGCCGGCATCCAGCTCACCGCCCACCTCATCCCGGCGCCGGGCGCCGCCCCCGGCCCGGACGACCTCCGCGCCTGGCTGGCTCAGCGCCTTCCCGCCGCCGCCGTGCCGGCCGCTTTCAGCATCACCGCCAGCTTCCCGCTGACCACCGGCGGCAAGCTCGACCGCAAGGCTCTCACCGCCGCCGCCGCCGACCTCGATACCGGCCGCGCTCCGTCCACCCCGCCCGGCACTCCCGCCGAGTACCAGGTCGCCGCGATCTGGGCCGGGCTGCTCGGAGCAGACGCCGGCGGCCTGGGCGTCCACGATGACTTCTTCGCCCTCGGCGGCCACTCGCTCCTGGCCGCCCGCCTGGCGCTGCGGCTGTCCGCCGAGTTGAGCGCCGACATCCCGCTGCACCAGGTCTTCACCAATCCCACCATCGCCGGGCAGGCCGGCTGGATCAGCGAGAACGCCGGCACCGCCGCCGCCGCCCCCATCCCCCGCCCGGCCCGGGACGCCACGTACGACGCGGCGGCGTCCTGCGCCCAGGAACGCATCTGGTTCCTGTGGCAGCTCGCCCCCGGCAGCCCCACCTACCACGTCCCCTGGGCCTACGAGGCGACCGGCCTGGACGTGGGCAGGCTGGCCGCCGCCGTCGACGCGATGATCGAACGGCACGAGATCCTGCGCACCACCCTGCACGACCACCACGGGCAGATCGTGCAGCGCATCGGCCCTGCCTGGCGCTGCGGCCTGACCGCCGTCCCGGCGACCAGCGAGCAGGCGGCCGCCGCCGCCGATGCAGCGGCCGACGAGCTGTTCGACCTGTCCGCCGGGCCGCTGCTGCGAGTCAGGGCCTGGGCGACCGGCCCGGACACGCACCTGCTGCTGTTTACCGCGCACCACGTGATCATCGACGAGTGGTCGCTGGAGATCTTCGAGACCGAGCTGTGGGAGCTGTACGCCGCCCGAGGCGATGCCGCTGCCTTGCAACCGCTGGCCGTCCAGTACGCGGACTACGCGGTCTGGCACCGCGAGCTCACCGCCGGCCGCACCGACGAGGATCTGGCCTGGTGGACGCGGACTCTTGACGGCGCCGGGCCGGCCAGCCCAGTCCCGGACCACCCCGCGCCCGACCGCACCGACTTCGCCGGCGACCACGCCGAGGCCGCCGCCGGCCACGCGGCCATGACCTGGCTCGACGCTGCACGCACTACGGCGGCCACCACGGATTTCGTCGTCCTGCTCGCCCTCTACAGCGTGTTCCTGGCCCGCCACGCCGGCCGCCGCGACCTCACCATCGGCACGCCGGTCTCAGGCCGCGACCACCCCGATACCGCCGGCCTGATCGGCTTCCTGGTCAACACCCTGGCCCTGCGCATCCGCATCGATACAGCCCTGACGTTCCCTGGCCACATTGCTTACGTCAAGCAGGTCGTACTTGATGCCTTCGCGCACCAGGAGATCCCCTTCGAGCACGTCGTCCGCGCCGTCGCGCCGCAGCGCACCGCCGCCGCCAACCCGCTGTTCACCGCCAGCTACGCCCACAACCTGGCCGCCCCCGCCGCCCAGCACCTCCCCGGCGGCCTCACGCTCGCACCGCATTCCGCAGGCGGCGGCAGCGGCAGCCACTTCGACCTCACGCTCAGCACCACCCGCGCCCCCGACGGCCTGTACCTCGGGCTCGAGTACAGCACCGCACTCTACGAGCGGTCCACCATCGACACCTACCTGGCCTCGCTCACCGACCTCCTCACCACCCTCACCGCCAGGCCGGACACCCCGGTCGGCGAACTGCTCGCGCCCACGCCGCGCGAGGCCGCCCGGCTGCGGGACTGGAACGACACCGCCACGCCGACCACCACGACGCCGCTGCCCGACCTGATCGCCGCCCAGGCCTCCGCCACCCCGGAAGCCACGGCGGTCGAGGCGCCGGACACCACCTTGACCTACCGCGAGCTCGACGCCGCCGCCACCGCCCTGGCCCGCCACCTCACCGGCCGCGGTGTCCGCCCCGGTGACATCATCGGCGTCCACCTCGCGCCGACCGCCGTCGCGATCACCGCCATCCTGGCCATCTGGAAGGCCGGCGCCGCGTTCCTCCCGCTCGACCCCGACCTCCCGCCAGCCCGCGTCGCCACCATGATCGACGACGCCAGGCCGGCCCGCATCCTCACCACCACCCCCACCACCCGCCCGCACCTGGACCTCGACCTCGCTGCCCTCGCCGGCGACCCGCCAGAGACCGCCCTGCCGACGGTGAGCCACCTCCAGCTCGCCTTCCTGATCTACACCTCAGGATCGACGGGCCAGCCGAAGGCGATCATGATCCACCACGCGGCCTTGTCCAACTACGCCGCCGCGCAGATGCTGCCGCGGCTGCGGGAATTCGCCGGCGACGACCCGCTGCGCCTGCCCGCCGGGACCTCGGCGTTCATCTCGGACTTCTTCATCGCCCAGCTCGTCACGCTCGCCGGCGGCCACGCCCTCGTCGTCCTGACCCGCGACCAGCGGCAGGACCCCCGCTACCTCACCGGCCTCGCCGCCGACCCCGGCCGCGCGATCACCGCCCTGGAATGCACGACCTCCCAGCTCCAGCTCTACGCCGAGGCCGGGCTGCTCGACGCGCCGTACCCGCCCAGGATCGCGATGTTCGCCGGCGAGGCCTGCCCGCCGGACTTGTGGTCGAAGCTGCGCGGCTACCAGGCCACCATCTCCGTCAATGCCTACGGTCCTGCCGAGACGATGATGGACTGCACCCAGATCAACGTCGCCGATGGCCTGGACCCGGTGATCGGCCGACCCTACGGCAACACCATCGTCCGCGTACTCGACGACCACCAGCGGCCCGTCCCGCCCGGCACCACCGGCGAACTGTGCATCGCCGGCCCCGGCGTCGGCTACGGCTACCTGCACCGGCCCGCCCAGACCGCCGCCGTCTTCATCCCCGACCCCGACGGACCGCCCGGCAGCCGCCAGTACCGCACCGGCGACCTCGCCCGCTACACCCGCCACGGCACCATCGAGTTCCACGGCCGCAACGACCACCAGATCAAGATCCTCGGCCAGCGCGTCGAACCCGGGGAAATCGAGGCCGTACTCCGCGCCCACCCGCAGGTGGCCGCCGCCGCCGTGACCGCGCACCGCACCCCGGCCGGCTTCCAGCTCACCGCCCACCTCGTCGCCGCGAGCGGCATGACCCCCGACCCGGAAGCCATCAGGACCTGGCTCAGCCAGCAACTCCCCGCCGCGGCTGTCCCCGCCAGCTTCCGCTGCGCCGCCAGCTTCCCCATGACCCTCAGCGGCAAGCTCGACCGCAAGGCCCTCACCGCCGCCGCCGAGGCCGAGGCCGGCACCCCCCGCACCCCCGCCACCCCGCCAGGCACGCCCGCCGAGCGCCAGATCGCCGCCATCTGGGCCGGCGTGCTCGGCCAGGACGCCGGCAGCATCGGCATCCACGACGACTTCTTCGCCATCGGCGGCCACTCGCTGCTCGCCGCCCGCCTCGCCCTGCACCTGCAAGCCGGCCTCGCCGCTATCATCCCGCTCCACCAGGTCTTCGCCAGCCCCACCATCGCCGGGCAGGCCGCCTTCGCCGACCGGGCCGGCGCAGACCAGGCGGCCAGCGCCGTGCAGCTCATGGGCGGTCAGGCCGGCCTGCCGCCGCTCGTCCTCGTTCACCCCCTCGGCGGTGCCCTGGCTCACTACCGGGAACTCGCCGCCGCCCTCAGCACCCG
Organism: uncultured Actinomycetota bacterium; assembly: GCA_963720575.1. Classification (GTDB taxonomy): domain Bacteria; phylum Actinomycetota; class Actinomycetes; order Streptosporangiales; family Streptosporangiaceae; genus Chersky-822. The sequence goes on from CAVRGA010000002.1 coordinate 2,070,600, forward strand.
CTACCACGTACTCGGCATTCACGCCGACCCCCTGAACGTCACCCAGCCCGCCACCCTGGGCGAACGGGCGGCCGGCTACGCCCGGCAGCTCGCGCCGGTGCTCGACGGCCGCCAGCCCGTCATCGCCGGCTGGTCAGCGGGCGGCGTCATCGCGCAGGAACTGGCCGTACAGCTCCTTGATTCGGCCATCACCGTGAGTCAGCTCATTCTCATCGACACCAGCCCGCCTGACGGCGACGACACCGACGCCGCCGGCCTGGACCGCCTCCGGCCCCAGGTACTCGAGCACGGCCCGGGCCGGCTCCTCGCCGAGGAAGGCGCGGACAGCTTCCTCGCCGCGCTCGGCGTCGACCACGCCGCATTCGCCGAACTCGACGCCGGCACCGCCGCCACCTTGACGGGCTTCTGGCAGCACATGCTGACCAGCCTCGCCCGACACCAGCCCAGACGGTTCGACGGACCAGCCCGCCTCATCCTTTCAGCCGACCAGGACGAGCAGTCCGCCCAGCACGCCATCACCACCTGGCAAGCACACGCCGGCCCCCTCACCGTCACGCGATCCGACGCCGACCACTTCCAGTTGCTGCAAGGACCCTGGGTATCGGCCGTCGCCGAAGCCATCTCCAGTTCTGACGACGCCGCCGACCCTGGCCCGACGACCGGCAACCAAGCACTGGGGGCACGCCCGTGACCATGACGACAGACCTGAGCTGGTTCCCGCCCTGCCGGGCTGAAAGCGCCGCCGCCCCCGAGATCAGTCCCGGCGCGACGACGCTGTTCTGCCTGCCGCACGCCGGAGCCGGCGCGTCGGTCTACCGCGACTGGCCACCGCTGCTGGCTCCCGGCATCGACGCCGTGCCCGTCCAGCTGCCAGGCCGGGAGGGCCGGCACAGGGAAGGGCTGCGGCGATCGGTCTCCCAGCTCGCCGATGAGCTGATCGACCCGCTGGCCAGGCGCGCAGGCCCGGATTTCGCCCTTTTCGGGCACAGCATGGGGGCGCTGCTCGGCTATGAGCTGGCCCGGGCGCTGTCAGCCAGAGGCCAGCCGCCCCGGCGCCTGTTCGTCTCCGGCCTGCCGGCCCCGCAGCTTGGACCCGTCCGCCGGGACGCCCATTTACTGCCTGACCCCGAGCTGCTCGCCCTCATGGAAGAGCTGGAAGGCACCTCACCTGAGGTGCTGGCCAGCCCCGACCTCGTCCAGCTGCTCCTTCCCGTGATGCGCGCGGACCTCGAGGTCTGCGAGACCTACTTCCACCCGCATGAGTCCGCTCTCGGCGTGCCGGTCACCGCCCTGGGCGGGCAGCGCGATCCCAGCGCCCCCGTCGAAGGGCTCCGCGCCTGGGGGCACGTGACCACCGCCGGCTTCGATGCCGAGTTCTTCCCCGGCGGCCATTTCTACCTGCATACCCGCGGCGAGGACGTCATCGCCGCGCTGCGGGCACGACTGCCGGGCCCGCCCGATCTCCAGCTCTCCGCCAGCTCACTGACCACTGTGGAGGAATCGTGACCACGACCGAGCTACGCGACGGGGACGTCGCCCCCGAAGCCGCCCGGGTATCAGCGGTGCGCCGCTACTACCAGCTTGTCGATGCCGACGACCTGACCGGGCTGATCAATCTCTTTGCCCCCGATGCCCGTTACCACCGCCCCGGTTACGAGCCGCTGAACGGCCGGGCCGAGCTCGAGCGGTTCTACCGGGGAGACCGGGTGATAGTCCAGGGCTCGCACACGCTCACCGCGCTCGTCGCCGCCGGGAACGACGTCGCCGTGCAGGGCGAGTTCAGCGGCGTGCTGCGGGACGGACGGCAGGTCAGCCTCCGGTTCGCTGACTTCTTTTCCTTCGGGCCTGACAACCTCTTTGCCAGGCGCGACACCTATTTCTTCGCCCCGCTGGTGTGACCGGCGATCGCTGGCTAGCTCGCGGACAGCCGGGCCAGGAGCGCCGCGACGACCTCGTCGCGCAGTTCGTGCAGGTAGAAATGGCCGCCGGGGTAGATCTCGGCATCGAAGCCGGCCGAGGTCAGGTGCTGCCAGGCCCGGATCTCCGCCACGGAGACGCTGGGATCGCGCAGCCCGCCGAGTGCCGTGACCGGCACTGGCAGCGGTGACTCGTGCGGGTGGCTGTAGGTCTCGCAGGCCTCGAAGTCGGCGCGCATCAACGGGAGCATCAGCCGGACGAGCTGCGGCTCGGCAAGCACCTCGGGCGGGGTGCCTTCCAGCTCTTCGATGACGGCGAGCAGCTCAGGATCAGGCAGCAGATGCGCGTCTGACCGGGCGGGCGGCAGGTGCGGCGCGCGATGACCGGAGACGAACAGCCGCCTCGGCGGCGTACCCCTGGCGGCCAGCGCCCGCGTCAGCTCGTAGGCGATCAGCGCGCCCATGCTATGCCCGAAGAGGCTGAAATCCGGCTCGAGCCGGTCGGTCAGCGGCTCCATCAGCTCGGCGGTAATGCCGGAGACCGACCGCAGAGGCGGCTCCTTGTACCGGCTCTCCCGGCCCGGCAGCTGGACGGGCACGACCTCGACCTCGGGGGCGAGCAGCGCCGCCCAGTCCCGGTACACGGACGCGCCTGCCCCCGCGTGCGGCAGGCAGAACAGCACGGGCGCGCCTGGACGCGCCGCGAGCGCCCCGGCGCTTTCCGTCCGCCACGGCGGAAACCAGGCCGCGCCTGTTGTCGTGCTCACGTGCCGGCGGCGCGCACGAATTCGGCGATGCCCCTCGCCGTCGGGTCGTCAAAGAGCTGGCCGAGCGTCATGTCCGCCTGGAACCGGGTGCGCAGGGTCGCCAGCAGCCTGGTCGCCAGCAGCGAGTGCCCGCCGCTGTCGAAGAAGTTCTCGTCGAGGCCGACCGACGTTACCTTCAGCAGCTCGGCGAGAATGGCCGCGATCTGCTCATCGAGGGAGGCGGCTCCGGCGTCCGCCGCCTGAGCCGTGAGCGGTGCGGGCAGCTTCTGCCGGTCGATCTTGCCATTGGCGTTCTTGGGCAGCCGGGGCAGCTGGATGAGCTGGGCGGGGATCATGTACTCGGGCAGCCGCCGCGCCAGCAGGGCCGTGATCTCGGCCTCGGGCACGTCCGTCCCGGCGGCCGCGGCGTAGTAGCCGACCAGCGCTTTGTCCTCAGCCTGGTCGCCGGTCACGATCGTCACCGCTTCCGCGACCGCCGGATGGTCGGCCAGCGCCGCGTCCACCTCGGCCAGCTCGATCCGGAAGCCGCGGATCTTGACCTGGAAGTCGGCTCGCCCGATGAAGTCCAGGCTGCCGTCTGGCAGCCAGCGGACCCGGTCGCCAGTCGCGTACATGCGGCTGCCGGGCGCGGCGAACGGGTCGGGAATGAACCGGTCGGCGGTCAGGGCCGGATGGCCGAGGTAACAGCGGGCCAGGCCATCGCCCCCGACGTAGAGCTGGCCGGGCACCCCGGCCGGCCGCGGGCTCAGCCGGTCATCGAGCACGTAGCAGGTGGTGTTGGCGATCGGCTTGCCGATAGGCACCCTGACCTGGTCAGCGGGCACCGAAGTGACGCGGTGCACGGCCGCGAAGGTCGTGCACTCGGTCGGCCCGTAACCGTTCGACAGGGCCACCCCGGGCAGCGCGGCGACGGCCTGCGCCTGCTTGACCGCCAGCACGTCGCCGCCGACCAGCAGCTGCGAGACGCAGGCGAAGGCACCAGGGTCGTCAGCGGCGATTTGGTTGAAAAGGGGTGTCGTCATCACCATCGTCGTGATGCCGGACTCCCGCAGGGCCACTCCCAGCTTGCCAGGCGACAGCACGGTGTCGCGGTCAAAGCCGATCAGGTGCGCCCCGCCGAGCAGCGCGCCCCACACTTCGAAGGTAGCGGCGTCGAAGGCGGCGTTGGAAATCTGCGCCACTTTGTCCTCGCGGCCGAAGCTGACGTAGTTGGTATCCCGCACCAGCCGCACGACATTGCGATGGGTGACGCAGGTGCCTTTCGGCGTGCCCGACGACCCGGACGTGAACATGACATAGGCGAGGTCATCCGGTCCGGCGGGAGCCTCGGGCACGCTGTCAAGTCCCGGGTCATCGGCCGCCGGGCCGCGCAGGTACTGCGCTACTGCCACGGCCGGCACCCCGAGCCGCAGCGAGTCACCGGTGCCGGAGCTGACCAGCAGCACGGCGGGCCTGGCCTGCCCGGCGATCGCGCGCAGCCTGGCGGGCGGGTGCGCCGGATCCAGCGGCAGGTAGGCGGCCCCGGCCTTGACGGCCGCGAGCATGCCTACCACCGTGGCCGCGTCCCTGTCGGTGTGCAGCGCGACTATCGAGCCGCGCCGGGTCCCGAGTTCCCGCAGCCTGGCCGCCAGGGCGCGGGCGACCCGGTCGAGCTGCCGGTAGGTCAGCGCGATCTCGCCGTAGGTCAGCGCCGGATCATCTGGCGTCTTCGCGACGTGCCCGGCGAACAGCTCGGTCAGCGAGCTGTCACGCGGATAACCGGTGCGGGTGTCGTTCCACGCCGCGATCCGCTCGATTTCACCGGCGGGCATGGACACGGTCTGCCTCCTCACGGAGCGGCATTCGCTGGCCGCCACAACGGCGCGATGTTCTCGATCTTCTCGATCATTCCATGGCAGTAGCTGCCGTTATGGTCAGCGGTCTGCATTGTCATGAGCGGGTACTGCATCCGCTTGTGGTCCACCACGAACAGGCCGTCGCCGGCGGGTGCTTCAAGCCGCACGCACGCGGCGAGTTCCTGCCAGTACTCCTCGGGCACGAAGACCGTGTAGTTGCGCGCCGCGCGGTCCACGACGCGCAGTGCCTCGAGCGGCTGCTCATGATCGTCAAGCGGGGTGTTGCTGTAGACGTAGGGCCGGTTGAGCACGTCGATGTCGTACAGCGCCCTGACCGTGGCGTCCGCCCACCACGGCTGGCTGGCCAGGAATCGCCTGACCTGATCGGAGAACAGGTGCCTGTGCTCGTGCAGCACGGTATGAATGAACAGCCCGTAGTTGTTGATGTCGTAGTACTCGGCATTCCGGATGGACCGCTCGACGAAGGAGACAATCGGATCGTCCGCTGGCTGCTCGCGCCAGAAGTCCGCGAACGCCGAGAACAGCTCGCCGTAGCTGATCGCGTGCTTCCTGCTCAGGTAGCGCCCGATCGCGCGGACTGTCCGCGTATTGTGCAGGGCGTGCAGGGCGTAAAAATAGCGCATTCCCTCGGCGAACTCCGCCTCGGAGACGTCCTGCGTCGCGATCACGATCCGCGCGTCGCCTATGTCACCCCCGGCCGGCCTGGTGACCAGTTCCAGGTCGTCGCGGCTGTGGTAGATCGGCGTGTTGTTCAGCAGGAGGTGCGAGTAGGCGATCACCGTCTGCGCGTCGTTGTCGCACAGCGTGCTGATCCCGCTCTTGAACGACTCGAGCGTTTCTCCCGGCAGCGGCCAGATCAGCTCGATGAACGAGCTGATGCCCTTCTCGCGCAGGTCTTCCTGTACCGAGGCGAACGCGGTCAGCTTGATGTTGGAGCGGGCGATGAGCTCCAGGCTGCGCGGCTCGATCGTCTGCATCGACACGGGCTGCGATGAGATCAGCCCGGCGTCCTGGAAGATGCTGGTGATCTTGGTGACCGCGTGCGGCTTGTTCTTGGCGGCGGAGAAATAGACGATGTTGGGCAGCCGGTACTCGCGCGCGCAGTCGGCGATGTGCTGCGAGAACTCGATGTCCCTGCTCAGCATCCCCCAGTTCGCGTCGGCGATGTAGATGAAGAGGATCTCGTTCCTTGCCATCCAGGTGATCTCATCGCGTACCCGCTCCTCCTCGAACCGGTACACGCGGTCATTGGTCGCGGCCCCCCAGTAGCAGAACCCGCAATGGTAGGGACAGCCGCGATTGGTCTCGATGATGCTCATCGAGTATCCGGAGCTGAAGGCCCCCGCCAGGAACGGCGACGGGATGTCGTTGAGGTCGCTGATCCTCGGCTGCCCCGGCGTGGTCACCAGCGTGCCGTCGGCGTAGAAGCTGAGCCCGCCCACCGCGTGCAGGTCAGGCGCGGGCTCGGTCAGCGCGCGCAGGTAATTCGTGAACGTGATCTCGCCTTCGCCGTTGCAGATCGCCATCCGCTCGTCGGCGGGATCGAGATAGGCGTGCGCGTGGTGCATGACCTGCGGCCCGCCGAGCAGCACCCGCGCCTGCGGCCTGGCCTGGCGCAGCCCGGCAAGGACCGTGCGCACCAGGCCCATGTTCCAGACGTAGCAGCTGAACGCGTAGATGTCGGCCGCCGCCCCGGCCAGGTCCTTGATGATGACGTCGGGCGAGGTCCGGATATTGGTCGTGTACTTGTCGAACTGGTAGGAGCCGCGTAGGAACGGATCGATGCAGGCATACGCCTCCAGGTACCCGGAGACCAGCGGCGTGATTCGCTCGAAGACGGGAAACTCGACAAAGGTGACGCTTTTCATGGGGTCCCATTCCTGGCCATCGCACTAAGCTCGCCCTGATCCTGATCCGCGTCGATCGCGGTGGCCGTGAGCCGCAGCGCGGCGCCCAGCAGCACGTCGGCCCCCCGTACCAGCGCGGCGTCGCTGGTGTCCTCCGGGGGAGCGTGGCTCACGCCGCCGCGGCTGGGAACGAAGATCATGCCGACCGGGGCGATGCCGGCGACGATCTGCGCGTCGTGGCCAGCCCCGCTGGGCATGAGGTGATCACGCAGCCCCAGCCCGGCCGCCGCGTCCGCGATCACCTGCCGCAGCTCAGGATCGGTGCGGACGGGCGGCGACTGGTGCGCCGTCCGCATGGTGACCTGGCACCCCGTCTCCGCCTGGGTGCGGGCGCCGGCCGCCAGGACGGCCGACTCGGCCCGGGAAAGCCGGCCGGCATCGGTGTCCCTGATGTCAGCGCGGAGCCGCACCAGGCCGGGGATCGTGTTCGTCGTGTTGGGCGAGATCTCCAGGTGCCCGACGGTGGCGGTCGAGCAGATGTGATCGTCCGCGGCGATCCGGCGGATCCGCAGCAGCAACTCGGCGGCCGCGGCCAGCGCGTCCCTGCGGTCCGGCATCGGCGTGGTGCCTGCGTGCTGCTGCTCACCGCTGATCTCGGCCTCCAGTATGGTCCGGCCCACGATCCCGTCGACGACCCCGATCGGCAGGCCAAGGCGCTCGAGTACCGGGCCCTGCTCGATGTGCAGTTCGAGGAATGCCCTGATCCGGCCCGGGGCCCACGCCGCCTCGGCCAGCCGTCCCGGGTCCCCGCCCGCCTCGGCGAGGTAGTCGCGAGCCGGGCGGCCGGCGTCGTCCGCGGCCGCCAGCGCCTCATCCAGGACGCCGCACAGCGCCCGCGAGCCCCAGAACGGCTCCTGGATGAGCGCGCCTTCCTCATTGGCGAACGCGACGGCCACCGGCTCGCAGGACAGCTCGCACCCGAGTCCGGCGAGAACCCGGAGCGCCTCGACGGCGGCGGCCACCCCGTAGGCGCCGTCGAGCCAGCCGCCCCGCACGACCGTGTCCAGGTGCGAGCCCATGAGCAGGACCGGCTTGCCGGGATCGGCGCCCGGGCGGCGGACGAGCAGGTTCGCCGCCGGGTCGATCTCGGTGACCAGCCCGGCCGAGCGGCTCAGCTCGCCGATGAAGGCGCGAGCCTGGCTCTCGGCCGCGGTCAGCCCGAGCCGCGTCAGCCCGCCCCTGGGATCGGCGCCGATGCGCGCGAGCTCCCGCAGGCAGGCCAGCATCCGGGTGCCGTCAGCGCGCAGGCGGGCCATGGGCGGCGGGTCAGACAGCCGCGTCGGAGGAGGACGCCGGGCCCGGCTCAGCCTGGTCACCCTGGTCACCGGCGGCGGCGCTGGCCGCCATGGCCAGCCGCAGGCTCTTGGGACGCATGTCGGTCCACACCTCGCCGATGTGGGCCAGGCACTCGTCGCGGGTGCCTGACACTCCGGTCGCGTGCCAGCCGGCCGGGATCTCGCGGTCGGCTGCCCAGATCGAGTACTGCTCCTCGTCGTTGATGACGACTACGTGCGGGATCTGCGGGTCTGGCTCGGACATGGCGTGCCGGTTCCTTTCTTTTCGGTGCTCGGCTAGGTCAGCCGGGCATCAGTCGGATCTGAGTCGGGTCTCTACGAGCTTGCGCACCGCCTGGCGGTCGATCTTGCCCGAGGTGTTGATGGGCAGGTCGCTGAAGTACAGGACGCCGCGCGGCAGCATGTAACCGGGCAGCAGCCTGCCCAGGTGGTCGCGCAGCGCGCCGGCGTCCGGCTCGCGGCCGGGCGCCGCCGCTACCGCCAGGTACAGCTCGGGCTGGTCCTGCCGCACCTGCATGACCATGGCCGCGACGTGCTGCACCGACGGGTCGCGCAGCGCCGCCGCCTCCACCTCGCCGAGCTCGACCCGGTTGCCCCGGATCTTGACCTGATGGTCCCTGCGGCCGTGGTAGACGTACTGGCCGTCGGGCCGGGCCGCGGCGATGTCGCCGGTGCGGTAGATCCGCATCCCGCCTGGCCCGGTCACGAAGACGCGCCCGGTCTGCTCGGGATCGCCGACGTAGCCGCGGGCGATTCCGCGCCCGGACAGGCACAGCTCGCCAGGCTCGCCCGGCGGCACCGGCCGCAGTGCCTCGTCGAGCAGGTGCGCCGTGAGGCCGTCGACCGGGCGCCCGATCGGCATCGGGTCGTCCCAGGGCGGGGTCAGCTCGGCGCACATGGCGAGCACCGTGGCCTCGGTGGGGCCGTAGCCGTTCCACAGCACGTCGCACACCGACCGCAGTTCCTCCGCCAGTGCGGCGGTCACCGCCTCTCCCGCGCTCATGAGCTTGCCGATCACGGTGCGCCCGCCCAGGAATGGAAGCACGAGCCGCAGCTGGCTCGGCGTGGCGACCGCGGCGTCCACGGGGCTGGCCAGCAGCCAGTTCGCGAAGATCTCCGGATTGCGCGCCGAGCGGGCGGGCGCGACGGCCAGGCAGCCCCCGACCGCCATCGGCATCATGGTCTCGAACACGGACACGTCGAAGACCGTGTTGGTATGGGCTGCCATCCGGTCGCCCCGGCGAAAGCCCATCCGGCCGGCGACGCAGTCAAGCATCCCCAGCAGGGCCGCGTGCTCGACCGTGACGCCCTTGGGCCGGCCCGTCGAGCCCGAGGTGAACAGGATGTACGCCGCGGCGTCGGCCTCGTCCCGGCCGGCCCGCTCGCGCCCGGCCACCTCGGCTGCGGTGACGCCGTCGGACTCCGGGCTGGTCACCGCCGCGTCGCAGCCGGCCTGCCTGATCTGGAAGAGCCGCCGCTCGGCGGGCAGCGCCGGGTCAAGCGGGACGGGCGTCGCGCCGAGCTGCCAGACGGCGAGCAAGGCGGTGACGTAGTCCCGGCCGTAGCCGCATTCGAGCGCCACCCGGGAGCCGGGTCCCGCCCCGTCGGCGGCGAGCTTGCCGGCCCCGGCGCGGACGCGGGCCAGCAGCTCGGAGTAGGACAGCAGGCCGTGCTCGTCTTCCACCGCCGGCGCCCGCGGGTGCGCCCGCGCCTGCGCAAGGAACCGCGCCAGGGTGGCGGAGCCGTGGTCAGGCACCGAAACTCCCCTCGGCGTCGCCGTCGCGGGCGGCCTGGACAAGGCTGGTGACAGCGAGCAGCGTGGGATTGCCCAGAACCTCAGCTAGCTCGAGCTGGACGCCGAACGCCTCGTCGACGCGGGCCAGCAGCCGCAGCGCCTTGATCGACTGACCGCCGAGCGCGATGAAGTCGTCGTCGGGCCCGATCTCCCCGACTCCGAGGATCTCCCGCCAGAGCGCCGCCATCTCGGCCATCAAGCCGCCGTCGCCCTCCGCTGCCGGCCGCACGTCGCCCCGAGCATCGCCCGGCTCGGCAGCGCCCGGGATCGCGGCGGCCAGGGCGCGCCGGTCGATCTTGCCGTTCGGGTTCATCGGCATCCGGTCAAGCACCACGATCGCCGGGACCATGTGGTCGGGCAGTTCCTGCCGCAGCCGCCTGGTCAGCCCGGCCCCGTCCAGCGGCGCCGTTCCCGTGACGAACGCGAAGATCTCGGCGCTGTCCGGCGTCGGGCGGCTGAGCACCGCCACGTCCGCGACGTCGTCCTGGCGCCGGATCGCGAGGTCGATCTCGCCAAGCTCGACCCGAAAGCCCCTGATCTTCACCTGGTCGTCGTCGCGCCCGATGAAGATGAAGGCACCGTCGGGGAGTTGCCGGACGAAGTCGCCGGTCCGGTACAACCGCGCGCCCCTGGCCCGGCCGAACGGATCGGGCACGAACGCCGCGGCCGTCATGGCCGGCGCCAGGTGGTACCCGCTGGCCAGGCCGGTGCCGCCGATGTAGAGCTCGCCGGCCTTGCCGGGCCCGGCGGGCGTCCCGTCGGGGCGCAGGACATGCGGCTCGGCACCGGAGACCGGCCGGCCGATGGGCACGATGCCCGCCAGGTCGGAAAGGGTGATGTCGTGGGTAGTGGTGGCCGTCGTGTTCTCGGTCGGCCCGTAGACGTTCACCACGCGGCCGGGCGGGCGGCCGGACAGCAGCTTCTCCAGCCGCTTCTGGTCGCACACCTCACCGCCGAAAAGCAGCACGCGCAGCCCCTGGAAGGCGTCCGGCTCGAAGTCCACCACCTGGTGGAACAGCGACGTCGCCATGACCATGACAGTGATCCGCCGCTCGGCCAGGAATTCCCGCAGCAGCCGGGGCGTCAGCGCGACCTCGCGGTCTACGACGAAGAGGGTGGCGCCGCTGGTGAGCGTCCCCCACACCTCGATGAGCACGGCGTCGAACGCCGGATTGGATGAGTACGCCACCCGGTCATCCGGCGTGAAGCTCAGGTAGTTCGCGTCCGGGACCAGCGCGGTGATCGCCCCGTGCGGCACCAGCACGGCCTTGGGCCGGCCCGTGGAGCCCGAGGTGCCGATCACGCAGGCCGTGTCCTGCGGGGTGACCGCCACCGGGCGCTCGTCCTGCCCGCCGGCGGCGCCGGATGCCAGCAGCTCGCCCATGCTGAGCACCGGCACGAGGTCGGCGATCGGCCCGGCCAGGTCGGCGGTGTCGGTGATGGCGGCTCGCGGCCGGCACTGCTCGATGAGCATCCGCGTCCGCGCGGCTGGCTGGCTCACGTCGAGCGGCAGGTAGGCGCAGCCCGCGCGGAGGGCTCCCAGAGCCGCCGTCACGGCATTCGCGCTGCGGGCCATCGGGAGGGCGACGATGTCGCCGCGGCCGGCGCCGGACGCGGCGAGCCCGGCCGCCACGGCGGCCGCCCGCTGGTCAAGGTCGGCGTAGCTGAGGCGGTCAGCGCCGTGGACGATGGCGACGTAGTCCGGGTGCTCGCGGGCCTGCGCGGCGATCAGCTCGGTGACCGGCCGGTAGCCAGGCCGCCGGGCGGCGCCCGCCGCGACGGCGGTCAGGATCTCGGTGTCCGGCCGGGCGAACGCGGCCGTGACCGCCGTCACGAGCGCCGCGTGCAGTTCGCTGGCCGCCTGCGGCGAGAACAACTCCGTGCTGTACTCGAGCACGGCGCTGGCCCCGGCCGCCCGCCTGGTCACCAGCCAGGCCAGCTCGTACTTGGCGGTGCCGGTCGGGTACAGCTCGCGGCTCGCTGACACCCCGCCTGGCCGCCAGCTCCACCGGGAGTCATCGACGTAGGTCAGCGTCGTCTGCCCCAGCGGCACCCGCGACAGGCCGCCGCCGAGGCCGGCCCGCTCGATCATGGCCTGCATGGGGGTCTGGGAGTTCGCCAGCGCCCCGGCGACCACCCGGCGCGCCAGCCTGGCGGCGGTGCGCGCGGTAGCCCCCGGGGGCAGGACGAGGCGCAGCGGCACGGTGTTCACGAACAGCCCGACGTCGCGCGCCTGCGCCGGCCCGCGCGCGGACACGGGCGTCACCACGGCCAGGTCGCGGTCGCCGGTCGCCGCCGCCAGGCCGACACCGAAGGCCGCGGTCCAGGCCATGAACGGGCTCAGTCCCTCCTGCTCGGCCAGGCTGTCGAGCAGGGCGAGCGCCTGCGCTGGTATTTCCGCCCGGTGAACCGAGCCGGCGACCCCGAGCACCTTCGGTCGCGGCCGGTCGTAAGGCAGCGAGCTTTCCGCGGGAAGCCCGGCGAGAGCGGCCCGCCAGTACTCCAGCGCGGCGTCGGGGTCCCGCAGGTACTGGGTGACCGCCTGGGCGACCGGGACGTCCTGGCGGCCGGGCTCGCCCGCGTCGCCGGCCCCGGCGTACGCGCGCTGCAAGTCCGCCTCGATGAGGTCGAGCGACGCCCCGTCGCATACCAGGTGATGCACGGTGACCAGCAGCCAGTCGCCGGCCTCGCCCCGGCCCACCGCCAGGGCCCTGATCAGCGGCGGCCGGTCGAGGTCGAAGGGATTCCTGGCTTCCTTGTCCAGCAGCCGCGACACGGTCAGCTCGCTCGCGTCGCCCGCGTCGACATGCCGTACCGTCACCTGGGCCGCACCGGCCACGATCGCCTGGCCCGGCCGGCGGAAACCGGTTCGCAGCGCCTCATGACGCGCCGCCAGCGCCGCGAATGCCTGCCGCAGCCGCGCCAGGTCGAGCCGGCCGTCGAAGCGGTACAGGACGCTGAGGTGGTAGGCGGCCGTCCGCGGGTGGAGCTGCTCGACGAACCAGATCCGCTCCTGCGCCGGGGTGAGTTCCCGCTGCTCCGCGCCGGCCGCGCCGCTGACCCCGGCGGCGAGCGCCACGGCGAGCTTGCCGAACTCCGGGTACTGGTACAGGATGTCCAGGTCCACGTCCGCCCGAAGGAGCTGGCGCAGGCGGAGCGCGACCTGCACCGCCAGGGCCGAGTGGCCGCCCTGCCGGAAGAAGTTGTCCTCGTCGTGAGCCTCGCCGACGGCCAGCTCCTCCTGCCAGACCTGCGCGAGCGCCTCCCGGACGGAGTCAGGTACCCCGTGGTCAGGCACACCCTCAGGCATGGGAACCAACCGTCCTTCCCTGGGCGGGCGCGGCGCTCGGCGATCGGGTGACCAGCCAGCCGCCGATCGCCAGGGCGTCGATGGCCGAGCGGGCATAGGTAGCGACCGCCTCATCGGGCGTCCTGATGACGGGCTGGCCGCGCAGGTTGAACGAGGTGTTGAGCACGATCGGCACCCCAAGGCGGCCGCCGGCCGCCCTGATCAGCTTCCAGAACAGCGGCGCGCTGTCCCGCCGGACGATCTGCAGCCGGGCGGAGCCGTCCACGTGGGTGATCGCGGGGAGCCGGTCGCGGTACTCCGCGCGGACATCGGCGACGAACAGCATGTGCTCGAAGGCGCGCTCAGTGCCCGGCGTGATCTCGAAGTACTTTCCCGCCTCCTCGGCGAGCACGGCCGGGGCGAAGGGCCGGAATTCCTCGCGCTGCTTCACGACGGCGTTCAGGTGGGCGCGCATGCCCGGCCGGGTCGGGTCGGCGAGGATGCTCCGGTTGCCCAGCGCCCTGGGCCGAATTCCATCCGCCCCTGGAACCAGGCGACGATCGAGCCCGCGGCGATCAGCTCGGCCGCCGCCGCCGCGAGCTCGTCCTCGCCGAGCGCGGCGACCTCATGCCCGGGCCGAGCCCGCGCACGGCCGCGGCGACCTGCTCGTCGCTGAAGGAATCGCCCCAGTAGGGCATGGTCATCCGGGCGGGCGCGACCGGGACGCGGCTGTGCAGCTGCCACAGCGCGGCGCCGAGCGCCGTGCCGTCGTCACCGGCGGCCGGCTGCACGAAGACGTCGTCGAACTCGCCGCTGCGCAGGATCAGCCCGTTCGCCGTGCAGTTCAGCGCGACCCCGCCGGCCATGCACAGGTTCGCCGAGCCCAGCTGCCGGCCGGCCTGCGTCAGCACGTGCAGCAGGCCGCGCTCCAGGCAATCTTGCAGCGTGGCGGCCACGTCCATGTGCCGCTGCTCGACCGGCGCCTCGGGATGCCTGGCCGGGCCGAAGAGATCTTCGAGCGCGTTGAGCACCCCGCGGTGGGTCTCCCGGTCCGTCGGCGACTGGTCGCGGGACAGCGCCGGGACGAGCAGCTGGCCCTTCGAGCCCAGCTCAGTCAGCTCACGCGCGACGCCAGCGAACCGGCTCCGGTCACCGTAGGGAGCGAGCCCCATCACCTTGTACTCGTCCATGCCAGGCAGGAAGCCGAGGTAGTGCGTCACGACGCTGTACAAGATCCCCAGGGAGGCCGAGATCGGGTAGCCGCGAAGCGTGCGCAGCTCGGCGCCGCGCCCGGCCATGACGGAGGTCGACTCGGTCTCCCCCATGCCATCGGCGACCAGCACCGCCGACTCGCCGAAGCCGCTCAGGTAGTAGGCGCTGGCGGCGTGGGCCAGGTGATGGCGCACGCGCACCAGCTTGCGGTCCCAGTCCTGGCCCGGATAGCGCGCCCGCAGCACCTCGAGCTGCACCGCCTTGCTGTACACCTGGTCGTACCAGCGGCCGGCGAATTCGTCGAGCTCATGGACCACCGAAGGCTCGTAGCAGAAGCTGTGGGCCACGAAGTCGATGTCGTCCAGCGTCACGCCGGCCATGCGCAGGCAGGCTTCGATGGCGTCGGCGGGAAAGGCACCGGTGGTCTTGACGCCGTCGTGGCGCTCCTGCGCTGAGGCGGCGAGCACCCCGTCCTCGCTCACGATCGCGGCAGCCGAGTCCATGCCCTGGCGGTAGCGCAGCTCGCGGGCGTCCAGGCCAGGAACGACGCGCTCCTTGAACCCGAGCGAACGGTCGAGCCCGCTGAACCCGAGTACCAGCACTTTTATGACCTTTCTTCGCCGGGAAGGTGACTCATCCGCGTGCCTCGCCCGCCTGCTCGGCGATCATGGAGCCCAGGTCAACGCCGCCCATCAGCTCGTTGAACTTCTGCTCGACCTCCGCGCAGAACGCCGCCAGGTCCGAAGTCCGCATCAGCACGGGCAGGCCGATGTCGACGAGCAGGCGGTCCCGCAGCAGGAACAGCATGCGGACCGCGAGCAGGGAGTTCCCGCCCAGCCCGAAGAAGTCGTCGCGCACGTCGGCGACCTCGGTACCCAGCGTCTCCGCCCAGATCCCCGCTATCTCCTGCTCGATCGGGGTACGGGGCGGGCGCGCATCGGCGCGATGCGACTCCGGCGCCCGTTCCATGGCGAGCAGGGCGCCAGTGTCGACCTTGCCGTTGGCGTTGACCGGCAGCTGGTCAAGCACGAGGATCACGCTGGGCACCATGTAGCGCGGGAGCGCTGATTCGAGGTGGGCCCGCAGGCTCGCCGCGTCCGGCCGGCGCCCGATCGCGGCGGCGACATAGGCGCGCAGCTCGCTATCGCCGTACGGGTCCTGCGCGGCGAGCGCGGTGGCCTGCTGGACGTCGGGTGAGCGTTCCAGCGCGGCCTCGACCTCGCCGAGTTCGACGCGGTAGCCGCGGATCTTGACCATGTGGTCGACGCGGCCGAGGAAGTCGACGCGGCCGTCAGCGGACCAGCGGCCCCGGTCGCCGCTGCGGTACAGGCGGCTGCCGGGCGGGCCGAACGGATCGGGGGTGAACCGCTCGGCGGTCAGCGCCGGGTTGCTGAGGTAGCCGCGGGCCAGGCAGGGACCGGATACGTACAGCTCGCCCGCGGTGCCGACCGGCGCGGGCTGGCCTGCCTGGCCGAGCGCGTAGACCCCGGTGTTGGCCAGCGGGCTGCCGAGCGGGAGCGGCCCGCCCGGCAGGGTGTCGCGGGTGAAGGTGCCGCACACCGAGAAGGTCGTGGTCTCGGTCGGCCCCCAGCAGTTCACGAGCTCGAGGTCAGGGCAGCGGGCCAGGATCTGGGCGGCGTGCCGGGGCGACACCGTCTCACTGCCGGTGAGGCAGCGGCGCAGCTGGTCGAAGACCCGCGGCTCGTGCTCGACCAGCAGCGCGAACAGGGACGCGGTGACGTGCAGGACACTGACCTCGTGCTCGGCGGCCCAGGCCGCGATCTCGGCCGGGCCGTACCTGACGGGCGGGGCAAGGACGAGCCGGGCGCCGGCCGCGAGCGGCGCCCACAGCTCGAAGGTCGAGACGTCGAAGGACAGGGACGCGAGCTGCAGGATGGTGTCGGCGGGAGTGAGGGCGAGGCAGTCGCCGCCGTGCAGCAGCTCGGTGACGTTGCGGTGCACGGTGACCACGCCCTTGGGCTGGCCGGTGGAGCCCGAGGTGAAGATGACGTAGCAGGCGCTGTCGCCCGTGACCAGCTCCGGCAGGTCGGGGGTCCGCTCCGGCGCTGCGGCGAGGTCGGTGTCGAGGTTGATGACCTGCCACAGCCCGGCCGGGAGCAGGTCCTCGGTGTTGTCGTGAGCCAGCACGATCGGCGCGCCGGCCTGGCGGAGCATGTAGCCGAGCCGGTCGGCGGGATAGGCCGCGTCGAGCGGCACGTACGCGCCGCCCGCCTTCAGGGTCGCCAGCAGGGCGATCACCATCTCGGCCGACCGTTCCAGGCAGACGCCCACGAAGACCTCGGGGCCGACCCCCAGCTCGCGCAGCCGCCAGGCGAGCTGGTTCGCCCGCGCGTTGAGCTCGCCGTAGGTCAGCGACCGCGACCCGCAGACCAGTGCGACCGCGTCCGGGTCGGCCGCCGCCCGCGCCTGCACGAGCTGGTGCACGGGCACCGGCGCGATGTCGGCGCTGTTGTCGTTCCAGGAGGCGGTCAGCGCCAGCTCGGCCGGGCCGAGCAGCGGCGCCAGCCGGTGGCCGGCCTCCGGGTCGGCCGTCATGGACTCGAACGCGCGCAGGTAGTAGTCGCGGAGCAGGCTGACCTGGCCAGGGGCCAGTTCCCGCGCGTCGTACTCCAGGTCAAGCCGCAGGTCCGGGGTTCCCGGCTCCTGGCTGAAGGCGACCACGAGCGGGAAGTTGGTCCTGGCCATGCCGCCCGCCCCGTCATCTTGCTGCCCGGCGATGTCCGCCAGGGCGTCGGAGTCGAGCTGGCGGAAGTTGTTGAAGCCGAAGTTGACTTCGAGCATGGCGCCGCCGCCGAGCAGGCGCTGCAGCGCCCCGAACGGGTAGCGGCGGTGCGGCAGCATTTCCCGCTCGGCGGCGAAGGCGGCGCGGATCAGGTCAAGCCAGCTGCCCTCCGGCAGCCGGACCCGCAGCGGGACGGTGTTCATGAACAGGCCGAGTACCTCGGCGCCGTCCTCCTCTTCAAGGCGGCCGTTGGCGGCGAACCCGATCAGCAGGTCAGGGCTGCCGGTGACCATGCTGATCACCCGCAGGTGCGCCGCGAGCACCACCGACTTGACCGGCACCCCGCAACGCCTGGCCAGCGCTGTCAGCCTGGTCAGCAGATCTTCGGTCAGCAGCGTGGTCAGCTCGCCCCAGCCGCGCTCCTCGTCGCGGTTGTGCCGCTCGTCGTCCCTGACTTGCCCGGCCAGCCCGCTCACCCGGTCAGGCCGCCAGCGCGGCAGCCTGCCGTCCGGACGGTCGGCCACGTTGTCGAGCCAGAAGCCCTCGCTCTCCGGCGAACCGAGCGCGGCGCGCTCGGCCGTGATGAAGTCACGGTACAGCGACCGCACCGGGCGGCGATGCGGCTCGTTCCCCGCCCGCAGCAGCTGATAGTTCTCGATGATCTCCGAGACGGCTGAGGCCAGGCTCCAGCCGTCGAAGATCGCGTGGTGCTCGGTGACCGTCCACTGGAAGGCGCGGTCGTCGAGCAGGTGCGCGCCCATCCGGCACAGCGGCGCGGCGCTCAGGTCGAACGCGTGGTGCCGCTCGCTGTGCTGGAACCCGGCCACCTCGGCGCGCTGCTCATCGGGGCGCAGGGCGCGCAGGTCCGACACCGTCAGCCCGACCTCGGCGGCCGGGTGGACAAGCTGGAGCGGCTCGCGGTAGCTGGTGAGGTCAAAGGAGGTGCGCAGGATCGGGTGCCGCTCCACGACACGGGCCACCGCCGCGCGGAACTTTTCCTCGTCGAACGGCGCCGTGACGCGAAGCGAGTGGACGTTGTGGTACGGGAGCCGCTCGGGGTCCTTTTCCATCTCGTAGACCATGCCGACCTGGAGCTCGGCCATCGGGTAGGCGTCGACGAGCCCGGCCGGCAGCCGGCGCCGGTCCTCCCGTGCGATGAGCGCGAAGGGGTCAGGCGGTGCCACGGCGCGGCCGACGGAGCCGACCACCCGGGCGAGCTCGGCGAGGGTCGGATGGCGGAAAATGTCCTGGAGGGCGAACTGCAGGCCGGCGGTCCTGGCCTGGCCGAGCATCTGGATGCTCCGGATCGAGTCGACGCCCAGGTCAAAGAAGTTGTCGTGACGGCCCACCTGAATCAGGCCGAGCACCCGGCGCCACAGGCCGGCGAGCACCTCCTCCACCCCGGGCATGGGAGCGACGAACGGCTGCTCGAGCTCAGGGCGCGCGCCGTCGGTCTCGGGCGCGGGCAGGGCGGCGCGGTCGACCTTGGCGCGCGGGGTGAGCGGCAGCGCGTCGAGGACCATGAAGACGCTCGGCACCATGTACTCGGGCACGCGCCGGC
The DNA here is from genome assembly GCA_963720575.1 of uncultured Actinomycetota bacterium. Lineage (GTDB taxonomy): Bacteria > Actinomycetota > Actinomycetes > Streptosporangiales > Streptosporangiaceae > Chersky-822. Next base: position 2,088,941 of record CAVRGA010000002.1, read on the forward strand.
GCAGCCAGGCGCGCAGCTCGGCGATGGCCGGCGGGTTCCCGTCAGCTACCAGGTAGGCCACCAGGTCGGGCTGGCCTGACTCGTGCCTGACCACGACCACGCACTCGCGGATGTCGTCGCGGCCGCGCAGGGCGGTCTCGATCTCGCCGAGCTCGATGCGGTAGCCGCGGATCTTGACCATGTGGTCGACGCGGCCGAGGAAGTCGACGCGCCCGCCGGGGGACCAGCGGCCGCGGTCGCCGGTGCGGTAGAGGCGGACGCCGGGCGGGCAGTCGGGGTGCGGGATGAAGCGCTCGGCGGTGAGGGCCGGCTGGTTGAGGTAGCCGCGGGCCAGGCAGGGCCCGGTGACGTAGAGCTCGCCCGGGGTGCCGACCGGGGCGTGCTGGCCGTACTGGTCGAGCGCGTAGACGCGGGTGTTGGCCAGCGGGCCGCCGAGCGGGAGCGGCCCGTCGGGCAGGGTGTCGAGGGTATAGGTGCCGCAGACCGAGAACGTGGTGGTCTCGGTGGGCCCCCAGCAGTTGACGATCTCCAGCTGCGGGCAGCGGGCCAGGATCTGGGCGGCGTGCCTGGGCGACACGGTCTCGCTGCCGGTGAGGAACCTTCGGAGCTGGTCGAAGAGCTGCGGCTCGTGCTCGACGAGCAGCGCGAAGAGGGAGGCGGTGGCGTGCAGGACCGTGACGTGGTGGTCACGGGTCCAGCGGGCGACGTCGGCGGGGCCGTACTGGATCGGCGGGGCCAGGACGAGGCGGGCGCCCGCCGCGAGCGGCGCCCACAGCTCGAACGTGGAGTTGTCAAAGGGAAGCGGCGCGATCTGCAGCAGGGTGTCGGCGGGGGTGAGGGTGAGGCAGTCGCCGCCGTGCAGCAGCTCGGTGACGTTGCGGTGCCGGGTGACGACGCCCTTGGGCTGGCCCGTGGAACCCGAGGTGAAGATGATGTAGCACGCGTTGTCGGGCGCGGCCAGCTCGGGCAGGGCGGCGGCCGGGCCGGCGGGCGAGGCGGCGGCCGGCTCGGCATCGAGGTTGATGACCTGCCACGAGCCGGCCGGGAGCCGGCCGGCGGTGCTGTCGTGGGCCAGCACGACCGGCGCGCTGACCTGGCTGAGCATGTACGAGAGCCGGTCCGCCGGGAACGCCGCGTCGAGCGGCACGTACACGCCGCCTGCCTTGAGGATGGCGAGTAGCCCGACGACCATTTCCAGCGATCGTTCCAGGCACAGTCCTACCGCGATGTCCGGCCCGACCCCCAGGCCGCGCAGCCGCCACGCCAGCTGATCCGCCCGCGCGTCGAGCTCGCCGTACGTCAGGGCGCCCGGCCCGGACACGACCGCGACGGCGTCCGGCGCGGCGACGGCCCGTGCCCGCACAAGCTGGTGCACCAGGGCGGGCGGTACCTCGGCGTCCGTGTCGTTCCACGATGCCAGCAGCTCCCGTTCGGCCTGGCCGAGCAGCGCGGCCAGGTGGTGGGGGGCCTGCGGGTCGGCGGTCATGGCCTCGAGGACCCGCAGGTAGTAGCCGCGCATGAGCAGCACCTGGTCATCGGCCAGCACGTCGGTGTGGTAGTCAAGCGCGAGCAGCATCCGGGTGGAGAACGGGCTGCGCAGGAAACCGACGTTCAGCGGGAAGTTCGTCGGCTCCAGCCGCACCGTGGTGAAGCTCTGGATCTTCTCGTCCAGGATCTGCATCTGCCCGGCCCCGAAGGCCGCGTCAAGCACGTGGAAGTGGTTGTACACGAAGTTGGCCTCGAACAGCGCGCCGCCGCCGCCGAGCTTGCGCTGCAGCACCCCCAGCGGGTACCGGCGGTGCGGCAGCAGCTCCCGCTCCGCGTCGAACACCGCGCCGATCAGCTCCCGCCAGCTTCCGGCGGGCAGCTCGACCCGCAGCGGCACCGTGTTGAGGAACAGGCCGCGTACCTCAGCGCCGTCCTGCTCCTCGAGCCGCCCGTTCGCGGTCAGCCCGACCAGCAGGTCCGCGCTGCCGGTCACCAGGCTCATCACCCGCAGGTGAGCGGCCAGCACCACCGACTTGACCGGCACCCCGCACCGCCGCGCCAGCGCCACCACGGCGTCGCACAGCCCGGCCGGCAGCAGCGTCTCGACCGAGGCGTACCCCGCCGCCTCGCTGCGCAGCCGCCACTCCCCCGGCCGGGCCTCCGCGTCCGGGGCCGTGTCCGGGTCGGTCGCCGGGGCCGTCTCCGGGGCCGCGCCGGCGGCCAGGTCCGCCGGCCACCGCGGCAGGCGGCAGTCCGGCCGGTCCGACACCTTCCCGAGCCAGAACCCCTCGCTGTCCGCCGACTCCACCGCGGCCCGTTCCGCCACCACGAAGTCCCGGTACGAGGACACTGCGGGCGGCCGCGCCGCCGCCGTTCCGGCCGCCGGCCCGGCCAGCAGCCGCTGGTACCCCGCGGCGACCTCCGACAGCGTCGAATGCAGGCTCCACCCGTCGAAGATCGCGTGGTGCTCGGTCACCGTCCAGGCGAACAGCCCACCGGAGAGCACGTGAATCCCGAACCGCAGCAACGGCGGCCGCGAATGGTCGAACAGCCGCCCCCGCTCACCCGCTACGTACTCGCCGACCACGTCATCCTGCGCCGCCACGTCAAGCCCGCGCAGGTCAGACACCGCCACGGGCAGCTCCGCCGACGCGTGCACCAGCTGCAACGGCTCGGAATAGCCGCTCAGGTCAAAGGACGTCCGCAGGATCGGATGCCGCTGCACCACCGAGGCCACGGCCGCGCGGAACAGCCCCTCGTCAAAGACGCTCGCGACCCTCAGGCTGTCGACGTTGTGATAGGAGCTGCGGCCCGGGTCGAGCTCCATCTCGTAGACCATGCCGACCTGCAGTTCCGCCATCGGGTAAGCGTCGATCAGCCCGGCGGGCAGCCGGCCGGCGTCCTGCGGCGCTACCAGGGCGAACGGCTCGAGCGCGGGCCTGGCCTGCCGGGCCTGGTCCTGGGCGGTCGCGCCGGCTAGCTCGGCCAGCGTGGGATGGCGGAACAGATCCTGCAGCGCGAGCCGCAGCCCGGCGGCCTGAGCCTGGCCCACCACCTGAATGCTGCGGATGGAGTCCCCGCCCAGGTCGAAGAAGTTGTCGTTCCGGCCCACCCGGTCCACCCTCAGCACCTGGCTCCAGATGCCGGCCAGCGTCTCCTCCACGCCTGCCAGCGGGTCGACGAACTCGGTGTCCAGGTCAGGGCGGATATCCTCAGGCGGGGGCAGTGCCTGCCGGTCGACCTTGCCCTGGGGCGTCAGCGGCATGGCGTCGATGACGACGAAGGCACGGGGAATCATGTACGCGGGCAGCCGCTGGCCGAGCCAGGCCCGCAGGTCACTCGCGGACGGCGCGCTCTCGCGCGGCACCAGGTAGGCCGCCAGGTCGGTCTGCCCGCCGTCGCCGTAGGCCAGGACGACGCCCTCGCGCACGCCCGGGTGGGCGGTCAGCGCCGTCTCGATCTCGCCGAGCTCGATGCGGTAGCCGCGCACCTTGACCTGGGCGTCCGACCGCCCGAGGTATTCCAGGCCGCCGTCGGCGTTCCAGCGTGCCAGGTCGCCGCTGCGGTACAGGCGGCCGCCGGGCTTGCCGCCCTCGCCGCTCAGGTGATCGGGCACGAAGCGCCCGGCGGTCAGCTCGGGCCGGCCCAGGTAGCCGCGGGTCACGCCGGAGCCGCCGACATAGATCTCGCCCCGCACGCCGACCGGGCACGGCTCGCCCCGGTCGTCAAGCACGTGGACAACGACGCCGGGCAGCGGTGTCCCGAGCGGGGTCAGCGCCCGCCCGAGCAACTCGTCGTCGAGTTCGCCGAACGTGACGTGCACCGTCGTCTCGGTGATCCCGTACATGTTGATCAGGCGCGGGCCGGCGTAGCCATGCCGGGAAGCCCAGCGCCGCACGGAGCCCTGGTCAAGCGCCTCCCCGCCGAAGATCACGGCGCGCAGGCTCAGTTCGGCACCCGTTCGCGCGTCCACCGCCTCGAACTGGCGGAACGCGGAGGGCGTCTGGCTGAGCACGGTCACGCCGGCGTCGCGGACAAGGCCGTAGAACGCCCCGGTGTCGCGGCTGACCAGGCCAGGCACCACCACCACCCGGCCGCCGGTGATCAGCGCCCCCCAGACCTCCCACACGGAGAAGTCAAAGGCCAGGCTGTGGAACATCGTCCACACGTCACCCCGCCCGACCTCCAGGCACTGGCGCGCCGCGCTGATGAGCCCGGTGACGTTGGCGTGCGTGACCAGCGTGCCCTTGGGGCGGCCGGTGGTACCTGAGGTGAAAATGACGTAACAGGCATTGTCCGGCCGCACAGGGAGGAAAGGTTGCGCCGCCGCGGGCTCGCCCCGATCTGGGCCGGCGCCGGCTTCGAGTACCCTCCAGGGCCCGGCCGGGACGGTACCGGCGGTCGCGGCGCTGGCGAGCACCAGCCCGGCGCCGGCTTCGGTCAGCATGAACTCGATGCGGTCAGCGGGGAAGGCCACGTCCAGCGGGACATAGGCGCCGCCCGCCTTCAGCACGGCCAGGCTGGCGACGACGGTCTCCAGGGACGGCTCGAGCAGCACTCCGACGCGGGACTCGGGGCCGACCCCGAGGCCGCGCAGGCGCAGGGCCAGCGCGCTCGCCCGCGAGTCCAGCTCCCGGTAGGTGAGCTGGCCGCCGCCGCAGGTCACGGCGACCTCGTCCGGGGCGGCCGCCGCGTTCTGCGCTACCAGCCCGTGCACGGTCGCGTCGGCGGCTGCCGGCTCCTCTGACACCTGCGTGCCTGACTCCTGCGTGCCTGACCACTGCGCGATTGACTGACGTTCGGCGGTCGGCATCAGGTCAAGCTGGCCGATCGGCACGTCCGGGCTGGCCGCTACCCCGGCGAGCAGGACCCGCCAGTGGCCGACGAGGGCCTCGATGGTCGACGGCTCGAACAGGTCCGTCGCGTACTCCGCTTCCAGCCGCAGCCCGTCCGGCCCCCGGAACACCGACCAGGTGATGTCGAACTTGGCGGTGCCCGTCGGCATGATGGTGCGCCGTACCTCAACGTCGCCGGCCTCGCCGGGCAGCGTGACCGTGCGGTTCTCCTCGTGGAAGGCGAACATCACCTGGACGACGGGGTTGTAGCTCAGCGATCGCTCGGGACGCAGGTGGCTGACCGCGAGGTCGAAGGGAGTGGTGCTGCGCGAGAGCGCCTGGATCACGGCAGCACGCGAACGGGAGACGAGTTCGCGGAAACTGGGGTCGCCGTCCAGGCTGACCCGGATGACCAGGGAATCGATGAAGAATCCCACGAGCTCGTCAAGCTGGGCCGCGCCCCGGGCGGCGCTCGGCGAGCCGAGTACGATGTCGTCGCTCCCCGAGTGCCGGGCGATCAGCGCCTGGAAGGCCGCGAGCAGCACCATGTAGAGGGTGGCGCCGCTGCTGGCGCCCAGTCGCTCGAGCTCGTCAAGCGGGGCGTCGGCCAGCGGCAGGCAGAGCGTCGCGCCCCGGTAGCTCAGCTCGGCCGGCCGCGGGTGATCGGGTCCCAGGTCCAGCAGGGCTGGCGCGCCGCGCAGGTCCCTGGCCCAGGTGGCCAGGCCGGACTCCAGCCTGCGGCCGCTGAGGTGCTCACGCTGCCAGAGCGCGTAGTCGGCGTACTGCACCGGCAGGTCGGTAACCGGCGCGCCGTTCGCGTAAGCGTCAAGCAGCTGCGACTGAAACACGTCAGCGGACCAGCCGTCGCAGGCGATGTGGTGGAAGGTCAGCGAGAGCCAGTGCTCGTCGCCGTCGATCCGGTACAGGCTCGCCCGCAGCATCGGATCACTCGTCAGGTCAAAAGGCTGCCTGCTCGAGGCGAGTATCAGCTCATCGGCCTCGTCGCGCCGCTGGTCGGCCAGCCGGCCGGCCAGGTCGATGACCGGGCAGTCGAGCCGGCGGCCCTCGAGCACGCGCTGGCGCGGTTCGCCGGCCGCCTCGGAGTACACCGAGAACAGCACGTCGTGGCGGGCGGCCACGGCCCGCAGGCTGGCCACGAGCCGGCCGGGGTCGACCGGGCCGCGGAAGGCGAGCACGACCGCGGCGTGATAGATCGGGCTGCCGTCGAGCCAGCGGTCAAGGAACCACAGCCGCTGCTGGCCGAATGACAGCACACCGCGCTCGGCTGGCCGGGCCCGCAGGTCGCCGCGGGCGCTGCGCCCGCCGCCCGGGCTCGTGGTCGGCGATGATGTCGCGGACGTGCCGTCACTCATGTGAGCAAGACCCTCTTTCGCATCGGCGGGCCACTGGGTTGGCGGGCGGGTGGGCGGGTGGGCGGGTGGGCGGATGCGATCCGTTCTATCGTTTGACCTGCCGTAAGGGAAGGCCCATATCTTGCACCCATAATTTCGCGCACAGCATCAGGCAAGCCTGCTGGCCGCAGAAATTGTTAATGCCGCGCTTCACGTCGGAATGCGTCACGTCAAGCACGCCGACGAAGAATTCCCCGTGACGGTAATACCGTGTCTTACGGGGGCTTCCGTTAGCATGCGACAACCCCAGCCTTTGTCTCCGAGGGGCCGACTAGCGGCTGGCGTACCAGGTCTAAGGTTGCAGCACCGGGTGTCAGCTCGGGAAGACGGACTTTCGGGCGTAGTACTTTCGGGCGTATACCTCCGGGCCTGAAGCCTCCGGACGCGCCGACCGCGGCGCGCCCCGCGGCGCGCCTGCGCCGAGGTCGGCACGCAGGCGGCGGGGATCGGGATCCCCGGCGAGACGCCGGTGACTCGGGTCTAGGCGCGCCCGCAGCCTTGACCTATGATGCCGTGTAGCAACGGCAAAGCGAACTGTGATCCGAAACGGCCATGGATGTCCCAGGAGTGAAGTTCTTTCCGCAAGAGGTAACCTCTTCGTTCCCGCCCCCGTGGCTGCTTGAGGCAGCCAACAGATTGGAGACGCTTACCGAACGGCAGCTGGCCGTGATGGAATTGCTTAGTCAGGGTTTGGGTAATTCGGAAATCGCACGCCAGCTCTCGTGCAGTGAGCGCACCGTCAAGCAGCATCTCAGTACGATCTTTACCAGGCTCGATATCTATTCCCGGCTCCAGGCGGGGCTGATCGCTTACCACAGTAAACTGGGAATGACCAAGTCGAGCTGGTCCGTTTCCCTGGACCAGGATTCTTAAGGCAAACCGCCCGGCCTTTGGCCCGGGCGATAACTCTAATGCCAGGGGCCGCCATGACTGATGAGCCTGCATTCCTGCGGTCGAATGCGATTATCGAGCCGCTAGCCGACGGCTTCTACGCGTGGTCGCATACCGTGGCGCCTGTGCAGGCGGCGATGAACCTCGCGCGCGTGCAGGTTCCCCTGCTCGAGTCGTACTTGCAGTCGCCGCGGGTCCACATCGCCGCGAGCCGGAACCCGCAGCTCCGGGGCGGGTACTACGTCGGCATCGACGAGGCCCGGCGCGACGAGGTACAGGAGCTGCTCAGGTCCATCCGCCGCGACCGGGCGTACATGCTGCGTTTCGCGTCGGCGGTCACCGAGGCCGTGGAGCTGGTGCGGGACAGCGCCAGCGGATTCGATCTCTCGCCGCTGTATCCGAAACTCCCGCCCGAGCTATCGGGCTTGGTCGAGCTGGCGTATGACACGAGCAACCAGCCGGCGGTCCGATTCATCGAGCCACTGGTATATAAGAGCGGCGTCTATGCCGAGAGCCGGCAGTCGGTTCAGCTGTCACTGGAAACCGGCACCGAGCGGCCTTTCATCCTGAGCACGCCCCGGCTGTCGTCGCCCGATGTGCTTGACCTCAAGATCCCGTTCCGGCATCCGGGCCTGGCCGAGCTGTTCGCCGCCAGGCTCAGGCCCGCCGCGCCGGCGCGGCTGCGCGAGGCCCTGGAGCTCAGCGACGACCAGGCGTCCCAGCTGAGCGGCCTGCTGACCGCGGCGCCAGATCTTGCCAGTGACCGGCACATCGACGGCGGCGGCCGGATCCGCTACCTCGGGCATGCCTGCCTGCTGCTGCAGGCCCACGGGGCCGCGATCCTCACCGACCCGTTCATCAGCGCGGACAGCGCCGCGACCGGCCGGTACACCTATCGCGACCTGCCCGATCACATCGACCTGGTCCTGATCACCCACGGGCACCAGGACCACATCGTGCTGGAGACGCTGCTGCAACTGCGCGGCCGGGTCGGCGCGGTGGTGGTGCCGCGGTCCTCGCGCGGCAGCCTGGCCGACCCGTCCCTTGGCCTGTTCCTGCGTCACGCCGGGCTGCCCGTCGTCGAGGTGGACGACTTCGGCGAGGTGGAGTTCCCCGGCGGGACTGTGACCGCGACGCCGTTCCTCGGCGAGCATGCCGACCTGGACATCCGCGCCAAGTCCACGTACTGCGTCCGGCTGGCCGGGCGAACGATCTACATCGGCGCCGACTCCTCGGGCATCGATCCGGGCCTGTACCGGTACGTGCGCGAGCACGTGGGCAAGGTCGACGTCGCGTTCCTCGGCATGGAGTGCGCGGGGGCGCCGCTGACCTGGCTGTACCAGGCACTTCTGACCGCGCCGGTCACCAAGAAGATGAGTGACTCGCGTACCCTGTCCGGCTCGAACGCGGCGCAGGCTAGCGCGATCATGACGGAACTGGGCGCCGCCGAGGCCTACGTCTACGCCATGGGAGAGGAGAGCTGGCTCGGGCACGTCATGGCCACGAGCTATACCCCCGACTCCTATCAGCTCCAGCAGGTGGCGGAGTTCACGACCTGGTGCGCCGACCGCGGCATCACGGCCGGGCACCTGCTCAACCAGCACGAATGGCGCTGGTAGCGGGCGCCACGACCGACGGCTAACCCACAATCGGAGCAACCATGCCAGATCTGAAGATCCTGTCCGCCCTGCAGTCGCCCCGGTATCGGCGGCTCTTCGCTGGACAGGTGGTCTCGCAACTGGGCGACTGGCTCGACTTCGTGGGACTGCTGACTCTCGTCGCCTATGTCTGGAAGGGCGGCGCGGCCGGGCTGGCATCGGTCGCGGTGACCCAGGCCCTGGTGTACCTGTTCGTGGGGCCGTTCGCCGGCGTGCTGGCCGACCGGCTGCACCCGCGGCTGTCGCTTGTCGGCTCCGACCTGGCCAGGGTCGGGCTCGTACTGTGCTATATCTTCGCCCCCAACATCCCGGTCCTGCTCACGGTGATGGCGGTGAAGGTCTGCTTCAGCAGCCTGTTCGGCCCGGCCGAGATGGCTCAGGTCCGCAAGATCGTGCCGGAGGACAAGCTGCTGCAGGCTAACGCGCTCAGCGAGTTCTCCTCCCAGGCGACCAAGATCGTCGGCCCCGCGCTTGGCGGCCTGCTCGTCGCGCTCACCAGCGTGTACCTCACTTTCGCAGCCGACGCGGCCTCCTACCTCATATCCGCCGTGATCCTGCTCACGCTGCGGCTGGTGCCCGTCTCCGGCGGGGAGCGGGAGAAGTCGACATTCCGGGCGGACGCGATGGCGGGCCTGCGCTTCATCCGGGCCAGGCCCGCGCTGCTGCTGGGCATCGGCAGCTTCAGCGCGACGATCTTCCTGGTCTTCATGTTCGACACTTTCGTGCCGCTCGCTGTCCGCGCGCTCAGCTTCCACTCGTCGTTCCTGGGATTCGCCTATGCCTTCTCCGGGCTGGGCACCGTGGTCGGGGTCGTGATTGTCGGCCAGTGGGGCGAGCGGGTGACCCCGCTTCGGGTCATGAGCTTGTCCCAGGCGCTCGTCGGACTGCTGGTGGCCGCGCTGGGCCTGATGATCGTCGTAGGACTGCACAAACCGCTGCTCGGCCTGTTCCTCGTGCTCGTCGCCATCGGGTTCAGCGCGTCCGGCCTGCTCGTCGCGTTTCCGTACCTGCTGATGAGCCAGACCCCGCCGGATATGGTCGGGCGCGTGTCGGCCTTCGCCGACTTCGTGCCGACCGGCTTGCAGCTGGCCGGCCCCATCGTCGGCGCGGCGATCATCGCGGCGTCCAGCGTCGGCTGGGTGTTCGCCATCGCCGGGATAGCGCTGTCCGGCCTGGGCGTGACCGTCGGCTTGCTCCCGCTGAGCGGCCGCCGCCAGGCCCCCGATCCCGATCCCGATCCCGGTCCCGAGGCAGGACCCGAACCCGGCGCCGGCGTCAGCCCCGTCCTCACGGCGGAACTCTCCGAGGTCCCAGCCGAAGCTCCGGCCCAGGCCGACTAGCGCCAGGTCGAGCGTCGCGAGTATGCCGGAAAATGACCACCCGCACCTCGGTTGCACTTATCGCACCAGTACCTCGATACATACTAGGAACCTTTCATGGCTAATTCACCCCTATATGTACTCGGTTCCGGACTTTCTCATGATGGTTCCGTATGCTTGCTTGCGGACGGGAAGGTCATTCTGGCGATCGAGAAGGAGCGGATAACTCGCGTCAAGCATGACGGCGGAAACGACCGGGTGGCCATGCAATACGTCCTGGACTGGGCGGGCATCACCCTGGACGACATCTCGCTCGTTGTCCAGAATGAGAATTTCGGAATGTTCTGCGATGGCAACACCATCTATAATAATGAAGACCGGCTCCTGACTGACGCCACCCGAGTTGTTACCATCTCCCATCACCTGGCGCACGCCTACAGCGCCTACGGCGCCAGCGGATTTGATCAGGCGTCCGTGCTCGTCATCGACGGCTGCGGCAATTCCTACGAGGATTGCATGGACCTTGCCGAGGGCTCCGTGCTGGGAGACGTGCCGCCGGATCTCGGGCACATATTTTACGAGAAAGACAGCTACTACACGTCCGTGGCCGGCACTTTGCAGGCGGTCGCGAAAGACTTCTCCCCGTGGGGCGCGCAAGGCCGGACGCTTTCTCCCCCGTTTACCCTGCACTCGATCGGCGGGGTGTACCAGTCGTTCAGCCAGTACGTCTTCGGTGACTTCTCCGATAGCGGGAAGCTGATGGGACTGGCGCCCTACGGGGCTCCGGGCCAGTTCGACTTCCCCCTCTTCGAGTTGCGCGACGGTCGCGCCTTCCTGCGCCGGGAGACGCTCGGCAAGTTTACGTCGCCAGCCAAAACGCGAGCCGGGCTGAAGTCCAATTTTCAGTACTATGCCAACGTCGCGAAATACGTGCAGAAGGAGATCGAGCGAGCCCTGCTCTATGTCGTGAATGATCGCTTCGAGCGCAGCCCGTCGCCTAACCTGGCCTATGCCGGCGGAGTGGCTCTCAACGCGGTCGCGAACACCCGCATCCTGCGGGAGACCGGCTTCGAGCGCATGTTCATACAGCCAGCGGCAGGAGACAACGGGCTGGCCATCGGCTGCGCGTACTACGGCTGGACCGAGGTACTCGGTCAGCGGCGGGTCCAGGCTGACGGCAGAACCTATTTCGGCCCCGCGTACCCGGCCGACCGGGTCAAGCGCGCGGTCGCCGAGTGCGGCGATCGCGTCACCGTGGAACCGTCAGCCGAGATCGAGAAGGACGTGGCCCGGCTGCTTGCCGACGGCAAGGTCGTAGCCTGGTACCGCGGCGAGTCGGAATTCGGGCCGCGAGCGCTCGGGCATCGAAGCATCCTGGGGCATCCGGGGATACCCGGGCTCGGGGACCATATCAACACGAACATCAAGTTCCGCGAGGACTTCCGCCCGTTCGCGCCATCGGTGATCGCCGGCGAGGCGTCACGCTACTTCGAGTGCGGCGACTACGACAGCCCCTACATGATCCTCGTGTTCAACGTGCGCCCGCACTACCGTGAACTGCTCACCAACGTAGTCCACCGCGACGGGAGCTCGCGGCTGCACACGGTAACCGAGGAGAGCGAGCCAGGCTATTTCCGGCTCCTGCAGGAATTCAAGGCCCTGACCGGCCTGCCGGTCCTGCTCAATACCTCCCTCAACAAGCGAGGAATGCCGATCGTCGAGACGCCGGAAGAGGCCCTCTCGTTCTTCCTCGACTGCGCGCTCGACGCCCTGGTACTCGATGACATGCTCATACTGAAGTCACAGACCCGGCCGGAAAGCTCCAAGCGCATTCGCGGCCTGATCGAGCGGCCATCGCCCAGCCACATCCCGCTCATGGGCCTGCGAGTAGCCAGCGTGTCTTTGACTCACGCTCTGGAGCACACCGCCGCCGACGAGCTCGAGCAGTCCAAGGGCAGGGTCCTCATCGGCTTCAATGACACCCCCGCCACCTATAGCGTCCAGTCTTCTCCGGAGCAGGCCATGCAACTCCTGCGGCTATGCGACGGGACGCGCAGCTACGCGGACATAGCCTCTGCCATAGGCATCAGCGTCGACAGCCTCCTCGACGCCGCCAGCACTCTCTGTAAAATAGGAATCCTCGACCACGCCGCTCCGGGTTAGGTCTTGCGGGGAGGCTTTTCGGCTCTGGCGCGGAGACTTCTCGCTGTGCGGAGTCTTTTCGGCACATAGAGCGGCCAAGTCTCCGCGCAGCGAAAAGGCTCCGCAGCAACGTGCCCCGGCCCGGCGCCGCCCGGGCAGCGTGAGCATCGTGGCCCTCCCTGTTGCTGTCAGCGGTCCTTTCTGACAGCAACGTGGCCCTCCCCGTTGCTGTCAGGACAACATCAGGGCGGGCCACGTTGCTGTTAAAACCAGTGACCAACAGCAACAGGGAGGGCCACGATGCTGTGAGAGGCGGGCGTGACCAGCAACCCGGGCCGCCCTGATGCTGCCGCCGGTCCGCCGGTCCGCGCAGCCGGCTGAGGTGATCTCGGCGATCGGGGTTGCCGTGGGCGCGAGGCACCTTCGCTGCTTGAGCTAGCGGCGGGCGGCATGGGCATGGTGCAGTGCGTAAAGCGAAGCAGCACAGCACCGTGCCCATGCCGCCCGCCGCCCCCCTGCAAGGTCTGACCGCAACCCCGGACCGCCGACCGCCGACCGCCTAGACCTGGATACGCTCCGCGATGGCCGACACGATTTCCTCGATCGCCTCGTCGATGGGCACGCCGTTGCGCTGCTCGCCGCTGCGGTACCTGAACGACACTGCCCCGGCCGCCACGTCGTCGTCCCCGGCCAGCAGCATGTAGGGCACCTTCTGCTGCTGCGCCGTCCTGATCTTCTTCTGCATCCGGTCCGCGCCCGAGTCGACCTGGACCCGGACCCCGCGCTTGCGCAGCCGCGCGGCTACCTCATCCAAGTACGAGACATGATGATCAGCGATCGGGATGCCGACCACCTGAATCGGCGCGAGCCAGGGCGGGAACGCGCCCGCGTAGTGCTCGACCAGAATCCCGAAGAACCGCTCGATCGACCCGAACAGCGCCCGGTGGATCATCTGCGGCCGCTGCCTGGTCCCGTCGGCGGCGGTGTACTCGATCCCGAACCGGCCCGGCTCCTGGAAGTCCACCTGCAGGGTGGACAGCTGCCACCGCCGCCCGATCGCGTCCCGCACGTGCACGTCGATCTTCGGCGCGTAGAACGCGCCCTCCCCCTCGGCGATCACGTAAGGCAGCCCGGAGCGGTCAAGCGCGTGTTTCAGCGCTGCCTCGGCTACCTCCCATTCGGCGATTTCCCCGACGTATTTTTCAGGCCGAGTCGAAAGTTCGGCCTCGAACTCGGTCAGCCCGTAATCCCGCAGCAGCCCGACGACAAAGTCCAGCAGGCTCGCCAGTTCGTCGGCCAGCTGGTCAGGCCGGCAGAAGATGTGCGAGTCGTCCTGGGTGAATCCCCGCGCCCTGGTCAGCCCGTGTACCACGCCCGACTTCTCGAACCGGTACACAGTCCCGAACTCGAACAGCCGCAGCGGCAGCTCACGGTACGACCGGCCGCGCGATGCGTAGATGAGGATGTGCATCGGGCAGTTCATCGGCTTCGGGTAGTAGCTCGCGCCCTCCATCTCCATGGGCGGGTACATGCCATCGGCGTACCAGTCGAGATGTCCCGAGGTCTCGAACAGGGTCGACTTGGTGATGTGCGGAGTGGTGACGAACTCGTACCCCGCCTCCTCGTGCCGGCGCCGTGAGTAGTCCTCGAGCACCCGCCTGATGGTCCCGCCCTTGGGGTGGAACACCGGCAGCCCGCTCCCGATCTCAGTCGGGAACGAGAACAGGTCGAGCTCGGCCCCGAGCTTGCGGTGATCGCGCCGCTCGGCCTCGGCGAGCATCTTGAGGTAGTCGTCCTGCGCGTCGCGCGATGGCCAGGCGGTGCCGTAGATCCGCTGGAGCTGCGGGTTCTTCTCGCTCCCCCGCCAGTACGCGCCGCCGGTCCGCATCAGCTTGAACGCCGGGATCTGGCGGGTGGTCGGCAGGTGCGGCCCGCGGCACAGGTCCTTCCAGCGGGTCGCGCCGCTCTGCGGATCGAGGTTGTCGTAGATGGTCAGCTCGCTGCCGCCGACTTCGACCGACTCTTCGTCGGATGCCCCGGCACCGCCCTCGGTGCCGCTTTTGAGGCCGATGAGCTCGAGCTTGTAAGGCTCGGCCGCGAGCTCGGCTCGGGCCTCGTCGCCGGAGACCACCCGGCGGCTGAATCGCTGGCCCTGCTTGATGATCTGGCGCATCTTCTGTTCAAGAGCTTTAAGATCTTCAGGGCTGAAGGGGTTGTCTACGTCGAAGTCGTAGTAAAAGCCATTTTCGACCGGCGGGCCGATGCCGAGTTTCGCCTCGGGGCGGCTGTCCTGAACGGCTTGCGCGAGCACGTGCGCGGTTGAATGCCGCAGGATCGCCAGGCCGTCAGCCGACTTGATGCCGACCGGCTCGATCGCGTCGCCGTCGCCCAGCTCGAACGCCAGGTCACGCAGGCTGCCGCCGACCCGCGCGGCGATGATGTCGCCGTCACCGCCGGCCGCCTTGCCGATGAGCGCACCGAGCGCATGGCCTGCCGTCGTGCCAGCTTCCACCACGTGCTCGCGTCCGGCGAGAGTGATGTGAAGCTTGTCGGCAGGCACTGGAGTCTCCTTGTTGTTTCGTGCTTGGCTGAATGGACCGCGAATCTCGATGCTAGCGGGCGCACGACAGCTTACGTAACTGTATTGGCCCGGGGGGACACCCCCCGGAACCCCCATTGGCCGGGGGATGCCCTGCCAGCTATCGCTAGACCTTCGTGACTGTCACCAGGGTTCCGTAGGTCAGGTACGGCCAGATGGCCTTGGCCTCGTTGAAAGGCAACTCGACGCAGCCCAGGCTCTGCTGGGAGCCATAGCTGTACCTCGGGAAGTAGTGCACGGCCTCGCCCTCGTGGAAGTAGGCGACCCAGGCGACCGGGTCCGCGTACTTGGTGCCGTCCGGGTTCGTGCCGCGCATGATCTGGTTCTCGTACCTGATGTAGACGGGATTGGTGCCGGGCGAGGTGGGTGACACGGGGATACCGGTGTTCGCCAGGTGGTGGAAGATCACCTTGCCGTTGTGCCAGACGGTCAGCGTCTCGGGCAGGTGCTGGCTGGCAACGGCATAGGTGTAACCATGGTGATTCATCGCGTTGCGCGCCAGCGCCTTGAATATCGCTTTCCACAGCCGGTGCCCGATCGAGCCGGTGACCACCAGCCCGTCCTGGTTCTCGGCGATCATGTCGAGCGTGAGCCCGTGATCAGCCTGGAACGCGGCCACGGCACCGCGCAGGACCTCGCTCGGCTCATCGGGCTTCCAGAGGCTGGCCAGCCTGGTCGGATATCCAGATTCCCACGAGTAGGTGCCAGCCGGCGGCGTGTAGGCCGCGAGGTACTGGGCGTTCGCGTCGGACAGCGCCGCTGCGGTGCCCGACGTCGGCGTCCAGGTGAGCGGCAGGTAGCCAAGCTGGGCCAGGTCTTGCTCAAGCCGCACCAGGCTGAACCTGCCCGTGGTGAAAGTCGCCGTGACCGCTGTCGCCAGTTGGCCGCCGCCGCTGGGCTCTACGCCCGTGGCACCTGCTGGGATCGTGACCTTGACCTTGGTTCTCTGCCAGAAGCCCACTGCGGGGACGAACGTGGCCTTGCTTCCAGACACGTGCCAGTTGCCCGGAATCGCGGGCTTGAGCGTTGGCATCGGGGACGTCAGGCTCAGCGGCTCGGAGAAAACCACCTGGATCGGCGCCCCGCCGTTAACGTCCGCCGCGCCGTCGGCCGGGGTGACCGATGTCACCTGCTCGGGACCCTTGGCAGGCGCCGCCGGCTTGCCCGGCACCTGCTTGGCCTTGCCCGAGGCGCCTGAGACGCCGGCGGCCTTGTGCATGCCGTGGATGACAAAGAAGCCGCCACCGCCGAGGAGCACGACCAGGGCGGCGGCGATGCCCGCGATGATGGCGAAGCGGCGCCGACTGGACGAGCCGTGCCACGGGCCTGAGGTGTCAGACCCTCCCGGGCCGCCGCTACCCAGGCTCGAGGCCGCTGAGGCCGGCCCCGACACGACGGGAACGCCAAGCGAAGATGGCGACCACTCTCCGGCCTGGAGACCGGCGGCGCCGAAGCCGGCGATGGCCCCATCGCCCGCCTGATCGCCTGCCGCCTGATCGCCCGCTGGCCGGTCGCCAGCCGCCTGGGCACCGGCCGGCTCATCCGCTGCGGGCTTGAACGCAAGTGGTTCGTAGGCGGCAGATTCGTAGGCGGCGGGTTCGTGGGCGTCGGGTTCGTGGGCTGCGGGTTCGTGGGCGTCGGGCTCGTGGGCGTCGGGCTCGTGGGCGTCGGGCTCGTGGGCGTCGGGCTCGTGGGCTGCGGGCTCAGGGGCAGAGCGCTGGAAGACCGATGGCTTCCGGGCGGGTTCGAAGACGGAGTGCCGTCGCGTTGACGCTGCCTGCTCGGCATTCGACGGCGCCTGGCCGGTGACCGAGTCCTCCCCCGCGCCGGTGCTGTCCGCAGAGCCGGTGCTGCCCGCAGAGCCGGTGCTGCCCGCAGAGCCGGTGCTGCCCGCAGAGCCGGTGCTGCCCGCAGAGCCGGTGTCGGTGGCCGGGGTGACGGTGGCGGAGGTGACATGAGCCGGGGTGACGGCGGCCGGGGTGACGGCGGCCGGGGTGACGGCGGCCAGCGGACGAGTCGCGTCGAGTTCCTCCGGCGCGATCTTGGCGGTGCTCGTCTTGGCGGTGCTCGTCTTGGCGGTGCTCGTCTCGGCGGGCGTGGCTGCCGTCACGGTCGCCGATTCGGGCTTACCGGTCTCGCCGGCGAGTCCGGCCGGCACCGACGATCGGGCCGAGCCGGTCACGTCAGGTTCGCCAGCCGAATCGGCCCCATCCGGATCGGCGGCCTCCGCGACGACCGGCGATGCGTCGTCATGAGTGAACGTGGAAGCACTCAGCTTGAACACCGACCCGGACGGGCTCATCGGATCGGCTTTCCATCCGATGCCGACGCCCTTGTCGTTCCGAGTCTCTGCCGGTGCGGGCCCGGCCTGCGCCGGCACGGTCGCGGCCGACTCCGCGGCCGACTCCGCGGCCGACTCCGCGCCAGGCGGGTCCGCGCGAGACGACCCGGCGCCAGAAGGATCATGCTGCGCGGCACCGGCGCCAGCCCCTCGGGCCGTCGTGACCTTGGCAACCGGGTCGGCGGCATCGGCCGTAGCAGCCGTCGCGACGGGCGCGGTTGCCTGTTTGCGCTGGGCTTTGCGCCTGGCGAACACCGAGTCGCTGGTACTCAGCGGATCGGACCCCCACCGCGAAGGAGCGGACGGCGTCGACCCGGACCTGGGCCTGGACCCAGCAGAACTGGCCGAGGTAGCCGGGCTAGCCGAGGAAACCGGGCTAGCTGGCTTCGCAGGCCTAGGCAGATCAGTGATCGCGTCTGGCATGAACGCACCCGACGGGCTCAGCGGCGCACGGGATTCCGGCGCGCCATCCCGGTCTGCCTGACCACTACTTACGCCGAGAGACTCAGTCTCTCCACCCTGTGTCGCGTCCTCGGCATCCGAGCCGGGAGGCTTGCTGTGTGCCCCGATCTGTACCACCTCTTTCTCAAAGGCGAGTGTAGATACCACATGCCTCGATCGGTCGGCAGATCAGGTGAAGAATCGAACACAAATGCCTGTTCGCGACGGCTCGGTGAGCGCCTGGTGAAGCGTGATCAAACATGGGGGCGGCCAGGCCCGGTGATCCGGAGCCTGGCCGCCGCAAATGGCAATCGCGAGTTGGACCGGCGGGCCGCGCGCGGCGGCCCGCCGAGCTTTAACCGGTAACCGTCACCAGGCTCCCGTAGGTGAGGAAGGGCCATGCCCGCCGTGCATCGTTGTACGGCAGTTCGACGCACCCAAGGCTCTGCGGGAACCCGTAAGAACCGCGCGGGTAGTAGTGGACCGCGTCTCCGCCGTTGAAGTAGGCCACGAAGCTCACCGGGTCGGCGTAGTGGCTCCCGCCCGGGTTGGTTCCTTGCATGATCTGGAACCGGTAGCGCTGGTACACCGGGAAGGTACCGGACACTGTCGGCACGCCAGCCCCACCGGTGTTGGCGAGGCTGTGCAGCACGACGTGGCCGTTGTGCCAGACGGTCAGCGTCTCAGGTGACCCCTTGTTCGCTATCGCATAGGTATATCCAAGGCTGTTGCGCTCAGACCTGGCCGCCGCGAGCAGTAGCTTGCCCCAGAACTTCTTGGTCAGCTCGCCGTTGATCGCCAGCTTGTGCTGCGCCTGGAACGCCATCACAGCGCCGCGCAGCACAGTGTTGGGCTTGTCGGGCGACCACGCCGCCCGCAAGCTGGTCGGATATCCGTCCTCCCACGTGAACGAGCCTGGCGGAGGGCTGTACGCGAGCTGTTCCTGCCCCGCGAGCCCGCCGGCCGCCGCACCTCCTGATACCCGGTCGGGGACGGCTGGCTGCCAGGTCAGCGGCAGGTAGCCGAGTTGGCTGAGTACCTGGGCCACCCTGATCTTGGAGTACGAGCCGGTCCTGAACCGGTACACCACCGGCCTGGTGATCAGCCCGCCAGCGGCGGAGCGCAAGCCGGCGTGCCCGGCCGGGATCGTGAGCGTGTATCGCGTCGACGGAGCGAAAGGCGAGTCAGGCGTGAAGCTCAGCAGGCTGCCCGTCGCCTGCCACTGACCGGGGACCGCCGGGTGGAAGGTTGGCACTACCGAATTGGGCGCCAGCTTGGACGAGAACGCGACCAGCACGCTGATGTCGCCGCTGACATGAGACGACTGGGCACCGGGCGACACCGACTGGACCTTGAGCGGCGGCGCGTGCACGGCACTTCCGGCCGCTGACCCCTTGCTACCGTTCGAGTTCGTCAGCAGGACGAGCCCGGCAATGCCCGCCGCGACCGCGACGCCGACGATGACCGCCGCGGTCATCCCTGCTCTCGTCGCGATCCGCCGCGGCCTGCCGTTCGAGCCGCCGTTCTGGAGGATGTCGGCGGCGGTGCCGCCCTCGCCTGGCTCGGCGCCGCCTCCGTAAGCCTTTGTGCTGCCATCAGCCTGTCGCTGAGTCTCGTCGCCCCGGCCGGGCTGCCGCTCCTCAAGCACGGATCCTCCCGTTCATGCCACGGTCAGCCGAGCTGCCCCGAGCAGACCGATTCGCCATGACTACTGTGTGTTACCAATCGATACCCGGGCGGCTTTGTCGGGTATCTATAGCCACCGCAAACGGTTGGACATAGAACCGTGTCGCTGCCGTGTCGCAGCACGTACCTGCGACGCGGACCTAGCAGAATGCGCAGTCGCTCCCGGAGGGCCCGGCGATCGGCCAAGGCTGGCCGATCCGGCACGTCGCCTCCGTGCCGCGGCCGGGATGACCCCTTCGGACATCTTGCGGAAACCGGCGGGCGGGAGCACGCTCCGGCCCGGCGGCCCGGCGGCCCGGCGGCCCGGCGGCCCGGCGGCCCGCGACAGCTTCAGGTCGGCCCAGGCTGCTGGTCACGCCCGCCGCCAACAGCATCGTGGCCCTCCCTGTTGCTGCTGGTCACTGGTTTTAACAGCAACGCGGCCCTCCCTCATGCTGTCCCGAGAGGCTGCTGAAAAACCCCGAAAAATCCATGATCGCGATCGAAGAACCGCAGGTCAGGGAGTCGGGTTCGCGACGAAAACGGGGTTTTTCAGCAGCCTCTCCCGACAGCAACGGGAAGGGCCACGATGCTGTCAGAAAGGACCGCTAACAGCAACAGGGAGGGCCACGATGCTCACCCTGCCCCGGCAGTTGCCGTGCCGGAACCCAGCGCAGGTCCGCCCAGAAGCAGAGCTTTTGGAGGAGCGGTTTCGGGGCCGGGAGAGGTGACCGCGCTTCTGTAGGAGCGGTTTCGCGTGCGGGAGGGTTGTCGTCGGATAGTCCGGACAGCCCTCCTTCGTGCGATAACCCTCCTCCAAGGGAGTCGCGAGTCCCCCATGCGAGCCGCGCACGCTGATCTGCTGATCGGTGTGAGGAAGCGCGGTGCTCGGACCGCGGCCGAGGCGGCTTGGTCCTAGGAACCCTGACCCAGGCAACCAGGCGCGCCCGACTCGATCTTGGTGAGCTTGCTGTGGTAAGCAATCAGCCCGGCCTGGAGCCGTGAGTAGACATTCAACCGGGCGAAGATCGTGCTGAGGTGCTGCTTGACTGTACGTTCGCTGCACGATAGCTCTCGCGCGATTTCTGAATTGGCCAGGCCCTGCCCCAATAATTCCATGACATCACGCTGTCGTTCAGTCAGCGTGTCTACCTTGCTACTCGCCTCAAGAAGCCAGAGAGGCGGGAACGGGCCAACCGCGCCCGGCGGTCGGCATGTCATGATCGGAGCATCCATAGGCGCACCAAAGCCATACGTCGCGTGCTGCTAGTCCTCGCATCATAGGTCAATGGGTCGAGCGCGCCAAGCCTGGCTATTTTGCTCAAATGTTGAGGATAGGCAACGAACCGGACAGATCTAACGCCGCTCCTACTTGACAAGCGCTTGAAGGACGCTCAAGACACTCTCCGGCTCAGTCCGCACTGCTATGCATGCTCTACGCACGAAAGTTCTAGGTCCAAGGTCCCTCTTCTCAGTCGAAGGTCGATGCACACACCATTTGTGATTGGTGCGGCCAACGACCTTACCTCGCGCTAGCAGGGGGATTGTGGGTGCTAAATCCGGGAAAAAGGGTTTTTTCCGTTATCGGCAGCTCCGGCGCCCGGAACTCGAACCAGCTCTCCAGCTAGCCAGCCTGGCAAGCATTTACCGGCCGTGTGTCCGTAGCGCGATAAAGACGCCGCCGCTTCCGGCTCCTGACCGAGCCGCAGGTCCGGTCGTCGCTGACGTCGTTTCCTTTTCCGCACAAGAAAGGGTGTCAAGGTGATGTTAGCCAGAGCCTTGATCGCCGGGCAGGCCGGCCAGGCGGGCGGATGAACGAGGCGCTGATCAGTCAGCTGAGACAGCTATCGCCGGACCGGCGACGCGCCCTCATGCAACAGTTGCGGCAAGGCAGCGGCGGCGCCCCTCCCCCTATCCGGCGCCTGGCCAGGGACCCGCGAGGCGAAGCGCCGGCGTCATTCGGGCAGGAACGCCTGTGGTTCTTGTGGCGGCTGGCCCCGGACAGCCCGACTTACCACGTCTGCTGGAGTTATGAAACGACGGGTCTGGACATCGCTGCCCTGGCTGCCGCTGTCGACGCCATGATTGAGCGCCACGAGGTCCTCCGCAGCACCTTGCACGACCGCGATGGTCAGATCATCCAGCGGATCGGCCTGCCCTGGCACTGCGGCCTGACCCCCGACCCGGCCACCCCGGCTGAGGCTGCCGTAGCCGCCGACCAGGCCGCCCGCGAGCTGTTCAACCTGTCCACCGGCCCTCTCTTGCGCGTCCGGGCCTGGGCTACGGGCCCGGATACTCACCTGCTGCTGTTCGCTACGCACCACGCCGTCATGGACGAGTGGTCGATGGAGATCTTCGAGCGCGAGCTGTGGACCATTTACGCCGCTGGCGACGATGCCGCTGCCCTGCCTGAGCCGACCATCCAGTACGCCGACTACGCCAGCTGGCACCGCACCTTAACCGCCGCTACGGCCGACGAGGATCTTGCCTGGTGGCGGGAAAACCTCGACGGCTCCGCGCCGGCCAGCCCGGCTCCGGATCATCTCGCACCGGACCGCGCCGACTTCTCCGGTGACCACGCCCAGGCGACCACCGACGCCGCGGCCGTCGCGTGGCTCGACTCGACCCGGGCCGCCGCCGCCACCACCGACTTCGTCGTCCTGCTCGCCCTCTACAGCATCTTCCTGGCCCGCCACAGCGGCCGCCGCGACCTGGTAATCGGGACCCCTGTCTCGGGGCGCGGCCATCCCGATACCTCAGGCTTGATCGGGTTCTTCGTCAATACGCTGGCCCTGCGGATCAGCGTCGATGCCGCTCCGACGTTCCCTGACCACGTTGCCTACGTCAAGCAGGTCGTCCTGGATGCCTTCGCCCACCAGGAGATTCCTTTCGATCAAGTCGTCCGGGCCGCGGCGCCGCAGCGCGCCGCGGCCCGCAACCCTCTCTTCACCACGGCTTACTCCCACAGCAGGATCGCGGCGGGCGCCCGCACTGTCCCCGGCGGCCCCGCCCTCACCCCTCACCTCGCTGGCGGCGGTACCGGCAGCCACTTCGACATCTCGTTCGCGACGTCACGCGCACCGGACGGGCTCGCGCTGCGCTTCGGTTACAGCACCAGCCTCTACGATTCCGCTACCATCACCGCGTACCTGAGCTCCGTTGCCGAGCTCCTCGCCACGCTCGCCGCTCGCCCCGACACCCCGGTCCGCCAGCTCCTGGAGCCGACTGCCCGGGAAGCGGCCCAGCTGCGTGACTGGAACGACCGAACAGCCGCGCCTACCACGACTACGCCGCTGCACGACCTCATCGCCGTTCAGGCGGCCGCTACCCCGGACGCTGTCGCGGTCGAGGCGCCGGACATGACGCTGACCTACCGGCAGCTCGAGTCAGCGGCCACGGCGCTGGCCCGCCGGCTCATCCGCGCCGGCACCCGGCCCGGGGACGTCGTCGCCGTCAACCTGCCGCCCACCGCCACGGCGGTGACCGCCGTCCTGGCCATCTGGAAAGCCGGGGCAGCGTTCCTCCCCCTGGACCCCGACCTCCCCCCGGCCCGCGTCGCCACCATGACCGCCGACGCCCGCCCCGCCCTGATCCTCACCACCGCCCCCACCGCCTGCCCCCACCTCGACCTCGACCCCGCCGCCCCCGGCGACCAGGACCACGACGCCGACGCGGGCGGCGACCTGCCGGAGGTAGGGCCGCACCACCTGGCCTACCTGATGTACACCTCGGGCACCACCGGGCAGCCCAAGGCCATCATGATCCAGCACGGCGGCGTGTCCAACTACGCCACCGCCCACATCCTGCCCCGCCTGGGCACCGTCCCCGGGCCGCTGCGGATGGCGACCGGCACCTCCGCGTTCATCACCGACTTCTTCATCGCCCAGCTCGCCGCCCTCGCCGCCGGCCACGCCCTGGTCGTCCTGTCCCGCCAGCAGCGCCAGGACCCCCGCTACCTCGTCGCCCTCGCCGCCGACCCCGCCCGCGCCGTCACCGCCCTGGAATGCACCCCCTCCCAGCTCCGCCTCCTCATCGAAGCCGGGCTCCTGCAAGCCCCGTGCCCGCCCCGCATCGCGGTCTTCGGCGGCGAGCCCTGCCCCCCCGACCTGTGGGACACCCTGCGCGCCCACCCCGCCATGACCGCCATGAACACCTACGGGCCCACCGAGACCACCGTCGACGCCACCGGCATCGACGTCGCCGACAGCCCCGTCCCCCTCATCGGCCGCCCCTACGGCAACACCCGCACCCACCTCCTGGACGACCGGCAGCGGCCCGTCCCCCCCGGCACCGCCGGCGAGCTGTGCATCGCCGGCCCCGGAGTCGGCCCCGGCTACCTGCACCGCCCCGCCCAGACCGCCGATGCCTTCATCCCCGACCCCGCCGGCCCGCCCGGCAGCCGCCAGTACCGCACCGGCGACCTCGCCCGCTACACCCCCGGCGGCGCCCTGGAATTCCTCGGCCGCAACGACCACCAGATCAAGATCCACGGCCAGCGCGTCGAACCAGAAGAAGTCGAGACCGTGCTCCGCGCCCATCCCGGCATCACCGCCGCCGCCGTCACCGCCCGCCGCACCCCCGCCGGCCACCAGCTCACCGCCCACCTCATCCCCGCCCCCGGCACCACCCCCGACCCCGACGCCATCCGCGCCTGGCTCGCCCGCCGCCTCCCCGCCGCCGCCATCCCCGCAACCATCCGCTACACCGCCGCCCTCCCCCTCACCACCGGCGGCAAGCTCGACCGCCAAGCCCTCGCCGCCGCAGCCGACGAGCTCGACCTCGCCTCCGCCCCGGCTGTCCCGCCCGGCACCCCCGCCGAGCTCGCGACCGCCGCCATCTGGGCCGGCCTCCTCGGCCGCGACCCCGGCACCCTCAGCGTCCACGATGACTTCTTCGCCCTCGGCGGCCACTCCCTCACCGCCGCCCGCCTCGCCCTGCGCCTGTCCGCCGAACTCGGCACCGACATCCCGCTGCACGAGATCTTCACCCACCCCACCATCGCCGGGCAGGCCGCCTGGACCGCCGGGCACCCCGGCACCCCGCCCATCCCCCGCCAGGCCCGCGACCGCACCACCGACGTCGCGGCCTCCCACGCCCAGGAACGACTGTGGTTCCTGTGGCAGCTCGCCCCCGCCAGCCCCACCTACCACGTCCCCTGGGCCTACGACACCACCGGCCTGAACATCGGCCGGCTGTCCGCCGCGATCGACGCGATGATCGAACGGCACGAGGTCCTGCGCACCACCCTGCACGACCACGACGGCCAGATCAGCCAGCGCACCGGCCCGCCCTGGCACTGCCGCCTCACCGCCACCCCGGCCACCCCCGACCAGGCCGCCAAGCTAGCCGAGGCCGCCGCCAGCGAGGTATTCGACCTGTCCCAGGGCCCGCTGCTGCGGCCGGGCCTGGCACACCGGCCCCGGCACGCACCTGCTGCTCTTCACCGCCCACCACGTCATCATCGACGAATGGTCACTGGAAATCTTCGAAAGCGAACTGTGGCAGCTCTACGCCGCCGACGGCGACCACACCGCCGGCCCGCCCGAGCCGGCCATCCAGTACGCCGACTACGCGGCCTGGCACCGCGAGCTGACCGCCGGCCGGGCCGACGACGACCTGGCCTGGTGGACGCGGGCCCTCGACGGCGCCGTCCCGGCCAGCCCCGCCCCGGACCACGCCGCACCCGACCGCACGGACTTCGCCGGCGACCACGCCGTCGCCACCGCAGGCCCGGCCGCCGCCGCCTGGCTCGACACCGCCCGCACGGCCGCCGCCACCACCGACTTCGTCGTCCTGCTCGCCCTCTACAGCGTCTTCCTGGCCCGCCACGCCGGCCGCCGTGACGTCACCATCGGCACCCTCGTCTCCGGCCGCGACCACCCTGACACCGCCGGCCTGATCGGGTTCCTCGTCAACACCCTCGCCCTGCGCATCCGGGTCGATCCCGCCCTGACATTCCCCGGGCACATCGCTTACGTCCGCCAGGTCGTCCTGGACGCCTTCGCGCACCAGGAAATCCCCTTCGAGCACGTCGTCCGCGCCGCCGCGCCCCAGCGCACCGCCGCCCGCAACCCCCTGTTCACCACCAGCTACTCGCACGAGACCGCCGCCGCCGCCACCCAGTCCCTCCCCGGCGGCCTCACGCTCACCCCCCGCCACGCCGGCGGCGGCGGCAGCCACTTCGACCTCTCCCTCGCCACGGCCCGCACCCCGGAAGGCCTTGCGCTCCGCCTGGACTACAGCACCGCCCTGTACGACCCGGCCACCATTACGGGCTACCTGGCCTCCCTCAGCGACCTCCTCACCACCCTCACCACCCGCCCGGACGCCCCGGTGCACCAGCTGCTCGAGCCCACCGCCAGCGAAGCGGCCAGGCTGCGCGGCTGGAACAGCCACGCCGCCGGGCCGGTTATCACCACGCCCCTGCACGACCTCATCGCCGCCCAGGCCGCCGCCACCCCGCACGTGATCGCGGTCGAGGCGCCGGACACCGCCATGACTTACCGGCAACTCGACGGCGACGCCACGGCCCTGGCCCGTCTCCTCATCGCGCGCGGCACCCGGCCCGGTGATGTCATCGCCATCAATCTGCCGCCCACCGCCACCGCGATTACCGCCATCCTCGCCACCTGGAAAGCCGGCGCCGCGTTCCTCGCGCTCGATCCCGATCTCCCGCCGGCCCGCCTCGCCGCGATGATCGACGACGCGCGACCGGCCCGCATTCTCACCGCCGCCCCGACCGCCCGTCCGCACCTCGACCTCGACCTCACCACCCTGGACAAGCGCGATCACGAGAACGGGGGCGCCGGCGATGCCCTGCCGGCGGTCGGTCCTGAGCACCTGGCCTACATGATGTACACGTCAGGGACGACAGGGCAGCCGAAGGCGATCATGATCCACCACGGAGGCCTGTCCAATCACGCCGCCGCCCAGATCCTGGTCCGGATCAGGCCCGGCGGCGGCGCGGAGCGGATGCGGCTGGCGAGCGGAACCTCGGCGTTCATCGCGGACTTCTTCATCTCCCAGCTCGCCGCGCTGGCCGGCGGACATACCCTCGTCGTCCTGAACAGCGAGCAGCGGCAGGACCCCCGCTACCTCGTCGCCCTCGCCGCCGACCCCGACCGCGCCGTCACCGCCCTGGACTGCACCACCTCCCAGCTCCAGTTGCTCGTCGAAGCCGGCCTCCTCGACGCCGCCCACCCCCCGCGAGTAGCAGCCTTCGGCGGCGAGGCCTGCCCGCCGGACCTGTGGACCGCGCTGCGCGGCTACCCCGCCCTGACCGCCTGGAACACCTACGGCCCCGCCGAGACCTCTGTCGACGCCACCTACCTCAGCGTGGCCGAAAGCCCCGTGCCGTTGATCGGCCGTCCCTACGGCAACGCCCGCATCCAGCTCCTGGACGACCGCCAGCGGCCGGTGCCGCCAGGCACCGCCGGCGAGCTCTGCATCGCCGGCCCCGGCGTCGGCTACGGCTACCTGCGCCGCCCCGCCCAGACCGCCGCCGCGTTCATCCCCGACCCCGACGGACCCCCGGGGACCCGCCTGTACCGCTCCGGCGACCTCGCCCGCTACACCGCCGACGGGCTGCTCGAATACCACGGGCGCAACGACCACCAGATCAAGATCCTCGGCCAGCGCGTCGAACCAGAAGAAGTCGAGACAGCGCTCCGCGCCCACCCTGACATCGCCGCCGCCGCCATCACCGCCCACCAGACGCCCGCCGGCCTCCAGCTCACCGCCCACGTGATCCCCGCCCCCGGCACCACCGCCGACCCCGGCCGCCTCCGGGCGTGGCTCGCCCGGCATCTCCCCGCCGCGGCCGTCCCGGCCGCTTTCCGCAGCACCGGCAGCTTCCCCCTCACCACCGGCGGCAAGCTCGACCGCAAGGCCCTCGCCGCCGCCGCAGCGGCCGACGGCGCCGCACTCGCCGCCTCGGCACCGCCCGCGACCGCCGCCGAGCACGCCATCACAGGCATCTGGCCGGCCTTCTAGGAGCCGATGCCGGCGCCCTCGGCATCCACGACGACTTCTTTGGCCTCGGCGGCCACTCACTTCTCGCCGCCCGCCTCGCCCTGCGCCTGTCGGCCGAGTTCGGCACCGACATCCCGCTGCACCGGATCTTCACCCACCCCACCATCGCCGGCCAGGCCACCTGGATCGACGAGCACGCCGGCACCCCGGCCGCGCCGATCCCCCGGCTCGCGCGGGACACGGCAGGCGACCTGGCCGAGGCCCCAGCGTCCTACGCCCAGGAACGGCTGTGGTTCCTGTGGCAGCTCGCCCCCGGCAGCCCCACGTACCACGTCTCCTGGTGCTACCAGGCCACCGGCTTGGACGTGGCCGCCCTCGCCTCGGCGATCGACGCCATGATCGAGCGGCACGAGATCCTCCGCACCACCCTGCACGACGCCGGCGGCCGTGTCATCCAGCGCATCGGCCCGCCCTGGCACTGCGACCTGACCGCCATCCCGGCCGCACCGGACGAGGCGGCGGCCGCCGCCGACCAGGCCGCCGACCAGCTATTCGACCTGTCCGAGGGTCCCCTGCTGCGCGCCCGGGCCTGGCACACCGGCCCGGGCACCCACCTGCTCTTGTTCACAGCTCATCACGTAGTCATCGACGAATGGTCACTGGAGATCTTCGAACGCGAGCTCTGGGCGCTGTATGCCAGTCGCGGCGACACCACCGCCGCGGGCCTGACCGGCCCCGCCATCCAGTACGCCGACTACGCCGCCTGGCACCGCGAACTGACGACCATGACCACGGCCGACGACGTTGCCTACTGGCGGCGGGCACTCGACGGCGCCGCACCCGCCGGCCCGGCCCCTGACCACCCCGAGCCCGACCGCACCGACTTCTCCGGCGACCACGCCGAGGCCATCGCAGGCCCTGCCGCCGCCTCCTGGCTCGACGCCACCCGCACCGCCGCCGCCACCACCGACTTCGTCGTCCTGCTCGCCCTGTACAGCATCTTCCTCGCCCGCCACTCGGGCCGCCGAGACCTCACCGTCGGCACTTACGTCTCAGGCCGCACCCACCCTGATACCGCCGGCCTGATCGGGTTCCTCGTCAACACCCTGGCCCTGCGCATCAGCGTCGACACGGCTCTGACGTTCCCTGGCCACATTGCTTACGTTCGCCAGGTCGTCCTCGACGCCTTCGCCCACCAGGAAGTCCCCTTCGACCACGTCGTCCGCGCCGCCGCGCCCCAGCGGACGGCCGCCCGCAACCCCCTGTTCACCACCAGTTACACGCACGACACCACGACCACACCTGCTCAGGCGCTGCCCGGCGGCCTGACCCTCGCTCCCCGTCCCGCCGGCCGTGGCGGCAGCCACTTCGACCTCTCCCTCACCACCGCTCGCACCCCTGCCGGCCTGGCTCTGCACCTGGCCTACAGCACCGCCCTCTACGAGCCGGCGACCATCACCGGCTTCCTGACCTCGCTCACCGACCTGCTCACCACGCTCACTGTCAGTCCCGGCACCGTGATCCAAACGCTCCTGGAGCCCACGCGCCGCGAATCGGCCCTGCTCGGCGACTGGAACGACACCGCGACGCCTGCTACCACGACGCCCGTGCACGACCTCATCGCCGCCCAGGCCGCCGCCACCCCCGGCGCCACCGCCGTCGAGGCCGCCGACACCACCCTCACCTACCGCCAGCTCGACAGCGCTGCCGCCGTCCTCGCCCGCCAGCTCCGCCGGGCCGGAGTCCGCGACGGCGACATCGTCGCCGTCCACCTCCCGCCCGCCGGCGCCGCCGTCACCGCCATCCTCGCCATCTGGAAAGCAGGAGCCGCGGTACTCCCCCTCGACCCCGACCTCCCGCCAGCGCGCGTCGCCGCCATGATCGACGACGCCCGGCCGGCTCGCATCCTCACCGCCGGCCCCAGCCCCTGCCCCCGCCTCGACTTCGACCTCACCACCGTAGAAAGCGGCGATCCTGGCAGACCCGGCAGCGACGACGCGGACCTGCCAGCGGTCAGCCCCGGCCACCTGGCCTACCTGATGTACACGTCGGGGACGACTGGGCGGCCCAAGGCGATCATGATCCACCACGGAGCGCTGTCGAACCTCGCCTTCGCGCAGATCCTGCCGCGCGTGCGCACCTTGGCCGGCGATGGCCCGCTCCGCCTGGCGACGGGCACCTCGGCGTTCATCTCCGACTTCTTCATGGCCCAGCTCGTCATGCTCGCCGGCGGCCACGCCCTCGTCGTCCTGACCCGCGAGCAGCGGCAGGACCCCCGCTACCTCGCCGGCCTCGCCTCCGACCCCGGCCGCGCCGTCACCGCCCTTGACTGCACTACCTCCCAGCTGCAGCTCCTTGTTGAAGCCGGTCTCTTGAGCGCCCCCCACCCCCCGCGCCTCGCCACGTTCGGCGGCGAGGCCTGCCCGCCTGACCTGTGGACGACGCTGCGGACCTATCCGGCCCTGACCGCCGTGAACGCCTACGGCCCAGCGGAGACCACCGTAGAGGCCGCCATCGCCTTCGTCGCCGAGAGCCCGAGGCCGCTGATCGGCCGCCCCTACGGCAACGCTGTCGTCCGCGTGCTCGATGACGACCAGCGGCCCGTCCCGCCCGGCGTCGCCGGGGAGCTGTGCATCGCCGGCCCGGGCGTCGGCTACGGCTACCTGGGCCGCCCCGCGCAGACCGCCGCCGTCTTCATCCCTGACCCCGGCGGCCCGCCCGGCAGCCGCCTGTACCGGACCGGCGACCTCGCCCGCTTCACCACTGGCGGCCTGCTGGAGTTCCTCGGTCGCAACGACGACCAGATCAAGATCCTCGGCCAGCGCGTCGAGCCCGGGGAAGTCGAAGCCGTACTCCGCGCCCACCCCGACATCACCGCCGCCGCCGTCACCGCCCACCCTTCCCCGGTCGGCTACCAGCTCACCGCCCATCTCATCGCCGAAAACGGCCAGGCACCGGACCCGGAAGACCTCCGGACCTGGCTCACCCGGCAACTTCCCGCCGCTGCCGTCCCCGCCACCTTCCGCTACATCCCCGCCTTCCCCATGACCCTCAGCGGCAAGCTCGACCGCAAGGCCCTCACCGCCGCTGCCGCCGACCTCGATACCGGCCGCGCTCCGGCCACCCCGCCGGGCACTCCGGCCGAGTACCAGGTCGCGGCGATCTGGGCCGGGCTGCTCGGAGCGGACGCCGGCGGCCTGGGCGTGCACGATGATTTCTTCGCGCTCGGCGGTCACTCGCTCCTGGCCGCCCGCCTGGCTCTGCGGCTGTCCGCCGAGTTCGGCGCCGACGTCCCGCTGCACCAGGTCTTCACGCATCCGACCATCGCCGGGCAGGCCGGCTGGATCAGCGAGAACGCCGGCACCGCCGCCGCCGCCCCCATCCCCCGCCTGGCCCGGGACGTCACGTCCGAGGCGGCGGCGTCCTATGCCCAGGAACGCATCTGGTTCTTGTGGCAGCTCGCCCCCGGCAGCCCCACCTACCACGTCCCCTGGGCCTACGAGGCGACCGGCCTGGACGTGGGCAGGCTGGCCGCCGCCGTCGACGCGATGATCGAACGGCACGAGATCCTGCGCACCACCCTGCACGACCACCACGGCCGCATCATCCAGCGCATCGGCCCGGCCTGGCGCTGCCGCCTCGCCGCCGTCCCGGCCACCCCGGCGCAGGCCGCCGCCGCAGCCGATGCCGCCGCCGACGAGCTGTTCGACCTGTCCGCCGGGCCGCTGCTGCGAGTCAGGGCCTGGGCCACCGGCCCGGGCACCCACCTGCTGCTCTTCACCGCGCACCACGTGATCATCGACGAGTGGTCACTGGAGATCTTCGAAAGCGAACTGTGGGAGCTGTACGCCGGCGGCTCCCTGCCCGAGCCGGCGATCCAGTACGCCGACTACGCGGCCTGGCACCGCGACCTGGCCGCCCGCCGGACCGACGAGGATCTGGCCTGGTGGACACGGACTCTTGACGGCGCCGGGCCGGCCAGCCCAGTCCCGGACCACCCCGCGCCCGACCGCGCCGACTTCGCCGGCGACCACGCCCAGACCGCCGCCGGCCCGGCCGCCGTGGCCTGGCTCGACGCGACCCGCACCGCCGCCGCCACCACCGACTTCGTGGTCCTGCTCGCCCTCTACAGCGTGTTCCTGGCCCGCCACGCCGGCCGCCGCGACCTCACCATCGGCACGCCCGTCTCCGGCCGCGACCACCCCGACACCGCCGCCCTGATCGGGTTCCTCGTCAACACCCTGGCCCTGCGCATCCGCGTCGATGCCGCCGCGACGTTCCCCGGCCATGTCGCTCACGTCAAGCAGGTCGTCCTAGACGCGTTCGCGCACCAGGAGATCCCGTTCGAGCACGTCGTCCGCGCCGCCGCGCCGCAGCGCGCCGCCGCCCGCAACCCGCTGTTCACCACCAGCTTCGCCCACAACCTGGCCGCCCCCGCCGCCCAGCACCTCCCCGGCGGCCTCACGCTCGCGCCGCACCCCGCAGGCGGCGGCAGCGGCAGCCACTTCGACCTCACCCTGAACACCACCCGCACCCCGCACGACCTGTACCTCGGGCTGGAATACAGCACCGCCCTCTACGAGCGGCCCACCATCGACACCTACCTGGCCTCGCTCACCGACCTCGTTGACACCCTGGCCGCCGACCCCGGCACCCCGATCCGCCGGCTGCTCGCGCCCACGCCGCGCGAGGCCGCCCGGCTGCGGGACTGGAACGACACCGCGACGCCCACCACCACGACGCCGCTGCCAGGCCTGATCGCCGCCCAGGCCGCCGTCACCCCGGACGCCGTCGCGGTCGAGGCGCCCGACACCACGCTCACCTACGCCCAGCTCGACGACGCCGCCGCCGCCCTGGCCCGCCACCTCACCGGCCACGGCATCCGGCCCGGCGACATCGTCGGCGTCCACCTCCCGCCGACCGCCGCCGCGATCACCGCCATCCTCGCCATCTGGAAAGCCGGCGCGGCGTTCCTCCCCCTCGACCCCGACCTCCCCCCAGCCCGCGTCGCCACCATGATCGACGACGCCCGGCCGGCCCGCATCATCACCGCCACCCCCACCACCCGCCCCCACCTCGACGTCGACCTGACCACCCTCGCCGGCCACCCGCCCGGAACCGCCCTTCCCGCGGTCACCCCCGGCCACCTCGCCTTCCTGATCTACACCTCAGGATCGACAGGCCAGCCCAAGGCGATCATGATCCACCACCAGGCCCTGTCCAACTACGCCGCCGCGCAGATGCTCCCCCGCCTGCGCGCCCACGCCGGCGACACCCCGCTGCGCATGCCCGCAGGCACCTCCGCGTTCATCTCCGACTTCTTCATCGCCCAGCTCGCCACCCTCGCCGGCGGCCACGCGCTCGTCGTCCTGACCCGCGAGCAGCGGCAGGACCCCCGCTACCTCGTGAGCCTCGCCCACGACCCCGCCCGCGCGGTCACCGCCCTGGAATGCACCACCTCCCAGCTCCACCTCTACGCCGAAGCCGGGCTCCTCGACGCCCCCCACCCGCCCCGGATCGCCATGATCGCCGGCGAGGCCTGCCCCCCCGACCTGTGGACCAAGCTCCGCCGCTACCCCGCCACCGTCACCGTCAACGCCTACGGCCCCGCCGAGGCCATGATGGACTGCACCCAGATCAGCGTCACCGAGAGCCCGGACCCGGTCATCGGCCGGCCCTACGGCAACACCATCGTCCGCATCCTCGACGACCACCAGCGGCCCGTCCCGCCCGGCACGGCCGGCGAACTGTGCATCGCCGGCCCCGGCGTCGGCTACGGCTACCTGCACCGCCCCGCCCAGACCGCCGCCGTCTTCATCCCCGACCCCGACGGACCGCCCGGCAGCCGCCAGTACCGCAGCGGCGACCTCGCCCGCTACACCACCGGCGGGCTGCTCGAGTACCACGGCCGCAACGACCACCAGATCAAGATCCTCGGCCAGCGCGTCGAGCCCGGGGAAATCGAAGCCATCCTCCGCGCCCACCCCCAAGTCACCGCCGCCGCCGTCACCGCCCACCGCACCCCGGCCGGCTACCAGCTCACCGCCCACCTCGTCGCCGCGAACGACCAGGCCCCCGACCCGGACGCGATCCGGACCTGGCTGGCCCGGCAGCTCCCCCCAGCCGCCGTCCCCGCCGCCTACCGCTACGCCGGCGCCTTCCCCATGACCCTCAGCGGCAAGCTCGACCGCAAAGCCCTCACCGCCGCCGCCGCCGAGGCCGGCAGCCCCCGCACCACCGCCACCCCGCCCGGCACCCCCGCCGAGCACCAGATCACCGCCATCTGGGCCGCCGTCCTCGGCCACGACCCAGGCACCCTCGGCATCCACGACGACTTCTTCGCCATCGGCGGCCACTCACTCCTCGCCGCCCGCCTCGCCCTCCACCTCACCGCCGCACTCGGCACCACCATCGCACTCCACCAGATCTTCACCAGCCCCACCATCGCCGCCCAAGCCGCCTACACCCACCACGCCACCCACGCCGGCCACCCCGCCAGCGCCATCACCCCCATGGGCGGCACCGCCGACCTCCCCCCGCTCGTCCTCGTCCACCCCCTCGGCGGCGCCCTCGCCCGCTACCAGGAACTCGCCGACACCCTCAGCACCCGATACCACGTACTCGGCATCCACGCCGACCCGCTGAGCACCACCCAGCCCGCCAGCCTGGCCGAACGGGCAGCCGACTACGCACGGCAGCTCGCCCCGGCGCTCGACGGCCGCCGCCCGGTCATCGCCGGCTGGTCAGCAGGCGGCGTCATCGCCCACGAACTCGCCATCCACCTCGCCGCCACAGGCACCCAGCCGCACCGGCTCATCCTCATCGACACCAGCCCGCCCGACCCCGACGACACCGACGCCGACGACGATGGCGCCGCCGCCCTGGACCGCCTGCGACCCCAGGTGCTGGCCGACGGCCCGGGCCGGCTGCTCGCCGAGCCGTGGGCGGACCGATTCCTCGCGTCGCTCGGCCTGGACAAGGCCTCCTTCGCCGAACTCGACGCCGGCACCGCCGCCACCTTGATGAACTTCTGGCAGCACATGCTGACCAGCCTCGCCCGACACCAGCCCAGACGGTTCGACGGACCAGCCCGCCTCATCCTTTCAGCCGACCAGGACGAGCAGTCCGCCCAGCACGCCATCACCACCTGGCAAGCACACGCCGGCCCCCTCACCGTCACCCGATCCGACGCCGACCACTTCCAGCTGCTGCGGCAGCCCTGGGTACCGGCAATCGCCGACGTCATCACCGATGAACGCCCGAACCGGGGACGGCGGTCCCGCCGTTCAACGAACTCCAGCTCTCCGCCAGTTCCCTGACCACTGTGGAGGAATCGTGACCAGCACCAGCGAGAAGGCGGTCCCTGGCTTCGGTGAGGCTTTCACCGGCCACATGATGACGATGGCGTGGCACGCGGACGCGGGCTGGCACGGGCTGAAGCTGCTGCCGTACGGCAACCTGCCGATGGACCCGGGAATGGCGGGCCTGCACTACGGGCAGGCCATCTTCGAAGGGCTGAAGGCGCACCGCCAGGCCGATGGCTCGATCGCGCTGTTCAGGCCGGACATGCACGCGCTCCGGTTCCAGCAGTCCGCGCAGCGTATGACGATGCCGCAGTTGCCCCGGGACGTGTTCATCGAGGCGGTCGAGACCCTTGTGCGCGCGGACGAGGGCGAGCTAGGCGACGATCCCCAGGTCAGCCTCTACCTGCGCCCGCTCATGTTCGCGTCGGAAGCCTCCGTGGCCCTGCGGCCGGCCCGCGAGTACCTCTTCGTGCTGATCGCCTTCGTGACCGGCGGCTTCTTCGGCAGCCGCGCCAATCCGCTGTCGGTCATGGTCAGCCACCGTTACAGCCGGGCCGCCCCCGGCGGCACGGGCGCGGCCAAGTTCGCCGGGAACTACGCCGCGTCCTACGCGGCTCACGTCGAAGCGGAGGAGGCCGGCTGCCAGCAGGTCGTCTGGGTGGACGCGGCCGAGCACCAGTGGATCGAGGAACTGGGCGCCACGAACATCTTCTTCGTGCGCGGGAGCGGTCCCGGAGCCCGGGTGTCGACCCCGGAGCTGACCGGGACCCTGCTGGCCGGGGTAACCAGGGACTCGATCCTGACCCTCGCCGCCGACCTGGGCTACAGCCCGGTGCAGGAGAGAATGTCGGTCAGCCAGTGGCGGCAGGAGTGCGCCGATGGCGTCATCACCGAATCATTCGCCTGCGGCACAGCGGCGGTAGTGACGCCGATCGGCCACGTGCGCGACGAAGCAGGCGACTGGACGATCGGCGACGGCAGCCAGGGCGAAGTCACGCTGGCCCTGCGCGACGCGCTGGTCGCCGTGCACCAGGGCCGCGCCGCCGACCCGCACCACTGGATGCACGCGGTGCGGTAGTCAGGTCGCGCCGCCGACGATGCGGACGGCGGCGGTCGCGTTGAAATCGCCTAGCTGCTGAGGGGTCAGGCGGTGGCCGGGGCGGTACCAGCGGGCGACGTCAAAGCAGAGGGAGAGCACGGCGATGGCGGCGGCGCCGGGGTCCGGGATGTCGAAGTCGCGGGAGCTCATGCCGTCCGCGATGACCTGCCGGACGATCTGGCCGACCTCTCGCTGCCTCGCGGTGATATCGGCCAGGTGGGCTGGGCTGAGCGCCCCGATCTGGTACAGGACGACGTGGGCGACCTGGCTGTTGTAGGTGGTCCAGAGGGTGAGGACGCGGACCAGGCCCGCGAGCCGGTCTGCCGGCGAGCCGCGGCGGCTCGCCTCGGTCGCGGCGACCTCGATGGTGAAGTCGAGGGTTGATGCGGCGATCTGGTGCAGGACTTCTTCCTTGGAACGGAAGTAGACGTAGAGCCCGGCAGGGCTCAGCCCGGCCAGGGCGGCGATGTCCCTGGTAGTGGTGGCATGGAAGCCGCGTTCGGCGAATGCCGTGGCCGCGGCGAGCAGGATGCGCCGGGGACCCGCAGGGAAGTGGTAGCGCCCGAACAGGCGCTCGATGGCCGCGGCCGTGCCGTCGGCGGCAGGGGAGGTGCCATCGGTACCGACCCCGGCCTGCGGTGCTGCCTCGTTGGTCACGGCGTGGCTTCCTTTCCCGTTCCGAACGGTACCGGACGCGCGGAATTTGGGCTCTAGCCGACAGGCGGTACCCGGCGTAGTTTACTAAGCAAGCGCTTAGTAAGCGCCAGTGCCGAAGTGAGCGTGCCCCTCACACGCGAAGGAGCCATCCATGCCGTCCGCCACCGAACCCGAAGTCCGCCGCCTGCGCCCGCGAGCCGCCATGGTCGTGCTGGCCGCCGCATCCTGCCTGGCCCTGGCAGCGTCAGTCGCGCCCAGGGCCAACGCCGTCACCGCGCCGTCCAGCGGTTGCGCAGCGGTGAACATCATCACGGCCCGCGCCTCGACCGAGTCGCCGGGAGAAGGCGTCACCGGCAGCCTGGTGACCCAGATCGTCAACAGCAGCACGCAGACGGTCAGCCACGAGGCGGTCGTCTACCCGGCGACCCTCACGAACTACGCCAGCAGCGAGAGCCAGGGCGTGACCAACGCCGAGCAGGAACTGGTCACGGCCGTGCAGAACTGCCCGAACCAGAAGGAGGTCCTGCTCGGATATTCCCAGGGCGCGGAAGTCTCCATGGACGTCATCGCCGGAAATGCCGAGGTCGGCAGCGTAGCTCCGGTGAGTACCTCGATCAGCAGTCACGTCGTCGCCATCGCGAACTTCGGTGATCCAGGCCACGTCGTGAGCCAGGCCTGGGATCTGGGCACCTCCACCCGCAACGGGCTGTTCCCGCGAAGCTCCTCCCAGCTCAAGCTGCTGTCCGCGTTCGGCGGCAGCAGCAAGATCGCTGCCTGGTGCGACTCGGGAGACCCGTACTGCGCCTCCGGGACCAACCTCTCAGTCCACCTCAGCTACCTCAACCGGTACCAGAACGCCGCTGCCAGCTTCGTCCTGAGCAAGATCGGCGGCTGATCCCGGATCGGGCGGAGCGCTGCCGGGCCGCGGGACTCGCGGCCCGGCGGCTTCCGGCCGGGCCGGCCATCCCGATAAAAATATGGTGAAATAGCGCGCAGGTGACCGAGTATCCAGGGCAGCGACGCCTTCCCCGCGTAAGCCCCGCGGGGACGGCTGCTGCCGGGAGGCAGCGACATGTCCGGCGCGCAGTTGTATGACACCATCGGAGCCACCTACACCGTGACGCGGCGCACCGAGCCGCGGATCGCCGCAAAGGTCTGGGCCGCGCTCGGCGATGCGCGGACGGTACTGAATGTCGGGGCCGGCACCGGCTCTTATGAGCCCCCCGGCCGCGACGTCGCCGCCGTGGAACCGTCGGCGGTCATGCGCGCGCAGCGTCCCGCGGGCGCGGCGCCGTGCGTGGCCGCCGCCGCGGAGAGCCTGCCGTTCGGGGACCAGTCCTTCGACGCCGCGATGGCTTTCGCCACCATCCATCACTGGCAGGACCCGGTCGCGGGCCTGCGCGAGATGCGGCGCGTGGCTCGCCGCGTGGTGGTGTTCACGCACGACACCAGTGATGCCGGATGGCTTCGCCGGTTCTGGCTTAGCCGCGACTACCTGCCTGAGGTCGCTGACATCCTGGCAGGCCGGCCGTCGCTGGCTGAGCTGGCCCGCGCGATCGGAGCCCGCGTTGAGCCCGTGCTCATTCCGTGGGACTGCGCTGACGGCTTCTTCGAGGCCTACTGGCGCCGGCCCGAGGCATACCTGGACGATCAGGTACGCCGCGGGATATCGGTGTGGTCCGCGGTCGGGCCGGAGGCCGAGCATCGGGCAGTGCGCAGCCTCCGTGATGACCTTGCCTCGGGCCGGTGGGCCGAACGCAACCGCGACCTCCTCGCTCTCGATGCGGCGGAGCTTGGCCTTCGCCTGCTCGTCACCTGAGCCCCGCCACGCCTTCTGTTATCCCGAAGAGGCAGATCGACGGAATGAGGAACCACATTCCGCGGCTGGCCAGCATCCACGTTTTCCCAGCGGCTGCCGTCAGCGGGCCGGCAGCTGGGGGTCTAATCGCGACCTGACGATAGCTGCCTCCGGCACGCCGATGCGCTCGAAGAGGTAAAGGGCCGCCCGCCAGTAGGGGCGAGCGGCCTGCTCATCCTGGGTGCGCCGCGTCGCATTGCCAAGCCCGTCGAGCGAGCACGCTTCCTCATACGGGTCGCCGATCCGGCGGCTCAGGGCAAGGGCCTGCTCGTAGTGATCCAGCGCCAGCGCGTCTTTGCCCAGGTGGTGGTAGACGTCGCCCATGCTGCGCAAGGCGTGCGCGGCCTCGTAGTTCTCAGAGAGCGTGCGCGCGATCGTGAGTGCTTTCTGATAGTGAGCGAGCGACTCGTCGCTCCTGTGCATTCGCTGGAAGGTCGTGCCGATGTTGTTCAGCGTGTCCGCCTCGCACCGGCAGTCGCCGATCTCGCGGTAAATGCGCAGGGCGTCGCGCAGATTCACCAGGGCGCTGTCATAGCGGCCCAGGTTTCGCTGCGCGTTGCCGATGTTGTTGAGCAGCACCGCCTCGGCCTGCCTGTTGCCTTCGCGGGCTATCGGCAGGGCCTGCTCGTAGTGGGCGAGCGCGGCGCTGTAGGAGCCCAGGCTCTGCTCTACGTCCCCGATGTTGTTGAGCATCTTGCCCTCCCCCATGACGTCGCCAATGCCCCGGCACAGCTCAAGCGCCTGCTCAAAGGCGCCCTGGGCGTCTGCGTAGCGGCCCAGGTGCCAGCTCACCACCCCGGTATGGCTGAGTACCTCCGCCTCGCCATGCCTGTTGCCGGTCGTGCGGTGGATAGCCAGGGACTCCTCGAAGTGCGCGAGCGCGTCGGGGTAGCGGGCCGCTTGCCAGTGCACCTGGCCGATCCGGTCAAGCGCGTCGGCCGCGCCGGCGTCGATGCCGAGCAAGCGGAACAGGACAAGGGCCTGCGCGCCGTGCTCCAGCGCGTCATCGACGTGACCGGCCCGCAGCCTCGGCAGGCACAGATCGGCGTGCGCCTGGGCCTCGCCGCGCCGGTCACCCAGGCGGCGCCAGGCTTCGAGCGCGTAGTCGTGGGCGGTAGCGGCGTCCGCCCAGTGGCCGCCAACTTCAAGGAACGCGGCGATCACGTGCGGCAGCAGCGTGACGTGAGCGCTGAACCCGTTCGCGGCCGCGTACTGAACGGCGCCGAGTATGTTCTGCCGCTCGGTGGCTATCCACGCCAGCGCGTCCTGCCGGCCGGCGAACCGGGGCGGCTCAGCCGGCACGTAGGTGGCGGCTACAGCCAGGCGGCGCCGGTGCGGGAAGGCTACCGAGTCTGCGCTCGCCGCCACGTGCAGGTAATAGTCGAGCAGCCGGTGGGTGGTGACTCGCCGGATGGGCAGAGACTCATCGCGCAGGCTGAGCTCCGCTGCGTACTCCCTGAGCAGCACGTGGCAGCGGAACCGGCCGTGAACGGGCTCTTCGAGCATGTGGTAGTCCAGCAGGCCGCTCAGCACGCGATCGGTCTCCGCGACGGGCAGGCCGCTCGCCGCCGCCGCCGCGTGCAGGGAGAAGTCCGGTCCCGGGTAGCAGCCGACCTGGCGAAAGGCAGTCTGCTGCGAGCGCGGCAGGTAGCGGTAGGACAGTTCGAAGGACGCGGCCACCTCAAGCTCTTCGCCCCGGATCTCGCGCAGCAGGTGCTGCGTGCGCCCCAGCAGTTGCGCCAGGTTAGCCGCGGTCCACGCGGGCCGGTGTCGCAGCCGGCTCGCCGCCAACTGGATCGCCAGCGGCATGTGGCCGCAGAGCCTGACTACCTCGGCGATCGCGTCGGCGTCATGGCTGCGTTCTGGCCCGACGACCCGGGCGAACAACTCGGTAGCGTCCTGCGCGCCCATCACGTTCAGCGAGAGCGAGATCGCCCCGGCGAGCCCGGTGAGCCTGCGGCGGCTGGTGATCAGGACCAGGCAACCCGGGGTGCCAGGCAGCAGCGGACCCACTTGATCGCGGCTGCCCGCGTCGTCGAGCACGATCAGCATGCGGCGGCCGGCGACCTGCTTGCGCCAGAGCGCGGCATGCATGTCCAGCGTGCTCGGCTTGCGACGAGGCTCCGCTAACAGGTCTGTGCCGACCGTCCCCGCGACAGGCAGCAACGTGTCAAGAGCAGCCGCCGGGTCAATTGGTTCCTCATATGGGTCGTGGGCATGCAGGTCGACATAGATCAGGCCATCGGGGAACTGGCCGGCCAGCAGGTGCGCGAGGTGGACGGCCAGAGTGCTCTTCCCTACCCCGGCCATCCCGTCGATGGCCACGATCGTGATCGCTGTCCCAGCCTGGCCGGTCACGATCGCCTCGGCCAGCGTGTTCAGCTCGTCGGCCCGGCCCGTGAAGTAGGAGATATCCCTGGGCAGGTTGTTCGGGCCGGCGGCTCGCCCGGCCCAGCCCCGGGCGGGAGCGGCCAGCTCCGGGTCGGCCAGGAGGATCTTCTGGTGCAGGCCACGCAGGCCAGGCCCCGGTTCGGCGCCGAGGTCGTCGCGCAGCCGCTCACGAGCCTGCCGGTACGCTTCCATGGCCTCGGCCTGCCGCCCGGTCCGGTAAAGAGCGACCATCTGAATTTCGACGAGCCGCTCATCGAACGGATGGCGCGAGATGAGCTCGGACAGTTCTCCGGTCAGCTCGCTTTCCTTTCCCAGCGCCAGGTCAAGTTCGACGCGATCGATTGCCGCCGCCAGGCGCTCATGTTCGAGAGCGGTACGAGTTCGCCGCGCCCAGTCGCCGGGAAGGCCAGCCAGGGCCTCGCCATTCCATAACAGATCAGCCTCGCGAAGCAGGCGGGCCGCGTGCTCGCGCTCACCGCTTACGGAAAGCGCGCGGGCCTGGGCGCGTAAGCTGCGGAAGCGGTGCAGGTCAATCGACTCCGAAGCAGCCTCAAGCACATATAACCCGGAGCGGGACGCGAGCCTGGCCTCGGCATGGCCGGCCAGGATGCGCCGCAGCCTGGCGATGTAGCTCCACAGCGACCCTCGAACCTTGGCCGGGGGATCCGCTCCCCAGACATGATCGATGAGCGTCTCGGCCGATACCGGCCGCCCCGGGGTCAGCAAAAGATTAGCGAGCACGCACGCCTGCTTGGGCGAGCCTAAGTCGTGCCTGAGGCCGGCCTCCCAGATCTCGACCGGTCCAAGGATGCGGAACTCCACCGGCGTCCTCCGCGGGCCTCATGGTTATGCAAGCCCGCATCAAGGTTTATTCAAACTTTACCCCTAGCTGATCGGCCGACAGTTGGTGAGCACACGGGGAATGGAATTGCGATGGCGAGTATGGACTGGCGTTACGTACCTGTCGGCCTTGACGCGGACCGATGGGTGACAAGATCACGATGCCGGACCGTGCTGGTCGTCGTCCACACCGTTACGTCAGGGCAGCGACTCCTAGACGTCGTCCGCCTGCTCGGGCCTGATCTGCGCATCCAGGTTGTCTTTACCTGCGCCCCCGACGTGTTCGGCGAGGGCGTCAGCCAGTTCCTCCGCGCCGCCGGCGGGATCGTGATCTCCTGGCTCCAGGCGACGCAGACCGTCTTCGATCTCGCCCTGGCAGCCAGCTACGGCTCGATCGACGAACTGCACGCGCCGCTGATCGTCATGCCGCACGGCGCGGGCTACAGCAAGCTGGCCGCCGGCAGGCCGGGACCCGGCGCGCCAGGCCCTCGCCAGCCGTACGGGCTTGACGCGCAGCGGCTCATCAGGGACGGCCGGGTGATCCCCGCGGCGATCGTGTTACCGCACGAGGCCGACCAGGCCCGGCTGGCTCTCACCTGCCCGGGCGCGCTGCCGGCAGCGGCCGTCGCCGGTGATCCCTGCTACGACGTGCTGACGGCGAGCGCGCCGAGGCGGCCCGCCTACCGGGACCGGCTCGGGCCGGCGAGCGGCGCAAGCTGATAGCGGTGAGCTCTACCTGGGGCCCGCTGTCGCTCTTCGGCCAGGCCCAGGATTTACTGCTGAAACTGCTCGCCGAACTGCCGCCGGAAAGTTTCCGCGTGGTCGCGCTGATGCACCCCAATATCTGGCATGGCCACGGAGCCTGGCAGATCCGCGCGTGGCTGCAGAACTGCCTTGACCAAGGGCTCGGGCTGCTGCCTCCCGAGGCCGACTGGCGCGCGGCGCTGATCGCCGCCGACCTGATCCTCGCCGACCATGGATCGCTGGCCGTGTACGCGACTGCCGTCGGCAGGCCGCTCCTGCTGACCGGCACCGCGCCTGAACTCGACCCCGGCTCCCCCGGGGCAATTCTCGCCGCCATCGCACCCAGGCTCCGCCCCGGCCGGTCGCTGCTACGGCAGCTTTCCCGTGCCGAGGCAAGCTACCGCCCCGACCTCTACGCGCCGGTGACGGCCAGGATCACCTCGCAGCCGGGCCGGTTCGACGCGAACATGCGCGAGCTGATGTACCGGCTGCTGCGGCTGCGGGCGCCAGGGGCGGTTCAGGCGCCGCAAGTAGCGGCGCTCCCGTTTCTCACCAGCGCGGGCTAGCCAAGGCCCGGCGCGGCCTGACCACGGGCCGGCGCGGCCTGACCATAGGAGAGCAGCACTCATGCCTTGCAAGATTGTCGTCGTCGGCGTGACGAGCCTGTACATGTCGATGCCAGTCGAAGAATTCCCGTTCGGCTATCAGTCCACTCGCTCGCCGCATTGGCTCAGGGCCGGGGTGGCAGGCGCGGGTTGTCACATCGCGAAGATCCTGCGCACGCTGGGTGACGATGTCAGCCTGTGCACGATCGTGGGCCGTGACTTGCCTGGCGCGCTGATCACGACCGAGTTGCGCACCTCGGGGCTGCTCGGGCCGGGCACGGTCAGCGCGCCGGCCTCGTCGCTCGGCATCGTGCTGGTCGCCCCTGACGGGCGCCGGATGGGGCATCCGTACCTGGCGACCGTGAATACGGTCGAATATCCCGCGGAACTGTTCAGGCAGCATGCGCGCGACGCCGACCTGGCCGTGATCACCAATGCCAGGTTCGCCCGCCCGCTGCTGCGGCACGCGCGCCAGCTTGGCGTTCCCATCGCCGTCGACGTGCATCTCATCGCGGATCCCTGCGACAGCTACAACCTGCCGTGGCTCGAAGTCGCCGACGTAATCTTCTGCAGCCACGAGAAACTCCCCTGCCCGCCGGCCGAATGGGCGCGCAGGATCTTTGACCAGTACCCGGGATGCGCGATCGCGGGCGTCGGCTGCGGCAGCGCGGGCTGCGTTCTCGGGCTGAGCGACGGACGGCTTGTCCAGGTCCCCGCCGCAGCGCCGCGCGGCGTCGTCAGCACGGCAGGGGCGGGCGACTCGCTATTCGCGTCCTTCCTGCACGGCTGGCTGGCGACCGGCAATCCGCTGCGAGCGATCGAGAAAGCCTCGCTCCACGCGGGCTGGGCTATCGGCGACTCACTCCCGAGCGCGGCCACCCTCACGGCCGCCCAGCTTGACCTGCTCGAAGCTGTCTGCGCGGTCAAGGCGACCGTGACCCGCTGGGACGAGGCCTGAGGTCCTACTGGCCGTGGCTCCGGTCAGGGCCTGCCAGCAGGTCCTTGAGCTGAGCCGCCGCCGGCGAGCCGATCCGGTCGGCGATAGCCAGGGCGGCCGCGTACCGCTGGCGCGCTAGCGTCGCCTGCCCGCCAGATTCGGCGAGGTCGCCGAGCAGTCGCAGGACGTCGGCCTCGCCGGGCAGCGACCCCAGGTCACGCATCGACCGTAAGGCCAGGTCCAAGGTGGCGGCAGCCTCGGATCGCTCTCCCAGGATGCCCTGCGCGCGGCCGATGGCGGCCAGAGCCCGCGCTTCGTTGTACGGATCGGGAACCCCGGCGAGCAGGTCACGCGCCCGGGCCAGATGATCGATCGCCTCACCCGCCCGGCCGTCGCCGGTGAGCGCCGCGCCGATGTCAATGAGGATCAGCGCGGCTGACCTGCTCTCGCCGAGGCGGTCGTAGGCCTCGAGCGCCTGCCGGAAAACCTCGAGCGCGCCGTCCGCCCGGCCCCTGGCCAGCTCGATCAGGCCAAGCCGCTTCAGCGAGCCCGCCATGCGGCGGTTGTTTCCCGTCTCCCGCCAGATGGACAGCGCCTGGAAGGTGCGTTCGGCAGCCTCGTCGAGCTTGCCTACCTGCTGAAGGGCCAGCGCAAGCCTGCCGAGCAGCTTGGCTTCGCCCTCCTTCGCGCCAGACTCGCGCGCCGCGGCCAATCCGAGGCGGTCAAGTTCAAGCCGTTCCCGGTAGAGCCCGCGCCGCAGGAACAGCGGCCAGAGCGCGTCGACCAGCTGCCAGGCGACCTGCGGATGGCCGTGCCCGGCCGCGAACCTGATGGCGGCGGTCAGGTTCGGAAGCTCCTGCTCAAGCCATTCCAGCGCCTCGTC
The DNA here is from genome assembly GCA_963720575.1 of uncultured Actinomycetota bacterium. GTDB lineage: Bacteria > Actinomycetota > Actinomycetes > Streptosporangiales > Streptosporangiaceae > Chersky-822. The sequence continues at coordinate 2,133,521 of CAVRGA010000002.1, forward strand.
CTGACCGCCGAACGTGACGGGCTCGTCCGGGCGGTACCTGACGTCACGCGGCTGGTCGTGACGGTAAGGAATGATCAGCTGGCCGGCGTCGATGGCCGCGACCAGGTACCAGTCGAGCATCCGCCTCCGGGCCGAGTCTGCATGCGCGCCGGTATCTTTCTCTTCGGCCAGGCCGAGTGCGTGCAGCCTGATGAGGTCGTGAAACCGGTAACGTCCGCCGGCCGCATCGTCGAGCAGGTTCGCGTCGGCCAGCACGCCGAGCAACTGCCGCGCGGCATCGACGGGAACGTCCGCGGCCGCGGCCGCGATCGATACCCCGAACGACACGCCGGGAAACAGGCCCATCAGCCGGTACATCCGGGCCGCCTGCGACCCGAGGGGCACATAGGACAGATCCAGGGCCGCCCGCATTGCCAGCTCATCATCGACGGCGACCTCAGCGAGGCGACGCCGCTCGCGCCTGAGCGCGTGCACGAGCTCGCTGATCCGCCACCTGGGCCGCACCGCGAGCCGCGCTGCGCACAAACATAAGGCCAGCGGGAAGTAAGCGCACAGGCTGGCCAGCTCAGCAGCCGCGGCTAACTCGGCAGCGACTCGATCGGCGCCGAGCAGCTGGCGCAGCAGGTCGACCGCATCGGCGGTCTCGAGCCGATCGAGCTGAACGCTGCGAGCGCCACCCGCCACCAGGCCAGCGAGCCGCCACCTGCTGGTCACCAGCGTGACGCTCTGCGCCGAGGCCGGTAAGAGCGGCCTCACCTGCGCGGCGGAAATCGCGTCGTCAAGCACGACCAGCAGCCGCCGGCCGCTGGTTAAGGAGCGGTACAAAGCGGTCAGCTCGGCCAGCTCGGCCGGCAGGCTCTGCCGCTGGACGCCCAGAGCACGCAAGAAACGGCCAAGGATCTCGCCAGGCATGACAGGGCCGTCGCCCGCGTGGCCGCGCAGGTCAGCATAAAGCTGGCCGTCAGGGTATCCGCCGCACCGTTCGGTGCCCCAGGCCACCACCAGCGCGGTCTTGCCGATCCCGGGCGGGCCGCTGATGACCACGGTGCGGTTGCCGGCGGCGGCGTCGATCACCGCGAGATCCGCCGACCGGCCGCAGAGCTCGACGGGCGGCGGGAGCTGGCGCGGCGACGGCAAGACCGGGTCGGCATGGTGCACGTGGATGCCGCCATGGATGTCCCTGGCCTGAACCGCCGGCCCGAGCACGTCGCCCAGGATCTCGTTGCGTACCGCCAGCGATGGGTCGGGCGGGTCCGGTCCGCCTCGGTCCGCCGAGGGACGATCGATCGCTGCCACTATGACCCCGGTACCTGCCGTCTGTCCGCACCCCTGAGTCTGCCGACGCCGGGACACGCTGGCAATCCCGCAAATCGATACTGGCCTGTTTCAGGCCATCTACCGGCTGTCGCCATTTGTCAGCACGAGATCCCCTGCGCCAGTTAGACTCTGTTCTGTCCCAGGAATCACTGCAACAACATAGTTACCAATAACAACAGGAGTACCGTGAGATGACAGAGGCTGTTGTGGCGGCGACACTTGCGCTGCCGGGCATGTTCTGGATGATCGTGCTGCTCCTCGGCCATTAATCCAGAACACTCATGACCAGGGTCGCGGGTCGCGTTACTCCGGTCCGGCCCGCGCCCTGTTACTAATGGTTCTCGTCAGGGTCGGCGCTGATAATGCCGCCCGGGGATATGCGCCCCTCGAGGCGGGGGACCGTTTGGCGTTGTTCCATATGATGCCACCGGGCTCGCCCCTCACAGCCCGACCGCTGCAGCCGCCCGGTTTCACAACAAATGCCCCTTCATGTCGGCGCGGATGCGGCCTCAAGTGCTGCTTCTGATCCCGCCTGTCCTGATTTAGTCATTCCCTGCACGAGCCCCGGCTGATATCCGATACAGTATGCGATTGGTAGTAACAATCTAAAATAAACAACAAAGAGAACCCTCGTTATGCCTGTGCTTGTTATACCGGATACAGACATTCCGGACATGTTTTGGATGGGTTTGTATCGCAGCATCTAGCTCGATATCGACTATCCCTGGACCGGATCGCGGGCCACGTTGCTCAGACGCTGGCCCGCGGTCCTGCTAGCTAAAATCCCCGTCAGCGGCGCGCGGCGCTTCGACAGCACCAAACGATAGCGGGCCGTAGAAGTCGCGGCCCTGGACGACCTGGCCCGACACGTCGCCTTTGATCTCGTTGCGCACGTCCCCGCTCTCTGGCACTTCGGTCGCAGGTGCTGGGCGGTCGTCACCGACGTCATCGCGCGACCTCGTTGCGAATCCCTGGCCCCACAGAGCCGCGAGCGCAGCAACGGCCACGCCCGCTCCGCCCGCGATGCTCCAGCGTAAGTCGGGGTCCAGCGTGAAGACGGGCAAGATCAGGCCCCCGCAGAGCCAGGTCACCGTCGCGAACGCCGCGACCGTCACTAGTCCGGCCAGCAGCCATCGGGCAACCTGCGTCATGTCCATCCCGCCCATCGAGGCGACGCCGTACCTGGCCCCATGAGGCGTTTACCCTCAACTACCGCAGCTCTACCCTCACAGCCCAGCGTCGTACGGGTCCCATCCGGAGCCGGGACGGGGTGGAAGGCGGGCATGATGTGCCGTGATCATGCCCGCGGTCGCGGTAGCGACAGCCCTTGCGGGCGCCCCCCGTTACCCCCCGAAAATGATCCGCCGCGCGCGAAACAACCGCCTTGATCCTGAGCACAACAGACCAATAACCACGGCCCCGGGTTCACTTGTACAGTCGCGATAATAAGTGAAATGAGCGGGCGCGGGGTGGGGAGACCATCGATTCGGCAGTCCGTCGTCGGGGCGCGGGTCGGCGGCGATCTGAACGTGATCGGACAGTACACGACGCTGGAAGTCAGTCGGCGGGAATTCCGGCTGGTGCCGTTCACGCCGGGTGCGCTTCAGCTGCCCCCAGTCGACCAGACACGCGCGCAGCCGAGCCGCCTGCTGGACGCACGGCTGGAAGTGGTCGGCTTCACGCGGCGAGACCGGGAGCTGGCGGTACTGCACGCCTGGCGTGAGCAGCGAGATGGCGCGCAGTCGTCGGCTTTCCTGATTTACGGCGAGGGCGGGTCCGGCAAGACCCGGCTGTCAAGGCAGTTCGCGAGGCTGAGCATTCAGGGTGGATGGGCAGCCTGGGAGGCCCGCTACGACAGGGCGGCCTCCCTGACGCCGCTGCCCGAAATACTGCTCGCTCGCCGACAGCGCGGAAGGCTGCTCCTGGTCGACTATGCCGAGCGCTGGCCGGCGGCGCAGTTGCTGGCGCTCGCTCAGCACTTCTCCGCGGCGAGCGGGGAGCAACCCGTCCGGATGCTCTTGCTGTCCCGGGCGGCAAGCGACTGGTGGGAGGTGCTCTCCCACCGGCTGAACAGGGCAGAGATCACGACGCAGGCCCGGCACATGCAGCCGCTGTCGGCGGGGCCACGCGGCGCGGCGCGGCTGTTCACCCTGGCGCGCGACCGCTTTGCGGAGGTCTTGCAGGTCCCGGGCGCCGCTCAGATCGAAGTTCCCGACCTGAGCCATGACGACTTCGGGCTGGTGCTCGCCGTCCATATGGCCGCGCTGGTGGCGGTTGACGCACGGCTGCGCGGGCTGGACTCGCGGCTACAGCCGGACTCCGGGCGAGAGTCCGGTTCCGAGCTGGGCCGGGAGGAGGACCTGGCGCGGCTGTCGGCATACCTGCTGCGCCGCGAGCGCGATGCCTGGCACAGCCTTCCGCCAGCGGAGAGCCAGCGGCCCCGGTCCAGCGGGAAAACTCTGGGCAGGACTGCCTACGCGGCCATCCTGGCCGGCCCGGTGCCACGCCGGGACGCTGAGGATGTGCTGGCCCGCGCCCGGCTGGCCGGAACGCCCGAATTGGCCGCCGAGTTGCTCGACGATCATCGGGCTCTGTACCCGCCCCGCCACCCGGGGACAGACCTGGAGCCGATGTACCCGGACCGGCTTGCAGAGGACTTCCTGGCGCTTGCCACTCCCTCCGCCGACCGGAATGACAGCCAGGCCGGCGGCCTCGCCGACCCCTGGGCTGCAGACATGCCGACGGCTCTTCTCGCCCCGGCCAACCGGCAGGCCACCGCCCCAGCGTGGGCGCGGACGGGCATGACCGTGCTCATCCAGGCCGCCGTCCGCTGGCGGCACATACGGATGGGTTACCTCTATCCGCTGTTGCGCACCCACCCGGAACTCGCGACCGAGGCGGGAAGCGCGGCGCTCGCCACCCTGGTAGAGCTCGATGACCTCGATCCCGAGGTCATCGACGCGATCGAGCCGCTGCTGTCCGAGGGCCGTGACTTCGAGCTTGACCTGGTCATGGCCGCCCTCACTCAGCGCGCGGCACGGCGCCGCCTAGCCGCCGCCACCGACCCGCCCGATCAGGCGAGGCTCCATGTCCGCTTTGGCAAGCGCTACTCCTCCGCCGGGCTCAGTGAGCAAGCCCTGACGGAGTACCAGCAGGCGGCCGACGCGTACCGCGCCCTTGCCGAAGGCGACCTGGAAGAGTACCGGGCTGGCCTCGCCGACGCCTTGAACAGGCTCGCCATCGAGCACGCCTTCCTGAATCATCCCCCTGACCTGGCTCTCGCGCTCACGCGGGAGGCGGCAGGGCTGCTGCGCCTCGCCGACCCTGACACGGAGGGATACCTGAAACGGCTGGTCCCGGTCCTGCAGACCCTTGGCGACCGACTGTCACCAGGATTACTCGGACGGCAAGAGGAGGCACTCGCGATCCGGGAGGAGGCCGTCGCCCTTGCCCGGCAGTTGGTTGATCTCACGGGTGCCGTCAGCGACGGGGGAGTCATCAGCATCACGAGCCAAGCCATCACCGCGAGAGCCGGCGGCGCCGCCGTCCCCGAGGATCAGGAGGATTCATTGCGGAACCTCGCGACGGGCCTGACCGGTCTTAGTAGCTCACTGCAGGTCGTCGGCCGGACGGCGGACGCGGTGCCAGCGGCGCACGAGGGCGTTGCCCTGGCGAGGCACCTCGCCGGGACTCATCGCAACAGGTACCTGGGGCTTCTGGCCTGGGCGCTGGGAAACCTCGCAGAAGCCCTGCACGCGGACGGGCAGAATACCGCCTGGCTGACAGCAGCCAGGGAATCCGTTGACCTTTACCGACTGCTGGCAAAGGCAAACCCGAATGTGTACCTGGACCCGCTCGCGGGGGCACTGTCCCGCTACGGCAACGCCCTGACCGGGAACGGGCAGCATGCTGAGGCACAGGACGCGACCGAGGAATCCCTCGCGATCCGGCGCGACCTCGCCAAGGCCGACCCCGCCCTGCATGGCATCATGTGCGCCGCTGCGCTCTGCGACTATTCCGACTGGCTCGCGAGAAGCAGGCAGAATGCCCAGGCCACGGCTGCCGCACGGGAGGCCCTAGCGCTGGTGGAGTCCCTCCCCGACCTGGAGCCCGGTTACATCGCCATGGCCACAATGACGCTCGGCAAGCGGCTAACCAGCCCAGAGGATGCTGCGGAAGGCCGGGCGCTGAGCAAGGCCGCGATCAGCCTGTATCGCGAGCCTGGCGCCGATACGGAGACTGGCCTGCTTGCCGACTCGCTCGGCACCCTAGCCTCCCAGGAGCTCGCCCTTGACCATGTTGCTGAGGCCAAGACCGCGGCCGAACAGGCTGTCTCCTTGATGCGGCCACTGGCCCTTGAAGGACAGGACCGACATATGCGCACGCTGGCCTGGGCACTGCAAGGACTCGCGATCGTCCTAGACAGCAGACCGGAGACCCAGAGCGCTGCCGTCCTCGCGATGGGTGAAGCGGTGGACATCCACCGCACCGTGCTGTCGCAGGAGGACCCTCAAGATCTCTTCGGGTTCGCTACCAGGCAGAGCAGGCTGGTCAGCATGCTGTGCCTCGCCGAACGTGACGCCGAAGCGCTACCGCTCGCGGCGGAGGTGGTCGAGACCGCTCGCGCTTGCGTGGCCGCTAGCCCTGGTCCGGAGCAGACACGCCTGCTGTTCGGGGCACTGTATAACTTGGCCTGGACGCGCTGGAGGACGAAGCAGGAACTGCCAGAAGCGGCCGACGCCTTGGACGAGCTAGCGCGCCTGCTACGCCACCCGCCCGATGACGACACGCTGGCATTCCCGGATATCGCGAATACCCTGCGCGTGCGGGCCTTGATCCTGACCAGCCTGGGACGGCTGGACGAAGCCAGGGACATCCAACTGGCCGCGCAGGCCGCCGAGTCAACTGGACAGCACTGCAGCGAGGCTCTCGCACCAGGCCGTCCCGTCATGCGCCGCCTATTCAGCCTGGCCGATATGGTGGACCTTTCTCACCCGCGCGGGGCCGAGGCTCTCGCGGTCTCGGCCGTCACCGCCGGCGTAGGCACGTGGGAACGTGGCCTAGCCCGCGGCTGGCTGCGGCTGCGGCGATGGGGTGACCGGCATCGGTGCGCTCGGTGGTTCGTCGGCAAGCGCGCCGAAGGAAGCGGGCCGATGCGTCCTCCCTGCTGGTAGATGTCATCGCGTTCGATGCCAGCGACCGCAGGGAGAGCACACGGACGCGACTGGACAGCGCCACGAAGTTGGCCAGGCTTGGCGACCCGCGCGGCGTCCGGTACCTGATCGCGCAGGCTCAGGACCGCAGCCTTCGCCGTCGGTTCCGTGACGAGGCGGCCAGGGCGCTGACCAAGGCGGGCGACCCACGAGGAAAGTTCCTCCTGGCCGACATCCATGCCGAGCGAGCCACTGCTCCCGACGCCATTGAACCCGCATGGGCGCTCTCGGTGACCATCGACGCCGCGCCGACCCTGCGGGGCGCGAGCCCCGAGGCCATCCGTGCTCTCCGCCAGCGCCAGTCCGCACTCGCCGCTCCAGCAACTGCGGCTGAGACGGCAGGGGCAATGGCGCGACGCCTCGCGGGTCGTACGCTGCTCACCCGCTGCGCGGCCGTACTGGCCATGCTCATTCCCGCAGGGTTGTCGGTGCTCGTCGGCGACGCGATCGCCCAGGCGCCAGGCACCCGGCCAGGCCTCGGCAACTGGGTGGCCTTGTGCATCAGCGCGTATCTCGCATGGCTCGTGCTCTCCTTGCTAACTGACGTGATCAGGTTTGCTACACATGCGTTCAACGCGGGCCCCGACGCCAGGTCCATCTCTACCGGCTGCTACGTCCTCCTCATGCCACTGCTGATCGCAGCCAGCTACCTCCTCGCCGGCTCCACAGCCCTGGAATTCCTCCGGCCAGCCGGAGAATTGGCGTGGCATATCCTTATCTGGCGGTAGAGGATGCGAGCCATGCGGATGCGGGCAACGATGCTGTCTGAGGGCAATTGATGAGTAGCGGCGGAAAGCGCGCTCTAGCGGGGGGCTTCACCGTCGTCCTAGCCGCCGCCGTCAATATCGCTACTGGCGTCGTCACCCAGCACTGGGCGCTGACCTGGTGGATCACGACCGCGGTGCTCGTGCTGTTCGGCGGCGGACTGCAGGCGTGGCTGACAGTCGGGGACAGCCCGCCCAACCGCCAGGTCGTCGACGGCACCAAGGTTCGCGGGTCAATCCGGCAGATCATGACCGGACAAGGCGAGCAGTCAGTGACGGCCTCAGAAACAGGCGGCGATCTGACACAGCAACAGCAATAATCCGAAGCCGACGCCGGGTAACAGCTTCAGGGATCAGGATCGTCGGCCAGGAAGATCATGCAGAGGTATGCCTGGAGGCAAGTGGCGGTCAGCTCGCCTTTGGTCATGGCTCCCGGGAGCTCGGCCCAGGTTCTGAAGTAGAGCCGTTCTGATTGCCAGGCCAGTGCTTCTGCTAGCGGCGATCGGCCCTCGCCTCGTCAGGTTCCGGCGCTGAGGAGGTCGTAGGCCGCGACCCACAGTGTGTAGGGGTTCGCCAAGTCCGGGTAGGCCGCCGTCATCCGGTCGATCAGCTCGGCCGGGGCGGAACTGCTGTCCAGCGCTGCCTCGAAATCGGCGAGATAGCGGAGGCAGTCGCCGATCTGGCGGCGGGCGTGGTCGTCGGCGGCCAGCGGGTTGCGGTGGCCGGCGATGAGAGTGTCGGCCTCAAGCGCTGCCACGGCATCAAGCGCCCGCGCCCAGCTAGCGCGCGAGTCGGGTGTCGACCCCATCAGCCACATGTGCGTCCGGTTGTAGACGACGTCGCCGGAGACGACCAGGCTCAGGCCGGGGACGTGGACGACACTGGAGTGCCCGGTGTCGGTGGTTCCGACCGGAACAAGCGTTGCCGCCGAGCCTCCGACCGGGACCGTGGTGCCCGCCAGCGGCGCCGGCAGGACTGGCTTGCCGGTCAGCTGGCCGGGAAAGAACCCGCCCCAGACCTGCATGTACCCAGGGGAGATCTGTTCTTCCAGCGCGGGCACCGACTCGGCCAGGGCGACCGGCCTGGCTTCAGGAAATGCCGCCAGGATCTCCGGCAGCCCCAGGAAGTGGTCAGCGTGGGGATGGGTGATGTACACGTACCCGAGCTCGCGGCCGCGGGACTTCACCCACGCGGCCAGTTCCCGCCCCTCCTGTTCGGTTATCAGGCAGTCGACCAGCAGGGCGCCGTCATCATCACTGATCAGGGTCGAGGTGGACGGCGGCCAGGTCGCCGGGCCCACTGCCTCCTCGAAGCCCGGAATTGCGCTCGGGATGGGCTTGGGACCCACCGCGAACACGTCAAAGGCAAGGCTCATCGCTTTCTCCGTCTCCTTCCAGGTCGCTGAGGAAGACCTCGACGTCAGCGGCAAAATCCGCGTGGTGCTGGAACAGGAACCCGTGCGCCGAGTCGGGGTAGATCTTCACCCGGGCCTGCGGGATCAAGCCTGCGAGGAGGTAGGAGTAATGCGGCAGGATCATCGGGTCGCTGTCGCCGTTCGCCACGAACACCGGCATCTCCAGGCAGCTAAGCCGCTGGAGCAGCGCGTGATCGGGGATCCCCCACGTGCAGACCGCGTCATATTGCGCTTCACGAGTCGCCCAGGTCGTTGGCGGGTCCCGGTCCTCGGTTCGGGCGTACATGCGCCGCACGGCTGCCTGCCCGGCCTGCCGACTTGACGAGGATCGGGCGAAGAAGACGCCGAGGTACTCCTCTGGGCTGGTCTCGGGGGTGCCGATGGCCCCGATGACGCCGGGGGCCCAGCCATGCATGCCGGCTGCGCCCTGCGGCGCTGCGGACGCAAGGATCAGTCGTCGCACGATGGCTGGCCTGGTCACCGCGATCTGCTGCGCGACGAAGCTGCCGATGGAGAACCCGAGGATGTCCGCCCGGGTGAAGCCCATGGCGGCGATGAAGGCGATCGCGTCGCGGGCCATCTGCTCGATGACGTGCGGCGTGGTTCCTGAGGAACCGCCGACCCCGGCGTTGTCGAAGGCGACGACGCGCCGGGCCATGGCCAGGTCATCGATCAGCGCGGGATCCCAGTTGTCGAGGTTCCCGCGGAAGTGCTGGAGCAGGATCAGCGGCACATCGCCCTCGCCGGCGTCGCGGTAGGCATACTCGACGCCGTTGGGCGCGCTGACCAGCTTGTTCGGAAGGCTTGAGTAGGAGGTCATGACAGGCGCTCCTTTCGATGGTGTCGGCTGCCAGCTGATCCCAAAGCCCCGGGATCCGCTGCGCGTTGTGCCGGGATGCGACTGAAGCCGTCCTGAGCCATGATCATCTTGCGCCGTGGGGCTTAGATACTGAGCGCCGCCACCCTGTCTTCCTCGACCGCCGGTGAGATCGTAAACCGGATCAGCTTCAGGCATTGAGATAGGTCAGCACCGCCAGGACACGGCGGTTGTCATCCCCGGCCGGATACAGGTCGAGCTTGGCGAAGATGCTGCCCATGTGCTTGCTGACCGCCTTCTCCGTGACCACGAGCCGGGCGGCGATGCCGGCGTTGCTGTGCCCCCCGGCCATCAGGGCAAGCACCTCACGTTCGCGCGGGGTGAGCCGGCTCAGCCGGTCGTGGCGGGCCAGTAGCTGCGACACGACGTCGGGATCCATGGCAGTGCCGCCGCCGGCCACGGTCCGCACGGCCTCGATGAATCCCCGCACGTCGGAGACCCGGTCCTTGAGCAGGTAGCCCAGGCCTGCCGCCCCGGTGGCGAGCAACTCCTTGGCATACACGCTCGACGTGCTGGGACAGGACGAGAACTGGCAGGCCGGACAGCGGCCGGTAGTCCATGGCCACACGATCTCTGGGCCATTTCCTGGCGAATCCGGTCAGCAAGTCATGCCGACAAGAAGCCTGATCAGCGACGCGTTCGGTGTCGGCACACGTCAGGAACTGCTGGTGATTCCTTTGACCGAGTCGAGCTTGGTCTGGGCGCGGTTCGCGCGGCTCTGATCTCCTGCTCGGTCGAAGATCGTTACAGCCTTCTGAAAGGCGCCAACGGCATCCGATAGCCGACGATCTTGTTTCAGAGCATCCCCCAGGTTGGCCAGCATGATGGCTTCGTGAATGCTGTCGCCGATATCGTGCAGGATCGAAGCGGCATTGAGCGCGGCGTCCGCGGCCTCGCTGAACTGGCTGTCGTACATGAGCGCTCCCAGAGCAGGTTCAGCGTCATTGATTGCCGTCGCTGGTCTCGGATCTCCTGGAAGATATTCAGCGCACCACGATAAGTGTCAATGATTTCCCGGTCGGTGCCGGGCTCGCGCGTCACCTTGCCGTCATGAATGAACATCCACAAGTTCTCAGTCTTGAGCGGCTGGTTGAGAGTCAGCCCCAGGTACACGAGCGCCAGCGCTTCGCCTGCCCGGTCGCCCAGCCGGCGGGCCGCTTCGATACTGACCCTGAGCATGCTCTCGCCGTCCATTTTGCGAGCGTCAATGCAGGCGGTAAGGATTATGGGCAATTGCTTCGCTACTTCATCGCGACCGGTGTCGGCTGTCGTCATTGCCGCCGTGAACTACGAAGATAGGCCTGCCAGTTGCGACACGATCCTGCTTCTCGTCGCCGCGCGCTTAGCGTCCACTCGAAGTCTTGGCCCCTCGCGCTACTCGCCCCGCGCCACCAGATGTCGAGCTGCTACCACAAGATGTTGAATAGTCTGTCGGCCGCGATAGGGGCTTGAGGAACGTAGCGGTATTGCACCTGAAGCACAAGAGGCCGCGCACGCATTTGCCACAGCACCTGGTCTGCGCCCCGGGCGACACCGGGCAGCAGGCGTGGTCGTGATCGATGTAGACGAACTGGTCTTTCTCGAACGGCGCGCGGCACATGCCGCAGGCGTCGCACTGCTCCTCCAGGAGCGCGTCGAACCGCTCCGGGGGCGAGTGGCCGGCACCACGGGCGCAGTTGGCCTGCTGGCGGAGCATCCACTTGCCGCACAGATCCTGAGCCGCCGCACCCTGGTCAGTAGCTGACATGGTGCTTACTCACCTTCGTCAGTCAGAGCCCGTGGGGCGCGCCAACACCTCGCGGGCTCCGTGCTGTCGTGGGCGATACTGGGCTCGAACCAGTGACTTCTGCCGTGTGAAGGCAGCGCTCTTCCGCTGAGCTAATCGCCCGCGCCGACAGGCGGCAACCCGCTTGCCTGGCGTACAAAGCGTAGCGCATCAAGGCCCCGTGCCGCACCGCAGCAGAAGCTATGCCGAGACTTTGCGCCACGCCGAGTGAGACCAACATCACACTGCGTTAGTGCAGGTCACAGGAACAGTCCGCGACGAAATCCGCGTTCTGTCTCCTGAAGCGTTTGCCCAGGTCACAAGCGTTTTGATGACCAGTGACCGAGGTTACGAGCGGTGAGGATCGCGGAAGTACCCCCCAAGTCAAATAAATCCGCGAGACCAGCGCCATCCGAATGCGACGACAGCCCGGATGGCACCCGCACCAATGACGCATGACGGAGTTTCGTCATGCACAAGGCAAAGGTCAGAACCCCATGATGAACAGCGTTACGGTCTCCGCTGAGCTGTGCCTCAGCTTGGTGGTTCCCGAGCACGGAGCCGTTCCCCTGGTGGCCAGTCTCGATTACTGCGCCGATGATCCGTATGCGATCAAGATGGCATTTCACGTCGGTGCGGATGAGCCAGTCGAGTGGATTTTCGGACGTGAACTGCTTGCGGCTGGCCTGCGGGCTCCAGTAGGCGAAGGCGACGTCCAGGTGTGGCCCGCCAACGCCGACGGCACCGACCTCAGCACTGACCTCGTGAATCTCGCCCTCTCGTCCCCGTTCGGCGAGGCTCACTTCGAGGCACCACTGAGTGAAGTCGCCGCGTTCCTGCAGAGCACCTACGGGATTGTGCCCGCAGGCGCCGAAAGCGATTTCATCGACGTCGATGACGAGCTCGACGGCCTGCTCTGGCAGGCCTGAGCAGGTTACAAGCCAGGTCCGCGGCGAACGACCACACTAGCCGTTCGCCGCGGGCCAACTACTGCGCCGCAGGCCGGGAGACGTACCGAGCCGCGCACCGGCTCACGGATCGATATTCTCGGCTGCGCGCTGAGCGAAGATCTCCGCGGCCTTCTTGGTCACCGGGCCGGGAGCGGCAGGCAGCGCGACTCCGTTCACGTGCTTGATCGGCTGCACGTCCCTGGTCGTCCCGCACAGGAACGCCTCGTCCGCCGACTCCAGCGCGTCCAGAGGCAACTCCTCCTCCACCGCCTCGGCCCACTCGATCACCAGCGCCCTGGTGACCCCGGCCAGGCAGCCGGAGGCCAGCGGCGGCGTCAGCAGCCTGCCGCCCCGCACCACGAACACGTTCGTGCCCGTGCCCTCGCACAGCTGGCCGACGGTGTTGGCGAAGATCGCCTCGCCGCCGCCGCGCTCGGCCGCGTAGGCCAGCGCGCGCACGTTCTCGCCGTAGGACGTGGTCTTGAGACCGGACAGCGCCCCGCGCTCGTTACGCGGCCACGGCACCGTCACCACGTCTACGGTCGGCGTCGGGAACGGCTGCTCGGCCATCGCCACGATCGCGGTGCCCGCCGAGTTGCCGCGCTCTGAGCCGAGCGGCGCCTTGCCCCCGGTGAACGTGATCCGCATCCGCGCTAGCGGGGGCGGGCCAGAGGCCGCGGCCACGGCCATCGCGCCCGCCTTGATCTGCTCGAGGTCGGGCTCAGGCAACCCGAGCCCGGCAGCCGAGCGGCGCAGCCGTTGCAGATGGCGGGTCATGGCGAACGGAACGCCCGCGGCCACCTTCACTGTCTCGAAAACTCCGTCGCCCACCACTAGCCCGTGGTCGAACACGGAGACTTGCGCATCGTCGTCGGGGACCAACTCCCCGTTTATCCATACCGTCACGAACCCAGACGGTAGCCGGTCGAGGCGCCCGGCGCGACTTCGACGCGGCGTCGGATTTACTTCGACCTACCGCAGCCCGCCGCAGGCGGCACCTGCTGCCGCGCAGATATCGGGAATCAAGGTTTCTACCGCCATGATCTGGTCACTGACTTCCCTGTCGACATCCATCGCGGGCACAACCGCCCTGACGACGTCATAGACAGCCGCCACGGCAGCACTCGGCGGCGCGATGCCAGATCTCAGCCCGATGCCCTGCGTTGCACACAAAATCTCGACTGCCAGGCACGTGCGGACGTTCGTGATGACTTCGCGCAGCTTGCGCACCGCCGTCCACCCCATCGACACGTGGTCTTCCTGCTTGCCCGACGTCGGGATGGTGTCCACGCTGGCCGGGTGGGCGAGCACCTTGTTCTCGCTGACCAGGGACGCGGCGGTGTACTGGGCCAGCATGTAGCCCGAGTTCGTGCCGGCCGCCGGCGCCAGGAACGGCGGCAGCCCGCGCGAGAACGCCGGGTCCAGCATCCTGTCCACCCGGCGCTCGCTGATGCTGGCGAGCTCGCAGATCGCCATGGCCAGCATGTCGGCGGCGAAGGCGAGCGGCTCGCCGTGGAAGTTCCCCGTGGTCATGACCTCGCCGTCCGGCACGATGACCGGGTTGTCGACGATCGCTCCGAGTTCGGTGTCGATGACCCGCCTGGCGAAGCCAAGCACGTCCCTGACCGCCCCGTGCACCTGCGGCGCGCAGCGCAGGCAGTACGCGTCCTGGACGGCATGGGTGCTGTGCCGGTGACTTGCCATCAATTCAGATCCGGAAAGCAGAGCCCTCAGGTTGGCCGCGCTGACCAGCTGACCCGGATGCGGCCTGATCACCTGGACCCGCTCGTCGTAGGGCCGCCCGGTGGCGAGCAGCGCCTCGACGGACAGCGCGCACGCCACGTCGGCGGCGCTGACCAGCAACTCGGTGTCATGCACAGAGAACGCGAGCAGCGCCTGCATCGGCTCGGTGCCGTTGACCAGCGACAGCCCCTCCTTAGGGGCCAGCACCAGCGGCTCGATGCCGTGCTCGGCGAGCACCTCGGCGGCCGGCCTGCCGCGCTTGCCGTCGCCCTGGGCTCTGAGCCGCCCCTCCCCGATCAGCGGCTGAGCCAGGTGCGCGAGCTGCGCCAGGTCTCCCGAGGCCCCGACCGATCCCTTGCCGGGCACGACCGGCAGGAGGCCCTTGTTCAGCAACTCGATGAGGCGCGCCGGCAGGTCTGAGCGGACGCCCGAGTAGCCGGCGGCGAGCGTCCTGGCGCGCAGGAGCAGCAGTGCCCTGACCGTCTCGTCGCCCAGGGGCTCCCCGGTCGCGGCGGCGTGCGACAGCACGATGGCCCGCTGCATCGTGGTCATTTCCTCCCCGCTGACCCTGGTGTCAGCGAGTGCGCCGAACCCGGTGTTGACTCCGTAGACAGCCGCCTTGCCGTGACTAGCGTCCTTCACGACCTTGAGGCTGGCCTCCATCCGCGCGGGCACATCGGGGCCAAGTTCCGCTTTTGCCGCGCCTATGGCGACATCGATCACATCTTCCACGGAAAGCGGGTCGCCGCTCACGATCACAGTTCGCATGTCAGACAGCCTCCCACGTGCCTGAACCCTCCAGTACGAGTCGTCCGGGGCCGATCTGCGATAGGCTAGAGCTTGCTGCTCGCCGGGGCGAATTGGCGACTGGGCACGGATAGGCTACAGTTCTGTTCGCGCGCTCAGCCGGTCTTCGACCGGGAGGCGGCAGCGGTCACTCTTGCGAGTGACCGAGGTGCGGACGTGGCTCAGCTGGTAGAGCATCACCTTGCCAAGGTGAGGGTCGCGGGTTCGAATCCCGTCGTCCGCTCGGAGGTGCCGGAGCCGTCTGGCTTCCGGAGACTGTTGCGGCAAGTAGGCTCGCGCGGCTCCCGGGGCACCGAAGCCGCCCCCCGGCAAGGCGGCGGCTGGTGGCGGAATGGCCGAGTGGCTTAGGCAAGGGCCTGCAAAGCCCTGTACGCGGGTTCGATTCCCGCTTCCGCCTCAACTTGTCGAGGCCACCGCACTCGGTCACATCGAGCGCAGGGGCAGTTTGCCGTGCGGGTCGGGCAGGTCGCCTGACTCTCGGCACTCTGGTAGGCTCTCGACATTCCCAGGGCGGTTGGCGCAGCGGGAGCGCGTCTCCCTGACACGGAGAAGGTCAGAGGTTCAAATCCTCTACCGCCCACCACGCTTGCCGGTTGATGATCCGCTGGGCGCGGCCGGTGTCCGCGACGATGATGCCGTCGATCGCGGACGAGGCAGTGATGCTCTGCACGCGGGTCCGATCGGCGAGCTCGGTGAGCAGCCCCGGCATCTGATCGCGGTAGAGCGCCTCCGAGCCCCGGCCGAAGTCGATAGCGCTGAGCCCGGTGACGACCTGGGCCGGCACCAGCCCGATAAGCGCGTCAAGATCCGCGAAGCTGCGCAAGGAACCCCCAGTCAACCGCTAAACAACCTAATCCTCGTGCCGATTAGCGTGCTTAGAGGGTTTGTTTAGCAGGTTCCCGGCTGTCTCTGTCTTCGCTATCGTCGGCGGCGAGGCAGATGAACGCGGCTGAACTTCCGCCGCAGCTCCGTTTCGCGGTCGAGCGCAGCATGCAGGAATACCTTGATCCTTAGCAGCTAAGCCGGAGCCGCGCGCAGGTGGGGCACCCTGCTGTCGCCAGAGCAGCAGCAGGGTGCCCCACCTGCCTCCGGGGCGCGCGGCCTGGACCCAGCTGGGGCCATTCACGTATCAGGGTGAGCCAGACAAGAGACTTCGGACATCCCGGTCGGCTTACCCTCAGGTGACTCCGAGATACTGCATAGCGGGATAGGTCGGCGTACGGGAACGGTTGCAAACGGGTAGTTCTGGTTGGACATCAGGGGATGCCGATGGGCAGGCGGCGCGACGGCGGCTTCCCGGTCTATGCCGGTTCCACGACTGCCGCCAGGATCAGTTCACTCACCACACCACGACTCTGGCACCGGCGCCTACGAGTGCGCCACGCGGACTGACCACCGAAGAGCGGACTGACCACCGAAGAACAGCATCCTTCTTCAGAGGATCACAGCCGCTGGCATATCGAGATCCGCATAGCATAGATGTACCATGATCAGTGAGTCAGATATCCAAGGCGGAGGTGAGGGGATGGCCAAGACCAGCGTCGACATCGATATGGAGAAGCTCGACAAGGTACGAGAGATCCTCGGAACCGAGTCTATCCGGGAGACCATCAGCGCCGCGTTTCGCGAAGTGATCCGCATGGCGGCCGTTCACGACCTGGTAGCCCTCGGCGAGTCGGGCGCGTTCGACTTCCTCCTCGAGCCAGGTGCCGAGGAGCTCATGTGGGGATGACCCGTTACCTCGCCGACAAGAGCGCTCTTGCCCGGCTCCACCTGCCAGCCGTACGCGAGGAACTGGAGCCCTTGATGGTGCGGGCACTGGTCGGCATCTGCGACGTCACCGAAGTGGAGATGCTGTACTCCGCCAGGAACATCCAGGAACGGGCCCGCATGAAGGAGCAACTCGAAGCGTCCCTGGACCGGATCGACATCCCAGGAGACATCTGGGAGCAGGCTGCCGAGATCCAGGAGGCGCTGACCGAACAGGCCCAGCACCGGTCAGCCTCGATCCCCGACCTCATCGTCGCGGCGACCGCCCGTGCCCGGAATCTCGAGATCCTGCACTACGACCGGGACTTCGAGACGATCGCGCGCTACACCGAGCAGCCGACACGCTGGATCGTCCCACCCGGTACCGTGTAGGCCGATCGCATCCAGGCAGAGACCGAGCCGGCGCAACTGAAACGTGGTCACCCCGTGGCCCGCGAAAGCCCGCGTCAATCAGCCTTAGCTACTGGCGGGGCTCGTCGACCGGGCGGGCGAACCGGCGGCAGACATGAACGCGGCTGAAGTTCCGCCGCAGCTCCGCTTCGCGGTCGAGCGCAGCGTGCAGGAATACCTTGATCGGCTCCAGGCCAGGGCGACCCTGGACGGCCTCGACGGGCTCGTCTGCACTGACGTAGCGGTCAGCGTAGACGTGGAGATAGTGACTGCTCTCGGAGAACCCCCGGGACCGGTACCACGCCAGGGCGGAGGGGTCGTCTCGGGTCCAGGCGTCGATAGTCACCGCGCCGAGCGCGGCAGCCCGAGCGCATGCCACCTGGAGCAGCCTGGTTCCGATGCCGCATTGCTGGCGATCAGGGTGCACGGCAATGGTGTCGATGGTGGCAAGGGAGCCGTCCACCGAGAGATCCAGTAGCCCGACCACCAAGCCAGAGTCCACGGCGACGAGCTCCGCGCCCGCGGCCGGGGACTTCTTGACGGCCATGACGTCGTCGAAGTACGTGGTGCGCAGAAACGACAGCGCGCGACAGCGCAGCCAGGCCTGCTCATCTGCGGGCTCGTAATCACGGACTTCTACCGGCACGACATTCATCCTTGAGCCAACTGGGTAAGCCAGGCAAGGGTGGTCGACGGCAGGCCAGCAGAGAGATGCGGCCGAGGTCAGTCGGCGGCGGCGATTTTCCCTCAATGCGGTCGTGCAGGTTGGTTCCGCGACCATGTCGATTTGGGCGGGCCCATTCGTAGCGAAGGCAGAGAGCCGGCCGCCGGCTGGCGCTGAGGTCGCGGGAGGACCCGATGACAAGGATCGTGGTAACCGAGTTCGTGTCCCTGGACGGCGTGATGGAAGAGCCGCGGTGGACGTTCCAGTTCGACCGGGGCGCCGAGGGCGACGCGTTCAAGTACGAGGAACTGTTCGCCGCCACCGCGCTGCTGCTCGGGCGCGTGACCTACCAGGGATTCGCCGCGGCGTGGCCGTCGATGGGCCACGATGATTTCGGCCGCAGGATGAACGAGATACCCAAGTACGTCGTCTCCGGCACGCTCACCGAGTCCGACGCCGCCTGGGGCCCGACGACGATTATCAGGGGCGACGCCGTCGCTGAGATCGCCCGGCTGAAGGACCAGCCCGGTGACGACCTGCTGCTGGTCGAGGGCAGCTGCCAGCTCGCCCGCACCCTGATCGAGCACGGCCTGGCCGACGAGTACCGGCTGATGGTCTTCCCGGTGATCCTGGGCCACGGCAAGCGCCTGTTCCCCGACCAGCTGAGCCAGCCAGCCGCACTCGCCCTGACCGACTCCAGGACAGCCGGCGACGGCGTCCTGCTCCTGACCTACCACCCAGCCACGTGAGGGGCCGCCACCCTCAGGGCGCGGGGACCGGCGCTGAGTTGTCGTCCCAGAAGTTGCCGTACCAGATGTTGCCTGGCCCGCGGGGTTGTAATGCGCGGCCGGGCCGTAGAAGCCCCCGTTGGGGTAGAAGGCGCGGCTGAACCGGTTGTTCGTTATCTCGATGCCGCTGCTCGGCCGGCCCCGCCGGCCTCCCCGCCGTACAGGACGTAGTTCCCGCCGGCCAGCAGGTTATTGTCCACGAGCCTGCTGGCCTGGGCGCCGAAGGTCGGGAACAGGCCGATGGCGTAGGCCCTGCTCATGCCGACCAGGATCGTGTTGTGCTCGATGGTCAGGGCGCCGGCGGTGCCGTTGGACTCGATTCCGGCGACGTTGCCGCCGGCGGAGCCCCGCATCTCCGAGTGGATGTAGTCGCCGTCGATCAGGCCCGCGCTGACCTGGATCGCCGTGGACGTGTCGGCGATCTCGTCGCGCAGGACCCGCAGGCCGGTTTCGTCGCCGAAGACGTCCTTGATCCCCGCGGACAAAGTCGCGGCCCCGGGCTCCAGACCGCTGATCGTGGTGTCCTCGACGGTGACGTCGTCGGCGTGCCGCAGCGTGATCGCCGCGTCAAGCGCGGGGTCGGGCGGCGGCGTGGCGGCGGTGCGGCCGCGCAGGCTCGGGCCGGTGATGATCCCGTGCGTGAGCAGGTCGTCCTGCAGCGTGACGCCGGAGGCGGCGATGTTGACGGGGTAGGGGATCAGCAGGCCTGCCAGGTCCGCGCCGTCGCCGGTGACCTGGACGAACCCGCGCGGATCGAAATGCCAGCCCGGCCCGCTAGACACCTGGTCGGGTACCTCTCTCAGGGCTGTCGGACCCGGCACGCCGGCAGTCTCCGCGTCCGGGTATCCGCAGGCACCCACGTCGGGCACGCAGTCCGCCGGGACCTTCGCGCCGTTGATCACCAGCGCGCGGCCCGAGTTGTTGTCGGCCACGTAGGCGGCGTGGGTGACCGGGTTCACGGCCACTCCCCACGGGGCCGAACTGCTGCTCGTGCACTCAGGCGTGGGCGGGCACGGGGAGCCGGTCACGATGGTAGCGGTCACGGCGGCAGTAGCCTCGTCGATCACCGACACGTTCCCGCCGAAGCCGTTGGTCACGAAGACAGCCCCCGTGGCGGGATCCACCGCCGCCGCGTTGGGCAGGACGCCGACCGGGACGGTGGCGGTCACGGTCCTGTCAGCCTCGTCGATCACCGACACCGAGTTGTCTCCGCTGTTCGTCACGAAGGCCGTCCGGGTGGCGGGGTCCACCGCCACACCCCACGGGAACGCCCCGACAGGAATAGTCGCGGTCACCTTATTGTCGGTCGCGTCAATCACCGATACGGAGCCACCGCCTAGATCATTGGCCACGTAGGCGGTGTGGGTTCCCGGATCCACTGCCACATCGATAGGAAAGGAGCCCACGGGAACTGTGGCGGTCACCTTATTGTCGGCCAGGTCGATCACCGACACCGAGTCGCTGCCGCTGTTGACCACATAGCCGGTGCGAGTGGCGGGGTCGACCGCCACCCCCCACGGGCCGGTGCCTACGCCGATGGTGGCCGTCACCGTGTTGTCAGCCTCGTCGATCACCGAGACCGTGTCGGCACCCCAGTCAGTGACATAGGCGGTGCGGGTAGCGGGGTCCACGGCCACTTCCCGAGGCGAGGCGCCCACGCCGATGGTGGCGGTCACGGCGTCCGTGTCCTCGTCGATCACCGACACCGAACCTGAGCCGTCGCTGACCACGTAGGCGGCGCGGATGGCGGGGTCCACCGCCACGCCCCACGGACTGCTGCCCGGATGGATGATGGCGGTCACGGCATACGTTCCGGCCGCCGAGGCGGGCACGCCGGCCCCCGCGCTGACGGCCGCGGCCGCCAGCAGGGCGGCCAGGGCCATGGCAACGCTGTTCCCCCGCGACATCCTCACGACCGCCCCCTCCGACCCTCCGTAACGGTAAAACTACAGAGCGTGAGATTAGCGCGAGGGACGGCCGCCGCGCAGGCGAAAGCGCAGCCTCCGCGGGCGGGAGCTGAGCGCTCGCGAACTGCTATCCGCGACGCCGCAGGTCGTCTATGACAATGGCGGCGTGCTGGAAGTCCTCTTCGCTCTCGGTGCCGGCCAGGATCACATTGCTCACGCCAAGCTCCAGATAGCGCTCCAGGTAGTCGGCCACCTTGCGGTACGTGCCCACGAAGACCGGCATGTTGCCCTTGTCGTTCCGATAGGCGCCAGTCCAGTACACCTCGTCGTAGACGCCTTCCTCGGTGGCCAGATGGGCCAGGCGCTTGATCCAGTCCGACTCCGACTTCTTGCGCATCTCCGTCTTGAGCCGCCCGAGGCGCTCTGAGGGGAACAGAGCCTGCGCGGCGGACCAGGCCTCCTCCTCGGTGGACCTGGCGACGATGCCGATGCGGACGCCTATCCTCAGGTCCTCACGTGCCCGGCCAAGGAAGGTCTCCGCGAACTGGCCGACCGGCTCGGGGTGAGTAATCGCGACGTCGGCCACGGCGGCGGCCATCCGCTGCCCGGCGGGCGAGGAACCGGCCACGAAGGTACGCGGCTGAAGCTCGGGGTCAAGTCGCGAGTACATGCGCAGCGCCCGGTAACGGTAGAACTTCCCGTCGTGCACGAGCGGCTCGTCCGATGACAGCAGCGCGCGGACCACCGTCATGTACTCGGTAGCCCGTTCGTAGCGCTGGTCATGGTCAAGCTGCTCGTCGATCTGGTCAAGCTCCTGCTTGGTCGCGCCGGTGATCAGGTTGATGTCAATCCGGCGGTGGTGCAGCGTGGTCAGCGACCAGATGATCTTGGCGGCGGTGAACGGGGCCAGCGCGTAGGGCTGCATGGCTACCAGCGGCGTGATCGCCTTGGTCTGCTGCAGGATCGTAGCTGCTACCGTCCACGGGTCGAGGAAGCTGTGATTGTAGAAGGCCAGCAGGCCGTCCAGCCCGTAGCGCTCGGCTCGTTGCGCGTACTCGGCGATGCGCCGGAGAGGGTCACCATCGGCCGGGTCGGGCGCGATCGCCGTTCCGAATACCTCGAATTCACGCATCAGTTTTCTCGATCCTTACGTTCAGGCTAGCCATAGCTTCGCACCGCCGACGGGCGGAGGCTAGGGCGAGATCAGCTGCGGCAGGAAGAGTTCGAGCGCCTCATCATTGAGCCCGTCATCGGCGGTCCACCAGCAGGCAGGGTATTCCTGGTCGATGTACGCCCGCCCGGGAAGGCTGCGATCGCGGCGCGGCATGAATGACCTGGAATACCCCCGGTGGTCGTCGGTCTCGAGGATGCCGATTACGCCGAGGATGCCGACGATGATGTCCCGCTCCGCCTTGTTTCCCTTGATCATCTTCAGGTACGTGACGGCGCGGGCGGCGGTGGTCCCGCCCGGGAGCTCGCGCAACTGGTCGATGAGCCGCTTGCCCAGATCGATGTCAGCCTGAGTCGGCCGGAGCCGGGGAGCCCTGGCGAACTGCTCGAGATCGAACGCCACGTACACGACATCATCCGTGCGCACGCCACCCCACTTGAACCGCTCGAAGCTCAGCACATTCATGTCCTCGGGTTCGTCTGCTCCCACGTCATCGCTCAGGCCGCACACCTGGCACATGTAGCTGTGACACGCATGCTCGAAGGAGTGCCCGGGCAGGAATCGCGCTACCGCGTAGGACCCGAGAGCGGACCGCAGGTCAAGCCGCCGGCTCGTGAGGCTGGCCAGGAATGCCTCCCCCACCTCGAGCGCCGACAATGGCGCGGCGGCCGCTCGCGCGGCGGCGACCCACCCGTCGTGGTCCTCGGTACGCTCCTGGCTGAACATCACGCCCGCGTCGGCGGCAGTCCGCATCGCCTCTGGCGCGGCCAGGCCGGCTTACTCCGCCAGCCCTGCGACGTCCAGAACGTATCGGTCAGGATGCGCAGAGCCCGCGGCGAAGGATCATAGGGCGCAGGATTCGCATTCACGACCCAATCCTGCCCGATGCGGCGGGCAAGCCCGCCACGATTCACTGCAACTCGGACAGGCCACGGGCCCAGCGGCGCATGCCTTCAGGCACGCCGTCCAGCGCGGCGAACCGGCCGAACTGGTCCTTGACCTCGGCCCGGAAGAAGCCCCCGGTAATCTCCGGGCGGCGGAAGAAGGGCAGCGCGGCCGGGGGATTCCAGTGATCAAGCAGGTCGGTCCCGCCGTCGCCAGGAGACTCAAGGCCGAAGAGCACGCGGTCAACGCCCATCGTCATCGCGGCGCCGAAGCACATCAGGCAGGGCTCGAGGTTCACGGCAAGCGTCAGCGGCTCGGCGCTCCTCCTGAACCCGAGGGTCGCATCGGCTTCGAGCATCGCCATCAAGTCGGCGTGCACGATGTGCCGCTTGAGCGTCCGCTCCTGGGTGTGCGCGCGCCCGACGATCTCAGCGCCGCGGAGCACGACCGCGCCGATGGGCAGTTCGCCCAGCGCCATGCCCTCTTCGGCCATTTCGAGCGCGAGCGCGACAATCTCTTCTGACTGCATTTTTCGCTTCCGGAGTAACCGCCAACTCGGACCATCATCGTCGTTTTCGGTCCTCTTAGAATCGATCTTGCGCCGATTGGAGGGCCCATGCCTGCGCAAAGCGCGAAATCGCGATACGACGGTCACGCCGAGTGGTACGAGGCGTGGAACCTGCCCGGCGCCGAGCGGCACGCCGCCAGCATCGAGGAGTTGCTGGGTCCCGGCAGCGGCCTGTGCCTCGACCTTGGCTGCGGCGGCGGGCATTACCTGGAAGCCCTGGCGCGGACAGGGCGGACGGTGGTCGGGCTCGACCGCTCCGCCGACCAGTTGCGCTTCGCCCGCACCCGGTCCCGTGACATCCTGCAGGGCGACGCGGCGGCGCTGCCGTTCGCCGGCGGCACGTTCGCGACCGTGGCGACGATGTGGATCTCGACTGACGTCGATGATTTCCCTGCGGTGCTGGCCGAGGCGGCGCGGGTCCTGACTCCGGGCGGGACGCTGCTTTTCTACGGCGCCCACCCCTGCTTCAACGGACCGCACGTGCAGTGGCTCGAGGACGGCGGGATCATCGCGCACCCCACCTACGGCATCGCGGGCTGGCACCAGGAATCGCCGTGGTGGGGCGAGTTCGTCCGCAAGCGGGTCGGCATGCGCCATCATCCGCTGCCCGAGATGCTCAACGGCTTCCTCGCCGCCGGCCTGGCCATCGAGCATGTTGCCGAGTACGGCGACCGGCCCTTGCCGACCATCCTGGCCATCCGCGCCCGAAAGGCCGGCCCCTAGACGATGTGCAGATGCGCGCGCCTGGCACCTGACCCCGTCCCCTGCCCTCTTCCCGCGACAGCCGTCAGGGCCAGGCCGAAAATGTGATCTTGCAGTTCACCCGGCGTCACGCCGATGTCGGCCGCCACGCTGGCGAGCGTCTCGCCGTGCTCGCGCAGCGAGCGGAAGACCTTGGCGAGAAGCTGCGACGACTCGCGGTTAATGCCATCGGGCTCGGCGCGCCGGTAGCCCCATTGCGACAACTGGACGCAGGCAGCGCGGTAGCCCCAGTCGGTGAGCAGGTCCAGTTCGTACAAGCGGTGGGCCAGCGCGGTGGCCGCGACCTTCCACACTCGCTTGCCCCGCAAGATCGCCTCCGGCGTGGCATCGCGCAGGCCCTGGGCCAGGATGCTCGCCCTGGGCATCAGGAACGCGGCGGCGAACCTGTTGGCCTCGGTCTCGGCGTTCGGCCTGTTCGGCACCAGATGCTCGCCGTGGAGCACGAGATGCCCGAGCTCGTGCGCGGCGTCGAACCGGCCTCGCTCGCCCGACTTGGCCGTGTTGAGGAAGATGAACGGCTGCGCGTGCCAGTACAGGGAATAGGCGTCGAGCTGGCTGTTCTCAGCGGTCAGCGAGTAGACCCGGATGCCGCGGGATTCGAGCAGGTGCAGCACGTTGCCCACTGGCCGCTCCCCCAGCCCCCATCGAGCCCGGACGACCTGGGCCGCCGACTCAGGCTCGTGGCCGGTCAGTACCGGCACGTCGACCGCGGGCAACTGGAATCTGGCGTCGATCCAGTCGTTGATCAGCAAGGCGACCCGGCCCGCGCTCAGCGCCCGGTCCCGCTGCCGCGCCGTCATCTTGCTCAGCGCCCTGAAGCTCACCGCGTCCACGGGAATCTCGTCGATGTCCTGGCCGCTCAGGAAGCCGGGCGCGACCTGGAGTACCCCGGCGAGCTGCAGCAGGGTCTCGGGCGCGGGCTCGGCGTGCCCGTTCTCGTAACTCGAGATGCTCCTGGTACTCAGGCCGGTGAGGGCGGCGAGCCTGGTCAGCGTCAGGCCGTGCCGCTTGCGGGCGATCATGAGGCGCGAGGGCGTCAGCACTGCGGCCGTCCGTTCGTCTGCTAGCGACGGCTGACGGCGACGACGACGTCGCCCGGGCCGCCCGCCGAGATCAGGTCGGCCAGCCGGTCATCGTCGCGCGGGAACGACGGCACGATGATGCGCTCGGCCCAGCTCGTGATGCGGCCGTCCGCGATCGCGTCGGGAAGGGACAGCTCGACCCGGAAGCCGTCGTCATCGACGTGAAACAGCATGAACCAGGTCTGCAGGCGGGCGCTGACGGCGATACGGTCGTAGTCCTCGGCGAAATCGGCGTCGGCGAAGTCGAGGGTCAGCTGCCCGTTCATCTCAACCGCCGCGGCCGTCGCGTAGCCCTTGGAGTACTTGGTCGTCGGCAGCAGCTCAGCCAGGCCGGTCAGGTCATCACCGGTAGTCGCCACGATCGCGAACTCCCCGGCGGGGTGGATCGTCCTGGGCAGATTCCTCGGGTTGTCGAACCGCCAGCCGGCGGGCACGAGTTCTTCGCGCAGGTACCTGTTGGTCCGGCCCCAGCGCGTCAGGCCCTCCATGACCGGCGGGTCGAACGCCGTGCACATGCTGGCGTCCGCGTCCGCCCGCCGCACCACGCGCTCGATCATCTCCACGCTGAGGCCGAAGGCGGCCAGCCGGTCGATAGCCTCCACCTCGGCAAGCACCCGACACGCCATCCCGGCCTACCTCCCGCAAGCATCCAGTCGCCGCTTCGCGAAACCGTACCTCAGCTGAGGCAGCGAAACGCGAAGCGACACGCCGCGCCGTCGCCGTCGCGGCGGGCCAGTTACGGTTGGCGCTATGGAATACACCCACCTTGGCCGCGCCGGCGTATCAGTCAGCAGGATCTGCCTGGGCACAATGAACTTCGGCTCGTACACCGAGCCCCAGGACGCGCGCGTGATCATGAATCACGCGCTGGAAAATGGCGTCAACTTCTTCGACACGGCGAACACCTATGGCAGCCCGCGCGCCGAGGGCGTGACCGAGTCGATCGTCGGCGAGTGGTTCGCCTCGGGCGGCGGCCGCCGGGAGAAGGTGGTGCTGGCCACCAAGCTCTACGGCGGCAAGGGTGAGTGGCCGAACGACCGGTTCCTGTCGGCGGTCCACATCCGGCAGGCGTGCGAGGCGTCGCTGCGGCGGCTGCGGACCGACCACATTGACCTGTACCAGATGCACCACATCGACCGGGCAACGCCGTGGGACGAGATCTGGGAAGCCCTGAACGTGCTGCGCCAGCAAGGCAAGGTGATCTACTTCGGCTCGTCGAATTTCGCCGGCTGGCACATCGCCCAGGCTCAGGAGGCGGCGCGCAGGCACGGAGCCTTCGGGCTGGTCAGCGAGCAGTCGCTGTACAACCTGGCGGCCCGCACGGTCGAGCTTGAGGTACTGCCTGCCTGCCAGGGCTACGGGCTCGGCGTCATCCCGTGGAGCCCGCTGCATGGCGGCCTGCTCGGCGGCATCCTGGCCAAGCAGGAGGACTCGGGCCGCAGCGGCGGCGGCCGGGCAGCGGAGATGCTCGCGGGCAAGCGGGAGCAGGTCGAGGCGTACGAGTCCCTCTGCGCATCGCTCGGCGAGCCCGCGGGCGACGTCGCGCTCGCCTGGCTCCTGCACCAGCCCGCGGTCACCGCGCCGATCGTCGGCCCCCGCATCCTGGATCAGCTGGAAAGCGCCGTCCGCGCGGCGGACCTCAAGCTTGACGAGAAGGCGCTGAGCCGCCTGGACGAGATCTTCCCCGGCCCGGGCGGCGCGGCTCCCGAGGCCTACGCCTGGTAGCCGATGATCGACCCGTCTGACATCCGGCGGCTGACAGTAGCCCGCTACACCGCTCCCCCGGCGACGCCGCTGGCCGGCCAGAAGATCGTGGTCTGCGCGTACCTGATCCGGTCGCCGGCGGGACTCGTGCTCTTCGACACCGGCATGGCGACCGGGCCAGCCGAGATCGAACAGCGCTTCGGCCCCATCTGGCGGCGGCCGTTCCGGGCGGCCCTCGCCAGCGCCGGGGTAGCGGTGACCGACGTCACGACGATCGCGAACTGCCACCTCCACCTCGATCACTGCGGCGGCAACCCGCTGTTCCCGCGCGTCCCGATCTTCGTGCAGCGGCAGGAACTCGACGCGCTGCCGACGCTGGACTACGTCATGCCCGAGCTGATCGACTTCGACGGAGCCCAGCTGGAGATCCACTCCGGCGAGGCCGATCTCGCGCCCGGAATCAAGATCATCCCCACGCCCGGTCACACCCCTGGCCACCAGTCGCTGCTCGTCGAGACCTCGGCCGGCCGCGTCCTGCTCGCCGGCCAGGCGATGGACTTCGCCTCTGACTACGCGAGGGCACAGTTCACGCTGGACACCGACGGCGCCGACCCGGGCCAGGAACCTTACAGCTCACGCCCCTGGCTGCACGAGGCCCGCCGGCTTGACCTGCGCCGCGTGCTCTTCGCCCACGACCTGCTGGCCTGGGACCGCGCGCTCACCGCAGACGAGCCCGGCAAGCCCGGCAAGCCCGGATAGGCTCCCAGCATCCGGCACACCACGCGCGTCGCGGCAGCAGAGGCCGAACGACCCGAACCAGCGAGATAGAAGGCAGGCACCGTGTCCGCTGACCCAGCAATGTCCGCGCCGGCCGAGTTCGCCGGCCGCGTCGCGATCGTCACCGGCGGCGCGTCAGGCATCGGCCTGGCCACCGCCTCCCTGCTCTCGGCGCGCGGCGCGAAAGTCGCCGTGCTCGACCGCGAGATCCCAGGCTTGCCCGGCGAATTCCTCGCGATCAAGGCCGACGTCACCGACGACGAGGCGGTCAGGGCCGCCGTCGCCACCACGGCGGGCTCACTCGGCGGCATCGACATCCTGGTCAACAACGCCGGGATCGGCGCGATCGGAACCGTCGAGACCAATGACGACGACGAGTGGCGGCGGGTATTCGACATCAACGTGTTCGGCATGGTCCGCGCCACCCGCGCCGCCCTCCCCTATCTCCGGGCCGCCGCCCGCGAGAAGGGCCAGGCCGCCATCGTGAACACCTGCTCGATCACGGCCACCGCGGGCCTGCCCGACCGGGCCGTGTACTCGGCGACCAAGGGCGCCGTCTACTCGCTGACCCTGGCCATGGCGGCCGACCACGTGCGCGAGCACGTCCGGGTGAACTGCGTGACCCCGGGCACGGTCGACACGCCGTGGATCGGGCGGCTGCTCGCCGCCGCCGGTGACTCCGAGGCCGAGCGCCTGGCGCTGAACGCCCGCCAGCCGCTCGGCAGGCTGGTCACCGCCGACGAGGTAGCGGCCGCGATCGCCTACCTCGCGAGCCCGCTCGCCGCCTCGGTGACCGGCATGGCCCTGGCGGTCGACGGCGGCATGAACGGCCTGCGCGTCAGGCCGCTTCCCGAGTGACATGAAGATCACCGGCTTCGAGACCCGCGATGTCAGGTTCCCCACGTCGCGGCAGCTCGACGGCTCAGACGCGATGAACCCGAGCCCTGACTACTCGGCGGCCTACCTCACCATCACCACCGACTCGCCGGACGGCCTCGCCGGGCACGGCTACGCGTTCACGATCGGGCGCGGCAACGACGTCCAGCTCGCGGCGATCCGGATGCTGGAACCGTTCCTGGCCGGACGTGATGTCGAATCCCTGGACCTGGGCGACCTGTACCGGGAGCTGACCGGCGACAGCCCGCTGCGCTGGCTGGGACCCGAGTGCGGCATCGTGCACATGGCGATCGGCGCGGTGCTCAACGCCTGCTGGGACCTGGCCGCCAGGCGGGCAGGGCTGCCGCTCTGGCGCTATCTCGCCAGCCTCAGCCCGGCCCGGCTCGCCGACCTGGTGGACTTCCGGTACCTGGCCGACGCCCTGACCAGGGAGGATGCCATTGCCCTGCTCGAACGCGGCGCCGAAGGCAAGGCCGGGCGCATCGAGCGGCTCCAGCGCGACGGCTACCCGGCCTACACCACCTCGCCAGGCTGGCTCGGCTACCCGGACGGCAAGCTGGCCAGCCTCTGCCGCGAGGCCGTCGCGGACGGCTTCGAGCTGATCAAGATCAAGGTCGGGGCGAACCTCGACGACGACCTGCGCCGGCTCCGCATCGCCCGGGAATCCGCCGGCGGGCACATCGCGATCGCCGTCGACGCGAATCAGGTCTGGGACGTGCCGACCGCGATCTCCTGGATGAGCGCGCTTGCCCCGTTGCGGCCGCGCTGGATCGAGGAACCCACCAGCCCGCACGACATCCTCGGCACCGCCGCGATCCGCCGCGCGATCAGTCCCGTGCCGGTCGCGACGGGTGAGCACGTCGCCAACCGGGTGATCTTCAAGCAGCTGCTCCAGGCGGAGGCCATCGACGTGATGCAGATCGACGCGGCCAGGGTCGCCGGGGTCAGCGAGAACCTGGCCAACCTGCTGCTCGCGGCCAGGTTCGGGGTGCCGGTCATCCCGCACGCGGGCGGCGTCGGCCTGTGCGAGCTCGTCCAGCACCTGGCGATGTTCGACTACGTGGCGCTGTCCGGCGCCGCGCCGCACGGCTCGGAACTCGCCGGCCGGTCGATCGAGTGGATCGACCACCTGCACGAGCATTTCACCAGCCCGGCCACGGTCCGGCACGGCCGGTACCAGGCCCCCGCGACGCCAGGCGCGTCCACCCAGATGCGGCCCGAGTCGCTGGAATCCTTCTCGGTCAAGGCGGGCGCGGCCGGTGACTAGCCTCCCTGAAATACCTGTCACCAGGCTGGGTCTGCGGGGAGACTCTTCCTGAGTTATCGGGGAGTCTTTTCACTTTCGGGCGAGCCAGTTCTATTGACTGAAAAAACTCCCCGGAGTGAGAACTCTCCCCCACGATGCCGGAAAAGACTCCCCCGATCCTCATCATGAGCTGGGCGGCAGCCGCCCGGGACCGGTGCGATGTTCCGTGATCATGTTCGTGGGCGTGATCACGGAAGATCGCCCAGGTCAGGACAGCAGCAACGTTCCGTGATCATGCCCACGTCCTTGATCACGGAAATTAGCGCAGCCTGGGTTCAGTTCGTACAGCGCGGTCCGGTCACCCCCCCGGCACCGCTAACCAGCCAAGCGGCCTGAACCCAGGCCGTCTGAACCACTAATAAGCCAACAAGGTCATTCATGCGCGCCCGCCCAGCCCGGCGAACCTCCCAGCCGACAGTTTTCGGCATACCTGCCTCATTCACAACATCAGCACCGCCACGGCCAGTCCCCGCACGCCGCACACGGCGCTGGCGATTCCGCCCGCATCGCCGATACCCGGCCGTTTCGCCAGACCATCCCAGCCGAACTGCTAGCCGAACTGTGCGGCGAAACCCGCGCCACGCTGAAGATCATCCACAGCATTACACGCGTGACTACAACGCGCGCATCCGGTTATTTCTCGCGTTGTGCTCTACTTCGGCCAGGCCGAGCACTTCGAGTACAGGCGGCACGTAGTTGCCGAATCTTCCGCGCAGCCCTTTCTTCAGGCCGTACCAGCCGCCGACCGGGTTCGACGCGGAGCGGCCCAGGCTTCGACGGTGCCGTCCTGGGCCGGCTTCTGCTCGTCGGCATTGCCGAGCGGCATCCAGTCGCCGCGGTCCCTCAGCATCGCGTGCAGGTCATCGACGCAGCGAAGTTGATAGCGCAACTGGGTGGTACCGACCTGTACTACCAGCGCGGGCTGGTCTGCCGATTCGTCGCGCCAGGCCTCGAAGTCGGACTTGCCCGGCGGCGTCGTCAGAAACCACGGGTCCGCCGCAGTGCCCGTGCCGGCGGTGCCCGCGCCGGCGGTGCCTGATCCAGTCGTCATGGTCACTCCAGTCGCTCAAGCAACATCTTCTAGCTGGCATTATCGCAACCCAAACATGACATCTCGTGTCATGATTCGCGGCTAGTCTGGGCGGGTGCGCGCCAGCCGACTCGTCAGGTTGCTCGGCCTCCTGCACGCCCGCGGCCTGGTAACCACCGCGCAGCTCGCCGCCGACCTCGAGGTGTCCCAGCGGACCGTGCTGCGCGACATCGAGGCGCTGAGCTCGGCTGGCATTCCGGTGTACGGCGTTCGCGGCAGGCTGGGCGGATTCAAGCTGGTCGAGGGGTTCAGCGGCGAGCTGGAGTTGCCTGCTCACGGGTCTGGCCCGGCCAGCGTTCCGAGTACCAGGGCGCGGATCAGGCTGTCGCCGCGTGGCCGCAGGCTGGCCGTGCTGCTGGGCCGGCCCGAGTTCCGGCCGCGCCGCAGCGTCAGCCCCGAACCCGGTCCGCTGGGCTGGACCGAGGCCTGGATACCCGTCGAGTCAGCCGAGGCGACGATCCTGGAGTTGCTCGCGCTGGGTCCGGAGGCGGAGTTGCTCAGCCCGCCGGATCTGCGTGACCAGGTACGCGAGGCCGCGCTGGCGATCGCGATGCTGCACGGGCACGCGGCGGGGCCGGCCGGGGCGGCGGGGCCGGCCGGGGCGGCGGGCGCTCGGTCAGATGGCGCGGGCTAGCTCGGGCAGCACCTGGTCGATCCAGCGCAGTTGGCTGGCCAGATGCTCGAACGAGTCGGCCGCGCTGGCCGTGGTCGGCGCCAGGTACCTGACCCGGTCGGCCGAGACCAGCAGGCAGCGCGCTAGCTCGGGCAAGATCGAGCGCGGGTCAGCCAGCCCGTAGGCGACGACGAACTCGGCGAGCCGCGCGGCCATGTCCGTGATGAACTCCGGTCCGTCGAATCCGGCCTCGGCCAGCCGATCGGCCGGGGCAAGCGGCACGAAGGCCCAGGCCGCGTCCGCCAGATCGGTCAGCGGGTGCGCGGGCTGCGCACTGTCCCAGTCTATGAACGCGACCGGAAGGCCGTCGCGGTACACCGTGTTCCACGGCCCGAGGTCGCCGTGGCAGATGATCTCGCCTGGCCCGGGCGGATGCGGATGGAACCGGTAGCTGGTATCGCCTGGCCTGAACCCGGCCGCCGCCTCATGCAGCCCGCGCAGCAGCCGCGCCGCCGCGCGCAGGGACTCGGTTGTCCTGGTGTAGGCGGGCAGCCGGTGCCCGTGCCCCGGATGCCAGGACGGGTCGGCCGCGACTTCGCCTTCGATGTAGGTCAGTACCTCGCGGTCGTCTCTGACTTGCACTACTCGCGGCGCGCCGTCAAACCCGACCGATTCCAGATGCCGCAGGTACTCGTGCACGGCCGGTGACCACGGGCCTACCGGCCGCCATACCTGGCCGCCGCGCCGCACGAGGCCGGTTGTCATGCGTCCGGGCGGGAGCAGTTCAACGTCATCATCACCGGGCAGAATCACAGGCGTGAGCGTACAACTGAACCACACCATCGTCTCCTGCCGTGATCAGGAGAAGTCATCCGCGTTTCTCACGGGCATCCTGGGCCTGCCCCCGGCGACCAGGTTCGCGCACTTCCACGTGGTGGAAGCCGATAACGGCGTCTCCCTGGACTACAGCCAGACCGATCGCGAGATCAGGCCGCAGCACTACGCCTTCCTTGTCGGCGAGGCCGAATTCGATGCGGCCTTCGCGCGGATCACCGAGCGGGGGCTGACGTACTGGGCCGATCCCGCGCAGACCCGGCAAGGCGAGATCAACACCCGCGACAGCGGCCGTGGACTGTACTTCGAGGACCCGGACGGCCACCTGATGGAAATCATCACCAGACCCTACGGCAGTGGCTGAGTCCCCAGCAGGGGCTGAGTCCCCGGCAGTGGCTGACCTTTTCGGCGCTGGCTGAGCTTCGGTGAAGTACGGGGTCGTGCTCTTCGCCGACGATCGCGGCATTACCCCGGCCCGTGCGGCGCAGGCGGCCGAGGCATCGGGATTCGACTCGTTTGCCGTGCCGGAGCACACGCACATTCCCGTGCGCCGCGCGGCCGCGCATCCAGGTACCGGTGACGGTTCGCTGCCTGATGACCGGTACCTGCGCGTGCTCGATCCGTGGGTGGCGCTGGCCACGGCGGCCGCGGTCACGAGCAGGATCAGGCTGTGCACCGCGGTCGCGCTCCCGGCCGAGCACGATCCGATCTCGCTCGCCAAGACCATTGCGACGCTGGACTACCTGTCGGGCGGGCGGGTAACGCTGGGCATGGGGTTCGGCTGGAACACCGATGAACTAGCCGATCACGGCGTGCCGCCCGGCAGGCGCCGCGCCGTTGCCCGCGAGCACCTGGAGTCGATGCAGGCGCTATGGTCCCAGGAGGAGGCGAGTTACCAGGGCGAGTTCGTCAGCTTCAGCCCGTCCTGGGCCTG
Organism: uncultured Actinomycetota bacterium; assembly: GCA_963720575.1. GTDB lineage: Bacteria > Actinomycetota > Actinomycetes > Streptosporangiales > Streptosporangiaceae > Chersky-822. Next base: position 2,166,513 of record CAVRGA010000002.1, read on the forward strand.
GCCGAAGCCGCGGCAGCCGCTGCCCGTCCTGGTCGGCGCTGGCGGGACCGAGCGGACCTTCCGCTGGATCGCGCGCAGTGCCGACGGGTGGATCACCACGCCTCGCGACCTCCAGGTCGAGCAGCGAGTCGCCCTGCTGCACAAGATCTGGCAGGACTCGGGGAGAGACGGGCTGCCGACCGTAGTCGCGCTTGCCGGACGACCTGACCCGGAAAAGCTGGCGAGCTGGGAATCTGCCGGGGTCACCGAGGCCTGGTTCGGCTTGCCTGGAACTCCGGGGGAAGAGGCGGCCGGTATCGCGCGCCTTGCCGGGCGTCTAGGAATCCGAACCGCCGAAGACTGACTCCAGGTTCTCCGAGGTCAAGGTCAGGAACACCGCGTCGGCCTCGACCGTCACCTGGCCGTTGGCCGTGATGGACGCGGACAGGTGGAGCTTGCGCCCCTCGATCCGGTCGAGGGCCACGGCGACCGTCAGCGGCACGCCGAGCGGCGTCGGCCTGCGGTAGCGCATCGCCAGCGTTGCCGTCATGGCCGGCCGCTCCGGCCCGGCCGCCACGCAGCCCATCGCGTGGTCGATGAGCAGCGCGAGCACTCCGCCGTGCACCAGCCCGGGCCCGCCCTGAAAGACCTCCCCGACGATGACCTCGCCCCGGCCGCCGTCCTGGAGTACCTCCACGATGAGCTGCGGGGCGGCCGGGTGGGACAGACCGCCGACCAGGCTCATGTGCGCTCGGTAGGACCTTGGCGCCACTGATCTGTCGGAGCGGATCACCGGGCCGGTGAGCGTGGCGGTCACGTTGCCAATCGCGACCGCGGCGGCCCGCAACTCAGCCGGTGAGGCGCCGGTCTGCACTACGACATCGAGCAGCCGCCGCAGAGCCTCACCTAGCTCGCGGCGTTCCTCGCTGGGCTCCCACTCAGTCTCCGCAACCTGCATGATTACAGGCTATTTCAGGAGTACCTCCCAGGCTGAACGGTGTACTGGCGTCCGCTGGGCGCCGTCCAGGTCAGGATGCCGGGCTGGGGCTGGGTCAGCTGCCAGCCGGGTGCCTGCTTGCAGCGATGGTGCTGGCGGCAGACCGGCGCGACCCCGCATTCGCAGGTCAGGCCGCCCTGGTGGTAGGGCACGGTGTGCTCCAGATCGCACGCCTCGGCCGGCCGGCGGCAGCCAGGAAATGCGCAGGTGCGCTGGCGGATGTTGATCAGGTGGCCCAGCTTCGGGCCGGCCGGTAGCGGTGAACCTGCCGCCGATGGCTACAGGTACCGCGCTCAAGCCAGTCAATGGCCAGGGACTCCAGCCAGGCGGCTGTGCCCGGCAGGTCTTCCCCGGGACCAGCCCGTGCGCAGGCGTGCCCGACGGCTCTGCCCTCACCATCAGTGAGTGTCAGGCACCAGCGCGTCGCCGGGCTCGTCCGCAGCCTGGCCGCCAGGTCACGACAGGTATCCGCGTCGAGCGGCCCGAGCCCGGCGACCTCTCCGGGAGCCTCAGTCAGTCCGGTCCACGCGGACAGCGGCATCGTCAGGTGAACTTTGCCCGTAATTCCGGCACCCGCACCGCCAGGGCCTCCCGCACCGCCAGGGCCAAGGGCGCCAGGGCCAGCAGAGCCGCCGGGGCCAGCAGAGCCGCCGGGGCCGGGGTCCGCGGGAGCCGATGCCAGCAACGTCCACGGGTCACGGCCGGTCAGCAGTGCCGTGAACACAGCCGCCCGCAGCTTTTCGATGCTTCCTGCGGCGCCCCGCTTCTTCAGAGCCTGGGCGATAGCCGTGATCCGCTTGTCAGCGGTGATCATCTCGGCGGAGGACAGCTCGCGCCCGGCGATCGCGCCGTTGCCGGAAGTCTCCTGCCACGACTCCACCCGCGCCTGCTCACGGGCACGCTCTCGGCGCCGCCGCACCGAGTCCGGGTCCACGATGAGCACCAGCGCCCGCAGCTCGGCCCGGAGCTGGCCGGTCGTCATCTTCGCCGCAGCCCGGCACAGCGCCGCCGCCACGATCCGGGCGTGATCGTCGCTCAGCGCGCCCAGCTCGGCGGCGAACACCGCTGCCCTGGCCCGGTCGATCCGGCCCTCAGCGAGCGCCGCGAGCACCATCGGCAGCCTGGCCAGGCCGCGCGCGAGGTCGAGCAGATCTTCCGCCGACCTGCCGGTGAGCACGAGCGCGGCCGCGATCTCCGAGCTCACATGCTCATTCAGCCGCGACGAGACCGGGTGCTCCGATCGCGCCTGGCGGCGGGCATCCAGGTCGGCGACGGCCGACAGCTCCATCGCCGTCTGCCACGATGACAGCCGCCGGGTCGCACACAGCATCCCTATGAGCTCATCATCAGAAAGCTGACCCAGGCCAGCCTCGTAGGTATCGGCCGCGAAACCGGCCAGCACCGGATCGGGAACCATCATGTCAAGCGCGCCGCCCGCAGCGAAGCCGACCGCGGCCTCCGTCGCCAGGTCATGCGTGAACCCGGCGTGCAGCGGCCAGGCCGCCGCCTCGCTCCCGGCAGCCCAGCGCGCGGCCAGGGAATCCAGCTCAGAGAGGCTCAGGTCGGCCAGCCACTCGTCGGCGCCGTCAGGCGGCCCGGCGAACGGGTCCGGCCAGATCCCGAGCAGCTCGGCGTCACTGGGCTCGTCGGGCTCCGGGCCATCCCGGTCCTGATCCCAGGGAATGGCAGGCAATCCGGGCGCCCCGAACGGCGCCCCCGTTGGCGGATCGGACATAGGCCGCTCCTATCCAGATCAGCTGACCTTTCTCGTCAACGCTATCGAACGGGTCTGACAATTAGCCCTCACGTTCGACAGCTACCTGCTCAGCAGATCGTTCACCTGCCGTAACGGATCGACTCGCGGCGTGCCGGCCCGCCCGGCGGCCGGAGAACACGCAGTCGGCGAGCGACAGCCCGCTGACATATGAGCGCGAACACACCCCGACGGCACTCCGCCCGGCCGCGTACAACCCGTCAATGACCGAGCCATCGGCGCGCCGCACCTGCCCGGTGTCCTCGGCCACGACCAGGCCGCCAAGCGTCAGGATCGGCGCCGGATAGGCGGGCCTGCGCCGGATGGACAGGTCAATCAGCGAGAACGGCGCCGTTGTGAGGCGGCTGACCAGGTCCGCCGGCTTGCCGAACGGATCGGCGTCACCAGCGGCCGCTGCCGCGTTGCAGGCAGTGACCGTCGCCAGCAAGCCGTCGGGATCGACCCCGGCCTTGGCGGCTACCTCCTGGACGGACGGCGCGCTCACCCGCGCCCTGGTCAGCAGGTAGGCGGCCTGGAGCAACTGGAACCACAGCGTGCTACCGCGCAGCGCGCGCCACTGCCGCGCTTGCGCTAGTGATTTCTGATCGAGGAAAAGCCAGCCGCGCCGGTCGCCCCGCGTGACCATGGCCTCGCCGATGGCAGCGCCATATCTGGACTCGTCGCAGATTCTCCGACCAGCCGAATTCACGATGATTCCCTGCAGGAACGCAGTCGGCGGCGTAATGAATCGCCAGCATGAGATCCGGTCAAGGAACTTGGTCGCGCCACCGACGGCCGTGCCGAGTCCGATGCCGCTGCCGTCATCGGCCACCGTGCCGAGTGCCAGACCGCCACGATAGTCAGGCGCATGCTCGCGCATCATGGCGCGATTGGCGACGAATCCGCCCGCCGCGATCACGACTCCGTGCCTGGCGCCCACCCGGATCGGCCGGGCACGGGAGGCCTCAAGCCACGCGACGGGCTTGTGCAGGCGCTGCCCGAGCCGCCCCGCGTACAGGAACGGCTTCTTGCCCAGCTGGTGCAGCACCCGATGACCGGTCCTGGCCCACGACGGCGAGGCCCGCGGTCCTGGCAAGCTCAGCAGTCCTGGCAAACTCAGCAGGCTCATGCAGTCGACGCCGATCACGCGGCCCTCGGCGTCGCGAACGAGGCCGACCGCGCGGGTCTGCGGCAGCACCCGGGCGCCAGAGGCCCGGACCGCGGCGGCGAGCCGGTCGAACAGCACCCGGCCGGAAGTACCGCGGCCGACGGCACGGTGGCCGCGCGGCGCCGGCGCAGCCACGTCAGCGAGCGACAGTTCACTGCCCGAGTAGTACAGATAATGCTTGTTGGTCGGGTACGAGGTCTTGTCCGGACACAGGCTTCCCTCGAACGGCACCCCGTGATCGACCAGCCAGGCAAGCATGGCCGCGCTGCCCTCGCAGAACTCCCGCAGCGTTGCCTCGCTCACCGCATCGCCGGCCTCAGTGGCCAGGTACCGGTACATGGCCTCGGGCGAATCCGGCACCCCGGCCGCGATCTGCTGGATCGTGCCGCCCCCGGCGTAGACGACTCCGCCGGATAGCGCCGTCGCTCCTCCGCCGCCGAACCGGTCGATCACCAGCACCTCGGCGCCGGCGGCGGCGGCTTCGAGCGCGGCGGCCGCACCGGCCGCACCGAAACCGATCACCACGACGTCCGCTTCCACATCCCACGCCTGCGGCATCGCTCGCCTCCCCGGCCCGTTTCCGGAACTGTAACGCGTTCTAGTTAGCGGCGGCGCCTCAGGAGGGCTGGACGAACCCGACCGGACCGCGCTACGACACGGCCGGGCGGCTCTGCTCATCCCGGCCGGCGGCGCGGGTCGCCTGTGCTGGTGCTGATGTTGCTGGCAAGGCGAATGTGGCGGGCGCGGCATCTGGGAGAGGTTAGCGGGCGGGCGCGCCGGGACGGGGCGGGTGCCCGGGAGGCAACCTGCCTGATCATGGTCACGCGACAGTCGCCAGGACAGCGGCGATGCTCCGTGATCATGCTCGCGACCGTGATCACGGAAGATCGCCCAGGTCAGGACACCGGCGATGTTCCGTGATCATGCCCGCGACCGTGATCACGGAACATCGCACCTGCCACCCCCGCACCGGCAGCTCCCCGACTGGGCGACTCGACCGCCTGGCCAGCTTGCGAGCTTCGCCGAGCTCGGCTAGCTGACGGCTGTGCCCGCCCTCGCTGCCTGGCGGACGCGGTAGGCGGCGACATTGGTTCGGTTCGAGCACGAGGTGCTGCAGAACCGGCGCGACCGGTTCTTGGACAGGTCAATGTGCACGCCCTGGCAGTCTTCGGCCGCGCAGAACCTGAGCCGGTCAAGCTGGCCGACCCTGATGACGTCGGTAAAGGCCATGGCGGCGTCGACCGCCATCCGGTGAGCGAGCGGCGCGTCGCTCGGCGTCGCGTGCAGGTGATAGTCCCAGCCATCGTGCTTGACCAGTTGCGGCACCGCGGCCGCTTCCCGTAGCAGCGCGTTGACCAGGTCGACGGCGTCATCGGTCGCCAGCTCCCATAGCCCCTCAAGCCGCGGCCTCAGCACGCGGACGGCGTCGAGCTCGGCCTGGTCGTGCGTCCGCGTTCCGGTCCAGCCCCAGATCCGGACGAATTCGTCGAGCGAGGCCACATCCCGCAGCAGCTCCTGGCCGCCCCGGCCAGTGTTGACCAGTGCCGCGACCGATGCCAGCGCCACCTCGGTGTCATGGGCAAAAAGCACCTTGACTCCTTTCAGCCCTACCGGCTACCGTCACTAGTGTAACTCGCTTTACCAATTACAGGAGGATGCTGTGACCGCTGCGCGCACTGCTGCCGTCCAATCGGGCGTCAGCCGATCGGACACTGGCCAGTCAGGCGCCAGCCGGTCCGGCGCCGGGCGGTCTGGCACTGGCCCGTCTGGCACTGGCCCGTCTGGCACTGGCCCTTCTGGCACTGGCCGGTCGAGTCTCGGCGGTACCGGGCTGGTCCTCGCCATAGTCTCGGCGGCGACGTTCAGTACATCGGGAGCCTTCGCCTCGGCACTGATCGACGACGGCTGGAGCCCGGCGGCAGCAGTACTGGCGCGCATCACGCTAGCCGCGCTCCTGCTCACGATTCCCGCGATTATCCAGCTTCGCGGCCGCTGGCTGCTGCTGCGCCGGGGCGCGGGCAAGGCGGCGGCGTTCGGGCTGCTCGCGGTGGCCGGGGCCCAGCTGTGCTACTTCAACGCGATCCAGCGGATGCCGGTCGGAGTCGCGCTGCTGCTCGAGTACCTGGGAATCGTCCTCGTGGTCGGCTGGCTGTGGCTGGGGCACGGCCAGCGGCCCAGGCGGCTGACGGTCGGCGGCGCGGTGATCGCGCTCGCCGGGCTCGTGATGGTGCTCAACCTGACCGGATCGACGCGGATCGACCCGCTGGGCGTGATGTGGGGCCTGCTGGCCGCCGTTGGCCTTGCTTCCTACTTCGTGATCTCCGCGGCCGAAGGCGACGAGCAGCTGCCTCCGGTGGTCATGGCCTGGGCCGGGCTGGGCGTCGGCGCGATCGCGCTGGCAGTACTCGGGCTCTGCCGCGCATTCCCCCTCGTCGCGCGCACCGGCGACGTGACCATGGTCGGCCACCGGGTTAGCTGGGCCTTGCCGGTGGCGGGTTTGTCGGTGATAGCGGCCGTTCTCCCTTATGTCGCGGGTATTGGAGCCGCCCGCAGGCTTGGCGCCAAGCTGGCATCCTTCGTCGGGCTGGCCGAGGTGCTCTTCGCGGTGCTGTTCGCCTGGCTGCTGCTCGGGCAGCTGCCAGCCCCCGTGCAGTTCGCTGGCGGCGCGTTCATCCTGGCGGGCGTCACCCTGGTGCGGGTCGACGAGCTGCGCGGCGGGTTCGCTACTGGATTACGGGCAGCTGCTGGCCAGGTCCGAGCACGGGCCTGAAAAGGTCGCCGCGCTCGGCGACGCGGTCGAGCACTGTCCTGATGGTGAACAGGTCCGGAGCCAGCTCAGGATCGTCGAGTTCGTCCCAGCTGATGGGTGCCGAGACCGGCGCGCTCGGGCCGGCCTCGGGCTGTAGGGGGCGACGAGCGTCTTGTTCGAGACGTTCTGGGTGTAGTCCAGGCGGGCCAGGCCAGCGCGCGCGCGGGTGTCCCACTTCCAGCTCACCAGCTCCGGCACGACCGCGCCGATCGCCTTGGAAAGCTGCTCGACCCAGACCCTGGTGTCTTCGAACGTCAGCCCGGGAGCCACCGGAATCCAGATCTGGATGCCGCGCTGGCCGGTCAGCTTCGGCGCCGCCCGCACGCCCACGTGCTCGAGCGCGGTGCGGTGCAGCCTGGCCAGCGTCAGCACGTCGTCCCAGGTCGTGGCCGGACCCGGGTCGATGTCGATGAGCGCGTAGCTTGGGTGATGCGGATCGGCGGCAGGCGCGGTCCAGGCGTGCCATTCCAGCGCGCCGAAGTTCGCGGCCCAGACAAGGGCGGCGGGCTCGTCGATCACCAGGTAGGTGGTCGTACGGCCCTCCTTGGCCTCGGGATTGCGCCAGCGCGGCACCCAGTCGGGCGCGTGGTCGGGCAGTTGCTTGTGCCAGAACCCGTTCTGGGTCGCGCCGCCGGGGAAGCGGTGCATGTTGAGCGGGCGGCCGGCCAGGTAGGGCAGGATGACCGGCGAGATCCGCGCCGCGTAGCTGATCAGCTCCCGCTTGGTCACCGCGGGCTCGCCTGGCCGGCCTGGGAAAATCTCCTTGTCCAGGTTCGTCAGCCGAAGCTGCCTGCCGAAGACGTCCCACCGGCCGTTGGCGCCGAGCGCGTCGAGTTCGTAGAGTTCGTCGTCGCACGGCGCGGGGTAGGCCGCCGCCGGCTTCAGCTCGACGGAGGCCTGATCGGGCGGCAGGTCGGAGCGCCAGAGCCGGTCCGGGTCGGCCTTCACCTCGTCGTTGGTACGGCCGCTCAGCGCCGAGCGCGGATGATCTTCGGGGTCCCAGCCCTTGACCGCGAACTCGTCGTCCTTGTGCAGCAGCAGCCACTGCTCCTGCTCGGCGGCGCTGCTGTGCGGCTTGCGGCCGCCGCCTCGCCTGATCAGCACCAGGCGGCCGGCCAGCTTGCGGCCGGACACGTCGGCGTGGAACTCACCGCCGGCGACGGCGGCTGCCGGGTCGTCGGTGGCGTGCGGTTCCCAGGTGCCGATGTCCCAGACGATGACGTCGCCGCCGCCGTACTCGCCCCTGGGGATGACACCCTCGAATTGCAGGTACTCGATCGGGTGGTCTTCGACGTGGACGGCGAGCCTCTTGACGGCGGGGTCGAGCGTCGGGCCGTTCGGCACCGCCCAGCTGACCAGCACCCCGTCGATCTCGAATCGGAGGTCGTAATGGAGCCTGCGGGCGCGGTGCCGCTGCACGACGAAACGGCGCTGGCCGGAACCGGCCTCGGGGCCGGCGGAGGCCGGGCCTTGGGGCTCAGGCGTCCGGCCGAAGTCACGCTTGGCCCGGTAGGTGCCAAGCTTCTCGTGCGGCTCGCGCGTATCGGCGGGCTCTGCTCCCTGCTTGCGGCTGCCCTTGACCATGAGTCGATACTCCCACCACATCTTGGGTCGTGACCGCACGTGTGCCGCGAGCCAGCGGCGGGTATCAGAGGTGACTTAGGGGAGGAACGACGCATGACGTCGGCAAAGTCCAGCACAGCGAGGTCCGGCACAGCGAGGTCCGGCACAGCGAGGTCCGGCACAGCAGAGGGGATAGTGCGCGCGCTCGTCCAGGAGTACGGCCGGTCGTACGCCGAGGAAGCGGGCATCAGGCTCGCCGATCAGCCAGCGCCGCTCTACCAGCTGCTCGTGCTGTCCACGCTGCTGAGCGCCCGGATCTCGGCCGAGATAGCGGTCGCGGCCGCGCGTGAGCTTTTCACGGCCGGCTACCGGACGCCACAGGCGATGCTGAGGGCCAGCTGGCAGGACAGGGTCGACGCGCTCGGCCGCGGGCACTACCGCCGGTACGACGAGCGGACCTCCACGATGCTCGGCAACGGGGCCAGCACGCTGCGCCAGCGCTGGCACGGGGACCTGCGGCGGCTGCGCGACGAGGCGGACGGCGACGTGGCGGCGATGGGCGGCCTGCTGACCGAGTTCCCGGGGATCGGGCCGGCGGGCGCGAGTATTTTCCTGCGCGAGGTGCAGTCGGTCTGGCCGGTGGTCACGCCCTATGTGGATTCCAGGGTCCGGGCGACCGCCACCCTCGCCGGGCTGCCTGATCAGCCTGGCGAGCTCGCGAGGCTCGCCGGATCGCCGGTACAGCTGGTCAGGCTCACGGCCGCGCTGATCCGCGTGTCCCGCAGCAAGCGCGCCATCGACCAGTTGGTCAGCGAATCTTCGCCGGGCTGAGCGGGCGGACCGCCGGCGGTTCTGGGCGGATCACGATTCGCGGCTGATGGCGGCGCATAGTCGCCGGCAAGCGGGGCAGTTGACTAACCCGCGGAACCGGCGCAGTTCTATTTAAGCCGCGATTACTGAGCGATGTGAGGGTAGTAATGACCGCCATGTTGTCCGACGAGTGGTGGGGCGCAGCAGCCTGCCGGAATGCTGAGCCCGACCTTTTCTTCCCCATCTCGGCTACGGCCGCTTCCCGCACCACGGTCCAGCGCGCCAAGCAGGTGTGCGCGTCCTGCCCCGTCAGCACGCAATGCCTGAGCTATGCCTTGCGTCATCGCCAGGAGCAAGGCATCTGGGGCGGGCTGACCGACGATGAGCGGAGGCTGCTCAGCCGGCGGCAAGCGGCGAGCGAGCGCCGGTCAAGGTCAGCCCCCGCCTACCGCTCAGGCGCCGGCATGCACCGCGCCGGCTGACCGGCCACCCGCGCCGCCTCAAAGTCAGATGTTTAGAGCTCGCACAGCGGGCATAGCTAGGCGTGGCCCTGGACGGAGGCGGCGAAACATGACAACAGTCGTTAAACCTAACGAAACACCCATTGAGGTGTTTGAGGAGCGCCCCGACTCTGAACTGCTCACGCTGGTCCAGTCCGAGCCGCAAGGCAGCCGGACCCGCGAAGAGGCGTGCGCGCTCCTGGTCCAGCGGTACCAGGCGCTGGTCCGGTCATGCGTGCTCCGCTACCGTGACAGCCCCGAGCCCACCGAAGAGCTGATGCAGGTTGGCTACGTCGGGCTGCTCAAGGCGATCAATAACTTCGATCCCGCCATCGGGGGGAGCCTCGCCGCCTACGCGCAGCCATGCATCAGCGGGGAGATCAAGCGCCATTTCCGCGACAAGCGCTGGCAGGTGCATGTCCGGCGGTCCGCTCAGGAACTGCGGCTCGAGATCCGCAAGGCCAGAGGCGAGTTGTCGCAGCAGCTGTCCAGGACTCCGACGGATGCCGAGCTAGCCGAGCATCTTGGCGTCAGCGCCGCCGACCTGCTCGACGCGCAGCGCGCCGACCTGGCGTTCCAGGCCTCATCGCTGGACGCGCCGCTGTCCGATGGCGGCGACTCAGGCACGCTTGCCGACGTGCTCGGGTGCGAAGATCCGCACATCGAGACCGCGCTGGAGATGGACGCCGTCTGGGGCCACCTGGGCGAACTGCCCGAGCGCGAGCAGAACCTGCTGCTCATGCGCTTCTACGGCAACATGACACAGACCGAGATCGGCGACGAGCTTGGCATCTCCCAGATGCACGTGTCCAGGCTGCTCGCGCACGCGCTCTCCTACCTGCGGGAGCGGATGCTTGACTCACCTGAGGGAGGCGAATGACCATGAGAACCGCTACCGGACTCGCCCTCATCGCATTAGGCGCGATCTTGGCCTTCGCGGTCAACGGTCACCCGTCGTTTCTGAACATCCAGATCGTCGGCTGGGTGATCATGCTGACCGGCCTGGCCGGCATGCTGGTGCCCAGGGCCGGCTATGCGGCGGTACGCCGCCGGATCGTCCGCCGCAGGCCGGGCGGCGGCGGAGTCCAGGTCGACGAGCGCCGCTATCCCCCGTACATCAAGCTGAATCCCAATGCCCTCGCAGCGGGCGACGACCCCGCTGACCTGGTGGCGAGCAGCGACGAGGTGAGCCAGTACGAGGAGCCCAAGCGGCCGGAGCGGGTCGAGACGGTCGAGGAGTACTTCGACAGCTAGCCTGGCCCGGCACCGACCCGCATGGCCAGCATCGTCACGTCGTCGAGCAGCACGCCGTCGCAGAAGTCAACGAGGATGCGCTGCATGGTGGAGACCACGTCCGCTGGCTGATGACCGGCAAGGCCGGCCAGCGCGTCGGCGAGGCGCTCCCCGAAGTAGCCATGATCCGCGCTCTTGGCACCGGTCAGGCCGTCGGTGCAGAAGAACAGGATGTCGCCGGTCCGAAGCTCGAGTTCCCTGACCTCGGCCTCGCCGTCAGGAAAGATCCCGAGCGGCACGCCGCCCCCCTCGATCAGCTGCGTCCTGCCATCTTGCATGACCAGGACGGGCCCCGGATGGCCGGCGCTGCCGAGCGCGACCCGCAGAGTGCCGTCCTGCCAGCGCAGATGCGCGGCGTCCGCGGTGACGAACCGCCCGCCGAACGCCTCGGCCAGCATGATCTCGTTCGCGCCGCGCAGTACCTCGGCGGGATCGGCGTTCCAGTGCGCGAGTACCCGGATGGCGTGCCTGGCCGCGGCGGTGACGGCGGCCGCGTCCTGGCCCTTGCCGCAGACATCGCCGATCGCGATCCCCCAGCCGTCCGGGGTCGGGTAGATGTCGTAGAAGTCGCCGCCGACCTCCTTGCCTCGCGTCGGCGGGATGTGCGCGGCGGCCAGTTCCACGCCGGGGATCGGCTTCGGCTCGCGCGGCAGCAGGCTTCCCTGCAGCGCCTCGGCGGCGTCGGTCCGCTGGCGCATCGCGCGCTGCACTGTGATGGTCCTGGCCAGCTGCTCGGCGGCCTCTTCCGCCAGGCCCACGTCGGCCAGGCCGAACGTTCCGGCCGCCGCCGTCCTGACCAGGGTCAGCGTGCCGTACCCGACTCCCGCGGCGGCGATCGGGGCGCAGAGCACCGACGCCCCGCCCAGCAGGAGCATCAGCGGCTTGCCGTCGTCCGTGGCGCCGAGCACCTGCTCGTCATCCGGGTGAGCGATCAGCGTGGAACTACCCGACTCCGCGACCTGCGCCGGCACGGACAGCGGCGGCGGATGCACCGCCATGGCGGCCTGCGCCCGCCATCCCGAGTCCTCCTCGTCTGGCCCGGCTACCGAGTGCCGCATGAGCTTGCCTGAGTCGGTCACGTCGATGATCGCCCACGTCGCCACCTGGTCGGCGAGCAGGCGGCCGAACCGCTGCACGAGCTGGCCCTCGCTGGCCGCCACATGCTCGAGCAGCAGCCTGTTCACCGCCGTCACCACGTCGATCCGCCGTGTCATCCGCGCGACGGCCACCGCCACGGCGGCCGTCGAAGAAGCAGTCCCGGAGGCGGCGGGCTCGCCCGCGCCAGGCTCCGCGGTCCTGGCCGGCCTCGCGGACCTGGCTGACTTCACGGCCGCGGCCGGCCTGGCCGGCCCAGCGCCACGCGGGGTCGCGACGACCAGCAGCCGGTCGTCGTCCCCGCGAACACTCACCGTGCGCATCTGCAAATTACAGGGAACCACCCCGGCCGGCCCGTACAACCCGCACGTCAGCACGTGCGGCTCGCCCGTCCGGGCGACTGCCGCGAGCTGAGAACGCACCGCCGCCCGCGATGCCGGCTCGGCCAGCGCGGCGAACAGCCGCCCGGTCGCGTACCCGGGCGTAGCCCCGACCAATTCGGCGGCGGCAGCGTTCGCGCGGCGCACCGTGCCGTCCCGGCCAAGCAGGAACAGCGCCACAGGTACCTGCTGGAAGATCGCCTGCAGCAGCCGCCGATCGGCGTTGCGCCCATCCTGCCCGGCCGGCTCGTCATCGCGCGCGTCGGGACCCCTGGCACCGTCCTGGCCAGCACCGTCCAGGCTGGCGCTGTCCAGGGCCGTCACCGCCGCGTCGAGTTCGGTCAGCGCGGCGTCGAGCAGCGATGCGGGCTCGGCCTCGGGCATGCCGGCGGCCTGCCTGAGCGCGCCGACGCGAGTCTTCAGGCCGGTCGCGCTGCCTGCCCCTTCGGGGTACTGAGCTGTGGCCAAAAAGAAAGCTCCTAACTACGGGCTGCCGGCGGGCCGATCCTCATGGTTCTTGCCTGACTCGCGATCGGGACCTGGCGGGCGCGGGCCGTCCGCCGGACGCCACGATTTCCCTGGCCACGTCGATCGCCTTGACGTTTTTCTGCTGCGAGGTCTGGCGCATGCGCTCAAGTGCCTCGTCGGCGCTGCAGCCAAGCGCGTGCATCAAGATGCCCTTGGCCTGGTCGACCACGGCGCGCCCCTTCGCCGCGTCCCTGAGCTGGCTCGCCGTGCGCCTGGCGTCGTTGTAGACCGACACGGCGCCGAGCAGCGCGCCGCCGAGCGCGCCGAGAGTCTCCGCGGGCTGCGCGTTCTTCGGGTCGATCGATCGCGGCCTGGCACCGAACAAGGTCAGCGACATCGCACCTGAGTTGGCCAGGTAGGCGAAGGTCAGCGAGCACCGCACGCCGACCACGAGCGCGGCGGCAGCGTACTCGGGCCACCGGTCCTCGGTGAGCGTATCGGGGCAGGCGACGGGCCCGCCGCTCTCGGCGAGCGCCGCCAGGGACGGCCCGCGTCCGGCTTCCAGCTGCACCTGGACAAGCCGCGGCAGGTCAGGATGGGTAGAGGCGACCAGGACTGGCTCGCCCTGGTTCCACATGACCACGTTCGCGGCGGAGCAGCCAGGAACCGAGGCGGCTGCGGCGCTCGCGAGCTGATGCAGCGAGCGGGCGTCCGACGCCGTCGCGATATCAAGCAGCTCGGTCAGGTCCGAGCCTGGCATGGCACCTCCGTCCGCGGTTCGCACACAGCTTGCGACACGGTTATTCGCGTCCTGCCTCAATCGTGCCACTTTCCGCTGCCCAAAGCACACGTACGACTGCCCGGCGCGCAGGCCCGCCAGGCGGTCAGCGGTTCAGCCAGCGCTCCATGCAAGTCAGCAGCTGCTCGGTGTCGACCGGCTTGGTCACGTAGTCACTAGCGCCAGCGCCGATGCTCTTGTCACGGTCGCCCTGCATCGCCCGCGCCGTGACCGCGATCACGGGCAGGTCGGCGAACTGCGGCATCTCCCTGATCGCCCTGGTCGTGGCATGCCCGTCCAGCTGCGGCATCATCACGTCCATCAGCACCAGGTCGATGTTGCCGTGACGCAGCGCCTCGATGCCGTGCTGCCCGTTATCGGCGTGGATGACCGTCAGCCCGTACAGTTCGAGCACGCCCGTGAGCGCGAACACATTGCGCGGGTCATCGTCCACGATCAGCACCCGCCTGCCGCGCAGGCTCTCGTGCGCGGCCGCCTTCGCTACACGAGGCACTGCCGGAATTACAGGGGGAACGAATTGCCGCCCGGCGGCCTGGGCTCCGGCAGCCGCGAGCGGCACGGCCCCCTCCGCGGAACCGGGGGCATCGGGCTGGCCCGGCCAGGTAACCGGCAGGCGCAAGGTGAACGTGCTTCCGATGTCGAGCGTGCTGCGCACCGTGATCCGGCCCCCGAGCTGCGCTGCCATCTCCCGGCAGATCGCCAGGCCAAGGCCGGTCCCGTCGTACTGGCGGCTGGTTGTCCCGTCGCCTTGCTGGAACGCGCCGAAGATCGTGGTCAGGTTCTCCTCGGCGATGCCGATGCCCGAGTCGGTGACGGCGAGTTCCACCTCATCTGGCCGTCCGCGCCTGCCCGGCGTGGCCGAGATCCGGACGTCAACGCTGCCGCGGACCGTGAACTTCACGGCGTTGGACAGCAGATTGTGCAAGATCTGGCGGAGCCGCTGCTTGTCGGTCAGGATCTGCGCGGGCACGTCGCCGTCAAGCGTGACCGCGAACTCGAGCCCCTTCTCCGCGGTCAGCGGCAGGAAGATGGCCTCGAGCTCGTCGACCAGGCCGCTGAGCGCGAACCGCTCAGGGTGCAGGTCCATCTTGCCCGCCTCGACCTTGGACAGGTCCAGGATGTCGTTGATCAGCTGCAGCAGGTCCGAGCCCGATGAATGGATGACATTGGCGTACTCGACCTGCTTGGGGCTCAGGTTCTCGCCCGGGTTCTGGGCCAGCAGCCTGGCCAGCACGAGCAGGCTGTTGAGCGGCGTGCGCAGCTCGTGCGACATGTTCGCCAGGAACTGCGACTTGTACCGTGACGCCTGGTCGAGCTGCCTGGCCCGTTCCTCGATCTCCTGCCTGGCCTGCTCGATCTGCTCGTTCTTGAGCTCGATGTCCCGGTTCTGCCGCGCGAGCTGTACCGCTTTGTCCTCCAGGTCCGCGTTGGAACGCTGCAGCTCGTCCTGCCTGATCTGCAGCTCACTCGACCTGGCCTGCAGCTCGGCCGCCAGCCGCTGCGACTCGGCCAGCAGCGCGTCGGTGCGGGCATTGGCCAGGATCGTGTTGACGTTGATTCCGATGGTCTCCATCAGCTGCTCGAGGAAATCCTTGTGCACCCGGGTGAACGGGAAGAACGAGCCGGCCTCGATCACCCCGAGCACCTGGTCCTCGAACACGATGGGCAGCACGATCAGGTTCACCGGCGCGGCCTCGCCGAGGCCCGAGGAGATCTGGACGTAGCCGGCCGGGACGTCGGCGAGCACGATCGGCTTCTTGGTTTTGGCGACCTGGCCGATCAGCGACTGGCCCAGCCTGACCTGGCTCGGCGCCTCGATGTCCGCCCGCAGGCCGTAGCCCGCGATGAGCTTGAGCCGGTCGCTGCCCTCAGCCAGGAAAAATGTCCCGTGCTGTGCATCAATAAGCGGTATCAGCTCGTTCATGATCAGCTCGGCGACGTTGGTAAGGTCCCGGTGGCCCTGCATCAGGCTGGAGATCCGCGCCAGGCTGGTCTGCAGCCAGTCCTGCTCGGTGTTCGCCTTGGTGGTCTCGCGCAGTGACTGCACCATCGCGTTGATGTTGTCCTTGAGCTCGGCTACCTCGCCTTGCGCCTCGACCGAGATCGTCCGGGTCAGGTCGCCGGTGGCGACCGCGCTCGTCACCTCGGCGATGGCCCTGACCTGCCTGGTCAGGTTGCCCGCCAGCTCGTTGACGTTCTCGGTCAGCCGCTTCCAGGTACCCGACACGCCCTCGACCTCGGCCTGCCCGCCCAGCCTGCCCTGGCTTCCCACTTCGCGCGCGACCCTGGTCACCTCGGCGGCGAACGAGGACAGCTGGTCCACCATCGTGTTGATCGTGGTCTTCAGTTCCAGGATCTCGCCGCGCGCGTCGACGTCGATCTTCTTGGACAGGTCACCTTGCGCGACGGCCGTGGTGACCTCGGCGATGTTGCGCACCTGGCTGGTCAGGTTGAACGCCATCGAGTTGACGTTGTCGGTCAGGTCCTTCCAGGTGCCGGCGACGTTGGGCACGGCGGCCTGGCCGCCGAGCATGCCATCGGTCCCGACCTCCTTGGCGACCCGGGTAACCTCGCCGGCGAACGCGCCGAGCGTGTCCACCATGCGGTTGATCGCCTCCGCGAGCGCGGCGACCTCGCCCTTGGCGTCCACGGTGATCTTCTGGCTCAGGTCTCCCCTGGCCACCGCGGTGGCCACCGTCGCGATCGAGCGCACCTGGTCGGTCAGGTTCGAGGCCATCACGTTGACGTTGTCGGTCAGGTCACCCCAGGTACCCGACACGCCCCTGACGGTCGCCTGGCCGCCGAGCTTGCCCTGCGTCCCGACATCCCTGGCTACCCTCGTCACCTCGTCAGCGAAGGCCGAGAGCTGGTCGACCATCGTGTTGACGGTCTCCTTGAGCTCGGCGATCTCGCCGCGCGCGTCGACCCTGATCTTCTGGGTCAGGTCGCCCTTGGCCACCGCCGTGGTCACCGCCGCGATGGCGCGCACCTGGTTGGTCAGGTTCGCGCCCATCACGTTCACTGACTCGGTCAGGTCCTTCCAGGTACCCGAGACCCCCTGGACGTCCGCCTGGCCGCCGAGGCGGCCGTCGGTGCCGACCTCGCGCGCCACCCTGGTCACCTCGTCGGCGAACGAGGACAGCTGCTCGACCATCGTGTTCATGGTGTTCTTCAGCTCGAGGATCTCGCCGCGCGCGTCCACCGTGATCTTCTGGCTCAGGTCGCCGCGCGCGACCGCCGTCGCCACCTGGGCGATCGAGCGCACCTGCGCGGTGAGGTTGCCCGCCATGAAATTCACCGAGTCGGTCAGGTCACGCCAGGTGCCGCCGATGCCCGGCACCTGGGCCTGGCCGCCGAGGCTCCCGTCAGTTCCCACCTCACGGGCGACCCTAGTCACCTCATCGGCGAACGACGACAACTGTTCCACCATGGTGTTGACGGTGTTTTTCAGTTCGGCGATCTCGCCCCGCGCATCGACCGTGATCTTCTGGCTCAGGTCGCCGCGCGCGACCGCCGTGGTGACCTGGGCGATGTCGCGCACCTGGCCGGTCAGGTTGCCGGCCATCGCGTTGACCGAGTCCGTCAGGTCCTTCCAGGTGCCGTCGACGCCCGGTACCTCGGCCTGGCCGCCGAGGCGCCCGTCGGTGCCGACCTCGCGCGCCACCCTGGTCACCTCATCGGCGAACGAGGACAGCTGATCCACCATCGTGTTCATGGTGTCCTTGAGCTCGAGCAGCTCGCCCTCGGCGGTCACCGTGATCTTCTGGCTCAGGTCACCGCGCGCGACCGCCGTCGCCACCTGGGCGATGTCGCGTACCTGCCCGGTCAGGTTGCCGGCCATGGCGTTGACCGAGTCCGTCAGGTCCTTCCAGGTGCCCTCGACGCCTTTGACCTCGGCCTGGCCGCCGAGCTTGCCCTCGGTCCCGACCTGCATCGCCACCCGGGTGACTTCCGAGGTAAACAGGGCGAGCTGGTCGTTCATCCCGTTGAATACCGTGGCGATTTCGTTCAGGAGCGGATCGTCGGCCTGAGGTAGCCTGGTGCTGAAATCGCCGCCCCGGACCGCTGTCAGGCCAGCGAGCAGTTGCGTCAGGCCGCCTTCGTCCCGCGGCGAGGCGTTCGGCTGGTGACTGGTTCGTGCGGCGGACATCGGGTCGATCCTTCCAGCTGCGCTAGCGGGCGGCAGCACCGGCGCCAGCGTGGCAAGCGGCAGTGTCGCAAACTGGCAGTGTCGCAAACTGATTGTGCGAGATGGCAGTAGTCCAATTTTGCACGACCAAGTGGACCGGGTTTCCCAGGTTGGCGGCATTCCGCTCGACGCGGAGACGGCGCTCAGAGAAGGTTAGGGGTTGTGACGGGCAACGACGGCGAGCATCTGGCGCGGCTGAGCGCGCTCGTCGCACGGCAGCGGCAGGAGATCGATGACCTGCGCCAGCAGGCTGCCGCGCGCTCGGTCACCAACCTGGCCAGGGGGATCTTGATGGAACGGCTCGGCTGCTCGGCGGCCGAGGCCGGGAGCCAGCTAGCCAAGATCGCAGCGGCCGCCAGCACGCCGCTGACGAGCCTGGCCGCGGAGATCGCGGGCGAGCGGGCAGTGCCGCCCGGGACGGCGCCTGAGCCGTGGTCTGGCCAGGTCGCACTCGCCGGCGCCGCCATGGAACTCGCACCGGACGGCTCAGACCTCGCTGCGGCGATCCTCGGCGAGGCGCTCATTACCGAAGGCGCGGTCGCCGTCGCCATCTGGCTGATCGCGCCGGACGGCGCGGTCGAACTCGCGGGCGAGGCCGGTTTCGGCCATGGCGAGGCCAGCCGCTGGCAGCGGATGCCGCCGGGCACCGGATCGCCCGGCGAGCGAGCCGCCCGCACCGCGGCTGAGCTCTGGTGGCCAGCCGGCCGGCCAGCCGGCGCCACGATGCCGGTGATCGGCGCCTGGGCCAACGGCGCCAGGGCCGCGGTTCCGGTGCTGACCGAGAACGCTCGCTGCGTCGGAGCGCTGGAGATCTGCTGGCCGGCCGGCCTGGCTGACTTCCCGCGCCCGCTGCGCCGGCAGCTCAGGGCGCTGGCCCGGCTCACGGCCCAGGCGCTGGCCACGGGCACCGGGGTCGCCGTCGCCGATCAGCGCACGTCCTGGGTGCTTGACCTGCTCGAGGGCCTGCACGAGTCGATACTCTTCGCGCTGCCGATCCGCGACCAGGACCGCGGCGATCGCTGCGGCACCGGTCAAGACAGCACGGGTCATGACGGCAGTGCCCCTGCCGATTTCCGCATCGTGCATGTCAGCGAGGGGTTCCGCGATCCGGCCGGCCGGTCGCCGGCCGAGCTGATCGGCCAGTCGCTGCTCGAGGCCTACCCGTCGGCCGCGCTGCCGGGCGGGCTCCTGGAGCACGCGGCCCAGGTCACGCGGACCGGGGTTGCCCAGCATGTGTCGGGCGAGCTCATTACCGGGATCGCGAGCGTTCGCATCGCCAGCCTGGCCGACGGCATCGCGATCAGCCTGCGGCACGCCGCTGAGGCCGACCGCCTCGCGGCGCTGCTCGAGCACGCACAGCGACTCGGTCGATTCGGTGGCTGGGAGGAGAACCTCGCGGCCGGCACGGTGCACTGGTCGCAGACCCTTTTCACCCTTTTCGGGTTGCCCGCCGACCAGCCGGTCAGGCTCTCGCAGCTGCATACCCGCGTGGTCAGCGAGGACGCCGGCACCGTGGAGACGTTCCAGGGCAGGCTGCTGCGGGACAAGGTGCCGACGGCGGCGGTCTTCCGCGTCATCAGGAAGGACGATGCCAGCGTCCGGCAGGTCCGGGCGTTCGCCGAGCCAGTGACCGACCACCACGGCGAGCTCGCTGCCGTGCGCGGCGCTTATCAGGACATATCCTCTCACTACCATACTGAGCTGGCGCTGGCCGCGACCAGGGACCTGCTGTCCGACACCGAGGAACGCCGAGCTGAGGAACATCGCCTCGCGCTCCGCCTGCAGCAGGCGATCACGCCCGCGTCCTCGCACCTGGTCGAGGCCGCCGGGCTCGAGGTAGCGGCCAGGTACCGCCCCGCCGGCGCCGGGCACCTGGTCAGCGGCGACTGGTACGACACCGTGATGCTGCCGAGCAAGCAGGTCATGCTCGCCGTCGGCGATGTTGCCGGGCACGGGATCGACGCCGTGACCGGCATGGTCGCGCTCCGCAACTGCCTGCGCGGCCTCGCGATCACCGGCGCTGGTCCGGCCTGCCTGCTGACCTGGCTGAACGAAGTCGCCTGTCACCTGACCGACGACATACTCGGCACCGCGATCTGCGGCCTCTACGACCCGGTCGATGGCGTGCTGCGCTGGGCCCGCGCCGGTCACCTGCCCGCTGTCCTGGTACGGGACGCGAGAGCCGAGCCGCTGCCGCAGCCGCAAGGGGTGCTGCTCGGCGTCGACTCGCAAGCGTCGTTCTCCGAAGAGACGATCCCGCTGCGGCTCGGTGACACGCTGCTGCTCTTCACCGACGGGCTGATCGAGCGGCGCGATGCCTCGATCGATGAGTGCCTGGACGACATGCTCAAGGTCGCGAGCAGGCCGGTGGCCGATCTCGATGAGTATGCCGACCTCCTGGTCGCGCAGGCCGGCTCAGACACGGGCGACGACGCCTGCCTGGTCGCCGTGACGCTGCGGTTATTCGCCTCCCCCGGGACCTGACCTGGCCGCTTCGACAGCCAGGTCGACGCTCTGGTAGAGCGGTATCCGGTCAGCCAGCCCGGTGATCCACAGTGACCTGGTGCTCTGGTATCTCGCTCCTGCCAGGGAGAGCGATCCGCTGATCTCTTCCAGGCTCTTCCAGTGGCCGACGATCACCGCGAGCGAGCTCGTGTCCATGAAATCGACGCCGGACAAGTCGAGCACGACCTGCTTGAACGACTTGCGCGCCTCGAGGATGGCCTCGTCGAGCTGCCGGCTCGTGACGATGTCGAGATCGCCGACAGGCTTGATGACGCAGACGCCGCCCGCCGCCTGCCAAGAAAGCTTGAACCCTTCCAAGTACGCACCTCACGAGGACGGCCGGATGTGCCGGGACTGTTCGCAGGCGACATATTATGCACGGCCACGCGGCCAGCGGCCGGCGGCGGTCACCTGCTATGTATATCGTGGGGTGGTGAGCGGGGCAGCGTCCAGCACGAGATGCCGGCCGTGGCCAGGGGGCAGTGCCGGTCCTGCGAGCCAGGCACCCGCCTGGTCGCGCCGCCGGGCTGCGGTAGGTCGTGGGTGGAGTGCCGATGCAGGAGGCCGGAAGCACAGCGCTTCGGCACTTCGCGCTCCTGTACCGTACTGCCGAAGAGTACGCATCGGCGGTCGCCGACTTCGTGAAGGCAGCCGCCGCGGCGGCCGAGCCGGTCCTGATCGCCGTGCCGGGCCGCAGGCAGGCACAACTGCGCCAGGTGCTTGAGCCGGTCCGCCAGGTGACGGAACCGGGCCGGACCCGCTTCGCGGACATGCGCGAACTCGGCTGCAACCCGGCCCGGATACTGCCGGCGATCCAGACGTTCATTAACGCCTGCACCGGTGGGCCAGTCCGGTTCGTCGGCGAACCGGTGTGGCCAGGCCGCAGCACTGCCGAGATCCGCGAGGCGATCAGGCACGAGGCGCTGATCAACCTGGCGCTCGCCGACGCTGACGCGACCATCCTGTGCCCGTATGACGTCACCGGGCTGCCGGAGTGCGTCATCGCCGATGCCGGCCGGACGCACCCGCTCCTGGCCAGTCGCGGGACTGAGGAGCCGAGTCCCGGATTCGCGGGGTACGGGGTCGTGCCGGCTCAGTGCGACGGCCCGCTGCCACCCGTCCCTGCGCACGCCGAGGTACTCGCCTACCGGGACAACTTGCGCGAGGTTCGCGGCCTGATCACCGCGCACGCACGCCGACGCGACCTGCCCGAGGCCCGGGCCGTTGACCTCGTGCTCGCGGTCAGCGAGATCGCCGCGAACACGCTCCGCCACACCAGGGCGGCCGGGATCATCAGCATCTGGAGCACCGACGGCGAACTGCTATGCGACCTGCGCGACAGCGGGCATATCGCCGATCCGCTGGCCGGCCGCCGGCCGCCTGACCCTGACCACCCGGGCGGCCAGGGCCTGTGGCTAGTGCATCAGGTCTGCGACCTGACCGAGGTTCGCACCGACCAGGGCGGCACCCAGGTCAGGCTGCACATGCGGCTGCCCTAGTCCGGGTAGTCCGGCACGGCCAGGAGCGCGGTCCCGGTGTCGGCTAGCCGCTTGCGGAAGTCGCGGTAGCTCCGCAGCGTGATCCTGAGTTCCTCGGTGTCCTGATCGCCGCGCCAGCGCTCCCGCAGTGCCTCCTGACGTTGCGCGAGCAGGGCAACGTAGCCGGCGACCTCCTCGTCGACCAGGTCCGCGGCCGCCTCGACCGAGGCCCGCGGGTCATCGATGAAGCCAACCATGACCCCGTGCCAGCGCTCGTCGTCGGCGAAGGGCGCGGAAGCAGCCGCAGGCTCGGCAGCTGCGGGCTCGAGGCCATCGGCCTCATCGGGCGGTTCCGTCTCGTTACCGAGCCCTGCTTCGCCATCCGCCTTGACCTCAGCAGCCGGAACAGCCTCATCACCGGGCCCGATCTCGTCAGGCGGCACAGCCTCGTCGTCGGGCACGGCCTCGTCGTCGGGCACGGCCTCGGCGTTCGGCCCGGGACCCGGGTCGCCGGTCCCCGGCTCCGTGCGCGAGTCCGCATCGTCGTCCGTGCCGATGCTTCCAGGCTCAGCTTCTTTGGCTGAATCGACCACGACGGTGTGGTCCGCGGTCACGCCCCGCGTCCCGTCCCGCGCGTCGTCATCGCGCGTGTCCGCCGCGCCCGGGCGGAAGCCTCGCGGCCCGGCGTCCTCGCGCAGCGACGCACCATGGCGTGACCCGGCAGCGTCAGTGGCATCAGCGCCCGGGCTCACAATGTCCTCCGCCCTGATGACAATGACCGAGTCGTCCGGCCCGGGCTCACCGGTAGCACCGAGATCGCTACTGCCCAGGTCGCTAGTACCGGCATCACCAGCGCCCCGATCGCCAGCGCTGGGCTCGTGCCGCGTGGCGACCGGCTCCTGGTCCCCGGCCGCCCAGTATCTCGGGACGACGGGATCCTCCAGCCCGGCGGCTGCCGCAGCGGGTTCTCCCTGACCGGGCTGCGGCTCATACCAGGCTGCCGGGCCGTCTGCGGCTGACGCGGCGCCCGCAGATCCGGCGTCCGCAGACCCCGTCCCCGCAGACCCCGTCCCCGCAGACCCCGTCCCCGCAGACCCCGTCCCCGCAGGCGCGGTGTACGCAAGCGCGGTGTCCGCAGGGGTGGCGTGCCGGGAACTTGCCGGGTCTCCGTCCGGGCCGCCCCCGAAGCGAGGAATGACCGGTTTATCGTGCTGTTCTGCCATGTCTCCTCCAGATTGCCTCGGCAAGTCCCGGTCGCCTAGCGCCCCGCTGGCCCGGACCTAGCGGTCACCGAGCCAGAACCGCCGCTGCGGGCCTTGCCTGCCCGGGCACTGGCCTTCGAGCCCGGGCAGGCACCAGCGAGCTCTGACGAGCCGAGCAACTCCGCGAAGATCTCCCGGCCATGGATCATCGCGACCCGGATCTCCTCGGTCGAGGCTTCACCGGCCGCCGCCTTCTGGCTGACCTCATGCGCCGAGCGGAAGTGGTCGAGCGCCCGCGCGTGCCACACGGAGAGATCCTCGACCCTCTGGCCGAACTCGCTCGCGGGGTAGCCGCGCTCTCGCATAACCGCGTCGATCAGCAACTGCCCTTCACCAATCGCCTCGGCCGGGTTGTCGACGAAGAGTTCCTGCACGTCATCCCACTGCGCTTCGTACAGCTTCCTGGCCTTGTCGCTGACCTCACGCAACTGGTAGCCCTGCACGCGCTGCTCGCGCTCGGCCAGCTCGGTCTCGGCCACCCGGCGGCTGGGGCGCTCGGCCACGGTCCGGTCATACTCCGGGCCGAACCGCCTCCGCAGGCCGCGCCTGCGCGTCCCCATCACGGCACCGGCCGACACCGCGGCCGCGATCAGGACGAGGACAACGACAAGCACGATGATCGTCCCGATTGACATCTGGGCCTCCTTGGTCGGTGACCATTCCGGCTGCCCAAGGTCGGCCTGATCAAACGCCAGCACGGCTGATGCGTGGACACAAGGACCCAAGATGCGCTAACCTTACGCGCAGTGCTTACGACGCAGGCACACCCCTATTGTCATGGCGTGACGATGCTGGGTGTGCCTTCCTTTTTTAGCGGACCTTCCCGTCGGCACCGGCACCCTTGCAACCGCTGTGGCACCAGCCGGACAGCCGCAAGGAGGCCCTGGGATGAAAATCGCCCTCGTCGCACGCCACGCAACGCCGCCTACCCACGCAGTTGACCCCTACTCAGCCGATCAGGCCGCTTACATCGATGGCCTGAGCCGCGCCCTCGCCGCCCAGGGTCATCACGTCGTGGTGTACGCACGCAAGGACTCGCCTGAGCTTCCCGCAACGGCGCGGATCGCGCCGCGCCTGCATGCCCAGTACATCACCGCCGGGCCGCAGTCCCCGGCCCCTGCGGACGAGTTGCCGCGGTACGCGAAGGACATCGCGGGCCACCTGCTGACCAGATGGAGTACGGAGAGGCCCGACGTTGTGCACGCGTTCCACTGGACCAACGGGCTGGCTGCCCTTGGCGCCGCTCGCGAGTGCCCGGTGCCGGTCACTGTCACGTTCGGCTCGCTTGGCATCACCGAACGGCGGCACCGGATCGCCGGCGAGAGCTCGGCCACCCGGATCAAGATGGAGTCGTGCGTCGCCAGGAGCGTGACCAGCGTGCTCGCCGCTACCTCTGACGAGGTGGCCGAGCTGTCCAGGCTCGGAATTCCCAATGCCAGGGTCAGCGTCGTCCCGTTCGGCGTGGACGTCAGCCGCTTCAGGCCGGACGGGCTGGTCGCGAAGCGCAAGCGGCAGGCCCGGCTGGTCTCGGTCGGCCCGCTGGCCGAGTACCGCAGCCTTGACTCCCTGCTCAAGTGCCTTACTGAGCTGCCGGAAGCCGAACTGGTCATTGCCGGCGGACCGCTTGCCGAGAACCTCGAGGCGGACCACGGCTACCGGATTCTCGCCAAGCTGGCCGCAGACCTCGGCGTCGCCGACCGGGTGCAATTCACCGGCCATGTCAGTGATGCCAACCTCCCGGCACTGCTGCGATCGGCCGATCTGCTGGTGAGCTGCGCGCGCTACGAGCCGCACGCGATCACCGCACTGCGGGCGATGGCCTGCGGTGTCCCGGTCATCGCGCCGGCCATCGGCATCTACCGCGACGCGGTGGTCGACGGCACGACGGGGACCCTCGTCCCGCCAGGCCGACCCGACATGCTGGCCAGGCGCATGCGCGACCTGCTCGCCAACCCGATGCGGCTCGCGGCGTTCGGCATCGCGGCCGCTGACCGCGCCAAGTCCAGGTACCCGTGGGAGCGAGTCGCCAGCGAGATGGTGACTTCCTACGAGCGCGCGATAGCCCGTGCAGCGCAGCCGGAAGCAGCCACGCGTGCCGCGACGGTGTCACCCAACCCGGCCAACTCCATCAAGCCAGCCGCCAAGGCCACCGCGCAGCACGCGAACTCCGCGCAGCCGGCCGCCCGCAAGCGGCCGGCCCTGGCGCGGGCTGGCGGGCACGCCGCCTAGCGGCGACGACCGGCGGCGCTGCCATGAGGCGGGCGGCGCCGCCGGTTCGACCCAGCTGAGCAGGGAAGGACAACCGCCATGTTCAGAAAGTCACTGGGACTGGCGACCATGCTCGCGGTCTGCCTGGCGGTCGCGGGCAGCTGGCCGGACATCAAGCGTTACCTGATGATCAAGCAGCTGTCAGGGCCGCGGATGAACCCGGAGAGAGTCCCCGCCGAGGGCCGGACCGCATACCCGCAGAGCCATGAGGCCGGCGCGCCGGACGGCACCGGGGATTTCGACTCAGCGTCGCGCGGCGGCCCATCGCGCGGCTGACCGGCGCGCGGCTGACCATCGCGCGGCTGACCGGCGCGCGGCTGACCGGCGCGCGGCTGACCGGCGCGCGGCTTCTCCCGGCCAGGGCGCTAGGGATCGCGCGCTATCTCGGGCGGGTGTGGCTCTTGTGGAGTGAGCCGGGGCCGGTCTGCGGTAATGCAGGATTGCCGACTCGGTTTCAGGGACGGCGCCTGCCGCGGAGCTTGATCACGGAGGGCATTCGGCCCTTTCCGCTGCGGGCCTGCGTACCCGCGCCGGTCCCGCCGATCCCGCCAGGCCCGACCGGTGCCGGGACGCGGGTGATGTTCCGTGATCATGACCGTGACCTTGATCACGGAGATTTGCCCAGGTCAGGGAGACCGTCGGGTGACTCGGTATCTTGGAGGTCAGGCTCCCGTGGGCCAGCGGGGAGACGAGCCGCGCGGCAGTCCGCGGGTAGAGGTGCCAGTTTCCGTGATCATGTTCGCGGGCGTGATCACGGAAGATCGCCCAGGTCAGGACAGCAACAATGTTCCGTGATCATGCCCGGGACCCTGATCACGGAACATCGCACCTGCCGCCCCCTCACTGACAGCTCCCCGGAGTGAGACTCTCCCCCACGATGCCGGAAAGGCTCCCCGACCCTGATCACGAGTCACCCGACAGCCTCCAGGGCAGGTGCAACTTTCCCGTGATCATGCAGTGGTTCATGATCCAATCCCACTTAGCCTAAGTTGATCTTGGAAATGATGTGCCGCGTCGGTTGCGGCCCGGAGCGCGGGCTGGTGAGTCGCTGGCGCTGGTGCTCATGTTGCGAGTGAGGTCGTGGTGCCTGGGGTGACGACTGGTGCCCGGGCGTGTCCGCATGAGTGACCCGGTTGGTTTATCGGGTTCAGGCGGCGTAGGCCAGCCGCGCCTGGATGACCTGGCCGGGCTGGGTGGGCTGGGTGGACTGGCCCCGGATTACGGCCGGCTGGCAGGGAGCCGAATCAGTACCTGGCAAAGGACAGCGGCAATGTTCCGTGATCATGGTCCAGGGCATGATCACGGAAACGTACACGTCCTATGACCTGGGCAAACTTCCGTGATCATGGTCCCGGTCATGATCACGGAAGATCGTTGCCGTGCCACGCGCACCGCCGCCGCCGCGAACCTCTCCCGCCGCAACCCTGCCGGGCAAACATAAGCCAACAGGATCATGAATGACCCTGTTGGCTTATTGGAGATTCAAGGCTGCGGGGTAAGTCTGAGGCGGTGGAGGCGGGTGGGGCGGGTTTGCCGGGCGGGGCGCCTGTCCGCCAGAGGCCGGCCGGGGCAAGTTTCCGTGATCATGGTCGCGGGCTTGATCACGGAACATCGCACCTGTCCTGACCTGGGTAAATTTCCGTGATCATGCCCTTAATCATGATCACGGAACATCGCACCCGCACCCCCCTGGGGCACCCCGCCCGCTCGCACGACCCGGCCCCGCGCGGCTACCCCCGCCACTGAAGTCAATAAGCCAACAGGGTCATGAATGCGGGAATTGATGGTCCGGATCGGGTGTCGTTTCGGTCATTGATGTTGCTGGGCCTCCGCCCGCTGGGGCGGGGCCTTGCCTGAGCGATTCAGCCCGGTCCGGAATATGCAGGTTAGCGCATGATCAAGATGAGCTAAGAGCGACATTGGTTCATGATCACGGAACATCGCGCCCCTGCTCCGGCGCCCGGCGGCCGACCAGCGCCCGCCCGGCCCGGCCCGCTCGGCCCCGCCCCGCACGGCCCGGTCCCGCCCGGGACACCGTCGCGGCCATGCCGCAGCACCGGACAACCAGGGCTCAGTCCACAGGAGCCGCGCCTATCTCGGGCGCGCCTAGTCCGATCGGGAGCTGCCAGCCCGGGGCGGGTACTGCGGGGGCGAGCTGAACGGCCAGGGCGCCGGCGGCGCCGCTGAGCAAGGTGAGGTCCTCGTTGGCCAGGTCGCGGACGCGCCCGGCCTCGCGCCCAAGCAGGCCCGCAAGGTGCTCGGCGAGCCGGTCGGCCTGAGCCAGCCCGAGGCCGCGGCCGAATAGCCGGGCAACGGCCAGGATCCCGGCGGCGCCGTGGCAGAACCCTAGCCGTGCGCTGGCCGGCCCGGGCACCAGGTAGTAGTCGTCATCCCAGGCCTCGCAGAGCGAGATGATGCTGGCGGCGGCGCACGCACGCATCTCGCGATCGCCGAGTACGCGGCCGGCTTCGGCGAGCTGCCAGGCCACGCCCGGTGCTCCGTAGCACCAGGCCTGCCGGCGCGGCGTCGTGCCCTGCCGCTCCTGCCCGCTCGCGGGCGGCCAGGTCAGAACTCCCCGGCTGTCAGTCGCGCTGGTCCTGAGCAGGTAGCTGGCAAGCGCGCCGATGGCAGCGGCGACGGAGTCACGGTCGCCGGGGCGGGCCAGGGGCCAGGCCGCGACCAGAGCGGCGAGGACGCCGGGCGCTCCGTGGGCCAGCCCGAGGTTGAGCCGCCCGACGCACCATCTGTTACGCGGATCGCCGCCATCGGCAGTGACCACAAGTCCCGCCAGGGCCGGGTCACGGCACAGGGCGGCGAGATACCGCAGACCGGGCCCGACGTGCTCGGGCAGGCATCCGGGCAGCGACGCAAGCGCCAGGACCACGCCGCTCATGCCGATGATCAGGTCATAGTCGGCGAAGGCCAGGCCGGCCTTGCCTGGTTCGCTTTCCCGGCACCAGGTCACGACCTTGTCGCGAGCCGCGTGAGCCACCGTGGCCAGGCGTGGCTCAGCGACGGCGGCATGAGCCAGGCCGACCGCGTACCCAGCCAGCCCCCAGCCGAAGAGCGCGGGCTGAGTCATCCGGCCGCGATAGGCAGCGGACCAGGCCAGCGCGGCGGCACGAGCGGCCTGGCGGGTCGGCTCGGCGGCAGAGGTTCCCGCGTCCGCGGCGATGGCCAGCCTGGCGAGCAGGGGGATCCCCCAGTCAAGCTCGGCCGCCGTTTCGCGGCCGGGGAAGCCGGTGAGCAGGTTCCTGGTCAGCTCGATGGCGGCGGCATCGCCCGGCCCGGCCAGATCGGCCTTCATCTTCGCGTCCCTGGCTGCCAGGGCGGGCGGGTGCCGGAGTCGTCTGGCGCCCGCCCGCCGCGGTGATCAGAAGGTGTAGCAGAGGTGGATGGTGCAGTTGTTGGTGGTGCGGTTCTTGGCCGGGGCCTCGTTCAGAGTGCCCAGGTGCCGGACCTCAGCTTCCAGGTCCTTGATGAGGCCATTGATGTCATCCAGCTGTGGTGTCATGACCTTGCGGTTGGTTTCGCTCATGTGTCACCTCCCGTCGGAGCGCTCGTGCCGTCGCGGGGCCGGTCGGACCCGCGCACCTCCCCGGCGTGATAGCCGGAAGCTTCCGGTTGCCGGCCGGCTCGCGGTCCTGGCCGCTCGCTGCGAGCCGTCGCGGGAAGCAGCCGCAGCAGTACCTCGGCGAAGGTAGGTGCGCCGTCCGCGGACTCATCGCGCACCGCCAGTTGCTCCTGCGCGGGCAGGAGCTCCGTCACCAGCAACTCCGGGCGCCCGCCAGCGGCCAGGCGATCGAGTACTGGCAGCGCGTGCAAGCTGCCGAGATCGACCACGCGCCCTTCGTCGTGGACGTCAGAGGTCACCGACACCCATCGCGGCAGGCCGAGCGCGCGGCGGATCCTGAGCAGCGCGGCCGCCTTATCCAGGGCCGGGTCGCTGCTGTGCCACAGGCTCGCGCGGGGCAGGCGCCACTGGGCCGCGGACAGCACCAGGCCGCCGCCCACGGTGATCCTGGGCACGTGGTCACGCCCGGGGAAGGCCGGCAGCGAGTGAGTAAGGGCACGCCAGCGTTCTCGCTCCGGTTGCGGCGACGCGAGCATGAGCAGTCCGCTGATCGTGTCCCAGGGCGGCGGCACGACGCGGGTGGTGTGGGAGACGGGCCAGATCCGCTGGCCGCCGGCCTCGGCGACCACCATCCTGCCCTGCCTGCGCAGCGTGATCTCGGACAGCGGCAGGTATTCCGCTGGCGTCAGGGCACCAGGAGGAAAGTAGCCGCCGGGGTCCGGGTCGCCCGTCCACAGCCCGGTGTAAGCCGGGCGGCGAACCGCGTTGGCGGCCTGCCTGGACAAGGGCGGTGCCAGTACCTCCACGCAGCGGGTCCCCGCGAGGCCGCCGAGGTCGGCAAGGAACCGCTGGTAGGCGCGAACCTGCGGCAAATCCGCCCCGAGCCGGCTCAGGGCGGGGATGAACCGGGCGTCCATCAACCCTGCGGGAAGGCACTGGGCGAGCAACGCCACCGGGCCAGAAGCGCTCCGCATGGGCCGCAGCAGGCAGTCGACCGGCCAGTCGAGGCTCGTGTCCCTGGCAAGGAACCGGTCCAGAGCCGCCTCGGTGATGTCGACCTCGCCCGCGCCGTCAAGCTGGCCGTCGAGCCAGCCGATGAACCGGCCGTAGGGCGAATCCGGAGCGGTCACGGCTGGCCAGTCGTGATGGTGCGGCAGGCCGCGACGGACCGGTTGCCCGGCCCGGATGCGGTCGGCGGCGAGATCGAGTACCGGTCTTGGTTCCTCGCCGGGCCAGGGCAGTTCGGCGCCTGCCGCCGGCGGCGCGTCGAGATCGGTCAGTGCCATGACCCGCATGGCAAGCGCGACTAGGTCAGCGAGCCGCCGGGCGTGCGCCTCGGTGATGCCGTCCGCCGCCTCCCGGTAGACGTCAACGTAGGAGTCCTGCCTCGCGATGAGTGCCGGCGGCAGGGAGGAGAAGCGGCTCAGGCGGTCCCAGGCGGTGATGACCGATCGCTGCGGCCTGACGGCCTCGATCAGCCCCAGTCGTATTAGGTGAGCGAGAAAGCACCGCAGCGACTGCCTGGCATCAAGATCGTCGCCGGCGAGCTCATCGGCCAGCTCCCGGCCAGGCCGGGGCCGGGCTGTCAGCGCCGACCGCACGGCGTTCAGCAGGGGCGTCCCGCGGACCCGGACCTCGGTGAGGTCCCCGCCGCCTTCCCCGTCGATCCGCCACGCTCGCAGGCAGTCAAGCTCGGGCTGGACCAAAGCCGAGAAGACGAGCTTGACGCCCTCATCGCTGACGGCGTTTTCCGCCTCGGCGCGCGGCAGGCGGGACCGGCCGAGGTTGTCGGCGACCTCGGCGGCGGCAAGGTCCCGCAGCACCAGCTGCCCGCCGCCTGGCCATCCCCCGGGCTGCCCCACGGGCAGCAGCGTCACATGGCTCAGCCAGCCGCGCGGCGTGGCGTTCGTGCTGGCCCGGGTGAGCATTCGCCACAGATAGCCGCTGCGCTGGCGCATTCGCTTGGTCGTCCACGACTCCCCGGCCGCGACTCGCTGCGCGATGTCGTCGTAGACAGACAGGTCACCTGACCTCAGCGCGCAGGTTCCCGCGACGCTGGCATGAAGCAGCTGCCACGGAAGCGCGAGCAGCCGCTGCTCTTCGTCAGCGACCTCGCGCTCGGCCGCCTGCCTGACCGCCGACAGCTCGGCGGACGCGGACACCAGCGCCCGGACTCTCGCCGCGAGCCCGGAGGAACCCGGACTGCCCTCGGCAAGCCTCGCGACGTCGGCCAGGCATGCGGCCGGCACGGCCGAGCCTCGGTGGAGCGCGCGGCGAACCCGCAGCAAGTCTCCCCGCTGACCGGCCGTCAACTGGCCGCGAGGCACCAGCTGCTCGCCGATCCGCTCGGCCAGTTCCGCGGCCTCTCGCTCATAAGCCGCGGTCAGCTCGGCCAGCCTGCCGAGCAGCCCGGCCAGCCCCGGCGCCGCCCCGGCGGCAATATCTCGCATGGGCAGAGCCGCTGTGCGCAGCAGCGCGGCACCGCCGGGCACGGCACTGCGCTGCGTCACTGCCGCCCCGCCCGGTCAGCGAGCGCGGCAGCGATTATGGCCTGGGTTGTCCCGGGCAAGCCTCCCCTGTTCCAATGAAATATGGTGAAAAAGGCGGCTGCCTCTCTCGGCCCGATACTGGCATCGGCACCGAGGAAATACTCCTTGCTCCACTCCAGCGCGGCGGCCTCCAGGAGCGGACGGTACTTGCCGACCAGTGCGGCCGCGTCGCCGGGAAGCGAGGCGAGGAAGTCCGCGCGCTCCGCCCAGGTCGCCTGAAGTCCGCTGACGGCGGCGGTCACCCTGTCCGCAGGCAGTCCCGCCGGCACGGTCCTGCGGGCCTGCCGCCTGATCCGCTCCCATACGTCAAGGTCTTCCCAGTCGATGATCTCGAGGCCGTCAAGCAGGCCCGAGATCATCGCGAGCGAGAATGCCCACGGCGGGCACGGTGCCGAGCCGTAAAATGCCAGCCAGGCCATGGCATCGACAGTGAACAGCCGATGCACGTGACGCATGGACCCCGGTCCGCCGAACAGCGTCTGCTCTGGCTCGTAGACCCCGCCGGTCACGCGTTCAGCGATCCCTTCGGCCTGCCATCCGCCGATTCGCGCACGTAATGCGGCGCCCAGCGCCTGGCGCCGGTCATGACCCGCCTGGAAGCGAACCCGCAGCCCAGGGGGCTTATTCATATAAAAGAAATTGGAAACTGATGAGTCTTCGAGCAGTTGCGAAGCCAGGGTAAATAGGACGGCGTAGACCTGGCGCCAGCATTCCCGTGCGGGGGCGATCCCGATCTGCACCCAGGCACCCGCCGATTCGGCCTGCTCGGCAGGCGAGATACCTGCCAGCCAGCCAAGCTCACTCGGCTCTGCGCCAATCCCGTCACGCATGGGAATTGGCGCCTTCGCTCGCCGGTGCCGCGATGTCGGGGTGGCCGGCCCGGGCCAGGCCGAGTTCGGGCGCCGTTCGTATGTAGATGCCGCCGATCGCGTTGTGCGCGCTGGTCGGCTCTTTGCTCAGTTCCGGCCGGGGCCTGAACGGGCTGGCGCCCGGCTCCAGCCCGCCGATGAGCTCGGAAATGGCCAGGTCATAAGCCGCGTTTTTGGCATCATCCATGTCCTCGATGCCGGCGACGATACGCACGAAGGACTCATGGAGCCGCAAATCCTGCTTCTCCCGCAAAGACAGCCGCTGCGCGTTATAGAAGTGGTAATCCTTGCCGCGGTAGGTCTCGTAGAAGGCGGAGACGAGCAGGACCATCCGTTCATATGCGCGACGGTAGGTCCGCTGGTAGAAATCGAACGCTTCCCCTTCAGGCAACTCGCCGCGCAGAACGCTGCCGATACTCGCCGCCGCCACCATCCCGCTGAAGGTGGCCAGGTGCACCCCGGTGGACAGCAGCGGATCGAGAAAGCAGGCGGCGTCTCCGGTGAGGAGATAGCCCGGGCCGGCGAACTTATCCGCGGTATAGGAGTAGTCCTGCTCTAGCCGGAGCCGCGAGGCTGGCCTGGCGCCGTCGAGTACTGCCCGGACTCCCGCGCATTCTTCGATGGCCTCTTCGTAGACCGCCTGGCTGCTGCCGAGTGCCTGGCGCCGTTTGCTGAATGCCTCCCGCCCGGTGACCAGGCCTACGCTCTGCGTGCCGTCATGCAGGGGAATAACCCAGAACCACCCGCCGGGCAGGGAGAACACGCCAGTCGAGCCTTCCGGCCCGCCAGGCAGGGTGCCCGAGCTAGTCCAGTACCGCCAGATGGCGATGTTCTTGAACGTCTCGTTGAGGCGGCGGCTCTTCAGGTACCGGTTGGCCAGCACCCCGCCTCTGCCTGAGGCATCGATCAGGTAATCGAACGCGATAGTCCCCGTACTGCCCGTGTCCCCGGAACGAGCCCAGGTCGCCATTACCGGCCGGTCATGCTCGAATCTCAGCTCCCGGACCGCCAGCCCCTGATTAACGTCGGCGCCAAGCTCAGCGGCGTGGTTCAGGAGGATCTCATCAAACTCCGAGCGCACGACCTGCCAGGCGTAAGCGGTGTCATCACCCAGCTCGTTGAAATGAACCTCCCATTCGTCCGGCCCCCACTGGAAATAAACTCCGCGCTTAACCTGGAAGTCACGCTTCTCGATCTTCTGCCGGGCCCCGAGCAGCTCCAGGATGGGCAGCGACGACGGCAGAATCGACTCGCCGATGTGATAGCGAGGAAAATGATCCCGCTCCGCCACGGTGACCTGAAGTCCCTGCTGGGCAAGCAAGCCAGCCGCCGTGGCACCAGCCGGGCCACCTCCGATGACGAGCACTCGAACCGACTCGCGCATTTATCCCGATCTCCCCACGACACGGACCGAAGGAATATAAATCCCTAATGACATCCAGCAAGCGGATGATCTGAGTGTTATCGGCCTCATCAGCACCCCGCTAGCAGTCGATCAGCGCCGGCTGCCGACGTGCGGATCGTGGCACACTGGGGTAGCGCACGATTCCCGCTGTCGCGGGGCATGGTGGCTTCGAGGAGGACCGCAGATGAGTCCCGGCATCGAGGAGGCTCTGTGAGGCCGCTGGTGCCGGGCGGTCATTCCAGCGAGCGAGGCGGCGGGGCGGCGGCAGAGATGGAAATGGAGTTCTGCCTGCTTGGCCCGGTGGTTGTGCGGCGTGACGGGGTCGTGGTGCCGGTCGCGGCCGGCAAGCAGCGAGCGGTCCTGGCGACGCTGCTGCTGAGCGCGGGACAGGTCGTGAGCGTGGCGGAGCTCGCGGAGGCGCTGTGGGGTTCCGAGCCGCCGGCATCGGCCAGAGTGACCGTGCAGAACTACATTGTGCGGCTTCGCAAGGCGCTGGGCGAGGCTGGGCGGGAGCGGATCCGCACGGTGCCCGGCGGGTACGTGATCCGCGTCGCCGCTCACGAGCTGGATGTGTCCCGGTTCGAAGAGCTGCTTCACGCGGCGCAGAGCGCGGCCAGGCAGCAAGCATGGCCAGCCGCCGCGGCGCAGGCGAATGAGGCCATAGCGCTGTGGCGCGGCGAGCCGCTGGCTGATGCGGGGTCGGAGTCCCTCTCAGCGCGGGAGGTCGCACGGCTGGCCGAAATGCGGGTTCAGGCGACTGAGACGCGGCTTGAGGCGGAGCTGCACCTGGGCCGGGGCGCCGGGGTCGTCGGCGACCTGCGGCGGCTGTCCAGTGTCTATCCGCTGCGCGAGCGGGTCTACGGGCTGCTGATGCTGGCGTTGTACGCCGATGGCCGGCAAAGCGAGGCCCTGGCCGTGTACCAGCAGGCTCGCCGGGTGCTCATCGAGGAGCTGGGCGCTGAGCCGGGCGCCAGCCTGCGAGGATTGCACCAGCAGGTGCTGGCCGCTGACCCCGCGCTTGCCCGGCCGACGACTCAGGCCGACGTCCGCGAGCCGGCCGGCGTGCCCGGGCCGGCTGGCGTGCCCGGGCCGGCGGTGCCCAGGCAGCTGCCAGCCGGAGTGGCGCATTTCACCGGCCGGGCTGGCGAGCTGGCGGCGCTGACCGCCTTGCTGGATCGCCCTGGCCAGCCGGAGCCAGGAGCGGTCGTCATCTCGGCGATCGGCGGAACAGCGGGAGTCGGCAAGACCGCGCTCGCTGTGCACTGGGCGCACCGGGCCGCCAGCAGGTTCCCTGACGGGCAGCTGTACGTGAACCTGCGCGGCTACGACCCGGACCGGCCGGTGACAGCGGCCGACGCGGTGGCCGGGTTCCTGCGTGCCCTGGGGGTGGCCGGAAAGGACATCCCGGCCGAAGCGCAGGAGCGAGCCGCCAGGTACAGGAGCCTGGTAGCCGGCCGGCGGATGCTGGTTCTGCTGGACAACGCCGGATCGGCCGACCAGGTACGGCCGCTGCTGCCCGGGAGCGCATCCTGCGTGACGGTGGTGACCAGCCGCGACGCACTGCCCGGGCTGGTCGCCCGCAACGGCGCCGCCCGGCTGGAGCTTGGCCTGCTGCCGCCCGCCGAGGCGGCCGACCTGCTGCGCGTGCTGATCGGCGACCGGGCGACCGCTGATCCAGCCGCCACCGCGACCCTGGCCGGGCAGTGCTGCCGCCTGCCGCTCGCCCTGCGGGTGGCCGCGGAACTGGCCATTGCCCGCCCCGCCGTGCCTCTGGCCGAGCTCGTGGCGGACCTGGCCGACAGGAACCGGCGGCTTGACCTGCTGAACGCGGGCGGGGACTCAGGCACCGCGGTGCGGGCGGTGTTCTCGTGGTCCTACCAGCAGCTGAGTTCCCCGGCCGCACGGGCTTTCCGGCTGTCGGGCCTGCATCCCGGCGCCGACCTCGACCGGCATGCTGCCGCCGCGCTGCTTGGCTCCGCGGCCGGACAGGCAAGCGACCTGCTGGAGACGCTGACTCGGGCACACCTGATCCAGCCCGCGCGGCCCGGCTGCTACCAGCTGCACGACCTGCTCCGCGCTTATGCCGCCGAGCTTGCGGCGACGGAGGACAGCGACGAGGACAGTCAGGCGGCCTTGACCCGGCTGTTCGACCACTACCTGCACACGGCGGCCACCGCGATGGACATCCTCCGGCCGGCCGAGCGTCACCGGCGGCCCCGCATCCCGGCGCCAGCCACTCCGGGGCCGCCGGTCGCCGACGCCGCGACGGCGCGTGCCTGGCTGGACGCGCAACGGCCCAACCTGGTGGCCGCCGCCGCTTATACCTCAGCCCGAGGCTGGCCAGGCCACACCATCCGGCTGGCCGCCACTTTGTACCGCTACCTCGACACCGGCGGCTACTACCCCGAGGCCATCGCCCTCCACAGTCACGCCCGCAGCGCCGCCAGCCTCCTCGGCGATCTCGCCGCCGAGGCGATCGCTCTGACCAGCCTCGGCGTGATCGAGCGTCGCCAGGGCCGCTACCAGCAAGCCGCCGAGCACCTGCACCGGGCGCTGACCGTGTACCGCCGGGCAGGCGACCGCACCGGGGAAGCCCGCGTGCTGGCTAACCTCGCTGGCATCGATCTGTGGCGCGGCCGTTACCAGCAAGCGGCCGATTACCTGCGCCAGGCGCTGACCCTGTTCCGACAGGTCGGCGACCGCACCGGCGAAGCCCGCGCGGTAAGCATTCTCGGAGGCGTCGAGCTACGGCGCGGCCGTTACAAGCAAGCCGCCAGCCGCCAGAAGCAAGCCCTGGAGTTGTACCGCCAAATCGGGAATCTCGCCGGCGAGGCGCAGACGCTGAACAACCTCGGCGGCGTCGAGCGACGGCTGGGCCACTACGAGCAGGCCGCCCGCCGCCATGAGCAAGCCCTGGCCCTGTACCGTCAGGCGAGCGACCGGCCAGGCGAGGCCTACTCGCTAGGTAATCTCGGTGGTCTCTACCTGCGCCAGGGCCGCTATGAAGAAGCCGCTAGCCACCTGCTGCAGACTCTGGCTTTATGCCGTCAGACCGGCGAAAAGCCCACTGAGGCCTACGCGCTCGCGTACCTGGGTGACGTCCACCTGCGGCAGGGTAGGCATGAGCAGGCCGCCAGCCACCAGCGCCAGGCACTCGGCTTGTTCCTTGAGGCCGGCGACCCGGCCGGTGAGGCTCAGGCACGTAACGGCCTCGGCGAGGCCCTCCTGGCCGACGGTCAGATGGATCAGGCACGCATCGAGCACACAACAGCGCTTGACCTGGCCCGCCGGATCGGAGACCTGGACGCGGAAGCCCGCGCCAGCCATGGCCTCGGCAGCACTGTCGGCGACCCTATCCGGGCCCGCCGTCACCAGCGGCAGGCAATCGCGCTTGACCGTCGCCTCGGCCTGCGGCCGGCAAGCGCCGAAGACCACCCGGGCCAGTAGCTACCCGAGCGCGGCCGCCATGCTCGGGTACACGTGAAGCACGTGATCGAGCCCGGTGAGCTCGAGGATCCGCAGCACCTGGGGGGACGTGGCGATGACCTTCATGTCGACCCCTACCGCCGCGACCTTCTTGTGCACCGTGGCCAGCGCCGTGATCCCCGCCGAGTCGCAGAACATCGTCCTGCTCATGTCCACGACGACCATCGCGGCGCCGTCGTGCTCGACCAGGGCCATGAGCTGTTCGCGGACGCTGCTGGCGTTGCTGGTGTCGACGTCCGAGGGGATCTCGACGACGGCACGCTTTCCCGTCCACTGAACTGGCCAGCGTTGCACTGACACACATCACCTTCCGCATGCAGGCAGGGTCTAGGCCGCGCACGGCGCCGTCTGAGGCCGCCATGGTATCGACGCGTGCGCTCGGTTAGCTAGGGATCTCACGCACCACGCTCGCCGGGTCCTTGTCCTGACGCAAACCCTCGAACCTCGGGTGCCGCAACTGGCCGCCGGCCGTCCATTCCGAGAATCCGATCTGGGCGACAAGCCTCGGCTCCACCCAGTGCACGCCTGACCCGTGCACGCCGGCTCGGGGCACCTCGCCGGCCTCGAATGGCGTCGTCCGACGCTCTATCCGCGCGAGCGATCCGCGCAGGTCCGCGAGCGTGGCGGCGCTGAAGCCCGTGCCAACTTTACCGGCCGAGACCAAGTGTCCCTGGCTGTCGTAATAGCCGATCAGCAAGGCGCCAAGCCCCGCGCGGGACCCCTGCGGGTCGGTGTACCCGCCAATGACGAACTCCTGGCTGCTAAGGCACTTGAACTTGAGCCAGTCCCTCGTCCGCCCGGCCCGGTAGGGCGCCGCCGCGCGCTTGGCGATGAGGCCCTCCCAGCCCTGCGCGCAGGCCTCGTCCCAGAACGCCTCGCCATTGCCGTGCCGGTGCTCGGTGAGCCTGACCGGGCCGGCGAAGTCCAGCAAGCCGGCCAGCACCGGCTTGCGCTCGCGCAGCGGCAGCTTCCTGACATCCCGGCCATCGGCCCTGAGCACGTCGAACACGAAATACACGACCGGGACCTGGCTGACCAGCTCTGGCCTCGGAGCACGGACCCCGAGGCGCTGCTGCAGCCTGCCGAAGCTGGTCACGTCGCCGTCGAAAGCGACGACCTCGCCATCGACGACGAAGTCCCCGGCCGGCTGGCTGAGCAGCACGTCCCGTACCTCGGGGTAAGTGGCGCTGACGTCAAGGGCATTCCTCGTCATCAGCGCCAGCTCGCTGCCCGACCGGTAGGCCAGGCATCTTTCACCATCGAACTTCCGCTCGTACAGCCAGGCCGGATCAGAGAACCTGTCCTTGGTCAGGGTCGCGAGCTCAGGTTCGAGCCAGGCACCGATCACCGCTCACCGCTCACCGCTCGCGAGTAGCACCGGTCACGAATAGCGCCGGTCAGGAATAGCAGTACGAATCACTCGACGCGTCGCCGCCCTCCAGCCTGATCTGGTGCACGCGCCGGCCGCGGAACACGTCGCCCTCAAGGAAGAACCGGTCATCGAACCCGATGCCGCCGCCTTCACCGACGTCGAGCTTGGTCAGCCAGGCCCCGACGCCGTCCGGGTAGAACTGCTCGTCCCAGGAGCCGTACAGCGAGTTGGAGAAGTAGACCCGCTTGCCGTCGCGGCTGACCTCGACCATCTGCGGCCCGCCGGCCAGCGGCTGGCCGGGACGCGACGGGTGCGGCTTGCGGCCGACGATGCCGCCGATCCGCACCGAGCCGGTCTCGCGCGGGTGGAACGGGTCGGTGACGTCGAACTGCTTCAGCTCGCCGGTCCCCCAGCACGACACGTACAGGCACTTGTCGTCCACGGACAGGGCGATGTCAGTCACCAGCGGCGGCACCGCGCCGAACCCTTGCAGCAGGGGCGGCAGCTGCTCGGCCGGCGCTGGCTCAGCCGGGATCGTGATGACCTTGCTAGCGGCCCACTGACCGTCCTGCTCATGCCAGAGCCAGATCGACGCGGACAGGTCCTCGACGCTGACCACGACGCCGACGAATCCCCACTTCTTCGCGGGGTCGTGGGCGGGGCGCAGCTCGAGTGCCATCTGGTGCTCGTCGCCCAGGTCGACGGTCTGGACGTGGCGGCGGGTCCGCATGTCCCAGAAGTGCAGCCGGTGACCGTACTTGCGGCCGAGCAGCAGCTCGGGCACGATCCCGTTCTCGATCATGGACGGCGTCGCCCACTCCGAGGTCACCAGGACGTCGTCGTTGATGTGCCACCAGACGTCGTAGGCCAGGTACTGGTCGCCCCGGTCCTGCTCGAACTGGCCGATGACGTCGAAGTTCGCGTGGTCGAGCAGCGCCACCCCGCCGGGTCCCTCGGCGCCGTCGGCGCCGCCCAGGCACGAGACGTAGAGATAACCGGGGCCGCAGTGCACGGTGTGCGGGCGCGAGTAGCTGGCGCGCTTGCCAAGCTCGTCCGCTTCGAGCGTCTTGACCACCTTCGGCGCCGCGGGGTCGTCCTTGGTGTCGAGTATGTAAATGCGCGAGGAGCGGATGCCGGGGACGACCAGGTAGCGGCGGTCGCCGTGGTTGTGGTCGCCGGTCGGGCACAGCGCGCTCGAGCAGGCATTCCAGCCGAAGTGGTGCAGTTCGTCGCCGAGGTGCGGGAGTTCGGTGAATCCGATCACCGACGCGTAGCTCGATGACGCCGGATCGGTGTCGATCACGGCAATGGCATCCGGGGTGTCCGCCGGACGGGAGAAGGCCGCGACGTAGGCAAGCTTCTCCGGCGGGCCGGCCGCCGCGTCGCGCGGCGAGCGGTAGAACGTGGGATCGTGCGCGTGCTCGTCAGTCATGCGGGTGGTCCTTCCGGCTCGGCGCGTCCATTGAGGTGAGGCTAACCAGTGTTCTGCTCCAACGGAGATACGTTCCCGTGCTCGTGCAAGATGACTCCATGGACTACAAGGAGATCAACGCGCGCGTGGTCGAGCAGTTCCGCTCTGGCGCCCATATCGAGGGGATGAACCGCGACCGGCTGCTCCTGCTGACCACGACCGGCGCGAGGTCGGGGCAGCCGCACACTACGCCGATGATGTTCCACCGCGCGGGCGACCGGCTGCTGGTCATCGCGTCGAACGCCGGGGCGGCCTCCCACCCGGACTGGTACGTGAACCTGGTCGCCAGCCCCAGGGTCAGCGTCGAGGTCGGCGGCGAGAAGTACGAAGCGCTCGCGGTGCCGGCCGACGGCCAGGACCGGGATCGGCTGTGGGCGATGATCAAGGAGACCTACCCGTTCTTCGCCGATCACGAGGCCAAGGCGGGCCGGACTATCCCGGTCGTCGAGCTCACGAGAGCCTGACGCCCGGGATTAGCTCAATCGTCGGCCCTGCGATCATGGTGTCGCGTCGGCCGATCCGCCATGTGCCTGTCATCCGTTTGGCTGACGGGCGGCTCGGACCGCAGGCTGACGTCGCTGCGGCCGGGCGCGGCTAGCCTGGTCTCGTGTCAGCGCTGTACGCGTGGCTGCGTCGCCACCCTCGGTTCGTCGATTCGGTCATTGCCGCCCCGGTCGGGCTGTTCGGGATCGCCAACAGCATCGCCATGCACCAGATCGCGCTGGTACTGGGCGCGGTCGCGCTGACGGTCCCGCTCGTCGAACGCCGCACGCACCCGGTGGGAGCGTTCGCGGCCGTTGTCGTCATCGGCGCACTCCAGGTCGCGTTCGACGTGCGGCCAATCGCGTCTGACTTCGCGATCGTCATTTTGCTGTACACCCTGGCCGCCTACTCGACCAGGCGGAACTCGCTGATCGGGCTGGCTGTCTGCCTGTTCGGCTGCTCTGTCGAGGTGCTCAGGCTGCAACTGCCTGGACCGGGGATCAGCCCGGCCGACTGGATGCTCGTCGGCTCGGTGATGTTCGCCGGGCCGTCGCTGATCGCGTGGGTGCTCGGCGATTCGACCAGGTACCGCCGGGCCTACTACGCGAGCCTGGAGGAGCGCGCGGAACGGCTGGAACGCGAGCGCGACGCCAATGCCCAGATCGCGGCCGCGGCCGAGCGCGCCAGGATCGCGCGGGAGCTGCATGACGTGGTCGCTCACAACGTCAGCGTCATGGTCGTGCAGGCGGACGGCGCGGCGTACGCGCTCGGCTCGGACCCGGGCCGCGCCCGCGAGGCGCTCACGGCCATTTCCGCTACGGGCAGGCAGGCGCTCGCCGAGATGCGGGCGCTGCTCGGCGTGCTCCGCCGGGGCGGTGACCTTGAGCAGCCCGCGCCTGGCGAGGTCGCCCTGGCCCCGATGCCGGGCCTTGACCAGCTCGATGAGCTGCTTGACCAGACCCGGGCGGCTGGCCTGCCCGTGTCCTGCGCGGTCGAGGGGCGGCCGCGGCCGCTCGCCGCCGGCACCGCGCTGACCGCGTACCGCATCATCCAGGAGTCGCTGACGAACACCCGCAAGCACGCCGGCTCCATGGCCCGCGCGAACGTGGTGCTCCGCTACACGGACAACGCTGTGGAGCTCGCGGTCACCGACAACGGCATCGGCGCGACCGCCGCCTGCGACGGCGCGGGCCACGGACTGACCGGGATGACGGAGCGAGCGGCCATGTACGGCGGGACGGTGCAGGCCGGACCGCGCCCGGGCGGCGGGTTCGGCGTGATGGCCAGGCTCCCCGTCGCGGCTGTGACGGCGGGCGCGGCATGAAGCGTGCCAGGGGAAACGGCGCGAAGCTCTTGCGGG
Organism: uncultured Actinomycetota bacterium; assembly: GCA_963720575.1. Taxonomy (GTDB): domain Bacteria; phylum Actinomycetota; class Actinomycetes; order Streptosporangiales; family Streptosporangiaceae; genus Chersky-822. Next base: position 2,208,398 of record CAVRGA010000002.1, read on the forward strand.
GAGACCGCGCGAAGCGCCTGCCGGGAGGCGCCGAGTGAGCATCCGGATCTTGCTGGTTGACGACCAGGAGCTGGTGCGGGCCGGGTTCCGCATGGTGCTCGACGCGCAATCCGACATGACCGTGGTCGGCGAGGCCGGCGATGGCCTGGCCGCCGTCGAGACGCTGCGCTGCACCCCGGCTGACGTCGTCGTGATGGACGTGCGGATGCCGCGGCTGGACGGCATCGAGGCGACCAGGCGCATCTGCCAGGCCGGCGATCGGCCCCGCGTCCTGATGCTGACCACGTTCGACCTCGACGAATACGCATTCGCAGCGCTCAAGGCGGGAGCCAGCGGATTCCTGCTGAAGGACGTGCCTCCCGAGGAACTGCTGTTCGGCATCAGGGCGGTTCACTCGGGCGACGCCGTCGTCGCCCCATCCACCACCCGGCGCCTCATCGACAGGTTCGCCCCGATGCTGCCCTCGGGCGCCGAGAGCTCTGACCCGAACCTGAGCGGCCTCACCAGCCGTGAGCGCGAGGTTCTCGCGCTCATCGCGCAAGGCCTGTCCAACACCGAGATCGGCGAGCGCCTGTATGTCTCCGAGGCCACCGTGAAGACTCACGTCGGCCGGGTACTGGCGAAGCTCGGCCTGCGCGACCGGGTCCAGGCCGTGGTCTTCGCCTACGAGACCGGCCTGGTCAAGGCCCGCGGCCAGAGCTAGCTGGCGTTAGCCGACACGCAGGTCCGGTGTTGCTGACTGAAAAACTCCCCAGAATGCTCCGGAGTGCCCCAGCGTGGCCCAGAGTGAGAACTCTCCGCGACGATGCCGGAAAAGGCTCCCCGATCCTGATCACGAGCCGCACGGCAGCCCCCGGGACCCGCGCTGGTTTCCGTGATCATGATCGAGACCCATGATCACGGAAGATCGCCCAGGTCAGGGCAGGTGTGATGTTCCGTGATCATGTTCCAGGGCCTGATCACGGAACATCGCCGGTGTCCTGACCTGGGCGATCTTCCGTGATCATGCCGTCGGCGGTGATCACGGAACATCACCCGGGCGATTGCGGAGCCCGGCCCGGGTTCCCGGTCCGTGCCGGGAACCCGACTCCGCCGGCCAGGCGGGTCCGGGACCACTGACCGCCTTGGTGCGGGAGCGATTTCGCGTCCGGGAGAGTTGACCGCGCTTTTGAAGGAGCGGTTTCGCGTACTGGAGCATTGTCGTCCGATAGTCCGGACGACTCTCCTTCACGCGACAACCTCGGCCCCCCGAGAGCCCTCCCCCAGCCGATCCCCACCTCGCTGACCAGGCACGCTTGACATATAGGATCGTTGCTAACTATAGTTAGCTCATTACACGAGAGGGAGGATCCCGATGAATGACCGCCGTGCAGCCGGGCAGGAGCTGCAGAGCCAGGTCCTGGCCGCAGCCCGCAAGGGACAGCGCCGAGTGCAGAGCACCGTCAAGAACATGACGTCGGCTGCCCAGCACATCCGGCCCCAGCTTGGCAACCTGCCCAAGCCGACGCTGAACTTGTCTTCGCTGCCCGGTCAGGCGCAGTTGCGGCAGAAGGCACCCGAGTTCGCCACCAAGCTCCACTCACGGCTGCCGGGCACGCTTCAAAACAGGGTGCCCAGTCCCGACCAGGTCAAATCCTCTGCGCAGCAACTCGCGGGACACGCACGCACCGTGGTTGGCCAGGTGCGCAGCGCAGCCGCGCCGCTAGCGCAGCAGGCATCCACGCGGCTCGGCCAGGCGAGCGCAGCGGCCGGCAGGTCAGAGACGATCACCAGGGTTAGTCACGTGACCGTGGGCAAGAGCGACCACGCCAAGGACTCGAAGCCAGGCGGCAGCACCGCCTCGGCCAAGACCGGCACCTCGGCTAACACAGGCACCTCGGCCAAGACCGGCACGTCCGGCAAGACCGGCACATCCGGCAAGAACGGCACGTCAGCCAAGACCGGGACGCGTCCGGCCTCGTCGAGCGCGAGCAGCACGAAGAAGCCGCGCTCGAAGCCCGCCGACTCGTAGACCCGGCGGCTCCGCGCAACCAACCCAGGCCCGTCGCGGCGACCCGGACCAGCATCTTTGCCAGGCACCGGGCCGCGCGGCGGGCCAGCCAGTTCCGCCCGCCCGGCCCGTGACGCGAGGGAATAGTCGTGAAAGAACCCTGGGATGCCCAGATGGAGGCGCTCGGCGGCTTCATCCGCAACCGGCGCAAGCAAGCGAATCTCTCGCTGCGGCAACTGGCAGAGAAGACCAGGCTGTCCAACCCGTACCTGAGCCAGATCGAGCGCGGCCTGCATCAGCCCTCGATGCGGGTGATCAAGCTCATCGCCGACGCGCTGAACATCTCAGCCGAGACGCTGCTGACCCAGGCCGGCGTGCTGCACCGCGGCGAAGGCCAAGCCGGCGCCGATCAGCCCGGGATTCTTGCGGTCGAGGACGCGATCGGCGGTGACCTCCGGCTCTCGGATCAGCAGAAGGCGGCGCTGATCTCGGTCTACCGGAGCATGCTCCGAAGCGACTGACCCGCCGCCCAGGATCACGCTCACACCCGCCCGGGATCACCGGCACCAAGGCGTCACTAATCGCCCTCACGCTGACTTATCGGTGCGAACATCTCGAAGTAACGACGGGTGCGCAGCCGGGGCATTACGATACATCAGCGTGACTGATCTGAGCCCGGACGCTGCACCGCTACCCCAGCGCCGACCGGTACAGCCGGCCGGGGCCGGACCGAGCCTACCGCGCAGAACGAGCCCCGTCAGACGGGTAGGCCGGCATCGCAGTATGCACCGGATCAGCGTGGCATCGAACGCCCCTGCGCTTGTGCTCGCGGTTCCCGGCTCTGACCTGGCCGGCTCCAGTCTCGTCGGCTCCAGTCTCGTCGGCTCCAGTCACGTCGGCTCCAGTCTCGCCGGCTCCAGTCACGCCGACTCCGGCCTGGCCGACCAGATCGCCGAGGCGGCGGCCGAGTCGTGTCCGGGCGCCGAAATCAGGATCGGCTATCTCGCCGGGCGGACCGATCACCTCACAAGGGCGCTGACCTGGGACCGCGAGCCCAACGGGAACGCCGCGCCGCTGGCGGTGGTCGTCCCGCTGCTCGTCGGCGCGCATCCGGCGATCGACCGCCAGCTCGCGGTCATCTTGTCGCAGACGCATGCGCCGGTCATGCTCGCCACGCATCTCGGCCCGCATCCGCTGCTCGCCGGGGCCTTGCATGACCGCCTTTCTGAAGTCGGCCTGGCGAGGGCCAGCCGGGCGCGCGGCCTCAACATCGCGGCCGGCGCCAACGGCGTTCTCGTCGTCGCCGACCGGGGGCCGCAGGCGATCAGCGACGCGGGGGTGACCGCTGTGCTGCTCGCGGCGAGGCTGGCGGTCCCCGTGGTCCCCGCTTCGCTCGGCGATCCGGCGAGCGTCCGGACCGGTCTCGAGCGGCTCAGGGAAGCCGGCGCCACGCATCCGGCCATCGCGCCGTGCCTCATCGGACCCGAGACGGACCCGGCGGAACTGACAGCGCTCAGTTCGGCCATCGACGCACCGTGCGCACCGCCGCTCGGCGCTCATCCGGCCATCGCCCAGCTGGTCGCGGTCCGTTACGGCGAGGCCCTGGCGCGCCTCAGCGTCGCCAGCCATTGACAGACCGCCAGCCATTGACAGACCGGCCGCCTGTGCGCTGAGGTAACAACTGTACGCATCCCGGCCCAGTGCTGCCGGGGCGAGCTTCCTGACATCATCTCGGTGACGCTGTTCGCGGCCAGCGCGCGGCAGCGACTTGACGCATCGCAAAGGGGAACCGCATGAGCGAGTGGAACGCAATGACGTACGAAGGCAAAGACACCATCCTGCGCGTCGTACGGGGCCAGGCCAACCAGATGTTCGCCTTGGCCGAGCAGCCTGACGCCTGGGCACACAAGACCGCCTGCGAGAACTGGGAAGTCAGGGATGTCATCGGGCATCTCGTCGACACCATGGAGGGGTACTTCAAGGCGTTCGAGGTCGCCAGGTCAGGCGCGAACGCCGAGAACGCCTACGGGCTGCTGGGCATGCACGAGCGGGCCGGCGGTGAGGCGAGGTCGTTCAGGAACCTGTCGCAGCAGGAGATGATGGCGCGAGTTCGCACCGACTTCGACAAGATGATGGGCATCCTCGAGCCGCTCAGCGAAGAAGAGTGGACCTCGATGATCGTGCCGCACTTCTACATGGGCCCGGTGCCTGCTTTCATCTACGCGGCCGGCCAGCTCATGGACTACGGCGTGCACACCTGGGACATCCGTGAAGGCTCAGGCAAGGCCCACGCGCTCGACGCGGACGCCGCCGACCTGCTCGTCCCGTTCATGTTCATCATCTGGCAGTCGACGATTCGCCCCGAGTCCGACACCTCGCCGTTCACGATCGGCATCAGGGTCAGCGGCCGCAACGGGGGCGACACCCGGGTCACGGTCAGCGAGAGCGGCATGAGCTACGAGCCGGGAGACATAAGCGACCTGCCCGCGATCATCGAGTTCGACCCGGCCGGCCTGGTGCTGACGGCCTTCGGCCGGATCAATGGCGGCACCGCGAGCGGCGACACGGCCCTCGCGAACCGTTTCCTCAACCTCTTCTACCGTATCTAGCCCGGATGCCTCGCACCGCTGTGCCGTTGGTGCTGCGTGAACGACACCAACGGCACAGCGGTGCCCGCGCCGCGCGGCTCCCGGCGCCAGGCGCGGCGCGAGGCCGTGCTCAGGCAGCCGGCTCGGCGTCGTACTCCCCCGGCTGGTGGCCATCGGGCAGCCTGTGCTTGGCGATCCGCGCGGTCGGCGTACGCGGAAGCTCATCGATCACCTGCCAGAACCTCGGCACCTTGAACGCCGTCAGCCGCTCCGCCGCATAGCCGCGCAACTCGCCAAGATCCAGCTCAGCCCCTGGTGCCGGAACCACGAACGCCTTGATCTCCTCTTCGGTCAGCTCCGAGGCGACCCCGACGACGGCCGACTCCAGCACTGCGGGGTGGCTGTCCAGCACTTCCTCCACCTCAAGCGGTGACAGGTTCTCGCCCCGGCGCCGCAGCACCTCCTTGCGCCGGCCCACGAACGTATAGGTGCCGTCGGCATTTACCGTCACCAGGTCACCGGTCCGCAGCCAGCCGTCGCCGGTCAGCACCGCCGCCGTCTCCTCCGGCATGCCGAGGTAGCCGGGCATGATCACCGGGTTGCGCAGCAGCATCTCGCCAGTCTCCCCAGAACCAAGCTCACGCGAGCCGTCGACCGTGGCCGGAGCCGTAACCCGGCCAGAATCGGCATCGGCATCGACGGCGAGCACCTTGGCCTCGTTGATCATGCCGAGGTACGGATGCTGGCGCACCGCCCCGAGCGTGCCGTACGGCCGGGTGCCGCGGGCCAGATCAGCCCGTACGGCGACTCCGACATCGCGTACCCCACCACGATCTCGATGCCGAACCTGCGCTCGATCTCAAGCTGCCGCTCCCGCTCAGGGGCCGGCCCGGCGTAGCAGAGCCGCAACGGATTGTCCGCGTCATCGGGGCGCTCCGGCTGGCGCATCAAGATCTCCAGCATCGCCCCGATGGCGTTGAACTCCGTTGCCCCGTGCCGCCGCGCCGCATCAAGGAACCCGCTCGCGGAGAACCTGGGCAGCAGCACGAGCCCGGCGCCGCACGCCAGCGACCCGAGTACCGAGTAGATCGGCGCGTTGATGTGGAACAGCGGCAGCGACGTCATCAGCCGGTCCCGCGCGGAGAGCCGCATCCAGAACGGGAACCCCTCGCCCGCCATCGCGTAGGCCCGGTGGGTCTGCATGACCAGCTTGGACCGGCCGGTCGTGCCCGAGGTCGGGATCAGCACCGCGAGATCATCAGGCCGCACGCCAGCATCGGGCAGTGCGGCGGACCGCTGCGCGGCGTGATCTTCACCCGGAAAGCCATTCACATCAAGAATGGCTCGCGCCCGCCGGCCACCGTCGGCAGCCTCCGCCATGGCGCCGGTAATCGCCGGCTCGAGACAGGGGTCGGTCAGCACGGCGACCGGCTGCACCTGACCCAGCAGCCCAGCCAGTTCCGCCGGGCTGCTCGCCGGGTTGACCGGCACGGTCACGGCGCCGATCGAGGCTAGCGCCAGCCAGCTCAGCAAGTAGGCGGGAGTCGTCCTGGCCGTCATCATCACCAGGTCGCCGTGGCCGATGCCAGCGTCGGCCAGCAGGGCAGCGATACCACCAGTCCGCGCGGCAGCCCCGGCGAAAGTGAGCTCCAGGTCATCGGTGCGCAGCCAGGCCCCGTCTGGATCACGCTGCACGGCGTGGTCGAGCAGCCGCGGAATGGTCCCCGTGTAGTCGCGCACAGTGGCGCCGAAGGTGCCGTCGCGAGTCATGCAAGAGACAATACTGTGTTGGTCTCGCTCACCTCCGGGCGCTCTTGACGCGCTGCCTTCCCTCCTCGCTTCGCTCGTCAGTCCAGGCAGCGCCGCGCCCTTTGGCTCGCGAGGGCGTCGGTCTCGCTCACCTCCCGGCGCTCTTGACGCGCTGCCTTCCCTCCTCGCTTCGCTCGTCAGTCCAGGCAGCGCCGCGCCCTTTGGCTCGCGAGGGCGTCGGTCTCGCTCACCTCCCGGCGCTTTGAGGCTGTCGGGTGACTCAGGATCTTGGAGAGTCAGGCCCCTGGTGGGTCAGCGGGAGGTTCTTCCCCCTGGATTTTGAACTAGTGCCTCCGGGCGTGATCTGTGTTTCTGGGCGGACGTGCGCTGGGCTCCGGAACGGTATCGCTGGGGGCAGCGTGAGCATCGTGGCCCTCCCTGTTGCTGTCAGATGTCCGTTCTGACAGCAACGTGGCCCTCCCTGTTGCTGTCCGGACAGCATCAGGGAGGGCCACGTTGCTGCTAAAACCAGTGACCAACAGCAACAGGGAGGGCCACGATGCTGTTAGAGGCGGGCGTCAGGCAGCGCCGCGCCCTTTGGCTCGCGGGATGTGCTCGCTCCGCTCGCCGCCGGGCGCTCATTATGCGCGCCCTTTGGCTCGCGGGTTGGGTGGCCCGCGAGCCTTGGGGCGGCTGGTTGGGCTACGGCTGGTTGGGCTGCGGCTGGTTGGGCTACGGCGAGGGGATTCCGCTTGCCGGGGCGTTGGCCTGGGAGCTGGACATCTGGGTGACCGCGCCGGTGGGCGTGTCGTCGGTCACGAAGACGCTGCTGGTCGGCTCGAGCTGGCCGTTCTTGATCACGCCCATGTAGGCGCCGGTGACGCCGTTGTGGTCGCTGGATGAGTAGGCGTACGGGGCGACGACGGCGTCTTGCGGCAGGCCTGCGTTGATCGCGTTGATCAGGTCCTGCCTGGTCGGGTTCCGGCCAGCCTTGAACATGGCCTGCACGAAGGTGTAGCCGACGGCAAGGCCGTACAGCACGTTGCCGTCAAGCGGCAGCTTGGTCAGGTACTGCTGATGGATCTTGGTGAAGAGCTGGATCCAGCTGTTCGACGTCTCCGCTGTCGACGGCAGGTAGCCGTCGGTGATGATTCCCTGAGTCAGCGAGTTGCCGAAGCCGGCGGTCTTGTTCTTGGCGAACGAGGCCAGCAGCCCGGCCAGCGTGATCGGGTCGGAGCCCACGTCGCTGACTACGAGCTGCGGGTTGAACTTCAGGCCGAGCATGGTCAGCTTCATCAGCGCGGTGAAGGCGGGCACCGTGAACGAGACCACGATCTTGGGGTTGGCTGCCTTGAGCGCGGCGATCTGCGGGCCGATCTTGACGTTAGTCGGGTCATAGTTCTGCTTGGCCACGATCTGGGACCCGAGCTCGTAGGAAAGCCCCTTGAGACCGTCCTGGCCGAACTCGTCGTCCTGGTAGAAGACGCCAACCTTCTGGCCCTTGAAGTGACTCTTGATGTAGCTGCCGAGGATCTTGCCCTCGCGCACGTAGTCGAGCTGCCAGCCGAACGTGCCAGGCAGCGTCGACGGCGCGTTCCAGCACTCACATCCCGACGCGACGAAAACGTCGGGCACCTTCTCGCTGTTGATGAACGGCGCGACGGCCAGGTGGGTGGGCGTGCCTAGGCCGTTGAAGATCGCGTAGACGTTGTCCTGCAGGATCAGCTGGTGCACATCGGTCGAGGTGATCGACGGGTTGTACTGGTCGTTCAGCACCTTGTAATCGATCTTCCGGCCGTAGATGCCGCCATGCGCGTTCACGTACTGGAAGTACGCGTTCGAGGCAACCGAGATCTCGTCGTAGCCTGGCGCGGCAATGCCGGTCAGCGGCTGGTGGCTGCCTATCGTGATGGTCGTCGGCGTGACGCCAGGGGCAGATGCGGTGAGCTTGGTGCTGCCGCCCGCGTTGCCGCCGCCGCCCCCGGCCGGGGACGAGGACGATGAGCTGCAGGCGGCGGCCGCCAGGCTCAGCGCGGCGATTCCGGCGACAGCCGCCAGCCTCGCCGGATGCGATCTGATCATGATGTTCCTTTCTTCTGATTGGCAGGGCCCTTGGCAGTGGGAGCAGGGCCCTTGGCAATGTGCGTAGTGCCGATCAGCCTGTTGATCCCGCCCTGGATGCCGCGCGGGAAGATGAGCATCACCACGATCAGCACCACCCCGTAGGCCAGGATCGGGATCGCTGAGCTCGCCGACTGGCTGACGAAGCTGTGGCTGACCGCGAAGTTCTCCAGCAACGTCGGGATCAGCACGAGCAGCGCGCTGCCCCAGATCGCTCCCGCGAGGCTGCCGAGCCCGCCGAGGACGCAGGCGGTGAGCAGCTGGATCGACAGGTTCAGCGTGAAAAGGCTCTCCGAGACCGTGCCGGCCCAGATCGACAGCAGGACGCCGCCGAGGCCAGCGCAGGCGGCACTCACGATGAAGGCAAGTACCTGCAGCCGGGCGACGTTGATGCCGGAGAGCGCCGCGGCGATCTCGTCGTCCCGCACCGCGCGCCACGACCGGCCGATCTTGCTGCGCACCAGGTTGGCCAGCAGCAAAAGCGCGACGAGTGCCCAGGCGCTGGTCAGCCACGACTGCCAGCGGCTCAGCGTCATGTTCACCCCGAGGAACCCGGGCACGCTGATAAAGAAGCCCAGCCCCTGGTCGCCGCCGAGCACGCTCTCGAACCTGGTCGCGAAGAAGGGCAGCGCGACCGCCAGCATGAGCGTCGCGCCGGCCAGGTACGGGCCGCGCAGCCGGGCGGCCGCGACGCCGAAGATCGCGCCGACCACGGCCGCGGCGACCGTCGCGGCGATCACGATCAGGATCAGGTTCCAGTGCAGGTGCATGAAAAGCAGCGCGCCGGTATAGCCGCCCACGGCCATGAACGCGCCGTTGCCGATCGAGATCTGCCCGCTCAGGCCGATCAGCACGGTCAGCCCGGCGACCGCGACGACAACCGCGGCGACCTCGGCCATCTGGTAGTCGCGGAACTGGCCGATCGCGAGCGAGATCAGCCACAGCACGACTGCCCCGGCGATGGCGATCGCCAGGTGCCAGCGCAAGGTGGACCCGCGCAGCCAGGGCACGACCTTCGACGCGGCCGAGATCTCGATCTGGTCGGAAGTCCGCTGCGCCCGTGGCGTCATCGTCATCGCCGCTACACCCGCCTTGCCGGGGCCGAGGAGAACAAGCCGGTGGGCCGCAGCATCAGCACGAGCAACAGCGCGGCCAGCCCGAACAGGTTCACCACTTCGCTGCCGAGATAGCCGCCCGCATAGCTGAGCACGATGCCGAGGATCAGGCCGCCCGCGACGGCTCCCGCCGGGCTTTCCAGCCCGCCGATGACGGCGGCGGTGAAGCCGAGCACGAAGATCGTGTCCATGCTGTTGGGGCTGAGCAGGGTCGACGGGCTGACCAGCATGCCGGCCAGCGCCCCGAGCAGCCCGGCCAGCGCCCAGCCAAGCGTCAGCATCCGGCCGACCCGGACGCCGAGGAGCCTGGCCACGGGCGTGTTGAACGCCGTCGCCCGCAAGCGAAGCCCGATCGAGGTATAGCGGAAGATCACCGCGAGCAGGCCTGCGCCCAGAAGGACGGCGACCGCGGTGAAGATATCGTTCCGCGTAATTCCCAGGGCGACCGAGTGGTAGGATAGTCCGCCGACCGAGAAGGCCGAGGGAAACGACCTGTTGTTACCGCCGAAGAGGATGCCGGCGAGGCCCTCGATGCCGATGAGCAGGCCGATGGTGACGATCACGGCATTGAGCGGAGGCTTCCCGGTGACCTGCCGTACTACGACCCGCTCGACGGCGGCCCCGATGGCCAGCCCGCTGATCAGCGCGACCACGAAGCCGAGCCAGTAGTTGCCGGTGGCGTAGACGATCTCCAGCGCGATGAACGAGGTGAGCATCGCCATCGCGCCCTGGCTGTAATTCAGCACCCTGGTGCCGCGCCAGATCAGCACCAGCGAGAGCGCGATCGCCGCGTAAATCAGCCCGGCGCTGATCCCCTCGAGCGTGAATTCGATGAATTCGGTCATCAGCCTTTCTGCTTTCCTAGAACCCGAGGTAGTGCCGTCGGAGCGCTTCATCGGCCGCGAGCTGGCCGGCCGGGGCGGTGGCGACCACGGCGCCGAGATTGAGCACGACCCCGGTGTCGGCGATGGCCAGCGCGCTCCTCGCGTTCTGCTCGACCAGGATGATCGTCAGGCCGGTGTCCTCCTTGAGCCGCGAGATCAGGTCGAGGACATCGCGGACGATCTTCGGCGCCAGGCCGAGCGACGGCTCGTCGAGCAGCAGCACGCTCGGATCGGTGGCCAGCGCCCTGGCGATGACGAGCATCTGCCGTTCACCGCCGGACAGCGTTCCCGCCGGCTTGGACCTGCGGTCCGCGAGGACCCTGAAGCGGTCATAGAGGCCGGCTAGCGCGGCCGCCCGCTCGGCGCGCTTGCGCAGCAGCAGCCCGAGCTGGAGGTTCTCGGCCACGGTCAGCTCGGTGATCACGCCCTGGCCCTCAGGCACGTGCGCGACGCCCGCCCGGCTCACGTCCTCGGGGCGCTTGCCGGTCAGGCTGGTGCCGTCGAGGCTGACCTGCCCCCGCGTCGGCCTGATCGACCCGTCGATCGCGCGCAGCAGCGTGGTCTTGCCCGCGCCGTTGGCGCCGAGCACGGCGGTGATCGTGCCCGCCGGCGCCGTCACGGACACGCCGCGCAAGACCTGGACCGAGCCGTAGCCCGCCGACAGGTCACGCACGGCCAGCGATGCCGGGCTGCCCGCGGCCGGGCTGCTCGTAGCCGGGCTACTCATGGACCGCTCCCAGGTAGGCCTCGGTGACTAGCGGATTGGCCTGCACCTCCGCCGGGCTGCCCGCAGCTATCAGCACGCCGAAGTCGAGTACGAAGATGTGCTGGCAGACCGACATCATCAGGTCCATCCGGTGCTCGATCACGAGCACGCCCGTGTCCCTGGCGATCTCGGTGATCAGCTCGCCGAGCTCAGGCAGCTCATCTTCGGCCAGGCCGCTGGCCGGCTCGTCGAGCAGCAGCATCCTCGGCTCGGCGACCAGCGCACGGGCCAGCGCGACCCGTTTGCGCGAACCGTGCGGCAGCGTCTGCGGCATCTTGTCGGCCAGGTCAGCGACGCCGACCCGGTCGAGCGCGGACACCGCGGCCGCGCGCAGCCGCTGTTCGTCCCGGTCGGACCGGGGGAGGCCCGCCAGCGCTGACCAGAATCCGGCCCTGGATCGCACGCCCGCGCCGACCATGACGTTCTCGGCGACGGAAAGGCCGCTGAACAGGCCAACCGACTGCAGAGTGCGCGCGATGCCCCGGCTGGCCAGCTGATGGGGGCGGAGCCTGAGCAGGTCGCCGCCTTCGAACGTGATCTGGCCCGCCTGCGGTCTCACGAACCCGCAGACCGCGTTGAGCAGGGTGGTCTTGCCCGCGCCGTTCGGCCCGATGATCCCGGTCACCATCGCGGGGGCGGCGGTCAGCGACACGTCATCGAGCGCGACCAGGCTCTCGAACCTGACCACCAGACCGCTGATCTCCAGCGAACCATGACCCACTGGCAACCTCGTCCTTGCCTTGTCCTTGCACTAGGAATGCTAAAACTTTGAACGCAACGTTTCACCGCTGCTGACGGGCACGCAACTTCAGCGCTCCATTGTGGCTGAACCGTAATCAACCGGGCTCTCGACAGGGCACTCCCCGCGAAAATGGACGTTTTTTCACGACGCGTTCGTCTTGCGCTACTCGCAGCCGGCTGGGCGGATGCACGGCGGCTGACTCCGTCTCGGCGCGGCCGGCGACCGCCCGCACATCGTAACGTCAGTGGCGCAGATATCCGCGCCAAGGGTCGCACAATTCGCGAATCAGTCGTAGTTTCCCTGAACAAATTTCGGTATTGCCTCCGCGCTACATCTGGGCGACGAGTGCGAGCATGGCGGTGCCCGGCGCAGCGGTGCCACAGCCGGAGTCACCGGCGCACCCGACGGCGGCCTGTAGCCGAATGACTACATTGGGTGTACCATTTGTGTCATCAAGGGACTCTTTCTAGGCCGCCGATCCGGCGGGTCTTGCCCAGGTAATCGCCCGAGTTGACCGTCTGCGGCGAGATCACTCAAGCAGAGAGGCGACCGTCATGGTTGCTACGTTCAAGCCAATGCCCGAGACGAGTCAATTCGCTCCGGCGCTGGCGTCCGTTTCCGGTGATGGGCCGGGCACATCGTACGTACTGGCGTGGACCGGAACTGACGGGCAGGCCAAGCTCAACACCAGCTATTCCGACACCAGCGGCACTGTGTGGGACAAGACGATCGTGCACGACCCAGGTGGGGGCAGCTGGGAGAGCAGCATCGCCGCTCCCGCCCTGGTCCAGCACAACGGCATCCTGTTCTTGTGCTGGACCGATCCGAATGGGCGCCTGCAGCTGATGTCCTCGACCGACCATGGCCGCACCTGGAGCGCCAAGCAGCCCATCGCCCAGGAAAGCAGCATCGCTGCCCCCGCGCTGGCCACCTACGACGGCGATCTGGTGGTCGCCTGGACCGGCACCGACGGCGCCGGCACGCTGTGCATCGCCACCTCGGGAGACGACGGCCAGAGCTGGGCGAAGGTCGTGCTGCCCGAATGGAGTGTCGCAGGCCCGGCGCTCACCTCCTACACCGACGGAGCGGGCTTCACCTACCTGTTCGTCGGCTTCACCGGCACCGATCACCAGCTGCGAGTGCGATTCTGCCAGTCACGCAACTACCAGCAGTTCACCGTCCCCGCATCTCAGGGCAGTGTGGTGACCGGCCAGACCAGCGACGACGCGCCATCTCTCTCGGTACTGAACCAACGCGAAGGCCTGGATATCTACCTGGCAATCGCCTGGACCGGCACCGGCAACCGGCAGCTTAATGCCGCCTACTCGTATCAGGGCTTCTCCCCGTTCGGCTGGCCAGGAACGGCACCTGATGACCGCAGCAGCGGTGGCCCGGCGATGCTCACCAACCGCCACTTCCCGCAGGAGCCCGACTCGCTGATCCTCGCCTGGACCGATCAGAGCTCTCAGCTCAACTTCTGCGCGGCGGACGTCATCATGCCCGCACCGGAATAACTGGCCTGATGCCAGTCGTCCTTCCTTGAGTATTTCGGTATTGTCTCCGCGCTGCCGTGGTGACCGGTGCGACCGTTCGCCGTGCCCAGCGAAGTCACGGCTGCCACTGTGACCACGGCATGGCTCGCTCAGATTCCGGCGACCTTGCGGCGTCCAGCGCTAGCTGCGGCTGATCCGCTCGGTTTGCATGCGGATGGCGGCGAGGACCCGCTCATCGCCTGGCGTTGCCGGGATGACGCTCAGCACCAGGTCCAGGGTCTCGGTCACGACAGCCGAAGCGACCCGTCGCCGAATACCCCAGGTCACCGCTTCGTCAGTGAGGTTGGCCGCGGTCACCTCGCGGATGTCGGTCTGCCCGCCGACCCGCTGGCCCAGATGCGTGTCCGCTCGCATCGGCTGGCCGACGCCGTCGGTCAGCTCGAGGGCAATCGTCGAGAGCACGTCATACAGCGGCGCGAGCCTGATCGTCGGGCTGTCAATCTCGTGCAGCACGGAGAAGTTCTTGGCGTGCGCATCCGCGTTGCCGACGGCCATGTTGAATGTCGTGCGGCGGAGCAGGCCAGTCACGTCGCGGGGATCGCCGAAGTTCCTGAGCAGGACGGCGAGGTCGCGCAGTGCCGGACCGCCCTGTTCCTCGTACTTCAGTCCCGGAGGCGTGGCGGTTGCCTGGCAACCGTCCTCCTGGTGCGACCGGACCGGAATGTGCCCGGCCGGTGAGTCCTGCCTGTCGTACCGCCTGACCGCCAGCACGGGCAGGCCGTCGACGTCGAGCAGTTCGGCCTCCGCTACCGCCAGCCCGCAGGCACCGGCAAGCCGCAGGCACGTGGCCTCGTTGGCGGCCATCGGGTGCGGCCCGTCTGGCTTGAGGATCCAGGTCGATGGCGCGTCCCCGTAGGGCAACTGCCAGGTACCGTCGGCGGCGCGGCCGAGCAGCGCCTTGCGCTGGAAGCCGGCCAGTGACGGGCGGAAGCCACGTTCCGGTGCGGCGCCTAGCGGGGCGACGTCAAGTGCGCTGATCACCGCGCCCAGGTCGCCTTGCGCCATCGGCGAATACCCGCTGCCCATGGTCCCGCCGGGCCGTTCCCCGTCGGGGAGCATCATGATCGCGCCCGCGCAGTCCCGGCCGAAGGCGCGGAGGATGCCGTAGGTATCTACCGGGCGGACTCCGGCCAGCGCCGCCATCCGCGCGAGAGCCGGTCCCTCGGGCAGCATGTTCTCGAAGAAGTCCAGGCCGCGCATGTCCCTGGGGCCGACCGGACTTCCAATTGGCAGCCCGACGGAGAGGACAGGGCTGCCAAGTCCCCATCGCTCGACGCCTTCGGCGTGCCACTCTAGCTGGATCCGGAACTCTGGCCCCGGCATCAGCACTGCCACGGGCGCGTCAAAGAGCCAGGCGACGAGCCGGTCAGCCACGGGGTTCCCTTGACCTGACGATAACCTCGCAGCCGACGAAGCGCAGCAGCCGCAGCGCATGGGTCAGCGAGCTGCCGAACTTGCCCCCCTCCAGCGCCGACAGGTACGGCTGCCCTATCCCCATAGCCTCGGCGGCATCCACCTGCGTCACCCCGGCCGCGGTCCTGAAGTGCTTCAGCGCCGCGCCCAGGTCCCGCGCCGTCGTCACGAGGTACTCGCCGTTCCGTATCGCCATAGGCCAATAATAGCGCACTATCGGTAAACACTGATATCGGTCATGCATGATACCGGTCAATCGTGAGACCGCGGTCAGGAATCTCACGCGACCCGCTGGCGCGGTTCCGGTTACGGCTTGCGAGCGACGGCGCCGACGAACTGAGTGGTCTCCAGCCCGGCCGGGATGCCGGCCTCGGGCCGCCAGGCGGTGACCGGGACGAGGCCAGGTTCGAGGGTGTCCCAGCCCGCGGGAAGCAGGGCGGCGATCTCGTCGCGGCCCCTGCGGGCGATGGGATGCACCGCGCCGGAGTACTTGCGGGCGAGGTCCTCGTCGCCCGGGTCGTACTGCCAGTGCGAGATCACCAGGTGACTGCCCGCCGCCAGGGGAGTGGCCAGCGCCCGGACGATGGCCACGGCCTCGGCGTCGTCGGTGATGAAGTGAAGCATGCTGACGATCAGCACGGCGACCGGCCGGGACAGGTCCAGGACGGTTCCGGCCCTGGCCAGGATTCCGGCCGGGTCACGCAGGTCCGCGCTGATGAATTCAACCCCGGTCGCCGAGGCCAGCAGGGCCCGCGAGTGCGCGGCGACCACCTCGTCGTTGTCGACGTACACCACCCGGGCGCCGGGGCTGGCGGACCGGGCGACCTGGTGCACGTTGTCCCCGGTCGGCAGCCCGGTGCCGATGTCGAGGAACTGATCGGCTCCGGCGGCCGCCACCGCGCGCACCGCCCGCTGCATGAAGGCCCGGTTAGAGCGGGCGTTGCGCTGGATACCGGGCTGGGCCTTGAGCAACTCCCCGGCCAGCGCGCGGTCGGCCTGGAAGTTGTCCTTGCCTCCCAGCAGGAAGTCATAGACCCGGGCGATACTCGCCCGCCCGGTATCGAACTCCCGGCCCGCGACATCCGCCCTGGACTCGGTCACGCGCCGAACCCTACCGCACCGCCTGCCAGCCGACGGCCGGTCATCCCGGCGCCAGGCAGGCGGGCAGCCGGTCAAGGCAGTCCGACCAGCCCTGGGCATGATTGGCGACCTCGGCGTCGGCCAGGCCCGAGTGCCGGACCACCACGCTGGTGCCTGTGCCTTTCGCCGCCAGGGTCACGGTCACGGCTGACACGCGGTCTTCGCTGTCCCACTGCCAGCTGAATTCGAGCAACTCGGCGCGCCGGACTGTCGCGTACCGGCCGGAGATAGCGATCCCGCGACCTGGCTGGCGATCCGGTATGACCCGCCTGGCTGCGCTTCGGCCTGCACCGAAGGCGCGAGCCGAAGAGGCCAGAACCACCGTTCCAGCTCGCTCGCGGTCGTCAGCGCCAGCCAGACCGCCTCAGGCGGCGCCGCGAGTTCTCGCTCTGCTCGCACTACGTTCATAAGCTCCTCTGCCATGCCGTTCGCCCGGCATGCCGCGCAGGACCGGCTGGGAACACCCGCAGCCCGTGATTCGTTTGGGAGGCTCTAACGCCAGCCCCGCTGGTCAGCCGCTCGTTGGCCAACCGGACCGGGGATGCTCTCGTTATGGCAGGCTCCAGTGCTGGTTAGCGCGGTTTTTGCAGGTGTTCACGATGAGCTGGGTGCCGTTCTTCTTCGAAGAGCGCGGATCATCGAGACAGAGTTTGCCTCCGTGCGCCTTCAGCACGTACTCGCGGCGGGAATTATGCGTCCATATCTCGTTCGGCGAGTGCTTGCAGGGAGACAAAATTACCTTGCTTCCGCGCCCGCCGGAGCGCTTGTCGCTCACGCACTTACCGTTGTGCATGAGTTCGCCCTTGTTGAACGCCCAGTTTTGGGCGGCGCTCCTGTTGCATGTCCAGATCTGGATTTTCGTACCGGCAGCGGAGCTGTTGTGCGCGTCGTTGACGCACTTGCCGCCGAAGCCCTTGATCGCCAGGGCCGACGCGGACGCAACGAACAGGTGGATACGGCCGCTGCCGCTCCCCAGTCCCGCAGTCACCACGATGTCGCATTCGTCGGGCTGACGGAACGGATGCGGAATGGTGTGAGTGTAGGGGGTCTTCTTTGTGAAGCTTCCTGACGAGCTCTTTTGCGATGTGCCCCGCTCGCAGGTAATCGACCAGCTGATGTCCGCGCCGCCACGTGGCTTGGACCGCACCGTTGCCGTGAACGCGAGCGGGTCTGAGGCCACGCCGCTGACCGCGCAGGTGGCGAGCACGCCCGAATGGCCGCACGAGCCAATCGTGCCCGCGCTCGCTATCCCGGTGCTCGCGGCTACTGCGGCAAGGCTAAGCAGGCTGGTAACGGCCACGCCGATACTGAGATGACGAAACCCTCTCACGAAGACTTTCCCTTCCGTTGGGCTCGTCCACAATTTACTCCGCAAGCAGAGGCGCCCGCCATCGTCGCTGACCTCGTTGCGGTCATGCGCCGGGCAGCCCGAGCTACTGCCGGGTCCTGCTGTCCCCGGCGCCATGGCGGCGCGGCGGACCCTGGCAGCGCCGGGGCGCGCGCAAATACACCACGTGGTCATAGGCCGGGTACGGCCCGGTCGCGGGCCAGCAGGGTGGTCATGATCGCGGTGGTCCGGATGCCTTTGGAGGCCAGTTCGGCCTCGACCGCCACACCTGGCCGGGGTAGGGGCTGGCGGGTTCGTCGGGCCAGCGGCGACAGACCAGAGTAGCTGGCGGGCGCGCGCATCCCTGGCAATCCGCGCAGGGAACGAGCCGTAGTCAGCGCGACGGCGGCCGCCCCGTCAGCGCTGAACCGGCGGGCGTGTCACATCGAACCAGGATGGGTTCTCCGAACAGCATTCTCCCCGCCGTACCCAAGCGCAGATGTACTGTCCACCCATCTGCCACTGACGAGGTCATCATCGGCTATGTCGTACACGAGCGACTGCAGATCGCCGCGCGGCGGACTCGACCAGCCGCAAACGAGCCAGGGACCATCTCTCATCGCCATGCCGGAGAAGGACTCAACTTCCCTGTCTAACCACGAAATCCAGTAGTGGTCCCCGCGTCGGCTGATGCGCTTACGAAGCGAGGAAAAACTCTCCTCACGAGAGCCGTAGTCCGCGCGGTACTCTCCCACCAGGCCATCAACGGGTCCGCGGCTGGAAACGCCTTCGCCTAGATAGCCTCTCAGCGACGGGTGATACCAGCGGGCCGGAAGATGACCGAAAGTCCTGACATCATAACGGACCACGCCAGGAACAAGTCCGCGATCGCCATCGCCGTCCGGGCGGGACAGGCTGCGGCTAGCATAGAGCCGATCGCCGAGAAGCATGGCCACGCCATCATAAAACCGTGAAGCAGGAATCCCATCAGCACGCAGTTCCCACTTCATGTCAAACGCTTCTCCGGCTGGCCGTACTTGAAGCACGCCGCTGTAGCTAGTTCCGCTCGCCGGCTCCGCGCCTGCGACGGAAAACTGCCTCTCATCAGACAACCAGCCTGACAATCCCGATCACCCCAATGACGACCACGATAATAGTGAAAATAACAGGAGACAATCGCTTGCCTATATATGCGCCCAGATGCCCGCCGAAAGCCGCGCCCACCGCCAGCGACAGCACCACCCACCACTTCACATTCCCCAGAAGCGCATACAGAATCGCCGAAGTTGTATTGTCGATGCCTTGCAAGAAGTTCTTCAGGGCATTGACTTGCTGAATTCCTTCGGTCATCAAGATAGTCATAGCGGAGAGCAGGATAATGCCCTGGCCAGCGCCGAAATAGCTGCCGTAGATGCTCGAGAGAAACACGGTGATGGCCAGTAAGGCCAGGCGCAGCCTCAACATGACTTCAGGCTTACTGAAATTAAGCGCCCGCGCAATGCGGTCTTGAAATATCATGAGAAGGACCGCGAAGCCTATCAGCCAGGGCGCGACTTCCACAAATATTCCAGGCGGCAGTATGAGCAGCAGGCTCGCGCCTACTATCGCGCCCGCGGCGGCCGCAAGGGCGAGACCCGCCAGGCGAGCTCTCGAACCCTGCAGCTCAGATCGATAGGCAACTGCGCCGCTGACCGAGCCAGGGGCGAGGCCGATGTTGTTGGCAATATTAGCCTGAACGGCGGGTATCCCTAGCCAAAGTAGGATAGGAAATGTAATCAGCGTCCCGGATCCGACCACCGTATTTGTAGCTCCCGCGAGCATTCCCGCGACTACGATGATGGCCACATGTAGTGGATCCATCACTGCTGGCAGCTGAACCGCGTAAAGAGAGCGCCGAGGTCCATCGAGGCCGTCCTCCCGAGCTGCTGAAGGGCATGCCAGATCATTACTTGGCTGCTGGTGAGAACGATCTTGCCGGTGCGCTGCTCAATGGCTCTGATCGAGGTCAGTGC
This sequence comes from uncultured Actinomycetota bacterium, assembly GCA_963720575.1. GTDB lineage: Bacteria > Actinomycetota > Actinomycetes > Streptosporangiales > Streptosporangiaceae > Chersky-822. The sequence continues at coordinate 2,227,798 of CAVRGA010000002.1, forward strand.
GCGCAGCGCGTTGCATGCGATAAAGACCGCCTCTGACGACGGGGCGAAATCCAGGAGCTCGACTGCCGCGGCCTCCACGCACCCCGGCGACACCGCGGCGATCTCCAGATCCGACTCAAGGCGAAAGGATGCGCCGGCAGAGACAGTTGTCCCCCACGAGCAAATGCGCTCCATCAGCCGCGTCTCGAGCTTGTGATCGTAAGGGGACAGGACGGCGATTTGCTCTATGCCGAGCATGCTTATCGCCGCCTTCAGCGCATCTACCGGATTACATACTATCGACTCCGGGTGCCCGACGCGGATGGCCAGCTCTATCTGGGATCCCCCGAATTCGAGGCTGCCCGAGGTGCAGGCATACAGAATTGCGTCGAGATTACCCTGCAGGATATTGGCGCTGGCGGACGCTAGCTCCCGGAGCCAGCCCTCCTCATCCTGGCCGACGTAGCTCCTGACGCGCGTCGTAGCCGCCAGGATGTTCGGCGGGATGACGCTGTGCACATCGGCTTCGACTCCATGATCAGTGCTGAGCGCCAGAAGGCCGATCCGGCAGGCCGGAGCCAGCTCTTGATCGGCCCGGGCGAGGTAGCTGGGAGCTGGCATGGTCATGCCCGCCGGTCCGCTAGGTACTTGGGGAGCTTCCGCTCGAAGACATCGTTTATATATTCATCCTTCCATGGCCCCTCAGGATTGTCCGCGGCTAGATAGAACATCGAGTTGTCGTCGATATAGGGCTTCTCTTTCGACCGCAGGTTCATGTTCAGCGTAATCCGGGAACCGCCACTGATCGGCGCCACCCGGTGTACCAGGCGCATCAGCTGGCCGAAGATGCTGTAGCCCATCCGATGGGATATGCTGATTATTTCGCTTTCGGGTAAGACCTGGTTATCCGCGATTGAGGACAGTCCTCTTTCGGGGTCCCCGGAGTACAGTTCCAGCTCCCCGCCCTGGAGGTCGGTGATCCTCAGCGGGACCATCTCGGTCACGGGGATCCCGTCGGCATGCCATATTATCGACCCCTCGTCCTCATGGTGCCCCTGAAAGGTTATGATTGACGAGATTACTGAGACGGGATAGACCTCGAGTTCGGTTTCCGCCAGCGCTGAGAGCCTGTCGACCCGGCCGGGCTGGTTCACGAGCTCGAGGATCTCCGGAATCAGCGCATGCGCGTTCCTGATGAATTTCAGGTTCAGATGCCGTTTCTCGGCAGCGGTATAGCGGAGGGCTTCGGCCTTGCTCGCGATGAGTTCGACTAGCTGGGCATCGTAGTCATGCCGGAACTGCAGCACGCCAAGATTCGATACCTTTGTGTAAGTAGGCTGCCCGATTATTTCATCACGGCTTAAGTTTACTATCGTATCGGTAGAATGCACGATGCTTCTCCCTCACCGGAGCCCTAACTGGGAAATGACTGACTCGTGAAGCCCGAAGGCTCGCCGGTAGGAGAGATAGCAGTCGGCGTATAACAGACCGCGATCCTCGTAGCCAGCCACGTTGAGCCCCCGTCGGGCCACGTGGTCCATGGTGCCGCGCAGTTCGTCGTCAGAGCAGATCCGCCGCTGGACGAAGGAACTCCCAGATACCCTGGTCTCAAATTCGTGGCGCTTCAGCACTGAGGCGAAGGGAGAATAGTCGATCGCCCTCAGTACGAACAGCGCCAGCCAGGGATTCGCGGGCCGCGAGATTGCGGCTAAGAGGCGGTCGAGCGAGCGTGCTCCGACGTAGCCGATCGCTCCGGTGGATACTACTAGGTCGACGTCATGAATCGCCTGCGGCGGGTGATCGTCATCTTCGAGATTCGCGACTATGCCCTCGTCGAGCAAGCCGGTCTGCTGACCATATTCTACCGCGCTCGCCGACGAGTCTAAGCCTATGATACGTACATCGAAGTTAGGCTCCAGATTCGAGTAATAGTCGATGTCCTGCTTGAGCAGTCGTTCCCGGCGATCAGATAAGTTTTGCACCCTGCTGTAGTGGCCGTATAAGTCACTGAGCGACGTCCGGTACTTGAGTAACGCGGCGTTGACGCCGTAGGAGCAGCCGATGTCCAGGACCGTTAGCGTTCTATGGCGAGCCCTCTCGAGATGTCGGAGCAGCACGCGAAGGACACCTAACGCGTTCTGCGGGATCTCGTAGCCGACCTCCCGCATCCCCATCATGTACGGGACCGGCGTATCGGCGGTGTAGAGGCTGTCGAAGTTAGTCTTGAGATCGTTATAAGCACGGAACGGTTTTGGCATTACAGATCCTCGCCCACGGGTTCTTATGTAATCAAAATTCGCCGACACGCGACAGCGAGGTCAATACGAGTACATTCGGACACGTAGGTCACATATTGGTAACTAATAGGTAACATAACAGTAACTAGACTACATCTTATGCACCCACTCCTGCGTTTAGTCAAGTGGGCTGGCCCGATTGGCCGACGCGAATTCAGCTGCGACGCTAGTCGCCGCCGAGCGCCCAGAAGGCGCAATGGTGCCCGGGCCTGGTCCAGGCTGGCCGGTGCTGGTTTCGTGGCCAGATCATGATCCAATGCCACTGCTGCTGGTTTCCGTGATCATGACCCGGGGCATGATCGCGGAAATTTACGCAGGTCAGGGAGGCTGTCGGGTGACTCGGGATCTTGAAAGTCAAGCTCCGGCGGCTCAGCGGCGAGACTCTTTCCCGGGTTCCCGGAGACTTCCCGCTTCGCGGAGCCTTCCCGGCTCTGGCGCGGAGCCTTCCCGGCCCTCGCGCGGAGACTTGTCTCTGCGCGGAGCCTTTCCCGGCCCTCGCGCGGAGACTTGTCTCTGCGCGGAGCCTTTCCGGCTCTGGCGCGGAGAGTTGTCACTGCGCGGAGCGTTGTCCGCACATAGAACGGCAAACACTCCGTGCGGCGAGAAATCTCCGCGGTAACGACGGAGAACGCTCCCCGATCCTGATCACGAGCCGCACGGCAGCCTCCGGGACCGGTGCTGGTTTCCGTGATCATGTCCGAGACCGTGATCACGGAAGATCGCCCAGGTCAGGACAGGAATGATCTTCCGTGATCATGCTCGGGACCCTGATCACGGAGCATCGTACTTGCCGCTCCCGTACTGAGAGCTCCCCCCGACTGAGAACTCTCCCCGCGATGCCGGAAAAGGCTCCCCGATCCTGATCACGAGTCACCCGACAGCCTCCAGGACAGCGGCGATGTTCCGTGATCATGCCCGCGGCCATGATCACGGAAACTAGCCCCTGCCGGCCCCCGGCGGACGACGACCCCACCCAGCACAACTCGCACCACCCCCTCCGCTATCCCAAATTCACCCCGCCAGCCCCAGCCTCCAATAAGCCAACAGATCTCGATGCGCGCTCCCCCGGATGAGAATGGCTGCGTACGCTGCCCGCCGGACTGTCCTGGCCGTCCGCGGCTTCACACCGCAGACGGTCAGGACGCGGCCAGGTCGTGGAGGGCGCGGGCCGTGGTGAGAGAGGTCTCGGTGGCGAGCAGCCTCGGGGCTTCCTCGCCGGCGATGGCCGCGCTGACGTGCCGGAGCGCCGCCGTGAACGCCGGCTCGTCGGCCGTCGACGGAAACACGGTCTGCTTGCCATCGGCAGCCAGCACCCGCACGTCGTCCCCTGGACCCGGGTGGAACAGGTTGCTGACCTGGATCTGGCCGCCGGGCCGAGCAGCCGGGAGAACGTGTCCCGGCTGCGCCGCATCCCGCACGACAGCAGCAGCCGACGATCACCGGAGTAGCCGAGCGACCCCCAGGTCTCGACGTCGACGCCGGCCGTGCCGTCTACGCCGGGCCGCCCGCCGACGACGCGGGCAGCCCAGGCGCTCTCGTGCTCGCCGAAGAATTCCTGCGCCAGCCGGACCGGGTAGCAGCCGACGTCGAGCAGCGCGCCGCCCTGCAGGTCAGCGGACAGCCTGATGTTCTGCTCGGGCCGGCCGACGTTGAAATGAAAGTCCGACTGGATCTCCCTGACCTCGCCGATCGCGCCGTCGGCGACGAGCGCCCTGACCCGGTCCATGTGCTCGTTGAACGGGAACACGAACGCTTCCCACAGCAGCGTCCCGGTCTCGTGCGCCGCGGCCAGCACCCGCTGGGTGTCGGCGAGCGTTCCTGACAGCGGCTTCTCGCACAGCACCGGCTTGCCGGCGCGCAGCGCGGCGATCGTCCACTCCGCGTGCAGCGAGTTCGGCAGCGCGATGTACAGCGCGTCGATCACGTCGTCGTCGATCAGGTTCTGGTAACCAGTCACGGCCCGCTCGACGCCGTGATCGGAGGCCCACTGCGCGGTTCTCGCCTCATCACGACCGGCCACGGCAGCGGCGACGCCGCCGGCGGCGCGCAGCCCGGGCAGGAACGCCGCGCGGGCGATGTTGGCGGTACCGATGATGCCCCAGCGCACGTTGGCCACGGCCCTGCCTCTCTCCTGGTTAGTCAAGCGGCAGGCTGACCCAGCGGCGCTCGTGGTGGCTGATCTCCACCGCGTTCACCACCTCCTGCACCCACAGCCCGTCGTCGAAGTTGCCCTCGTTGCCGTCGATCTCGCCGAGCACCTCGCTGGCGAAGTTGGCGACAAGATTGGCGTAGTACAAGGTACGCCACGACTCCCTCGGGCTGCCGCCGGCCGGATAGTAGCTCTGCGGCACCTCGACTTCCCTGAACTCCACGTCGTCGGGCCTGGCCACCTTGAGCGTCTCGCAGATGCCGAACTCCTCGATCAGCCTGGCGATGGCCGCGCCCTCCGAGCCGTACACCCGCACCTCGATGCCGGGGTAGTTGCCGACGGTCACGAAGCTGGTCTGCACGGAGCAGATCGCGCCGCTGGCGAACTCGCCGATGAAGATGTCCCCGTCGTCGATGTTCACCCGCGCCAGCTGCCCGGTGTCGAGAATCATCCGCTCAGGCACGAAGTTGCGCATGACGCCGACCACGGCGGTCAGGTCCGAACCCATGAACCAGTGCCCGATGTCGATCACCGGCGCGCCGTAGCCCTCCAGCGAGGCGACCTGCAGCGGCCGGTCGCCGGCCCGCTCGCCGCTGCGCAGCGGCGTCTCGGGCTTGAGCCACTGCGAGTTCTGCTCGTAGGCGTTGTAGATGAATGGCGTCCCGAGGCTGCCGCTGTCGATCAGGTGCTTCATATACCTGACCGCCGGGCTGTACCTGAAGGTCAGCCCCACCTTCGTCTTGAGCCCGTTCGCGGCGGCCAGGCCGGCCGCGCGGCGGACGTCACGGAAGTCGTGCGCGACGGGCTTCTCGCTCAGCACGTGCTTGCCAGCCTCGATGGCGGCCAGGTTGATCTCGAAGTGCTCAGAGTCCCTAGTGACGACATCGATGATCGCGATGTCATCCCGTTCAATCAATTCGTGGTAGTCGGCGGTCATGACCCTGGCGCCGAACTTCTGGCCAGCGGCCTGCGCCCGCCCGAGGTCCTTGTCGCACACCCCGACGAGCTCGCACCGCTCGTCGCGCACCCAGCCCGGCAGGTGCGCCCAGTTGGCCCATCGTCCGGCACCGATGACACCTATGCCGAGTCGCTTGCCTGCCATGCTTCCGACCTCCCTGCTTCCTGATGTCGCCAGCACCTGACCTGGTGCCCGAGCCCGCCCGTGGTTTGCGACACAGCGAGAAGCTCCGTGTCCCAGGTGACGCACTCACCAGTCGCGAGCGGGCACCTGGCCTCGAACCGGCAGCCGGGCGGCGGCTCGATGAGGCTCGGCGGGGCACCCGGGATGCTCCGCAGCCGGCCGCGCTCGCCGCCTTGCGGCAGCGCTGCGAGCAGCGCCCGCGTATACGGGTGCCGCGGCTGCGAGATGATCGTCTCGGTGTCGCCCTCTTCCACGACCTGACCGCCGTACATGACTATGATCCGGTCGCAGACCTCGGTGATCACCGCGAGGTCGTGGCTGACCAGGATCATGCTCATGCCGGTGTCGCGCTGCAGCTCGAGCAGCAGGCTGAGGATCTGGTCCTGGATGATCACGTCGAGCGACGTAGTCGGCTCGTCGGCGAGCAGCAGCCTCGGCCCTGACGCCAGCGCGATCGCGATCAGGGCCCGCTGCAGCATGCCGCCGCTGAACTGGAACGGGTAGTCGCGCATCCGCTGCGCCGGCGCGGGGATGCCGACGCGCGCGAGCAGGTCAATCGCGCGCTTGTCAGCCTCGGCCCTGGAAATCTGGGCGTGCGCGGTGACCGCCTCGGTGAGCTGGGCGCCGATGGTGGCGACCGGGTTCAGCGCCGTCATGGGATCCTGGAAGATCATCGCCAGGTGCGAGCCGCGAAGCTGCCGCAGTTCGCGCTGTGACAGGCCGAGCAGGTTGGCGTCGCCGCGCGGGTGGTAAATCACCTCGCCGCTGCTGTAGGAGGTGCGGCGCGGCATCAGGCCCATGATCGTCCGGCAGGTGACCGTCTTGCCGCAGCCGCTCTCCCCCACGACGCCCAGCACCTCGGCCTGGCCCACGGTGAGCGACACCCCGTCCACCGCCCGCACCACGCCATGGCGCGTCGCCAGGTAGGTGCGCAGATCCCGCACGGTGAGCACTGTGCTAACCCGGGGGGACGACCCCCCGGAGCCCCCCGCCATCAACGCTCACCCGGCCGGAGAATGTCAGCCAGGCCGTCGCCGATCAGGCTGAACGCGACGCCGACGAAGACAATGGCCAGCCCGGGCAGCGTCGCGATCCACCACGACGACAAGATGTAGTTCTGGCCGTCGGAGATCATCGTGCCCCACTCCGGGGTAGGCGGCTGAGCCCCGAGGCCGAGGAAACCCAGCGACGCCGCCAAGATTATGTTGCCGATCGCGTCGACCATCGAGAAGATGATCACCGCCGAGGCAGTGTTCGGAAGGATATGGCGGAACATAACCCGCAGGCGACTGTAGCCAAGGGCACGCGCGGCCAGCACGTACTGCTGTTTTTTGGCCACCACCGTCTGGGCTCGCATGATCCTGGCGTAACTCACCCAGCTGGTGATCCAGATGGCCACGAACATATTGAAGATGCTCGGGCCGAGCATCGCGATGATGGCGATGATCAGGACCAGGAACGGGAACGCGAAGAACAGGTCGACGAGCCGCATCAGCAGGTTGTCCACCCAGCCGCCGACGTAACCGGCCACCAGCCCGACGATCGTGCCGAAGACGAGCGTGACGCTAGTCGCGCCGAACGCGATCGCCAGGTCGATCCGGCCGGCGTAGAGGATCCTCGACAGTACGTCCCGGCCGAACTGGTCGGTGCCGAGAAGGTGACCGGCGGTCATCGGCGGAGACAGCGGATGCAGCACGTCGATCTTGATCGGCGAGCTGGCGGCCAGCAGCGGCGCCCCGGCGATCGCCAGGATCGCGATGCCCAGCATGACCAGGCCCGCGATCAGCACGAACCGGCGCCGCCCGGTGCTGCGGGACCGGTCGCTGGTCCGCTGCGCGGCCTTCATCAGCAGCTCGGACGGGCCAGGCCAGCCGGCGCTCTGCGACGTAGTCATTCTCCGATCTCCTGACCGACGCGGGGATCGAGGCTGGCCTGGGTGATGTCGGTGAGCAGGTTGATCACCACGATCAGCACGGCGAACAGCAGCGCGACGCCCTGGACAACCGGGTAGTCGCGGTTGCTGACCGAGTTGACCAGCAGCTGGCCGAGCCCTGGCAGGGAGAACACGTTCTCGACCAGCACCGTGCCGCTGATCAGGTAGGCCAGGTTGACTCCGTAGACGGCGACCACGGCGAGCACCGCCACGCGGAAGACGTGCCTGCGCAGGATCTTGTGGTAGGCGACACCTTTCATCCTCGCGGTATCGATGAACTCGGCCTGGAGCGTCGCGATCGTCGCAGTGCGCAGGCTCCGGATCAGGACCGTCGAGAAGCCGAGCGCGATCGTCAGCGCCGGAAGGAACAGGTAGTACAGATGGCCGGCCAGCCCCCGGCCGAAGCCGCTGATCGGGAAGGCGTTCAGGTGCACGCTCAGCACCAGCAGCAAGATGATGCCGAGCCAGAACGCCGGCATCGCGAAGCTCACCGTGAAGAAGACCCTGGTCGCCTGGTCGACGGCGCCGCCGCGCCTGATCCCCGAGATGAAGCCGAGCGGCAGCGAGATCACGGCCGCCAGCACGGCACTGTAGATCACCAGGAACACGGTCGGAGCGAGGTGCGCTTCTATGACGGCGGTGGCCGACTGATTGTAGAAAAAGGAGTAGCCCAGGTTGCCGCGGAACAAGTGGTTCATGAACAGCCCGTACTGCGTCCAGATCGGCTTGTTGAGGCCGAGCGTGGCATCGATCGCGGTCGCGCGCTTGTGGGTATAGCTGCTGCCGAGGATGGCCAGCGCGGGATCGCCGGGGATCAGCCTCAGCAGGAAGAAGGTCACGAGCGTGATCCCGAACAAGATCACGACCAGGTGCGCGAGCCGCCGGGGAAGCGTCCCGAACCGGCTCACGGCTGGCCGACGGTCAAGGTCTCCAATGACAGGTCGTAGGCGCCGAGCGGCGAGACGTGGAATCCCTTGACCCAGCTGCCGACGCCGTACCTGTAGGGGCTGTAGTCGGTCACGATGAAAGGCGACTGGTCGTAGACGATCTGCTGCACCTGGCTGTAGAGGTGCTGCCTGACCGAGCTGTCCAGCTCGGACCTGGCGCTGTCCACGAGCTTGTTGGCCTGGTCGTCGCACCAGTAGCTGTTGAAGGAATTCGCGCCGCCCTTGCAGTCGGCGCCGAACGTGGCGACCTCGTCGGGGTCGATGATGTCGTTGGTCCAGTACCGCTCGCCCATCTCGGAGTGACCGTTGTCTTCCTTGTCATAGGCGGTCAGCAGCTCGTAGGACTGGATCGCGACCGTGATGCCGACCTGGGCCAGCTCGGATTTCACGACCACGGCCTCGGCCTGGCCGGCCACGTCACCGCTGACCGTGATCAGGAAGGTCTTGAACCCATGGGGGTACCCGGCCTGCGCGAGCAGCTTCCTGGCCTTGGCCGGGTCGTACGGGTACGGCTTGATCGAGCTGTCGAAGAACTGCATGTGATACGGCATGAACGAGGCACCCGGCACCGCGTCGCCCTGATAGGCGAGCTTGACGATGGCGTTCCTGTCGATCGCGTAGTTCAGCGCCTGGCGCACCGCCAGTTTCTTGAACGGCCCGAAGTGCTCGTCGAGCTGGATGAAGTCGACCCTGGTCGAGGGGAACAGGTTGACGTGCAGGCCCGGCGTCTTGTCGATCTGGCTGGTCAGGTTGCCAGGCGGGTTCTCGATGACGTCGGCCTTCTTGCTCTCCAGCATCAGCACCCGGCTGTTGTCGTCGGGCACGATCAGGTACTTGACCTTGTCGATCTTGGGCTTCGTGCCGTAGAAGAACGGGTTGCGCGCCAGGTCAATCTCGCTGTCTGGCTTGTACGAGGTGACGTGGAACGGGCCACTGCCCACGGGATGCTGGAAGAAGCTCTTGCCCTCGGCGGTGGCCAGCTTCCGCGGCACGATCGAGTACGCGTACATGGCCAGGTCAGCCAGCAGCGGCGCGTGCTTTTCCGAAAGCGTGATCACCACGGTGTGCGCGTCCTTCGCCGTGATGGCCTTGACCGGGGTCAGCAGGAATCCCCAGCCGCCGGCGAACTTCCGCGACCGGTCGATCGAGAAGACCACGTCGCTCGCGGTGACCGGCTGGCCGTTGCTGAACTTGGCATCGCGCAGGTGGAACGTATAAGTGAGCCCGTCGGGCGCGACGTCCCATGAGGTCGCGAGGTCGGGCAGCAGCGCGGTGCCCGTGGCGTTCGGCTGCAGCAGGCGGCTGTACAGGTTCTGGTCCATCCAGATGGACTCGTTCACCGAGTTGGCCTCGGGGTCGAGCGTGTCCACCCGGACGGCATTGGCGATCACGAGCGTGTTGCTGCCGGAAGCCGACCCCGACCGCGTTGTCGAGCCGGTGCTTGAACAGGCGGCAGCGCCGAGGGCAAGGGCGATCAGGCCGAGGCTAAGCCGGCGAGCGCGAACCATGGCGCACCCCATTTCGTCGATTGTCGACAGAGTGTCTTTGACGAGTAACGTGGTCGATTGTCGACAGCGTCGTCTAACTGTAGGTAGGGACGGGGTTACCGTCAATAGACCACTTTCGGCCGCAGGCGAAGTATGCGCAGGCCCGGGCCAGGTCCCGGCACAGCCAGGTCCCGGCGCGGCCGGATCTCGCGAGCAACGCGGCCCGCGCTGCCGGTGCGGTGCGCTCCAGCCTTGACGGGCCAGCCCAGCGCTTGCGATAGTCGTTGACTGTCGACAATCTGCCGGGCGCGCGGAAACGCGAGCGCGAAGCGGCAGTGCGGACATAAGAGTGTGAGCGCGACTGTGCTCGCGCAAAAAGAGAGCAGGAAAGGCGGGGCGGTGGCCGACGCGGTGCATGTCCTGATCGCCTCGCCGCTTGAGGCGGAGCACGCTGAGCGGATCGCGGCAGCCGATCCGCGCGTTCGGCTGCTGTACGCGCCCGAGTTGCTGCCCGTGCCCCGGTATCCGTGCGATCACGGCGGCATCAAGCCTGACCTCACGGCGCAGGACCTGCGGCGCTGGCACGAACTGCGGGCGATGGCCGATGTCAGCTTCGACTTCGACTGGCAGGCACCGGAACAGATCCCGGCGAACTCCCCCGGGCTGGCTTGGGTCCAGGGCACGAGCGCGGGGATCGGCGGGTTCCTCGAGCGAACCGGCCTGGCCGGGAGCGGCATCGTATTCACCACGGCGGCCGGCGTGCACGGCGTGCCGCTGGCGGAGTTCACGCTGTCCGGGCTGCTGTACTTCGCCAAGGGCATGCCGGTGCTGGCGGACTGGCAGGCAAGGCATCACTGGCAGCGGCACACGACCAGGCAGCTAGCCGGGTCGAGCGCGCTGGTCGTCGGCCTGGGCGGGGTCGGCCGGCAGGTCGCGAGGCTACTCGCCGCCGCCGGGGTCCAGGTGATCGGCGCCGGGCGGCCGGGCCGCGACTACGACGTGGCAGGCGTGACGTCCTACGTCGCCGACACCGAGATCGGCTCCGTGCTGCCGGACGTTGACGCGCTGATCCTGGCTTGCCCGCTGACCGACCGGACTCGCCAGCTCATCGGCCGCAAGGAACTCGAGTTGCTGAAGCCCGCCGCCGTGCTGGTGAACATCGCCCGCGGCCAGGTCGTGGACGAAGCGGCCATGATCGACGCGCTGGCTGCCGGGCACCTTGGCGGAGCGTGCCTCGACGTGTTCGAGACCGAGCCGCTGCCCGAGTCATCCCCGCTGTGGGACCTGCCCAACGTGCTCATTTCCCCGCACTCGGCCTCCACGGTCGCGGCCGAGAACGAGCTGATCACCGATCTTTTCATCGACAATCTCAGGCGCTGGCTGGCTGGCCAGCCGCTCCGCAATGTGTTTGACAGCTCGGCCGGCTATTAACGCCGGCTACAAACGAAGGCAGGGATGACACCGGTGGCATCAGGCAAGCTCGCGGTCGCGGTCGTGGGAGCGGGACGCTGGGCACAGCGGGCGCACATCCCTGGCTGGCAGCGAGATGGCAGGGCCGAAGTCGTCGCGCTGGCCGACACCGACCCCGGAGCGCTGGCGCAGGCCGCGGCCGCGTTCGGCGTGAGCCGGGCGGTCACTGACTACCGCGAACTGCTCGGCGACCCGGCGATCGACGTCGTCGACGTGGTGACCGGCAACCGGCCGCACTACGAGATCAGCCACGCCGCGCTCTGCGCCGGCAAGCACGTGCTGTGCGAGAAGCCGGTGCATCAGGACTACCGCAAGACCAGGGAAGCGGCCGGGCTGGCCGCCGCCAGCGGGCTGAAGACCAAGGTCGGCTTCACGTTCAGGTACGCGCCGGCCATTCAGTACGCCAAGTCGCTGATCGATAGCGGGTTCATCGGCGAGCCGTACATGTTCAACGGCTACGAGCAGAACAGCCAGTGGATCGACCCCGCCACGCCGCTCCGTCAGGTTAACCCGGACGCCGACCCCGATGTGATCACCGTCTCGTCGATCGAAGGCTACGGGGCTCCGATCATCGACATCATGCACTGGTGGCTCGGAGCGCCGCTGCGCTCTGTGATCGGGACCATGCGCAACTTCGTGCCCGTGCGCATGATCCGCGATACCGGCGAGATGACCAGGGCGAATATCGACGACGGCGACATGTGGATCGCCGAGTTCGGCTCGAAGGGCGGCGCGCTGGCCTCGATCCAGTCGTCGTACGTGACCGTCGGCAACTACCCCGGCATCGAGGCCCGCATCTACGGGTCGGAAGGCGCCATCATCGCGAGGCTGGTCGACGAGTTCGGCATCTGCCAGACCATCAAGACCGCGACCAAGGACGCGGTCGAGTTCACCGAGGTCGAGGTGCCTGGCGAGTTCTTCCCCGCGGGCGGCCACTCGGGCGAGCCGTGGGAGTACCTGTTCTACTCGAACCTGATCTCCGACTTCATCACCGAGATCACCAGCGACTGCCCGGCGCCGCAAGGCGACTTCGCTCAGGCCGCGCTGGTGCAGGAGACGATCAACGCGTTCGAGGCATCGTTCCGGCGGCGGGCCTGGGTCGACTTCCCGCTGTCCGCGACCGCCAGCGCGACCCCGGCCCAGGCTCAGGCCGCGGCCCAGATCCAGGCCGCGACATGAAGGCAGCGACGAACGCGGAGACCCTGATCACGCAGGTGCTCGCCGGCGAGGTCTGGCCGCCGCTGGCCGACCGGCACGGCTACCGGGTCGGGCCGACGGCCAGCCGTTCGCGCTGCCAGGCATGGGCGGCATGACGCTGGGCGCGGCTTGCGGCGACCCCGCGACCGGCTACGCCAGCGACCACCTGGAGCCCGGCGCCTCCGTCAGGCACCGTGATCCCGGCGCGAACATGGCCGTCCAGTTCCTCACCTGCGTCGGCAACCAGGTCACGGTCAGCGGCGGGCCGGCCGCCGGGGCGACCGGCCACGTGATCGGCCAGCACGCCTACGTGCTCGCCTGTTTCGGCGAGGAGGCCAGCGCCATGATCACCACCGGCGACCCGGTCACGATCACGGCGACCGGGCAGGGCCTGCGGCTGACCGAACACCCGAAGATCATGGTGAAAAACTGCTCCCCCGGGCTCATTGACTCCATGCCAGGCGGCACCAGCCCGGACGGACGCCTCGCGGTCCACGTCGCGGCGAGAGTTCCGGCGCAGGCCATCGGCGCCGGGGTCGGGATGATTTCCGAATACGCCAACACCGACCTGATGGGTGCCTACGCCGGGCTCGGCGATGACCTGTCGCTCGGCCTGGAGTCGCTGCGCGTGGGCGACATCGTCGCGCTTGAGCACCAGGATCACCGGTTTGGCCGCGGTTACCGGGCCGGCTATCTGACCATCGGGGTGATCTCGACCGGCCAGTGCATGCTCTTCGGTCACGGACCGGGGCCGAGCTCGCTGCTCAGCGGCCCGGCCGAGGCGTTCGAGCTGATCGACGACCCAGCGGCGAATCTGGCCGCCTGGTACCACCAGGGGGAGCTGGCTCCGTGAACCAGCGACTCGCGCCGGTCGCCGTCAACCTGCTCGGCGTCGTCGAGCACCCGTCGTTCGGCGAGAGCCCGTACCGGATCGACGCGGACGGCGCCCCGTACGTGCCGGTCGGCGACGGCGGCCTGGTGCTGGGCGTCAGCCTCGGCGACTCGGCGCTGGCCCCCGGCAGCGACCACGTCGCGCCGGGCGTGTGCCTGATCCACCCGGACGACGCGGCCCGCCACGCCCTGCTGCTCTATTCCTGCATCGGCAACCTGGCCGTGGTCAGGACGGGCGCCGCCGCCGGGGCGGCCGGCGCCGTCATAGGCAAGCGCGGCGAGAGCGGCCGGCTGATCGCCGGCTTCGGAGCCGGCGACCTGGCCAGGATGCGGCCAGGAGACCAGGTCAGCGTCCGCAGCATCGGCCAGGGCGCCGGCGCCGGGTGGCCGCGGCCTGACGTCACGACGCTCAACATCGACCCCGCGCTCCTGCCGGCGCTTCCGGTCACGCAGGCAGCCGCCGGAGCCGGAGATCAGGCACTCGAGGTCAGCGTGCGAGCAGTCCTGCCAGCGGAACTGGCCGGCAATGGCCTGGGCAGGCCAGCCGCCGCGTGGGACCTCGACCTGCAACTGCGGGCCGGCCCGGCCGGCGCGGCCGGTCCCTTGTTGCTGGGTGATCTAGTCGCAATTCTTGACATTGATGCGCGATACAACATCGGATACCGGCGCGGGTGGGTCACAATCGGGGTTATCGTGCACGGGGCAAGCCCGCTTCCTGGCCACGGACCGGGAATGACGGCGGTTTTGACAGGTCCTGCATCAGCACTGCGCCCGAGGCAGGACGTCGCTGGTCACACCGGATTGACCGCCTCTATGCTGAACATAAGGTGACAGGGCCGTCAGATAGCGGAAGGGAGGCTAGCGCCATTCTTGAGCATGTGTCGCTGCCCGAAGCAGTGGGCCGCGCGCTGCGGCACCGGATACTGAATAATGAGCTCCCGGCGGATACTCGCCTGGTGGAAGCTAATCTCGCGGCCGAATTTGGCGTGAGCCGCGGAACAATTCGCGATGCCATGCGGAGCTTGCAATCCGAGGGCCTGATCGCGATCGTGCCGCGCCGGTACAGCATTGTCACCAGGATGTCCGCCGAGGACACCGAGGACGTCTGCTACGCCCGGTTCGTGCTCGAGGACGCGAGCGTGATGGGCGGCCTCGGCCAGAACCACGAGGAACTGGCCGAGCGCCTGCGCCAGGCCCTGGCGGAAATGGCCGCCGGCGCCCGGGCCGATGACCTGGACGCGGTCGTGGAAAGCGACACCAAGTTCCACGCCGTGCTGATCGAGGTATCGGGCAGGCGCCGCCTGAAGGACCTGTGGTCCATGCTGAACAGCCAGATGGGCGCGCTCATGCGCTCATCGATCGAGCGGCAGGGCATCAGCCTCGACGACGCGGTCGACCGGCACCGGCCGCTGCTCCAGGCGGTCGCCAGGGACGATCTCGCCGAGTTGCGGAAGGCGATCCGCGACCATTACCTGGAAGGCTTCGGCGACCTGGAACGCTAGGCCCTGGCGCCCATCAGTTCCTTGTCATGCAGATGGCAGGCCACCGACCGGCCCTCGCCTGCTGACGCGCCGCCAAGCCGCAGGAGCACAGGCTCGCGCTCGGAGCAGACCGGCATCGCCATCGGGCAGCGCGGGTGGAAGTGGCAGCCGGGCGGCCGCTCGATCGCGTTGGGAATGTCGCCGGTCAGGGCGGGCTTGATGGCCTTGCGCCGCGTCGTCAGCTTGGGCGCCGCCTTGACCAGCGCGCGGGTATACGGATGCAGTGGCTCGGCGAAGATCTCCGCCGTCGGCGCGTACTCGACTACCCGGCCCAGGTACAGCACCGCCGTCCGCTGGCTGATGTGCCTGGCTACGTCCAGGTCGTGGGTGACGAAGAGGTAGGTCAGCCCGCGTTCGGCCTGGAGCGCGATCAGCAGGTTGAGCACCTGAGCCTGGATCGAGACGTCGAGCGCGGAGAGCGGCTCGTCGGCTACCAGCAAAGTCGGGCGCGCGGCCAGTGCCCTGGCGATGCCGACCCGCTGGCGCTCGCCTCCGCTGAACGCCTGCGGCCGCCTGGCGGCCTGCGCTGGCGACAGGCCGACGGTCCGCAGCAACTCGGCCACGAGCTCGGGACGTTCGGCGCGGCTCGCGATCTTGTGTACCTTCAGCACCTCGGCGAGCGACTGGCCGACGGTCATCGTCGGATTCAGCGATGAGTACGGGTCCTGGAAGACGCCCTGGATCTGTCGCCTGACCGCCCGGGCCGCCTCGCTGCCCCGGTCCAGGATGCTCGATCCCTGGTACAGAATGTCGCCGCTGGTCGGCCGGTAAAGGCCAAGAAGCAGCCGGCCGAACGTAGTCTTACCCGAGCCGGTCTCCCCGACCAGAGCGAGGGTCTGGCCGCGGTGGATCTCCAGCGATACGTCGTCGACGGCCTTGAGCACCGGACGGGGCCTGCCGATCGACGCGTGCCCGACCGAGAAGTACCTGGACACGCCGACGGTCGCCGCGATTGGCTGGCTCGGGCTATCCGCGGGCACGGGTGTCCCCCTCCTCCTGCGCGCGGACGTGCGAGCCCAGCGCGAATCTGCCTGCCCCTGACCCGCCATCTACCTGGAGCACGGCACCGGTGACGTGCGCGGCGCCGGGGGAGGCCAGGAAGAGCACCGCGTTCGCGATGTCGGCCGGATGCCCGGCGACGCCGAGCGGGATCGACCGCACCAGCGCCTGCCTGAGTTCTTCGGGCGCGCGGTCAGGATAGGCATCGCTCCAGCCGCGTACGTCGACATAACCGGGCGAGACCACGTTGACCCGGATGCCGTGCTCGCCGAGTTCCATCGCGAATACCTTGCTCATGATCTCCACCGCGGCCTTCGAGGCCGCGTACGCGGCGCCGCCTGGGCGCGGGCTCCGCGCCGAGCCGGTGGAGATGTTGACGACAGCGCCGCCTCCCCCGCTGCTCACCCGGTGCCTGGCGAAGGCCTGCATCATCATGAAGGAGCCGGTCACGTTGACGGCGAACACCCGGTCCCAGGCCTGCGGCGTCATGCCGAGCAGGGTGCCATCCGGATAGGATGCGGCGTCATTGACACAGATGCCGACCGGGCCGAACCGCTCGGCCGCCTCGGCGACGACCGCTTCGGCGAGCCCGTGCTCGGCGACATCGCCGGCTATCGTGGCTACCCTGGGCTCGCCGTCGAAGTACCCGGAGTTGACAAGGTCGACGACGATCACGGACGCGCCCGCGTCGATCAGCCCGCGGGTGATCGCCCGGCCGATCCCGTTCGACCCCCCGGTCACGACCGCGACCTGCCCGTCGAAGTCGTGCTTGCCTTCAGACCCCACCCGCCTCCCCCCTTCCCCGTGTGGCTGCGCGCCTTCGGCCCGCGAGTCGTCCCGCCGGGCGTCCCTGCTCGCGGAACCGTTTCGTCGCGTGTCACATAATGACCCGCCATTATTGTCGATTGTCGACGAAGAGTAGTATAGGGACCTGGGCGGCGGCTGACCAGAGGCTCGTTGTCACGCCCAGGCCAGCGCTACCCGGACTGACCGGCCGGCCGACGCACCGCTGTGCCGTTGGTGCTGCCGCAACGACACCAACGGCACAGCGGTGCGAGCCTTCCGAGCAGCCGGTCGCGGCACCGCCGGGCCGATCCCGGACAAGGCGGTGCAGACTGACGGCACGGACTGAGGACGACGATCGAGACGGGCAACCGTCCTGTGAGCGGAGATACAGGTGAGCGGAGACACAGCGGGGCTTCTCTTTAGTGGCGTGGGCGTGGCCCTCGTGACGATCTTCGACTCGGGCGGGGCGGCGGACGAGGCCGCGACCGCGCGCCATGCACAGGACCTGGCACGACGCGGGATGCGGATCGTACTGGTGGCCGGGACAACGGGTGAGGCCGGGAAGCTGACCGATGGCGAGCGGGTCGGGCTGATCAGGGCGGTGCGCGCTGCGCTGCCCGCCGACGTGCCGGTGCTGGCGGGTACCGGAGCGGCGTCGGCCGACGTCGCGGCGCGCCTCACGGAGGCCGCGGTCGAGGCGGGAGCCGATGCCGTGCTCGCCTATCCCCCGCCGGACTGGGACTCCGCGATCGGCCCCGCGGGCGACCCTGGTGGCCGGGCCGTCGATTCGCTGTTGCACGCGTTCTACACCGGGGTGGCGAAGGCCGCGGCCGGCAAGCCGGTGCTCGCTTACCACGTGCCCTGGGTGTCTTCCCCGGGCGTGCCGGTCGACCAGCTGCCGGGGCTTCCCGTGGCCGGGATCAAGGATTCATCGGGCAGCGCTGACCGGCTGCTCGACGAGCTCACCCACTATCCGGGCGCGACCTACGTGGGCTCCTCAGCTCTGCTCGCGCTGGCCGGCCCGATGGGCGGCGCTGGTGCCATCCTGGCGATCGCGAATGTGGAGCCTGAGTTGTGCGGCGCCGCGTTCGCGGGGGACGGCGGTGCGCAGCTGAGCCTGGCCAAGACGCACCTGGCGGTGCGGGCGGGCGGGCCGGCCGAGCTGAAGCGGCTGCTGGCCAGCCGGAGCGACTTCCCGGCGACCAGCCGGGTGGCCTGAGCAACCTAGATACGACTGCAGACCCGGCAAGGGAGCGTTCCACCATGCATGACATTCGGCACGGGATAGCGGTCCCCTGTTTCGGCGAAGATCCCGGCGGGCTTGTCGACCTGGGAGTCGAGGTCGAGCGGGCGGGGTTCGACGGGTACTTCCTGTGGGACCACATGGTGTTCTCCGACAGCGGCGACGGGCCGCCGATCGTCGACCCCTGGATGGTCCTCGCCGTGGTCGCGGCGAAGACGAGCCGGATCAAGCTCGGCACGATGGTGACGCCGCTGCCGCG
This sequence comes from uncultured Actinomycetota bacterium, assembly GCA_963720575.1. GTDB lineage: Bacteria > Actinomycetota > Actinomycetes > Streptosporangiales > Streptosporangiaceae > Chersky-822. The sequence continues at coordinate 2,246,117 of CAVRGA010000002.1, forward strand.
CCGCCGTCCGTGGCAGCTGGCCCGGGAGACCACCACGCTCGACCGGCTGAGCGGCGGGCGGCTGATCCTCGGCGTGGGCATCGGCTCGCCCGACTACGGCGACTTCGGGATCTTCGGCGACCCGGCGGGGCCGCGGGAGCGGGGTGAGTTGCTCGACGAGGGCCTCGACATCCTCGCCGGGCTGTGGAGCGGCGAGCGGTTCAGCTACCGGGGCAAGCACTTCACGATCGACCCGGTCAGGTTCACCCCGACGCCGGTGCAGCGGCCCCGGATTCCGGTCTGGGTCGCTGGCGTGCTGCCCAACCAGCGGCCGATCGAGCGGGCGGCGCGGTGGGACGGCATGGTGCCGATCAGGTTCGGTCCCGGCGGCCTGGTCAGGCCGTCGGCGGCCGACATCGCCGAGGTCAGCGGCCAGATCGGGGCCATGCGGGCCGGGCGCGCTGGGTCCGGCGGCGCTGGTAGCGGCGGCGCTGGTAGCGGCGGCGCTGGGTACGACATGGCGGTCTGGGCCGAGGTGGCGGCGGGAGCTGGCGAAGTGGCCGAGCTCTCCGTTCCTTACGCGGAGGCGGGTGCCAACTGGTGGATCGAGACCGCCAGGCCAGGGCCTGACTGGTGGCCGGAGATCTGCGCCCGGGTGACTGCCGGACCCTGATCCGGCTCTGCTGGCTCTGTCGGCTCCGCTAGCTCTGCTGGCTCTGTCGGCCAATTTGCGCCTGGGGTCGCGTAGCCCGACCATGGCATGCGTGAGCGGGAACGTGTCATCGTGGACCCACGGGGTTGCCCGGCTGACGGTCCTGACCGGCGCCGGGATCTCCACCGACTCGGGCATTCCGGACTTTCGCGGCCCGAACGGGCTCTGGACGCGCAATCCGTCGGCCGAGCGGCTTTCGACCTACTCGGCGTATGTCAGCGAACCCGAGTTGCGGCGGCGGTCGTGGCAGGCCAGGCTGCGACATCCTGGATGGTCGGCTGAGCCGAACGACGCGCACCGGGCGCTAGCCCGGGCAGGCGAGCACCTCGATACGTGGGTGATCACCCAGAACATCGACGGCCTGCATCAGCGCGGCGGGACACCGGAGGAGCGGGTGCTCGAGCTGCACGGGACGATGTTCGGGGTGGTGTGCGTCGGCTGCGGCGACCGGACCGCGATGGCCGACGCTCTCGGCCGCGTGCGGGCGGGCGAGGACGACCCTGCGTGCCTGCGTTGCGCCGGGATCTTGAAATCGGCGACCGTGATGTTCGGCGAGGCACTCGACCGTTCTGTGCTGGCCAGGGCCATCCGCGTTGCCCAGGAGTGCGACTTGATGCTCGCGATCGGGAGCACCCTGACGGTGGAACCCGCCGCCTCGCTGTGCGCGGTCGCCGTCGAGCACGGCGCCAGCCTGGTGGTAGTCAACCGCGACCCGACGCCCTACGACGAGCTGGCCGCGGCTGTGATCACCGAGCCCATCGGGACCGCCGTGCCACGCATCGTCGCCGAACTTCTGCATGGCCAGATTTAGCGGCTCGTGCGCCGCCGGCCCCGCTGGCTCGGGCGGAGTCCCGTCGCCCGAGCAATGCCGATTGGCTAAGATTGGTTGCCACTGAGCCTGAGTTGATCTTGGAACTGAAGTGCCGCACCGGAGTGCGGCCTGGCAAGCCCCTGACAGCATCGTGGCCCTCCCTGTTGCTGTCAGCCACTGGTTTTAACAGCAACGCGGCCCTGCCTGATGCTGTCCTGACAGCAACGGGGAGGCCCCGTTGCTGTCAGAAAGGACCGCTGACAGCAACAGGGAGGGCCACGATGCTCACGATGCCCCCCGGCGGCGCCGTGCCAGGGGCACGGCGCCTGACTCGCCACGATCCCGGGTCACCTGGAGACTTTCCTGCTCTGGCGCGGAGACTTTCCTGCTCTGGCGCGGAGACTTTCCTGCTCTGGCGCGGAGACTTTACGTATCGCGGAGGCCTTTCCGCAAATAGCACGGTAAACACTCCGTGCTGCGAGAAGTCTCCGCCGAAACGACGGGAAACTCTCCGCGATCATGCCGCAGCACGGGAACTCTCCGCGATCACCTGCCCGGTGACCCGGCGCCATCAGCGGCGCGCTCTGTTGCCGGGAAGCAGCACCTGCTCCTGGCGCGACGGCAAGCCGCGATGACGTCGTCAGCCGTGGTGGCCGCCGACGACGGGACCTCCCCCGCCGATGTGACCCCCGCCGATGTGACCTGCGCCGCCATGGACACCGCCGCCATGGACACCGCCGCCGTGGACACCGCCGTGGCCGTGGCTGCCGCCATTGTGGCCGTGGCTGCCGCCATTGTTAAGCTCGAGGGTCCCGATCGCGTTCCAACTGCCCCGGATCGGATCGACTCCGTCGACCGCCGTGTACCCCCGCTTGCCGATCAGTCTCGTGCGCTGGCGCTTGCGAACCAGATTGGCTGTCGCCGCGCAGGCTGGGCACACTACGAAGGCGATAATTAAGAGGAAAAGTAGGGGGTTCATGGAGCCCTCCTTATCAGGCCATTGCCACCTTACGCGCCGCGCGGAATCCGAGGATCAGTAAAACCACTGACATTGGCTGGTGTTCATGATCCGGCGTCGCGCAAGCCGGAGCGGGCGGCACAGACGTAGCTCAGCGGTGATTCAGTGGTGATGGCCCCCGCCGCCTGAGTCACCGCCGCCACCACCACCGCCGTGGTGACCGCCGCCGAAGCCGCCGCCGCCGTGATGGCCGTGACCGCTGCCTCCCGCGTGGTGCCTGACGTCCATCCCGCCGGGACCGTTCGGATTGAACCCATCCATCGGCGTCCAGTCGGGACCGCGCCTGATCATCCGCTTTGTCCGCCTGAAGCTACGGAAGATGTTGGCTGCCACGGCTACGACCAGAATTATCACGAAGGTAACGCTCACGAAGTCTCCTCACAATTGCACGATCAGCATAGGCGCTGCAGGGGCCGAATCAAATGGGCAGAGCCCGCAAAGCGGTCCTGCGTCCGGCCTGCAAATTGGGGTACGTTGCCTGGTATGAGCAAGGGCAGTCCCGATGTCTTCGTCATCGGAGCCGGGGTCTCGGGACTTACCACCGCTCTGGTCCTGCTCGAGGCCGGGTTCTCAGTGACGAACTACGCGGCCGATCCGCCGCACCGCACGACATCGGCGGCCGCGGGCGCGCTCTGGGGAGCGCACCTGGTCGGTGCCGACGGGCGGGTCGGCCCGTGGGGGCTCCAGACGCTGCACCGGTTCCGCGAACTCGCCGCCGACGGCGCCACCGGAGTCAATGAGGTCAACGGGCTGGCCGCTGTCCTCGGCGATCGCGCCGATGCGCCCGGCTACGCCGCCGGGCTGCCGGGGCTCGCGGCCGCCGATCCGGCGACGCTTCCGGCCGGTTTCGGTGCCGGGTGGCGTTACCGGGCGCCCGTCATCAGCATGGCCACCTACCTGGACTATCTCCTCGATCAGGTGATTGCGGGCGGTGGCCTGCTGCAGGTCGGCAAGCCGTTGCGCGATCTCGCCGAGGCCGCTGCCAGGTCGGCGGCGCCGGTGATCGTGAACTGCGCAGGCTTCGGTGCCCGGATACTGGCGGCCGACGCCGCGCTGACGCCCGTGCGCGGCCAGGTAGTCGTGGTGGCCAATCCTGGTCTTACTGAGTTCTTCGTCGGCGACCGCGGCCTGCCGAGTGAGATCACCTACGTGTTCCCGCACGGCGCTACCGCCTTGCTTGGCGGAACGGAAGTCGCGGGCGACGTCAGCACCGAACCCGATCAGGAGACGGCGGCCCGGATCCTGCGCCACTGCGCGGAGATCGAGCCGAGGCTGGCCGACGCGCCGGTGCTGGCGCACCGGGTCGGGCTCAGGCCGGTCCGGCCCCAGGTAAGGCTAGAGCGGGAAGCTCTCGCCGACGGCCGGCACGTCGTCCACAACTACGGGCACGGCGGCGCTGGCGTGACGCTGTCCTGGGGATGCGCCATCTCGGTGCGAGCTGAGGTCCGCGCGCTGCTCGGCTGACCGGCATGCTCCGGCCTGACGGGTCCCGCCCGGCCGTGCGGGCCAGCGGCCGGAGAACAGTTCAGAAGCCGGGGAAAATAGCCCGCAGCCGGTCGAGTTCGGCTGGCTTGGCGACTACGGCCGGCGGCGTGTGATCCGCGTCTAGCCGGCCGTAAGACAGCCTGAGCAGCGCCGCGGCGGGCATCGTAATGTCCGCGATCTCGGTGCCAGCGGCATCGACTCCGCCTTCGGCCGGCCAGCCGCTCATCGTCACGCCGTCAGCAGCGGCGTTCAGCAGGTAGTCGCGAGCCGGCTCGGTCGTCCTGATCCGGGCACGGAACGGCGGGTCCTGCGGCTTGCCCAGGCGCGGCGCGAGGAAGGCAGGGACATTGTCGATCAGCAGGCTGGCCGCGTCTTCCGACACCTCGGCGGCCGGGTCGAGCATGACGGCTACGTCCCAGGTGTGGAGCGCGTGCTCGCCGAGGCGCAGCCTGATCATGCCGACGGCGTCGAGAGTCATGTTGAAGAACAGGTAGCTGATCGATGCCAGCTCATCGTCGCTGAGCCCGTCCAGCGCCTGGACGTACTGGGCGTCCGACATGAGCCCGGCCGCGGCCTGCTCGTCGGGGGTCATCGCGTTCCACCTGTCCCAGATCGGCTGGTAGGCATCCCGGTCGGCTGGCTCGGCCTGGCCGAGGGCAGCCGGAAGCATCAGCGTCGTGGCGATCTCGGCCCCGCTGCCGAGGTGCGACAGTACCTGAGCGATCGTCCAGTCCCGGCAGTACGACGGGCCCGCGATCTGCTCGGGTGACAGCGGCCCGACCAGGCCGAGCAGCCTTTCGTGGGACTGGCGTAGCGCGGCGATCCACACTCGCGCGTTGGACTCCATGGTCCGCTCCATTCTGTGACCGGCTGTGATCGACGGTCCGACGCTGATGTCTCCAAGATAATTGAGCTTTCACCCAACGCGTCCCAGTGTGGCAGACGCCAGGCAGGCAAGGCCCCGGGTCGGCCGAAAGGCGGCTCTGGCCGGGCGGCCACTAGGCTAGGCGGAATGAAGATCGGATTCGGCCTGCCAGTGTCGGGGGCGTGGGCAACCCCTGAGAACATCGCCTCGTTCGCTACCAGGGCCGACCAGAATGGCTACTACTCGCTATGGTCTTTCCAGCGACTGCTCGTCCCTGAGGGGTCGGGCATGGATCCGGTCTACCAGAGCGTACTCGACCCGATGGCCGCCCTATCATTCGCGGCGGCGGTGACCAGCCGGATCAGGCTGGGGGTCGCGGTGATCAACGCGCCGTTCGTCGCCCCGATCTACCTGGCCAAGCAGGCCGCCACCCTCGACATTCTCTCCGCCGGCCGGCATGACCTGGGCATCGGCCTTGGCTGGATGCCAGAGGAATTCACCAGCACCGGCGCGGTCATGGAGCGCCGCGGCGCCCGCATGGCAGAGTACGTCAAGGTACTCAGGACCATCTGGGGCGATCAGCCGACGGAGTTCAGCGGCGAGTTCTACTCGATCCCGCGCGGGCTCGTCGCGCCCGGACCAGTCCAGCCGGGCGGCCCGCCGATCCTGCTCGGCGGCACAGCTCCCAGGGCACTGCGGCGGGTGGGCCAGATCTCCGACGGCTGGGTGACGTCGAGCCGCGCCGACCTGTCCAGGATCAGCGACAGCATCGCCATCGTCCGGGAAGCGGCGGCCGACGCTGGCCGCGATCCCGAGGCACTGCGGATCATCTGCCGCGGCGTGGTCAGGCACGGCGAGCCGGTGAATGGTCCCGACGGCCGGCTGCTGCTCTCCGGCAGCGAAGCCCAGATCAGGGCCGACGTTGACTGGCTGGCCGGCAACGGCGTCACCGAGGTCTTCTACGACCTGAACTGGGACCCTCAGGTCGGCGCTCCAGACGCCGACCCGGCGGCGGCGGCCGACCGAGCCTCGCAGCTGCTTGAATTGCTGCGCCCAGCGCAATAACCCGCTATCAGCTGGACAATGCCACTTAGGTTGCGCCTTGGAGCGCCGCCTTGGGTACGCCTTGGGTGCTCGCCGCCCCCGGCGGGTTCGCATGGAATGCGCAACTGATGTTGCGATTTAGGCGTCAATTCGCGTATTGATGTTGTCCCGCTTGATGCGGACGCCAAGGCCTGGGCAGAGTAATGGAAACCATCAGCGATGTGCCTTGACCGGCCTATGAGGCACTGTTAGATTCCGCGCGTGCTTTCGCGCCGCGAGCTCGTCCGAATCGCATTTCTCACCGCAACCGAGAGGCCGATACGTGCATAGTCGCTGGTCATTTCTCACCCGCCCGGCTTTGTCGCTTATCGCCGGGTCCGCCCTGCTCGCAGCCAGCCTGGCGGCCTTCGCCGCGAGCCCCGGTGCCACGCACGCGACCACCGGGCCGCGCCTGACTTCCCGGGCGCAAGCGACCACGGACGCGGCCCTGACAATGGGCAATGTCACCCCGAACAAGGCCAATGACCTGGACTGCAACGGCTGGAGCCGCAAGTACCAGCCGGTGTCCGTCGCGCTGCGGATGCGCTGCACTGACCCGCGCGGCCCAATGAGGGAAAGGGCGGGTAACGCCCCTGTCAACGGCAAGTACACGCGCAACGGGCGTTTCATCGACAACGGTCACTATGTCGGACACGACGAGCCGAGCGTTAATTTCATCTCGAATGCCAAGGATAGCGGCAACACGATGACCTATTATCTGAAGCTGCCCAGGGATCCGGCGAGGGCGCCAGATAACAATGGCAAGGTAATCCACTACGCGGAGCTGAGCCCTGCACCGTGGTTCGGCTTGCCGATGTGCGACCCGAAGTCCTATCCGCAAAACCCATGCACGCCAGACAGCGATTCCAACATCGGCGCCAACGTGCCGAACGCGGCCGGCTCGGCGTTCATGGAATTGCAGTTCTACCCGCCGGGTTTCGCGCCGTTGGCCGAGAGCGTGAGCTGCAGCCGCACGTTCTGGTGCGCGGCCTTGAACATCGACAGCATCGCGTCCCAGTTCAACTTCGTGAACCTCAACCCGGACTGCGAAGAGCCGATCAACTTCGCCTTCCTGCAGACCAACGGCAAGCCGGCCGGCCCGCCGAGCCCGCAACTCGCCAACTTCCATACGCTCATGCCGAACGCGCACACGCTGCGGATGCACGACGGCGACGTGCTCAGGCTGTCGATCAGCGACCCGCGAGCCGGGTTCACCACCACGATCGATGACCTGACCACGCACAAGACCGGCACGATGACTGCCAGCAAGGACAACGGCTTCATGAACACCGACTTCAGGACCTGCGAGGGCAGCCCGCACACCTTCCACGCGGAGTACGCCACCGCCAGCCGGCAGAATCAGACTCCCTGGGGCACCTTGCCAGGTGCCGCGCTGATGGAGCAGGAGACCGGTCACGCCGAGGCCTGCCATTCGCTCGCCAACAGGCACCCGCTGACGACTTCCGGCGTCAGGGACAACAACGTCTTCGACACCTGCGTCGGCTCGAACGAAGGCCGCAGGCGCGACGCCGGCGAAGGCGGCTGCAACGACAGGACAGGAATCTGCAAGAACGCCAAGACTCAGGGCACCACTGAGCCGATCGCCTGCCCATCCCGCAATTTCAATAGCGGCCAGCTGTGCGAGTTCGCCGACGGGATCTGCCTGCCGCAAGGCACCAGGCGGGTGACGCTCAACGGCCAGCCAGCGACCGAGTTCTCGCCAGTCAACTTCTGCGCCGGCAACCGGTTCCAGAACGGCGACCTTGATTTCGACGGGATTCCGTACCAGAAGGGCAAGTGGCCGAACGGATCGCGAAAAAACCCAATTTCGCTGCGGTACGCGGGGCCGTTCGATCAGGCGGGCAAGCCCTATCCGCGGATCCGGTTCGAGACGAACACGGCCGCCTCTGAATTCCTCTGCAACATCTTCACCGGCCTGAACTGCACCGCTCCCCCGCTGAGCGCCAAGTTCTACCCATTCTGGTCGCTGACCCGGAAGCCCGGCCAGGGCATCGGCCGCCTTTTCCGCTCACCCGACTGCATCTGGAATTTCGGTGCGTCGATCCCTGGCGTCACGCTGACCTCGTTCGGCAAGGACCGCCAGTACGGCGTTCCGTCCGCGGACTTCGGCGGCACGCTCAGCTCCGTGGTACTGGCCAACCCCCAGATCACGTTCCGCCACTGCCCGGCACTCACCGACCCGAAGCGCCCGCGCCGCTAGACACATGACCGGGCACCTGGGTCCGTGCGTATGCGTCGGATGTGGCGGGTGTGACTGGATGTGAAGGATGCCGCGCTTCGCGGCCCCGGCCGACCAACATGGATGACCCTGTTGGTTTATTGGAGATTCAAGGCTGCGGGGTAAGTCTGAGGCGGTGGAGGCGGGTGGGGCGGGTTTGCCGGGCGGGGCGCCTGTCCGCCAGAGGCCGGCCGGGGCAAGTTTCCGTGATCATGGTCGCGGGCTTGATCACGGAACATCGCACGTGTCCTGACCTGGGTAAATTTCCGTGATCATGCCCTTAATCATGATCACGGAACATCGCACCCGCACCCCCTTGGGCACCCCGCCTCGCACGACCCGGCCCCGCGCGGCTACCCCCGCCACTGAAGTCAATAAGCCAACAGGGTCATGGATGCGCGGATTGACGCGGGAAATTGGGTGTCAATGCGCGCATCGATGTTGTCGCCGAACGGCGGGCGAGCCCGTCACCTGAGGCTGGCCGAGTCCGGGTCGGTCTGGGGGTCGGCTACGTAATATTTGACAGCGGTCTTCCGTGATCACTGCTGCCCGCGACCTGTTTCCTTGATCACGGCAATCTGCTGTCAAATAGCGCGGTCAGATTGCCGTGATCAAGGAAAACCCGCATCCCCACTACATGGTCCAATGCCGCTTAGCTTATTTTGATCATGCGCTGACCTGCATGTTCCGGCCCGGGCTGTGTCGCCCAGGCGGGGACCCGCCTGGGCGGGCTGAGGCCGGGTGATCAGGCCGGGCCGTTCTAGCTCAAGCCGTGCTGGTTTCCGTGATCACGCCCCGGGCCATGATCACGGAAACGTGCACGTGCTATGGAGGCTGTCGGGTGACTCGTGAACTACCCGTGCTCCCTCCGCGAGAGCCGCGCTCAGATGCCGGCGCGCCTGCGCGCCGGGACCGAAATCGCTTTGTGTATCGCCTGCCGATAGACCCATCTTTGGGACATCCATGGCGCTGGAGCGCCGTCGTTGTGCCATTGACGGGCCAGCGGCAGCCTGCCCCGGGAGTTGTCAGCCGCGGGGGCGGCAGGTGCGATGTTCCGTGATCAAGGTCCCGGGCATGATCAGAACATCGCTATTGTCCTGACCTGGTCGATCATCCGTGATCACGGTCTCGATCATGATCACGGAAACCAGCACGGGCCCCGGCGGCTGCCGCCCGGCTCGTGATCAGGATCGGGGAGCCTTTTCGGCATCGTGAGGGAGAGTTGTCGCATCTGGGAGTTTTTTCCGCACATAGAACTGGCAACCCTCCCTGAAGCGATAAGTCTCCCCGGCAACTCAGGGAAGTCTCCCCGCTGACCCGCCGGAGCCTGGCCTTCCAAGATCCCGAGTCACCCGACAGCCTCCAGGGCGCGGGCAATGGTCCGTGATCATGCCCGCGGCCATGATCACGGAAACTAGCCCCTGCCGGTCCCCGGCGGACAGCCACCCCACCCGGCACAATCCGCACCACCCGCCTCCGCTGCCTCAGATTCACCCCGCCAGCCCCGGCCTCCGATGAACCGGCAGATCTCGATGCGCGCTGCGCGCTCCCGCGGAGGAGAATGGCGGTGTGCACGCGGCCCCGGCTGGGGCCATTCACGTATCAGGGTCATTCATCCGATCACGCCCCGGCACCAGCCGTCACGCCAGGCACCGCGACCTCACCCGCAACATGAGCGCCAGCGCCGGCGAATTGCCAGCCCGCGCTCCGGCCCGCAAGCGACGCGGCACATCATTCCCAAGATCAACTTAGGCCAGGTGGCATTGGACCATGGTCGCGGGCGTGGCCACGGAACATCGCACCTCCCGAGATTGTCGCGTGACTCGTGACCAGGCAGGCTGCCTCCCAGTCACCCGCCCCGTCCCGACCTGGCCGGCCAAGGCCCGGTCTCACAAGGTGATACGGTGCCGTTCTTGCGGCGCGGCCCGGGTCCGGTTCTCGCGGCTCGGGACGCCGGTGTTCGCGGTGAGTTCCCGCGCCGGAGCATGATCGCGGAGCGTTCCCGCGCCGGAGCATGATCGCGGAGCGTTCTCCGTCGTTTGCGGCATGATCGCGGAGCGTTCTCCGTCGTTACCGCGGAGACTTCTCGCAGCACGGAGTGTTTGCCGTCCTATGTGCGGACAACGCTCCGCGCAGCGACAACTCTCCGTGCCAGAGCCGGAAAAGACTCCGCGCAGCGACAACTCTCCGCGCCAGAGCCGGAAAGACTCCGCGCCAGAGCCGGAAAAGACTCCGCGAAGCGGGAAGTCTCCGGGAACCCGGGAACAGTCTCGCCGCTGAGCCGCCGGAGCTTGGCTTGCCAAGATCCCGAGCTACCCGAACAGCCTCCAGGGCGTGGGCAATGTTCCGTGATCATGCCGCGGGTCATGATCCTATTACTACGGAACGCTGTCGACATCACGGATCTGCCGAATTCGGATCTTACGGTGCATAACAGGCGAACCAGGCACATCGCCCGCTGAAAAGATCTCCCGCCGTCGGCAGGACCACCGCACGTTGCGGAGATTTACGTTGCGCTGCGGCCCGCGTGGCGCGCTATCATCGCGGCATGACCGCCGAACCCCGCCCGACAACCCCGGCAGCCGTGCCAGCCAAGCCGACGCTTGACGGCATCGAGGACAAGTGGTCGCGCGCGTGGGAAATGGGGCGTGTAGTACAAGTTTGACCGGACCAAGAGCCGCGAGCAGATCTTCTCGATCGACACGCCGCCGCTCACGGCAAGCGGATCACTTCACATCGGGCACGCCTTTTCCTATACCCACGCGGACGTCATCGCGCGCTTCCACCGCATGCGCGGCAAGGAAGTCTTCTATCCCATCGGCTGGGACGACAACGGCCTAGCCACCGAGCGCCGGGTGCAGAACTACTACGGCATTACCTGCGACCCATCGCTGGCCTATGACCCGGACTTCGTGCCGTCCGGACCTGACCGGCCCGAGAAAGCCGCGCAGCTCCCGGTGTCCAGGCGCAACTTCATCGAACTGTGCCGCCAGCTCACCGAGGTCGATGAACGGCAGTACGAGCAGGCCTGGCGCCAGCTAGGCCTGTCAGTGGACTGGTCGGCCAGCTATCGCACCATCGAGGACCGGCCCGCCGAGCTGTCGCAGCGCGCGTTCCTGCGCGGCCTCGCCGACGGCGACGCTTACCAGGCGCTGGCGCCGGTGCTCTGGGACGTGACGTTCAAGACCGCGGTCGCTCAGGCCGAGATCGAGGACAGGGACGTGCCAGGCAGCTACTGGCGCCTGGCGTTCACGCTGGACAGCGCACCCGGCGGCAGCTCGCCCCGCGGCACAGCCGAGATCATCGTGGCAACGACCAGGCCCGAGCTGCTGCCCGCATGCGTGGCGCTGGTCGCGCATCCGGGCGACGACCGCTACAAGCATCTCTTCGGCACCTCGGCGACTACCCCGCTGTTCGGGACTGCCGTGCCGATCCTCGCGCACCGGCTGGCCGATCCGGCCAAGGGCACGGGCATCGCGATGGTCTGCACGTTCGGCGATACGACGGACGTGACCTGGTGGCGCGACCTGTCGCTGCCGACCAGGCCGGTGATCGGCCCGGACGGGCGGCTGCTCGCCGGCCCGCCGGACTGGATCACGACGCCCGGCGGCCAGTCCGCCTACGCCGAGCTGGCGGGCAGGCCAGCCAGGCAGGCGCGGAACCGCATCGCCGTCTCCCTCGCCGCTGCCAGCGCCCTGCGGGGCGATGCCGAGCAAGTCACCCATCCGGTGAAGTTCTACGAGAAAGGCGACGTGCCGCTCGAGATCATCACCGCCCGGCAGTGGTACGTGCGCAACGGCAGCGGCGAACGCGCCCTGCGCGACGCGATGATCGACCGCGGCCGCGAGCTGGCCTGGCACCCGGCGCACATGCGGGCGCGGTACGAGGACTGGGTGAACGGACTGACCGGCGACTGGCTGATCAGCCGCCAGCGGTACTTCGGCGTGCCGATCCCGGTCTGGTACCAGGTGGGCAGCGATGGCGCGCCGCGCTACGACTCCCCTATCGTGCCGCCCGATGACGCGCTGCCGGTCGACCCGGCCGCCGGCGCGCCGCCGGGCTACGACGAAAGCCAGCGCGGCCAGCCAGGCGGGTTCACGGCCGACAAGGACGTGATGGACACCTGGGCCACGTCCTCGCTGACGCCGCAGATCGCCGGCGGCTGGACCGGCGACGAGGATCTGTTCGCCCGGGTCTACCCCATGGACCTGCGGCCGCAGGCACACGAGATCATCAGGACCTGGCTGTTCTACACCGTGCTGCGGTCGCAGGTGCTGGAAGACGAGCTGCCGTGGCGGCACGCCGCCATTTCCGGCTGGATCGTCGACCCTGACCGCAAGAAGATGTCGAAATCCGCCGGTAACGTCATGACCCCGGCGCAGGTGCTGCGCGAGTACGGAAGCGACGCGGTCAGGTACTGGGCGGCTAGCGCGCGCCTGGGCGTGGACACCACCTTCGACCTTGCGCAGCTCAAGATCGGGCGACGGCTAGTGATCAAGATATTGAACGCAACCCGCTTCGTGCTCGGGTTCGGCGAGCCAGCCGAGGCCGAGGCGACTGTGACCGAGCCGCTTGACCTCGCGATGCTCGACAAGCTGGCCGGCCTCGTGCGCCGGTGCACGGCAGCGTTCGAGGCCTATGAGCACGCTTCCGCGCTCGAGTACGCCGAGCAGTTTTTCTGGCAATTCTGCGATGACTACCTGGAGCTGGTCAAAGCCCGTGCCTACGGGGCCCGCCAGGACGAGGCGGCGGCGCGGTCGGCCGTGGCGGCCCTGCGCCGCGCGCTGTCGGTGCTGCTGCGGCTCCTGGCGCCCGTGCTGCCGTATGCGTGCGAGGAGGCGTGGTCGTGGTGGATGCCGGGGTCCGTTCATCGCGCGGCGTGGCCTGCGGCGTCCGAGGCCGGGGCCGGAGCCGGTGTGGCCGAGGCCGGGGCCGGAGCCGGTGTGGCCGAGGCCGGGGCCGGAGCCGGTGTGGCCGAGGCCGGGGCCGCGGCCGCGGTGTCGAGACCAGACGCCATCACCCTGGCTGCGCAACGGGTTGATGGCGCTGGACTCGACGCGGCGGCTGCGGCTATCGGGGCGATCCGGAAGGCCAAGTCGGAGGCCCGGCTGGCGCAGAAGGCCGAGGTCGCGCGGCTGATCGTGAGGGGGGCGCGGCATGAGCTTGATGTGCTTGCTTCCGTGCTCTCCGACGTGGTGGCTGCCGGGCACGTGGGCTCGGTTGAGCTGCAGACGGTCGATGGGGGCGGTGTTGTTGAGTATTTTGTGATGTTTTGAGGGGTTCGGCCGTTGCTTCGCTCGGCCGCTGCTGGGGTGTATGAATCGCTTGGTTGAAGTTGTCAAAACTGGCTGTTAAGGTCGGGCGAGTGACTGATGCTGAGCGGCTGCGCGGGGCAGGGCTGCGGGTTACTGCCGCGCGGCTGGCGATTCTCGATGCGGTACGGGCCGGTAACCACCCCGGGACCGAGGAGATCGCCCGGGTGGCCAGGGAGCGGGTCGGCCACCTCACGCTGCAGGGCGTCTACGAGGCGCTGAACGCGCTGTCCGGCGCCGGGCTCGTGCGGCGGATCGAGCCCGCCGGCAGCCCGGCCAGGTATGAGGCCAGGGTCGCCGACAACCACCATCACATCGTGTGCCGCAGTTGCGGCCTCGTGACCGACGTGGACTGCGTGATCGGGGCGGCGCCGTGCCTGGAGCCCGCCGCGGCCGCCGGGTACGCGATCGACGAGGCCGAGGTTACATTCTGGGGCATTTGCCCAGGCTGCAAGCCGTCGTTCGCCCGCGACCTATCACCGGAAACAGCCAGCGCGCCCGTCCAGGGCTAGACGCACCGGGCCGCCGCCGGGACCAATCCTGCCTGAAATCAGCCGACCGTAAGCCGCCATCGCTATGATCCTCTTCGACAGGGTCAGGCTAATCTTCGCCTGCTAAGAGCCCTATGTCGGAGCGGGAGTGTCGATGCGCAAGTACGTGACCGAGTTTATCGGGACCTTCGGGCTCGTTTTCACTGTTGGCTGCGCGGTCCTGAGTCGATCTGGGCTGGCGCCGCTGGCGATCGGCGCCGTGCTGATGGTCCTCGTCTACGCGGGCGGGCACATCTCCGGCGCGCACTACAACCCGGCGGTGACGCTTGGCGTGCTGCTGCGCGGCAAGATCTCGTTCTCCGACGCGGTCCGTTACTGGATCTCGCAGCTGATCGCGGCGTTCCTCGCGGCGTGGCTGGCCAGGTTCGTCGTGAATCCGATTCCGACAACCATGCACGTCCTGTCCCTGGCCGGCGCGCACGCGATGGTGGCGGCGCTGCTGGCCGAGTTCTTCTTCACGTTCGCCCTGGTCTACGTGGTGCTGAACGTGGCGACGAGCAGGGATCAGCCGAACAACGGGTTCTTCGGCCTGGCGATCGGCTTCACCGTCGCAGCGGGCGCGGCGTCGGTCGGCGGCATCAGCGGCGGGGCGTTCAACCCGGCGGTCGCGTTCGGCGGCATGCTGATGGGCTTCCTCGGCTGGTCGAACTTCTGGATCTTCCTGCTCGCTGAGCTGCTGGCCGCCCTTGTCGCCGCGCTCACGTTCAGGTACCTGAACCCGGACGACGACGTCAGCGGCGGGCTGCTCTCGCGGATGCCCAGGGTCTCGCTGGCCAAGCCGGCACCGTCGGACACCGAGGCTGCCTGACGGAGATCACGCTCCGGCCAGGTAGTCTCAGCGCTATGGGAAAGACGCAGCTTCCTGAGGACGAATGGCGCCAGCGCCTTACTCCGCAGGAGTACCACGTCCTGCGCGAGGCAGGCACCGAAGCCCCGTTCACCGGCGAGTACACCGACACCAAGACGCGCGGCGTCTACAGGTGCCGCGCCTGTGGTGCCGAGCTGTTCACGTCGGACGCCAAGTTCGAGTCGCACT
Organism: uncultured Actinomycetota bacterium; assembly: GCA_963720575.1. Taxonomy (GTDB): domain Bacteria; phylum Actinomycetota; class Actinomycetes; order Streptosporangiales; family Streptosporangiaceae; genus Chersky-822. The sequence goes on from CAVRGA010000002.1 coordinate 2,261,208, forward strand.
GCGGGTGGCCGAGCTTCTACCAGCCGTCAGAAGGCGACGCTGTCGTACTGCTCGAGGACCGCTCGCTCGGCCGGGCCAGGACCGAGGTCAGGTGCGCTAACTGCGACTCCCACCTCGGCCACGTCTTCGAGGGCGAAGGCTACGAAGTGCCGACCGACCAGCGCTGGTGCATCAACTCGGTGTCGCTGACGCTGGAGCCCGCCGACGGATGAGATGCTCTGATGATGAGCGCTTCCGTGCCTGCTGACCGGCTGGCGCTGATCAGCGGCCAGGGCCTGTCCAGCGCCACGGCGCAGACGTCGGGCATGGCCAGGATGGCCGCCATCTCCGGTGACCTGGTCGGCGCCCGGTCGCTGTGGATGGGCCGCACCGTGCTGCCGGCGGGCGTCAGCTCCGGTGATCACCACCACGGCGACTCCGAGACCGGCATCTACGTCGTCTCAGGGCACCCGGTGTTCGTGTTCCGCGACCCCGCCAGCGGCCAGCTCGTGCGGCTCGAGCCCGAGGCCGGCGACTACGTCTGGGTTCCGCCGCACGTGCGGCACCGCGAGGAGAACCCGTCCGCCGACACCGAGGCCGTCGTCGTGATCGCCCGCTCCACCCAGGAAGCGATCGTCATCAACGTCGACAGCCTCTGACGCCGGCCCGCCGCGGGCTCAGAGCGGCCGCCTGGCCAGCACTTCGGGGCCGAGCTGGGTCAGCCTCTCCAGCCCGGACAGCCGCATGGTGATCTCGAAGTCGTTGCGCAGCGCCCGCAGCACGTGCCTGACCCCGTCCTCGCCGGCCAGCCCGAGTGCGTAGGCGTAGGGCCGGGCGATCAGCACGGCCCGCGCGCCCAGCGACAGCGCCTTCACGATGTCGGCGCCGCCGCGGATGCCGCTGTCGAACAGCACCGGCAGCTCCGGCCCGACCGCGTCGGTGATCATGGGCAGCACGTCGAGCGCGGCGACGGCGCCGTCCACTTGCCTGCCGCCGTGGTTGGACACCACGATCCCGTCCACGCCCGCGTCCGCTGCACGGTGCGCGTCGTCCACCGACGTGATGCCCTTGAGAACCACCGGCCCGTCCCAGTGCTCGCGCAGGAACGGCAGGTCATCCCAGGTCAGCGACGGGTCCCCGAACATCTGAACCCAGTGCAGGATGGCCGCGTCCTGGTCCTCCTCTGGCGGGCGGGCCAAGCCGGCGCGGAAAGCGGGGTCGGTGAAGTAGTTCTGCACGCCGATCCCGCGCAGGAACGGCAGGAACGCGGCATCCAGGTCCCTCGGCCGCCAGCCGAGCAGCCGGGTGTCCAAGGTCAGCACCAGCACGCTGAACCCGGCCGCTTTCGCCCGGCCGAGCAGGCTGGCCGCCACGTCGGAGTCCCTGGGCCAGTACAGCTGGAACCAGCGCTGGCCGTCGCCGGACGCGGCCGCGACTTCCTCGATCGAGTACGACGCCGCCGTCGACAAGATCATCGGCACGCCGAGCGAGGCGGCGGCCCGCGCGACGGCCAGTTCACCTTCCGGGTGAGCCAGCCGCAGCACCCCGACCGGCCCGAGCAGGAACGGCGCGGGCAGGTGCGTGCCGAGCACCTCGCGGTCGTAGGACACCGAGCTGACATCGGTCAGCATCCGGGGCACGATCCGCCAGCGGCCGAACGCGGCCCGGTTCTCGGCCACGGTGTCGCCCGTGCCGGCGCCGCCGGCGATATAGCCGAACGAAGCCGGCTCCAGCTTGTCCCTGGCCAGTGCCTCAAGCCTGGTCAGGTCGTGCGGGAGGGCCGGCACGGCGCCGCCGACTCCCGCCAGGTAGGTCTCGTCCTGATAGTTCTCCAGCGGCCGCTTCATCCGGTCAGTCAAACAGATCGGGGTCGGTGGTGATGATGTGGTCCCACAGCGGCCTGAACTGGAACTGCCCGGCAAGCGGGAAGCCGATCTGCTTGCGCACGAGCAGCGCGGTCTCCCTGTCGATGTGCCGCGGCGTGCCCGCCGCCATCGCGAGCAGCTGCGCCTGGCAGGACCGCTCCATGGTGACGAACCACCAGGCGGCCTCGGCGACGGAGCCGCCGACGGTCAGCAGGCCGTGGTTGGCCAGGATGACCGCCTTGCCCGAGCCGAGCGCGACGCCGATCCGGCGGCCCTCATCGGTGTCGCTGACCACGCCCCGGTAGTCGTCGTACTTGCTGTGGTCCTCGAAGAACGCGCAGGCGTCCTGCGTGATCGGGTCGAGCACGCAGTCGAGGCTGGACAGGGCCTTGCCGTGCACGGAGTGCGCATGCGCGGCGGCCACGACGTCGGGCCGGGCCGCGTGGACCTGGGAATGGATGCAGAACGCCGCCTTGTTCACAGGCCGGCTGCCCTCCACGACGTTGCCCTCGTGGTCGACGCAGATCAGGTCGGAGACCTTGATCATCGCGAAATTCATGCCGAACGGATTCACCCAGAACCGGTCCGGGTGCTCGGGGTCGCGCGCCGTGATGTGCCCGGCGACTCCCTCAGAGAAGCCGAACCTGCCGAAGATACGGAACGCGGCGGCGAGTTCCTGCTTGCGATGCAGCCGCTCCCGCTCAAGTTCCCCTGGGTCCGTGCCTGGCCGTGCGTCGGTCACCGCAGTCATCGCGCTCTCCCGTCCTGAACACCACATTCACCGCTATTTTCGCTCAGAACTAGTCCGGCACGCCAACTGCCGCTTCTGGGTTGCCCTGCCCCGGGCGTCAGCTGTCGGTACCTCGTTCTGGCTCACGACGGGCGCCGCTCCATCCACCGCTCGGGAGCGGCCAGCCAGTCGAACCCGAACTGCTTGTACAAGGTGCGTTCCGGCGCGGTGCTGAGCACTTGCCTGATGCCAGCGACGTCGGGATGGCTCGTGGCTGCCCGCACCAGGAAGCTGCCGAGGCCGTGGCCGCGATGCGCGCTGTCGACGAACACGTCGCACAGCCAGGCGAAGGTTGCCCGGTCCGTGACCTGCCGGGCGAAACCGGCCTGGGTGCCGTCGGCCGCGTACAAGCCGAATACCAGGGACTCCTCGATCGCGCGGATCATCGCGTCGTAGCTCCGGCCCTTCGCCCAGTAGCTCTCCTCGCCCATCCAGCGGTGCACCCGAGGCACGTCGATCAGCGCCGGGTCATCGCTCACCCAGTAGCCGTCAGGCCCGGCCTGCCTCATCGGTGACTCTCCGAATCCGTGCGGGGGACAATGCGCACTGAGAGACAATACGCACAGGGGACAATGTCATCATGCCAAGGGCGAACGACCAAGTCGCCGACTTGCTTACCGAGTATGCCGATTTGCTCCAGATCACCGGCGGTGATGCGTTTAGGGCGCGCAACTACGAGAAGGCCGCGAAGTCGATCGCCGGCTACAGCGGCGACGTGGGCGATCTCGACGAAGCCGGGCTGCGGAAGATCCCCGGGATCGGCAAGTCGATCGCCACGAAGATCGTCCAGTACCGGCAGACCGGCACGATCAGCCAGCTGGACGAGCTGCGGGCCAAGATCCCGGATGGGGTCAGGGCGATGACGAAGATCCCGGCGCTCGGCCCGAAACGCGCCTTCCAGCTCTACACCGACCTTGGCATCAGCTCCGTGGACGAGCTCGAAGCCGCGATCGAGCAGGGCAGGCTGCGCGACGTGCGCGGATTCGGCGCGAAGAGCGAGGAGAAGATCGCCCGCGGCATCGAGCTCGCCCGCAGCGCCGGCCAGCGGGTCCCGGTCAACGTGGCCGCGGAGATCGCCGACCGGATCATCGCGGTGATCGGCGCGGTGCCCGGCTGCGAGCGGTGCGAGTACGCGGGCTCGCTGCGCAGGTTCAGGGAGACCATCGGCGACGTGGACATCCTTGCCGCGTCCGGTGACTCAGCCCCGCTCATGCAAGCTCTGGTCGACCTGCCCGAAGTGGTATCGGTCGTCGCGCGCGGCGACACCAAGACCTCGGTGCGGATCAGCACCGACCGTGCCGGGCAGGCTGGCAGCATTCAGGTGGACCTGCGCGTCGTCCCGGCCGACTGCTGGGGCGCGGCACTGCAGTACTTCACCGGCTCGCAGGCGCATAACGTGGCGGTGCGCGAGATCGCGGTGCGCAAGAAGCTCAAGCTATCCGAGTACGGGCTGTTCGACGCCGAGAACGGCGGCCTGATCGTCAGCGCGACCGAGGCAGATGTGTACCGGCAGCTCGGCATGGACTGGGTGCCTCCGCCCATGCGCGAGCACAACGGCGAGGTCCAGGCCGCGCTGCGGCATGAGCTGCCCGAGCTCGTCCAGGTCAGCGACATCCAGGGCGACCTGCACTCGCACACCAACCTGACCGACGGCGTCGGCACGCTGGATGAGATGGTGACCGCCGCCCGGGCACGGGGCTACGCCTACTTCGCGATCACCGATCACGCGCCGAACCTCTTCATGCAGCGGATGACGCTGGACAAGATGCTCGAGCAGCGCGAGCAGGTACGCCGGCTCGAGTCGAAGCTGGCCGCCGACGGCGGCCGGCCGATCAGCCTGCTGCACGGCACCGAGCTGAACATCGCTCCCGATGGCTCAGTCGACTGGCCGCAGGACATCCTCGCCGGGTTCGATATCTGCGTCGCGTCCGTGCACTCCCACTTCGATCAGCCGAAGGCGGAGATGACCAGGCGTTTCATCAAGGCGTGCGAGAACCCTCAGGTGCACGTCATCGGGCATCCGACCGCGCGCCGGCTCGGCCGGCGCGGTTCGGTGGACGTGGACTTCACCGAGCTGTTCCGCGCCTGCGCCAGCACCGGGACCGCGCTCGAGGTCAACGCTCAGCCGAACCGCCTCGACCTGCCCTCCGACCACATCAAGGCGGCCAGGGACGCCGGCGTCAAGTTCGCGATCGACACCGACTCGCACGCCGTAGGCGCCCTGGCCTACCTGAGATACGGCGTCGGCACCGCCCAGCGCGGCTGGCTCGCCCCCGACGACGTGATCAACGCCTGGCCCCTTGCCCGCCTCCAGCAATTCCTGACCAAGAGCCGCTAAGCCCCCGAAACACAACATGGGTTCGCGAAACGACACCCGATCCGGAACATCGATTCCCTCATTTATGACCTTGTTGGCCAAATCGGAGTTCATGCTGCAGGGTGAGTACGAGGCGGTGGAGGCGGTGGTGCGGGTTTGCCGGGTGGGGTGTGCTTGCCCGCCGGGGCGTGCTTGTCCGCCGGGCCGGCCGGGGTTAATGTCCGTGATCATGGTCGCGGGCATGATCACGGACCATCGCCGCTGTCCTGCAGGCTGTCGGGCGACTCGGGACCTTGGAGAGCCAGGCGCCGGGTGGAGGCGGACGTGCACCCCGCCCCGGCACGGCGCCGCCGGGGCGGGGTGAGCATCGTGGCCCTCCCTGTTGCGGTCAGCGGCCCGATTTGACAGCAACGTGGCCCTCCCCGTTGCTGTCGGGAGAGGCTGCTGAAAAACCCCGAAAAATCCATGATCGCGATCGAAGAACCGCAGGTCAGGGAGTCGGGTTCGCGACGAAAACGGGGTTTTTCAGCAGCCTCTCGGGACGACATCAGGGAGGCCACGTTGGTCTGTAAACAGGGGTGGTTTGTCCCCGTTTACACCGATGCACCAGCGCCGGCTCGCCGGCACGGATGGTTGCTGTCAAAACCAGTGGCTGACAGCAACAGGGAGGGCCACGATGCTGTTAGAGGCGGCCGTGACCAGCAACCCGGGCCGCCCCGATGCTGTCGCGGGCCGCCGGGCCGCCGGGCCGCCGGGCCGCCGGGCCGCCGGGCCGCCGGGCCGCCGGGCCGGAGCGTGCCCCCGCCCAACTATTCCGCAAGATGCCCGAAATGCTTCCCCCGACTCGATCACGAATCACGCGCCAGCCTCCCCGGAGGCCGTCGGGTGACTCGTGATCAGGATCGGGGAGCCTTTCCGGCATCGTGGCGGAGAGTTCTCGGTCCGGGGAGTTGTCAGTGCGAGGGCGGCAGGTGCGATCCTCCGTGATCAAGATCCCGGGCATGATCACGGAACATCGCACGTGTCCTGACCTGGGCGATCTTCCGTGATCATGGTCTCGATCATGATCACGGAAACCAGCACCTGTCCCGGGGCTGCCGCGCGGCTCGGGATCATGATCGGGGAGCCATTCCGGCATCGTGGGGGAGAGTTTTCGCTTCGGGGAGCTTTTCAGTCAATAGCACTGGGAGTTCGAACAGCCCGGCCTGGCCAACCCCGGCACCGCTAACCCGCTGGGAGCCGCCTGAACCCGGCCCGGACCGCCTGAACCCGGGCCCCTGAACCCGGGCCCCTGAACCCGGGCCCCTGAACCCGGACCCCCTGAACCCGGACCCCCTGAACCCGGACCCCCTGAACCCCCGGCCGCTTGGACCTCTAATAAGCCAACAAGGTCACTTATGGGGCAGGTCCCGGTACCAGCAGTCACAGCAGGCTCTGTCACTTCTGCTCGTGGCCGTGATCACGGAAGATCACCCAGGTCAGGGAGGCTGTCGCGTGACTCGTGATCGGGGTCGGGGTCGGGGTCGGGGAGCCTTTCGGACATCTTGCGGAACCGTCAGGCGGGAGCACGCTCCCGCCCGGCGGCCCGGCAGCATCAGGGCGGCCCGGGTTGCTGGTCACGCCCGCTTCTTACAGCATCGTGGCCCTCCCTGTTGCTGTTGGTCACCGGTTTTAACAGCAACGTGGCCCTCCCTGATGCTGTCCTGAGAGGGTGATGAAAAACCCCGAAAAATCCATGATCGCGATCGAAGAACCGCAGGTCAGGGAGTCGGGTTCGCGACGAAAACGGGGTTTTTCAGCAGCCTCTCCTGACAGCAATGGGGAGGCCACGTTGCTGTCAGAAAAGACCGCTGACAGCAATGGGGAGGGCCACGATGCTCACCCTGCCCCGGGCTCACACTGTCCCCAGCGGCACCGTTCCGGAGCACAGCGCACGTCCGCCCAGAACCAGAGATCATGCGCGGAGGCACCAGTTCAAAAATCTAAAAGGGGAAGCCTCCCGCTGACCCACCAGGCACCTGACTCTCCAAGATCCCCGAGTTACCCGACAGCCTGCCTGACCTGGGAAAACTTCCGCTCTCTCCCCCGCCGTCCCCCCGGCCACCGCCCCAGCCCACCACCGCCCAGCCCGCCGAGCCCGCCCAGCCCGCGACCGCCCAGCCCGCGACCGCCCAGCTCGCCGCCGCGCACCCCTATGGGGACCCGCCGCCGGGCGCTGGTCAGCCGCGATCATGAGCATCGGCGGGGCGCCGGGCGCGTCACCGCGACCTTGCCGAAGTCGCGTTATGCCGGAGGCGCGGGCCGGGCGGGGAACTGTCACGGCGGCTCGGCTCAGCAGCGGGGCGCCGGCGGCGTGTTAGGTGTATGCAGAAAAACATGGCGGTCGACAAGCCGGTCACTCCAGGCTCGCGCAGGCCGGGAGCGCACGGGCCCGACGAGCGCGTGCCGGGCGCCGCCGACATCGATGATCTAGTCGCCGAGCTGCACCGGGTGCACGCCCTCACCCTGGTCGGGCTGGCCAACCTCCTGGTCCGGGATCATCAGTGCGCCGAGGACGTAGTGCAGGATGCCTTTCTCAAGCTCTACCGGGCGATGCCCAGGCTCAGGGATCATGCGCAGATCCTCCCCTATCTGCGCACGGCCGTGATCAACGAGGCGAGGTCGGTGCTGCGGGCGCGAAAACGAGCCTGGCTGCGGCGCGTGCTGCACGAGCCGCCTGGCGGCTCCCCCGAATCGGCGGTGCTCGATCGCGCCGAGCGGGACCAGGTCATGGCGGCTGTCACCAAGCTGCCTCGGCGGGCTCGCGAGGTCCTGGTGCTCCGCTACTACGCCGAGCTTCGTGACAGCGAGATCGCGGCCGAGCTCGGCGTGAGCAGGGGCACCGTCTCGTCCACCGCCTCGCGCGCGCTCGCCGTGCTCGGCCAGCTTCTCAAGGAGGAATCATGAGCGACATCGAAAGCAGGCTTCGCGAGGCCTTCCGCACGGACGCGGCGTCCATCAAGGCGGTCAGGAACTTCGTCCCGCAGCCGCGAGGCTTGGCCCGCTGGGCGGGGACGTGCCGACTAAACAACATAGCCGTCCCGGTGGCAGCCGCGACGGCAGTGGCGGCTATAGCGTTCGGGGCGACAGTCGTCGTGCCTAAGCTCCGCTCGGGCGACGCGGTGCCGCGGACGGTCCCCGCCGGTGACCTGGCGGCCGGCTACCCCGGCGGCGTCATGGCGGCTCAGGGACCGCCGAAGTTCGTCGTGGTGATCACCGCCAGCGCCGCGCATGACCGCACCTACCCCACCACGCTGGCCGTCATCGCTACCGCGACCGGCCGGGTCGTCGGACGGCTCGCGCCGCCCGCGCCTGGCCAGTTCTTCCAGGCCGTCGCCGCAGCGGGGAGCGACCGCGAGTTCGCGGTCGAGGCATCGCGCACTGCCGCCTGCGAGACCTGGTTCTACACATTCAGCCTCAGCGCTCAGGGCAAGCCGGGCAACCTGAGGCCGTACCAGGTCGCGCACGTTCCCGGGCTGCCCACCAGGCTGGAGCACCCGTCGCTGGCCGCCAGCGGCGACGACAAGACGCTGGCGTTCGCCACCACGCCGTGCCCGCGCCCGATCAATGGCCATGTCGGCGGGCTGCTCGGGGTGGCCGACGCGGCCAGCGGCCAGGCACGTACCTGGCACTACGTCTATCCGGCGGCGCCCGAGACCCTGTCGCTGTCAGCGAATGGCCGGCAGCTCGAGCTGAGCTCGACGGCGAGCCGCCCGGTTCACGGCACCGCCACAGTCGACGAGGCGATCTGGCTGCTCTCCACCAGCGCGCCCGCCGGGCAGCTAGGCCAGCGCTACCGGCTGGTGCGCCCGGCCGTGAGGGGATCAGATTCAGGATTTCAGCCCTCCGTGCTCAGCCCCACCGGCCGGATCACCTACGCCGAAAGCCAGCGGATACTTCCGCGCAAGCCCTCTGTGCGCACGCTGATCACCGCGTACCGCACGGCAACGGGCAAGCCCGTCCGCATCTTGTCCAGCCGCCTCACCGGCGATCTCACGCTGAACGCCTCGGGTCGCTACCTGCTGACGTTCCCCGGCGCCAACGCAGGACCCAGCCAGCCGCACAAGGCGGTCCGCGAGCTCGTCGGCCTTGACCTGGCTACCGGCAAGATCATTACGGTTCCGCGTAACCCCTCGGGCCGCGTGATCAACGCCGCCTGGTAATCAGGCCCTCTCACCCTCTGGCTCCATTCGGAACATATCCCGCTAGCGCTGGCTGGCCGGGGAGTTCGCTGCCCAGCGCGGCGGGTCTCCGGCCGCCCAGCGCAGCACGTTCCCGGCGAACACCGTCGCCGTCCGGCGGAACATCTCCCGGGTCAGGCCGCCCACGTGCGGCGTCGCGAGCACGCCGGGGTGGCGCAGCAGCGCCGAATCCGGGTCGGCGGGCTCGACCGCGTGCACGTCCAGGCCGGCGCCAGCCAGCTGACCCGATTCGAGCGCGGCGAGCAAGGCCGCGTCATCGACGAGGGCACCCCGGGCGACGTTGACGAAGATCGCGCCGGGCTTCATCGCCGCGAAAGCCGCCTTGTCGAACAGCCTGGCGTTACTGCCGTCGTACATGGCACAGCAGATGACCGCGTCGGCCTTGCCGAGCACATCGTGCAGCTGGCCAGGCCCGGCGATCTCGCGCATTGCCGGATGGCCGCCGCGCGAAGGATGAGCGCGGACCCCGAGCAGATAAGTTCCGAATGGAGCCAGGCGGTGAGCGAGCGCGGAGCCGATCGACCCCAGGCCGACGATCGCGACCGTCGAGCCGAGCAGCGAGCCCGCGGCGGGCCGGGACTCCCAGTCACCCCGCGCCACCATCGCGCGGGCGTCGTCCAGGCGCCGGAGCAGGGCCAGCACTTGCAGCACGGCAAGCTCGGCGACGCTGTCCGCGTTGCCGCCCGCGTCGCCGGGCACCCTGGCGACCCAGACGCCGAGCTCGGCGGCCCGCTCGACGTCCACCTTCTCCAGGCCGACGCCGTACTGATGCACCAGGCCGAACGTGCCCGCTTCCAGTACCGCCGCGTCGATCCAGGCGCCGAACGGGCAGAGCACGTCGGCGCCCTCGAGGTTCGGGATGATCTCGGCGCGCGGGCAGCTGCGGATCGTCCAGTCCGGCAGCAGCGGGCCGATGGCATCCCAGTCGAGTTCGGCGGTGAAGCGTTCCCGGCAGAACAGGATGGTCCTGCCGGTCACGCGAGCCCTGCGACCAGCTCGCCCACCGCCTTGCGCCTGCCGGTGTAGAACGGGATCTCGATCCTGGTGTGCCTGCGCGCCTCAGCGCCGCGCAGGTGCCGCATCAGGTCGACGATCCGGTGCAGCTCATCGGCCTCGAAGGCGAGTATCCACTCATAGTCGCCGAGCGCGAAGCTGGCGACCGTGTTGGCCCGGACATCGGGGTACTCGCGTGCCATGTGCCCGTGCTCGGCCAGCATGGTGCGCCGTTCGCCGTCGTCGATCAGGTACCAGTCGAAGGACCGGACGAACGGGTACACGCACACGTAGTTCTTGGGCTCCTCCCCCGCCAGGAACGCCGGGATGTGGCTCTTGTTGAACTCGGCGGGGCGGTGCAGCGCCATTACCGACCAGACCGGCTCGCAGGCCCGGCCGAGCCTGGTGCGCCGGAACCGGGCGTACATTTCCTGGAGGTCATCTGAGCTCGGCGCGATCCACCAGAACATCAGGTCAGCGTCGGCCCGCAGTCCCTGGACGTCGTAGCAACCGCGGGTGATGATGTCCTTGCCCGCCGCCTGCTCGAACAGGCTGGTGACCTCGCTGGCGAGTGCTTCCCTGCTGGCCAGGTCCATGGCGGCCCGGTCGGTGACCCGGAACACCGACCACATGGTGTACCTGATCAGCTGGTTGAGCTCGCGTGCCCGGGGCCGCTGCTGCTCGTCTGTCATGGTCTTATTCTCCCGTATCCGCGCGCGCGGCCTTCGGCGCGGCCAGGAAGGCGGCGACCTCGTCGGCGGCCAGCCGCGCGGAGGCTATGCAGGCTGGAACTCCGATGCCATCGTAGGCGGCGCCGCAGACTGCCAGGCCACCCCCGGCCGCGGCAACGCCCGAGCGAATCCTCGCTACCCGGCCGGCGTGCCCGACCGTGTACTGCGGCAGGCCGCCGCCCCAGCGGGTGACCCTGGCGTCCGCGGGCGCGCCGGTGACCCCGGTAGCGGCGGCCAGGTCGGCGGCGGCCAGCTTGATCAGGTCGGCGTCGTCGCGCTGCAGCACGGCCTCCTCCCCGATCCGGCCGACCGAGCACCGCACGACGTGCAGCGGGGCCGAGGCGGCCGGGGTGGCCGGGGTGGGGGCACGAAGGTGCGGCCACTTGATCGTGCTGAAGGTCGCGGCCTTGACCGGCCTGCCGTCGACGGCAGGCACGAGGTAACCGCTGCCAGTCAGGGGCACCGGGAACGCCGTCGCCGGGTAGGCCAGCGTGACGATCGCCATGCTCGCGTACTCGATCTCCGCCAGGCTCGCCGCCGTCGCCGCCGCCTGGCCGCCGTCGAGCTGGGCGACGAGGCGGCTGGCTGGCCTGGCCGGCAGGGCGAGGATGACGGCGTCGGCGGCCAGGTGCTCCTCGGCGATCGTCGGGCCGATCGTCAGCCGCCAGCCGGCGGCCGTGCGGGCCAGCCCGCGCACCGTCGTCCTGGTCCTGACCGCGGCACCGCTGGCGGCCGCGAGCGCGGCGGGCAGGGTGCCGAGCCCGCCCGCGAGCGTCGTGAACACCGGCGGCGGCGCCGGCGCTCCGGGAACTGCGGGGGGCGGGGCCCGAGCAGCGCGCTCACCGCGCCGGACAGGGCGCGGTGCTCGACCGACGCGCGGGCCAAGGCCGGCAGCGTCGCCTCGTAGGAGAGCTGATCGGCGCGGCCCGCGTACACGCCGCCGAGCAGGGGCTCGACGAGCCGGTCCACGACCTCGGCGCCGAGCCTCGCGCCAATGTAGCTCGCGACGGGAACGTCGCCGTCCCTGGCGGTGGCAGGCAGCGTGGCGTCTTCGCGTGCCCTGGCCAGGCCGGGGGCGGACAGGACGCGGCTGGCGGCCAGCTCGTCGAAGTCGCCGGGCACGCCCATGAACTGGCGCCTGGGCAGCGACCTGAACTCACCGCGGGTCCAGATCCGAGCGGCGGTCGTGCCCGGGTAGACGAGATCGCCGGCCCGGCCGATCGCCTTGATCAGGTCGACGGCCTCCGGCCTGCGGGCCAGCAGCGCCTCGGCGCCGGCGTCGACCGGCAGGCCGGCCACCTCGGAGACCGCGAGCTTGCCGCCGGCGCGGGGGGCGGCCTCCAGCACCGTGACGGCCGCGCCCTGGTCACGGAGAAAGAACGCGGCCGCGAGGCCGGCGATCCCGCCGCCGACGATCACGACGTGGCCGCGCCGCTGGCCTCCGGTCACGCGGTCGCCCGCTGCGAGGTGGCCAGCCAGTCGAATTCGTCGCCCAGCTCGATCTTCGGATAGGTCTGCCGGGAGGTCTGCGCGGAGGTCACAGCCACATCATCGCGCAAGCCGTGCGATGCCCGGTCACCGGAGCGGCCCGGGTTCAGCCGCCGCGCCGGCGGCTGCCATTCGCAACACTTTGATAACTGCGCGCCACTATTTCAGCGATTATGAAACCGCCGGACCCGCCGATCGCGTCCAAGCAGCATGGATAGCTCCCCCGGCCGTACGGGCAGCAGTGCCCGCCACACCCGCGAAGCCCGGCTTACCCGGACTCACACCAGCAGCGGCCTGACCTCGCTGCGCAACCTGCTCGTGATCTGCGCGTCGATCGGGGGTGCCGGGCTGCTGGTCGCGGCGTGCTCGTCGGCGTCACCGGCCACGTCAAGCGGCGCCGCCGCCGCACCGCCTGCGGCCAAATCGGTGAACGGCGCGGCGCCCGCTTTCGCGCCGACCGGCCCGGGACCGGGACGGCATCGGGCCGTGCCACCGACCTGGCGAAGCTGGCACCAGGCCAGAGCATCATCTACACGGCGAATCTGAGCCTGCGCGTCGAGGATGTCGCCGCCGCCGCGACGCGGGCCGCCGGCGACGTCACCGCGTCAGGCGGCTACGTCGCCGATGAGCAGCAGACCAGGCAGCCCGGGCGATCGGGGGCGGGCAAGGCAGGCGGGATCGGCCGGATCAGCCTGCGGGTCAAGATCCCGGTGGCCGAATACCGGCCAGTGCTCGCCAGGCTGTCGGGACTTGGCCGCCAGCTCTCGTTCAGCGAACGGGCGACCGACGTGACCCAGCAAGTCGCCGATGTGTCGAGCCGGGTAGCCTCCGCGCAGGCAGCGATCAGGCAGCTAAGGGAACTGCTCAGCCGGGCTGGTGACGTCGGGCAGCTGCTGTCCGTCCAGGATCAGATTAATTCAGAGGAAATAAGCCTGGAAGCACTGCTGGCACAGCAGCGGGCGCTGGCACACGAGACCACGTTCGCGACCGTCTCCGTAGTGTTGCTCGGCCACCGCGCTGTCGTCGCGAAGAAGCGGGCCAAGGCCAGCCGCGGGCTCTTCGCCGGCCTGCTGACCGGCTGGCGGGCGCTCAAGGCCGTCGTTGTCTGGCTGCTGACCGCGCTCGGCACGGTGCTGCCATTCGCGGTGCCGGTCGCTTTCATCTTGGGAATCGCTGTTGCCGGGCGGCGCAGGCTGGCAAGGCGCCGCACTCCGCCGGCCGCTGCCCCGCCCGCAGCCGTCTCCTGAGGCGAGCCGCCTAGCTGGCCGACCTGGCCGGAACCGAGTGCACCAGGTCGGTCAGCCGGGTGAGCATGTCGGGGTCAGTCTCGGGGAGGACACCGTGACCCAGGTTGAATATGTGGCTCTCGGCAGTCCGGCCTTTGTCGAGCACTTCCCTGGCGCGCTCCTCGATCACCGGCCACGGCGCGAGCATGATCGCCGGGTCCAGGTTGCCCTGCAGGGCCTTGCCGGGCGTGACCCGGTACACGGCCTCGTCAAGCGGCACCCGCCAGTCGACGCCCACCACGTCGGCGCCGGCCTCGCCGAGCAGCCTGAGCAGTTCGCCGGTGCCGACGCCGAAGTGAATCCGCGGCACGCCCGACTCCTCGAACGCGGCGAAGATGCGGGAGCTGAATGGCAGGATGTTCCGCTCGTAATCCTGCGCGCTGACGATGCCCGCCCAGGAGTCGAAGAGCTGAATGGCCGACACCCCGGCCGCCACCTGTACCTTCAGGAACGCGATGGTGATGTCGGCCAGCCGGCCGAGCAGCGACCGCCACAGCCGCGGGCTGCCGTACATCACGGCCCTGGTCCGGTCGAAGTTCTTGGACGGGCCGCCCTCGATCAGGTAGCAGGCAAGCGTGAACGGGCCGCCGGCGAAGCCGATCAGCGGCGTGCCGCCCAGCTCAGCGGTCAGCATGCCGATGGCCTGGCCGATGAACGGGACGTCGCCCTCGTCGAGGTCGCGCAGCGCCGCCACGTCGGCCTCGCCCCGGACCGGCTTGTCGATCACCGGCCCCACCCCCGGCCTGATCTCCACCCCGACCCCGATCGCCCGCAGCGGCACCACGATATCGCTGAACAAGATCGCCGCGTCCACGCCGTACCTGCGCACCGGCTGCAGGGTGATCTCGGTGATCGCCTCGGGGTTCGACCACGCGTCAAGCATCGGAATCCCGGCCCGGAGCGCGCGGTATTCCGGCAGCGCGCGACCTGCCTGCCGCATGTACCAGACGGGCGAGTGCGGCACCGGCTGCCTGCGGCAGGCCCTGATGAAAACTGAGTCCGATGGCTGGCTGTTCACGCCTGGGATCGTCTCACACGCGGCGCCTGTGCGCTTGGCGCGGGCGCGCGGAGGCGGCCTACAGGCCGCGTTAACGGTGAAATGCCCAGATGACACGCCGTTCAAGATCCTCGGAATGCGGTCAGGTCCGTGTCAGCATCGATGCATGGGGGCGTATGCGTCGAGCGGACCTAAGTCGAGCGAGACAGGAGCAGCAGATGATTAACGCATTCCGTGACTGCCCGGGCTGCCGCTGCCGTCGCGAGTTCACTCAGCTCCATCCTGGTCCAGAGCGCTGCCCGGATGTCGGTAGCGGGATCTGCCCGGAGTGGGTCTGCACGGACTGCGGGGCAGCGGTGCTGGTCGACCTGGTGCCCGCCGCCGCGGCTTTCGCTGCCGCCCGGGCCGGTAGCCCGCTCGGATCGCTTGACCGGGTGGCCTGAGGATGCCATGCCGCCGCGCGCGCTGAGGCCGGCCGCCGTGCCCGATGACCGGCATGCGACGGGGACGCCGGCGGGCAGCTCGGCATTCAGCCTGGCGGTGACTCAGGTCGAAGCCGGCATCGCGGCCGTCCGGGCCGCGCGGCCCGAGGTGAGCTTTGACGGCGAGCCGCCGCCGCGACGGCTGGCCCCGCAGGCGATCGCTATCGCCGCGACCGTCGAGATCGCCGACGCCGAGATCGGCGCCGGCCGGTTCGTGCTGCTCTACGATCCGGCCGGGCAGGAGGGCTGGGCCGGGCCCTTCGGGTCATCGCCTACCTGCGGGCCGAGCTCGAGCCGGAGATCGCCGCCGATCAGTTCATCGGCCAGGTTGGCTGGAGCTGGCTGATCGAGGCGCTCGACACTAGGCTAGCGAGGTACGCGGCATCGAGTGGTTCGGTCACCAGGGTGGTTACAGAAGGATTCGGCACCAAAGCTGATGAGCCGATCGCGACCGATTTCGAGATGCGCGCCTCATGGTCGCCGGTCAGCGAGGGCAGAGACGGCTTCGCGCTCGACCGGCACGCGGCCGCATGGGTCGACGCCCTCTGCCTCGCCTGCGGCATGCCGCCCGCCGCGCCCGGCATAGCGCAGCTCGCCCCGCCCCAGCTCCGCTCACCGCAGCTCCGGCCGAGGCGCCTACAGTGAGCGTGCCGCTGCTCGAGCCCAAAGACGGGCTGCCGCCGCTGGTCACCACAGCTCCGGAGCTCGCCGAGGCCACTGACCGGCTGCGGGCGGGTACAGGGCCGGTCGCTGTCGACGCCGAGCGCGCGTCGGGATTCCGGTACGGGCACCGCGCATTTCTCGTGCAGTTCCGCAGGCACAGCGCGGGCACCGTGCTCATTGACCCGGTCGCCTGCCCTGACCTCTCCGGAGTCGACTCCGCGCTCGCGGGCACTGAGGCAGTGCTGCACGCGGCGGGCCAGGACCTGCCATGCCTGACCGACCTCGGCTACCGGCCGCGCCGCCTGTTCGACACCGAACTGGCTGGCCGGCTGCTCGGCTATCCCCGGGTCGGGCTCGGCACCCTGGTGTCCGAGGTGCTCGGCCTGACCCTGGAAAAGAGCCACTCAGCCGCCGACTGGTCGACCAGGCCGCTGCCGCCTGAATGGCTCAAGTACGCGGCGCTCGACGTCGAGGTGCTTGTCGAGCTGCGGGATGCCCTGGCTGAGCAGCTCGCTGAGCAGGGCAAGACCAGCTGGGCCGAGCAGGAGTTCGAGGCCGTCCTCGCGGCCAAGCCCGCCCCGCCGCGCGCCGATCCGTGGCGCCGTACGTCCGGTATCCACCGGGTCAGGAGCCGGAGCAGCCTGGCGATCGTGCGCGAGCTCTGGCAAGAGCGCGACCGCATCGCCCAGCATCGCGACATCTCCCCGACCAGGGTCTTGTCCGACTCAGCGATCGTCGATGCCGCGAGGGCGGTGCCAGGCACGATGGAAGAGCTGGCCGCGGTCACCGGCTTCACCAGCCGCGGGGCCCGGCGGTATGGCCCGGAGTGGCTCAGGGCGATCCGGCGGGCCAAGGCCATGGCCGAGGAGCAGCTACCGGATTCCTCGGCAGCGCCCAGCGACGGTCCTCCCCCAGCCCACCGCTGGTCCGAACGCGACCCGGTCGCGGCCAAGCGCCTCACAGCTGCCCGCGCAGCCGTGGCGGCGCTCGCCGATGAGTGGCACCTGCCAGCGGAGAACCTGCTCGCGCCCGACGCGGTGCGACGCCTTGCCTGGCAGCCGCCCGAGCCGGTCGGCGAGGAGTCAATCGCCGCCGAACTGCAGCGTTACGGGGCCAGGCCATGGCAAGTCGAGATGACCGCCGTCCCCATCGCCATGGCATTGATCAGGCTCGAGGAGAAAGGCGAGACCTGAGGCGGCCGACGCGGGCTGGCGCGGGCCAGGCTGGCCCCGCGCGCGCGGGGCGCGGGCTGGCCGCGCGGGCGCGGGCGGCTCAGGCGCTTCTGCCTAGCGCTCGCAGGTCGCAAGGCTTCGCCGAACCGGGGCGCGCGACTCCGGCACAGGGCAACGGCCTCGTCGAGTCGGGATAGTCAGGAAAGACGTTCAGCAATACCTCGCAGTCACAGCAGCAGCCGCCGCGCAACTGGAGTTGCCGCAGCAGGCCGCCCGGCTGGGCGGCTCGCAGATCCCGCCACCTGATCGTCCAGCGGTGCGTGCCGTCACAGCCGAACTCATTGACCATACGCAGCAGGTAGCAGCGGATGCATTCCGAATCACCGGGCTGCGTTAACCGCTCAGCGAGTTCGGCGAGCTCGCTCTCGACTGTCGTGGACCTGTCTTCTGGCATGCTGCGCTCCTCTGGGTGTGTCGTTTCGCCTGGGCCTGTCGTTCGCCTAGATCTGTCGTTCGCCTGGGCCTGTCGTTCGCCATGTATCGCCGGCGGTTGCCGCCGACCGACGCAGGCCCCGTTTGCAAGCCGTCAGGCTCCGTCAACTGATCGCTCGGTCATAGTCCTATCGCACGGCTACGACAGCACTCCCAAAACTTTCTTTAAATACAAATTAATCAGTATATTTCGCCAGAATCATCTTGGGCGCGCGAGGCCTCGTCGGGACAATGCTTGGCCTCCCTCTAGCCCGAGCCGCGCCCAGCACGTCTGCCCTCGTGCCGCTGCGGGGTGGTGCCGGGTGAATGCCGAAAAGGCGCCCCGATCCTGATCACGAGCCGCGCGGCAGCCGCCGGGACCGGTGCGATGTTCCGTGATCATGATCGAGACCATGATCACGGAAGATAACCCAGGTCAGGACACCAGTGATGTTCCGTGATCATGCCCGGGATCGTGATCACGGAACATCGCACCTGCCGCCGCCGCACCGAAAGCTCCGCGAAGCGAGAACTCTCCCCCGCGATGCCGGAAAAAACTCCCCGATCTCGATCACGAGCCACCCGACAGCCTCCCGAACCGGGGCGATGTCAATCCAAGGCCATCACGTTACCTAGCGCCGGTGTTCCGCTGCCCGGATCCCGGCCCGGGGGGTTCCTGCCCGCCCGGTCCGCCCATATAGCTGCATGCACACCGGGACTATGCCCGCCGAGCGGGCTCCAAGCCGGGGGCACCGCGCATGTCCCGCTAGCGGGTGAGACTGGGGGAACCTTGTTCTGGGGAGGGGTTTCCGTATTCCGGGGGAAGGTTTCCGTATTCCGGGGGAAGGTTGCCGTGTCCCCGGGGGGGACCGCGCCGCGATCGCGGCGCGTTGACCGCGCTCCTGAAGGAGCCGATTCGCATCCGGGAGACTTGACCGCGCTCCTGAAGGAGCCGATTCGCATCGAGGAGCCTTGCCGTCGGATAGTCCGGACAACACTCCTTCACGCGACAACCCTCCTACCAGGGGCCGCGAAGCAGCCTGGTAGCTCCGGGCCTCGCCCAGCCCGGGCCTTGTCACGGTCCCGGGATCGGCCCAGCCTCAAGCGGGCAGCCATGCCGCCGCGCAGCCATGCCGCCGCGCGCAGCCATGCAGCTTTGCGACCGGGCAGCCTTAGCTGGTCAGGTCGTGGCGCTCGGCGCTGACAAGGGCTCCGGCTGCCGACTGCAGCACGAGGAACGCGCCCTTGTCCAGGGGCACGCCGTCGTCGGGACCAGCGCCGAGCGCCGCCCTGGCCGCATTGGCCAGGGCGGGAAGGTTCTCCCGGTGAGCGCAGATTACGGCTGGCTCGCCAGCCGCCGCGAGCTCAGCGACCTGCCGCTCGGCCGAACTGGCAGTAGCGCCGTCTGCCGAGCCTTCGCCGGGAACGGTCAGCGCCGACTCGATCACGACCGGCAGGCCGGCCGCCTCGGCGTAGGGCCTGACCGTCGCGACGCAGCGCTCAGCCGCTGAGCTGAGTACCCGGCGAGGCCCGTAGGCCGCAAGGAGCGCGGCGAGCAGCTTCGCGTCAGCGGACCCGCGCGCGTCCAGCGGGCGGCCGAGGTCGGCCGTCCCGCTGAGCCTGGCTCCCGCTTGGGCATGCCGCAGCAGGATCAGCGGCGCCGAGTCGGCCGGGCCTGACCTGAACTCGGCGAGCAGGTCAAGGTCACGCTGGTAGGTCAGCCGCCCGGCCGCCTCACCGACGTCCACCCAGGCCAGCTCGTCCACCTCGTGTCCGGGCACGAATCCGTCCGACCCGGTGACCCGCGCTGACCAGTAGCTGACGTGCTTGGGCCTGCCGCCGACCTCGTAGACCGACGGGCGCAGGCACCGGCCGAGCACGATGCGCAGCCCGGTCTCCTCCGCCACCTCACGGGTCGCCGTCAGCAGCGGATGCTCGCCAGGCTCCGCCTTGCCCTTGGGGTAAGACCAGTCGTCGTACTTGGGCCGGTGCACCAGCACCAACTGCGGGCCGCTCGGCCCGGGCCGCCATGCCAGCGCGCCCGCGGCGCGGATCGGATGGTCGCCGCTGGCCTCAGGCACCGGCCTGCCTTTCCGGGCCGAGCCGCTTCTTGGCCGCGGAGACGTCGGCGTCAGCGGCTCTGCTCTGGCGGAACCTGATCAGATGGTCTTGCAAGTCCATCAGCGGGGCGCCGGCCTCATCAAGGTGGTGCCTGGTCCAGTTGCCGTCAGGCCCGAGCCACCAGGACGCCACCCCGGGGTCCATCGCCAGGTCGATCAGGCTGCGCAGTTCGCGTATCTGGGCCGAGTCCGTCACCCGGACCAGCAACTCGACCCGCCGGTCGAGATTCCTGTGCATCAGATCCGCGCTGCCGATCCACACGTCGTCGCCGCCATTGTCCGCACCGGCACTGGCCACCCCGGCACCGAAGGCGTAGATCCTGGAGTGCTCGAGGAACCGCCCGACAACGCTGCGCACCCTGATCGTCTCCGACAGGCCGGGAACTCCGGGCCGCAGCGAGCAGATCCCCCGCACCCACAAGTCGATCGGCACTCCCGCCATGGAGGCCCGGTACAGCGAATCGATGATCGCCTCGTCGATGACCGCGTTGCACTTCATCTGGATCCGGCACGGCTTGCCCGCCTCGGCTAGCCGCACCTGCTCATCGATCTGCCTGATCAGCCCGGACCGCAGCCCGGCGGGCGCGACGAGCAGCCGCTGGTACTCGGTCTGGCGGCTATACCCCGTTAGATGATTGAAAAGGTCCGTGATGTCCTCGCCGACCTGACGGTCGGCCGTCAGCAGCCCGAAGTCCTCATACAGCCGGGCAGTCTTGGGATGATAGTTGCCCGTGCCGATGTGGCAGAACCGGCGCAGCGAGCCGTCGGATTCCTCGCGGACTACCAGCACCATCTTGCAGTGCGTCTTCAGGCCGACGAACCCGTAGACCACGTGGCACCCAGCCTCTTCCAGCTTGCGCGCCCACGCGATGTTCGCCTCCTCGTCACCGCGCGCCTTGATCTCGACCACGACCACGACCTGCTTGCCAGCCTCGGCGGCGTCGATGAGCGCGTCGACGATCTCGGAGTCACCGCTGGTCCGGTAGAGCGTGTGCTTGATCGCGAGCACCCTCGGATCGGCGGCCGCCGAGACCACGAGCCGCTGCACGCTCGCGGTGAACGAGTCATACGGCAAGTGCACGAGCACGTCCCGCTCCGACAGGGTGGCGAACACGCTGCGATCGTGCGGCAGAGCACCCTCAGCGGGCACGAACGCGGGGTACTTGAGACTGCGCAAGTCCAGGTCAGCGATCGCGGAGAGCCCTGTGAGGTCCAGCGGACCTGGCAGCCGGTACACCGCCCTGTTGTCCACGTCAAGCTCGGTGACCAGCTTGTCGAGCACCTCCTGGGAGATCGACTCCTCGACCTCGAGCCTGACCGCCGGCTCGAACCGGCGGCGCATCAGCTCCCGCTCGAGCGACTGCAGCAGATTCTCGGTGACGTCCTCGTCAATCTCCAGGTCCCTGATCCTGGTAACGCGGAAGGCGTGGTGCTCGATGACCTCAAGGCCCGCGAACAGGTCGTCCAGATGGGCCGCGATCACGTCCTCGAGCGGGACGAACCGGCTCGGCGACACGGTCAGGAACCGCGGCAGCAGCGGCGGCACCTTGACCCGCGCGAAGAGCGTGATGCCCGACCTGGGGTCGGCGACCATGACGGCGAGGCTCAGCGACAAGCCCGAGATGAACGGGAACGGGTGTGCCGGGTCGACGGCGAGCGGCGTCAGGACCGGGTAGATCCGCTCCCTGAACAGCTGCTGCAGCTTGGCCTGCTCCGCGGGCAGCAACTCCTTCCAGCGCAAGATCTCGATGTCGGCGTCGGCGAGCGCCGGCAGCAGCCGCTCGCTGAAGCAGTGCGCGTGCCTGGCAGCCAGTTCTCGTGCCATGACCAGGGTGTTCTGCAGAATCTGGTCGGGCGCCTTGCCGGTCACGCTTTCCACGGGGAGCCCGGTCGCCATCCGCCTGATCCTGCCCGCGACCCGCACCATGAAAAACTCGTCGAGCGCGCTGGCGAAGATGGACTCGAACCGCACCCGCTCAAGGAGCGGGACGTTGGGGTCTTCAGCGAGCTCCAGGACCCGCTGGCTGAAGCGCAGCCAGCTCTCCTCCCGGTCCAGGTAACGATCCTCGGGCAGGTCGGCGGCCAGCAGCTGACGTTCAGGATCAGGCAGGGCATCCGCGCCAATGCCGACAAGCGCCGCCGCCGCCCGCTCGCTTTCGCCCTGCTCCTGGCCTGCGGCCGTCAGTTCTGCGGTGATCTGCTCGGATATGTCGATATCCGCGCCGTGCTTCCTGGTGCCCTTCCCCGAGTTCATGTTGCTATCCTCCCCAAGCCGGTACGGATCGAATACCCCGGCATACCGGTCACTGCATCGCGTATCGACTGGACATCGGGGCGTTACCCGGATCAGTTGCGGCAATGCGGTCTAACCGGCGAAGATTGCCTGGAATTCTGCCGAACGGAGAACTTCAGATGCACATCGGAACATCGCTGCCCGAACCCGAAGGGCCGCAGGCACTCAGGCGACTGCGGGAAGATCTCCAGAAGGCCGCGGATGACGGGTTCGCTTCCGCGTGGATGGCCAACATCTTCGGGCTCGACGCGCTGACGGCGCTCGCCGTAGCCGGCCAGGGCATCAGCGGCATAGAGATCGGCACGGCGGTCGTGCCGACCTACCCCCGGCATCCCGCCGTCATGGCTCAGCAAGGGCTTACGACCGCATTGGCGCTGGACGGCAGGCTGGCGCTCGGCATCGGGCTGTCGCACAAGATCGTCATCGAGGACATGTACGGGTACAGCTTCGACACCCCGGCCCTGCATATGAGCGAGTACCTGTCGGTCCTGCTGCCACTCCTCGACGGCGAGCACGGCGGGTTTGAGGGCAAGACGATGCGGGCGAGCATCGGCCTGTCCACGCCGCGGACGGGCCGGGTGCCAGTGCTGCTCGCCGCTCTCGGCCCTCAGATGCTCAAGCTCGCCGGCCGGCGCACGGACGGGACGATCTTGTGGATGACCGGCCCGGCGACCGTCCGTGACTACATCGCTCCCACGATCAACGCGGCTGCCGACGAGGCGGGACGGCCCGCCCCGCGCGTGGTCTGCATCCTCCCGGTCTGCGTCACCGACGATCCGGACGCCGCGAGGGCACGCGCGGCCAAGGCGCTCGAGATCTACGGGCACCTGCCGTCCTACCGCGCGATGCTTGATCGCGAAGGCGCCGCGGGCCCGGCCGACGTCGCCATCGTCGGTGACGAGGACACCGTGGCCGCGCAGATCACCTCGCTGGCCGACGACGGCGTCACCGACTTCGTCGCCCGCGAGTTCGCCACCGGCGCTGACAGGCAGCGCACCCGCGACCTCCTCAAGACCCTGATCTCCGGCTAACGACAGCAGCGATCCTCCGTGATCGCAGCCTGGATCGTGATCACGGAAGATCACCCCGGCCCCGCCAACAGCAACCATCCGTGCCGGCTGACCCGGCGCTGGTGCGTGGGTGTAAATGTGGCCGGGTCTGCCTCGCCGCTTGGCGCTGGGGTGGTTTATTTGGGGTTGCGGCCGTCCGCTGACGTCGTCCACTTTTTGGGGGTGTGACCCCGGACAGCAACCTGACGCCGGGAGCCTTGGTGCAGGGCTGGTGATTGGTGCTTCGAGCCCGCAGACCAAATTTGGCTTGTTCGTCCTGCGCTCCTGCGGACGGCCGCGGTGTTACCCGTGACTGATGGTAGGAGCAGCAGATGGAAGTTGTCGAGCAGGAGCCGTTGTTCGCTGAGCGGGCGGCGGGGATCGATATCGGCAAGGCCGTGGTGGCGGCGGCGGTGCGGGTGCCGGGGCCGGGCGGGCAGCGGATGCAGGGGGTGCGCGAGTTCGGGACGACCCGCGCCGCGCTGGAGGAACTGGCGGACTGGCTGGACAGCCACCAGGTGACCCGGGTGGGGATGGAGTGCGCCGGGGACTACCGGTAACCGGTGTTCTTCACGCTGGAGCGGCGGGGGTTCGAGTGCCTGCTGTATAACTCGCGGCAGGTCAAGGCGCAGCCGGGACGGCCGAAAACGGACAGGGCCGATGCGGTGTGGCTGGCGAAGATCACCGAGAACGGGTGGGTGCGGGCTGGCTTCGTGCCGCCGCCGGAGATCCGGGTGCTGCGCGAGTGCACCCGGTACCGGCGCAAGCTGATCCACGCCCGCACCGCGGAGAAGAACCGGATCGAGGGGCTGCTGGAGAACGGGCACCTGAAGCTGTCCTCGGTGATCAGCGACATCCACGGCGTCTCAGGGCGGGCCATGCTGGACTCGCTCGCCGCCGGGGTCACCGACCCCAGGGTCCTCCCCGCGCACGCGCGGGGATCGATGAAACCCAAGACCGCGCGGATCGCCGAAGCGCTCGACCGCACGTTCTTCACCCCCGCCCAGGCCCGGCTGCTGCGCCGGATGCCGGGCACCCTGGACTACTACACCACCCAGGTCAGGGAACTGGACGCCGAGATCGCGGTCCTGTGCGCCACGTTCGAGGACGAGATCGCCCGGATGGACCAGATCCCCGGGATCGCCCGCCGCACCGCCGAGGACGTCATCGCCGAGATCGGGGCGAACATGGCCGTCTTCCCCACCGCCGCGCACCTGGTGTCCTGGGCCAGGCTGTGCCCCCAGATCCGCGAGTCCGCCGGCCGGCGCAAGGGCCGGCACGCCACCGGCGACGGCAACCCCTGCCTGTCCGCCGCGATCAGCGAGGCCGTCATCGGCTCCCTGCGCACCGACGCCTTCGCCGCAGCCCGGTACAAGCGGCTGGTCCGCCGCATGCCCAAGAAGAAAGCACTCGTCGCGGCCGGCAACACCATGCTCACCATCATCTACCACGTACTCGCCGACCCCGGCGCCACCTGCACCGACCCCGGCGCCGACTACTACGACCGCCGCGACCCCGCCCGCCGCAAAGCCAGCGCCATCCGCAGCCTGCAACGCCTCGGCTACCACGTCACCCTCGCCGCCATCAACCCCGAAACCGGCGAACTCACCCCCGCCGCCGCCTAACCCCGCACACCCAGGCCCACCGGACTGGCCCCGGCGCCGCCCGGCATTCCCGCACGCCCGCCACACCCCGGAACCTCCCGCCCCGCCCCCGAAACCCTGGCGGGCCGGGCGGAAACCCGCCGCCCGGCCCGCCAAACCCGATCCGGCCTCCGGCCGGAGCTGCCGCCCGCCAACCTGAGGTCATTTACAGACCAACGTGGCCCTCCCTGATGTCGTCCTGAGAGGCTGCTGAAAAACCCCGAAAAATCCATGATCGCGATCGAAGAACCGCAGGTCAGGGAGTCGGGTTCGCGACGAAAACGGGGTTTTTCAGCAGCCTCTCCTGGACAGCAACGGGAAGGGCCACGTTGCTGTCAGAAACGACCGCTGACAGCAACAGGGAGGGCCACGATGCTCACGCTCCCGGCGGCGCCGATCCGGAGCACAGCGCACGTCCGCCCAGAGGAAAAGGATCACGCACGGAGGGCACCAGCTCAAAATCGCGGGGAAGGCCTCCCGCTGAACCACCACGAGCCTGACTCTCCAAGGTCCCGAGTTACCCGACAGCCTCCAGGACAGCAGCGATCCTCCGTGATCATGCCGTGTGCTTCATGACTACTATGCAACATCGCGCCGGGTGGTTCCGCTGCCCTGACCAGCGCCAGGTGCTGGCGGGCGGAACCCAGGATGGTTGCAAGTGTTTCGATCTCGCCGATACTGCATCAGATCCCGCGCGGCCGAAACGCCGCGATTGTCAGAGCACCCGAGTACGCTGCCCGCATGGCGGCAACCCAATCCCAGGTGCACTTCCTGAAGGAAGACGTCCGCGCGATCGGCGATGACGTGTCGGAGATCCTGGAACGTCTCGGACATCACGACACCCGCTTCAACCAGATCGACGCGCGCCTCGACGGTCACGACGCACGCTTTGACCAAATCGACGCACGCCTCGACGGCCACGACGCACGCTTTGACCAAATCGACAGGCGCCTGGACAAGATGGACGGACGCCTGGACCAGATGGACGGGCGCCTGGGCCGACTTGAGACCTCCGTCGGCAAGCTGGCAATCTCCGTCGGCAAACTGGAGAACTCCGTCGGGAAGCTGGAGAGCTCGGTGGGCGAGATCCTGACCCTCGTCAGGCGCGGCTCCTGAGCATCTCCACGCGGTCTGCGGCCTGGCGCTTACGGCCTGGCCAGGCCGCAGACCGCGTGGAGGTCGGCGCGGCTGGCGAGCTTGACCCTGGCGCCCCGGCCGAGCGAGGTCGCCAGTTCCTTTTCAGCCGTCTCGATCTTCAGCCAGTCCGCGTAGCTGACCGGCGTGATGCCGCGCTCGGCGAGCAGCGTGCCGAACGCAGCCGACCACGGCAGGTCGGGGCTTGTGTCGGCATCGCCTCCGCCGGCTGCCTCGCCTGCCGTGGCGGGGAGCCTGAGCAGGCCGGCTCGCGGCAGCGGCGCGTCGTCAGGGCCGGGGCCGCCAGCCAGGTCGGCGAGCAGGGCCCGTACGGTCTGGGCCGCGTCGGACTTGTTCGTCCCGATCACGCCGGTGGGGCCGCGCTTGAGCCAGCCGGCCACGTACTCGCCCGGCAGAGGCGTGCCGTCGGCGCCGAGTACCCGGCCCTCGGCATTGGGCACGATGTGCGCTCGCTCGTCGAACGGCACCCCGGTCAAGGGCACACTCTGGTAGCCCACGCTCCGCAGCACGACCTGCACGCCCAGCGTCTCGAACTTCCCGGTGCCCGTGAGCCGGCCATCGGCGTCCAGCCCGGTGCGCTCGAGCCGCAGCCCCTCGACCCGCTCAGTGCCGGTGATCTCGACCGGGCTCAGCCAGAATCGCAGGGTCAGCCGCCGCGACGCACCAGAAGGCCCGCGCGAGGCCCAGTCGCTGATGACCGTGTAGTTGCCCCGCACGTGCCGGTCGCTGGTCGCGAGCCGGGCACTCTCGCCGCTGGCGTCGAACGCGTCCAGATCGGCCTCGCCGTCGCCGACGACCACGTCGACGCCGGCCAGCTCGCCGAGCTCGCGCAGTTCCTTGGTGGTGAACTTGGCCTGGGCCGGGCCGCGCCTGCCGATCATGTGCACTTCGCGTACCTTGCTCGCGAGGAGCGCGTCGAGCACCGGCTGGCTGACGTCGGTCTCGCGCAATTCCTCCGGATCACGGATCAGGATCCTGGCCACGTCGACCGCCACGTTGCCGACCCCGATCACCGCGACCGACTCGGAATCGAGGCTGAACCTGTCCGGGTCCACGTCAGGATGCCCGCAGTACCAGTTCACGAAGTCGGTCGCGGCGTAGCTGCCCGGCAGGTCCTCGCCGGGAATGCCGAGCCGCCGGTCGCGCATCGCGCCGGTCGCGTAGACCACGGCGTCGTAGCAGGACAGCAGGTCGTCCCTGGTCACCTCGTCGCCGAGGTGCACGGCCCCGACGAACCTGACCCCCTCATGCTCAAGCACGCCGCGCAGGTACTCGGCGATCGACTTGATCGACTTGTGGTCGGGCGCCACTCCGTACCTGACCAGCCCGTAAGGCGTAGGCAGGCGATCGAGCACGTCCACGCGGATAGCGCACGGCGGGTCGATCGCCGCCCCCTGCTTGATCAGGGCCTCGGCTGTGTACAGGCCAGCGGGCCCGATCCGATCACGGCCACGGTGAGGGTCTTCATAAAACGCGATTCTGCCAGGCTCGCGCAGTACCGGTCACGCCACGCAGAACTCGTTGCCCTCCGGGTCGGCCATCGTCACCCAGGAGTGCGGCCCCTGCGAGGCCGTGTGCAGGTACGACGCGCCTCGCGCGGTGAGCTCGGTGACCACCTTCTCCGCATCGTCCGCGCCCACTCGCAGGTCCAGGTGCAGCCGGTTCTTGACGGTCTTGGACTCAGGCACCCGCTGAAACAGGACCCGCGGCCTGGTGCCGCCCCCAGCCAGCTCATCGCCGTGCCTCAGCGCGACGCCGGCGCGCCATCGAAGCTGCCCGTGATGCATGACAGTTTCCTCATCGGTCGCGTGACCCTCAGCGATCATTTTCTTTATGAAAGATTCGTCCTGGGGCTCGACTGCCCAGCCCAGCGTCTCCGCCCACCAGTCGGCGAGTTCATGCGGATGCTGGCTGTCGATCACGATCTGAAACTCATACGGCAAGGCCGCCGCCTCCCTTGGCCCGGTAGAGGTCGCGCAGCAAGGCGATCTCCGCCCAGTGATGCATGGCCTCCCTGTTGATGTGCAAGACCATCTCGGCCATCGGATGCTCTGCGTACGGTCCCTCGGCCGGTCCGCAGGCCCGAGCGAGGGCCTCCGCGTCCAGGCCGCGGACGCCCTTGATCCAGGTCGCACAGGCCTCGTCAAGCTGCGCGAGCGCCGCCGCGGCGGTCGGCGCGTACTCGAAGGTCTCGTGGCTGGTCTTGGCCGCGCCGAAGTGCGCGCCGTTGCGGATCGCGAACACGCCCACGATCACGTGCCCAAGGCGCCACGCGATGGTGGTGACCGGAGCGGGTTCCGGCCCTGGCCAGGCGTTCTGGATCACGTAGTCCCCCAAGCCCATGGCGAGCGCGGGATCGACCTCGGCCCGTGGCCTGATGCTCCAGCAGCCGGGCACAGGCTCCCAGAAGTACTCGTCATCGGTAAGGCCGTCAAACCGAGGCCTGATCAGGTGCTGCCAGTGAAAGTCGAGCTGCTCGGCGAGCTCCGTGGTCCAGTCGATCGGCTTCCTGTCGTTACCCATGCGAGCAACCTTAGGCCCGATCGCCGACAGTTTCCGTCCGCGATAGCTAGGCCTGGCGGTTGGGCACCAGGTCAGGGGTCAGGCTCGCGACCGCCTCGGTCACCGACAGGGCGACGGCCTGCGGGGTGAGCCCGGCCTCGGCCAGGATCTCGGGCCGCTCGCCATGCTCCAGGAAGGTCTGCGGCAGGCCGAACGTGCGGACCGGCAGGTCGATGCGCTGCTCGCGCAGCAGTCGTGCGACCGCGTCACCGAGCCCGCCGACCACGCCGTTGTCCTCGATCGTGCAGATCAGCCGGTGCTGGGCAGCGACCTTGGCGAGCGCCTCGTCCAGCGGCTTGACCCAGCGCGGGTCGACAACCGTGACGCCGATGCCCTGGTCAGCCAGGCGGCTCGCGGCGCCGACGGCGACGCTGGCCATCGGCCCGGCGGCCACGATCAGCACGTCGCCTGACTCGCCGTCAGCGCCCTGCCCGCCGCCCGCGGGCCTGGCCAGGATGTCCAGGCTGCCCGCGTTGCCGATCGCGGGCAGGTCGTCGCTGACCGAACCGCGCGGGAACCTGATCGCCGTCGGGCCATCGCTGACCGAGACTGCCTCGCGCAGCAACTCGGTCAGCCTGGTGCCGTCCCTCGGGACCGCGATCCGCATGCCGGGCACGAGCTGGAGGATCGAGCCATCCCACATGCCGTGATGGCTGGCCCCGTCGGGGCCGGTGACGCCGGCGCGGTCGAGCACGAACGTGACCGGCAGCTTGTGCATTGCCACATCCATGAGCACCTGGTCGAACGCGCGGTTGAGGAACGTGGCGTAGATCGCCACCACCGGGTGCATGCCGCCCATCGCCAGGCCGGCCGCGCTGGTCACGGCGTGCTGCTCGGCGATGCCGACATCGAACACCCGGTCCGGGTACGCCTCGGCGAACGGCGCGAGGCCGGTCGGATGCAGCATGGCGGCGGTGATGGCCACCACATCGGTCCTGCGCGCCCCGATCGCCAGAAGCTCCTCGGTGAAATAGCTTGTCCAGCCGCGCTTGGCCGCGGCCGGCTTGGCCGCGGGGCTGGCCGCCGCCGGCCTCGCCGCGCCGTTGACGTGCACCTGGGCGCCTGGCTGCACCTGGTGCAGGCAGTCTTCGTCGTTCTCCTCGGCGAGCGCGTAACCGCGGCCCTTCTGGGTGATCACGTGCACCAGGACCGGCCCGCCGAACTCCCGCGCCTTGGTCAGCGCGCTCTCGGTCGCCTGCTCGTCGTGCCCGTCGATCGGCCCGAGGTACTTCAGGCCGAGGTCCTCGAACATCACCTGCGGCTGCAGGAAGTCCTTGAGGCCCTTCTTGATCCCGTGCAGCGTCTCGAACAGCGGGGGCCCGACCAGCGGAGTGTTCGACAGCGTGGTCTTGACCAGGTCGAGCACCTGCTCGTAGCGCTGGGAGACCCGGACGGCCGCGAGGTGGTCGGCCAGGCCGCCGATGGTGCGCTGGTAAGAACGGCCGTTGTCATTGACGACGATGACCACCGGGCGGTCCTTGGCGGCCGCGATGTTGTTCAGCGCCTCCCAGGCCATCCCTCCGGTCAGCGCTCCGTCGCCGATCACGGCGACGACCCTGCGGCGGCTGTCGCCGCGCAGCGCCAGCGCCTTGGCCAGGCCATCGGCGTAGGACAAGCTGGTGGAGGCGTGCGAGTTCTCCACGAAGTCGTGCTCGGACTCGGCCCGGTTCGGGTAGCCGGAGACGCCACCGCGCTGGCGGAGCTTGCCGAAGCCGCCTAGCCGGCCGGTCAGCAGCTTGTGCACGTAAGACTGGTGGCCGGTGTCCCAGACGATGGGATCAGCCGGGGAGTCGAAAACCCGGTGCAGGGCGATGGTGAGCTCGACGACGCCCAGGTTGGGACCCAGGTGACCGCCGTTCCGCGAGACGGCTTCGATGAGGAATGTCCGGATCTCGTCCGCAAGCGCCGGGAGCTCGTCCGGGCTGAGCGCCTTGACATCCCGCGGGCTTCGGACCGATTCGAGCAATGTCATCTGGTGCGCTCCTCACAGTCAACACAGTGCTGGCCCGCAGATCTGGGCTGGCCCGCAGATCTGGGCTGACCCGCAGATCTGGCCTGCAGACCTCCAAGTCAGGCGAACCCAGCAGAGTCTATTTCGCGTGCCTCGCGGCACGTGCGCCACGTGGCCCGTTCGCTATGACTACCTGAATATCTGGGATCTGGCTAACCTTGCCAGGCGAGGAACAACCTTGTCTCAGTGTATGGCCCTAGACTCGCTGCCTGAACAGGCACCGATTATCCCCGGAGTTAGCCATTCTGCGCGGCATCCCGATCGCCCCCCGCCCGATCACCCCTCGCGCCGTCACCCGCCGCGCGATCGCCGGCGTCGCGGTGCTCGCGACCGCGATCACAGCGGTTCCCGCCATCGCGGCGGTCAGCACCGCACCAGCCGCGACGCCAGGCAACGCCTGGCGGCTCAAGCTGGCGACCAGGTACCTGCCGCCGCCGGCGAACCACAGCCAGTTTGACGTGGTGCTCGTCGCTGGCCACGCCGCCTGGTTCCTCGGCGGCTCGAACGTCAGCGGCAAGAACGGCGTGCCGAAGGCCGAGCGGCGGCAGAACGGCAGCTGGCACGCCTCCGACCTGCCGCCCGGGCTGCGCAGCTGGATCACCGCGGCGAGCGCCACCTCGGCCTCGGACATCTGGGCGGTCACCGCGCTGGACGGCACGGTCGTCAACTGGAACGGAAAGCGCTGGACCGCCGTGCCCAGAGGGCACTGGAGCACCAAGGCCCAGTTCACCGGGATCGTGGCGGTATCACGCGACAACGTATGGGTATTCGGCGCGCGAGGTAAGCGGGCCGGCGCTGGCACCTGGCACCTTTCCGGTACGAAATGGGCCCATGTCCGGGGCACGGCCGCCGACATCGCCCGCGCAAGCGCCGTGTCGCCCACCGTGATGTGGGGAGTCGGCGGCATCCACGGCAGGCGGAACGCGCTGCTCAAGTTCAGTCACTCGACCTGGCGGCATGTCACCCCGGCCGCGCTCGGCGGGTTCGCCTACACCGCCGTGCTGGCGCTCGGGCCGTCCAACGTGTGGGTCGCCGGCTCGGTGGCCGGCTCGCCCGAGCTCGGCCACTTCAACGGCCGGACCTGGTCCGCGCGCACCATGCCGGGCCTGGTCCCCGGCACCGGGATGTGCCGCGACGGGCACGGCGGCCTGTGGGTGATCGCGAACCCGGGTTTCGGGCCGTCCTCCGTGCTCGACCGCTCGGCGGCAGGTCACTGGACCTCGCCGAGGGTGAGCAGGACCTCCGCCAATGAGGTGCTTGCCTGCGCGCACGTCTCAGGGAGGAACGCGACCTGGGGAGCGGGCAAGGCCGCCGCGCCGACCGGCACCGCCGCGGCCGCGTACGGCTTCGGCAACGTCCCGTAAGCGATGCGGCGCGATGACTTCCATGCTCCCCGTGCGACCGCCCATGACCGGGCGGGTGTGCGTGATCACCGGCGCGAGTTCGGGGATCGGCAGGGCAGCCGCGGTCGAGCTGGCCAGGCGGGGTGCGACCGTGGTGCTCGTCGCCAGGAACTTCGAGCGCGGCGAGGCGGCCTGGGCGGAAGCCGCCGACGCGGCCGCCGGCGGGCAGCCCAGCCTCGAGCTCGCCGACCTGGCATCGTTCGACCAGGTGCGCAAGCTGGCTAGCCGGCTCGCCCTGCTGTCCCGCATCGACGTGCTGATCAACAACGCCGGGCTGGTGGTAGGCGAGCCGACGGTCACCGACGACAACATCGAGCAGACGTTCGCGGTGAACCACCTGGCGCCGTTCCTGCTGACGAACCTGCTGCTCGGCAAGATCACGGCCGACCGCGCCAAGCCCGCCAGGATCGTGACGGTCTCCTCAATCGCCCACCGGACCGGCAGGCTCAATCTCGACTACGCCGTGATGCCGCGGCCCTACCTGCCCATGCTGGCGTATTCGACGAGCAAGCTCGCGAACGTGCTCTTCACCATGGAGCTTGCCAGGCGGCTTCGTGGCACCAAGGTCACGGCCAACTGCCTGCATCCGGGCACGGTGAGGACCGGCTTCGGGCACACTGGCCGGCCCTGGCTGCGCGTGGGCGTGCAGATCGGGGCCCCGTTCATGCGCTCGCCCGAGAGTGGCGCCAGGACCGTCGTGTACCTCGCCGGGTCACCGTACGTCGCGGGCCAGACCGGCGGCTACTACGTCAATGAGCGCCTCCGCAAGCCGTCCCGCGCCGCCAGGGACGAAGAGCTGGCCCGCGAGCTCTGGGACCTGAGCGCGCGGCTCACCGGCCTAGAGGCCTAGGCCAGGCGTCACGTCATGCGTTCACCCCGCGGGTTGTGAACCGCGGGTTTTGAGGTCGATCGTCAGGGCGCGGCCGGCCAGCGTCCCGGCGGCAAGCTGAGCGACGCCGGCGCCGATCAGCAGGAGGCCAGGCACGGCCCAGCCGCCCGTCGCCGTGTGCAGGAGCCCGAGCAGCAGCGGCCCGGCGCTGGCGATCAGGTACCCGACCCCCTGCGCGAACCCGGACAGCGCGGCCGCCCCCTGCCCGTCAGCCGTCCGCGCGGTGAACAGGAACACGCTGAGGCTGAGCGAGGCACCCTGGCCCATGCCGAGCACGCAGACGAAGATCACGACGACCGAGTTCGGCGCGAACGCCGCGCCGGCGAGGCCGGTCATGATGACCAGTGCCGCGAGGCACGCCAGCAGCCGCTGGTCCTTGGCCCGCTGGGCCAGCACGGGAACGACGAGGCCGGTCGCCATGTTGCCGAGGCTCATCAGCGCGACCAGGTTGCCCGCTGCCGTCGCGCCGATCCCGTGATCCTGGAACATGGTCGGGAACCAGGACAGGGCGGCGTAGTAGGACATGCTCTGCAGGCCCATGAACACGGTGACCTGCCAGGCCAGCGGGTACCTGGCCATCGACAGCACCCCGCGCCTGCCGCCGTCGGCCGGCATGGTCCGCAGCCGCAGCTGCGGCAGCCAGACGCAGGCGGCTATCACGGCGGGCACGGCCCAGACGCCGTAGGTGAGCCGCACCACCGGCCCGCCCCCGCCGTCCGCGCTGATCGCGTTGAACAGCGGCACCGCGATCAGCGAGCCAAGCACGGCACCGGTCGTGAGCGTGGTGAGGTAAAGCCCGATCAGCAGGCCGGCCCGCTCGGGTCGCCGGCGCTTGATCAAGCTCGGCAGCAGCACGTTCCCCAGGGCGATCGCGCAGCTCGCCAGGATCGTGCCGGGGAAGAGCATGACGCCGGGCGACGCCGATCGCAGCCCGAGCCCCGCGGCGAGCAGGACGAGGGCGAAGCCAAGCACGCGCTCTTCGCCGAGCTTGCGCGCCGCTAGCGGCGCCATCAGCGAGAACACCGCGAACCCGAGCACCGGCACGGCCGCCAGGGCCGCCTCGGTTCCCGCCGAGAGCCCGGCCGTCCTGGTCAGCGCGGGAAAGACCGGCGGCAGCCCGGTAATCGACCCGCGCAGGTTGAACGCGACCGCGAGAATGCCGATGACCAGCAGCGCGCCGCTGACAGCCAGGCCAGAACTGCCCGAGGCCCCGCGAGCCCGGCGAGCCCCGCCAGGCCCGCCAGGCCCGTCTGGAGGGTCAGCCGGCAGGGTGCCGCCCCGGTGCGGCCGCGCCGATCCCACGACCGGCGGTCAGCCGCCGGCGAGCAGCGAGCGCAGCACGTACTGCATGATCCCGCCGTGCCGGAAGTAGTCCGCCTCGCCTGGCGTGTCGATCCGCACGATCGCCTTGAACTCCTTGCCGTCGGCGGTGACCGTCACCTCGCGCGGCGCCGGCCCGGAGTTAATCGCCTCGATTCCGGAGATGTCGTACACCTCATGCCCGGTGAGTCCAAGAGAGCTCGCGTTCTGGCCTGGAAGGAACTGAAGCGGGAGTACTCCCATCCCGATGAGGTTGGAACGATGGATGCGCTCGAATGACTCGACGAGAACCGCGCGTACGCCGAGCAGCGCGGTCCCTTTCGCCGCCCAGTCTCGCGAGGAACCGGAACCGTACTCTTTGCCCCCGAGCACGATCAGCGGCGTGCCCTCGTCGAGGTAGGCGCGCGAGGCTTCGTAGATGGAGGTCTGGGTGCCTTCCGGCAGCTTGACAGTCACGCTGCCCTCGGTGCCCGGGGCGAGCTGGTTGCGGAGCCTGATGTTCGCGAACGTGCCGCGGATCATCACCTCGTGGTTGCCGCGCCGCGAGCCGTAGCTGTTGAAGTCGCGCCGCTCGATGCCGTGCTCAGTCAGGTACGCCCCTGCCGGGCTGTCGGTCTTGATGGCACCGGCCGGCGAGATGTGGTCGGTGGTGACCGAGTCGCCCAGCACGGCGAGCACCCTTGCCCCGTGAACGTCAGTCACGGGAGCGGGCTCGGGTGGCATGCCGTCGAAGTACGGCGGCTTGCGCACGTAGGTGGACGACTCGTCCCAGGCGAAGAGGTCACCGGCCGGCACGTCGAGCTCCTGCCAGCGCTCATCTCCGGCGAACACGTCCGCGTAGTCCCGGCTGAACATCTCGGGCGCCACCGCGCTGGCCACGACCTGCTCGACCTCGGCCAGCGCCGGCCAGATGTCGGCCAGGTAGACCGGCTTGCCGTCCGCGCCGGTGCCGAGCGGCTCGGTCGTCAGGTCCAGGTCCATGGTGCCGGCGAGTGCGTAGGCGACGACGAGCGGCGGGGAGGCGAGATAGTTCATCTTGACGTCGGGGTTGATCCGGCCCTCGAAGTTCCTGTTGCCGGAGAGCACGGAGACGACGGCGAGGTCGCTCGCGTTGACCGCCTCGCTGATCGGCTCGGGCAGCGGGCCGAGTTGCCGATGCACGTCGTGCAGCCGTAGCCGACCAGGTTGAAGCCGAGCTTTTCCAGGTAGGGGGTGAGCCCGGCCCGCTCGTAGTAGTCCATGACCACCTTGGAGCCTGGCGCGAGCGTCGTCTTGACCCAGGGCTTGCGTGAGAGCCCGGCGTTGACCGCGTTGCGGGCGAGCAGGGCGGCGCCGACCATGACGAACGGGTTCGATGTGTTGGTGCAGGAAGTGATCGCGGCGATCACCACGGAGCCGTGGTCGATCGTGGTCTGCATGCCGTCGTCGAGCGTGACCTTGGTCTTGGCCGAGGGGCGGTCGTCATCGGCCGGCGCGACCGGGTCGGAGGCCGGGAAGGTGCCGTCGATGCCGTTGTCCAGGCTGGGCGCGTGCACGAAGGCGCCGAGGGCCTCGCGGAAGCTGTTCTTGGCGTCGGTCAGAGCCACCCGGTCCTGCGGGCGCTTCGGCCCGGCGAGGGACGGCACGACCGTGCCGAGGTCCAGCTCGAGCTGCTGAGAGTACCTGGCTTGTACCTGGCTGGCCGGGTCGTGCCAGAGGCCCTGCTCCTTGGCGTAGGCCTGCACCAGGGCGATCTGCTCGTCCGGGCGGCCGGTCAGGCGCAGGTAGGTCAGCGTCTCGTCATCGATCGGGAAAATCGCGCAGGTGGAGCCGAACTCGGGGCTCATGTTGCCGATCGTCGCCCGGTTCGCGACCGGGACGGCCGCGACGCCCTCGCCGTGGAATTCCACGAACTTGCCGACGACGCCGTGCCTGCGCAGCAATTCGGTGATGGTGAGGACCAGGTCGGTGGCGGTCGCTCCCGAGGGCAGCTCGCCCCTGAGCTTGAACCCCACGACCTTCGGGATCAGCATCGAGATCGGCTGGCCGAGCATGGCCGCCTCGGCCTCGATGCCGCCGACGCCCCAGCCGAGCACGCCGAGGCCATTTTGCATAGTGGTGTGGGAGTCGGTGCCGACGCAGGTATCCGGGTAGGCGGCGAGCTGGTTTGTGCCGTCTTGGCCGCCTGCCTGTGCGGTCATGATGACCCGGGCCAGGTGCTCGATGTTGACCTGGTGCACGATGCCGGTTCCCGGCGGGACGACCCGGAACTGCCGCAGCGCCTGCTGGCCCCAGCGCAGGAAGCCGAACCGCTCGAAGTTCCGCTCGAACTCGAGCTCGACGTTGCGTTCGAAGGCGTCTGGCCTGCCGAAGATGTCGGCCACGACGGAGTGGTCGATGACCAGCTCAGCGGGTACCAGCGGGTTGATCTTCGCCGGGTCGCCGCCGAGCTCCCGCATCGCATCGCGCATCGTCGCCAGGTCGACGACAGCCGGGACGCCGGTCAGGTCCTGCATGATCACCCGCGCCGGGCTGAACTGGATCTCCGTGTCCGGCTCGGCCGCCGGGTCCCACCCGGCGAGCGCCCTGACGTGATCGGCGGTCACGTTGGTGCCGTCCTCGGTGCGCAGCAGGTTCTCCAGCAAGATCTTCAAGCTGAACGGCAGGTCGGCCGACCCGGGCACCGCGTCAAGGCGGTAGATCTCATAGCTGGTCCCGCCCGGCCCGCCTGTCCCGCTCGTCCCGCCTGTCTCGTGTGGCCCGCCGATCGTCAGCGTGCCGCGAGCCCCGAAGCTGTTCGCTGTCATCGTGCTGCCCTCCTGCTGCCCCGCGCGTGCGCGCCTTCGCGCCGCGGCACCGCTTCCTAGCGGCAATCCTGCCCTAGCCCGCGCCGGTCATAGCGCCCAGGCCCGGCGGTCCGGGCGACGGTTTCCGCCTAGTTGGCCGACCTCGGCAAGTATCTTGACGTCAAGCTACTTTGCCAGGCTAACGCGCCAGATCTCTTGATGTCAAG
Organism: uncultured Actinomycetota bacterium; assembly: GCA_963720575.1. Classification (GTDB taxonomy): domain Bacteria; phylum Actinomycetota; class Actinomycetes; order Streptosporangiales; family Streptosporangiaceae; genus Chersky-822. The sequence continues at coordinate 2,298,120 of CAVRGA010000002.1, forward strand.
CTATTGTCGCTGCGGGCTGGCCGCGCCCCTAAGCGCTACCCGAACCCGGTGTTAGCATGCGGCGATGGTGGACAGCGACTTCGCGGAACGCCGTTACCCTGCGCAAACCCCTGCCCTGGAACCAGTCGCCGACCGGCTCGCTGACAAGCTCGGCGGCATGGGCGCGCTGGGCCGGCTGCGGCCGGTCGTCCAGCGGGCGGCCGACGTCCTGCACCAGGCGGGCCAGGTCGACAAGGCCGTCTACGCGACCATCGCCAAGGTGCCGACCCCCGCGCTCGACCAGGCGATGCGGCGGCTGTCCAACTCGGCCAACCGAGGCACGCTGTGGCTCGGGATCGCGGCGGGGCTCAGCCTCACAGGACGCTCAGGACGGCGCGCCGCCGCCCGTGGCCTGCTCGCGGTCGGCGTCACCTCGGCGGTGGTCAACCTGGGCGTCAAGCCGTTGTCGACCAGGCACAGGCCGGACCGGGCCGGAGCCGGCGTGCCAGGCCCCCGTCAGGTCTCGATGCCGTCGTCGACCTCGTTCCCCTCCGGCCACTCGGCATCGGCGTTCGCGTTCGCCACGGCCGTGAGCAGGGACAGCCCGTGGCTGGCGATCACGATCCAGTTCCTGGCCGGCGGCGTCGCCTATTCACGGGTGCACACCGGCGTGCACTACCCGGGCGACACGGTCGTCGGCGCCCTCATCGGCGCCGGCACCGGTCAAGCCGTCAGCGGCATCTTCGACCGCACCCTGGCCAAGCACCCGGCCCTAGACGGCTAGCCCGCGCACCCGACTGATAGTTCCGCGATCGGTCGCCGGTCGCGGAAGACCGTCGGGTGACTCGTGATCAGGATCGGGGAGCCTTTTCCGGCATCGCGGGGGAGAGTTCTCGCTCCGGGGAGCTATCAGTGCTGGGGCGGCAGGTGCGATGTTCCGTGATCAGGGTTCCGGGCATGATCACGGAACATCGCTGCTGTCCTGGAGACTGTCGCGTGACTCATGATCAGGCAGGTTGCCTCCCGGGCACCGGCCCGACCTGACCTGGCCCGCCTAGGTCCGGTCTCACAAGGTGATACGGTGCCGTTCTTGCGGGGCCAGCCGGGCTCGGTTCCGGCGGTACGGGATCGCCTCGCCGGTGTTCGCGGTGAGTTCCCGTTCTGCGGCATGATCGCGGAGCGTTTCCCGTGCCGGAGCATGATCGCGGAGCGTTCACCGTCATTACCGCGGAGACTTGTCGCAGCACGGAGCGTTGACCGTCCTATGTGCGGGCTCGCTCAGGGGATTGTCGCAACGCTCTGATTTGGGTGGGAGCGGGCGATGGGGCGCAGTGTGGATCCTCAGGTGGTGGCCAGGACGCTGGAGTTGCTGGCTTCGGGTGTGAATCCGATGCGGGCAGCGGCTTTGGCGGGGGTGTCGAAGTCGTTTGCTTACGAGCTGGACCGGCGGGTGAGCGGGGTGTCCCGGCTGGCGGTCAAGCGGGAGGCGGCGGCCCGGCGGGCGGCCCGGCCGGGCCGCCGCGGCGTTGATCCGGAACGGGTGCGGGTGCTGCTGGAGCACCTCGCCGCGGGGCTGAATCCGAACCGCGCCGGGCCGCTGGCCGGCGTGTCGAAGACGTTCGCGTACGGCCTGTACCACAAGATCGGCGGAGTGTGCAGACCCCCTGGAACGACTTACAGCGACCGGTACCTGGACGACGGGCAGCGGCACGAGATCGCGCGGCTGCGCGAGACCGGCTTGTCGCTGCGGGCGATCGGCGCGCGGACCGGCGTGAACGCCTCCACGGTGTGCCGGGAGCTCAAGCGCAACGCCGACCCGAAGACCGGGCATTACCTGCCGGTGCGGGCGGGCAACCTGGCATGGGAACGGCAGCGGCGGCCCAGGCCGTCAAGGCTGTCCCGGCACCCGGAGCTCCGCCAGCGGGTACAGCAGCTCCTGGACCGGCGGTTCTCCCCCGAACAGATCAGCGGGAGGCTGAAAATTGACCACCCCGGCGATGAGGACATGCAGGTCAGCCACGAGACCATCTACCAGTCGATCTACGTCTACCCGCGCGGAGAGCTGCGGCGGGAGCTGAAAGCCTGCCTGCGCAGCGGCCGCCAGCTGCGCCGCCCCCGCGGCCGCAGCGAAACACGCGGCCGCATCATCGGCGCCGTCCCCATCGGCGAGCGCCCCGCCGAAGTCGAGGGACGGCTCGTGCCCGGCCACCACGAAGGCGACCTGATCATGGGCTCCAAAGCATCCAACTCCGCCGTCGGCACCATCGTCGAGCGCACCACCGGCTACCTCACCCTGCTCCACCTCCCGCACGGCCACGACGCCGGATCCGTCGCCGGCGCCATCATCGGCCGCATGACCGAACTGCCCGCCTGGTTCGCGAAGACCCTCACCTGGGACCGCGGCAAGGAACTCGCCCGCCACCAGCACATCACCGACACCACCAGCATCAGCGTCTACTTCGCCGACCCCCACGCCCCCTGGCAGCGCGGCAGCAACGAGAACATCAACGGACTGCTCCGCGAATACCTCCCCAAAGGCACCGACCTCAGCACCACCACAGCCGCCGGCCTCCAGCACATCGCCGACGAACTCAACGACCGCCCCCGCAAACGCTACGGCTACCACACCCCCCGCGAACAACTCGCTAAACTCCTCACACAAGAAGCCGAACGCGTTGCGACGACCCCCTGAAAACGCCGCGGACAACGCTCCCCGCAGCGACAACTCTCCGCGCCAGAGCCGGAAAAGACTCCCCGCAGCGACAACTCTCCGCGCCAGAGCCGGAAAAGACTCCGAACGCAGGTAAGTCTCCGCGCCAGAGCCGGGAAAGACTCCGTGCAACGAGAAGTCTCCGCGCCAGAGCCGGGAAGACTCCGCGAAGCAGGAAGTCTCCGGGAACCCGGGAAAGAGTCTCGCCGCTGAGGCTCCGGAGCTCGACTTCCAGGATCCCGAGCCACCCGACAGCCTCGCTGACCTGAATGAACTTCCGTGATCACGCCCGCGAACATGATCACGGAATCCAAGCTGGTCCCAGCCGCTGCCGCGCGCCTCGTAGTCAGCCGCAGGGTCAGCCGGCCGCAGGATCAGCCAGCCGCAAGCTCGTCAGCGGCCGAGTACGGGTCCAGCTTCCCGCCCGCCACCTGCGCCGCGAGCTCATCGAGGCGCGACTCCCCCGGCAGGCCGCCGAGCCGCCGCCGGATCTCCGCGACGGCGATCGCCGAGATCTCCTCCCTGGCCCGGGCCAGCCGCCGTTCCTGCCGCAGCCCGGATTCCCCCAGGAACGACCAGTGCTCGCCGATCTTCGCCATCACCTCATCGATCGCCTCGCCGGTCGCGGCCGAGCAAGACACGATCGGCGGCTTCCAGCCGCGCTCGTACGTCGCCATGTTGAGCATGTTCCGCAGGTCGCGCACCACGTCGTGGGCGCCGGGCCGGTCGCTCTTGTTCACCACGAAGATGTCGGCGATCTCCAGGATGCCGGCCTTGGCTGTCTGGATCGAGTCGCCAAGCCCGGGCGCGAGCACGACCAGCGTGGTATCGGCGAGCCCGGCGATCTGGACCTCGGCCTGGCCCACGCCCACCGTCTCGACGCAGATCACGTCGAACCCGGCGGCATCAAGGATGCGCAGCGCCTGGGGTGCGGCCCAGGACAGCCCGCCCAGGTGCCCCCGGCTGGCCATCGACCTGATGTAGACGCCCGGATCCGTGGCGTGGTCGGCCATCCTGACCCGGTCACCGAGCAGCGCCCCGCCGCTGAACGGCGACGTCGGGTCGACCGCGAGCACCCCGACCCGCCGTCCCGCGCTCCGCAGCGCCCGCACCAGCCGGTCGGTCACCGTCGACTTGCCCACCCCAGGCGATCCAGTCAGCCCGATGACCTGGGCGTTGCCGGTGTGCGGCGCAACGGCACGCATGACCTCCCGCAGCTCGGGCGAGCCGTTCTCCACGAGGGAGATCAACCGGGCGAGCGCCCGAGCGTCACCACCGCGCGCCGCCGCGACAAGCGCATCGGCCTGCTGCTCGCGCACCCGCGTCAGCTGCTGGCCGAAACGGAGCCGGACGGCGAGATGGCGCTGCCAGCCGCCGGTACCGTCAGCAACAGCGCGTCACCCTGGCCGCCGCCGCCGCACAGCGCCGCGGCACCGAGCCCGCCGCCGCGCCGCCGCAACTCGTAGATCAGGTGCAGCGCCAGCCTGGCCCCCGACATGCCGATCGGGTGACCGAGCGCGATAGCGCCTCCGTTGACGTTCACGATCTCAGGGCCAACTCCGAGGTCACGCATCGATTGAATGGCGACGGCCGCGAACGCCTCATTGATTTCGATCAGATCCAGATCAGGAACGGATCGCCCGGCCTTGCTCAAAGCACGAAGGATCGCGTTGGAGGGCTGGCTGTGCAGGGAGTTGTCCGGGCCGGCGACTACGCCGTGCTCGCCTACCACGGCGAGCACGGCCGCTCCGGCGGCTTGCGCCGCCTGCGCCGACATCACCACAACCGCGCAAGCCCCGTCCGAGATCTGGGACGCCGTGCCAGCGGTGATCGTGCCATCGGCGGTGAACGACGGCCGCAGCCTGCTCAGCGTCTCCACGCTGGTGTCGGCCCTGACGCCCTCGTCGGTGTCGAACAGCACCGGGTCACCGCGCCGCTGCGGCACGGGCACGCCCGCGATCTCCTCGGCCAGCAGGCCGTTCTTGATCGCGGCAGCGGCCCGCTCGTGTGACCTGGCCGCGAACTCGTCCTGCTCCGCCCGGCTGATCCCGAGCTTGCCGTTGTGCCGCTCGGTCGACTCCCCCATCGACAGGTGGTCGAACGCGTCGGTCAGCCCGTCAAGCGCCATGGCGTCGATCAGTGCCGCCGAGCCGTACTTGAAGCCCTTGCGCGAGCCTGGCAGCAGGTGCGGTGCCTGCGTCATCGACTCCATGCCGCCGGCCACCACGACATCGAACTCCCCCGCCCTGATCAACTGGGCGGCGAGCGCGATCGCGTCGAGGCCGGACAGGCAGACCTTGTTGATGGTGAGCGACGGCACCGTCATCGGGATGCCGGCCGCCACGGCCGCCTGCCTGGACGGGATCTGGCCCGCGCCAGCCTGGAGCACCTGGCCCATGATCACGTAGTCAACCCGGTCCGGGGCAACGCCGGCCCGGTCAAGCGCCGCCCTGATCGCGATCCCGCCAAGTTCGGCCCCGCTGAAGTCGCTGAGCGACCCGAGCAGACGGCCGATCGGCGTCCTGGCACCGCCGACTATTACTGCCTCACCCATGCCTGCAACGATACTTCAGGGTCCTGATCGCGCCTCAGAGCCCACGCCAGCCCGGGCAAGCCCGCCAAGGAGGAACGCTCCCATGTTCACCCGCATCGATCACGTCGGGATAGCGTGCAGGGACCTCGCCGCCAAGGTCGTGTTCTACGAGTCGGTCTTCGGGCTCACGGTGGTCAGCATGGAAACCAACGAGGAGCAGGGCGTCAAGGAGGCGCTGCTGGCAGTGACCGACGGCGCTCCAGAGCCAGGCGTGTCCTACGTGCAGCTGCTCGAGCCGCTCGGGCCGGATACCCCGGTCGGCCGGTTTCTGGAACGGCGGGGCGAAGGGGTCCACCACGTCGGCTACGGAGTTGACGACATCGGCGCGTCGATGACCGCCCTGGCCGCGGCTGGCATCCGGGTGCTCGACTCGAGGCCCCGGCACGGCTCGATGGGGGCTTCGATAGCGTTCCTGCACCCTGGCGATGTAGGCGGCGTGCTGACCGAACTTGTCCAATCAGCGGCCCAACTTCCCTTAAGGGCAACCCGGGCAACTCGAATTAATTCGTGAGCTAGGCCACTAGCAGCCGCGAACACGCCCCCAACTGCCTGACAGCGGAGTACGCTGCCATGCACCGGGAAACGTGAAGTGGCCTGCGGGCCGCGACCCTGGCGGTGAGTGGGGGCGCGGCGGCATGTCAACCGACAGCAACGACAGTGCTCGCACGACAATGGGCAAGCCCGCCGACCACGGATATCCCGGGCCAGACAGGTCCTAGGACGCAACAACCCCCCGGCTACCCAGGATTAGGCGACATGCAGCCCGATATCAATGCCCAGCTCGGTACCTTCTTCGACGATGAGCAGCCGCCGCGGTTCTCCCAGAAAATGCGCGGCTACGACCAGGAAGAGGTCGAGTCTTACCTCAGGAAGAAGGACACCGAGCTTCGCGCGATCCGAGAGAATGAGCAAGCGCTCAAGCAGGAGCTCGCCTACGCGCACAGGCAGATGCAGGAGCAGGAGCGTCCGACCTACTCCGGCCTTGGCTCCAAGATCGAGCAGCTGCTCAGGCTCGCCGAGGAGCAGCGGGACGAGATCCTGCAGGAAGCCAGGACCGAGGCGAGCCAGGTGCTCGCGTCGGCGAAGGTTGATGCCGCTGAGCTCAGGGCCGGCGCCGAGAACGAGACCGCCGAGCTGCGCGCCAACGCCAAGCGCGAGACCGACGACCTGCGCGGCTCGGCCGAGCGCGAGGCGGACAGCATCCGCACCTCGGCCCGGCGCGAGTCGGACGAGCTGACCTCGACGACCGAGCGCGAGGTCGCCAAGATGCGCGCGATGGTCGACCATGAGGTCGCCGAGAAGCGCGCCGCCGTCGAGCGCGAGATCGCGAAGCTCCGCACGACGACCGAGCGCGAAGTCGCGCAGATGAAGGCATCGTCCAAGCGCGAGCGCGACGAGATCCTGACCACCTCCAAGCGCCAGGCCGACGAGATGCGCAGCCAGGCGCAGCGCATCCTGGAGGAGAGCGAGGCGCAGCGAGCCCAGGCCGAGGCCGAGTTCGACATCCAGCTCGCCTCGCGGCGCGAGGAAGCCGAGCGGCAGGAGGCCGAGCGCCTCGCCGCCGCGCAGGCCGCGACCCAGCGGCTGGTCTCCGAGGCCGAGCAGCGCGCGGCCACGGCCGAGCAGCGGGCAAGCAAGGCGAGCGCGCAGGCCGAGCAGTCCCGCCGGGACGCCGACGACCACTCGAAGCAGCTCGTGAGCAGCGCCAAGAAGAACGCCGATGACATCGTCGCCCAGGCCAGGTCCCAGGCTGACCAGTTCCTCGCCGAAGCGAAGGCCGAGGCCGACCGCCACGCGAACGCGGCCCAGCGCCGGGTTGACGAGGCGAACAAGCAGTACGAGACCGTGCAGGCACACCTGTCGCAGATCAGCCAGCTGCTCGGCCCGGGAGCCGCGAGCCTGGGCGCATCATCGGCCCCCGCTCTGCAGGCAGCCCCCGCCCGCGCGGTCGCCGCGGCCCCGGCCAACGGCGGCCCAGGCCCGTCCCGTGCGCACTCGGCCAAGACCGAGCAAAAGCAGGTCAACGGCAAGTCAGGCGACGGCGAAGAAGAGTGGTGGACCGAGTAACGACTCGTCCTCGAAACGCCCCGCTGCGGCTACGGTCGCGGCGGGGCGTTTCGCGTTGTCCGCAGCTGCGGTTAGACCTTGCAGGGGCGCGGCGGGCGGCATGGGCGCGGTGCAGTGCGTAAAGCGAAGCAGCACAGCACCGCGCCCATGCCGCCCGCCGCTGACTCTGGCCACCGCACCGAACACTCGCCGCACCCGCCGCGAACAGCAACGTGGGCTTCCCTGGGCGCTGGGGGCGGGTGGTGCGGGTTTGACCGCGTGGGGTGCTTGTCCGCCTGGGGCCGACCGGGGCGGTTTCCGTGATCATGGTCGGGTCATGATCAGATCACGGAAGATCACGCCCCCGGAGGCTGCTCGGATGGCTCGTGATCTTGGAAAGTCAAGCTCCGGCGGCTCAGCGGCGAGACTCTTCCCGGGTTCCCGGAGACTTTCCGCTTCGCGGAGCCTTGCCAGCCCTGGCACGGAGCCTTCCCGGCTCTGGCACGGGGCCTTCCCGGCTCTGGCACGGAGAGTTGTCGCTGCGCGGAGCGTTGTCCGCCCATAGAGCGGTCAACACTCCGTGCTGCGAGAGCTCTCCGCGGTAACGACGGAGAACTCTCCGCGATCATGCCGCAAACGACGGACAACGCTCCGCGATCATGCTCTGGCGCGGGAACTCTCCGCGATCATGCCGCAGAACGGCAAACTCACCGCGATCACCAGCGAGGCAAACCGTACCGCCGGATCCGAGCCCGGCCCGCTCCGCAAGAACCGCACCGAGTCACCTTGGCGCGGCCGGGCCTTGCGGGCCAGATCGAAACGGGGCGGTGCCCGGGAGGCAACCTGCCTGGTCATGAGTCACGCGACAGTCTCCAGGACACCAGCAATGTTCCGTGATCATGCCTCGGATCATGATCACGGAAAGAACCTAGCTAGGGTCAGTTTCGAACGGCCCGGGGTGTCGCCCACGACCGACCGCTTACCCGCGGAGGGGCCGCCCCCTCCGCTTACTCGCGGAGGGCGCGCGCGGAGGGGGCGCGCGGAGGGGGCGCGTTGCAGAGGGAGCGTCTGCGGCATGAGTTGGTCTTTGTGCATGAGTCAGCGGCGGGCGGTGCGGGCGGGATGCAGTGCGTAAAGCGAAGCAGCACAGCATCCCGCCCGCGCCGTCCGCCGCGCCCCGGGCAAGGTCTAAGCCGCGCCCCGGGCAAGGTCTAAGCCGCGCCCCGGGCAAGGCTCAGGCGCTGACGGTCTGGCCGCCATCGACGACGAGCGTCTGGCCCGTCATGTAGGACGAGGCGTCGCTGGCGAGGAACACAGCCGGGCCGGCCATTTCCCTGGCCGCTGCCCAGCGTCGCATCGGCACCGTCGCGATCGTGGCAGGGCCGGAGACCGGGTCTTCCCAGAGGTTGCGGTTCAGGTCGGTGGCCGTCCAGCCCGGGCACAGGGCGTTGACGCGGACACCGCTGGCTGCCCATTCGACGGCGAGTGACTTGGTGAGCGAGATGAGGCCGGCCTTGGCGGCGCCGTACGGGCTGATCAGCGGGGCGGAAGCGACACCGGCGACCGAGGCCACGTTGATCACCGAGCCTGAGCCGCGATCGAGCAGGTGACCGGCGAAGGCCTGGCAGACGTAGACGGCCGAGCTGAGGTTCAGCCGCATGAGCTTGTCCCAGCCGGAGAGCCGCAGGTCGCGGAAGCTGACCATGAAGTTCGACCCGCCCGCGTTGTTGATCACGATGTCGACGTGCCCGAGCTGGTCGATCGCGGCCGCCGCCGCGTGGGTGACGTTGGCCTGATCGGTGACGTCGGCGGGGAGGACGATGGCCGTGCGGCCAGCGGCCTTGACGTCGTCGGCGGTGTCCGCAAGGCCCTCCGCTGTCCGCGCGACCAGCGCCAGGTCGGCGCCTGCCCGGGCGAGCGCGACGGCGATCTCACGGCCGATGCCGCGCGAGGCGCCCGTCACGAAGGCGGTCTTGCCAGTCAGGTCGAAGAGGCTCACGGCCCGTCCTTCCACTCGGTGGGCAGCGGCCAGGCATCGGGATTTACCCGCCGCACGATCTCATTCAGCACGATACGGACGTAAGTCTCCCCCACCCACAGATGTTTCGCATTCTCGACCGCGATGACGCTGGCCTGCGGCACTCGATCGAACCTGGCCCGCGCCTCATCGGGGCGCAGGTAGTCGTCGAGCTCCGGGATCAGCGCGACGAGCGGCTTGCCGCTCGCTGCCCACTGGTCAAGCTGGGCGTCCCCAGCGCGGCGGAGCGGAGGCGACAGCAAGATCGCCCCTTCCACGCCAGGCACATTGCCCCAGAGCAGCGCGACCTCGGTGCCGAACGACCAGCCGAGCAGCCACAACCTCGGCAGGCCGGCCGCCTGACAGTACTCGATCGCCGCCGCGAGATCCTTGCCCTCGCCGCGCGCCTCGTCGAATTGGCCGTCGCTGGTGCCGCGTTCGGAGGACGTGCCGCGAGTGTTGTACCGGAGCACAGCGAGATCGGCCAGCGCGGGCAGCCGGTACGACGCCTTGCGCAGCACGTGGCTGTCCATCATCCCGCCCTGCGTGGGCAGCGGATGCAGGCAGATCAGCGTGGCTGCCGGCGGCCGGCCGAGCGGCAGCGCCAACTCGCCGACTAGGTCGAGTCCGTCGGCCGTGTGCAGCACGATGTCCTCGCGCCTGGCCGGCAGCTTCGTGCTCGCCCAGATCTCGGTCACCTGGGTGCCAGGCTGCTCGCTCATCGGTTCCTCTCTGCCGGTACCTCACCAGAACATCATCGGCCCTGGCCGGCGCGGGCGGCGCTGCCAGCACGAATGGTGCCAGTGCCGGCGCCCGGTCGGCCCTGGGGTCTCCGCCGGCCACACGACGACATGGCCGACGCCCGGGCGGATCTCCTGATCGCAGCCAGGGCAGCGATAGAGCTTGACCGCGGCGGCACCAGGCACCTGCCGCACCACCCAGTCACCGTCCGGCCAGGACTGCGTCTGCGGCGGGCCGAGCCTGACGGGCGAGTCGTCGTCGTCTTGCTGCTTGGTGCTCGGTGGCGTGCGGCCGGCCTTGCGCGGACGTCGTGGCAGGTCAGCCGGAAGGCGGCGGGCCTTCCTCGGGCTCATGTCCGGGCAGTGGCGCTGGTCAGCGCCAGACCCGCGCGGGCATACTCGACCAGCAGCGGCGGCGGGACGAACGCCGGGTCGCCGTAGGCCGAGTGCATCGCGGTGAGCACGTCAGCGACCCTGGCCAGTCCGGCGTCAGCCAGCATCCGGATCGGCCCGTGCGGGTAGCCGCAGCCGAGCGTCATCGCCGCGTCCACGTCCGCCGGGGTCGCGTAGCCGTCGGCGACCATCGCCACCGCGTCCCGCAGATGCGGGTAGAGCAGCCCGCCGACCAGCAGCCCAGGCCGGTCGGCCGAGCGGACTACGTGCAGGCCGAGCCTGCCGGCGAGTGCGTGGGCGGATCCGAGCGCCTCGGGCGAGGTCAGCGCGCTCGGAACCAGTTCGGCCAGCCTGGGCGTCGCCAGGTGCAGCCCGACCGCGTCCGGTCCCCGGCCGGCCGCCATTGCCGGGGCGAGCACGCCGCCGCCGGGCCCGATCGCGACGATCGCGAGGTCGGTCTTGTGCACCGTGCTGCGCGTGACGTTGATCCCGGCGGCCGCGAGCAGGCTGGCCAGCTCGGCCGCGAGCTCACCGGCCGGGCGCGAAGGCTCCCCGGCTCCGGCACCTGGCTCGATCAGCGTCACGGTGCCGGGAGCACGCGGGCGGTCTGCTTTCACCTGATCAGAAGATGACGGGCTGGGGGCCGGCTTGCCATCGGGATAGTCGTAGAATCCCGCGCCGCTCTTGCGGCCGAGCCGGCCCGCGTCGGTCAGCCTGCGCAGGGCCGGGGCGGGCTGGTACCTGGTCCCGCCGAACTCGCGCCGCAGGACCTCGAGGATCGCGAGCGAGGTGTCAAGGCCGATCAGGTCGAGCAGCGCCAGCGGCCCCATCGGCAGGCCGAACCCTCCGGTGGCGGCCGCGTCGATGTCCTCGCGGCTGGAGTGCCCGGTCTCCAGCAGGCGGACCGCGTGATTGAGGTACGGCAGCAGGAGCGCGTTGGCGACGAACCCGGCCCGGTCGCCGACCTGGACCGGGGTCTTGCCAAGCCGGCGCGCGAGGGCGCTGACCGCCTCGCCGGTTCCCGGCTTCGTCAGCACCGTCGTGACGACCTCGACCAGCCGCATGACAGGCGCAGGGTTGAAAAAGTGCATGCCCACCACTCGCCCGGACTGGGCGGACCCGGCTGCGATGGCGGTGACCGACAGCGAGGAAGTGTTCGTCGCGATGATCGCGTCGGGTCGGCAGGCCTGATCAAGTTCGGCTATGACCTGGCGCTTGATCGCGAGCTGCTCGGGCACGACCTCGATCACCAGGTCGGCGTCGGCCAGCTCGGCCAGCTTCGGCGCGGTCCTGATCCGGCCCGCGATCGCCGACCGCTCGTCCTCGGTGAGCCTGCCTTTGCTGACCGCCCGGGCGAGCGAGCCATGCAGGGTGTCAAGGCCGCGCGCCAGGGCCTGGGGATCGGCCTCGACGGCCGTCACCGCGAGGCCACCGCGGGCGAATACCTCTGCTATGCCTGCGCCCATGGTGCCGAGCCCGACGACTCCGACCGCGCGAATCTCCATGTCAAGACATTACCGAGAAGCGTGACGGGCTGGGCGACCGGGCAGGGGCGGGGCCAGCCGGTTCCGGCGGCTTCCGCGCCCTGCCCGGCCAGGCGGCTCAGCCGGGTCTAGGTCAGACCGGTCAGGTCACCTTGACCGTGAACGATGCCGGGGAGTACCCCGTCCTGGACGCTGTCGCCACGTGCTTGCCCTTGGCCGTGCCCTTCTTGACCGTGAACGTGACCACGCCCTTCGAATTGGTCTTCTTGGTGACGCCGAGGAACTTCACGGTGGCACCGGGAACGCCGTTGCCCGTGTCAACGACTGTGAACGTGATCGTGGTGGACTTGCCGTTGGACACGCTCGACTTCGACGCCCTGATGCGCAGCGCCGGCAGCAGCTGAGTGTCGAAGTAGGCCGGCGAGGAATTATTTCCGTTCTGGAGCGCGAGCGCGATCACGTCGAGCGGGCCTGCGCTGCCTTCCGCCTTCAGCCCGTTGAACTCACTCAGGTTGGGTGGCCCGTTGAGCGTCTTCACCGGGCCGAAGCCGGTGGCGGCGGCGTTGGTGCGGACGACCTGGATTTTGCTGGTGCTGGTGTTCACCCACAGCACCCACAGGTGCCCGCCTGGGCTGGCGGCGATCGCGACGAAAAGGTCGTGCCCGTTCGCTGACGATGAGCCTGGCACGGTCATCGCCTTGGCCGCGCCAACCCGCCAGAGGTCGATGTGACCGCAGGTCAGGAACTTGGTCGGCACGCAGTAAGCGAGATATTCCCTGCCTCCCGCCCTGGTGGTGAAGGCGACGGGTTCGGCGTTCTGGTTATTGCTGACGTTCTTGCCGCCCGAATTCGGCGCCTTGGCGGCGGCCGTCTTCGTCGGCAGGAGCTGACCGACATAATAACCCTGGTCATTAAGGCCAGTTTCCTTGAACCACGCGCCGAGGATCGCGCCATTCTTGGCTCTGACCAGCGTGGGCGTGGTCAGACCGCCGTCGCTGCCGATGCCGAAGGTCTGGTCGGGGGCGCTGGCCGGAGTGGACGGGTCAATCCCGAGGTGATAGGTCAGGGCGGTGTTCGTGGACCAAGCGGCGACCGGGGTGCCATCGGACTGGGTGGCAGCCGAGGTATCCGTCAGCGGCACGAGCTTCGACTGCGACAGCGATCCGCTGGCCAGCGTCCACTTCGTGCCCGCGGAGCTGGCTGTCGCTGAGTACATCGCGCCCGTGTTGAACGGGCTGTTGTTGACGCCGTCGCCGCCCGTGAAGATCAGCCGCAGGCCCTTGCTTGGACCGGCGACCAGCATGGGGTAAAAGGACACGTTGGCCCAGTGCTTCACGATCGTGCCAGTGTTGAGCAGCTTCGCCCGGCCGGCCACGGTCGAGTAGTGCAGGGAAAACGTGGTGGCGTCGTGGCTCGGCCACACGACGTGAAGCCGCCCGTCTGCCGTGCGGAACACGCCAGGCGAGGCGATCCCGAGCTTGGTGTCAGCGGAGATCTTGGTCCACTTGGCGGCTGGCCCTCGCGCCATCCCCGCATGCGAGGCGATGATCGGCTGTCCGCTGGCGACGCCCTGACCTGCTAGAACGCCCGCCAGGGGAAGCGCCACCGCGAGCACGATGGCGGAACGACGACATCTCGGTGAAAAATACACATCCGCCCCTTCCCTTGAGGTGGCTCAGAGTCTTTGGCGCGGGGTTGTGCAGGGTCAAGCGATCGCCGGGCAATTCTCAGGAGAATCACAGGAAAGCCGCGAACCAGGCCCTGCGCACTAATGTGCCGGACAGGCGGGCGGCTAGATCATCGCGGGCCGGGGTAATTCCTGCTGCCGCAGGCACTACAGTTGGCTCCCGTGCGACTGGTGATTGCCCGATGCAGCGTGGATTACGCAGGCCGGCTGAGCGCGCATCTGCCGCTCGCGACACGGCTGCTCATCGTCAAGGCGGATAGCTCGGTGCTCGTGCACAGTGACGGCGGCTCGTACAAGCCGCTGAACTGGATGTCGCCGCCCTGCCGCCTCGCCGAATCGGACTCGCAGTGGGTGGTAACCGGGAAATCCGGCGAGACGCTGACCGTGCGCATCGACGAGGTGATCTCGGACACCTCCTACGCGCTCGGCGAGGACCCCGGCCTGGTCAAGGACGGCGTGGAAGCGCACCTGCAGGAGTTGCTCGCGGCCCAGCCGCAGGTGCTCGGGAACGGCTGGCGCGTGATCAGGCGGGAGTACCCGACTCCCATCGGGCCAGTGGACATCATGTGCCGGGACTCAGTCGGCGTCAGCGTCGCCGTCGAGGTCAAAAGGCGCGGGGAGATCGACGGGGTCGAGCAACTGACCCGCTACCTCGAACTGCTCAATCGCGACCCGCTGCTGGCCCCCGTGCAAGGCATCTTCGCCGCCCAGGAGATCCGCCCGCAGGCCCGGGTGCTTGCCGAAGATCGCGGCATCAGGTGCGTCACGCTGGACTATGAGGCGATGCGCGGCACCGACGACGGCTTGCTGCGCCTGTTCTGACGGGGCCTGGCAGCAGCCCGGGGCTGGCGCTCCTGCCGTTCTCGCCGGGCACTGCGTCAGCTACCAGGCCAGCTGCCCGCCATTTTCAGCGACTGGTTCAAATAATAGCAGAGATTTTTGCGTGAAATAACCTATTTGACCGAATTGATGGAGGACTCCATTCTGAATGGGCGACAAGACCCGGATGACTGGAGGACGGACATGGCGCCGATGCGCAAATTCGACACGATCCGCACCGAGCGGCTGCTCATGCGCCGCTGGCAGAAGTCAGACCTCGAGCCGTTCGCCGCGCTCAACGCCGACCCGGAGACGATGATCTACTTCCCCTCCACGATCAACCGTGCCGCCAGCGACCAGTTCGTGGATCACATAGAGGCTGAGTTTGATGAGCTTGGATATGGCCTGTGGGCCCTCGAGGTCATCGGAACCGGCAGGTTCATCGGATTCACCGGGCTGCACGCGCTGCCGGCCGACGTGCCAGGAGCGGGCGGGATGGAGATCGGCTGGCGGCTGGCCAAGCACGCCTGGCATCACGGCTACGCGACGGAGGCCGCCAGGGCGGCGCAAGACGTGGCGTTCGGCGGAGCCGGTCTCGATGAGCTCTGGTCGATGACGGCCGTGCTCAATGAGCCGTCCCAGGCAGTGATGCGCCGGATCGGCATGACCGAGGTCACCAGGTTTGAGCACCCCAGAGTCGCCGATGGCAGCCCGCTCAGGCCCCACGTCATGTACCACCTGGCCAGACCCGCAGCGGCCTGAGTCTACAAGCCGGATCACCATTGCGAACATGATCTCGGAGCTTCGGTCCGGTCCGGCCCGTCTCGACGGACCTGCCCCGACCTGGTTTTCGAGGTAACCGCGCGCGCCGCTGTGCCGTTAGTGCCATGTGAGCGACACCAACGGCACAGCGTGCGAGTCGCTGGCTGGCCGTGCCAGGATCGCGGGCCGGATTCGCGTACTTTGCGACTTTCAGTGGCGGTCGAGCAGTGCCCGGTTGACCGCCTGGGCGGCAGGGGCCAGGTCCGCCAGTTCGATTACCTCGACGCCACGCTCGGCGAGCCAGGCCGCGCCGCCCCCCGGCTGGAAGATCGGCGGCTCGAGCCAGGCGATCACGACTCGCCTTATGCCGCTGCCGAGTACGAGTTCCGCGCAGGGCACAGACCTGGAGACCCGCCGCAGGCACGGCTCGAGCGAGCTGTACAAGGTCGCGCGGACGAGATCACCGCCAAGATCATCGCCGAGATCATCACTAAGATGGAGGCTGTGATCGCCGCTGTGGCAAGCGCGGGCCTGGCGCAGCGCGACTTCCTCGGCGTGGTCGTGCGGGTCGGCTTGCCTGGAGTAGCCGCGCCCGAGCACCTGGCCAGCCGCGCCCACGAGAACGGCTCCGACGCAAAAGGCGGACTCCGACGGCTCGCACCGCCCTGACAGCCTGATCGCCTCCGCCAGCCAGCGCCGGTCCGCGCCAGGCACGCCAGGTGCCGGGCCGGGCACGCCGGGCTCCGGGCCAGGCTCGCCAGGCCGGTTCTGAATCACCGCGCAACCCCCGCACATTTCGCTTTCCGCGTCAGCTACCTGACAGTACCTTTCTCCTGCTAGGCAGTGATTTACTGACTCTCAGGGATTTCGCTCTGCCAGCCTGCCGGCGGCTTACTAGAAGGATGGTGCAGGTGATGGTCACCCAGGTACGTACGTCGGCTCAGTCCGGCATGGTCAAGACCTTTGACTCGCTGAACCCGGCCACGGACGAGCCCGTGGGCACCTTCCCGGTGTTCGGCGAGCATGAGGTGGCTGAGACGGTTGCCAGGGCGCGCGAGGCGGCGGCCTGGTGGTCGGCGCTGTCGGCCAAGGAGCGGCAGGTCAGGCTGCTTGCCTGGAAGTCGTACCTGACCAGGTACATCATGCGGCTGGCCGAGCTTGTGCACGCCGAGACCGGCAAGCCGATCGCCGACGCGCAGCTCGAGATCCTCCTCGCCGTCGTGCACATCGACTGGGCAGCCAAGAACGCGCGCAAGGTCATGAGCCCGCGCAAGGTGCGCAGCGGCCTCGTGGCCATCAATCAGGCCTCGACCGTCGAGTACCAGCCGCTCGGCGTCGTCGGCGTGATCGGGCCGTGGAACTACCCCGTGTTCACCCCGGTCGGCTCGATTGCCTATGCGCTGGCGGCCGGCAACGCGGTTGTTTTCAAGCCTAGTGAATTTACTCCGGCGGTCGGCGGCTGGCTTGTCAGCTCCTTCGCGGAGGTCGTGCCCGACTATCCGGTGCTCCAGCTGGTGACCGGTTACGGCGAGACCGGCAGCCTGCTCGCCAAGAGCGGCGTAGACAAGATCGCGTTCACGGGCTCGACCAAGACGGCCAAGAAGGTCATGGCGGCTTGCGCCGAGAACCTGACGCCCATGGTCGCCGAGTGCGGCGGCAAGGACGCGCTGCTCGTGTCGTCCGACGCCGACCTGGATGCCGCGGCGGACGCTGCCGTGTGGGGCGCGCTCTCCAACGCCGGCCAGACCTGCATCGGCATAGAGCGGATCTACGTCGCCCAGGACATCTACCACACGTTCGTGGAGAAGCTCGCCGACCGGGTCGCCGGCCTGCGTCCGGGCGATGACCGGGAGGCCGACTACGGCCCGATGACCATGCCGGGTCAGGCGGAGGTGATCGAGCAGCACATCGCTGATGCCATCGCCTGCGGTGGCCGGGCAGTCGTCGGCGGGCTCGGCAGCATCCGCAAGCCCTACGTCGGCCCGGTGATCCTGGCTGACGTCCCCGAGACGAGCGCCGCCGTCACCGATGAGACCTTCGGCCCGACGATGACGGTCACGCCGGTCACGAACCTCGCCGAGGGCGTGAAGCTCGCGAACGCGAACAAGTACGGCCTCGGCGGCAGCGTCTTCGCCAAGAACAGGAAGGCCGCGATGGACGCCGCCCGCACGCTGAACTCGGGCATGACGTCGATCAACTCGGTGATCTCGTTCGCGAGCGTGCCGTCGCTGCCGTTCGGAGGGTCGGGCGAGTCCGGTTTCGGGCGGATTCACGGCGCCGATGGCATCCGCGAGTTCACCAAGGCCAAGGCCATCACCAGGCAGCGCATGAAGCCCATGGTGAACCTGACTACGTTTACCCGGACCGACGCCGACATGAAGAAGATCCTCACGCTCGCCACGATCCTGCACGGCAAGCGGTACAAGTAACCCGCGGCGGGGCGCGGGGCTACGCGGCGGGGCGCGGGGCTACGCGGCGGGGCGCGGGGCTACGCGGCGGGGCGCGGGGCTACGCGGCGGGGCGCGGGGCTACGCGCCGGCCAGGACCAGGTCCGTTGGCTCCAGGGCGGCTAGCGGGGCGCGGCCCGAGATCAGGTCGGCCGCCCGCTCGGCGATCGCGATCGTCGGGGCGTTGGTATTGCCGCGCGGCACGGTAGGCATCACCGACGCGTCCACCACCCGCAGGGCCTCGACGCCATGCACCCGCAGCTCGGTGTCCACCACGCCCGCGATCCGGCTCGCGTCGAGCTGGGAACGGCCGCTCATCGCGCAGGTGCCGACCGGGTGGTAGATGGTCGTGACGTCATGCCGCACGAAGTCGCGCAGCTCGGCGTCGCCCCGCACGTCAGGGCCGGGAGCCAGCTCTCCCTTGCACAGCTTGCGCATCGGCTTCGCGTCAGCGATCTCCCGCGCCAGGCCAATGCCCCTGACCAGGGCATCCAAGTCGGCCCGGTCGGACAGGTAGCCGGGGTCGATCAGCGGCTTATGCCGGGGATCGGCGCTGCGCAAGGTCAGCCGGCCGCGGCTGCGCACGTCCACCAGGGTGACGAGCACCGACATGCCGCGGTCGGTCGGATCGGCGAGGCCGCCGTTGCGGAACGGCACGGGGAGCGCGTGCCACTGCAGGTCAGGTGCCGGCAGGCCAGGCTCGCTCCGCACGAACCCGCCCGCCTGCGCGATGTTGGTCGTCATCGGCCCGGAATGCGTGAGCTGCCAGCGGAACAGGTTCTTCGGCCCGCCAGCTCAGCCAGGCTCTTCACGCCCGGAGTCGACCACAGCGCCGTCACGATGGGGTGGTCGGACAGGTTCGCGCCCACGCCGGGGCTGTCGGCCTGAACACCGATGCCGTGATCGCGCAGGTGGTCGGCCGGGCCGATGCCGGACAGCATCAGCAACTGCGGGCTGTTGATCGCGCCGCCGCACAAGACGACCTCGGCCTCGGCGCGCGCGGTCTGCTCGGTGCCCCGGTGCAGGTAGCGCACCCCGACCGCCCGGCCCGCCTCGATGATCACCGACGTCGCGAGCGCGTCGGTCTGGACGGTCAGGTTGGGGCGGTCCTCCGCCGGATGCAGGTAAGCATCGGCCGCCGAGCAACGCCGGCCGTCCCGCTGCGTCACCTGGTAGAAGCCGACGCCGTCCTGGGATGCGCCATTGAAGTCGTTGTTGGCCGCGCTGCCGGCATTCACCGCGGACGCGATGAACGCTCCGGCGGCCGGCGACTTGAACTTAGGATCGATGACGCTCAGCGGCCCGGATCCGCCGTGATAAGCCGATTCGCCGCGCGAGTTATGTTCCGCCCTGAGGAAGTAAGGCAGTACGTCGTTGTAACCCCAGCCATCGCAGCCGTATTCGTCCCGCCAGGTGTTGTAGTCGTGCTTATTGCCGCGGATATAGATCATGGCATTGATCGATGACGAACCGCCGATCACCCGGCCGCGCGGCCAGTACACCGACTGCCCGGCCGCCCGGTCCTGCGGCACGGTGCGGAACCCCCAGTCATAGCTGCTCTGGAACAGCAGGTTGACCGCGGCCGGGATGTGGATCTCGTCGGCGTCGTCGGGCGGGCCTGCCTCGAGCAGCAGCACGCGAACTGACGGGTTCTCGGTGAGCCTGGCAGCGAGCACGCAGCCGGCGCTGCCCGCGCCCACAATGACGTAGTCGTACATTCCGACTCCCAGACCAGGTCCAGATATTTGAACAAACCCTACTAGCAAGTACCAGCGCTGCGGGAGTTGAGGAGCGCGCCGGAGGCCGCGGTCCCGTTTTGCCGGAGGGCGCGGTCCCGTCTGGACTGAGGAGCGACGAGCGTTCTTTGCGAGGAGCGACGAGGGAAGACGGGACCTAAGAGCGCCCGAAGGCCCCCGCCAAAGGGAGCGCCAGCGACCGGAGGCGGCAAGCCAACGGGGTGCCGGAGGCCGCGGTGCCGTCTGGACTGAGGAGCGACGAGCGCATTTTGCGAGGAGCGACGAGGGAAGACGGCGCCTAAAGCGCCCGAAGGCCCCCGCCAAAGGGAGCGCCAGCGACCGGAGGCGGCAAGCCAACGGGGTGCCGGAGGCCGCGGTGCCGTCTGGACTGAGGAGCGACGAGCGCATTTTGCGAGGAGCGACGAGGGAAGACGGGACCTAAGAGCGGCCGGAGGCCCCCGCCAAAGGGAGCGCCAGCGACCGGAGGCGGCAAGCCAACGGGGTGCCGGAGGCCGCGGTGCCGTCTGGACTGAGGAGCGACGAGCGCATTTTGCGAGGAGCGACGAGGGAAGACGGCGCCTAGAGCGGCCGGAGGCCCCCGCCAAAGGGAGCGCCAGCGACCGGAGGCGGCAAGCCAACACTGCTAGCGTTGGCCTATGCCCAAGGACCGCACTGATACCCCCGTTGTCCTGTCCAGTATCTACACCCGGGTGGGCGACGACGGGACGACGGCGCTGGGCGACGGCAGTCGCACCGCCAAGACCGACCTGCGCCTGGCCGCGTACGCCGACGTCGACGAGGCGAACTGCGCCATCGGGGTAGCTGTCACCTCTGGCGGGCTGCCCGAAGGCATCATCGAGGTACTGATCAGGATTCAGAACGAATTGTTCGACGTCGGTGCCGATCTCTGTAACCCGGTCACCCCGGACCCGCCCTACCCCCCGCTGCGGATTGATGACAGCTACATCACCGTGCTCGAGCGGGAGTGCGACAAATATAACGCCGACCTGCCCACGCTGCGCAGCTTCGTTCTGCCCGGAGGGACCAAGGGCAGTGCGCTGCTGCATGTGGCAAGGACGGCGGTGCGCCGCGGCGAGCGGACAGCGTGGGCCGCGATGGAGGTCCACAGCAGCGCGATGAACGTACTCACGGCAAAATACCTGAATAGGCTCTCCGACCTGCTCTTCATACTCGCCCGCGCGGCGAACGAGCCGGACGGCGACCTGCTGTGGAAGCCGGGCGGCCAGCGGTAGCCGGGCGACGCCGTCTGAGCTACAGGATTCCCCTGAACCAGTACTGCGGCCCTGCTTCGAGCCAGGCCATCAGCCCGGTCAGCGCGTCCCGGCTCAGCGCGAGCCAGACCGGATCCCGGTCGTCGCCGGCCTCGAAGCGCACCACCACGGTCTGTCTCGCCGCGCGGGGCGGCCGTGCCATGTCATGGTCATGGCGGGCGACGAGCTGCAGCGAGTGCCGGTCGAAGGCGGCGTTCGGCCGCAGGCACACACCCCGGCTGCTGAACCAGTACAGCTGGTCGGTCCGGTAGGCGGCGACGCCGCGCCGCCAGCGGTCGTCGCCCTCCTGCCGCAGGCTGCACTCGACGGCGCCGCCTGGCCGCCTGATCGCCATCCTGCGGACGGCCACGGCGACGACGTAGAGCAGGGCCAGCACGACACCGGCGATCAGGATCCAGTCAATGAGCCCCAGATCCCGTCGCAATGCCGTCGCCCTCCGCTGGGTCGGTCAGGCTTCGTCACCCGCGGCCCGGAGCTGGGCCCTGAGGTAGCTGGCTGCCGGCGACTCAGCGCCCTGGCTGACTTGCGCCGCCTCGAGATCTGCCCTGGCCGACGCCTTGTCGACGTCGCCGCCGAGTATCGCCTGCCGCGCCAGGATCGAGACCCGGTCATCGGCTACTGACAGGAAGCCATCGCCGATCGCGGCCTGTACCCAGGCGCCGCCTGGCGCGTCCTCCGGGAGGATCCTGACGACGCTGCCGGCCGAGATGATGCCGAGCACCGGCGTATGGCCGGCCAGGATGCCGACGTCGCCGTCCAGCGTCTTGGCGATCACCCGGTCGGCAGGGCCGGCCCAGACCTCGCCCTCGGGGACGACGAGCTTGACCTGGAGTGTCACCGTGTCTCCTCGCGCGACTCCGTCACGACCTCACCGCTCCAGGTCCTTGGCCTTGCGCTCGACGTCCTCGATGCCGCCGCACATGAAGAACGCCTGCTCGGGCACGTGGTCAAACTTGCCCTCCGTGATCGCCTTGAACGAGCTGACCGTATCCTCCAGCGGCACGAACGCGCCCTCGATGCCCGTGAACTGCTCGGCCACGTACATCGGGTGGGACAGGAAGCGCTCAATGCGCCGCGCCCGCTGCACCGTGACCTTGTCCTCTTCGGACAGCTCGTCGATGCCGAGGATCGCGATGATGTCCTGCAGCTCCTTGTACCGCTGCAGGATGCGCTGCACTTCGCGGGCCACGTTGTAGTGCTCCTGGCCGATGTACTTGGGGTCCAGGATGCGCGAGGTGGAGTCGAGCGGGTCGACGGCCGGGTAGATGCCCTTTTCCGTGATCGCCCGGCTCAGCACCGTGGTGGCGTCCAGGTGGGCGAAGGTGGTGTGCGGCGCCGGGTCGGTGATGTCGTCGGCAGGCACGTAGATCGCCTGCATCGAGGTGATCGAGTGGCCGCGGGTCGAGGTGATCCGCTCCTGGAGCTGGCCCATCTCGTCGGCCAGCGTCGGCTGGTAGCCGACCGCCGACGGCATCCGGCCGAGCAGGGTGGAGACTTCGGAACCGGCCTGGGTGAAGCGGAAGATGTTGTCGATGAACAGCAGCACGTCCTGCTTCTGCACGTCGCGGAAGTACTCGGCCATGGTCAGCGCCGACAGGCCGACCCTCAGCCTGGTGCCTGGCGGTTCGTCCATCTGGCCGAAGACCAGCGCCGTGTCGTTGATGACGCCCGACTCGGTCATCTCGAGGAAGAGGTCGTTACCCTCGCGGGTGCGCTCGCCGACGCCGGCGAAGACTGAGACACCGCCGAAGTTCTTCGCCACCCGGCGGATCATCTCCTGGATCAGCACGGTCTTGCCTACGCCGGCACCGCCGAACAGGCCGATCTTGCCGCCCGACACGTAGGGCGTGAGCAGGTCGATGACCTTGATGCCGGTCACGAACATCTCGGTCTTCGGCTCAAGCTGGTCAAGCGGCGGCGCCTGGCGGTGGATCGGCCAGCGCTCGGTGACATTGAGCGAGGCCGTCGGCACGTCGAGCGTCTCGCCCAGCGCGTTGAAGACGTGGCCCTTGGTGACATCGCCGACCGGCACTGAGATCGCGCTGCCGGTGTCTGTCACCGTGGCACCGCGCACCAGGCCGTCGGTGGGCTGCATCGAGATGGCCTTGACCGTGTTGTCACCGATGTGCTGAGCGACTTCGAGGGTCAAGGTGGATGTCCGGTCGCCGATCGTGACGTCCACGTGAAGCGCGTTGTAAATGTCGGGCATGTCGTCGGCGGAGAATTCGACGTCGACGACCGGGCCGATCACCCGCGCGACCCGGCCGGTGCCCTCGCCTGCGGCAGCTTCGGCTGCGTGCTCTGCGGTTGCGGTCATGATCTCACTTACTCCCGATCGACTCGGCCAGCGCGTTCGCGCCGCCGACAATCTCGCTAATTTCCTGGGTAATCTCAGCCTGCCGGGCCTTGTTGGCGTCCCGGGTGAGCTTTTCGAGAAGTTCGTTGGCGTTGTCCGTAGCCGACTTCATCGCCCGCCGCCGCGCGGCGATCTCCGCCGCCGCCGAGTCGAGCAGGGCATGGAAGATCCTGCTCTCCACGTACCAGGGCAGCAGCGCGTCGAGCACCTTCTCAGGCGACGGCTCGAACTCGTAGACCGGGACAGGGCCGGCTTGCCGGTCCGCGACCTCGGTGATCTGCAGCGGCAGCAGCCGGTGGATGACCGGCCGCTGGGTCAGCATCGACACGAACTCGGTGTAGACCACGTGGATCTCGTCCACCCCGCCCTCTTCCGCCGGCCGGCGGAAGGCATCGAGCAGGGCATTGGTGATCTCGGTCGCGTTCGCGTGCCTCGGGACATCGGAGAACCCGCTCCACTCGCCGGCCATGGCCAGCTCCCTGAACCGGTGCCAGCCGATGCCCTTGCGGCCGGCCACGAAAGGAACCGCCTCGATGCGCCGATCCGCGAGCGCCGCCCTCAGCCCGGCCGCCTCGCGCAGCACCTGCGCGTTGAAGCCGCCGCAGAATCCCCTGTCACTGGTCAGGATCAGGACGGCGGCCCTGGTCGAGCTGGCGGGCTCGGTCGTGAGCGGGTGGCTGATATTCGCCGACCTGCTCACCACGGCCTCGACCGCCGCCGTGATCTCACGCGCGTAAGGCTCGGCGTCGCGTGCCCGCTGCTGCGCCCTGATGATCCGGGACGAGGCGATCAGCTCCTGGGCCTTGGTGATCTTGGCGGTGGACTTGACGGTGGCGATCCGCCGCCGTACCGCGCGAAGCTCTGCTCCCATCTGGCTACTTCGCTTCCTTCTCCTCGACCGCCGGCACGTGCCTGGGCACGCTCTCCTGCTCGATCTCCGACGCCGCGACCGGCTCGGCTTCATCGTCGGTGACGAGCAGCTGCCCGTCGCTGGTCTCGAAGCCGCGGCGGAAGGCGTCGATGGCGTCCTTGAGCGCGGTGATGGTGTCCTCGGACAGCTCGCCGGTCTCCCTGATCGCGTCGTAGATCCCTGACCGCTCGCTCTGCAGGTAGTCGAGGAACTGGGTCTCGAACCGGCCGATGTCGGCCACCGGCACGTCGTCAAGCTGGCCGGTCGTGCCGGCCCAGACCGAGACGACCTCGCGCTCCACGGGGAACGGGCTGTACTGCCCTTGCTTCAGCAGCTCGACCAGCCTGGCGCCCCGGTCGAGCTGAGCCCGCGAGGCCGCGTCGAGGTCGGAGGCGAAGGCCGCGAACGCCTCGAGGTCGCGGAACTGGGACAGGCCGAGCCGCAGCGTGCCGGAGACCTTCTTCATGGCCTTGACCTGGGCGTTGCCGCCCACTCGCGAGACGGAGATGCCGACGTTGATGGCAGGCCGCACTCCCGAGTTGAACAGGTCGGTCTCCAGGAAGATCTGGCCGTCGGTGATCGAGATCACGTTGGTCGGGATGTACGCGGAGACATCGTTGCCCTTGGTCTCGATGATCGGCAGGCCGGTCATCGAGCCGCCGCCGAGCTCGTCGGACAGCTTCGCGCACCGCTCGAGCAGCCGCGAGTGCAGGTAAAAGACGTCACCGGGGTAGGCCTCGCGGCCCGGCGGCCGGCGCAGCAGCAGCGAGACAGCTCGGTAGGCCTCGGCCTGCTTGGTCAGGTCATCGAAGATGATCAGCGCGTGCTTGCCCTGGTACATCCAGTGCTGGCCGATCGCCGAGCCGGTGTACGGCGCGATGTACTTATAGCCGGCCGGGTCAGATGCCGGGGAAGCGACGATCGTGGTGTACGCCATCGCTCCGGCGTCCTCAAGGGACTGCCTGACCTGGGCGATCGTCGACCCCTTCTGGCCGATGGCGACGTAGATGCAGCGAACCTGGCGTACCGGGTCACCGGACTCCCAGTTGGCGCGCTGGTTGATGATCGTGTCGATCGCGATCGCGGTCTTGCCGGTCTGGCGGTCACCGATGATCAACTGGCGCTGGCCGCGCCCGATGGCGGTCATCGAGTCGATCGCCTTGATCCCGGTCTGCAGCGGCTCGGTGACCGGCTGGCGCTGCACCACCGACGGCGCCTGCAGCTCCAGCGCGCGCAGCTCGGTGTTCTCGATCGGGCCCTGGCCGTCGAGCGGCTCGCCGAGCGGCCCCACGACGCGGCCGAGGAACGAGTCCCCGACCGGGACCGACAGCACCTCGCCGGTCCGCTTGACCCGCTGGCCTTCCTCGATCTTGCTGAAATCGCCGAGGACAACCACGCCGATCTCGCGGACGTCAAGGTTCAGCGCCAGGCCGCGGGTCCCGTCCTCGAATTCGAGCAGCTCGTTCGCCATGGCCGAGGGCAGGCCCTCAACCTGGGCGATGCCGTCACCGCACTCGGTGACGATGCCCACCTCTTCGGTGGCCGCACCGGCCGGCTCATACTGCTCGACGAACCGCGCCAGAGCGTCTTTGATCTCCTCGGGCCGGATAGTCAGCTCGGTCATCTTCCTCGCGTCTTTCTCGTCTGGTTGGTCAGCATCGGCCCGTTCCTTGTCGGCGCCGGGCGACGCGAGACCGCTGCTCATCGGTCAGGCAGCCATGGTGCGCCTGAGCTCGGCTAGCCGGCTCAGGACGCTGCCGTTGACCAGCTCATCGCCGATCCTGACCGACATGCCGCCGATCAGGTCCGGGTCGAGCACCACGTTGAGGTGAACGTCATGCCCGTAGGCCGCGCTGAGCGCCGCTGCGAGCCTCGCGCGCTGCTCCCCGGTAAGCTCGGCCACGACATGGACTTCGGCGACGAGCCGCTCGCGCAGGGCGGCGGCGAGGCCGGCGTAGGAATCCAGGCTCGCATCCACACTACGACCCCGCGGCTGTGCCGCGGCCTGGCTGATCAGCCGCAGTGCCGCCTCGGTCACCTTGCCGGAGATCAGGTCGGTCACGAGGCTTCGGCGTGCCTGCGCTGGCACGAACAAGTTGGACAGTGCGTAGCGCAGGGCAGGCGATGCCCCCACGATCCGGCCGAACCTGAACAGCTGGTCCTCAAGCTCGTCAAGCTGCCCGTCGAGGTCGGCCCCCATGCAGATCGCCAGGACGGCGAGCTGCTCGGCGGCGTCGGCCAGGTCGCCTGGCTCTGACCAGCGGTCTGCGACGATGCCGGTTGCCTGCGCGAGAGCCGCGTCGGAGATCTTGCCGCTGAGCAGGGTCCCGGCCAGCCCGGCGCGGGCCTCCGGCGCGATGGACGGGTCGGACAGGTTCCTGCGCAGCGCCGGCTCGCGGTCAAGCAGCCCGGCGACGGCGAACAGCTCGTCGCCCACGCTGGCCGCCTGCGTGGCGGTGCCGCCGGCCAGCGCCGCGCTCAGGCGGTCCTTCGCCGCGGACAGCGCCGCCCTGCTCGCACCCCTCATCTGGCGGTGACCCTTTCCGCGGTCTCCCGGTCAAGCTCGTCGAGGAACCTGTCGACCATCCTCGACTGCCTCGCCTCGTCGGCCAGCGACTCGCCGACGATCTTGCTCGCCAGCTCGACCGCCAGCGAGCCGACCTCGGCCCGCAGCGCGGTGAGGGCCTGCTGCCGGTCGGCCTGGATCTGGGCCGCCGCCGAATCGATCAGGCGCTGCTTCTCGGCGGCGCCGTCACTCCGGCCCTGGGCCACGATCTGGGCCGCCTCTTCCTTGGCCTGCTCGCGCAGCCGCGCCGCCTCGTGCCTGGCGTCGGCCAGCTGGGCGCGGTACTGGTCGAGCAGCTTCTTGGCCTCAGCCTGCGCGTCGTCGGCGCGCTTGAGGCCGCCCTCGATCGCGTCGGTACGGTCCTCGAGCGTCTTGCTGATCCGGGGCATCAGCACCCGGGCAAGCAAGATGAACACGATCAGGAACGCGATCGTGCCGATGATCAGCTCGGGCCAGTGCGGGATCAGCGGGTTCGGGGCCGCCGGGGCTCCCGCTGGGACCGCGGCCAGAATCCTTGACGACATCGCTACTGCACTCCTTGCCGCGAGCGCCTCTGGTTACTCCTCATCACGAGGGCAGGGTCGGGTACTTGAGGATGAAGGGGATGACGATTCCGATCAGCGCCAGCGCCTCGGTGAGCGCGAAGCCGATGTACATGTTTGACCGGATCATGCCCGCCGCCTCCGGCTGCCGCGCCATGGCCTCGACGCCGTGGCCGAAGATCAGGCCGATGCCGATGCCGGGGCCGATCGCCGCGAGACCGTAAACAACGGCGCCGATGTTGATATTGAGAGTGGTGTTGTTGTTGGAGGCTGGCGCAACAGCCAGGAGCACGTGGTGGACGAGATGCGGAACGAGTTCAAGCATCTGTGCTTTCCTTTTCAGTCAAGCCGGCGGACGTTCCCCCGGCGAGTTGGGTGACCATCTCAGTGCTCCGCTTCGAGGGAGCCGCCGATGTACTGCGCGGTCAAGATCGTGAAGATGTAGGCCTGCAGTGCCTGGATCAGCAGTTCGAACGCGGTCAGCACTACGGTCAGGACGAATGAGGTGGCGCTCCACAGCAGCCCGATGCCCGCGTAGAGCAGGTACCAGGTCGCGAGCGTGAAGACGAGCAGCAGGATGTGGCCGGCGAACATGTTGGCGAAGAGCCGGACGGCGAGCGTGAACGGCCGGACGAGAACGTACTGCAAGATCTCGACCGGTGCCAGGATCAGCAGGATGCCAACCGGCACGCCCTTGGGGATCATGTTCGCGAAGTAGCCGCCGAAACCCTGGTGCTTGATGCCCAGGTAGGTGTAGGTGCCATAGACCATCAGCATCAGCGCGGCCGGGAAGGCGATCTCCGATGCGGCAGGGAACTGCGCCACCGGGATGATCTCCATGATGTTCATGATCCAGATGAAGAAGAAGAGCGAGACCAGGAACGGCAGGAAGCTGTCGCCCTTCTTCCCTATCATCGGGCGCAGGATCTGATCGCGGACGAACAAGATGCCGAGTTCACCTAGATTTTGCGTGCCCTTCGGAATCAGCTTCGGCTTGGCGAACGCGCTCCAGAAGAACAGGATGACGAGGGCCGCGCAGATGATGGCTAGCACACTCGGCTTGTTAAAGGTCAACGAGCCGATCCGGAAGAGCGGCCCGTACATGAAGCTGTCCGGGTAACCTGGCGCCGGGAAACCGCAAGGCGTATTCAAGTGCGCCGACGTATCAGTGCACTTAACCGCGGTGAGCGCTAGTACCTCAGCGGTCAACTCGATCTCCTCCAGCCATGCGCGGGCGCGCGAGGTAGTTCAACGCCACACAGCGCTTTGATACACAGTGCTTCCTGGCGGTCAGGCGAGCGTAACGGGGCGACTCGCAGCCGTCAGCAGCGGGGTTAGCTTGACTTGCTGTACTGGCATCATCTGCCAGGCTGAACCGCCAGCTCACTGCCGTCCGTACTTGTAGATGACGGCGCCCACCGCGATGCCGAGGCCGACCAGCATGCCGATCGGGAAGAGCACCCCGATGTGAGTCAGGTGCCCGATCAGCCAGCCGACCCCGCCGTAGACGGCCATGCCTGAGATCAGGTAGCCGAAGATGAACCAGCCGGCGTTCTGCGAATCGTCTGCCATCAGCCCGTGCCCCGCGTCTTTGTCCCCGCACGAAGGCTCACCGCCCGAAGGGCTCGACGTAGGGTGCCTTGAGCCTCATGGACCAGACAACTTGCGAAGCGGACCAGGCCAGGATGCAGACGATCGCGGTCAGGCCGAACAAGCGGGAGTTAAAGGCCGTCGTTCCCGCGAACCTTGTCACGAAGAACAGCAGCAGCAGTATCTTGACGATGTACGTGGTCATCGCGGTGACCATCATGGCCTGGGGGCTCTTGCGCGCGGCCCGGCCGATCGCGACGACGCTGACCGCGAAGAAGGCAGCGACGAGCGCGATCCCGAGTACCGCTCCGAGCAGGCCTTTGGATCCGCCGATCGCAAGGCTGATGGCGGCCATGATCACGCCGATCGCGCCGGTGGTCAGCACCGACCGGCGGACGATCTGAGCGTAGTTCGCCAGCATCGAAATCAGACTCCGGAGGAACGCCCGGCGGCCCTGTCGGCCGGCCGGGAAGTCGTCGACGTAGGTGTCGGTGACACGTGCGTCCGCCTGTTCGCGCGAGCAGCACTTTCTGCGTCGTCAGGCGAGCGAAACGTATCACGGGCCAGGCAGCCCGCTGTCTGCGGCTGCATGTGAAAGATATCACAAGCTCTGCGACCTTGGACGCACCAGGTCACCGAAGGTGACGAAAGCCGCCGATCCAGAAGCAAGTGATCAGGCATGGGGCGCGACCGCTCGCACGGATGGCGCTGCTGGCTTATTGCGGATTCAGAGTGTTGCCCGGGCAGGAGTTGAGGCGGCGGAGGTGCCCGGCGGGCCTTCGTCCGTGATCATGTTCCTGGCGGCTATCACGGGAGATCGCCCAGGTCAGGGAGGCTGCAGGACGACTTGACCCTTGATTCCGTCCAGCGGATCGCGTGGCCCGGCCCAGCGTGCCGGCGGCGGCGAGCAACGCGGCCCTCCCCGTTGCTGTTGCGTGCGGCCCCGGGGCAACAGCAACGTGGCCCTCCCTGTTGTCGTCCTGAGAGGCTGCTGAAAAACCCCGTTTTCGTCGCGAACCCGACTCCCTGACCTGCGGTTCTTCGATCGCGATCATGGATTTTTCGGGGTTTTTCAGCAGCCTCTCCTGACAGCAAGAGGAAGGGCCACGTTGCTGTTACCGGACGGCCCGCGACAGCATCGTGGCCCGATCTGATGCTCTCCTGGCCCGGCCAACCTCCCGGCCCGGCCAACCCTCCCGGCCCGGCCAACCTCCCGGGCCGTCCCGCCTCCCGGGCCGTCCCGCCTCCCGGGTGGCGATCAACCACTCACTCCCCACGGGCCACTCCCATGACAGGCGGAAGCGGCCCCATCGCAGCGAGCAACAGATCGGCACAGGGGCGGCTCGTGCACGGGGGCCACCCGGCTCCCGTGCGGAGACTTTTCCGGCTCCGGTGCGGAGACTTCTCGCAGCACGGAGACTTGTCCGGCCCTGGCGCGGAGACTTCTCGCTGCGCGGAGGGTTTTCGGCACATAGAGCGGTCAACACTCCGTGCTACGAGAACTCTCCGCACCAACGACGGAGAACGCTCCGCGATCATGCTGCAGCGCGGAGAACGCTCCGCCATCATGCCACCCGGCCGAAGAACGCTCCCCCATCATGCCACCCGGCGCGGAGAACGCTCCGCCATCATGCCACCCGGCGCGGAGAACGCTCCGCGATCACCGGCGCGGCGAACCCGCACTGCCGGAACCAGGCCGGCTCACTCCGCGAGAGCTGTGTGCCGGGTCAGGGGATGATCGAGCCGGATGCCCTGGGTACCGGCAGGGGCGCGGTGGCGTCGGCCTGATCTGTGCCTATCCTGTCCGCTGGCAGCGAGATCTGGGACGCGCCGCGGTCGAAGCCCGCGGGCGGGTGCGGGGCGGCGCGCTGGGAGTCGGATGCCGGGCGCAGCGGGGCCGGGTAGCTCACCGCGGCATCCGCGGGCGACGGGGACGCCGGCCCGGGCGCGGACGCCGGCCCGGGCGCCGTCGCGGGGGCAGGGGCGGGCGGGCGGCGCTCCCACCAGCGCAGCCTCGGGATCGACAGCAGCACGAGCACGAGCACGGCGGCCAGCGTGATCCCGGCGAGCTCGAGCAGCGGCGCGGTCAGGATCGACAGGCCGACGACAGACCCGGCGAACAGCGCTGCCCAGGCGTAGAGGATCAGCACGGTGGCCCGGTGAGAGTGGCCGATGTCGAGCATCTGGTGGTGCAGGTGCTTGCGGTCGGCGGCCATGGGCGACAGGCCTGCCCTGGCCCGCCTGACAACTGCCCTGAGCATGTCCGTGTACGGGAGCACCATGACCGCGGCCGGCAGCAGCAGCGGGAGGAACTCGGGGTACCGGTTCGCCCGGTGGGCCAGGTTCGTGTAGTCGAGCTGGGAGATCGCCGAGATCGGCACGTAGGCGAGCAGCAGGCCGAGCAGCATCGAGCCGGTGTCGCCCATGAAGATCCTGGCCGGGTGGAAGTTGTGCGGCAGGAACCCGATGCACGCCCCGGCCAGCACGACCGAGGCCAGCGCGGGCACGGCCTCGAAGGGCAGCGCGTACGGGCCGGCGGCCACCTTGGTGAGCGAGTAGTAGTAGATGAAGAACGAGATCGCCGCGATGCAGACGATGCCGGCGGCAAGCCCGTCGAGGCCGTCGATGAAATTCACCGCGTTGATCGTGGCCACCACGAGCAAGATGGTGAGCACGATGCCCTCGTTCTGGGTCAGGACGAACACGTTGTCGTTGGGCAGCGGGAAGCTCGAGAGCTCCGCACCGCTCGCGACCAGCATCCCGGCGGCGGCGACCTGCCCGGCCAGCTTGCCGATCGCGCTGATGCCCCAGCGGTCATCGATCACGCCGATGACGACGATCAGCCCCCCGGCCAGCAGCAGGCCGTTGACCAGCCCAGTGCCGCGCGTCACGTCACGGAAGGGCACGATCTCGGTGGCCGCGAGCAGGCCGGCCGCCACGCCGAAGTACATCGCGATCCCGCCCATCCGCGGGATGGGAACGGCGTGCACGTCGCGCTCACGCGCCGCGGGGACAGCCCCGATCCTGATCGCCGTCTTGCGGACCAAGGGCGTCAGGAGATACGTGACGGCAGCGGTCACCAGCAGCGTCAGGAAGTACTCGTACTCGCGCACCGCTGATCACCGGGCCGGGAAATCGTCAGGCATCACGCCAACTCTATGGCACTGAGCCCGGCCGGAAGGCTGGGACGCCAGCTTCGGGCCGTCATGGCCAGGTCGCCGTCACGAACCTGTTCAGGCCGGCCAGATCGTTGTGGTTGCGAGTCTGCTGCCAGCCGTTTTCCTCCGCGAAGACCCAGTAGACCTCCGTGCCCTGCGGAGAGCCGTGCTCGACGGCGACCTTTCCGCCGGAGCGCAGCAGGCGCCTGGCCACGCGCTCGACGACCCGGATCGCGTCGAGGCCGTCGCCGCCTGAGTAGAGAGCGGCCGTCGGCTCGTACTCGCCCACCTCGGGCGGCACACGGGCACCGACCGGGATGTAGGGCGGGTTGCTGATCACCAGGTCAACGGAGCCGTCAAGGTCAGGCAGCGCGCAATGGAAGTCGCCGGGGTGCAGGCTGACGCGGCCGGCGATGTGCGGCGCGGCAGCCGCGCACCGCGCGATGTTCCGCTCCGTCCATGGCCGGGCGAGCGGGTCACCTTCCACGGCGTGCACCCGCGCCCTCGGCACCTCCTGGGCGATGGCCAGCGCGATCGCGCCCGAGCCCGTGCCCAGGTCAGCCACGACCGGCTCCGCGACGTCCATCTCGGTGAGCTTGTCGATGGCCCAGCCGGTCATCACCTCGGTCTCCGGCCTGGGCACGAACACGCCCGGGCCGACCTCGAGATCGAGGTACCGGAAGTAGGCGATGCCCGTGATGTGCTGCAGCGGCTCCCTGGCCTCGCGGCGCGCTACGTCGTCCCAGAACCTGGGGTCGAAGTCGGCGTCGGCTACCAGGTGCAGCTTGCTCCTGGGGACGCCGTGCCGGTGCGCGGCGAGGAGTTCGGCGTCCGCGCGGGGAGACTCAACGCCCGCCTCGGCCAGCCGGCTGACGGCCAGCCCTATCTCATTCAGCAGCAGGCCCATGCCGCACTCATTGGGGCTGGTCTCACTGTGCTGGCCTCATTGGGAGGCGGCCATCTTGTCGGCGCGGTCGGCGTCAAGCAGGGCGGCGATCACCGCGTCCAGGTCACCGTCGAGCACCTGGTCGAGGTTGTAGGCCTTGTAACCGACCCGGTGATCGGAGATCCGGTTCTCCGGGTAGTTGTAGGTGCGGACGCGCTGCGAGCGGTCGACGGTCGACACCTGGCTGCGGCGCTCGGCCGCGGCCAGCGCCTCGGCTTCCTCCTGGGCGGCGGCCAGCAGCCGGGCGCGCAGCACGCGCATCGCCGCTTCCTTGTTTTGCAGCTGGCTCTTCTCGTTCTGGCACGAGACCACGATGCCGCTTGGCAGGTGGGTGATTCGCACCGCCGAGTCCGTCGTGTTGACGCTCTGCCCGCCGGGACCCGATGACCTGAACACGTCGATGCGCAGGTCGTTCGGATCGATGCTGACCTCGACCGGGTCAGCCTCGGGCATCACGAGCACGCCGGCCGCTGACGTGTGGATCCGGCCCTGCGACTCGGTGACCGGCACGCGCTGAACCCTGTGCACGCCGCCCTCGTACTTGAGCTGCGACCAGGCGCCGTTAGGCGTCCCGGCAAGCCTGCCGCGTCCCGCGGCCTTGACGGCCACGGTCACGTCCTTGTAGCCGCCGAGCCCGGTGATCGTGGAGTTCAGGATCTCCGTCTTCCAGCCTTGCCGCTCGGCGAACCTCAGGTACATGCGCAGCAGGTCCGCCGCGAAAAGCGCCGACTCCTCGCCGCCCTCCCCCGCCTTGACCTCAAGGATCACGTCCTTGCCGTCGAGCGCGTCGCGCGGCACTAGCAGGTGCTCGAGCCGCTGCTCAAGCTCCGCTTTGCGGCTGGCGAGATGCTCGGCCTCGAGCGCGAATGACGAATCCTCGCCCGCCAGCTCGAGTGCCGTCGTCTGGTCGTCGCTGACGTGCAGCCACTCTGTGTAAGCCGCCACGATCGGGGTCAGCTCGCTGTATCGCCTGCCCAATGTCCTGGCCCGATCCTGGTCGGCGTGTACCGCCGGGTCGGCCAGGTCCTTCTCCAGCCGCGCGTGCTCAGAGGCGAGGTCGGCAAGCCGTTCACGCATCGCTTACCTCCTCAGGTTGTTTGTCTTTCGCGGCTTGTACTGCCGCACATCGGGCCAGGCAAGAACCGACCGCCTGGCCCGTGCAGGCAGGCGGTCGGAGTTGTCGCGCTACTTGGCCTGGCCGGACTGGCCGCCCTGCTTGCCGAAGCGGCGCTCGAACCTGGCCACGCGGCCACCAGTGTCCAGGATCTTCTGCTTCCCGGTGTAGAACGGGTGGCAGTTCGAGCACACGTCGGCATGGATCTCGCCAGTGCGTGACGTGCTTCGGGTGATGAAAGAATTCCCGCAGGTACAGGTGACTTTAGTGGCCACGTACTGCGGGTGAATGCCGGGCTTCATGTTTTCTCCTGGTCCCGTCGGTCGCCGGGTCGCCTTCGCAAGGCGTGAACCGGTACCGCGCTATTGGCCTACCAGTGTGCCACATCGATAACCATCAGACGGGCCTGGCAATTCCCCGGACGTGGCGGGCCCTGGCCGAGACAGCCCGGGCCCGCCGCCTTCGCGAGTAGTTAGGACGCGATCGTCGTCTTCTGCACGTGGAGCAGGAACTCCGCGTTGCTCTTGGTCTCCTTCATCCGCTCCATCAGCACCTCGAGCGCCTGCTGCGGCTCAAGCGCGTGCAGCACCCTGCGCAGCTGCCAGACGATCTTGAGCTCCTCCGGCGTCATCAGGAGCTCTTCCTTCCTGGTGCCCGACGCGTCGATGTCGATGGCGGGGAAGATCCGCTTGTCGGCAAGCTCGCGGCGCAGCCGCAGCTCCATGTTGCCGGTGCCCTTGAACTCCTCGAAGATGACCTCGTCCGCACGCGAACCGGTCTCGATGAGGGCAGTCGCCAGGATCGTCAGCGATCCGCCGTGCTCGATGTTGCGCGCCGCGCCGAAGAAGCGCTTCGGCGGGTAGAGCGCCGTGGAGTCCACGCCACCGGACATGATCCGGCCGCTTGCCGGGGCCGCCAGGTTGTAGGCACGGCCGAGCCTGGTGATCGAGTCGAGCAGCACGACCACGTCGTGGCCCATCTCGACCAGGCGCTTGGCCCGCTCGATGGCGAGTTCGGCAACCATCGTGTGGTCCTCGGCCGGGCGGTCGAAGGTCGAGTGGATGACCTCGCCCTTGACCGAGCGCTGCATGTCGGTGACTTCCTCAGGACGCTCGTCCACGAGGACGACCATGAGGTGGCACTCGGGGTTGTTCTTGGTGATCGCGTTGGCGATCGCCTGCAGGATCATCGTCTTGCCCGCCTTGGGCGGCGAGACGATGAGACCGCGCTGGCCCTTGCCGATCGGGCAGACGAGGTCAACGATCCTGGTGGTCATGATCGTCGGGTCGGACTCCAGGCGCAGCCGCTGCTGCGGGTAGAGCGGCACCAGCTTGGAGAACTCTGGCCGGCCCTTCGACTCGTCCGGGTCGAGGCCATTCACCTTGTCGAGCCGCACCAGCGCGTTGAACTTCTCCCGGCGCTCGCCATCACGCGGCTGGCGGATCGCGCCTTCGATCACGTCACCCTTGCGCAGGCCATACCGGCGCACCTGGGATAGCGACACGTAGACGTCGTTCGCGCCAGGCAGGTAGCCGGTAGTGCGCACGAAGCCGTAGTTGTCGAGCACGTCGAGGATCCCGGCGATCGGGATCAGCACGTCGTCCTCGGCGATGACTGGCTCCGACTCACTTGAGCCACGCTCACGGCGCCTGTTGGTGCCCTGCTGGTTGCGGTTGCGGAACCGGTCACGGTCGCGGCCGCGGCGGCTCTGGCCGTCCCTGTCGTCGTCCCTGCCGTTCTGATCGCGGTGCCCCTGCTGGTCCCCGCGGCTCTGGCCGTCCCGCTGGTCGCGGCCCTGCTGCTCACCGCGGCCCTGCTGGTCACCGCGGCCCTGGCCATCCCGCTGGTCGCCTCGGCCGTTCTGCTGGTCGCCTCGGCCGCTGCCGTTCTGGTCGGGACCATCGGCTGAGCGGCCCTGGTCGTCCCTGCGGCCGCTGCTCGTGCGCTGGCGGCGGTCATTGCGCTGGCCGTCGCGGCGAGAGCCGGACTCGCCCTGGCCGTTGGCGCGCCGCCCGCCAGAGGAGTCCCCGTCCTGGCTAGCACCATCTTGGCCCGGAGCATCCTGGCCCACGCTGTCCTGGCTGGCACTGTCCTGGCCGACGCTGTCGTGACTGACGCTGTCGTGACTGGCACTGTCCTGGCCGACACTGTCGTGACTGGCACTGTCCTGGCCGACGCTGTGCTGGCTGGCACTGTCCTGGCTTGGGCCGTCGTGGCTTTGGCCGTCGTGGCTGGCACCGTCGTGGCTGGCACCGTCGTGGCTGGCTCCTGCCTGACCGGCATCGTCCTGGCCGAGGTCAGTGGCGTGACCGGCGTCGCCGCCGGTGAGGCCCTCAGCCGCCTGTCCCGCATCTGTGCCGCTTGTAGCTGTGTCGGCCGTACCTGTGCGGGCCGCGCTCGTGCGGCCAGTACCTGCGCGGCCAGTGCCTGTACGGCCGCCTCCTGCGCGGCCAGTACCTGTGCGGGCAGTGTCGCTGCGACTTGCCTCGGCACCCTGGGCAACCTCCGCAGGCGCCGCGCCTTCAGGCTTGCCCGTTTCGTGGCCATTGACCGTACCGTCCGGGGCAATCACGGTCGTCGCGGCAGGCGCCGTCGCGGCAGGTCCTGCCGAGTCTTGCGCGTGATCGACGCTGGCCGTCACTCCTGCTTCCCGCACGGCTCCAGCCCCCCCGCCAGCGTCACCGCTCGCGGCCGGGTCAGGCCCGGCGGTCGCAACGGCCCGGTTTGCTGGCTCGCTGATGCTGGGCTCGCGGCTGGTGGGCTCGCCGAACCCGGCGCTGAACTCACTGACCATGCTGAGCTGCCCTGATCCTTCTGATTCCATGGCGTCCTGCTCAAAGGGGCGGTCCGCGCCGGCTCCCGCAGGCGCATTCCGCTTGACTGAATTTCCGTTAACTTCGCTCTGCTTGATGTCAGATGGCCGATCGCCATCCGAGGGCACTGAGCCGACGCCATCGCTGCCGACGCCGCCGCGCGCGTTCGCGCTGGGGCTAGCGCCTTGCTGTCGCTCCTGAATGGCGGCGATGACCTGGCCCTTGCGCATTCGGCCAGTGCCGGTGATGCCAAGCGATTGCGCCAGCCGCTGCAGGTCGGGAAGCAGCATGCCCGCCAGGCGCTCAGTCCCCGATGTCCCCTGCGCGCCGTCGGCATCCCGACCGCCAAGCCAGGAGCGTACTGCGCCAGTCTGTCCTAGGGAAGACCCCGCGCTGTCAGGAGCGCGGCCCGGCTCAGCAACGGCGTCGGCCGCCGTCCGGTTGTCGGTCGACGACGGCTCCAGTGAGCCGGAGAACAGATCGGTGGTATCGGTCACAAGGGGTCCTTCCAAGACACGGGGTTACCGAGACACGATCGCCATGCGCTGTCGGTCACGCGGCTCCCGCTATCGCTGTCGACCTGATCTGTCAGGCCGGATCTCGTACTGTCCGCCATTTGCGTAACTGCCCCCACCCGGCTGATTGCCGCATGCGCGAACCATCGGTGCCCTGACTTAGGCGCGTACAGGGTTTGAACGTCTCCCGACGGATGGGTATCACCGAAAGCAACCCGCTGTTGCCTGTCACTGGGCCGGTCACCACGGTGTGGACCTGAACAGCGCTGGCCCGAGTGCTGGTGGCTCGACGGGATGCGGACATACGCCTCGCCCCAGGATGGGGCAACTGGTGTCTCGCCCAGTCTAACACCAACTCCGGCCACGGCATTCCTTCTGGACTTCTGGACGCGCCCAAGTACTGCTGCCGCCTCCTTGGACCGCCTAGAGGACTGCCAAGTCTGCGGATTCTTCGACTCCGGAAAGACTCCGGCCGACCGCCTGGACGGCTGGTAACGGCCTGGCCTGTGGGGGTGGAACTACGCCGATAACATCGGCGCCTTGGGGGCTTACACGGCTTGCGATACCCGCTTCGCCGGCGCTTGAACCTTCGTTGGCAGAAGACTGTCGCCGTAAGTAGCGGACTGATATCAGGGTGAAATTATATGAACCAGGAGCATCTGACAAGAGCCTGCCGGCCGGCGCGGCGCTGGACTCCTCCTGAACTCGCCCCGTCTTGCCAACTCACTCCACAATCAGATTCTGACGGGCGCGGTCACCGCGAGCAAGTCCAGCCCCGCCGCGAGTACCGTCCTGACGGCTTCCGCCAGTTCCAGCCGCGCCATCGCCAGAATACCCGCCGGTTCGGCGGGCGCGCCGTCGCCCCCGAACGGTAGCGCCGGAAACCGGTGCGCGCAGTCGATCCAGGCGCCGGCCGTGGCCTCCAGATACCCGGTCAGGTCGGCTGGGCGGCGGCGGCGGGCGGCGGCGGCAACGCGTTCAGGTAGCCAGGACAGGCGGTCAATCAGGCGGAGTTCCGCGAGCTGCGGTCCGGCTCCGGCGGCGAGCGGGTGGCGCGCCGGCGCTGGCAGGACGGACGTCAGCTTCAGTTCGTCCGCCCGGCGCCGGGCGGACGCCGCCTCCGCGTGCGCATGCCGGAGGAGCACGAAGGGGTTCGACACGTCCAGCGGGCGGTTCATCTGTGCCTCGATGGCGGATTGCGACGAACCTGGCACCCGAGCCAGCGCGTACCTCACAGCATCGGCGCCGAAGTAGGCCAGGGCGGCGGCGGGCGTGCGGTCACTCGCCCAGATGCCTGATGGCGTGGCAGGCATGCGTTCACCTTCGGAGAACTGGACATCGGCACCGGCGGCATCAGCCAGCCGGCCCAGGAGCGCGCGGTGCTGCGACCGCCAGGCGTGCGCCCAGGTCGGCTCGCGCGCCAGGTCTGGCAGCCGCGGCGCCGTGAGATGCTGGCTGGCGAGCGCGCCGCTGCGGGCGGCGGCCGGGCCGACTGCGACAATCGCGGCGGGGATGGCGGCGAGGCGGGCCGGGCTCACGGTGATGCTCAGGTAGCCGCCGTCCTGGCGGGTCGCGCTGACCCACGGCAGGCGGGCCACGTCCGCGGCCAGGCGGGCGGTCGCGGCCGCCGGGGGCTCGGCAGTGAGCCGGGCAAGCTGGAAGGGCAATGACGTGACGTAGGTGCCGGGCGCTGGCGCGGTCGCCGCGGCCCCGGCGGGCTGGCGCCAGGTGCCGTCGGCGGTCAGCACTGCGACGGACGGCGGCAGCTCACCGGCGGCTACGGCGGCTTGAAGGCAGCGGGAAATATGCGCGGTGAGTTCGGCGAGGATCACGAGTGCGGTTCGTTAGTCAGGCGGCGGACGGCGGTCAGTCGTAGGCGCTGCTTGGCGCCCCGGCCAGCTCACGCACCACGCGGATCATCTCCGTCGGGTCGAACGGCTTCGTCAGGTAGGCGTCGACACCGACCTGCCGGCCCCGGTCCCTGTCATCCTCCTGCGCGCGCGCAGTAATAAGAACAACCTTGATGCCCGAGGTGGCCGGGTTCCGGCGGAGTTGGGTCGCCGTCACCCAGCCGTCGAGCCTGGGCATCATGACGTCGAGCGTGATCACATCGGGCTGGAGCCCGACGACCTGGTCCAGGCAGTCCTGGCCATCGACGGCCGTGAAGACCTCGAAGCCCTCGAGCTTCAGGTTTACGGCGATAAGCTGCCTGATGACCTCGTCGTCATCGACAACCAGCACTCGCCCCAGTCCCTGTGTCACGGCGTGAGGCTACCGGCCTGGCGGCCGTTCTCGCTCGCAGATCGAGTACGTGTCCGCCAGATCGTTGCGACTGCGCCGTTGTGAGTGCGCTGTGGCGTGTTGCGGCTGGTACCCTTGCTCAGTCCCCATCGGATGTTCATACCGGATGCGTGGCCCGGGTCTCGTTGCCTGGGTTTGCTGGCCGGGTGGGCGTTGGGTGGGAGCAGAGCGCCAGCCCCCATAGCTCAGGGGATAGAGCAACGGCCTCCGGAGCCGTGTGCGCAGGTTCGAATCCTGCTGGGGGCGCACCTTCTGACCTGCGGAAACTCTCCCTTTCGGCATGGTTGGGGTCTCTCGCGGGTTGTTTGGGCTATGCCATCTGACGTCGGGAAACGTCAGGGGCTGCGAGCCTCCGCCCCCCATGCGCCCCCCAGGAATCCTGGCCGATCAGCCGTTCAGCTGACGGCGGCGGGCGTTATTGAGAAGGTCAGCCGACGCTGACGCCCTTGACGCCGTCACGCACCTGCCGCGACTCATGGCTCTTGAGGATTGAGGTACCTCAGTCTGTCGGTGGCTAGCTAGAAGTAAGGTTCCCCGAAGTGTCCATGCCGGGCGGCGGGGTCAGTGCGTTTAGAGGATGTGCTGCCTGGCGTCTGCGACATGTAAGTGGGCGACGGTCCTGTCCGCCACCCCATCGTGCTAACTTGATCAACATCCAAGCAAGCGACCGTCAATGACGATTCGCTGCCGCTCCAATTTCCTCACGAAGTGCTAATAATTAATGTCGACAATTCATCTCTGGATGGCACTCCCGAGATCTTCGAAGCTACCGCAACTCAAGGCGAAAAGCGCGTCGTCCTCACGCCGCCACACGCGGGAAAGGGAACCAACTGGCTTGCGGCGCTGAAGGTAGCAGTTGCCGAAGGAGCTGACGCAGTGCTGTTCGTCGACAGCGACCTAGCTGAGGTGCCGCCCAGCTGGATCCACGCGCTTGTGGGCAGGATTCACGGCGGCAGCGACTTCTGTTACCCGCTGCGGCCACCTACATGGAACGGCGGCGATCTGACGTACCACCTCGCCTACCCGATGATGGCCGGGGTGTTCGGCGCAGACCTTCGCGAACCTCTCTGTGGCGAGATAGCACTCTCCGGCGACGCAGCTGTCCAACTTGCCGAGTCGAGTTCCGCGAGGTCAGCGATAGTGTTGGTCATAGATGTGCGATGCGCCTGCGCTCCGATCCGCCGGCGAAGCTTGTCGGCGTTGCTGACGGGGCGCCTTTCGACTCAGAGTTTGTGGTGCCATTCGAAGACGACGACGGGACCTGTGGCGCTCATGCGTCTTCGAGTGGATCTCGCAAGTCTCCCGTGCGCGCAACGCTATCGACCCGGAGGTATTGGAGACATTGTTCCTGAGCCGCGTCGTCGGCCATCACCGCGAGATCGCCGGGACCTGCGGCTGGTACGCGACAGTTATCGAGCAGGCATACGATACGTTCAAGCACCGAGACCAGCTCTGGGCCATGGGGTAAATTGGACAGCAGCCTCGTGCGGGCAATGTAGCCGAGCAGACGGCTGTGCCAATCTGCCTCCAACGATAGGATCACTCGATCATGACCGACCAACGCCTCGTGAAGCCACTGCCTATCAGCGGCTTCCCTGAATGGCTTCCCGAAGTTCGGCTAGTTGAAATGCGCTGGATCGATCAGATACGGACCGCCTTCGAACGGTATGGCTTTTGCAATGTAGAGACACCATCGGTAGAGCATCTGGAAGCGCTAAGCGCCAAGGGCGACACCTCAAATGAGATTTACACATTGCGGCGACTGCAGGCTGGCGGCGACGATCTAAGCGACGCTCGGCTCGGATTGCACTTCGACCTTACCGTGCCTTTTGCTCGCTATGTGGCTCAACACCTAAACGACTTGGCCTTTCCTTTCAAGCGCTACCAGATTCAGCGCGTGTGGCGTGGCGAGCGCCCGCAGGAGGGCCGGTATAGAGAATTCACGCAATGCGACATCGATGTCATAAATCACGATCATGTACCCCTGATCTTCGATGTAGAATTGCCGCGAATGATCCACGAGGTCTTGACTGGACTGGTGCTTCCAGAATGGGTCATTGGAATCAATAACCGCAAGGTCTTGCAGGGATTCTACGAAGGCCTGGGGATCGCCAATCCAGTTGAGGTAATTCGCATACTCGATAAGCTCGACAAGATCGGAGAATACGAAGTATCTCGGCTCCTAGCCGAGGAAGTCGACCTCGGAGCAGGTCAGATAAAGTCCTGTCTGGATCTAGCCACGATCAAGGGTGCAGACACGACCGTGATCGAGCAGGTAAAAGAGCTGGGAGTCAGGTCCGATTTGTTGACTGAGGGACTGGCGGAACTAGAATTTGTTATTCACAATCTAGCTGATCTGCCAACCGGGTCGATCGTCGCAGATCTATCGATTGCCCGTGGCCTCGACTACTACACCGGCACCGTCTATGAAGGAAAATTCATTGACTGGCCGGGATATGGCAGCATCTGTTCCGGCGGGCGCTATGACAATCTTGCGGGTTCATTTGTACGTCGGCACCTGCCGGGCATCGGCATCTCCATCGGACTGACTCGCATCTTCGCCAAAGTCCTCGGCGAAGGCCTACTAGCAACCGGACCTGCCGGCCCCACGCAGGTGCTGATAATTGTGCCGTCGGAGAACGACACGACCACCGCGATGCAGACTGCATCTGTGCTACGTGCGCGCGGCGTCAACACCGAGGTGTACCACGAGCCAGACAGGCTTAAGAATCAGCTACGCTACGCGTCCCGCAAGGCGATCCCCTATGTGTGGTTCCCGCCATTCGGCACGGGCAGCGACCATGAAGTCAAGGACATGGCCACCGGCGAGCAAGTAGCAGCCGTTCCCGCTACCTGGCTGCCTGGGCTGTGAGCGGGTCGGCTAGGGCGAGACGCACGAGTTCGTCGAGAAGCTGCGGGTACGACCAGCCAGCGGCGGCCATCACCTTGGGGAACACACTGACCTTGGTCATGCCCGGGATGGTGTTAATTTCATTAATCAGCAGCCGTCCGGTGCGACGGTCCAGAAAGAGATCAACTCGGGCGAAAACACGACCGCGGGCCTGCCTGCCGCAGATGACGAGCCAGCCTTACGGGCGGATCGTGCTGACCTCCTCAATCACCGGCTCGGTCGTCGGGCAGCCCGCGCGACGAGAGGAGCGCCGGACCGGCGTTTAGGTGGAAGTGGCGAACACGGACTCGACCGATACCTGCATGCCGCTGTCGGCAGTCAGGTCGTTGAATGCGGCGACGTAGGCTTCGGCGGCTTGCCTCGTCCCCGGCGGTGGAGCGACGCCCGCCACCAGGATGCCGCAGCCCCAGCCCAGACCGGCCAGACTCGCTTGCGGTCCGCCCACATGCAACTCGGCGCACCAGGCCCGTGCTTCGGGCGCCGCTGCGGTGACGTCATGGAACACCTCAAGCGAGTCCGACGGCCCCGCCAGGGGATACCAGGCGATGGCGGGGATCGCGGCAGCCGCGAGGCGCCCTGCGAGGTCCAGCGCCGAGACGCCGCCCGGGCCTGGGGCACGGAAGTCAAACGGGTCGACGTGGACCAGGCTTTCCTGCCCGATTGACCGGGTTTCCAGCAGTGCGAGCGCCTCGGCCAGACCGTCGCCATGGACCACCCGGACTCTGTCATGCAGCCCGAGGCGATCGCGCGGCGAGCAGGTCGTCCACGCTCGCGCGGTCGGTGTCGCAGAACACGTACCGGCACGCGCGGCCGAGCAGCATCATGGCCAGCAGCGGCGAACCCGGGTACGACGGCTCGCCGCTGGCGGCGAACCCTGCGAGCTGCCTCCGGTACGGGCTCGACCGGAGCACGTCACATCCGCCGGCCGCGGCCACCCGCGATCGCGCGTCTTGCGCGACACCCGGCATGCCGGACACGGGCTGCGGATCACCGTCGACCGGCTCTGCAGCGAAGACCCTGATGGCTCGCCCGAAACCGGGGTCGCAACGACGACGGCCACCACCATTCAGGCTCCTGACCCGCTCACCGCCTTAAACCGGGAAGCTGCCGGACGCCAGTCCGCCAAGCGGCACAATTGCCGGCGAGCAGGTAAAGGGCTGCGCGAGCCCTCCGATAGCCAACCTGTGCAGATATCTGTA
Source organism: uncultured Actinomycetota bacterium (assembly GCA_963720575.1). GTDB lineage: Bacteria > Actinomycetota > Actinomycetes > Streptosporangiales > Streptosporangiaceae > Chersky-822. Next base: position 2,341,746 of record CAVRGA010000002.1, read on the forward strand.
TAGTTACTGCATGACGATCATGCGGGATGCGCACGAGCTGAGTGTCACCGAGGCCACCCGGCGGGGCGTGGCCGGGCTCGTCGCGGAAGCGGAGCAGGGCGCTGACCTCGTGGTGACCCGCCGCAATCACCCGGTGGCCGCAGTCGTGGGCATCGCCAGGCTCGAGTTCCTCGAGGCGGCCGAGTCCGACCTGCGCGACCTGGCGCTCGTGCTGACCCGGGCCATGGCCGATACGGGCAGGCGCACCTCGCTCGACGACGTGCTGGCGGCATTCGGGCACACGCGGGACTCGCTCGCCGCACTGCCAGAAGACTACTGAGCGATGACCGAGGTCACGTTCACCGACGCGGCCATCGACGACCTGCGCCGGATCGGGCCGGACACGGTGCCGAAGGTGCTCAAGAAGGTTCTCATCCTGCTCGACTCGCCGGATGCCGGCTATCCGCTCGGCGGCGAGCTCACCGGATTCCGCAAGCTCGTCGTCGGGCGCAACACGTGGCGGATCGTGTACCGGGTAGTCGACCAGAAGCAGATCGAGATCTGTGAAGTCTGGGCGGTTGGTGCCCGGGCCGACGCCGAGGTCTACGCCGAGGCAGTCGCGCGCGTCCGGGCCGCATCGGGACAGCGGCTAGAGATCAGCAAGCTCGCCGACGTCATCGAGCGCCTCGGCAAGCTGAGCGGCGGCGTCACCGCGCCCGCCGCACCGGCTCGCGACCCTGTACCGGACTGGCTCGCAGCGCGGCTAATCCACACCGCGGGCATGGCATCACAGGACGTCGCCGCCCTGAGCCTTGAGGAAGCAGTGGACCGCTGGGCCGAGTACATATCCAAGCCGAAGTAGCAGGACGGGTTCGACTGGCGCCGCCGGGAGGCAGAGATCAATGCCCTGCCGTGGGGGGCGGCCGTCATCGACGGCACGGCCGTGCGTTACCTGCGCTTTGACGGCGCGGGCGGTGGCGGGGCCCTGGCCCGGCAGCGGGCTGAGCTGCCCGCAGCACTGCCGGCCCATGAGCTGTGGCACCGGCTGATGCGCGACGAGCTCGGCTTCGCCCGGTATGGCGCGCACGGCGGCGACCTCGGCGCGGGGTGACCTCGCTGCTCGGCCAGCATCACCCGCAGGCGGTAGCCGGCGTGCACCTGCTGTCGATTGCCGAGCCCGTCAGAGCACCAGCAGATGACCCGCCCGCTGACGGTGGCCTACGGCCTGTCAGACTCCCCGGCCGGGCTGCTCGCCTGGATACCGGAGAAGTACTGGGCCTGGGGCGACCACGGCGGGCGCCTGACCGCCACCACCAGCGACGGCGCACAGGGCGCATGAACGTCAAACGCTACGGGCATTCCGCCCTGCTCCCCGCATCTGGCATCTCCGCAACAACATGTGGCCCTGCGACGCCGCGTACGTGGCCCTCGCTGAATCCCTCGGGGCGCAACTTGTCACGATCGACGCCAAGCTTGAGAAGGCCCCGGGGATCCGCTGCGAAATCGTGCGGCCTCCGAGCAGGTAGATGGCGGTGTCAACTCGCGGTTTGCCGCTCGCAGGTGCCCCCTATGACCCCTATGCCTCGTTTGCCTTGCTCGGCGGAAGTGCCGATCTGACGCCACGGGTACGAGCGCGCGACCACGGACGGCCGAGCCTACCTCGACCTGAGAAAAGAAAGCACGGCAGGATTGCCATCCACCTGGGCGCCACGCGCCCTTGCAAGATCAGATCGACAGCAGGCATAAGGCCTTGACGGGTCGGCTTCGCCTCGTTAGCTTAAATCAAAGCTTATACCAAGGTTAAAAATAAGATGTCCGATGAGAGCGGAACGCGCAGTTTGGCCAGCAGCGCTCGGCGTTGGCCCATGGTTTCTTCCCGACTTCATCGAGTCGACGCCGGGCAGTCCTCTGACATCTCGGTCACCAGTCCGCAATACATGGTCGTCGCAACCGCCTGGTAACCGGGCACCATAACAGACTGATCGGAGTTCACATGAACAGAACACTCCGCCGTATGGCGGGTGCGAGCACAGCTCTCACCCTGATTTCCGCCGGGTTAGCACTGTCAGCGGCGAACCCGACCCGGGCCCTCGCGGCGTGCACGGTTCCATCGCCGCCGGCCAACGACGAACTGGCCGCCAATCCCGATTCGTCGATCTCCATCGTCTTGGCGGGCAGCGCGGGCGCCACGAGCTACAACATCTACCGCGGCACCACGTCGGGCGGGGAAGCCAGCACGCCGGTCGCGAACAGCACCAGCACGCTTTACACGGACAAGAACCTCAGCATCTCGTCCACCTACTTCTACGAGTTCACCGCGGTCAACGCCTGCGGCGAATCCGCTCGCAGCGCGGAGGACTCGTCGAAGACGCCGCCGCCGGCCGGGACCGGCGGCGGCAAGCCGGGCGTGGCGTCCGGTAGCAGCGAGATCTACTACGGCGAAGACGCGCTGTTCGGCGGACTCGACTGGTTCCAGGCACTCACCGGCTGGTTCCCGCAGAACCTCGGCTCCTCAGGCTCCAATTCGCCCGGCCAGCAGGTCGTGGACATGGCCTACGCCAGCCTTGGCACCATGACGTTCAACAACGTCGTCGTGCCGACCAGCGGCCTGTACACGCTCGACTGGCGGTACGCCTTCCAGGGCGGCCTGTTCCCTAGCGTCAACAACCGGGAGATGGGAGTCGCCGTCAACGGCACGGTCGTCACGAGCACCGAGCGCTTCCCGATCACCGGCAGCTTCGACGTCTACCAGGACTCGTCCTTGCAGGCTCACCTCAACGCGGGCCGGAACTCGGTCACCTTGTTCGCGGTCAGCGACCACGGAGTCTCACGGGTGGATCAGCTGATCGTGACGCCCGCGACGGCTTCGGTACCGAGCGGACCGACCAACCTGACCGTCACGCCGGGCAGCACGGGCGCGACGCTGCACTGGACGGCCAGCACGAGCGGCAGCCCGACTTCGTACAGCATCTACCGCGGCACCGCCACGGGCGGCGAAGCCGTCAGCGCCGTCGGCACCGTGAGCGGCACGACTACGACGTTCACCGACACCGGCCTGACGAACGGGAAGACGTACTTCTACAACGTCGCCGCCAGCAACGGCGCGGGAGTATCACCGGACTCGAACGAGGTCTCGGTGAGCCCGGGCGCCACGACCACTTCCCCGCCGACGCCCACCGGGCTCGCGGCGAAGCCGGCCGATGGCTCAATCGACCTGACCTGGAACCCCAGCACGGGTGCCACCAGCTACAGCGTCTATCGCGGAACCGCGCCAGGCGCGGAAGGCACCACCCCGGTCGGCACGACCGCGTCGGACAGCTTCACCGACACCGGACTGACCAACGGTGACGGCTACTACTACACGGTGGCCGCGAGCAACAGCGGCGGCACATCGGCGAAATCGGCCGAGACGAACACCGTGGCGTCGGCGGCAGCCGTCGCGCCGCCAGTCCCATTCGGCGTCGTGATCACGTCGACATCTAGTCAGATTCAGCTGCAATGGAGCTACGAGGAAGGCGCGACCGGCTACCAGATCTATCGCAGCACCACACCGGGCGGAGAAGGCGCCACTCCGCTGGCAACCGTGACGTCGTCGTCCTACCCGGACTCGGCGGCGACAAGCGGTGTTACTTACTACTACGAGATCACCGCGCTGACCGGAGCGACTGCGAGCGCCCGCTCCAGCGAATACAGCGCGACCACCGGCCCTAGCACCGCCCCGCCGACGCCCGCCGGCCCGGTCGCGACCGCCGGCAACGGCTCGGTGGCACTGACCTGGACCGCCAGCGCGGGTGCCGCCAGCTACAGCATCTACCGCGGCACCACGTCAGGCGGCGAAGGCACCACCCCGGTCGGCACGGCCACGACGAACAGCTTCACCGACACCGGAGTGACCAACGGCACCACCTACTACTACAAAGTCACCGCGAGCAACACCGCCGGCACGTCGGCGCAATCCAGCGAGGTGCACGCGACGCCGTCGGCGACGGCGGGCGCGGAGATCAACTCCGGCGGCCCGGCGGTCACGCCGTTCGCCGCCGACGAGGACTTCACCGGCGGCGCGACGTCGAGCACCACGCACGCGATCGACACCAGCGGCGTGACCAACCCGGCGCCGCAGGCGGTCTACCAGAGCAACCGCTACGGCAACTTCACCTACACCATCCCCGGCCTGACCGCAGGAGCGAGCTACACAGTGGTCCTGTGCTTCGCCGAGGAATACTGGACGACGGCGGGATCGCGCACCTTCAACGTCCTCATCAACGGAACCCAGGTGCTGACCAGCTTCGACATCCTGGCCGCCGCCGGGGCCGAGTACAAGGCCGTGAACGAGCAGTTCACCGCCACGGCCGGCAGCACAGGGACGATCACGATCCAGTTCGTCACCGTCAAGGACAACGCCCAGGTCAACGGCATCGAGATCATGTCGGGCTAGTTCGCGCGAATTTCATCAAAGGACACGTGATATGCATCAGCTAAACCAGTCGGCCAAGTATAAGAAATCACGACGATTAACCCCCGCGACGTGCGTGGCCGCGGCGCTCGTATTTATGGCGGGAGCGCCGGCCGCGGTGGCGAACGCGGTGGCCTCCAGGCTCGCCCCGACGGCGCACACCACGGCTCGCGCGGCCCCGGACTTCACTGCGGCGCCGGCCGGGACGGCGGTGACGACTTACAAGGACGACAACTCCCGCGACGGGCAATATTCGAACGAGACCATTCTGAACCAGTCAAACGTCAACGTGACCGATTTCGGCAAGCGAGTCTCCTACCCGGTCGACGGGCAGGTGTACGCGCAGCCCCTCTATGTGCCCAATCTGACCGTCAACGGCAGCCTGCACAACGTCGTCTTCGCGGCCACGGAGAATGACACCGTGTACGCGTTCGACGCCGACGCCACCAGCGCCGGGGCGCCGCTCTGGCAGGCCAGCCTCCTGCAGTCCGGCGCCACGGCCGTGCCGAACTCCGCAGTCAACTGCGGTGACCTGACCCCGGTCATCGGCATCACCAGCACGCCGGTCATTGATCCCAGCACCAACACGATGTACGTCGTGTCCTACGACGATGAAGGCGGAAGTCTCGTTTACCGCCTTCATGCCCTGAACATCTTAACCGGGAAGGACATCAGCCCGGCCGTTGTCATCTCGGGATCAGCACCTGGCACGGGCGGCGGCAGCTCTGGCGGCATGGTCAGCTTCAATCCCGGCACCAACCGGCAGCGCTCGGCGCTCCTGTTCGCGAACGGGAAGGTCTACGTCGCCTTCAGCTCGTTCTGTGACGTCGGCACCTATCACGGCTGGATCTTCAGCTACAGCTACAACGGCTCCGCGTTCACGCAGGTCAATGCTAACGCCGACACTCCTAACGGTAGCGACGGCGGAATCTGGGGTGGCGATTCAGGTACGGCCGCCGACCCCAGCGGGAACATCTACTACTCAAGCGGGAACGGCACCTTCGACGCCAACACCGGCGGCCCTGACTACGGCGACAGCGAGGTGAAATTGAATGGCTCGCTGCAGGTTCAGGATTACTTCACCCCCTACAACCAGCTCTGCCTCAACCAGGGTGACGTGGACCTCGGTGCCGGGGGCCCGCTGCTGATTCCAGGTGCGAACGTGATGATCTCCGGGGGCAAGGAGGGACGTCCCTATGTGATGAACACGACTAATATGGGGAAATATACCGCCGACGCCAGTCTCGTTTGCGGAGGCACTGATTCAAGCAGCACGACCATAGACAAGGTCCAGCAGGAACTCCCGCCCGCCACGGTCGGGCCGCTCTTCGGTACCCCGACGTACTGGAATGGCGGCGCTGCGGGCCAGGACGTCTATTTTACCGCGAACAACGGCCCCACCAGGGCATTCTCCTGGAACGGCACAGCGCTCTCTGCCACTCCCACCTCCGTGACATCCGCGAATGGCGGCGACGCGGTCGTCTCCAGCAACGGGACCACGGCAGGCACCGGCATCGTGTGGAACCTTGACTCTGGCGGGGAGCTGCACGCCTACAGCGCCACCAACCTGGCTGCCGAGCTATGGAACAGCACCCAGGACTCGAGCCGCGACAGCATCGACGGCTACGTAAAGTTCAGCACCGTTGTCGTGACGAACGGTCAGGTGTTCGTGGGCACTCCAGCGCACCTGGACGTCTTCGGCGAGCTCTCCTCTTCAGCCCCGCCGCCGCCGCCACCTGGAGGTTTCCAGATCAACTCCGGCGGCCCGACCGCCTCGCCGTTCACGGCCGACTCCAACTTCACCGGCGGCTCGACGTCGAGCACCACGCACGCGATCGACACCAGCGCCGTGACCAATCCCGCGCCGCAGGCGGTCTACCAGAGCAACCACTACGGCAACTTCACCTACGCCTTCCCCGGCCTGACCGCCGGAGCGAATTACACGGTGCGGCTGCACTTCGCCGAGGAATTCTGGACGACCGCGGGTTCGCGCATCTTCAACGTCCTCATCAACGGGACGCAGGTACTGACCAACTTTGACATCCTGGCTACGGCCGGGGCGGAGTACAAGGCGGTGGTCGAGCAGTTCACTATCGCGGCGAGCAGTTCCGGCCAGATCACGATCCAGTTCGTGACCGTTAAGGACAACGCCCAGGTCAACGGCATCGAGGTCCTGCCTGCTTCTGGATCGTCACCCCCGCCGACGCCCACCGGCCTCGTCGCGACCGGCGGCTCCGCCTCGGTGGCACTGACCTGGACCGCCAGCGCGGGCGCCACCAGTTACAGCATCTACCGCGGCACCACCTCAGGCGGCGAAGGTGCCACGCCGGTCGGCACGGCCACGACGAACAGCTTCACCGACAGCGGCCTGACCAACGGCACCACCTACTACTACACCATCACCGCCAGCAACAGCGCCGGCACGTCAGGACACTCGTCAGAAGTGCACGCCACGCCGACCACCCCGACGGGCGTGCAGATCAACGCCGGCGGTCCGGCGGCCACGCCGTTCGCCGCCGATGAGGACTTCACCGGCGGGACGACCGCGAGCGTCACGCACGCGATCACCACCTCTGGCGTGACCAACCCTGCGCCGCAGGCGGTCTACCAGAGCAACCACTACGGCAACTTCACCTACACCATCGCTGGCCTGACCCCGGGAGCGAGCTACACGGCGCGGCTGCACTTCGCCGAGGAATACTGGACGACGGCGGGATCGCGCATCTTCAACGTCCTCATCAACGGGACCCAGGTGCTGACCAATTTCGACATCCTGGCCACGGCCGGCGGAGAGTACATCGCGGTGGTCAAGCAGTTCACCGCCACGGCCAGCAGCACAGGGACGATCACGATCCAGTTCGTCACCGTCAAGGACAACGCCCAGGTCAACGGCATCGAGATCCTGCCGGCATAAGGAAAAGAGACCAGCTAACTAATCCGCTTGCGACGCGTAAGCGGTGGGATGCCCCGGTGAGCAGCGCGCCGCGTTGCTCACCGGGGACAATCTCGACAACCAAAAGCGAGTTCGCATGAAACGACTGGCGCTTGCCTGCTTGTCCAGTTGCGTGACCACGGCCGTCATCGCGTGCTCTGGAACGAGCACTATCGCGTCTTCGCCCAACTCCACGGCCAAGGCGACGGTCACTCCGCGCTCGGTCCCCTCGGGATCAACCTCTCAGGCCGCTACGCCATCCGAAAGGAGTGAAGCGGCAGTGGCGACGAGTTATTACCGGGCTGTCGCTGCCCGGAACTATCGTCTGGCCTTTACCTATCTCGCTGCCAATGCCGTCGGGCCGGACGGGCGCAGGCTCACATTTCGGACGTTTCTCCAGTTCGCTCGCACAATGGAGAGCCTGGCGGGACCGGTGACAACTTTCTCGGTCAGTGCCTATAAGTCCCTGATCGTCATGACCATCGAGAGGAAGGCAATCGGGCCGTATCACGCGCATCTCCAGATGGCCCAGCACGGAGGCATCTGGACAATAATCTCCATTGACCGAGTTTGACGATAGAGAACCGCCGGTCCGCCAGCAGATCGCATCCTCCCGGAATGACCTCGTGAGTCGCTCGCTGCCGAGTTCGGGCACGCGCCCGCCTGGCCGGATCGGCTACGGCGCTATTTCCGAGGACTGGTAAGATCTTGACACTTGCCGCACGGTTCCGTACGCATCGGTGAGAGCCCGGCACCGGAAGACCCATGGGCACGCTCCTAGACACGACCGTCTTCATCGAGCTCGAACGGGCCGTCCGCAGACTCCCCCAGGACTGGACGCCCGCGCCCACGCCCGCCTGTGGGCAGAACTCGCCGCCACCGGAACCGACGTCGGAGCCCACGACCGGATCGTCGCTGCCACCGCCATCGCCACCGGATGGAAAGTCGCCACCGCCAGCGTCCGCCACTTCGACCGCATAAAAGGACTCAGCGTCATGCCCGTCAGCCTCGCAACCTGAGACCCGACTTGGTTCAATTAGTGCGCACCCCGCAGAGTGTGGAGCGGATCCAGGACCTGGCTAAAGTCATCCGGGCGGGGTCAGGCGCAGTGATGGCGGATGCCGAGCCTGTCGTGCTAGCGCCAGTTGACAGACGAGAGCCGCGCGAGATCGGGTGGCCTTGGTGCCGTCCGAAAAATGTATTGGCAGCCTGGCCTGTTCATATCTATGATTCCCTTTCGTGATCTATCAGGACCCGCTGGCCTATCTGCTCGGCCTGGAGGGTGTCGCGCTGCTGGACGCCTGGGCCGGACCGGGCGATTCGTCGAGTTCCTGACTAAGCGCGGGCACCAGGTCATCGGCGTCGACAGCTCACCGCACATGCTCTCCTACGCGCGGCAGCGTCTCCCCGGGGCCGAGTTTCACGTCGCCGAGCTTGACCGGTTGCCGCTGCCAGATGACTCCGTTGACGTTATTGTCTGCGCGCTCGCGCTCGAGCACGTCCCCCGCCTCGATCCCGTAGTGGCCGAGTTCGCCCGCCTGCTGCGTCCCGGCGGCGACCTCGTCATCTCCGATGTTCACCACGAAGTCATCACTCGCGGTTCGGTGATGACCACCCGCGGCCCGGCGGGCGAGCCGCTCGTCGCACCTACCTACCGGCATCAGCTTGGAGACTACCTGCGGGCGGCGCTGGGACATGGCCTGCAGGTAAAGCGGTGCGAGGAGCCGCGCGTGGCCAGAGCCGATGAACCGCTGCCCGAGCCCGCAACCGAGATTGGCGACTGGCAGGACTGGCCATTCTCGCTGACGGACTACCTGCCGTCGGCAGGGCGGGCCTCAGACAATCGCCCGCACATGGTCATCTGGCACTTCCAGCTGCCCGCTAGCTGACCGGCTTCCCGGCAGGCCCGACCCGGCCTAGACCTGTCCGCAGGTACGGCACAGCCGCCGCAAACCCGGTACGCCGAACCCAGCCCCCATCACCTGGCAGGCCACGGATACCCTCGCGGGTACCTGGTCAGCCGCAGGAGAAATCGTCGCCGGCCGGCGTTACGTCCGTCCCTGTCACTTCAGCGTGACGGTAGTGCCGTGATATCGGGGCAGGTGCGGGCGGCGCGGCCCGCCTCGGCCGCGCCGCCTCTGGCGTTATTTGTAGGGCACGGCCTGGAAATAGCAGGCGATGTGCTGGCCGGCCTTGTGCTTGCACTCGGCGGCCACGTCGGCCGGGTTACCTGTGTGCTTGAGAGGGAAGAGCAGGTTGCCTACTTTCTTGTAAATGACGGCGAAGCCCGCGATCGCTGTTTTCTCGTAGTCGGGCATGGTTATGTAGGTCGGGTTGCCCTGGGGATTGCCGTAGGACGGGTCGACGAACTCTGGGACGTCGCTACCGGAAAGCATGACTTTCACGATCGCGTGGTCGCCGGTGTAGAACATCATGGGCGGGTCGCTTATCGGGCCCTGGGCGAGTGGCTTGGTCGACTTGTAGCTGACGCCGGAGCCGCTGATCATGATCCGGTTGTGCGCGCCAACAGTCAGGTTATCGCGGTACGGGTAGTTAGTCGGGGCGTTCTTCTTCTTGCTGAACTTCCACAGGTTCGGTCCGACCAGCATGTAGGCGTAGGGGCCGGCACCGCGGCCCTTGGCCGGGTCGGGGCCGGCGTAGAAGCCGGGGTAGAAGCCATTGACAGGGTCGCCGAGGCCGATCGCGTCGGCTGAGATGCCCTGGAAGGCGAGTACTCCGGCGAGGAAATCGGCGACGTTTCCGCAGTGGCCTGAGTTGTCGGCGAGGAACTTCGTGAAAAACGGGCACCCCCCGAACGGCGCATTGAACCAGTCAGCGATCTGCGCGTACGCGTTGTTGTAGTACTTGAAAGTCGGTCCGTAGGTCACGGCGCCGGTCACCGGGTCAAGGATCGGGTGGGCGATCTTCCGGCCGGCGAAGGTCTTCCAGATCGCGTTGAACACAGCCAGCTCGCCCGACTTGCCGGTCGCCGCGACCGTTCCGACGTCAAGCAGCGATTCGTAGGGTTCTGCGACCTGGCTTGCACCTACTCCCGAGGCCGGCGTGTAGGTGCCGGCGGTGACATACACAGTGAAGTGCTCGTCACCAGCGGAGATGGTGGCCTGGGTCTTGGGCTCGGTAATGGTCCAGGAGATGGCCAGGAAATCGCGCCCGACGACGCCGGGCAGTTTGTCACCGGTAAAGGTCAGATCGGTGGCGGTGAGCTGGTACCGGTTACCCACTTTTCGCACGCTCATCGGCGTGCTGGCCAGTTCCGGGAAGGTGAATGTTTCGGCACCGAGTCCTCTGATCGATGCGTTAGCGGTGAGCTGAGGATCGGTGACCGGTCCGTTAGAGATGAAGACGACCTTCTTGATGGTGAGCGAGTTGCCGGCCGGGTAAATGACCGGCCAGTCCTTAGCTGACGGGCCATTGGGTGCCGGTACTGGTGACTGACAGCCGAGGTAGTCGTACTTCATCGGTTTGTAAACACCGTCGCAGACTTGAGGTCCCCACAGGTCGTCCACTTCGGCGTGCGGCCCGTCATCTTTGATCACCGGCGCGCCTGGCGTAAGCGGATCAGCGCCAGGCGCGGCGAACCGCAATGCTGCCAGGCTGATCTGGGGCGTCAGGTTGAACGTGTAGTCGCCGCCTGTGGCGGTGCACGTGACGTTGGTCGGATCGGTGTTGGACAGGACCTGGCCGGTGACCGTAACCGGGTAGGAGTCGGGCTTGTTGTCGTAGCTGTGATCGAAGGTCGCGAGGGTCCCGGTGCCGTCGATTCCGGGAAACATCTGCGTGTCGCTATGCCCGTCTCCCCAGACGATCATGAATTCGAACGTGCACGCGGTGGTGTCGCCCGTGTTAGTGATCGGGATCGTCACCGACGGATTGCTGCTTGAGCAGGTCGGGTAGGCGTAGAAACACTCGGTGTCACTGTTGATGGCCGGACGGTTACCGGTACCGGTCACCAGGCCAGGTCCCGCGCCCGCCACCTGCGGCGCTGGTGACGGTACCGCATGGGCCGCCGGGCCGGCCGTGGACAGGCCGGCTGCCAGCGCCGCCGCTGCCACGATGGCCGAGGTTCGCACTAGCCGGTGCAGCCGGCCGCGCGGGCCAGGGAATGCTGACCTTCGCCACTTCATGATCCCTCCCGAAACTGTGACCCGGCAGCCATTGCCGGGCTCGGGAGTACGCTCGCAAGCGTGCGTCACACCAGCGGCACACCGCGCTCACACTGCCTGCATGCGCCGCTGCAGCTGATGTTCTTGCTCAAGCAGCGCCGCCGAGGGCCTTACGCCGATCTCGTCGACAACGAGCCTGGCTCGCTGCAGCATCGTCCGGGCCGCACCACGGCGGCCCTGCGTCAGCAGGTGACGCGCCGCGATGATGTCCCGATCCTCTTCGTCGGGATCCAGCTCGGTCGCCCGCTCCAGACAGCGAACGGCCTCGTCCAGGTCGCCGACTTCGGCGGCTGAGCCCGCGCACAGGTCAAGCGAAGCAGGGTCATTGCCGATGGCGTCAGGCCCGCCTTGTGCGTCCTCGTAGATCACAACGCTGAGCGCGGCCCGGAGATGCGGCATAATGCCGCATTCGTTGCTCCTAGCCCCCAATACTGGGCTGAAGGTTGCTCTGCGGCCAAGTGGGACTTCTGCTCATGGTGTCGGGAGAACCGGCGGCCATCGTCAGCGACCGGTTCCCCACCAACCCAAACGCCACATATTTGGACACCGCCCGGCCTCCCTGCTAGCAGGGAGGCCGGTGGAGCCTCCCGGCTGGTGCCGCCGCGCTGACAGGCGCTATCCGGCCGGGAGGCTGCCACCAGGCGAGGAGTGACGGTGGCCGGAGCGTCTAGGGCTTACTGACGACGAACGCATGATCGCGACCGGAGGCGACGTACCCGCCGATCGCGGCGCAGCCGCCTGCCGCCGTGCACGACACCGAATTGACTCCCGAGCTCCCGCCCTTGCTCAGGGCGGCCAGTCCGGGAACTTCAATCGCCGTGCGCCACCTGCCGTTCGCCTCGGTCACCAAGAACGCGTGCTGGAAATGGGACCTGTCGGTATAGGACCCGCCAGCGACGCAGTTGCCTGCGCCCGTGCACGTCACCGAGCTGACCTCGGCCCCGCCCTTGTTCAGGGCCGCCGTGCCGGGCACTTCGATCGCATTGTTCCACCGGCCGTTCGCCTCCGTCACCGCGAACGCCTGACGATGCCGGGAGCCGTCGGTATAGTCGCCGCCGGCGGCGCAGTTGCCCGCTGACGCGCACGACACCGTCCCGGCAAAGGCGCTCCCGCCTCTGTTCAGGGCCGACAGCCCGGGCACTTCGATCGCATTGTGCCACCGGCCGTTCGCCTCGGTCACCGCGAACGCTTGCTCGGAGCTGGACCCGCCGGTATAGAACCCGACGGCGGCGCAGCTGCCTGCCGCCGGACACGACACCGACTCGGCGGCGGCGTGCCGGCCCGTGTTCAGGGCCGGCAGCCCGGGCACTTCGATGGCCTGGTGCCACTGGCCGTTCGCTTCGGTCACCACGAACGCGTGCCCGAAGTGGGACCCGCCGGTATAGAACCCGACGGCGGCGCAGCTGCCCGCGGCCGCGCACGACACCGAGGTGACGTTCGCGAACCCGCCCGTGTTCAGGGCGGCCGTGCCGGGCACCTCGATCGCGTTGTGCCACCGGCCCTTCGCCTCGGTCACCACGAAAGCCTGGAAGTGGCCGGAGCTGTCGGTATATCGCCCGCCGGCTGCGCAGCTGCCCGCTGCCGCGCACGACACCGACATGACGAAGGCTGCCCCGCCCGTGTTCAGGGCGGCCGTGCCGGGCACCTCGATCGCCGGGTGCCACCGGCCGTTCGCTTCGGTCGCCACGAAAGCCTGGGAGCTGCCGGGGCCGTCGGAATAGTCTCCGCCGGCGGCGCAGCTGCCCGCGACCGCGCACGACACCGACGTGGTTCCAGCCGACCCGCCCGTGTTCAGGGCGGCCGTGCCGGGCACTTCGATCGCCGTGCGCCACCGGCCGTGCGCCCGGGTCACCACGAAAGCCTGAGGGTGTTCGGAGCGGTCGTAGTAATACCCGCCCGCGGCGCAACTGCCCGACGCCACGCACGACACCTCGAAGGGGCGCAGGACCCCGCCCTTGTTCAGCGCGGCCGTGCCCGGCACCTGGACCGCCTTGCCCCAGCCGCCCGCCCCGGCCGACTGTGCTACCGCCATCGCAGGCCCGGCACCGGCCGCCCCCAGGCATGCCAGGCCCGCCATCGCGGCACCCGCCAACAGGCTGCGGCCCGCAAGCTGACCACTCGTACCCATCTGACACCACGTCCCATCGTGCGCGAGGAAGTCAAGAGGCGCGCGAGATAACTGCAACCTCTCCCAGTTCTATGACGCCCAGGGCGCCAGCCCGGTTTACCCGCGGCCGAAGGGCACCCGCAGCCGCAACGCCGGGTACGAGACCTGATCCTCAGCCGCCTGCGCACCGATGCTGGACTGCTCCCGCCACCTTGGAGGCTGTGACCTCAGGGAAAGCTGGGGCTCATGCTTTGTCCAGGTCTTCGATCTGAAGCGAGCGAGCCATCGCGAAATTCCGGGTGCTCTTTAAGACTTTCGGCCCGCAGCGCTGCCATTCGGATCCAACAGCCTCGCGCCACTGCCCCGGCTGCCATCGCCCTGGACGACGGCGTCGTCTTCGATATCGCCACGGCTACCGCCGCAGCAATCCGGGATGAGGATCTCTACCCAGGCGGCGAATAACGTGAGGAGCGTCCACTTCGATCCCGACGCCTGGGAAGATTTCCCGTACTGGCTGGGCGCAGACCGCAAGATGGCAACGCGGATCACGCGCCTGATCCGCGAGATCCAGCGCGACCCGTTCGAGGGAATAGGCAAGCCCGAGCCGCTTAAAGGTGACCTGTCCGGCTACTGGTCTCGCCGCATCGACGACGAGCACCGGCTTGTATACCGAGCAGACGCGAAAGAAGTGAAGATCATCAAGGCTCCTTGAGCGAGGTCTAGCGCCGAGACGCTGCCCGGGCCTGGGGCACGGAAGTGGCCAGCAGCTAGCGTTCTGCCGCCTCGCCGGTCACCGAGGCGAGATAGGCGTCGGTCTTGGCGGGATCCATGAGCCAGTTGTCAAGGTCAGCGGGGTTTTCGTAGGTGCCGGCGAGCTGGCGTGCTACGGCGGGGTTCTGGGAGGCGATGCCCAGGGCTTGCTGGACGTGGCCGGGCAGGGGGCCGAGCATCATGTTGGAGAAGGCTGTGGGCCAGCGGGCGTGGTCCCAGTAGGCGTCGAATGCGTGCCGCATCCAGTCCTGGTCGAATGGCTTGCGGCCGCGGTCGAGGATTGAGCGGAGGTAGATGGCGGCGCAGTGGCTGGCGTTGTTGGCGCCGACGGCGCAGATCGGGTCGTTGGCGACGACCACGTCGCCCATGCCGAGCACGAGGGAGTCTCCGGGCAGGCGCCCGACCGGGTGGCGGACGACGGGGGCGTATCCGCCGGCGAGGGTGCAGCGGGCGTCGGTGAGCTCGGCGTCGGCGCACCGCTCGTATTCCCAGGGCGCGTACTGGCGCATGAGGTCCAGGGTGCGGGCGAGGTGGGCGCGGGGGTCGGGGCGGTCGCCGAAGCGGTCGACGGGGCCGCCGGGGACGGCTTCCCAGAACAGGATGTGGCAGGGGCCGGTGATGGTGTAAGCGGGGATGGTGAACAGTTCGCCGAGGCCGGGGGTCACGCTGATGCCGACGTGGGTGCCGGGGTGGCCTGTCCTTGGCCTCATGCCGCGGACGTAGACGGCCGCCAGGGCCCGCTGCGGCGCGGTGAACGGCGACCGGCCGGCGTCGCGGTCGAACAGCTCGACCAGTTCCCCTTTGCCGGCGGAGATGATCGTGAGCTCGTGCAGCCGGCACAGGCCTTCCAGGTCGGAGGTCATGACGGAGTGGTAGATGACGTTCCCGCCCCGCCCGGCGAAGAGTTCCAGCCAGCCGGCCATCTTCACCCGCTGGTCCACGGACTGGATGTACTCGCTGAAGGGAGCGGGAAAGCTCAGGGCAGGCGTGCCGGGCGGCCCGGCCACGGTGACGTGGAGGGCGCTGATCTTCGGGGCCTGCTCTTCCCACAGGTTCAGGCCCAGGTCGCGTTCGATTTGCAGCGCCGGCCCGAACATGCCCTGGGTGGACATGACCCTGCCCGATCGCATTTCCTCCGGGGTCCGCGCGGACATGACGGTCACGTCGTACCCCTGCGCTTGCAGGCCGAGGGCGAGCTGGAGCCCGCCCTGGCCGGCGCCGATGATCAGGATCTTCCGCATCTGTGCCTCCGGGATGTGCGGGCGTGTTACCTGCCGGCCAGCGCGCTGTGCCGGCTGGCCCCGCGCGCGGTGTGCTGCATGGTGTGGGTGACGGTCGCGGCCAGCGCCCTGGCGACCGACCGGCGGTCGCGGGCGTCGCAGGTGATCAGCGGGACGCCGCCGGCGATCCGGAGCGCGTCGCGGACCTCGCCGAGCGGGTGGGCCTGCTTGCCGTCGAACAGGTTGACCGCGACGATGAACGGCACGTCGCTGTCGGCGTCGAAGTAGCTGACCGCGGCGAACGAGCTCGCCAGCCGGCGGGTGTCGACCAGCACGACCGCGCCGCTGGCGCCGCGGGACAGGTCGTCCCACATCGGCCAGAACCTCGGCTGGCCGGGCGTTCCGAACAGGTACAGGGTCAGGTCGCGGGCCAGGGCGACGCGGCCGAAGTCCATGGCCACGGTCGTCGTGGTCTTCTCATCGCCCGCCGCCAGCGGATCGAGGGCCCGTGCGGCCTCGGTCATCCAGTTGTCGGTGTTGACGGGCGGGATCTCGCTGATCGCCGACACGAAGGTGGTCTTGCCGACCCCGAACCCGCCGGCTATGACGATCTTGACCGAGGTTCGGGGCGGGCGGCGGTTAAGCGAACTGCCTGAGGCCATCAAGGACTCGCTCCAGAAGCGCGTGATCGTAGGGAGACGCCGCGGCGGGCGCCTCGGCCGTCACCCGGCCGGCCGAGCACAGGTCGCCCAGCAGGACACGGGTCACCCCCAGCGGCACGCCGCAATGCGCCGACAGCTCAGCCACCGACTCGGTACCGGTGCACGCGCGTCGTACAGCGCCCGGGCCTCGGGCAGCAGCCGGACGGCGAACACCGGATCATAGCCCGGCGCTGACACCAGCGTGTGGATCAGCAACTGCCCGCGGCCGCCGCCGCGGGTACGGCCGCTGGTCAGCACGTACGGACGGACCCACGGATTGGCGGGGGCGGCCTGGCCCCGCGGGCAGCCGCCGCCGTTCATGACCTGCCGCCCGCGGCGTGGGCGTGCCGGTGAATGTCATCGCGCAGCTCCGGGGTCAGGGCGTGTCCCACGCTGCCCACGAGCCGGGCCATCTGATGGGCGACCGCGCCAAGGTTGGCGTCGCGCCGCACCAGCACGCCGAGCCCCGCCAGATCGCCGATGCCCATGAAGATGAAATGCCCCCGGGTCAGGCGCAGCAGGATCTGGTCGCAGCTGCCCCCGTCCGCCTGCCTGGCCAGGTTGTTTCCCAGGCTGAGGATCCCCGAGGCTATCGCCGCCAGCGGATCGGCCAGGTCTGCGGGCAGCTCATCGGAGGCAAGCAGCGGCAGCCCGTCCGATGACACGATCAGCGCATGGCTCACCCCAGGCGTACTAGCGGCGAAGTTGCTGATCAGCCAGCCGAAGTCCTGCGGCGTTCGCGGGTGAGCAGACCTCGCGTCCCAGCTCACGGCATGTGTCCTTCCATCTCACCTGAACGGTGCCTGCCCGGCTCCTCGCCGGGCGCAGGCCCGGTCGCCACGGCGGCGCCGAAGGCCTGCAAGTCGGCTGCGAACGCCAGCCCGCCCGCCGCTGGATCGGGCGCCGCCGCCTGCCCGGCAGCCGTCCGCTCCCGCCGCGAGGGCACGCGGACGCTGCCCGGCTCGCGGCGGGGCAGGCGCCCGCCGGCCCCTGGCCCGGGCCGCGGTGCGGCGGCACGACCGGGTCAGGGCCCCTCCGCGCAGGAAGCCACGCCGGCAGCGATCCTGCCGGGGAAGGAGGCCCGGAGACACGCTCCCCCGCGGCGGGAGCCGGGCCGGGAATCTCGCACACCAGGGCCGGCGGGATACCGACCATGGCGATCGTCCCGGTCACATTCCCGCCAGCCCCCGGCCCTGGCGGGTCGCGCCGGGCGAGCTGGACCCGCAAGCCGTGCCTGCGGGCCAGGCGGCGGACCACCTCGAACCCGGTGTGCCGTCCCGCGACGCCGGCCGGGGGCACCGGCCCGGCCAGCGTGCCGTTCAGCGCGGCCAGCCAGCCGGGCTCCATGCCCAGCCCGCCGTCCTCGACACGGACCATCACGCTGCCGTCAGCCAGCAGATGCGCGCTGACCGTCACCATCGACGGCGAGTACCTGGTGGCGTTGTCAGCCAGCGCCGCCAGCACCGAGGCCATGTCATCGGCCGCGTACGCCACCACCGCCAGCTCCGCGACCGGGCCTGCCGACACCCGGCCGTAATGCTCGATCGCCGAGGCCGCCATCCGGACCACATCCAGCAGCGACGACGCGTGACCCGCGATCTCCTCGCCACCGCGGCCGGCCAGGACCCGCAGATCCCGCGCCACCCGCCGCATCCGGGTAACACCATGATCAACCTCGTACAGCCGGGCCAGGCAATCCGGGTCCCGCTCCCCGCTCTCCAGCACGTCCAGCACCGGGCGCATCTGCTCAGTCAGGACCAGCAGCCGCCACGCGAACTGCTCGCACACCTCCGCCCACGCATCCGGCAACATCACCGGACCAGACACCGGCGCGGAGACGTCCAGGCCTAAAGCCTGAGCCGCCTCAGGCTCCCGGGCCGGCCTACGCCGCCACCATCCCATCCTTACCGTCCCAACCCCGGATCCAGCCGCTTCCCTGACCGCATGACTGCCCTTCTCCTGTGGGTACCGCCTACGAAGCCAGCCCATAAAATAACGTGTCTAAAGGAGCGAGCAAACCATAATGGCGAGATTTGGCCGCGTGACCCCAGCACAGCGGAATCTTGCCAACTTCCGGGACACGTATTTGCGGCATTGCATTGCAGTCGCTGTTTCACATTGAGTGTCTGTTTCCGGGCTGTCCGTGATCGCGTGGTCTTCCGTGTTACTTCTTAGCGGCGAGAGCAATCAGCATGGCGGCGGCAGCTTGAGCCTCGTGGGCTGGCGCGGGTGATGCCAGGATTCGGGCTTGGATCATCGCTCCGTCGTAGAGCAGGAGCAGGTGGGTCGCGAGAGTGCCCGGATCGGTGGCCCCGGCACGGCCGGCGGTCTCACGCAGGAAGGCGCGGAGGCGGTCCTTGTGCTCGATGGCCCGAATGCGCGCAGGGTGGCTGGGAGGGAGCTCGATGGTCGTGCTGGCGAAAGCACAGCCGCGAAACTCCTCGCTATCGGCCTGGCGGGCCAGGTGATCGAAGATGCCGAGCAGTTGCTCTCGGGGGTCATCGCCGGCGCTCGTCGCGGCTGCGATGGCCGCGTCCCGGACTGGCTGGTCTATGGCGTCGAGGTAGGCGATGACGAGGTCATCCTTGCTCGGGAAGTACTTGTAGAGGGTCTTCTTGGAGATGCCGGCCTCGGCGGTGACGCGGTTGACACCGACGGCACGGATACCGTCTTGGGCGAAGAGCTTGCCTGCCACCGCGACGATGTGGGCTCGGAGCACTTCGCCCCGTCCGTGGTAGCCGCCGGGGTGAGCTCGGCCGCCGGGTTCAGTCACTGCCACCGGAAGAGTGTACCGAGCTGTTTCCTTCCGTGTTAAGGTACTGGCCGGGGTGGTAAACAAGCCTGTTTCCTTATTTTGAGTGACGGCGGAGAGGCGATGGCACCAGCAGCGCCGTCCCGATGGCCAGCGCGTGCTGCCCAGGGCGCCGGGCGCCGTCCGACGCTGATCCTGGCGTTGCTGTGCGGAGCGCAGTTCCTGGATGCCGTGACCATGTCGTCGGTTAGCATCTCCCTGCCCGGTATCCGGCGGGATCTCGGGTTCTCGCCTAGCGGGCTGCAGTGGGTGGTGTCGGCGTACGTGCTGACGCTGGCCGGGTCGCTGCTGGTGGCTGGGCGTACAGGTGACCTTGTCGGGCGGCGCCGTGTTTTCTCCGCGGGCCTCGGCGTGCTCGCCGTCTTCGGGCTGACGTCAGCGCTTGCGCCTTCCGCCGGGGCACTGGTAGCCGCACGTGCGCTGCAAGGCGCTGGCGCAGCGCTGACAATCCCGACCGCGCTGGCCATGCTCAGCACCACGTTTGCGGAAGGACCGGCGCGGAGCCGGGCAATGGCCGCGTTCGGAGGGGCGGCCGCCGCCGGCTTTACGGCCGGGCTGGTCTATGGCGGCGTAATCGACGGCATGCTGGGCTGGCGGTGGGTGCTTGGCCTGACCTTCCCGGTCGCCGTTGCGATTCTTGCGGCCGTCTTCGTCGTCATCCCAGCCGATCCGCCAGGCGGTCACGCCACCGGACGTACCGACATCCCGGGTGCGGCTGCCGTCACCGCCGCCCTGCTGATTCTTGTGTACGCCCTGACCGACGCCGGCACCGCGGGCTGGGCAAGCGGCCGGACGGCCGGCCTGCTGGCCCTGTCGGCGGCACTGCTCGCCGCATTCGTCATCCGCCAGCACCGCGGCAGTGATCCGCTGATGCCGCTGCGGATCTGGCGTAAGCCGAACTTCGCGGCGGTGATGGCCATAGCCTTCTGCGTCGAGGTGCCGTGGAACGGGCTGCTCTACTTCGCCACACTGACCATGCAAGACGTACTGCGGTACTCGCCGTTCACTACGGCGCTGGCCTTCCTGCCCCTCGGGTTCGGGGGCTATGTGTTCTCCACCCTGGCAGGGCGCATGCTTCCCTGGGCTGGCACCAAGGCTCTGCTGGTGGCCGGGCTGGGACTTGTCACCCTCGGCACCGCCCTGTTTGCCCTCGTCGGCGCCCGTACGAGCTACTGGCCCCTGATCCTGGTCTCCTTCGTCGTCGCAGTGGCAGGACTGGCCGTGACGTTCGTCTCAGCCAGCGTCGCCGTGGTCGGTGGCGTCGACCCCTCCGAGCAGGGACTGACCGGAGGCCTGTACAACACCGCGCTTCAGATCGGCAGCGGCGTCGGGCTCGCGGTCCTCGCCGCGGTTGCCGCCGCCGGCAACCACCAGGACGCCACCGGCACTGGTCTCCTGGCCGGTTACCACGAGTCGCTGCGGACAGCGGCCGCCGCCGCCGCACTAGGGCTCATCATCGCGCTGCTTGCCATCCGGAGATCGGAGACGGCATCGCCGGCCACTGCGCACACCCTCGCCGCGTACTGCCACAGCGAATCAACGTCTCAGGACACCATCTGAGGCTTATCAGCGACCGTGTAGCTTTAGCGACCGTGTAGCTTGCGCAGAAACTCGTGGTTCGATGGCAGCGTGTCCAGTAGCTCTTGTTGCTGCTCCCGGACCTTCAGGAAGAGCGATTCGGCCATCTTGATCGATTCTTGCCTGTAGGTAAGCGCAGGAGGGGGATGCTCGGGCAGGAAACCCAGCCCGGCCAGGATGCAGTAGTAGCTTCCGTTAGTCCAGAAATTCTGGAATTCCGCTTCGAGGTTTCCGTAGTAGGTTCCAACGTCAGTCACAGGAGGATTGACGGGTATCCCAGCCCTGTACGTCTCTATCTTCTCCTTGATGCTGTCCGATAGGCGCAGTTCCTTGTTGGCCCGCCAGAATGCGGTGTCGGTTCGCGGTGAGAAGTAGTAATGCATCTGCACGAAGTCACGAGACTCATCGAACATCGTTTCAATCTCTCGGTTGAAGCGATCAGCCAAGATGGGATCGAAGCGCTTGTCCGGAAAATATTTCGCGAGCTGATAAAGCGCGCCGTAGATGAAGTAAAGCCCGGTCGACTCCAACGGCTCCAGGAAGCATGATGATAATCCGATGCCAACGCAGTTCTTCACCCATGCGCGACGGTTTCGACCGACCCGGAAGCGGATCTGATTGAGTTGCGTATCGTCCGAGCGCAGGTCCCAGAGCCTGCAGAAGTCTTCCGTCGCCTCGTCCCGCGTGGCGAACTGGCTCGAATAGACATACCCAGTGCCAAAGCGGCCGAGCATCGGGATCCGCCACGTCCATCCTGACTTCATAGCGATAGCCGAAGTGAAGGGCTCAACACCGTGCTGGGCGTCGTCGTGCGGCACCGCGGCGGCGACGGCACTATCACACAGCAGGAAGTCGCTCATGTCGATGAAGGGCTCGCCCATCGCTTGATTGATCAGGAGCCCGCGAAAGCCCGAGCAGTCGACAAAGAAGTCTGCCTCAAGGGTGCGGTTGCCCTTGGTCTTAAGTGCCTTGATGAAGCCCCGCTCGTCGAGTTCGACGTCGTGCATCTCGTCCTGGATATGCCTGACGCCCAGCCGTTCCGTCGCGAATCGGCGGAGATAATCGGCGACAAGGTTGGCGTCGAAGTGCCAAGCATAGCTTGTAGCGCGGCTGCCGTCCCGCCAGCGAGGAGCCCGCTTGGCATCGAGAATTGGCGGTTCCTTATAACACGCATAGTCAAACTCCTGGTCGGTGAGGGATTCCTGCTTCTTGTGCAGCCAGTAATGCGACAGCGGAAACTGGTCCTGATCCGGAAGCAGGCCGAACAGGTGGTAAAAGAAATCGGTCCGACCATCAAACGGCCGGGGGTCGGGCACTCCGGCGCCGCCGGTTCTCCAATTGACAAATTTGATGCCTGTTTTGAAGCTGGCATTGCATGCGGGCATCCACTCGTCTTCGTCGAGACCGAGGTGGCTGAAGAAGGCTTTCTGGAGATTCGGGATCGTCGCCTCGCCGACACCGATCTTCGGGATTGCGGGAGCCTCGAGCACGGTCAGCTGGACGCTACCCTGGAGAGCCTTACTCAGATAGCATGCACTCATCCAGCCGGCTGACCCGCCGCCCAGGACGACGATGCGCTTAATGCGGTAGTCCATTGCGTAATTCCTCCATCCGGCTGAGCAGCTCATAGCCATTTGCGGGTCGGCGCGACCACCAGCTGAATAAATCTGGCAATCACCATTTAACTGACATGGCTTGCTCTGCGCAAGCATCCGGATATCCAGAATCCTGACTCTGCACGCTGAGTGGCGGCATGGTGTCCCGGAGTTGACATTGTCTCGCCGGCGGGACAGCCTCGACGGCGCAGGATGCCTGGTCACGAGATCTGCAAGTTGTATTAGCGGCGCCTGCAACATCTCGCTAGGCTATTAAAGTGCAGACCTTCGACTCGGGATCAGTCGATGGCAAGAAGCTTGTGAGGAAATTGAGCTCGGGAGGCGGGCTGGATTTGCGCCGCGTCTGCTCCAATGGACACTCGATCGACCCGCCGCAGCAGGTCGCAGCGACCGAGTACCGGAATCTGATGAGCGCGTTCCCCACTGGGGTGACGGTGGTGACGACCGCCGACAAGTTCGGTAACCCACGTGGCATGACGTGCTCCTCGCTGACAAGCGTCACGATCAGTCCCCCCACGTTGCTGATTTGCCTGCGCCTTGGCAGCCTGACCCTCGACGCGATACGGAGCCGTGAGGCGTTCGCGGTTAACTTCCTGAACTCGCGCGGACGGTCAGCCGCGGAACTGTTCGCCGCTGCGGTGCCTGACCGGTTCGCGCGCGTGCGGTGGCAGCGGACATGTTCTGATCTGCCATGGCTGATAGACGATGCGTTCGCGATAGCCGAATGCCAGCTGGCGAGCTCCACCGAGGTGGGCGACCATGCGGTGGTACTGGGCCAGGTGCGATCGATAATGCAGACTCCTGACTCGCCGCTGTTGTACGGGCTGCGGCACTTCTCGTCCTGGTCCGCACTGGCAACGCAGCGCGACGGGGTCGGTGAGGGCCGACATCCCGGACAAGGAGAGCACGTGACCGCTGTGGAAGGAGAGCCAGGCCGTTGAAGACCTTGCATTTCGAACGCTGTCTGCCACCAGGCTTTCTCATCAGCTGCCTCCGCGCCGATGCGCATACGGGGCTGAGCGCGTCGCCCAAGTGGCTCCCGCCCAAGTGGTTCTACGACTCCCATGGCAGTGCGCTGTTTGAGAAGATTACTCAGCAACCGGAGTATTACCTGGCTAGCGCCGAACGAGTCATCCTGCGCGATGCCGCAAGCAACATCGCCACGGCGACCCGCGCGCAGACCCTTATCGAGCTAGGCTCCGGATCCTCGGATAAGACCGGATTACTTCTCGACGCATTGCGAGAGGCTGGCACGCTACGTGCCTCTGTTTTGATCGATATTAGCGAGTCCGCCCTAGTGGCTGCCGGAAGGCGGCTGCTCGCCGACTATCCCGGCCTGGCTGTGCGTGCCGTAGTCTCCGACTTTGAAGTCCACCTAAGCCTGCCAGCGGACGACGAGGCGCCTGCGCCGCGGCTTATAGCTTTCCTCGGTGGCACGATCGGCCAACTCCTGCCAGGCCAACGCGCAGAATTCCTTGGGCGATTGCGCAGCCGATTGCGTGATAGTGACACACTGCTGCTCGGTACCGATTTGGTGAAGGATCCCGCGGTGCTGGTGGCCGCATACGACGACTCGGCCGGAGTCTCAGCCGCCTTTAACAAGAACCTGCTCGCGGTGCTGAACGTCCAGCTTGGCGCCGACTTCGATCTCGATGCCTTCGACCACGTGGCAGCATGGGATGCGGCGACCGACCGCATCGAGATGTGGCTCCGGTCGGCGGTGGCGCAGACGGTATGGTTGCCCGCGATAGGCCTATCCGTCCAGTTCGCCGCCGGCGAGCAGATGCACACCGGGATCTCGGCTAAGTTCCGCCGCGAGCGCGTTCAGGCCGAACTTGCGGCAGCTGGGTTCGCCATGCGGTCCTGGTGGACCGACCCTGATCGGCGATTCGCTCTGTCCCTGTCAGTACCGATCTAAGGAAGAAGACCGTCATCGGTAACCCGAATCACGTCAACGGGGAGGAAGGCGGATGCATGCCTTCTCCCTTACGAGCCTCGCGATCCAGCACCAGGAGAGCCCACTCTTCTAGCTTCCGATTCTGTTTGCTCGCCGCTTGCTCGCACCGCTCGAATTGATCGAGCGATACGGGCAGTGAAAGGGTTCTGGCCGACTCTTGTCGCCTGCCGGGTGCCTCGCTCTCTGGCTGCTTGTCAGCCAGAAGCACGGCAGCTGTTGTTGCCTTGCCATTCTTCCTCTCCCTCAAACTCGCTCGCAGTTCGCGACGAAGGTTATTTCGTGACCAATGAAGCGACTCGGCCTTCCTAAGCCAGAAGTCCTGCTCTGGCTCATCGAGGGCCGCCACTTCCGCGTGGTGAGCGAAGCTCAGCTTGTCCCGTCGGCGGGACGGGCTGAATCTCCGCGCGACCCACGCATAGTTGCGGAGAGTCTGATAATCTAGCGATGTCCTCTCTATCGCATCTTTGTAGTGATCGCCATAGTTGTCTTGTCCGTAGGCGAGCCAGTCACCCAGCCACCACGTGGACGTATCTACGACGACGGTCAGTTGCTTACCGATCTGCAGCCATCGGTCAAATGACAGTTGGCGGGGCAACTGTAATCCGGTTCTTTCCGGAACTGTTGCACCGTCTATCCCGATACGGAGGAGTCCGAGATCTACTGGCCTATCTCGTGCTACAGGCTTGCTGCGAGCTAACGAACCCTGGACTACTTCCTTGTCAGAACAAATACCATTCAGGTAGGCCATAGAGAATCTTCCTGGTGGTCACCGGCAGAGTCAGGACTGAGGCATATGCAGACAATACGGCCAGTCCGAGGACGATGCCATCGTTGGGTCCCGTCCCGCAGAGTTGAGCCTCGCGGCGAAGGCACCTCCGCGTCGGACCTGCAGGCAAGATCCCCTGAGTTCTCTCCACTGCACTAGCGTCACCGCTCGTTCGGGAAGTAGCGTTAATTGCTGACATACTGCCATGCGCGGTCATGCCCGAGAGTTGCATCCGTCCGGTTCGCCTTCGCAGGGGCAGGCGGCTGCTAGGACGGGTCGATCCGTGCTGTCCGCCCTGATCAGCAGGAGGAATTCTCCGTGGCCCCCGAGCCCGCCTTAGTCAAGTTCCCGCTCCCTGCGCCTGTGATCCCCTACGACACAGGGCCGGAGTTGCGGGCTCTCATCGAGGTCCAGCCAGTCACGCACGTGGAGTTGCCCGATGGCAGCACCGCGTGGCTGGCCACCGGGCTCAATGAGGTCCGCGAGGTGCTCATCGACCATCGGTACTCTCGCGCTCTGGCAGTAAGCCCGGATCGTCCGAAGCGCGGCATGGAGATGATCATCGCCCAGACAGGGCTCGGCACTGATCCGCCTGAGCACAGCCGGTTGCGCAAACTGGTGGCTGGGGCGTTCAGTGAGAGACGCATGCAGGACCTGCGCTGGAAGGTTAGCCGCATAGTCAACGAACTGCTAGATCAGATAGTCACCAGCCCTCGCCCGGCCGACCTGGTCCACGCATTCGCGCTACCTCTGCCCGCCCACGTCATCTGTGAATTGCTTGGCGTTCCCGTGTACGATCTCGAAAGGGTCCATACCTGGTCGAGTACCTTATTCGGCGACTGGGATCGCTCGGAAGAGGAAATGACGGCCGCGTACCTCGCGATCACCGGGTATATGGCTGAGCTGATCCGGGCAAAGCGGGTACGGCCGACGGATGACTTGATCACCGTGCTGATCGCCGCGCGCGATGAGTCCGACCGGCTCTCCGAGGACGAGCTCGTCAGCTTCTGTTCCGGGCTGCTCATCGCCGGGCGCGAGACCACCGCCCACCAGATCAGCATGTCCCTTCTCACCTTGTTCCATCACCCAGGCGAGATGGGGCGGCTGCGCGTCAACCAAGACCTCATTCCGGGCGCGGTCGAGGAACTACTGCGCTACGTCCAGATCGGCGGCGTCCCGCCCGCCCGGATCACCAAGGAGGAAGTACGGCTCGGCGGTGCCACGATCCCGGCGGGTGAGGTGGTGCTGCCGCTGTTGAGCGGCGCCAACCGGGACCCGTCAGCCTTTCCCGACCCTAACCGCCTTGACCTCGCCAGGGCGCCGAGGAGCCACGTGACATTTGGCGCCGGTGCCCACCATTGCCTGGGCGCGCAGCTGGTACGCATGGAAATGCGAGAAGCGTTGCGCGGGCTGCTTGGCCGATTGCCTGGGCTGCGGCTGACTTTGCCGTTCGGAGATATTAGCTTCACCGAGAACATTGGCATCAGCAGCATGCGGCTACCGGTCACCTGGGACGACACATGACGCCACGATGGAGGGTCCGCGTCGATTCGGGCGCCTGCATTGGTTCGGGCATTTGCGTCGGCACAGCACCGGATAAATTCGCACTCAACGAGCAGCAGCGGTCGCATCCGGTAAGCGAGGTGATCGACGCCGACGAGGCGGTCCGCACTGCCGCCGCGTTATGCCCCGTAGAGGCGATCAGCCTAGTGGACGCCGGCACCGGCAGACCGGTGGAGGTGGGCTGATGCCCTCCCGGGCCGTTGGGCAGGAAGGCTGCTGGTACCCGCGCCAGCGCCGAAGCGGAGCCGGTCACCGCGGTCGCGGCACTGACAAGAGCTCGCTGCCCGGCATCCAGGCCAGATGGTCTTGGCGATCGAATGCGACGGTTCGGCCGCATCGAACTTGCCGACCGCATCGAACTTGCCGACTGGTACGACGCTACCGAGCTGCCGGAGGCTGCACAATTGCCCGTTCCCACGGCCAGATCCGCGACGAAGATACTTTCCGGCAACCACCGGCCCACCGGCGCCGGATCGTTCGAGCCGCCTTATAGGCAGACCCAATTTGGGCACTTGCCAGCCGCCACTCGGCGCACGGCCCGTGTCATCCGCGGCCTCATCGAATGGGATTCCGATGCCCCCGCACCTCGCTGACGCGGTACGCGGAGGGCATGCAGGCTGGGGTCAGTGACAGGCGCCTGTACCGGCTGCGCGACTCCGGCGAGATAGTCGCCCTCGGCGGTGGCGTGTACCGCTGGGCCGACGCGCCGCATGCTGATGACGATCTCGTTGAGATCGCCGAGCGGGTCCCGCTGGCGACGCTGTGCCTGGAGACAGCGCTGGCAAAGCATGGCCTGATCGATGCGATCCCCGTCGCGATCGAGATCGCGACTCCCCCGGTAGCAGCCGGCCCGCGCTCAGGGCACCGGTCCGGATGCATCAGTTCGACCGGGACACCTTCGGGCTCGGCCGGGACCTGCTCGACGTAGGCGCCCGCAGGCCCATGGGCCTGTATTCCGCGGAACGCTCCATCGTCGATGTCGTGCGGCTGCGCCACCGCGAAGGCAGTGACCTCGCGTGGGGAGCGCTGCGGCGATGGCTGGCCACGCCCGGCCGGAGCCCGGCCCAGCTGGTCGAGATCGCCGGGCAACTGCCGCGCGCCGAGCCTGCCCTGCGGCGGGCTCTTGAGGTACTGCTATGACCACGCCGACCCGCGCCACGGCCGACGGACGTGCCTACCTTGACCTGCGCAAGAAAGGCGCGCCAGGACCGCCGCCCGGTCGATGAGCTGATGCAGCTCTACGTCCTAGAATGCTTCCTGTCCCGCATGACCCAATCCCGCTTCGCTGACCAGTTCGTGCTCAAAGGCGGCGTTCTGCTTGCCGCGTTCGGACAGCGGCGCCCGACCCGCGACATCGATCTGCTAGCGCAGGCCGCCGACAACGAGCCAGGCCTGATCCTGGCGGCCATCACTGAGATCGCAGCCAGCGCGCTAGATGACGGAGTCATGTTCGATACCAGCACCGCTACGGCCGAGATGATCCGTGACGAGGACCGGTATCCCGGTATCCGCGTCACGATGGCCGCCCGGCTCTCCACCGCACGGCCTGGCTTCCAGGTCACAGCTCGGTGCAGACCTTCGAGACCTCGGCCAGGGGAAGCTTGAGAGCAGGCCGTACCGCTCGATCACGAGGGCCAGGAACCGGCTGGTCTTGGTGTCGGGCCGGGCTCTCTCGCCGCCTTCGCATGACACTAAGCGGACGTGCCTCGCCGGGAAATACCCGCAGCCACGGAACCGCGCCGGTAAGCCCGTCGCAGTCCGTTGACGAAACCGCGTTCACTCTCGTGAGACCCCAGCTGGTGCCCGCGTGCGCTGCATCGTTGCTTGCTTGCACAGCCGGGAGATCCTGTGTCTGCGGCGAGGTTTCCAGCTGCATACACAGGTCGCCGTTCACCGTCCTGCCTCTGACACCCAGCCCCGTCCGCCGACCATGTCGGGCAGCTCGCGACTCCGACGCTGGAACCGCGCCAGCAGTCGGCATCGCGCACCGTGATCCGTCACGGCCGGCCGTTGATGCCCGGCCGTCAGGTCGTTGGCAGCGACGACGCGCAGCTCAGTACCGGTGGGCGACGGCAGGCCGACTGCCTCGCCTGCTTCCCGGCAGAAGGGTCCGCACGGATGCCGTACGGTTCCGTACGCATGGGATGATAAGCTGGACTCATGACGACGATCAGGGCTGAGGACGTGCGGATACCCCGGCACGCCCGCGAAGCGGTCGCCCGGCATGAGCCAGTCGTGGTCGAGAACCGTGAGCGACCCGTCTTCGTCATCGTGCATCCAGACGACACGCCCGGCACCGCTGCCTCAGCCCACCGGGGCCGCCCTCTCGGCGAGGCTCTGAGCATGCTGTCAATCGCAGCGCTACCAGACCCGGCCTTCGCCGAGGACATGGAAGCCGTGCTCGCCGACGTCGGCCCGACCCCGGAAGACCCGTGGGCACGCTCCTAGACACGACCGTCTTCATTGAGCTCGAACGGGCCGTCCGCAGGCTCCCCCAGGACCGGGCCATGACCGAGGTCAGCAGTCAGCTGACCGGCCAGCTCGGCGCGGCCGAGGAGTCCGGGATCGCCGCGATCACCGCCTCCGAGCTGCTGCACGGCGTGCACCGCGCGACCCTGGACCACCGGCCACGCCGCGAGGCCTTCGTCGAAGCAGTCCTGGCAGCGTTCCCGCCGATCCCGTTTGACCTCCTCGCCGCCCGCGCCTACGCCCGCCTGTGGGCTGAGCTCGCTGCCGCTGGAACCGACATCGGGGCCCACGACCGGATCGTCGCCGCCACCGCCATTGCCACCGGATGGAAAGTCGCCACCGCCAACGTCCGCCATTTCGACCGCATACAGGGACTCAGCGTCATGCCCGTCAGCCTCGCAAACTGACAGCCAGGTTCTCGAACCACACCTGCGCCCCTCGCGCCCCAAGAACCGGTCTTGGGTCCCGCTGGGTCCAGGCTGATCCAGCCGTCTGGCAGCGTCTGCGAAAGAGTTCTGGCGTCGCTGGCGGGTCTTGCGCTTGGCTTCGGTGCGCTGCTGGCTCTTCGCTTTCTCGGCGTGGCGGGATTTTAGCGGAGTCGCGACGTCAGCTGCCCTGTCCCAACAAGGATGTCGCCCAGTTCATCGGCGTTGGCTTGCTGTAGAGCAGTCTTCAGCTGGCCCTGACGGGCAACCTAGACTCATTTCCGTGGACCCGTTCCAGTCACAGATGAATAGCGGCTTTCCGGGGAATAGCGGTTTGGGGATCGGCGGCAGCTGGGGGCCACGGCGGCGGCGGCCCAGGACACCAGCGGGCGTACTAGTCAGCGCGGTCCTCTTCGTCGTCGTCCTGCCGATCATCATCGCGATGTTTCACCACAGCCAAAGTCAGGGCGGCTCGGCGACTCCGGCGGTGCGTGCGTCGGAGGACCCGCCACCGGCGCGGCCGGCACCCCGGTCGGCCACGGCAATTACCGATTCCCCTGTGCCGGCGGCGGCTCCACAATCGTGCACCTCGGCAACTGACGGCTCTCCGGCGGCAAAGGCCGCAGACCGAGCCCGGTCCCGGCATCCGCTCGGCACCTGGCAACATCGCTCTGGCGAGTGCTCAATGAGGAGGGCGGCCGCCGGGCCGTTGCGCTCGAGGCCGGGAAGGTCGCGAACGGCCACCTTGCCGATGCTGGCCCGCAGCGACGGCAGCGGTGCCAGGAGCTCCCGCTCGGTCAGCATCCGCTCGGCCGGGACCGCGCTGACCTCGCTGTGCACCGCGCCGTTTACCTCCGCGCACCACGCCCGGCGCTCTCGTCCGTTTCGCTGACGCGGTTGCAGCCAAGGACATGGATCGCCCTGCGACGGTCGCCGGGCGATATCGGGCGCGCGTGGGTTCAGATGCTGAGGATCTGGCGCAGGCCGCGGTCGACCTGGTGCATGAGCGAGGTGGGGAGCTGGCCGATGGCGTGGTCGAGGTCGGTCTTGTCGAGGGTGACCAGGGCGGTGACGTTCACGACGGAGTCCCGGGGCAGACCGGACGCGGCAGCGGGAATGAACACGTTGCCGGGCATGGCGGCCAGGCTGGTACTGGAGGTGATGACGACCGCCAGGGTGGTGTTCAGGCGGCTGGCGTTGTAGGAGTCGGCCTGGATCACCAGCACCGGGCGCCGCCTGGGGGATCGGCTCCCTCTGGGCTCGCCCAGGTCCGCCCAGCAGATGTCACCGCGCCTGATCACCAGTCATCCCCGGAGCCGATCCTCGCCCGGCCTGATGCGGCAGCCGCGGCGGCGGAGTCATCGTCGCCGGCTACCTGGAGTGCCTGGTCGATCTGGCTGGTCAGCGAATCCGACGCCAGCTCGTCCAGGTACCGGCGCGCTGCCCGGGCGAAGAACTCTGATCTGCTGATACCCAGCTCAGCCGCTTGCGCCGACGCCTGCTCGAACGTCTCGTCAGGAACAGAAATAGCGGTCTTCACACCACGAAGTATAACCAGGTAATACCCGCCGGTCACCCATGTGTCGCCGACCCGGCAACCGCACAGCCCTGACTGCCGCGCGACTAGCACCCGGCCCTCCCGGCGAGGACCGCGCGCGTTATGAGCGGTTGACCCGGCATTACCGTGACCTGATCCTGCGCGGTGAGCTCAAGCCGGGTGACCGGTTCCCGTCCGCTCGCGAGCTGGCGGAGCTACACGGGATCGGGAGGACGACGTCTGGGCGGGTGCATGAGACGTTGATCTCGCTCGGGCTGATCGAGCACCGGCCTGGGGGTAGGGACGTTCGTCTTGGCGCCTCCGGCTGACGGCGTCAGGGCGGTTCCGATCTTGCGACGGCGGCGCGGCAGGTTGTGGATGCGATTGATGCGTGGACGGCGAAGTCGAAGCCGCAGGCGCTTTCGGATGCGGTGGGTGAGTTGGGGGATGTGCTGGGCTGACTCGCGCTAACCAACTTGGCGGATGCGGTTCGAACTGATCAACTGCCGTACGTGGGCGGGCCAGTCGGCGGCGAGCCTTCCCTCCCGAGCGAGTTCGCGTTCGTAGTCGATCGACCCGTGCAGGCGCTCTTGGTCCGCTGTGCTGATTCCGCTTGACGGATCGCAGATCAGCAGGTGAGCGCCTTCACCGATGGTCAGGAACATCGACGGGAATGGGCCGACCTGGAGTTCGTGCAGGGCGGCTTGCCAGTCCACGCCGAGGTTGGTCCAGGATTGGCCGGCGCTTTTGCGAACATGCGGGTTAGGTCTGAGAAGAACACGAAGCGGGCGGGTGGCGTGCTTCGCCGCGTAGAAGTCGGCGCAGCCGAACACCTGGTGGGAGTCTGAGCTGACTTGGTCGCGCGGGATCAGTTCTGGTGCGACCGCGAACGCTGCTTCGGCCGGGCTCGTGCCGCCAGGCGTACTCGCATCGTCTGCTCCAGTTCGGCCTCGAGATCCCGGTAGAACGCCCACATCGCCTGCCACGACCGAGCCAGGCCGCCGTGCTCGCGGCCGACGTGCTGTGGCGCCCAGACTGTTTCGGTCTCGTAGGCGACACACGCCGTTGCAGCAGCGACCCGTCGGGTTCGCCTCGAAGACCGACCCCGTCGATCGACCCCAGAGCGAGGAACGCCGCATACCAGGCAGCCCGCTTCTCCGGGCTGTCACCCGATGACTCTGGCCCGATGGGCTCGTCCGGGTGGTCGTAACCATGCAGCTCCCGGTAGGCGCCGATGTCGGCGGCGTGGCGTTGCCATTCGAGCCGGTCTAACGGGTGGTCGGGCACGGGGCCGAGTACCTGTCGCGCCCAGGCTGGCGGGTGCTCGGCGACGTGGTCGCCGAGCCGGTCCTGGCGGTCGTCCATCGCGACTGCGAGATCGGTGAGGAACTGCTGCCGTTCGGGGTCATCGACGGACGGCACCCGCTCAGACCACGCCGCAGCGGCTCAGGCCTGGAGGCTCTCGATTGGCTCGGTTTGGTCCCAGTGAATGTCCGCCCAGATCAGGCGGCCGTGACGATCGCCGCATGCCCCCACGCGGACGGCGAGGCCGCGGACCAGCAGCAGTCCTCTGCCATTCTCGCCATCCGGGCAGCTGACAAGTTTCGGCTCCCCCGGCGAGCCGCCGTCGGCAACGGCTATCCGGATTGCCCGCGGGTGACGAGTGACCTCGACCGCGAACGAGCCGCCCCGCCCGCTCTCAGTGTGCCGGACGGCGTTGCTGCTCAGCTCGGTGGCAACGCTGACTATGTCGTCGCGGGCCGGGCAATCCGGCAGCAAAGCGGCCAGCCACTGCCGCACGACCCTGAGCTGGCGTGCCTCGCCGGGAAATACCCGCAGCCACGGAACCGCGCCGGCGAGCCCCTGGCAGTCAGCTAACGGAACCGCGTTCATTTCCATGAGACCCCAGCTGGTGACCGCGTGCGCTGCATCGCAGGCCGTTGGCACATTCGGGAGATCCTGTGCCTGCATCGAGGTTTCCAGCAGCACGCTCAGATCGCCGCTCACCGCCCGGCCTCCGGCGCGCCGTGATCCATCGCGGCCGACTGGTGATGCGCGGCCGCCCGGGCGGGGGCAGCGGCGACGCGCGGGCCCGCGCCGGCGGGCAATGGCACGCCGAGGGTCTCGCCTGCTTCCCGGCGCAGGTTACGGGCGGTCAGGTGATACGCGGCGATCAGGCTCAGGTCACGGTCATGATCGTCGCACCGGCCATCCGGCGCGGTCGCGCAGTCGCCACACGGCTCGGCCAGCCGCCCGGTCCGCCAGCAGATCGCATCGTCCAGCGCCTGCATCTGCTGGAACCTGGCTGCCGCAGCGCCAGTCATGCCGGTCACGGCTCGACCAGCCCGGCGCCGGCCAGCTTGCCGGCCAGCGGCTCGGCGCTGCGCTCAGCCAGGAACTGGATGCGCCTGCCGTCCGGTGAACGGCGCACGGCCGACCAGACGCTGAGGCCGGGCTGACAGACGATCTGCCAGCGCCCGCCGGAGCGCGGCAGCAGGTCGCTGATCACTGTGGCCGACGCGGGGCCGGCTGTGGGACCGTTGTGTGCCATGGGGCGTCCCCTCCTTGTTAGGGGTTGTTCCTAGGGTCCGGTCTGGTGTGCAAGCACCGGCCGGACCCGCTCTATGCGTGAGGTGACCGTCACCGTCAGTCTAGTTCGAGGCATCCGTCTATAGACAGAGGCACGAGACTACGGACAGTGACAGCTACCTACGCTGATACGGTGACCATCGACCACGGCGCGGCCACGCCCGTCTACCTGCAGCTCGCCGCGATTCTGCGCGCCCGCATCGAGTCCGGCGAGCCGCCGGCCGGCCGGGCGCTGCCGAGCGAGACAACGCTGATGCAAGAGCACGGGATCGCGCGGGAGACGGCGCGCAAAGCCGTGCGGGTACTCCGAAACGAAGGGCTCGTCGAGGTCATCCAAGGTCGCGGCGCCTACGTCGTAGAGCGCGGCAAATAGATCACACCATGCCGACCACCTTGGTCGGCCGCCAGCGTCCGTGGGATATTGACTAGCGTGGCGGTCTATTGCCGTCAAGCCGATTCACGCCGAAATGATGTAAGCGATGAGTGACCGCGACGCTGGCGCACAGGCCGTCATCGCTACATGTGCCGCAGCCGGAAACTGAGAGTGCAAGGTCTCAGCGGAAAGGCAGATCACCTCAATGAATGACAAGCTGGCCTGGGCCCGGCGGATCACCGAGGAACGCGAAGCCCGCGGCTGGAACAAGCCCCAGTTCATCGCCGCCCTGCGCGCCCACGCCCCCGTCCGAGCTGCCCGCCAAAGACTCGCTGCTCCGCCGGGTGCATACCTGGGAAAGCGGCGCTTCCTGCCCGGATGACTTCTACAAGCCGATCATCGCCCACACATTCGGCATTGTGACCGCCGCGATCTGGCCCGTCACCGCCCACCGCGACGCCGACTCTGAACTGGTCGCCGGGGCCGGGATGGACACGCTGGAGATCGTGACCCGGCTCCGCTCGTCCTCCCTCGACGACGCCACCCTGGACGCGCTGCGGATCACGGTCGAACGACTCTGCAGCGAATACCCCTAGATCCCCGCCGACCAACTCTTGGTCGAAGGCCGGGCATGCTTGCGCCGGATGATCACCCTGCTCGATGGTGGCAAGCCCACCTTGACCCAGCACCGCGAGATCCTCGCTACGGCCGGATGGCTCGCCGCCTGGGTCGGCTGCGTGGAATGTGATACCACGAACCGCACGGCCGCCGAGGCGACCCGCCAGGCCGCGTGGAAGCTCGGCGAGGAGTCAGGCAACGCCGAGGTGATGGCGTGGGCGCAGGAGATGCGCGCCTGGTTCGCCCTGACCCGGGGTGATTATCGCGGGGTGCTCGACGCGGCGGCCGCCGGGCATTCGGTCGCTCCCCGCAGCCCGGCGGCGGTGCAGCTGCACGCGCAGAAGGCCAAGGCCTGGGCGCGGATCGGCGACCGCCGCCAGGTCGATGTCGCGCTCGATCAAGGGCGGGCGCTGCTGGAGCAACTGCCGTACCCGGAGAACCTGGACAACCACTTCGCGATCGACCCGGCCAAATGGGACTTCTACTCGATGGACTGCTACCGCATCCTCGGCAGCCACGACACCGCGACCACGGAGAACAGATTCGCCGGGAGCTACGCCCGCGACATCTTGCGCAGCGGCATCGACAGCACCGGATTCGATCGGACCCCGATGCGCAACGCCGAAGCGCGGATCACCCTGGGGGCGATCTCCGCGCGGCAGGGCGATCTGGAGCAGGCACTCGGGTACGGGCGGCAGGCCATCGCCGGGGAACGGCTATCGGTGCCCAGCCTGCTCATGGTGTCGGGGGAGCTGGCGACCATCGTCAGCGACCGGTACCCCGCCGACCAGGACGCCACTGACTACCTCGACCAGCTCAAGCAACTGCGCAACCCCGCCGCCTGACTGCTATGCCGACTCGGCCTGGCCGGGGCAATAAGCCGGCTCAGCGAAGAGTCCCACCGCCTTCGCGCGTCGTTGAAGGGCATGCCTGAATAGGAAGGAAGCTACCAATGAGCCACCAGGAACGCCCAGCAACCCTTGTGCACCACGACAACTTACGGCACGCACCACGGCAAAGCCATGCAGCTCGTCGACGAACTCATCACCCAGTTCGGCGGCACCACCATCACCACGCTCAGAACGTCATTTGACCTCGGGCCGCCAGTCAGCACCACCGAATCTGAAGCCATCGCCCGCATCGAAGCGGCCCGCGAACTTTGAGCACGCCGCCCACCAGGCCCAGCGGGACCACATCCGCCAGGCCCGCGAAACCGGAAGCAGCTGGTCCCAGATCGGCCAGGCACTCGACCTCTTCTGGCACGCCATCGCCAGCAAAGAGTCCATCGCCGACGAAGCCTACGACTACGCCATCCGCTAGGACACGCACGGCGCCCACCGGGAGCCGTACACCTGGACGTGCAGCACCTGCCAGCAGCCAATCACCGACCACGGCCCCTGGCCACAGCCACCCGCGCAGGAAGATGGTCACGCGACCGATTGCGCACGCTGGACCCGCCGCCTAGAAATCTGGCACCGCCACAGTCCCGACCGCCACCTGCCTGCCCGGCACAGTGGCTCGACGACCGAGAACCCTGAAGCTGCGCAGCCAGGCGATCGCTAGATTGCGCCGCAAGGAAGTCCGACCGCGTGGCGCGCCTGGTTCTCTCGACACCACGCAGAGGGTCGTGCGCTTCATGTCTCCATTCTGAATCACCTGCCCGCATCGGGGCTAATAGGTAACGATGTAGCCATTGTTGCGAATAGTGACTTACTACGCGCTAGCTACTGCATTACGGTGCTCGTGGGCGATGTGGAGGGGGAAGCCGGGTGCCCGCGACTGGCAATCGATGGTGGGGACCGCGGTCCGACTTCCCGTGGGAAGAGGACGCACTCGCGCACATCCATAGCCGAATGCCCCAGGCAGAGCCATATCGCGCCTGGCACACCTTTACCTTCACCGCCTACGCGGGCCATGTCCGCGAAGTAGACCTCTTCATCGCGACCCCCGCCGGGTTGTTCCTGGTCGAGATCAAAAGCCATCCTGGCCGGGCGACAAACCAGGGATCGACCTGGCTGTTTAATGGAAATGACCGGCTTCGCACGATTGAGAACCCGCTACACCTAACCGACCGAAAATCCAAAGAGCTGAAGAGCCAGCTGGAATGGGCAGCGGAGAAGCTGAACCTGCGGCTGCGCATTCCATTCATTCAGCCCGCAGTGTTCTTGTCCGCTCCTGACCTGCGGTGCGAACTCGACGAGGTGCAGCGAGCCCAGGTCTTTGGCCGCGATGGCCTGACCAGCCAATCCGGGCTGCCGGGAATCTGGACCGGATTGCTCGGCCAGACTCCGCGCAGCGCGGCCCACTGGGTCGATCCGACGCTGTCTCGGCAATTGCACCACCTGCTCGACAAGGTCGGCATTCAGGGCCTGCGCAAGCACAGGAAGATGGGTCCGTTCCAGCTTGAGCCACGCGCCTTCGACACCGGCCCGAACTGGGAGGACTATCTCGCGGAGAACATCGCCCTGCCCGGTGACCAGCCGCGTCGCATCCGCGTCTACCTGTCCGAGCGGGACGCGCCGAAGGAACAGCGGGAAGCGGCCCGCCGGGCAGCCCGGCGCGAATACCTGTCCTTGCAGGGCATCGACCACGAGGGAATTGTCAGGGCCGAGCAGTTCAGCGATGAGCACGAAGCCGGCCCGGGGATCATCTTCAGGCACGGGCACGGCTGGCAGCGCCTGGACCACTTCATGGCCGAGCACGGCGCGCAAATCCCGGTCGAAACCCGAGTGGAGATGGTGCGCCAACTCGCCGAGGCCCTCGATCACGCGCACCGACGCCATCTGTACCACCGGGCGCTAGCCGCCCGCAGCGTGTACGTCGAGTTGGATGGCCGCTACCCGAGGCTGCGGATCTGCGACTGGCAAGTATCGTCCCGGTCTCGCAGCACGTCGTCGCCGACCACCGGCAGCGCGAACGGCCGGGCCACGGCGCTCGGCGACAGCGTCGAGGCACCGGTCGCCGCGTATTTGGCGCCCGAGTTCGGCAACCCCGATAGCGACCCGACGCTGCTCGACATCTTCGGCCTCGGCGCGCTCTCGCATTTAGTACTGTCCGGCCAGCCGCCGGCCGCCTCGGGCAATGAACTTGCCAGTCGCCTCGCCCGCGAGCGCTCACTGACCCCGTCGGCGAAGTCTGACCAGGTCACCCCTACGATGGACGACCTGGTCAAGATCGCCACGGCGGTCCAGCCGAGCGATCGCTGCGACTCGGTGCGGTATTTCCTCGGGCTGCTGGATCTGGTCGAAGACGAGCTCACCCGTCCGGACGACGACGCGATCCCTGACCTGCTCACTGCGGGCAAGGGCGCGTCCGTCCCGGACGGCTGGGTGGTCAAGCGAGTGCTCGGCAAGGGCTCGACGGCCCGAGCGCTGCTGATGGTCAAGGGCGGCCAGGAGCAGGTCTACAAGGTCGCGCTCACCGACGCGGCTAAGACCAGGCTTGACCACGAGTCCGCGCTGCTGAAGCGGCTGCGCGACTCGCACGTCGTGCGGCGAATCAAGGGGCCGGTCACGATCGGCAAGCGCGATGTCCTGGTGCTGGAGAACGCCGGAGACGAGACCGTCGGCCAGTATCTCCGCCAGAACGGCCGGTTCCCGATCGGCGACCTGGAGTCGATCGGCGAGCAACTCTTCCAGGTGATGGAGTACCTGGACAGTGAGGACGTCTGGCACCGAGACATCAAGCCAGACAACCTGGGGCTGAAACGCCCGCAGAAGAAGGGCTACCGCCTGGTCCTCTTCGACTTCTCGCTGGCCGGCGCGACGACCAGGGCCACGCTGGCCGGGACGCCGCTCTACCTAGACCCGTTCCTTGGCACCGACCGGCGCCCCGAGTTCGACGCGGCGGCTGAGTGGTACGCGGTCGCGGTGACGCTGCACGAGCTGGCCAGCGGCGAGCTACCGTCTTGGGGCGACGGGATCGTCGAACCCCGGCTGCTCGACCCATCCGAACAGCGACCCCAGCTCGCCGAAGACGCCTTCGACCCGCAGCTCCGCGACCGGCTGGTCGCCTTCTTCTCGGTCGCGCTGCATCGCGATCCGGCCCGCAGGTACCAGTCGCTGAAGGAGCTGCGGCGAGCCTGGACGAGTATCTTCGCCGAACTTGATCAGGCCAGACCGGCCACCACGCCAAGCACGGTGGACGCCGACCCCGGGACGGCCGACGAGGCCAGAGACCAGTCGGCCGCGCTGGTGGATGCGAGCACTCCGCTGGTGGCAGCCGGCCTTTCCGCCCGTGCGTTGTCGGCCGCGCAGGAACAGCTCGGCGCCTCCACGGTCGGCGAGCTAGTCAAGATCCCGGCGGCCCGGGTGCAACGGCTGCGCGGGGTCGGCCTCGGTCCCCGGAACGAGCTGCTGAAGCGGGTCAGGGAATGGCGCCAGCAGCTTCAGCTCGCCGAGCAGGCACCCAAGCCGTCGAAGGGCCAGACCGCTGAGGCCGACCCCGGCGTATTGAGCGTTGACGAGATCGCCGCGAAGCTTGTTCCCAAGCAGGCCAGCGGCAACGGCGCCGAGGTCGCGATCATCCGACTGGCGCTCGCGCTGCCGGACGGCGACGGGGTGCCCGCGCAGGTCCCGGCGTGGGCGCCGATCCCGGTGATCGCCGCGCGAGCGGGCCTCGGCCCCGGCTACGTCACCAGCCTGCTCGCTCAGGCGCGGGAACGCTGGACCAAGAGCCTGCCCGAAGTGACCAGGCTACGGATCACGGTCAGGGAGCTGCTCAACCGGCACGGCCGGGTGATGGAATCTGAGCATCTCGCCACTGCGCTGCTGGCCGAGCGCGGCTGCGGGCTCGACGGGGAAACCGCCCGGCTCGCCGTCGCGCAGGCTAGCCTTCGGGCCGCCGTCGTGACCGAGGAGCACCTGAACAACCCCGGCCTGGCCAAACGGCGGACCAGGGCGGGCCAGATCCTGATCGCGTCGGTAGTAGAGGGCGATCAGAGCCTGCCAAACGAGGAAGAGCTGTTCGACTACGCCGAGGATCTCGGCGCGGCGGCGGACAAACTAGTCGGTGTCGCCGAGCAGGAACCGCTGCCGAGCGGGGTCGCCGCCCGGCAGCGCCTCGCCGAGGTGCCGCGTCCGGCGGGCATGCCGGTCCTGGCCGACACAGACCTGGTCGCGCTGGCGGCCGGCGCCTCCGCGAACGCCGCGATGACGGCGCGGCTCGAACTGTATCCGCGCGACCTGAGCCCGAAGCGCGCCCTCGCCCTGTCCCAGGTGGCCAGCTACCTAGCGCACCCCGGCCTCACCCCCGAGCAGCTCCGCGACCGGGTGCTCGCCCGGTTCCCCGCCCTGGCCGAAAGCCTGCCGCCAGCCAGCGACCTGCGGCGGATCCTGCAAGACGATCTAGGCCACAAGATCGACGTGGTGACCGGGCCAGACGGCCGACCCCGGTTCCGGGTACCGGGCGGCACGCTGGTCTCCGCCTTCCCCACCACCAAGACGCCGACGTCTTTCACGGGCGGCGATGGCGATCAGCAAGCCAGGGCTCGGCTGCGGCTGGCGACCGAGCGAGGCGGGTTCCTGGTACTCAAGAGCCGCCTGTCGCATACCCCGGCGGTGACCGCCGAACTTGCCCGACTCGAAGGTGTCACGATGATCCCGGTCACCCGACTGTTCGTCGCCGCGCTCCATGAGATCGTGGCCGAGCGGGGCAAACCAAGCTGGCCAGCCGTGCTCGCCGCCGACTCGACCGAGGCGTCCACGGCAGCAAGGGCCGGCTTCGGCCGACTGGTCGACGAGGCGTGGCAGCGCCTTGACGCCGCCGTCCGCGCCGTCCCGGGGATCGCGCTGCTGCACGACGCGACCCCCCTGGCCCGCTACCACGGCGCCGGCGACCTGCTGGCTCGCCTGGCCTCGGCCGCCCGCCAGTCCGACGAGCCGCCGCACGGATTGTGGCTGCTCTGTCCCATGGAAGACCCCCGCCACCCCGCCACCCTCGACGGCCGGGTCGTCCCGGCGCTCGGCGACAACGAACAGGTCGTCCTGCGACCAGCCGCACCCGCCCTGGCCGAACGGAGAGCCTCGTGATCGAAAAGGATGCCCTGCTCGCCGACCTCAAGCCCCAGGTCAGAGCGCTGGAGCGGGATCTACTCGAACGAGCCGGGCAGGAGCGCGAGTTCGCCGAGCCGCTGCACGCCGAGTGGCAGCAGGCCCGCGACGCCGGCCGGACCGCCGCCACATACGAGACCTGGCTCGACGGCGAGGTCACCCAGTCCGCCGTCGCCTGGGTCCTCGGCACGGTATTCCTGCGGTTCTGCGAGGACAACGCCCTGATCGACCTGCCGTACCTAGCCGGCCCGGGAGAACGGCTCGCCGTCGCCACCGATCGCCAGCAATATTATTTTGAACGCAATCCCCAGGGCACAGATCGAGACTGGATAGTCGCTGGTTTCGAGGACATGTCCGCCGCGTCCCCAGTCGCGGCCGGTCTATTTGACCGAGACCACAACCCGATGTGGCGGATCACCCCGTCCCACCCAGCGGCCAAGGCCCTGCTCGCTTTCTGGCGAACCCCAAACTCAAACGGCAGCGTCGCCCACGACTTCACCGACCAGGCCTGGGACACTCGGTTCCTGGGCGATCTGTACCAGGACCTGTCAGAGCGCGCGAAGAAGACCTACGCCCTGCTCCAGACCCCAGAATTCGTCGAGGACTTCATCCTCAACTTGACGCTCAAGGACGCGATCGACGAATTCAGCCTAGAGCCCACTCCCCACCAAGCCCGCCCCGACCTGACGCCAGCCCTTCGAGTCATAGACCCAGCCTGCGGCTCGGGACACTTCCTGCTCGGTGCCTTCAAAAAGCTGCTTGAAGCGTGGGAGCAATACGAACCAACGATGGACCCGTGGGATCGAATCACGCGTATCCTCAACGGACTCCA
Source organism: uncultured Actinomycetota bacterium (assembly GCA_963720575.1). Lineage (GTDB taxonomy): Bacteria > Actinomycetota > Actinomycetes > Streptosporangiales > Streptosporangiaceae > Chersky-822. The sequence goes on from CAVRGA010000002.1 coordinate 2,383,278, forward strand.
CGGCGTCGACAAAAACCCGTTCGCCGTTTCCATCGCCCGGTTCCGTCTGATCATCACGGTCATGAAAGCTGGTGCCGTCAAAACGCTCGCCAAGGCTCACGACTTCCCACTGAACATCGCCGTCGCCGACTCCCTGCTCCACGGTCCCGGCAATCAAGGCGAACAGGGCAAACTCTTCAACGAGCGCGGATTCTTTACCTACCGCACCGAGGACGTCGCCCGATTCATCCGCGATGCCGACCTGCTTCGAGTGAACTCGTACCACGTCGTTGTCGGCAACCCGCCGTACATTACGGTCAAGGACAGCAGCGAGAACCGCAACTACCGCGAGCGCTATCCAGACGTTTGCGCTGGGCAGTACGCGCTCTCGGTCCCGTTCGCCGACCGATTCTTCTGGCTCGCTCGACGGGCAGGAGGTGATCGCCGAGGGGCCGGCTACGTGGGCCAGATCACCGCCAACTCGTTTATGAAGCGAGAGTTCGGCAAGAAGCTCATCGAGGATTACTTCCGCCTGAAGGTCGAACTCACCCACGTTATCGATACCTCTGGCGCCTATATCCCCGGCCACGGCACTCCAACGGTAATCCTGATCGGCCGAAACCTACAGCCAGCGTCCGGCACAATCCGCGCCGCTCTCGGCGTACGCGGCGAACCGGCTCAGCCGGACCCACCAGAAAAGGGCCATGTCTGGCACGCAATCGTCAGCCAGATAGGGCAACCTAGCAGTGACAGCGACTGGATCAGCGTCGTAGATCTTGCACGCGAACGCCTGGGCACCCATCCTTGGAGTCTCACTGGAGGCGGCGCCGCTGACCTACGAAAGTCAATCGAGGAATCCCCGTCACGACTTCGGGACAGAGTCGCGGAGATCGGCTATGGCGCCGTCACACGAGAAGATAGCGTCTACATGCTTGGCGCCGGCACACTACGCCGTGCCGGTGTATCGGCAGCGCACCGAAGGCTTCTCATTGTAGGTGAGGTGCTCCGCGATTGGGTTATGGGCCAGGCGACGATGTCGCTCTGGCCATACAATCCGAGTTCACTGAATCCATCATGGGATCACAGCATTGACTCACTTCTATGGCCCCACAGAATATCGCTACGCAAGCGAGTCGCCTACGGAAAGACTCAGATTGAGCGCGGACTCTTGTGGTTTGAGTACTCTATGTTCTTCAAGGTCCGATATCGCTCCCCCCTGTCAATAGCATTTGCTTTCGTGGCGACTCATAACCATTTCGTGCTTGATCGAGGCGGGAACGTCTTCAACCGAACCGCACCGGTGATCAAGCTGCCGGAAGGGACTAGCGAGGACGACCATTTTAGATTACTCGGTGTGCTGAACAGTTCAGCCGCTTGCTTCTGGCTCAAGCAGGTTAGTCATAACAAGGGCAACGAGGGTTACTTCTCTGGATTCAAGGCAGAGGCGTGGGAGCGATTCTATGAGTTCACCGGCACAAAGCTCGAAGATTTTCCGCTTCCGCTAGGTCTGCCGCTGCGCTTCGGCCGGATGTCGGATGAACTGGCGCAGCAATTGGCCGCAGTAGAACCATCGGCACTGTGCAGTGAAGCCGTTCCGACTCGGGGCCGGCTGGATGAGGCTCAAGTTGAGCATGAGTGGAGTAGGGCTCGGTTGATCGCGCTGCAAGAGGAGCTTGACTGGGAGGTATACCGGCTCTACGGGCTGCTCACTGCGGACGAGGCGGAGGAACTGCGGGCCGGGACGGACGTGCTTCCCGGGCTTGCGCTCGGTGAGCGGGCGTTTGAGATTGTGTTGGCTCGGCGGATGGCGGCGGGCGAGGTCGAGACTCAGTGGTTTGCCCGGCATGGGTCGAAGCCGATCACCGAGATTCCCGCCGACTGGCCAGTCGAGTACCAGCAGGTCGTCCAGCGGCGGATCGACATTATCGAGCAGCGGCGGGATCTTGCGCTGATTGAGCGGCCCGAGTGCAAGCGACGGTGGCAGTCGGAGTCGTGGGAGAAGAAAGAAGCCGCCGCGCTGCGGGCCTGGCTGCTTGATCGGTGTGAGCGGCGGGAGTTGTGGTTCGCGCCTAGCGATACCGGGCGCGACGAGCCTCGCCCGCTGACCGTGAACCGGCTGGCCGACCTGCTCCGGGCCGACACTGACTTCGTGTCGGTGGCCCGGTTGTACGCGGGAGCCGACGCAGACCTGGCCGAGGTGATCGCGGAGATCACCAAGGCCGAGCACGTTCCGTACGTGGCCGCCCTCCGATACACCGACGCCGGCTTGCGCAAGCGGGCGCAGTGGGAGCGGACCTGGGAGCTGCAGCGCGAGGAGGACGCGACCAAGACCCGGCTGGACATCCCAGTGCCGCCGAAGTACGCGCAGGTCGATTTCCGGCGGGCCTCGTTCTGGGCGAACCGGGGGAAGCTGGATGTCCCGAAGGAGCGGTTCATCTCTTATGAGCGAGCCAGTCCGGACGGGGACGGCTCGCTGCTGCTTGGCTGGGCGGGCTGGGATCACCGGGAGCAGGCGCACGCGCTGATGACGGTGATCGAGGACCGGACGGCCAGGGACGGCTGGAGTTGTGAGCGGTTGATTCCGCTGATCGCGGGGCTGGCCGAGGTGCTGCCGTGGGTGCGGCAGTGGCACGGGGAGGTCGATCCGGCGTTCGGGGTGAGTCCGGCCGACGCCTACGCCGCCTATCTGGATGACCAGAAGCGGCGGTGGGGGGTGTCCGGTGCCGACCTGACCGGGTGGCGGTCGCCGGCCAACGGCCGCGGAAGGGCCGTCCGATGAGCGCCGAGCTGCTCCGCGACCTGATCGAGATTCCCGAGCGGGTGCTGGCCGGGGACTTCGTGCTCACCTTGTCCAAGGGTGTCACGCTGGACTCCACGATCTCCGATTACGTGGTGACGCCGCAGCTGGCCGAGAAGTTCGACCAGGCACTGGGGATCATCCAGTCGGCGGTCGAGGGCCGGGTGTCGCGGGCGGCGTACCTGGACGGATCGTTCGGCTCGGGCAAGAGCCATTTCCTCGCGGTGCTGCACGCGATCCTGCGGGGCGACCCGGCCGCGCGCGGCAAGGAGAAGCTCGCCCAGATCGTCGGCAAGCACGACCGCTGGCTGAAGGGGCGCAGCTTCCTGCTGGTGCCGTTCCACATGATCGACTCGACCTCGCTTGAGTCCGCGATCCTGGGCGGCTATGTCGACCACGTCCGCAAGCTTCGGCCGGAGGCGCCACTGCCGGTGATCTACCGGGACGATCCGCTGCTGGAGGACGCGCGGCGGTTGCGGGCCTCGATCGGCGACCAGGCGTTCCTGGCGAGCCTGCCGGCCGACGAGGAGTGGGGGCCGGCTTGGGAGGCCGCGAGCCTGGATCTGGCGCTGGCGGCGCTGCCCGGCGACAAAGAACGCAGCCGGCTGGTCGGTGATCTGCTCTCCAGTCACTACCGCAGCTATGCCCAGGCGGTGAGCGGCACCACCGCGTCGTTCATCGAGCTGGACAAGGGCCTGGCGGAGATCAGCCGGCACGCCCGGGATGTCATGGTTGCCGACGCAGTCGTGCTGCTGCTCGACGAAGTGGTCCTCTGGCTGTCGAGCTACATCGGCGACTCGCTGCGGATCAGGGCCGAGGCTCAGAAGGTCTCCAAGCTGATCGAGTCGGCCGAGCACGAACGTCCCGCCCCGATCGTGAGCTTCCTGCCCAGGCAGCGTGACCTGCGGGAGCTGGTCGGGCAGGATGTCGCCGGGGCGAGCACGGCCAGCTTGTTCGACACGCTCAAGTACTGGGACGGCCGGTTCGACCGGGTCAAGCTGGAGGACTCGAACCTGCCTACGATCGTCGAGGCCCGGCTGCTGCGCCCGAAGGACAGCGGGGCCAAGGATGCCCTGGACTCGGCGTTCCGGCAGGCCGAGCAGGCCAGGCCGGAGGTGTGGGAGACGCTGCTCGACGCGCAGGGCGGCGCGGGCAGCCGGGCCGAGTTCCGCGCGACCTACCCGTTCAGTCCGGCATTCCTACATACGATGGTCGACGTGTCCGGTGCCCTGCAACGGCAACGGACCGCGCTGAAGCTGATGCAGGAACTGCTGGTCGAGTACCGGGACGTGCTGCCGGTCGGCCAGCTCATGCCGCTCGGGGCGATCTTCGACGTTCTGGCCAGGGGCGCCGACCAGCCGTTCAGCGACAAGCTGCGTGAGGAGTTCGACCAGGCCAAGCGGTTCTACCAGCGGGTACGTGAGTTCTTGCTGCGCAAGCACCGGCTGGCCGAGGCTCAGGTGCCGGAACTCCCAGCCCGGCATGCGTTCCGCGCCGACGACCTGATCGTCAAGACGCTGCTGCTGGCCGCGCTGGTGCCGAACGTGCCCGCGCTGCGGACGCTGACGGCGACCCGGCTGGCGGCGCTCAACCACGGGTCGATCGCGACGATGATCCCCGGCCAGGAGCAGCGGATGGTCGCCAGGACGCTGCGGGAGCTAGCCGGAGAGTTCGGCGAGATCAGGGTCTCCGAGGCCGACAACCCGTCGGTCGAGATCAACCTGATCGGAGTGAACACCGCCGAGATCTTCCAGCAGATCATCCACGTGGGCGACGACGCCGATCGGCGACGGCTAGTGAAGACACTACTGTGGGAGGACCTCAAAGCCACCGACAAGGGCGAGTTCACCACCACCTGGCCATTCACCTGGCGGGGCACCGAACGGATCACGGAGCTGGCGTTCGCGAACGTCCGCGACCGTGACGTGGCCGACGCCAGGTTCGAGCCCGAACTGCCCGGCGCGGTCCTGGTGATGATCGACTATCCGTTCGATGAGGGCAATTACGGGCCCGGCCACGATCGGGCGCGGGTCTATGAGCTGCGACAGCGCCATGGCCTTCCGCCACGCACGGTCATCTGGTTGCCGTCGTTCCTGTCCGCCGAGCGGCTCGCGGACCTCGGCGACCTGGTAAAGATCCGCTACATCCTTGACCCGCAGAGCCGGGGACGGCTGGAACAGCTGACCCCGTACTGGTCGCCCGAGGACCGCCATCACGCTAGGACGGTGTTTGAGGGCCGGAAGTCTGCACTGACCACCCGACTGCGGGACGCGCTGCGGCGCGCCTACGGCCTGGCCAGTCCGGACGACGCCGATCTCGGCGCGACCGCCGAGGAGCACCTGATGGCGCTGGACTCCCAGCTCCAGCTCAGGCCGCCAGCCGGGCTCGGCTTCGCGGACGCGCTGGCCAGGATCTGCGGCCAAGTGCTCGATCACGCCTATCCGGCCCATCCAGACTTCGACCCCGACCACCGCAAGCACGTGATCAAGCGAGCCGAGCTGGCCTCGGTGCTCGCCGCCGTGGAGTTGGCGGCCCAGGACAAGGTCGGTCGCCTCGAGCCTCCCAGCGGCGAACTGCAGGTGCTGCGGCGCATCGCGAACCCTTTGGAGATCGCGACCGTCACCGAGGTGCTGGTACTGCGCGAGGACTGGAAGCTGCGGATCGAGCGGCGGGCCTCAGCCGCCGGGATCGTCACCGACCTGCCGGTCAGCCGGATTCGCGAGTGGATCGGCGACGAGCAGCCTGGGCTGCCGCCACTGGTGATCGATCTGCTGGTGGCGTGTTTCGCGGTGCAGTCCGACCGGGCCTGGATGCGGGGCGGCCAGCCGCAGAACCCGCCGCCCGAGCTGGGCAAGATCACCGCCGACATGATGCTGCGACGGCAGGACCTGCCGGACGAGGGCGAGTTCGGCGCCGCGAATGACCGGGCCGCCTCGATCTTCGGCGCGAGCCGGCAGCCGGTCCGCAGCGCCCGGGCCGTGCACGCTCTCGCCGCCGAGGTGCGGCACCGGGCCGCTGCCCTGCTCCCGGCGGCCGAGGCTCTGGTCACCGAGCTTCGCCGACACGCCGACGTGCTCGGCCTAGACGACGCCTCGCCCCGGCTGGTGACCGCGCGGGAGGCGGCGAGACTGGTCAGACGGCTGACCGGGGTGTCCGATGCCACCTCGGTGCTGCGCGCGCTCGCGGTCGCGACGCTGCCCAAGAACGATGTGATCTACTGGGCCAGCTTGAGTGCCGCGGCCCGGCTGGCTGAGGCGATCGCAGGCGTCAGGTGGGATGTGTTCGACCGGACTGCCGGGCTGGCGGATGGCGGCGGACAGGACGCGGAGCCTGCCTCGGTGATCGTGACCGAACTACGGAGCGCGGCCCGGCGCGAGGAGCATGAGATCGCGCTCCGCGAGCCGCTTCGGACTGCTGACGCGGCAGCGACCAAGCTGCTGCTTGACCTCGCGGGACGGACTGTTTCCAGGCCGGGACCTAGACCGGCCCCGGAGACACCGTCCGGCGCGCCACACGGTCCTGGCGTGGGCGAGTCGCCAGGCGCCACGATCCCGGCCGACGGGCCGGTGCCAGGCCCGGCTGGGGTGCGTCGGCGGGCCTCGGCCGCTCAGATCCGCTCCGTCACTGACGAACTGCTCGCGCAGGCCAGCGCGCACCCGAACGCGATCTTCGAGATTACGTGGCGGATCGTGCCGTGATGACGGCGTCGACCACGGGCGCGACCGCGCCGGAAGCGAGCCAGGCTGTGATCGCAAGCGCGGTCCGGCAGGCGCTCAAGCACCTGAACGCCAGCCCGTGGGCCGACCAGCCTGAGGCCAGCCAGGATCGGGTGCTGCTGCTGCGGGCCGCTCCGGTCTGGCGCGGCGACTCGCCGCTGCGGGTCGAGACCCCGCAGGGACCGGTGACGGCGCACGTCCGGGGCTGCCCGACGGTGCTGGCAGTGCTCGAGGCGATCAGCGAGGACCGGGCCGAGGGAGCCCGCCTGGTCGTGCTGACCCCCTGCGATCGAGAAGACCTCGGCGACTCGGTCCTGGCCTATGCGGTGGGCCACGAGATCAAGCCGATCGACCGCTGGGATCTGGTGCTGCACGCCTTCGGCGCCCGCGTGCTGGACCCGCGCCTACTCGCCGGGGACTACCGATGGCTGGCCGAGGCCCTGTTGGACGCCCAGCCCGGGGCGGGGTGGCGGCGCGCCAGCGGACGGGTGCTGCCGCTGGACACTGCCCTTGGTCGGCTGGCCGCGCTCCGGCTCGGCCTGGGCACCGAGGACGACCGGCTGGACGCGGCGGCGCTGCTGGACTGGAGCAGGGACGAGACTCGGGTAGCGAGGTTCCTGTCGTTGCGCGCGGAGGAACAGGTCGGCCTGGCCGGCTGGCTGACCGGCTCAGTGGGCGCCGTCGCGGAGATCGTCTTCGGCCTGCTCGGGCAGGGTCAGATCGCCGACGCGATCCCGTTCGGCCTCGTGGTCACCGAGCTGTACGGGCAGCGGTCAGGTCGGCAGGACGCGGTGATGCTCGGCCGCGGCCGGGCCGAGCAGCGGTTCTTCGGCGGCCGGTCCGCCGACCCGGCGCGGCTGCGCGTGTTCAGGGAGGCGGCCGAGTCGCTGACGCTGCGGTGGAATGAGAACGGCCACGCCGCCGACGCCGGGGCGATGTGCGAGCGCGCCGAGCAGATCCTTGCCGAGCTTGGCGCCCGCGACCTGGCCGAGGGCAGCTTGATCCTGGCCGCTGGCCTGACTGCGCGGGTCACCGCGCTGGCTGCCGCGATCATCGCCGCCCTGCCAGCCCCCCGCCCCGCCGACCTGCCGGTCGTCGAGGCCGCGCTGGCGGCGTTGCACCACCACCGTCGATCCGCCGGTCAGCCGGTCGAAGCGGAGGCCGAAGCGGCGAGTCGGCTGATCCGCTGGCTGGCTGCCGACGGCAATCAGCCTGGCAGCGTGGCAGCCTGTGTACTCGACCAGGTGCGCTCGACAGCCTGGGTGGACCGGGCACTGGCCGTGGTCGCGCGAGCCGACACCGGCCGAACTCCGCCGTCCGCCAGCGCCTACGCGGCGCTTTATGAGGCGGTGCGGGAGCGGCGAGCGGCGCTAGATGAGAACTTCTCCGCGCGGCTCGCGGCCTGGAGCCCGGCGGCCGGCCCCACGCAGGATCTGCTGCTGGCCGAGAACGTGCTTGAGCGGATCGCCAGGCCGCTGGCTGGGCTGGCCGCGCCGCTGGTCGTCGTCGTCGACGGAATGAGCGCGGCCGTCGCCTGCAGTCTGGCGGGGCAGATCACGGCGCTGCGGTCCTGGGAGGAGACCGGCCGCCGCGAGGACGGCCGGGAAGGCGCCGTGTCCGTGCTGCCTTCGGCGACCACCTACTCCCGGACCAGCCTGTTCTGCGGCACGCTGCGGGCCGGCGGCCAGGTCGAGGAGCGGGCCGGGTTCACCGCGCTCTGGCGGGGCAGGCGAGCCGCGCTGTTCCACAAGGCGGGCCTTGCGGGCGGTCCCGGCTCGCGGCTGGCCGAGCCTGTTCTCGCAGCGATCCGCGACCCCGAGGTCGTGGTCGGTGTGGTGCTCAACACGATCGATGACTCGCTGCGCGACGACAAGCCGGGCCGCGAACCCGAGTGGCGGCTGGCGGAACTCACCTACCTGCCCGAACTGCTGGCCGAGGCGGCGTTCGCCGGCCGGCCGGTACTACTGACCTCCGACCACGGCTACGTCGTGCAGCGGGGCGAAGGCGTCCGGCCGATCAGTGCCGAGTCGGCCAGGCACCGGCAGGGCACTCCCGGCGAGGGCGAGGTGCTGGTCAGCGGACCACGGGTGCTCTCCCCCAGCGGCACCGCCGTGCTGGCCTGGGACGAGAGGATCCGCTACGTGCCCCGCCGGGCGGGCTACCACGGCGGCGCGTCGCTGGCTGAGGTCGTGGTGCCGGTGCTGGCGTTCGTGCCCTCGGGCGGGCCGGTGCCGAAGGGCTGGACCCGGTATGCCGCCTCGGCGCTGCACGAGCCGTCCTGGTGGCAGCCGGCGGCCGGATCGCAGTCGCCGCGCGAATTTGTTCATCCTTCTGCAATGACCGCTGGCGCGGCGCGTACGTCCGCCGCACCGGCCGGAACGCCCGCGCCACGGTCACGCAAGCCTGCGGGCACGCCGGCGAGCCAGCAGCCCGACGCATTGTTCGCCGCCGAGGACATCGCGGCCCCCGCCTCGCTCGGCCAGCGGGTCAGCGCGAGCCCCCTGTACGCCGCGCAGCGCGCGTTCGTGCGGAAGGCACCCGACGACGCGCAGGTGATCGCCGTGATCGACGCACTCGCCGAGGCGGGAGGGAAGCTGCCGGTCACCGCGCTGGCAGCGGCCGCCGGGCAGCCCGCGTTCCGGATGGCCGGCTACCTGGCCCAACTCGGCCGCCTGCTCAACGTGGACGGGTACCCGGTGATCGGCGTCACCGACGCGGGCAGGACCGCCGAGCTGAACCGGGTCCTGCTCGCCGAGCAGTTCCTCGGTGGCGGCCGGTGAGCGTCCCGGCGGCCAGCCCGGCCCGGCGGCGCGAGGTCATCGACGCGCTGCGCCGGGGGACCGTGCCGCAGGCTGGCCTTGACCTGTTCGCCGTCGGGATGAACCGGTTCGAGCAATCGATCGACGAGGATCTGACGGCCGCGCGGTCGGGCGGGGCGGCGTTCAAGGCCGTGCGCGGCGACTACGGGGCGGGCAAGACGTTCTTCCTGCGGTGGCTGACCGAGCGGGCCAAGCGCCAGGGGTTCGCGATCACCGAGATCCAGGTGTCGGAGACCGAGACGCCGCTGCACCGGCTTGAGGCCGTGTACCGGAGGCTGACCGAGCGGCTGGCCACCTCCTCGCATCCGGCAAGTGCGCTGCGGGAGGTGGTGGACGGGTGGTTCTACACGCTCGAGGAAGACGTGCTCGCCGCCGACGAGGCCGGCCAGGACGACTCGGCCGGGCTGGCGGCGGCCACCGGGGAACTGATGGAGCGCAGGCTCGCCGGGGTGGCCAAGGTGACGCCGGTGTTCGCCTCGGTGCTGCGGGCCTACCGGAACGCGGCCCTGGCCGGGGATAACGCGCTGGCTCAGGGGCTGATCGCCTGGCTGGGCGGGCAGCCCAACGTCGCGGCCTCGGTCAAGCGGACCGCCGGGATCAAGGGCGACCTGGACCACTTCGGGGCGCTCGGGTTCGTACAGGGGCTGCTCGCCGTGCTCCGGGACTCAGGGCACGCGGGCCTGGTGGTCGCCGTGGACGAGACCGAAACACTCCAGCGGGTGCGCGGTGACGTACGGGAGAAGGCGCTGAACGCGCTGCGCCAGCTCATCGACGAGGTGGACGCGGGCCGGTTCCCCGGCCTGTATCTGGTGATCACGGGCACGCCGGCGTTCTTCGACGGGCCGCAGGGGGTTCGGCGGCTCGCGCCGCTGGCGCAGCGGCTGGCCACCGATTTCGGTGACCCGAGGTTCGACAATCCTCGGGCGGTGCAGATACGGCTGCCTGGATTCGACCTGGACAAGCTGGTCACGCTCGGCCGCGCCGTCCGCGACCTGTACGTGGCCGGAGCCGCCGACCCTGAGCGGGTGCGGGTAGCGGCGGACGATGCGTATGTCGCCGAACTGGCCACCGCCGTCTCTGGCAGTCTGGGCGGGCAGGCCGGGATCGCGCCCCGGGTGTTCTTGCGCAAACTCGTCGAGCAGGTACTCGACCGGGTCGACCAGTACGCCGACTTCGACCCGCGCCGCCACTATGCGCTGACGCTGTCTTCGTCCGAGCTCACCGACGAGGAGCGGAACGCCTGGGTCCAGCGGGCCGCCGATCCTGACGACGTGGACCTGACTCTGTGACGCGGGCTTTGGGTGGTTCCGACGGCTTCGGCGAGCGGCTGCATCCCACGCTGACCCACCACCTGGTCGCGACGCTCGGCTGGACGGGGCTGCGGCCGTTGCAGGAAGAAGCTGCCGGTCCGCTGCTCGACGGCGATGACGCGCTGCTGATCGCGCCTACCGCCGGCGGCAAGACCGAAGCGGCAGTGTTCCCGCTACTAACCACGATGGACGCGGGCGGCTGGGCCGCGCCGTCGGTGGTCTACGTGGCACCGCTCAAGGCACTGCTCAACAACCTGCTGCCGCGCCTTGAGGCGTACGCGGAGTGGATCGGACGGCGGGCAGCGCTGTGGCACGGCGACGTCACCACCGGAGCGCGGGCCAAGCTGCTGCGCGATCCGCCCGACCTCCTGCTCACCACGCCCGAGTCGCTGGAATCCATGCTGGTCAGCATCAAGGTTGACCACTACCGGCTGTTCGGCGGGCTCCGGGCGGTTGTCATCGACGAGGTGCACGCGTTCGCGGCCGACGACCGGGGCTGGCATTTGCTCGCCGTGCTCGAACGACTCACCAGGATCGCGGGCCGGCCTCTTCAGCGGGTCGGCTTGTCCGCGACCGTCGGCAATCCGGACGAACTGGTCAGCTGGCTGCAAGGCCCAGGAGCGGGGAACCGGCCCGGTCGCCTCATCGCCCCGGACATTTGGCTACCGCCAAAGGTAACCAGCCACCCAGAACTCGGCGGCGACCTTGTGCAGGCAACGCGTGCATCGGGCTCTCCGGTCGCTAGTGGCGGCCCTCCTGGTGACGTGCAGCTTGACTACGTGGGGTCGGCGGAGAACGCAACGCGGGTGATCGCGGCGCTGCACCAGGGCGAGAAGCGGCTCGTGTTCTGCGAGTCGCGGGCACTGGTCGAGCAGCTCGGCGCGGCTCTGCGCGGGCTCGGCGTGAACACGTTCCTGTCCCATGCTTCGCTGTCCGCGCAGGAACGGCACCGGGCTGAGCAAGCGTTCGCGACGTCGCGGGATTGCGTGATAGTGGCGACGAGCACGCTGGAACTCGGGATCGACGTCGGTGACCTGGATCGCGTCATCCAGGTCGGCGCGCCGAGCACGGTCGCCTCGTTCCTCCAGCGGATCGGCCGCAGCGGGCGCAGGACTCGGACGCAGCGGAACTGCTTGTTCCTCGCGCTCGACAAGGGCAGCCTGGTTGCCGCAGCCGGCCTGCTGGTCTTGCGGGACCGGGGCTGGGTGGAGCCTGTGGTTCCCCCCGCTGAACCCCGGCACATCGCCGCCCAGCAGATCCTCGCGCTGTGCCTGCAGGAAGGTCGCGTCGGGGAGAACCTGTGGCAGCAGTGGTGGGGCGGGCTGCCGATGTTCGGGACGCTCGCCCGGCCTGTAGCAAGGCACTTGCTTGACGAAGGGTTCCTTGAGTCAGACGGCGGGATGATGTTCATCGGACCGCAGGCCGAGCAGCGGTTCGGGTTCCGGCACTTCATGGCGCTGACGACGACCTTTACCGTGGCACCGCAGTTCACGGTGCTATGCGGCCGGGACGAGATCGGCAGGACAGACCCGGCGCTGCTGGCAGCCAAGGTCCACGGCCCACGGGTGCTGCTGCTGGCCGGGCAAAGCTGGCGGGTCACCTGGACAGACTGGAAACGGCGCCGTTGCCATGTCGAGCCAGCCGACGGCGGCGGGCTGGCCCGGTGGATCACCCCTGACAGCGATGGCATGTCGTTCGCGCTCAGCCGCGCGATCCGTCATGTCCTGCTTGGCGCCGAGCCACCCGCACGACTCACCAAGCGCGCCACGTCTGCCCTCGCCGACGCCCGCGAAGCCGCAGTCGACATCGTTCATCCAGGCGGCACCGTCATCCACCGCTCCCCGTCAGGCGATGTCCGCTGGTGGACCTGGGCGGGATGGCGTTCCAACGCGACTCTCGTGGCCACGCTTGGCTCTGAGGCAGCCGACTCCAGTCAGCGGATAGATGCCTTCAGCATCCGCCTGCGCGGCGACATCACTCCTCAGCTTTGGAAAGTCGCGGTCAGCGGGATCTCTGACCGGCTGTGCCTGCCTGCCGTGGACAGCAAGGCACTCACCGGGCTTAAGTTCAGCGAAGCACTACCCCGGCACCTCGCCGAAGCCACCCTCGCCTGGCGCCTCGCCGATCTCGACGGTGCCCGTATCGCCCTCGGCGAACCCCACCGATTCGTGACCGAATGAGCCCAGCGATCCGCTCTGCAGCAGTGTGCACCCACGGTCGGGCATTCCGCATTCTCTCCTACTCTCAGGAATCAGCCTTCAACACACCATTAGAAACTGAACACTAAAGTCATTCGACGAAAGGTGTCTAGATGCGAGCACTAGTTGCTCTGATGATCGCTTCAAGCATTACTCTTTCGGCGTGCGGAAACCCGCCTCATGTGGCTGCACGAAAAACTCACCCGACTCCGAGCCGAACAGCGTCCCCGCAGACGGCAGTGCCATCGCCAAGCCCCACACCCAGCCCCTCTGCGACCTCCCCCGAAACGAGCAACCCCCATTCGACGAAACCTCTCATTCCCGACACCGCAATAAACCGGCTTGTTTGCAAGCAGTTCGCGCGCGAACAGGGCGGTCAGATAACCGCAGACCAATTCAATATTTGGTTGCTGAAGAACGGGAACCCCGCTTCCGGAAAGCTCATAACCAAGCTAGCTGACTGGTTTATCAGCCGAAACACCCAGCCTCAGCTCACCGAGGGTTATGTGGGCCAAGTCTTTGCGTATTGCACATCCATCCACGTCCTTATATAGTCCCGGTATGCGCTACACGTTTCCTCTACCTGGCGCGGGAAGATCAGCCAACGGCCTAAGGATCGATCTCATCAACCTGGAGCAGGTCGCGATCACACTGACCCCACTAGATCTGGAGTGCCTGGCCAGGCCGATCGGACAGAAGCTAAGCAACAGCATTGACTCGTGCTGCACACGCGATGCCTCACTTGGTTGCTGGCCGAAACTGCCAACCCGCTCACCGCGACAACGTCAGCGAGTCGGACCTCCATATCGTCCGCACGTTGAAACGATACGCCCGACGCAATTAGCAGTTCTGGACGAACAAGACACGGTCGCACGTTGAAAAAATGCAGACCGACAAAGCTCATCTTCGGAACTGCAAGTCACAGGACTGCGAGCTAACCGTCACCGGAGATTTCGACCTTTGATCACCGTCGGCCGAGCTGGCACCTGTCAGGGGAGTTGCTCGCCGTAGCGAGCTAGAAGTTCGCGAAGCCTGCGGGCTTGTTCGCTGACCTGGCCTTTGAGCCGGTTTTTGTTGTTCCGCTTCCACACGCCAAGGGCAAATTCGCGTTTGTCAGTACTCGTGATGCTCGGCTGGACATTACCATTGGTGCGAACGAAGTCGTCAAGCTCGATGAACTTCTCCTCCCACTGATCGCGTCGCAGGCTCCAAGTCCAGCCAGGTAGTTCCTCAAGAACGTCTGTGTGCTTTTGAGGAAGCGTCTGCCTCCTGCTTCGCCATGAGTTGATCCAGGTGCCGATCTTGTGGTTATTCCATCGATCGCGTTGTCTAATATCAGAAATAACTTTATCGGTAGTATTTAAGTACTCCTTGAGGATGGCGACTTTAGCATCAAAGGTCCCCTCTAGCAGATTCCATTCCCATCCCGGTACATCCGCCATCGCCTGTAGCTGATCGTATGGAAGGTCCCTTCCTGCGCTAAGCAGTCGTGTTCGCCTGGCTCTCAGGTTATTGGCCCACGTTGTCACGGATTTCGGAGTTGAGGTGTCGCTGGTGATGGCGGCCGCAAGGTAACGGCTTCGTCCGGCCCAGAACTGAGTGGAGTGCACAGGCTCGAAAGACCATTGTGGTATCGCGCGCAGGCGGTCTGCGCGATCGTCCGGCAGAGTGCCTACGCGAAACCGAGTGCGCTGCTTGTGAGTCCAGCCGCTCAGCTTCACCCCGCGCACCTCGACATCGTAAGGAACATTGCAGTGCCCGTGCTGCGCTGCAAAGGAAGCGAGGGCGCTGTACATCTGATACCACGCGTCATGCTGGCTCTGCCGATGCCTGTCAGCGTGATTACCCAGACGGCTCGCGATGAGTTTGCTGGCTAGCTCAACGTTCACGGGCCCCGCGGTCGAGCGGTCGAGGTAATCAGCGGCTACCTCGGCGGGAATCAGTCCTAGGGCGGTCATACGCTCCAGAACGGCAGCCGCCACTTCGGTCACTGGGGCACCGAGTGTGGGCGATACGTCGAAGTCTGGGCTGATCAGGGAGAGCGGACGTTCGCGGACGCGGATCACCTCCCACCCTGCTTGCCGCAGCCTCTGGGTCTTCGCAGTGTCGCGTTCCAGCGAGCCAGGACGGCTATGCCACCATACGCCGTCGAACTCCACGATTACCCGCAGATCAGCGCGCGGACCGATGATCACTATGTCGACAGGCTCCCTGCCCTGCTCCGAGTTCGAGACGATAGTGCGGCCGACATCGACTGGCAGGACTGCCTTCAGCTCGGCCTTCAGTCGCAGTTCCTGGGCCGACGTGCCAGGCAACTGGCAGTCAGGACAGCCTGTGCCAGGGCCACTACCGCCACTCGTGCGATTGAGCACGCTGGCTCGCCAGAGGTGATCAGAATCTACCGTGCACCTCCATGTGACAACCTGGTTGCTGCCCACGCTGAGCAGGTCAGACGTGATGCCAGAGGCTGCGGCATCCAGTTCTCGCGCAACGTCCGGCCGCAATGACGACAGCCTGTTGGCTGAGGAGACTCGGGTGCCGCTGCAGAACGGGCAGCCTTGCCCGCTCACTCTCTTGCCCACGCTGGCCTGCCAGCTATGGTCGACCGCGACATCGCATCTCCACCACACCTTGCGGTTCGACCCTGTGGAGAGATCGTCCGGGGTTAGCGGCCTGTTGCGGTCGTGGTCCCAATCCGCCAGCAGACGCTGATCGGGACAGCTGCTGGAGAGCCGATTGGCATCGCTGACCTTGGCGCCGCTGCAGTACGGGCAGCCCGACTTGCGGCTGACACGATTATTGGGCGTCGCCTGCCAGTCGTGCCGCGCGTCGGCGGCACACCGCCACCAGACCGACCGGTTGCTGTTAGGCATTAGCAGATCGGCTGTGACTCCAGACCTACTAGCGTCGAGCTCGGCTGCGATCGCCGGCGCGACCGCTGTCAACGACCGGTCAGGGGCGACTAGCTTTCCCGCGCAGTATGGACATCCCTGCGGATGCGCAGCATTGGTGCGCTGATTCACGGTCGTCTCGTACTCGTGGCCCTCCGGGCAGCGCCACCAAGCTTTCCGCTTGCTGCCGAATGTGACCAGATCAGCGGAGAAGCCCGACCGCTCTGCGTCCAGATCGCCGGCAATGTCAGGGAAACGAGCTTGCAGGCTCCGATCTGCCGGCACAGCACCGCGGAACCGGTTACCCCGACATGCTGGGCAGCCAGATCCACGGGGCTTCGTACGGTTGTTGGCTGTCGCCGACCATAGACCATGCTCACGCACCGTGCCGCAGCGCCACCACACCTTGACCTTGCTCCCCCACGCGAGATCCGACGGCGTGACCGGCGCGTTGGCAACTAGGTCGAACTCGGCGACCGCAGGATGATCGGCTAGCGAGCGACGCATGCCTGTCTCCCTGAGTCATGTCTAATAACTCGGTCCATAATTGGAGCACTGCAGATATTCTAACTTGCCACACGGTTGAGCCGAGCCTCCGAAAGTTGACAGGATTTCAGATCGTAAAATAAGATCTTCCTAGATCAAACTAGATAAGGAAGATCATGGAAGATGAGACTCTGCGATCCGAACTTGAGCAAGTCACAGCCGAGCTCGGAGCCGCGAGAACACAGCACGCTAGCCTAGGCGCCAAAGTCACCGGTCTTGAAGCGAGGGAGGCAGCCCTGATCAGGGCCGTCAAGAGAAGCGAGGGCGACACCACCACACGCGGTGCCAGTGGCCACCGCACTGACGAGATAGTCGAAGTCCTGGCGGCGTGCGGCCTTGACATGTCGATCAAGGAGGTCATCTCGGCTTTGGGCCGAGCCGGACGCCCGAACGAGACTTACGACAATGTCAGTGCCGATCTAGCATATCTGACCCAAGGCAATCGCATCCGCAGGGTTCAGCGCGGTATTTACGCGGACCTATACGTGTCGCAGCAAGATCCTCGCAAGATTCTAATCCCGCTGACTAGCGGGAACGTGAACAATAATCATGTCTACCTAGCCAGGCACATCAGCTTCTTCCCGGAAGACGCGATCGGCCACGAGAATAAACAAGCCGGAAAAGGCAAGGCGATCACCCTTCACTTTGAAGGCATTGGCAAGTCAATGCCAACGGACATCGATCCTAGTCACAAGATCTTCCGGAGCAGAAGCTACTGGCGAGAGTTCTTCCAGCACTACGGACTCAAGCCTGGCGACGAAATAGCCATTGAGGAAGTAGCGCCATATGAATATCGCGTTTTTCCGCACATCTAGATTCGTCACTCAGGGCGAACGATGCCGCGCATAAGCACATTCTATGGTGTAGTGATCTATATGTACTGGAATGAACGTGATCATCCCATCGCGCATTTCCATGCGTACCACGCCGGACGACGCGCCTCAGTCGCCTTCGACGGGACCGTACTTGCCGGAAGCCTCGAACCTAGGGCGCTCGCATTCGTCCGGGAGTGGGCCAAGCTTCGGCAGGCCGAACTGCTGACCAACTGGGAACTTGCACGGGCCAGCGAGCCTCTTCTCCGCATAACACCGCTGCCCTAACATGGTAGTCATGAGCGAGACGTACCTGCCCGTCGTAGCGGGGGTTGCCGTGGTCGGCGATCACGTGCTGCGCCTGCTGTTCAGCGACGGCACGGCCGGGGACGTTGACTTCTCCAGGGAACACTGGACGGGCGTCCTGAAGTCGCTGAACGATCCGGCCTACTTCGCCCAGGTAACGGTAGATTCCGAGGCAGGAACCATCGCCTGGCCCAACGGTGTCGACCTAGCCCCGGAGCCTCTGTATGAGCTGGCTCGCGCCCACCCGCTGATCGCCGCCTAAGCGGCGACATTACTTGAAGCACCCGCACGAGGGCGTCTTCCAGGTCGGCCTCGGCCGAGCGTCGCGAGACTTGCCGAGTGAGCTCGCCGGGTTGCGGCCGCTGCCTCCCAAATATCCAACCAGGACAAGCTAGACTCACTCGGACAAGATCATCAGCTCAGTCCGTTCCGGCTAAACCACCAAGTGTCGAACTGACCTGCAACATAATGTCCAGCCCACCTCCACGCCGTAGGGCTCGCGGGTACCGCAGTCCTCGCTCCCCCGGCCAGCCGGGCGACCCCGACAGACAACGCATCTTCCGACTTCGACGAACTGCTTTACGGGCGACCGGGCAGCCCTGTCCCGGTCGCTGCCTTGCGCGAGGCCATCGCAGTCCAGCGGAAAGCATACCAGACTGCTCATTACGACCAGTTGCGGGCCGGCCTACCCGGCCTGATCGGCACTGCGGCCGGGACCCGCCAGCGCTCTTCCGGCCACGACGAATGCGCAGCTAGCTCATTGCTCGCCGACACTTACATCGTCGCCGCGAACTTCATGGTCAAGCTCAACGACGACCCGCTCGCCCTCACGCTCGCCGACCGCGCGCTCCAGTGCGCACAGGCCGGGGATGACCCGCTCACCACTGCGGACGCTCAACGGGCCGTCGCGACCGTCCTGCGCCGGACCGGCCGACGCGCCACGGCTCACGACCTGCTCCCGTCTGCTGCCACCTCCATCGAACCCGACAGGCAGACCACTGCCGAACAGCTATCTGTCTTCGGGACGCTACTGCAGGTCGCCGCCTATACCGCAGCGGTAGACGGCAACCGGACTGCCGCCCACGACCTGATTAGCGAGGCCGGGGACGCCGCCAGGCGACTCGGCGCGGACGCCTTCGGCCCGGCCAACGTCACCCTGTACCAGGTCAGCATCGCCCAGGTCCTCGGCGACAACGGCACCGCGATCGAACACGCCAAGACCCTGAACCCCGCCACCATCCCACCGCCGAGCGTCAAGGACGCTACTGGATCGACCTCGCCCGCGCCTTCCACCAGTGGAACAAACCAAGCCGGCGGTGACCGGGCTGAGCGCCTCGGTCGGCACGCAGAAATCCACTCCGGAGCCGTGTGCGTAGGGTTCGAATCCTCTGGGGGCGCCCTGTCTGCGACCTGGGAAACCCTTTCTGACCTGCGACGATCAGGCCGTGCACGCAACTCGTTGCAATGCGAGGCCGCCCGAGACAGGGTCTTGCTAGCTATGGGGGCGCTTCGATCAGACGAGCGGGTCGAACATAAACTCCCGGACCTCTTGCGCACAGCGGCACGCGGCGGCGATCTTTGCGGCCCACTCAAGGGCAGCCTCCCGTGTGGGCACGTCGACGATGGTGACGCCTCCCCGCAGCTCCCTGGTCTGCGGGTAGGTTCCTGCGGTGACCGTCCCGTCAGCTGCCACCATGACGGGCTCCACCTCCTCGTCCAGCGCGTCGGCGAAGAGGTACACACCGGCCTCTTTGACTTCGTCGATGACCGCGTGCTCGGCCCTGGCCACCTCTGGCATCTCCTCCTCGGGGATTTGAGCCATCGCGTCGCCGGGGAACGAGATCAGGTATCGCGTCATGCCAATACTCCTCTTAGCCTGGGCGGCCTCCTCCGGCCGTCTGTCACCTCTTATACGAAAGCATCGCTCGGGATCTCTTGTTGGGCTACGCGGGCGCTCTCTCTGATCCGCGCGAGTTGACCGACGCATTGGCCGAAACGGATGGCACGTCCATATCGAGTTGCTGCTGAGCGCCGACATCACGCTCAGCATCATTGCGTTCACCTTGTATTTGAAGGTCTTTGAACTTGGCTCGACCAACGCCGTGGACGAGTCGGCAGCAAAGAACTGCTGCACCCAGGTGCCGACTTCCTCACGCTCGCTGGTGGGCGAACTCGGTTCGGATGCGGTGATCGACGGCAGCTTTCGCTTCGGGATGGCGGCGGCGTAGTTCGATGTCGGCGGCTAAGGCGTACTCAGGCACTGCCCGGCGGACAGAGGCAGACTGGCATTTGTGACGTGCGGCAAGATCAGCGGCCAGGGCCGCAGCAGTACGGCGCGGCGATGAAGCGGGCCGGGCCAGTCCTGACTACGGGCTGGGCACGCCATGCCTCCCGCCCCGTCCGCGCAGCTCAGCCCCGCCCGCAGCCGCCAGCTTGTCCTAGGCCAAGTGGCAACCCAGGATGGGCATGAAGGCCGTGACTCGGTCGCTGGCCGAGAGTGGCGACGTGGAGACTGGCGCCAAGGTGCGTGGCGGCTTTGCGGACCTGATGCCGGAATAGCGGCGAAGTGGCGGATAATCGGCTGCGTGAGCGCGCGGATGGCAAGGCGAGTGGCTGTGACGGGTGCGATGCTGGCGTGTGGCATGGCCAGCATGGCGGCGGGGCCGGCTCGGGCGGTTGGCGCCGATGGCACGTCTGGGCGGCATCTCAAGGTCTGGGTGCTGAATCTTGCGGGCAAGGTCTGGCCGGTCGATAGCGTGACGCACCGGGCTGGCACGCCGTTCGGGTTGCGCGGGTGCGGGGGGTTTGCGTTCTCGCTCGCGATCACGCCGGACGGCAGGACCGTGTACGTGGCGTGCGCGCAGCGGCTGTTCGCGATCAATGCCGCTACCGGCCGGGTCGGCAAGGCCGTCGGTACCGGCCGGGGCGTCGCAGATCAGGTCGTGGTCGCCCCGAACGGCAAGAAGGCGTACGTGGCATCGGGTAATACGGTCGTGCCGGTCACTGTCTCGACGGGCAAGGCGGCCAAGCCGATCGTGGTCGCGAAGAAAGGCGACGGCCCGGCCGGGCTTGCCGTCACCCCGGACAGCAAGACCGTCTATGCCGTGAACCGGAACACCGTCGTGCCGGTCAACACGACCACCGGCCGGGCAGAAAGGCCGATCCGCACCGGGTCCCTGTCCGCCGGCATCGTCATCACTCCTGACGGCAAGACCGCCTACGTGCTCAGCGGCGGCAACACCGTGATCCCGATCAGGACCAAGACCAACACTGCAGCCAAGCCGATCAGGATCGGACCGGACACCATCGAGGTGAACGCGCTGGCGATATCGCCCGACGGCAAGACCGTCTACGTCGCCGCCAGCGACATCGTCAACCCCAGCATCAACATCGTCGTGCCGGTCAGCACCACCACGAACACCGCTCGCAAGCCAATCAAGGTAGGCAGCTTCCCGGACTTCATCACCTTCACCCCGGACGGCAAGACCGCCTTCGTCGCGACCGCAGGCGCGGTCTATCCGATTTACACCGCGACCGGCCACGTCGGCAGGCTGATCAGGACAAAGTTCGGCCCATCCGCGATCGTGATCGCGTTTGACGGCGCCACCGCCTGGGTCACCGGCTTCACCCTCTTCCACCCTCATCAGCGCTTCAGCACCGGATACCTGCTGCCGATCAGCACCGCCACCGACCGGCCCGGCAAGCCGATCAAGCTCGGCGAAGCCACAAGATGCCTGATCATGCGGCCATGGCAGCGCGGACACGCACACGGACCGTCATCCTGCTCCTGACAGCACCGGCCCGCGCCTGATCCCGGCTTCCAGCGTCTGGCGAGGGCCGGCACGTGCGGTGCGAGCATTCTGGTCTCGACCATCTTGTCGAGCCGGGCAGAGCGATCCGCACCGAGATCAGCCAGGCGCATGACGAGAATGACCGGTGGGAGAGCAGATCGGCTAGGTGATCGATTAGCTGCCACTCGCGGGGCGGATGGCCAGAGCCTTCTCAGCCAGGCTGACGGCCGCATCCAGGTCGCTAGCCGAGCTTTGTCGAAGTCGGAAACAACGGCATCGTCGTCGATGGCAGCAAGACGACTGGCGATCTCGGCTGGAATCGGGGCCGGTCTGCGGTTCTGTTGACATGCCGCAGAATCAGCCAACCGATTCCCCCCGAATCCGCTCTGCGATCCGGGTACGCCTGAGCGGGTCTTGGAGCACTAGCTGTTGGCGGCGCGAGGCGGTTCGGCGGGTGACGAGCAGTCGTGGATTACCGGCCGCGTCGAGGAAGTCGATCAGGTCGTGACTGGGTGCGGTGCCTGGGCCGGTTGGGGCCGGGCCGTGCGGCCCGGCCGCTCCAGAACCGGAGAGCACGGCCGCGGTGGAGTCGCTATTGGCGACGGTATGCATTCGAACGATGCTGAATGTCCTGGGCCACGACCGCATGCTTTCCCTCATCGATGCGGTAGATGACCCGCCACTGAGTGGCGAACCGTGCGCTGCGCAACCCGCTGAGCTCATCCCGGAGGGGCCTGCCGACACGGCGCGGCACATCCAGCAGCGGGCCGGTGATGAATTCCACCGCGGCGGCGGCCGCGTCCTCAGGCAGCCCCTCCGCGATCGCTCGTCTAGCGGGACGGGTCATCCCGAGCTCGTAGCGGTCAGCGCTCACTTCTTGCGCTCAGCCAGCAGCGCGCGTGCCGCTTCGGTTCCATAGACGACGTCGCCGACGAGTTCCGATTCCCGGGCCTCCGCCAGGTTGCGCAGGGCAACGGGGTCCGCGAGAATCTCGGCTGTTTCCCGGGTGGACAGATACTCCTCGATCGCGACCAGAACCGTCTGCTGGACGCTCCGGTGCTCGGACTCGGCGGCCTGCTTGAGATCCGCCTCGATCTCGGGCGGAAGACGGAGAGTCATAGCCATACCAAAATGGTATCATATCGGTGCACGACTGCGGCGGTGCGAGAGCGCTTGAAAGCACGGCAAGCGCCGGGACAATTTTTCACCCTTATTGCTTGAACGAATGACCCGGAGCGCGCGCCGCACCGTCTGGCCAGTGACCTTCGCGATCATGTCGTAGTCGCTGTCGACATGCAGTACTTCGACTTGGTGCGGTTCGGCGGCCGCGGCGATGATCAGGTCCGGGATCGGGCGCCGGCGGGCAGCGGACCGCGGGTGATGGGGCGAAGGTCCGATCCGGGACATCGCGGCGACGGTCTGGGCAGTCACGACGAGGACACGCATGCCTGGTATAAGAATCGGGGAGGTATAAGCACTGTGCTTATTCTGACTTCATGCTTATCGCTTGGATTCATCGTCGGAAGCGGGGGGTATTCCGGCCTCGAACCCTGCACCCTGTCCGGCCCCTGGCTCCGTCATAGCGCCGCCAGCGAGCCGACCCGCCTGCATACCGGCATTCGCCAGGATCACCTCGGCCTGCTTGCGGGCTTCATCGACAATCCCCGCCGCCTCATGGCGCGCTTCGGTGATGATCTCGTCTCGCTGTTCTTCCGCCAGCCGCAGCAACTCCTCGATGTGGCTGCCGAGGCCGGAATAGGTCGGTCTCGAGCCGCGATCACCGCCCTTGTCGCGCCGACGAAGCGCCATGACGCACCTCCAAACCCGCTTTCGGCTAGTACACGGCTCAGCTGGCGAACAGCCTAGCTGGCTGAGATCCGCAAGGCCGCTGAGCATCCGGGGTCCGGAACCTGCAGCGCAAGAAGTAGGCGTCCAGATTCGTCCCCTACATTCGCTGAATCAAGGATTTCCGTTCCAGTCACAGATGAATAGCCGCTTTCCGGGGAATAGCGGTTGAGGATCCAACACCAGCGACTTAAGGGTTCTGGGGTCGTGACCTGTGGTGTCGCGGAGGCAGCGGTGCTGGCCCGCGTGGTTTGATCATGAAAGAGGCTCCTGGTAGGGATATGGGTGTCTAAGCCTCATCCCTGAACAACAGGAGCCTCGGGTGCCTTCTTACCTGCCGGTCGTTGATTGCGCAAGCCCGGTTGTGGCGGGCATGCCGCCTGCTGTGGCTGGCCTGCCGGCGGGGATGGTGGTGTTCCGGGCCGATGACTTGCGGGTTAGCGGCGGGACGACGGTGGCGGCGGGAACGATGATGACGTTCTGCCATCCGGTGGTGACCTGCCCGGCGGTGATCAGGGGCGGCGAGGTGCGGGCCGGCGGGTGGCTGCCCGATTTCGTGCGGCTGGGCGAACTGGAACGGCATCTGGGCGGGAACGTCATCGAGGACATGATCAGTGCGGCGATCGCCGGGGGGCGGATACCGGCGCCGCGGCGGCGGCGGCTCATGTCCTATCCGTTCACGATCCGGCTGATGGTCGCGATGACCCTGATGCCCGACGCGGGGTATACCGAGGCGATACGGCGGCTGGCCGGGCACCTGGCCGACGTGCGATGGGCAGCGGAATGGCATGTCCCGACGCCGAAGGCAGTCACAAGCTGGCGGGACAAGGTGCCGCCGTCGATGATGGAAGAGTTGTTCTGGTCAGTCGCCGGGCCGCTCGCCGGCGACTGCGGCAGCGACGGCAGCGGCCCGGTGGCCAGGCTCGGCGGGATGGCGGTGTGCGGGATCGACGGGATGCTGGTCGCCGTCGCTGATACCCCGCGTAACCGCGCGATGTTCGGCTGCTCAGGCACCAGCAGCCAGGACGGGCCTGGTTCCGCTCCGTTTCCGCAGATCCAGGTCGTGGTCGTGACCGCGCGGGCGGGCCGGGCGAAGCTGGGGGCGATCACCGGGCGTGCCCGGGCCGGGGAGCAGACCCTGTTGTGCCGGCTGGTCCGGCGCCGCCCGGACCTGTTCGCGGGCCGGGTGTTCTGCTTTGACCGGAATTTCCCGGGCCATAAGATCATCACCGCGATCCTGGACGCTGGCGGGCATGTCATAGCCCGTATCAAGAGCAACATCGCGCTGCCAGTCACCGCGGACGGGTGGCTTCCGGACGGTTCCCGCATGTCCTGGCTGAACGCGCCCGGCGGGAACCAGGCGACCGGCTGCCGGTCCGGGTCACCGAGCACAACGCGGTCCTGCCGTGCGGGGACGGCGAGCAGGTATCGGAGACCTGCACGCTGGCCACGACGCTGCTGGATCACCAGCAGGTTCAGGCGGAGCAGATCCGCGATGCGTACCTGACGCGCTGGTCTTCCTCGGAGACCACGTTCGGGGAGGACAAGACCACCATCACCGGCGCCGGGGACCGCACCAGCGGGCCGGTGCTGCGCTCGGGCACCCCGCGCCTGGTCATCCAGGAGTTCTGGGCGTGGATGACCGCCACCCACCTGGTCCGCGCCAGCGCCGCGTCGTCCCTGACCACGCAGGCCGCGGCCGCCCGCGCACTGCGCCGCCCCGCCAGCGGGCCGGCCACCACCGACGAGGTGTCCTTCACCACCACCCGGCACACGGCGATCCGCTCGATGACCCAGACCAGGGTTACCGCCGCCACGTCCCTGGCTGAACTCGCCGCTCTCGCCGACGCCACCAGCCGCGCCACCTTGCACACCCTCATCACCACCGGCCGGCAGCGCCACTCCCCGCGGGAGCAGAAAGCACGGCCCCGCTTCCCGCACACCCCGGCCACTAAGAAGACCGTCACCGGCGCGCCGGAAATAACCCGGTTCCAGCCCCGCTCACCCTAGCCCCGGCCAGCCCGGGCAACCGTCAGAAAGGAGGCGCCCCGCCCGCCGGGGCTGCGGCCCGTGGAACCGCACGCCCGCCTGCGGCGTCACGCGGCCTGCTGCTATGCCCCGGCACCAAGTCCCGCATGGGAAAACCAGACAACAAGATCAATATTCGACTCCAGGCCTGCAACACCCCAGGCAGGCATACACACCTAAAGTCCCTGGTGTTGGGTTGAGGATCGGCGGCCACGGCAATTACCGATTCCCCTGCGCCGGCGGCGGCTCCACGATCGATCGTCCACATCGGCAACTGACGGCTCTCCGGCGCAACGCCGCAGACCGAGCCCGGTCCCGGCATCCGTTCGGCACCCGGCATCATCGCGGAGAGTTTCCATGAGTTTGCGCGGTAACTCCCACGCCCGCCTTTGGGCAGAACTCGCCGCCACCGGAACATCAGCGGTCGGTCAGCGTGCCCTCCGCGCACCCTACGGGCTACGGGTGGTTGCCGGACGCGGCATGCCCAGCGCAGAAATGGTGCTGGCGAATGATCTGCCGGAGGCGGCGGGCAGTGCCGCTAGTGTCGAGTGTTATGGCTTATCCGGATACTGAGGTACTTGAGTGGGCGTCGGCGGTCCTGGCCGCCGAGGTAGCGGTCGTGCGCGGGTTGCGTCATGGCGGCGCGCCGTGGCTGCTGCGGGGCGGCGGCCGCGATGTGGTCCTCCGGGTCGCCAGTGCCGAGTACGTGGCGAAGACCGCGACCGAGGTCGCGGCGATGACCTGCGCTGCGAGGGCTGCTGCCGCTGCTCCCCCGGTCGCCGGGCTGCTCGGCTACGACCTCGCGGAGCGGACCGGGTACGCGCTCGTGCTCACCGCGTGCGTGCCGGGCACAAGCGTGATCCCGCCCGAGCCTGACCCGGCACGGCTGCGCGCGCTGGGCGCGGCGGCGGCGCGGATCAGCTCGATCGAGGTCACCGCGGCACCGGCGCTCCCGGTCCGGAGCCGGCCGATCGAGGGCGAGGACTTCGCCGGCATGCGACGCGACCAGGGAGCCTCGGACTTGCTTCGCGCCGCCGAGGCGGCAGTGGCCGCGACCCGGCCCGCCGATGACCGGCCAGGCCTGGTGCACGGCGATATGTGGTACGGCAACACGCTATGGGACAACCGCAAGCTGACCGCTGTGCTCGACTGGGACTGCGCCGGAGTCGGACCGGCGGGAATCGACCTCGGCTCGCTGCGCTGCGACGCGGCGTGGTGCTACGGCGCTGAGGCCGCCGAGCACGTCCTGGCCGGCTGGGAGACCCAGGCGGGCAGGCCCGCCAGCGCCGTCCCCTACTGGGATGCCGTCGCGTCGCTCGCCTCCCCTCCGGACATGGGCTGGTTCCCGATGGAGATGGCCGGCCAGGGCCGCCCCGACCTGACGCGCGACGTCATGCTCCAGCGCCGCGACGCCTTCCTTCAAGCTGCGCTCAGCCAGCTGACAGCAGCCGACTTGTGCCAGTAATCATGACAAAAGGAAGGATTTTGGACACAGGCTTAGGGTACGGATTTCTACACAGGTCCCCTGCACCTGGAAAGGAATCCGCTCGCCACGGACGCAGCTTCTGACCATTGAGCAAACCCTGCAGCTCGGCCGCCGAGGTGACCCGTCAGGCCGCGTGGAAACTCGGCGAGGAACCAGGACACTCCGAGGTCATGGCCTGGTCCCAGAAAATGCGGCCAGGCCATGCCGTCGGGCTAGATCATGACTTCCGTAGCCTCGGCGACAAGGGCAGCAAGGACGGATACGAGCTCTACCTGCGCCAACTCCTCGACAACGCCTTGTCCATCCAGACGGCCGGGCTGGTGAGGATCAGATTCGGGCCCTTTGAAGGCCGTGACGTGTGCGTTGCATCCGTCGCAGCGTCAGGCCGCCCTGTATTCGCCAAGCCAGCCGAAGGCGGACGAGGCCATCTGAGTTCTCAGCTGGCGCTTCCAGTCAGTTCAGTTCACCTTCCAGCTGCGACCGGGGGGCGGAGCGGTGAACGCGGCGGTCATCCCCATGAAATGGCGTCGGCCGAACGCATGCTCCGCGGCTGGGCCGATGAAGACCACCTCACCGTCCGGCGAGTTCGCGCTTCCCAACATCGTGGTCCTCGCCGTGCGCCGACGGGCAGATCACCCGTCTGCGCGATTACGTCAACATCCTGGCAGCCGCGGCCGTCATGGGACGCGACGTGGCCCTCGCTATCAGCGGCGACGGTGACGGGCCGGTGACGGCAAGCTGCAGGTGCCAGCGCAGCATGACCCTGCGCGGGCGTCTTGGCGCGATCGCGGGCGCCGTAGTCGGAGATCCAGACCTTGGTCTCGACGAAAACGTCGGACCGGCCGAGTCCGGAGCGGCGGATCGCCTCGCCGACCTCGCGCTCGTTGCCGTAAGCCGCCGCAGTGTCGATAAGCCGGTAACCGGTGGCCAGCGCGGTCTCGACAGCGGCGATCGTCTCATCCGGCGGCGTCTGGAAGACCCCGAACGTTGTTGAGGGTAAACGTGCTGATCGGGACGGGCACTGGTCTGTCCTTTCCAGCCCATTGCCGCGGCTCCGGCGAGCAGCGACGCGAGCACGTTCAAGTGCCAGGCAAAGACGCTAGCCGATTTGGCGCAATCAGAGTGCACCCGCGAGCGTCTCGAGCGTGCTCGCCTGCGGCTGCGTCAGCCAGCCCTTCTTGGCCAGCGCCCGCACGCTCTGCTCGTAAGCCCTGATGAACGCCTGCTTCCTGGCCTGGAGGATATCCGGGCCGATCGAGGTGAGGAACGTGCACGCCTGAGTGACCAGCGCGTCCACGACCGCCTTCTGAGCGGGCTTCAGCGCCTGGTAGCTGGCCGACGCGTCGACGAACTGCCTCGTCAGCGCGCACACGTCTGCTGGCACGACGTTCGCCACCCACGCGAATGTGTGGGCGCCGGACACGTCCGAGAAGACGACGGCTCCGTCAGCCTCGCTGGCTGCGACGCCGCCAACCGGCGCGCCGCCCGCCCAGACGATCTTCCCGTCCTCGGCGATCATGCGAGACGAGCCGAGTTCAGGCACAGACACCGTGCCGCTTGTCCCGCCGGGCGCCGACGTGGTGAGCTCGAACGAACTGGCGCTGTCGCCGGCCCGCCAGCGCGACACTACTGGCGTGCCCGACGGGGTCGGCACCTGGCCCTGCGCCCAGCTCAGGCTTCCCGGTTGCGGCGCGATTCTCCAGGTTCTGTAGCCCGGCCCTGTCGGCTGGATGCCGAGCAGGTAGCTGGAGAACGCCGAGACCGGCGCGGTCGCCCAGCCATGCGCCAGGCTCGCGTTGCTGTCGGTGTCCTGACCGTTCTGTCCGAGCTTCTCCCAGAGAGTTCCGGTGTAGAACGGGCCGCTCTGGCTGGTCATCTGCGCCCACATGAGGTCGGCGAGCGCGATCGCGCTGCTGGTGTCCCCGGCCGCGAAGCGGGCATCAAGCTCATAACCAGTGACGAACGGGCTGATAATAGTCGAGTAGTTCGCGTCGGGACTGTACGGCTGCGGGCCGTGCGTACCCCACAGATTGTTCTTCAGGTAACTCAGGATCCCGCTCACGTCCGCAGGCGGCGCCACGCCGTAGACAATCGCCTCCGCGTTGGCGTCCTGCGGTACCGCCGTCGCGGCGTGCGTGCCGTTGCTGCTGCTTGACAGCTGGTAGGCGCCTAGCCCGGCGTTGAACAGGGAGGCGTTGATAGCCGCCTTCAGTGCTCGCGCCTGCGAAGACCAGCTAGCCGCATCCGTCGTCCACGTCGCGGCATTGACATTGCCCGGATCGGCTGCCGCGAGCTGCGATGCCAGCCACGCGGCATCGGTCAGCGTCTCGAAGTAACTCACGTTGGTCGCGGTGACCGCGCCGCCTTGCGCGGCCGAGCCGCCCTTGCTCCCGTCATAGAAATCCCAGTCCGAGCCTGCCGCGGTCGTCAGGCCCGTGGTCGGGTCGACCGACGCGGCATTGAAGGCGAGCTCGTTCTTCATGACCTGGTACTGCGACTCGGCGAATGTGGTGTCGCCCGAATACAGGTAGTACTCGGCCAGGTCGAGTACGTAATACATCGAATAGGTCGGCGAGTAGAACGAGCACGAGACCGGAGCCGCGGGCAACGGGACCCAGTTGCTTGTCTGCCCGCAAGTCGATCCGTTCGCCGCCGGAGCCGAGCCATAGCCCTGAATCGAGCTCTTGATGTAGTCCGATCCGTTCGGCCCGAATCCGAGACTGTCGAACATCGTCCTGCCCTCGACAGACAGATCACCGCTCCAGATCCTGCGATCACGCTTGGCACCATCGAGGATCGCCGGAGTCGTGCCGCACGTGGTCGCGTTACCGCACGCTGCCCCTGGCGGAATGGCGTCCGTCTGCGCCGTATAGACACCGTCGTACCAGATCTTGTTCAGCGTGTCGTCGCTGGACAAGAAGTACCCGCTGTAAGCGGACGGGCCGGCGTTGTCGAATTTGACGGTGATGCCAAGCCCGGACAATGTCACCGTGCCAGGTGTCGTGAGCTGGATTGCCTGGAAGCGCTCACCTCCCTGTACCGCGGTCACGGCGTTCCCGACGGTCGTCCCGCCAGTCGCTGTCGTCAGCGTGAAGTTATCGGCGCGGCTGCCGTCCGTGCCAACCCCGTTGTTTCCGTTGGCATCACCCGCGATGGCCGTCGCTGACGTCGTCAGCGAGGTACCAGCCCCGTGCGCCATCGCGAGCGGCGGCGTGAAGCTGATGCCGGTGCCCGGCGAGGTGATCCCGCTGAGAACGGCGTGCGCGTTCGTCAGGGCCGGCGCGAATGTCACGCCGGTGCCTGGGTTCGACAGATCGAGTACCGAGGCCCCTGACGCGTGGACGATGACAAGGTTGCTCGCCAGCGTCAGGGAGCCGGCGGCGACAGCGGCGATCGTGTCCGTCTCCTGGGCTGGCGATCCGGGATCGATCATGATCGTGTCGCCGGCCGCGAAGCCGGCCGGGCTCGCGACGCTGATGATGTTCGGCTGCGGCACATTCGGGCTGGCGAGCGTGTTCCACGGGCTGACCGGGTAAGCGGCAGCGTCGCCGGCCGGGATCGCCGGCCATGCCGAGTCGTCGAAGCCCGCCGTGGCCCAGCCAGCCGGAGCCGACGACGCGATGCAGGTGAGTGAGTCCGTCGCGCAGACCGGAGCGTTCAGCGTGCTGGTCAGCCACGACCCGTCACCTTCGCTCTGGATCAGGATCTGGTTTCCTGGCACGCCGGCGGCCGGGGCGAAGTCCAGCTGCAGCGCCGCGATGAAACCGCCCGCGCCCGAGACGTTGTAGGGCGCGATCGCGATGACGTTGTTGCCCGCCACCAGGTCGGGCTTGATGTCGGTCAGCTGCGAAGTCCGCCAGCCATTGGCGACTGTCGAGGCGGCGATAGCCGCGCCATTGACGAAGGTGGCGTGCTGATCGTCGACGTTGACCCGCAGAGCCGCGTCCGTCAGGTTAGCCAGCTGCGTCGCCGTGAGGGTGAAGTCCCTGCGCACAAGGATCGTGCCGGTAGGCGCCGAGCTCGCGAAGCCGGGCGCGTTCCAGAGAAACGACGCACCCGTGTAGCTCGGGATCGGCAGCGCCGCCGACGTCACCGTGCCCGCGGTGAGCGTCGAATTGACGCCGGCGGTGCCGACGGAGGTGATCGTTGCCTGATCCTGCGCAGGTCCAGGATCGACGGTGACCGGAGAACCGGCGGCCAGGTTAGCGACGCTCGTGACCTTGACGTTCGTGTCGCCAGGAGATGCCGCGGAGTACAGCCGCGCGGACCCCGCTGCCGTGCCGACCGCCGTGATCGTAGCGGATTCGGCAGCCGCGCCCGAGCCGATGGTGAGCGGTCCCCCGACATTGAAGCCCGTAACGCTGTTCACGCTGACATTGGCCGAGCCGGGTGACGCCGGCGCGGCCAGCGCCGTGCTCGGGGCCGCCCCGAAGAGAAACTGAGCCGCCTCGCTGTAGCCGGACCTCAAGGTCACCGATGTGGCCGGCGACGCCGGGGTGACGGAGGACACGTTGAAGAACGGCAGCCCGCCGACTTCCTTGCCGTAGTCCAGCACAATTGTCGGCGGCGTCTGGCCTGCGACGTCGGTGAGTGTCGTGACACCCGACCCGTTCACCAGGCCCTGGGCGTTTGTCACCGCGCCGGATGTCCCGGCGGCCGCGACGGGCGCCACCGTCGGGGCTCCGTTGGATTCCACGTAGCCCTGCCAGCTGCTGTCAGCCGGAATCGGGCTGTTCGACAAGGCCACCGCCCCGGGGCCCATCACGGAACCGCGAGCGCCAGTCGCTGCCCTCGCCCGTGGAAACGGGACGGAAACCGCGAACGCCAGCAGCAGCGCGATCACCAAACGGCCACCGCGAGCGAGCCGATGCTTCCAGCTGGCCGTCATGTGATCCTCCTGGTCTTGGTGGCCGAGTCCTGCCATAGAACGTTTCAAGTCAGACTTGACCGCCAGCGCTTGATCGCGTCAATACCTATGACCGGTATCGGCCACACGCACTTGACACGTATGTCGCTTCAGTCTGACACTGTCGTTGCATCTTGAAACGTTCCATGATCGCGTCTCGTGAGCGCTGATCTCGACGGAGGAAACTCGCTATGCCAGCCCAGACATCCGGTCCCTGGCCGCGCGAAACCCGATGGATGTAGACGGCGACAGCCGGGCCGCACCCGCGTCATTGAGCAGTGCGGACGTTGAGCTTCTCCGGCTGCTGGCACAGGGGCTGCCAGTCGACTCAATTGCCAGGCATCTCAGCGCGTCGGAGCGGACGGTCCGCCGCCGTACCAGGGCGATCTGCAACCGGCTCGGCGTCGGCACGCCGATCCAGGCGGTGGTCTGGGCGGCGCACAGAGGCTTGCTCTGACGGAAACCTAACGGCCCGCGGTCAGGGGTCCGGCTCGGCTGGAGGCCCGGCTGAAGGCCCGGCGGCGGTGGCGAAGCGCTTGCGGTAGCTCGTCGCGCTGAGGCCGTAGTGAGCCTTGAAGCGGCGCGCGAAGTTGCTCTGATCCGGCCAGCCGACGGCACGGCCGATGCCGGTGACGCTGTCGTCGGAGTGCATCAGAAGGACTGCGGCGTGCTCGGCGCGGAGCTGAGCCAGGTAGGCCATGGGAGGCAGGCCCGTTGCGCCCTTGAACAGCCGTACCAGGTAGCCCGGGGCAAGGTGCAGCTCCGAGGCGAGCCCGGTCAGCGTCCAGTTGCGGGCAACGTCGGCTTCTAGCATGCGCATCGCCCGCACGACCGCCGGGTGTATCGGCCCCAGCCCCCACGGCAGGGCGCCGCCAGGTAGCGCGATGGCTTGTCCGAGTTGGCCGAACAGCAGCGACAGCCGGCCGACGATCTCCGCCCGGTGCGCAGCGCGGGGGCGGTGCCGCAACGCGGCAAGCGCGTCGAGATGCGCGATGCACTCGCCGAAGGCCGGCGGATCAAGCCTGATCGTCAGCACGCCCCGGCCCGGAGCTGAGTACGGGCCTGCCCAGAGCAGGTAGCCGAGCATGGCATCCTCGCGCGTCCAGGACAGTTCGCGCCGAAGGAGCTCGCTGCTGAAGCAGCAGTTGTAGATCTCAAGCTGGCAGCAGTTCTCGTAACCGTGCCAGACCCCCGGCCGGAGCAGGATGACGTCGCCGGTACGCAGCTCGCGCTGCCCGGCCAGCGAGTGATGGGTGCCCGACCCGCCGATGGCGAAGGCGATCTCGACGAAGCTGTGCGTGTGAACCGGGCTGTCCCACTTGTGCAGGTAGCAGCCGGCGTAGGCCAGCTCGCCTTCGGTGAAGTGAAACAGGCCCCGGCTGGTCCCCACCGGCGGGTCGTCGTCATGCACGCTCACGTCAGGTCCAAGGGGCAGCTCAGGTAAACGAGGTCAATTTCGGCCAAGTAGCAGTGCATCTCAGCCTAGCGTGACCAGCGCATATAGCGAATGATCACCTCAACGATCGCCTTATCCACCGATAGCTCACCGAGGCGGAAGCCGGTATGACGATGCCATGGTCCTCGCTGCGCCACCGTTACCGGTCGGTGCTGGCGATGACCCTGCTGCCCAGCCTGCTGCTAGTCGGCGTCTTCAGTTACTACCCCGCCGTCCGCAGCCTGATCGGCGGCTTCTATCACTGGAACGGCTTCTCCCCGCCGACGTATGCCGGGGTCTCGCAGTTCAGGCAGTACCTGCGGTCACCGACCTTCGGGACAGAGGCGAGGAACATCGCCATCCTGGCCGGCGGCAGCGTCCTGATCACCTTGGCATCTCAGTTCACCGCGGCCGAGGTGGTCACGCACATGCCGAAGCGCTCGGCCGCTGTCGCCAGGTACGTACTGGTCCTGCCGATCGTCTTGCCGCCGCTGGTGCTGATCGAGGTCTGGGCCTACCTGCTCCAGCCAGGATCGGGGCTCATTGACCACGTACTCGGAGCCGCCGGCCTGCCGCAGCCGACCTGGCTCAGCGATCCGCGCCTCGCGCTCGTCGGGATCCTGCTCATCGGCTTCCCGTGGATCTCCAACCTGGGTTTCCTGATTTTCCTCGGCGGCCTGCAGAACCTTCCGAAAGAGGTGCTCGACGCCGCCAGGCTGGACGGCGTAGGCGCGTTCAGGCGCGTCTTCGCGATCGACGTTCCCCTGCTGCTGCCGCAGTTCCGGATCGTCGTCATCTTGTCCGGCATCTTCGCGGTGCAGAACTTCGTGCCGATCCTGCTGCTCACCAACGGCGGCCCGGGCACGGCGACGCTGGTGCCGGGCCTGGACATGTACCAGTCCGCCTTCCAGGACGACCAGTACGGCTACGGCATGGCGATCGGCACCCTGCTCTTCATCGTGATGCTCATCTTCACGCTCGCGGCGACGCGGGCACTGCGGCCTAGGACAACCTGAGCCGCCAGCAGCTCTCACCAGGAGGTGAGGTTCCATGTCCCCGATCACTCACGCGCGCTCGGCACTGGCGGCCGGGCTGGTCATGGCCCTGGCGGGCGCACTGGCCTCCGGATGCTCGTCGGGAAGCTCAAGCGCCGGAGGCGCGGGCAGCAAGGGCCCGGTGACGATCAAGGCGGTACTGCCGCCGAACACCGGCCCGATCACGGCCGCCGACAACCTCGGGCTCCAGAAACTGACCAGGCAGTACGAGACCGCCCACAAGAACGTCACCGTTGAATGGCTGCCGAACAACACAACCGGCATCACCCAGGCGAACGCCGCCATGGAAAGCCAGGCATCAGGCGGCGCGGCGCCGGACATCGTCTGGGAGCAGTACGGCCCGGTCACTTCCGGTGCGCTGCCCGCCGGCCTGCTCCAGAACGTCAAGCCCTACCTGGACAAGCCCAACCCCTACGTCCAGGGCAACACTAGCTGGCTGTCGCTCTTCTCGCCCACGACAGTGCCCTACATGACCTCGCCGAACGGCGACATCGACGTCATACTCGGGTCGAACGTCGAGACCGGCATGTTCTACAGCAAGGCCGCGTTCGCCAAGGCCGGGATCACCTCCCCGCCAGCCACCTGGGCCGACTTCATGACCGACCTGGGCAAGCTGAAGTCGGCCGGCGTCACGCCATTCCTGTTCACTACCGGCGCCCCCTGCAACCCGTCCTGGTTCGAGCGGCTCGCGACCTCCTCCCTGCTCGCCAGCCAGATCAGCCAGTTCAACGTCAACCACGCCCAGGTCACCAACGGCCTGGACGTCGCGGTCGGAATCCACAAGGGCATCATCAGCATGACCAACCCCCGCTACGCCGAGGTCTGGAAGCTACTCGGCCAGCTCACCCGGTATTCGGCCAGCGGCGAAAGCACCTACGACGCGTGCTCGAACCCCAACACCACCACTCCCCCGCTGAGCCCGCAGTCCATGCTCATCGGTGGCAAGGTCGGCATCCTCTGGGGCGGAAGCTGGTGGATCCCCCAGCTCAACTCGGCGGGCTTCAGCGGCAAGTACGGGGTGTTCCCCGAGCCGCCCATCACCACCGCCTCCTCGCCGCTCGCCCTTGGAACCTCAACGGTCGGCGTCATCGGCGGCCCGAACGGCAACGGCGAGTGGAGCATCACCTCCCAGCGCGCCGACAGCACGATGACCCCGGCAAAGACCGCGACGGTGATGGACTTCATGGCGTGGCTGTTCACCCCGCAGCACCTTGGATACTGGCTGAAAATCAGCGGCAGCGGCTCATACATCCCGACCGAGCCAGCCGCCCCGACACTCAAACTGCCCGGCTTGTCGAATCTGGTACCGGCAGGCAAGGTCCCGACGGTCATTGACGTGACCCTCGATGACGTGCTCTCCACCTCGGCCACCAACTCCGGCATGCGCCTGATCCAGGACTACGTCGACGGGGCGCTGTCCTACGCCGCCTTCGCCGGCCAGTGGCAGTCGCTGCTCACCAGCTCGGCGCAAGCCTGGGCGGCGCAGAACCACATCGACCTCAGCAAGTACTGATGCGCCGCCGTTACCGCTGGATCAGCGTCCTCGCCGGGACAGCGATCGTCGTGATGACCTACTTCCCGCTCGTCTTCGTGCTCTCGAATTCGCTGAAGAGCGGGGAGAACATCTTCAGCAGCGGCGTGTTCTCGCTGTTCAACCAATTTGATTTTGAAAATTATGCGCGGGCATGGTCAGGCATATCGGAGCCGCTGTTCAACACGATCATCGTCGCCGCGTTGTCCATCGTCATCGGCGTCATCGCGGCGGCGCTCGGCGCGTACGCATTCTCCCAGCTCGCATTCCGCGGCAAGGGCCTGCTGTTCATGGCCTACGTCGGCCTGCTGCTCATCCCGTCCACGCTGACATTGATACCGCTGTTCCTGACCATCCAGAAACTGCACATGTTCAACACCTGGTGGGCGCTGATCCTGCCGTACGCCGCTACCGCGCAGCCGCTCCTGGTGCTGATCTTCCGCGGCTTCTTCGACCAGATCCCCCGGGAGCTGGTGGAAAGCGCGCGCATCGACGGCTGCACCGAGCCTCGCGTGCTGGCGCGGATCATCGTGCCGCTGACCAGGCCGGTTCTGCTGACCGGAGCGATCTTGGTGACGATCAACGTCTGGGGCGACTACCTGTGGCCGACGATCGTCATCCAGGATCCGCACCGGACCACGATCTCGGCCGGCGTGCAGCAGTTCGTCGGGAGCTTCGGCCTCAGCCTGAGCGGCGGCGGCGCCGTCTTCGCGGCGTTCGTGATCGCCACCATGCCCATGTTCATCATCGTGGGCTTCACCATGCGCTACTTCGTCTCCGGCCTCACCGAGGGAGCAACAAAGCTGTGACCCGTCCCCGCCTCTGCTGCCCGCGCTCATGCTGCCCGCGCTCATGCTGACCGCGACGGGGCTGCGCTGCGCGCACCGTGCTAACCCGCTCGGCGTCGACCCGGCCAGGGTACGGCTGAGCTGGGTGCCGCAAGGCGCCGGCCGGGCTCAGCGCGCCTACCGTGTGCTGGTCGCCAGTGATGAGAAGCGGCTGGCCGCTGGCGAGAACCTGTGGTGGGACAGCGGCAAAGTCGAGTCGTCGTGCTCAGCCGATATCGGGTACGCCGGGCGCCCGCTCGCGCGCGGGCGCCGCTACGCCTGGAAGGTGCGGGTGTGGGACGAGAGCGGAGCCGCCTCAGGCTGGAGCGACCCGGCCTGGTTCGAAGTCGAGCTTGACCCCGCCGACGGGTGGCAGGCGTCCTGGATCAGCCTGGACCGGCCGCTGGAAGGCATCACCCCGCCCGCTCGGTCCGACCCGCCCGACCCGGTGGTCAAGGCCCTGAACCCGGCGCCTTACCTGCGCCGCGGCTTCGCCCTCAGCAAGCCGGCGGCGTCCGCCCGGCTGCACGTGACCGCGCTCGGCCTCTACGAGGCACGGCTGAACGGCCACCGGGTCGGCGACAGTTTCCTGACGCCAGGCTGGACCGACTACAGCCAGCGCATCCCCTACCAGACCTATGACGTGACCGGCCTGCTGGCACAGGGGAAAAATGTCATCGCCGCGATCATCGCCGACGGGTGGTACTCCGGCTTCGTCGGATTCGACGCCAAGCGCGCCGGCGCGCACTACGGCACCGCGCCTGAGCTGCTGGCCCAGCTCGTGATCATCTTCGGTGACGGCACGAGGCAGGTGATCGTGACCGACGAGCGGTGGCGGGCACGGCCTGCCGCGATCCGCCACGCCGACCTGCTGATGGGGGAAAGTCACGATCTCCGGCTTGAGCCGCGCGGCTGGGACGCTCCCGGCTTCAGCGCCGCCGGGTGGCGCCCCGCCCGCTGCCGTGGCCGCGACTCCCGCCCGCTCGTGGCCGATCCGGGGCCGCCGGTGCGCGTCACGGAGGAGATCGCCCCGGCCAGCATCACCCGCGATGCCGGCGGGCGCCACATCATCGACTTCGGGCAGAACCTGACGGGCTGGCTCAGGCTCCGAATCGACGGTGCCCGCGCGCTGCCCGGCACGCCGATCCGGATCAGGCACGCCGAGATGCTCGGCGAGGACGGCAGCCTCTACACCGACAACCTGCGAACTGCCCGGCAGGCCGACCAGTTCGTCCTCGACGACGGGCCGGCGGTTCTCGAGCCGCGCTTCACGCTGCACGGATTCCGGTACGCGGAGGTCACCGGCTATCCAGGCGACCTGGACCCGGCCGCCGTCGTAGCCCGCGTGGCGCACTCCGACACCCCGCCAGCCGGCTCGTTCCGTTCCTCCGAAGCCTGGCTTGACCAGCTGTGCCGGAACATCGACTGGGGTCAGCGGGGTAACTTCATCAGCGTCCCGACCGACTGCCCGCAGCGAGACGAACGGCTCGGCTGGCTCGGCGACGCCCAGATCTTCGCCCGCACGGCCTGCTACAACCGGGACGTCGCCTCGTTTTTCGACAAGTGGCTGGACGACGTGACCGACGCCCAGCTTCCCTCCGGCGCCTTCACCGACGTCGCGCCGCGCCTCCACCTCTCCGCGCCCGGAGCTCCGGCCTGGGGTGACGCCGGGGTGATCATCCCGTGGACGGTGTGGAAGATGTACGGGGACCGCGGCATCCTCCGGCGGAACTTCGGCGCCATGACCGCGTGGATGGACTTCATCGAGCGCGCCAACCCCGACTACCTGCGGTCCAGGGAGCTCGGGAACAGCTACAACGACTGGCTCGCGCCCGGCGACGACGACACGCCGCACGAGCTGCTCGCGACCGCCTACTGGGCCCACGACGCCGCGCTGATGGCCGAGATCGCCGATGCGACCGGCCGCCCCGGCGAGGCGGCGGGATACCGGGCGCTGGCGTCAAAGATCCGTTCCGCGTTCACGGAAGCCTTCGTCGCCGGCGACGGGCGGCTCGCCTCCGGCACCCAGACCGCCTATGCACTCGGCCTGCACATGCACCTGGTCCCCGAAGAGCTCCGGGCTTCCGCCGCCTGCCACCTGGTCGCGGCCATCCGGCAGGCGGGCTGGCATCTGACCACAGGATTCGTCGGCGTCGGGTACATCCTGCCGGTGCTCAGCTCCGCCGGCCACACCAGCGTCGCCTACCGGCTGCTCGAGCAGCGGCCGCCGCCGTCCTGGCGGTACATGATCGATCAGGGCGCGACCACGATCTGGGAGAGATGGGACGGCTGGACTCCCGAGCGCGGATTCCAGTCCTCGTGGATGAACTCTTTCAACCATTATGCGCTTGGCTCTGTCGGCGAGTGGCTCTACCGCTTCGTGCTGGGGATCGACCAGGAGCCGGGTACCGCCGGGTTCGGCCGGCTGCTGCTGCGGCCGCATCCTGGCGGGCGGCTTCGCTGGGCTCGCGGCTCCTACCGTTCCGTCCGCGGGCCGATCAGCACAGGCTGGGAACGCGCTGGCGACCGGTTCACGTTCCGGGTCGAGCTTCCGCCGAATGTCACCGGCAGTGTCCGTATTCCCAGCGATAACGCCGCCGAGGTGCGCGATGCCGAAGGCAACCCGCCCGGGTCGGTTGGCGGCTATCCAGGCGCCGGGGGCACCGGCGAGGCAGTGTTCGAGGTCGGATCGGGTAGTCACGAATTCTCCGCTCCGGCGATGATGGATCCGGTGCCTTGGTGACCAGGGAGAAGGTCCGGATGCCTGACCCGACCGTGCCTGACCGAACAGAAATCCTGCGCGACCTGACCATCTCGGAGAAGGCCGCTCTGTGCAGCGGCGCGGACTTCTGGCATACCGTCGCGATCCCGCGTGCGGGAATTGAGTCGATCATGGTCGCGGACGGACCGCACGGGCTGCGGGTGCAACTGAACGCCGCCGATCACTCTGGCGCTCACACCAGCCTTCCCGCCACCTGCTTCCCCACTGCGGCGGCGCTTGCCTCGTCCTGGAATCCGGGCCTGATCGGCCGCGTCGGCGCCGGCCTGGCACAGGAGGCGCTTGCTCAGGGGATCGCCGTGATCCTGGGACCGGGAGTCAACATCAAGCGGAGCCTGCTCTGCGGGCGCAACTTCGAGTACTTCTCCGAAGATCCCTGCCTGACGGCCGCCGCCGCGACCGCCTTCGTCACGGGCGTCCAGTCCGGCGGAGTCGGAGCCTGCCTGAAGCATTTCGCGGTCAACAATCAGGAGACCGACCGCCTGCGCGTCAGCGCGGAGGTCCATGAGCGCGCTTTGCGCGAAATCTACCTGGCGGCGTTCGAGCGGTGCGTCGAGCAGGCCGCGCCCTGGACGGTCATGTGCGCCTACAACCGGATCAACGGAATCCCGGCCGCTGAACACCACTGGCTGCTGACCCGGGTGCTCAGGGAGGAGTGGGGATTTTCCGGGCTGGTGATGTCGGACTGGGGGGCCGTGCGCGACAGGGTCTCGGCGCTGGCCGCCGGTCTCGACCTCGAAATGCCGCCCGACCTGGAGCGTTCGCCGGCGGCCGTCGCGGCGGCGGTGGCATCAGGTCACCTGGACGAGGCGATCTTGGACCGCGCCTGCGGCCGGGTCCTCGAGCTGGTCGGGCGCGCGCCCTCCTCTGGCCGGCGGCGGTCCTGCGATTTTGAGGCCCACCACGACCTGGCCCGCGAGGCCGCCGCTGAAGGCGCTGTGCTGCTCAAGAACGCCGCATCGGCACTGCCCCTGGCACCCGCGCCCGGTGCCACTATCGCCGTTATCGGCGAGTTCGCCCGCACGCCGAGGTATCAGGGAGCCGGCAGTTCTCGCGTGAATCCGACCTGGGTAGAGACCTTCCTCGAGGAGTTCACCGCCCGGGTCGGGGACGGCGTCGCCGTGCGATTCGCGCCTGCACTCTTGGAAACTTGGGCGAGACGAGCTGGCGCCAAGGCCTCTATCCTCAAGCCGCCGATCGCTTGCAGCAGGCCCTGGCGGTGCTTGAGGAGATCGGAGCTACGTCAGGCCAGGCTTACGCCCACACCTTGTCCAGCATGGCTTGCCTCAACCAACGGCAAGGCAGCAATCAGCTCGCTATCGCCCGGCACCGGCAAGCACTCGCTTTGTACCGCCAGGCCGGTGACAGGACCGGCGAAGCCGAATCACTCAACGGTCTGGGCGAGGTTTTCCTGGCTACGGGCGACGCGAGGCAGGCTCGCGCTCTGCACGCCGCGGCATTCAGTATCTGCAGACAGATCGGTGACAAGCGTGAGCAAGCCCGGGCGCACGACGGGCTAGGTCAGGCGATCCACGCCATTTGCAATTCTGCGACCGCCTCCGCCACTGGCGATTGCCCTCGACCGTTACATATCGTGACGTGGCACTCGAAGCGCCGACGCCTTCTCGCGGGCAGCAAACTCTGTGAACAACGTCAGGACTGTTACGCGACGCGCAAGTTGGGCATGTCGGCGTCACGCTAGGTGGGCATGACGGGTGCCGGGAGAGGCCCCGCCGGCGGGGCCTGGTGGTGCCCGGTGGTGCCCGGGTTGTCGTGGTGGTGGCCTGGTTGTCGTGGTGGTGGCCTGGTTGTCGTGGTGGTGGCCTGGTTGTCGTGGTCAGCCGTTGACGCGGGTGATGGCTGTGGCGACCCGGGTGATGCTGGCGTGGTCGAGGCTGCCCAGGACGCGGGCGAGGTGGACGGGTATGTGGTGGTCGCCGAGGCTGGCTGCGATTCTCAGGATGCAAGCTTCTGAGGGCGAGCAGCTGAGCTGGTGGACCAGCGCGAGCAGCCGGGCGAGCCCGTCGACCTTCGCCGGGTCCATCGACTGCACCGGATCATCGATGACGACGAACCGGAACGGGCTCTCTGGAGCGGTAGCGCGAGGCAGGAACAGCGCCAGACCTAGAGCATGCAGCTCGCCATGGCTCATCACGCTCAGCGCCGCCCCGCCGGTGCCGTCCACTGTCACCCGACGCTGGGTGGCGACGCCATCCAGCCGGATCGGCCCGAGCCGGACGTTGCTTTCCTGTTTCAGCAGGTCCCAGACCATGGCCGACTTCTCGGCGAACGGCGCCATCCGCGCGTTCCTGATGTCGTGTCCCACTGTCCTCAGCCAGGTGATAGGCCTTTCGCAGATCTGCGAGCACAGCCTCCGCGCGCCGGCTTGAGCGTGCCAGATCAGCCCATCCGTCGAGCGCGGCGGCCACCGGCTGCCAGGTTCTGCCATGCATGCCACGCCGTGCGCGCCTGACCGCTGTCGACATCGTTGTCAATGTCAGCACCTTCATTCAGAACAGATGGCCGGACACTGATCATCGTCCGCAACGTGCGCCCTGTCACACGCAGCTCGCCGTGGCCGATCTGGCCTGCAACGCATCGTGCATCTCGCTCGGCCTGCCGCCCACCAGCGCCCCGAGCTCGGAGTACGACAGAAACGGCCGGTACAGCTCAAGCGGCCCGGACCACCTCCCTCAGAGGTTCGGCGGATGACCATGTTGCTGCGCGAACGTGGCCGCGCTGTCAAGATCGGCCCCGGGCAGCCAGTCGCGAGTAACTTTTCGTGACGCCGGGCTGGCCGTCGACTGCCAATTCCAGGCATATCCCCGATGGGCCGGAGGCGTGCAGATTGCGCCATCCCGCCCGCCAGACCGCCGTCCTGCCACCAGCGCTTATTGTCGCCGGTCATCGTTAGCTCTGCGGCCTCGGCGAAACTCGACTTGCCCGACCCATTGCGCCCTGTCAGAGTCTATTTACTTAATCGGCGACGATGGTGTGACGTCGGCTGCCAGCGTTGCATATGGCTCGGAGTCGGAGTTGCAGGAGTTGCTGTCCAGCGCGCTGGACCTGATTCCGGGAGCGCTTATCACGCCAGCGGGGTGCACTTCCTCTTCTTGCGGCTCCAGGCACAACTGCCCTGCGTCCGGTTCAGCTTCGACAACCAGGGCCTTGGCGGTGCCACGTCCCGCGATGTCCTGCGAGTCGTGCGCGCCGCGGTCGCGACGGTTGCCGCCGGCCCTGACCTGGCCGTACTGGGCGTCGGTATCAACGATGTCTGGAGGTGCTTCCAGAACTGCCCGGACCAGGCCGTCGATCTGGCCGAGTACCGGTCCAACTACGCCTCGCTGCTCTCAACACTGACAGGCTGGGCGGGGCAGGTTCTCTGCGTGACCGAGACTCCGTTCGGATGGGACGACACGCTCGATGTGATCGCCATGAACAAGCAGCTATCGGAATACAACGCCGCCGCAATGACGATCGCGCGCCAGCATGAGATACCTGTAGCGGCCAGGTCTTTGAAATCGATGCGACGATCACGGCCAACGCGGTAAGACACGATCTCACCTCGATCCAGGAGCTTGTACAGGTGCGTACGGCTCATGCCAAGACGCTCAGCGGCCTGACCTGGAGTGACCACGGCAGATCCATCGATGACTGCGAACTCCGCGTCAGCGCGGACACAGCGGCTGAGGCCCAGCAGCACATCGCGCAGCTCGGGCCGAGGCTGGCCTGCGCATATTGCTCAAGCGCATCGAGTTGCTCAACAGGAATATTTGCGGTCTCAAGAATTTCCGCGAGCTACCACTGTACATGTCACAGATGACACTGGTTGACTTACCGGTCAGCAGCCAAGGCATGCCCTGAACCTGGCCGCCCGGCCCTGCGAAAGCCCGCGGCCATGCCAGGCGTTCGCAGCTAGACATAGCCGGACAAGATCAACCGCTAGGTCTGCCCGCCGACCCGCCGACCCGCTGACCCGCTGACCTGCCGTATAGCGCCCGCATTGCGCCATGTCCTGGATCAGGCGTCGTAGGGGAGCACAGTGAAATGGCTGGCACCCCACAGCGGGCGCAGGTGGCGGACGTGCCTCTGGTCCAGTGTGAGGATCGTGGTGGTGCGATGACGGTGAGATCGACAGGAGCCAGCCATTCGCCATGATCTTGTGCTCGGCGATCGGGAAGGCGATCGCCGAGCCGATCAGGCCGGCCACGAACGTGACCGAGCCGATCACGATGGCCTTGGCGACAAGTACCCGGCCGCGCCTCGGGCTCGCGGTGAACGTGGTGCGTACCATCCCCCAGCGGCGACGCCGCTGGCCGCCCGATCCCCGGCCGACGCGCCGCCGACACCAGCGGCGGCCAAGGCGGCCCGATGAGGGCCGGGCCGATCAAGATCGTCGTGGCCGACGGTCACGAGGTGGTCCGCACCGGGTTCGCCGCGCTGCTCGAGACTCAGCCGGACTTCACCGTCATCGGCACCGCAGTCGATGGGCTCGACGCGGTGCGGACCTGCCGCGCCGCACGCCCCGACGTGATCCTCATGGACGTGCGCATGCCGGGCACCGACGGCATCGAGGCGACCAGGCAGCTAGCCGGTGACGGCGCACCCCGCGCCTTCTCATCCTCACCACCTTTGACCTCGACGAATACGTCTACGACGCACTGCGGGCCGGTGCCAGCGGATTCCTGCTCAAGGGCGTCACCGCGGAACGCCTGTTCGACGCGATCAGGATCATCGCCGCAGGCGACGCGCTGCTCGCACCCACCGTGACCCGGCGCCTGATCAGCGAATTCGCCAAGATTCACCCAGGGCAGGATGCCAGGGGCAGCGCCAGGCTCGACGTTCTGACCCCGCGCGAAACCCAGGTGCTCATACAAGTCGCCGAAGGCCTGTCGAACACCGAGATCGCCGCCAGGCTGGTCGTCACCACCGAAACCATCAAGACCCACGTCAGCCGCATCCTGGCCAAGCTGGGCCTCCGCGACCGCACCCAAGCTGTGGTAACCGCCTACGAATCCGGA
This sequence comes from uncultured Actinomycetota bacterium, assembly GCA_963720575.1. Classification (GTDB taxonomy): domain Bacteria; phylum Actinomycetota; class Actinomycetes; order Streptosporangiales; family Streptosporangiaceae; genus Chersky-822. The sequence continues at coordinate 2,427,356 of CAVRGA010000002.1, forward strand.
CTCGTGATCTCCCGCTCAACTCCCAAGAGCCACACCACCGTCCGGCCTGATCGCGTGGACGACAGTCGAAGCACCGGCTGACGGCTGAGCATTGGTTACCTACCGAGTGCGGTCGGGTTCAGAGGCTGAGGTGCAGGCGGACGGCGGCGTCGAGTTCGGTGAGCAGGGCCGGGGGGAGGTGGCCGGCTTGCCGTCCGATGCGCTCGATGGCGACGGAGCGGATCTGCTCGGCCTGGGCCTTGGAGTCTGCGCGGAGCCCGGTCGCGGCGGCGGGCAGCAGAACCTGGAACGGGTAGACGCGGCCGGTATTCGAGGTCACCGGGACCACGGTGATGACTCCGCGTCCGAGCCGGGTCGCGGTGGCGTTCGCGGCGTCGTTGCTGACCACGACCGCCGGGCGGGACTTGCTGGCCTCCGATCCCCGGGCCGGGTCCAGGTTCACGGTGACGATGTCGCCCCGGCGCATGTCAGCTGCCCGTGCCGTCGCCGGTCACATGCTCCCATGCCTCGGCGTCGTCCGAGGATTCCCATGATTCCCAGGCATCGGCATAAGAGTCCTCGAGCTCGGCGGCCATCAGCAGGCCGACGGCCTTGTGGAGCACCGCCGACCGTGACTCGATGCCCTTGGACTGTGCGTAGGAGTCAAGGTACCTGATGTCGTCCTCGGGCAGGCTCACACTAACCTTCATACCATCCATGCTACCCTGCGTACTACCATAGTACCAACATGGGGGCATCGGCGACGACCGCCGTCGTCCTAGCCGGATCGCGGGCACCGTGACGAGGTGGCGCAGCCTAAACCGTCACCGGAGCAGCCAGCGAGTCTGGTTGCACATGGGCCTCACGACCCGCGCAACACGCTTCCGCAGCCGACCGACAGAAACGAACCGGTAGATAGCTATAATGACGCGATCTGATCGGCCCGCGGCTGCCTTTGAAGCCTGTTACGAGACAGTCTTCGAGATGCTATTGCCGGTGTACGCCGAGCTTCGGATGCCAGGTCCAGGGCTGCGGTTGCCTCGTCGAGCAGCAAGATGGCCGGGTCAACGAGGCACGCACGCGCCAGCGCGATGAGCTGCCGCTGCCCGGCAGCCAAGTTGCGGCCTCGCTCCGATACCTCGTGCCTGAATCCGCCAGGCAGCAACGTCTCGCCTGGCCGGACCCGCAGGGAAAGGCCGCGCAGCACTGGCTCAGAGGGCACATCACGGAGGAGGCTCTTCGCGTCCAGGAGGATTGTCCGGACTATCCCACGAAACGGCTCCCGCACGCGAGAACCCTCCTCCAGGCACCCGAAATACCTCCGCGATCCCGGCGCACACGCCCCGCGCGGTTAGCTCCGCAGCGGTGAGCGAGCGTTGCTCGCAGACGACGGCGGCGGGCCGAGCCCTCCTGCCGGGAAGATCACGCGAGGCGGGCTCGCGACACAGGCCAGCGCTCAGGCGGAAGCGGCGAACACCGGCTCGACCGACACCTGCAGGCCGGTGCCGGCAGCCAGGTCATTGAAGGCGGCGACGTAGGCGCTGGCGGCCTGCCTCGTCCCCGGCGGTGGAGCGACGCCGGCCAGCAAGATGCCGCAGCCCGAGCCGAGGCCGGCCATTACCGCCTGCGATCCGCCCACGTGCAGCTCGGCGCACCAGACCTGCGCCCCGGGCGCCGCGGCGGTGACGTCACGGAACACCGCAAGCGAGTCCGCCGGCCCCGCCAGGGGATACCAGGCGATGACGGGGATCGCCGCAGCCGCCAGGCGCCCGGCGAGGTCCAGCGCCGAGACGCCGCCCGGGCCTGGGGCACGGAAGTCAAACGGGTCAACGTGGACCAGGCTCGCCCGCCCGATCAGCCGGGCTCCCAGCAGCCCGAGCGTCTCGGCCAGACCGTCCCCATGAACCACCCGGACCCTGTCTCGCAGCCCGAGGCGATCGCGCGCGGCGAGCAGGTCATCCACGCTCACGCGGTCGGTGTCGCAGAAAACGTACCGGCACGCGCGGCCGAGCAGCCTCATGGCCAGCAGCGGCGATCCAGGGTAGGACGGTTCGCCGCCGGCGGCGAACTCTGCGAGCCGCAGCCAGTACGGACTCGACCTGAGCAGGTCACATCCCCGGGACGCGGCCAGGAAAGTCCGCACGCCCAGAGCGCGCTCCGCGTCGTCCGCAAGCCGGTACAGAGCAGACCCGGCATGGGTCTCGATGTACTGGCCAGGGCGCAAGCCGCTGACGACACCGGCCAGCCACAGATGCTTCCACACATCCCCCAGGTTCGCGAAATGCTGGTTGGCCATGCCCTCATCTTCGCCGCGATTGCTACGGGCAGCCTCTACGACTCGGACGTGTGCCTGAGTTAGATTTTTCTACTGGCCCGTCGGCGAGCCGCAGGTGTTGTCGGCCGATAAACCCGCCAGATGCGGACGAGGCGGGCGCGGCGACGGCGTTCCAGGAGGCCGCCTATGCGGCCGGGGTGCCGACGCCGCGGGGGCGGCGCACGACCGAAGGACGCGTATTCGCGACGCCGCTGAGGCTGATAAGAGCGTACGGGCCGTCAAGGCGGACCGGGCGCTAAAGGTCCCGGTCGCGCTGCTCGCGAGCGGCTGAATCGGAGATTAGCCCTGGATGCGGGGGACGCCGCCCTTGCGGCCTAGGTCGAATCCGATGCGGTAGACGTCCGGTAGGTCAAGCTTGCCATTGACGCGCTGCGTGATAATGCCGATTTCGATTAGCTCGTTGATGATCTCGTTGTAATCTTCCACGTTGCGTGGCCCGGTTCGCACAGCGGATTCGTCCGTCTCTTCGCCGTACTGTCGCAGGATTGTGGTGAGGTTGCTCACTTCCCAGGCATCGACGACGGCTTCCCGGTCAATCGGCACTTGGCGGCCGGCGAGCGGTCTCATCGCGGCGCGGACCCAGGGGAGGTCTTCGGCTATTTCCGCTACTCGGATACTCGACGCGGCTTGCACGCCTCGCCGGATGCCATCGTAGTGCAGCGCGTACTCGTGCCCGGCGAACGTGCTACTCGTTTCGTCATTGGCTTTCGTCAGAGCGCGGAGGAAGCTGCGAGGGCTCGTCTGGCCGATACCGTCCATGAGGTGGTTGGGAAGCCAGGTGTAGGTGATTCCCTTGCGGTGGTCCCTGCCCATCCAAGGGCCAGCTATCGCAGTGAAAATCTGCTTCTGCGTACTTTCGTCCCCCATGAGGCTTTGTGAGAGCATATATCTTCCGTCTTCAGCGGATCGCCAGTTTCCAGTTCCCTCCCGGAATGTTTCGGCGTGCGCGTCTGCGGCATTGCCGAGTTGGTAGAAGAACAGGCCATAGAGATTAGTGGACTGCCAGGTTAGATTGGCGGCGTTGCCGGTCAGCTTTGCCGCGTCAGCGAATGTGAGACGGAGGCTGTCGTACATGTCGGGCCGGATGAACACCTTGGCCCTGAGGTTCTTGGTTCGCGTCCGCAGCTCAAGCGCTAGGCGCAAGATGCCCTCGGTGAGCTGGTTGGCTTCGCGTCGAGACGTGTGAAGTCGGTCCAGCGCGTCGAAGAGAATCAGCTTCGTCGCGTGTTGGCCGGCGGCTTGGCGGTCAGCCCCGGCCAGCGCTTGATCGGAGAACCCGGGATTCGAGCGCAGCCACTGAGCCCGCTCCGGCCAAGAGCCAAGTTGCTGGATCTCCGGCGCTCGCAGGCCGTTTAGGAGGACGGACATCCAGATGTCGTAGGGATCGGCGTGCTCGGAGAGCAGATGACGTAGCGTTCCTGGTCCGGGATATATGTCCGGGCGGAGCTCTGTCCCGTACCCGGCCAGCGGCTCCACTGACTTGAGGCGCTCAAGCTGGTAGTCGTTGGCAGCGAGCACCCGAAGGCTGCTGTCCTGCAGGGCCTTGAACCAAACGGTCTTGCCAGCGCCGCGGGCGCCCCGCACAACCGTTGCATCGACGTCGAGTGCCTGCCGATGCCGGTCTGGGGTGAACAGGGTGCGCGGTTCGGGGTCGACCGTATCCGCGTCGGTGGACGCATGCAGCGCCGCAGAGATCAGCTGACGGTACTCAAGCGGACCCAGGGACGTTGTCACGGCTGATCCCCCACGATAAGCACCGTCGCCCCGTCCAGAAAGGCCGCGTAGGCACCGGGATCGATCTCGTGCCAGTTCCGCCTGGCTGCGGCGTCCAGAGCGACGAGGTCTGGTGCGAAGTAGATCGGCAACGGGTTATGCGGTGCTTCCTCATCATCTGGCGCGAAGTTGAATTCCGTGGCTGCCTCACCCAAGTCCTCCCCGCTCAGGACATCGTCATACAGGGTGGCAGCGAAACAACTCTGCGCATGATCCCTGAATTCCTCAAGGTATGCGTCGCGGCGGTCACGCGGCACCATGGCGGCGACCATGCGCAGCCGAGCGCGGATCGCCCGTGCCCGTGCGGGCACGCGGCCCCACTGCCGGAAGAGTTCCCGGTATCCGTTCCAGGTGGCGGGACTGTCGGTCGCGAAGAGAAGGCTGTCTTGGGCCAACTGCGTGATGGCAATGGCCGCTAGGTCGTGGATGCCCGCACGACTGTCCAGCAACGTTATCTCTGGCTGGCGGCTCAGTTCCCTGACTCGTCTCTCGCACGCGCCGACCGCGGACTCCAGGCGACTCGCCAGCGTCTGCGGTGCCCCTCCAGCAATGCTTGCTGGCAGATCAAGGTACGCGCGGTTGAGCTTGGCTAGATAGTCGTACCCGTCGCGGGGCCTCCCCGCTGCCGGGGCAACCCAGACTTCGCCATTGCCGCCTGCACGGACCGTCTGGCTCTTCGTGACGAGATCCAGCCCGTCCGCGTTGCCGACTGCGCTCTCCGCGATGTAGTCGACGACTCCGTAATCTGGAAGGTCGTCGTCGTCCTGCAAGAGCGAGCCGACCCCAGGAGATTCCAGATCCAGGTCCACCACCAGTACGCATTTCCCATGACCGGCAAGGTGCTGGGCGAGCATGAACGTTGCTGACGATCTTCCGACTCCGCCCTTGAACCCGTACAGGGTTACCCGATGGCTGCCAGTCGGCTTGTCATCCAGGCGCGGGTGCAGCCACTCGGCGCCAACGACGCCACGTTCCAGCACGCTGACGCGGCCATGCTCGCTCGTCCGATCCTCCAACAGCACTAGGTCGCGCGCTTGGAAGACCTGCGAGGGATCGAACATGGATGACATGAGCATGACGCCAGCAGGTGCGATGAAGGGCTTGGTGGCCTCCGCGAGCCGAGCCGTCAGCGCCCCCACGTACTCGGCGCTTGGCCCGCCTTGCGTGGAGTCATCCATGACGAGGGAGACGCGCCCGATCACGTCACGGACGAGCACCATATCCAGGTGAGTCTCCTGCGCTGCTGTGCTGGCGAGCGCGCGCGCCGCTGCCCAGGCACCATCGAAACGGCTGGTCATGGAACGAACCCATCGATTACGGCCTGCTGCAGTACCGCGAGGACCTGCCTTGTCGCATTGAGGTGGGCGGTCGCCTCTCGCTGGGTGATGGCGAGACCGTCGCCGTAGCGATCCTCCACGCGCCAGTTCGCGAACGGTTCCGGACCGGGGCTTGCCAGCAGCCCGATGAAAGTAGGAGCCGCGTAGCCGCTAATGTTTTGCGCCAGTTCGTGCCACAGCCCGTCGATGTGGAGCTTGAGCTCCTTTGAGGGCTGGCCCCACACTGGGATGCCTTTGGCACTTGGCGTAGCGCTAAATGGCGTGAACTGTACGATCGCCTTCAGCGCGCACTCTGCGGCCAACCCGGCCAGATGGTCGGCGTTGGCCCACCGGCTGTCGGTCAGCAGGAAGTCCGCATCGTCATGGTGACGGCGCGCAGCGGCGCGGAAGTCTAGGTTGGCCACGGACTGGAGCGTATCGCGCATCTTCAGCGACTTCATGCAGCTGCTGGCATGTGGCGAGAGTGTCACGGCGGCCCGTTTAACGAGCGGACGGCTAGGCACTCCGCCAGGTCATTGAAGTCATGAGGTCTCCCGCAGCGCCAGGCCGCCCTCTGACCGGGCACTATGTGCTCTGAAACTTCCCGAAACTTTTGACTAGTACTTCAGTGACTCTTGACCTCCGTGACCTGGTCACCTTCGACGCTCTCCCGATCGCTGCCGAGTTTGGACTAGCAATGTGCACTACTGCGTAGTGAAATAAATAGGAAGGATATATCGAAATATTTCGGAGATAGCCAAGGAGAAACATGAAGAGATGGTTAGCCAGGCTCGTGACCCTGGGCCTGGCCGCGGCGACGGCGGCCGCGTTCCTCCAGGCCGCGCCCCAGGCACAGGCACTCAGCTCCGCGCTCGTCCAGGTGACGAACTTCGGCAGCAACCCGTCCGGCCTGCAGATGTACATCTACGTACCGACCACGGCCAAGGCCAACCCGCCCATCCTGCTCGCCCTGCGCCAGTGCACCGGCTCCGGTCCGGGATTCTTCTCGGGCACCGCGTTCGCCTCGCTCGCCGACCAGTACGGGTTCATCGTGATCTACCCGTCGGTGACCAGGAGCGGAAGCTGCTGGGACGTGTCCTCCAGCCAGGCGCTGACCAGGAACGGCGGCAGCGACCCGGTCGGGCTGATGTCGATGATCACCTACACCGAGCAGCACTACGGCGGCAACCCGAGCGCCGTGTACGTGACCGGCGCGTCATCGGGCGCCATGATGACCAACGTCATGCTCGGCGACTACCCGGACGTATTCAAGGCCGGCGCGGCGTTCATGGGCGTGCCGTTCGGCTGCTTCTTCACCGGCACCGTCGACGGATGGAACTCTGCCTGCGCTGACGGCCAGGTCACGAACACCGCGCCGACCTGGGGCAACATGGTGCGCGACGCCGACCCCGGCTACGCCGGCCCGCGGCCCCGCGTGCAGCTGTGGCACGGCACCGCCGACGGAACGCTCAACTACGAGAACCTCAGCCAGGAGATCCTGCAGTGGACGAATGTGCTCGGGGTGAGCTCGACTCCGGCCTCGACCACGACGCCGGTGTCCGGGTGGACGGAAACCCAGTACGACAACAGCCCACATCACGGTGACCAATCCGGGTAACCAGGCCTCGACGGCCGGTGAGGCGCTCTCGCTGCCGATCGGCGCAACCGATTCCGCGACCGGGCAGGCCCTGACCTACTCGGCCACCGGCCTGCCGACGGGCCTGTCGATCAGCTCATCAACCGGCGTAATCAGCGGCACGCCCACGACCTCGGGCACATCCCCGGTGACGGTGACCGCCAGGGACACCACCGGCGCGACCGGGTCAGCGACGTTCACCTGGACGGTCGGCGCCGCTACGGGCGGCGGGTCCTGCCAGGTGAGTTACCAGACCACCAGCCAGTGGACGGGAGGATTCACCGCCAGCGTAACGATCGCCAGCACCGGCTCGGCCGCGCTGACCGGCTGGACGCTGAAGTTCACCTTCCCCGGTGATCAGCACATCACCAGCGCCTGGAACGGCACCGCCACCCAGAGCGGCGAGAACGTGACGATCACCAACGCGAGCTACAACGGCACCATCGCGGCTGGCGGCTCCGCATCCGCCGGCTTCCAGGGAACCTGGACCAGCAGCGACGCGACCCCAGCCAGCTTCACGCTGAACGGCGCCACCTGCGCCTGACGCGGCTACCGGGCCGGGCAGCAGCGGCCACCTGCTGCCCGGAATTCGCCCGCATCTGGAGCGTTTGCCATGGCAGGCTCTGACGGTGCCTGAGGTCGGACCGCTGATGTGCCGATCTTTCCTGACCTGGCAGGCTGGGTGCTATGCAGACGACGCCCGCGTTCGCCACTGACCCTGCGACGGCCGCCTATTACGACCGGCGGGCGCCGGAGTACGACGAGTGGTATGCCGGGGAAGGACTTTTCGCTGCCAGGGACCGGCCCGGCTGGCACGACGAGGTCAACCGGGTAGTCGAGCTGACCGGGTGCCTGGAGTCCGCGCGGACGCTGGATGTCGCGTGCGGCACCGGATTCCTCACCAGGCACCTCCGGGGCCAGGTCGTCGGCATCGATCAGAGCACGGCCATGATCACCATCGCGAGGTCACGCCTGCCAGGCGGGCTGGCGATCGTGGGCGACGCGCTCCGCCTGCCGGTTGCCGACCGGGCATTTGAGCGGGTATTCACCGGTCATTTCTACGGCCACCTGCCCGCGGCCGAACGTCAGGCGTTTCTCGCCGAAGCCCGCCGGATAGCGGGCGAGCTGATCGTGATTGACTCGGCCCTCCGGCAGGGGATCAGTCCCGAGCAATGGCAAGAGCGGATCCTCAACGACGGCTCCCGCCACCAGGTCTACAAGCGGTACTTCACCGCCGGCCAGTTGTCTGCCGAACTTGGCGGCCAGCCATTGCTTGACGGCACCTGGTTCGCAGCCGCCGGTGTCTCATGGTGAACGGCGCGGCTGGCACCGGGGTTGTCATTGCTGCCCATCGACGCCGCCGACCATTCTGGAGCTCACACCAGCCTGCCCGCCACCTGCTTCCCCACCGCGACTGCGGCTGCCTCGTCCTGGAATCCCGGCCTGATCCGCCGCGTCGGCGGCGCGCTGGCACAGGAGGCGCGTTCTCAGGGGATCGCGGTGATCCTGGGACCAGGAGTCAACATCAAGCGAAGCTTGCTCTGCGGGCGCAACTTCGAGTATTTCTCCGAGGATCCCTGTCTGGCCGCTGCGGCCGCCTTCGTTACGGGCATCCAGTCCGGTGGAGTCCGAGCCTGTCTTAAGCACTTCGCCGTCAACAATCAGGAAACCGACCGGCTGCGCGTCAGCGCGGAGGTCCATGAGCGAGCCTTGCGCGAAATCTACCTGGCCGCATTTGAGCAGTGCGTCAAGCAAGCCGCGCAATGGACGGTCATGTGCTCCTACAACCGATCAACTGACTCTCCATATCGATGAGTAGGGTCAGGTGTGGGCCACGGTAGGCCGCAGAACATTGCTAGTGGGCACTTCGGCAGCGCTGTGCATGCGGGCCGGTCTCAGCGAAACCTCCGACTGGCCGGCGTCCGCGGCGATCTTGGGCACAGCCGACCCGTGCGGGTTCGGGCTGTTCGCTAGTGAACGCTGGCACGGCCTGCGCCTGGCCAGGCCCGCCCCGACTACGGCGTCGACTACACGGCGCTGCTGTCGGCAGCCCGCGCGGTGGAAGGCGTTGCGGTGAACATCCACCTGCAGGCAGGCGAGGATTGCCTTCGTCAGCGGTCAGCCGTGAGGCAGCTGGCAGCCTCGGGCCGACTGCTCACATGTGGCTCGGTTCCGATTTCTGTGCGCGTCATGTCTTGCGGAACATGGAGCGCCTTCCTGACATCCCGGTCTTCTGGACTCGGGAGCAGACCCGCGGCGAGGCGTGTCCTTGGCTGCTCTTCGATCACAAGTACGCGTACCTGCGCGCGACCGGCGATCGGTTCGGCGGCGGTCCGCTGTCACGGATGTTCTGCATCCCGAACCGCGCGGTCGAAGGCTCGCCGCTCTACGAGCGCGTGCTGCTGCGTCCTCGCCGCGTTCACGCCGGCCCCCTTCGACCTCCTCTCCGCCCACGCCCGCCTGCGGGATCATCGCCGCCACCGCCATCGCCATCGGATGGAAAGTCGCCACCGCCAACGTCCGCCATTTCGACCGCATACACGGACTCAGCGTCATGCCCGTCAGCCTCGAAACCTGACAAGGGAAACTCCCGCGCTGAACCTGCGCTCGGCCGGGGCCTGCTGCTCTGTCTTCCAGGACGATCGGCAACCCTTGCGCATACGCAAGGGTTGATGCGACCCTGGAACGAACAAGCGTTGCGTATCCGCAATATTTCCTGGATGAGCCGCGTTTGCCGTAGCGACAGACCAGGTGTTGTGGAGGAGCCTTGACGAAGGATGTGCTCACTGTTACAGAAGCTGCCGACCGCCTGGGCGTGAGCGCTCAGCGCGTCCGGCAACTCGCCAGCCACGGTGCGCTCTCGGGTCGCCGCTCGTCAGCGGGCTGGCTTATAGACGCGGACTCTGTCGCGAATCGTACGCCGACAGCGGGGCGTCCTGTGAGCTCGCGTACCGCGTGGGCCGCCTTGCGCCTGCTGTCAGCGGCGCTGGAACACGCGTCAGCTGAGACTCTTGGTTCAGACCGCGAAGATAAAGCCGAAGCCGTCGGCCTGATGCCCGCCACTGGTCGCGCGTGGTTCGATGCCGCAGCGGTCGTGACGGATAATCGCTTGCGCTTCCACGTGCTTCGGCTGCTTTCAGACATGCCAGCACCATCAGATGACGTTGACAGATGGCGCGTGCTGGCGGCTTCGCGTGGAACCTCAGCCCGCATGTGGGTGCACCCGGGGATCACCGAACGGCTAATCGGTGACCCGCTGGCAGGCGTCGGCGGCTCTCAGGCGATTCCCGCGGCAGGTGAGGGCCTGTCTCAGACCTCGAAGCGGGATCTGTACGTCAACGAGCGTGACTATGAGGGCCTGGCCGCCCGGTACCGCCTGCGCCCGGACATCGACGGCAAGGTCATCGTGCATGTGATACCCGCTGATGTCCCGCAAGACCTTGCGCTGCGGCCAGGCGAAGAGGTACCCGCCGCCGCTGCTGCCGCTGACCTGCTTGAGGAGGACGATCCGCGCGCCAGCCGTGCCGCGCTTCGAGCGCTCTGCGCAATGCATCAAGCGTTGCTCGAAGTTCAGCCGCCGAAGCCTCCCAGACCGGTTGCGGGAACCGAGCATCATGATCTGCAGGAGCACATATGACCGAGGTCGTCCTCCCCGCCATGACGCCTGCCCAGGAACAAGCCTGGTACGTCCTGCTCGACCTGGCACTGCGGTATCCAGACGGCTGGTGCCTGGTCGGCGGCCAGATGGTGTGGCTGCTGGCCGCCGAACATGGCGCAGAACCGCTGCGGACCACTGATGACGTCGATCTTGTCGTTGACATCCGGTCTGATCCCGGCGGGATAAAGCGACTATGCCAGTGGCTAGAAGGCCAGGGCTTCGGGCTTGACGGAATAAACCCCGAAGGCATCGGACACCGCTACGTCAGAGCGGCCGAGCCAGGACCCGGGAAAATCATCTTCGACATACTGGCACCAGACAAAGTCGGCAGTCGCGCAGACCTGTCAACCACGCAGGGAGCGCGGACCCTGGAAGCTCCAGGAACACGGAAAGCCATAGATAACTCTCGGCGAGTTGAGGTAAGGGTCAATAATAGGAACGGGGTAGTTCTCCGACCGTCATTGGTCGCCGCGATCATCCTTAAGGCCACTACAACAACCATCCCCGCACGAACTAATACCGATCGCGACTTCGCCGATTCCGCATTCCTGCTGACACTCATCAGCGACCCTATCGCCGCCGCTGAGAGCCTCACCAAGTCAGACCGCGCACGCCTTCGGCCAATAAAAGCACTACTGAAGGCAGACCACCCTGCGTGGCGTCCCCTCGGAGACCGTGCTCGTCTCGGTCAGGCGGCGCTGGATTTCATGATCAGCCCCGATAATAGGCTCCGGTAATACATAATACAGCTTGATGCTCAAACAGCAGCTCGTCTTGCACTACTTCCCTGCCGCGTCACCTGCGGCATCTCGCTGCTGGTGATGCCGACCGGCAAGTGATTACGTGTGGATAGCCTGTCTTGGTGGCTGAGATTTCCATGGCGGCCGAGGCTGAGCTGGCGCGACTGCGGGCGGAGAACGCGCGGCTGCTGCGGTTGCTGAAGCTCACGCCGCAGCAGGCCGCGCCGCCCGGCGCTGCGCCGGCCGCGTACTTCGAGGCGCCTCCGGGGCTGGTCGATGACGGTTCGGCGCCGCAGGACAAGGTGAGATTCTACGCGGCACTGTTCGCCGCCCGCACCGACGTGTACGCGACCCGGTTCGATAATCCCAGCACAGGGAAACACGGCTGGGTTCCCGCAGTGCGCGGCGGGTGGCGCAAGGGCCTACGGCATGAGGATCGGGACTACCTCCCGCTCACTCCCGCTGTGCTGGCCGCGCATCTGAAGGGCGAGGTCCACATCGGGTTGTACCCTCTTCTGAACGGCGACAAGTGCTGGTGGCTAGCCGCCGACTTCGACGGCCAGGAGGCGGTATTTGACGCCTTGATGTACGTCAAGGCAGGCCGGGCGCTCCAAGTCCCGATCGCGCTGGAGATATCAAGGTCGGGTATCGGGGCGCACGCCTGGATCTTCTTCACTTCACCGGTCCCGGCCGAACTGGCACGGCGGCTCGGCACCGGGCTGCTGCGCGAGGCAATGGCGCTGCGCGGCCGGATGACGCTGGCCAGCTATGACCGGTTGTTCCCGTCCCAGGATCTGCTCCCCGCCGGCGGCATGGGGAACCTGATCGCCGCGCCGCTGTTCAGGCCCGCGCGGCAGAACGGCGCCACGGTGTTCCTTGACATGCAGACCCTGGAGCCGCACAGGGACCAGTGGGCCTACCTGTCCACGCTCGGCCGGATGACCCCGCAGGAACTGAGGCGCGCCGCCGACCGCGCCGGGAAGGTCGCGGTCGCTGCCGAGGTCACCCGCCTCGTCACCCCGGCATCGACCGAGACCCGGCCCCAGGCCGCGCCGGTCCTCCGGGCCCGGCTCGCAGCGGGCATCCGGCTTGAGCAGGCAGAGCTGACCCCGGGGCTGGCGGCGACTCTGCGGCACGCGGCATCCATGCGCAACCCGCTGTTCTACGAGCGGCAGCGGATGCGCGCCTCGACACCGCCCCAGCGGGCGGCGGTCACCGAACTGGCCAGGCACGACCTCGGGGTGCTTGTCGCGCCGCCCGGATCGGGCAAGACCGTGATCGCCTGCGCGATCATCGCCGCGCACCAGGCATCCACGCTGGTCCTGGTCGACCGCAAGGCCCTCGCCGACCAGTGGCGAGCCCGGATCGCCGAGTTCCTCGGCGTCAGGGCCGGCCAGCTCGGCGGCGGCCGGGCAAAGCTGCGCGGCACCATCGACATCATCACCTTGCAGACCCTGGCCCGCCGCGACGACATCACCGACCTCACAGAAGGCTACGGGCTGATCATCGCGGACGAGTGCCACCATGTACCCGCTGCGGCCTTCGAGGACGCTGTCAGGCAGATCCCCGCGCGGCGCTGGCTTGGCCTGACCGCCACCCCCTACCGGCGCGACAAGCTCGAGAACCTCATCATCATGCACGTCGGCCCGATCCGGCATACCATCAACGCCCACCGCGAACCCCCTAGCGGCGCGCCCATGCTGCACGGCACCGCTCTCGGCGGACACCCAGCGTATGTGCTCCGCCTCCACCGGACCAGCTATTGCTACACCGGGCCCGCCAGCCCATCCGCGCCAGGCGGCATCACCGCCATCTACCAGGACCTGATCACCGACGAAGGGCGAAACCGGCAGATCGTCGCCGACGTCACGGCAGCACTGTCCCAGGGCCGGAACTGCCTCGTCCTCACGAACTGGACCGCCCACCTGGACAAACTCGCCGGCGCGCTTCGCGCGACAGGCCACGACCCCGTCATCCTGCGCGGCGGCATGGGCGCCAGGGACCGGGCCGCCGCACTCGCCCGGCTCGAACCGCGAACGGGCGGCCCGCCCCTGCTCTCCGTCGCGACCGGGCCGTACGCCGGGGAAGGGTTCGACTGCCCCGCCCTGAACACCCTCTTCCTCGCCGCGCCCGTCGCCCAGAAAGGACGACTAGTCTAGTACGCGGGCCGCATCCTCCGCCCCTGCCACGGCAAGGAGACCGCCGAAGTCCACGACTACCACGACGAACTCACCGGCGTCCTCGCCTCAGCACTGGCAAAACGCGCGCCCGGCTACACCGCCCTCGGCTTCCCCGACCCCCGCAAACTCCCCTACACGCCAAGCGCCGACCTAGACTGAGATCTTGTCGAACAAGTCTTGGGCATGCAGGCCAGGAGTTGCGAAGGAACCATGCCCAAAGGCCATATCCGCGATCGTCGGCGTTCAGAGCCGACGCTGCATCCACAACGAGCTGATATAGGCACCGTTCTTGACGGCGTATTCGTCCAGGATGCCCACGTCGGTGAACCCGAATTTGCGGTGCAAGGCGACCGAGGCGTCGTTGGGCAGGGCGATCCCGGCCACGGCCAGGTGCAGTGGTTCCGACCGCAATTCGTCGAGCAGGGCACCGTAGAGCAGCGAGCCCACGCCCTGGCCGCGACCGCCGGGATCGAGGTAGATGCTCAACTCGACCGTGTGAGCGAACGCGGGATGGGCGCGGTAGCGGTTGCTCGACGCGCATCCCAGAACCCGGTCAGCAGCGGCGGCCACGAGCAGCCGGAACGGACCCGCCTCAGAGAAGCTCTCCAGCCACGCCGCCCGGTCCGCCACCGAGACCGGCTCGGTGTCGAAGGTGGCGACCGAGTGCTCGACATAATGGTTGTAAATGGCGGCCAGCGCAGCGACATCGCTGCGGCGGGCGGGACGAACGACCGGCATGACCACGGACCCAGTATCCCCCGAAAGCACGCCGCAGCTGCCGTTGGATAACCCGGTCAGCCCCGGAAAGCCGTCTCCAAGCCGACAACACGCAGAAGGCACTGCATCACAGGCTTATCAATGGCGTGATCATCGTAGACCACGGTGCCGCCGAGACCGCGCCCGGAACCGTGTGCCCCCGCACAGGATCGGGTCTGGGGGTGAAGGGCGCAGTTGCGTCCGCGTGGTTGAGTTCCCAATACGGTGATCCGGCTTACCTCACTTCGACCAGCCGCGTCGGACAGGATCCCAGAACGTCAGGCCATCGGCCGCGGAACCGCCCTGTGCACCGTCGGGCATTCTGGTGGCATGCCGCTGATCGATGTCACCTATGGTGGGATGGTAGGCGAGGAAGTTCTGCGTCGCCTGGGCGAGCTGCTGCCGGACGTTGTCGGCGAGGCGAGCACCGTGCGCAGGACAAGCGGTGGCGCATGGAGCCAGACCTGAAAGCCCTCATCAGGGTCACGAGCCGCCATTTTTCAATGAACGCTGCGGGCAAGAACTCACCGTCGGCCTCACCCCCCGCCTCCCACTGTGCCTTCCATTCGGTCATCGTGACCTCAAACCTCGCGCAACTGGCGGCATGGCCGTGCTCAGTGTCGGCGGGTCCCTGGAATGGCCCGCGATCGAAACAGGGCTGCCCGCCGCGTACGAAATACGCCGCCTCGCCAGCTGCCTGTCCCCCGACTACAGCTTGTCTAACAATTGTTGTACGGTGGGGTCATGAGTGTTGGATTCCGCCCGACCGATGAAGATCTCAGTGTTATCGAAGCGAACCGCCGCGACGATGAGACGACCAGCGACGTCATCCGCCGTGCGCTTCGGCTGCTGGACCGCGAGGCATGGGAGGAGCGTGCCCGCGCCGATATGCGGCGGCTGCGGAGCGAGGATCTCTCCGCCGAAGCGGACGCGTGGGAGTACGACGCCGACGGCAGCATCCAGGTCGCCGGCACCAGCCTCACGGTTCCGGCCAAGCCGCAGGATCGTGCATGATCCGCGGGGCGGTCTATCCGGTGGACCTGGGGGATGCCAGGCGCGGCCATGAGCAGCGCGGCCGGCGACTCGGGCTCGTCATCAGCATCGAGCAGGACGCCTGGTCCACGGTGACCATCATCCCGACCTCGACCGGAGCGCAAGCGTCTGTCTTCAGGCCGGAAGTCGTCGTCGCGGGGCGCGCTACAAAGATCCTGATCGATCAGGTCCGCACCATCGATGTCTCCTATGTCGCGGGCGAACTTGTGGATTACCTCTCGCGGGACGACATGGCACAAGTTGAGCACGGTTTGTCGCGCTACCTCGGTCTCCTGCGCTGACGCAGAACGACGGCCATCGCGATGACGGCGGATCTCGCCGGACACGGATGCTCGGTGTGGAAGATTTCGCCAAGATTCACCCAGGGCAGGATGCCAGGGGCAGCGCGACGAGCCTCGTGAGTTCTGCCGCGACTCTGACCACGGCGTTTCAGGAATAGACGCCAATGGTGACCCGATCGTGTTCGCTTGACACCGGGCGGATCTGCTGCGAACTACCTGGGGCAACTGCCAGCAGGCAGCCTGGATCAGGCGTCGTACGGGAGCACAGTGAAATGGCTGGCACCCCACAGCGGGCGCAGACGGCGGAAATGCCTCTGGTCCAGTGTGAGGATCGTGGTGGTGCGGTGACGGTCGGCGAGGATCACGTTCGATGCGTCGGCGATGCCGAGGTAGTCGCTGTCGTCGCTCTGCCCGGAGATGACGGCCAGCGCCGCCGCGTGATCGGAGGATGTCCACTCAGCGAGGTCGTACGCCTCGCTGGTGACGTCGGCGGCGAACCGGCGGGCGGCCTTTGGCCCGAGCCTGGAGGCGAGCATGTAGTCGGCCTCGGCGACGACCATAGGCGAGACGACCAGCAGGTCTTCAGCCTTCACCAGCACCTGGGCGATGGCCGGATGATCGGCGTAGGACTCGTCGAAGATAGCCAGGATCGCGCTGGTATCAACGATAATGGCCGTCACGCGCCGAACCCGCTGGCCAGTTCGGCATCGATGGCCTCAGCATCCAGCGGCTGACCGCTCCTGAAGCCGCCGACAGTCGGTCTGGGCCGCGGCGCGGCCTCGTCGAGGAGCTTGTCGATAGCCTGGGCCAGGGTAAGGCCCTCCGCCTTGGCCAGGCGGTGCAGCCGGTCCCTGGTTCTCATAGGAACCTTGATTGTCGTCGCCGTCATACCGGCTAGTATACCGAAGCCAGGCGCCCGACCAATGTCAGAACCGGCCCGTCAGCCACCGCCAAATCGTGCCCAGCCAACGCCATCCACTTCGACCGCACCCGCGGATACGGGCGCCCGTTCTGCTAGCGGACCATGGGTTGCCGTCCTGGCGTTGCGAGCAGAGTTGTGCTGGGGTGGCCTGATGGATGCGGTGGACCTGGCCCGGCAGTTCGGTCTTGGCCGGGTGGTGCGGCTGTCGGATGACCCGGTCGCGCGCGGCAAGCAGGGGCTTGTGTGGCGGCTGGACACCTCCGATGGCAGCTGGGCAGTGAAGATGCCGTTAAACCCGCCAGATGAGGACGAGGCGGGCGCGGCGACGGCGTTCCAGGAGGCCGCCTATGCGGCCGGGGTGCCGACGCCGCGGGTGCGGCGAACCACCGAAGGGCGCGTATTCGCGACCGTCACCGGCAGGCAGGTCAGGGTGTACGAATGGGTTGACCTGGGGGCTCCCGATACCGGGCTTGATCCAGCCCAGGTGGGCGCGGTCGTCGCCGCCATTCACCGAGTTGGGGCCGCGGACCCCGGCCCGCTGGATCCCTGGTATCACGAGCCGGTGGGCGCTGGCCGCTGGGACCAGTTGGTCGAACTGCTTGCCCGAGCGGGAGCGCCGTTCGCCGGACAGCTCGCGGAGTTGCGTGATGAGCTGGTCGCGCTGGAGTCCTGGATCGAGCCTGCCCAGGCGTCCCGGACCTGTCACCGCGACCTGTGGGCCGACAACCTGCTGCCCGCCCCAGGCGACGGAGTCTGCGTCATCGACTGGGAGAACAGCGGCCCGGCCGATCCGAACCAGGAACTCGGGTGCGTCCTGTTCGAGTTCGCCCGCCGCGACCCCGGCCGGGCCCGGACGCTGACCAGCGCCTACCAGACAGCCGGCGGACCAGCCATCGTGAACCAGCGCCGGCACTTCTCGATGCTCATCGCTCAGCTCGGCCATATCACCGAGGCGGCCGCCGCCGACTGGCTGGCGCCCAGCCCGCGGTCACCGCGGCGGACCGACTCCGCCGCCTGGATCGGCGAGACCCTCAACGAACCCCACACCCGCGAGCTCCTCGATACCCTCCTGGCGGCAGTCCACGCCGGCTGGATCGAATAGGATTCCGAGCGTATTCGGCGAGGAACCCGACTGCGTGGAACAGAGAGCTGGCATTGTGGAAAGACTCCATCGCGAGGACAAGTGCTCGACACCAGAGTTCCTCGCACCAGGACTCCCACATAGGCTTCAAGAACGAGCGCCCGGCGTAGATGTCGTCGGCGGAGCGGAATCGTGATCGCCGGAGCAGATAGCAGATGGCAGCAGAACCCGGCCAGGCTGAACCGGACCTGGAATCGCTGATACCCGGGAAGCGCCGTGGTAGGCACGGCCGGCGCTCACGCTGGCTCGCCTGGCGCGGCCTGCGGTTGCGGCGGCTCGCCCGGCGCGGGCTCGTGCCAGCCGCGATCCCGGCAGTCCTGGTCATCGTCGCGGTAGCTGGCTCACCGGCGACGTACCGGTCCATCGAGGCTGCCACCGGGCACGGGACCAAGGGTTACTTCGTCTGCGTCCATGACGCCGACGGCTTTTTCAGGCTCCCCGACGGACGGATCAGCCGCCCGCACGTGGAGTTCGCTGATCCGCCGCCAGGGCTCCGGCCAGGCACCGCGGTCCCGGCGCTGGACACCGGCGACGTCACCTTCGTGTTCGCGCGGCACGGTTCCCGGCACTGGGTCAGCAACGCCGTAATCATGTCGCTGGTCGTGGCCGCTGCTGGCCTGTGGACGTGGCTCGTCCCGCTGCGAGCCCGGCGGCGGCGGGCTTCCGGGACCCCGCCAGTCCCCGGGACCGGAACTGCTGGTCCGGTCAAGCCAGTCAGGCCGTCACTGCGCGGCTACTTCTATCGGCACCCCGGCCTGGCTATCGGCATCGGCCTGGTGGCCATGGCCGGGGTCGCGGGAATCAGCGTCAAGCGGCTGATGCACGCGCGGGTGAGCGTGCACGCTGCCTGGCTGCCAGCCGTCAGTGCCGGCCTGGCGGCATCGCTGACGTTGCTCGGGATTACGGCGGGAGCGGTCTGGCTGGCTGCCCGGCAGCGCCGCAGGACCAAATCGCCCCTCATCACCAGCCTGATCACCGGCCTTGCCCTGGCCTTCCTGGCAGGCATGGTCTACACGCGTCCCGCGGTCATGCCGCAGTTCGGTCCGCCGGAGACGGTCACAACAGCGTTCCAGCTCGCCGCGATCGCGTTCATGGTCCCGCTGTACAGCGCGCTGGCGGTGCTGCTGGCATGGCTGTGGCTGAGATCGATCAGATCCGGGCTCGCGGCACGACGCCATGGGCCCAGCGGCTTCCGCTAGAGAGGACCCTGACGGCACTAGCAGTCGGCGGCGGTCTCTTTGCGCCAGTTGGGCTGCCGACAGATCCCCGGCCAGACCACGCGCCGACTGACGCCCATCCAGGCTGGCGATTTTTTCGGAAGAGAGCCGGAGGTCGGGCAGCCGTCCGGCAATGTCGGGGCATTGCTGCCCGGCCCCGCTGCGGGCGGTAATGCGAGGCCCCGGCCGAGCGCTCAGCTGCTGAATGGACCATTGACCATGATTGTCGTCAATGCGATGACCCGCCCAGGTCATGGCCGTTAAGTCAGGCATGACAGCGAATGGAGGGGCGTGCGGACCGGCTCCCCCAGGAACGCGCTATGACAGAAGTAGGCAGCCGCTTGACCAGCCAGCTCGGCGCGACCGAGGAAACCGGGATCGCAGCCATCACCGCCTCCGAGCTGCTGCATAGCGTTCACCGCGCGACTCCGGACCACCGGCCACGCCGCGAGGCCTTCGTCGAGGCGGTCCTCGCCGCGTTCCCGCCGATCCCGTTCGACCTCCTCTCCGCCCGCGCCCACGCCCGCCTGTGGGCCGAGCTCGCCGCCGCCGGAATCGGCATCGGAGCCCACGACCGGATCGTCGCTGCCACCGCCATCGCCACCGGATGGAAAGTTGCCACCGCCAGCGTCCGTCACTTCGACCGGATACAAGGCCTCAGCGTCATGCCCGTCAGCCTGGCAAGCTGACAACCAGAGCCAGCGCAATATGACGCATGCCCATACGCGCGCCAAATGTCGAAATAGCTGAGTCGTCGCAGGTCAGACGTACTCCCCCGACGCGCCGAGGAGCCGCTTAGCCGAGCGGGGCAGTGAACCACCAGATCTGTCCCTCAGGGTCGCTCGCGCCGTATTCGCGGATCCCGTATGGGCGGTCGAGGGGTTCGCAGACGATGTTCGCACCGGCGGCTACGATGCGCGCGTAGTGGGCGTCAACGTCATCGACGGAGATCGTCGTGACGCCCGTCACCGCGTCTACTGATCTGGGGGACCGGTAGGTTGTACCGCCTGCCGGGTGCAAGCCGATGACCTGCTCTCCGGCTCTCACTTCTCCGAACTCCGTGAAACCGTCCTCTGACTTCCAGATCTGCCCGGCCGTCAGGCCGAATACGCGCACCACGTATTCGTGCGCGGCATCGACGTCGTCATACATCAAGAACCCGGTGGTGCCGTGGACGGTCCCGTCCATGCCGATCATCTCCTCGACCGTTGAAAACAACTCCTGCGGTGACGGGTGCTCCTGCTGAGCGAGTTCCGCGGCCATCGCGGCCAGCCGCGCGCAGAGCCGGCTGGCCATAGCCGCCCGATTCCTGGCTTCGGCGAGGTGACGGTGGATAGCAGGCGCGAGCTGCCACTCCGGCTCCGCCAGAACCTCCGCTACCTGACTGAGCGGGAAGCCGAGCTGGCGCAGCCGGATGATCCGATAGAGCCGGGCAAGGTCGTCGGCATCATAGAGCCGGTGGCCTCGTGCCACCCGGGCCGAAGGCTGCAGCAACCCGATCTGGTCGTAGTGGTGCAGCGTCCTGACCGTCAGCCCGGTGGCCTCGGCCAGCGCGCCGACCTTCCAGGTCCGTCCGGGTTGCTGCCGATGGTCCTGCCCGATCATGCTCCCACGCTAGGACCTCACGCGACGTAAGGTGCAAGTGCCGCCGCGCGCTGTTTTGAAGCACAATCGCAGCGGACCCATCCCCCCACATACCCGAGGTGATCAACCGCGCCGTCGACCAGGCACGGACCATCGCCGCGAAGTCAACCGTCACCGCCGATGACACACTCGCCGCGATCGCCGAGCTGCGCCAGGCCCGGCAGTGATCGTCCTGGACACGTCCGCCATGGTGGAACTCCTCGTCGGCAGCGACGCGACCGCTGACGAGATACGCGACCTTGTGACCGGCCAGAAACTCGCAGCACCGCACGCGGCCACCAGCAGGACGGTCAGCGCACAAGCGGCTAGTACACGAGACCGCCCGTGAAGCCAGGCCGGCGCTTGGTAGTCATTGCCTGAATCAGCCAGGGCCGTGTGCGGCTACGATGCCCGCTTTCCCGGCGAAGCCCGCTGCCCACACCGTTCCGCGCGGGCCAGCCTGGGACATGCTCAGCAGGACTGGTGCCCGGCCGGTGAGCCGCGGCCCGGCGGGGCCTGACCATCGGCCGCCGGCAAGGTCCCAGAACTGCGAGTTCATGCCGGGGCTGCCATCGACAAAGCACAGGTCCAGTGCACGCAGGCCGGCCCGGCCCGCTGGCAGGATGCTGGTCAGCACGCACCGGGCCGGCGACGCCGGCTGAGGCAGCCGGCTGGTGTGCCAAGCGCGGCCATCCCATCGTGCTGACAGGCCGGTCATCCCGCCCGGCTTGCTGTTAGAAGCGCCGCCGCCGACCCAGACCTCATGATCGGAGACAGCGACCACGCTGGTCGGGTCGCCCTCGTCCGCAAGCGCGGCCGGCAGGGCGACGTGCTGCCAGCGGCGGCCGTTCCAGTGCAGCAGCGCGCCGCCATTGCCGCTGGCAGGGAACGCTTGCTGCCCGCCAAAGCCGATAGTGACCCAGATGTCGGCAGGCGAGACCGCGCTGGCCGCCGATACCGGAAGGCTCACCGTGCGAGGCAACGACGCCACATGCCAGCCGCGGCCGCCGAAATGCGCGGCGAAAGGCAGCACATCATCCTTGGCATTGATGGTCGCTCCGAACGCCCACACATCGGCCTTGCCGAGCACCAGAGCCGACGTGACCGCAAGCACCGCGCCGCGCGGGTGCGGGACGGATCCCTCGCTCCAGTGACGCCCCTCCCGCCGCAGGAATGCCCCGCTCCCCTGATTGAAGACCCACACGTTGCCAGCTGGTGATGCCCTGACCAGAGCGAGCGCCAGCCGGCCAACCGCGCCGGCCTGAAACTTCCTGGCCAGCGGGCCGGGCACCGCGACCGGCCGCCAGCGCCGGCCCGACCGCCGCTCGATGAGCAGGCGGATTGCCCTGCCCCCAGGGGCAGCGCTCGCTCCAGCCGACCACACGTCGCCCGCGCCGGCAGCCGCCACGCTCTGCAGGTAGGCGGAGCGACCGGGCACAGAGATCCGTGTTGCGACCCGCCACCCTCCCGTCCGGGCAGCAACCCGTACCGCTACCGCAGCCGACGGGGAAGCATGGCTCACGCCGGCGGCCGCCGCGCTTGCGCCGGGCGCCAGAGCACATACGGCCGCCAAAGCTGCCAGACCCAGCCGCCTGATAACCAGCATCCTGATTCCTCTTCTATACGCCGAAGCAAGCACTCAACACCTTATAAGCCGTGAGCGCGCGCAGAGCAGTATTTCTGTGACGTTGGCTTCTGGCGAATGCAAGGCGGAATTCAGTACCGCCGTCTTCGTTTACCAGACGCGAAAACGTTCAGGGACCGAGGTGGATGTAGGGCGCCCATAGCAGGGGCTCGCCAGGATAGCGCTGGCGCAGGCGAGTGATGGCCTGGTGCAGGGCGTACAGGGCCCGATCCGCCTGCTGCTGGTCGGCGGGACCGGGGCATCAGGGTCAGGATGCAGGAGATAGGCGTAAGTGATGTCGGCTATGGCCGGGGCGGCGGCGTCGGTGATGCTCCACATGTGGCGAGCACGTGGCGGTAGCCGACCAGGTGCAGGGCCCCGGCTAGGTGGAGCGCCTCGTCCACCAGCCGAAGGTCGCCTCTGGCGGTCATTTGCTGCTCGGCCGCCTGCGCCTCACCGGCGTCGCCGGTCGCATCGAGGCCACCGGGCACGCGGACGGAGGGGGTGTCCAGGACCGCGCGGGATGCCTCTAAGGTGGCGGCCAGGTCCGGGGCGCGTTCTCCGCAGCGCGGCCAGGTCGTGCCGCAGGTGCGATACCTGAGTCCACAGGACCGACCGCCCCGCCTCCGGCAAATGATCAATACGGGATCTGCTTCACCTGGACCGACGCTGGCGCTACCGGCGTCGAAATAGTTGACTATCACTGAGAAGAGGAGCCCGATGAGGATGATACCTACTGACCGAATGCCCACTTCTCCCGGCGAGATGCTGCTCGAGGAGTTCATCAAGCCACTCGGGCTCACCCAGGGAGCCCTAGCCGAGAAGCTGGGAATGTCCCGCATCGCAGTGAACGAGATCGTCAATGGCCGGCGCGGCGTCACCCCCGCTACCGCACTCCGGCTGGCCAGGGCCCTCGGGACCACGCCAGAGTTCTGGCTCAACGGCCAGCTCGCCGTCGATCTGTACAAGGCACAACACGTCGATCTGTACAAGGCACAACACGATGAGGAACAGCTCCGCGCCGTCGCGCAGATCACCCCCATCCTCCGCTCAGCCTAGCCAACAGCCACCTAGCCGACCGGACGCTTCGCACACCTCGGCACCCCAGCCCGCCCGCCACTATCATGCGGCAAGCGCTCAGCGTCCCAAGCGGCTAAGACCGTCCAGCACATAAGCGCACCATGGAGCGTACTGCTCGCGAATGCTTCCATCACGCGCGCCAACCCGTCTGCCTGGCGCCAGCGACACGAACGCAGGCTCTCAACGAACGGCAGTCCAGCCAGCATCGCCCACGATCTCACCCTATGCCGGACGTCATATGAGCCCACGATGCGGTTGCCAACCCGAGGCGGATCGCGCCGATCTCATCGATAAACTTGCGCCTCCGCGTGGCCCGACGACATCCGGTCGCCTCAGGAGTCGCGGGTCTTCGAATGGGACACTACGTAAATGCCACAGATGACCGAAACTGGAAGAGCACGCTCGCGCGTATCTAAAGGCACTTGCGGAAAAGGCCTGGGACCTGAGTGTTTGGCTCCAGCATTACGTCGATGCCTCCCAACTAGACGCCGAGATCGTTCTTGGCGCAACGCAGCAACTCCTGAGGGCTTTCACCCTTCTGCGTCGTCGTCACGAACAGCCGGTAGGAGAGCGCTGCCCAACGTGCGACTCCTACAAAGTAGTTGAAGAGACCAGTGAACTCATCGAGCGCGATGGGCGCTTCGACACACTCCTGGACGACGAATGTGTACTGTGCGGGTGGAAATCAGATCCGAAGTTTGACCACTGGCCCAGGGACCGACTGCAGCGGCTGGTCGATTACAAGACCGGCGCATGGAGTCCGGCTAAGAAGCCTATGGAAGATCTTGTGGTAAAAGACTCGGGTGAGGTCTAGCTCGATCTAGCTGGACAAGATCAATGGCTGCGCCGATCACGGAAACCCGCACTTGCTCTGGAGGCTGTCGGGTGACTCGCTAACCGTGCTCCCTCCGCGAGAGCCGCGCTCAGATGCCGGCGCGCCAGCGCGCCGGGACCGAAATCGCTTTGTGTATCGCCTGCCGATAGACCCATCTCCGGGACATCCATGGCGCTGGAGCGCCGTCGTTGTGACATTGACGGGCCAGCGGCAGCCTCCCCCGGGAGTTGTCAGCCGCGGGGGCGGCAGGTGCGATGTTCCGGGCTCTGGCGCGAATTCCGTGATCTGGGTTAGCTGGGTGAAGGATGACGCGCTTGCGGAGCTGGGTGAAGCTGGCGGCAGGCCGGGCTGGGCTGGGGTTCTGGCCGCTGGGGTGCTGATGATCACGGTTCGGGCTGGGTGCGGTGTGTCGCGGCGGGCAGGCAGCGAGGCTCCGCTAGATGTGGGAATCGACCAAGATCACCCGCGTCTGAGGAGCCTCGCTGATGTCCCAGTCTGCCATGGTGGCGTTGCCGTCTGCCAGTTGCGAGTTCCCGGCTGCTGCCGTCTGCGGTCATGATGAGGTGCTCGGGTGGCTGTTTCCGCACCTGGGCGGGTTGCGGGTGGAGCGGGTCGAGCGGGTGGCGGGCGGGGTGGTGATCGCGGGCCGGTCCCGGGCGGCGGGGGCGGGGTGCCGGGCGTGCGGCGGGTGGTCCTCGCGGGTGCACAGCGGTTATGTCCGCCGGGTCAAGGACGGCCCGGCCGGCGGCGGTGCGGTGCTGATCCGGCTGTCGGTCCGGCGGTTCTTCTGCGGCGACCCGGCGTGCCCGGCGGTGACGTTCGCCGAGCAGGTTGAGGGGCTGACCGGCCGGTACCTGCGGCGGAGCCTGCCGCTGCTGGGATTGCTGGCCCGGATCGCGCTGGAGCTGGCCGGCCGGGCCGGGCCCGGCTCGCCGCGGCCCTGGGCGCCGGGGTGCACCGGACCACGCTGCTGCGCCTGGTCGCCGCCCTGCCCGAGCCCGGGATCGGCGCCGCGCCGGAGATCCTCGGCGTCGATGATTTCGCGCTGCGGCGGGGTCATGTCTACGGGACCGTCCTGGTGGACATGGCCACCGGCGCGGCGATCGACCTGCTGCCCGACCGGGAAGCCGGCACCCTGGAAGACTGGCTCAGGGCGCATCCGGGCGCGCGGGTGATCTGCCGGGACCGGGCCGGCGCCTACGCGCAGGGCGCCCAGGACGGCGCCCCGGACGCGACCCAGGTCGCCGACCGCTGGCACCTGTGGCACAAGCTGGCCGAATACGCCGGCAAGACAGTCGTGGCGCACCGCGCCTGCCTCACCGAAGACGACACCGAACCCGCCGCCGCCGGGCCGGGCACGCCGCCCGGCCCGGCCGGGGGACAGCCCGCCGCGCCCGCGGCCGAGCCGGACGGGCTGCGTGACGTGCACGGCCGCGAACGGGCCCTGGTCACGCGGACCCGCGAACGCCACGCCGCCATCTGGGAACTCCTGGCAGCCGGGCACTCCCAGCGCGCCATCACCCGCGCCCTCGGCCTGGACCCCGGCACCGTGCGGAAATTCGCCCGCGAACCCGACGTCACCCCGCTCCTGGCCGGGGCCACCAGCCGCGACACCAAACTGGACCCGTTCAAGCCCTGGATCCGCCAGCGGTGGAACGAGGGCCTCACCGACGCCGCCGCCCTCCACGCCGAACTGCAGGCCCGCGGCTGGGCCGGCAGCGCCCAGGCCGTCCGCCGCTACGTCCGCCCCTTCCGCCAGCTCCCCGCCGCCCCGCCCCCAGCCCCCGCCATCCCCAAGGCCCGCCAGATCACCCGCTGGCTCCTGACCCGCCCCGACCACCTCCAGCCCGCCGACCAGGACCAGCTCACCGCCCTCCGCGGCCGCTGCCCCCACCTCGACGCCCTCGCCGGCCACGTCACCGCCTTCGCCCAGATGATGACGAACCGCACCGGCGACCGCGACCTCCCCGCCTGGCTCGACGCCGTCGAAGCCGACGACCAGCCCTTCCTGCACTCCTTCGCCGCCGGCATCCGCCGCGACCAGGACGCCGTCACCAACGGCCTCACCCTCCCCCATAGCTCAGGCAAAGTCGAAGGCAACGTCAACAAGATCAAGATGATCAAACGCCAGATGTACGGCCGCGCCCGCTTCGACCTGCTCCGCACGCGCGTCATCCTCCACCCCGGGTAAGCCACATCACGGAATTCGCGCCAGAGCCATGTTCCGTGATCAAGGTCCCGGGCGTGATCACGGAACATCGCTATTGTCCTGACCTGGGCGATCTTCCGTGATCACGGTCCCGGTCATGATCATGGAAACCAGCACGGGTCCCGGCGGCTGCCACGCCGCTAGTGATCAGGATCGGGGAGCCTTTTCGGCATCGTGAGGGAGAGTTGTCGCATCTGGGAGTTTTTTCCGCAAATAGAACTGGCAACACTCCCTGAAGCGATAAGTCTCCCCGGTAACTCAGGAAAGTCTCCCCGCCGACCCGCCGGAGCTTGACCTTCCAACATCCCGAGTCACCCGACAGCCTCCAGGACAGAGACGATTTTCCGTGATCATGCCCATGTCCATAATCACGGAACATCACGCCGGTATCAGCCCGGGCCGGGCTGCCGCACCCGGGCGGGCCGCAGAGCCGGGCTGGACAGAACCTCGTCCCGGTTCATCTGTGTATCTGCCTGAGCATCACGGTTCGGCACATCGGCGCAAATCCGGGCCAATCTAATTTCTCTGAGATCACCCTCACTGTCGGACAAGTCTTGCGCCGGGTTCGCAGTTCCGACCGGGTTCACGGATGCATGAGCACAGCTGGCTGTCAGCTCAGTCGCCTACTTTTGCCAGGTGGCGCGGAACTGGTGGCCTGGCACCGGCATCGATGGCCGGGGCGTGGGTTACCCGCACATTCATGCGGCCTGCGGCGGGTAGCGCGGGGCGACCGGGACTGAGTTCCGGTCACCCCGCGCCGCGCTTGGAGTGGCCGGCTACTTGGTGAAGGTGACGTCGGCTACTTCGCCGTCGAAGAATTCACGGTAGCCGGTGTTTCCGCTTTGCTGGTAATGGATCTCGTTCTTCCAGTTGCCGCCGATGTATCCGGCGCCGATGGTGAGGTTGTTGGGGCTGGCGAATGCGAGGTTGGGGGTACCGGTGGCGGTGCCTTGGAGTACGCCGTCGAGATAGAAGGATTCGGTGCCGCCGCTGGCGGTAATGCGGGCCTGGTGCCATAGGCCGTCATCCACGGCTGCGGTGGACGCGATCGCGCCAGAGTCCGGCCACCACTCCGCGTACATCTTGCCGTCGGTGCCGACGTACAGCACCGGGTCGTAGCCGCTGGGGACGGTGCTACCGGCAGACAATGCCTGGCTTTGGAGTGAGACCAGGACGCCGCTAGCCGTGCTGGTGCTGAACCAGATGGAGATGCCGGGGGTGGTGTCGCTACTGGGGACTGTTGTGTTCGGGGGGACAACGTAGCTAGTGCTGCCATCAAGGGTCAGGACGGTGTCGAAGGTGTTGTCGCACGTCCAGCTGTAGCTGCCGGCGAGAGTTGCGCCGATCCCGGTGACGGTGTCGGTGGTTGTGGCCGGGGTGGTCCCTGGGCAGTTGCTTTGGCCGTCGGTAAGAGGCCAGTCATCGGTTGGGGCAGTGACGGCAGAGCCGGTTCCTTCCTGAGCGAGAGTGGTACCGCTCAGGGTGTAGGCGGTGGCTGTGCGGCCGGTCAGGGTCCACAATTCGGTCTGGCCGGCGTGGTTGATGTCGGCTGAGGCCAGGGTCGGCGGGGTGCTTCCCCATGGCACGCTGACGTGCGTCCAGGTCGATGCGGTGGAACCGATGATCGAGCAGGTCGACTGGCTGGGGTTGGTGACGCAGTCTTCGCCGGTCGGCGGGTTGGCCAGGTTGGGGTTGGTCGATTCCCACAGCTCGCCGTTGGTGGTGTCGAGCGCGAGCAGGACGGCGGCGCTGGCGTTGCCGCCGGGCTGGACGGTGGCGAGGGCGAAATTGTTCCAGGCGGTGCCGTCCGGGCCGGGGCCAGGCGACAGCACCTGGAGGAGGCCGTAGCTGCCTGGGCCGCCTGGGTTGGCGGTGTAGAGATTGAGTTCGTAGCCGTTGGCGGCGTCGCCGTACGCGCCGATCAGGTCGGTCACGCCCGTGCCGGACTGGCTGGCGTTGCCAGCGGCGACCAGCGTCGCTGGCACGTCGTCGGAGTTGGCGAAGTTACCGTCGCTCCAGGCGACCGATGGTATTTCAGTGACGTTGGTGGGTTCAGACTGCAAGGTGGCGTCGATGCCGATCCCTGGAATGAGCTCGCCGGTTCCGGTGGCTGGGTAGTAGGCGATGACGTCCTGAACCAGGTGACCGGTGAAGTCTCCGTGCAGCACCTGGGCTCCGGCCCAGTCGGCAGGCCCGTCGGGCGTGCCGATGCCGGTGCCGATCGAGCCGATGTCGACCGGGGTCCCCAAGGTGCCGTTGCCTGTGCCAGGGGACGCCCACAAGCTGGGCTTGCCGCCGGTGCCGAGAGTGAGCAATTCCGGGAAGGTTCCGCCAGCGAAGTACCCGTCGGAGTAGGCAATGGCTGGCTCGGTTCCAGTGATGCCGGCGGTCTGCGTGCCGCCAGGATTGCCCGCGGCGATCCCGGCGACGCTGAGGGTAATCGGCCCTACCTGGGTGACGGTGATCGCGACAGGGCAGGACGTGGTGGTGCAAGTGCCGGTCCCGACGCTGATCGTGCTGGGCTTGCCCGCTCCGATCTGGTAGCTGTAGCTGGTCGGGCACGGGCTGCCGGTCGGGCTGCATCCGGATGGCGGGGTGATGGTCGCGGTGACCTGCTGGCCAAGGGCCGCGGTAGCTGGCGACACGGTCACGCCGGGCGGAGCCGGGCCCAGGGGGTTGTAGCTGAAGTAGCAGTAGCCGGTGAAGCCGCTAGTGAGCGAGAACTCGTCTTCGGTATCGGCTTTGAAGTGGTAGGTGTAGGCCGTGGTAGCGCCATCGGGGTGAAACGCCTGGATGACGGACCGCAGCAGGACGATGGAGGCGGTGGCGTTGTCACCGGTGACCGGGGAGGTGCCCTTCGCCGAGCTGTCATAGGCAGTGCTGCCGTCGGAATTGTAGATGATGAACCTGGTAGTCAGGCTGTTGTCCGCATCTTTGTCCGACGCCTTAGCGCTGATCGTCACGTCGTCGTTGCCGATGACGCTCGGCGCCGTGCTGCTGCCGCAAGCGCTGTTGGCGGCTAGGCCCGTCGGGGTGCTAGGGGTGTCGTTGTACTCGGTGGAGATCTGGATGTTGGTGGCGCCGCTGTCGAATTTCTTCCAGTACAGGTCGTTCGACTCGCTGCCTGCCCGCAGACCGAATGTCTGGGTGGAGACGTGGCCAGCGTCGGCCTTGACGGTGTTGGTGACGGTCCAGGTGACGTCCTTGGAGAATGCTCCGCAGCTTGAGGAGGCACCGTAAGCGAAGGACAGGCTCTGGATCGGGGAACTGCTGAAGCTGGGCTGATGGTTCCAGGTGGTGCCGGAACTGATCGCTCCGGTCGTGTACAGGTTGACCGATTCGTGGGTGCAGGACGCGGACCAGACGTCGGTCATGTAGATGTGCGACCAGTCGAGGTCGGCGCCGGCCAGGGAGGATGAGATCGGCAGGGCGAAGAACGATCTGGCGACCCCCAGGCCGTTGCAGTCGGAGAACAGGCAGTCCCCGAGCTGCAAGTTGCTGCTTTCCTTCCAGTAGCTGGTCGTGGGGAATCCGGAGTCGACCTGCGTCCAGCTTGAGGCGTTGCCGCCGACGTTATTGTGGAAGGTCGGGTCGACGTATACGGGGAAAGCGAACCGGTGCTTGCGCAGGGCGCTGACCGACGGGCTCAAGATGATCGCGGTCCCCCGCGCGCTTAGCGGCACGCGGGCGATGTGGGCGCCTGCGCCCGGGGCAGCTATTGAGGAGTAGGCGGGCATGCCGCTGCGCGCGCTGAGGATCTGGCCGCGTGGCCCGGTGGTGGTCTTCAGCCCGGCGGGGGGCGGGGCGGAGTCCCACATCATGGGTGCCTGGGCGGTGAACGCGGGCTGGGCATTGCCGCCTGCCGTGACGATCATGTTGCCCGCGGCGTCGGCGGCAAGGTGCAGGCCCTTGCTGGCCTTGACCGTAAGTCTGAGTGTCCGCAGCGCGGGGCTGGCGGCCGCGGCGGCGGTGCGGATGATCAGCGTGTCGGAGATGCCACCCTGGGCGTCCGCGGTGACCGCGAGGTCCACGCCGGGCAGCACGTTGCGGTAAGTCGCGGTCGCACCGGAGACGACCGGAGCGGGCAGCCGCCTTGGCCAGTACAGCGCCAGTGACCGGCCGGAGTTGTTCATCACAGCGAGCGGGCCAGCGCCCCCGCCGGACAGCGACAGCGGGGCCGCGGCGGCGGCCGGGTCCAGTCGCCGCCCTGAGCGCCGCAGCCGCGCGCTGAGTGCGGTCCACCTTCCGTGCCGCAGCACCCGGGTCGGCAGGAGGCTCTGGGTCAAGATGTACGTGCCGTCCGGGTTCGCTGTGGTCTGCGACGTCGGCGTCGTCTCCGAGGACACGATCACCGGCCGTCCGGTGGCTTGCGCCCGCTCCGTCGCCTCAGCAGAAGTCAGTCCCGGCGGACCCCAGGCCCGCCGCGCCGGGCCGGCCGCAGGCCGGCTGGCAGAAACAGAAGCGGCCGAAGTCGCCTGGCCGACCGCGGCAAGCCCGCTGCCAGCCAAGGTAAGCAAAGCACAGAAGGCGACCGCGCGCCGGGCACGGCCGGGGTGAATACGCATGACGAGCCGCCTTCCTGACGGAAATGATCACACGGGCTATTGCCAGCCACGGGGTGATCCGGAGGTGCCAGTTTCTGGCGTTGAATGACGTTTGTCCAGACCCAATAACGTCAGCACTCTTACCTGGCAAAATAACTGAGAGTAATGGAATGTTACAGATTAGGGCGGCGGAAAGGGATCCGCGGCGGCTGGCCCTGGCGGAGAGAACTCTGTTTAGGTGGGATAACGGGCGTTGCGCCTGCCGGTGCCGTTACCGGAATATGCTGCAGAAAGAGCGAAACATGACCGATTGCGGTCAATTTTATTAGCGGTCCTGTTGAGGTGCGTAGTGATTTGGATATTGATCCTAGCTATTGGACAGGTGTGGTGGTAATTATGAGTACCTCGCTGCGGCCCGGATGAGGGCTGCTCATGATGTTCTGCCATGTGAGGTAGCTATGTCCGGCTGGCGGGTGCGGCGGGTGCGGCGGGTGCTGGGTGCGCGGCGATGGGTCGCGGCCGCGGCCGGCGTCGGGCTTGCTGGGGGATTGCTGGTATCGGGCGGGCAGCCGCCTGCGGCGGCTGCGTTGCGGCCGGGTCCGCGGCCGGCGGTGCCGCGGGTGACGGCGGCGCGGAGCGTGGGGGTGCTTGGCGTCCGCAGGGCGCGGGTGCGTAATCAGGCGGCGTCGGTGGCGCGGCCGTCAGGAACGGAGTGGCCGAGGGCGGCGTCGGGGGTGGTCAGCCTGGCGGGTGCGGTGTCGCCGCTCAAGCCGGGAGCGCCGTTGCCGGTGTCGTCGGTACTGGCAGGACGTGGCCCGGTCACTGGCCTGGCCGGGGTGGCTGGCGTGCCCGTGGTGGCGAGCCGCGCGGGGCTGGGGCGAGGGCCGTCGGCGGTGGCGGTGGCGGTGACCGGGCACCGGCAGGCGGTGGCGGCTGGGGTCCGGGGAGTGGTGTTCACCGCCCGCGCCGCGGGGACGGCTGGCGGCCTGGTGCGCCTGGGTGTGAATTATTCCGGGTTCGGGCAGGTATCGGGCGGTAACTACGGGCTGAGCCTGGACCTGGAGATCTTGCCGGGGTGCGCGCTGACGACGCCGCGACTGGCGGAGTGCCGGAAGGGCCGGCAGCTAGCGTCGGTGAATGACGCGAGGACCCGGACAGTGTCGGCGCAGGTGACTCTGCCGGGCCGGGGGACGGTGGTGCTGGCGGCGGCTCCAGGAAATACCGATGGCGGCGGATCGGCGGGAACGTATAACGCGACGACGTTGCGGGCGTCGGGTACGTGGACCGCGGGCGGTTCGGCGGGGTCGTTCACGTACGCGTATCCGATGGCAGTGCCGCCGGCCGCGGGCGGACTGGTCCCGGCTGTCGGGCTGAATTATGACTCCGGGTCGGTGGACGGGCAGACCGCGTCGACGCAGGCTCAGGCGTCGTGGGTGGGAGACGGGTGGTCGACTCCGCAGGCGTTCGTGGAGCAGTCGTTTACGTCGTGCCAGGACAACCCGGAGGGCAGCGCGTCGCCGCAGTCGACGGCGGATGAGTGTTACGACGGCCCGGTGCTGACGTTGTCGCTGGCCGGGTCATCGACGCCGTTGGTGTGCCCGGTTCCGTTTAGTTACACGACGACGAGCACCTGCACGACAGCGTCGGATAACGGCGAGGTGGTGACCCATCATGTGTCATCCAATAATGGGCAGGGCACGAAGTTCACTGATTACTGGACGGTGACGGAGCGGAGCGGGACAACGTATTCGTTCGGGCTGAATCAGTTGCCGGGGTGGGCCGGCGGGGATGCCGAGACAAATTCGGTGGACTCGGCGCCGGTGTTCTCCGCGCATAGCGGGGATCCGTGTTATGACAGCACGTGGTCATCGTCGGTGTGCGTGATGGCGTACCGGTGGAACCTGGATTATGTCAAGGACCTGCACGGCGACGCGATGGCGTATTACTACAACCAGGACTCGAACGCATACGCGGAGAACGGCAAGACGACCAGCGCGGTGTCGTACATCCGGGACTCCCATCTGGACCATATTGATTACGGGTTCGCTGACGGGAACGCTTATAACGGGCATGCGGCGGATCAGGTGAGCTTTGCCACTGGTGACCGCTGCTTTACCGGGACGTGCGATCCCCTGAATTCCACGAACGCGAAGAACTGGCTGGACGTGCCGTACGCGGCGGATAACTGCGCGGCCGGGGCCTCGTGCCAGACCACGGCGCCGTCGTTCTGGTCGACGGTGCGGCTGACGTCGGTGACGGCGTCGCAGTGGAACGGATCGGCGTACGTGGCTGTGGATAGCTGGGTGCTGGCGCAGCATTTCCCTGCGACCGGGGACGGGACGAGCCCGGCGCTGTGGCTGGACTCCGTGACCAGGACCGGCTCCGACACCACGGCGGGCGGCCCGGCAGTCACGCTGCCGAAGCTGAGCTTCGCCGGGTCGCAGCTGGGGAACCGGACAAATCCGGGGAACAACCCGGCGCTGGACAGATACCGGATCACCGGTGTCAGCACTGAGACCGGCGCGGTCATTTCGGTCACGTACGAGCAGGTCAACGCGTGCACGCCGGGCGGGCCGTATCCGTCGCCGTCGGACAACCACACGAGTTGCTTCCCGGTGTACTGGGGGGCGTTCACGCCCGGGAACCTGGGCGAGGACTGGTTCAACAAGTACGCGGTGCAGTCGGTGAGCGTGTCGGATCCGGCGGGCGGATCGCCTGGCACGTTCACCTCTTATACCTATGCCAGGCCGGCGTGGCATTACGACGACAACGAGGTGGTCAAGACCAAGTTCCGGACCTGGGGCCAGTGGCGCGGCTACCAGGATGTGATCACCTACAACGGGACCGGGGCCGATCCGAAGACCGAGACCGAGACGACGTATTACCAGGGCATGTCCGATGACAACAACACCACCGAGGTCGACCTGCCCGATTCGCAGCAGAAGTCCCACGAAGATGTCAACCAGCTCGCCGGTGCCGTGCTCGAGTCCACCGCCTATACCTACCCGGGCGGGCCGGCGGATCATTCGACGATCGACTCGTACTGGGTGTCGCCGGCGGTGGCCACCAGGACGCGGACGGCTCAGGGGCTGCCGGCCCTGACCGCGAACTTCACCGGCCAGGTCGAGAACTGGACCCGGCAGGCGATCACCGACACCTCCACCACCACCTGGCGGGAAACCGAGACCGACACCAGCTATAACACGAACCTGACCAGCCCGACCGCGGGCATGCCGTTGTTCGTCTTCGCGCACGGCGACCTGAACGACACTTCGCAGCAGAGGTGTACCTTCACGACCTACGCTCCAGCGAACGCAGGGGAAAACCTCGCCGGTTTGGCGGCCGAGACCGAGACCGACGCGCTGCCTTGCGGCGGGTCCAACCCGAACGGGTCATCCGCGCCCGGCAGCGGGCAGGTGAACGCGCTGACCGCGCCGGCGGGGCGGCCAGTCCAACATCGTCTCCGACACCCGCACGTTCTACGACAACCCGACGCTGGCGACCACCTGGCCGCAGCCCGCATCCCCGGCCTGGCCGCAGGCGGCTCCGACCCTGGGCGACGTGTCAGTCGTGCGGGAGGCTACCGGGTACTCCGGCGGGACCTTCACCTACAAGACCACGTCCGCGGCGGTCTATGACCAATATGGCCGGATGATCAAGGCATACGACGGCAACGGCGGGTACAACGGCAGTACCTACACCCCGACCGTCACCAGCTACACGATGACCAACGGCAACACGACTGCCGAGACCGTGACCAACCCGCTCGGCCAGGTCGTGACCACCGGCCTTGACCCGGCGCGGAGCCTGCCCGTCCAGACCACCGATGTCAACGGCATCGTGACGAACATGCACTACGACGGGCTCGGCCGGCTTATCGCGGTATGGGAGAACGGCCGGGCCACCAGCACGGCGGCGAGCCTGGTTTACTCCTACGCGGTGTCGAACAGCGTGCCCTCGGTAGTGACCACGCAGCGGCTGAACGACTCGGGCAATTACCTCACTTCAACCGCGCTGTATGACTCGCAGCTGCGGCTGCGCCAGACGCAGGTGCCGACCCCGCAGGGCGGCATGCTGGTCACCGATGACTTCTATGACAGCCGCGGCTTTGAGTGGAAGACCAATACGAACTGGTGGGACCAAGGCGCGAACCCAGGCTCGACGATCGTGACTGTGCCAGACAGCCAGGTCCCGAGCCAGACCTTTACCCAGTTCGACGGGCTCGGCCGGCCGGTCATCGTCACCTCGTATGACAACTCCGCGGTCAAGTCGATCGCCTACAGCGCGTACACCGGGGACAAGGTCACCATCGTCCCGCCGACCGGTGGCACCCCGACTACCGTGACCACTGACGCTGTCGGCCGGCAGACAGAGCTGGACTCCTACACGACCGCCCCGACGGTGACCACGGGCACCAACGCGGGCGGGTTCGCCACGGTCAGCCTGGCCGGCGGGGCATCGCAGGCGACCACGTACTCCTACGAAGCCCGGGGCTGGCTGTCGGCCATCAAGGACGTGTCCACGGGCGAGCAGTGGACCCGCACTTACAACTCCCTCGGCCAGGCGATCACGACGACGACCCCGAATGCCGGCACCACGACGATGAGCTACGACGCGGACGGCAACCTGACCTCCGCCGCCGACGCGCTCGGTCACGCGATCACCTACACCTACGATCCGCTGAGTCGCAGGATCGGGGAGTATGACGGGACATCGACGAGCTCGCCCCAGATCGCCTCGTGGACGTATGACAATTCCAACGACGCGGTGCCCGGCCTGACTAACGCGGTCGGTCAGCTGACCACCGAGACCTCAACCTATAACGGGAACACTTACACGTTCCAGCAGACCGGATTCAATGTGTTCGGCGAGTCGCTCGGTGAGAAGGTCACCATCCCTTCGGCGGAGGGGAACCTGGCCGGCAGTTACACGCTGTCGCACAGCTACACCGCGACCACCGGGCTGCCATTCCGTGACACCTACCCCGCCTCCCCGAACGGCGGGGCACTGCCGGCCGAGACGGTCACTCATGGCTACATCGCCTCGTTCGACCTGCCTTCCACATTGTCCTCGGGCCTGGCGACCTACACCCAGCCGACCATCTACACCGCGTTCTCTCAGGTGGCGCAGGAAGAGATCGGCTCAAGTACGACCAACGCCTACATCACCAACACCTACGACCCGCACACCGGCATGCTGACCGATTCAAAGGTCGCCAACACCGCGATCACCTCCACGCCGTACGACGACACCTCCTACGCCTACGACCCGTCAGGGAACATCACTTCCCAGCAGGACGTCAGGAATGGCAGCGCTACTGAGCTGCAGTGCTTCGGCTACGACTTGCTGCAGCGGCTGACCAAGGCCTGGACCACCGACGGCACTCATCCATGCACGGCCGGGCCGTCCACGGGAACCGGCGGAACCGTGAGCGACGGGGTCACCGCAGGCGCGTACTGGACGTCCTGGACCTACAGCCCGCTTGGAGACCAGGGAACCCAGACCCAGCACTCGGTGACCGGCGGGACCGACACCGTCGCGACCTATGCCTACAACGGCAACGGCAAGAGCCAGCCTGACACCCTGACCTCCGCGGTCACCACCGGCCCTGGCGCGGGTACCTCGACCTACAGTTATGACGCCGACGGGGACACCATCACGAGGAACTTGCCGTCGGGAAACCAGACCCTTGCCTGGTATGACGACGGCAAGCTCAAGTCCGACACCACCCCAGCGGGGATCACGAGCTATGTCTACGACGCGGAAGGGAACCTCCTGCTGCAGAAGGATCCGGGCCAGACGACCCTGTTCATCTTCGGCGAGCAACTGGTCCTGAACACCGCGAGCGGCGCGGTGACCGGTACCAGGTTCCTGGCCTTGCCAGGCGGCGGCACCGCTGTGCGCACTGGCGCCGGGAACGCCTACAGCTTCGAACTCACGGACACCCGCGGCACCAGCCTGCTCGTCCTGGACAACACGTGCCAGAATCCAGCCTGGCGCGAGGAAACCCCGTTCGGCGCCCCGCGCGGCACCGCGACAGGGGCCTGGCCTGACACCAACGGCTTCCTTGGCAAGCCCACCGACACCAACACGGGCCTGGTCATCGTCGGCGCCAGGAACTACGACGCCAGTCTCGGCCGGTTCATTTCCGTCGATGCCATCGTGGAAACAGCGTCTCCGCAACAGCTCAACGGCTACGCCTACGCCGGCGACAACCCGGTCAGCCAGACGGACCCGTCCGGCCTGATGCCGTGCATCGCGGAAGGACCCTGCGGCTCCTTCCAGTTCCTCGAACACTGGTCATCACAACAGACCCATGCCGCTCCCGCGCCCATCTGCTACTACTGCTACGCGCCTCCCATCCATAGCGCTCCGAGCCTGAGCCTGACTATCGTCGTCATTCAGTCGATGAATATCCCGCAGCGCCGCGTGTGGATCACGTCAGTCCTGAACTACTACGGGCCGGCTTTCCAGATCAATTCGACATTCGACCGAAATATCTCCGGAGTCCTCGCTTTCTTCGAAGACGACAACCTCGGTACCAACGGCAGCTGGTCGTCCTGGACGGACTCAACGATCCTGAACGGCATCGAACGTGGTCTGGCTATGGCCAGGGGGTCTGCAGACAGTCAAGGCAACCCTGGCGCGGTCAAATGGGCGGCGTTCTTCCAAGACACCAAGCGAGAGGGCCTTGTCTTCAATGACACTCAGCGCAAGCTGTGGAGTCACGCGGAAGACACCTCGACCTGGTACGGGATGACGAACGTCGGGCCTGCTCACGGCGCGTACCCGACCCCGCAGGAACTCAGCATCGGCACAGGCGCGCAGGTCTATCGATGGGCGCTACGCCATCAACCTGGCGTTGATACGGTCGCAAATGACATCTGCGGCCAGATCTGCGTGCGACTTGCCAATGACGCAACTGACCCGCGCTATTTCGACCCGACCTACGACGGAGCCCACATCCTGTCCGGAATCACCCAGACAGGCGTAGGATGGTTTACCGGAAACTACAACGAAGAGGCTTCGGGCGCACTGGAAGCAGGTCGCTACGCAGTGAAGGGCGTCCGGGACCTGGTTGGCTGGCTGACCGGATGAGCGACGGCAGACGCCGGTTCGCGCGGATCGCTGTGATCCTGGCGTTGATGATGCCGATGGCTCTTTCCGGCTGCGCCATCGGCGGCGGCAGCGGCAGCGGATTCTCGGCGCAGCCTCATGGCGTGCGACTGAACGCCCCGCCTGACGGTGCGCTGGCGTCGCCGGTGTGGATGCCAGACGGCTATCTGTACTTCATCTTCCTGCCGAATACCGCACCGCCTGGCCAGGCGTTGACGGACTCGCTGTGGCGGGTGAGACCGGGAGGCAAGGCGCAGCGGGTGCGCTGGAAGCCGTCTGGCGTGTGCCCGCGCGCGGATTACGGATCTTTGACCAGATTGCCGGACGGGCGTCTCGGTCTTGACCGAACGTGCCGTCCGGGCGGAACGGCGCCCCTATTCGATGACCTCGTGGCGCTGAATACGAAGACCCGCGTGGAGTCGGTCCTGGCCAGGTTCCCTGAGCTTCCATCCATCAACCTCTATGCTTGGAAGCCCGGACTGGCTGACGGTTTCGTGTCCGATGAGAACGGGGAGTGCGGAGCTATCTGGCCTGTAGTTCACCGGGCACTTGGTCAGTTTCCTAAGCCGGTGACGATCGATGGGCACTCATGGCGGCTGGACCAGGGAATGGGTCAGGCGTTGCACCAGGGTCTGGGAAAGTGTCCCGCGTACGGGAAGGCCACGGCGCCGGTTGCGATGGCCGACGGAGAGCTCATGTTCGTCGCTTCGGGAGCGGTGCAGGGCGTTTCTGATGGCATAACCCGTGAGGATGCGCCATGGGGGCTGTATCGGTGGGATCTGGCTGGCCAGCCTCGTAAGGTAATCGGTGGTATCAGGCACCTGACCGGATATGCCCTGTCCCGTGATCAGCGGACAGTGGCGATCGGCGGCAACATCAGGGGCATCCTCGGACTCTGGCTAGTCGATTTGGCTACCGGAAAGGCCCGGCAGGTTGGCGGGTCAGGCGTGGAGTGCGTGGAACCGGCATTCAATGATTCGGGTACCAAGGTCGTATGTTCCTGGCAGAAGAGCGAGAACGACGGCGAACTCTGGATGATCAATGCCAACGGCGGCGCTCGATGACAGGATTCCGGGCTCGCGTCCAGGTCAGGCCCGGGCGCGCGAAGGCTGCTCTTCCACACGGTGGCATCTGGCCATGTGCCCGAGGGTCGACACAACCGTGAAAGCCGGCGCCTCGGCGATGCAGCGCTCGTCGGCGAGCGGGCAGCGGGGGTGCAGGCCGCAGCCCGGAGGCGGTGCGACGTTGCTGGCTGGCTCACCGGTGAGCCGCACTCCTGAACGCTGGCGTTGCCGCACGGGATCCGGGACCGGCGCCGCGGCCAGCAGTGACTGCGTGTAGGGATGACGCGGGTCAGTGAACAGCTCGTCGCGAGTGCCTACCTCCACGATCTCGCCCAGGTACATCACCGCCACCCGGTCGCAGAGGAACTCGGCCACCGACAGGTCGTGGGTGATGAACAGGCATGAGAACCCCATCGACCGCTGCAGGTCGGCAAGCAGGTTCAGGATGCCAGCCCGGACGGAGACGTCGAGAGCCGAGACCGGCTCGTCCGCTATCAGCAGCTGCGGCTCGAGCACTAGCGCCCGGGCTAGACCCACCCGCTGGCGCTGGCCGCCTGACAGCTCATGGGGAAGTCGCTGAAGGACAGCAGGCGACAATCCGACGCGCTCAATCGCTTTCGCGGCCCTGGCGCGCGTTTGCTCGCGTGAGCCAGGGGCGTGGGCTCGGAGCGGCTCCGCCGCGATCTGCGCCACCGTCATCCGCGGGTCAAGCGAGGAATAGGGATCCTGAAACACCATCTGGATGCGCGCCCGAAGCTGACGGAGACTGCGGCTCGGCACTCCCGTGATGTCCTGGCCGTCGAACCTCACCGTGCCGGCACTCGGGTTCAGCAGGCGGACAACGCACTTGCCCACCGTCGTCTTGCCTGAACCGGTTTCGCCGACCAGCCCGAGAATCTCTCCCTTCCCGATGGTGAAACTCACGCCGCGCACCGCCTGAACCCGGCCGCCGCCAGTTCCGCGGCGCGACCGGAACTCCATGACGAGGTTGTCTACCTCGAGCAGCGCGTCGCTCATGCCGGCACCGTCGCGGCCGGCTCTGGGTGGAAGCAGGCAACCGCGTGATCGTCGCCCGGGCCGCAGGGCGCGAGCGGCGGTGGCTGCGTGCGGCACTGATCGGCGGCGCTATGGCACCTCGGCGCGAACGCGCAGCTCTCGAGTGGCTCGCGGAGCACCGGGACGATGCCGGGGATCTCGGCCAGGCGTTGCGGACCCGCCTCCCGCCGGGTGAGGGCCGAGCTAGGCAGCGCGCCAAGCAATCCCGCGGCGTACGGATGCCTGGGAGCCCCGAACAGCTCGTATACGCCGGCTTCCTCCACCTTGGCGCCCGCGTACATGACGACCACCCTGTCCGCGAGATCGGCGACCACGCCAAGGTCGTGGGTGATGAGCAGGATGGCCGTGCTGGTGCGATTGCGCAGGTCACGCACGATGTCGAGGATCTGCGCCTGGGTGGTCACGTCCAGGGCCGTGGTCGGCTCATCCAGGATGAGCAGATCCGGCTCGCCGGCCAGCGCCATCGCGATCATGACCCGCTGGCGCATGCCACCGGAGAGCTCGTGCGGGAAGGACCTGAGCCGCGTGTCCGCGGCACCGATCCCGACCATGCGCAGCAACTCCAGGGCACGAGCTCGGGCCCGGTCTCCCCGCAAGCCCTGGTGCAGCCTCAGCACCTCGGCTATCTGGTTCCCGACGCTGAAAGCCGGGTTCAGTGAGGTCATGGGCTCCTGGAAGACCATGGCGATCTCCCCGCCCCTGACGGCGCGGAGCTGGCTGGAGCTGAGCTCGAGCACATCCTGTCCGTCGAGCCGGATCGAGCCGGATACCTGGGCATTGCCGGGAAGCAGCCGCAGCATAGAGAGCGCGGTGACCGACTTGCCGCATCCGGACTCGCCCACTAGCGCCACGACCTCACCGCGCCCGACCGAGAGGCTGACTCCGCGAACGGCAAGCACCGGACCCGTCCGGTCGAACAGCCGGACCTGGAGATTCTCGACTTCCAGCAGGTCCTGCATGTCAGCTCAAAGCCGGGTCGAAGAGGTCCCGCAGGCCGTCGCCCAGGAGATTGAAACACAGCGTCGTGATGAAGATCGCCAGGCCGGGCAAGACCGCGAGCCACGGGTCGTTGAACAGGTGCTCCTGAGCGGCCGTCAGCATAGTCCCCCAGGAAGCGGTCGGCGGCTGCTCTCCAAGGCCGAGATAGGCGAGCAGTGCCGACCCGAGGATCGCTCCCGGAATCGTCAGCGTGGCCTGCACCAGAATCGGCCCGGCCATATTCGGCAGGAGATGGCGGAAGAGTATGACCCGATCTCGCACGCCGGAAACGATCGCCGCCTGGACGTAGTCCTGCTCCCGCAACGCCATCGCCTCGGCTCTGGCTATGCGGACGAATCCAGGCAGCGACGCGATCCCCAGTGCGAAAACGACGTTTCGCAAGGACGGGCCGAAGATAGCGGCGAAGCCGATCGCCAGGAGCAGGAACGGGAAGGCCAGCACGACGTCGGTGACCCGCATCGCGAGCATGTCCAGGGCGCCGCGATAGTAACCGGACACCAGCCCGACAGGCACGCCGACTGCCAGCGCGAGCCCGGTCGCAAGCATCCCGACCTCGAGAGTGGGCTGGGCGCCGTAAATCAGCCGCGAGAGTACGTCCCGTCCGAGTTCGTCGGTGCCCAGCACGTGTCCGGGAGAAAAAAGCGGCGCGAGAATGTGCTGGAAGCTGCTTGCCACCGGAGAGTAGGGCGACAGCAGCGGGGCGAAGATCGCGGCGATCGTCACCAGGGCCACGCCCGCCAGGCCGATCACCGCCGGAGGGCGCTGGAAAAGTCGCCGCCACCAGCGCCGGCCGGAGCGTTCCGCCATGTCGAGCAATGCCACGGGATCGGGCACGATGGCGAGGCTCATTGCGCGGCTCCCTCAACCTGAACTCTGGGGCTCAAGAACGCGTACACGAAGTCCATGGCGAAGTTGATGGCGATGACCGCGGCGGCGGTGATCAGCGCCACTGCCTGGATCGTCGGATAGTCGCGCTGGAAGACGGCGTTGATCGTCAGGCTTCCGATGCCAGACAGGCCGAACACGGTCTCGGTCACGGCGACCCCGGAGAGCAGGACGCCGATCTGCAGTCCGATGACCGTGGCCACGGTGACGAGGCTGTTGCGAAGCGCGTGCTTGAGCACTACTGATAGCTCTGGGAGTCCCTTTGCCCGCGCCGTGCGCACATAGTCCGCTCGCAGCGCCTCGAGCATCCCGGACCGCATCTGGCGCATGAGGACAGCAGCGACGCCGGTGCCGAGCACGAAGGCTGGCATCACCATATGGCTGAGGTTCGATCCGGGTGAAGATAGAAACGACACGTAGTTGGAGGCGGGCAGCACATGGAGCTTGACGGCGAAGACGAGAATGAGAATGATGCCGAACCAGAAGCTGGGAATGGACAGACCGAAAAGCGCGATCGCGTTGCCTGCGTAGTCAGCTAGCTTGCCCCTCCGTACGGCTGCGATGATTCCGGCCGGAACGCCGATGAGAATGCCGATCAGCATGGCCAGGATGGTCAGTTCGATGGTTACCGGGAAGGCGCTCGCTAGCTCGGCTGTAATCGAGATACCGGTAACCGGCGATGTGCCAAGATGACCGGTCAGGACCTGGCGGAGCCAATCCGCGTATTGCACCGGCATCGGCTGGTTCAGTCCGTACTGCCTGTTGATGGCGGCGATCGCCGCAGGCGAAAGGGCAGCGTTGCCGGTGAGCGCGGTCGCCGGATTCCCGGGGATGGCCCGGACGCCGAGAAAGACCAGCAGTGATGCGATGACAAGCGTGAAGAGGGACTGGCCCAGTCGACGCGCCACATAGGCCCTCATCTGATAGTCATCGTCCGTCCGCGAAGCCAGTGCGGGCCGTGATGGCTAGCCGATCGCAGCCGAGGCGAAGTGCAACAGGCCATCGGGAGTGAAGGACACGCCAGTAACCTTCTTCTGGTATCCGACCTGGTTGGTGGCATGGAACAGGTAGATGATCCCGCCCCACTGGACCATGGCCTGCTCTGCCTGGAGATACAGCGCCTTCCGCTTCGCTACGTCCGTCGTCTGGTCGGCCTGCGCCAAGGGCGTCAGGACCGAGGACGGCGCCTGACCGGTGTAGTCATTCGGATTACCTTGCGTGTAGAAGGCGGTCGTGTCCTGATCGGGATCGACTCGCCCGGACCAGCCGATGTCGAAGAGCTGGTAATTGCCGGCCGCGGCGTTAGTGAGCGCGGTGGTGAACTCGGTCGGCTGGACTTTGATGTTGAAGCCGGCCGGCTTGGCCTCAGACGCGATGATCTCACCCTGCTCGACGTTGAGTGAGCCGGTCGGAACCATCAGCGTCAGGTTGATCGGCGTCGGCACGCCGGAGGCCGACACAAGCTGCTTAGCCTTCGTGATGTCTGGCCCAGAGCAGGCCAGCTGGGTGTAGAAGGGGCTCAGCGGGCTGATCGGCCCGCAACCCGGCTGGTTGACGCCATCGAAGGCGACCCGGTTGATGGTGGACCGGTTGAGGGTCAGGGCGAGGGCCTCGCGCAGGGTGGGGTGCGTCGCGAGCGGGTTGCTCGCCGGGCTCGCCGGCTTGTTGTAACCCGCTCCGTTGGACACGTTGATGTCGAGTCCCGCG
Organism: uncultured Actinomycetota bacterium; assembly: GCA_963720575.1. Lineage (GTDB taxonomy): Bacteria > Actinomycetota > Actinomycetes > Streptosporangiales > Streptosporangiaceae > Chersky-822. The sequence continues at coordinate 2,471,085 of CAVRGA010000002.1, forward strand.
TAGCCAGGCGAGACGAGGTTCTGTGCCACGAACGCGGAGTTCTTGGTCAGGAGCTTGTAGTCGTTCGGTGCGAGGCAGCCGGGTGCCGCGAGGTTGATCGCTCCCGACAGCAGGTCCGCGTAGCAGGTTGACGGGTCATCGATGACCGTGAACACGAGCTTGCTGATCTTGGGCTTGCCTCCGTAGAAGTCCTTGGAGGCCACGAGATCAACCTGGTTGAGCGACGGGCGCGACTGGAAGGCGTAAGCACCGACGCAGACCGGGTCCTGCGAGAAATTCTTGCCCTCGCGGGCGAGGGCTTTCGGCGACATCACGATTCCGGACCGGTCGGCCAGGACCGTGGTCAGCGGCGAGTAGGGCTCCGAGAGATGAAGCTGGACGGTCGAGGCATTCAGGACGGTAACGCTCTTGACCGCCTTCAGTTCCACGGCACGGGCCGAGGTTGAAAGGGTCCTATCCCGGTCCAGTGAGGTCTTGACGGCCTGGGCATTGAATGCGGTGCCATCGTTGAACTTGACGCCAGCGCGGAGGTGGATGGTGTACAGCAAGCCACCGTCAGAGATCGTCGGCAGGGAGTTGGCGAGCACCGGCGCCACTTGCTGCTGCGCGCTGATGCCGTACAAGCCCAGGCACATGTTGGCGAAGATGATCCGCCCGACAAATGTGGTGTCCGTGGTGGGGTCGAGGGCGTCAGCCGCGTTCGGAATCGCGACCGTCAGCGTTCCGCCCGCGGACGTCGCCGTGGAATTCGGCGCCGAGGACGAAGAACACGCTGCCGTCAAGAGCGACAGTCCCGCCACCACCGCAAGCGACGCGAAGAGCTTCCTCGACGCGATCTTCGGCCCGTGGCCAGCCCTGGGAGCCGACATTCCGGCCTCCTTCTACTTTGCCGGTTTATAAGCCCCCTGTGACTCGCCAAACGGTACGCCAGCCCACCCTGCAGAGTCAACGGCCCGAAGCCATCGTTGTGCATGGAAGTGACCCATGAGGCGCCCGGGTGTCTCGGGACGGTGGAGAGTCAGGCGTCTGGCGGGGTCAGCGGGAGGCTTTTCCCATTGAGATTTTGAACTGGTGCCTCCGTGGTTGATCTGTGTTCCTGGGCGGACGCGCACTGCGCTCCGGCACGGCGCCGCCGGGGCAGTGTGAGCCTTGGGCAGGGTGAGCATCGTGGCCCTCCCTGTTGCTGTCAGCGGTCCGTTTTGACAGCAACAGGGAGGCCACGATGCTGTTGGAGGCGGGCAAGACCAGCAATCATTGCGATCCCGACGGCGTATGAACTTGACGACCTCACGTTCGCCCTGACGACGTGCCCCTGCTGACCTTTGATCAGCCCGGGGGAATTATTTCAAGCTAAGAAAGCTCTGGTTTCCAGCCTCAGACGGACAGCTCGCCTCAACACGACTTCGCGGGCAGCCGGCCCCGGCCGGGCCGGCTACCCGCGAAACCCTGGTTAGCGGAGAGCCGCGCTGATGCCGTTGATGGTGGCGCCCGCGGGCACCGTGATCACGGTCGCCTTGCCCGCCGAACTGGCGTGGTGCCACCACTGCGGGCGGAATCCGCTGGCGCCGCAGCCGGTCGAGAATTCGACTGTGTACTTACCTGGCACGAGGCCAGTCAGTACGTAGGAGCCAGAACTGATCGCGACCACCGGGCGCGGCGCGGCGCCGAGCAGCGGGTCAGGTACCGGGTTGACCGGCGACGCCGTCACGCACTCGCCTGCGACTGGCTTGTGCGACCGTGTGGTCACGACGCCTGTGATCGTGCCGTCGCCGCCCAAGGTCGCGCCGACACCGGACGTATCGCTGCCCGAGACCACCTTCACGCCGGTCGCCGCGGCCTCCGACGACTGGCCCTGATACCACTGCGGGGCGAAGGAGTCATCGGTGAACGGGCAGAACGGATCGCCCAGGTAGATCTTGTAGGTGCCGGGGGCCAGGCCCGCCAACTTATAGGTGCCGGTCGAGTTGGTCTCCGCGGACTCGGCAGCGGCGCTCCCGCCTGCGGGTACCGCGACGACGCAGGCACCGGACTGCGGGGTGGCGCCTGGTCCGCCGAGCACGGTGCCCGAGATCGAGCCGGCTGGGGACAGCTTCTCGTTCGCCGTGGTCACGGCGTGCGGCGCGACCAGCTTCACCGCCTGAGGCAGGGTCGCCGTCCCGAGCCTGACGTGCCCTTTGCCGAAGCCGCAGTCGAAGAACGAGACCTGGTAGGAGCCGCTGCTGAGGTTCTTGATCGTGTAGCGCCCTTGGCCGTTGGTGATCGCCTCGCCGAAGGTGAAGTCCGCCCCGTCGTTCGCTGAGACGCAGATACGGCTCTGCGGGTGGCTCGCGCCGGTCGTCACTTCGCCTGAGATCGATCCGCCAGTGGTCATCGCGGCGCTGATCCCGGTCGTGGTGGTCTTGTTCACGACCGGGACTGGGGTCGCTGAGGCACGAGACGCCGTTCCCTTCCACCACTGGCTGGCGAACCGGTTCCCGGAGCAGCCGAACTCGACGTCGTACTTAGCCGCGGCGAGGTGATCGATGTGGTAAGCGCCGAGGCGGTTGGTGAAGGCGATCGTGCGGCTAAAGAACCTGAACTGGCCGGGAGGCGGCCCGCCATGCGGAATGGCTTCCACGCAGATTCCCGACAGCGCGCGGCCGGCGCCGCTGGTCACGACGCCCGCGATGGACCCGCCCGGCCGCATGACCGCGCTGACCCCTGACGTGATCCGGCCGGCTGGCGCCGAGACAAGGTCAGCGGATCCCTGACCAGGCTGGCCCCTGAACCACTGGCTGGCGAAGTCCCGCGAGCCGAATAGGCAGCCGAAGTTCACCGCGTAGTCCCCTGGCACCAGGTTCCGCACGGTGTACACGCCGTTTTTCGTGAACTGAATGTTGCCGAACGGGTAGCCGGACTGCGCCTCCGATGGGATTTGCACCACGACGCACAGCCGGTTCAGCCTGTTTCCGCTGCTGTCGGTGACTATCCCGGTGATCGTTCCGCCCGGCTGCATGACAGCGTTGATTCGCCCGGTGGTATGCCCGGCGGTGGCGGTCACGGGATCAGCGGAGCCGACGTTGACCTGCCCCCGGTAATACTGCGGGGCGTAGCTTCCCGTGCTGTGGCAGCCGCCGGAGAAGGACACCTTGTAAGAGCCTGTCGGCAAGGCGACCGCCGAGTATGTTCCGTCGGCCGCCGTCGTAGCCGCGCTGAAGCCATGGCCACTGACCGCGACGCAGATGCCGCGGACAGGGCTGCCGTGGGTATCGGTCACTTTGCCCTTGATGATCGCGCCGACGGGGAGGAACGTGTCGACCCCGTTCTTCACGTGACCGACGACGACAGAAACGGTCCGCCTTGCCCCGAGGAAGTTTCCTCTGTTGCCGCAGCCGCGCAGGTAGATGAGCCGGTACTTGCCCGTCGTCAGGCTGGTCAGCCGGTAGGCGCCATGGGAGTTCGTGACCGCGCGGTCGAACTCGAAGAACGGCCCTGACTGCCTTGTCGGCTCGGCGAAGACGCAGATGCCCTTCAGGAGCGCTCCGTGCGGGCCGCCGCCTCGGACCACGCCGTTGATGACGGCTCCTGGCCGAAGCGCCCCGTTGATGCCCTTGACGATCAGGCCGCTCGTGATCGCGACCTTCGTCGCATGCTTCTGAGTCGCCGAATCCCGCCACCACTGCGGCACGAAGTTCCCTGTATTTCCGCACCTGGGTATGAACACGAGGACGTACTTGCCGGGATACAGGGAGTGAAGGACGTATCCGCCGTGCTTGTTCGACTCAGTGAAGCCATCGACGAAGGCCTTGCCGTCGCGCCCCTCAGCCTGTACGCACACCCGCGACAGCGTCTTGCCGGCCTGGCTCTTGACCGTTCCCGTGATCTCACCGCCGAGCCGCAGCGATGCGTCGATGCCGCTCGTGGTCTTGCCCGCCCTGACCGGCACGCGGGTGGGCTTGCCGTGGAAGATCGGCCCGTTGCGGTTTTTGTATATCTGCTCAAGCCAGTTACCCGTGTTCTTGCCGCAGAAGCCGGCGGGGATAAATACCACCTCAAAGCGCCCGGCCTTGAGCTTCGCGATCCGGTACCGGCCGGCCTTCGAGGTGAGGGTGTGGCCGCCGCCTTGGCCGAAGGCGAACACGCAGACACCGCTGAGGGGCTTCCCGCCTCCGGTGACCGTGCCCGCGATCGCGCCGGTGCCACGGCTCGCTTGGCCGGCTGGCCGGCCGCGCTGGCCTGCGGATTCAGCCCTGGGACAGCACCGGGCGACTTGAGCCTGGCGATGGCCGGAGGTAGGGCCGGGGCAGAAGGGACCGTGGACCGCAGCGTGACTGTCGCCAGCTGGCGTTCCTGCCCAGCGGCGATGCTCACCCTGGCGGGACTGTCCGGCCAGGCGGCACCGCCCCACCACTGATCAGCGTAGTGACCGCCGGCCGCGCAGGCGCTGTACCTGAGCGTGTACCGCCCAGGCTGAAGACCAGCCAGCGTGTACCGCCCGTCCGACGTCGTCACCGCGAGCACGCTGCCGCCAGGCCCGCTGGCCACGACGCACGCGGCCGTGAGCGGCCTGCCGCCCGCGCCGTCAACGACGCCGGTAATGGCGCCAGCCCCGCGGGCGGATGGCGCAGACGGAACTGAATGCACCACTGCGGTCGTATTTGAGCGCATAGTAATCGAGTGCCCGATATCAGCCGCAGACATGCTCGCCTGGGCCGGTGCCGTGATCAGCACCGTAGCCAGAGCCGTACCGAAAATCGTGACCGAACTCGCTGCCCGCCAGGGCACCAGCCGGAATCGCATGTGGCCACCGCTTCTCGTTGTCGTCGATTCTGCATCATGAGACGAGATAAAAGGCGATCAGGTTCTGCCGCACGCTAGCGCAAATACATGCCAGATAGGACGGTTATCCCGCCGGCTGGTCAGCGGGCAGTGGCTGTAACTACACCCCTGCACCTCAGTGCAGCACTCGATAGCGGTGTTTGGTGTCAGGAAGGACCGCTGACAGCAACAGGGAGGGCCACGATGCTCACGCCGCCCCGGACGATGTCTGCCACCCCGCTGCCGCGGCGTGCCCGGCGGGTCGCATGCCAGCCCGCTCGATAGCGTCCGCGGCACGGCGAGCGCCATCCATCCCGGCCAGCGCGCGGCCGAGCGCACCCGCGCGCTCATATAGTGCCCGGTCCTGCCAGAGCGCCATCAGACTGGCCATGTGGTCATCGCTCTTCCCGCCCCGCAGGTATAGTGCTACACCTGCCCGTACGCAAGCCTGAGCCAGCATTGGCTGCTCTGAGCCGCCCGGGGACACGCCGAGCGGGAGACCGCGCACCAGGGCAGCCAGCACGGGCGCTGAGGTAGCACTGGTAAGCACCGCCCCGGACCGGCCGATCAAGGGATCCATCCACGGCTTGCGTACAAGCAGTATGTCGGCGGCGGGGTCCGGCCGGGGATCCCTGGTACGTCCGAGCTCGATCACGGCCTGGAACGGGCCGCGGGTGAACATCGCGTTGAGCCGCGGCCACGGGTCGCCCGCCTGGAAGACACGGCCCATGTGAACGTAGACGATCGGCTTGCCACCCTGGTCCAGGTGCGCCAGCACCTCAGCCAGTTCGGCCGGGTCAGCCCGCGGTTCCCAGGCGCACGGCCCGACGTGTTCTACTCTTTCGGGAAGCGCGGCGCCCGGATACTCAAGTGCCGGGCTGCCTCGCAGGAGAAGGGCCGTGCCGATCAGCGGGCTCTCCGGCGGGCAATCCCTGCGCTCTGGCAGGCCGACCTGCTCGCGCGCACTGCGATAGAACTTGAGCGTGTCGCGGGTCCTCCAGGCCCGGGCCGCCTGTTCCGGCTCCGCGTGAGCGCCGCTCCGGTAATTCCACAGGTAAGCCGTCAGCCCCAGCACCACAACGGGGAGGTCAAGCACCTCGGCCGCGAGCAGCACGCCGTGGCATAGCACGGATGTAACCAGCAGGTCGGCCCGGAAGTCTCGCGCGGCCCGCAGCGTGGCCTGGTACTGGGTCGGGCCCTCGCGGGGCCACAGCGCGACCGAGAATGCCCTTGGCCCGCCATAATGCTCGGCCGGCAGCACCGGCAGGCCGGCTCCCGCCACGGTGACCTGCGCCGAGGGCCGGGCCAGCACGGTGACGGCATGGCACCGGCGCTTCAGTTCAAGCCCGGTGGCGATCACCGGATACAGGTAGCCGGGATCACTCATCGGGCACAACATGACCCTCATCGCTTGAGTCCTCAACTGTGAGATCTCAAGCGGCTGCCAGGACGGCCAGGCAGTCGGCCGGCTACGCACAGCGCCCTGGTCGGTAACCAGCCAGAGCCGGTCTTCGTCAAGGGGTCAGCACGCGATATAGGTCATGATCGTCTCCTCCAAGGACGACGTTACCAGCGATGTCTTCAACGGGAAGACTCCAAGGAGGCCCGGCGATGCCGCTTTGGCTTTGAGTTGATCTCGGAGGTGATGTGCCGCGCCGGGCCGGGGTCGCGTCACTGGCACGTGACATGCGCTAAATCCAGGTCTGCCTGCTGGTCGAGCCGGTCGGCCTGGATGGCGGCTTCGAACTGGCTGAGGCCGGTGGCGAGCCGTGCCCTGGCACGGCGCAGCGGGAGCAGCGTGAGCATCGCGGCCCTTCCTGTTGCTGTCAGCGGTCCGTTTTGACAGCAACGCGGCCCTCCCCGTTGCTGTCAGGACAACATCAGGGAGGGCCACGATGCTGTTAAAACCAGCGGCTGACAGCAGCAGGGAGGGCCACGATGCTGTGAGAGGCGGGCGTGACCAGCAACCTGGGCCGCCCTGATGCTGTCGCGGCCGGGCGGCCGGGCGGCCGGGCGGCCGGGCGGCCGGGCGGCCGGGCCGGAGAGCGCTCGGGCCTGGCGAGGCCCCAAAGACGGTGCGAGAGCGTCAAGCGATGTGGAGGTCGCAGACCATGTCGAAGACCTCTTCGATGGTGCCCTTGAACCAGACCTGGTTCTCGTAACTGTCCGTGCTCGCCACTTATATCGCTGTCCCCCATCGGTCCACGGAGCCGCCGTAGCGCAGCCGCATGAGCGGCAGTCGGTCGCCTCCGGCCAGCTCACCGTCCACGTAGGCGAACTGGCCGCGGGAGCGGACATGGACCGTGGTCAGCTTGGGCCAGCTCGCCGTGGCGTGCGCGCGCAGCCGCTGGGCGAGCGAGGTCATGATCGGTGCGGGAATGGTCGGCATGAGTGACATCATGCCGCTCCGGCGCGTCATTTCGCCCCGGCATGGGGCATCACGAGGCACGGCCTGGTCGCGATACTGGGTGTTTCAGCAGGCTGGGCCGGAATGGTTCCGTCCGTCGCCGGGGCGCGGGCGGTTAACGCGGCCGCCCAACGCCACGTCAAGTACGCGGTAGCCGAAGCCCCGGGTGGGTGAGGAAGGGGTAGACGTCGTCGTCGTACAACCTGCTGAGCGCTGCGATTAATTGCTGCGTGGTCATGGCGGCAGTCAGGATGACCGGTTACCGGTCCTTCTTCACGCCATGCAGACTTCGAGGTCAGCGGCGACTCCTCCGAGCATCGTGAAGTCGGTACGGGATTGCTGCAGCATGCTGCCCGGCACGAATTCGGAAACCGGGCCATGCGCGACCAGTCGCGCGATGAACCGCTGCCAGGAGTACCCGCCACCGAGGTCCCCGTCGAGCCAGAAGCTGCGGTGCCGGGCACCGAGGATGTCGCGCGGCCCGATCGTGTTAGCCATCGGCGGTACCCAGGACCAGTCCCCGCCGAACGAGTGGAGCGCATTTTGCATGACCGTCATGGGGTGCAGTTCCACCAGGCGAGCGCCGGCGGCGCGGTACGCGTTCAGGTCGCCGGCGAATTCAAATCCGAGATGCGGTTCCCAGAACGCGATGTGGCCGGCCCAGCCGATGCCGCCATAGCAGACGTCGGCGCCCCCGGCATCCTCGATCTGAGCGCTATAGGTAGCGATTTCGTCGCTGGTGGGGAAGTGGATCTGGCGGTCAGGAGGACGCAACTCAGAGTCAATGCGGCCGAGGAAGTTGTCCCACATGGCCCGCTGGAACGATCCGGCCCAGGAGACGGGCGCGGTCTTGCCGTCCTCGTCGGCATACTCGTCCATGTTGAAGGTGTGCACGTGCTCGAGCGAGATCCGGCGCTCGTTGATGATCCGGGCAGCGATCGCGTACTGGGGCACCGGGCCGACCGGCAGGATCGCGACTAGTTGCTCGTCCGCTTCCCGCGCGGCGACTATACGGCTGATGAGGTCGTCGGCGAACGCCTGGTAGAACGCGTCGTGCTGATCGATGACGCCGATGCTGAAGTCCGGGTTGGGATGCGTGGTGATGTCCTCGCGGCGGATCGCCCGGACCCGCTCGCACGATTCCCGGTCGCGGAACGTGCAGATGCTCGCGAGTTTGTAGGTGAACTCGGTGGTGCTGCTTGCCGTAACCATGGACGCGGGTGACCTCTCACGGTAGTAGACGGGTGGTTCTGGCTCGCAGCCAGGTAAGGCACGCGGTGAATCCCTCGGCGTGCGACACGCCCGACTGGTATCCGCGGTACCGGCCGCAGACCCGGGTCTGCTCGATGATGTCGACCCCGTCGTGGTCGCGCAGCCAGTCCAGCTGACTGACGTGGCAGCCCAGCGCGGCGAGTTTCGTGTCAATATCGGCGGAGATGTCGACATACTCGGTCGGGGTGAACCCCACCCCCGCGAGGGTGTCGATGTAGTACACCGCTGGCACGAGGTCGTGCGCCGGGTGCGCGGTCTCTTTGAGCGGCAGCGTGGCGATGTGGCTGGCGTCCAGCAGCAGCTTGCTCACTTCGTTGTGGTCGGCCATGTAGTCGTGCGGCCAGTGGGTCAGGATCACCTGCGGCCTGGCCGTACGGATCAGGTCCACCACCAGGTCCCGCTGGACCGGGTCGGCCGCGTTGACCTCGCCGTCGGAGATGCCGAGAGTGCGGTGCTCGGCGCCGACCACGGTCGCCGCCGCTTTCGCCTCGGCCTGGCGAATCCGGGCGATCTCCGTAGATGTGTGCACGAAACTGCCCCGGTCGCCGAGTGCCACGTTGCACATCGTGACCTGATGCCCCTCGCGGACGTAACGTGCGAGCGTGCCTCCGCACAGCATTTCCAGATCGTCGGGGTGAGCACCGACCGCGAGCACTCTCATCGGGCTGCTTGCGGGTCCGGCAGGATCAGGTCCTGCTCCAGGGTCTGCGTGACGCGGCGGATCGCACCGAGCGCGACCGCTTCCTCGCCGACCGTTGAGGTGAGAAACACCGGCGGAAACGGCACCAGCGCGGCTACCTTCGCCTCCAGCGGGCGGCGGAGCACCTCGTCGTCGGCACGGGACATGCCGCCGCTGAGGATGACCGCACGGGGATTGAGCGCGCAGGCCAGGCTCGCGATGCCCTGAGCCAGTATCGTCAGCGCCTCGTTCACGATCATCGACGCGGCGCGGTCACCGGCGGCCGCGGCCTCGAACACGACCGCGGCGCTGACCGCGGCCCCGTCGCCGCCGGCGATCGCGAGCATCGCCGCGCCGCCGGCGGTCCGGGCAGCCGCGGCGCCCTCCCGGGCCAGCGCGGCACCGCCGGTGACGGACTCGAACGGCCCGTACCCGGCGATGAGCCGCGGCTGCCCGCCACCACGCCGTGTTTGCCCGGACTGGGGCATCAGGCCGATCTCGCCGGCGCCCCCGTCGGCGCCGCGATACGCGTTGCCGTTGAGCAGCAGCGCGGCACCCACCCCGATACCGAGCTGGATGAAAAGCGCGTCGTCGAGGTGCCGCGCGACGCCGAGCCACTGCTCGGCCAGCAACGAAAGGATCACCTCGCGCTCGACGTGCACCTGGCATCCGAACAGCTCCGCCAGCCGGGCGCGCAGGTCCAGGCCCTCCCAGCCGTCAAGCTGAGGTGCGATCGTGACAACGCCGCCGGCGGAGACGACCCCGGGAGTGCCGACGCTGACGGCGAGCAGGTCACCGTCGGCAACCTCGTGCTCGGCCATCAGCTCAACCGCGGTCTCACGGACCAGCTTCAGCAGCTCGTCCGGGCCGAGCTTGCGGAGCCGGGACGTATCTCGCCGGCGCATGCCGAGGACCTGGCCGTCCAGGTCGGCGAGGACGATCATCAGCTTGTCCGCGCCGATGTCCACGCCGAGCACGCTGTGGCTGTCAGCGCAGAACTCATACAACGTGGGACGACGGCCGTCCGATCGCGGCTGCTCCGTCGCCAGCGGGCGGACGTGCCCGGAATCCCACAGGTACTTCACGACGTTGGTGACGGTCGGTGCCGACAAACCGGTTATTCTGGTCAAATCCGCTCGGGACACTGGCCCTGACGTGCGGATCTCGTGCAGTACTCGAGCCGCGTTGATGCGTCGCATCAACGCGGGAGAGCCGTTGCGGGCCATGGTCTCGCGCACGCTTGACACCTTGCCATAACTAATGATTAGTTACAAGCCTGCAAGGCGTCCAGTCTGGTGCGAAGGGGACATAAGCAATGCGGACCTGGAACGCGACCGGAGGTGCGATCACATGAACATTCGCGAGTTCCGTCCCGACGATACCGACGCGCTGTACGAGATCTGCCTGCGCACGGTGGACGCCGGCAACGACGGAACGCCGCTCTATCCCACCTACCCGGACCTGCCAGGCCACCTCGCGCTCGGCGCTAACCTCACCCTGGAGCCGGAGTTCGCGTTCGTCCTGACCGGCGACACTGGCGCCCCGGCGGGGTACGTGGTCGGCGCGCTGGATACCCGCGCGTTCTACGAGAGATCCGAGGAGATGTGGTGGCCGCCTCTGCGCGAGCGCTATCCGGACCCGGCTGACGTGCCACCCGAGCACCACACACCGGAGCAGCGGTCGCTCCACGCGGTCCATCAGCCGGTACTCGCTCCCGATGAGGTGCTCGACGCCTATCCTTCGCACCTGCACATCAACCTGATGCCGCCCGCGCAGGGCCGCGGCTACGGGAAGCTGCTGCTAGAGACCCTCTTCGCCGCACTGCGGGACGCCGGCTCAAGGGGGATCTTCCTTGGCGTGCCGCCGGCCAACACCCGGGCGATCGGCTTCTACCACCGCATGGGCTTCCGCGAGATCCCGGATCTGCCACCGCACTGGAGCCTGCGGCTCGGCCTGAAGTTCACGCCGGCGGACGCCGCCGATGCCTGAGCTGATCAACGTCGCCGTCGTGGGCGCCGGCCGCAGGGCGGCCCAGTACTTCAGGTACGTGCCCGACGATCTGCGCCCGCTGGTACGGCTGATCGCCATCGCAGACCCGAGCGAGCCGAACCGCGAGGCGTTCCAGCGGCTGTTCGCCGACGGTGGCCGGACCCGTCAGTACAGCGACGCCGATGACATGCTGGCGAACGAGAGCCCCGACGCGGTGATCATCGCCTCACCCAACTCCTGCCACGCCAGCCACACCCGGCTCGCGATCGCCGCAGGCGCTCACGTCCTGCTGGAGAAGCCGGTCGCCACCAGCGTCGCCGAATGCCGGCAGGTGTGGCAGGCGGCGCGGGCGGGCGGCCGCGAGGCAAGCGTCATGGTCGGATTCGTGCTGCGGTACACGGCGTTCTACAGCCGGATCGCCGAAATCGCCGCCTCCGGCGAACTCGGCACGATCCTCGCGATCGACGCGGACGAGAACCTCGGCACCGAACTGACCGGCCTGTTCCACAAGAGCTGGCGACGCCGCGACGACCTGTCCGGCGGCTTCCTGCTGGAGAAGTGCTGCCATGACTTCGACATCCTGAACTGGCTGATCGGCTCGGCCCCTGACCGCGCGTACGCGATCGGCAAGCGCACCCACTTCGTGCCCGGCACCACGCAGGAGCGGCAAGCCCGGTTCGACCCGGAAGTCATGAGCCAGCTCGACGGCGCCGACTTCGGCGACCAGGACATCAACGCCGCCTTCGCGATGCCCCTGGAAGGCTCGCCGTACGACTCCCCGTCCGACTCGCCCGACCACGCGGCCGTGCTGCTCGACTTCGCCTCCGGCGCGCTGTGCACCTTCGTGGCCTGCATGGGCCAGCCCCGCACGACTCGGCGAATCCGGATCTTCGGCACCAGCGGAGAACTGGAAGGCAACATCGATGACTCGCGCATCCTGGTCCACAAGCCGCACGCGCGCGGCAACGGCTGGGACGTCAAGGACATCCCGATCGAGGCAGAGAAGCACAATCACCACGGCGGCGACGGCGTGCTCGCCCATGCGTTCTGGCGAACCGCCGCGAACCAGGCCGACCCGTCCCGGGCCGGCCTGCGCGAGGGGATCGAAGCGGCACTGGTCGCGCTCGCAGCGCAGCGATCTGCCGCGTCCGGCCAGGCCGTCGGCATCGCCGAGCTGCGACACCAGGTGTTCGACTGACCCGCTGGCTTCTAAGCAGCGGGTCGCAGGTTCGATCCACTTTGCAGCCAGTTAATGAGGTCTTCACGTTTCTGTGGGGGCCTTGTTCACGTTTGGGCCTTGGGCCTGATTGTTGCGGGCGGGTCTGACATTTCTGGTGGCTGCGGGTCGGCCGTGGCGGCCGTTTCGTGCGCGTTTGGTGTTCGCCTGGTGGTTGCGGTGTTGCCTGCGGCGGGTTCATGGCATGCTGCGACCTCCTGATCTGCTCCGAGCTTTCCGGACAGCGGATTTGTGGTCAATTCACGCTGCGGACTGCTGTTCCAGGTATTCCTCGTGGACCTGTCGCGGGATCCGATACTGAAGTCCAGAATGCCTGCGCTTCGAATTGTACCAGAATTCGATGTACCTTACAATATCCCGGCGCGCGTGCTCGCGGGTCGGATACTGGGTCCGGTGGACGCGCTCGTTCTTCAGCGCGGCGAAGAACGATTCAGCCATGGCGTTATCGTAGCATATCCCGGTGCGGCCGGAGGAATGCCGGAGGTTATATTTCCTCAGCGTCCCCGCGAACTGCCGGGAAGTGTAATTGCTGCCGCGGTCGGAATGGAAAATAGCATTCCCGGCGAGAGAGTGATTGCGGGCGGCCATCTCGATGGCCTTCTCGATGAGCGGCGTCTTGTAGTTGTCGTCAGTAGCCCAGCCGATCACTTCCTTCGAGTAGCAGTCGATTACTGTCGCCAAGTAAAGCCAGCCCTGCCATGTCGGAATGTACGTGATGTCACCGACCATTTTCTCGCCCGGCGCGTCAGCGGTGAAGTCGCGGTTCACCAGGTCGGGAATGTCGTGCTCCTGGCCGTCGCCCTCGGTGAGGCTGAGCCGCCACGGCTTCGGCTGGCAGGGCTCCAGGCCCAGGTCACGCATGACCGACCGCACCAGCTCCAGCCCGGCCGGCACGCCCCAGGCCGCCAGGTCCGCGCGGACCCGCCGGTACCCGTACGTCCCGTCCGATTCCTCGAACGACTTCCTCACGGCCAGGGCAAGCATGCCGCGCCTTTTCGCCGTTGCCGATTCCGGCGCGTTCCGCCATTCATAGAACCCGGAACGTGAGACCGCCATCCAGATGCACATTTTCACGATCGACGGCACGTAACGCTCGCCCGATTCCTGGTAAGCCGCGTACTCTGCGTCGATGAACTCGAACTTGTCGCTCACCGATGATCTCTGGCAAAGTACGCTGCGGCTTTTTTCAGGAAGTCATTCTCCATCTTCAGTTCCCTGGTTTCCCGCTCGAGCTCGCGCAACCGCGCACGCTCGCTCACAGTCAGCGGCGGCTCCTCGCCAGCATGCTCACGGCGATAGGCGCTCACCCAGTTACCGAGGGTGCCTTCGTTGATACCGAGCTCCTTAGCCACACGGGCAACCGGACGCGACGTCTCGATCACCATCTTGACGGCCTCATCCCGGAATTCGGGAGAGAAGCTCTTCTTCGGTCGAGGCAATTACTTCACCTTTCCAGACATCCATCCTAATGGACGGACTGTCCGGAAGCCTCGGGGCACCTCAGGTGAGCGTGCTGAGTGTCTTGCGGCGGCGGCGCCGGGTTTTCGGGGGGAGGCCGGCGGCGGCGCGGCGGGCGGTTTCCTGCTGGCGGGTGTCCCAGGCGGCGAGGATGCGCTGGTTGCGGGTGATGAGCAGGGTGGCGGTGAACAGCATGAGGGGTGCCAGGCCCATGAGGCGGCACCAGCCGCGGCTGATGTCGTTGCTGGCGGGATCCTTGGCGGTGGCGAAGCCGCGTTCGGCGCCGGTGCGGCGGGCGTAGGAGCGGCGCCAGGCTGCTGATGGGTAGTCGTGTTTCTGGGCGGTCTTGGCGAGCACGCCGGGCGGGACGGTGATCGTCTGCTGGGTGCAGCAGGGCTGGGGGTGTTCGGGGGGCTGCAGGATTTCGGGGCGGTCCCTGTCGAGGTCATGGATGCGGGGCGGAGCGGGCAGCGGATCTTGCCCATGGCGGCGGGGCACTGCACGCGGTGGTAGCCGTCGGCGTCGTCGCTGGTGAGGCGGCCGAGCTTGTACCGGGCCAGCTCGGCGGTCCTGCCGTCATGGTCCGCGGCCTGCTCCCTGGTAGCGGTGCGGGCGAGCGGCCCGAGTTCCAGCAGCGGGCGCGGCGTGCGGGGGCAGTACAGGCATCCGTTGCTGATGACCGCTCCATGGCAGGTGCCTTTCGGCCCGCGGTCATTGGGGTGGAGGTCCTGGACGAGTTGCGCTCCGGCGGCGCGCAGCGGGATGGCCCAGGCGGCGGCGTCGCGGTAGGAGTAGCCGGAATCGGCGAGGATGTCGCCGAGCGGGAGCTGCTTCCCGGGCATGGCGGTGAGGACGGGGGCGAAGGCGCGGACCGGGTCGTGCCGGCACGATGACAGCATGGCACGGCGGGCGAGCTCGGGGACGGCCGGCCGGTTCTCGTCGGGCATCATGATCCCGGCCGACAGGTAGTAGCCGTGGTACAGTTCGTTCTCGCTGCGGAGCAGGTTGTTCTTGCGGTGGCCCCAGGAGGCTTCGGGGTCGGCGCAGTCGGTGGTGCCGCGGGGCGGGGGGCGGGAGAAGGATTCCAGGTCGGTCCAGTCCACGGCCAGCGACCGGCTGGCATCGGTGAACTGCTCCGGGACGGACGCTTCGAGGAGGTCATCGCAGGCTGCCTGCAGTGCCTGCGAGGGCAGGCCGTCTGGTTCTTGCTTGCCGAGAGCGCCGGTGACCAGGCCGAAGGTGTACTCGGTCTGCCGGTAGGTCAGCAGATGCGGGCCGTGCCTGGAGTCCGCGAGCACGCCGAGCCGCCGCTGCTCATGCCCGGGCAGGCCGGTCAGCGCCAGGTGGACGCGGGTGAGGTGGGCAGGCCGCCCGTCGGCCTGGGCCAGGCACATGCCGGCCAGCAGGGTCCGGACCCTCAGCTGGCGGGTGCGCGCGCCGATGGGCAGCATGGCCTCGATCCGCGGCGCGATGCCGGAGGCGTCGATGACTTCCTCCAGCGCCGCCAGCGTGATCATGACTGCCGGGACGCTCCGAGGAGCCGGACCGCGTCGGCCTCGCCGGCCGGCTCAGGCCGGCGACCAGGTCACCCAGCCGCTGGGAGCAGCTGATCCCGGCGGCGTGCATGAACGTGGCCAGCCCCAGCTGGCCCGCGCAGTCGGCCAGCCAGGTCGCGCGGAGCCGGCTGGTGTCCAGCCGGGGCAGCCCGCTGCCGCCGTCCAGCGTGGCGATCAGCGGGTAGGTGATGTTGCGGCGTCCCGGGTCGGTCCCGCCGCAGATCAGGCCGTCCCCCGCGAACCGGCCCGCGGCCAGCAGCCGGGCGTGATAACGGGAAAGAACCGGCACGATCCGCGGCCGCGCGCCGCGGACGACTGCGACCACCCCGCCGGAACGGCAGATCACGTCGGTGCCGCGCGCGTCCCGCAGGTCACCGCGGATCAGCCCGGCACCGGCACCCAGGCAGACCAGCCCCGCAGCCCGCATCCGCCGCGCCGGCGTCGGCTGCGCGTCCGCCAGCGCGAGATACCCGCCGATCTCGCCGGGACTGTACGGCGCCTTGGCGCGCCCCCTGGGCAGCGGCAGGTCAGCCGGATACAGGTGCGGCACCACCCGCCGTCCGATGAACCGCAGGTTCGTCCGCAGCGTCCGCCGCGCCGCGCCCGACAGCCCCGGCGCGCACCGGGCGAACCGCTCGGTCACAGACGGATGCAACAGCACCTCCGGCTGAGCCTCCAGGCCGAGCCCGATCGCGTAGTCGGCGAGCTTGCCGGCGGCCCACAGCAGGTTCTTCGCCCGTTCCCTGTCCTCCGGCCCCGCCTTCGCGATCACGTCCCTGGCGAACGCGGCCGCCGCCGGCGACACCGACGACGGCCGCCACCGCCCGATATAGGCGCTCGCCCCCGGTTCTGGGGTCATCATGCCTCCCGATGGAGAACTATCCACAGGACTATACTGTGGACAGCGGCCAGGCCCGCGGATCTGAAACGGTGTGTCGCATGGAACCAACCGCAGCCCAGCGCGCGGCCCGGGACCGGATCGCAGCCGAGCTCGCCCGGGCCGGCTTCGCCTTGCCCGGCACCCTCACCATCCGCGCCTACGCCTGCGGCAAGCCGAACTGCCGCTGCCACGCCAGCCCGCCCCGCCTCCACGGCCCCTACGCCGAATGGACCCGCAAGATCGCCGGCAAGACAGTAACCAGGCGGCTCACCCCCGCCGAGCTCGCCGAATACCAGCCCCTGTTCGACAACGCGAAGAAACTCCGCGCCCTGCTCACCGAACTCCAGGACCTCACCCTCGACATCATCCAGGCAGACAGCCAAGCGAACCCGAACCAGCCGAAACCGGCACCATAACCCAAAACCAAATGTGGGCTAAGCCCGTTTAACCTGTGGTCAGCTCACCCGGCATGCCCCATTACCCCAGGTCAACCCCAAACGTGAAGACCTCGGTTAATCGCGCCGCATCCGGCAGCGTTGCCGAAATTGGCCTTATCTGATCAAGGCCGCGCGCAAGCGCGCCGCTGGCCGACGCCAGCGCCCCGGCCTCTGCCTTGACGGCCCGGCCGGGCGTGCGTCGGCCACGTTCAGGCGAGGCGCCAGATAGTCAGTCAACATCGTGCGTCCTTGGCATCGTCTCGCCGTGGCCTGGCGAGCGTCAGCAGCTATCGCCCGCTGTGAGAGTGCGGGACGGGCGGCCTTCACCCGGCGCGGAAGTATCAGCCTTACGCGTGACCTGTCAAGGGTTCCAAGATCCTTTGGCCGCGCCTCTCTTGCATCATCATGCCCGAGGGGATGTTCGCCGGGACAGTGGTCAAGGCCAAAGCATCTTGGAAGTCCCTTCGGGACCAGGCCCTTGACAGCTCACGCTCCAGGCAGTGATCGGCGCCTATCGGGCGAAGCCCACCAGGTGGGACGCCACGAGGCCAGGAGACGCCATGACTGCCCGCTCCGGACAGCCCAGTCACGGACAAAAAAGCTCGCTTCCCGCTCAAAACACTGTCAACAACGCCTTGACACCAAAACGCCGACGCCCGGTCACCGAGAATTCCGACTACGCCGTCTTCGCACGCCGCATCCTGCGCGCCTACAGCCGCCGCATCGCAACCGGCGATGTCGAATCACTCACCGACTTGATCAACCTGGCCGACGACATCAACGACGCCATCCAAGAAGCTGCAGAGGGGCTTCGGGTCGTCGGCTACTCATGGGCAGAGATCGGCGCTCGTGTCGGTATCACCCGCCAAGCAGCTCAGCAACGCTGGAGCATCACACCGAAAGAATCACGCGTTCAGAGCCCGAAGGGTAGCTTCACGAAGGAAGTTCGGAAAATTGCCTGCGAGTGCCGCTTGGTGCACGTCCGCTCCTGTCAAGCAGACAATTACACCGCCGTATCTCTAATTTGTTATTTAAAGACATTGGTCCCTACAAGTTCTTCGGAGCCAGCAGCCTGACACGCTGGATGATTTCTTCTATGTAGCCGAGCGTCTCGTTCAAGCCCGGCAGGAAGCTGGATGGGTGAGCGCACTCGTTGCGCTTAGCGAGTAGGCCGTGTAGTGCCTTGACATCATTCTTGGTGCCGAGACCGACATTCTTGAGCACGTCTACCAGTTGGTGCTCCGGGACGTATTCAGCCATCTCTCCTATATCTCGGCCCTGCCAATTAGGTCGCGCAGCGTGTACCTTGGCCAGGCCGTCACCTGCCAGCTTCTCCTTGATGTAATCCATGCAAGCCGCCCACGCCAGTACATGCGCGGCTCGGTAGAGTCCGTGTTGCGCACAGCGAAGCGCCTCGCGCATCAACCCGTCTTGGCGGATGTTGAGTTGTCCGAGCGTCTGGTAAACCTGCTCAAGCTTGACGACGCGCGAAGCGCGGGCGTCCTCGTGCGTGCTGAGTACGTTGTGCGCCGCTGCCTCGAAACGGCGGGCACGATCCAGCCAGTCTTCGATCTCAGTTTTCATTGATCAGGTACTTGTGCATGGCGGCGAAGAAGTGCTCATAGACATCAGGGTTGTTGCTCTCGGGTATCTGGAGCTGAATGTTGATGCTGATGCTCGGCCTTGAAGTCACTGCTACGACAGATCCGTTGAGCGTCGGCGGTGCCGTTGAGTTAGTTGACTGGCTAAGAGACTCGACGGGTGGGACGGCTCCATTGAATGCGGATGCTGCGCAGAGAGCCTTGAAGGTTCTTACTGCGCGGCCCACAACTTCGGGAGAATAGTTCGTATTTGACCTTATCCAGTTGGCTATCTCGTCGTCGCTCCTGGCATTGGCGTCCGGAAACGTCTCGAAGAGGGACGAGTAACACCTTGTTACGGCCTGCCCGAGTATCTCGCGATTGCGCTGCTTGTCGCGATATGCCTTCCACGTATCAGTCGGAACGGCTGAGCCGTCGATGAATCCCAGGGCTTTGAAGACGCCGATGAGGTACTTGTCATTGCTTGACTTGAAGCCGATCGACTGCAAGTAGACCTGAGTGACCTTCGCGGGTGTTCCCGTGTTAGGGATCTGCTCTAGAAATCGAGTGACCGAGGTGCCACTGTAGGCACAGGGCATCGATGTTGCGGACATGTGCATCCCACCTTCGTTTGATATTCGAGGGGTAGCGAGATGCCCGAATCCGGTATGCCAGGTCAGAACGACGCCGGGGGGTTCAAAGGTGAATTCGGGTCTCGCGTCCAGCCTTCCATCGTGCCTATGACTGGTCTGTCAATCCAAGGCGACACGCGCGGGATGCGACCAAAATTATTTTGAGCTTGACCACATCGAACGCTCATGCCTCAGCAGTCACGGGGTTCACAGAATCAAGAACAGGCCGGACGCAGACGAGCATGTCCAGTCATTCCAGTGTGAGCAGATCATAGAGCGCCTGATTGTCTTCGACTGCGAAGGTTAGCTGGATTATACCCAATCGGGCAAATAGCCTATGATTCATACCAGTCAGGTGGGTTTTGGTCCGCGCGGGATGAAGGCAGGGTCGATACCGGCGGATCGGGTCGGAAGTCATGGAGACCCAGTGATCCGTAACGCTGATCAAACTGGTCGGGATGGCGGGATTTGAACCCTGCGGTCTCCGGCTCCCAAAGCAGGCGCGCTAACCAAACTGCGCTACATCCCGCTAGCACCGGACGATTAGATCGTCATGCATCCGGGGCATGGTCGTTGACTGCCGTCCTTGTGCGTGCTGCTGACTAGTACGACAGCCGCCAATAGCCATTTGACCTGCGACAGGACGTTTGGGACGGGTGCGGCGTGGTTGCGATGAATGAGGCAGCCGCCTGTCGATCATGTGTTTGTGAGGACAAATGAATCGAAGGCGGCTGCTGCTGCCAGGATAGGGGCTGGCCAGGCGGTCCGCGAACGGGCGGAGCTCGCGGCGGGAGTTAAGGTGACCTGCGCGGACGCGGTCCGCGAGCTGCTGAAGGACAAGCGGCGCCGGGAAGTCCGCTCGGCTGGCAAGGGTCCAGGGGCGAGCGGTGGCATGCCCGGGCCTGGATCGCTGCCGCCTCGCCGCGCCATGACCTGCTGGTGCGCCGCCACCTGAAGACCGGCGAGCTGGCCTTTCGCTACTGCCATGTCCCCGAAGGCCAGCCGCTGACGAAAACGAGGCTGATCAGGGCCGCCGGCCTGAGATGGCCGGCAGAAGAAGACTTCGAGCTCGGGAAGGACTGCCTTGGCCTGGACCAGTGCCAGGCCCGGCTGTACGGCGCGATCCAGCGCCACATCGTGCTGGTCATGGCCGCCCTGGCCATCTGCGCCGTGACCGCCGCGCAGCTGCGGGACCGAACCGATACCCAGGGACCGCCGCCAGTCACCCCTGACGAGCCGCCGCCGCACGACCCCGGCATGATCCTGCTCCACCGTCCCGGAGATCAAGCGCCTGCTCGCCCAGGCTCTCGCCCGCCCGCACCCCCACGGGCACACCGCCCGCTGGCTCACCTGGCGCCGTCGCCACCAGGCCCGATCCCGCTGGTTCCACCAGCGAACCCGGCTAAACCGCGAATACACCCTGGTCAGCTAACAATTGGCGGCTGTCGTACTAGTTCGCGGACGATGACCGTGTGGTCTTCGTTTAAGGCTGTGGCCAGTCGCGAGGCGAGGTGAGGCAGGCATCGTGCCGACGGCAGGTTTTCGAGTTTGTTCACAGTTCGTCTGCCGACCTCGGCGCGGTCGGCCAATGCGCTCTGCGAGAGCCCAAGGTTGCGTCGAAGCTTGCGCACGAGCTCGCCGTCAACGACGGCAAGCCACGGCTTCGGTAGCTTGGCGTCGATCGCCGCCAGGACGAGTGGGCTGACCTGCCGTGGCTCAGCCACGGTCGGCGCCGACGTGCAGCAGTCGTACACCGCTCGCATTCGCGCGGAGTCCGTTAGATTCGAGCGCCTTGTGATTCAACGATCTCGCCGCCTTCCGACGTTACAGTTGCTTGCGTCAGATGGAATGGTCGCGGCTCGACCCGCGTCAGACCATGCCGCCGGGGGATACCGCCGTGGTAAGCGACCCAGCCGAGAAGATGGGTTGCCACCGTGAGCGTGCCACTTCCGTGCCAGAACGGGCGGGAAATCGGGGTAGCTCACGGTCAGTCAGAGGGACCCCGAGACCCGGTTGACCTGGGCAAGTGCTGGTGAGCGGCGTGGCGGGAACGATCTTCTAAGCAGTTGGTCGCAGGTTCGATCCCTGCCAGGCGCGCAGGCAGGTCAGCTACACCGTCGAGAACATGTTCGATGACTGGCATTCTGAGGACCCCGACGGCCGTCACCCGTAAGTTGCGACTACTAGGTGTTTGCGGAACATCGAAGGCGGCTGGTCCCCGCCGAGTGTGGCTAAGTGCCCGAGCCCGGTGCCGGCGCGCAGACTTTTGTCGTGGGCCGGGGCTAGCATGGGTGCTATGAGTCACCCGCAAGCCGGAGGGCAGGAGCCGGTTGTTCCGCTGCCGGCGCGGGAACCGGCGGCACTGCGCACTGCGGTGGCGCATATTGATCCAGCTGCCCTGGCTCGGTTCGAGGCTGACTGGACGGCGGCGACTGCGCGGGCGCGTGATGAGTACAGCCTGCTCCCTGCCCGGTATTTCGTGGAGCATTGGTTCAGTTGGGTGGCCGTTGAGCGGTGGCCCCAGCTGGCGGCCCGGCTGCACGCCTGCGAGCACATCGTCGCCGAGTCGTCTGACCGGGTGGAGCGGCGAGCGGCGGCGGCGGAGATCGGCCAGATCCTGCAGCAGGCCGAATCAGCCACTGCATGAGCGACTGGACCTGGGAGTACGTCCCTGACGCCGAGAGCGTGGTCGGCGGGCTCACCCAGTATCAGACCGATGAGGTGGAGAGCTTAGCGTCCCGTATTTCCGACGCGGTCGCGATCCGCCGGATAGGCGCGTTCTTCGACGCCGGTGAACCGGTGTCAGGGCTGAAGAGCTTCGGCCAGGGCGCGGTCATGATCTGGTTTCTTGAGGACTACAGGGAAGACGTCGTGCTTGTCGTGCGAGTTCAGCACCTGGGGATGCCAGCGGAATGACAGCTTCCAGGCTGAAGGCTGAACTCGACGTTCGGGGAGCCAAAATGGGAGCCAACAACCCCCGACGGTGAGCCGTGCTCAGCAACATCTGGCGAAAGTATCTGCAGGTGAAAGTCATATTGGGCAACAACAGGCGCTCTCCGGCTACCCGAGATTTGTGCCTTCTAAGCAGTTGGTCGCAGGTTCGATCCCTGCCAGGCGCGCTTGCTTCCGGCCCAGGTCAGGCCGGGCTTCTCGGGTCATTCAGTAGCCATCCGTGAGCTGACCATCGCGGTGCCCGCGGCTCGGCCGAAACCCTGGTTACGCATCCAGGGAACGGTGCGGCATGCCCGACCGGCCAGTCGCCCCGAACCACTCCTGGCTCCGCCGGCGGACCGGTTTCGCGTCGCTAGCGTTCATATGTTCTCAATGGAGCAAATAGAAGACAAACGGGACTCGGCACTCTGGTAGCGGACACCTGGCGCAGCGTCGGGTTCTCTTCGTCGATAGCGAACGACACTATGGAGTCACTATCCTGATTCGCCACGAGCAAGTACTTTCCATCTGGGGTCTGGCAGAAGTCACGGGGCTCGCGGCCCTGCGTCGGCTCCACGTGCTCAAGAGTCAGGGTTCCCGCAGCCTCGTCCAGCCTGAACATCGCGATGCTGTCGTAGCCGCGATTGGACGCGAAGACGTAGCGGCCCGAGGCGGAGACGCGCACGGCCGCGGCCTCGCTGTGAATGGCAGCCGTTTCCGGCAGCGTCGACCTGGTGTCGGTCTCGACGAAACTCGTCCCGTCGCGTCGCAATGTGACGAGGGTGCTGTTGATCTCGTTGAGCAGGAACAGGAACTGCCCGTTCGGGTGGAAAGCCAGATGTCGCGGGCCCGCGCCTGGCCTGGTGACGATGCGCTCCCCCACCCGCTCGGCAAGCTCGCCCGTTCTCGCTGACCTCGTAGCTCAGGACAGCGTCGAGACCCAGGTCAGGCACCAGTACCCGATCGGTCACGGGGTCGACGCCGATCATGTGCGCGTGCGGGCCTGTCTGCCTGGCGGGATCGACGCTTGACCCGGCATGCTGGCAGTGGCCGATCAGCTCGCCTAGCCCGCCCCGCTCGTCGACGGAAAAGCTGGCGATCGAGCCCGACTCATAGTTAGCCACGATCACGCGCCGCTCATCGCCGTAGAGCGCGACGTGCGCCGGCGCCAGCCCCGCCGAAGAACGGCTGTTGATCTCGCTGAGCGCGCCGGTACGGTCGTCGCGCGCGTACGCCGTGACCCCGCCCGCTGCCGCGCCGCCGAAATCGGCGGTTTCGTGGATCGCGTAGACGTTGCGGCCGGACGCCGTGACCGCGAGCCAGGACGGGTTCCGCGCTTCGGCTACCAGGGCCGGCGCGCCGACCGCGCCGTCGTGATAAGCGCAGCCCAGGATGCCCCGTGCGGTTCCGTTCACGTGCGGCAGCCGCTCGGTGTAGGTACCGACGAGCAGCTGACGTGCCCGTCGCTCCGGCGCCTGCGACTGGCTGGCCGCGGTCACGGGGCGGTCACGTGACATGCCGCTTCGTGGCCAGCCGACGAGGGCCGGAGCCGCGGCGTCACCTCCGTGCACGCCTGCACCGCAAGCGGGCAGCGCCAGCGGAACCGGCACCCCTCGCCTGGGTCGATGACCCGAGGGGGCTCACCGACGTCCGCCGACGAGATCGAGATCGGCGCTCGCGGATCGGGAACGGCGGAGAGCAGCAGCTGGGTGTAGGGGTGCACCGGGCTGTGCAGCACCTCCTCAGTCGGTCCGGTCTCCACCACGTGCCCGGCGTACATCACGACGACCCGGTCGGATACGTAACGAGCGCTCGCGATGTCGTGGGTGATGAAGAGCACCGACACGCCCTCGTCGTCGCGAAGGCGAGCCATCAGGTTGAGCAGCCCGACCCGGATCGACACGTCCAGCATGGACACCGGCTCGTCAGCCAGGACGAGCCTCGGCCGGTAGGAAAGCGCCTGCGCGAAGCTCACCCGCTGACGCTGGCCGCCGCTCAGCTCGTGCGGGTATTTCGCCAGCGATTGCCTGGCCGGCACGAGACCCACGGTTTCAAGCACCCGCTCGGCCTCGGCCTCCCGCTCACTCCGGGTGAGCCCGGGCTGATGCAGCTTGAGGCCGCGCATCATCGCGTAGCTGATCGTGTGCGACGGGTTCAGCGAGCTATAGGGATCCTGGAACACCATCGGGACCTGACCGCGATAGGAGAGCACCGCGCTCCGCGCCCGGAGGCCGGCGACCGGCGAGCCGCGAAACGAAATCGTGCCGCTCGTAGGCTTGTACAACATCGCCAGCAGCCGGGCGAGCGTGCTCTTCCCGCTCCCGCTCTCGCCGACCAGGGCGACGATCTCGCGCTCATCGATCCGCAGGTCGACTGAGTCGACCGCATGGAGCACGCGGCCGCGCAGCCCGCCCATCCTGAAGTGACGGGTGAGGCCAGTCGTCTCGAGCAGCGGCACCGCGGGCTCAGGCATCGCTGCCTCCTGCGGGATCGTAAATGAAGCACCGGACCCTGCGGTCAGCGATCTCGTAGAACTCGGGCTCAGGGCCTGCGCAGATCGGCATGGCCTTAGGGCACCTCGCATAGAACCTGCAGGTTTGTGGAGGGTTGGCCAGATCAGGCGGTGCCCCTGGAATACCGTCGAGATAGACCTTCGGACCGTAGACCGAGGGGAACGCGTCGAGAAGCCCCACCGTGTACGGATGCATCGGGCCGGCGAATACCGACGAGGTGGCCCCGAGCTCGGCGAACTGGCCGGCGTACATCACGGCGAGCCGGTCAGAGAAATGGCTCACCAGCGACATGTCATGGGTAACGAAGATGACCGCGAACCCGAGCTCGCGCTGGAGTTCCTTGATCTTGACCATCAGGGCGCGCTGCGCCACGACATCAAGAGCCGAGGTGGGCTCGTCCATCACGATGAGCTCGGGGGAAAACAGCAGCGCCATCGCGATCATCGCCCGCTGCCGCATCCCGCCAGAGAGCTGATGGGGAAAGCTGGCCAGGTGCACCGGATCGATTCCGACCAGCGCGAATACCTGTCGCGACCTGTCCCCGATAGCCTCCTTGGAGATCTTCTGGTGGGCGCGCATCGCGTCCGCGTACTGAGCGCCTATGGTCTTCACCGGATTAAGCGCGTTCATGGCGCTCTGCATGACGATCGAGTAGTCCCGCCAGCGGATCGCCCGCAGCGCCTTCTCCGACATCTGCACCATGTTGGTGCCGTTGAAGATGACCTCGCCGCCCGTGATCACCGCAGGCGCCCGCAGCAGCTGGGCGATGGCGAACAGAAGCGTCGACTTGCCGCAACCGGACTCGCCGACGATTCCGAGGAATTCACCGGGCATCAGCTCGAGGCTCACCTGATCCACGGCCCTGGCCGGCCCGCCGCGAGACTGGTATTCGACGCTGATCTCGCGCACGTCGAGTATCGGGTCAGCCACGTGCCCTCCGGACCGGGCGAAGAGATGGATTGCCGATCTCGTCGAACGCGTAGTTCAGCAGCGAGAAGGCGCCCCCGAGTAGCGCTATGGCGATCCCCGGCATGATCGCCCACAGCGGCGACCCGGCCTGGAGCGCCTCGTTGTTCTCGGCCCAGAAGAGCATCGTCCCCCAGCTCATGCCATCGGGGTTGCCGAGGCCGATGAACTGAAGCCCGGCGGCGGCGAGCACGGCGTAGACCGCCGCGCCCAGGAAGTTGGCGACGATGAGCGAGGTCATCGTCGGCAGGATCTCGAAGACGATGATCCGCCACTGACGTTCGCCGCGAACGCGCGCGGCAGACAGAAAGTCGCGATTGCGGAGCGAGAGAGCCTGAGAGCGGAGCTGCCGGGCGCCATAGGACCAGCCGGTGACGACAAGCACCGCGATCAAGATCGCGTTGCCGCCGTTCTTGGAGTACGCGGCGATGATGACGACCAGGGGGAAGGCCGGGATCACGAGGAACACGTCAGTGAACAACGACAATGCGCCATCGGTGATCCCGCCCCGGTACGCGGCCGTGACTCCGATGAGCACGGAAAGCACCGTCGCGAGGCCGCCCACCACGATGGCGAGGAAGAGCGACTCCCTGGTACCGAAGACCCACTGGGAGAAAATGTCCTGCCCGTAGGCTGTCGTGCCGAGCAGGTGCGAAGCCGACGGGGGCGCCGAGCGCCGGTAGATCTCGGCGTTCGGATCGTCACGGGCAAGGAGCCCTGGAAAGACCGCCATGAACGTGAAGATCAGGAGCACCGTCAGCCCGGTCAGCGCCTTCTTGTTGCCGGCTACCGCCCGCGCGAGATTGCCCGTCGTACCAGCCATCAGCCGGTCGAGGCTTGGGCGCAGGCTCATGCCTGTGACCTGGTACGGGGATCGAGGGCCATCGTCACGAAATCGACAGCCAGGACCGCCAGGAGCACTGCGACCGTGATGAGCAGGAAGAGAGTCTGCATCAGCGCGAAGTCCTCGTTCTGCACCCCGTCGAGGAGCATGTAGCCAAGTCCCGGATAGGAAAATACGTACTCCACCAGGATCGCGCCGCTCACCACGAAACCCAGTGACATCGCGAACCCGGTGAGATTGGGCAGGATCGCGTTGCGACCCGCGTAGTCGAGCATGACCCGCAGAGGTGACAGCCCCTTGCCTTGCGCCATCCGGACATAGTCCTCGGCCAGTGTCGTGATCATGTTGTTTCGCATGGTGAGGATCCATCCCCCGATCGAGGTCACGAGGATGGTGACGGCAGGCAGGATGGCGTGGACCAGGACGTCTGAGATGTAGGACCACGTCCACCCGATCGTGTCGGTGTTGGCGTAACCGAAGCCTGACGGGAGCCAGTGCCAGGTGATCGAGAACAGCAGCAGGCTGAGCAACGCCACGAAGAAGTAGGGAAAGGCGGAGGTGATCACGAAGATCGGCGGCAGCAGGGCGTCGATCTTGCTGCCCCTGAGCCAGCCGCTGATCATTCCGATCAGCGTGCCAAGCAGGAAGGCGAGCACGGTCGTGAGGCCGACCAGGCCGAGAGTCCAGAGGATCGCGGACCGCACGACCTGCGTGACCGTCTCGGGAAAAAAGGTCAGCGAGACGCCGAAGTGCCCGGTGAAGGTGTTGCCCAGGTAAGTGAAGTACTGCGAGATCTCGCTCTGCTTGGTATTGACGCCGAACGCTATCTCCAGTGCGTGGAGCACGCTCCCGTTCACCCTGCCTTTGAACCTCGCCATCATCGCGATGGCGGGGTTCCCCGGCATGAGGCGCGGCAGCACGAAGTTGATCGTCAGGCACGCCCAGAGCGTGACTACGAAGAAGCCGAGGCGGCGCAGGACGTACTTCATGAAGGACCTCCTGCGCCGCCGGGCTCTACGGTATTTCGGTTACTCACAATCGCTGGCCGGCGTCATTTCGGTGTCAGGTGGAGAAGGACGACCTCGTCGTCCGGCGTGTTGTACGGAGCCGGCTGAGCATACGGGTCCGCCGGCGTGGGCCAGCCGGAGAACTGGCTCGTGTTGTGCTCGTACCAGTCCACGAAGGCTGTGATCGGGATGATCGGCACGTTAGCGAGCATGATCTGCTGCAGCTGATCGACTATCTGCTGCTGCGTCGATGAGTCGGTGGTCGTGGCGTACTCGCTGATGAGCTTGTCCGTAGCCGGGTTCTGCCAGCGCTCCCAGTCCGAGGCAGCGGTCTGGCCGATCGGCGCCGAGTTGTTGCTGTAGAGCGCCTGCCTGAGCTCGTAGTACGGGCCGGCCGCCAGACTCGAAGTTGTAGGCGATCTGGTAGTTGCCCTTGTAGAGGTCGTTAAGGAAGTCGCTGGTCGCGAGGTTATCGACGGTTATCTTGATGCCGACCGTCGCCAGCTCATGCTGAATGATCTGAAGGTCGGCCACCCAGTCGGTGTTACCGCCCTCGTTGATGATCGTGAACGCCAGCGGCTTGCCGTCCTTGGCGAAGATGCCGTCGGCGCCCTTCTTGTAGCCGTCCTTTTCCAGGATCGATGCCACCTTGCCCGGGTTGTAGCCGTAGCCATACTTCGCGAGTGCCGAGCTGTCGAGCCAGGAGGCGAACGTCGGAGTCACGATGCCAGCCTGGTTGGACGCCGGCTGATAGCCGTACTCCCCGATCTTGGCGACCTTCACGCGGTCGATCCCGTAGGCGATCGCCTGCCGCACGGCGACATCGTTCAGCGGCGCCACCGTCTGGTTGAGGAAGAGCGAGAGGTCAGCGATCGGCGGTGCCCAGAACTGGTTCTCCGGGCTCTTGGCAAGGTAGAAGGTCTTGACGTTCGGGACGAACTGCCCGGCCCACTGCGCCTGGCCGGTCGCCAGGTACGTGTTCGCCGCGTCGTTCGAGGTGAACGCCGGGAACTCGACCTTGGCGATCTTCGGCAGCCCTGGCTGCCAGTAGTGCAGGTTCGCCGAGTACGAGATGTTCTGCGGCGTGCAATTGCCGATCTCATACGGACCGGAGCCGACAGGCTTGGGGTTAGCGAAGGTCACCGGGTTGCTGATCCCTGACCAGACGTGCTGGGGCACAACGAAGGTCTGGTCGGCGACATAGTAGAAGTACGGCACGCCAGCCGTCTTGAACGTCAGCACGACCTGGTTGCCCTTCTGCACGACGCTCGAGAGCACCGACCACAAGGCGTTCAGATCGAGAGCCGGGAACTTCTTCATCAACTGGAAAGTGAACTCCACGTCAGCGGCCGTAAGCGGCTTTCCGTCATTCCACTTCACGCCGTTCCGGATCGTGAAGGTGAGAACCTTGTTCGCGTCGCTCCAGGCGAAAGACGAGGCTAGCCATGGTGTCGTCTTACCGCTTTCAAGGGTGTTGACGTAGATGAGCGGCTCATAGACAAAGCCGTTCGCGGTCCCGTTGACTGACGGGTTGAATGGATTGAAGCCGCATGTCCAAAGGGCGCCCTCCTCGTTATCGATGGTGAGCGATCCAGAAGGGCCCGACGCACCATGCGTCGTTTGCGGGGAGCTCGTCGCCGACGATGAGCAGGCAGCCAGCGCTAGAGACAACAATCCGATCGGAACAGCCAGATATGTTCTTAGCCTAGGTCGTTTCACGGTAAGTTCCGTCCCTAATCTTTTAGTTTCCCGTATCTGCTGCCTTCGGGTCTCGACCTTCGCTCGAAATGAAGATGGGCTCGCCGGGCCGCGGGATGCCGAAGTACTCGCCGAACATCTCGCTGCCGTTGATCGCCAGGACCCGGGGTAGTCTGCTGGTGGTCGAATGGCCGGGATTGACCGTACGGGCGAGTTCCCGCCTGGCGGCGGAACGCGGCCGCGGAACCGCTCACTGCCCCGCGGACGAGGTCATCGGCCGGCCATCATGCGCTCCTCTCGCGAACCATGCGGAGACCGAAATGACTAACACCACCCGGCAAGCTCCCGCCTGGCCAGGCACGCGGAACCCGGGAACGACAGACCCGCCTCGCCGATGCCGATGCGCAGTCCATTTGCCCTGCTCCGCCGCCGGTGAGCGGCGCTGACCCGCCATCTCGCCGGCGGCCCAACTGTGCGTGAAGTGCTCTGCGGTACTTGCTTTTCTTTTAGAAAGTTTCTAGCATATTAGACAGATGCGGTCAAGGAGGACACCACGAAAACTCCAGCTGGATCCCCGAGCCTGCTGCGTCAGTGGAACGCGACTGTCGTTCTCCAGACGATCAGGGACCTGGGACCGATCTCGCGCACG
This sequence comes from uncultured Actinomycetota bacterium, assembly GCA_963720575.1. GTDB lineage: Bacteria > Actinomycetota > Actinomycetes > Streptosporangiales > Streptosporangiaceae > Chersky-822. The sequence goes on from CAVRGA010000002.1 coordinate 2,500,617, forward strand.
CACCTGGCCAAGGAGGTCGGCCTCTCCAACAAGACCGTGAACGACGTGACGGAGTTCCTGCTGAACGAAGGCTTCATCAGGGACTACAGCCCGGCTGAGGAGGATCGGACCAGGCCACGCGGCCCGGTCCCCCGGCTCTTCACCTTCTGCGCCGACATCGGTCATGTCCTGGGCGTCGACGTTGGCGCTGACAAGATCGTCGCGCTGGTAGCTGACATGGCGGGACACGTCGTCGGCTCGGCCCGGCGCCAGACGAGCGGCACGAAGCCGGTAGAGATCCTCCATGAGGTCCGCCTGGCCATGACCAGCGCACTGAGAAAGTCGCACGTCAGCCGGTCTAGCCTCAAGGCAGTCGCGGTCGGCACGCCCGGAGTCATCGATTCGGGCCTGATCAGGCTGGCTCCTCAGCTCGGCGGCTGGGAGGGCATCAACCTGAGCAACGAACTTGACCCGTCACTTCCCTGTCCGGTCCTGGTCAAGAACGAAGCGCATCTGTCCGTGCTGGCGGAACGGTGGCAGGGATCGGCGCGCGGCATCGACGATGCCCTCTACGTCCAGCTCGGGGTGGGCGTCGGGGCCGCGCTCCTCATCAAGGGCGAGGCCTACGGGGGAGCCACCGGCGCGGCCGGCGAGATCGGCTACATGCCCATCTTCCCCGAGTCCCGGGTCACCCAGAACGACCCGGGGCCGTTCGAGGCCGCGGTCGGCGGGAGCGCGCACGCCCGGATGGGCGCGGAGATCGCTGCTACCGAGGACGGCGCCCTCTTGCGAAAGCTGGCGGGAGGAGACCCTGCCGCGGTGGATGCGGAGGTCGTCTTCGCCGCCGTGCGGCTGGGCGATCCTGCCGCTGCCCGGATCGTGGAGACACTCACCGCCACTCTCGCGCGCGGCATCGCCACCGCTGCTGTCCTGCTCGACCCAGCCGTCGTCATAATCGGCGGCGGGCTCTCCCGCGCCGGGGAGTCTCTCATCGAGCCGCTCAATCGCCACCTGGGCAAGATCTTGCCATCCCCTCCCCGGCTGGTCCTGTCTTCTCTCGGCTCCGAGGCCGTGGCACTCGGAGCGGTACGGCTCGCCTGCGAGTTCGCCGAAAGGCAGCTCTTTGAGTTCGCCTCGGCTGACGGAAATGGCACGGAGAAATAATGCACATCATCAGGTACCGGGCGGGCGGATCGCGCACCGCGCGAGCGGGCGTGCTCGTCGGCGGCCGCGTCCACGAACTCGCGGGCACCGGCGGGCTCACCGCGCTGTGGGCTCTGCGATTGGACGACCTCAGGGAGCTGCTCTGCTCACTGGACGGCGACGGCGAGCTCGGGCTTTCTGATGTCGTGATGCTGCCGCCGATCGACGGCCGTACCGAGGTCTGGGCCTGCGGCGTGACGTACGAGATCTCGCAGCAGGCACGGATAGCGGAAAGCGAGCAGTCGGCGGACGTCTACCAGCGGGTCTACGACGCGACGCGGCCCGAGCTGTTCTACAAGTCCGCCGCCTGGCGAGTTGTCGGCGACGGCCAGGCCATCGCGATCCGCAGCGACTCGACCCTTGACGTGCCCGAGCCCGAGGTCGCGCTGGTTGTCAACGCCTTCGGCGAGATCGCGGGCTACACAATCTGCGACGATGTCTCCTCTCGCTCGATCGAGGGCGAGAACCCGCTCTACCTGCCGCAGGCGAAGGTGTTTCTTGGCGGCTGCGCCCTCGGCCCGTCCATCCGGCCGTCCTGGGAGGTCGCTGACCCGTACGCCCTCGCGATCGGGCTCAGCATCTCCCGAGGCGGACAGGTGGCCTGGAGCGGCACGGCGAGTACCTCCCAGCTGCACCGAACCTACGACGAGCTGGTCAGCTGCCTCCTGCACTCCGATGTCCACCCCGACGGCGTGATCTTGTCGACGGGAACCTGCCTCGTGCCGCCCTTGCCGTTCAGCCTCGAGCATGGCGATATCGTGCGGATCGACATCAGCGACATCGGCACGCTCACGACCCCCGTCGTCAGCGGCCTCGACGCGATCAAGTCCACATTCGCCTAGCTTGCGCCGACGGGGAGAGGCCCGACCTGATGACCTTCACCAGCGTGAACCCGCACGATCCCGCCGACATCCTCGGCGAATGGCAGCCAGCCGGGCCCGCCGAGGCGCAGGCCGCGGTCGGCCGGGCCGTCAGCGCGGCGGCGGTCTGGCGGGATGTCCCCGGGTCTGGCCGCGCGAAGGCGCTGTCCGATGCGGCGAGCGCTCTCGAGCAGCGGTCGGCGGAGATCACGAGCCTCGTCGTCCGTGAGGTCGGCAAGCCGCTGTCCGAGGCCCGCGGCGAGGTCGCGCGGGGCGTGGCGATCCTGCGGTATTACGCGCAGGCCGCGCTGCTGCCCGACGGCGAGACCATCCCGGCCGCCGCGGCCGACCAGCTCCTCATGGCGCGGCACGTCCCTGTCGGCGTCGCGGCACTGATCACGCCGTGGAACTTCCCTGTCGCCATTCCCTTGTGGAAGGCCGCGCCGAGTCTCGCTTACGGCAACGCGACCATACTCAAGCCGTCCAGCGCGGCGGCCGCGACGGCCCTGGCCCTGGCGGAAATTCTCGGCGCCTGCCTGCCGGCGGACGTGTTCGGCGTTGTCCTCGGCGGCGCGGCAGCGGCCGGCCAGCTCATCGACCACCCCGATGTCGCGGCCATCTCCTTTACCGGCTCCTCCGGGGTGGGCAGGCAAATCAGCCGCCGCGCGGCCGACCGCGGCTGCCGGGTACAGGCCGAGATGGGCGGCCAGAACCCGTCCGTCGTCCTGGCCGACGCGGATCTGGACCGCGCCGCCACCGCGATCGCCTACGCGTCGATGGGATACGCCGGCCAGAAGTGCACCGCGACCAGCCGGGTGATCGTGGAGCGAGCGGTCTACCCGCAGTTTCGCGACCGCCTGGCCGCCGCGGTCGGCGCCCTGCAGGTGGTCGACCCGGCGGACGAGAACACGCTGGTCGGCCCGGTCATCGATCAGGATTCGCGGGCATCCGCGTTGGCAGCGGTGGCTGGCTCCGGCGGCCGGGTGCTGGCCGGCGGCAGAGCGCTCGACGCACCGGGCTACTACCTGGCGCCGACGCTGGTGGAACTGGACCGGCCGGAGGGCTCGCTGGCGACCGAGGAGGTCTTCGCCCCGGTCGCGGCACTGATCCCCGCCGAATCGGCGGGCGAGGCGATCTCGATCGCCAACGCCGTCCGCTACGGGCTGGTCGCCGCCGTGTTCACCAGCGATCTGGGCGGAGCGCTGCGGCTGACCCGGCAGCTGGAGGCGGGGATGATCCGCGTCAACGCGCCGACGTCCGGCGTCGACTTCCAGGCGCCGTTCGGCGGCTCCAAGGAGTCCAGCTACGGCCCGCGTGAGCAAGGAATGGCCGCCCGCGCCTTCTACACCGAGTCCCGCACCGTGCTGATCGTTCCGTGATCCCGGGGTTGCCGCGCTGTCCTGGCCGCACGGGCAGCGGAGCGCATCGGGATCCGGTGCCCGTACGTAACGGTGCATGCCAGCATGGATCGCATGTCTGCCGGCCACGAAGAACCCCGCAAGGGGATTTCCACCAGGCTCACGTCGCCGTCCGCTGTCTCCGCGGATCCGCCGAGGGTCAACGACTATGACCGCTTCGCCGAGGCGTACTCGGCCGAAAACGAGGCCAGCCTCTTCAATGCTTATTACGAACGGCCCGCGATGCTGGCCCTGGCCGGGGACGTGACCGGCCGGCGCATCCTCGACGCCGGCTGCGGCGCCGGCCCCCTGTTCGCGGCGCTGCGCGACCGTGGCGCCATCGTGACCGGCTTCGACTCCAGTGCCGGGATGCTGGAACAGGCCCGGCGGCGGCTCGGCGACGACGCGGACCTGCTGGTGGCCGCGCTGGGCAGCCCGCTCCCCTTCCCCGACGGCACGTTCGATGACGTCACCGCGTCCCTGGTGCTGCACTATCTGGAGGACTGGGGACCAGCGCTCGCCGAGCTGCGGCGCGTGCTCAAGCCCGGCGGGCGGCTGATCCTGTCTGTCGACCATCCGTTTGCCGTTGTCCTCATGCATCAAGAGGCCGGCCGCGACGCCAACTATTTCGCGACCTCCAACCGGGCCGAAGAATGGACCCTGGGCGGCCAGACCATCCCGATGAGTTTCTGGCAGCGCCCGCTGCACGCGATGACCGACGCCTTCACCGCGGCCGGCTTCCGGATAGCGGTCATCAGCGAGCCAGCGCCCGCGCCGGCCGCCCGCGAGGCGTTTCCCGACGACATCGCGGCCGAGCCGCGCTTCCTGTGCTTCCTGTTCTTCGTACTGCAGGCCGGCTAACCGTCGCGGCGGTTCCGATCCGGACGGCATGCGCAGGGCGGCCGGGTCATCGCTGGACCCGGCCGCCCTGAGCTTGACACGATTCCCGGTATTAAACGGGTTCGCGAGGTCAGGCCACGCTGCCGGGAGGCGCGACCTGCTCGTGGTGCCAGGTGCTGGTGCTGTTGGCGGCCCGGTAGAACTGCAGGCTCTGGTCCGCGCCCCGGGCGGAAATGATGACGCTGTTGCCGTCGGTGGTCATCGAAGGCGCCGAGAACGTCGTGCCCGAGCCGGCCGCCTGCACGTGGTGCCAGGTGCTGGTCCCGTCGGTGTTCCGGTAGAACCGCAGGCTCTCGTCAGATCCCCGGGCGGCGATGATGACGCTGTTGCCGTCGGCGATCACCGACGGCGCCGCGAACGTCGTGCCCGGGCCGGCGACCTGCCCATGGTGCCAGGTGCTGGTCCCATCGGTGTTCTGGTAGAACCGCAGGCTGTGGTTCGGCCCCAGGCGGAGACGATGACGCCGCTCTGGCCGTTGCTGTTCTTGTCGGTGGCCAGTGACGGCGCCGCGAACGTCGTGCCCCGGCCGCCGAGTTGCGCGTGGTGCCAGGTACTGGTGCCGCTGGTGGCCCGGTAGAACCGCAGGCTGTGGTTCGGGCCGCGGGCGGAGATGACGACACTGTTCTGGCTAGTGGCCATCGACGGCGCGGAGAAGGTAGTGCCCGAGCCGGCGACCTGCGCGCGGTGCCAGGTGCTGGTGGCGCTGGCGGCCTGGTAGAACCGCAGGCTGTTGTGCGGGCCGCGGGCGGAGATGATGACGTTGTTGCCGTCGGTGGTCATCGACGGCGCCGAGAACGTGGTGCCCGAGCCGGCGACCTGCTCGCGGTGCCAGGTGCTGGTACCGCTGGCGGCCCAGTAGAACCGCAGGCTCTGGTGCGGGCCCTGGGCGCAGATGATGACGTTGCCCTGGCTGGTGGTCATCGACGGGTCGGAGAACGTGGTGCCCGAGCCGGCGACCTGCTCGGGGTGCCAGGTGCCGGTGCTGTTGGCGGCCCAGTAGAAGCGCAGGCTGTCGTGCGTGCCGCGGGCGGAGATGATGACCCTGTTATGGTCCGTGGTCATCGAGGGCGCCGGGCTGGCCATGGCCGGAGCAGCCGTGGCCGCTCCGAGCGCGGCTACCGACAGCGCGGCAAGCAGCGAGACCTTAGTTGTTCGCCCGGAACTCCGGGCTGAGCCCCGGCGCGGCAGGTACCGGTCGGGCATCCGGTTGGCTTGGGTTTGGACGTTTTTCATCATTTCTCCTCTAGCACTTTGCCAGGGCAATCTCAGCTGCCACGTGACGAGAAAGGCAGTACCGGATTTCCCGTCCCGCCGGTTCTCGAGGCCAGGTCTTCCCGAGATAACTTAAAGGTGACTTAATAAGGACGCCTAAGAGCCGCGAACGGATGACAGGACACGCAAGGCACTTCTGTGTTCGTGACACACAGCGCGGCTCCTGGGGAGTGAGCCGGGCCGGCCTGCGGTAAAGAATTGATGACCTTGTTGGCTTATTAGAGCTTCGGGCGGCCTGGGTTCGGGCGGCCTGGGTTCGGGCGGCCTGGGTTCGGGGGCGGGGTCAGCGGTGCCCGGGTGACCAGGCCGGGCAGTTCGAACTTGCCTGCCCCAGTTTCCGTGATCATGGTCCGGGGCGTGATCACGGAAATTTACGCAGGTCAGGGAGACTGTCGGATGGCTCGGGATCCTGGAAAGCCAAGCTCCGGCGGCTCAGCGGCGAGACTCTTCCCGGGTTCCCGGAGACTTGCCGTTGCGCGGAGTGTTTCCCGGCTCTGACGCGGAGACTTGCCGTTGCGCGGAGTGTTTCCCGGCTCTGACGCGGAGACTTGCCGTTGCGCGGAGTGTTTTCCGCACATAGGACGGTAAAGACTCCGCGCAGCGAGAACTCTCCGCGGTAACGACGGAGAACGCTCCGCGATCATGCCGCAAATGAAGGAGAACGCTCCGCGATCATGCCGCAGAACGGGAACTCACCGCGATCATCGGCGTGGCCAACCCGTACCGCCGGAACCGAGCCCGGCCCGCTCCGCAACAACTGCACCGTGGCATCTTGCAGGACCGGGCCTTGCCAGGCCGGGCCGGGCGGGGCGGGGCGGATGCCATGCCCGGGCGGCAACCTGCCTGATCATGAGTCACGCGACAGCCTTCCTGCCATCCGGAGGCCGGACTCGGCGGCAGTTTCGCTCTGCTGGGTCGCGTGCGGCCGCCTGGACGCCTTCTTCGAGACAGGATTGCGGCGCTGGGACTTCGCTGCGGGAGCGCTTATCGCTCGTGAAGCGGGCGCCGAAAACGACCGATCAACTGCGGAGGAATGCCTGCCAGCGACTCGGCCGATCTGGTCCCGCAAGGGCCCACATAGGTGACTGAGCGTAGCCGCCGGCTGGTGTCCCGGCGCGAGTATCGCTCGCGTTCATCTCCGCTTTGCCTGCTACCTCTCCCGGCCGTCCGCTGGTGTTTACGAGTTTCGTGTTGTCTTGGGTGGTTTCGTTACGTCACTGCTGAAAGGACGTGGACGTCATCGACGCCAGCAACTCAGGCCACCGTGAAGAAGCAGCCAGCCCCGCCGAGTCCGGCACCGACTACAGCACTCCGGCGCCATTCCAGGCCGCCGTCTCCCGCCGCAGGTTCCTCAGCCTGGGCGGCACGGCCGCCGGGGTGGCGATCACCGCGGGCGCGGGCGCGGGCGCGCAGCTCGGCGGGATCGCCCGGGCGCCAAGGGCACTCGCGGCGACAGCGAGGTCGAAGGATCGCCTGACCGGCACGATCCGCGACCTCAAGCGCGTCGTGATCCTCATGCAGGAGAACCGGTCATTCGACCACTACTTCGGCAGCCTGCGGGGAGTGCGCGGCTTCGCCGACAAGCAGGCGCTTTCGTACCAGAACGGCACCAGCATCTTCCAGCAGCCGGACGCGCGCCGGACGGACGGCGGCCTGCTGCTGCCCTTCCACATGGACTCGACGAAGGTCAACGCCCAGAACGCGGGCGACCTGGACCACAGCTGGACCGGCGACCACAGCGCCCGCAACGGCGGCCTGTGGAACAAGTACGTGCCGGCCAAGACCGAGCAGACGATGGGCTACTTCACCCGCGCTGACATCCCGTTCCAGTACGCCCTGGCCGACGCGTTCACCATCTGCGACGGCTACTACCAGGCGATCCTTGCCCCGACCAGCCCGAACCGGATGTACTTCTGGACCGGCACGAGCGGCGGCTTCATCACCAACCCGGCCGACTACGCCGCGGTGTTCAAGGGCGCCAGCGCCCTCACCACCTACCCCGAGCTCCTGCAGGCGGCGGGCATCACCTGGCAGGTCTATACCAGCCACGAGGTCGGAGACGGCGGCGGCGTCAACGCCTGGGTCGGCGACTTCGGCGACAACCCGCTGTGGTTCTACCAGCAATACGAGGACTCAGAGAACGCGACCACGGCGGCGGGCCAGGAGCTGGCCGTCCGAGGCGCCGTCCAGCCCTGGCAGCCCAGCGCCGGCACGCCGCTCGGCCCGAATCACGTCAACCACGTGCTCGCCCAGTTCGTCGCCGACGCCACAGCGGGAACGCTGCCGCAGGTCTCGTGGATCGTGGCGCCCGACAACTATTCCGAGCACCCGGCCGCCAGCCCGAGCTACGGCGCGCACTATGTGCGTACGGTGCTCGAGGCGCTGATGGGCAACCAGGAACTGTGGAACTCCACGGCGCTGTTCATCACCTACGACGAGCACGACGGCTACTTTGACCACATGGTGCCCCCGGCGCCGGACGCGAGCGTGACGGACGAGTTCATCGGCGGACTGCCGATCGGCTTCGGCAACCGCGTGCCGATGATCATCGCCTCGCCCTGGACCCGGGGTGGCTTCGTGGACTCGAACATCTACAACCACACCTCGATGCTCCAGTTCCTGGAAACCTGGACCGGGGTGCACGCCGCCAACATCACCGGCTGGCGGCGGTCGGTCTCCGGTGACCTGACGGCCGCCTTCGACTTCTCCAACCCCGACTTCTCCATCCCGGACCTGCCGGACACAGTGCCGCTGATCACGCAGTCCGACGCGGAGAAGGCCTTCCCCAAGGTGGCGACCCCGCCCGAGGGCCAGCAGACCTTCCCCGTCCAGGAAGCGGGGACCAGGCCGCATCGGCCGAGCATGAGCCAGCCGCAGGCAGACGTGCTCGTCGACCGCGACAGCGGGCTCGTGACGGCCACGCTGTCGGTCAGCGGGAAGGTGGGGGTCTCGCTCGCCGTTTATCCCGACAGCTTCCTGCCGCACACCGCCACCCAGTTCACGGTCACCCACGGCGACAGCCAGACCTACACCTGGGACACCACCACGACAGGCGGCAACTACGCCTTCTCGGTCCACGGCCCCGACGGCTTCCTGACCTCCTTCGCGGGCGCCATCGTGCCTGGCGGCCACAAGGCCGCGAAGGTGCCGACCGTCCGCGTGCAGCTCCATGGCGGCCGGCAGCCCGAGGTCAGGCTCACCCTGGAGAACGACGGGAAGGACCAGCTCGCCTTCAGCCTCACGCCCAACGACTACTCAGGTCAGCAGCAGAGCATCATGATTGCCGCCGGCAAGAAGCAGACCGTCCACTGGCCGGTCAACGCCGACGGGTACTACGACGTAACCGTGACGGCCGACAGCGGCGACGGATTCCTGCGCCGCTACGCGGGTCGTATCTCCTCAGCCGGCGGCGCTGCTGGCCTCAGCCGAGCCGATGACCGAAACCGGGGCCGACCATTTTGGCGGCTCCGTGCCGCGCCGGGCCGGGCGGACGGTCAGGCCTGGACAAGTTACGGTCGCCGGGAGCCTGGGGGATTTCACCCTCGGGCTCCCGCGACCATCTCATCGGCCGTGCGCCTCTTTGCGCTTTGCCAGCCGGTACTTGACGCCTTCCATGGTGAGGAAAGCGGTGACGACGGTAATCAGGATGGGTGCGGTCTGCAGCGCCCCGACCTGGGCCAGGAACGCGGCCATCAGCACCATGGAGAACGGCGCGGGCGCGATTGCCCCGGGGACGGCGGCGAGCAGGCAAGTGAACGCCAGTCCCAGCGGCACGCCGGGGATGACCTGGTGGACCAGGACGCCGGCGGTTCCGCCGATGAACAGCAAGGGGAAGATGGGCCCGCCGACGAAGCCGCTGCCCTGGCTGACGGCGAAGGTGAGCATCTTGGCGATCAAGATGGCGGCGAGCAGGCCCACGCCCAGGGTCCCCCCGTCCTTGAGCACGGTCTTGAGCTGATCGCTGCCGGAGAACATCGTCAGCGGCAGCGCCACGGCGACGATCCCGAATACTGCGCCGCCCAGCGTCGATTTCGCGATGGCCGGCGCCTTGAGCCGGCCAAACAGCCGCGCCGCCGCCATCATGAACCCGGCCAGCAGCGTCACCACGACGGCCGCGAGCAGGCCCAGCGGGACTCCGGCGAGCAGCTGCCAGTCCTCGAACTTGTAGGACGGCACCCGGTAGTCGTCCAGGAACACCGCGCCGGCGATGGCGAAGTAGATGCCGAACGAGAGGCTCGATGCCGCTATCTCCGCGGCGAGCGCCTTGGCGAGCCGCTGCCCGCCCGGGCGGGCGACCTCCAGGATCAGCAGCACTACGATCACCGTGCTGGAGAACAGCCCGCCGTAGGCGCCGGCGAAGCCGGCCAGGGTGTTCACCTGGGAATCCTCGTCGCCGAGCCCTCGTCGCGCGGCGATCCAGCTGCCCGCCCCGCCGCCCATGGTGCCCAGCGCCTTCTCCGGGCCCAGGCTGGCGCCGCCGATCAGCGACACCGCCGAGACGGCCGCGATCCCCGGCACCAGGCGCGTCTCGACATGCCCGGTTTCCAGGTCGTCGAACAAGCCGGGAGTCTCCCAGGGCAGGCGGGTCAGGCGGCGCAGCAGGCCGACCACGACACCGGCCGCCGCGGCAACCGCCACCCACCACCAGTGCCCGCCGAACCAGCCAGGATGGGAATCGGCGTACCACTTGCCCCCGAACTTGATTACCCCGATGAACGCCAGGCCGGCGAACGCGCCGAACACCCCGAGGACGCAGGCGTACCCGATCAGGACCCAGAATTCCCGCTTCCGGGTGACCGGCGGTGCCGCAGCCGGCCCGGGCGAGGCGCTTTTCAGCTCAGTGATCCTTCCCGCAGCATCGTGATCCACCGGCATGACACGAATTCCCTGGGTTCTTATACCTCTTGACAGCGGAGTCCGAACGCGGCTGACCAGCGCTCTTGGGGCCTGGTCAGCGGCCACTGGGCGAGCTACTAGGTGTACATAGCGGGGCCGATCGCCGGCGCGGTGATCGCCGTCGGCTTCGCGCTGGTACTGCGCGGCCGCGGCGGCGACGTCATTTCGCGCGCGGCGGGCTCCGGCAAGCTGGACGACGGGGGGCCTCGCCGCTGAATCCAGGCCGCGTCACCGATCGTGGCGGCAGGCCGAGGTACCGCCGTTCACCCGTAGCGGGTGGCGTCCGGTCCAGCCGGGATGGGCACGGCAAAAAGCAGGAGATCGGTGGGTGTGGCGGTGACGCCTGTCCTAGCGCCGGCTGGCGTGAACCGGGCGGTCCGGCGAAACATCAGTGGCGAGCTGCGAGCGAGCAGTGCAGAGGCGGGCATGAGCGACAAGAAGCCGAACATCGTGTTCTTGTGGTGGGACAACTTCGGGTGGGGTGAGCTCGGCTGCTACGGCGGCGGGGTGCTACGCGGCGCCCCGACACCCAGGATCGACCAGTTCGCGGCCGAGGGGCTGAAGCTTCTGAACTTCAACGTCGAGGCGCAGTGCACGCCGAGCCGGTCTGCGCTGATGACCGGGCGCCACGCGGTCCGCTCGGGCACCGGAGCCGTAGCCCTCGGGGGGGAGGACGGCATGACGCGCTGGGAGGTGACGGCGGCCCAGGCGCTGCCGGATGCCGGGTATGCGACGGGGATGTGGGGCAAGTGGCACCTGGGCAGCAACCCGGAGCAGCGCAGCCCTGTCGATTTCGGCTTCGACGAGGCCGTGTGGTGCCCGCGCACCGCGGACGAGGTCTTGTGGACGATGCAGTCGTACTTCCCGGACGGCGAGGTAACCGCCCAGCCCTATGCCGGCGCGAAGAAGATCAAGCTCGAGGGGGGACGTCCTGACCCAGATGGATGACTTCACCGGCCGGATCCTGGATTCCCTCGAAGAGCTCGGGCTGGCCGAGGACACGATCGTGGTATGGGCCTCCGACAACGGCGCCGACCCCACCTACCGCATGCCAGCTGGTGATCCCGATCCGTTCGGGGGGCAGTGGCTCGGCTTCTCGGGACCCTGGCGGGGCGGGCTGTTCACCTCGCTGGAGGGGTCGAACCGGACGCCGTGCATGGTCCGCTGGCCGGGCAAGGTGCCCGCCGGCAGGGTCAGCAACGAGATCGTCCACACGGTCGACTGGTACACCACGCTGCTGCTCGCGGCCGGCGCGCAGGTCCCCGGCGACCGGATTATCGACGGCATGGACATGCGCGGCTTCCTGCTCGGCGACGCCGAGGAGTCGGGCCGCGACGCGGTCCTGTGCCTGCAGGGAAACCGGCTGCAGGCGGTCAAGTGGCACCAGTGGAAGGTTCACCTGTTCAGGCAGGACGACTTCTACTCGCCGTGGGTGCCGTTGAACATGCCGCTGGTCTACAACCTGGAGTGGGACCCGCGGGAGGAGCACGAGGTGGACTTCCCGCACGGCTGGGTGATCGAGGGCCCGGTCGGGGCCGTCGCTGGCGCGTTCCTGAGGTCGCTGGTGGTCGAGCCCCCGATCAAGCCCGGGACACCCGACCCGTACGCGCCTCCCCAGCCAGGCGAGCTGCGGCCCCAGACACACCTGCAGATCGGCCCCATCCTCCAGTACGTGACCGCCCTCGTGCAAGGACACGCTGAGCTTCCCGACCCCAGCCACGAGATGCAGCATCAGACAGGATGAGCCGTGAGTAACGCGCCGCTGGCGTTTCACGTGATGGCCAAGCCCACCGGCGCCATCTGCAACCGGATTGCGAGTACTGCTTCTTCCTGTCCAAGGAGATGCTGTACCCGAGCAGCCGGTTCCGGATGGCCGCCGAGCTGCAGGAGACCTACATCCGCCAGTTGCTGGAGGCGCACTCGAACGCGGCGGAGGTCGTGGTCGCGTGGCAGGGCGGCGAGCCGGCGATGATGGGGCTGGAGTTCTTCAGCCGCGCCGTCGACCTGGAGCGCAGGTACGCGCAGCCCGGCCAGCGAGTGCTGAACACGATCCAGACCAACGGCACGCTGCTCGATGACCAGTGGGGCGCGTTCCTCAAGGAGAATGAGTTCCTGGCCGGGATCTCGATCGACGGGCCGCCGGAAATGCACGACGCCTACCGGGTCGACAAGGGCGGCAAGCCGACGTTCGACCGGGTGATGCACGGCCTGGACGTGCTGAAACGGCACAACGTGGACTGGAATGTGCTGACCACCATCCACGCGGCCAACGGCGACCACGGCCGCACGGTCTACAGGTTCCTTAGAGACCAGCTAGGCGCGACGTTCATCCAGTTCATCCCGATCATCGAGCGCGCGACCGAGCAGAGCCTGCCTGCCGCCGAAGGCCGCTGGGGCCACCAGGTCAGGGGACGCCCGCTCTACACCCAGGACGGGAACCTCGTGACCCGCCGCTCGGTCGGCCCGGCCCAGTACGGCCGCTTCATGATCGACGTCTTCGAGGAATGGGTCCGCCGCGACATCGGCAACGTCTACGTGCAGATGTTCGACACCGCTCTCGCGAACTTCCATGGCGAGCCAGGCGGGATGTGCGTGCACGCCGAGACCTGCGGGAGCCAGCTCGCGCTGGAGCACACCGGCGACCTGTACTCCTGCGACCACTTTATCGAACCGGGCTACCTGCTGGGCAACATCGGCGACCGGCACATGCTCGACCTCATCGCCTTGCCCAAGCAGCGCAAGTTCGGGCAGGACAAGCGCGACACCCTGCCCCGCTACTGCCGCGACTGCGACGTCCGGATCGCATGCAACGGCGGCTGCCCCAAAGACCGGTTCGCCGCCGCGCCAGACGGCGAACCCGGCCTGCACTACCTCTGCCCCGGCTACCAGGAGCTCTTCCGGCACATCCGCCGGCCGATGCAGCAGATGTCGGCACTGCTCCGCGCCGGCAACGCGCCGGCCGAGCTCATGGCCGCCTACGGCGCCGCGGACTCCCGCCGCGGCCGCAACGACCCGTGCACCTGCGGCAGCGGCCGTAAATGGAAGCGCTGCCACGGCACCGACCAGGCACGCTGACTCGGAGATCATGACGGTCCTCAGCAGAGCCGATGACCGAACTCGAAACCGTCCGAGGACAATTTTTCACCCTTGATTTTGAACTAATTGCCCGGGCGTGACCGTTCCTTCTAGGCCGGCGGCATGGCAGCCTCCGGTCCTGGCCGGTTCGATGCAATTTCTCAGAAACTTACAGCGCAATTGCGACCGGGCGCTCCAGCGGCGCTGCAGCAAGAACAGCGACAACTTTAGGTAAGAACAGCAACAACTTTATCTGCCGACTGATTCGCCGCCTCAGGCTGCGCTGCGCCACAATTAGTAACGGATGCAACAGCAAACGGCCATTGTTCTTGGCTAGCAGCTGGGTTATGTTGAGAAGACTGACAGTATGCGGCAAAGCGACAGAAGGGAGGTGATAGCGATGAAATTAAAGAAGATCCTGACCTGGGCGGGACTTATCTTCGTGGTCTATTACCTTGTTACCTCACCTCAGGGTGCTGCTCACGTAGTCGATGGAGCACTTAACTGGCTGAAATCGGCAGGTAACTCCCTCGGGGCGTTCCTCAACGACATAAAACTGTAGCCGGTCAGCTATATCTGCTTGACGCCCATGCACGCCCAGAGAAGCGCGTGAATGGGCGGGCTATCCGACCTTGTAGACCTGCGGGATCCCGGTCACGTCCGAGCCGGTGAGCCCGCCGAGTCGGTGGCCGGCGCGCCGATCGTGCCGCTCGGCGATGAATCGCCGCTGGCGTCCTGCTCTTCTGGGCGCGACCGGAACCGTCAGCTCCCGAGGATCGACTTGGCCAGGGCTATCTTGCCTGCCGTAGTGGTCGGCACGGTGGAGTAGATGCTGCAGATCGTGTCGCCGCTGAGGAATGACAGCCCGCTGCCGCCAGTGGTTCCCGTGAATGTGAAGGCGTCGTCGGCGAGGCCGGGAACGGCCTTGACATCCGACTGCTCCTTTTTCAGCCCGGATTCGAACGCGGCCGCCGTAATGCCGGGAGCGGAGTTGAAGGTAATGACCGCATAAGGAGCGGTCTTGGATCCGTTGAAGAGATACTGGCACAAGCTCGGGTCGCCGCCATCGAGTACCAGCTTCGAGAGCTTGAGGGAGCTTGACGGATCGTTGCCGGACGGCCCCGACGTCGATGTGGCGGCCGGCCGGGCCGCCGTGGCGGTCGTGGATCCGCTCGAGCAGGCGGCTGCTGACACAGCGACCAGTACCACGCCAGCGCAGGTGGTGAAGACAGGGAGCCGCATGGCTTCTCCGAAGGTCAGGGGTAGGTTGACGGGCACGGGAAAGGCAATCAGGCAGCCGTAACACCTGAGTAATGTCGGTCTGGCGGCGCGTCTGCCCGGTGTTTACCCGAACCAGGTCATTGACTGCCCGTGCGAGCGGGTCCAGGCGAGCGGTGTCCCGTCCAGGGCCAGCAGATTGCGGAGCGCGCCATCGGGCGGTGCCGGCAGCGCGTCGTAAGTCAGGACATCCGGGTCCTCGTTCGCGATCCAGTGCCCGGGCAGCGCGCGCACCAGGCTGGCGAACGCCTCGCGTCGCGGCGGCGGCACCTGGTAGAGCACCGAGGTGTGGAAGACCACCAGGGTCGCGTCGGCTGGCGCCTGCGCGGCCAGCGCCGGCAGGTCGTCAACCAGATCGCCGCGCACGAGCAGGGGCGGCTCGGCCGCGGCGATGGCGGCAGCGGCCCGCAGCCGGGCGCGGCGATGCGCGTGCTCGGGCCAGATGAGCGCGTCGAGCCACGCGAGGTCCGCGGCGTCGGTGACGTCGAGCGGGTTCAGGTCCAGGCCGGCCCGCCACGTCACCTCGGGCAGGCGGGCGGGCGGCGTCATCCCTGTCGCCGCGCAGTCGAGTACCAGAACGCCGTCGCCGAGCTGGTAGTCGCCGTAGCGGTAGCTGTACCGGTCGGGGTACAGGCACAGGCCGACCGACGCGCCGACGTCCAGCAGCGCCAGGGGCTGCGGCAGAGCGGCGAGCACCGGCAGGAGGATGGCACACCGCCCTGCCTCGTTCGTCTGCGTGGCCCGGCTACGCAGCTGTGCCTCGATCGCCGCCCAGTTCGCCACCGCGTAGTCGTGAAACGCGGCCGGGTCGTCGACCGGGCCCCCGAGGAACCTGATGACGCCGAACAGCAGGCCGGGCTGCCGCTTGGCCGGCGGGAGCACGCCGAGCAGGGAGATCAGCTCGTCGTCGCGGGAGACCGCGACCGACAGCCGCTCGTAGGTAGGTGATACGCCGCGCGTCTCGCGTTCGGCGAACTCGGCGTAGGCGGCGGCGATCGTCCCCAAATCAACCACCTCGCCAGCGGGCTCGACCATGCTCATGCAAGCTCCCCTATGTTCCATCAGAAACCAGGCAAGACGGGATCACGCCCGGCCTTGTGCGTTCGCCTTCTTTCTTGTTTGCCTTTGAGCGAAAGGTGGCCCGCGCCGAAGGCGAGTCTGAGACCGCCGGGCAGGCCGGTCGCCGCAGAGAGATGCCGGAAAGGCTCCCCGATCCAGGTCACGAGCCGCGCGGCAGCCTCCGGACCCGGGCAAAGCCCCGCGCTGGTCAGCGAGTTGCCCGCACCGGCTTCTTGGCCGGCTGGAGGTTGCGCTTGTCGCGGACGTAGACGGCGCCCTGCCTGCCGTCGCCCGCGCTGCGACGGTCAAGTTCGAACAGCGTGGTAGCGGCCATCAGGTCACTGAGCTTGGCGTACCCGTAGCTCCGCGAGTCGAAGTCCGGCTGTTGCTTCGTGATCAGCGTGCCCACGTAGCCCAGGGCGGCCCAGCCGTCCTCGTCTGACGCGGCCTCCACCGCCCCGCGCAACTGGCTCACCAGGTCGGTGTCGCGCTTGAGCTGAGCGGCCGAGGCACGCGGCGCCGCCGCGGGCGCCGCATCAGCCGATCCGGCCGCGACGGCGGTGTCACGGCGCAGGTTCTCGATATAGATGAACTTGTCGCAAGCGGCGACGAACGGCTTGGGCGTCTTGCGCTCACCGAACCCGTACACGGTCAGGCCCGACTCGCGCAGCCGAGCCGCCAGCCTGGTGAAGTCGCTGTCACTGGACACAAGGCAGAACCCGTCGAACCGGTCCGAGTACAGCAGGTCCATCGCGTCGATCACCATGGCCGTGTCGGTCGAGTTCTTCCCCGTCGTGTAGGCGAACTGCTGCACCGGCTGAATGGACTGCGCCAGCAACTGGTCCTTCCACCCTCGCAGGCTCGTCCCGGTCCAGTCCCCGTACGCCCGCTTGACATGCGCCGTCCCGTACTTGGCGACCTCGGCGAGGAGCCCGTCGGTGATGCCAGGCTGGGCGTTGTCCGCGTCAATCAGTACCGCGAGCCTGGCCGCGTTCTCGCTCACTATGACCTCTCCATCAATTCCAGGCAAAAAGTCAGCGTAGCGGCCAGCCAACCGCATCGAAGACAGCCACTGGGTCGAGGTAGTCCCGCCAGCGCGCGACCTGGCCCTCGCGGAGCGTGAGCACGGAGATATACCGGTTGGAGTACCGGCGCCCGGTCCCCACGACGTGGCCTTCTGAGGCGTACTCAAGCACGACGACGCCCTTGGCCGCGTCGTGGTGAACGGCCAGGTCAAAGCAGCGGTCGAGAATGATCATGCTGCCATAGGGGCGGTAAAGCTCAGCGACCGCCGCACGGCCCTCGACATGGCGCGGATACCCGGGAACCGTCACGACATAGTCGACGGTGATGTCCTCGGCGAGGATGTCGAAGAAATGGCCGGGCTCGACCAGCCCGTCCAGGCCCCGCTCGATGATCCGGAAGAACGGATCGAGCGCGGCGAAGTCCGCCGGGTTGGCGATGGGTGCCTTCACGATGCCGCCCTTACATCGGGGTTGATCCGGCCGGGCCTGATGAGGTTCTGGCGCGGGCGGCCAGTCTTCGGTCAGCTTACTGGCGAGTACCTGGCGGATGAGTTCGCGTTCGTAGTCGACCGGCTCGCTCATGCTGGAGTCGGTGATCAGCAGGTGGGCGCGTTCGGTGATCGTCAGGTACATGGCTAAATGAGGTCCGCCCGTGAATTCCCGCTGCGCGGCCAGCCAGTCCACTCCCTCGCCGGCCCAGGACGTGCCCGTGGTCAGCATCCGGGTCAGGTCTGACAAGAAGACCACGCGCAGGGAGTGCCTGCCCGCGTACAGGTCGGCGCGGCCCAGGACCTGGCAGACGTTGGCGCTCACGGCATCACGCGGGATCGTGTCTGGTGCGACTGCCATCGCAGCGTCGGCCAGGCTCCGGCCGCCGGGCCATTCCAGCCCGGTCACCAGCCAGTACGACGGGTCGAGCGACTGCCCGGCGCTGGCGACATCGGGCGGTAAGTAGGCGGGCTGCATGGAGGTCACCTTTGGCCTGGGGGGCGTGCTCATCATGATGCTGGTGCCCTGTGACACGAGTTCGGGCCGTCTGGCGTTCAGCTTCGGGTTCGGCAACTAGCGACGGGCGAGAACGCGCGCCATTGCTCAAGCCGGATCGAAGCCCGGACGTCTCGCTGGCGGCCGCCCTAGCTAGCGTTCTGCGCATGAGGGAACGACCTTCACCGGCCCGGCCGCCGACGAGCAGATCGGCATGATCATCTCGTCAAGGTCAGCGGCCGAGTACCGCGCCATGTTCGGGCTTGCCGCCGCGGACCTGGCCGTGCCAGAAATACTGGACTGCTGCGCCGGCGGCTCCAGCTTCACCGCCGAGACCGCCGGCCAGGTGGTCGCGGCCGATCCCGCCTACGGGCTTGACCGGCATGACCTCGCCCGGCGGGTCCGGGCATCCCTGCACGAGGGCGACCAGGAGATCGGCGAGAACGCCGCGCAGTTCGACTGGAGCTGGTACGGCTCGCGCGCCTCGCGTGAGCACTTGCGCACCACGGCGGCGGGCCGCTTCCTCTCCGACCTCCGCGCCCGTCCCGGCCGCTATATCGCGGCGGCCTTGCCGCACCTGCCGCTGGCAACAGCCAGCTTCGATCTCGTCCTGTGCTCTCACCTGCTGTTCACCTGGGCGAACCTGCTCGACGCCGACTGGCACTACCAGGCACTCGCCGAACTGGCCCGGGTCGCCCGCCGCGAGGTCCGCGTCTACCCGACCGTCGTGCAGGGAACCGGATACGCGGTGACCTTCCTCGACGACCTCCGCACCCGGCTTCACGCCGGCGGGCACCGCACCCGCCTTCAGGAGGTGCCCTACCGCTTCCAGCGCGACGCCCGCCAGATGCTCGTCATCACGGCCGGGCAGCGTAGCGGCCTTGTCAGCGTGGACTGAAGGCGATGGTCACCGGCCGTGCGTGCCGAGGCTGGTCTTCCGGGCTGGTGAGGTCACGGTCGAACACCCGGCTGACCGAGTTGCCCGCCAGGTCTTCCAGCGCGGGATCGATGCTGAGCTGGTGCGGTCCAGGGACCCAGGCCCGGCGAGGTACCAGCTGCCAGGACATTTCCTCAGTGCCGATCCGCGGCGCGCCGCGGACTGGCGCACCGCCTGGTCCGGTCACCAGCAGGCACCGGGAGAGCAGCCCGTGATCCAGCGGCCGCCCGAAGCTGACCCGCACCGGCTCAGCGGTCCCGGCACGCGGGACCGTCAGCGCCCAGGCCCGCGGATCGACATGGCGGCGCTCGTCACCGCCGACCTCATACCGCCGCTGAGTCCCGGCGCGCAGCGGAAGTCCCCGCGCATCACGGAATCCGCCGTCGACCACGAGCCGGAACGGTTCGCCTGATCGCAGCGGGTAGCCGGCAATCCGGTGGCCGGCCAGGCCGCGCTTGATCCGAGCGGGGTCAAGCAGGACGGTGAGCCGGCGGCGGGCGGCGTCCCACAGCTCATGCTCACTGGGCAGCAATGCCCCGTCGATAGTGCTGCCATCGTCGTCGGTCAGCCGCACATGTCCGGCGGCGCAGCCCTCGCTCATCGGCGCCGAGAACCATACGTAGAGCCTGAGCAAGTTACGGGGCACCTCAGCCGACGTCGGGCGGATGCCCGTCACCTCCGTCGCGGCCACGCGGTCGGGCCGGGCGCGGACCAGGGTCGCGGCGAGGGCGCCCTCGACCGTGACGGTGTAGGCGGTACCGTCCAGGAATGCGAAACGGGGAATGAAGCACAAGTCGGCCCCGTCGTGCACTAGCCGCCCGGCCATCGGCGGCAGCCCGCCGATAGCCGTTCCTGGCCGCACCTGCAGGCTCGCGCCGGCGGGCGCGCCCGTCAGCCTGACGCAGTCAGCACCGCCGCTGCGCGACCAGGACACCTCGGTCACCGTCGCGGTTACAGGAAGTCGGTCTTCAGGGAACGCAGGTGCTGGCGGCCCGCGTCGTCGGCCTGCAGCACCAGGACGTGACTGCCGCCCAGATTGGCCAGGCGGCGGATGCCCTGCAGGTCCTTGGTCTCCCTCGGCACGCCCACCGGCTGGCTCGGCTCGGTCAGCGGCGGCTGGCCGTCGATGTCGCTGCAGGCGATCTTCACCAGTCCGTGGGCGGAGTTGGCGACGAGCAGGAACTCCTGGCCCTTCTCGGTGAACGACACCATGTCCAGCGGCTGGTTCACCGCGCCGAGCTCGGCGACCGTGCGGCCGATGGCCTTGGCGCCGTCCTCGAGGTCGGCCAGCCGGAAGTGCACGACTGGCGTGCAGGTGTAGCTGGCCAGGATGGCGGTCCCGCCGTCGTAAGGCACGAACGTGCGGATCGGCGCCGCGGTCTCCCACTTGCCGTGCGAGACATGGAAGATCTCCAGGCTGCTGCCCGCCACGTCGTCGCTGAACGGGAACGGGATCCGCCGCAACCTGGAGGAGAACTCCTCGTTCGACAGCCCGGCGACGAGCAGCTCCCCGTTCACGTAGGCCATGTCAGTGACGGTGGAAGTACGGATCGGCTGGCGCAGTATGCGGATTGTCCGCTCGCCGATCTGGAGGTCCTCGCCCTCGTCGCCCAGCGGGAGCGTAATGTCCATCCGCACGTCGTCCTCGGCAGGGGCGTCACCGATCGCCGCCTCCGCGACGGGCACGTCGTCGAGCGGGACATCGGTGATCGAGCCGTCGAGGCGGCCGATCCGCACCAGCACAGGCTGGACGGCATCGCCGTGGCCGCGCTGGACCGACAGGTACACATTGCCTGACAGCGGGTGGACCGCCATGTCCCTGATCACGATGTCGCCGGGCTCGCAACCCAGGAATGAGCCGACGAGCGCGTCGACGTTCTCCAGGTCGAACGGCTCGGTCCCGCCCGCCGGGCCAGGGTCCGCGACGTCTACGGCGAACACCTTCGACGCGGCGTTGTCGGCCAGGAACAGGATGCCCGCCGGCCCGAACGCGATCGGCCCGGCCGACCGGAGAGCCGCCCTGCCAGCCCGCAATCCAAACTCATCCATCGGAGCTCCTCACTTTCATAAGAGCATCGCAGTGACTTAGCTGCTAATGGAAAACTACTTCACCTGACCTGCCGTCGCCGATACCGCCGCAGCCGCCACGAGATCCTGGGAATAGGTTTTGCTGAGAGCACCCGAGCAGCGGAGGACCGTGATGTCAGCCTTGCCAGCCGAGCTTTACTATGCCGAGATCGGCGCGAGCACTGCCGCGCTGGCGGCGCTGGCGGACAGCGCCGACCCGGGCCTGGCCATCGCGACCTGTCCGGGCTGGACATTGCGGCAGCTGGCTACGCACCTCGGCCGGGCGCAGCGCTGGGCAGCGGAGATAGTGCGGACCAGGTCAGCGGAGTTCATCGACTTCCGCGCGGTCCCCGATGGCAGGCTGCCCGACGATGAGGCGGCGCGCGGCCGCTGGCTGACCGCCGGCGCGGCAAGGCTCATCGAGGCGCTGCGACAGGCTGGCGACGACCCGGAAGTGTGGGCCTTCGGCCAGCTGACGGCACCCAGCTTCTGGGCCCGCCGGATGTCGCACGAGGCCATGGTGCACCGCGCGGATGCCGAGCTCGCCGCCGGTGACGAGGTCAGCTTGCCGCCGCAACTGGCCGCCGACGCGATCGACGAATGGCTGACCGTGATGAGCGGCCCCCTTTTCGGGCGGCCGGACCCGCGGCTCGCGGCCCTGCCGCCGGGCCGCAGCCTCCACGTCCACGCCACCGACCCCGGGCTAGCCACCGCGGGCGAGTGGCTGGTGACGCACGCCGGCGACGGCATCCGCGTCACGGCCGAGCACGGCAAGGCCGACGCCGCCCTATCCGGCACAGCCGGCGACGTCCTGCTTGTGCTGGTCGGCCGGAAACCAGCGGCCAGCCCGGCCGTCCGTGTCTACGGCGATCACGATCTGCTCGCCGCCTGGCTGAAGGGCATCAGCTTCTAGCGGAGCCGTGCGTGCGGGGCGCCCGGAACATCTGCGGCGGCCCCGACAACATCAAAGCGCGAAAACGACACCCGATCCCGAACAGCAATTCCCGCATTCATGACCCTGTTGGTTTATTGGGTTCAGGCGGCGGAGGCCAGCCGCGCCTGGATGACCTGGCCGGGCTGGGTGAACTGGGTGAACTGGGTGGCCGAGACTGGCCTCGGATCGTGGCCGGCTGGCGGGGAGCCGGATCTGAACCAAGCTGATCTTCCGTAGTAATCATGGTCCGGAGCATGATCACGGAAGAGTGCACGTGGCATGGAGGCTGTCGGGTGACTCGGGATCTTTGGAAGGTCAGGCTCCGGCGCGTCAGCGGGGAGACTTACCTGCAGTCACCGGGGAGACTTGTCGCTTCAGGGAGTGTTGTCCGTTCTATTTGCGGAAAACACTCCCCGATGCGAAAACTCTCCCCCAAGATGCCGAAAAGGCTCCCGATCCTGATCACGAACAGCGCGGCAGCCGCCGGGACCGGCTTGAGCTCAAGCCCCCGCGCTGAAAGCTCCCGGAGCAGGCTGCCGCTGGCCCGTCAACGTCACAACGACGGCGCTCCAGCGCCATGGATGTCCCAAAGACGGGTCTATCGGCAGGCGATACACAAGCGATATCGGTCCCAGCGCGCCTGACACAGAGGGGAGCGGCCGCAACTGAGTGCGGCTGGTCAGGGGTTGGGCGGGCCGAGGTAGGGGAACTGAGCCTGCATGTCGTCGTGCGGCTTGAGCCCGGTTGGCGGGACCTTGCCGTGGGTCAGCCAGGCAAAACGCCTGCTGAACACGTCGTCGGTGAGGACGCGGCCGTTGGGGTAGCCGGCGGGCTGGGTGCGGTCGTAGCGGAGGATATCGGGCAGAACCTGCATGGCTGCCGCGCTGGCCTCTTCGGGCGAGTAGCCGCCGCTTTCGAGGACATTGGACCACGGCCCCAGGTAGTTGGCGATGTCGTCGGCTGGCTGCCGGGAGTTGTAAAGGTTTTTCTCGCCGTCGGGGTTGATGAACGGGTTGATGGTCGGGTGACCGCCTCGGTCCATCTGCACGAGCCCACCGTCGCGATGCAGGCTGATCGTGGCCCAGACTCCGATGACAGGCTGGTCGCCGAGCAGGTCGCCGGGTATCTCCAGCGCGATGGAGTCGACATTGTTGTCGGCGAAGTCGTCGTGTCCAGTCCACTGGAGTCCGTGCAGGGCACCCTCGACGTCGGCGAAGAAGGGGTCACTGCGCAGCCCGGCGAACAACACGATCGGCCCTGCCTGGACGGGCCGGGCGGTGCCGTCGAAGCTGACCGGGAAGGATGCGGTGAGCTGCTCGCCAGCTGGCTCGGGCTGCCTGGCCTGGCTGCCGGTGGCGTGCCAGGCCGTCCCGGTTTGCACGCCATTGTCGTACCCGGAGAAGGTGAAACTGAAGGCGATGTCGGCGGTCGCGTCGCCGTCAGTGTCGATGTTGATCCGGTAGACCGCGTCAGGGTGGAATTCCGGGCCGGTCGTGGGCGAGGGTATGGGGGGCGGCGCGCTCGTCGGGTTCGAGTCGATGATCAGCACCGTCTTGCCAGGGCTTTCAGGCGACTTGAAGGCGAACACGTCGGTCAAGTCCAGGCGCCTGTCGTCACCGGGAAACTTAAGATTGTCAGCGCTGAAGTGGTTCGACATCTTCTGCTTCCTCCGGTTCTGGGATCGGGTCTATCACTGCCATACGCCCTGGCTGCGGGCGCACTCTTCGCTGGTACCCGGTTTCGTGCCGTGCGACCTCGAAGTCATGCCGTAAATTCCGCAGCCTGGGCGGGTGAATCAGAAATCATGTTATTTGTCATTTCCTAACCAACGCCCCACAGTCTGCTCGTTTCTTCCGTATCTGGACTATAAGCGCACAGCTCACTCGTTTAGTCCTGCCGAACCGCCGGTCGATTGTACGCTGCACTTATCTAATTACCAGGAATAGGGAGTACTGAATGGATCCAGGAATGCTTCCGAGTACGCCCAGAAAGCCCGGCACGCCCAGAACGCCTGTGAATAGGCGCGGCCTGGCGGTGGCCGCGGTCATCACGGTCGTGCTCGCGGCCGGCGTGATCGCGAGCGCGACCGGCGCGAAGACCCAGGCGACTGCCAGGCACGCCGCCGTCGCCAGCAAGCCGAGCCTGGCCGCCGGCCAGTCACCGCGACCCGACCGGTCTCAGACCAGGCTGCCAACTCTCGCCGACGGGGGCGACGGGGGCGACGGGCAATGCGCTATCACATACCGCACTCGCGGTAATTCTGCGATGACCTGGACCGCGATCGTGACCGTTGCCGGGCGGCTCATCACTCACGCTGAGAATAGGAGCGGCAACAACTACCGCCGCACAGCCCATGTCACGCCCGGTTCTCATGTGTTCGCTGCCTCCGTGCCGTTGTCACAGATCACCGATATCGGCGGAGTGCTGTATGCCGCGGGCACCGCATCTGGATGCTCCGTCGCTCTCCACCCGTCCGGCCGAGCAATCCGGCACACGCCAAGGCCGCGGCGCAGGACACCACGTCCCGCTCCCGTGACTCCGCCGAAGACAACCGCGCCACCGACAACCGCGCCACCGGCTACCACGCCACCGACAACCGCCGCGTGCTACCCGCTGAGCGACGAGGGGCACTGCTACCAGCCCGGTGAATTCTGCCGCGACTCTGATCACGGCGTTTCAGGCGTTGACGCGGACGGCGGCCAAATCGTGTGCGAAGACAATGACGGGTGGCGGTGGGAACCGGCCTGAGCCGCGAACCAGGGAAGTTCGCCCGCTAACTCTTGCCGATTTACTGTCTGCGATGTGCCTTTCAGGCTGTAAACCCGAGCGCGTGCTGGTGCGTCTGCTTTGGGTGAGGTAACCCGGCCTGGCGTGAGTTCTCGGGAGCTGTTCGGTTTCGGGCGGCTCTGGGCGGCGGCCGGTTGATGGCTTTTCGGAGGTATTTGTCATGAGCGCGCATTCGGTCTGGACAGTGGCCAGGGCCGCGGGGTGCCGCTTCGCGGCAGTCGGTCTTGCGGGTGCCGTGGCGGCGGCACTGGTGCAGCTGGCGGCCGTGCCGCTCGCCGCCGGGGCACCGGCCGCCCTGGCGGCAGTGGCAGCGGCGCAGGCGGGCGGCCAGCCGCCGGGGGCCGCCGCCCGGCTCGGCGCGGTGGCCATCCTCGCTGACATCCGGGGCGGAGGGGGTCCGCTGGCGGCGGATCCGGAGACCGGCACGGTCTACGTCGCGGACACCTTCGGGCCTAGCCTGCAGCTGGTCAGCGAGCTGACCGGCCAGGCAACGGGTGCCATTGCGCTGCCCGGCGTCGCGTCAGCGGTCGGCGTCGACCCGGCGACTGGCACCATCTACGCCGTCACTCCCGATGCGATAGCGGTGATCAGCGGGCAAAGCGAGAAGGTGACGGCGACCATCGCCGACGCCCTATCCCCGAGCCAGATAGCCGTGGACCCTGCCACCGGCACCATCTACGTCACCAACACCGGCAGCGACACCATCACGGTGATCGACGGGAGCACCGACGCCGTGACGACCACCGTCAGCATCGGCCATCCCCTCTCCGCGATCGCGGCCGATCCGGTCACCGGCACCATCTACGCCGCCAGCGGCGACGGCACCGTATCGGTGATCGACGCCGCGACGAACGCCGTGACTGCCACGATCAGCGTGGGCACCGGGCAGGACGCGATCACGGTCAACCCACGGACGGACACCGTTTACGCCGGCAGCGGCGAGGCGATCGCGGTGATCAGCGGCGCCACGAACGCCGTGACCGCCACCGTCAAGGCCGGCGCCGCCGGCCTGGCCGCTGACCCGCGCACAGACACCATCTACATCACCGGGCCAGGGGGCGGCACGTTCGCGCTCGACGGCCGGACCAGCACGGTCGTCGCCGAAGTCGCGCCCGCGCCTCCGGTCTTCCCGCCAGGCCAGGGTCCTGAAATTGCCTCGGGAGCTGGCCTGGCGGTCAATCCGGCGGCCGGCATCATTTACTCGGTCTACTCGGTCTACGAGGAATTCGGTCCCGTTTCCCACCTGCAGGTCATCGGATCCTGCGCCAGCGACGTCGCCATCTCGCCGGGAACCGCCTGCGCGAAGGTAGCGGCCGGGTTCCAGCCGAGCGCGGTGAGCTTTCCCGGCCCCGCCCGCGGCGCCGTCCTTGGCGCCCTGAACTGCGGCGCCGCCTGCTCGCAGGCAGCCCTGACGGCAACCGCCGACGGCGGCAGCCACTGGAGCTTCCTCCCCGTGCCGCCAAGTCCCGCCCTCGGTGAAGTGCCCAGCGCGACCCGCGTGCTGTTCACCAGCCCTGGCGACGGCTGGCTGTACGGCGCCCTGCATACCAGCGACGGCGGCGCGACCTGGCAGCAGCAGGCGCCGGTCCCCCGCGGCCGCGCCACGCTGATGGCAGCCACCGCGACCACTATCTATGCCGCCGCCAAGCTCCCCGGCAGCCACATCGACGGCCTCTTCACCAGGCCAGTCGGCGGCACCGCGTGGACCCGCGTCCCCGGCATCACCGCAAACGTCACCGGTCTTGCCGTCTCCGGGCGCTCCGTCTGGCTGACCAGCACAACTCACCTGTGGGCAACCACCGATGGCCGCCACTGGCACCGCTACCCCGCCCGCTGCCCCGGCACCCGCTACCGCCTGACCGCGGTCACCGCCGCCAGCCCCTCGCACGTGGCATTCCTGTGCGCCCGTTCCGGCGGATCCCCGCTCGTCCCCAAGGAAGTCCTGACCTCCGCGGACGGCGGCCGGACGGTACACCTGGCCGGGCGCGCCCCCGCCGCCGGCACTCCTGAGGGCTTCGCCAGCCTGCCTGGCAACCCCGCCGTGATCACTATTGCCGCAGCCAGAACCGACCCAGGCGCCCTCTGGATCTACCGTTCCGCCAACCACGGCAGAACCTGGACAACCCAGACGCTCCGCCTTAACGGCATCGATGAGTTCAGCTCGCTGACCTACACCAGCCGCACCGCCGGATGGATCACGCTCACAGGCCCGGCAGGTGGCTCCGAGAACACCCTCCTGCACACCACCGACGGCGGCCGCACCTGGCACAAGACCACCCCGTGAACGCCACCGGCAGAACCGTGCCTCTGCCAGCGGAGGGCCGCGCCTGGTAGCTGAATCAGGAACCCGGCGGCCCCCGGTAGTCTCCTCGCAGCAGCACACATACCGCGAACGGCGCGTCGTCCTGCTCTCCTTCAGCCCACTCCACAATGCCGCGACTCCGGATCTCGCCCGCGTACCGCATGCCGATGCGCTCCATCACGGCACGCGAGCGCACGTTGTGGCGAACTGTGCACGACACCACTGCCTGGACGCCCAGGACGCCGAACGCGAACGCGAGCCCGGCGCGCCCGATCTCAGAGGCGTAGCCACGCCCCCAGTACTCGCGCCGCAGCGCCCATCCGATCTCGAGCCAGTTCGCGTGCGCAACGAAAGGGCGGCGGTTCTCGTGCGCGACGCGCACCCACGGTTCGGCAGGCAGGAACGCGTAGATCTGACCCCAGTCGTCGTCGACCGGCGTGCGCGACAACCCGCCGCGACCGGCAACCTCGCCGCTCACGCGGTTATACGCGATCCACTTGTGCACGCCGTGCGAACGCCACGACTCCCCCATGAACGCCGCCCGCCGCTCCGCCTCGCCAGGGCTCGGCCTGTCATCGCCGTACCAAATCGACACCTCATCATCGTTATGGACAAGCCACAGGTCAGCGGCGCCGGCGGGCCCCGCAGGCTCGAGTCGCAGGCGGGTGGTGCACAGAGAGCCAGCGGCGCCTGCCAGCAGCGGTTCCTCCACGCGGCCCAGCGTTCCACGATGGCGCCTGTGCCGCACCCTGAAAACTGCGGCTGGCGGCCCCCGCCCGGGACACTGGTGCTGGCCGGCCTGGGGGGCCGCGTAACGGTCCGTGATCAAGGTAGCGGACGTGATCACGGAGGTCGATGCGGCCATCGCAGCTGTCGGGTTACTCGCTGAACTGGCCTGGCGACGCGACCGGCCCTGCCCTGCCCGGCCCGGGCCGGGCCGGGCCGGGCCGGGCCGGGCCGGGCCGGGACAGCATCAGGTCGGGCCGCATCGCCAGCAGGGTGGGGATCTCTCCGAAGTCGTAGGACTCGTCAGCATCGCCCATCACGATGAAGGCGCCGTCGGCCGCGGCGAAGCCGCGCAGGTAGGCCGAGCCGTATCCGCGCTCCGGCTCGTAGACCACCCGCGCGCCGGCGTTCCTGGCCAGCTCATCGGAGCCGTCAGTCGAGCCGTTGTCACAGACGATCACCTCGCCGCTGAGCCCGGTGCGCCGGATGGCGCTCGACGCCCGCCCGACGCACCTGGCAACGCTGGCCGCCTCGTTCAGGCACGGCATGACAATGCTGATTCCCACGTCCGCGTTAGCGCCGGGCTGGCCGGGCTCGCGGTCGCGCTGCCTGGACACGCCGTCCTGGCTTGACGTGGTCACCATGTCAGACCACCCGCCGTGCGCGCGGCCCGGGCAGCGAACTGGTGACCAGCGACATGAGCCGGTACTCGGGCTCGAGCAGCTCGCGCAGCCTGAAAACATGTAAAGCTGGTTGAGCAGCTCGAAAGGAGCGACTTCATCAAGAAAGCTACTGAAGCCGGACTTCACCCACTGGCGTTCATACACCCTGCGAGCGGAATGTCTGGCCTTCGTCAGCTCGCGGATCAGCCAGATAGCGATACAGCGACACTACGCGATCGACAGAATCCCGTAAAATCGTGATTGTGAAAGTTTTTCCGGGAGTCGCACCAACTGAGCTGACTGACTCGTGGCCGTAGCCGAAGAAGAAATAACCGTGGCGCAACAGCGGCGGATCCTGGTACGCGAACCGGTACGGCCCGCTCGACGTGCAGAAAGGGGCGTGCTTCATCCGCCTCTCGACAACGCCGGGACAATACCAGCGAATAGCAATCGAGCACGTGAGCAATGTACGCCGCACGGCATGGCCTGACAAGATCAGATCAGGGCTAAAATGGCCGTTCAGCAATGCCGTCGCCGACGGCCGGGACGCTGCAATCCGGGACACTCATCACGCCGAATCAGCGAGCTATCGGTAAACAGCCCCAGCGTGCGCGAAAATCCCATCCCTGCCGTGCGACAGCGAGTCACCGCAGAATTTGCTCACGCAGGCCGGCGCCAATTCCCTATTTAAAGATTCAGGTTACCTTTCAGTGAACGATCAGCGGACGCGAAGAGAACCTTCAGCACGGACACAGCGATGCTGCGCTTGACGCTGACGTGCTCCTCGGCCGGCATGCGGCTGCCGGCGAGGCAGGTCTCAGGTAACACGTACTGCTCAACGACTCCGGCCAGCCCGCGGTTCCTCAGCAGGTGCCGGCGATCCCGAGGGTGGCGGGAACGCTGAGCCGCTGCCCCGCGACGATGAGGGTGGACTGGCCGAGGTGGTTCATCTCCTGGAGCACCCGTACCGTGGTCAGGTAACGGCAGGCCAGGGCGCTCAGGCTGTCGCCCGGCCGGACGACGATCGTGGTCAGCAGTCGCGGCTTGAGCAGGCCGGGAACGGGCAGCGGGGACTGGGGCAGGTAGATCCCGGGCCGCACGCTGGCCAGCGGACTGGGTATCTGGGGCGGGCTCGCGAGTACGGGCGGCGGGCTGAAACTGACCAGAGGCGGGGATTGCGACGAGCCCCGCACGTGGATGCTGATCAGCACGACCGCGCCGACGACCACCGCCACCGTCAGGTTCAGCACGCGGATGGCCCGCATCCGCTGGGCGGTGACCATGTCGGCACCCGCGACGATCCGCACCTCGCGCGCGGCGCCGCCCGGGCCGGCCCCGAGCCCGGCCTGACCCTGGGCCGGGGCTCGCAGCAGCGACCTGACCGGCCCGGCCGCGGCCGGGTCAAGGCGAAGCGACGCGAGGTGCAGCCGCAGCCTGGCGACTTCGGTAGCGGGCTGGTGAACGGCCGCGGCGACCAGGTCGGAGAGCTCATCGGCCGCGATATCGGCCGCCACCAGCCTGCTCGGCCCAGTCCAGGACACCGCCCACCTGGCCCGCCCCGTTTCCGCCAGGTAGTGGCCCGTCAGGGCGTTGAGAGTGCCGGCGAGCACGGCGAGTGCCGCGTCCTGAGGGTCTCCCCTGTCCTGCGCGAGCGCGCTGGCCAGGTCGGCGCCCCGCGCCGCCGCGAGCAGGTCAAGAACCGTATCCAGGGTCACGGCGAGGTCCGCCAGGCCGGCCAGCCGCGCCGCGGCGCGGACCAGGTCCGCGGCCGGCGCCGCGGCCCGGAACGCTGCCGCGGTGCCGACCCACTCCTGCCATGGCAGTTGCCGCGTCGCTCCTGGCAGGCCGCCGGCGCGGAACATCTCGCGGCGCAGATCACGGGAGATAGACCGGCGCTGGTCACAAGTGAGCAGGTCCAGGGCCGCCGCGGCGGATGACCCGGGGGGCGCAGTCGGCTCAGCGCGGACCGTCAGCACCGCCAGTGCCGCCAGGCGCGCAGTGAGCGCGGGGTGCGAATCGAGCCGCGAGGCCGGCTGCTCTGGCGGGGACTGCCGCAGTTCAGCGAGGACATCGCGGTAGTCGGGGTCGAGCAGCATCGCCTCGAACGGGCTGAACGGCTCGTCAGGTACGTAGCCGGCCTTGCGCATCGGCTCAAGGAATCCGTTATGGAATCGGCTCCACGCCGCCGGCAGCGCGTGGGCCGCTCGCAGCGCGTCCGCCGTGATGTCCCGCCCGAAGCGTTCCGCCGCGCAGGCGTCGGCCTGGAGTTCCTGGCGCCGCCGCACCGCGAACGAGACGCGATCGTACAAGGCCGAGTACGCCGCGAACGCCCCGAAGGCGGCATAGGCATACAGCGAACGGAGCCGCCACAGCACCCGGACGGCAGGCCGGTGGCTTCCGGGCTCCCGGACCGCCCTCAGCGCCTCGCAGGTATTCCGCAGCGCGACCGAGCCGCGGTAGACCTGGGCCCCCAGCCGGGTGTGGCCATGTGCGTAGTGACCCATTTCGTGCGCGAGCACGGCCCGCAACTCCGCGGCGGTCGTGCCGAGCAGCAGCGGCATGCCGATCGTGAGGTAACGCTGCCCGCCCGCGAATCCGAGCAGCCGGGATTCCTCGAAAACCGCGGCGTTGGCCATGGCGGCCACGCGCAGCCTGGCCGGCGGCCGGGTACCGGCCGCGGCAGCCACCTCATTGACCACCTCCCAGAGCCCGGGCGCGTCGTCCGGAGAGACCTCGATCGCGGGATGGCTGTCGCCGGTCCGCCTGAGCGTGAAAACGCAGTAGTAGATGAGCATGAGGCCGGGAACGCTGCCCACCGCGACGAACTCGGCCGCGATCAGGACGGCGGTGTTGACGTTCCCGCCTAAGGCCAGGACCACCGGCAGGAACAAGGAAGCGCCAAGCAGCACGAGGATCCCGACCGTGAGGTAAAGCCCGGCGAGCAGGCAGATCGCGAGTAACAGGCTGAATCGCCCCGTAGCCTGCGCGGCGGCCCCGGTCATCGGCTGCCGTCCTCATACTTGCCGGTCACGGCGGCGGCTGCGGCCGTGCCAATCGCCGACACGGCAGCACCGTGGCCAGCCAGCCCGGCGCGCAGCCAGAGTTCGGCTGCCCGCAGGCTGCTCACGAGCGGGTCAGCCGCGACGACAGGCTCGCGCGAGCCCGAAGGCGGGATGCCCACCGGCACAAGCGGCTGGTCGGCGCGCCTGGCCGGCGCCATGCCCAGCGTCTTCTCCAGCAGCCGGCGCGCCGAGTGCAGGTACACGGCGACCGTGCCGCGGGCAAGGCCGAGCTCGCGCGCGACTTCTCCCTGAGGCATCCCGTTCAGGCAGTGCATGACCACCACGAACCGCATCTTCCCGGGAAGGCCGGCTAGCGCCGCGATCGCCGCCCGGGCCTCGGCGGCCCGTTCCGGATCGGCCAGCGATCCGGCGGGCACCCTGAGGTCCACGCCGGACGGCACTTGCCGGGAAGCGCGGCGCGAAGCCGCCCACAATCGCTGCCTCATGACCTTGTAAACCCAGGCCTCCGGCGAGTCGTAGGCACCGATCCGGTGCCAGGAGCGCAGCGCCTCCGTATAGGCCTCCTGCACCGCGTCTTCGGCTTCCTGGCGGTGCCCGCTCAGCAGGATCGCCTTGGCGAGCATTCCAGGGCACGTGCTCGCGAAGAACGCCGTGAAGTCCTCCGCCATCCGCTGCTCCTTCACCGGGTGCCCTCACCTTGATGGTGGCCTTTCCCCGGGTCGCGTGTCCAGATGGCCAGCATGCCGCCGTCCGCGCAGCGATCCATCATCGTCACCCCCGGCCCGGCCGCTCGCGCCAGCGCCTCCAGGCTTCTGCGGCGGCAGCGATCCCGGAGTGTCTCAAGCAAGGACCACGCCATGCCGGACGCCAGCCTGATCACGCCGGCGGCCAGCAGCATCATCAACGGGCCAGTCATCTGAACCACCTTCCTGAGCTGACTCCTGCCGCCGGCGGCGGCACGAGTCAGCCATGCCAATGGCACCCTCTGCAAGAGACAGGAAGCCGGGCCCGGATTGTTTAGCGCGACATCACTGGTACCGCAGGGCCGTGCCGGGCTTGACCCGGGCGGCGCGGCGCAGCGGCCCGCGGATGACCATCAGGGTGAGCGCCAGCACCCCGGCGAACGTGATCAGCGGAATGAACGGCGGGAATTCCCGCGGGAGGCTGACGTCGGCATTGCGGAGCAGCAGCGCCAGCAGGCCCTCGTAAAGCAGCCAGCCGACACCGATCCCGATCGCCCAGCCAGCGACGGCCAGCGCTACCGCCTCGACGCTGAACATCCGCCGGACCTGGCGGGCGCGGGCGCCAAGGCAGCGCAGGACCCCGATCTCGCGGGTGCGCTCGATGACGCTCGTGCTGAGCCCGCTGACCAGGCCCATGAGCATGATCGCCACCACCACCAGGCCCAGGATCTCGACGATGGTGAGGATCGAGGTGTCGGCGGCGGTGATCTGCGCCTGGGCCACGTAGACCTTCGTCGTGCTGACCGGGTACCCGGCCGCGGTCAGCCGGTTCGCGACGACGCTGGTTTCCCGGTCGATGGCGGCACGGGCGGAACTGGCGGTCGCGAGCCAGATCGAGTTCGCCGTACCGCGCGAGCCGTCCAGGCGTTCCAGCACCGGCAGCGGGAAGTAGATGGTGTTGCCCGAGTTGAGCTGGCCGGTATCGATCCCGATGACGCGGACCCTGGCGGTTCCCGCGGCCATGGTCAGCGTGAGGACCTGCCCGACCCGGGCGCCGGTGACGCGCGCGACGGCGGGGCCGAGCACCACTGGCGTGACGGCGGCGCGGGCGTCCGCGGCGGCAAGCCAGCGGCCCGCGCTCAGCCGGTATTTGTAGAAGGGGCGGGCACCAAGGCCCCACGCCACGTAGTTCTGCCCGCCGTACTGCGCCGAGCTCGTCTCGACTGGCTCGACCGCCGTGATGCCCGGTGTCGAGGCCGCGATGGCGAGCGCCTGGCTGTCGAACCGCCGCGCGCCGGCGCCCGTCGCCTCCCCCGTGCTGAAGGTGAAATGCAGCAGGCCGATGGTCTGGCTGATGACGGCGGTGACCGACTGCCCGAGGGCGAGGAAGGCGATCGCGAGCCCGGTCGCCACCGCGACCTGCGCGACCGCGGCAGCGCTACGGCGCTTGTGCCGCAGCGCGTTGCGGACTCCCATCCGCGCGCTCCCCGGCACCCGGGCTCCGGACAGCGGGCCGCCGCGCGCGACCAGGCGGTCGAGCCGCCCGGAGCCGTACCCGCTGGTGCCTGTGCCGGCCAGGGTCTGCGACACGGGCCGGCGCAGCGCGCGGCGCAGCGCGGGCAGCGACGCGGCGACGGCGAGCACCGGGCCGAGCAGGAGGCTGGCCGCGACGACTCCGGTGGCGATGCCGAAGCCGAACGACACGTCGATGAGCTTGTCGGCGAAGTAGCTGGCCAGCAGGCAGGCGATGCCGATGCCGGCGATAGTGCCGACGACCGCGCCGGCCGCGCCGAGCATCGCGGCGGTGCGCAGCGTGATGCCGCCGATCTGCCGTCTCCGGCCGCCGAGTGCCTTGAGGATCGCGATCTCGCTGGCCTGCTCGGCGATCAGGGTGTTCATCGTGGCCGAGATGAGGAACAGGGCGGAGCCGAAGGCCAGGATCGTGATGATGTACAGCAGCGCCATGATGTGGCTGAACCCGGACTGCCCCGGCCACTGCCCGGGAGCCCGGACGGCGGGCAGCGCCGTGACCGGGCCAGATCCGGTCTGGGCGGAGAGGTAGGCGCGCACCTCGGCGATCACCCGTGACTGGGCGGCCGCGCTGTCGTCGCTGAGCCGGAACCCCAGGTAGTTGTAGCCGCGGACACCGCGCAGCGCCTGCACCGTTGCGGTCGGCGCGTAGAAGACCGGCGTGGACGAGCCGTTCGCGCCAGGGGTCGCGGAGAGGTTCAGGCCGGTGCCGCTGACGCGCAGCCGCACCATCCGGCCGCTGGCCGCCCGCACATCGATCGTGCCGCCGACGGGGACGGCGAAGCCGGTGGCCCGGGCGTTGCCCGCGTCGGCCAGGACCTCGCCAGGTCCCGGCAGCCGGCCGGTGAACAGCGCGGCGGTGTTGACCGGAGCGCACTTCAGCGCGGTGCCTGCGAGCTCGACGTTCTGGGGACCGGAGGCGGATGCCGCCGTGGTGGCGTAGCCCACCGCCGGGCTGACCGCGGCGACGCCCGGCAGGTGGCCAAGCGCACTGAGCTGTGCCGGGCTCAGGTCAAGGGTGCTGGTGGATATCCCGACGTCATACAGGCGGCTGGCGGAGATCTGGCGGTTCATCGCCGCGTTCAGCAGCACCGGCACGGCCACGAAACCGAAGCTCGCGATCGCGATGCTCAGCGTGAACGTGGCCAGCAGAGTCCTGGCGCGGTGCCGGATCAGGTCGCCCCAGGCCTTGCGGTGCAAGGTGCTCATGACATGTCTCCTGCTCGCTGCGCTGCGTCGCCGACGATCAGGCCGTCGCGCACGGACACGATCCGGGAGGCCTTCGCGGCCAGCGCCGGGTCGTGAGTGACGTACACGATGGTCGTTCCCTTCTCGTTCAGGCCCTTGAGCAGCTCGAACATTTCCCGTGCCAGCCCCGTGTCAAGGTTGCCGGTCGGCTCGTCGCCGAGCAGGATCGGCGGCTCGCACGCCATCGCGCGGGCGATGGCCACGCGCTGCTGCTCCCCGCCGGACAGCTCGAGCGGCAGCCTGCCGCCGCGGTCGCCGAGCCCGACCGCGGCCAGGTTCCGGCTCGCCACTGCCTTGCGCTCGCGGGCCTGGCCGAGGCGGGCCAGGTCGAGCGGGAGCGTCGCGTTCTCGGCCGCGGTGAGCGTGGGCATCAGCTGGAAGAACTGGAAGACGATGCCGATCATGCGGCCGCGCCAGACCGCGAGCTGCTCCTGCGTCATCTGGTCCAGGCGGCTGCCGCTGACGGTCACCGTGCCGGCGGTGGGCCGGTCGATGCCGGCGATGAGGTTGATGATGGTGGTCTTGCCGCTGCCCGACGGGCCGGTGACCGCCACCATCTCGCCCGCCGTGATGGCGAGGTCCACGCCGCTCAGCGCGGGGAACCCGACCCCCCGCCTGCCCGCGCCGCCGTAGACCTTCTCCACCTTGGCCAGCTCGATGATGGCCTGCCCTGCCTGCCCTGCCCGCCGCGCCGCGGCCGCGGGCTCGCCGGTGCCGCCGGGCCTGGCCTGGCGTACGGCTGATCTTGCCAGAAGTTTCATGCCGTCATCGTCGGCCGCCGGGTGCCCCGTCCGCATCGGCCGCGATGGCCGTTTCCGCCGCCGTTCCCAGGGCGGCTGCCGCCGCCATATCGGTGCCGCCATTCCCCCGCAGGTAGGAGCCGGCGGATCAGTCCCGCGGCGGATGGCCCGGGCATATCGCCGGCAAATACGATCGGCTGGTGAAAAGGCTTGCCGCCTGGGAGGCGGCGCTCCCGCCGCGCGGCCAGGACCTCGTGCTCGCGCTGGCGCTGGCCGTCTACAACGCCGGCTCGCTCATTCCGGAGGCGAGGCAGCTTCGCCTGCCCGACGTAGCGTTCGCGCTGGTCGTGCTGCAGGCGCTGCCGCTGATCTGGCGGCGGCGCTGGCCGGTCGCCATCTACCTGGTCATCGGCATCCCCCGCACGCTCTACGACGACCTGGGCATCTTCTTCGCGCCGCTGCCGCTCGCCTCGATGATTGCCTTCTACACGGTGATGGACCGCAGTTCGACTCGGGTGCGGTGGGCGGTCAGCGCCCTGTCGGTGGTGGGCATCGGCCGGGCGGCGCTGCTGCCCGGCCACTCGCCCTACGACTTCTTCGTCGGCGTGCTGGAGTTCGCCGCCGCCGGCATGGCGGGCATCGCCAGCCGCAACCGCCGGGCTTACGTGCGGGAGGTCGAGGCGCGCGCCGTCCACGCGGAGGCCGAGCGTGACCAGAAGGTGGCGCTGGCCGCCGCGCAGGAGCGGACCAGGATCGCCAGGGAACTGCACGACGTGGTGGCGCATCATGTCAGCCTGATGGCGGTCCAGTCCGAGGCGGCGGCCTCTCTGCTGCCCGGCCGGCCAGCCGAGGCCGGCAAGTCCGTTCAGATCATCGGCCAGACAGCCCGCGAGGCGCTGACCGAGCTCCGCAGGCTCCTCGGCGTCCTGCGCGGCCCGGCCGGCCCCGGCGGCCCGGCCGGCCCGCCGAGCACGACGCCGGCTCCGTCGATCAGCGGCCTTGAGGAGGTGCTCGGGCCGGTGCGCCAGGCCGGGATCGCCGTGAACCTGCGGGTGGAGGGCAGCCCGAGCAAGCTGGCACCCGGCGTGGACCTGACCGCCTACCGGATCGTGCAGGAGGCGCTGACCAACACGGTCAGGCACTCAGGGGCGAGCGAGGCGGCGGTGACCGTCAGCTATGAGCCTGGCTACGTCACGGTGTCGGTGACCGATCCGGGTAACGGGCTGGCGGCGGCCGCCCCGCAGCCGAAGCCAGCCGAAGCCAGCCTGGCGCGGCCGGTGAACGGCAGCGGCGCGCGGCCGGCCGGACCGGGCGGGCTCGGCGTGGCCGGCATCGCCGAGCGGGTCGCGTCCTGCGGCGGCAGCCTGACCCTCGGACCGGGCCGGGCGGGCGGGTTCGCCGTCACGGCCAGGCTGCCGGCGCCATGACCGCCGCCGGCCCGCTCAGGGTGGTCGTCGCCGATGACCAGGAGCTGGTCAGGACCGGGTTCTGCGTGATCCTCGAGGCAGCCGACGGGATCACCGTGGTGGCCGAGGCGGCCAACGGCGCCCAGGCCGTCCAGGCCGCCGCCGACTGCGATCCCGACGTCATCCTGATGGACGTGCGGATGCCGGAGATGGACGGCCTCGAGGCCACCAGGCGGATCACCGGCGGAGACCGGGCAGCCCGGCCCAGGGTGGTCATGCTGACGACCTTCGACCTGGACGATTACGTATACGAGGCGCTCCGGGCCGGGGCGAGCGGATTCCTGCTGAAGGACGCGCCCCGGCACGACCTGATCGCGGCGGTCAGGATCGCCGCCGCGGGTGACGCGCTGCTCGCGCCGTCGGTGACGATGCGGCTGATCGACGCGTTCACCCGCAGGCCGGCGCAGACGCTTCCGGCGCCGTCCCGGCTGGCCTCGCTGACCGCCAGGGAGCGCGACATCCTGCTACGGCTGGCCCGCGGGCTGACGAACGCGGAGATCGCCGCCGACCTGGTCGTCAGCGAGGCGACCGTGAAGTCGCACGTCGGGAACCTGCTGGCCAAGCTCGGGCTGCGTGACCGGGTGCAGGCCGTGATCCTGGCCTACGAGACCGGCATCGTCCGCCCGGGCGAGCCCGACGGGTGAAGGCGCCGGGCTAGCCGTTCGGGCTCAGCTGTTCTTCTGCCGTGCCGCCATGCCAAGTTGCTTCGCTTCCCGGCGCCAGCCGCGGCTCTTCAATTCTCTCATGATCTCCGGCGCGGCCGGATTCATTGCCGCATTCCTGAGGAGCAGGCCCGCCTCATCGGAAAGCTTCCGCTCATTCAGATCCAGGTAAAGGTGACAGAAGTCCGCGGCTGGAAAGCGCGCGCCGGCGACCTGGAGCAACTCCGTGCGGGTGGCCAGGAGGCTGGACTGGTCAAAATGGAGATTCCCGTTCCCGGCCACGATTTCAGGCAGGATGTCCTTAGCAACTCTGACGAATATGGCCAGAAATTCGGGCAGGACGGCGTTGAGCCCTGTCGCTACCGCGACTATTACGTCAACGGGATATGCCCTGACCGCTGATAGCAATTCAGATGCGGCGAGTTGCCGTCGGCCAGGCGTGGCCCGCGGCCGGTCGAGAAGCGCCCGCAGCACCGCCCCGGGGTCAGCGGGGTCCCGGCCGGCCGTTGCCGCGACCAGCGCGGCCGCCTCGCTGGTTCCTGACCAGAACGCCCGGGTCTGCCCGGCGCCCGGCCCGTCCAGCCAGTCGAGTTCGCTGGCGAACCGGACAGCCTCGGCGATCGGCATGCGCGCCGCCCAGCCGAGCAGGTCGTGCGCCGCCACGCCCAGCCGCCCGCCCCGAAGGCCCCGAAGGCAGCCGGGAAGGCCGCCATGATCGTGGTGCGCCTGCCAGTGCAGCGCGAACAGGCCCGGCCGCGACGCAGGACGCCAGGGCGGGGTCATGCGCGCCGGCGCGGGAAAGTCGCTGCCCTTCGCGGGCCCGGACCCGGTCGGCGGCGGACGCAGGGTGCGGTCGACCAGCTCGCAGCACCACAGCGCCGATTCCTGCGCTGCCCTGGCCAGCAGGTGATCCGCGACCGCGTGCGCCTGCCGTTTTACCAGGGCGCTGGCCAGCTCGCTGAGCTCTGCCTGGGAGGTCGCGAGTGCCGCGATGCGGGAGCCGTCTTCGCTGACGCCGAGCTGGCCTAGCCTCGCGAGCAGGTCGCATACGGGCTCGGGTCCCTGACGGAGGAATGCCCGGAGCACACGATCGGCGTCATCGGACCGGCCCGCTGCGCGAAGGCCGCCGATCACCTCCGCGGAATTACCGACCTCCCGGGTCCCGAGGTCTTCCAGCAACCGGTACGCATCGACGGGCCTGCCGATGTCGCGCAAGGCATCGGCCAGCGCACCGGTCGCGGCGGGATCATCGACAGCGGCTTCGGCGCATACGCTCAGCGCCGCCTCCTGCTGGTTCATGGCGAGCAGCGATCCGGCGATCTCGATGACTTCCGCTACTGGCTTAGTTCCCGCCGCGGCGGCCAGTACCTGCCGTGCGTCGCTCTCCAGCGACTCGGACCACAGTGCCGCCGCCAGCTGGACGACGTCGGCCGTCCCGGGGCGCGCTACCGTGACGGCTTCGGCCAGCCGGCTCGCCAGTTCGTCCTGCTTCGCATCGCGCGCGAAGCGCAAGACCGAGGCGACTTCGGGCGGTGGCCTGAGCGCGACCACGCCGACCGCCGCCGAGTACAAGCTCAATGCTGCCTCGCCATGTCCCGACGCGCGCATGGCGTCGCCAAGAGCCGCGGCCTGCGCCGGCGACACGGCCTGCGCCACCATCTCCATGAAGCGCGTGACATCCTGGCCGAGACCAGCCGACGACAGCACTCCCGTCAGGGTGACAATCCCCTGCGGATGGCGCGGGGCCGTGCTGGCCGCCGCTCGCAGCAGCCTGCGCATCTCAGCCGCGTTGCCCAGGCCGGCCAGCGCGGCGACGATCGCTCCGACGTGCTCGGCAGTGCCCCCGGCGGCCTGGTCGAGCAGGCTGTCGGCATCGGAACCAGAACCGATCTGCTGGAGGATCGCCGTTAAGGCCGCTACTTCGGGTGCCGGGCGCCGGGCCGCGGACTTGAGCACGACCCCGGCCTCGGCCTGCCGTCCCTGGGCTCGCAGCAGGGCGATGAGCGCGGCTACCTCCTGGTCAGGCCGCAACGCCGCCGCGCTGGCCAGCAACTGGCGCGCGTCAGCCTGCCGACCGCCGTCAGCGAGGCCGATGGCCTCCGCGGCGATGTCCTTAGGCGGCTTGAACAGCAACGAGGACTGCTGGCCTGGACCGCGCGAGTCCGGCGCTGCGACGGCGAAGCTTGCCTCGCATGAACGGATGAAGGCGTCCAGCGGCGCTGGCCAGAACCGGGTCGCCGGGCCGCCAGCGGCCAATGCCGGGTCGCCGGGCACGCACCGCATGATCTCGGCGGGCGCCGGCCGGTCATCCGGATCTCTGGCCAGGCAAGCCGCCGCCACTTCCAGGAGGTGACCGCGGAGCCCGCGGAAATCGCGCTCGCCCGCCATGATCCGGCCGAGCACCTCAACGGGCTCGCCTGATCCGAACGGCCCGGCTCCGGTCGCGGCGTAGACCAGGAGCGAGCCCAGCGAGAATATGTCACTGGCGGGCCCGACTGGATCACCCCGGACATGCTCAGGTGACAAGAACGCCGGCGTCCCTATCACGATGCCGGTCGCGGTCATGTTGCCCGACCCCAGCGCCCTGGCGAGCCCGAAATCGATCAGCCGCGGGCCGTCGATCGCCAGCAGCACATTCCCTGGGGTCACGTCACGATGGACGATCCCGCAGGCGTGCACGGCTGCGAGGGCCTCGGCCAGCCCGACGGCCAGCCGCCATACCGGATCAGCTGGCAACGGCCCCTGTGACCTGATCACGTCAGCCAGCGACGGCCCCGCCACCAGCGACGTGACCAGCCACGGCGGGTCGTCATCTTCGCCCGCGTCGATGACCGGCGCGGTAAAGGCAGCCTGCACCCTTCTGGCGGCCGCTACCTCGATCTTGAACCGTTCACGGAATTCGGCGTCCCTCGCATGATCGGCGTGGATGACCTTCACCGCCACGACGCGCCTGCCTGCCGACAGGCCAAGGTAGACCCGGCCCATCCCGCCTTCACCAAGCCGGGCAAGCAAGCGGTACGGGCCGATAAAAACCGGGTCCCTCGCATCGAGTGGCTCCATGACCACTCCCCCAGCATACGAGCGAGCCACGGCAGCTTCGGCGCAACCGGGGCGGGAAAACCGCGGAAATCTGCGGAGAATTAGGCACCGCCGGCTTGATTAACCAGAAAATCACCGATCTGGTTGACTCTTGACATAGGACTACATAGCCTGTCGGCGAGCCTTAGTCAATATGTACTAGACCGCTCTTATCGGAATGTTAGCGAAGTCATACCGACCGGG
Organism: uncultured Actinomycetota bacterium; assembly: GCA_963720575.1. Taxonomy (GTDB): domain Bacteria; phylum Actinomycetota; class Actinomycetes; order Streptosporangiales; family Streptosporangiaceae; genus Chersky-822. Next base: position 2,541,594 of record CAVRGA010000002.1, read on the forward strand.
GGACGACATTGCCTGTAGCTGGTGTTCACGTTCGCACGTCCGTCCATGTGACGGCACGGAGCTATACATACTTGGTCAACGAGATCAACCGGGTGTTTCTGGAGGCCATTACTAACAGCGGCCTTGACGCGAGCGAATTTGCTTCCAAGCAGCAGGTCATCGAGAACGGGCTTCGGACCTGGATGACGCTGAGGCAGCTCGATGTCGCCTATCTGGAGATCTACGACCCTACGACCGGCGAGGTCAGGTCAAGGGTAGATCTGAGCATCGAGTTCAGGGATACCGGCGATGAGCACTACCGCACGGACATCGACCGCGTCAAAGGCGAGCTCGGCAAATCGGGCAGATTCGATGGCTGCAAGTACCGCGTTCTGGTCACCACCAAGCCGGGCGCCGCCGAGGTGAGCGGGTGGAGTGAAGCCAGTCTGGGGAATGTCGATCACCTGACCCGCCATGACATCGGCGAGGTGATCAGCGCTCAGCGAGCTGGCGCTTCTCTCACCATACTGCGCTAGCAGGCTCCGCACCGCCGTCACGTTTCCCACAGAGAGACTGAAGGACCTCGATGCTCATAAAGTACACGCTTGCCGATCAGCCGCATGAATTCGAAATATCAGACTCTGACGAGCTCTCAGAACTCTGCTCAGAGGCGGAGGGCCGGCTTCGGAGCGACCACCCTGAACTCACTCAGCGCAGCTACCTGACCGAGCGCGTCGCGGACGCGCTGCTCAACAGCCTGGCCGGCGGAGGCGAGGAAGCCGAGTTGGGAGACCTCACCTAGCTTCAGCCGCCCGCGCGCCACCGCCAGATCAGCGCACCGCTAGATCAGCTCAGGACAGATCAGACTAGAAGGCTGGCCCGTGTCACAATCTGACAAGTTGTTCGAGCTCTATCAGCTTCCTGACAGCTGCGATCGCTTTCTGGAAGACTGGAATGTCGTGATCCTGCCGCAGGGCACTAAGGATCTGCTCGTCTCGTACGCGCAGACACTGCGGCGACTGGAGCCGGTGAAGTCCGCGCGCCTGGCTCTCCGTCGCGCTGTCCTGCTCTACGGACCGCCAGGCTGCGGCAAGACCAGCCTCGCCCAGGGCTTGCCCGCCGTCTGGAGCATCGAGTCGAAGACGCCGCGCGTCGGATTCATTCACGTCAATACGCACGCGCTCATCAGCGGCGTGCGGGGCGACGGCCCGAAGAATGTCTTGCGGGTCTTCAGTGAGATCGGCGAGATCGCCACGAGCGGTGTGCCGATCTTTGTCCTGGTCGACGAGGTGGAGACGCTCGGCTCGGATCGGGCGAGCATCAGCATGGAAACTAACCCGCTGGACGCGCTTTACCAGGTGACCGCTTTCCTGGAGTCTCTTGACAAAGCCTCGCGCGAATATCCTAACCTGACTTTCCTGTTCACTACCAATATCCCTAAGGCTATCGACAGGGCCGTCAGGGAACGGGTCGACTTTGTAGTGGAGATCCCGCTCCCGGATGCCAAGAGTCGTTCGCTGATACTCATCGACGCGCTCAGGTCAATCTCGAAGGCTTATGACGTCAGCGAGTTGCTGCGCATGTCGGAAACGCCGGCCGAGCCTACCTGGTCGGCCATCGTGAGGAAATCCGATCGGCTGTCAGGGCGGGCACTGCGGCATGTGCTCGTGCTTGCCGGGACGTTGGCAGGGGACTCACCAAGCCTCAAGCCCGCGCATCTGCTCGGCGCGCTAGAGCAGGTTGCCGGAAATGAAGAGGGGCTCAGGCGAAACCGTGGCGTATACATCGAGGATTTCCAAGGCCCAGCTCAGCCGTCCGGCGGAGAGCAGAAGGCTCCTTTCCGTGATGGTGTTCCGTGCATAACCTAAGCAGAAGTTAGGACGCAACCGAGATGACTGATCAGATAATGCGCGCGGACAGATCTATCGCGGCCGGGCCGCGCCGCGGGACCGAGCAGGCCTGCGTGGACATCGCTGAGTTTGTCACGGACCTGCTGCGAGCGCGTTCTTATCCCGAAACCGCCAAGGCGCGATCACGGCTCGAGGTCGTGTTCCCGGTACTGCGCTACCTGCTGACTACCCGGGGGCTCGCGAACCCCGCCGTGCGCGTCATGACGCCGGGCCTGCAGGTAGAGATCTCCGTGAGTTACGAACCGAGGTTCGAGGAGGACCTTACGCCGCCGAACCTGGTCCTGCTCCAGGATCTGAGCGCCGACGACGTCGTGGAGATCAGCATCCGCTCGAGCGCTCAACTCGACGGCAGCCTCGCGGCGCTTCCGGGCCGAGCCTCTACGAAAACCATTCATTTCACGGTCGAGCAGCCTGCCGCGGAGGAAAATCCCGAGGCAGTCGCCGATGCGGTGGCTGCGGAGACGGACGAGAACGACCGAGCAGCCGGGCAGCAAGACGATGACCGGGCCAAGCCTTCCCCAGACGAGGAAGCGGTCACCAGCGATTCGGCACCGGACAACAGGAAGCTCGAATCCAGTTCGGACTGACGCATCGCTGGCACAAGCCCGCCTTTGTCTCTCCGATTAGTTCAGGCTGGCTCAGGGATTAACGCAGGCTGGCCCGGGGATTAACGCAGGCTGGCCCGGGCTGGATTCCGTGATCGCGGCCGGAGTTGATCACGGATGCCCGGCCTGACGATCACCGGGTATCCGAGACAATCCCGCTCCCGGAATTTGATTCACGAAGGGCTTTCCGGCCGCTTTGCGGGGAGAGCCTCGGCCGCCTACGCCGATCTGGCGGGCACTGGCGGGTCCCGGGACGCGAGTAATGTTCCGTGATCACGGCCGCGATCATGATCACGGAAATTTGCGCAGGTCAGAACAGGTGCAAATTCCCGTGATCATGACATGCTCCATGATCACGGACCATCGCCGCCGTGCTTGAGGCTGTCGAGTATCTCGGGATCTTGGAAGGTCAAGCTCCGGCGGTCATCGGGGCGATTTTCTTCAGCTATCGGAAGGACTTGTCCCCTAAGGGAGAGTTTTCAGTTCGATTGACTAAAAGAGTCCCCAAAGAAGGCTGGCCTCCAGGACAGCGGCAATGTTCCGTGATCCGATCACGTCCGCCTCCCTACTACGGAAGATCACCCCGGTCAGGGAGGCTGTCGGGTGACTCGTGATGGCGGTCATGGGAACCTCCAGGCAGGCGGACACGAAGCCAGTGATCACCCAAAGCGAGGAAGGGAAGCGCCGACCACCCGCAGGTTTCAGGATCACGCCAGCTGGCGGCCTCAGCCAGAACCTCCAGAGCCCAAGACCATCCGATGGCAAGCCGACCCGGAGCGCGGGGCCGCCCGCGGCCCGAGCACCGGAAGCGGCGCGGCAGCACCTTTCTTCTGAACAGGCGGACGATCACAGCCCGCACCGACTTGCCCGCAGACCGGGAATCGATTTGTCCGCCAGCGGGGACGCATGTCCACGTACCCGATGTGCTAGTGGCCGCTGTCAAACTCGTGATCTTGGAGAGTCAGGCCTGGTGGGTCAGCGGGAGGACTTCCCTGAGATCTTGAGCTAGTGCCCTCCGTGCATGATCTTTCTTTCTGGGCGGACGTGCGCCGTGCCCCGGACCGGCGCCGCCGGGGCGGGCGGCGTGAGCATCGTGGCCCTCCCTGTTGCTGTCAACGGTCCGATTTGACAGCAACGTGGCCCTCCCCGTTGCTGTCAGGACAACATCAGGGAGGGCCGCGTTGCTGTCAAAACCAGTGGCTGACAGCAACAGGGAGGGCCACGATGCTGTCAGAGACGGACGTGACCAGCAACCCGGGCCCGCCCTGATGCTGTCGCGGGCCGCCGGGCCGCCTTGATGCTGTCGCGGGCCGCCGGGCCGCCGGGCCGGGCCGGGCCGGGCCGGGCCGGGCCGGGCCGGAGCGTGCTCCCGCCTGACGGTTCCGCAAGGTGCCGAAGGGCTCCCCGACGCGATCATGAGGCACGCGACGGCCTCCAGGACAGCGGCGATGTTCCGTGATCATCGTCGCGGGCGTGATCACGGAATATCGGCCAGGTCAGGACAGGTGCGATGTTCCGTGATCATGCCCGGGTCCTTGATCACGGAACATCGCACCTGCCGCCCCGCACTGGCTTCTCCCCCGGAGCGACAACTCGCCCACACGATGCCCGATAAGGCTCCCTGATCTTGATCACGAGTCACCCGACAGCCTCGCATCCGGCGCCCGGATCCCGGCCAGCCCCGCCCGGCCCGCCCGGCCCAGCCGAGACGGCCCGGCCGAGACGGCGCCGGCCGAGACGGCGCCGGCGGGCGGCTCTGCCCTTGCGGGCTACTCCTTCACCGCGCCCTGATCGGTGCGCAGGATGTGCTTCTGGAACACGAAGAAAATGACGGCGACCGGGATCGTCATGGCCACCGCCGCGGCTAGCTTCAGCGGGTATTGGGTCCCGGTGCCCAGCTGGCCGCTGACCAGCCGGCCCACCCCGGTGGTCAGGGTGTCAAGCGCCGGATTCTGGTGCGCGATCAGGATGTCGGAGAAGTCATTCCACGAACCCTGGAATGACAAGATGGTGAGCGCCATGAGGGCGGGGCGTGCCATCGGCAGCACGACCGACCAGAACACGCGGAACGTCCCCGCTCCGTCGATCTTCGCCGCTTCCTCGATGCTCGCCGGCACGGACTCGAAGAACTGCTTCATGATGAAGATGCCGGAGGCATCGGCCAGCAGCGGGATGATGAGCCCCGGGTACGTGTCGTAGATGCCCAGGGTCCTGATGACGAGGAACTTGGGAATAAGCAGGACGACGCCGGGCACCGCCATGACGGCGAGGATAGCGGCGAACATCGCGCCCCGCCCGCGGAACCTGACCCGGGCGAGCGCGTACCCGGCCATCGAATCGAAAAGGATCCGGCCGACTGTCACGAAGACCGCGACGATGACGGAGTTCATGAACCAGCGCGAGAAGTCCTGCTGGCCGAGTGCGGTAAACGCCGAGGTAACCCAGTCGTGCGGGATCGGGTTCACCGGGTCGCTCACCGCGTCGGTCTCTGACTTGAACGCGGTGCCGAGCTCAAGGAGGAACGGATAGATGTACAAGAACGCGAATACGGCGAGGGTGAGATACAAGCCGGCCCGCAGCCAGGGCCTGGTCCGCCCGGCCATGCGCGTCGCCCTCGGGATCACAGGAACCGCCCGCGAGCCCCGGTGACCGATCCCCGCTCCCGCAGCACAAGCCGCTGCAGCACGGCGAAGATCACGATGATGGCGAAGAGGATGAAGGCGATCGCGGCCCCCTGCCCCCATTGCTGGTTGCCGAACGAGGTCTGGTAAGCGAGGTAAGCCGGAGTCAGAGTGGTCTCGGCCGGGTTGCCCTGCGTAATCAGGAACACCTGGTCGAAGACCTGCCAGGTCCCGATCAGCCCCAGGGTGAGCACCAGGAAGAGGGCGGGCCTGATCAGCGGCAGCGTGATCCGGCGGAACCGGGTCACCGGACCCGCCCCGTCGACGATCGCGGCCTCCTCGACCTGCTCGGAGACGCTGTAGAGCGCGGGCAGGAAGAGCAGCATGAAGGTACCCGAGGTCGTCCAGATCGCGAGGATGATCAGCGTCATCATCGCCACGCTCGGGCCCGCGAGCCAGCCCCACCAGGACAGGCCGAGCAGCCCATGGCGGGCCAGCGCCGAAGGCGCGGTGATCCCCAGGCCATGAGCGGCCATATGCAGCAGTCCGTTGGGATCGCTGAACCAGCTCGGCCCGTGCACGCCCAGATAGCTGAGCGCCCCGTTGATGACGCCGCTGTCCGCGAACAGGAACAGGAAGATCATGGAAACGGCGACCGAGCTGGTGACCGAGGGGAAGTAGAAGGCGGTGCGGAAGAACCCGCGGCCGCGCAGCGCCTTGCGGCTCACCACGATCGCCAGCAGCAGCGCTAGCGCGGTCTGCAGCGGCACCACGAACACGACGTAGTAAAGGTTGTCGCGGATGCTCAGGCCGAGTTCTTGCTGCGCGAGCCCGGGCTGGGTCAGCAACGCTTCATAGTTGGCCATGCCGACTGGTCGCACTCCGGCGGAGATCGGGCTGCCGATGCCGCTCCAGTCGCTGACGCTGACCCAGGCGGCCACAACGATCGGGACGACGAGGAACACGATGAGCGCGATGATCGCTGGCGCGGTGAACAGCCAGCCGGCCGCCGCCTCACGGCGGCGGGCACGGCTGCCGCGGCGGCCCGGTGCGTGCCCGGGACCCGCCGCTCGGCTGGCGGCGCTAGCTGGCGCGTCGCCATGTGATCATTTCGCCTGCGTCGCAAGCGGCGCGAGATTGGTTTGAGCCTTGCCGAGGATGGCGGCCGGGTTGCCGCTAGCGAGCTGGGCTAGCGCCGAGTCGAACGCGGCCAGAGCCTGCGCGTCATTGGGCAGCGCTATGTCGGGGTGCGCGTAGGCCAGCTCCCTTGTGTGCACGGCGAGGCTGGGGAACGTTGACTGCCACTTGCCCTGCAGCGTCCTCAGCGACGGGATGACCCCGAACGCCTTCGAGAAGGCCATCTGCTGCTGCGGCGTCGTGAGGAACTTCACGAACTTCACCGCTCCTCCGAGGTTGGCCGATGACCGGGGGATTGCCCAGCAGTTGGTGAAAGAAAGCGTCGCGGCTTTGCCCGAGGGCCCAGAGGGAATCGTGGCGACCTGGTAATGCACGTGCGGGTAGTCGGTCTGCATCGCGCCGACCAGCCAGTTGCCGACGATGTCCATGGCGGCCTTGTTCTCGCCGAATGCCTGCCCGCTCCAGCCCGATGACAGCGCGGGCGGGAACTTCAGGATGCCCTGGTCGAGCATCTTCTTCAGGAAGCCGAGAGCGCCCACGTTCTGCGAGCTGTCGAGCTCGACCTTGCCGTGGGAGCCGACGACGGTGCCGCCGTTCTGGTACAGGAACTCGTCGAGTTCCGAATGGCTCTGGTCAAGCACGAGCCCGACCCGGCCGTGCGTGGTGAGCTTCTTCGCCGCGGCGGCGAGCTCGCTCCAGTTCTTGGGGATGTCCGCGCTGGTCAGCCCGGCTTCGCGCCAGTCGGTGGTGTTGATGTACAAGGCCAGCGTGCTGGCGTCCTTGGGATCGCACACGAACGTGCCCTTATACGTGAACGCTGCCCGGAGGGCAGGGTAGAAGTCATTCTTGTTCGGAAGGGTCTGGGCGTACGGGTAAAGGGCATTGCTCTTGGCGTAGTTCTGGAAGGTGCCGGGATCAAGGTAGAAGACATCCGGCGGCTTCCCGGCCGCGAAGCCCTGTGCCAGTTGCTGGGTCAGGTTGGACGCCGCGATCACGTGGACCTTGATGCCGCTTTGCTTGGTAAAGGCGGCTGCCGCCGTGTCGACGGCCTTGGTTTCCGCCGGGCCGCTTGAGCCGAACATGAGCGTCAGCGGCGCTTTGGTGACCTTGGCACCGGCCGCGGAAGCCGGTCCCGGTCCGCTTGAGGCGCACGCTGAGATGACCACGAGCGTGCCGCCGATGGCAGCGGCGGAGATTAACGCCCTGCTGTATTTCATCGCAAAATCCCTAACTTTATCTCGGGAGTCCCGGCAGCTCCGGGAACAAAGGTCGCGCCGGTCAAGGAAGCATCGCCAGTCGAGCCGCGCGGTACCAGCCGCGGCTCGAGCAGCACCATGTCCGGCGCTTGCGCGTCAGCGCCGGACGCGTTCCGCGCCTTCTGCAGGCAGTCGAGGCAGGCGCTCGCTACCTCGGCGAGCGGCTGGGCCACGCTGCTCAGCCCGGCAGCGGCGGCGGCGGCGGAGTCGTCGAAGCCGACCACGGCCGGCGGCGGCGCTAGCGCCAGGCCGCGCGCCGTCAGCAGGGACCACGCGCCGAGCGCGATCATGTCGCTGACGCACACGAACGCGTCGGGCGGGCTCGGTGACTCGAGCAGCTGAGCGCAGGCGGAGCGGCCGGCGGCGAGGCTGTTCTCTATCCGCACGGTGAGCCCGTCCGTGGGCAGCGCTGCCTCGCGGCAGGCCGCCTCCCAGCCAGAGCGCCGGTCGTCGCCGACGCCTGACCCTTCCGGCCAGCCGAGGAAGGCGATGCGGCGATAGCCGCGGCTGATCAGGTGATGGCTGGCGGCGAGCACGCCGCTGGCTCCGTCGACGTCCACCCAGGAGTGCCTGGCCGCGGCGCCCCAAGGACGGCCGAATGTCACGAAGGGGATGTCCTGGTCGTCCAGCCAGGCGGTGCGCTTGTCCCCGGTGTGGGTGCCGGTCAGCACGAAGCCGTCCAGGTCGTACTCGGACAGCAGGCTCTCGTACGTGCCGATCTCGCCATCGTCGCTCCCGGCCGTGTAGACGAGGGTCCGGTACCCGCGGACCTGTGCCCGTTCCGCGAGCGCGTGCAGGAAGCTGTGCTCTACCTCCCCTCTGTCTTCGGCGGGTGGCTGCAGGCCGACGGCGATCAGGTAGGACCGCCTGGTGCGCAGCGTCTGGCCGGCCTTGACCGGGCGGTAGCCGGTCCTGGCGATCACGGCTTCGACGCGGCGCCTGGTTTCCTCGCTGACCAGGTGGGGTGCGTTGAGCACGTTGGAGACCGTCTGCCGGGAGACGGCCGCCTCGCGCGCGACGCTCTCGAGCGTGGGGCGCGCCGAGCTCGATCTCGATCTCGATCCTGGCGCGTGCATCACGATCCTCGTTCTGGAGCCGGGCTGCCCTGCACTGCCCTGCGCCGGCTTCCAGAAACCTCGGCGATTCCGGACGAATAGCACTTATAAGGTGTATTGATCGTTCAAACTATATAGATATACTGAGTCTGTCCTAGGTTGGGTGTCAAGCGCCCGCCGCAGATTCGCTAGCGCTGGGAGCACGGGATCGATGCCAGATGAGGGCCAGCCCTGGCTGCACAACCTGATCACGGTGCTGAGCGCCCCCACGCTGGCGCTGAGCGAGCAGAGCGGGCAGCTGCGCCGGTCAGGCGCGCAGGGCGTGCTGCATGCCCACTCCCGGGTGCTTTCCCAGGCGGTGCTCGAGATCGACGGCGCCGAGCCCGCGCCGACCAGGTCAGGCCTCTTATCGGCGAGTACCGCCCTGTTCGCCTCCATTCCGAGGCAGACGGCGGGGGACTCCGTCGATCCGGCCGTCTGGCTCGAGCGGCAGCGCTCGGTCAGCGCCGGCATCGTCGATGAGGTCGTGCGCCTGACCTGCGGCCCCCGGGCCGAGGTACCGCGCAGGTCACCCTGCGCGTGGCGGCTGACCTCGCCGTGCTTGCCGACATCAAGTCCGGCCAGGCCTGCCCGCTGGTGGCGATCACGGCGGCGGGCCAGGGGCTCGAGTGGGGCGGGCCCGATCAAGGTGCGGCTCAGCGCGCCGGGCGCGATCGCGACCGTCGGCGACGACGGCCAGGCGCAGCTCACCTGGCAGGTCAGGCTCGCCGGAAGCTCAGCGGGCGAGCTCCGCTGGCAGCTGACCGTGCTGGACACCACTGCGGTCGTCACGGCTCCGCCGGCGGCGCGGGCGCCCGGCGGCACCTGGGCGCGAGTGCGCGCGGAGTCGGCGGACTCCAGGCTGCCCCGGCTCCTGGCCCGCTCGATCGACGACGCGGCCGCGCTGCGCATGGTCACGAAGCTGGCGCCTGGCGAGATGTTCCTGGGCGCGGGCGCACCGTGGTTCCTGACGCTGTTCGGGCGCGACAGCATCTGGGCCGCTCGGCTGCTGCTGCCGTTCGGCTGGCAGCTTGCCAGCAGCACGCTTCGGGCTCTGGCGGCCTTCCAGGGCACGCGAGTCGACCCGCGCACCGGCGAGGCGCCCGGCAAGATCCCGCACGAACTGCGGCCCACCAGCCGCGAAGCCGCGCACGCTGACGACCTGCCCGCCCTGTACTACGGCACCATCGACGCGACTCCGCTGTGGGTCTGCCTGCTGCATGACGCCTGGCGGTGGGGCATGCCCGCGGCCGACGTCCGGGCGCTGCTGCCCTGCCTGAACGCCGCTCTCGCCTGGATGCGCGATCATGGCGACGCCGATGGCGACGGCTTGCTCGAGTACCGCGACGAGAGCGGGAAAGGCCTCGCGAACCAGGGCTGGAAAGATTCGCACGACGCGATGCGCTTCTCCGACGGGCAGCTGGCATCGCCGCCGGTCACGCTCTGCGAAGTCCAGGGATACGCCTACCAGGCCGCGATGGCAGGCGCCAACCTGCTCGACGCATTAGACGAGCCGGGCGCGGCACTGTGGCGGGCCTGGGCGGACCGGCTCGCCGGCGCGTTCAGGTCATCGTTCTGGGTGGCTGACCCGGCCGGGACCTATCCCGCGCTCGCGCTTGACCGGGCCAAGCGCAAGGTCGACGCGCTCACCAGCAATATCGGTCACCTGCTCGGGACCGGGCTGCTGACCGGCGAGGAGGAGACCCTGGTCGCCGGGCGGCTCAGCGGCCCTGACCTGAACTCGGGATTCGGGCTGCGCACGATGTCGGCTGCCAGCCGGGGCTATTCGCCGCTGAGCTATCACTGCGGGTCGGTCTGGAGCCACGACACGGCCATCGTGATCGCCGGGCTCGTCCGCAGCGGGCACCTGGCCGCGGCCGCCTCGCTCGCGGACGGCCTGCTTGAGGCCGCCGCGGCATTCGACTGGCGGCTTCCCGAGCTGTTCTCCGGCCATGCGCGGGCGCAGGTGCCCTGGCCATCGCCTTACCCGCCGTCCTGCCGCCCGCAGGCGTGGGCTGCGGCGGCGTCCGGCGCCCTCATCCAGGCCGTACTCGGCCTCGACATCGACGTGCCCGCCGCCGCCGTGCGGATGACGCCGCCCCGCCCGGACAGCGGCCTGCCCCGGGTCCCGCTCCGCGTCGACGGACTCGTCGCCGGCCCCGAGACCTTCAGCGCGGGCATCGACGCGGACGGCTCCGGCTACGTCAGCGGCCTGTCGCTGGCCCTGAGCTCATAGCTCTCGTATTCACTGGCGGCGGGACGCGGGCAATCTTCCGTGATCATGACCGTGCCCGTGATCACGGAAGATCACCCAGGTCAGGGCACGTGCAAGATTCCGTGATCAAGCTCTGGTTCATGATCACGGAACATCGCTCCGGTGCTCCGCGCCCGAGTCCCGACCCGCCGTGAAATGGCCACGAAAGTAACTCCGGGGCGGGCAACGTCGGCCTAGAGGCGCGGCTAGAGCCAGGGCAAATTTTCCCCTGGATTTGAACTAGTGCCTTCGGTCAGGGGAGGTCGCGGAGGTTGATGATCTGTAGCTCGGATCCGTCGTAGTCCGTCACGTAGAGGACGCGGCCGTCCGGCGAGGCCGCCATTTCGTGCGGCGTCCGGCCGGCCGGGATGTATCCGAGTAGAGCTTGCTTGTGGCTGAGGGCGGCGCCGGCATCGACGACGGCGAGGCTGCCTGGCCTGCGCAGGGACGTCGTGCTGTCGGAATCGCTGACCACGATCTGCCTGCCGCCACCGACAATGGCGATGCCGATGGGCTGCTGCCCGACGTGAACCTTCGCGATCAGCGCGCGCTCCGGGCGGTGCCGCAGCGCCCACGCGGAATAGCCGAGGAGATAGTCGCTCTCCCTGGCCGTCACCCAGACTTTCTTGTCATCCCGCGTCACCACGATTCTGGCCGGATAGCACCCGGTAGTGACCTTGCTGATCACGGCATTGGCGAGCTGGCCTTTGCTCGTCGCCCGGACGACGTCTACGACGCTCAGGATTCCCGGGACCGCCGAGTTCCCGCGAAATGCCGTGGCGTACAGGGTGCTGCCGTCATAGGACATGGCCAGGCCGACGGGCTGGGCGCCAACGTCCAGCGAGCCAACGTAATAACCGCGGCCGGCCGCGAAGCGATGGCTGATCGCCTTGCCCAGATTGAAGACGCCGACCTGATCGCGGAACTGCAGGCTGACGAAGGCGAACTTATCGTCGGGGGTCACCGCCACCCCGATCGCTCGGCTGTACTTGGCCAGTCCCGGCACCGTGAGCGTGCCGAGGAGGGCGTTCGGGCCGCCATTTTCCGCCGCGATGGCGTCCAGCACCTTGATCCCGGTGTCGCTGGCCACGAGAAGGTACCTGCCGTCCCGCGTCAACGTGGCCGTCGTTGCCTTCCGTGACGAGCTGCCGACCGGGTAGCTCCTCCCGCTGTAGGTGAGGGCCTTGCCCGCGGCCTTGTAGACCTGGACGGCGGCGTCAGTGACCACGAACACGGCCTTGCCGTCAGAACTGACGGCGACCCCGAAGGGCTTGCCGGTGCGCCCTCGCACCCGGACAGCCGGGAACGCCCGCAGCCTCGGGCCGGCGGCGGCCGCTCGCGAGCATTCAGGCGGCTTCAGTGCCACCGGCCGATGCCGGAGTCCGAGATCGTCACCGCTGTTCCGGTTGCCGGCCGCGAGCGCGAAAGCGGCCGTGCCGCTGGCGATGAGCACGGCGACTACGGCGACGGCGATCAGCGCGGCCTTCCGCCGGGACGAGGCGGCGCTAAGGCTGGCATCGCCGGCACTGGCATCGCCGGCACTGGCGTCACCGGCACTGGCGTCACCGGCACTGGCGTCACCGGCACTGGCGTCACCGGCGCCGTACTGGCCGTCGTCGCCGGTGCGGCCGCGCTGCCATTGCTCCGGGGTCAGGCCCTGCGCGGTCTGCGCCACAGCACCGGCACCGGACCGGGAACGCGGCCGGGGCCAGGGCCCCCGTGCTGACGTGCGACGGCCGGCACCCCGCCCGGCATAGTGCCCAGGCCCGAGTCGAACGGCCGCGGCCCGAGAGCCGCGCGCAGCGCGTCGGCGAACTCGCGGCAGCTGCCGTACCGGTCCGCCGGGGCCTTCGCGAGCGCCCTGGCGAACACCGCGTCGGCGGCCTCGGGCAATCCGGGCCGGCAGCTGGACAGGGCGGGAGGCGGCTCGGACAGCTGCGCGTACATCACCGCCGAGGCTTCGTCGCGCCGGAACGGCGGTGCCCCCGTCAGGATTTCGAAGGCGGCGCAGGCCAGCGCATACTGGTCGGCCCGGCCGTCGACCGGCTTGCTCTCGATCTGCTCGGGAGAGACGTACTCGAGCGTGCCGAGGAAATACCCTCTCGCGGTCAGCCCGCTGGCCTGCAGCGAGCCCTTGCTCAACCCGAAATCGGACAGGTACACGTGGTCAGGCCGGCCCGCTCCCGAACTCCCGTCGAGCAGCATGTTCGCCGGCTTGACGTCGCGGTGCACCAGGCCGCGGCCGTGCGCCGCGTCCAGCGCGGAAGCGACCTGCGAAATGATCTCGGCCGCGCGGCCGGGCGGCATCGGGCCGAACTGGCGGATCAGGGAGCGGACGTCGCCGCCCCGCACGAACCGCATCGCGATGAACAGGACACCGCTGGCCTCGCCCGCGTCGAAGACCGGGATGATGTGCGGATCGTCGGTCGCGGCGGCCGCACGGGACTCCCTGATGAACCGCTGCCTGAACACTTCGTCCTCGGCCAGCGCGGGAGCCAGGATCTTGAGTGCGACCGTTCGGTCGAGGCGCTCGTCGTACGCGCGGAACACCACGGCCATGCCGCCCTGGGCTATCTGCGCCTCAAGCAGATAGCCGGCGATCCGCGAACCAGGAGCGAAACCCCCAGGAACGCCGGGATCCCGCTCGCTCACTGTGCCTCCACCACGCCGCACCCAGGCCGGCCGCCCAGTCCGGGCGATAGCGGCATGAAGTGATCCGGGGATCGAGGTTATACCCATGCGCTCCGAATGGCCGGCGGAGTGCCTGCCGCACCGCCTGCTCCATCTAGGCTGAGCAACCAGCAGGTCACGCCCCCGCGCCGTCCGGCCGCCCGGGGAGGCCGGCCCGCAGCTGATGCTGGAGGTGAGTGACACGACGACGATCTTCGCCAACGGCCTCGTTCTTGATGCCGAAACCGGCCGGTACGCCGAGGGCGACCTGCGCGTGGACGACGGGATCGTCAGCGAGACCGGGCGCAGGCTCGCCGTCCCGCCGGACGCGCGACGGGTCGACCTCGGCGGAGCCTACGTCCTGCCTGGCCTGATCGACGCTCACGTGCATGTCATGGCCAGTACCGCCGACCTGGCCGAGCTGGCGAGATGGCCGGTCACGTACAGCGCCCACCGCACCGCCCGGCTGCTCGGCCAGATGCTCGACCGGGGGTTCACGACCGTCCGCGACATGGCCGGCGGTGATTACGGCACGTGGCGCGCGATCGAGGAAGGCCTGATCCGGGGCCCCGGTTCTTCTACGCCGGGCGGGCGCTGAGCCAGACCGGCGGCCATGGCGACCATCGCGGCCCCGGTGAGCACTTCCTTGACGCTCATCCCGCCTCCGGCGAGATGTCCGCCATCGTCGACGGGGCCGACGAGGTCCGCAAGGCCGCCCGCGAGGAACTGCGCCGGGGGGCGCATCACATCAAGGTCATGGCGGGCGGCGGGGTAGCGTCGCCGACCGACCGCATCGATTCCACGCAGTTCTCCGTCGCCGAACTGGAAGCGGCCGTCGAGGAAGCGACGGCGGCGCACCGGTACGTGGCCGCGCACGCCTACACGCCGGAGTCCATCACGCGGGCGCTTCACGCCGGAGTCCGCACCATCGAGCACGCGAACCTGCTCGACCCGCCCGCCGCCGAGCTCGCCTCGCGGAAGCAGGCCTACCTGGTGATGAACCTGGTGACCTACTGGGCGCTGCAAACCGAGGGCCGGGAGTTCGGCCTGCCCGAGGCATCATGGCGCAAGGTAGCCGACGTGCTCGACAGCGGGCTCCGCGCACTCGAGCTCGCCCACTCGGCGGGAGTCAAGATCGGCTACGGGACCGATCTCCTCGGCGGCATGCACCGGCACCAGAGCAGGGAGTTCGTCATCCGCTCCGAGGTCCAGGCCCCGATCGACATCATCAGGTCCGCCACGACCATCGGCGCCGAGATCGTCGGCCTGCCCGGCAAGCTCGGCACCCTGGCACCAGGCGCCTTCGCCGACCTAGTCGTGCTGGCCCGCGACCCCCTCGAAGACATCGCGGCCCTCGCCGACCCCGCAGCGATCAGGTACGTCGTCAAGGTCGGCATCATCGAACTAGCTAACACCTAACCCCATAAACCCACCTATTCCCGACAGCCTGCCGGCCCGCGACAGCAGCAGGGCGGCCCAGGTTGCCGGCCACGCCCGCCTCTGCTGCCCTCAGTTGCTCTGCGCCGCTGGCCGCTTGGCGGGCGGGCAGCGGAATGTCAGGATGGAATGCAGTACCAGCATCTCGCACTGGAGGTCAGCGATGCGTTCAGCCGGAAGCCCTGCTCGCTCGCGCTTAGGCCGGGCCGGGCGCAATTCACTGGCCGCGGCCGCTGGCCTGCTCCTGGCCGCTGGTGCCCTGCTGGCACCGCAGGCGCCAGCCCGTGCCTCGACGACGGATAACAGCCTGGTCACGCTCTACGGCTGGGACGACAACAGCCCGCCGGGGTGCGCCATCGCGTTCCCTGACCTCCACTCGTGCGCGGGCGGGGTCGGCACGTTCGGCAACCCGATTACGTTCGCCACGGACTCGGCTGAGCTGGCACCCGGCACGATCGTCTACTACCCGCCGCTCGACCGGTACTTCATCATGGAAGACGACTGCGCCGCGTGCGACGCGGACTGGACGGGCCACGGCCCTGACGGCGGCCCGAACTATCGTCACATCGACCTGTGGGCCGGCGGCGGCTCGGGTGATAACGCCAATGCCCTCTTCGCGTGCGAGGACAACTGGACCTCCAGCGGCCAGGTGCCCGTGATCGTCAACCCGCCCGGCAACGAGCCGGTCGCCGATGGCGGCAAGGGCGGCCCGGTCTTCGTCGCCAGCACGTCGCACTGCTGGCAGCCCGGCGACAACGGCGGCCCGGTCGTACCCGGTGCTGGCGGCGCCGCGATCACCGGCCGGAACTCCGGGCTGTGCCTGAGCGTGACCGGTGACTCCCCCGCTCTCAAGACCACGGCGGACGTCAGCACCTGTGACGGCGACTCCAGCGAGAACTGGACCGTCAACTCGAACGGCACCATCGTCAACGGCTCCGGCCTGTGCCTCAGCGTAACCGGCGCCTCGACGGCCCCGAAGGCGACGGCCGACGTCTACACCTGCAACGGCAGCGTCAGCGAGAACTGGACGGTCAGCTCGAGCGGCACCATCGTCGGGAACAACTCCGGCTTGTGCCTGAGCGTTACCGGCGGCTCGACGACGCCGGGCGCGACCGCCGACATCTTCACCTGCAACGGCAGCGCCAGCGAGAGCTGGACCGCAGGATAACAGCCAAGTGCTCTTCGGCGGATCCACCACAGACCCTCCGGCAGATCCACCACCGATCTAGTAGCGTGCGGCGCGTGGAGTCATTCGGAGCGTTACCCGGCGAGCTGTTACTGCCGCACAGTCTCGTGTTTATGCTCACGCCCGAAAACCATGCGCCATGCGCGGGGCACATCACCGGACCAGTCGCCGTCATGAGCAGCACCGGACCAGTCCTGATCGGCGGCTCGAACTGCGCCGGGAACGACATCACGGGTCCCGGTAACGATCAGCAAGGGCACCGGCGGAGTCAGCTTCGTCGGCAACACCACCGTCCATGGTCCGCTGAACATCACCAATAACAGCGGCGGCTTCAGCGACTCCGGTAACACAGTGACGGGACCGGTCGTCGTGTCCGGCAGCAGCTGACGGCGCCAAGCCTGACGGCCGTTTAAAGGTGATCCCCGCATGGCAGCCGCCGTGCGGGGATCACTCATTGCCGTCGCCCCGGCTGGGTCAGCCTAGAAAGGAAGGCAGGCGCCCGGGCAATTTTTCACCCTCTTTGGCTTGAACGAATTGCCCTCGGCGCGACTGGCCTTTCCCGGCCGGCCACCTCTCGGGCGGTCACCTCTCGGGCGGTCAGCAAGACCGGGTTCAGGCCGAGACCAGGTCGCATACGAAGATGAGGGTCTCGCCAGGCGCGATCGCATTCCCGGCGCCGCGGTCGCCGTAAGCCAGGTCAGGGGGGATGACCAGCTGGCGGCGACCGCCGACCTTCATGCCCTGGACGCCCTGGTCCCAGCCGGCGATGACCCGCCCGGTACCGAGCCGGAACTCCAGCGGGTCGCCCCGGTCCCAGCTAGCGTCGAATTCCTCGCCGGTGGAATATGCCACTCCGACATAGTGAACCTGAACCAGGTCACCGGCCTTCGCCACCGATCCTGTGCCCTCCCAGATGTCGGTGATCTCCAGCTTTCCCGACGGTTCGCTGCCTGGAAAATCGACCTCAGGCTTGCCGGCGCTCATGCTCTTCCTCTTTCTATCGGCTCTTCGACTACGGCCCCGATGCTGAGTCAGGTAACCGTGCGTCGCACCTGGATGCGGCCTTTCCGCCCGCCGCAAGATTATGCCCGGCGCGGTGCTGCCGCGTCCGGTCCGGGCTAGAGATCCGGGATCGGCTGCTGAGTGCTCGGCGCCTGCGGTCCGCAACTCCGGCGGGTCAGCGGGGAGATCTCGGGGAGATTTTTGAAAAACTCCCCAGAGCGAGAACTCTCCGCCGCGATGCCAGAAAGGCTCCCCGATCCGGCTCACGAGCCGCGCGGCAGCCTCCGGGACCGGTGCTGGTTTCCGTGATCATGTTCGAGACCGTGATCACGGAAGATCGCCCAGGTCAGGACAGGTGCGATGTTCCGTGATCACGGCCAGCATCATGATCACGGAAACCAGCGCAGGTGACTCCGCTGCCCGGCTCCCGGCCCGGCCTTCTCAGCCAGTCCGGTTTATCTGTATATCCGCAATTACACCCGATTCATCTTACCCGGCTGCGGTGCCGGCCGTGGTCGCGGGTAGGCCCACTGGCGGACGAGATCAGGGGAAGCCGTGGTTCCGGGGGGAGGTATTCCGTCTCCCGGAGGAGGGTTGTCGTGTCCAGGAGGGGCCACGTCGTGATCGCGGAGCGTTGACCGCGCTTTTGAAGGAGCCGTTTCGCGTCTAGGAGCCTTGTCGTCGGATAGTCCGGACACCTCTCCTTCATGCGATAACCCTCCTCCCAGGGGCCGCGAACCACCCCAGCAACCCGGTCCAGCCGGACTCATCCCAGCCTCGCGCGGGCGGACCGCTGCCGATTATTACCGGACATGCCCTGATTCGCATAATGTCGGATGGTGACTGGTGAACTAGCGGCAGCGGGCAGGCGACCCAGCGATCTGGACCGCCCGGGGGATGCGGCGGCCACGATCACCCCGGCGCATATTCGGCGCACCTACGAGGTGATAAGGCCCTACGTGCGGCGCACCCCGGTACTTGAGCTCGACCCGGCTGACCTGACCGGGCGCGCGCTGGGGCCGCGATTTCCAGGAGTCGTGCTCAAGCTGGAGCAACTGCAGCGGGCGGGGTCGTTCAAGGCCCGCGGCGCCTTCGCGAACCTGCTGCTCCGCGACGTGCCGGCCGCGGGGGTCGCCGCCGCCTCCGGCGGCAACCACGGGGTCGCCGTCGCCTACGCCGCGCACCGCCTCGGCGTGCCTGCGCGGATCTTCGTCCCGGCCATTTCCGCGCCTGCCAAGATCGACAGGATCCGCTCGCTCGGGGCCGACCTGGTGGTCGGCGGCGAACTCTACGCTGACGCCCTCGCCGCTGAGCAGGGCTGGGTAGCGGAGTCAGGAGCACTCAGCGTCCACGCGTTCGACCAGCGCGAAACCTTGCTGGGGCAAGGCAGCGTCGCCCTTGAGCTGGCCGCGCAAACCGACGGCCTGGACACGGTACTCGTCCCCGTCGGCGGCGGAGGCCTCATCGGCGGCATGGCCGCGTACTTCGCTGGCGCGGTGCGCGTGGTCGGGGTCGAGCCCGATGGCGCGCCAACGCTCGCCACCGCCCGCACCTGCGGCCATCCGGCTGACGCCCCCGCCGGCAGCATCGCCGCCGACGCACTGGCACCACGGCGCGTGGGGAACCTCATGTTCCCCATCGCCCAGGCAAATGTCAGTGATGTGGTACTGGTCGATGACGAAAGCATCGCCACCGCCCAGCGCGCCCTCTGGCACGCGGCCAGGGTGTTCGCCGAGCCCGCAGCGGCGGTCGGGATCGCCGCTCTCACCACCGGCGCCTGGCGGCCCGAGCCGGGCGAGCGCGTGGCCGTCATCATCAGCGGAGCCAATACAACTCCGTCCGACCTCGGCGCGGAGGTGCCCGCGGCCCGGCGGCCCTGACCCGGGGCGCCACCGGATCACGCGAGGAGGTTCTCAGGGGCAGGAAACTCTGGCGCGGGCCGCGGGCCCGGGTCAGCCCGGCAGGCATTGCGACGACGGCGGCCAATCTCGGCTGTCAGCGGCGCTCATCCGGCCTGCGTAATCGACGCCGCATCGGGCAGTCACCAGTCGCACGGGCCCGCCGGCCGCAGGTCATGGTAGGCGGTGAACTGTGCGGCTGTGTAGGCGCCGTCTTCTGGGGTGCGGGTGGCCTGGCGGCATTGAGAGCGCTTGTAGCGGATCTCCCAGCGGAGTCGCTGCCGGATCAGCTGCCGCAGGGCCGTCTCGCCGAGCGCGCCCGCCGGACCGCCGGCCTGCCGGTAACCGCGCACGAACTCGAGAGCTCCTCCTAGCCGCCCGCTCCGCAGGCCATCGCCCCACTCCCAAGCCGCGGCCGCGAGTTCGCTCTCTGGCGGCCCGGTAGAGGCCTCGTCCCAGTCCAGGACCGCCGCCAGCTGACCGCCCTCGGCGAGGACATTGCCCGGATAGTAGTCGCCGTGCAGCGCCTGCCTGGCGGGGTGAGCTCGGCCGAACCTGGCCAGCCACGCATCCAGCGAGAGATCGGCCAGATCGGTGCCGTCTCCCAGCGGCACTGCCGGGGCCGGCCGTTCACCGAGCACGGCGCCGGCCAGCGCCGCATGGAGCCGGGCCAGCAACTCCGCGGCGGCGGCGCGCTGAGCCGGGTCAGCGCGGTCCGCCGCCTTCCCTGCGATGAACGGCCACACGCTGCATGGCCTGCCGCCGATTACCTGCACCGTGGCACCGTCCGCCGACTCCAGCGCTGCGACCACCTCAGGAACCTGCGCCGAAACGGCCGCGGCCACCGCGTAACTCCACTCGGCCTCGGCCGCCGTCCGCCAGGCTGGCCCGACCCGGATGACGAACCCGCCGAGCCGCCAGGCAGCCGATTCCTCCCCGCCAGGCAACCTGGACGGCCGACTCCCTGCGGCAGCGGACCTGACCTGAGGAAACCTAGCCGCTATTTCGCTCAGCACAGCCTGCTGACCATCCCGCCCGGAACTTGAGCAGAGCGATCGGCACGCGCTCGACGCTAGCGGAGCGCTAGAACTGGCCGGGCGGCTGGTCATTGCCTGGCGCCTGGCCGGGAACCGGAGGCTGACCGTACGCCGGGGGCTCACCATACGCCGGCGGCTGGCCGGAAGCCGGAGGCTGGCCGTAGGCCGGAGGCTGGCCGTAGGCCGGAGGCTGGCCGTAGGCCGGAGGCTGGCCGTAGGCCGGAGGCTGGCCGTAGGCCGGAGGCTGGCCGTAGGCCGGAGGCTGGCCGTAGGCCGGAGGCTGGCCGTAGGCCGGAGGCTGGCCGTAGGCCGGAGGCTGACCTTGGAAAGCGGCTGCCTGCTGCCTTTTCACGCCCGAGGATCGATCGCGGAAGAACCGTACTATTACCAGGATCGGAAGGATGAACACGTAGTAGAAGACCACGTAGTGTCCGCCTCGGAAGAAAAGCAGGAGGTAGAGCCCGTAGAGCAGGAAGCCGGCCCCGAGCAGGCCGGTCCATAGCCTGCGCGCCTTCGCCTGGCCGCTCCGGACACCTGCGATGACGAGCATCGCGATTCCGCTGCCGATAAGGAATAGCACGTAGGTCAGGAACAATTTGGTCACGTGGCACCTCGCTGTCAGGGGGGAAAGGACATCGCTGCCCGGCCAGCCCTGAGCAAGGACACGGCCAGCAGACTAGTCGCCCGAACAGCCCGCAGGGTTTACATCCGGGCGCCAGCAACCCGTCCGGGGGTCGGCGCGAGGCACTTCGGACGAGATCCTAACGGCCTGATCTTCGGCCCGCGACCCCTAAAGTTCCGCATTCATGATCGTGTGCGTGATCACGGAAGTTTGCCCAGGTCATGGCGAACCTGTGCCCAGGAAGCAATTTCCGTAGTCATCAGCTGGAGCATGACCGCAGAACGGGCTTTCCGTGCTCGCGCGGCCAGCGTGGCCCTACCTGATGCTGTCAGCGACGCGAGGGCGCCGCCGGCGCGACGCGGATGCGGCTCATGTGGAGTCCGCCGGGGCCGGTCCGCGGTGATGCGAGATTGCCGCTTCGGTATCCGGGACCATCCCGGCCCCGGAATTTGATCACGGAGAATCGTCCGCCCTATTGAGGCTGCCGGGTGACTCGGGATCTTGGAAGGTCATGCTCCGGCGGGTCAGCGAGGAGACTTTCCCTGAGTTATCGGGGAGGCTTTTCGCTTAAGGGAGAGTTTCCAGTTCTATTGGCCTCCCCGAAGCGAGAAGTCTCCCCCACGATGCCGGAAAACCTCCCCGATCCTGATCACGAGCCAGGCAGCAGCCCCGGGATGCGTGCTGGTTTCCGTGATCATGATCGAGACCATGATCACGGAAGATCACCCAGGTCAGGACACCGGCTATGTTCCGTGATCATGCCCGCGAACATGATCACGGAACATCGCACCTGCCGCCCCCGCACTAGCAACTCCCCCGCACTGAGAACTCTCCCGCATGATGCCGGAAAGGCTCCCCGATCATGATCACGAGGCACCCGGCAGCCTCTATTCGCTGAGAGTCTCCGCCATCCGCGCCGGTCCGCAGCCCGCGCTGCTGCCGGGACGACGGCGGCGAAGGCCGGACCGGGACGACGGCGAGGAGAGCCACTTTCCGGGACGACAGCCGGAAGGCGCTTATGGCCCGGTCATGACCGGCTATGAGCCGAGTACCCGCTCTCGCTACATTGGGGACGCGGGGGTGAACGCCGGGATGGCGGCAGCCGTTGTCCCAGGGCGGATAGACCGAGAGGCAGGATCAATGGCGAGCGGTATCAAGGTCGGCGACAAGGCCCCAGATTTCACCCTCCCGTCACAGTCCGGCGAGCAGGTACGGCTCAGTGACCGCCTCGGCGGACGGGTCGTTGTCTTGTACTTCTTTCCCAAGGACGGCACTCCGGGCTGCACAGCCGAAGCCTGCGGTTTCCGCGACAGCCATGAGGCCTTCGCCGACGCCGGCGCCGAGGTGATCGGCGTCAGCTCGGACTCAGCGGACAGCCACGCCGCCTTCGCGGGCCGGCATGAGCTGCCGTTCACGCTGCTCAGCGACCAGGGCGGTCAAGTTCGCAAGAGCTATGGCGTGCCCTCAGTGCTCGGCTTGCTGCCCGGCCGGGTCACCTACGTCATCGACCGCCAGGGCGCGGTTCGCCACATCTTCAACTCGATGACCCGGATCAGCCGCCATATTGACCGGGCACTCGACATGGTCAAGCAGCTACAGGCTGAGCAGCCCGCCTGACCCGGCTCCGGCGGCGAAGCTAGCCCCGAGGCCAGGCGGGCGCTGCCGAATTTACGTGAAGCCGACGTCCAGGGTGAAGTGCCCGAGCCTGATGTGGAGTACTCCGCCGCCGGCCCAGTGCACGATCCACGCCAGCAGGATGATGGCCAAGATGACGATGACCACCCAGAAGAAGAACACGATGATGCCGGGGACAGAGTGCCCCGCTATTGATCTGGCTCTTGCCACGGCCGCCAGCTACCCGCGACCGCCCGGCCTAATCATTGGCGGGCACGGCCGGGCGCGCGGCCCCCGTGGACTCGCGGATCACGAGCCGGCACGGCAACTGCTCGACGCCCGGGGATACCTGGCCGTCGATGCTGGCCAGGAGCCTGCGGGCGGCGTGCCGGCCGAGCTCTTCCAGGCACATGTCGACGGTCGTCAGCGGCGGGCGGCCGGTGGCGGCGAACACGTCCCAGTTGTCGTAGCCGACCAGCGCGATGTCCTCGGGGATCCTGCGCCCCATCTCGCGCAGCACGTCGGCGACCCCGCGCGCGATCTGGTCGCTGCCGCAGAAGAACGCGTCGATCCCCTGATCGCTGCGCAAGGCCAGGTGCGCGGCGTGGCGGCCCCACTCCTCGCTCCACTCGCCGTGCAGCGGCTGGCCAACTGCCAGCGACAGGCCGGCCTCGGCGAGCACGCGGCGCGCCCCGGCCGCGCGAAGCCGCGCTGACAGGAAGCGCTCGGGGCCGGTGACATGAGCGATGCGCGTGCGCCCGCCGGTCACGAGGTGCCTGACGGCGAGTTCCCCGCCCTGCTGGTCGTCGGGGATCAGCGACACATCGGCCGGGTTCTCCGACTGCGTCATCACGTAGACAACGGGAACGGGCAGGTCCCTGGCCACCGGCGGGCGCAGGTCAGTGCGCCGGCCGGTCACGATGATGCCGTCGACCTTGCGCGACAGCAGGGCCCTGACGTAGTGATCCTCGCGGATCGGGTCGCCTCTGCCGTCGCACAGCACGACCGACATCTGCCCGGGGACCAGAGCGTCCTCGGCGCCCAGCATGACCGGGATGGTGAACCT
This sequence comes from uncultured Actinomycetota bacterium, assembly GCA_963720575.1. Classification (GTDB taxonomy): domain Bacteria; phylum Actinomycetota; class Actinomycetes; order Streptosporangiales; family Streptosporangiaceae; genus Chersky-822. The sequence goes on from CAVRGA010000002.1 coordinate 2,564,982, forward strand.
GCCGAAGCTGTCCGCGGTGATCAGCCCCACCATGTAGCTGCGGCCGGTCAGCAGGCCCCGGGCCAGCGGGCTCGGCCGGAAGCTGAGCTGGTCCGCCGCCGCGAGAACCTTCGCCCTGGTCTCGGCGCGCAGCTTGCCCGTGCCGTTGACGGCCTTGGACACGGTGCTGATCGACACCCCGGCCAAGGCGGCGACATCGGTTATCGTCGCCGCTCTGGTTTCCCCCAACGAAAGCCCTTTCACAGCTCCTACCGGCCGGACTCCTCCGAGGTGAGCAGCTTACCTGGCCGGGATCTGAGAACAAGGGGGTTGACTCTGTGACGCGCCCGCTCCTAGGTTAAGAAAAGGCTTTCCTAACTTTTCCTAACCGGGTGCCGCCTCCTGCCGGAAGCGCGGCGCCGGACTGAGAGACACGAGGATCTGGAGAGAATGAGGAGACGCACGGCCCGAACCAGCGCCCTGCTCAGTACGCTCGCCGCCACGATCGCCTTCGCCATCCCCGCCCAGGCGGCGTCAGCCGCCGCCGGCCAGGCGGCGTCCGCCGGCCAGGCGGCGTCCGCCGGCCAGGCTTCGGCACCCGCCGGCACCGCGACCCTTGACCCGTTGCCTAACCTGCCAGTAAATGCCTGCAACGACAGCACGCTGCCGCGTGACTACGGCACGAACTTCCCGGTGCCGTCCGACCCCAACGGCTTCGGCTTCGCCAACCAGAGCGTCATCGGCTGGGAAGGCAACATCTACGCGCCCTTCGAGTACCTGTCCGGCTCCTACTTCGCCCGGGGCGTCCCGCAGAAGTTCACTCAGGGCCACTCGAATTATTGCGGCGCGATGTACTCCTTCGGCGTGTATGACTACGGCCTGGCCGCCGGGCAGGCACCGGCGCCCGGCTCCGTGCGGTGGACTATGGCCGACGGCTACCTGCCCGCCATGACAACCTCGTTTACCCGCAACGACGTCGCGGTCTCGATCACCGACTTCGCCAGCAAGCAGACCATCGCCGGCAACCCGGCCGAGCTGGTCTACACCCGGGTAGAGGTGACCAACAACGGGTCAGCGGCCGTCAGCGTGCCGTCCGGCCAGTCCGGGCCGAACCTGGTCTCGCTGAACGATAACTCCGACATGGTCCAGCCCGGCCAGACAGTGGACCATGACTTCGTCGCCGCGGTCGACACCTTCAGCGTCGGCGGCACCTTGCCCACCCCGGCCCAGCTGACGTCAGCTGCGTCGCGCGGAGGCGCGGAGACCTACGACAAGGCGTTCAGCGACATGTCCAGCTTCTGGAACGGTCGCCTCAAGGCGATCCCGGTCCTGTCGCTGCCCGACGTCTCGCTGCCCAGCACCAACGGGCTCGCCAGCCCCGGCGACGCGATCGACAACGCCTACAAGGCCGCCTTCGTCTACACCAGGATCGTGCAGGTCGACAAGTCGCCCTTCTCCGGCGCCAACAACTACGACTGGCTGCTGAACCACGACCTGCCGGGAATGCTCGCGAACAGGTTCGAGCTCGGCGACTTCACCGACGCGCAGAACCTCCTGCTGACCGGGCGGATCTCCGAGCAGCCGACCTTCAACGAAGTCGGCGCCAACTGGTACTGGGACGGGATCTGGCGGACGCCTCTCGCCTGGGCTCAGTACCTGGAGTCGACCAACGACGTCGACTTCGTCAAGCAGTACTTCCACGACGACGCCACCGCGCCGAGTCAGTGGGGGCCGAGCCTGTTCACGATGATGCACACCGACTTCCTGTCGCAGCTGAGCGCGACCACCGGCTTCCTGAAGCGGTCCAACGACAACGACTCAGGCGGCACCTGGCTGTTCGACGACGAGACCGCGCTCGCCGGGCTCTCCGCCTACGCCTACATCGCGACGAGGATCGGCCAGCCGGCCGAGGCGCAATGGGCGCAGGCCCAGTACACGAGCCTGCTCAGCGCGACCAATACCGGGCTCTCGGCTAACGAGAAGGCCAACGGCTTCGATTTCCTGCCGTGCGAGGTCAACGTGCCGATCACGGCCGATCGGTGCAACAGCCCGAACGACGCCAACTGGGCTTCCCAGGTGCTGTGGGGCGAGAACGCCTGGAACATCTTCCTGCAGGGCGGCCAGCTGAACGGGATACTCGGCGACCCGGCTCAGACCGACAACCTCTACCAGATGGGCTTCGCCCGGCTGCAGGGCAACGTTCCGTTCCCGTCGTTCGGTGCCTACACCGGCTACAGCGTGGCGCTGAACACCGGCTACTCCGCTGCCGCGCTGTACGGCAACGCCTACCGCGACCTGCCGATCACCAGCTACGCCTGGCAGATCGCGACCACCACCGGCGGCCCGAACGCCTGGTGGGAGGCCAACGGGTCACCGCCCGACCCGAACAACCCCTGGCAGGGCAGCCACGCGGCGCCTGAGTTCGGCGCGATCCCGTACGCCTGGCCGATGGCCGGGCAGACCCAGGCGCTGCTGCAGTCCCTGGTCGCCCAGGGCCTGACCAGCACAGTCGGATCGGACGGGACGCCGTCGTTCAGCAACGTGCTGTACATCGGCCGCGGCGTTCCCGACGAATGGATCGTCCCCGGGCAGGAGATCTCGCTGCGGAACCTCACCGCCTCCTACGACGTCAGCACCGGCGTGCGGACTACCTACCGGGTGGACATCACCACGCGCACCCAGGAAGGCAGCACTGTCGTCAAGGTGAACGTGGACGGCCCGGCGCCTGCCAGCAACATTCAGGTGCAGCTGCCTATCTTCGCCGACGCTGGCGTGCAGTCGGTATCCGGCGGCACGTACGACGCAGCCAGCCACACCGTCACGATGAATAATTCGACCGTGCTGGTCACGCTCGGCAACGCGGGCCGGCCAGCGCTCAACGTCGGTGTCGCCAGCACCGTGCCGGGCCAGCACACCCAGCCGGCCCTGACCGCGGGCATCGCCACGACCGCCACCGCCACCATCAAGAACACCGGCGGCAGCGAGCTGACCAACGTCAGCCTCGCGGCGAACGTGCCGGCGGGCTGGATCGCCCAGGCCACGAGCCCGGTGACCTTCGCCTCCATCGATCCCGGCGCTACCGAGTCAGCGACCTGGTCGGTGACGCCGCCGGCCGGGACCAACGGCAGCAACGGCCTGGTCGTGTCGGCTAACTACTCGGCCGGCCCCGGGACCGCCTCGTCGGCCAGCGCCGAGCAGTGGCTGACCGTGCAGAAACCACTTCCGCTGCCACCCGGGGCGACGGACCTGGCGCTGACGGCCACGCCATCAGCGTCCTCAGCCTCGCCGTGGACCACGATCACCGCCATCAACAACGGGATCTTCCCCATCCAGTCCAGTGACGACAACGACCTGACCCCGTACTGGGGCACCTGGCCCAATGCCGGCACCCAGTTCATGGAGCTGGACTGGAGCCAGCCGATCACGACGAACGGCAGCTCCGTCTACTTCGCCGACGATGGCGGCGGACTGCAGCTGCCCGCGTCCTGGGTGGTCCAGTACTGGGACGGAACCGAGTTCACCAACGTATCGAACGCGAGCGCCTATCCGGAGGCCGATAACGTCTTCAACGCAGTGACCTTCGACCCAGTCACCACGACCAAGCTGCGCGTGGTCATGCAGACCGCGCCGACCGCCGGCGGCGTCGGTGCCATCCAGTGGGTGGTGCCGAGCATCCCGGCCGGCTAAACGGCAGCCCTGCTCAGATCGAGCGGGCGGCTCCCGGTGACTGCCACCGGGAGCCGCCCGTTTAGTGCCAGGTGGATCCGGGTGTAGCCGACGAACTCGGCGGCCAGGGCAAAGCCCGGGCGGCAGGCTCTTGCGGCGGCACGGCGGAGAGTTTCCGTTCCCCGGAAGATCTTCCGCAGGTCCGCGGAGTGTTCTCGGCTTCCCGGCGGAGTGATCTCGTAATGCGGAGCGTTGCCGTCGTATAGGCCGGTCAACGCTCCGGGATACGACAAGTCTCCGGATTCACCCCGGTCAACGCTCCGGGATACGACAAGTCTCCGGATTCACCCCGGTCAACGCTCCGGGATACGACAGGCGAGTGGCCGTTCCCGGCCGCCCGGCCGCCCCTGGCCCGGCTCTCCTTGACGCCGAAGTAGTCGCCGCCTTTGTGCCGCGGGTTGTCGGTACCCCAGTGCCGCACCCTGGATTGCGGCACCAGCAGCGGGATGTGCTTGGAGCAGTGAATATAAGCCTCGGTGACGTGGATCAGTACCCACTGCACCGCCCGGCGGCCCGCGTTCTCGTTCTCGCCGATCTCGATATCGAACTCCAGCATCCGCGCAGGCGTGACGATGCTGGCGTCGCCGTTGACGTGCAGGCCGATGAGATCCCTGGAGAAATCCGCCATGAAGACTCCGATGTGCGGGTTCTGCAGCATGTTGCCGAGGCTCGCCATGACGCCGTTACCGCGCAGTTCCGGGTAGGCGATGGTGCGCTCGTCGATGATCCTGATGAAGCCGGCCTCCCCCGCGCGGAAGCTGCAGTCGCACTCGCCCTCCGGATCGCTGGTGGCAATGAATGCCATTTCCATCCGCCGGATGAACTCCTGCATGGCCGGAGTGAGGTAGTCGACAACCTGGTTCTTGTAAAACTGCTCAGCCCGCTCGGTAGTGCCGAGTTGCTCTTGGAGCATGCGCTCGCCTTCCGAGCCTGGCTGTCGCCGTTCCGGCTGCCGCTTGCGCGTCGGCAGCAATGCCCGGGCCGCTCCTAGCACAGTCACTGGCCTGCCCCTCCGAGATGGAATCGCAGTACCAGCGTGTGCCAGGGACCATGACGGCAGCCTTTCACAAACCTTGACGCCTACCTTGCATCGCCGGCAGGCGCCGGGCAATTGTCAGGCCGCGGGCGCCAGGCCGGGCGGTCAGCCTAGAGAGCCGTTAGTCGCTTGGACAATTTTTCAACCTATTTAGTGAAAAAATGTCTTACGTGGTCGAGTTTCCCTCTAAGCCGGTCGTATCGCGGCGAGTTTGGCCCGGACCTGGTCAGCTTCAGGGGTTCCGAGTTCGGCGTAGCGGTCAAGGGCGAGCTGCCAGTCGCGGCGGGCGCCCGCGGTGTCGCCGGTCAGGTAGCGGGCCTCGGCGAGGCCGTGGCGGGCACGCGCCTGCTCGTAGGAGTCCCCGGTCCCCTCGGCCAGCCCGAGCGCGGCCGCGTGCTCGGTCAGGGCTTCGGCGGCCCGGCCGGCCGCCGTGAGAACCTCGCCCAGGCCGTTGAGCGCATCGGTCTCGCGCGGCTTGTCGCCGGTCTCCACGCCAAGGGCCAGCGCCCGTCGCAGGTGCGCGATGGCTTCCTCATGCCGGCCCTCGCGTAGTCCGAGCGCGCCCAGGTGGGTGAGGGCTTGCGCCTCGCCGGTCCGGTCGCCGACCAAGACGAACATGTCCAGGGCCTGCCTCAGCCAGCGCGCCGCCTGCTGATAGCGGCCGTCCCGCAGGTCGGCCATGCCGAGGCTGGCCTGCGCGTATGCGGCGCTGCTCCGGTCGCCGGTCGCGCCGAACAGGTCAAGTGAACGCCTGAGCCGGCCGGCCGCCTGCTCCTGCCGGCCTAGCCGCAGGTCGATGGTGCCGAGGTTGATCAGGCCGCGGGCTTCGCCCGGCTGGTCGCCGACCTGACGGTAAATGGCGATCGCCTGCTCAAGGTGGGCGACAGCCTGGTGATAACGGCCCAGTTGGTACGCGATGCCAGCCAGGCCGCCCAGCACGTTGCCCTCGCCAGAAGAATCGCCGACCTCGTGGAACAGCTCAAGCGCCTGCCTCATGTAGCCGGCCGCTTCCTCGCTGTGGCCGAGCCGCAGCGCGATGTTGCCCAGGTTGCCAAGCGCGTTGGCCTCGTCCCGGCGCCGGCCGCCGGCCCGCCGGAACTTCTCGAGTGCCTGCCCTAGCTTCCTGGTGGCCTCCTGGTACCGGCCTTGCTGGACGTCGATGATGCTGGCGTTGTTCAGCGTGATCGCCTCCGCGGCGTGGTCGCCTGCCAGGCGGGCGGCCCGAAGCGAGGCGGCGAAGATGGCGATCGCCTCGGGATAGCGGCCCGCGGCGTACAGGTAGTGGAAGAGCGTCTCCGTCAGGCGAGTCGCGTGGCCAGGCCAGCCATGGTCGGCCGCGACCGCGGTCACGGCGGTCAGGACGGGCAGGTGCGTGTCCAGCCACGCGCGCGCCTGCTCGCTGGTGCCAACCGGCGGAGCAGGCGTCGCTGACCCCGGGATCGGCCGGTGATAGCGCCGTGCGGCGGGGTACAGCGTGTTCATCGCCGCTGCGGCGGTGGCGAGATAGTAGTCGAACAGGCCCGTGAGCGCGTGGCGCTGGCCGTCCGCGCCGTCGTGCGAGGTGGCAAGGTCACGGGCGTAGGCGCGCAGCAGGTCATGCATGCCGTGCCGGCCCGGCCGGGCCGCCTGGACCAGGTGCGCGCGGGCCAGCAGGCCGAGCAGGTCCGTGGCCTGCTCAGGCGTCACGCCGGTCAGCGCGGCGACGGCGTGACCGTCGAAGTCCGGGCCGGGATGCGGGCCGAGCAGGCGGAACGCGGCGGCCGCGGCGGGGGCGAGGTGCTGGTAGGACCACGAGAACACGCCCCGTACCGCCGTGCGGGGATCTCCGCTGGCGTCCAGCAGGTCAAGCCGGCGCTGCAGGCTGGCCAGCTCACCGGCCAGCGCGCGCAACGGCTCGGACGGCCGCGAGGCCGCGAGCTCCGCGGCGAGCCGCAGCGCCAGCGGCAGGCGCGCGCACGCAGTCACGAGGTCATCGGTCGCCTCGGGCTCGGCGTCGGCCCGGCTGCCGATCAGCGCCCGCAGCAGCTCGCGCGCGTCGTGCGCTCCGAGCAGCTCCAGGTCGAGCCGCACCGCGCCGTCTCTGGCCACCAGGCCTGTCAGCGCGTCCCGGCTGGTCACCACAACGGCGCTGCCGGACGTGCCGGGCAGCAGCGACCTGGCCTGCTCAGCCGACCCGGCGTTGTCGAGCAGCACCAGGACGCGGCGATCGGCGAGCAGGCTCCGGTACAGGCCGGCGCGCTCGGGCGTCTCAGCCGGAATCTGCTGGCCAGGGACGCCCAGGGCCCGCAGGAATCCGGCCAGCGCCGCGCCCGCGTCCATCGGCTGGCCCGGATCATAGCCGCGCAAGTCGACATAGAGCTGACCGTCAGGGAAGCGACCGGCCACGCGCTGCGCCCACTGCACCGCCAGGGCGGTCTTGCCCACCCCGGCGGTACCGGAGATGAGCGACAGCGACACTTGCCGCCCGGCCGCGATCTCGTCATCCAGAACGGCGGTCAGCTCGGCCAGCTCGGCGACCCGGCCGGTGAAATGCCGTGCCGAGGCCGGGAGCTGGCGCGGCACCGCCGCGGCGGGCGGCGGCGGGGCGGGCGGCGGCGGGCCGGGCGCGGTGGCGGGGGCGGCTGCCGGCGGCGGGGCGGGCGCCGTTGCCGGCAACGCGAGAGCGGGATCGGCGGCGAGGATCTGCCGTTCCAGCTGACGCAGCTCGGGCCCGGGCTCGGTGCCGAGCTCGGCGATGAGCACGCGGCGGCACTGCTGGTACGCGACCAGTGCCTGAGCCTGCTGACTGTCGCGGTACAGGGCGATCATGAGCAGGGCGTGCAGCCGCTCGGTGAGCGGATAGGCCCCGGTGAGCTGCCGCAACTCGGGAATGACCTCAGCGTGCCTGCCCAGGTGCAGGTCCGCGTCGATCCGCGCCCGTACCGCCTGCTGCCGCAGCTCAGCCAGCCTGGGCACGTCGCGCCGCGCGAGCAGTTCCGACCGCACGTCGGCCAGCGGCTCGCCGCGCCACAGGGCCAGGGCCTCGCGCAGCGAGTCCGCCGCCCGCTCCCAGCTGCCCTCGCGCGCCTCGAGCCTGGCCTGGTAGCACAGTGCCTCGAATCTGGACAGATCCAGCTCGCCCGGATCTACGCGGATCAGGTAACCGTTCGGCAGCGTCTCGATCCGGTCGTGCCCGGTACTGGCCAGCGCCTGCCGCAGCCGCTTGATGTAGTTGCGCAGCGTTGCCCGCGTGGACGGCGGCGGGTCCTCACCCCAGAGAGCCTCGGCCAGCTCATCCAGCGTCACGGCCCGGTTGGCCCGCAACAGCAAGGCTGCCGCCACCGTCCGCTGCTTGCCCGGCGGGATCGCCACGGTCTCCCGGCCACTGCCAACCAGCAGCGGGCCGAGCAAACCGAACTCGACTCCGGTCGCCATCACTCTCCTGCCCCGCTGGCCCCAGGCGCGCCGTCGGAACGCCACGGGGCATATCAGGAATGGTAGGGCAAGGGGATGAAATGGTCTGCGCCCTAAAACATCCGCAGCCGGACCAAGCCTGGAGCGGCCCCCGGCGAGCATTAGTACTTGGTAGTACCATGGCTGACATGAACTCGGTGACGGTGAGTGAGCTGAACCGGCAGACCGCGAAGGTGCTTGAGCGGGTCAAGGCCGGCGAATCGCTTGAGGTCACCGAGTACGGGCGGCCAGTCGCGCACCTCATGCCGACCGGCGCCGTGACGGGGGTTCCGCTGCTCGATCGCATGCTTGCGCAAGGCCGAGCGATTCCGGCCTCCAATCTGGGACCGATCCCCCCTACTCCGGCACGCGACGAGCACGATGAGGGCGTATCGCTCAGCGCTGCGCTGGCTCAGTTGCGCGATGACGAGCGATACTGACTGATCTACCTGGACGCAGATGATCTACCTGGACACCTCGGCGGCTATCAAGCTCGTCCTGCCCGAGCAGGAGACGCAGGCACTGGAACTGTGGATCGCGGAGCGCGCGGGAGTCCCGCGAGTGTCATCCCGGCTGCTGAGGATCGAGTTGCTGCGAGCCGTGACACGACATGCGCCGCACCGGCTGAGCCGAGCCAACACCGTCTTGTCCGCAATCGCGCTGCTGAGCATCGATGACGTGGCACCGACGGCGGAAGTCATCGGGGACGCGATGCTTCGCAGCCTTGACGCCATTCACCTGGCTACCGCCCATGAGGTACGAACCGGCCTGACGGCCTTCGTCTGCTACGACAAGCGACTGCGCGACTCGGCGCAGGCCATGGACCTGCCCGTCGAATCCCCCGCTTGAATGGCAGCGGGAACGAAGTGGCGTCAGCTGACGATGGCGATCGCCCAGGGTCGCTTCCTGACCACGACCGGAGCCGCCGGGATGCCGGAGCCGAGATTCAGCGGCGTGACCGTCCCGTCGCCGTAGTTGACGACGTAGGCGGTCTCGCCACCGCGGCCAAGCGCGATCGCGGACGGACGCCTGCCCACCGCGATCGGCGGGCCGGCGACGAGGCGAGGCGGCGAGCCCGCGCCGGCCGGGACGACCTTGACCGGGATGACCGTCCCGCTGCCGTGGCTCACAACGTAGGCCGTCGCGCCATCGGGTGCCACCGCGATCGCGACCGGGTGCTTCGACACCGCGACAGCCGGGCCCGTGGCACCGGTGGCGAGGCTGATCGGCGTGACCGTCCCGTCGCCGTGGTTGGCGACGTAGGCGGCCGAGCCGTCGGGAGCGATCGCGATGGCGACGGGGCCTTTGCCCACCGCCGCCGGCAGGCCTGCGGTGGTGGCGGCAGCGCGGTCGGCGGACCGCAGGCTGATCGGCGTGACAGTCCCGTCGCCGTAGTTGGCGACGTACGCCGTAGCTCCGTCCGGAGCGACCGCGATCGCGTACGGGCGCTTTCCGGTCGGAATCGGCTGGCCGCAGGCGCCGCTGGCCACACCGACCGGCGTCACCGTGTCGTCTCCCTCATTGACGACGTACGCGGTAGCTCCGTCCGGGGCGACCGCGATCGCTACCGGGCCGCGGCCGGTCTTGATCGGGAACCCCGCACTGGCGGACGAGATGGCGATCGGCGTCATGGAGTCGTCCCCGTAGCTGACGACATACGCGCGCGTGCGGTCAGGCGTGACCGCGATAGCCTTCGGCCACTCGCCGACCATGATCGGCTGGCCAGAGATTCCGGTCGACAAGTCGACAGGAATGACGGCGTTCTCGGTCTCGCAGGCGATGTAGGCCATGACGGCACTGTCCGCGGCGCCCAGCCCGCGCTGCTGGGCGGCGTTGCGGGTGGCCGGTGCCGCCAGGCGCCCGCCAGTCGCTGCGGACCCTGGCGCAGCCGTAGGCTCGGGCGCGAGGGGGGGTTCGAGCACAGGCACGGCTTCTGGCGGAGGCACGAACGTCGGGGGCCCGGTCTCGGCCGCCGCGAGGCCGAGCGCGATCGCGAACTCGCCGACGACCCAGGCGCACACCTCAGGCGGGAACAGCGTCACGTCGGCGAAGATCGACCCGGCGAGCCTGGCCGCTGTCGCCGGGTCCATGCCCTGTGACACGTGCCCGCGCAGCACCGCGGCGACCTTGTCCTCAGCCGCCGCGACGAACATCCGGACGATCCTCGGAGCATCGGGCAGCAGGTCCTTGAGCAGGTTCGCCATCGCCGCCGGCTCGGTCAGCACCTCAGGCCCGTATTCGGCCACGATCAGCCGAAGAGCTGCCCGAGCCTGGCTAGCGTGCTCCGCCGGCATCATGGCCGTCTGCCTCCTGGGGTGCCAACCAGCCGGTCAGCGGCGCGGTGATCCCGCCGGATCAGCCCGTCCGGCCTTGCTGCGCGGCGAGCACCGAGCGAATGACCGGTACCGCTATTACACCGCACGCGACGAGCGACGCTAGCAGGTCAAGATAGGAACCAAACTCATGGCTCAGGCCGTCTGGCTGCAAGAACGCGATAAATACGAACAGTAGCTGGACGCCGGTGCCGATGAGGAGCAGCGGGGCGTGCGCGATGGGAAACCTGACAGGCGGCGTGTCCCACCCGGCCCGCAGTACGAGGTAGCCGAGCAGCGCCAACTGCGCGAGAAGGGCGATCACCAAGTACCCGTGCAGGGACATGCCGCTGATGGTGGAGCCGAAGAGTCCGAACCAGGGCAGGAAAAGGGACAGGAACGCCACGACGGTCGCGCCGCCGATTATCAGGTCAGGGGCGGCCAGGCGCTTGAGAGCGAGCCTGAACTGCCCAGTAGCGGGTCGCCTCACCTGGCCAGGCCATCCAGGTGCTGGCGCGCGCGGCGGCGCCGGCTGGGTAACCGGCGCGTTGCCGGAGCCCGGGGCTGACGGGGGCCTGACGGGCGCCCCGCAGTTCGTGCAGTACTCCGATTCGCCCCTGACTGGAGCATTGCAGTTCGGACACATCGCGGGCTCCCCTCCCACACGACCGGCATTCGGTGGCCCCGAATACGGCGATTTAGGCGACTGAATTAATCAGTTTTTAGCCGGTTCGTAGTACAGGACGTTGTTGTTCGCGTCCGTCGCGGCACAGTTCGCGACCGACGAGCAGCTGATCGCCCGGAAGGTGTTGTTGCCATCGACCTTGACGACAGCCGACCAGGTGCTGTTCTGGTATGCGGAGAAGCCGCCGGCGTCGTCGACCGCGACGCAGTACCCGTCACCAGGGCAGGACACGGCTACAGCGGAAGTCCCGGCCGACCCTTGCGTCCAATGGCCGTCGGAAAGGACCGCGAAGGAACCGTTTCCGTCGACGGCCACGCAAAATGCCGAGCTGGAGCAGGACACGCTGGTGAATCCGTTGTCCTGGTCGATGCGGGACCCGGAGTTCCAGCTGCCGTTGTTGTACGTGAACACGTCTCCTGAGTTGTCAACGGCGACGCAGAACGTCGCGCTCGGGCAGGAGACCGATGTGAGCCCGTCCTCGTTGCTGTCGACGATGGTCTTGGTCCACCGGGTGATCTGGCCGGAATAAGTAAACGCGTTGCCCTCGTTGTCGACCGCGACGCAGAAGCTGGCTGTGGGGCACGCGACCGCGTTGAGCTGCGAGTCGCTGTCGATCGCGATCGGATCGCTCCAGCCGCCGTCGGCCAGCACCACAGCGTTGCCTGATGCGTCCGCACCGACACAGAACTTCGCCGACGCACAGGAGATCGAATTCAGCCCTGCCTCGTTGTCGGTATCCACGACGGCCCAGGTCGACTGGCCGAATCCCCGGAGGACGTTGCCTCCTGAATCGACCGCGAAACACCCCTTAACCGACGGGCACGATATTTCCGACAGCGTATCGTCGTCGTTGCTGAATGCCGCCTGGTCAATGGCATTGGGATAGGTCCATCCCGCCGCCCCGGCGACCGCGGCCGTCGAAGACGCGGTAGGGCTGGCCGAAACGCTGGACGATGGAGTTGGCGACGGGGTGGGCGAGGCCGTCGAGGTCGCCGACGAACTGGGCGTAGCTGATCGGGTCGGGGTGTGCACCACCTTTTTCTTGCCTGATTTGCCCGAAGCCTGATGCCGGGCGCCGCCGTGGCCGAGCAGCGCGAAAACCGCACCGCCGCCCACAACGAGGACAACCAGGATGGCCAACGCCGCGATCAAGACCCGCCGCCTGCGGCGGGGCCGGCGTGCTGGCCCTGGCCCGGCACCGGGCGCGGGAGGACCGCCAGCCGGGGCACTGGCCTGGGCGCTGGCCGGCAACGGCGCGGTCGCCGGGCTGCCTCCGAAAAACACCGGCGACGTCTGATCTCCAGGCGCTTCCGCCTGCCTGGGGACGTTCGTGGCGGCGCCCGCCCCGGGCGCCGCGAAGGCCGGATTGGTCACGGCTGACGGAGGCGGCAGCGGGGGCGAGATCAGCAGCGGGGTGGCGTCGGTCGCCGCATCCGCCCCGCCCGGCCGCAGCGAAGTACCGCAGATACCGCAGAATAGAGCATCCTCAGATACGGGGTGCCCATTTATGCACGTTGACATGCGGATAACTGCACCTCTCCCCCAACATTAACTTGGTGCATGTTAGGGCACTTCCAGTCTGACGTGCAACCGGGGAGAAGCACGTCCGGCGTAAACGCCAGCGGCCCTTTAATCGCGAGATGTACCAGGCGACAGCCCGTTACCGCACCGCATACAGAAAACGTCGCCCGGCGCGGCCCGGGTACCGCACCTGCCGCAGCGGGTCACCTGGGTCTCCGGCCCGGGGCCAGGCGAGCCGGCACCTGCCTGACCTGCGCCGGAAGCGCGCGGCAGCTGGCCACCCAGCCCGGACTCGACCCTGCCGCCGCACTTCGGGCAGAACTTGTCCGTCGGCTGGGCGCCATAACCGCAGCCGACGCAGGTCCACCCGGTCTGCAAGAACTTCGAGATCCGCGACATCAGGCCCGGCGCCTGCGGAACCGGCGCCTGCGGCGGGCGAGGCCTGGTGACGTCGGCGCTCTTCGGCTCCCGCGCGAGCAGTCCGTGGTCGTACCTGCGCCGTGACTCCGGTCCGGAAAGCAGATCCTGCTTGATCGCGCGGATCTGGTCGCGCAGTTGCCGCGCTCGCTCCGGTGCGGTGACGGCGAGGGCGTTCGCCTGCCGCGACAGCCGCTCGACGGCGGCCGTCACCTGCTCCGTCGTCGCGTCCGGCCCGACGCCGAGGAAGGAATACCAGTTCATGAAGCCCGCGCTATCTGGATGAGGCAGCACGCTCGTCTACTCGACCGGTGCCGCGCGGACCGCGGCGTCAGCGGCGTCCGGGCTGACCTGCCGGTTCGCGTGCACGATCGTGGTGGTCGCCGCCAGGCCGGTCGCGACGTCCGCAGCGGCCACAGCCAGGATGCCGTCCTTGTCGAGCCGCATCCTCACGAGAACCTCCTGATGAGCCGGACGGGAGGGTGGCAGCCCGTCGATGACGACCTCGCCGATCCGCCTGCAGAGCGCAGGATCGGCCTCTTCACCTTCGAGAATAGGCACCATGATCCGCTGCTCGCCCGGCCGCATGGTGTAGAACGCCCGCCGGGTGTCAAACGGCAGCCGGGTATTGCGCGGCAGCAAGGGCACCATGATCTGCCTGCCCCCTGGCTGCCCGCCGGGTCCGGCTTCCCCGGCGTCGATCGCGCTGATCCCCAGGGTATGGGCGGCGACATCGGTGACCGTCAGCTTCTCCAGGTAGTTGCGGGCCTGGGGCTCCATATCCAGGGCGCTGCCCTGCTCAAGCTGGCGCTGGGCGGCGAACAGCGCGGCGCCGAGTGCCACGGCCTCATCCGGGCTCACTGACAGGTCAGGTGGCTTGCCGAAAATGTCGCGCACGCGCTCCCTGACCGCGGGGATCCTCGTGGAGCCTCCGACGGCCAGGACGAAGTCCACGTCCTTCGGCGCCACCCCGGCGGCCGCGGTGACGTCGACGATCTTTTCGGTGACCTCGTCGAGCAGCGGCCGGCTGCGCGCCAGGAACAGGTCGCGCCTGACTTCAACCCTCGACAAGAGCCCGGCCGCGTGCAGCGCTACGGTGGTCCGCTCGCGGGAGGTCAGATCATGTTTTGCCCGGGTCGCTCGCAGCAGCCAGTCGTGCGAAACCTGCGTGCACTCTTCGATCGACATGGCATCGGGGTCGTTGATGTCCAGGCCGTGCGTGGCAGCGAACTGCTCGACGAAGTAGTCGAGCAGCACCTTGTCGAAGTTGGCTCCGCCCAGGTAGTAGTCGCCGCCCGTCGCCCGGACAGCGAGGTCGCTGCCGTCATAGTCCATGACCGTCACGTCGAAGGTGCCGCCACCGAGGTCCACGACGACGCCCGTAGCCCCGGCTGGCCTGCGCTCGTACCCGAAGGCCAGCGCCGCCGCTGTCGGCTCGGAGAGCAGCCCGAGCACGCCGATGCCGGCCAGTTCCGCCGCGCTCCTGGTGGCGGAACGCATCGGATCGTTGAAGTACGCGGGCACAGTCACGACAGCCTGGCTCACCGGCCCGGCAAGCAGCTGGGCATCGGCGAGCAGCTTGCGCAGAACAAGCGCCGAGATGTGCTCTGGGCCGTAGCTGACGCCCTGGTAGTCGAACGACCAGGGCGAACCCATGTGGCGCTTCACAAGCTGGACGACGAGTTCAGGATCGGTAGCCAGTGACTCACGGGCGATGGAGCCTACGACGACGCTGCCGCCATCAAAGAGAACCACCGAAGGCGTGGTGGCCGACCCTTCGGAGTTCGGCAGGACGACAGGCGAACCCGCCTGGTTGACTTGGGCGACGACCGAAAGAGTGGTGCCCAGATCGATGCCCAGTGCCGTTGGCTCAGCCACGCCATCCCCGACTTCGACTTTACTCAAAGGTTAGCCCTGCGGAATGCGGTTCGCAGATTACACGGTGCGGAGCCTGGCACCGACGACAAGGCCGGCGACGGCGATCGGGGCGGCGAAGACGACGGCGCCCCAGAACGCCTCGGTCCCCCACAGCGACGCGAAGCTGGTGATCACCGGACCGGCTACGGGGTGCCAGAGCACGCTGACCAGCGAGGCCGGCAGGCCCCAGATCGACACCGCCGCCGCCGCTACCGCTCCGGTCACCAGCACCCGGTAAGAACCATAGGACCCGGGCAAGGCCGCGATCACCGCTACGGCGGCACACGCGAGCAGCAGGCCGCTCTGGTAATCCGCCGCTAGCGATCCCGGCAGCGCGGACCGCACAGGCTCGGACAATGTTGCCCTGATCACGACCCCGGTCCACAGCATGGATTCGAGGACTACGAAGGTAATCAGGCCGGCGAGCAGGTGCCTGGCGCCAGCCGGCAGCCTGGGCATCAGCCGGCGGGGCAGTCCTGCCGGGTCCTGAGCCCGGCTGAACCGGACGGCGATAACCAGGCCGGCGATCGCGGCCGCCGGGCAGATGAAGACGGCGGCGACGCCGGTCAGCTTCAAAGACCAGCCGACCGACGAGGTGTTCGGCGGCGGCCGTTTCGACGCGACGCGGACCGACCCGTACCCGTTTCTTACGCGGCCCCGGAGCCGGAAACAGCTATCCTGGAAACAATTACCGGCGACCTCCCCTTTCATCATAAAAAATTCCGAACTATCAGGCGCGCTAACGTCACTAACCTGACGTTGTCCTCGATGCTGGTCACTGAGCCGCTGACGCTGATCTCCCTGATGAACGGGATCGACCTCGCCTCGGTGATCCAGGACGGGTGGCTCATTCAGTGCGAGTCGAGGGATTACGCGCAGACCAGGCGCTGGGCGAGGTGGCTGAGGTTGCAGCTGCCGGCCGCCCAGGGCATCGCCTGGATGTCGCGCCGGAATGTGGGCAGCCAGTCCGTCATCCTGTTCGGCGACCGGTGCGAGAACGTGCTCGAAATGGCCAGCGAGCCCGTCATCAACCTGGCGAGTCCGGCCGGCGCTGACTGGCTGAACCAGCGGCTGAAGCCCTACCGGACCAGGATCAGCCGCCCGCACGCCGCGCGCTTGGCGTGACCAGCCCGCCGCGTCGCGAAGCGCAAGTATTTCATCGCGCCGATCTCAGCAGGGAGCCAAAATCGCCTACTGGCCCGAGGTGCGCCAGCTTGTCGGGGTTGACGATCGAGCTGATCGCCGTGACCTGGCCTTCGGCGATCTCGAGGGCCAGCACGCAGACCAGCCGCTGCTGCCCGTCCAGGAAGAGCACTCCAGGTCCGCCGTTGATCTCGGCGGTGCGCCAGGACACGCCCGGCAGGCTGACACCGAGGCGGACCCAGTTAACTAGCGTGCGCGCGACCCGGCTGCGGCCGCGTAGCGACCGCGCGAGGGCCGGAACCTTGCCGCCGCCGTCGCCGGTCAGCTCGACGTCGTGCGCGAGCAGCGACTCAAGTCCGGCGAGATCGCCTTGCTGGGCCGCGGCGAAGAACCGTCGCGCCAGCTCATCGCGCTGCTCGCGGGTCGTGGAGAAGCGGGGCCGGCGTTGCGCGACGTGGCGCCTGGCGCGCGTGGCGAGCTGGCGTACGTTGTCTTCATTTTTCCCGACGATCGCCGCGATCTCGGGATAGCCGTAATCGAACACATCATGAAGCAGCAGCACGGCCCGCTGCTCCGGCGAGAGGCTCTCCAGCAGAACCAGCATGGCCAGCGACAGGGAATCGGCCGTCTCGGCGTGCCAGGCCGGATCGTCGTGGCCGCCGGTGATGATCGGCTCAGGCAGCCAATCGCCGACGTAACGCTCGCGGCGGGCCCGCGCTGAGCGCAGCTCGTTGATCGCCAGCCGGGTGGCCACCGTGGCCGCGAACGCTCGCGGCGACGCGATCTGCTCGCCGGCATCGAGCGCCTGATGGACGCGAAGCAGCGCTTCCTGCACCACGTCCTCAGCCTCGGACACGCTGCCGAGCATGCGGCACGCGATCGCGAAGGCGACGGGGCGCAGCTCGCCAAGCAGTCGATCGCGATCGGTCATGCCGCGGCGAACCCCTGCCGCCAGCTCGGGTGCGCCGGGTTCCACTTCAGTTCGCGCTTGGCCTTCGCGTTCGACGCGCCGCGGGCGTCGGTCATCATCACTACGCCGACCTCACCGCCGAACAGCCGCCCGACGAATCGCGGCACGCGCATCGGCTCCCTGGCACCGAGCTCCTGAGCCAGCGCCGGCAGCCACTCCGCGACCGTGGCCGGGTCATCGTCGACGACGTTGTAGACACCGCGACTGCCGTGCTCGAGCGCCGCCACCGTCGCCTCGGCCGCGTCGGCGATATGGATGAAAGACCACACGCCGCCTCCGTCGCCGACAAGCGGGAATTGCCGCTTGCGTACCAGCTCGAACTGCTCGCCGCCCGGCGCCATCGAGGTGTCCGGCCCGTAGAACGCTCCGTAGCGCAGCACGATGCCCTCGGTCCACTGCGCGTCAAGGACCGCCTGCTCCAGGTGACGGATCGCCGCCAGGCTCTCGCGCATCTCGCGCGCGGGCGACGGGTCGAGCGGGTCATCCTCGCTCTTGACCGGCCCGCCAGTGCGCACGTACGGCCAGGCGCCGTAACTTTGCGCCAGGAACAGCCGCACCCCGACCGCCTGCCCGGCCGACAGCAGGTAATCCGTGCCTTCGGTGCGCAGCCGGTTGGTCAGCGCGAAATCGCGATCGAAGTGACGCGGGCTCAGCGCCCCGATCGCGGTCAGCTGATGGATGATCGCGTCCGGCCTCGCCGTCGCTACTGCCTCAGCGACCTGACCGGGATCAAGGGCATCCGCGACCACCGGCACGGCCCCGAGTTCCCTGAGCATCGCCTGCTTGGACTCGCTGCGGGTCATGCCATGAACCTCGTGACCGGCAGCGACCAGGCGTGGCACCAGCTGCTTCCCGATCGCTCCCGTCGCACCAGCCACAAAGACTTTCATCATCGGCTCCGATCTTGATCGAGGTTTTACCTGTACCCCTACCCCGCAAGACAAGGCAGGAGCCCCGGCTGTGACACCAGACGACCGCCAGACAGAGGGTCAGTGGTAGCGGAACCTGCTCGCCGTGCTGGTCGCGCTGCTTGTGCCGCCCGTGGCCATCACCGTGACGTGGACGGTGCCCGACCCCGCTTCAGGGACGTCACGGTTGGCGCGGGTACTACCTCGCCGGTCTTCGGGTCGAGTATCAGCGGCGTGTCATGTGGCTTGACCGTGAAGTCCAGCAGGCCGTTCGCGGCGTCGATGGGGACGGAGATCGCGTCGTAGCTATCAGCGATACGCTTCCCGCCAAGCCAGTTGTCCTCGATGAACGCCAGTACCGAGTCCGTGTCCGTCCGGTTGTGGCTGACGAAGTTCTGCCTGGTCCACGGGGAGATCACCAGCATGGGAAGCCGGGGGCCGAAGCCGCAGCGGTCATTCCTCGTCCCGACGGTGACCGCGACGGCGCCGCACATCGCGGTATCGAGCGACGGGTCGTCAGAACCGCTGAGGATCGGCGGTGCCTGGTGGTCGTACCAGCCGTCAGAGTCGTCGTACGTGACGACGATGGCCGTGGATGACCAGAACTTCGACTTCTCGATCTGGTTGATCGTGGTCGCGAGCCACCGCTGCTCATCGATCGGGTCGGAGTTGCCGGCGTGGCCGTCCTCGTAGGCCGGGGGCTTGAGGAAGCTCACCGACGGCATGTTCCCGTGACTGAGCGTCTGGAAAAAATCCGACACATCGTAGTTGTGGTTGGCCCGGTCAGTCTTGCCGATCTCGGCCTCGGAGGACGGCGCCAGGTGCTTGGGGTTCGCCGTCGACCTGTAGTACTGGAACGGTTCGTGGTGCGGTACGTAGTCCTGTACCTCGACCTTGCCGATGTTCTCGTGCTCGGCCCCGCAGACCGCGAAGGCGCCCCGCTTGCCCGTCGGCGCGAAGCCGCCCTGGAACCAGCCCCAGGTAACATGCGCGGCATTGAGCAGGTCCCCGATGTTCTTCCCGGTCAGTTCGCCGACCGGGCTGCTTGAGGTGTGGCTGGCGTCCGAGCAGTCGTCAAAGGCAGGGTCGAGATCGCTGTATACCGTGCCGACGCCGCTGTTGCCGACCGAGCCGATACTGCCCGGGTCGCTGACCTCGGCGCCGGTCTTCGGGCTGACGGCGAGGCCGCCGCCGGTGTTACCGGAGATCAGGTTCAGCGCGCCGGGCGTGGACGGCCCGAACTGCGGGTCGAAGTTGTTATCGCTCATCGCGTAGTTCTGCGCGTAATTCCACAGCGCGGTCACGGTGTTGCCGTCGAAGTAGTCCATGACCAGCCCGGACGCGCCGTGCAGCACCGGCTGCCCCGTGCAGGTGTCGTGGTCGGTGAACTGGACGAACATGTCCATCCGCCGGTTGTCGGCCGCTTCCTGCTCGTGCTCGTAGCTGTGGTTCTGGTCGCAGGTAAGCGCCTGCGAACGCGAGAGCCGCCGCGGGTTGAAGGAATTCGGATTGTGGGCCAGCAGCGCCGGGGTCAGGACGTTGATCGTCTTCGGCGTGCTGGCCTTGGCGTGGAACGGCGAGCCGTTCTTCTTCCTGGCGTGCGGATACGTCCCGAAGTAGTGGTCGAACGAGATGTTCTCGTCGAAGATCACCACGAGGTGCTTGACCGGCGTGGCCGCCGACGAGGCGGGCCGGTAGACGGCCGCGGGCACGGCGGGCACGTGCGGACGAGGACTCGCCTGCGAGACCGCGCCGATGGTCACCGAAATCCCGGCGGCGGCCAGCCCGAGGGCCGTCACCACCGCAAGACGCCGGCCCCGGCGCCGATTCCAGCGCTCACGCCCGGCGAAACGGCGCTCAAGGCTGGCCGCTCGCCGCACCCGAGCCAATCTCATGCTGCCCTCCAGTTGCGAAGATCTGAGCGAGTACGGCCCAGCGTATGGCCGGGCGACTCGGCAGAGGCCGGTCGCCCTGGCGGCGCCTCGGCACAGGGCGGGAAAAGGCGGCCTGGTTGCGGCAACCGCACCCGTCACGCTGCGTGGTCACGTCCAGTATTGACATGAAAATGGAAGTATGCCTCTATTGGAATCGCATAAGACGGCAATGGGAGTTCATACGGCGGGCCCGTCACGCGACTGGCCATGGCTCCCTCCGTCAGCTACGCCTCGATGGGGGTTTCGTGCATCAGCACCGTCTACTGAAGATTGCGACTGGAGTGACTGCCTGCTCGCTGGCAGTAATGGGAGCGCAGCTGCTCCCGGCCTCAGCCGCGCCAGCCGCCAAGGCTCCGACACGAATGGCGCCGGCCCTGTACGGCACCGCTTCGGGTGGCCGGGTGATCGTGGTCCTGAGGAACCAGTACTCCAACCTGAAGATGAGGGCGAGGGGCAAGGCGAGGGTCGCCGCGACGCGTTCGGTTCAGAACCCGCTCGTCTCGTCGATCAAGAGCAGTGGCGGCACCGGAATCGCCCGGCTTGTCAGCGTGAACGCCGTGGCGGCGAAGGTCTCGGCGGCTGAGGTCGCCAGGCTGCGCCGCAACCCCGCCGTCAAGGAGATCGTGCCCGACCTGCCGATCGCCGTTCAGGTCTCCGGGCCGGTCAGGGAAGAGCACAGCGAGAAGCCGCTCAGCACGAAGCTCTGCCCATCGAACCCCGAGAAGCCCTTCGTCGAGCCCGAGTCGCTCAGGGAGATGCAGTTCACCGCCCCGCAGCGCGACCAGGATCAGGCCGACCGGATCGCGAACGGCACCGGCGTGCTCGTGGCGATCGACGGCATGAACGAGCTGGCCGGCAACCCTGACCTGATCAGGACGGACGGCTCGCACGTAGTCATCGGCTCCCCCACGCCGAACGCGGACGCCAGCAATGACGAGGCTTATGGCGATGCCACCTCGGTAGCCGGCCAGGGCGACGTGGTCTACGACTACTCGAAGGAACTCCCGTTCTCCGGCCTGCCAGCGGGCTGCACCTTTGTCATGGAGGGTGACGCGCCCGGCGCGTCCCTGATCGACGCTTCCCTGGTCGACACGCCGACCGATCCTGACGGGTTCATGCACCAGCGTGAGTCCGAGGTCATCGCCGGCATCGACAACGCGGTCATCGACGAGCACGCCGACGTCATCTCCGAGTCTTTCGGCTTCAGCCAGCGGCCGGGCCGGTACTCGATCTTCTACGCGTCGAACGACGCTGCCGTCGCGGCGGGCGTGACCGTGGTCGTCTCCTCCGGCGACAGCGGCGACTCGGGCACCATGTCCTCACCGTCCACCGACCCGCTGGTCATCGAGGCCGGCGCGACGAACGCGCTGCGCCTGAACGCCCAGGCCTTCGGCTTCTCCAAGTGGATCAACGACAACGTCACCCCGCTGTCCTCGGGTGGCGTCGCGCCCAACAACCGGATCGTCGACCTGGTCGCCGAAGGGTACGGCTCCGAGGCCGAGTGCAACCCGGCCGGCAGCGGCTGCCCGACGAACACCACCACCGAGGCCTTCGGCGGCACCAGCGAGTCAGCGCCGCTCACCGCCGGCGCCGCCGCTGACGTCATCGAGGCCTACGCCAACTCCCACGGCGGCACGAAGCCCACCCCGGCGATGGTCAAGGCGATCCTGACCGGAACGGCGCGGGACGTCGACGCCCCGTCCCAGGAGCAAGGCGCCGGAATCATCGACATCTACAAGGCGGTGCGCGCAGCCCAGCAGATGCCTGACACCACGATCAGCGGCGGCAACGACGCGCCCGCCCTGATCCCGTCGCCAGCCCAGCTCGACGTCACCGCCAACGGCGGCACCACTAGCGGTCAGTCGGTCACGCTGTACAACGCGAGCCAGAGCCAGGAAACCGTCAGCGGCGCCTACCGCGAACTCGGCCCGGCCACCCAGATCGGCAAGACCGTGACCGAGGCGGTGAGCGCGCCAGACCCGAGCCTGCCGGTTCCGGCCGAGGGCGCGACCGCCGCGACGCCGATTACCTTCAAGGTCCCGAAGGGACTCGACCGGCTCAACGCCGACCTGCTCATCCCCGACCCGACGAACGGCACGATCCTGTCCTTCAACCTGATCGCGCCGCACAACCGGCTGGCCACGATCTCGTATGACTTCGGCACGCCCAGGGCCGGGCAGCTCGGCACGGTTTCCGACATCCAGCACGTGGAGGTCGCTGACCCGACCGCTGGCACCTGGACGGCCCAGATCCTGTGGGCCAACGGCCGCTCGCACCTCCAGTCGCTGCCGAACGTGCCCGGCACCTTCACGGGCAACGTCTCGTTCCGGGTCACCGGGCAGCACTGGATCACCTCGCCCGCCTTTGACAGCACCACGATCGGGGCGCGCGGAAGCGCCGCCATCCCGCTGAGCGTCTCGATGCCGACGGCGCCAGGCGACCACCCGGAGTCGCTGCAGATCAACCCGAGCAGCGGCCCGACCATCTCGTACCCGGTCAACCGCAGGACCCTGATCCCGTCGGCCGGCGGCGAGTTCGACACCACGATCACCAGCACGGTCGGCCGTCAGGTCGGCCAGATCAGCACGTTCAACATCAACGTGCCGTCAGGTCAGAACGACATGGACGTCAGCTTCTCGACTCCGGACGCGAGCCCGGACAACCCCATGACCTTCTGGCTGATCAATCCGGCTGGCACGGTCGTAGCCGAGGACGCCACCCCGACCACCACCAATGCCCCGG
Organism: uncultured Actinomycetota bacterium; assembly: GCA_963720575.1. Classification (GTDB taxonomy): domain Bacteria; phylum Actinomycetota; class Actinomycetes; order Streptosporangiales; family Streptosporangiaceae; genus Chersky-822. The sequence goes on from CAVRGA010000002.1 coordinate 2,587,704, forward strand.
GCTCGCCGCCGGTGGCTAACGGCGAGCTCATCGCGCCCAACCCGACTCCCGGCATGTGGGAGATCGACGTCGAGCTGAACCTGACCGAGAGCGGGCTGGAATTCACTCAGCTCGTGACCGGGAACGTGTCGTACAACCAGGTGCAGACCAGCGCGTCCGGCCTCCCGGCCAGCGCCGGCACCACGCTGACGGGAGGCGGCAGCTTCCCGGTCTCGGTCAGCGTGACGAACAACGCCAACGTCGGCCGGTCGTTCACGCTCAGGTCGACGGTCGCCGGCGACATCACCGGCGGCGCGGCCAGCACGGCCGTTTTCATCCCGGCCGGCGGTACCGGAACTCTCACCACCAGCATCACGCCGAAGGCCGCCGCAGGCACCGTGGTCGCCGGCACGCTGTCGGTCATCAGCAACACCAGCGCCCGGAACGGGTCGCAGACGATCGCGACCTTCCCGTACACCTACACGACCGGCTAGCGCCGGTCGGCTGACACCGGTCCCCGACCAGCTCTCCCCATGATTAGGCGCAGGCTTCCACATCAGGCCTATGCTGTTCTATAATCTGAACAAAATATAATAGTAACTAAGCTAAATGAGAACTAATCATATCAATCCGCCAAGTCATGCGGGGCTGGAGAAAGACGCACGTGAGGGGCTTCGTCGGCCGCGAGCATGAACTGCTGGCGCTCACAGATGCAATCTCCAGTGCGCAACTCCGCGTAGTTAATGTCGTCGGCATTGGTGGCGTAGGAAAGTCGACTCTCGCATCGCAATTCGCACAAGAAGTCGGCACACGCGGCCACGTCGTCGCAGTTGTGAACGCGCGCCGACTCACCGATCCGCTTCTCGATCATGCTTATCACCCCGTGATAGAAGCGCTTATCGCCCTTGAGGCAGCTTTAGCCAAATCCGGTTGCCACACAGACAGCCAAAAAATCGCCTGAGCCGTTATAGACATTTACATCAGCAGCTAACGGCACGATTCGACGCAGAGCAGGCGACTGCGGTGGCATCGATACTTCAGATTGGCATCGGCGCCATCCGTGCGGGTGCAGCCGTCTTTCCAATCGCCAAGCCCTTGGAAGCCATCTTAACGCCCGAACTCGCTACGCAAGTTAGCAAAGCAATCGGCAGTTACCGAAAGCCGACGGACCGCGAATTGCTAGCCAGGCCAGTGCCGTATCTCTCGAAGTTCCTGAACGATGTCCTGGCTCAGGCTGGCAGACGACAGCGCGTACTCCTTATATTCGACGAATACGAACTCAGCCCGATGCAGCTTGACGCCTGGCTGCGCGGTATGCTGACGGTACCTACGGCACCCTTGACGCGCGTGTACTGCTCGTGCTGGCAGGCCGTGATCCCCTTGGCCAAGATTGGACAGCCCGCGGCCAATCCGGTAACCCCAACGATTTCAAGCTTCTGACTCTTAAGCCTTTTAGCCCGCAGGAAGTGATCGAGTACCTCCAGCTGCACATAGATCATCTCCCCCTATCAAGAGCCCAGCGCATAGCGGATTCTCTAGACCCCGCCTACCGGATGCCATTGGTGCTGCGACTTCTGATGGTCGAGCCTTTGTCGGTCGATGAATTCGAAAGCAATCAAGGGTACTTTCGTCACGGTCGCCTCGCGGGTCAAATTGCCGATCGACTACTGGATGAGCGCCGGGTTACACCACAGCAGAGACAAGCCGCTCTTGCCGTCAGCATCGCAAGAACCTTCGATCGGGCAGTGGCAAAGCTCTTGCTTGGATACAGCCGAATCAATGACCCCACAGATTGCTTCCACTGGCTCACGCGGCAGCACTTTATCAATCCTAACGCACCCGCGTACTCATACTACGATTTGGTGCGCGACGTCTTGAGGGCAAAGCTAGCCAATGATGACAGCGCGCTAGAGCAGGATCTACACCAGATACTGCTTGGCTATTACGAAAATGCCATATTATCGAGCGGAGCCGCTGAACGCGTTAGCAAATTCGCAATCGAAGCATCGTATCACGCTCTTTCGCTGTCGACTGAACACATCTTGCCTCTAGCTTTGCGCAGACTATTTAGCTCGCTGCCTAATGGCTACCAGTACACGCCACATTGGAGCAGGATGTTCGAGCAGGTAGCAGCCGAGCGAACTGATCTTACGGTCACTGGTTCCGCATCCTTGCGTCGGCTAGCTTCTGTGCTCGCGGCATCGTGGCGCCAGAGCGCACCGCAGTCGCAGAGCGGCAACGGTTACGTCTGTGATCCCGCGATGAACGTCTTCTTTACAAGTTTCCACCAGGGCGTGGCACCGGACATGCAGCACAGAAATGCCGAGCTTTGGCTGGCATATTTTGAGTGTCGAGTCGTCTCTGGGGCTAGGTTCACTTCCGAGCTAGACCGGACAACGGGCGAAATGGAGCGTATCTGGGCCGCCGCCAACGTACTTGAGGACGATGGCACGCCGGACAGACTTCTTCGTTTCTACGCCGCGTGCGACCTCTCCGACGCCTACAATCGCCGAAGCGATATTTCGGCAGCTATTTCATGGAGCAATCGAGCGCTGGCGATCGCACGCCTGGACGTGTCTCCGATGCGACAGGCGTTTGCATTGGTTCTGCTCAGCGCCAACCTTAAGCGCCAAGGCGCATATGGTGAAGCGCTGCACAAGATTGATCAAGCAATAGATCTCGTGCGCAACGAAGTGAATCCCGCTGCTAGCTACTACCTCGGCCGATTTCTATTTGACAAGGGGGTGACTCTCACCTACTTGAGCCAAACTTTCGCCGCCGAGGAGGCATATAAGGCTAACCGACGCCATTTCGTCGATATCAGTCCCCAAAGTATTGCCGAACTGTCGGGTCGCTTGGGCTGGATGAAGCGGCTGCGCGGTGACTTGCGAGGAGCGCTGGCGGATCATGACCTTGGCATCCAGCAGTTCGACGACCTGCTCTCGGGGCTCGCGATCCGCGCACAAGACGGGGCCTCAAGCCTCCAGTACCTTCGAGCAAAAGTCCTTCATAGCAAGGGCAATGTCATGCGCGAGATGTGCGATCATGTGGCCGCTCTGGACTGTTATGCAGCAGCAATGGATGTTTTTGCACGCGAAGGCGGCATACGACTGGAGGCGATTACCCGCAAGGATTCAGCCTGGAGCGCATATTGCGTCGGCGGTCCTGTCGCCGCCCAGGAGCAGTTGCTACGCTCGCTAACCGATCTTGGCGAGGGTGAGGAACGGGACGAGAGAGCGCTTCACTCTGCGACGCACCGGGCCGAGGGATGGCTGACGCTCTGCCTGGTCCGGTTGTGCTGCAAGGACGTCCTAGGCGCGGGAAGCGCGCTCGCACGAGCCGAGGAGATAGCAAATACGGCTCTCGATGACCCCCTCCTCGAGATTCACTGTACACTGCACCGTGCGTTGCTTGACGTGGTCGATGGGCGGTCTGAGACGGCGGCGAGGTCGCTTGATCTTGTCGATTCCTACGCCAGGCAGGCAGCCTCGCAATTGTGGTACCTCACTGCGGACGCATCAGTCGTGCGGGCCGTCGCACTGCATTTTGCGGGCGACTCCTCACGAGCGCAGACCCAGCTGGCTCAAGCTCTGCGCGAAGCAAGCCGATGGAACGAGTACCGGGGACGCTACGTGAACGAAGTCTGGAACGGCCTCACGCAGTCAGCACAGCCGAATAATAATGCCTCTGGCTACGCGAATTACGGTGAGCTTTTGAGCATTTATGATGAGTATGAGCGACTGCTAGGTCAGGCAACGAGCAAATTGGCTCACAAGATTGGATTGTGGCATCAATCCTTCCACGCCTGGGTGATAGGGCGTGACGATGAAGGGGTGCCGTTCGTTATTCTTCAGCAGCGCGGGAGCATGAAACGCGACTTCCCAAATTGTCTTGATATAAGCGTCGCTGGTCACTACCGCGCAGGTGAAGGAATCGAAGGCGGGGTGCGCGAATTCAAAGAGGAGTTGGGCGTCGATGTCGATCCAGGCGAGTTGGTTCTTGTTGCGCGCCGGACGATCGACGAGTTTCTAGACAATGGCGTGGTGAACCGCGAGTTCCAAAACATCTACACGCTAATTCAAGATCCCGGTCTCGGGCAGTATAGCCCAGGATACCCTGAGGTCTCGGCGATTTACCAATGCGAACTCGATAAGCTGCGATCGCTGCTGGACGGCACACTGGAGCAATTCGAGTGTTCCGGGCTCGCAGCCGATGCGCCGGATGGCACATTTCACAGAACGACGCGTGAAGTAACACTGCGCGACTTGATCCCATCGTCACATCACTATCTCTCCGCCGTGCTCATCCGCCTAAGTCGGCTACTGAGTGACGGCGTCGTGATCCCTGAGGCCGAGGTTCAGCTACCTGATGGCTCCTGCTGGAAGTCGAGCTAAGCGCATTGTCCGGGGCAGCGGTCGCTATCGGCGACATCTTTGTCGACTACATCACTGAGATTCCTGTCGCGTATACTTCATTTGGCTCCCGGCCAGAACTTGATACCAGTGCACCGATAACTCGGGCAGCGGGCGGTGGCTCTCTTCAATTCGCCATAGCTGCCGCACAAGCCGACTTCTGTCCCTCGTATTGCCTTGGCCGAGTTGGCGGACAGGAAGATGATCTAGACGCCGATGCCCGACACGTTTCTCGTAAGGCCCGCGCGGCGAACGTCGAGCCGATATGGACCTGTGACTCCTTATCTGGCACCGGCCGATGTATGATCCTCTATCTTCCGCAAGGGCAGCGCATTATGGTCTCCGATGCGGGCGCCAATGCGAGTTTCTCTGCGGAGGACATAACAGACCGCATGCGTGCGATCGTTGCAGCCGCATCCTTAGTTCACGTCTCGGGCTATGCATTAATTTCGAACGCCCGGCGCGCTGCTACATTACAGCTTATGCGCGCAGGAAAGGCCGGAGGAGCCATGATCGCCGTGGACCTAGCTCCTCATAATCTCCACCTGCTGACAGACGGCAATGCCCTCCTCGCAGAGCTCCATGGCATATGCGATTGGATGATAGCGAGTCATGTCACAGCGCGCGGATTGCTCGGTATGCAAGAGAGTGGAACCGAACCGAGAGCCGCGTATTCGCTTGATGCGGTTGTGGCTGGCTTGTCGAGGTGGAGCGATTCAGTTGCCGTATTTGACCATCCCGGACGTGCTCGCGTTTATTCGGGAGGTGACTACAGCATATTCGAATGCCACTATGAGTCAGGGTGTGCCAGTCGAGGGCAGTCAGCCCAGGCGCAAGCGACTTTGCTAGCTCGTTATCTTGGCCCAACGGCATGACGAAATCTGCCTCACCGGACCTTGGAGTCGAGCTTTGCGGCTTAAGGCTCGCCGGCCCACTCCTTCTCGGGTCTGGTGGTCTTGGGGAGTCGGCTGACTCCTTGGCTCCATTCCAAGCAGTGACGTCGGCGGTTGTCACTCGGACTCTGCGCCTCAACTTGTCCGAGGCTCGGGCGATCTTCCCGAGTCCCCACCTCGCGCTCGGACCTCGCCGCACTTGGCTGATGAACTCTGAATGGGGCAATCAGCGGACGGTAGATTATTGGCTAAGCGAGGGTTTACCTCAAGCCATGCGCGGCGGCCCGGTCATCATTAGCGTCTCCGGGCGAGACATTGACGATTGCATAGCCACTTGCAAACGGCTTGACGGCATGACTTCATTGTTCGAGGTCAATGTCTCATGCAGTCATGCGGGACTAGTATATGGACGGATTTCGGACGACGTGGCTCATGTCGCGCGGCTGGCCTCCGCTTTGAAACTCTCCATATCGACACCGTTCATCATCAAACTCGGCTGGAGTCCGACGCTTCCCGAAGTCGCGCGAGCCGCAGTAGCCGCAGGCGCCGACTGCATTGCAGTGACCAATAGCGTCGGCCCTGGCCTGGACCTGTCGCTGCCGAGCGGCCGACCACGATTAGGCATCTCTGGCGGTGCGGGCGGATTGAGCGGGCCGGCGATATTTCCGCTTGCTCTTGAATGTGTACGGGAGGTAGTTGAGACCGTCGACGTGCCTGTAGTTGGCGTGGGCGGTATTAGATCTCATGCGGACGTCGTCAAGATGTTGCTGGTCGGCGCGACCTGCGTGCAGGTCTACACGAGTGCGTTCCTCTACGGCCCCCGTGTGCTTGAGAAGATCAATGAAGGACTAGTTGACTACATGGCTCGATATGGTCATCGAGATCTCGGCTCACTACGAGGCAATTCTCTGCCGTACCTCCGGAGGGAATCCAATCTTCGTCCGATCATCCCCGTTATCGACGAGACTCGCTGTCATCCGTGCGGCCAATGTGTCGACATTTGCCCTCACGGCGCCATCGCGCTCGACTCGGTCGCCGTCATGGATGATGCCAGATGCACCGGTTGCGGTATTTGCGTCGATGCGTGTCCGCCTGGCTATTCCGCCATCTCACTGCCCAAATGGAGCGAAGCTAAGTACCAGCCCAGTGATCGGTATGACTAGGCCCAGTGCGGCTGGATAACGTCACGCCAGAACGCAGACGATCAACGACGGCCCCGTGCGACAGGTTCGCACGGGACCGCTGGCACGCTGAAAGCGGTGTTGGACGCGCTAGCAGGCGTATTCGTTCGTCGTGTAGTAACTCGACGTCGAGCCCCACGAGGAGAACGTGCAGCCGAAGGAGTAGCCGCCCATGACGGTCGTATGCTGTGCATTGTTGTAATAGGTGAGCACGACCTCCTCACCCATCCCGACGGACGGCCTTGCCGCGGCGGATGCCGACAAGCCTCCCGCCAGGGTCAATCCAGCCGCCGCTGTCACGGCACAAGCTAACCGAGCAAGTTTGCCCGCCATCTCGACCTCCGCAAGATCACGCCCACTTCAGGCGCCCGATACATCCCATATCAGCATGCGATTCACAAGCTGACAAGCTGCCAGTGCCAGCCAGGCCAGGTTTTCCGTGATCATGATCCGGGGCGTGATCACGGAGACGTGCACGTGCTATGGAGGCTGTCGGGTTACTCGGGATCTTGGAAGGTCAGCCTCCGGCGGGTCAGCGGGGAGACCTTTGCTGAGTTACCGGGGAGATTTTTTCGCATCGGGGAGTGTTGTCAGCTCTATTTGCGGAAAAAGCTTCCCGACGCGAAAAATCTCCCTCACGATGCCGAAAAGGCTCCCCGATCCTGATCACGAGCCGCGCGGCAGCCGCCGGGACCCGTGCTGATTTCCGTGATCATGATCGAGACCGTGATCACGGAAGATCGCCCAGGTCAGCACAGCGCCAATCCTCCGTGATCATGCCCTGGACCTTGATCACGGAACATCGCACCTGCCGCCCTCGCACTGACAGCACCCCGGAGCGAGAACTCTCCCCCACGATGCCGAAAAGGCTCCCCGATCCTGATCACAAGCCGCGCGGCAGCCGCCGGGACCCGTGCTGATTTCCGTGATCATGCTCGCGGCCATGATCTCGGCAGATCGCTTGAACCCAAGCCGGCGATCCCGCTGCCCGGAGCCCAGTTCGGCCCGCCTGGCCGCGCGGGTGCCGCTCGGCTTCCCGGCAGCTGGATACCAGATGCGTGACGCAGGTGACCGATATCACCAGGCGCCTACGGCTCGTTACCGCCAGTCGCGGTGACGGCGAGCTGGCGCAAGAGCGGCGAGCATCCGTCCCTAGAGCACCTTCCGCTGGACTTGTGGGGTAACAGGTGCTCATTTAGCCTGTTTGGTGGCTTGCACGTTGGTCAATGGCAAAGCCGCCAGGCAGGCTCTTCTCATGGAGGCCATCTCATGGTCGTAAGACCTCTACTCGTCGCTGGCGTTGCCAGCGTCCTTTTGGCCAGTCCCGTGCTCGCTAGCCCGGCGCTAGCGAGTCCTGCGCGGACTGGTGTCGCGAAACCGGCCAACCAGGCCCCGGCAGTACCGAAGAAGCAGCGCATCGCCGCCACGACAGCGACGTTCAACGCGATCGAAGCGAAGATCGCCGCCGGGCAGTCGATCAGGCAGCACTTCCCCGATCCGACCGCGGCGGCGGACATCATCGACTACGGAGTGAACGACCTGTGGAAGACGGGGGTCGACGGCTCGGGAGTCACCGTGGCCTACGTGGTCACCAACCCCGACCCGGGCCTCGCGGCGTCGATGGCATCGTACGACACGGCGATGGACCTGCCGCCAGCGAACATCACCGACATGGCGCTCCCGGCCCCGAGCGATCCGTCCTTTGTCTGCCAGGTCGAGTGCAGCACCGGCGAGGACCGGCTCGACGCAGAGGCGATCCACTCGATGGCGCCCTTCGCGAACATCATCTTCGTCCATCCGCCAGTGCCGGAGACCATCGGCATTCAAGGCTGGCCTGAGGTAGCCCAGGCCATCAAGATGATCGCCGACAAGCACCTCGCCAACATCATCACGGTGAGCCTGGGCGACGGCGAAAACTCGTTCATCAACGACCCGACCAACCCGGGCGCCGACCAGGCCGCGGCTGTCCACTCGCTGGACCCGGCGTTCCTCGACGCGGCCGTGAACCACATCCCGGTGATGTTCGCGTCCGGTGACTGCGGCCCGACCGCCCCGCCGGTTCTCGGCGACACCGGCCAGTGCACCCCGGCGACCGGCGTCACCGCCGATCACCCCGGCGACAACCCGTGGATCACATCGGTCGGCGGCACCCTGCCTAACCCGGGCCTGTCCACCGCGGCCGGCCGCACTGCCCCGGACGCATTGTGGACCGCCCCGACCAGCCACTCTGACGCTGAGGGCGCTGGCATCTCCACCATCTACCCGCAGCCGTCGTGGCAGGCGAGCATCCCGGCGCTGGCGGGCCTCGCTGGCCGTGCCTACCCCGACATCACGATGGACTCCACCGACGGCACCTCGCAGGCGTCGCCGACCTTCGCCGGCATCCTCGCCCTGGCCACCCAGGAACGGCATTCCGACCTGGGCACGGTGAACCCGGCTCTGGCGGCGATCGGCCCGAAGGGCACGGCGGCGGGCTTCGTCGACGTCCCGGCCGGCTTCGCTGACACCGCCTTCGGCGTCACCGGATTCTCCACCGCGACCGGCTACGACCTCGCCTCGGGCTGGGGCACCATTACTGCTCCCGTTTTCGTCCCCGCTCTGGTGAAGCAGATCGACAGCACGCACGGCGCGGACCGGGCAAGCCGGCAGGCACACCACCTGCTGCTGGCGTTGCAGCGCACCATCAGCGCATCCCCCCGCAAGCCGGTGAACAGCGGCACGACCGTCACGATCACCGGCAACGGCTTCATCCCGGGCAGCACCCCGAACGGCACGACCGTCATGGACGGCTTCGGCGTGTTCCTGCCGCTGATGGGGCAGTTCGGCGTCAGCGGCCCTCCGTTCGCTGACCCGACCTCAACGGTGCCCGGCCAGACCTGGGACAACATCATGGCCACCATCTCCGGACCAGGGAACTCGCCAGCGATGCCGCTGTCGGTGACCGGCCCGGACGGAAACGGCACCGTGACGGCCAGCATTGACACCACCGGAATGGCCCCGGGCACGTACAAGGTGACGATCACCGGTCGCGTGCTGAGCCAGTCCATCACCTTCACAGTCAAGTAGGCAGGCCGGCTTCGGCCGTTTCGTCATAGTCACTGACGACCCGCCGGGAACACGCCGTTCCCGGCGGGTCGTTTTATTACGCGAGCCATTTGAACTTCTTGGCGGGGATTCTATACTCGTCAATACGATCTGTTCTTGCTACCAGCAAGAGCGATCGAGGGGGAGACAATGACTGCCGTTACCGAAGATCAGCCTGGCCGCACCAGCGAGCCGGATCAGCACGCGGGCGAGCCGACGCCTTGGGAAGTCCCGCAAAACCTGCCGGCATCAGACGTCAGGCCCGATTGCACGAACAGGGAATGGTGCGTCGTCGTGCGGCCGCGAGAGCACGTGATCAGGCGGTCCGTCTGGTACGACGGCGTACCTTGGTTGCCCGAATCGAGCCCGGTCCCCGACGACCTCGGTGAGATGATCTGGCCCACCTGGCCGGCCTCCCTGGCTGAGGAGATGGCCGCGGCGGAGACCCCGCTGCAGGGCTTGCAGCTTCGATGGGACGCGACCATCAACCGCCTGCGAGATTCGGCCAAGTGGATGGCCGCGGGTGCTCGGCGCCGCCCTCGCGAGCGTGATCCCCGCCGCGCCCTTAGCCCACCTCACCGCGCACCACTTCTCGGCTCTTCCGATTGCGATGGGCGTGACCGGGCTTTTCCTCCTGAACATCACGCTGCTGCTCATCCTGCAGGTCATGCGACCGCACACCATTTCCTTTGCCGATGTGCAGTACGCCGCGCCGCCGACTGGATTGCGCGGCGCATTACACAAGGCTGTGTGCAAGCTTTGGCCCCGCGACCACGCATTCGAGTCCGCGCTCTACCGCTGGCGGCACACGATCTTGGCGCACCCCGATCTCTACCTGCCCTGCGGGGTGTATACCCTGATGGACCTCCGCCAGCTGGTGATCGTAGAAGAGGTCACGCTGATCGCACTGTCCAAGGCCGGGGAACTCACCGCCGACGACGAGTTGCGCCGCGCCATCGGCGAGGCCGAGAAAGCGCGGGCCACCCGGCTCCACGAACTGCGCACAGCGGCCGCAATGGTCGTGACCGTGGGCATGTACTACAACGCCCGCGCCCGCAGCACAGTGGCGACCCTCGCTGGATCGACCCTCGGCTTCCTGGGCGTCATCGCGATCATCGCGGCGGTGGCCTGGCCGGCGCGCTGACGGCCGGCGATAACCCCTCAGCCGAAGGCTTGCACGATGGCGTGCAGGACGAGGCCGATGCTCGCGCCGACCACCGTGCCATTGATGCGGATGAATTGCAGGTCGCGGCCGAGCAGAAGTTCGAGCTGGGTCGACGTCTGCTGGGCGTCCCATCGCTGGATGGTGCCCGTGACGAGGTCGGCGAGTTCCTCGTGGAACTGCTCGGCGAGCGCCCTGGCTCCTGACTGGGCGAGGCGCTGGAGGCTGTCGGCGAGGCTGCCGTCGGACTGGACGCGCAGGCCGGCCGCCGTCACCGCGTCGGCCAGCCAGCGGCGCAGCTCGGACGCCGGGTCGGCGGCCTGGGCGGCAAGCTCGCGCTTGGCGTTCGCCCACAGCGACGCGGAGAGATCACGCAGCCCGGCGCTGCCCAGGACGGCGCGCTTGATCTGCTCGCCGCGCTCGCGCAGCTCGGGCGAGGTCTCCAGCCGGTCAGGGAGCCCGGCGAGCCAGTCCTCAAGCTGGATCCTGGTCTCATCGCCAGGGTCGGAGGCGATCGCCGCCAGCTTGTAGCGCAGCCGGCTGTAGAACCGATCGAAGAGCCGCCGGTAGACCGCGTCCGGTATCCAGCGGGGCGCCTCGGCCTCAAACCGGTCGCGAAGCTCAGCCTTGTGGCTGCCGAGATAGCGATCGGCGGCGTACACGATCTCGCTGAGCACCCCGGTGTACTCCCCCTCCGCGAGCACGATCCGCATCAGCCGGCCCGCCAGCGGCGCGACCTCGACGGACTCGACGGCCCGGGTCAGCGCCGGCGGCCAGCACCCGCTGGACGTCGTCGTCGCGGAGCACCTCGGTCGCCCTGACCGCCAGGGTCGCGATGTGACCAGCCAGGCGGGCGGCGTTGGCCTCGTCGGCCAGCCAGCCGCCCAGGCGGGGAACGAGCCCGCCGGACCCGATCCGCTCGGCGAGCACATCAGCGGTCAGAAAATTTTCCTGCACAAACTGGCCGAGCGTGGCGGCGAACTGATCCTTGCGCTCGACGATCAGCGCCGTATGCGGTATTGGCAGCCCCAGCGGACGGCGGAACAGGGCCGTGACCGCGAACCAGTCGGCCACGCCGCCGACCATCGCCGCCTCGGCGCCGGCCTGCACGTAACCGAGGAAGGTCCCGTGCGCGCCCGTCGCGGTCACCACCAGGAAGAGCACCGTCACCGCTGCCAGCAAAGCGGTAGCCCGCCTGCGCGCGGCGGCCAGTCGCCGCGCCCGCAAGGCCGCCGGTTCCCGTGCGAGCGCGGACACGGCGCAACGATACCCCGGCCCGCCAGCACGCTGACCGGCGCCCGGCGGCGCGGGACACGATGGTCAGGCGGGCAGCTAAGGCCGCGGCGATCGAGCGAAGCGCGCTGATGGTGCTGCCATCGTCAGGCAGCCACCGGCCGCTGAGCGGGCCAGTCGGATTCCAGAATGTCTCCAGGCACCCGCCGCCGTTGGCGGACATCCACTCGGCGAGCAGCGTGAACCAGTCCGCCCGGTACCGCTGGCGCGGGCTGTTGGTCTCGCAGATGTCGATCTCCGGCGCGTCGCGGCCGCTGAGCTGACGGCAGGTGCCGAGCATGTTGTCGAGCCGGGCGAAGAGCTTGGTCTTGCTGATGCCGCCGTTCCACCAGTTGCGGAACTGGCCGCCCCCGAAGTCGTAGACGTCAAGGCCGTACCAGTCCAGGCCGGCGCCCATCCATGACCGCACCTGGCTGGGAACCGCGCAGATGATGGAGCCGTACCGGACGCCTGAGCCCCGGCAGAGTCCTTGCATGTACTCGTGGACCGCCGACATGGTGGCGTCTTGCCTGATGTAGCCGGGGTAGCCCTTCAGGTTCGATGCCTCATGCCAGGCGGACAGCTTCACCCCTGGCGGCGCGGTCGCGATGAGGGCCTTGAGCTGGTCGTCGAGCCTGCCCGCGAGGAGGTCGCCCGGTACCGGCCGGATCGACAGCATGACCCGCGCCTCGGGGACTGAGTCCTTCGACGGCCAGGACTTGGGGATGAAGTTGTACTTATCGCGGTAGGCGCGAAACGTGCGGACGTTGATCCCGGCCTCGAGCATCGGGTCGAAGATCCGGGAATTGCAGCCGACCAGAACACTCATCGCAGTGCCCCTCCCCCGGTCACTGCCCGAGCGTGCCCCTGCGTGACTACCTGAAACCCACGTCGGCGCCTTGGCGGAACCAGCGCATCAGCGCCTTCGTACCCGGTTCATCCGCCCGGAATTGCGGCAAGGCGCCCATAAGCTCCCAGAACTGCTCATCCCCGGCCAGGCCGCGCACAACGGCTGACTCATGCAGGAGACGGCCGACACGCTTCTCGCGGTCGGTCCCGGTGGAATTCCTCACCTCCTCAAGGCGCCCGAGCAGCTTCGCGTCCTCGGCGGTCAGCGCGAAGAAACCGGAATACCGGTACGAGATGAGCAGGAGCTTGATGAACAGGCTCAGCGACTCGATTTCGCCGGTCAGCAGGCCGCCCGGGATGGCACGGCCGCGACCGGCCGCGAGCTGGGCGAGGCGGAGCTGGACCCCCAGAGTATTCATGAAACGCTTGATCCGGCGGGGGTTGGTACCTAGCCCGGAAATGATCAGTTTCTTGTGCACCGGGTATAGCCGCACGGGCAGTTCGAAGCCATCGATGATGCCCTCGACATCGGTGTCGGACAGCCTGGGCAGGTCGCATGAGATGGAGATCGTCTTCTCGATGTACTGGTCCGGGTCGATGAGCAGCGCGGACTCGCCATCGGACGCGCCGCCGTACCGAAGGCGCAGCCCCTTGCGGATGACGTCACGGTCCAGCGCGACGATGAACACGCAGCCGGCGGCGTCGAGGAAGAGCTTGATCGACTCGAAGATGTCGAGCGCGGCGTCGGGCAGGCAGCGGTCCAGGTCGTCGATCAGCACGTAGACTCGCCGGCCGTCGGCCCGCAGCCCGTCCATGACCTGCCGGAACTTGCCGAGGAACTGCTCGATTGACTGCACCTGGACGACCTGGCGCTCTGTAGTGGCACGCTGGAGCAGGCTGCCAAGCTGCTCAATGTTCGTCTCGTCCAGGCCGTTGCCGTCCTTTTTGCGAAACAGCTTGGCTACCCAGGACGCGGAGCCGGCCAGCGCCTTGCCGACGAAGTCGAGATGGATGACGGACAGGCCGATCGTGATCACCTCGGTGATCACGACCCGCCAGTTGACCGACCACGGGCCCTTCTCCTGGACGACGAACGCCTCGTAGAGCGACCTGGTCAGTTCGTCCAGCTTCGCGGCGCCGTCGGCACCACCGGCGCTGCCGCCCTCGGCCGCGAGAGGGCGCAACTCGGCGATCAGGCGCAGGATCAGGGCGCGCCACAGTGCCTCGCGGTCGTGGTACTTCCAGGCGTTGAAGTCCACGAACACGTCCGTGCCGGCCCCTTGGCCCGCGCTGCCTAGGCCCGCGCCGAGGGCGCGAGCGACGGCCCGCATCAGCGTCGTCTTGCCCGATCCCCACGGACCGTGGATGCCCAGGACGAGCGCGCCATCGGCGGGCGCCCGCAGCAGCGGCACCAGCGACTGGGCGATCAGGTCGAAATCGAACAGCGGGTCGGCGGCCGGGCAGTCCTCGGCGAAAATCGCTGACATCGCGCCTTCCTGGTCGGCCGGATTCAGGTGCTTATTCAAGACGACTTCGGGTGAATTGGCTCTGCCGCCGAACCGACTGGTTCGGACCTCTCGATGGAGTTCAGCAATACTCGCCAGCGGGCGCCTGCCCGATCGAATACCCTTTGCAATTCGTCACTCGTGTAGATGAGCGCATCCGTGCTCTCGCTGCGCAGGTAAATGGACCGCAGGCGCTCATTCCGGTATTCGTAGAATCCCTCGACCTGAATGACATCCCGGATTATCATGAACAATCCGATAATGATGAGCAGCGCCGAGACCAGGTATTGCATGGCGGCTATGAACACGCTCTCGCCTGGGCTGGAAGCGGCAACCAGTGAGCCTTGCGCGCTCGTGAAGATCGTTCCGAACAGGCCGATGAAAGTAATCAGCGCGAAGATCAGTGTCTGCCCGCCCCAGATGTGCGAGAAGCGGACAAAGCGCGACGGCCGCTTAGTGAGCTCGGCGTAGGTAACGCCAAGCTTGTCGCGGTACTCCGAGCGAGGCGTGGACAGGCTCGCGTCACGCGCCGGCGCGGCGCCGCCAGGCGGGGCAGGCACCGGATCCGGATCAGGCAGGATGCGGTTGAGCTCTTGCAAGCGGCCCACCTGGACGTCCTGGACATTGCCGATCGCGACCTGGCTGGCTTCCTGCAGCGTCCTGGGCACGACCTGGGCTTCGCTGGCCTGAAGCAACGGAGCCAGCTGGCCGGAGAGATCACTGACGAAGTCAGGGCTGGTCGTGTCGCTGAGCAGGACTCGCCTGGCTGATCCGGCCGGAATGGCGTTCCGCACCTCGGCGTCCAGCCTGGTCTCGGCCAGGAAACAGCCAATGGCCTCCGGATAAACCCGGTTTACTTCCCGCATCTGCTCGATCATCCGCAGGACCTGGTCGGCTTGCGCGAGCTCGTGACTGGCGTGCCTGATCGTGACCAGGACCCTGGGCCGCCCGGCCTGGGACGCCACCAGGTCGAACAAGATCCCCGGTGCGACCCGCTGCTCGCGCGCGACCGAGAATCCGAGTTGCTCGAGCAGCCCGTGCACCCGCAGCAGCACCGATTCCGGCGAGGGGCGCCGTTTGAGCGCCTGCGCCGCGCTCGTGATCTCATCGAGCGGCAGCTTGCCCGTGAATCCGTCCGACTTCTCGAACAGCTCACGCAGCAGGCTCATCGTCGCGCGCATGCCGCCGCCGGTGAGGTCCGCCACGAGAGCGGCCTGCTCGCGCGTGAGCACCTTGTCCCGCATCCGGCTGGCCACGATGTTCTGCACATCGTCCGCTGTCAGGCGGAGCAGGTCCAGGGGCTCCGACGGCGAGAACCGGTCGAGATAGTCGGGAAGCGCTTCCCACGCGGACCAGTGGCCCGCGACGAATACGACGGTGCCGTACTTGGCCAGGCCTTCCAGCAGTCGTTTCATGCTGGTCGCGTTCTCGCGGCCAACTTCGGTGTCGGTCCGCAGGAAGTGCTCCGCCTCGTCGACGAAAAGCCCGAACGCCCGCCCGGCGGCCAGGTGCAGGGCCGCCACCGCGAGCAGGACCTGCCACGCGCCATTGTCGGAGTCAATCGCCGGCGGCAGCTTGAGCAGCCTGGCCTGCACCTCGGAGAGCTTCTCCGCCCGACAGCCAGGTCTTCGCCTCCCGCGCGCTGTCCCAGCGCAGCAGCGCCAGCGTGCGCACGATGTCATCGGGCATGCCGGGCAGCGCCGCCCGCAGAATCCGCTGGAAGACCTCCTCAACCGCGCTCGAGCTCAGCAGGTCGCCGCCCACTAGCGCCTTCACCGCGGCCGGCTCTCGCTCCAGCCGGCCGACCGCCGTCTCGGTCAGCGTGGCCCGGTCGGCCACCTCCTGGCCGGCCCTGGCGTACAAGCCGATGACCAGCTCCCCCAGCGGCAGGTCTGCCAGCCGGGGGCCGATCACGGCCCGGTACCAGTCAAGCGGGCGGCCGGCTATGGCCGCGACCGGCAGGAGGCTCGGCCGGTTCCGCTCGCCAAGTCCGGTGTCCAGATTGACCATGGCGTCCAGCAGCAGGTGCGTCTTGCCCGAGCCGTAGTCACCGCGGACGGCGACGATCAGGGGCGCCGGCCCGCCGGGGCGAGCTTCCCGCTCACGGAGCCAGCGGTCAATGATCTGCCGCTCCCTGGCGATCGGCCCGGTCCGTGCCGTATGAGCGCTGCCGGGCGCCAGCGGCTCATCGAGCCGCGAGACCGGATACTCGGGGAAAGGGTTGGCCCGCGCGGTCATCATGCCACCACCAGGTCGGCATAGGCAGGACGGAGAAGTATGAGCTGGTCGGCGAGCTGGCGAGGGCTCAGCGTCGCCAGGTCTAGGTCCGGGCCGTCGCCAAGCAGCCGCGCTTCCATCAGCTTGTGCAAGGTGGTCGCGAGCACGCGCAGCGTGATCGGCCCCGCATGGAACTCCCCGTCCCGGCCGGCCACCGCTGCCCTGAGGTCGTCGGCGACGAACGGAAAGAGGGTGTACTCTCCCAGCACCGCGGAATAGCTCCCGATGCGAAATTCGCCGATTCGCCGCTCGACAAACGTCACGGCCTCGTCGGGTTTCAGCGGCCGCATCTCGAAACGCTGGATTTCTACCGGGTGATTGGCATTCACATCGTGCAGCAACCCCAGATCCGCGGTGATCAGGAACATGATCAGCACCCGGTCGCCGCTGTAATCCTGATAAAGCTGCGTCGCCTCAAGCTGGGCTGCTGCCTCCAGGTTGTCGATCACCAGGTAGCAATGCTCCCCGCGCCCGGTTTTCTCAAGTTCGCCCGACAGGTAGTCATAAAGGCCGGGACGCTGCGCTGGAGCGATGTGGCGCGGCGGATACTCCAGGCAATTCCATTGAATCTTGCATTCAGACAGCCAGCGGATGAGCGCATAGACCAGGGTCGATTTCCCGGTCCCCTGCTCGCCCCGCACCAGGAAGGCATAAGATCGCGTGGCCTGTACCGGATCGCGCCGGTAACCGCCAATGACAAGGAGCTTTCCGAAGGTTCGCAGGTGGGCGTCGAACGGGCCCGCCTCCGAAATGAACAGCTTGTCAAGGCCCGGGTCCCGGTCTACCCGCAGCGGGCGCTTATGCAAGTCGGTGAGCAGGGACTTATCCTGAACCTCCGACATGGCTGTCGGGCTGAATGGATCATCATCCAGCCCGAATGCCTCGGCGAAACCGTAGTCTTGCGACGAGGCGGGTCCAAACACCCCCACCCTGTCAACCCCCTGACCGTTGAGAGCGCCAGTATCCCGCAGCGCAATTGTCACGGTCAAGCGGTTCGCGGTTAATTGACGGCATTGAGCAATGGCTTGGCATTTGGGCAGGCCTTAGCCCGCCGTCAGCGGGAGGCGCGTCGCTTCCCCCGGCGGTCAGGCGGTGTCCCGATGACGGTCCCGGCGTGCGCCTTTGCTGCCGGGTCGCGGCGTGACCTGATCAGGCTCGCTACCGTGGTCACGGCCAGTACCACCGCGATGAACGCCAGCGACGCCGCCGTGCTGAGTTCCGGTATCCGGTCATCCAGGCCGTGGCCCCAGTGCAGGATGAGCTTGATGCCAATGAAAGCCAGGATCAGAGCGAGCCCGGCCGACAGGTAGACCAGCCGATCAAGGAGCCCGGTCACCAGGAAGAACAGCGCCCGCAGGCCCAGCAGGGCGAACGCGTTAGCCACGAACACGATATAAGCCTGGCTCGTGACGCCGAAGACGGCCGGAATCGAGTCAAGCGCGAACAAGATGTCAGTGCCGCCGATGGTGATGAACACGATGAAGAGCGGCGTGACCGCCCAGCGCCCGCCGGCCCGGGTGATCATCGCGCCGCCGACGTAGCCGTCAGTCACGCGCAGCATCCGCCGCGAGGCGCGCACCAGCGGGTTGCTCGCGATGTCTGGATCCTCGGCCCGGTGCCGGTACAGCCGCACCGCCGTCCACAACAGGAGAAGCCCGAAAAGCAGGAACATGAATGACAGCCGTGACAGCAACGTCGCACCGAGAGCGATGAAGGCGGCCCGCAAGGCCAGGGCGCCGATGATGCCGGCCAGCAGCACGCGCTGCTGGTATTCGCGCGGCACCGCGAAAGTCGTCATGATGATGACAAAGACAAACAGGTTGTCGACGGACAGGCTCTTCTCGACGACGTAGCCGGCGAAGTACTCGCTTCCCGACCGCCATCCGGCCAGGCTCGCGAAAACCAGGCCGAAAGCGACCGCGATGCCGATGTAGAAGACTGACCAGGCAGCGGCTTCCCGGTACCCGACCGCGTGCGGGCGGGCAATCGCCAGCGCGAGGTCAAGAGCGAACAGCGCGAGGATCACGCCGACCGTCAGCACCCAGCCAGCTACGGTGACCGTCACCCCCGCCTCCCCCGATGCGCCGGCCCGTGCCTGCCCAGCAGACTATCCCCGGTCAGACCGCGTGGCTGGCCGGCAACGCGGCGCGTCACCAGCGCACCGCCGCGCCACGCGAGCCCGCGAAGCCGCAGGCGCGCATGTTCCGGCCCAGGCTGAGTTCGAACTTGCCTGGGCGGTTTCCGTAGTGGTCCGGGGTGTGATCACGGAAGATCGCCCAGGTCAGGGAGGCTGTCGCGTGACTCGTGATCGGGTCGGGGAGCCCTTCGGACACCCTGCGGAACCGTCAGGCGGGAGCACGCCACGGCGCCCCGGCGGCCGGCGGCCCGGCGGCCAGCGGCCGGCGGCCCGGCGGCCCGCGATGGCATCAGGGCGGCCCGGGTTGCTGGTCACGCCCGCCTCTGACAGCATCGTGGCCCTCCCTGTTGCTGTCAGCCACCGGTTTTAACAGCAACGCGGCCCTCCCTGATGTCGTCCTGAGAGGCTGCTGAAAAACCCCGAAAAATCCATGATCGCGATCGAAGAACCGCAGGTCAGGGAGTCGGGTTCGCGACGAAAACGGGGTTTTTCAGCAGCCTCTCCTGACAGCAACGGGGAGGGCCACGATGCTCACGCCCCCCGGCGGCGCCGTTCCGGAGCGCAGCGCACGTCCGCCCGGGAACGCAGACCAGCCGCGAAGGCACTAACTCAAAATCTCAAGGGGGAAAAGCCTCACAGCTGACCCCGCCAGGCGCCTGGCTCTTCACGATCCCGGGTCACCCGGCAGCCTCTCCTGGCACGAGCTGTCGTCCGTGATCACGTTCGCGGGCATGATCACCGAACATCGCCGCTGTCCTGACCTGGGCGATCGTCCGTGATCACGGTCCCGGACATGATCACGGAGCATCGCGGCTGTCCTGGAGACTGCCGCGTGACTCGGGATCAGGCAGGTTGCCTCCCGGGGCGCCCGCCTCGTGTCGGCCTGGCCCGCCAAGGCCCGGCCCCCGCGAGGTTCGGTGCGGTTCTTGCGGAGCGGGCCGGGCCCGGTTCCGGCGGCACGGGATCGCCGCGCCGGTGATCGCCGCGTGTTCCCGCGCCGGAGCATGATCGCGGAGCGTTCTCCGTCATCTGCGGCATGACCGCGAGCGTTCTCCGTCGCTACCGGGGAGAGTTCTCGCAGCACGGAGTGCTGACCGGCGTTGCCGCGGAGAGTTCTCGCAGCACGGAGTGCTGACCGGCGTCGCCGCGGAGAGTTCTCGCAGCACGGAGCGTTGACCGCTCTATGTGCCGGAAAGCCTCCGTACAGCGATAAGTCTCCGCGCCAGAGCAGGAAAACGCTCCGCGAAGCGGGAAGTCTCCGGGAACCCGGGAAGAATCTCGCCTGCTGAGCCCCCGGAGCTTGACATGCCAAGACCCCGAGCCACCCGACAGCCTCCAGGACACCGCACCTCACCCGGCACACTCGCACCACCCGACCGTCGCCCGGTCTGGCGAATGGCCCTTCCAGCTAGACCGAACCTAGCGACTCGTCAGGAGTCAGAGCCGCTCGGCATGGCCTGGCGCCTGTTGCGCTGCGCGAGCGCGGCCCGCAGCAGTTCATCCAGGTCGTCGTCGCTGAGCGCGTCTAGCTCGGCGTGGCGGGGCGAGCTCTGGACGATCCCGAAATTCGGGTCGGCAGAGACAAACTCGGCCAGCTCGGCGATCGTCGGGCCGGCGAAGACTTCGTGCACCGGCAGGTTCACCCCGTAGACGTCGGCGACTCGCGCGACGAACCTGGTCGCGGTCAGCGAGTGGCCGCCGAGCGCGAACAGGTTGTCGTGAACGCCGATCGGCGCCTGGGTGGCGAGGAGCTCGGCCCAGATCTTGGCAAAGGTTGCCTCCACCTGGTTCCTGGGCTCGACGAGGTCGGCCCCCGGCGACTGAGCACCCCACCGCGGCTGTGGCAGCGCGGCCCGGTCAACCTTCGCGTTCGGCGTGAGCGGCAGCGCGGGCAAGGCGACCACGAGCGCCGGGATCATGTAGTCGGGCAGCGCGGCGCGGAGCTGGGGCCGCAGCGCGTCAAGCAGGTCGGTGTCTGGCCGCGCCAGGGCACTGCCCCGGCGGGGCACGATGTACGCGACCAGCGCGGGCTCACCGCCCCTGCTCGCGGTCACGACCGCCGCCTGGCGCACGTCCCGGTGCGCCCGCAGCACGGCCTCGATCTCACCGCACTCGATCCGGAAGCCGCGGATCTTGACCTGGTGGTCGTTGCGCCCGATCAGCTCGAGGCCGCCGTCAGCCCGCCACCGGCCCAGATCGCCGGTGCGGTACATCCGCGCTCCTGGCTCATCGCTCCACGGGTCAGGCCGGAACGACCGCGCCGTGAGCAGCGGCCGGTCATGGTAACCGCGCGCGACGCCCCGGCCGCCGAGGCAGACCTCGCCCACCACCCCGACCGGCACCGGCATCAGCCGTTCGTCCAGGACGTACACGCGGGTCTGATCGATTGGCGGCCCGATCTCGGCCGCCCGCTCCGCGCTGGTAACGACGCCAGCCGCCGACCATACGGTGGTCTCGGTCGGGCCGTACACGTTCCAGAGCGTGGCGCCAGCCGCCATCAGCTGCTCCGCGAGGTCGGCGGGGAGTGCCTCGCCGCCGCAGAGGCGCAATCGCAGGCTGTCCGGCACGCCGCCGGCCGATTCCAGCAGGCGCCACGTCTGGGGGGTCGCCTGCATCGCGGTCGCGGCCGTCCGCTCGATCAGCGACCGCAGCCGGTCGGGCTCGCGAGTCTCGTCGGCCGTCGCGATCACGAGGTCGGCACCGCAGGCCAGCGGCAGCAGCAGTTCGAGCAGCGCGATGTCGAATGACAGAGTCGTGACGGCCACGAACACGTCGTCGCGGCCGAGCTTGAGCGCCCGCCGGAAGGACGCGAGCAAGTTCGCGACCGCCCGGTGCTCGATGCCGACGCCCTTGGGCTGCCCGGTCGAGCCCGAGGTGAAGATGACATAGGCGAGCGCGGCAGCGGGCACCGGCACTGCATCGAGCGGCAGCGCGGCGGTCGTCGCCGGGTCATCGACGCAGATCACGTCGGCGCCGTCGGCCACGGACCCGGCGAGCTCGCTGTGCGCGGTGTCCGAGATGATGATCCGCAGGCTAGCGCCGCGGGCCATCGCATTGAGCCGCGCCTGCGGGAAGCCAGGATCAAGCGGCACGTACGCACAGCCGGCCCACCAGACGCCGAGCAGCCCAGCCAGCATGCCGATGCCACGTCCGGTGCACAGCCCGACGCGCGTCTCGGGGCTGACGCCGCGATCGGCGAGCACGCGGGCGATCCTGGCGGCGCGGTCGCATACCAGCCTCATCGGCAGCGGCCCGCTGCTGTCGATCACGCGCGACCTGGACGCCTGGAGCAGCCGCAGAACGCCCAGGCTGCCTTCGTCGCCGGCAGCGCCGCCAGCTTCGTCCCCGGCGGTGCCGCCGCCATCGTCACCGCCGTGGTCACCGGCGGGAAGCGGCTGGCGGTTGCGACCGATGATCAGCTCATCCCGCTCCTGCGGCGACAGCATCGGCAGGTCGGCCACCAGCATGTCCGGGGCGTCGGCCGCGCTTCCGAGCAGGCACGCCAGGCAGTTCAGGAAGCGCTCGGCCCAGGCATGGTCGAACAGGTCTTTGCTGTACTCCATCACGAAGGTCGCTGGCTGGCCTTCCGCGCTGTCCGCGTACATGGTGATGTCGAGCTTCGCGGTCCCGGTGAATAGCGCGCGGTTCCGCGCGGTGATGCCAGGCAGGTCAAGCGCGGGCGGCGTGAGCGACCCGTAGGCGAACTGGACCTGGGTCAGCGGCGGGTGCGCGAGCGAGCGGTCGGGCTCGAGGTCCTCGACCAGCTTCTCGAAGGGGAGTTCCTGATGCGACATGCCGTCTACGGTCGTGTCCCTGACCCGCTCGAGCAGCGTCCTGAAGGTCGGGTCGTCGGTGAGCGACATCCGCAGCACGACCGTGTTCGTGAGCATGCCGAGTATGGGGTCGAGCTCGATGTGGGTCCGGCCGGTCACCTGGGTGGCGACGACCAGGTCGCGCTGGCGCGCGTAGCGTGACAGCGTCGCCACGAACCCAGTGAGGAACAGCATGAACGGCGTGGCGTTGACGCTGTGGGCCAGCGCCGCCAGGCGGCGGGTCGTCCCGGCGTCGACGGTGCCAACCGCGACGTGGCCAAAAGGGGTAGGCCGGGCCGGCCTTGGCCGGTCGCTGGGCAGCGTGATGACCGTCGGCGCGCCCTTCAGATGCTGGCGCCACCAGCTCAGCTGCCGCTCGAGCTCCTCGCCGCGCAGCCGCTCTTGCTGCCACACGGCGTAGTCCCCGTAGCCCAGCCACAGCCTCGGCAGCGACGCGGGCTCGCCCGTCATCTCCGCCCGGTAGAGCGCGGAGAGCTCGTCCATCATGATGCGCATGGACTCGCCGTCGCTGATGCCGTGGTGCATGACCAGGATGAACAGGTGCCGGTCGGACCCGGTTCTGATCAGCGCGACTCTCAGCAGCGGGCCGGCGGCGAGATCGAACGGCTGACGGGCGCGCTCGGCCGCGATCGCCTCGGCCTGCTGGGCTCGTTCGCTGTCGCCGGCATCGTCCGTGAGCTCGATCAGCTCGATCGGGATCGCCAGGCTGCCGGCGATGTGCTGCTCGGGCACTCCGTCGAAGGCGACGAGCGTCGTCCGCAGCACGGCGTGCCGCGCGACCAGGGCGTCAAGCGCCCGCTGCAGGACGGCGACATCCAGCGGGCCGTCGAGCCACATCGCGTACGGCATGTGGTACGTCGGCTTGCCGGGCGCGAGCTGTTCGAGGAACCACACCCGCTGCTGCGCGAACGACACAGGCATGCGCATCTTGGGAACCTACCTCACGTCACCATGCACGAGCGTGCGCTCCGCCGGCCCGGCAGCGACACCTCCGGCGGCGGTGAGCGCGACGGCCAGGCCGGCGACCGTGGGATCGGAGAAAAGCGTGCGGACAGGCAGATCGACGCCGTAGACGGCCCGGATGCGGGCCATCAGCTGGGTCGCCGTCAGCGAGTGGCCGCCGAGCGCGAAGAAGTTGTCGACGACCCCGGCTGGCTCCGGCAGCGCGAGCAGCTCGGCGAACATCTCCGCGAGGCTGGCCTCGACCGGCGTCCGCGGCGCGATGGCGGCCTGGCCTCCCGCCGCGCCCCAGTCCGGCTCGGGCAGCGCGCGATGGTCAATCTTCCCGCTGCCGGTGAGCGGCAGCGCGGGCAGCACTACGAAGGCGGCCGGCACCATGTAATCGGGAAGCACCTCGCGGAGGCGCTCGCGCAGGTGCTCCGGCGGGTGATCGCCGCCGGACCGGGTGACGAGGTAGCCGACGAGCCGCACGTCGTGGCCGCCGCCGCGGACCGACACCACGGCTTGCGCGATATCGTCCTGGGCGCGCAGCGCCGCCTCGACTTCGCCGCTCTCGATCCGGTAGCCGCGGATCTTGATCTGCCGGTCCGCGCGGCCGGCGAGCTCGATCCGCCCGGATCGCCGCCACCGGCCGACGTCGCCCGACCGGTACATGCGAGCTCCCGGCCGCTCGCTGAACGGGTCAGGGACGAAACGGCTCGCGGTCAGCCCTGGAGCGTCGTGGTAGCCGCGGGCAACGCCGGCGCCGCCGATGTAAACCTCGCCCGTGACGCCGGGCGGCACCGGGCGCAGCCGGTCGTCGAGCACGTAGAGCCGGTCCCCCGCGATGTTCGCGGCGATCTCTATCGGAGCCGGCGACGGGCTGACGGCGTCGCCGCCCGAGTAGATCGTCGTCTCTGTCGGGCCGTACAGGTTCCACAGCCGCACGTCGGTTCCCGCGCCGATCGCGTCGGCGAGGTCCCTGGGCAGCGCCTCCCCGGCGGTGATCCGCAGCCGCACAGTGTCAGGGATGCCGCCTGAGTCCGTCAGCATCCGCCAGGTGGCCGGCGTTGCCTGCAGCGCCGTCGCGCCGCTGCCGGTCAGCAGCTCCCGCATCCGCACCGCGTCGAGCGCCTGCTCGGCATCGGCGATGATGACGCGCCCGCCGGCGAGCACTGGCGCGCACAGCTCTACCAGGGCGATGTCGAACGCGAAGGTCGACAAGGCGACCAGCCGGTCCGCAGGGGCGAGGGCGAACAGCGGCCGCACGGCGTCAAGCACGGTGGCGATGCTGCCCTGGGTCACGCTGACCGCCTTCGGCCGCCCGGTCGATCCCGAGGTAAAGATCGTCACCGCGGTGGCCGACGGCGGCAGGTCAAGCGGCCCGCCCCGATCCGCGTCGCCGGGCAGGGCAGCCAGGTCCACGACGGCTACCGGCTTCGCGCCCGGCGGCACGCCGGGGGCGTCGCCGGCCCCGCTGTCGACGACGATCGCGGCCGCGCCCGAGTCGCCCAGCATGGTGACAAGCCGCTGGTCGGGATAGATCGGGTCAAGCGGCACGTAAGAGGCGCCGACCGACCAGATCCCGAGCATCGCCGGCAGGATCCGGGCGCCCCGGGACAGCAGGATCGCGACTCGGTCGGATACGCCGACTCCGTGCCCGCGCAGGGCGGCGGCGACGCGCCCCGCCATGTCCCGCACGTCATCGCCGGTCAGGGCGCCGTCTGAGCCGGACGCGACCACGGAGCCGGTAGCGCAGGCCGCCCAGAGCCTGGCGATCGCGGTCGCGCCGGGGTCAGCGACCTGGCCGCTGCCCGGCCACATGCTCGTCACCAGGGCGAGCGTGCCGGACGGCATGATGTCCGCCTGCGCGACTGCCCGGTCAGGATCGTCGCTGAGACAGCGCAGGATGGTCATGAACCCGTCGGCCACGAGCTGGCCGGTGGCCGCGTGGAACAGGTCGGTGTTGTACCTGACTCGCGCCTGAGGGCCGGCCGCCGCTTCGGTGACCGCCAGCTCGATCTCGAACTTGACCGTGCCGGTCTCCGTCAGCTCCGGCCGCCAGCTCAGCCCGCCTCGGCCGGCGACGGTCCACGGCTCCTCCATCGCGAATGACACCTGGACCAGCGGCAGCCTGGCCGGGTCGCGATCGGGCCTGACCAGTTCCACCACCCTGGCGAACTGCACCTCCTGGTGCGCCATCGACCGCACGGTCGCGGCGTGGACCGACCGCACCAGGTCGCTGAGCGTCCCGGCCCGGTCGATCCTGACCCGGATCGTGACCGTGTTCATGAAGAGCCCCACGACCGTCTCGGTCTCCGGCCGGGTGCGAGCGGCCATGGGCACCGCGATCAGCAAGTCGTCGCTGCCAGTCAGCCGGGAGAGCACTACCGCGTACGCGGCCAGCAGGACGGCGAACAGCGTCGTGCCGTGCTGCGCGGCGAGTTTCCTGAGCGCGTCGGCCAGGCCGCCGTCAATAGTGCTATCGATGAAATCGGCGGCGAAACTCTGGCGGGCCGGGTACGCCTCGTCGGCCGGAAGCGACATCGTCGCCTGGGCGCCGGCCAGCTCCGTCCGCCAGAATCGCTCCGCCGGCGCGTATCCGCCCTCCTCGGCGTGCTCCATCTGCCAGATGGCGAAGTCGGCATACTGAATCGGCGGCTCCTCGGCGGCAGGCTCACCGCCGCCGCTGATCGCCTCGTAGTCCGCTGACAGCTCGTCGAACAGGATACGGAACGACCAGCCGTCCGCGACGATGTGATGCATGACGACCGCGAGCACGTGAGTCCCTGGCGACAGCCGCACCAGCAGGGCACGCGCCAGCGGCCCGGTGGCCAGATCGAAGGGCGCGCGCGCGAGCTCGTGAATCAGGGCCAGCGCTGCCTGCTCCCGGCCGGCGGCCGGCGCCTGCTCGACCGAGGTCACCTCGAGCGGCCGCGCATCCGGCTCGTCCTCGATCACCTGCACTGGCACGCCGGACTGATTGCGGAAGGTCGTGCGCAGCGCCTCGTGCCTGACCAGCGCGGCGTCCCAGGCTTGCCGCAGGGCGCTGACCTCGAGCGGGCCGTCAAGCCACAGCGCCCAGGCGATGTTGTAGGTGGGCTCGCCCGCGTCCATCTCGGCCAGCAGCCACATCTGCCGCTGGCCGAAAGAGGCGGGAAACTCGTACTCGGCCACGATCAGCCTTCCTGTCTCGGCGCTGTCTGGTCGACCGCCACGATGCGGAACTCGGCGGTGTAGCGCTGGCCCTGCCCGTCGGCGAGCCAGGACTCGTCGGGCGCGGGCATCATCTCGACGACGGTCACCGTCGCCTCCTCGCCGGCGTTCCTGCGGGAGCGGCGCAGCGACCGGGAGATCAGGTCGATCGACGCGAGGCTCGTCAGGTCCGCGTAGATCGGCTTGAGCTCTCCGGTGAACCGCAAGAACACGTACCGGGGCAGTCCGTGACTCGCCGCCCATGCCCGTGCCTGCAGGTAGCGGGTGCTCTCATCGACGGTGCTGGCGAACGAGGGCTCAGTGGCGGGGAAGGTCCACCTTTCCCTGATCACCACGAGATCGTCGATGGTGACGCGCGGCACGTGCGCACCCGCGAGCACCAGGTCGAACCGGTTGGCGATCACGGTGCTGACCAGGTCGCCGATGATTTCCAGCAGGCCGCGCTCGAAGGTGCCGTCGCGGCGCCGCACCCGCAGCCCGGCAGGCGAGCTGATCAGGTCGCACTCGCCGACCACCAGGGTCTCGGCGGGATCGTAGCCGCACGAGTCGTGGGCGTGGACAAGCCGGAAGTCGCCGGCCGAGGGCATCACATTGGAAAGCCGGGTGCAGGTGCCGCCGTACTCCGCTGTCTCGGCGAACCAGACGCCGGCGCCGTTCAGGTCGTGCCGCGCGGCGGCCCGCAGGGAGTCGGCGCCGTCATAGAACTCAAGCCACGTGGCGTAGCGCACGGTGATGAGGCTGGGATGGACCTCGCCGAGCACCCAGGTGACCGGGCCGCCTTCGGCGGCGTCGGCGCCGGCGATCATCAGGTCGGGGCTGTGGTACACCGCCACCGGCCACGGCCTCGGGCGGGCCGGGAACTGCGATTTCACCTTCTCCCGCAGGTCCGCTGCCCGGAGCTGGACTCGCCGGGCGTCGGGCGGCAAGTCAAGTACCGCCGCCCAGCGCTGCCGCAGCGCCTGCTCGGCAGGCTTGATGAGCTTCGGCGGCTGGCCGAAGATCTCGTCGTTGACGAGCAGCCAGAAGTCCGAGAGCGGAACGACGTCGGTGCCGAGCGCGGCGGCCCGCTCGCGGTAGGCCGCATCGAAGACCTCCGCGTACAGGGAGCCGACCTCCGCGGTGAACCACCGGGCGCCGTCGAGTACGAGGGACAGCGCGTCGCGGATGCCGTCCATGGCGCCCGCGCCGAGCCGCACGGTGTCACCGCGCAGGCACTCCTCGTAGAACAGAGTCCGGCCGGCGTAGTTCTCGCCGGCTCGCCGCGTGGGCGCGGCGCCGGTCAGCCTGGTGAACGTCGCCTCCAGGTTGGCGATGGCCGATGCGACCGCATCCGCATCGCCGCCGGCCACGGCCAGCTCATCCTTGGCGGCGGTCAGCTCGTCCAGTGCTTTCTCGGCCGGCACCCGGATGCCGTCGTCGGTCACCCTCGCCAGCAGTTCCCGCATCGCGGCATCTGGCCGGGTGTCCTGCGGGGCCACGTCGATCTGCCAGGCCAGCCGGTGCCTGTCGGCCAGCCGCGCCAGCAACTCGAAGACTTCCTCCGCATCGGCGAGCCCGGTCGCGGGATCGGCCGTCATCATGGCCGCGATCTCATTGGCGTCCCTGGTGCCGTCGCTGATAGCCAGGATCGCCGCCTCGGCCGGCGTCAGCGGTATCGCCGGGGCGAGCGGCAGGCGCAGCATGGTGCCGTCGAGGCCGAGGAATGGCATGCGCCGCGGGCTGAGCCAGGGGCGCATCGCCTCGGCGTACTCCGCCATGATGGCGCGGATGGCCCAGCCTTCCAGGTAGGTGGTGCGGGCGGCGAGGGCGCCAGGGGCATGCGTGATGCGGATGCCAGGCTCCTCGTCGATGTGCGCCCAGCTCACCGGTCCGAAGAAGCCGATCGTGTCGTTCTTGCCGCAGTAGCGCTGCAGGTAGCTGGTGACGAGCGCCTCGTGCAGCTTGTGCTTGGCATTGCGCTTGGCCGGCTCGGCCGCGGCGTATCAGCACGTCGATGCCGGTCGTCAGCGCGTGCCGGTTCTGCCATGCGACCGCCTCCCGCAGGGCGGGCAGGCGGGCCGCCTCGTACAGGGCGTGGGACAGCCGGCGGACCCCGGCGGCGTAGCTGGCGGCGTAGGCGCCCTCGGCCTGTTCACGCGCTCCGGGGACCGAGTCGTCCGCCGTGAGGACCGCGTCGGCGGCCCGCGCGAGGTCCGCGTCGCCTATCGCGTCAAGCAAATGCACGCCAAAGCCCGGCGCGCGCAGGCACATCGTCCGCCACAGCGCCCAGTCGTCACTCAGGCGCACGAGATGCGGCGCGAGTTGCGGCGCGCCGTCCGGCGCCGGCCTCGCGACCCGATAGGAACTCCGGTCCCGGCGGCCGATGCTGGCAGTGCTCGCGGGACCGGTGGTGCTCGCGGGACCGGTGGTGCTCGCGCGACCGGCAGTGCTCGCGGGACCGGCAGTGCTCGCGGCGGCCATGGCCTGCGCCTCCTTCTGCGCGCCGACCCGGTAGGCGCCGCGGTCCCGGCGGCTGATGCCCTTCGCCGCGGCCGATCGCGGCGCGCCGCCGGCCGCGGGCACGGCCCGCGCCCTGGCCGCGTCAATCACGGCCGCGCAGGCGGCGAGAGTTGGCGCCTCGTAGAACGCGGCCATGCGCAGCTCGACGTCGAACACCTCGCGGATCCGGAACATCAGGCGCGCCGCCAGGAGCGAGTTGCCGCCGAGGGCGAAGAAACTGTCCTCGTGGCCGACCGCGCCGCCGGCGTCGTCGGCCGGCAGCAGGCGCCGCCAGATCTCGGCGAGCCGTTCCTCGGTGGCGCCGCGCGGCGGGCTGGCCTGCCCGCGGGTCTCCCGCTCGGGCGGTGGCAGCGCGGCCCGGTCGATCTTGCCGTTGGCGTTCAGCGGCAGCCGGTCAAGTGCCCTGAATCCGGACGGCACCAGGTAATCAGGCAGCCGGGCAGCGGCGAAGTCGCGCAGCACCGAGGGCGGCAGGGCATCGAGCGCCGTGCCGTCGGCAGGCGTCACGTAGCCGGTCAGGTGCCGCTGCGCGCCTTCCCCGGCAACGAGGACGACCGCCTCCCGCACTCCCGGGTGAGCGCGGAGCACCGCCGCCACCTCGCCGGGCTCGACCCTGAACCCGCGGATCTTGATCTGGTCATCCGCGCGGCCGACGAACTCGATCGTCCCGTCCGCGCGCCAGCGAGCCAGGTCCCCGGTCCGGTACAGGCGCTCGCCGGTCCCGGCCGGGTCCGGCACGAACGCCAGGGCCGTCGCCGCCGTGTTCGCCGTGTAGCCCCTGGCCAGGCCGTCGCCGCCGGCGTGCAGCTCGCCCGTCACCCCGATCGGGGCCGGCCGTCCCCGGGAGTCGAGTATGTGCACGGCGGTGTGCTGGACCGGGCGCCCGATCGGCGTCGCCGGCCCGACCTGGCCCGGGTCGGTCATGACATGGCAGGTGGTGAACGTGGTGTTCTCGGTCGGCCCGTACCCGTTGACCAGTGGCCGGCCGCCGCGCGCCGCTAGCACGGCGCGCACCGCGTCCGGATTGAGCGCCTCGCCGCCCGCCAGGACGACCGGAACGCCGGCAAGGGCGCCGAGATCGGCCTCGGCCAGCTGGTGGAACAGCCCGGCCGTGAGCCACGCGACCGTGACGCCGGCGGTGCGCAGCAGTGCCGCTACTTCCGTCAGCCCGAGCGGGCCGGGCGGCGCGACCACCACCGCGGCGCCGGTCAGCAGCGCGCCCCAGATTTCGAGCGTGGAGGCGTCGAAGGCGATCGGGGCCAGGTGGAGCAGCCGCTCACCCGGGCCGAGCGAGACGAAGTTCGGGTCGCTGATCAGCCGGATGACGGCGCGGTGCGGCACGGCGACGCCCTTGGGCACGCCCGTCGAGCCCGAGGTAAAGCTGATGTAGGCCAGGCTCAGCGGATGCGACACGTCCGGCGGGGCGGTGTTCTCATCGGCAGGCGGGCACTCGTCCGCGCTGAGCGCGTCGACGCGGACCAGCTCCGCGCCCGCCAGCTCCGGCAGCCGGGCCGAGGTCTGCGCCGTGACCAGCACCAGCCGTGCCGCCGCGGCGGCGATCATGGCGGCGACCCGGGACGCCGGGCCGCCGAGGTCGATCGGCAGGTACGCGCCCCCGGCCTTCAGCACGGCGAGCAGCGTGACGATGAGGCCGGGGCCGCGCTCGATCGCCATCGCGACCGGTGCGTCCGCGCCCACGCCGCGCCGGCGCAGCAGCCAGGCCAGGGCGTTGCTGCGGCGGTCGAGCTCGCCGTAGGTCATGGCGCCGGCGCCGGAGACGAGCGCGGCCGCGTCAGGGTCCCTGGCCACCTGGGCCGCGAACAACCCGGGAATGGTGGCCGCCGCGGGGTAAGCGGCGGGAGCCCTGTTCCATCTGGCCAGGATGCCGTGCTCCTCCGCCCGGCCGAGGTCCAGGTCGGCCAGCTTCCCGGCCAGGCTGCCGGCGAACTCGATCAGGGTGGCGCTCAGCTGGCCGAGCATCCGCTGCGGTGAGCCTTCGGCGAACCGGCGGCGGTCCCAGATCAGCGACAGGTGGATCTGCGGCTCGTCGTACACGCACAAGGTCAGCGGGTAGGACGGCAGCCGGTCAAGCCGGGCCGAGCTCGGGGCCGCGTCGCCGCCGAGCAGGCCGATCTGCAGCCGGCGCCGGTCGAACATGAGCAGGCTGTCCACGAGGGCGGTGTCCGCCCGGAGCCCGGCACAGGCCAGCGCCGACCCCATGGGCGTGCGCTGGTACTGCCTGACCCGGTGAATGCCGTCGTTCACCGCCGTCAGCAGCTCGGCAACGGTCCATTCCTCGTCAATGCGGACCCGCAGCGGCACCGTGTTGATCAGCAGGCCGATGATGTCCTCGGCGCCGGGGATGCTGCCGCGCCGGCACGATCGCGTCACCGCGAGCACGACATCGGCGACGCCGCCGTAGCGTGCCCGCAGCAGCGCCCACGCGGCGCTGACCATCGTGCTCGAGCTCAGCCCCGCGGCACCGGCGACCTGGCGGATCAGCTCGGAGTCGGCGCGGGAGAGCACCGCGTGCTCCGTGGCCGGCTCGGCGGACCCGGCCAGCGGGACGCCGAGATAGCCGGGCAGGGGCTGCGGCAGCACGGTGCCGGCGAGGTACTCGGTCCAGAACTGCCCGGAGTCGGACGAGCCGGTGGCGTGCCACCAGCGCACGAACTCACAGAAGGCCGGGCGGGGCTGGTCAGGCGCGTCGCGGCCGTCGAGGCTCGCGGCATAGGCCGCGGACACGTCGTCGACGAGCAGCCGCAGCGAGTGCCCGTCAAGCAGCGCGTGGTGGAAGGTGAGCACCACGCGATGCGCCGGGGTATTGCCGAGGTCGGCCGGCCCGACCCGCCGCAGGATCGTCAGGCGCACGAGCGGCGCCCTGGTCAGGTCGAACTGCTCGCGCCTGTCTGCCCGCAGGAACGACTCGAACGGATGATCAGGCCCGCTGGCGGGCGGCTGCGGCAGGTCGTGCCACCGGATGTCAATCGACGCGTCCGGGTCGACGAACTGCACCAGGCCATCGCCGTCATCGAGGCGGAAGACCGTGCGCAGGATCGGATGCCGTCGCGCGGCGACCTGCCAGGCGGCCTCGAATGGCTTCCGGTCTAATTGGCCCGTCCAGTCCAAGGTGGCCTGGATGATGTCGACACCGTCGTCAGGAAATCGCATATAGTTCAAGATCATCCCGTGCTGAGCCGGCAATACGAGGTCCCACCCGGGCGAGCCTGCCTGTGCCGCCGCGGCACTCAACCGGTGCCTGCCTCGTCATTGACGACGACCACGCGCGGCCGCGACAGGCTCGCATCAGGCATCAGTCACTCCCTTCGGCGCCAGGCGCTCCGGCGGCCGCCAGCAGTTGCCGGCGCATGAGGAACTTGCGTACCTTGCCCGTCGGTCCGGTGACGACTCCGTCGTCGGGTATGGCTACGATCCGCAGCGGCAGCGCCGCCGCCGCGTCCCCCAGCGCGGCGCGGACCTCGGCTTCCCGGTCGGGCGCGGGACCGGCGGCCGCGGCGAGCAGGAGCAGCACCTCGGCGACGACCTGGCCATCGTCGCCCCGGGCCGCCAGGACCGTGCAATCACGGACATCCGGGCAGCTGGAGAGTATGCGCTCCTCGGACAGCACGCTGTACAGCCATTTCCCGCCGCCGAGGTCGACCGCGTCGCTGGCCCGGTCAACGTGATAGAAGTAGCCTGCCTCGTCCCGGTACATCAGGTCGCCGGTCAGGTAATAGCCGTTCAGGCGGGTCCGGAAGGTACTGACCGAGTCATTCCAGTATCCGAGTGCCAGCGTCGGCGACTTCATGGCGACCATTCCCACCTCGCCGGCCGGGACCTCCTCGCCGGTCTCGGTGTTCACCAGGATGATCTCGGCGAAGGGCACCGGCTTGCCGACGCAGCGGTTGTAATGCTCGCTGTCGAAGGTGTGGCTCATCTGGAACCCGCCGTAGCCCATCTCCGTGGAGCCGAGCGTGTCGTTGAACCGGGAGCCGGGCGCGCTGACAATGCCATCCGGTGAGTAGACGTGGTGGCTGCCCGCGGCGACCAGGCGGCGCACGTGCGCCTCGTGAGCGGTGTCGCCGCTATTCGACCAGATCCGCACCGAGCTGACATCGCGGGCGGCCAGATCGTGGCGAGCCAGTTCCGCCCAGGTGACGGCGAAGCCGTAGACGGCGGTCGGGCGCCAGCGCTCGATCGCGTCGATGATGACCTCGCCGCTGCCCTCGAACCCGCCGTCCTGCCGCGGCGAGCCCTGCCGCGACAGGCACAGCAGTTCGTAGCCGTTGCACAGCGCCTCGTTCATGATGATGACGCCGGCCGTGTGCGCCTGCGGGAACGCCGACAGTTCCCTGACCGGGCCGGTCTGGCGCGGCTCCGTCAGCCGGACGGCCCTCACGGCCGCGAACAGGCTGTGGTGGGAGTGCACGACGGCGGCCGGCATGCGCGTCGTGCCGGACGAGTGCGTGATGGCGACCGGATCGTCGCGATGGTGCCGGTAGTGCGCCGGCGCCCCGGCCGGATCACCCGTGCCGGCCTGAGCCGCGTCGCCGATGACCGGCGCGCCGAGGTCATGGCCGGCCAGTTCAGCGTGATCGGCGTCGATGAGCACCCCGGCAGCCCGCAGCCGCCGGATGAACTCGACCGCGATCTCGGGCGGCATGGCGCCGTTCATCAGGGCCGGAATCGCCCCGAGCCAGGTCAGCGCGAAAAAGTTGAGGAAAACATCCGCCGCCGACGTCACGCACACGGCGACCGGGTCGCGCCGCCCGACGCCATGACGCCTGAACCACTGGGCCCTGGCGGCTGCCCGCTCGGTCAGCGTGCGCAGTGACAAGGGCGTCCACGCCGCGATCCCGTCGACGTCGGTATCGAACGTGACCCGGGGCATATCCAGGTCAGCGCCATGCTCGGCCAGCCTGAGCAGCACGTTGCCCGCGCCGAGCTCGGCATCAGCGGCGAGCACCGCCCGCAGGTTCCTCGCAGTCACGGCATCTGCCTCCGATCTGCTAGCTTCACGCGATCTCGCGGGTGAACAGCCGGGACGACAGCACCACGGCGATGGCGGCCACCCCGGCCAGGATGACGGCGGCCTCCCAGACGACCTGGTCCCCGATGTGGCCCTGGAAGAGCGCCCGCATGCCATTGGCGGCCCAGGCGAAGGGGTTCCACAAGGCGACGTCCCGTATCCACAGCGGCGCGACCGAGAGCGGTACCAGGACCCCGGCCAGCAGCGACAGCGGCTGGGCCACCCCGTTGGTCAGGTTCGCGAGCGCGGTCTCGTTCGGCACGAGGATTGCCAGCACGTAGGAGATCGAGACGCCGAGCAGCATCATCATCGCCAGCAGGATCAGGGCGAGCACGAAGTTGGCCGGCGGCAGGCGCAGCCCGAGCGCGAGCGCGAGCACGCTGATGACGGCGGCCTGGATGCCGATCAGCACCACGTACATGAGCTCCCGCCCGAGCAGCAGGCCGACGCGCGACATCGGCGTGACCCGGAACCTGGTGATCACCCCTTCGCGCATCGCGCCGAGCAAGGCGAACCCGGCGAAGAGGCCGCCGAACAGGCCCATCGAGCAGAACAGCGACGGCACGTAAATCTGAAAGGCGGCGCCGTAGCTGGAGACGTTCAGGACGGACTTGAGGAACGGGGTAAAGAACAGCAGGTAGGTGATGGGCTGCAGTAGCGTGAACGCGATGGCAAGCGGGCTTGACACCATTTGCTGGACCTCGTACTGAAAGGTCAGCCACGTTGCCCGGGCCAGCTTCATTGCTGCGTTCCTCCCTTCCCGGCTAGGCGATCTCGCGGCTGAACACCCGTGACGACACCACTACGGCCACGGCGGCCAGCCCGCCCAGGATGGCGCCTGACTGCCAGACGACCTGGGCGCCGAGCTGGCCCTGGAAGATCGCCCGCATGCCGTTGGCCCCCCAGGCGAACGGGTTCCACAGGGCGACGTCCCGCACCCACAGGGGCGCGACTGACAGCGGGATCAGGACCCCGGCCAGCAGCGCGAGCGGCTCGGTGACCCCGTTGGTCAGGTTGACGAGCGCGTTCACGTTGGGCACGAAGATCGCCAGGATGTAGGAAATCGAGACGCCGACGAGCACCATCAGCGCGAGCAGCGCCAGCGCGAGCAGGATATTGAGCAGCGGCACCCGCAGCCCGAAGATCAGCGCCACGGCGGTGATGACCAGGGCCTGGAAGCCGATCAGCACGACGAACATGAGCTCGCGCCCGAGCAGCAGCCCGACGCGGGACAGCGGCGTGACCCGGAACCTGGCGATGACACCCTGGCGGATCGCGGCGATCAGCGCGAATCCGGCGAAGAGGCCGCTGAAGAGCCCCATGGCGCAGAACAGCGAGGGCACGTAGATCTGATAGGCGGCGCTGTAGCTGGAGGCGCCCATGACGGACTTGAGGAACGGGGTAAAGAGCAGCAGGTAGGTAATGGGCTGCAGCAGCGTGATCGCGATGCTGACCGGGCTGTGCACGAGCTGGCTGGCCTCGTACTGAAACGTCAGCCACGTGTCACGGGCAAGCTTCATCGCTGCCTTTCCCTCCCAGCCAGTGTCTGCGGTCAGTATCTGCGGTCAGTGTTCGCGGTCAGTCTGCGAGCGTGCGGCCGGTCTTGGCCAGGAACACGTCGTCGAGGCTTGGCCGGCGGGACTCGATCGCTCCTGGCTCGATCCCCTCGCTGCTCAGCGCGCGCATGACCTGCGGGATGGCGGTGGCGGCGCTGTCCACGTAGAGCCGCAGCGCGGCGTCGATCGTCTCGCAGGACCGGACGCACGGCTGCTCGCTCAGGATCTTGGCGGCCTCGAGCATGATCGCCGGCTCGGGCGCGCCGGCGGTGTCGGGCGCGGCCAGGTCGACGATCACGACGTCGCCGGAGATCTCGCGCTTCAGGTCCGACGGCGTGCCCTCGGCGACGATCAGCCCGCCGTCGATGATCGAGATCCGGTCGCAGAGCGCGTCGGCCTCATCCAGGTAGTGCGTGGTCAGGAAGATCGTCATGCCCCCGTCGCGGAGCCGGCGCACCTCTTGCCACATGCGAGCGCGGCTCTGCGGGTCAAGCCCGGCCGTGGGCTCGTCAAGGAAGATCACCTGCGGCGAATGGATGACGCCAAGCGCGACATCGAGGCGCCGCCGCTGGCCGCCCGAATAGGTGCCGATCCGGCGGTCGGCGAACTCGTCGAGCTGAAATGCCTTGATTGTCGTCTCGGCGAGG
The DNA here is from genome assembly GCA_963720575.1 of uncultured Actinomycetota bacterium. Classification (GTDB taxonomy): domain Bacteria; phylum Actinomycetota; class Actinomycetes; order Streptosporangiales; family Streptosporangiaceae; genus Chersky-822. The sequence goes on from CAVRGA010000002.1 coordinate 2,624,174, forward strand.
CCTTTCGCATTGGCTTTCGGGACGCCGTACATTCGCGCTTGGTGCACCAGATCGCGCCGCGCGTTGGACTGGCTGTAGGTGCCGCTGGCCTGCGCCACGAAGCCGATGCGCTCGCGGACCTGGGCAGGCGCTCGCCTGAGGTCTATGCCGGCGATCGCGGCGTCGCCACCGTCCGGGCGGATCAAGGTCGCGAGCATACGGAGCGTAGTGGTCTTCCCGGCTCCGTTGGGGCCGAGGAAGCCGAAGATCTCCCCGCGCGCCACGGCGAAGTCCACGCCGCGAACCGCGTCGATGGTCGTGCTCTTGCGACCGCGCCTGGCCTTGTACGACTTGCGCAGGCCGCTGACCTCAATCATCGAGCCTCCTGGTATACGGAGCAGGCCGGGTGCGGCCGCTGAAGGCAGACACGCACCGTTGCGGCCCCAGGGCGCAGGCGTAACTTCACACCGTCAGGCTAGACGGGCCAGCTACGTTACACAATGGGCGTTTTACTGGCCGCCTCTGCCCGCGCCAGGGCTGCCGAGAGCGCTGGTCCGAGTCGCGCTATCGGCTCGGGCAGCAGCATGTGCCGATGGCCGCAGTCGAGTTCGACCGCCTCGATCGGGCCATCGACGAATGACCGCCAGTTGTCCAATTTTTCCGCCAATTCCGGTGGATTGCGAGAGGCGGAGAAAAATAGCAAGGGACAGTGCACGCGGCCGGGCTGATGAACGCGCGACATGGCGACGCTGTTTCTGATCACGCGCTGCAGCGCGAGCAGCCGGTCGTCCGGCCATCCGTCGAGTCCCAGGCCCGGCCGCCGCCGCACCACGTCGAGCATACGGACCTCGGGCTCGCGGTCGGCGGGAGTCAGCGCCGGAACGTACCCGAACTGCGCGAGAACGAGATTGTAGATGTTCCAGGGCTCCATCTCGATGTTGCCGACGTCGATCAGGCTCGAGTCCAAGATGACGAGCAGCCCGATCTGCTCACCACGCCGCTCGAGTTCCTCCGCGATGGCGAAGGCGATGTTGCCGCCAAGCGACCAGCCAAGCAGGTTGTAAGGACCAGACGGCTGCGTCGCCCGGATCAGGTCGGCGAAATCCCGCGCCATCTCCTCCATGCTCGCGGGCAGCGGCTCGGGTCGTCGCAGGCCGCGGGCCTGCAGGCCGTAGAGCGGGTACCTCTCGTCCACGTGCGGGAGCATGGCCAGGTAGCACCAGCTCAGGCCCACCAGGGGGTACGCGCAGAAGAGAGCGGGCCCGTCGCCGCCGACCCGCATCGGCATGACGAGGTCGAGTACGCCGCCGGCAGCCCTGGCCATCGCCCGGTGCAGCCTGATCGCCTGGAAGTCATCGGCTGGCAGCCCGATCACGCTGCCGCCGCGCATCTCGGCCGGCGGCCCGCCCGCCGCTGGCAGCGCGCGGAAATTCGCGCCCGGCTCCGGCCCGGCCGCCCGCGGCGGCTCGGGCAGCCCGACGAAAGAGAATCCCTCCCCGCGCAGCCGATCGATCAGCGATGTCGTGATCTCGATGACGCGCAAGTCAAGATCAGATTCGGAAAGGCCCGCCGGCCTGAACTCGGTGGCCGGAGCGAAGTCATGCAGGAGCACGATGCCGCCGCCCTGCCTGACGATCCCGTCGACGATCGAGTCAACGCAGTTACCTACCGTCTGCCCGTGGCGGTAGGTGATGTCCCAGTCGCGGCCCTGCGCGTGCCAGCCGACCGGGCCGGCGAAGCCTGGCACCGCCCAGTCGCCGATGCCGTACGGCGGGCGGAACCACGTCGTATCTGAAAGATAATCGCCGATCCGCCCCGCGCACCGGCTGAGCTCGTCGGAAGCTTGCCCCACGGACCTGAACTGGTGGTGCTTCTCGGCATGCAGCCCGATCACGTGCCCGCACTCACGGATGGCGTCGAGCGCTTCGCCGTGCCGTTCCACGCTCTCGCCCAGCACGAAGAAGGTGCCTGGCACGCCCTCGTCACGCAGCAGGCGCGCCAGCTCAGCCGTCTTGGGTCCCGGGCCGTCGTCGAAGGTCAGCGCCACGCACTTCGGCGGGAGCTCGGGCGTGCCGCACAGCAGACGAGGCACGTCATTAGTCATCCGGCCCCATTTCCCATCCCACTCGCCCCCGGGCGCCCGGCGGCGCCGTGACGTTCCGATGCTAGCCCAGGCCCGCTGCGCCGCCTAGATATCGCCTGGGCGATATCTGCCACAGGCGATCTCAGGCCCCGGCCAGCGCGGCCAGGTGCCCGGCGGCGCCGACGGCTCCTCCGGCCGCCGCCATTTCGGCGGCGATCAGGCGCGCCCGCTCGCGATAGCCGGGCTCGTCGAGCACCGCTGTCACCGCGGCCGCCAGCTGCGCCGGTGACGCCTGCCCGTACGAGACAGCGACGCCCGCCCCTGCCCGCGTCACCTGGTCGGCCACGATCAGCTCGCCGAGGCGGATCGGCGCGAGCACCATCGGCACGCCGACGGCAAGCGCCTCGTTGACGGTGCTCTGCCCGGCCTGGCAGATCACCGCGTCGAGGCGCGGCATGATCTCGAGCATGGGGACCCGCGGCGCGACCAGGACGTGCGGCGGCGGATCGGGCAGCACCTCGCGGGCCGCGTTGAGCACCACCTGCAGGTGCCCGGACATCGGCTCGAGCGCCGTCATCACCCGCGCCAGGTAGTCGTGCACCAGGTGGGCCGACATGGTGCCGGCGGTGACAAGCACATGCCGCCGGCCGGGGTCCCACCAGTCCCAGCCGAAGCCGGGGTCGGTCCGCCGCTGGCCCAGCGTGGCGCCGACCAGCACGCAGTTGCCCGGCAGCGGCGCCGGGCCGGTCAGCGCCGGCGTCGTCGTCGCGACCGTCAGGTGCGGCGAGAAGCGCAGATCGATGCTGTCCGCCAGGCCGGCGCTCTCGCGCACCCGGTCCAGCTTCGACCTGACCCACTCCCGCAGGGCGGGATCAAGGGCCGGCGACGCGAGCTCGAGTATGCCGGCGCAGAGCGTGGCCCACCGTACCTTGTGCTTTTCCGCGGCCAGGGCCCCGGCGAAGGCGTACTGGTCAGCGACCACGACGTCGGGCCGGTACCCGGCCACGGCCCGGTCGACGGGGCCGGAGATGAATCGGTTGAGCGGCATCACGTACTGGTCCCACAGTTCCCGCACCGCGGCCATTCCTACCTCGCGGAATTCACGGTAGGAGCGCTTGCCGGTCGCGAAGATGACCGCGTCGGGCCCGACGAGCGGGCGCACGTCGCCCTCCGGCCCGCACCACGCCACCTCGTGCCCCTTCGCGGCCAGCGCGTCCCCGATCGCCACGGCCGGCCAGAGGTGGGATACAACGGGAACGATGACGAAAAGGAACCGGGCCACGCCATTATCGTGGCACACGTTGACATTCATGACGCAGCCTGATGCTGTGACACCATGACCGCGCTGGAGGCCGTGTCGGTGTACTTGCCGCCGACGCGGACACCCATCGAGAGCCTGGCCGGCTCGCTCGGCCTGACCGAAATGCAGGTCAAGCTGTTCCGGCGGTTTCACGGCCTGCGGGAGGTCGGCCGCGACCCGGATTCGTCCCTGTTCAGCCTGCTGATGAAGGCGGCCGCCGGGCTCGATATCCTGCGGGGGAACGAGCACCGGGTGCGGTACGTGCTGTACGCGCGGGCGATGCCAGCGGTCGGGCCGTATCCGGTCAATCCCCTGCACGACGTAAGCCGGGCGCTCGGGCTTGAGCACGCGCTCGCCTTTACCGTGACCCATCAGTCCTGCGCCGGCGGTTTACTCGCGATCGACCTGGCCGGCGGCTACTCGCCGCTGACGCGGCGGACGGGCAGGATGAGCCGCTCGCGCTCATCCTCAGCGGCGAGAAGGCGTTTACCCGCGAGGCCCAGGTGTTCGCCGACACCACTGTCTTCGGCGAGGGCGCGTCCGCGTGCCTGGTCAGCGCGTCCGGCGGTCGCGACCGGCTGCTCGCGTACGCGTCGAATGTCCGGGGCGAGTTCGACAGCCCTACCGGCGCGAACGACGCGCGCCTGCAGAAGGAGTACCGGCCCTTGCTGGCCGAGGTGATGCTGCGGGCGCTGGATGAGGCGGGCCTGACGCTCGACGATATCCGCGTGGTGCTGCCGCACAACGTCAACGTGGTGACCTGGCAGCGGATGTGCGTGCTGCTCAAGTTCCCGGTCGAGCGGGTGGTGCTGGACAACATCCCGACCGGCGGCCACGTGTTCTGCGCGGATGTATTCACCAACTACAAGACCGCGTGCGAGCGCGGCCTGCTGCGGCCCGGCGACCGCTACCTGGCGGCCGCGGTCGGCGCGGGCGGCGGGGCGACCTTCGCCGCAATGGTCTTCGAGCACTGAGTTTTGTTTTCGGGCAGTGAGTTGATTCGGGCAGTGAGTTGATTCGAGAGGAAGCCGAGGAGGCGCGAGATGACCGCACAGGAAGCCGGCGTGGACGGTGAATTCCGGCAGCAGGTAGTCGATACCATGATCACCGTGCTGGCCAGGCTGCTTGACCGCTCCGACCCCATCACCGAGGACATGCGCCTGATGGAGGAACTCGGGCTCAGCTCCACGCTCGGACTCGAACTGCTGCTCGAAGTCGAGGACCAGCTGCTGGTCCTGATCGACGTGGAGCTGATGGACCAGGACCAGATGAAGACTGTCGGGAACCTGGCGAGCTTCGTCGCCGGCCATTCCCGGCCCGCCTAGCCGCCATGTTCATCACGCGCCCGGCTGCCGGCCCGGGAGAGCCGGCTGGCCCTGCTGGCCTGGCTGGCCCTGCTGGCCTGGCCGGCAAGCACCTGTGCCGCGACCTGCACCTGGTGCGGGCCGTGCGCGGGAGCTTTTCCGGGCCGGCCGAGTTCCTCGACGATCCGGCCGGCCATGCTCGCGTCGGCGAGTACCTGGCGGACATGGCCAGGCCCTACGGGCTCGAGGCACCCGGTCCGCTGGCCGGCCAGTCGTACGGGGAGATGGCGGGTGCGCTCATCGGGTCGGCTGTCGCAGCCAACGAGCCTGTTGACCTGCTGATACTCGCGTTCGCCGTCCACGATGTGCGGCCTGGCCGCCAGACCGCCGCCTACCTCAGCCACGTGACCCCGGGCGCACCCATGGCATTCGCGATCTGTGACCAGGGCTCGGCAGCGCCCTTCAGCGCCCTGCGGGTGGCCGCCGAGTACATCTCATCGGCCGGCCTCGAGCGAGCGCTGGTGATCGTCGCCGAGCAGGGCGAGCTCCCGTACAAGTGCACGGCAACGCTCCCAGCGGAAGCCCGGGCCGTCGCCATGCTCTACAGCAACGGGCTGGCCAGCAACATCCACGCGGCAAGCAACATCCACGGGGTCAGCAAGAGCCACGCGGCCAGCAACAACCGCGCAATGCGCGTCGCGGCGATACGCCAGTTTCCGGGAGTCGCGCCGGGCGCAGTCGCCGGCCTCGCCACCGCCTCGGTCGCCGAACTGACGGCCGGTCACCGCGAGGCAGGCCTGGTCCTCAGCGCCGCGCTTGCCGCGGTCTGGCCCGATCCCGCCACCGGGCGGGTGCACGCGATGCCGGCCGGGCAGCCATCCACCGAGGTCTGGTGGGGCCTCATCGACAAGCTGGCGAACTACGCCACGCACCCGGACTCGCTGGTACTCGCCGACTATGACCCCGACCTGCGCTACCTCAGCCTGGCCGCCTTTACCAGCAGCCCGCCCGCCTAGCCCGCCGCCCGGGCGGACCCGGCGAGCTGGCAATGGCTGTCGCACCGGATCGCGAGCCGGCCAGCCCAGCCTCCGCCAGCCCGGCCTCCGCCAGCCCGACCTCCGCCAGTCCCTGGCTGTGACGCGGGTGCAGCTCTACCGGAGTGCGCTGCGAGGAGCGGTTTCGGGTCAGGGAGTTGACCGCGCTTCTGGAGGAGCTGTTTCGGGATCAGAGAAAGTTGACCGCGCTTTTGAGGCTGTCGGGTGGCTCCCCGATCAGGATCGGGGAGCCTTTTCCGGCATCATGGGGGAGAGTTCTCAGTCCGGGGAGCCGTCAGTGCGGGGCCGGCAAGTGCGATGTTCCGTGATCAAGGTCCAGGGCATGATCACGGAATATCGTCCTGTCCTGACCTGGGCGATCTTCCGTGATCATGGTCTCGAGCATGATCACGGAGCATCGCACCGCTCCCTGAGGCTGCCGCGCGGCTCGTGATCAGGATCGGGGAGCCTTTTCCGGCATCGTGGGGGAGAGTTCTCGCTCCGGGGAGTTTTTTTCAGTCAATAGAACTGAAAACTCTCCCTTGAGTGAAAAGTCTCCCAGATAACTCAGGGAAAGTCTCCCCGCTGACCCGCCGGAGCTTGACCTTCCAAGACCTCGAGCACCCGACAGCCTCTTTTGGAGGAGCGGTTTCGCGTGTAGGAGCATCGTCGTCGGATAGTCCGGACGACACTCCTTCATGGGACAATCCTCCACCCAGGAATGCCAGGAATCAGCATTCGTCTCCACCCAGACTCATTGCGGCGTCGCATTGGCGGCGCTCTCGCGCCGGCAACAGCAGTAACTCGGGCCACGCTCCTGTCAAACGGGACGCAAGGCAACAGCAACCATCCGTGCCGGCGGGCCGGCGCTGGTGCATCGGTGTAAACGGGGGACAAACCACCCCTGTTTACAGACCAACGTGGCACTCCCTCCCGATGGCTAGTGCGGGCCGGGAGTGCCACGTTGCTCACGGCGGACCGTCGCAACAGCAACAGGGAGGGCCACGCTGCTGTCGCTGCCCCGGGCACGCCGTGCCGCGCAGCGGAAATCTGCCTCCACGAACCAGGACACGAGCAACCCGGCAGCCTCAGACCGGCGGCGCGATGTAGCGGGCGGAGGGTGACCGGGTTGCGGGGATTCAGGCGCTCGCGGCCTTGGCCTGACCCGGATCGGGCGAAAGGTCATCGCACCGCTGTGCCGTTGGTGCGGCTGGCACGACACTAACGGCACAGCGGTGCGAAGCGGTCTGCCCGGATCGCCCGGTCAGGCCCGCGTCGCTAAGCTGGCGCTTCGCGCCGTGATCTTGGTCGGCGCGGCCGGGTCGAACGCGGCCTCGACGGCAACCTCTTCGACGCCGCGCAGCAGGGCTTCCACCTGCGCCCGGCTGATGCTCCACAGGTCGCAGAGCATGTGCAGCGAGATCACGTCGGGCTGGTTCTGGATGAGGATGACGGCCTGGTCGTGCAGGTCGAATTCCAGCGGGCGGAGCCAGGTCAGCGCGGTCTGGCCCAGCTTCCCCCTGATCTGGTCCGCGGTCACCTCGCCCGGGCCATCGCCGGCGCCCGAGCGTCTGGCCATCGCGCGCTGGTCGTTGACGCGGCAGCTGATCCTGGCCGGATGGCCGCGGTCGGAGTCCAGCCGCGCGGTCAGTTCCCTGAGGTCATCCGGGTCGTAGTAAGCGCGCATGCCCGCGGTGAGGGAAGTGCCGCGCGCCCGGACTACGATCTCGTCGACCGAGGCGTCCGCTACGTCGATGCTCACCACGGAGTTCTGCGCGAGCGGCGCGATGACGTCAGCGAGGCCAGGCCTGAAGCGGTTGCTTACCGTGACGTTGAGAGTCAGCGCGTGGGTGCCGGTAGCGCGTCCGATGGCGGTCGCGATCACCGCAAGCGCCACTCGCGACGCGTCGGTCCCGGTTCGCTCGGCGATAGCCAGCATGGCCAGGTGCGCCGCCGGCGAGACGCACTCGACGCGCCAGTACCGCGGCCCGGGCTCGCCCTCGGGCCGGGCAGGCTGGCCGAACGTCAGCTCGGGGATCTGGCGAAGCTGAGATTCCCAGAACCGCATGGTGCGGCTGCTCAGCTGCCTGAGCTGCGGCTCCTGCTCGCTTCTGGCAACGTCGATGATCTGCTGGCTCGGCGAGTCGCCGACCGCGTGCCGCTCGATTCCGCCCGGCATCAGGTCGGCGAGGAGCAGCAGGTGACCAGCGCCGTCAACAGCGAGATGGCCAAGTTCCCAGGCCAGGTGCCGGTAGGCGCCGCGATGCCGGAACACGGCCATCCGCAGCGGCCAGTCGCGTTCGAAATCGAATGGCTCGAATTGCCAGGTGTCGAGCAGCCCGTCGAGGTAGCGCGTGACGTCGGCGTCATCGGCGTCATCGGGGAGCATCTGGATCTCGAGGTCGATCTGCCCGGACCCGGCTATCTCCTGGCACGGGCGCCCGGCGTCGTCGGCGGCCAGCCGCATCCGCAGGGCGGCATACCGGCTCATCACGTAGCTCAGGCGGGCCGCCGCGTCGTCGATGCCGCTGCCCTCGGCAAGATGAGTCCTGCCGCTCATGCTGAACTGAGTGCCGTTGGCCCGCATATCCCGCAAGGTCGTCTTCTGGCCCCAGCTCAATGGCTCAATGCCTGACTCCGCGCCGGAGAACTTCACGGCCACCCGGTCCCGCCTGATTTGCTCGAACATAGGCTGATTGTCGTCAGCCTATGGCGGCGGCTGTCAATCCCTTAGGCTCTTTGGTCATGACCGGCTCGGACGTGACCGGCTCGGACGTGACCGATGTTGTCCGCGTCTGGATTATTCCGGTCGATCTGCCCCGTGAGGCCATGGCCAGTTGCCGGCACGTACTCGACGACGGCGAGCGCGCCCGCGCCGCGGCCTTGCTGAACGTGCGCGACCGGCAGCGGTTCACGGTCGCGCACGGCGCGCTCCGGATGCTGGCCGGCAGCGAGCTGACGGTGCCGCCGACCGCCCTGCGGTGGACCCCGGGCCGTTACGGCAGGCCGGAGCTCGCGGCGCCGTGGTCCGGGCTGCGCACCAGCCTGTCGCACTCCGGGGACCTCGTCGCGGTGGCCATCAGCACCGGCCGCCCGGTAGGTGCCGACATCCAGCACCTGGAGCCCGCGCTGGACACGGTCGGGCTCTCCGCGCGGTTCTTTCCGCCTGATGAGGCGGGGTACGTGGCGGCCGCGGACGACGCGATGACCCGGGCGGACCGGTTCACGCACCTGTGGGTACGCAAGGAGGCGGCGGTGAAGGCCTCGGGCGGCCGGATCTGGGCAAACCTCAAGGCAGCGGTTCACGAGCGCGAGGTCGTCAGCTGCGCCGAGCCTGCCGGCCCGCACCGGGTCGCTGACGTCGGGGCACCGGCGGGGTTCCGCGCGGCCGTGGCACTGACCGGCGCCGCCCCGTTCACCTGCCTGGCCGGCGCCTGGCCGGGCTAGCGGTACTTCGCGACGGTTTCGATCGCGGTGCGGAGCTGGCCTCGGGTCGGCTGCACGGCAAGGTCAAGTTCGCGGGCGAAGGGCAGCACCGCGCCGTCCGGGCGGGTGACTCGCTTCGGCGGGGCGATCAGGCGCATCTCCTCGGCGGCGGTGGCCAGGATCTCACCGCCGATGCCGCACGTCCGGTTGGAGTCATCGACCACGACCAGCCTGCCCGTGCGCTCCAGGGACTCCGCCAGGCCGGCCCAGTCGAACGGGTACAGCGTGCGCGGGTCGAACACCTCGACGGAGATCGTGCCCGCGAGCTCATCGGCGACCGCGAGCGCGTCGTGCACAAGATGACCCACCGCTACCACCGTGACGTCGCTGCCCGGCCGGTGCACCCGGCCGACCCCGAGCGGCACGGGAGCGAGAGTGCCGAAATCTACGTTCTCCCGTTGCTGCACAGCGCCGGCGGGGCCGAACAAGATCACCGGGTCGTCATCGCGGATCGCGCTCACCAGCAGGCCGTAAGCGTCGGTAGGCGTGGCGGGCACCACGGTCTTCACGCCGACATGCGCGAAGAGGCTGTACGGGTGGTCGGAGTGCTGCCCGGCCCAGCCGACGCGGGAGCCCGAACTCGGCAGCACGTAGGTCACCGGGACCTTGACCTGGCCGCCGGTCATCAGCGAGAACTTATGCGCTTGATTGGCGATCTGCTCGAACACCAGGAAAAGCAGCGCCGGTATCTGAAACTCGACGACTGGCCGGGACCCGGAGATCGCGGCTCCGGTCGCGAAGCTGGTGAACGCCTGCTCCGAGATCGGCATGTCGATGACCCGCTCAGGCCCGAATCGCTTGAGCAGCCCGGTAGTGAAGTTGCTGACCGCGATGCCGATGTCCTCGCCGAACACGCACACGGCCGGATCGCGGTCCATTTCAGCGGACAGGCCGCGGTTGAGCGCCCTGAGGTAGGACAGATTGGGCATCAGACCTCTCTCGCCCGCCCGCAGACCACCCCAGGCCGCCCGCAGGCCACCCCCGGCCGCCCGCAGACCGCCCCAGGCCGCCCGCGCAGGCCGTCCGCGTACAGGTAGTCAAGCGCTCCCGACGGATCGGGCGCCGGGCTGGCGTCGACGAACCGCAGCGCCTGGTCAAGCAGCTCCTCGATCTCGGCGTCGATCCGGGAGCGCACGTCCTGCGGCACCCGCTCGGCCTGGATCCGCACCGGATCGCGCGCGCTGCCGGCGGCGACCTCCTCGGCAGTCCGGTAGCGCGGCCGTACGGTGTGCTCCCAGGTGTGGTGCGCGTCGAACCGGTAGGTCAGGCACTCGATGAACGTCGGGCCATCACCGGCCCTGGCCCGGGCGACGGCCTTCGACGCCGCCTCGAGCACCGTCTCGGCGTCCATGCCGTCGATGGTCGCCGCCGGGATGCCGAAGGCCCCGGCCCGGCCGGTGATCGTGCCCGCGGTGGTGTCCTCGACCCGCATCGAGGTCGCGAACTGGTTGTTCTCGCAGATGAAGAGGACCGGCAGGCGGTGCAGCGATGCCAGGTTCAGCGTTTCGAGCAGCACGCCCTGATTGACGGCGCCGTCACCGAAGAACGTCACGACAACGCGGTCGTGGCCGGCCCGCCGGTGTGACCAGGCCGCCCCGGCCGCGATCGCCGCCGAGGCCCCGACGATGGCGTTGGCGCCGTAGATGCCGACGCTGACGTCCGCCGCGTGCATCGACCCGCCTCGCCCGCTGTTGAGGCCGGTCTCCCGGCCCGCCAGCTCGGCCAGGACGCGGACTGGGTCGGCGCCCTTGGCCAGCACGTGACCGTGGCCGCGGTGCGTGCTCGTGATGAGGTCGTCCGCTCGCAGCGCGGCGCAGACGCCGGCCGCGATGGCCTCCTCGCCTATGTAGGGATGAATGCCCCCGGCGATCACGCCGCCCCGCACCAGCTCGATTGCCCGCTGCTCGAACCGGCGGATCAGCCGCACGGTCCGGTACAGGCCAGCGGAGTCGGCTAAAGCCGGGCCGGTCGAAGCTGGCACGGTCAGTGCGCCGAGGCTGGCTGGATCCGCAGGTTGACGTCGCCGCAGAACTCGCCCACGGTCATGCCGGCGAGCATCTCGCTCTCGTCGTCGTCGAACTTCACCCCGAACTGGTCTTCCACCCGCACGACCAGCTCGGCCAGCGCGATCGACTCCACATCGGCGCCGGCCGGGCCGAGCGTGGTGTCGTCGTCGACGTCATCGATGCTGTAGTTCATGTCCGTCAGCGAGTCCAGCACGAACTGGCGGATCTCATCGATCATGGTTGGCGCATCCTTTCGGAGAATCTCCCGACCTCCCCGCACACCAAATCTGGCGGAACGCCAGCAAAGGCGTTACCGCACTTCACCCTGAAGCTGTCGGACCTGCAAAAGTGAAGCGTGATAACGGGCGTTCTGCCTAGCAATGACCATACTCGATCGGGCTCGTTTGACAAGAGTCCCGCCGGGGCCGGGCACGGGCAGCGCCAGGGCCGCGGCGGCCTACGGCTTGAGCGCCGGCTTGGGCCTGAATCCGGCCGGCCCGCGCGTGCTGCGCCCGATGCTTGCCGCGCTTGTCGTCGTCGCGGCGGCGGCGAGCGCGGCGGCGGACAGGCTGGCCGTGATCACGGCCGCGCCAGCGCCCGCGAGCAACCGCCGGGTATAACGGCCTGGCACGCTCAAGCTCTTCATTCCTGCCCCTTTTGTGTCAGCGCTCACTCCACCGCCGGAGCGTCTCGATCCTGGCCCCGATCTGAGCCGATGTGGCCTGCGGGACCGATGGTCCGCCGCACGCCCGGCGCAGCTCGGCGTGAATCACGCCGTGTGCCTGGCCGGTGCGGTGATGCCAGGCCGCGACCAGGCCGTTCAGTTCCTTGCGCAGCGCGGTCAGCGTCTGGCCGGCAGTAGCGGGAGCCGCTGCCGTCTCCGCGCGCGCCGTTTCCGTGGCGGCGCCCGCCGGCTCCGCCCGCTGCTTGCGGACCTGCTCCGCGTGGCGCTGCCGCAGCAGGAGCGCGACCTGCTCGGGTTCGAGCAGCCCGGGCAGGCCGATGAAATCCTCGTCCTCAGGTGAGGCGCCGAACTCGCCGCCGTCGTACAGCACCCGGTCGAAGTGCGCCGTGGCCGCCAGCGCGACGAACGGGGTCTCGTCGGTGCCGGGATGGTCGCGGCGCTGCTGCGCCCGGGCCATGGCCAGTTCCTCGTCCTGCTCACCGGAGCGGATCTTGAGTATGTGATCGCGCTCGGCCTCGAGCTCGGCCGCGTAGCTGAGCAGCACGGGGACCGACGGCAGGAAGACCGACGCCGTCTCCCCCCGGCGCCTCGCCCGGACGAACCTCCCCACGGCCTGGGCGAAGAACAGCGCCGTGCTCACGCTGGTCGCGTAGACGCCGACCGCGAGCCGCGGAATGTCCACTCCCTCGGAGACCATGCGGACGGCGACCAGCCACCTGTCGTCCGAGGCCCCGAAGGCGCCGATCTTCTTGCTGGCGGCCGGGTCGTCGGAGAGCACGATGACCGGTCGCTGGCCGGTGACCTTTCTCAGCAGGCCGGCGTAGGCGCGCGCGTCGTCGTGATCGGTGGCGATGACCAGCCCGGCCGCGTCCGGCATTCCCTTGCGGATCTCGGACAGCCGCCGGTCGGCCGCCTCGATGACCCTGGCCACCCATTCGCCGCGCGGATCGAGCGCGGTGCGCAGCGCCTGCGCGGCCAGCTCGGACGTCAGCGGCTCGCCGAGGGTCGCGGCCAGTTCGTCGCCCGCACGGGTCTGCCAGCGCATCTGCCCTGAGTAGGCAAGGAAGATGACAGGCCGCACGACCCCGTCGGTCAGCGCGGAGCCGTAACCGTAGGAATAGTCCGCCGAACTGCGCCTGCTCCCGTCCGGCTCAACCTGATAGGTGACGAACGGAATCGGGTTGGCGTCGCTGCGAAAGGGCGTGCCGGTCATCGCCAGCCTTTTCTTGGCGGGCTCGAACGCCTCCCTGACCCCCTCGCCCCACGACAGCGAGTCACCCGCGTGATGAATCTCGTCGAAGATCACCAGCGTCGAGCGTCCCTCGGTGCGCTGCCTGTGCAGCATGGGATGCGCCGCGACCTGGGCGTAGGTCACCACCACCCCGGTGTAGTCGGCGCTGGCCCTGCCCTGGGCGTTCCGGTAGGCGGGATCGAGCGCGATGCCCATGCCGGACGCGGCCCGCGCCCACTGGAATTTGAGGTGCTCGGTCGGCGTGACGACGCACAGGGCCAGGATCTCCCGCCTGGCGAGCAACTCCGCGGCGATCGTCAGCGCCCAGCGCGTCTTGCCCGCACCAGGCGTCGCCGCCAGCAGGAAGTCGCGCCGCCCCTGCCGGAAGTACGCCGTCCACGCCTCTCGCTGCCAGCCGCGCAGGCTCGGCAGGAGCTCGGCCCGCACCGGAACCTGCCCTGGCTCCTGGCGCCGCCAGTCCTGCGCGGGCACCACGATCGAACCCGGCTCCAAGGCACGCTTGCTCACGAGGGCTAGAGGCTACCAGCGACCCCCGACGCCGCGCGCCGCACGGCGCGCCCGCGAGCCGGCACTCCGGCCGCGGGCCGAACCCGCGACCAAGCCGGCGGCCGAGCCCGCGGCCGCGAATAATGTGACTGCGGCACAGCGGCGCCGGTAAAGCCAGAAATAGAATTCAGGCGACCCTTTTTCTGGCGCCTCGGCGCCGCCTTACTCGCGGCGGGGCTGGTTATCCGGATCTGTCCGGAGTTTTTCGGGGTTCGCCCAGCTTTGATCTTGGCAGCAATGTACCGCTGTACGATTTTTGCGAAAGGCCGACGGCGTGCACGACGCTGCTGGCAAGGGGGCATGCCTGATGGGTTGTCTAATCGAGGACCTTCGAAATAGCGACGTCTGTCGCTGGTATACGTCCACCGCCGAGGCGCGAGCCGATGAGCAGGACCACGGCAGGCTGGCCGGCAACTGGGCGACCCGGCTGCGGTATTACCAGGCCTTTATTTCCTGCCTGCCCGCCCCGGACCGGAGCGCCCCGGACCCGAGCGCCCCGGACCAGGACCTGCGCGGCGCTGTCATGTCGGCCGCCGGCGCGCAGTCCAGTTCCACGCTCTATACGCTCACCGGACCGAAGTCACGGACGGCCATGCTGTCCCGCGTGGACGGGACCCTGACGGCCGGCCTTGCCGCCGGGCGCGGCGTCGTGGCCCGCCTGGCCGCTGAGGTTAAGGTGTGGAGTCACTGGCCCTACCGCGCCGGGTGGCTCGCGGAGCTAGGTGAATCCGAGCCGCACGGCAAGCAGCTCGCCGCTGCGACCCTGGTGCGGGTGCTCGCCGTCTGGGCGCACGACAACCAGGCTCTCGCGGCCAGCTGCCAGAACGACCCGCCGATGTCGGCCGCGGAGGACCTGGTGATCATCGCGGCCGGTCTCGCTTCGCCGGCGCGGGCCAGGGACCTGCTGGCGAAGGTCATCGAGCTGGGACGCGGCGAGCTCGGCGCCCAGCCCCGGGAGGTGTTCGAAGCGGTGAGCGGAGATCTCATGGCGCTCGGGCTGGCCGGCGGCCATCGTTCGGGGAGATCACCGATCGGCTGGCTGAGACGCTGACCGGGCTGCGGCTCTTGTGGCCGACCCTTGCCGTCGAGCAGCGCAACCAGCTGCAGGACGACTTCGGGTCCGACTTCGCTGACCTGGCTGCGCTGGTAGGCGACCGGCATGCCTGCTGACCCCGCCAGGACCGCCCAGGAAGCCCAGGCACTCGCCCGGATGCAGACCCTGCTGCACCGGGCCGAGGCCAGCGCTGATCAGCACTGCGTCAGCCGCCTCAGCGAACTGGCGGCCAGCTCGCGGCAATCGCCCCAGGTCGCCTTGCTCGCCGAGTGCGCTCTGGAGGAAGTCAGGAGCCGGGCACGGCCGGCCGCCGAGTCAGCGGCGGCGTGGCTGGACCTGCGCCGCCGCGCCGAAGCGTGCCTGAGCGCGGCCGACCCGGCTTTACTGCGCATTCGCGTCCAGCACGCGCGGCATGTCAGGCGCTGCGGCCGGCCGCAGGATCTTCGGGAGGCCGTCCGGTTGTCCGAGGCTGAGTGGATGCTCAGCGATGCGCTGTTCGGCGCGGACGACTACCGCACGGCGGCCGCTCGCGCCGAGCTCGCGGTGGCGCTCGGCGCCCGAGGCCGGCACGACGACCTGAGCAAGTCCCGGGTGATGCTGGCTGAGGAACTGCGCGACCGCCGGGACCGGTACGGCCTGTCGCACCCCTTCACGTGGGGAGCGCAGCTCGATCTGGCGGAAACGCTCGTGCGGCTCGCGGGCCTGCCGGGGCGGCAGCCGGAATTCGCCGCCCGCGCCGAGCGGCTGTCCCGGATCGCGGCCTGGGCGCGGTCGGAGCGGTTCGGCGCCGACGATCCCGGTGCGCTCGGCGCTCACCTGCTGCACGCCCGCGCTCTTCTCTTGCTCGGTCAGCGCACGAGCGCCATCGGCGAGATCAAGTACGTGATGGCGATCGCGGCCAGGCGGCGGACCGCGCTGCGGCCGGGCTGCGCCGAGTACCTGCTGGCCAGCGCGCTCGCGGCGGACTCGAATCCGGCGGCACGCCGCACGGCTCAGCGCGCGCTGCGGCTGTCAGCCGCGCACTACCCGGCCGACAGCCAGCCGGTGCGGCGTGCCCTGCACCTGGTCGACCGGCTCACCGCCCGGCCGTAGTCAGCCGGGCCGGTAGCTATCCCTCGCCCAGCTCGCGGACCTCGCCCTTCGCGTCGAGGGCGAGCCGGACGGTGTCGCCGACGCTCAGCTGCCTGGGCGCGCCAGGCACGAGCCGCTCGTCGTTGACGAACGTGCCGTTGAGGCTCCCCTCGTCCCTGATCCACATCGTGCCGCTCTCGTTCATCCCCGCGGTCGCGTGCAGCCGGGACACGTTGGTATGGGCAGCGAACAACGGGGCGTACAACGGGGCCTTGCCCGCGTTCCGGCCCAGTGCCGCCTGCTCGCCTGGCGCGAGCCGCACGTCACCGCCGGCGAAGCCGAGCACGACCCGCGGCGGTGCCAGCGGCAGCGGCTCACCGCCGGGCTCCCCCAGATCGGCCGCATCATCGACCTCGATCACGTCTTCCCGGCAGCACGGCAGCGGGCACAGTGTCACGCCCGGCGGCGCCGGGTGACCCTGAACGCAGACTCTCACCCGGCGAATCCCCGGTCAGCCGCGGAGCCGAGCGTCAGCGCGTAGGCGCCGTCGACCTCGCTGACGCCCGACACGACGATCGTCGAGCCCGGCGCGCGTTCCTTGTCGAACAATTCCCGGCCGAGCGGGTTGATCAGCGCGGACTCGAGCACGTTGCCGATGCCGCGGCCGCCGTTGTCCAGGTTGGCCGTGCACATCCGGAGCAGCTGGGATCTGGCCGCGTCCGTCAGCACGAGGACGAGCTCCTGCTCGCGCTTGAGCTGCCTGGCGATGTTCTCGACCTGCAGGCCGAAGATCTGCTCAGCGGCTGCCTCGGAGATGAAGCTGAAGACCACGATGTTGTCGCCGAAGCGGTTGAGCAGCTCAGGCCGTCCGAGCACGGTCTTGAAGTAGTAAGCGATGGCATTCCTGATGCCCTCCTCCACGACCGCGTCCGAGTCGCCCCAGCTGACCGTCGCGACCCGCCCCCTCGGCTCATCCGTGGTCTCCGGCGCCATCACGCCCAGGTTGGACGTGAAGATCAATACACATTCGGAAAAATAGGTGGTGACACCATGTCCGTCGGTAAGCCGGCCGTCCTCCAGGATCTGCAGGAACTTGTCGAGCACCCGCTTGTGCGCCTTGTCGATCTCGTCGAAGAGCACCACCTGGAACGGCTGTGCCCGTACCGCCGACGTCAGCTCGCCGCCCGCCTCGAACCCGACATAGCCAGGAGGCGAGCCCATCAGCCGGTGATCGGAATGCTCGGCGGCGAACTCGCTCATGTCGAAGCGCAGGAAGGACCCGGTGCCGCCGAACAGCAGCGCGGCGGTCGCCTTGGCGAGCTCGGTCTTCCCCACGCCGGTGGGCCCGGCGAAGAAGATCACGCCGCGCGGCCTGCTGCCCGGATTCGATGCCTGCGCGCCTGACAGGCCGAGCGCCGCCCTTTTCAGGATGTCGATGGTCTTGCCGACGGCGCGATCCTGGCCGAAGACGCGCTCGGTGATCTTGACGCCGTCGTGTTCCTGGTCGGTCGCGGTCGCAGTGATCTGGGCCGCGCCGGCCGCGATGCGGTGCTTGACCGAGGCCCGCCGCCATGGATTGTCCGAGACGCCCAGCTTGTAGATGCGGATCGCGTCATCGACCGCCTCGAACGGCATCTGCCGCTCGATGGCCATCCTGGTGATCTCGCGCATCGCGAACAGGCTGAGGTCGCGGGTCCGCTCGGCGAACCTGGCGATGAGCCTGCGCTGCTCGCCGGTCGGCTCCCCGATGCCGAAGTCGCGAGCCAGCAACCCGGCCAGCTCCTGGCGGGTCTCCAGGTCGGGCAGGCCGATGATGATCGTCCTGATCCGCTCGCTGCCGGCCATGAGCCACGCGGGCAGGTCCCGCTCGCCTTCGACCAGCCAGATGATGGGGTTGAACAGGGCGAGAGGGCGCCCCGGCGGCCCTCCGGCGCACCGCTCGGCGACGTGGGACAGCTTCAGGCAGAACAGGAAGAAGTCCCGTTCCTCGGCCTCCAGGTTGTCAGGCGATCTCGTGATGCGCGCCGCGTAGTCGATCAGGAATGCCACCCGGGGCCGGTCCCGGCGCGCGGCCGCGTCGCCCCGCCGGCGGTCGGCCGGCGGCTGCCCGTCACCGGCCGGCGGCGCGACGCCGGCCACCGCAGCCAGGTAACAGCGCAGCGTGCCCAGCGTCGGGGCGCCGCCGATCACGCCAGGACCCAGGAGCCGCTCGGCCTCGGCGAGGGAGGCCGGCCCCGGCGGGTAGACGCCCATGCCGTGCACCGGATCGTAGGTAATCAGGCAGCGGTACCCGCTTGGCCTCAGTGACTGCCACAGCGCCTCGATCAGAGCCAGGGTCGTGCGCGGCTGTGCCGCAAATGACTGTGCCCCAGCCGACTCGGCGGCGGGCACCAGGAAGATGTCCCTGATGTTGCCCTGCAGGACGAACTCGGAGCGGGCGGCCAGCGTGCCGGCGAGTTCCCTGATGAAAGCCGGCCAGCCTGGCAGGCTGCCCGGCCAGCCAGCGTCCGGCGTGGTCATGGCCGCTCACTCTCCTCGCGGTGGGCCAGGGTGACAGGGCGCGACCGCGTGGTCCCGGCGCTGCGCGGCGCTGGCCGGTCGCTGAGGTGCCGCACGGGCGGGCCGTCGTTCGCCAGCACCCTGACCGCTGCGCCGCCCGAGCCGAGCTTGGCGCCGGCGTCGTCCATCGCCGCGCGGACCTGGTCGCACCGCTTCCGGTCAAGGCGGGCGGCCCCGTCGTCGCCGGCCTTGTGGTCCCGCAGCGTCTCGTACGTGATGTCGGCGCCGCCGAACTCGACGTGCAGGTGGTGGCCGGCCCAGTCCGCCCTGGTGAAGCTCAGGGAATCGGCGCCGGCGCCCAGCAGCTCGAAATCGCCTTCGACGGCCCAGTCGTTGTCCGCCATGATCTGCCTGACCTGCTCGCGCAGGTAGGCCTGCAGGCCGGCGGCCTCGATCTCGCTCAGCCGCTCCCTGGCCTCGCTCGCGAGCCCGGCGTCAAGCTCGCGCTCCCCCGCGATGACCGCCTCGAGACTCCGGATCACCGGGGCTACCTGGTGGCCGCCTACCCCGGTCGGCAGCGGCTCGAACCGCAGCCCCTGCAGCAGGCGAGCGGCGGCCAGCGCATCCGATGCCGCCTTGTTGGCCACGCGGATGACCTCGCTCAGGTGGTCGGCGTGCGTCCGGCCGGTGTCGGGGTGGTCAGCGGCGACCGCCCTCGCGGCGACCCGCAGCACCTTGGCGCGATCGCCCGGGCGCGCCTGCGGGTCGAGCTTGGCAAGCTCGGCGTCGACCTCGGCGGCGAGTTCGTCCTTGCGGCGCTGCAGGCCGCCGGGCACGGCCGGCGTCGCCCGGGCCGCGCGCTGGGCCGCTGCCTGCGCGGCGGCCCTGGCCGAATGGCCGTCGGCGAGCGCGCGGGCCGCCGAGGTCAGGCCGACGTCGCTGGCCGGCAGCATGCTCGCGAGCTGGCGCACCGACTCGGCGACAGCCATGCGCTCGAGTTCCTCGCGGGCGACCGCCAGCCACTTGTCGGTGCTCTCGCACCAGTCACGGATCTGGCACAGGCTCGCGCCGGCGAGGTCGCACGGCGGCGGCACGGGGAAATCTGGCCCGCCGGCGGCCCTGGCCAGGCCGGCCAGCGACTTGACCTGGCTGTTGCGCTCGACCACTTCGGCGACGGCGAGCTGCCACAGCGCCGCCGCCTGCTCAGCCTCGATGTAGGCCTCCCGCCTGGCGTCCACCATCTCGCCAAGCCTGATGATGCCGCCGGCGACCGCCTCGGCCCCGGCCATGGCGGCCCGTGCCACCAGCACAGCCAGCGCGGCCACACCCGCTGCCGCGATCACGGCGAGCGCGGCGGCGGCGATGGGCACCAGCAGCAGGGCGGCCAGCGGAAGGGCGAGAGCTCCCGAACTCATTATTTCTCCCTCGTTCCTTAGTTGTGATTGCCGCGGGTCAGTCCGCTGCTGTCCGCGCGGAATTCCCGTGCCGCGAGCCTGAGCTCCTCGGCCCGGGCCTCTTCGTCGGCCAGCCAGCGGCGGTAGCGGGAACGGACCCAGGCGAACTCGCCTGCCGTGCAGGCAAGCGGCAAGACCAGCGGGATGTACGAGGTCGCGGCGATCAGGCCGAGGACGCCGGCCGCGAAGATGACCAGCAGGACCGCGCCCCGGCGGCGCAGCGGCCGCAGCGCCCGGCCGGCCGTGCTCAATCCCGAGTTGATCAGCGAATAGCCGCCAGGGTGATACGGGCCGCCGATCGCCGTGGCCAGCCAGATCTCGGCCGCCCCGAAGGCCATCAGCGACAGGACCACGCCGATCCAGGCGATGTCGACCGCCTGATCGGAGGCGAACGGGAGGACGTCGCTGAGGCCGATCAGCCAGATCCAGAACGCCGCCACGATCGCGACTCCTGAGGCGGCCCAGCCGAGCGCGATCGGCCGGTTCTGCCTGCGGCGCCAGTCGTCCAGGCGGCGCTGGGTCAGCATCCGGTGCCTGCGCCTTTGCTCGGCCCGGCGATCTTCGAGCGTCCGGCGCGCTTCGGCCCGGGCAACCCCGGCGAGCAGCGCCGCGCACAGCAAGCTCAGCAGGCCCGCTTGCGGGCCCGCCAGGTCCGAGTACCAGGGCAGCGGCACCGCCAGGCGCTCCTGCGTGGCCGTGGCGATCTCGCGCAGGTGGCGCCTGGCCGTGCTCTCGGCGGACGCCAGCCACAGCAGGTAGTACCTGATCTGGTCATCGGGAACCTCGCCGAGGAGCTGGCGCAGGTACGGATCGCGCTGGCCCCTGCTCGCGGCGAAGGCATCCCAGGCGTGCTGGTTCGTCCGCCAGCGCTGGTCGATCCCGGTCAGGTCGGCGCATCCCGGCGCCTGGGCCAGTTCGGCCAGCAGCCTGTGCTCCCAGAGATCCTCGATGACCGTCCTGGCGGTGCTCTCGCCGGTCCCGGCCGAGCTGGGATCTCCGATCGCGGCCAGCGCGAGCCCGGGCACTTCGGCGGGGGTCACCACGACCGTGCGATAGATCGGCTCGAGCCTGCGATACAGCCAGCGCACCAGGCGCAGCAGCTTGACATCGGCGGGCTCGCGGCCCTTGGAGACGCGCTCGATCAGCGCCTTCCTGCTGGCCTCGTCGTGCTCGGCGTCGGTGAGAGTCGCCAGCCACTCGCTGAGCCGCCGCCAGTGCGTCTTGTCCGGCCGTGCCTTGTCGGGCCGTGCCTTGTCCGGCTTCCTCCCGTCGGAGAAGAAGTAGCCGATAGCCACATCCCAGTCCCTGGCCAGCGCAACGGCCAGCTCGACCGGCGTCCAGTAGGTGCGGTCCAGGTAGCTGAACGGCTCGCGGGCGTCATCCTCATCGTCGGCGCCCTGGCCGGCGTCCGCGCCGGCGCCGCCGCGCACCTCGGGTGACTCGCCCCTGCACCACTCCGCCACCTGCTTGTGGTTCCAGCGGTCCTTGGGGTCCCTGACCAGCAGGCCGCGGCAGAGCAGCGCCAGCCGGGGATCCTTGACCAGCGCCAGGTTGATCGCGCGGCCGGCCGAGAAATGGAGGCTGATCAGGTAGTCTTCCATCTCCTCGAAGGGATGCGCGCCGCCGGCCAGCTCGGCGATCGTCATTCCCAGCGCCCACCAGTCAACCGCCGGGCTCAGGAAGCCTCGTCCTTGCAGCCACTCGGGCGCCGCGTAGCGATAGCTCATCGACCGCGTCGGGTTGAATCGCTGCCCGGCCGGCCCGACGTAGGTGCTGATGCCGAAGTCGACCAGCGCGACGTCGAGCGCGCTCGTGCCCGCCGTGCCCGCGCCTGCCTGCCTGATCAGGATGTTGCCCGGCTTGACGTCCCGGTGAATGATGCCTGCCGCGTGCGCGGCCGCCAGGGCCTGCGCTACCTGCCCGGCCGCCTCGGCCAGCAGGTCAGGGTCCACTTCCATGGGACCTCGCCTGGGCAGCTCGTAAAGGTCACCGCCAGCCAGGTACTCCATGACCTCATAGGCGCGCCCCGAGGCCATGCCGGTATCGGTGACCCGCACCACGTGCCTGGCCGCCGCGCCGCCAGCGCGGCCACCGCCCGCGCGGGCGTCGCGGGACAGGCGCCCGAGCCAGTCCCAGACCTGCTGGTCAGGACGCAGGTTCTGGCGGTAGAGCTTGACCACCGCCAGCTCCCCGCTGGCCTTGTCGCTGACCTGGTACACCGCGGCCTGGACGGCATGGCCAGGCAGTTCTCTTTCGAAGCTGAACCGCCCGGCAAGCTCGGGCGGCAAGCGAGAGTCGCCCCAGTAGTCCGGCTCGCCCGGCGGTCCCTCGCCCGGCGGTCCCGGACCTCCGGGCGGGCCGCCGCCGTGCCCGTCCAGAGTGGTCGCGTCGTCTTCCGGTCGCGGCCCCCGGTCCAGCGTGGTCGGCGAATCACCTGGCTCAGGGCGCCCGGGATCCAGAGTGGTCGGTTCCTCGCCAGGTCCAGGCGTAGTCACTTCATCCCCTTTCGCCCGTGAATGGGAGCCAGAGTCGCGCCCAATTCCATCACCAAGGTCGTTTTAGTGGAATCTTAGAATTCCATCAGAACGTTGTGGTTAATGGAATTTTCCGCGCTTTTGGCTAACCAAAGACACGGTATTATCATATGCATGAAGAAGGGTCATAGCCAGATGATCTGAAATGACCGAGAGACAGGTACTACGGCATGCAGCAGTCAATGATCAGAGCCGGGCGTGCGTAGTTATCCGATCCGCCCTGACGTCAAATCCGCCAGGCTGAACGTCCTCGCGACGATGCACGCGCAAAGGCGGGGCCGAGCCGACGGCCGCACCGCGGTGACCGTTCCTGGTCCCGATGAGGCGTGGACGCCGTTTATCGGCCAGGCCTGCGCCAGCGCGCGCAAGGCCTCCAACCAGATGCAGGCCTGGCTGCACGAGACCTACGCGGACCTCGTCAGCACCGTCTACGGCCGGGCCGAGATCGTCGTCCGCCAGCACGACGGTCCGCGAACGCTGACCGATGGCGCGCGCGGCCGGTTCTACGGATCGCTGACCGCCTGGCGCATCGAGGCCGCGGCCGCCCGCGCCCGGGCCGAGGCCGCCGTCGACTATTCCAACCAGCTCATCGACTGCTACTGGCAGGCCTATCTCATCGGCTACCTCAGGGGCCACGCGGCAGGCGGGAGAGCCCTGGCCGACTGGCATCCCGTCGCCGCCACCATCGACCCGATCTGGGACAGCATCGACGCGCTGCTCCTACTGAGCTACGGCCCCACGGAAAAGGACAAGGCCACCAGCAAGGCTGCCGAGACGCTGCTCCGGGCGCTCGACATCATGGCGGACTGCACCTGTCCGCAATGCCGCGGTGACGAGGGAGGTAACAACTGATGAGGCCTATCGAACTGGGCCGGCCAGGGGCACTGGGCCGACTAGGAGCACTGGGCCGGCGAGGAAATTCGGGCCGGCGGCTTCGGCTCGCCGTGCCCGCGACCCTTGCGGCGGCAACGCTCATCGCCACGAGCCTGGCCGGCTGCGTGACGCACCAGGAACAGCTCACGGGCTCCTGCGGAGTCGTCGTGGACGGCTCGCAGTCCGGCGATCAGGCCAAGGGCTTCAACGCCGAGCACCAGCTCAAGGTCTTTCTCCCGACCTTCCTGATCAACTCTGACTGCCGGTACGTCGTATTCAGCCCGATCAACGGCGACTCCCTGTCGTCGGTGTGCACGGAGCCGATGCTCGACATCGACCCCGCTGACCTGCCCGACAACGCCAACGTGCCCGCACTCATCAGCGCGAACCGCGGCGTGGCGGCGAGCAGGGCCAGCGCCGAGCTGCACTGCGCTCGTTTCGACAAGCTGTCGCACTCCGGCGCTTCCGACATCATTGGCGGCCTCCAGCGGATCGCGCAGGAACTGCCGCCCAAGTCGGGGCCGTACAACGTGCTGGTCGTCAGCGACTTCATCAGCTTCAGCTCGAGCCTCAACCTGCTGGGCAGCGATCTGTCGACGCAGGCCAAGCGGACGGCGATCGTCACCAGGCTCGCCGGCGAGGGCCAGGTGCCCAACCTGGCCGGCGTCAACGTCTACACGGCCGGCTTCGGCTACCTGTTCGGCCGGGACGCGGAGCGCCGCACGCAGTTCGGTGACTTCTGGAGTGAATTCATGACCAGGGCGCACGTCGCCAGCTTCCAGCCAGAGAGGTAGCGCGATGAACTTTTTCCGCAGGCTGGGCGGCCGCCTCCGGCGCCTGCGCCCGGGGCGGCGCCAGGCCGAGCCCGCAGCGCTGCAGCCCACCGAGTCCGGGCGCGCCCGGCGCCTGCGCGAGCGGGCAGAGAATCAGCAGATCAGGCGCCGGCCAGATCTGGGACCGCTGCCCAACGGCAGGGCGATGATCGCCTCGGCCCGCGCCCGCGGCCGGGCTTTCGCCAAGTCGGGCGGCATCGACCCGTGGCTGTTCAGCGAGGAGTTCGACCTGCCCTACCTCGCCGAACTGCGCGAATTGCGGGACCGGGCGATCGCTGAGACCCGCAAGCGCGGCATCGACCTGCAGCGCTGGGACCAGGCCGAGCACGATCACGACCAGTCGCAGGCGGCCGGGCTGAAGCTCCGCCGTGAGTACGTCGCTAACGACCACGGCAGGGCCCTCGCGCACCTGAGCGCCGCCTGGGCAAGGATCAACTGGCTCGCCCGGCTCGAGGCCGTGCGTCACGGGACTTCTGATCAGCCGGCGATCGAGGACCTGACCGGTGACCAGGCGGATGACCGGGCGGACGCTTTTCCTGATGAATCGCCAGCCGGCCAGGCCAGCGCCGGCGCCGGCGCGGGCACAGACCCCGAAGCCGGCGACGGGCTCGACATCGCGCTGGCCCCGCCCGCGCTCATCCCGACGGCCGACGCGGACGTGTGGGAAGGACCGCACGGCGCGCGCCTGCGGGGCCGGCTGAAGGCTGCCATCCTGGGCGGGCTGATCCTCGTCGAGGTGCCTATCCAGTTCGTCATCTTCAAGGACTTCCAGGGTTACGGCACCCTGACCGACGCCATCTTGACGTGGGTCTTCACCCTTCCGACCTCGGCGGTCATGGTGCTGCTCCCGCACCTGTCCGGCGTGCTGTACAGGTCAAGGGGGGCAACGGGGACCGACAGGCTGCTGCGGTACGCCCCGCTGCTGTTGCTGCTGCCCTGGGCCTATGTGGCTGGCATGCTCGGCTACCTGAGAGCGGGCGTTCTGCTGGCGCCGTCGGAAGTAAGCTCGATCGACAGCTCCACCGGTACCACGACCATCCCGTCGCTCGCGCAGAATCTGCACGTCACCCCTGTGACCATGACCGTGATGTTCATCGCGCTCTTGATCGGCATCGGCGGCATCGGCTTCCTGCTCGGCATCGCCCGCGAGCATCCGCTCGAAGGCGCCTATTTCGGTGCCGCCAAGACGCAGCGCAAGCTCGCCGAGGAACTCAGCGACGTAGTCCCGGATGCCGAGCAGGCCAGGCTGCGGGCCGCGCTGGGCACACGGAACTCCGCGCTCACGGAGCGCCAGGTCGCTCACCGGCTTGGCGCTATCCGCGCCACGTTCACCGCCGCCGAACTCTCCTATCTCGACGCGATCGCCAATGCGGCGGCCGACCCGGCGGTCAGCGAGGCCATCGCCAGGCTGTCCACTCACCTCCAGGCGTCGCAGGCGCAGCCAGAGGAGGCAGCCGAGCAGGCCGGCCAGGCCGACCATGCCGAGCAGGCCGAGCAGGTCGAGCAGGCGCGACTGTGAATGAGCGGCCCGCGCCGGGCCAGGCGACGTTGCGGATCAGCCGGATCCATTACCCGGTGACGGTTCTCGGCCACGGCACGCGGCTGGGCATCTGGGTGCAAGGGTGCCCGCTCGCCTGCCGTGGCTGCATCGCTACAGACACCTGGCCAGGCGACGGCGGAACCGAGGTCACGGTCGGCGAGCTGGCCGGGCTATGGCGGCAGGCCGTCGCCCGGGGAGCCGACGGCGTGACCGTGAGCGGCGGCGAGCCGCTGGCGCAGCCCGTTGGCCTGGCCACGCTGCTCACCGCGATCGCCGAGGTGCGGGCTGAACTGACCGACGCTAGCGGCGTCACGACCGCGCCACCGCATCGCGAACTGGACATCTTCGTGTACACGGGCTACGAGCCGCCGGAATTCACCGAATCGCAGCGACAGGCGATCGAGCCGGCGGACGTTCTGGTGACCGGCCGGTTCGTCGCGAGCGCACCGACAAGGCTGATCTGGCGCGGCTCGGCGAACCAGCAGCTGACCCTGCGCACGGCGCTGGCACGCCGGCGCTACGAGCACATGCTGGATCACGCTCCGGCGCAGGCCCCTATGCAGCTGCGCGTCGAGGGCACGGGCGCCTGGCTGATCGGCGTGCCGCGAGTCGGCGAGACCGCGAGTTTCGAGCGGTTGCTGCGTGATCAGGGCATCCGCCCGAGCGCCGTGAGCTGGCGCCCGCGATCCTCGGCGGCAGCGAACTCGCCGGGAGCAGACACCACGGAGTCAGCCGGGCAGGCGGTAGACCGAGACGTGGAACCGGGACTCGACGGTGAACTCGCCTCCGCCCCAGTCGGCGTGCCGCGTCTCAAGGTAGAACCCGGCGAGCCGCGCCATCAGGTCTAGCTCGGCCGGCCAGCCTCCTGCCCGGGCGGCAGCTTGCGCAGCTCAGGTACCCACAGCTCGATGACGAACCGGCCGCCGGGGACCAGGTGCCTGGCAGCGTTGCGGAAGCACGCCACCTGCTCGTCCTGGGTCAGCAGGTTCGAGATCGTGTTATAGACGAGGTAGACGAGCGTGTACTCACCGGCCGCCCGCGCGCTGGCCATATCGCCGATGATCAGCGGTATAGCGCTCTCATCAGCCTTCGCACGCAACCGCTCGACCATCCTGGTTTCCGTGATCATGACCGAGACCGTGATCACGGAAGATCGCTGAGGTCAGGGGGCTCTCAGGTGACTCGGGCTGGGAGATTCAGGCGCCGGGCGGAGGCGAGACGTGCTCCGTGCCCCGGCCCGGCGCCGCCGGGGCGGGCGGCCTGAGCATCGTGGCCCTCCCTGTTGCTGTCAGCGGCCCTTTCTGACAGCAACAGGGAGGGCCACGATGCTGTTAGCAGAAGGCGTGACCAGCAACCCGCGCCGCCAGGCTGCCGGCCGGGCCGGGCCGGGCCGGCGGGCCGGAGCGTGCTCCCGCCCTGACTATTACGCAAGATGTCCAAATGTTAGCGGTCACAGGAAACTTCAGGCAGGCGCTCCGGGCCGAAGCGCTCAGGCAGGCGCCCGCCCGCCCGCCCGCCCGCGCGCGCGGCGCCGAACTCCGACAACATGGCGCGCCGATCACTGGACCAGGGTTACAGCGCAAGCTAATGTGAGCGCTAACAGGCCACGTTGGAAGAGACCGTCATATGGCTGCCCAGTCGTACCATTCGCGGACACCAGGATTCATTCGCTTACCGGGCGGGATGCGGCTCAGGCCGGGCCTCGCGCGCTCACTGGTGGCCGTGCCTGCAGCGGCCGCACTCGCCGCCGTCTGGCTGGTCGCGATGCCGGCGCCGCCCGCCGCAGCGGCCACCACGGCCATAACCGTGAACGGCACTGGCACCGGGCGGACATTTGACGGGATCGGCGCTATCAGCGGCGGAGGCGGCAACACCCGGCTGCTGACCGACTACCCGGCCGCGCAGCAGTCCCAGATCCTGGATTACCTTTTCAAACCCGGCTACGGGGCTGACCTGCAGATCCTCAAGGTGGAGATCGGCGGCGACACCAACTCGACCGACGGTTCTGAGTCCAGCCACATGCATACCTCGGGCACGGTTGACTGCGCCACCGGCTACGAGTGGTGGCTGATGCAGCAGGCTCAGGCCCGCGACCCGAGCATCAAGTTCTACGGGCTCGCCTGGGGCGCGCCCGGCTGGGTCGGCGGGGGCACCTTCTTTTCCACCGACATGATCAACTACCTGGTGAGCTGGCTGAACTGCGCCAAGTCCAAGGGCCTGACGATCAGCTACCTCGGCGGATGGAACGAGCGCGGCTACAACATCTCGTGGTATGAGCAGCTCAGGTCGGCCCTGAACGCCGGCGGCTACGCCGCCGTGCGGATCGTCGGTGCTGACACCGACTGGAGCATCGCCAACGACCTGGTCTCGAACGCCGCCTTCGCGAATGCCGTACAGATCGTCGGCGCGCATTACCCGTGCGGCTACCTGTCCAGCGAGTCGTCCTGCCCGAGCACGGCGAACGCGGTCGCCACCGGCAAGCAACTGTGGGCCAGCGAGAACGGCTCGCAGGACGTCAACAAAGGCGCGGCGGCGATGGCCCGCGCCGACAACCGGGACTATATCGACGGGAAGATGACCGCCACGATCAACTGGCCGATCGTCGCGGCGATCTACCCGAACCTGCCGTTCAGCACCGATGGCCTGATCGTGGCCAACCAGCCGTGGTCCGGATCGTATTCGGTGGGCAAGCAACTGTGGGTGACCGCGCAGACTACCCAGTTCACCGCACCCGGCTGGACTTACATCGACTCGGCCACCGGCTACCTGCAGGGCAACCGCGCCGACGGCAGCTACGTGACGCTCAAGTCGGGTGCCAACTGGAGTTCGATCATCGAGACGATGGACGCCACGGCCGCGCAGACGGTGACCTACAACGTGACCGGCGGCCTCTCGGCCGGCACGGTGCACGTGTGGTCCACCAACGTCAATTCGGCGAGCCCGTCGGCGTGGTTCGTCCACTCCGCCGACATCACGCCAGCCAACGGCAGTTTCTCGCTGACCGTCCAGCCTGGCTTCGTGTACTCGCTGACCACGACGACCGGCCAGGGCAAGGGCACCGCCGCGAGCCCGGGACCGGGCACGCTCAGCTTGCCGTACTCCGACAACTTCGACGCCGACGCCGTCGACCAGCAGCCGCCATTGCTGTCGCAGATGCAGGGCGCGTTCGAGGTGGAGTCGTGCGCCGGCGGCCACACGGGCCGCTGCCTGCAGCAGCAGGCACCAGCCAAGCCCATTGAATGGGACAATAACGCCAATCCGTACACGATCGGCGGCAATCTGTCCTGGGCCAACTACGCCGTCTCCGCCGATGTGCTGCTCCAGCAGGCGGGCGCCGTCCAGTTGCTCGGCCGGGTCGGCACGCAGACCGGATTCTCCCCGGCCGACCTCAATGCCTACTACTTCCAGGTCGCCAATACCGGCGCCTGGTCGATTTTCCGAGACAACACCAGCGGCACGATCACCACGCTGGCCAGCGGCACCGCCACGGCGCTCGGCACCGGGTCCTGGCACCACCTGTCGATGACCCTCAACGGCTCGGCCATCAGCGGCGCCATCGACGGCACGACGGTCGGCAGCGTCAGCGATACGACGCTCAAGAACGGAATGATCGGGCTCGGCGTCAGCGGCTACCAGACCGATCAGTTCGACAACCTGTCGGTGACGCCGGCGGGCGCGGCGACGCCCGCGGGACCCATCGTGGCCGGCGACAACACCGCCAAGTGCGTCGACGACAACGCCGGCTCCAGCGCGAACGGCACCCGCGTGCAGATGTGGGACTGCAATGGCACCGCCGCGCAGACCTGGGCGATGGAATCCGACGGCACCATCGAGATCAACGGCTCCTGCCTGGACATCACCGGTGCCGGGACCGCCAACGGCACCCTTGTCGAGCTGTGGACCTGCAACGGCGGCGCGAACCAGCAGTGGCTGCCGGTCAACGGGATGCTGGTGAACCCGGTGTCCGGCCGGTGCCTCGATGATCCGGCGTTCACCACGACGAACGGTACGCAACTCGACATCTGGGACTGCGACGGCGGCTCCAACCAGCAGTGGGCCATTCCCTAGATTACCGCAGATCGGATTTGGCCCACAAATGTCCTATCATGTACGCTTCTGTTGTGGAGCAAACCAGGGTTTGCGATTTAGCGATCTCAGATTCTGAGCCGCTGATACACCGTGCTGTCGCCCGGCAGGCTCTGCTTCGCCCGGATGCGACCGCCCTGATCCACGACGGCCGGCGCGTCTCGTACCGGACGCTGGACTCGGCCGCCTCCAGGTACGCGGCCGAACTGTCCGCCCTGGGCATCGGCATCGGCCAGGTGGTGCCGATGCTGCTGCCCCGTTCGGCCCGGCTCGCCGCGCTTCAGCTCGCGGTGCTGAAGTGCGGTGCCGCCTACGCCGGGCTGGACCGGCGATGGCCGCCGGACCGCATCGCAGCGATCCTCGCGCAGATCTCGCCCGTACTGGTGATCACCGACGAGCCCGCGACCGCTGGCCGGTTCCGCACGTACCAGCCGCCGGCCCAGCCGCTCCAGCCAGCCCAGCCGCTCCAGCCAGCACAGCCGTTCGAGCCAGCACAGCCGTTCGAGCCAGCACAGCTAGACGGCGCGGCGCCCGCCACGGTGTTCTTCACGTCGGGAACGACCGGGACCCCCAAGGGGGTTGTCTCGCCCCACCAGGCGGTGACCCGCCTGTTCCGGCCTGGCGGCCTGTCGGGCTTCGGCCCTGGTCACGCGACACCGCAGGCGGCTCCGCTCCCCTGGGACATGTACGCGTTCGAGTTGTGGGGCCAGCTCACCAGCGGCGGCACCACCGTGCTCGTCGAAGACGACCATTTCCTGCCAGGCTCGCTGCGCGACCTCGTACGCACGGCCGGCGTGGACACGCTGTGGATCACGACCTCGCTCTTCAACCTCTTCGTCGACGAGGACGCCGGCTGTTTCACCGGGCTGAGGCACGTGCTGACCGGCGGGGAAAAACTCTCTCCGGAGCATGTCCGCGAATTTCTGGCACGCCATCCGGGCATTCCGCTCCGCAATGGCTACGGGCCGGCCGAAAGCTGCATGCTGACAACGACCCACCTGCTGAAGCCGTCCGACTGCGACGTGCCTGGCGGCATCCCGGTGGGCACCCCGGTAGCCGGGACGGCCGTCGTGGTGCTCGACGCCGACGACAGGCCCTGCGCGGCCGGCGAACCCGGCGAGGTCTGCATCGCCGGGGAGGGCCTCGCCACGGGATACCTGGCGAACCCCGAGCTCACCGAGGCGAAATTCCCGACGATTACCTGCGACGGAGCGCCGCTCCGGATCTACCGCACGGGCGACATCGGGGTTGTCGACGGCGAGGGAGTCCTGCATTTTCGCGGCCGCCGTGACCGGCAGGTGAAGATCAGCGGCCACCGCGTGGAGATGGCGGAGATCGAGGTGACCGCCCGCGGCCTGCCCGGCGTGCGCGACTGCGTGGCCGTCCCGCTCACGGCGGCGGACGGCCACGTGACCATGCTGGCGATCTTCTATCTGGCGAGCGCCCAGGAGCCAGCCGCCCAGGAGCCAGCCGCCGCTCCGGCCTTCGACCCGCTCCAGGTCAGGGCACAGCTGGCCCGGCTGCTGCCCGGGTACGCGATGCCTGGCGTCGTGCGGTGGCTGGAGAAGTTTCCCGTGACGCCGAACGGCAAGCTCGATCGCCACGAGCTCGCCCGGATCGCCAGGACCTCGCAGCGCTCGTCCAGGCCGAGGATGTCCGCCTCTGGGCGGACAGCACGGTGACCCAACCGGGTTCAGCTGCCCGCGACGACGGCACTGTCTTCCCGATGACTTTCGAGCAGGAAGCGGTCTGGCTGGCCGATCATCTCGATGACGAGCCGTCCAGGTACCTGGAGTCCTGGGCCTACCGGTTGTCAGGACCGGTCGATCTCGATGCGGTGCAGTGGGCGATCGACCGGATGGTCGACCGGCACGAGGCGCTGCGCACCGTGCTGACAGTGCGCGATGAGCGGCTGGTGCAGGTCGTCCGGCCCGATCACCACACCAGGCTTGACCGCCGCCGCTCCGCGAGCTTGACCAGTGCCGAGCTGCGCGCCCTCGTCGCCGAGCCGCTTGACCTGGAAACGGCGCCGCTGCGCGCTTCCGTGCTCGAACTGGCCGCTGACGAGTGCGTGCTGGTGCTCCAGTTGCATCACGCGGTGGTAGACGACTGGGGCCTGGCCGTCATCGACCGCGAGTTCAGCGAGCTCTACACCGCCCGGGTCAGCGGGCGGCCTGAGCGCCTGCCGCCTCTGCCTCAGCGGCTTGGCGACTACGCGGCGGCGCAGCGGGCCGCGGGCGTCGATGCGAGCGTCCTCGGCTACTGGCGGCGGCAGCTGAGCGACGTTCCCACGTGCAATTCACCGCCAGCGGACTACCCGCGGCCGGCCCGGCCGAGCCACAAGGGCGATCAGGTCCGGTTCAGGATTGACGCGGCGACCGCGCAGCTCATCCGGGCCATGTGCCGCCGACAGCGCACGACGCCGTTCACGATCCTGGCGGCCGCCGTGGCGGTGCTGATCGGCACCTCGGCCGGCACCACGGACGTGATCGTCGGCACCCCGGTCTCGCGCCGGACCGCCGACGTCGACCAGCTCATCGCCTGCCTTACCGGCATCCTGCCGCTGCGCGTGCGGATCGCGGACACCTTCGCTGACCTGGTCACCGCTACCAGGGCGGCACTCTGGGCGGCCATCGCCCATCAGGGCATCCCCTACGCGACGCTGGTCAGCCAGGCGGTCGATCGCAAGAAGCTGCGGACGCTGCCGCTGTGCCAGACCGTTCTCGTCGTCGACGACGAGGTCCACGAGCCTCTCACGCTGCCTGGCCTGACGGCCGAGCGGATCTACGTGCCTACTGGCGCCGCGAAGTTCGACCTGTGCGTCACGCTTGTCCTCGACCACGACGGCTACCAGGGATTTCTCGACTATTCCTGTGACCTCTTCGCAAGGCAGACAGCGCAGCGGATCGCGGCTGACTATCTCTGCGTCCTCGCCAGGGGCTTGTGCGCTCCGCACGAGTCCCTCATCACACCTGATCACGGACGAACGCCATGACAGAACGACTGGTCAAGAGCAAGTGGCTGCCGTTTGGCGGCAACCAGGACGCCGCGATCCGCCTCCTTTGCCTGCCCCACGCCGGGGCAGGCGCGACGGTGTACCGGACCTGGGCATCAAGGCTGCCCCGCTGGATCGCGCCGTGCCCGGTCCAGCCGCCTGGGCGGGAGAAACGGCGCAGCGAGCAGCCCTTCACCGCGGTTCGCCCGCTCGTCGAATCGCTCGCACCCGAGGTCGCTGCCTCAGTCAGCCCGCCGTACGCGATCTTCGGGCACAGCGCCGGCGCGCTGTGCTCCTTTGAGCTCGTCCGCGAGCTGCGCCGGATCGGCGGGCCAGAGCCGGTCCATCTGTTCGTCGCCGGCCGGCGGGCGCCGCAGCTGCCCATGGATCGCACCCAGCTTGAGGGCCAGGGCACGGAGGAGCTCGCGGCCACGCTGCGGGACATGGGAGGCACGCCGGAAGAGATCCTGGCCGATCATGAGGTGCTGGAGATGATCCGGCCATTGCTGACAGCGGACTTCTGCCTGAATGAGACGTATGTCTACCCGCCTGAGCCGCCGCTGGCCATCCCGATCACCGCGTTCGCCGCCACCTCCGACGCCGGCACTGAGGTCAGCCAGCTGGCCGCCTGGGATGAGCAGACCTCGGCCAGGTTTCACCTGCACACGCTGGCGGGCGGGCATTTCGCGATCTTCGACCGCGCGCCCGAAGTACTCGCCGTCATCGCCGACAGCCTGAGCGACTGTACCGGCGACGCCAGCTAGACAGAGGAGCTCAGCGATGGCGATGTCCGCGATTGGGCAGAAGATGGCGGGAATGTCTGGCCTGCGCAGCATCATGGAGGACATCGCCACGGCCACGGCCGGCGCGCAGGCCGGACAGTGGCTGAATCTCAGCATCGGCAACCCGGCGCCGATTCCCGAGGTGATCGCTACCTGGCAGCAGCTGATCGCAACGGCCCTGGCCGGCGACTTCGCCAGGGCCAGCTGCCAGTACGGGCCGTCGCGAGGATCGCCCGAGCTGGTCGCCGCGGTGGCGCGCTACTTCAACGACCGCTACGGATGGGCTATCGACAGCCCGAACATCATCGTCGGTCCCGGGAGCCAGATGCTGTGCTTCATGGCCGCGGCGGTGTTCACCGGGGCAGGCGATGCTGGCCTGAGCCGCCTCATCCTTCCCATGCAGCCCGACTACACCGGCTACGACAGCATGAGCATGGTCCCCGGTGGCGTCGCCGGAATCTGGCCGCGCATCGAGCAGGACCCAGGCGAGCACGGCCCAGGCGAGCACGGCGCCGGCCGCTATTTCCGCTACGGCTTCGACTTCCCCGCGCTCGAGCGCAGGGACGACATCGGCCTCATGCTGCTGTCCAGTCCCAGCAATCCGACCGGCCGGTGCGCCGAGGCGGCCGAGCTGGCGCGGCTGACCGGCATCGCGGAGCGGCGTGATGTGCCCCTCATCGTCGATCACGCCTACGGCGAGCCCTTCCCGAAGATCGGCCAGACGCTGGCGCCGCCCGCGTGGCACCCCAATGTGATCAACTGCTTCAGCCTGTCCAAGGCCGGCCTGCCCGGCGAGCGCATCGGCTTCGCCATCGGACCGGAACGGTACATCAGCGCGATGGTCTCCTTCCTCTCCAACGCCTGCGTGTGCTCGTCCAGGCTGGCGCAGTCGGCCGTGGCCGCGGGACTCCGGTCTGGCCGCCTGGATGAGCTGGTTTCCAGCGTGATCACCCCGTTTTACGCCGGCCGCCGGATCACGGGCGAGGCCCTGCTGCACCAATTCATGCCCGGCGACGTCAGCTGGCGGGTGCACACCAGCCGGGGAGGAATGTTCTGCTGGGTATGGGTTGACGAGGACTGGTTCGATGACCTGAGGCTTTACCGCCTGCTCAAGACCAGGCACGTGTTTATCACTCCGGGCCGCAGTTTCTTCGTCGATCCGGAGTCCGAGAGCGACCTCGGCTCACACGCCAGGCGCTGCTTCAGGGTCAGCCTCACCGTTGACGAGGCCACGATGGTCGAGGGCCTGAAAAGAATCGGCGACGCCGTCAGCGAGTTGCGCGCTATATCCGACACCATCCGGAGGAGCTAATGCCAGTTCGCGTCATTGGTTTGAACCTCAGTCATGAGCCTGGTTGAGAATGGCGTCATCCGTGCCGCCCTGGGGCTGGAGCGCACTACGCGAGTGCCTGGCTCGGGGGTGGATCGCGAGGCGGCGGGCATTGCCTCCAGCGTCGTGATGTCCAGGCCCTGCGGAGTTCGCGAACCGGGCGGCCGTCACGCTCGCCGCATCCGCGTCGCCAGGAATGGGGCATCCGCGCTGGACCGAGCGCCCCGCAGCGGCCGAGCAGCGCGGGCCGACCGCAGAGCCCGCCTGGCGATACTTTTGCAACACACTCGATTTGGGTGTCGATCCACGTCTTGATGATCCTGTTGGTTTATTGGGTTCGGGGTGGCGGGGGTGAGCAGCGCCGGGCCGTTCGGACTGACCGGTGCGATGTTCCGGGCTCTGGCGCGAATTCCGTGATCGTGGTCCTGGTCGTGATCACGGATGTTTGCCCAGGTCCTGGAGGCTGTCGAGTGACTCGTGATCAGGTTCGGGCAGTCCTTCCGGCATCGTGGGGGAGAGTTTTCACTCCGGGGTGCTGTCAGTGCGGGTGCGGCAGGTGCGATGTTCCGCGATCAAGGTCCCGGGCGTGATCACGGAACATTGCCACTGTCCTGACCTGGGCGATCTTCCGTGATCACGGTCTCGAACATGATCACGGAAACCAGCACGGGTCCCGGAGGCTGCCGCGCGGCTCGTGACCAGGATCGGGGAGCCTTTTCCGGGCATCGTGCGGGAGAGCTTTCGCATCGCGAAGCGTCTCCACCAGTTCCGCCTGTCCGGCCAGGGTTGGCAGCTCGAAAAGTTCACGGAGCCTGTTCTCGACTCCGAAGGCCTCAGAGCTGGCGCGACCTGTCACGCTGGTCGCGCTTCGATCGCGATTGGGCGGGCGCAGCTCGGTGATCTGGGATACGGCGAATCCGGCGCCGGCCAGCAGCCTGGCGAACTCCTGCCTGCTGCGCTCCCTGCCGCCGACGTCCATGTCGATGACCGCGAGCCGCCCGGCGCGGCCGCACGCGGCCCGGCGGCGCGCCAGCATGATCGCGGCCTCGGCGTCCTGCCAGTCATGCAGCACCCGCGGCATGAGGTACCCGGTCAGCTCGGCCAAGACGTCCGCGGGCTGCTGGCCGTCGGTCACGTGGTCGGCCAGGCCGACTATGGCGGCCACCCGTCCGCCTCATCGAGGCGCGCGTCAGCCGCGCGTCAGCGAGCAGCCTCAGGCGACACGCGGCACTGCCGCTGTCGTCATGACCGGAACTCCAGACGTCAATGAGCGACCGATTCGAGGGCAGTACATCCGTTTTCTGGTGAAACGCTACACGCGCATTCGGGCAAGACAACCCCCGGTGAGCCGCTGCTAGCCTTGAGCCCATGCCCGGGGAAGGCGGCGGGACCGGCGACGTGCCCGAGCGGGACCGGCTCGACCTGCGGCCTGACTGCTCGCGCTGCTTTGGCCTGTGCTGCGTGGCGCCGCCGTTCTCGGCGTCCCCTGAATTCGCGATCGACAAGGAAGCGGGACATGCCTGCCCGCATCTGCGGCGCGATTTCCGCTGCGATATCCACGCCACGCTCGCCGAGCGCGGCTTCCCCGGGTGCACCGTCTACGACTGCTTCGGCGCCGGGCAGCAGGTGGCCCAGGTCACCTTCGGCGGCACTGACTGGCGACGGGCTCCTGAGACGGCGCGGCAGATGTTCGATGCCTTCATGGTCATGCGGCAGCTCCATGAGCTGCTCTGGTACCTGGCCGGGGCGCTTGAGCTCGAGGATGCGAAGCCGCTGCGCGCGGAACTCAGCGCCGCGATCACTGAGATCGAGCGCCTCACCTGCCTCGACGCCGGCGCCGTGGTGCGGGTGGACGTGCCCGGGCACCGGCGTCAGGTCAACGCGCTGCTGCTGCGCGTCGGCGACCTGGTGCGGGCCGCGGGCCGGATGACGCGAGTTTCAGGAGAGGCATGACCGGCCCTGACTCGGCCGGCCGCCGGCTGGCCCGAGCTGCTGCGGCTTGTGCGCCGGTCGCGGCGCTCTCGCGCGGCATCGACCCCGAAGTAATACGTGCGGGAGAGTTTCTCGCTCCGGGGCGCTCCGGGAGCTTTTCAGTCGATAGAGGCCGTCGGGTGACTAGTGACCAGGATCGGGGAGCCTTTTCCGGCATCGCGAGCGAGACTTCTCAGTCCCGGGGGCTGTCAGTGCCGGACCGGCAGGTGAGATGTTCCGTGATCAAGGTCCCGGCCATGATCATGGAACATTACCGCTGTCCTCGAGGCTGTCGGGTGACTCTTGAGCACTATCGGGGAGACGCCCGCCTCTGACAGCATCGTGCTGCCCTCAGCGATACCGTGGCAGAGCACAGCGCACGTCCACCCAGAAACACAGATCACGCACGGAGGCACTCCCCCGTGATGCCGGAAAAGTCTCCCCGATCCTGATCGCGAGCCGCGCGGCGGCCGCCGGGACCGGTGCGATGTTCGGTGATCACGGCCGCGATCATGATCACGGAGCTCTGCGCCGGTGATGCCTGTCTGCCTTGCCTGGCTGCCAGGGATAAGGAGGCGAGGAGCCCGCTGAAGAGCCAGTTGGCCAGCGCGTCCTTCAGGTAAGGAACGCCTTCGGCGTAGCTGGTGCCGCGATCTTCGCCGACCATCTTGTCGGCCAGGCAATCGGGCGCCAACTCGAGCAGTTCCAGGCCGAGGTACGTCTGGTAGCTGTAAGCCTCATCCCATTTATCGAGCGCGACATTGAGGAACGCGCGGAGCGTCGCATGTTCCGGGTCCCCGCCGGAAGCCAGGCCGGCCCGGGTTCTTATCGCGGCGAGATCTCGCAGGGTGGAATCAGGTACGAAATGTTTCCCGTGCGCCCGGTAGAACGACATCATCAGCTCATACGGAAAGTCGCTCGCAGTGCCGTTCGGCCCCTCGGCAAGGTCGTTCGCTGTTCGAACACGCCACGACCACGGCTGCCATTTACAGCCTCACTGCCCTATATGTCTGTTATCTCTATCATGCGACGGATCCGCGATCTGGTCGCTATGACCGCGTTGGACCATGCTGGGATACCAGGGCTAAAGTGTACGTGCAGAGCTTCAGGTCAAGAGGTTTGATTGACGGGAGTACGCGTGCCTGAGAGCCGTGAGCAGTTTGTGGACACCGAGTTCGAGGCACCAAAGGACCCGCTGGAATCATTAGTAGCCAAGATCCAGGCCGAGGTCCTGGATATTGACCGCGTCGGCCGTTCGGATAGTTTTTACGATTTCGGCGGCACCTCGCTGCAGGCCATCCGGATTTGCGCGCGAGTCGAGCGCGACATCGGCTGCAAGGCTTTGCCTGTATGGCTCTTTGAAAGCGATATTCTCGCCGATTTCGTGCAGCGCCTTGATGGCACCGCGGCCATAGCGCCTGAGCCCGCGTCGAGCTCGGCCGCCGATGCGCGCCTGCGGCTCTCTTTCGCGCAGCAGCGCCTGTGGCTCGCCGACCAGCTCGCTCCTGGCGGCGCTGATTACAACGCCTTCGAGGTCCGCCGGCTGACCGGCGGGCTTGACGTACCGGCGCTCAGTGCCGCTCTCGCTGACACGATCGCCAGGCACGCGAGCTTGCGCACGACGTTTTACGAGCACGACGGCGTGCCCTACCAGCGAGTTAACGAGGATTTCGATACTCCATTCGAACTACTGTCGCTCGCTAGCTCGGACGCCGGCGAAGTACGCGCGACGATAAGCCGGCAGACTCGCGCGCCCTTCCGGCTTGACGAAGGCCCGCTGATTCGCATGAGCGTGCTGCGCTTCGGCCCGGCACATCACATCGTGCTGCTCGTCGCCCATCACATCATCATCGACGACTGGTCGCTGGAGGTGTTCTGGCGCGATCTGGGCGCGTATTACCGGGCGAGGACCGGCCATGCGCCCGCCGAGCTCGCCCCGCTGCCAATTCAGTACGCGGATTACGCGGCCAGGCAGCGGACCTCCCTGCGCGGCGAGACCCTCGATAGCTACCTGGAGTACTGGCACGGTCAGCTCGAGGGCGCACCGCTCCAGCTCGATCTGCCCACTGACTACCCGCGGTCGGAGCGAGGCGAGCGCAGCGACGCGATCGCCGAATTCAGGCTGCCGGCGCAGACTGCCCGCTCCGTCGCGAAGCTAGCCTCGGAAGCGCGCGCGACAACCTTCATGGTGCTGCTCGCCGCCTTTGGCGTGACGACGTCCCTGACGGCCCGCCAGGACGATCTCATCGTCGGCACCTTCGCCGCCAACCGGCATTTCGTCGAGCTCGAGGATCTCATCGGACTCTTCGTCAACCTGCTGCCGCTCCGCATCAGGTGCGGCGGCGATCTCACGTTCGCCGAGTTGCTCGCGCAGGTCCGCTCGACCGCGCTCGGCGCGTTCCGCCACCAGGAACTCCCCTTTGACCACCTCGTAGCCGCCCTGCGGCCACCCCGTGACCTGACCCGCAATCCCGTCGTCCAGGTAGCGTTCCAGTCCTTTGGCTCGCGGGAGGGGCGGCTGACGCTGCCAGGGGTCGCCGGTACGCTGCTGGCGGAGGGCCAGGGCGGCAACGCCCTTGACCTGCTGATGACCATCCAGGAAAGCGGTGACGAGCTGTCAGGAGAAATTCGCTACCGCGCTGACCTCTTCGCCGCGGCTGCCATCGGCGAATTCACGGCCCGGTTCGCGGCCGTCGCAGCCGAGGCGGCAAGCCGCCCAGACCGCAAGCTGGCCGAGCTTGCCCGGGGCTGAGACCGTCGCGGTGCTATCCGACGTGCACGGCGTGCTGCCGGTGCTCGACGCGGTGCTGGCCGAGCCCGCGGTACGTCGGGCGGATCTCATCGTCGTCTGCGGTGACCACGCGGCGGGCCCCAGCCCGCGCAGGTACTTGACCGGCTGACCGCATTGGGCAACGCCGTCCTGGTGCGCGGCAACGCCGACCGTGACCTCGTCGCCCTCGCTAGCGGCCAGCAGGCGGCGGCCGGCGAGGGCTACGAGATCGACCGGTGGGCGGCTTCCCAGCTGTCACCAGCGCACGTCAGCCTGCTGGCCGGCCTGCCGCACCCGGTGACGCTGGACGTGGCCGGCTTCGGCCCGGTCGTCTTCTGCCACGGCACGCCGCGCGATGACGACGAAGTAGTCCTGGTCGACACCAGGCCGCAGCGCTGGGCCGAGGCCTTCGCCGGCCTGCCCGCTGAGGTCAGGACCGTGGTCTGCGGTCACACCCACATGCCGTTCGCCCGGCTGGTCGACCGGCGGCTCGTGGTGAATCCGGGCAGCGTCGGCATGCCCTACGGCCGCGCGGGCGGCCACTG
Source organism: uncultured Actinomycetota bacterium (assembly GCA_963720575.1). Lineage (GTDB taxonomy): Bacteria > Actinomycetota > Actinomycetes > Streptosporangiales > Streptosporangiaceae > Chersky-822. The sequence continues at coordinate 2,664,186 of CAVRGA010000002.1, forward strand.
GGCCATGCTGCACGACGGCGACGTGTCGTTGCGGCGGACCGAGATCGACGTCGACGCCGCCGTAGCGGCGGTGATCGCTGACTCGTCGTATCCGGACCGCGCGGCGTGGGCCGATTGTTATCTCAGGGCGCGGGCCAGCGACGCCGACGCGCTGGCAGCCTTCGGCCCGCGCGACGGCCGCGACGGCAACTGACGGCGGAGCACAGCGACATGAGCGAAGAGCTTTTCAGCGAGGAAAGATCGGCCGAGGTAGTCGCGGCGAGCTTCGCGCGGGCCCACGATCCCCGGCTCAGGCAGGTGATGACGTCGCTCGTGCGTCATCTGCACGCCTTCGTCAAGGATGTCGAATTGACCGAGACGGAGTGGGACGCCGCGATCGCCTTCCTGACCGCCACCGGGCACAAGAGCGACGACCAGCGCCAGGAGTTCGTCATGCTCTCCGATGTGCTCGGGGTGTCGATGCTGGTGGAGACCATCAATCACCGCTCAGGCGGCACCAGCACCGAGTCGACCGTGCTCGGCCCGTTCCACCAGGTCGCCTCGCCGCCGCGTGAGCTCGGGGCGAACATCGCGCTGGACGGCAAGGGCGATCCCTGCCTGGTATCGGGCCAGGTGACAGGCCCCGGAGGAGAACCGCTCGCAGGCGCGCTCATCGATGTCTGGCAGGCAAACGCCGACGGGTTCTACGACGTGCAGCAGCCGGGCATCCAGCCGGAGCGCAACCTGCGCGGGCTCTTCACCGCCGACGGCGATGGCCGGTTCTGGTTCCGCTCGGTCGTCCCCCGGCACTACCCGGTGCCTGACGACGGCCCGGTCGGCCAGTTGCTGGCCGCGACCGGCCGGCACCCCTACCGCCCGGCGCACCTGCACTTCATCGTGTCCGCGGCCGGCTACCGGCCGGTGACCACGCACCTGTTCGTCGCCGGCAGCCCGTACCTGGACTCCGACGCGGTCTTCGGCGTCAAGGAGAGCCTGGTCAGGGACGTCGTCGAGGTCGACGATCCGGCCCGTGCCGCGCGGGCCGGGCTCGCCAACCCGTTCCGCGGCCTCACCTTCGACGTCAGCCTGCCGCGTGCCGGCGGCCCGCGCGGCTAGCGGATGAACGCGACGCGATCATCGCTAGGCTACGCTCTGATGGCGTGACCAACGATTCCGCCTGGCTTGCCCGTGACATCGTCGATTCGCTGTTCCCGCCGGACCTGCCCGGCCCCCGGCACTGGGAGGAGCGCTACCCGGCCCGCACGCTGCCGCCCGGGGCGGAGGTCACCAGGTTCGCGCCGAGCCCGACCGGTTCCCTGCACATCGGCTCGGTGTACACCGCCGGCCTGGACGTGGACGTCGCCCGCCGCACCGGCGGGGTGTACATAGTCCGCGTCGAGGACACCGACCAGGCCAGGTTCGTCGAGGACGCGGCGCAGGAGTTCACCGCCGTGTTCCACTACTTCGGCATCGCCCCGGACGAGGGCGGCGGGGCCGGGCAGTACGGCCCGTACGCCCAGTCCGAGCGGGCCGGGATTTACCTGAGCCACGTCCGGGAGCTGATGCGGCAGGGGAAGGCGTACCCGTGCTTCGCGACCAAGGACGAACTGGCGGATATCGCCGCCAGGCAGAAGGCGGCGGGCGCGCTGCCTGGCTACTACGGCGACTGGGCGATCTGGCGCAACGCCCCGCAAGAGCAGGTCAGGCAGCGGCTGGCAGCCGGCGACCCGTATGTGGTCAGGTTCCGCTCCCCCGGCCTGAGCGCGCGGCGGATCAGCTTCACCGACGAGATCCGCGGCGAGATCACCTTCGACGATAACCGCAATGACGTGGTCATACTCAAGAGCAGCGACCAGCCGCTGAGGCTGCCGACCTATCACTTCGCGCACGCCGTGGACGATCACCTGATGCGGGTCAGCCTGGTCATCCGCACCGACGAGTGGCTCTCGTCGGTGCCGCTGCACCTCCAGCTCTTCGATGCCCTCGGGTTCAGCCGCCTCCGGTACGCGCACGCGGCACCGCTGATGAAGCAGGACGGCAGCAGCCGCCGCAAGCTGTCCAAGCGCAAGGACCCTGAGGCCAACGTCGCGTACTACATCAATGACGGCTTCCCGGCCGAGGCCGTCATGTATTACCTGCGCGGCCTGGCGAACGGGCGGCTGGCGGAGATGCCGCTGCCCGAGGCGCTGGCCGCGCCCATCCGGCTGGCTGAGTGCGGTACCGCCGGACCGCTGCTTGACCTGGTCAAGCTCGACGACATCTGCGCCGACTACGTCGCATCGCTCCCGGCGGGCGAGATCGCCGACAGGGTGACGGCCTGGGCGCAGCGCAATGACCCGGCCCTGTGCGCGGCCCTGCGCTCCGAGCGGGACGTGGCCCTGCGCGCCCTGGCCGTCGAGCGCGGCGAGGGCGTCGCCAACCCTCGCAAGGACCTGCGCACCTGGGCGGGCTTCCGCGCCGTCTACGGGTACTTCTTCCCCTCCATCTTCCAGCTCGTCGATGACCCGGCGGATGCCCGGTTCGGCGGGCTGCCGCCGGACCTCGTCCGCGCGATGGCCGCCGGCTTCGCCGGCGATTACGCCGAGCCGGCACCGGACGGAGAGTGGTTCAGCCAGATCCGCACGCTCGCGGCAGCGCTCGGATTCGCTCCTTCGCAGAAGGTCTACAAGAAGGACCCGGACGCCTACCCGGGCTCCATCGCGGACGCTTCGGCGATCGTCCGGGTGCTCGTCACTGGCACGCGCCAGAGCCCCGACCTGGCCCAGGTGTGCGCCGCGCTCGGCCGCGACGAGGTCATCAGGCGAGTCAGCGCCATCGCCTAGCGACTGCCCGGGCCGGCGGCTGGCCCGGGCGTGCCGCTACCCGTAGGTCGGGTGCTGCGGCCATCCTGGCGGCGAGTCTTCCCAGTCCTCCTGCCGACCGTAGGCGACAAGGTCGAGTACGTTGTTGGCGAACAGCAGCCGGTCGACGCCGCGGGCGGTCGTGCTGTACGTGCGGTAGATGTCGTCGCCGTCGCGCAGGAACGTGCTGAGCATAAAGTAGTCCGCGCCGCAGTCCGCCGCGAACGACGTGCCCCGCGAGGAGACGAACGGCATGGTCCATCCCATCCGCGCCTTGTACTCCTCGATCTGGGCCAGTGGCATGTTCGATACGGTGGCCCAGCTCACCCCGGTCCGCGCGAGTGCGTCGAGATCGGCGATGTTCCTGGTGAAGTGGGTGCACCCCGGGCAGAACTCGTCTGGGCCGTTGTCCATGAACTGATAGACCGCGGCTCGCGCCCGTCGAAGAGATCGAGCAGCGTGACCGGGCCGTCCGGCCCGGCGAACTCATAGTTGTCGAACCTGACCATCGGCAGCCGGCGGCGGCGCGCGGCGAGCGCGTCGAGCGCGCGGGTCGCTTCCTTCTCCGCTTTCAGCAGCTCATCGCGTTCGGCCTGCCACCGCTCCGCCGCGACGACCTCCGGCATAGCGCTCATCTGTCTCACCCTTCGGTTAGGAGCTTCCGGACTGTAGACGGGCCTGCGCCGCCAAACTCATCGCAGGCAGGCGTTAATCCGGTCGAACATCCTGGCGGCGCGCTCGAGCGCGGGCGCGCTGATCTTGGGCAGCAGTTCCCGCTGCCCGGTCAGGAGGTGGACGGCGAGCCGGTAGCGGTCGGGCCGCCCGCCCGCGATGTCGTTCTCCTTGAAGTACTGGGCCAGGCGCACCACGATACGGGGCTGGCGCGACTTGAGATCGGCCGGCTTGACCGCGCCCTGCGGCAGGTCGCCGGCGTAGGCGCCGGACACGATCTCGCAGAAGCAGGCCGGGTCGATGAGATCCTCGAGGTCGGCGTCCTTGCCCGCGGTGAAGTCACTGAGCTGGATCAGGGACTTCGCCCGCAGGTGGCCGGTATCGGCCAGGGACCGCACCCGCTGCTGGTCGCGCGCGCTGCCGTCGATCAGCACCGCGAGGTCCAGCTTGGGCGAGCCGGTCAGGCCGACGAACGCGGATGCCTTGTCCGCGCCGCCGACCGGCGTGACCACCCATCGCGAGTCGAGCGCGGACAGCCCGGCGTCCCGGCACGCCTGGCTCAGCAACTGCAGGTACAGCAGGTCCGCGGGCGAGCCGACGAGCAGGCAGTGCGGCCCCGTGACGAGAGTCTGGGCCAGCCCGAAGCTGAGCGCCGCCTGCAACGGGAACAGGGTCTCGCTGTTCGTCAGGTAGCCGTCCGCGCTGACGACCGTCCCGCTGTCGTCGGTGTCCTGCACCATGCGCACCCGCTCGATCCGGTGCGGATCGATCAGGAACGGCGAGTGCGTGGTGTAGATGACCTGGTGCTTGGGCGCGAGCTTGTGCTCGATGAAGGCCAGCATGTCAGCCTGCGCGGTCGCGTGCAGGCTCACGCCCGGCTCGTCGAGCAGCAGGATCGTGCTGCGCTGCGGATCCTCGACAATGTTGCTGAAGTAGGCATAGAACGAGAAAAACCACACGAAACCGCGTGATCGCTCATCGAAAGGAACCGTCACCGAGTGCTTGGGGTTGTAAATACGCAAGTTGACAATGGGCCCGCGGTTCAGCGGCGGCTCGGCGGACGGATTGCCTTGAGACATCTGGATCGTGACCCGCAGGCCCGGGTTCTGCCGCCAGTAGGTGAACGCGTCTCGCGTGATGCCGTTCGCGGCGCCTTCTAGTTCGCGGGTGAGCGCCTCGAAGTCCATTTCCTCGAAATCGGCCAGGTCCGCGTCGACAGTCTGCAGCAGCGACAGGAAGGTCCTGTCGGCCTCGTCCATGAGGCCGGTCGCCTCCTTCGCCCGCAAGTCGGGCAGCGAGACGCGGCCGCGCATCGTGCTGTAATCGGAGAAATAGAAGAACCTCGGCAGCCATTCATCTAGGTAGTTGTCGACGAGATAGACCCCGAGCGACAGGTCGTGCCAGGACTCCAGCCGCCCGATCAGGTCAGTGACCGACTGGTGCGGGTCCTTGACCGCCGTCAGCGCGTCCATGAACTCGGGTATCGTGCTGGCGGCCAGTACCGCCTGCCGGTCGGGCTCGGTCAGCTCGAGGCCCGCCGTGAGGTGCCCGACCGCGCGCCCGACGTCATAGGACGACCGGTATCTGCGGCGCCCGTCATACCCTTTGACGACGGTCACCTCGCGGCTTTTCATGACGCCGTCGCCGAGGTCCTCTTCTATGATCTTGAGCTCATTACCGGTGAGCTCGAAAACCGCCGTGACTACGTCGGCAGGAGCTTCGTCCCTGACTTTCCGGTATGCCGAGAATCTCCGGCTCGGGAAGTCCATGACGTCGTCGAACCTGGTCTTGCCGTTGATCGGGTTGAGCGGGCTGAGCAGGTGCAGGGCATGCAGGAACGCCGTCTTTCCCGACTCGTTCTTGCCTACAAGGCAGGAGATATCGCTGACGGGGACTACGCCGGAATCCTCGATGCTCCGGTAATTCTGAATGCGGACTGACTTGAGCTCCAAAGGATCCGTACCTCCCTGTCAGGCCGCCGGCAGCCCGGCCCCGGTGTTGATGATGTCCGTCTCGCACTCTACCGATCGCCATGATTGGCTTAGCACCGATTCGCATCTAGCCGGGCGCTCGCGGAGGAGGCATCGTGACTGAAAGCCGGTTCGGGATGACTGAGCTCGATGAGCTCCCTGACGACCTCAGGGAGCGGATCGGCGTGATCGCGGGCAGGTCAGGGTTCATGCCGAACATCTTCCGCGCGCTGGGGCACCGCCCGGCGGAGTTGCGCGCGTTCCTGGACTACCACGACGCGCTCATGAACACCGAGGGCGGGCTGACCAAGGCCGAGCGGGAACTCATCGTCGTCGCCACCTCGGGCGCCAACCACTGCACGTACTGCGTCGTGGCCCACGGAGCGATCCTGCGGATCAGGTCAGGAGACCCGCTGCTGGCCGACCGGGTAGCGTCGAGCCCGTGGCAGGCTGAACTGGATGCCCGGGGCCGCGCGATCGCCGACCTGGCGCTGGCGCTGACCCGGACGCCTGAGCTGTTCGGGGAGGCTGATCTGGCCAGGGCGCGCGCGGCGGGACTGAGCGAGGACGAGATCTGGGACGTCGGGGCCATTACCGCCCTGTTCGCCGCTTCCAACCGGCTCGCGCATCTGTGCGCGCTCCAGCCGAACCCGGAGTTCTACCTGATGGGCCGCTCTTCCTGATGGCTGCCGCCTTCAGCAGGGAGCAGGTGCTCGGCCTGGCGCCGGACGCCGCTGCCGCGAAGGCCGGCCAGGGACAGGCGGTGCTGGCGAGGTGGCCCGTGCTCGGGCGGGACGAGCAGGCCGCCTGGGGCGAGTGCCGGGGCAGCGGCGCGTCGCCGTACCGCTGCCAGGCCGCGCTGGCCGATGGCGCGACCCGGTGCTCGTGCCCGAGCCGGAAGCTGCCGTGCAAGCACGCGATCGGGCTGCTGCTGTTGCTCGCCGGCGGCGAGGTGCCCGCGGCGGCGGCCTGCCCTGACTGGGTCGCTGAGTGGCTCGCCGCGCGGTCGGCCAGCCAGGCCAGCCAGGCCAGGCGGGCCAGCCAGCCGAGGCAGGGCGAGCCCGATCCGCAAGGGCAGCGGCGGCGGGCGGCGGCGAGGGACAAGAAGGTCGATGCGGGCGTCGATGAGCTGCGCCGCTGGCTGGCCGACATTGCCCAGGGCGGCCTCGCCTCGGCTCAGGCTCAGCCGTGGCACTGGTGGGACCAGATGGCGCGCCGCATGATCGACGCCCAGGCCAGGGGCCTGGCGGGCAGGGTACGGCGGCTGGCTGAGCTGGCGGCGGCAGGCGGCCAGCGGGCCGACTGGCCTGAGCGGATGCTCGACGAACTCGGCTCGCTGTACCTGTTGTGCGAGGCATGGACCCGCAGGGACGCGCTGCCGCCGGCGACCGCGCGGGCGCTGCGGGCCAGGATCGGCTACACCTCGACGACCGCCGAGGTCACGCAGAACGGAAGGCGCATCACCGACACCTGGGCCGTGCTGGGCCACCGGCTGACCGAAGACGGCCAGCTAAGGACCCTGCGGCAGTGGCTGTACGGAGAGCGCAGCGGCGAGGTCGTCAGCTACCTCGCGTTCGCCGTGACGGGCCAGCCGCTCGAACCCGGGCTGCCGCCAGGCACGCGATCGGAGGCGACTGTCGCCGTGTATCCGGGGAGCCTGCCCGCCCGGGTGCTGATCGCCGAGCGGCCAGGGCAGGATGGCGGCGATGGCGGGGACGGCCGGCCGATCGGGCCGTTGCCTGGCCCGGCCACCTGGGACGAGGCGCTTGGACGCGTGTCCGAGGTGCTCGCGGTCGACCCGTGGGCCGACCTGGTGCCCATCACCGTTCGCGGCGTGACCGTGCTGCGGGCAGGGAACGCGCCGGGCGGCGCGTGGCTGCTCCGCGATGGCGCCGGCCGCGCGGTGCCGGTCGCGGCCCCGGCTGAGGTGCGCTGGCGCCTGCTCGCCGTGTCCGGCGGCGTACCGGTGGATGTAGCTGGCGAGTGGGACGGCTTCGATTTCATGCCCATGGCGGCGGCGCCAGCCGGGCACGACGGGCTGCTGATCGCATGAGTTTCTGGCCTGATCTCGTGGACGCGGCGGTGCTCGGCGCCAGGCGGGCGACGCTGCCTGCCGTGCCGGATGTCGCTGGCTTGCCTGACCCTGCCAGCCCGGCCGGCGGTGCCAGCCCGGCCGACAGTGCCGGTCCGCCGGGGGAAGCGGCCAGGCTGCTGCGGCTCGCCGCAGTGGCCTCGCGGGCGCGGCGGGCGGGCTATCTGCCCGCGCGAGCCCACGAGCTGACCGCGCCCGAGCCCGCCCCGCCAGATGAGCGGCCTGAAGTGGGCGTCGCTGCCCGGTCCCGGATCAACGAGCTGCTCGAAGCAGACGCGGGCGAGCTGGCGGTCGAGTGGGTCAGGCTGCTGGCCCGCAGCGGTCGCCGGCCGCCTGACATTGTCCTGCCCGCGCTGCTGGACAGCGCCACAGCCAGCAAGCAGCTGCGCGCGGCGCTAGTGCCCGTGCTCGGGCCGCTCGCCGCCTGGCTGGCCGCCGCCAACCCCGCGTGGGACTGGGCGATCACGGCTGGCCAGGCCGGCCCGCTTGCCCGGGGCACCTGGGCCACGGCCGGCCGTCGTGTCCGCCGCGAGCTGCTTGAACAGGTACGCCTGACCGATCCGGCGCTCGGCCGCGAGCTGGTGGAAGCGACGTGGCCGGCTGACCCGGCTGGCGATCGCGCCGCGTTCATCGCCGGGCTCGCCGTCGGGCTCGGCGCTGGCGATGAGCCGTTGCTCGACCGCGCGCTCGCCGACCGGCACGGTGACGTTCGCGCGGCAGCGGCGGCGCTGCTGGCGCGGCTGCCCTGGTCAGCCTTCGCCGGCCGCGCGGCCAGGCGGGCCGCCGCGGCCGTCGCGGTGGAAGATGCCGGCCAGGGACCGCACCTGGTCATCAGCCCGCCGGCGGCCGCTGGCGAGGAGATGACGGCTGACGGGCTGGACACCAGCGCGCCCAGGGGAATCGGCCTCCAGTCCTGGCTGCTGCAGCAGCTCGCGGCCGCCCCGCCGGCGGCCTGGTGGGCCAGGCACACCGGCCTGCCGCCCGCCACCCTGCTCCAGCTGGCGACGGCGACCGACTGGGCCGCGCCGCTTGAGCTCGGCTGGACCGGCGCGGCCATCAGGGACAGGCACGGGCCCTGGCTCAGCGCGTTCCTTGACCAGCCCGTCCGCCAGCTGGAGCGGCTGGGCGACGGCCGGGCGATCTCGCTGTTCCAGGCGCTGACCGAGCCCGATCGTGATCAATGGCTTGCCGCGCATCCTGACAGCTCGCTGTTCAGCGCCATCGAACTGGTGCCCGGACCGTGGTCAGCCAGGCTGTCGGCGGCGGTGCGCGAGCGCATCGCCGGGCTGGCGCGCGCCGATCCCGATCGCTCGCCGCAAGCCAGCCGCTCGCCCCGGGACAGGAGGCTGCTGCGGGTAGCTGCCCTGCGCCTCGAGCCTCCTGACCCGCCCCAGCTGGACCCGGCCGAACTCCACCCCGAGCTGGCTGACAGGTGGGCTGACCTGATCCATACCCTGTCCGTGCGCGCGGCGATGCGCCGCGAACTCGCCGAGGAGCCGAACCTGTGACCATGCCTACTGCCGTGCTGCGGCCGCACGCTGAGCAGCAATACGCGGCCGAGCTCGAGGCGCTCAGCGCGGCGGACGACAAGAGCAGGCCGCCGTCCTGGCGGCTGTCGCCGTGGGCCGTCGTCCAGTACGTCCGCGGCGGAACCCTGCGAGACGGCACCGTCATCACGCCCAAGTACGTCGGTTCCCGCCGGCTGCTCGAAGTCGCGGTCGCGACGCTGGCGACCGACCGCGCCCTGCTGCTGCTCGGCCCGCCCGGCACGGCGAAGACCTGGCTGTCCGAGCACCTGACCGCCGCGATCAGCGGCGACTCGACGCTGCTGGTGCAGGGCACGGCGGGCACGGCCGAAGATGCCGTCAGGTACGGCTGGAACTACGCCAGGCTCATCGCGGAAGGACCGACCGCGGCCGCGCTCGTGCCCTCCCCCGTCATGACGGCGATGCGCGCTGGCAAGGTGGTCAGGATCGAAGAGCTGACCAGGATGCCAGCCGAGGTCCAGGACGCGCTGATCACCGTGCTGTCGGAGAAGACGCTGCCGGTACCCGAACTCGGCATGGAAATTCAGGCCGTGCCCGGGTTCACGCTGATCGCCACGGCCAACGACCGCGATCGCGGTGTCAATGAGATGTCGAGCGCGCTCAAGCGCCGGTTCAACACCGTCGTGCTCCCGATGCCCGAGACGGCCGACGAGGAAGTCGAGATCGTGAGCCGCCGGGTCGCCGAGCTTGGCCGGGCGCTCCAGCTGCCGGCTGAGCCTCCCGCGCTCGCCGAGGTGCGCCGGGTCGTCCAAATCTTCCGCGAGCTGAGATCGGGGGTGACCGGCGACGGCCGGACCACGCTCAAGGTACCGACCGGCACGCTGTCGACCGCCGAGGCGATCAGCGTGCTCACGAACGGCATGAGCCTGGCCGTGCATTTCGGCGACGGGCAGCTCCGGGCCGACGACGTGGCGGCTGGCCTGGTGGGTGCCGTGATCAAGGACCCGGTACAGGACGGCGTGGCGTGGAACGAGTATCTCGAAGCCGTCGTCAGGGAACGACAGGAGTGGCTCGACCTGTACCGGGCGTGCCGCGACCTGCCAGCCGCCGCCGGGTAGCCGGCCGGTGATCTTATGACTACGACCGTCCTTGGAGTCAGGCACCACGGCCCGGGCTCGGCCCGCGCCGTGCGAGCCGCTCTTGCCGCGCTCGACCCTGACGTGATCCTCATCGAAGGCCCGCCTGAAGCGAACGAGCTCACCAGCCACGTCCCCGCGCTGACCCCGCCCGTTGCTGTGCTGGCGCATGCGCCGGACCGGCCTGGGCGGGCTGCTTTCTGGCCCTATGCGGAGTACTCGCCCGAGTGGCAGGGCCTCGTGCACGGGGCCGCCGCCGGCCTGCCGGTTCGGTTCATCGACTTGCCGGCCGCCGCGACGCTGGCCGCCGGCGAGCGTGCGGACGACGAGAACGACGAGAACGACCAGGATGAAAGACCGCCCGTGGCGGCCGACCCCATCGGCTGGCTGTCGCTGGCGGCCGGGCACGATGACCCCGAGCGATGGTGGGAAGACGTCGTCGAGCACCGGCTCGGCGGGGATCCGCTCGAGCTCTTCGCGGCCATCGGCGAGGCGATGACCGAGCTTCGGGTGGCGGCCGCCGAGGACGGCTGGGTGCCCTCCAGGCGGGACCGGCAGCGCGAGGCGGCCATGCGGACCCACCTGCGCGCGGCGGCGCGGGCAGGTCATGACCGGATCGCGGTGATCTGCGGCGCCTGGCACGTACCCGCGCTCACCTCCATGCCGCCGGCCAGGGCCGACGCCGAGCTGCTGCGCGGCCTGGCCACGGTCAAGACGCGGGCGACCTGGGTGCCGTGGACGGCGCAGCGGCTTACTCACGCGAGCGGATACGGAGCCGGCATCGCGTCTCCCGGCTGGTATTCCCATCTGTGGCGGGTCCCCGACCGCGTGACCGAGCGCTGGGTGGTCAAGGCGGCGAGCCTGCTCCGCGACGCCGACCTGCCCGCGTCCACTGCGGCGGCGCTCGAGGCGGTCAGGCTGGCGGAAGCGCTGGCGGCGGTCCGCGGCCGGGCGCTGCCGGGCCTGGCCGAGCTCACCGACGCGGTGCGGTCCGTGCTCTGCCACGGTGACGACACCCCGATCAGGCTCATCACCAGCAAGCTCGTGATCGGCGAGGAACTCGGCCAGGTGCCGGCCGACGTGCCCGTCGTGCCGCTGCAGGCCGACTTCGAAGCGCAGTGCCGGCGGCTTCGGTTCCGTCCGGCGGCAGCCGGCAAGGACGTGGAACTCGACTTGCGCGGCGAGACCGGCAGGGACAGGTCCCGCCTCCTTCACCGGCTGAGGCTGCTTGAGGTGCCGTGGGGCACGGTAACGGTGGCGCGCGGAGAGGGCACGTTCAAGGAGGCGTGGCGGCTGCGCTGGCAGCCCGAGTTCCTGGTCGCTCTGATCGAGCGGGCCAGGTACGGCACGACCGTGCGGGCAGCCGCGGGCGCGGTGGTCGCCGAGCAAGCAGGCGCGGCTGACGAGTTGCCGGTGATCACCAGGCTGGTCGAGGCGGTCGTGCTCGCCGAACTGCCGGACGCGCTGCTGGCCGTGACCGGCGCGCTGGAAACGCGGTCAGCGCGGACTGGCGATGTCCAGCAGCTGATGACGGCCGTCCCGCCGCTCGCCCGGGTGCTGCGGTACGGCAGCGTCCGGCAGACGGACGCCAAAGTGGTACGCGGGGTCGTGGACTCCCTGCTGATCCGGGTCTGCGCCGGCCTGCCGGCGGCGTGCGCGTCCCTCGACGACGGCGCGGCGGCTCAGATGCTGCGTGCCATCGAGGCTGCCGAGGAAGCGGTGTCCCTCACCGGCACCGCCGGCCAGGTCGCCGCCTGGCGCGCGGCGCAGCACTCGGTCGCTGACCTCGCGGGCGCGCCGGGCCTGGTGGCCGGGCGGTGCGTTCGCCTGCTGCTCGACGCCTCGGCGCTCGACGCCGATGAGGCGGGGCGGCGGCTGGCACGGATCTTGTCGGCGCGACACGACACGGCCGTGGCCGTGCGCTGGCTGGAAGGGTTCCTGCGCGGCTCAGGACTGGTCCTGCTGCGTGATCAGTCGCTCTGGCAGCTGCTCGACGACTGGCTGTCCGGTCTGTCCGCTGAGGCATTCGACGAGGTCCTGCCGCTGCTGCGGCGGGCGTTCGCGGAATTCCCCTGGCCAGAACGGCGCCAGATGGCCGAGCTCGTACGGTCCGGGCGTGGTTCCCTGCTGACATCGGGCCGCCCGGATTTGGACGACTGGAACGCCGGCAGGATCGCCAGGATCGCTCCGGTCCTGGCCGCCGCCCTCGGCCTGGAGGTACGCCATGGCTGAGCAGCCAGCCGGGCCAGCCGCAGCCGAGCGTGCGCGGCGCTGGCGGCTGGTTCTCGGCAGCGCGGCCGACGACCAAGGCGAGGAGTCTGGCCAGCTTGGCCAGGATGGACGGGGCGGCCTGTCGGACCGGGACCTGGCCATGGACCGTGCCCTGGCCGCCGTGTACGACAGCCGGCCAGGGCAGGGCCGCCGCAGCGCCGGGCTGGGCAGCTCAGCACCGGGCGTGCACCGCTGGCTCGGCGACATCCGCACGTATTTCCCTACGCCCGTTGTCCAGGTGCTCCAGCAGGACGCACTCACCCGGCTCGGCCTGCGGCAGCTGCTGCTCGAGCCGGAACTGCTCGCCGCTGTCCAGCCCGACGTGCACCTGGTCGGCACGCTGCTGTCGCTCAAGTCGGCCATGCCCGAGCAGACCAGGCAGACCGCCAGGATCGTCATCGGCCAGGTAGTGGCCGAAATCGAGCGCCGGCTGGAAGCCGAGTTGCACCGCGCCGTGCTCGGGGCACTCGACCGGGCGGCCCGCAACCGGCGGCCCAGGCTCGCCGACGTCGACTGGCCGGCCACGATCCGCGCCAACCTGCGGCACTACCAGCCCGAACTGCGCACCATCATCGCCGAGCAGCTCATCGGCCACGCGCGACGCCGCCGGATAGCCGCGCTGCAGGATGTCATTCTCCTGGTCGACCAGAGCGGATCAATGGCGTCATCGGTCGTCTATGCGGGAGTCATGGCCGCGTCACTGGCCTCGCTCCGCGCGGTACGGACGCAACTGGTCGTCTTCGACACCTCGGTAGCCGACCTGACCGATCAGCTCGCTGACCCGATAGACGTGCTCTTCGCCACCCAACTGGGCGGCGGCACCGACATCGATAGCGCCGTCAGCTACGGGCAGACCTTGGTCACCAGGCCAGCCGACACCGTCATGGTGCTGATTTCGGACTTGCTCGAAGGCGGCGACCAGAGTTCCCTGCTGCGCAGGCTGGCCGCGCTTGCCGACAGCGGCGTCCGGCTCATCGTGCTGCTCGCGCTCTCCGATGACGGCGCGCCCGCCTACGACCATCAGCTCGCCGCCGCCTGCGCCGCCCTCGGAGCACCGGCCTTCGCCTGCACCCCGGACAAATTCCCCGAACTGCTCGCCAGCGTGATCCGCCGCGAAGACATCACCAGCTTCATGACCCGCCACGACCTCCCGACGGCCGGCGAGGGCGCCGCGGCCACCCTTACGAGTACTGGTCGGCGAGCATCTGCTCGGTCGACATCGCGTCGGTGTACGACCCGACGGCCATGCAGGCGCTCGCCGAGCTGCACGACAAGCCGTTCAGCAGTGCGGACGACGAGCCGGCGGGCCTGAACACCGGCTGGGCCACCCATTTCTTGCCGTTCCACCGCTCGGCGAGCGGGCGAGAGTCGGGGATGCCAATGAAGCCCGCCGCGACGCACAGCCGGGCCGTCGCGCAGGACACGCCAGTCAGCCCATTGGCCCGGCGCCGGCCGACGGGACGGCCTGCGGCGTCCAGCCCTTGCCGTTCCACCGCTCAGCCAAGGGAATCAAGTGCCTGCTGCGGACGTAGTCACCGGCCGCGGTGCACGCTCTCGCCGTCGTGCACGAGACGCTGGACAGGAATCCGTCCTTGCCGCCCTTGGGCAGCGGCACGGCGTGCGGCTTCCAGCCCGACCCGTTCCAGGTCTCGCCGAAGAGGCCGGTGCTGAAGCTCCCCACTGCCGTGCACGCCTTGGCCGACGCGCACGACACACCGTTGAACTGGATCACTGAGCCCTTCGGCGGGTTGATGGTGCGCTGTATTTTCCAGCTCTTGCCGTTCCACCGTTCAGCGAGAGTGCGCCGGTTGAGCGCATGGCCAGCCGAGAACCCGGTTGCCGTGCACGCGTCCGCCGAGCTGCACGAGACCGAAGTCAGGAAGCCGACGCCCGCGCCGGCCGGATTCGGAGTGTGCTGCACAGCCCAGGAGCTGCCGTTCCAGTGCTCGGCAAGAGTCAGCGGATTGCCGTTCCTCGTGATGTCTCCAACCGCTTCGCAGGAACGAGCCGCGCTACACGAAATCGCGGCCAAGTCGCTGACTTTGGGCTTGGGAGTGCTCACCACGTTCCACTGCGAGCCGCTCCAGATTTCGGCGAACGACTCAAACGCCTTCGTGGTCTCGAAGGTGCCCACAGCGACGCAGGCGCCCGGCGACGCGCAGGACACGCCGTCAAGCCCGGTCGAGATCACCCCGTTGAGCTCTGGCGGCGACTGGTCCTGCCAGCGCAGGGTGAAATCCTCGGCGAGCGCGCGGTTGCCGTTAACCGGATCGTGATAGCTGCCGACGGCGGTGCAGTTGGTCGCGGTCGTGCAGGACACGCCGTTCAGCGTGCTCGAGTCATGGGACGTCGTGATCGGGGCGTCCTGCACCGACCACCTGGTGCCATTCCAGATTTCCGCGACCAGGGTCTGAACGCCGTCAGCGAAGAAGCTGCCAGCCGCATAGCAGACGCCGGCCCGCACGCACGAGATCCCGCTCAGCGTGGCGGCCGTGCCTCCGCCTGGCCTGGCGATCTTGAGCAATGACCAGGTCTTGCCGTTCCAGCGCCCGGCCAGGCCGACGCCGCCGGCCATGCAGGAACTGCCTGAGGTGCAGGAGAGGGAGCTGAGCCCGCTATCCTGCCCGCTGCGCAGGCCAGGGGTGGCCTCAGGCAGCCAGCTCGAGCCATCCCAGCGCTCGGCCAGGGTGCCGACACGGGTGCCCGTCTGGGTACTGCCGACGGCGGTGCACTTCGTCGCCGAGGTGCAGGACACCGCGCTCAGCTCGCTCGTATGAGAGCCCGCGACCCTCGCGGTCGTCAGGACCTGCCAGCTTGAGCCGTTCCACCGCTCGGACATGGGGACGGTGGCCTGGAATCCGGCCGGCAAGGTGCCTACGGCGATGCACGCGGTCGCCGAGGTGCAGGAAATACCCGCGAGCAGACTGCCGAAGGCCGGCTGCGGGATCGGGACGATCGTCCAGGCACCCTGGTCCCTGCGCTCGGCGATCAGCTGGCTGGCGCCGCCCGATGAGTCGCCTACGGCCATGCAGATGTTGGGCGACGAGCACGATACGGCGGTCAGCTCCCAGGCCGACGCCCCCGTGACCACGGGGGTGTCCTGGGGCAGCCAGTTAGCTTGAGCGGCTTGCGTCACCGTCAGCAAGCCCGCTGGCACCACGGCACAGGCAATCGCAGTACGCGCGATTGCCGACAGCACAGGCTTGCGCAACGGCATGGGAGTCCTTTCGGAGTAGTCGCCCCAGCGGGCCGAGTTGAATGGGGGGACGTCGGACCAGGCCGCGCCATCGCGCGCGGCTGAGTCTCCGGCCGGAGTCACCGCCGCATCGAGCTCGGTCCACAGCCTGATCCCGCCGCCTGGCCCCGGCGATACGCTGACCGGGCCGGAGATCCGGCTGTCATCTGAGTTGAGCGCCGGCCGGTGCTGGTCGCGTTGACCGGGAAGGCGTACGGCTCACTCGGCAAGATCCTGCCCGTGATGACCGGTGAGCCGTGGCCGGTCGTGACCGACCTGGTGTTTCGCAGCGTCCACAGGCCGAGCGTGGTGAGCGGCGAGCGGCATCAAGCAGACAGCAACTGCTGATGCCGCGGCGATGATGGGAACGCGTTTCATCACATTGGCCTTCCTGCCTAGATGGAATGGCTCGTTTCCCATTTTGACAGACATCGCAGGTTAAGCGCGGCGGGGCGGCCCGGCTGCCCGGACCGCCCCGGCCCTGGCCGCGCCGGCTCGACTAGCCGCCCGCGGCCTTAGCCCAGAAGGCACAGTTGTGCTCGGTGGCAAAATTCATGCTGACCTGGGAGCCTGGCGCGTCGAACGTCATTGTCGGATGCGTGCTCAGCTCGAACCTGGGCCAGGTCAGGCCGGCCGACCGCGCCGGTGATCCGAGGCTGGCAAAGCTGGTCCAGTCGTGTTTCATCAGTGCCGCCAGGTGCTTCTGATCGGAGGTGAGGACTCCGGGGAAGGCAGTGTTCGTCGTCTTGAACAGGTACTGGATTTCCGATGCGTGCGCCGCCCCGTACGGGAAGCCGTCCGGCGCGAGGAACCTCTCGGGCGCGTTCTCGTCGCTGAACTCGTAGGCGAACGTGGGCACGTAGTGCGCCAGCGATTGCTCGGCGGTCAGGGCCGGGCACGCGAAGATCGCGTCGGTGCCGACGGCGCCGAGCGCCAGCGAGGCACTCGGGTACGAGCTCAGCGGATACTCGGCGGCGATCGCCGAGGCAGCCCCGGCCGGCACGCCCAGCGTCGCCTCGATCCCGCTGCGGTAGTTCGACGCCGTGACCGGCGGGGCGCCGAAGTCAAGCTGGTCAAGGGCGATGAAGAGCAGCCACTCGTCGTGATTGGTCCCGATCATCACCGGCACCCGGTTGAACTGGCCGCTCGCCAGGGCGGTCCCGATTGACTGGGTGAGGACCCGGCCGTCAATGTCCGGGTGATAGCCGCCGAAGTCCTCGTTATCGATAATGGTCTGAACTGGCAGTTTGCGCAGGCACGCCGCGACGTCGCTGGTGCAGCCCGCCTTCGCGGCGAACGCGTCGCCCGCGGCCTCGGCGGATGCCAGCGGCGTCTGGGTCAGGTTGTAGCTGCCGCTTTCGACTACGGCCCTGGCGAACAGCCCCTTCGCGTCCTTTGATGCGAGCTGGGACAGCACGGACAGGCCGCCGGCCGATTCGCCGAATATGGTGACGTTCTTGCGGTCGCCGCCGAACCGGCCGATGTTGGCCCGCACCCACCGCAGCGCTGCCTGCTGGTCCATCAGGCCGTAGTTGCCCGACGGCCCGCCCCCGCGGCCGGCCAGCGCCGAGTCGGCGAGAAAGCCGAGCGCGCCGACCCGGTAGTTGAGCGTTACGACGATCACGCCGTGCCTTACCAGGCCGGCCGGGTTGTAGTCGTCGCTCTCGCCCACGAGCAGCGAGCCGCCGTGGATCCACACCATGACGGGGAGCCCGCGGCCATGACGCCCCGGGTTACCGTGCCCGGCGGGCGCGAAGACGTTCAGGTAGAGGCAGTCCTCCGAGGTGCTGGCGACCCCGAAGGCCGAGGCTGGCTGCGGGCAGTGCGGCCCGAACGCGGTCGCTTCCCTGATGCCCCGCCACCGCGCTGCCGGGTGCGGCGGCCGCCAGCGAAGCGGGCCGACCGGCGGTGCCGCGTAGGGAATTCCAAGGAATTCGTCCATCGCCCCGGCTGCCTTGCCGCGTATCTTCCCGTCGCCGGTCCTGACGACCAGGTGCCTGTCCAGGTGCGCCTGCCGCGATGGCGCTGCGCTGGCGCCCACGCTGCCAGCCAGGAGCGCGGCGACGGTGCCCAGGCCCGCGCCCAGGCGCAGGCCCGCTCGCAGGCCATTCCGTTGAATTAACATCTGCTTTCTCCTTGCCTGATCTGCCCGGCCTAGGTGAATTCCGCCGACAAGTCCCTAGTCTCCCCGAAGCAGACGGCGAGCGCATCACTCACTTGACGGTCTAGGGCACTCCGATTGGCGGACCAGACGCCGCCAGATGAGTGAGCCACGGTCCGCGTCCGGCGCCAGGGGTACCTGAATAAACTGACCAGATGACCGAGATCGGCACCCGGCGACTGGTCATGCGCGGCTGGCGGGAGTCCGATCTCGCACCGCGGTCGCATGTTTCAGAACCTGCGCACCCAGGCGGTGATGCGGCGGATCGGAATGGCCACCGATCCCGCTGAGGACTTCGGCGATCCCGACATCGACGAGGTTGCGCTACGCCGCCAGGTTGTGTATCGGAAACGACGCGACCTGCAAACTGACTGCCAAGTCAGGCCGGCCGCATAACTTTCGGCAGACTAATGGTTTCAGTTCGCATGCGTGGGTAGCGCCGTCGTGGTAATAACCTCAACAGGATAAGAAAAGGAGCACTCATGTCACGGAAAGTACAGACCTACTTAGTCGATGATCTGGACGGCAGCGCGGCGGAGACGACAATTCGCTTCAGCCTTGATGGCGCCGACTATGAGATTGACCTGAACGACGCGCACCGCAGTCGCTTGGAACAGACGCTGGCGCAGTACGTCACCGCAGGCCGCAAAGTCGCCGGGACGGCGCGGCGGCGGCGCGGCCGGAGCAGCGCCGAGCCGAGTTCATCCGAGGTCAGGGAGTGGGCGCGCAGCCAGGGCATCGACATCAAGGACCGCGGACGGCTGCCGAGCGGGATCACCGCTCAGTTCAAGGCAGCCACGCACGAGTAAGGTCCGGGCTGGCCGGGCTGGCGGGCTGGCCGGTGAGCAGCGTGGCCCTTCCTGTTGCTGTTGCGGCGGTCGGGCGTGAGCAAGGTGGCCCTTCCTGTTGCTGTCGGGACAACATCAGGGAGGGCCACGTTGCGGTTATTGCACGGCCCGTAACAGCATCAAGGCCCGACCTGCTGCTGTTACGGGACCGGACGAGACGCGCCGCCACCACCACCACGCGGACGTTACACTGCGATTTCCGGCAGGGCGAATTTATCCGGCATACCCGCTGGAAGCCGACACCGGGGAGGCAACGTCATGAACAGAGTGGTTACTGGTTTCGGCGCAGCGGGTGAGCCTCTGATTGTCAGGCAGGGCGAGCCGCCCACAGTGATTCACGCGGGCCGTTACGTCACCACCGAGCTCTGGGTTACCGATCGGACGCCGCCCGCCGCCGCCCCCGCCGACTCAGACGCCTCCACCCGGCCCTGGGCGCTTGAACCGCCGCCCGGCGGTACCTGCTTCCGTATCGTCGAGATCGCGCCGGCGGGCGAAGCCGAAGAGGCCGACCAGGCCGGCGACGCGGAGGGCGATGGCTTCCAGGCCGCTCATGCTACCGGCACGCTCGACTACGTGACCGTCTTGCACGGGGAAGTCACGCTGCTGGTCGGGGATGCGGAGGTCACTTTCGGCCCCGGCGACTCGGTAGTCCAGCAGCCGGGCGTGCCGCACGACTGGCAGAACCGCACGGCGGAACGGGTCGTGATGGCAGGCGTCCTGTTGAGTGCCCGCTAGTCGCGGCGCGCGTCCCGGCGATGCGGGGCGAGCACGGCGTGGGGGTCATCCGTGCCCGGCAGCGACGCTGGATCGGCGTGGACGAGCGCGGCCGACAGGCGCGGCAGCGCGTGCAGCAGCTCGTGCTCGGCGGCCACCGCGAGCTCGTGGGCCTGCACCGCGCTGGCACCGGCGTCCACGATGATCTCGCATTCGGCGCGCAGCCGGTGGCCGATCCAGCGCAGCCGGACCTCGCCGACATCAAGGACCCCGGGCACGCCGCGCAGGGTCTGCTCGGCCTGGTCGACGATCGCGGGGTCGACCGCGTCCATCAGGCGGCGGTAGATCTCGCGAGCCGCCTGACGCAGCACCGCCAGGATCGCGACGGTGATCACCAGGCCGATGACGGGGTCGGCCCACGTCCAGCCGAGCGCGACTCCGCCCACGCCCAGCAGCACGGCCAGCGAGGTGAACCCATCGGTCCGCGCATGCAGCCCGTCGGCTACCAGCGCCGCCGACCCGATCCGGCGGCCGACGGTGATGCGGTAGCGAGCGACTAGTTCATTGCCGGCGAACCCCGCTATCGCCGCGACCGCCACCGCGATGAGATTGCTCACCGGCCGGGGATGAGCGAGCCTGTCAGCGGCTTCCCACGCCGCGGCGGCCGAGGACAGCGCCATGATCAGGACGATGATCACGCCGGCCAGGTCCTCGGCCCGGCCGTAGCCGTAGGTGTAGCGACGGGTCGCCGGGCGCCTGCCGGCGACGAACGCCACCGCGAGCGGCACGGCAGTCAGCGCGTCGGCGGCATTGTGGAGCGTATCGCCGAGTAGCGCGACCGAGCCGGACAGCACCACGACTCCGGCTTGAATGGCCGCTGTCGCCATGAGCACCGCGAGTGAGACCCACAGCGCGCGCATGCCCTGGGCGCTGGCCTCCATGGCCACGTCCACCTTGTCGCCGGCGTCATGGCTGTGCGGGCGGACAAGATGCAGCAGCCGCCCGGCAAGCCCGTCCCGATGATCGTGGTCGTGATCATGCGCCGCCCCGTGACCATGCGCGGCCCCATGCTCATGGTCATGGGACCGCGCCGGGTCGTGGCCGGCGTGGGCAGCGTGGTCGTGGTCCGCCGGCTCTTGCGGGTCGCTGCCGTCGATGGCTTCGCTCACGCCTGCCAGCATGCCCGAAATCTTGCCGGGATCAGACGTTGCCGAAGATGGGCCCCACGGACGCGCACTGAGGCTGGAAGCCAGGGGCGTCCGCGCCGAGCGCGTTGAGCACGTCCTGCAGCGCGTTGGAGTCGTACGGAATCGAGATGTGGTCGCTGGAGTCCTGCGAGCACTGGTTCTGCAGGGTGATGTTCTGCACGTTCGGGCCGGCGGGCAGGAACGCGTTGGTGAACGGGGTCACGACCTCGTCGTCTTGCGTCTCGATCACGACGTACTTGACGCCGGGCACCGTGGGCTGCTTATTCAGGCTGGTCAGGAACGACGATCCCTGCAACTGCTGCACGCAGGCCTCGCAGGTGATCGACAGCACCGCCGTGTCCAGGCCGAGCACGCCAAGGTCAGCGAGGAAATTGGTGAACCCGTCGAGGTTCGTGCCGAAGTTCGACGGCGCCAGGCCGACGAGCGTGTTGACCTTCGACGCGCCGCCCAGGTTATTGATGTAGTAGCGCGGCATCATGCCGCCCTGGGACCAGCCGACGAGGTCGACCTTGCTCGCTCCGGTCTCCGCGAGTACCCGGTTGACCTCCGCGGATAGCTGCGACGCCGACGACCGGATATCGCCCATCGCGTAGAAGCCAGTCAGCGGCAGCGTCTGGCCGAAATTGAACGCGAAGACGCAGTAGCCGTTGTTGACCAGGTCAGGCGAGAGCGCGCCGAAGCTGTTGTACATGCTGGCGAATGTGCCTTCTACCAGCACGACCGGGAATGGGTGGGCGGCCGTCGGGGCGCACGCCACATTGGCCCCGGGCGGGGACGCCTTGAAGTTCACCGGCAGCGCCGAGCCGAGGAACGCCGCTGACTCGCTCTCCAGCGGCAGCGCCGCGTGTGCCGGGACCGCGCTGACCGCCATCGCGATCGCCGCGGCGGCCGCGATGGCTGGCGCGCCAGCCAGGTACTTGTGAATTCGCCGGTACCTCATCGACCCTCCTAAGGTCGCCCGAGCCACTAGCTTCGTCCCGGTTCCGAGGCATGGCGGCGCGCATCGGCTGCGCGATCGCACCTTTGGCTCTATTTTCCACTAATAATCATGATTATGGCTCGGTGAAATGCGCTGTCAACGGCGGCTCCAGCCCAGGCCAGCCCAGGCCAGCCCAGGCCAGGTCAGGTAGTGCATAGGCCCGGCATTGCCGGCGCGCTACGGCCGGGTACTGTTGAATCCGTGGTCGCGATGCTCGCCGAGCTGATCAGGCTGGCAGCCCATGTGCTGCTCGCCGCGCCTGACCCGTCGGCTGCGACCATCACTGCCCTCGCCGCCACGGTACTCGTCGGCGCGCTCCTTGCCTGCCTGGTCAGCGCGGCCTGGACTGGCCGCCTGACGGCGGCACTGCCGCTCTCAGGCCGTTCCACCGCGCTTCGCAAGAAGTCCTGGGGCGCGGCATTCCTGCGCCAGCGTGACCCCGATGCCGCTGGGCGCCCCCGGCCCCGAGCGCCCGGCGCCGCCCAGGCGGCCGCCTAGCCGGCGATCCGGCCTGACCTGCCCGTTCCCTGAGCCGAACGCGGCCGCCTCCAGCAATCACTTCTTCGCTCGACCCGGCTGGAGGGTTATTCATGTCATCGTTCCTCGGCGTTCCCGTGGACGCCGCCTATCACGTTGTCTCGGCGCTAGTCAGCTTCCTCACACCCGCCCTTGGCGGCATCGCCGCCGCTGTCGCCATCGTCACGTTCACGATCGCCATCCGGATCGTGATCATGCCGCTGAGCTACCGTGCGATTCGGGGCATGGACGCGCAGGCGCGCATGGCGCCCAAGGTAGCCGCGCTGCGCCAGCGTTTTGCCGCCAAGCCCGAAGCACTGCGGCGCGAACTGGCCAAGCTCTACCAGTCCGAGGGCACCACCATGTTCGCTGGCTGCCTGCCGGTGCTGCTGCAGTGGCCGTTCCTGAGCGTCATGTACCTGCTCTTCCGCTCGCCCACCATCGCCGGCGGGCCGAACGCGCTGCTCAGCCACGGCCTGTTCGGGGCCCAGCTTGGCAGCTACTGGCTGGGCGCCGCCGGGCCGTTCAGCTTGCACGGCGCCGTGTTCGCCGGCCTGTTCGTCCTGCTGGCAGTCCTCGGCTGGCTGTCGGCCAGGCTCGCCCGGACCATTACAAGGACCGCAGCGAGCACCGCCGAGAGCCCCGCGAACCCGGCCGCCACCGCCACAGAGGCCATCGGCGCGGCGTCCACGGCGCTCACTGCGGTCATGCCGTACCTGACCGTCGCGTTCGCCGCGTTCATCCCGCTAGCAGGAGGGTTGTACCTTCTCACAACTACCGCCTGGACGCTCGGCGAGCGCCGGCTCCTGCGACGGCGCGGACCCGCCACCGGCGCGGCGACGTGAACGTCAGACCTAGCTGAGGCCGGCCAGACAGCTCGGCAGCCGGTCCCGGAGCCGCTGCCAGGGCAATGGCTCGGGCAGCCGGCCGTCGGGACGAACCCGGCCGCCCTTACGCGTGTGCGGGCACTGACAGTGTGTCGATGGACTCCATGGCCTTTGTGAACTCGATGGCCGTGTCATCCATCAGCGCACGCGGGTCGAAGTCCGGGCTGGCGAGCACGCCGTGCACCCGGCGGCGCTGCATGCCGAAGTTGCCCGCGTCGTAGATCGGCAGGATGGCCGCCTCGCGCAGGTACTTCTCGAACAGGTGCGTCTTGTCGGCGCTGTTGACGCCCACCACCTGCATGCACTTGTAGACCGCGTCGAACAGCAACTCGGTGGACAAGATCTTGCACATCGCGCCGATCAGCTCGCCGTGGTACTCGTGCTTGTCCATGTAGTGGGCGGTCTTCCAGCAGAAGTACCGGCAGGCTTCGATCCTGGCCGCCACGTCACCGAGCACGTAGCCGACGTTCTGGTAAGCGATGATCGGCGTCGGGCCGCCTGCCGTGTATGTCTTGGCCCAGTCGAGCGCTGCCTCGTAGGCTGCGCGAGCCACGCCCACCGCGGCGATCCCGGCGACCGGTCCTGACCAGGCGAAGTTGCGGTTGATCAGCAGGTCGCCGTTGCCCTTGGTGCCCTCGACCAAGTTGGCCGCCGGCACCCTGGCGTTGTCGAAGATAATCTCCGCGTTGGGCGTGAGCCGGTGCCCGAGCTTGCTGATCAGGTTGTAGGTCACGCCAGGCGTGCCGCGCTCGAGCATGATCGCGGACAGGCCTTCCGTGCCGCCCTTGTCCGGTTCGGTGCGGACGACGACGATGCTGACGTTCGCCCCTTGGCCGTCCCAGCCCGCGACGTTGCACGGCCAGTACTTGCGGCCGTTGAGCACGTAGTGATCACCGTCCCGACGAGCGGTGACCCCGATCCCGACCGGGTGGGCGAGCGGCGCGTCGAAGTTCGCCGTGCCGCCCGGCATCCCGGCTGGCTCACTGACCGCGTAGCCGACCAGGTACTCGCCGGTCGGGTCCGAGGTCGCGGCCCGCAGGAAGCGGTCCTTCTGCTCCTGGCTGCCCCAGTACCAGACCGGCATCAGGCCCAGCCCGTTGACCAGGATCGTGCAGGCGAAGCCCGGATCGACCGCGCAAATCTCCTCGGCCGCGAGTATCACATCGACGTTGGATAGCCCGCCGCCGCCGTACTCGCTCGGCAGCATGCAGAACGCGATGCCCTGCTTGTACGCCTCGACGTAGGCGGGCTTGGTGAGCTGGAACGCGCGGAGCGGATCGGGCTCGGCGTCGGCCTCGCGCACGACCGGCGCGAGTACCCGCTGGGCGAAACCCCTGGCGTCCAGTTGCAACTGGCGCTGCTGTTCGGTAGGCGTGAAATCGATAGCCACTGCTATCCCCCCTGTGCTGAGCCGAGGCCGGCGGCACCCGCCGCCGCGACCTCTTGATCTTGATCTACCGAGCCGCCGCTGACTCCGACCGCGCCGACCACGGCGCCGTCGGAAGTGAGGGGGATGCCGCCGGGAAATATCACGAGATGTCCCTGGTTGCTGGCCTGAATGCCGAACAGCGGCTGGCCGGGCTGGCACAGCGGCGCCAGGTCCTTGGTGGACATGTCGAAGGCGCGGGCCGTGTACGCCTTACCCTGGGAGATGTCGATGCTGCCGAGCCAGGCGCCTTCCATCCGGGCGAACGCCATGAGGTTGTTGCCCTCGTCGACGACGGCGATATTCATCGGCACGCCCATCTGGTGGGCCTTCAGGCGGGCGGCGTCCACGACGCGCTGCGCGTTCTGCAGCGTGATCGTCGGCTGCTGGGTAACCATGGGCGGGCTCCTTTCAGTTGACGTCCCGGGTTTCACGCCGCCGGCCGCAGGATCACCTTGGTGTAACCCTCGATTCGCTTGTCGAACTTGCTGTAGGCGGCGGGTGCCTGGTCGAGCGGCAGTTCGTGCGAGACGACGAAACTAGGCCTGGCCCGTCCGGCGGTGATCAGGTCGCGCAGCTGCCGGTTGTAGCGCTTGACGTTGCACTGCCCGGTGCCCACCCGCAGGCCCTTCTCGAACAGGGCGCCGATGGCGACCGACAGCCGGCCCTTGGACGCCTGCTCGTCCACTCCGCCGGGGTCGGCCGGGACATAGAGGCCGGGCACCCCGATCATGCCGGTGGCCCGCACGGTGTCGATCAGCGAGTTCAGCACCGCGGCCGGCTCCTCGCGCTGACCCTCGTGCGCCTGGGCCTGGTAACCGACGGCATCCACCCCCTTGTCGGCGCCCTCGCCGCCAAGCTGATCCTTGATCTGCGAGGCCGGGTCAGCGCCGGAGAAGTCGACAGGCACCGCGCCGATCTCGCTGGCCTTGGCGAGCCGCTCGGGCACCCGGTCCACGGCGAAGACCTTCGAGGCGCCGCGGAGCAGCGCGGAGTAGGCGGCCATGAGACCGACTGGTCCCGCCCCGTAGACCGCGACCGTCTCGCCCGGCGACACCTGGGCCAGCTCGCAGCCGTGGTACCCGGTCGGGAAGATGTCGGCGAGCAGCACGTAGTCGGCATCGAGCGCAGGGTCGCGAGGCAGCTTCAGGCAGTTGAAGTCGGCGAAAGGCACCCGAAGGTGCTCGGCCTGGCCGCCCGGGTACGGGCCCATCGCGACGTAGCCATAGGCGCCGCCGGCGAACCCCGGGTTCACGGTCAGGCAGAAGCCGGTATACCCGGCCACGCAGTTCTTGCAGAAGCCGCACGCGACATTGAAGGGCATTACCACCCGCTCGCCGGGCCGCAGGCCGACCACGCCAGCTCCGACCCGCTCGATCGTCCCGAGGTTCTCGTGGCCGAACACCAGGCCCGGGCTGGCCGCCGTGCGGCCCTCGTACATGTGCAGGTCAGAACCGCAGATAGCGGTCGCGTCGACCCGGACGATCGCGTCGTTGGGATGCTCGATCCCGGGGTCGGGCACGTCCTCGACGGCTACCTCGAAGGGCTTCTTGTAGACGACGGCGCGCATACGTAGCCTCCCCCAGCTCTGGCGCCCATCCTGAACTGCCAGAATGGGTCTAAGGGGGCTGCCGCTGTCCAGAGTTGCGCGGCAAGCGGCATGAATCGTGGTGCAAGCGGCCCGTCACAGAGCAGGGGGCATGCAGCCGACATCGGGATGGCAGGCTCGCGACCGCGCGACCGCGGCCGCCCGGGAGCGGTTCGCCGCAGGCCAGGACACCTGGGACGCCGCGGTGCGGCCGGAGATCGGCCGGTCCTGGCGTCGCTGCCGCGACGACTACGGGATCGACCCTGACCAGACCCGCGCGCCGCCGGCCGACGACTCCTGCGAGCGATCGCTCAAGGCCAACCGGGTACTGACCGAGCTTGGCAGCGTGAGCGCGGCCCTCGCTGCCAGCGCCCAGGCGCGAGGCGGACTCCTGGCGATCGCCGACGGATCGGGCCGGGTGCTCGCCACCCGCGGCGACCGTACCGCCCGCCGCGACGCCGGGCGCAGCAACCTAGCGCCCTGGTCGTCCTGGTCAGAACGGGCATTCGGCAGCAACGGCATCGGCACGGCCCTCGAGTGCGCCGACGGCATCGTGATCAGGCGCAGCGAGCACTGGTGCGCCGGCCTGCGGCAGTGGTCCTGCGCAGGGCTCTGCCTCCGCGACCCGGCCACGGCCAGCCCGCTCGCCGTCCTGTCCATCTCCTCGCACCAGGACCCGCTCGACGACCAGTCCCTGGCCTGGCTGCGCAAGTCAGTGAAGGGCATCGAGCGCGAGCTTCACCGCCAGGCCAGCCGCGACGCCGCCGACCTGGCCGCCGCGCTGGCAGGCGAGCACCAGCAAGGCTGCAAGACGCTGCTCGCCCTCGACCCCGGCGGCGGAGTCGTGGCGATCAGCTGCCACGGGCAGCCGCGGAGCAGAAGGTCGAACCTGGGCCGGGCCATGGACTATCCGGCGCTGCGCGAACTCGTGCGCGATGGAGTCGACCGGGCCAGGTCCGATCGCTCCTGGGTCGGTTTCGCCGAGCCGTTCATCCCCGCCATCGGCGACGTGCTGCCGCTGACCATGCGCCCGGTCGTGCGGCACAACCGCGTCATCGGCGTCGTCGGCGCGCTCGGCGAGTCCGCGGGCGAGCACCTGGGAATAGCCAGGGCTGTGCAACCCGAGCCCGATCAGCGAGTCCTGGCCATCGAGGGGAACCGGCAGCTCGTACTGCGCCCCGAGCAGATCGTCGTCGCCGAGGCCGAGCGGAACACCGTCTGGCTTACCACTGATCGCGGCCGGGTCAGGGCACGCGACCGGGGGCTCGACAAGCTGCTCACCGCGCTGGCTGGCAAGGGCTTCATCCGCGTGCACCGTCATTTCATCGTGAACGCACGCCGCGTCAGCGAGATCGAGCACGGCTTCCGCGGCCAGCTTTCCCTGATCATGGACCTCGCCCCGGGCCGGGCAGTGCCTGTGGCCAGGCGCCGGGGCGCGTCCGTCCGCAGAGCCCTGGCCCACCCCGGGGTGGGTTAACCGTAGGTCACCTCACTGCCGAAGTGCGCGGGCGCGGTAATGGATTCCGGCTTTCCTACGTCGACGAACCGGACGGAGATCGTATTGACTTCGGTCAGGCCAGACGGCTGGGCGGTGCCCTGGCATCGCTCATGGATGATCTGGACCACGCCGCCGCTGTCCACCCCGCCCTGGTCGGGCCTTACCGGTCCGAGCTGCGCTCCTACTGCTACCGCATGCTCGGGTCGGTGCACGACGCCGAGGACGCTCTTCAGGACGCGCTGCTGCGAGCCTGGCGGGGCCTGGGCGGCTTCAAGGGACGCGGCTCGTTCCGCTCGTGGCTTTACTCCATCGCCAGCCGCTCCGCGATCGACATCACCAGGGGCCGGTCCCGCCGGGAACTGCCGGTCAGCTTCGGCCCCGCCGCCAAGGGCTTCACCGGGCTGGACCCGCCGGTGACCGATGCCGTCTGGCTGGAGCCCTACCCGGACCTGTGGCTCGCCGACGATCTTGGCCCGTCGCCCGAGGCGCGGTACGAGTTGCGCGAGAGCGTGGAACTCGCCTTCATCGTCGCGCTGCAGCTCCTGCCGCCGCAGCAGCGCGCGGCCCTGATCCTGCGCGAGGTACTCGGCTTCTCGGCCGCCGAGATCACCGCGCAGCTGGGCACCTCGGTCCCCGCCGTCACCAGCGCGCTGCAGCGAGCCCGGGCCGCCGTCCAGCGCGAGCTGCCCGATCGCAGCCAGCAGGCGACGTTGCGGGCGCTGGGCGATGACGCCGCCCGTGCCCTCGTCCGCCGGTACGCGGACGCGCTCGAGGCCGCCGACGCCGACACGCTGATCAGCTTGCTCACCGCCGACGCGGCCTGGTCCATGCCGCCGGTGCCGACCTGGTTCAGCGGGCTGGCCGCCATCAGGGAGTTCCTGGTCGGCTCGCCGCTCACCGTGGCCTGGAAGCATCTGCCCGCGCGGGTGAACGGGCAGCTCGCGGTGGGCTGCTACATCCTCGACCAGGCGAGCGGCAGCTTCGTCCCCGCAGTCCTCGACGTGCTGACGCTTCGCGGTGACCGGATCGCGGCGGTCACCGCGTTCTTGCAGCCAGGCGATGATCCTTTCTCCGGCAGGCGGGCTACGCGCGGGCAGCGGAAGCCTTCGCCGGGTTCGGCCTGCCCGCAAGGCCGGAATGAACCGCCCGGGGTCGGCCCCGATCCTGGAGATAAAGTGATTATCTGGATAAATGGTGCTTTCGGCGGCGGCAAGACGACCCTTGCCGATGAATTGCACGGGCGGCTGCCCGATGCCATGCGGTTCGACCCGGAGTACGTGGGCTACATCCTGATCAAATGGGTGCCGCCCGCGCAGAGCGGGGACTTCCAGGACATTCCGCTGTGGCGCAAGCTGGTCGCCGAGTTCGCCACCGCAATGGCATCGGAGTACGGCAGGCCGCTGATTGTCCCGATGACCCTGGTCAACCCGGCAACGTCGATCGCTGCGTAGCGGCGCGCGACAGCCTCCCCGCCGGGAGCCTGATCCTGCGCGGCGACCAGCACACCCCGGTCGAACTCGCTGACCTGGTCCTGGCAGCCGCCGGAGTCAGCTAGGCCATGCCAGCGAGCGGCGCCGTCCGGGGCGAACGGGCAGTTACTGGCGCCGGATCGATGCTAGCCATGCCGTCGCGGCCGGCACGGGATAGCCGGGATTGAGCTCGAAGCTGTCGGCGGCGATACCGGCGAGCGACCAGCCATCGGCGAACGCGGCCCGCAATTCGCCCTCGCTGACCCGCCTCGGCCCCCAGTCTCCCGGCTCCGAGTCGCTGAAGCACATCAGGTAGAGCATGCCGCCGGGGCGCAGCACCAGAGCCAGGCTGGCGACGTACTTAGCGCGATCGGAGTCGTCGAAGACATGGAACAGCCCGCTGTCGACGATCACGTCAAACGTATCGCCGAGTTCCGCGAGGGTCAGCGCGCTGGCAAGCTCGAATCGCACGGTCAGCTCGCGCTCGGCCGACTTGGCCCGCGCTCGGGCGATCGCGGTCGGGGAGATGTCGACTCCGACCACCTCGGCGCCTGATGCCGCAGCGAGCAGCGAGTGCTCCCCCGTGCCGCAGCCAGCGTCCAGCACGTGACCCGCCAGCAGCCCGGCCTCGGCCAGTCGCACGAATGCGGGCTGCGGCCGGCCGATGTCCCAGGGCGCGGGCGCGTCCGCTGTGTAGGACGCGTCCCATCCAGCCGCTGGAGTCGTCATTGCCCCTCCGAATTGCCCGCCGAAAAGTCGCTCAAGTGCCGCTCCAGCCTAGCGCTGGAGGTTAGCTCAGGCGGCCCGGCCGTTCAGCGACGCGGGTTCGAGGCCTGCTCGGGCGCGGCGCTCCAGCCCCGGTTCGCCGGCTCGTAGATCGTCTTGTCGCTCCGTTCCGCCGCGACCACGACGCCGCGATCGGCCAGTGTACCGAGTCTGTCGAGCACGGTCCCCTCGTCGAGATCAGCCGCGACGGCGATGTCGCCGGCGGTTACCT
Source organism: uncultured Actinomycetota bacterium (assembly GCA_963720575.1). Taxonomy (GTDB): domain Bacteria; phylum Actinomycetota; class Actinomycetes; order Streptosporangiales; family Streptosporangiaceae; genus Chersky-822. Next base: position 2,694,159 of record CAVRGA010000002.1, read on the forward strand.
CGCGCCCGATGAACTCCAGGGTCGCGATGGCCTCGTAGATATCCGTCTCCACGTCGTTGAGGGTCTCGCGGTCGGCGAACGGCTCCTCAGCATGAGCTGACACGACCAAGCACCTCCCATCAGCTTGAATCGACTCCGCTACCCGCAGCCACGCCCGCCTAACCATCAGGGCTCTAGCGGGTCACGGCGCTGGCGGCCGCGGCGCCGTAGAGTTCGGCGGCCCGCCAGCAGTACCAGGCCGCCACCGACCGGTAGGGCCGGAACGGGTCGCCCAGCGGCTCAAGTTGCTTCGCCGTCGGCATCGGGATGCCCCAGGCCAGCCCGTAACCCTTCCTGACGCCCAGGTCACCGGTGGGCCACACATCCAGCCGCCGCAACTGGAACAGCAAGAACATCTCGGCGGTCCAGCGCCCGATACCCAGCACGGCGGTCAGCCGTTCGACCACCTCGGCGTCGCTCTCGGCCCGCAGGCCAGACTGCGACAGCACGACGGTCCCGTCGAGCACCTTGGCCGCCAGATCACGCAGCGACGCCGCCTTGCGGGCTGACAGGCCGACCGACCTGAGGGTCTCGGGAGACAGGGCCAGCAGCCGCCCCGCATCGGCTGTGCCCCCCAGCGCGGCGATCAGCCTGCCATGGATGGCGGCCGCCGCCGCGCCGGCGAGCTGCTGGTAGACGATGGCCCGGAGCAGCGCCGCGAAGTGGGACTCAGCCGGCGGCCGCACATCGGGCGGGCCGGCCTCAGCGACCAGCCGCCGCAGCACCGTGTCTTGCCCGGCGAGCAGCTCGGCCGCCTCCGGCCAGCTAGGCATAACTCAGTGTCGCACAGGCGCCAGCGCGCATGCCCCGGACCCCGAGTGCCCGGGTCCCGGGACCCCGAGTGCTACCAGCGGTACCACCGGCGCCGGCTGCCGGCGACCTCAGCGCCGCGTACCAAGAAGCCGAGCAGCCAGACCACCAGGGCGATTACGGCGATCCACCACAGCAGGTGCAGGGTGAACCCGAGCCCGAAGAGAATAAGGACGACAATGAGTGCCACTAGAAGGGCAGGCATTGGGAACCTCCATTTCAGCCGGTTACGCCACTTCAGCTACCCGGGCGCGGAGCGTTAAACGCGGCGCCACCCCGGCTCACGGGCCTGCGGGCCGAGTTTGCGATCCTGATGGCATGACCGAGCGCAAGCCCCAGGGAATGACATTCGGGTCCTGGATTGATCAGCAGATCAGCGAGGCTCAGGAACGCGGCGCCTTCGACAACCTGCCAGGCGCTGGCAAGCCGCTGCCGCGTGGCCGGGCCGAATTCGACGGCCACGCGTGGGCCCTTGACTGGGTGCGGCGCGAAGGGGGCTCACCCGAGGACTGCCTGCCCACGCCGCTGCGGCTGCGCAAGGAGATCGAGCGGCTCAACGACGAGGTACCCAAGCTTCGATCCGAGCAGCAGGTACGTGACTTGATCGATGATCTGAACAAGCGCATCACCGCCTGGCGCCGGCTCCCGGTCGACGGGCCGCCCGTCTTCGTGCCGCTCGTCGATGCTGAGGCGATGGTGCGGCTCTGGCACGATGCCAGGCGCGCTAGTACGGCGGCTCCGGATTCCACGGGAACCAGCCAGGCAGGTCCCGGCTTGGCGCCAGCGTCCAGCGCGCGGGGCGTTTCTCCAGGAACGCGGTCACGCCCTCGGCGGCATCGGCCATCCGCCCCGTGGAGTAAATAGCAAGCGAATCGAGCCGGTGCGCCTCCATGGGGTGGCCGGCGCCCAGCAACTGCCAGATCATCTGCCTGGTCAGCACCGCCGACACCGGCGCCACGTTCGCGGCGATCTCGCCGGCCAGCCTGGTCGCGAGCGGCAGCAGCTCATCGGCCGGGCAGACAGTGCGCACCAGGCCCCCGGCCAGTGCCTCGTCCGCGGGGAACACCCGCCCGGTGAGGCACCACTCAAGCGCCTGGCTGATCCCCACCACCCGGGGCAGGAACCACGTGCATGCCCCGTCAGGCACGATGCCGCGCGCCCCGAACACGAACCCGATCCGCGCGGTATCGGAGGCCAGCCGGATGTCCATCGGCAGCGTCATCGACGCGCCGACCCCGACCGCCGGGCCGTTGATCGCGGCGATCACCGGCTTGAGGGACCTGAAGATCCGCAGCACCAGCTCGCCGCCGGTATCCCGAGGCGGGCGCGCGGCCTCGCCTTCGGCGCGACCTTCATAGTTGAAGGTCCGCTCCCCCCGCCCGAGATCGGCCCCCGCGCAGAACGCACGCCCGGCGCCGGTCACGATCACCGCGCGGACGTCGTCATCGGCGTCGGTCTGGTCGAAGACCTCGAGCAGCTCGCCGTGCATCCGGTAGGTAAACGCGTTCAGCCGGTCAGGCCGGTTCAGCGTGACGGTGGCTATGCCGCCGCTCAGCGAGTACTCCACCGTCTGCGTCATCGGCGCTCCTCGATCCGGGTTCAGCCAGTATGACCCAGGTTCTCTCGGCGGCATCGACGACACCGATATCAGCCCTGATGTGCAATTCGGCGGCGGTCAGGAGCAGTGCGTCGACGTCTCCTCGCTCGGCCTGCCTCGCCTGGGCCAGCGCGTGCAGCTGCCTGAGCAAGTGCGCCCGCTGCCGCCTGAGCACCCCGGCGAGTGTCTCCTCGTCTCCCCCCCGCGCGGCCGCCATGAGCTTGAGGAAGAAGTCGTCGCGGTAGCCCCGGGTGCGCTCGCTCGGCTCGGCCAGCCAGCGGTCAAGCTCCGAGCGGCCGGCCGGCGTGATGCGGTGCACCACCCGGTCAGGCTTGATCGGCTGCGGCTGGCGCTCGGACTCGACCAGGCCGTCACGGCTCAGCCGGTCGAGAACCTGGTACAGGTGCCCGATGTTCAGGCCGCCCCACTGATCGCCGACCGCGCGCTCGAAGCTGGCTTTCAGCTCATAGCCGTGCGCGGGCCTGCTCGCCAGCAGCGCGAGGACGGCATGATGCAACGGCATGTCGGAGTTGACTCCCTCCACTTACGTAACAAGTCAATCTCATCCTTGCATTGTCACTAGCTAAGTGGACCATCTTTGTCTTGCATTGTCACTAGGTAAGGCAAGGAGCCTAGATGACAGACAGCCAGGTTGCCAGAGCGACCGTCGACCTCCGCAAGATCAGCAAGACCTACGGGATTAACAAGGACCTGCAAGTTCATGCCGCCTACGAGGTCAGCCTGACCATCGGGTCGGGCTCGTTCGTCGCCCTGACCGGCGCGTCGGGCTCGGGCAAGTCGACGCTGCTGCACCTGATCGGCGCCATGGAACGCCCGGACTCCGGCTCCATCACGGTCGGCGGCGCCGAGGTGGCCTCGCTGCGCGGCCGCAGGCTCGCCGCTTACCGGCGAACCGTCGGCTTCGTGTTCCAGCGCTACAACCTGCTGCCCGCGCTCACCGCGCTCGACAACGTCATCGCGCCCCTGCTGCCCTACCGCACCGCCTTCGGCAAGCGCGAGCGCGGCCGTGAGCTCCTCGCCGCCGTCGGCCTCGCCGGCCGTGAGAACTCGGTGCCGGGCAAGATGTCGGGCGGCGAGCAGCAGCGAGTCGCCATCGCCAGGGCGCTCGTCAACGAGCCGACGCTGCTGCTCGCCGACGAGCCGACCGGCAACCTGGACTCGGCCAACGCCGCCGAGATCCTGCGCCTGCTCGCCAGCTGCCGCCGCGACCGGGCCATCACCATCATCTTGGCCACGCACGATCCGCAGGTCGCCGCCCAGGCCGAGCGCCTGATCCGGCTGCGCGACGGAGCCGTCGTCGATGACCTGGACCTCACCGACGGCTACCCGGTCGATGAGGTCATCCGCGGCGTCGGGCAGCTGGGCTAGGGGCGGCGGCGATGGGAAGGCTTGCCTGGTCCCAGCTGAGGTTCCGCGCCGTGCGACTCGTCGCCTTGCTGACGGGGATGTTCCTCGCGGCGACTGCTTTCACCCTATTGACGGCAGCATCGCGGACGGCACAGCTCCGTACGGTCGGCACCGTGTCCGCCCACTTTGTACCCGCGTACGACATTCTGGTCAGGCCGCACGGAGCCAGGACGAGCCTGGAGCGGCAGCAGGGCACCGTCCAGCCGAACTTCCTGTCCGGCATCTACGGCGGCATCACGATGGCCCAGTACCGGCGGATCGAGCGGATCCCCGGCGTCAGCGTGGCCGCGCCGATCGCGATGGTCGGCTACACCCTTCTCCTGGCCGGCCTCGCCCAGCCGCTGCCCGCCGCCGACTACGCCGCGCCCGGCCGGCAGCTCTACCGGATCAGCACGACGTGGGTCAGCGCCGGGGGAACCTCCCGGATCGCGCAGCCGCCGTCCTACCTGTACGTCACGCCGAACCGGCTGGTCGTCTCGGGCTCCAGCGGCGTGACCCAGGAGGTGACCGGCGCGGGCCAGAGCGCGCCGGCCTGCCCGTCGGGGCTCACGACCCGTCGCGAGAATCCGTTCGGGCCGGCGGCGCAGTCGGAAGCGGACTGCTGGTCCAAGGTCGATGGCGAGGGTTTCGCCGCCGGCCACCGCGGCGGGCGGGCCGAGCGGGCGGCCGCTCCCGGCTGGGGCACCCGCTGGGTGATCCCGGTGCTGATAGCCGCGGTCGATCCGGCCGCCGAGGCGAAGCTGGACGGACTCGACCACGCGATGACCGGCGGCCGCTATCTCGCCGAGCACGCCGCCGACAAGACCCTGCCATCGGGTGACACAAGCGCCTTTCCCGTGCTGGCCTCGTCCGCGACCGGCCTGGGCGAGTTCGCGGTCACCCGCCTGGAGCGGCTCGCGGCGCCGACCAGCACCCCCGACCTGAGCGCGGCCCAGCTCACTCACGGGTTCCCCGGGCCCGGGCGCACGATAGCGACCGTCAAGACGAGCGCCCAGCAGGCTTACCGTAAACTGCTCCGGTCGCTGAGCCGCCCCCTGACGAGCAAGGCCCCCAGGGTCGCCGTTCTCGGCTACTGGAGCGTCGGGCCGACGAGCTACCATCGCTCGCCTGGGGGTGCGCTCAGGCCGGCGGTTGTCCGCAACCCCTCGTCGACCTGGTACACGGGCGGCATCTCGGTCACCCCCATGGATGACGAGGACAGCCAGTACCGCAAGCTGACCGTGCACGCGCCGGCGGGCAACTCCTTTTCCGGGCTGGTCGCCGTGCCTGCGGTCGTGGGAACCTTCGATCCGGCCAGGATCAAGTCGTTCGACCCGCTGTCCCGGGTTCCGCTCGGCGCGTACCAGCCGACCGCCGCCGCACCGGCGAACGCTGCCAGCCGCAAGGCCCTGGGCGGCCGTGACTTGCTTCCCAACCAGAACCTCGGCGGCTATGTCAGCCAGCCAGTTGACCTGGTCACCTCCCTGTCGGCACTGCCCGTGCTGCAGAACGCCGGCTACTACGGCTCGGACCTTCCCGTGGCCGATCCGATCAGCGTCATCCGGGTCAGGGTCGCCGGCGTCACCGGGCCTGATCCGGTGAGCCTGGAGCGGATCAGGGAAGTCGCCCAGCAGATCGCCGTCCGTACTCACCTGGACGTCGACATCGTGGCGGGTTCCTCGCCCTCGCCCACGGCGATCGAGCTGCCCGCCGGGAAGTTCGGCCAGCCGTCCCTTGAGCTGCGCGAAGGCTGGGTGCGCAAAGGCGTCGCGGTCGCGATCTTGACCGCGGTCGACAAGAACAGCCTGGTCCTGTTCGGGCTGATCCTCGTCGTCTGCGTGCTGTTCGTGGCCAACTCGGCATCGGCCGCGATCCGCGGCCGCCATCGCGAGCTTGGCGTGCTCGCGTGCCTGGGGTGGACCAAGCCGCGCCTGTTCACCGCCGTACTCGGTGAACTCGCCGCGATCGGCCTGGTCGCCGGCCTGCTCGGCGCGGCCGCCGCGCTACCGCTATCGTCAGCGCTCGGGTTGCACGGCTCGCCGCGCCGGGCCATGCTCGCCATCCCGATCGCGGTCGCCATCGCCGTGCTCGCCGGGCTGATTCCGGCTTGGCTGGCGGCCCGCGCCGACCCCGTGTCCTCCGTCCGGCCCGCGGTACTCGACGTCCAGCGCGGACGGCGATCCGCTGGCATCACCGGAATGGCCTCAGCGAATGTCCTGCGCGGCCCAGGCCGCGCCCTGGTCGGGGCGATCAGCCTGGCGGTCGGAATCGGCGGGCTCACCGTCCTCGTTGCCCTGACCATCTCCTTCCGCGGCGTGCTCGTGGGATCGCTGCTCGGCGACGCCGTCAGCGTGCAGGTACGCGGGGTCGACTACATCGCCGTGATCGCCACGCTTGCCCTTGGCGTCCTGGCGGTCGCCGACGTGCTGCTGCTCAACATCACCGAGCGAGCCGGCGAGCTGGCGACGATCCGGTCGTTCGGGTGGCGCGAGTCCGCCCTCAGCCGGCTCGTGGTGACCGAAGGCGCGATCATCGGCTTCGCCGGCTCGCTCATCGGCGCGGGCGCCGGCCTCGCCGCGGCTTCGGAGTTCGCCGGGAAGCTGCCGCCGGCCCTGTACCTGGTCGCGGCCGCCGCCGTCGCGTCCGGCGTCATTGTCACCGCCTGCGCGGCCCTGCTGCCGGCCCAGGCGCTCCGGCGGCTGCAGGCCGCACACTTGCTCGCGGAAGAGTGAGGAAATAAAGCCGCCGGGCTGGTCGACTACCCGGGCTGATCCCTCCTCACCTGACCGATCGAACGGTTCAGCGAGACTGTCGGTGGCCGTCGATAGGGTTGTCGATATCAGGTCAACGGCGTGGAGCGCGAATAGCCGAAGGAGGAGCCGATGACCATTTCGCCAGTCGGGCAGCCTCCCGGATTTCCGGACTGGGACGGTCCCGAACCCGAGGAGCCGTCCGACGCCGAGCTGCTCGGCGCGTGGCCCGACCCGTTCGCCGGGCCGCCGGATGACGCCGATGCGTGGCTGGCTGACCTCAGCGTGCCCGAACTGGACGTGCTCGCCGAGCAGTGGGCCGCCGAGCATGGCCCGGGCCGGGACGTGCTGGGCGCCGGGTTCACGCACGCCAAGCCGGGTGATGCCGCGGGCGCGGTGGGATTCGCCGCGGGCGGCGCGCTGGACGTCATGGGTCCCGATCCGGTACTGGCCGGGTTCGCCGCCGACGCTTTCGAGTCCGGCCTCGGCCGGCTGTCCGACGACGAACTTGTCGGTGTCCTGTGCGCGGCGCGCCGGCTGTCGTCGTGGCAGGCGTGGATGGAGTTCAGGGCCGTCGCTGAGCTCGATAGCCGACGGCAGTCAGCACGGGGAGTTATTTCCTCTCGCGAAGCGGAGCACGTCAATGACGAGCTCGCGGCGGCGCTGACGCTGACAGGCCGGTCAGCCGAGGCGCTGCTGGTCTTGTCGCGGGACCTGGCCAGGCTGCCATCGGTGCTGAGCGCCCTGAAGGCCGGCGTGATCGACCGGGCCAAGGCCGGGGTGTTCGCCGCCGAGCTGGCCAATCTCAGCGACCGGCACGCCCAGGTGATCGCGGCCGCGATGTGGCGGGCCGCGGCGAAGATGACCACCGGGCAGCTCCGCGCCGAGCTCAAGGCCCTGGCGCTGATGGTGGACCCGGAGGCGGCCAGGCGGCGGCGGGAGCGGGCCAGGGACGACGCGCGGGTCGAGGGCTGGCAGGAGGGATCGGGCAACAGCGGCCTGGCCGGCCGCGAGCTGCCGCCCGCCGAGGCGATCATCGCGGACAAGCGGATCACCGCGATCGCCCGCGAGCTGAAGAGCGCCGGCGCGGCCGGCACGATCGATCAGCTCCGGGCCGCGGTGTTTACCGCCTTGCTGACGGGCCGCGACCCGGCAACTCTCCTCCCCGCCGCGAGCACTGACCGCGAGGGCGGCCGCAGCGGCCCGGGCACGCTCGCCGGGATCACCGGGACGGTCAACCTGACCATGCCGCTGTCAGCGTGGGCAGGCTGGTCCCACGCTCCCGGCGAGGCCGCGAGCCTCGGCGCCGTCGATGCTGATACCTGCCGCGACCTCGCGACCCGGCTGGCTGCCAGCCGAGGTTCGCGATGGTGCCTGACCTTGATCGATGACGACGGCAAAGCCGCAGGTCACGCCTGCGCCAAATCCGCCCCTGGCAAAGACCCGCCCGAGGCAAGCTCAAGATCACCGGGACCGTCGCCGCCAAGCCCGCCAAGCCCGCCGAGCCCGCCAAGCCTGGCGACCTGGCTGCGATCGCTGTCCATCGAATGGCTCGAGCGCGGCACCTGCGGCCACCAGCGCCAGGTGGACAAGTACAGGCCCAGCCCCAAGCTCGGGCACCTGGTCAAGGTCCGGCAGCGGACGTGCGCCTCCCCCGGCTGCCGCCGGCCCGCCGAGACCTGCGATCTGGACCACACCGTCCCGTACGAGCAGGGCGGCATCACCTGCGAGTGCAACCTCGGCGCGCTCTGCAGGCGGCACCACCGGTGCAAGCAGGCACCCGGCTGGCACCTTGCCCAGGCCCGCCCCGGCGTCTTCACCTGGACCGCGCCGCACGGCCGCACCTACACCGCGCAGCCCGACAGCTACCCGGGCCGGCTCATGTAACCACGCTACCGGCATCGGCGCGCACGCCCTGGAGTCACAGCGCAGCGCGAACCAGAGCGTGGAAGCCCGCCCGCAACTGGGCGATCTCCGCAGCCCGCCGCGCCGGGTACAGGCCGTTGGTCAGCAGGACGACGCCCGCTCCCAGCGAGGGCGCGATGAGCAGGGACGTACCGGTGAACCCGGTGTGCCAGATCGTCCCGGCCGGCCAGTCCCCCCAGGAACCCGGCGGCTCCAGCCGCCAGCCGAGAGCCCTCGCGTCGTCTCCGGACGCCGCGTGGCGGCTGGTCATCAGCTCGATGCTGTCAGCGCGCAGGACCGGATGCGACCGCGGCGCCAGCAGGGCTCCGGCGAACCGGCCCAGATCACCCGCCGTGCTGAACACGCCCGCATGCCCGCTCACGCCCCCGAGCGCATGAGCGTTGCCGTCATGTACCCCGGGCCGGAACGACGTCGAAGTCATGCCGAGCGGGCCGAAGATCTCGCGCACGGCCAGCACGTCAAGGGCCTCCCCCGCGCACTCCTCGATCGCCCAGCCGAGCAGCATGTATCCGAGGTCGCTGTAGGTCACCGGCCCGCCAGCGGCGCCCGCGAGCTCGGAGAGCACGGCAGCCCTGATGGCGGCCGGCTCGCCATGAGTCTCATAGAACGGCCGGTGCGGCACCAGGCCCGCGGTATGCGTCAGGCACTGCCTGATCGTCGCCAGCGACTCGGGCGCGCCAGGCAACCAGCGCGCGACGGGGTCGTCAATGCTCCACGCTCCCCGCTGGTGCAGCAGCAGCGCCATCGGCACCGTGGCGACGACTTTAGTCAAGGACGCCAGGTCGAACGCAGTGCCTTCGGTGGCCTCGACCGGATCAGCTGACTCGCCAGGCAGGCGGGCCCAGCCTCCAGCACAGACGTAACTCACCCCGGCCACCGAGGTAATCACGGCCGAGGAAATTGCCGGAGGGGCGCCAGCGGCCAGCGCCCGCATCAGCAGCGCCGACACGGCGGCGAATCCGGGCGGCGGGCCGGGCTCTCCCTTAGTACGGGGTCCTGCCACTGCCTGCCTCCTCGAGCGCGGCGCGGACGCTGCCGCCAGCTGCCGCCAGCGCGGCGGCGCCTTCCTGCGGATCCAGCCCGGACAGCAGGCAGAGCAGAGCCAGCCGCACATTGCCGTCACACCGGATCAAAGCAGCCCGGCAGGTCGCCTCGCCGGCGCCCGAAGCCTCCGTCAAGATGGTGAGCTGGCGCTGGCGGAGCTTGGAGTTGCTGCCGGCCAGGGAGACCATGAGGTTCGAGTAGGTGCGGCCCAGCCTGATCATCACGGCGGTGGACAGCGAGTTCAGCACCATCTTCTGGGCGGTGGCCGCCTTGAGCCTGGTCGATCCGGCGATCGCCTCGGGGCCGGTGTCGATGAGCAGCGCATAGTCAGCCAGGCCTGCCAGCGGGGCCGCCAGGTTGCTGCTCACCAGCGCGGTCACGGCCCCGGCGGCGCGCGAGGCAGTCAGCGCACCGGCCACGTAGGGGGTCTGGCCGCTGGCCGACAGCCCGATCGCGATGTCACCAGCGGCGACCTCCGTTCCGGCCTCGGCTCCGAGCGAGCGCCTGTCCTCGGCGCCGTCGATGGCCCGCCTTACCGCGTCATCGCCTCCGGCCTGATGAGCCACGAAGATGCCTGGCTCGATCCCGAAGGTCGGCACCACCTCAGCGGCGTCCAGCACTCCGATCCGGCCGGATGAGCCGGCGCCGAAGTAATGCACCCGCCCGCCCGATCTGAGCAACCCGGCAGTGACGTCGACGACCTGCGCCAGTACCGGCGCAACGTGCACTACGGCGGCCGCGACCAGCGCGTCCTCGGCATTGAGCAGGCCGAGCAGATCGACGGTCGGCACGATGTCGATGTCCGTAGTGCGGTCGTTGCGCCGCTCTGTCGCCGACAGGCTGGGCACGGTCGGCACCGGCTGCCACCCCTTTCATCGCTGCTGCCGTGTTAATGTCTGCCGTCGTGATGCGAATGCTCGGCTGCATGTGCAGGCTGCATGCCGAGCTCGGGTGGGCTTACGCCCACGCGTTCGCCGCTGCCTGCCACGAATTCGCCGGCGACCGGGCCGAGCTGGCTGTCCCGCATGGTCAGAGATTCTTTCACTGGGTGAACGGGACTGGCCGCAGGGCGCTCCGCTGGTACCGATGTTCGACCGGCTGCTGCTCAGCGGTCGGCCAGGTCCCAGCGGCGCTGTGAACCTAGGCGGCATCGCGAACCTCACGGTCGTCGATGACGGCGCAGAACCAGCCACAGTAGCTCCGCGCACGATCCGCATCACCTAGCCGGCGCATTCAGCCCGGCCAATTCCCAACCCAGATCGCGGTGCGCCGGAACTTGTCGTGTTCTGACGGAACGGCGGACGTACCGGGAGTCGTTTCCTGGGCAATGATCTGAACGCGGGACGATGCGGCCCTCAGCGGACCTATGGGAAGCGGTGAGTTCTGAGTTGGTTGGCGACGAAGTGGTCTTGCGACGCTGGGAGCAGGAGCAGGCGCTGCTCGGGTTGGCGAGGAACACGCCGCTGGAGGCGTTCGCCGCTGGAGGCCTGGGCGCGGTGGCCGTCCCGCCGACTGTGCGGATCGTGGTGCTGCCTGGCGATCCAGCCGCGGTCGCGCTACCCGCCCAGGACCCGCAGGCCGTGATCCCGCCCGTAATCTCGATGCCAGGTGGCGGGCAGTTGCCGGGCGCGGACACCGTTCGCGGTACGTCGAGCGGTTACGTCAGGTACCCCGATCCTGGCAAGGGCAGGCCCTGGCCGAGGTTCGTCGCCGTTCACTGGCACGGCGGGGTTGACTTCCACCTCGGCGAGCTTGGCGGCCAGGACGCGAACGGCCAGCATGGCCTGCCGAGGCTGATCTGGCTGCGCAGGACCGTCGCCTGGACCTGGGGCGCCTTCGGCCTCCAGCAGAAGATCATCCGCCGGTACGACATCGCCGGCCCGTTCCGCACGATCATCGGCGTCGCGGGCACGGCATCGGCGGGCCTGGCCGACCTCGGCACCGGGTGGGCCGATCCGGGCGGGCCTGGCTCCCCTGCCGCCCCGGCGTCGGTGGACCACCAGGTGCTGCTGGTCGAGGACGTCGCCGAATGGCCCGATGCCGATGGGATCAGGGAACTGGCGCTGCGCTTCGGCGCACGGCTTGACCTGGCGTTCGGCGGCCCTGGCGACCGCCACCTGGATAAGACCGGCCCGGAAGCCGGAAGGTTCAGGCCTCCGCAGTTCTAGATGCCCGCCGGAAAATTCCTGCCGACGACTATCCGAATTCCGATCACCAATCAAACGTGCTTCCATTAGAGAATACCCGGTCATGGCCCGGCAGGAATCCTCCGAGGACGTTGATTATGGGTGGTATTAGAGAAGCGGCCTTGACGATTCCGGGTCCATAACGCCCGAGGATTACCGCGGCGTCCTCGGTGCCAAGAGCACCAGCGCCTGCTGCTGGAAGATCGCCGGCTACTGTCATTACGCCATCGGCGATGTTCGCATCGAGCGATCGCTGGAAGCCATAGGATTGAATCCGCTGACTGGCGCGCATCGCGTAGGCTCCGCCGAGGGCCAGTCCGCACGCGAGTGTACCGACGCCCGATAGACAAACGACGAGTGATCCAAAGGTAGTTAGAGTTCCCCTGTTGGCCACCATCCAGTGATTGAAATGCTCAGTCTCAACGTCGAGCCAGTGGCCTGCCGCTCGTGCCCAGGCTGGTCCCTCAGGCGTGGCCATGCCCACGGAGACGTTGGCCATGGCTTTGAGCTCCCAGGAACTGAAGCGGGGAAGATTACGCAGAGCAGCCCAATCCATGTTGCTCAGATCAGGCAGTGACTTGGCCGCGCTGACGGAGCCCAGGTTGGCTTCGTCCCAGTTGTCGACCAGGCCCAATGCCTGTGCCGCGACGACTGCGCCTTCCAGGGCACGCTCCTCGGCGGCGGAGTTTTGCCCGCCATTGTTGGCGCTGTCTCCGCTGGTGGAGTTGTCCCCGCCGCTGTTGCCTCCGTTGCCTCCGTTGTCGCCATTTCCATTGCCATTGCCATTGCCACGCGCATGCTTCTCGCAGTACTCAATCGAGCCAGTGCAGCCGCTTCCATGAATCATAGGAGGGTTTTTGCCGGTGGGGTCTGAGCTTGTGGATGGATTGTCCGCAGCGTAGGAGTAGCCGCCCATCTGGGTCGGGTCACCGGCTTCGAAAACAGGGTCGAGGCTAGTGAAGCTACCTGTGGCCGGGTTGTACTGGCGGGCGCCGAGGAGGTCGAGACTGGTCGCCGGATCGGTGGGCTTGCCTAGATAGGCGTTGCTATCCGGCCAGGTGTTACCGGCGGGACTGGTGGATAGCAGATTGCCGTAGGGGTCGTAGTAGCGGCGGGCGATGGCCAGGGTAGAGGCGTCGATCGCGTCGAGGGCGGTGTTTTGCTGGTTGCCGGTCTCGTAGCTGACGGTGGCCGGGCTGGTGGCGCTGGAGCGCACGATGGTGGTGCCGTCGGGTGACGGGTAGAACCGCAGCCCGGTGGTCTTGCCGGTGGCAGCGGTGTGGATGACCTGCTCGGTGCCGCCGTCGAGATAGACGGTGGTCGACGCGGGGTCGGTCTGGACCAGCAGGCTGCCGCCGGCGTCGTAGAGGTAGGTGGAGGTGCCTGCCGCGCTGGTGGTCGAGGAGACCTGGCCCTGGGTGTTGTAGGTGATGCCGGTGAAGCTGTCCGGCCCGGGCGGTGGGCTGGTGCCAGTGCTGCTGGTGCTGACGTTGTATTCCTGGCCGTCGCTGTTGTAAGCGGGAGTGCTCGTGGTCGACGGGCCGGTGGTACCGATCTGGGTCGAGATCTTGGACGGCGCGTCGGGCTGTGCCGCGGCCGCCGTGCCATCGCTGCCCGGGTATGTGAAGGCCTGATTGACGTTGTTCGCGGTGTTGCCGGCGGTGTTGTGAACGGTCTGGGTGAGCCGGTCACCGAGGTTGTCGTAGGTCCACGACTCCCAGTAAGGGGCGGGTCCGCCGATGGTCGCGGCGCTCGGGGTAGCGGTGGCGCAAGAGCCAATACCGCCAGGCGGGAGCGACGTGCCTGCCGTCGCGTCGGCGGTCGCTGTCGTGCCCTTGGTGTCGGTCCACGCGGTGGTGAGTTCGCTGAGGTCGTTGTAGGCGAAGCACTGAGCCTGGGTGCCACCGGTGTTCTGCGCGTCAGAGACGGAGGTGATGTTGCCGGCGTCGCTGTAGGTGTAGTAGGTGGTGTCGGCGGCGGAGCTGAGTGTCTGCAGGTTGGTGGTGACCTGCAGGAGCCGCTGGGTGGGTGTGTCATCGGTGTAGGTCTGGACAAGTTGCTTGCCGAAGACGCCGAACGTGGTCCGCTGCGGCAAGCCGAACGCGGAGTAGATGGCCTGGTCCAGGTAAGTGCCGGTGCCGCCGTAGGTGGTCAGCTCGCCCTGCAGGTCGTAGGAGTAGTTCACCGCCTCGGCCGGCAGGCCGCCGTCAGCGGTGTAAGTCCGGGTTTGCAACAGGCCCGTGAGCGGGGTGTAGATGCTGGTGGTGCTATAGGTGTCGGTGCCGGCGGTACCCGGTACCAGGGCGCTGGCCGGGATCGTCGTGGTAGTGCCGGTGGGCTGGTAGGCGGCGTTATACCCGGAGACCTTCTCGGTGTATGCGTTGCCGCTGGAGTCATAGGAGACCGCAGAGGTCATCAGGCCGTCGGCGTTGCCGGTAGTGCTGCCGGACAGCGGGCTCTGGTCATAGGTCCAGGCGTCAAGCTTGGTGCCGGTGGCGGCGGTGCCGGAGTACTCGGCGGTCTTGCGCCCGAGGTCGTCGTAGGTCCACGACAGTTGCTGGCCGCCAGGTGCGGTGCTTGAGGTCATGTTTCCGGCGGCGTCATAGGTGTTAGTGGTCGTGCCTGCCGTGGTGTCCGTGCCCGTGGTGGAGGTTCCCGTGGTGCCGGGGTCGGTGATGCTGGTCTGCTGGCCGAGCAAGTCATAGCCGTAGGTCCACGTGTTGCCGTTGGCATCCGCGATAGTCGCGACCTGGCCGGATGGCTTGTAGGTATAGCTAGTGATATCAGCGTGCGCCGCGGTGCCATCGGGAGTGGTCGTGGTGGTGTACTTCCAGCTGGCCGTGGTCTGGCCCTGGGTGTTGGTGAACGTGGAGGTGGCGGTGCCGCCAGGCGGCGGGGTGACATTGGCCTCGTCCATGCCGGGGTAGGCCGTGCTGGAACTCCACTGCGCGATGTTGCCAGAGTTGAACGTCGACTTGATGATGCGGCCTTGCCCGTCGTACGTGTCTTGAGTCCAGGCTGGGATCGAGCCGTGGCCCGGATTGTCGAAGGTCGTGTCGGGGTTGGTACTTGAGTCGTAGAACGGGCTGGTGACGGTGCCGGTCCAGCCGTGGGAGTCGTAGCTGGTGGTGGTGATCAGGCGGCCGCTGACGGCGGGCTGGTCGTTGTCGGAGTTGCCGGGGGTCTGCTGGACCTGGATGGGCTGCAGCATTCCGTCGTAGATCTCCACGCTGGTGGCGTAGGAGCCGTCCTCGCGCAGGGTGGAACTGGTCACCGACGCCGGGCTGGTCTGCGGGATGGAGTAGGAGTACGTGTAGGTGTCGTCGCCGGAGGCCTGGTCGGCAGGGAGGATCACCGACATGAGCCGTCCGAGCGTGTCGTAGGCCTCGGTGGTCTTCTCCCCGTTGGCGTCGGTGACCGCGGTCGGCAGCTGCCTGGCCTGGTCAAGCACGGTCTTGGTCTTGTTGGTCCACGTCTGCCCGGCGGGAGTGGGAGCCGTGCCGTCGATCTCGGCCGGCAGCACGTTGGCCTGGCCGGCCTGGTAGGCCGGGCTGTAGGCGGTGGTCGTGACGCCCTGGTCGCCATTCTCCGAATACGTCGCCCGGCCTTCGGCGTCGTAGTGGGTCGCGGAGACATCGGTCCATGCCTCGCTGCCGCCGGCGGGCCAGTTGCTGGCCTTCTTCACCCCGGTGAGCAGCCCGCCCGGGCTGGACAGCGACCCTAGGGTGCCCAGGGTGTTCCCGGCGGTCGTCCCGGTCTCGTCGTCGTAGTAGTCCTGGGTGTCGGAGACGATGTTGGACGAGGACTTGGCCGGGCAGGCGCCTGTCGCCGAGGCGGCTCCGGTGACCTTGGTGACCTCCTTCTGGTAATCCACCATCATGGGGTTCGCCGCGGGCGCGGTGGCGTACGCGGTCGACGTGCAGGTGGAACTGCCGGTGTCAGGGACGAAGCTGGTCGTGGTGAGCTGGCCCGGGTCAGGAGCCGAGGAACTGTAGAACTGGCTGGTGGTGTTGGTGTGCCAGGACCCGTCCGCGAACTGCGTCATGGTGCGGGTCGTGTTCTCGGTGATCATGTTCGCGGTCCGGTCAGGTAGCGTGCCGGACAATGGCACGTCGGCGGTCTGCACCGAGGGCCAGGAACCGTCCGCGGCCGCGTAGATGGTCTTCTGATCCGGGCTCGAGGACGTCGAGCTTGGGTAGGTCTCGGCCTCGAGGACCTGCCCGGACAGCCAGTCGCTGTCGGTGACGGCAGTGTCGCCGGTCACGTCGTCGGAGACGGTCACGCCGGAGGTGAAGCCGCCGGAGTCGTTGGTGTCGCCGTTCATGCCGCGCATGTAGGTGGTGACGGTCTTAGTGACCGGGTCAGGGGAGGCTCCCGTGTCCGTCTGGACACCCTTGAAGCCCCTGAACTGATCCCAGGTGCGCGTCGAAGCTGGCACGCCCGAGGCGTCGTCGTAATGCCAGGCCGCCCCGCCGAGGTAGCTGTAGTTGGTCACCTTGGCCGGTGACCCAGAACCGGTGCCGTCGGAGACGCTCACCTGGGAGATCAAGGACTTGACGAACCAGTCCTGGATCTGCGCGAGGCCAGGCGGGGTCCAGTACACGGGGAAGCACGGCATGGTGTTCGAGAACGCCGATGACGGCATCGTGCCGCCGGTCTCCCGCGAGCACGCGGTCGGGCCGCCGCCGTAGGCCACGTTGATCTGCCCGCCAGCCTCGGTGGTGATCGCGAAGATCCGGGGCCGGTCGACCGGCGGGGCGGCCGGGGTCAGGCCGGGCACCCGGTTGTCGATCTCGACCGGCACGCCGAAGCTGACCGCTGGCAATGCGATGGCGGGGTTGGAGGTGCTGGCGCCGTCCTGGCCGGTGTGCTTGATCGAGTTCAGGTAGATCACGCTGTCGGACCCCGCGCCGGCCGGAAACGACTGGGTCAGCTGATACGTATCCGCCTGGTTGTAGGTGGACGCGGTGGCCGAGGGCAGGATTTGCGTGGTGATCGAGTTCAGCATGAACGTGGTGAAGTACGTCGGCGAGTAATTCGTGCACGTCCCCGTCGAGCCGCAGACCTGGTCGAACGGCACGTCAGGCCAGTCCGGCGCGGTGGAGGACGTCAGGTTCGAATACAAGTCGCACGGCGCCGTCGTAAACGAGCTCGCGGTACACCGCTGCACCGAGTGGAACACGACCTCATCAGCCGGCTTCGCGCCGCCGATCGCATCGGCCAGCAGGTAGCCGTAGGAGATCTGGGTCAGGAAACCGCCGCGGATGTAGGAGGTCAGCGTGCCATTGCCGCCGGTCAGCAGCGCCTGGCCGCCGCCCATGTCGTAATAGTTCGTCTCCGTCTGATAGTTGTAGACGGTCACGCGGTTCATCGGGTCGACGACGTAGTCCAGGTTCCACCGCCACCCCATCTTGCACTCCGAGGCCTGCCCGGCCGATGACGAATAGCACGCGTCACCGCTGTTCGGGCTGTAGACCGGGACGCCCCACGCCGAGTTCGTCGAGGTCGACGTGCTGGTGCTCGGCCACTGCTCGGAGCCGAAGTAGTACTGCGTGCCATCAGCGGTGGTGACCACCCAGTACTCGCCGTTCCACAGGCCGTTCGGGGCGCCGTGCAGCAGCTGGACGCTGGTCCCGTCGTCGTTTTGCGGATGCCAGCTCCCTGGTCCGTTCCCGACCAGGACGTTGGCCTGGCCGTTCAGGTCCAGGACGGCGTTGTACCCGTCCCAGCACTCGTCACCGGAATCGGTGATGCCGTCCTGCGAGCACGGCTTATACGACCGCTCGATATAACCAGGCGAGTAATCCCACCCATCGCCGATCCATCCCGCCTGAGTGTTAGCGGCCGACGTCTCCCCGTCAATCGACTGCGAGTCATAAGACAGCGTCACATCAGGTGCGGAACCGTCCGGCGACGGCGGCACGGTGACCGGATACGAGTACGTGAAGTCACCCTGCTGAACAGCCCAGGTCTGCGACGATCGCAGCGGCGTCGCGGTAAACGCCCCGTCGGCGCCAGAGGGCCCCGCCACCGCCGCCAGCACCACCGCGCCGTCAGACGACGCCGGGGCATTCAGCCTCACCCCGCCGCGGACCAGCCCGCCCGGCAACTCCGGCAACCCGGGCAGGCCTACCGTCGCCGACAAAACCTGAGCCTTGTAATCGTTGCCGCCACGCAGTACCCGGACCTGCCGGCACACCGCGAGCCGGGGGTCAGTCAGCGAGCAGCCGGGCAACTCCACGAGGCGCAGCCGCGACGCCCACGCGCCGCCGAGATTCCGCGCGAACGACCGGTAATCCAGCGCCACCCGCACCCGGCCGCCCGCCCCCGAAGCCCCTGCCACCGTGAACACAACGCCCCGAACCCCCGCCGCCACCGCCGCCGCGTGCGAGGCGACTGTCACCCGCACCCGGCCCGCCGCCTTCGAACCCGCGGCCTCCCCGACCAGCACCGGCAGCCGCCCCGCCCTTATCGGCGCCGCAACAGCAGGCGCCTGGCCCGCGCCAGCAGCTCCCGCCTTCGGCACCAGCGTCACGGCGGCCGCGCCGCCAGCTGGCCACGACGCCCTGGACGGAAGCCGCCAGGCAACTGGACGGGACGCCCCAGCCGGCTGGCGGCTCATCGCCTCGGCGGCGATCCGCGCCCGGGCCGCCACGCCAGCCGCCGCCGTCAGCGGTCGGCCATGCACCGACGGCGTCCCCGGCAGCGGAAACGGCGACCAGATCTTCCCGGTATAGGACGGCGGCGGCATCGCCGCCGTTATCGCAGGCACCGCCGCCACGACCGTCGTCACGACCGCCAACCGCCACCGCCACCGCCACTGACGTGCCAGCCGCCCCATAACCGCTCCCGGATCACGGGCGCCCGGCCAGGCACCTGAAGCCCGCGACGCGACGCCAGCCGCAAAGACGCAGCTTCGAGCAAAATAAGGCCTCTTGGACATTACTTACAAGAGGAACCTATCTATCAAGTTAGGGCGAACACTACTCATAGGAAGTTACAGTGCGTATGGGTCATATCTACATGCAGGCCAATGGCGAAAGGGACAGCATTGAACCGGACATCCACCAAACCCAGGCCACCCCGCCACAAACCGCCAGCCTGGCTGCGAACCGCCGCAGCAGTGGTAGCCGCTTGCACCACCCTCGCGGCTCCTGCCGTGGCATCGGCGCACGCCGCGATCGCCGCCCACGCCGGTAACCGCACCCACGCCGCGATGCTCTCGGCCCGACGCGCCGTCATCGGAATCCGGCGGCTCAATGGCGCCATAGCTGAGGCCAGATCCCGGCACAGGCCAGTCGTCATCGCTTCGCTCACCACACAGACCACTGAGGTGAAGGCCAACCCCGACGACTCCTTCACGATGATCTCCAATACGCTGCCCGTGCGCGTCCGATCTGGCGGCGTCTGGAAGCACGTCAGCCCGGCCCTGCGCCCAGGCCCGGGCGGCACCTGGACCACCACGGCAACTCCGTCGCGGCTGACCCTGTCCGGCGGCGGCGCTGGCCCGATGGCCGTCCTGACCAGCCCGGCCGGTGGCCGCCGAAGCCTGGCCTTCCCTGGCCGGCTGCCAGCGCCGGTCGTCCACGGCGCTACCGCCGTCTACCGCAACGTCCTGCCCGGAGTCACCCTCCGGCTCACCGCGACGGCACTCGGCGGGCTCACCGAAACCCTGACCACAGCCACCCATCAGGCTGCCGTCAGCCCGCGGTTCCGGCGACTCCGCCTGGCCCTCAGGGCGAGCAACGGCCTGCGTGTCAGCAGCACGAGCCCCGACATCGCTACTGCTCCTCCTGGCGAAAGCGTGAAGACCAACAGGGCCGGTTACACCGAAGTCCAGGCCGGCTGCCCGAACACTACAAACTGGAATAACACCGACCAATACGGCAACGGCGTGGGCCTCAATGACTTCGGCGGCGCCTGCCAGGGCGCCTATCGCGCCTACTACCAGATCGACACCAGCGGGCTCGTCGCCTTGAAGAATGACGGCACCGTCGAGGTGCAGGACGCCGTTTTCTCCGCCGATGAAAATTTCAGCTCCGATTTCGGCTGCTCGGACACCTGGCCGGTCAGCCTCCACCTCACTGACGGGATCAGCTCAAGCACCGACTGGAACAACAAGCCCGCCAACTACTCCGGCGATCAGGTAAAGACCATCAACCCGCAGCGCGGCCCCAACCCGAACTCCAACTGCACCACCCAGCTCCTGCAGTTCGATATCCCGTACGCGATGAATGACGCGCTCAGCTCCAATTGGGCCACCACCACCTTCGGCCTGCAGGGCGATGAGACCGCCAGCCAGCATGGCGATCCGAGCGGCATACTTGGTGCTTGCGGAACCGGTGATGATGGTGGGAACAGTTCCGCCGGATACAACTGCAGCTTTATGCGCGTCGGCGATAACCCGAGCATCACCACCAACTTCGACATCATCCCGCCCGCGCCCTTCTGCGCCAGCAGCAGCTCGACCATCCAGAACGCCTCGACAACTAACAGCTGCGACACCCAGATCATCCCGGCGCCTCTGGACTCACCTGGCGTCACCGACTTCGGCTGCGGCACGGCCACCGGCTGGATCAACCAGAACACCAACATCAAGTTCAAGGTCGTCGCCCAGGCCGCCATCCAGGGCGAGTCAGTCAGCGTCACGGACAACGTCTGGGACAATTCGGAGAACGCCGCCTCTGTCGGAAACGTCACCAGTGAGTACTTCGCGACGGACGGGAGCGCGGCCAACATCACCATCCCGACCGCGACGGTGCTCCCCGTCACGCTCAAGAACGGGCACCAGTACGGCTGGGACGCGACTGCCAACGTGAACGGCGATGGCCAGGACAATTCCTCGACTGGTTATTCCTCTCCCATATCCGGACACTGCCGGTTCAACGTGGACACCGCGGCGCCAGCTGGCCTGACTGTCACCAGCAGCCAGTTCCCGTCGTCGGCCAGCGGCCAGTCAGGCCAGGACGCCGGGACCACCGGCACGTTCACGTTCTCCGCCGCCGACCCCGTCCCCGCCGGCTGCGCCACCACGTGCCAGGCCAGCGGCGTCTACGAGTTCACCTACCAACTCAACGGCGGGCCGCAGGCCACCGTCAAGCCCGCGGCAGCCAGCAGCCCTGGTGCTACCCAGACCGCGTCAGTGCCGCTTCCGATCGGCGACTGGGGCACGAACGTCCTGTCCGTCACGGCGGAAGACAACGCGGGCAACGTCGTCACCACCCCGATCAACTACACCTTCTACGCACCCTGGAACCCGAGCACCATAGTCACCAACGGCGACGTCAACGGTGACAGCATCCCCGACTTGCTCGGCACCACCAGCACCAGCCTGATCCTCTACCCAGGCGACACCAACCCGGCCAGCGCGGTCCAGTCCGGCGCGGGCTGCGGAAGCCCGGCAGCGGTCTACAACGGTCCTTGCGTAGCCGCTCCCGAATCCGGCAGTCCTGACGGCGGGCCGTGGAATGGCTTCCTGATCACCCATCGCGGATCGATGTCCGCCGAGAACGTGGACGACCTGTTCGCCCTCAACAAGACCACTGGCAACCTGTACATCATCAACAACAACCCGAGCGACCTGGGGGCGGCACCGCAGCTCAGCACTGCCAACACCAGCAGCACTCACCTCATCGCCGACCATCCCGTCTGCGCTGCCACGACCGACAACGCAGCCAACTGCACCGGCTATCCCGGCGGAACCTCCAACCCCAACACCACCAGCTGGGCCGGGGTGCAACAGCTCCTCGCCGTAGGCGATGCCTGGGCCCAGGGACCCCCGCTACCAGGTCGCCCGACGACACCGGACTGACCAGCCTGGTCACGGTCGAGAACGGCACTCTGTGGCTCTACCAGGGAGCAAACGGAGGGGCGCTCAGCGGCGCCTTCTTCGCGGGCGCCACCGGTCCGGTCCAGCTAGGCTCATCCGCCGGCACCACTAACTGGTCTGGCATGACGCTGATCGCACCAGGCATAGTCGGCGGCCAGCTCACCCTCTGGGCACTCGACAATGCCACCGGCGCCATCTACAGCTACCCCATCACCATCGACCAGGCCAGCCTCCAGCCCACCATCAACCCGGCCGGAACGGGAACCCCAGTTACCGCTACCAGCGGCACGGTCGTCGCCACCATCCCCGCCAGCAACAACTACGTCGCGTTCGCATCCCCCGGCGCACTCGACAACAGCAGCTTCCCTGGCCTTTACGCCGAGTCGACAACTGGCACGAATCAAGGCAGCTCATGCGCCAACGGCTGCCTCTGGTTCTACCCGGGCCAGTCGACCAGCGGAGGCGCCTCGCCGCTCAGCACGGGCCGGATCTACGTCGGAACCCTCAGCACACCAGTAAGCCAGCTCAGCTAGCCCTCCAGGCATCGACCAAAGGAGCGAACCGTGGCCAGGAAGTCCATCAGGGAGCACTCAGCTGGCGATGCGAGTCGTCAGGCAGGGACAAGCAGGAGGGGCTTCCTCGGTCACGCCGCCGGCGCGGCCGGCGCCGCCGCTGTGTCGGCGGCTGTTGTCGGCGGCGTTGAGGCAGCCGGGACGACGCCGGCCAGCGCCACCGACCCGGTCTTCGCGGGTCCCAATGACTGGATCAACGTCCAGACTAATTTCGGCGCCGCGGGCGATGGCGTCACAGACGACACCACGGCAATCAAGAGTGCCATCGCCGCCGTAGGACCGAACGGCGGAGTGGTGTACTTCCCGGTGGGCGTCTACGTCACCTCATCGCCGATAGTCGTGTCGAAGAGCGGGACCGTGCTCATGGGATCAGGGCCGCTCGCGACTCAAGGCGGCGGCGGATCGGGAAGCGGGCAGTTCACCCCCGGCACACCAGGCACGATCTCGAACACCGTCATGGCTGGCAGCGTCATCGCGCCCGCGTCAAACTGGACGCAGGGGACGGCGGCCGAACCTGCGGCGATCCTGTTCGATTCCACGGGCACCACGCTCGTGAAGGCGGGGATCGAGCGGATATGGGTTCACGGTGGCAAGGCGGTGAATTCGGCCGGCACGCCGATCGTCCTCCACGGCATCGCGGCCAAGGGCGCGGCGAACGGACTGTACATTCACGGCTGCGGCGTGACGGTCCTGTACTCCGCCTCGTCCATCGGCATCGCCATGATCCCCGATTCGGGCGGCGACGCCGGTGGCGTGCTCATCGACCAGTGCCAGTGCCAGTTCATCGGCAGTCATGGCTTCTACGGCAGCTTCGGCGACTCTACGATCACGCGATGCCATTCGCAGTCCATCGGCGGCACCGGCTTCTTCCTGAGCGTCAGCGGCGTCTCCGGCTTTCCCGCTGGCGCGAATGGCGGAAACATCCGCGTCACCGACTGCCGGGCCGACCTCGGCGCCCAGGGATTCGTCACCGACATCCCCGCGGGCGAATTCCTCGGAATGATTCAGATCTCCAATTGCTCGACCCAGCGCAACAAATTCAATGGCTTCTATATCCAGAACACCGGGCCGCAGGAAATCTGCCCGGTATACCTGTCCAACTGCGTGGCCCAGGGCGACGGTACCGCGGGCGGCACCAACGCCGGCTATCGCATCGCTGGCCCGTGCGCGGTCTCGATGACCAACTGCTCGTGCCACGTGAACACCATCGACGTGAGCGCCGGCTGCCCGCCCTACGCGGTCGCGACCACCTCCGACGGCATCGCGTCTCCGGCATTCGTGCAGATAGTCGGAGGGTTCATGAACGCCGCGAACGGCAGTGCCTGGAGCGACGTAGTCAATGCTCCGCTGGCTTCCAACGTGCAGGTTTTCGGCTACGCGCAGGGCCAGTGGACCTACAACATCAAGCCGAACCTCGAGGGGGCCATCTGAGCTGGATGGACTACAGGAAATTATTCGGCCAGATCATCGTCCGCCACATGTGCGCGACCGGCGAGCCGTCGAAGCCGAGTCCCTCCGCCGGCTGCCTGAAATGCCTGCCGACCACGTCCTCGAACTCGTCGAAGCTGACGACGACGTTGGGGTCGAACGAGTAGATGTCGTTGATCGTCACCAGCCGCGACGTCATGTACCAGCGGTGCTTGCGGGCCGCCTCGTGCTCGGCCCTGATGTAGTCGGGCGGGTTGTAGTCCGCGCCAAAATAGCTGATGTAGGCCTCGGGATAGGAGTACCCGACCGATTCGTCGGCGAAATACCGCAGCGGCTCGTGCTTCTGCACGGCCCAGGCGATCTCCTCGTCGACGTACGGGCCGATCATCTGGGCCGCCCAGTAGCCGTGGTTGGCGGACAGCAGGCCGGCGATCGCGATGTCGTGCAGCAGGCAGGCCATGACGACCTTCTCGTCGAGCCCGTGCAGCAGGGCCAGCTTGGCGCTCTGCAGCATGTGCGAGCGGCCGACCTTGCTGAAGCGGAGTTCGAAGAAATCTTTCAAGGTGGGCTTGGCTGGCATCGGCGGCAGTGCCGGATTATTACCCATCATGAAAATTGTGTCGGGGTGCTTCGCCTCCGCCATCAGCTCGCCGTGGTGCGCGCTCAAGGGCGTGCCCATGATCGCGGCGGCGGGCGGCATGATGATGCGCCGCCTGCGGTCGACGGCGTCGTCGAGCGGCTCCCTGATCCAGTTGTCCAGGCCGGCGTCCCGCAGCGAGGCGGGCAGCTCGTGCGGCTGGACCTGAGTGGCGTCGCTCATCACGACAGGGCGGCTTGCTCGTACCGCGCCGGCGGGCTGGCTGACTCGGGGAAGATGCCGCGGCGCTGGGTCCAGTCCTGCGTCGCGGTGAAAAGCTCGGGCGTGTACGGCAGGAACACGATCCGCTCGCCAACGCCGAACGCCCTGACGTCGACCTGGTCCCGGTACTTCTCCGGCACGGCGTGGCTGTGGTGGTGCTTGTAAAGCTCGGGCCTGGCATCGATGTCAAGCTGCGCGCGCCGCAGCGCGGCGAGGTACTTGTCCACGTCCTCGCTGTTCACGTCGTCGCCGGTGACCAGGAAGCCGACCATGAAGGTCGCGTCGACGATCTTGCGGAACCCGAACGCCTCCGCGATGTACAGCGGAACGCCGAACATGGTGGCCGCCTGGACCTTGCGGCTGAGCAGCGCTTCGAGCCGCTCGTTGGGCGGACCCTGGAAGGTCAGCCTGATCTCGTCGGCGGGCATCACCCCTTCGAGCGCCTGCACAGTGGCGAAGTGGCTGCCTGAGTGGTATCCCACGCCGACGTCCACCCCGGCCAGGTCCTCAGGCGCACGTACGGGTGATTCCGGCGGGACGAGGATCGCGCACGGCGCGACCGAGTACGCGGTGGTCACCAGCCGCCCGGCCCGCTCGCCCGCCGCCGCGTTGGTTGCCCAGTGACACGCGCAGCTGACGTTGGCGCCGTCCCGCCCGGCTCCGAAGGTCTCGAACGCCCCGGTCTTGATCTGGCCGGCGGCGTCCCTGCCCAGCGGGCTCACCCCGTAGTCGCCCTCGGCCACGAAGGTGTACTCGAGCCCCTCCGCCTCGTAGTAGCCCTTCTCCTGCGCGACCCACTCCTGCAGCCGCCCGTGCGGCATGATCGACAGGGCCATCTGAACCTCCTAACACTGGGGCGGTGACTGGCCTTTCTCAGACTCGGGCCGCGGGCCGAAGATGCGCCGCTCCGACTCGTCGATCGGGACGTCGTTGATGCTGGCCTCGCGCCGCCGCATGTACCCGTCCTCGTCGAACTCCCACAGTTCGTTGCCGTAGCTGCGGTACCACTGCCCGCTGGCGTCATGTGACTCGTACTGGAACCTGACCGCGATCCGGTTGCCGGAGAAGGCCCACAGGTCCTTGCGCAGCGCGTAGTCGAGTTCCCTGGCCCATTTGCGGCGCAGGAATTCGGCGATCTCGGCGCGGCCGGTGACGAACTCGGATCTGTTGCGCCAGGCCGAGTCTTCCGAATAGGCCCCGGCGACCCGTTCCGGGTCCCGGCTGTTCCAGGCATCCTCGGCCGCCTGGACCTTCTGCCTCGCGGTTTCCTCGGTGAACGGCGGCAGCGGCGGACGCGGAGCCATCAGCGATCCCTCCCACGCGGAAGCATGCCTTACGGTCCCTACGATAACGGCGTTGAACCCCGGGGAGTTCAGGCGTGGGCGCCGATCGTGACCGGGCCGAGGGTCAGCTCGGGCTCGGCCTGGAGTACCTGGCCGACGCGTTCGGCCCGGGCGTCGAGTTCGCCGCGCTGCGACCTGGTCAGCCTCGTGAAAGGCTCAACCCTGATCGCGACCTGGCTGCCCGACCTGCGGTGCTGCCACAGCCCCGCTACCGTCCCGTCGATCAGCAGCACAGGGAAGTTGCCGGCCTGGCCGCGGGTGAGGCCCCGCTGCCCGGCCCGGCCGGGGAAGAGCAGCTCGCGCGGCTGGCCGCCGACGACGTAGGCGTCGAAGTAGGGCAGCAGCCGCACGTCAGCCTGATCGGCCTGGGCGTCGGCGGGCGGCGCCGCCTCGCCAGCTAGCTGCCAGAGCACCGATCCGCCGAGGTGGACCGGCGCGATCCTGGCCGACATGGACTCGAACTGGGCGGCGGCCCACCTGGTCGGCGCCCCGAGCCAGCGGGCGAAGTGGGCGGGCTCGGCGGGACCGTAGACGCGCAGGTACCTGACGAGCAGTTCGGCGACAGCGTCCTGCCCGTCAGCCTCGCGGTAACCGGGCAGCCAGCGCTGCGGGTGGGTGTACGTCACCGCCCGCCCGCGCGCCGGCCCGAAGCACAGCTGACCACGGTGCGCGGCATAGCTGACGGCCCTGCGCCAGCGCGGCCACGTCCCGCCGAATGCGGGCACCACCGGGTCCGCCGCCCACGGCCCGGTGGCCGCGATCACCTCGTCGCCAAGCTCTTCGGCCGTGAGCTCGGCGTCGCCCAGCGCCACGCCGATAGCTTCCGCCAGCTGCGTGGCCTGGCCGGGCGTGAGCAAGCCGCCGAAGTCCGGCACCGGGACGGCCGAGAGCGCGGCATGCCACATGGGCAGGTCGGCGGCCGGCAGAAGGTGCACGGTACCGCGCGGTCCGTAGGTCTTGACCAGGCTGCGGTCGGTGCTCAGCGCGTCGCGAACGGCGGCGCGGGTAGCGCCGGCCAGCCGCAGGCCCACGGAAAGCTCGGCAGCCGGCATCACCTGCGCGTGGGCCCCGCACATCGCAGCGACCACGTCGGCCGCGGTTGCGCTGGCCGACGGCTCCGACAGCCCTTGCCTGTCCAGCCGGCGCTCGCAGGCCTGCCGCCAGGAGATGCTCGCTGGCTCGGGAAGGTGACTCGTCATCAGGGCGAGTCACCTAGAAGCGCGATGATTGGCGGCGTGCAATTAGTTCCCCCGGGTTGATGAGTGCATCGGCTTGCTCGTTGCCTGCCCTTTGCACCTAGTTAAGCTGACTTGATGGATTACGGCACTAGCCTCGCGCGGAAACCCTGACCTGGGTGCCGGCCCGCGCCGCGTCGGCCCGCACTGGCTCGGTTGAGATCACCGACCTGCTGTGGCCGCTTGACGTCGAGGGCTCGCGGGGGTCGACCTGAACCCGGCGCTGATCGCGCAGGCCAGCTCGCTGGCCAGGCGGGAGGGACCGTGCGCGTGGTCCACGCTCGGCGCCTGGATCTTCCACCAGGCCCGCATGCGCGAGCCGGTCTCCAGGCATGACGGCGTCTTGTCGGCCAGGCGCGCCCATCCGGCTTCGGTGACCGCTGACCGGCTGGCGGCCAGGCGCGGCGGACTGCTGGCATGCGCGCTGCTGGCGCCGGTGGCTGCGGCGTCGTCAGCCGATGCCTGGCTCGGTCGCGGCAGCGTGACCGCGTTCACCCGGGCCGGCGAGGCGATGCTGGCCGTACGTCCCGTACGCGCTGATCGTCCTGATGGCTCTTGGCTGTTACTCCATGCTCGGCTGGCGGCAGCGGTATCTGGCTACGGCGGTCATACCGGCGCTGGTACGCGCCTAGGCCCGGGTGATCGCGGTCCTGACCTCGATGCCGGTGTCAGCCGGCCTTGCGCAGGATGCCCGACATCGCCTCGGAGTCGAATGCGCGCATCGTGCGGGTGCGGATCTGGCCCTTCGCGCCAATCTGAAGCAGCGTCGCCACCGCGGACTCGTCGTCCGGGAAGTCCACGATCGCGAGGCTGTCGAACTCGCCGATGGTCCACAGGATTTCGCGTACCGTGCCGCCCGCGTTCTCGACGAGCTTGGTGAACTCTTCCGAACGGTGGACTGACTCCTGATAGTTCTGCAAGCCCGCGTCGGTCCAGTTGACCAGCGATACGTATGTCGTCATCGTGGCGCTCCCTTCCGCCTCGCTAGCACGGGTTTGTCGTGCGTGCCGGTTGTCGTGCGCTCCGGTTGTCATGCCCGCCGGCGGGAGGGCTATGCCGTGATCTTCCCCCAGGTCAAGGTGGCGACGAGCGGCGGGCCTGTCCGCCCAGGTCGATCCAGAACCGGTCCTGGCCGTCGAGGCTGATGTCCTGGACGCCGCCGTTGGCGAGGATCACCCGGCGCGAGCCTTCGTTGGCGGCGTCGCAGGTCAGCAGTACCTTGTCCAGGCCCAGGCGACGGCATTCGACGAGCGCGCCCGCCAGCATCGCGGTCGCGTGGCCCTGGCGCCGCCAGGCCGGGGCGACCTCGTAGCCGATGTGCCCGCCGTTCCGCTCGAGTTCCGGCGTCAGCTTGTGCCGGATCACGATCTCCCCGATGAACAAGTCGCCTGAGATGTACCACCAGACCGTGCTCGGCACGCCCCACAAGACGCGGATTCCCTGGCGCACGGCGACGAAGCGGTAGAAGTCCGATTCGGCCTGGGCAAGCACGTCCGTCGGGCCACTGTCGAGCGCACGGCTGTCCCGCTCCCCGGCCAGCCAGGACGCACGCACCGCGACCGTGGGCTTCATCAGGCGCGGCGGAGCAGCGAGTTGCTGGTGCATCGCTCCATCTTCGGCCGGCGACGCGACCGCCGCCAGCAGTTTTCCGGCGGCTCTCAGCTTGGCCGGGTCTCGGCCATGAGGTCGTGACGCGGGTGGCACGGTGGCGGCGCAGGGAGCTGTCACGGATCGCGGCGCAGCTTTCGCCAGCCAACCGGGCGACCGCCACCGGGGCACCGCGGCACCTTGCCGACGCGGCCGGACCTGGCTACGGCGCCGTCATCGTCGGACTGATGCCAGCGCGAGCCTGGCCCCTGTCATTCCCCCGTCGACCCGTCAATGCGCTCGCGCAGCAGGTCAGCGTGGCCAAGGTGACGCGAGTACTCCTTGATCAGGTACAGGTAGACCCAGCGGAGCGAGTAGGGCGATGACGTGCCGAACATGTCGTCGAGCTTGTAGCGGCCCATGACCTCGCGAGAACGCGCGCAGTGCTCGCCGAAGATCCGCAGGTTGTCCTCGACCGCTTCGGCGGTCACGCTCTCGAAATTCCCGTCGGGGTCGTCGTCGGTGCAGTACAGCAAGGCCAGGCCGCGGTCGGCGAGCCGCTGGCCGAAGGCGCGCTCCGTCCAGCCAGGCGTCGAGCATGTCCCGCTCATCCCCGGCCCGCGCGGGCTCTACGCGGTCCACGTCGTGGATGGTCATGAATCCTCCGTCCAGCTCCGCAGGTCCGTTCACTCCGATCTCACACGTTACCGGGAGCTAGCTAAGCCGAACGGACTCTTACGCCGCTTGCGAAATGGCTTCCCCGGTTTGCCAGATGCTGGGTACCGTGCGAGACATGGCGCAACAGGGGCCGATGCCACAGCAGCAGCAGCAGCAGCCGCCGATGCCGTTGCTGAGAACGACGGTCGGGGAGGTGCTGCGGCGTCTCCGGCTCGAGCAGGGCAGGACGCTCGCCGACGTCGCCCGCGCGGCCAAGGTCTCGATGCCGTACCTGTCAGAGCTTGAACGCGGCCGCAAGGAAGCCTCGTCGGAGATCCTGGCCGCGCTGTGCGCCGCGCTCGGCATCGGGCTGTCCGACCTCATCGAGCTTGTCGGCCGCGACCTGGCCGCCGAGCGCGATCGCCGGGCCCCAGTGTTCCGGCTGGACAGGGCTACGAGCAAGGGCAGCCCGCGCCGGCCTGACGTCGGCCGCAACGCGAGCGACATCGTCTGCCTGCTCGCCGCCTGACCACTATCCAGGCGACTCGCGAGTCCGCCTTACAGCGGAAAACTCACCCCGATCATGCCACGGCCACCGGAAATCACCGCGCTCACCGGCGTGGAGCCGACGGCCGGCGGATCACGCGCTCGCAAGCTGAGGCACCGACACTCCCTTGCGGCTGGAGATGATCTCGTCGGCCAGCCCGTAGTCGACTGCCTCGCGGGCGCTGAACGTCTTGTTCCTATCGGTGTCGGCCCTGAGCTTGCTGACCGGGTGGCCCGTGTGCCGGCTGAGGATCTCGTCGACCTCGGCCCTGACCCGCGCTACTTCCTTGGCCTGGACGGCCAGGTCGGGCAGCGCGCCCCGCGCCTGGCTCGATGGCTGGTGCAGCAGCACCTTCGCGTGCGGCAGCACCGCGCGCCTGCCAGGCGTGCCCGCCGCCAGCAGCACGGCCGCGGCCGACGACGCCTGGCCCATGCAGATAGTGGCGACATCCGGCCTGATGAACTGCATCGTGTCGTAGATCGCGGTCAGCGCGCTGAACGAGCCACCGGGAGAATTGATATACAGGCTGATCTCCGTCTCGGGGCTCGCGTATTCCAGGTGAATCAGCTGGGCCATCACCACATTGGCAACGCCGTCGTCGATCTCGGTGCCGATGAAGACGATCCGCTCGGACAGCAGCCTGGAGTAGATGTCGTAAGCCCGCTCGCCCAGCGGCGTCCGCTCCACGACGGTCGGAATCGTGTACTGGCTCATCGTTACAGCCCCGCTCTGCTCGGGCGGCCCGCAGCCGCGGGCCTGATGTCATCGAGCCGCTCGACGATGTGGTCGACCATCCCGTAGTCGCGGGCCTCCTCCGCGCTGAACCACCGGTCCCGCATGCTGTCCTTCCTGACCGTCTCGACCGGCTGGCCGGTGTGCTGGGCAATCAGCTTGATCATCGTGTCGCCGGTGCGCTCGAGCTGCTCGGCGTAAATCTCGACGTCGGCGGCGGTCCCGCCGAAGCCGGCCGAGCCCTGGTGCATCAGCACCTGGGCATGCGGCAGGCTGAATCGCTTGCCCTTGGTCCCGGCGCACAGCAGGAATTGCGCCATGCTCCCGGCCAGGCCCATCGCCAGCGTGCTGACGTCGTTCGGGATCAGCCGCATCGTGTCGTACATCGCCAGCCCGGCGCTGACCGAGCCGCCCGGCGAGTTGATGTAGAGGCTGATGTCACTGCGCGGATCCTCGGCGGCGAGCAACAGCAACTGGGCGCAGATCCGGTTGGCGACCCGGTCGTCGACCTCGGCGCCAAGTACGACGATGCGGTGGTAGAGCAAGCGGGAGACTAGCTGGTCATCGAGGTTGCCGGCGGCGGTGGCCGGCTCGGCTGTCGCGTTCTGCATGGTCACACTGTCGCCCGGATGCAACCCGCGATCCAAGACAATCTGCTTTCAGCAGAGGAAAGGGGTGCCGCCGCGCCACCCGGCTGGATTAGAGCGACGTCATCCGGGGTTCGCCGCATACCGCAGCAGCACTACCCCGTTGCCGAACGTTCTGGTCTCGGTCAGGGTCAGGAGCGTTCTGGCGTACGCCGGGTCGAAGAGGCGGCGGCCCGCGCCGGCGAGTACGGGGTGCACGTAGATGCGGTACTCGTCGATCAGGCCAAGCCGGCTGAAGGTCGCGGCGAGGTCCGCGCCGCCGAGCGCCAGGTCGCCGCCTGGCTGCTCCTTCATGGCCCTGATCTCGTCCGGATCGACGTCCCTGCGGATCTCGGTGTTCCAGCCCGCGCGGTCGAGCGTCTTGGAGTACACGATCTTCGGCATCTCCCGCCAGATCCCGGCGAACTCCGCCATCTGCGGGCTAGCTTCCGGATCCTGGTCGGCGGTCGGCCAGAACCCTGCCATCAGCTCGTGGGTGACTCTTCCCTCCAGGAACGCGCCCGCGGCGGCAAGCCAGTCGTTGAAGTGCTGGTGCACTTCGGCAGCCCGCAGGTCATCGGAGAACCCGGCCGCCGAGTAGCAGGCGAGCACGCAATCAGCGGTGTCGAAGGCTGGCGACAGCAGGTCGCGGGCGCGCGCGAGCCGTTCCGCGTGCGCGCGAGTCATGACCTCGCCCCATTTGGTTCGGCTGGCCGGGTCGTTCACGATGCCCGAGCCGACCTCTCCGGCCGGCCCGCCGAACAGGCCGGCGGCCGTATCCCGGGCAAAGAGCCGGCACAGCGTTTCGAAATGGGGGCCGACGACCCGGCTGAGGAAGCCGGCCTGCCTGTCCCGCCATACTGCCTGGGCCTCGCCTGACTCCAGCCTCGACCATTCTGGCCGCATGATCGCCTCGTAGAAGTTGACCAGCGGCTCGGTGACCCGGTATGTCCATCGCCCTCGCCTGAAGACGTCTGGCTCCTTGGCGACGAGCCCGCAGTCCTCGAGCACGTTGAGCGGGTGGGTCAGGTCGGCCGACTTCCGGCCGATGAAGTTCGCGATGCCGCCATTGGTGCGATTGCCAGCCGCTATCGCTCCGAGCACGGAGTGATAGAGCGCGGGCTCGCGGATCTCGGCTTCCTCGGCCAGCAAGTAGCGAGCCTCGCGGAATAGCGGAGACTGCGAGCTGAGCACCGTTCTCCGCACCCAGGAATCAAAATCGCCTGGGCCTTGCGGAGCATCGAACGCCACGAACTCGCGCCGGTAGGCCGGAGTGCCGCCGACGATCGAATGCAGCAGCACAGCGAGCCTGGGGTCATCCGCACCCCAGAACCTTGCCGCGTCCCGGTACCCGAATGGATGCACGATCAGTTCCAGGCTCGCTCTCCCGCGAAGCGGCGCCGATCCCGACAGCAACTTGCCCATGACGGACATAGCGGACCCGCAGAGCAGAAGTCGCGCCATACTGCCCTGCCCGGCCCCGCCAGGACCGAGTTCGCGCTGAATCACCGACGGCAAGGAAGGGCTCGCCCTGACCAGGAACGGGAACTCGTCAGTCACCGCGACCCTAGGACGATCCCGCACAGCGGACAGCAGAGTGCTGACCGCATCGCCCCAGTCCGCAACGGCCGGGGGACGGGTATGCCCTGTCGCACAAGCGCGTTGCCGAAGGACCGGAGGCTCACGGCCTCGGTCTCCTCAAGCGCGGGAAAGTACAGTCCGCCGGAAGCGGCGGTCAGCGCTTCGAGCAGGAAGCTCTTGCCCTGACGTCGTCGTCCGCTCACCACGCCAAGCAACGCTCCTCGATGAGGGTTCGACGCGAATCGCGCGAGCCCAGCCCACTCGGCGTCTCGGTCAAACACTCTCTGACGCTTGACCGCTCCCACAGGGTGCGCGGCAGCCCCTTGCCCGCATGAAGATGATCTTCCTGATCAGCCGAATCTGCGTCTAAGATGCTGACCGGAATTGCCAAAACTCCGAAAGGTCCTTAATGCGAGCGCAGCTCATCCGGATCGCTAGTGGCCTCTCGGTGGTCCTGGCGTCCGCCTTCGTTGCCGTGGCGCCTGGCCCCGCGGCGGTGTCGGCAGCGCCTTCCGTTGCCGCCGCGGCGCAACCGCGGTCGGCCGCGTCGCCGTTCACTCTCTTCGCGTTCAAGAGCCGGCTGGTGATGACGACGTCAGGCAAGCTGCGCCCTGGCGCCCCCGTCCTGACCCGCATCGATCGTGACAAGCCGGGCCAGCGGTGGCTCTTCGACGCCGACGGCACCGTGCGACCGTCGGCAAACCAGCGGCTGTGCCTGACCGCCCCGCGCTCGCCGTCCTCGCAGCTCAGGGTGTGGACCTGCGGCGGGGCGTCGCAGCATTTCGTTCGCCGGCTTCCGTCGGCTCAGTCGCCCGTCATGTTCATCTCCCCGGCGGGGCACCGCAAGCAGTGCCTGACAGTCGCTGGGCTTTCCCAGAGTTCACCGGTCAACGTAGCTGCCTGCGGGGACTCTGACCGCGAGGCCTGGGCGACGACCTACCTCGGGGCACCCGCCTCGCCGTTCGCCTCGATGGGTACCCTCGGCCCTAACTTCACCTCGGTGCTTGCCGTCAGCCAGCCGCTCAAGGCCGGCAGCGGCCCGGTCTTCCGCGGGCAAAGCGACAGGCTGAGCCAGTTCTGGATCCCGGTCCCGGCCAGTCCGGCCAAGGAGCCCGGCAGGATCACGCTGAGTCCGGTCGAAGACCCTTCGCTGTGCCTGACCCTGGCCGGGCCTGAAGCGGTCGGTGTCGGATTGTCGCTCCAGCCTTGCAAGGACTCGCAATCCCAGCAGTTCATCGGCGTTCAGACCATCTTCACGCGGCCGCCGTTCGCGGCCATGCTGCTGACAAGCGACGCCCGGTTCTGCGTGGCCGTCACCCGCAAGCCAGGCGCCCGCAAGCCGGCCACTGGCAAGCAGGTGCGGCTTGGCCGGTGCCAGGGCGGGATCCAGGACAACTGGGTGACCGACATCAACCTGTCCACCCTCGTCTCCATGCAGTTCGCTGACCTTTACCTGGGCAATCCGACCGGATCGCTGAGCAAGGCCATGGACGCGCCAAAGGATGGCCGCGCTGGCACGAAGATCGTGCTGAACTCGGACCTAGACGGTGCGGCCAGCGCGCAGATCTGGACCGACCTCGGTCCTGGAGCCTCGCCCGGCGGCAACGCCGACGGCAGCCTGAGCTTGCGGCCGCTGTACGACCAGGGGCTCTGCCTGACCGTGCCTGGCGCCACGCTCGTCGCGGGAACCCAGTTGCAGGTGCGGGCCTGCGACGGCAAGCCCGACCAGGAATTCGCCCTTGCGAACGCGCCGACGAACCCGCCGGGCATCACGGCCGGGGACACGCTGTCGCCCTTCTCTGACAGCTCCCTCTGCGCGGGAGTCAGCGGCGGGATCAGCAACGGCAAGCCCGTCAAGCTGCTCCGATGCCGCACGACGGGAAGCCAGACCTGGTCCAACTTTTACGCGTGG
Source organism: uncultured Actinomycetota bacterium (assembly GCA_963720575.1). Taxonomy (GTDB): domain Bacteria; phylum Actinomycetota; class Actinomycetes; order Streptosporangiales; family Streptosporangiaceae; genus Chersky-822. The sequence goes on from CAVRGA010000002.1 coordinate 2,728,826, forward strand.
TTCGGCTGGGCGGGCGTTCGGTAGCTCTGCGGGCTCGCCGAACGCGCCCGGAGCCGCTCGGCCAGCTGGGTGCTCACCGTGACGGTGAAGCCGACGAAGAACGCCGCCTCGACGACGCCGCCCAGCCGGTTGAGCAGGTAGGCGAATCCAAGGACCGGGTAGGCGACGAATGCCGCCTCAGCGAGAGCCTGGTAGGTCCATGCCACGACGGTGCGCTCGCCGTTGGTCCTGTGCAGCGCGAGGAGCAGGGCCATCGTGATCGCGGCGAATTCCACGACGCCCGCGCCGTCGTGCACGTACTGGCTGAGCGGCAGCTGGAAATGCCGTTCCAGGCTCATGCACGTCGCGCTGACGCCGTCCTGGCACACCTGCGGGAAAATGCCGCCGATCGCACCCGCGATCGCGAACGCCACCATGGCCAGCCATTCCCTGCGGGCTCCGGCCGGCCCGTCGCGGCCAGCCAGCACGAAGGCGGCAAGGAGCAGGACGCCCGCCGCGACGTCCGCGTGCTGCATTAGGGCGGCATAAGGCCGGCCAGTCACCTCGAGGTTGCTGAAGAACTCGTTCGGCGAGTTCATGAGGCCTGGCTTGAATAGGACGAGGATCCACCAGTTGTAGGCAGCGAGGCCGGCGACCGCCAGGGACCAGGCTGCTCGGCGCCGCCGGTCCACCTACGGGCGCACGAATCGGGCGGTCGCGGTGCCGCGGGCAATGGCCGACGCCATGCGCAGCGGACTCCACGTCATCTCGAATCCGGTCCTGTCCACGTCGAACTCGGCCGTCAGCACCACTGCTTCGGCGGACGCCTGGTCGACGTGCGCGGTGAACCGCACCGGCCTGGTATGCCCAGCAGCCTCCAGGGTGCCGTCACAGGCGAGGTCGGCCTGACCGGTCAGCTCACCCCTGGTGATCATCAGCACCATGTGCGGATGCTGATCCGCGTCGAAGAAATCAGCCGACCGCAGGTGCTTGTCACGCTGCTTGTTCTTAGTGTTGAGCGTCGTCGCGTCGAGGACGATGCGCCCTGAGATGGCACCGTCGGCTCCGACCTCCGCTGTGCCTGACACGCTGTCGAAAGTGCCGTGCACGGTCACCGCGCCCCAGAAGTGCCTGACATGGAACTCAAATCGTGAGCCCGCTGGATCGAGGACCCACTGACCACCCGCCGCACCCTCAGCCACCAGCCTGGTGCCGTTCGCCTGCTCGCTCATAGCCACCCTCCGCTCGCCGATCTCGTTGTGGTCACCGTTCCTTGCCGTGCTCGCGTACCCGTATCTGGAGTCTTGCCTCCAGTATCACATTAACAGTTTCCGGAGGTTTGCCTCCAGATCGCCCTACCATGGGGCAATGACGATGTGTGATGGGTCACGCCGGCTGCGGGCTGACGCCATCCGCAACCGTGACGCGATCCTCGCCGCCGCCAGGGAGACGTTCGCCGAGTACGGGCTCGGCGCCTCGCTCGAGGAGATCGCCGCCCGGGCCCGGGTCGGCATCGCCACCCTCTACCGCCGGTTTCCGTCCCGGCAGCAGCTTGTCGCCGCCGCCCTGGTCGACAAGGTCGCCACGTACGCCGACGCCGCCCAGGCGGCTCTGGCCATCGACGATCCGTGGACAGGGTTCTGCGGCTACGTCGAGGCGATCTGCGAGCTGCAGGCGGGCGACCGGGGCCTGGCCGATCTGCTGTCCATGAATCTGCCCGCCGACGGGCAGGTCGAGCAGTTGCGCCGCACCGCCCACGACCACACCATCACGCTGATCGAGCGGGCGAAGGCCGCGGGCAAGCTGCGCGCGGACTTCGTCGGCGAGGACCTGCTGATCCTGCTGATCGCCAATGCCGCGATCGTGCACGTGACCCGCGATCAGGCCCAGCGCGCCTCGCGCAGGCTAGTCGCGCTGGCCATCGACGCGTTCGGCCGGGTTGACACATCCCCGCTGCCCGCACCTCCCTCGACGGCGGAGATGGCGACCGCGATGCGCACTCTTGCCCACGCGCGCGGCTGCGGCCAGCCCGAGCCCGCATCACGCTGACCACATCGGCAGCGCAGGCCTACCAGGCGAGGTGCGATAGGGCCAGCGTTCCGCCCGGCACGCTGGTGAGCAGGCGAAGCCGGCCGTGGCTGTAGTCCCAGAGCCTGGTGAGCGGGCCTGGCTTGCCTGGCGGGTTGCAGAACAGGTACGCGCTGATGAGGACGCTGCTGCCAGTCTGCGCGGTGCTGAGATCGCTGCCATCGGCGCAGCGGCCGAGCGTAATCTGCCTGCGCGGGCGCAGGTCATCGCCGAACACGAGCAGCCGGGCCGGGCCGAGGGTCTGGTCCTGCGCGCCGCACGCCTCGACGGCAAGCAGGCCTCCGGCTGCCGCCGGTGCCACCGAGGCGATATCGCAGCCCCTGGCCGCGCCGGCGCTTCGGCCGGCCAGGCCAGGCTGGGCCGCGGGCGGCAGCTTCACCAGCCGTTCCCGGCCGATCCCGCCGCACGTGCCCCGCGGCCCGGTGTAGGCACGCCCGGCGTGCGCGGCGTAGCCGACGACCAGCGCGCGGCTGTCGAGGGTCCAGGCCGGATCGGTGATCCAGTGGCAGCGCGCCAGGCTCGCGCCGATGGTCCAGCTCTGCCTGGTGCGGACGCTGGCGATCCGCAGGTAGCTGTTGAAGTACCCGGTGGCGCAGCCGGACTCGCCGTAGGCGAGCATCTGGCCGTCAGGGCTGATGGCGGCGCCGCTGATCACAACGTCGTTCCGGGTGCGAAGGTAGACAGAAAGCCGCCTTGTGGCCGCGTGCAAGACGACGATTTCATTGGCGCAGCTATGCGGCTTCGGATCCCCGCCAGCCAGGTCGTTGCGATAGGCCGGTCCTTCGGAGTAGGTGATCCACAGATTCCCTGACCGGTCGAGGGAAAGGCCAGCGACGGCCATCCCGTGAAGGCTCCCGGGAAGCAGCCGCCTGACAATCGCCCCGGTCGTTGCGCTTGACACCGCTACCTCGACCTGGCCGCGCCCGTTCCCTGGCACGGGGCGAACGGAGATGAACTGGCGGGCGCGCACCAGCAATGGCACTGCCAGTTTGGAAGCGACCTCGCGCTGGGACGCGCCGCCAGAATGCGGGGCGCAGGAGGCGGCGAGCACGGCGGTCATTAGATACGCCAGCGCCCATCGGGCCTGGCGGTACTTGACGGTCATGCTGGCTTAGACGCATCGCCGGCCAGGCTGGTTTCTCATCGCGCCCGTGAATGGCCGTGCTGGCTCATTGGGTTCGGGCGGCGGGGGGTGATTCCGTGGTCTTGGTCGCGGGAGTGATCACAGAACATCGCCGCTGTCCTGGAAGCTGTCGCGTGACTCGCGATCGGGTCGGGGAGCGCTTTGGGGCGCCTCGCGGGCTGGTCAGGCGGGAGCACGCTCCGGTCCGGCCCCGCCCGGCCCGGACCGCGGCGGCTCAGCCCGGCCCAGGTTTGCCGGTCACGCCCGGCTCGGACAGCAACGTGGCCCTCCCTGTTGCTGTTGGTCACTGGTTTTGACAGCAACAGGGAGGGCCACGATGCTCACCCTGCCGCGGCGGCGCCGTGCCGGGGCACGGCGCACGTCCGCCCTCACTGACCTGGGTGATCTTCCGTGATCTGATCACAGAAGATTGGTACTGATTCGGCCCCTCGCCAGCCGGCCACGATCCGGGGCCCTCCGCCGCCTGAACCCAATAACCAACAGGGGTCATGAATGGGCGCTTAGATTCGGCTGGCGGTCGCGTGCAGCCGGGCCGGGCTGGCGAGGGTCTGGTAAACGACGCAATAGCGCTCGGTCAACCGCAGCAGCGTGGCGAGCCGCTCCTGGCTGGCGTCGGTGTCGAGCTCGAAGCTCAGCCGGATGCTCGTGAACCCGACCGGCGCGTCCTTGGCCACGGCGAGCGTGCCGCGGAAATCCAGGTCGCCTTCGGCCGTGACGGTACCGCCGGTGATCGGCAGGTCAAGCGACGCGGCCACCGCCCGCAGCGTCACCCCGGCGCAGGCGACCAGCGCCTGCAGCAGCATGTCGCCGGAGCAGGCGAGCGAGCCGTCCCCGCCAGTAGCGGGATGCAGCCCGGCGACGGCGAGCGCCTGGCCCGTCGCGACCGAGCAGCTGATGGATTCCGCGCCTAGCTCCCCGTGCGCGCTGAGCGTGATGACCGCTCGGCCCGGGTCCTCGCTGTAGCTGTCCTTGAGCGGCTGCTGCACCGCGCGCAGCCCGGCCTGGTCAGTTCCGCCAGTCATCCACGCAGCATAAACGCCCGCCGGGCCCGCGGCGGCGTCGCCTGAGCCTCCATCCAGGCTGCACGCCGATCAGACAGTGCATGAAGATCGCCCCTGTTCAGTGACAGGTTCACCCCGACGACAGGTTCACCCCGACGAAGGGAAAAGCGTTGCACCTCATCGGTAACCACGACCCTCAATACGACGAGGCCAGGGCGGTCTACAACGGGATGATCGACCGGCGGCCGGCGGTGATAGCGGAGTGTGCCACCGCACAGGACGTCACCCAAGCGCTTGAACTCGCCGAGCGCGAAGGCTACGCGGTCGCGGTACGGGCGGGCGGGCACTCGGTGGCCGGCATGTCCGTGAACGACGGCGGGCTGGTCATCGACGTCCGCCCGATGAAGGCGGTCAAGGTCGACCCTGAGGCCCGGTCGGTGAAGGTCGGCGCGGGCGTGACCTGGGGCGAATTCGACGCCGCGACTCAGGAACACGGCCTCGCGACCACCGGGGGACGCGTCTCCACCACGGGAGTCGCCGGCTTCACGCTGGGCGGCGGCTCCGGCTGGGCCGAGCGGAAGTACGGGCTGGCCTGCGACAACCTCATCTCGGTTGATCTGGTCACCGCCGACGGCCGCGAGATCACGGCAAGCCGGACCGAGCACCCCGAGCTTTTCTGGGCGCTGCACGGCGGGGGCGGGAACTTCGGCGTCGCCACGGCCTTCGAGTTCCAGTTGCACCCGCTCGGCCCGACCGTGCTGGCCGGGATTCTCGGCTGGCCGGCTGACGCGGCCGCGGACGTCACGCGGACTTACCGTGACCTCGCCTATGATGCCCCGGACGAACTGGGTTCCGGCCTGGTGCTACTCAACGGGCCGCCCGAGGAGTTCATCCCAGAGCACCTTCGCGGCCAGCCCATCGTCGGCCTGGCGCTGCTGTGGGCAGGAGGAGACCCGGGCGAGGGGCAGGACGCGATCAAGCCGTTCATCGACCTGCGGCCGGATGCCAACCTCGTCGCGCCGATGCCATACGCCGGCTTCCAGCAGCTCATCGACGAGCCGCCCGGCATGCGCAACTACTGGACGGCTGACTTCTACGATGACTTCGGCGACGACGCGGTCGACGTGTTCGTGAAGTACGGCGCCGAGCGCAAGTCGCCGCTCGCCCAGCAGATCCTGCTCCCCTGGGGCGGCGCGATCGCGCAAGCCGACGACAGCTCGACGCCGCTCACCAACCGCTCGGTGCGGTGGATCACCCATCCGTTCGCGGTCTGGGAGAACGCTGCCGACGATGACGCCAACATGGAGTGGGCCCGCAGCTTCCGGCGCGACATCGGCCGGTACACCAATGGCGGCACCTATCTCAATTTCCTTGGCGATGAGGGTCAGGACCGGGTCAAGGCCGCGTACGGCGCTGACAACTACGCCCGTCTCGCCGCGGTGAAGGCGGCTTACGATCCTGGCAACATCTTCAGGGGCAATCAGAACATCAAGCCCGCCACCTGAGCCGGGCGCGGCCGCCGCGGCTGCCGTTACGCTGAGACGGTGCCGAGCGCCGTCATACCCGATCCGGCTCTCGTCGTGCTGGTCGGTCCCTCGGGCTCGGGCAAGAGCACCTGGGCCGCCGCGCGGTACCGGCCGGCCGAGATCGTCTCATCGGACCAGCTGCGCGGGATCGTCGGCAGCGGCGAGAACGACCTTGACGCGTCCGCCGACGCGTTCGCGCTGCTCGACCAGATCGTGGCGGCCCGGCTGGGCCGCGGCCTGACGACTGTCGTTGACACGCTCGGATTCGACCCGCAGCGGCGGCGCGCCCAGCTTGACCTGGCCAGGCGAGCTGGCCTGCCCGGGGTCGCCGTGCTGTTCGGAGCGGAACAGGCCAGGTCCAGGAACCGCCTGCGCGACCGCCCCGTCCCGGCCGCCGTACTCAGCGCCCAGCTGCGCCGGATGCCCGAGGCCGCCAGTCAGCTCGCCGGGGAAGGCTGGACGCTCGTCGAGCCAGCCGAGGACCTGGCAGTAGAGCCGTCGCACAGTGCGGGCAGCCAGCGAGCCGCCGAGAGCCAGCGCGACAGTCCGGCGCGGCTGAGATTCATGCTCCAGCTCTCCCGGTTCCCCTGGGGCCAGGACCCGGCCGCCTGGCTGGCCGGCATCGCGTCGGCGGCGGCCGGAGCTGGCCTGGCCGGGATCGCGCTGATGGACCACCTCATCCAGATCCCGCAGGTCGGCCGGCCTTTCGAGCCAATCCCCGAGCCGTGGGTGACGCTCGGCCTGCTGGCCGGGCTCACCGCGAGTCAGGCGCCGGACCTGGAGTTCGGCACGCTGGTCACTCCGGCGACGTTCCGGGCGCCCGGCATCCTGGCCAAGACCGTCGCCACGCTGAACGCGCTGACCGGCGGCCGGGCTTTCTGCGGGCTTGGCGCGGGCTGGTGGGACCGCGAGCACGCCGCCTTCGGCCTGCCATTCCCGCCGCCAGGCGAGCGCCTCGATTCACTGGAGCTGACCATCGAGACCATGCGGGCCCTCTGGGCGCCGGGCACCAAGGCGCATGCGGGCAGGCGCGTCAGGCTCCCCGAGACGACCTGCTACCCCAGGCCCGCCGGCCCGGTCAAGATCATCGTCGGCGGCCAGGGCGACCGCACGCTGCGCATCGCAGCCAGCGCGGCCGATGGCTGCAACCTGCCCGCCGACGCCGGCCTGCTCGAACGGAAGCTGCCAGTGCTCCGAGCCGCCTGCGAGCAGTCGGGCCGCGACCCGGCCGAGGTCGCGGTGACCGTGCTCGATCTCCCGGTGATCGGGCGCGACCGGGACGAGACGGCGGCGCTGGTCGAGCGGCTGCGCGGCCGCACGTCAGCCACCGCCTACGCCCGTGCGCACCACGCCGGGACGGCAGCCGACCACATCGGCCGCTACCGCCTGCTCGCCGAGCGCGGCGTCAGCACCGTATTCGTCGCCCTGCCCGACCTGGCCAGCCCCGCGGACCTGCTCAAGCTAGCGCCGGTCACGGCGGCGTTCAGCTCGTAAACGGCTCGAGCAGGTGGCTGAACGCCCACGTCGGCTGCCTGACGCCCGAGCACGTGTTGCTGTCGATCACGCCAGGGCACCCGCCGTGATCACGCTGCAGCGCCCAGATCGACAGGAAGTCCATCCGGTCGTGCTGTCGAACCCGCTCGGCCGGCGCTGCCGCAGCTACTTCGGCGGTCGGATTATTTGTAAACCCGCCTTACATATGTGTCAATGGCCATTTCCGGCGCCCGGCTTCGCGGGGCGGGCCCGTCCCGCTATCGTGACCGGGCCGCTCACCGACTGCCCGTGCGACGGGGTGGCGAGCAGCACGACCCGGTACGTCCGGCTGATCTTGCGTACCACCACGCTGAACGCCGTCCGCTTGCCGTCGCGCAGGCGGTGCACGTGCGACTCGTGCCAGGACCCGCCGGAGAGCACCTCAAGCTCGACGATGTCACGCCCCTTGGCCAGCGGTGCGCTGACCGCCAGCAGATCGTGGCTGGCCGGCCCGGGCCGCACGCTGACCGACACCGGCGGCGTGACCACGATGCTCAGGCTGGGGCTGCGTGCCCGGTGCGGACCCGAGACGCGGAAGGAGGCGTTCGTGGTGAGGTCGGGCACGGTGAATTCCAGCTCGCCGCTTGAATCGGTCGTGCCCGCGGCCACCTGCTGCCAGGCGGCCTGACCGGCCGCGAGCTCAAGCAGGCGCAGCCTGACGTGCGGCTCGGGCTGACCGGCCGCGGCGGCCGCGGCGGTGATCACGGCACTGTCGCCCGCGACGATGTCCTTCTGCGCCGCCGCGACCGTGATCCGCACCAGCGGCGGCGGCGGCGGGCTGCCGGGGGAACTCGGCGAGGGCGAGGCCGATCGCGGCGACGGCGACTTGCGGCGCGGCGAGCCTGACCGGGTTCCCGGCGAGCCGGGCGAACCGGGCGCCGACGAGCCCGGCGGCGTCACCGAGCCGACCGTGGCGGGTCGCGAGCCGGCCTGACTGCCAGGCGAGGGGCGGGGATGCACGCCCGGGCAGGCCCGGTTCGGCGAGTCGGGAACTCCGGCGAACCCCAGGATCTGGTACGCCACTCGCTGCAACGGGGCTGGCAGCACCTCGGCGTAGCCGGCCGCGGCGAAACCGAACGCCAGCGCCAGGACACTGGCAACTGCGACCAGCCTGCCGCCGAGGCGGGCCGGGCGGCGGCGCGGCCGCCGGGAGTCGCCACGGACGGCGGTGCGCTGACGGGGGCGATGCGGCGCGGGGGATTGCGTTATGCCCATGTCCCGGATTTGCGCTCTTACGGCGCTGGCACCGGCGAACATTGCCATTGCGGCCTGCTGACCAGCCAGTTCGTCGGGCGTGGCCGGGCTGGTGAGGTCGCTGAAAAGCGCGCTGATGCCAGGATCGGCCGCCCCGGCGCTATCGAGTGGATCCCTGGTCACAGGCCCACCCACCTCCTTGCCGGGTCATCGGCCAGGGCGCGCACGGCGGGGTTGCGCCCGAGTGCGCGCAGGCCGCGATGCAAGGCGACGCGCACCGCGCCCGGCGACTTGCCCAGGATGCCGGCGACCGCGCCGGTGTCCAGGCCGGCCAGCACCCGCAGCGCTACCGCCTCAGCCTGATCCGCTGGCAGGGCGGTGAGGAGCGCGACCGCGCGCCTAACCGCGAGCGCGTGCAGCACCTGATCCTCGACGAGTTCATCATCGGCTACAGCAGCCATGCTTTCTGGGATTTCAATGGTGGGCCGGCGCTTCCGCGCCCGGGCATCGTCGATCGCCCGGTGCCGGCCGATAGTAAACAGCCAGCGCCTGAAGTCTTCGTCGCCGCCGCTAAACCTGGGCAGGTCACGTACAACCTGCAGCCAGGTCTCGCTGGCGACGTCGTCCGCGTCATCGCAGGCGAGCACTCGCAGGTAGCGCAGCAGACGAGGCTGCAGCTCGTGCCACAGCTCAAGGAAACCCGCTTCGTCACCTGACCGGGCGCGGGCTAGCGCCCCGCCCAAGTCATCCGTTGTCACCATCGCGCCTGTTAGGGTCGCACGCCGGCGGGCGTTCCCGGGCCATAGTTACGGGATTCGGGCTGGCCAGGGGTACCCGCCGACGCGCGGGGCTCCGCCAGGTGCTAGGCCTTCGGCGCCCGGAGGACGATGACGGCGCTGCGGGAGCCGCGGAACTTCGGGCCGCCCTTGAACACGAGCCGGTAGAACGTCCTCGTGGCCGGCGTCACGGTGAACCTGACGATGCCGTGCTTACCGGTCTTCGCCGAGCTCACCAGGGCGAACTTGGCGTGCGCGGTCCTGCTCCAGAGCGAGACGGTGCGGCCGCCGATGCCATGGCCATGGGACCTGAGCAGCCCCACGATGACGTCGGACTTGTGGCCGGTCTTGGGCACCGCGTGGTCCCTGATGAACAGATGCGACGAGGCCCGGTGGTCGCGGTGCGCCGTGGCGGCGCTCGCCGCGCTCACCGGAGCCAGCGCGCCGGCCAGCGCCAGGCCGGCCACCGCCGCGGCCGAGCCGAACCTGGCCAGCATTGACACTCGTGAAGAGCGCATGAGTCTCCTTCGGTGAGGGCCCCAAGCGAACTGGGGCGATCGTCGAACACTTACTAGAGCGCTCGGGTGCCGCCAGCCGTTACTGCCGTGCCGATGATCACGACCGCCTCGAATTCGTCCGAGGTCGCCATTTCCGCCCGCAGCCCGTGCCCGGCGAAGATCGCCAGCGCGGCCCGGGCCTGCCTTTCGCTGGTCTCGATGAGCAGGTGACCGCCGGGCGCGAGCCACCGCGGCGCCTCGCCGGCGACCCGGCGGAGCACGTCGAGGCCGTCGCCGCCGCCGTCGAGGGAGACGCGCGCCTCGTGCAGCCTGGCCTCGGCGGGCAGCAGCGCGACCTCGCCGGACGGCACGTAGGGAACATTGGCGATCAGGATGCCGATCCGGCCGCGAAGGCGCCGCGGCAGCGGCCCGAACAGGTCGCCCAGGTACACCAGGCCCCCAGCCGCCTCGAGGTTCCGCCGCGCGCACCGCACGGCCGCCTCGTCCACGTCGGCCGCGTGCAATTCGCCCACGTCGGCGGCCGACGCCAGCGCCAGGCCCATCGCCCCCGAGCCGCAGCACAGGTCCGCGGCGACGGCGCCGGCCGGCGTCAGCGCGGCGGCCAGGCCGATCAGGAACTCGGTGCGCCTGCGCGGCACGAACACGCCTGGATCGACGGCCACGCGCAGCCCGCAGAACTCGGCCCAGCCCAGCACGTGCTCGAGCGGCAGACCGGCCGCGCGCCGTGCCGCCATTGCCTCGAGCTCGGCCTGATCGCGCGCGGTCTCGCCGAGCAGCCGGGCCTCGTCCTCGGCGAACACGCACCCCGCTGCCCTGAGCGTGGCAACGACGCCGGCGATCGGGTCATCCGCCAAGGCGCACTAGTCCGGCGTCCCGGCGCCGATGCGGTACCGGACGGCGGCGACCACGCTGTCGGCCATCGTTGCCGCCTGGACGTGCTGGTCGAGCTCGCCGCGCAGCAGCTTGCGGCGGGCCTGGTCATGAATCGACGCCAGGTTGATCTCGACGTTGACGGCGGCCGAGTCAAGCGCGGCCTTAGCCGAGGCGGCCGCGACCGCGACATCGGACAGGACGCTGACGTTGGCGCCTGCCTGAATGCGGTAGGCCAGGTGGATCACCTCGGCCGCGACCTGAGCCGTCCTGATCGGGACCTCGGCCGCCCCGATCAGCGCGGCCTGGATCGCCTCGGCCCTGGCCAGCCGGCTGACCTCGGTGTCCCTGGGCAGCTTGTAAGCCTGGCTGACCGCGCCGAACGCGGCCGAGTCGGCCTCGGCAAGCTCGACCGCGCGGCCCCGGAGCTCGGCCGCTGAAAGGAGCGCGGCGCGCATCAGCTCGTCGTGCTCGGCGTAGCGCGGCTTGCCGATCGTCAGGTTGCACACCATCTCGACCAGCGCCGCGCCAGTGGCGGCGAGCAGGGCCGCCGCTGAGCCGCCGCCAGGGGTCGGTGCCGATGAGGCAAGGTCATCGAGCCATGAACCGATCTGCAGATCTTGCATGGACCTTTGTCTAGCACGCGGCAATGGCTGGATGCGGCCTGGGTGCGGCTCTTTGCAGTGAGCCGTGGTTTCTCGGTGGTGCGGCATGGCCGCGCTGGATACGGATATCCGGGCGGTGCGGGACAGACCGGGCGGGCCTGGCCGGGCCGGGCCGGGCGGGAGCCACTATGACCTCGGCAAATTTCCGTGATCACAGTCCCGGTCAAGATCACGGAAATTTACGCGCGTCCCCGGTAGCCTGGGCGGTCATCTCCGGTGTCACGCATCCAGTTTGCCAGGCAGGCCGCCAGCGAGGTAAACGCGCCATTGACCCCGAGTTGCCGGCTAGATAACGTCCGCTAGAACACGTTCTACCTAGCGCAGCTGGCCCGTCCCCGGCGGGCACGGCATCCTGGAGGCGGCATGACGGCCTCGGCGGCGGACCGGTCCCCGGAGCAGAAGATCAAGATGACCGTGAGCGAGCGCACGGCCGAGTCACTGGCCCCGGCGCTGCGGGACTGGCTCGCCGGCCGGCTCGGCACCAGCGAGCCGCCGGTGATCAGCGACGTGCGGGTCCCGGAATCCGGCGGCTTGTCGAGCACTTCGGTGCTGTTCAAGGCGGAATGGACCATAAGAGGAAAGAGGAGCGCGGGCGCCTATGTCGCCAGGATGGCCCCCGAGTCCGGCGCCGTCCCCGTGTTCCCGCGTTACGACCTGCCCGCCCAGTTCGAGCTGATCTCCCGGGTCGCCCAACGCTGCCAGGTCCCGCTCCCCGCGCTGCGCTGGAACGAGCCGGACGGCGGGCCGCTCGGCACGCCGTTCTTCGTGATGGACCAGGTGCGAGGCCGGGTGCCGCTCGACAACCCGCCGTACGTGTTCGGCGGCTGGGTGCTCGACGCCACGCCGGAGCAACGGGCCGCGCTGCAGCGCGACAGCGTCGCGGTGCTAGCCAAGCTGCACGCGGTCGAAGATCCGGCCCGGGCGTTCCCCGGGCTGGTGCCGCCGGCCGGGCAGGACTCGCTCCGGGCGCATGTCGAAGGGCAGCGGCAGTACTACCAGTGGGCGCTCACCGACGACGGCATCCGCGTCCCGATCATCGAGCGGAGCTTCGACTGGCTGGAGTCACACTGGCCTGCTCGCCCAAGCCCTGATGTGCTGAGCTGGGGTGATTCGAGGATCGGCAATATCATGTACGACGGCTTCACCCCCGTGGCGGTACTCGACTGGGAAATGGCGTCGATCGGCCCCAGGGAGGTCGATGTCGCGTGGTTTATTTTCCTCCACCGGTTTTTCCAGGATATCGCGGAATTCTTTGAGGTCGCCGGGCTGCCCGATTTCCTGCGCCGCTCCGATGTCGAGCGCTGCTACACCGAGCTGACCGGACACGAGCTGGCTGACATGGACTTTTACCTGACCTACGCGGCGCTGCGGCACGCGATCGTGATGTCGAGGATCAAGCGCCGGATGATTCATTTCGGGGAGGACGAGGTTCCGGCCGACATCGACGACTACGTCATGCACCGAGCGAGCCTGGACAAGATGCTCCACGGCACCTACCGATGGGACTGAACTGAGCCGTGCCTGATTCGCCTATCGCGCTGGACGAATTCCCGATTCACCAGAGCCCGCTGCCGATGCACCGCGTCGTGACGAGCGACCGCAATTTCTACGACCGCTGCTACCTGAACGTGCACGACTCGTCCGGCGAGGTGTTCATGGTGACCGGGCTCGGCGTGTACCCGAACCTCGGGGTGATCGACGCGTACGCGGCGGCGCGGACCGGCGGCCAGATACACAGCGTGCGGTTCTCGGACGCCCTCGCCGAGCGGAGCCTGGAGCAGAAGGTCGGCGGCTACCAGCTCGACGTGATCGAGCCGCTGCGGGAACTGCGGGCGCGGTGCCAGTCGCCCGACGGCAGCCTGGACTTCGACCTGCACTGGACGGGATCGTTCGACGCGATGGCCGAGGAGCCGCACCTGTGGCTCGGCGGCAGCGGGCGGCCGATCCTGGACGCGTCCAGGTTCTGCCAGCTTGGCAGCTGGAGCGGGCGGCTCACGGTCGGCGGCCGGGAGTTCGCCGTGACCAGCGACCGGTGGGGCGGGGCCAGGGACCGGTCCTGGGGGATCAGGCCCGTGGGCGAGTCCGAGCCGGCGGGGCGCCCGGCCGGCGATCCCGGCTCCGGGTTCTGGTGGGTGTACATGCCGCTGCGGTTCGCCTCCTGCGCGGTGATCCTCATCGTCCAGGAGAGCCCCGACGGCTACCGGACGCTGTCCAACGCCAAGCGGGTCTTCGCCGACGGGCGGATCGAGCAGCTCGGCTGGCCCCGGCTGGCGATCAGGTACAGGCCGGGGACCCGGCATCCCGAGTCGGCCTCGATCGGGCTGACCGACGGCTCGGGCAAGCCGGTCCGGCTGGAAGTCGAGACCGTGACGTCGCTTCCGCTGCACGTCGGCGCCGGCTACAGCGGTGACCCCGACTGGGGACACGGACGGTGGATGGGGCCTGACTGGGCGTCGACCGCGGTCTACGATCTCGCGGACCCGGAGGTGGCCGGGCGGATACCATTCGGCGTGACCGATCACCTCGCCCGCGCGACGCTGGACGGCGAGGCGGGCTGGGGCATGTTCGAGCACGCCAGCATGGGCCGTCACGATCCGTCCGGCTTCGCGGACTGGGCAGCCGTGGCCTGACGCTGCGCGAGCCGACCGCGGGGAGGGGACATGGAGATCCGGGTCGGCCCGCCGACGGTGGCGATCCACGCCGACGACCAGTTCTGCGTGTGCGCGGGTACGGCTGAGATCTCGAGCACGGCCGAGCAGGGGTACTTCGCCGCCGACACCCGGCTGGTCTCGGGCTACCGGCTCAAGCTCGGGCGCGGCAGGCTGCTGCTGATCAACTCGGCGGCCGTGGCGCACCACGCGGCGCGATTCGAGTTCACCAATCCGGCGACCACGGGCGCGGACGGCGTCCGGCTGCCGGAAAGCTGCCTGCACCTGCGCCTGGACCGGAGCATCGGCACCGGCATCCACGAGGACTACGACCTCACGAACTACTCGCGCGAGCCGGTGCAGGTCGACCTCGAGGTGAGCATCGAGTCCGACTTCGCTGACCTGTTCGACGTGAAGGCGCAGCAGCCGCTGCTGCGCGGCACCCTGCACAGCTCGTGGGACGGTCAGCGGCTGTCCGTCGGCTACCGGAACGACCAGTTCGAGCGCGGGCTCGTCATCGAGCCGGTGCGGGCGGACTCGCGGGCGAGCTACGCCAACGGGGGGCTGCTGTTCCGCGTCGAGCTGGCGCCGCGCCAGCAGTGGCATGCCTGCCTGCTGTGGCGGCCGGTGCTCGAATCGGGCATCGGCACCCCGCCGGAATTGTGCCACGACCTGACCGGGGCCAGCGGCCACCACGAGGCCGAGCGCGAATGGGTGAGCCGGGCGACGATCTTCCGCACCAGCTCGCCCGTGGTGACCCAGACGGTCAGCCAGGCCGTCGATGACCTGGCCGGGCTGCGGATGCACCGGCACGACCCGGAGGCGGCGGGCGGCGTGGCGGCGGCCGACTCGTGGGTGCCGGCCGCCGGGGTGCCGTGGTTCGTCAGCCTGTTCGGCCGGGACTCGCTGATCGTGTCGCTGCAGACGCTGGCCCTGTCGCCCAGGTTCGCGGTCGGCAGCCTGAACGCGCTCGGGGCGCTGCAGGCCGACGGCTACGACGACGGCAGGGACATGCAGCCCGGCAAGATCCCGCACGAGATCAGGCACGGCGAGCTGGCCGCGCTCAAGCTGATCCCGCACACGCCGTACTACGGCACGCACGAGGCCACGACCCTGTACGTGCTGGTCGCCGCCGAGGCGTGGCGCTGGCACGGCGACCGGGCCGCGCTCGACCTGGTCCGCCCGCACGTGGAGCGGGCGCTCGGGTGGATCGACTCCGGCGGCGACCTCGACGGCGACGGCCTGCAGGAATACCGGACGAGGGCGCCGGACGGCTACTACAACCAGGGCTGGAAGGACTCGGGCGACGCGATCGTGCACCCCGACGGGCGGCTGGCCAGCCTGCCGATCGCGCTGTGCGAGGTCCAGGGGCTGGTCGTCGCCGCGAAGCGGGCCTGGGCCGACGTGCTCGACCAGGTGTACGGGGAGTACTTCGCCGCCGCGCGGCTGCGTGAGCAGGCCCAGCGGCTGGCCGACGCGATCGAGACCAGGTTCTGGTGGGAGGAGGAGGGCACCTACTACCTGGGGCTCGACGGGGACAAGCAGCCGATCAGGTCGGTCGCGTCCAACGCCGGGCAGCTCCTGTGGACCGGGGCTGTGCCGCGCGAGCGAGCCCTTCTGGTGGCCGGCCGCCTGCTGGCTCCCGACATGTGGAGCGGCTGGGGAATCCGCACCTTGTCGGACCGGCATGTCGCGTACAACCCTTTCTCCTATCAGCTCGGATCGGTGTGGCCGCACGACAATGCGCTGATCGCGGCCGGATTCCGGCGGTACGGGCTCGACGCGGAGGCGGCGCGGGTCGCACGGGGGCTGTTCGACGCCGCCGAGCGGTTCTCTTCGCGGCGGCTGCCCGAGCTGTTCGCCGGGCTGCCCCGCGACGACGGCGCGTTCCCGGTGCAGTACCTGGGCGCGAACGTGCCCCAGGCGTGGGCGTCGGGCGCGGTCATCCAGTTGCTGACCGTCCTGCTCGGTCTTGAGGCCGACGCCGCCGCCGGCGAGCTGCGGGTGCGGCCGGCGCTGCCCGGCTGGCTGACCGACGTCCGGCTTGAGCAGCTGACCGTGGGCGGGGCGAGCGTGGACCTGCACGTGTCGCGCGCCGCGGACGGGACGCACATCATCGACGTCGCCCGGCGCGACGGCCAGCTCGCCGTGATCACCGACGATGCCGCGACGGCGTGACGCCCGCGCTCACCTCGGTCTTGTCCCGAACGCGTTGACGGTACGGGCGGCCGGGGGTACAAATGCCAGGCATGCGACTTGCGCGGATATCTGGAGTGATGCGCCCGGCTGTTGTGGCCGGCGTGGCCGGGGTCATGCTGGTCTCGGGCGGAGTAGCGCTTGCGGTGCCCGGCACGGGCGGTGCCGCGCACCCGGCGCGCGCGCTCAAGCCGTCGGGGCCGGCGTTCTTCAACACGATCAAGCCGGGCAAGAAGCTGCCGTCCGGGGCGCAGTGCGCTACGTGGGTGCGCTCAAGGCCGCTCAAGGAAAACAAGGGCGTCAACCGCAAGTACAACCGCGCCAAGGGCCAGCACGTCGCGAAGAACTTTTTCTCCGGGGACAAGGCAGCGGCCAACAAGGTCATCGCCCCCAGGGTGAACGGCAACTTCACCGGCACCACCGCGGAGATCCTGCGCTGGGCGGCGTGCAAGTGGGGCATCAACCAGAACATCGTGTTCGCCCAGGCGGCGGTGGAGAGCTGGTGGCGGCAGACCACCAAGGGCGACTGGTCGTCCAACGGCTGCCCGCCCGGGCACGGTCCCGGCGTGGACGGCATGCCGGGCCAGTGCCCGCAGAGCTGGGGCATCCTGCAGAACAGGTACCCGTTCGAGACGTCAAGCTGGCCGGGCATCATGAAGTCCACGGCCATGAACGCCGACCTGGCCTACGCGATCTGGCGCACCTGCTACGACGGCTACGAGACCTGGCTCAACACGGTGCCGCGCGGCGCCGGGACGACCTACAAGGCAGGGGACGCCTGGGGCTGCGTCGGGCGCTGGTTCGCCGGGCGCTGGCGCACCAAGCCTGCGCTGCAGTACATCGCGTTCGTCAAGAAGTACCTGAAGGAAAAGATCTGGACGACGCCGGACTTCCAGCAGCCCTGATCACCCGGGCCGGTCCTGATCACCCGGGCCGGCCTCGGCTTCCGGGCTGGCCATCTTCCGCGGCCGGCCCGGATAACTGCTGCTGGCCCGAACCTCGTCGGCGGGCTGGCTCGCGGCCCGGTGGCTGACGCGGCCGTGCGCGCGGCATGATCGCCGGGATGGACCGTTCCTTAGGCTGGTCAGCGGTGAGGTGCACCTCGTTACCGTGATGGCTGATCGTGAGCGGGTCGCCGTCGATGAGCAGGTACTTCGCTGACATGCTGGTCACTTCCACGCGCAGGTGCCTGCCCTTGCTCAGCACGGTGAAGGCCAGCCTGGTCAGGCCCTGCGGCAGGCGCGGATCGAAGCCGATCTCGCCTTCGACTCGCCGCATGCCGCCGAACCCGCAGACCAGGGCGAGCCAGGCGCCGGCCAGCGAGGCCATGTGCACGCCGTCGCGGGTATTGTCCTCCAGGTCCCGCAGGTCCATCAGGGCCGCCTCGCCCAGATAGTCGTAGGCCAGGTCGAGCTGGCCCACCTCGGCGGCGATGATCGCCTGAGTCGAAGCCGAGAGGGACGAGTCACGGACCGTGATCGGCTCGTAGTACTCGAAGTTCCGCGCCTTCTGCTCGGCGGTGAACGAGTTGCTGCACATGAACATGGCCAGCACCAGGTCGGCCTGCTTGACCACCTGCTTGCGGTACAGATCGAAGTACGTGTAGTGGAGCAGCAGCGGGTAATCCTCCGGCGAGGTCCGGTCGAAGTCCCAGGCCTGGTACCTGGTGAACTTCTCCGCTTGGGGATGCACGCCGAGCCCGTCGTCGAACGGGATGTGCATGTCCCGGGCGGCGTCGCGCCAGCTGGCAATCTCCTCGACCTTGACGCCGAGGTCGCGAGCCCGGCCTGGATGCCGGTCGGCCGCGTCGGCGGCGGCGCGCAGGTTCCGCTTGGCCATCAGGTTCGTGAAGACGTTGTCGTCCGCGATGGCGCTGTACTCATCGGGGCCGGTGACGCCATCGATGTGGAAGGCGCCCTGGGGGTCATGATGGCCGAGCGAGCGCCACAGCCGGGCCGTCTCCACCAGCAACTCGATCCCGGGGCCGCTCTCGAAGGCCTGATCGCCGGTCGCGTCCACGTGCCGCACGACGGCATCGGCGATGTCGGCGTTGACGTGGAACGCCGCCGTCCCGGCCGGCCAGTAGCCCGAGCACTCCTGGCCGGCGATGGTGCGCCACGGGAACGCCGCCCCGGCCAGACCGAGCTGGGCGGCGCGTTCCTTGGCGAGCGGCATGGTGCTGTGCCGCCAGCGCAGCGCGCTGGCGGCCGCGTCGGGCGCGGTCACGTTGAGCAGCGGCAGCACGAACGTCTCGGTATCCCAGAACGCGTGCCCGTCGTACCCTGGCCCGGTCAGGCCTTTGGCGGGGATCGGCCTGTTCTCGCCCCGGGCGGCTGCCTGCAGCACGTGGAACAGCGCGAACCGCACCGCTTGCTGAACCTCGACGTCGCCGTCAACCTCGACGTCCGACCTGGACCAGAAGTCGTCAAGAAACGCCCTCTGCTCGGCGAGCAGGCCGTCCCACTGGCTCTGCCTGGCGCCGCTCAGGGCCGCCCACACTTGATCGCGCACGGCGGGCAGCGACCGCGCGCCTGACCAGCCGTACGCGACGACTTTGGTCAGGCACAGCCGCTCCCCCGGTTTCAGCGGCGTAGCCGCGGTAACGATGCCGCCGTCCTCAAAAGACTTAGACTCGGTCAGCACGCCTGCCGGGCCTTCGATCATGTGGTCCATCGCCGCGCCGACTCGCAGCTTGCTCCGCTTGGTGCAGTGCACCACCACAACGGCGTTGCCCTCCGCCCGGTGAAATTCGGAGTCAAGCGGCTGGTCAAGCGCCGCCGCGACCCGCGGGTCACCGGAGGTCTGCGGCAGCGGCTCGTTGGCGAGCAACTCCGATTGCACGGCGATGCGCACTTGTGAGTCGAGCGGCGTGACCTCATATTTGATCGCCGCCACCGCCCGCTGGGTGAAGGACACCAGGCGGGTGGAAGTGATCCGGACCCCGCGCCCGGCGGGTGAGATCCACTCGACGGTGCGGTGCAGCGTGCCGCTGCGGAAATCGAGCATCCGCTGGTGCGATCGCAGTTCGCCGTACCGGACGTCGAACGGCTCGTCGTCGACGAACAGCCTGATCAGCTTGCCGTTCGTGACGTTGATGACGGTCTGGCCGGCTTCGGGCTGCCCGTAGGACACCTCGGCGTAGGGCAGCGGCCGCAGTTCGTAGAAGCCGTTCAGGTAGCTGCCGGGGAGCCCGTGCGGCTCGCCTTCCTCCAGGTTGGCGCGCCAGCCGAGGTGGCCGTTGGAAAGCGCGAAGACCGACTCGGTCTGGGCGAGGATGTCCAGGTCAAGCGAGGTCTCCCGGAGGCACCACGGCTCGACGGTGAAGGCGCTCTGCTTGATCATGCCGGCCCGATCAGGCCAGCTCGGCGAGGTCTCGCACGACAACGTCGGCGCCGTGCTCGCGCAGGGCACCGGCCTGGCCGTGACCGACCCGGTCGACGCCGACGACGTAGCCGAAGCTTCCTGCCCGCCCGGCCTCCACCCCGGCCAGCGCGTCCTCGAAGACGGCGGCTTCTTCCGGCTTCAGGCTCAGCGCCCTGGCGCCCGCCAGGTAGGTGTCGGGTGCCGGCTTGCCTTTGAGATGGTCGCGCTCGGCCACGATGCCGTCGATCCGCTCCTCGAAGAGGTCAGCGATCCCGGCGGCTCGCAGTACCTGGGCGCAGTTCGTGCTCGATGAGACGACCGCGCGGCGCAGGCCGGCCTCCCTGGCCGCCTGAACGTAGCGAACGGAGCCTTCGTAGGTCCGCACGCCCTGCTCGCGCATCAGGCGCAGCACGAGCTCGTTCTTGCGGTTGCCGATCCCGGCGACGGTCTCGGCGTCCGGCGGGTCACTGGCGCTGCCTTCTGGCAGGTGGATGCCGCGCGAGGCCAGGAAAGACCTGATGCCGTCCGCCCGCGGCTTGCCATCGACGAAGTCGTCGTAGTCAGTGACCTTGTCGAAGGGCACGAACCGCTGGCCGGCCTGCTCGGCACGGGAGCGCAAGAAGTCGTCGAACGTTTGCTTCCACGCCGCGTCGTGGATCTCGGCGGTCCTGGTCAGGACGCCATCAAGATCAAACAGGCACCCGCGCACGCTATCCGGCAGACCCAGCATGCCACCAGCCTACGGGTGCACGTCACCGCCGGCGATGACCCGGGCCGGGTCTGCCGCGGGTCACGCTCCGAGCAGGGACTCGGCCAGCGCGTCCGGCTGAGACAGCGTAATCAGGTGCCCGCCCGGCAGCACCGGCGTCGCTCCCGCTGACTGGTTGGGCGGCGCGGTGCCGGGTAGTGCGATGACCATGCGGGCGATACGAGTCGATCAGCCGGGCGGCCAGGTACGGATGGATGACGTGCCGGTTCCGGTGCCAGGACCTGGCGAGGCGCTCATCGAGGTGCACGCCGCGGCGCTCACGGCCGGGGAACGCGACTGGCCCAGGCACTGGCCCGCGACCCTCAGCCATGAGGTGTCAGGAACGGTCATCCAGCTAGGCGTGGGCGCAAGCGGCCCGCCTGTCGGCGAGCACGTGCTCGGGCTGATCAACTTTGACCTGGACGGGGCGGCAGCCGACTACGTGGTGGCGCCGGCCGCTGACCTGGCCGTCAAGCCGGCGGCCATCGATCATGTCAGCGCCGCGAGCATGACGCTGGCGCCGCTGACGGCCTGGCAGGCGCTGGTCGATCACGGGCACATCCAGCCGGGCCAGCACGTGCTGGTCAACGGCGCCGCTGGCGGGGTAGGCAGTTACGCGGTCCAGCTCGCCTCCGCGCTGGGGGCCAGCGTGACAGCGACGGCCTCGGCCAGGGACGCCGGCTTCGTCGCGGACCTCGGCGCCGACGTGGTGCTCGACTATGCCATGCTGCCCGCTGGCATGCCCGAACGCGAGGTCGACATCGCGATCGACCTGGTCGGCGCGGACGCTATGAGCGCTATCTGGCCCAGCGTGCGGCCGGGCGGCGTCATGATCGGGATCGCGACCGAGCCGTCGGCCGCGGAGGCGAGGCAGAATCAGGCCCGCGGTGAGTTCTTTATCGTGGAGCCGAACGGCTCGGAGCTTGCCGCTCTGGCCAGGTTCGCGAACGGCGGCCTGCTGCGGACCACGGCGGCCGAGGTGTTCCCGCTCGACGCGGCGGCCGACGCCATCGACGCGCTGGAACATCAGCACATCAGGGGCAAGGTTGTCCTCGCCGTCCAGCCTTAGCCCGGTCCAGCTGAGGCCAGCCCCTGGACAGCTTCAGAGCTGGCGGGGGATCGACAACGCGGCCCAGACCGCCTTGGACGTCGCGCCGAGCATCATCCAGCCCCAGGTGGCGGCGAGCGCCTGGACTACCTGCAGTCCCCGGCCGGACTCGGCGTCCCTGTCGGCCGAGCCGAGCACGGGCGGCAGCGGACTGCGGTCGGTCACCATGCAGATCACCCGGGACGCCTGCCGCTGCCACGCGAGCTCGACCTTAGTTCCGTCCGAGCCCGTTCCGTCCGAGCCCGTGCCGTCACCGGCGGCGCCGGCATCGTCTCCGCAGACGAGCCCGCAGCCATGCCTGATCGCGTTCGTCACCAGCTCCGAGGCGATCAGCACCGCTTCCTGCGCGAGCGAGTCGAGTTGCCAGTCGTGCAGTGTCGACATGGTGAAGTCCCTGGCCGCCCTGGCCGACTCGGGACCGATCGCCAGCAGGATCTGCCGCAGCCCGCCAGGAGCGGCCGCCGCCAGTTGCGGCGAGCACCGCGGCAACGACGGCGCCTCAGTGTCGGCAGGCACATCATCGATGCCACAGCTGACGTCCCAGGTCTGCGCGAATGTCACCTGATGTCCCTCGTGCGTATGTGTCATGGGCCACGACGTCACGGTTCCTGAGTGCTGCCGGTACCCCGGTTCACCCCAAGAGACCTGTTCGTCCGTTACGATGCCATTAATAGCGTGCACTTGCAAGTGCCGCTGCACAGTGTTGTGACAACAACAGCTTCAGCCCGTGGCATCCAGTCCGGCGGGCAGAGCTAGGCGCTTTGCCGGAACTGATCAGCGCGGCGGAAGGACTGATGGTGGACGTGGTTTACAACGGGGTGCGGGCATCACTGCTGCACCGCGCGACCTGGCGCAAGAGCCGCTACAGCAACCCGAGCGGCAACTGCGTCGAAGCGGCTCAGCTGCCGGCCGGGGACATCGCGATCCGGAACTCCAGGGACCCGGACGGACCTGCGCTGATCTTCACTTCGGCCGAGTGGGAGGCCTTTCTGCTCGGCGCCAGGGACGGCCAGTTCGACGCCTCCCACCTGTAGCGAGTTAACCTGTCAGTAGTTCCTGTGTGACAGGGAGTTTTCAGCATTCCCGTGCCGCTTACAGGTTGGTTGTAGCCCAATGGCGGGTGTCCATGGGACACTCCATTGGTTGACCTATTCCACGGGCGTTCGCCGGAGGGACGCATGAGCGCAACAGCCGAGGCAGATGGCAGCCCCGTACGGAGCTTGATCACCGCACCGGGCAACGGCGGCCCTACCGTCCTTCGAATCCTGCTCGGTGCTCAGCTCAGGCGCCTCCGCGAAGCCAGGCGCATCTCGCTGGAAGAGGCGGGCAACGTCATCAGGGCCTCGCACTCGAAGATCAGCCGCCTGGAGACCGGGCGGGTCGGGTTCAAGGACCGCGACATCTCTGACCTGCTGACCTTCTACGGCGTGACCGACGAGAAGGAACGCCAGGCGCTGCGCGACCTCGCTGGCCGCGCCAATGCCCAGGGCTGGTGGCATGACTATTCCGACATCTTGCCGAACTGGTTCGAGGCGTACGTCGGGCTCGAAGAGGCAGCGACGCAGATCCGCGCCTACGAGGTCCAGTTCATCCCCGGGCTGCTCCAGACCGGTGACTACGCCCGCGCGGTCACGCTGCTCGGCCACCCGAGCGCGGCCGTGCGCGACGTCGACCGGCGCGTGGGCCTGCGCCTGGCCAGGCAGGTCATCTTCACCAGGCCCGACCCGCCGAACATCTGGGCCGTGCTCGATGAGGCGATCTTGCGCCGGCCGATCGGCAGCCCCGAGATCATGCGGGCGCAGATCAGGCACCTGATCGAACTGGCTCAGCGACCGAACGTCACCATCCAGATCATCCCGTTCCAGGCCGGCGGCCATGCGGCGGCGGGCGGGCCGTTCAGCATCCTGCGCTTCGCCGAGTACGACCTGCCCGATGTGGTCTATCTCGAGCAGCTCACGAGCGCGCTTTACCTGGACAAGCAGGAGGTCGTGGACAGCTACCTGATGGTGATGGACCGCCTCTGCGTGGAGGCGACTACCCCGTCAGGCAGCATCAAGATGATGCGCGGTCTGCTGAGAGAGCTCTAACCGCACTGTGAATGGATCGCCAGGGACCACTCGCCCCCCAGTCCCGGCACAGTCCTAGCGCAGCTTCGCCATGGCCCGGCGCAGCCTGGTCAGGTTACGCAGCCTGGCCTCGTACGTGGCGCCTGCCCAGAGCAGCACGGCGCCGATCACCGCGATCGGCACCCAGCCCGGCAGGGCCTCTGCGAGCCTGCGGACCTCCGGCGCGAGTTGCCGGCCCGCGTCGAGCGCGGCAACGACCGCGCCGGTCAGCAGCGGCGCCCGCAGCCCGCGCCGGGCGCCGGCGAGCGTCACGCCGGCCGCGCCGGCTCCGAGCAGCGCCTGGCCTGATCCAGCCGTGATCCTGCCAGGCCGCGCCCAGGCTCGGCAGCAGGAGTAGCGCCAGACCGGGGCCATAGGCCAGCCAGGACCTGAGCTCTGGCTGCCTGCGTGCGGCCTGCCAGCCGAACGCGGTCACGATGACTCCGGCCGGCAGCGTGTAAGCCTCGATAACGGCGACGCCGGCCGAGGCCAGCCAGACGCACCACGCCAGTTCGAGCAGCGCCAGCCCGGCCCAGAGGACAGGCCTCCTGTCCCGGCGCAGCGCCGAGCCGGCGCAGATCACGCCGCTGACCGCGATCGCGAGACTGGCGGTGGCTGGCCTGCTCAGGCAGGCGGCCGTGCCGACCAGGGCAGTCAGCCAGCCGGCCGCCTCGACCGCGAGCGACAGGGCGGTGATGTTTCCCGCGGTGCTGTTTCCCGCGGTGCCGTTTCCCGCGGTGCCGTTTCCCGCGGTGCTGACCAGCCGCGCGGCGGCGAGCAGCGCGGCTGCCGCGATCCCCAGCACGGCGACGCCGGCTTCCCAGCCCGGCTGACCCCCGGCCAGAACGGCTGCCGTCACGACTACCGCTCCTGCGAGTACGGTCAGACTTGAGAAGGTCGCCCGGCCATAAGGCCGCGCGGACCTCCATGCGCACAGCGCGTACGCGGCCGCGAGACAGCCGAGCATGATCAGCGTGGCCGCCGGGCTGGCGAGTCCCCAGTCGAGGGCGAGCAGCGTGGCGACGACCGCGCCGGCGGCCGGCGCGAGGCTGCCGCGAAGGGCGGCCCAGGCGGTCAGTCCCGACGCCAGGACGAGCAAGCAGGCGAGCACCGGCTGATAGCCGAGGTCGCCGGCCAGGCTGGCGGGCACCACGATGACGGGCAGCGCGATCGCCAGGGCATCCAGGCTGGGCGCCCGGCTGGCCCGCCAGGCACCCGCCGCCGCGATCCCGGCGGCGAGGCAGATGGTCAGCACGGCGACGGCGAACGCCAGCCCGTCGCCGGTGCCGCCGCCGAGCAGCGGATGCCCGTGCCAGGGTTCACTGACCGGCCTGAGCCAGGCCCCGGCGAGCGGCCTGAGTTGCGCGGCGACCGCCACGACGATGGCCACGCAGGTCGCGATCAGCGCGATCGACTTCCGCTGCCCGGCCCGCAGCCACGCGGCGGCGCTCGCCACGAGCGCGGCGAGCGCCATGACGAGCGCGAACGAGCCGGCCTGGCTGGCCGCCGCCGCGGCGGCCAGGACGACGGCAAAAGCGCCGAGGTCAAGCACGAGCGCCTGGACTGGGCGGATCTTCTTCGACGTCGCGGCGACGACGGCGATCATGGCAACTCCCGTGACCGCGTACGCGGCCTGCCTCGCCGGCCAGCCCGCCGCCAGCGGCGCCGCGAAGGCGAGGCCGGCCGCCGACGCGAGCGCGGCGGAGGTAAGGATGACGGCGCCGGCGGCATGCCTGGCAAGGGCGGACGTGGCGGCGAAGATCACCGTGAGGGCGGCTAGCTCGGCGACGGTCATCGAAGCGGCGGACAGCGACCAGCCGAGCGCGCTCGCCGCGAGGACCAGGGCGGCCGCGGCGGGCAGCCACGCGAGGCCGGGAGCTGGTCGGCCGGGCTCGGGCGGGGCGGCGGGGCTGGGGGCGCTCGCCTCCGGGGCTGGTTGACTGGCCTCGGGGTGGGCGGCGGGATGCCGGACGGTCCCAGTCCGGATGGCGGCGACGGCCAGGGCGGCGACGCCGGCCGTCACGATGGCGAGCCTTGGCCACCCGGCTGCCGACACGGCGGCCGGGACGCAGGCTACGGCGAGGGCAGCTACCCCGAGGGCGATCGACCTCGCGGCGGCGCGCCGGCGGACCGGGGCGAGCCAGCAGGCCAGGCCGAGCAGCGTGAATACGACCAGCGCGGGCCACGCTTCCGCCGAGCTGGCGGGTCCCCTTGCCGCCTGGCCGGCCCATGCGGCGGTGACCGGATACGGGCCGGACAGCTCTCGCATTGTGACCGGCAGCACGAACCAGGCGGTTGCGGCGAGAGCCGCGCAGGCCCCGGCGGCTGCGAGATCAAGCCGGATGCCCGCCCCCGCCCAGGCCGGTGCCCGGCTCGCCTTTGCGCGCAGCGCGAGGGCACCGGCTACGGCGGCGGCGCTGACGCCGGCGAAGGCCACGACTCGCCAGGCAGCCGGGAGCGCCACAGCGACCGGCGAGGCCAGCCCGGTGAGCGCCGCGCCTGACAGCACGGCCACGAGCGGGACAGCCGGGGCAAGCACGGCGTTCTTCGGCCAGGCGACGACGCCGATCGCCGCAGCCGCCGCGAAGGCCGCCGCCGCCCAGCAGGCACTGGCCAGGGCAGGCCCGGTCAGCGCGACCGCCGTGGCGAGCGCCAGACCGGCGATCCACGCCGTGACCGCGAGCAACGAGGTCAGCATCGCCTCGGCCCGGCGCTCGGCTCCCTCGGCCCGGCGACCCGCGAGCACGTCGGCGCCAGCCGTCACGACCAGGCAGCAGGCCAGCGGCCCCGCCACCGGCGCCCCGGCGCCGCCGATCCCGCGCACCAGCCCGTCAGCCAGGTACAGGCCGGGCACCTGAGCCAGCGCGATCGCGGCGAGCCACGGACCGCGCAGCTTTGACAGGCGGCCATAGGCCGCCCACGCCCCGGTCAGGGCGGCGGTCAGGACGGCGAGGTCAAAAGGCCCGGCCCCGGGATGCTGGTGCAGCAGGCGGATCAGCAGGTAGGCGTCGCCAATGGTCAGCGCCAGGCCGATGGCGCCGGCCGACTCGGCCGTGGCGGCCAGGCCGCGCCTGCTCAGCGGCAGCGGCGCGGTCAGCATGATCGCGCTGACCACGAGCAAGATGGCGGCGCGGCCAAGAGGGCCGATGCTGCTCCAGTTCGCGACCGTGAACACCGCCGCCGCGATCACGACGAGCACCGCGCCCGCGACGAGCAAGAGGCGGGCTACCGCGCGGGCGGAAAGCTCCGTTCGGGGGCCGGGCGAGTTCGCTGCCGGCAGCTCGAGCAGCGCCATTGCCGGATCCGGCGAGCCGGCCAGCGACGCGGGCCCAGACTGGGCGGGCCGCGCCGGAGCAGACTGCGTTCCTCCTGGGGGTTCAGAAAGAGCGGCAAGCTCGGCCAGCAGTACCATCCGCCGGTGCACCAGCCACGCGCGGGCTTTGTCAACGCGGGCGAGCTCGCCGTCTACCCAGCGCAGCTCGGCAATCTGGGCCGCACCGAGCGGAGGACTCTGAACGTCATTCATGCCACTAACCCTGCCGCCGCGCCCGGAGCGCCGGCATGCGGTGAGCTACCCGGTCATCCGGGCGGGCTACTCAGCAGCGGCCTGAGTAGCCGCCTGAGTGGCGTGACTCAAGCGGCGCCTCAAGACGATATGTCGCAAGGGCGTTTCCGGCGAAGCGTTCACGTGGGATTATCGCCTCGTGCTCCCCCTCAATCCATGGCCACGTGGCATCAGTCAACCTGGCCAGACTGACACCGCCAGCTGAGCCAGTGACGAACCTGCAGGCTCCGCTCTGGCGGTCGATCGCGGCACTCCGGTTCGCCTCGCTCGCCTATGCCGCGATCCTGCTCGGCCTGCGCAGCGATACGTACTCACACTGGGCCTGGGCCTGGGCGATCCTCGCTGGGATGACCGCGTGGACGATCTTCACGTCGATCATGTACGCGTCGCCGGCCAGGCGGACGCACCTGCTGCTCGGGGCGGACCTGGCGGTCACCGCGCTAGCAGTGCTGTCGTCGGGGCTTGTCCAGTACCCCCGCTTCGTTCACCAAGGAGCGATGCCAGTGACCGCGACGTGGCTGGCCGGACCCGCGCTGTCCTGGGCCGTCATGGCCGGCGTCAGAGCGGGCGCGGTAGCCGCGATCATCATGGGCGCGTGCACGGTGGCGCTGCGGCACCTGCCGCCGGGCAAGCTCGTGTCGAGCACGGACCTGGACGGGCCGGTCGTCCTGCTGATGGCGGCCATGCTCGCCGGCTACATGAACAAGCTGACCACGAGGGCCGAAGAGGCACTCCAGCGCGTCACGGAAATCGAGTCGGCCAGCCGGGAGCGGGACCGGCTGGCCCGCACGATCCATGACTCGGTGCTACAGGTGCTCGCCATGGTGCAGCGCCGCGGCACAGAGATCGGCGGCGGCGCCGCCGAGATCGGCCGCCTGGCGGGCGAGCAGGAGGCGGCGCTGCGCGCGCTGATCACCGCTGACGATCACGCCGCGCCCCCGACCGGGGAGCTGGATCTGAGCACGGTGCTCGGCCGCGACACCCGGCCGAATGTATCGGTAGTCACGCCGGCGGCGCCGGTCCTGCTCAGTGAGCGAACAGCCAGGGAGACGGCCGCAGCGGTCCGGGAGGCACTCGACAACGTGCTGAAACACTGCGGAGAGTCAGCCAAGGCCTGGGTACTTGTCGATGACGAGGGCGCCGAAGTGAACGTGACGATCAGAGACGATGGCCCCGGCATGCCGCCAGGCCGGCTCGCCGAGGCCGCCGCCGAGGGCCGGCTCGGAGTGAGCCTGGCGATAAACGGGCGGATGAGGGACATCGGGGGTTCGGCCGATGTCAGCAGTACGCCTGGTACCGGGACCGAGGTCCGATTGCGGGTACCGCGATGCGCGTAATGATCGTCGACGACCATCCGATGTGGCGGGACGCGGTCGCCCGAGACCTGGCCGAAGCCGGCTTCGAGGTCGTCGCCGTCGTAGGCGAAGGCGCCCAGGCGCTCCGCATCGCCGCCTCGGTACGGCCGGACGTGGCAGTGCTGGACCTGCAGTTGCCTGACGTGTCCGGCGTCGAGGTGACGCGAGGGCTGCTGGCCGCGCATCCTTCGGTGCGGGTGCTCATCCTGTCTGCCAGCGGCGAGCAGCACGACGTGCTCGACGCGGTCAAGGCAGGCGCGACCGGCTACATGATCAAATCGGCGAGCCGGGCTGAGCTTATTGATGCGGTGAAGCGGACGGAGTCGGGAGACGCTGTGTTCTCCCCCGGGCTGGCCGGGCTGGTGCTCGGCGAGTTCCGGCGGCTGGCGGTGAGCCCCGATCCCGATACGCCCCGGCTGACCGATCGTGAGGCTGAGATCTTGCGAATGGTGGGCACCGGGCTGACGTATAAGCAGATCGCGGAAAGGCTGGTTCTGTCCCATAGGACAGTCCAGAATCACGTGCAGAACACCCTGAACAAGCTGCAATTGCACAACCGGGTAGACCTGGTCAGGTACGCGATTGAGCACGGCCTAGACAGCAAGCAGAAGTAGCCGGATCGCGGCCATGACCACCGGCGCCGGGTTCCGCGATCATGATCCCGGTCTTGATCGCGGAAACCTGCACCAGCCGTGGAGGGCGCCGGGTGACTGCTGATCAAGATCCAATGCCGCTTAGCCTAAGTTTGATCTTGGAAGTGATGTGCCGCGCCGGTGACGGGTCAGCGCGTGATCAAATAAACAATTTGGCATTGGGTCAAGATCAGGGAGCCTTTCGGGCATCGTGCGGGACGGTTCCTCGCTCGGGGAGCTTGCCAGTGAGCGGCGCCAGGTGCGATGTTCCGTGATCAGGTTGGCGGGCGTGATCACGGAACATCACCGCTGTCCTGACCTGGGCGATCTTCCGTGATCACGCCCGCGAACATGATCACGGAAAGAAGTCCCTGCTGTCACCTGCCAGCCCGGCCACGGCCTGAGCCGACCATCCTGTACGCCGCCCGGTCTGCCCGGGACATCCCCGTCCCTGCCCGAGCACCCGGTTCCGCGCATCAGTGCGCTACCCCACGCCAACCCCGCTCGCTGAGATCACCTCAGCCGGCAGCACTGACAACCCTCCCCGCAGCGACAACTTCCCGCCACGCGTCGGAGAACATTGTTAGCGCGCCTAGCAACCTGGGCTAGCCGTGCACGCGGCCTGACCTCAGCCATCCCACGCGGGGACCTGACCGCATGGATACGCGCACTGATATGGGAACTTGGCTGTCGATCCCCGCATTGCTGATGTCTTGCCTGAGCGGCTCGGTTAACAAAATAGAGCAGAATTGGACTAAGTAGTACTGCGACTGCTTTGATATGCGCCATGGACCAGCCGGCAGCCGATGCGCGACCACGCACCCGGCCACCTGAGGCCAGCCTGCGCGAGACAGATCAACCTTCTCGCACGTCATCCAATGACACTGACCGTCAGCAACCGGACAGCATTCGACCTGAGCAGGAGAGGGCCTCCTCTCTGGTACGCAACGAGACCCCCGCGACCCGCGCCTCAGTCTCGAGTGGCTCGGGCGACCACAGCCGGGCAACCCGCCCACGCGATGCCGAAGTCACAGCCACCGACCGCACAGGATTACCGCCGCGGCCAGTTTCACCTCTCAGCGCTGACCGCCAGCGACTGGCAGAGCGCTTGGAGAGGATGGAGAATCCTCCAAGCTCCCGCGATGCGCTGCAGAGTCGGCTAACCCACCTAGAGCCGGGCCACCCGTCATCCCCCTGGAACGAAGACGGCTCTCCCCGCCCACCCGCACCCCGCCTCTCTGACCTGGAACTCCCAGAACCACCATTAAGCGACGCAGAATACGCCGAGCATCGCCGCGAGGTCGCCAGCGGCCTGGAAAGGGCGTACACCGAAACTAAGGCCATGAGAGAGGCCTGGTTTGTAAGTCCAGATAGAGACATTTGGAGCGATGAGCGTATTGCGCTTCAGGACGGAATCCTGGAAGAGATTTATTCGTCAGCTAATGATGTACCGTGCGAATGGAAGGCGATTATAGCGGGCGGTCTCGGCGGTTCCGGTAAAACAACCGTGCTTGAGCAACATCCCGGAATAACCCCATCGGAATTTCTTACAATAAATCCTGATAGCATCAAAGAAAAGATGGCTCTTCGAAAAATGGTTCCTGAAATCCCGGGGCTATCACCGATGGAAGCAACTAGCCTGTCTCACGAGGAATCATCCTATATTGCTCGTCGCCTTGCTAATAGAGCATACGCGGAAGGCAAGAACGTTATATGGGACATCACAATGTCGAAGCCAGGATCCGCCACAGGTCGCGTCAGTGAACTTCGCACTGCAGGATATCAGCATGTCGATGGCGTCTTTGTTGATATACCAATCGAAATGAGCGTTACCCGGGCTGAGGCGCGTCACAGGAGAGGACATGATAAATATTTAGTCGACGAAGGACTTGGGGGCCGATACGTCCCGCCCGAGATAATTCTTTCGCAATCCGACAATCAATTCAGTAGCGCGAATAGGCGTGAGTTCGAAAAAGCTAAGCCCCTACTCGACAGCTGGGTCGTCTATGATAACTCAGTGGACGGAACACCGGCCGTGATTGTAGAGCGCAGCCAAGCAGACTCTAGAGAGGACGAGAGCCGAAGACCATGAGCAACGAAGTAAGAGACCTTCTGCAGGCCTTGCACGATGGGGGTATCAGCGTCGAGGAAGTAGCAGAGCAATTTAGAGAACGACAATGGCCGCGTCGCACAGACAAAACACCAACTACGTACATGGATATGCTAGCTGCTGAACTAGGAGATCCTGGAACCTATATGCCAGAGTCATTCGATGATGTCATTGCGGCCTATGACCAGAAACTGATCACCAGGCAGGAGCTTCGCATTCTCAGCGAGGCAGCTGCCGAAGCTCAGCGCGCCGAGGATGCAGGCACCTAATGATGCCCTTAAATAGCGAGCATGCAATTTACTCATAATCGAGCCATCTAGATCGTGAAGTGGGTGCCTACGGTGTTGGGGGTGTAGGCGCCCGGGAAACGGGTGGCGATGGCGTGGCTCGCGCGCCAGCCAGTGCAGTGCGCCGGGACTATGACAGACGGGTTCAGCTCAGCCAGGTCGTCTAGCACACGAGGGATCAGGGGCTCGAAGATCGGGCCGTTGAGGTGGAGGCCGCCCAAGACGGCGTAGACGGGGAGATCGCCGGTGAGGCGGGCGGCGTAGCGGCAGATGTTGATGATGCCCGCGTGGCCGCAGCCTGTCAGCACGACCAGGCCTTTGCCCGCTACGTTCACTAGAAGCGCCTGATCGTCAAGGACCATGGGGTCGGGGACCCACTGGCCACCAAGCCAGGCTTGCTGGGGAGGGAAGCCTGGCTCATAGCCGCTGACGCGCGGCACCTCACCTGTGATCAGCACGGAACCGTCCAGCAGGAAGCTCGGCTGGCGATCCTCGGCGATCTCGAAGCCGGCCTCGGTCAGGCCGCGGCGGCTGGTAGTTGGTATTTCCAGGGGATCGCGTCCGGGGATGACTATCCGGCGGCGGTGCCAGAAGTGGGGGTGAATGAGCACGGGGAGGTTGACGCGGCCCAGGGTACGCACCAGCCCGTCGAGTCCGGTCGTGTGATCGAAGTGGCCGTGGCTGCAGACGATCGCCTCGATGGAGGCAGGGTCGATGTCGAGTCTGCGCATATTCTCGACGACGCCATCGGGGCTGGTTCCCGCGTCGAACAGGATGCGATGGGCAACGCCGCCCTTGATGATCGTCACTAGCATGGAAAAGCCATGCTCAGCCACGAGCGGGTCCGGCATCCAGCCTTGCTCCATTAGCCGCGACGGACTGGTCCGGGGGAACCCCATCGGGACACGCCGGGCCGGTCCATGATCAGGCATGAACGCATCGGTGACGTTGTCCATCAGGCTCGTCAGCTCGACCGAGTCGACAGGATCAAGCGTGATCGCGAGCGCTGGCTCGAAGTCGTGCAGCAGGGCTTGCGGAGCTCGCGCCGAGCCGAGGTCATTACACATCTGGATCGAACTCCCCTATTCGCTGGCCGCTGCGAACCAAGATAAGGATCTGGCTGATCATTCGCCCATCGATCGAGTGCTTTAGCCAGGGCCCGATCCGCGTACCGCCTGATAGCAGAGTTCGCTGGCCAGGTTGATCTTCACCTCCGCCTCTAACAGCATCGTGGCCCTCCCTGTTGCTGTTGGTTAGTGGTTTTGACAGCATCGTGGCCCTCCCTGATGCTGTCCCGACAGCAACGGGGAGGCCACGTTGCTGTCAAAACGGGCCGCTAACAGCAACAGGGAGGGCCACGATGCTCACGCTGCCTCGCCGGCGGCCGGTCCGCGCATCCGTGATCAGATCACGCCCGCGACCATGATGACCACGGAGACCAGCGCTGGTGGTGGGGTCGCAGGCCTTCGGGGAGCGCAGGAGCCGCTAGCCTGCCTCCGCCGATGGCGCCAGGCCCTCGGAACGCAGGAGCATCTCCCCTGCCCGCGCCGCGGCGGCGGGGCGCGCCAGCGCCAGCACGATCCCGATCGCGATCCAGGCGATCGCCACTCCAGGACCCCACCAGCCCGCGCCATGCGGCAGCGGCCATACGTTCCTGAACAAGGTGTAGCCGAGCACCACGATGCCCAGGATCGGGATGATGATCTCCCACCTGCGGACCACCGGGTCGCCCGAGAAGAACACCAGCTTCATCATCCCGATCGTCGCCAGCACGTAGACAACTAGCAGGATCAGCGTGCCGATGACACCTGCCCCGACGAACAGGCCAAAGGGGTCGCCCCGCAGCACGAACCAGGTGAACGCGATGATCACGTACGCGCCAAGCACCACCGCACCGGTAGATACGGTCGGCGTCCGCCGGCCGGGCGCCACGCGGGCGAGCCGCCCTGGCAGCATCCCGTCCCGGCCCAGCGCGAAGCCCAGGCGCGCCGCTCCCACGCAGCACGCGAGCGCGCAACTGAACGCCGACACCATCGCGCCGAGCGTGATGATGTTGCCGATCCACGAGGACACGTACAGGTTGCCGAGATCGCCGATCAGCGACGGCGACGCGATGAAGGCCTTGACCCCGCCCGGTGACGTGCCGAAGGCCATGGCCTCGACGGCGGTCACCACGACGAAGTACACGCCGCCGAAGATCGCCACGCCCAGGATCGCGCGCGGGATGTCGCGCCTTGGCCGCTTGGTCTCCTCCCCCAAGGTCGACGCGGCCTCGAAGCCGGCGAAGGACAGGAACCCGAACACCACGCCGAGGAACACCGCCGTGATCGGCGTTCCCGGCGGCACGCTGAACACCGACCAGCTGACGCCCAGCTTCCCCGGCCCGGCGTGCCCGAGCAGCTTGGCGAACACCGTCACGATGACGATCACGATCAGCAGCACGGTGATGCCCTCGGCCGCGAGCAGCACCCGGGTGCCGCCCCTGACCGGCGTGGCCGCCAGCCACCAGACCAGCACGAGCCCGGCCGCGCCGAGCAGGAACCCGGCCCACCCCGGCTGATGCTTCCAGACGCCGATCGAGTCGAGGAAACCGGCCGCGAACCGGCCGCCCGCCATCGCGGTGACGACGGCGTAGAACGTGTACGTCCCGGTCAGCGCCCAGCCGGAGATCACCCCGGCCCGGGGCCCGAGCGTCGCGCCCACGAACCCGTACACCGAGCCGGAATGGTGGAACCGCTGGGTCAGCCGCACGAACGTGTACGCCACCAGCAGCACGCCGACGAAAGCGAGCGCGAACGCCAGCGGCACCGCCCGGCCGATCGTGAGCGCCGTGCCCTGCGGGTTGATGCTGGCCGCCATCGAGGGCGCCATCAAGGCGAGCGAGATGCCGATCGCCTCCCAGACGCTGAGGTTACGGTGCAGCTTGACTGGCTCGGTTGATGTCTGCGTAGCGGTCACGGCGTCCCTCCTGCCCGGTCATGTACCTATCGTCACTCGCCTGCCCCGGACGCGCCAGGCCCAGCCAGGCTCAGCGCGCCCAGATACCCGGCAAGCAGCGCTTGCGCCGCCTGCCCCACGAGCTCGTCGCCCGGCAGGAACTCCGGGTGGTGCAGCGTGAACGGGCTGCCGGTGCCGAGGAACATCATCAGCGTCGGCGCGGAACCGGTGAAGTACGAGAAGTCATCCGCCCCGCACGAGCGCAGCGACGTATCCACGGTGAAGCCTGCCTCTTTCAGCCACGGCCAGCTCGCCATCGTCAGCGTCTCGTCGTTGACCAGCGCGGGCTCGCCCTGCTCGATCGTGACCGTGCCCTTGCACCCGGACGCCAGGCACGTGTACTTGACCGTCTCGCGCATCAGCGTGCGCAGGTTCGCGCGGTCGCCCTGCTCCAGCATCCGCAGCGTGCCGTGGGCGACGGCCTCGTGCGGGATGACGTTCGCCGCCTGGCCGGCCTTGATCATGC
Organism: uncultured Actinomycetota bacterium; assembly: GCA_963720575.1. Classification (GTDB taxonomy): domain Bacteria; phylum Actinomycetota; class Actinomycetes; order Streptosporangiales; family Streptosporangiaceae; genus Chersky-822. The sequence goes on from CAVRGA010000002.1 coordinate 2,763,700, forward strand.
CGACGGTGAGCACGACCGCGTGCGTCGGGTCAGAGCGCCGGCTCACGATCTGCTGCAGCGCGGCGACGACCTGGCACAGGGCGACCACCGGATCGGCGGCGAGCTGAGGGTAGCCCGCGTGCCCGCCGGTCCCCTGCACCCGGATCTCGAAGTCGTCGGCCGCCGCGTTCACCGTGCCGACGGCGGCCGCGACCGTGCCAAGCGGGAGCTGGTGCTGCAGGTGCACGGCGATGATCGCGCGCACCGGCAGCGCCGCCAGCGCTCCCGAGGCGACGATGTCCTTGGCCCCGGACGGGATCGTCTCCTCGCGGGGCTGCAAGATCGCCAGCACCGGGACCGGGAGCCCGATCCGCCTTGCCGCCCGGCCGAACGCGACGAGCGCCGCCAGGTGCACGTCGTGGCCGCACGCGTGCATGAACCCGGTGCGCGACGCCCACGGCACGCCGGTCTCCTCGGCGATCGGCAGCGCGTCGAGTTCGGATCGCAGCGCGATGTACGGCCCGGTGCCCGCGGGAGATGACCCCGCGGGAGATGGCTCGGCCCCGATCCGCACCAGCCGCCCGGTGCCGGCGACGACCGGAGCGCTGACGTCGCCGAGGGCGGCCGCCACTCGCGCCGCCGTGGCGTGCTCGGAGCCCGATGGCTCGGGCGACGAATGCAGCTCGTGCCGCAGTTCGATCGCCGCGCCAAGCTCGCCGGCCAGCGCGGCTCGCAGCCGGACGGCCAGCCCGGCCACCGCGTCGTCTAGCCGCAGGCCGGCCCCGCCGACGCCGGTCACGGCCTGATCGGCCGTGGCTGAGCGGGTCACGCCAGCTCCAGGCCGTAGACCCTGGCGGCGTTCTCAAATCCGATCAGTTGCTGAACGCGTCTGGCATCAGCGGCTGTCCAGTCTAGGTTGGCCACGAATCCGCTGGTCACCCTGTCGTAGTCGCGGCGGAACCCGATGGCACCCAGGTAATGCAGCTCAGGCAGCCCGAAGGCGTCGGAAGAATACAGCATCTTGTGGAACGGCGTCAGCTCGAGCGCCTCGGCGAGTACCGCCGTTGACCGTGCCCCGACGTGATTGAGTATCGCGCCGAGATCCATGTAGACGTGGGAAAAGATGTTCGCCAGGAACCCGGCCTCGCGCTGGAACGGATAGCAGTGCAGCAGCATGACCGGCGTGCCGATCGGCTCGGTCTCCAGCAGGAAGTCATGCAGCAGCGACGGGTTGGACCGGTGCAGCCGCACATCGGTGTCGCCGAACCCGACGTGGAACTGCAGCGGCAGCCCGAGGTCGATCGCCGTCCAGATCAGATGGCGGAGCAGTACCGGGTCCTCGATCCGGGACGACGGGTCGTCGTCGAGCGCCCGCAGCAGCCAGCCGGCCGCGTCAGCGACCTCGGCGGTCTCCGGCCGCGCCGGGTTGAAGTCGAAGCCGAACCGGTACGCGACGACCGACTTGTAACCGACGGCACCCGCCAACTCGCTGGCGGCCGCCAGCGCCGAGGCGAAGGCGCCGGCAAACCCGGAGGCCGAGGTGCCAGCCCGGGCGACCTGCTCGGCCACGGCCTCCAGGCGGACGATGTGCCTGGCAGACGAGCCGCTGACGGAGGCCAGCTGCTCAGGCGTCGTCAGCTGGTCGCCCTGGAAGCCGGTGTCCACGAGCCACATCCCGACCCCGGCCGCCGTCAGCAGCCGCTTGGTCACCTCGCCGGTGCCAAGCTCGGCGCGCCGCCGCAGGTACTCCTCGGCGGGCGCGGACGGCTCGAGGTCAAGCACCGGGGCGCACCAGCGCCGCACGGCGAACCCGAGCTGGCTGTCGAACATCGTCAGGCCCGCGGCGGGCGGCCCCGGTGCCTCGGTGAGCAGCGACTCGAACTCGGCCCGGTCCAGGTCCTTGGTGACTACGCCGTGGACATGATGGTCGATAAGCCCGGGTGCGTTCACTCGTCCTCCCCCGTTGTCTGAAGAGTTCCTGCGAAGAGCGCGTCGTAGCGGGCCATCCTGGCCAGCGGAGCCGCGCCCAGCTTGTCGACCAGCGCCGCGACCAGGGTCTCGACCAGGGCAAGCGCCGGCGTCAGCGCGTCGAAGGGCGACGGCGAGGCGACGCTGGTGGTCAAGATGACGTCGGCGTGGCTGGCCAGCGGCGACAGGTAGGGGTCGGTGAACGCGATCAGCGTCGCGCCCTGCTGCTTAGCCGTCATCGCCAGGCGCACCGTGTCGTGCTGGTACCGGCGGTAGTCGAACGCGACGAGGACGTCGCGGCGGCCGACGTCGAGCATCGAGCTGACCCGGTCGGCCCCGGACGAGCTGATCACCCGCACGCCGTGCCGCAGAATGTGCAAGTGCGCGGCCAGGTGGTCGGCCAGCATGGAGCTGAACCGGCCGCCGATCAGCGTGACGTTCCGCTTCGGATCGGCGAGCAGCCGCACCGCCTGCTCGAACTCGGCGCGGGGCAACCGGTCGAAGCTGGAGGTAATGCCGGCGCACAGCACCCGCTCTGACCGGTCGAGCGCGTCAGACTGGACACCCGACCGTTCCGGGTGCATGGACAGCGGTGACGAGAGCCGGGCGACGACCTCGGATTTCAGCGACTGCTGGAATGCGGCGTAGCTGTCGAAGTCCAGCTTGCTGACCAGCCGGACCACCGTGGGGGCGCTCACCCCGGCGTGCGCCGCCAGCTTGGCGATCGGCTCGAGGCCGCGGACCGGATACTGGGCCAGCAGGACACGGGCGACCTTGCGCTCGGCTGGGGTGAGATCGGCGATCCGTAGCTGCAGCCGCTCCGCGACGGTCACCCCGGCCGGCGTTACCACCGCCAGCGGGTGCGCGCGACGACGTCGTCGGCGCTGACCCCGTCGAACAGCTCGACCTCGGCGCGGCGCACCGCACCGATCGCCTCGAACAGCGGCTCCCCCATCGCTTCCCGCAGCGTGCCGCTGGCCTCGAAGGCGGCGGCGGCCTCGGTCAGCGACCGCGGCAGCCGCGCGATGCCCCGGCTGGCCAGTTCGTCATCGCCGAGCCCGGCCGGGTCGCCCATGGTCTCCTCGGGCAGCGTGCCCTCGCCGGCCAGCGCCGGCGGCGAGCATCGAGCCGACCACCAGGTACGGGTTGGCCGCCAGGTCGAAGCACTTGACTTCCAGGTTCGCCCGGACGTCGTGCTCTCCGGTCGAGCCGGTCACCAGGCGGAGCGCCGCCTCCCGGTTCTCCCGGCCCCAGACCTGGTAGGCCCCGGCCCAGTGCGACGGCACCAGCCGGATGTAGCTGGCCACGCTCGGCGAGCCGACGGCGACCAGGGCGGGCAGGGCGTGCAGCAGGCCGGCGCCGAAGGCCTCGCCCTCGGCCGTCATGCCGTAGCGGCCGGGCCCGCCGGTCAGCAGGTTCGCCCCGTCGCGCCAGAGGCTCAGGTGCACGTGACCGCCGTTGCCGACATAGCCCGCGATCACCGAGGGCGCGAACGATGCCCGCAGCCCGTGCTGCTGTGACACCGCCCTGATCGTCTGCCTGACCAGCATGCTGTCATCGGCGGCACCGACCGGGTCGTTGGGCGCGATGGAGATCTCCAGCTGCCCGGCCGCGTACTCGGGGTGGAACTGCTCGACGACGATGCCCTCGCGCTCGAGCGCGGCGACCACGTCCCGCGCGTAGTCGGATAGCTCGATGACCCGGGTCATGCCGTAAGCGGGCCCTTCGCACGCCGGCACGAAGCGGCCATCTTGATCAGTCCCGACGGCCCACTCCACCTCGAAACTGACCTGGGCTGAAACACCCCTTTCAAGCGCGTGCTCGGTCATTTTCCTGGCGAACGTCCGCTGACAGCCGACGTAGTCGCGGCCTTCCTGGGTGTAGCGGTCGACCGGGGCCAGCGCCCAGCCGGGCTGCGCCGCGAGGGCGGTGACCCGGCCGAGGTCGGGAATGAGCCGCAGGTCGCCGCCCGGGCCGCCGATGTGCTTGCTCGTGGTGATGCCGTCGTCGATGGTGAACACGTCGAAGATCGGCGACATGCCGACCCCCCAGCCCGCGACGTGCTCGAACCGGCTGAGCGGTACCGCCTTGACGCGTGTCACGCCCGTATTGTCGATCCAGCACAGCGCGACCATGCTGACGGAGGCGTCACGCATCCTGGCGACGACTTCCCCGGCCTCCTCCGTGCGCCTGACCCGGTCAGCCGTGGTCAGCGTGATCGGGCCGTCCGCCGTCCATGCGGTCACAAGACACCTCGTTTCGCCAGGCACACGGGTGTCGGAAACGTTACACAACGCCCCCCGAACGAGTCAACCCGTAACAGATACCTCAACCCGGGCCGCGCCCAGCAGGCCCATCAACGGCGCTCCACGGGCCGTTGCGGAGGAGGCTTTTCGCGTCCAGGAGGATTGTCCGGACTATCACCCGAAACGGCTCCCGCACGCGAGAACCCTCCTCCAGGCACCCCAAATACCTCCGCAATCTAGCTTCGCGGCCTACCACCAGCGGAGGTCTATGGGCCAGACGTCTACTACCTGGTCGCCTCGGACCACGTAGGCGCGCTCGTGGTAGGCCATCGTGGGGTCGATGTGGGCTGGGGCTAGCCTCACGCGGTCACCGACTGGCCTCGGGGCGGAAAACACCGTGTGCTCGTCTGAGCAGTACCAGATGTCGGCGCCGTCGAGGGACGGGTTGCCGTGGTCCATGCCGAAGGCCTTGAGGCCGGCGTCGGCTACGGACCATTCCTTGCTGGACGAGATCACAGTGGCGAGCACGAACAGCGCCTGGCCGAACGGCAGGCCGAGCTTGCCGTAGGCGGTGTCCATGAGGGCGTAGGAGCCGGCCTGGATTTCGTTCACCCAGGTGTTGAGTGCGTAGGTGCCGGTGCCGCCGCCCGAGATCAGGTCGCCGCCGACGTCGGCGTGGGCCTTGGCAAGCAGTTCCATGGCGGTCTTGCACTGGGCGGCTCGCTCGGTCGCGTCCTCCAGGCCGACGACGTGGCCTTCGTAGCCCATGACGCCCCGGACGCCCAGGCCCTTGCGGCGGGCAAGGTCGGCTAGCTGGCCTGCCTCGTCGGGCGGGCAGCCGCATCTCGGCAAGCCGACGTTGACGTCGACCAGGACTTCCCTGACGCCGCCCGCCGCGGCCGCGCCGACGGTCTGCGGCGAGTCCACGGCGAGCGTGATCCTGGCGCCGGCCTCGACGAGGGCACCGAGCCTGGTCGCGTCCAGTACCTCGTTGGCGAGCAGCAGGTCGTCGCCTAGGCCGGCCGCGACCATGCCCTCGCATTCGCGGATCGTCGCGCACGTGAAGCCGGCGTGCCCGCCGGCTGCCTGCCGTCTCGCCAGGTTGGTGCACTTGTGGGCTTTGACGTGGGGGCGCATCCGGGCGCCCGGGAGGGCGGCGGCCATCTCGGCGAGGTTGGACGTGAGCACTGCCTCGTCGATGACCGGTGCCGGGGTGCGAAGGTCAGCGATTGTCGTCATAGGTACCTCCGCTGGCGGGCTCGGGCTTCCTGATACGCGTGCTGCGCTGTCGCCACCGTACCTAGTTCTGACACCTCCGCGATGGGCACATCCCACCAGGACTGGCTGTCGGGGGCCGGTATGAGCGGGTCTGTCTCGATGGTGATCACGACCGGGCCGCCCGTTGCCGCCTTCGCCTTGGCCAGGGCCTGCCTGAGGTCGTCGATCGTGGCTGCCCTGATCACGCGGGCGCCCAGGCTCTCGGCGTTGGCGGCGAGGTCGACCGGGAGGGTACCGCCGTCGAGCCTGCCGGTCGCCTGATCCCGGTACCGGTAGGCGGTGCCGAACCGCTCGGACCCGACCGACTCGGACAGGGCGCCGATCGAGGCGAAGCCGTGGTTCTGCACGAGCACGACGATGAGCTTGAGCCGCTCCTGCACGGCGGTGACCAGTTCGGTGGCCATCATCAGGTACGAGCCGTCGCCGACCATGACGTAGACGTCCCGGTCGGGGGCGGCCAGCGCCGCGCCGAGGCCGCCGGCGATCTCGTAGCCCATGCACGAGTAGCCGTATTCGACGTGGTAGCCCTTCGGGTCGCGGGTCCGCCACAGCTTGTGCAGGTCGCCCGGCATCGAGCCGGCCGCGCAGACGACCACGTCGCGCGGGGACGAGGCGTCGTTGACGGCGCCGATCACCTCGGACTGGGCGGGCAGCGGCCCGTGGCCGAGGTGGTAGGCGCCGTGCACCACCCGGTCCCAGTCCCGCGCCAGGCTGGTCGCGCGCGCCCGGTACTCGCCGCTCACCTGCCACCAGGCTAGCCGTGCGGCGAGTGCGTCGATGATGGCCCGGGCGTCACCCACGACGGCGATCCCCGCATGCTTGGCCGCGTCGAAGCCGGTGATGTTGCAGTTGATAAAGCGCACGCCGGGAGCGGCGAACGCGGTGCGCGAGGCGGTGCTGAAATCGGACCAGCGGGTGCCGATGCCCACGACGACGTCGGCCTCGCGGGCGAGCGCATTGGCGGCCGGATTGCCCGTGGCGCCGATCGCGCCGACCGACTGGGGGTGGTCATACGGCAGCGAGCCCTTGCCTGCCTGGGTCTCGGCGACCGGGATGCCAGCGGCCTGCGCGAAGGCGCGCAGCCGCGCAGTAGCCCCGGAGTAGATCACGCCACCGCCGGCGACGATGAGGGGCCGACTGGCATCGGCGAGCACGGCGGCGGCTCTTGCCACGGCAGCCGTGTCCGGCACGGGCCTGGTCACGTGCCAGACCCGGGGATTGAAAAATTCGTCCGGCCACTGCCAGGCCTGAACCTGGACATCCTCGGGCAGGCACACCGTGACCGCGCCCGTCTGCGCCGGGTCGGCAAGCACCCGCATCGCCCCGAGCAGCGCGTCGGGAAGCTGCTCGGGCCGGTCGACCCGGTCGAAGAACCGTGACACCGGCCGGAACGCGTCATTGACCGACACGTCGCGCTGGCTCGGGTGCTCAAGCTGCTGCAAGACAGGATCGGCGACCCTGGTCGCGAACACGTCCGACGGCAGCAGCAGCACGGGCAGCCGGTTGACGGTGGCCAGCGCGGCGCCCGTGACCATGTTGGTCGCGCCCGGGCCGACCGAGGTGGTGCAGGCCAGCGTCGCGAGCCGGTCGCGCATCCGGGCGAACCCGACGGCCGCGTGCACCATCGCCTGCTCGTTGCGGCCCTGGTAGTAAGGCAGTTCGCCTGGCCTGGACAGCTCGGCCTCCAGCAGCGCCTCGCCAAGGCCGGCGACGTTGCCGTGCCCGAAGATGCCGAAGCAGCCCTGGATCAGCCGCTGCTCGACGCCGTCGCGCTCGCTGTACTGGGCGGCGAGGAACCGGACGATCGCCTGCCCGACGGTGAGCCTCATGACGCGGCGCCGGTGCGATCGGGCCGGCGGTGTCGCGAACACCGTACGGCAGCCTCGGGTCAACCGGCTGGCCCGCCCAGGTGTCCCTGACCCAGGCGTGCGCCGGATCGTCGCAGATCAGCCAGCGGCGCTCACCCGGCCCGGCCATCACGTTCAGGTAGTACATGTCGTAGCCGGGCACCGCCATCGCGGGCCCGTGCCAGCCGTGCGGGACGAGCACGACGTCGCCCGAGCCGACCTCGGCGAGCACGTCGACCGGGCGGTCAGCGGTGCCGTAGACGCGGTGGTAGCCGATGGGTGCCGGCTCGCCAGCCGGCCGGCCCGGCCGGCCCGGCGCCAGCCACGCCAAGCTCGAAGTAGTAGATCTCCTCAAGGACCGACTCCCCTGGCCGGTCTTCGTCGTGCTTGTGCGGCGGGTATGACGACCAGTTGCCCGCCGGGGTAATGACCTCGCAGGCGAGCAGCCGGTCCGCCTCGAACGCGGTCTCGGTGCAGAAGTTGACGACCTGCCGCGAGCACTGCCCGACGCCCCGCAGTTCGATCGCCACGCCGTCGGCCGGCCCGTACCGGAACGGCAGGTCCCGGCCGGCCCGGGCGCCGGGCAGCGCGAACCGGCCGCCATCGCCGGACGCGGTCACGTGCGCGGTGACATCGCGGGGCAGGTACGCGAAGTCGGTCACGCCGTCGAACACGCTGGCGCGGCCGGCCAGCACGAACTCCGTCCCGCCGCAGCTCACCGCGCACGATCCGGCCAGCGGCAGCACGAGCAGCTCGTCGCCTCCCGTCTCGAGCCGCTGGGACTCGCCCGGGCCGAGGCTGAGCACCCGCAGCGACGTCCAGGACCAGCCCGCGCGCTCCTGATCAAGGTCGACCGCCATCCGGCCGGCCGCCAGCGAGCCGTTCGGCCAGTGCAAGCCAGCATTGTCGTTCATCGCGTCACCTCCGCAAGCAACTCTTCGACCTCGGCCGAGGTCGGCATCGCCGTCGAGCACTCCAGCCTGGAGGCCACGATGGCGCCGGCCGCGTTCGCGAAGCGGATCACCCGCTCCAGCGGCCAGCCTGCCAGCAGCCCGTGACACAGCGCCCCGCCGAACCCGTCCCCGGCGCCAAGCCCGTTCAGCACCGTGACCGGCGTCGGCGGGACCCTGACGACCTCGGCAGCGGTCATGGCGAGTACCCCGGCGGGGCCTTGCTTGATCACGGCAAGCTCGACCCCGCGGGCGAGCAACGCGCGCGCGGCTCGCTCAGGCTCGGTCTCCCCGACCGCCGTTTCGGCCTCGTCCAGGTTGCCGACCGCGACCGTCACCCGCGGCAGCGCTAGAGCCACCTGCTCGTGCGCCGCCTCGCGAGACGCCCAGAACATCGGCCGGTAGTCCAGGTCGAGCACGGTCAGCGGCCGCCGGCCGCGCGCCGCCCAGGCCGCGTGATGGGCGTCCCGGCTCGGCTGCTCGGACAGCCCGGTCACGGTCGCCCAGAACACCCGGGCCGACCGGCAGGCATCAAGATCGAGCTCGTCGGGCCGGATCTCCAGGTCGGGCGCCTTCGGGAACCGGTAGAACCAGAGCGGGAAGTTGTCGGGCGGGAAGATCTCGCAGAACGTGACCGGCGTGGGCAGGCCGGGCACAGAGCCGACGAACGCGTCGTCGACCCCGAGGCTGATCAGCGCCTGGTGCACGAACCGGCCGAACGGGTCGTCCCCCGTCCTGGTGATCACCGCCGACCGGCGGCCGTGCCTGGCCGCGGCCACCGCGACGTTGGTGGCGCTGCCGCCAAGGAACTTGCCGAACGTGGTCACATCGGCCAGCGCCAGCCCGGCCTGCAGCGGGTACAGGTCAACGCCGACCCGGCCCATCGTGAGCACGTCGTAGGGCGCGCCATTTCCGCCGCTCACCGCTACCAGCCGCGTTCGCTCAGGTAGTGGCGGTTCGCCGCCTGGTCATCACTGGCCTTGCGGTACGCCGCGACGCTGCGCGGCAGCACGTCCTGCTCGATCACGATCCAGCCGTCGTAGCCGCCCGCGCGCAGCGCGCCGAGCACCTCGTCGACCCGGCCGGTCCCCTCGCCCAGCGGGCAGAACACGTCGCCTTCCCACAGCTGCATCGCCTCGGTGTACGGGCCGGCCGACGAGGAGTCCTTCAGGTGCACGTGGCTGACCCGGTCCCGCCAGCCGGCCAGGATCGCCAGCGGGTCACCGCCGGCCGCCACCAGGTGCCCGGTGTCCAGGCACAGCGCCGCCTGAGTGGATTCGAGTACGCCGACGACATCGTCGTGCGCGGCAAGCTGCGTCCCGACCTCGTTGTGCAGCACGGCCTCGTAGCCGCGGTCAGCGCAGCGGCTCACCACCTCGCCCACCACGGACTTGATCCGCGTCCAGCGCTCCGCAGCGTCAGGCGAGCCGATCAGCGCCACTGTCGGGCGCGGCAGGAACACCCGGCCGGTGCCGGCCTCCGCCCGCGCCGCCCCCGCCTCCCCGGTCACCGCGTCGAACTGGTCGCACACCGCGCTCAGCTCCGCCAGCCCGGCCGCCTCCGATCCGGCGGCGGTGACATCGATCTCCACGTAGCCGCCGCACAGCAGCAGGCCGCGCGACCCGAGCGCGTCGCGCAGCCCGGCGCCCAGCCCCAGGTAGCCGACCGGCCCGAGGTCGATCCCGGCGTACCCGGCGGCCTGGACGGCGTCGAGCACCTGATCGGCCCCCGGCACGCCTTCGTGCTTGCCCACCGTGACCTCGAAGGCCCCGTAGCTGACCGGCGCGTTGCCGATTTTCACCATTTCGCGATCCTCCTTGAGCGAGCCCTCTAGCGAGCCGCTAGCTCCGCGGCCTTGAGCGCGGCGATGGCGTCGGCGGCCCGGGCGCCGCTCCCGGCACCGGTCCGTACCAGCTTCGCGAAATCCTCCGCCTGCGACCGCAGCGCCTGGTGGAAGACGGCTTCGCCGCCGACCGGAGGCAGGAACCACGAGTCCGAGGTGCCCTCGGTGCCATACACCTCCACCTTGCAGCTATCCCCGGCTGGATGCCAGCGACCCAGGCTGATCACCGCCGTGCTCCCGCCGTCAAGCTCGCACGCGAGCTGGACGCAGTCCGGGTCGCCGTCAATCGTGCCCGGCACGGCCCGCGCCGTCCGCGCGGTCACGAATTCCTGCCCGGTCAGCCAGCGCACCTGATCGAACTCGTGCACGCCCATATCGGCGAAGATGCCGCCGCTGCTGGCGCGGAACGCCGGTGAGGGCGGCGCGAGGTCCCACTGCGCGCAGTTCACCGCGAGGATCTCACCGAGTTCGCCTTCGGTGATCCGCCTGCGCAACTCGACCAGCGCGGGCACGAATCGCCGCCAGTAAGCGACCTGAAGCACCAGCCCGGCCTCATCGGCGATGGCCGCGCACTTCGTCGTCTCGGCGACGGTCAGCCCGCACGGCTTCTCGCACATCACGGGCACGCCCGCCGCCATGACCTGACCCAGCACGGCCACATGCCGGTCTGTCGGCACGACGATCAGCGCGCCGTCGATCTCACGCGAGGCCAGCAGCTCATCCAGGCTCGCGAAGACCGGCGCGCCGGTCACCTTCGCCCGGGTCGCCGGATCGGGCTCGGCCACGCCCGCGAGCTCGACCTGCGCTGACCCGCTGATCGCGGCGAGGTGCGTACGGCCCATGCGGCCGGCTCCGATCACCGCCAGGCGGAACCGGCTGCCGGACGGCATCGAGTCGGGCGGGCCATCTTTCATCCTGGTGTCCTTTCGGCGGATCGATGTGGTCGTCGCGCGGCTGCTCGGGCCGTGGATTCCCGCACGACAAGCTCGCCGTCGAGCACGTGCACCCCGGCAGCGGCGCCGCTTTCGTTCCTGGCCAGCACCGCGTCCACGGCCAGCGCGCCAAGCCGGTGCTTGGGCTGGGCGACCGTGGTGAGCGCCGGGTTGGTGTATTCAGCGAACTGGATGTCGTCTATGCCCACCACCGACAGGTCACGGGGCACCTGCCAGCCTGCCTGGTGCGCGGCCCGGAGCGCGGCGACCGCGGCGAGGTCGTCGTAGGCGACCATGGCGACCGGCGGCCGCGCCGCGGCCAGGAAGGCCGCGACCGCCGCCTCCCGGCTGCGCATCACCGGCGACCGCGCGGCGAGCACCGGCTGGGGCCACAGCCCGGCCGCGGTCAGCGCTTCCCGGTAGCCGAGCAGCCTGAGCAGGCTGGACCGGACGTCGGGCCCGCGCAGGTGCACGAAACTCCGGTGCCCGAGCCCGGCCAGGTGCGCGGTCGCGAGCCGCCCGGCGGCGACGTCGTCGAAGGCGATGTGCCTGATCGGCTCGGCCCCCCGGCGCGAGCCGAGACTGGCGGCCCGGTCGCTGACCCCGCCGTGCGCGATCTCGTCGATCAGCTTCGCGGGCACGGTCTCGTCACCGTTGATGACGGCGACGCGCATGCCCTCGGCGACGGCTTGCCGCAGGAGTTCGGGCTTGCCGGTCGGTGACACCGCGATCAGCTCGGTGACCTGCTCGGACAAGAACACTTCAAGCGCCTGCGACTCAAGCTCGGCCTTGCCCTCGGCGGCGAAGAACAGCGGCTGGCAGCCAAGCTCGCGTGCCCGTCCCTGGATGCCGAGCACCACGTCGCCGATGTAGCCGTCACCGACGCTCTGCACGACGACGCCGATCAGCGAGGTGGACTTGGTCCGCAGCCGCCGCGCGGCCGCCGACGGCCGGTACCGCACCCGCTGCGCCACCTCGGCCACGGCCCGCCTGGTCGCGAGGCTGATCGCCGGGTCGTTCTTGAGCGCGCGGCTGACCGTGGCGGTAGACACCCCGAGCGCGGCGGCGACATCCTTCATCCTGACCTGCCCGCTCACCGGGCGCCGCATCTCACCGGAAACACTCCGCACTCCGAGGGCTGGTTAATCGATTGCAGGTTAAACGATTACATCAGCCGAAACAGGAATGTCAACCCTCGAACAAGACATCGCATAACACAACCTGACATACGCAACTTAGGTAATGCAGTAGCCGGTCAGGCCGCCGGGTCCGTGCCCGGGCCCGGCAGTCAGCACAGCAACCATCCGTGCCGGCTGGCCCGGCGCTGGTGCGGGGCGACTCAACCCAGGATCGCTGACACTGGCACTCCGATCCGATAGGCCAAGCAATCCCCCGCGCGCAACCTTTAGTCGGCCGGGCCGCGATTGGGGTGGGACCCGCTAGTGACGGGCGTTGCCCATCAGCACCGCCGTAAGCTGGATCAGAGCCGTGGCGGCGCTAATAGCGGGGACCACTTCGTGCCAGATCCGCCGTGACCGCTTGTGTTTTCTGGTCATTTTGATCACCTCCTCCCTGCGGCAGGTGCCGCATGCGCGCATCTGCCGATGAGGAAGCCAGGCCAAGATCAGGCAGCACGAGCCTAGAGCGAACCCGCCCGGCCGCTAAGTTGACACGCCGCGCCGACGATCAGCGCTAAATCACGGGGTGGCCTCGACGATTCAAAGCCATGCCGCATACCTCTGGCTCCCGCAGCGGCCCTTGGCCGTAACCGGCGAGTCAGCAGCAGCAATGGCGACCCGGCCTTGTTGCTGATGGCGCGCCCGCCCGCTCGCCCGCCTGCGGGCTAGCGAACGAGGGCAGCATGGAGTTCAGCGTTCTGTCTCTTGGGCGGCACGATCGACCAGGTTGCCAGCCCAGCGCACCGCGTCGCGCGCTTTGCGCACGGCGACGACCATGACGCCGTAGTGAGCCTCGTCTTTCAGATCGAGCAACCGGAGCAGACATGTAGCAAGAGTCGCGCCATCCGGGGTGGCGGTGCGGAGTAAGTCCGCGGCCCCTCGGTGATCGTCACCTCGATGACGTGATCGAAGCCTGGGCGCAACAGATTGCGTCGGACGCTGCTATGCCCGCAAGCACAGCGAGTCCTGCCGTTACGTTCAGGTATTCATCTCTTTCCTTCTCGCCCAGAACCAGTTCAGCTACCTCAAGGTAGGCACGTGCCGTGTTCAGCCGACTCCGGGCATCGGCGAGATTGCAGGGAGCAGTGCGCGACGAGCCTGGCATCATTTACCTCGCATTCGCTTTCGCTTGGACGGCTCCAGGCATCTCTCCCGCGACCTGGATGGCATCGCGGCTGATTTCCTGATATAGCGTCGTCCGCCGGCGACGATGATCGCCCCATTGGAAGGCAGACATCTCCACGAGTTGGAGGCGATTCCCAGTCCAACCCCGGACCAAGTCGTGCAACTGGGCGGCGTGTCGCGCCCACTTCGCCGCCTGCCGCTCAGTCAGCTCAACAGCCAAGAACTCTGAGGCGTAACCAGCGATCGCCTCGGCAAGGCCGGCTGACTGTCGGCGCGGATCGGTCTCGCCGGCAACAGGTGACCGGACCAGCAGTAGGTCGATGTCACTCAGCGCATCTCCGTCGCCCCGTGCCGCAGAGCCGAATACGCAGCCATAGACCGGCTTGGGGTTCCAGTCAGCCAGCGTGTCCCGGAACCTTTTCCACAGCGCAAGTCGCAGGCCTGCCAGCGCCTCCGCGACTGGCGCAGCGATATGATCCCTATTCAGCTCATGCACCCGATTCCGGCCCATCTCAGTCGCCCGCACGATTCCCTGCTCCACTAGGCGAGCCAGGCTCCTGCGTACTCCAATCTCCGAACCCCGCACTGTCAAAGCGGCGACATCACCAACCGTCAGCGGCCTCCCGGCCTGAGCCAGAACGGCCAGAACCGGGCCGTCCAACGTCGCCGTCACGACACGAGTCGGGTCCGTCAAGTCCACGATCAAAAAGTATACGTCTCTATCGAATCTGATAGAGACGTCTCTAATCAGAAACCAGCCGACGCGTGTCGGCGGGCTACGACGCTGGGTGTGACAGACGGTCCAGGAGCGAGACGCAGGCGTGGATGGTGCGGACGTGGGGGGGAAAGCCACGTTGCTGTTAAGTTCTGGTCGCCAACAGCAGCAGGTCGGGCCGCGTGTTCCGGATGCGACGGCGGCCGGAACACAGTCAGGCCGGGGCGAACCGCTACGGTCAACTCACCTCTCGCGGTGTTGCCAAATTAGCAACACTACCGTAGACTACGTGCTATGGATACGCATGAGCTGGGCGCACGCATTGCGGCTCTGCGCGAAGCGCGCGGGATGACCGGCGAGGATCTTGGGTCTGCGATCGGGCTATCCCGGTCACAGATCTCGAAAGTCGAGCACGGCACCCGCAAGCTCGACGTCAGCGAAGTAGCGGCCATGGCCGACGCCCTTGAGGTGAGCCTTGCCGAACTACTCGGCGTGGAGCGCAGCGGCAGTCTCGCCCTGGCCGCCAGAGTCATGGCCGCTCCCCAGGCCGACGACACGCTGCTGTCCCGTAGACGCATGCGGCAGATGCTTGAAGCGGAAGCAGAACTCGTCAGCGCGACCGGGCTTCAGGAAAGCCGGCCAACTCCCTCCGGCAAAGAAGTACTCGCGCTGATTGAGGATCGTGGCATTCCGTCTGCCCGCGCTCCATGGCGGGACGGCGAAGATCTCGCCGACCTCGTGAGAGAAGGACTCGGTCTCGGGCGCGCGCCGATCGCGGACGTCGCGGAGCTGGCCGAGCATCACTTCGGACTCGACGTCATCAGCTGGCCAACAGGCATAGCGGTCAGCGGGCTGTGCGCTCACGGCCGAGGCGTGGCCATGGCCCTGATCAGCACATCCTTCCCGCGAGGTCACCAACGATTTACGGCGGCTCACGAGTTGGCGCACCACCTCCTGAGTGACCCGCGAGAGCTGGTAATCGACAGTGATCTGTATGACAGCAGCACTCCGGTAGAGAAGCGCGCTAACGCATTCGCCGCAGCCTTGCTCATGCCCATCGATGGGCTTCGTGATGTGATAGCAAGACGCACTATTGACACCGCCGTGCTAGTTGAGCTGATGCGGCATTTCGGCGCGAGCTATTCGGCGTTGCTGTATCGTCTGGCAAGCAACAGCGTCAAGCTGCTGAATGTGTCCGCACGCGATAAGTGGCTGCAGAGGTCGGTATCCGCAATACTGCGTGCGGCAAACGATCCGGCACCCGATGAGTTGCTTGTTCCTGACAAGTCCAAGCGTGTTCCGCCGCGGCTCTGGCGGGCTGCACAAGCCGGCTACCAGCAAGGCCGGGTAGGCATCAGCACACTGGCCGCTCTGACCGATGAGGAAGCGGAGTTGCTATTCATCCGCCTCGCCGCAGACGATATTCGCCCGCCTGCGCCAGTTGACGACCTGAATGACCTATGACGTACGCCGCGCCGACGTTCCTGCTCGACACCTGCACGATTATCAATCTGTCATACTGCGCGCCGGTAGCGGCCGTCTTTCGCAATCGCTATGAAGGCGACGCCTGCTGGGTACGCGCCACTCGCGCGGAACTTGTACGACTGCGCGGCCGTCGGCCACCACATCCTCAGGCCGGACGAGCCGCAAATTGGGCAGCAACCTGGCTAGGCGCGCCCATCGAGATCTCAGACGAGCATCTACTCATCGCAACAGAGGGTATCCAGCGCAGCATCGCCGCCGGTTCGGTCAACTCCGCGCTCGACCACCTAGGAGAGGCAGCGAGCATTGCCTTACTTCAGTCGTTGGGCAAAGGACGACTCATCAGCGATGACCACGCGGCCAGGGCCGAATCGCGGAAACGAGGCGTCAAAGCCGTGTCCACGGTTGGCGTGGTCGCCCATCTTCTCACTATTGCGGAGAGTGGCATTGACCTCGCCATGGCCGACACATACCTGCAGACTCTTCAGGCACGAGGACGAATGCACGCCCCACTAACCTCAATCGACCTGCTGGCCAGCGACCTGGGGCCTTGGCAGTAGACCGGCGCGACAGCACAGCAACAACAGCGACCGCGAGCCTGTTGCTGATGCCCCGCCCGCGCGCGCCCGATTGCGGGCGCGGGCTAGGGCGCTGGGTGCGACATGCGGTCCAGGAGCGAGACGCAGGCGTGGATGGTGCGGACGTGGGGAACGTCGACGCCGAACCGCGAGGCCAGTTCCACCACCGCGCCGGTCATGCAGCCGACCTCGAGGCGCTTCCCGGCCTCCAGGTCCTGCAGCATCGACGTCTTGTGATCCCCCACCGCCAGGCCGGCCTCGAGCCGGCGCTCGAGCGACACGGGAAAGCGCACGTCGAGCCGCGCGGCAACCTCCGCGCACTCGGCGAACACCGCCTGAAGCAGCGCCACCATCGACGGCTCGGTCCCGAGCTGGCCCAGCGTCGCCCGGGTCAGCGCGGTCACCGGGTTGAACGCCACGTTCCCGATCAGCTTCAGCCAGATCTGATCGGCCAGCCGCGACTCAACCGGAGCCCGCAAGCCGCCGGCCGCGAAC
The DNA here is from genome assembly GCA_963720575.1 of uncultured Actinomycetota bacterium. GTDB lineage: Bacteria > Actinomycetota > Actinomycetes > Streptosporangiales > Streptosporangiaceae > Chersky-822. The sequence goes on from CAVRGA010000002.1 coordinate 2,780,316, forward strand.
GCGGCGGAGATCAGCTTGCACCGCTCGCTGGCCGAGCCGTCAGGCTCGCCGATGGTGAAGCGGGTCCCCTCGATGTGCTTGATCACCCCGGGCTCGATGATCTCCGTCGAGGAATACACGACGCAGCCGATGTTGTGCGACGCCGGCACGGACGCGGCGATCACGCCGCCTGGGTCGACGCTCTCGAGGCCGGGCTGGTACCACCAGGGGATGCCGTTCTGCGCCAGATCACGCCGGCCTCAGGTGCGAGCAGCGGGCCGAGCCTGGGCGCGATCCCGGGCAGGCTGTAGGCCTTGAGCCCGACGAGCACCACGTCGGCCCCGGCGACGGCGCCGAGGTCATCGGTGACCGGCGGGTGCGCGGTGAAGTCGCCGCGCGGTGAGAGCACCCGGACGCCGTTCGCCGCCATGGCGGCTCCGTGCGGGCCGCGCGCGATCAGCGTGACGTCGGCGCCGCCGCGAGCCAGCGCGGCTCCCACGTAAGCGCCGATCGCGCCGGCCCCGAGAACAGCGAACCGCACCGCTACTCGCCCTCCGCCGCGCCGGCAGCGGGACCGGCCGCCAGCCCGGCGACGAACTCGCCCACGCGGCGCCGCTGAACCTTGCCGGTCGCCGTGCGCGGGATCTCGTCAAGCACCCGGATGCTCGCGGGTACCTTGAAGGCAGCCAGGCGTTCCCGGCAATGGGCAGTCAGGCTGGCCACGTCCGCCTGCTCGGACAGAGTTACCGCGGCGCCAACTAGTTCACCATATTTGTCGTCGGCCACGCCGAAGCACACCGCGTCGCTGACCGCCGAATGGGCGAGCAGCACCTGCTCGATCTCGGCCGGCGAGATGTTCTCGCCGCCTCGCAGGATCATCTCCTTCAGGCGTCCTTCGAGGTAGAGGTAACCGTCGCGCAGGACGCCGCGGTCCCCCGTGCGGAACCAGTCCCCGTAGAACGCCTCGGCCGTCGCCGCCGGGTTGGCCACGTAACCCGACATGACGCTCGGCCCCCGGATCACCACCTCGCCGGCCTCGCCCCCGGGCAGCAGCGAGCCGTCCTTCGCCGCGATGCCGATCTCGGTCCCGGTAGCGATGCCGACCGAGCCGGCGAAGTGCGGCGCGGGCGGCAGCGGGTTCGAGGCCATCTGGTGGCTGGCCTCGGTCATCCCGTAGGCCTCCAGCATCGGCACGCCGTAGGCGGCCTCGGCCCGTTCGAGCAGCGCCGGCGACAGGGCGGAACTGCAGGACCGCGCGAACCGCAGCGACTGCGGAGCGCCCGCGTCGCCGGCCGCGTCGAGCAGCATCTGGTGCAGCGTCGGGCCGGCCGACAGCCAGGTCGCGCCGTGGTCACGGGCCTGCTGCCAGAACCGGCGCGGGGTCAGCCGGCGCGGCACGATCACCGACCCGCCGGCCCCGAGCGCCGAGAACGTCGAGGCGACCAGGCCGTGCACGTGGAACAGCGGCATCACGCAGAATGACGCGTCATCGGCCCCGAGCCGGTAGTGCTCGCCGATCGTGCGCACCGAGGCCATCAGGTTGCGCTGCCGCAGCGGCACTTGCTTGGGCCGGCTCGTCGTGCCGCTCGTATGCAGCACGATCGCGATGTCGTCAGGCTGAGCCGGCTCGTAGCTGGCCTGCGAAACGACTTCAGATCCTTGAACGGATAGCCCGGGGGGGCCGCCGTCGTCACTAGGCCGCGTCGTGAGCACGGTCACCGAGCAATCCCCGGCGGCGGCCACGGCAGCGGCGGGCAGGCTGGCCGGGAGCAGGGCCAGCCGCGGCGCGATGTCGGTCAGGTAGAAGGCGAACTCGGCCTGGGTGTAAGCCGGGTTGAGCGGGGCGGCCGCCGCGCCCAGCGCGAAGATCGCCAGCAGCAGCTGAACGATCTCAGGGCCGTTCGGCAGCACCAGCGCGACCTTGTCCCCGCGCCGCACTCCCGCCGCCGCGAGCCGGCCGGCGAGCGTCTCGACCCGGGCGGCGAGCTGGGCGTGGGTGAGCACTGAGCCGTCCTCGCCGGTGATCAGGGCGGGGCGATCGGGATCAGGCTGGTCGAGGAGGGCGGTGAGCGGTTCGGCGCGGGCGCTCGTCGTCTGGTCGGTCATAGGCTCGCCTCTGCTCCTGTCTCGAATCCCGCCTCGGTCAGGTCGGCCAGCTGGGAGGTGTGCTGCCTGCTCGCGCGCCACCGCGCTTCGGCCTCGCCTAGCGGGGTGGATGGCGGACCCTGCACGAACGGCCAGATCTCCTCGGCGATGGCCCGCCAGTTGGCGGTCGCGCCAAGCTCGCCGAGCACGGCGAACAGGCCGAGGTTGATCCGCTGCAGCACGACGTAGGAGCGCGGAATTTTCGCGTACTCGGCGACCGGGCTGCGCAAGTCGAAGAACCGGCGCACCACAGCCGAGGCGTAGTCCGGCGTCATCGTCAGTGGCTTGTTCTCGCGGATGGTCGCGTAGAAGACGGCCAGGTGCTCGACCACCTGGTCCGTTGTCAGCGGGGAGTTCGGCGTCAGGAACCCGGCGACCTCCATGCTGCGCCTGAACTCCTCGGGGTCGTTCCTGACGGCGAGGTTGCGGACCATGTTCATCAGCGGGAGCAGTTCGGTCGCCGTGAAGTGCTTGACCAGGCCGAAGTCGAGGAACGTCACCTTGCCGCCGCCGTGGAAGAGGTAGTTGCCCGGATGCGGGTCGCCGTTGAACGCGCGCAGGTCGTACAGGCTGCGGAAGACGAAGCGGTAGATGGTCTCGGCGGCCAGGTCGCGCTCGTGCCGCGGCCAGCTCTCCAGGTCGGCGAACCTGGCACCGACGGCGAGCTGGCTGGTCACGAGCCGCCGGGTGCACAGCTCGGGCACGACTTCCGGCACGGTGATCGTGGGATGGCCGTCGTAGTACCTGGCGAACAGGGCCTGGTTCGACGCCTCGCGCCGGTAGTCGATCTCCTCGAGCACCCGTTCCCGCAGCTCGGCGAGCAGCGCGTCGACGTCCTGGGCCGGTGAGGTGATCTTCAGCATCCGGCGCAGCAGCGACACGTTGTCCAGGTCGGCGGCGATCGCCTCGGCGATGCCGGGGTACTGCACTTTGACGGCGACCGCGCGGCCGTCAAAGGTGATCGCGCGGTGCACCTGGCCGATGGACGCGGCCGCGATCGGCACGGGGTCCCACTCGGCGAAGATCTTCTCAGGCTCTTCGCCCAGTTCCTCCCGCACGACTTGGGCGGCGAGCTCGGGACTCATCGGGGGGACGCTGTCCTGCAGCCGGCTCAGGGTCCGGCGGACGGCGGGCGACAGGCCCTCGTCGATGTAGCTGGCCATCTGGCCGAGCTTCATGAGCACGCCCTTCATCGCGCCGAGCGTCTGCGCGACGTCCTCGGCGGTCTGCAGGGCAAGGTCCTGGCGTAGCTGCTGCCTGGCCTCACCCGCGGCGGCGAACAGCCTCGGCGCGCCGCCGGCGTACCTGGCACCGCCCCTGGCGATGAGCCGCAGCGCGGCCAGGCCGCGCTCGAGCCGGACCCTGGGCAGCCGGCGGCGAGCCGCCGCCTGGCCCTCGCGGCGGGCCGCCTGGTCCTGGCCCTCGCGGCGGGCCGCCCCCTGGCCCTTGCGGCGGGCCGCGAGCAGGCCGGCGCTGGCGGTGGCGACGGCCGCCGCGATGGCCGTGCCTGCCAGCAGCCTGCGTCTCATAAGGCCAGCGTACGTACCTGGCTGCCGGGCACGCCGCGGCCTTTGCCGGAATATCCGCGCAATGAATGGTTTCAGGTGCTAAAAGCGACCAAGGGATTACGGGGAGGGACCTATGAGCTCACGGAGCGTGCCACTCGTGGCGGGCATGCTGATACTCGCACTGACCGGCTGCGGTCGGCTCTCGCCGGGCAGCACGCCCGCCGGCACGCCGACGTCGCAGGGGTCCCCGCAGGCGTCGCAGGGGCAACTGGGACAGGCCCCGCAGGCGTCGTCGCCGGCCTCGCCGACCTCGCCCGCCTCGCCGGCGCCGACCAGCGCGCCCGCGCCGAGTGCCTCGGTGCCGCCGACCGATTTCACGGTGTGCGTGACTCCGGTCGTGACCTGCCAAGGCGAGCTGAAGACCCAGCCCGGGCAGATCATCTTGTCCGGCGACGGCACCGCGTTCGTGACGGCCATCTCCTGGACCGGCTGGGGCCTGGAGGGCGCGACCGGCTCAGGCACGCTGAAGCTTGACAACTGCGACCCGAACTGCGCGCAGGGCTCGCTCAGCGACTACGTCGCGACGATCGTGCTGTCCGACCTGACCGCCTACGGGAACGGCAAGCAAGCCTACGCCGAGATGAACGTGGACGCGCCGGGGTCGCCGTTCGGATCGCGCGAGTACAAGAACCTGGCGCCGTAAAAGGACAATTCTATTAACTGACAAGCTCCCCGAAGCGAGACCTCTCTCCCACGATGCCGGAAGAGGCTCCCTGATCCTGATCACGAGCAGCACGAACCGCCGGGACCCGTGCTGGTTTCCGTGATCATGTTCGCGGGCGTGATCACGGAAACCAGCGCCGGTCCGGGCGGCTGCCGCGTGTTAGCGGTCACGCTGTCTGCGCATGATTTGGCGGGGTTGCGTGTTCATGTTTCGGCTTGGCTGGGTGAGCATCGGCTGATGGGGGTAGGTGGGGGCGTGGTGAAGGGGCCGCCGGCCGTGGGTGGCTGGCGGCCCCCGGGGTTTGCGGGCCTGGTGGCTGGGGTTAGTCGTTGGCCTGGGTGATGGCGGCGGTGATGAGGGCGATGTTGCGGTGGTCGAGGCTGCCGAGGATTTCGCGGAGGTGGACGGGGATGTCGTGGTCGGCGAGGCTGGCGGCGATGCGCAGGACGGCTTGCTCGGAGCCGGTGGCGTGCAGGCGCCCGGATTCGAGGGCGGTGATGGCGGCTTTCCAGCGGATGGTCAGGACGGGCTCGCCGGTGAAGACTGAGTTGCTCGCGGCGATGAGGCGGCGGAACTGGGGCAGGTGCAGGAAGTGGTTGTGGCGGGCGAGCAGGTCGACGGCGGCCAGGTCGGCGGTCTGCCCGGCGGCGGTGTCCTGGAGCAGGCAGATGAGCTGCCGGGCGGGGATGGCGGCGGTGTTCACGGGTCCTCCCTGGGGGTGCTAGTCGCGGGTGAGCTCGGCGGCGGCTTTCCTGGCGCAGGCGTCGTCGACGAGGTCCTTGCCGGCTGCGGCGGCGGCGATGAGCGCGGCGACGGCGGCGTTGTTGAGGGCGCGGGGCAGGCCGCTGGCGACGCGGTGGAGGCGGGCGATGGCGTCGTCGGCGAACAGCGGGTCTTCTCTGCCGGCGAGGTGCAGGTGGTGGCGGAGGTAGGCGGCGGATTCGGCGAGGTCCATCGGCTTGATGGTGAACCGGGTGGCGATCCGCTGGTCCAGGGCGGCGAACGTGCCCAGGCGCAGTTGCCGGTTCAGGGTGGGCTGGCCGATGAGGATCCCGGCGAACGGGGACTCGGAGTCCATCTCGGCGTTGGTCAGGAGCCTGAGTTCCTCGAGCTGGGCGGGGTCCATGAGGTGCGCCTCGTCGACGATGATCACGACGCGGCGGTGCCGTTCGCTGGTTTCGGCGGCGAGCAGGTCGCCGGCCTGGGCCATCAACTCGGCTTTGAGGTAGCGGGGCTTGTCGCCGAGGGCGCGGACGATCGTGACGTAGAGCCCTCGGGTGCCGAAGGCGGGGTTGGCGATGTAGATGACCTGGTGCCGGGTCGGGTCCAGGCCGGCGACGGCGGCGCGGACCGCGACGGTCTTCCCGGCGCCGACGTCGCCGGTGACGACGCCGAGCGCGGATTCGACGACGCAGAAGCTGATCCGGGCGATCGCCTCGGCGTGGGCCTGGCGGGCGAACAGGTCCTTGGCCGCGATGGACTTGCCGAACGGGGTGCGGGCCAGGCCGAAGTGCGCGGCCCACGGTGCCGGGCTCACCACTGCCCTGCGCTGGTGTCGCCGGTGAGCATGCCGAGCCGGGCGAAGTCGATCTTCGCGCCGGTTCCGGCTTCCTCGTCGTGGGCGGCGGCGACCAGGCCGAGGTAGTCGATCCCGGTCGCGGCCGGCTCGGGCCGGGCGGCCTGGGGCACGGCGCGGTGGACGTGGCGGCGGACAGCGAACGGGACGGCCGCCCCGGCGGGCCGGCCGTCCAGGAATACCTCGATCCGGGTGAGGTCTTCGGGGTCGTAGCGCAGCTCGACTCGCCGGCCCGTGAGCGCCGGGTCGACGGCGTAGGAGTTGCCTTCCAGGGGGACGGTGGCGGTGCGGGTGACCTTGCGGGTGACCGACCATCGGAACGCCTCGCGGATCAGGTCCGGGCTGGCCTGGCGGTGCGGTCCGCCGTTCTCGAACCGGGCGATCGGGGCCTGGCCGGTCTCGGCGTGGGTCCGGCGGTTGGCGATGCGCTCGGCCCAGGCGGCGAACAGGTCGTTGAGCTGGTCCAGGGATTCGATGCCGTGGTGGGCGGCCTCGGCTAGGAAGGCTTCCCGGATGTAGCGGTTGAGCCTTTCCTGCTTTCCCCGGCCTTCCGGTGAGTACGGCTTCGAGTGCACCAGCCTGATCCCGAGCACCGCGCAGGTCCTGGCCAGCCACGCGTTCGAGAACGGCGCCCCGTTATCGCAGTAGAGCACCTGCGGCAGGCCGCGGCGGGTGATCGTGGCGCGCAGCAGCTCCTGGCAGGCCCGGGCGTTCTCCTGGCCGAAGAACCGGCCGCCGGCCAGGAGCCGGCTGTGATCATCGACGATCAGGAACAGCCTTGCCCGCACCGACCCCTCCCGGCGCGGGTGCGGCACCCAGGGGCCGACCAGGACGTCGGTGATCCACCGCTCGTTCGGCGCGGCCGCCTCGTACCTGCCGTACGTCTTCGGTTCGGCGGCCAGGGCCTCGCGGTGCAGGCCGGCGCGGCGCAGCTGGCCGCGCACCGTGCGGTCGGAGACCTGGACGCCGTGCCGGTGATACAGGATCGAGGCGATCTGCGCTGCCGACCGGCCGGGCAGTTCCAGCCGCAGCGCCGACGCCTCGGCGAACAGCTCCGGGTGCGCCCGCACCATCCCGGTGTCGGACCGCTCCGCGGGCCGCAGCGCTTCCAGGCCGCCGGCGCGCCAGGCGCGCACCCACCGGTCGATCGTGCCCCGCGAGTACGTGCGGGACGAGCCGTCCGGGTGCGCGTGCAGGCGCGCGGCGATCCGGCGGACCAGCGCGCCGCGCTCCCGCGCGGTCAGCTGCCCGCTCGCCGCCTCGGCGATGACCGCCCAGCGGTGCAGCGCGATCTGCTCCTGCAGCCTCGAATCCATCTGATCTGCCTCCTCATGCCGGTAATAGCGGGACAGGAGGCATGAAACGCCGTCTGCCGACCACGTACCAGGGCGAGGTTGTGTTGGCGGCGATCAGCTTCCCGCCGCTCACCACGCAGGCGAACCGCCACGGCCCCGCGGCGCCCCATCCCGGCAGGCCCGCGGCAGCCGCGAACGCCGCGCCGATCGCCGCCACCGCGAACCCGCGATCGCTGCCAGGCCAGGTGACCACCGGGCCGCCCAGCTCGACAGCCAGCGCAGCGAACCCGGCCCCCAGGACAGGAGCACGAGCCGCGAACCGGCGAGCCCAGCCCCGGGCCGTCGTGTGCGGCACCCCCGCCCCCGCCGCCGTCGGACGCACCCCGCAGCCCCCGGCCGCCACCCCGGCCAGCACCCCGCCGACCACCTCGGCCACGTCCAGCCGCCAGGCCAGCGCGAACGCCGGCAGCAGCGCATGACTCGCCCGGCACGGCCCGCACCGCACCCGCGGCACGAAGATCCGCCAGCAGCACCCGGCCTCCCGGACCCAGCGCCGGTACCCGGACCAGAACATCATCGGCCCGGCGCACCCCGGGCATTCCGGGCGCGGGAACTCCACCCCCCGGCCCGCCCGCACGTACGCATCGACCGCGAGCGGGCAAGGCCATACGATGACCACGGGCGACACCGCCTGCCGGATCCCTTCTCGCGACGTGGCCAAACGATGGCGAGGAGGGATCCTCACGTTTCAACGGAAGACACCACGATCCTGACCCGCCCCGCCCGCCCAGGCAAACAGATCGTCAAAGAACGCAGCCGCACACCAGCCACATGCCCTCAGATAATTAGGCCGCTAACACCGCGTGGCTCGTGATCAGGATCGGGGAGCTTTTTCCGGCATCGTGGGGGAGAGTTCTCGCCCGCGGGCATGGCTCCTGGTGCGGGAGGGCCGCACCTGGCTGGCGCGCCTGACTGGCGCGCCCCGGGGCCGGCGCGAGGCCCGTCGTTGTGACTTTGCTGGGCTTGCCCGGGCTTCGCGCAGGCCCGTCGTTGTGACTTCGCTGGCGCTATGCGGGCTGTTGCAGAATCACTTCAGACCGAAAATGATCTCCACTTGAAGGTCAAACAGGGCCAGATTCGAGCTTGCTTGCTCCACTTCAGGGGCCAAAAAACTTGCTCGTTCCCCACTTGGGCCTATCGGAACCCGATTCTGCAACGGCCCGCATGGCGCGGGCGTTGTGACATCGCTGGGGCTGCCGGCGCCGTTCCAGGCCCGTCGTTGTGACATTGCCGGGCCTGGCGCGGCCGGGCCCGGCAGCGCCAGGCAGTGCGGCGCGGCCATCGGGGGTGGCGGAACCCGTGGGGGCGCCGGAGCTCCGGGGAGTTTTTCAGCCGATAACATCGAAAATCTTTCTTTAAGCAAAAAGCTCCTCGATGACTCAGGGAAGGGAAAGTATCCCCGCTGACCCGCCGGAGCTTGACCTTCCAAGATCCCGGGTCACCCGACAGCCTCTTCCGCTGCTGGCGGCTAGCGGGCCGCGCGTACCCGGGCGGCGATCGACTGCCGGGCCTCAAGTACTCCAGGCTCCCCGAGGAACACCGCGTCCAGCACGCCGAGCGCCTGCCTGATCTCGGTCTGCCGGGCAGGCGTCAGCGACTCGGCCTCGTAGCCGTACAACTCGCGCGCCCAGGCCGGCAGCGACACGATCGCGCCGTCCCTGACGTCGTGCCAGATCTCGGCGATGTCCTCATCGAGCCCGGGCGGGTCGAGCAGGAACGCCATCGACTCTTTGGCGGCGGGCGTGCAGGCCAGCTGGGGCCTGACCGATTCCAGATAGGAGTCGAGCCCGGCGACCGTGCGCGGCACCAGATCTCCGGGCACGCCGACTAGCTCGGCCGCGATGACCATCTCGGCGACGTAGGCGTCCGCGTCGGCTGGCGCCAGCGGCGTGCCGAACAGGTTCTTCGCCGCCAGCGTCGAGTCGACCAGGGCGGCGTGCACCCACAGCAGCAGGACCGGATCGCTGGCCGCGTAGGCCCTGCCGGTCACGGTGTCGGTGCCGGTCACGTGCTCGTGGATGCGCCTCACCCGGGCGGCGACCCGCTCGGCGGCGGCCTTGTCCCCGAAGCTGACCGTTGCCAGGTAACCGGAGGTCGCCGCCAGCCGGCCGACCGGGTCCTCGCGCCAGTCGCTGTGCTGGTCGACCCCGGCCATCGCGAGCGGGTGCAGCGCCTGGATCATCAGCGCCCGAAGCCCGCCGACCGGTGCGGACAGATCGCCGGCCGCACGCCAGGTCACGCTCCGCGGGCCGAAGAACCCATCGTCGGTGCGCTGTTCAGGCACGCCGCCCGCGTAGGCCGCCGCCGACCGCTCGACAAGTCCGGCCGCATCCGCATACACATCCATGTCGTCCAGCGTACGTCGCCGGCCGAACGCCGCACCGTTCGCCAGCGCGCCAGCGACAACGAGGTCCCCTGCCGCCGTGGCCCGGACCGGTTGTTTAATGCGATGACGGCGGCCAGACAACCCGGGCAGACTGGCGCAGTGGGCATCGACGTCATCAGGTACAGCGAACAGCCAGGCTTGTGGAGCCAGCTTGACGGCCTGTCTGAGGAGGTGTGGCCCGAATACAACCTGCACGGCGACGGGCTCAACGCGTATTGGGGGCGGCTCTACGACGAGTTCGCGCCGTGGCAGTTCACGCTGTACGACAGCGGCGAGAGGACGGCACTCGCCGAAGGGCATACGATCCCCGTTCACTGGGACGGCGCCGACGCCGGTCTTGGCCCCGGCATCGACGCGGCGATCGCCTCCGGATTCGCGCTGCGGGCCGCCGGAGGTGCCGCCAACACGCTGTGCGCGCTGGCCGCCGAGATTCCGCCGCGCAACCGGCGGCGCGGCCTGTCGGCAGTGCTGCTGCGGGCGATGGCGGGCCTGGCGCGGGAGGCGGGCCTGGCGTACCTGATCGCGCCGGTGCGACCGAACCTCAAGGAGCGCTATCCGACGATCCCGATCGAGCGCTATGTGCGCTGGACCCGCGCGGACGGCTCGGCCTTTGATCCGTGGATGCGGGTGCACCTCGACCTCGGAGCCAGACTCGGGCCGACGCTGCCTGACTCCATGACGATCACCGGGACCGTGGCGGAGTGGGAGTCGTGGACGGAAATGGCGTTCCCCGAGACGGGCGACTACGTGTTCCCGCAGGGCCTGGCCACGGTCCGCATTGACCGCGAGCGCGACAGGGGCGAGTACCGCGAGCCGAATGTCTGGCTCATTCACAAGGTCACCGGATGAGTCCGCTCAAGCTGGCCGCGAGCGTGTGCGCGAGCGGTCGGTGGGTAGCGGGCAGGTAGAGCGGGGCTGCTGGAGCATCAGCGGAGCACGCGGGAGGGGAGCGTTTGCCATGAAGATCGCAGTTGCCGGTGCGACGGGCCGGGTCGGCGCGCCGCTTGCCCGGACCCTGACCGCCAGAGGCCATGACGTAGTGCCGATCTCGCGCTCGGCGGGTGCGGATGTCGTGACCGGCGCCGGGCTCGAGCAGGCTCTCGACGGCGTGCAGTGCGTGGTCGACACCACCGCCGGGACGTCGAAGGATGGTGATGATCTCGATTATCGGCGTCGACAAGTTCACGGCGGGCTACATGGCGGCGAAGGCCGCGCACGAGCGAGCGATGGTGGCTGGCCGGTTCCGGTCGGCATCTTGCGGGCGGCTCAGTTCCACGAGTTCGTCGAGCCGATGATGAACTGGGGCGATCGCGGGGCGCGCCCCGAATTGCTGGCCGATGCGGCGGCGCTGCTCGCAGATCGTGAGGGCGATCCGGTCAAGATCGAAGTCGCCGGCGATTCCGATGATCCGGACCGCGACTTGTATGCGGGCGGCGCGCTGCTGCCCGGGCCTGCTGCCCGGCTGGCCGGTCCTACCTTCGCGGAGTGGCTCAGTCAGCGTAATGGCGGGCGCGGGTGACCTGCGAGACCGATCCCCGCATCGACGCCTATATCGACGGCCTGCCACCATGGCAGCGGTCGATCTGCCGTCAGGTGCGTGACCTTGTGCATGCGGCCGATCCTGAGGTCACCGAGACGATCAAGCGAACCAGGCAGCCGTACTTCGTGCTCAGCGGCAACATCTGCGCGCTGCTGGCGGCGAAGGACCACGTGAACGTGTTCCTGTATGACGGCGCGATCGTTCCTGATCCGCACGGCATCATCACGGGCGGTCATGACAATAAGACCGCGCGTACCGTCGCCTTGCGCGCGGGTGAGCCGGTCAACGAGGCCGCGCTCACCGAGATGTTCCGCCAGATCATCGCGAACAATCGCGCAGGCGGCTGGCGCAGGCTCAAGCGCTTATCTGCTGGATTTGCTCCGCCGGGTTCGTCTGCGGGATTTGCTCCGCCGGGCCCGCGCGAGGCGGCAGCCCGCTACGCCGGGTTCGCCCTAGGCGGCGTAGGTGCGCAGCACCCTGAGCGCTTCGGCCCCGTACGGGCCTGCCGTGCTGAGTCCGGACTTCTCGGGCGCGAGCCGCTGTGCCGCGACCCGGCAGAACGCACCGGCCTGGCCGCTAATCGACGATGCCGCATCCAGCGGCCCGAACTGCCAGGCTGTCGCACCATCCGGGGCGGTCAGCTCGCAGCGGACCGGCGGGCCAGGCCGTCCGGCCAGCGCGAACCCGTACGGCAGGGTTCGGTGCGCCAGCCAGGCGACATGCCGGAGCCGGCCGGTGTCTGGCAGGTCAATGCCCAAGGGCGTCGTGAAATCCAGCGCATGCGCCCAGTGCTCGGCCAGCCTGGTTGTCGCGAGCGTCGCCGGCTTGAGCGGCGCCTCGATCCACTGCAGCGCCTTGCCGGGCTCGGCTCCGCGCAGGGCCGCGAGTGCCGCGACGCGCGCTTCCTGCCAGCGGCGGAAGACCTCGGCGGGCGCGGCTCGCTGAGATCGCACTAGCAGGCCGGCCGCCTGATCGACGGTCAGCCGGGGATCGGGCCGCACCGGCATGCCGGGCCGACCGCGGTAGCCACGACCGCTTCCTCGGTCTGCGCCAGGTGCAGCACCACGTCAGCAACGCTCCAGCCCGCTGCGGCTGACGGCGCTGCCCACTGAGCATCGTCGAGGCCGCCGAGTATCCCGTCCAGCCGGTCCTGCTCAGCTTCAAGATCATCGAAAATGCCCATGCCAGGACTATGCCACGCATGCCTCGGGCCCGAGTCGCTGGCAACGTCCGGGCGAAGGGGCGCTGGCCGACGCTGACCTCAGCCCCGCAGGCCCAGCAATGTCCCCAAGCAGGCGAAGCCGCGCCGGCAAATGTGGCACTGGTGCGGCTCTTCTGGAGTGAGCAGCTGACCACCACCCGGGCGGCGAGCGTGCGCGGAGAGTTGTCAGTCATCGTGCTGGAGACCCAGGGAAAACCCTCCGCGATCAACCCTGGGCGCGGAAAGCCTCCTGGGTCATCGGTGTGACACCGGGCCTGCCGGGGGTGGCTTTTGGCCTCCCTGGTGGAGGGTTATCGCCGGAAGGAGAGTTGCCCGGACTATCCGACGACGATGCTCCTTCACGCGAAATCGCTCCCTCAAAAGCGCGGTCAACCCTCCCGGACCCGAAACCACTCCCTCAAAAGCCCGGTCGGCGTTCCCGGGATGGACCGGGAACGCGGGATCGGGTACCCGGGACGGACCGGGAGCCCGGGGCCGGGCTCCGGCGGCCGCGATCGCCGTCGCGGCACGGCGTACCCGGGCAGCGTGAGCATCGTGGCCCTCCCCGTTGCTGTTAGCGACGCGAGAGCGCCGCCAGTGCGACCTGGGTGCCGCTCTTCCGGAGTGATCTGGAAGTACCACGGGAGCGATCAAGAGCGAGGCGGCCGGAAGAGCCGTCTTGCGTGACGAGAGCGGGATTCAGGCGATATGGTGCCGCCACAGTTCGCAGAGGCGTCTATCTGTGCGCCAAAGGTAACGCCGCATTGCAGGAACGGGGTAAAAGGTAGAAATGTACCGAACTGACAGGCTCATCAAGGTCGCTCGGCTTTCCCGGCATCACAGGCACCTCGCGGCCCTCGCGGGTGCGATCGCGGTGCTGGCGGCCGGAGTGCTCCCGGCGCTCGCAGCGCCCGCGACCGCCGCCACCACCGCGACCACCACGGCAAAGTGGACGACGCACGTCTTCAGCGTCACCTTCGACGGCAGCGGAAAATACGACTACAACTCCCAGGGCGCCAATGGCGACACCGGCTGCTACATGAATGTCAGCCAGAGCGCTAGCTATGCCTTCGACCAGCTCTGGACCATCAAGATCGGATTCAAGAGTGCCGGGCGCGGCAAGTTTGACACCAAGATCGAGTCGATCAATCACGTGGACGGGCCGCAGAACTTCGGCGACAAGGCCGACTCGCACCTGAAGGGCAAGCAGACCACACTGCCGGATGAGGACTGCGCTGACGAGACGATCGTCCCGAACACGGGCACCTTCGACTGCACCAGCAAGAAGATCACGCTGACCGCGTTCCCCAACCCGCAGATGAAGATCAGCCGCGACAATGCCGACCTGGTGATGGAGGGCAGGGCGTTCCTTAACGGCGTCTGGAGCTACAGCGGCACGGACTCGATCCCCGGCGACAAGAAGGGCTGCAAGACCTACGAGGACGACATGACCTACGGCACCGACCTGATTCCGGGCATCATCGCCACCTCAAAGGTCTCCATGACCGTCAAGCAGCTCAACAACCTCAAGAAAGGAAAGACGATCACGGCAATGATCGCGTTCGGCAAGAACACTCAGTTCCCGAGGCAGAGCGCCTGCGACTCGGTGTTCGGCAAGCCAAACGTCTGCGTGATCCACAGCCAGTCGCTGAGCGCGAAGTTCAAGGTGGCCAAGGTCCGCTGATCAAGCAGAATGACCAGCAGCGCGAACTCACGACGAAGCGGAAGGGGCGATACGCGGAATGGACAAGACCGCGCTGCTGGTCATGGATGTTCAGCGAGGCATTGTCGAGCGATTCGGCAATGACCGCAAGTACCTGCAACGGCTGTCGCAGGCGCTCACCGCCGCCCGCGCCGCCGGGATCCAGGTGATCTACGTGACGATCAGCTTCCGCGTGGGTCACCCGGAGATCAGCGCGCGAAACAGGACGTTCGCCTCGATCGTCGAGTCTGGCGGCTTCGCGCACGATGATCCGGCGACGGAAATCCACCCGGCCATCGCGCCCAAGACCGGCGATATCGTCGTGACCAAGCGCCGGGTATCGGCGTTCACGGGCAGCGACCTTGAGGTAGTCCTGCGCGGCCTCGGCGTCGGCACCCTGGTGCTGGCCGGCATCGCCACCAGCGGAGTCGTGCTCTCTACGCTGCGCCAGGCCGCGGACCTGGACTACCGGCTCGTCGTCCTGTCCGACGGCTGCCTCGACGCCGACCCCGAAGTGCACCGGGTCCTCACTGAGAAGATCTTCCCTCGGCAAGCCGACATCGCCGCGATAGCCGACTGGTCCGCCGCGGCTCGGGACCTTTAACTGGGACCTGACCGAGCGGGTGAAAGACTGACACGGCGGGCTCCTGGGGACGGCGAGCTTGCGGTAACGGGCGGCCGGGGTCATATCCAGAGACGACAGCAGGCCGCTCAATCCGCTCTTGAAACACGCCCTAGCTGCTGGACGTCCAGGTCAGTGTCGGGCAGCGCCGGGGAGAACACCCAGAGCACCCGGGTCGGCTCGCCAGCAGGCGGGACCCGGAAGGTGTGGGCCGCGCTCGACGGGAACGTGAACGCGTCGCCCTGGCTGAGGGTGAGCCGCTCGCCCGCCACCACGATCTCCAGCTCGCCGGCCAGGATGAACACGAACTCGACGTCCGTCGGCAGTGAATAGGCCTCATCACCGCTGCCGCCGCCAGGCTCGATCTCGCTGAGCAGTGCCTGAACCCGCTTCTCGCCCGCCGGCGTCAGCTGGTACTCCCTGACCCCCACGCCGCCGAAGTTGATCGGCGGGTACCCGCCCTTCCTGACCACCTCGCCCTTGGCCGCCTGGAACAGCGAGCCAACCGAGATGCCGAGCGCGTCGCACAGCCTGATCAGCGAGGCCACCGAGACGCTCGTCAGATCGCGCTCCAGCTTGGACAAGAATCCCTTGGTCAGGCCGCTGGCCCGCGCCACCTCGGCCATGCTCTTGCGCGAGGCCAGCCGGGCTGCCCGCAGCTGGGCGCCGACCCGCGGCTCAGAACCAGCCGAGTCTCCCGTGCTCGTCTGCCCACCCCCTTCCCGGGGACCGCCGCGTCCATAGGCTCACCATGCATTTATAGGACAGCGCCGCCGTCAATGGGACAGCACCTCCCACCATGAAACAAGTGTTGACAATCATGAAACATCAGGTCACAGTCGTCTCAGACTTCACAGGCGTGGAGGCGAGGTAGAGGGCAAGGGTGGAGGGCGACATGGCTGCCGATGCCAGACCGACTGCCGTAGACGCGACCGATAGCGCGCTGCTCAGCCAGATCGAAGTGCACTCAATCGACTGGATCCCCGACCCCGAACGGCACGGCAAGAACTGGCAGCAGGCCATGCTGTGGTTCCTCGGCAACTTCCAGTACTTCACGATCCCGATCGGCTTCGTGGGCCCGGGCCTCGGCCTGTCGCTCGGCTGGTCGATCCTGGCGGGCTTCCTTGGCATCGCGTTCGGCACGCTGTTCATGGCATTCCACGCCACTCAGGGACCGATTTTCGGCCTGCCGCAGATGATCCAGACCCGGGCGCAGATGGGCTACCGGGGCGTGGTCGTGGCGCTGTTCGCCGTGCTCTTCACCTACATGGCGTTCAACGTGGCCGACCAGGTGCTGATGGCCGAGGGCCTGCACAGCGCCTTCGGATGGAGCACCGGGCTCGTCGCGGCCGGGACCGCCGTTCTCGCCGCGCTGCTCGCCATCTTCGGCTACGACTGGGTGCACCGGGTCTTCAGGTTCCTGCTGATCATCTCGCTGCCGTGCTACCTCATCATCTCCGTGGCGATCTTGCTCGGCGACGCGGGCGGAGTCGCGCCGAAGCATCCGGGCGGGTTCGTGTTCGCGGCCTTCATGGCGCAGTTCACCGTTGCCGCCGCCTACAACATCACCTACGCGCCCTACGTCTCCGACTACTCGCGCTACATGCCGAAGAACACCAAGCCGCTCGGCATCATCACCGCCGTCTTCTTCGGCGCCTCGGGCTCGGCCTTCTGGCTGATCGTGCTCGGCGCCTGGCTCGCCACGAGGCTCGGCGCGACCGACGGCCTGGTCGGCCTGCAGACGGTCGGCGACAACGTGGCGGCCCCGCTCGGATCGGTGACGGCGGTACTGTCGGCCACTGCCCTGATGGCCACCATGGGCATGAACGCCTACGGCGGCATGCTCAGCGTGCTCACCGGCATCGACTCGTTCAAGAAGATCAATACCAGCCGCCTCTGGCGCGCGGCCACCGTGGTCGCGCTCGCCCTGATCTGGTACCTGATCGGCATCAGCATCTCCAACTCGACCACGGCGGTCAGCGCGGTGTTCGACTCGCTGACCCTGATGCTCTACTTGCTGGTGCCGTGGACCGCGCTGAACCTGGTCGACTTCTTCTTCGTCCGGCATGGCCACTACGCGATCACCGACATCTTCAAGCTCGACGGCGTGTACCGCCGCTGGGGCTGGCGCGGCCTGACCGCGTACTTCGCCGGGTTCGCGGCCGAATTGCCCTTCATGGTGCTGCCGAAGGTCGGCAGCTTCCAGTACACGGGCTATTTCGCCGGCCATCTGCTGAACGGCATCGACTTCTCCTGGGTAGCCGGCCTGATCATTTCCGGCCTGCTCTACCTGGCCCTTTCCAGCACGCTCGACACGACGGCCGAACTGGCCGCGATTCAGGCGAGCGACCGCGAACTGCAGGCGATCGACCTTGCCGCCGGCGGCGCGGCTAGCCTGGCCTCATGATCGATCCCCCGCCGCGCATCGTCGAAGGCGACATTGTCGGCCCGATAGATTCCTTTAAGCTGCCGAGGTTCGCCGGGCCGGCGACATTTGCCCGGCTGCCCAGGATCGACGAGGTGGCCAGCGCCGACGCCGTCATTCTCGGTGTGCCATTTGACAGCGGAGTCACCTACCGGCCCGGTGCCCGGTTCGGACCCGGGCACATCAGGGAGTCCTCCAGGCTGCTGCGCCCCTACAACCCCGCGCTTGCTGTCTCGCCGTTCGCCCGGCTCCAGGTCGTCGACGCGGGCGACCTCGCGGTCAACCCGTTCAACCTCGAAGAGGCCATCACCACGATCACCCGCGGGGCCAGGGATCTCCTCGAGCACGCGCCGCACCTGCTTACCCTGGGCGGCGATCACACGATCGCGCTGCCGCTGCTGCGCGCCGTCGCGGCTAAGAACGGCCCGGTCGCCGTCGTGCACTTCGACGCCCACCTGGATACCTGGGACACCTACTTCGGCGCCGCGTACACGCACGGCACCCCGTTCCGCCGCGCCTCGGAAGAGGGCCTGATCGACAAGGAAGGCTGCGTCCACGTCGGCATCCGGGGCCCGCTCTTCGGCGAGCACGACCTCGAGGATGACACCGAGGTCGGCTTCCAGGTGATCTCCGCCCCGGAAGCCGAGGACCTGGGGGTCACCGGAATAGCGCAGCGAATCGCGGCCAGGGTCGGTGACCGGCCTGTATACGTGTCGGTCGATATCGACGTGCTCGACCCGGCGCACGCGCCGGGCACCGGCACCCCGGAGGCCGGCGGCCTGACCAGCCGCGAGCTGCTCGGCATCCTGCGCTGCTTCGCCAGCTTGAACCTGGTCGGCGCCGACATCGTCGAGGTGGCCCCGAGCTACGACCTCTCCCAGATCACCGGGATCGCGGCCGCTCACGTCGGGTACGAACTGCTGTCCGCGCTCGCCGCGAGGAAAAGCAAGGGCGCCAAGACAGCGGGGTAACGTAATCCCGCAGGCCAACTCGCCCCCGGCAAAGGAGCCGTTGATGCCGGCTGACCGCCATGACGTCGCCGTGGTCGGCGCCGGAATCGTCGGCCTGGCCGTGGCCAGGGAAGTACTCGCGCGCCGTCCCGGCGCGCGAGTACTCGTCATCGACTCCCGGCCAGCAGTCGCGCAGCAGCAAACAGGCCACAACTCCGGCGTGATCCACGCCGGCGTCTACTACGCGCCCGGCTCGCTCAAGGCTCGGCTGTGCGTGTCCGGCTCCCGGATGATGTATGAATACTGCGCGCGCCACGACATCCCGGTCGAGCGCTGCGGCAAGCTGATCGTCGCGATCAGCGACGACGAGCTGCCCCACCTGGCCGACCTGGAAAAGCGGGGCCACGCCAACGGCGTCCCTGGCTTGCGCCGCGTCGACGCGACGGAGATCGGCGAGATCGAGCCGGAATGCCGGGGCGTCGCCGCGCTGCACTCCCCGGCCACCGGCATCGTCGACTTCGCCGCCGTAGCCCGGGCGATCGAGCGGGAACTGCGCGAGCGCGGCGTCACGTTCGCGCTCGGCTGCGAGGTCACCGCCATCCGCCGCGAACGCGACGTCACCGTGCTGCGCCACGCCCATGGCGAGTACCTGGCCGGCTGGGCGATCGCCTGCGCGGGCCTGTACTCCGACCGGCTCGCCACGTCGGCGGGCGCGCCGGCCGACCCCCGGGTGATCCCGTTCCGCGGCGCCTACCTGCGCATCCCGGCTGACCAGCCGTCCGTGGTGCGCGGCCTCGTCTACCCGGTGCCCGACCCGGCGCTGCCCTTTCTCGGCGTCCACGTGACCAGGCACATCGATGGCGGCGTCCTCCTCGGCCCGACCGCCCTGCTGGTGCCCCGCCGCGACGGCTACCGAGCCGACGCCGCCGCGCACCAAAGTGCCAGCGGTGCCGCTGAAACGACGCCAACGGCACAGCGGAGCGCGGGAGTGGCGCCGGACCGGGCGGCCGCCGCGATCCGGGACGCCGCCGCCACGCTGGCGTGGCCGGGCACGTGGGGCGTGGCGCGGCGGTTCTGGCGGACGGGCCTGAACGAGCTTGCTATGGCGGCCAGCCGGAAGCGGTTCATCGACAAGTGCGCGCGCTACGTCCCGGCGCTTGAGTCGGCGGTGATCGAGCCGAAGACGATCTTCGGGATCCGGGCGCAGGCGGTCAGCCGCGCCGGCCAGCTAGTCGACGACTTCACGATCTCAGCGACCCCGGGCGCGATCCACGTCCGCAACGCCCCCTCCCCCGCAGCAACATCCTCCTTCGCCCTGGCAAAAGAAATAGCCGACCGCTTCGAGTCCGCCTCAGCCTGAGGTCACCCCAGCCAACAGCAACAGGGAGGGCCACGCTGCTGTTCGCGGCCGGAATCGTCAGCGTCGGGTGGCCCGGGGCGTTTCAGCCCCGGGCTCCCACAGATCCGTACGTGACAGTCTCCCGTCATACGGCTCTTGCCGTCCTGGTCATCTGGCGGGCCGGTTTTACCCAGTCCCAGTGAGCGAAGAACAGCGGCCAGGTCGCGGCCGTCTCGGTCCAGGCCCGGATGGCTTTCTTCCAGGTCCGGTACCGTTTGTATTTGTTCATCAGCCACCGCATCAGGCAGGTGTTGATGCGGCGGAGCAGGGGATACAGCGCCGAGCGGTAGAACTTTCCGTAGTAGTTCATCCAGCCGCGTATTTTCGGGTTGATCCAGCGGGCGATGTCCGCTGAGGTCAGCCGGTTCTGGCGGCGCAGTCTCCAGGACCGCGCCTCGGCGCTGATCTTCTTCAGGGCGTCCTTGCTGATCGCGGGCAGGAACGAGGTGAACTTCACCCCGTCTTTCCGCCGGGCCCGCCGGGGCCGGAACGTGTACCCCAGGAACGTGAACGACACGTGCTCAGCCGAGCCGCGCCGCCTGCTGTCCTTGCAGTACACGATCCTGGTCTTATCCGGGTGCAACTCCAGTCCCACCTCACTCATCCGTTCGCCCAGCGCGGCCAGGACCTTGCGGGCCTGGAACTCGCTGACGCAGTGCACGACAGCGTCGTCGGCATAGCGCTCGAACTTGACCAGCGGGAACTCGCGTTCCAGCCAGGTATCGAACGCGTAGTGCATGAACAGGTTCGCGAGCACGGGGCTGATCGCTGACCCTTGCGGGGTCCCGCGGTCCCGTTCTTGCAAGGACCCGTCAGGCAGCCGCAGCGCAGCGGCCAGCCACCGCTTCACGTACAGCACCACCCAGCGGGTCTCATGGTCAGTGTGCCTTTCGGCCGCCTTGACGATCAGGTCCCACCGCACGCTGTCGAAGAACTTCGCGACATCGAGATCGATTGCCCAGTTGTACTCCCAGCAGCGCTCCCGGCATGCCGCCACCGCGTCCAGGCCCGACCTGCCGGGCCTGTACCCATAGGAATCGCGATGGAACAACGGTTCCGCCGCGGCTTCCAGCCGGGCCGCCGCCACGGTCTGCGCGATCCTGTCCGCGACAGTCGGAATGCCGAGCACGCGGGTCCCGCCGCCATGCGGCTTCGGGATCTCCACCGCCCTCACCGGGGGCGGGAAGTACGTCCCCGAGGACATCCGGTTCCAGATCTTGTACAAGTTGTCCTTCAGACCGGACTCGAACGCCTCGATGGACTGACCGTCAACTCCCGGTGCGCCCTTGTTCCCTTTCACCTTGAGCCAGGCATCCCAGACCTCTTCCCTGCTGATCCGGAACGGCTTGCCAGATGCTTTCAGCTCGTCCACGCAACTCCTCCCAGGCCACAGCCCGGTTGATCAGGCAACCAGCTACGAACAGCCCGGCCCCTTCGCTCCGCCCCCATTACAAGGGCATCACCGCTACTACGGGCCGGTCCGCCAGCGCGCCCGGCAACGGTACTCACGTCCCCGGCCGGGGAACTCCCAGCCCGGGCACTCCCTCTCACCGCCCGCTGAAGCGGCAGTATCCAGCGCGCCTTCTCACGTTCCGCACGAGAGCCGCAGACCAGGCTCACGCCACCTGTGCGCCGGACACCGCCTGGCCAGTAACGGGTACGCCCGCCAGGCTCATCCCGGAGCACACGCCAGCGCCCCGGTTCTGATGCCGTCTAAGAGGGTTACGACGCTTTACGCAGTGGTCGTCTTCCGGGTCCCTGCCTGACGCATCACGTGCGCCTTTTCCTCATCGCTCACCACGACGGTCTTCAGCCAACGCAGCATGAGGCGGCTTGAAACCACCCCCCGAGGGCGGCTCCGGGGGGCCAACTGTCCCCCATCTCCCGTACAGCACCACATCAAAGAACCTTCCTACCTACATGGCAGGCTCCCTTCTGCGTTCGTGACACACAACGTGGCCCTCCCTGATGTCGTCCCAACAGCAACAGGGAGGGTCACGTTGCTCACGAAATCCGGCCGCAACAGCATCAGGGCGGGCCACGCTGCTGTTCGCAGCCTCGGGCCGGTCGGGGCGGCGGCGGTCAGGCTCGCCGGGGTTGCGGCGGCGGTCGGGCTGGCGGGGCCGGGGCGGTGGCGGCGGTCAGGCTCGCCGGGGTTGCGGCGGCGGTGAGGCTGGATCTGGGCTGGCGGGGCCGGGGCGGTGGCGGCGGTCAGGCTGGGTCGGGGCTGGCGGGGGGCGGGGCTGGCGGGGGCGGGGCGGGCTCGATTTCGGTGAGGTGGACCCAGCGGTTCTGGGCGGCTGAGTGCTCCATGGCCTCGCAGATCGCCTGGACGCGGGCGCCCTGGGCGAAGTCCGGGGTCCACGGCTTGTCCGGCCAGCCTTCGAGGAGGTCGGCGACCTGGTTGGCGAAGGTCGAGCCGTAGCCGACGCCCTGGCCGATCGGCCACCAGTCGGCGGCGTACGGGTGGCTCGGGTGCTCGGCCCTGATCCGGGTCAGGCCGTACCTGGCGGGGTCCCCGTGCGCCGAGCCGTACCAGAGCTCGTTGAGCCTGGCGTAGTCGAAGATCAGCGTGCCGGCGGCGCCATTGACCTCGACGGTGAAGTCGCACGGGCGCCGCACCGCTGACCGCGCCATCTCGACGGTGCCGCGCGCTCCGGAGGCGAACCTGATCAGGGCGGACGACGCGTCGTCCACGGTGACGTCGGCCAGGCCGACCTCGCTCACGCCGTCGTCGAAGACCGGTCGCTGCTTGATGAAGGTCTCCGACTGGGCGCAGACTCCGGCGATGTCTCCCGCCATCCACAGCGCCAGGTCGATCAGGTGACTGCCGAGGTCTGCGATCGTGGTACCGCCCATGGCCCGGTCGAACCGCCAGTCAAACGGGGTGTCCGGATCGGTGAATTCATCCGAGAGCCACGTCGCCCGCCACAGCCTGACCTCGCCTACCGCGCCGTCGTCGATCATCCGCCGCATCAGCGCGACCGCCGGCAGCTTGCGGTAGTTGAAGCCGACGGCGTTGGGCACCCCGGCGGCTCGCACGGCGTCGGCGGCCGCCCGCGCCTGCGCGTAGCTCACGGCGAGCGGCTTCTCGCAGATGACGGCCTTGCCCGCGGCGGCGGCGGCCGTCGCGATCTCCGCGTGCGTGCCCGGCGGGGTGCAGATGTCCACGACGTCGACGTCGTCCCTGGCGATCAGTTCGCGCCAGTCCGTGACCGGCGCAGGTACCCCGTACGCGGCCGCGGCCGCGGAAACCGCCGACTTGCTGCGCCCCGACATCACGGTCACGACGGGCGTCACGGGCAGCCGCCGCAGCATGGGCGCGACCCGGTAGCCGTAGCAGTGCGCGCGCCCCATCATGCCGTAACCGGCGACGCCGATCCGCAGCTCGCCTGGGCTCATGGGCAGGTCGCTCCTTCTCATGGGGTTGGGCGGGGGGTGCTACGCGGTGGGGTTGGAGATGGGCTTGCCGAGGCGGTAACAGGCGATGATCGCCTCGCACAGCGCGATGTCGGCCAGCCCGTCGTAGCCAGAGGTAGCCGGCACCGCACCGGTGACCGCGCAGGTGTGGAACGCCTCGAGTTCGCGGCGGAAGCCGCTCTCGTAGCCGATGACCTCGGCGCGCCGCCACGACCGCGCCGTGCCGAGATCACCGCCCTCGATGACGAGGCTGGCGGGCTCGTTGCGCAGGAACGGCGAAGGGAACTCCATGCTCACTCGCCGGTCAGGCGCGTACATGGCGAACTCCATCTGGTACCTGGCGATGCCCGGCAGGTCGACCCAGTGGATCGCCGCCCTGAGCTTGCCGAAGCGCAGCATCACCGTCACGTACTGCTCGGACAGGTCGACGTAGTCGAGCGTATCCGGCTCGCCGAGCAGGCCGCGAACCGCGTTGATCTCGTGCACCAGGGTATCGAGCAGCACGTCGGCGTAGACCCGCCGCTCCAGGTCGGTAGCCGGCCCGATCGCCGAGCTGACGCCCGCGTCGGACGCGGCGAGCAGCCCGGCCATGGCGTCCTCGCCCGGCCGCGCCGGCGGCAGCAGCGAGTAGTGCGCGAGATAGGGCCGGAACGGGGACTCCATGGTCGTCACCCGCAGCAGCCTGGCATCGTCCAGCAGGGCGGCCTCCTGCGCGAACTTCGCGTACGCCAGGTCGTAGCGCTTCGGGTAGCCGACCATCAGGGTCACGCCGGCCTCGGCCGCCGCGACCACCATGGCCTTGCCCTCGGCGACCGAGAAGCACATCGGCTTCTCGGTAAAGACGTGCTTGCCTGCCTCAGCCGCCGCGATCGCGATCGGCGCGTGGCTGCCGGAGGTCAGCACGAGCACGGCGTCGACCGGCGAGTCGATCAGCTCGCGCCAGTCCGAGCAGGCGATGCCGACGCCGTACCGGTCAGCGCACGCCCTGGCGTTCTCGGGGACCAGGTCGCAGATCGCCGTCACCTCGAACAGCTCGGATAGCTCAGCGAGGTAGTGCAGGTGCATCACCTGGGCGATGACGCCCGCTCCCACGAGCCCGACCCGCAACCGCCTGGCTGGCGCTGCCCGCATGTCCTGCCCGCTTATCATTGTTGTCCCTCGCAAGCCTGTCGCCCGGTGCCGCTACGTTGCATGATGGCATGAGAGTATGTCAATAACTAAGGACATACTCGCCTGGGAGGGGCTGTGGGCGGCAGGAGGCACCTGGGTGCTTGACGAGCAGTTGCGCATCATCGGCGAGGCCAGGGCATTCAACCCGGCCGCCGTGGCCAGGGCCGCCGCCGCCCGCAAGCGCCGTCCCTGGCTCGGGCCGGCCGGCAAGCTCATGATCATCGCAGCTGACCACTCCGCGCGCGGCGTGCTCGCCGCAGGCGACCGTCCGACGGCGATGGGCAACCGCGCCGACCTGCTCGACCGGATACTGGTGGCCCTGCGCCGCCCCGGGGTGGATGGCGTGCTCGGGTCCGCCGACATCATCGATGACCTGCTGCTGCTCGGCGCGCTCGACGACAAGGTGGTGCTCGGCTCCATGAACAGGGGCGGCCTGCCGGGCACGGCGTTCGAGATCGACGACAGGTTCACCGGCTACAGCGCTGCCGCGATCGAGGCCGCCGGGCTGGACGGCGGCAAGATGCTGCTGCGCATCGACCCCGCCGAGCCGGCGACCGCGGACACGCTGGAAGCCTGCGCCGGAGCCGTGAGCGGCCTGGCCCAGCGCGGGCTGATCGCGGTCATCGAGCCGTTCATGGTGCGGCGGGACGGCGAGCGGCGCGGCAACGACCTGTCCCCCGACGCCGTGATCAGGTCGATCGCCATCGCGTCGGGCCTCGGCGTCACGTCGGCCTACAGCTGGCTCAAGATCCCCGTGGTCGATGAGATGGAGCGGGTCGTGCAGGCGTCCACGCTGCCGGCGCTGCTGCTCGGCGGCGATGTGGGCGACAGGCCGGATGAGATGTTCGGGCGGTGGCGGCAGGCACTCGCGCTGCCGGGAGTACGCGGGCTCGTCGCGGGCCGCAACCTGCTGTACCCGCCTGACGACGACGTGGCGGCCGCCGTCGACATCGCCGTCGGCCTAGTGTGAGGGAGGACGAGGGCGATGAGCGCCAGACTTGATCCGCCGGCTTCCCCGGGGGCGATCAGCATTGACCGGGCGAGTCCGGTACCGCTTTATTTCCAGCTGGCCCAGCATTTCGAGACCGCGATCAGGTCGGGTGCGCTCAAGGCGGGGGCCAGGCTGGACAACGAAGTGGAACTGGCCGAGCGGCTCGGGCTGTCCAGGCCGACCGTGCGCGCCGCGTTCGCCTACCTGGCCAATAAGGGCATGGTGGTGCGCAAGCGCGGTGCCGGGACCCTGGTGGCCAAGGAGCGGATCGACCGCGATGTCGAGCTGACCAGCCTGTATGACGACCTCGCGGCGGCCGGGCGGGCGCCGGGCACCCAGGTGATCCGCAACGAGGTCGGCCACGCCAGCGACGCCGTGGCGAACGCGCTCCAGCTTCCCGACCGGGCGCTGGTGATCTGCCTGGAGCGGATCAGGCTAGCCGACGGCGAGCCGATCGCGCTGATGCACAACTACCTGCCATCGGCGCTGATCCACCTGCCCAGCGAGATGCTCGCCGAGCACGGGCTCTACGAGCTGCTGCGGGCGAGCGGCATCAGGCTCGGCTCGGCCACCCAGCGCATGTCGGCGAAGAACGCCACCGCGGCCGAGGCGAAGGTGCTCGGCGAGACGCGGGGGGCCGCGTTGCTGACGATGGAACGGATCGCCTGCGACGACAAAGACCGCCCGGTCGAGTTCGGGCAGCACCTGTACCGGGCGTCCAGGTACGCGTTCACCACGACGATGCCCGGGTCGACATCAGGGTCGCCGTCGGTGTCGCCGTCGGGGTCCGGGGCTATCCTGTCGTGAGCAGGAAGTCCAGGACCGTCCCGTCCTCGGCGAGGTCCACGACCGCGCCGCGCAAGACGCCCGATGAGTAGTCGCTGCCCGGGTTGACGCACAGCGTCCGGCCGATCTTCTGCACGCCGCGCGACTCGTGGATGTGCCCGTGCAGCGCCAGCCCGGGCTGGTACCTCTTGATCGCGTCCCGCACGGCGTGGCTGCCGACCGGCACGATGCTCGGCCGCCCGCCCCTGATCACGGGCTTGAGCGTGGCGTCAAGCTCGGGCGCGTCGTCCAGCGTCGACCCGTAGGGCGGGCAGTGGAAGTTCATGATCAGCCTGGTGCCGGCGGGCAGCGGCTCGCACAGTTCGTCGATGCGCCTGGCCAGCTCTTCCTCGGAGCACTCGCGTTCGGTGTGCCACGGGGTGGTCGGCACGATGCCCACGCTCGCCATCGTGAACGGTCCAAGTTCGCAGATTGTGAAAGATGGGAACTCCACCCTGTCCGAGGCGTCGAATACCGAATCGGCTTCCCACGGATCGTCATTGCCTGGCGTGATGATGATGCGGACCTTCGGATCGAGCCGCTCGGCGGCCAGCTCGCACCAGCGAGCCGCCTGGGCGGCGATCTCGGCGCGGAAGAGCTGCTCGAGCGCCTCGGGGTCGGCGCTGAGCCTCGCGAACTCCTCGTCGTCCATCGGCACCGGGTAGAAGCCGCGCTTGGTGATGCCGGCGGCTAGCTGGTCGTACTCATCGGCGGAAGTGGTGGTCTCCTTGCCGTCGAAGAGGGTCGACCAGGCATCGCCGCGCTTGAGCACCGGCACGATCGCCTTGCCGGCGAAGTCGCCGCCAAGCAGCAGCACGTCCGGCTCGTACACCTTCGCCGCCGCCAGGAACTTGCGGAAGCAGACCTCGGAGCCGTGGAGGTCGCTGACGAAGAACAGGCGCACCGCGCGCCTGCTCTTCGCCTTGCCGAAAAGGGGCATTCCCTCTTACTCCGGTGGCAGCTCGTGCATGGCCATCGCCAGGTCGA
Source organism: uncultured Actinomycetota bacterium (assembly GCA_963720575.1). Taxonomy (GTDB): domain Bacteria; phylum Actinomycetota; class Actinomycetes; order Streptosporangiales; family Streptosporangiaceae; genus Chersky-822. The sequence goes on from CAVRGA010000002.1 coordinate 2,807,221, forward strand.
GCGAGTCGCGCTGCCGCCTGACCGACCTGGCGATCGCGTAGATCACCGGGCCGGCGCCCAGCACGATGACCAGCGTCAGGATCGACTCCCAGCTGAACTTGCCGTACACCGACGTGTGGCTGACGATCTCGAAGACGGTGAACAGGGCCAGCACGGTCGTCGCCCCGCCCGTGATCAGCACCTTCCGCAGGAAGGTTGCCTTGACGTCGTCGGCCATGCCGTCCGGGGTGATGAGCTCGGGCCGCTTCAGCGGCAGGAACGTCGCCGCCACGCCTCCGGCCAGCAGGATCAGCGCGAAGAACAGGCTCTGCAGGGCGACGATGTTGCTCAGGTTCACGAAGCTGGTCAGGTAGCAGAACGCCGCGCCGATGACCAGCACGATGGCGATGGCGACGTTCGGCGCGTGGTTGCGCTCGCCGACCTTGGCCACGTTGACGGGCAGCAGCCGGTCGAACGCCTGGGCGAACAGCACCCGGGTGGTGACGGTCACGAAGGCCAGGTTGACCGCGATCTCGGCGAACGGCACCGCCGTGGCGAAGAGCAGCCGCGCGATCGGGTTGCTGGTGAGGATCATGCCGTAGCCCAGCCCGCCCGACACCGAGCTGAGGCCGGTGATCTTGGCGTAGGCGGTCGGGTTGCCCGCGCCGACGTTGGCCTGCGACTGCATGAACGGCAGGCCGATGTTCGCGCGAAGCAGCGCCCAGACGCCGCCCCAGAGCACCACGAGCACGACCAGGCTGATCACCGACGCGTAGAGGTAGGTGCGGCCCGGCCTGCGCAGCTCGCCGCCGACGTAGTAGCTGTACAGGACGCCGTTGTAGTTCAGCACCATGAACGGGATGATCGCGACCATTGAGGCGACCGAGCTGCCGATGGCGACTCCATTGGCCTTGCCGGCGGCAAGGATCGCCTGGTAGGCGCCGGGGTGGTGGCTGAAAGCGGCGAACGCCGAGGCGAAGTCCGTCTTGGAGTTCGTGGCCAGCACGAGCATGAGCACGATGAACGCGATGACCTGCAGCGCGATCAGCCCGAAGATGATCCTCGCGACCAGCTTGACGGCGGTCAGCGACAGCAGCGCGACGATCACCATCACGACCAGGCTGATCAGGAAGATCGACCCGTTGCTGGTCACGTGCGTCGCGGCGTTGGTCAGGCCCGTGCTGTGGAAGACGGCGCCGAAGCCGGACAGCATGAACGGGGTGAACTGGGCGGCGAAGTGCGCGTTCGTCGACAGGACATAGGTGAAGACGACGGCGATGCCAAGCCCGGCGATCGAGCCGACGACGGGGCTGACTGTCCTGGACAAGTAGACGTACTCACCACCGGCCCTGGGGACGGCCCGCAGCAGGTTGCGGTAGGCGAACATCGCGACAAGCCAGATCACCGCCGCCGAGATCAGCGGGAGGAACATGTCGGCCTTGGGGAACGCGGTCAGGCCCGCGTTGAAGTTAATGAATGTATTGACCACGGCAACCGAGGCCAGCGAGATGCCGACCGCGGCCGGGATGCCAAGCTCCCGCACCAGGCCAGAGGTCTGGCGGACGAAGAGGCGCCCAGACTCGCCGCCTTCGGCCCGAGCCGTTCCTACGTCGCTGCTTGCCACTAGACGACCTCCTTCTGGGTGAGCAGGGAGAACCAGACCCGCCCAAACCGGGATCGGGGGTGACTCTTGACCCATGCTTTAGTTCGGACAAGAGATTGTCAATACCTATAGACATACGACGCAGCCTTTGGCGCTTGCGATGCCAGCATGCTGGTTGAATCGGCCGGCCGATCCTGTCGTGGAACACATGTGCGGCCCGCAAACGCTGTACCGTTGCCGTAAGTCAGTGGGTAACTACGGCAAGTCGGGACTCTGTACGGTTCGGGAGGCTCATGTCGGTATTAGCGCTTATTGCCTGGTCCATTACAGTTCTAGCAGGATTGTTCCTGCTGGCGATCTGGCTGATCGAGTACGATCCGGACTTCCAGCGAGCCGCCGCAACGAGATTGCCGGTGCCGATCATTTCCACCCATGCGACGCTGGCGATCTGCGGCCTGGGCGTGTGGGTCACCTACCTGATTACCGACGATGCGGAGATCGCCTACGCCACGCTCGCCATCTTGGCCGCGGTGGTGGCTCTCGGGATCACGATGGCGGTGCGATGGGTCAAGGTGTACCGGGCGAGTTCGCCTCCGAAGCGGTCAAGGGTACTTGCGGGTGCGGGTGCGGGTGCGGGTGCTGGTCTGGGTGCGGGTGCGGCGGGCGCTGAGGGTCGGCGGCGGGGCGGGTTCCAGCCCGACGAGAATGAACATCGGAGCGCCGATGTTCTGCTGCCACCAGAACGCCATTTCCCGCTGCCCGTCGTGATTGGCCATGGCGTTTTCGCGCTCACCACGGTCGTCCTGGTACTGGTCAGCACCCTGGGCGATCTGCTGCACGGCAGTTGAGCTGGGAATGCGGGTGCCGGGGACGCCAGTGTTCTATTCCCGTGACCGTGACCGCTGACAGCAACAGGGAGAGCCACGATGCTGTCAGATGCAGGCGTGACCAGCAACCTGGGCTCTCAGATGCAGGCGTCACCAGCAACCTGGACCGCCCCGATCCTGCTCACGAGCCGGGCGGCAGCCTCCGGGACCCGTGCTGGCTTCCGTGATCATGATCGAGACCGTGATCACGGAAGATCGCCCAGGTCAGGACAGGTACGATCTTCCGTGATCATGCTCGGGACCTTGATCACGGAGCATCGTACCTGCCGCTCCCGTACTGACAGCCCCCCGGAGTGAGAACTCTCCCCGCGATGCCGGAAAAGGCTCCCCCATCCTGATCACGAGTCACCCGACAGCCTCCCAGCCCAGCGGCGATGTTCCGTGATCACAGTCGGCATCATGATCCAATGCCGCTGCGCCTGAGTTGATCTTGGAGCTGATGCACCGCGCCGGTTGCGGGCTGCAGTGCGGCCCGGCGACTCGCCTGCCCTGGTGCTCATGTTGCGAGTGAGGTGACAGTGCCTGACGTGACGGCGGGTGTCCGGGCGTGGCAGCAAGAATGCCGGTATTGATGTTGCCGATCGGGTGTCGTTTCGCGCATTGATGTTGTCGGGCTCAGGATCGCTCGGGAGGCCGATTGCCTGAGCACTTCAGCCGTGCCGGAAAACAGGTCAGCGCATGATCAAAATCAGCTAGATGGCATTCAATCATGATCGCCGAGCATCGCGCCGGTGCTGGCTATGCGGGCGGCCATGCGGGAGCGGGCGGCCATGCGGGAGCGGGCGGCTAAGCGGGGGCGGCCGGCTTGTCGTGCGGCGGGATGTCCCGGAGCTTCCGCAGCGGCGAGAACAGCACCCAGAATCCCGCCGCCCAGCTTCCGACGACGCTGAGCCAGAGCGTGGGCCGCACGCCGAGGACGGCTGCGCTGCCAAGCACGCCGCCGATCAGCCCGCCGAGCGGAAGCGTGCCCCAGACGATCCAGCGGATGGCCGCGTTCATCCGGCCGAGCAGTTCAGGCGGGGTGATGAGCTGCCGATAGCTGAGCTGGGCAATGTTGTACACGACAGCGGTGAAGCTCAGCCCGAACCCGGCAACCGGATACAGCGCCAGCCGCCAGCCGGCGGCCGTAAGCGGCATGACGATCGGGACCGCGCCGAATACGAGTATCGAGAACCAGATGATCCGCGCTGTGCCGATCCACTTCGAGAGCCGGCTCGACAAGATTCCGCCCAGGATGCCGCCGAGGCTGCCGATGCTGAACAGCACGCCGACCTCGGCCGGCCGGATCTGCACGACCCGGATCAGGAAGATGATCTCCAGCGCCCCTGCCATCGACCCGAAGAGGTTCGCCGTGCCGGTGCACGCCGCGATCTTACGGAGCACCTTGTGCGTCATCACGAACCGGAGACCGGCGAACAGTTCCTTGCCGAATCCGGCACGGGGGGCGCCAGCGCCCCCAGCTTGGCTGCCTGCGGCCGGGCTGCCTGCGGCCGACTCGCGGACTGACTGCGGCTCCCGTGACCTGATCAGCCAGAGCGATACCGCCGAGACCGCGAACGACACGGCGTCGAGGCTCATCGCGCCCGCCTTGAGCAGCCCGAACAGCGCACCGCCCAGGCCCGGCCCAGTGACTTGCGCGAACGACTGGGTCGCGCCGATCTTCCCGTTACCCTCGTGCAACTGCGAATGGGCAACCAGCGATGGCACATAGCTCTGATAGGCGACATCGAAGAACACTGTCGCCAGCCCGCTGAGCAGCGCCACGACGAAAAGCTGGGCCATCGTCAGCACCCCTAGCGCCGCAGCGACGACAACAGAGCCGATGATCACCATCCGCGCCAGGTCACAGCCAAGCATGAGGCGCCGCTTGGCGACCCGGTCGACCACGAGCCCGGCAGGCAGCGCGACCAGCAGGAAACAAGCCGTCCCTGCTGCGGACAGCAGCCCGACCTGGAACGTCGAGGCGTGCAGCAGCACAACAGCCGTCAATGGAAGCGCCACCATGGTGACCGCCGAGCCGATCTCGCTGATGGTCTGGCCGCCCCACAGGAACATGAAGTCCCGATGCCGCCACAGGCTCCTGGAGGCAGCCTCGTCCTGAGCGACTGGTTCCGGCAGTTCGGATATAGCTCCGTCAGCGACCCCGGGTGTCGTCATGGACCCATACTGGTGAACAAGACACCCCAGTCAACTAGTTTTCCGCACACTCGCCTTCCGCGCACTCGCCCGGCCACGAACCGCCCGGCCTACGCCACAGCCCGACCCACGGCACACACTGACCCAGGCCAAGCCGTAGCCCAGGCTGAATGATTGGCGCCAACCGAAGCAAACGCGCGGCCTCCCGCCAAAGCGGCGCTTTGCACTTAGGCGGGCGCGGCCGATCTACTATCTGTCGGCCATCTTCCTAGGCATAATCCTTCAACGCGGAGTCTTCGGATTTGCGTGGAGAGCTTTCAGTTCCTGTAGGGATACTTTCCGCTCGGAAGAGTCCTTTCAGTACCATTCAACGGCGATCCTCCTTTACGCGGAACGCCTCCTACAGGAACTCGCTGATAATCAACAAGCAGGCTCTGGCTCAATGCCATGGGGTTTAGGTATTTGGGTGCCGGTGTCGGTTTCTCGGGTTGGTGACTGTAGGTAGTTTCTGGTTGGCGGCCTGGCGGGTGGTTGCTCAGGTTCCTGTCTTTGCTGTCAGGCGGGGCTGTTGGCCATGGTGAGGCTGGCTTCGGCGATTCGCGTGGTGGTGTCCTTCGCGGTGGCGTGGCCGAAGCTGCTGGGTGACTTTGACTTGCGGGCTCGGTGCCGGTTCCGGTCGACGACGACGCGGTATTTTGCGATTTCCCTGGCCAGCGCCTCGTAGCCGGCTCTTCCGGCGCGGATCGCGGCGATGATCGCGCGGCGGGCGCGGGCGCAGGAGATCTCGCGGGGCCGGACGGGCTGCCCGGCGCGGCGTCCCTTCCCCGCAGGGACGGCGGCGAGGGCGGCGTGGCGGGCGACGCCGCGGGTCATCTCGGTGGCGGCGGCCCAGGCGGCGAGTTCCTGCCGGACCAGGTGCGGGGTGCCGGAGCGGAGCATCGGCCCGGTTCCCGGGCCGGCCCCGTCCAGGGACGCCTTGGCCTCCCGCAGCGCGGTCTCCGACCCGTCCCACCGCCGCTTATAGAGCGCTGCCAGCTCCGGGCCGGGATGCCCGCTGATGTCCATGAGGTCGGTGACCAGGCAGAACATCTCCGGCACGTGCTGGCCCTCGACCTCGGCGTAGTACTCGATGACCCTGACGGCGACGGTGACGCCGTCGCCGGACAGCTCCGCGAGGTAGGAGCCGTCGGCCAGGACCGGCGAGGTCCTCCTCAAGGGGATGTCGCTTTTCAGCCGGATCAGCACGTGGGTGCGGGCAGCGAGGCGGGCGATCCGGGCCGCGCCGGGAAAGTTGCGGTCCATCAGCCACAGCCGGTCCTTGGTGAACAGGTGCGGGTACCGCTCCATCGCGGTGTCCAGCAGCCGCTGCTCGCCAGCGGCCTTGTCCCCGCCGGACGGGCCGTGCGGCATGCCCAGCAGCCCTCGCGTGGAGACATCGTTCAGCGGCAGCGCCCGGACCTGCGGGAACGGGGAGGAGCCGTCGCCGGTGCCGACGGAGCCGAACGCGGCGCGGTTCGCGGGCGTGTCCGGGACCCGGATCAGCGTCCCGTCCAGCGACGACACCTTCAGCCGGCCAGCGGCGGCCACCCGCCAGTCCCGGTCCTCATGCTCTGCGTGCGAGGCGCGCAGGACGATGTCCCGCAGTTCCTCCAGCGGCTCCGGGCCGAGCGCGTTCCGCCAGTCCCCGATCGCCCGCGCCGAGGCCGGCACCCAGTCACGCGCCCACGGCACCAGGGCCAGGTCCCCGGCCAGCGCGATCACCGCCTCCCGGACGTCCGCGTCCGGCATGAGCGTCATCAGCACGATCACGCGGACCATGAACGCCCTGGTCAGCAATCGCTCCCGTTCGCCTTTCACGTACTTCTCGCCCAGCACGGCCCGCTCCGCGACCTCGTCGATCACGCCCGGGCCGGCCTGCTCCTCCAGCCAGTCCTCCAGCGGCCCGAGCCTCGCGTGGCCGGCCGGGCTGCCCTGCGCCTGGACCAGCCCGTCCCGCCGCACCCGTGCCGGGGCGACCGCCACGACCTTGCAGAACACGGCCACCTCGCCCGTCCGGATCCGCGCCGTCCCCCCGGCTACCAGCGCCGACCGGCTGCCTTCCCCGAGCGGCGCGCCGTTCCGCAGCGGCGACACCAGGTCAGACACCCGCATCGCGACCATCAGCCCTGCGCCCGGAACCATCCCCTCATCCGGGAAGCCGGCGGCAGCACGCGTCGAGACAGGGTACAAAGACACAAGAGGCTCCTGCGGTGAAGTGAGATCTAGTCAGTCCCTCTTCTAGCAGGAGCCTCGCTTTCCTCACCGGAAACCAGCACAACACGCCGCCAGCCAGGCAACATCACCCAGCGTATCCAGGAGAAGAGGCGGCCTCGCATCGCTTTTACCCCTAAAGCCCCTGGCATTGGGCTCTGGCTGGCCGCCTGGGTGGCACTAGCGCGGGCCCCTGTCCGGGTGCTCCTGGCCCCGGGCAGGAGGGTCGTCGCATGAAGGAGAGTTGCCCGGACTATCCGCCGACAATGCTCCAGCACCCGAAACCACTCCTACACCGGCGCGGTCAACTCTCCGGGACCCGAAACCACTCCTACACCGGCGCGGTCAACGCTCCCGGACCCGAACCGCTCCCACACCCAGCGCGGTCGACACTCCCGGAGTCGCCCCGATAGCGGGATCGGGTATCCGGGACGGGCCGGAACCCGGAGCCGCGCTCCGATGACCGCGATCGAGGCTGTCGGGTGACTCGGGATCTTGGAGAGTCAGGCACCGGGTGGAGGCGGGCGCGCGCCTTCCCCTGGCACGGCGCCGCCAGGGGAGCGTGAGCATCGCGGCCCTCCCTGTTGCTGTCAGCGGTCCTTTCTGACAGCAACGTGGCCCTCCCCGTTGCTGTCAGGAGAGGCTGCTGAAAAACCCCGTTTTCGTCGCGAACCCGACTCCCTGACCTGCGGTTCTTCGATCGCGATCATGGATTTTTCGGGGTTTTTCAGCAGCCTCTCAGGACAACATCAGGGAGGGCCACGATGCTGTTAAAACCAGTGGCTGACAGCAACAGGGAGGGTCACGATGCTGTAAAACCAGTGACCAACAGCAACAGGGAGGGCCGTGCTGCTGTTACAGGCGGATGTGAACAGCGACCTGGGCATACTGATGCTGTCGCGGCCCGGCCCGGCCCGGCCCGGGGCGGGGCGGGGCGGGCCGGGGCCGGGCGGGCCGGGGCGGGCGTTCCGCAAGATGTCCGAGAGGGCTTCGCCGACCGGTCGGGAGTCACGCGACTGCCCAATTGCCGCGGGTGGTGCGGTGGAGTGGCTTCCCCTCGGACCGGCGGTTCAGCGGATGCTGGCGGGGTTATGCGACGTTGTCCAGGTTGATGCCGCAGAGCTGGCGCAGGGCGCGCGCCCCTGACGGGGTCACGATGACGGCGCGGCTGCTGCGGGCGGGGCCGCTGCCGGAGCGGGCGATCCAGCCTCGGGCGAAGAACGCGGCGCATACAGCGGCGCCCGCTCCCCCGCCCAGATGCGGCCGCCGCTCAGTCCAGTCCAGGCACGACCTGGCGACGGGGCGGCGGGCGGCGGCGAGCCCGGCGACATCGACCTCGAGGTTGTCCGCGAGCCAGCCACGGCCAGCCCTGGTCAGCGCGAACCCGCCGGCCTGGTCGATCAGCCCGGCCCTGGTCATCGCGTCGGTGACTTCGACACCGAGCGGCCGGCCAGGTGGTCGTAGCAGGTGCGGGCCCGCGCCAGGGCATCCGTCGCGCGGACGGCACGCAACGAGCTCACGCTCGCCGCCGGCGGGCCGCTGACGGTGCCGAGGTCCTCGATCAGCTGAGCCGCGCCTGGGTCGGCGAGCCGGACATAGCGATGCCGTCCCTGGTGCTCGGCGACCAGGATCGCGCCGTTGACCAGCCTTGTCACGTGCTCGCTCGCGGTGGACGGCGCGACGCCGGCGTGCCTGGCCAGTTCGCTGATGGTCCAGGCCCGGCCGTCGAGCAGGGCCAGGCAGATCGCGGCCCTTGTCCGGTCGGCCAGCAGCCCGGCGACGGAGGCCAGTTGCTCAGCGGTCATATCCTCATCATGGCCGGCCGACCATTCGGCCGACACCGACGCATCAAGGCCGTACGGTTACCAGCATGCCCACAGACCCCACCGGAGTCATCGAAGACGCCAGTCAGGTCCGCGCCATCCTCGCCGACCCGGCCTTCGTGGTAGCGCCTGCTCCCGAGGTACCCGAGGACGAGGCTGGCACCCTCGCCTGGCTCCGCGCCCGCGTGGCCAGATTCTGCGACGGTGACGTGCATGACCGGCGCCGCGCGCTCGCCGAACGCGAGCTCGCCAGCCTCGACCCGGCCAGGCTCCGCGCCGCCGCCTCGGCGCGCACCCGCGGCGAGCTCGCCACAATGGGCAAGGAGCCGTTCGACGCGATGACACTGGCCAGGAGCGTCCCGGTCGCCGTGCTCGCCGCCGAGCTCGGCCTGGCCGGCGACGCCGTCGACAAGGCGACGCACGCCGTGCTCGCCGCCGCTTCCGGTTACCCCAACCCCGACCAGGCGGGCCCGGACGCCGACGCCCGCATCGGTTACCTGGTCACGGTGATCGGCCCGGCCGACGATCCCGAGGCGCTCGCCAACAGGATCGGCCTGCTCATGCAGGCCTGCGACGCGACCGCGGGGCTGATCGGCAATGCGCTGGTCACCGCGTTCGCGGCCGCCGAGGAAGACACGGCTGACGAGGTCATCGCCCAGACACTGCGCGACAATCCGCCGGTGCTGCGTACCCGCCGCCTGGACCCGGCGGGCGAGCTGGTGACGCTGGACATCTCGGGCTGCACGTTCGGCGCCGGACGGCGGCCGTGTCCTGGCGCTGACCAGGCAACAGCCCTCGCCGCCGGCGTACTCGACGCGATCTTGCCCACGCGGGAGGTAGCCGACCAGCAGTTCAGCTACGTGCCGTCGCCGAACTTGCGCATCCCCGCCGAGCTACTGATAGAGAAAAGGTCATGATCACATCTAAGGCCGCCGTGCTGACCAAGCCGGGCGGCGACTGGGAGATCCACGAGATCTCGGTCGATTTGCCCCGGGCCGGGGAAGTGCTGGTCAAGCTCGCCTATGCGGGCCTGTGCTACTCCGACGAGCACCTGCGGTTCGGTGCTGGCGCGACGCTGCCCATCGTCGGCGGGCATGAGGGCGCCGGCGTCGTCGAGGCGGTCGGCCCCGGCGTGACGACGGTGGAGCCTGGCGATCACGTGGCGCTGACGTTCGTCGCGATCTGCGGTCACTGCTACTGGTGCTCGTCTGGCCGGTGGAGCCTGTGCGAGAGCGGCGGCCGGGCGAATATCGGCGCTATGGCCGACGGCACGTTCCGGTTCCGCGGCGGCCCGGCCGGCTTCCCGGCCGACGGGTTCGGCGGTTTCTGCGGGATCGGCACGTTCTCCCAGTACGCCGTGGTCTCGCAGAATGCCGCGATCAAGGTCGACCCGGCGATCCCCCTGCGCGCGGTGGCGCTGGTCAGCTGCGGCGTGCTGACCGGCTGGGGCTCGGTGGTGCACACGGCTGACACCAAGATCGGTGACACGGTCGTCGTGATCGGCGCGGGCGGCATCGGCCTGAACGCTGTCCAGGGCGCCAGGCTGGCAGGCGCGGCCACGATCATCGCGGTCGACCCCGTCGAGTCCAAGCGCGACCTGGCCATGGAGCTTGGCGCGACTCATGGCGCCGAGACGGCGAAGGAGGCGGGCAAGCTCGCCGCGCAGGCCAACCCGGTGCCGCGCGGCGCCGACGTCGTGATCGTGGCCGTGGGCAACCTGAGCACCGAGGTGGTGACCGGGGCGTTCCGCGCCTCCGGGCGGGGCGGCATCGTCGTGATCGCCGGCCTGTCCCACGACCCACTCGAACTCAACGTACAAGTTCCCGGCACCGTGCTCGCGGTTACCCAGCGACGGATAGCGGGGTCGTTCTTCGGCTCCTGCAACCCGGTACATGACGTGCCGCTGCTGCTCGATCTCTACCAGCGGGGTCAGCTGCAGCTCGACAAGCTGGTCAGCAAGCACTACGCGCTCGAGGAGATCAACGACGGCTACGCCGACCTGGCGGCCGGCCGCAATGCGCGCGGCGTCATCGAGTACTAGGCCAGGCCGGCCAGCCGGGCGCCCTGCGCCCGCACCTCGGTCACCAGCACGTCGACATCGGCCCGCCGGGTGCCCGGATTGACGATGCAGGCGCGCAGCGCCGTCCGCCCGCCCACCGCGGTCGCGGCGAGGAACGCCCGCCCGCTGAGTTGCACGGCCCTGACCAGCCTGGAGTTCAGGGCATCGAGCTGGCCATCGGTCAGGCGATGAGCTGGCACGTAGCGGAAGCAGGCAACGGAGAGCCCGCCGGCGAGTAGTTCAAGATCAGGAGCCGAGCCAATCTGGGCGCGCAGGTACTCGGCATGGGCGAGATCGCGGCTGATCAGTTCCCTGTAGCCGTCGAGGCCGAGGTGCTGCATCGTCATCCAGATCTTGAGGGCGCGGAAGGGCCTGGTCTGCTCGAAGCCGTATTCGCTGAACCAGGGCGGGTCGCCGGTCCGCAGGTAGGGCGGCACCAGGCTGAACGCCTCCCGCGCCGCTTCGGGTTCCCGCAGCAGGATCAGCCCCGCGTCGACCGGCACGTACAGCCACTTGTGCGGGTCGATCGCGATGCTGTCAGCTCTTCCCAGAGCAGCCCTGACCTGCTCGTACTCGTCGAGCAGCAGCACGGCGGGCCCGCCGTAGGCGGCGTCCACGTGCAGCCAGGCCCCGGCCCGCTCGCACACGCCGGCGATCTCGGCCAGCGGATCGATCGCGCCGGTGTTGACCGTGCCGGCCGACGCCACGACGGCGACGGGCAGGTCGCCCCTGGCCAGATCGGCTTCGAGCACGGCCGCGAGCTGCGCTGGCCGCATCGCGAAGTCGTCGCCGGTCTCGATCCCGGCGATGTTCGCGGTGCCGATGCCGAGCAGCTCAGCGGCCTTGCGCACGCAGCCATGGGCCTGGTCGGTGGCATACAGCACCAGGCGCGGCCCGCCGCGCAGGCCCGCCGTCCTGACGTCGATCCCGGCGCCGGCCAGTGCCCGGTGCCTGGCCACGGCGAGCCCGGTCAGCGTCGCCATGGAGGCGCCGCTGACCAGCAGCCCGCCCGCGCCGGCCGGCAAGCCCGCGAGGCCGGCCAGCCACCCGATCACCTGGCGCTCAAGCGCGGCCGCCGCGTGCTCTCCCCCGGCCACGCTCGGGTTCATCGCGGCGGCCAGCGCCTCGGCGAAGATCCCGATCACGGCGGGCGGCGAGTTCACCCAGCCGCTGAACCGAGGATGGCCGTTGCCGAACGGGTAGGGAGCGATCTCGGCCGTGAACCTGGCGAGTACCCGCTCGGGCGAGGTTCCCTCGCGTGGCGGGGGCTCGGTCGCCCAGGCGTGCGCGAGCGGCCAGGGCACGCGCTGGTGGACCGGCCGGCCTGGCAGCCGCCGGAGGTAGTCCGCGATGACGCGCGCTACCTCGGTGCCGAACCGCTCGGCCTGCTCAGCGTTCCATGCCCACGACTCGGTCACTTCGCGGCGGTGCTAGAGCGCGGCCCGGTCGTGCGGGGCGGCCCAGTCGAGCACCGGGCCTTCAGGCACGATGCGCCTCGGGTTGAGGTGGGAGTGCGTCATGAAGTAGTGGCGCTTGATGTGGTCGAAGTTCGTCGTGCCGCCGAATGCCGGGATCGAGTACAGGTCACGGGCATAGCCCCACAGGTTCCGGTACTCGGTCAGCCGCCTGATACTGCACTTGAAGTGCGAATAGTAGACCGAGTCGAATCGTGCCAGCGTTACCCACAGGCGCACGTCAGCCTCGGTGAGCCGCGAGCCCATCAGGTAGCGGCGGTCGGCCAGCCGGAGATCGAGCGAGTCCAGCGTGCCGAACAGGTCAGTGACGGCCTCGTGGTAGGCCTGCTGGGTCATCGCGAACCCGGATCGGTAGACGCCGTTGTTGACCGTGGCGTAGATGACGTCGTTGAGCTCATCGATCCGCGGCCTGAGGTCGCCGGGGTAGAGCCGCACCGACGGGTCGGCCCACCGGCCGAACTGGGCGCCGAGGTCGATCGTGATGTCGGGGAAGTTGTTGCTGACGATCTTGCCGGCCTGCTTGTCCCACAGCACCGGCACCGAGATGTGGCCGTCGTAGCCCGGCTCGGTCGCCTCGTAGGCCTCGCGGATGAACTGGAATCCATTCACCTCGTCGAGGCCGTGCCCTTGTCCGGTGCGGAACGCCCAGCCCCTGCCGTCCCTGACCGGATCGACGACGGACAAAGAGATGACGTCTTCGAGGCCGAGCAGCTTGCGCACGATCGCCGTGCGCTGGGCCCACGGGCACGCCCACGAGATGTACAGGTGGTACCGGCCGGCCTCGGCGGGATACCCGCTCGACCCGTCCGCCGTGATCCTGCCGCGGAACGGATAGGGCGCCCTGACGAACTCGGCCTTGCGGGCCTGCTCGCCGCGCGGCTTGTAGTCGCCGTAATCACCGTAGGTGTCGAAGTCCACCGGGCTCGCTCCGTGCCCGGCCGCTCGCTCGCTCGTCGCAGTCATCGCCGCCTCCCGCGCCCCAGTTAACCCCGGCGGCCTCAGTATGCGAAACGGTCAGGCGCGACAGCAACGCAGGCAGACGGCGAGGTACCCTGGTGGATAGTTAGCCAATGAAATAAGTTGGGCCTGCGGCGAGTTCTTACTAGCCGTCGCAGGGACGGGGTGGCTCTTGCCCGCCGCCACCGGTTCTCCGCATCATCGTAACGACACCCGCGATCGCACCAGTGAGGCCGAACAGACTTGGCTACGTCAGACCGCAACGGAGCACACGGCAGCACCCCGAACGGCAGCACCTCAACCGGCAGCAGCGCGAACGGCAGCGTGTCCGGCGGCGCCGCGAACGGTGGCGACCCGGGATCTGGCGAGGCCCGGCGCGGGCTGCGCGATGCTCACTACAAGTGGACCGCGCTGTCTAACACCACGCTCGGCATCCTGGCCGCCACGGTGAACGCCTCCATCGTGATCATCTCGCTGCCCGCCATTTTCCGCGGCATCCACCTGAACCCGCTGACCCCGGGCAACATCAGCTACCTGCTGTGGATGCTGATGGGGTACCTGGTCGTCTCGGCCGTGCTCGTGGTCACCCTGGGCAGGCTCGGCGACATCTATGGCCGGGTGCGGATGTACAACCTGGGCTTCACGGTGTTCGCGCTCGGCGCGCTGGCGCTGCCGTTTGACCCGCTCACCGGTCCTGGCGGCGCGCTGTGGCTCATCGGCTTCCGCATCATCCAGGCCGTCGGCGGCGCCATGCTGATGGCTAACGCGCCGGCGATCCTGACCGACGCCTTCCCGGCGAACCAGCGCGGCATGGCGATGGGCATCAACCAGGTGGCCGGCATCTCCGGCCAGTTCATCGGGCTGATCCTCGGCGGCATCCTGGCCGCGGTCAACTGGCGCCTGGTCTTCATCGTGTCCGTGCCGATCGGCATCGGCGGGGCGATCTGGTCCTACATCAGCCTGCGCGATATCGGCGCCCGCACTCCGGCGAAGATCGACTGGCTGGGCAATATCACGTTCGCGGTCGGCCTGATCGCCCTGCTCACGGGGATCACCTACGGCATCCAGCCCTACGGCGGGCACTCCATGGGCTGGACGAGCCCGACCGTGCTGACCGGCCTGATCGGCGGCGTAGTGCTGCTCGTCGCGTTCTGCCTGATCGAACTGCGGGTGGACGCGCCGATGTTCGACCTGCGGCTGCTCAAGATCAAGTCGTTCTCCACCGGAGTAGGCGCCGCGCTGCTCGCCTCGATCTCCCGCGGCGGCATGCAGTTCATGCTGATCATCTGGCTGCAGGGGATCTGGCTGGTACTGCACGGGTATAACTTCATCGACACGCCGCTGTGGTCAGGCATCTACCTGCTGCCGCTCACCGCCGGCTTCCTGATCGCCGGGCCGCTGTCGGGATTCCTGTCTGACCGGTACGGGGCCAAGTACTTCGCCGCGGGCGGGCTGCTGGTATCGGCTCTGTCATTCGCCCTCTTGCTTCTCGTGCCGACCAACTTCAGCTATCCGGTCTTCGCGGCCCTGATCTTCATGTCCGGCGCCGGGATGGGCCTCTTCTCCGCCCCGAACGCGGCGGCCGTGATGAACAGCGTGCCGCCGAAGCAGCGGGGCGCGGCGTCAGGCATGATGGCGACCTTCCAGAACTCGGGTTTCGTGCTGTCCATCGGCATCTTCTTCTCGCTGATGATCGCGGGTCTCGCGGCGACCTTGCCGACTACGCTCTCCGGCGGCCTCGCCCGCCAGGGCGTGCCGGCGCACATCGCGCACCAGATCGGCCAGCTTCCGCCGGTCGGCAGCCTGTTCGCCGCCTTCCTCGGCTACAACCCGATCCACACGCTGCTCGCGCCGACCGGCGTGCTTGCCCACCTGCCCGCGCACAACGTGAAGGTGCTGACAGGCAAGCAGTTCTTCCCGCAGCTGATCTCAGGCCCGTTCCACCACGGGCTGGTGATCGTGTTCACGATGGCCGCCGTCGTGCTGGTGATCGCCGCCGTCCTCGCGCTGCGGCACAGCGGCACCGAGGTGGTCAAGGAGCGCGCGGCCGTGGAGAGCGCGGCCCGGCAGACCCCGCGGGAGCGGGCGCGGGAAGAGGCCGAGACGGCAGCGGCCACCGAGGAGATCATCGAGGCCGATACCGTGCACTCGGCCGACTAGCGCCCCGCCTGGCCGCTCTCGCCGGGGCTATCGGCCGAGGTAGCCGATCGCCACCCGCGACAGGATCTCGGTGAGCCTGATGATGTCGCTGATCGAGGTCCACTCGAGCGCGGTGTGAGCGTTGCCGCCAGTCGGGCCCATGAGCAGGGTCGGAATCCCGGCGGCCTGCATCAGGGCCGCGTCGCTCCAGGCATTCATGCCCGTGATCACCGGCCGGCCGCCGAGCACCGCGGTCATGGCGGCGACGACTTCGCCCTGCAGCGCCTCGTGACCGCGCGCGACGAACGGCTCGCGGTCGAGCTTGACGTCGAGTTCGCCGTTGAAACCCGGCTCGTTCTTGGCCACCTCGGCGAAGATCGCCTCGATCTCGGCGATCCGGTCAGACAGGTGCTCGCCCGGCATGGTGCCGATCTCGATCCCCAGCCTGGCGTAGTCGGGGTACGTGGCGTAATTCGTGCCCCCGGCGATCGTGGCCGCGTGGAAGACGGCGCGGCCGTTCAGCAGCGACGGAGTCGGCTGGAACTTGGTCCTGTCCAGCCGGTGCAGCCTGGTGATGACCTCGGCCAGGTGCACGATCGCGTCAACCCCGGCGTCCGGCGCCGAGCCATGCGCTGCCACGCCGTGCGTGATCACGTCGATCCAGCCGAACCCCTGGTGCTCGACGACCAGATGATTGACGGGCCGCGGCTCGATGACGATGGCCGCGTCGATGCCGCCCACGCTGGCCAGGTGCTCAGAGCCGATCGAGATTCCCTCGGCGTCGGCCACGAAGGCGGCGAGCAGGTCCCCCGACAGCCTCGCGCCAGACTGAGCGACCGCGCGCAAGGCGAGCATCACCGCCGCGCACCCTGACTTGTCGTCCGATGCGCCGAGCCCGTACATGCGGTTCCCGATCATCCGGGGCACGAGCGCGTCATCGGGCCAGGTGTCATACCCGACCGTGTCCGTGTGGGCGTTGAGGCACAGCGTTCGGCCGCCGCCGCTCCCGCGCAGCCTGGCGAGCACGTTCGGCCGGCCCGGCTCGACCTCGACGACCTCGACGTCGACCGGCATGTCCGCCAGCCAGTCAGCGATATACCGGGCAATCGACTGCTCGCCGGAACCACTCGGGACAAGCCATGGCGTGACGGACTCGATCCTGATGAGGTCGCCAAGCAGATCAGTGACCTGTTTTGCCGTGGGCGGCATCAGGGAACCGCAGCAGGTTGAATGCGTTGTGCAACTATCTGACGAGAGCGGGCGGGGCAATAAATGCCCGCCACGTAATAATTGAGCCAGGCCAAGGAAACTCTGCTCCCTATCCCAGGGTAGGCCCCTAGGGAACATTTCACCGCGTACAGAGTATGGATAGCATGCCGTCCTGCCTCGGACGTGTCAAGCGCTGACGACGGCTAATGGGCGCTGGCAGGCAATATCACGGAGCTACTTCCCTGGCGAGCATCTCATCGAAACTCTCGCGGCGAATTGCGATCCTCGCCGTCCCGTTATTGCAGAAGACCACAGGCGGTTTGAGCGCGGCATTGTAATTATTCGCCATAGTGAAGCAGTAAGCGCCTGTCGCCGGAACTATCACCACATCGCCGATGCGGGGCAGCGTCATGACGGCGTCCGGCGTAATGACATCGCCCTCCTCGCAGTGCCGCCCGACCAGGTCGGCCAGGACCGGCTCGGAGTCCCACCGGCCGAGCACGAGCGGGGTGAAACGCTGCCCGTAGAGGGAAGGCTCGAGATTGTCGCCCATGCCGCCGTCCACAGCGACATGCAGCTTGCCAGCCCGCTTGACGGTCAGCACCCGGTAGAGCGTGAGCCCCGCCCGCGCCACCATGGACCGGCCGGGCTCGATGAGGATCTCGATCCCGGTGCCCAGCTGCCGGTGCGCCGCCGATACCAGCCGCCCGACGTAGTCGCCGACGTCGGGCACGCAGTCCCCCGGCACGTAGCGGACCGCCAGCCCGCCGCCGAAGTCATAGACGCCGAACCGCTCCAGGCTGGCGAGCGCATCAACCGCCGCCTCGAACTGCTCGACGGCCGCTACCTGCGAGCCGATGTGCGCGTGCAGCCCGCGCAGGTCGATCCGGCGGCTGGCGCGCATCCGGGTGATCGCCTCAGGCACCTGCTCGACGGGCACCCCGAATTTCGAGTTCCGGCCGCCAGTCGCCAGCGCGGCGTGCGTGGCCGACTCGATGCCCGGACTGACCCGCAGCAGCACCGGGACGGTGCGGCTGGCGAGCCGCTCGATCCTGTCGATGTCATCGAAGCCATCGACGACGATGTAGCGGATGCGCGCCGCCAGCGCCGCCGCGATGTCGGCGTCGGACTTCGCGTTGCCGTGCATCACGATCGTCGCCGAATCGGCGCCAGCGGCCAGCGCCACCGCGAGCTCGCCCGCGCCGACGACATCGCAGCCAAGGCCGGCCCGCACCACTTCGCGCGTCACCGACACCGATGGATGCGCCTTGACCGCGAAGCAGACCCGGCCGGCGGGATGCCGGCTTGTCAGCGCCGAGACGTACTCGCGCGCCCGGTCCCGCAGCGCCCCGGAGTCGATCACGTAGGCGGGAGTGCCGAACTCGTCGGCCACCTCGCTGAGCAGGCAGCCGCCCACTCGCAGATCCTCGCCCTCGATCACGGCGGAGGGCGGCAGCAGCGACAAGTCAGGCATGCGAATAGTCAGGCATGCCAGCCGTCCCTCCCTGGCCTACCGGATAGTCCCGGTCTCCGTGGTCACGGCACGATAGCTGGCGAGCTTCGAGCCGCACTGATCATGCCCTGCCTTCTTGAGGTGCCCTGTGATGGTAATGGAGAATTGTCCGCTATAGCGAAGTCTCTTGTACTTGCCCGTCGCGAAACTGACCCGGAAGGTGCCGGCCTGGTGCTCACGGAACGAGCAGGTACCCAGGTTGGGCGGAGACACGGAGGTTGTCGTCAGGTGCCGCCGCACGACGAGCTTGCCCTTGGGGAAGACCAGGCTCGCCTTCCTGCGCACGAAGTAGCCGGTCGCCTTGAACGCCCCCTTGGCGGTGGCCTTCGCGTGCATGGGCCCTGGCTTGGTGCTGACGATCTTGATGACCTCGCGCCCGCGCAAGGCAGGCACCTCGCTACTCAGTGCGGGCGCGAAGCCGCCGAGAACGGCGGTCAGCGCTGCCATCGTCACCAGGGTCGCGCCTGCGCTCAGCGCGGCCGGCGGCTTTGTGCGTCGCATCGGTCCTCCCTTTAGAAGTAGCGCACCGCGAGCGCGGTGGCCACGGCGGCGACAGCGAGCAGGATCGCCCCGTCCAGCCTGCGCCAGTAGATGGCCTTGAGCAGCAGCTCCAGTTGCCCGGCCGCCGTGGCGGGCACGGCGGGCCCGGCCGCCATGGACGGCACTGCCTGAACTTCGCGGGCCGCCGACACGTCGCGCAGCAGCGCCACCGCCCTGGCGGTCGCGTGGGCCAGGCCGACGGCAGCGGCGAGGAGCAGGCCAGCGCTCGTCCCCGACACCCGCATCGCGGCGACGGCCAGCGGCAGCACGCCGAAGCCGGCGTACGGGTTCGGCGTGAGGAACCCGGCCCGAGGATCGTGCCCCATACCAGCAGCCGCCGGCCGCGCGGAGCCCCGATCATCATCGACTGCGGTACCTGCCAGCGCCGGCCGGGAGGCGCCAGGCCCGGCCTTCCGGTCAGCTCGGTGATGCCGTAGTACCAGCCGTAGCACGCGGCGGCCGCCAGCGCGGCCCCCGTCCCGGGAAGCGCCATCAGGCCAGCTCCGAGCAGCACCCAGGCCAGTACCGCCGGAACCGCGTAGCAGGCGATGACCAGGCCGCGCGCCGGCGGCTTCCCGACCGGGAAGCCGGCCGCGAGCGACGCGGCCGAATTCACGCCTCAAGGTGAGTACGCCTTCGAATAGCCGTTGACGACCGCCAGGACGACCGCCAGGCCCGCCAGGCAGGCGGCGAGCTGGGTCACGCCAGCTCGACGTGCTGCAGGCGGCGCTGCTCGGCCCGGACGTCGGCCGGGCTCGCGCAGTGGCAGCAGACGCACGCCGACAGGCACGTGCACCAGCCCTCGCATCCGGCCGCCCCGATGCAGTCGTAACAGACCTTGTAGCCGAGGCCCTTACCCAGGTTCATGCACGCGATCCAGTTGCCGGCAGGCCACTCGCACCGGAAGCCCTGGGCGTTGAAGCAGTTGCTCGTGAACGAGCCCTTGCACAGGTGGTACTTCGGCGGGCAGCCCACTTCGGGGCAATGCGAGCATCGCCTGGTCGGTCCGCAGGTGCACGTCGCGGCCTCGGCCGGACTGCTGCCCGCCGCCAGGGCGGCGAGCCCCGTCGTGCCGCCGACGATCACCCGGCGCAGCGCGTCCCTGCGGTTCATCGAGCGGGCCACCCGCTCGGCGAATGTGCCCGATTTCACCCGGCCCATCGAACGTCCTCCCCCTGCTTGCCGCTATTTGCCTTCAGAACCGGCATGAGCTTGCTCCGGCACCTGGCCCGCGCACGCGGCCAGGTAGCGGCGAACATCCGCCGCGCTGATCACCGATCCGGCCGCCCTGACCGTGCCGAATCCGTCGATGGCCACGAGCAGGGGCGTGCCGCTCACCCGGTAGAAGCCGAGCCCGGCCCGGTCAGCAGGGCGGCCGACCTCCAGGCCGGTCTGGCTGAACGCCTCAGAAATCCGCAGGTAGCTGGCCGGATCGGAAATCAGCAGCAGCACCCGCGCCGCCGCGAGCTCGCCCGCCGCTCGCAGCTGGTCAAGGGTGCGGACGAGCCGCTCGCAGGACGGGCAGGTCGGGTCGACGAAGGCAACGAGCGCCGGCTGCCCGTCCCCCGGCGTCAGCCGCCTGGCGGTGTCCTCACCTGGCCTGGCATAGGTGACCGGGCTGGCCAGGCCCCCGAGCGGCGGGCCGAGCTCGTCGGCCGGCGCGGCGCTGGACATCAGCTTGCCGAGCTGCCTGAACAGCACGATGACGAGCGCGCCGAGCGCGCCGAGCAGCGCCCACTGCGCGATCGCCAGGTAAAGCGGTATGCGCATCGTCACACCCACCCCGGCCCGGCGCGCCTGCCACCGGGCGAGGCACCGGGCCTGCCGCCGGACCTGGCCGTGGCGGCCGCCGCGCTGAACGCCGCGCCCGCGACCAGGACGCCGGCCGCCAGCAGGCCAAGCCGCGCGGCCGCGCTGAGCGCCACCGCGCTGGCCGGAACGCCGGCCGTCGCGACACCGGCCGCAAGCGTGAGCCCGGCCGCGCGAATGATCCCGGCGGCGCCGAAGCCGCCTGCGGACAAGCCGCCGAAGCACCGGCACGGCTGGCCCCGGTGGCGGGCGAATCCGGCCACGCTGACCGCCAGGAAACAGGCGCAGATCACGAGCACGCCGCCGCCGAGCCAGCTCACGCGCGGAAGCGCCAGGCTGCCCGCTCCCAGGGCGAGCTCGAAGACGGCAACCGCGCCGGCCAGGCCGCGCGGCAGGGCTGACGGCAGGTTCCGCGGCATGAACAGCCTGACCGCCGACGCGAAGCCGGGCAGGTCGGCGAGCTTCGCGCCGCCCGCCGCGAGCAGCAGCACGGCGATCACCGCCCGGCAGCCGAGCACGACTGCCTGCGCGGGCAGGCCAGCGACGTGCATGATCACACCACCGCCCGCAGCGAGCGCGCCCGCCCGGGCCCGGCCTCATCCGCCTCGACCGGGATCGCCGCCACCTGGCTGAGCTTGGCCACCTGCCAGTCGTGATTGACCAGGCTCGAGGCGCGTACCACTCCGGCTGAGTCCACGAAGATCGCGAACGGCATGACCCTGACGTTGTAATCGGCGTAGATCGCGGGCGAGCCGGCCAGCACCGGGATGCCGCCGAGGCCAAGCTGGGCCAGCGCCTCCGCCGCACCGGGCTTCGGCCCGCGAGTCAGCAGCACGATCTCCAGTTCGGCGGCCGCTCGCAGGGCGCGGAGTGCGCGCAGGCCGGCGACAACCGAGGGAAACGACTTCAGTGAGTGGTCAGCGAACATGATCAGCTGAAGCGGGCAGGCCGGCGGTGACGTCCGGGTGATGCCGCCGGCATCGGAAAGCGACCAGGCGGGCGCGCGCCCGCCCCTGGGCAGGCCGTCGCGTTCAAGCGCGTCCGAGCCCGAGAGCGCGAGCTGGCCAATTCCGAGCAAGCCAAGTACCGCCGCCGCGCACAGAATTATTGCGATCCCGATAAATACGAATGCGATCGCTACCACGCGAGCATCACAGCCGCCCCGCCGATGTTCATGCCCTGAACCCAACCATCCACGGCCAGCAGCGGTCAAGCAGGACGGTTTCATCAGGGAGCGGCGTGGCGGGGACGGCGCTGCGGGGACGGCATCAAGAACTCACGAAGCCGGCGAAAGTTCAAATCGTATTGATGTGAATATGTAGCGGTAAATTCGCTAAATGTCGCGCCGACCAGCGCGGCCCGAAACAAGCCCACTCGATGCCCCAGCAGGTCATCCGCCGCCGGTCGGTCATCCAGCGGACCAGCCAGGCCAGCAGCAAGGCCACTACCGCCAGGAAGGTGACCGCGAGCGACTCAACCGCCGCTACCCGGACCCCCACCAGGCCGGCCGTCATGGGCCTGCGGCCGGTCGGCTGGCCGGCCCGGCTGACCCAGATCCGGACGTCCGCGCCCGCCGGCATGCCGGGCTGGGTCGGTACCAGCCCGGATCTGGTGACTCCGGACGGCGCCCGCCATCTGCCCGGCACCCAGATGGTCAGCTCAGAGTTGTAGCCGTAGAACTGCCTCGGTGCGTGCCGCAACAGCACCGCGTCCACCTCGCGCCACGACTGCTGCGACCTGACCTCGGCCAGGCCCGCGGTCCTGGCGAAGCGGCCGGCCATGGGCGCGACGACGGGCGCGGCGACCAGGAACCCGAGCGCGAGCAAGACGAACAAGGCGCGCTCGGTGCGGTCGAGCGGGCGGCGCAGCGGATTGCCGTCCATGGCTGCCCAGCGTGCTATCCGCCGCATCGGCGCGCGACGCGGCTCGCGTCCCCTCCGGTCCCCCGTCCGTCGCACACCGGCAGCATTCCCTGGTTGGGACGGTTTCCACCCTGGCCATTTCCAGGGCGCGCTGACGCAGCAAACGCGCAGGTCACAGTTCCCTGTGCGGTGCGACTGATCGTGGTAGCGTGCGCCAGGTAGACGGGGGGTCAGCGGTTGTACGGGGGGCCGGGCGCTGGGTCCGTCAAGGACCCGCTCAGGACCAGACGCTTTTTTCTCGCCGGTGTCGCTGTTGGTGTGATCGTCATGTCAGCGACCGGCTTGGCAGCGGCTAGGTTGATCGAATCACCGACGCAGCTCGCGGCGCGCACTGCCGCGCCGGCCGCGTCGGTCATCACCGGGGTTGCCCGGATGCGGGTGCTGCGCGACGGCATCGTGCTGCCGGGAGTCGTGCGGCCCGGCAAGATGATCGAGGTGCGGGCGGCGGCGCCGTATCGCACCGCGGTCATCACCAAGATGCCAGCGAAGCGCGGCGGCAAGCTGTCACCGGGGCAGGTCGCCGCCGAGGTCGACGGCAGGCCGCTGGTGCTGCTGCGCGGCAGGCTGCCCGCTTACCGGGACCTGCGGACCGGCGACACCGGCCCTGACGTCAAGGAACTGCAGTCGGCGCTGATCGGGCTCGGGTACTCCGATTTCGACCCGCCGGGCTTCTTCGGCGGCGGCACCGCACTGGCCGTCGAGTTCCTGTACCACCACCTCGGCTACCGGGCGCCGACCTTTACCCCCAAGGCGAAAAAGACCGCGCCGTTCCCGCCCGAGCCAGAGGTCTATCTGCCAATGGACGAGGTCACCTACATCCCGGCCGCCTCGGCCCTCGTAGTGTCGGCGCCGCCCAGGCCAGGGACCTCGGTGCGGCAAGGCCAGCCGGTCGTGACGCTCGCAGTCGGCCACCCGTACATCACGGCGCTCCTGACCGCGCACCAGGCCGCGCGGGCGCGGGCCGGCATTCCGGCCCGAATCGGGCAAGCCGAGTCGGGCCGGGTCACTGCCGGGAAGGTCACCAAGGTCAGCACGCTCAGGGTCCAGGCCTCGACGGGCCGGGCGCAGGGATTCGGCGTCTTCGTGCGGAGCAGGCGGCTGCTTCCGCAGCGCAGCATCGGCAGCCAGGTACGGCTCACGCTGCTCGCGCCCGTGACCCGCGGGCGGGTTCTGACCGTGCCGCTGACCGCGGTGTTCTCAGGCGCGCACGGCGGAACGCCCTACGTGGTGCGGCTCGCCGGCCACGGCCGCATGGACCGGGTGGCCATCGACACCGGTCCGCAGGCCGGCGGGCTCGTCGCTGTCCAGGCGGTCAGGCCAGGAGCCCTCGGCCCGGGCGACAGCGTGCTGATCGGGGCGGCCAGATGACTGTCAGGCTGGTTCCGGAAGCGGACGACTGGCGGCCGCCCGGCGGGGGGCGCCCAGTGCCCGGTACCCCCGCGGAGCCCCGCGCGGACCGGCACGCGGCGCCCGTCATCGAGCTACGCGGCCTCGTGCTGCCCGGCCAGCCCGAGCGGGATTACCTCGACCTGACCGTGTGGCGCGGTGAGCTGGTCATGCTGACCGGCCAGCCCAGGTCGGGCCGGTCGGCACTGCTCAGCGTGCTTGGCCTGCTCGACCGGCCGGCCTCCGGCAGCTACCTGCTGAACGGCGCTGACACCGCCGCCCTGCGCGATCGCGACCGGTCGGCTTTGCGCGGGCGCCAGATCGGCTTCATTTTCCAGCGGAGAATGATATTGCCGACCAGACCGGTCCTCGACAACGTGATGCTGCCGCTGCGGTACTCGGGATTGCGCCGGCGGGACCGGGTCAGGGCCGCCATGGAGGGAATCGACCGCGTCGGCCTGGCCGCGCAGGCCCGCCTGATGGCCTGGCAGCTATCGGCTGGTGAACTCGCTCTCTGCGCGATCGCCAGGGCACTGGCCGCCCAGCCGAGCCTGCTGCTGTGTGATGACCCCACGGCCGGACTCGATCAGCCCACCGCGACCCGGGTGATCGCGCTGCTCGCGGGCTTGCACCGGGAGGGCAAGACTGTCCTGATCGCGACGGCCGAGCAACTCGCCGCCGCTTACAGTTCCCGCTCGGTGCGGCTTGGCCCGCCCGCCCCCACCGCCGTGCCGCTGCCGCAGCGACCGGACGGCCCGGCGGCGCTCACCGACTCAGGCGCTGGCTCTCTTCCGTGAAGCGGGTCATCGAGAAGCGCACTACGCTGCGGCCGGGCGACGCCGCGGGCGAGGCTTTTACCTCGATCGTCGCCAGGCCGCTCGCTGCGATGGCCGTGAGCCTGGCCTCGCTGGCGGCCGTAGCCTGGTTCGTGGCGGTTCTCGGCCTGGTCAGCACCGCGAACGGCCAGGTGAGCGCCGCCTTTGCCAAGCGCCTGCCGACTGCCATCAGGGTGACGGCGCCGCGCTCGCGACTGCCGGCGGCGAGGCTGCCCTTCCCCGCTGACACCGAGCAGCGGCTGGACGCACTCGCTGGCGTGGTGAGTTCCGGCGTCTACTGGCGGCTCAGGTCAAGCCAGCCCGTGATTGTCTCGCCCGGGCCGCTCGGCAGCGGCGCGGCAGAACGTGCCGGCCGGCCGGGCCAGAGCACCCCGGTGCTGGCGGTCACTCCCGGATTCCTCGCGGCGGCGGGAGTCAAGATCAGTCAGGGCGGGCCGTTCGGCCCCTGGGATCAGGCGAATGCGGCGCAGATCTGCCTCGTCGGCGCGCCCGTAGCCAGGGCATTCGGCATTACCGGAATCGCCGGCCAGCCTGTCATCTACATCAACGGGATGCCGTGCGTTATTACCGGGATTGTTTCTGGTGCTGTCCGGCAGTCGTGGCTGCGGCGGTCCGTCATGCTGCCGTCATCGACCGCCGTCGCGCTTTTCGGAGCCCCTGACCAGCGGGCAGGCGCCCGGCCGGCCGTGCTCATCCGCACCAGGCCGGGCGCCGCCGCCATCGTGGCCAGGCAGGCTCCGTACGCGATCAGCCCGGCCAAGCCGCAGACCCTGACCGTGCGGCTGCGCCACGCGCCGACGGGGCTGCGCGACCAGGTCGCAGGCGCGCTCGACGGGCTGTTCGTCGCGGTTGCCTGGATCGGCCTGGCCGTCGGGGTCTTCGGCATCGCTGGCCTCACCTTGTTCTGCGTCGTGCAGCGCACGCCCGAGTACGCGCTGCGGCGCGCCCTCGGGGCCAGGCGCAGGCACATCGCCTCGCATGTCATGTCCGAGTCGGTGATACTCGGCCTGCTCGGCGGGCTGGCCGGCGCGAGCCTGGGCATCGCCGTCGTCGTGCTGGTGTCCCGTGCCAGTCACTGGACACCTGTGGTCGCGCCGCTGGCGCTCTGGCCGGCGCCGCTCGTCGGGGTAGCGGCCGGCGTGGTCGCCGGCGTGGTCCCGGCGATCCGGGCGGCCTGGATCAGGCCGTCGATAGGGCTGAGCAGGTTCCCGCCGCTGTAGCCCAACGAGCCACGGCAAAAGGGCAAGCACATTGGATATCGACCGCAGCGGGAACTTCGGCAATTTGCCAGTGCCGTTCCGCAGTGCGATGTGATATTACTCTGAGTAGTTAGACGACTACAGATCGTCTCTGTCGTAACCGAAGGAGCAACTGATGGAAGAATTCACGCCGAGTCGGGCTCGCCCCGGCCAGCACCGGTGGGCTGGCGGCC
Organism: uncultured Actinomycetota bacterium; assembly: GCA_963720575.1. Taxonomy (GTDB): domain Bacteria; phylum Actinomycetota; class Actinomycetes; order Streptosporangiales; family Streptosporangiaceae; genus Chersky-822. The sequence continues at coordinate 2,833,176 of CAVRGA010000002.1, forward strand.
GGCTGGCGCGCCGGGCAGCGATCGCGACTGCGGCGGCGGCCGCATTGCCCGTGGCCGCTGGCCTGGCCAGCTTCTCGCCTGCCAGTGCAGCGACGGGCAGCCCGCAGGCGGTGATGAGCCCGGTGGCGACGCCCACGAACTGCGTGCCCGACGTCGGGGTGTGCGGCTACCCGGATGCGGAGACCAGTGGGGTACCCGGCTCGGTCGTCCTTCAGGAGGTACCCGACCAGGTGTCGAGCGGACCTGGCTGGCACTTCGACTCCCACGGGTTCGTGCAGGTCAATGGTAACGGCGCCGACCTCAGCGGCCTGCTGATCCCTTACAACGTCAACATCGCGGCGTCGAACGTGACCTTGCAGGACGACCTGATCACCCATGGCGTGATCACCGGGGCTAACCTGCGCGGCAGCGTGCCGGCAACGCCGTCTCCCAGCCCGTCGATCGACAACGCGATCACGCTGCGGCACACGAGCAATGTCACCATCGAGCACACCACGATCAGCGGTCTCGAGATCAGGAGCACCACGCTGGCAGGCGGGATCGTCGACCTCTTCGGCGACTCGACCGGCCTGCAGGTGACCGCTGACAACATCGCTGACACCTCGCCGGCCATTAACGTCAACGAGGGCACGATTTCCGGCAACTACATCCATTCCGAGATGCCCGGCGCCGATGGAAACAAGATCATCGGCATCGAATCGAACGGCGGCGCGAACCCGATGACCATCCAGGACAACACCGTCCTGGTGGGCACGAGCACCGAGTTCGCGATCGGCCTTTTCTCGACCGGCGGAGCCCAGGGTAACAAGACCATCGACGGCAATGTCCTGGCCGGCGGGAACTACGTGCTCTACGGCGGGTTCAATAGCGGCGGTCCTGACACCAGCAACATTCAGGTCACCAATAACCGGTTCAGCCGCTTCTTCCTGCCGAATGGAGGCCATTTCGGGCCGGTGGCGCACTGGGATCCGGCCGGACCTGGCAATGTCTGGTCTGGCAACTTCTGGGATGACACGCTAGCAACCATTCCGGAGCCGTAATCCGTCTGGGCAACGGCGAAACCCCGGCTACGGTTTCGCCGTTGCCCAGACCGCTGATGCGGCCCGCTCGCGCGGGCCGCATCGGTGTTTTTGGTGGCCGCCTGGGGGCGGGGCATGTCAGGCGGCGGCGCTGGCCGGGTGCGGCGTGGCGGCGCGGGTCTTGCGCAAGCTGATGTGGAGGCGCCCGGCGTGGTGGCGGCGCCGGTAGCTGGCGAGCAGCCCGTCGAAGCCGATCCAGCTCGAGGTCCGCCACATGGCCAGGATCACGATGGCGAACAGGGCGTAGAAGGCGCACACGCTGGCGGTGCCGGACATGACGTAGGTGAACAGCAGCGCGAGGCTGCCGAGCGCGGCCAGGCGGGTGAACAGGCCGGCCACCAGGGCGACGCCGATGGCGAACTCTGCGACCGCGATGAGCACGCCGATCCAGCCGGCGTTGGGGACGACGAAGCCGTGCAGGAAGCTCCCCCACCAGGTGTAGGCGGGGGTGCCGTGCGCGGCGAAGCCGGCCACCCCGGCGCCGTTGCCGCGGATGAAGGCGGCGCTCTCAGCGCCCCACAGCTTGGCGGCGCCGGCCTGGATCCACATGATCCCCAGCCAGACCCGCATGGCCGTCCAGCCGACCGCTAGGACCTTCGATTCCCGCACCTGGTCCCACGCCCTCGGGGCGGGACGCTCGGCCGGGTCGCCCATGATCGCCGCAACCGGTTTTGTCATCGCAACGCACTTCCTTTTTTCTCGGGCCGCCGCCGGCGGCCATTTCCTCTTAACCTCGCCTTCATCCTCGCCGTCGCGCCCGCTTCGCCGGCAGGGCCGAAAGTCCTGGTCGCCCGGTCCCAACGGCACAAGCCAGTGCGGGCCAATAAAAGTCATGAGAACGCCTGAGTCGCAAGCGGCGCGTTTCCAGGGGGCCCAAGTACCACGGAGGACATCCCGCCGCCACGCGGGATCAGTGCCTGCGGCAGCCGCGCTAGCGGCTAGAACTTCTGCTGGCGGTTCGATCCGTCGTCATTGAGCATGCGGGCGGCGTAGGCGGCTGCCTGGGTCCGCCGCTCCATGCCGAGCTTGGCGAACAGTGCGGACACGTAGTTCTTGACCGTCTTCTCGGCCAGGAACATGCGCTCGCCGATCTGCCGGTTCGTCAGTCCCTCGCCGATCAGCTCGAGAATCCGCCGTTCCTGCCCGGTCAGCCGGGCCAGCGGGTCCTCGCGGACCGCCTGGTCGCGCATCCGCTGCATCACCCGGCTGGCCGCGACCGGATCGAGCAGCGAAGCCCCTGAAGCGATGGTGCGAACGGCGCCCACGAGATCGAGCGCGCGGATCTGCTTCAGCACATATCCGGAAGCGCCGGCCATGATCGCGTCGAACAGCGCCTCGTCATCGCCGAAGGAGGTCAGCATCAGGCATGCCACTTCCGGCAGCTGCGACCTGATCTCCCGGCACACGCTGACGCCATCTCCGTCTGGCAGCCGCACGTCAAGTATTGCCACGTCAGGACGCAGCGCCGGGATCCTCGCCAGGGCAGACTCCGCAGTACCGGCCTCACCGATCACGACGATGTCATCTTGCGCCTCGAGCAGCTCGCGCACCCCGCACCTGACAATCTCGTGATCATCAAGCAGGAACACCTTGATCTTGCCCGCCTCGCCAGCGCTGGTCATGCCAACCCTCTCCTAGCCTGCCGAACCCTGCTGCGAGCCGGCAACGTTCAGTATTGCCTGTTTCACTAGCAAGCCAAGGACCTCCATGACGGCAACCTCCCGCCGGAACACGAGGCTGCCGCACCGGCGATCCCGCATCAGCCGTGATGGTCGCGGACTGCGGGGTCTTTTGTTACGACCCGCGAGTACTGATCGGGGACGATCATCGCGATGTGACCTGTGCGTTCCCATTTGACAACATATGGCGGCTGACCGTCGAGGTTCATCCCGGTCGGTCTCGACGAGGCGCAGATCGCCGCCATCGATCACTGGCCGGAAGGCAAGGGCCTGCTCGGGGAGCTAATCGCCCGGCCGAGGCCACTGCGCACCCCGGACATCGCGGAGCAGCCGCAGTCCTCCGGGTTTCCTGGCGGGCATACGCCGATGCGGACGTTCCTCGGCGTGCCAATGCAGATTCGCGGCACGGTTTACGGCAACCTCTACCTCACCGATGGTGACGTAGGAGACGCCGAATTCCTCGGCGAGTGCTTTTTCTGCGGGGAGCCTTCTGGTGTAGTAGCCCGTTTTGATGCGGGCGGTGATGGCGTCGGCGATTTGCTCGTAGGCGTGCTTTGAGGTTTGAGGCTGTCGGGGTTTATCGCGGTGTCGTCATTCATTCGCCGGTTTCCGGCTTCACGGCTGTCAGCGGGGTAGGCAGTTCGCTGATGAGGCCGAGATGCCCGAAGAGTGCTTCGTACTAGTCTGCTTTGCGCCAGTGGGGCGAGCACGTGGCGCAGTTTCCTTCGGTGTCGCATTCGGGGCATGTGCGGTGCCGGTAGGCGACGGCGTCTTCTATGGCTTGGTAGAGGCATCGTTGCGTTGCGTCCATCGGCGGCAGGTCATCGGCCAGCATGGCGGTGAGTGCCTGGTGCAGCCGGCCGATGACGTATCTGGGGTCTGACAGGAGGTTGTCCGCCTGGCTGCTGGTCACGGCGCGTGTCGTGAAGTCGTCTAGCCATGGATTGATGGGCCCGAGCAGGGCAACGGCGACCGGCACGCGGTTATCGGGCTGGTCAGCGGGCGGCGGCGGCGCAAGGTGCAGTGACGGTGCTGCGTTGCCGCTGGGTCGTGGGGGATGAGGGGCCATTGCCGGACTCCGTTCAGATATGGCAGGTGCTCGCTGCCGCGTTCTCATGGGCATTGCTCGGGTCTGAGGATGGGCGGCCGGGCGGCTGGCCGGGAAGCTGTCATTTGCTGGCTGGTCAATTTCCGTCACCGCTTCAGGCGTGCGGTGGTGTTGCGCTCGGGCTGGCCCGGATAGCAGATTGGCGGTATGACGGATTTCGCGGCGCTGCTGCGCGAGCTGATGTGTGAGCGGGGTTTGTCGGGCCGGGGCCTGGCGCGTCTGGTGCCGTGTGATGCGGCGTTAGTCTCGCGGCTGGCGTCGGGCAAGCAGCGGCCGTCTGTGCAGATGGTCGCGAAGCTGGACCTGGTGCTGAGCGCGGGCGGCGCGCTGGTCGAGGCGGCAAGACCTGGGCGTGCGGCGAGCCTGCGCTCGGGACGGCACCAGTGGGATGAATCAGGAGATGGTGAGATGAGACGCCGTGAGTTGCTGGGCGCGATCGTGGCAGGACCGCTAGCGTTCCAGTTGGAGCAGGTCAGGCGTCATCTGGACGGCGTTCCGGCGGCTGTGTCAGAGCGTGACGCCGACCAGTGGGAGCAGGTAGCGGCGCGGTATGCCCTGGTGACGGCTGTGACCCCGGTGTCTGGGTACTTGCCCCATCTGCTGGCGGATGCTGCTGAGGTGACTGACCGGGTAATGTCGGCGTCAGGCAGTGTGCGGGTGCGGCTGACCAGATCGGCGGCCCGGATAGCAGCGCTTACGGCGCTTGGCCTGAGTTCGCTGGGCGATCAGCTGACCTCGGAGCGATGGTGGCGCACGTCCGTGCGCGTGGCCGACGAGTCAGCCGACGGGCAGTTGGTGGCGCTGATCGTGGGCAGGCACGCCGTGAATGCGGGGTTCTGGCCTGGAGGTGATCCCCTGGCGCTGGCTGATCGGGCGCTGGCCGCGGCGGATGGCACGGAGTGCGCGGGCGTGGTGTTCGCGCATCAGGCGCGGGCTGAGGCGCTGGCGGGGATGGGGCGGCGTGTTGAGGCGCTGGCGGCGATGGCTACTCACCAGGACGCTTGGGAGCGGTTGCCCGACCAAGAGCAGGGGACCGGCTCGGACCTTGGCCATCCGGAGCGGCGGGTGTGGAGCACACGGGCGGTGGTACTGGCAAGGGTGGGCGGACCGGGCGAGGCGATGACTGCGATTGACGCCTGCCTGAAGCGCCCGGCGTCGGCTGGAGTCCAGGCCGGGACCGAATTGCTGCGGGCCGAGTCGCTGATCCGGGCTGGTGACGTGGAAAACGGGGCGCGGCATAGCGTGCGGGTGCTGAGCGGCCTGCCCGCTGCCTGGCGGGGCGAGCACGAAGTCGTCTCGAAGGCCCGTAGGACGCTGGCCGCTGTGCCGGTGTCGCACGCTACGCGCCGGCCGGTTCGGGAAGCGCATGAGGTTCTGGCGATGGCGGCGGGCGGCAGGTAGGGGCGGTGTCGGTGATGGTGCACCTGGCTAACGCGCTGCGGGTTTCTTGGTTTCTGGCGCGGCTGCTGGATACGCGCTTCATGCTCGGAGAGCATGAAGCGCGTGCGTGGTGGGCGCGGCGGGGGATTTCGGCGCCGAGTATTGGTGTTGGGGCGCGGCCCTGTGGTGCGTGACGGCCTGAGCCGGCGCGGGCCGTGGGCGGGTGGGCAGGCCGCGTTCGTCGTGTGGCTGTTTCCAGGCTGGCTGGCCGCACGGGTGCGTCTTGCTTGCCACGCCATCAACCAGAATGCCGGTGTCCGAGCCGCCCGGGCCGCCGGGCTCTGATCCGCGCCGCGCCGAAGGCTGCCAGGGCGGCTGCCGCCGCTATCGCGATCCCGCCAATGACGAATCCGCTCAGCTCTCCCGCCGAGGTTGTCCGCCCGCCCGTCCCCGGGGCCGCTCTCCGCGAGCCGCTCGCGCCGCCAGCGCCGCCAGCCCCTGGAAGAGTGTCGAGGTGCGCCGCGCAGACCGTGGCCTTGCCGCTGCCTCCAGCCGCGCACGCGACCACGGCGAGGCGGACGAGCCCATGCGGCGTTCTCGCCAGCCGTGCGGTGAGCCGGAAAACGGCTTCCTGACCTGGGCGCAGGCTGGAGCTCCAGGTGACCTTCCCGGCCGAAGCCCTGGCGTGCCGGTCGGCCGAGATGTCCTGCAGGTAGCCGGGCAAGGTCAGCGTGATCTTGAGGCCCCGTGCCGCCGCCGTGCCGCCATCGGTGACCCGGACGGTGTAGCTGAGCCGGTCGCCGGGCCTGACCCTGGTCCGCCCGTCGGTCACGCTGATCGTCAGCCAGGAAGCGGCCGGCAGACGGCGGACAGCGGGCGGAGTTGACGCCGGGTGCGAGGACTTGGCGGCGCTCTTGCCCGCGGTCGTCGCGTGTGCACCCGGCGCGCCCAGCACCAGCAGCATGCCCAGCGCGCTCGCGGCCAGGCCGCTGCCGAGCAGTACCAAGCCGCCGGTCCGCCAGGCAGTCATCCGGCCGAAAGAGCGATTACGAAAAGTAGCTGTCACGCTACAGAGAGTGTCAGAAACCCGGGGCGGCGGGGCGCCTTTCCTGAAGCCCGGTACGGTGCCGACATACAGCGGCGGGAACCTGCTCAGCCCTATCGCGCCGCAGCGCGTACTCGGGCGCGCGCTGCACGACGCAGAACTAGGCCCACATTCAGGTGCTGATGCCCCTGAGCCGTCGGTGAACTCGATGGCGGAACCGAGACGGAACCCGGCAACACCCAGATACTGTGCGTGTGCTAAATTTAACTCTTAGTAGTGGGTGGGCTAATATCCGCTCAAGCAGCGTGAACAACATCGATAGCAGACCAGCTGCTCGCCCGCCTCGGGGGTGGTATTCCGGTCAGCCAGCGGCCTGCTATGGCAGGTCTTCTGGCGGCATAGGGGGAATGATCGACATGACTGATCTGCCAGGTCGCCAGCGAGCCGCAGCCGCGGGGAGGACCGAGAGCGACCGACGCGACGAGGAGATCCGCCAGGCCCTGCAGCATGACCAGGACCTGGCGGACGGGACAATCGACAGCGAACGCCGCGAGGCCCGCGACGCCCAGGACCGGACCGAAACCCAGCGCCGGGACGCTCGCGATAGTCAAGACCAGGCCGAGGTGGAACAGGACAGCTACCGCCGCGACGCCCGCAAGGCGCAGGATCAGATCAACGACCAGGCCGACACCCAGCGCCGCGATGCCCGCAACGCCCAGGACCTAATTAACGACCAGGCCGACACCCAGCGCCGCGATGCCCGCAACGCCCAGGACCAGATTGACGACCAGGCCGACACCCAGCGCCGCGATGCCCGCAACGCCCAGGACCAGATCAACGACCAGGCCGACACCCAGCGCCGCGATGCCCGCAACGCCCAGGACCAGATCAACGACCAGGCCGACACCCAGCGCCGCGATGCCCGCAACGCCCAGGATGAGGCCGACGTCCAGGCCGTGACCCAGCGGCGCGACGCTCGCGATAGCCAGGACCAGGCCGAAACGGAACAGGACAGCGACGCCCGCGACGCCCGCGAGTTGTTCGACGCACGACGTCACGGCGAGCGCCGCGAAGCATTCGAGCAGAATGTCGCTGACCATCAGCGGACTGACGAGCTGGAGCGCACCATCCAGAACCTGAACGCATTTGCCTATACGGTCTCACATGACCTGCACGCCCCCCTGCGCGCCATGAGCGGTTACAGCGAGGCTTTGGTAGAAGAATTCGGGCCTGCTCTCGGCGACGTGGGCCGAGGTTACGCCGAGAGGATCGAAAACGCCAGCCAGGAGATGGGGGAGCTTATCGATGCCCTCCTAAGCCTTGCCCGCCTCTCAAGGGCCGAGATTCGCTTCCAGGCAGTCGATCTGGGCGCCGAGACCGCCGGCATCGCCGCGGAACTCCAGCGCAGCGAACCGGACCGGCGTGTCCGCTTCATCATCCAGCAACCCGTTTGGGCATTGGCCGACCGGCCCCTTATCCGCAATGTCCTGCAGAACCTGCTGCAGAACGCCTGGAAATTCACCGCCGGCCAGGACGAGCCGTCCATCGAGTTCGGGATGACACCAGGCACAGACGGCCGCATCCGCTGCTATATACGTGACAATGGCGTGGGCTTCGACCCTGCCCATGCCAACAAGCTCTTCACTCCTTTCCAGCGGCTGCACGCGCCAGCCCAGTACCCCGGTACCGGCGTCGGCCTGGCCAGTGTGCAGCAGATCGTAGAACGCCAGGGCGGCCGCGTGGACGCCGAGGGTGCAGTGGGCCACGGCGCCACTTTCTCCTTCACCCTCGTCGGCACCAGCGCCACAGAATAAGGCGGCCCCGGTGACCTCATCAGGGCAACGGCGAGACCGCGCAGGGAACCCGCCGTAGAGCACGTAGTTCCGACGCCGTTGCCATCGACCTGCACGAACCCGCAGGAGTCGAAGTGCCAGCCAGGTCCGCTTGACGCCTGGTCGGGTACTTCCTGAAGGACTAGCCAGGGACGCCACTGGTCTCCGCATCCGGGTAGCCGCATACCCCGACGTCGGGCACGCAGTTCGTGGGCGTCGCCACCGGGCTCATCACCGCCTGCGGGCTGCCCGTCGCTGCACTGGCAGGCGAGAAGCTGGCCAGGCCAGCGGCCACGGGCAGTGCGGCCGCCGCCGCAGCCGCGATCGCTGCCCGGCGCGCCAGCCAGCCGCCGGCCCACCGGTGCTGGCCGGGGCGAGCCCGACTCGGCATGAATTTTTGTAGTCATCTAACTACAAAGAGTTGTATCACATCGTCCCGCAAAACGGCGCTGGCAAATTGCCGAACTTCCCGCTGCAGTCGATATCCAATGTGCTTGCCCTTTGCCGCGGCTATCAGCAGGAAGCCAGGACGCGCGGTTTATGTCAGGTAATGCGGGGCCATCGGTATAGCGCTATAGCAGGCAACTTGACTCGGCCAAGAAAAATTTGCAACGTCGCGATCCTTTACCGATGGCCTGTTGAACGGCGTTGTATAGTCACGCTTCAGAGTCGGCTGGACAGAGAGACGAAGCCTCCTGGCAAGGTCGCCTAAACCCAGTTCAGACGCCTAGTCATACGCCTGTCGAATGTCCGTCTCGCAATCTTGGAGCCTTATGTAAGGCGTGCATGGCGCGTTCCGCCGTGCACGGTGATTAGTCAATTATCTTTCTCGAAACTCGACAATGGTGGCGATCCGGGAGAGTCGGTTTAGTCGGGATCAATCGGGGGGGAAACCGATTCCGCATGGTACTAAGAGCTGATGATCGTGGCGCGCGCACGCGGATCATCGTCATTGCCGGTGCGGTCGCCTGCGTCGCGCTTGGCGCGAGCCTCATGCACTCAGGCGGCAGGCCAGCGCCGAGGATCGTGCCGGCCGCCGTGCTCACATCCGGCTCCGGTTTCGGCCTGTCCGGCACCATAGGCAACCTCACGCCGGGTATCACGTCCCGCCTGATCCTCAGGGTGACTAACCGGACTATCCGCGCGATCACGCTCAAGACGGTGACGATCAGGGTGCCGGTGATTCCGGTCGGCTGCCCTGTGGCAAACCTGACCATCGACGGCAAGGATCTTGCTGGCTCCCCGCCCGCGGTGACCATCACTGGACTGAATGCGAAGGTACCGGCCCGCGCCAGGGCGAAGGTGCCGCTGAGGGTGCACCTCGCGCGCAGCGCCTCCAATGGGTGCCAGCACGCAAGGTTCCCGCTGCGCTACTCGGGCTCCGCGACCAGCGGTCACCCGCGAAGGGCGACAGTCACTCAACTAACCTCCTTCCCTGACCCGTCGGCGGTCGGCCAGCCCGTGGTCTTCTTCGCCACGGTCAGGGCACACTCCTTGAAGCGGTCGCGGCCGACAGGCCGCGTGACCTTCTACCGATGCACGGACCCGCACCCGCTGCCGGCCGGCTCGCCCGCTTCGGCGTGCCGAAGGTCAGTGCCTCTTGGCCGGCCTGCGGTCATCGGCCACGGCAGACCGGCATTCCTGATTGTCACAAGGCTGCGGCCAGGGTCACACTCGATCTTCGCTAGGTTCAGGCCGGCCAGGCCGGATCTGTCGGCCAGCGCATCGAAAACCATCACCCAGCGTGTCATCTTCGCCTGGCCCGGCGGCAAAGCCTCTATCTGGGGAGGACCAACGCGATGACTTCCCTGGTCAGTTTCTTCCGCCGCGACTCCGCACGTACTGGCCGGCCCTGGCGCGCGCGCATGCTCTACACCATCGGGGTGATGGCGGCCATCAGCGGGCTGCTAGCCGGCTTCGCCGTCGCCGCGCAGATCCTCGCCGGCGGAGGCACGGGCTCGGCCACCGCGGGCACCGTGGCCATGCGCATCAATGGCTCAGGCACCCAGGTATGCCACTACGGCCTCCTGACGCCAGGAGACCTCACCGGGTCGGCCACCTGCACGTTGTCGGTCACCTACCGCGGATCCATCCCCGCCCACGTGGCGCTGACCATACGCATCAGCTCAAAAGCCGGACTAGGCGGGGCGCCCCTGTACGACGGGACCAATAGCACCGGCCTGACCATGAGACTCAGCGACGGCCGCCACCGCTTCACGGTGCCAACTGGACCCGGCAGCACAGGCAAGCCCTGTCCGGCCGGGTTCACCTGCTGGACGGCGAGGGACGAACTGGCTGCCCCAGACAATGGCACTCCTAGCCTGATCTTCCACCGCGGTGACACTGTCACCTTCATCCTCACGCCGCTCTTCGTGTCGGCGGTAGGAAATTCCTATCAGGGCGCCAAGGCGAAGGTCGCCTTGATCGTGCAGGCGGTTCAGGCACCTGCCAATCCGTTGCCCGCGACCTGCAACGCATCCACCATCGGACAAACGTGCCCGGCGAGTGGCACTTTCACCTGGAGATGATGACATGCTCACTGTCGATACGAACGGAACACGCGGCCGCATGCCGGGTCACGCGCAGGCCAGGCCCGCACGCGCCGGGCGCTGGCGCACGGTACTCGAGATCTTCTCAACCGCCATGACGGTGCTGATCGCCATGCTCGCATCGGCGGCCATTGTCGTGGCCATCGCCAGCCACATGTCATCGCAGGGCCAGTACATGGTTTTCGGGCATCCGGTGATGACCGTGGTCTCCGGCTCGATGACGCCGGTCATCGATACCGGGAGCCTACTCATCGACGGCGCTGTGACGCCTTCGCAGGCCAGGCATCTCCACGCGGGCCAGATCATCAGCTTCCGCGAGTCGCCGGGCAGTCAGGTAATCATTACTCACCGAATTATTGGCGTAAAGATTCACAAGGGTCATGTGGGTTACTACACCAAAGGCGACGCGAATCAAGGCCCGGACGGGGTTCTAAGGCCGGCCAGGAATGTTGTCGGGATGTTCCAGCACTCGATCCGCGACGGCGGCTACATCCTGAGCGCGCTTCACCAGCCGTTCATCATGGGCATGCTGCTGTTCTCCATCATCTTGTTTTTCCTCGCCGGGCCGCTGTTCCGGATGGCGAGACGACTGGATAAGCCAGGAGCCGACGGGACCGACTCGCCGGACCCGCACGCGGAGACCTGAGCACGATGCCGCCCAAGACTCTGCTGGTGCTGCGAGCCAGGCCGCCACCGCTGCCCAGGCCGGACAACGGCACGCCAGATCAGATCGGACCAGCAAGCGAAACTCGCATTACTCGGGGGAAAAGTAATGAGATCAATAGTCAAGAGACGCCTGGTGCTTCTCAGCGCCACCGCGACGACACTCGGCGCAGTGGCGACTCTCGCCACAGGTGTCACCTTCGGCCTGTTCAGCGCCACCGTGACAAGTGCGCCGAACGAGTTCAGCTCAGGGAGCGTCACGCTGGGGACTCCCACGCAGGTGAGATGTCTCATCAGCGGCATGCTTCCCGGCGACTCGTCGAGCAACGCGCCGATAGGCAACAACGCGGATGAGACATGCACCTACGACGTCACCTACACAGGGACAACTGACGCATATCTTGCGGTCGATATATCGGTGTACAACCCAAGTACTACTGCGCCGGACCTGTACGACGGGTCGGATAGCGGGCTTCAGTTGTATCTCGCGGATACGACAAACGACGTGACCTACGTGACTGGTGACACGGTGGCCGATCCTACCAAGGGAACCACCTTCCTCGCTGACACGGGAACGGGCACCCCGACGCAGACGACGCTTCCGCTGAACACTCCTCCCACCGGCACCCCGCCCGTCTACAACAGCACGGAGGACCTCCTGTCAACTGCGGCACCGGTAGCTGCCGGAGCTACGGTGCAGCTGAATCTCGACTATGCGATCCCGACCGGTTCTGGGGCCTTCAACGGGGGCGACGCCGACGTGGTCCTTACCATCCATGCCGTCCAGGACACTGACTCCAACGTCCTGGCCTGCACGACCATCACGACGCCCACCGTGGGCGCTCAGTGCCTGGCCGGAACCGGGTTCGCCTGGAGTTAATCCGCCGCCGCGCTCCCGTCGCGGTAGTGGTCATGAGAAGAGCGTGCGGTGCCCGCGTCTGGCGGCACCGCACGCTCCTGGCGTCAGGCCAATCACCGCGGTTCACGGCTCATAGGGTGTCCTTCGCGTCGAGAGTGAAGTAGATGGTGCGCCGCCGCCGACGGCACCCCGTGCGCTGGCAGCCCGCTATCCCGACCCGCGAACACATGAACTTGACTCAGAATTAAAGACCTCGGTCACCCAAGCTTCCTAGGTCTGGTCGAGGATCTGCCGGGGCGGGCCGGCGGAGCGGGCTTTGAGGCTGAGCTGGTTCAGGACGTGGCGGAAGTAGTCCAGGTGGCCTGGTCCCCGGTAGACGCGCCCGCCGGCCTGGTGCTCGGTGAACGCGAAATCAGGCAGCTCGCGTTCGGGCAGCCGCAGCACCGCGAACGGCCCCGCGGTGCCGGGGTGGGCGCCGAGCTCCGTGCACAATCCCCGTGCACGATCACTGACCGTCACCGCACGTATAGCGCCAGCGGGCTGGCCACCTGAGCTGACACGAAGGCCACACCATGAAAACCAGGGCCGGGCCGGGTGGCCTGTAAGGACAGTCGGGAACCCGCCGGCAGGACCGTCGCACTCCTTCACCTGCGAGGACGGGGCAGGACACCTGTCCGGTTCAGTGTCCGGTTCCAGGGATAGTGAATCGGACACTGAACCGGGCAGTGAACCCGGTAGTGAGTCAGGCACCCCGGTTTCGCCGCGCTCCGTCGTCTGCTAGTGCCAGCCCGGTGTCAGGGGCCGGCTTGGCCTCGTCGCGCCTGTCGTACTTCTCAATGATCGGATCGGCAATCTGGCCCCGGTTTCTTCGTTAATACCAAGAGATAGGTCCGCCATATTTCGATAGGCTTACCCGGTCAACCACCATTCGGTTCTGAAGTCAGCTACATAATCTGAGGAGCCAGTATGCCTAAGGAAACCTCGACGCCAACTCTCGTAGGCGTTGAGCTACTTGCCCGTAAAAATAGGAGCATCCTTCTCGGAAAGCGTAAGAACTGCTCTGGATCAGGCACATGGGCGCTCCCAGGTGGCCATCTCGAATTCAATGAGCGCCTAGTGGATACACTGTGCCGGGAGGCGATGGAGGAACTAGGGGCAGTTATCAAGCCCGAGCAGCTAACCCTAGTGAGCGTAGTGGATGATATTCAACCAGAAAACAATATCCATTACGTCCACATAACCTTTGAGCAAGTCGATCCGGAATGGGAGCCCCGGGTGATGGAGCCAGATCGGTGCGAAGAGTGGCGCTATTTCCCTCTGGCCGCCCTCCCTGAAAACTTCTTTGTCCCGCACACGGGGATAATTGCCAACTACCTCGATAACCGCCTGTACGATTGTTAACCGGTCTCCCGCAGACCTGCGATATGCTGGCGGAGCGCTGATAAGACTAGCTCGCGGTCACGCGTGATGTGGCCTAATACATGCCGTAATCCATCACCGCAGGGCTTCCACGCGTGGCCGGAATCGTCAACCAAGAAATATGCGCCAGCGCGATCCTCAAGATTCTTGCAAACTATCCTGAGGTGACCGTAAGTCGATCCTAGTTCTCGCGTGAACTCAGAGAACTGGCCGGACGCTAGCCTCAGTCTAGATTTATGTGCTGACGGGTTGGGTCCGGTTGGATCGTACTCGAAGATTTGCCATTCACTAGCGCCCCATTCTGCCGCGATGTCTCGGACGGCAAGCAACTCGCTTAGGTTGCTTGTATTTGCAACAGTGTTGAAGCCAAAAGCAACTCCAGAATTCCGCAGCAACTGAGCTACCGCACGCGTTTCAGTAAACAGATTTTTACGACCGCACCGGAATTTCTCAAGCGTCTCCTGGCGTGACCCATCCAATGGAATGCTGACGAAATCGACGTGCAGCTTAAGGTCTTCCACGTCCACCTTGGCAGCTAAGCCCCGTCCTTTAAATAATACACGTGCGGAATCGAGTAGTGCCGTACCCATTGTATCGACCTTGACTATGAACCCAAGTTTCTTTAGCCCAAAGGCAATGGGCACTATCTCGGGATGAAATAGGGGATCTCCGCCCGACAGTGTTGCTTGCCTTACGCCTTCGGCATGCGCAACCTGGGCGAAAGCAGTGATGTCGGCGGCTGTTATAAGACCACCCCGACTGAAAGTGTTTCCGAAGTGAGTGTAGCAACCTTCGCATCGGACTGGGCACATCGGCCCGATCGCCAGGTTAATCGTGGGATCTTTATGCATGGATACTTGCACCTCGCCCTTAGTCTGGGTGTTGCCACGCGTTTGTCATCGGGGCCGGAACACGACTAGGACCAGCTTTCGGCAAGCCGTCGAAGACTCGACCATTGCCAGAAATCCGGCACCCCAACAGCCGTCAGCATTTAGCTGGGGCATCACTGTCTCCTGTAACCCTCACGCGGGAGCTTGAAGAATCCTGACCGCCATGCGAACCTGGCCACTAGCATCATGATTACGCCACTGGCGACGACGGCCGCGATTGTCCATGCCTGGCCGATCGGGTTGGACCGCAGCGATCGGGTCAGGATGTAACTGAGAAAGCCTGCGGAAGCTAGCGGCAAGATTCCAACGATAAAGAAGTCGCTTATGCCCGAAAGGCGCGTTTACGTGCCCCACAGCACCAGCCAGCCCGGGAACGCGGCCATCAACTGGCCTGCCATGTCCCGTGCCTTCCCGTTGTCCCAGAAGCTCATTTCGATTCCTCAGCGCCCTAGTTCCGCGTTGGCGGCCAGGACCGCCCGCGCCGGGGCGGATGCGGGCGATCCTGGCCTCGGGGCGGCTCGTCAGGCAGGTTCCGGTGCTGCGTTGTCGGCGGTCCGTTTTTCCCGGCCTCTCGTCATGTGCACAACAAGGATGACGCCGGGGTCGTGGCCGTGACACCTGCTAACCGGGGCGGCTACAGCCGGGTTCCTGGGTGCCGTGATCTGCGGAGATTTCGGCTTGTCCTAAGATTGCCCATTGCAATGGGTAAGCTGGGTCGCGAGCTTGCTCTAGCTGGGCATGCAGACGATCAAGGGCGACAGGGCATCTGCCGAGGTATGGGCATGACAAGGACAGCTAGTTCGGGAAGCAGCATCAGTCCTCAGGCACGTGGCCGCGAGCTGGCGAGTCTCGGCAGAGCACTATGGGCGGACTCGGGTTCCGTGCGGGCTGCGGCAGCAGAGCTTATGAACAGATACCGGGATATTCCTAGTCTCCAGGCGCATCGTTATGCGGCCGGCCTGTCGCAGGATCAGGCGGCTATTCGCTACAACGAGGTGACCGGGTACCGGTCAAGCCTCGGAGGAACCTCGGTAAATGCGTGGGAGACCTGGGCGCGCGGTCGCGGCCAGGGTTCGCCTCCTTCGTTCGCGAGCCTGATGATCTTGTCCATTGCCTACGGTCGTGGTCCGCTTGGTGCCGCCGAAGAGTCGATTCCGCCGGGCGAACTGGTCGCGGAAGCCTATGAAAGACTCCCCATCGAAGATCAGATTGCCCTGAGAAATCGGCCTCCGACCCCCGGCAGCGGGAACCAGCAAGACCCGCTAAATCACCGAGATGCGGGCGGGTCGCTTTACGGTAACGCATATCAGGTTGGCGAAGAATTCATGCTCTCTGTTCCGACTGTAGAGTTTGGAAATTCTGAGATATGCGTTTTCTCGCTTCCTAATCGGCGGGCAGGGCAACTGCTGGACCTGAACTGGAGTACTTTCGGACTCGGCATTGAAAGGCTTGCGCGCCAGATTAAGAACCTCGGACGGCGCCTGGATGCAGATATCTGCTTCGGGATCAACGAGGCGGGCCTTGTGATGGCAACGTTCCTGGCGTCGGATCGATTCTCGCGATGCGCGATCGGCTACCTGCGATGCAACAAGGTCCAGGACGGAATCGATCTTGATGAGCATTCATACTTCCCGGCAGCGCGGGATTTTCCGACAATCGTGATCTGCGACTTTGAGGTAAAACACGCTGACGTAGTAGGGTTCATAACCCGGGAGATCAGGTCAAGGTACGCGAATGCGCAACTCTATTTCGCGGTGTTCGGCGCTATGACGAAGGCGACCGATCTCAAAGTGGAGAGCTTCGATGACCTGACGGGCGGGCAGATCATGCGCAAGGCTGATTTTTCGGCCGTGTTCATAGCTGCAACGATGAGCCCTCCCGGCATTGAGCCTCCGCTGGAATTGCGATGATCCGGAAGGGGCTGCCCGTTGAGTGCGAATGTCACGATGCCTGACCTGGCGAGGAACCTGGCGCAGGTTACCAAAGATGCGATCGCGGAAATTCGCCCGCGTCTCGTCGATTCGGCATTTTCAGGCATCCGGGAGGAAAATGAGAACTTCCGGCATGAAGATAATTTCCTTTCCGTGCATGACCTGTGGATGCACCAGCACTATAAGGAATCTGTCCGCAGGTACATCCCGTCTTTTATTTATGCGTCGGAAGAATCTGATCCCGAGGTAATCGGGAGCAATCCGAACCCTGACCTTATTGTGCTGGCCGATCCTCTCGACACCAGCGAGCTGGCCGTGCGCGGACTGTGCGGGTACACGCATTTGCTGGTTTATTCACGTCGTCTCGCTCGTCCTATTGCCGCCGTCGTCGGTGATATTTTTCATCATATTCAGCTCTACATCGCCGCTCGTGATGACGATGGAACTGACCGGGCTTATGCTGTGACCGCAGACTCAGCTACGCGAGTTCTCGGTGAGCTTTCATCGCGAGTTCTCTCGCGTGCCCTGGTCACTAACTACCTGATGCGACCACGCGAGAGATTCATGCCACTCGCGCGACAAGAAGGACTCATGGAAGCGCTAGGCACCGCGTCCGAAGACGGCAGGAACCGGGGCCGCATCGGCGTAGACTTCGGTTCGGTCGGCCTGTGCCATATTGCCGCTGGTCTTTCGGATGCCATGCTTGAAACGGCGAAGGGATTCGCGATCTGGGATCTTTCCCCCGGCCATTACGTGCTCCACTCAGCGGGTGGCACTGTTATTGACCTCAATGGCATTCCCATTCCGCTTGATTACCAACTCGGCTCGCTCGCGCAGATACGTGACGCGATGAACCAGCGACAGACGTTCATCGCAGCTGCCGGCCCGTCCCTGGCGCGTGAGATCCTTGACGTACTTTGCCTGTGACGACCAAGCAGCACTCTGGTTCATGTGATCACGCTGAGTGCTCGTCTCATTTGTCTCGTCTCAACCGCCGATAGCCGCCTAACGCGCGCAGGCGCGCGAGGCGAGACAAAGGACAGCTACGCACCGTCACCGCCGGCGCGCACGCGCAGTTGTCCTTCTCGCCCAGCCAGTAATCCCAGACCCGCGCCGAATGCGACACCGACGTATCAATCCCCGACGAGGCGAGACTGGCCGCCTGGCCGTTGCGTAGCTCCAGCAACCGCTGTTAGAAATACTCGCCGATATAGTGGCACTTCAGGACCATGCTTTCAGCTTGCTTGAAGGCAGGCAGCGGCCGCGAGAAACACGTGATCTTTATATCGTCGGCGGCCCGGCATCCGGCATGCTCGCTAGGCAGCTCACGATCTGCGTGACGCGCCGCTTGCAAATGACTCATGCGCGAACAGCTCTGCTGTGCGCCAGGAATTCCGAACAGGCCGCGCTCACGGCTTGGGTTCACCCCGGCATGATCCGCCGTGTCGTCGCCCCCTGACACCTCCCAGTCATCAGCCCACGCGATGATATGCCCCCCCGACCTCATCAGCCGCCCGCAGGATCTGATTCCCCTGATCCTTCGGACTGCTCGTCCGGTCGTCATCTGGCTCAGCCGATGCCACGACATAATTCGCCGCTACCACCGTGGGTGGCGCACTTATCACCAACTCTGTCGGCAAAGGGAAGTGAGATCGCCTCAGCCCCACCAGGCACCGCCCGCACCCGTCATACTCCGTGGTCAGCATGTCTTCCATCATGCCCGCTCCCCACTGTGTGGATTACGGAAGCATCCGGGGCCGCGCTGCTCACGCCGCGACCTCTCCCCCGCGCAGGCGACCTAACGGAAAGCGCTTGAGAAGCCACCCGACAGCCTCCATGACAGCGTCCCTGACCTGGGCAAACTTCCGTGATCGAGCCCCGGGTCGTGATCATGGAACTTAGCCTCGCTGACCAGTCGACCGCTGCCGCGTTCGGGCCGGGCGGCGGCTACGAGACGGAGTGGGTGATGGTCGCGGTGTAAGTGCCGGCTACGGCGCCTGCCGGTATGCGGACGGTAATGCGAGGATTCCAGGTGGCGGTGGTATTGCCGCCGACGTTGGTCGCGCTGGCGACGGCCTGGGGTGTGGCGGCGAGGTCGATCAGCGGCACGAAGGTGAACGTGGCCGAGCCGGTGTGCTGGGCCAGGGCGCTGATGATGGTGTAGGAGGCGTCGGCTGGCGGGATGGTTTCCGGCTCGGTTCCGGCGCCGGTGGTGAAGGCTGAGGTCGACACGGTGGCGGTCCAGTTCGCGCCAAAGCCGCGGTTGTCGATCACCTGTACGTTGCCCAGGCTGGCCCTGAGGTTGTTGCCGGGTGCGGCGCTCCCGAGCACTGTGCTGGCAGGGGCGGTGATCGACAGCGAGCCGGCGATCACGCTGATAGTCGCGGTGCAGGCTTCTGCCGGGCTGGCGGGCGGGCAGGTGCTGCCAGGCACGGTCGAGGTGGCGGTGTTGGTCAGCACCCGGCCGCCGGTGTCGGGGTTGGCGATCGTGACGGTGTAGGTAATAGTCGCGGTCGCGTCCGCGGCCAGGTCACCTGTCCAGGTCAGCACGGGCGCGGCATAGCTGACCGCGCCGGAGGTAGCGGAGGCGTCGTTGCCGTAGGCCGCGTCGGCGAGGACCCCGGCCAGGCTGTCGGTGACGGTTGCCCCGGTGTAGGAGGCCTGGCCGGTATTGGCGACCGCGATCGTGTAGCTGACCTTCGTGCCCGGCGTGGCAGTTGCGTGATCGGCGGTCTTGGTGATGGTCAGGGCCGGAGTGAGCACCGGAACGGCGACCTCGCAGCCGGCGTTGGAGCTGGCGGGCTGGCAACTGCTGCCTATCGCTGCGGAGTCCACGGTGTTGATTAGCAGATTCTGCCCGGTATCGGGGTTGTCGACGGTCACGGTGTAGGTGACGACGGCGATCTGGCCGGGCGCCAGGGTGCCTGTCCAGGTCAGCACGGGGCTGACGTAACTGACGGCGCCGATGGTGGCTGAGGCGTCGTCGCCATAGGCGGCATCGTCGAGCAGCTTGAACGTGTCGGTCACGGTCGCGCCGGTGTAGGCGGTCTGGCCGGTGTTGTTGATCGTGATGGTGTAGCCGACGACCGATCCGGGGGTGGTAGTGCTCACGCTCGCTGTCTTGGTAATGGTCAGGGCAGGAATGAGGACAAGGACCCTGACTCCGCATCGCGGGTCGGTGCCGCCGGACGGGCAGTTGGAGCCTGGCGCGGCGGTGACGAAGGTGGGGGCGATCACCTTGTTACCAGGATCCGGGTTCTTGACCGTGACGCTGCCGGTGATGGTGACGACGCCGCCGACCCCGATGTCCCCCGTCCAGGTCACGCCGGCGCTGCTTACCGACAAGGTTCCCGAGGACGCGGTCTGGTTGCCGTTCGAGAAGGTGTCGTCGAAGACGTCGCTGCCGCTGGTGGAGATCGTGATCCCGGTGTAAGGGGTCTGGCCGGTATTGGTGAACGTGGCGGTGAACACCACCACGCCTCCGGGAGTGGTGGTGCTGACGTTGGCGGTGTTCACGATCAAGAGCGCGGACACGGTCACCGTCGAGGCGCAGCGTGGGTCGGTGCTGGCGGCGGGGCAGTTGCTGCCTGTGGAGGTCGAGGACAGGATGCTCGCCAGGATTGAGTTGCCGGTATCGGGGTTCGTGACGGTGACCGAGTAGGTGATCGTGACCGAGCCTGTCGCCGGGACTCTCCCGACCCAGGTCAGATTCGGGCTGGTGAAGGTCACGGTGCCGACGGTAGCCGACCCGTCATTGTTGTAGCTGGCGTCATCGAGCACATCGGTCAGCGGCTCGGTGAATCTCGCGACGCGAGAAGCCAGGCCGGAGTTGGCTACCGTGATGGTGTAGTGGACCGTGCCGCCGACCGCGACCGAGCTAACGTCCTAGGACGCCGTGAAGGTGAGCGGGGCCGCGTTGACCAGGGTGATCGTGACCGTGCAGCGCGAGTCGCCACCCGACGCCGGGCAGTTGCTGCCCGGCGTCGGCGAGACGACGCTGTTGGTCAGCGAGGTGTCGCCGGTGTCGGGGTCGTCCACCGTGACCGAGTAGGTGATCGTCGCGGTCGTCCCGACCGCGAGGTCTCCGGTCCAGGTCAGGTCCGGGCTTGAGAACGAGACGGTACCCGAGGTCGCCGACGCGTCACCGTTGTAGCTGGAATCGTCGATGACGGTCGCCAGCGAGTCAGTAAAGGTGGCGCCGGCATAGGGGATCTGCCCCGAGTTGGTCACGGTGATCGTGAAGGTGATCACCTGGCCGGGGACCGCGGTCGCCGTATTCGCGGTCTTGATGATAGTCAGCGCCGGGGTCAGCACCCGGACCGTCAGCTGGCAGCCCGAGTTCGGGCTGGCTGGCGGGCAGTTGCTGCCAGTGGCCGCCGAAGACGCGGCGGTGACCAGGGCCTTGCCACCGGTATCGGGGTTGTTCACGGTGACCGAGTAGGTGATCACCGCGGTGCCGCCAGGTGCCAGATCCCCGGTCCAGGTCAGCACCGGGCTGGTGTAGCTGATGCTGCCGCTGGTCACCGATGCGTCGTTATCGTAAGTCGCGTCACCGGTCAGGCCCGCCAGGGACGTGGTCACGACCGCGCCGGTGTAGGACGTCTGCCCGGTGTCGGTGATCGTCACGGTGTACGTGACCTGCTGCCCGGGCACGGCCGACGTGACGTTCGCGGCCTGGCTCAGGGTCAGGCCAGGTATCAGCACAGGCACGCTGAACGAGCACCTCGGATCGGTACCGCCGGACGGGCAGTTACTCCCCGGAGCGGTCGTGGAGGCCGTGGCGGCGAGCAGCTTGTTTCCCGTGTCGGGATTGTTCACGGTCACCGTGCCGGTTGTCGTCACGGTCCCGCCGACTGGAATGTCCCCGGTCCACGTCACTGCCGTGCTCGTCACCGTCAGTGTTCCCGACGTCGCCGTCTGGTTCCCGTTCGAAGTCGCGTCGTCGAACACGTCGGCCGTGCTCCTCGCGATAGTGATCCCCGTATACGGCACCTGCCCGGTGTTGGTGAACGTGGAGGTGAACCGCACCACCCCGCCCGGCGTGGTGCTCGCCACGTTCGCGCTGGTCACGATCGTCAGCCCGGCCACGTTCACCGCCACCGTGCAGTTGGCGTCACCACTGCCGGCGGCGCAGTTGCTGCCTGTCGTTGTCGAGATCACGGTGCTGGACAAGATGTTGTTGCCGGTATCAGGGTTTTTCACCGTCACCGAGAAGGTAATCGTCGCGCTCGCGCCCACGGCGAGATTGCCCGTCCAGGTCAGGCTGGGGCTCGAGAAGCTCACCGACCCAGCCGTCGCCGACGCGTCCCCGTTGTAGGTGGCGTCGTCAAGAACGCCGGAGAGCGAATCGGTGAAGGTCGCCCCGGTGAACGCCGTCTGCCCGGAGTTTGTCACGGCGATCGTGTAACTAACCGCGGAGCCGGGCGCCGTGGTGGCGCTACCGGCCGACGCCGCGATTGTCAGGCCAGGCGACAGTACGCTCACACTATTGGAACACCGGGAATCGGTGTTGCCTGACGGGCAGTTATTGCCTGTGGTGGTCGAGGTCACCTTGGTCGACAGCACTTTATCCCCGGTGTCGGGATTCTTTACCGTCACCGAGTACGTGATGGTCGCCGTGGCCCCCACGGCCAGATTGCCGGTCCAGGTCAGATTCGGGCTCGAGAACGACACGCTGCCCGCCGTCGCGACCGCGTTATTGTCATAGGTCGCGTCGTCAAGCACCCCGGAAAGCGAATCAGTAAGCGCCGCTCCGGTGAACGCGGACTGCCCTGAGTTCGTCACCATGATGGTGTAATGCACCACCGATCCTGGCGAGGCGCTGGCGGTATCCGCCGACACCGCGATCGTCAGGCCCGCGGTAGTGATGACCAGCGTGACCGGGGCGGTGGTGATGCCATTGTTCTGGTCGACGATGTTGACCGTGAACGGGAAGCTGCCTGCCGTGGTGGGCGTGCCCGCCAGCACCCCGGCCTCGCTGAGGGTAATGCCGGGAGGCAGGCTGCCCGTGTTGACCGACCAGGTAAAGGGGGCGGTGCCGCCGGTCGCGGTCAGGGCGGCTGAATAGGCCGCGCCGACGACCCCGGCGGGCGGCGCGGAGAACGTGGCGGTCACGCCGAGGTTGATCAGGACGCTGGTGGCCTGGCTAGCGCTCTGGCCGTTGGCGTCGGTCGCCTTGACCGTGAACCGGAAGTTGCCGGTCGCCGTCGACGTGCCGGTGAGGGTGCCGACCGCGCTCAGGGAGATGCCAGGAGGCAGGGTGCCGCTGACCACTGACCAGGTGTACGGGCTGGTCCCGCCGGTCACCGTCAGCTGGTTGCTGTACACGGTGTTGGTCCAGCCCGCTGGCGGCGGCGCGAAGGTCAGCGTCGGCCCTGGCACGATGGTGATGCTGACCGGAGCGCTGTCGCTCAGGCCGGCGTTGTCGGTGACCTTGACCGTGAACGAGAAGGTGCCTGCCGCCGTCGGCGTTCCTGACAGCAGCCCGGTCGACGCCCCGAGCGTGACGCCCGGCGGCAGGCTGCCGCTCGCTACCGACCAGGTGAACGGGCTGGTGCCGCCGGTCACGGTGAGCTGATTGCTGTAAGCCACGTTGACCTCGCCGCCTGGTGGCGCGGGGAACAGCAGGGCAGGACCGGCGTTGTAGGTGTAGCTGGCCGACCCGGCGATGCCCCGGCTGACCACGCTGACCTGGACGCCCCCCGCCGCATGGGCCGGCATGGACGAGATCGCGATGCTCGTGGAACTCGTGATCGTGAAACAGCCGACGGCAGGCGCGGAGCAGAGCGCGAGCGTCCTCACCGTGCCCGCCTTGAACTCGCTGGAGGTGCCGATCTCGATCACCGTCGCTCCGCTGAGGTTAGTACCGGTGATCGTGGCCGCATTGTTCCCGCCAGCCGGGCCATTGTTCGGCGAGATGCTGGTGACGACAGGCGCCGACGGCACCGTGCCTGCCGGGGCGCTCGAGGACGTCGCCGGGGCAGCATCGCTCGATGACGCCACGGCCGTCGTCGAGTTCTGGATCGCGGCTTGGGTCATGCTGGTCGAGGTCACGATGGCGTTGATCGTGAGCGTGCCGCTGGTAAACGGGTTCGTGCTGTTGGTGCACGAGATCTGCCGGCCGACCGGCGCCGCGCACACCCAGCCGGTGCCCGTCCCGCTCACCGGCACGACGCCGGAGGGCAGGGTCTCGATCACGGTCACCGGCTGGGACTCGGCCGCGCCAGAGGAAGACGCGGACACCACGTAGGTGACCGGGCTGCCCTGGCTCACCGACGCGGCGAAGTTGGTCTGCGAGACGGCGAGCTTGGGTACCGGGTTGAGGCTGGTGACAACCACGTTGTCTATCTCATGAAAGTTGACCACCGCGCCAGTGGAGCCAACCCAGCCAAACGCCAGTTGCTTGGGGATGCCATTGGAGTTGACCCAGCTTGAGGGGTACAGGCCAGACGGAACCACGGGCAGGGCTCCGACCAGGGTCCGCTGCGAACCGCCGATCGGCGTAAAGGCGACCTCGTAATCGCCGGCCGGGACCACCAGGCCCGAGTCCGTGGCGAGCGCCCCTGAGGTCGGGTTGATCACCACCTCGACCGGGATCAGCGAGGCGGCCCGGGTCGGTGCCGTCAAGGTGAGCGAGGCCGAGTTGGCCGTGGCGGCACTGCTCTGCAAGGCGCAATAACCGACGGTGCCATTACCAGGGCCGCGGACGACCACCTGCCCAGGCATCCGGTTAGTGATATTCGACGGATCAGTGCAGCCACTGCCTTCGAAACCGCTTTTGCCATTGCTGAAGTTCCCGAACGCGTCAAGGCCGACCGCCATGTAGCCGTTCGGCAGGCCGGCGACTGTACTGAACGCCGAGTACCCAAGTGATCCGCCCGACGGGCCGCTCGCGGTGGGCGTTACCGGGCTGGCCGGATTGACCGCTGCGAGCACGAAGCCGAGTCCGTCAGCCCCGCTCGGGGCTGTGGTGCCGTACTGATAGGTATTGAACGTCGCGTCCAGGCCCTGCGAGGTGGGGACGCTGTTGGTGGCGAAGATCGTGCCGACCTTGTTTGTCGAGTCAGGGGTCAGCCGCAGCTTGCCTGCGCCCTGGACATCGTTCGGGGACGGGCAACTGGCGAGCGGATTGGCGGTGGAGTTGCCTGACGCCGTCAGGCACGCCGCATTCGTGCCGCTCGGCACCGACACCGAGCCTGCCGGGCCGTCCACCGTCTTGTCGTGAAACGGCTGGCTGAACAGCGTCGTGCCGGCGGCCTCGGCACCGGGAGCAGACCCGATGGCTACCACGATCACCGCGCTCGTCAGCGCCATTGTCACCAGCACGCGCGACGTCACGGCAACGTGTCGATGCATTCTAATTCGCCTCACTTGGCCCCCGGGCGCTGGTGCCTGCGCTGTTCACAAAGGCCGCGCCTTAATCTGTCATCCCCGAAATCAACCGGGCACTAAGAGTACGCCCGGCAAGTGTAAAGCTGCCGCAGCCCGAGCCGCGTCATCCGCAGGATTCCGCGTTAGCCTCCGTGTTTTACCTTCGCATTACCAGAACTATGCGGGTCGCACGCAAAGAAGTTCCGTCAATCGACTCGCTGACCATTTCAGTCAATCTTGTGGCTTCGCCGGCGTGTCGGGGCACTGAATAACGACGCAGTGTTTATGGTCGTCCGTCAAGGGTACCTAATTGCCCGGACACTATAGGCGGGTAATCGCCTTCGCTAATCGGCCAGCGATCGCTCCCGGCCGTACTTTGGGGGATTCATGCGAAGATCTATCGCGATTCTGCTCACGACCGCGACGGCTACCGGGATGCTGCTTGTGCCGACTGCCGCGTTCGCCGGGACGCACGTTTCCAGGGCAGGCAACACCAAGCAGGCTGGCAACGCCCAGAGCGGGTCCGACCCGGACACCACGGTGACCTTCACGGTGACAAGCGGCGAACTGTTCATTTCAGTGCCTGACTCAGTCGACCTGGGCGACGGTGCGGCAGGTACCGGCATCAGCGGGGCGCTCGGGACCGTCACCGTCACCGACAGCCGCGCACTGCTCACCGCGTCCTGGACGGTCACCGCGTCCTCCAGCAATTTCACTACGGGCGCCGGGATGCCGGCCGAGACCATCCCGGCGACCGACATCACCTACACCCCGGGCGCGATCACCAAGACCGGCACCATTACCGCTAGCGGAACGACCATCACGATGACGCACGGGTCTCAGACAGTAGTAACTGGAGCCAATGGCGTGGGGAGCAATACGGCGACCTGGGATCCCACGATCTCGATCGCGCTGCCCAACTCCGCGGTTGCCCGGCCAGTACACGGGAACCATAAGCCACTCGGTGTTCTGAGGCCGGCCCGCAGCACCATTTGCAATAGTCAGGAGTACGACCGTGCGCCGAGTACTCGGCGTGATCCTGCTAGCCGCGGCAGCCGGGACCTGCGTCCCGGCTGCCGCGGTCGCGGCGACCACGCTTCCCACTAGCCAGAGCCCGCAGCGGTTCGGCGTTCGTCTCGTGGACGTGCCAGTCTCCGAGGAGCATAATCCCCGTGGGCTGCGTTACATCATCGATTTCCTTCATCCTGGCGTGGTCATTCATCGCCGGATCCTGATCGTGAATCAGGAAAAGCGGACCGCGCATTTCACCGTTTATCCGGGCGCCGCACGTATCAAGCACGGGTACTTCGCGGGCGACGCCGACCATACCCCCAGCGAACTGACCAGTTGGGTGACCATCAAGCACCCGAAGGTCTCTCTGGGCGCCGGGGCATCAGTCATGGACCTCGTCACGATCAAGGTGCCGCGGATCGCGACCCGCGGCGAGCACTACGGCGTGGTCTGGGTGCAGCAGGTCGGGCATGCGCGCGCGGCGAACGGATTCGCCGTCAAGGAGATATCCAGGGTCGGCACCAGGATCTACCTCGCGGTCGGAAAGGGCGGAGCGCCCCCGACCAGATTCGTGATCACATCCGTCCTCGGCCATCGCACGCCCAAAGGCAGACTGTTCCTCACCGTCGTGGTGCGCAACACGGGCGGCCGGGCGGTCGACCTGACCGGCACCCTGCGCCTGGCTGATGGGCCAGGCGGTACCACGGCTGGGCCATTCCCCGTGCGGCAGGTCATCACCCTCGCACCAGGCCAGTCGCACTCGGTGACGTTCGTGCCGCCGAGGAACCTGCCGATCGGCCCGTGGCAGGCGAACGTGACGCTCGTCAGCGGCATCACCAGGCAACGGGCCCAGGCGACCATCACGTTCTCGAACAAGCCCATGACCGCGGCCTGGCTCAGGCCGGCCGCGGTGATCGGGGGCGCGATCGGCCTGGTCGCCCTCTTCGGCGCCGGCCTCGCGGTCGCGGCGAGAGTGCGGCGGACCCGCGGGGTCCGTGGCGTTAGGGCCTCCGTGCTCCGGGCACCCTGACCGCTCCGGCCGGGCGTCCGTGCCGACGCGGCAGGTAGCCGCTCAGTGAAATGTCGAGAGGGAGAGGAAGGTCAATGACATCGAACGTTGAAGCAAAGGCCGGCTCTAATGACGTGGATTCATGGAGACGAACCGGACTCTCCAGGCAGTCAACGCGGATCTTGAGCGGCGCAACCGGGACCTGCGGTCTTTCGCTCACTCGATAGCTCACGACCTGCGTACCCCGCTGCGCGCGCTCGCTGGTTACAGCACCTTGCTCAGGGAAGATTGCGCGGATGATCTCGGCGATACCGGCCGCGATTACGCCGAGCGCATCGAGGCCGCCAGCGAGCATATGGGCCAGGTTCTCGACGCCCTGCTGAAGCTGTCCATGCTCGCGGGCAACGATCCTGCTTCAGCAGGTTGATCTCGGTGCCGAGGTCGCCGACATCGCCGAGAAGCTCCAGCGGGAGAGCCCAGACCGCCGCGTCAGCTTCACCATACGGCGGCCGGCTCGGGTGCTTGCGGACCGCTCCCTCATCCGCACCGTACTGCAGAACCTGCTGGATAATGCCTGGAAATTCACCTCTCACCAGGACGACGCCTCGATCGAGTTCGGGACGCTGTCGGCAGCGGACACACGCATCTGCTGCTACGTGCGCGACAACGGGGCAGGCTTTGATCCCGCATACGTGGACAAGCTATTCAAGCCTTTTCAGCGACTGCACACGACGGGCGAATTTCCCGGCACCGGGATAGGCCTCGCGAGCGTGCGGCAGATCGTTGATCGCCACGGCGGCCGCGTCTGGGCCGAGGGCACGGTCGGTCACGGTGCCACTATCTCCTTCACTCTCCCGGGTATCGAACACGCCAGCCAATCGGATAAGTGATACATCAATCTCCGCTGGCCAGAAGTCGCGCCCAGGCCAGGCGGCGTATGCGTTTGGCGGGCGGCTACGGTCCGTCGGAAGGCTTGGCGGGCTCCGGTGCGGCTTGCGTTCGGAGCGCGCTCCAGCCTAGGCGGCCGGTCACCCTGTCGAGCGCCTGGTGGATTTCGAGGCCGCGATCGGTGATGGTGGCCATGTTCAGGGTCATCGCATGGCCTCTGCTGCGCATTTTGGGGACGTGCACGGCCCGGCCTACCTGGGACTCTTCTTCGATGTAGCGCAGGTCGATGACGTTGTCGAAGAGAAACAGCAATTCCTCTAGCGAGTGGCCGAGGTCCCCGTGTGCACTGGTCTCGCTGGTGATGAGCAAGGAACTGCCCGCAGCGCGGACGATCCCGACGAGACTTCGCATGTAGGCGGGGAAACGGGCCTCTTCACGGGCGGCGAACGCTAGCTCGGACAGGCTGTCGATGACGACCCGCCTGATCGGCCGCTGTGCGACCTCGGCGCGCACGGAGGTAGCCATGACGTCGAGGTCCAGGTCACCCATCGGGACGTAGGAGATCACGAGTTGCCCGGTGTCGCTGTAGGCCGACAGGTCCCAGCCGAATCCGATGGCCACGCTGTCGAGCTGAGCGGAGGTGTCCTGGAATGTGACGTAAAGGCCGTCCTCTCCGTGTTCCAGCCCGTGGAGGAGCCAGCGAAGCCCGAAGATCGTCTTGCCGACGCCGGAGGGTCCTGTGACGAGATTGGCGTCGCCCTGTCTCGCCCCTCCCCCCATCAGGTCATCGAGACCCTGGATCCCGCTGGGAACCTGGCCGGACAGCGGCGCTTCGTCCTGCGGGACGAGTGTCTCGATGCGCGGGAACACCTCGAAGCCGGCCGGGCCGATCCGGAAGGTGTGCTTGCCCGACCGGTGGTTTGTGCCGCGCATCTTGATGACCCTGAGCCACCGCCGGTCGACGGGCTCGCGCGCCTCGTACTCCAGCTGGATGATGCCGTCGGCCAGGGAGAACACGACCTCGCTCCGCAACTCCTCCGGTGTGTACTCTCCCACCAGAACCAGCACAGCGCCCGCACGGGAAAGCCGGCCGGTCAGGTCGTACAGCGAGCGGCGCAACTCGCGGTCATCGGCGAAGTCACCCAGCATCTTGGCGCTGTCGATCACCACGACCGCGGGCTCCTCATCCAGCGTCTTGCGGACGATCTCCGATATCAGAGCCTCCAGCCCGTCCGTGCGCTCCGTCGGCAGGAGATCGCTCACGTGGATGTGCTCGACCGTCTGCCCCAAGGCCCGCTGGTCGAAGAATGCGAACTGCTCCAGGTGCCTGACGAGCTTGGAATGCGGCTCGGACATCGTCGTGTAGTAGACGGACTTGTGCTCCGCGCTCGCCTTGGCGAAGCACAATTGCTGAGCAAGGATCGTCTTCCCGGTGCCAGGCGCACCGGCCAGGACCACGACCGATCCAGGCTCCAGACCGCCGTTGAGCACCAGATCAAGCCCTGGGACGTCCGTAGCTAGCTGCCTCAACGCCGGCCACCTTTCTCCAGCAAGCCACTTACGATCGCTACGAGCTGATGATTGCCGTACGGCTTGCTAAGCACCGCGTCAGCCGCTCCCGCGAGATGGGTGTCCCCGCTCGCCGCGATTATCGGGATCGCCGCGGTGACAGGATCGCCGCGCAGCCGCCTGATCAGCTCCACGCCATCCATCACCGGCATCATGACGTCGGTCACCACTAGGTCAGGGGGGCACTCCTTCACAGCGTCCAGCGCAGCGGCGCCGTCGCTGGCAACAGCCACCTCATGCCCCTCACCCCTCAGAACCCTGCCCACCAGGAACCGCTCGTCCGGCTCGTCATCGACCACAAGAATCCTGGCCATCTTGGCTGACGATCCCCCAATGCCGTACGGTCAGTAGCGGCATTGCTACCCATTGTGCTGGAACGCTACCCTT
The DNA here is from genome assembly GCA_963720575.1 of uncultured Actinomycetota bacterium. Lineage (GTDB taxonomy): Bacteria > Actinomycetota > Actinomycetes > Streptosporangiales > Streptosporangiaceae > Chersky-822. The sequence goes on from CAVRGA010000002.1 coordinate 2,862,844, forward strand.
CCAGCCACGCAGGTGCCCAGCAGCCGCTCCGCGTTAGCCGGGCGGCCGGCCCTCCCGAGCCCGCGCCGGTCTTCCGCGAGGGACCCGGGCGCGGGCGCTGGCGCGGGCCGGGTCATGCTGCCCGGGCGATGTTCCGTGATCATGGACCCAGGTATGATCACGGAACATCGCACCTGTCCTGACCTGGGTAAATTTCCGTGATCAAGCCCAGGATCATGATCACGGAAATTGGTTCTGGCGCGGGTCAGTTCGCAACGGCCCGGCCTGGTCACCCCCGCACTGTGCCCGGCCGGTGCGTCAGGCCAGCAGACGGAAGCCGCTGACCGAGCCGTCGGCGGCCAGGCGGCTGCCCACATCCGGCAGATCGGCGACACGGCGACGCGCGACTGCCGGGTTGCCGAAGGCGACCATGCCAGGCGCGACATCCCTGGTCACCACTGAGCCAGCGCCGATGATGGCGCCGGCGCCTATCCGCACGTACGGCAAGATCGTCACGTTGACGCCGATCTGCGCGCCGGCCTCGATCTTCGGCCCGCCCAGCAGCGCGGCCGACCGCTCGTCGCCCGGGTACAGGTCGTTGGCCGTCGTCACTCCCGGCGCGAGGAACGCGTCGTCCCCGATCTCGGTGAACTGGGCGACGTAGCAATTGCAGTGGATCTTGACCCGGCTGCCGATCCGGCAGCCGTAGTCGATCAGGGTGTTGCTCCAGACGCTGACCTCATCGCCGATGACGCACTCCTCCCGGACGACGACCCCGTGCCCGGTCTCGAACCCGGACCCGATGACCGAGCCGTCATACAGCGCGGTCCCTGACCGCAGCCGCGCGCCCGGCCCGAGCTCAAGCGTCCTGCCACTCCCGCGCGACACCGGGTATCCGACGACGACGCCCTCGTCCGCCTCGGGCTGGCCGGCCCTAGTACGCACCCGCGCCCCCGAGCACCGCCGAGCAGGTTTTCCAGAGGATCTGCAGGTCGAGCGCGAACGACCAGTTCTCGACGTAGCGCGTGTCCAGCCTGACCGTCTCCTCCCAGGGCAGGTCCGCCCGGCCGCTGACCTGCCACAGCCCGGTCATGCCCGGCTTGACGGCCAGCCTGCGGCGCATCTGGCTGCAGTAGCTCTCGGCTTCTTCAGGCAACGCCGGCCTGCGCCGACCAGCGACATGTCCCCGCGCAGCACGTTGAGCAGTTGCGGGAGCTCATCGAGTGACCAGCGGCGCAGCCAGCGCCCGGCCCCAGTGATCCTTGGATCCTCGCGGATCTTGAACAGCAGGCCATTGGCCTCGTTGAACATGGCGTACTGGGCCTTGACCCGGTCGGCTCCGACCGCCATGGTGCGGAACTTGTAGACCGTGAAGCGCTGGCCGCCCTTGCCCACCCTGGTCTGCCTGAAAAAGACCGGCCCGCGATCTCCGCACGTGATCGCCAGCGCGATCCCGGCGAAGAGCGGTGCCGCCGCCATGAGGGCGCCGGCCGCGGCCGCCCGGTCGAAGACCGCCTTGAGCACCTGCTTGCCGCCGCTCAGATCGGGATGATCGACATAGAGCAGCGGCAGCCCGGCGACCGCCCTGATGCTGGTACGCGGGCCGGCCACGTCGAGCAGGATCGGCGCGACGCACAGGTCGGTCCCGGTCTTCTCGAGCGTCCAGGCGAGTTCGCGCAGCCGGTCGGTACCCATTTCCTGGCAGGCCAGCACGGCGACGGTATCGGCGCCGAAGGCCTCGACCGCCGCAGGCACGCTCTCCAGCGTCCCCGCGACCGGCACCCCCGCGAGCTGGCCGGCGCCTGGCTCCCCGGCAACGCACGCGGCGACCACCGACAGGCCGTGGTAACTGTCCCGGCGCAGCGTGGTCACCAGGTCAGCGACCGCCGCGCGGTGGCCGACCGCCACCACCCTGTGGCTGCAGGCGCCGCGGATGCGCCGGGCGTGCAGGTTCTTGCGCAGCAGGTACCGGCAACCGAGATCGGCGATAGCCGCCCACGAGATCGCGAGGCCCAGATAGCCCCTGGAAAGGTCCAGGTGCAGCAGGTAGGAAGCGATGACGATGGTCGCCGCCACGCTCGCCGCGGCATTGATGGTCCGCCGGAATTCATCCGAGCCGAGGCCGATGATCCTGCTGTCATATCCGCCGGCCAGAAGCATCGAAATCCACCAGAGCACCGGAATCGAAACTATGACGCTAAGATAGGTACCCGGTGCGTATCTCAGGCTGCCGAAGCGGATCAAAGCCGCCAGCAACGCAGCCGCGAGCGCGCACATGCAATCGGTCATAGCCGCTCGGCGCAGATAAGAGGCCGCCCAGATCCGTGAAGGCAGCTCCCCGGGCTGATATCGAACTGCCCGTCCGACTTGCGCACCGATTGCCTCTTCGGTCGCGCTCATGCCACGCCACTGCTCCTGTCTCGTTGCCCCTTGTACCGAGGTACAGCGGAATACTGCCTGCCTCGCACCGCGCGGGTCAACCTTAACAATGAATCTGGTAGCCCGGCAGTGGCATACCTTTTTGCTCTTGAGAATTCACAGAAGTTACCGACGGATTACCAAGATAAGGCCGATTGAGCTACGCAGCGGCCAATTATTTCGTCATGAATCTGCCTCGCCCGGCATGTCCAGCTGTGCGCGGCGGCGAATTCCCGGCGCCGCGCCACAATGGCCGGCGTCCTTGGCTCCCGCGCCAGCCGCAGTGCCAGCGCGGCGAAGTCGGCCTGGCTGCTCGCGATCGAGACCAGGTCGGTGCCGAGCCAGCGGGTGGCCGGCAGGTCGGTGGACACCACGGCTCTCCCGGCCGCCAGGTACTCGAGCGTCTTGAGCGGGAAGCTGCCCCTGTTGAACGCCGTGTCGCGGTAGGGCACCAGGCCGACGTCGATCAGCCGCATGTAGCGGGGCAGCGCGGCGAACGGCTTCGGCCCGACGTAGCTGACGTGCGGCAGCCTGGTCAGCGCGGCGAACCTGGCCGGCTCGAAGGCGGCATCCATCGGCCCGACGATCAGCAGCGACATGCCGCTGGCCGCGATCCGCTCGAGCAGCCCGAGGTCGGTGCGGCTGTTCAGCCTGCCGACAAAGCCGGCGACCGGGGCCGGCAGCCGCACGTCAGGCGGCGGCGGCATGTTGTCGACGCCGGCATACGCGCCCGCGTCCGTGCCGAACGGGATCAGCACCGGCTCCAGGCCCCGCCCGCGCCACGTGGCCGCGACCGTCGGGTTGGCCGCCACGATCAGGTCGGCGGCCGCGGCTACCCGCCGCTCCCTGGCGGCGAGGAGCCGCGCGCTCTCGCCGAAGAGGTGAGCGCCGCCCACGAAATCATCTTTGGCCCAGTACACGCTCACCTGCTCCCCGCAGGCCCCGAACGCCGGGTACTGCGGCCAGCCGCTGATCACCGCCCTCGCGCTGCCGCCCAGCCTGGCAATGGCCTGGCGCAGGAAGCGGCGGGTCAGCCCGCTTGACACGACGACAAGCCCCCGCCTGGACGGGCCCGGCTGCACGACAGGGGTCAGCCTGGCGATGCCCGGCGCGGCGACGGTGAGCCTCGGCCGCGCCAGCGCGCCCGCCGCTTCCGGATTGCGCCTCGGGGTCAGCCGGGACATGGGCGGATCGACGAACAGCACCGGCGCCAGCGCAGACAGTTCCCTGGCCAGGTGCCAGTCCCCCATCGGCATGGAGTCATAGGGCGCGGTCGCGCAGAGCACGACCAGGTCCTGCCAGCCCGGCCGCGGCGTCATGCCTGCCCCGCCGCGACCCGGCTGCTCTCGTCGCGCCGCCAGGTGGTGTAGTCGCCCCTCGCGATCGCGGGCCTGGCCGCGAGCCGGGCGGCGATGGTCACGCCGAGGAAGAGCGCGAGCGCGGGAGCCAGCCTGGGCTCGGCGCGGACGATGGCGAGCAGGTCAGCGGGCCTGGTCCTGGCCGTGGACAGCGGCGCGTGCTCGCTGCGCTCGATCTGGGCGACCCCGGTCACCGCCCTGATCCGCCTGCGCAGCAGGTCCCCGACCCTGCGCGGCGGGTGGTAGATCACCTGGGCGCCGGCCGCGATGCTCCGCTCGGACGCGGCGAAGCACAGCGAGGCGGCGAGGTCATCGGCCTGCAAGCCGGGCAATGCCGCGATTCGCTCGTGACCCGCCTCGCTGACGGCCACCACGCCGCGGCCGAAGAGCCCGAGGCGGACCTCGGGCAGCCGCGACCAGATGTCGTAGTACCAGCGGACCGGCCGCGGGCAGCCGTCAAGCGCGACCACCCTCGCGGGCGCCGCGGCGAGCACGCCGGGCTTGCTGAGCTCCGCTTCGAGCGCGCGCACGTCCGATAGCCGCAATTCGACATCGGCGTCAAGATAGATGCGCGGGAATCCGGCAGCGACCTGATCTCCGGCCGCGAGCGCCTGCCACTTGGACGCGGCCGGCAGAACGCGCACCCGCACGCGGCCGCCGAATGAGCGCGCGATGTCGGCCGTATTGTCCGTGCAGCCATTAGCGACCACTATGACCGATAGCCCGGTGACCTGCCCGTCAGGCAGCAATTGCCTCAGCAATCGCCCTATTACCATGCTTTCGTTGTGCGCGGGAATCACTATTGTTGCCACGATCGAGCAGTATGAATGATCGCGCGGCGCGGCACCGAGACTTTACCGGACTTTGCCCGAAGGTAAGTGCACCGCCATTGAGCTGCGCTAGGCTCCGATAGCCTTCTCCCTTTATCCAGGACCCGGAATTACCAGAGGTAACTTAATCAAGGAGGGATAAAATCCGACAGCGCACCGAAGATCTGCCTATTGGTCTCGCAGTGATCGGAGCAGGCTATTGGGGGCCGAACCTGATCAGGACAGCGCTGGCCACTGAGTCATTTGACCTGAAATGGCTCTGCGATCTGGACGAGGAACGCGCCCGCAAGGTACTCGGCAGGCACGCCGCCGCGAAGGCCACGGCGAGCTACGACGACGTGCTCGACGACCCGGGCGTCGCGGCGGTCGCGATCGCGACGCCGGCCGCGACGCACTACGACCTCGTGCGCGCCGCCCTCGACGCGGGCAAGCACGTCCTGGTCGAAAAGCCGCTGACAGCCACCGCCAGCGAGGCGGCCAAGATCGTCGCGCAGGCGGCCGAGGCCGGCCTGACCCTGATGTGCGACCACACCTACTGCTACACCTCGGCCATCGCCAGGGTCAGGCAGGCGCTGCGGGGCACCGAGCTTGGCGAGCTGCGGTTCATCGACTCGGTCAGGATCAATCTCGGGCTGGTGCAGCCGGACGTGGACGTGCTGTGGGACCTGGCTCCGCACGACCTGTCCATCCTGGAATTCGTCCTGCCTGAAGAAATCGAGCCGGTCTCCGTCGCCGCGCACGCGATCGATCCGCTGGGCACCGGCCGGTCATGCCTGGCCTACCTGTCGATCTGGCTCTCCAACGGCGCCCTCGCCCACCTGCACGTGAACTGGCTGAGCCCGATCAAGGTCAGGACCATGATCTTCGGCGGGTCGAGGCGGACCATCGTGTGGGACGACATCAACCCGGCCGCGCGGCTGATGATCCACGACCGGGGCGTCGACCGGAACCCCGAGGCCGACCTCGACGAGCGCAGGCAGAAGCTCGTCTCCTACCGGATCGGCGACATGTGCGTCCCCGCCCTGCCCGAGCGGGAGGCGCTGCTCGGCGTGATGGCCGAGTTCTCCGGCGCGATCAGAGCGCGCCGGCCGCCGCTGACCGACGGGCGCAGCGGGCTGCGGGTGCTGCGGGTGCTGGAAGCGGCCTCGCTGAGCGCGGGGGCCGCAGGCGCGCGTACCGCCGTGCAGTCCCTATGACCGGCAGGCACCGCAAGAAGCGCTCCCTGCCCGGCGCCGCCTCGCGAGCGCTCGGCTGGAGCTTCATCAGCAATCTCACCGCGAGGCTCGGCACGCTCCCGATCGGCATCGTGCTCGCGCGGATTCTCGGCCCCCACTCGTTCGGCACGTTCGCCGTGGCCATGGTGGCGCTGGTCGCGCTGCTCAGCTTCAACGACCTCAGCGTCAGCCTGGCCATCGTGCGCTGGGAGGGCGACCCGGCCGAGATCGCCCCGACCGTGGCCACCTTGTCGGTCGCCGCCAGCCTGATCATCTACGCGGCCTGCTACGCGGGCGCGCCCGCGTTCTCCTGGGCGATGGGCGCGCCGGCGGCGACCAGCGTCATCAGGGTGCTCTCGCTCAACGTGATCGTGGACGGGCTCGTGGCGACCCCGGCCGCGCTCATGCAGCGCCAGTTCAGGCAGGACCGCAAGATGATCGCCGACCAGGTGAACAACTGGCTCGGCGCCGGGGTGTCGATCCTGCTGGCCTGGCAGGGGCTCGGTGCCATGAGCCTGGCGCTCGGCCGGATCACCGGCGGCGCGGCATCCGTGGTGCTCTTCCTGCTCTTCTCGCCCGTCAGGTTCAGGTTCGGGTTCGACCGGGCCAAGGCGCGCGCGCTGCTGAAGTTCGGGCTGCCGCTGGCCGGGTCGAGCATCGTCGTCTTCGCGGTCAGCAACGCCGACCAGCTGGTCGTCGGCCGGCTGCTCGGCGCCACCGCGCTCGGCTTCTACGCGCTCGCGGTGAACCTGGCCGGCTGGCCGGTCACGGTGTTCTCGATGCCGACCAGGAGCGTGGCGCCCGCCGTGTTCTCGCGCCTGCAGCACGACAAGCCGGCCATGCGGGACGGCTTCCTGTCGGTCGCCGGCCTGCTCTGCGCCGTCACGGTGCCGATCTGCCTGCTGCTGAGCGGCGCGGCCGTGCCGCTGGTCGGACTGGTCTACGGGCCGCGCTGGGTTCCCGCCGCGGCCGCGCTCACCGGGCTCGGCATGCTCAGCGCGCTGCGGATCGCGTTCGAGCTGTGCTACGACTTCTTCGTCGTGCTCAGCAAGTCCAGGCTGGTGCTGATCGTGCAGCTCGCCTGGATCACCGCGCTGGTGCCCGGGCTGATCGCCGGCACGCTCGCCGACGGCATCTCCGGCGCGGCGCTGGCTCAGGCCGCCGTCGCGGCCTGCGTGGTGCTGCCCTGCTATCTCGTCTCGCTGGCCAGGTTCGGCATCAAGGCCGTCGACCTCGCGAGACGGACCTGGCTGCCGCTCACCGTGGCCGGGGCGATAGCGGGCACGGCCGCCGCGGCGGCCAGGCTGATCCAGGCCGACCTGGCGGCGCTCGCCGTCGCCGCCCTGGCGGCCATCGCCGGGCTTGCCCTGCTCGCCAGCCTGATGCGGCCGGCGATCGCCGAGCTCCGGCTGAACCTGACCCCGCGACCGACAGGGAGCCTGCCGTGAGAATCCTCGTCTACCCGCACGCCACCGGCATCGGCGGCTCGCAGCTCAACGCCGTCGAGCTGGCCGGCGCCGTCCGTGACCTCGGCCACGACGTGCTCGTCGTCAGCAGGACCGGGCCGCTCACCGAGACCATCGGGCGCCTGGGCCTGCCGCACGTCCTGCTCGACGACAAGGCGTACCGCCGGCCGTCGCCGCGCGCCGCCGCCCAGCTGACCGAGCTGGCCAGGACCCGCCGGCGCGACGTCGTGCACGGATACGAGTGGCCGCCGGGCATCGAGGCCTTCGCCGGCCCGAGGCTGCGCAGCGGCGTGCCAGCCGTCTGCTCGATCATGTCGATGTCCGTCGCGCCCTTCCTGCCGAGGACGATCCCGCTGATCGTCGGGACCGGCCAGATCAGGGCCAGGGCGGTCCGCGCCGGCCACAAGGACGTCACCCTGCTCGAACCTCCGGTCGACTGCCGGCTCAACGCCCCGGGCGCCCCGGGCTCCGACCCGGTGCCGTTCACCCGCGCGTACCGCCGCGCCGACGATCTTCCCCTGGTCGTCATCGTCAGCAGGCTGGCGGCGGAGCTCAAGCTCGAGGGCCTGCTCGCCGCCTGCGACGCGGCCGGGGAGCTGGCCGCCTCGGGGACCGCGCTGCAGCTGGTCATCGTCGGCGACGGGCAGGCGCGGCCGCTCGTCGAGCGCGCCGCCGCCGAGGCGAACGCCAGGGCCGGCCAGGCGGTCGTCACCCTGGCCGGGCTGAAGACCGACCCGCGGCCCGCCTACGCCGCCGCTGACATCGTCGTCGGCATGGGCGGCTCGGCCCTGCGCGCGATGGCATTCGCCAAGCCGGTCGTCGTGCAGGGCGAACACGGCTTCTGCGAGCTCGTGACCCCCCGGACCGCGCCGTTGTTCGGCCAGCAGGGCTTTTTCGGCCTCGGCCCGCCCGGGCACGGCCGGCCGCAGGCGGCCGCCAGGCTGGCCGGCATCCTGCGCGGCCTGCTCGGCGACGCCGGCCAGCGGGCCGAGCTCGGGCAGTACGGCCGTTCGCTCGTCGTCGCCAGGTACAGCCTCGACCACGCGGCGCGGACTCAGCTCGCCGTCTACGAGCGCGCCGCCTCGGTCTGCGCGGGCGTCTCGAGGCTGGACCTGGCCGCCGACGCGGCCTGCGCCGGCATCGGCGTGGCGCGCTACAAGACGGCGCGCAAATGGCAGCAGTGGCGCGGCTCCGCCGTCGCCGCCGATGACTTCAACACGGTCGCCGCCATGCGCGGCTCAGAACGGGAGCGAGCATGACCGAGATCCCCCTGGTCGACCTGGCCGCGCAGCACGCGGCCATCGCCGACGACGTCACTCGCGGCTGGCATGAGGTGCTGGCGAGCACGGCATTCATCGGGGGGCCGCAGGTACGGGCGTTCGAGCGGGAGTTCGCCGCGTTCACCGGGGCGGGCGAGTGCGTCGCCGTCGCGAACGGCACCGACGCGATCGAAATCGCGCTGCGGGCGGTCGGCGCCGGCCCAGGGGACGAGATCATCCTGCCGGCCAACTCTTTCATCGCGACAGCGGAAGCGGTTTGCCGTACGGGAGCGACCCCGGTGCTCGTTGACTGCGCCGACGACGACACTTACCTCATGGACATGGCCGCGGCGGCGGCGGCGGTGACCCCGCGTACCCGGGCGTTCCTGCCCGTCCACCTGTACGGCCAGGTCGCCCCGGTCGAGCGGCTGACGGCGCTGGCCGAGCAGATCGGCGCCCCGGTCATCGAGGACGCGGCCCAGGCGCACGGCGCCACGCGGCACGGCCGGGGCGCGGGCTCCCTCGGCCTCGCGGCGGCGACGAGCTTTTACCCGGGCAAGAACCTCGGCGCGTACGGCGACGCCGGAGCCGTGCTGACCAGCTCGGCCGAGCTGGCCGCGCTGACCCGGCTGATCAGGGACCACGGGTCGCCGCGCAAGTACGTGCACGAAGTGCTCGGCATCAACAGCCGGCTGGACACGCTGCAGGCGGTGGTCCTCTCGGCGAAGCTGCGCCGGCTCGCGGCCTGGAACGAGGCCAGGCGGACGGCCGCCGCCAGGTACGACGAGGCGCTCGGCCCGCTCGCCGAGGTCGTCACCCCCCGTACCCTCGACGGGAACACGCACGCCTGGCACCTGTACGTGATCAGGGTGCCCGAGCGCGATCGCGTGCTCGCCGAGCTCAGCGCGGCGGGCATCGGCGCGGGTATCCACTATCCGGTGCCCATCCACCGCACTCCCGCGTTCGCGAGCCTCGGCGCGCACGCCGGCGCACCGCCCGCCTGCCCGGTGGCCGAGCGTGTCGCGGACGAGGTGCTGTCGCTGCCGCTGTACGCCGAGATAACCGCCGGCCAGCAGGAACGGGTTGTCGAGGCGCTGATCAAGGCGATCAGGTGACCGTCGCGCGGCGCTTGTCCCCCGGCCGGCGCCGTGGCTAGTCCCGGCTGATGGTGACGCGGGCGAGCCACCGGTGCTCGCCGGGGGCTTCCGCGTGCCCGCCCATGAGCCGGGCTAGCTGGTCGAGCCTGGCCAGGTCGCCGTCATCGTCGTCACCGGGCCGCTCGCCCTCGCCGTCCGCGGCTATGTCGAGCTCGAGGCCGACGGCGCCGTCGCCGCCCCGCACCGCGGCCCGGCGCGCGCCGGCGGCTGGCCACCACCTCGAGCAGCAACTCGGCCGCCGCGCAGATCGCCGCGGTCTCGCCCGGGCGGGTTCCGCCCGCGTCGCCGGTCACCTGGACCTCCAGCGGGGCGGCCAGCAAGTGCCTGGTCTGCCGCGCCAGCGCGTCGGCCAGCGGTACCTGGCCCGCCAGGCAGGCGATCCGGTCACCGGTGAACTCGCGCAGCGACCTGGCCGCCGAGGCGAGCAGGCCCTCGACTTCATCGATGCGGCCGTGCGCGGCCGCGGGAAGCGAGCGGCGGATGAGGGAGAGCGCGAGAATCGCGGCGCTGATCTCCTGCGCGGGGCCGTCGTGAACGAAGCCGGCCATGGTGCCGTAGTCGTAGCCGCGGGCCCGGCCGATGATCTCGGCGGCGCGCCACGACCCGGCGGCCGCCGCGCGCACCGCGTCGACGAGCGCGGCCTGGTCAAAGGGCTTGATCAGCACGGTGACCCCGGGAGGGACCTGGCGCGCGGGCCCGCCCGTCATCAGCACGCACCTGGCCGCGGCCCGGGGATCGTCGGCGGCGAGCAGCGCGATCAGGTCCGTGCCCCGGTCGTCGCCGAGCCGCGCGTCGATCACGAGCGCGTCGTAGCCCGGCAGGCCGGCCGCGCGGGCCTGCGCCAGGGTCGCCGCCTGGTCGACCAGGAAGCCGGCCCCGGTCAGCACGCGGCCGACCATGGTGCGCACGTCCGCCATGTCGTCCACGACGAGAACCCGCACGGCCATGAAGCGCTCGTACCTCTTCCGCTCGCCCTTTGCCCGCCCGGCCAATTCTGGCGAGAGGCATCCGCCCGATGTCTGACAGTAATATTCTGATTACTGAGCGTGCCCACTTCGCGTGCCCGCGTACCTTGTCTCAGCCACCATCGTCTCAGCCACCATCGCGAGAAGGGAAACTCGTGGCAGCACCGTCCAGGCGCCGGATGCTCGTGGCGGTCGGACTGACCGCGATCATCACCGTCGCCGCCGCTTTCGGGCTGGTCAGGCTACTCGGATCGTCCCGTGCTCATCACACGACGCTGGCCAGGCCGGGCCTCGGCGTCCGCGACCAGGCGGGCTATCCCGCGCGGTCCGATACCGGGCCGCTCGCCGGCCCGCCGCTGCGGCAGGTGCCCGGCCAGGTGTCGGGCGGCCCTGGCTGGCGCTACGACCCGCGCGGCTGGGTCGAGGTCTACGGCCGCGGCGCCGTGCTCAGCGGCCTGTCCCTGCGGTGCAACATCAACGTCGCCGCCTCGGACGTGACGATCAAGGACGTGCGCATCGTGACCGGCGGGCCGACCGCCATCGGCATCAGCCTGCGGCACGCCCGCGACGTCACGGTCGCCGACTCGCGGATCAGCGGGCGGAACACCGGCAAGGGCCGGCTGATGGCAGGCGTCAAGGACGTGTTCGGCGACTCGACCGGCGTCCGGGTGCTCTACAACAACATCGCGAAGTTCGAAACCGGCGTGCAGCTGGAAACCGGCCTGGTGAAGGGCAACTACATTCACGATCCGGGATTCATGGCGGGCGATCACACCAATGGGATCATGTCCAACGGCGGCAACCCGGGAATGCTCACGATTGATCACAACACCATCCTGATCGATCGCGGCCAGACCGACGCGATCGGGTTGTTCGAAGATTTCGGGGTCCAGGAGAACCGGCTCATCACCGACAACCTGCTGGCCGGCGGCGGCTATGCCATCTACGCCGGCCAGAAGCGCGGCGGGGCGCCCACCAGCAATATCGTCATCAGGGGCAACCAGATCAGCACCAAGTATTTCGCCAAAGGCGGCTATTACGGATGCATTACCGCGTTCAACCCGCGCGGCGCCAAAGACCGCTGGTCGATGAATGAGCGGGACAAGACTCTCGTACCGAGCCTCAGCGAGTGTGATTTAGCCGCTGGTCCGGGCGATTAAGCCTCCCGGCCGGCTACCGGATAATAGGCTGCCTCATATGTCATCTGACTTGCTGGCAGTGATCGTCACGTACAATAGCGCCCACGTTGTGGGTAATCTTCTTGATTCCATTCCGGCCGCGCTTGACGGGCTGACCGCCGACGTCGTCGTGGTCGACAACGGCTCCGCCGACGGCACCGCCGACCAGGTGGCGCGGCGCGGCGACTGCCGGCTCGTCCGCTCGGCCAACGTCGGCTACGCGGGCGGCATCAACCGGGGCGTCGCCGAGTTCCCTGGCGCGCCGGCGATCCTGGTGCTCAACCCCGATGTCCGGCTGCACGAGAAGTCCGTGCCGGCGATGCTGGCCGCGCTGCGCCAGCCGGGGGTGGGCATCGTCGCGCCGCAGGTGCGGTCGGGTCGCGGCGACCTCGAGCTGTCGCTCAGGCGCGAGCCCACCGTGCTGCGGGCCATCGGGCTCACCAGGACCAGGCTCAGCATCTTCTCCGAGTACTTCGCCCGGCCGGCCGACTACCGCAGGCCCCGCACGGTCGACTGGGCGCTCGGCGCGATCCTGCTCATGTCCCGTGAGTGCTACGACAGGCTCGGCGGCTGGGATGAGTCCTATTTCCTCTACTCGGAGGAGACGGACCTGTCGCTGCGGGCGCGTGACGCCGGATTCCTCACCAGGTACGAGCCGCTGGCAGTGGCGACGCACATCGGCGGGCAGTCAGGGCGCGACGCCATTACGCACTCCATGCAGATCGTCAACCGGGTCCGGCTGTACCGGCGCCGCCACGGGACCCTCGCTTCCTGGTGCTACTACATCGTGTCCATCGCCAATCAGCTGTCCAGGATCCCGCGCGGGCATCCCGAGTCGTGGCGCGCCGTGGTCGCCCTGCTGAGCCCGGCTCGCAGGCCGGCCAGCCTGCGCTGCTCGGACCGGCTGGTGCCGCGGTGACGACCACCGGGGCACCTCAGGCGGCGAGCGCCATGATGACGCCGCTGGCCGGCCAGCGGCTCCGGCCGCGGGCCGACGCGGTCACCTTGCTCAGCTGCTACGTGGCGGCCCTCATGATCATCCCGTCCGACCTTGTCGTCGGCACGTTCGGTGCGGCCGGGCGGCCGGCGACGCTGATCGGGCCGGCCTGCTCGGCTGGTACCTGCTGGCCAGGGCGCACCCGGCCATCGGCATCGACCGGGGCCGCCAGCCGGTCAGGATCGCCGCCGTCATCGTGTGCTGCTCGGTGCTGGCCTCCTATGTCTCCGCGAACCGGGCGGCGCTGACGGTCACGCAGACCAACGCCGCCGATCGCGGCCTCATCTTGCTGGCCGGCTGGCTCGGCACGATGCTGCTCACGGCGGACGGCGTCACCACCGAGGACCGGCTCGCGGTGCTCGTCCGCCGGATCGTGCTCGGCGCGACGGTCATGGCGGCGCTCGGCATCGCGGAGTTCGCGACCCGCGCCAACCTCACGAACTTCATCGCGATCCCCGGCCTGAGCGTGCACCATCAGGCGACCAACCTGATGGTCAGGGCGGGACTCATCCGGGCGAACTCCACCGCGGCCCAGCCGCTCGAGTTCTCCGCCGTGCTCGCCATGTGCGTGCCCCTGGCCATCCATCAGGCCAGGCACGCCGACCCCGCGCTGCGGCTGCGCCGCTGGCTCCAGGTCGCGCTGATCGCCGCGACGATCCCGCTGGCCGTGTCCAGGTCAGCGATGCTCGGCCTGCTGGTCGTGGCGGTCGTCCTGATCCCTACCTGGCCGCCGCGGCAGCGCTGGCGCGCCTGTCTCGCCGTGCTCGGCTGCCCCGCCGGCCTCTGGCTGATCGACCCCGGCCTGCTCGCCAGCTTCACGGGCGTCTTCGGCGCGCTGGGCTCGGACACCAGCACCGCGTCACGGGCCAGCGCCCTGTCGATGGCGTCGCCGCTGATCGGCGCCCATCCCTGGTTCGGGGCCGGCCTGGCCACGTTCGACCCGCAGACCTACTTTTTCGTGGACGACCAGTTCATCACCTCGCTGATCGAGACCGGCGTCGCCGGCCTGCTCGCGCTGCTCGCCGTCTTCGCGTGCGGCTGGCTCCTGACCCGCCGCACGCGAAAGGTCACGGCCGATCAGCGGGCCAGGGACCTCGCCTGGAGCCTGACCGCCTCGATCGCTGTCGCCACGGTATCTTTCGCCAGTTTCGACGTGCTGTCCTTCTCGATCGCCTCCAGCGTGTTCTTCCTGATCATCGGCTGTGCAGGCGCGGCCTGGCGATTGGCCAGCGATTCCCGGCCCGCCGCCAGCTGAGGACCCGCCTGGCGCCGCGCCGCCGCAGCGCGCCGTCGATCGCGACCGGGATGCCGAACGCGGCGAGCAGCCCGAGCACGAGGATCGCCGCGACCGGCCGTGCCGTCGCGCTCGCCGCGAGCGCCGCGGCCGGACTCGACGACAAGGTGGCCGCCGTGATCCGGTTGCGGGGCCGCACGTGCCTTTGCAGCCCCGCCAGCGACGTCCTGACCTGCGCCATGACGCCGTGCAGGGTACGCTCCACCATCGCTGCGCTCGAGCCGGAGACCCCGATCACGAGCACCGACCCCGTGGTGGTCGTCGTGTACGTCGGCGGGGTGATCGTGTACGGATCGGAGAAGCCCATGCTCGCCAGCAGCCTGGCCGTCGCCGGAGCGACGAGCGTCCGGCTCAGCACGTCGGCCGTGAGCGACAAAGACGGGCTGAAGTTCAGGTAAGGGTTGCCGCCGGTCGGTTCCGATTCCGCCCGCGAGGCCAGCAGCACTACCGATCCCTGGGCCTGATAAGTACCAGGAAGCCATGCCAGGCCGGCCCCGAAAAACGCCAGCGCGAGAACGAGCAGGATTGCCGTCAGCACAATTTGCCGCCGCCATATCCGAATTAGCTCACCAAAATTCATCCAGCTTATCCCCTATCGGCGCGCGAGCGTGTGCTTGATGCCAAGCCCTTGGTCTTCATTATGGCCGGCCCGCCTCGCCGGCCTGGTAGCGTTTCTCGTGATGTCCACGCTCATTGCCGCCTTGCGCGGCCTCGCCATGCTGACGCTGGCCATTGTCATTATCGGCCTGGCCGTCAGCATCGAGCGGGCGCGCCCGCGCTACGTGGAATCCGGGACGGTGCTTTTCGCGCCGCCGGCCAGTGACAATTCAGCCACTGTCTATACGTGGCAGGCACAGAGCCTAATCTCCGCCGGATCGGTCATCTCGCAGGAATTCAGGGGCCCGCAAGTCCGCGAGCAGATCAGGGCGGCCGGCGGCACGGGCAGCTACAGCCTCACGCTGATCGATCTTTATAACCAGGACTATCCGGATTACGGCTACCCGGAGGCGACGCTGACGACGTCGGCTCCTGACGCGGCGAGCGCGAGCCTGACGTACCGCATCGCGACAAGGACGCTGACCGAAGTCCTCGCGGCCCGGCAGGCGCAGGCAGGCGCGCCGCCGGGAGACCGCATCGTGGCGAGGCTCACCGATGCCGGGGGCCCGGCGGCGGAAGCCGGCTCACGCAAGCGTTCGCTCGCCGGGCTGCTGCTGCTTGCCCTGGTCGCCGGCCCGGCCTTGTGGAGCCTGGCCGGCCGCGCCGGCCACCGCCTTCAGGCGGCCGCCGGCCGCGACCAGCGCCTGCGCGATCCGCTCTCCGGCGCGGCCGTCCCACAGCGGAGGCCGCCTTGGCGCCGGGGGCGCGGCCAGCACGCGGCGCGCCGCTGAGACGATCTGGTCGGGGTCGGTGCCGGCCAGCACGTTGGTGCCGTGGGTGAGCGTGACCGGCCGCTCGGTGTTGTCCCGCAGCGTCAGGCAGGGCACGCCGAGCACGGTGGTCTCCTCCTGGACGCCGCCGGAGTCGGTCAGCACCAGCCTGGCGCCGGCCTGCAGCGCCAGGAAGTCGAGGTAGCCCGCCGGCGGGATCACCCGGAGCCGTCCGGTGACCGCCCCGCTCACCTCGCCCAGCCTGCTCAGGAGCCTGGGATGAGCGGGCAGCACCAGCGGGCACGAGAGCGCGACCTGGCGGAGCGCCGACAGCAGCCGCCCGAGTACCGCGCCGTCGTCGACGTTCGATGCCCGGTGCAGCGTCGCCAGCCCGTAGCCGCCCGCCCGCAGCCCGAGGCGGCTGAGCGTGTCCCGGCTCCTGGCCCGGTCGATGTTGGCGAGCAGCGTGTCCGCCATGACGTTGCCGACCAGGTGGATCCGCTCCCCGGCGCAGCCCTCGGCGCGCAGGTTCGCCGCCGCGTCGGCCGACGGCGCGAACAGGAAGTCGCTCAGCCGGTCGGTGACGACCCGGTTGATCTCCTCGGGCATGGACCAGTCACCGCTGCGCAGGCCGGCTTCCACGTGGCCGAGCCGGACGCCGGCCTTGGCCGCGACGAGCGCGCACGCCAGCGTCGAGTTCACGTCGCCGACGACGATGACCAGGTCGGGACGGACGCTGCCGACCAGCGGCTCGAAGGCGAGCATGACGCGGGACGTCTGGGTCGCGTGGCTGCCTGAGCCCGCGCCGAGGAAATGGTCGGGACGGCGCAGGCCGAGGTCGTCGAAGAACACCTCGCTCATCGCCGCGTCGTAGTGCTGCCCGGTGTGCACGAGAATGACGTGCTCGCCGAGCCCGGCAAGCGCGCTCATGACCGGCTTGACCTTCATGAAGTTCGGCCTGGCGCCCACGACGCAGATGATCCGCATGGACCGGCCCCGCTACAGGGTCTCGACGTTAGGCCCGGACAGCACATTGCGGCAGTCGAGCACGTACGCCGCGTGGCTGCCGATCTCGGCCAGGTCGAAGGCGTCGTGATCGGTGAGCATCACGACCGCGTCGGCCCGGCAGAGCTCGGCCGCGGTCGGCTCTACCCGCTCGATGACCGTGTGGATCAGGCCTGACTCGCCGACGTGCGGGTCGGCGGCGACGACGTCGGCGCCGAGGCCGATCAGCAGCTGCGCGACCTTGACGGCGGGCGACTCGCGGGCATCGCCCGTGTTCTTCTTGTAGGCCAGCCCGAGCAGCAGGACGCGCGAGTCCTTCACCGGCCTGCTCCGCTGGTTGAACGCCATCATCAGCCGGCGCACCACGTAGTCGGGCATGTGGTTGTTGATGTCGTTGGCGAGCTCGACGAACCTGAACGACTGCCCGAGCGTGCGCTCGACTCGCCACGACAGGTAGGACGGGTCAATCGGCAGGCAGTGCCCGCCCACCCCCGGGCCCGGCGTGAACGGCATGAAGCCGAACGGCTTGGACGAGGCCGCGCCGATCGCCTCCCACACGTCGATGCCGAGGCCATGGGCGCACATCGCGAGCTCGTTGATGAGCGCGATGTTGACGTGCCTGAACGTGTTCTCGATGATCTTCGCGAGCTCCGCCTCGGCCGGCGAGGAGACCGCGACCGTCCGCTCGACGATGCCCGCGTAAAAGGCCTGGACGGCGGCCAGCGAGGCGCCGTCGATCCCGGACACGATCTTCGGGGTGCTGACCAGGGTCCAGGTCTTGTTACCCGGGTCGATCCGCTCGGGGCTGTAGCCGAGCCGGAAGTCGGCGCCCGCGGTCAGCCCTGACCCGTCTTCCAGCCACGGCGCCACCTTCTCCGTCGTCGTGCCCGGCCAGGTCGTGGACTCCACGATCACGGTGGCACCGGGCCTGAGGTACTGCGCCAGCGTGTGGCACGCCGCCTCGATGTGCGTGAGGTCGGGCAGCCCCTCGCGCAGCGGCGTGGGGACCGAGATGACCGCCACGTCGAAGCCGGCGCAGGCGCTGGCCTCGGACGACGGCCGGAAGGCACCGCTCGCGAGCACGGCGGCGAGCTGGCCGGCCGAGACGTCCTCGATGTAGGAGCCGGTCTCGAGCAGCTTCACCCTGCTGGCGTCGGTGTCGTACCCGACGACCCGGTACCCGACCTCGGCGGCCCTGATCGCCAGCGGCAGGCCGACGAAGCCGAGGCCCGCCACGAGCACGTTCGTCATGTCCTCTCGCCCACTTCCCGCGGTCGCTCGGCGGCCGCGGCCCCCGGCCGCTGCTCGCTCCCCTGCCGGCCCGCGTTCCGCCGGCCCCGGCGCGCGAGCGCCGCGGCCACCAGCGCGATGAACGCGAGATTTGTCCTCAGGTAGCGGCGGCCGAGCCTGACCGGCTCCTGCGAGGCGCGGAACAGCCATTCCAGGCCAAGCCGCTGCCACCACCTCGGTGCCCGCCTCGTGACGCCGGCCATGATGTCGAAGGAGCCGCCGACGCCATGAACGACTCGCGCCCCGGTGCGCCGTCCCCAGCTCGCGGTGAAAAGTTCCTTGCGCGGCGACGACATTCCGATGAAGAGCAGGTCGGGGCGGGTCAGCGTGATTCCCTCGGCCACCTGGCGCTCCTCCGCGATGCTGAAGTAGCCATCACGGCACCCGGCTACCACCAGGCCCGGGTACCTGCGGCCGGCCTCGGCGACGCAGGCGGCGAGCACGTCCCTGGTCGCGCCGAGAAAGTAGACGCGCAGGCCGCGCCGCGATGCCTCGCCGAGAAGCTGGGCGAAAAGGTCGATGCCGGTTACCCGCTCCGGCAGCGGCCAGCCGAGCAGCCTGGACGCCCACACCACCGCCTGCCCGTCGGCGAGCACCATGCCGCAGTCGCGCACGGCGCGGGCGAGCGCGGCGTCCCCGCGTATCGCGATGACCTTGGCGGCGTTGATCATGCCGACGCTGAGGTATCCGCCGCTGTCGCACGCGCTCATGCAGCGCGCGACCGCCTGCTTCATGCCGAGCTGATCGATCGCGATGCCCGGCAGCCCCGGCTGCCGGGCGACCGGCCTGGTCATGCGGCCGCTCCGCTCAGCCAGGCGTACAGGAGCCAGCCGAGCTCGTAGGGGCGGCATTCGTAGTCGATCGCGCCGGGCGGGAAGATCCGGCCAAGCCCCGGCCGGTGCCGCCCGGGTCCGGGCGCGCCCGGCCAGATCGCGGTCCGCGCGGCGGCCACCCCCCTGACCAGCTTGGCCGGGTCACGGCGGGCGACCTTCCGCCAGATCACCTCGCTGGCGACCAGCGGCTCTCGCGTCTCGGCCGGCTCGGCCAGCCAGCGCAGTCCCTGGCAGATCGGGCCGAGATGGGCCGAGCCGCCGGCTTGCGCCAGGTCGAGCAGCGCCATCGGCGCCATCGCGTGCTGGTGCACGCTGTAGACGGGGTAGCGCTCGACGACAGCGCCCGTGCGCGCGTCGTAGTGCCACCACCACTGGCCATCGGCCCCCTGCGCCTGGCAGAGGACGCCGGCCACGTGCTCGGCGGCCGCCAGCGCCGCCTGGTCATCGGCGCTCGAGTGCAGCCGCGCGAGCGCCTGGACCGGGTAGATCTGGTCCGCGAAGCTGCCGACGTGCGCCCGGTACCACGGCTGGCTGCCGCCGATGACGTGCGGGAAGAGGGCGCGCCTGGCCCCGAGCAGCCGGCCGCGGGCGGCAGCGAGGTGCCGCTCGACGTCAACGAGCGCTCTCGCGGCGGTCAGCGCCGTGACAACCCACGCGGCTGACACGACGCTGACCTGCTGGCTGCCCTGGTCGAGCACGCCAAGCCGGTCAATCGCATGCGGCAGTTCGCTGTGCCCGGTCTCGGCGGCCAGCCAGCACAGCAGCGCGACGTCGCCGGGTTCGGTCAGGTCGTCGATGCCCTTGGCGAGCTTCCCGGTCAGGTCGGCGGCATCGTCGCCGGCGAGTACCGCGCGCTGCCCGGGCTCGGCGAGGTGCGCGAGGCCGAGCCCGGCGATCGAGGAGTACCGCGCGCTGACGCCCTCCGGGCGCGGGCCGGCCCGCCCGAGCCGCAGCGTGCGGGCGAACCGGCCGTCGGCGTAGGCGCGCGGCAGCGCGGCGGTCGCGATCCGCAGCAGCCGCGAGACGAGCGCCGCGCAGGCGGGATCGTGCCCGCCGAGCAGGCGCATCCTGGCCGCGGACCCAGACCTCACGACGTAATCCCTTCTCCAATAAAGAATTGCAGATAGCCAGTTACTCGTCGTAAGAGTGTAGCGCCGGCCCGGCTTTAGTCCTACGGTCTTCACATGGAATCACTGGGCCTGGAAGGCGCGTGGATCTGCACGCCGCGAATACATGCCGATCCGCGCGGAAGTTTCCATGAATGGTTCACCGCATCCGGATTCGAGGCAGCCGCCGGCCGGCACTTCAATGTCGCGCAGGCAAATTGCTCGGTTTCGCGGCGCGGCGTCATCAGGGGTATCCACTTCAGCGATGTCCCGCCTGGCCAGGCCAAGTACGTCGGCTGCGTGCGCGGGGCCATCCTCGACGTGATCGTCGACCTGCGCGTCGGCTCGCCGGAATTCGGGCGCTGGGTCGCGGTACCGCTCAATTCGGAGAATAAGCGGGCAGTCTTTGCCGAAGAGGGCCTCGGGCACGGTTTCGCCGCGCTCACCGACGATGCGACCGTCCTTTACATGTGCTCCACTCCCTATACGCCGGGTCGTGAGCACGGAGTTAACCCGCTCGATCCTGATATTGGCATCGCGTGGCCGACGGGCAGCGCCCACGTCTTGTCCGATAAGGACGCGGCCGCGCCTTCGCTCGCGGCGGCCCGCTCCGCGCTGCTGCTGCCGGATTACGCGCGCTGCCGTGCCTTCGCCGGCGCGCTGCGCGGCGAGACGGCGGCGGCCGCCCGGGTGCCAGGCGCTGGGCTATCGCGCGACCGGGTCGGCTGACAGCGCCGGCCAGGCGCGGTGCAGCGCGTCCCGCCAGTCGCCGATCGGCGCGACGCCGGTGCCGGCGTACCGCCGGTGCCCGAGCACGCTGTACGCGGGGCGCGGTGCCAGCTTGCCGGCCGCTCTCGTCGTGGTCGGGCGCACCCGGTCCTGGCCGGCTCCGAGCAGCCCGAAAATCTCCCTGGCGAAGGCGTACCAGGTCGTCTCGCCCGAGCTGCTCGCGTGGAAGATGCCACGCGCGCCTTCGTCCGCCAGGGCGCGCACCTGGGCGGCGACGTCGGCGGTCCACGTGGGCTGGCCGCGCTGGTCATCGACCACGTCGACCGATGGCGCCGTGGCCGCCAGCCTGATCATCGTGTGGACGAAGCTCGGGCCGCCGCCGCCGTAGAGCCAGGACGTGCGCAGCACGAGGCCCGTGCCGGGCAGCAGCCCGAGCACGGCACGCTCGCCGACGAGCTTCGTCCGGCCGTAGGCCGTCCTGGGCGCGGGTATGTCATCTTCCTCATGCGGCAGCTCGGCATCCCCGCCGAAAACGTAGTCGGTCGAGACATGGACCATCCTGGCGCCGGCCGACGCGCACGCCGCGGCGACGTTCTTCGCGCCCCGGCCGTTCACCGCTAGGGCTGGCTCCTCGTGCAGCTCAGCGCCGTCCACCGAGGTCCACGCAGCGCAGTTGACCACGACGTCCGGCCGGTACTCGCCGATCCGGGCGGTGACGCGGGCGGCATCTGTGATGTCAAGCTCGGCCCTGGTCAGCCCCAGCACCGGCTGCGCCGCGCCGCGCAAGGCGGTCACGACGTCGCGGCCGAGCATCCCCCCGGCGCCGGTGACAAGCCACCTGGTCACCGTTCCCGGCCGGCCAGGACGGCCGGGCCGGCTGCCGCGGAAGGGCTGGCAGCGCCGTCCTTGAGCGGCCGCCACCACGTGCGGTTGTCCTCGTACCACGCCACGGTGGCGGCCAGGCCGTCGCCGAAGCGGGTGGCCGGCGCGTAGCCGAGGCCGCGCAGCCTGGAGTCGTCGAGGCTGTAGCGGCGGTCGTGGCCCTTGCGGTCGGCGACCCGCCGCACCATCTGCCAGCCCGCGCCGCAGCGGTCAAGCACCATCTGGGTCAGCTCGATGTTGCTGAGCTCGGCCTCGCCGCCGATGTGATAGATCGCCCCCGGCTCGCCGTCGCGCAGCACCAGGTGGATGCCGCGGCAGTGATCATCGACATGCAGCCAGCTCCTGACGTGCTTGCCATCGCCGTACAGCGGCACGGGCTGCCCGTCGAGCAGGTTGGTCACGAACAGCGGGATGACCTTCTCCGGGTACTGGTACGGCCCGTAGGTGTTGCAGCCCCGCGTGATCCGCACGTCCAGGCCGTGCGTCCTGGCGTACGCGAGCGCCAGCAGGTCACCGCCGGCCTTGCTCGCGGCGTAGGGCGAGCTGGGCAGGATCGGCCCGTCCTCGGCGACCGAGCCCGAGGCCACGCTCCCGTAGACCTCGTCGGTGGACACGTGGACGAGCCGGCTGACCTCGGCGTCCAGGCAGGCCTGGGCCAGTACCTGCACTCCGGTGACGTTCGCCGCGACGAAGGCCGGGGCGGAGCTGATCGACCGGTCCACATGGGTCTCCGCGGCGAAGTTCACCACGCAGTCGTGCCCGGGGAGTACCTGAGCGAGCAGTTCGGGATCGCCGATGTCGCCCCTGATGAAGGTGAGCCGCCCGTGGCCGGAAACCGGGCTGAGGTTGCCGAGGTTGCCGGCGTAGCTCAGCTTGTCGAGCACCGTCACCCGGGCGCCGGCGAATCCCTGGTAGCCGCCGGCCAGCATGGTCCGCACGTAGTGGGAGCCGATGAACCCGGCTCCGCCTGTCACGAGGATTCTCATGTGCTGATCTGCACCTTGCTGTGATCGCCGAGCACCAGCCGGTGCGCTCGCGGCACCGGCGGTGCCTGCGTGACCTCGACCCCCTGGCCGATCAGCGAAGCCTCGATCCGCCGGACGCCGGTGACCGAGGCGCCCGGCAGCACGATCGAGTACTCGATCTCGCTGCGGCTGATCACGCAGCCCTGGGCCACCGAGGTGAACGGGCCCAGGTAGGACTGCTCGACCACCGACCCGCTGCCGACGATGACCGGCCCGACGATCCTTGACCCGCGGATGCGGGCGCCTTCCTCGACGACGACCCGGCCGATGAGCTCGGACGCGGCATCGACCGAGCCGTCTACCCGCGCGGTGGCCCCTTCGAGCACCATCCGGTTGACCTCGAGCAGGTCGGTCACGCTGCCCGTGTCCTTCCAGTACCCGCGGATCATGGTCGCCTTGACCTTCTGCCCGGAGTCGACGAGCCACTGCACCGCCTCGGTAATCTCAAGCTCGCCGCGGCCAGACGGCGTGAGCTGCCGCACGGCCTCGTGCACCGCCGGGGTGAAGATGTACACGCCGACGAGCGCGAGATCGCTCTTCGGGCAGGCGGGCTTTTCCTCGAGCCTGATCACGTCGCCGGCCTCGTTGAGCTCGACAACGCCGAACTGCCTCGGATCGGCAACCGGGGTCAGCATGATCTGGGCATCAGGACGCCCGGAGATGAATTCATCGATGATCGGCTTGATTCCGCCGACAATAAAGTTGTCACCGAGATACATGACGAAATCGTCGGCGCCGAGATAGTCACGGGCCACGATGACGGCGTGCGCCAGGCCGAGCGGCTCCAGCTGGGTGATATAGGTGATGTTGAGGCCGAATCGCCGACCATCGCCCACGGCGGCCCGAATCGAGTTCGCTGTCATGCCGACGACGATTCCGACATCGCGGATGCCTGTCTCCGCGATAGCCTCAAGCACGTAGAAAAGCACCGGCTTATTAGCGACGGGAACCAATTGCTTCGCCGAGGTATAGGTGATCGGGCGGAGCCTGCTGCCAGATCCCCCTGCCAGCACCAAAGCCTTCATGAGCTGAAAGATATACGCTCTCCCAAGAGCCCGCAGATACTAGATCGAAATCCGACGATTAATCGAATTTGCTCGGTCACCGCAGGCCGCGAGAGGATAGCCAGATGGCCTGCACCGCGCATGTCCCCTGGACCGACGAGCTCACGAGCTACAACTTCGGAGCCGGGCATCCGCTCGCGCCGATCAGGGTCGAGCTGACCATGGCCCTCGCCCGCGATCTCGGCGTCCTGACCGCCGATGGCGTCAGCATCAGCGCACCGCGGCCGGCCACCGACGCCGAACTCGAGCTCGTGCACGACCCCGCCTACATCGCCGTCGTCAAGCGCGCCAGCGACCTGCACCGGGGCCCGATCGCAGGCCGGTTCGGGCTCGGCACCCCGGACAACCCGACCTTCGAGGCTATGCACGAGGCGTCCGCCCTCGTGGCCGGAGCCACCCTGGCCGCGGCCAGGGCGATGTGGGCGGGCGAGGCCGACCACGGCATCAGCATCGCCGGCGGCCTGCACCACGCGATGGCCGATCATGCCAGCGGGTTCTGCGTGTACAACGACCCGGCGATCGCGATCAGCTGGCTGCTTGGCCAGGGCGCGGAGCGGGTCGCCTATGTCGATATCGACGTCCACCACGGCGACGGCGTCCAGGCCGCCTTCTACAACGACCCGCGCGTGCTGACGATCAGCCTGCATGAGAGCCCGGCGACGCTGTTCCCCGGCACCGGCCGCCCGTCCGAGACCGGCGGTCAGGACGCCCTTGGCTCGGCGGTGAACGTCGCGCTGCCGGCCGGGACCCGGGACGCCGGCTGGCTGCGCGCCTTCCATGCCGTTGTCCCGCCCCTGCTGCGCGCCTTCACACCGCGGGTCCTGGTGAGCCAGCACGGCTGCGACACGCACTGGATGGACCCGCTGGCCAACCTCGAGCTGACCATCGATGCCCAGCGCGCCGCCCACGCGGCGATTCACCGCCTGGCCCATGAGACGGCAGGCGGCCGCTGGCTGCTGACTGGCGGCGGCGGCTACGAGCTAGTCCAGGTCGTGCCCAGAACCTGGACGCACCTGCTGGCTGAGGCAACTGGCCGCCCGGTCGACCCGGACACGCCGACACCGCGGTCCTGGCGCGACTATGTCGCCGAGCGCGCACGCCGCCGGGCGCCGGAGACCATGACCGAAGGCGCCGCCGCCACCTTCGATGACTTCGGCCGCGGCTACGATCCAGACGATTCGGTCGACCGCGCCATCACAGCCACCCGCGACGCGATCTTCCCGCATCACGGCCTTATGCCCTAGCCTCTTCGCGCGCGATAGCCCGCTTTATGCAGCGCCAGAAGTGCGCCTATATCTGCCCTTTAACGCGCTATTTGCCATGACGTTCCAGCCTATATTCGGTATCGCCTGACGTCCAAAGCTTAACGTCGGCCGCCGGATACCAGCTAGCAATTAGGTGGACCATGGAGTACGGAAGCTATCAAGAGCTCAAGGATCTCGTCAGTGACAGCAATGCCACTGAATTCCGGGATAATGCCGAGTATCTTCCGCTGAACAAGACCGGACCGGAATTCGTCGAGTGGATCGACAGCGATGCCCTTCCGGCCTGGGGTCCGCAATATCAGCCAATGCTCGATGCACTCAAAAGTCTCGTCGCCGCGGCCTCCGAGCTCGATTATGCCGACGCGATCAAGGCGATCACCGCGCTTGTGCCCCCGGCACCGCCGCACGATCCGCAGGCCGAACAACCCGACAACGCCGAGCTTGCCGCCGAGGTTGAGGAAGACGAAGAGGTCCCTGATCCCGGTGAAGCAGCCAAGAGGGCAGCGCAGAACATTACTGCGCCGATCATCGAGGATTTCCGGCGGCAGCATCCCGAGATAGCCGCGAGGCTCACTCCGGAAGAGCTCAGCGCCATGGCAATGAAAGCGACCGCCGCAGTCGTCGGAGAAAACTGAAAGTAAAGAACGATAGCGGGAGCCGCTGGTAAAGGCTCCGCAGTAAGGCAGGAGATCATGGCTCAGGCCGACAAAGGCGTCTCACCAGAGGAAATGGCCTGGATCGACGAATTCATGCGGTTCAAGGTCAGCGAGCGGATCGGCGACAATCTCGAAGCAGGTAAGGCGGCTGACCTGCTCAGCAAGGCGCTCGGCGGAAGCGCGCCGAAGGAAAACGTCGAAGGCTGGCTCCAGTCCGTGCCTGAGGTAATCGATATGGCGGCGGTCAGGGCCGTCAAGGAGTCAGAGAAGGTCGTGTCGGCTCAGTCCGTCGAGCTCGAGCCAGGCAAGCTGGATGAACCCGAGTCGGTCAAGGTCGAGGCCGAGGATTCTGACGAGATACCAGACGGGGTCTACGAGGAACTTGCCGCGGCCCTGGCCGAGGACCTGACGGACGCGCTGGCCGACGCCGAGCAGAAACTCTTCAAGTTCCTGGTCGATGACGACGACGGCCTGTGCGCCGGCGTGCGCGATCAGATACTCAACGAGCTGCGGGAGCGAGAGCTGCTCGGCGGCGACCCATCGCTGATCGCCGGAACGATGAGGGAACCAGCGTGGACCGCGATAACGGAAGCCTTCTCCGGGCTCTACGAAGCGCTGGAAGCGGACGGCGGGTACAAATGGCTGCTCACCAGGGAAGAGGCCTGACCGGCCCGGCAGCCACAGGCCAGGCCGCGGAAAGAAAGCGAGATCGGCGTCATGAAAAGTATCCCGGAAATGATCGGCAAGCAGATAGTCATCCCCAGTACCTACAGGTCGTGGGGACAGGCCTATAAGGATAATCTATACCTGAGCAAAAAAGGGGCCGGGTACTTCGCGAACTATATCAAGACCCCGAAGTTCGACAGCGTGTACACAAAATACGCCGTCCTCCTTAGCAAGCACCAGGATTTCGCCTCCAAAAAATACTACAACGACATACTCATGTCCAAAGTGCGCACGAATATCCCCAATTTCACGAATTTCTCGACGAACTACTACACTTATCTGGTGCCGCGCTGGAATATTATCTACGACCAGTGGGACTACGAAGGCGCCTCGGTAGTGGTACTCGAAGAAGAGCTCGACAAGCGCGACCGACTGCTCCAGATCTTTGAATCCTGCCCCGAAGGCAGCTACGGATACTACGCATATCGTGGTCTCAGGCCGGTCAAGCTCATGGTGCAGAGCTTCGCCGCCGCTGAGATCGATCAGTTCTTCGCCAGCTGCTCCGAGCTCCTCGCGCAGCCATTCAGCGTGGATGTCGACAATGTCATGTCCGCCCTGGAGACCATTTACTGGAACACGATGACCAGGAAAGAATATGTCGACTGGGCCGCGGGACAGCTTATTGGGCAAGGCGGCCGCTCGAAAGTCGTCTCGCTGGCCGCCCGGATCTCTGGCTGGGTAGAGGGCAGACGCTACACAAAGCTTTCTGGCGGCAAGGAACTCACTCAGGAGCAGTGGGAAGAGATCAAGGAGAAGCTGATAAGCCTCACTGCTCAAATCAGTGAAGACACCATAGCCGACTTCCAGAAGTGGCTCGGCGAGAAATATGACGAATATCAGCTGAAAAACAAGGAATAGGACGTCATCCGAGGTTCAGGGAAGCCGAGCGGCTCCTCAATGGGGCCGTCGCGCTGATGCGGGTGAAGCGGGCGCGGCCCGGTTGCCAGGCTCCCCTAGACCGACATAAGGCAAAATAGTCTCATGCCCGACAACACTCCCTCCGAAGAACCGACCGCGAATACGCCGACACCACGCGCGATCGCCGACCGTTACGTAGCGGCGCTCGCCGAGCTTGACCCGCTGCTGGCCACGAGGCTCGGCATCGCACCGGGCGAGGACAGGCTGCCGGATCTGACCCCCGCGGGCCACGAAGCCATCGACGCGCTCGACCGCTCGGTACTGAGCGAGCTAGCGGACGCCTCCGCCCAGCCGGGCGACGATGACGACCGCCGGTGCGCACGGCTCCTGCGCGAGCGGCTCGAGGCCAGGCTGGCCATGAGCGCTCAGGGTGACCACCTGCGCAGCGTCTCGAACTTGTTCGGCCCGGCGCAGCGGGTCAGGAGCATCTTCCTCGACATGCCCGCGAAGACCGCGGACGACTGGGCCGTGATCGCCAGCCGGATGTCAAGGGTGCCGCAGGCGCTGGCCGAGTACCGGGCCAGCCTGAGCGAGGGCCTGAGCCGGGGGCTGCTCGCCGGCCCGAAAGTCGTGAGCACCGTCATCGGCCAGTTCGGCGGCTGGGCGGCCGCCGGCGACGGCAAGGGCTGGTTCGCGCAGTTCGCGGCGGGTGCCGCCGACGCCGGCGGGCCGGACTCGCTGCGGGCGGCGCTTGACGAGGCCGCGCGGTCGGCCATCGAGGCCGTGTCGGGGCTAGGCGACTGGCTGCGCGCTGACTACCTGCCGCGAGCCGCCGCTGAGCCCGACGGGGTGGGCGAGGAGCGGTATAAGGCCGGCGCCCGGTTCTACAACGGCGCGGACCTTGACCTCGCCGAGGCTTACACGTGGGGCTGGTCGCAGTACGTCGAACTGCGCGAGCAAATGCGACAAGAGGCGGAAAGGATTGTTCCGGGCGCGACCGTCAGGGAAGCGATGGACTACCTGAACGCCAACGGCGAGGCCGTCGAAGGTGTCGATGCCGTCAGGGCGAGGTTGCAGCAGATGATGGACGATGCCATCGCCGACCTCGACGGAACCCACTTCGACATCGCCGGCCCGGTGAGGACGGTCGAGGCCAGGATCGCGCCAGAGGGCAGCGCGGCGGCCCCGTACTACACCGCTCCGTCGAAGGACTTCTCCCGGCCTGGCCGGACCTGGCTGCCCACGCTCGGCCGGACCAGGTTCCCGCTGTGGAGCCTGGTCAGCACCTGGTATCACGAGGGCGTGCCCGGCCACCACCTGCAACTGGCCCAGTGGCGCTACCTGTCGAGCCAGCTGTCGCTCTACCAGACGAGTGTCGGCAACACGAGCGCCTGCAGCGAGGGCTGGGCCCTGTACGCCGAACGGCTGATGGACGAGCTCGGTTACCTCACCAGGCCAGGCGACCGGCTCAGCTACCTGGATGCCCAGATGGCCCGGGCCATCCGCGTCGTCATCGATATCGGCATGCACACGGCGCAGACGATCCCGGCCGACTCGCCCGTCGGCGCCGGCCAGATCTGGACGCCCGAGCTGGCGCGAGAATTTTTCGGCCTGCATAGCGGTCGGCCCGCCGAATTCCTGGACAGTGAGATCATCCGTTACCTGAGCGCGCCCGGGCAGGCGATCAGCTACAAGATCGGCGAGCGCGCCTGGCTGGCCGGCCGCGACGCCGCCAAGGCGGCGCATGCCGCGCGCGGCGAGGAGTTCGACCTCAAGGCGTGGCACATGGCGGCCCTGTCGCTCGGCGGGCTCGGCCTCGATGACCTGACCGACGAGCTAGCCAGGCTGTAGGAAGCGGTGAGCCCGCAGGCCGGGGCCTGCGGGCTCATCTGCTTAGTCACCTGGCTCAGGGATAGGTGACCACGTCGCTGGGGCCTCCGAAACTGGAGCTGACCGCTGCCCCGGTCCCGTTGATCACCGACTGGATGCCGCCAGAGCCATTCAGGAACACCGTCAGCAGGTCATGGAACGCTACGCCAGCGGTGTTGGGCGCCTGGAACGCCATCGCGTTCTCGATCGCCACCCCCTGGTTGAAGAAGCTGTAGCTGCCCATGCCGAATCCGGTGAACGAGGTGACGCTGTTCGGCACGAAGAAGGCCGGGTAGCCATTCTGGGTCGAGCTGGACATCCAGGCTGACTGGCTCGGCACTTCGTAGGGGTTCTCGTTCTGGAAGAAGATGACCTCGCCGCCCTGTCCGTTCCACATCACCTCGTCCTTGACGAAGTGCTCGACGAACAGGCCCGTCGCCAGGACATTGTTGCCGTTCACGATGAGCCCCGTGTTCGAGGTGTCGCCCGTGAAGGTGCCTGCTCCGGCGCCATGATCAGCCCGCCAGGCCCAGACGTCATCGATGATGGAGTTGTTGCTGTTGTCGATGAAGGCGGTCGCCGCCGTCCCGGCGGTGGCGCCGCCGATCCGGAAGAACACGTCATCGATGGTGACCGGGTCAGTGGCGTGACTGACCGCCGAGCCCTGCGTGCCCACCTGGAGCAGGGACGGGGAACTGGTCGTCCCGGCGTCGAAGATCATTCCTGAGACGTTGACCCCGTTCACGTCGGCCACGTTCATCGTGACGTTGCCGCTAGTCGGGACGAGGGTCGGGAAGCCGAGACCGATGATCTTGGTGTCGGCCTTGGTGACGTTGATCGTGGAGTTGATGCTGTACACGCCGGGGGTGAAGATCAGGTTGTCCCCGGCGGCGAGCGCGGCGTTGATCGTGGCGACCGTGCTCGACGGCGACGCAACGTAGAAGGTGTTCAGCGAGAGCGAGGTGCCAGGAGTGTTGGCCGTGGCCGTCCAGGTCGGACCGGAGGAGTTGGTCTGCAGGGACGGCACGAACACGTTGAAGTTGCCTGACGCATCGGTGTAGAGGTAAGGCTCCTCCTCGCTGTGCGGGCAGGTAGCCAGCGTGGTGTAGGAAGACGGACCGCCGGAGTCGCCAGAGTTGGCGGCGAAGGACTGCGCCGGGGCGCCAGGGGCACCGCAGAACACCTGGTTCCACACCGAGTTGCTCCAGCCGTCCAGGCTGCTGTCGCGGACGATGAACTGCTGCTGCGAGCCGTTGGTGACCGTGCCGCCGGTGAACCGGGAGTCGGCGATGAAGCCGCCGCTGGCGAAGTCAGGCGAGCCGGTGCAGTAGTCCATCAGCGACAGGTTGCCGTTGATCTGGACCCGGCGCATCGGCGCGGCCTGGGACACGGCCCAGAAGTCATCGCCGGCATAGCAGCCGGTGTTGCCCATGACATTGATCGTGAGGTTGGACATCGACCGCCAGAAGTTATCGGTCGCGTTGCAGTTGGTCTGAACCCCGCCCGGGCACTGGTTGAAGGCCTGGAACGCGCCGTTGATCACGACCTGGCTGGGATTCTGGCCGAGCCCGGCGACGCTGGTGTAGTAGCCGACGGTGAACATCAGCGGGCTCGCCGCCGAGCCGTAGGTGCCCGGCTCGAAGAAGATCGCGTTGCGCTGGGTGCCGAACTGGTTCGTCACCTGCTGGTTGCTGATCGTGTTGAGCGTGGACTGGATCGAGGCCTCGCTCATGCTCGGGGTGAGGATGGTCACGTTCGGGCCCAGGCTGCCGCCGGTCGGCGGCGGGGTACCGCCGCCTCCGCCTCCGCCGCCAGTGCCGTTGGTGAAAACGCTGAATTCAGCTATGGACCACCAGCTGGTGGTGCCCCCGGCGGTCAGCACCACCCTGATGTACTGGGCGGTCTGGGACGCGAAGCTCACCGTCTCAGGCGAGGAGGTACCCGTGCCGGTGGCGACCGAGGTGAAGGTCGTGCCGTTGGTCGAGACTTCTACGTTGAAGCCGCGCGCGTAGTCGCCGGTCGAACTGCCCGAGTTCATCTCGATCTGATTGAAGTTCTGCGCCGTGCCCATGTTGACCTGGAAGAACATCCCCGACGCCTGGACGGCATCCGAGCTGAACCTGGTCGCGAGGTTGCCGTCAATGGCGTTAGAGACCGCATCGGCACCAGCCGCGCTGGTGTTCGTGCTCGCCACCCACCCGGCAGTGCTCAGCACGGTCTCCGCCGAGCCGTTGAAGGCGGTGAACTGGGCGATCGACCACCAGTTGGTGGTGCTGCCAGCCGTGAGCACGACCCTGATGTACTGGGCGGTCTGGGACGCGAAGCTCACCGTCTCGGGCGATGAGGTCCCGGTGCCGGTCGCCACCGAAGTGAACGTCGTGCCGTTGGTCGACACCTCGACGTTGAAGCCGCGGGCGTAGTCGCCGGTCGAGGTGCCCGAGTCCATTTCGATCTGGTTGAAGGTCTGGGACGAGCCCATGTTCACCTGGAAGAACATTCCTGACGCCGAATCGGCGTCGGAGGAGAACCTGGTGCTCGCGTTGCCGTCGATCGCGTTCGCGGGCGCATCGGCGGCGGACGAAGTCGTGTTCGAGCTCGCGACCCACCCTGTCTCGCTCAGCGCGGTCTCGACGG
Organism: uncultured Actinomycetota bacterium; assembly: GCA_963720575.1. GTDB lineage: Bacteria > Actinomycetota > Actinomycetes > Streptosporangiales > Streptosporangiaceae > Chersky-822. The sequence continues at coordinate 2,894,268 of CAVRGA010000002.1, forward strand.
CCTGCGCCGCCGGGGCGACCGCGATGAACTGCACGGTGCACAGTGCGAGCATGGTCGCCAGCGCGCCCATCATGCCGCCGCCGAGTAACCGGGACCGTTTGTCCATGTACCTCTCCGAGTTTTTCTAAAACTTGAACTAACTCGTGAAGTTACTCCGCTGCCCCGACAAGTCAATAGCTGGTCAAGTCAGTACCTGGACTGGCCGGCTGCCCCGCCGGCGATCCCGAGTTCGGACACGCTGTGCTCGCCGATGTACTGCCGGTACCAGGTGGCGCTGGCCTTCTCGATCCGCGCCTGGGTGCCGAAGTCGACGAACACCAGGCCGAACCTGCGGCTGTACCCGTCGGCCCACTCGAAGTTGTCGAGCAGTGACCAGACAAGGTATCCGCGCACGTCAACCCCATCGTGGCTGGCCTTGAGCGTCTCGGTCAGGTGCTCGTCCAGGTAGCGAACCCGCTCGGTGTCGTTGACCCTGCCCTCAGGGTCCACGTAGTCGTGGTACGGCGCGCCATTCTCGGTGATGTAGAGCGGCACCGCCGGGTACTCATCACGCAGCCTGCGCAAGACGCGCCCGAGCCCGGCGGGGGACGCGTCGATGCCGCCCGCCGTCAGGCGGCCGGTCGCCGGCAGCACGCGCGCCCGGTGATAGGGCTCATCGCCATCCTGGACGACCGTCTTGGTCTCGTAGTAGTTCACGCCGCTGAAATCGAGCGGCGCCGAGATCACGCGCAGGTCTCCGTCGCGGATGAAGTCGATGGGTACCTGGGCGGCGTACCACTCCAGCATGTCGGCCGGATAGCGGCCGAGCAGGACGGGATCGAGGAACCACCTATTCTCGTGGCCGTCGAGCCTGATCGCCGCGTCGACATCCCCCTCCGCGTCCGAGGCCGGGCTGATGTCGGAAAGGAGCACCGAGTTGCCGGCCGCCGCGTCCGGGGCCGCGATCCTGATCTGCCGCATGGCCTCACCATGCGCGAGCATCAAGTGATGCGACGCGGCCAGAGCCGACCGCAGGTCGACGATGCCAGGCGCGTGCCTGCCCTGCAGGTGGCCGATCATCCCGGCGCAGAATGGCTCGTTCACCGTGACCCACATCGGCACCAGGTCGCCGAGCGCGCTGAGCACTGCCTCGACGTACTCGCAGAACCGGCCGACAGTATCCCGGCAGGCCCAGCCGCCGGCGTCCTGCAACGGCTGCGGCAGATCCCAGTGAAAGAGCGTCGCCATCGGCGTGATCCCGCGCCCGAGCAGGCCCTCGATCATGCGCCGGTAGAAATCGAGTCCGCGCTTGTTCACCTGCCCGCTGCCATCAGGAATCACCCGCGGCCAGGCGATCGAGAACCGATAGCAGCCAAGGCCAAGCCCGGCGGCCAGGTCAAGGTCGCTGTCCAGGCGATGGTAGTGATCACAGGCGATGTCGCCGGTATCCCCGTGCGTCACCCGGCCCGGGGCGTGGGAGAACGTATCCCAGATCGACGGCCCCCTGCCGTCCTGCGCCACCGCGCCCTCAATCTGATACGCGGAGGTCGACGCGCCAAAGAGAAACCCCGGCGGAAATTGTAAGTTGGCCAACGACTGCAGCTCCTCACACCAAGATCGTCGGTTCAGTACTTAAACTAAGGTTCGAGAAAAGACTCATCTTGTCAAGGCTTCGCCCAGCCAACCTAGCGATCCCCTCAGCCGCCCCACCCACGAGCCCTCCCCCGCACGCCACTCCAATCCCCCCGCCTCGCGCCCTCCCCGCACGCCTCTCCCCCGCACGCCCCCTCCCTCGCACGCCCCTCCCCCGCACGCCCCGGCCCCGGCGGCCCTCCCGGGGAGCCTTTTCTGCATCCTGCGGGAGAGTTTCGCTCGGGGCTCACCGGACGAGACTCTGCCCGGGTTCCCCGGAGACTTCCCGCTTCGCGGAGCCTTCCCGGCTCTGGCGCGGAGAGTTGTCGTTGCGCGGAGCGTTGTCCGCACATAGAGCGGTCAACACTCCGTGCTGCGAGAAGACTCCGCGGTAACGACGAAGAACGCTCCGCGATCATGCCCCAAACGAAGGAGAACGCTCCGCGATCATGCTCCGGCGCGGGAACGCTCCGCGATCACGGCGCAGAACGGGAACACGCCGTGACCACCGGCCAGGCAACCCGTACCGCCGGAACCGAGCCCGGGCTCCCTCCGCAAGACCTGCACCGCATCGCCCTGCGGGACCGGGCCTTGCGGGCCAGGTGGAAACGGGGCGGTGCCCGGGAGGCAACCTGCCTGATCATAAGTCACGCGACAGTCTCCAGGACAGCAGCGATGCTCTGTGATCACGCCCGGGATCTTGATCACTACGGAAGGTCGCACCTGCCGCTCCGCACTGGCAGCTCCCCGGAGCGGTGCTGTTCATGCCCGCCTCTAACAGCATCGTGGCCCTCCCTGTTGCTGTCAGCCACTGGTTTTAACAGCAACGTGGCCCTCCCTGATGTCGTCCTGACAGCAACGGGGAGGGTCACGTTGCTGTCAAAACGGACCGTTAACAGCAACAGGGAGGGCCACGATGCTCACGCTCCCCCCGGCGGCGCCCTCCCGGGGCACAGCGCACGTCCGCCCCCACCCGGCAAACCCGCACCACCCGCCTCCACCGCCTCATACTCACCCCGCAGCATGAACTCCGATTTAGCCAACAAGGTCCTGAATGCGGGCATTGATATTCCGGATCGGGTGTCGTTCCGCGCACCCATGAGGGTCCTGGTTGTCGGGGTCCAGGCCGCTCGGGGCGGGCGCCTGCCTTAGCCCATTCAGGACGGGACGGAACATACAGGTCAGCGCATGATCGAAATAAGCTCAGCGGCATTGGATCATGATTACGGCAGATCAGCCTGGCGGGGCCGGCCCAGATCAGCCTGACGGGGCCGGCCCAGGTGACAAGCGGCGATGTGGCCGGTCTGCTGCTGTTGCGGGCGCGTCAGGAGGGCACAGGGCGACGGCCCGCGACGGCCGCCATGCCGCCGCAGTTGAGCAGCCTGGCAACCGGCAGCGTCGCGCCGCCCAGGGCGACGGCGTCCTGGCCTAGCTCGGCGCGGACGATGCGCACGCCGCTGAATGGCAGCCGCAGGGCCTGGGCCTTCGCGGCGGCCGCGATCCGGTCGAGCAGCGGGCCGCTTAGTTGCTGGCCCAGCCATCCGCCGACCACGACCCGCTCGGGGTTGAAGAGGTTGACCAGGTTGGCGATGCCAGCGCCTAGGTAGGTGACGAACTCGTCGCGCACCTGGGCGGCGGCCGGGTCGTCGGATGTGATGATGGCGGCGACCGCGCCTTCCATGCCGGCCGGGCTTACCTCGGCGCCGCCGCTCAGCTCGGCGTACCTGGCGGCGACCGCCGCCGCTCCGACGTAGGCCTCAAGGCAGCCGCTCGCGCCGCACCGGCAGGTGCGGCCGCCGACGACGACCGTCGTATGACCCCACTCCCCCGCGCTGCTCGTCGCTCCCCGGTAAACCTCGCCATTGCTGATCACGCACGTGCCGACGCCCGTTCCGAGCAGCACGATGATCGCGTTGTCAGAGCCCCGGGCGGCGCCGAACCACTGCTCGGCCTGGCCGAGCGTCTTGGCGCCGTTATCCACGAGCACGGGCAGGTCGACCATTCCGCGCAGCATCGCCTCGACCGGGACGGCGTCCCAGCCGACGCTCTGACCATGCACGACGGCATCATCACCGCGGGCGACCAGGCCGGGAACAGCGACGCCAACCCCGAGGATGGCGTGCTTGCCGACATCGGCATCGGCGATCACGGACCTGATCCCGTCCGCGACGTGCGTCACCGTGTCCAGCGGGTCAAGTACCGCCAGGTCGGTCGCTGACCTGTGCCGAGCCCGCATCCGCAAGCGCAGGTCAAAGAGTTCGACGAGGAACGCCGTCTCGCCGACGTCCACCCCGATCACATAGCCGTACTCGGGGTTGACCTCAAGCAGCCCGCGCGGCCTGCCGCCGTTGGAGTCCTCGAGCCCGACCTCGGCGATGATGCCGTCGGCAACCAGGTCAGCGACAAGGTTGCTGACCGTCGCCGGACTGAGCCCAGCCTGGGCTCCGATCTCCTGCCGAGTGAGCGGGCCATCGAGAAAGACCTGCCAGAGCGCCCGGGACCGGTTGCTCCTCCGCAGGTCACGGACCGTCGTGGTATGGAAACCGGCCATTGCCTGCCTAGCGATAGAGACGGGACGACATGAAAAGAACTAGGATAGTTCACGGCGTGGAGGAAGTGGCAGCGGCCGGAGGCCGCTGCCACTACCGCCGTGCCACATCCTGCTCTACGGTATGTCGCCCAGGGAGGTTAACAGCATGCCATTAGCCCGCCGTTACCTGAGTCTCGCCGCCGCGATCGCCGTCGCGGCCTATGGCGCGGCGACGCTGGCTCCCGCTGCGAGCGCCGCTACAGCGTCCTCTTCGCCCGGTCCGCGGAATGGGGTGCACGCCAGTCAAGGCCGGCCTGCTCCGGCCAGGCAAGTCGCCGGGGCACCTGCGTTCGGCCCCAATGTTTATGTTTTTACCCCGTCCATGCCGCAAAGCCAGATTCAGGCGACCGTCGACTCGATCGCCGCTCAGCAAGTCCCCAATCAGTTCGGAACGCAGCGGTACACCCTGCTATTCGAGCCTGGCACCTACGGCACCGCCGCTGACCCGCTGATCTTCCAGGTCGGCTACTACACGCAGGTCGCCGGGCTCGGCGCTTCGCCCAGCGACGTAGTGATCAATGGCTCGGTCGATGTCTTCAACCAGTGCTTCCCGACCGGCGACCCGAACACGACCAACTGCATCGCGCTCGACAACTTCTGGCGATCGCTGTCCAACCTGACGATCAATGCGATGGGGCTACAGGGGTGCCAGGCCAATACCGAGTTCTGGGCGGTGTCGCAGGCGGCGCCGTTGCGGCGGGTCGCCGTCAACGGTCTCACCTCGTTCATGGACTACTGCTCGGCGGGGCCGCAGTTCGCCAGCGGCGGGTTCGCGTCCGACTCGCAGTTCTCAGGGTCGACCATCGTGAGCGGGTCGCAGCAGCAGTTCATCGTCCGCAACAGCGGCATCGACGGCTGGTCCAACGGCGTGTGGAACCAGGTGTTCTCCGGCGACATCGGCGCGCCTGCCCAGGCGTTCGGCGTGCCGGGCGGTGCCGGTCCTTACACGACTCTCGCTACCAGCCCGGTGACGGAGGAAGAACCGTTCCTCTACACCGATGACAGCGGCGCTTTCCGGGTGTTCGTGCCCGCCGTGCAGCACGACTCCTCCGGTCCGACCTGGACCAGCGGGCAGACGCCGGGAACGTCGCTGCCGATCAGCCGGTTCTTCATCGCCAGCCCGGACACGCCGGTCTCGCGGATCAACCTCGCGCTCGCACTGGGCTCGAACCTGGTCCTGACCCCGGGTGTCTACAACCTCGACCGGCCCATCGTGGTAAGCAGGCCGGACACGATCGTGCTCGGCCTCGGGCTCGCCACCTTGATCCCGACCAACGGCAACTCGTCCATGGACGTGCTCGACCCGGCCGGGGTCAAGATCTCCGGGCTGATCTTCAACGCCGGCCCGGTCAACTCCCGGGTGCTGCTCGATGTCGGGCTGTCCCCGATCCAGGGCAGCGCGGCAGCGCCGACGCTCATTCAGGATACTTATTTCCGCATTGGAGGCGCCGAGCCTGGCGAGGCGACGACCAGCATGGCCATCAACAGCTCGCACGTCATTCTCGACAACATCTGGGGCTGGCGCGCCGACCACGGCGCCGGCGTCGGGTGGACCGACAACGTCGGCGAGCACGGCCTGATCGTCAATGGCAATGACGTGACGGCGTACGGCCTGTTCATCGAGCACTACGAGAAGACTCAGGTGATCTGGCGCGGCCAGGGCGGCACCGACATCTTCTTCCAGAATGAGATGCCCTACGACGCGCCAAGCCAGGCGGCGTGGATGCAGAACGCCACGACCAACGGGTATCCGGCGTTCGAGGTGACGCCGAACGTGCACAGCTTCACCGGGTACGGGCTGGCCTCGTACTGCTTCTTCGAACTGGGCATCCCGATCATGGCGACGCAGGCATTCCTGGTGCCAGGCTCGGCACCCGGTGTCCAGCTGAACGACATCTTGACCAGGTTCCTATCTGGGTCCGGCGGCATCAGTTCTGTCGTCAACGGCACCGGCGCCCCGGTGACCTCGGACAGCCCCGGTCCGACCGACGTGGTGTCGTTCCCTTAGGGGTACTCGGCGGTCGGCCTCCCACTCCATGGGAGGCCGACGCGCCGCGAAGGCCCGCGCGCCGAGGTGGCCCGTCGTTGCGGCAACGCTGGCGCTATCGCGCCCTCGTTGTGGCAACGCTGGGCCTGCCGGACTGCGCCGGAGACCGTCCCGCGAGATCAGCCACGCGGTGTCAGGCCTGATAGGCCACCGTGTCAATCAGCTGGAAGAGGTTGAGCCGCCCATGGCTTTGGGCGGCGAATCCGGCCACGAACACCTGGCCGCCGGCCGGGCTGGCCGCGATCGGGCCTGGCTGCGCGCGGCCTTCCGGTCCCGCGAACCTCGCTGCCCAGCGCTGCGCTCCGGTCGCCGCGTTGTAGCTGACCGTCGCGAAGTTCTTTCGCCGCTCGCTGGTGATGGACAACCCGGTGACGAAGACCGTACGGCCGCCTGACCCGACGGCGATGCCGCTGGGAAGGTCGGCCATGTTGCCAGGGCCGTCGTAGCGGCTGACCCAGGCCTGGCGACCAGTGGACGCCGCGTACGCGACGGTCGCGTAGTCGGGGCCTGAGGTCTTGCCCTTGCTCGAGCCGGTGACGATCACCAGCTTTCCGCCGAGCCCGACGGCGAGGCCGGTGGCCGCGTCAGCCCGGTTAGCGGGGCCGTTGTAGCGGGCGATCCAGACCTGCCTGCCAGTCGCGGCTGCGTAGGCGATGGTCGCGTAGTCGAGGTTGGACTTGACGCCCTGGCTGGGTCCCGCGACGAACACGAGCCCGCCGCCCTGGCCGACCCCGAGGCCCGTCAGGGTGTCACCGCCGTTGCCAGGGCCGTTGTACTTGCTGACCCAGCGGGTCGCGCCGGTCTTGGCGTCGTAGGCGATGGTGGCGAAGTTTTGCCCGACCGGCTCGGTCTCGATCCCGGCTGCCTGCGTGTACGTGGTCGCGCCGACGAAGACCGTGCTCCCGCCCGGTGCCGCGGCCACCGTGCCGGACACGGAGCAGTCCGAGGTACTGCCCTGCGGCCGGTAGCTGCGCGCCCAGACCTGGGTCCCGGTGGCGACCTTGTAGGCGACCGTCTCGCACTCAACGTTGGAGCCCGGCTCGGCGCCATTCCCGCTGACGAACACCGTCTGCCCGTCTGGGGCGACCGTGATCGCGGTAGCTTCGTCGCTGCGATCCGACGGGCCGTTGTACAGGGCCGTCCATAGTTGCTTGCCCGTGCTGGCGTTGTAGGCGATGGTGGTGAAGGCGTCGCCTGAGGTCGCGCGCTCGCCCTGTCCGGTGACGAAGAGAACGCTGCCGTCGGGGCTGATCGCCATGGCCGACGCGGCGGAGGCGAAGCCGTCCGGGTTGACGTAGCGCCTCGCCCACAGCTTGGTCCCGGTGCTCGCGTTGTAAGCGATGGTGAGGGGTTCGCCGACCGTGGGCGTGCCGATGATATTCCCGGTGACGAAGACGGCGTGACCGTCGGGACTGGTCACCATCGCCGTTGCTGAGCCCTGGTGGATCTGGTCGCCGATGGTATTCCACAGCTGCGTGCCGCCCGCTGTGTCCGGTACTCGGCCCGTCGCCGTGGCCAGCACCGGACCCGCCGCCGCAAGCGCCGCGACGGCTAGCGCCGCGACGGCTAGCGCCGCGAGGGCCGGCGCCATCATCGTGAGGTGTAACCGTGTCCGCATCTGACACCACATCCGTTCTCGGCGAGGATTGGCGGCCGGCCTCCCGGCGGCATGGCAGTGACCAGGAGGCCGGCGCGCCGGCTAGTTAACCTTGGTAAGCCAGGGTGGCGGCAACGTACTGCCGAGCTTCGCCCACAGCTGCGCACCCCCGGCCGCTGGCAAGCCCGGCCTTGGCTGCGATGGCGGCCACTCTCCCCGCGAGCAGAGGTCTTGCGCGCATTCAGGCAACACTCCCGTTCTCACCGGCTTGCGCCGCTAGTCCTCCTCGCTGCTGATCTAACGACGCGAGACACCCGAGAAAGGTTTACCTGGCCCGCTGACATAACTGGCTGCCGTAGGCAGGTCGACAGCTTTCCGAGATCATGTGGCGAAGGCGCGCGTTGTTCACGTCAATCTGACCGCGCTATTGAGGCCGGCATCGCGTGACGGAATCGCCGCGCCGGTGTTCGCGGTGAGTTCCCGTTCTGCGGCATGATCGCGGAGAGTTCCCGCGCCGGAGCATGATCGCGGAGCGTTGTCCGTCGCTTGCGGCATGATCGCGGAGCGTTCTCCGTCGTTACCGCGGAGACTTCTCGCAGCACGGAGTGTTGACCGCTCCATGTGCGGACAACACTCCGCGCAACGACAACGCTCCGCGCCAGAGCCGGAAAACACTCCGCGCAACGACAACCCTCCGCGCCAGAGCCGGAAAACACTCCGCGCAACGACAACCCTCCGCGCCAGAGCCGGAAAACACTCCGCGCAACGACAACCCTCCGCGCCAGAGCCGGAAAACACTCCGCGCAACGACAACCCTCCGCGCCAGAGCCGGAAAACACTCCGCGCAACGACAACTCTCCGCGCCAGAGGCGGGAAGGTTCCGTGAAGCCGGAAGGTTCCGTGAAGCCGGAAGGTTCCGCGAAGCGGGAAGTCTCCGGGAACCCGGGGTAGAGTCTCGCCGCTGAGCCGCCGGAGCTTGACTTTCCAAGATCCCGAGCTGGGTCGGCGGTGACTGTTCAGGCCGCGACAGTTACGGCCAGCAGTTGCGCTTCGCCAAACTCTTCCGGGACCGGCTCATCGTCGGACCGCAGCCCGGCGATGTGAGTCTCGATGGCCGCGGCGGCCCGAGCCCGGCACTCCTCTACGCTGCTGCCACGCGTGAAGCAGCCAGGCAGCGCGGGAACGGTCACAAAGAAACCGCCGTCTGGCTCGGGCTCGACCACGATCGTGTAGGTACGCATCAACTTCCATCCTGTCACAGTGCGGCGCGCAGGTCATCAACGCTGAGGCCGGCCTGGTTCAGGATCAACCGAAGCAAGCCAGGTCCGATCGTTTCCCCGGCATGTACCGGCACAGTCACCCGGCCACTACGAGCTGGGTGCTTGAGCTGGGCATGCGAGCCTCTCTGGACGACTACTACCCAGCCCAGCTTGGGCAGCGCGCTAACTAATTCCCGGCCTGTTATCCGAGGCATTGGCGGCATGGCGATAACCGTAGGCAGCCCGTCTGACAGTGACAGCGCGCCGAACTCGGTGGCTCGACTTCGTGGTTACTGCCAGGGTGCGGGGAGCCCGGCCAGCAGGTCCTTGAGGGCCTGGGCGGCGCGGCGGAAGGCTTCAGGTCCGCTGAACCCGCCGAACTGGCCCGCCGTGGCGAGGTGCGGTTCCAGCGAGAGAAAGCCATCGAATCCCGACTCGGCGAGCGCGGCCAGCGTCTGCCGGACCTGGCCGTCGCCCTGACCGGCGGGCACGACCTCGCCAGTCGCCGCGAGGGCGTCCTTGATCTGGACGTAGACCAGGTGCGGGCGGAGCAGTTCGAAAGCCTCGTCGTGCGGGCGCACGCCGCACTGCACGAAATTGGCCGCGTCGAATGTCGCCTTGAGCGCCGGTGAGCCGACGGCAGTGATCAGGTCGGCGCAACGCTCAGGGACGTCGCCGTAGATCAGTTTCTCGTTCTCGTGCGCGAGCGTCAGCCCGTGCTCGGAGGCGAGCGCGGCGAGCGCGCCCAACTGGTCGATCACCTGCGCCCGGTGCCGCTCCGCCGGCTCGCCAGCCGGGATGAAGAAGGAGAACACCCGCACCAGGCTGGTGCCCATGGCTGCCGCGATCTCGGCGATGCGGCGCATCCGGTCAAGCTCGGGCAGGAACGGCGCTCCGATGCCGATCTTGCCGATTGGCGAGCCGATCGCGGATACGCGCACCCCCGCGCCATCGATGGCCGCCCGGAAGGCGGCGACCTGGGCGTCGGTGAAGTCGGCGACATTCGTCGACCAGGCGCCGCGCAGCTCAAGCCAGGAGATCGACTCGGCGGCGAGCACGTCGAGTTGCTCGGCGGGATCGGGCGAGATCTCGTCGGCGAAGCCGCTCAGCACGAACGTCACCGGGCTGCCTCCGGGTCGAGCGGCAGCGTGACCGGGCGACGTTCGTCGGCGGACTGGTAGACGGCGAGCACGAGTTCAAGCGCGGCGCGGCCGTCGTGAGCCGACGGCCGCGGCTGGCGCCCGGTCTCGATCGCGTCGACGAAGTCCGCGATCTGCGCGACATGGCCTTCTGGTGCGCCTGGGTCGCGCACAGCGCGGTGACCTCGGCGACCGGGCCCATGCACGCCAGCAGCAGGTCCGCGTAGTGCACGCCCTGGTTGAGCAGCGACCCGCCGTCCAGTGCCCGGGTGCCGCGCCAGGCCGCGCTGTCGTAGTACGCCTGGCTGCGGTACCACTTGGTACTCGCCTCGCACAGGAGCAGCGAACCGAGCGCGCCGCCCTCGATCAGTCCGCGCAGAGCTTTGCGTCCTTGATCTGAGCCAGCATCAGCCGGTGACCGAGGTTGCGGTAAATCTCAGCCGGCCGCTCGCCCATCCGATGCGGGTGGTGACTGTCCCACACGGCGCCGACCCAGCCGGATTCGGCCAGCGCGAGCAGCTCGGCGACCGTCGCCGACGTGGCGAACGAGTCGTGGGTCTCGACGCCGATCCTGACGCCCAGCCGCTCGGCGCGGGGCACGGCGCTTTCGAGCACCCGAGCCGCCGCCGTGAGCTGGCTCCGCCTGCGCGGCTCTGCCGGCGCGAGCGGGCCGCCGAATACCCTGACAAGCGGCGCCTCCCAGTCGCTGGCCAGCTCGAGGAACCGCAGCAGCTCAGCACCAGGATCGGCGTCAGCGCCGACGCCGCCGGTAAGCCGGATAGAACTGTCGACGGCCACGATCGGTAACCCGGCCGCGGCGACCGCCCGCCTGACCTCGGCGCGGGCAGCGGCCGGCATGCCCGGGTCGATCAGGTCGCCGTCGATGAGCCTCAGCTCGATGCCGTCATAGCCATAGCTCCGCCCGAGCGAGGCGGCCGCGCGCAGGCTCGCGTCGGGGAACGCGAGCGTGCTGAAAGCGACCCTGATCATGTCACCCCTCGCCCGCGGCCCGCCCCCAGCAAAGCCAGGAGCGGGCCGCCGGTCGACAGTAGGCGGTTACTTCCTCGGGGACAGGTGCAAGATGACAACCTCGTCCGTGCCGGAACCAGGGCCGTTGTTGGTGCCCGAAGGCTGGCCGGTCTCGTACGGGTTGTCCTGGGTCGGCCAGCCGACGAAGTGCTGGCTGTTGTACTCGAACCACTCAGAGGCCGTCGTGGTCGGGATGATCGGCAGGTTCGCCGCCACGAAGTTCTCGATCGGGACGAGGTCGGCGGTCTGCTCGGCCACGGTGGCAGCGCCGCCAAGCTTGGCCAGGTCAGCGTCGATCGCCGGGTTGTTGAGCCGCTCCAGGTCACCGGTCGCCGCCGAGCCCTTGGCCAGCGCGCTGTCAAGCCAGCCCTCGTACATGTTGAACGGGGTCAGCCCGCCGTTCGACCAGTGCATCGTCATCTCGAAGTTGCCGCTGGCGATGTCGGAGGTCCAGGTGGTCACGGCCTGGCCGGAGAACGTCGCGTTGATGCCGGCCGCCTTGAGCTCCTGCGCGACCAGCGCGTCGTCTTCGGCATAGTCGGTGTACGCGGACGGGTCCGTGATCGTGATCGCGACTTCCTTGCCGCCCTTGCTGAAGAAGCCCTTGCTGTCCAGCGAGTAACCCGCTGCCTTCAGCACGGCCTTCGCCGCCGCAGGGTTGGCCGTGGCCGAGTTCACCTTGGACGCGACCGGCCCGCTCCAGGCGGCGAACGTCGGCAGCGTCAAGCCCGTGGCATTGAGCACCGGGTTCTCCAGCCCTGCCTCGCCCTCGGTGGCGATCAGCGAGCGGTTAATGGCGAGGCTGATCGCCTTCCTGACCGGCAGCTGGTTGGTCGGCCACTTGTTCAGGTTCGGCATGAGGCTGTTGGTACCGCCAGGCGCCTCCCAGAAGTGGTGGAACGCCGGGCTGGTCTTGACGAAGTCCTTCTGCAGGCCGGGGATGAAGTTACCGGTCCAGTCGATCTGGCCGGAGAACAGCGCGGAAAGAGCGCCTGTGTTCGAGGTGTAGACGGGGAAGAACACCTTGGGAATGGCGACCTTCGACGCCTGCCAGTAGTTCGGGTTCTTCTCCAGCGTGAAGCCCTGCGGGGTGAAGCTCGCGAGCTTGTACGGGCCGCTGCCCACCGGGTTCGCGTCGACGAAGGTCGCGGGGTTGCCGGCCTTGCTCCAGATCGACTGCGGCACGATGGCCACACCGGCGATCTGCTCGAGGTTGGTGTACTGCGGCGTTGGGAAGTTCACCGTGACCGTGTTACCCGACGTGGTCACGCTTGAGATGCTCAGGCCAGCGAGGTTGATCGAGGTGTTCTTCTTGATCAGGTTGTAGGTAAACGCCACGTCAGCCGGAGTGAGCGGGCTGCCGTTGCTCCATTTCAGGCCAGAACGGATCGTGAAGGAGATCGATTTGCCGCCAGCCGACCACTTGTAACCGGTGGCCAGCCACGGGTAGAACTTCGGCGGAGCGGCGAGGTTGAACTGAATGAGGGGCTCGTAGATCAGCCCGGTGGCACCCATTCCATAGGCGGCCTGGGTCGCGACGAACGGGTTGAACGCCTGCGTGATCGCGGTCTCCGGAGAACTCTCCATGACCAGCGTGGGAATCGCTGAGGTCGTGGATTTGCCGGCGCCTGAATTTGACGAGGCGCACGCGGCGAGCCCGCTGCAGACCAGGGTGACCGCCGCTAGGCTCACGAGCCCACGGCGCCCCAGCAGTCTTGTCATGCTTTTTTCCTCCTGCTTACTGTGAGGGTAAATTTGTCTAATGTGGGCCGCCAGTGCTGGCCAGCCTTAGTGATCGCTATCCCTGCCTTTCTTCTCCTGCGCCGGCCGCCGCGACATCGAGGCGCCAGCATGCGGCGGACCGAAACGCGGCGACAGGCTGCGGCGGCGGATTCTCCGCCCGGCACCGGTCATCGGCGAACGGGCACCTGGGACTGAACGGGCAGCCAACCGTCGCCTGCGGGAGTGCGGCCGGCACGCTGCCGCTGGTGCCAGAGCGCAGCGTGCTCCCGAGGTTGTCCGGGTCGGGGGCCGAGGCGACGAGCAGTTGCGTATAGGGATGCGCGGGGTGCTGCGTCACCTCTTCGGCCGGCCCGCGCTCGACGATCTGCCCGGCATACATGACCAGGATCTCGTCGGCGAAGTAGCGCGCCGAGGCGATGTCATGGGTGATGTAGAGCATCGCGAGCTGGAACCGGCTCCGCAGGTCATCGAGCAGCGCCAGCATCTCGAGGCGGATCGAGACGTCCAGCATGGAGACCGGCTCGTCCGCGAGCAGCACGTTCGGGCGCGCCGCGAGCGCGCGCGCGAAGGAGACCCGCTGGCGCTGGCCGCCTGAGAGCTCGTGCGGGTACTTGGCGAGGAACTGCTCGGCCGGGCGCAGGTGCACCTGCTCGAGCAGCGCGGTGACCTCCTTTCCCACCTCGGCCTTCGATGTCTTGTGCTGATGCAGCCTGACCGGGCGCTCAAGGTGGTAACGCACCGTGTGGATCGGGTTGAGCGAGGCGAACGGATCCTGGAATACCAGCTGCACCTGGCTCTTGTAGCGCCGGAAGGCGCGGCGGTTCGCCAGGTCCACCGGCTCGCCGTCGAGCCTGATCGAGCCTGAGGTCGGCCGTTCCTGCCCGGCGAGCAACTTGGCGGCCGTCGATTTGCCCGAGCCGCTTTCACCTACCAAGGCGACCACAGCGCCGCGGTAGAGATCGAAGGAGACGTCGCGGACCGCGGGCAGGATCTTGCCGCGGGCCAGCCTGAAGTCCTTGTTCAGGGCGATCGCCTGCATCGCGAGCGGTCCGCGCGCCGCCGCCGACGACTGAACTTCCAGGGTGAAAGGGTCGCCGCCCGCATGGTTGCCGCTCATGGCTGACGCTCCAGCGGTGGCTCGCTATCGGCCGACACCCCGGCCGGGACGCGGACGGGACCCGGAGGCGGAGAGTCGGGAAGTACGTACGGGCAGCTGGTGACGTGGGTGAAGTCGTCCGACGTCCGGACCGGCGCCAAGGCCATGGGCACCTGCGTGCAGGCGTCGGTGCCGTACCCGCAGCGCGGCAGGAACGGGCAGCCAGGCGGCAGGTTGCGCAAGTCGGGCGGTGAGCCGGGGATCCCGGCCAGCTCGCGGCGCGGGCCGTGCAGCGAGGGGAAACTGTTGAGCAGGCCCTTGGTGTACGGGTGAGCTGGAGCGTGGTGAAGTTGCCTGGCCGTGCCGACCTCGAGCAGGTGCCCGGCGTACATGACCGCGATCCGGTCGGCCAGCTCGAGCAGCAGCGACATGTCGTGGGTGATGAAGAGCACGGCGAACCCGAGCTCGCTCTTCAGCTCGACGATCCGGCTGAGGATGTCGCGCTGCACCACTACGTCGAGCGCGGTGGTCGGCTCGTCCATGATCACGATCTCGGGGTCGACCGCGAGCGCCATGGCGATCATGACCCGCTGGCGCATGCCGCCTGACAGCTCGTGCGGGAAGCCGCCGAGCCGCGAGCGCGGAATGCCGACCAGGTCAAGCAGTGAGCCGACCTTCTCGAGCGCTTCGCGGCGGCGCAGCTTGGTGTGGGCTTCGATGACGTCAAGGAGCTGATCCCTGACCGACAGCACCGGGTTCAGCGCGTTCATCGCGCTCTGGAACACGATCGCGATCTCCCGCCACCGGAGCCGCTGCAGGTCGTGGTTGCCAAGCGCGGTGATCTCCACTGGCGCGGGGACGCGCCGGCCCCGGTACCGGATGCTGCCGCCGGTGATCAGCGCCGGTGCCCGGAGCAGGCGGCAGGCGGCGTAGGCGAGCGTGGACTTGCCTGAGCCGCTCTCCCCGGCGATGCCGATCACCTCGCCGGGGTGCAGCTCCAGGTTGACCTGGTTGACGGCATTCACGTCGCCGCCGGGAGTGCGGTAGACGACCGAGAAGTCGCTGATCTCCAGCGTCGGCTCGCCGCTGCCGGGGGTCATCGCCGGCCGCCTTTCCCCGCGCCGTCGAGCTGCGCCCGGTCGAGCATGGACTCCCGCGAGAACTGCCGCAGCCAGGTGGTCAGCGGGCCGGCGGGAGGCGGCGGCGCCTGCAGGACCGGCGTCGGGTCGGCCGGACGCTGGCGGTGCCCGTTGACGACGAAGTCGGTATCACGCAGTCTCGGGTTGCCGATCTCGTCGATGCCCACGTTGAGCAGCACGAGTCCGGTGCCCATCAGCGCCACGGCGAGCCCCGGCGGCACGAACCACCACCAGGCCCCGAGCTCAAGCGCCTGCTGGCTCTGCGCCCAGTAGAGCATCGTGCCCAGGCTCCAGCTGTTCAGGTCGGCGAGGCCGATGAACGCCAGCGCGACCGAGGCCGCGATCGCGTACAGGACGGTGTTGACGAAGCTGGCCGCGATCAGGCTCACCTCGTTGGGCACGATCTCGAACGCGATGATCCGCCAGGTCTTCTCGCCCGTCTCGCGCGAGGCGGCGATGAAGTCCCGGTTGCGGATCGCCAGCGTCTGCGCCCTGATCACCCGCGCTCCCCAGGGCCAGCCGAGCACGCTGAGGACGAGGATCGTCGCCGTCTGGCCTTTCTGCGGCAGGTAGCCGAGCAGCAAGATGAGCAGCGGCAGCGAGGGTATGACCAGGAACACGTTGCTCGTGAGCGACAGCAGGTCATCCCACAGGCCGCCGAGGAACGCGGCGGTCACGCCGACGATCACCGAGAGCGCGGTCGCCACCACGCCCACGAGCAGCGCGAGCTCGAGCGTCAGCCTGATGCCGGTCAGCAGCTGGGAGAGCACGTCCTGGCCGCTGCCGGTGGTACCGAGCAGGTGAGCGGCGTCCGGCGGGTTCAGCGCCAGGCTCGCCAGCGGGCTGATGAACGAGGGGTCGTACGGGGCGACGAACGGGCCGATGATGGCGGCGAGCACGAAGAACCCGAGCAGGATCGCGCCGACCTTCGCCTTGGGCGGCAGTCGGCGCCACCTGCCCCGGCGCCTGGGCTGGACGGTGAGCGCGGGGTTGGCGACTATGGCCAGTGGCGCGAGCGTCATGAGGACACCTCCCGGGTCCGCACCCGAGGATCAGCGAGGACGAGCACGAGGTCGACGATCAGGTTGGCGAACAGCACGGCGAAGGTGATGACCAGGAAGATGGCCTGCATCAGCGGGTAATCCTTCGCGCTCACCGCGTTGAGCAGCAGCAGGCCGATGCCCGGATAAGAGAAGACGATCTCCATGATGATCGCGCCGGACACGACGAACCCGAGCGCGAGCCCGAAGCCCTGGAGCTGCGGCAGCAGCGCGTTGCGGGCCGCGTAGGTGAAGACCACCCGGCGGCTCGGCAGGCCCTTCGCCTGCGCGGCCACCACGTAGTCCTCGCCGATCGTCGTGATCATCACGTTGCGCATCTGGAGCATCCACCCCGCCACCGACGTGATGACGATGGTGAAGGCCGGAAGCAGCGAGTGATAGATGGCGCTGCCGATGAATGACAGGTTCCAGCCCGGTATCAGGCCCTCGGCGTAGCCCTGGCCGATCGGGAAGATGTGGACGCGGGTCGCGAGCACCTCGATCAGGATCAGCGCCAGGAAGAAGTAGGGCACCGCCTGGAAGAACATCAGCCCGGGAAGCAGCCGGTCGAGCGCGCCGCCGTGCCGCCAGCCCGCGACGATGCCGAGCCCGGTGCCGACGAAGAACGCGATGACCGTCGCCGTGCCCACGAGCGTGAGCGTCCACGGGATCGACTCGGCCAGCAGCGTCGTCACCTGCGCCGGGTACTGCAGCACGTCAGTGCCGAAATTGAGGTGCACCACGTCGTAGAGGTAGGACACGTACTGATGCCAGAGCGAGCCCGGGTGGCCGACGCCGAGCATCGCCTCGAGCGCGCGGAAGGCTGAGGGCTGCAGGTTGGGGAACTTGGCCATGATGGCCTGGACGGCGTTTCCCGGCATCGCCCGGGGAATGAGGAAGTTCGCCGTCAGCGCCACCCAGGCAGCGACCACGTAGAAGGCCAGGCGCCTGAGTATGAAAGACATCGCCGCTCCTTAACTCGCTGCTGCGGCTGCCAGCCGCGGTGCCCGGCTGGTGCGCTGTCGTTGCGCGGCCTGGCGAGGCACGGGCTGGCGGATCATGGTGCCGGGCGGGCAGCCGCAACTGGAGCGCAGCACGAGCTCGGTCGGCAGCAGCTCCACCTTCGGACGCAGGCCAGGCGTGGCGATCCGGTCGAGCAGCCTGGTGCAGGCCCGCTCGCCGAGCAGCCGCATGGGCTGATGGATCGTGCTCAGCGGCGGATCGCACAAGCTGCCGGGGAAGATGTCGTCGAAGCCCACGACGGCGACCTCGTCGGGGACGCTGACGCCCGCCTTGGCGAAGGACTGCAGTACGCCGATCGCCATCTGGTCGTTGGCGCAGATGATCGCGTCGGGCAAGCTCCCGCTGGCGAGCAGCTGCTGGCCGGCTTCCTCGCCGCTGCCGACGCTGAAAAACCCCTGCGAGCCGCCGATCAGCTGGCACTCGGGGTGCTCGCGCAGCGCCTGGGTCAGGCCGCGGCGCCGCTCTACCGCGTCGGGCGCCGAGCTCGGTCCGTCCACGTAGTAGAACCGCTTCCGCCCGTGCTCGGTGATCAGGTGGGTGGCGAGGGCGAACGAGCCCGACCGGTTGTCGGCGGTGACCACGTCCGCGGCCTTCTCGCGCGGGCTGCCCGCGATCACGACGACCGGCAGCCGCTCGGCCAGCCGGGCCAGGAACTGCGAGGGCACGATCCCCTCGCCGATGAGCATGCCGTCGACCTTGCCCGACAGCGAGAGCATCCTCGGCAGGTCCGGCTCGGGCGACTCCTCGAGGTAGGTGATGAGCAGCGACCAGTTGTGGTACCTGATCCTGGATTCGACGCCGCGCAGGATCTCGTCGTAAAAGAGCAGGCTCATGCTCTCGATGTCGTACTGCCTGGCCCAGGTGCGCTCCACGCACACCAGGCCGATGACGTCCTTGCGGCGCCTTGACAGGCTCTGCGCCGCGCCGTCAGGGACATAGCCAAGCCGCTCGATCACGTCGAGCACGCGCGCCCTGGTGGAGTCCTTGACCCGGTCCATGCCGTGCACGACGCGGCTCACCGTCGCCGTGGAGACGCCCGCGAGCGACGCGACGTCGTACAGCGTCACGCCGTTGCCCGCGCTCCTGGCGGTGACGCCATCGCTGGTGCTCTGCGGCATTCGGCGGCCCCTATCCGGCCAGGCAGACTCGCTGGGCGAGGCGCGGTACGCCCACTTCTAACCGCTTAGACAAGCGTTGTCTAAGCGGTTGCATTTCGCCAATCTAAGCGCTTACTCTAAAACTCGGTACAAGTACCGTCAAGGTCTCCCAGCTCGGTCGAGATCGTTCAGGCAGGGCTCTCGGAGCGTGGCCGCAAGGGAGGATTTGATGCCGGAGGATTTGATGCCGCAGGAGCCAGCAGCCCGGTCAGCCGCCGAAGTGAGCACCGATCGCGGCGGCGATGGCAGCCTCAGCTTCCCGCCGGGTTTCATCTGGGGTGCGGCCACCGCCGCCTACCAGGTAGAGGGCGCCGCGCGGGAGGACGGGAAGGGCCCGTCGATCTGGGACACCTTCAGCCGGATTCCCGGCAAGGTACGCGGCGGCGACACTGGCGACGTGGCCTGCGACGCCTACCACAGGTATGCCGATGACGTCGAACTGATGAGCTCGCTCGGGCTGAGTACTTACCGCTTCTCGATCTCCTGGCCCCGGGTGCAGCCCGGCGGCTCAGGGCCGCTCAACTCCAAGGGCGTTGACTACTACCGCGCCCTGCTCGACCGGCTGGCCGAGCACGGGATCGCGCCCACGGCGACGCTGTACCACTGGGACCTGCCGCAGGAACTGCAGGACGCCGGCGGCTGGCCGGCCCGTGACACCGCGCAGCGGTTCGCCGATTACGCGGCCGCGATGGGCCAGGCGCTCGGCGACCGGGTGGCGCGCTGGATCACGCTCAACGAGCCGCAGGTCGTGGCGAATCACGGCTACCGCGAAGGCAACCACGCGCCCGGCATCTGCGACCCAGGTGCGGCCGCCGCGGCCACGCACCACCTGCTGCTCGGTCACGGGCTGGCCGCGCAGGCCCTGCGGGCCGCCGTCCCCGGTGACACGTCGGTCGGCATCACGCTGGACATGC
This sequence comes from uncultured Actinomycetota bacterium, assembly GCA_963720575.1. Lineage (GTDB taxonomy): Bacteria > Actinomycetota > Actinomycetes > Streptosporangiales > Streptosporangiaceae > Chersky-822. The sequence goes on from CAVRGA010000002.1 coordinate 2,913,652, forward strand.
ACCCGGTCAAGGTGCTGAGCGGCAACGGCGGCCACGAATGGGCCGTCGAGCGCGGGCGGCTGGTCACCGAGGCGGACCTCAACGGCATGTTCCTCGAGCCGATGCTGAACGGCCGGTACCCGGTCGACGCCAGCCCGGCGCTCCTGCCGCCCGAGTCCCTCGTCGCCAGCGGCGACCTGGCCACGATCAGCCAGCCGCTCGATTTCCTCGGCGTGAACTACTACGCCAGCGTCTACCTGCGCGCAGGCGACCCGTCCGACCTGCGCCGCAACGAGAGCAAGATGAGGTCAGACCTGCCCGGCGTGGTCGAGTACCGGCCCGAGTGGCTCGAGCGGACCGCGATGGACTGGCTGGTCGACGCGGACGGGCTCTATGACCTGCTGATGCGGCTGTCCAAGGAGGCACCGGGCCTGCCGCTCTACATTACCGAGAACGGCCGGGCCAGCGAGGACTACGTCAGCCCCGAGGGCGTCGTGAACGATGTCGAGCGAGTGCGCTACCTGCACCAGCACCTGGCCGCCGCCGCCCGGGCGGCAAGTGACGGCGCGAGCCTGGCCGGCTACTTCGTCTGGTCGCTGCTCGATAACTTCGAGTGGGGCTGGGGCTACCAGAAGCGCTTCGGAATCGTCTTCGTCGATTTCGGCACCCAGCGCCGGATCCCCAAGGCCAGCGCCCGCTTCTACGCAGACGTGGTCCGAGCGAACGCGGTACCTGCCACCGTGCCGTCCTAGTACCCAGCGCGAGGCCTTACGCTGCGCCGCCGAGGCGCTCAGCGCGAGGCCTCGCGCTGTTCCATGATTTCCGCGATCTGGTGAGAACCCGGGTCGGGCTCCTGGCGAAGCGCGGCGATCACGTTCGCGCGGTCCTGGTCCGTCCGGTTCTGGCTGAGCTTGTCCACCGCCTCGATGCGGGCGATCTCGAACTCCACGCCGACGATCGCCCGCAGTTGCCCGGCCATGTACTTCTCCGGGGCGTCCGGAATCCACCAGCGGCCGGCCCGGCCGGCTTCATGGCGCTCGGTCAGCCTGGTCACGACGTCACGCAGCCAGTCAGGGTCCTGGCGGAAGGTCACCTGCCCGGTGAAGTGCACGGCGGTGTAGTTCCACGTGGGCACTACGCGGCCGTGCTCCTTCGTGCTCGCGTACCATGACGGCGAGATGTAGCCCTGCGGCCCGTGCACGATCGCCAGCGCGCCGGCGCCTTCGGCGGCGGTCCGCCACTGCGGGTTCTGCAGCGCGATGTGCCCGAGCAACCGCCCGAACCCGCCACCGCCCGGCCCGCCACCGCCCGGCCCGGCATCCGGCGGCCTCTCCCAGATCAGCGGCAGCAGCGTCGCGACGGGACTGGTCCCGTCGAACGTCACCAGGTCAGCGGCTCCGGCCCGGTCAACGAGAGCCCCGATCTCCTCAAGGTCGCCGACGGCGAAGTGCTCGGGAATGTACATATCCTCAGGCTAACCGGTTTTCCAGTGCGGTGATCTCAACGAAATCGGTGGCCGGACATTCGAGGCAGCCGTGCTCGCGGCAACCAGGATGAGCCGTCCAGGGCGGGCTGTCGGGTGACTCGGGATCTTGACAGGTCAAGCCCCGGGAGATCAGCGGATTCAGCTCACCAGCCGCACGCCAGCCCCCGGGACCCGTACTGGTTTCCGTGATCATGATCTAGACCATGATCACGGAAGATCACCCAGGTCAGGACAGGTGCGATGTTCCGTGATCATGCGCGGGACCGTGATCACGGAACATCGCCCATGCCGCCCCCGCACCGACAGCTCCCCGGACTGAGAACTCTCCCCGCAATGCCGGAAAAAGCTCCCAGATCCTGATCACGACTCACTGACAGCCTCCATGACCTAGGCAAACTTCCGTGATCACGCCCGCGAACGCTGATCACGGAATCACGCCGTTACCAGCCCGGGTCCGGCTGCCTTACCCCGGCGGCAGGCGGGGCCAGGCCTGCCGGCGCCTCGCCCGATCCGTCCGCATACCTGCCTGAACGAACGGTTCCGCGCAACGGCCCGCTGCCCAGGGACGCTTAGCGCTATCCGAACCGGGCAGGAGATCAGAAAACGCACCGGGAAGCACCCGAGGGCGACGGGGAACGGGGGGCAACCATGAAGGCTGTAGTCGGCGACGAGCTCACGGTCAAAGGCCGCCATCAAGGCGACGGCGACAGGCACGGCGAGATCATCGAGATCCGCGGCACCGAGGGACAGCCGCCGTACCTGGTGCAGTGGCAGGACGGTCACGAGAGTGTCTTCTTCCCGTCAGCGGACACGATCGTCGCGGGGCACCGGACCGGAGGGAAGCGGCGGGCAAGCAAGTAGCCCGCGGTATGCGCGAGCCGCTCCGACGCGCCTAAGGCCCGACCCGAGGAGACCGCCATGTCACGTACTGGGGTGGACAGCCTTGACCGCAGCATAGAACGGACGAATCACTGGCTGAACGACGTCGCGGCCAGCTTCGAGACCGAGGATCGCAGGCTGGCCTACCGGGTCACCCGGTCATGGCTGCACACACTGCGCGACCGGCTGCCGGTCACGATCGCCGCGCACCTGGCGGCCCAGCTGCCCGAGCTGCTGCGGGGAGTCTTCTACGAAGGCTGGAACCCGAGCAAGGTGCCGGTCAAGTACGGCAAGGCCGAGTACATCGCCAGATTCGCGCGAAACGCTCAGATTCATAACACCGAAGTGAGGAAAGCAAGCTCCCTGGTAACCGCCGCCATGCGCAGGCATCTGTCCGACGGTGTGGTCAACGAAGCCCTCGGCGTGCTGCCCGGCGATATCAGAGAGCTGCTCGACGCCGCGCCGGCGGCCAGGACCGTGCCATCAGGAACCGTGACTGCCATCGACCCCGACGGAGACACGCGTTGATCACCAAGACTGACACCGACGAGCTTCGCGGCCTGCGGGCCAAGGACTCGGCGGTGATCTCGCTTTACCTGAATGTTCCCGTGGACCTCGCCGAGCATCGCGGGCTCGTGACGAAGGCCCGCGAGCTCGCCAAAGGCGAAGTTCCCGGCGAGACCGCGGCGGCGAGCCAGCCCGCTCACGCGGACCTGGACTCGGTCGCCGGCCTGGTCTCGGCGGGCTCCCGCGACTGGCTCGGGCAGACCGTCGCGATCTTCGCCTGCGGCGAGCTCGGGCTAGCCGAGGCCATCTCGATGCCAGGCCGCTGGGGCGACCTTGCCGTGATCGCGCCCAGGCCCTACCTGCGGCCGCTGCTGGCCGCGCTGCAGCGCAACCCGCCGTACCAGGTGGCCGTCATCGACACCAAGCACGCCTGGGTGCTGGCCATCGCCGACGACGGCATCGACACCCTGGTCGAGCGCACCGGCCAGGCCGTGCCGAGCCCGGGGTTCGCCGGCTGGTACGGCCTGGAGGCCTACCGGGTACAGCAGCGGGTGATGCGGCTGGCGCGCCAGCACTACCGCGAGACGATCGGCGTGCTCGAGCAGACCGCCAACGCGCGCCCGCATCCGCTGGTGCTCGGCGGGCACGAGATGCAGATCAGCCAGTTCATGTCGATCATGCCGCAGGCGGTCAGGCAGCGGGTGGCCGGCAGCTTCGCCGTTGACCTGCAGACAGCGACACCCGCCCGGGTGCGCCAGCTGGCCGAGCCGGTCATCGCGGGCTGGGCCGAGTCCGCCGAGGCCCAGCTCGTCAGCGACCTGCTCAGCGAGCCGCCGGGGACGGCCGTCACCACCAGCCTGGACTACTGCCTGGCCGCGGTCAGGTCACGCGCGGTCGCGAACCTCGTGGTCGCCGACGACCAGATGATCCCCGGCTATGCGTGCGAGGACTGCGGCAAACTGGGAGTCGGCACGCCCGCAGCGGGCGCCGCCAGCTGTGACTGCGCTGACCCGGCAGCGGCCTGCACGCCGGTCCCCGACGTGCTCGATGACCTGACCAGCCAGGCGCTCGACGGCGGCAGCGCCGTCACGGCCGTGCGGCAGGCTCCGTTCGCGGCGGCGGCGCGGCTGCGATTCCAGCTGCGCGGCTAGGCGCACGGGACCTTAGGCCAGGGTCAGGAACAGCCGCTCGAGCTCCTCGGTGCTCAGCGCCGACTCACCGGCGAGGCACTGCCGCATGTTGCTGGCCACGATCTTGAACCCGGCCCGGTCAAGCGCCCGTGACACCGCCGCGAGCTGGGTCACTACGTCACGGCAGTTCCGGCCGTCCTCGATCATCGCGATCACTCCGGCGAGCTGCCCCTGAGCCCGGCGCAGCCGGTTCAGCACCGCTGCGCGCTCGCCCCGCTCGTCAGCAGCGTCCATGGCTACTCACTGGAATCGGGCACGGCGCCATCGGCTTGCTGCTTGGCGAGGTCAGCCCTGACCTCCGCCATGTCCACTTCACGGGCCTGGCTGATCAGGTCCTCGAGCGTCGGCTCGGGCAGCGCGCCCGGCTGCGCGTACAAGATCACCTTGTCCTTGATCACGACCAGGGTCGGGATCGAGGTGATATTGAACGCCTGGGCGAGCTCTGGCTGCGACTCCGTGTCGACCTTGGCGAATACCAGGTCGGCGTGCTTGTCAGACGCGCGCTCGAAGATCGGGCCGAACATCCGGCACGGCCCGCACCACGATGCCCAGAAGTCGACCAGGGCGACGTCAGCTCCGCTGACGACCGTGTCGAAGTTCTGTGCGGTGAGTTCTACTGTTGCCACTGCTATGCCTCCATTCGCGAGCATCATCCGGCTTCTGCGGATACCCGCAGGGGTATGAACAGAACCCCCAGCCGTGAAATTCCCCCTGCTCGTACAACGCCGATTGCGCCGTCAATGTTGCGAATTGGGTGTAGATCGCGCAATTGACCTGGCCAGAGCAGGCTCGGCCGCGATCCGGCGGCCTGCCTCGGCCAGCAGCTGCGTGACGTTCGCCATGCTGGCGGCCGGATCTGGCTCCAGGTCTGCCAGCGAGTACGCGGCCGCGAAGCCGGCCTGACGCACTTCGGCCTCGCTGAGCATCACCCGCCCGGCCACCACCACAACCGGGATGCCATGCCGCGCGGCCGCCTTCGCGACCCCTACCGGGGCCTTGCCGCGCAGGCTCTGCGCGTCCATGCTGCCCTCGCCGGTAACTACGAGGTCGGCACCGGCGACGGCCTCATCGAAGCCGATCAGGTCGAGCACGAGCTCCGCCCCGGGCACCAGCCGCGCGTCCAGGTAAGCGAGAGCGCCGAAGCCGGTGCCGCCAGCGGCGCCCGCGCCAGGCGCGGCGGCGGCTTCGTGCCCGGTCGCCTCGGCGGTCAGCGCCGCCCACCGGCCGAGCGCGGCGTCGAGCAGCGCGATCTCCGCCGGGGTCGCGCCCTTCTGCGGCCCGAACACGGCCGCCGCGCCAAGATCCCCGAGCAGCGGGTTGTCCACGTCGCTCGCCACCAGGACAGAGCGCAGCCGCCGGTCGAGGCGAGAGAGGTCGATCCGGTCGAGTCCGGCGAGCGCCGCCCCGCCCCCGCGCAGTTCGGCGCCGTCCGCATCGAGCAGCCGGAGGCCGAGTCCTTGCAGCATGCCCGCGCCTCCGTCGGTGCTGGCGCTGCCGCCGATGCCAAGCACGATGCTCGACGCGCCGGCGCCGAGCGCGGCGGCCATGACCTGCCCGACCCCGTAAGTCGATGCTGTCAGCGGCGCGGGCGGGCCTGGCAGCCGCCGAAGCCCGGTCACATCGGCGAGTTCGACCACGGCGACTTCACCGCGCAGCGCGAACGCCGTAGCGACCGGCTGGCCTGTCGGTCCCTGCGCCGTCACCGGGATGAGCGCGTAACCCGCCGAGGCGGCGGCGGCGAGGGTCCCCTCGCCTCCGTCGGCCACCGGCAGCGCCGAGATCTCCAGCTCTGGCCGGCGGGAGAGCAGCCCGGCGGCGAGTGCCTGTGCCACCTCGGCGGCGGACGCGCTGCCCTTGAACTTGTCCGGCGCGAGCAGCACGCGCGCGGGCGGCCGGGCAGGAGGGCTCACGCCGCCTGCTCGGCCAGGCCGAGCGTCGCGATCAGGCCGCGTGCGGCACCGCCGCCTGCCTCCTCGGCGATATCGAGGGCGGCGCTCACGCCAAGGTTGTCGCAGAGCGCCGCGAGGACAGCGGCCGACGCCGCTGAGCTCCCGGCCGTGCTCCGCCCGGCGGCCAGGTACAGCCGCTCGAGCCTGGCCGTAGCCGCGTCAAGCTCGGCGACGGAGTAGTCCCAGCCACGCTCCCAGGGCCGGTCGAGCAGGCAGAGCCGGAGCGCGGCCGCGCTGTGCCCGGCCAGCACGTCGCTGACCAGCACGAGATTCCCCGTCGACTTCGCCATCTTGGCACCGTCCAGGCTGACGACCCCGACCCCCAGCCGCGCCCGGGCGAACGGCCGCACGCCGGTGACCGCCTCGGCCATGGCCACCTGGTAGGCGTGATGAGGGAATCGCAGGTCATCACCGCCGCAGAGGACGTCGACCGCCGGGCCGAGCACCGACAGCGACATCGCCGCGCACTCCGCGTGCCAGCCAGGGCGGCCGGTACCCCAGGGCGACGGCCAGCCAGGCTCAGCGGCCGATGACCGGCGCCAGATCGCCGCGTCGAGCTTGTCGTCCTTGGCCGGGTCGTCAAGCCTGGCCCCGTACTCGGCCGCGAGAGCGAGCGCCGCGTCCCGGCTGAGCCCGGCCCGGTCAGCCACCGGCGCGCCCCGGAAGTACACGCTGCCGTCCCCGGCGTACGCGGCCCCGGACTCGAGCAGCGCGGCGGCGAGCCTGATCACCTGCCCGACGTTCCGCCTCGCCCTGGGCGCGTGCTGGGGCTCGCGCACCCCGAGCGAGGTCATGTCCTGGTCGAACCTGTACTGCTGCACCGACGCGAACGCGTCGAACGCCGATCCGGACCCCTCGGCCGCCTCGAACAGCACGTCATCGACGTCAGTGACGTTCCTGCACAGCTCCGCCTTGACCCCGATGGCCCCGAGCACCCGCGTGAGCACGTCGACCCAGACGAAAGTGGCGGCGTGGCCAAGGTGAGTGACGTCATAAGGCGTAATGCCGCAGCAATAGATCCGGACCCGGTCGAGCACGGCCAGGCCCGATTCGCCGAGCCGGATGCCAGCCGTCATCGGTTCGTCAGTCATCCAAGCAGTATCCCCGCCACCGCCCCGCGAGCAGCGTTCCGGGGCGAGCGGGACGGCAGGATAGGGTCGCAGCGGACACTTTCGAATCGAGGGGACGAGCTTCGTGACCGCACCGCTGCGCAGCCGGCCAGCCTGGGCCGCGCTCGCCGACCACCACGACAAGATCAAGGACCTGCACCTGCGCGACCTGTTCGCCGCCGACCCTGAGCGGGGCGAGCGGCTGACGGCCGAGGCGGCCGGGCTCTTCCTTGACTACTCCAAGAACCGGATCACCGACGAGACGCTGAGCCTGCTCACGGAGCTGGCGAACCAGTCAGGGCTGACGGCGCGGATCGGGGCCATGTTCGCCGGAGAGAAGATCAACATCACCGAGAACCGCTCGGTGCTGCACGTCGCGCTGCGCATGCCGCGCGAGGAGAAGCTGATCGTCGACGGCACCGACGTCGTGGCCCAGGTGCACGAGGTGCTGGACCGGATGGCCGGCTTCGCCACCCGGATCAGGACGGGCGAGTGGCGCGGGTTCACCGGCCGGCCGATCACGGCCATAGTCAACATCGGCATCGGCGGCTCGGATCTGGGACCGGTGATGGCGTACGAGGCCCTGCGCTTCTACACAGACCGGCACCTCACATTCCGGTTCATCTCGAATGTTGACCCGACCGACTTCGCCGAGGCGACCCGTGACCTGGATCCGGCGCAGACCCTGTTCATCGTGTCGTCCAAGACGTTCACCACGCTCGAGACGCTGTCGAACGCCAGGTCGGCCAGGGACTGGCTGACGAGCGCGCTGGGCGATGAGGCCGCCGTCGCCAGGCACTTCGCGGCGGTGTCCACCAACGCCGAGAAAGTCGCGGCGTTCGGCATCGACACCGCCAACATGTTCGGCTTCTGGGACTGGGTCGGCGGACGGTACTCGATGGACTCCGCGATCGGCCTGTCGACGATGCTGGCCATCGGGCCCGACCGGTTCGCCGAGCTGCTCGCGGGCTTCCACGAGATGGACACCCACTTCCGGACGGCGCCGCTGGAATCGAACCTCCCCGTGCTCATGGGGATGCTGTGGGTCTGGTACGTCGATTTCATGGGCGCCTCCAGCGTCGGGGTGATGCCGTATGAGCAGTACCTCAAGCGGTTCCCGGCGTACTTGCAGCAGCTCACGATGGAGTCCAACGGCAAGCACGTGACGCTCGACGGGACGCCGGCGGACTACCGCACCGGCCCGGTCTTCTGGGGCGAGCCGGGCACCAACGGCCAGCACAGCTTCTACCAGTTGCTGCACCAGGGCACCGAGTTGATCCCGGTCGACCTGATCGGATTCGGCCGCTCGCTGAACCCGATCAGGGACCAGCACGACTTGCTGACCTCCAACGTGTTCGCCCAGGCCCAGGCGCTGGCGTTCGGCAAGACCCTCGAGCAGGTGCTCGCGGAGGGCACCGCACCGGAGGTCGCGCCCCACCGGGTAATGGAGGGAAACCGGCCCAGCAACGTGCTGCTCGCTGAGATCCTGACCCCGAAGCTGCTCGGCTCGCTGGTCGCGCTGTACGAGCACGCCGTGTTCACGGCCGGGACGATCTGGGGCATCGACTCGTTCGACCAGTGGGGCGTCGAGCTTGGCAAGCAACTGGCCGCGGTGATCGGGCCCGAGCTGACCTCAGCGGACGAGCCCGCGCTCGATCACGATTCCTCGACGAACGCTCTGATCCGCCGGTACAGAAAGACTAAGGGAGCATAGGAAAAAATGACCACAGAGCACCCAATGCAACTAGGCATGGTCGGGCTCGGGCGGATGGGCGCGAACCTGGTGCGCCGGCTCATGCGCGACGGACACCGCTGCGTCGTCTTCGACGTGAACCCGAGCGCCGTCGCCGATCTGGTCGCCGAGGGCGCGACCGGTTCCGACTCGCTCGCCGACTTCGCGTCCAAGCTCGACGGCCCGCGCACCGCCTGGCTGATGCTGCCCGCCGCGATCACGGGCAAGATCCTCGACGAGCTTGCGCAGCACTTCGTCAGCCGGCGACACGGTGATCGACGGCGGCAACACCTATTACCGCGACGACATCGCCCGCGCCAAGGTACTGGCCCCGAAGGGCATCCACTACGTGGACTGCGGCACCTCGGGCGGCGTGTGGGGCCTGGAGCGCGGTTACTGCCTGATGATCGGCGGCGACAATGAGGCCGTCGAGCGCCTGGACCCGATCTTCAAGACCATCGCGCCTGGCATCGGCACCGTCGAGGCGACCGAGAGCCGCAAGCCAGGCGGCACGGCGCAGGAGGGCTACCTGCACTGCGGCCCGGCCGGAGCCGGCCACTTCGTCAAGATGGTACACAACGGCATCGAGTACGGCATGATGGCCGCGATCGCCGAGGGCCTGTCGATCATCAAGCACGCCAACGCCGGCCTCGAGGAGCAAGAGACCGACGCCGAGACGACACCCCTGACCGACCCAGCGGCCTACCAGTACACGATCCCGGTCCCCGAGGTCGCCGAAGTCTGGCGCCGAGGCTCGGTAGTCAGCTCCTGGCTAGTAGACCTCACCGCCAACGCCCTGGCGAAATCCCCGGACCTGGTCGAGTTCACCGGCCACGTGTCGGACTCAGGCGAGGGCCGCTGGACGGTGCTGGCAGCCGTCGAAGAGGGCGTGCCAGCCCCGGTCATCACAGCCTCGCTGTTCCAGCGCTTCGAGTCCCGCGCCCTGGGCGAGTTCACCGACAAGCTCCTCTCAGCCATGCGCAGCCAATTCGGCGGCCACGCCGAGAAAAAGAGCTAGGGGTCAGTCCACTCGGCCGACAGCCAGGTCCGCCACTGGTTTTAACAGCAACAGGGAGGGCCACGATGCTCACGCTGCCCCCGGCGGCGCCGTGCGGGGGCACGGCGCACGTAACAGGGTCATTCATGCGGGCGGGCGCCGGTCTCAGGAGTGCAGGATCCGGTGCTCGACGGTGTTGTCGCCGCCGATCAGGACGTCTGAGGTGATCGACGGGTCGAAGAGGCCGTGGCCGGTGACGCCCGGGGTGGCCGCCAGCCAGGCGGCGAGCGCCGCCGGGTCGTCGATCGGGCCGCGGTAGTCGGCGATCACGCCGCCGTCCGGGCTGGCAGGTGCGCCTTCGCGGATCGTGACCTGGCCCAGGTGGCGCAGGGTGGCAGGCAGGCCGAAGCTGAGCAGCTCGACCGGGACCGGCGGACGGAGCGCATCGACCGGCTTGGTGGAGTCGGCGATCACCACGAAGCGGGTCGCGGAGGCAGCGACGACCTTCTCTCGGGTGTGCGCACCACCGGCGCCCTTGATCAGCCAGCCGTCGGGGGTGACCTGGTCGGCACCGTCGATCGCGATGTCCAGCAAGTCAAGCTCGTCGACCGGGTCGACGCGCATGCCAAGCTCGGCCGCTGTCCTGGCGGTCGCGACCGAGGTCGCCACGCACCTGATCGACAGCCGCCTGCGAGCGAGCGCCGGCAGCAGGTAGGCGACCGTCGACCCGGTGCCGAGACCCACGGTCATGCCGTCTTGGACGAGCTGAGCGGCCGCTTCGGCGGCCAGTTGCTTCTGGCGGTCGGTGTTCACTGCGCCAGTCTGACCGATCGCCGTGACACAAGCAGGCATCAGGTACGAATCTTCCAGTCCGTGCCGGGGTGACTACATGGCACTATTGGCCCCATGCAACCGAGCAATCATGTGCCGCACAAGCGTCCCGACGATCATGTGATCGTGATTTTCGGTGCGACCGGTGATCTCGCGAAACGCAAGCTGCTTCCCGGCCTCTTCCACCTTGCCAAGTCCGGGTTGCTCCCGGTCGGCTACCGGGTGATCGGCTCGGCGCCCGGGCAGTTCGCGATGACCGACGATGAGTTCCGTGCGCACGCGAAGGCGGCCTGCATGCAGTTCGGCCTCGCCAAGCCGAACGGCGCCGCCTGGCGAGAGTTCGAGAGCAAGCTGCACTTCGGGGCGGCCGACCCCGAGGACCCGAAGCCGCTGGTCGCGGCCGTGCTGGCGGCCGAGCAGGAGATCGGCGGCACGCCGGGGCGCATCTTTCACCTGGCGGTGCCGCCAGCGGCCTTCGGGTCAGTGGTCACGATGCTCGGCGATTCCAAGCTCGCCGAGAACGCCAGGGTCATCATCGAGAAGCCGTTCGGCTATGACCTCGCCTCGTGCCGGGCACTGACCGCGACCGTGCACGCGGTCTTCCCCGAGCAGAACATCTTCAGGATTGACCACTTCCTCGGCAAGGAGTCGGTCGAGAACATTCTCGCGTTCAGGTTCGCCAACGGCCTGTTCGAGCCGATCTGGAATCGTGACCATATCTCGCACGTCCAGATCGACGTGCCGGAGCGGATCGGCATCGAGGGCCGGGCTGACTTCTTCGAGAAGACCGGGACCTTCCGCGACATGATCGTCACCCACCTCTTCCAGGTGCTCGGTTTCGTGGCCATGGAGCCGCCGACCACGTTTGACGCCAAGTCGCTGCGGGACGAGAAGTCCAAGGTGTTCCAGGCCATGCGGCCGCTTGACGTCTCCAAGGTGGTCAGGGGCCAGTACGCGGGCTACCGGGGCGAGCACGGCGTGGACCCGCAGAGCCAGACCGAGACGCTGATCGCGCTGCGCGTGGAGATCGACAACTGGCGCTGGTCCGGAGTTCCGTTCTACCTGCGCTCAGGCAAGTCAATGGCGCAGCGCAGGCAGACCGTCACGCTGGGGCTGAAGGAACCCGTGCTCCGGATGTTCCCGGTAGCGGCGCGGACCAGGCAGGACGCCCGCAGCAACGAGGTCGTCATCGACTTCGACGATCCGGGCTGGATCGCCGTCCAGTTCATGACCAAGCAGCCGGGCCCGGAGATGCGGCTCAAGGAGGTCGAGATGACCTTCAAGTACTCCGACTCCTTCCACCGGATGCACGAACTCGAAGGCTATGAGCGGCTGATTCTCGAGGCCATGGTGGGCGACCAGTCACTGTTTACCAGGTCAGACGAGATCGACCGGGTCTGGGAGGTGGCGACTCCGCTGCTGGAGAATCCGCCGCCGGTTCAGTTCTATTCGCCTGGCACCTGGGGTCCCGAGCAGCCGATCAAGCACCTCATCGGACCGCACCACTGGCACCTGCCCGACGGGCACTCTGCCTGAAACCAGCTAGGGGGATCCGCCATGCCTAACTTCAGCCGGCCGACAGGCCCGGCCGCGGTCTGGGAGCCGCAGCAAGCCAGCGCGAGGCTGATGATGACCGCGGGCGCCAGCCCGAACGGCGTCTTTACCTCCGACCTGTCCGTCTCGGAGTACGCGCTGCTCGGCGAGGCCGGATTCGAGCCGCTGGGGTTCGTCGTCGGCTCGACCATTTACCACGTCGGAATGCAGCCCGGTAAATGGAGCCAGAACTTCGAGCTCGAGGTACTGACCCAGGCCATGTACAACGCCAGGGAACTGGCCATGTCCCGGATGCGGGCCGAAGCCCGGCAGCTGAACGCCGACGGCATCGTCGGCGTCAAGCTGATGATCCAGGACTACGCGTGGACCGACGAGGTACTCGAGTTCATGGCGGCCGGCACGGCCGTCCGCGCCATCGGCGGGCAGGGCGGTGCCCTCCGGGCGCCCGACGGCGGCCCGTTCACCTCCGACCTGTCCGCGCAGGACTTCTACCGGCTGATGGCCGTCGGCTCGGCGCCGGTCGCCTTCGTGCTCGGCACCTGCGTGTACCACATCGCGCATCAGACCTTCCGGCAGACGCTGCAGCAGTCAGGCATGAACACCGAGATCGGAGTATTCACCCAGGGCGTTTACGAAGCCCGCGAGCTCGCCTTGTCCCGCATGCAGGCCGAGGCGGCCGAGGCGGGTGCGAGCGGGATCGTCGGCGTGAACTTCGAGATCAACAACTTCATCTGGGGTGAGCACGGGACCGAGTTCTTCGCGACGGGCACCGCTATCCGCAAGCGCCCTGACGCGCAGCGGATGCCGGCCCCGACGTTCACGCTCGGCCTGGACGCCTAGGGATTTACCGCACGGCGGTTACAGCAGGGGCCAGGCGTGCACGGGCTCGCCCATGTTCATCAGCTCGATGTAGTCCTGGGTCATCTGCCGCAGCGCCTCATCGCGGTCGATGCCCCTGGCCTGCATCTGCCTGACCGACCTGACCTGCCACGTCGCCCCGTTGAGGCCACTGACGCACCGCTGCTCGATGATCCCCAGGAGCCTGTTGACGTCCGCCGCCTCGACTCCCCACCTGGCCAGGCCCCTGGCAGCCATCGGCAGCAGCCGGCGTAGCGTCAGCTCGGCCACGGGCACCATGCCGACGCCAGGCCAGTAAACCTCGGCGTCGAGCCCGTACTTGGCGCCGGCGGTGAGATTGGACGCGGCAGCGGAAAATGACATCTGCGACCAGATCGGCCGCTCGGCCTCGGCAAGCTCGCCGATCAGCCCGTAGTAAAAAGCGGCATTGGCGATGACGTCGATCACGGTCGGGCCGGCCGGCATTACCCTGTTTTCCACGCGCAGGTGCGGCTTGCCGTCCACGACCGCGTAGACCGGCCGATTCCACCGGTACACCGTGCCGTTGTGCAGCGTAAGCTCAGCCAGTTCCGGCGCGTCACCGCGTTCGAGCACCTCGACCGGATCCTCGTCCTCGCTCAGTGGCAGGAGCGCCGGGAAATACCGCAGATTCTCCTCGAACAAGTCGAACACCGAGGTGATCCACCGGTCGCCGAACCAGACCCTGGGCCGCACTCCCTGCTCGCGCAACTCCTCGGGCCTGGTGTCGGTCGCCTGCTCGAACAGCGGGATCCTGGTCTCCCGCCATAGCTCCTGGCCGAACAGGAACGGCGAGTTGGCCGCCGTCGACACCTGGATGCCAGCGATCGCCTGGGCCGCGTTCCAGTAGCTGGCGAACGTCTCGGGGCTGACCTGGAGATGGCATTGCAAGCTTGTGCAGGCCGCCTCGGCCAGGATCGAGTCGACATAGGTGTGCACTCGATCCTGGCCCTCGATCGAGATGCGCATCTCCTCGCCGCGCGCGCCCAGTATCTCATCATTAAGCAGCTTGAATCGGGGATTAGCTGACAAGGCATCTTCGCCGACATCAGCCTCGCGCAAGCTCGGCAATATGCCGACCATTACCAGGCGCGTGCCTGTCGGCTCGACTCGGTCACCAGCGCGGCCGACAATGCCGGCGACAGCGGATTCAAGCGCGGTGAAAACACCGCCGGACAGGATCTCCGGATCTGAGGCGAGCTCGATGTTGAACTTGCCAAGCTCGCTTGCCCACGCCTCGTGCGCGATCATCGCGAGCGCGTCGGCGTTCGTCATCGTCGGGTAGCCGGCCTTGTCTACCAGGTTGAACTCAAGCTCCAGGCCCACATGCTGAAAGTCTGTCTCGAACCTTGACTCGTGCAGCATCCTCGCGAAGACATCAAGGCAGGTACGCACTTTTGCGCGGTATGCGCGTCTATCCCGGCGACTTATCGTGATCGCCGGCACATCCCTGCCCATCAAAACCCTCCAGCTGCGATCAGCCGCCCAGATGCTGTTTACCCAGACTTACATGGAAGGGACATGGTGACCAGGCCCTATCCAGGTAAACGGGGGCAGGCGGCAAGCCAGCTTGGAGGGCGATTGGCTACTGCCAGGCCGCGGCGATCAGTCCGGTGGTCAGTTTGTCCGGCCGGTTACCGCCCTGGGACACGTACAGATCGCTGCCGGCCAGGTAGAGCAGCCACCGGCCGGACGCGTCCGCCGCCAGGCTGGTGTGCTCCAGGTCGGCGAAGCCGATCGCGACCTGGTGCACCAGCGCACCGGTCGCCGAGACCTCCCACATCAGCCGCGACGTGTCGCGCACCGGGAAGCCGCCGCAGCAGGCCCGGCTGACGAACAGGTCGCCGTCCGGCAGGAACACGCCCTCTCGCAGGTAGGAGCGCTGCGGCGTGGGTGACCCGGTGACGGGCACGAAGGTGACGCCAGCACCGGGCAGCTCGTAATACTTGGCTACCGACGTGTCGACGATGTAGACGTTCCAGCCCTCGTTGTCCTGCACGGCCGAGACGGACACGGCGAGCCTGGTGTTGTCCGGCGCCCAGGACAGATGCGAGATCGGCGAGAACAACCCGCCCCGGCCGACCTGCGGCGGCAGCGGCAGCACCTGCTCGGTCCCCGAGCTGATCGCCTTGACCACGAGCTTGAACTGGCTGGCCAGGTTGCCTGATGTCGGCAGGCACGCCTCCTTGGTCACCAGGGGCTCGTCGGCGAACGCCAGCTTGCTGCCGTCGGGGCTGACCGCCGGGAGCAGCCCGGGCGCGATCGCGGTCAGGTCGCCGCCGTTGATGCCGACCGACTCCACCTCGGTGTGACAGCCCGCGCCCTCGGCGAAGTACACCGTCGATCCGTCCGGGCTGACGGAGACCTCGTCGCCGAGCACGCCGCTCGGGACCAAGCTCTGGGCAACGCTCCCGGTCGACGGGTCGAGGCGGACGAGCGCACCCGCCGTGGTGACCGCCACGATGCCAGGCTCGCCGCCTGGCGCGGCCTGCGCCCCGGACGCACCGGACGACGGCGACGCGCCAAGCCCGGCGCCCGCGCCGCCGCCGCCAGCGGCGGGCGCCTTCACTGTCACGGTGGACGGCGACGACGGGCTGCCGCTGCCGCCGCAGGCCGCGAGAAACGGGACGATCAGCAGCGCCGCGGTCAGGAGCGGCTTCATGGAGCGGGGCATGGCGAACCTCGGCACTGTGCGGGCTGTGGGACCAGGATGAGCTGAACGGACGAGAGAGGCAATTGGACACGATGGTGACAGCACAGCCGCCATCGGGCAACTATCGCGTACTGGCCGCCATCCGGCGCACGGCCTCGGCGACCAGTTCGGGCGACGTGCCGATGTTCAGCCGGGCGAATCCGGCGCCCTGGCTGCCGAAGTACGGTCCGCCCGTGAGCGCGACGCGCCCGCGCTCGAGGAACGCGCGCGACGGGTCCTCGCCCAGCCCCAGCTTCCCGCAGTCCAGCCAGGCCAGGAAGCTGGCCGCTCCCGGCACGTAGCCGACTTCCGGCAGCTGCTCGCTCAGCAGCCGTGCCAGCAGCCGCCGGTTCTCGTCGAGCTGCGCGACCACGGCATCGAGCCAGCGCAGCGACTCCGAGAAGGCCGCCACCGAAGCCAGCACGCCGTGATGCGAGGCGAGCAGCGACTCCCAGCGGTCGGTCAGCAGGGCGGCGGTCCGCTCCTGCCCGGCGACCGCGATCCCGCATTTGAGCCCGGGAATGTTCCAGCCCTTGGACGCCGAGGTGAAAATAAAGGCCCGCTCGGCCATCGGGTGATCGAGCGACGCGAACGGCACCTGCACCGCGCCCGGCAGCGCCAGCGGAGCGTGGATCTCGTCGACGAGCAGTGCCACATCGTGGCGAAGGCACAGGTCGGCGACCGTCAGCAGCTGATCGCGGCTCCAGACGTTGCCGAGCGGGTTGTGCGGGCTGCACAGCAGGTAGGCGCTGACGCCGGGCCGCGCGAGGGCGGCGTCGAGCGCCCCGAAATCCAGGTCATAGCTGCCGCCGGCGTCGCGGCGCAGCGGCGCCTCGACGATTTCCCTGCCGATGAAGCCAAGCCGGAGGAAGAACGGCCCGTACACCGGGGGGTTGAGCACCACGCCAGAGCCGTGCGGGGTGACCGCGATCAGCACCTCGGCGATCCCCGACATCACGTCGGGGATCGGGAACACCCAGTCCGGCCTGACCGTCCAGCCCAGCCGCGCCGCCGCGTAGGAAGCGAAGGCATCGCCGAGCTCACCAGCGTACGGGTAGCCAGTGTCGCCGATCGCCAGCGCCGCCCTGACGGCATCCGCGATCGGCTCGGCGATCGCGAAATCCATCTCGGCGACGAACGCGGGCAGGACGTCCGGCGGGTGCTCCCGCCACTTGTGGCTCTTGCGCCTGGCGAGTTCTTCCAGCGAGCAGTTCCCGAGCAGCGCGTCCATCTACCGGATCGTAACTCCGCGCCGCTCAAGCCGTACAGGCAGGTCGATATCACCTGTCAGGTACCGCTCGACCGACGGCCCGATCGTGGCGGCGAGTTCGTCCACGCTGGCCGAGGCCACCATGGGCAGCCGCAGCACCAGCCTGGTCAGCGCGAGGCCCAGCATCTGCGTCGCTACCATCGCCACCCGGTACCGCACCTCCTCGCTGTCGCTGGCCCCGGCTGGGGTGAGCCCTGATACCCGGGCGATCGTGCCGAGGATCGAGTCGGCGATGAACTCGCGCAGCATGCCGGCCGCCTGGTCGCTCGTGACCGCGGACCGGAGCAGCCCTTCGAACGTCTCCCTGATCCCGTCGGACTCCCACAGCGTCAGCGCCGTCCTGACCAGGTGCTCGCCGCGCGGCCTTCCGGGCGTCTCGGCGAGCGCGGCCGCCAGCGCCTGGCTCGGCACGACCGGCATCCGCATCGCCGCGGCGAACAGCGCCTCCTTCGTGCCGTAGAAGTGGTGAACGAGCGCGGGGTCGACTCCGGCCACGCCGGCGATCGCCCGGATGGTGGCCCCTCGATAGCCGTGCCCCGCGAACTGCCCGCGCGCGGCTTCGAGTATCGCCTCGCTGGTGCCGCTGTCACCGGCCCGCCTCCCACGCTGGCCTGCTCCGCGAGTGCTCATGCCGGCGCGACCCTTTCCTCGCCGTGCTTGCGGTCTTGCGAACTAAGCTCGAAGAAGCGCTCTTCCAGCGTCGCCGGGGCCTGCCGGACCACGGCTGGAAGGTCCCCGAGCGCCCGCCGCACCTCGCCGGGCCCGGCGCCCGGCACCCGGACACCGCGCCGGGCGAGTGCCACCTGCCAGCCCGCGTCTTCCAGCCGGCCGAAGGCGTCGGCCCAGGCGTGCGTCTCCACCACGGTTACCTGGCGCGATCCGATGATGGCGGCGGCCGTTCCGGCCGCGACGACAGCGCCGTCGGCCATGATCACCAGCCGGTCGCACTCCCCCGCTTCTTCCATGTAGTGCGTGGTGACGAGCACGCCGGCCCCGGCCTGCGCCGCCCCGGCGATCGTCTCCCACAGCCTGGCGCGGCCGAGCGGATCGACGCCGGAGGTGGGCTCATCGAGGATCAGCAGGTCGGGACGGTGCGCCAGGGCCTGCGCGAACGCCACCCGCCGCTGCGCCCCGAGCGGCATCGACCCGATGAGCCGGCCGGCGTAGGGCACGACGTCGGCGGGCAGCGGCGCGGGGCCGGCGGGGCCGGCGCGGGCCGAGCCGAAGATGGCGGCGGAGAAGGCCAGGTTCTCGGCGGCGGTCAGGTCGTCGTAGAGGCCGAGCCCCTGCGGCACGTAGCCGAGCCGGCCGCGGGTCTGCCGCGACGGCGGCCGGCCGAACATCTCGACCGACCCGGACGTGGTGCCGGTCAGCCCGAGCAGCATGCGGATCAGCGTGGTCTTCCCGGCCCCGTTGGCGCCCAGCAGGCCGACGATCTCGCCCGGACGCACCTCCAGGTCCACCTCGCGCACGGCGGTGAACCCGCCGAACCGCTTGGTCGCGCCCCTCACCCGGGCCAGCGGCTCGCTCATGACCGCGCCTCCTTCGCGATCGCGGCGACGGTGACCGCATCGGTCAGGTCGGGCTCGACACGGCCGGCGCTGGCCCCTGCGGCAGGCTCCCACACCCGCCACTGCCCGCCGCGCCGCCACGCCCTGGTTGCCGCCTGTCCCTGCGGCCTGCCCGACGCGGAGACGATCGCCCCGGGCATGGCGGCGATGATCTCATCGCTGGTCCCGGCCGCGAGCACGCGGCCGCTGTCGAGCACGAGCACCGACGAGCAGCGTTCAGCCTCGTCGAGGTAGGTGGTCGCGAGCACGACCGCGCAGCCCTCGGCGGCCGCCCGCGCGATCAGCCACCACAGTCCGCCGCGGCTGACCGGATCGACGCCGGTCGTCGGCTCGTCGAGCACCAGGAGGTCAGGCTGGTGCAGCATCGCGGCGATCACGCCGAGCTTCTGCCGCATCCCGCCAGACAACTGCCCGGCGAGCCGGCCGGCCGCCGGCGCGAGCCCGGCGCGCTCGATGTACTCGGCTGCCCGCTCCCGCGCCGCCTGCCGCGTCATCTTGTACGCGGTCGCCCGGAAGTCGAGATTCTCGGTGACCGTCAGGTCGGGGTACACGCCCGACGCCGACGGAAGGTAGCCGATCCGCATCTTCGCGGGCCGGCGCACCGTCCCGCTCCCCGGCGCCTGCGCCCCGGCCAGGCAGCGCAGCAGCGTGCTCTTGCCCGCGCCGTCGCCCCCGACCACCGCCGTCACCTGGCCGCCAGGAGCGGACACGCTCACGCCGCGGAGCGCCGTCGTCTTTCCATAATGAACGAATAGGTCCCGGCCGCCCCACGCTTCTGGGTGAGCGCCGCCCGCGGTCATGCCCTGACCTCCTGCGGCCGCCCCGCCCGCCGGCGGCCGGCGCGCTCATGGCTGGAAGGAGCCAGATAGCCGCGGAACCGCAGCGTCGCGCCGGTCACCACGACAACCCCGAGCACCGCGAGGAACGCGAAGGGCTCCCAGAGCGAGCCGATCGGCTCGGCTCGCAGCATCACGCCACGGGAGATCTGGTTGAAGTACGTCAGCGGCAGCAGGTAGGCGATCCAGCGCACCCCGGCCACCATCGAGCCGAGCGGGAAGATCAGACCGGACAGCAGGATCTGCGGCAGCAGCGTCATCACGGCCAGCTGGATCGCCTGGCCCTGATTCTGCGACACGCTGGAGATCAGCACCCCGAACCCGAGCGTCACGAACAGGAAGAGCAGCGCCCCGAGCGCGAACGTCGCCGGCGAGCCGCGGAACGGCACCCCGAAGACCGCGATGCCGACCCCGAGCACGATCGCCAGGTCCACGGTCGCGACGCCGAAGTACGGCACGATCTTGCCGAGCACGACGTCTCTCGGCTTCAGCGGCATGACGGCGAGCTGCTCGAGCGTGCCCGACTGCCGTTCCCGCACGACGCCAAGACTGGTGATGATCGTGCCGACGAAGACGAGGACGACGCCGCAGAGCCCGGGGATCATGATGTCGGACGTGGTCAGGCCCGAGTTGTAGAGCACGGTGACCTTGGGCGGCGCTTGCGCCGCCGGCGGCGTCAGCGGCTGGGCCCCTGAGCCCTGGCCTCCGCGAGCGCGGCCAGCGCCGCCTTCGCGGTGAAGAGCTGGCTGCCGTCGATGTAGACCCGCATGCCAGCGGGCCCGGCGAAGATCGCCACGTCCGCCTTGCCGTCACGTAGCTGGTCGATCGCCCAGGTCTTGCCCTGTCCTGGCTCGGTCTCGATGATCTTGAACGGCGCCTTGAGAACCTGGCTGGCGGTACTCGCCCCGGCGCGGCCACGGCAACCGAGATCGACTTAACGTCGAAGCTCGCCGCGTACCCGAGCACGACAAGCAGCAGCACCGGCAGCACGATCATCATCGCCAGCGTCCTGCGGTCACGCCTGATCTGCCGGAACTCCTTCACGATCATCGCCCACATGACGCGGCCTCCACCACCAGGACCTCCATGACCAGGACCTCCACTGCCGCAGCTTCCACTGCTGCGGTCTCCACCACCAGAGCCTGCATGACCCCGCCTCCGCCCAGAATTCAACGCATGTTGAACTCTACAAGCGTTGAATTAACCGGTCAAGCTAATTCATGCCCTCCGTATTGCGACGCCCCGCGCAGTGCCGACACCGCCGCCGGGGTCCGGTGTTGCCAGCCGCTATGAGAGCGGACGTGACCAGCAACCCGGGCCGCCATGATGCTGCCGAGGGCCGGGCCGCCGGGACCGCCCCGTGCTGGTTTCCGTGATCATGATCGAGACCGTGATCACGGAAGATCGTCCAGGCCAGGGAAGCTGTCGGGTGGCTCGGGATCTTGGAAAGTCAAGCTCCGGCGGCTCAGCGGCGAGACTCTTCCAGGGTTCCCGGAGACTTTCCCGCTTCGCGGAGCCTTCCCGGCTCTGGAGCGGAGAGTTGTCGGCTCTGGAGCGGAGAGTTGTCGTTGCGCGGAGCGTTTTCCGCACATAGAGCGGCAAACACTCCGTGCTGCGAGAAGTCTCCGAGGTAACGACGGAGAACGCTCCGCGATCATGTTCCAGCGCGGGACGCGCCGCGATCATGCCGCAGAACGGGAACACGCCGCGATCACCGGCCAGGCAAACCGGTACCACCGGAACCGAGCCCGGCCCGCGCCGCAAGAACCGCACCGTATCACCCTGCGGGACCCGGCCGGCGAGCAACCCACGCGGCAAAACCGCACCACCCGCCTCCAGCGCGCTGCCGCCTGCGCCACCAGCCCCCGCACCACCAGCCCCCGCACCACCAGCCCCCGCACCACCAGCCCCCGCGCCGCAGGCCTCAGGGTTTGCCGACCTCGCCGCCGGCTCCTCTGGGGTTTGGTGGGGTAGACAGTAGGTATGGCGCTGACTCGGCATGCCGGAGAGTGGACGATCGAGGACAAGTGCGAGTCGCCCTGGCACTACCTGCCGGTCGAGGTGCCGTCGGGGACTGCGGCGTTAAAGGTCGAACTTGAGTACAACGCGGCCGGGGCCGGGCTGGATCTGGGCTGTTTCAGCCCGGCTGGCTTTCGCGGCTGGTCGGGGGGCGCCCGGCGGTCGTTCACGATCACGGCTAAGTCGGCGACGCCCGGTTACCTGCCGGGCGAGCTTGAGCCTGGCGAGTGGCACGTCGTGATCGGGCTGCACCGGATACCGGCGGCCGGTGTCAGTTACGAGGTCAGCGCCGAGACCTCGGGCGGCGTTCCCCTCATGCCTGAGGCCGGGGAGGAGCCGCCGCCGCTCGCGGACCGGCCGGCCCGCCGGGACCTGCCCGCACCGGCCGGGATGCGCTGGCTGGCCGGCGACCTGCATTCGCACACCGTGCACTCAGATGGCGTGCTGACGGTTCCTGAGCTGGCCAGGTTCGCGGTGGAACGCGGGCTCGACTTCATCGCCGTGACCGACCACAACACGACCAGCCATCACGAGGAACTGCCGGCAGCGGCGGCCGAGCACGACGTCGTGCTCGTGCCCGGCCAGGAGGTCACCACCGAACGGGGGCACGCCAACGCGTTCGGCAACCTGCCGTGGGTGGACTTCCGCGAGTCGCCTGACGCCTGGCTCGCCCAGACGGAACGCGGCGGCGGGCTGCTATCCGTTAACCATCCATACGGGGGTCAGGTGGCGTGGACAGCACCTATGCGACGGCGGCCGCCGCTCATCGAAATCTGGCACTGGAGCTGGCTTGACCTGCGCTGGACCGCGCCGCTTAGCTGGTGGCTGGCCTGGCACCCCGACGCGATCGCCGTTGGCGGCAGCGACTGGCACCGGCCAGGATCTGACGCTCCCCCGGGCTCGCCGACGACCTGGGTGCTGTCGGAGGCCGCCGATCCGGGCGCGGTCCTCGCCGGGGTGGGCGCCGGCCGGGTCGCGATCGCCGCCGACCGGAACGGGCCGGCGCTGCTGCGGGCGGACGGCGAACTGGTGGCGGCCGACGCGGACGGCGCGATCTTGTGTGATGCCGGCGGCCCCCTGCGCCGGGTGGCCGGCGATCTTGCGCGGCTCGGCGACGCGGAGGGATATCACCGGCTTATCGACCCAGCGGGGACGACTCTGGCGCTGACCAATTAGGGTTCGCACATGACAGAACGCGCGCCCCGGTGGGGACTGACCGTGCCGCTCCATGGCCACTCGCTGCCCGAGCAGCGGGAGATCGTCGCCTCGCTGGCTGACCTGGGCTACACCGACCTGTGGTCGGCGGAGCTGAACGGCATCGACGCGTTCACGCCGCTGGTGCTGGCGTCCCAGTGGACGGAGTCGCTGCGCTTCGGCACGGCGATCGCGCCGGTGTATACCCGCGGGCCGGCGTGCCTGGCGATGACGGCGGCGACGGTAGCTGACCTGGCACCTGGGCGGTTCATGCTGGGCGTCGGCACCTCGACGCCGGTCGTGGTGCAGCAGTGGAACGACATCCCGTTCGACGCGCCCTACCAGCGCTCACGCGACGTGCTGCGATTCCTGCGGGCCGCGCTCGCCGGCGAGAAGGTGACCGCTGAGTACGAGACGTTCAGCGTGAAGGGGTTCCGCCTCGAGCGGGCGCCGGCAGTGGCGCCTGCGCTGGCGCTGGCGGCGTTGCGGCCCCAGATGGTCAAGCTGGCGGCGACCGAGTCCGACGCGGTGATCACCAACTGGCTGTCGCCGGCCGACGTGCCCACAGTACGGGCGGCCGCTGGCCCGGACACCGAGCTGATCGCGCGGATCTTCGTGTGCCCGACGACGGACGCGGGAGCGGCCCGCATGGTCGCGCGGCGGGCGCTGACCGGGTACCTGACCGTGCCCGCCTACTTCAAGTTCCACCAGTGGCTCGGGCGGGGCGAGCTGATCCAGCCGATGATGGACCTGTGGAACGCCGGCGACCGGCGCGGCGCCGGCGCCGCGATCCCCGAGTCTGTAGTCGACGACCTGGTCATCCACGGCGACTACGACCATTGCCGCGAGCGCGTCGACGCCTACCGGTCCGCCGGCCTGGACACCCCGGTCATCGCGATCCTGCCGACCCCGGGCGTGGACTCCATCGACGCCGCGCGCGCTCTAGGGCTTAGCTCCTAGCTCCTGCTGGTGCTCGCCGGCAGCAAGCGCGAGCTGGGCGAGGAGGTTGAGCGCGTCGGTCTCTGATGAGCGGGCGCCGGCGTCCCGCGCTATTGCCAGAGCCTGCTGGAGGTGCCGGCCTGCGGCCTCGTAGCGGCACTGCCGTAGCTCAAGTTCGCCGAGACCAGATAGCGCCGCGGCCTCGCCGACGCGGTCGCCGATGTAGCGGCACAGGGCCAGGGCTTCCTGCAGGTAAGAGCGGCCTGCTGCCAGTCACCTTGCCGCAGGCTGAGGTCGCCGAGGTTCACGAGCACGTAGGCTTCGCCGTCCTGGTGACCGATTTCGCGCGCCGCTGCCAGCGCGTGGCCCAGGCAGGCCGCGGCCTTCTCGTGTTGATCTAGCCGTATCTGGGTGGCCGCGAGATTGCAGAGCCCGGTGATCTCGCCCGTCCGGTTGCCGGCCTCGCGCTGCAAGTTCAGAGCTTGCTCGTAATAACGTGCGGCCTGGTCAAGGCGACCCTGCCAGTGCGCGATCACGCCGAGATTGCCCAGGGCACGGGCCTCGCTGGCACGATCGCCTATGCGATGGCTCAGCTCGCGGGCGTACAGGAAGTGAGCGGCGGCTTCCTGATCACGCCTCTGCCTCATCTCGGCGGCGCCGAGATTGATCATGGCTCGGGCCTCGGCCGCGGCATCACCGCTCTGCCGGGCGGCGCTGATCGCGCTTTCGTGCACGATGAGCGTCTCGGTGAGGTGCCCGCCGGGTTCGAGGTACCGGAAGGTGGTGGCCGCCAGGCTGATCGCGTGCTCGGGCCAGCCATGAGCGGCGGCATGGGCGACGGCGGCGACTAGGCTGGGCAGCTCGACGGCCAGCCACGCCCTGGCTACGTCAGGGTCCGTCAGGTCCGTCAGGCCCGCGGCGCCTGCGGGCGGCGCCTGGAGCTCAGGCCGCTGGTCGGTCTCGGCTGGATAGAGGGTCGCCATCGCCGAGCCCACTGAGTGCAGGTAGTAGTCGAACAGCCTGGTGAGCGCCGCGCACCCCGCATCCGTTTCGCCTTGCGCGGCGAGCTCGCATGCGTAGTCGCGAAGCAGATCGTGCATGGCGTAGCGCTCGGGCACCGGGCGCTCGATCAGGTGCGCGCGGAGCAGCCGGTCCAGCAGGTACGCGGTCTGCCCCGCGCTGGTCGCGAAGAGCGCTGCGGCGCCGCTGGAATCAAAGTCAGGGCCGGGGTGGAGGCCGGCAAGCCTGAATGCCCGGACGACGTCGGGATCAAGGTGCCTCAGCGACCAGGAGAACACCGCCCGCATGGCAGTGCGGCCGTCGCCGCCGGCCTCCAGCACGTCAAGTCGCCGCTGCTGACTCGTCAGCTCGGCGGCAAGGCTGGCGAGCGAGGCCACCGGGCGGGAAGCCGCTAGCTCGGCGGCCACTCGCAGCGCAAGGGGCAGCCGGCAGCAGCGGGCCGCGAGCGCGGCCGCCGCTTCGGGCTCGGCATCGACCCGGGCGCCGATCAGCGTCCGCAGCAGGCTGATCGCGGCGGGCATCGGCAGCACGTCCAGGTTCAGCCGGCGGGCGCCATCACGAGCCACAAGGCCGGCCAGGCTATCGCGGCTGGTCACCACGGCCAGCGATCCTGGCGTGCCCGGCAGCAGCGGCCTGACCTGGTCCGCGTCAGTGGCATTGTCCAGCACTATCAGTATCCGGCGCCCTGCCAGCAGGCTGCGATAGCACGCGGCGCGCTCCTCGTCGTCGGCCGGAACGTCAGGCCCGGGAACGCCCAGGGCACGCAGGAACCGGCCAAGCGCGTCACCGGCTCTCACCGGCTGACCCGGGTCGTAGCCGCGCAGGTTCGCGTACAGCTGCCCGTCGGGGAATCGTTCTGCCACCTGGTGCGCCCACTGGACGGCCAGGGCAGTCTTTCCTACTCCGGCGGTTCCGGCGATAGCCGAGATCACCAGGGCCGCTGCTGGTGTTCCGCTGGCTGGCCCGAGCAGGCTGGCCAGCTCGGCCAGTTCGGCGTCGCGGCCGGTAAAGCACGTGACCGCGGCGGGAAGCTGCCGCGGCGACGTGGCAGCCAGCGCGAGGCTCGGCGGCCCGGCCAGGGCCGGGTCGTCGTGGAGGATCTGCTGGTGCAGCACCTGCAACTCGGCCCGGGATCGGCGCCGATTTCCGCTGCCAGGACGGCGCGAGCGGCCAGATAAATGCCCAGGGACTCGGCCCGGCGACCACACCGGTACAGGGCCAGCATCAGCAGCGCGTACAGCCGCTCGCGGACCGGGTTAGCCGCGATCAGCTGCGGTAGCTCGGTCACGGCCTCGGCATGGCGAGCCAACGCCAGCCCCGCGTCTATCCGCAGCTCCCGCGCTTGCAGCCGCAGCTCATTCAGCCTCGGGACATGCTCCGCAGTCAGCGCGGGCAGGTCCACATCCGACAGCGGCTCCCCTCGCCACAGGCTCAGCGACGAATCGGCGTGCGCGGCGGCCAGGTGCCAGTCGCCGGCGCGCGCGGCGGCCCGCGAGGCGGCTAGTTCCAGCTCCATCCGGACCAAGTCAAGCTCGAAGCCGCCCGCCGTGATCACGTAGCCGCCTGACCGGGTCTGGATCAGACGCTGACCGGCCGGTCCGAGCCGCCGCCGCAACCGCGCCACGTTGTTACGCAGCGCGACCAGTGCCGTCGGCGGCGGCACGTCCGGCGACCACAGCAGGTCAGCGAGCTGGCCGGCCGGGACCGGGCGGCCAGCCTGCAGCAGCAATGCCACCAGCAAGGCCCGCTGCTTGCCTGGCGGGATCGCCACCGTCACGCCGTCGCAGCGCACCTCTAAAGGCCCGAGCAGGCCGATCTCAACGCCAGCCGCCATTGCCGCTATCCCCTGAGGCGTTACCGCCGTGTTGCGTGCCGCGTTACCACCGCCTGCGACCGTAACACGGTTGCCGCTCAGGCCACATCGCCTCACACACCCCGATGACTGACGAAAGAAGGGCAGTTCAAATTGAGACGCATCATCATCGCAGCCGTCGCCATCGCGTCGCTGGTCACACCGGCCCTCATGGCCTCAGCACCCGCTGGCGCGGCGACCCCCGCCGTAGACAACTGCTCGGGCAGCTTCCCGATCCTGAACATTGAAGGCGCATGGCTCCAGGTGACAAGCTCGAACACCGTCAACGCCACCAGGAGCGGTCCGATGCAGTTCTGGTGCGAGAACCCCAACTCAACCGGCGTCACCTTCGAGCAACACGGGGGCGTCGAATGCCTGCAGACCTTGAACGGCAACTCCATCGTCGGCAACTGCAACAACGCCACCGCCAACTGGCACCTGATTAACTCCGTCTACACCGTCAGCATTCCCTACGATCTCCTGCAGAACCTAGACACAAAAAACTGCCTCTACCAGGACGGTCTCGACCACCAGCTCGACAGCATGGCATGTCAGAACGTGCGCGGCATTACGGGAGACGTCTGGAGGACCATGCCGTAACAGCCCACGCCTGGAACAGGCAGCGTCCAGCCGAGCAACGGCCGGTGGCCTGGCAAAACGGGTGTCGTACCTGCGCCAGCCAGGCCACCGGCCCAGGCCACCCGCCTCCCGAAGCGGGCGCAACTCCAAGCGGGGCCTGCTGGTGGTTAAGCGCCTAGGGTGCGGGTGAAGGCCGGGGGGATTACCAGGTTCTGCTCGGTGAGATCAGCCAGGGACGAGCAGCCTAGGCCTAGCAGGGCCGAGTCGATGCCGTTGCGGAGGATGTCGAGCACGTTCTCGACGCCCGCCTGGCCGTTCGCGGCGAGGCCCCAGAGGTAGGCGCGGCCGATCATGACGGCGCGGGCGCCGAGCGCGATGGCCTTGACGACGTCGTTGCCGCGCCGGATGCCGCCGTCGAGCAGCACCTCGACCTGGTCGCCGACGGCGTCAGCGATCCCGGGCAGCACGCGGATCGTGGCCGGGGTGCCGTCCACGTTGTTGCCGCCGTGGTTGGACACCGAGATGGCCGTGACGCCGGCGTCGACGGCGCGGCGGGCGTCATCGATCCTGGAAATACCTTTCAGGAGGAAAGGGCCTCCCCATTGCTCGCGCATCCAGGCGACATCGTCCCAGGAGGGCGGGGGCGTCCCCATCCACTGGCCGTACGCGCCGAAGAAGGTGGGGGCTGGCTGGCCGCCGGCGGCGAGGTTCGGGGCCGTCAGGTCGGGAAGATGACCGGTCCGCAAGTAACTCGCCAGCCACCTCGGCCGAGCGAGACCCTGCGGCGCCAGCTTGAGCAGCCCGCGCAGGGTCAGCGTCTCCGGGATGTGCGGGCTGCCCCAGTCGCGGGCGTGCGAGAACGACCAGTCCAGCGTGGCGATCACGCCGGCCGCGCCGGCTTTGCTGGCCCGCTCGAGCAGGGCGCCCACCTGGTCGCGCCCCCCGAGCCAGTAAATCTGGAAGAAGGTCTGCGGGTTGGCGGCGATGACCTCTTCGATCGGCTTGCTCGCGAACGAGCTGAGGCCGATCGCCGTGCCTCGGGCCGCCGCCGCGCGGGCGACCGCCACCTCGCCGTCGGGATGGACGGCCTGGACCCCGGTCGGGGACATGATGACCGGGAACGAGATTGGCTGGCCCAGCACCGTCGTCGCCAGGTCGCGCTGGGCGCTCAGCCCGGCGACGTGCGGCGCGAAGCCGAGCTCGTCGAAGGCCGCCACGTTGTCGCTGAGCGTCAGGCCCTTCTCGGTGCCGGCCAGCAGGGCGCTGTACACGGACTTGGGCAGCCGCTTGCGGGCACGGCGCTGAGCCTCCGCTACCGTCTCGAACCAGGCATTGGTCATGTTGGGCGTTCCTTCTCGCGGGCGTCGATGCGCAGCGGGCGCCAGGCGATGACGGGCCGCAGCGGGGCGAACGTGCGCTCGGTGACGCACCCGGACCAGACGCCCAGACCGTAGGCGACGTCGTCGGCGATCCGGGCCGCCGTGAACCGGGCGGGGTCCAGCGTGCGCGCCCCCTGCGCCCAGGCGGTCAGCGGCGGCCCGAGCAAGAGGGACGCGGCCGCCATCCTCCGCAGTGCTGATCCGGGGGGACGACCCCCCGAGTCCCCCCGGGTGGCGCGGCCCGGCGCCGCGAAGCCGGCGGCCAGCAGGGGCACGGCGAACTGGGTGCCGTAGCGGCCGAGGCCGAGCCAGGTCTGGCGGGTCGCCTCGACGGTGGCCCTGGTCAGCCCGGCCCGGGGCACGTCCGCGCGCCGCAGCCGGTAGCCGGTGGCCGCCGCCGCCCCGCCGAAGGCGGCGGCGGCCAGGACGGGACGCCTGGCCAGCAGGGCGGCGACCGTCGCGGCGGGCCAGGGCTGCAGGGCGAGATGGACGACCGCGCCGGGATGGCGCTGGGCCAGCGGCGCGGCCGAGGTTCCGTAGCGGTACCTGCGGGCGAGCAGCTCGGGCCACGATGACGGCTCGTGGTGGCTGACCTGGACGGACGGGTCGTACCTGATCCGCCAGCCCGCCTCGTGCAGGCGCCAGATGAGGTCGACGTCCTCGCCGACGCGCATCGACTCGTCGAAGACCTGCCCGGTCAGCCGGGCGGCCGAGAGCAGTGCCTCGCGGCGGGCGAGCACGGCGGCGGTCGGCACGTAGGAGATGGCGGACTTTGGCAGCACCCGGCCTGGCCTGCCGCCGAGGTCGAGGGCGCCGTTGGCTTCGGTGTAGCGGCCGGCGGTCGTCCGGGCCGCGCGGCCGGTGATCCTCGGCGCCGCGACCGCGACGAGCGGGTCGGCGAAGTGACCGGACAGCCGGGCGATCCAGTCCGGTGGCGGCTCGCAGTCGCTGTCCACGAAGGCGACCAGTTCGGTGGTCGCCTGGGCCAGGGCGGTGTTCCTCGCCGCGCTCGGACCGCCGTTGACTACGCGGCGAATCAATCTTGCCCCGTGCCTGGCGGCGACGCGGGCCACGGCCGCCGGGTCGTGCGAGGCATCATCCACGACGACGACCTCATGTTCGCCGCCGAGCGCGGTCAGGCAGCGGCCGAGCAGGTCGGCGCGGTCGCGGACGGGGACGATGACGGTCACAGCCGGAGTGGCCTGGGCCGGGGGGACCGGGTGGGCGAGCCCGGCGTCGGTCAGGTGCCTGGCCAGCGCCCCGGTGGCGCGGGAGGTGACCCGGCCCGCGCGCAGCTCCCGCCAGGCGGCCTGGCCGGCCGGGGTCAGCCGGGCGATCCGCACCGGCGACCCGCCGAACCAGAGTTCCGGCGTGAGCTGCCTGGTCCAGGAATCGAGTTCGATGCCGAAACCGACCGGCAGCGGCTGCGGGCTGGTCATAGGGCCAGCCCGCCGTCCACCGCAACGACAGCGCCGGTCATCGCGCTGCTGGCCTCGCCAGCGAGGAACGCCAGTACCTCGGCGATCTCGCCCGGGTCGAGCAGTCGTCCGTGCGGTTGCTGGGCCGCGAAGCTCGCGGCGCCCGGCAGGTCGTAGAGCCTGGCGCTTTCGGCCAGGATCGGCGTATCGGTCGAGCCCGGGCTGACGGCGTTCGCGGTGACCCCGGTGCCGCCGAGTTCGACACCGAGCGCCCGGATGAGCCCGGCAACTCCGGCCTTGGCCGCGCAGTAGGCGGCCAGCATCGGCAGGCCCCGGGTCGCCGCCGCCGAGGCGACGGCCAGGAAGCGCCCGGATCGCGGTTCTGGCCGGCGCAGCAAGGCCGGGATTGCTGCTCGGGCCAGGTTGAGGACGCCGCCGAGATCGATGTCGAGCACGGCGCGCTCCTGCTCAGGGGGTACTTCCCACAGCGGCACTCCCCCGGCGATGACGCCCGCCGCGGCGATCGCGGCGTCGAGCCCGCCCCAGCGACGTTCGGCGTCAGCGACCGCCCCGGCAAGTGCGGCTTGGTCTCGGACATCGGCATGGCAGGCAACGACATCGCAGGCAACGATCCCCGTGCCAGCGCGTCGCACCACCTCGTCCAGTTCGCCGGCCGTGCCCATCGGATACGGCAGCGCCGGGTCCTCGCGGGCGACATCGACGGCGAGCACCGACCAGCCCCGCTGAGCGAGGGCCAGCACGGTCGCCGCGCCGATCCCCCGAGCCGCCCCTGTGACTATGGCGACGCGCCCCGTCATGTCAGCCGACCGGGCTTTCGTCGCAGGGCCGGGGCGGACGTCGCCCGAGCGTGAGGGGCACGGGGCCGCCTCTGCGGGAGTGATCGGGTGACGGCCGGGGCGGGCTGAGGTCAGCCTGCGCGAGAGCCGTCTCGCCGTGGCCGCGCACGCACTCGGGGTCGGGTCCGTCTAGCGGCAGGCCGGTGAAGAACTTCGCCGCCATGCAGCCGCCCTGGCAGGCGTCGAACGCCGAGCACGAGGTACAGGTGCCTGCGGACTGGGGCTGGCGCAGGCTCTCGAACAGTTCAGAGGAACGCCACACCCGGGCGAATCCGCCCTCGTCGCGGACGTTGCCGGCCAGGAAGCTCTCGTGGATCGCGAACGGGCACGCGTAGACGTCGCCCACCGGGTCGATGAGGCAGACGACCCGGCCGGCCCCGCAGAGGTTGAGGCCGGGCAGTGCCTGGCCGTAACCGGAAAGGTGGAAGAAGGAGTCGCCGGTCAGGACCTCTTGCGAGGGGTTCCGGGGGGTCGTCCCCCCGGGCTGGTGCTGCCCGTGGGCGACTAGCCAGTCATAGAGCATCCGCTGCTGCTGCGCCGTCGGGTGCAGCTCGTGCCAGACGCTGGCCCCGCGCCCGGCCGGGCGGAGCCTGGTCAGGCGCAGCTGGGCACCGTAGCGGTCTGCCAGCGCCGCGAACTCGTCGAGCTGGCCTACGTTCTGGCGAGTCACCACGACGGAGAGCTTGAAGCCTGCGAAACCCGCCGAGGCCAGGTTCGACATCGCCGCCAGCGCGGTCCGGTAGGAGCCGGCCCCGCGCACGGCGTCGTTCACCTCCGGCGTCGCCCCGTCGAGCGAGATCTGCACGTCCACGTAGTCCGAGCCCGCGAGCCGTTGCGCGACAGCGGGGGTGATCTTGATGCCGTTCGTGGAGAACTTCACGCCGACCCGGTGCGCGACCGCGTAGTCGACCAGGTCCCAGAAGTCGGGGCGGACG
Organism: uncultured Actinomycetota bacterium; assembly: GCA_963720575.1. Taxonomy (GTDB): domain Bacteria; phylum Actinomycetota; class Actinomycetes; order Streptosporangiales; family Streptosporangiaceae; genus Chersky-822. The sequence goes on from CAVRGA010000002.1 coordinate 2,945,302, forward strand.
GTGGGCTCGCCGCCGCCGATATTCACGTAGAAGACCTGCATGCGCTCAAGTTCGTCGATCACCGCCTGGCACTCCGCGGTGGTCAGCTCGCGCGGGTCACGCCGGCCGGACGAGGACAGGCAGTGCACGCAGGACAGGTTGCAGGCGTAGGTGAGTTCCCAGGTCAGGCAGATCGGCGCGGACAGGCCACGCGCGAACTGCGCGGTCAGCGGCAGCACCGCACTCACGATTGGCCCTCCCGAACGCGGATCATCTGCGAGCTGGCGAGGGTGCCGAGCGCGCGCTGGAAGGCCGGCATCGAGGCCGGCCCGACTCCGGCCGATGCGCAGGCGGCCCTGGCACTCGGGTACTCGGCCAGCCCTTGCACGACTGTCAGCAGCACGGGGTCCTTGAGGAATGACAGCCGCCTGGTCCCGAAGTGGTACAGCAGCGCGCCGAACGGCTCGGGACGCACAGCTACGCGATCGTCAAGCCGCCAGGCCCGATCGAGGTCGAAGTCAGTAGACACCGCACATGCCGTCGATCGAGACCTCTTCGACCAGGAGTTCCTCGGTGAGGAGAGCCTCCGCCTCGGGAGCTTCCTCCACCTCTGGCTCGGATACGAGCGTGTCCGCCATGCCGCCTCCACCTTGGCTGCGTCGCAAAAACCTTGTGCCGCAAAAACCTTTTGGCACTCAGTGCCACGTCAACCGTAAAGGCACTCAGTGCCATAGTGCAAGGGTGACCAACACCGGGCGGCGCAAGGTCACCTCGCGGGCCGAGCTTGAGCAGGTAGCGTTCGACCTGTTCGACCGGCAGGGGTTCGAGCAGACCACCATCGACGACATCGCCTCGGCGGCGGGGATCAGCCGCCGCACATTTTTCCGCTATTTCGGGTCTAAAAATGATGTGCCGTGGGGCGATTTCGACGGTGAACTCGCCCGCATGCGACGGCGCCTTGCCGCGACCCCGCCGCAGGCTCCGCTGATGGACGCGATCCGCCAGGCCATCGTGGACTTCAACCGGATGCCGCTTGATCAGCTCCCGGCTCACCGCAGACGGATGACGTTCATACTCGGGGTGCCGGCCCTGCAGGCGCACTCGACGCTGCGGTTCGCGGCCTGGCGCGGCGTCATCGCGGACTTCGTCGCCCAGCGCACCGGCCAGCGGGCCGATGAACTGCTGCCGCGCACGATCGCGCACGCGATGCTCGGCGTCGCGGTCGCGGCCTACGAGGAGTGGCTCGCCAGGCCGGACGCCGATCTCTGCGAGCTCCTGGACTCGGCGGTACTCGCGCTCGGGTCGGCCTTGGGGTCTTCCGGCGGGTAACAAGTCTGGTTACGGTATATGCACGCGAACTGCAACAGGTTCTACCGGCGAGGATGAGGCAATGAAGACCAAGGCCGCGGTGCTGTACGGCGTGGGTGAGAAGTGGCAGATCGAAGAAGTCGAACTCGACCCGCCGCACGCGAAGGAGGTCCTTGTCAAGCTGACGGCGAGCGGCCTGTGCCATTCCGATGAGCACCTGGTCACAGGTGACATCCCGATCCCGTTCCCGGTCATCGGCGGCCACGAGGGCGCAGGCACCGTGGTCGAGGTCGGGCCCAACGTCGATCACGTCAAGGAAGGCGACTCGGTCGTCCTGAGCTTCCTGCCCGCCTGCGGCCACTGCTCGTACTGCGCGCGCGGCATGCAGAACCTCTGCGACCTCGGCATGTTCCTCATCAACGGCCCGCAACTCGACGGCACCTACCGCTTCCACAGCAAGGACAAGGGCGTCGGCCAGATGTGCCTGCTCGGCACGTTCTCCGAGTACACGGTCGTCCCGGCCCAGTCCGTGGTGAAGGTCGACGACGGCACGTCGCTTGACAAGGCCGCGCTCGTCGGCTGCGGCGTGACGACGGGCTTCGGCAGCGCCGTCCGCACCGCGGAGACCAAGGCCGGCGACACGGTCGTGGTCATGGGCATCGGCGGCATCGGCATCAACGCCGTCCAGGGCGCCAGGATCGCCGGGGCCCGCTACATCATCGCGATCGACCCGGTCGAGTTCAAGCGCGACAAGGCCATGGAACTCGGCGCCACCCATGTGGCGGCCAGCGTCGAGGAGGCTACGCCGATCGTCGGGCTGCTGACGCGAGGGCAGATGGCGGACTCGTTCATCATCACGACCGATGTCGCCGAGGGTGCCTACGTCGGCCCGGCGCTCGATATGGTCGCCAAGCGCGGGAAGGTCGTCGTCACCGCGGTCGGTCACCCGGCCGAGACCCAGATCAGCGGCTCGCTCTGGATGCTGACGATGATGGAGAAGCAGATCAGGGGCTCGCTCTACGGATCGTCCAACGCCCGGCACGACATCCCGAGGATGCTCGAGATGTACAACCTCGGCCAGCTCAAGCTCGACGAGCTGATCACCAGGGAGTACACGCTCGACGAGGTCAACCAGGGCTATGAGGACATGCGCAACGGGCTCAACATCCGGGGCCTGATCCGTTACTGAGGCCGAGTCCGGCGGTTCACCCCGCGAGTCCAGGCCAGCCGGCTCCCGCACGCGCACACGGGAGCCGGCTGCTTGTTCCCGGGGCCGGCGTCTCCGGCAGCCATAATGATCGGGTGGCCGTGACGCGCAAGACTGGACCGGACCGCAGGCCGGAGCGGGCCGAGCGCTCGGCCAGGCGGGACGACGTCGTCCGGCTCGCCGGCCAGCTCTTCGCGCAGAAGGGGTACCGCGCCACGACCGTGCGTGAGATCGCGGACGCCGCCGGCATCCTCTCTGGCAGTCTCTACCACCATTTCGACTCCAAGGAGTCGATCGGCGATGAGATCCTGAAGCGGTTCCTCGACGAGATACTGGCCGACTACCGGGCCGCGGTCGCGACCGGCGGCAGCCCGCGCGCCGTGCTCGAGCAGATCGTCCGCAGCACGAGCACGACGCTGGCGCACCACCGGGCCGCGCTGTCGATGCTGCAGAACGACTGGAACTACTTCAACGCCCATCCGCGCTTCGGCTATCTGCGGACGGCTCTCCGCGAGATCGAGCGGACCTGGATCGGGCAGCTGGAGCGGGGCGTGGCGGACGGGGCGTTCCGGCCGGAACTAGACCCCGCCCTCACGTATCGCCTGCTCAGGGACGTGCTGTGGATCCCTGCCGCCTGGCACCGCTCGGGCGGCTACACGACCGACCAGGTCGTGGATGCCCTCCTTACGCTGCTGTTCGACGGGATCACGGTCTAGCCGCTCTTGCGCGGCTCACCCCGGTAGGTGCCAAATGACCAGCGGTTGCCCTCAGGATCGGCGGCGGCGAAGTCACGCGACCCGTAGTCAGTGTCGTGCAGGTCCATCAGGATCTTCGCCCCGGCCGCCGCGGCCCGCTTGTGCAGCCCGTCGGGATCGTCGGTCACGACGTACGCGCCGAAACTGCCCGGCTTGATCGGCCACGGGTCGTCCGTGTCGCCCTCGCGGGCCGAGCCGAGCATGACCCCGCCGCCGAGCGGCCAGGATAGCTGGGCGTGGTCCACGCGGTCGCCCTCGCCGAAGACGACGGTCTCCTCGAATCCGAACGCCTCGACGAGGAATCTGATGAGTGCCCTGGCGTCGTGAGCCCTGAGCGTCGGCCAGACTTGCGGTGCTGGTGTGTTCTGCGTCATGTTCTTCATGCTTCCGCCCGCACCTGACCGGCGGCTTGGAAATTTCGGAACTCCCGCCGCGCCCACACCGTCGGCGCCGAGCCGGCCATCGCCCTGAAGTCCAGGTCAAGATGAGCCTGGTCGTAGTAGCCGCACTCGGCGGCCAGGTCGGCCAGATCGAGGCCGCGGCCGGCCACCGCCCGGCGCTGGACGGCGAGCCTGGCCCGGTGGAAGCGGATAACCCGTGCCGCCGCCTTCGGCGTGAGACCGATTTCGTTCTTGAAAGCGGAGCGCAGGTGCCGGTCGCTCCAGCCGGTTTCCGCCGCCAGGTCCGAGATCGCCGCCGCGCCGTCCTCGGTGAGCAGCCGCTTCCAGGCGTAGCTGACCTCGGGTGCCAGCCAGCCGCCGGCCGGGCCTCCGGCTCCCCCTGCGGCTCCCCCTCCCCCTCCGGCCTGCAATCGTTCGCAGAGCAGCCGATCGAGTATCGCGAACCTGTCGTCCCAGGTCGTGGCCATCGCGATCCGCTCATGGATCTCGGCGGCCAGCCCGCCGAGCACGTCGGCGCCATCGACGTCGATGATCGCCAGCTCCCCCGCGGGTACGCCCAGGATCGCGCGGGCCCCGAGCGGGCTGAGCGCGAGCTGGATGCCGGACTGCGATCCGTCGTGGGTCACTAGCGCCGGGGTAGTGTGCAGGCCGCCGGTCATCGTCAGGTACTGCGCGGCGGGCTGAGCCGGGTCGGCGTGCTCGGCGACGGTGAGCGGCTCGTCCAGCGTGAAGATCACAGTCAGGTACGGCGACGGCAGCCCGCGATGCTCCGCCGGGCCGATCCCGGCCTGCCGGTAACCGCTGTAGTACGCGATGAACGGCCGCAGCGGCTCAGCAGGCTGCCCCGCCACGGCCTCGTTGACCGTCTCAGGCCGGCTGACCCCCTTGACCGCCGTCATGGCACTATTGTCCCAGGTAAACAGCCTTGCAGCACAGGCGGTCCATACTGGGACTCGTGACGAGCGGCAAGGCTTCAGGTGGCGTGCCGCGCAGTCGCTCGGCCTCGCCGCATGGAGCGACTTAGGCAGGCCCAGCAAAGTCACAACGACGGCGCTACCACGCCAGCAATGCCACAACGACGGACGGCACCAAACGTGTGACGCTGGTCGAAGCGGATTTGTTCGAGATTGGCGCGGCGAGACGGGCGTGGTGCGGTGGAATTGTCGGTGGCGGGTATTAGAGTATGGGTAGTTAGTTAGAGAGTTGGCATCTCCAGGACGTAAGTAGCAAAGAGTTTCGAGTTCGCGGGACTCCCGGTTCCGGGAGACGTGTCCTGGCTGAGTGGCCCTCCAATTGTGTTCGTGGCGTGTGACCTGATTGCCGCGCCGGACCCGTGCAATGGCCCGGTGACCGTGCTGCGGCGAGGTGGATTCCCGAGTTCCCGCTCCTGACCTTGTCGGCTGCCATGTTCCGCCCGTCCCCGTCCCGTGCCATTGTGTCCCCGCCCTCGTCCCTGCCTCGTGCCCTGCCCCGTGTCCCCTGCCCGGCCCTTGATCGGAGGTGAAGCCGGTTGTGTGATCGCGATGACTCCCGTGCCGTGCCCGGCGCGCCTGCCAGGGTCCCGGGTCCCGCCGTGCCGCCTCCGCCCGCGACGCCGGGTGAGGCGACGGCGATGGTGCTGGCTGGCCTGGGCTGGCTGGCCTCCGCTGATCTGGCGTCGGCTCCGGCCGGGGTGCAGGCCGAGTGCCTGCGTGCTCTGGAGCGGGCGGAGTCGGTTCAGGTCGCTGCCCGGTCGGCGGTGCTGTCGGCGTTCGACGCCCAGTGCGGATACCAAGACGACGGGCAGGGGACGGCGCGGACGTGGCTGCGGTGGCAGACCCGGATCACCGACTCGGCGGCGTCGGCCGCTGTCGGGTGGATGCGCCGGCTGGACGCCCACCAGGCGGTGCGGGACGCGCTGGGAGCCGGGGCGATCTCCGGATCGTGGGCGCGGCAGGTCTGCTGCTGGACCGACCTGCTCCCCGTGTCGGCCCGCGGCGATGCGGACCTGATCTTGCTGGCGGCTGCGGCGGGCGGCGCCGAGCTCGCGGACCTGGCCGCGCTGGCGGAGCAGATGCGCCGGCGCCTGTGCCCGGACGAGGGTGACGGGAAGCCGGGGTTCGAGGACCGGCAGGTGCGGCTGCGGACTACCCTGGGCGGCGCCGGCCGCCTCGACGGCGACCTCACCCCGAGCTGCGCTGACGCGATCCAGGCGGTGCTGGATGCCCTGGGGAAAAAGGCCGGCCCGGAGGACACCCGGACCATCAGGCAGCGTCACCACGACGCCGTCGAGGAGGCCTGTCGGCGGCTGATCGCCCTGGGTGCGGTGCCGGACCGGGCCGGGCAGCCCACCCAGATCCAGCTCCACATCACCCTGGATGACCTGCTCCGCCGCACCGGCGACCTGCCGGGAGGGACCGGCCAGGAAGCCGGGCCGGCCAGCACGCCGAGCCAAGCCGGAACCGGCGCGGCCGGCGGTTCCGGCCAGCCCGCCGGCGCTCAGGCAAGCGCGCCGGGCCGGGCAGGCGGCAGCCCGGCCGGGGACTCGTGGCAGCGCGCGGGCTGGCGTGACCGGCTCTGGCCCCGCCTGATTCCCGACGGCAGCAGCGCCCCGGCCCCGGCCCTGCCCGGCCCGGCCGCCATGCCCGGCGCCGAATGCGACGCCACGATCGTCCCGATGGTGACCGGGCACGTCGACCATGACCTGCTGGAGCGGCTCACCAGCCTGCTCACCGGTACCCCCGGCGGCGGCATCCCGGGACCTGGCGGCTGCCCGTCCTGCGCCGGGTACGGAGCGGCGAGCCGGGAGCAGGTGCGCCGCCAGGTACGCGATCTGATCACGGCCAGCGCGGTCGCGCTGCTGTCCGGGCCGCACGGCCTGGCGTCCTACTTGCGCACCGGGAAGCTCGCCCCGCCGGCCGGGTCGGTGAGCCTGCCGCTGGACGTGGGGAGAGCGACGGACACGATCCCGCCGCACCTGCGCCGGGCCGTGATCACCCGGGACCGGCACTGCGCCGCCCCCGGCTGCCTGCAGCCGCCCGCCGGATGTCAGGTGCACCATCTCATTCCCCGCCGCCTGGGCGGGGCCACCAAATTGACTAATTTGCTACTTTTGTGCACATTCCATCATCTAATTCTGGTGCACCAGTGGGGCTGGACCATCACGCTCAACCCCGACGGCACCACCACCATGCGCAGCCCCGACGGCAGCCGCGTCTACCGCAGTCACAGTCCGCCCGCTGCCGCCTAGCTGGAACTGGCCCGGTCACCTCGCAGTGCCAATCCGGGGCCTTCGACCCCTGCTCCCAGATAGCGGGTGCGTACCGGCTGCGCTGTGGGCGGCACCGTAGTGGCGTACTAAGGCGAGGATCTGGGCGGAGAGCTCGTCCAGGACCTGGTCCGGCCAGGACGCGTCGACCGGGAGGTGGACCATCTGCGCGTTCGGAGGTCCAGCGGGCCAGGGACGTACAGCTTGCAACCTGGTGGCGTGCCTCCGAGCCGGGCGCTAGGGGCGAGTCACCCGGCGTCCGGCCACCCGGCGTCGGCATCGGTACCGTCGAGGAATTCCCTGACCGCCCGCCTGGATCTGAGCACGTGGAGGGCCACATGCTGACCGTGCCGCGAAATGGTCTCGTGTTCGCGCTCCGGCTCTGACCGGCGTGCTCGCCAGATGCGGACGGCCAGAAGCCATTCATCGCGCAACTGCCGCCAGGCCGAATAGTCGCACCCCTCGGGCAGCTCGCCCGGCATCCGGAAGCCGCGCAGGAACGCACGTCCTGCGCAAAGCCACCAGGGCAGGTCGAGAAACACCACGGTATCCGCGCGTTCCAGCCGCAGATCAAGTGTCTCCTGGTAGTTGCCGTCGGCGATCCACGCCGTGCCGGCGAGCACGCCACACTGCTTCTCGCGCCACTCGGTCTCCGACGGCGCAACCCAGCCGGGCTTCCAGAAGCAGAGATCAAGATGAATGACCGGCAAGCCAGTCCTGGCACCGAGCCCAAGCGAGAACGTGCTCTTCCCGGACCCGGCCAGCCCAGTGACGATAACCCGGCGTCCTAGCGCCGACGGGCCTCTACTCATCGCAGTCAGTATCCCCTCACGCGTGTAGCAGGAGAAGAGCGAAGGTAGCCTGACGCGGCACTAGCCCCGGCCCCGGTACCAGCGCACGTCCGCATCGGGCATAACCATGATTACCCGGCGAACGGAGACTTCGCGTGGATTCCCATACGCAGCCGTGGCCTTTCACCGCCACGCCAAATGCTAGCCGCCAGAACCGCAGTACCCCAACGCACAGACCGGCCCATATCGCGAAGCAAGAGACCTATTTTCGTTTATCGGTTGCGTGCACCGGTGTCACCACCACCATGCGCAGCCCCGACGGCAGCCGCGTCTATCACAGCCACAGCCCGCCCGCGGCAGCCTGAGCGGGGCGAGGTCGGCGGTGCGCGGCGGCACAGAAGCCGTGCAATCTCGTGCGTGTAAAGATTCGACAGATCGAATCCGTACTTGCGCTCCCCAGCCACTGGGCCATGGGTTCCGCCCGATCAGCTCTGAGCGCCCAGTACCGCGCAGAGCACGCAGCAGATCAGCTCAACGCCGCCGATGATCATCCGGGTCAGTGGCTCGTGCCTGCGGATCTGGATGCACCAGGCCGATCTTGCCTCGTCCGATACTGGTTGCCGCGTCAAGTCCGAACTTTTTACAATCTCTACGTGGAACTTCTACGACGTGTCACGGCAGTAGCGGGCAGCGCTCTCGGCGGCCTGGGTCTCGGTATCGGATCCTCGATGATGGTGAACGGCTTTCGCCCCGATGGCACCTCTACGACGGGCCTCGCGGCAGCTGGACTCGCGCTCGGCGCAGGCGTGGGACTGGTGCTTGCTGCGATGATCCGCGATAAAGCAAAGCAGTAACAGCGCCGCGAGCAGCTGGCGCGTCAGTGCGAGACGGCCCAACGCTTGGTGAGCGGCGCCCAGCCTAAGACTGCGCCTTCTCGCTGGTCAGAGGTGCGCTGCGCATCGCGGCGTCAGGGTGCGGCGCCTTCCCGGCCGGCCAGGCGGCGCCAGTTGCCGCGAATAAGCTGGCGGATGATCGCCCCCCGGCAGGGGCCGTTATAGATGATGAAGTCGTCGAAGGCATGCGCGCCCGGCTTGGCCGCGACGGACCGGGCCGCGTCCCGGGCGGCGATCAGCTGGGCAACTGTCATCTGGATCGGCGGCTCGTCGGGCTGGTAACGGGAGCCCAGCGGGTAGTCACGCCCCGGCCGCATGCTCATCTCGAGATGGCAGCCCATCACGTGGCTCACCTGCCGGGCGGCGGCGAAGTCCGCCAGCCGGTCCAGGCTCGCGGCGAACTCAGGAAAGTCGAACGCGTACAGCCGCCCCGGGTAGAGCGTGTCGCCAGTCACCAGGAACCCGCTCCACGCGTCATACACCGCGATCGACGCCGCGTGATGCCCGGGGATCCCCGTTACCTCGAGCACCCGGCCGCCTAGATCAAAGGTGACCACCTCGGCCGGCCAGTCCGAGAAGCCGAAGAACTCCCTGACCGCCTCCACCTGCCGCCCGACCACGGTCGTGTCCGGCCGGCTGGCGAACCGCTCGTCCCCCGCGACATGGTCACCATGACCGTGCGTGTGCGCCACTACGAGGTGGTAGCTGTCCCTGCTGTTGCGGGCAAGCCAGCCCCGCACGACGCCATCGACGGCCTCGACCACCGCCGTGGTCTTCGTCGCCCCGGAGTCGAACAGTACTGCCCGCTCATTGCCGAAGAACAAATAGATGAAAGGGGCCTCGTAGCTGCTCGCCTTGGATTGCCGGAGCACATAGGTGTGCTCGTCATAGGCGTGGACCTGGAAAGCCGGGTCGGTATCGGCCGTGCCTGGCCTGTGGCCGTGGATCCAGTGGACGTCCAGGTCGCCTGCCACAGGCGCGGCCGCTGCGAAGTCGATCACACCCGTGCCGTGTCCTTCCTGAATCGCCAGACCGCGCCGGCCACGAAAATCGCGAACCAGGCGACCGCGTTGACTACCCACATGATGTCGATGCCGCCCCCGAGCAGCGGCGCGTGCACAAGCTGGTTGAGCCCGTAGAGCGGCGTCCACCTCGCGATGTCCTGGAGGATCTGGGCCGCCTGCTTCAGCGGGTAGAACAGGCCGCCAGCGAACGCGAGCACCGCCATGACCAGCCCGAGGAACTGCATCACGTTCTCCGACGGCAGCAGGTACCCGATGAAGAGCCCGAGCGCGGCGAAGACAAGCGAGCCGATCCAGACAATCGCCGCCGACACGAACCACAGGTACGCGAAGCCCGCGTTCACGTGCGGCACGCCGGTCAGCTTGCCGACGATGAAGACGGCGAGCACCGAGCTGAGGCCGAGCACCATCGCGGTGAGCGTCTTGATCAGGATGTACGAGGTCGGCGAGAGCGGGGTCAGCCGGAGCTGCCGGCTCCAGCCCTGGGCGCGCTCGATCGACACCATCGCGCCGCCGGCCGTTGTCGCCAGCGAAGCGCCGTACAGGGCCATGCTCACCATGAGGAACATCGACACGTTCCCGTGCCCGTCGGGAAGATTGGCATAGGTCTTGTTGGTGCCGACGAACAGAAAGAGCACGACCGGGAAGATCAGCGCGAAGATGACCGTGCGCCGGTTGCGGAGCAGCCTGCGGATCTCGAGCCCGAGAACGGTGAGGTTGATCCCGGCGCCGCGGCGCACGCGCGGCGCGTCGGCCACCGACGGCGCGGTCATAGCGAGCCTCCTACGGGTGTCGTGTCGGTAGCTGGCGCGCCGGCGGCGGGCACGGCGTCGCTGGTCAGCGCGATGAACGCGTCTTCAAGCGCACGCGCGGTGATCTCGAGGTCCCTGGCGCTGGTCGACGTCAGCAAGTACCTGGCAACCGCGTCGCTGTCATTGGCGTGAACCAGGACGGTGTCCCCGCGTACCTCGACTGTCTCGGCGCCGGGGATCGCCAGCAGCGCGGCGACGTCGGCGTCCGGCAGCGTGGCGCGTACCGTGCGGCCGGCGGCGAGCGCCTTGACCTCTGAGCTGGTGCCATCGGCGACCACGACGCCGTGCCGCAGCAAGATGATGCGGTCGGCGTAGGAGTCGGCTTCCTCGAGGTAGTGCGTCGCGAACAGGACCGTGCGGCCCTGCGCGGCGTCCCGCCTGATCGATGCCCAGAACCCGCGACGGCCCTCGACGTCCATCCCGGTGGTCGGCTCGTCCAGGATGAGCAACTCGGGATCGGGCAGCAGCGCCATCGCGAACCGGAGCCGCTGCTGCTCACCGCCTGAGCACTTGCCCACCCGCCGGTCGGCGATCGCGCTGATCCCGGCCCGTGCCAGCACCTCGCTGACCGGCCTGGCCTTGGCGAACAAGCTCGCCGTATAGGTCGCGGTCTCCTGCACCGTCAGGTCCTTGAGCAGGCCGCCGGTCTGCATCACCGCCGAGATGAGCCCCCGGTCGATCGCCTGCCGGGGCTGGATGCCGTAGACCGACACCTGACCTGAGCTGGGCTGAGACAAGCCAAGGATCATGTCAATGGTCGTGGTCTTGCCAGCCCCGTTCGGACCGAGGAGCGCGACGATCTCGCCCGGCTCGATCGTCAGGGTCATCCCCCGAACGGCCTGTACCTGCTTAAAGTTCTTGTGCACGTCAACGAGTTCAATCGCAGACCTCATCGCTGCCATGACCCTCATTCTGGCATCGCCATCGCGGAACAGTCTTGCTATTTGCGCGCAACTCAAGATACTACGCGAGATATCGGCTCATGAAGGCGGGTCCGATGACGCGCCGGCGGATGGGTTCGCGCGCGTTGTCTCGCGCTTACTGGTTCACGCGCGTAGGTTCGTTATGCGAATTCGTCATGATGGAGGCGCCCGATGGGCCGGCTAGATGGCAAGGTGGCGCTGATTACCGGCGGCGCGCGTGGCATGGGCAAGTCGCACGTCAGGCACTTTGTCGCTGAAGGCGCGCAGGTCGTGTCCGGTGACGTGCTCGATGACCTCGGCGAGGCCGTGGCCGCTGAGCTTGGCGAGGCTTGTCACTACCAGCATCTCGACGTCACCAGCGAAAGCGACTGGGCGACGGCGGTCGTGACGGCGATCGAGAAGTTCGGCCGGCTCGACGTGCTGGTCAACAACGCGGGCATCTTGATGCAGGTGCCCATCACCGAGATGCCGCTGGCGGACTTCCAGCGGGTCATCAACGTGAACGCGGTGGGCTGCTGGCTCGGCATGAAGTCGGTGATCGAGCCGATGAAGGCGGCTGGCGGCGGCTCGATCGTCAACATTTCCTCGATCGAAGGGCTTACCGGAGCGGCCCACACCACGGCCTACGCGGCGAGCAAATTCGCCATCAGGGGCATGAGCAAGTCGGCGGCTCAGGAACTCGGGTCCATCGGCATCCGGGTCAACTCGGTGCACCCGGGCGGCATCGTCACCAAGATGATCTTCGATTCGGCCGAGACGCTCGACCCGGAGCGCGGCGAGCGGTATATCAAAGCCCTGCCGCTGGGCCGGTTCGGCAAGTCGGTCGAGGTGTCCAGGCTGGTCGCGTTCCTGGCGAGCGATGATTCCTCGTACTGCACGGGCAGCGAGTTCGTGGCCGACGGCGGGATACTGTCCGGGCCCGGTTACTGAAGGAGCATAGTGAACACTGACCTCGCCGGGAGGACCGCCGTGGTGACCGGTGCGGGCAACGGCCTGGGCCGGGCCGAGGCGCTCGGCCTCGCCGGACGCGGCGCCAATCTCGTGCTGAACGACTTGCCGGGGCCGGCCGTACGGGACGTCGCGGATCAGATCGGGGACCGCGCCATCGTGGTGGCCGGTGACGTGTCGGAGTGGTCGACCGGCGAACTGATCCGGTCAGCGGCGATCGAGCGGTTCGGCGGGCTCGACATCGTCGTCAACAACGCCGGGGTACTGCGCGACCGGATGGTCTTCACGATGTCGGCCGACGAGTGGGACACCGTGCTGAGGGTGCACCTGCGCGGGCACTTCGTGACGACCAGGCTCGCGACCGAGTACTGGCGGCAGCAGAGCAAGCAGGCCGCCGGCCCGGTGTACGGGAGGATCATCAACACCTCGTCCGAGGCTTTCCTGCTCGGCTCGGCCGGCCAGCCGAACTACGCGGCCGCCAAGGCCGGGATCGTGGCCCTCACCGTCGCGACGGCGCGCAGTTGCGCCAGGTACGGGGTCCGGGCGAACGCGATCTGCCCGCGCGCGCGGACCGGCATGACCGCCGCGCTGATGGGCGAGGCACCGCAAGGGCAGGCGGACCCGCTGGCGCCAGAGCACGTCGCCCCGCTGGTCAGCTACCTGGCGAGCCCGGCGGCGGAAGCGATCAACGGCGAGGTGTTCGTGGTTCACGGCGGGGTCGCCGCCGTGATGGAGCCGCCGAAGCTCAGGACCGTGTTCCGCGCCTCCGACCATGGCTCGGAGGACGGGATGTGGACGTTCGACTCCATCGCCGCCGCCCTTGGCCCGGAGTTCACCGGCCCGGGCGATGCTGCCGGGTTTGCCTGCGAGGAAACTCTCCCGCTCGCGAGCGAGACGATCGGCTTCTCGTGAAGCAGCGCGACCTGGTGGCGATGACGCCCGCGGAAACCGCCGAATTGCTCGCCGGCCAGCGCAAGGTCCAGTTGGCCACCAACGGGCCTGACGGTTTCCCCCACCTGGTCACGATGTACTACGTGATGATGAACGGGCTGCTGGCGTTCTGGACGTACCGCAGCTCGCAGAAGGCCAGGAACCTCGAACGCGACCCGAGGATCAGCTGCCTGGTCGAGACCGGCGAGCAGTACTTTGACCTGCGCGGGGTGCTGGTGCAAGGGACGGCCCGGCGGACCGACGACCCGGGCGAACTCACCAGGATCGGCCGCCAGATCACGACGGCGCTGTCCGGTGCGGGTCCAGAGGCCGACCTCGGCGAGTACGTCGAGCGGGCGGCGCGCAAGCGCTGCGGCTACGTCGTCGAGCCGAGCCGCGTGATCTCCTGGGATCACGCCAAGCTGCTGGCCCAGCACTGAGTTCCTCGAAAACCGGCACGGTACACCGGTGGCGCGGAGATTTGAGTTCGGCACCGGCTGAAATGGGCAGATAGCTAGTTTCGGAGGTGATCGCATGAGGCCAGTGACGCGCGGATTCCACGGCAAGCGCCGTGAGCCGGCCGAGCGCGAGCAAGCACAGCGGGTACCGCCAGGGCAGTACGTAACCGACGACTTTCCCGTGCTCTCGGCCGGCCCGACCCCGCATGTGAAAGAGCAGGACTGGACGTTCTCGATCACGCGGGGCGGCACGGAGCAGAAGTCGTGGACCTGGGCGGAGCTGCACGACCTGCCCGCTGAGCAGGTGACCGCCGACATCCACTGCGTGACCCGCTGGTCGAAGCTCGACACCTGGTGGCGCGCGGTGTCGATCGACACGCTGCTGGCTCAGGTGGAGCACGACGCGAAGTACGTGATGGCGTTCTGCGACGGCGGCTACACCACGAACCTGCCGGTAGCCGACGTCACCGGCGGCCAGGCGTGGCTGGCCTTCGACTACGACCACAAGCCGCTCGAGCCCGAGCACGGCGGGCCGGCCAGGCTGCTCGTCCCGCACCTGTACTTCTGGAAGAGCGCGAAGTGGGTACGCGGGCTCGACCTGCTCGACCACGATCAGGCCGGCTTCTGGGAGACGTACGGCTACCACTCCTACGGGGACCCGTGGCGGGAACAGCGCTACGCCGGCGACTGACCTGGCAGGTCGGCACGGTAGGCGAGGTGATCGACGAGACGCCGACGGTGCGGACCATCGAGCTTGCCGTTCCTGACTGGGCCGGGCACCGGGCCGGGCAGCACGTCGACGTGCGCCTGACCGCCGAGGACGGCTACGTGGCCGAACGGTCGTATTCGATTGCCTCCGCACCTGGCGAGCCAGTCGCGATCACGGTGCAGCGGCTGGCGGACGGCGAGGTCTCGCCGTACCTGACGCAAGAACTGCGGGCCGGTGACGAGATCGAGTTGCGCGGCCCGGTCGGCGGCTACTTCGTCTGGGACGGCGAGCCTTCGCCGCTGCTGCTGCTGGCCGGAGGGTCAGGGATCGTGCCGCTGCGGTCCATGCTGCGGCACCGGGCCCGCACCGGGTCGGCGGTTCCCGCCAGGTTGCTGTACTCGGCCAGGTCGCTGCCTGACGTGATCTACCGGGCCGAGCTCGACTCATACCAGGGCAGTGGCTGCCAGGACGGCCACGGTATCGGCCTGACTTACACGCTGACCCAGCAGCAGCCACCGGGCTGGACCGGGCACTTCGGCCGGGTGGATCTGGCGCTGCTCGGCCAGGTCAGCTGGCCGGCGCGGCAGCGGCCAGTCGCCTATGTCTGCGGGCCCACCAGCTTCGTTGAGGCGGTCGCCCAGGGACTGGTGATGCTTGGCTACCCGCCGGGCACGGTCAAGACCGAGCGATTCGGAGGCACCTGATGACCGCTCTGGATGGCAGCGTTCCAGGTGGCAGCGTTCTAGATGGCAATGCCATCGGCGGCCTGTTGCATGAGGTGTTCGGCAGGGAGATGACAGCGGCGGTGGGCACCTGCGCGGGCTGCGGTGCACGGCGGCCGGTAGCCGAGTTCCTCGTCTACCTGGGCGGGCCTGGCACCATAGCCCGCTGCCGCGATTGCGCGAGCCTGCTGATGGCGATCGTCACGATCAGGAGCATGAACTGCGTCGACCTGACCGGGCTTTCAGACCTGGCCGGATAACCGCGCAAAAAGCCTAACGAGATCCTAACGTCCATATTTCAAGCGGCGTCATAGCATAACGACGTCCAGGGCGCCTGGACACGGGGGCTCAAGGGGCCGGTGGCTCGACGCCTACCAGGTGTACGAACGCTACGACCGTCACCTCAGGGCGCTGGCGCGGCGCGGGGACCTGACCGCCGCCATCAGCTTTGACACCAGCACCGCGGCCGGGAATTCCAACTGGGCGTTCTACCGGTACGACAAGGCGCTTGTCGGGCTTATCACCATCAATCAGCACGCGTTCACGCGGGCCATCGCCGCGAGCCAGCACGACTCCGCCGGCTGGACTGGCGCGATCCCGGCTGGCGCCGTCCTGGCGATCGTCATTCTCACGCTCGCTGGCGTCCGGCCCCGCCTGGCCGAGTACTCGCTGGCAGCCGGCGGGCGGACCCGCCCTCTGGCGAGCCCGCCCGCCGGACATCAATCCGCTGAGCTCACGACTGCCCGCCGGTAAGCGGCGGTCAACTGGCGAGCGGCGGTCAGCTGGCGAGCGGCGGAGGTGGCTTTCGGCTCGGCGTAAATCTGGTGTCTATGGTGCCTGCCCTGATCGCCTTTGTCATGCGCGCCGCGCGGCGAGGAACCCCGGTCGCTCGCCGCCTCCGTGCACTAGCAGGGAGGCGCCGCTGACCTGGCTGGCCATCGGCGAGGCCAGGAAGAGGCAGGCGTCGGCCACGTCCTGCGGCACCGCCATCCGGCCCAGTGGCACCGTCGCGGCGGCGGCCGCCATAGCGGCCTCGCCGCCGTAATGGGCAGCCGAGCCCTCGGTCCCGACCAGGCCGACGACGACGGTATTGACCCGCACCTTCGGCGCCCATTCGATCGCCAGGCTGACAGCCAGGTGAGCGAGCCCGGCCTTGGCCGCGCCGTAAGCGGCCGTCCCTGGCGACGGCCGCGTCCCGCTGACGCTGCCGATCATGATGATCGACCCGCCATCCCCCGACTGCATGACCGCGTTGGCCGCCTGCGACACGTGCAATGGCGCCAGGAGATTCAGCTCAACGACTTTGGCATGAAACCGCGGCGACGCCGTCGCCGCGTCAGCGGGCGGCGCTCCCCCGGCGTTGTTGATCACCACGTCGAGCCGTCCGAAGCGCTCCACCGCGGCATCAATCACAGCGCGAGCCTGGTCAGCCTCCCGCACATCCGCCGCCACGAAGTCGGCGGCCTGGCCGCCGCCAGCAGGCACCTGCGGCGGCTCGCCCCGCCCGCACACCAGCACCCGGGCCCCGGCCTGGAGAAAGGCAGCGGCAATGCCCGCACCGATCCCCCGGGTACCGCCAGTAACGACAACCGCCCGTCCCCCGAAATCAAGCCCGCTCATCGCGCCATGCTAGAAGACTCCAGCGAAACTCACCTGACCTGTTCTTGCGGAGCGGGCCGGGCTCGGTTCCGGTGGTACGGTCTCGCCTCACCGGTGATCGCGGTGAGTTCCCGTACCGGGCCATGATCGCGGAGAGTTCCCGCGCCGGAGCATGATCTCGGAGCGTTCTCCGTCGTTTGCGCCATGAGCGCGGAGCGTTCTGCGTCGTTGCCGCGGAGGCTTCTCGCAGCACGGAGTGTTGACCGCTCTATAGGCGGACAACGCTCCGCGCAACGACAACTCTCCGCGCTAGAGCCGGGAAGGCTCCGCGGAGCGGCAAGTCTCCGGGAACCCGGGAAGAGTCTCGCCGCTGAGCCGCCGGAGCCTGACATTCCGAGATCCGCAAGTCACCCGACAGCCTCTACCGCCGGCCCCAGATCACGGCCGATGGCCGGCTCTAACGCCCGGGCGTCATCGGGTTCGGGTCGGTGAACTCAGGGGATCCGTCGTTGTACGAGTAGATCTGCGTACCCTCCACGAACGCCCGCTGCGCCCGCTGGTTGACGTCCAGCGGGTCGCCTGACCAGATCACGAGGTCGCCGTCCTTGCCGGCCTTGATCGACCCGAGCCGGTCATCGATTCCCGCGATCCTGGCCGGGTTGATCGTGAGCGATTCAAGGGCGGTCCGCGCGGCGAGGCCCTCTCTCACCGCGAACGAGGCCTGGTGCACCAGGAAATGGATCGGCACCACCGGGTGGTCCGTGGTGATCGCGATAGTGACGCCGGCCTGCGCCAGGCGGCCGGGGTTGGCCAGAGAGCGATTCCTCAACTCGACCTTGGACCTGCTCGTGAAGAGCGGCCCGATGATAACGGGAATGCCCTTGGCGGCGATGACGTCCGCGAGCAGGTGCGCCTCGGTGCCGTGGTCGATCACCAGCCGGTAGCCGAACTCCTCGGCGATCCGCATGGCGGTCGCGATGTCGTCGGCGCGGTGGCAGTGCTGGCGCCACGGGATCTCGCGCTGGAGCACCAGCCCGAGCGCTTCGAGCTTGAGGTCGCGGTTCACGTGCTTGCGGTCGGCCTCGGGCTTGGCGCGCTCGACCTCGATCCTCGCCAGGTAGTTGGCGGCGTCGACGAACGCGCCGCGAATCACCGCGGCGGTGCCGAGCCTGGTCGCCGGGGTCTTGCGCTGCTCGCCCCAGACCCGCTTGGGGTTCTCGCCAAGCGCCGACTTGAGGCCGGACGGCTGGCGCAGCACCATCTCGTCGACGCTGCGGCCCCAGCTCTTGAGCGCGACAGTCTGGCCGCCGATCGGGTTGCCCGAGCCCGGGTTGACGTTGACGGCCAGGACGCCGCCGGTGATGGCGTCGCGGAAGCCCACGTCGGCCGGGTTGATGGCATCGAAGGCACGGACCTGGGCCATGACCGGGTCGGTCATCTCGTTGGTGTCGTTGCCCGCCCAGCCTTCGCCTTCCTCGTGCACGCCGACGTGCGCGTGAGCGTCGATGAACCCGGGCAGCACCCAGGAGCCGGCGGCATCGACCACCGGCACGCCATCGGGAACGGGCACCGAGGCGCCGACGGCCGAGATCTTGCCGTCCTGAACCAGAACCGTGCCGCCCTCGATCGGCTCGCCCGCGATGGGAACCACCCGACCGCCGACGATCGCTACCGCACCGCCTGCCATGCACCCTCCTTCGTCGCTAATCCACCATAACGTGGGGGTTTCTGACCGCTTTCGCCGCCTGCACCGCGGCTAGCTTCGCAAGGCTAGCCCCGGCCGAGTACGAGCACGCCGCAGGTCGCGAACATGCCGCCGTTGCCGAGCACCGCGCTGATCTCCGGGCCGTCGACCTGCGCGGCCGCTTCGCCCCTGACCTGGCGGACCGCTTCCAAGATGGCGAACATCCCGTACATGCCGGTGTGCGTGTACGACAGGCCGCCGCCGTTGGTGTTCAGCGGCAGCGATCCGCCTGGCTCTGTGTTCCCGTCGGAAATGAACCCGCCAGCCTCGCCCTTGGCCACGAACCCGAGCGCCTCGAGCCCGTAGACCGGCAGGTGCGCGAACGCGTCGTAGATCATGAGGTGCCGCACGTCGCTGACCGAGATCCCGGCCTGGGCGAAGGCGTCGCGGCCGGCCAGCCGCATCGCGCGGGACTCGGTGAAGTCGACCATCTGCGAGATCATCGGCGTCTCGGCGGACTCGCCGGCGCCCAGCACGTGCACGGCCGGCTTGGGGAAGTCCCCGGCCCGGTCGGCCGAGGTCACGACCAGCGCGCCGCCGCCGTCGGTGACCAGGCAGCATTCGAGCAGGTGAAACGGGTAGGCGACCATCCTGGATGCGAGCACGTCATCGACGGTGATCGGGTCGCGGAACATCGCGCGCGGATTCTTCGCCGCCCACCGGCGCTGCGCGACCGCGACGTAGGCAAGCTGGGTGTGGGTGAGCCCGAAGTCCTTCATGTAGCGCAGCACCGGGATCGTGAAGGCCGTCGTCGGCCCGAAGACCCCGTACGGCGCCTCGAACTGGCCCGGCGGCGACGACGGCGCGGCGGCGTACCTGGCGGCGCCGACCCGCGACCGCCCCGACTCGCCGTGCGTGATCAGCACGGTGCTCGCCTGCCCGGCCGCGATCGCCGCGGCGGCGTGCCTGACATGGAGGAGGAAAGAGGTGCCGCCCACGCCGGTGCCGTCCATCCAGCGCGGCACGATGCCAAGCGCGTGAGCGACCTGGACCGGGCCTGGCGCGCTCACGGTAGCGATCCCGTCGATGTCCTTGAGCGTCAGCCCGGCGTCGGCGACGGCGTTCATCGCCGCCTCGAGGTGCAGTCCGAGCGTGGAATAGCCGGGCAGCTTGCCGATCTCGTTGGTCTCGGCGGCTCCGGCGATGATGGCTCCGGTGCTCATCTGACCTCCCCGGACGGCCCGCCGGCCGGCGCGAACAGCGGCAGGCTCAGCTCGCCCCGCTGCTCGAACGTGATCCGCAGCGGCATGTCAAGCTCGAGTGCCTCCGGCGTGCTCGGGACGCCGACGAGGTTGGTCATCATCCGCGGGCCCTCGGCCAATTGGACCACCGCGATCGCGTAGGGCGCGTCATCCTCGAAGCCCGGGGCCGGGCGATGGTTGATCACATAGGAATACAGCGTCGCGTCGCCGCTCGCGGTGAACCACTCCACCCGGGCCGAGCCGCAGGCAGGGCAGACCGGGCGCGGGTAGAAGTAGGCCTGCTCGCAGTCGAGGCAGCGCTGCAGCCGCAGTTCGCCCGCCGCGCAGCCGTCCCAGAACGGCGCGGTCTCCGGCGTCGGTACCGGCACCGGCTTGGCGGTCACCGCCCCTCCCGGCCCAGCGCCGGCTTGAATGACCGCTCCACCTGGCTCGCGAGCGTGTCGGCGTCCCACGGGCCTGAGCCGATGAGCCTGACGATCGGCTCCGGGTTGCTGTAGAGCGAGACCTCGTAGCCCGCGGCGTGCACGATGCGGCCGGTGATCCAGCCGGACCGCTCGCTGGCCAGGTATGCCACGACCGGCGCGATGTTGTCGGGCGAGCGCTCGTCGGCGCTGGTGGTCCGCGCCCGCCGCCGGTCGGCCGGCACCGTGTCGGTCATCCGCGTGGAGGCGCCTGGCGAGATCGCGTTGACCGTGACGCCGTACTGGGCCAGCGCGTTCGCGCTCGAGTAGGTCAGGCCGACGATGCCCATCTTCGCCGCCGCGTAGTTGGGCTGGCCGGGCGCGCCGTGCAGGCCGGAGACCGAGGTGAAGTTGATGATCCGGTTCTGGGCGGAGGAATCGCGCTGCGCCCGCCAGTGGGCGGCGGCGAACTTCGTGGTGTTGAAGCTGCCCTTCATGTGCACCCTGATCACGTCGTCCCACTCCTGCTCGGACATGTTGAACACCATCCGGTCCCGCAGGATGCCCGCCACGTTGACCAGGATGTCCAGCCGGCCGAACTGGTCGATCGCCGACCGCACCAGCGTCTGCGCGGCCTCGTGGTCGGAGACGTCCGCGCCGTTGGAAGCGGCCTTGCCGCCCGCCTTGGTGATCTCGGCGACGACCTCGTCCGCCGGGCCGGCGTCGCTGCCCGAGCCGTCGACCGCGCCGCCCAGGTCATTGACCACGACGGCCGCGCCTTCCGCGGCCAGCAGCAGCGATACCGACCGGCCGATCCCCCGGCCAGCGCCGGTCACGATAGCGACGCGCCCGTCCAGACGTCCCATGAGTGAGCTCCCAATTACTAGAATTGCCTTCTGGAATCATCGTAGGGGGAGCACAGGTGAGCACGGAAGCAGCGGACGGAAAGCCCGGTGGCGACAAGCAGGCCAGCGACAAGCAGGGCGGCGGCGCCTGGCAGTGGGGCCGGACCAAGCAGACCCAGCGCGCGCTGCTCGACGCGGCCCGTGACGTCTTCACCGGGCAGGGCTTCTCCAACGCGAGCATCGCCGACGTGGTGGAACGGGCCGGATCGAGCGTCGGCAGCCTCTACCACCATTTCGGCGGCAAGGCCGAACTGTTTCTCGCGCTGTGGCAGGACCACCAGGTCGCCCACGAGAAAGCGGCGAGCCAGGCGGTCGCGCAGGCCAGGACCACCGGGGAGACGGACCCGACTACCCTGTTCTGCATAGGAGCCCGCGCATTTCTCGAAGGCAGCTGGCACCGCCGGGACCTGGCCATGCTGTTCGTCTCGGGTGACGGGCCGCCGGGGTTCGAACTGATCAGGCGCCGCCGGGTGCACGAGTGGATCAGCCAGAACGACGCCCTGCTCAGGCTCGCCGACACCTCGCTCGACCGGCTCTACGCCGCGATCCTCACCTCGCTCATCGGCGAGGGCGCCCGCGAGGTAGCCGCCGCCCGCACCCGCCGCCAGGCCAGCGAGATCATCGACGCCGTCCTCGAGTACGCCAGGCGCACGATGGCCGGCGGCCCCGCGAAGCCCGGGACCAGCACGGCGAACCCTGCTGAGAGGACCACAGCGCAGCCCGGTCCGAGCAGCTAGCAGCGCTCGGCCGGTGTCACGTAATGTAAGGCTTGCCGCCAAAAGTGGGATGTCACTTGAGCCGATCCTTATCAGCCGACAGGTCCGCCTCCCGACCGGATGTTCCGCTCTGGGCGGAGACGGCCTCCGTGGCCGAGCTTGTCGCCCGTGTCGCGGCCAGCTTCCGCGGCCGGGTGGCGGTACGGGATGATTCCGCGGCGCTCACCTATGGCGCGCTCATGGCAGCGGCGGACAAGGTGGCGCTCATCCTCGCCGAGCGCGGCGTCCGGCCGGGTGACCTGGTCGCACTCGCCTTAACGCGCTCAGCCGGGTACGTGGCGGCCATGCTCGGCGTGCTGCGGGCCGGGGCGGCCTACGTCCCGATCGACCCGGCCGAGCCGGCCGCGCGGACCAGGGCCGCCCTGGCTGGCCTGCGCGTCAAGCTGCTGATCACCGATGGCACGGCCAGGCTCGGGCTGCGGCTGCCGCAGGTGCTAGTGCCAGCTCCCGGTGCCGCGGCCGGTCCCCCGGCCGGTCTTGCCGGCGCCGCGGACGACGGCGCGACCGGGGGCGGAGACCGGCCGTGCTGCGTCATGTTCACGTCCGGCACCACCGGCCCGCCTAAGGCCGTCGTCGTGCCGCACCGGGGCGTGACCACGCTGGCCTGGCGGCCGTCGTTCGTGCCGGCCGGACCAGGCACGGTCGTGCTCGCGGTTGCCCCGATGCACTTCGACGCGGCCACCGCCGAGATCTGGATACCGCTGTGCAACGGCGGCACGGTGGCGGTGGCCCCGCGCTCGGCGATGGGCGCCGGGGAACTGAGCGACCTGATCAAGCGGCACGGGGTGACCGTGCTGTGGCTGACCGCCGGCCTGTTCCGGGTGCTCGCTGACGAGCGGCCGGACTGCTTTGACGGCCTGCGGTGGCTGCTCACCGGCGGGGACGTCGTCTCGCCCGGTCACCTGAGGGCGGTAGCGGCACGCCTGCCTGGCCTGCGCCTCGCGGCCTGCTACGGACCGACCGAGGCAACGACGTTCACCTCGGTCGCGGTCCTGACCGAGCCGCCGGCCGGGCCGGTGCCGCTCGGCGACCCGCTGCCGGGCCGGAGCCTGGACATCCTGGACGAGGCGCTGCTCCCGGCGCCGCCGGGCGAACCGGGCGAGCTCTACGTGAGCGGTACCGGGCTCGCGCTCGGCTACTTCGGCCGGCCGGGAGAGACGGCCGCGCGGTTCGTCGCCGACCCCGGCGAGCCTGGCCGGCGCATGTACCGGACCGGCGACCTCGCGAGGCGGCAGCCGGACGGGAGCATCGAGTTTCTCGGGCGAGCCGATCACCAGGTCAAGATCCGGGGCGTCCGGGTCGAGCCAGCCGAGGTCGAGTCCGCGCTGAGCCGGCACCCGGCGGTGCGCGAGGCGGTTGTACGCGCACGGGGCCAGGCCGGAGATGCCGTGCTCGCCGCTTACCTGACTGTCAGGCCCGGAGAGCATCCCTCCGGCCAGGCGCTGCATGAATTCCTGAGCAGCTGGCTGCCACCAGCCATGATCCCGTCGATGTTCGTGATCGTGGATCAGTTCCCCGTGACGCCGCAGGGCAAGATCGACGGGGCAGCCTTGAGCCGGTGCGGCCCGGCCGGCGCGGCCGTCCCCGCACCCGCGGCGGCAACGCTTGCCGAACTGGTACTCGGCACGTGGCTGGAGTTCCTGCAGCGCGAGATCGGACCGGACGACAACGTCTTCGCGCTCGGCGGTCACTCCCTGATGGCGCTTCGGGTGGCGGCGCGGCTCGAGCGCGCGCTCGCCAGGCGCGTGCCGTTGCGCGCGGTCATGGAGCATCCGACGCCGAGGTCGCTGACCGGCTGGCTGAGCACCGCCGGCCCGGCTGACGTGACCGATGCCCAGCAGCCGCGGGACATCGGTGCCGGGGTTTACCCGCTCAACCCCGCGCAGCGCTCGCTGTGGTTCCTCGAGAACTTCCACCCGCACAGTTCCTTTTACGTGGTGGGGCTTGGCCTGCGGTTCTCCGGGCCGCTGGATGCCGGAGCCCTGGAGACCGCGCTCGCCGACTGCGTGCGCCGCCAGGAGGCACTGCGCGCCCGGTTCGTGACCTTGGACGGGCGGCCGTACCAGGTCTTCGCTCCGCCCGGGCCCGGGCAGCTTACGCTGACCGACTTGTCCGGCCAGCCCGCGCACGTGGCGCTCGCCGGCGTGCGGGCGCGGCTCGGGGACCTCGCCGGGAACCCGTTCGACCTGGCCTCCGAGCCCCCGCTACGGTCCGAGCTCGTGCGAGTCGCGGCTGACCGGCACGCGCTGCTGCTCGCGATTCATCACATCGTCTTCGACGCGTGGTCATTCGGGCTGCTGCTGAGCGAGCTGGCAGCCGGCTACTCGGCGCTGGCCCGCCATGAACCCTACGCGCCCGCGCCTCCGCAGCCCTCCTTCGGCGCCGTCTGCGCCATAGCCGCCGCCAGAGCGGACGGTGCACTCGCCGGCGCCCTGCCGTACTGGCGGCGCGTGCTCGCGGGCGCGCCTCGCCTGGAACTGCCGACCGACCTGGTGAGGCCCGGGCGGCGCGGGTTCACCGGCGCGGCCATGGCCGCCGACATCGACCGCGACACAGGCCTGGCGATCCGCCGGCTCGCCGGTGACCAGGGCGTGTCCACCTTTACCGTCCTGCTGGCTGGCTTCACGCTGATGCTCGCCCAGTGGTCTGGCCAGGCTGACGTCGTGATCGGGATACCGCTCGCCGGCCGCGCCGATGCGAAGACGCACGAGCTGATCGGATTTTTCACCAGCACGCTGCCGCTCCGGGTGGACCTCACCGGGGTCCGCACCTTCCGCGAGGCGGTGCGGCGGCATCGCGAGCCGGTACTCGATCTGCTTTCCCACACCGATGTGCCGTTCCCCTTGCTGGTCGAGGAACTGGCGCCGGCGCGGGAGGGCAACAGCAATCCCTACTACGACGTCACGTTCCAGCATCTGCCCGCGCCGGACGCCGGGGCGAGCTTCGACGGCCTTGCCGTCGACTTGCTGCCGAGCGAATGGCACACGGCGCAATTCGACCTGTCCTGCGACGTCTTCGATGCGGGCGAGGCGTTCAGGGTTCAGTGCGAGTTCAGCACCGAGATCTTCTCGGCGCGAACGATCCGCGCCCAGCTCGACCACTATGTGGCGCTGCTCAGGGAGGCGGTCGCCCGGCCAGAGCGGCTGCCCGCGCCGCGAACGGCCGCGCTGCCGCCCGATGGAGCTCAGGCCTGGTCGCCGCCGTGGCCCGAGGGCGGCCTCGCCGGGATCGTGGCCGGCTGGGCCGCGCGAACGCCCGGCGCGATCGCCGTCCGGCACCGCGATGCGACGCTGTCGTTCAGCGCGCTGCGCCAGGCGGCGGCCCGGCTGGCCGGCGCGCTGGCCTCCGCCGGCGTCGGCCCTGGTGACCGGGTCGGCGTGCTGCTCGAGCCCGCGCCCGGGGTGCCGGTCACCGTGCTGGCCGTGCTGATGCTGGGTGCGGCCTTCGTGCCGGTCGACCCGGGGTTCCCGGAAAGGCGAGTGACCGAGCTGGTCAGGATTGCCCGCTGCCGCGCCGTCGTCTGCGACAAGCGGACTAAGGTGACGGCGGCGCGCGCCTGCGCCACCGTCGTCGACGCGGCCAGCGAAAGCGCGGGCACTACCGGCGCCGGGCCGGCCGCGGTCTGCCCGGCCACCGCCGCCTACGTGATGTTCACCTCGGGCAGCACCGGAGAGCCGAAGCCAGTGCTGGTACCGCACCGGGCGGCGATCGCCCTCGCGGCGGCGGCCGCGCAGACCTACCAGCTCACCCCGGCCGACGTCGTTGCCCAGGTTCACGCCCTCGCCCTGGACGTGTCCGTGGAGGAACTGTTCGGTGCCTGGTACGCGGGCGCCGGGGTCGCGCTCGCGCCCGATGCCCTCGCCCCCCTCAGCCCGCTCATCCGGGAGCACGGAGTCACGACGCTGAACCTGGCGGCACCGCGATGGCATTCCTGGGTACGCGAGCTCAGCGACTCCGGCGAGCGGGTGCCCGCCGGGGTGCGGCTCGTGGTCACCGGCAGCGACCGGCTCGACCAGGGGCTGGTCCGGGCCTGGCACGACGGGCCAGGCCAGGGCATCCGGCTGCTGAACGCCTACGGCACGACCGAGACGGCCATCTCGTCAGCCTGGTACGACACGGCCGGCTACCCGGCCGACTCCCGGCATTGCCGCAGCATCCCCATCGGGACGGCGATGCCCCACGCCCGCTTGCATGTGCTCGATGACCGGGTCGGGCCGGTGCCCGACGGCGTGCCGGGCGAGCTCTATGTGGGCGGGCCCGGCGTGGTGCTCGGCTACCTGGACCAGCCGGCCGCGACGGCTGCCCGGTTCGTGGCCGACCCTTACGGGCCGGCGGGCGCGCGGATGTACCGGACCGGCGACCGGGCCAGGCGCCTGCCCGGCGGCGCGCTGGAATTCATCGGGCGCCAGGACGACCAGGTCAAGGTGCGCGGGTACCGGATCGAGCTGGCCGAGGTCGAGAGCGCCGCGGCCACCGTGCCCGGGATCGCCGAGTTCGTCGCCGCGGCGCGCCCCGACCAGGCCGGAACGGTACAGCTGATCGGGTACGTCCTGGCCGCCGAAGCCGATCCCGATGGCGACGCCAGCAGGGTCGGGCTGTGGCGGGACGTCCACGACGCCGACCTGTTCAACGAGGCGCCGGCCGGCGCCGATCCGGCGCTGCACACCGGCGGCTGGCTGAGCAGCTACACCATGACGCCATTTCCCGATGACCAGATGCGCGAATGGCGCGACGCGACGCTGGAACGGCTGCTGGCGCACCCCGCCGCCGACGTCGCCGAGATCGGCTGCGGCACCGGGATGATCTTGCTCGGGCTGGCCGGGCACGTCCGGAGCTACCTGGGCACCGACATCTCTGCGCGGTCGCTCGGCCACGTGCGCGCGCACCTCGAGGGCGCCCTGGCCAGCCGGGTCAGCCTCCGGCTGGCACCGGCCGATGACGCCGCCGCCCTGGCGGGCGTGAGCCCTGATCTGGTCGTGCTCAACTCAGTCATCCAGTACTTCCCGAGCGCCGGTTACCTGGAGCGCGTGCTGGCAGCGGCCTGGGACCGGCTGCGACCCGGCGGCCGCCTGTTCATCGGCGACGTGCGCGACCTGGCCTCGCTCCGGCTGTTCCACCTGTCGGTTCTCGCGGCCAGGACCGAGGCCGCCCCCGCGCTGCTTGACGCGGCGGCCGAGCGCGCCGAGACCGACGGCGAGCTGTGCGTGGACCCCCGCTACTTCCATGCGCTCGCCGCCAGGCTGCCGGGCGCGGCGGCGGTGGACATCCAGGTCAAGCGAGGCCGGGCCGACACGGAGATGAACCGGTTCAGGTATGACGTCACGCTGTGGCGCGAGCCGTTGCCGGCCCTGCCGCCCTCGGCCGGCCCGGCCTCCGGCCTCGCGATGCGCGACGGGTCCGGCCTTGACCGCGAGGCGCTGGCCCGGCTGATCGAAGGGCTAGGCGGGACGAGCGCGGTCATCACCAGCGTCCCTGACGCGCGGCTAGCCCCCGACCTGGCCATCGCCGCCCGGCTCGGCGCGGACGCGGACGCCGGCGGCGCGCATCCCGACGACATCCGGGAGCTCGCGGCCGGCCTCGGCTATGCCGCCGCGATTCGTCCCGCCGGCCTCGGCCTCCTGGATGTGACCTTGCTGCCCGAGCCAGGACGCCCCGATCTCGCCAGCCCCGACCCCTCAGCCGCGATGCTGGACGGCGCGGCGCTGACCAGCGACCCGCTGCGGGCGAGCCGCCGGCGCGAAGCCGCGGACGCCCTGCTTGACCGGCTCAGGACCGCGCTGCCCCCGCACATGGTGCCGAGCCGGCTTGTGTTCGTCCCTGAGATCCCGCGGACCGCGAGCGGCAAGGTGGACCGCAACCGCCTGCCTGCCCCGCCGGCTCTCCTTGACCGCTCCCGCCTTGTGCCCCCTCGAACCGAGCTCGAGCGGGCCCTGTGCGCCGCCTGGGAGCGGGCGCTCGGGCTTGCCGCCGTCGGGATCAGGGACAACTTCTTCACGATCGGCGGGGACTCGCTGACCTGGCTGCAGGTCATGTCGCGGCTGGCTCGCGCCGGCGTCAGCTGCGAGGTCCGCGAGATCTTCGAGCACCAGACCATCGAGGAACTCGCCAGATCCATCGCCGGCCGGCAGCGCTGATGGCGAACGCGCCCGAGCTTGACGGCTCGCTGGAATTTCGCGGGCCGCGCGCCGGGTACGGCGGTGAGCTCCTGATCACGGGGGCCGCCTCGGTACTCGGCGGATTCCTGCTCGCCGAGCTGCTCGAGCGGACCAGCACGATCGTGCACGCGCTGGTAGCCGCCGACGACTTCGCGGACGGCTACGACCTGCTCCGCCAGCGGCTTTCTGACTGCGGGCGCTGGGACCCGGCCCACGCCGGCCGGATCAGGCCAGTGCCCGCCCGGCTGGGCTGCCCGTGGCTTGGCCTGCCGCCGGCCGCCTTCGCCGAGCTGGCCGGCCGGATTGACGCGATCTTCCATTTCGCCACCGACGACCACCTGCTCAAGAGCTATGAGGACCTCGTGCCGGTCAACGTGCACGGCACCGGCGAACTGCTCAAGCTGGCCGCGTACGGGCGCGGAGTGCGGTTCCATCACCTGTCGATCATCACGGTCGCGCCCGTTGCCGCGAACCGGTGCGTCGAGGAATGGCCGGCCCCGCAGACCGCACCGCGCGAGCCGGGCACGGCCGGATTCATCCAGGCCAGGCAGACGGCTGAGGTGCTGGTCGCCGAGGCGGCCAGGCGCGGGCTCGCCGCCTCGATCTACCGCACGAGCACGATCACCGGCGACAGCGCTGGCCATTATCCCGAGCGCGACGTGCTCGTCGAATACATTCAGAGCACGGTCCTGGCCGGCGTTCACCCCCGTGATCGCGTCGGTCACTGGACCCCGGCCGACTACGCCGCCCGCGCTGTCGGGCTGCTGGCAGCGCAGGACGCCGGCGTCTACCACATCCCGGACTGCGTTGTGCCGCTCGACTGGGTGTGGGAGCACCTGCGCGAGCGGGGCTACCCGCTGCGGGCGGGCACCGACGAGGAATGGCGGGCTGCCTGCCGGCTGGCGGGCACTGTCCTGAGCGGCTTGCTCGACGACGGCCCCGACCTGCCCGAGCACCCGCCGGAGCCGGATTGCTCGCGGGCGCTGGCGGCGATCGGCGCCGCGCTCGGCGCACCGCGGGTCAGCCCAGGGCTGGTCGGCCGCTATCTCGATGACCTGCGCGACCGGGGGATCCTGTGAGCCAGGCAGGGCCGGGATGGCCGGACCTGGCCGGCACCTTCCAGTCCCCCGAGCACGCCGCGGTGGCCGGCGGCTTCGCCGCCTTCATCCAGGCCGAGCTTGAACCGCTCGCGCGCCAGACCTGCGGCGGCGCAGGCGACCCGGTGCCGGCTGACGTGCGCGCGCACGTGCGCCGCCGGTCGGCGGGCCTCGGTTTCTACGCCGGCGACTATCCCGCCGACTGCGGCGGCGCCGACCTGCCGCTGGCGGCCGCCGTCTTGCTCCGCGAGACCGCCTGGCGGTCTGGCTGCCCCCTGGCGCCCCACGCGCTCGCCGGTTCCGAGGGCCCTAGTCCGCTGCTGCTCGGCGGAACTTCAGAACAGAAGGAAAGGTACCTGCGCCCGCTCGTCGCCGGTGAGCTGACGCGGTGCCTGGCCATGACCGAGCCCGAGGCGGGCTCGGACGCCTCGGGCCTGCGCACCAGGGCGACGCCTGACGGTGACGGCTGGCTGATTCGCGGCCGGAAGATGTTCGTCTCTCATGCCGACGAGGCCGACCTGACCCTGGTGCTCGCCCGCACGGGAGCTGAGGAAGGCACGGTGTCAGCGTTCGTCATCGAGCGGGGCACCCCCGGCCTGGTCGTGGGGCAGAGGTTCACCGGGATGTCCGGCGAGCCGGTCTTCGAGGTCGTGCTCGACGAGGTCAGGGTCGGGCCGCTCGGCTATCTCGGCGCGAGCGGCCGGCTCGCCGGGATTCTCGCGCTGTCCCGAGGGCGGCTCATGGTCGCCGCCACGTGCAACGGCATCGCGGCGTACGCGCTCGGGCTCGCGCTCGGACACGCGCGGCAGCGGCACGCCTTCGGGCAGCCGATCGGCGCCTTTCAGCACGTGCAGGCGCACCTGGTGACCAGCGCCATTGCCATCGAATCGGCACGGATGCTGTGCTACGCGGCGGCCAGCCGGGCCGATGCCGGCACGCTCGCGATCGAAGACGCGGCCATGGCCAAGCTCGCCGCCACCGAGACCGCGATCGCGGTGGTCGACCGGGCGCTCCAGGTCTTCGGAGCGGCCGGCTGGGTGCGCGGTCACCCGCTGGAGTGGCTGTACCGGTACGTCCGGGCCATGCCCATCGTCGAGGGCACGTCCGAGATCCAGAAGGTCATCATCGCCCGCGCCCTCGGACTGGGCTGACACCAGGAGCCGCATGTTCCCACTCTCGACCCAGCAGCAGGTGGTGTGGCTGCACGAGCAGGTGCGGCCGGACGGATTCGCCTACCACTTCACGGCGGTGCTCGACCTGACCGGGCCGCTGGACGAGGCCGCGCTGATCACCGCGCTCGCAGCCGTTCTCGACCGGCATCCGATGCTGCGGACCGCGCTCGCGGCGGGCGCTGACCAGCAGGTCACGGCTGCCGCCGTGGCGACGCCGATCCGAGTCGCCGAATCACCGGAGCTGTCAGGGCCGCGCTGGGAGGCGATTCTGCGCGAGCACGGGACCCGGCCGTTCGACCTGACGCGGCCGCCGCTCGTGCGGTGGACCCTGGTCAGGTGCGGCCCCGGCCGGCACCGCCTGCTGCACACCGAGCACCATCTCGTCCACGACGGGCAGTCCTGGACCGTCGTGCTGCGGGATCTTTTCACCGCTTACCAGGCCGCGCTGCGCGGTGACCCGGTCAGCTTGCCGGCGGCCCCGCTGTATGAGGACTTCGTGGCCTGGCAGCGGCGGCCCGAGGCGCTGGCGGCACGCGACCGGGCGCTTGACCGCTGGCGGGAAGGGCTCGCGGACGCGCCGTTCGGCCTCACCACGCCGCGCGCCCGGCGCCAGGCCGGACGCAAGCGCTTCGCCGGCGCGCAGCACCGCCAGCGGCTGGACCCCGGGCTCGCCGACCGGGTCCGGGCGGCTGCTGCCCGCCACCGGCACACCACGTTCAGCGTGCTCTTCGCGATGTTCGCCGAGGTGGCGCGGCGTTACAGCGGCCAGTCCGAGCTGGTCATCGGGACCGCGGTCGGCAACCGGCCGCCGGAGTTCGCCGGGACCGTCGGCATGTTCGTCAGCGCTCTGCCCGTCCGGCTGCGGATCGAGCCCGGCCAGCCGGCCACGGATTACGTCGGCTCGGTGATGGGGGCGCTGCTCGGCGCGCTGGAAGGCGCGGCCGCGCCTATTCAGGACATCACCAGAACGGCGGGGGTGAGCGCGGCCGGGCTGGACAATCCGCTCTTCCAGCTGATGTTCAGCGCCTATGACGCGACCATGCCGGACCTCGACCTGGGCGGCCTGCGGGCCGAGGTGACCGGCGGGCTGAATTTCGCCACGTCCCGGCTGGACATCGACGTGGTCGTGGTGCCCGATGACCGCATGACGATCGGCGCGCCGCGCACCGGCGGGGCCGGCATGCTGCTGCTGTGGGACTACGACACCGACCGGTACGACCAGGACTTCCTCACGCTGATGGCGGACCGGTACGCGCGGCTGCTCGAGTCCTACGCGGCCGGCCCGCAGCGCCCGCTCGACAGTTTGTCAATGACAGGCTCGGAACGGCCCGCTGCCGCGATCGGGTCCGGGCCGCCGGCGGCACCCGCAGACGACGACCTCTACGGCTCCTTCGCGGCAGTCGCCAGCAGGCGGGCAGACGCCCCCGCCGTTATTTCCGGCCCGGTCGTTATTAGTTACCGCGAATTGCTCGCACAGGCGGATCAGCTAGCCGACCAGCTCAGCGTCGCCGGCGTCAAGGCAGGCGGGCGGGTCGCCTGCGTCCTGCCGCGCTCGGCTGGCGCGGTCGTGGCGCTCCTCGCCTGCCTGCGGCTCGGTGCCGCGTTCTGCCCGCTGATTCCCGCGGACCCGGCGGGCCGGCGTCAGGTCCTTCTCGACCGGCTCAAGCCGGACGCGGTGATTACCGAAAATGACGTGATTGTCGCGGCTGCCGGCGGTCACCGGGGAACGGCGGCCGACGACGTCGCCTACATCCTGCACACGTCCGGCTCGACCGGGCTGCCTAAGTCGGTCGCGGTGAGCAGGTCGTCGCTTTCCTGCCACGCGGCGGCCGCCCTGGCCGGCTACGGCCTGGGCGAGACCGACCGGGTGCTGCAGTTCGCGCAGCCATCCTTTGACGTGTTCCTTGAGGAGACGCTCCCGACGCTGCTCGCAGGCGGCGCCGCGGTGATAGCCGCGTCTGAGTTCCTGACTGGCGCTGACCTGACCGCGCTGATGGGAATGCGCGGCGTGACCGTGGCCAACCTGCCGACGAGCTACGCCGCGGCGGTGCTGCCCGACCTGACGGCCGCGCTCGCCGGCTGGTCGCGACTCGCGCCGCGGCTGCTCGTGCTCGGCGGCGAAAGGGTCAGCGCCGGGCTCGCCAGGCAGCTGCAAGAGGTCTTTGGCGGCGCCGAGGTCATCAACGCCTACGGCGTCACCGAGGCCACGATCACCTCAAGCTGCTACCGCCTGGCGGCCGATGACGTCGGCGAGCTGCCCGTTGGCCGCCCTCTCCCTGGGACCAGCATCTATGTCATCGATCCGGCTGGCACGCCGCTGCCGGCCGGCCTCGCCGGCGAGATCGCGATCGGCGGAGCAGGGGTCGCGCTCGGCTACCTCGATGACCCTGGCGAGACCGCCAGGCGCTTCGCGTCGGTGGCCGGGGTTACCGGCCGCTGTTACCTGACCGGTGACCTCGGCTTCTGGCGGCCGGACGGCCAGCTTTGCTTCCTCGGCCGCTCCGACAACCAGGTCAAGCTGCTCGGGCACCGGATCGAGCTTGAGGAAGTGGAATCGGCGGCCTCGGCAGTCGTCTCTGGTGCTCGCCGTGCCGTCGTGCTTGACGGGTCCCGCGCCGTGCCGAGGCTGGTCGGCTTCGTCGAGACAGCGGATCAGCGGGACGCCGAGGCGATCAACCGGGCTCTGCGCGACCTGCTCCCTGCCCACATGCTCCCCGAGCGCTGGATCGCGGTCCCGAGCCTGCCGCTGCTCGCCGGCGGCAAGCCCGACCGGGCGGCGCTCGCGGCCATGATTCCCGCGGCCGAGCCGCCGCCGCCCGCATCGGGCGTCTTCGAACGCGTGCGGGAGATCTGGCGTGAGGTGCTCGGTGCTGATGACCTCACCGCCGCTTCCGACTTCTTCGCGCTCGGCGGCCATTCGCTGATGGCCATCCAGATCGTGACCAGGGTGACTGAGTCCTTCGGCAGCGGCATACCGCTGTCACTGCTCTTCGACGAACCGCTGCTCGGCCGGTTCGCCGCGGCGGTGCAAGAGCTTACGGCCGAAGGCGCGCACGGTGCCTGACCAGGACTCGCCAGCACGATTGCTGCGCATGATGTATGACTTCACGACGTCCCGCGCCCTCTACGCGGCCTGCGAACTCGGCATCGCCGATGCGCTCGGGGGCGGCGAGCTCACCGCTGGCGAGCTAGCCGCGAGAGCGGGCCTGCCGGAGGACTCGCTGCGCCGGCTCATGCGGCTGCTGGTCGCGGCCGGCGTCTTCACCTGCGATGCGGCCGGCCGGTACGCGTGCACCAGCCTCGGCGAACGGCTGCGCGCTGACCATGAGCAGTCGCTGCGCGACGAGTTCCGCCAGCAGATCGAGTACCTGGCCTTCGCTGACCTGGTGCCATCGCTGCGCTCAGGGGCGCCGGCGCTGAATGGCGGTCACGGCTACTACGAGCGCCTGACCGACTCGCCGGAGGACCGCCGACGGTTCCAGCGTGCCTGCCGCAGCCGGTCAACGTCGGCCTTCGGCTCGCTGCTCGCCGGGCATCAGTGGCTGCCAGGCGCGGTGATCGCCGACCTCGGCGGCGGCCTCGGCCATCATCTCGGCATCGTGCTGCAGGCTCAGCCGGACGCGACCGGCGTGCTCATCGACCGCCCCGAGGTCATCGAGGACGCCCGCGCGCAGCCACGGGCACCCGCGATCGAGGCCAGAATCGGATTCTCATCGGCCGACTTCACCAGCGACCACCTGCCCGCCGCCGACGTGTACCTGCTGGCCAACGTCCTGCACAACCAGTCCGACCAGGCCGCGCTCGCGCTGCTCAGGCACATCCGCGCGACGGTGCCCGCGTGCCGGGAACTCGTCATCGCCGAGCAGGTCGTGCCCGCGACCGGCAATCACCCCGCTCTGGCGGCCGACCTGTGGATGCTGGTCTTGCTCGGCGGCCGGGAACGCACCCTGGACGAGTACCGTGACCTGCTCATCGCGGGCGGCTGGGAGCTAGCCGCCCATGAGCACGACCCCCGCGAGCAAGCCGACCTGCTCACCTGCGCCCCGGCAAGCTGACACGGCACCCGCGCCTGCTCGAA
Organism: uncultured Actinomycetota bacterium; assembly: GCA_963720575.1. Taxonomy (GTDB): domain Bacteria; phylum Actinomycetota; class Actinomycetes; order Streptosporangiales; family Streptosporangiaceae; genus Chersky-822. Next base: position 2,979,536 of record CAVRGA010000002.1, read on the forward strand.
CCCAGTTTCGAGAAAGTTTGAAATAGCACCCCCGCAGGGACTCGGGTGGGGTCGGGGTGGGTCGGACCGGGACCAGGTTCCGAAATGACACAAACGTGAGCATCGTGGCCCTCCCTGTTGCTGTCAGCGGTCCGTTTTGACAGCAAGGTGGCCCTCCCCGTTGCTGTCAGGACAACATCAGGAAGGGCCACGTTGCTGTTAAAACCGGTGATCAACAGCAACAGGGAGGGCCACGCTGCTGTCAGACGCGGGCGTGACCAGCAACCCGGGCCGCCCTGATGCTGTCACGGGTCGCCGGGTCGCCGGGCCGCCGGCGCGCCGGGGCGTGCTTCCGCCTGACGGTTCCGCACGGTGTCCGAAGGGCTGCCCGACCCCATCACGAGTCACGCGACAGCGGGCTAGCCGACTGAGTCCAGGTAGGCGGCTAGCTCGCGGACGGTGCCGCGCTGGAAGAGGTCGGCAAGCGCCAGGTGATAGCCGTGGCTGGCTAGCTCGGCCACGACTCGCAGGGCCCGCAGTGAGTCGCCGCCGATGTCGATGAAGTGGTCATCGAGCCTGATCTGGTCGAGCTCGCAGGCTTCCGACCATACGTCGGCCACAAGCCGCTCGGTCTGCGAGCCTGGCAGGTCAGCGCCGGCTGCTTCGGGCGGGGCGGGGTCGGCCAGCGCGGGCAGGGCCTGGCGGTCCAGCTTGCCGTTCGGGCTCAGCGGCAGCGCGTCAAGCGTGACCAGGTGGCTGGGCACGAGGTACTCGGGCAGCCGCTGTCCCAGCCACTCCCTGATGCACCCAGAACGGTCGGGGGCGGCACGGTCGGGGGCGGCACGGTCGGGGGTCAGTACCAGGTAGGCGACCAGGCGGCGGGTGTCGGTGCTGTCCTGGCGGACCGCGACCGCTGCGCCGAGTACCGCTGGATGCGCGAGCAGGGCCGCTTCGATCTCGGCCGGCTCGATGCGGTGCCCGCGCAGCTTGACCTGATCATCAGTGCGGCCGGCGAATTCAAGCTGGCCGCCGGGCAGCCTGCGGGCCAGGTCACCCGTGCGGTACATGCGCTGGCCGGGCTGGTTCGGATCGGGCACGAACCGCTCCGCCGTCAGCGCCGGCTGGCCCAGATAGGCCCGCGCCAGGCCGGCCCCGGCCAGGTACAGCTCGCCAGTCACGCCCGCCGGCACCGGCCGCAGGTCCTCGCCGGCCACGTACGCCTGGCAGCCGGCCAGTGCCCCGCCGATCGGCACCCGCCCGGCGGGCGTGCGGGCGCTGGCAGGGCCGGCCGTGGCGAGCATCGTGCCTTCCGTCGGGCCGTAGCAGTGCATGACGGCCGCCGTACCTGGCAGGCGGTCCGCATGAGCCGGGTCAATGGCCTCGCCGCCCACGTTGAGGAGCCGCAGCCTGCCCAGCTCGTCACAGCCCTCGTCGACCAGCAGGTTGAACAGGCTCGGGGTCAGGCACAGGACGCTGGCCTGGCCCGCCAGCGCGCGATAGTCCGCCAGCGTGAGCGGGTCGGGCGGCGCGACCAGCAGGCAGGCGCCGGCCGCCAGCGTGCACCACAGCTCGAAGGTCGAGGCATCGAATGGCAACGGGGAATGGAGTCCCACGACGTCGGCTGAGCGCACGGCCATCGGCTGGGCTGGGTCGGCGAGATTGGCGACGCCGCGGTGCGTGATCATCACGCCCTTCGGCTGGCCCGTCGAACCCGAGGTATACGTGACATAGGCCAGGTTGTCGGGGTGCGACTCCAGCGCGGGCCGGTGATCTGGCTGGCCGGCGACCAGCGCGGGCAACTGCTCCAGGTTCCACACGGGGCAAGCCAGGTTCTGCCGCCAGATGGCGCTGATGAGCAGCACGGGCTTTGTCTCGGCTAGGAGAAGGGCCAGCCGGGCAGGCGGGTCGGCCGGGGACAGCGGCACGTAGGCGCCGCCCGCCTTGAGTATGGCGAGCAGCACCACGACCTGGGTGACGCTTCGTGGCAGGCAGACAGCTACGAGCCGGTCCGGCCCCACGCCCGCCGCGCGCAGCGCCCAGGCGAGCCGGTTGGCCTCGCGATCTAGGCCCTGATAGGTCAGCCCGCGTCCGGTACCCGATGTGCGAGCGCTCATCACCGCCTGCGCTCTTGGCGCAGCATCGGCCCATGCTTCGGCTAAGGCAGCTACTCCCCGTATTTCCATCATTTTTCAGACTATGAAATGCACTGTCAGTGTGTCTAGGAAATGCACTGTCGGTGTGTCTAGGGTGACTGGAGGCTCACCCCCGGACATACGGAGGGACGATTGTCCGCCCGGTTACCGCTTTCACCCGCTCAGCAGCGCCTATGGCTCGCGTATCAGCTCGCGCCAGCCAGCCCGGCCTACCTGACCACGTTCGCCTACCGGCTCACCGGCGCGCTGGACGCCGGCGCGCTCGAAGGCGCGCTCGGCCTCGTGGCGAGCCGGCATGACGCGCTGCGGACCAGGTTCGCGGTGCAGGACGGCATCCCTTGCCAGCTGATCGGTGAGACGGCCGAGTTGAAGCTCGAGATTGTCGACCTTCCCGGTGGCGGCGGCAAGACGCCGTGGCGCGGCGCGGCCGACGAGCCTTTCGACCTGACGGCCGGGCCGCCTATCCAGATGGTGCTCTACCGCCTCGCTCACGATGAGCATGTGCTGCTCGCCCGCATCCACCACATCGTCTTCGACGGCTGGTCACACGGGATCTTCATCAGGGAACTGTCGCAGAGCTACGCGGCCCTGGCGGCCGGAGACACGCCTAACATGCCGCCCGCGCCGCAGTACGCCGACTTCGCGATCGAGAAGGCGGCGGATACCGCGGGAGGGCGTACCGAGGCCGGCCTGGCGTACTGGCGTAACCGGCTCGCCGGCGCTCCGGAGCGGCTTGGCCTGCAGGTCGCCCGCGCTCAGCCAGGGGAAAGCGGCGACGCGATCCGGTTCACGCTGCCGGCCGACGTGGCGGCGCCGCTGCGCCAGCTTGCCCGACGGCGCGGCGCCACCTTCTTCATGGTGGCGCTCGCCGGTTACGCGGCCTTGCTCGCCCGGTACGCCGGCGCGGATGAGGTCGTCGTGGGCGTGCCTGCCGCGGGCCGCACCCAGGTGAAGTGGGAAGGGGTCATCGGCTTCTTCATCAACGCGATGCCGCTGCGGATCGACTTGTCGGCCAATCCGCCGTTCAGCACCCTCGTGCGGCAGGTGCGCGACACGGTGCTCGATGCACTGGCCAACGCCGACGTGCCGTTCGAGCGCATCGTCGCTGAGGTGGCGCCGACGCGCGACCCCGCTCGTCACCCCGTCTTCCAGGCCTGGTGCGACATGTTCCCGCCTGACCCGCTTCCGGCGTTCGGGTCGCTCGCGGTCGAGCCCGTCGACGCCGGCACGCAGGTCACGCCCTTCGACGTCGGCCTGCACCTTACCGACGAGGGCAGCGCCGTCGCGGTACGGCTCCTCCACCAGCCCGCTCGGTACAGTTACGCGACGATGCGCCGCTTCACCGAGCACTACCGCAACCTGCTCGCCGCCGTCGCCGCCGACCCCGACGTCCGGGTGATGCGGGCGCCGATCTTGTCGCCGGCCGAGCGCGACCGGCTTATCGCCATCGGCACCGGCCCGGTCGCCCCGATACCGGAACGGTCGCTGGCCGAGCAGGTGCGGGCAGCGGCGGCGGCCACGCCCGAGGCGATCGCGGTCCAGCACGGGGACCGCCTCCTGCGCTACCGCGAGCTCAACGCCGGAGCCAACCGGCTCGCTTCCGTCCTGCGAGATAGCGGCGCGGCAGCGGACACGGCGATCGGGCTCTGCCTGCCGCGCGGCATCGACCTCGTCGTCGCGTTGCTCGCCATCGTCAAGGCCGGTGCCGGGTACCTGCCGATCGACCCGCACTTCCCGGCCGAGCGGATCGCGTTCATGCTGGCCGACTCGAACCCGCTCCTGGTGCTCACCGAGCAGGCGCTGGCGGAGCGGCTGCCGGCGTCCGTGCCGAGGCTGTGCCTGGACGCCGAGCGAGCCCGGATAGCCAGCGCGCCGGCCGGTGACCTCCCGCTGATCCCGGGCCTTGATCACCTGATGTACCTGATCTACACGTCGGGATCGACCGGGCGGCCCAAGGCGGTGGCCATGCCGCAGCGCCCGCTGCTGAACCTGCTCGCCTGGCAGGCGGCCCGCAGCGAGGTGACCTCCCCGACCGCGCAGTTCTCGTCGATCAGCTTCGATGCCTCGTTCCTCGAGCTGTTCTCCACCTGGGTGACCGGCGGGCGGGTCGTCCTGATTGACGAGCTTGACCGCCGCGACCCCGAGCGGTTGCTCACCGTCCTTACCGATGCGGGGGTGCGGCGGCTGTTCTGCCCGCCGCTGGTGATCGAGCAGCTAGCGCGGGCGGCGGCGGGCCGCGACCGGCTGCCGCCGCTGATCGAGTTCGCGCCGGCGGGCGAGCAGCTGCGGCTGCGGGCCGGCACCAGGGAGCTGCTGCGCCGGCTGGGCAGCCCCGCGGTCGACAACGAGTACGGCCCGTCGGAAACCCATGTGGTCACCTCCCACCGGATGACCGGCGACCAGGCCGCCTGGCCTGAGCTGCCGCCGATCGGCCGGCCAGTGACCAACTGCGAGGTGTACCTGCTCGACCGGGCGGGCCAGCTCGCGCCGGAGGGCGTCGCCGGCGAGGCCTACCTCGGCGGCCAGCTTGCCTGGGGTTACCTCGGGCGACCTGAGCTGACCGCCGAGCGGTTCGTGCCGCATCCCCTGGCCGCCGAGCCTGGCCAGCGCCTGTACCGGTCGGGAGACCTGGCCCGCTGGCTGCCGGACGGCACTCTCGATTTCCTTGGCCGGGTCGATCACCAGGTCAAGATCCGCGGCTTCCGGGTCGAGCCCGGTGAGGTCGAGGCTGCCCTGACCAGCCATCCGTCGGTGGCGCAGGCGGTCGTGGTCGCCTGGCCGGTAGGCGATGACCTCCGGCTCGCCGGCTACGTGGTGCCGGCCGCCGGTGCCGCCTGCGATACCAGCGAACTCGACGAGTACCTGCGGGCGCGGCTGCCCGATTACCTGGTCCCCAGTTACCTGATCCGCGTGCCGAGGGTGCCGCTCACGGCCATCGGCAAGCTCGACCGGGACGCGCTCCCTGACCCGGTCGCCTCCGTCGCGATGCGCGAGCAGGCCCGGCCGGATAGCCATCCCCGCACCAGGCTGGAGCGCGTGATCGCCGGCATCTGGGCCGACGTGCTCGGCTTGCCCAGCGTCGGCATCGACCAGAGTTTCTTCACCATCGGCGGGCACTCTCTGCTGGCCGCCCGAGCCGTCGCGCGGATGCGCGGCGAACTCGATGCCGACGTGCCGCTCGCGCTGCTCTTCACGCACCCGACCGTCGCCGGGCTGGCCGCGGCGCTCCCCGGCCAGCCCGAGACCGCAAGGCGCCCGGTCATCCCCGCAGCCGACGGCAAGCTCCAGCTCTCGCCGGCCCAGCAGCGGATGTGGTTCCTTGACCGGCTCGACCCGGGCAGCGCCCGCTATCACCTGCCGATGGCCTACCGCATCAGCGGCCCGCTCCGGGCCGAGCATCTCGACCAGGCCCTCGCTCTGGTCATCGGCCGGCATGACGCGCTGCGCACCCGGTTCGGCGCTGGCGGCAACGACGAGCCTGAACCCGTCATCGACCCCGCCGGGCCAGGCGTCCTTGATGTGATCGACGTGTCCCAGGCGGCCGACCCGGCCGCTGCCGGGCACGCTCAGGTGCTCGCCGCGATCGAGGCGCCCTTCGACCTGGCGTCCGAGCCGCCGTTGCGCGCCCTGCTGGTCCGGCTGAGCGCGCACGAGCACCTGCTGGCAATGGTCGCGCACCACATCGCCTTCGACGGCTGGTCGCGGCGGATCCTGCGGGCCGAGCTCAGCGCGGCCTACGCGGCGATCGCGGCGCGCGGGCGGCCTGACCTCCCGCGTTTGCCCGTCAGCTACGCCGACTTCGCCGCCTGGCAGCGGCAGCTGTGGACCGGCGAGCGGCTCGACCGCGAGATCGCGCACTGGCGGGCGAGGCTGGCCGGCGCTCCGCACCTGCTCGACCTGCCGAAGGCAGGCCCCGACGGCAAGGCCGGCCACGCCCGGCCCCCCGGTCCGATTCGACGTCAGCCCTCAGGTGACCAGCGCGCTGCGGCAACTGGCGCAGGCCAGCCAGGCGACCTTGTTCATGGTGCTGCTCGCCGCCTACGGCGCGGTGCTGTCGCGGCACGCGGGCACGCCAGAGGTCGTCGTCGGCACCCCGGTGGCCAGCGGCCGGTACCGGAACTGGAAGGCGTGATCGGGCTGTTCACGAACTCGATCCCGCTCCGGATGAGCGGGCCGCGAGGCACCGCCTTCACCGAACTGGCGGAGCGGGCGCGCGAGGTGACCATTGACGGCCTGGCGCACTCGGACGTGCCATTCGAGCGGCTGGTCGAGTACCTCGCACCCGCTCGCTACCAGGGCCGGAACCCGCTCTTCCAGACCGTCTTCACCCTCACCGACGAGAGCACGGACGACGGCCTCGCGCTGCCGGGCCTGACCTGCTCGGAATACGGCCTCGGGGTAGCGAAGGTCAGGCTGGACACCGAAACCGACCTGATCAGGGCCGGCGCCGGGCTGACTGGCCTGATCAGGTACAACGCCGGGCTGGTCGACGAGCGGGCCGTGGACCGGCTCGCCGCGGACTACGCCGGCGCGCTCGAGGCCATCGCCGCCGACCCGAAGGCCAGGCTCGCCTAGTCGCCTTGACAATGCGGCACGGCATGCGTTCTCATCGGGTCTAGAATTCGATTCTAGGATTGCCCTCGCCAGGAGGCAGCTCGTGGACCTTGACCTTGGCCCGGAGATCGCGGAATTCCGCGCCGACACGCGCGCGTGGCTGAAGGCGAACGCGCCGGACGGCCTCGCCGAGCTCGCTGACTGGAACATGGCCGTCACCGCGGGCGGCTACCGCGGCGGCGAGCTGGCCAGGGCCGCTGAGCACCCGTCGTATCAGGAGTGGGAGGCCCGGCTCGCCGACGCGCGCATGGTCTGCCCGCAGTGGCCGTCGGACTTCGGCGGCCAGGGCCTGGACGGGGTCAGGCTCGCCGTGCTCAACGAGGAGTTCCACGCGGCCGGCCTGCCCAGGGTCAGGCGCGGCATGGGCGAGAGCCTGGTCGGCCCGTCGATCATCGTGCACGGCAGCCCTGAGCAGCAGCAGCATTTCCTGCCCAGGATCATCACCGGCGAGGACACCTACTGCCAGGGGTTCTCCGAGCCCGACCACGGCTCGGACCTGGCCGGCGTGCAGACCAAGGCCGAGGTGGACGGCGACGAGATCGTGATCACCGGCACCAAGGTGTGGACGTCGGGGGCGGCGCGGGCCAACATGATGTTCGCCCTGTGCCGCAGCGACCCGGCCGTTCCCAAGCACGCCGGGCTGTCCTACGTGCTGTTCCCGTTCAAAGAGCCCGAGGTCACCTACCAGCCGATCAGGCAGATCTCCGGCGCGGCCGAGTTCTGCCAGGACTTCATCGACCACGTCCGGGTGCCGATGTTCAACGTGATCGGCGGGCTCAACAACGGCTGGAAGGTCGCCATGACCACGCTCGGGCACGAGCGCGGCGGCGCGGTCACCGTCCAGCATCTCGGGTTCGAGCGCGAGTTCTGGGAGCTGGTCGAGACGGCGCGCAAGCGCGGCCGCAACGCCGACCCGCTCGTCCGCCAGGACCTGGCCAGGGCGTACACGGGCGTGCAGATCATGCGGTTCAACGGGTTGCGCGCGCTCGCCGCCGCCGCCGAGGGCCGCCCGCCCGGCCCGGAAGCCTCGATCGCCAAGCTGGTCTGGAGCGAGTACCACAAGTGGCTCGGCGAGGTCGCGATCGGCATCGAGGGCACCGACGGGCTGGTCAGGCCGGACGGCAAGGGCTACCCGACGACGGAGTGGCAGAACGTCTTCCTGAGCAGCCGGGCCGGCACGATCTACTCGGGCACGAGCGAGATCCAGCGCAACATCGTCAGCGAGCGGGCGCTCGGGTTGCCGAAGGAGCCGCGTCAGGCCTCCGGCAATGCCGGCCACTGAGGCGAGCGCGGCGAGCGCTGCGAGCCAGGGCAGCACCGTGGCCAGCCTGGTCTCCCCTGCCAGGCTGGCCGAGTTCTTCGCGCCGAAGTCCATCGCGGTCGTCGGCGCGTCGGACACCTCGGGCTGGGCGCGGTTCCTGCTCGCGAGCGCGGCGACGGCCGGGTTCAGCGGCCCGCTGATCCCCGTGCACCGCACCCACCCGACGGTATTCGGCCGGCCGCCGCCCGGAGTCTGCGCGAGGTCGGCGAGCAGGTCGACCTGGCGTTCATCATGGTGCCGCTCGAGGCCGTCGAAGACGTGCTCGACGACGCGGCGGCGGCCGGAATCCGCGGCGCCGTCGTGCTCGCCTCCGGTTACCGTGAGGTCGGCGACGACGGCACGGCCCTGCAAGACCGCCTGACGGCGAAGGCCGCCGGGCACGGCATCACCTTGCTCGGCCCGAACTGCCTCGGTTTCCTCAACGCCCACGCCCGCACCGCGCCGTTCGCGCTGACCATCCCGCCTCCCCTCGTCGCCGGCCCGGTCGGCGTCGCGCTGCAGAGCGGCGCGCTGGCCAGCGTGCTGCTCAGCTTCGCCCGCGCGCACGCGATCGGGGTCAGCACGCTAACCTCGCTCGGCAACGAGGCGATGATCGCGACCGCCGACGTGGTCGACTACCTGGTCACCGATGAGCACACCCGGGTGATCTGCCTGTTCCTCGAGGCGATCTCCGACCCGGCCGCGTTCGCCGCCGCCGCCCGGCGCGCCGATCAGGCCGGCAAGCCGATCGTCGCGCTCAAGGCCGGCGCCAGCCAGGCGGGCAGAGCCGCCGCGCTCGCGCACACGGGCTCGATCGCGGGCGACGACGCCGTAGTCGACGCGGCGCTGCGCCAGCTCAACGTGATCAGGGTCGGCAGCATCGAGGAACTGCTCACCACAGGCGCGGTCCTCGGCTACTCCCGCTGGCCGCGCGGCCGGCGGATGGGCGCGGTGACGACGTCAGGCGGCGCCTGCGACCTGATCGCCGACCGGGCGAGCGCCGAGGGCATCGAGATCCCCGAGTTCTCGGCCGAGACCGCCGCCGGGATCGCCGAGCACTTGCCGCCGTTCGCCGATGCCAGGAACCCGCTCGACGTCACCGGGTACTTCCTGGCCAACCAGCGCTCGTCGCTGCTGACGCCGGCCGACTCGGCGCTTGACCTGGCGGTGGACGATCCCGGGCTCGACTTCGTGCTGTTCTCCGGCCTGACCCTGCCCGATGTCAGGCCGCCTGACGCCATCGCCAGCGCGCTCGAGGAGCGGGCCGGCTGGCTGGCCGAGCGGATCGCCTCGGCCCCGGTCCCGGTCATCCCGATCGCGTCCACCTGCGTCAACCTCTCCGACTACGGCCGGACGGTGCTAGCCGAGCACGGCCTGCACGTCCTCGGCGGCATCGACCTCGGCGTCCGCGCCGTCGGCAGCGCGCTGCGCTGGCTGGACGGACGCGGCCGGATCGGACTCGCCTGCGCACCGGTCGCCCAGCGGCCGGTGCGGGCCGCCGGCACCTGGGCCGAAGATGACAGCAGGGATCTGCTCGCCGCTTTCGGCGTTCCGCTGGTGCCGGTTGCCAGGGTGAACGCAGTCGACGCGGCGATCAGTGCCGCCTGCCGGTTCGGCTACCCGGTGGCACTCAAGATTTCCTCGGCGGCCATCGCGCACAAATCCGATATCGGCGCGGTGGCGCTGGGGCTCACGGGCGCCGACGAGGTCGCTGCCGCCTACGACAAGGTGGTCACGGCGGCGCGCGCCGTGGCTGACGCCGGCGCGATCGACGGGGTCACCGTCGCCCCGATGCGCACCGGCGGAGTCGAGCTTCTCGCGGGCGTCACCGTCGACCCCACCTTCGGGCCGGTGCTCGCGGTCGGCCTCGGCGGGGTCTGGGTCGAGGTGCTCCGTGACGTCAGCCTGCGGGTGCTGCCAGTTGACCACGCCGAGGTACTGCGGATGCTCGGCGAACTGCGCGGGCTGCCGCTGCTGACCGGTGCCAGGGGCTCGGCAGCGGCTGACCTCGATGCCCTGGCCGGGGTCATCGCGGCGGTGGGTGACGCGGCGCTGTCGCTGGGGAGCGCGCTGGTCTCGCTCGAAGTCAACCCGCTGTGGGTGAACGGCCATCGGCTCGAAGCGCTGGACGTACTTGTGATCACTAAAGGAGCACAGCCATGAAGCTTGCCATGAGCGCTGAGCAGACCGAGCTTCGCGAGTCGGTGCGCAGGTTCCTCGCCGACCGGGCCCCGCTGACCCGGGTGCGCGAGATCATGGATGCCCCTGGCCACGACGAGCAGGTCTGGCTGCATGCGGGCAGTCAGCTCGGGTTGCAGGGCATCGCGGTCCCCGAGGAGTACGGCGGCGCGGGCTTCACGTTCACCGAGCAGGCGATCATCGCGGAGGAGCTCGGCGCGGCCTTGTACACCGGGCCTTACCTGGCGAGCGCCGTGTTCGCCGCGACCGCGCTGCTGGCCAGCGCGGACGAGGCGGCCAAGCATGACCTGCTGCCCGGAGTCGCCTCAGGCGAGACGATCGCGACGGTTGCTTTCACCGAGGATGACGGCTCGTGGGAGCCGGACGCGATCCGGCTGGCGGCGACCAAGGACGGCCACGGCTGGGTCCTCGACGGCCATAAGAACTTCGTGCTTGACGGGGAGACGGCCGGGCTGCTGCTCGTTTTCGGCCGGACGGACGCGGGCCTGTCGCTGTTCGCGGTGCCCGCCTGGGCGCCCGGCATCGGCCGTACCCGGCTCGCCACCTTGGACCAGACCAGGGAACTGGCCAGATGCGAGTTCGCGTCGGTGCCCGCGCGCCTGGTTGGCTCGCCTGGCGACGGCACGGCCATACTCGCCAAGGTGCTCGACGTGGCGGCGATCGCGCTGGCCGCCGAGCAACTCGGCGGCGCGCAGCGCGCGATGGACATGGCGGTCGAGTACGCGAAGATCAGGCACCAGTTCGGCCGGCCGATCGGCAGCTTCCAGGCGATCAAGCACCGCTGCGCCGACCTGCTGATGGAAGTCGAGTCGCTGCGCTCCGCGGTGATCTACGCGGCCGCGGCTGTCGCCGAGGACTCCCCCGAGGTGCCGACGGTCGCCGCGCTGGTCAAGGCGCTCGCCTCAGAGACGTATTTCCATGTCGCCGCCGAGAACATCCAGATCCACGGCGGCATCGGCTTCACCTGGGAGCACGACGCGCACCTGTACTTCAAGCGGGCCAAGTCCAGCGAGCTGTTCCTCGGCGACGCCGCCTACCACCGCGAGCGCCTGGCCACCCGGATCGGGGTCTAGCCCGGGACCGGGAGGCCGAGCTCGGTGAGCAGGTCGATCGAGTACGTGATCCGGCCGGTGCGGGTCTTCGGGTCGGCGCCGCACAGGGCCAGCGCGGCTGCCGCCATGACGCTCGGGGGCTCGGAGTTCGGGTCATCCTCAGTGGTCAGGTGGTGAAATATGGTGCCCGGCGTCGGCACCACCTTGTTGGGCGCGAGCGCGTTGACCGCGATGTTGTCGTTGTACAGTTCGGCGGCCAGGCCAGTGGAGAACCGCTCGATGGCGGCCTTGCACATGCCGTAGACGGTGCCGCCGCGACCGCCCCAGGCGGTGGGCGGGATCTCCGGGTGCACGGCGGCGATCGAGGAGATGTTGAGTATCCAGCCGGCGCCGCGCTCGCGCATGCCGGGCAGCACCAGCGTGGCCAGGTGCACCGAGGCGACTACCTGGACGTCGAACATCAGCGCGTACTGCTTGGGCGTGATGTCCTCGATCCGCCGGAAGTAGGTCACGGCGGCGTTGTTCACGAGGATGTCGGGCGCGCCTAGCTGGGCCGTCGTCTCGGCGACCAGCCGTTCCCGGTCCTGCGGCCTGGCCAGGTTGGCGCCGATCGCTGTCGCCGTGCCGCCCGCCGCGCGGATCTGGTCAGCGGTCTCGTTGATCGTGCCGCCGAACGGCGAGCTGCCCGGGTCGGTGGTCCGGGCGGACACGGCGACGGCCGCGCCTTCGGCGCCGAACCGCCTCGCGATCTCCGCGCCGATGCCGCGGCTCGCGCCGGTGACGATGGCTACTCTTCCGTCCAGCATGCCCATGGCGACCCTCCTCAATACGGCGGATGGGGCGTGCACTAACCGCAAGCACCACCCAATCGAGTGATTCTAGAACTGGATTCTAACCAGCAGCCACGACTCCGCGACGGGACGGGACACCTCGCAGAACAGACCTACCGTCCATCCGCAACGCTCGTGATTCTTGCATGACAATCTTGGTGCCCAATCTAGATGTGCTAGCTTGATAGTGTGGCTAGTATAAGCCTTCCCAGGCTGATCCCTACAGGTACCTGCTGGTGCGGCTGCGGCGCCGAGACCAGCATCGGCTCATTCTTCGCCAAAGGTCACGACAAGGTAGCCGAAGCGGCCCTGCTCGCCGTCCAGTACGGCGGCGCCGTCGCGCAGTTGCTCCATCGCCACGGCTATGGACCAGCACACTCAGTGACCGACGACGCTGTCAGCATCGGCCGCTGGGAGCGCTGCCCTGAAACCGGCTGCCGTTACTGCGGCACGGCTAGCAGCGTCCGCAGCCACCGCCGAGAAGCGAGCCATTAACTACAAATAGGACCGGATAAATTCGAGAGACGATATGACGACGCTGGAACGCCCGGCCATTGAATACAGAACTCCCGCCGACCTTGTGCGCGAAGTCGAACGCGGGCTCCTTCGGGTACCGCCATTTCAGCGGGGGTTCAAATGGGAATCGTCGGACGTCGCAAAGCTCTTTGACAGCCTCTATCGCGGATATCCGATCGGTAACTTGCTACTCTGGCGTCACTCAGCGCCCGCGCAACATCTGAGCATCGGCCCGGTTGAGATCGATGCTCTAGAAAGCGAGTTCGCCCTCTGGGTCGTAGATGGCCAGCAGCGCATCACTAGCATCGTTGGCGCACTTATGGCGGCCGGACAAACAACTGATCCCCGCTTCCGCATTTACCTTGATCTCGATGAGGGGATATTCAGAAGCGCTGGCGTTCGCCAAGAACCTCCAGCGTCGTGGGTGCCCGTTAGCGAGCTATACGAGACAGTTGCCTTGATGAGGTGGATGCGCGCCAACGCCGACCTGCTGTCTGAGTCCCAGATATCGCTCGCATATCAGGCGGCTAAGGCCGTGCGTGAATACCAGATTCCGACTTACGTCGTCAGCTCAGATGACGAGACAGCACTTGTAGAGATCTTTACCCGGATGAATGATACAGGCAGACCGCTATCCCGGTCGGACTCCTTCAGAGCTCTACATTCGGGTATCGCGGGAAACCAGCCGACTGACTTGAAAAGCATCGGGCGCATTCCGGCAGAACTTGGCTTCGGCCAGCTCGATGACAGACTAGTGCTCCGCTGCATTCTGGCGTTTCGCGGCGGCGACATTTTTCGCGATGATTTTCGCGGTGAATTCACCTCTGACTCCGATCGAGTTGTTACCTTCAGCGAGGTCAGCGGCCTGCTGCGTGAAGTCATTAGGCTGCTTCAAGGCGAGATCGGCATTCCGCACGTCAAGTTGCTACCTTATTCCCATATTATTCCTGTTCTCATCCGATTCACGCGGATCCACGGTACGCCTGATAAAAGAGTCGCATCACTTCTGCGTCGTTGGCTCTGGCGTAGCGCCATAGCTGGCACCCGAGCTCGCGGCATCAGCGTTGTGGACATACGACGTCAGGTGCACGCCGCAGAAAGGGGCACGCCGATCGAGGCAGCGCTCGGCCTGCTCTCCCTTACTTCGGCGGAATCCAACTTTGAGGTAGATCTGACGAAAATCCATCTCAATCATGCCATGTCGCGGATCAACGTACTAGGTCTCCTCTCGGCCGGTCCCATGGACCCGCGGAGCGGGCAGCCCGTCGATATCCGCGTCCTCCTATCAGAAGGTAACCCGCTGCGGACGGTTGTCGGCGACCGGGCGGATCAGCGCGATCATTCAATGGCGAGCAGGATTATCTGCTCCTCTGGAACTCCACGAGTCTTGAGAGACGCGCTTGCTGCAGCTTCTCTTAACATCGCAGAAAGCCATCTCATTGATGAGTTTAACCAGCATCTACTGGCCTGTGGCGACGATAGAGCTTTCCTGATAGGGAGATCAGTGGCCGTAAAGGCTGCCATACAGCGACATGTCGACCGAATGGCGGAGTGGGGCGCGAGAGACGGCCAGTCGATCGCCGATATCATGCGTTCGGTGGTCTAATCCGTGAGCGATCTAATCGAAGCACGCGTACAGTTGTACGGTAGAAATGTGGGTACGTTGCTGTACGAAAAAGGCGGCTCCACCTTCGTCTATGAGGATGACCTCACTGCTTCAGAGCATCGGACGCTCGGACAAGTTTTCGAAGATGATCCACGAAAGCGCCGGGAAGTTCGGACGGGATTGCCACCGTGGTTTGATAATCTGCTGCCAGAGGGTGAGCTGAGAAGGCAGATTGTTCGTGAGATGGGAGGAGGATACGTAAGAGACTTCACTTTGCTCCTGCGGCTGGGCTCGGATCTTCCTGGGGCTGTCACAGTGCACAGCAGCGCAGAGCCCGGCGATGACCCAGCTAACAGTGACGAGCAGGAACCTCAGGGAGCCGATCATCCGATCAGACACTCACTTGCCGGAGTGCAGCTCAAATATTCGATCCATGGCGAGCATTTGACATTTCCAGCTAGCGGTGACGGAGCGTGGTGGATCGCGAAATTGCCGGATCGTAGCTTGAAGGATCTGTCTCTCAATGAATACATTACCATGCGCTGGTTGCAGGAAGCGCATATGAATGTCCCCCGCGTTCAGCTCGTTCCGGCATCTTCGATCAGAGGAATTCCGGATGGTATAGCCGATCCCACAGAACCTATTTACCTGATCGAACGTTTCGATCGAAGCGCGGGCGGCCGGATACACGCAGAAGATTTTGCTCAAGTCGCAGACGTTGCGGCGAAGTTCAAATATAGCGAATCGGGAGCGACATATGACAGCATGGGCGTGGCGATATTCAATATGATGGGCGCCAGGGGCTATATTGAATACGTCGAGCGGCTAACGGCTATGCTGGTAGTTGGAAACACCGATGCGCACCTTAAAAACTGGTCGCTAATATACTCCAATCCACGCCTGCCGACGCTAAGTCCAATCTATGACTTCCATTCGTTGACAGTCTATTCTCGTTATCAATATGGACCTCTTGCGTTGACCCTGAGCGGCGAAGGCACGGCCTCGGCGATTCAACACGATAGCTTTCGTAGGCTGGCCGAGCGCAGCGGTTTCGATCCTGATCTTGCGGTTAACACAGTAGCCAATACCGTAAGCCGACTACGCTCAGCTTGGTCCGGCGAACTGCGGACAGAAGCCGAAACTCGCTTCCCTGCCCTGGCCAGGCATTTTATCAACCGCTTGAATACCTTGCCGATTTGCGAAGACTAACAGAACGCTACGGTCGCCGGTCCTCTATCGGCGGTGGCGTCAGCACCGGGCGATGACGGGCGGGATCGCTTCCGCGGGACCGCAAACCATCATCTCGCCCCTAGCCCAGGCGAACTCAGTCTCCGCGGCTCGCGCCGGTGACGATGGCTACTCTTCCGTCAAGCATGCCCATGGCGCGGCTCCCTTGTCCCGGCAGGTGCGCGCTAGCATAATTCTAGAACTGAATTCTAGACAAGCCCTGCCCTGGAGGTTCTTGATGGCACTTGACCACAGCGTGATCGGGAAACCCGGCGAGCCGCAGGAGCGGTCATGGACGTCGAAGGACTCGCTGCTGTACGCGGTCGGGGTCGGGGCCGGGCTTGGCCATCCGCTCGCCGAACTCCAGTTCACGACGGAGAATTCCGAGGGCATCGCTCAGCAGGCACTGCCCACCTACGCGGTGCTGATCTCGCAGGCGTCGACCGGCCGCCGCTTCGGCGACTTCGACCGGGCGCTGCTGGTGCACGCGGAGCAGTCGTTCGAGCTGCACAAGCCGTTGCCGGTGGCTGGTACGGTGCGCACGACGGCGACCGTGACCGGCATGTACGACAAAGGCTCGGGCGCGCTCGTGGCAAGCGAGAACGTCGCCGTGGACGCGGCGACAGGGGAGCCGCTGGTCACCGCGCGGAGTAGCGCGTTCATCCGGGGCGAGGGCGGCTTCGGCGGCGACCGCGGCCCGAGCGACACCTGGGCCAGGCCCGACCGGGACCCTGATCACCAGGTCACGTACCAGACCAGGCCGGAGCAGGCACTTATCTACCGGCTGTCCGGCGATCGCAACCCGCTGCACGCCGACCCGAAATTCGCCGCCAGGGGCGGCTTCGACCGCCCGATCCTGCACGGCCTGTGCACCTACGGCGTCACCGGCCGGGCGCTGCTGCACTCCCTGTGCGGCTCGGACCCGGCCCGCTTCCTGGCCATGTCGGGGCGGTTCAGCCGGCCCGTGTTCCCCGGCGATTCGCTGGTGATCTCCATGTGGGTCGAGGGCGGCGAGGCGCTGTTCCAGACCGCCACCGAGAGCGGCATGGTCGTGATCGACCGGGGCCGCATGCGGTTCGCTCCCGAGGCGGTCGCCGCCACCCCGCCAGCCGAGGTCCAGGCCGCCTAGAGCAAGGGCAGGCGACTCGCCCTGGGATGGCGTGATCACGGAGGAGGCTTTTCGCGTCCAGGAGGATTATCCGGACTATCCCCCGAAACGGCTCCTACACGCGAAAACCCGCCTCAACGATGCCGGAAAGGCTCCCCGATCCTGATCACGAGCCGCGCGCCAGCCTCCGGGAGAACTCTCCCGCACGATGCGGCTCCTACCTGTTAGCCTGCCGAGCAAACGCTAGGTTGGCAACTCGGGTCCAGGCAGGGCGGCGGAGATGGGGATCGAGGTCAGCAGTGCCGACGGCATCGCCGAGGTGCTGATCGACTATCCGCCGGTGAACGCGCTGCCGGTCCAAGGCTGGTTTGACCTCGCGGCGGCCCTCACCCAGGCCGGCCAGGACCAGGCCGTCCGGGCAGTGGTGCTCGCGTCGGAAGGGCGCGGGTTCTGCGCCGGAGTCGACATCAAGGAGATGCAGCGGACGGCCGGGCACGACGCGCTGATCGGAGCGAACAGGGGCTGCTTCGCGGCGTTCGCCGCCGTGTACGAGTGCGCCGTGCCGGTCGTCGCGGCCGTGCACGGATTCTGCCTGGGCGGGGGCGTCGGGCTCGCGGGCAGCGCCGACATCGTGATCGCCAGCGAGGACGCGACCTTCGGGCTGCCGGAGGTCGACCGGGGGGCGCTCGGCGCGGCCACGCACCTGGCGCGGCTGGTGCCGCAGCAGCTGATGCGGACGATGGTGTATACCTGCCGCAGCGTGCCAGCCGCCCAGCTCCACGCCTTCGGCACGGTGCTCGACGTGGTGCCCGCCGCTGAGCTGCGAACGGCCGCCCGGGCGGTCGCGGCCGAGATCGCGGGCAAGAACGGCGAGATCATCAGGCTGGCCAAGCAGTCGCTGAATGGCATCGACCCGGTCGATGTCCGCCGCTCCTACCGCTACGAGCAGGGCTTCACCTTCGAGCTCAACCTGTCCGGCATCTCCGATCAGGCCAGGCAGGCCTTCATCCGCGAGCCAAAGGGCGCGGCGCCGCCTGGACTGACGAGCGAAGCGAGGAGGGAAGGCGGTGCGCAGTGAAGGGGCAAGGGGAGGCGGGCGGGGCCCGGAGGCGAGCGGGGCAAGCACTGACCGGCGGCTCGGCATTGACGACGTCGTGGCGGCGATCCGCCCGGGGATGACCATCGGGATCGGCGGATGGGGGTCGCGGCGCAAGCCGATGGCGCTGGTCAGGGCGATCGCGCGAGCCGGCCTGCGCGACCTGACCGTGGTCAGTTTCGGCGGGCCTGACGTGGGCCTGCTGATCGCGGCCGGCGCGGTGAGCAGGGTGATCACCGGCTTCGTGTCACTGGATTCGATCCCGCTCGAGCCGCATTTCCGGCGGGCAAGGCAGTCAGGCACGATCGAGCTCACCGAATTCGATGAGGGAATGATGCACTGGGGCCTGGTCGCCGCGACTCAGCGGCTGCCGTTCCTCCCGATCAGGGCCGGCCTCGGGTCAGACGTCCTGACGGTCAACCCCGGCCTGCGCACGGTGCGCTCCCCCTACGCCGACGGGGAGGAGTTCCTGGCCGTTCCCGCGCTCAGGCTCGACGTCGCGCTCGTGCACCTGAACCGGGCCGACGCCGGCGGGAACGCGCAGTACCTCGGGCCTGATCCGTACTTCGACGACCTTTTCTGCCTGGCTGCTGAGCAGGCGTTCGTGTCGTGCGAGCGGATCGTGCCGTCGCTGGCGGGCCCGCCGCAGACGATGCTGGTCAACCGGGCGATGGCCGGCGGCGTGGTGGAGACCCCGAACGGAGCGCATTTCAGCTCCTGCGTGCCGGATTACGGGAGGGACGAGGCGTTCCAGGCCGAGTACGCGAAGGCGGCCGGCGACGACGAGAGCTGGGCCGCGTTCCGCGCGGCTTACCTGGACGGCGATGAAGCCTTCTACCAGGACGCGGTCGCCGGGAGACAGCCATGATGCAGACAAGGAAAGCACGGCCGTGACAGCCTCGATCGCTGAGGTCTGCGTGGTGGCGTGCGCCCGGGCCTGGCGCGGTGACGGCGCGATCCTCGCCAGCCCGATGGGGCTCATCCCGTCGCTTGGCGCCCGGCTGGCCCGGCTGACGTTCGCCCCTGACCTGCTCGTCACCGACGGCGAGGCGATGCTGCTCGACGCGGGCGGCGCCGTCGAGGGCTGGATGCCCTACCGGGACGTGCTGCGGCTGGTGGCGACCGGGCGGCGGCACATGATGATGGGCGCCGCCCAGCTGGACCGGTACGGCAACCAGAACATCTCCGCGATCGGCGACTGGGCCAGGCCCAGGGCCAGCTGCTCGGCATGCGGGGCGCGCCCGGCAACACGATCAACCACCCGGTGAGCTACTGGGTGCCCAGGCACTCGCCCAGGGTCTTCGTCAGCCGGGTCGACGTGGTGTCCGGGATCGGCTACGACCGGGCGGTTCGCCCGCGGGAGCTCAGGCTGGTCGTGACCGACAAGGCCGTGCTCGACTTCCAGACCCCAGACCACTCGATGCGGCTGCGCTCGGTCCATCCGGGGGTGAGCGTCGCGCAGGTGCGGGAGCTGACCGGCTTCGAGCTGGCCATCGCTGATGACGTGGCCACGACCCCGGAACCGACGGCCGCCGAGCTCGCGCTGATCAGGAAACGCCTTGACCCGGCCGGATCACGCGACGGCGAAGTCCGGTGAAGACACAGCTCACCGGGCTGCTCAAGATCAGGTACCCGATCGTTCAGGCCGCGATGGGGTATGTCGCGGGAGCCAGGCTGGCCTCGGCCACGTCGGCGGCTGGCGGGCTCGGCATCATCGCTTCGGCGACGATGAGCCCGGCGGAGTTGCTTTCAGCGATCAGGGCGGTGAAAGAACGAACATCGGCGCCGTTCGGGGTCAACCTCAGGGCCGACGCCGCCGACGCGGCGGAGCGGATCGAGCTGATCATCGCCGAGCAGGTGCCGGTCGCGTCGTTCGCGCTGGCCCCGAAGCCGGACCTGATCTCGCGGCTGCGCGACGCCGGCGTGGTCACGATCGCCTCGGTCGGGGCGCGGCGGCACGCGGAGAAGGTCGCGGCCTGGGGCATCGATGCCGTGATCGCGACCGGCGCCGAGGGCGGCGGGCATACCGGGGCGGTGCCGACTAGCCTGCTGATCCCGCAGGTGGCGGACGCGGTGGACATCCCGGTGATCGCGGCCGGCGGCTATTTCGACGGGCGGGGGCTGGTCGCGGCGCTCGCTTACGGCGCGGCCGGGATCGCGATGGGCACGCGGTTCCTGCTGACCTCGGACAGCCCGGTCGCCGACGCCGTCAAGGCCGTCTACCTGGCCAGCGATGTCACCGGGACGGTGGTCACGACCAAGGTAGACGGGGTGCCGCACCGCGTGCTGCGCACGCCGCTGACGCAGCGGCTCGACCAGGCCGGGCGGGTGGCCGGGCTGGTCAGGTCGGCCCGGGCGGCGGCCGCGTTCCGCGACGTCTCAGGCCTGCGGTGGCGGGAGCTGATCAGGCAGGGCCGGTCGATGCGGCGGGACGCCGGCCTGAGCTGGGCGCAGGTGCTCATGGCGGCGAATACCCCGATGCTGCTGCGAGCCGCGATGGTCGACGGGCGGCCGGACCTCGGGCTGATGTCCTGCGGGCAGGTGGCCGGGCTCATCGACGACCTGCCGTCCTGCGCCGACCTCATCGACTCGGTCATGGCGCAGGCCCGGCAGCAACTCGCCGAGCTTCTGAGCAAAGGCCAGTAAGGTAAGGGCGTGGCTGACGAGAATGATGTGAATAGACCGGATATGCCGCTGGCGGCCGGACCTGGCAAAGCCACAGTTCTTACCCTGCGATTCCTCACCGAGCTAGCGCTGCTCGTCGCGCTGGCCGTGGCCGGCGCCAACGCCGCCGGACCAGTCGCCGTCCGCATCGTCCTGGCCATCGGCGGGGCGATCGCGGCCGCGGTGATCTGGGGCCTGATCGTCGCCCGCCAGGCGAAGCGAAGGCTGTCCGACCCCGCGCGGCTCATCGTCGAGATCGTGCTGTTCGGCATCGCGACGGCCGCGCTGGCGCTCGAGGCGGCGTTCATCGCGGCGGCGGTCTTCGGCGTCGTGACGATCGGGATCGCGGTGCTGGCCAGGTTCGTCGTCCCGGAAGGGTGAGTCAGGTGAGTGACCAGATTCCCGCGAACGTGCCATTCTTCGCCGCGACTACCCCGGCCGATTCGCGGGCCGAGGTCTTCATAAGGTATCTCGGCTATTTCAGGTCGCGGCTGGTCAGCAAGCTCAGCCAGCTACCGGACAGCGAGTTGCGGTCGAGCAGGCTAGCGTCGGGGTGGACGCCGCTCGAACTGCTCAAGCACCTTCGGTACATGGAGCGGCGGTGGCTTGAGTGGGGCTTCGAGGGCCGGGCGGTCACCGAGCCGTGGGGCGATCACCAGGGTGACCGCTGGTTCGTCGGCGATGGCGAGACTCTGGAAAGCCTGCTCGCCGACCTCGCGACTCAGGCTGCCACGAGCACGGCGATCATTGAGGCGCGCGACCTTTCCGAAGTCGGGCAGCCAGGCGAGCGGTGGGACGGCGATCCGCCCGCGACCCTCGAACGGGTGCTCTTTCACATGATGCAGGAGTACGCCAGGCATCTCGGGCACCTGGACATCGTCTGCGAACTGGCGACCGGCGAATCAGGCGAATAGCGGCCCGGGCAGCTTGGCGGCCGCTAGCCGATCCGCTCGATGATCGTGACGTTGGCCTGGCCGCCGCCCTCGCACATGGTCTGCAGGCCGAGCCTGCCGCCGGTGCGCTCGAGCCCGTAGAGCAGCGTGGTGAGCAGGCGTGCGCCCGTGGCCCCGAGCGGGTGGCCGAGCGCGATCGCGCCTCCGCTGACGTTGACGCGGGCAAGGTCGGCGCCCGTCTCGCGCTGCCAGGCCAGCACCACCGAGGCGAACGCCTCGTTGATCTCGATCAGGTCGATGTCGTCCAGGGTGAGCCCGGCCCGCCGCAGCGCGTGCTCGGTCGCGGCGATCGGGGCGGTCAGCATGAGCACCGGGTCATCGCCGCGCGCCGACAGGTGCCTGATCCTGGCGCGCGGGCGCAGGCCGTGCTCATCGACCGCTCGCTCGGAGGCGATCAGCAGCGCGGCGGCGGCGTCCGCGAGCTGGCTGGACAGTGCGGCGGTGGTGACGCCGCCTGGCCGGAGCGGTGCCAGGGCGGCCATCTTCGCGAGCGTGGTGTCGCGGCGCGGGCACTCGTCGGCGGCGAACTCGCCGTAGGGCTCGATCTCGGCCGCGAAGTGGCCGGCGTCGATCGCGGCCGCGGCCCGCTGGTGGCTGGCCAGGGCGTAGCGCTCCAGCTCGGCCCGGTCGATCGCCCACTTGGCCACGATCAGGTCCGCCGCCCTGAACTGCGAGATCTCCTGGCCGCCATAACGGGCGCGCCAGCCGTCCGAGCCCGAGAACGGGTCGTCGTGGCCAAACGCGTGCCCAGCCGTCATCGCCGCCGAGATCGGGATCTGGGTCATGCTCTGCACCCCGCCGGCGACCACGAGATCGGCGGTACCGCTCAGCACCGCCTGCGCCGCGAAATGCACTGCCTGCTGGGATGAGCCGCACTGCCGGTCCACGGTGACGCCTGGTACTTCCTCGGGCAGCCCGGCCGCGAGCCAGGCCGTCCGCGCGATGTCACCGGCCTGCGGCCCGATCGTGTCGACGCAGCCGAAGATGACGTCGTCGACCGCGGCCGGGTCTATCCCGCTGCGGCGGACCAGGGCCGAGAGGACGTGGGCGCCGAGATCGGCTGGATGCACCCCGGCGAGGCCGCCGCCGCGCCTGCCTGCCGGTGACCGGACCGCGTCAACGATGAACGCCTCAGCCACGTTGAGCCTCCCGGGAGCCAGCCGCTAGAACGCGTTCTAGTTTATGGCTGGGATCCCTGGCCGCACGATCCCGCACCGGCGTTCTGGCGCGCGGGCCAGCCGGGCACCCGTCACTCGCGGCGGAGGCGCCGCGGGAGGAAGGCGGCGCCCGGACCTCGGGTCTTGGCCTGGTCGGCCGGGTTCGAGATGCCGCACCTGTCCAGGGACAGGCAGCCGCAGCCGATGCACGAGTCGAGGCCGTCGCGCAGGGCTTCGAGTGCCTCGATCTGGTCGTCGAGCCGCTGCCGCCAGCTGCGGGACAGCCGTGCCCAGTCGGCGCGGGTCGGCGTGCGCTGCGCAGGCAGGGATGCCAGGGCGGCTGACACCTCGTCCAGGCTGAGGCCGATGTTGCGGGCCGCCTTGATGAACGCGAGCCTGCGCAGCGTGCTGCGCTCGAACCGGCGCTGGCCGCCTGATGTCCTGGTCGCGGCGAGCAGGCCAAGTCCCTCGTAGTAGCGGACGGCGGATTCGGCGAAGCCGCTGCGCCTGGCGATCTCTCCGACGCTGAGCAGGTCCGTGCTGCGCATCAGGCACTCGCTCCTCGCGCGCCCGCTCGCGGGCGCTCTCCTGGCGCACTGTCACGGGCGCTCTTGACTTGAAGTTGACTTCAACTACCAGTATGGCAGGCGTGAGCAAACCCCCGACCAAGGAGATGTCATGCCGACCGGATTGATCACGGGCACGTCCAGGGGACTGGGCCGCGCCCTCTGTCACGCCCTCGCCGGGCGCGGCTGGTCGCTCGTCGCGGACGCCCGCGCCGCCGATGAGCTCAGCGCCGCGACCGACGGGCTCGCCAGCGTCATCGCCGTCCCCGGCGACGTCACCGACCCTGACCACCGGGCCAGGCTGGCGGCGGCGGTCGCCCAGTTCGGGACGCTCGATCTGCTGGTCAGCAACGCCAGCACGCTCGGCCCGAGCCCGCTCCCCCAGCTCGCCGATTACCCGCTCAGCGCCCTGCGCCACGTCTACGAGACCAACGTCGTGGCTCCGCTCGCCCTGATCCAGTTGCTCGCCGGCCCGCTGACGCGAGCGGGCGGCACGATCATCAACGTCAGCTCGGACGCCGCCGTCGAGGCCTACCCGGGGTGGGGCGGGTACGGCTCGTCGAAGGCGGCTCTCGATCAGCTCACTAATGTCCTTGGCGAGGAAGAGCCGCGGCTGCGGTGCTACGCGTTCGACCCAGGCGACATGCGCACGGAAATGCACCAGCGGGCCTTCCCCGGCGAGGACATCTCGGACCGGCCCGAGCCGGGCACGGTCGTTCCGGCGCTGCTGCGCCTGGTCGACGAGCGGCCAGCGAACGGCCGCTACCGGGCCAGCGACCTGCGGCAGGCGGTGACCCGATGAAAACGGCAGCGAGCAGGCCGCCCGAGGAACGAGGCCTCACCAGGGACGGCGTGCGGATGCTCGCCGCCACGCCCGATGGCCTGACCCACGCGGTCTTCGGCGACCTGCCCCGGTTCCTGTCGACCGGTGACCTGCTGGTCGTGAATACCTCGGCCACCATTCCCGCCGCCGTGGACGGCACGCGCGCCGACCGGCGGCCAGTGACGGTCAGCTTCTCGACCCCGCTCGACGACGGCACCTGGCTGACCGAGTTGCGGACCGGAGCCGCCGGCCGCGAGCGCGTGCTCGACGCTTCGGCCGGCGAAACCGTGTCGCTCCGGGGCGGCATGTCCGTGACGCTGCTCTGCCGGCATCGCGGCAGCGACCGGATGTGGGTGACGGCGGTCGACACCAACAGCGAGGGCACAGGCGACGGCGTCCTCGCGGCGCTCGCCCGGCACGGCCGGCCAGTCCGGTACTCCTATGTCCCCGATCAGTGGCCGCTGTCGGCATACCAGACGGTATTCGCCCGCGATCCGGGCAGCGCCGAGATGCCGAGCGCGGGCCGGCCGTTCACGACCGGACTGGTGACCGGGCTCGTCACGGCCGGAGTCATGATCGCGCCGATCACCCTGCACACCGGGGTGGCCTCGCTCGACGCGGGTGAGCCGCCGCTGGCCGAGCGCTTCAGCGTGCCAGAATCGACCGCGCGGCTGATCAACCTGGCCCGCGAGACCCGGAACCGGGTGATCGCGGTCGGCACCACCTGCACCCGGGCCGTTGAGAGCGCGGCCGACGCGACTGGCGCGGTGCGAGCGGCCCGGGGCTGGACAGACCTCGTGCTCGGCACCGGGAATCCGGCCCGCGTGGTGAATGGCCTGATCACCGGCTGGCACGACCCCGAGGCCTCGCACCTGGCGCTGCTTCAGGCCGTGGCAGGCCGCGAACTGGTCGCGGCGGCATACACGGTAGCCGAGCGGTCCGGCTACCTCTGGCACGAGTTCGGCGACAGCTGCGTCCTGCTGCCACCGGCCTAGCGTCAGGCCCAGGTCACAACGGCGGTCCTGCGGTGCCAGCGTTGCGGCATGGGTGCGATGTTCCGTGATCATGAACCACGACATGATCACGGAATCCGAGCCGGTCCGGCGGTTTGCCGCGCGGCTCGTGATCAGGATCGGGGAGTTTCGGCATCGTCGCCGATGATCGCGATGAGTTCCCGTTCTGCGGCATGATCTCGGAGAGTTCCCGCGCCGCGGCATGATCGCGGAGCGTTGTCCGTCGTTTGGGCATGATCGCGGAGCGTTCTCCGTCGTGACCGCGGAGACTTCTCGCAGCACGGAGTCTTTACCGCTCTATATGCGGAAAGCACTCCGCGCAGCGACAAGGCTCCGCGCCAGAGCCGGGAAACGCTCCGGGAAGCGGGGAGGCTCCGGGAACCCTGGAAGAGTCTCGCCGCTGAGCCGCCGGAGCTTGACTTCCAAGATCCCGAGCCACCCGACAGCCTCTGAGTCCTGGAGGCTGTCGGGTGACTCGTTGGGTTGCCAGGGCGCGGGGACGGCCGCCAGCCGGGCCGGCCGGCCCGCAACAGCAGCAGGGCGGGCCACGCCGCTGTTACCGCACCGCCACGCCGCGCCAGGCAACGGAACCCGCTTGACCGAACCCAAGGAGCAGTCACCCGACAACCTCACTGACCTGTGCAAATTTCCGTGATCACGGTCACTTTCATGATCCCGAGCGCCCCGGCTCCCGGCTCACTCCAGGACGGCCGCGCCCTTGTGACAATGCCGGGCCTGGCACAGGCGACAGCGGGAGCCGACCAGGCTAGTGGCTGCCTGCGTGCCGGGCTAGAGTAGAACACGTTCTAGAAATGGCGGCTGCCCGGGCTGCGCCGGGTACCTTGAGTGCCTGATATCTCCACTAGGCGGGCGGAGGAGCGGATGCACCTGGCCTACACGCCCGAGCAGGACAAGCTCGCGGCCGAGCTGCGCGCCTACTTCGCCGGGCTGATGACGCCGGAGCGCCGCGCGGGGCTTGCCAGGCCTGAGGGCGACTACGGCGATGGCGATGCCTACCGCGAGGTCGTGCGGCAGCTCGGCGCCGATGGCTGGCTCACGCTGAGCTGGCCAGCCAAGTACGGCGGACGCGAGGCGTCGGTCACCGACCAGCTGATCTTCACCGACGAGGCCGCCATCGCCGGCGTGCCGGTGCCGTTTCTCACGATCAATACCGTCGGCCCGACGATCATGCGGTTCGGCACCGACGAGCAGAAGGCGCACTTCCTGCCCAGGATCGCGGCGGGCGAGCTGCATTTCTCCATCGGCTACTCCGAGCCTGAGGCCGGCACCGATCTCGCCGCCCTGCGCACCCGGGCCGTGCGCGACGGCGACGAGTACGTGATCAACGGCCAGAAGATGTGGACCTCGCTGATCGGCTACGCCGACTACGTCTGGCTGGCCTGCCGCACCGATCCCGGCGCACCCCGGCACAAGGGCCTGTCGATCATCATCGTTCCCACCACGGCCGAGGGGTTCTCCTGGACGCCGGTACCGACCCTGGCCGGGGTCTCCACCAGCGCGACCTATTACTCCGACGTGCGAGTCCCGGCGGCCAACCTCGTCGGCGAGGAACACAAGGGCTGGCCGCTCATCACCAACCAGCTCAACCATGAGCGGGTAGCGCTCACCTCGGCCGCCCCCCTGCGGGCCGCGGTGCGCGACGTGCGCGACTGGGCGGCGGCCACCGCCAGGCCGGACGGCTCCCGGGTGCTGGACGCGGAATGGGTGCGGGTCAGCCTGGCCAGGGTGCACGCCAGGACCGAGGTGCTCAAGCTGCTGAACTGGCGGATCGCCGGGCAGGCGGATGCCGGGGACCCGCTGCACCCGGCCGCCGCCTCCGCGACGAAGGTTTACGGCACCGAGCTGACCATCGAGGCCTGCCGCCTTCTGATGGAGGTGCTCGGCCCGGACGCGACGGTCAGCCAGGGCTCGCCCGGCGCGCTGCTCGCCGGCCGGATCGAGCGGATGGCACGATCCGCCCTGATCCTCACGTTCGGCGGCGGCACTAACGAGATCCAGCGCGACATCATCGCCGCCGCCGCGCTCGGCCTGCCCTACAAGCGGTAAGCAACTTGGTGCGTGCTTGGAGCACAGTGGGAGCGCAGTCGTGGATTTTTCAGTAACGAATGCCCAGGACGAGCTGTCTGCGCTGGGCCGGCGCATCCTCACCGATCAGGTGACGCCCGACCGGCTGGCCGAGCTCGAGCAGGCCGGCCTCGGCTTCGACGGGCGCCTGTGGGCCGGCCTGGCGAGCGCTGGCATCCTGTCGGCCGCGCTGCCAGCCGAGGCAGGCGGCGATGGCTACGGGCTAGCCGAGCAGTGCTCGATCCTGATCGAGGCGGGCCGGTCCCTCGCGCCAGTGCCGTACCTGGAGTCGATCGTTCTCGGAGCCGGGGTGATCGCCAGCTTCGGCTCGCCTGACCAGGTCAGCCGGTACGCCGCGGCGGCGGCCGCGGGCGAGCT
This sequence comes from uncultured Actinomycetota bacterium, assembly GCA_963720575.1. Lineage (GTDB taxonomy): Bacteria > Actinomycetota > Actinomycetes > Streptosporangiales > Streptosporangiaceae > Chersky-822. The sequence goes on from CAVRGA010000002.1 coordinate 3,006,855, forward strand.
GGTCATCGCGACCGCGCTCGCCGAGCCGGCCGGCGATGACCTGAGCGCTCCCGTGACCCTGGCCGAACCATGCGCGGGCGGCTGGGTGCTGAACGGCGTCAAGACGGGGGTACAGGCAGGCTCGTCCGCCGGGCTGTTCCTCGTGCCGGCCGCGACGCAGGCGGGTGCGGGCGTATTCTGCGTGGAACTTGGCGACCACGGCGTGGCCGTCCGGCCGCAGCGGCTCGTCGCCCACCCCGGCGCCGCGCGGCTTGACCTCGCCGATGTCGAGCTTCCGCCTGGCCGGATGCTCGGCGCGCCCGACGGGGTGGCCGCCCGCTGGCTGGCAGCCCGCGCGACTGTCGGGCTCTGCGCCTACCAGCTCGGCGTCACCGAGCGGGCACTCGAGCTGACCGCCGAGTACGCGCGGACCAGGCAGCAGTTCGGCCGCGCCATCGGCGCCTTCCAGGCCGTGGCCCAGCGGCTGGCCGACGCCTACATCGATGTCGAGGCGATCAGGCTGACGATGTGGCAGGCCGCCTGGCGGCTCGAGCAAGGCCTCGCGGCCGACCCCGAGATCGCGACGGCCAAGTTCTGGGCGGCCGACGCCGGGCACCGGGTGGCCCATACCGCGGTGCACGTGCACGGCGGCGTGGGCATCGACGTCAGCCATCCCGTTCACCGCTACTTCGCCGCGGCCAAACGGACCGAGTTCGCCCTCGGCGGCGCGACCAGCCAGTTGCTGCGCCTGGGCGGCCTGCTAGCGAACCCGAACGGCCAGGCGGAGACGCCCCTGTAGCGCGCACCCCCCCACCGGCCCCGCGCAGCCACCGCGCCGCCGCCACCGCGCCGCCGCCACCGCGCCGCCGCCACCACGCCGCCGCCGCCACTCCGCCGCCGCCACTCCGCCGCCGTGCCGCGTGGGCCTCACCGAGACCCGTCGACGTGCCGCAGTCGCCCCGGGTCGCCGCGCGCCTGGACTTTCTGATTGCCGCTGTCACTGGTCACGCCCGCCCCTGACAGCATCGTGGCCCTCCCTGTTGCTGTTGATCACTGGTTTTGACAGCACCGTGGCACTCCCGGCCCTCACAGGGCGTCGGGAGGGAGTGCCACGATGCTGCTAAAACGGACCGCTGACAGCAACAGGGAGGGCCACGATGCTCACCCTGCCCCGGCGGCGGCGTGCCGGGCACGGCGCACGTCCGCCTAGAAAGAGAGATCATGCGCTGAGGCACTATTTCAAAAATCTCAAGAGGGAAGCCTCCCGTTGCCCCGCCCGACGCCTGGCTCTCCAAGATCCCGCGTCCCGCGCCCGAGCGGTCCTGAGGCCGGCAACATGGGTGCGCGAAACGACACCCCATCCGCAACATCAATACCGGCATTCATGACCCTGTTGGTTTATTGGAGATTCAAGGCTGCGGGGTAAGTCTGAGGCGGTGGAGGCGGGTGGGGCGGGTTTGCCGCGTGGGGCGCCTGTCCGCCAGAGGCCGGCCGGGGCAAGTTTCCGTGATCATGGTCGCGGGCTTGATCACGGAACATCGCACGTGTCCTGACCTGGGTAAATTTCCGTGATCATGCCCTTAATCATGATCACGGAACATCGCACCCGCACCCCCCTGGGGCACCCCGCCCGCTCGCACGACCCGGCCCGCGCGGCTACCCCCGCCACTGAAGTCAATAAGCCAACAGGGTCATTCATGCGGGCAGGCCCGAGAGTCAACCGTCACGCCGGGCACTGCAACCTCAGTCGCAACATAGCAACAGCGCGGGGCTGCTCGCCAGGCCGCGTTTGAGTCCGCGACCGGTGCGGCACATCAGCTCCAAGATCAACTTGGATTCGGTGGCATTGGATCATGAACGCGGAGCATCCGGCGGTGATCGAACCCCAGCGGAAACGGCGATCTGATCGTGCCTAGCGTTTTCTCCCGAAAGGTAAAATTGGAATAGCTTGTGGCAGTCGCGCCGATGCAGCTGGATTGCGCCGCGAACACGCATCCTTGACGGGAGGCATCGGTGAGTGATGACAGTCAGCCAGGCGACCGGATCGGCGCGCAGGTGCGCAGGCACCGGCTGGCCCTCGGGCTTACGCAGGAGGAGCTGGCCTCGGCCACAGGGCTGAGCATCAGGGCGATCGCCGATATCGAGAGCGGGCGCACCACCAGGCCGTACCGGCGCTCGGTGCTCCTGCTGGCACAGGCTCTGCGCCTGTCGGGGAACGACCGCGCCCGGCTGGTCTCTGCCGCCAGAGCCACTCGGGTACCTGACGCCGCCGCCGACGACGACCATGAGCCGCTGACCCCCCGGCAGCTGCCCGCGGCGGTCAGTTGCTTCACCGGCCGCGTGGCCGAGCTTGAGGCATTGACTCAGGTTTCGCGGCAGGCCGCGGAGTCGGCCGGAATCGTCCCGGTATCCGTGATCGTCGGCGCGGCCGGGGTCGGGAAGACGGCATTGGCTGTGCACTGGTGCCACCAAGTCGCCGACCGGTATCCGGATGGGCAGCTGTTCATCAATCTGCGAGGTTTTGATCCTTCCGGGCAGCCCTCGACAGCGAGCGAAGCCCTCAGGACCCTGCTCGAGGCCCTGGAGGTGCCAGCGCAGCGCATTCCCGCCGACCTGGACGCGCGCGCGGCGCTGTACCGGAGCATGCTGGCCGGGCGGCGGATGCTCGTGCTGCTCGACAACGCGCGCGACGCGGCCCAGGTACGGCCGCTGCTGCCGGGCAGCGCCGGCCACCTGGTCGTGGTGACCAGCCGCAGCCAGCTGACCGGTCTGATCGCCTCGCAGGGAGCGCACCAGCTCGACCTGGAGGTGCTCACCGAGGCCGACGCCGCTGAGTTGCTGCGGCGGCGGCTCGCCGCGGGCCGCACCGCCGGGCCGGCCGCGCTCGCCGAGCTTGTCTCGCTGTGCGCGCGGCTGCCGCTGGCGATCAGCATCGCCACTGCGCGAGCCATTGCCAGGCGCGATCCGACGGTCTCCGAGCTGATCGCTGAGCTGCGGCAAGCGCGGCACCGGCTCGACAAGCTCGACGCGGGCGATGGCTCGACCAGCGTGCGGGCCGTGCTGTCCTGGTCATATCAGGCGCTGAGCGACCGGGCGGCACGGATGTTCCGGCTGCTTGGCGGCTGCCCTGGGCCCGATGTCTCGATCCGCGCGGCCGCCTGCCTGGCCGGGGTGAGCGTCGAGGAAGCCGCGGCCGCGCTGGCCGAGCTGGCCGATACGCATCTGGTGGCGCGGCAGGCCGGCGGCCGGCATGCCTTCCACGACCTGCTGCGCGCCTACGCGATGGAATTGTCATCGGCGGGCGAGGCCCTGGCTGAGCGCGAGGCGGCGCTCAGGCGGCTGCTGCGCTGGTACCTGCACTCGGCGACGGCGGCGGCCAAGGTCATCAACCCGGCCAGGCGGCACGTGGCGCTGCCTGCCCCCGAGACCGAGCCGATGGCGTTCACCAGCTACGACGCGGGCCTCGCCTGGCTCGACACCGAGCGAGCCAGCCTCATCGCCTCGGTCACGCTCGCCGCCGAGCTCGGGGAGCACGAGCTGACGTGGAAACTGCCGCTGACGCTGTGGGACATGTTCTCGCTGCGCGGGCTGTTCGACGACTGGATCGCCGCGCACCGCACAGCGCTCGCGAGCGCCGAGCTGTGCGACGAGCCGGTCGGCCTGGCCTGGCTGCACAACAACCTCGGCGCCGCCTACATGCTGCTCGACGACTTCGAGGCGGCCCGGCAGTGCTACGAGCAGATCCTGCCGCTGCGGGGGGTCATGAACGACAAGCGGATCGAGGCGTCGCTCTTCCACAATCTCGGCCTGCTGGCCGCCAAGACCGGCAAGTTCGCCGTGGCCACGAGCGAGCTCGGCACCGCGCTGGCGCTCTACCGGCAGGACGGAGACCGTAATGGCGAGGGGCAGACGCTGAATACGATCGCCGACACCCTGTGCCTGATCGGGCGGTCCGCTGAGGCACTCGATTTCTACGAGAAAGCGGTGGAGGCGTTCGTTCAGACCGGTAATCAGTTCGGCGAGAGCGTGGCGCTGACCGACCGGGGCCTGGCCTTGCTCGACTGCGGCGACGCCGGGCAGGCGATCGAGTGCTGCACCCGGGCGCTCACGCTGAGCCGCGAGGTCGGTCATCTTCCCGGCCAGGCACGGGCGGCGCAAGTGCTCGGCGATGCCCTGGCCGGCAGCGGCAGGCAGGACGAGGCTCGCGACTACCGGCTGCTCGCGATCGCGATCTACGACCAGCTCGGAGATCCCCGCGCCGCCCGGATCAGGACTCAGCTCACGCCCGTAGCGTCGTTATCCAGGCTCGCCCTTCATAGCAGCAGCCCGCCCGGTGAACTCGCTGAGGCCTCCGGACGGGCCGACGCTGGAAGAGAAACACAAATGGTGCGTTGCTCCAGCCACCGGCACAGACGGGCCGGCGGCGTGTCTGCTGTTATCACATCCCTTCGGTTTTTCCACGGCGATATCAGGATGCCCGGCACGTGCTGAGGGGTCCATGAAGTCTGACCGGCAAAGTTGGCGGCAGATCTTCGGGTTCTCAGCGTTGCCGCAGGTCAGCGGTCCGGGACTCAAGCTCAGCGATGGCGGCGGCGATCTCCTTCGCCTGCGGCACGCCAAGACGGTCAGCGAGCTGGTACGCGTTGGTCAGGCAGGACCGTGCCCGGTCCAGCTGCCCGGTCCGCGCGAGCGCCAGGCCGAGAGCGTTCCACGCGGCCGATTGCTGATACTCGTCGTGACTGCGCTGGCTGATCTCCAGCGCCTGCTGGGCCGAGGCGATCGCGTCGGCGTGCCTGCCGAGCTTGAGGTAAACCTCGGCCAGCAGCGACCGGCCAAGGCTGTCGCCCCAGTGGTCACCGGCCGAATTGATGAGCGCCAGTCCCTCCTCCATGCAGCGGACGGCTTCGTGCGCCCGGTCGGCTTCGGCATAGATCATGCCAAGGTTGATGAGCATGCGGCCGCGGCGCATGGCATCGGGATCGAGCGCCATCGACAGCTCGAAGTTGATGATCGCCTCGTCGTAGCGCTTGAGCTCCTTGTACGCGATGGCCATGTTGCCGGTCACCGAGGCTTCGCAGTGCACGTTGCCTGCGTGCCTGCTCAGCCTCATCGCATCGTCGAAGCTCGCGAGGGCCTCGACGTTGGCGCCGAGGAACATGAGGGCGATGCCCAGGTGGTTGTGCAGCCAGGCTTCCTGAGAGGCATCACCCGCGGCCGCCGCGCTGGTGATGCCGACCTCGAGCACCCGGAGCCAGCCGTCCCACGGGCTGCGCATGAAGCAGCGCCAGGTCACGTCGGCGAGCTGGCCGCAGATCGCGTGCAGCCCGGCGCGGGACGCGAATTGCACCGCGCTGACGATGTTCTCCCGCTCGCCGTTCATCCAGGTGGCCGCCGTGTCGTACTCGGTGAACGCCAGCGGTTCGGCCCCGGCCGGGACGGACAGCAGGTCCTTTTCATAGCTCGGCGGTAGGTCCAGCCTGCTCAGCGCGCGGTCGGCGGTGTGCAGGTACCAGAGGAGGACGCGCCGGATCGCGGCCTCGCGTGACGCCGGCGGCTCGTCCTGGGCGGCGCGCTCGGCAGCGAACGCCCGGATCAGATCATGGAACCGGTACCGCTGGCCGGACTTGGCCTCCAGCATGTGCACGTCGACGAGCCGGTCGAGCACCCGGGACGCGGCACTGGCTCCGATGCCGAGCAGCGCCGCCACGGCGGGCAGGCCGATGTCGGCGCCCGGCCACAGGCCGAGCAACCGGAAGGCCCGGCCGACGTCGGTGACCTCGGCAGGCAGCACGGCGCCGGCCGCGGCGGCGGCCGGCGGCGCCGGCGGCGGGCAGGGTGGCGTAGCTGATCTGGAAGGTCGCCCGTACCGCCAGATCGCCGATCTGGAGTTCCTCCAGGCGGTGCAACTCGTTGCCGAGCCGGCTGGCGAGCACCCCGATGTCCCAGGCTGGCCTGGACACCAGGCGGGCGGCGGCGATCCTGATCGCCAGCGGCAGCCCGCCGCAGGCGGCGAGCACGCTGTCGGTCGCCTCAGGCTCGGCCGCGACTCGCTCGGTGCCGCACACGCTCGCGAACAACGCCCTGGCCTCGGCCTTGCCGAGCGAGCCGAGCACCAGGACCCGGCCGCCTTCAAGATCGGCGAGCCAGCCCCGGCTGGTGATCAGCACCGCACTCGATGCCGTGCCTGGCAGCAGCGGCCGCACGTGCGCGGCGTCCCTCGCGTCGTCAAGGACCACTAGCATCCGCAGGCCGGCCATCCTGGTGCGGAATTCCGCCGCCCGCTCGGCAAGGCCTGCCGGAATGGCTGAGTCAGCCATGCCCAGGTACCGCAGGAAACGCGCGAGCGTCTCGCTGGCCGGGACGGGCCCATCGCTCGCCCCCTGAAGCTCGGCGAAGAGCTGGCCGTCGGGGAACTGCTCGCTCAGCAGATGGGCCACGTGAATGGCGATCGCGGACTTCCCGATCCCGCCCGCACCAGTGATGGCACCGATCCTGACAGGCCGGTCAGCCTCTGCCCGGTCATCATCGGCCTGGTCGTCGTCGGACTGGGCAAGGAGGTCGGCCAGCCAGCTGACCTGCTCGGATCGGCCGGTGAACTCGGCGATGTCAGGCGGCAGCTGGGCCGGGCGGGCTCCGTGCCGGTCGCCGCCCGCCGCGCCGTCAACGTCCGGGCCGTCGTCGTCGGCGGCCGAACTTGCGTTGCGGGCGGCGGCTGCGATGCCGGCCGCGCCCCCGCTGCGAGCCGCGCGCATCAACGCCTCGCTAGCCTGCTCCGACAGCCCAAGCGCCTCGGTCAGCAGCCGCACCGAGCGGCGGTACGGCCGCGCCGTCTTGCCCGCCTCCATGCTGCTGATCGCCCGGACGCTGAGGCCGGTAAGAGCCGCGAGATCTTCCTGCGTGAGCGCCGCCGCGCGCCGGAACCGGCGCAACAGTACGCCGAAGCTCTCCCCTTCACCGACTTGACCGGTACCCACCGCCCCGCTCCCGAGATCAATAACACCATTCGGACCAGCCAGCAGCATCGTCGGACCAGCTATCGGATGAGCGGAATCTATTATCCGCGCAAGCTTTAGGCTACGTTGTCCGGTCCTGAGAACTGGACGGCCGCGCTGCGCTAGGCGCGTCGCCGGAAGTTCCTCGTCGGCCCATCGATGATCATGTTGGTTTACTGGTTCTGGCGGCGGGGGGTGAGCAGGGCCGGGGTGATCAGGCCGGGGCGTTCTCACTCAACCCGTGCTAGTTTCCGTGGATCATGGCCCGGAGCATGATCACGGAGCGTTCCCGCGCCGGAGCATGATCACGGAGCGTTCTCCGTCGCTCGCGGCATGATCGCGGAGCGTTCTCCGTCGTTACCGCAGAGACTTCTCGCAGCACGGAGCGTTGACCGGCCTATGTGCGGACAACGCTCCGCGCAACAACAACTCTCCGCGCCAGAGCCGGAAAAGACTCCGCGCAACGACAAGTCTCCGTGTCAGAGCCGGGAAGCCTCCGAGCCAGAACCGGGAAGGCTACGCGAAGCGGGAAGTCTCCGGGAACCCGGGAAGAGTCTCGCCGCTGAGCCGCCGGAGCTTGACTTTCCAAGATCCCGAGCCACCCGACCCGGCACAACCCGCACCGCCCGCCTCCACTGTCTCAAATTCACCCTGGCAGCCCGACCTCCAAAAAAACAGGGGCGCGGCCTTCCCGGGAATGGGCTCAGCCTAGGACGCCGGGGTGGCCGCGGTCAGGCCCGCTAGCCTGGCTGAGGCTTCAGCGGCTTCGGCGAGCAGGCTGGCCATGACGTCGGCGACCGGGCGGACCTCGTTCATCCGGCCGACGATCTGGCCTACCGGCATGGGCACGACTTCGGGGTTGCCTGATCGCATGAGGCGCTGGTGCGCTTCGCTGACCAGCAGGTTCTGGAGCGGCATCGGCAGCGGCTCGGGGGCCTGCGGGTCCTCCCAGGCGGCCGTCCACTTGTTCGCGAGGAGCCTGGCCGGCTTTCCGCTGTAGATGCGGGAACGCACCGTGTCCGATGAACTAGCCGCCAGCAGCGCATCACGCAGGGCCGGGACCTCCGAGCCATGCTCGTATTCCGCCGTCGTCAGCCAGTACGAGCCCATCCACACGCCGACCGCGCCGAGCGCGAGGGCCGCGACAATCTGGCGGCCTGACCCGATGCCGCCGGCCGCCAGGACGGGCACGTCGCCGCCTACGGCATCGACGATCTCGGGGACGAGCACCATGCTGGCGATCTCGCCGGTATGGCCGCCCGCCTCGTAGCCCTGCGCGACCACGATGTCCACGCCCCGGCTGACATGCCGCTGCGCGTGCTCGGCCCGCCCGGCCAGCGCGGCAACCGCGATGCCCTGGGCGTGCGCCCGTGAGATCACGTCGTCGGGCGGAGAGCCGAGCGCGTTGGCGATCAGCGCGACGCGGTGATTGAGCGCCACGTCGACGTGCGCCCGCGCGACGGAGTGCAGCCAGCCGAGCACGCCCTCGTTGCGCTCGAGATCCGCGCCGAGCGGCGGCACCCCGAGCCGGAGCAGCGTCTTATCCACGAACTCACGGTGACCGGCCGGGATCAGCTCGCCGAGGTCAAGCTGGCTGCCCTCGGCGGGCACATTGGCCGGCATGACGATGTCGACCCCGTAGGGGCGGCCGTCGGTGTTGGCGTCCATCCAGGTCAGCGCGGCCTCGAGGTCGGCGGCGTTGTTGTAGCGCACGCAGCCGAGCACCCCCAGCCCGCCGGCCCGGCTGATCGCGGCGGCCACGTGCTCCGACGGGGTGAAGCCGGCGATCGGGTGCTCGATCCCGAGCCGGTCGCAGATGACGGTTCGCAGGCTCATGGTCAGCCCGCCGCCTCGGCGAGCTTCGCGTCGGCGAACCGGCGCGCCCAGACGTAGTCGGCCTTGCCGCTCGGCGTCCGGCCGATGCTGTCGGTCACCCACACGGTGCGCGGCACCTTGTAGCCGGCGACGCGGGCGCGGATCACGGCCTCCAGGTCAGGCAGGTCCACCGCCGCGCCCTCGCGCGGCTGGATGATCGCGGCGACCCGCTGGCCGAGCCGTTCATCCGGGATGCCGATGACCAGCGCGTCGAAGACCGCCGGGTGCTCCTTGATAGCGCCTTCGACCTCTTCGGGAAACACCTTCTCGCCGCCGGTATTCACGCACACGCTGCCCCGGCCGAGCAGGGTGATCGAGCCGTTCTCCTCGGCGACGGCGAAGTCGCCGGGCACTACGTACCGCTCGCCGTCGACCTCCACGAACATGGCGGCGGTCTTGACCGGGTCCTTGTAGTAGCCGAGCGGGACATGGCCGCCCCTGGCGATGCGACCGATCCCGCCGGGGCCGACCGGCTTGCCGTCGTCGCCGATCACGATCGTGCTCGGGCCGGGGCTCACCGTCGGGCCGCTCTTCTGCCGCCCGCCGGCGCTCGCGAAGCTGAGCCCGGTGAACCCGGTCTCCGATGAGCCGATCGCGTCCGTGATCACCACGTTCGGCAGCGCCGCGAGAACAGCGTCCTTGACGCCCTGGGAGAACAGCGCGCCATTCGACGATACCGAGAAGACCGACGAGCCGTCGTACTCGCCCGCGCCGAACTCCTCGATGAGCGGCCGCGCCATGGCGTCGCCGACCACGACGATCACGTTGACCTTGTGCCGTTCCACGGCCCGCCAGATCTCGCGGGCGTCGAAGGCGGGCAGCAGGACGACCATGTCGCCGGTAAAGAAGCTCATCAGGGTCGTCCACTGGGCGCTGCCGTGGATCAGCGGCGCCGGGCAGAGCTTGACCGTTCCCGGGCTGGCGGCGCCGTTCCGCGACTGCGTCCACTCATCGGCCAGCGGCTCGCCGGTGACGAAGTCGATGCCGCCGCCGAGGGTACGCCAGACATCGGCCTGCCGCCACAGCACGCCCTTGGGGTAGCCGGTCGTGCCGCCGGTGTACAGCAGGTAGATGTCGTCACCGCTGCGCTCGCCGAAGTCCCGCTCGCCCGACGCGCCGGCGAGCGCCTCGTCATAAGGCACCCCTGGCGCGCCGGCACCGGCCGCTGACCCGATCACGACGGTCCCCCGCACCCCGGGCGCGTCCGGCAGCACCGCGCTGACCAGCGGCGCGAAGTCGCTGTCGTACACCAGGGCCACCAAGTCAGCATCGGTGAACATGTACCGCAGCTCATTTTCCACATAGCGGTAATTGATGTTGACGGTCCGGGCGCGCAGCTTATAGGTCGCGATCAGCGTCTCGACGGCCTCGATGGAGTTGCGCGCGTACATGCCCACGTGGTCGCCCGGGCCGACCCCGAGGCCGGCCAGGTGGTGGGCGAGCCGGTTGGTGCGCTCGTCGAGCTCGCGGTAGGTCAGGCTCCGGTCGCCGCAGGCCACGGCGACGCGCTCGCCGAAAGCGTCGGCGGCATGCTCGAACAGGTCGGCGATGTTGAGTGCCATGGGACGAAACTAGAACCTGTTATCGTTTCAGGCAACCCGGCCCGGCTGAGGAGAACAGGGAGATCAGGCCCGATGACGACGAGCGAACCGCACGCGCTGATCGAGCGCAACGGCCACGTGCTGATCGTCACGATGAACCGGCCGCACGCCCGCAACGCGCTGTCCGCCGAGATGATGGCGCTGATGCGGCAGGCGTGGGACCAGGTGGACGCCGACCGGGATATCAGGGTCGCGGTGCTGACGGGGGCCGGCGGGGCGTTCTGCGCCGGGGCCGACCTGAAGGCGATGACGGCGTCGCACCCGGGCGACTCCTTCCGGTCGGGCGGCATGGACCTGTCGCGGATCGACGCGCTGCTGAAGGGCAGGCGGCTGACCAAGCCGCTGATCGCGGCGGTCGAGGGCCCGGCCGTGGCCGGCGGCACCGAGATCTTGCAGGCGACCGATATCAGGATCGCCGGGCAGAGCGCGAGGTTCGGGGTGTCCGAGGCGCGGTGGGGACTGTTCCCCCTCGGCGGGTCGGCGGTGCGGCTGGTGCGGCAGATCCCGTACGCGGTCGCGGCCGATCTGCTGCTCACGGGCCGGCACATCAGGGCCGACGAGGCGCGGTCGATCGGGCTGATCGGCGAGGTGGTGCCGGACGGCCAGGCGCTGGCCAGGGCGCTCGAGGTCGCCGAGCTGATCGCCGCGAACGGCCCGGTGGCGGTGCAGGCGATCTTGCGCACGATCAGGGAAACCGAGGGCATGGCCGAGCAGGACGCCTTCGCCATCGAGTCAAAGATCGGCATGGAGGTGTTCAAGTCGGCCGACGCCAAGGAGGGGCCGCGCGCGTTCGCGGAGAAGCGCAAGCCGACCTTCACCGGCGAATAGCCTGCGTAGGCGGGCAGGAGCTGACTCGTACATCTCCGCTGTCGCCCTCTTGTACAATTGCGATATGGACGTCACCGTCACCGATCTACGTGCCCACCTCAGCGACTGGCTGGAACGCGCCCGCCAGGGCGCCGAGGTCATCATCACCGACCGGGGGCTCCCGGTCGCGAGGTTGCTGGGCCTGGACACCACCGCTGCCATCGAACGCCTGACCGCCGAAGGCGTCATCGCCAGGCCGAGGCAGTCCGTCCGGCCCGTCGCCTCAGGACGTCCCCGGCCGCGTCCCCGGCGACCGGTCGCCGAGATCATAAGCGAGCACCGGGGCTAGGACACATTGGCAGTCATCTACTTCGACTCCAGCGCGCTGGTCAAGCTGCTCGTCGAGGAGACCGGCAGCGACCTGGCCGCCGAGCTGTGGGACGGCTGCGACGCGGCCGTCTCCAGCCGGCTGGCCTATCCCGAAGTCAAAGCTGCGCTCGCGGCCGCCGGGAGGAACCACGACCTCGGCCCAGCCGACCGGGCCGCCGCCGAGGACGCCTGGGAGGAGTACTGGTCCGCCACCCGTCCGGTCGAGCTCACCCGCGCTGTTGAGCAGAACGCCGGCCAGCTCGCAGCCCGCCATGCCCTGCGCGGCGCGGACGCGGTCCACCTGGCCAGCGCGCTAGCCGTCGGCCTGCCAGACCTCATCCTCGCCGCCTGGGACCGCCGGCTCCGCGAGGGCGCCGAGGCTGCCGGACTCGCCGTTACCCCCGCCAGGCAAGGCGCCTGACCCTGTTCCGCGCGGAAGATCCAGCTCTGCGGAGAGAACGACGGCTGGAAGAGGCGGGTGCTAGCGGCGATGCTTCTTATATTCAGTTCCACCGATGGTGCCGGCCAGTCCGATGGCCGTGTTCGTGAGCGCCTTTCCGTGCTCGTCACCGAGATTCTCGGCAGCGTTAGTTATCTTGTCGAAGGTCTCATTCGCGCTTTCGTCGAAACTCGCCTTCCCGGTCGCGGCGTCGTAGAGACCCTTACTTACGCCGGCCCAACTGGCCGGTACCACGCTCGCGGCCTTCAAGGTCTTTCCCCAGAACGACATTTCCTTGATCCTTCTCATCGAGGAGCGATTCCTACTCATCAGAGTCGCTCCTCGATCTACCGATCCATTACCGTCTCTGCACCGCCCCGCATCCGGCCGCTAGCGACCCTGCGTCCGCCGGCTACCCACCGGGTGCCTTCCTGGGTTCCTGGAAACCCTCCACCCCGCGCTATGCCAGCACAGGCCGCACTCCAGAATCCCGCCGCTCGGGTGCTCACCTGCCGGCATATCACGGCCTAGCAAGCACTTCGAGTACTGCAGGAGTATATGCCTAAGCCCTATACAACTAAGTTATATACTTCGGTCATGAGCTCGGCTAACGCGGTACCAGGGAAGCCGCGGCATGTCTTCGATCGCGCCCGCGAGTGGGACGGCCTGATGAAGTTCGCGACGTCACCTGATCCTGACGTGCGCCTCGGGATCGTCAGCGGGCGCCGCCGTCAGGGCAAGACCTACCTGCTCGACGCCGTGGCCAGCGCGGTAGACGGGTTCTTCTACACAGCGACCGAGGACACCGAGAACCGCTGCGCTGGCTAACTTCGGGCGCGCGATCGCCGACTGGACCGGCGGCGGCCGTTATGCGTTCGCGGACTGGGACGAGGCACTGGAACGGCTGTTCACGGCGGTCACCGGCAGGCTTATCGTCATCGACGAGTTCCCGTACCTGAGCAAGGCCAGCCCGTCACTTCCGTCGCTCATCCAGCGCGCGCTTGAGCCGCGCGGGACAGTTCGCCGGGGCCGTTCGCGGCTGCTGCTATGCGGCTCGGCTATGTCAGTGATGGGCCGCCTGCTGAGCGGCACGGCCCCGCTGCGCGGCCGGGCCAGCCTCGAGCTGGTCATCCGGCCACTCGGCTACCGGGACGCCGCGGACTTCTGGGGTATCACCAGCCCGCGACTGGCCGTCCTCGTGCATTCCATCGTCGGCGGGACGCCCGCGTACCGCCGCGAGTTCGTCGCTGGCGACGCGCCGACGGGGCCGGACGACTTCGACTCGTGGGTTCTCCGCACCGTGCTGAACTCCCAGATGCCGCTCTTCCGCGAGGCCCGCTACCTGCTGGCCGAGGAAACCGACATCCGCGACCCCGCGCTCTACCACGGCGTGCTCGGCGCCATCGCGGCCGGCCGTAACACGCGGGGCGGGATAGCCGACCACATTGGGCGCAAGTCCCCGGACATCGGCCATCCGCTCAGCGTGCTCGAAGATGCCCGGCTCATCGCTCACGAGCCCGACCCGTTCCGGAAAGGCAGGTTTGCCTATCACATCCGGGAACCTCTGATCGTCTTCTACGAGGCCGTGATGCGCAGGGAGTGGACCCGGCTGGAACGCGGCGACCCGGCCGGAGCGTGGCGCAGTGCGCAGGCGACGTTCTATTCCCAGGTCGTCGGCCCGCACTTCGAGTCCCTGTGCCGTGAATGGGCACTGGACGCCGGGGACGGCGCGTTCGGAGACTGGCCCGGTACCGTCGCGGCTGGGGTAGTGCCCGACTCCGCCAACCGCACCCAGATCCAGGTTGACGTCGCCGTCCTAGGCCAGGAAGTCTCCGGGGAACCGCAGCGGATCCTGTCGCTCGGCGAGGCAAAATGGGGCAAGGTCATGACCCCGGGCCATGTCAGGCGGCTCCGCCGCGCCCGCGACCTGCTCGCGGTGAAGGGATACGACACCAGCGCCACCAAGCTGACCTGCTACAGCGGAGCGGGCTTCGACGATGATCTGCGCGCCGAGGCACACCGCGACAAGCTCATACAGCTCGTCGGCCTCGACACGCTCTACGCGTAGCGGCTCGCCTGGTTGTGCCTGGGATCGGCCGATAGAAGGTCGGTAGGCACCGACGACGCCGACGCTGGCCAGGCGATGCCTGACCAGCGCCGCGCCGTTTTTCTGCTCATCGGGGTTAATGGCGGGCAACCTCGAACACGTTAGTGCCCCAGTTATCGACTTCGGCCTGGAACGCGGGCGGCGGGATGTACTCGGTGGCGAGCCACACGCCTCCGTTATCCGGGTCGGCGACGGCCCACGAGTAGTCACCCCAGCGCGATACGTTGAAAGGCGGCCCGTCGGTGAAGCTCTGGTGCGGCGCGTTGCCCGCGGCCACGATGGTGATCGCGTGCGAGCCGAGCGTGGTGAACGCCGCGCTCGGGTTGATGGTGGCGCTGGTGATCGTGAATGTCATCGCGGCCGGGCCGAACCGGCCGACGGCGATCGCCGGATAGATCAGGTTGTCGCCGGCAGGAGCGGTGACATAGCCCTGGCGGACGATGCCCGGGCTGACCGGATTGATCTCGAACCAGGCCGCCGCGTCTTGCGGCGCCGAGGCGCCGGCCGGGGTGACCGCCGCATCGAGCGCTGTCCACAGCCTGATCCCGCGCGGGCCGTGCGTGACGTTCACCGGGGCGCTGGTCCTGCTGTCATCCGGGTTCAGCGCGGGCTCAGACGTGATCGTGAACGGAGGATCGGCGAACGTCGAGCCGTCGCCTGTGCTTGTCGCCGGCACAGGGAACGCGTACTGCTCGCTTGGCACGACCGTGCCGGTGATCTCCGGAGTGCCCACGCCTGTCGTCACCGAGCTGGTGTGCCGCAGCGTCCACACGCCGAGCGTGTCGCCGACCGGGTCGGGCGTGAAGCCATCAGCCAGGAACGGCACCGAGTCGACCAGGTACTCCCGGCCCGAGCCGGTGTCGATCGCCGGGTCCAGGCCGGTGACAGGGGCACCGGCCAGCGAGAGCGGCCCGACCGCGGCGTCGTTGACAGTGGCGGCCTCGCTCACGAGCTGAGACTTGGAGATCACCACCAGGAGCGAGCCCTCGAAATCGTCCTCGTTCGGGTCGCAGAACTCGTCGGTAGAGATGACAAGCGCGTTGTTGTCGAAGCCCACCTTGTCCTGGTCGCCGAAACAGTCTCCCCCGGCCGGCCCGCCAAGCGAATTGTCGAACTGATAGACGGCGACACCATGGGCGTTCATCACCACCACGTCGTCAGTGCCGTTGTTGAAATCGGGCGCCGGTCCGGTGGCGACGGGGAAGCCGAGCTCGGTGAAGAAGAACGTCCGCGTCGACGGGTCATACAGGCACCGGACATCGCCGTCGGTGAACGGGTCCTGGTAGAAGATCCGCCCATCGACGTCGGGCCGCAGCAGCGTGCCGTCTGGAGTCGTTTCCCTGATCGCGATGTTGATCGGCTCGAACACAACTTTCGGGTCACCAGGCAACGTGGCGTCATGTCCCACGCACAGTCCCTGGTCCGGCGGCGTCACCGGCTCATCGTGGCCGAAGAAGCCGGACACGGTGGTATTGCTCAGCCCGTTGAAGTTATGGATCACCGATACGTCGCTGTCGGCTGGACGCAGCCGGTCGGTCGCGCTGACCGTATAAGCCCCGGCACGAGCCACCGCTCGGGCGGCCGGATCAGGCCCGGTCCGCGAGCGGAAGGCCGCCACATGGCGGAGTTGCCTGGTGGTGAGCCCTTCGCGTACGGCAGGCAGCTTCGTCATGCTGGGCACGTGCGCGAGGCGGGTAACCGAGCCTAGGGTGCCGTAGTAGGGCTTGGACGCGGCGGCTGGATGGCTCGCAGCCGTGGCGGCGGGTCCGGCGGCCACGGGGATGAAAGCCGCCACGATGGCGGCGGCAGCGATAATCGGGACACGCTTCATAAACATTGGCCTCCTAGGCTATGCAGGTCAGAACGAGCCGATTTAGCGGATCTTGACCCAGTGCCCCCCGGCGCCCCTTTGGCCAGCATCTCAGCGCCTGCGGCCAGGACGATCAATTCCTGATCGCGGCCATTCCTGTAGGCCGCGCCGGCAGAAACGGCCCTCTAGCTGGCCGCCGGCGGCGCTCATGGCCGCTGCCGGAACTACAGCCAGGCTCGGCTACCGGAATCGCGGTCCGGCTGGGAAGATGCGACCACCGGCCATGAACCAAAGATCGCCCGCCGGGCGTGCCTCCCGGAGGGAGATCCGCTGAGTCAGTGAGTCAGTGAGGCAGGGATGACACAGGGCGATAGTGCGCGGGCGGCGGCATTGCTCAGGGAGCATCGCCGGGCGGCGGGGCTGAGCCAGCGGCGGCTGGCCGAACTGGCCGGGGTGAGCATCGGAGTGGTGCGGGATCTCGAGCAGCGCCGCACCTCGCATTTGCATGCCGAATCCGTCAGGCGGCTAGCTGACGCGCTGGTACTGGATCAGGGGCGTGCGCTGGAGTTCGCCCGTGCCGCAAGGACGTACCACAAGAACCCGGCGGCTGAGCGGTCCGGCACGGGCGCGGGCCGGGGATTCAGGCTTGCGGTTCTCGGACCGGTGACGGCCTGGCGAGGCGGAGAGCGGGTCGGTCTCGGCCCGGCCAGGCAGCGGGCGGTGCTCAGGCTGCTAGCGCTCACGCCCAACGTTGCCGTGCACAGGAAGACGATCATCGACGCGCTATGGGGCGACGACGTCCCCGCGTCCGCCGTGCACCTGGTCCAGGTCTACGTGAATAAGCTGCGCCAACTGCTTGATCCTGGCTGCCTGCTGACGTCGGCCGGGACTAGCTACGAGCTGGTGGCGGTTCGCGGTCAGATCGACCTGATAGGCGCCCGCCAGCTCAGCCTCGACGTGCTCAGCGACACCGACGCCGCCGACCTGCTCACCGCACGACTCGGCAGGCACCGCGCGGCGGCGGAGCCCGGCGCGGTCGCGGCGCTGATAGCGCTGTGCGCCGGGCTCCCGGTCGCGCTGGTGATCGCCGCCGCCCGGGCCCTCGCCCAGCCGCACCTGCCGCTGCGCGGCCTGGCCGCCGAGCTGCGCGCCGCCAGGACCCGGCTCGACGCGCTGACCACCGGCGACTCGGCCACCGACGTCCGGTCGGTATTCTCCTGGTCCTACCGCAGCCTGTCCCCGCCCGCCGCCCGGATCTTCCGGCTGACCGGCCTGCATCCAGGTCCCAGCTGTCAGCCGAAGCCGCCGCAAGCCTCGCCGGCCTCCCGCTTCCCGCAGCCAGCCGCGCCCTGCGGGAACTAGCCAGCGCGCGGCTGATCGACGAGTACGTCCCCGGCCAGTTCTCTTTGCATGACCTGCTCCGCGAGTTGGCGGCCGAGTGCGCGAAGTCCGCCGGCTCCCGGGTCAGCAGGCGCGCGGCGATCCACCGGATGCTCGACCACTACCTGCACACCGCTCTCGCCGCCGCGACGCTGCTCGAGCCGCAGCAGCCCCGGATGAGCCCGGCCAGGAGCGTCGAAGGCGTAGCGCTCGGGCGTTTCGCCGGCCGTCGTGAGGCCGCGGACTGGTTCGAAACCGAGCATCCCGCGCTGATGGCGGTCATCACGCTGGCCGCTGATCTCGGCTTCGACCTGCATGCCTGCCAGCTTCACGCGACGCTGATCGGCGTAGTCGCCCGGTCCGCCCGCTGGCAGGACCTGGCCTCATCCAGCGAGATCGCGCTGGCGACCGCGCAGCGGACCGGCTCTCGGGAAGCCGAGGCCTATGCCCTGCGGGGGCTCGGCGGCGCCTGCACCAGGCTTGGACAGTACGAGGAAGCCCACGCCCATTTGCAGCGCTGCCTTGAGCAGTTCACCGAGCTAGGCAACGTCGATGGCCAGGCTCGCGCCCACCTGAACCTCGCCTGCCTGCTGCACTCCATGGACGACGACAAGAAAGCACTCAGCCACGCGCACCGGGCCCGCGAACTCTTCGAGCTTGCTGGCCAGCAGCAGGCGGGCCTGGCCGCTTCGCTGAACACCGTCGGCTGGTTCGAAGCCCGGCTCGGCAACACCGAACTGGGCCTGGCCTACTGCCAGCGGGCCCTGAGGCTCGCCCAGAGGGTCGATGACCGAGTGATCACCGCGGCCACCTGGGACAGCCTTGGTTACGTACGGCACCTGCTCGGCCAGCACGAGCTAGCGGTCAGCTGCTACCAGAAGGCTGCCGCGATCTACGCGGACCTGGGCGCGGTCTGGTACCGCGCCGACGTACTGAACAACCTCGCAGACGCCCATGAGGCATCCGGAAACCGGCAGGCCGCTCGCGGACTATGGCAGGAAGCCCTCAAGGTCTTCGAGCAGACGCATCACCCCGACACCGAACGCCTGCGCGCCAGATTGCGAGACACCCGGGGCCAGGAGGCGCCTTTCCCAGGTGACGCTAACCGACAATCCTGACCCCATCGGCGATGAGGAGCCTCGCGCTCTCGCGGAAAAGCGCAAGCCAACCTTTACTGGCGAATAATTCGCGCAGGGAAATCCGGCAGGCAGGTATCTGAAGCCAGGCTCGCTCCCCTTCACGTGGTAACAACCCGCGGCAAGAGGAGGAAACATGGCTCACGACGTGCACGGGATCTGGAACATCGTGCAGAGCAACGGTTACAGGGTGCAGGTGAACATCGACCAGCCGCAGAACAACGGCGTTCTCGCCGACGGAAACCTGACGGGATTCGCCTCGGAATTCACCCCGCACGGGACCGACATCTCCGATCAGAGACTATTCAGCGGCACGCTGAGCGGCAACTTCTTCGTGATCGACATCGACTGGATGAACAACACGATCGGCCGGTACTCCGGAATCTTCGACCCGTCCGGGCACCTGTCCGGGGTGACGTTCGACCTGAATACCCCGTCAGCTCAGGCGACCTGGGTCCGGGTGTAGGGCGCGGTCCTGACCAGACGCGGCGTCGGCGCCGGCGGTGCGGGGGCTCAGCCGGCGCCGAAGCACACGAATCCGGCCGCCGCTTGCTCCCGCAGGGCCGCCGCGAGCGCGGCGGCCGGCGCGCTGCCGGCCGTGATCGCGTGATGGTAGCCAACCATCGCGGCCATCGCGGTGTCGTCCGCGACCCTGGCCACGCTCGCGACGACGGTCCCGGCACCGGCGGTCAGCAGGGCCGTCACCATGCCGAACGTCTCGTCGCCGGGACGGACGTCGGTCAGCCCGAGATCGCACGACGACAAGACGACCATGGCCGGCACCCGGGCGGCCCGTTGCAGGTCATAGCCGAGCAACGCGCCCCCGGCCAGCTCCAGCGTGGAGAACAGCGCGTTCTCGGCCCGGTGCTGGCCGTGCGCGGCCAGGTGGGCGACGTCCGCCGTCGCGAGCCGGGCGAGAGTGGCGGCCGGCGTCGCGCTCGCGCCGGTCAGGACCGCCGCGCCCGGCCGGAGCGCGGCGATAGCCCGGACCTCGAGGTCGCCTCGGGCGTTGCCCGGACCGGCCACGAGCAGGGTGGCGGGGTGCGCGGCCGGGCCTGCCTGGCCTGAGCCGGCGTTTCGCGGCGTGCCAGGCAGTGGCCGACGGCGCCACGGTGACCGGTCGTCCCGCGCAGCCAGGCAGCACCGCCCATGGCACAGTGGTCAGCACGCCGGTCGGGACCACGACCAGGTCCCGGTCGCCCACCTCCGCCAGCAGCGGGCTGAGCAGGGCGGACGCGAGCGCGGCGGCGTCCTGCCGGGTCGCGGCGGCAACTGCACGGGCGAGCCTGCCCGGCAGCGCGCGCCCGGCCTGGGCATCGAGGTCGGCCCGCAGCCGCAGCACCGCCTCCTCGGCAGCGGCGTACTCGCCCAGCGAGCGCAAGCTGGCCGAGCCGCCGGCGATGACGAGCGCCCGCAGCAGGAGCCCGTCCTTCAGGTAGATGACGAGGGCCGCGCCGCCGGTTTCCTGCCGCACCACGCTGAACGGGACGAGCGCCGGCACCGGGATGCCGCGCCGGCCCGGTGCCGCCCACGACTGCTCGCGAACGGCGCGCTGAAGCGCCTCGACCCGGGCACGCGGGCCGCCGGCGGGCTGGCCCGCCAGTTCCCTCTCGCGCAGCGCGTGCCTGGCCTGGCGCAGCTCCTCCACTGCCGCCGCGGCGGCCGGGTCGGCTGGCGGCCGGAGAACGGGCAGCAGCAGCGCCTGTGCCCTGAAGCGTTCCGTCCACCGGTACACGGCGGCCGGCGACCCGCTGGCCAGGGCCGCCGCAAGCCCGGCGCGAGCCAGGTCCTGCCCGTGCACCGCGGCTCCTGTCTGCAGGTCGAAGCAGCCGAACTGGGCGCGATGCCGGTGCAGCGCGGCCATCCCGGCAAGCAGCTGACGAGACGCCTCATCACGCCGGCCGCCAGCCGCGGCCAGCTCAGCGCGGGCCAGCCGCCACAGCAGCCTGGTGTCCAGCCGGTCGACGCGGCCGGGAGTCCCGTGGCGGGCCGCGATCCTGCCCGCGCGGCCAGGCTGGCCCGCCCTGACCAGCGCGCGGGTCGCCACCAGGCCGGCCACGCGCGCGTCTTCGGCCAGGCCCAGCCTGGCGAGCCGCCCGGCCAGCGCCTGCGCCCGGCTGGCGATCGCGGTCTCGCGCCCGGGCGCCGGATGGCTCGCGGAGCCGTGCTCGCCGACGACCCCGAAGGCGGCCCGGAGCTCGATCAGCGACGCGAGCGCGGCGCGGCGGGCGTTGTCGCGGCCCTGGAACCGGGATCTGGCCAGCCGCGCCCACTGCGCGGCGGCATCCGGCCGGCCGGCCAGCAGCGCGGCTTCCGCCCGGACCTGGACCGCGTCGGCATAGGTGTGGCTGAGCCGCTGCGCCGCCGCCTGCCTGACAGCGCCGGCAAGCTCGCGATCGGCCTCGGTGAACAGCCCGGCCGCCACCAGGGCACGGGCCCGCTCGACCGCGAGGGCGGCCAGCCGTCCCGGCGCCAGCCGCTCGTACTCGGCCCGGGCGGCGGCGAACGCGCCCAGGGCCGAGGGCAGGTCGCCGGCCAGCACGTCCATGCAGCCGAGGTTGACCCGGCTGAGCGCCGCATGCAGGGCAAGGCCGTGCCTGTCCGCGACCTCTCCGCAGCGGCGCAGGTCAGCCCTGGCCAGCCGGACCTGGCCGGCCTCGAGGTGCACCAGGCTGCGGTTGTTGAGCACCTTGACCAGGTCAAGCGGGCTGGACTGCTCTGTGAGCAGCGCCACCGCCTCGTCGTACTGGCGCAGCGCCAGGTCGTTACGGCCGCTGCGCTTGAGCAGCAAGCCGCGCTGGGCGAGCAAGACCGGCCGCTGGTCTGGCGGCAGGTGCGGCTCCGCCTCGTCGAGCAGCCGGAAGCCCGCCTCCACCCGGCCGCGCTCCGACTCGGCCCAGGCGAGGCTGATCAGGAGCCGGCCGCGGAGCTGGGCCGCGACCTGACCGTCGCCCGCCGGGTCAGGGCCGAGCAGCCGCAGCCCGGCGCGCAACTGGCGGACAGCGACCGCCGGGCGCCCGTTGTCACTCGCGGCCAGCGCGGCCGCGTGCATCCGGGCGGCCCGGTCAGCGGGCGGCACGGTGCGCGCGGTGCCCACGTCACAGGGAAAACGCTGGCGTGACCACGCGGGGGTCGGCCTCCCCGGCCGCCGGGTGCACCAGCAGCTGAGCGATCCCGTGCGGAACGCTGTCGAAGGCGAAGCGCCCGGCCGCGTCCGCGATCGCGATCCTGGGCCGCGCGGGCTCGGGCATCCGCAACTCGACTCGCAACGCGGCCCCGGGCGCCAGCCAGCCGTCGATGCGGACCAGGGCGTCCGCCTGATCCGTGACCGTGATCATTACCGCGCGGCTGTCGGCGTCGAAGGTGATCGTGCGAGTGCGCTCGCTGCCGCGCGCCCCTGACCCGGCCGCCAGCTGCTGGCTCAGCCTGGCCACCTCGCCATCCAGCCCGGCCAGCGCGATCGCGAACGTGACTCGCGCATCCAGGTCAGCGGGAGGCGGGTCGAGCAGCGCGTATACGTCCGCGAGCCGACCGAGGGCCGCGTGGTCGTCATCGTCGAGCGGCAGGTCCGCGGAAGTCGTCATCACGCGCTCCAGCCAGGATCGGCCTGAAGCAGGTCACGCAGCTTGGCCAGGCACCGGCCCCGGGTCGGGCCGATGCTTCCCGCGGGCATGCCTAAAGCGCCGGCCACGGCGGCGTAGTCGGGCCTGGGGACATGCGCGACGATGCGCAGCAGCTTGCGGCAGCGTTCAGGAAGCCGCTGCACGTGCCGCCACAGAACCTGATCTCGCTCGTCGGCTAGCAGCCCCTCGCCCGGGCCGGGATCGGGGTCGGGCGCCAGCTCCAGCCGCACCGCACCGTCCGGTACCTGCCGACGGGACAGCTCGCGCACCCGCCAGGCCTCACGGCGGGTCGTGATCACGAGCCAGGAGGTCAGCGCCTGCGGAGAACGGATCTCGTGCAGCCGCCGCAGCAGCTCAAGCCAGCTTGTCTGGACGACATCGGCTGACTCTTCTGCGCCGAGGCCCTCAGCTCGCGCTACGTGCCACAGCAGCGGGTTGAGTTCCCTCACGACCTCGGTGAGCGCGGCGGTCTCGCCGTTCGCCGCCCGCACCAGGCAGGCGCCCAGGCGCGCCGCCCGGTCAGCCCGATGATTACCGGCGGCGGTCTCGCCACTACTAATTGTCACACCGGTCATGCTACGACTCGCCGGCCGACTCCGCGAGTGCCCGGCCAGGCATCGCACTGGCGGCTAGCTTCCCGGCCGCGATGGCGGCGGCGAACGAGGTGCCGCTCCACCACGCGTACCCGTTGCCTGGGGCCGGCGCGGCAGCGGCCCGGCCTCGGGCACGTGGTCGCCGGGACTCCTGGTCGTCAGCGGCATGATGCTGATGATGCTCGTGCCCCGGTGCCATTCGGTGACCCACGGCCCGTAGTTGCTGTAAGGAGCGCGCTCGGTCGGGGTGGCGAGCGCGCCGACGCTCAGCACCGCCCGGCGCGGTCCGCTGGACAGCCCGGACTCGGCGGCGAACGCCGCCGGGTAGACGGGCCGCTCGGCGCCGTCGTTACCGGCAGAGGCGACGATCCGCACGCCCAGGTCGCTCAGCTTTCTGACCGGCGCCCTGAGTTTGTCCAGGTCATGGTCACCGGGGTGGTCCTGGCGCCCGAAAGCCATCAGCACGACCTCGATGCGGCCGGCTGCCTCGCCGTTGTCGGCCAGCCAGTTCAGCGCCGCGGCCGCGTCATCCTCGCTGACCTTGCCGTCGCTGTTCATCACTCGCATGGACAGTACCTGCGCGCCAGGCGCCGCCAGCCGGATGAGCCCGGCAATGAACGTGGCGTGGCCCCAGTGACTGCGGTAGTTCTCCTCCGCCTCCGGCCCGGCCGCGTCATCGCCTGGTACCGGGGACTGCCAGCCGAACTCCTCGGCCCGCAGGACGAACGGCTGCTCGCCGCCTTCGGGCAGCCAGGGATGCGGCCGGACCCCGGTGTCCAGCAGCGCGATCACCGGCGGCCTCGGCGACGGCTGCCACAGCGGGCGGGCCCGCATCTCGTAGGCCGGCGCCGGGAGCCAGGCGATAACACCGTGCCCGCTCTTCTTGCCATCGGCGGCGAATAGCTTGCTTTCCCGCACGCTGTGCTCGACAGTGCCAGCGCTCAGCTGCCGGTCGGTCACGGTCATGACTGCCTCCCCACTCGGCCTGGCGGCGGCTGCCGCCATTACGGAAGTGGAAGCGGCGGCCGCCCAGATACATCCAGGATCGGGGAGCTTTTTCGGCTCCCCGATCCTGCTCACGAGCCGCGCGGCAACCTCAGGGACCCGTGCTGGTTTCCGTGATCATGTTCACGGGCTTGATCACGGAAGATCGCCCAGGTAAGGACAGGTGCGAAGTTCCGTGATCATGCCCCGATCCTTGATCACGGAGCATCGCACCTGCCGCTCCCGCACGTTCAGCTCCCCGGACTGAGAACTCTCCCCCACGATGCCGGAAAGGCTCCCGATCCTGATCACGAGTCACCCGACGGGCCTCCAGGACAGCGGGATCACGCCCTCCTCCCTGACTACCGAAGATCACCCGGTCCCGGAGGCTGTCGCGTGACTCGCGATCTTGGAGAATCAGGCTCCTGGCGGGTCAGCGGGAGGCTTGCCCTTGAGATTTTGCACTAGTGCCTCCGCGCGTGATCTCTGCTTCTGGGCGAAGGTGCGGCTGTGCCCCGGAACGGCGCCGCCGGGGCAGCGTGAGCATCGTGGCCCTCCCTGTTGCTGTTAGCGGCGGACGTGACCAGCAACCCGGGCCGCCCGATGCTGTCGCGGGCCGGGCCGCCAGGCCCTGCGGCGAGGAGCAGAAACTAGAGACGGTCTGGGTCTACTTCCTGGCCGTAGGCGACGTAGTTGCTCAGGTAACTGCCCGTTTCCGGGTCGAACGTCCCGCCGCACGTGATCAGGCGCAGCCCCGCGTAGGGCACCGGCCCGTAGACGGCCGAATCGGGAAAGGCTGCCTTCGAGTACTCGCGCACGACGGTGATCCGGAAGACAGCCAGCGTGCCGTTCGCGCGCAGCACGAAGGCGCGATCGCCCGGGCGCAGCAGGTGCAGCCGGAAGAAGACCCCCGGGCCGCGATAGGAGTCGACGTGGCCCGCGATGATCGACGAGCCGATCGCGCCCGGCCGCGGGCTCGCTGTGTACCAGCCGGCCACCTTCGCGCTCGACGGCACAGCCATCGCGCCGCCGCCGGTGGTGCCGAGCCTGATCAGCGGTGTCCGCACGCCGATCGCCGGGATGATGAGGAACACCGGTCCGGGCACGCCGCCGTGGCTGGCCGCGTCCGGCACCGGCCCGACCGGTCCCCGCGGCACCGCCACCCGCGAAACCGGCGCGGCCGGGTAGGCGGCCCGGCCGGGCCAGCCGCTCACGACGATCCCCGCTATCGCGGCCAGCGTCACCGGCACGCCGGCCAGGAGCATGATCAGGCCGATCACCCTGGCTGGCCGGCGTGCCGTCACCGCATGACGCCCGTCTGGCTTCACGTCAGCCAGGTGCTCGCCCGGGCGAGCCGGTTCCTGCGGAAGGTGACCAGGCCGAGCGCCGTGAGCAGCAGGCCGGCTGCCATGAGCGCGGCCCACGGCAGCAGCGCCGGCCCGGCGATCGGAGCCGTGCCGCCGAACCCGGTCGCCGGCGCTGTCGACGGCACCTTGCTGCTGCCCACCGCGTCGGTCAGGTCGACGAGCTTGAGGCGGTCCGAGACGTCGAGCACCACGAGCGTGTGAATGGTCCCGGCGGCCAGGTCGACCCGGTCAGCGACCGACTCGGTGCCGCCGGCCGCGCGCACCGTGTAGTCACCGTGCACGATGGGCTGGAAGGCCGTCGCGGTCGCGAAATTCAGGTCGCGGCCGAGCACTTCGCCCTTGGCGCGGACCGTGATCTGACGCTCGCGCATCGAGGCCTGGATCACCCGGACCATCGAGCGACCGCGCGGCGCCGACAGCCGGTCGTCGAGCACCACGAGCCGCAGCCCGGCGCGCGGCCCCATGCCCGCCACCGTGTAGGCGTCGCCGGCCCGCACCTTGACCGCCGTGGACAGCACTGGCGCTGAGGACGGCGGCGCGCCTGCCGCCCGCATCGAGACCGTGTAGGTGCCGGCCGGGGCAGGCAGGTACGGCGAGACCGTGCCGTAGCTGACGTGGTGCAGCACCACCTCGGCGCGCGGATTGCTGAACGCGTACAGGTAGACATCGACGGCGGGGGTGTTCGGTGACAGGTGCGCGAGCCTGAGCCAGCCGGTCTTGCCGGCATGAGCCCGAGCGCCCGTTCCCGCGCCTGGATGAGTGACCGCCGCCAGCGACGCCGATGCTGCCGCCGACGCCGATACGGCGAAAGTGAGCATTCCCAGGGCCACCGCCGAGGCAGCCAGGACACCTCTCCGGACAGTTCCAGGCAATATTAATCTCATGATTCCTCTTTTCGGTATTTGCGCTATTCGGTGAAGGACTTCGGGCTCGATTACCCGGGCGGCGGCTTCGCGATCGGCATCGTCTCGACCGGCCTGCCGCCAAATACCCCGAACTGAGTCGGCGCGCCAAAGTCGACCCGCACGACGAGCTGGCCGCCCGCGCTACGCCAATGCGAGACGCTCGCCGGGTTCAGCGGTGCGATCTGAGCCCGGAGGAATCGGAGAATCCTGGTCACGGCCCTTGCGATCGACGCCGCACGGCGGGCCGGAGTAAGCGCGCCTCCTGGCTGCCTCCGGATGATCGGCGTGATCTCCATTGACAGCACCGGCATGCCCCGGCTGGCTCCCGGGCCCGCACCGCCGAAGCCGAGTACCGAGACCGGGTTCCCCCAGTGCACCAGTGCCGCCAGGTTGGTGAGCAAGCGCGAATCCACCTCGCCCGAGGCAAGCTGACCGCGCGCCTGGCCCGCCACCGCGAGTCCCGGATTGCGGAGCAGGGCCGCGCCTGCCGACCGCCTCGCCGTCACGTCCGTCCTGAGCTGCCGCTCATACCTGGCGGCACCCGCCGCTACCACCCGGACCTCGACCCTGATGCTCCCGGTGCCGAAGCTCGCCAGGACGGCCGGGGCGTAGACCTTCATGAGCCTCGGCCCGAACTGGCTCCTGATCGTGGGCGTCTCCACCACGATCACCGCGTCGAGCGGATCGGTGGCTCCGGGCGCCATCGGCCAGATCTCCCCTGATGAGACGTCGTGAGCCTCCAGGAGCTGGCACATGCCCGGATCGCAGGCCACGTCGGCGCTCCTCGAGACCCACTTGCCGACCCAGGCCGCCGCGAGGTTCCTGGCCCGCGCCGAGGCGTCGAGCGACGGTCCGGTGCCAGCCTGCCGGTGGTCCGCTCCATGGGGGCGGAAAACCCTGGGCAGGGCCACCAGCGAAGCGCTCGCGGCGATGCCGAGGATCACCGCGAGCAAGAGCATGCGCTGACGCGCCGCCCGCGCCGTCAGCGATCTCGCATGCTTCGGATAACCACGCGGATCGAGGTCGCCGAACCTGCCGAGCATGGTGACAGCGACGGCCCGCGCGCCTTCAGCACTGGGGCCGGGCGGAAACGGCCGGTATTCCGGCCGCTCCGGTATTACTGTCGATTTCACGGGCATATGCCTCCGCCTGGCAATCCGCGCATCGGGATGAGCGAGATATAGCACGCCGTTGGTCCACGCATGGCGCTCTTGACAGAAGTTGATATTCTTACAGTGAGAAATTGCGGATCGCGCTGATGTACCGTTTTTATCCGCTAGATGCGCTAAGCCCTGGCGGCCGGTCAATTACAGAGTGTGGTTATCGAGCGGTTCGCAATCAGCGGCCCGCCGACGAGCGAGTTAGCAATCATTGCCGGGCGAGCGTGCCAACGGGCGCCGAACGCGGAATAATCACCTCCATGACGAAACCGACCGACGTCCCCGCGGTGGCGCTGCCGGGCGGCAGCCAGCTTCCGGTCGTGGGCCTTGGCACGTGGAAGCTGCGCGGCGACGCCGCGCGCGACGCGGTCACCGCTGCCCTGGCCGCCGGGTACCGGCATATCGACACGGCCACCATGTACGGCAACGAGACCGAGATCGGCCAGGCGGTCGAGACCAGCGAGGCAGGTCGCGGCGAGGTATTCCTCACGACCAAGGTCAGGCCTTCAGACGCGGGACAGGAGGAAAGAGTCCTGCGCAGGTCGCTGCGCGCGTTGCGGACAGACCGCGTCGACCTGTGGCTGCTGCACTGGCCGCCTTCGCGCCCGCCAGACAGCCGGCAAGCCTGGAACGAGATGCGCAGGCTCCGTGACGCCGGCCTGGCGCGGGCGATCGGCGTCAGCAACTACTCGCTGACGCAGCTCGACGACCTGATTCAGGCCACCGGCGAGACTCCGTCAGTCAACCAGGTGCACTGGGACCCGCGGCGGCACGACCCCGCCGTGCTGGCCGGGCACGCCGAGCGCGGCATCGTGATGGAGGGCTACAGCCCGATCAAGGAGGTCAGCCTCGATGACCCGGGCCTGACCGGCATCGCGGCGGCCCATCAGGCGACGCCGGCTCAGGTCGTGCTGCGCTGGCACCTGCAGCACCAGATCGTCGTGATCCCGAAATCCTCGCATCCGGACCGGATCACCGCGAACATCGACCTTTTCGGGTTCGAGCTCACCGAGGCCGACATGACGGCCATCGACGCGCTGAGCCGCCAGTAGCACCGTGTTTGCCTACCACACCTAGAACATGTTTCACTTTCATGCGTGAGCCAGCCACGTTCGAGCCAGCCACTGCATGCTCCGCTGGACATCTCCTTCGATTACACCCGCTCGCTCGGCCCGACGCTCGGCGCGTTCATGACGGGGCTGGCCGGCCGCCGGATTCTCGGTGCCCGGGCATCGGACGGACTCGTGCACGCTCCGCCGTTCGAGTACGACCCGGTGACCGGCGACCCGCCCGGCGACTTCGTCGAGGTCGGGCCGGGCGGCACGGTCCTCACCTGGTCCTGGATGCCGCGCCCGATCGCCGGGCAGCCGCTCGGTTACCCGTTCGGGTGGGCGCTGATCAGGCTGGACGGCGCCGACACGGCGATGCTGCACGCCGTCGACGCGGGCTCGGCCGACCTGATGCGGACTGGCATGCGGGTGCGGGCCCGCTGGTCGGGCAGCGGCGGGCGCGGCATCACCGACATCGAGTGCTTCGAGCCAGGCGACGCATCCGCGCCCGGCGGGCCAGTCACCACGGGGCCGGTCACCATGGTGACCACGCCGATCAAGCTCAGCTATGACCACACGGTCTCACCCGGCGAGGACAGCTTCCTGCGCGGCCTCGCGGCAGGAAAGCTGATCGCCCAGCGCTGCCCCGCCTGCGGCAAGGTCTACCTGCCGCCGCGCGGCGCCTGCCCGGTTGACGGCGTGCCCACTCAGGCCGAGGTGGAGCTGCCCGACACCGGCATCGTGACGACGTTCTGCGTGGTGAACGTCCCGTTCCACGGCCAGCAGGTGCCCACGCCCTACGTCGCGGCATCGGTCCTCATCGACGGCGCCGACATCGCGATCCAGCACCTGATCCTCGGCTGCGAGCCCGACGAGGTCACCATGGGCATGCGGGTCAGGGCGGTGTGGAAGCCGCGCGGGGAGTGGACCACCTCGATGCGCAACATCGACCACTTCGAGCCGACCGGGGAGCCTGACGCCCCCTACGACTCCTACGCCCACCACCTCTAGGCAGGACACCGTGACCGATGTCGCAGTGATCGGCTTCGCGCAGGCGCCTAACGAGCGGCGCTCGGCCGCCACGACCAACGGCGTGGAAATGCTCGTGCCGATCTTTCACGAGGTCTTCGAGGCGAC
This sequence comes from uncultured Actinomycetota bacterium, assembly GCA_963720575.1. GTDB lineage: Bacteria > Actinomycetota > Actinomycetes > Streptosporangiales > Streptosporangiaceae > Chersky-822. The sequence goes on from CAVRGA010000002.1 coordinate 3,036,168, forward strand.
CGGGCTGACCAAGGGCGACATTGGCTTCTGGTGCTCGGGATCGTCTGACTACCTGGCCGGGCGGGCGTTCTCGTTCGTATCCGCGGTCGACGCGATCGGCGCGTTCCCGCCGGTCATGGAGTCGCACGTGGAGATGGACGGCGCCTGGGCGCTGTACGAGGCGTGGCTCAAGATCCTGACCGGCGAGGCCGAGATCGCTCTCGCCTACGGCTTCGGCAAGTCGTCGGCCGGGCACCTGCGCCAGGTGCTGTCGCTCCAGCTCGACCCGTACCTGGTGGCGCCGCTGTGGCCGGACTCGGTCTCGATCGCCGCGCTCCAGGCCAGGGCGGGCATCGAAGCGGGGGCGTGGACGCCAGAGCAGATGGCCGAGGTAGCCGCGCGCGGCGCCGGCGGCGCCACCCCGGCCGAACTCCTGACCCGCCCCTACGTCGCCGACCCGCTGCGCGCCCACGACTGCGCCCCGGTCACCGACGGCGCCGCCGCGGTCATCCTCGCGGCCGGAGACCGCGCCCGCGCGCTGTGCGAGCGGCCAGCCTGGATCACCGGCTTCGAGCACCGCATCGACACGGCCGAGTTCGGTGCCCGCGACCTGACCGTCTCCCCGTCGGCCCGCAGCGCGGGCCAGGCCGCGGGCGCGGCGGACGCGCAGGTCGCCGAGCTGCACGCGCCGTTCACCCATCAGGAGCTGCTCCTGCGCCGGGCCCTGGACCTCAGCGACGGCACCACGATCAGCCCGTCGGGCGGCGCGCTGGCCGGCAACCCGATGTTCGCCGCCGGGCTCGCCAGGATCGGCTGCGCGGCCGCCGAGATCATGGCAGGCCGCGCCGACGTCGCGCTAGGTCACGCGACCAGCGGGCCGGCCCTGCAGCAGAACCTGGTCTGCGTCCTGCGGTCAGCCGCGATGGAAAGGCACGGGTGAAATATGAAGCATCGCGCAGCTGTCATCGGCACCGGCCAGACGCGGCACAGGAGCAAGCGCACGGACGTCTCCATCGCCGGCCTGTGCCGCGAGGCGGCTGACCGGGCACTGGCCGACGCCGGCCTCGAGGCCGGCCAGATCGACGCCGTCGTCGTCGGCAAGGCGCCCGACCTCTTCGAGGGCGTCATGATGCCGGAGCTGTACCTGGCCGACGCGCTCGGCGCGGTCGGCAAGCCGCTGCTGCGGGTGCATACCGCCGGCTCGGTCGGCGGCGCCACCGGGCTGGTCGCGGCCAGCCTGATCCAGTCAGGGGTGCACAAGCGGGTCCTGGCCGTGGCGTTCGAGAAGCAGTCGGAGTCCAACGCCATGTGGGCGCTGTCGATCTCGCCGCCCTTCTCGATGCCGGTGCTGGCCGGCGCTGGCGGCTACTTCGCGCCGCACATCCGCGCCTACATCAGGCGCAGCGGCGCGCCAGGTCACATCGGCGCCATGGTGGCCGCCAAGGACCGCCGCAACGGCGCCCGCAATCAGTACGCGCACCTGCGCCAGGCGGACATGACCGCGGAGAAGGTGCTCGCCTCGCCGATGCTGTGGGACCCGGTCCGCTACGACGAGACCTGCCCGTCGTCGGACGGGGCGTGCGCCGTGGTGCTCGGTGACCAGGCCGCCGCCGAGGCCGCTGACCGGCCGGTCGCGTGGATCAGGGCGACGTCGATGCGGACGGAGCCGACGATGTTCTCCGGGAAGGACCACGTGAACCCGCGCGCCGGCGCCGACGCCGCCAGGGCGCTCTGGGAGTCCGCCGGAATCAGCAACCCAGTCGAGCAGATCGACGCGGCCGAGATCTATGTTCCATTCTCATGGTTTGAGCCGATGTGGCTGGAAAACCTCGGCTTTGCCGAACCTGGCCAGGGCTGGCGGCTCACTGAGTCAGGGGAAACCGAGATCGGCGGCGCCCTCCCGGTGAACCCGTCGGGCGGCGTCCTGTCGTCCAATCCCATCGGCGCGTCCGGACTGCTCAGGTTCGCCGAATCGGCGATGCAGGTGACCGGCAAGGCGGGCGAGCACCAGGTGCCAGGCGCCCGCACCGCCCTCGGCCACGCCTACGGCGGCGGCTCGCAGTACTTCTCCATGTGGGTGGTCGCCGACACGCCGGACTAGGCTGCCCAGGATCAGGCGTACGTGACAGGGAGGCGCTTGATGCCGTTGAGCCAGCCTGATCGCAGGCGCTCGGCGTCGCCCGCCTGGCGGATCGCGGGCATCGCGTCGGCGATCGCGTTGAAGATCAGGTCGATCTCCATCCTGGCCAGGTTGACGCCGATGCAGTAGTGCGCCCCGGTGCCGCCGAAGCCCAGATGCGGATTCGGGTCCCGGGTGATGTCGAATTTCCCGGGCGAGTCGAACACGTCCTCATCGAAGTTGGCCGACCGGTAGAACAGGCCGACGCGCTCGCCTTTCCTGATCTCCTGCCCGCCGATCACGGTATCGGCCTTCGCCGTCCGCTGGAACGCGGTCACCGGAGTGGCCCACCTGACGATCTCGTCGGCGGTGGTGGCCGGCCGCTCGGCGCGGTAGCGCTCCCACTGATCGGGATGGTCGAAGAAGGCGAGCATGCCGTGGCTGATGGCGTTCCTGGTGGTCTCGTTGCCCGCCACGGCCATCAAGATCACGAAGTAGCCGAACTCGTCCGAGCCCAGGTGATCGCCGTCGATCTCCGCGTTGACCAGCCTGGTGACGATGTCGTCGCGCGGGCACTGCTTGCGGTCCTGCGCCATCGTCATCGCGTAGCCGACCAGCTCGGCGGCCGCGAGCTGGCCGGCGGCCTCGAACTCGGGGTCGTCGTAGCCGACCATCACGTTCGACCACTCGAAGATCTTCTTCCTGTCCTCCTGCGGCACGCCCATCAGGTCGGCGATTGCCTGCAGCGGCAGTTCGCAGGCGACGTCGGTCACGAAGTCGCCGGTGCCCGACTCGAGCGCGGTCGCCGCGATCTTCGCCGCACGCTCGGTGAGCTTTTCCCTGAGGCTGCCGATGGCCCTCGGGGTGAACCCCCGTGAGACGATCTGCCGCAGCTTGGTGTGCTGCGGCGGGTCGATGTTCAGCAGGATCAGCCGCTGCAGGTCGATGCCGTCCTTGACCTGCCCGCCATGCCGGATGATCGCGGTATTCTCCCAGCTCCCGAACAGGTCGCTGTTGCGCGAGATCTCGACGACATCGGCATGCCTGCTGACGACCCAGAAGCCGTCGTCCTCGAAGCCCGAGTCAGGCTGGCTGTTCCACCAGACCGGGGCGGCCCGCCTGAGCTCGGCCAGCTCCTCGCTGGGAACCCGGCTCGCGTACAGGTCGGGGTTGGTGAAGTCGAAGCCGGCGGGTATCTGTGGTCCCGGCATACCTGCCTCCGCTTGCTCGGCGACCGCGTTCCTTTCGACCGATTACACCAGAAAACTGGAACACGTTCTACCATGAGGGAGTCACTAGGGAAGGGTCAGCCATGGGCAGCGCCGTCATCGTCGAAGCCGTCCGCACCCCGATCGGCAAGCGCAACGGCAGCCTGTCCGGCCTGCACGCGGCCGAGATCCTCGGCTTCGCCCAGCGCGGGCTGATCGAGCGGGCCGGCCTGGATCCTGCGCTGGTCGAGCAGCTCGCGGGCGGCTGCGTGACCCAGGCGGGCGAGCAGTCCAACAACATCACCCGCACCGCCTGGCTGCACTCGGGCCTGCCGCGGCAGGCCGGCTGCCAGACCCTGGACGCCCAGTGCGGCTCGGCCCAGCAGGCCGTTCATCTCATCGCCGGCCTGATCGCGGCCGGGGCGATCGACGTGGGCATCGGCTGCGGAGTCGAGGCGATGAGCCGCGTGCCCCTGGGTACCGCCGCCATGGCCGGAGGTTCTTCGCCGCGCCCGGCCAGCTGGACAATCGACATGCCGAACCAATTCGCCGCCGCCGAGCGGATTGCCTCTAGGCGGAACTTGACCAGGGCCGATCTCGACGCGTTCGGCCTGGTGAGTCAGGAGAAGGCGGCGCGGGCCTGGGCGCAGGGCCGTTTTGACCGTGAGGTGCTCGCGGTCAAGGCGCCGGCGCTCGGCCAGGATCGGGAGCCGACGGGCGAGACGGTCACCGTGGACCGCGACCAGGGCCTGCGCGAGACGACCCTGGCCGGGCTGGCCAAGCTCAAGCCTGTGCTCGACGATGGCCTGCACACCGCGGGCACCTCGTCCCAGATCTCCGACGGCGCCGCCGCCGTGCTGCTCGCCGACTCCTCCCGCGCCGCGGAACTTGGCCTGCGGCCCCGGGCGAGGATCGTCGCGCAGGCGCTGATCGGCGACGAGCCGTACTACCACCTCGACGGCCCGGTCGCCGCCACCGAGCGGGTGCTGCGCCGCAGCGGCATGACGATCGGCGATATCGACCTGTTCGAGGTCAACGAGGCGTTCGCCTCGGTCGTGCTTTCCTGGATGAGCGTGCACCGGCCCGATCCTGACCTGGTCAACGTCAACGGCGGCGCGATCGCGCTCGGTCACCCGGTAGGCAGCACGGGCGCCCGGCTCATCACCACGGCCCTGCACGAACTCGAGCGCCGGGACGCCGCGACGGCCCTGATCTCGATGTGCGCCGGCGGCGCCATGGCCACCGCCACGATAATCGAGCGCATCTGATCCCCGCTGCTCCCTCCGCCTACGCTGCGCGGGCCTGGCCCGGCCTGGCCTGGCCCGGCGGCCCGGCCCGCGACAGTGTCGGGGCGGCCCAGGTTGCTGGTCATGCCCGCCTCCACGATGCTCACCCTGCCCCCGGCGGCGCCGTTCCGGGGCACAGTGCACGTCCGCCCGGAAACACAGATCACGCGCGGAGGCACTAGTTGAAAAATCTCAAGGGGAAAACCTCCCGCTGACCCACCAGGCGCCAGACTCGCCAATATCCCGAGTCAGCCGACAGCCTCCTTGACCTGGCCGCTCTTCCGTGAACACGGACGCGGGCGTGATCACGGAACATCACCGGTGTCCTGAAGGTCCCGATCAGTCCTCGATCTTGATGCCCAGGGCTTCGGCGAATGCGGCGGCCAGGGCGAGGGCGTCCGAACTTGCCATGCTCGCGCCGCGCAGGCTGGTGACCCCGCTGATGCCTGTGAGGTCGCACCCGGTGAACCTCGTGTCCGCCAGCCTGGCACCGGAGAACTGAGCGCCCGCCAGGCCGCAGTTCTCGAATCTGACACCCGTCAGCTCAGCGCCGCCGAAGTTGACCTGATCAAGACGGCATTCGGTGAACAGCACGTCGGAAAATCTGGTACCGGAGAAATAGCCGAGGTCGATCCGGCAGTTATCGAACCTGACATCGTCCATGGTGCCGGTGATCCAGGTAAAGCCCGTCATCCTGGACGCGCTGATCGCGACGCGGCGGATCGAGGATTCCCTGGCCCGCAGGTTCGCCAGATCGCACCGCTCGAAATGGACGTCCCTGAATGTCGCCCGGCGCAGCCGGACCTGCCCGAAGTTGACATTGCTGTACCGGCATTGGTCAAGCTCGGCCCCTGCCGCTTCACGGTCAGACAGGTCCAGATCGTGAACGGCCAGGCCGACATGGACGACGCCGTCGGCCAGATCCGCATCGGGGAGGAAGGAGGAGGTTAGTTCAGCAGGCAGATCTGGCTCCGCCGGCGTCGCCTTGGCACGCCTGCCGCCCTGAGCCCGTTTTGACCGGCCAGTCACCTGGCCATCTTAACCAGGCTCGATGCCTCGCCGGCCGAAAGCGGCAGAAGCTCACGCCCGCCGTGTTTCGCGGCGTTCTTGCCTCATGCCAGGTTTGCCAAGATACTGTCCCTTTCAGCTCGAATCGGCGGGGGATAAAAGATGCGGAAATCTAGATCGCGCGCACGTGCGCTAGCCGGGCTGGCGGCGATGGCCGCCGCCCTGACCGGAGCGACAGGACTGGCGCTCGCCACCACCGCCGCGGCCGCGGCCAGTGCCGGATGCCAGCCAGGTTCCGGGCCGGATCTTGCCGGGCAGCACATCAGCGACTCGCAATTGTCCGGGTTCCAGCCCGGTCACCTGCGCTGCGCCAACCTGACCGGGGCGGACCTGTCCGGGCTCAGCCTGATCCAGGTCGACTTCACCGGCGCGATCTTGCGCAATGCCGATCTGCGGCACTGTGACATGGGCCAGGCGACCCTGACTGGCGCCGACCTGTCGGGCGCCAACCTCACCGACGCGGATCTCACCCAGGTCAGCGCACAAGAAGCCAAGCTAATCGGCGCCAACCTGACCGGCGCCAGCTTCATCCAGGCGGATCTGACCGGGGCCGACCTGTCCAAGGCGAACCTGAGCGGCGCCACGTTCGATCAGGCGACCCTGACCGGCACCAATTTCGCTCACGCGACCGGCGTGGCACCGTGGTACCTGTTCATCGGCATCGCCGCCCTGCTCTTTTTCATCTTGCTCGCCTTTTTGTCGCTGCGCCGCATGCGGCGCCGGATCCTGGCTGGCCGCAACCCCGTCGTCATCGTAGGGGCCGGCCTGCTCGGGTCGCTCCTCGTCGCGATCGGGTTCAACTTGACCATTGGCGGCTTCATCGGGGAGATCCTCAGCGCGGCAGGGCCCCTGTCTCACAGACCTGCTCAGCCGGCGTCGTTTGCACGATCGGGGTGGCCAGCGGGTTCATCGGCATCTTCGGCGGCGTGGTGCTGATGTTCGCTGGCTTCCTGCTCAGGAGCGAGGGCAGGCGCAGATCCACAGCCCCCGCCGCGGCCTGGTCGGGTCAGTTCTGACCTGGCGGCTTGCGTCCGACCCCGGCGAAGAACCAGGCGCGCTCGGGGTCGGCGGGCACCACCCCGTCGAGGCGCCACGCCGGCATGTACACCAGGCCGGGCCCGGCTAGCTCGAAGCCCTCGAAGAACCGGCTGATCTCCGAATAGGACCTGGTGTAAGCCGAGGACGCCGCGTTCTTGTACAGTTCGACGACCTCGGCGGCGCGCTCTGGCGCCGCGTCGTGAGTGGCGTGCGTGATGGCCAGGTAACTGCCAGGCGCGAGCGCCTGCCCGAAGCGCCCGACTATGTCGTGAGGCCCGGCCGAGTCGGGGATGAAGTGCAGCACGGTGATCATCAGCAATCCGACCGGCTGGTCCAGGTCGATCAGCCTGCGGACCTCAGGATGGCGCACCACTGTCTCGGGCTGGCGCAGGTCGGCGTTGATCACCGTGACGAGCGGGTCGCCGCGCAGCAGATGCTTGCTGTGCGCGACTACGCCCGGGTCATTGTCGACGTAGATGACCCGCGCTTCGGGATCATACCGGTGCGCGATCTCGTGCACGTTCTCCTGGGTCGGGATACCCGATCCGAGGTCGATGAATTGCCGGATGCCGGCGTCGATCATGAACCGCACGGCGCGCCCGAGGAAAGCCCGGTTTTCCGTGACAATGAACCTGGCGTTCGGCTCGGCCTCGAGCAGTCGGCGGCCGAGCTCGCGGTCGGCCGCGTAATTATGGTTGCCGCCGAGAAAGAAGTCATAGAGCCTGGCGACGCTAGGCCGGTCGGTTTCGACGCCTTCAGGCGTCATTCCACTACCTGTCACCGCCGGCTCCTATGGTGTGATCTAGTCAATGTCGGCCCGGCTGCCCGAGGCCGCCTCGCTCATTGCCCGTGCCTTGCGATATTCGGCCAGTTTCTCGTCCAGATCGCGAACCGCCGGGGTGTCGTCCACCGGGCGCAGCTCCCGCCGGAGCGCGGCGATCCTGGCCGAGATCCGCCGTGAGCTATTCAGCGTAGTCAACCTGGCCGAGTCAGCCAATGTCTCGCACGCTTCGCTGATCTCGTCCTGCTTAATCAGGGCTTCGGCGCGGAAGGCGAGCGTGAGCGCGCTGTTATGGCAATTGACCGGCGCGAGCAGGCCGAGCGAGCGGCGTGCCGCGTCTGAGGCGTCCACCGGCAAGTCCAGCTTGAGCGCGCATTCGCTTTCCGTGCCCCAGTAGAACGAGCGGTCATAGAAGTACCACCAGGGCGCCTGCGGCGTCTCCGGAGTGATGCGGCCGAGCGCTTCCTGCTCCCGGTCGAGTGCCGCCTGGCAGCGCCCGCCCTGGCCGGCCTCGGCGTAGGCGCGGGCGGCGACATCGGAGGCGTACGCCACCGCGTAGGGGCTGCCGCTCGCCTTGGCCGCGACCAGCGCGGCCTGAGCGTGGTCGATCGCATGCGCCGGGCGGCGCCGCGACGCCGCGAGCTGGCTCGCCGCCGCCAGGGTGTAGGTGACGAGGTCATTGTTGCCGGCCCGGTAGGCCGCCGCCCGCGCGTCGTCGTAGTAGTACCAGGCGGCCTTGTGGTCACCGAGGTTGAACAGCAGCCAGCCGATCAGCTGGGTGAGGTCGCCGTAGGCGGTGAGCGCCTGGCTGGTCACGACGTCGGGCACGGTCCTGGCCAGCGCGGCCATCGCGGAGCGGAGCGCCATGGCCGGCTGCAGCGTGATCCTGGGGCCGACCGTGCCGCCCAGGCGGCGCAGCCCCGCCACGACCTCGCTCGTGTAGTGCACGATGGCCAGGTCGGCGCTGAGCTTGCCTGGCCGCGAGCCGGCGACAAGCCTCGGAACCTCGAGCACCGGAGCGGCCGCTACGACCGCGAGCGCGGTGCTGGCATCGAGCAGCAGCGTCCTGCGGCGCAGCCGGGGGCCTGCTTCCTCGGCCACGCTGCCGGCCTGGATGAGCTGGGTGACCTGCGCTCGCCTGATCGTCTCGAGCGCGGCCTGCAGCGCCGCCGTCGACACGGCCGGAGAACGCTCACGCGCCTGGGCCGGGATCTGGGCCAGCCGGACGCGAGTGCCTCCTGGCTGACCGCCCTGGCCGGCGACTCCGGATCCGGCCGCGCTGCCCGTCCCGGCCATGATGCCCGCGCCGGCCGCGCTGCCCGCACCATTCACGTTCGGCGCGCGATCTCGCACCTGCGGCATGGCGGTCGGCCTCGGGCTGTAGTCGCGGCAGTCGCCGAGCAGATCGGTGACCTTGCACTCATACAGCCTGGCGAGCCGGTCAAGCGTCTCAAGCGACGGGGCGTGGCCAGTCTGCCCTGGCCACTGCTCCCAGTACGAGAAGTTCTTGAACGTCTTCGGGTCGTCTGGCCAGATCTCAGTCCAGCGCTGCGCGGCCTGCGGCTGGCTCCAGCCATGGGCCTGCCGCAGGGCTACCCGCGGATTGACTCGGTAGACAGACTGAAAGATAACACCAATTTCAGCCCAGCTGCGACCTTCCTCGCGCAATTGCGTCACATGCAACGCCTGCGCCTGCCTAACACTGCGTGGCTTACCACTCACTGCCGTTTCCTTCGAAAAGCCATCCGGGTGCCGCAGCCATTACTGTCGCGACCGCCCGGACATAATTGTCAGGTCCCGGACACTACTATCCCAGCCGGGCGCCTCGACGGTAACCCCCGATCCGGGGGTCCAATGATGGTACTGAACTGATCCTCCCCAGCGAACCGGGAGAATCTGATGAGCACGTGCGGTCACAGCGAACTTGGTCAAGATTGCCATTGCAAAGCCGGTGTGGCTGGCCGAACGCATAGCGGTTAATTCGGGTCGGCCAGATCGCGCGAGCACACGCGTTTCGCGATCCATACGGTCACTTATGACCGTATGGCGCGACCTACTGCAGTGGAAGTGGCCATGACGACTATGCCCCAGGGCAGGGCGGCTGTCGCGTTCCGTACCCGAGCGCCGACTCGCCGGAGCAGCCTTGAGCTCGCCGTGCGCCCGTCAGCAGTGCGGACCGCCAGGCACTGGACAGCCAGCGTGCTGGCCGACGCCAGCCCGCCGCGCGATCAGGACCTGATCGACTCGATCGTGCTGCTCGTATCCGAACTCGTCACCAACGCCATCGAGGCCGCCGGCGCGCCGGGGGCCAGCGCGCCGGCACCGGCCAGGACTCCCAGGGTCTGGCTCGCGATTTCAGGCTCCCCCGACCTGGTGCGGATCGAAGTGCACGACAGCACGCATGCGCCGGTACCGCCGACTTGCGACCGCGACGAGGACGAGGAGTCCGGCCGCGGCCTTCAGGTGATCTCCGCCCTGGCCACCGACTGGGGCTGGCAGCCGGAGCTGTACGGCAAGGTCGTCTGGTGCGAGCTAGCTGTCAGTGGCTGCTGATCCACTGGCTGATCAGGCCGAAAGACTCATCGGCGGTCGGGTGCAAGGCGATGTCATGCCCGGTACCCGCAATGACGTCGAGCGACAGGCTGGCCGCCCTGGCGTAGTACGGCGCCTCGGACGCGAGCAGCTGAGCGGGCTGCGGGCAATCGACGACCGGCGGGTCGGCACAGAAGATCGCGTCCTGCGCCCCGATCACGATCAGCACCGGCGCCGTGATCTTGTCTGACAGGTTCAGTGCGGGCGGCAGCGCCCAGGTGGTGGCGAGCGTCACCAGCTCGGTGGCCGCCACGACGTCCTTGTGCGCCTCGTCGTAGGCGACGACCGCCTGGCTGGCCGAGCTTGAGTAGAAGTCAGCGGCGCGGTCACCCGGAATGGTCGTCAGATACGCCACGTCGAGTCCCGTGCCCAGGTACTGCGCGTCTTCCGCGGCCGGGTACAGCAGGGACCCGAGCGTCGCGGCGAATCCCGCTCCCACGTGCGCTACGTGCAGCAGTCCCGTGATCACGACCCGGCTGGCATCGCCGTACCTGCCCGCTTCCTGAATCGAGATCACCGAGCCGAGCGAATGGCCGATCAGGTTCACCTGGCTGTAGCCCAGGCTGCCGCGCAGCCACTGCACGATCTGATGCAGCACGTAAGCATCGGAGCCGATCGTGATCTCGGCGCTGAACGGATGGCTGCTCGACCCGGTGCCGATCCGGTCATAGTCGAAGGTGGCGCGGCCAGCGGCCAGCGTCTTGTCCACATAGGAGTACAGGCCCGGGTCCACGGGCCAGTCCCAGTAGATCCTGTTGTAGGTCGCGCCCGGGGTCAGCACATCGACCTCGTGCTGGCCGCTCGCCCAGTCCTGCGGCTGGCAGTACGTGCCAGAGACGGTCTGGTTGGCCGGCGAGCCAGGTCCAAGTGCGACCGGGAGCCGCACCGGCTGGCACCCCGCGTCCGCGCCCGCCGTCACGCCAGCGCTCGCCGGTGCCAGCGGGCTAGCCGCCATGACCGAGATCATCGCGACGAGCACGAAGGCGCGCCGCACCCTATTATCGCCTGAAATCATTTTCTGCCCCGCTTCGCAAAAAAGGCGTTTCCCGCGCTAATTCGCACGAGAAACGCTCTTATTAACCCGTTTTGGCGGCCCATTAAAGCCGCGCCGGGTAACGCTAAGCGAAGGGCGCCATAGTGCGCACGGCGCTTACCCAATTACCGCGCAGAATTGAACCCTACTTGCCATTCTTCCGGGTTTTACCAGCGGGAACGATGCTAGGGATGCTGGCTGCTCACCGAGATAACCTCACCGGTCAGGTAGGAGGAGTAGTCGCTGGCCAGGAATACCATGACGGCGGCGACCTCCCACGGCTGCGCAGACCGGCCGAACGCCTCTTTCGTGAGGAGTTCGCCGAGTGCCGAAGCGTCCATCACTTTCTCCAGGAATGGGTGCATCACCAGGCTCGGCGCCACCGCGTTGACCCTGATGCCGTGCTCAGCGACATCCATGGCCGCGCACCTGGTCAGCGCCATCACGCCTGCCTTGGCGGCGGCGTAGTGCGCTTGCCCGGGCTGGGCTCGCCAGCCGAGCACCGAGGCGTTGTTCACGATGGCCCCGCCGTGGCCCTGATCGATCAGCCTCCGCAGCGCTGCCCGCGTGCACCGGAACGTCCCGTTCAGCGTCACGTCAAGCACTCGCAGCCACTGCTCGTCAGCCATCTCGACTACCGATGCCGTACCGCCGAGCCCGGCGTTGTTGATCATCACGTCGATCCGGCCGAACCGCCGCGCCGCCCCGTCGATCAGCGCCCGCACCTGATCTTCGCTGGTCACGTCGCAGGGAACGGCCCACACCCGCTCGGTGCCGAAGCTAGCCGCCAGCTCGGCGGCCGCCGCGGCGAGCCGCCCGGCATGCGCGTCGCTCAGCGCCAGGCTGGCACCCTCATCCAGGCATCGCCTGGCCACCGCGCCGCCGATCCCCGTCCCGGCAGCCGCGGTGAGCACGACCACCTTGCCCGCCAGCAGATCACGGGGTGCGGGCGGAACCGGCGCGGGGTCCGCCGGCGCGGGGTCCGCCGGCGCGGGGTCCGCCGGCGCGGGGTCCGCCGGCGCGGGGTCCGCCGGCGCGGGGTCCGCCGGCGCGGGGTCCGCCGGCGCGGGGTCCGCCGGCGCGGTCATGACCGGCCTCCCGGGGCCGGCCCGAGTGCCCGCCCCGCCACGATGCCAAGCTGGATGAGATCATCGAGCTCCTCGGCCAGCCAGTCACGTACCCTCTGGCGGAACTCATCCTCAGTCACGACGGCCTCCGGCCGCCAGCGTAGCGGACCCGCTCATCCTCATCAGGGCCGCGTTGCCGATGAAGGTAGCTCCGGTCACGGTCAGCGCCAGGATCACGGCCGCTCCGGCCGGCATCACCAGAATTTCCATCGGCGGCATCCCCGAGCCCACCCGCATCCCCGAGGCCCGTCGTTGTGACTCCGCTGGGCCACGGCCGGCTTCTGCGAGGCCCGTCGTTGTGAGCCTGACGGTGCTATAGCGCGGACGATGTGACCTCGATGGGCCTCGTCTCGGCGGGTGAGCCCATCGTTGTGAGATTGATGGGGGTCGGCCGGGGGGAGGGGGGCGGCCGCGGGGGGTGGGGCGGCCGCCAGAGGGGAGCCCACATAGGTTGGGGAACTGGTGGTGGCACACCGGGCGATCTAAGGGCAGCCGACGAATAGGGCCCGGCTCAGATCTCAGGACGCGCGCTTCTGGCCTCCGGAAAATTAAATGCCGGAAACTCACCTGATGAGAAGACCGCGCGCAGTAATTCGAGAATCTAAGATCACCGGGATCAGAGCGCGGCTTTATCGCAGGTCGCGATTATCACGGGTTGTTCCGCTATCGGGCCGTGCCGTAGGCTCCCTACCAAGCACTTGCTTGCCTGGGAGGCTCCGGTGACGAGCACCGTCCCGGCCGCGGTCGATGCGGCCGCCCGCGACTTCGGTGACGCCGTGGCCGTCTCGGAACCTGGCGGTCCCGTCCTCACCTACGCCGGACTGCGCGCCGGAGTTCGCCAGGTCGCGGGCGCGCTGATCGCCAGCGGGATCGAGGCGGGCGACCGGGTGGCGGTCTGGTCGCCGAACACCCGCCACTGGGTGCTCGCCGCGCTCGGCTCGCTGTACGCGGGCGCGGCGCTCGTCCCGGTCAACACCAGGTACACCGGGCCAGAGGCGCTCGATGTGATCGCCCGTGCCCGGGTGCGCGCGCTCTTCGTCACCGGGCCGTTCCTCGGCGCTGACCGGCTTGCCGTGCTCAGGACAGCGGCCCGGGAAGCGGGCGCGGGGCTGCCTGCGCTGATCGTGAGCATTCCGGCCGACGGGCCTTCGGAGGACGGAGTCGGCTGGGATGACTTCATCCAGCGCTCGGCCGCCCCGGACGAGATTGACCGGCGGGCGGCAGCGGTCACGCCAGATCAGGTCAGCGACATCTTGTTCACGTCGGGAACGACAGGGCGGAGCAAGGGCGCGATGTCGGCGCACCGCCAGGCCCTGGCCGTCGCGCGAGCCTGGGCCGACTGCGGCGGGCTCAGCAGCGCGGACCGCTACCTGATCATCAACCCGTTCTTCCATAGCTTCGGCTACAAGGCGGGCATCCTGGCCTGCCTCGTGACCGGCGCTGCCATGATACCGCATCCTGTTTTTGATCCCGGTGTCGTGATGCGCCTGATCGAGGCCGAGCGGATCACCGTGCTGCCCGGGGCACCGACGCTCTACGTCTCGATCCTCGATCACCCCGAACGCGCCCAGCGTGACCTGTCGAGCCTGCGCCTGGCGGTGACGGGGGCAGCCGTGGTTCCGGTCGCGCTCGTTGAGCGGATGCGCGCCGAGCTGAGTTTCGACGCCGTGCTCACCGCTTACGGGCTGACCGAGGCCGTCGTCGCGACCATGTGCCGTCCCGATGACGACGACAAGACCATCGCCACGACCTCGGGCCGGGCGGCGGCGGGGTTCGAAGTCAGCCTCGCCGAGAGCACCGGCGAGATCTTGCTCCGCGGGCCTAACGTGATGCTCGGCTACGCGGGTGATCAGGCGGCGACCGCCGAAACGGTGGACTCCGACGGCTGGCTGCACACCGGCGACGTCGGTCACCTGGACGAACGCGGTTACCTCACGATCACCGACCGGCTCAAGGACATGTACATCTGCGGCGGGTTCAACGTGTACCCGGCCGAGGTCGAGCAGGCACTCGCCCGGCATCCCGCGGTCGCCGAGTCCGCCGTCGTCGGCGTGCCGGACGAGCGGCTCGGCGAGGTCGGCAAGGCCTTCGTGGTGCCGCGGCCGGGAGCCGAGTCCGCCGCTGACGAGCTGATCGCCTTCTGCCGGGAGCGGCTCGCGGGATTCAAGGTGCCGCGTCAGATCGAGTTCATGACCGCATTGCCGCGCAATCCGGCGGGCAAGCCGCTCAAGCGAGTACTCAGAGGGGATAGCCAGTGACTGTCGAGCCAGATGCCGAGCCCGTCGTGCTCTACGAGCGGCGCGGCAGTACCGCCCTGGTCACGCTGAACCGGCCGCGTTACCGTAACGCGCAGAACTCGGTGATGACCTACGCGATCGACGCGGCGTTCGAGCAAGCGGTCAATGACGCCGAGGTCAAGGTCATCGTGCTGGCCGGGGCCGGTGACCATTTCTGCGCCGGGCACGACATCGGGACGCCCGGCCGGGACGTGCACGTCGCCTATGACCGCAAGGCGGTGCTGTGGTGGGACCACACCGACAAGGAGGGCGCCGACGCCAGGTACGCCAGGGAGATGGAGGTGTACCTGGGCATGTGCCGGCGCTGGCGCGAGATTCCCAAGCCTTCGATCGCCATGGTGCACGGCGCCTGCATCGCGGGCGGCCTCATGCTCGCCTGGGTCTGCGACCTGATCGTGGCGTCCGATGACGCGTTCTTCGCCGATCCGGTGGTCCGGATGGGGATTCCCGGCGTGGAGTACTTCGCCCACCCGTGGGTGCTCGGGCCGCGATTCGCCAAGGAAGCGCTGTTTACCGGGGATAGGTTCACCGCGCAGCGAGCGTACGAACTGGGCATGGTCAACCGGGTCGTGCCGGCGGCCGAGCTAGCCGATACCGCCTTCGCCCTGGCCGGTCGAGTTGCCGCGATGCCATCTTTCGGCCTATCGCTTGTCAAAAGAGCCGTGAATCAATGCGAGGATCTCATGGGCATGCGGCCGGGAATGGACTCGGTGTTCGGCTTGCACCACGTCGCGCACGCGCACAACGCCGAGGTGGGCGGCGACTCGCTCGCCGGGATGGACGCGCGGTCCATGAAGTCGGCGGGCGGCTGAATCTCGGGCCGCTACATCCAGTCCGCGTACTTTGGCCATGCGAGCATGGTTTCCACTACTTCGGGCGGGCCTTCGGCTTCCGGTACCGCCGACGTGGCGTACCGGCCGCGGTAGAACAGCAGCGGCCGCTGCGCCCCCACGTCGCCTAGCTCGCCCACCAGGCCGACGACGACGTAGTGGTCGCCTACCGTGAGCACGTCCTGCACCTTGCAGCTCACCCAGGTCAGCACGCCGTCGATGATCGGCGATCCGGCCGCGTCCGCCGCCCAGGTGACCGTGTCGAACCGGCGCGCATCGCTCCGGCCGAACAGCGTCGCCAGGTGCCCTTGATCGGCCGTGAGCACATTGACGCAGAAGTAACCAGCGCGCTCGATCCTCGGCCAGGTAGTCGAAGTCCGCGACGGGCAAAAGAGCACGAGCGGCGGATCAAGGGACAGCGCGGCGAACGCCTGACAGGAAAACCCGACCGGCTCCCCGTCATCGATCGCTGTGATCACGGTGATCCCGGTGCAGAAGTGACCAAGCACCTGACGGAACCGCTCGGGATCGGGCTCGAAGCTGGCGGGCACTTGTTCCACGAACATGGCGAGCGTCCAGAAGCGGCCGTTCATTCCCGTCCGGGGCGCGGTGCCGCCTGGACTGACGAGCGGGGTGTGCGAGGAAGGAAGGCGGCGCCTAAGGCGCCCCGGACACCGGGGGTTCCGGGGGGTCGTCCCCCCGGGCAGATACGGCGCGGTGCCGCCTGGACTGACGAGCGGGGTGTGCGAGGAAGGAAGGCGGCGCCTAAGGCGCCCCGGACACCGGGGGTTCCGGGGGGTCGTCCCCCCGGGCAGATACGGCGCGGTGCCGCCTGGACTGACGAGCGGGGTGTGCGAGGAAGGAAGGCGGCGCCTAAGGCGCCCCGGACACCGGGGGTTCCGGGGGGTCGTCCCCCCGGGCAGATACGGCGCGGTGCCGCCTGGACTGACGAGCGGGGTGTGCGAGGAAGGAAGGCGGCGCCTAAGGCGCCCCGGACACCGGGGGTTCCGGGGGGTCGTCCCCCCGGGCAGATACAGCGAAGACGTGCCCCCAGGAGCTCACGGCGGTGGTCTGCCGGCTTACCCAGGTCGAGTCGTCGACGAGCAGGCCGTCGGTGCCGTATTCAATGTCGAACCCGCCGGGCGTCCGCACGTAGAACGAGACCATGTGATCGTTGGCGTGCCTGCCCAGGCTGGCGGCGAGCTTGCCGCCGCGCCTGGTGCACCGGTCCATCGCCCGGCCCACATCATCGAGCGAGGCGACCTCGATCATCACGTGAACGCAGCCGCTCGCAGCAGTCATCGGCGCCAGCGCGAGCGAGTGGTGCCTGGCGTTGACCCCCAGGAACCGCATCATCGCCGGCGGCCCGCCGGCCGGGCGGCCGAACAGCTCAGGCGGCATCGCCATCGTGTCCCGCAGCCGGAACCCGAGGAGCCCCGCGTAAAACGCCATCGACTCAGCGTCGTCGGAGGCCGGGATCACGACGTGCCCCATCCCGTAGTCTCCGGTCACGAAGGCGACCCCGTACGGGCTGAACGCCGGCCGGCTGTCAAGCGACGCACCCCAGAACACCTCGAGCCGGTGGCCGGACGGGTCGTCGAAGCTCATCATCCCGGCCACCCGCCGCGCCGCCAGCTCGTCAGCGGTAGCCTCCTTGACGGGCACCCCGGCACCGGAAAGCCGCTCAGCCAGCGCGCCGAACGATTCCTCCGACCCGGTCTCCCACCCCGAGGCGAGCAGCCGGTCGGCCTCCCCTGGCACGATCACGAACCTCGCGGGAAAGTCGTCCATCCGCAGGTACACGGCGCCGGCCTGCGGCCCCCGCCCCTCGGTCAGCCCGAGCCTGGTGCCGAACTCGCGCCACGCGCCCGGGTCGGCTGACTCGATCCGCAGGTAGCCAAGGGACCGGATCTCGCTCATCGCGCGCAGCCTTTCACCGGCCAGCACCCAGGAACCCGAGAGCGAGCCGGTTGAACTCGTCGAACTTCTCCAGCTGGGCCCAGTGCCCGCAGCCGCCGAACACGTGCAGCTGCGCCTTGCGGATCTGCTTGAGCGCGACCATTGCGCCGTCGAGCGGGTTGACCCGGTCCTCCCGGCCCCAGATCAGCAGCACCTCGTTGCGCAGCCGGTGCGCCTCGCGCCACAGCATGCCGTCTTCGGCCGTGGCCTTGTCGAAGAAGGACAGTCCCAGCGCGGCCATCGCCGCGATCGCCTCCGGCCTGCTCGCCTGCTCGTAACGCTCATCGATCAGCTCATCGGTGATGTGCTTCTGGTTGAAAACTAGCGTACGGAGAAATGCCGCCATTTTCTCCTTGCTCGGTCCCGGGGGAGCCGCGAATTCGCCTAGCCGCCTGACGCCCTCGGTCGGGTCGGGCGAGAAGGCGTTCAGGCTGAGCCCGCCAGGTCCCATCAGCACGAGGCGGCCCGCCCGGTCCGGGTAGTTCAGCGCGAACCGCACGGCCGTGCCGCCGCCGAGCGAATTGCCGACCAGGTGCGCACGGTCGATCCCGAGGTGGTCAAGCAAGCTGGCCAGCGCCCGGGCCGAGAACGTGAAGTAGTTGCCCTCCACTGGCGGGGCATCCGACTGGCCGAAGCCGGGCTGGTCCGGCATCAGCACGCGGAAGCCAGCCGCGAAAGCGGGCAGGTTGCGGCCGAAATTCGACCAGGCCGACGCGCCCGGGCCGCCGCCATGCAGCAGCACGACGGGATCTCCGGCGCCAGCCTCGTGGTAGTGCAGGCGCATCATCGCCGTCTGCGCGAAGCGGCTGGTGTCAGCCATGGCGAGGATGGTCATAGCATCGCGTCCGCGGCCGGAGGGAGGCCGAATTCGCCCCGCCCGTACATCGACAGGGCACGCTCGGGGTCGTTGATCGCGTGCGCCCGGCCCGCGTGCACATCGCGCCAGCATCGCTGGATCGGCGTCCCCGACCGCAGCGCCCGGCCGCCTGAGTTCTCGTAGAGCAGGTCGACGGCCCCGACCGACCGCTCGGTGCCCAGCACCTGGTCGCGCCTGATCCGCAGCCGCAGTGGCATCGGGATGGGTACTCCGGCCCGCGCGTGCCCCATCAGCTCGGTCATGTTGTGCCCGAGCGCGAGCCAGGCCGCGTCGATCTCGGCCGCCGCCCTGGCCACGCGGGCCTGGGCAAAGGGATCCTCGGCCGCCTTCTGCCCCAGGTACGCGGTGCTGACCCGCTCTCGCTGGTAGGCCACGTGCGCGTCGTAGGCGCCGGTCGCCATGCCGATGATCGGCGTGGTGATGGTGCAGGAGAAGACCGAGCCGAACGGTATCCGGTATAGGGGCGCGTCGTTCACCTCCTGCCCCGGGCAGGCGCACTTGGTGACGTCGCCGAAGCCGAGCGATCTGTGCTCAGGCACGAACGCGTCCCGCACCACGATGTCGTTGCTGCCTGTCCCCCGCAGCCCCACGGTGTCCCAGACGTCGTCGATCTGGTAGTCGCTGATCGGCAGCAGGAACGTCCTGAAGTCGACCGGGTTCTTCTCCGCGTCGGTCACGATCCCACCGAGCAGCACCCAGCTGGCATGGCCGCAGCCGGATGAGAAACTCCACCGCCCGTTCAGCGTGTAACCGCCCTCGGCGAGCCGCGCGCGGCCCGTCGGCGCATAGGACGACGACATCCTGGTGGCCGCGTCATCGCCCCACACCTCGTCCTGCGCCGCCGGCGGGAACAGCGCCAACTGCCAGGCGTGCACCCCGATGACCGAGGCGACCCAGCCGGTCGACCCGCACGCGCTGGCGATCATCCTGACCGCTTGGTAGAACGTCAGCGGATCGGCTTCGAGCCCGCCGGACCTGGCAGGCTGCAGCAGCCTGAAGAAGCCGGCGTCCTGGAGTTCCTTGACCGACTCGGCGGGCACCGCCCGCGCGTCCTCGGCTTCCTGCGCTCGCTCGCGCAGGTTCGGCAGCAGCTCGGCGACCGCCTCGAGCACCGGCTGCGCAGCGCTATCACTCATGGCTTCTCGCTCACGGTTCAGCTCCTCTTGGCCCGGGCCATAGACTAGAACACGAACTAGAACCTGTTCTAGTCTATGGGGGTATTGCCGACGGGAGGCGCCAATGAACGACCGGCTCGGGGTCAGGACGATCGACGCCGGACCGCTGCCGAGCAGGTACGCGCGCGGCTGGCATTGCCTCGGCCTCGCCGACACGTTCCGCGACGGCGGCCCGCATGCCGTGCGGGCGTTCGGCACCAAGCTCGTCGTCTTCGCCGACTCGTCAGGGACGCTGCACGTGCTCGACGGCTACTGCCGGCACATGGGCGGCGACCTGACCCAGGGCACGATCAAGGGCGACCAGGTGGCCTGCCCGTTCCACGACTGGCGGTGGGGCGGCGACGGCAGGTGCGCGCACATCCCCTACGCGCGCCGGGTGCCGCCGGCGGCGCGCACCAGGTCCTGGCTGACCCTGGAGGAAAACAGGCAGCTGTTCGTGTGGAATGACCCCGAGGGCAATCCGCCGCCTTCCGACGTCATCATCCCGAGGATTGAGGGCGCGTTCAGCCCCGGATGGTCCAACTGGACCTGGGACTCGATCCTGGTGACGAACTCGAACTGCCGCGAGGTAGTCGACAACGTCGTCGACATGGCGCACTTCTTTTACATCCACTTCGCGTTCCCGACCTACTTCAAGAACGTGCTCGAAGGCCATATCGCGGCCCAGTACCTGACCACCAAGTCGCGGCCGGACGTCAAGGTGGGCAACTACGGCGCGGAGACCACGCTGCGGTCGGAGGCGGCCTATTACGGCCCGTCCTACATGATCGACTACCTGTGGCACGACTACCACGGGTACACGATGGAGAGCGTGCTGATCAACTGCCATTACCCGGTCACGCCAGATTCGTTCCTGCTGCAGTGGGGCGTGCTCGTCAAGCTGCCTCCTGGGGTTGACGGCGAGCGGGGCGACAAGATCGCGGCCAAGTTCGCCGACTTCATCTCGCTCGGCTTTCAGCAGGACGTGGCGATCTGGACGAACAAGACCAGGATCGACAACCCGCTGCTGTGCGCCGAGGACGGCCCGGTCTACCAGCTTCGCCGCTGGTACGACCAGTTCTACACCGACGTCGCGCAAGTGACGCCTGAGATGATCGAACGCTACGAGTACGAGATCGACACCGCCAGGGCGATCGCGTCCTGGGAGGCCGAGGTCGCCGCGAACCTCGCTGCCCGGGGCCAGCCCGGGTGATGAGCGGCATCGCGACCGACGAGCGGCCCTGGCGGTACACGCCCGTCACGTGCGGTGAGTGCGGGGCTGTCGCGCACGTGGCGAAGTTCAGCCTGCGGCACACGAGCATCCAGTGGAGCGCGCAGGCGGTGGCTGCCTGCGCGGAGTTCGCCGCGGCCGCGGCGCGCGGCGGCAGTTCCGCGCTGGTGCCGACGTGCACCAGCCTCCGGGGCAGCATCGAGGACGCCATGGCGGGCGGCCGGGTCGAGGTACTTCCGCCGTGACCTCGCGCCGCACCTTTTACCAGGTGCCGGTGGCCGAGGTGATCGCCGAGACCGAGCAGGCCAGCTCGTTCGTGCTTGCCGTGCCGGGCGAACTGGCCGCGGCTTTCGCGTACCGGAGCGGGCAGTTCATCACCGTGCGGGTGCCGGCGCCCGACGGCGGCTCGGTCGCCCGCTGCTACTCGCTGTGCAGTTCGCCCGTGACCGGCGAGCCTGCTTGCTTCACAGTCAAGCGGATGCCATCCGGTTACGCATCGAACTGGATTGTCGGACAGGTCGTGGCGGGCACAGTTCTTGACGTGCTGCCGCCCGCCGGGACTTTTACCCCCCGCTCGCTCGACTCCGATTTCCTGCTGATCGCCGGGGGCAGCGGGATCACGCCGGTCATGTCGATACTCAAGTCCGCGCTGCGGGCCGGGCGCGGGCGCGTCGTGCTGGTGTACGCGAACGCGGACGAGCGATCGGTGATCTTCGGGCCGGCGCTGCGGGAATTGCAGGCGCGGGAGCCGGGCCGGCTGGTCGTCGTGCACTGGCTCGACGCCGTGCAGGGACCGCCGACGGCTTCGGCGCTGCGGGAGCTGCTCCGGCCGTACGCGGGTTACGAGCCGTTCATCTGCGGGCCCGACCCGTACATGGCCGCGGCGCGGCAGGCCCTGGGCGAGCTGGGGGTCCCTTCACCCCGTGTGCACGTGGAGCGGTTCTTGTCACTGGCGGAGAACCCGTTCGAGGCCGAGCCGGCCGCCGATGGGATCGAGGCGGTGCTCGAGGTCTCGATCGACGGCGAGACGCGCAACCTCACGTGGCCGGGCGCCTCGCGGATGCTCGACGTCATGATCGACGCCGGGCTCGACGCGCCCTACTCGTGCCGGGAGGGAGTCTGCGGGGCGTGCGCGTGCAGGCTGACGAGCGGCGAGGTCGAGATGGCGCACAATGAGGTACTCGAAGAGCGGGACCTGGCCGACGGCTACGTGCTCGCCTGCCAGTCGGTCGCCCTGACCCCCCAGGTCAGCATCAACTACGCCTAGCGGCGGGTGAGCTCCAGCCCCCGCGCCTCCCGCGCCCCCGGCGCCCTGTTCAGGGAGGAGGGTTTTCGCATAAAGGAGCCTCGACCGGACTATTCGACGACTACCCTCCTGGATGCGAAAAGGCTCCCGCGCGCAGCTGGAATGCCTCCCCGGTAGTTACGAGAACCCTCCTGGACACGGCAACTCTCCTGCCTGAACAATGGCCGGCGAGCGCGAGCGGCGGACAGCTAGCGGCGGGTGAACGTGAGGACACCGGTTGTGAAGGCGCGGTAGAGGAGAAAGCCGAGGCCGCCGAAAAGAGCGGGGTCGAGCACCCACAGCTCGGGCTTGGTGCCGGTGGTGAAGGCCAGTGGCTTGGGCAGCAGCCGGAAGTGGTACTGGCTGAACGGGTAAAGCAGCGGGCAGCCCTCGTCGGTCAGCATGTCGCCGGCCACGTGGGTGGCGCAGCCGACCAGGACGGCGAGCGCGAGGTGCGCCAGCCCGATCCCGGAGATCGCCAGCGCGATCGCGCCGGCGATGGCGAGAGCGTCAGCGAGATGACCGTGCACGCCGAGCGCGTACAGGCCGCTGGCGATCAGCAGCGACAGGAAGATCGCCAGGCCGATCTTGCCGGCGAGGTCCGGCCGGAACTTGACGGCCAGCCAGGCGAGGCCGGCGAATCCGGCGACGCCAAGGATCGCGTGGGTCAGGTGTCGGTGCCCCCCTGAGATCTTGCCGATCAGCCAGGCGAACGCCTTAGTCAGGAAGCCGAAGCAGTGCGCGAGGCTGGAGTTCGGATGGTCGATGTCGGGGAGCACGGCGGCGCCCGCGGTGAGCCCGGTAAACAGCGCGAGCTGGGGCGCCGACAGGTGCGTCGCGTACAGGCCGACAGCCAGGCCGGTCACGACCCCGGAGAGGGCATGGGTATGTCCGAGGCACATGGGGATCTCCGGGGGTTGCTGCGGGGGTAGCAGCCTGTGACATTACCGGCCGAACCGGCTATATCAAGGCAGCGACACGCCGGTGACGCCGGTGATGCCGGCGTGATGCTCCCTGATCATGGTCGACACCTTGATCACGGAAATTCGCCCAGGTCGTAGAGTCATAGAGGCTGCCGGGTGACTCGTGATCAAGATCAGGGAGCCTTGTCCGGCATCGCGGCCGAGAGTTCTCACTCCGGGGTGCTTTTCAGGGCGGGGCGCTAGGTGTGATGTTCCGTGATCAAGGACCCGGGCATGATCACGGAACATCACCGCTGTGCTGGAGGCGGTCGGGTGACTCGTGATCAGGCAGGTTGCCTCCCGGGTATCCCCGGGCCGTCCCGGCCTGGCCCGCCAAGGCCCGGCCCCTGCAAGGTGATTCGGCGCGGTTCTTGCGGGGCGGGCCGGGCTCGGTTCCGGCGGTACGGGATCGCCTGGCCGGTGTTCGCGGCGAGTTCCCGTTCTGCGGCATGATCGCGGAGCGTTCCCGCGCCGGAGCATGATCGCGGAGCGTTCTCCGTCGTGTGCGGCATGATCGCGGAGCGGTCTCCGTCGTTACCGAGGAGACTTCTCGCAGCACGGAGTGTTGACCGTCCTATGTGCGGACAACGCTCCGCGCAGCGACAAGTCTCCGCGCCAGGGCCGGAAAAGACTCCGCGCAGCGACAAGTCTCCGCGCCAGGGCCGGAAAAGACTCCGCGCAGCGACAAGTCTCCGGGATCCCGGGAAAGAGTCTCGCCGCTGAGCCGCCGGAGCTTGACTTGCCAAGATCCCGAGTCAGCCGACAGCCTCCCTGACCTGGGCGATCTTCCGTGATCACGGTCCCGGACGTGATCACGGAAACCGGGACCGGTTCCGGAGGCTGCCACGCGGCTGGTGGACAGGATCGGGGAGCTTTTCCGGCATCCTGCGGGAGAGTTTTCGCTCCGGGGAGACTTTCCAGTCAATACAGCTGAAAACCGTCCCCGGAGTGAAAAGACTCCCCGGTAACTCAGGGAAAGTCTCCCGCTGACCCGCGGAGCTTTACTTTCCAAGATCCCGAGTCATGGGCCAACGATGGGGGGCTAGCCGAGCTCGTCTCTCGCCTGGGCGAAGGCGGCCGCGGCGACCTCGAGGTCCTCGGCGGTGTGCGCCGCCGAGACCTGCGTCCTGATCCTGGCCTTGCCGACCGGGACGACCGGATAGCTGAAGCCGATCACGTAGACGCCCTTGGTCAGCAGCAGGTCGGCGAGCTTGGCGGCGCGGGCAGCGTCGCCGATCATGACCGGCACGATCGGGTGGTCGCCTGGCAGGATGTCGAAGCCGAGGCCGGTCATCCGCTCGCGGAACCAGCTGGTGTTGTCGCGGAGGCGTTCACGCAGGTCGGCGCTGGAGTCCAGGATGTCGAGCACCTTAAGCGAGGCCCCGACGACGGCCGGCGCGACCGAGTTCGAGAACAGGTAAGGCCGCGACCGCTGGCGCAGCAGCTCGATGATCTCCCGGCGCCCGCTGGTGTAGCCGCCGCTCGCGCCGCCGAGTGCCTTGCCGAGCGTGCCTGTCAGGATGTCGATCCTGTCGGCCACGCCGTGCAGTTCGGGGGTTCCCCGGCCGGTCGCGCCGACGAAGCCGACCGCGTGCGAGTCGTCCACCATGACCATCGCGTCGTGCTTGCCGGCCAGCTCGCAGATCTCGCGCAGCGGCGCGACATAGCCGTCCATCGAGAAGACGCCGTCGGTGGCGATCAGGCGGCGCCTCGCGTCCTTGGCGGCAGTGAGCTGGGCCTCCAGGTCGGCCATGTCCCTGTTCTTGTACCGGTACCGCTTCGCCCGGCACAGCCTGATGCCGTCGATGATGGACGCGTGGTTCAGCTCGTCGCTGATCACCGCGTCCTGCTCGCCGAGAATCGTCTCGAACAGGCCGCCATTGGCGTCGAAGCAACTCGGGTACAAGATCGTGTCTTCGGTGCCGAAGAAACGCGAGAGCTTGTTTTCAAGCTGCTTGTGCAGGTCCTGGGTGCCGCAGATGAATCGGACGCTCGCCATGCCGAAGCCCCAGCGGTTCAGCGCGTCCTTGGCCGCGTCGATGATGCGCGGGTCGTCGGCCAGGCCAAGGTAGTTATTGGCGCACAGATTGAGCACCGGCGTCCCGTCGGCGACCACGATGTTGGCCCGCTGCGGGCTCGCGATCACTCGCTCGGTTTTGAACAGGCCATCCGCCCGGATCTGGCCGAGTTCCTCGGAGATCTGCGGTTGGACGCTGGTGAACATGGTGCTGCCTCCGGTTGCTGTTAGGCTCCGCCCAGTCCAGCACTACCTTGCCGCATTTGCCCGCGCGAACGGTGTGGAACGCGGTGGCGAAATCGGCGGCATTGAAGCGGTGCGTGATGACGGGGCCGATGTCGACGCCTGATTTGGTCAGGACGGACATCTCATACCATGTCTCGAACATCTCGCGGCCGTAGATGCCCTTGATCGTGATCATGTTGAGCACGACGTGCGCCCAGTCGATCGGGAATTCCCCGGCGGGCAGCCCGAGCATCGCGACCTTGCCGCCGTGCGTCATCGCGCCGAGCATCTCGCGCAGCGCGACCGGCTTGCCTGACATCTCCATGCCCACGTCGAAGCCCTCGCGCATGCCCAGGCCGGCCATCACCTCGGCGAGCGGGACACCGGTAGTGTCGGCGGCGACGGTGACGCCGACCTGGCGCGCCAAATCCAGCCGGTACGGCGACACGTCGGTGATGACCACGTGCCGCGCGCCCGCGTGGCGCGCCACGATCGCCGCCATGATCCCGATCGGGCCTGCCCCCGTGATCAGCACATCCTCGCCGAGGACCGGGAATGTCAGCGCGGTGTGCACGGCGTTGCCGAACGGGTCGAAGATCGCGGCGACGGCGAGGTCGATGTCGGGCTCGTGCCGCCAGACGTTGGTGACCGGCAGCGCGATGAACTCGGCGAACGCACCCGGGTGGTTGACGCCGACGCCCTTCGTCCTGGCACATTGCACGCGGCGCCCCGCCATGCAGTTGCGGCAGCGGCCGCACACGAGATGGCCCTCGCCGCTGACCAGGTCGCCCACCGCGAGATCGGGGACTTCCTCCCCCAGCTCGACGATCTCGCCGACGAACTCGTGGCCGATGACGAGCGGGACGCCTATGTGCTCCTGAGCCCAGCCATCCCATTCGTAAATGTGCACGTCGGTGCCGCAGACACCGGTGCGCAGCACCCGGATCAGGACGTCGTCCCTGCCGACCTCCGGCATGGGCACGTCCTCGATCCACAGTCCCGGCTCGGCGCTGGACTTGACGAGAGCCTTCATCTCCTCGCTCCCAGCTGGGCGGCCCGGACCGGCCCCGTTACCGGCCGGGTCGGGCACGACTGTACCGCAGCGGCGGGCGCCAGGCCATAGCGGATACTGCCTCAAGATGGCGACAACGAAAGGGCGGGATGCTGGCTATGCCGGACCTCATCGACCTCCGTTCCGACACGGTCACCAGGCCGACCGACGCGATGCGCCAGGCGATGGCGGCAGCGGAGGTCGGCGACGACCGGTACGGCGACGACCCGACCGTCAACCTGCTGCAGGACCGGGCCGCCGAGCTGACCGGCCGGGAGGCCGCGCTGTTCCTGCCGACCGGCACCTTGTGCACCCAGATCGCGCTGCACGCGCTGGTCCGCGCCGGCCGCATCGTCGTCTGCGAGGCCAGCGCTCATGTGTGCGGGGTGGAGCTTCGCTCCTCTGCGGTGTTGTCCGGGGTGACGTTCAGGCCGGTGCCTGGCACGCGCGGCGTGCTGACCGGCGAACAGGTCGCGGTAGCCCTTGAGCCGCACCCTCACGACGTCAGCGTCGTTGACCTGGTCGCCATCGAGAACACCCATCAGCTAGCTGGCGGCGCGGTGCAGACCGTCGCCGAGGTACAGGCGG
This sequence comes from uncultured Actinomycetota bacterium, assembly GCA_963720575.1. Lineage (GTDB taxonomy): Bacteria > Actinomycetota > Actinomycetes > Streptosporangiales > Streptosporangiaceae > Chersky-822. The sequence goes on from CAVRGA010000002.1 coordinate 3,062,875, forward strand.
TGGCAAGGGTATGCGCGGAAGCGGGCGTGCCGCTGTACCTGGACGGCGCCCGCATCTTCAACGCCTGCGCGGTGACCGGGGCGGCTGTCCGCGACTACGCCGGGGTCGTGGCTTCGATGATGTTCTGCCTCTCGAAAGGGCTCGGGGCGCCGATCGGGTCGATGCTGGTCGGGGACGCGGAGTTCATCAGGGAGGCGGGGCGGCTGAAGATCTTGTTCGGCGCGGCCTGGCGGCAGGCCGGGGTCTTGGCGGCGGCCGGGCTGATCGCGCTGTCCGAGGGGCCGGAACGCCTGGCTGAGGATCACGCCAACGCCAAGCTGCTGGCGCGCGGCGTGGCCGAACTGCTGCCTGGCGCTGTCGATCTTGATTCCGTGGTGACCAATATCGTCTTCGTGGACGTGTCGGGGACCGGCCGCCCGGCGAAGTCGTGGCTGGCCGGCCTCGCCGCCGAGGGCCTGCTGGTCTTGGCGAGCGACAGCAGGGTCAGGATGCTGACCCACCGCGACGTCAACGCCGCCGGCATCGAGGCCGCGCTAGCCGCCTGGCGCCGCGTCGCGACCGCCTAGGCGCGCGATCGGAGGCGTGCCAGCCATGGGTGCCGGGCGTCTGTGGCGGCGAGCGCCGAGATGAGCCAGGCCCGGTCCGGCGGCTCCAGGTGCGGCACCACCGCCTCGAAGTCGGCGTGGTCCTTCGGCCGGGTGTCCTGAGCCTTGAACAGCAACTGGACGGCAGGCGCCAGGTAAGGAATCCCGTCAAGAGTGCGCCGGCCTAACGCTTCGAGAGGCAGGCTTACGTTACGGTTTCGGCGGAATTCCCAGTGACCGTCGCCAGACTCACCGAACAGCACTTGCAGGATCCACTCGGAACCGGGATACCGCCGGCACCAGATGCTGCCATCGCCGTCTGGCAGGTACTCGCCGTCCGCCCACGGCCGCAGCTTGCCATCTTGCGCGATCCGCAGATCCCAGGCACCGAGCAGTTGCCGCAGTTTCAGCTGGTCAATCCGCAGTATCTCGATATCGGTGTCTTCATGAAATCGGGTCGTCTTCCCCAGGAAAAGATCCAGCGCGTTGCCGCCCGCAACCCACCAGGGGAAATCCGCCGGCTTGAAACCCTCGGTCAGCTCACTCAGGCTTAAGGGCGCCCAGCTCCCAAGGTCATCATCGTCATTCACCATGAAATTCCCTCACGCCCTCGCACTGCCCAGCCGCGGCCGGCCGCGCGATCAGCCTCCGAATGATCGAATACTAGGCGCCCGGCTATTCGTTTCTCGCCGTCTCCGCGCCTGTGATGCGCCCGAGCAGCGGGAACGTGGCGGCGATAACTCCGAGGCTGCCTGCCAGCCCTGCTATCAGCAGCGCGTAGAAGCTCGCGTCCGGGGATCGTAGCGAAAAGTGCAATTGCGTATGCAGGAAGAGCGCCGCTCCCGCGAACCCGAGGCCGACAGCGACGACCGCGACGAACAGCAGCGGCACGGCGCTCTCGACGATGACGACGCGGCGGAGCATGCCGAGCGGGGCTCCGGCGAGTCGCAGCAGGCTGAACGGCCGCTTGCGGTCAGCGAGACCGCCAACGGCGCTCGCGGCCAGGGTGCAGCCGGCGACGATCAGGCTGGCGATGATCACGACGTCCGCGAGTTGCTCATAGCCGGCCAGGTCCTTGCTGGCGGGATCGGCCGAGTCAAGGCCGGAGATCGTAGCGGGCGGCACCTCGTACGGATAGGCCTGCTCCAGCGAGGTCTGCGCTCGCCCGATGGCGGCCGCCGAGCCGTCGGTGCTCACCGCGATCGCCTTGACTGGCAGGTGCCGCAGCCGGGCGGGCACCGCAGGCGGCGATGGCCAGGTGAAGACCGAGGCGTTGAACTGCCTGGCGTTCACGAAGGAAGGAATGATCGCCACCGCGGCCCCGTTGCCGCAACGGCCAAGCGCCGGAATCCGGGCGAGCTGAGTGCACGTGACCAGCCCGGTCGAGTCGAGCCCGAACGTTTGGCGCCGGCCGAGCGCCGCGATGGGAACACTGACTCTGGTCGGATTGGCGTAGATGACAGCGACGCCGCTGACACCATGGATGGCGCGGAGCTCGGCAAGAACGGCAGGGGGCGGAGAGTGCACCGAGCCCGTATAGCCCGGCTGCCCGGCCGAGAACTCGTCAAGGATCGTGCTGTCTGCCGCTGCCGTTGCCCCTGCGGCGCCAGCGTCGTTCGACATCGCGGTGATGACCGCGGCGGCCACGGTAATGATGAACAGAGCGACTACCAGCCCGCTGATCGCGCGGAAGCCAGCGCTCGGGTTGTCGGCCAGCCTGCGCGCGCTGATCAGGGCGGCCGGCCGGCTGGTGCGACTGGCCAGCAGCCTCGCGCCTGCCATCGTCAGCCACGGCCCGGCGATCACCAGGCCGATCGTGATCAGCATGAATCCGGGCAGGAATTCGGCGATCTGCGATCCGCTCGAATGCAGCCGCCCGATGCCCGTAACCACGGCAAGCTCGGCCACGCCGGCCAGCAGCGGGATCACCCGCCAGGCACGCGGAGCCGGAGGTGTCACCCGGCGGCTCACCCCCAGCGCGGAGATGCGCACCCGCCGCAGGGCGACGCGGGCCGCGATCGCGGCCGCCGCGGGTACCCCGAGACCGACGAGCACAATGTCGGCCAGGCCGAGCGACAGGTCGCCAGGATAGAACGACTGCCCGGTGAACGGGATCGCCGCGAGCGGCACTCGCAGCGCATAGAACAGCCCGAATCCGGCGGCTACGCCGGCCACGGCGGCGACGGCGGACTCCACGGCCGAGATGACAGAGATCTGCCTGGGAGTCGCGCCGGCCAGGCGCATCGCGGCGAACCGCTGCTCCCGCCTGGCCGCCGACAACCTGGTGGCGGCGGCCACGAAGATCAGCACGGGCAGCAGCAGCGCCCCTGCGACGACGGCAAGCGTGAGGTCGACGCCGTTCGCGTTCAGCCCGATGGCGCAGCCGTAGCAGTTGATGGGCTCAGGGCGAGACGGGATGCTGGCCGCCTTGGTGGTGCCGAGGACATGCGCGATCTGGCCGGGCGCGTGGCCGACGACAATGATCAGCGAGCCTGGCGAGGGCAGGGCCGACGCGCCGATGATGCCGATCTGGTGCCCGGGAAACCGGCCAGCGAGCTGATCCGCCGGGGTGGCCCGCAGCAGCCTGGCAAGGGCCGGGGACGCGTAGTACTGCCCGGGCCCTGGCAACCGCGGGATGCCGGGCGGTACCGGTGAGCTTGGCCCGGTAGCCGCGATATCGACGCGGTCGATGATCGTACCGCCGACCTGGTCGGCGGACAGCCGCCACCAGATCGGGTCGTGTCCCGCGGCGTTCGGCGCTGATGCGAGCCCAGACCCGGTCGCGAGCCAGGCGTACCGGCCGCGCTGGACGTTGACGCCGTTGATACCCGCGAGCACGGCGAGCAGCAAGCCGCTGCCCAGCGCGACCGCGGCGGCGATCACCACGAGCCGCACCAGGGCCTCCCGGCCGCCGGCGAAGGTCAGCCGCAGTCCCAGCCGGATCATGGCGCGACCGCCTCGGCGCTCAGCGACGTGACGACGCCGTCCCGCACGATCGCCACCCGGTCCGCGAACGCGGCGACCCTCGCTTCGTGGGTGACGAGTATGACGGTGGTCCCCTGCCGGCGCGCCGCCGACGTCAGCAGGTTCATCACCTGCTCGCCGGCCAGCGAGTCGAGCGCGCCGGTCGGCTCGTCGGCGAAGAGAACCGCGGGCTTGGCGACCAGGCCGCGGGCCAGCGCGACGCGCTGGGCCTGACCGCCAGACAGCTCGCCTGACCTGCGGCGCTCGAGGCCGTCCAGGCCCAGCCGCCCGAACCACGGCGCTGCCTGCTCCAGCGTGTCCTTCCTGCGCATCCCGGCGAGCAAGAGCGGCAGCGCGACGTTCTCCACAGCGGTCAGCTCGGGCACGAGCTGGCCGAACTGGAACACGAACCCGAAGCTGTCCCTGCGCAGCGCGCTGCGCTCGGCCTCGCGCATCGTGTCGACGCGCCGGCCGGCGAAGCTGAGCGTCCCGCTGTCCGGCGTCAGGATCCCGGCGAGGCAGTGCAGGAGCGTGGACTTGCCCGAGCCGCTCGGGCCCATGATCGCCAGAATCTCCCCAGACCGCGCCGACACGCTCGCGCCGCGCAACGCGGGGGTCTGGCCGAAGGACCTGACGAGGTCCTTCGCTTCGATGAGGGTGCCGGTCGCGCCTGGCTCGACCACGGCGAGGCCGCCTGATGCTATGTCCCTGGTCACTTGCGCCCTCCATCGGACTGCCCGGCCGCGTGCACGGTTTCGGCTAGCGCCTGAAGCCGCGCCGCGGTCATGTCCATCCACCGCAAATCCGCTTCAAGGTGAAATAGTCCGTAGTCGGCGAGCAAGGTGTCGACTAGGTTGCCCGCCCGCTTGAGGTCGGTCAGCTCACGCATCCGCCGCAGGTGCGCGGCGCGCTGCGTGTCGAGGTACTGCCCGGCGGGGCGGGCCAGCATGAGCGCGAGCACCACCTTGGCGAACAGCACTGTCTGCAGGTGCGGCTCGGGCTCCACCGGCTGCGTCAGCCAGGCGTCGACCTCGTGCCTGCCGATGTCGGTGATGACGTAGCGGCGCCGGTCGGGTCCTGAACCCGGCTCAACGTCGCCGGGAACGGCCTTGCCGTCCCTGGCCAGGCGCGCCAGCGTCGCGTACACCTGGCCGAACGGGAGCGGCTTGCCCCGGCCGAAGTACGAGTCGTAGTCACGCTTGAGGTCATATCCATGGCTCGGCTCCCGTTCAAGCAAGCCAAGCAGGGTCAGCGGAACGCTCATGAGTGCGACTATACACTCAATGTATACGCTGAATCAATACGCGTGCGCGAGCTCGTCACACCGGCCAGCGGGCGGCCCAGAGCTGACGGCGGAAGGCGCAGAGCACGACGCCGACGGCCAATAGGCCGGCCAGGATGAGCACGCTCGACTGAGCAGACAGGTACTCGAGGAGCAGGCCGCTCGCGGCGAGTCCGGCGGGCATGCCGGCCGTGATCAGCGTCAGGACAGCCCCGACCACGCGCCCCCGCTGGGCTGGCGGTGCCTGGCGCAGGATCAGCACGTCGATCAGCACGCGGATCGACGGAATCCCGAGCATCGCGATGAAGAGCAGCCCGGCCATCCACCACGGCCCGTAAGGCAGCGCCAGCAACGCGATCAGCGGCACGAGCAGCCCGCACACGGCGACGAGCAGCGCGCCTGGCCGCAGCCGGTGCAACGGGCGCACCAGCGGAGCGCCAGCCAGGCCGCCGAGGGCCGCGCCGCCGAGTGCCAGGCCGATCATCGCCGGGGATACCAACTGATGGCGCAAGATCACGACGGCGACCAGGGTGAGCCCGGAGCAGATGCAGTTCACGGTGGCGAGCAAGGTGGTCGTGGCGCGCAGCATCGGGTCGGCCCAGATCGCCCTGAGCCCGGCGAACATGCCGGACTTGTCACGAGGCTGGCTGCCGGTACCGGGCTCAGGCGCGCCCCGGTCAGGCTCTGCGCGCACGAGCAGGCCGCTGATCAGCGATGCCGCGAAGGACAATGCGGTGAACAGGAACGGCACCGCATGCGCCAGCACCTGCAGGCCGTACAGCGCGCCGCCGATTGGCGGGCCGGCTAGGTCCGCGCCATTGATGCGCACTTCGTCCTGGGTCAGCGCGCGGGTGAGCTGCTCCCTGGGCACCACGGTCCTGACCAGGAGCATCCTGGCGGCGCTGGTCATCGGCTGGCCAGCGCCGAGCAGCGCTCCGGCGACGAGCAGCACAGGCAGCGTCAGCCAGCCTTGCAGCAGCGCCAGGGCCACTACGCCGGTGATCAGCGCCCTGCCCGTCTCGGCCTGCACGAGCAGCCGGCGCGGGCTGTGGCGGTCGGCCAGGTGCCCGGCCGGAAGCCCGGCCAGGATCATGCCCGCGGTCTGGACGGCCGCGAACAGGCCGGCGTCCGCCGGTGAGCCGGTCACGGCAAGGATCGCCAGCGGGTATGCGACATCGGCGACAGCCACGCCGAGCGATGCCGCGGCTGAGCCGGCGCAGAGAATCTGGAAGGGGGCGTTCCGGCGCAACGGGATGAGCTTTCCGGCGGGCGGCTCCGCCGCTGCGGATGTTTCCGCTGCGGCTTCGAGCTCGGTTGTCATCGCTTGGGCTCCTTCGCTGGCTCGGCGGCGACAGCTGCGCCCGATCACGGTGCGGACCGACCCTGAAGTCGTTCGCGATCGAGCTAACATTCATGTGAACGCAATCGTTCACATATGAGTGAATGATTGCACGAACATGAACACGTGACAATATGAACCTGTGAACGAAGACGGACTCACGGCCGGGAACGCGGTCAGCGGCGCCGAGTCGGTGCGCACGGTCAGTGACATCGAGACGCTCAAGGCGATGGCCGAGCCGGTCAGGCTGGCGATACTTTCCGCGCTCATGCGCGGGCCGGGGACTGGGCTGCCGGTGATGACGGTCAAGGAACTCGCCGCCCAGCTTGGCGAGCCGCAGACGAAGCTGTACCGGCACATCAAGCAGCTCGAAGCAGTCGGGCTGATCAAAGCTGTCGCGAGCAGGGTGGTGTCGGGAATCGTCGAGCAGCGCTATCAGGCGTGCCAGCACGACCTGATGCTCGGCGCTGGCCTGACCGACGCGCAGAAGTCCAGCGCCGAAGCCGAGGCAGCCGTGGCGGCGGCACTCGAGATGTACCGCAGGCAGTTCTTCGTCGCGCACCGGGCCGGCCTGATCGCCGAGACCGAGAAGCACCGCAGGATGGTTCTCAGCATGAGCGTGGCGAAGGTGACGAAGGCTAAAGCGGCCGAACTCCGCGACCGGCTGCAGCAGATCATCGACGATCTCGCCGAAGCGGAGGCAAGCCAGAGCGAAAGCGAGGACACGGTCGTGATCAACGTGCTGGTGGGATATTTCTCGCCTGCCGCGCCTGCGCCGCCTACCGGGCCTTGACCTCGCGGACGGCTCCTGTCCCCGATCCGAGCGCGGCTACGGCCAGGTCCACGGCGGCCGCGATGTCTGGTTCGGCGCCGAGGTCAGGTCCGGCGCTGGCGGAGACCGCCTCCCGCGCCCGGCTGACGGCCTGCCTCAGCGTGGCGGGGCCGGGGCGCAGGCCGCGCTCGCGGATTGCGGCTGCCGCGCCAAGCAGGGTGCGGGCCACCTCCTGGTCTCCAAGGCAGACCAGGGCGGCGGTCTCCAGGCAAGTCGCCAGCGGGAACGCGAAGGTAAGCGACCTGGCCGCCGCGATGGCTTCGAGGGTCTTGGCGGCCGCCGCTCCCGCCTCGCCGCGAGCGAGCAGGGCGCGCGCGAGTATGCAGCGGATCAGGGGAAGCTCACGTTCGATGCCGAGGTCGGTCGCCTCGGTGTCGGCGATCGCGCCGATCTCCACGGCGGCCGCGAGGTCGTCATCGGCCAGCGCGATCCCCGCGGCCACCAGCATCAGGACCACCCTGGCGATCCGACGCGAGTCAGCGAGCAGCGGTCTCGCCTCGGCGATGTAAGCACGTGCCTGCGCGAGGTCACCAGATTGCCAGCACACCATGGCCGCGGTCGGCAGCGTGGCGGCGAGCTGCGCGGGCGAGCCGCCCATCCGGCACAGCTCGATGGCGTCGGCCGCGTAGCCAGGAGCGTCGGGGTCGGCTCGTTCCGCGAGCACGCAGCCCATGCCGATGGCCGCACCGACCTGGAGGTTGATGCCGAAGGGCCGGGCCGCCTCGATCGCCTGGCGCACGACGTCGAGTGCCTCGTCGCCGCGGTCCAGGTCGTCGAAGACGCCGCCGAGGTAGATCAGCGCGCGCGCCGCGTAGGCGTCGCTGCGGCCAGCGAGCATCCGCACCGCGAGCCGCAACTCGCGCGCCGCCGCGGCGATGTCGCCTGACCAGTAGCTGAGGTAGCCGAGCGCGTACGTCGCATGCGCCTGCAATTCCGGTTCCCGCGGCTCCGGCTGGGTGTTCGCCAGCAGCCTGGACAGCCAGAACCTGCCCTCGGCGACGTTCGTCGCGGCCCAGTAGCGGTGCAGCCTGAAGCCGACTTCCAGCCCGGTGCCGGTATCGAGCCGGCCGTCGATGGCCGCCCCCAGCAGGGACCTGACCTGCGGCAGCACCTCGGCGACCAGTTCCAGGTACGGCTCGGGCGGCGCGCTCGGCTCGGCCGGGATGATCGTCATCACGACCCCGGCGAGCCGCTCGGTCATCTGGCGTGCCTCGGCTCGCTCGTCCAGCAGTTCACGGGCAAGCCTGTGCAGGTCATCGTCCTGGTGATAACGCCAGCGCGGGCCCGACCGGTCGACCGCGAGCAGGCCGCGCGCCGTCAGCTCGCGCAGGATCCGCACGATCCTGACCGGCGGGATCGCGTCGTCGGCCACCACGTCCTTGATCAGCGGCAGCGCCACGTGCCCGTCGAGCACGCCAAACCGCCTGAACACGGCTGCTTCGTCCGCGTCAAGCAGCGCGTAGCTGCTCTCCGCGACGCCGCGCAGCCAGTCCTGGCCATCGGCGACCAGGGCGGGAAGGTGATCGAGCAGGTCAGGTACGGACATCGCGGCGAGCTGGGCGGCAGCCAGCTCGAGCGCGAGCGGCAGGCCGCCGCAGCGACGGCACAACTCGGCCACGAACGGGAACGTGGTCTCGTCGACGACTAGCTGCCCGCCGCTGTGCCTGGCCCGGTCGGCGAGCAGCCTGACCTGGGCGCTAGCAGCCAGATCGGCGACGTCGGGTACCGGCAGCGGCTCGATGCCGATCACCGTCTCGGCCTCGATCCCGAGCGGCCGGCGGGTTGTGACGAGCACCGACAGCGTCGGGCAGAGCGCCTGAAGGCTGGTCACGAGCGACGCCGTGCCGTCGACGACCGCCTCGCAGCCGTCAAGGACGAGCAGCGCCCGGCCGAGCGGCGCGAAGTGATCAGCCAGCAGGCTCGCCGGGTCCTCGATGCCGACGGGCAGCCCGATGGCCATCGCGACCGTGGACGCGACCAGCTCGTCCTGCGACACCGGCGCGAGCGACACCCACGATTTGCCGCCGGGCAGCACCGCCGGGGCGGCGACCTGGAGCGCCAGCCTCGACTTGCCGACGCCTCCCGGCCCGGTGACGGTCGCCAGGCCGGGCTGGTCGATGGCCGCGGCGAGCTCTGCCAGCTCAGCCTCCCGGCCGAAGAACGGCTGCGCCTGCTGCGGCAGCCGGGCGGTGCCAGCGGCGCTCGAAGCGCCGATCGCGGCGAGGTAAACCTCTACTGTCTCGGGTGCCGGGTCGACGCCTAGCTGGTCGGCGAGCGTGGCCCGGCATGCCTCGAACGCGAGGACGACCCCGGCCCGGTCGCCGCCGCGATGCAGCGCCCTGATCAAGATCCGGTGCGCGCGCTCGTCGAGCGGGCTCGCCGCGACGGCGCGGCGGCCTGCCTCGGCGGCTCTGTGGTGATCGCCGAGCGCTCCCGCTGACCTGGCGACCAGCTCAAGTGCCTCGAGCGCGAGCGCGTCCGCCTGGGTGCGGCAGCCGTCCAGCCAGCTGGCGTCCTCTCCTGGCAGGAGCTGCTCGCCCGACAGCTGCGCTACCGGCTCGGCTGCCTGCAGCGCCGCCTCGTGCCTGCCCTGGTCGGCCAGTGCGCTCGCGGCCCGCAGCGTGGCGCTGGCCTCGGTCAGGTCCACCTCGACGCCGGGCGCGAGCGCGTACCCGGAGGGCGCCGTGACGATGACGCCGTCGGCGCCAGCGGTGGCCAGCGCCGAACGCAGCGACCTGATCACCCCGCGCAGGGCTGCCTGCCAGGTCGGCGGCTGCTGATCGGCCCAGATAATGGCCGCGAGCCGGTCGGCCGACAGCGGCCCCTCCGCGACCGCGAGCGCGACGAGCGCGAGCCTGGCCCGCCTGCCGCCGAGGGCGCGGCCCGACACCTCGCGCCCGTCGCACGAGACCGTCACCGCGCCGAACACGCTCACCCGGGTCACTCGCGCCATTACACAGACGTTACGCGCCCCGGCTGTACTCCAGGCAGGACATGTTCTGAATCAGGGCCTGATGCGACTGCCGGTGACCTTGATTCCTGACATGACACCCGACTCGCTTGGAGGCAACATGTCCCCTTCGAACAAACTGATCACCATGGCGGTGGTAACGGCCGCCGCGATCGCTCTGCCGTTGTCGACCGCGTGCTCGGCGATCGCCGCGTCCGCGACAGCGGCCGGCGGCGCCCATGGTCATAGCGGCGCAGGCGCCGGGATCGACCAGGGCGGACCGGCGAGCGGCAAGACCGGCTCATCCGGAGCCGGCCCCGCAGGCCCTGCGGCCCCCTCAGGCCCCGCCGTCAAGTCCGGGCTGGCCGGCCCCACCATCACCCTTGACAATGCCAGCTACAGCGGCTTCGACGCCGGGACCGACAAGTCCGGCCGTACCTACATCGGCTGGATCTCCGACCGCGCCAACGGCAAGCTGCGCCAGGTCCACCTGTGCGTGCTGCCCCCTGGCGCGCGCGGCTGCGCGGGCGGCGTCAAGACGGTGGCCGGGCCGATCAGCGCGACGGCTAACGGCCTCACCGTCCTGGTGACGCCGGGCGGCCTGGCAACCCTGGTCTGGGACCACACCACGGACGCATCGGAGAGCGGGCCTCAGGGCGACGAGATCGCGACCGCCACCGCCCAGGGCACCGGGCCGCTGTCGGCCGCCACCGACGTGGCCACCGCACCCAGCTTCGGCGCGATGCTCGACGCGACCTTCGGCCCGAACGGCAGTATCTGGGTGATGACCGAGCAAGGATCAGACAAGGTCATCCAGGTCAGGGAAGGCCTCAGCGGCACCTTCGTCAATCTGAAGACCCCCTGGCCAATAGGCGGGGGCAGGATCAGGTTCGGCGGGAGCACCGGAGTCATCACGATCCAGAAGGGCGGGGCGATCTCGGAAAACATCGCGTTCACCACGGTCCGTAACGGTACCTTCGCTAAATTCCGCAAGCAGCCCCGCACCTGGACGTCGGACTCGAACATCGGCCTCACCAACTCCGCGTCGGGAATTCGCATGGTCGTCAGCGAGCCCAATGCCAGCTACCACCCGGAGTCCTGGAGCTGGACCGGCAGCGGCTTCGGCCGGCCCACCCTGACCGGTGACTTCAACAACTGCAATCCGACCAGCCATGACCTCGTGTCCGATGCCAGCGGCCGGGTCGCCGACGTGTCCACCGAGTGCGGGGATCTCGCGATCGTGAACATGGCCGACACCAGGCACTCCGGGGTAGCCAGGTTCAGCATCCACGGCCATACCTTCGCTGGCGGCACGCCGCAGATCACCACGACTCCCCGAGGCAAGGGCTGGGTCGTCTGGGGAGAAGAGTCCTCGGTCGCCGACAAGCTGTTCGCCGCGCCGGTCGTGCTGCCGGGCCAGACGGTCACCGCGTCGAAGACCGCACGGGGCAACCACCTGACTCTGCACGGTCCAGCGTCCTGCCTGCCGGCGGTCGACATCGCGGTCGGCGTCACGGCCAAGCCGGCCAGCAACTGGCACGTGGTCGGCAAGGCGCTGCACCTCGGCAACTCGGTCCTGCACCCGGCGACGCTGCACGGCGGCGCGCTGACGGCCGGCAAGACCTACACCCTGTCCGGCACCGTCAAGTTCGCCTCGGGCGGCTCGCACGCCACCGTGACGGCGAAGCTCAAGTTCCGGTCCTGCCCCAAGTAAGGCCGACCGGCCGCCCGCGACATCCCGGACCTGACACCACGACCCGCACGACCTGCTACGGAGGCAACATGCTCATTTCGCGAAAGATCATGACCCTGGCGGCGGCCACCGCCGCGGCGGTCACCCTGCCCCTGTCGGCAGCTGGGTCGGCCACTGCCGCGCCGACCTCAGCGGCCGCGACGGCCGCGAGGGCCGCGACGGCGGCGGCCAAGCCGGGGCTGGCCGGCACCACGATCACGCTCGACAACAAGGCCAGTGTCGCTTTCGGCTACGACATCGCCAGCGACAAGTCCGGCCGTACCTACGTCGGCTGGATCTCTGACCACAATGACGGCAAGCTCCGCCAGGTGCATCTGTGCACGCTGCTTCCCGGCGCGCGCCAGTGCAAGGGCGGCATCCAGACGGTAGCCGGGCCGGGTAACGCCTCTAACTTCGGGCTGCGGGTCCTGGTGACCCCGGGCGGCCTGGTGACTCTGGTCTGGGAGCACACCACGGTCGCATCGGAGAACGGGCCGCAGGGCGACGAGATCGCGACCGCCACCTCGCAGGCCGGCGGCCCGCTCTCGGCGGCCGTCGACAGGGCCACCGCGCCGAGCTTCGGCACCATGCTCGACGCGACGCTCGGCCCGAACGGAAGCATCTGGGTCGCAAGTGAAGAGTCGGTGCTCGGCGGCATGCAGGTCCGGCCCGGCCTGAGCAGCGGCTTCGTCAACCTGAAGACCCCTTATGGCGTCGGAACGGCCAGGATCAGGTTCACTGGCGGCACCGCGGTCCTGGCGATCGAGAGGGGTGGGGCGATCACCATCCCGGTCGCGTACGCACACACTCACAACGGCGCCTGGTCCGGCTTCACCAAGCTCGCCCATACCTGGACCGGGCCCGCGTTCCTGGGCCTGACGAACACCTCGTCAGGAATCCGCCTGGTGACCGCCGTCAACAACGCGGATTACTTCCCCGTGGCGTGGAGCTACAGGGGCACCAGCTTCGGCAACCCGACCCCCACCGGTGACCACAACAGCTGCGCACCGTCAAGCCACGACCTCGTCGCTGACGCCAGCGGCCGCGCCGCCGACGTGTCCACCGAGTGCCAGGACGTCGCGATCGCGAACCTGACCGACACCAGGCACGCTGCCGTCACCAGGTTCAGCATCCACAACGGCACGTTCGCGGGCGGCAGCCCGCAGATCACGACTACCCCGCGCGGCAAGGGCTGGGTGGTCTGGTCGGTCGAATCCTCGGTCGCCCAGAAACTGCTGGTCGCGCCGATCCTGCTGCCAGGCCGGACCGTGACCGCCTCGGCCTCGTCGCGCGGCGGCAAGATCACCCTGCACGGGCCCGCGTCCTGCCTGCCGGCGGTGGACATCGCGGTCGGCGTCACGGCCAAGCCGGCCAGGCACTGGCACGTGGTCAGCAAGGCGCTGCATCTCGGCAGCTCGGTCCTGCACTCCGCGACGCTGCACGGGAGCGGCCTGACGGCCGGCAAGACCTACACCCTGTCCGGCACTGTCAAATTGGCCTCGGGCGGCTCGCACGTCACCGTGACGGCGAAGCTCAAGTTCCGGTCCTGCCCTAACTAGGGCTGACCGGTCGCCCGCGACATCAGGCCGGCTAATGAGCGGCTGCGCTGGCCTGATGTCGCACGGCGTCGCTATGATGTGATTACCCGCGCACCATTTTGCTTGTTCAGGCCATCCAATCTGGGTAGGTGGACAGCATGGCGCAGGTAAATAACACGGCAGATTATGAAGGCAGAGCTTTCGGGTCCATGCCCCCCGAACCTGGCCGCCGTTCCTTCCTGGTCACGGGGGCACTCGGGGCCGGCGCGCTCGCCAGCCGGGGCAGACTCGGCTCGGACGCCATCGCGGCGGGCCCGGGCGCCGGACCGACGGACGCGGACTGGGCCGCGCTGCGGGCTAGCCTGTCCACCCGGGCGCTGAGCAGGCCAGGGAACGCGTCATATCCGCTCGCGCACCAGCTCTTCGACCCCAGGTTCGACAACCTGCGCCCGGCTGGCATCGCCTTCTGCGGCACGCCAGCCGACGTGAGCACCTGCCTCGCATTCGTCAAGAAGTTCAAGCTGCGGTTCAGGGTCAGGTCGGGCGGCCACAGCTACGCGGGCTGGTCGAGCCTGGACGGCGGCCTGGTCATCGACATCAGCCGGATGAGCCATTTCTCGGTCGGCAACGGCACGGTCACGGTCGGCGCCGGCATCGATCTCATCCACCTCTACGAGCAACTAGCCGCGCACGGTCTCGCCATTCCAGGCGGCTCCTGCCCGACGGTCGGCCTTGCCGGGCTGGCACTCGGCGGCGGCATCGGCGTGCTGGCCCGCCAGTACGGGCTGACCAGCGACGCCATCGAGTCGCTGCAGATCGTCACCGCCGACGGCAAGGTACTGACCTGCGACTCCAAGCAGCACACCGACCTGCTGTGGGCCAGCCAGGGCGGCGGAGGCGGCAACTTCGGCGTCACGACGTCGTTCACGCTGCGCACGCACAAGCTGAGCTCGCTCGTGCTTTTCTTCCTGCAATGGCCGTGGTCACGAGCCGGGCGGGTAGTGAGCGCCTGGCAGTCCTGGGCACCGCACGGACCCGACCAGCTCTGGTCCAACCTGCACCTGTCGTCGGCCTTCGGCGGCTCGCCGGTGGTGACAGTCGGCGGCACGTGGCTCGGCAGCGTCTCCGGAGCGACCAGCATCATCCGCTCGCTCATCAACCGGGTCGGCGCGACGCCGATCGTCAATTCCGTGCACGAGGAGAGCTTCCTTACCGCGATGCTGGTCGAGGCCGGCTGCGCCAACCTGTCCGTCCGCCAGTGCAACACGCGGCCGGGCGGGGTCCTGCCCCGGGTGCCCTCGTTCGCCAAGTCCGACTTCTTCAGCGACCGGCTCTCCGCGGCCGGAATTCGCGACCTGCTCGCCGCGATCGAGCTGGCTGGCCAGGTTCACGACGGCCCGGCCGGCGGCGGCGGCGCGATCGCGTTCGACGCCCTGGGCGGCGCGGTCAACAAGGTGAGCCCGCAGGCCACGGCGTTCGTGCACCGCAACGCGCTGTGGGGTGTCCAGTACTCGACATCCTGGACCGCCGGCTCATCGCGGGGGGTGCCGGCAGCGCACCAGTGGCTGCGCTCGGCCTACGCCGATGTGCATCCGCACGCCAACGGACAGGCATACCAGAACTACATCGACCCGGACCTCACGAACTGGCGGCAGGCCTACTACGGCGCCAACTACCCCAGGCTGGCCAGGATCAAGAAGCGCTACGACCCGGCCAACCTGTTCAACTTCCCCCAGTCCATCACCGCGTAGCGCGCGTAACCCGCCCCGGGCGGTCCGGGCGGGCCTAGGCGCGAAGGCGAAACGGGATCGGCGGGAGCGCCTGGCGAGGTGCCCGGTTTGTGCCTGTCCGGGTGTCTGTGGCGTCGACCCGGGCGGGGTCCGGCCCAGACCGCCCGTCACGGAGACCACCGGTGCCCAATTGCCGCCCGCGGTCATCCAGCGCGCCCGGCGCGGACCCGGCAAGCGCCCATGACCAGATGGCCGGGCTGGGCTGGGCTCGTAAGTCATCGGCCTAACTGAGCACGAAATCTACTGCTGCGCTGTAGATTTCGGCCGCCAAATCTACAGTGGAGATTTAGATTTCCGCGCCAGGCTGCACCGGCACCCACCCCTGAAGATGCGCCGGGCCGCACGAACGGGGCGGGCAACACTGGGTCGCCTCGCAGTCCTGCATCGACCGCTCCCGCCTCAATAGTAGAACGTGTTCTAGTATTGGCGGCGGGAGGCGGCATGGCAGCGGGTGGGCTCGAGTTCGACGTCGTCGTCGCCGGCAGCGGCGCGGCGGGGATGACGGCCGCGCTGACCGCCGCGCGGCACGGGCTGAGCGTCGTGCTGATCGAGAAGACCAGCCACTACGGCGGCTCCACGGCCCGGTCGGGCGGCGGGATCTGGGTGCCGGGCAACTCCGTGCTGAAGCGGGCCGGCGTCAAGGACTCCCCCGAGCAGGCGAGCACGTATCTAGCCCGAGTGGCCGGCGAGGGCGTCGATCCGGCCAGGCAGCAGGCGGTGCTCGAGCACGGGCCCGCGATGCTCGACCTGGTCCTCTCAGCCTGCCCGGTGCGGTTCGCCTGGGTGCCCGGCTATGCCGATTACTACCCCGAGGCGCCAGGCGGGCTCGCGAGCGGGCGGACCATCGAGCCGGTGCCATTCGACGGCCGGGTGCTTGGCGCCGACCTGAGCACCCTGAATCCGCCCTACCTGCCAGCCCCCGCCGGAGTCTCGATCACCGCCGCCAACTACCGGTGGCTCAGCCTGGGCACCAGGCATCCGCGAGCCATCTGGACGGCGGGCAAGGTCGCGGCCAGGACAGCCAAGACCAGGCTGCTGCACCAGCGCACGCTCAGCCTCGGCCAGGCACTCGCGGCCGGGCTGCGCGGCGGCCTCGCGGCGGCCGGAATACCGGTCTGGCTGGAGACCCCGCTGACCGGGCTGGTGCAAGGCGACGGCAGGGTGACCGGGGTACGTGCCACCAGGAACGGCGCGGAGGTCACCATCGGCGCTCGCCGGGGCGTGCTCATCGCGACCGGGGGGTTCGAGCGGAACGCGGCGATGCGCGCCGAGTACCAGCGGCAGCCCATCGGCACGGACTGGACCGTCGGCTCACCCGGTAACACAGGCGACGGGATCCTCGCTGGCCAGGAGGCTGGCGCGGGGCTTGACCTGATGGACGACGCGTGGTGGGGCCCGTCCATCCCGCTGACCGGCGGCCCGTACTTCTGCCTCGCCGAACGCTCGCTGCCCGGCTGCATCATGGTCAACGGCGCCGGACAGCGGTTCGTCAACGAGGCCGCGCCCTACGTGGACGCCGTGCACGCGATGTACGACAACCACTCGCAGCACAAGCCGCACATCCCGGCGTGGCTGATCACCGATCAGCGGTACCGCGACCATTACGTCTTCGCGGGGCTGCCGCCGCGCAGGAACCTGCCGCGCCGCTGGTATGCCGCCGGAACCGTGTTCCGCGCCGGGACTCTTCCCGAACTCGCCGGCGAGATCGGGATCTCAGCCGAAGGCCTTGGCGAGACGGTGCACCGGTTCAACGGGTTCGCCAGGTCAGGGAAGGACGAGGACTTCGGCCGCGGCGATTCCGCCTACGACAGGTATTACGGCGACCCTCGCTGCCGGCCCAACCCTAATCTGGCGCCCCTCGACGTCCCTCCCTTTTACGCGATCAAGATCGTGCCCGGCGACCTCGGCACCAAGGGCGGCCTACGCACCGACGAGCGGGCGCGGGTGCTGCGCCAGGACTGCAGTCCCGTCGCCGGGCTATACGCGGCCGGCAACGCGAGCGCTGCGGTAATGGGCCGCAGCTACGCCGGCGCCGGCGCGACCATCGGCCCGGCGATGACTTTCGGCTACCTCGCGGCGCTGGACATGGCGGGGCAGCCATGAGCGGGCCGGCCTGTCAGCCGGCTTGTGCCTGAGCCACGCGGCCGCCAGCACCCGATCGGAATCGAGCAGCGCGGCGAGCCGCCGCGTCTCCAGGACAACCGCCCTCGATGGCGTGATTATCCTGACGGTCAGGCCGCGCAGCGGCGACGGCCGCCCGTCCTCGTCGAGCGAGCCGACAAACGACCCGGCCGAGAACGTGGCGATCGGCCTTCCGCCCAGCTCAGCCACGGCCGAGCCGTCCAGCAGCAGGAAGCAGTGCCTGCCGACACGGCGCTCATCGGTCAGCCGGCAGCCGACCGGCAGCGCCAGCTCGTCGCCGGCCGACCGCAGCAGCCGCGGCCAGGACAGCAATCCCGCGCTCACGCCTGTGCACCCGCCTGCTGATCCCGCTCGCCCGCGATGGCCAGCCGCCAGGCGTCCGCGACCTCCGGATCGCTGTCGACGAGCGCGGCGAGCCGGTCGGCGTCGAGCACGAGCACCCGGGCCGGCGTGACCAGCCGCACGGTGAAACCGCCGAGCGGGACAGGCCTGCCCGCCTGGTCAGCCGATCCTATGAAAGCGCCAGGAGCCAGGTCCGCGACGCGCGCGCCCGCGGCCTCCGCGACCGCGGACCCTTCGATCAGCAAGAAACAGTGCCGCGCGGGTCGCTCTTCGTCGGCAAGCCGGGAGCCCGCGGGCAGCTCAGCCTCGCCGCCGGCTTCAGCCAGCCGCTCATGCCAGGCCAGCCTGAGCGGCAAGGAGATCATGGTGACACGTATCCGGACATGGGACCGTTGTGCCGCAGGCGCGTTACAAAACGGTGACAGCCGGCCCGCCGGCTGCTCATATCATGAGCGCTCCGGTGAAGAGGTGGATCGTGGAGTACCGCATTCTCGGTCCGGTAACCGCGGTTGATCAAGGTCGGGAAGTTGATCTTGGCGGCCCGCGCGAACGGGCGCTGCTAGCGCGGCTGCTGCTGTCCGCGAACCTGGTCGTCTCGGCCGATACCCTCGCGGCTGACCTGTGGTCGGGCGCGCCTCCTGAGCACGCCACGGCCACGCTGCGCGTCTACGTCTCCCGTCTGCGCCGCGCGCTCGGCGCCGACGCGCACCAACTGCTCACGCAGTCGCCCGGGTACCGGCTCAGCATTGGCCCGCAGCAGCTTGACGCGGGTCGCTTCGCCGCCCTGGTCCGCGTGGCGCTCGGCGACCTGGCCGCGGGCCTGCCCGAAGCCGCGGCCGCCGGGCTGCGGCAGGCGCTCGGCTTGTGGCAGGGTGACCCGCTGGCCGATCTGGCCGACCTTCCGTTCGCCAGGGCCGAGGTGGCCAGGCTCTCCGAAGAGCGGCTGACGGCCATCGAGAGCCGCATCGAAGCCGATCTTGCCTGCGGGCTCCACGTCGCGGTGGCCGCCGAACTCGACGGCCTGGTAGCCCGCCACCCGCTCCGGGAAAAGATTTCCGGCCAGCGGATGCTGGCCATGTACCGGTGCGGCCGCCAGGCCGACGCCCTGGCGGCCTACGAGGAACTGCGGGAACGGCTCGCGGCCGACCTCGGCGTCGACCCCGGCCCGCAGCTGCAGCAGCTTCACCTGGCGATCCTGCGGCACGAGGCGCGACCCGCGACCGTGCGCGGCTCGCGCCTGCCTGCCCAGACCACCTCGTTCATCGGCAGGGAGGGCGAGCTGGCCACCATCGATGAGCTTCTCGGCCTGTCCAGGCTGGTGACCTTGACCGGTCCGAGCGGCTCGGGAAAGAGCCGGCTCGCGCTGCACGCCGCCAGGCAAGCGCAGCCCAGGTTTCCTGGCGGCACCTGGCTGATCGAGCTCGCGCCGGTCACCCAGCCCGATCTTGTCGTCTTCTCGGTGGCCAGGGCGCTGTCCGTTGGCGAGACGCCGAGCACCGCGCTGATCGACAGCATCATCGCCGCCCTGGGCGACAGCGACGCGCTCCTGGTACTCGACAATAGCGAGCACCTGCTCGAAGCCGTCGCCGGCTTCGCCGCCACGGTCCTGCGGGCATGCCCCGGCCTGCACATCCTGGCGACGAGCCAGAGCAAGCTGAATGTGCCGGGCGAGGCGACCTGGCCGGTCCCGCCGCTGACGCTGCCGCAGCCGCACGAGAGCGATCGGCAAGCCATCGCCCTCGCCGAGTCAGTCAGGTTGTTCTGCGACCGGGCGAGGCTCGCGAGGCCTGGCTTCACGCTGACGCCCGCTAACGCGCCCCACGTGCGGGACATCTGCCGACGCCTTGACGGCATACCGCTGGCGATCGAGCTCGCGGCCGCCCGTGTCGGCGCGCTGACCGCCGGCCAGCTGTCGGCGCGGCTCGACGACAGGTTCGGCGTGCTTACCGGCGGCAGTGCCGCCGGGCTGCCCAGGCACCGGACGCTCTCCGCCGCCATCGAGTGGAGCTACGAGCTGCTCAGTGACACCGAGCAGGCCTGCCTGCGCAGGCTGGCAAGGTTCGCCGGCGGCTGCACGATCGATGCCGCAGAGAGGGTGTGCGCAGACGACGAGGTGCCGGGCGGGCAGGTGTTCGACCTGGTGACCACCCTGATCGACCGCTCGCTGCTGACGACCGAGGAGCAGGCGAGCAGCATGCGCTACGGCATGCTCGAATCGATCCGCCAGTACGCCGCTGGCCGGCTCACGCCGGGCGAACTCGCGGCGACGCACCGCCGGCAGCTGGCCTGGCTGCTCGATCTCGCCAGGGAAGCCGACCTCGACGGGCCGGATCAGGCGACCTGGCTCGACGTGCTCGACGTGGAGGGCGGCAACGTCAGGGCCGCGCTCGACTGGAGTCTCGATACCTCGGCGCATAACAGCCGCCGTGACCGCGAGCCGGCGATGGTGCTCGCAGGCACGATGGCTCCGTTCTGGGCAGTTCGCGGCCCGGTGGCACAGGGCCGCCGCTGGCTCGACGCCGCACTGGCCGCGGCGGGCACTGACGCCGACAAAAGATCGAGGGCCACCGCGCTGGACGGTGCCGCGCAACTGGCGACGGTTCAGGCCGACTATGACGCCGCTCTTGGCTACCAGCGGGAGAGCCTGGCCAGCTGGCGCGACCTCGGCGAACCGCGGAAGGTCGCGCGCTGCCTCGGCGACATCGGCGCGATCGCGCACTTGCGCAGCGACTACGTCTCGGCCAGGGCCTTGTACGCCGAGTCGATCGAGCTAGCGGAGCAAGCAGGAGCCGACCAGGAAGTCGCCCGCTGCCTGTCAGGCCTCGGACGGCTCGCCCTGCACCAGAACGACCTGGACTCAGCCACCGCCTACTACGAGCGGAGCATGGCCAGGTTCACCGCCAGCGGCGACCTGCGCCGGGCAACCCTGATCCTCGGCAACCTGGGCGTGGTCGCGCTGCACGCCGGTGACTTCGAGCGCGCGCGCGACCGGCTCGAGCAGCACCTGGCGAACGCGCGCAGGCTGGGCGATCGCAAGCTCATCGGCGGCGCCCTGACCAACCTCGGCATGGCGTTTTACTACTCGGGCGACTTCGACGGCGCGGGTCAAGCCCACGACGAGGCCCTGCGCCTGGCGCAGCAGCATGACGATCGCAGGATGCAGCAGGTGGTTCTGGTCAACCTCGGCCTTGTCGCGCTGGCACGGCACGACTACGCCGAGTCGATCGCCCTGCACCGCCGCAGCCTGGAGCTGGCCGCCTCGTTCCGCGAGCCCCGCGCGATCGCCGAGTGCCTGGAGGAGCTGGCCCAGGCCGAGGCCGGGGCCGGGAACGCCAGCCGGGCAGCGGTACTCATCGGCGCCTCCGAGGCGCTCCGGCTCACGATCGGCTCGCCCATCCCCGACTCGGACCAGGCCAGATTCGACCACGCCGCCACCGCGAGCGCCGCAGCGCTAGGCCCGAAACGGTTCGCCGGACTCCGCGAGGCCGGCGCCGCCATGCCGACCCCCGCGATCGTGGCCTTCGCCCAGTCCGAGACCGCACCCTGACCACGGCAGTGTGGCGGATCGGCGGCTCCTGATCACGGGCACCGGCGCGTGATCGCGGAGACTTACCCGCGTTGACCCGGAGCGTTCCCGGAAGACGGAGTGTTTCCGTCGCATAGGCCGGTCAGCACTCCGCGCTACGAGAACACTCCCCGACAACGCGGACAACGCTCCACGACAAAGGGCCAGCAATGTCACAACCACGGGCCTGAAGCGGCTCGGGCAGGCCCAGCAATGTCACAACGGCGGCGCTCCCGCGCCAGCAATGTCACAACGCCGGGCCTCGCACCCCGGGCTACCCCGCCGAAACCGTTCATGAGCCGAGACCATGCACCACGGAATCGCCGGCGCCGACGACCGTGATGCTCAGCTCAGCGCGACGCTTCTCGATGCCTCGTTCAGGTGACGGCCGTTCCTGCACCAGGCTCAGGCCGGGAACCTTGCTGAAGATCGCGTCGTCGCTGATCAGCGGTAGCTGGTACCTGATCGCCGTCGAGGCGATCCACCGGTCGCTGTCGTGGATCTTGTCGCTCAGCCCGAGGCCTTCCCTGCGGCAGCTGTCGCGCAAATCCGCGCAGATGCTCACCAGGTCGTTGTCGGGCATCACGACCGTCGCGACCTGGCTGAACCACTCCTCCATGCGCCGCATCCGGCCAGGACCCCACTGACCCTTCAGGCTGCCGTAGCGCAATTCGGCGATGCTCGCGAAGCTGAGCACCAGGGACGTCCCGCGCAGGTAGACGCCATAGCGCTCAAGGAGCCCGGCCTCGCGCGGACGCCGCGCGCCGACCAGGATCGCTGAGATGATCTGAGTGTCGACAACGGCGACGCTCAAGGGGAGCGGCGATCTGCCAGGCAGTTCAGTCACTGCCTATTGCTCCCAGAGCCGCGATGAAATCCTCGATCTCGTCGTGGGAAAGGTCATCGATCACGCCGTCCCGCAGATCACTTTCCGCCACGACTCCCGCAGGAGCAGGAAGGTCATGCCGCTCGAAAAAGGCCATCTGATCGAGCAGTCCCTGTACCTGCTCAAGTGAGGCAACTTCGAACGCGAGCAGCCTGCGCCTGTTGTCGATAGACGCCCTGCCGAGCGCCCGCACGGTCTTGCCGACGAGTTGCGCGGCGTCGGCGCGCACCTCACCTGGGACAGAGAGCCTGATGGTGTGACGAGCGTTGTCCTCGATGCTGAAGCTGCCGGTCCGCAGATTCAGGGCGTAGAGCCTCCCGGTCAGCACTTGATGATCGGCCGATACGTACGGCAGCGAGGGCTGCGTCTGCGCGGTCTTGAGCCTTGCGCGTGCGTCCCGCGGCACGAGCCGCACGTGGCTCACCGTGCCGCGCAGCTCAGCATCGACGATCACCGAATAATACCCGCGCACCGAGCTAAGCCACTGATCTATGCCCTTGACCGCGCTGTCATCCACGCCGATCGGAAGCACCGGCTCGGCGTCTGATCCGGCCAGCAATTCAAGGCTCTCGACAAAGACCTCGAGTGCCAGCTCGCCAAGGCTGGCAGGCATCTCGTCCGCGAGCAGCGTGCCATCAGGCTGCGCAGGAGCAGCGATGTCGAGAACGGTGCTGCCCGAGCTGATGCCGGTCAGCGACAGCGCCGTCGCCTCGATGACGCTCTGGCTAGCCCGGCCGCCCCGTCCCCCGTCGATCATTCCCCGGGCGATGCGGGTCACGGCACGCTGGGTCTGGTCAGCGAACTTGGCCAGCTCAGCTAGCGGCATCTCGCCGTCGGGCCTATCGGAGCCGACGAGATGAAGCTGAAGCGTTGCCCTCAATACAGGTGTCATCTCACCCACCCGGTCAACATAATCGCCTAATGCGGAGCAGGCCTGCGGCAACGCTATCGCTGAGCGACTTTGCCGCGTCGTGTGCCTGCATTTCGACATTATCAGCGGCCAGTGTCAATATCGTTCCGGCGCGCACGCCCGGCGCCGGCCTGCCGTGACCGCCCCCGAGTTCAGTCCCCCGCCAGGACCAGGCCGCTGGTGGGTACCCCGGTGCCGGCTGTCACCAGTACCTGGCCGTCGCCAGGGACCTGGTTGACCGCGGTACCCCGGACCTGCCTGACCGCCTCGGTGATGCCGTTCATGCCGTGGATGTAGGCCTCGCCAAGCTGGCCGCCGTGCGGGTTGACCGGCAGCCGCCCGCCAAGCTCGATCGCGCCGCCGGCGATGAAGTGCCTGGCCTCGCCGCGCTCGCAGAACCCGAGCTCTTCCAGCTGCATCAGCACATACGGGGTGAAGTGGTCGTACAAGATCGCCGCCCGGACGCCTGAAGGGCCAGCCCCCGCCTGCCGCCAGAGCTGCCTGGCCACGATCCCCATCTCCGGCAGGCCGGTCATCTCGTCCCGGTAGTAGCTCGTCATGGTGAACTGGTCGCGCCCGCTGCCCTGGGCCGCCGCGCTGATCACGGCCGGCGGGTGACGCAAATCACGCGCGCGATCAAGCGAGGTCACCACCAGCGCCACGCCGCCGTCGCTTTCCTGGCAGCAGTCGAGCAGCCGCAGCGGCTCGGTGATCCACCGCGAGGCCTGATGCTCGGCCAGGGTGATCGGCCGCCGGTAGAACCACGCGCTCGGGTTGGTCGCGGCGTGCGCCCGGTCGGCGACCGCGACGACCCCGAAGTCCGCGCTGGTCGCGCCGTAGACGTGCATGTACCTGCGGGCCATCATCGCGACGGTCGCGGCCGGGGTGGACAGGCCGACCGGGTAGTGCCAGCTGTTGTCGATGCCCGACGAGGTCGCCATCGCGGCCGCGCCGACCGAGACCTGGCCGAACCGCCGCCCTGAGCGCTCGTTCATCGCCCGGTAGCAGACCACCACGTCGGCCGCTCCGGTCGCGACCGCCATCGCCGCCTGGGCGACGGTCGCGCACGCGGCTCCGCCGCCGTACCCCACCTGGCTGAAGAACGTCAGCTCGGCGATCCCGCTCTCCCGCGCCACCGCGATCTCGGCGTTGCTGTCCATCCCGAACGTGACCAGCCCGCTGACGTCGGCAGCCGTCAGCCCGGCGTCGTCAAGAGCCGCGCGCACGGCCTCGGCCGCCAGCCGCAACTCGCTGCGGCCCGAATCCTTGGAGAACTCGGTCGCGCCGATGCCCGCGATCGCCGCCCCGGTCATGACCGGCCCCGGGGAACGTCCACCCGCACCGTGCCGGTCACGTGATCACCCAGGCCGCACGTGCCCGTGACCGCCACCTCGTAGCGTCCGGCATCGGGATCAAAGCCGGTCACCCGCCCGGTGAACGTCAGCGTGTCACCCGCGTAGCACGGGGCACCGAGCCTGATCGAGATCGAGCGCAGGAGCGCCCGCGGCCCGGCCCAGCCCGACACGAACCTCTGCACGAGCCCGGTCGTCGTCAGGATGTTCACGAAGATGTCCTTGCTCCCGCTGGCCACGGCGAAGTCGCGGTCGTGATGGACGCGCGTGAAGTCACGAGTCGCCAGCGCCGAGCCGACCACGAAGGTCGTGCTCACGTCGATGACCAGCCCGGGCAGCTCATCGGGCAGTGCCCCGGGGCCGGTCGCCCTGACCGGACGCCAGGCCGGCAGCGTCAGTTCATCGTCGATTTTGAGGAAAGCAGCCCGCACGGGCATGCCCACTTCGGCCTGAGCCGGGTCGATGCCGGTGAGCTCCCCGAGTACGCGCACCCCCTCGGTGAGCTCCACCAGGGCGAGCACCATCGGCAGGCGCTTGCCCGGCACCGGGGGGTGGTGATGCACGATGAAGCTGAACACCTCGCCGGTCCCCGCCGCGACCACGTAGTCAGGTTTGGGCGAGCCGCACTCCAGGCACATCGGGCCAGGCGGGTGCCTGAGCGCTCCGCACTCGGTGCACCGCTGAATCCGCAGCTCGCGAGCCGCCGTGCCCGCCCAGAAAAACGCGGTATCCGGCGAGATCACCGGCCGCATCACGGGCCCGGACCCGGCGGCGGGCGGCGGCGCGGGTCTGCCTGGCTCTTGGCCGGGCTCCGGCGGCCGGAACTTCAGTATCCGGAAGTCCATCGTCGCTACTGGCTCATCGCCGCTGTACCAGGTATTCCGAGTAGTGAAGAACCACCCTTCGCCGAGCGCTGTCCGCTTCGGGCCTGCCAGGTCGATCAGCCCGATCCTGAGCGTGAGCTGCTCTCCGTGCCGCAGGTAGCGGTGGTAGGCCTGGTCACAGTTGGTGGCGACGACGGAGGTGTAGCCAGCCGCATCAAGCACGGCGACCATCTCCCCCGTGGGATCTGTGCTAGCCCCGTGGGGTGGGAGGTCCGGGGCGCGGTGCCGCCTGGACTGACGAGCGGGGTTTGCGAGGAGGGAAGGCGGCGCCTGTGGCGCCCCGGACACTGGGGGGTTCCGGGGGGTGGTCCCCCCGGGCGATACAGTCCAGGCGGCACCGCGCCCCTCCCGCTCGGGCGTGCGTTGGCCCTGCATGGTCCAGACCTGGATCATCGCCGGCGGGGCGACCAGGCCGCCGTGCACCGACCGGGCAGCGAACTCGGCGTCGGCGTACACCGGGTTGTCGTCGCCGATCGCCTCGATCCAGTTCTCGATGATCGGGAAGTTCACCGGGTCACGGGCCGGCCGCGAGCCGGTCTCGCCTGCGGCTATGAGCCGGTCAGCGACCGCGCGGATTCGCTCGGCCGACCTGGCCTCGGCGTCGCTCATGCTGGGGGCCTCCATGGTGTCAGCGCGGCACTCTGGGCAGCTTGAGGCCGGCCATGGCGATCAGCTCGCGCTGGATCTCGTTGACCCCGCCGCCGAAGGTGAGCACCAGGTTCCGCTTGGCCGCCACGTCGAGCCAGCGCATCAGCTCGGCGGTCGGCTCGTCCGCCGGGTCGCCGTGCCTGCCGACGACGTCGGTGAGGAGCTGGCCGAGCCGCTGGATCCGCTCGGACGAGAACACCTTGGTCGCCGAGGCGTCCGCGATCTGGACGGTCTCCGTCACCGCGACCTGCCAGTTCAGCAGCTCATTGACCCGGATGGTGGCGGCGACCTGGGCCAGGGCCCGTCGCGCGTCGCTCTGATCGGCGACGGGCCGGCCGTCAGGCGCGGTCGTCGTCCGCGCCCACTGCGCGACCCGGTCGTGCAGCGCGCCGAGCCTCCCGGCCGGGCCGAGCATGACGCGCTCGTGGTTGAGCTGGGTGGTAACCAGCCGCCAGCCGGCGTTTTCCTCGCCGACGCGCATGCCGACCGGGACGCGGACGTCGGAGTAATACGTGGCGTTGACGTGGTGCGCGCCGTCGGCGGTGATGATCGGCGTCCACGAGAAGCCCGGATCGCGGGTATCGACGATCAGGATCGAGATGCCCTTGTGCCGGGCGGCGGCCGGGTCCGTGCGGCAGGCGAGCCAGATGTAGTCGGCGTCATGCGCGCCGGTGGTGAAGATCTTCTGCCCGTTCACGACGTACTCGTCGCCGTCCCTGACCGCGCGGGTCGTGAGCGCGGCCAGGTCGGTCCCGGCGCCAGGCTCGGTGTAGCCGATCGCGAAGTGCACGTCCCCGGCCAGGATGCGCGGCAGGAACATCGCCTTCTGCTCGGCCGTGCCGTACTGCTGCAGGGTCGGGCCGACCGTCTGCAGGGTGACCGACGGCAGCGGCACGTCGGCCCTGGCCGCCTCGCTCACGAAGATCTGCTGCTCCACCTGGCCGAGCCCGCGTCCCCCGTACTCGGCCGGCCAGCCCACCCCGAGCCAGCCGTCGGCGCCCATCCGGCGGATCAGCTCCCGGTACACCCCGCCGTGCCGGTCGGTCAGCATCGCCTCGCGCTCGGCGGGCGGGAGCAGCCGCGCGAAGTAGGCTCGCACCTCGTCGCGCAGCTCGCGCTGCCGCGCCGTCAGCTCAATCAGCATCGCCACACCCCGCAGCGGCCAGCACGGCCAGCCTGTAGTCGGCGCCCCCGGCGAACCTGACCAGGTCCGTGACGAGGGCCGAGAACTTGTGCAGCGGGTACTCGACGTCGAGGCCGATCCCGCCGTGCAGGTGATGGCAGCTGCGCATCGCCCCGGGTGCTTCCTCCGCCAGCCAGTAGGCGGCGACCTCCACGTCGCGCGCCGCGTCGAGCCCGGCGTGCAGCCGCCAGCAAGCGGAGAGCGCCGCCAGGTGCAGCGTCCGGCTGGTGATGTAGATGTCGGCGATCTGCTGCGCCACGGCCTGGAACGTCGCCAGCGGACGGCCGAACTGCTCCCGGCGGGCGACGTAGCCGGCGGTGAGATCGAGAGCGCCGGCCAGCGCGCCGTCGGCCACGGCCGCGGCCCCGGCCAGCGCCAGCAGGTACAGGTCGTCGACGGCGGCACCCGCGTGCTCAGGCGATTGACCGGCCCCGTGTTGACCAGCGCCGAGCATGCCCGCGATGGGGACCGCGTCGAGCCGCACCGTGTACTCGGGGGCCGGGCCGGAGACCGGTCCCGGCGTGACGCTGACTCCGGCGGCGGCCCGGTCCACGACCACCACCGCCCGGCCGGCGCCGGCCGCCGCCGGGATCAGCAGCCAGGTCGCTTCCGCCGCGTAGGGCACGCCGACCTTGGTGCCGCTGACCGTGCCTGTGACCACTCCGCCCACTCCGCCCGCCTCGCGGAGTACAGCCACGGTCGCTGGCACCTCGGGCATCGGGGTCGAACGCTCGCGCAGCCCGGCGGTCAGGATCACCTCGCCGGTGCCCACGCCGGCGAGCACGCGCTCCTGCAGCGCCCGGTCGCCCCAACGGGTAACAGGCAGCGCCCCGAGCATGATCGTGGCCAGCGCCGGAACCGCCGCCGCCTGCCGTCCCACCTCAGTGAGCAGGACAGCCGCATCCAGGACGCTCAGGTCGTCGCCGCCCATCCAGCCGGGCAGCGTCAGCGCGAGCAGCCCGGCCTTGGCCAGCGCCTGCCACCCGGCACCGGCCTCCGCATCGGCCCCTGACCCGCACGCGGCGAGCACCCCGGCGGCCGAGGTCGCGATCACCTGCTGTGAATCGGTGAACTCGAAGTCCATGTCAGCGGGCCTCGTCTCTGGGCAGGCCGAGCTCGCGCTCGGCCACCATGGTGAGCAGGATCTGGGTCGTGCCGCCGGCGATGCTCAGGCACCTGGTCAGCAGGAACTCGTGCACGGCCGCCCCCGCGTCACCGTCAGCCGCCGCCCCGCCGCTGCCGCACAGCGTGAGCGCGGTCTCCGCGACCGCCTGCCGGTGCGCCACCCCAAGCAGCTTGCGCACTGCCGGGCTCATGCCCGGGCCCTGGCCCGTCGCGGCCCGGTCGTCCATCGCGGCCAGCGCCAGCCCCTCGGCCAGCCGCGCCCCGAGCTGGTCGACCGCCACCGGGTCGCTGAATCCGCCCTGAGCCGCCGCCGCGAGCAATGCCTCAAGCTCCTCGCTCAGGCCGCCCGCCATCGCGACCCGCTCGGTCGCCAGCGTCGTCCTGGCGATCCGCCAGCCGTCGCCAGGCTGGCCCACGACGCAGTCACCGGGCACGAGCACCTCATCGAGGAACACCTCGTTGAACATCTGCCGTCCGGTCAGCTCCCGCAGCGGCCGCACCTCGATCCCGGCCGACTTCATCGGCACCAGGAAGTACGTGATCCCTTTGTGCTTAGCAGCGGTCGAGTCGGTGCGCGCCAGGCAGATCGCCCAGTCCGCGTCGCCGGCCAGCGAGGTCCACACCTTCTGCCCGGTCAGCCGCCAGCCATCGCCGTCGCGCACCGCCTTGGTGCGCAGCGACGCCAGGTCAGAGCCGGCCTCCGGCTCGCTGAAGAGCTGGCACCACGTGATGTCGCCGCGCAGCGTCGGCTCGGCGAACCGCCTGAGCTGCTCGGCCGTGCCGTGGGCGGCGATCGCGGGAATCGCCCAGTTGCCGACCGCGATCTCGGGCCTGGTGATGCCGGCCCGGGCGAGTTCCTCGTCGATGATGAGCTGGTCGGCCGGGCTCGCGCCCAGGCCGTGGGGCTTCGGCCAGCCGGGCGCGACGTAACCGACCTCAGCGAGAGCGCGGCGCCGTCGCTCCGGCGCGACGGCGGACACGGCGGTCGCCACGAGCCTGGCCGCCTCGCGTACCTCATCGGCGCGGGCGCTTGCTTCCTCCCCTAGTGAATTTCCGCTGGCCAGCCGCTGCCTGCGGGTGCCTGCCACGGCGAGTCCGGCGGCCCGGGCCCGCCAGGCCGCGCCGCCGCCGAGCAACTGCCGCAGCGCGAGCGCACGGCGCAGGTACAAATGCGCGTCATGTTCCCAGGTAAAGCCGATGCCCCCGAGCACCTGGATGGCGTCCTTGGCGTTGTCGACGGCAGCGTCGAGTGCCAGCGCGGCGCCGGCCGCGGCAGCGAGCGATGAGTCGCCGTCGCCGGCTGCCCGGGCGGCGTCCCAGGCGAGCGCGGAGGCCTGGTGCGACCGGCACAGCATTCCCGCGCAGAGGTGCTTGACCGCCTGGAACGACCCGATCGCCCGGCCGAACTGCTGCCTGCTCTTGCTGTACTCGGCCGCCGCGGCGCCGCACCAGGCCGCGACCCCGGCGGCCTCGGCGGCGGCCAGCGTGGCCGCCAGGCCGGTCACCAGCTCGGGCCGACCCCGGCGAGCACCTGACCGGCCGGGACCTCAGCGTCGACGGTCACGTCGGCGAGCGCACGCGAGAAGTCGACAGGGGTCCTGGCGCTCACCCGCACCCCGGCCGCGCCGGACGCCAGCACGAACCACGCCTCGCCCTCTTCGGCCCGCGCGCCGAGCAGCACGTGCGACGTGTCGCCAGCGCCGAGCACGAGGCCGGCGGTGCCGGTCACGCGCAGCCCGCCGCGTGTCGTCCTGACGGCGCTGAGCCCGCTCGCTGACAGCGCGGTCGCGACGGACACCTGACCCGAGCCGATCTCGTCAAGCAGGCTGTCCTTCTCCAGCAGCGGGCCGTCTTTCGCCAGCAGCAGGGCGGCGAGCAAAGTCGGCAGAACGGGTCCCGGCGCCAGGCACGCGGCGAGTTGCTCGACCACGACAGCGACGTCGGTGACGCTGCCGCCTTCGGCCAGCGCGATCGAGAACACGCCAAGCCCGGCCAGCGCCGCCCAGTTCGCCTTCGCCCAGCCCGGCCGGGCCGGGTCGGAGCCGCCGGTCACGCCGCCGCTCGCCTCGAGACCGCGCACGGACGCGATCGCCGGTGCCCGGCTGGCCCACCGGCGGACCGACTCGGCCATCGCGAGCTGTTCGGCGGTCAGTGCGATGGGCACATGTTCTCCCTGGCTGATCGGGGAAACATAACTAGAACACGTTACATTTATAACGGGTTGCGCGGCGACAGCGCGCGGCGGCTAGGCCGCTCATCGCGGGCGGCGGTGCCGGGTGCCGCGTCGCGCGGCCCGGGTGGTGCGATGATGATGTGCGGCACGGGGACGGCTCGGCTTCGCCGCTCAACGAAAGGCTCACATGGCTCCTGCGAGGACGGCTGGCCGGGCCGGAGCGAACCCGGCCGAGGCCGAGCTTGGCTCGGCCGCGCAGCGTGAGCGGCGCAAGCGGATACTCGACGCGACGCTGGCGCTGGCGTCCAAGGGCGGCTATGACGCCGTGCAGATGCGGGCGGTCGCCGAGCGGGCCGATGTCGCGCTCGGCACGCTGTACCGGTACTTCCCTTCCAAGATCCACTTGCTGGTGTCCGGGCTGGCACGGGAGTTCGAGCGCAGCAAGGAGCGGCTCGGAAAGCGGCCGATTCCTGGCGAGACGCAGTACGAGCGCATGCTGTTCGTGCTGAGCGGCGTCACCAAGACGATGCAGCGCGAGCCCCTGCTGACCGAGGCCATGACCCGGGCCTTCATGTTCGCCGATCCGAGCGCGGCCGCCGAGGTCAACGCGGTCGCGGCGCTGATGGAGGAGATCTTGACCAGGGCGATGCACGAGGGCGAGCCCACCGCCGACGAGCGGGCGATCGCCCGCGTCATCGGCGACGTGTGGCTGTCCAACCTCGTCGCCTGGGTCACCAGGCGCGCCTCAGCCAAGGACGTGGCCAGCCACCTGGAACTAGCCGCCCGCCTGCTCCTGCACTGAGCACCGGGACTAACGCGGGAGCGGCCCGCCGTACCAGGTTTCGATGAGCCAGCGGGAGATCGACAGGGACGGCGGCATCAGCAGGTCCCCGGCCTCGATTGCCTTCTTCAGGTCGTCCCGGCTGTACCACGCGGCCTCGGAGATCTCGTCGCCGTCGACCTTGATGTCGGTCACGGACGCCTCGGCGCGGAACCCGAGCATCAGGCTGTGCGGCATCGGCCACGGCTGGCTGGCCGCGTAGCTGACCTTGCCGACCATGATCCCGACTTCCTCGTGCACCTCGCGGACGACGGCCTGCTCAGCCGACTCCCCCGGTTCGACGAACCCGGCGAGCACGGAGACCCGGCGCGGGGGCCAGGCCACGTTCCGCGCGAGCAGGCAGCGGTCTTCGGGGTCGGCGACCAGCATGATCACCGCCGGGTCGCAGCGCGGGAAGTGCTCGCTGCCGTCGTTGGTGCACCTGAGCGTGTGCCCGGCCATGATCGGCTCGGTCGGCGCGCCGCAGCGCGAGCAGAACCCGGTGACCTCATGCCAGTTCGCCAGCGCGATCGCGTGCGTCAGCAGCCCGGCGTCACGGTCGTTCAGCAGGTGCCCGGCCTCGCGCAGGCCAGCGCTGCGGACGCCGGCATCGTCGGCGGGCGCCGGCGGAGCCGCCGCGACGCCGAAGTAGGCAACGTCATCGGAGCCGACCCCGAGCAGGAACCTGGTGCCTTCGGGAGCCTCACCCGGCGCGATGAAGATCAGCTCAGCGGCGCCGCCGGCCGCCTCCCTGATCAGCGCCTGGCCGTGCCGGACGGCGATCACCCGCGTATCGGGGCTGGCCCAGGCCGCTTCGAGCCAGGCCTCGTCCGAGCGCAGCTTCGCGGCCCGTTCTACCTCGAACCTGGTCAGCGCTATCGTGCTCGGCACGGCAATCCGGGGGCTAGCCACTGCCCCAGAATACGGCGTTTCCGCCCCGCTGCCTGTTCAGCCCCGGCCCAGGGAACGCGCGCTTGCAACCGCTCCTACGCTCGTGGCATAGATGTAGGATTGATGTATGAGCATGAAGGAGCGGTTGTCCGCCTCTGTCGATGCCGACTTGGTAGCGGTGGCGCAGCATGCCGTCGCCCAAGGGCAAGCCGAGAGCGTCAGCGCGTGGGTCAATGAGGCTCTGCGGCTGAAGGTCAGGCATGACCGCCGGATGGCCGCGCTCGATCGGTTCATCTCCGCTTACGAAGCGGAACATGGCCAGATAACTCAGCAGGAGATGGACGACGCTGCCCGGCGCGCCCGCGGGCGCGCCGTCGTTGTGCGCGGAGACCCGGACCAGCATCCTTCGGCGCGGCCCGGCGATCGCGGAGCCGCTTGATGCTCATACTTGATTCCGGCGCGTTCCTGGCAGTGGAGCGCGGAGGCCGCGACGTTGTCGCGCTGATCAAGCGTGAGCGACTGGCAGGCCGGGAACCCCTGACGCACGGTGGTGTTGTCGCGCAGGTCTGGCGAGGCGGGACCGGCCGTCAGATACCAGTAGCCAGGCTTCTGGGAGGCGTCGATGTAGCGCCGCTCGACGACAGCCTGGGCCGGCGGGCTGGCGTGCTCCTGGCCAAGAGCGGCCAGTCAGACGCCGTTGACTCAGCGGTCGTGTGCCTGGCCGCCGATGGCGACGACATCCTCACATCCGATGCCGGCGACTTGCGGGCGCTTGCGCAGGCCGCCGGGCTTCATGTCGAGCTGATCTCCGTCTAGCCGAGCGCGGCCAGTTCGTCCCAGAGGTAGGCGGCTACCTCGGCGCCCTTGAGCAGCCGGGCCGTGTCGGCGCGCTCGTTGGGTGCGTGGATCCGGTCCTCGTTGAGGCCGACCGCGATGAAGACCAGCGGGGCGGCCAGGATGCCGGCGAGGTCGGCCTCGGGACCGCTGCCGCCTTCCCTGGTAAAGAGGACCTCGCCGCCGAACGCCCGCTCCATGGCCCGCCGCCCGGCGGCCACCTCGGGAGAGTCGATCGGCGAGAAGCATGGCCGCACGCCGGGGCCGTCGCAGGTTACCTGGATGCTGATGCCCGGCGGCGTGCGCTGCGCGACAAAGGCGCGGAGCATGCCGGGCACGTCGGCCGGGTCCTGGTGTGCCACCAGGCGGAACGACAGTTTCGCGTGCGCCTCGCGCGCAATGATCGTCTTGCCGCCCGGGCCGGTGTGCCCGCCCCACATGCCGTTGATCTCGGCGGTGGGCCTGGCCCAGATGCGCTCGAGCGTGCTGAAGCCGGCTTCGCCGCTGGCGGCCCCGCTGTTGCCCGCCGTGGCCAGCCAGGCCTTCTCGTCGAACGGCAGCTTGCCGAACAGTTCACGCTCCGCCGGCGTCAGCTCGGCCACCTTGTCGTAGAAGCCGGGCATGGCGATCCGGCCGCCGGCGTCGTGCAGCGCCGAGAGCAGATCGGACAGCACCTGCAGCGGGTTGGGCACCGCGCCGCCGAAGGAGCCTGAGTGCAGGTCGCGCTCCGGTCCGTGAACGTCGATCTGGGCTTCGATCATGCCGCGCATGCCGGTGCACATCGACGGCACATCGGCGGCCCACATCGTGGTATCGGTCACGACCACGACGTCGCAGCCAAGCCGGCCGCGCTCTCGCCGCAGCAGGTCGGCGAAGTGCGTCGAGCCTGACTCCTCCTCCCCTTCGATCAGCAGCTTGATCGTGACCGGCGGCGCGGTCTTGTCGTGGGCGGCCAGCCAGGCGGCGATGCCCAGCGCGTGGAACAGGACCTGCCCCTTGTCGTCGGAGGCGCCGCGTCCCAGCAGCAGCCCGTCCCGCTCGACCGGCTCGAATGGCGGCGACTCCCACTCGTCGAGCGGCTCGACCGGCTGGACGTCGTGGTGGCCGTAGACGAGCACGGTGCGGGCGGCCCGGTCGCCGCGGCCACTCGGCGTAGACGGCAGGCAGGCCGGGCGAGTCCGCCGTGCCGGTCTCCCAGACCTCCGCGACAGGGAAGCCCGTCCGCGTGAGGTAGCCAGCCAGCCACTGCGCCGAACGCCGGACGTCGCCGCCGCGGTCAGGATCAGCGGAGATCGACGCGATGGCGAGCCACTGCATGAGCGACGCGAAGAAGTCGCCGGAATGTGCGCCTATATACGTGCGAACCCGCTCGTCCAGGCCCACCTCGTTTATGCCGACCTCGTTCATGCCCACCTCATCCAATGCCCGCCTCGCCAGCTCGCCGCTTGCCGCTGCTGTCGGAACTCTAGGGGGTACCGTGCCGAGACCGACCGGTAGCCGGCACTTTCTGCCGGTGCCGGCGTCCTGTAAAACTGATGAGCATGCCCGCCGAAGCTGATCAGCTCATCGCCATGATGCCCTTCGCCGCGCAACTCGGCATCACCCTCGACGAAGCCAGCCCACAGAAGGTGGTCGCGAGGCTGCCGTGGGCACCGCATCTGTGCACCACGAACGGCATCATTCACGGCGGCGTGCTCATGTCGCTAGCGGACACGGCGGGAGCGCTCGTGGTCTTCCTCAGCCTGAGCGACGACGAGGTCACCGCGACGATCACCTCGACCACGCAGATGTTCCGCCCGGTGCGGGGAGGCGTGATCAGGGCCGAGGCAGTGCCCCTCCATCGCGGCCGCACCACCGCCACCGCCCAGACCAGCCTCTTCGACAGCGACGGCAACATGGTCACCCAAACGAACCAGATGCAGGCAATCCGCCGATCCACACCGTAACCCCCCTTTCCAGTTTGCTATTGATCGAAAAGACTCCCCGAAGCGAAAACTCTCCCCCACGATGCCGGAAAAGCTCCCGATCCCGGTCACGAGCCGCGCGGCAGCCGCCAGGACCCGTGCTGGTTTCCGTGATCATGATCGAGACCGTGATCACGGAAAACCGCCCAGGTCAGGACGGTAGCGATGTTCCGTGATCATGCCCGCGAACATGATCACGGAGCATCGCACCCCATCCTCCGGCACTGACAGCTCCCCGAAGCGAGAACTCTCCCTGACGGTGCCGGAAAGCTCCCCCCGGGTCCTTGATTCCGATGCCGCTTAGCCTGAGTTGATCTTGGAACTGGCGTGCCACGCCGGAGCGCGGCCTGACGAGCCGTCCGGGCTGGTACTTATGTTTGCGGATGAGTCGGTTGTGCCTGACGTGGCTTCTGGTGCCCGAGCGGTCGCATGAATGAATGCGGGCATTGGTCAGTAAATAGCCTCCCTTTACACCCTGGCACCAGCGGCGGTCGCGCCGGCGCAAACCGGTCATTAAGGACGCGCCTGCCGCCTGCCGCCCCAGCCGGGTATCGCTCGCCAGGATGTCGGCGTGGGCTTACGAGCTCGCCGACGTCTCGGAGTTAAGGTGACACAATGACCCCTGGCCGTCCCGACGACGACGCCGATTACCCGCGGTCTGTCGATGACCCTCACTACACGATTCCTCTGTACCGTAAGGCCGAGGCCGCACGCATCATCAGGGTTCCGCGAGGCACACTGCGTGACTGGGCCAGTCCAGCCAGCAGTGCACTTCGGCCGTCAGAAATCGGGACGGCGCTGGCCGCGGCAGACTCGCCAGAAGCAACAGCCGTCGCAAAGTTCGTAGCCAGCCGCAGCCATTGGACCGACAGCGCACTGCGCGCCATAATCGACACCCTTCCTGCTGATGACCTGAACGTTGTCAAATCGACGGTTCCGGCTCTCGTCACGACCACCGAGCCAGTTACCGCCCGCGGCCCCACCGTCCCTTTCGTCGGGCTCACGGAGGCGTATGTCCTAGCCGCCTTCCGGCGCGCCGGCGTGCCCATGCAGCGAATCCGCCCAGCCATCCGGGTACTTGAGGAGCGCATGGGCCTCAGCCGAGCCCTAGCGAGCGAGCGGCTCAAGACAGACGGTGCCGAAGTCCTCTGGGACTACGGGCAGGTGACCGATGACCAGTCCGAAAAAGATGCCGTCGGCGATCTCGTCGTCGTGCGAAACGGCCAAGGCGTGTTCAAGGCCGTAGTGGCCGACTCGCTGCGCCGCGTCACTTACAAAGACGGCTGGGCACGGGTCATCGACGTGGGCGCCGGCAAGGTCGAAGTCACTGTGGATCCCTGGATCAACGGCGGCCGGCCTACTCTGCCCAGCCGAGGAATTGCGGCGGACGACGTACTCAGCCGCATCCGTGCTGGGGAGACCTCACGGACAGTCGCGGCGGACTATGGCTTGCGCCTAGCTGAGGTCACGGCGCTGCTAGAACTGGCTGCCTAACAGATGACCGGTCGGCAGGCGGTTATCTCCGGGTCAGAGTTAACGTTCTTCGCTGACAGAAGCCTCGGCTCGTTCACCGTTCCGAACGCCCTGAGGGCGGCTGGCTGGTTACTCGAAACGATGGATGAACGCTACGGACCGGACAAATCCCCGTCCATCAAAGACGTCCAGTGGATCGAGGACGCAGCCCGCCACGGCGATGCCATCTTGTGCAAAGATCTTCGAATCGCTTCCAATCCGCTTGAGGCCGCGGTGGTTCATCGCACGTCCGCCAGGGCGTTCGGCCTGGCCCGTCGTGATATCGATGGCCCGACCATGATCAAGTGCTTTCTCAGCCATCAGCAAGCGATCTTCCGTATGGCGATCCGAGCAGAAGGCCCTTACGTGGTGTCGGTGAGCCAGAACGGGTTACGCCGGGTGCGCCTGAACCTTATGTGACCTCAGTGCCGGCAAGCCGCGAGAGCGCGGGCAATCGGCGCGCGCTCACGGGGCGGCTGGGACGCTCTCGATCAGCTCGGCCAGGCCCTCGGCGTCGAGCAGGTCGGCCGGGCGCACCGTGAGGTCATCGCGCACGTAGTAGAACGCGGCCCGCACCTGCTCAAGCGGCCTTCCCGTGAGCGCCGCCCAGGCCAGCCGGTAGGCGGCAAGCTGCACGGCGGCGGTTCGCTCGGCCCGGCTGCCCGGCTGCGGCGGGCTGCCTGTCTTCCAGTCCACGACGTCGATGCCGCCGCCAGGCGCGTCGGTGAAGATCGCGTCGATCCGGCCGCGCACCAGGCGGTCGCTGACCCTCGTCTCGAACGGCACCTCCACCTGGGCCGGCCAGCGCTTGCCCCAGGCACCCGCCTCGAAGCTGGCCTTCAGCTCGTCCAGCGAGGCGTCGGCCCCGGCCAGGTCAGCGTCATCGGCGAGCTCATCGCGGTCGATCAGCCGCAGCTGGCCGAACCGTTCCTCGAGCCAGCGGTGGAACGCTGTGCCGCGCTGCGCCCGCGGCTCGGGCGGCCTCGGCATCGGGCGCCTGATCCTGGCGGCGAGCTCGGCCGGGTCACCTGCCATCGTGACCAGCGCCGACACGCCGATCCGCCGGGGCAGCTCGACGGGGACCGGCCCGTCAGGGCGCCGCCCGGCCCGCTCGGCGAGCAGCAGCTCGGCGTCGGCCGCCCACCCCGCGATCAGCCCGGCGTACCTGTCCGCCAGCGCGGGCTCGCCCGAGCCGCCATCAACTTCGCCAGCCTGAGCCGGCCCGTCCGCGCCGTCCGCCCGGGCCTCGCCGTCCGCCCGGGCCTCGCCGTCCGCCCGGGCCTCGCTGGCCATGGCGGCAAGCACGAGGTCACCGGCCTCGCGCACGGAGTCGTAGCGCACGCCGGCCGCGCCAGGCGGCACCGGCCAGGTCGCGGTGAGCGGCACCGCGAGTGCGGGGTTCTCAGCGTCGTCACCAGGCGGATCCGCCCACTCCAGTACCCGCCCGGCGCCGGCCTCGCAGCCCGCCCGCACCTCGGTGAGGAAAGCCGACGGGCCAAGCGGGCTCTTGCCAGCCCCCCACCAGTAGCCAGCGCACCCCAGCCAGTGCGCCGCCCTGGTCACGGCGACGTAGGCGAGCCGCCGTTCCTCAGAGAGGTTCCGCTCGGCGCACGCCTGGCCGAAGGCGGCCAGCGAGTCGGCGTCGAGCCCGGCGAGCTCGGGCAGGTCAGCCGCATCGCCCCGCAGCCAGAACGGCATCAGCCTCGGATTGTCCGTCCACCTGCTGCTCAGCCGCGGCCTGGCCGGGAAGTTCGCCGCCCGGGTCCCGGCCGACAGGCCGGGCACGAGCACGGCGGGCCACTGCAGGCCCTTCGCCGAGTGCACGGTCGCCAGCTTGACCGAGTCGGTGTCGCTCACCTGGCCGGCTTCGAGGCCGAACTCCTCGGTCTCAGCCGCCGCCAGGTACGCGAGGAACGCCCCGAGCGTCGGCTCAGCCACGTCCCCGGCGAACGCGGCCGCCGCGTCGGCGAACGCATCCAGATCCGCCCGCGCGACCGCGAGATCCGCACCCGGCCGCGCGGCGACCTCGACATCGAGCCCGAGCACCCGCTCGACCTCGGTCACCAGCTCGGGCAGCGGCCTCGCGACGTGCCGGCGCAGCAGCCGCAGCTCGGCGGCCAGCCTGCCGAATCGCTCGCAGCCCTGCGCCGAATAGGCTCCGGGCTCGCCAAGGTCTTCCAATGCCTCGATCAGGCTGCCGCTCTCGACGGTGAAGTCAGCTACCGCCCGAGCCAGAAAATCATCGGGCGGAATTGAGCGCCCGGCGGACTCAGCCTGGCCAGGCGCATCGCCCCCGGCGCCGCCCTGCGAGGCCAGATCCGGGCCAGCCCCCTGCGCGCCGCCCTGATCGGCGCGCTGACCCGCGCCCGCGGTGGCCGCCTCGCGCGCTAGCTGCCTGGCCCGCTCACCGAGCGCGACAAGATCTCGCGGGCCGACCCGCCACCTCGGCGACGTCAGCGTCCTGATCAGCGCGTCAGAGGCGTCCGGGCTGTGCAGGACCCGGAGAGTGGCGACGATGTCAGCGACCTCGGGCACGGTGAGCAGGCCGCCGAGGCCGACGACCTCGACGGGGATGCCCTGGGCTTCGAGCGCGGCCCGCAGCGCCGGGAACTGCGCTCGCTTGCGGCACAGCACGGCGATGTCCGATGGCCTGACCGAGTCGGCCCGGCCATCAGGCCACGGACCGCCGTCGGGCGCGATGCCAGCGGGCAGCCCGAGCAGCTCGGCGACCTGGTTCGCCACCCACTTCGCCTCGCCCGCGATGGTGTCGAGCAGGGCGCACACCACGGTGCCGCGCTCGGCGCGCTCGGGCGGCGCGATCAGCCTCGGCACCTCGGCGACCTCGGCTCGCAGCTCGCGCTGGATCTCAGCCGCGATGTCGAGTATCCGCCCCGCGTTGCGGAAGCTCGTCGACAGCTGCTCGACCACGCTCGGCGGAAAGTACTCGGCGAACCGCTTCAGGTTGCCCGCGCTGGCGCCGCGCCACCCGTAGATGGACTGGCAGGGATCGCCCACGGCGGTGACCGGATGCCCGCCGGCGAAGAGCGCCCGCATCAGCTCAAGCTGCGCGTGGCTCGTGTCCTGGAACTCATCGAGCAGGACGATCGGGTACCTCGCCCGCTCGAGCCTGCCGACCTCCGGGTGCCGCATGGCGATCCTGGCCGCGATCGCCATCTGATCGCCGTAGTCAATGACCTCGCGCTCCGCCTTCGCCGCCGCGTAGGCGCGGACAAGCGGGAGAAGCTGAGCGCGCACCCGCTGGGCCTTGAGCGCGGTGTCGGCGCCTGACCGTTTCTTCGCCGTGGCGACCTCGGCGTACCGGCGATCGAGCCACTCACCCGCCGCGATCACGTCATCGGCGTCCCGCAGGTGCTCGGCCAGCTCAGCGGACAGGTCGAGCACGGCCGCGGTCACCGTCACCGGCGCCCAGTCCACCGCGTCCATCGGGCCGTCGTACGCGGCGACGATCCTGGCGGCCAGCTGCCAGGAGACGGCCGGGGTGATCAGCCGCAAGCTCGGCTCGAGCGCCTCGCGCAGCGCGTGGTCGCCGATCAGCCGTCCCGCGTACGCGTGATACGTCGCGATGACCGGGTCACCGTCCAGGGCCAGGTCGCGGATGAGGCCGACCCGGCGGAGCCCGTCGAGCCTCGTCCTGACCCGGCCTGCCAGCTCAGCGGCGGCCTTTCGGGTAAACGTGAGGCCGAGCACGCGCTCTGGCACGACGTGGCCGTTGGCCACGAGCCAGACCAGCCTCGCGGCCATGGTCTCGCTCTTGCCAGAGCCGGCCCGGCAACGACGGCCATCGGCGCGAGCGGCGCGCCGATCACGGCGGACTGCTCGGCCGTGGGCTCGGGCACGCCAAGCAGCCGGGCGAGCTGGCCCGGGGTGAAGCCACGCCGCCGCTCGCGCGCCGGCGCGGCCTCCGGCTCAACATCAAAGAGCGTCGCCTGTATTGGCCCGGGGGGGCGACCCCCCGTACCCCCCGACTGTCGGGGCGCTTTCGGATGCCGCCTTCCCTCCTCGCGAACCCCGCTCGTCAGTCCAGGCGGCATCGCGCCCCGACCCTCCTCGCCAACCCCGCTCGTCAGTCCAGGCGGCATCGCGCCCCGACCCTCCTCGGGTCGCTCGTCGCTCACGGGGGGACCTGGCCGCCGCGTTCGTCGGCCGGGCAACTCGTCGCGACCGGGCAGCGGCGGCAGCCGTCGTTGGCCGTCGCGCTGAAGTCCGGCCCGGCCATCCCGGCGGCGACCTCCTTGACCAGGGCCAGCGCCCAGCTCGGATCGGGGTCATTGCCGAGCGACCGCTGGCGCTGGACGGCCGCCTGCCTCGTGCCGGCCGCCTTGCCGACGTGGACGAGCTCGGCGCCGCCGGACTCGCTGATCCCCAGCTCGGCGAACCCGCCCAGCATCACCGCCAGCTGGTAGACCCCCAGTTGCGGGTTACGGTCCAGGTCGGCGGCCGGCGGCTTGCTCGACCCGGTCTTGAGGTCGACCACGACGCCGGCGCCGTCGGCGTCCCTTTCGAGCCGGTCGACCTGGCCGGAGATCAGCACGTTGTCGACCCTGACCCGCAGGCGCTGCTCGATCGCCACAAGCTCGCGGCTGTTGCCACGCTGCCAGTCGAGGAATTTGCCGACCATCGCGTCGGCATTGCCCCGCTGCTTCGCGTTGTACCAGACGCTGCCGAAGTCGAGCTGGTGCCAGATCTCGTCGATCCGGCCGGCGACGTCGGCGCGGTCAGCGCCCTCGGCGACCAGCGCGGCGGCGGCGTGGATCACCGTGCCGAGGTTCCCGGCGACCGACGGCGGGCTGGCGCCCACGGCCGACTCGATCAGCCAGCGCAGCCCGCAGGTCACGAACTTGTCGACCTGCGACGGCGAGATCCTCACATCGCCATCTTTGATCGGGCCGGTGCCCGACCACGACGTCAGCGCGTACCACTGGCCAGGATCGGCGCCGGCGACACCGGCGGCGGCGAGCC
Organism: uncultured Actinomycetota bacterium; assembly: GCA_963720575.1. GTDB lineage: Bacteria > Actinomycetota > Actinomycetes > Streptosporangiales > Streptosporangiaceae > Chersky-822. Next base: position 3,104,097 of record CAVRGA010000002.1, read on the forward strand.
TTGCCAGCTGGGCCGCCGCTGCCTGCCGCACGGCGGCGGGCAGCGCCTTATCGGAGGCGGCCCTGCGCAGGTCGGCGGTCAGCGACGGCAAGGACAGCCAGCGCCGCCCCGGAGTGATGGCTTCCTCGATCTCGATCTCATCGCCGGCCAGCTCGGCGAGGAACCTGGACGGGCGTTCCTCAGTGTCCTCGCCGCCTACGGCGGTCACCACGAGCCAGCGCCTGGCGCGGGTGACGGCGACGTAGAAGAGCCTGCGTTCCTCGTCTAGCAGCTTGCTGCTGAGGGCGACGGCGGCCGCGTCGGCACCCGTGCGGCTGACGCCGTGAGCGGCCGCCTCCACCAGGTGGTCCATGCCGAGCAGGGAGCCCCGCAGCCGCAAGTCGGGCCAGGTGCCCTCTTGCACGCCCGCCACCACCACCAGGTCCCACTCCAGCCCCTTGGAACGGTGCGCGGTGCTGATGACGACGCAGTCGCCGGATGAGGATCGTTCGGCCAGGGTGTCGCCCGCGATTTCCTGGCCAGACAGGCTATCGACGAATAGCGCCATCGAGCCCGGCGGCATCCGCTCGTCGAACCTCGCCGCCGCGTCAAACAGCGTCATCACGGCATCGAGATCCGCGTCCGCTGCCGCACCCGACGTGCCGCCGGCGGCGCTCGCGGCCTGCCACCGCTCGGCGAGCCCGGACCCGCTCCACACGGCCCACAGCACGTCCTGCGCGGTTCCGTCGGCGGCCGTCCGGCGAGCCTGCTCGAGCAGCGCCGCGACGCGCCTGGCCGCGTCCAGCGCCTCGAGCGCGGCGGTCACGCTCTCCTCCGGCCAGCCCGCCGGCGTGAGCACCCTAGGATCGAGCAGCGCCGCCGCCAGCGGCGCGCCGGGATCGTAGTCGTCGCTGCTCTCGCGCAGCAGCCGACGCAGGCGGCGCAGGCCGAGCGCGTCGGTGCCGCCGAGCGGGCCGGTCAGCAGGCCGGCGGCGAGTTCCTCGGTCAGCGCCGCCCGCTCCAGCCCGCAGCCGATCAGCTGGAGCAGCGGCCGGGTGCCTGGATCATCGGCGAGCGGCAGCTCGTCGCCAGCCACCGCGACCGGGATTCCGGCGCTGGACAGGGCTCGTCGCAGCGCGGGCACCTGACGCACCGCCGAGCGCACGAGCACCGCCATCGCTGACCAGGGGACCTGGTCGACGAGGTGAGCGCGCCGCAGGGCGTCGGCGATCGCGGCCGCTTCCTGACGCTCGCTCGACGCCAGCAAGATCCGCACCCCGCCGAGGCTGGCCTGATCCAGCGGGGTAATCGCGCGGTGATCCCGTTTCATCCTGGAGGTTGTCCGGACAGCCGGCAATCTGGCAGCTACCCGGCGTGAGGCAGCCAGGGGCACCCTGGCACTGCGCCGGCACGTGCCGAGCGCCAGCACCGCCGCCGGGGAGCCGTCCGGGCTGCGGAACCGGTCGGGGAACCGGCCGATCGCGTCGGCGTCCGCGCCGCGGAAGGCGTAGATCGACTGGTCGGGGTCGCCAACGGCGATGAGTTCGCGGCCGTCGCCGGCGAGGGCGAGGAGCAATTCCTCCTGGGCGGGGTCGGTGTCCTGGTACTCATCGACGAGCACCGCGTCGTAGGCTAGCCGCTCGCGCTGCCTGACCTCGGCCCGGCTGAGCAGCTGGCCGGCGATCCTGACGATCTCGGCATAGTCGTATGCGGGCACCGGGGCGAGGTCAAACCTGGCCGCGTACCTGGTGAGGAACTCACCAGCCGCCTCCCAGTCATCCCGTCCGGCCTGCTCGCCGAGCCTGGCCAGGCCCGCGCCGTCCAGCCCGCGCTCGGCCGCCCGCAGCAGGAAATCACGCAGTTCCGCCGCGAACCCCCGGGTGCCGAGCAGCGGGCGCAGGCGATCAGGCCAGTGCGGTGCCCCGTCACTCGCCTCGCCTTTGAGCATGCGCCTGACCTCGCCGAGCTGTTCTGGCCCGGACAGCAGGATCGGGGGCTCGTCCCCCGCCAGCACGAACTCCCGCCTGACCAGGGCGTAGGCGTAGCTGTGAAAAGTCAGCGCCAGCGGCTCGGTGGTAGTCCGGTCGAGCCGCAGGGTAATCCGCTCCCTGAGCTCACGCGCGGCCTTGCGGCTGAAGGTCAGCACGAGCACCCGGCCAGGGTCAAGGCCGCGCCTGGTGATCCGGTCGACGACCGTCTCGACGATCGCCGTGGTCTTGCCGGTGCCCGGGCCGGCCAGGACCAGCAACGGGCCGCCGGCGTGATCGACCACCTGCTGCTGAGCCGGATCAAGCACGGGAGGCTCGGCGGCGCGGACCGGCCTTCGAACCAGCCGGTACGCGACCGGCCGGACCGGCTTATCGGCGCGCTGCCTATCCGTGTCATTTCGCATAGTCGTATGGCATTCCAGCAGAGGAAACCGGCATCGCGCTGGTGACTCGCCTAAGGCCGGCGTGTCGCGGCGAGGATTGGCCTCGGCTTCCGAGCATTATGTGCCGGTCCGTGCCCTCATGCGCCGGTTGCGGATCGGGTCCCGTTCGGGCGGTGCGGGCCGCCGCTGAATGATCGCGGAGCGCTCTCCATGGGGACGGCATGATCGCGGAGCGCTCTCCATGGGGACGGCATGATCGCGGAGCGCTCTCCGTGCCGGCGGCATGATCGCGGAGCGCTCGCCGTCGTTGCCGCGGAGAGTTCTCGCAGCACGGAGCGTTGACCGTTCCATGTGCCGAAAAGCCTCCGCACAGCGACAAGTCTCCACGCCAGAGACGGAAACCCTCCGCTCAACGAGAAGTCTCCGCGCCGGAGCCGGAAACCTCCGCGTACGAGCCGCCCGCGCGCTGATCCGCTGCTCGCTGCGATGGAGCCGCTTCGACTTGTCACGAGAGTGGCCCGCAGGGAGTGAGTGGCTGATCACCGGTCGGGAGTCGCCTAACCCGGGGAGGCGAACGCGAGCCGCAGGGCGCGGCACATCTAGCTCCATGATCAACTTTGGCTAAGCGGCATTGCGTCATGGCCGCAGACGTGATCACGGAACATCGCGCAGGTCAGGGATGCTGTCGGGTGACTCTTGAGCACTATCGGGGAGACGTCAGCCTCTAACAGCATCGTGGCCCTCCCTGTTGCTGTTGGACACTGATTTTGACAGCAACCATCCGTGCCGGCGGGCCGGCGCTGGTGCATCGGTGTAAACGGGGACAAACCACCCCTGTTTACAGACCAACGTGGCACTCCCGGCCCGCACCGGCGTCGGGAGGGAGTGCCACGTTGGTCTGTAAATGACCTCAGGTTGGCGGGCGGCAGCTCCGGCCGGAGGCCGGATCGGGTTTGGCGGGCCGGGCGGCGGGTTTCCGCCCGGCCCGCCAGGGTTTCGGGGGCGGGGCGGGAGGTTCCGGGGGTGTGGCGGGCGTGCGGGAATGCCGGGCGGCGCCGGGGCCAGTCCGGTGGGCCTGGGTGTGCGGGGTTAGGTGGCGGCGGGGGTGAGTTCGCCGGTTTCGGGGTTGATGGCGGCGAGGGTGACGTGGTAGCCGAGGCGTTGCAGGCTGCGGATGGCGCTGGCTTTGCGGCGGGCGGGGTCGCGGCGGTCGTAGTAGTCGGCGCCGAGGTCGGTGCAGGTGGCGCCGGGGTCGGCGAGTACGTGGTAGATGATGGTGAGCATGGTGTTGCCGGCCGCGACGAGTGCTTTCTTCTTGGGCATGCGGCGGACCAGCCGCTTGTACCGGGCTGCGGCGAAGGCGTCGGTGCGCAGGGAGCCGATGACGGCCTCGCTGATCGCGGCGGACAGGCAGGGGTTGCCGTCGCCGGTGGCGTGCCGGCCCTTGCGCCGGCAGGCGGACTCGCGGATCTGGGGGCACAGCCTGGCCCAGGACACCAGGTGCGCGGCGGTGGGGAAGACGGCCATGTTCGCCCCGATCTCGGCGATGACGTCCTCGGCGGTGCGGCGGGCGATCCCGGGGATCTGGTCCATCCGGGCGATCTCGTCCTCGAACGTGGCGCACAGGACCGCGATCTCGGCGTCCAGTTCCCTGACCTGGGTGGTGTAGTAGTCCAGGGTGCCCGGCATCCGGCGCAGCAGCCGGGCCTGGGCGGGGGTGAAGAACGTGCGGTCGAGCGCTTCGGCGATCCGCGCGGTCTTGGGTTTCATCGATCCCCGCGCGTGCGCGGCGAGGACCCTGGGGTCGGTGACCCCGGCGGCGAGCGAGTCCAGCATGGCCCGCCCTGAGACGCCGTGGATGTCGCTGATCACCGAGGACAGCTTCAGGTGCCCGTTCTCCAGCAGCCCCTCGATCCGGTTCTTCTCCGCGGTGCGGGCGTGGATCAGCTTGCGCCGGTACCGGGTGCACTCGCGCAGCACCCGGATCTCCGGCGGCGGCACGAAGCCAGCCCGCACCCACCCGTTCTCGGTGATCTTCGCCAGCCACACCGCATCGGCCCTGTCCGTTTTCGGCCGTCCCGGCTGCGCCTTGACCTGCCGCGAGTTATACAGCAGGCACTCGAACCCCCGCCGCTCCAGCGTGAAGAACACCGGTTACCGGTAGTCCCCGGCGGACTCCATCCCCACCCGGGTCACCTGGTGGCTGTCCAGCCAGTCCGCCAGTTCCTCCAGCGCGGCGCGGGTCGTCCCGAACTCGCGCACCCCCTGCATCCGCTGCCCGCCCGGCCCCGGCACCCGCACCGCCGCCGCCACCACGGCCTTGCCGATATCGATCCCCGCCGCCCGCTCAGCGAACAACGGCTCCTGCTCGACAACTTCCATCTGCTGCTCCTACCATCAGTCACGGGTAACACCGCGGCCGTCCGCAGGAGCGCAGGACGAACAAGCCAAATTTGGTCTGCGGGCTCGAAGCACCAATCACCAGCCCTGCACCAAGGCTCCCGGCGTCAGGTTGCTGTCCGGGGTCACACCCCCAAAAAGTGGACGACGTCAGCGGACGGCCGCAACCCCAAATAAACCACCCCAGCGCCAAGCGGCGAGGCAGACCCGGCCACATTTACACCCACGCACCAGCGCCGGGTCAGCCGGCACGGATGGTTGCTGTCAGAAAGGACCGCTAACAGCAACGGGGAGGGCCACGATGCTCACGCTTCGCCGGGGGGCTGAGATCACGCAGAGCTACGGTCGGGGTCTGCCAGTTTGCCGGGCCATCGGGCCTTGCGCATGTCGAGCTTGGACGGCTTGCCGTCGGCGCCCATGCGTAGCGGCGTGCCTTCGCGGCGGTAGTGCTTGAGTGCCTCTCGTTCATGGCCGTCGAGCATCCGGCCATCGGAGTGCACGACCCGCCACCACGGGACGGCGCCGCCCCAGAGCGCCATCACCCGGCCGACCTGACGCGGCCCGCCGCCGAGCGCGATGTGCTCGGCGACGTCGCCGTAGGACATGACCCGCCCTGGCGGGATCGACTCGGCGACGTCCAGCACCTTGCTCGCGAATTCCGTCATGCCCTTGTCGCGGTGGCGGTCATGCCCGGAGGGCCCGTCAGGCTTGCTCACCTGATGCCTCGTCGGTGGTGGCAGGCAACGGCCAGAACGGCGTTGCCGAGTACGGGGTCGTCGAGTCCGGGGGCGGAGGAGGTGGCGGCACGGGGTACTCGGGCACGGGGTACTCAGGCACGGGGTACTCAGGTGCACGGTAGGCCGACGATGACGGGTAGGGCGGTCCCGAGTAGCTGGGGGTTTGGTACTGAGGGGCCTGGTACTGAGGGGCTTGGTACTGAGGGGCCTGGTACAGAGGGGCCTGGTTCTGCGATGGCGGGTTCTGAGGATCTGCCTGCTGCTGGAGTGGTGCCGGATACTGGACCTGGTACTGGTGGGGTGGCGGGTACTGGGGTGGCGGGTACTGGGGTGGCGGGTACTGGGGTGACGGGTGCTCAAGTTGCGGGTGCTGAGGTCCTGCCGACTGCTGGGGTGGTGCCGGGTAATGGGCCTGGTACTGCTGGGGCATTTGGTACTGCTCGGGCACTTGGTACTGCTGGGGCGTTTGGTACTCCTGGTATTGCTGGTATTGCTGGGGCGGGTAGGGCGGCGCGGACGCGTACTGCCATTGCGGTAGCGGAGGCACGAGGGGGCCTGGGTCCTGGCGCCTGGCCGATCGCTGGGCAGCAAGGCCGGCAGTGAACCGCCAGCCAGCGAGCACGGTCAGCAGCAAGCATGCAGCGGCAAATGCCATCAGCAGCAAGAGCGACGTCCGGCCCCGCGGCGGGACCGGGGCCGGCGGGACGTCGGCGCGGCCACCGCCGAAGAATCCGGCTGCGACCATCTTGGCCGGAACGAGCCGGCTCGCGGCATCCTGCCTGGCTTGCCGGTGAGCGGAGCGGAGCGCGGCAGTCGCGTCCACCGTGCCGAAGCCGATTTGGTCGTCGTAACCGCCCGGCGGCCGGTGCGATGCCGACGCGGCGATCGCGCGCCTTACCTGCGGCGCGGTCAGCCTCGGGTATCTGGCCTTGATCAGCGCCACGACGCCTGCGGTAAGCGCGCAGGCCGGGCTCGTGCCGCTGACGACCCAGTACTGGCTGCCCCGGCCCTGAGCGGGCACGCCGACACCTGGCGCGGCGACCTGCACAGACAAGTTGTCGCTGGAGAAGTACGCTGGCTGCCCCGACCGGCCGATGGCTGCCACGCCGATCACGCCCGGATAGTCGGCTGGGAACGAGTAGGGCGCGTGCCCGTGGCCATGTGATTCCTGAGCGTCGCCAGAGTTACCCGACGATGCCACGACCACCACGTTGCGCGTGAGCGCGAACTGCAACGCGCGCCTGACCACCAGGCTTGGCTCGTTGTATCCAAGTGACATGCTGATGACCTTGGCCTTGTGGTCGACGGCGTACCTGATCGCCGTCGCCAGTTCGTGCTGTCCGCGACCAGGCGGCTCGTCCTGGTAAGCGGAGTTGCCAGGATCGGAACGGTCGGTGATCACCCTGATCGACAAGATCTTGGCCTGCGGCGCGACGCCGAGCACGCCATCCTGCCCGTCCTGGCCATGGCCGTGGCCCGCGATCAGCGAGGCCATCCAGGTACCGTGGGCACCCCAGTTGGGATTGCTCGGAGGCGTGTGCACGCCGGTCAGGTCGGGACCGGTGGTGACCGACCCGGACAGGTCGGAGACCGTCGGATCGACACCGCTGTCGATGACCGCCACAAGGACGCCGCGCCCTTGGGAAACCCGCCAGGCCGCGGGGACGTTCAGCGCGTTCAGCACCCACATCTGGCGTTGCCGCACTATGTCGGCGCTGGCCGGAAGCGCGACGGCGAGCGGCACCGCGAGCGCGAGAAGAGTCGCCGTCGTCGAGGCGGCGACCCGCAGGCCGGTTCTCGTCAGCATCCTGGCGCTCCCGGGCACCTGGGCACCGGCGGCGGCGCGGCGAACGGCGCGGCGATGTCGGCCGCCACGCCACGGGCGAGGCTCGTCATCTCCAGGTAGGTGTACGAATCGCTGGCCACTGGCACTTTGGGCCGGCCGTCGGCATAGCCGGCCGTCGCTAGCACCAGATAGGAACCGGACCCGACCACCCAGGCGACCTGGCGTTGCTTGGCGCCGAAAGCGGATGCCGGCGAATCAGGCACCGGCACCGGCCTGAGCACCAGCCCCTTCGACACCGCGCCGGGGCTCTGCTCGCCTGTGACATCGCCGGTCAGCAACCGGGCGGCCGAGGCCGCGCTGCGCTGGCTGCCGAGCACCGCGATGCCGACCGTCAGCACAAGGCTGCTCGTCGCGTCCGTGTAGGTAGCCCGGAGCACTGCCTGGCAGCCGTCCCTGTCCAGCGCGGTGACGAGCGGGTGACTGGTGCCAGCCGCCCGCTGGCAGCTAGCTTGCCTCGCGATTCCCAGTCGCCTGGCGGTGAGCGCCATCGAACCGGGCAGCCCGAATTCCCCTCCGCCGAGCCTGTAGCGCACCCGGGCAGGAAAGATCTTCGTTTTGGGCGTCGTCCGCCAGCGCCGGGCGATGTCCCAGGCTTCGATGCGCTCACGCTGGGCGGCCGTAAACCGCCGCGGCATGACCTGACCTGAAATGCCGAACCCGGCGAGGACCAGGCCGCCCAGGCCAAGCACGGCGAGCAGCCCCGCCAGCAGCGGCCTGCGACGGCGGATCGCCCTGTCCGGACGCGGGACCTGACCGGCAGGATGGAAAACCCGAGGCATGGCTGGCCCCGGCCAGCCAGCGACTGGCGCGGTGCGCTCCGCCCCGTCGCCTTGCTGGTCCTCTGGCCCCGGCTGAATTGCCACCTGACGATGTTAAGCCCGCGTTTGGAGTTGGCCTACCACGACTACGCCGCCGGCCTGTTCAGCACGGCGATTTGAGCACCGCAGATCAGTATGTCGGCAGTGCCGGGTCCACGGTATTGATCCAGGAGAGAATTCCGCCGCCCACATGCACCGCATCGCTGAAACCGGCGTCCTTGATCACCGCAAGGCATTCGGCGCTCCGCGCGCCCGACTTGCAATGCAGGACGATGCGCCTGTCCTGCGGCAGCGACTCAAGCGCGGCTCCCGACAGGAACTGGTCCTTCGGGATCAGCGTCGCTCCAGGTATCGAGACGATCTCGTACTCGTTCGGCTCCCTGACGTCGATCAGGAAGATGTCATCTTCCCGGTCGAGCATGGCCTTGAGATCGGCCGCGGTGATGGTGGAACCCGCCGCCGCCTGCTGCGCGTCAGCCGAAACGGCGCCGCAGAAGGCGTCGTAGTCGATCAGCTCGGTGATCGTCGGGTTCTTGCCGCAGATGGCGCAGTCCGGGTCCTTCTTGATATTCAGCGTTCGGTAGCTCATCTCGAGCGCGTCATAGATCATCAGCCGGCCGACCAGCGGCTCGCCGATGCCGGTGAGCAGCTTGATCGCCTCGGTGACCTGGATCGAGCCGATTGACGCGCAGAGGACGCCGAGCACTCCGCCCTCCGCGCAGGACGGCACCATGCCGGGTGGCGGCGGCTCCGGGTACAGGCATCGGTAGCACGGGCCCTGCTCGGCCCAGAAGACGCTCGCCTGACCGTCGAACCGGAAGATCGAGCCCCACACGTACGGCTTCCCGAGCAGCACGCAGGCATCGTTGACCATGTACCTGGTGGCGAAGTTGTCCGTGCCGTCGACGATCAGGTCGTACTGGGAGAAGATCTCCATGACGTTGTCGTTGGTCAGCGCCTCCTCATGCACCACGACAGTGACATAAGGGTTGACTTCCTTGATGCTGTCGCGCGCCGACAGCGCCTTCGGCCTCCCGACGTCGGACTGGCCGTGGATGATCTGCCGCTGCAGATTGGACTCGTCAACCACGTCGAAGTCGATGACCCCGAGGGTGCCGACGCCTGCCGCGGCCAGGTAGAGCAGCGCGGGCGAGCCGAGACCGCCAGCGCCCACGCAGAGCACCTTCGCGTTCTTCAGCCGCTTTTGCCCCGTCATGCCCACGTCAGGAATGATCAGGTGCCTGGAGTAGCGCTTGACCTCGTTGACGCTGAGTTCGGTAGCCGGCTCGACCAGCGGCGGCAATGACACGGTTGTCTCCAAAGAAGCGATGTTTTCAACAGCATAGGAAAACCACGCAGGCCAGTCCGGCATTCCTTGGGGCCGGCCCCGGGGCGGCTGGCGGTGCCGGCGCCCTGAGCCAGGCTGGACTGTCACCGGCTGGAGGTACAACTTCAACCATGCCAGACACCTTGGCGCTACCGCGCACCGCGCTACCCGACGCCGCGACCGTCATGCCCGGCTGGACCCCGACACCCTGCGGGACTGTGATGCCGTGCGAAGGGGCCGTGATGCCCTTCGACGCGACTGTGCCGCCCGCGAACGTGACCATCCGGATCGCGGCCGTCCCTGATCCAGCACCTCCTTATGACGATGGCGAGGCCTCTGGCACGGGCGGCGCCATTCCCCTCGCGCCTGCGGCAGATCCGCTCCAGGAGGCAGCGCTCGAGGTCACCCGCCCGCTCACAACCCGCTCGGCCGCCGCGTCGCGTTCGCCAAGCGGGCACTGGCCGAGCCAGTTCGCTCAGGTGCTCGCCGAGACGCTCGCCGGCTCAAGGCCAGCCAGTCAACTCGCGCCCTGGACCACCGATCGTTCCCGCAGGCGGATCAGCCAGCTTGGCTCCGTACTCGCGACACCGCACCGGCCCCGGGTCCGCCGGGTCATCGTCACCTCCCCGGCCAGCGGCGTACTCGAGATGACCATCATCGCCGTCTTCGGTAATCGGGTCCGCGCGCTGGCCGTCCGGCTGGAGCGGGCCGTGCCAGTGTCCAGGCCCAAGGCGACTGGCGCGAGTGAGCCGGCGACGGAGCCAGCGCGGGACGAGGCAGCGGGCCTCACCCCCGCCAGCGGACGGGCGGCCGCGCCCGATCCGGCACCCGCCTGCGGGCCGGACGGACCGCCGGGCCCGGGATCAGCCCATCCCGACGCCTCGGCACTCGCCGCCGGCTGGTACTGCACAGCGATCGAGGCCGCCTAGTGCCTGCTGCCCGGATTCGCGGCCAGCTGGCCAACATGAATGACCTTGTTGGCTTATTGGAGGCTCAGGCGGCCTGGGCTCAGGGCGGCGGGGGTTGGCGGCGCCGGGCGTGGCCAGGCCCGGCCGGGACAGCATCAGGGCGGGCTGGTTTGCTGGTCAGGCCCGCCTCTGACAGCATCGTGGCCCTCCCTGTTGCTGTTCGTCACTGGTTTTAACAGCAACGAGGGTCACGATGCCCCCGGCGGCGCCGTGCCAGGGCACGGCGCTTGACTCTCCAAGATCCCGGGTCACCCGGCAGCCTCCAGGGCAGTAGCAATGTTCCGTGATCATGCCTGCGACCGTGATCACGGAAGATCGCCTAGGTCAGGACAGCGGCAAAGCTCCGTGATCATGCTCGCGGCCATGATCACGGAAGATCGCTCCCGCGCCAGGCGTACTGCCGCTGCCGCTGCCGCGAACCTCTCCCCCGCCGCAACCCAGCCGGGCAAACACAGGCCAACGCAAACACAGGCCAACGCAAACACAAGCCAACGCAAACACAAGCCAACAAGGTCATCGATGCGGAAACTCGGTATCGATTCGCGCACCCATGCTGCCGGGCAAGCGGGCTGAGGAGACCTCAGTCGCGCCTTCTCGGGTCGCCGTGGCAGAGCTTGAACTTCTTGCCCGAGCCGCACGGGCAGGGCTCGTTCCTCCCGACCTTGGAGAAGTCCGCGACCGTGGCGGTGCCTGAGCTCTTGACGGCCTGCCCGGAACCATCCTCGCTGGGCGCCGTATAGCTCAGCCTGGCTGGGCGCTTGGGCGCGGCAAGGCCCTTGGGCATGAACGCTGCCGGCACGGCATCGCCCGCGGCTCCGTTGGCCTTGTCAGCCCCAGCTCCAGCCCCAGCCGCAGCCGCCGGTACCGGCGCGGCCGCCCTGGCGGCCGGACCCGAAGCCTGAGCTACGGCCGCCGACGGGCCGGCGGTCAGGATGGGCTGGCCGGTGCCATCGGTCCACTCTCCGTCCGGGCCGGCCTCGCCGACGATCGGGCTCTGCTGCACCTCGACCTGCAGGTGGAACAGGTTGCCGACCGACTCCTCCTTGATCGCGTCCATCATCGCGTTGAACAGGTCGTAGCCCTCGCGCTGGTACTCAATGAGCGGGTCTCGCTGGGCCATGGCCCGCAGTGAGATGCCCTCGCGCAGGTAATCCATCTCGTACAGGTGCTCGCGCCACTTCGAGTCGAGTACGGACAGCACCACCCGCCGCTCGAGCTCGCGCATCACCTCGGCGGTGAGCTCGTCCTCGCGCTTGTCGTACGCGGCCTGCGCGTCCTCCTGCACCCGCGCGGCGATGACGTCGGCAGTCAGGTACGAGCGCTCGCCGCCCTCGTCGTCGACGAGCCGGTCGATCGGGAGCCCGACCGGGTACAGCCGGCCGAACGCGCGCCACAGTTCCTCGAGGTCCCACTCCTCGGCGAAGCCTTGGCCAGTGGCGGTGCCCACGTAGTCGACCAGGACCTCATTGATCATGCCTCGGACCTGCTCTTGCAGGTCCTCGCCGTTGAGAACCCGGTGCCTCTCGGCGTAGACGACGGTGCGCTGGCGGTTCATCACGTCGTCGTACTTGAGCAGGTCCTTGCGGATCTCGAAGTTGAGCTGCTCGACCTGGGTCTGGGCCGACCTGATCGACCGCGTCACCGTCTTGCTCTCGATCGGGACGTCAGGCGAGGTCTTGGCCCACTCGAGGAACTGCGCCACCCGGTCGCCGTTGAACCTGCGCATCAGGTCGTCTTCGAACGACAGGTAGAACCGCGACTCGCCCGGGTCACCCTGCCGGCCCGACCGGCCGCGCAGCTGGTTGTCGATCCGGCGGGACTCGTGCCGCTCGGTGCCGAGCACGTAGAGCCCGCCGAGCCTCACTACTTCCTCATGCTCCTCGGCCTTCGCGCGCTTGGCCTTCTCGACCGCCTCCGGCCAGGCGGCCTCGTAGTCCTCTGGGGTGTCGACCGGCGAGAGCCCGCGCTGGTGCAGCTCAAGGTCGGCGATGAACTCGGGGTTCCCGCCGAGCATGATGTCGGTACCGCGCCCGGCCATGTTGGTCGCGACCGTGACCGCGCCCTTGCGGCCCGCCTGGGCGACGATCGTCGCCTCCTGCTCGTGGTACTTGGCGTTCAGCACCTGGTGCGGCACGCCCTTGCGCTTGAGCATCCGCGAGACCACTTCGGACTTCTCGACGCTGACCGTGCCGACCAGCACCGGCTGGCCGATCTCATGCCGCTCGGTGATGTCCTCGACCAGCGCGTCGAACTTGGCCTGCTCGGTCTGGTAGACCACGTCAGGCTGGTCGCCCCTGATCATGGGCATGTTGGTCGGGATCGGGACCACCCCGAGCTTGTAGGTCTGGTGGAACTCGTTCGCCTCGGTCATGGCGGTACCGGTCATGCCGGCGATCTTGTCGTACAGCCTGAAGTAGTTCTGCAGCGTGATCGTGGCGAGAGTCTGATTCTCGTCCATGATCTTGACGCCCTCTTTGGCCTCGATCGCCTGGTGCATGCCATCGCTGTAGCGACGGCCATGGAGGATGCGCCCGGTGAAGTCATCCACGATCAGGACCTCACCGCCCGAGACGACGTAGTCCTTGTCTTTCTTGAACAGCTCCTTGGCCTTGATCGCGTTGTTCAGGAAGCCGACCAGGTGGGTGTTCGAGTGGTCGTAGAGGTTCTCGATGCCCAGCCAGTCCTCGACTTTGGTGACGCCGGACTCCATGATGCCGACCGTGCGCTTCTTCTCGTCGACCTCGTAGTCGCCCTCGCCGTCCTCGCCGCGCCGCAGCCGCGGCACGATCTTGGCGAACTCGCTGTACCAGACGCTGTTCTGGTCGGCGGGCCCGCTGATGATCAGGGGCGTCCGCGCCTCGTCGATCAGGATCGAGTCCACCTCGTCCACGAGCGCGAAGTGGTGACCGCGCTGCACGCACTCGTCCTGCGCCCAGGCCATGTTGTCTCTGAGGTAGTCGAAACCGAACTCGTTGTTGGTCCCGTAGGTGATATCAGCGGCGTACTGCCGGCGGCGCTCCTCGGGCTCCATCTCGGCCAGGATCACCCCGACATCGAGGCCGAGGAAACGGTGCACCCGGCCCATCCACTCCGCGTCGCGCTTAGCCAGGTAGTCGTTCACCGTGACAATGTGCACGCCCTTCCCGGCCAGCGCGTTCAGGTAGGCGGCGAAGACGCCGGTGAGCGTCTTGCCCTCACCGGTCTTCATCTCAGCGATGTTGCCGAAGTGCAGCGCGCCGCCGCCCATGAGCTGGACGTCGAAGGCACGCTGGCCGAGGGTGCGCTTGGCCGCCTCCCTGGCGGCCGCGAACGCCTCGGGAAGCAGGTCATCGAGCGAGTCGCCGGCGGCGTACCGCTCCTTGAACTCCGTGGTCAGCGCGCGTAGTTCAGCGTCGCTGAGCGCTTCGTAGTCCTCTTCGATCGAGTTGACCTGCTGGGCAATTCGTTGCAGCTTCCGCAGGATCTTGCCCTCGCCAGCGCGCAAGACCTTATCGATGATTGCTGGCACGTCTTGTTGGCTCCTCGCGGATAGTCTTGACTGGCCTGAAGCTCGACTAGCTACCGACGCGGACATCCCTGCCCGCCCCGGCAAGCGCGCGCAGCCGGCCAGTACAACTTGTTCGTCTGCCATGGTAGGCGAGATGGTGGCCAATGCCGAGCCGACGAGACGATGTGACACCGCAGCCGAGCGTGATTTCGCTGACCCTAATAGCATGATCACTCGCAAGTACCGGGGTCGATCGCGAGCGAAGCGGTGGCCCTCGTCACAATGATAGGCACGTCGCAGAGTTCAAGCAGGTCTCTGAGCTTCAGCAGTCGCCGAGTTCAGCAGGCCGCGGAGTCCAGCAGGAGGAACAGCGCCATGGCGAAGCAAGTGGACCCCGCCGCTCTAGCGGGCGCGGTACCCGAGAGCGCCGACGCCCATGGCTCGGTCTTGGCCGCCGAGGGTAACTCAGTCAGTCCCGCTGCGGGCGGCGCCAGCCCAGGCGCGGTCACCGCGTCCGGGCACAGCGTCTCCCAGATAGGCCCGTACCCCCCCTTCCACGGGCGCAGGGTCTCCTGGGTCGCGGTGTCGATCGTCATGGCCGGGTTTCTAATCGGCGGGCTTGCCCTGGTCTTCGGTCACCACGGCCCGATCTGGTGGCTGTTCTGGACCGGAGCGGGGGTGGCCGTGCTCGGCCTGCTGGTTTCGCTGGCGACCAACACCTTCGAAGACTGGTATTAAACCGATATAACCTGCGGTCATTAGCCCGACAAAGCCTGCGAGTTCGGGTGGAGTGTCAGCATCGCCGACTACGCTCCGACGTGTGCCGCAGTCGAAGATCCCGCCCGCCGAGCTCAAGCTGACGCCTGACGAAGCCAGGCTGATCACTCTGCAAGCTCAGGGGCTGATCGGATCGCAAGCCCGCGCGGGCGGCGTCCCTGCCATGCTGCGCCGGCTCGGCGGGGTCCAGCTCGACACCATCAGCGTGCTCGCCAGGTCGCACGAGCTAGTGGCCTACGCACGGCTCGGTGCCATCCCGCGCGCCAGGATCGAGCGGGCGTACTGGCATCCGGGGACAGCCAGCGCTTTCGAGTACTGGGCCCACGCGGCCTGCGTGCTGCCGGTGCGGGAGTGGCCGTACTACTCGTTCCGCCGCCGGTGGTTCCTGGCCAGGGGCAAGCGCTGGCACGACAACCACCCTGGCGTCGCGGCCGAAGTGCGCGCCCGCTTGCGATCCGACGGGCCGCTGACGGCGACCGAGCTAGGCGGGGCCAAGAACGGCGGCGCCTGGTGGGACTGGTCCGAGACCAAGATCGCGGTCGAGTGGCTGCTGGACACCGGCGAGGTCATCTGCGCCCGGCGCACGGGCTGGCGCCGGGTTTACGACCTGCCGGAGCGAGTGCTGCCTGCCGAGCTCCTCGGCGCCGGCTACACCGACGCGGAGTGCCTGATCCACCTCACTGGCGTGACCGCCCGGGCACTTGGCGTCGTGACCAAGGCCGACCTGAGCGACTATCAGCGGATCGCGAACTTCGGCAACGGCCGCAACTCGGCCGGCCTCTCCGCTGACGACGCCGCCAGCGCGGCTGGCCTGATCCCTGTCGAGATCGATCAGGGCTCCCGGGCCTCACTCCGCGCCTGGGCCGATCCGGCTGCCGTGACCGGCCTCACTGCCGCTGACGGCAAGCCGCAGCGCGCCGGCCGGCACAGGGTGACCTTGCTCTCGCCCTTCGATTCGCTGATCTGGGACAGGAAACGGACTCTGCGCACGTTCGACTTCGAGCACAGCCTCGAGGCCTACGTGCCGCGCGAGAAGCGCGTCCACGGTTACTTCACCATGCCCCTGCTGGCGGGCGGGCGGCTAGTCGGCCGCGTCGACCCCGCCAGGGAGGGCCGCACCCTGGTCGCCAGGCAGCTCACCCTCGACACGCCGCGAGCCGCCGAGCCGATGGCCCGCGCCCTTACCGAGGCAGCGTCCTGGGTCGGCTGCGACAACGTCGCCCTTGGCCGGGTCAGCCCCGCCGCCCTCGAGCCTCGCCTGCGATCCGCCCTGGCCGCTCAAGGCATCTAGCCAGGCCCGCCCTGCGCCTCGTCGGCCCATCGATGATCCTGATACGTGAATGGCCCCCAGCTGGGTCCAGGCCGCGCGCCCCGGAGGCAGGTGGGGCACCCTGCTGCTGCTCTGGCGACAGCAGGGTGCCCCACCTGCGCGCAGCTCCGGCTTAGCCGCCCGCCGCTCACGCCCGGCCATTCTCATCCCCGGGAGCGCGCAGCGCGCATCGAAATCTGTTGGTTTATTGGGTTCAGGCGGCGTAGGCCAGCCGCGCCTGGATGACCTGGCCGGGCTGGGCGGACTGGCCCCGGATCGCGGCCGGCTAGCGGGAAGCCGACGTACCTGGTCAGGACAGCGGCAATGTTCCGTGATCATGGTCCAGGGCATGATCACGGCAACGTACACGCGCTATGACCTGGGCAAACTTCCGTGATCATGCTCGCGGCCATGATCACGGAAGATCGTTGCCGTGCCGCGCGCATCGCCGTCGCCGCGAACCTCTCCCGCAGCAACCCAGCCGGGCAAACATAAGCCAACAGGATCATCGATGTCCCAAAGATGGCGATCCCGCGCCATGGATGTCCCAAAGATGGGCCTATCGGCTGGCGATACAACGCGGGGAGTGCGCTAGCTGAGTTCGATGATCTTTTCGCGGACGGCGACCATGACGGCTTCCATCCTGGAGTGGATCTGCAGTTTCTCCAGGATGTTCCTGACGTGGTTCTTGACCGTGTTATCGGAGATGAACAGTTCCTTGGCGATATCCCGGTTGTTCATGCCGCGCGCAACCAGCTTGAGCACCTGCATTTCCCTGTCGGTCAGCTTGGGTGCCGGCACTTGCCGCGGTGGCTCCTCCTCGTCTCGCCTGGCCAGGGTCGCGAACTCGGTCAGGAGCTTGCCGGCCATCGAGGGGCTGATCAGTGACTGGCCGCCGTGCACGGCCCGCACCGCCTCGGCTACCTCGTCGAGGGGGATGTCCTTGAGCAGGTAGCCGGTGGCGCCTGCCCTGATGGCCTCGAAAAGATCCTCCTCCTCATCGCTCATCGTCAAGATGATGATCTTGGCGCTCGGTGCCGCCTCCTTGATGGCGCGGCAAGCCTCTATGCCGCCGCTCCGCGGCATCCGGACGTCCATGAGGACCACGTCGGGAAGCGATTCGGATGCCTTCAGCACGGCTTCGGCGCCGTCTCCGGCCTCGCCGACGACCTCGATGTCAGACTCGGTGACCAGCACGATTTCCAGGCCGCGGCGAAATAGCGCGTGATCGTCGACGATCAGCGTGCGGATGGGCTCCCGGCTGCCGCCGGACCCGCCCGCTGCGTCACTTTCCACCCTGACCGTCACCTTCCGTGCTCACAGTCATGATATGTGCGTTTGTCCCCCCCGAGCCGACAAGCGGCGGCACGGGATTTTCGCGCCGCCGCTTGCCGCACGGTGCCGATGGGACGAGAGAACTCAGCGAGGCCGTGACGCGGCTGACTTGCGGCCCTGACCAGCGAACGCACCGCCGCCTCCGGCGGCTCCGGACTCGGATTCGGCTGGCAGCCGCCCGCCGGGAACGCTTGACCGGACATCAGATGGCGCCCCGCGCTGCAGGCCGCCGGGCGCGGCGCCCTCGATGAGCCTAATGACGCCGTACTGGTAGCCACGGCGGCGATACACGACACTTGGCATGTCCTCGTCTATGTCATGGAACAGGTAGAAGTCGTGGCCCACGAGCTCCATCTCGAGCAGCGCCTGGTCAATCGGGATGGGAGTCGCGTGGTGGAACTTCTGCCGCACGACGAGCGGGCCATCGCCTTCCATGTCGATCGGCACCACGCTATCGGACGAGGTGACCGGGGACGACTCGCTGGCCTGGCCGTCGCCGGTAGCGCTAGCCGGGGTCGCGGCAGCCGGCGTCTCGCCAGCCGGAGCCGCGCTTGCCGCTGCCGCGCTAGCCGAGACCGCGGCGCCCCCTGCGGGCTCGGGCAACTCAATGTCCTCGGGGTGCATCAGTTGCTCGGGAATTCGCCGTTCCGGCACGCCAGCGCGGCCGGCATGATGACGCTTCCGCCTGTCCAGCGCGCGGCGCAGGCGTGAGTCCAGCTTGGCCAGCGCGATGTCGAGCGCGGCGAACCTGTCCTCAGCCGCCGCCTCAGCCCGGATCGCCGGGCCGCGGGAGACGATGGTGAGCTCAACCCGCTCCTTCTGGCTCGATTGCCTCGGGTTGCGTTCGACCGAGACTTCCACGTCGACCCTGATTGCCTTCTGGTCCAGTTTCTCCAGCTTCTCGAGCTTGGCCGTAGCCTGGTCGCGGAACCGTGCGGCCACATCCGTCTGCCGACCCTTGAAGATAATGTCCATGACCTAGCCCCCTTCCATCTGGTGCGGAAGCGGCACCCGTCCGGCCGACCTGGTCTTCGACCCCACATCCGCCTGCTGAGGACTTCGCAGCTTGCTTGTGCCGCTCATGCCCTTCTCCCGGCTCACGGGATATCGGATCCCGGGGACGGGGCAGGACTTACTTCTAAGCCGCACCGTGATCAGTCGACGATAAGTCGCCTTACGTGGGCCGTTTCGCCTGCGGCTGGCATCGGCTTGCCGGAGCCGCCGCCCCGCGCTCGGGGTGCGGCGTCCGGCGCAACCACGGACCCGGACGGGTGCCACACCATGACGGTAGTCCTGTCAGCGCCCTATGTCAGGACCAGCACTGCGCCCGGCGTGGCTAAGCGGGCGGCATCGCCCGAGATGGCCCGGTAATTCGCGCTGGTCAGCCTGGGTAGACAGGTGTGCTGCCGACGGTGAGCTGACGCCAGATGCCGTCAAGGTTACGCGAGATCTTGAGGCTCACATGGCCCTGGTGCTCGGTACCGACGGCGACGACGGAGCCATTCGCCGTCACCGAGACCGCGTCGGGCGGGGTCGGCACAGGGGCGGACTGCCCGCCGTCGAGCGGCACGTCGTAGAGCTGGGAATCGCCGTGGCGCCTATCGAGAACCAGCAGGTGGTCGGCATCCCGCCAGCTCAGCGCGACCGGGTCGACAAGGTCGGGCCCGACGGTGAGGACCTGGTTGCCCTGGCCGAGGTAGACGAGCCTGCTCGTCTTCTCCGTCTTGCTCTCCGCGACCTTGCTGATCGCGGTCACGTAGACGCCCGTGCCGGTCGCGTTCTTGACGATCATCGCGACCCTGGCGCCATCGGGCGACACGCTGATGGAGCCGTAGACGTCCGATGAGGAGATCGGCTCCGGCGCGATCGTCGCCGGTATGCTCCGCGGGCCGGTCAGGGTCTCGTTGACCACGAAGACTTCCCGCCCGGCCGTGATCCACAGATCACGCT
This sequence comes from uncultured Actinomycetota bacterium, assembly GCA_963720575.1. Taxonomy (GTDB): domain Bacteria; phylum Actinomycetota; class Actinomycetes; order Streptosporangiales; family Streptosporangiaceae; genus Chersky-822. The sequence goes on from CAVRGA010000002.1 coordinate 3,123,401, forward strand.
GGTTGTCCCAGCTCAGCGAGGTGCAGGGGCTTTGCAGGGTGAGCGGCGGCAGGGGCTGGCTATCGCCGATCAGGGTCGCGAAATACACCTCCTTGCCCCGGCAGCCGGCGAACGTCGGAGGGAAGGAGCTGCTAGGCGGCGACACCGCGATAGCGCTGAACGGGCCGCGCCCGAAGCTCGGCGGCAGCAGCGCCAGGCGCGACCGCGATTCCACCGTGACGCCGCGCGGGCCCGTGCTCACGATCTTGGCCATGTTGAGCTGCGGCTGGCCAGCCTGGCTCAGCGTCTGGTAGTACAGCGGGCCCGTCACGCTCGGCGGCGCCGAGTGGAGAAAATCAGATTGCACCAGGAAGGCACTGCTGTGCTTCATCTGGAGCAGGACAGAGCGGATGCCCGTGCTGACCCCCGCGTACGGCGAGTTGGTCAGCGTCCACACCAGCTCAGCTTCCAGCTCGTCGAGCCTGGTCTGGGGGAAGTTGCCGATCTTCCCGCCGAAGTCGACGACCGCCTCGCTGCCGTGCACCTGGACGCTGACCGGAGCATGGCCAGGGAAGGCCGTCCTGACCGCGCGGTACAACCAGGGCTGCACCGACGTGAGGCCGTTGACAAGCTGCCGCACGCCAAGCTCGCCGTGGGTGGCCGAGATGTAGACGGGTGAGGGGACGAGCGCCGATACCGTCGTGGCCGGGAAGTAGAGGTCGAGCGGCAGGTAGTCGCGCTGGAAATCGGACTCCGTCAGCAGCAGCAGCGTGTCCTTCGACTTGCCGAACTCATCGTGGATGCCATCGATCCGCCACCCGCTGTGGCGCAGTTTCGTCAGTTCGAATTTGAACGTGTAGGGCGACCTGCCCTGCGACACCGTGAGCGTGCCGGGCTCATCCTCGCCCGCCGAGGCCAGCGTCTCGAGGTGCTGGCTGGTGACGGTCACCTGATCCGTTGCCTGGCCGCCAGTCACGTGCGAGAGAACCGGAAGCTGCGTCACGTTCGGCACCGAGTCGATCACGTGCGGGCGCGGGCTCGGCTGCCACTCCCCGGCGAAGAGCGGCGTGAGGTACTCCTTGGCCACGGCCTTGGACGCGCCGCTCGCGGCAAGGAAGCCGCTGACTATCTCCTTGGGCGTGAAGTTGGGACCCGGCGGTATGGGATCCATGGTGATCACGTTCGGCTGCGACAGGCCGCCAGATTCCGGCGGCGGGGTCACCACGTGCACGGAGCCGCTCGTCGGCAGGCTCACGCACCCGGCCAGCAGCAGGCTCAGCGCCGCCGCGGTCGTCAGCGCGACCGATCTCGCCCTGGCCGGCCTCACGTTCGCTCAGCATTCGTTGCCAGGGACGCCGCGCTGGCACCCAGGGACGCCGCGCTGGCACCCAGGGGCGCCTCGTCGACCCGGTCGGCGGTCACCGCGGGCTTGATCAGGCCTTCGAAGTCGTGCAGGTCGGGCCGGAGCGGCAGCGGCGAGCCGACCAGCTCAGACCCGGCTGCCCGCGGCAGCGTGAGCCTGAACACCGATCCCTGGCCAGGCTCGCCCCATGCTTCCAGCCAGCCGCGGTGCAGCCTGGCGTCTTCCAGAGCGATGGCCAGGCCGAGGCCCGTGCCGCCCGTCGTCCTTGCCCGCGCCGGATCGGCGCGCCAGAACCGGTCGAACACCAGGGACTCTTCGCCCGGCCGCAGGCCGACGCCATGATCGCGGACCGCGATGGCGACGGCGCTTCCGTCGGCGGCGCTGCTCACGACCACTTCCCTGCCTTCGCCGTGCTCGACGGCGTTGACCAGCAGGTTCCGCAGGATGCGCTCGACCCGGCGCCGGTCTACCTCGGCCACGCACGGCTCGGCAGGCAGCCTGAACTCGATCCGCGAGCCCCGTCGCTCGGCTAGCTGCTGCGCCACGTCCGCCGAATTGCGGACGATGTCGCAGATATCCACGAGCTCGGGGTCCAGCGTCGCGGCATTGGCGTCGTACCTGCTGATCTCGAGCAGGTCAGCGAGCAGCGACTCGAACCGGCCAAGCTGGCTCTGCAGCAGCTCGGCCGACCTGCCCGCCTGCGGCTCAAGGTCTTCCCTGGCCTCGAACAGCAGGTCGGCGGCCATCCTGATCGTGGTCAGGGGGGTCCGCAGCTCGTGCGATACGTCAGAGACGAACTGCCGCTGTACCTGCGACAGGCCCTCAAGCTCGCGCATCTTCTCCTGCAAGCTGGCGGCCATCTCGTTGAACGACGTTGCCAGCGCCGCCACCTCGTCGGTGCCGCGCACGACAAGGCGCTCCCCGAGCCTGCCCGTCGCCAGCAACTGCGCGCCCTGCGCGGCCGTCACCACGGGCACGACGACCCACCTGGTCAGCATCCAGGCGATCCCCGCGAGCAGGAACACGAGGGCGAGCCCGACAAGCGCGATCGTGCGCAGCACGAGGCCGAGTTCGGTCTGCAATTGCGTCAGCGGAAAGAAGTAGAAGAGCCTGTAGTCAGAGTCGATGCCGAAGGGCGCGGCGAACAGAAGTCCCGTTGCCTCCGTGCCCGGCCCGCTCAGCGGCATCCTCGCGAAAACGAACGCGTGCTTGCCCGCGGGCGGGAACTGAGCCAGCAGCTTGAGCGGAATGGACCGCGTCGGCAAATTATTGGAGGCATACGAGAAATAGACCGGCGGGCCGGGACTCGCCAGCCCGACGGCCACGCCGTACTCGTCGGCCGGGTTCTCGCCGCTGGACTTGAGGTCACCGACTACGTTGTACATGAAGTCCTCGGCGAAGGCACCGGGCAACCTCGACGCGCCGGGCAGCGACTTGGCGAAGTTCAGGCCGTTCGTTGCCTGCTCGCGGTCCGAGACCTCGGCCTTGTTCAGCAGGTTCGCGGTGAACTGCTGCATCAGAAAGAAGCCGAGCATGGACACCACGATGGCCGATACGACCAGGGTCGTGCTGACCACTCGCAGCCGCAGCGACCCGAGCCACCGCCGCCTCGCCCTGGTCAGCAGCTGAGTGAGCCGCGCACCACCAGCGACCAGGAGTGACTCAAGCACAGGTACCCAGCGCCGCATCGCCAGTCGCTGGTCCGCCCGCTCGGCTTGCCCTGTCCGGGCGCCCGGGCTGGCCTTGTCACCGCCGACCGCTGAGCCTGCCATGCCTGGTTAGCCCGGTCCGGCCTTATATCCCACGCCGCGCACGGTCACCACGATGTCAGGCCGCTCCGGATCGCGCTCGATCTTCGCCCGCAGCCGCTGGACGTGCACGTTCACAAGTCGGGTGTCGGCCGCGTGCCGGTAGCCCCACACCTGCTCGAGTAGCACTTCCCTGGTGAATACCTGCCGGGGCTTGCGGGCCAGCGCGACAAGCAGGTCGAATTCGAGCGGCGTCAGGCTGATCGGCTCGCCGTCTCGCTTGACCGAATGGCCAGCCACGTCGATCGTCACGTCGCCGATGGACAGCATCTCCGGCGCCGGGTCGTCGGTACGGCGCAGCCTGGCGCGGACGCGCGCGATCAGGACCTTGGCCTGGAACGGCTTCACGATGTAGTCGTCAGCACCTGACTCGAGCCCGAGCACCACATCGACGGTGTCGCTCTTGGCGGTCAGCATCACGATCGGGACGCCCGATTCCGCCCTGATCTGGCGGCAGACGTCGATGCCGTCGATACCCGGCAGCATGAGGTCAAGCAGGATCAGGTCCGGCTTGGTTTCCCTGAATGCCTCAAGCGCCCTGTCCCCGTCAGCGACGAACGTCGGCTCGAAACCCTCGCCCCGCAGGACGATCCCGAGCATCTCGGCGAGGGCAGCGTCATCATCGACGACTAGCACGCGACCTTTCATATTCCCCATCGTTCCATGGAAACGGCGGTCCGGAGCCCCGCACAGCTAGTGCTCCGCACCCAGAACACGCAGATTACCCCCTGTAACGGGATGGATGACGCCGCGTTCGGTCACGATCGCCGTCACAAGCTCGGGCGGCGTGACGTCGAATGCGGGATTGTAGGCCGGGCTGCCCGCCGGCGCGATCGGCTGCCCAGCCAGCTGCGTGACTTCTTCGGCCGAGCGCTGCTCAACCACGATCGAGGCGCCGTCAGGGGTGCCGAAGTCGATGGTCGACATCGGCGCGACCACGACGAACGGCACCCGGTGATGCCTGGCGAGCACGGCCAGGGAGTACGTGCCGACCTTGTTGGCCACGCTGCCATCGGCCGCGATCCGGTCCGCCCCGACGGCGATGAGGTCGACCTCGCCGGCCGCGAGCAAGGACGCCGCCGCGGAGTCGGCGAGCACCCGGTGCGGCATGCCCTCCCGCCGCGCCTCGTAGGCCGTGAGCCGGGAACCCTGCAGCAGCGGACGGGTCTCATCGATCCACAGCATCGCCAGCTTGCCCGCGCGATGCGCGGCCAGGATCAGGCCGAAAGCAGTGCCCTCGCCGGCTGTCACCAGCGAGCCGGTGTTGCAGTGGGTCATGATCTTTGCCCCGTCGGGGACCAGGTCCATTCCGTGCAGTGCCATCTGGACGCAGGCTTTCTCATCGGCCTCGGCGATCGAGCGGGCCATGAGCAAGGCAGCGCGGGCCGCATCCCTTTCATCCTGATGATCTTGATGGTCTTGATGGCGAGTCCGCGCTCGCAGATAGGCGTCAAGTGCCTGGCTGGCGCCCCAGCCCAGGTTCACCGCGGTGGGCCTGGCTTGCGTGATCGCCGCGGCGGCAGCCTCGACGTCGTCGCCGCGCGCCGCGGCGAGGGCCACGCCGTAGGCGCCGGCGATGCCGAGCAGCGGGGCACCCCGGACCACGAGGCGGCGGATCGCGTCTATCAGCGACGCCACATCGCGGCAGGTGAAGGCCACCTCTGCGTGCGGCAGCCTGGTCTGATCGAGTAGCTCAATGGCCGGTCCGGCGGGCGCGTCGACCCAGCGCAGCACTGCGATGCTCACGCCTAGAGTCTGCGTCATGGGCAGGTCTTCGCGCGAGCCTGCGGCAGGAATCGGGAAGACACCCGATATTCGGCAAATTATGCGATTGCGTTGGCCGTTAGTCCGTAGGCTCGGACTTTCGTGCCAGGATTGGCATGCTGCGGGCGGCGGCCACCGCACAAGGTGATCAGGCCGGTAGGAGACTCACGATGAGCGACAGTTGGGGCGGTCAGGATCAGCCGCCAGCGGACCGGCCTGGCTACGATGCGCCGCCGCCCGGTTACATCGCACCCGGCTCCGGCCAGCCTCCGCCGGCCTACGGGCAGCCGCCGGCTTACGGGCAGCCGCCTTACGGGCAGCCGCCTTACGGGCAGCCGCCTTACGGGCATCCGCCTTACGGGCAGGGCGGGCCGCAAGGGTACGGGCCCGGCGGGTACGGTCCGCCGATGGCGCCGGTCGGCGGCTGGGCTCCCCCGGCTCCGATGCCCGGCGGGGTGCCGCTGCGGCCGTTGTCGGTGGGCGACATCCTGAGCGGGGCGTTCACGCTGATCAGGCGGAATCCGGTCGCGACGCTCGGTCTCGCCGCGATCATCGAGACGCTGGCCGGCGTTGTCACTACCTTCTTTTCCTTTTCCGAGCAGAAGCTCACGCACCATCTCGAGACGTCGCTCGGCCCCAATGCCACAGACGCTCAGGCTGGCCACGCCTTTGTGCACTTCATCACCGGATTGCTGCCCTACCTGGGGCTGACCGTCGTGCTGACGATCGTGGTGCAGGGCGTTCTGACCGGCACCCTGACTGGCGCGCTCGGGCGCGGCCTGATCGGCGACAAGGTCACCATCGGCGAGGCCATGCGAATGGCCAGGGTGCCGACGGTCATCTGGGTATCAGTGCTCATCCCGCTCATCTTGCTCATCCCGTGGCTGCTTCTCGGGCTGATCGCGGGCGCTTTCGCGCTAGCCAAGCTCACCACAGTCGCGCTCATCGTGGGCATCGTCGGCTACATCGCGCTGATCCCGGTGACGATCTGGATTGCGGTGCGGTTGCTGCTCGCCCAGCCAGTAGTGGTGCTCGAAGCCGCCGGTCCCGTCACCGCACTGCGCCGGTCGTGGCAGCTTGTCCAGGGCAAATGGTGGCGCACCTTCGGCATCTACCTGCTAGCCACGCTCGTCGTCCTGGTCATTTCCGGCATCATCAGCTTCCCGTTCAGCCTCGTCGGGATCCTCACGGGCGGGGGTTCCTCGATCTTCGCCGGCCTGAAGACGAACGGGCCGACCCTGCTGGCGGTCGTCGTCTCGGGCATCGGCGGGATTATCGCGACTACCTGCACCAGGCCGATCAGCGCCGGGGTGCTGGTACTTCAATACGCCGACCTCCGCATGCGCAAGGAAGGGCTTGACCTGGTGCTGCAGCAGGCGGGCCAGTCGCCGGGTATGAGCGGAACAGAGTTCACCAATGTGTGGCAGCCGGGTCGGGCGCAGGGTCAGGGCTCAGGCCAGGCCTTTGACACCGGGGCGGGCATCTTCGGCGCTGGTCCTGGTACCGGTGCTGGTCCCGGCCCTGGCACCGGTGCTGGTCCCGGCCCTGGCGCGGCGGGCCCGCAAGTCTGGTGACTAAACGTTCGAGCCATGACCAAGTCCCTCCCGTTGCTGTTGCGAGCGGCCGGCGTGAGCAACGTGGCCCTCCCCGTTGCTGTTGCGGGCGGCCGGCGTGGGCAACGTGGCCCTCTCTGTTGTCGTCCTGACAGCAAGAGGAAGGGCCGCGTTGCTGTTACGAACGGCCCGCAACAGCAACGTGGCCCGACCTGTTGATGTCTCAGCCTGGCCTGCCCGGGCCGGCCGCTCTCCGCGATCATGAGCGTAGGGGTCGCAGCGCCGAGAACTCTCCGCGATCATGAACGCTGGCGGTCCGCATGGGTCGAGGGTTTGTGCGAGTATGGGCGATGGCAGCCGGTCGCCGAGCGCTGTTCCAGTTGAGCGCGGCGCCAAGGCGCCGATAGTTCAGGAGACCACCATGAGTGAGAATCCGTCAGGGAGCCAGGACCAAGACGAGCCGCAGGCAGGCCAAGGTCCGCAACAACGCAGTCCCTGGCCAGATCGGCCCGAGTTCGGGCAGCCGACCATGCCGAGGCATCGCCCCCAACCGCCTGCCGAGCAGCCCGGCTACGGGCAGCAGGCACAGCCCGGCTACGGGCAGCAGGCACAGCCCGGCTACGGGCAGACTGCCCAGTCGCCTGGCACTGGCCAGCAGGCGAGTCAGCGTGGATACGGGCGCGAGGATGCTACGCAGATCAGGTGGCAGCCGGGTCAGGGCCAGCAGTCCGACCCGCCCGCTTACGGACAGCAGCCCGACGCACCCGCTTACGGACAGCCCGCGCAGGCCGGCTTCGGCGCGCCGGCCGATCAAGCCGGTTACGGGCAGACCGCTTACGCACAGCCGGCCTTCGGCCAGCCGGGTTACGGCCAGCCCAGCTACGGCCAGCCCGGTTACGGCCGGCCCAGCTACGGCCAGCCCGGTTACGACCAGGCGCCGTTCGGCCAGGCGGCAACGCCCGACTATGGCCAGGCGGCACTGCCTGACTATGGCCAGGCGGCACCGCCCGACTACGGGCAGCAGGCACAGCCCGACTACGCGCAGCCGACCGGGCAACTGCCCAGCTACGGTCAGTACCAGCAGGCTGGCCAGGCAGCGGGCGCGGCGGGCGGCCTTGCGGGCGGCCCTGGTCCGCAGGGGTATCAGCAAGGCTGGGCGACAGGGGCGCCTGCGCCTGGCGGCATCCCGTTCCGGCCGCTCGGGTTCGGTGACATCCTGAGCGGCACCTTCACTCTGGTCAGGCAGAACCCGATCGCGACTATCGGCATGGTCGCGATCGGCACCTTCGTCGGAGCGATCCTGGCGATCGTGCTCAGCTTCGTCCTGAACCGGTCGGGCAGCGCCGGAGCATCCTTCCTGGCCTATATTCCGGCGCTTGTCATTGAGGCGGTCGTCGGCGGCAGCGTGCTTGCCGCGCTTGGCCAGGCGCTGCTCGGCCGCAAGATCAGCATCGGCGATGCTATCGGCCTGTCAAGGATGGGCTGGGTCCTGCTGACGGGCATTATGTACTGGCTGGTCATCGCCATTGTCTGGGGATTGCCGCTATTCGTGCTGCACGGCTTCGGGCTCTTGATCGCGTTGCCGCTCGGGGCCTGGCTCGGCATCATGCTGTGCCTGACCTTCCCGGTCGTGGTGCTTGAACGGCAGAACCCGTGGGCCGCCATGGGCCGGTCATGGCAGTTGGTAAAGGGCAGCTTCTGGAGGTTCTTCGGGACCTTCGCGGTGCTCTTCATCATGGTGTCGATCTTGTTCTTCGTGCTCGGCCTGATCCTGAGCATCGCCGGGGCGACGGGCATCGCGGCATCGCGCGGCAATGGCGCCGTGGCCGGCGGGGTTGCGGTGGGCGCGATCATCGCGTTCGCGCTGGTGTACTTCGTGATCATCTCCATCCTCGTCACGTTGTGGACCGCACTTGTCGTGCTGCTTTACGCCGACGTCAGGATGCGCAAGGAAGGCATGGACCTGGTGCTGCAGCAGGCCGCCCAGAACCAGACGCTGACTGGCGATGAGTTCGCGAGCAATATCCCGGCGAGCGCGGCGGCTAGCACCGGGTATCAGCCGGCCAGCCCGTACCAGGGCACCGGCTACCAGGGCAGCGGCTACCAGGGCACGGGCTACCAGGGCAGCGCCGACTCTGGTTACCCTGGCGGCGGCTATCAAGGCGGCTATCCTGGCGGCTATCCAGGTGACGGCACACCAGGAGGCAACGCTGGCAGCCCGCCGCCCCCATACTGAAGCTGGCCCGCGGCCATGACAGGTACCTGGCTCGGCGTCAGCATGCTTGCCGTATCCGGACCGCACCGCCTATCCGGACCGCACCGCGTATCCGGACCGCACCGTGTCGCGCCGTTGGTCGGCCGCCGGGAAGGACAGCTCATCGCCAGGCAGGAACTGGACAAGGTGAGCATCATCGACCGCATCCTGCGAGCCATCGCGCATTTTTTCGGCGTGAGTACCGGCGCCGTGCCGAGCGGATGGTTCGGCCTGGTCGTCCTGACAGTCCTGGCCGTGGTTCTGGTAGTCGTGATATTCACCTGGGCCAGGCCGGCCAGGAGACGGCGGACGCGCGGCGGTGCCGTGATTTCCGGAAAGGGCATGACCGCGCAGGAGTACAGGAAGAACGCCAGGCGGCTCGCCGAGTCAGGTGAGTACGGCGAGGCAATCGTCGAAGGCGTCCGCGCCATTGCCGCCGAGCTGGACGAGCGCGCGATCCTGCCGCCCAGGGCCGGCCGGACGGCCAACGAGCTCGCTGCCGAGGCAGGCGGCGAGCTTCCCGCGCTGGCGGCCGACCTTCTCGCCGTGACGCGGTTGTTCGACGATGTGCGGTACGGCGACCGGCCTGGCACGCAGGCGGGATACGACCTCGTGGTCCGCGTCGACGCGAGCGTGCGAACAGCGCGGGCCGGGACCGGAACAGACAGGCAGCAAGCGCTCGCCGGCCCGGCGGTGCCGCGATGAGCGCCCATCTGGCCGAGCCGGAAGCCAGCGCTGACCAGGCCGACGGCCCAAGGCACCCGAGCCAGGCGAGCCAGGCGAACCACCCGGCCCAGGCGCGCCAGGAAGCCAGGTCAGCCGACTGGATCAGAGCCTGGCGGAAGCTTCGTACCCCGTTCGGCCTCATCGCCCTCGTCCTCGTCGGCGGCATCCTCATCGCGCTGCTCGCCCCCAGGCCGAAGTCCAACACCTACCTGGACCCGGCCAGCTCCGACCTGGACGGCGTCAAGGCGCTGACCGACCTGCTGTCCAATCGCGGCTTTCACGTGGTCAGCACCTACAGCCCGCAGAGCGCCCTGAGCGCGCTGCCGGCGGGCCAGCGCCGCGCTGGCCCGCCGGCGGCCACTCTGGTCATCACTAGCCCCAGCCTGCTCACCGCCTCCCAGCGCGCGCAGCTCGCGCACGCCGACGCCAACCTCTTCGTGGTCGAACCGGGCTCCGCCGCGCTCAAGGCACTAGCACCGGCGATCCGGCTGGCGAAGGCAGCCGCGCCGGTCAGCGGGCCGGTCGACCCGGCGTGCGGCATCGTCGAAGGACGACTGGCGGGGACAGCCGACCTGGGCGGCTCTACCTACCGGATCCCCGGCTACGCGACCGGGTGCTACCCCACCGATGGCCATCCCGCGCTCGTCCGCTACTCCCGTGGCGACCGGACGACGACCATCCTGGGTACCGGCCTCCTCCTGAGCAACGCGGCGCTCCGGGCGCAGGGCAACGCCGCGCTGGCGCTCAACCTGCTCGACGGCCCGCGGACCATCGTCTGGCTCACGCCCGAGCCGACGATCGCGCCTGCGGCACCACCGCCGGCCAAGAACACGGGCCCGGCCCTGATCCCGGCCGCGGCCTGGCTCGTCGTGCTGCAGCTGTGCGTCGCGCTGGCGTTCGCGGCGCTCTGGCGGATGCGCCGGTTCGGCCCGCTCATCACCGAGCGCCTGCCGGTCGTCGTGCGGGCCAGCGAAACCGTCGAAGGACACGCTCGGCTTTACCAGTCGCGCCGGGCCAGGGACCGGGCCGCGGGCGCGCTGCGCACGGCCATGCTCGGCCGGCTCAGGCCAGCGCTCGGGCTGACGGCCGACGCGCCCATCGCCGCGGTCGTCGCCGGGCTCTCCGGCCGGTCAAGGCGTTCGGCTCAGGAGATCGAGACGGTGCTGAACGGACCGCCGCCTGGCACCGACGCCGACCTGGTCAGCCTGGCCAGTGAGCTTGACGAACTTGAGAGAGAGGTACGTTCGCAGTGACAGCCGACGCGGAAGCCGCTCACACGGCCCGCCCCGCCCACCCCCCGCAGGTCACCTACCCGGCGTCAGCTGACGCGGTGCCCAGAGCCGCGCTCGCCGCGGTCAGGAGCGAAGTAGCCAAGGCCGTTGTCGCCCAGGATTCGGTCGTGAGCGGGCTGCTGATCGCGCTCATCTGCGAAGGGCACGTGCTGCTCGAAGGCGTGCCCGGGGTCGCCAAGACGCTGCTGCTGCGCGCGCTGGCGAACGCCTTGTCGCTGGATTCGAAGCGGCTGCAGTTCACCCCCGACCTCATGCCCGGCGACGTGACCGGGTCGCTGATCTACGATGCCAGGACCGCCGAATTCCGGTTCAGGCCAGGCCCGGTCTTCACCAACCTGCTGCTGGCCGACGAGATCAACCGGACTCCGCCCAAGACTCAGGCGGCCCTGCTCGAGGCGATGGAAGAACGCCAGGTGTCGGTGGACGGCCAGCCGCACAAGCTGCCGGTCCCGTTCCTGGTCGCGGCCACGCAGAACCCGGTGGAGTATGAGGGCACCTATCCGCTCCCCGAGGCCCAGCTGGACAGGTTCCTGCTGAAGCTCAGCGTCCCGCTGCCCGAGCGCGCCGACGAGATCGCGATCTTGGACAGGCATGCCGCCGGGTTCGACCCGCGCAACCTGACCGCGGCCGGGATCGCCTCGGTCGCCGGGCCCGCCGAGCTCGCGCAAGCGCGGCAAGCGGCGCTGGCCGTCCACCTGACCGCCGAGGTGACCGGCTACATCGTCGACATCTGCCGCGCGACCAGGATGTCGCCGTCGCTGCAGCTCGGTGTCTCGCCCAGGGGGGCGACCGCGCTGCTCGCCACCAGCCGGGCCTGGGCGTTCCTGTCCGGCCGTGACTACGTAACGCCCGACGACGTCAAGGCGCTCGCCGGGCCGACGCTGCGGCACCGCATCCAGTTGCGGCCCGAGGTCGAACTCGACGGGGCGACTCCCGACGGGGTGCTGGCCGGCCTGCTCGCCTCGGTGCCCGTGCCGCGATGATGCTGACCGGCAGGGCGGCGCTGCTCGCGCTGCTCGGGGCGCTGGCCGTCCTGGTGTTCCGCACCGGCGGCACGGTGCTCGTCATCGACCTGGCCATCGTCCTCGCGATCATCGCCGACGTGCTCCTCGCCGCGAGAGTCCGGTCGCTGCGGGTGACCAGGTCGGGTGATGCCAAGGTGCACCTCGGGCAGGCCGGCACCGTCACGATCACGGTGGTCAACCAGGGCAGGACCAAACTGCGGGGAGCGGTCAGGGATGGCTGGCGGCCCAGCGCGGGCGCGCGGCCAGGCAGATCCAGACTCACGGTCGAGCCCGGCAGGCGAGCGACGCTCACGACCACGCTCGCGCCGACGCGCCGGGGTGACGTAGCCGCGGGAGCGGTGACCATCAGGTCGGCGGGCCCGCTCGGCCTCGCCGGCCGCCAGGCGAACGTGACGGCGCCGTGGACGGTGCGGGTGCTGCCGCCATTCCTCAGCCGCAAGCACCTGCCGGAAAAACTCGCCCGCCTCCGTGAGCTCGACGGCCAGCACAAGTCGATGATCCCAGGTCAGGGCAGCGAGTTCGACTCGCTTCGCCCCTATGTGCTCGGCGACGACGTCCGGTCGATCGACTGGCGCTCAACCGCGCGCCGCGGCGACGTGCTGGTGCGCACCTGGCGCCCGGAACGGGACCGGCGGATCGTGATCGTGCTGGACACCGGGCGCGGCTCGGCCGGCCGGGTCGGCGGCATCACCAGGCTCGACGCGTCAATGGACGCCGCCCTCCTGCTGACCGCGCTCGCGACGAAGGCAGGCGACCGCGTTGACCTGATCGCGGCCGACCGCCGGGTCCGGGCCAGGGTGGTCGGGGCCGGGCGGCAGGAAGTGCTCGCCGCGATCACCAGCGAACTGGCACTGCTGGAACCCGGCCTGATCGACCCGGACATCAAGCTGATGGCAGCCGCCGTGCTCGGCGTCGCGCGGCAGCGCTGCCTGGTAGTGCTGATGACCGACCTGAACCCGGCCGCGATCGAGCAGGGCCTGCTGCCGCACATCCAGTTGCTGTCGGCCAAGCACAAGGTGCTCATCGCCGCCGTCGCCGACCCTAAGGTCGCCGAGATGGCGGCCGAGCGCGGCGACAGCGCCGCGGTCTACAACGCCGCGGCCGCCACTGCGGCGCAGGCCGGCCGCGCGCAAGTGAGCGCCCGGCTGCGCCGCTACGGCGTCGAAGTGGTTGACGCCCCGCCCGACCGGCTGCCGCCAGCGCTGGCCGACGCCTACCTCAGCCTCAAGGCCGCAGGCCGGCTGTAGTCACGGGCCGGACAAGGAAATTCCGCTGGCGGAAATAATCCCGCTCCGGCTTATCCGGCAACGGGCAGCGAATCCGGTACCTCGGAAATGTCGCCGGTCTCGCCTTCGGCAATCGCCCGGCGGCCGAAGATGATGACATACGCCAGGAACCCAACCTCGGCCACCCCGCCTATCCCGATCCTGGCCCACGCGGGCAGCGGAGACGGCGTCACGAACGCCTCTATCAGCCCGGAGGTCAGCAGCACGAACACCAGGCCGATCGCGACCGTGAACATGGCCCTGCCCTCCTGCGCGATGGCTGTCATGCGCGGCCGGTGCCCCGGGTCGATGACCGTCCAGCCAAGCCGCAAGCCAACGGCCGCCGCCAGGAACACGGCGCTGAGCTCGAGCATGCCGTGCGGCAGGATCAGCGTCCAGAACTCTCCTGACCGGCCGTAGGCGGCCATCAGCCCGCCATCGACACCGACGTTCGCGGCGTTTTCAAAAAGAACGAAGAGAACGGGAATGCCAAGCAGCAGTCCGAAGGTAATCGCCTCGGCAGCGAGCAGGGCGTTGTTTGTCCACACCCGCGCGGCGAATGACCGGCCGTCGAAGGTCGAGTAGTAGTGCCTGAACTCGTGCGTGACCAGTTGCCGTGCCGCCGACTTGGGCAGCAGGCTGGCCTGCAGCGCCGGCGACCTGGCGATCTCCCAGCCGATGAGCAGCGCGACCAGGACCGAGGCGGCCGCGCATCCCAGCCACCACCACCTGGCCCGGTAGACCGCCGCGGGGAACGAGACGGTGACGAACCGGCCGACCGCCTGCCAGGACGAGGACTGCGCGCCGGTCACCACGGCCCTGGCCCTGACCAGCCGACTGGAAAGCGCGCCGCTCAGGGCGGCGTCGAGGCCAGCCGCCTGAACGGCGGACAACTGGGCCGCCGCCGCCTGGTACAAAGTAACGAGTTCGTCGATCTCGGCGCCGGTCAGCCGGCGGCGGCGCTTGCTGAGCTGGTCAAGCCTGGCCCATTCGGCGCGGTGCTCGGCAACAAACACGTCCACGTCCACGGCAGGAGACTACAGCTTGGGATACTGGACTATTGTTGGCGCGAAAGAAATGCGGTGTAAATGGAGGAACCGGCATGACCGAGGTGGTGACCGGTGAAGCCGTTGTCCTCGACCTGGCTATCGCGAGGTTCCCGAGCCGCATCGTGGCCCAGCTGATCGACATGGCCGTGCAGATACCGGTGCTGATCTTCATCAGCGTGGTGGTCGGCACCAAGGCCACGCAGCACCTGAACGGCGCCTCGGCGGCAGCCATCAACGCGGCTGGCCTCGTGTTCGTCGTGATCGCCTATCCGGCGACGTTCGAGACGCTGAGCCGCGGCAAGACACTCGGCAAGCTCGCGATGGGGATCAGGGTGGTCAGCGATGACGGCAGCCCTGAGCGGTTCAGGCAGGCGCTGATCAGGGCGCTGGCCGCCGCGTTCATCGAGATCTGGCTGATCCCCGTCAACCTGATCGGCATGCCGGCCGGCCTGATCACATCGATGGTGTCGGCACGAGGCAAGAGGCTAGGAGACGTGTTCGCGGGTACGTTCGTCATCCAGGAACGGGTACCGAAGCGGCGCGACCTGGCCCCGGAATTCGCCATGATCGCGCCGCCGCTGATGGGCTGGGCCGCGCACGTGGAACTGTCCACGCTGCCCGATCAGACCGCCGCCACGGTGAGCAGCTACCTGCGCAGGTACACGGAACTGCGGCCGGCCGCGCGGGCGCAGATCGGCGCGCAGCTAGCCACGACGGTATCGGCGTTCGTGAGCCCGCCGCCCCCGCCCGGCACGCCGCCCGAAGCCTATCTGTCGGCCGTCCTCGCCGTGCGCCGCCAGCGCGAGCAAGCCAGGCGCTACCAGCAACAGCAAGCCGCAGCGCGGCAGGCAGCGGCGCGGCAGACGGCAGCGCCGGCGCCGATGGTGCAACCGGGCGATGCGATCCCAGCCGGTCCGATCCCGGCCGGTCCCATGCCGCTCGCGGACACCCCGCCGGACGGCCTCGGCTTCGCAGCGCCGGTGTAGGAACCCGCCGAACAAAGGCGGGGCCCGGCGGCAACATCCGCAGACAGCGTGCTCGGCCTGCGCGGGAGCGCGGCATCCGCGAAGACGCGCGATGACGGTGCCAGCGATCTAGCAACGCGCAACGCGAAACTACCATGACCTGCACAAACCTCCGTAATCACGACCTGGCAACAGCCACGGAACATCACGCCCGCCATCGAGGCTGTCGGGCGACTCCTTGAACTGGCGCGGCTACGCGACCGGCCCGGGCCACGCAGGCCCCGGGCCACGCAGGCCCCCGACCCGAAAGTAGAACCACCCGGGGGTACGCAATCATGGCGAGACGGCGACCAGCCCGCCAACCCCATTTTCACACCGGTACGGCAGCGCGGAGCGGTAATTGGGGCTTCCCTTAGGTCTTGAGCTAGTGCCTCCGCGCATGATCTTCTGCCGGACGGACGTGCGCTGTGCTCGGAACAGCGCACGCCGGGGCAGCGTGAGCATCGTGGCCCTCCCTGTTGCTGTCAGCGGTCCTTTCTGACAGCAACGTGGCCCTCCCCGTTGCTGTCAGGACAACATCAGGGAGGGCCACGTTGCTGTCAAAACCAGTGTCCAACAGCAACGGGGAGGGCCACGCTGCTGTTAGAAGCGGGCGTGACCAGCAACGCGGGCCAGCGTGCCACCGGGCCGGAGCGTGCTCCCGCCTGACCCCGATCTTGATCACGAGTCACCCGACAGCCTCCCTGACCTGGGCGATCTTCCGTGATCACGGTCTCGATCATGAACACGGAAACCAGCACGGGTCCCGGAGGCTGCCACGCGGACGACCGCATCCGACGGTTCTCGATGGCTCAGATCCATCCCGGCCACTGTGATCAGCGGATTCCTGGCCGCCAGTTCAGGGACTCCTAACCGCCCAGGAAGGGGCCGACCAGGTCGCCGGTAGCGGCCAAGGCTACGGCAAGGCCCCGGCCAACCGGCACGTCGCGCAGCGAGTAATGCTGCTGGCCCGCCGCCATCGTGGCAGTGAGCGTCATCAAGCCCTGGCGCCGCTGGAAATAAGTCTGATGGATACGCCAGCCGATTATCGCGTCAGTCGCGATGATGCAGCGCCGCCTGGCAAAACTGCCGGTCCTCGTTACCAGCCAGCCATCGGACAGGAGGTGCCCCAGGCTGCGGTATCTGTCCGCCGCGACGAGCGCGGCGACCGGGAGCAGTACGAGTGAGCCGAGCCACACCCACTCCGGGCCATGGCGCGCCCAGGTCGCCGCCCAGATGCCCGTGATTATCAGCACCGCGGCGCCCGAAGCGCGGAAGAGCCGACGCCGGAGCGCGGCGGGGCCGTGCCGGCGCAACGGGCCGGTGCACAATTCCGGCGGCACGCCCAGAATCTCCGCGGTGACCTGCTGGGCTATTTTTCGCGGCGCCGGCGGCAGCAGCACCGAGCCCTCGTGCTCGGCCCCCCGGCCGACCCGCAGCCCGGTCGTGATGGCGATGCACCGCGCACCCCTCGCCGCCCGCAGCAGCAGTGGCTCGCTGATCTCGACGCCGCTCAGCCTGCTCAGCGAGATCGTGGTCGCCCTGAGAGAGAGCAGGCCGCGCGTCACCCTCAGGGTGTCAGTGCCGTAGCCGACCAGCCGGAAGTTCCAGTACACGGCGACGTAGCCAACCAGGGCGACAAGCACGTACCCGGCCATCGCAACAGCGCCGCCCGCCAGGACGCGCCCGGCGATGTTCAGCGCGGCGAAGTCCCTGACGAGAGCCTGAACCGGATCGGTCGCGACCAGGTTGACTTCCGTCGCATTGCTGAACTGGATGACCGACCCGAACAGCACGCCGAGGACGACCAGCCCGGTCATGGTGAGCGGGGCGAACCTGAGCCAGCTGAGCCTGAGTCTGGCGATCGGCCTGGCATCTTCGTCGCCTGGCACCCCGCCTGAGGCCTGTGCCCCGCCTGAGGCCTGTGCCCCGCCTGAGGCCTGCGCCCCGCCTGTGGCCAGTGCGCCGCCTGAGGCCAGTGCCCCCGCTTGGGCCGGTGCCCCGCCGTTCTGGCCGCCCGGCCCGGGACGAGCGGCTCCGTCTATCGCCGGCCCGTCAGCACCGGCCTGCGCCAGTTTCGCCGCAGCGGCGATCTTCGCGCCGGTCAGCAGGACCGCCCGGAGCGACTCGGCGTCGCTCCTGGTCAGGCCGTCGAGGTGGAAGCTCTCGCCGGGCCGGTAGTCGTTGCGGCCGGTCCCGATGCTGACCCGGCAGACTCCAAGGACCCGGTGCAGCAAGTGGGCGGTCAGGTCCACAGTCCTGATGCGATCCCTGGCAACGGACAAGACTTTCTTGTTCAGCAAGCCGCGGCGCACGTAGACGCGCTCGCCGGTAATCCGGTACCTGGTCGTGGCCCAGTGCACCAGGCCGGTCATGATGGCGGCCACGGCGGCCAGCACGCCCCAGATCAAGCCGCCGCCCGTGCTCGAATGCAGAATCAGCAAGCCGGCGAGCAGTGGCACCAGCCGCGCCAGGTCTGTCAGCGGCCGCACGACCATGCTGCGCGGCGACAGCCGGAGCCAGCCGGTATCGGGTCTCAGCCCAGGCGCACGGCCAAGCTCGCTGCCCTCAGGCGCGGCCGGCACTGCAGTCGCCGGCACTGCAGTCGCGGGCGGTGCGCTAGCCGGCCGTGTTTCATCCAGCACCGCGTCGTCCAGCACCGTGTCGTCGGGCACCGTGTCGTCAGGCGGCGGGCCGACGATGCCGGGCGACGTCATGTGGCGTCCCCTGGTGCCTGCCCGGTGGCAACCGCAAGCTGATCGAGCAGCGTGTCGGCGAGCGCGCGGTCGAGTCCGTGTATCCGGACCGGCCCAGCGGCCGAGGCCGTCGTGGCCGTGACATTGGCCAGGCCGAAAAGCCGCTCGCCGAACGACCGGTGGCTGTCGATCGTCTGAATGCGGTTGATCGGCGCGATCCGCCAGTGCACCGAGAACCAGCCTGACCTCGTATACAGCGCCCTGTCCGTGACTTCCCATCGGTGCACGTTAAAACGCCAGCGTGGCATGATCACCGCGTGCGCTACCGCCAGGAAGGCAGTCGCGGCGACCACGCCCTGCCATACTGACGAGAAACCGCTGGCGACCGCTCCGATGACCTCAGCTAGCACCACCGTCCCGCCACTGAGCGCTGCCCTGGCCGTCCAGTAGCTAATAGCCCGGCGGCTCACCCGATTGCCGGGGACACGCAATCCGGGTAGCAGCGGCTCGACCGTGCGCTCGGTAGTCATTCCTCTAGGGTGCCATTAGCTGGGGAGTGACCGGATTAACTTCCCTGCTGCCAGGATGCCAGGTAATCCCGCTGCGCACGGCTTAGCTCGTCAATGCGGGTGCCGAGCGCGGTCAAGGTTAGCCCGGCGACCGACGAGTCGATGCTGGCCGGCATCGGGTGCACGCCAGCCGCCAGCCCGGCCCGGCCTCCGGCCAGCCACTCAAGCGCCAGCGCCTCGGTCGCGAACGACAGGTCCATGACAGCGGCCGGGCTGCCCTCGCCGGCGATCAGGTTGACCACCCGGCCCTCAGCGAGCAAGATCAGCCGCCTGCCGTCGCCCAGCACGTACTCGTCGGCGTGCGGCCTGACCTGAAAATTGACATCATCAGCCAGCTCCGCCAGGGCGCTTACATCGATTTCGACATCGAAATGGCCCGCGTTGGCGAGCACCGCCTGGTCGCGCATCATCACCATATGGGATCCGGTTATCACATCGCGTGATCCAGTCGCGGTGATGAAAAGATCGCCAAGCGGAGCGGCGTTCGCCATCGGCAGCACCCGGTAGCCGCGCATCAGCGCGTCGAGCGCGCGTACTGGATCGACCTCGGTCACGATCACCTGGGCGCCGAGCCCGGCGGCCCGGTCGGCGATCGCGGCCCCGCACGAGCCGTAGCCGGCGACGACGACCGTCTTGCCCGCGAACAGCATGTTGGTTGCCCGCAGCACGCCGTCGAGCACCGACTGGCTAGTGCCGTAGGCGTTGTCGAACATGCGCCTGGTCACCGAGGCATCCGCGGCCACCATCGGAAATGCGAGCGTCCGCTCGGCGGCCATCCGGCGCAGCCTGGCCACGCCGGTCGATGTCGATTCGCAGCCGCCGATGACGCCAGGTAGCAGGTCACCGCGCTCGGCGTGCAGGACATTGACCAGGTCACCGCCATCGTCAACGACGAGAGCCGGACCGCAGTCAAGCGCCGCGTGAATGTGCGAGTAGTACGTCGCCCTGTCAACCCCTGCCCGTGCGTGCACGAAAACCCCGGGCCGGATGGCGAGCGCCGCCGCGATGTCGTCCTGGGTGGACAGCGGGTTCGAGGCGGCGAGGTGCACCTCGCCGCCTCCGGCCGTGATCACGCCCACGAGCACCGCGGTCTCGGCGGTGATGTGCAGGCAGGCGGCGATCGCGTGCCCGGCGAACGGCTGCTTGGCGGCGAATTCCTCGCGCAGCGACCCGAGCACCGGCATGGCACGCTCAGCCCAGGCGATGCGTGCCGCACTGCCGGGCCCGTTCATCCCGCCCGCCTCATCTGCCACAAGACCACCATCGACGGCAGGCCGTCCGGCGCACCGTCATGCCATTGGCGCTGGCTGAACGACGCCAGTGGCGCAGCGGCGCCCGGCTGGAGCTGCGCACCAGTCAGTACCGGTAGTGGTCGGACTTGTAGGGACCCTCGACGGGCACGCCGATGTAATCGGCCTGCTCCTTGCTCAGCTCAGTCAGCCGGACGCCGAGGGCGGCAAGGTGCAGCCTGGCGACCCGCTCGTCGAGCACCTTGGGCAGCACGTGCACGCCGAGCGGGTATTGCTCGGTCCTGGTGAACAGCTCGATCTGAGCCAGCACCTGGTTGGTGAAGCTCGACGACATGACGAAGCTCGGGTGTCCGGTGGCGTTGCCCAGGTTCAGCAGCCTGCCCTCGGACAGCACGATGATCGAGTGCCCGGCGCCGTCCTTGCCAGCGCCATCGTGGAAGGTCCACTCGTCGACCTGCGGCTTGATATTCAGCCTGCGGATGCCGGGCAGCTTGGCGAGGCCGGCCATGTCGATCTCGTTGTCGAAATGACCGATGTTGCCGACGATTGCCTGGTGCTTCATCCTGCTCATGTGCTCGGCGGTGATGATGTGCAGGTTGCCGGTGGCCGTCACGAAAATGTCCGCCGTCCCGACGACGTCATCGAGGGTCGCGACCTGGAATCCGTCCATCGCCGCCTGGAGCGCGCAGATCGGGTCGATCTCGGTAATGATCACCCGGGCACCCTGGCCGCGCAATGACTCGGCGCAGCCCTTGCCGACATCGCCGTAGCCGCACACGACTGCCACCTTGCCGCCGATCAGCGTGTCTGTGGCACGGTTGATGCCGTCGATCAGGGAATGGCGGCAGCCATACTTGTTGTCGAACTTCGACTTCGTGACCGAGTCGTTGACGTTGATCGCCGGGAACCTGAGCGTGCCCGACTTAGCCATCTCGTACAGCCTGTGCACGCCGGTCGTGGTCTCCTCGGTCACGCCGAGGATCTGCGCCGCTACCGCTGTCCACTTGCCGCTGTCCGCGGCGAGGCTGGCTCGGAGCGCTCCGAGCACCACCGTCCATTCCTCGGTGTCATCATCAGACCCGGCCGGAACCTTGCCAGCGGCCTCGTACTCCGCGCCCTTGTGAACGAGCAGGGTCGCGTCCCCGCCATCATCGAGCAGCATGTTAGGCGCGTCATGCTGGCCAGCGCTGGAACCAGGCCACGTCAGCGCCTGCTCGGTGCACCACCAGTACTCAGCGAGCGTCTCGCCCTTCCACGCGAAGACCGGGATTCCGCGCGGATCTTCAGGCGTGCCGTCCGGGCCGACCGCCACGGCAGCGGCCGCGTGGTCCTGCGTAGAGAAATGTTGCAGCTGGCCCAGCGGACCTGGGCCCCGAGCGCGACGAGCGTCTCGATCAGCACGGCGGTCTGCACGGTCATGTGCAGCGAGCCGGTGATCCGCGCGCCAGTCAGCGGCTTGTCCCGGCCGTACTCCTCCCGTACTGCCATCAGGCCTGGCATCTCGTGCTCAGCGAGCCTGATCTCCTTGCGGCCGAACTCGGCGAGCGATAGGTCGGCGACCTTGAACGGAAGTTGTTCCGCAGGCATCTGCGCTCCTCGGGATTGGGCGTTCACTAACCAGAACGCTACGGGACCGGTCCTGGCCAGCGCACCCCTTGACCGCTGTTTCTGACATGGATTTGTTAGATTTGAGCCATGCGCATCACTGAGGCGGCGGAACAACTGGGCATTTCTCCGCGAATGCTTCGCTACCGCGAGTCGCTTGGCTTGCTCCCGGTCGTTCGCCATCGCCATCGCGAGCGATCTTCTCGCGGTCTGGCTCCGGGCTCTCACCGTCAGTTCGCGACCGCCGACCTGAACGCGGTCGCGCTCGGAGTCGCCATCGAGCGCAGGTACGACATCAGCCCGGCGGCCCTCGCCTTCGGGCTGCGCGTTCTGGCTGATCCGGAGACGCGGGCGGACGTGGCCGAGTTCGGACGGCGAATCGGCCGGATCAGGCCGCTGACCGCGCTGGCGATGGACTTCGAGAAAGAGCGCGCGGCCCGCTTCCTCGGCACCCACTGACGCCCGCGACGGCGCCCGTCAGGCCTTGCCGTCCCGCCTGCCGGGGATGCGGCGCAGCCTCAAGGCCCTGGCCTCGGCGGCTGTGCGCACCGCAGGGGCGGTCACGTCCAGCTTGGTGGCCTGGAACAGGTCAGGCTCGAGGAAGATCAGGCCGGCGATGGGCACCGCGTCCCTGACTCGCTTCTCGGCCTGATCGATGGCGGACGCTATGTCTTCGGCGCTCTCTCCCTGGCTCACCGCTACCTTGGCGGCCACCAGCAGCGACTCCGGGCCGACGTGCAAGGTCCGGAGGTGGATGACCCGCCCGATGCCGCCGCCGCTCTCGATCGCGGCGACGATCGCCCGCTGCACCTCCGGCGTGGCTGACTCGCCGACCAGCAGGCTCTTCATCTCTACCGCGAGTACCACGGCGACGCAGCCGAGCAGCAGCCCGATCGCCAGTGATCCGGCACCGTCCCATCTGGCGTCGCCGGTCACGGTCGTCAGGGCCACCGCGAGCAGCGCGAAGCCGAGCCCGATCAGCGCGGCGAAGTCCTCGAGCAGCACCACAGGGAGCTCGGGAGCCTTGGCGTGCCTGATGAAGGCGCGCCATCCAGAGCCCTCGCGCGACCGGTTCGATTCCCTGATCGCGGTCCGGAAGGAGAACGCCTCAAGCGTGATAGCGACGGCGAGGACGGCGAACGCCACCACAGGCGAGACGACGGTTTCCGGCTGCCTGATCCGGCTGATGCCCTCGTACAGCGAGAAGATCGCGCCGACCACGAACAGGACGACGGCCACGATGAAGGCGTAGATGTAACGCTCGGCACCGAAGCCGAACGGGTGCTCTTCGGTCTCCTCCCTTCGAGACCTGACCCTGCCGACGAGCAGCAGGACCTGGTTGCCCGAGTCAGCGACCGAATGGACGGACTCGGCGAGCAGCGACGCCGACCCGGTTACCGCGAACGCGACGAATTTAGTAGCCGCGATGCCCAGGTTCGCGGCCAGGGCCGCGATGACGGCACGCGGGCTGTCCGAGTGGCCGCCTTCTGGCGCCGACTCGGCACCGCCGACACCGTGCCCGCTGCTCGCCGCGGCCTGGTCCGTGCTCATGTCGCGTGCACGGAGCTAGCTGGCCGCAGGGCCGCGAGCCTCGCTGACCAGCAAAACCGGGATGTCATCGCGCACCGGGTACGCGAGGCCGCAATCGGCTCCGGTGCAGATCAGCTCGCTAACTTCCTCATCCACGCGCAGCGACGCGTGGCACTTAGGGCAGGCCAGTATCTCGAGCAGCCAGTCGTCGATGTTCACCTGTCGTCTCCAAGGGTCTCGGTTGCCCATCATTCCCTGACAATGCGCAGCACATCTTCAGTTACCTTAGCCAGGATCGTCTCATCGTCGGCCTCGACGTTGAGCCGCAGGAGCGGCTCGGTGTTGGACGGGCGCAGGTTGAACCACGAATCCTGGCCGGTGATCGTCAGCCCGTCCAGGTCGTCCGCGCTGACTCCCGGCCGCTCCGCGTATGCCGCGCGCACTTTGGCCGCGGCGGCCGCCTGATCAGCGACCTCACTGTTGATCTCACCGGATGAGGCGTAACGCGAGTACTGGCCGAGCAACTCCGAAAGCGGCCGCTGCTGGCCGCCAAGCGCCGCGAGCACGTGCAGCGCGGCGAGCATGCCGGAGTCGGCGAACCAGAAGTCCCTGAAATAGAAGTGACCCGAGTGCTCGCCGCCGAAGATTGCCTGCCGCTCGGCCATCACCGCCTTGATGAAGGAGTGGCCCACCCTGGTGCGCACCGCCGTACCGCCGTGCTCGGCGATGATCTCGGGTACCGCCTTCGACGTGATCAGGTTGTGGATGATGGCCGCGCCGGGCTCGCGGGCCAGCTCGCTCACCGCGATCAGCGCGGTGAGCACCGATGGCGAGACGATCTCGCCTCTCTCGTCGACCACGAAGCAGCGGTCAGCGTCGCCATCGAAGGCAAGGCCGATATCGGCTCCTGACCTTCGCACCGCGGCCTGCAGGTCGACGAGGTTAGCCGGGTCGATCGGGTTAGCCTCATGGTTGGGGAATGATCCGTCGAGCTCGAAATAGAGGGGCTCGACCTTGACCGGCAGCCCGGCGAAGACCTTGGGCACCGTGTGACCGGCCATGCCGTTGCCCGCGTCGGCTACGACCGCGAGCGGCCGGATGCCCGACAGGTCCACCAGAGTCTTGAGGTAGTCCGCGTATCCGCTCAGCAGGTCCTGCCCGTTGACCTTGCCGGGCGACGGCGCGGCGGCCCGCGTGCCCTCGGTCACCATCTGGCGCAACTGCCCGAGACCGGTGTCCTGCCCGACTGGCTTAGCCCCCGCCCGGCACAGCTTGATTCCGTTGTACTTCGCCGGATTGTGGCTCGCGGTTATCATCGCGCCCGGTACGCCCAGGCTGCCGCTGCCGTAGTAGAGCATGTCAGTTGAGCCGAGCCCGCCATCGATGACGTCGGCACCCGTTCGCGTCACGCCTCGGGCGAAGGCCGCCGCGAGCGGGCCCGATGAGGTCCGCATGTCGTGCACGACGGCGATGGCGGGCGCGCCGGTCATGGCGGCGAACGCCGCCCCGACCGCCTCGGCGACGCCCTCGTCGAGTTCGTCAGGTACCAGCCCGCGGATGTCGTACGACTTGAAGATCTTCGCGTAGTCAGCCACTCGGCTTGCCTCTCCTGACTGTCGTTGCCCGTTATCGGCTGCGTCGCGCGCCCGGGAGCGGCTCGGCAGAGCGTCAAGACTATCGGGCGCACGAGACGACGAGGCGGCGGAGCGTACTGAGGAAGGCGAGCTGGCGCTGCCCGGCTAGCCCGGCCTGCCGCGCTCCGGCGGCGCCGACCTGAGTACCCGGAGATGACCGCGCCTGCCGACCTCGACTCCCTGGCCGACCGGCTCGGCGGGCTTGCGCGGCGCGGCTGCCTCCCGCACCGCGTTGGCCAGTGCCTCAAGGTCATCGGCCGCGGCCTCCTGGCTTGGCGCCAGCGGCAGCCTGACGATATCCCAGCCCCGGGGCGCGGTCAGCCGGTCGGCGTGGGCGCTGCACAGGTCGTAGCAGTGCGGCTCGACATACGCGGCAAGAGGGCCGAGCACCGCTGTCGAATCCCGGTACACGTACGTAAGCGTGCACACGGCATCCCTCTTGCACGCCGGCCGGGAGCAGCGGCGAGAACTCAACGACCCACCTCGCTCACGGCTCGTCCCATGAAGCTGACTCTAGACGCGACACCGCGCGGATGCTGCGCCTGTCCGAACTTCCCGGGCGTCCCAGCGTCCCGCAAAAGGCAGGCCCGCGTAGTTCGCTCACAACCGCTGACGGTATCGGTATGCCAGGCGGTAACGCCATCACCCAGGGCACTCTGCGCGATCGTGTCTTGCCCGGGACGCGCCTTGACCGTCAGCGACGCCGCGGCTGCCCGCTCCGACGCTCGAGCTTGAGCGTGGGGCTAACCTTAGGAACGTGCGCCCGGCAGATGGCCGACCCCCGGCGGCGGCTCAGATCCGGCGCCGCGACCGGCACGGCCACGGCCTGCGCGGGCCGCTGGCCCCGGCCGGTTCACCGTTGTACCGCAGCAGGTCCGAGCGCTTCGATGACTTGGTGCTCGCCGCGGTCGCCCAGCTTGAACCGCGCTGGGAAGCCGAGTTGTCCGGCGTTGAGTTCGCCGTGGAGGAGGTTCCGCCCGCCGACGTGCCAGTCGAGAGCCTTCTGGCCGATGACTACGACCCGGTCCCGCTAGCCCGGCTCGATCCGGCCTGGTCACAAACCGATGATCCGGCCCGTCCGGCCAGGCCCGCCAGGATAGTCATCTACCGGCGGCCGCTCCTGGCGCGCGCCGATGGCGAGGACGAGTTGGGCGAACTGGTGCTCGACGTCGTCATCGAGGAGTTCGCGCGGCTGCTCGGAGTCGACCCGCAGGCGATCGACCCCGGCTACGCCGACGACGACTAGCCCGGATGCGAACGTGAGGCGCGAAACGACACCCAATCCGCACCATTAATGACCCTGTTGGTCTATTGAGGTTCAGGCTGCGGAGGTGAGTCCGGGGCGCTGGGGGCGGGTGGTGCGGGTTGGCCGGATGGGGTGCCAGTCGCCTGGGGCCGGCCGGGGCCAGTTTCCGTGATCATGGTTGCGGTCATGATCACGGAAGATAACATCTGCTCTGACCTGCGTAAATTTCCGTGATCATGCCTCGGATCATGATCACGGAAATTAGCTGGGGTCAGTTCGAACGGCCCGGCCCTGGTCGCCCAAGGACCGACCGCTCACCCCCCGCCGCCTGAACCGGATAAGCCAACGGGGTCATCAATGCCCGCATTCATGCGGGCACGCCCCAGGCACCAGCAGTCACGGAGGACGCCGTCACCCCGCCCGCGCGACGTGAGCACCAGCGCGGACGGCTCGCGAGGCCGCCCTGAGGCCTGCCCGGGCCGCCTGTCAGGGGCCGAGGATCGAGAGCAGGGACTCGCGTACTTTAGTCAGCCTGATCTCGGCCGGTGAGGCGATGACTGGCTGGACCGTCTGGACCGAGCCATCGATGACGGCGACCCGGCCAGCGAAGACCGGTCCTGAGCCGCGCAGCGGGGTTACCACCATGGCGATCAGGGTGACCTTCTTCTCGCGTTTCGGCACCGTGATCTTCACCTCGACAGCCGACTTGGCCGGGATGTGCACCACCTGGCCGTTAGACGCGGTGAGCGCGGATCCTGGGACTGCTTGCGCAACGCTCACGCTGGCGGCACGGCCCGGGGCGGCGAGCACTAGCTCAGCTGTCCCTATCTTGCCCGCCGGGCTGCCGGCTACCACGCCTTGCCCGATGATGGGCTCGGAGCCGACGACGAACGACCCAGGCGAGCCAGTCGGGCCGCCCGGCACCTCGAGCGCGGCGGTAACAGGGACGTTCGAGGTGACCTTGATCGCGCCGGGGAAGCCGCTGAGCGACGGGATCGAGATTCCCGTGGTCTGGTGGTTGAGCAGGTTGATCCCGTTGCCGCCCGTGGGCTGATAGGAACCGTGCGGGCTGATCGCGGTCACCTTCACCTGCGCGGCGGCGTTGCCGGCCACGGTGAGGTAAAGCTCGCGCGCTCCTGGCACCGACGGCAGCCCGGCGAGGTACTGCGTGGTCGACGGCGCCTGCGCGACCGGGAGCCACATGCCCTCTTTTTTAGCGTTGGTTGAGTCACGCACGGCCGCCACGACCCGGCCGGTGCTGGTCGTGACGTGCAGCGCGATCGCCTTCGCGGTGTGCACGAGCTTGTCGAGCTGCTGGACGATCATGCTGTGCGGGGGCACCACGATACCCGAGTCCTGCGTGCCGAGCAGCGGCCCGCTGTCGGTCTGGATGCTGACCGCGGCGTCGGCTGGCTCGTTGTCAGCGTTCAGCAGGTAAAGCGAGATGTGCAGCTTGGCCGAGCCCGGGCTGAGGAACCAGAAGTCCGAGCCGGCCGGCTCGCAGCGGGCGGTCGGCTGCCCGCCCGGACCTAGCTGCTCGACGTCGAGGCCCTGGGCGTTGGCACCCCTGGCCGCGACGATCAGCCCGCCCCTCGCCGGCCCGGTCGGCACGCGGCCGCCCGCCATCTTCTCGGCTACCGCGCGCTTGCGCGGTACTGGCGGCGCCGCCTTGACTCTCTCTACGGTCAGCTGGCCTGGCCTCGGAAGAGTACCGACTTGCGTGCCGGTCTTGCCCTGATTGAGCTCGGTCAGCACTTCCTGGCCGGTGCCGACGCCGGACGGCACGTTCGCGACGGCGATTCCTCCGCCGGTTGTCCCGGCCGAGCCGGGAGCCGGGCATCCGATCATGGCGCTCGTCACGTCGAGCTTGGCCTGCTGCCCGGCCGGGCCGGGCTGGGCAAGCACGACCGGCTTGACGAGGCCGACGAGGCCGTAAAGGGCGGCCAGCACGACGACCACGAGAACTGCCAGGATGATCCTGTTAGCCCTAAGCCGGTTCCTCGGCTGGCGGCCCTGGCGGCCCTGGCGATCGTTGCGGCCCTTACGCGCGGGACCAGGCTTGCGGCCCTGACGTGACTGACGAGCTTGCCCGGCCGTCACCAGGAGTCTCCTTCGTAGTCCGGCTGAGGCGGCGACCACCGGTCACGACTGCCGCGGTCGTCGTCCTCCCAGTCAGGTGAACTGCCGTAGGGATGGCCTGAGTCCGCGTCTCCGGCGGGCAGCGCTCGGTGCGCTCCCCTGCCGCGGCCAGCTGCCGGCGCCGGCCGCCCCCCGCTGCCTGCGTCGTCCGAGGCCGGGCTGATCTCCCTGCGCTCTGGACGCCAGGCCGCCGTGCGGTCACCATCGCCGCGGGCTGGCCCGCCGAGGGGCGGCAGCGGCTCAAGCGAGTCACCGGCTCCGCCTGGCCAGGCGGCGGGCTGCTCAGGCCGGCCGAACCGGTCAGCCTGCTCGTTACGGCCGTGCCTGCCCCAGCGGCCGCCGCCACCTGGCCCTCGGCCCGGCCGCGAGTCATCAAGCTGGTCGTCGAACCTGGGACGGCTCTCTTCCCTGGCGCGGTAACCCGGCTCCTCGCGATAGGACCGCGAGTGGCTGTCAGCTTCGCGGCGATCGGCGTCGCGGCGATCCGCTTCGTAGCGGCCGGCGTCGTAGCGATCGGCCTCGTAGCCGCCGGAGCGGGAGGGCAGGTCCCGGTCAGGCTCACCCCGCTGCGGTAGCTCATTCCGGCCACCATGGCGGGGTCCGGGCAGATGGCGCGGCTCAGGCAGGTAACGATCACCAGGGCCAGGACCGGGGGGTGACCACGGCGAGCTGGCCTGGGCAGGGAGGTCCTGACCTGGCTGGCTGGACCGCCAGTCGCGTTCGGCGTGATTGCCGAGGTCGTCAGCGGGCGGCCTTGACCACTGCACGGGCGGCAGGGCGCCCGACGGCGACCGGCCCGCGGGCGGCCGTGGCGGGTGCGGCCCCGCAGCCGCCGGCCTCACGGCCGGCAAGTTGTCCGCACGGGAGGGCTGACGCTCACCGCCGGGCTGACGCTCGCCTTCGTGCGCTGACCAGCCCGAGCGGCCCCTTTCCAAGTAATCATCGTGATCTGCCATCGCCGGATCAGCGCTGTCCTGATATGGCCAGGCACGCGCCTGCGGCCCGGCGGCCCCGGCGGCCCTGGCGGGCTGGCGGTCATCCGGCCGGTCGGACGTGTTGTGCGGCCAGGCAGTGGGCAGCCTGCCCCCGCCCGCGCCGGTAGCGGCCGGGTCTGACCCGTGCCATCGCGATCCCTCACTGTCCCGGCCGCCGGCCCGGCTCGCTCCCGCCCTGGGTTCAGCCTGCTCGTCGTAATCCTGGTCAAGATCGGCACTCGCCCGGCCGGCTCCGTCCCTGGCCTCCCGGCCGGCGGGCCTGTCGGCGGCCGGCCTGGCCCGGCTGAGCTTGCCCCGGCCCTTGCCGGCACCCCGTGTGACCCGGGCGGCGACACCGCCGGCCGCACCCGCCGCGGCGCCGCGGCGGGGGGCAACGGCGCCGGCGGCGCGGGCGGGCTCGGGCCGGGCGGTTCTCGCGTCCTGATGCTCCGCGTCGCCGACGCCAGCGCCGGCGCCGCTCAGGCCGGCGCCCCTCAGGCCGGTACCGCTCACGTCACTGCCGCTCGCTGCCTGATCCTGGCCGTGCCTGCCGGCCGCCCGCGACGCGGCGGGAGCTTCTGAGCGCTGCCGGACACCGCGCTGGCGCTTGGCCGGGATGGCGGCGGGCGAGGCCGGGCCATCGGCCGCCGCGATACCCGCGGGGGCGTCCTCGGCAACGTGGATGCCGGGCAGCGCGAGCCCGACGACCGCGAGCAGCGCCACGGCCTCGAACAGGAGCACGAGGTCGTGCGCCAGCCCCGTATGGCCGACATCCAGGCTGCCGCCGCCTGAAGGCAGCCTGAACGCCTGCGCCCAGCTGCCCGCTGGTGACGGCACTGGGGTCAGCGCGTGCCCGTTGACCGAGGCTGTCCACCCGCCGGCCGGCTCGGCGAGCATGAGCGTGCCGCCCGATGCCGGCGCCGCCGCGCCCGACACGCCGACCTGGCCGGACGCTACCGGCGCCATCTTGCCGTCCGGTTCGAGCACGGCCACCCTCGCGGGCGGCGTGACGAGCTGCCAGATCGTGTACGTGTGCGTGGTGCTGTAGGGCATGAGCCCGCCCACATCGTCCAGCAGGCTGCTCAGCTGCTGATTCACCGGCGCCTGGACCAGCACGAAGCCGATATCGAAATCGGCGAGCAGCTGGCTCTGGTTCGCGGCCAGGCCGCCATCGGGGCTGATGAGCGTCGCGACCGCCTTGGCAAGGGCGGCCTTCGCGCTTGGCGGCGCGGTGATAGCGGGATCGGCGAGTGACGGCGTCGGCCCGCGCAGGAGCAGGTAGGAGATGTGGCCGCTCGAGGCGTGCAGCACCAGCGTGCGCACCTGGCGGCTCTGGCCATCGGCCACGGCGACCAGCTCTGGCACGACCTGGCTGGTCACCGGATGGACAAGCCCGCTGACGCCCGCGCCGAGCCAGGTCACCGCGGCGAGCAGCGGCACGGAGCACGCGACCAGGGCGGCAAGTGCTCCCCACAGGCCGCGTCCCGACGTGAGGGCTGTCCTGCCCTTGCCGCCGGTGATCGCCCGCGCCAGGCCGTCAGCGCCGACGCAGGCGGCGAGCAGGAGCCCGATAGCCGCGATCGCCAGCGGCAGCCCTGCCCAGACGACTATCCGCCCGCCATCAGGCGGGCTGACGACCAGGTGGCTAGCCACGATCGCGAGCAGGAAGCCAGCCAGGGCGACTCCCCAGCCAGCCGTGATCAGCTTGCGGCGGCGTCCGGCGAGGAGAGCGGCGAGCGCGGCGAGCACAAGGCCGGCCGTGATCCAGTACGGCGGCAGGCCGGGACCGCCGGGGCTGAGCAGCAGGAGCATCTTTCCCGACAGGCCGCCAGGCGGGGTCCCAGGCTGCGAGAGGCCGGCTTCGAGCAGCAGCCCGGCCGGCGCTGAGGCGAGCGTGAGCGTCCACGGGAGGAGCAGGACGGGCGCCGTGAGCGCGACGATCGCGAGATTCCGCAGCAGGCCGTGGATCGTGTTGCGGAACACGATCGCCGCGATCACGCACGCGATGAGCGCCACGAGCCACAGCATCGGCACGAAGGCGGCGCCGATCGCGATGAGCAGCCCGGCCGCCCAGGCCGCCCGCCCCGCGCCCTGGGCCGGCCGGGTGACGAGCCGGCCCGCGTTCATCGCGATCAGCGGCAGCAGCACGAACGCGACGGCCGACCCGAACCGCCCGGCGGCGATCACGCCGGTCGCGATCGGAAGCAGCGCGTAGGTCACCGCCGCCCAGACGCGGACGGCCGCATAGGTCGTGACCCTCCTGACCGCGAGCATGGCCGACATGCCGGCCAGCGGCACGCAGCCGATCAGCACGACGTCGATCGCCAGCCACGGCTTGCCAGCGAGGACCGTGGCGAGCGCCGCGATCGCCGCGATGTAGGAGGGGGCCGGGGTCGTTGAGCCGAGGCCGGTCGGATGGAACGCCTGAAGGTAGCTGCGCCAGAGGTCAGACGCGCCGCCCCAGGCCGGCACCAGCGAGCCGCCGCCGAGAGGGCCCGATCCGATCAGCGACCGCGACGCGACGATCGCGACCACGGTCAGCGCGATGAAGGTCATCAGCGCGGGGCTGGTGAGCAGGCGCCTGCCCAGGCCGTTGTCGACCAGCATCGAGTCGTCCTCGGACGGATCAACCGACGCGTGGTGCGAGCCCGCGGTGTCCGTCTGCGCCGACTTCATCATCGTGGAGGCGGCGAACTCCATGAGCCGCCGCGCGGAGCGGCCAGGCGGCAGGTCGGCCTTGACCCGGTTGTACGCGCCGCGGCGGCCGCGGGACCGGCGGCGGCGCATGCTGATCAGCCTGAACGGATGACACAGGACCGAGGTGACTGCGCCGGCCTCATCGAGCGCGGCACTGAGCCGCTTGGCCAGCAGGAAGAACGCGATCCGCAGCAGCGAGATCACGATGTTGCCTACGGCCGAGGTCGCCATCTGGCGCATGGGCAGGTTGCCCAGGAGCGTCAGCAGTCCGTTGCGCCGGTCGAGCATCCTGGCCCGGCGGCCGACGGAAACCGGCCTGCGATGCTTCGTGGCGCCTTGGGCGTGATAGCAGACGGCGTCGGTGATGACCCTGACGCGGTAGCCAGCCGCGTGCACCCGCCAGCAGAAGTCGATGTCCTCCATGAAGAGGGCCATGCCGAGGTCAAAGCCGCCTACCTGCTCCCAGACATCGCGGCGCACCAGCATCCCCGCGCTGCTCACCGCGAGCGCGTCACGGTCGCCGTCGTGCTGGCCCTGGTCGACCTCGCGCGGCTCGATTCCGGTGAGCCTCCTGGCAGCGGTGTCCAGGCTGACCCCGGCCTCGACGATCACCTCGCGGTTCGACCAGTCGCGCAGCTTGGGCCCGAGAACGGCGGCGGCGTTGGTCTCGGCGACGCCGCGCAGCAACTGCTCGAGCGCGTCGGGCGCTGGCTCGCAGTCATCGTGCAGCAGCCAGATCCACTCGACCCTGTCGGCGGACGAGGCTCCGCCTCCTCCTGGCACCGGCACGTTCGCGGCCCGGTGGTGCAGCGCGCGCGTGACGGCGGCGCCATACCCGGTGGAGCGATCCATGCCGAAAACCGCGGCCTGGCCAAATTTGGACGCGAGCACGGCGCCGCTGCGGTCACGGCTACCCGTGTCCACGGCTACCACGCGCTGCACGGCGCGGGTCTGGTCGAGCAGCGCGTCAGCGACGCTCGGCAGCCAGGTTGCACCGTCATGGGCAACGATGACCGCGGTCACGACGTACTGCGGATAAGACTCGTTCGACGACAAGGCGATCCGGTTGCTGCTCAGGGGGCTTCCGCGGCGGGCCGACGCCTGCCATTGACTCACGCTCGCTGGCTCATGCGGCCCTGGTTACGTGTGAACGATACGCGAATCTCGGCTGGCGTCATGGCCAGACCGCTGAGCTTGCCCGGACGAACCTCGGCCTCCGCACTCGCGGCCTTTACCCCCTATAAGCCGCGAATCCCCTTAAATGGAGCGCATCAGCACGATGCGCTCCATCAGTGACCCAGGCCGCCTCGCGCCTAGCCCGCCTGGCGCTTCAGCCGCCTGCGCTCCCGCTCGGACAAGCCGCCCCAGATGCCGAACCGCTCATCATGCTGCAGCGCGTACTCCAGGCACTCCGCGCGGACTTCACAGCTGCGGCACACCCGCTTGGCTTCCCTCGTCGATCCGCCCTTCTCAGGAAAGAAAGCCTCGGGATCGGTCTGAGCGCACAGCGCCCGATCCTGCCACGTCGGCTCCGCCGCCTCGTCCGCGCCAATGCCAAACGCGTCGTGCACAATCGTGACGATTGCGTCAGTCACAGCGCACCTCCACCCCTCACGAACCCCGTCGGCTCTCCAGCACCGCGGCAGCCAGGCTCACCGTCGGCCGCATCCCTCAGATCTGCCACGCCGTACCGCCCATGCCTGCGCGCCGGAGAATTACATTGATGAAATTACACCCGCGTGTCTTGTCAGCCGTCAAGGCAGATACGTGATAAAGCCCGCCCGCTTGCCCCTGATGACGGGAAAGTCTGGCGACAATCCTGGGGTCCCAGCCTGATCCCCGGCCGGAGGCCGGGAGGATTCGCCTGGCAGACTCGGCGCATGCGAATCACGCTGCTGGCCGGAGGCGTCGGCGGTGCCAGGTTCCTCCGCGGGCTGCGCGCCGCGGCGCCTGACGCCCAGATCACGGTGATCGGCAACACCGGGGACGACATCAGCCTGTTCGGCCTGCATGTCAGCCCCGACCTGGACACCGTGATGTACACGCTGGGCGGCGGGATCAGCGAGGAGCAGGGCTGGGGCCGCGCGGAAGAGACCCACGCCGTCCAGTCCGAGCTCACCGCCTACGGCGCCGGACCTGACTGGTTCAGCCTGGGCGACAAGGACTTCGCCACCCATATCGCCCGAACCGCGATGCTCAGGGCAGGGCTGCCGCTGTCGGCGGTCACCAGGCAGCTGTGCGAGCGCTGGCATCCAGGCGTCCGGTTGCTGCCCATGACGGATGACGACGTCCAGACGCATGTCCTGATCAACGACGACGCTGGGGCCAGGACGGTGCACTTCCAGGAGTGGTGGGTGCGGCTGCACGCGCAGGTTCCCGCGCTCGGGTTCACCGCGGCCGGCGCCGATGCCGCCGTCCCGGCACCAGGCGTGCTCGCCGCGATCGAGGAGTCGGACTTCGTCCTGCTGCCGCCGTCCAACCCCGTGGTCAGCATCGGGATCATCCTCGCTATCCCGGGCATCGCGAAGGCCGTCGCCGCGAAGACGGTGGTAGGTGTCTCGCCGATCATTGGCGGTGCCCCGGTCCGGGGCATGGCCGACGCGTGCCTGACCGCGATCGGGGTCGAGACCACGGCAGCCGCGGTGGCCGCGCACTACGGCGCCGACCTGCTCGACGGCTGGCTCGTAGATCCTGCTGACGCGGCGGCGGTCCAGGCGAGCGAACTCGCCGGGATCGCGGTCAGGGCCGTTCCGCTCTACATGACCGATGTGACCGCTACGGCCGCCATGGCCACGGCCGCCGTCGACCTGGCCGCGGAGCTGACCCGATGAGCCAGCCAGCACAGGGCCAGCCAGCACAGGGCCAGCCAGCACAGGGCCAGCCAGCACAGGGCCAGCCAGCACAGGGCCAGCCAGGCGGCGGGCAGCCAGGCGGCGGGCACGGGGCGGTGACCGTTTTCGGAGTGCCCGGCCTGCCGGAAGTCGGGGCCGGCGCCGATATCGCCAAGCTGATCGCCGGTGCCGCGCCCTCGCTCGCGGACGGCGACATCCTCGTTGTCACCTCGAAGATCATCAGCAAGGCCGAGGGCAGGGTTGTCAGCGCCGACCGCGACGACGCGATCGCGGCTGAGACGGTCAGGGTCGTGGCTCGCCGAGGTCCGACCACGATCGCCCAGACCGCGCACGGCCTCGTGCTGGCCGCCGCCGGGGTCGACCGGTCCAATACCGCTCCCGGCACCGTCGTGCTGCTGCCCGCCGACCCCGACGGCTCCGCCCGGCGGCTCCGCGCGGCTATCGCCGAGCTGACTGGGGCCGAAGTCGGCGTGCTGATCACCGACACCATGGGCCGGCCATGGCGGAACGGGCAGACCGACACCGCGATCGGCGCGGCCGGCGTGCTGCCGATGCGCGATCACCGGGGCGAGCCCGACTCCTTCGGCAACGTGCTCGAGGTCACGGTCGCGGCCGTCGCCGACGAGATCGCCGCCGCGGCTGAACTGGTCAAGGGCAAGACCGATCAGGTCCCCGTCGCGATCGTCCGCGGCCTGTCCGAACTGGTGACGCCTGAACCTGGTCCCGGTGCCGCCGCGCTGGTCCGGCCGGCCGCCGAGGACATGTTCAGGCTCGGCGCCTCCGACGTTCTCAGTGAGCGCCGCACCGTCAGGGACTTCAGCGACCGGCCCGTGGACCCGGCCGCCGTGCGCAGGGCGATCGACGCCGCGCTCACCGCCCCGGCCCCGCATCACAGCCAGCCGTGGCGGTTCGCCGTCGTCGAATCGCCCGCCTCCCGGCAGCGCCTGCTCGATGACATGCTGGCGGCCTGGGTAACTGACCTGCGCTCGGATGGCTTCACCGACGAGCAGGTCGCCCGGCGCACCAGGCGCGGCGAGCCGCTGCGCAAGGCGCCCTTGCTCATCGTCCCCTGCCTGGTCTCCGACGCGGCACACGAGTACCCCGACCAGCGCCGTAACTCCGCTGAGCGGGCGATGTTCCTCGTCTCGATGGGCGCCGGAGTCCAGAACCTGCTGGTCGCGCTCGCGGTTGAGGGCCTCGGATCGTGCTGGGTCTCGAGCGCGCTGTTCTGCGCTCCGGTCGCGGCAGCGGCGCTCGACCTGCCAGCCGGCTGGGAGCCGATGGGAACGATCGGCGTCGGTCACCCGGCCACGCCGCCGCCACCCCGCCCGCCCCGCGACCCGGACGCGATGATCGTCGTCAGATAGCCAGGCGACGCTTATTGGAGGTCAGGCTGCGGGGGTGAGTCTGGGGCGGTGGAGGCAGGTGGTGCGGGTGCGCCGGGTGGGTACTTGCCGGCCGGGAGCCGGCCGGGGCTAGTCTCCGTGATCATGGTCGCGGGCGTGATCACGGAAGATCGCCCAGGTCAGGGCAGAGGTGATGTTCCGTGATCATGCTCCGAGCCATGATCACGGACGGTCGCTCGTGCCAGGAGAGGCTGTCGGGTGACCCTGGATCGTGGAGAGTCAGGCGTCTGGCGGGGTCAGCGGGAGGCTTTTCCCCTTGAGATTGTTGAACTAGTGCCTTCGCGCGTGATCTGTGTTCCTGGGCGGACGTGCGCTGTGCTGCCGAACGGCGCCGCCGGGGCAGTGTGAGCCTGGGGCAGTGTGAGCATCGTGGCCCTCCCTGTTGCTGTCAGCGCTCCGTTTTGACAGCAACGTGGCCCTCCCCGTTGCTGTCAGGACAACATCAGGGAGGGCCGCGTTGCTGTTAAAACCAGTGTTCAACAGCAACGCGGAGGGCCACGATGCTGTTAGAGGCGGGCGTGGCCAGCAAACGGGCAACGCTCCGCCATCAAGCTGCGGCAGCCCGGCACACCCCCGCCCAGGGCGCTAGCGGACGATGAGAGCGCCCGGGCGCTGGTCCGGCTTAAGGACGGCTACGGCAAGGGCGCCCGCGCCCGGCACCCAGGAGGTCACCTGCACCCTGGTGCTGAAATTCAGCTTGGCGACCAGGTCATCGCCATTGCCCGGCCACCCGAACCCGGCCAGCGTGTCACTGCTGACGAACGTGCGCGGAACCTCGGTCAGCTGACCGGTGGCCAGTGAGGCCACCTCGAGCCGCATCGCGAGCGCGCCGCCGTCGCCACCGTCGCTGAAGGTTACCTGCATGGCCAGGTACCGCCCGTCCGGGCTGAACGCGGCGTCGGTAACCGAGCTGCCGCTCGCCAGGTCGACTACCTGGCTGCTGCCCAGGACAAGGTCGCGCACGTGGACGGCGCAGGTGACCACGCACCGGGGCACGAAAGCAACAGAATTCGCGCTCGCCGCGACGATGCCCTCGAAGTTGCTCAGTACCTGGCCTGTCGCCGGATTCCACAGCTCGGCCTGGCCGCTGTTGCCGGCCTCAGTGGCCGGCGAGAGCAGCAGCCCGCTCCTGGTGGCCTGGGAGATCTCGAAACCTGTCGGCAGCCGGACTGGCGGCCCGATGGGGTCACCCGAGGTGCTGAACTCGCGCGCGATCCCGGTCGCCTTCGTAAGGTCGGCTTCAGGCGGGTAGCTGACCAGCCAGAGCCGGCCGCGGCCGGCGGCCGGCGCGACCTGGGTAGCGTCACCTACCATGATGGCCCGGCGCGCCCTGTTGGCGAGGTAGTAGACCGGCTCTAGCTGACCGGCGCGGCCGCCGCGGCCTGCGGGCCCGACGGGCTGGATGGCCCAGCCGCCGCCGACCCTGGTGAACTCATATCCGGCCCGGTTGGCTGGCAGGCCGAGTATCGGCTCGGTCCGGCCCTTGGCTGGCCAGAACCAGTCCGGCCGCGGGCCGTCTCTCGGCATCCGCGCGGCCGGCTGCCAGGCATCCGTCCCGCCGATGATCTCCGACGGGAGCAGCCGGGCCGTGCCGCCCACGTGCAGCCGGATCGGGAGTGACCGCAGGCCGCGCGGCTGCCGCCCCGGGTTCCGCCGCGCCGAGCTCGGCGAGGGCGCGGCAGCCGGTCGCCCGCTGCCCGGCCCCTTGGGCAGGTGCTCGACAATCAGCGCCGCGGCGACAGCCGCGAGCACTCCGGCGATCACGAGCTTGCGGCGCCAGCTGCCCGGCGGCCGGTCCCTGCCGCCGCTGATGATGTCTTCCATCGTTACCCGCCCGCCTTCAGCCGATCACCAGCGCGGCCGGATCCTGATCCGGCTTGACGCCCGCCACCGCCAGGGTGGCCATGCCCGGGTTCCAGAGCGTCACCTGAACCCTGCTCGCGAAGCTGAACTCGGCGACCAGCCCGTCGCCGTCACCTGGCCAGCCGAAACCGGTCAGCGCGTCGCTGCTCACTCCCGTGCCCGGCACCATGGTCAGGCGGCCCGTGGCCAGCGCGGCCACGTCGAGTTCCATCCCGAGCGAGCCGCTGTCGCTGCCATTACCCGAACTCACCTCGAGCGCGAGGTAGCGGCCGTCCGGACTGAAGGCACCCCCGGTCACCGAACGGCGCGCCGTCAGCTTGACCGCCCGCTCGCCGCCGTTCACCAGGTCGAGCACGTGCACCGGGCACGACGACCCGCACGCCGGAACGTACGCCACTTCGCGCCCACTCGCGGCAAGTACGTTCCTGAGGGTGCGGATGACCGTGCGGGACACCGGGTCCCACAGCAGGTCGGTCCCTGAGGGGACACGTTCCGACATCGAGATCAGCAGCAGCCCGTGGCCGGTGGCCTGGGCGATGGTGTACCCGGCTGGCAGCCTGACCGCCGGGCCGGCCGGCGCCGGCCGCCGTGTACTCGCGGGCGGTGCCCGCAGCGCTGCCGAGGCCGGCATGCGCGGGGTAGCTGGTCAGCCACATCACCCCGCCGCCGCCGCCCGCTCCCGGCGCCACCATGGTCGCCGTCGCCACCGGCCGGGCGGTACCGGACTGATTGGCCAGGTAGTAGACGGGCGCCGGCGACCCCGGGCAGCCGGCGCAGCCCTCGTATCCGGGAGGCTCGGGCTGGATCGCCCAGCCGCCGGGGACGCGGGTGAACACATAGCCGGACTCGTGCCTTCGCAGCCCGAGGATCGGCTCGGTCATGCCCATGGACGGCCAGTACCAGTCGGGCTGGCTGCCCGCGCGCGGCACCCTGGCCGCGGCTGCCCAGGACCTCGTCCGCCCGAGAATGCCGACCAGTTGCCCGGCTACGCCGACGGGCACCGGGGCGGCGGGCACCGGCTCGCCGAACATGTGCTGGCCCGGTGCGCGGCCGTGCCGCTGCCCGTGCCGCCGGTGCGCGGCCCCTGAGGCAGCCGCACCGGTCCCGCCCTTGGGCAGATGCTCGACGATCACGGCCCCGGCCACCGCGACCAGCACCGCCGCGATCACGAGCCGCCTGGCCAAGCCGCCTGGCGGCCGGTCCTTGCCGCCGCTGATGATGTCTTCCACTGCCGCCTAGCTACAGGTCAAGCCGCCTGGACAGATCGGACGCGAAGAGGCCGTCTGGATCTAGCTCGGCGCGAAGCCGCCTGAAGTCGGTAAGCCTGGGATACATCGCGTCCATCAGCTCGGCAGGAATCCGGGAGTCCTTAGCCAAGTACAACCTGCCGCCGGCACCGATGACAAGGGCGTCGAGTTCAGCAAGGAGCTGTCCGAGCCACGGCGTCCTGGCCGGGAAGTCGAGCGCCAGCGTCCAGCCCGGCATCGGGAACGACAGCGGCCCCGGATCGCCCGGCCCGAACCGCTTGAGCACAGTCACGAACGACGGTGCCCGCAGCGCGCTGATCCGCTCAAGCGAGCGCCGCACCACATCGGACGCCTCGAACGGCACCACGTACTGGTACTGCCGGAATCCGGCGGGCCCGTAGGCGCGGTTCCAGTTCCTGATGCCGTCGAGCGGATGAAAGAACTGCCCGATGCCCTGGATCTCCCCGACCCGCCGGCGCGGTGCCTTCCGGTACCACGCTTCGTTCAAAAGCGCCACGGTACGCCGGTTGATAAGCCCGCTCGGAAACACCGGCGGCGCTCCGATCAGCGAAGAAGGCTTGAAAGAAAGCGCGTCCTGCTGGTCACGCTTCCCGAGCTGGCTCATAGTCGCGAACGACCCGCTGGTAATCACCGACCGCCCGAGACTCCCCCCGCCAGCCAGGCAGTCCGTCCACGCCACGGTGTAGTCGTAGTCCGCGTCGGTATCCGACAGGTGCGCCATAGTCGAGTCGATGTCAGAAGTCCTGACCGTGTCAACGACCAGCCGCGACGTCTCGACCCGCTTGAGCTGAACGGCCGCCCGCAGCACGATGCCAGTCAGCCCCATCCCCCCGGCAGTCCCCCAGAACAGCTCAGGGCTCCCCGAAGGCGAGACACTCCGCACCGACCCATCAGCGGCCAGCAAGTCAAACGAGGCCACATGCCGCATGAAACTGCCGGCAACGTGATGGTTCTTCCCGTGCACATCAGCAGCGATTGCCCCGCCAACCGACACCTGCCGGGTCCCCGGCGTCACCGGCACGAACCACCCAAGCGGCAGGAACCGCACCATCAGCTGCTCAAGCGAAACCCCGGCCTCGCAGACGACAAGCCCAGACTCAGCATCAAACGACAGCACCCGATCAAGCCCGGCAGTCGAGACAACCAAGCCGCCGTCATTCTGCGCAGCATTGTTATAGCTGCGCCCAAGCCCCCTGGCAATGAGGGAGCCCCCCTCTTTGACGAGCGAAGCGAAGTCCTCCCCCGAGGAAGGGCGAGCCACCCGCGCATAGGACGGCTCTGTAAGCCCCCACCCGGTCAGCCTGACTGTACGAGCGTCCCGCGTCATGTATGTCTCCTGACTCCTTCTCGGGCTGAGCTAGCGGGCGGACGGCGTGTCCTTGATGCTAGGCGTTCAGCCAAGCATCAAGGTGCACGCCGCCCGCCCGCCCACCCTCAAGCCGGGGTTATCGACAGCCCCCGAACAGACATGCACACTCCGTCGCTCCGACCAGCCGCCGCAACCCT
The DNA here is from genome assembly GCA_963720575.1 of uncultured Actinomycetota bacterium. GTDB lineage: Bacteria > Actinomycetota > Actinomycetes > Streptosporangiales > Streptosporangiaceae > Chersky-822. The sequence goes on from CAVRGA010000002.1 coordinate 3,163,718, forward strand.
TTCATCTGAAGGTTTTCCGTACGTCGTAGTCCGCTGCGCAATCGGCCGGCCAGTCGGCTCGACCATCGCCGCAAGCTGGCTGATCGTCTTGAACGAGCCGTTTACCGAGCCTGCCATCCGGCTGATCGTCTCCTCCATCAGCGTCCCGCCGAGGTCATTGACGCCTCCGGTCAGGACGTCGCGGCACAGATCGTCGCCGAGCTTGACCCAGGAGCACTGGATGGAGCCGATCGCGCCGTGCAGCATCAGCCGGGAGAGCGCGTGCACGGCGCGGTTCTCGCGCCGGGTGGGGCCGGGGCGGGCCAGGCCGGCCAGGTAGATCGGCGAGCTGGCGTGGACGAAGGGCAGCAGCACGAACTCGGTGAACCCGCCGGTGCGGTCCGCGATGCCGCGGATTACCCGCAGGTGGGCGACCCAGTGCGCCGGGGTGTCGACGTGCCCGTACATCATCGTGGCCGAGGTCGGGAAGCCAAGCTCGTGCGCGGTGGTGATCACGTCGATCCAGGCCGATGTCGGCAGCTTGCCCTTAGTGAGCACCCAGCGCACGTCGTCGTCCAGGATCTCCGCGGCCGTGCCGGGCAGCGAGTCGACGCCCGCTTCGCGTGCCCGCCGGAGCCAGTCGCGCACGGGCAGCCCGGTCCTGGCTGACCCGTTCATCACCTCCATCGGCGAGAACGCGTGCACGTGCATCTCCGGCTGCCGCTTCTTGACCTCGGCGGCGATGTCGAAGTACGCCGTCCCAGGCAGGTCAGGATGGATGCCGCCCTGCATGCACACCTCGGTCGCTCCGGCCGCCCAGGCCTCGTCGGCCCGGTCCCCGATCTGCTCGAGCGACAGCGTGTAGGCGTCGGCGTCGGTACGGCGCTGGGCGAACGCGCAGAATCGGCAGCCGGTGTAGCAGACGTTGGTGAAGTTGATATTGCGGTTGACGACGTAGGTGACCTGGTCGCCGTTGACGTCGCGGCGGATGGCGTCGGCGAGGCCGGCCAGCGCCTCGAGTTCTGGCCCGTCGGCGTCGAGCAGGGCGAGCGCCTCGGCGTCGGTCAGGCCGGCCGGGTCACGCTCGGCGCTGCGCAGCGCCGCCGCGACCTCGGAGCGCAGCCGCTCGGGGGCGCCCGCCCCGGGGCCGGCGCCGGCCCGGGCACCGGCGGGCTCGATCCGGCCGGCGATCTGCGTCCAGTCGCCGTAGACCTCATCGAAGTCCGTGCGCCTGTCCGCGCTGCGGCCCTCGATGTCGATGCCGACGTGCAGGTCGGTGCGGCCGGACGACTCGCCCCAGCCGCCGTCGGGCTCCTGCCACGGCAGTCCGGCGGGCATCGCGCCCTCGGCCGCCAGCCCGGTCTCCGGGTCGGCCAGCGCGGTCACGTGCGCGGCCAGGCGCGGGTCGAGCCACGGCTCCCGTAGGTAGCCCGGGTAGATGGTCAGCCGTTCGCGCAGCGCGAACCCGCCTTCCTTGGTCCGCGCGGCAAGAACGTCAATTTGCGGCCAGGGCCGCTCCGGGTTGACGTGGTCCGGGGTCAGCGGCGACACGCCGCCCCAGTCGTCGATGCCGGCGTCCAGTATGAGCTTGTACTCATCGCCGATCAGGTTCGGCGGGGCCTGGATCCTGACCTGCGGCCCGAGCACGAGCCTGGCCACGGCGATAGTGGCGGCCAGGTCCTCGAGTTCCGCGTCGGGCATGCGGGCCATCTTGGTGTCCGGCTTGGCGCGGAAATTCTGCACGATGACCTCTTGCACGCCGCCGTACTCGCGAGCCACCCCGCGAATGGCGAAGATCGAGTCGGCCCGTTCCTCGAGCGTCTCGCCGATGCCGATCAGGATGCCCGTGGTGAAGGGCACCGCGGACCTGCCCGCGTCCTCGAGCACGCGCAGCCTGACCGCCGGGTCTTTGTCCGGGCTGCCGAAGTGCGGCCCGCCTTTCTCGGTGTACAGGCGGGCCGAGGTGGTCTCCAGCATCATCCCCATCGACGGCGCCACGGGCTTGAGCCGCTGGAAGTCCTGCCAGCTGAGCACGCCGGGGTTGAGGTGCGGCAGCAGCCCGGTCTCCTCGAGCACCCGGATCGCCATTGCCCGCACATAGGAGAGCGTGTCGTCGTAGCCGTGCGCGTCGAGCCATTCCCGCGCTTGCGTCCACCGCGCCTCTGGCCGGTCGCCGAGCGTGAACAGGGCTTCCTTGCATCCGAGGGCGGCGCCTTGCCTGGCGATGTCGAGTACCTCGTCCGGCGACAGGTAGGCGCTGTCGAGCCGCCCGGGCACGGTGACGAACGTGCAGTACCCGCAGCGGTCGCGGCACAGCCTCGTCAGCGGGATGAATACCTTGCGCGAGTACGTGATGACCCCAGGCCGGCCGGCCGCTATCAGCCCGGCGTCCCTGACTCGCGCGGCGTAGCCGAGCAGCGCCGCGAGCTGCTCGCCGCGCGCCCGCAGCAGGACGACGGCCTCGGCCTGGTCGAGCGGCTTGCCGTCACGTGCCCTGGCCAGCGCCCGGCGGAGCGCGTTCGCTGAAGGGCCATCATCGGACGGCTGCCGGTTATCGGCGTTTCGCACCATGCCCTTACCCTAGGCGGACCCCTGACGTGGCCGGCCGCAGGGAGCCTGCGTAAGGCCGCGCGCCGTTCCCGGGCGCGGGCGGGGTGCGGGGGCTCGGCGCGGGCTCGGGCGGGGCTCGGGCGCGGGCTAGAGCCAGCTGATGCGCGCGGACTCCGGCTCATCCCCGGCTGGCGCGACGGCGAGCTCGCCGGCCTTGACCCCGTCAAGCAGCCCGCGAACGGCCGTCAGGATCTCGGGAGTCCGCTCCCGCAAGGTCTGCGCATCGGCGGCGAACGACTCGTCCGCCTCGACGCCCGCCCTGGTCAGCACCCCCGACAGGTCCCGTAGCTGGTCCCCGAGCCAGGCCACGGGGTCAGCCGACAGCTGCTCGTCGAACACGCGGGTGCCTGGCTTCCAGCCGATGAACGTGGGGTGGTGGTGCGCCCGGTTCAGGCTGCCTGACGGGCCGCTGGCGGTCTCGAGCAGATCGACCCGCCAGAGCGGCTCGGCCACCCGGATCGGCCTGGCCGAGTAGATCGACCCTTGCAGCTCATCCTGGGTAAGCAGCCGCAACTCGAGCCGGACCCCGCGCTCGGCGCCCTCCTGGCCGGGACGGGGATTCGGGTCCACGAAGTAAAGATCGCTGACCAGCACGCCGACCCGATCGAAACCGAACGCGTAGAGCACCGCGGCCTCCCGCAAAGATTGGATAGCTGAACATAATTCTCCCCCGGGCTCGGCCGGTGCGCCACTGTGACCAGCGGCACACCGGCCTGATCAGGCCGCCGTCGCGGCGAAAACCGGCTCCGCCAGCGGAGACTTGTCGTTGCGCGGAGTGTTTTCCGCACATAGGCCGGTCAAGACTCCGTGATGCGAGAACTCTCCGCGGCGGAGCCGGGAACGCTCCGCGAACCCCAAACCAGCAACACCATCATGCGGACACGCCCGGGTTGGCCGGTCTGGCCGGGAAGGCAGTGGCATGGCCGGGGTCAGATCGCGCGGTAGTCGCGGGCCGGGTTGCGGGGGCCGCGCCGGGCGGGGCCGGCGCCGCTCATGGCGGCAAGCATCGCGGCGCGGTGGCGATGGCCCCGGTAGGGCTCGAGCAGCTCGAGCATGCCCGCGTCGTCGGCTGGCTGGCCAGTCAGCGCGCAGCCGACGAAGAGCGGCAGGTGGTAATCGCCTGCCGAGACCGCATCGGCGTCGCCGCAGGCTCGCTGCCTGATCTCGGCCGACGTCCAGATTCCGATGCCGGGCAGCGACCGCAGCCTGCTGTCAGCCTCGGCCGCGGGCAGGCCGACGATTTCCTCGAGCCTGGCCGCCACCCGGGCCGCCGAGGCGATCGTCCGTGCCCTGACGGCCTCCACGCCTGCCTTGTGCCACTCCCACGACGGAATGGCAGCCCAGGTCCGCGGCCCGGGCGGCACCCGCAGCCCCGCCGGCGCGGCCCGGGAGCCGGCGGCGCCAGCCCGGAGGCCGGCGCGAGCGCCGGCGCGGGCGGGGCCGGGCCGGGCGCGGGCGCGCCGAACCGCCTGAGCAAGTATCGCCAGGCTCGCGTCGCCTCCATGCCGACGACCTTCTGCTCGAGCACCGCCGGGACGAGCGATTCGAGCACGAGACCTGACCGGCCGATTCGGAAACCGGCGCGCTCGCGGGCCACCCGGCGCAGGACGGGATGGTGCGGGACGAAATCCTCAGGCCGGTCGTCCGCGCCGAGCATGGCCGGCAAGGCGTCGAGCAGCCAGTCGCCACCAGGACCCCAGGCCTGGGCGTCAACCGCCGTGCCCAGGCGCGCGTCGGATGTCCAGGCGACGCGCAGGGTGCCCGGTCCGGCCGGGGTCAGGCACGCGCGCCAGATCGCGCCCGCTTCATCCACGCGGAACGCCGGATCTCCGTAACCTCTGCGATGCACCCCGAGTACGGCCCCGACCTCAATGGCGTACGGAGCCGCCCACTGCCTGCGCACGAAGGCAGATCAGGCGTCGGTGGAAAATCGGACCGCCGTCTCATCCAGCCGCACGCCAGGCCAGACCCGCAGGCCGTGACGCAGCTCGTTGCCGCTGCCGACCTCGGCGTCCGACCCGATCACCACGCCGTCGAGCACAACACCGGGGCCGATCCGCGCGCCCGCTCCGACGACGCTCGCGCTCACCCTGGCCCCGGCACCGACAACCACGCCGTCGAACAGCACCGAGCCCTCGACCCGCGCCCCGGCCTCGACGACGCTGCCGGCGCCCACGACGGTACCGCCGAAGACGTGAGCCGAAGCCTCGCGCACGGCCCCGGGAAGCAGCAGCGCCTCGCCGCCCTCGCCCGGCACCGCCGATGAGGCGAGCTCGCCGAGCACCAGGTCGCATGAGCCGCGGACGTAAGCCTCTGGCGTGCCGACATCGAGCCAGTAAGCGGACTCCAGGTAGCCCATGATCGTCTCACCGGCGGCGATGAGACCAGGGAACGTGTCCCGCTCGACCGAGAGCACCTGCCCGGCGGGCATCGCGTCGATGAAGCGCCTGGTGAAGACATAGCAGCCGGCGTTGATCTGGCTGGTGACCGGGTGCGGGGTCTTCTCAAGGAACGCGGTGACCCGGCCATCGAAGTCGGTCGGCACGCAGCCGAACCTCGACGGATCGGGGACCTCGACCAGGTGCAGCGTGACCGCGGCGTCCGCCTTCCTGTGCAGGTCGAGCTGGGCGCCGAGATCATGCCCGGACAGCACGTCGCCGTTGAGCACCACGACCGGGTCGTCGGCGCCGCTGCGCAGGCTGGCGGCCGCGTTCCTGATGCCGCCGCCGGTGCCGAGCGGCTCGGGCTCATGCACGTACTCGATCTCAAGGCCGAAGTCCGCGCCATCGCCGAACACCTCGGCGAACATCTCGGCGCGGTATGCGGTCGCCATGACGATCCGGTTGACCCCTGACTGCGCCGCCTTCGCGATCTGATGAGCGAGGAATGGCACCCCGGCCGTCGGCAGCAATGGCTTGGGCGTCCCGATGGTCAGCGGGCGGAGCCTGGTCCCCTGCCCGCCCACGAGCAGGATCGCCTCGAGCATGCGTATCTCCTGAGTATCGATCGGCATGATCGGGCAGACTACCCCTGCCCGGCCGCCGCCGCGCGCTCATAGCACGAGAGATGCGCCTGAGCGGACGTCGCCCAGGTGAATTCCAGTGATCGCGCGTGGCCCGCCCGGGCGAGCGCCTCACGCTGGGCCTGGTCATCGATCAGGCTGCGCAGCGCGGTCTTGATGCTGGCCGCGTCCGGCTCGGTATAGGCCACCGCGTCACCGCCCACCTCGGGCAGCGAGGTGCGGTGCGTGGTGAGCACGGGCGCGCCGCAGGCCATGGCCTCAAGGACCGGCAGCCCGAACCCCTCGCCGGTACTCGGGAACGCTACGACCATCGCGCCGCCGAAGAAGCCGGGCAGATCCGTGAAGTGCAGGTACCCGGGTCGCACCAGGCGCAGGTGAGCTGGCACGGCCGCGACGGCGGCGTCGACCTCATCGCTCCACCCGGTGCCGCCAGCCAGTACCAGGGCCGGCGGATCGGCCAGGTCGGCCACGGCGTCCACCCAGCCGGCGATCAGCGCGGGCACGTTCTTGCGCGGCTCCAGGGTGCCGAGGTAGGCGATGTAGGGCCTGCCGTGCAGGCCGAGGCGCCCGGCCACGCGATCAAGCTGAGCCTTGGACGGCTCGCAGAACAACTCGTGATCGACGCCGTGGTAGGCCACGTCGATCTTGGTCGAATCGGCCTCGAGCACGCGCACCAGTTCATCCCTGGTCGCCTTGGACGGCACGATCAGCCGGGTCGCCCGCCACGCGGAAGTGCGGATGGCCGCCTTGTAGAAGGTCGCCGTGACGGGGCTGTGCGTATCGGGCGCGGTAAAGAACGTCAGGTCGTGAATGGTGACCACGGTCGGCAGGCCCGGCCGCAGCGGCATCGAGTAGTGCGGCGAGTGGATGACGTCGGCGCCTACCTGATTCGCGGCGAGCGGCAGGCCGCTCTGCTCCCAGGCCAGCCGCGCGGGCCGGTGGGCGATCGCCGGCGGCCCTGGCACGATTCGCGCTCCGGGGAGCAGCCTGGCGTAGCGCTCCTCGTCAGCACGCTGGCAGGCAAGTGCCAGGTCGGCACCTGCCGCGGAGAGCGCACTGACTAGACCGTCTACGTACCGGCCGAGCGCACCGCGGTCAGCGGGCACGCCGGTCGCGTCAACGAGCACTCGGGGGGCCACTGCGCGTCAGGCTCCTTTCCGATGGCCCTGCATTTTGTCGGGAACTGCCATAGTGAAGTTGCCCTCCCGGATGTCCCCGCTGCTTGAGAGCCTACGCCCTCGGCGGGCGCGGCGTGGCAAGGCAAGCGTGACGTTTGCCTACTTCCGCGCCAACTTCAGGCACCAGGCCACCGGATTGCCGCCCAGCCGATGCCAGATCGACATAGAGCAGACATCCACCAGTAACCGGCAAGGGAGCGCCGCCCCGCCCGGGTTAGGGCGAAGGCGACGGGCTCGGCGTAGGCGACTTAGCCGACTTAGGCGACGGCGACGGCGACGGCGACTTCGGGGCCGGCGTAGCCGACGGCGGCGTCTTCGACGGCTGGGCAGCCTGCTGCGCCTGGTCGAGCGCGGCCTTCATCTTCGCGATGTCCTGACCGTACAGCGTGAAGTTCGGCGGGTTCGAAGCCAGCGCCTGCTGGGCCTCGTTGTAGAACTTCTCGGCCTGGGCCAGGAAGCCGATCACGGCCGCGTTCACCTGCCCGCCAGAGGACGACGACGACGGCCCGCCCGAGCTTGCCTGGCCGGCCGTGCCGAACGCCTGCGCGAGCGATTGCGCCAGCGTGTCGGCGAAGCCGACCTTGCCGTTCCAGAACGTGAAGACCTTCTTGAGCTGCGGATAGGAACCGCTATTGGTCTCCGATGACGCGGCCACGTAGACGGGCTCGACGGACAGCAGGCCGCCGCCGAGCGGCAGGGTGATCAGGTTCCCCTCCGTGACCTTCGATCCCTGCTGCCGCAGCAGGCTGAGCGGCTCCGCCGCCGGCGGGTCCTGCTCGAAGTTGCTCTGCACCTGCTCAGGCCCGAGCACCGCGGTGTCCTGCGGCAACTGCAGGATCTCGATCTTGCCGTAGCCGGGGCTCTGCGGGTTGCTGTTCACCGCGACGAACGCGGCGAGGTTCGGCCGGTTACGCGGCGTGAACGAGCTGACCAGCGAGAATTCCGGCGTCGGCGAGCCCGGCATGTCGAGCGTGAAGTAGTAGGGCGGCTGGGCGATCGTCACGTGCGGCGGGGCGATCGGGTCGTTGGGCACCTGCCAGAAGTTCTGGCCGCCGTAGAACGACGAGGGCTGCTCCACGTGGAACTGGGTCAGGATCTCCCGCTGGGCGTCGAACAGCACCTCCGGGTACCGCAAGTGCGGCAGCAGCAGGCCGGGGATCTGGCTCTGGGGCTGGATCAGCCCGGGGAAGGCCTTTTCCCAGGTGGTGAGTATGGGGTTCGCCTTGCCCCACTGGTACAAGTGGACCGCGCCCGTATAGGCGTTTACTGTCGCCTTCACCGAGTTGCGCAGGTAGTTCACCACGCCGCTGTTCGGGCCGTTGGCAAGGCCGTTCGGGCTGTAGGTGGTCGATGAAGCCTGCTCCAGGTTGATCCGCCTGGAGTACGGATAGTTGTCGGTCGCGGTATAGCCGTCGATGACCCAGACGACCTGCCCGTTCTGCACGACGGGGTACGGGTCGCCGTCGAGGGTGAGGAACGGCGCGACCTTCTCGACTCGCTCGAGCGGGTTCCGGATGTACAAGACCCGCGACTTGCTGTCGATCGAGCCGGACAGCAGGATGTTCAGCTCCCTGAACTTGACCGCGAAGAGCAGCTTGCGGCCGAACGAGCCGATCGAGACCCCGCCGCCGCCGCTGTAGTGGTTGTTGCGCTGGCCGCCCGTGCTCTCGTTCGGGTAGTCAAGCTCGGCCTGCTTGGTGCCGGCGATGACGTAGTCGGCGCCCGCCTCGCCGAAATAGATCCTCGGCTCGAACTGGCCGAGCTGGCCAGTCGGCGGCACGTCGCTCTCAGTGAACTGCGGGTTTCCGTTGGGCTGGGCCGTCCCCGCCGCCGCCGACACGAACCCGTACCCGTGCGTGTAGATCAGGTGCGTGTTGATCCAGTTGCTCTGCCCGGCCGGCGGGCCTGACATGTCCCTGACGCCGACCACCTGGTCCTGCGGCACGAGGCTAGTCCCGAGCACGTACCTGTCCATGGACAGCACGCCGGCGAACTTGTAGTAGCTCTTGATCTGCTGCAACTGCTGGAATGACGCCGAGATCACGTCCGGGTCGAGCAGCCTCAGGTCGGGCAGCCCGGCGGCGCCCGTCGCGAGCGTGCTCAGCTTCTCGGTCGAGATCGCGGAGTAGGGGGTCACCTGCACGTTGGTGACGCCGTAGGCGTTCCTCGTATTCGTGATCTCACGGCCGATGAAAGGCCGCTCCTTGACCGCCTCGTTCGGCTTGACCACGAACTGCTGGATGATCAGCGGATACACCCCGCCGATCACGACCGCGGAGAGCACGAGCAGGCCGAAGCCCATCGCGGCGAGCAGCGCGCTGCGCCTGACCGCTCCGGCCAGGAACAGCACGGCGCAGATCACGGCGATCGCGGCGAGCACCGTCTTGGCGGGCAGGACGGCGTGCACGTCGGTGTAGGAGGCACCGGTCTGCACCACGCCCCGCTGAGAGAAGTCGATCCCGTAACGGTCCAGCCAGTAGGCGATCGCCTTCAGCGCCACGAAGACACCCACGAGTATGAACAAATGTGCCCGGGCCGCCCTTGATGGCTGGGCGTGCCTGGCGACCCGCAATCCCCCGTAGATCACGTGCACGGCGACCGACATCACGAGCGAGATCAAGGTCGCGGCGAAGAGGAACGCCAGCAGCAGCCGCAGGAACGGATAGACATTGACGAAGAACGACAGGTCCAGGTGGAACTGCGGGTCCTTGACCCCGAACGGCACCCGGTTGATGAAGAGCAGCCAGGTCTGCCAGTTGCTCGCCGCGGCCAGGCCGGAGATCAGCCCGATGAGGCCGAGCAGCACGAGGGTGACCGCGCGCCGGTGCGGGTCGATGGCCTGCCGGTAAGCCTCGACTCCCTGATGCTCGGGGCCGCTGGGCGCCTCCGAGGGGCGCGACCGGTAGGCGATCACCATGTTGGCGCCGATCACCGCCATCATGAAGATCGCGGTGATCACGAAGAGCAGCCACTTGGTGGTGTAGGTCGTCGCGAACACCCGGGTCTTGCCGACTGAGCTGTACCACAGGTAGTCGGTCCAGATCCCGGCGGTGACCGAGATCAAGATGGCGGCCGCGACGATGATGATCACCGTCGGTATGACAAACCTGGGCCAGCGCGGCATGGCCACTTGGCGGCCGCCGCCTGAATGCTGCGGACCAGGTACTCGGAAAGCCACCGGATTGTCCCTTTCCTAAGCCAGACCTACTGGTTCTTGACGGCAACTTACCGGCAAGGCAGGTAGTTCCAGCGACTATCCCCCGGCTGTCAGCACCCCGGAACTGATTTGCCCTGCTTGAGCGCCCCCAAGTCCGAGATGGCGCCTTGCAGCGTACTGACCTTCACCAGCCGCAATCCAGGTGGGACCGCGCCTGCCGTATCGGCGCAGTTCGAGGCGGGTGTCAGGAAGACGGTCGCGCCGGCGGCCCGCGCCGCTGCCATCTTCTGCTGAATGCCGCCGATCGGGTCCACCGCGCCGTCCACCTCGATCTCGCCCGTGCCGGCGATGAATTTCCCGCCAGTCAGGTTCGCGGGAGTCAGCTTGTCGATAATGGCCAGCGCGAACATCATGCCCGCACTCGGCCCCCCCACGTTTTCGATGCTGATCGTGACCTTGAACGGAAAAACGAAGGACTCGACAAGATTGACGCCGATGACAGGCTGCCCCTGGAAGCGAGCCGTGTGCAGGGATATTTTCTCCAACTTGCCCTGGCGCTTGATGGTCAGGTCGACTGGCTGTCCGGCACCCTTGGCCTTGATGAGGTCAGCGGCACTATCGCGGCAGCCGACCGGCGTGCCGTTGACAGCGACGATGACGTCGCCTCTGCGGAGCATTCCCGCGGCCGGCAGCCCCTTGACCGTGCCCGTGATCGTATCGACGGTGGTGAATTTAATCCCGAGCTGGCACAGCGCGGCCGCCGTGGCGGTCTGCTGCGAGTTGATCATCTCCTCGGTGTCCTGCTTGGTGGCTTCCTTCGCAGTCTCTCCGGCCGGGAAGAGCTCCTCCTGCGGCACGACCGCGTTATTCGGGCTCAGCCAGGCCCGGATCGCGTCGAAGATGTTGAACGGCGGCCGGGCACCGGGACCGCCGATATAGGAGACCGTCACCATGTTGAGGTGACCGGCGGTGCCGAAGGTCTTGTGCCCGCTGATCGCCACCACCGGCTTGTGCTCGAGCTTGCCGAGCGTGTTGAAGGTCGGCCCGGGAAATAGCGCCACGTAGGGCACCGGGATCAGTGCGGCAGCGAGCAGCGCGCCGATAACTCCGACGCTCGCGATCAGCAGGGTTACCGCGCGACGTGACATGGGGGCAAGGCTACGCGCTGTTCACCCATTCGCTTGCGCCGCCTTCGAACTGCTGGTGCTTCCAGATCGGCACGGTCTGCTTGATGTCGTCGATCAGCGCCCGGCAGGCATCGAAGGCCGTCGCCCGGTGCGCGCTCGACACGGCCACGACGACAGCCAGGTCGCCGATCGCCAGGTCGCCGGTGCGGTGCACCGCCGCGATCGCGCTGACGTCGTACTTGCCGGCGATTGCCTCGGCGACCTTCCGCAACTGGGCGGCGGCCGACGGATGCGCCGAGTAAGACAGGGCCGTGACGGGCTTGCCGTCGTCGTGGTCGCGCACTGCCCCGGCGAAGAGCGCGATGCCGCCCGCCGCCGGGTCCATGACCGCGCCGCGGACTTCGTCGACGGACAGCGCCGTATCTCGCACCTCGGCGAGCCTGATCACGTTCACCTCGCCACGTTACCGCTCAGCCGCCCGTATCCGGATCACGCCGCCGCTCAGCCGTCGCGGCGGCGCTTGCGTACCTGCCTGACGATCGCGGCCGTGCCGATCACGGCGACGGTCGCGCCGGCCGCGGTGATCGTCGCGTCCTTCTTGGCCAGCCTGCGCCCGGCGACCGCGTGGTGGCCGGCCCGCTGGTCGAGCAGCACCGCCAGGGCCTCGGTGTTGGTGACGGCGGGCTGCCAGCCCGCCTGACGGAGCGCCTCGCAGTCGACTACCCACGGATAAACGACGTAGTGCAGGTCAGCGACCGGCGCCGGGGTGATGCCGGCCCGGTGCAGGCGCTGCGCGGTTGCGAACGTCACCCCGGCGGGCAGCTCGATCCTGCGCAGCCCGGACAGCTCCTCGACCTGCTGCTGGTCGAGCCAGCCGTCGCAGCCCACCGCGAACGCGCCCGTCACCAGCCCCGCGGCGGCGAACTCGATCGCCGACATCAGGTCAACCACGTGGCAGAACTGCCAGCGCGGGGCGCAGCCTTTCACCGCCAGCAGCCTCGGCGCCTCGAAGTGCCTGGTGATGAGAGTATCGATGCCGTCGCCGACGAGGGCCGCCGGACGGACGACGGCCACGGCCATGCCCGGATTGGAGCGCGGCGATCGTTCGGCCAGCTGCTCGATTTCCATGAAGTCGCCGACCACGCTGCCGTCAGGATCGGCGTTGAGCGGCGCGGCCTCGGCGAGCGGCACCGGATTGTCCGGCCGGGCACCGTAGACCATCGCGCTTGTGACCAAGATCACTCGTTCGACTCCGCCGGCCGCCGCCGCGGTCAGCACTGTCTGCGCGCCGCGCACGTTGTAGGCGCGCCTGGCTCTTGGCTCGGAGTCGGGCGCGAGGTCCAGGTCGGTGTGCACGATGACATCGATTCCGGCGAGCCGGCCTGCGAGCATCGGGTCGCGGATGTCGACCATGCGCCAGACGACGCCGGTCAGCTCGCCCCGGTGATCGTCGATCGCGATCACCCGGCTGAACCGCTCGGACTGCGCCAGCTTCGCCGTCAGCGCCAGGCCCAGGTCGTGGGCGGCTCCCGTGACCGCCACCACGGGCCGCCTTGTCCGGTCCTGAGAGTGCTCAGCGGCCTGTTCACCGCGAGCGCTTGGGGTCGCCGCCGCGGCCTTGCGACCCGCGCTTGACCGCGCCTGGCGGCCGGTATCGCTCCGCCCTTGGCGAACCTTGGCTACTCGGTCGCTCACCGCGAAGCGCTCCTGGGATAACTTGGCCAATGTGATACCTCCATCCTGCCTGAGAGACGACGGCCATGAATGAGCCTCCCTTCGGCTTTAACCTGCCGGGAGATCCGGGCGACGAATCCGGCGGCGGTTCGGGCGGCGGTTCGGGCGGCTCTGGGAGCGGCTCGGGCGGTTCAGGCGGCTCGGGCGGCTCTGGGGGCTCTGGGGGCGGTTCGGGTGGTCAGGGCGGGGTGCCCGGCCCGTTCGGCGCTGGCGGCCCGTTCGGCGACCCGCAGCAGCTTGCCGACGCGCTGCGGCAGTTCGCCGACCTGATGGCCTACCAGGGCGGCACGGTCAACTGGGATCTCGCGAAGAACATCGCCAGGCAGACCGTCTCGGCCAAAGGCGACCCGAGCGTGCTCGCCAACGAGCGCGAGGCGGCAGCCGAGGCGGTCAGGCTGGCCGACCTGTGGCTCGAGGACGCGAGCACCCTGCCGAGCGGCATCAGGACGGCGACGGCCTGGAGCCGGTCTGAGTGGGTCGAGGCGACGATGCCGGTCTGGGCCACGCTCTGCCAGCCAGTCGCCGAGCGCGCGGTCGACACCATGAGCGGCCTGCTCTCGGTGGACCAGGACGACCTGGAAGATCTCCCGCCTGAGATGCGGTCGATGATGTCGGCGTTCTCGGGCGGCGGAGCCGGCGGGCTCGGCGGATTCGCCGGGCTCGGCGGGCTCGGCGAGATGATGCGCCGGATCGGCGGCATGATGATCGGCGGCCAGGCCGGAGCGGCAGTCGGCGCCCTGGCTGAGGAGGTCATCAGCTCAAGCGACATCGGCTTGCCGATCGGGCCGGCCGGCACCGCCGCGCTGCTCCCCGCCGGAGTCGCGGCGTTCGGCGCTGGCCTGTCGGTCGAAGCTGACGAGGTCAGGCTTTTCGTGGCGCTGCGTGAGGCGGCCCATCATCGCCTGTTCAGCCACGTGCCCTGGCTGCGAGCGAGGCTGCTCGGCGCCGTGGAAGATTACGCGAGGGGCATCAAGGTCGACGCCCAGGCGCTACGCGACGCGATGCCGCAGATCGACCCGGCCAACCCGGAAGCGCTCAATGAGGCGCTGTCAGGGGCGGCGCTGTTCCAGCCGGAGGACACCGAGGAGCAGAAGGCCGCCCTGGCCCGGCTGGAGACCTTGCTCGCGCTCGTCGAGGGCTGGGTCGCGACGGTCGTCGCCGACGCGGCGAGGCACCGGCTGCCGCAGTCCGACGCCCTGGCCGAGGCGATCAGGCGCCGCCGCGCTACCGGCGGCCCGGCCGAGCGCACTTTCGCGACCCTGGTCGGCCTTGAGCTGAGGCCACGCCGCCTCCGCGAAGCCGCCGCGATCTGGCGCGGCCTCACCGAGGCTCGCGGCATCGCCGGCCGGGACGATGTCTGGGGTCATCCCGACCTCCTGCCCACCTCCGACGACCTCGACGACCCGGACACCTTCGTCAGCGGCCGGCCCGAGCTGGACATCTCAGACCTGACTGCCGAGCCCAAGCCAGACGACGCGGACTCAGAGAACACCAAGCCCGACGACCCCGGGCCCGACGAGCCCAAGCCAGACGACCCCGGGCCCGACGAGCCGGGTCCCACCGTCTAGAGCCCGGGTCCCGCCAAGCACGGCAGCCAGCGGGCAGCAGATCGTTATCCACAGGCGGTGGACAGCAAAGGCGCAGCGCAAGACCCATGCGGCAGTACTAGCTGCGAGAAATTCACAAGCTATCCCACAGATATCCACAACGACTCTCCTCGATTTCCACAGGCTGCCCCAAGGTTTATCCACAGGCTTGCTTTAAGCTGATCTTGGAGCTGATGTACCGCACCCCGAAATGTGGCCCGGCAGGTCGTCCGCGCTGGTGCTTATGTTGCGGATGAGGCGGCAGTGGCTGGCGTGACGGCTGGTGGCTGCGTGCCGCATGAATGCGGGCATCGATGTTACGGATCGGGCGTCGTTTCGCTCATTGATGATCCTGTTGGTTAATTGGAGGTTGGGCTGGCGGGCAAATCTGAGACAGTGGAGGCGGGTGGTGCCGGTTGTGCCGGGTGGGCTGGTTGTCCGCCGGAGGCCGGCAAGGCTAGTTTCCGTGATCATGGCCGCGCGCATGATCACGGAGCACTGCCCATGCCCTGACCTGCGTAAATTTCCGTGATCATGCCCCGGGTCATGATCACGGAACATCGCACCGGTCAGTTCGAACGGCCCGGCCTGATCACCCCGGCGCCGCTCACTCCCGCCACCCGAACCCAATAAACCAACAGGATCATTGATGTTGTCAAGGTAAGTCTCCCGCTAGCCCATCGCAGCTTGCCTTGCCAAGGTCCCGAGTCACCTAACAGCCTCAGCACCAGGTGCGATGTTCCGTGATCAAGGTCCCGGCCATGATCACGGAACATCGCACCGGTCCTGACCTGGGCGATCTTCCGTGATCAAGGTCCCGGGAGTGATCACGGAACATTGCCGCTGTCCTGGAGGCTGTCGGTGGTTCCGGATCTTGGAAAGTCAAGCTAAGGCGAGTCAGCGGCGAGACTCTTCCCCGGTTCCCGGAGACTTGTCGCTGCGCGGAGCGTTCCCGGCTCTGGCACGGAGAGTTGTCGCTGCGCGGAGTCCTTCCCGGCTCTGGCACGGAGAGTTGTCGCTGCGCGGAGTCCTTCCCGGCTCTGGCACGGAGAGTTGTCGCTGCGCGGAGCGTTGTCCGCACATAGGACGGCATACACTCCGTGCTGCGAGAAGTCTCCGCGCTAACGACGGAGAACGCTCCGCGATCATGCTCCGGCGCGGGAACTCTCCGCGATCATGCCGCAGAACGGGAACTCGCCGCGTACACCCGGCCAGGCAACCCGTACCGCCGGAGACAGGCACGCCGGTCGCATGACTCGCAGTGTCAGAGCCGGATGGCAGGCTGCGGGGCATGAGACCAGCTCTGAAGTCCGGCTTGCTGCCGGTCTGGCGTGATCGCGACACTGTGCAGATCGGGATCGATCCGCGCCGGGCGATGGCATTGTCGGGGATGCGGCAGGCGGCCGTGGTGATCGGGCTGCTTGACGGCAGCAGGGACCGCGGCCAGGTCGTGGATACCGCGGCTGGGCAGGGCATACCGGCACCGGTTACTGAGCGGATCCTGACGTTGCTCGCGGCTGGCGGGGTACTCGACGATTTCCCGGCTGGCACGCTGCGCGAGCTGCCTGCCGCGGCCAGGACCAGGCTCGCGGCCGAGCTTGCCACGGTCTCACTGGCTTACCGTGACCCGGACGGGGGCGCGCAGTCCCTGGCCAGGCGCCGTGACGTGGCGGTCTGGGTGAGTGGGGAGCGCAGGATCGCGCGCTCGGTCGCGCGGATCCTCGGCGCGTCTGGCGTCACGCGAGTCAAGATCGGCGCTGCCCAGGACCGGCGGCCGGATCTGGCGGTGCTCGTCGGCCAGCAGTCGGCCGACTTACTGACGGGGCTGATCAGCGATCGCGTTCCGCACCTGGCCGTGCTGGCCAGTGAGGCGATCGGGATCGTCGGCCCGCTCGTCATCCCCGGCCGCACTACCTGCGTGCGCTGCCTGGACTACGCCCGGGCCGGCAAGGACCCCGCCTGGCCGCTGATCTTGGCTCAGATCGCGACCAGACGGCCAGATCCGCCCGCCTGCGACGCGGTGCTCGCCGCATCGGTCGCCGCTCAGGCGGCGGCGCAGGCACTGGCCGCGATCGACAAGACGCCTGCCGCGAGCGCCGCGCTCAACGGCACGCTCGAGATCGTGCTGCCTGACTGGCGGTGGCGGCGCAGGACGTGGCAGCGGCACCCGGCTTGTCCGTGTGCCAGTCACACCGGCCAGTAACCGACAATGGAAGTCATGAGCGACTTGCCCAGGCGTACGGTGACCAGGACGGTAAAGCTCGCTTCCTTGCCTGCCGGCCTAGCTGGGCGGACAGTACTCGGGCTCGGCAGGCGAGTCGGCGGCAGGCCAGCGGAGATCGTCGCGCGCGAAATCCAGCAGCGGACAGCCGATCAGATCTTCCGCGTGCTTGGCGAGCTCAAGGGCGGCGCCCTCAAGGTGGGCCAGGCCCTGTCGATCTTCGAGGCGGCGCTGCCGCCCGAACTGGCCGGCCTACCGTGCCACCCTGACCAGGCTGCAGGAGTCTGCCCCGCCCCTGCCCGCCGGCACGGTCCACCGGGTGCTGGCCGCTGACCTTGGCGAGAACTGGCGCGACCTATTCGGCGAGTTCGACGACAACCCCGCCGCGGCCGCGTCGATCGGACAGGTGCACAAGGCGATCTGGAGCGACGGCAGCCAGGTGGCGGTCAAGATCCAGTATCCGGGCGCGGGGAAGGCGCTGATCAACGACTTCACCCAGATCGCCAGGATCGGCAGGCTCTTCGGCGTGCTGATGCCCGGGCTCGAGGTCAGGCCGTTGCTTGACGAGCTGCGGGTCCGGGTCACCGAAGAGCTTGACTACCGGATGGAAGGCGAATCACAAGGCGCTTTCGCCGCGGCGTTCGCCGATGATCCCGACATCCTCGTGCCCCGGGTCCTGCAGGCAAGTGACCATGTACTGGTCAGCGAATGGATCGACGGGACCCCGCTGTCAAAGGTCATCTCCGACGGCACGCGGGATCAGCGCGACCGGGCCGGGCTGCTGCTCGTCAGGTTCCTCTTCTCGAGCCCGGCGCGCGCCGGCATGCTGCACGCCGATCCGCACCCGGGTAATTTCAGGCTGATGGACGATGGCAGGCTCGGCGTGCTCGACTTCGGCGCCATCGACCGCCTGCCTGATGGCCTGCCTCCGCTGATCGGCAAGCTGCTCTGGCTGGTGCACAATGACGGCGACATCGCGGTCGTTGAAGCCGAACTGCGAGAGCAGGGCTTCCTCAAGCCTGGCATCAACGTCGATCTTGACGCGCTCGGGGATTTCCTGGCTCCGCTCGCCGATCCGTCCAAGCAAGAATCGTTCGCCTTTAGCCGCGAGTGGATGCGGGCCGAGGCTAATCGGGTTACCGATCTGCGCGGTGTCAACATGGGCAGGCAGCTCAACCTGCCGCCGTCCTACATCTTGATCCACCGGGTATCGACCGCAGGGGTTGGCGTGCTCTGCCAGCTCGAGGCCCAGGGCCCGTTCCGCTCGGAGGTGCTGCGCTGGATTCCCGGCTACGGCCCGGCCGATGCCGTGGAAGTCGACGCGCTGCCCGCGGGCTAGCCCGATTCCGGGTAGCCGCAGGTCCTGGTGCCTGCGGCTACCCATCTCCTCCGGACGGGACGAGTTCCTCAGCTGACGTGCCTGCCCGTCAAGATCAGGCAGCCACCTCGTCCTTACGCGGGCGACCGCGCGCCCGCTTGCGTGGCACGATCTCGCCGCGGATGAACAGCTCGCCACCCCAGACGCCCCAGGGCTCCCTGCGCTCTACCGCGCCCGCCAGGCACTTGGCCCGGCCCGGGCAGCTGCCGCAGAGCGACTTGGCTAGCTCGACATCACCCGGCGACTCGGCGAAGAACAGGTCAGGGTCACTGGCGCAGGGCAGCACCCGCCCCCTGACGACACCGGTGGGCCCGGAGGCAGGCCCAGCCGTCTTCACCACGACTGCCACTGGCACGCTTGCGCTAATCGCGGTCACCCGCACGAATTCCGCCTCGGCCGTCACCCGGTCCTCGATGACCGCGACGGATCCTGGCCGGTACATTCCATCCCCTCTCATCTGCTGGTCGCAGCGTCTCGTCGGCACTGACAAACGTGGCCTTGCATGACTAAGGCCGCGGACCCGATTCCTGGGTCCGCGGCCTCTTGGGGATCTTGGCCGGTCTGGCTAGACCGGATCCCTAGGCGGTTGCGGACCCAAATGACCACCACCGGTGGCGGCGATACGGGTCTTGTAGGCGTAGCTGACATTGCTCGTGGGCTGCTGCTGCCGGGCGGCAAATTCCGCAGCGGCAGTCACCTGGGCGCCATAGCCGGACAGGCTGGCCTTCGCATGCGACGGCGGTCGCATGAAGGTCGGGGCAGTCTCCGGCAAGGCATCAGCCAGGACCGGGACAGCCGCCGACCCGCCGGGCCAGCACTTGAGGGCACAGTCGCGAAGAGCGGGCGCGCTGTCACCGGAGAGCCAGGTGCCCGTACGAGACCGCCTGCGCTGCGGCACGGCCAGATCGACCATGATTATCGGGCTCAGCATTCCGGGCACCTCCCTCCGTTGTTAGTGACGCTGTGCAGCATCACGCGACCGCCTGATGTAGAAGAACTAGTGACGACAATATGCAGCGTTACCACGGGCAGGCAACTCTTTTTCCGGCGACGTGTCCAGACGGTTACCGAAGAGCGCTTGACCGGTAACGGCGAGCCGCCGACCTGGAGATATGCGCGGGGCTAGGCTGGCAGGCCCGCGGTGCGGATCAGCCCCTCCTGAACGACCGAGACGACCAGGTCGCCGTCAGCGGTAAAAAGCTCGCCCCGGGCCAGCCCGCGCGCGCCTGACGCGATGGGCGAATCCTGGGCGTACAGCAGCCAGCGGTCGGCGCGGAACGGCCGGTGAAACCACATCGCGTGGTCGAGGCTGGCGCCCATCGTGGCGCCGTCACCCCAGGACAGGCCGTTGGCGAGCAGCACCGAGTCAAGCAGCGTCATGTCGGAGGCGTAAGTGACCAGGCACACGTGCAGCAGGTCGTCGTCGGGCAGGTCGCCGTCCGCCCTGATCCAGGCCATGCTTTTCGCCGAGCGCAGCGCCGGGTCGGCCGCCGCCTCGAACGTCAGCGGGCCGACGTGCCTGATGTCGATCGGGTTCGCGAACGAGTAGTCACTGACCGGGCCGCCGAAATGCGCGCGCAGCCGTTCGGCGGCCGTGGGCAGGCTTTCCGGCGGCGGCACGTCCGGCATCGGCCGCGCGTGCACCACGCCTGGCTCGGGATGATGGAAGGAAGCGGAAAGCGTGAAGATCGTCTTTCCGTGCTGGACCGCCGACACCCGCCTCGTCGTGAACGACCTGCCGTCCCTGACCCGGTCCACCAGGTAGATCAACGGTGCGGTCGGATCGCCTGGCCTGATGAAGTACGCGTGCAGCGAGTGCACCGGCCGGTCGCGCGGGACGGTGCGGCCTGCCGCGACGAGCGCCTGCCCGGCGACCTGGCCCCCGAATACGCGCTGCCGCCGTTCGCCCTCAGGGCTGCGGCCCCGGAAGATATTGAGCTCGATCTGCTCCAGGTCAAGCAACTCCACCACGGCATCAAGCGCCTTGGTCACGGGCCGCTCCCTTTCGGATGTCAGCGGGTACTGGCACCGTACAGGCCGGCGTCGCCCCGGGCTAACCCGGCCGCCCGGCGGCCAGCCGCGCAGGCCGCCCGGGGGCGAGCCGCATCTCGTCGAGGAATCTCGACCGTTTCCTCGGCCGCCGGCCGTCGGGCTCCCTGGCCAGGGACCACGACAGGACCAGCTGCTGCCTGGCCCTGGTCAGCCCGACATACAGCAGCCTGCGCTCCTCCTCTACGGCCTCGGGAGTCTGCGCGTAGCTGATCGGCATGGCGCCGTCGGTGAGGCAGGGCATGAACACCGCATCCCACTCCAGGCCCTTGGCCGCGTGCAGTGACGCCAGCGTGACGCCGCCCGGGTCAGGGGCATGCCCCAGCGTGCTCCGCAGCTCGAGCTCGGCGGCAAGCTCCGCCAGCGTCGCACCCGGCGACGCCGCGAAGAACTCCTCGGCCAGCCGCGCCAGCGACTCGAGCGACTGCCAGCGCTCGGCCGCCTTGCCCCGGCCAGCGGGCGGCTCCCTGGTGAGGCCGAGGCCGGTCAGGACCGGCCGTACCTGGCTAAGCGGGTCCTCGTCGCCGACCGCCGACCTGGCCGCGACCTTGATCAGCCCCATCGCCTGCTTGACCTCGCCTCGCTCGTAAAACCGCTCGGTGCCGCGCAGCTGGAACGGGACGCCGGCCGCCGTCAGCGCCTCCTCGAAGCCGAGCGTCATCGCATTGGTCCTGACCAGCACGGCGATCTGGCTGGCAGGCAGCCCGGCGGCGATCAGCTGGGCCGCCTGGCGCGCGACGTCGCCGGCCTCAGCGGGCTCGTCGGGGAACTCGATGATCCTGGGAGCCGGCCCTGGCGGCCGCTGCGCGGCGAGCGGCACGGACCCGCCGAACACGCGGTTGGCGAGCGCGAGCACCTCCGGAGTTGACCGGTAGTTACGGACTAGCTTGACGACGGTCGCGTCCGGGTGCCGCAGCGGGAACCTGGTCAGGTACGAGGGCGTGGCCCCGGCGAACGAGTAGATGGTCTGGCGCGGGTCACCGACGACGCAGACGTCGTCACGGTCGCCGACCCACTGCTCGAGCAGCAGCTGCTGGAGCGGGTTGACGTCCTGGTACTCGTCCACGACGAAGTACCGGTACCTGTCCCTGACCTCGGCGGCGACAACGGGATGGCCGGCCAGGATGGCCGCGGTCAGCTCGAGCACCGACTCGAAGTCCACCAGGTGACGCTCGGCTCGCAATTGCTCATAGGCGGCGTAGAGGCGGGCCAGCCGCTCCGCGGGCACCGGGCAGGCCCGGTCCGCCTGCTCGCTGGCGATCGGGTAGTCGCCCGGCCGAACCTGGGTGACCTTAGCCCACTCGATCTCCGAGGCCGCGTCCCGCAGCTCGGCCGGCTCGATCCGCAGCCTGCTCCGCTTGGCGGCCTCCGCGAGCAGGGCGAGCTTGGACTCAAGGACAGCCGGAGCGCGACCGCCCACCGCGGCCGGCCAGAAATGGGTCAGCTGCCGCAGTGCCGCCGCGTGGAACGTCCTGACCTGCACGTGCCCGAGACCGCTGCCCGGCGCCGCGCCGGCGCCCAGCTGCCGCAGCCTGGTACGCAGCTCGCCCGCCGCCCGCGTCGTGAAGGTCACGGCGAGCACCCGGTCGGGCCGCATGACCCCGGTGGTCACCGCGTACGCGATGCGGTGCGCGACCGCCCTGGTCTTCCCTGTGCCCGCGCCGGCGAGCACGCAGACCGGGCCCCGGGTCGCCAGCGCGACTTCACGCTGCTCGGGATCGAGGGCGGCGAGCACGGCATCAGGGCCAGACACGGCATCAGGGCTCGCGATCTCGGCGATCCCCTGCTCTGCGGCCAAGGGCGGAACCTCCTGTCCTGAGCCTTTGCTGTCCCGCGCCATCTTGCCGCATCGCTCCGACAGCCGCGGGCCAGGCGGCAACAGCGGGGCAAAGACACGCTGCCGTGCCCGTGATCCCTTACGCTGGCGGCAAACCAGGCCCTCATCGCAGGAAGCACCTCGCAGATGCGGACGTTAGTAATGTTCAGGTGCGACAATGGCGGCCAAGGAGGGCGACGGCATGACCCAGCCAGTGACGATGTACACGACACCTTGGTGCGGGTACTGCCGGCGGCTCAAGAGCCAACTGGCCCGTGAGGGCATCGAGATCACCGAGGTCGACATCGAGCGTGACCCCGAGGCCGCGGAGTATGTCCAGACTGTGAACGGGGGCTTCCAGACAGTGCCCACATTGCTATTCGGCGACGGAAGCACGCTGACCAATCCGTCCGCGCGGGCGGTCAAGCAGCGAATCGCAGAGCTGGCTGTTACGCAATGACACAGGCTCGGGGCAGCGGGAAGGCATCAGGGACCGGCGGCGGGCAGCCCGCCCCGGTTCCGCCCGGTGACGCTGCCCAGACTTCGCCTGACGACGCGGTCGTGCGGCGGACCAAGGACGGCTGGCGGGTAGGCGGCGCTGACCTGCCCGACCTGACCAGCGCCATGGTCCTCGCCGACCTGCTCGCCGCCGAGCTGGCAGCGGGCGACGCCGCCCCGGCGACCCCGGCCGCCCCCGGCGCTCCCGGCCGGCCAGCCGACCCAGGCAGGGGCACAGGCGCACACGCGGCCGAGCCCGCCAGGGAGACCGCGAACGACACGAACAAGCTCAGGGCGACGATCGGCCAGCTCGAGCACGCTCTGATGGCGCGGGTCCGGGTCGAGCAGGCTATCGGCGTGCTCGCCGAGCGGCACCGCATCCAGCCGAGGCAGGCATTCGAGCAGCTCAGGAGCGCCGCCAGGAGCCGAGGCCGGCGCGTGATCGACATCGCGAGCGACGTCGTGGCCAGCGCGACGAACCCGCTGCTCCAGCTGCCCGACGAGCTCTCCAGGCCGCGCCCGGCGAGCAGGCACGCCCGGCCCGCGCGCGGCGTGCTCGGCAGCGAATAGCCATTGCCCGCACGGCGCGCGCGGCGCAGCACCAGCGCTAGCTACCGATTGCGATATTAGGTTGACGCTGGGTAGCGCAGGGTAGACACCGGCTCGTGGGCCGGAGCGCGGTCCGAAGCGAGGGCCGGTGCGTGGATACGGGGGGCATGCGCGGGGGCAAGCCAGGTCGCCTGCTGATCATCGGCGGAGCCGAGGACAGGTGCTGCGGCGCTGGCGTCCTCGAGCGCTTCGCCCGGATGTGCGGCGGTGACCAGGCGCGAATCGTCGTTGTCACCACCGCGACCGGCCAGCCGGGGCAGGTGCTCGCCGAGTACCAGCAGGTCTTCGGCAAGCTCGGCGTCAGGTACGTGGCCGAGCTGCCGATCAGCGGCCGCGCCGACGCGGACAGCCAGGCCACCCGCGACCTGCTGGACGACGCGACCGGCGTGTTCTTCAGCGGGGGCGATCAGTCCAGGCTCCAGACTCTCGTGGGCTCGAAGGTCAATGACCAGCTCGCGGAACGGCTCGCCGGCGGGCTCATCGTCGCGGGCACCAGCGCCGGCGCGACCGCTCTGGGTCGCACCATGATCCTGGGCGGCTACGGCGCCGAGGTGTCGACCGCGACCGTGCGGACAGGGCCGGGTCTCGGCCTGGTGCCCAGGATGCTGATCGATATGCACTTCGGCGAGCGCGGCCGGCTGCCGAGGCTGCTCAGCGCGGTGACTCTCGATCCTGACCGGCTCGGCGTCGGGATCGACGAGAACACGGCGATCTGCGTGCGGCGCGACTGCTTCGAGGTGCTCGGCAGCGGCGTGGTCAGCGTCGTCGACGCCGAGCACGCGACGGTCGTGCACGCGGGCTCCGACTACGACCCGATCACCTTGTTTGACGTGCGCTTGCACCTGCTGCCCGCCGGCTGCGTCTTCGACATCTCCAGCAGGGCACCTGCCATCGGCCCGGCCCACTCCAGGTACTGAGCTGCCGGATCTGCGCAAAGGAGCGGACGTGCATCTGGAATACACACATCACCTCAGCGGCCCGAACGTCTTCACGACCTCGCCCGTCAGCATCGCGCGGCTCGAGCTCGACGAGCTCACCGGCCGCGAGAGCACCGACTTTCCCGGCTTCGGCGAGCGGCTGCTGCTGGCCCTCCCCGGACTCGGCGAGCACCACTGCGCCGCCGGGCGCCCGGGCGGCTTCGCCGAGGCGCTGGCGCGCGGCACCTACTTCGGCCACGTCACCGAGCACGTGATGCTCGAGCTGTCGAGCCTCGCCGGCCGCGAGGTACAGCTCGGCCGGACCATGTGGGCCGGTGCCGACGGCCGCTATGACGTGATGACGCAGTGCCCGCCGGACGAGCCGGGCGACTCGGCCGTCCCGAGGGAACTCTGCCTGCTCGCGCTCAGCATCGTAGAAAACCTCCTGATGAAAAATGAGCCGGACTACTCCGCGCACCTGGCGGCGATCGCCCGCACGGCTGAGCGAGAGCGCCTTGGCCCGAGCACGGCCGCGATCGCGGCGGCGGCACGCCGCCGCGGTATCCCGGTCAGGCGCGTCGGCGGGCTGTCGATGCTGCGCCTCGGCTACGGCTGTTACCGCAGGCTGGTGAGCGCCGCGATGACCGAGCAGACCTCGGCGCTCGGCGTCGATATCGCGGGTGACAAGGTACTGGCCAAGCAGTTCCTTGACCGGGCGGGCATCCCGGTACCCGATGGCGTCGTGGCGCACAGTGAGGCCGAGGCGGTCCAGGCGCTCGAGCGGCTCGGCGAGCCGGTCGTGATCAAGCCGAGGAATGGCAACCACGGCAAATGCGTCAGCGTCGGCGTCCGCACCCGGGATCAGGCGGAGCACGCCTACCGGCGCGCCGCGGCGGGCGCGGGCTCAGCCGCCGTGATCGTGGAGAGCTACGTGCCGGGCAACGACTACCGCGTCCTGGTCGTCGACGGCCAGGTCATCGCGGCGGCGCAGCTCAAGCCCCCGGTGGTGACCGGCGACGGCGCGCGTTCGATCGGCGACCTGATCGACGCGCAGAACGCCGATCCCCGGCGCGGACCCGGCCATTCCCGCGTCCTGACCAAGATCGCGGTCGATGACGTGGCGCTGGCGCACCTGGCCGCGAGCGGGCTCGGCCTTTCGTCGGTGCCCGGGGCCGGCCAGCAGGTCAGCCTGCGCCGCAACGGAAACCTGTCGACCGGCGGCACCAGCGCGGACGTGACCGCCGTCGTGCACCCGGACGTCGCCGAGCTGTGCAGGCGCGCGGCCGTGGCGGCCGGGCTGGACATCTGCGGCATCGACATCAGGACGGCCGACATCGGCGCGCCGCTCTTTCCGGCGGGGCTACGGCCGGATGGCGGGCCCGGGGCGCCGCGGCTAGCCGGGCACCGCGAGCGGGTGGCGGTCATCGAGATCAACGCGTGCCCCGGCCTGCGCATGCACCTGGCGCCGGCCGAGGGCCAGCCGCGCGATGTCGCCGAGGCGATCGTCGACAGGGCCTACCCGCCCGGTGCCGCGAGCAGGATCCCGATCGTCGCCGTGACCGGCACCAACGGCAAGACGACGACCGTCCGGATGATCGCGCACGTGCTGCGGCAGGCCGGGCTGCGTACCGGCATGGCCTGCACCGAGGGAGTCTGGATCGGCGGCCGGTGCGTGCTGGCGGCGGACGCGTCCGGTGCCAGGTCAGCCGAGCTGATCCTGGACGACACCAGCGTCGAGGCCGCGGTGCTCGAAACCGCGCGGGGCGGGATCGTGCGCCGGGGCCTGGCCTATGACGAAGCCGACGTCGCCGTCATCACCAACATCGGCAACGATCACCTCGGCGATGACGGCATCGACGACCTGGACGAGCTTGTGCACGTCAAGGCGCTCATCGCGGAGCGGGTCAGCCGAGGCGGCAGCGTCGTGCTCAACGCCTGCGACCAGTCCTGCGCCGCGATCGCCGACCGGCCGGCGGTGCGCGAGAACGCGCCGGTGATCAGGTACTTCAGTACCACTGCGGCCTGCGGCGTGCTCGAACGGCACAAGCGGGCCGGCGGGATCTGCTACGAGGTATGCGACGGTCAGCTCGTCGAGACCGAAGGCGGCAGGCAGCGCGTGATCATGGACGTGGCGGAGCTGCCGGGGACCTTCGGCGGCAAGGCGCGCCATGTCATCGCCAACGCGCTGGCCGCCGTCGCCGCGTGCCGGGCCGCGGGCACCGCGGTCAAGGACATCAGGGCCGGGCTCGCCGGGTTCGCGCCGGCCGACGCCAACCCGGGCCGGGGAACTCTGTACCTGGCCGGTTCAGTCCCGGTGCTGGTCGACTACGGTCACAACGCGGCCGCCCTGCATGCCACCGGCGAGCTGGTGGCGAGCGTCTGGGACGGCGATCCGGTCGCTGCCGTCACCCTGCCAGGCGACCGGCGCGACGACCTGATCGCCGAGTCCGCGCAGGCGGTGGCCACCTGGTTCGGCCGGGTGGTCATCTACGAGGACACCGACCCGCGCGGCCGGGCGCCCGGGCAGATGCGGGACCTCGTCGCGGCCGCGATGCGCGCGGCGCGCCCTGGCATCGAGGTGCGGCACGCGGACGGCGCCGAGGCCGCCCTGCGGACGGCCGTGACGCTGGCCGATGGCGGGCCCGTCCTTTTCGTCTTCGAGAAGCTAGCCGACGCCCGCGACGCGCTCGCGGCGATCGGCGCGGCCCCGGCCGCCCACGAGGGCGAGGGCGAGCTCACCGCCAGCACGGCCGGTGAGGTTACCGGCTAGGGCGATAGGCGGGCGGGCCTGAGCCGCCGTACAAGCGGTGCCCGGCCGCGTCGTAGGCGCCCCAGCTCGCGATTCCCGGCCCGCTGACGATGACGATCGCATAGAGCCGCACGGAGCCGATCTGGACCACGGGGATCCGGTTCGTGCTGCCTCCCGTCCTGACGACTTCCAGATGGCTGACCGAGGGCCGGACCGCTCCGACGATCCATGCCGACCCCTGTCCTGGAGTAGTGCCGGATGACATGATCACGCCGTTCTGCTGTGTCCTGGCCGACCAGCATGCGGTGCCTGATGACAGGTCACCTACCTCGACCTCCAGGCAGCGGCCCCACGGGCCGACGTAGGCGGTAACGGACCACTGCCGGCCGGCGCTGACTCCGGCGGCGGCGATGCGGGTGAACTCGGCAGGATCGACCTGGCCAGGCCGCTGCCAGTCCTCGATCTGCGGCACCGTTCCCGTAGCGCCATTGAAGGGCACCGCGGTTGCCAGCACGCCCGTCCGCGCATACGCGACGGCCTTGATGACCGTCAGGCCGGACGGGATCTCCACGCCGATCCAGCGCCACCGGTGCACGCGGACGGACGGGAGATCAAGGACCTGGCCGTCGGACAACGTGAGGCTGACCTGCCTGACCTTGCTGGCGACGATGCCGTACATCGCGGTGCGGCCGCTGCCGCCGGTACCGACAAGCGTGACCGGCCACGTTCCCTTGTACGCGCTGGCGGTTTCACATCCGATGGTGCTCACATCGCCCGATGGCGTGACGCAGAGGGCACCTCCGGCTGCCTGGCCGACGACGATGTGCCACGGCCTGCCGCCGATCGTGCCCTTCGCGATCAGCCCCGGTGACGAGATGCCGCCCGGCCTGCCCACGGTGATCCTGGCCGGCTTATCGTGCCGCGGCGCGACCGGCGTGGCCGGCCCGCGCCCGTGTGCCAGCCCGGGCACGGCGGCGGCCGCGGCGACAGCCAGCGCCAGGGCCGCGACGACAGTGACACGGCGCCTGATCCTGATCGCGTGCCCGGCACGCTTGATGGCCATCGTCGGCGGAGCCGGCGGCGCGATCTCGTCCAGCGCGGTGCCGAGCTGACAGCGCAGATCGCTTTCGTACAGCTCGTCGGCGCTCATTTGGTCACCTCGTCCTTCAGGTCCGCGGACAAGCGCAGCTTGGCCAGCGCGCGTGACGCCTGGCTTTTGACGTTGCCTATGCTGCAGCCGACGGCAGCGGCCGTTTGCGTATCTGTCAGGTCAAGCCAGTACCGGAGCACGACAATCTCGCGCTGCCCGGCTGGCAGCTTCAGCAGCGCTCGCAGCAGCGCGGCGCGCGTCTCCGCCGCGCCGTCGTCCCGCACGGCACGCTTCGGCTCAGGCACGGCGTCCGTCAGAAGTTCGTCCACGCGCCGCCGGCGCAGCCGGTCCCTGCTGGCGTTGACGACGATCTTCCTGACGTAGGCCTGCGGATCTCCTGCGCGCATGACCCGAGGCCAGGACGCGTACGCCTTCGCTAGCGCGGACTGGGCCAGGTCCTCCCCCAGTCCCCGGTCCCCGGTCAGCGCGCAGCCGAGCCGGACCAGCTGTGCCCAGCTCCCGTGCACGAAGTCGGTGAACTCGGCATCCGCGTTGGCGTCCACGGCCACCTCCTCAACTGTTCCAGACGGAGGCGCGCGGCCGAACCGTTGCATCGGGTGCCCGCGGTGTCCCGAACCCGCAATTCGCGCGGTAAAGGCCACTCAACTAGCCAGCTAACTCCGAACACTCGTTTACCGCTAGCCGCCTGACCGCGGTACAAGTCACGCTATGCTGACCCGCAGCCCTGCGGCATTCGCGTTACCGTGCTATTTCCGGCGCGTGACTAACCGGATACAGTTATCGCGCGGGGAATGCCTGACAGCCGTGATGGCGAGCCGCGGGGGACCGACGAGAACGGGGCGCGGGTATGGGTGGGATCATCGGCTTCGTCCTGAGGCGGATGCGGTGAGCGACGAGACTTCGGCGCCCGCGAACGTCAACCCCGGGGACATGATCGCCGGGTACCGGCTGGAAGAGCGCATCGGGCAGGGCGGCATGGCCGTCGTCTACCGGGCGCACGACGAACGTCTTGACCGCCGGGTAGCACTGAAGCTCCTGGCGCCCGGACTAGCCGCCGACACAGCTTTCCGCACGCGATTTATCCGGGAGTCCCGGGCAGCGGCAGCCGTCGACCATCCCAACATCATCCCGGTCTACGACGCCGGCGACGCCGGCGGGTTCCTGTTCATCGCCATGCGCTATGTCCAGGGCGGCGACGTGCGCTCGCTGTTCAGCGGCGGGCAGGTGCTGCCGCCGGCCCGGGTGTGGAACATCATCAGCCAGGTGGCCGCCGCCCTCGACGCCGCCCACGCGCGCGATCTCGTGCACCGCGACGTCAAGCCTGCGAACATACTGCTCGACACGGGCGGCCGAAACACCGGCGGCAAGCAGGTGACCAGGCCGGGCGACGAGAACGATCATGTGTACCTGTCGGACTTCGGGATCAGCAAGCAGACGCTGGCCAGCCACCTGACGTCGACCGGCCAGTTCGTCGGGACGCTCGATTACATCGCGCCTGAGCAGATCGAGGCTCAGACCGTCGACGGCCGCGCTGATCAGTACTCGCTGGCCTGCGCCACCTTCGAGATGCTGACCGCGGAGCCGCCATTCCGCCGCGATCTCGGTCTCGCGCTGATCAACGCCCACCTGTCCATGCCGCCGCCCTCGCTGCTGGCCAAGCGGGCTGACCTGCCGCCGGCGGCGGAGCACGTGATTGCCCGCGCGATGGCCAAGTCCCCGGATCAGCGCTACGCGACTTGCACAGAGTTCGCTCTCAACCTGGGACGCGCGCTCCGGCTGGTGCAGGGCACGCCTGACGTGGGCGGCGGCCAGGTCCCCGGCCTCGGGCAAGCGGGCGGCGTCGATCCAGCCAAGCCCTGGCCCGCCACGGAACTCGCTGACGCCGGTGCCATCGCCGCGGCGGCGGGGCTCGGCGCAGCGGCGGGGCTCGGCGCAGCGGCGGGGCTCGGCGCAGCCGGGGCAACCGCGAAGCAGGCGCCGCCCGGCCAGCAGGCGCAGGCGCCGCAACCACCGGTGCCGCAGACACCCGTGCCGCAGACACCCGTGCCGCAAGCACCGCTGGCGCAGGGGGCAGGCGGTCAGCAGTGGCCCGCTGGCACGCCCGGATCCTTCGACGAGGCCACCAGGCTGTCGGGCCCGCAGCCCGGCGGCCAGCAGCCGGGAGGCTACCAGGCAGGCGGCTACCAGGCAGGCGGCCAGCAGCCAGGCGGCTACCAGTCGGGCGGCCAGCAGGCGCAGCAGCCCGGCACCTGGCAAGGCCAGGCCCAGCAAGGCTGGCAGGGCCAGGCCCAGCAGGCCCAGCCCCAGCAAGGCGCCTGGCAAGGTCAAGCCCAGCCCCAGCCCCAGCCCCAGCAGGGCTGGCAAGCGCAGCAGGCCCAGCCCCAGCAGGGCGCCTGGCATGGCCAGACCCCGCCGCAAGGTACCTGGCAGCAAGGTCAGGGTCCCGGGCCGCAGACCTGGCCGACGGGAGGCGGGCAAGCGCCCGGTTACGGCGGCTACGGGCAGAATCCGCAGCAGACCGGCTGGCCGAGCGGCCCCGGCTGGCAGCAAGGCCAGCCGCCGCGTAAGTCGCACAAGGGCCTGGCCGTGCTCGCGGCGGTGGTCGCCATTGTGCTCGTCGGCGGCGGTGGCACGTTCGCTTACCTGCAATTCGCCAACGGCAGCACCGGCCGGACGCACGTGATCCGCACGACGGGGCCATCCTCGCCGTCGTCGTCTTCCTCGTCCACACCGGGCAACAGCAACTCCTCATCGGACCCGGCAACCGCCGAGGCGGCGAATCTCACCAACCTGCTCGGCACGAGCACGCAGACGCATACCTCGCTGCAGAATGCCGTGCTCGACATCGAAGACAACTGCTCGAACCTGTCGAGCGACCAGATCTCCAACGACGTCGCCGCCATTCAGTCCGCGGACAGTCAGCGGCAGAGCGAGTACAACAACGCTAAGAGCCTCGACATCAGCGATCTCAGCAACGGCGCCACGCTCAAGTCCGACCTGATGCAGGCGCTCCTCTACTCGCTCGACGCCGATAACAACTTCCTGACCTGGGCTCAGCAAGAGCAGGGCGGCTGCTTCCCGTCGAACCAGTCCAGCGCCTACGAGGCCGCGACCAGTGACTCGCAGACGGCGTCGGCGGACAAGCAGGAATTCGCCAACGTATGGAATCCCGAAGCCCCGTCCTACGACCAGCCGACGGTCACCCCTGGCGACATCTAGCACGCCGACTCGCCCTCCGAAAGGTTTCCGTGATCATGATCGGGACCATGATCACGGAAGTTTTCGCAGGTCATAGAGGCTGTCGCGTGACTCGTAACCTGATCGGGGAGTTCTTCGGACATCATGCGGAACCGTCAGGCGGGTGCCGGCCCGGCGGCCCGGGCAGGCCCGGCGGCCCGGGCAGGCCCGGCGGCAGCATCGGGGCGGCCCAGGTTGCTGGTCACGCCCGCCGCTAACAGCATCGTGGCCCTCCCTGTTGCTGTCAGCCACTGGTTTTAACAGCAACGTGGCCCTCCCTGATGCTGTCCCGACAGCAACGGGGAGGGCCACCTTGCTGTCAGAAAGGACCGCTGACAGCAACAGGGAGGGCCACGATGCTCACCCTGCCCCCGGCGGCACCGGGCCGGGGCACAGCGCACGTCCGCCCAGAAGCAGAGATCACGCGCGAAGGCACTAGTTCAACAATCTCAAGGGGAAAAGCCTCCCGCTGACCCGCCAGGGGCCTGACTCTTCAAGATCACGAGTCACCCGACAGCCTCCAGAGCAAGTGAAATTTCCGTGATCATGGCATGCCCCATGATCAAGGAACATCGCACTTGTGCTCCGGCGTCCGGATCCCGGCCCGCGTCCGTTCGGCCGCCCGCATTGTCCGTTTACCGCCGGATACCCGTATCCGGGCGGGTCGTGCCGCACCACCGCAAGCCACCGCTCACCCTGAATCACTGCTCACTCAACTGGAGTCGCACCCTCGTGACAGCCGGGCCTGCTCTTGGTTCGGCTAGGCCGTGCCCTTGGGCCAGTGGCCGGTGAGGAAGCGGACAATCGCGTCATTCAGGGCTGCGGCGATCTGCTTCTGGACCTTTGCCGAGGTCAGCAGGGCCGCGTCCTGCGGGTTGGGCATGTTGCCGCACTCGATGAGGACCTTGGGGACCGTGGTCAGGTTCAGGCCGGCGAGGTCGTCTCTGTTGATGTAGCCGTCGGTGCCGTAGTAGTCGCTGACGCCGAAGGGCGTGTGCTTGAGGAACGCCGTGTGCACGTCGGTGCCGAACTGGTCGGACGTGGCGATCACCTTGTCATTGGGGCCGTCGGCGATGGGCTCGAGCACCGTGAACCCGCGCCCGCTGACCGGCCCGCCGTCGGCGTGGATGTCGATGGCGACGTTCGCGTGCGCGTTGTTGATGATGGTCGACCTCTTGTCGACGCACGGCCCGAGGCCGTCATTGTTCTTCCTGGTCAGTACGACTTTCGCGCCTTCCTTGTGCAACAGGCGCCTCAGGTAGGTCGCGACGTTGAAGTTGAACTGCGCCTCGGTGTAGCCGACGGCCGTCTGCGTGCCGGTCGTGTCGCAGTCCTCCATCGTCCGGCCGTTGAATACCTGCTGACCAAGGAACGCCGGATCGGTGTGATTGAGGCCGTTGTGACCAGGGTCGATGCCGACGATCTTGCCCGCGAGCACCTTGACGTGCTTCGGCTTCGGCTTGGCCGTCGGCGACGAGCTTGCCACCGGGCTCGCGGTCGCCGTACCTGCTGGCACCGGGGTCGCGGACGGCTGCGCGCCGGAGGCTGACGTCGACGACGACGATCCGAAGGCCGCGCACCCGGATGCGGCCAGCCCGCTCACCAGGATCGCGGCGACGAGCGTCCCCCGCCAGAATTGACCTGCCACCACTCGCTCCAGTTCCCCGCAACCGTCGCGCCGCGCGGTTGCTGCCCCTCCCCGGCCGGACTTCAGTGCCCGGCGAGGAACCTGATGATCGCCGCCGAGAGCGCGAAGGCGATCTCGTGCTCCACGCGCACCGAAGTGAGCAGCTTGGCGTCGGCCCTGTTATTCATATTGCCGCACTCGATGAGCACCTTGGGCATGGTCGTGAGATTCAGCCCGGCGAGATCGTTGCGGGAAATGTAGCCATCGTGGCCGTAGTAGTTGCTGATGCCCATCGGCGTGTCCTTGAGGAATGCCAGGTGGACATCCTTGCCGAAGCGCTTGGACGACTTGATGACCTTGTTGTTAGGCCCGTCGGCGACGGGCTCGAGCACGGTGAAACCCCGGCCTGTGGATGGGCCGAAGTCCGCGTGAATGTCGATCGAGACGTTCGCCTTCCCCTTGTTGAGAATCTTCGCCCTGGTGTTGACGCACGGGCCGAGGCCGTGGTTGTTCTTCCTGGTCATCACGACCTTGGCGCCCGCCTTGCGCAAGATCGCCGCCAGCCTGGTCGCGACCAGGAAATTGAACTTCGCCTCGGTGTAGCCGCCGGCCGTCTCAGTGCCGGTCGTGTCGCAGTCCTCTAGCTCCCTGCCGTTCCAGACCTGGTGGTTGAGGAAGGACGGGTCGGTCCAGTTGCGGCCGTTGTGGCCGGGATCAATCCCGATGATCTTCCCCGCGAGCGGCTTGCGCGCCGCCGGGCTCGCGTGAGGTGACGCGCTCGCGGCAGCCGAACTGGCCAGGGCAACTGCCGCGATGGTGGCCACCGCCGCTCCGGCGAGGACGCGGGCACGCGAATTCGAGGTCAGGCGCATAAGCCGCAGCATATCGACCAGTCCAGGCTCTGGTCGGGCGAAACGCTCAGCCGATGCTCAGTCAGCCAATGCTCAGTCAGCCGATGACGGCGCGACCGCTGATCAGGGATTCGGCGATCACGGTGCGGAGAATGTCATTCGTGCCTTCGCCGATCACCATCAGCGGAGCGTCCCGGTACAGCCGTTCCACGGTGAATTCCTTCGAGTACCCGTAGCCGCCGTGTACCTGCATCGCGGTGAACGCGCATTCGTAGGCGACCTCGGATGCGTAGACCTTGGCGAGGCCCGACTCCAGGTCGGCCCGCTGGCCGGCGTCGGCGCGCGAGGCCGCCCAGTAGGTCAGCAGGCGCGCCGCCTGCAGCTTCATCGCCATGTCGGCCAGCTTCAGCTGCACCGCCTGGAACTGGGCGATCTTCTGCCCGAACGCCTCGCGGTCCCCGGCGTAGCGCAGTGCCTGATCGTAGGCTTCCTGGGCGACGCCGACCGCCCTCGCGGCGATGTTGATCCTGCCCTTCTCCAGCGCCGACAGCACTTGCTGCAGGCCGCGGCCTGGCTGGCCGCCGAGCAGGTTCGAAGCGGGCACGACCGCGTTGTCCAAGACGAGTTCGCAGGTCTCCGGGCCTCGGTAACCGAGCTTGGGCAGGTCCCTGACGACCTCGAAGCCGGGGGTTCCCGCATCCACGAGCACGACCGACATGCCTGCGTGCGCCGGACGGGCCGCCGGGTCCGTCTTCACGAGTACTGGCAGCGGGTCAGCGTGGCGGGCGTTGGTGATCCACGTCTTCCGGCCGTTCAATCTGAGGGTTTCTCCATCGCGCCGGGCGGTGGCGGCGATGCCCTGAAGGTCGCTGCCGGCCCCGGGCTCGGTCAGGGCGATTCCGGTCCGGCGCTCCCCGCTCGCGAGGGCGGGCAGGTGCGCGCGCTTCTGCTCGTCGGTGCCGTGGGTGGCGATCATCCAGCAGGACAGCGAGTGGCTGCCGATGATCCCGGCGACGCCCATCCAGCCGCGCGAGATCTCCTCGAAGACCACCGCGAGCGAGACCATGTCGGCGGCCAGGCCGCCGTACTCCTCGGGTACCAGCAAGCCGAACAGGCCAAGCTCGCGCATCGTCGCGACGATCTTGTCCGGGTACTGGCCCGACTCCTCAAATTCCCTGGCCACCGGGCGGATCTCGGCATCGACGAATGACCTGATCGTGTCGCGGAGCAGGCGCTGCTCGGCGCTGAGCTCGAAGTCCAAGAGGGCTTTCCCCCTATCGGGCTAGCACAGCGGCTAGCACAGTCGGCTAGGACAGCACGCGGCGCCTGAAGTTTCGCAGCCCGATGCTCAGGAATACCAGCCCGAACCCGACCACCACGGGATAGATCACGTACAGGTGCATATGGGGCGCGGTGGTAAAAGCCGCACGCATCCCCTCGTTCACGTAAATCAGCGGATTGACCAGCACGAGCGTCTGCAGCCAGTGCCAGCCGTCAAGGGTGACCGGGGCGAGCCTGGTCCAGCCGTAGTAGGTGCCGCCAAGGAACGTGATCGGCAAGATGATGAAGCCGAACATGAGCCCGATGTTGCGCGGCTCGAAGCTGGTGCCAAGGACGAGCCCGAGGCCAGCCATCGCCACTGCGGCGACCGGCACGAAGGTCACGATCAGCAGCCAGTGCAGCGTCAGGTGCGCCTCGACGCCAGGTGCGTGCACGACAGAGGCGATGGGCAGCACGATAGCCGCCGAGATCACGCCCTGGGCGGCACCGGAGAGCACCTTGGCCATGGCGACCAGCCAGATCGGGCAGGGGGCTTGCACCCGGTCCTCGATCTCGCGGGTGAAGCCGAATTCCTGGGCCATGTTCAGCGCGATGGACTGCACGCCCTGGAACATGACCGAGATGCCGACCACCCCTGGGACCAGGATCGTCGCGAACGCCGACTCCTGCGGGGTGCCGTGGCCGCCGATGCCCTGGCCGATCTTGGGGAACACGTACAGGAACACGAAGCACAGCAGGAACGGCTGGATGAGCGTCCTGATCGCGAACTCCCACCAGTGCTTCCTGAGCACGACGAGGTCGCGCAGCAGCAGTGCGCCGAGCGCGGTCCAGCTCGCTCTGGCTACCGATCTGGTCGGCCCGCCGCCGATGCGCCGGAGCGCTTGCGGTTGCGGCTCGGCGGCGGTCTGGGTCGCTGGGGCCGTCATCAGTCCCTCAGCTCCTTGCCGGTCAGGTTGATGAACACTGTCTCCAGGCTCGGCTCTGAGATCGACAAGTCGACCAGGTCGAACCCGCCTTGCTCGGCGGCCAGCACGATGCGCGGCACTAGCCGGTCATTGCCGGTAATGTGCAGTTGGATGCCGTTGTCGGCGACTCTGGTCCTGGTCACGCCCTCGACGTCGCGGCTGAGCAACTCGGCGAGCTGGCTGGCGTTGCTCGTGGTCTTAAGCTCGACGATGGTGTCAGCGCCGGTGCTCTGCTTGAGCGCGGCCGGCGTATCCAGGGCCAGGATCTTGCCGTGATCCATGATGGCGACCCGCTCGCAGAGGCGGTCCGCTTCCTCCATGTAATGGGTGGTCAGCAAGATCGTCTGGCCGTCCCTGTGGAGCTCGCCGAGCAGGTCCCAGAGCGCGAGCCGGCTCTGCGGGTCAAGGCCGGCCGTCGGCTCGT
The DNA here is from genome assembly GCA_963720575.1 of uncultured Actinomycetota bacterium. GTDB lineage: Bacteria > Actinomycetota > Actinomycetes > Streptosporangiales > Streptosporangiaceae > Chersky-822. Next base: position 3,199,844 of record CAVRGA010000002.1, read on the forward strand.
CGAGGAACAGCACCGACGGCCGGTGAAAGATCGCCCGCGCGACCATCAGCCGCTGCGCCATCCCGCCGGACAGCGCGTACACCGACGCCTTCGCCCACTTCGACAGCTGGAACTGGGCGAGCAGCTGGTCGGCGATCCGGCGCGACTCCTTGTTGCCGATGCCGAAGAGCCGTCCGTGGAAATAGAGGTTCTCCCAGACGGTGAGCTGGCGGTCGAGCGTGTTCTGCTGGGAGACGATGCCGCTGAGCTGCTTGGCCAGCGCCGGGTGGGCTTTGACATCGACGCCGCCGAGGAACGCCCGGCCTGAGGTCGGCACGACCCTGGTGGTCAGCATGCCTGCCGTGGTGGTCTTGCCCGCTCCGTTAGGCCCGAGCAAGCCGAAGATCTCGCCAGCCTTGACGTCGAGGTTGAGCTTGTCGACCGCCGCGAAGTCCGTACCGGGATAGACCTTGGTGAGATCCTCGGTGTGGATCGCCGTGCCCTGCTGGTCCTGAAGGCCGGCCTCGCTTGCCTGTGCTTGCACGGTACTCATCAGCACGAATCTTAGCCCGGAGGGCCGATCCGCTTAGCGTCCCCGGCACCTGGACCGCGGGCCGGGCTTCGGCCGGGCTGCGGCCGGGCTTCGGCTGGGATGCGGGGCCGGGCTGCGGCCGGGCCGCCGCCGCTGGCAGCGCGGCCGGTCGCCAGCCGGCGTCGTCGACAAAGCCGCACAATCTACTTAAATATCGGTGACGTTCCTTGCGTGGGCAAAGCGGCCGACAAACATTATTGACCTTGTGGGCTTATTGGCGATTTAGGCTGCTGAAAGATCAATCTCCGGCTCGTCAGCGGGGAGATTTCCCTGAGTTATCGGGGAGACTTGTCACTCCGGGGAGGGTTTTCAGTGCTATTGACTGAAAAAACTCCCCGAAGCGAGAACTCTCCCCCACGATGTCGGAAAAGCTCCTCGAACCTGACCGCGAGCCGCACGGCAGCCGCCGAGACCCGTGCTGGTTTCCGTGATCATGATCGAGATCGTGATCACGGAAGATCGCCGAGGGCAGGACACCAGCGATGTTCCGTGATCATGCCCGGGATCTTGATCACGGAGCATCGCACCTGCCGCCTCCGCACTGAAAGCCCCCGGACTGAGAACTCTCCCCTCACGATGCCGGAAAAGGCTCCTCGATCCCGATCACGAGTCACCCGACGGCCTGCAGGGAGACTGCCACGCGCGTTGCTGTCAAAACGGACCGCTGACAGCAACAGGGAGGGCCACGATGCTCACGCTTCCCCGGCGGCGCCGGGCCGGGGGAACGGTGTAAGTCCCGCCTCCACCCGGCGCCTGACCCGAGCCACCCGACAGCCTCCGGGACAGCGGCGATGGTCCGTGATCATGCCCGCGGCCATGATTACGGAAATTAATGGTCGAGCGGCCCTGCCGGGGTCACCCCCGGGCGCATCTGACCCCCGCCGTCTGAATCTATGAGCCAAAACAGGTCATCAATTTGCGAACCGGCACCCAATTCACAACGTAAATGCGTAAACATGCACGAACATTGAACTCGGGTCCGGCTCACGACGTGGCTAGAGCACGATGCTAGGCAATGGCTAGCCGGCAGGGACGCCGAGCGGGATCTGGCCGCTGACGGCTATCGTGTAGGTTAGGCCGCTCCTGGTTCCCTGGATCTTGATCTGCCCATTCGGCTTGATAACACCGTATCCGTAATACGTGTCCGACTGGTCGGTGCCCTGGTACCCGGCCACCGGAACCAGTGTCGCGCCGTTCAGTCGTAGGCCGTTGCCGACGGCGAACTTGGCTTGCACCTGACTACCGGCCACGAATCTCATGACTCCGGAGAACAGATAGAACGGCTTGCCTGCGGTATCCCTGACCACGCACACGGCCGGCTCGGTATATCCGGTTGCGACCTGGGCATTGATGAGAGTGAGCGTCTGGCAGTTATGGCCTAGCTGCCGTTCCGGGTAATTCGTCCGTTTCCCTTTCGCGCTGGCATTACCCTGAGCGGACGTCATGGATAGATTGCCTGTCACAATAGCCGCAGCCGTCAGGCCGAGCACTGCCATCACCGCATGCTTCACTGATCCCCCTCGTTCGCCAGCGAAGGTGCCCGCGCACCGACTCGGAGAGGCTACAGCGAGAGCCGCACCGACGCACCGTGACCTGGGGAAACAATGTCGGCTCCCGTCGAGCGAGGAGTAACTCCAGGCCTCCGCTTTGCGATAATGCTGGCGCGATAGCACCACCAATGTGACATTAGTGCAGCTCTTTGGAGTGAGCCAGGGCCGGTCGACCGGTGATGCGAGATTGCCGCCTCGATATACGAGACCGTCCCGGTTCCTGAATTTGATCATGGAGAGGTTTTCCGCCTCCTATCGAGACTGCCGGGTGACTTCTTTCTTGATTCCGTCGGGCGGATTGCGTGGACCCCGGCCTAGCACGCGCCGGGGCGGCGTGAGCAACACGGCCCTCCCCGTTGCTGTCGTGGCGTCCTGTGCGCGGAGAGTCCCCGCCGCTCCTGCCGACCGGGCCGGCCGCGCCAGTCCTGCCTGGGACTGGCGGGTACCGGGGACGCGGGCGATGTTCCGTGATCATGACCGGGATCATGATCACGGAAGTTCGCGCAGGTCAGAGCGAGTACAGGATTCCGTGATCATGGTATGCCTCATGATCACGGAACATCGCCCCCGTGCTCCGGCGCCCGGGACCCGCCCGGGACCCGCCCGGGGCCTGCCCGGGACCCGCCGGGGCCTGGCCTCGGTCAGGCGGAGGCGGGGGCCGCGTGGACGCCCGAGTGGGTCCAGGGGCGGGTAAAGCCGACCGGGTCCAGGTCCGTGTACCGCGTGATCCGCACGACCAGGCCGGGAGCCGGGGACTCGATCATCAGGCCGCCGCCGATCACGATGCCGACGTGACCCGGCGCGGTGACGGTGCCATCGCCTCCAGCGAAGAAGACCAGGTCGCCTGGCTGCGCGTCGCTGGCCGGGATGCGCGGTCCCCAGATCCACTGGTCCTGCGAGGTGCGCGGGATGAACACGTTGGCCGAGCGGTAGGCCATCATCACCAGGCCCGAGCAGTCGAAGGAATCCGGGCCGGTCCCGCCCCACTGATAGGGCTTGCCAAGCTGGGCCTGGGCGAAGGCGATGGCCGTTGCCGCGGCGGTGCTTGACGCCGTGCCCACGCCGGGGATGCAGGTTGGCGCGTCGTCCACGCTGACCGGGCTGATCGTGAACCCGCCCTTCGCGTAGCTCGAGGCCCAGCCCAGCACCGACTGGACGTATGACTCCAGATGGTTATACGCGAAGATCGCGTCCGGGGGATTGTCGATCACGCCATGCTCGACCAGGTACTTCGCCGCGCCCGCGATCGCGTCGGCCGGTTCGTAGACGCTTGCGGCCCCGTCGCCGTTGCCGTCCGTCGCGACTCCGTCGACGTGCTCGCTCGCCGGATGGACCGGGGCACCGCCCCAGGTGTTACCCGCGGCGCCGCCGATGCCGATCTGCATCGGCCCGGCGGCGCCGAAGGCGTTCGCGCCGCTGTGCACGCCGGGCAGCGTGGTCTGGCCGTCGTCGCTCTCCACCTTCGCGATGCCGGCGAGTATCACCCAGGGCACGCGGTACTTGCCGCCGATCGACTTGAACAATGACAGGTAGTTTGCCGGAATGCCGTTGGCTGCCGTGCTCGGCGGTGGCTGAGTTCCGCCGCCGCTGCCGCCGGAAGCGCAGGCGTTCTGGGTTGAGTAGAGCAGCCCGCCGCCGGCGAACAGCAGCATGGGCGCCGCGAGTACCGCCACTACCAGCAGCGTCAGCAGCCCGGCGAGGGTGAAGATGGCGGGCTTGACCAGGCCGGCCGGCATCTTGATCACTGGTTGCCTGCCGAGGCGAACTGAATGTTGTTGACCTGCCAGCTTGATCCGCTGCCGGTCAGCGTGATGGCGTATCCGGTGCTCTGCTGGCCCTTGCCCTTAGTCCCGCTCGTGCGCTCGGTCAGCGTCACCACGAAGGTCAGGCTCGACGCCCCGAACGCTCGCAGCGACGTGATCACCGCCGTGCCGACGGAGACTTGCTTGCCGGCGGTCCGCTGAGCCACGACGCCTGGCGCCGAGTAAGCCCGGCCGATCAACTCGGCCAGCTGGCTGGTCATCAGGGGCTTCATGGGAGCCAGGTAGCTGCTCGTGCTCTGCTGGTAGGAGAACGTGCCGTAGTCCGCCGCGAACGCGGTCACCACGCGCGCCGCGCCCGCCAGCCCGGACGGCGTGAAGGGCAGCCACTTGTAAATGTCCGGCGCCTGACCGGCCGGAGGCTGACCAGGCGACGGCTGACCGGCCGGAGGCTGACCAGGCGACGGCTGACCCGCCGGCGGCTGACCAGGCGGAGCGCCGCCCGGCGCTGAACTGGCCTGGGGATGAGCGGGTCGGCCAGCGGCGGCGGCGCCGGGCGCAGACTTCGGCAGGAACAGGTACGCGCCGAGCCCGGCGAGTACCAGCACGACGATCACGAAGGTCACGAGTCGCTGAACCGGCGTGAGTTCCATGGAGATCAGCTACTTCTGGCGCTTGAGCGGCCGCAGCCAGAAGGGACCAGAGGAGCGCTCTTCGCCGTCAGCCAGGCCTCCCGCCTGCCCGCCGGTCAGCTGCTCACCAGATGTCCAGTCCGAGGTTCCACCGCCAGGTGACCGGCGGGGCGGAGCCGCGGGGGGCTGTCGCCGTGACCCGAGCGAGCGGAACAGCCCGGGCGTCCTAGCCGGCGCCGATGACCTGCTTGGCCCGGCCGACCGCGACCCCGACGATCGCGACCCGGCCGACCCCGACCCCGACCCCGAGCCCGACCCCGACGACCCCGAGCCCGAGCCCGACGACCCCGACCCGGCCGACCTGGACGGAGCGGGGCGGGACGGGGCGGAGGAGCGTGGCGTGCCACCGGACCGGGGCGGAGCGGATGAGCGCGACCGCGATGTCCCTGTCGGCTGGGAGGCCGGCCGGCTCGCGCTGGCCCGCTCCCCCGGGCCGACCCAGCTCGACGGCCCAGGCCCAGATCCAGGCCTAGACGCAGAACCGGAACCAGACCCGTTGCCCGGCGCGGGTGGCCGCTGCGGGCCACCGGAAGCACCCGGCCGACGTGAGGTCGGCGGGCTGGCCGCGCCGGCCGCGCCTCCGCTCCAGCCATTGCCGGCCCCGCCCGGCCAGCGCTGACTCGACGCGGCCGATGATACGGGCGGCGCCGAGCCGGCGGAGCCGCCTGAACTGGCAGGCACGCTGCCAGCACCGGAGGACGCAGACACCCCTGACCGGGCACCCGCACCGTTGCCTGGCCCGGCACCTGACCCGGCACCTGAGGACACCCAGGTTGACGGCGCGCCGTTGCTGGCGGGCAGGCGCAGCGGCGGTGCCTGGTCGCCCGTCGCGGTGCCCGCCGAGGCGCCATAGGCACGAGCGCGGGACGCGGCGCCAGCTTGCGCGCCCGCCCCGGCTCCAGCCGGGTCCGCGCCAGCCGCGCCAGCCGCGCCAGCACCGACCGTCTCACCGGCACCCTGAGCACCATCAGCTCCGCCCGCGCCCGCAGCCGCCGCTCCCGCCGCCAGGCCGGCGGTACTCACGGCGGTCGACGCGCTCAGCGCCAGGCCAGCGGCCTGAGCCGGATTGCGCCTGGCCCACCTGGCGACCCGGTAGCCGGCGAATCCGGGCACCGCGAGCGTGGCGGCGGCTCTCGTATTCGCCCGCGCGGTCGCCGCGGCGCGGCTGAGGTCGGCGTCCGCCCGGTCGGTAGCGCCGATGGCGCTGTAGCCAACGGAGGCGAAGAGGTGCTGGAACGGCTTGCGGTAGATGAACACCGCGACCGTCACCAGCGTGATCATCAGGATCTTGAGCGCCCACGGCAGCACGGCATCAGAGGTCCCCATGATCAGCGCGTAGCTATAGAGCAGCACGCTGAGCGCGAGCGCGACCGCTGCCTGCTTGAGCAGGACGCCGACCAGCATCTCGAACCACCGCACGGCCACCACCCGGCCGAACCCAGGATGCGTGCCGATGAGCAGGAAGAACGGCCCCACGATCAGCAGCAGCAGGAACCCGAGCTTGAGCAAGATCAACGTCACCGAGATCAGCAAGATCAGCACCCCGGCGACCACGGCGGCCAGCAGCGAGGCGAAGGCGATCTCCAGCCGGGTCGTCCACTCCTTGCCCTGGAACAGCGGGTACGCGCTCGGGTCCTTGCTCGAAATGGTCTGCGCGATCCCGACATAGGCCGCCTGCTTGGCCTGGATCAGCCCGGTCGTCGGGCGCTCGTTGACGGCGATCGCCTGAGCCCACAGCAGGGGCCGCGCGTAGAGGTTGACGGCGGTCTTCGCCGCGGCGTGCTGCGCTGCCGCCTGCTGGGCCGCCCCCTGGCCGGCGGCACCGTGCGCCGTCGCGAAGACCGTGGTGCCGAACTCGCCGTCGAGCCAGGGCTTGCAGACAAGCACGGTCCACAGCTCGTTGGCGTTCTGGTCGACGACAGTGCGACCTGACGTGTAGCTGAAGCTGGCCGGGCTGATCTGCGGATCACCGTTCACGACCGGCAGGCAGCTGGCCTGGCCTGGGCTCGGCAGGTGCGCGAAGGCAGCGTTCAGCGTGGTGCTGATGCCATCGGACACGCCCTTGCCGAGCCCGGTGAAGTCGGCCAGGCCGATCAGCCAGATCGCGGCGGCGCAGGCGACGACCATCCAGATGGTGCCCTCGATGGACCTGGTCGCGCGCTTGCGGATCAGCCCCTGCCAGGCCAGCCAGATCGCGCCCAAGATCACGATCAGTGCTACATAGGGGAAATAAATCGCGTTGCCAAGCCCCGTAATCAAATGGTCGGTCACGTCCTGGAGCCAGCTGAGAATTCCTTCGCCAGCGGCTGACTGGTAGACGGTGATCGTGACCCGGTCCAGTGCCTTCGCGAAGTCGAAGATCATCCCGGCGACGTCATTGCCGATCAGCGAGGTCATATCGGAGCACTGCAAGTTCGTCGCGGCCCAGTACTGCCCGGCCATTCCGTACTGGTTGTACGGCGTCGCGATCGGCTTGCCTGGCGCGGCCGGCGGCCTGATGAGCGAGTCGATTCCCGAAGTGGCCGACTCAGGCTGAGGCACCCCGGGCTGGCAGAGGTTGTTCAGCTGGCCGGTGATCCCGGACTGGCCAATCGAGCAGAAGCCGAACAACCCGCCGATGTCCCCGATGCCCGGCACCGAGCACAGGCCGCAGGCAGGCGACGTCGCCGCGAGCGTCCTGGCCGGGATCGGGTCAGCGGCGGTCCCAGCCGGAGCATCCGGAGCCGCGGTGCCAGTCAGCTCGCGCGGAGCCACGACCGTCATGGGCGTGATCATGCCGGCCGAGCGCACCGGCACGGTGCCAGCCAGCGCGCGTGGCACGACAACCGCGGCGGCGTTCACCGCCAGCGGGACGCAGCACACAGCGGCTGCCGCGACCAGTGCTACGGCGAGCTTTCGCGGCAGTCGCCGCATTCCTGGCAGGCATGCGATCTTGAGCATCGGGGGGCTCTCCTGGGGGGGTCGGGTCGGTCAGGCTATGGAGAAGGCGCCTGAGCCTGGCTCGGTGGTCGGCCCTGTTCGGTGTGCTGACCGCTGACTGGTGCTGGCAGCGCCTGGCCTGCCAGCTCTGGTGCCGGATGGATCGCCGGGAACTCGCGCGAGCCGTTCGCTGGTGACGCACCCCCCGTTCGTGCTACCTGCGATTGCGATGGCACTGGGATCTCGCCCGACCTGGCCCTCGTCGGGTTCGTGTCGAGCCAGTTCCGCAGTTCGTCGGAAATGAGGTCGACCATGATCCGGCCCGCCCTCCCATCGAGATCCCTGAACACGCACTCTCCGTTGCCGAGGCTGCGCAGCACCGCCGCGTGCTCGTCAGACAAGTCGACCCCGAGCAGCGCAAGCACGTTGGCCACCTCGGCCCGCTCCGTGGAGCGGAACGCGAACACCGCCGAGATGCAGTTCGTCACCTGCTCGTTGAGCAGGTCACCGGCGTTTTGCGAGACCAGGAGAAGCGCGGTGTTCCTGGACCGGCCCATCCTGGACACCTCGGGGATGAGCTTGGCGCCCTGCGGGGTCGAGGTCACCGCCCACGCCTCGTCGAGCACGATCGCCTTCGGTATCCGCCGGTCAAGGCTGTTGAGCAGCCGCCTGGCGAACTGTGACACGAGGTAGAGCAGGGCAACGGACAGGCGCTGCTCGTAGGAGTAGTCGTCGCGCTTGAGACCGGCCTCGGGAAGGGTGAGCCCGGCCAGCGTGAATACCGTCGTCCAGCCCTCGGCGTCGATCCGGTCTCCGCCCGACGGCGAGAAGCAGAGCCTGGCCAGCCGCATCTCCGACATCGACCGCAGCACGGCACCGAGGTTCTTCGACGCCGGGTCGCTGGCCGCCTCGAGGAAGTCGACCACCTTGCCCAGGCTCGGCTGGTCGGCGGACGACACCGCGCCGACCGCCTGGATCATCGCGCTCTCGCGCTCCTCGCTCATGCCGGGCAGCAGCAGCCGCAGCGTCTCAGCGGCCATCGTCCGGCGCTCGGCGAGATCGTCCCCGAACGAGAACGGGTCGAGCAGCCCGGCCGCCGCGTTCCCGAGCGGCAGCGTCCGCGCCCGCCGGCCGCGATGGGCGAGCAGCCGCACCAGCGCTTCCGCGTCGCCCTTGGGGTCGATCACCGCGACGGTCACCCCGCGCAGCGCCAGTTGCAAGATCAGCAGCAGCGCGAGCGTGGTCTTGCCGCCGCCGGGCTCCCCGGTGATCGCGACGGCGGTCGGCCGGTTCCGGGCGGCGGCGACCAGCGGATCGAAGTGCACGACGGACCTGGCCCGGCCGATCGTCTCGCCGATGTAAGGTCCCACCCAGCCCGCGTCATGGACCGGCCGGTCACCGAGATCGACCGTGGCCGTCGGCATGCCGCCGGCGATCGTGTAGAGCGGCTGGCGCTGCAGGTAGGAGTTGAGCCTGACCTTGTCGCCGGGCAGCGACTCATTCAGCAGCGAGAACTGGTCGCCGGTCGAATTCACCACGTCAATGCCGAGGTCGCGGTAGTGCTCGGTCACCGCCTCGGCCCGCCTGATGCACAGCTCGCGGTCGGGCGCGGTCACGGCCAGCCGGTGCCAGCCGTACACGAACGGCAGCCGCTCCTTGGTGATCCCGTGCTCGAGCAGCCGCGCCGCCTCGATCTGCTCGGCGAGCGCGATCGGCAGGTCGGCGCCCGCTTCCCTGATGTGGGCGTCCATGTCCCTGGCATGCGCGAGCCTGCGGCTGACGTCCTTGCTCGCCCTGGCGGGCGGGATCAGCTTCATCCGCAGGCTCGCCTCGACGGGGAAGGGCAGCGCGTCGGCGTAGTGCAGCCACGGCTCGCCGTCGGGGAAGTACATGACGTCGGGGAATCGCGTGAACGACAGGAAGGCCACGCACGACTCACCCGCCGGATGAATAATTCGGAGAACGGTACGCCCGTTGTGGATCTCGCCTTCGACTAGCGCCTCGATCTCACCGAGCCCCCAGCGGCGTTTGCGCACGGCGGTCGGCGGCGGATCACCGATGGCTCCGGCCAGCGCGTGCCTGAACAGCCAGGCCACGTCAACGGCACTGGCGTGCCGGGCGGCAAGCGAACTCGCCCCGAGCGTGCGGCCCACCCGCTCCGCCTGCTCGGTCCACTTCGCGACCTCGGGCACGACCACCGCGTCGTCCTCGATGCCGAGCAGTTGCTCGCCAGTACGGTAGGCGCTCATGAACTGGGCGAGCACGCCGCCAGCCAGCTGGGCCCGGACGCCCCGCTGGCCAAGCCGCACGCCGATGTAGACCTCCTTAGTCCAGAAGTCCTTGGCCCAGACCTGCCGGTACATCTCGTCGAGGTACGGCAGCCAGCCTGACCCGCCGTCCGAGGTCGCGTGCAGGCCGGTCGCCCACTGCGCCGCCGGGTAACTGCGATGCGCGATCCGCAGGTGAACCTCGGCGTCGGCCATCCTGATCCCGGCCAGGGCCACGGTCAGGTTCATCGCCAGCGTCTCGCGCTGCGGCCCGGTCATGAACTCGTACGAGATGGTGGGCAGGCGGAAGTAGGCCCACGCGTGCGTCTCGGTCAGCAAGATCCGGTCGTCGAAGTACCTGACCGACAACCGGTTTCTGGTGGTTCGCTGGCTCATCGGACGGCCCGCCCTTGGTCGGCGGCCGATTCGGCCAGAGCCGCTACGAGCACGCCGGCCAGCGCCGTATAGGCACCCGCCGTCGCCGGGCTCAGCAGTCCGGCCCACTGCGGCGCCGCCATCGTGGCCGGGGTCGCCGGGCGAATTCTTTCCACCGAATGGTTCGCGAGCTGATCATCCCAGGGCACTCTGACCATGGCGCGGCACTGACCGGCGCAGACTCGTTCGGCGTGCTCGACATGAGCGGCGCTGCGGCGGCTGACGCCGTTCATGACCATGATCGCGCCCGAGGCCAGGCTGCCCTGCCCGTGCGCGTCGAGCCACTCGAAGGTCATCCCGATCGCGCGGGCGGCCGTGCCGCTCGCCGGGGCGACGAGCACAAGCTGGTCGGCGATGGCGAGCAGCCGGGGCACGGCCGACGTCGACGGGTCAGCGAGCACGATCTGATGCCTGACGCTCGCCTGCGAGAACGCGATGGCGGCGGCCGCGGGGTCGGCATGCGGCGCCCTGGCGCCGTCTCCGCCGCCGGCCAAGATGGCCAGCCGCGACGGGCCGAGGGACGCCGCCTGGCTCAGCGCCGGCCGCCGCTGCGCCCGGTGCGCCAGCGACCCGGGTCCCGGGTTGAGGTCGAGCACGGCCACCAGGTCGGATCGAAGGCTAGCTAGGAGCTCGCCGGCAAGCAGGGCCGTGATTGTCTGGCCGGCGCCCACCGTGCAGCCGAGCACCACAACGCGGCGCTGGCCCTCGATCGGCCGCTGCGCCCGCACCCGGTCACGCTGCAACTGGTCGGGCTTGCCGGGCCGGTGGCCGCCAGGGACGACGGTGACCCGCCCGGATCTGAGGTCACCTCGGCGAGCCGAGGGCCCGGCCAGAGCCCGTTCGACCGATGGCGGCGGTTCGGCCGGCTGGGAATTGCCTACCACGGTGACGGCCGGCCGCGCCGCGCCGCGATCCCCGGCAGCGCGCCGGTCATCCGGGCCGCCTTCGTCGACGTGCCTGTCGTCGCCGGCCAGGCGGTACTCAGCCAGGCCAGGCTCGGCCGGCGACTGGTAGGGGACCTGCTGGTGCGGGCGGGCTGGCCGGGTCGGCGGCGCGGTCGGCGCGCGCACCGGGCGCGGCTGAGCCGGGGGCCGGTCAGCCACGGGAGGCTGGCTTGCCGGCGGCGCTAGCAATCCGGCTAGCGCCTCGGCAGGCAGCCGGGGCCTGGTGAAGACCCCGGCGTGGTCGCGTGCCACAGGGTCGGCCGCGGCATGGACGCGGCTCCGTCCCGCCCTGCCGAGTACCGGACCAGACGCCAGCGGGCGAGCGCGCGTTCGTGACATGGCGGCCCGCGGAGCCTCAAGCCGCTCTCGCGCGGCGGCTGACAGCCTCCAGACCCGGCCCGTGACGATGATGACATCCTTCTCGGCGAGCGGCGCCATCCGGCACCACACCCTGGGCTCGGCGACGTAACGCAGTTGCGAGCGGATCAGTTCTGGCAGCCGCTTGCCTTCAAGCACCGGCCGCGTGACGAGCCACGTGGCTACCCCCGGTGGCAGCACGTAGAGCCAGATGAGCGAATGGTTGAACGGCACCCCGAGCAATGTGAGCAGCACCACATACGGAATGGCGATAGCCGCGAACACCGTGATCTGGCCAATCGGAAGCGGCATCGGAAGCCGGAAGTCGTACAGCTTGTAAAGCCGTTTCTCAATCCGCCAGATACTCGTGTAGGTGGGCAGATCCACCCGCGCTCTCCCTTTCCGCTGTTACCTAAGCCGTGCACGGCGCCGTCGGCTAGTGCACCCCTAGCGCGTGAGCGATTCCCATGGCAAGCGAGCGCACGATCGTCGGCTCATAGAAGATCACCGCAATGGCCACGGCCAGCACAAAGAACTGTACGAAGCGGACGACCTCCCGAGTGAAGAGGAAAAAAATAGCGACGATTCCCACTATCCCGAGGAACAGCGGGCCGAAAAGATCCTGCAGATACGTCACAAGGCCGGCGCTGCTGAGCGACAAGGGGATTGCCGTGGCAATTAGTTGCGGCGACATCGTTACTCCGGGGTTGGTGAGCACGGCTTACTTGGTCCTGCGACGGGCTTACAGCTGGTCATGACGACGGTCCCGCTGGCGGGATCGATGCCCCGATCGAGCGCACGTACCACCGTCCGGCACGCCGCTCGACGGTCATCGAATAGGTCATGTCGATCTGGGCGCGACCGCCGGCGGCTGAGGGCGGGCCAGCCGACGGCGTGCTGACCGGAAGCCATGCGACGGTCACCGAAATGGTCTTGACCGCCGTGCTCCCAGCCGGAACGGTCACCGACACGACGCTGTCGAACGCGACCTCGCCGTTGAGGCCAGTCAATTGCGTCCCCGGCGCGGCGAACGCCCCGAGTTTAGCGCGATTGCCGCTGGCGAACGCCCGGAAGAACACCGGAAGCACGCCCTTCAAAGCCGAGGCGGCCGCCGGATCGCCCGCCGTCGCCAGCGCCGGCGGCGGGATCGCCGTCGCGGGCGGCGGCAGGAGCGCGGGCTGCCCGGAGACCACGAGGGCGCCGCCTGAGTAATAGACCGGCACGCCGATCTCGATCAGGTGCCCGTTCGCCAAGGCGAGCAAGTCGACAACGGCGCTCCGGGCGCCGTGGACGTCGACTCCCGCCACCTGGACCGATTGCACGGTCTGCGAGCCGCTGCCATCCCAGCCGAGCTGCGGGTCAGCGCCTGGCGGCAGGAACGGCGCGAGCCCGGCCGCCCGCTGGGCCGCCGTGGCCGGGCTGAAGTTGAGGTAGACCTGGCCGAATTCCAGGGCGAACGCACTCGCGAGCGAGACCGGATAGCCGTCCGCCGGCGCGGCCGCGCTCCCGATTGCCGTACGTGGCTGGCTCCCCGGGCTCTGGTAGCCGGTCACGATCGCGACCACGCCCCGGTAGGCGATGAGGAGCAGGACAACCCACAAGAAGCCGCGCAGCACCCAAACCAGCCATCGGCCTCCGGCGCCTCGCCTGACCGTACGCTGTCGCTGGTCGACCTGCGGCTCGGGCGAATACCCGGATGGCTCGCCCGCCCACCCGGTCTCCGCGCTCCTCTGCCCGGTCATACCGTGTTGTCCAGAAATACCGTGTTGCCCGGTAATACTGTGCTGCCCGGTCATCATCTCCTGCTCGGCCGTCACCGCCCGCCCGGTCGCCCTCGCGGCGCCGGGCAACATCTGATTGCCCGTCGCCATCACGCCTCCGCCCGCTCTCCTGCGCCCATCCGGCCAAGAGCAGCGGCGCACCATTGCTCTGCCCAGACACCATTCTGCGTCAATACGCCCGGCCTCAGGGCTCTTTGCGCGCTCCGACGCGCCGACGGCCTGCGAATTATTACCGCGAATACGGCCTGTCCGGTACTTTCCGGACGCCAGGCAACGCGACCCGGCCGAAGCGGATTCCGCCGAACTGGGCCGAAAGCACGCGACAGCGGCCGGGGGGTGGCTGGACGGCGCATCTCGCCGGTGCCTCCTGGTGGCTCGGCCGGCGCACGGGCGCTCGGCAGCAGCACCACCTATATGCGACGGCAACCGGCTCACATGCAGTGCTACCTGGGTTTACTTGGCTACCGTCATTGACCCAGCAGGCTGTGACAGTCAGTGTGACCAGCGCGTCCGGCCAGTTGCGCATTTCGGGGTCAACTATCTGAGACCGCCCGGTAACGAGTCATCCTGGCCCGGCGCGGGTCATCCCCTAGCGGCCGCCGCGGTCGGGCTGGCACCGGAACTGGCGCTCGCCGCGGTCGTAATGATCCAGGCCAGAACCATCGCTTCTTCCTGCCAGGAGTCATAGCGACCGCTGCGGCCAGCGTGGCCCGCGATCATCTCCGTCTTGAGCAAGAACGGGCCGCCCGAGCCGGCCGCCCGCAGCTTCGCGATCCACTTCGCCGGCTCGACGTAACGGACGCGGGTGTCGTTCAGGCTGGTGATGGCCAGGATCGGCGGGTAAGGGCGGTCCGCGGCGATGTTCTCGTACGGCGTATACGATTTCATGTACGCGTACACGTCCGGGTCGTGCAGCGGGTCGCCCCACTCCTCCCATTCGGTAACGGTCAGCGGCAGCGACGGGTCGAGCATCGTGGTCAGCGCATCGACGAACGGCACCTGCGCGGCAATGGCGCCGAACGCCTCTGGCGCCAGGTTCGCGACCGCCCCCATCAGCAGGCCGCCCGCTGAGCCTCCGCGCGCGACCAGGCGATCATGGCTGGTGTAACCGGTAGCCACGAGATGGCGGGCGCAGGCGACGTAGTCAGTGAACGTGTTCTTCTTGCTGAGCAGCTTGCCTTCGTCATACCAGTGCCGACCCATCTCGCCCCCGCCCCGGATGTGCGCGATCGCGAAGGTGAAACCGCGGTCGAGCAAGGACAGCCTCGGGACCGAGAAGAACGGGTCAAGCGACACCTCGTAGCTGCCGTATCCGTGCATCACCATCGGCGAGCTGCCGTCGCTTGGCGTGCCCTTCTTGCGGACGAGCGAGATCGGGACCTTGGTGCCATCCGGAGCCGGCGCCCACTCCCGGTACTGCTCGTAGTCCTCAGAGCGGTACTCCGGCTCGCCGGGCAGGCCAAGCACGGGCCGGCGCTTGAGCAAGATCATCTCCCCGGTCACCGTGTCGTAGTCGTAGACCGAGTCGGGAGTGATCAAAGAGGCATACCCGATCCTGAAAAAATTCGACGTGTACTCAGGATTCTCATGAGGCCCGACTGTGTAGACCGGCTCGCCGAAAGCCACTTCGTGGTCGGTGCCGTCGGCCTTGATAACGCGCAGCCCGGTCAGGCCGTCCTTGCGGTAATGCAGCACGAAATGATCCCGGAAGGCGGAGACGTCCATGAGCCTGGTGTCAGCGCGGTGCGGTATCAGCGGAGTCCAGCGGCCAGGTTCCTCCAGCGAAGCCGTCGCCAGTTCGAAATTCTCGGCTCCGTCGTTGTGCAAGATAAGCAGCCGCTCGGTGCCATCACCGGAAACCTGGTGGTCAAGGTCGTATTCCACGCCCTGCCGGCGCGGCACGACCACCGTAAATTCGCCTGCGGGGTTAGCGGCGTCCAGCAGCCGGAACTCGCTTGTGAGCTTGCTCGTGGCGCCGAGCAGCACGTAGCGCTGGCTGCGCGAGAGCTTCACCGTGACGAAGAACCGCTCGTCGGTCTCGGTGTAGACGGGCTCGTCCCGCGAGGCAGGAGTGCCGACGACATGCCGCCAGACCCGGTACGGCCGCCATGCCTCGTCCGCGGTGATATAGAAGAACGCCGAGCCGTCTGCCGCCCAGGCCGAGCCGTAGTAAGTATTGGGGATCTCTTCCGGAGAGACCTCGCCGGTGCGCAGGTCCTTGAACCGCATCGTGTACCGCTCGTCGCCGGCGTAGTCGGTGGCGAAGGCGAGCCTGGTCCCGTCCGGGCTGACGCTGTAGATGCCCAGCGCGAAGAAAGGCTTGCCGCCCGCCAGCTCGTTGCAGTCGAGCAGGATCTCCTCGCCGTCCAGTGCCGAGCCGTCCCCGGACATGGGCGGGCGCTCGCCCGGGTCCCTGACCTCCCGCCTGCAGTGAACCTGGTACTGCTTGCCCTCGATCATGCGGCTGTAGTACCACCAGCCGCCCCTGCGGACCGGGACGGACAGGTCGGTCTCCTGAGTGCGCCCCTTGATCTCGCCGAAGATGGCATCCCGCAGGCCAGCCTGATCCTCGGTCATCGCGCGGGTGAAGGCGTTCTCCGCTTCGAGGAAGGCGATGGTCTCCGGATCTTCCTTGTCGGCGAGCCACTCGTACTCGTCGATGAACGCATCGCCGTGAAATGTGCGCTCGCTCGGGATCCGCCTGGCTGCCGGAGGTACCTGCTGGATGCTCATGCCGAGAAGTGTATTGATGAGGTGGCGGCCCCACTCGCCTGGTGGTCAGTCGCCTAGCGGCTTGATGGGGGGACCGGTGAACGGGGTCGACTCGCCCTGCTCGCTCGCCAGGGTGGTCGTCGGGGCCTTTGTCAGGTTGGTGCATCCGCGCAGGCCATCCCAGCGCTTGACCGCCGCGACCGCCGCGGTGCCGGTGTCCGGGACAGGGAGCGCGCCCATGATCAGGGCAGGACGCCAGCGGTAGCTGTCGACGTGACGGCCGGTGATGGTGATGTGCAGTGCCCCGCTGTAGGTTTCCGGCGCGGTGGTGTCATAGAAGGCCAGGTTGCCCAGGCCGTAATCGATGAACGCGGTACCGAGGTAGCCGGCTCCGAGCTGGACGTGCGCGTGAGCTCCCACGACGATGTCAGCCCCGGCCTTGACGAGGGTCCTGGCGAGCGGTATCTGGACCGAGTTAGGACATTCCCGAGTTTCTGTCCCCCAGTGCAGGTAGACCACGACGGTGTCGCTGACCTTGCGCGCGCGCTGGATGGCGGCGACGAGCTCCGCCTCCTGGTAGGCCGACGCCAGGCCCGGCTGGGTCGCCGTGGCCGTCCACGATGAGATCAGATCGGTGTCGATGACCTCGGTGGCCGCGATGACCGCGATTCGCTGGCCGTTGAGCGTGGTCTTGTAGGGCGCGAAGGCTTGCGCCGCGTCCTGCCCGATCCCGATCACCGGGAAATGCGCGGCCTTCGCGATGGCGAGTGACTGGGCGAGGCCGGCCCGGCCGCAGTCCTCGCCGTGGTTGTTTGCCTCGGTGACCAGCGTGACGTGGGCCGCCTTGAAGGCGATCAGCGCGGCGGGCGGTGCGGAGAATACGAACTGCTTCGGCTGGGGGTCCGGGCAGGCTCCGTTCACCAGCGCCGACTCGAAGTTCGTCATCGACAGGTCCGAGCGGGACAGCAGCGACTCGATGGTGCCGTCCAACGTAGTCGCTGGATCGGCTGCCAGGCGCGCGGTGAGGGGTCCCTCGAAGTGCACGTCACCGCCGAAGGCGAGCGTGACGGCCTTGCCGTCGCCGCGCCAGCCTGGCGAAAGGGGCGATCCCCTCGCCGGGGCCCCCGGTGCCCGCGCCTTCGACCGCGCGACCTTGGTCGGCGAGCCGACCGGCGTCTGACCCGCGCCCGCCGGGCCGCCGCGCGGGTTGCCGATCAGGTCCTTGGCAATGACAACAGCGCCGACGACTAGCATCACCACGAGCGCGCCGGCGGCCAACCGGAATTGGAGCCTGAGCTGCCGCCTAGGCGCACGCCGGGAGGAATGCACGGGACCAACGGTAACAAGTTCTAGCGCCTGACCTGCCCGAATTTGTCATCTTCCGCCTGACCGGTAAGTTGGCCGGCGATGCCGACGCACCATGGCCAACCCCTAGGCAGCCGGTTCGCCAAGCTGTGGCTGGCCAATGCCGCGTCATCCCTCGGCACTGGGGTGTCCACGACCGCCGCCCCGCTGTTCGTCGCGGCGCGGACGACCAACCCGCTGATCGCGTCCGCGGCGTTCGGGGTGGCCGCGGCTCCCTGGCTCCTGTTCTCCCTTCCCGGCGGTGTGCTCGTTGACCGCGTAGACCGGCGGCGGCTGATGGTCACCATCGACTGGAGCCGCGTCATCGTGATGGGGGTGCTTGCGGCAGCCATGCTGACTGGCTGGGCCAGCATCCCCTTGCTCTACGTCGTGCTGTTCGTGATAAACGCCGGCGAGGTGCTCTCAACGTCACCCTGACCGGGACCATTGCACTGCTGGTGCTGCTAGCCAGGGAGCGGCTCGACCGGCTGATCAAGTGGGTCACGGCCACGTGGACGATCCGGATCGGCCTGCTGGTCGAAGCCGGCCTGCACCTGACGCTCGCCACGGCGCGCAGCGTGTACCCGGTCGGAGCCGCGCTGGTCCTGTTCGGCATCCACGCCGCGCTGTGGACCATCGCGAGCAGTTCGCTGCGCCAGCCGCTCGGCGGTCGCCGAGGCGTACGCCATTCCCGGGCACGAGCCAGGCCCAGCGCCCGTTGCCGCGCCCGGCTAGTCCGGCACGAGCGGCAGCGGGGCCGCTGCCGCAATCCGACAGCCAGAAAATGAACCAGTCGACGCACAGCGCCGTTTTCCCCGACATAGATGCTATTTCTCAGCACGAGGCAGCCGGCGCACCACTGTCGCCTGGCCGTCACAGTTCGTGGTCTCCGCATCATCTGCATGCAGAAGGCATCGCATGCACCACCGGTCACGCCAGCCCACCCACGACCGGCAATCACCGCGGCACTGAAGGCATGTGGCTTGGGAGGAATCATGGCAGTGCGAGTTCTCATCTGCGACGAGCTTCCCGTGGTAAGGGATGGGCTGCGCACTTTACTTGCCTCCGTCCCTGACATCGACGTCATCGCGACGACCGGCAACGGCAGGGAGGCGATCATGCTCAGCCGGTCACTCCGGCCGGACGTCGTCGTAACTGATCTCAAGCTCGAGGGCATGCCTGGCCTGGAAATGATCCGCAGGCTCAGCAAGGAGGACCTCGACCCGCCGCTGCACGTCGTGGTATTCGCGATGAGCGACACCGACGAGACGATGAGCGACGTCCTGCACGCCGGGGCAAGCGGCCTGCTCGGCAAGGACGCCAGCCTCACCGACTTGATCTCCGCCATCAGGCTCGCCGCCCGAGGTCAGACGATGCTCGCCCCTGTGGTGGCGCAGCGGCTGGTGGACTGGTTCCGCGACCGGCGCGGCCCCTCTGAGGCAGTACTCGAGCCGATGGTGAGCTCGCTGACGCAGCGTGAACGGGAGGTGATGATGCTGATCGCACGCGGCCTGTCCACTGACGAGATCGCGCGCGAGCTGACCATCGGCATCGCGACGGTCCGCACGCACGTCTACCGGGTGCGCTGCAAGCTGGGCGCTCGGGATCGCGCCCAGCTTGTCTCGCTCGCCTACCGGTCGGGAATCATGAAGGTGGCGTGCGACCCGGTCCGTCGAGCGCTGTGTGATGTGATCGAGCAATGAGCTTGGAGAACATGACGGGCATCGAGGTCGCGGGCTTCACCGATCACCACACGCACTTGCTCAAGACGGCCGCCGGCGTGCCGTGGCCGTGGCAAGGGACGACGGTCAAGGACTTTCACCAGCGCGTCTGGCGTGACGGCACCACTCCCATGGACATCGCCGACCCGCCGACTCCGTACCCGCCTGCCGAGCTCGCCGCTCGCCTGCGCGCCGGCCTCGCCATGGCCGCGCATGCTGGCCTGGTCGAAGTCACCGAGATGGGCATGCGCGACTGGAGCTACCTGGATGCGCTGAGTCCTGACGCGGCCAATGGGCCGTTGCCCGTCCGGTTGCGCATCTACCTGGCGAGCGGGCTGGCCGAGTCGGCCAGCGAGGCCGAGTTGCGAGCCCGCCGAACCGACGCCTGCCCGTGGATCAGCCTTGACGGGATCAAGTTCTACGCCGACGGCTGGCTCGGTCCCCGCACCTGCGCCGTATGCCAGGATTTTCGTGACACGGGCGAGAGCGGGCTGCTTTTCACCAATGCGCCAACGCTAGCGCGCCGCATCGAGCGCTTCATCGCGAGCGGCTGGCGGATCGCGACGCACGCCATTGGCGACCTTGCCGTGCGAACCGTCCTTGATGCCTATGAACTCGCCTGGGGCGGCGACCGTCAGGCCATTGCCGCCGCGATGCCGCGGATCGAGCACGCGAGCATGCTGTCCGGCGAGGTCATGGCCCGGATGGCCGAGCTGGGCGTCTGGGCTTGCCTCCAGCCATCGTTCGCCGTGACCGATGCGAGCCACATCGAGCCGGCGCTCGGCGCCGACCGGACTGACATCGCGTATCCCTGGGCCCGGCTCACGGCCGCCGGAGTCCGGGTCCTGGCCGGAACGGACTACCCGATCGAGGTGATCGAGCCACTCGTCGGCGCCGCGCGGCTGGTACACGGGCGGTCAGAGCGACCCGGCTTCACCAGCGAGCACACCGCCCCCGGGCACTCCCGCATTCCGGTTGAGGCCGCGCTGGCCATGTACAGCGACCGGTCCGCCGGGCTCACCGTGCTGTCGGCCGACCCGGCCACTGCCGCCGACATCGACAAGATCGAGGTCATCTCGACCAATCCCGCACCGTTCCGGGACTAGCACGACCGCCACCACCAGCCTGATGAGCTGCGACAACGCCACAACAAGCGAAGCGCGGGAGCTGCTGTCGCAGGCGGCCGGCGTGAGCAACGCGGCCCTCCCGGCCCTCACCGGCGTCGGGAGGGAGTGCCCACGTTGGTCTGTAAACAGGGATGGTTTGTCCCGTTTACACCGATGCACCAGCGCCGGCCCGCCGGCACGGATGGTTGCTGTTACAAACGGCCCGCAACAGCAACGTGGCCCGACCTGATGCTGTGCCGGCCCAGCCGGCCGCACCGGGGATGGCGGGCCTTGGATGGCCGGGCGATGTTCCGTGATCGGATCGTGGTCCATTGCCGCTTAGCCCAAGTTGATCTTGGAACTGATTGGTCACGCCGGTTGCGTGCTGGAGCGCGGCCTCGCGAGTCGTCCGCGTTGGTACTCATGCTGCGAGTGAGATGGCAGGGCCTGGCGTGACGGCTGGGTCCTAGCGCGGTCGCATGAATGACCCTGTTGGTTCATTGGAGGTGGGGTGAATTTGAGACAGTGGAGGCGGGTGGTGCGGGTTGTGGCGGGTGGGGTGGTTGTCCGCCGGGGGCCGGCACGGGCTGGTTTCCGTGATCATGGCCGCGGGCATGATCACGGAGCATTGCCCGTGTCCTGACCTGCGTAAATTTCCGTGATCATGCCCCGGGTCATGATCACGGAACATCGCGCCGGTCAGTTCCAACGGCCCGGCCTGATCACCCCGGCGCTGCTCACTCCCGCCACCCTGAACCCAATAAACCAACAGGATCATGAATGCGGGCATTGATGTTCCGGATGAGCGTGTCGCACAAGTATCGCCAGGCGGGTCCTCGCAGGTGGGGCACCCTGCTGCTGCGCAGACGACAGCAGGGTGCCCCACCTGCGGCCGGCCCGCGCTGCCCGGCCGCCGCGGGCGCCCGGTTCAGCGCGGATGCCCCATTCCTGGCGGCGCGGATGCGGCGAGCGTGACGGACGATCGCTGCTGTCCTGGAGGCTGTCGCGTGACTCGGGGTCGGGGTCGGGGAGCCTTTCGGACATCTTGCGGAACCGTCAGCGGGAGCACGCTCCGGCCCGGCGGCCCGGGACATCAGGGCGACCCGGGTTGCTGGTCACGTCCGTCTCTGACAGCATCGTGGCCCTCCCTGTTGCTGTTGGTCACTGGTTTTAACAGCATCGTGGCCCTCCCTGATGTTGTCCTGACAGCAACGGGGAGGGCCACGTTGCTGTCAAAAAGGACCGCTGACAGCAACAGGGAGGGCCACGATGCTCACGCTGCCCCGGCGGCGCCGGGCCGGGGCACGGCGCACCTCCGCCCAGAAACAGAGATCACGCGCCGAGGCACTAGTTCAAAAATCTCAAGGGGAAAGCCTTCCGATGACCGCCAGGAGCTTGACTCTCCAAGATCCTGAGCCACCCGACAGCCTCCCTGACTTGGTGATGTTGCGTGATCACGGTCGGCGGCATAATCACGGAGTATGACGTCGGCGATTGCGCCGCAGGTGCCGAGCTGGTGAAGGAGCCATTTCGCGTCCGGGAGAGTTGACCGCGCTTTTGGAGGAGCGGTTTCGCGTGAGGGAGTGTTGTCGTCGGACAGGCCGGGCAACTCTCCTTGACGAGGTTGCGGCCGCCGTGCAAGCCAAGGGTCCCTGCGGGGTTGCGCATGCGTGACGCCGAGTTCAATGATCGGCGGCTAGTGGTCGTCTACGATGCCGAATGCCCGTGGTCGCGTGACGATGACTTCTTCATGTCAGTTGTCAGCGAGACGCCGGGCGCGCGCGTGCTCGACCTGGGATGCGGCACGGGCCGGCTCGCGCTCGGCCTGGCGGCGGCAGGCCATGTCGTGACGGGCGTGGACCCGGCGGGCGTCTCGCTGGCGGCCGCTCGGGCGAAGACGGGTGCGGACAGGGTGACCTGGATCGAAGGCAAGTCACCGGTGCTGCCGGACGCGGCGTTCGATGTGGCCGTCATGACGAGCCACGTTGCCCAGTTCTTCGTCAGCGAGGATGAGTGGCGAGCTGCCCTCGCCGACCTGCGACGAGCCCTCGTGCCTGGCGGCAGGCTCGTCTTCGATACCCGCGACCCGGGCGCACGGAAATGGGAGAGCTGGAATCCCGCCCGCTCCACGCACGACATCGTCCTGCCGGACGGACGCGTGGTAACCGCGTGGACGGAGGTAACCTCGGTCAGCGGCGCGGTAGTCGACTTCACGATCCACTATGAGTTCGGAGGCCAGCCGGAGTTGCGAAGCGAAGGCACCCTGAGATTCCGGTCTGAGGATGAACTGCGCTCGTCACTGACCGACGCGAGCTTCACGGTCGAGCAGATCTACGGCGGCTGGCGCCGGGAGCCGATCGGCTCGCCTGACGGCGAGTTCCTGGTAATCGCAAGGGCTGGCTAGGCCGGCCGGGAGGAAGGGACGCGCCTTGGAATTCGCTCGCACTAGCGCCGACCGGAGCCAGCTCGCGGGGCTCATGCACGCGGCGCTAGGCCGTAACCGTCAGCTGCGCACGGTGGAACGCCTGCGTGGCGGCAGCAAGAAGGGCGTGTACCGGGCGAGCCTCGATGATGATTTCACGGTTGTCGTCTATATCTGGGATGCCGCCGAGGACTACTGGCCCGCCTCCGCCGCCGATCCTGTCCACGGCCATGCCGATCCGTTCTCGCATGCCTCTGGCCTCGACTTGTTCCGGGCCGCCCAGGAGCGCCTGAGTTCGCTGGGTGTTCGCACCCCGCAGCTCTATCTGGCCGACCGCAGCCAGGAGCACTATCCTGCCGACGTCGCCGTTGTCGAAGACGTCCCGGGCCCGACGCTCGAGGACCTGCTTTACGCCGACCCCGCGGGCGCGAGGCCGGCGGTCGCGCGACTCGGCCAGGCACTCGACGTCATGCGGTCAGACAAGGCATCGGGCTTCGGCAAGGTCCTGCACCTCTCGAACGGCGGTGTCTCAAACGGCAGCTCCTGCGAGCAGCTGATCATCGATCGGGCGCTGCGCGATCTGGCCGAAGTCGCGGCGCGCGATGCGCGAATCGCCGAATGCGAGAGCCAGCTCGAGGAGACGCTGTACCAGAAAGCCGCGAGCACGAGACCGCGATCGGACTACTGCCTGATCCACGGAGAGCTCGGCCCTGACCATGTGCTCATCGACCGTGAAGGACAGCCCGTCATCATCGACATCGAGGGGATGATGTATTTCGACATCGAATGGGAGCACGTGTTCCTGCGGCTCCGCTTCGGAGAGCATTATGCTCAGCTACGCCGCGCTGATCTCGATCAGGAGCGCCTGGGCCTTTACCGGCTCGCCATGCACCTTTCCCTGGTCGCCGGGCCCCTGAAGCTGCTCGACGGCGACTTTCCTGAGCGAGAGGAAATGCTGGAGATCGTCGAGTACAACGCGCTCGAGGTGCTAGCCGCGGTTCACCGGTAGTTGACGAACTGCAGGGCTATGTCGAACTCCTTGCCCTTAAGCAAGACGATCACGTCTTGCAGCTCGTCCTTCTTCTTCGACGACACCCGCAGTTCATCACCTTGAACCTGGGCTCGCACGCCCTTGGGCCCCTCGTCCCTGATGATCTTGGAGATCTTCCTGGCGTCGTCCTGGGAGATGCCCTCCTTCAGGGAGACGCTGATCTTGTACTCCTTGCCCGATGGCTTCGGCTCGCCGGCGTCGAGCACCTTGAGTGACACCGAGCGCTTGATCAGCTTCTCCTTGAACACGTCGAGCACGGCGGTCGCGCGCGCCTCGCTGTTCGCCTTGATCTCGACGCCTTCCTTGCCCGACCAGGCGATCGACGCGCCGACGCCCCGGAAGTCGAACCTGGTGCCGATCTCCTTGGCCGTCTGATTCAGCGCGTTGTCCACTTCGTCACGGTTGAATTTTGAGACGACGTCGAAGGAGGAGTCTGCAGCCATGGCCCATATCCTAGGGGGCCGGTCCCGGTGGTTTCGCGCCTGGCGGACGAGGTGCCAGCGGCCAGCCCGGCACGTCCGAGTCGAGCCAGCGCCTGATCTGGCTGGCCGCCTGGTCGGCGACCCCGTGCCCGGCCGGGCGGGTGACCAGGTCACTCAGCGCGAACATGTCGAGCACCCGCCCGAGGTAAAGCCAGTCACCGGGCGGCGGCAGGCCGGCTGCCTGATGGCCGGCGAAGCCGTCGAGAAACCCGTCGGCGAACCCGGGCGGGTAGTCGGCGGCGAACCTGACCATGTTGGCCGCGTCCGCGTACGGGCACCCGGAGAAGCTGAACTCCCAGTCGAGCACGGCCGTGACCTGCCAGCCGTCACCGGCCCGCATGACCAGCAGGTTCTTGGGATTCAAGTCGGCGTGCACCAGCCTGGCCTGGGCATCGATCTCGGTCAGCGCGCCGGCGTGCCTGGCGCAGAGCCCGGCCCAGGCCGCGCGGCTCGCGGGGTCAAGACGGGCCGGCGGGACGGCCTCCATGCAGGTCGCCGCGAATTCGGCGAGCTGCGTCGACCAGGGCTGCCCTGGCCCGACGCTGAGCATGCCGTCAGAGAAGAATCCTGGCCGCTCGAACGCCGCGGCGCTGATGCCCGCTGACGTGCGCCCGACCTCGGCGCCGAGCGCCCTCAAGTCCGCGGCCCTCGAGTCCGCCGCATCGGGCTTGCCCGCGAGCACCTCGCTCAGCAGCGTCCCCTGGGCATACTCGATCACCATGACCGGCCTGGCGCCGGTCTCAGCCGCCGGCAGCACCAGCACCACCTCTGGAACGGGCACTTGCCGGCCCGCCGCTGCCATGACCGCTGCCTCGATAGCCGGGTCCTGGCCGCCGAGTCTGGCCACCACCTGACGGTCGGGCAGCGTCAGCAGGCATGTCTCGTGGGAGAATCCGCCGGCCAGGCGGCGGGACCCGAGCACCGCCTGGCCAAGCGCCGCGCCGACCTGGTCGAGTTCCGGTGCCGGCATCTGCCTGAGCTTAAGGCCGCCGTCGCCGGCCATCAACCGGGCGCAGCAGCCCCCGACCCCGGCCCCCCGTTGCAGGGAGCCGGGTCCCGGGAGCTAGTCCGGCGGGCGGTCCCGGGGCGGCCTGCCGGGCTTGCGCATCGCCCCGGCGTGCCCGGGCAGCCGCCCCGCCTCGGCCAGCGCCCGGCGCAGCAGGAACTCGATCTGGGCGTTGGTGCTGCGCAACTCGTCGCCCGCCCACCGGGCCAGAGCATCGTGGACGGCAGGGTCCAGCCGCAGCAATATGCTTTTCCGGTCGCTCACTGTTACTGGTAGAGCGAGCCAGTGTTGACGACCTGCTGGGTCGCCTGCTCGCTGCACAGGACGACGAGCAGGTTCGACACCATGGCCGCCTTGCGCTCCTCATCCAGCTGAACGACGCCTTCCTCTTCGAGCCGCTGCAACGCAAGCTGAACCATGCCGACCGCCCCTTCGACAATCTTCGTGCGCGCCCCCACCACGGCGCTTGCCTGCTGCTGGCGCAGCATCGCCTGGGCGATCTCCGGAGCGTACGACAGCCTGGTCAGCCTTGACTCGATGATCTCCACGCCGGCGGACGTGACCCGGGCAGCGATCTCCGCCGACAGCTTCTGGGTGATGTCCTCCGCGTTGCCCCGCAGCGATAGCTCGTCGCTGCCGCGGTTGTCGTACGGATAGCTGGACGCGATATGCCGGACGGCGGTCTCAGTCTGGATCGCGACGAACGTGGCGAAGTCATCGACACCGTAGAGCGCCTTGGCCGTGTCCTGGACTTGCCAGACCACGACGGCGGCGATCTCGATCGGGTTGCCGTCGGCGTCGTTGACCTTGGCTATCGAGGTCTCATGGTTCCTCACCCGTACCGACACGGTCCTTCGGATGGTGAAGGGGTTCACGCACTGCAGCCCCGCGGCCCGGATCGTTCCCCGGTACCGGCCGAACAACTGCACCGCCCGCCCCTCGCCGGCGACGACAGGCGTCAGGCCGCGGAAGGCGAGCCCGGCCGCGATGAAAAGGACGACGGCTGCCCAGACCAGCGCCGTTGATGTAGTGCCGGAAACCCGGTTGTTCGCGACATAGATCAGCACGATCCCGGCGAGCACGGCGATAACGCTGATTGCCAGGATCGGGATGCCTGGCGCGGACTTCGCGTCATACTCGGTTACCTGCTTGGCGACGTTGCCCTGGAGGGAAACTGGCGCGGCCATCTTGACCACCTCCGCTTGACTAGCTTGATAACACACATATATCATACTGATATCAGTTTAACAAGGGAGCTGCCGGGAAGCGGGCCGGGCGGGGCTAACTAGGAGGCACGACAGATGACGAGCCAGAGCGGCGTGCTCGAACTGGACGGCCTGCGCCGCCGGTACGGTAACGTGCAGGCGCTCGACAGGCTGACATTCACCGTGCCGCCGGGTCAGGTCTTCGGTTTTCTGGGGCCTAACGGGGCGGGCAAGACAACGGCCATGCGCGCGATCGTCGGTGTCGTCGCGCTAGACGAAGGCAGCGTCCGGTGGAACGGGCAGGCGATTGACGCCCAGGCCCGCCGCCGGATCGGCTACATGCCGGAAGAGCGCGGCCTTTACCCGGCCATGCGGGTCCTCGAGCAGCTTGAGTACTTCGCCAGGCTGCACGGCCTCACCGCGGCTGACGCGCATTCAGCGGCCGCCAGGTGGAGCGAGCGCCTGGGGCTCGCCGACAAGGGCCAGGTCAAGACCGAGACCCTGTCGCTCGGCAATCAGCAGCGGGTCCAGCTGGCAGCCGCGCTCGTTCACGACCCCGAGCTGCTGGTTCTCGACGAGCCGTTCTCCGGCCTCGACCCGGTCGGCGTTGACGCCATGAGCCAGGTGCTGGCCGAGCGGGCGGCGGCGGGCGTGACCATGCTCTTTTCCAGCCATCAGCTTGACCTGGTCGAGCACCTGTGCACCTCGGTCGCGATCATCGATCACGGCTTGCTGGTGGCCGACGGCACGGTCGACGACCTGGCGAAGGGCGGTCAGCTGAGGATCGCGGTCAAGGTAGCCGGCGACGACCAGGCGAGCTG
Source organism: uncultured Actinomycetota bacterium (assembly GCA_963720575.1). GTDB lineage: Bacteria > Actinomycetota > Actinomycetes > Streptosporangiales > Streptosporangiaceae > Chersky-822. The sequence continues at coordinate 3,226,990 of CAVRGA010000002.1, forward strand.
GGCCTGCGACCTCGGCGACCTCGGGATCGTCGACCAGGTCACTGGCGGCACCGCCAGGATCTCGCTGTCGCGGCCTGATGATGCGCAGGCCATCCTCGACCTGGCCAGGAAGGCCGGGCCCGTCGAGCAGTTCGGCTTCGAGCGACGCAGGCTGTCCGAGGTGTTCCGCGACGCGGTCGGCGCCGACCCGGCGGAAGGCGGCCGGAAAGAGCAGGAGGAGATGCCGCGATGAGCACGAACTGGTGGGCCGCGACCTGGCTGGTTGCCAGGCGCGAGATCAACGACCGGGCCAGGGCCAAGTCGTTCTGGGTCGCCTCGGTACTGCTGCTGGTCGCGGTCGCCGCCGGCGCCCTGATCCCCGCCCTGCTGCAGGGACACCGCAGCACTGCCCGGGTCGGGATCGTGGGCAGCCAGACCGCCGCGCTCACCGCGACGGCGCGGGAGGCCGGGCGCCTGTCATCGACGACGGTGACCATCGTCAGCTTGCCCGGTCTCGCCGCCGCCAGGGCGCGACTACGTGACGGCAGGCTGGCAGCGGTGCTGGTCGGCGACTCCGAGGTGCTCGTCAAGCAGCAGTCATTCAGCACGGGCTCGTCCCCCGGCGGCACGCTGCCCGGCGCGCTCTCGCAGATCGGCGGCCTGCAGAAGCTCTACGCCCAGCTTCCCCCGGCCACCGCCGCTGGCATCGCGGCCCATGGCATCGCGCTGCCGGTCCGCGGTCTCACCGCTCCAGGGCGCGGCCTGGCGAGCAGGATCACCGGCCTTACAGTGTCGATCCTGATCTACGTGATCATCTTGACCTACGGCATCAGGATCACGATCGGCGTAGGCGAGGAAAAGGCGACCAGGGTCGTCGAGGTCCTGCTGACTACCCTGCGGCCGGCCCAGCTGCTGGCAGGCAAGGTCATCGGGATGGGCCTGCTCGCCTTCGGCCAGATCGCCGCCATGGTCGGCGTCTACCTGGCACTTGGGCACGCGATCGGGTCACACGCCGTCCTGCGGACCAGCTCGGGCGTTGTCCTGGTGGCGGGCCTGTGGCTGCTGCTCGGCTACGCGTTCTACTGCACCGCCTATGCCGCCGCCGGCGCCCTGATCTCGCGCCAGTCCGATGCCTACAACGCGGCGCTCCCGCTGCAGATCCCGCTGATCCTCGGCTACGTGCTGACCTACAGCGTGGTCTACGCCACCAGCGTGAACCCGTTCTACCACGTGCTCGCGTTCATACCTTTCACCGCGCCGGTCACGATGCCTGTCATCGTGGCCCTCGGTGCCGCGCCAAACTGGCAGGTCGCGCTCTCAGCCGCCATCTCGATCGCCGGAACGGTCGTCATGGCCCGCTTCGCCGCCACCGTGTACGAGCGCGCGATCCTGCGAACCGGCACCAGGCTCAAGGTCAGGCAGGTACTGCGAACGGCCGCCTGAACGCCGGCGCCTGGCCTCTTCGCCCCGGCCGAGGCCGACCAAGGCGACTCGGCAGCCCGCAGACGCCGGACCGCAGGGAGCGGGAACTCTCCGGCAGCCAGCGAACGCAGCTCGAAAGAGCTGAGGCGGTGGTGCGGCCCCGGAGACGCCACGTAAGCTTATGCCTCGATTTGGCTGCCGGCTCCAGCAGGCGAGAATATAGCCGCGCATTCACGTCGGCCCCGCGTGGCCAGGAGAGCCGGTCAGCAAGGCGGCGACGTATTCCGCCTTGGGGTGACCTGAGCCAAGTATCAGCTCGAGCGATTCGGCCATTTGATCGCCGACCTGGTCAGCCAGCGCGTCGCTCAGCGCGGCCGACGGCACGGTATCGGCCAGGCTCTCCACGACAAGGCACAACCCGTCGACTGCCAGCCAGGCCCCATCTGCCGACTCCCCCGGCACCGGCTCGCCTAGCGACCGCAGCCATTGCCTGGCGTACGCGCCGATTCCCGGCCGGCTCGCCCATTCGCGCCACGCCCCGGCGGCGTCAGCTCCGAGTTCCCCGGTGAACGCGAGAGCGGTCATCCGCTCGGCGCCGCTCGCGGACTCAGCGAAGGTGAGCAGTTCGCTCACCGCCTCCGCGATCGAACGCGCGCTCAGCCACGGCCCAGCGATCGCAGGGCGGAATAGCGGCGGAAACTCGCTGATGGCGGACACCATTGTGGCGACATCGGCATCGCGCGGTACCTCAAGCTCACGGAATACTTCCTCCGCCAGGAACTCGCCCAGCGGAGTCAGCCGCACCATCTCGCCGGCAGTCTCGGCCGCACCGAACGCCACCAAGTCCGTGACTGCGCCGGCGACGTGCTCGGCCACTTCCTCGTCGCCGTCGTCGCCGCCCCGATCCTCATCGTCCAGAAGATCAAAGAGGGCGAGCTGCCCATCTACGTCATGGACCAGGCCACAGTCCGAGCACGGCCCTTCCTGAGGCTCCGTCTGCCCGGCCACGGTCTCGACCGCGCTGACGAGCCGCTCGAGGGTCACCGACGCGGTCAGCACGCGGAGCTCGTGCAGCGCGACCAGGCACCCGGCGCACGGATCTTCGCCCGCCAGGTCGAGAAGCAAGACCACGGCATCGAACCAGGCTTCGAGGATGGCGGCCGGATCTGAGTACGCCCGAGATCCCTCGACTGCCAGGTCAGTGGCCCAAGCCAGGCGCCCGTCGACCTCGAGGAATCCAGCCGCGATCGCGGTGCGCCAGTCCCGCATCAGAGGCTCGATGTCCAGCGCGCTGCGCACTTTCATGAAGGGAACCCAGATCCCGAGTTCCAGGCTAGCCCGCTCGGCCTCCCTCGGGCGCAGCACGCCGCTCTCGGTCAGTGTCCTGCCCCGACCCACCCAGCTAGCCAATCGGCGAGCGCGGGCCAGTGGCTCGCACGAAAGCGCGGCCTCGGCCAGTTCGGCGATCTTCAGCTCGCCAGGGCTCATGGCGGGGGAGGCGGTTTCCATGCCGCCCGACCCTACCCGCCAGGATGGCCGGTGCCATTCCGAAATCGGCCAGATCGCCCAGCACATCGTGCCGGGGACAACGCGCGCCTGCACCCCTGGTTGCCCTGGGTGACGCTCGCAGCAGGCCCAGGGCTGTTCGGCGTGGTTGATCGGGTGATATGCCTAAGGGCTGGGGACGTCATGGTGACGCACCTTGCGTCCGGTAAGGAGGTTCTCTGTGAGATCACGCCTAATGCGGGGCCTGCCACTGGGGCTGCTGGCGGCAACCTCGGCGATCGGGCTCATGCTCGCGCCGACCGCCGCTCAGGCCCGGGGGCCGGGTCACGGGCCAGGGCCAGGACGGCTCGCTCTGGTAACCGTGTCCAACCCCCGACCTGAGCTGGTCAGCGGCGGCGAGGTGCTGATGCGCGTCGATGTCCCGAGGCACGTCGACCCGGCCGACGTCCGGATCACCTCGGACGGCCAGGACGTCACGTCCAGCTTCCAGGCGCAGTCAGACGGAAGCCTCCTCGGGCTGGTCACCGGCCTGGCGATCGGCCGTAACCGGCTCGTCGCATCCGTGCGCGGACGCTTCGCGTCGTCGCTTGATGTCATCGACCACTCGATCAGCGGACCGGTCTTTTCCGGCAAGCAGCAGCTCCCCTTTGTATGCCAGACGACATCCTTCGGTCTCGCCCCCTCAACCCCGCCCGACTGCGTCGCGCCGACCATGGTCTCGTTCGTGTACAAGAACACCTCTGGCGCTTTCGTGCCGCTGGCCGATCCCGCGACCATTCCCGCCGACGCGGCGACAGCGACCGTGAACGGGCAGAGCGTGCCCTATATCGTGCGGGTCGAGACCGGCGTCATCGACCGGGCCGTCTACCAGACCGCGGCGCTGTACGACGGGCAGGCCCCGTCGCCGCTGCGGCCCGACACGAGCTGGAACGGCAAGCTCATCTACACCTTCGGGGGCGGCTGCAACTCCGGTTACCACCAGGGCACCTCCACTGGCGGGGTGCTGAATGATCAGTTCCTGTCGCTGGGATACGCCGTCGCGTCATCGACGCTCAACGTGCTCGACAACAACTGCTCGACGATCATCTCGGCTGAGGCCGCGATGATGGTCAAGGAGCACTTCATCGACACCTACGGTCCCGTGCGGTTCACCATCGGCTGGGGCGGCTCAGGCGGCGCCATCCAGCAATATGAGATCGCCGACTCTTACCCGGGCATCCTGGACGGCATCATCCCGAGCATCTCGTTCCCCGACCCGCTGACGACCGCCGGGCCGGTCACCGACTGCAGGCTGCTCGACTCTTTCTTCGCCGGGCCTGACGGCTCGTCGTTCACGACCGCGCAGAAGACCGCCATCGCCGGCTTCAACGACTACACGACGTGCGTGTCGTGGGATAACACCTTCGCGAACCGCTCAACGGCGACCGGCAGCTGCAACGCCAGCATCATCCCGCCCGCCGAGCAGTGGAGCCCGACGAACCCGACCGGGATCATCTGCAACTCCGACGAGCAGATCGTCAACCAGCTCGGGGTCGATCCGGCCACCGGCTTCCCCAACAGCCCGCTGGACAACGTCGGGGTGCAGTACGGGCTCGCCGCGCTGAACTCAGGCGCCATCACGCCGGCCCAGTTCGCGTCGCTCAACTCCGGCATCGGCGGGATGAACTTCGCCGGCGCCCCCGTCCCGCAGCGTACCGAGGCAAGCCTCAAGGCGCTGCACGCGGTCTACGCCGACGACCTGATCAACAGCGCGTCACTGGGACTGCGCACGACGCCGGTCATCGACCAGCGCCTCGACCTCGATTTCATCGGATTCGGGAACGACATCCACACCACTGACTGGTCATTCATCATCCGCGCGCGGTTGCTCGCCGCCAACAGGACTGACGGCAACCAGGTCATCATCGAGAACATGCCGACAACGGCGGAGATCAACGCGGCCAACACCTACGAACTGGCCGAGATGGACGCCTGGCTGACGAACATCGAGAATGACCACAGCCACAGCGGCGCGCAGCAGAAGGTGCTCGGCGACAAGCCGGCCGGGCTGACCGACGGCTGCTTCATGTCGGCGACCGACCTGGTGCACCAGACCCTCACCGACCCAGGTACAGGGCAGTGCGGTGCCGCCTACCCAGTAGCGTCCAACCCCCGCCTCGTGGCTGGCGCGCCCCTGACAATGTCCGCCCTGAAGTGCGGCCTGAAGCCGCTGAACTTCCGCGACTACCCGGTGACCTTCACGGCGGCCGAGCAGGCCGAGCTCCGCCAGGCGTTCCCGACGGGCGTCTGCGACTACCACCGTCCGGGCGTCGGCGTCCGCCAGCCGATCGCCAGCTGGCTCAGCTACGGCGACGACCCCGACGCCGTCGTCGGGCCGTTCGTGCTGCCCACACCGCGCAACAGCTGACGCAGACCCTGCGGGCGGCCTCCATCGGAGGCCGCCCGCAGCCTGCCACTGCGCCACCGCCGGTACTCTGACCTATGGATGAGAACCGGGCCTTGCGGGTATCCGACGCGCTCAGAGATCGCGGTATCAACGCGCACCTCGCCCGATTGGGCGTCGGCTCCTACGGCGTCCGCGTCAGCCTCGCCGGCGGGCGCGAGGCTATATGGGGCAGCGAAGGCACCGCCTCGCTTGAGGCAGAGGTGCTGCTTGACGGCGATCTGGTCGGCTTCGTCCCCGAGATCCCCGGCTCAGAGGAGTTCGACGAGGCTCAGATCATCGACGCCATCACCCGAGCCGACTACGACAAGCCCGAGGGACGCGAGCGGGACGTCGCGCCACCTCCGGCCCCCGCGCTGCCCAGAGAGGGCGGTGTCTTCCGCAGGTTCCTCGGCGGCTTCCGCGAGACCTAGATCTTGCGCTCAGGTGCTGTCGCCTCGAGCTGACAACGGTCTTCCGTGATCACCGCTGGCCGTGACCTGTTTTTCTTGATCACGGAAGGCTGCCGGCGCATATGAGGCTGTCGGGTGACCCGGGATCTTGGAAGGCCAGGCTCCGGCGGGTCAGCGGGGAGACTTTCCCTTCCCTGAGTCATCGAGGAGTTTTTCGCTTAAAGGACGATTTTCGATGTTACCGGCTGAAAACTCCCCGGAGCTCCGGCGCCCCATGGGTTCCGGCACCCCCGATGGCCGCGCCGCACTGCCTGGCGCTGCCGGGCCCGGCCGCGCCAGGCCCGGCATTGTCACAACGACGGGCCTGGAACGGCGCCGGCAGGCCCAGCGATGTCACAACGCCCGCGCTATAGCGCCAGCAAGGTCACAACGACGGGCCTGCGCGAAGCCCGGGCAAGCCCGGCAAAGTCACAACCACGGGCCTCGCGCCGGCCCCGGGGCACGCCAATCAGGCGCGCCAGCCAGGCGCGGCCCCTCCCGCACCAGGAGCCATGCCCGCGGGCGAGAACTCTCCCTCACGATGCCGGAAAAAGCTCCCCGATCCTGATCACGAGCCACGCGGCAGCCGCCCGGACCGGCGCTGGTTTCCGTGATCATGCCCGCGGGCGTGATCACGGAAGATCGCCCAGGTCAGGACAGGCGCGATATTCCGTGATCACGCCCGGGACCTTGATCACGGAACATCGCACCCGCCGCCCCGGCACTGACAGCTCCCCCGGAACGAGAACTCTCCGCCACGACGCCCGGAAAGGCTCCCCGATCCTGATCACGAGTCACCCGACAGCCTCTATCGCGGTCAACCAAGCCCATTCCCACGCTCGCCGCGCCGACGTCACGGTCAGTGTTCACCTGCGGCACCTGATTAACTCTGCCACGCCCAGCCCACGCCGGTTCGCGGACCCTGGACATGAACGCGCTGGCGGCTGCCTCGTGCTTGTCCGCCTCCGTCTCGCTGATCCCATCGTCATGATGACCCAAGACGCCTACGTCTAGCCTGCCAGCGAAAGCGCAGGTCAGCCATCGAGCATTCGAGCGCTATACGATCCTCCGGGCAGATCCGCACATGAGCCGGGTGGCCCCAGGGATCTCCCTGGGGCCACCCGGCTCTGTCCTGTGCCGGTGATTAATACCAGGACTTCATGGTGATGTTCCCTTCGTGCGTTGTCCTTTGCGGATAACTCCACTGTCCGGCTAAGGGGCCGGTCGCCGCATCGGCCGGCCGCCGTATTGTCCCGGGTAACGGTGGTTCAGATACCGCGCGCCGTTGCCCTAGCCGGCATCCCCGGATGTTTACCGCGGAACGGGGGCGTGCTTACCTGCTGGGCGGATGCCTTACTCAATCGCCCGGGCCGGCCGGTCGCGACTCCGGCGACCCGGTGGTGAGGCCGGACCTGTGAGCGACGGCGGCGGCCTCCACGCGGCCGGTGACGCCGAGTTTGGCCAGGATGTTCGAGACGTGCACGCCGGCGGTTTTCGGGCTGATGAACAGGGCCTGGGCGATTTCCCTGTTGGTGTGCCCGGCGGCGACCAGCAGCAGGATCTCGCGCTCGCGGCCGGTGAGGCCGAGCCGGGCGAGCCCGTCTTCCCGCTCCGGCGCGACGCCGGCCGTGAGGCTGATCCGCGCGCGCCGGGCGAGAGCGGCCGCGTCGGCAGCGATCGGCGCGGCGCCCAGCCGTTCGGCGATCGCGTGGGCCTCGCGCAGGGTGCCGGCCGCGTTGTCGCGGTCGCCAGCGGCAAGGCGGGCCTCGGCAAGCCGCAGCAGCGCGTAGCTGAGCTGGTACGGGTTGCCGACGGCCCGCCAGGCGCCCGCGGCGGCGGCCCAGGCGCTGCCGTCCGGTGGCCCGATGGCCCGCGCGTGCTCGGCTGTCACCAGTGACCGGTATGCCAGCAGGACCGGAAACTGCGACGGGGCGGGCAGGTCCGCTGCTATCCGGGCCAACTGGGCGCAGCGGGCCGTGATCCGCTCCGGAATCTCGCGGTGCCGGGCACGCAGCCGGTCCGCCTCGTCCGCCTCGGCCCGCGTTCCCAGCCAGACCAGCGGCCAGGTATACCGCGCTCCGTAGAGCAGGTCCGCGCCGGGCAGCCCGAGCCCGGCGCCGGCCGCGTTCCGCGCGGCGGCCAGGTCGCCCATGCCCAGCGCGATCAGGGCGGTGATGTAACGCGCTGGCTGCGCGACCTGGTAGTCCGTCGTGCCGCTCATGTCCCTCAGCGCCGCGCGCAGCTCGCTGTCGATCTCGTCGTACTGCCCGCGCATCGCGGCGAGTTCGGCGCGCACCTTCCGGAGAAGCGCGCCGAACTGCCCTTCCGGCTGGCCGGCCAGCCCCTCGGCGGTCACCTGGTCCGCCCGGGCCCACTCTCCCAGGCACAGCAGGCTCTCGGCCTGGTTGTGGACAAGGTAACAGCCGTACGTGCGGGCCAGCCCGGCCCGGACCGCCAGTTCCGCCCCCTCGACTGCGTAATGGCAGGCCTCGGCGTACCTGCCGAGTGCGTGCAGTGAATCCGACAGGTTCCCGTAGCCGCGCACCGCGGCGAACGGGATGTCCATGTCAAGCGCTAGCCGCAAGCCGGCGCGGAGTGTCTCCAGGGCCGCGTCGGGTTCGGACGGGTGAAGCATGAACCGGAACAGGCCGAGCGACAGCGCCGCCTCGGCCTCCACGTCCGGTGCGTCCGCCGCCCGGGCGGCGTCGACCGCCCGCTGCGCCGCCTCCCGGGCGGCGCCGACCGTCCGCTGCGCCGCCTCCCCGGCTTCCGCGCTGGCGTTCACGCGCCCGTAGGCGGTGGCCAGCGCCATGAGCACGACAGCATGCGCCCGGGTGGTCTCGCCGGCGGGCAGCAGCGCGAGCGCTCCCCGGAGCGTCTGCGCCGCCTCGCTCAGCATGCCCAGCTCCGTCTGAACGAGCGCGTCCTGCCGCAGCAGCAGTGCCCTGCGTTCGGGGGCCTTGTCCGGCGGCAGCCCGGCGAGCGCGCTGGCCAGCAGCGACCGGGTCCGGTCGAGCTGGCCCGCGTGGTAGGCCGCCTCCGCGGCGAGCCGGGTCACCTCGGTCCGGTCCAGGCCGGTGCGCCGTTCCGCGTCGGGCACCCTGCGCCAGATCTCCAGCGCGCGTTCGAGGTGGCGCAGCGCCTCGGCAGGCGCGTAGGAGGCCGCTGCGAGGGTCGCGGCGTCGATCGCGGCCGGCAGCGCGCGGGGCAGGTCGAGGGCGGCGTACCAGTGGCGGGCCAGCGCAGCGGGCAGCGCCGCCTCGTCGCCGGCCAGGCCGGAGTCGGCGGCCAGCGCCTCGGCGTAGGCGGCGTGCAGGTCGGTCCGCTCGCCGGGCAGCATGTCCTCATACACCGCGTCCCGGGTCAGCGCGTGCCGGAACTGGTAGCCGTGTCCCGCCGGGTCGACCACCAGCAGGTGGTTCTCCACGGTCTCCCGCAGCGCGGCGAAGAGCTCGGCCCTGGCGACCCCGGCGACCTCGGCGAGCAGCCGGTCCGGCACCGTCCGGCCTGCCGCCGACGCGATGCGCAGCAGCCGCTGCGCGTCCGCGCTCAGCGCGTCCACCCGGCTGAGCAGCACGTCCCGCAGCGATGGCGGCAGGCCCGCCGGGTCGCCGCCGGCCCGCACCACCCCGGCGAGCTCCTCGACGAGGTAGGCGTTGCCGCCGGACCGGCCGAACACCACGTCCGCGACGCCAGGCGCGGGGTCCGCGCCGAGGATCGCCCGAAGCTGGGCGGCGACCTCCTCGCGGCCGAACCTGCGCAGCCCGACGTGGCGGACCGACCGGTCGCGCTCCCAGGCGGCCAGCAGCGGGCGCAGCGGGTGGTGACGGTTCAGTTCGTCCGACCGGTAGGTGATCACCAGCAGCGCGCGGGCGGCGGGCAGCGACCTGATCAAGAACGCGGCCAGGTCCAGGGTCGACCCGTCGGCCCAGTGCACGTCCTCGACCGCGAGCAGGACCGGCCTGACCGAGCTCAGCCGGCCGAGCACGCCGAGGACTAGCTCGAGAAGCTGTGCCTTCTGCGGGGTCTCGCCGGGCGATCCCGGCGGCTGGGCTTCCGGAGCGAGCTCGGGCAGCAGCCGGGACAAGGCGGACGCTGCCGGGCCGAGGACCCTGCCGAGCTGGTCAGGCGGCATCGTGCGGGCGAGCGTGCGCAGCACGTCCACCAGCGGGGCGAACGGCAGGCCCTCGGCCCCCGGCTCGACGCAGTGCCCGGACAGCACGCCGAACCCAGCGTCCTCCGCCCGCGCGGACAGTTCCCGCAGCAGCCGGGTCTTGCCGACACCCGCCTCGCCCCCGAGGAGCACGAACCCGGTCTCTCCCGCCAGCGCCCGGTCCAGCGCCGCGGCCAAGACCGCCAGCTCCTCGCCGCGCCCGATCAGTACCGGACTGACCACGTCCCCGCTCATGGGCAAAAGCTGTCACAAATACGGTGCCCTCGCCAGCGGCAGGGACACCGCAACACGCCGGGCCCAGGCGGGCATGGCGGCTTCCTAAAGATATCCGCAGGAAAACTGAGCACCGGCGCAGTGCCGGATAAGGCGCCTGGCCGATGCGCTGACCGGCCCTTTAGCCCGACCGTGGAATTAACCCGCAAACCCGCGCCGATGGAAAGAAGGGCCGCGATGAACGTGAAGAACTCCCCTGAAGGCACCATCCGGGGGGCGCTGCGCTACCCGGCGTTCCGGGCGCTGCTGGCCGGGCTCGCGGTCTCGCAGGCCGGCGACTGGCTGTACAACATCGCGCTGGTCACCCTGGTCTACCAGCGAACCGGTTCGGCGATGTGGGCCGGCGTCACCACCGCTGCCCGGATCGTCCCGATTGTCGTCCTCGGGCCGTTCGGCGGCATCGTCGCGGACCGTTTCGACCGGCGACGCGTGATGGTGGCCTGCGATCTCATCAGGCTCGCCTTGATGCTGGCGCTGGCGCTCGTCGCGGCGGCGAACCTGCCGGTCGTCTTCGCTCCGGTGATCGCGGCGCTTGCGACGGCCGCCGCCACTCCGTACTTGCCGTCGGTGGCGGCGACCACGCCGCGGCTGGTGGCCGGGGCGGACCTGCCGGGTGCGAATGCGGCCCGGGCCGCCGTCACGGGCGCCGGGGTCATCGCGGGGCCGGCGCTGGGCGGCGTGCTGCTGCTGCTCGGGCAGCCCGCGCTGGCGTTCGTGGTGAACGCGGCCACGTTCGGCGCCTCAGCGATCTGCGTGCTGGCCATCCGGGCCGACGGGGCCTTCCGCGTGGAGCGGGTCACGCCGGAGCAGCCTGCCGGGCTGCTGCGCCAGGTGGCGGATGGCGCGGCGGCGCTGCGGGCGCACCCGGCGGCGGTGCGACTGGTCGGCGCCGACATCGTATGCAGCCTGGTCTACGGCATGCAGACGGTGCTGTTCATCCTCGTCGCCCGGTCGTCCGGGCTCGGCCTGCAGGGTTACGGCTACCTGTTCGCCGCGCTGGGCGCCGGTGGCCTGGCCGGCACCGCGCTGGCCAGCCGGGCGGCCCGCTTGCCCAGCCGCGCGGTCCTGGTCGCGACGCTGGCCGCGGTCGGGCTGCCAGTGCTGCTGCTGGCGGTGGTGCACTGGAGTCCCGCCGTGATCGTCCTGGCCGGCGCCACCGGTACCGGCGCCATCCTGGTCCAGATCATGACCGAGACCGGGCTGCAGCGGACGCTGCCGCAGGACTCGTTCGGGCGGGCCTACGGGCTGGCGATTCCTGTGTCGATCGGCGGCATCGGGGCCGGATCGCTCATCGCATCTGCGCTGGCGAGCACGGTCGGCCTCACCGGCGCGCTGCTGGTGTGCGGCTCGATTGCCGTCGCCTACGGCGCTCTGCTGCTGCGCGGAACGGACCGCCGCGCCCCCGCGTCGGTTCCGGCCGCCACCGGCCGGGACGGCGAGAGCGTCCTTGTGGCGTAAGCCGCCCCTAGCCGGTGTAGACGGCGTCGCTGTCGTAGAGCGGCTTGGTGAACGAGGACAGGTACTGGCTGACGTCGGAGTCGGGGAGGTTGTAGGTGTTGTAGACGCCGAAGCCGCTGTCCACGGTCTGCTCCGCCAGGCCACTGGCTGTCGATGCCGGGGTGCCCTGGATCTCGACCGCGGCGGGTCCCAGCTGAGCTTTGGTCATTCCGGGCACTTCAGGCACGTTCCAGGAGCCGTAGAACGCGTTCCAGCTGTAGCTGAGCAGGTTGCCGACTTCGATCCCGCCGTAGGACAGGGTTTGCGATGAGGGGCCGATGAAGTACAGGGAGATGATCTTGTCCGGCAGGTCGTTCCGCAGAGCCTGGACCAGGTAGGGGAACGACCACGCGTTCGGCTGCCCCGTGCCGTTGGTGCCGTAGTCGGCATACTCGTCGTCGAAGTCGATGCCGTCGAGGCCGTAGGTGGTCACCGTATCCGCCAGCTGCGCCGCGAACGCGGTCGCGGCCTGCTGGTCGGGGAAATTCGCGAAGCCCGCGCCCTGGTGGTTGCCGAGGATGGACAGCAGGATCTTGATCCCCTTGGCCCGCAGGGGCGCGATCTGGGTCGCGGCGTTATCGAGGACAGCCTGCGTCTGCGGGTTGAAGTACAGGAAGGCGCTCGATCCGTTGTAGTTGATGTTGGCGGCGAAGATGATGCCGATGTCGAAGACGCTGGCGCCGTTCGAGGCAAGCACGTACTGGCCGACGCTGGTGATGCTGTGGCTGTTGACCTCGACGTAGGCGGTCGCGACCGGACCGGCATTAGCGGCTGCGCGCTCCGCGTCCCGCGCCAGCCCGCCACGGGAATCCGTCGGGACATTCATCGGTAATCGCCTCGCATTCCATGCCTCGAAAGCAGCGCTAAACGGAATGGTCCTGGCATGTCGCTGTTTGGCTGCTTGAGTTACCCCGCTGTTTTATTCATTTTATCATTGCCGTTTTCTGAGGTGCGGGATTTCGGCATCGCGTCTTCGCGCTTCAGTCTTCATCGCGTGGTCGCACATTGCGGACAAAGGTCGGGGCGCCTGGCGGGCCGCCGGCGGCGGACTTGTACTGCGGCACGCCGACGCAGGTGAAGAGCAACCCGTCCAGCTGCTCGCCGAGGAAGGCAGGGATCGCGCCGTCAACGAACGTCATCCCGGTGGCGCTGGCGCCGAGGGCATAGGCGGCCAGGTGCAGCCTGCCCTCAGCCAGACCCGCCTCAAGCTGTGCTTCGCGGTACTGCCGGGCGTCGAGGGCGCCGACGTCGTCGGCGGCGATCACGACGAACGCCGCGTCATGTGCGAGTGCCTGTTCCATGCACACCCGGCAGACCTCGTCCCGCATCGGCCCGGAGCGGACCGGGACGGAAAGATCCGGCCACCGGTACAGGCCGGGAGCCAGTCCGCCGACGTCGTGCGCAGCCACCCAGTGCGGGAGGTCGATCCCGCGCAGCGCCACCCGCAGGCAGGTGCGCAGCAGGCTCTCCGGCAGGCCCCTGGCGGGATCCATGAGGCGCTGCGACCCGCGTGCCAGCACCACTGCCTCAACTGGTTCGGTTTTCTCGACCGGCACGTCCACCGGGGCGCCCCGCTCCCAGGGCGGTCCGAGCGTGTCGCTGTCCCCCGCTCGCTGGGCGGCCGTGACCAGAGGGAACTCGACGGGGGCAGCATCGACCTCGCCCTGCGCGGCCGCACCCGCCGCGTCCAGGGCTGGCCTGCCGTCGCCGAGGGCGACGACGGCCACCGGCAGCTCGTGCACCCTGTCAGCGCCGACCAGGGCAGCGACCGCCGCGTCAGGAAAGCCGGTGTGCGGCCTCGCGACCAGCCCGGCGGAGTCGGCGACCGCGAGCAACTGGGCCAGCATCGTGCCCGCGTCCCAGTACACGTGCCGGTAGCCTCGCTCGCGGTAACGCCAGCCGGTGCGCCACGGGACGCCGGTAACGACAACAGCGGGCGCGTCCCCGCGCGGCGGCGGACCGACCTCGACCAGGGCATGATCGAGCGGGTCGTACCAGTGCACGCCCGCCGGCAGCTTCATGCCCTCCGGGACAGCGACGTACAATTCCAGCGGAAAACGGCCCCCAGCCGACCCTGCCGCGCGGAACAGGAACTGCCCGCGTGGCCGCTCCCCGGTGCGCACTACCCCGGCAGACAAGTACAGCAGGCGCGACAGCTGGGCCAGATCGAGAACCCCGGGAGCCACCTGAGCAGTCCCCGCCAGGACCGCCACGGCCGGAGCCGCCGTAGACGGCAAGATCCGGGGCAGCGCCACGCGGGACAGCGGCCGCGAGTATCGCTTGAAGAACCACGGGAACCGGGACTGGTCGTTCGTCCGCAGATCACGCAGGACGCGAGGGTCGTCGACCGGAGCATCCCAGAGGCGGTCTTCCTCGAAGGACGCGAATGATGTAAGACGATGCAGCAGTTGCGCGGGGTTTTCCATGCCACCACTCTTACCTGACGGGGCGCGGTCCGGGATGCGAGCAAAGCACTGAGCGTTCACGCTTCAGTCCGCCTGCCGACGGGTCGCGAGGCTGAGTTCGGCGGTGAGCTGCGCCAACGTCGCGGCTCCAGCGGCAGGGTCGGGTGCGTCGATGATGGCCTTGACCAGCGCGGACGCGACGATCACGCCGTCGGCGAAGCCGGCCACCCGTGCAGCCTGCGCGGCGGTGGAAATCCCGATTCCGACGCAGACGGGGAGTTCGGTGGCCGCCCTGATCCGCCGCACCAGCGAGCTGGCGGCTGTATCGACAGCTTCCCGGACGCCGGTGACTCCCATCAGCGACGAGGCGTAGACGAACCCCGTTCCTGCCGCGGTGAGTTCCCGTAGCCGCTCGTCCGTAGTACTCGGCGCGGCCACGAAGACGGTGGCGAGGTCATGCCTGGCCGCGCTTTCGCGCCACCGCGCGGACTCCTGCACGGGCAGGTCAGGCAGGATGCATCCGGCGCCGCCCGCCTCGGCCAGCTCGCTGCTGAAGCGCTCGGCGCCGTACCTGTCGATCGGGTTCCAGTACGACATGACCAGGACTGGCTTGCCGGTGGCCTGGTAGGCCTCTCGCACGGTGCGGATGACGTCGGCGATCCGGACGCCGCCGCGCAGGGCGATGTCGGCGGCGGCCTGGATCACCGGGCCGTCGAGCACCGGGTCGCTGTGCGGCAAGCCGACCTCGACGATGTCGGCTCCGCTGTTCAGCATCGCGCGGATCGCGGCGATGCCCTCGTCGACGGTCGGAAAGCCGGCTGTCGTGCCCGTGATGAGCGCGGCCCGGTTCTCTTGTTTCGTCCGGGCCAGCGTGCCGGCCAGGAGCCCCAGGTTTCCGCTCACTTCCGTGCTCCCCCCGCCGTGGCCGCGTCGGCCTCCTGTTCGAAGTACCGTGCGGCGGTGTCCATGTCCTTGTCGCCGCGGCCGGACAGGCTCACCAGGATCAGTCCGTCCGGTCCGAGCTCCGTGCCGACTTCGATAGCGCCGGCGAGCGCGTGAGCGCTCTCGATCGCCGGGATGATGCCCTCGGCCGACGCGAGCAGCCGGAAGGCCCGCATCGCGGCGGCGTCGGTGACCGGCCGGTACTCGGCGCGGCCGGTGTCGTGAAGGTATGCGTGCTCCGGTCCGACGCCCGGGTAGTCGAGCCCGGCCGAGATCGACCAGGGCTCGGTGATCTGGCCTTCATCGTCCTGCAGCACGTAGGAGCGCGATCCGTGCAGGACGCCGGGCTCGCCCGCCGACAGGGTCGCCGCGTGCTTGCCGGTCTCCACGCCATGCCCGGCGGCCTCGCAGCCGATGAGGCGTACATCGGTGTCCGGGAGGAACGCGTGGAACAGGCCGATGGCGTTAGATCCCCCTCCGACGCACGCGATCGCGGCATCGGGCAGGCGGCCGGCTCGCTCGAGGATCTGACGGCGGGCCTCCACGCCGATGACACGCTGGAAATCCCGGATCATGGCGGGGAAAGGATGGGGCCCGGCGACGGTGCCGAAGATGTAGTGCGTGGTCTCGGTGTTGGCGACCCAGTCCCGGAACGTCTCGTTGATGGCGTCCTTGAGAGTACGGGAGCCGGAGGTCACCGGTATCACCGCGGCACCCAGCATCCGCATCCGTGCCACGTTGACCGCCTGCCGGCGGATGTCGATTTCCCCCATGTAGATGGTGCACTCAAGGCCGAACAGCGCGCATGCCGTCGCAGTAGCCACCCCGTGCTGGCCGGCTCCCGTCTCCGCGATCACGCGCGGCTTTCCCATCCGCGTGGTCAGCAGGGCCTGTCCGAGCACGTTGTTGATCTTGTGCGAGCCGGTGTGGTTGAGGTCTTCGCGTTTGAGGAACACGCTCGCGCCGCCAGCCTGCCTGGCGAACCTGGGGACTTCGGTGAGCACGCTCGGACGGCCCGCGTAGTGGGAGAGCAGTTGCTCGAGCTCCGCGGCGAACGCGGGATCGGCCTTGGCCTTCTCGTACTCGATGGCGACCTCATCCACGGCGGCGACCAGCGCCTCCGGGATGAACTTGCCGCCGAACGCGCCGAAATATCCGTGCCTGTCGGGGGGTTGGCCCGGCAGCGCCGGGAAGAAGAATTGGCTGTTCATCGCACATGCGCTCCTGGCACGGGACTCGCCCGGCTTTAGGTGGCTGGTAAGGAAGCCTGAGTAAGCCTCGTCGTCCCGGATTCAGGGAAGGACGACGGAAACGAGGAGAGCGATCTCGCTCAGAAACCTCGCACGGCCCAGGGGACGCCGGACCACCGCATCCCGTTCACCTGACCAGCCTCGGCGCCAAGCACATACCGCACCCTGCGCCCGAGCACGCGCCGCGCCGGCGCCCGGCAGCCGCGCGGCCGGCACCCGGAAGCGAGGCGGATGGCGATAGGCACAGCAGGATGCTACCTCAGGGCCAGAGGCCGGGCCACCATGGAAATCTCGTCCTGGAGAGCGCCTTTACCGGCGCTGCTACCTGAAGGTGACAGCGTGCGGCTCACGTGCTGTGCTGATTTCCAGTCGCAGGTCACGGTAAACCGCGGCATTATCCGGCGCGTCTAGTAGTCACGAAGATGAGCGAGGTCGGCATGAACGCGATAGCGCTATTCGTGTCCTGCAGCGTGCCGTGAACACCATTGCCGGCTTGATACATCCGGGTTTCACTCGCATTGCCTGATGACGGGAATGGCGGGAATTCGACATTTACGGTGCTGGCCAGCACCCGAGGGGTAAGGGAGCGCACCCGATGACATCGCCGTTACGCCTTGAGTGCTCGCAGGCCGGGGCCGCGATCGACAACGGCCAGCACCAGCCTGCTGGGGAGGGGGCACTTCGCACCGAGGTCGCCGGTCCCGGCAGGCCGGCCGGGCAGCGGCCGGAGCACGGTGATTCGCGGCGGCGGGGGCGCGATACGGGCATGCGGGCCTGGCCGTGGGCGGCCGTGGCGACGACGGTGAGCTGGAGCCTGTGGGAGCTGAGGGCGACCGTGCTGCCTGCGCAGTACCAGGATGACAATTCGGTTCATGAGCAGATGGTGCGGTTCGCCGCCAGCCAAATCCGCGCCGGGCACGATCCGCTGACGAGCTGGTTTGCGTACCTGGGACTCGGGTCACCCCAGTTTCTGCATTACCAGAGCACGCCGTCGATTTTGACTGGCCTGGCCGGGTTGCTGGTGGGCCCTGATACGGCGTTCCGGTGGTCGCTGTACCTGCTGTGGTGCCTGTGGCCGGTCGCCATCTACGCCTCGGCTCGCGTGTTCGGCCTTGACCGCCCGGCGGCGGCGGTCGCGGCGGCGGTCGCGCCGCTACTGCACAGCGCCCCCGGGATCGGATACGAACAGCACGCCTACGTGTGGGCGGGCTACGGTGTGTGGACCCAGATGTGGGGGTCGTGGGCACTGCCGTTCGCCTGGGCGCTGACCTGGCGGGCCATGGCGGACAAGCGGTTCATCGCACCGGCGGCCGGCATGATTGCCTTGACCGCCGCGTTCCACTACGAAACCGGCTATCTCGCGTTCCTGCCAATCCTGATACTGCCGTTCCTGATCCTCCGGAGCCTGCGGGCGCGGCTGGCCAGAGCCGCAGCAGTGCTGGCCGCTGCTCTGCTGGCGAGCGCCTGGGTAGTGGTACCGCTGCTGTTGTACTCCCGGTGGGCAGGCATCGACCAGGCCCTGGCGGCAGGGCCGCTGGCGCGCGGGTACGGCGCGCGGGTGACCCTCGGCTGGCTGGTCACCGGCAGACTGCTCGATGACGGTCACCTGCCGGTAGTCAGCCTGCTCGCGGCGGCCGGCCTTGTAGTGGCGGTACTCGCCTGGCGGCAGCCAGGCCCCGGGCGTGCCCTGGTGGCACTTCTGTGCGCGGCACTGCTGCTGTCCTTCGGCCGGACCAGTTTCGGCGGCCTGGTCGCCATCATCCCGGGCCACGCGGACCTGTTCTTCCGCCGGTTCCTGATGGGCGCCCAGCTAGCCATGACCTACATGGCCGGACTGGGCGCGACCCAGGCCGCGCGGCTGGGCGGCCAGATGACCGCCGCCTGCGCCAGCTACCTCATCCGCGCCCGGCTGGCCTCTGTGAGCCGGGCGCCGGCCACCGTGCTGGCGCTCGCCGCAGTGGCCTACCTGGTCCCCGCCTGGAGTTACCTCGACGCCTACGACGCGGCGAACTCAGCCGACATCCACGCCCAGCAAGCCGCCCAGACCCAGGAAGAACGCCAGATAACCGCCGTCGCCGCCGTCATCCGCCGGGACGGCGGTGGCCGGACCTACGCCGGGTCACCGGCCAACTGGGGCCAGTACCTCACTATCGGGTCCGTGCCCGTGTACAAATACCTGGAGAGCCTGAACATCGACGAGGTCGGCGCAACGCTGCGGACCGCGTCGCTGATGACCCAGCCCGAATACCACTTTGACCAGGCCAACCCCGGTGACTATGCCCTATTCGGAATCCGCTACCTCATCCTCCCTGCCGCCGCGAACGTAGTAGTACCGCCGCACCCCGGAGCAAGCCTGATCCTGCGCGACAACCTGCTCCGGGTCTACCAGCTACCAGGCAGCTCCTACATCCGAGTAGCCGACACAATCGGCACCATCACCGCCAACCGGGCCGATATCGGCAGCCAGACCCGGCGCTACCTCAGCTCCGCGCTGCCCGGCCAGGACCGGTACCTCACCGTTGCCTACGCCGGTGCCCGCGCCGGCGCGCCCACACTGCCCCAGGGAACCCAGGCCGGCCTGGCAGGCACGGTCCTGGCCCAGCACGCCGACCTGACCGACGGCAGCGCAAGCGCCGTGGTACGCCTGCGCAGGCGCGCGGTCGTCATCCTGGCCGCGTCGTTCGACCCAGGTTGGTCCGCGACCATTGACGGCCACCCGGCCACCATCCAGATGATCGCCCCGGCCATGGCAGGCGTCATAGTGCCCCCCGGCACGCACCACATCGCGTTCCGCTACACCGGCTTCAGCAGATACCCCGAACTCCTCGCACTCGCCGTACTGAGCCTGCTCGCCGTCGCCGTGACGAGCCGCCGTAAGCAGCCGCGAGCCCGCGGCCGGCCCAGAGACCCGTGCAAAACACGCAAACTAGAAAGGTGATCACCTTGTTACTACGTTCGCTCAGGAAAGTACGAGCACTATTGCCAGCCGTGATAGTGGCCGCTGTCATACCTATGGCCATGCTCAGCGGGATCACCGGATCTGCGCAGGCCGGCACTACTTCCACAACTACTTGCGTTGCTACGACGACGACTACTACCACTTGTACGACGGTCACACTCACCTGCGGCAAGTACAGCGCCAGCTGCTGCAGATCCACGACCACAACGACTACCACAAACGCACCCCCACCCAGCGGCAAAGGCTCCGGTAAAAACGCCACTCGCCTTGCCAACGGCAGCACTCGCCTTACGAACGGCAGTAACCGCAAGGGGCTCAGCAGCAACGCCGGCGCGACCGGCGGCAACGCCGGCGCAACTGGCGGCAGCGGCCAGTGCAGCATCGGAACCTGATAACTGCGACCCGCGGCACCCTCGGCGCCAGATTGACAAAGATCCGATGTCGAGGGTGCCCAAGGTCTCCGCAATGAGCAAACCCTGCCCGACACGAGTCCTGGGATCCGGTTCGTCCCACACCAAAGTCGCGCGAGACAACATCGCCACAGCGCCCGGCAGTCTCAATCAAGCCGTTACGCTCGGAGCCGCACTTACCAGTTCCGCACGACCTGGGGGATGCTGGTCACCACGCAGGACGTAGGCGCATGTACGCGCCTTCGTCGCTGGTGGCGAACCGGGCGAAGGCCGCCGCGCCCACCTGAGCAGCTCACCCCGGACGTCCACTCGGGTGACCATGTTCCCATTCTTGCCTCTTAAGGAGGGGGAGCACTGTCGTGACGGGCGGCGTGTCCCCGCTCCGCCCACCCGCTCGTCCGGGCCTTCGGCTCCAGCGCATTCGCACCGACGAGCTACCGGCCGAACGCGGCTCGGACCGCCGCCGCGGTGGAGCTGAAGTACTCGGGTGGTTCGATGAACCACCACTCGTTGAATGTCGAGCCGCTGGTGAGGGCGCGCCGGTAGCCGAAACACGCGAGGTAGAGCGTCCGGATATACATGACTGCCTCGAGCCGGTCGAGTTCGTCGCCGGTCGGCTCGACATGCCGGCGGTAGGCGCTGACGGCAGCGTCAACGCACTCCTGGTTCGGCCGACGCGGGTTCCACGAACCCGTGCCCCACATCAGGTAAGCGAAGTCGGCGAGGCGCGGTCCGCGCCCGGACGCCTTCCAGTTGATCGCGACTGGCCCTTGCTCGCTCAGGACGGCGTGATCGGGGGCGTGGAGGAGATTTCCGTGGAGCAAGCCTTCCGGAAGGCCGTGGCCGTCGTCGGCCGAGCGCACCTGGTCGCGGAGTTGCTCGAACCGCTCGCGATCGGCGGCCGCGACCTTCGTATTGACGGCATCGAGAAACGACAGTGCAGCCAGCAGGTCCTGACGCGGCGTGCCCTCACGGCCCGGGTCCTCACCACTGGCTCCGCCCGGGCGGCCGACGGAATCGTCGTACGGCAGCGCATGCAGCCGTCCGAGCAGGTCACCCATCATGGCGAACTTCGCGGCACCGTCGGGGAGCGGCGCGCCCTCGACGAACCGCGTCACCAGGACCGCGCTGCCATCGAAGTCTGAAACGGCATCCTCGACCGCCAGGCGTTCCGCGGGATAGTCCTGCCGCTCCAGGAATCCAAGGATCGCGGCGTCGCCCTCAGCACTGGCACGCGGCCGAGCGGGGGGAAACGCGCGGGCCACCCACGGACCGCCGTCATTGCGGTCGATGCGGAACACGTAGGTCTTGTGCACACTCAGCCTCGTCGCCGCGACCGGGTCAATCCCGTAGCGGTCCCGGAGATGGGCGACAAGCCGCTCGGCAACGGGCTCGTGGTGCATCCGCGCACCGAGACCCTCGATATCGGTCAGCGCTTCGGTGTAACGCTGCCCAGTCTGCTCGGCGTGCCGCCGGACAACCTTCTTGAAACTGGCGTCCCTGGTCATGAACAAGCCTTCCCATGACACCCTCGTCCCCCAGCGACGCGGTGTTGGAAGATGGCCTGTGATATTTAACGACCGAGAGGGCGAATCCCCTCCGCCAATGGAACCCCGGCCGGGGCGGATGTTCCACAGCTCGGCGACCGGTCGCCGCCACGAGCAACTCTCCCTGAGGCGCCCGGTCTTCGTCAAGCACCTGACCCGCGAGCACCCGACCACGTCGCCGTCCGACCTGACACTCAGGCCACCAGCCCCAAACTCCTTCTCGCTTCCATGGTATATACCATTGGTAGCTATCAGTCGAGGAGAGGTCATGGCAGATACGGCAATCGCACGGCTTTTCACACATGGCAGGAGCCAGGCTGTCCGGCTGCCTAAGGAATTCCGACTGCCCGGTGACCGTGTCCGCGTCCGGCACGTGGGCAACGGCGTGCTGCTGGAGCCGATCGCATCCGACGTCGACGCATGGTTCGCGGAACTGGACCGCTTCGCGGAGGTGCCACTGCTCCCGGAAGCCAGGAGCCAGCCGGTTACGCCCACCGGCGAGGACATCTTCTGATGAATTTCCTCCTCGACGCTAACGCCGTGGTCGCACTACTGCGGAACAAGCCCGCCGAGGTCCGGGAGAAATACCGGAAGGCGGAGTCGTCGGGAGATTATCTAGCTGTCTCGTCCGTCGTCTTGTTTGAGCTGTGGTACGGGGTCGAGAAGAGTGATCGGGTCCCGGAAAATACTGAGCGTCTCCGGATATTGCTCTCAGGTGACCTGGACCTGGTTAACTTCGACGACGAGGATGCCCAGACCGCGGGCAGGGTGCGCGCCGAACTAGAGAAGGCAGGCACCCCGATCGGGGCCTGTCATGTGCTAATCGCTGGTCAGGCGCTTCGCCGTGGTCTGACCCTCGTCACTGCGAACACCTCCGAGTTCAGCCGGGTAAACGGCCTGAACTGGGAGGACTGGACCAACTGACAGGTCGTCACTGAGCCACGGGCACGAGAGCGATTCGTAAAGCCGGTCACCGTCAGTCAGGCGATTCGTCACTCGGCCAGCGGGGCGCTTGCCGAGCGACGACCTCGCCGCGGGCTCAGCGGTTCAGTTCCGCAACGGACACCGGTCCGACGTCGCCGTCGGGCTCGGCCGTGAGGAACTCCCGCAGCGCGGGGTCAGCGTGGACTTCGGCCGTGTGCCGCCACTGCGCCAGCAGAACCGCGACCGGGGCCAGGTTGTCGAGGGCGGCCGCGCCGCGGGCCACCGAGGCCAACTCGTCCACGAATACCGCCACGTCGTCGTCGGGAAGAAACGTCACCCACGGCAGCGCCTCCGGCAGCACGTCACGCACCGCCGCCGCGTTCCCGGACCTGACCAGCCCGGCCAGCAGGCACGAAGCGAAATCGACGACGGCGTCGTCGCGCTCGAGCTGCTCGATCCGCATCAGCGCCAGGTCCCCGGCATCACGACGCCGCAGGGTCTCGGCCGCAGTATCGCCACTACAGCTCAGGTTCCTGCTCATCGAATTTCATGCTCAGACGTTGAACCGGAACTCAACCCCGTCCCGTACAACATCAAGGCAAGTTCCTAGACCGCCCACCCCGGCGTGGTGTACAGCGTGATTGACACCAGGCGCGGTCAGATCAGCCGGACCGGCTTGGCGCGGAGCTGACCGTACACGAGGACGACCCGGCTGCCCGTAAGCCGGTCGGAAGCCCAAACGGGCAGCCCAGACGGTGAGTACATCACGAGATTCCCGTCGCCCTGCATCACAAGCACGTGGCCGCCCATCCCCGCCGCTCGCCAGTCGATGATGGGCGTGCCATCGCCCTTGCACAGCAGCAAGTTACCGTCTGGCCGGAAGTCGAGGTAGTTCGCATGTCCGGTCTGCGCAGTCATGCTGTCCCACAAGATGTCCGCGCCGTGGGAGGCAACGAGGTTGCCGTCCCGCCGCATGTCGAGCCGGACCGTACCGTCATCAGACCAGAGCGATTCGCCGGCTGACAGGCGCCGGCCCGGATACAGCTTGTCTGTGCGCTCCTTGGCAGGGTCCGGCGGCGCGGGCTTGCGCTGGTGCCTGGCCTTCTTATACGCGTCAACGGCAAACCGCGAACTCCGCCAGACGCCATCCGCCGCCCGTTCGGCCTCCAGACGCCCGCGCTGCGCGGCCTGCCTGAGCGCAACCGCCGTGATGTCCTTATCTGCGAGAGCCGCGAGCGGCACCATGCGGGCCGGGCCGGCGATGTTCGGCACGATGAAGCGCTCCAGGTTGTCAATGATTGACCGGGCGATC
This sequence comes from uncultured Actinomycetota bacterium, assembly GCA_963720575.1. GTDB lineage: Bacteria > Actinomycetota > Actinomycetes > Streptosporangiales > Streptosporangiaceae > Chersky-822. Next base: position 3,250,464 of record CAVRGA010000002.1, read on the forward strand.
AGCTCACCGAGCCTGCCATAGTCGCCTTCATCGGCTCGCTGCATGGCGGTTAGGTACTGGTCTCGGTGTTGCTTGAAGATGATGACCGGGGGATAACCCAGACGTACCAGGGCCAGGTTGAGCACGAGGCGGCCAGCTCTGCCGTTCCCGTCGATGAACGGATGGACTCGCTCAAACTGGTTATGGAGCCGCGCCAGCTCCTCAACCGCGTGACATTCAAGATCAGTGCCTGCAAGGATCTTCGCGCCAGCGGCGCAGGCATCTTCCACCCACTGCTGAACCTGCGCCGCCACGAGCGTCCACGAGGGCGGCTGCCAACCCGCCCCGAACGGCTCAATGTCATGCTCGCGGAAGCTGCCGGGCCGCTCTCGGTCGGTCGCGTCAGGATGCGGGGCGACATCCCAGACTGGCGTCAATGCCAGGCTGTGAACGTACCGGACTTCAGCCATGGTGACGAGCCGGCCATCGTGCCAGTCACCGGGCTGCAGCGCCTGCTCGTAGACCCACTGCGCGGCCTTGGCGTAGCCGTCAACCTCGAGGTACTGGCGCAGCTCCTTGGCGCCGACAGCCCTTCCGGACTCAAGCAGCGTCTTGACCTCACGCAGTATGAGCGTGTTGCCTTCAAGGGCGGTCGAGTGGTGGGCCTCTAGCTGCCAGATGTCCCGCCAAATAGCCTTAGACTCCACGGGAGTCGGCAAGCCTCCAAGGCGCTTCAGGTCGCTGAGGGCAGTGCCCAGCCGGGCGTAGACCTGAAGTCGGCTCGGACGGCCCCGGCCGAAGTTGATAACCCCTGTCGTCACCTAAATAATCTATATCAACTTCTCAGGCGGGCAGCCGCACCAACGACGAGGAAGCCCCGCCCGGCGCACCGCCCTATTGCTGGCGCAGAGCGAAAGCCGCTGATGTTCAGACGTTGAAGCGGAACTCGACCACGTCGCCGTCGCGCATGATGTAGTCCTTGCCCTCGATCCTGGCCTTGCCCGCCGCCCGGGCCGCGGCGACCGACCCGGCCGCCATCAAGTCATCAAAGGACACGATCTCGGCCTTGATGAACCCGCGCTGGAAATCGGTGTGAATCACCCCGGCCGCCTCGGGCGCGGTCGCCCCGGCCTTGATCGTCCAGGCCCGCGCCTCCTTCGGCCCGGCGGTCAGGAAGGTAGCGAGCCCCAGCGCGGCGAACCCGGCCCGCGCGAGCTGGTCAAGGCCTGGCTCGCCGAGACCGAGCTCAGCTAGCAGCTCGGCGGCCTCCTGCGCCGGCAGATCCGCGAGCTCGGTCTCGGTCTTGGCATCAAGGAACACCGACTCCGCCGGGGCCACCAGCTTGGCCAGCCGGTCACGCAGCGCCGTATCGGCCAGCTCGGCGTCGTCCAGGTTGAACACGTACACGAACGGCTTCGCCGTCAGCAACTGCAGTTCGCGCAGCAGCGCCAGGTCGATGCCGGCGCCAGCGGCACCGGCGAACAGGGTGGTGCCGCCGTCAAGCAGTCGCTGAGCTTCCGCCGCGGCACTAGCCACCGCCACCTTTTCACCTTTGGCGAATTTAGATTCCTTGGCCAAGCGCGGAACGGCCTTTTCCAATGTCTGCAGATCAGCCAGCATCAACTCGGTGGCGATCGTCTCGATGTCGCGTTCCGGCGATACGTCGCCGTCTACGTGGCTCACGTCCGGGTCGGTGAATACCCGCACGACCTGGCAGATCGCGTCGGTCTCGCGGATGTGCGCGAGGAACTGGTTGCCCAGCCCCTGCCCGGTCGACGCCCCGCGCACCAGCCCGGCGATGTCGACGAACCGCACCGTCGCCGGGACGATCTTCGCCGAATCGTACAACCCGGCCAGTTCCGCCAGCCGCGGGTCAGGTATCCCGACGACCCCGACATTGGGCTCGATCGTGGCGAACGGATAGTTCGACGCCAGCACGCTCGCCCGGGTCAGCGCATTGAACAAGGTGGACTTGCCGACATTAGGCAACCCGACAATCCCGATCTCAAGGCTCACCCGGGCGAGTCTAAGCGGAAGCGGGGGCGGGTCTAGCCGCAGGCCCGGCCCCGGCGTCGACCCGGGCCGCGACCCGCGAGCCGCGAAAACACCGCCCGGCCTCACATTGTCGGATGGGGGTGGAAATATTGCTGGCCATGAGTTCGATCTTGCTCTTGGCCGGGCTCGTGATCGGCGCGTGCCTTGGCGCCGCGATCGGCTACCTGTACGCCCGCAGCCGGCTCGGCGTCGCGACCACCGAGCTCGCCGCCCAGGCCAGGGCTGCCGACGAGCGCGCCAAAGCCGCCGCTGAACGGGCGGCGCTTGTCGACCAGGCGGCCGGCGAGCGGGCTGAGCTGATCGACGGGTACCTGGCCGAGCGGTTCCAGGCGCTGTCGGCGCAGGCATTGGATCAGAGCCAGCAGCGGCTGATGGAGTTCAGCGAGATCCGGCTCAGGGCGGCCAATCTCTCGGCGGCGCGCGACCTGGACTCGCGCCGCGGCGCGATCGAGCAGCTAGTCGAGCCGCTCAAGCTGACCTTGTCCCGCGTCGAGACCCAGCTCCGCGACGCCGAGGTGGCGCGGCAGTCATCGCACGCGGCGCTGGCTGAGCAGGTTAAATTCGCCATGGCGAGCTCGGACCAGCTCCGCGCGCAGACCCAGGCGCTTGTTACCGCGCTGCGGCGCCCCGAGGCACGGGGCCGCTGGGGCGAGATGCAGCTACGCCGCGTCGTGGAACTCGCCGGCATGAGCGCACGCTGCGACTTCGACGAGCAGGTCAGCGTCGTCGACCGAAACGGCGACGAGCCTTCGGGCAGAATGGTTCGCCCGGACCTGGTCGTGCGGCTTGCAGGCGGCAAGAACATCGTGGTGGACTCCAAGGTCTCGCTCGCGGCCTATCTGGAAGCGGCAGAGACTGCCGGCGACGGCGAGCGGGACGCCCGGCTCGGCGCTCATGCCCGGCACCTGAAGGATCACGTCGATCAGCTAGCCGCCAAGGCCTACTGGACCGCGCTGAGCCCGGCGCCCGAGTTCGTGGTGCTGTTCATTCCCGGCGAGGCATTCCTCGCCCCGGCTCTGGAGCGCGATCCGAGCCTGCTCGAGTACGCGATGGCGCGCAAGGTCCACATCGCGACGCCGACAACGCTGGTCAGTATGCTGCGCACGGCGCAATACGCCTGGCAGCAGGCGGCGCTGTCGGAGAACGCGCGAGCAGTGTTCGACCTCGGCCGGGAACTGTACGACCGGCTGAGCGGGTTCGGCGGGCATGTCGACGCGGTGGGCAAGGCGCTCGGTAACGCAGTGACCGCCTACAACCGCGCGGTCGGCTCGATGGAGAGCCGAGTGCTCGTCACCGCGCGCAAGCTCAACCAGCTCGGTGTCACCGACGCGGAGCTGGAGGAGCCGACGCCGGTCGAAATCGCCGTCCGACCGCTCTCGGCCCCCGAGCTGGTCGAGGCGCCTGAGCTGGTCGAGCGCGGCGGATACACCCCGATGGCATGAAGGGATCGCTACGGCTTGCGCAGGCCGTGCGGGAGCGCGAAGGTCAGCGTCTCGTGCACCGCCTCGGCTTCTTCGATCGTGTCGAATCCCGCCTCGGCGAGCGCTGCCAGCACCTCGTCGACCAGGTCTTCGGGCACTGAGGCACCGCTGGTCACGCCGACCGTGGTCGCCGACTCGATCCAGGCCAGGTCGATGGCGCTGGCGTCGTCCACGAGGTACGCGGCCGGGGCGCCGACCTCGAGTGCGACTTCGACGAGGCGGACCGAGTTCGATGAGTTGGCCGAGCCGACCACGATCACCACGTCGGACTGGTCGGCGATCTGCTTGATCGCGGCCTGCCGGTTCTGGGTCGCGTAGCAGATGTCGTCGCTAGGCGGGTCGATGAGAAGCGGGAACCGCTTGCGCAGCGCGGCCACGGTCTCGTTCGTCTCATCGACCGACAGCGTGGTCTGGGACAGCCAGGCGATCTTGGCCGGATCTTTGACCTCGATCTTGGCCGCGTCTTCCGGGCCGTCCACGAGCCGGATATTCGCTGGTGCCTCACCGGTCGTGCCGACGACCTCCTCGTGGCCCTCGTGTCCGATCAGCAAGATCTCGTAGTCCTGCGCGGCGAACCTGCGCGCTTCGTTGTGGACCTTGGTCACCAGCGGGCAGGTGGCGTCGATCGTGCGGAGCTTGCGATCCTTGGCCTCGGTGTGCACCTCCGGTGAGACCCCGTGCGCGGAGAACACGACCACCGCGCCCTCGGGCACTTCGCCGGTTTCCTCGACGAAGATGGCGCCTTGCTTCTCCAGGGTCCTGACGACGTGGGTGTTATGCACGATCTGCTTGCGGACGTATACCGGAGCGCCGAAGCGCTCAAGCGCGTGCTCGACAGTCTGCACAGCCCGGTCAACGCCGGCGCAGTAGCCGCGCGGCTTCGCGAGCAGGACTCTCCTGGTTGGCTTGGACATGTCATCCATGGTAGGTGAAGTCACAGCTGCCCCGATGGCCCACGCCCGTCCTGCCGGCCTAGACCGCTCCGCCGCCACCCTTTCCCCCCGCGCCGCGCAGGCGGCACACCCGGGCCGGCACACCCGGGCCGCCGGGTGGATTGCGGGCAGCTGCTGGCAGCTGCGCGGAGGGTTGTCGCCTGAAGGAGCGTTGTCCGGACTATCCGGCGACAACGCTCCCGCATGCGAAACCGCTTCTTCGGAAGCGCGGTCAACTCTCCCGCACGCGAAACCGCTCCCACAAAAGAGGCTGTCGGGTGACTCGGGACCTTGGAAGGTCAAGCTCCGGCAGATCAGCGGGGAGACTTTCCCCTGAGTTATCGGGGAAATTCTTCGCTTAAGGCAGAGTTTTCAGTTCTATTGACTGAGAAAACTCCCCGGACTGAGAACTCTCCCCCACGATGCCGTAAAAGCTCCCCGATCCTGGTCAGGAGCCGCGCGGCAGCCGAAGGGACCGGTACTGGTTTCCGTGATCATGTTCGCAGGCGTGATCACGGAAGATCGCCCAGGTCAGGACAGCGGCGATGTTCCGTGATCATGCCCTGGACCTTGATCACGGAACATCGCACCTGCCGTCCCCGCATTGACAGTTCCCCGGACTGAGAACTCTCCCCCACGATGCCGGAAAAGCTCCCCGATCCTGATCACAAGTCACCCGACAGCCTCAAAAGCGCGGTCAACTCTCCCGGACGCGAAACCGCTCCGTCAAAAGCGCGGTCAGCGAAAACGGGGCATTCGCGCTGAACCGGGCGCCCGCGGCGGCCGGTTCAGCGCGGGCCGGCCGCAGCCGGGGCACCCTGCTGTCGTCTGCACAGCAGCAGGGTGCCCCACCTGCGAGGGACCGCCCGGCCATACCTTTGCAACACACTCAGACCAGGTGTCGATTCGCGCACCCATGTTGTCGGGGTTCAGCACCGCTCGGGCGGACGCCTGCCCCATGAGACCGATGGCGGGACGGTCACGCGGCGGCGCGCCGGCGATGAAGTGCCGCCAGGAGTGCTTTTATGCGGCACCATGGCAGATGACGGGACTCATCAGCGACGAGTGCGGTTACTTGAGTACCATTCGCGGCGGGGTCCGTCTTAGGAGGCGATGACGGTGGGGTTGCCGGAATCCGCAGAACACTCGAGGCTTGCACCGGTGCGAGCATTGCGAGCCGTTTTTTCCGGAGTCGGTCAGGTGCTTCTTGCCGCGGACCGGCTACAGGCGGAGGATGCCGAGCAGGACAGCGCCGCTGGCGACGATCAGCAGGATTCGCCGAAGCCCTGGGATCACTATGAGCCGCGATCGGTGCGAATTATCCCTAATGCTACGAATACGCAGGATTCACGGCCAATTACCAGTGATCTGTCCGACGAGGCAGCCGCAACGCGTCCCGAAGCGGCGCAGCCTGCCAGCCCAGTCAAGGCCAAGCCACGCGGAAAGGCCAAGAAGCCTGCCAGGGGCAAGCCCGCCGGCAATTCCGAGTCAGCCGCAACAGCGAGGTCAGCCGGAACGGCGAGGTCAGCCGGAACGGCGAAGGCCGCGAACGGCGGGAGCGGGCGCGGTGGGCGCAAGCATGGCGCTCACCAGGCACAGCCGAGGTTCCGCTCTCTTGACCTGACCGGCAACGTCAGAGTACTGAGCGCCGATGACCTTGCCGAACTCGAGAACAGACGCGCTCGCAAGGACCGAGGCCGCGGCACCCCCGCAACCAAGCGCGCCGCTCGCGCCGTTCGCGTGGCCCGCCAGGCAGACCCTATGGCCCGCCGAGACAACAGGACTGGCCGGCGCAACACGACCCGCCGAGGCGACAGCACTACCGGCCGAGACGACAGCGCTACCGGCGGAGTGGCCGTACGGCCTGCCAGCCGCCGAGCCGGTGCCCGGTGCGGCTTCCGCGGCCCAGGTCGGGGAGTCAAGCCCGTACCCGACCTACCCGACCCGAACGTCGCGTGAGCTGCCGATCGACGGATATGACGGGCTTTCGCTGCCGTCGCTGCGGGCCAGGCTGCGCAATCTCGACGTCGCCCAGCTCAGGCAGCTGGTCCTGTACGAGATCTCGCACGCCTACCGGCCCGATGTGGTGTCGATGTTCGAGCGCCGGATCGCCAGGCTCCAGGGCAGCGACAGCTGACCCATGCCGCTCGAGACCAGCGCCGAGTCGCCCATTCCCGTCCGCACGGCATTGCGGCTTGTCGGTGACTGGATCGGCCGGCTTGGCCGGGTCTGGGTCGAAGGGCAGATCGCCGAGCTGAACAAGCGGGGCAGCGCGGTGTTCCTTACCCTGCGAGATCCGGTCGCCGCCGTCTCGGTCAGGGTCGTGTGCCCTCGTCAGGTCTTCGAGAGCGCCGAGCCCGCTGCCGCCAATGGAGCCCGGGTCGTCGTCTGGGTCAAGCCGGATTTCAGCATGGCCAGGGGCTCGTTCTCGCTGAGCGCCATCGAACTGCGCGCGGTCGGCATCGGCGAACTGCTTGCCAGGCTCGAACGGCTCAAGCGCGCGCTCGCCGCCGAAGGCATATTCGCGCCGGAACGGAAGCGGCGGCTGCCATTCCTGCCCGGCAAGGTCGGCCTCATCTGCGGCCGGGACTCGGCCGCCGAGCGAGACGTGCTCCAAAACGCCGCCCGCAGGTGGCCTGCCGTGAGATTCCGGGTCGAGCAGGTCGCCGTGCAAGGTCCCTTCGCCGTTGAGGAAGTCACCGCGGCGCTGCAGGTGCTCGACGCCGACCAGTCAGTTGACGTCATCATCATCGCGAGAGGCGGCGGTTCTATCGAGGACCTGCTGCCATTTTCAGATGAAAGCCTGGTGCGTGCCGTCGCGGCCTGCCGCACGCCCATCGTGAGCGCGATCGGCCATGAACAGGACGTCCCGCTTCTCGACCTTGTCGCTGACGTCAGGGCATCGACTCCGACTGACGCCGCCAGGCGCGTGGTTCCCGATATCGCCGAGCAGCTCACTATGATCTCCGAACTACGGTCCCGGGCCAGGCGCCAGCTCGCCGGCCGGATCGAGCGGGAAAGCGCCTGGCTTACCGCCATCCGCTCCCGGCCAGCGCTTGCCAGCCCGGCCGCCGAAATCGACCGGCGGCACGAGCAGGTCCTGGCCTTGACCGAACGGGCACGGCGCAGCCTCGGCGCCAGGCTTGACCGGGCCGACGCTGACCTGGTTCACACCAGGGCACGGCTCATAGCCCTGTCGCCCGCCGCGACCTTGCGGCGAGGGTACTCCATTGTCCAGCGCGCTGATGCTAGTGTCGTCCGGTCCGCGAGCGATGTCGCTCCAGGCGAGACACTTCAGATTCGGCTGGTCGATGACCAGCTAACCGTCACGGTAAGTAACTAACCAGATACCTCATTGGCTGCTAACCGATGTGCGCGGTATTACTTACTCTGCGTGGCGTTTCCCAGCGCTGGGCTATGTCGAAAACTAAGCTATCGTCCAGCGAACTTCGAATGATGGTTATCCGCGGACGGGTCGCCGAGCGTCATAGCCAGGGGAGGGCAGCGCCGACTTTGTCCGGAGACCTCGCGGCTTCCGGATGCGAGCTTGCGTTGACAAGTGGTAACAACGTCACATCAGGGAGGACACGTCGTGCTTGTTCAGCCAACCTCTGCCGATCTTCGGACCTCGGCCGGTGTGGCGAACGTAGACGACGAACCCACTGAGGTCATCGCGGCCATCACCACCGCCGACCCGGCGAAGACCGCCGAGCCGGCGAAGACCCCCGAGCCCGCGAAAACCCCCGAGCCAGCTAAGAAGGCATTCCGCGCGCCGGGCCTTGATGGCGTGCGCGCCCTCGCGGTACTGGCCGTCCTCGGCTTCCACGAGGGCTGGTCGTGGCTGGGCGGCGGGTTCCTCGGCGTCGACATCTTCTTCGTGCTGAGCGGTTTCCTCATCACCGACCTGCTGGCGGCCAAGTTCGCCAGGGACGGCTCCGTCGGGCTGAGGAACTTCTGGCAGCGCCGGGCCAGGCGACTGCTGCCCGCACTCGGCCTCATGCTGTTTGTCGTGACCGCCGCCGTGACGGTACTCGAGCCGAGCCAGCTCGGGACGCTGCGGCCCGCCCTGCTCGGTGCCGTCACCTACACGAGCAACTGGTGGCAGGCTTTCGCCCACCAGTCCTATTTCTCCCTTTACGGCCCTCCCCCGGTGTTCCAGCACCTGTGGTCGCTGGCGGTGGAGGAGCAGTTCTACCTGATCTGGCCGCTGATCATCGCCGTCGTCCTGCTGCTGGTGCGCAGGCGGATCATCCGGGCGCTCGTCGCCTGGGCAGCGGCGATCGGCTCCGCGCTCGCGATGTGGGCGATTTACAAGCCGGGCGCGGACCCCTCGCTCGTCTACTACGCGACCTTCACCCACGCCAGCGGCCTGCTGATCGGTGCCGCGCTGGCCCTGACCTGGCCGCTCGCGAAGGTGGCCGGGACAGCGGGCAAGCAGCGAGCGGCCTTCGATATCGCCGGCGCCGTCGGCGTGGCCGTGCTCGCCTGGGCGATGTGGCACTTCTCCGGCAGCGACCCGTTCATGTACCCGTACGGCCTGGTGATCGCCTCCGTTGCCGCCGGCTGTCTCGTCCTGGCGGCGACCTCGCCCGGCCGGATCTCCGCCGCGCTCTCCCGGGCTCCGCTGCGCTGGCTCGGCGTCCGCTCTTACGGCATCTACCTCTGGCACTGGCCCGTCATCGCGATCACGGTCGGCCTCAATCCGCGCTGGGCCGGCGCCTTCGGCGCGCGTGCCATCGACGCGGTGCTGCCGATCGCGCTCGCGGCCGCCTCGTGGCACTGGCTGGAAGAGCCAATACTGCGGAAAGGCTTGCGCGCCGAATTCAAGCGGCTGACAAGGCTGCTGCGGGACGTACCCAAGACCTTGCTGAAGGCTCCCGTCGGCACTGCCGCGCCAGTGTTCGGGGCGGTAGTGGTGCTGGCGGTCGCGTGCACCGCTGGCTACGGCCTGCTGCACCCGCGGACCGGGCCGACCTTGCAGGAGCAGATCGCGAACGCCTCCTCGTCCATCACGTCCATCACCCAGCTGCAGGAGCCATCGGTCACGCAGACGACAGGCCAGGCCAGCCCGTGGTGGCTCAAGGCCGGACCGATTCCGTACCGGCCAGCCTCCAGCTCGCATCACCCGAGGTTCAGCCATGATTTCGGCTCCGGGGTGATAGCGATCGGCGATTCGGTGATGCTTGCGTCGGCGCCCGAGCTGGCGCAGGCCATGCCCGGCATCTACGTCAACGCCGAGGTCAGCAGGGCCATGATCGCCGGCATCGCGATCGTCCAGGGCCTGGCCGCCCGCCACCGGCTCCGCCGGGTGCTCGTCGTGGGCCTGGGTACCAACGGGCCGATCACGCTCGACCAGATCAGCCAGCTCAGGTCCGCGATCGGGCCGTCGCGGTGGCTGCTCCTGGTCAACACGTTCGTGCCCCGCTCGTGGGAAGCCGAGGTGAACGCGACAGTCAAGGCCGCCGCGCGCCGCTATCCCAATGTCATGATGATCAACTGGCACAACGCGATCGAGCATCACACCAACCTGCTGTGGAGTGACGGGATACACCCGATGCCGGTCGGCGGCACGTTCTACGCCAAGGTCGTCAGGGCTGTGGTGCTCAGGGCCCTGCGGCACAAGCCGCCAAGATCGCATCGGGCGCGTCAGGTAGCTGGGCAGCCGAGCGGGTTCCAGCTGCACGCGGGCTAGGCTTGACCCTCGTGACCGATAACCGTGAGCCATCCAAGCGGCTCGGATACGAGCAGGCACGCGACCAGCTCGTGGAGCTGGTGAAGCGGCTCGAGGCTGGCGGGCTCACGCTTGAGCAGTCACTTGAGCTCTGGGAGCGGGGCGAACGCCTGGCGAGCGTGTGCGAGGAGTGGCTGGAGGGCGCGCGGGCCAGGCTGGCCGCGGCGGCGACCAGGCAGACAGGAGAATCGGGCGGAGAGCCAGCAGCCGACGACAACGCGGCGAGACCATTTTAGGAACCTGCGAGAATCCGATGCCGGGCTAGCCGACGGCAGGCAGTTGCGTAACGATGATCATGAAGACGTGACAGGAGGTGAAGCGACGGCTCCCTCCGGCTGGCCCCGGAATGTGTGAGCCACGCGATCATGATGACCGATCACCCGACCCCCGCCGGGGGGCATCTCGCGCGCCGCCGGAACACCAAGCTGACTCCGGTAGACGCCGAGCCTAGCGCGCCAGACCGCAACCTCGCGCTTGAGCTGGCCCGGGTCACCGAGGCAGCGGCGCTCGCTGCCGGGCGCTGGGTTGGCCGGGGCGACAAGAACGGCGCGGACGGCGCGGCCGTCAGCGCCATGCGCCAGCTCATCAGCACGGTCTCGATGAACGGCGTCGTGGTGATCGGCGAAGGCGAGAAGGACCACGCGCCGATGCTCTTCAACGGGGAGCACGTCGGCGACGGCACCGGTCCCGAATGTGACGTGGCCGTCGATCCGATCGACGGCACCCGGCTGACCGCCAACGGCATGCCGAATTCCATCTCGGTGATCGCCGTCAGCCCGCGCGGGTCGATGTATGACCCGACCGCGGTGTTCTACATGTCCAAGCTGGTCACCGGCCCCGAGGCGGCCGAACTCGTCGACATCGACGCGCCCGCCGCCGCCAACATCGACGCGGTCGCGCGGGCCAAGCATTGCGCCCCGCACGATGTCACGGTCGTGCTGCTCGACAGGGAGCGGCACGCGGGACTGGTCGACGAGGTCAGGGCGACGGGCGCGCGGATCAAGCTGATCACTGACGGCGATGTCGCCGGCGCGATCCTGGCCGCGGGCGAGGGCACCGGCGTCGATCTCCTGCTCGGAACCGGCGGGACCCCGGAGGGGATCATCGCGGCGTGCGCGATCAAGTGCCTGGGCGGCGTGATACTCGGCAAGCTCACGCCGCGTGACTCCGACGAGCGCGACCGCGCGCTGGACGCCGGGCACGATCTTGACCGGGTGCTGACCACCGACGACCTGGTTACTTCTGACGACGCGTTCTTCGCCGCGACCGGCATCACCGACGGCGAACTGCTCAAGGGAGTCAGGTACCGGTCAGGCGGCGCGTCCACGCACACGCTCGTCATGCGAGCGAGGTCGGGCACCATCCGCAACATCCACAGCGAGCACGCGCTCTGGAAGGTGTCTCGCTACTCGGTGGTCCCGTACTAGCGTCGCCGAAGCCCAGCCCGCCAGCGGGGAGGCCTGGCCGTCGTGGCCTTGACCGCGCCGCCGAGCGTCATTGTCCTGATCTCGATGACCCCTTTGGGCGGGGCCTGCGCCGCTGCCTTCTGACGTCCGCGCACGCTGCGGACGCCGAGCACCGACCGTCCGCCCATCTCGACCGCGATCTCCGGCGGGACGATGACCTTGATCTGGCCAGCTATCGCCGTGGCGTAGATGGTGACCCGCTGGCTCTGCAAGACGGCGTGCCGCAGGTCGAGCACGACATCGCCGAACAGTGCCGTGACCGGGAACGAGCTCGGGACCACCCACCTGCCTTGCCGGCGCTCCCGTCCGAACACGGCGGTGACCGACCTGCGCGGGTAGAGCTGGATCGGCTGTCCGGACGGCAGCGTGAGGTCAGAAGTCAGCCTGACAAGCTCGCCGAGCGTACGGGCGGCGAGCGCGCGCTCGGACCTCTCCGCATGCTCGGACAGGGTCAGCCGCCCGTCGCCGGCCGCCTCGCTCAGCAGGCTGATCACAAGCTCGCGGTCCGCGTCTGATGCCCGCAGCTCATGCGGGCCTGGCCGGGAGCTCACATGCTGAAGATACCGGACGGCCGGCCCGAAAGCTCCAGGCCAGTTCTGCCGCCGCTACTTCCAGCTCTTGCCGAAGTCCTGGGTCTCCATCTCGATGACATCACCGTTCGACTTCGGGTAGAAAAGCTGGCCGAGGCCGTCGCCCCAGGCAACGAGCCCAGGCGCCCCGGCGGCCTTGACCTCGGTCGGGTTCCACCAGACGCCCCACTTGCCAGTGCCACCGTCGAAGCGCTTGACCTGGACGTGGCCGCCCTCGCCCAGCCCGGCGATCACGATGCTGCCGTCACTCCAGCGGGCGGCGGTCACGCTGCCGCTTATCGACCCGCCTAGGTTGCCCTTCGTGGGTTTCGGTGGACTGGCTTTCACTCCAAATGCCTTTTCCATTGCGGCGACCGTCGCGAACCTGGCCAGGTCACGATCGATGGCACCCGAAGTGGCGTACTGATGAATGGTCCAGCGCTTCCACGGTGCTGGCACCACCGGCTTGCCCGGCGGGCTCGACGGATCGGAGATCCAAAGGGGATACCGGCCGAGACCCGCGGTGTTGCCTGACTCCGCGAAGGAGATGAACGTGTACAGGATCGGCGTCCGGTTGAAGGTCTTCTTGAGGTTGGCCATGACCGCGACCGCCCAGGAATTAACCTGGGCTGGCTGAAGGCCGTCGGTTGTCTCGAGGTCGAGCATGATCCCGTCGGAGTCTTTCAGCCCCAGGGCCTTGAGCTCGGACGCGAAGAAGCTGACCGTACCGGCCGCGCTCACGGACGGATGACCGAACAGGTACGCGATCCGGCCGAGCTTCTGCTGCGCCACGAAGGCCCAGTCCGCCGCCGCGTCCGGGTTCACGAATCGCACGTTCTTGGGCTCAAGCTCCGTGATCTTCACCGCGGCCCACTTGATCGCGCCGGCTTCTTTGGACCAGCTAGCAGGTGCACCCTGGAAGCTGGAAACATCGACTCCCTGGATCGTCTTTATCGCTGCCGCTGCAGCGCCCCCGGTCTGCGTAGTCGCCATACAACGACAGTACCGCGTACATCATTTGCTCACCGTTGCCTATGGCCAATCTTCTAAATCGTGAATTATGTCGTTACTACCGATCATGGTGGAGCGCCGTGCCCCTCAGGTTCACTCAGGTCAGGTACCGCTCGCGCGCCGCGTTTCCCGCCGGGCAGCCGCCCGGGGCACCCCGGCAGACGCCGATGTCACAGAGCCGGCAGATCCAGCGCGTCGCGCCCGGCCCGCGTATCATCCCGATCAGCAATTTCGAGGCGAGCCGCTCAAGTTCGGCGCGTTCATCCGGCGACAGCACCGCCAGCACCCGCTGGAGTACCTCGGCGCGCGCAGCCGAAACCCGGCTCGCGGCCTCCCGGCCCGCGTCAGTCAGCACCACCGACGTGCTGCGGCCGTCCGGGCCCGGCGCCCGGCGCGCGTAGCCGGATTCTTCAAGCCGGTCAACGAGGCGGACAGTGCCCGATGACGTCAGCCCCAGGACCTGCCGCAGCAGGTCGATCGACGGATGATCGAGGAAGTGCAGCAGCGCCGAAAGCGCCGCACCCGCCGAGTCTGACCGCCCGGCCGCCTCGGCGACCGCATCGGCAGCCTGATCGGCGATCACCAGCGACAGCGCGCCGACCAGGTTGGCGGCCCGGTCAAGGCCCGCCAGCCCGGTGTCCGCCCGGCCGTGGCTAGCCTGGCCGGCGCTAGCCTGGTCAGGCAAGCTCGTACTCGAAGGTAAACGTCCCGCCAGACCCGCCAGTCGAGACCGCGACACCCGACCCGCGCAGCCCGCCAAGGTCACCGCTGGCCGATCCGTCGACAACCTGCCAGGAAGTTCGAGCCTCCCCGCCCTCGAAGGTGCCGTCGGCGCGCAGCACGAAGCTCCCCCGGCGCCCGCCAAGCGAGCCTTCTGTCCGCTGGTAGCCCGTGAACGTCGCGGTTCCGTCGTCCCGGTAGCACATCAGCGCGTCCCACTGACCTTGTGCCTCGAGATCTCCGCTGAACCCGAACGTCACCCGCGCCTTCGTCAGCTTCCCCCCGGCATCTAGCTCTGAGTAACTGTCCTCTTCCCAAGACGAAACCGTGAACGTGCCTGTCGCCTTGACCATGGTGCCCACGCTCCTCAAATCCGCGTCCGCCGCGCCAGCAAACGCGGCGCGACTCGATCAAGCAAATATGTGTGTGACACACACACTAATCGGGGTTCAGATCGAGACGCCACCCGCCCCAGCACAACCGACCGATTAGCCCGCGATCACCCCAAAAGGACCCGCTCCAGACTGCGCAGGCTGCCCAGCCGAATCGGTACAAATCATCTGTGATCAGCTCACGCTTAGAAAAGCGTGAGCATCGTGGCCCTCCCTGTTGCTGTCAACGGTCCGTTTTGAGAGCAACGTGGCCCTCCCCGTTGCTGTCAGGACAACATCAGGGAGGGCCACGTTGCTGTCAAAACCAGTGACCAACAGCAACAGGGAGGGCCACGATGCTGTTAAGCAGCGACCAGCCGTCATATCCGACGCATGCGCCGCGCTCGCACCACCGCCGGCGTTTTTTACCGCAGGCTGGCGTCGTCCGCGTGGAGGTCGCCGCCTAGTGCTACGCGGAGCAGGTTCTGGGCCGCGTCGGCGGCGGCCCGGGCGGTCAGGGCGTGCGTGTGCGCGCGGTCAAGCTCGTCGAGGCCGATGCAGTCGAAGGCCACCCGCGCGTCGTGGGCCGCCTGCTGCAGTTGCCTGGCCGCCTCGCTCAGATCGATGCCGCCCACGCCGACACCGCCGACGCCATCGGCACCGCTTACGCCGCCGACACCGCCTATTCCACCTACGCCGTCAATGCCGGACTCAAAGCTGCTACCCATTCCGCCACCCCTTGTCCCGCGAGTACCGCTCGCTCGTGAGTATCGCTTGCCCGCGAGTCTTGCCAGCTACCCAGCGGAACGCATCGCATGCACCGCGCGGCCTGGCTAGCTTCCAGCCCCGCTAGCTTCCAGCCTCGGGCGGCGTCGCCAGGGCGGCGATCTGCTCGTGCGTGGCGAACCATGGCCGCCCGCGCTCCCACATCCCCTCGATCAGCCGTCCGAGCATCAGCGCCAGGTATCCTCGCCCGATCGCCTCTGGATGCATGGTGTACGTCACCACGCGCCGCTCGTCCCGCGCCGACTCGTATTCATCCAGCCAGATCCGCTCGACCGCCGCCGGGTCGGCGAGCAAGCCGCCGGTGTACGCCGTCCAGCCGAAGTACGGCCAGTCGCAGATGCTCCAGTGCCCGGGCAGCTCGAGCAACTGACTGGCGCCAGGGCCCGGGCCGCTGCTGATCCAGTACGGCCGGTCATCGGCCATCAGGCTGCTCTCGTAGGTGAACCCGTACTCCCCCAGCATGGACAGCGTCTCCGGCGACAGCTCCCAGCCCGGCGACCGGTAGCCGAGCGGGGTAACTCCGTGCTTGCCGAGCGCCGCGAGACCCTGCTCGAGCTCGGCCCGCTGGCCGGCCTCGTCGAGGCCGTCGGTGCCCAGGTGCAGGTAGCCGTGGTGCGCGACCTCGTGCCCGCGCTCCAGGATCGCCGTCATCACCTGCGGGAAATGGTCGGCCGTATGCCCGGGGATATAGAACGTCGCCGGAATGTGGTGCGAAGCCAGCAGGTCGAGCACCCGCCCGAGCCCGCGCAGCGGCCCGAACTGCCCCATCGACAGCATGCTGAGGCGACGGCTGTACTCAGGCCCCTCCCCCAGCCACGGTGCCTCGCCGTCCACGTCGAACGTCAGCGCCACCGCGACCTGGGCACCGCCAGGCCAGGCCCCGAATTCTGCCAGTCTGTTCTCCATGGTCCGATCCTGGCAGCCCGCAGGCCACCGCGGCTACGGAACTACGATGAGCGAGGAGCCACGACCCAGACCTCAAGGACCAGACGCGATGCCCGACTTCACCTACACTGACCTGCTGCCGCTCGGCCCGGATACCGCGGAATACCGCCTCCTGAGCGAGGGCGGCGTGACCACGCGGCACGCGTTCGGCCGGGAATTCCTTGATGTCGAACCCGAGGCGCTGACCATGCTGACGTCGGCGGCCATGCGCGACATCGCGCACCTCCTGCGACCAGCGCACCTCCGGCAGCTCCGGTCCATACTCGATGATCCGCAGGCCTCGCCGAACGACCGCTTCGTGGCCAGCGACCTGCTCAACAACGCCTGCATCGCGGCGGGCGGGGTGCTGCCGATGTGCCAGGACACGGGTACCGCGATCGTGATGGGCAAGCGCGGCCAGGACGTGCTCACCGACGGCCGCGACGAGGAGCACATCGCCCGCGGCGTGTTCGACGCCTACACCAAGCTGAACCTGCGCTATTCCCAGCTCGCTCCCCTCACCATGTGGGAGGAGCGGAACACGGGCACGAACCTCCCGGCCCAGATCGAGCTGTACGCCGCGAGCGGCGGCGCGTACAAGTTCCTCTTCATGGCCAAGGGCGGCGGGTCGGCGAACAAGTCCTACCTCTACCAGGAGAGCAAGGCTGTCCTCAATCCGCGGCGGATGGCGGCCTTTCTCGAGGAGAAGCTCAGGTCACTCGGCACCGCGGCGTGCCCGCCTTATCACCTGGCGATCGTGGTCGGCGGCACCAGCGCCGAGTACGCGCTCAAGACAGCCAAATACGCCTCGGCGAAATACCTGGACTCAGCTCCGACGGCGGGCTCGCCCGCCGCGCACGGGTTCCGCGACCTCGAACTCGAGCAGACCGTGCTGGAAATCACCAGGCGCGTAGGCATCGGCGCCCAGTTCGGCGGCAAGTACTTCTGCCACGACGTGCGGGTGATCAGGCTGCCCAGGCACGGCGCGTCCTGCCCGGTCGCCATCGCGGTCTCGTGCTCAGCCGACCGGCAGGCGCTCGGGAAGATCACCAGCGAAGGCGTCTTCCTCGAGCAGCTCGAGACCGATCCCGCCAGGTACCTGCCCGATACGCGGGACGACGAGCTGGACAGCGACGTCGTGCGGATCGACCTGTCACGGCCGATGAGCGAGATCAGGGCCGAGCTGTCCCGCTACCCGATCAGGACCAGGCTCTCGCTGACCGGCCCGCTGGTCGTCGCCCGCGACATCGCGCACGCCAAGATCGCCGAGCGGCTGGCCGCTGGCGAGCCGATGCCCGCCTACCTGCGCGATCACGCGGTCTACTACGCCGGCCCGGCGAAGACCCCCGATGGCTACGCCTCAGGGTCCTTCGGCCCGACCACGGCCGGCCGGATGGACAGCTATGTCGATAGCTTCCAGTCCGCGGGAGGATCCCTGGTCATGCTTGCCAAGGGGAACCGGTCTGCCGCCGTGACCGCTGCCTGCGAGCAGCATGGCGGTTTCTACCTCGGCTCCATTGGCGGCGCGGCGGCGAAGCTGGCGAAGGAATGCATTACCAAGGTCGAGGTGCTCGAGTACCCCGAACTCGGGATGGAAGCGGTCTGGAAGATCGAGGTACGTGACTTCCCTGCATTCATCGTCGTCGATGACAAGGGCAATGACTTCTTCGCTGACGTGACGTCGCCGGGGCAGCCGCTGCTGTCCATTGGCCGGGAGCCCGCCCAATGACGCTGCTGTTTTCACACCAAGCTCACAGAAATCTGTAAGCGCGCCGGCGTAGATTGCCCTCTATGCACTCTGCCTTGGGTACCGGCCACCTCGTGGCCGGCCGCTACCGGCTGATTGATGAGGTCGGCCGCGGCGCGATGGGGATCGTATGGCGGGGCCGCGACGAGCTTCTCGACCGTGACGTAGCGATCAAGCAGATCATCGGCTCGCCGATGGCATCGGCCACGCAGGCGCGGGTGAGCTTCCAGCGCACGCTCCGCGAGGCCAGGACCGCCGCGCGGCTCAGCCACCCGGGAGTCGTCACCGTCTTCGACGTCGTCGAGGAGGACGGCTCGCCGTGGATCGTGATGGAGTTCATCCGCGCCAGGCCGCTCGACCAGGTCATCGCCGAAGACGGGCCGCTGCCGCCGGCGCGCGCGGCCCAGCTGGGACTTGGCCTGCTCGACGCGCTGACCACGGCCCACCGGGCCGGCGTGCTGCACCGGGATGTCAAGCCGAGCAACGTGCTGATCAGCCCGAGCGGCAAGGCCATCCTGACCGACTTCGGGATCGCCACGATCCAGGGCGACCCTGGCCTGACGCAGGCCGGCATGGTCGTCGGCACGCCCGGTTTCTCGCCACCTGAGCGGGTACGCGGCGCGCCCGCGACGACGGCGTCTGACCTGTGGTCGCTCGGCGCCACCTTGTACGCGGCGGTGGAGGGGAGAGGCCCGTTCGACCGCGCGGGCGGCTCGGCGGCCATCATCGCGAGCATCGCCACCGAGCCTGCCCCGAGGGCACCGTCGGCGGGCCCGCTCGCACCGGTGATCGAGGCACTGCTGCGCGCCGATCCGGCTGGCCGGCCCGACTCGGCTGGCACGGCCCGCATGCTGACCCAGGCGTGGAAATCCGCTCGCTCGGCCGGCCGCGACAGCATCCTGGCGAGCCAGGTCCCGGCGGGCCATTCCCGCGACCTCCAGGCGCCCGCGGTCGCCCCTGAGCTGGCGAGCTCCGAGTCGGCCGGCGCGGAGCCGACCGGCCCGGCATCGGCCAGGCCGCTGCCGATCAGCCCGGAGGCGACGACAGCGACCCAGGTCGTGGCGGTACCGCCGGACCCGGGTTCGGCCGGTCGCGAGCTTGGCGTCGCCGGCGGGCTCGCCGCGGCCAGCGGAACTGACGCCGCGGCTCTGACTCACCCGGCCGCTGGCTCGCTGGAAGCGACTGGCGTGGTGCCCGACCTCATGGCCACGCCGAACTTCGCTGACCTGAAGATGCCCTCGGCGGCCCTGACGGCCGACCCGCCCGCGAGCACCGGCAACCTCGGCCCCGCCGCTCCGGAGAGCCTGCCAGACCCTCCGCGCACGACTCCCCGCACGACGCCAGGCACCCAGCCTGGCACGCAGCCTGCCGCCATGCCAGCGCGTCGCCGGCGCACGCCGGGCGAACTGGTGCGCTCACGCCGGGCTGTGCTGGTCGCGGCACCGGTCATAGTGGCTGGCGTCATCGCCGCTGTCGTCTTCCTCGGCCCCCGCGGCATCACCGGCCAGCTGGGCTTCGGCGGCGGCAGCGGCACGGGCCAGGACCACCTCGCCTCCGGGCACGCCGGCGTGAAGGGCAGCAGCCGCCACCACTCGGGCCATTCGCCGGGAGGTCACCCCGCCCCTGGCGCCGGGCCGTCAGCCAAGCCCCCATCAGGCACGTCACCGAAGCCGGGCAAGCCCGGGGCATCGGGCAGGCCGTCCGCGTCCGCCAAGCCGAAGGCATCGGGCAAGCCGTCAGCCTCAGGCAGGCCGACGCCCTCGCCGACGGCGAGCGCGTCGAGCAGCCCGACGACCACGCCGACCCCGACTCCGCAGCCCACGCACACGAGCCCGCCGGCGACAGGCGGCGCGGCCCCGCCACCGCCCGCGGGTTATGTCTGGGATCGGGTGCCCGCCAAGAGAGCCGGCACGATCGCCGGATTCCGGCTGGCCGGACCAGCCGGCTGGGTGATGACGCCAGCGTTGAACACGATCATCAAGCCATCGAGCGGCCCGGGAAGGCTCGACGTCAACATGTCAAGCTGGGCCGTGACCGACCCGGTCAAGCAGGCACGGCGGCAGCAGGCGAACGCGATCGCGACCGGCAGGTACCCGCATTTCCACCAGATCGCGCTCACCAGCACGAAGTTCCGCGGCTGGACGGCCGCGCGCTGGATCTTCTCCTGGCTCGCGCCGAACGCGTCGCACCGCACCGACGTCACCGAGCTGCTGTTCACCGTGCAGACCTTCGAAGGCCCGCAGCAGTACGTGCTGTCGATTTCGGCACCGGCGCCCAAGGCGTCCTGGGCCAGCGGCATCTTCGGCGTGGCCAAGCAGACCTTCAAGGCGCTG
The DNA here is from genome assembly GCA_963720575.1 of uncultured Actinomycetota bacterium. Lineage (GTDB taxonomy): Bacteria > Actinomycetota > Actinomycetes > Streptosporangiales > Streptosporangiaceae > Chersky-822. The sequence goes on from CAVRGA010000002.1 coordinate 3,270,569, forward strand.
CCAGCGCCGTAACCCCGCGCGAACGGGGCGGCCGGCATGAGCGCCTGCCGCCCCGCGCGCGATGCGAGGCCCGTCGATGTCCCGAAGGTGGCGTTACCGCGCCATGGATGTCCCGAAGACGGGCCTCGTGCTTAGCGGGTCAGCGAGTTAGTACCAGCCGTCCGCCAGCTCGTGGTCCCAGGCGCCGCACGGGGAGCCGTACAGGGACTTGATGTATCCGAGGCCCCAGCGGATCTGGGTCGCCGGGTTGGTCGCCCAGTCGGCACCCGCGCTGGCCATCTTCGATCCCGGCAGTGCCTGCGGGATGCCGTAGGCGCCGGAGGCCGGGTTCTCGGCCCCCGGGTTCCAGCCACTCTCGCGCTCCCACAGCGAGTCGAGGCAGCCGAACTCGCTCGATGACCAGCCGTAGCTGGCGAGCATGGACATCGCGACCTGCTGCGGGCTGCCCGACGGAACGGCCGGTGCGCCGCTCGCCGCTGTCGCCCGCTGGCTGGAGGCCTGCTGCCGCTGCGCCTCCTGGGCGGCTTGCCGCTCCTGCGCCGCCCGCTCGGCGGCTTCGCGACGCTGCCGCGCCGCCAGCCTCGCAGCGGCCCTCGCCCGGGCCGTGACGTCGGCGGTTCGCGCGGCCTGCGCCCTGGCCTGGTCCTGGCGCATCTCGCGGCCGGTCTCGTCGGCGATGCTCGGCCCTGACGGCCCCGAGGTCCCCAGCGGGCCCGAGGCGCCGTCCAGGTCGCTCGCCATCCCGATCGCCGGGCCGGCGGGAGCACTGAGAGTGAGAGTGGTCGCGGCGACCGACGCGGCGAGCACGGTGCCGGCCGCGGCGGAGATCGTGATCCGCGCTGGTCTGGATTGGAGTGCGTGAAACAGCCGTGCGTTGACTTCACGGTGCTTGGACAAGAGTTGCCTTTGCTCGAGCACCCGGGGGTGCCGGTCACCACCCCGCGACACTGGCCGCGCTCTTCACAGCGCATGCGGACAGGGCGTGCCGAAGGGTCGCGGGTGCATGGCGACCGGATCATCGGGCACGCTGGGGTGCTGTCAGCTACTCACCCTGCCTGATCGGCTCAGCCCCGTACGGGCGAACAAGAGCACCGCGGATATGACATCAGTCACAAATAGCACAAACAGTGGCGGGGGTATGACCGAGCGTCAGTACCAGCTGTGGGCCTGCCAGAAGCTCCAGGCGTCGCATGGCGTGCCGTACACGTCCTTGATGTAGCCGAGGCCCCACTGGATCTGGGTCGCGGGATTGGTCATCCAGTCCGAGCCCGCGCTCGCCATCTTGGAGCCCGGCAGCGCCTGCGGGATGCCGTACGCGCCGCTGGCGTTCTCGGCGTTGTAACGCCAGCCGCTCTCCCTGGTCCAGATGTCATTCAGGCAGCCGAACTGACTGGTGCTGAAACCGAATGACGGGAGCATCTTGTACGCGATCGACTGGGCGGTCCCCGGATCGGGCGGAGTGGTCGGCACGATCGGCGTCGTGCCGCCGCCCGCGCTCGTGGCCAGCGGCGTCACTGGCGGCGGGGGCACGTGGGCCACCTTCGGCGAGCCGACGACCTTGAAGGACCTGGTGGCCGCGGTCATCAAGATGATGTGCTGGCGCTGCTGGACGAGCTGGGCAGCGGGATGACTGGACGGCAGGCCGCTGACCGACAACGCCAGCGGGTCGGGCCGGGTCGAGAACTGGCTGATCATGAACTTCGCGCCAAGAGCGATCACGACAGCGGCGACAACAGTTGTGAGCAAGAAGGCCCGGACGTTCCTGCGGGCCCGGCGCCCGTTAGCAAACCGTCTTCGATGCGCTGACAATGCCGTCCTTCCCTCGGCCAAGCCCGATGAGCAAGCCGCTCAGCAGGCCAAGACCGCTGCGGTTAAGGCAGCGATGCGTGGAAAGAGCTGGCCACCTCGTAGCAGCGGCCGTCACTTAACGGTGCACAACGACCGAAACGAGGAGCCAACTCCGCTGGCGAACCACGTTGCCAGAAGTGAAGGGACCGACCAAGCGTTTCCGCTGAAAAAGTTGTGCCGTGCCGCCCAGAATTTGTGTCCCGCGGATCACAGATTGGCAATCAGTATCGTAACGATTACCCGATGTAACGGAACACTAGCTGTGACCACTGGTTACTGCCTGGATAGACCGCGACACGCCGGCCGGGATTACCCTGGATACTGAAGGTCGACCCAACCGAGGAGGCCGCCGTGAGTAGCTCCGGATCGCGCCGGGCACCGGCGATCGGCGCGGACGAGGCGCGGACGCTGCTGGGCAACGCCAGAAAGGCGTTCATCGTGATGGTCGGAGTGCTCGCGCTGCTCTGGATCATCCAGGTCGTGAACGCGGCCCTGGGCTATCACCTCACGTTCGACTACGGGATCGTGCCGAGGGACGTGGCCAGGCTGCCCGACATCCTGTCAGCGCCGTTCCTGCACTTCAGCTGGACCCACATCGAGGGCAACTCCGGCCCGCTGTTCATCTTCGGGTTCCTCGCCGCCTACCGCGGGCTGGGCAAATTCGCGGCCGTCAGCGCGATCGTGGTGCTGACGAGCGGGTTCGCCGCGTGGCTGTTCGAGTCCCCGCACTCGGTCGGGGCCGGCGCCAGCGGCGTCGTGTTCGGCTACTTCGGCTACATCATGGTGCGCGGCCTGTTCGACCGGCGGGTCATCGACGTGGTGATCGGCGCGGTCATGGCCTTGTGCTTCGCCTACCAGTTCGCTGTGCTGCTCCCGCACCAGGGCATCGGCTGGCAGGCGCACGTCGGCGGGCTGGCCGGCGGGATCGTGGCCGGCTGGCTGCTGCGGGACAGGAGCACGGCCAGGGCGGAGGGGACGCGCATGGCGGTCAGGCCCGCGCCTGGCGGCCAGCCGCCGGCGACGTCGGCATCTGGCACCGTCGCGATTCCCGGCCCGGCCAAAAAGGGGTTCACGGCTGACCCGGCCAACCCTCGCGCCGACTTGCATAAGCAACTCGACGACCTGGGCCTGTAACCGCTCTGGGCGGTGCCGCAGGCGGCACCGGGCTGCCGGGAGGCGACCGGCTCCGGCGAATTATTTCACTCTGTAAGGTCTTTCCATGACTGCCCGTGCTGAGGAGACCAGGCCTTTCGCGCCGGAGTTGCCGCTGCGCACCGAGCGGCTGGTGCTCCGGCCGTTCGAGCGCGGCGACGAAGCGGCCGTGCTCACCTACCGGCACCGGGCCGACGTGTGCCGTTATATTCCCTCTGACCCGCTTGATAAGGCGACGGCCGGGGAGTTCATCTCGTTCAGGCTGGGCCTGACCAAGCTGTCGGGCGACGGTGACAGGATCGTGCTCGCCGTCGAGCTGGCCGGGCAGGTGATCGGTGACGTCCTGATCAGGATCGAGCGGCTTGGCGACGGGCAGGCCGAGCTCGGGTGGGTGTTCAGCCCGGACTTCCAGGGCCGCGGCTACGCCACCGAGGCGGCGCGCAGGCTCGTGGACCTCTCGTTCAGCGAGCTGGGCATGTACCGGGTCTGGGCACAGCTCGACCCGAGGAACGCCGCGTCAGCCCGGGTCTGCGAGCGCCTCGGCATGCGGCACAAGGCGCACTTGCGGCAGGACATGTGGCTCAAGGGCGAGTGGACCGACTCCGTCGTCTACGCGATCACGCGCGGCGAGTGGGAGGTCAGCGCGGGCTAGCCGAGGTTGCCCGGGCTGCCTGTCATCGCGAGCGGATCGACGACCTGGTCGAACTGGGCCTCGCTCACGCCGTTGGCCACCGCCGCCTCCCTGAGCGTCAGGTCGTGGTCGATGGCGTAGTGCGAGATCTTCGCCGCCCGGTCGTAGCCGATCACCGGCGAGAGCGCGGTCACCATCATGACCGACCGCTCGATGTTCCGCGTCAGCCTGGCCTGGTCGAGCTCGGCGCCTTCGACCATGTACGCACGGAAGTGATCGCACATGTCCGCCATGATCAGCGCCGAGTGCAGGTAGTTGCTGATCAGGATCGGGCGGAACGCGTTGAGCTCGAAGTTCCCCTCGGCCCCGCCCATGGCCACGGCCACGTCGGAGGCGATGACCTGGATGGAGACCATCAGCATCGCTTCAGCCTGGGTCGGATTGACCTTGCCTGGCATGATCGAGGAGCCGGGCTCGTTTGGGGGGAGAATGAGCTCGTGCAGGCCGGTGCGCGGGCCTGAGCCGAGCCACCGCAGGTCATTGGCGATCTTGAACAGGGTGACCGCCGCTGCCTTGAGGCCGCCGTGCGCCCGCACCATCCGGTCCAGCGTGGCCTGCGCGGTGAACTTGTTGGCCGCCGGCTCGAACGGCTCGCCGGTCATCGCCGCGATCTCGGCTGCCGCCTGCCGGCCGAACCCCTCCGGCGCGTTCAGGCCCGTGCCGACCGCGGTGCCGCCGATCGCCAGCTTGAGCAGCCCGGCGGTGGCGTGCTCGACCTCCTCGATCGCGTCATCGAGTGCGCCCGCATAGCCCGACCACTCCTGGCCCACGGTGAGCGGGGTGGCGTCCTGGAGGTGCGTCCGGCCGATCTTGACGACGCCTGACCATTTCTCTGAGTTGCGCTCGATGACATCACGGAGCCTGCGCAGCGCGGGGATCGTCCTGGTGGTCGCCAGTTCGTAGGCCGCGATGTGCATCGCCGTCGGGAAGGTGTCGTTGCTGGACTGGCTCATGTTCACGTCGTCGTTCGGGTGGATCGGGCGCTGCGATCCGAGCTGCCCGCCGGTCAGCTGGATCGCGCGGTTGGCGATGACCTCGTTGACGTTCATGTTCGACTGGGTGCCCGAGCCCGACTGCCAGACGTGGAGCGGGAACTCGCCGTCCAGTTCCCCCCTGATGATCTCGTCGCAGACCTTGCTGATCAGCGCGCCCTTCCAGGCGGGGAGGATGCCCAGCTTGGTGTTGACCGTGGCCGCTGCCTTCTTCACGTAGCCGTACGCGCGGTACACCTCCGTCGGCATCTTGTCGTTGCCGATGCTGAAATGCTCGAGGCTGCGCTGAGTCTGGGCACCCCAGTACCTGTCCGCCGGCACCTCGACCTCACCGTGGCTGTCGTACTCCCGCCGCGTTCCCGTCGCGTCGAGCCCGATAGGCAGATCGAGGATCTCCGGCGCCTGCGTCGGATCGGTCATGGGGCGCTGCCTCCCGTGGACGTCGATTCCAGGCTAGCCCGCCGTGCTGCGCGGTCCCCCGTGCCGGGTGCCGTTTGTTTGCACCGGGGACCGATGGGAAGCCGCCTGGGGATCAGTAACGCGAAATGGGAGGAGCGTCATGAGGATTGGCGCGGCATTGGCACTCATCGCGGTCGGCGCGATTCTTCGGTTCGCCTTGAGCACCGTCTTCACCCACGGAGTCGACTTGCATACAGTAGGTGACATCCTGATGGGCGTCGGGGTGCTCGGGCTGATCTTGTGGCTGTTCGTCTGGGCGCCGTGGGCACGCAACCGGGGCACGTCCTACCGGCAAACCTCGGTCAGGCAGACCTCGGACGGCGCCCCCTACAACGATCAGGCCGGCCACTACCAGCCCGGAGAGCGCAGGTACGAGGAGCGCAGGTACGAGGACCAGTACCCAAGCTGAGCGGCAGCGCCGGCTCTCCGGCACAGGTGCGGCCCCTGACAACTGTTTATCACATCTGATATCATTAGTGAGTGCCGGAAGAATTTCAGAGCCAAGATCCGCCGCCGGGGCACTCGCTTGCAGATGCCAGCCCCGAGTTGCTGGCCGTGCTGGAGTCCGCGTCGCGCCTTCAGCATCTGGTGCCGGACGCGGTGCTTGTAGGCGGGTCAGCCGCCGCGCTGTACGCCGGTCACCGAGACTCTTATGACCACGATCACGTGCTCGCCGATCTGCGGGACCGGTTCGATGTCGTGCTTGAAGCTCTCGAATCAGAGGGCGAGTGGGCAACCAACCGAGTGGTTCCAGGAAAGATTATCCTCGGCCAGTTGGGGGATATCGAGGCTGGCGTCCGCCAGATGATCCGCACCAGACCGCTGGAAACCGCGCAGGTCACGCTCCCGTCTAAGGGCATGCTCACGGTTCCCACCGCAGAGGAGACTCTTCGCGTCAAAGGCTTCCTGATCGTCAAGCGCAACCAGACTCGCGATTACCTGGACGTCGCGGCTCTTGCCGATCGTTACGGCATCCATGAAGCGGCGGCGATCCTGGCGCGAATCGACGATTACTACGCGGACCAGCACGGCGGGGGCCGCGGCGTCGCCGCGCAGTTGGCACGTCAGCTCGCCAACCCCCGCCCGAAAGACTCTTCGGTCACCGGCCAGCTCGAAGCGTACCGCAACCTCGCGCCACGCTGGGCCGACTGGGCTGCGGTGCAATCCGTCTGCAGGCGGCTTGCCGCCGAGATGCTCGAAGCAGAGGTGTAGTCCATGGCGCTGGCCTTCCGCAACCTCACCATTACCCCAGACGCCCCCGTGTCAGAGTGGCCGACCGAGGCCGTGCACACCGCACTCGAGCGTGGTGACCTCGCGGACTGGCACCGCATCGTGACGGAGATCGCGGCCGATCCCTGGGGACGGACCGCGCGGCAGGTGACAGAGGTTCTCAGCTACTCCCGCCCCTATGGCGTCGCCGAGGCCATGGAGACAGTCATTGACCGCGCACGCGCCCGAGCCGAGGCGAACGAACGCGCGACCATCGCCGCTGAAATCCGCGAAGCCATCAAGCGCTCAGGATTGAGCCAGGCGGAATTCGCTTCTCAGATCGGGACGTCCGCGTCGCGGCTGTCCACGTACGTGTCCGGCAAGGTGACGCCTTCAGCCACGCTCATGCTCAGGATCAGCCGAGTTGCGCAGCGGGTGTCGGATACTGGGCAGGGACTGCGCCGATGACGGCTAGGCTCTCGGCGAAGAAGTAGATCGTCTTGAAGAACTCCAGCAGATTGCCGTCCTCGAGCAGGATCTTGCGGTACATGACCGTGCGCTGCGCGTCGTAGCCCTCGTGCAGGTCCTTCCAGCCCGCGTAGTCCATGCCGAGAACGTAAGTCGCCTCGAGCGGCTCGTCAGGCCCGACGATCGCGCAGTCGGTGACCGCACTGCCTGACCAGCCGACGAACAGGTACGACGGAGCCTGGCCCAGCCCGGCGGGCAGGTCGCGGCAGCTCAGCGCCCACGAGGCGGCGTAGCCGGCCTTGATCCCCTCGAAGAAGTCCCAGTACATCTGGAGCTTGCCTGCCCGCGCCTGCTCGTCCGGGCCGGCTGTGAGGGCGTCACGGACGGCGTCGGCCCACTCCTTGCTGAAGAACCTGGGCTCGGCCACGACTCACCCGCCAGCCAGGACGGGCTGGACATGCTGCAGGATTGCCTCAAGATCGGGCGGCAGGTCGATGCCGACGTCGTTGAGCTTGCGCCGCAACTGCTGGAAGAACAGCATCCGCACCTCCGCCTCGGTCCAGCCCAGGGGCTCGTAGACGATCTGGCGGCTGGCCACCCCGGACAGCGCCAGGATCGTCCGCAGCGTGTCGTGGATCTCGGTGATCATGGTCGGGTCCTGGCGCACCGCGTCCTGCAGGTACCGCATGCCGCCCTGCACGTGCCGCGACTCGTCCCTGCACGTGGCCGTGAAGCCCGTGTAGTACGCGGGCAGGAAGCCGCGCCAGCGCGCGTACGACAAGGTCACCTTCATGACCGACAGCGCGAGCACGCCCTCGATCCACAGGAAGTAGTTCGTGCCGTAACGAACTCTCGCCCGCTGGTCATACGGGTTCCGCCGGACCTCGTCGGCCTGGTAGGCAAGCAGCCCGAACGGCCCGACGAATGTCTCGGACACCCACGGGAATGAGGCGTTGAGTATGTCCATGATGTCGTCGCCTTCGAACCCGACGACCTCACGGTAGAACCGGTCGAAGAACACCGTATGCCGCGCCTCGTCCTCGATCTGCGCGGCGATGTGGAGCTTCTCCTCCTCGCCGGCGCCGATCATGAATACCGGCAACTCGATCTCGACCTGCCGCTCGCCGTGATGGAAGCCCGAGGCGATGGCCATGAACGACTGACGTTCGGCCTCGGTCATCTTCTCGTTCCAGTCGATCTTGTCCTGCGTGAAGTCGAGGTCGTAGACGTCCCACCGCTGCTTGAGGTACTTGCGGTAGAGCGTGATGAAATCCGGGAGGGACTTCAGGTCGCGGTGAACGTACTCGATGACGTCGTCGATGTCGACGTTGATGACGCCGCTCAGATCGGACTCCTCGATCTGGCGCACCTGTTCATCGCTCAGCGCGCGCGGGCCTTCGTGCAGGACAGCCGTCGGACTCTTGCGTTCCGTCATCGGGGCGACCTCTCTTCGCTCGTCGCGCTGCTGCGAACCGGCCGGCCCGGCTCATCGCCTGGCCTCGCCCGCGCCGGACCCGGCGCAGGCCGGACCCAGCGCCGGGCTCAGCCGGCAGGCCCGCCGGACCACCACGACCACCGGACCACCGGAGGCTCGGACGCTCGACCCATAGGAGAATTGAAAGGGCGTTCATTTCGCTTGTCAAGAAGTCGCGGGGAGGTACGCGCGGGCGCCTGCGGCGGCGCTCCGGCCTTGAGGCGCGGTGCCCGGCCCCCCGAGGCGCGGCGCGCCGACCCGACAACACCAATGCGCGGATCGCCACCCGATCCGGGCGTGTTGCAGAAGCCTGGCTCGGGGGTGGGTCGCGGGCCGGCGGGCATTGCCTCCAGCGCCGTGATGTCCAGGCCCCTGCGGAGTTCGCGAACCGGGCGGCCGTCGCGCTCGCCGCATCCGCGCCGCCAGGAATGGGGCATCCGCGCTGAACCGGGCGCCCGCGGCGGCCGGGCAGCGCGGGCCGGCCGCAGGTGGGGCACCCTGCTGTCGTCTGCGCAGCAGCAGGGTGCCCCACCTGCGAGGACCCGCCTGGCGATACTTGTGCGACACACTCATCCGGAACATCAATGCCCGCATTCATGATCCTGTTGGTTTATTGGGTTCAGCGTGGCGGGAGTGAGCAGCGCCGGGGTGATCAGGCCGGGCCGTTCGAACTGACCGGCGCGATGTTCCGTGATCATGACCCGGGCATGATCACGGAAATTTACGCAGGTCAGGACACGGGGAATGCTCCGTGATCATGCCCGCGGCCATGATCACGGAAACCAGCCCGTGCCGGCCCCCGGCGGACAACCACCCCACCCGCCACAACCCGCACCACCCGCCTCCACTGTCTCAAATTCACCCCACCTCCAATGAACCAACAGGGTCATTCATGCGGCCACGCCCGGGCGCTAATCGTCACATCGGGAACTATTGCCTCACTTACCACATCAGCACCAGAGCAGGAGACTCGGCAGGCCGCATTCCGGCCCGCAGCGGACCCGCAGCACATCACTTCCAAGATCAACTTAGGCCGAGCGGCACTTGGATCATGATCACAGTCGCCGCGAGGGATGCTCCGATCACGGAAAGTCGCTGTCACGAGCCGCCGGGCCACGGAGAACGGCCGGGCCACGGAAACCGCGATCCCGCACGACCGGCGGAACCGCCGCCGGACCGCACCGCCGGACCCCGGCCGCCGGACCCCCATTTACCTGTAACCTTGGCAAATGCCCAGCAAAACTGGCCGTTTCGCCGGAAAAGTCGCGATCGTGACCGGCGCGGCCCGCGGGATCGGGGAGGCCTATGCCCGGGCGCTGGCCGCCGAGGGCGCCTCGGTGGTCGTGGCAGACCTCAACGTCGAGGGCGGGGCCAAGGTGGTCGCTGGGATCGAGGCCGACGGAGGCCAGGCGGCCTTCGTCCGCACCGACGTGTCCGACCCCGAGTCGGCCCGCGCCATGGCCGCGTTCGCGGTCGAGCGCTTCGGTGGCATCGACTGCCTGGTCAACAACGCCGCCATCTATGGCGACATGCAATTCAACACCCTGCTCGAAGTCGACTGGGACTACTACAAGCACTTCATGGGCGTGAACCTCGACGGCGCACTCGCCTGCACGAGGGCCTGCTACCAGCACATCAGCGACCGCAAGGGCGGCGCGATCGTCAACCAGTCCTCGATCGCGGCCTGGCATTACTCGAGCTTCTACGGCCTGGCCAAAAGCGGCATCAACGGGATGACGCAGCAGCTCGCGCACGAACTGGGCTACCTGAACATCAGGGTCAACGCTATCGCCCCCGGGCCGACCGACACCGAGGGCACGCGGATGTTCGTCGGCGAGGGAGCCGTCGACTTGGTCAAGTCGGCAGCACTGCAACGCCTCGGCCAGCCGTCCGACATGGTCGGCGCCTGCCTCTTCCTGCTGTCCGACGAGGCGAGCTGGATCACCGGGCAGGTGCTCAACGTCGACGGCGGGCTGATCTTCCGCCCCTGAAGGCCGCGCTACCAGATCGCTACCAGCGGGACGCTGATCCTACCTGCGCCCTACTGGCTCAAGCCAAACTCGATCCGACAGAAGAACCTGCGCCGCAAGTACGGCGGCACGGCAGGTTTCGGACGAGGAAAGGCTAAGCATGAAGGTTATCGGCAAGATCGCTGATCGAATACTAAGCACCGTGGTTCCGGAAATCACCGCCGGCGCGGCGGCCTGCTTCTGCCAGCCAGGCGAATTCGCAGGCTATAAGTCCTGTGGCTGCAGCGGCAATATCAACCGGGCGCGGCCGTGTGCTTACAACTGTGCTTGCGCCATAACCTGCGGCGCATGTCAGAATATCGGCCCGTGCCCCGTGTAATTAGGGCGAGCCATCTGAGAGTCGCTTGCGCGGCTTAACGCTAGCTCGTAATCGGCGCTGTGGCCTGGCCGCCAGTGCCGGGCCACAGCGGCACCGTCTGCCGGAGTAAGACCACTTGCCGAACGCAGGACCATGGGAGTCGTGATGACAATACTGACCGCGGCCGTTGTTTTGGTCGGAATGCTTTGCCTGGTTGACCTGCTGATGACCTTCGGGGTTGTCCGCAGGCTGCGCGAGCATTCCGAGTTGCTCAATAAATCGCACGGCGCTGACATGCCGGTAATGGATCTGAGCGCCGGTGATATCCCCGGCTCGTTCGCGGCGGTGACGGTGGACGGGGAGCCGCTGTCTGGTCCGGCCGGGATCAGGGTGGCCGCCTTCTTTTCCTCGTCGTGCTCGATCTGCCCGGAGCGGGTGCCGGCATTCGTGGACTACGTGCGAGCCAATGGCATCAGGCGCGATGACACGATTGCCGTCATCCTCGCCATGGCCGGTGAGTCCGTCCCCTACGCCGATCGCCTGGCCGAAGTGGCCAGGGTGTGCGTGCAGCCGCCAGCTGCCGAGCTGGCCACGGCATTCAAGGTCACCGGCTACCCGGCCTTCTGCGTGCTCGATGCCGGCGGCGCGGTGCAAGCGACCGGCTACGATCCGGCCAGTTTGCCGCAGCTCGCCGTTGCGTGACTGACCATGAATTCAAGGAGCCAGGCGCCAGCGCCCGGCGGACTGGCAAGGACGCTGTACACGGCGGTTGCGATGGGCTGGCGCGCCAATCGCGTTGCCCTGGCCGGCCAGCTCACGGCGGTGGCGGCGGCCGGCCTTGCCCCGGTCGCGGCCGCCTGGCTGCTGCGAGCCATCCTGGATGGGCTTATCGGCAATCGCGCTCATCACAACTTGCTGGGTCTCGTGCTGCTGCTGGGCGTCGCGGCGGGCGCGACGGCCGTGCTGCCGAGCGTCACTCAGTACCTGTCATCGCGATCTGGCCAGGCTATCCAGCGTCAGACGACCGCGGACCTGTTCACGGCGGTGACGCGTTTGCAGGGCTTGCGCCGACTTGAAGATCCGCGGTTCCAGGATCGGCTCAGGATAGCTGAGCAGGGCGGATCATCCGGACCCGGGCAGATCATGTCGGGTGGCATGGCGATGATCTCGTCGGGGCTGACGCTGAGCGGATTCCTGGTCACGTTGCTGCTGCTCAGCCCGGCAATGGCCGCGGTAGTGGTCGTCGCGGCGACGCCGGCGATCTATCTGGAAAGGGGCATCGCCCGTCAGCAAGCGGGGCTGATCACCGGCATAAGCCACGGTCAGCGGCGACAGTTCTTCTATCAGCAGCTGCTTTCCAGCCTGAATGCGGCCAAGGAGATCAGGCTCTTCGGGCTCGGCGGGTACTTCCGCGGGCAGATGCTAGCCGAGCTAAGTGAGATTCAGCTTGCTACCGCCCGTGTGAACCGGCGCGTCCTAGCCAGCAATGCCGCGATGGCGGCGATGAGCGCGGTGGTGTGCACGGCCGGCCTGGCCTGGGCCGTGTCCGCGGCCGCGAGGGGCGAGCTCACTATCGGCGATGTCTCGGTATTCATGGCCGCGCTCGGATCTGGGGCCGCGACGATCGGCGTGCTCGTCAGCAGCGCGGCCATCACCTATCAGGCGCTGCTGACGTTCGGGAACTACCAGGCCATGCTCGCGGAAGGGCCAGATTTGCCAGTCAGGACCGACCCGCTTCCCGCACGGCAACTCCGCCGTGGCATTGAGGTCGACGATGTCTGGTTCCGCTACGGGCCCGGTAATCCGTGGATCTTGCGCGGCGTCAGCTGCTTCATTCCGCACGGCGAAGCCGTGGCCCTGGTCGGGCACAACGGGTCAGGTAAAAGCACTCTCGTCAAGCTGCTGTGCCGGTTCTATGATCCCGACCGCGGGCGAATTCTCTGGGACGGCACTGACCTGAGAGACCTGGACCTGAGCGGGCTCAGGGACCGGATGAGCGTGGTGTTCCAGGACTACATGACCTATGAGCTCACAGCCGCGGAGAACATCGGAGTCGGCGATCTCAAGCTAGCCGGACGCGAAGAACTGCTCGCGGCGGCGGCAGGCCGAGCCGGGGTCCATGATGTGCTGGCCGCGCTGCCCAAGGGATACCAGACGATGCTGACCCAGACCTATTTCGATCTGGCTGACAAGGCCGACCCGCAGACCGGGGTCCTGCTCTCAGGCGGACAGTGGCAGCGACTCGCGATTGCCCGCGCCTTCCTTCGCGGAGGCCGCGACCTGATGATCCTTGATGAGCCCAGTTCGGGCCTTGACCCTGAGGCCGAGCACGAGATCCACGCAGGCCTGGCGGCCGCCCGAGCCGACCGCGCAACCGTGCTGATCTCCCACCGCCTCAATACGGTCCGCACCGCCGAGCACATCGTTGTCCTCGATGACGGGCTGGTCAGCGAGCAAGGCGACCATGACGCGCTGATGGCCCGGCAGGGCACTTACGCCAGGTTGTTCGCACTTCAGGCTCACGGCTACGCCGATCCGGTCACCGCTACCAACGGGAAGTGAACGTGAATGAGCTAGTTCTGGCGGCGCTGACCATCGCCGCCATCGTTTTCGGCACATCGGCCGCGGCGAAACTGCGCGGGCGCACCGCCTACCGGTCCTACCGGGACGGCCTAGGGAAGGCCGCGGTGGTGCCCAGCCGGGTGCTGCCCGCAACAGCAGCGGTGCTGGCAGGCTATGAAGCCCTGGTGGCGGCCGGCGCGGCGGGCGCGGCGATTCTCACCGCGGCCTCACTGCCCGGAGCCGTCTTCGTTTCCTGGCTGGTCCTGGCCGGAGCCGTGGCGCTGGCAAGCGTGCTGACGGCAGGCGTCGGCATCGCGGTCCGCCGAGGCACCCAGGCGAGTTGTGCCTGCTTCAGCTCCGCATCGGCCCGCCCGCTCGGCGCGGCGCAGCTAGCCAGGAATGTCAGCATGCTCGCCGCGCTCATTGCGGGCCTGATCGGTTTCGGGCTCGGGCACAGAAGGCAGACGCTTGCCGAAGCGGCTCTGGGAGTGGCGGCCGGGGCAGTGACAGCGCTGCTCCTGATCCGTCTCGACGATCTCATCGGCCTGTTCGCGCCCATCTCAGGCAGTACAGTACAGACCACCCGATCGGCGTCCCGGGAAGGGAATGCGAGTTAGTGCCGGGTCTCCTCGTCGCGGCGATCGCTCTGGTAACAGCCTTCCCGATCGCTGTCGTCGTGCTCAGGCGGAATGTCGCCATCGTGGCCGTCCTTGGTCCCAGCATGCGGCAGGCCCTGGCGACGGGCGACCGGGTACTGGTCCGGCGGACCAGGCTCGGCGATGTCCGAACTGGCCAGATCGTCGTCATCGAGAAGCCTGACCTTGATGACGGCTGGATCAGCGATCCACCGTGCTGGCCGGCCGACGGCCGGGAGTGGCTCATTAAGAGAGTCGCTGCCATTCCCGGCGAGCGCATGCCAGCGGCGATTCTGGCCGCCGCGGCGAACCCGGCCGTTGTCCCGGCCGGCAAGCTAGTTGTACTCGGCGACAACGCCACCAGCAGCATCGACTCTCGCGATATCGGCTTGGTCCCTGGTGAACGGCTGCTTGGCGTCATGCTGCGTCCCTTGCCCGCCGCGACCTCTCGCCCGCCGGAACCTCGTGCCCGCCGATCCCGGCTATGAGAACAAACCGGCTCTTCCTGGCGCAGCTGTTTTCTTCAGCTGCGCCTGCACCGTGGTCCCCGCTAATCCTCGTGCCCGCCGAACCTCGTGCCCGCCGATAGCGTCTATGAGATAAACCCGGCTCTTCCCACGAAAGGGGAGAGGTCGCGCAATGTCTCAGAAGCTCGAGTTCGGCCTGCTCGGATCCCTGCTGATCCGCTGCGACGGGCAGACGGTCCCGCTACCGCGCGGCAAGGAGCGGACGCTCCTCGCGGTGCTGCTGCTTCATGCCGGCCAGGTGGTGTCCGTCGACTATCTCACGCAAGCGCTGTGGGACTCTTCGCCGCCGCGGACGGCCGCCGCCACCCTCAAGAACTACGTCAAGCGACTGCGGATGGCATTGGGAGAGGCGGGCCGGTCCAGGATATGCACGCTCTCGCCTGGTTACGCGATCCGGATCGAGCCTGGTGAGCTGGACATTACCAGGTTCCAAGGATTGACCGAAGCCGCCAAGGTGGCCGCCGCCGCAGGTGCGTGGGACCTCGCAGCCGGTCATGCGCGCGAAGCGCTGGTGCTCTGGCGCGGCGAGCCGCTCGCTGACATCGACTCCGAGCTTCTCGCGGCGCGGGAAGTGCCGCGACTGGCGGAGTTGTGGCTGCACGCCGCGGAAGCACGCATCGACGCGGACCTTCACCTGGGCCGTCACGCGGATGTCATTGGCGAGCTGATCCAGCTGTCAGCCGCGCACCCGCATCGTGAGCGGCTGCACGCGCTGCTGATGCTCGCGTTGTACCGGGCCGGGCGCCAGGCCGACGCGCTGGCGGCCTATCAGCGGGTCCGTGACCTGCTCAATGACGAACTCGGCGTCGAGCCAGGAGCGATACTGAAGAGCCTGCATCAGCAGATCCTCGCCGCGGACCCTGTCCTGGCCGCGCCGGAGCCGGCTCAGGTACCGCGCACGCGCAGCGCGAAGTTCGTGCCGCGGGAGCTGCCGGCCCTGGCCCGGCATTTCATCGGCCGGTCGCCGGAACTGGCGACCCTGACGGCCATGCTGGATTCGCCGGATCAGGCCAGCCAGGGAGTCGCGGCGATCGCGGCGATCGGCGGAACCGCCGGGGTTGGCAAGACAGCGCTAGCGGTGCGGTGGGCGCACGAGGTTGCCGAGCGCTTTCCTGACGGGCAGCTCTACGTGAACCTGCGCGGCTATGACCCGGATGAGCCGGTGCCAGCCGCCGATGCCCTGACGATCATCCTGCGTACGCTTGGCGTGCCCGGCCATGACATCCCGGCGACGGAAGACGAACGGGCCGCGCGGTACCGGAGCCTGCTAGCGGCGCGGCGGATACTGGTCGTCATCGACAATGCCGCTACTGCGGAGCACGTCAGGCCACTGCTGCCGGCCAGCCAGGACTGCATGGTTGTTGTCACTAGCCGCGATTCGCTGACCGGCCTGGTCGCCAGGGACGGAGCTGTGCGGCTGGAACTGGACCGCCTCTGCCTGGCGGCCGCGCTTGAGTTGCTTCGGGCGCTGATCGGCGGCCGCGTCGACGCCGAGCCGGCGGCCGCGGCCGTGCTTGCCGAGCTGTGCGAACGGCTGCCGCTGGCATTGCGGGTCGCGGCCGAGCTGGCCGCCTTCCGCTCCGACGTCACGCTTGCCGAGCTCGCAGCCGAGATGGCACGCGAGCATGGCCGGCTCCACGTGCTTGATGCCGACGGTGACCCGCGATCCAGCCTGCGCGCCGTCTTGTCCTGGTCCTACCGGTATCTGGACTCCGGCACCGCCCAGATGTTCCGGCTCCTCAGCTTGCATCCCGGCCCCAGCGTCGATAGCTACGCCGCCGCGGCCCTGGCGGGCTGCGCGCCGCGGCTGGCCAGTCATCGGCTCGGCCAGCTGGCCAGGGCCCACTTGATCCAGGCCACCGGCCGGGACCTGTACGTGATGCATGACCTGCTGCGCGCCTACGCAAGCGACCTGGCTGCCGAGCACGACGGCGCGGACAGCTGCCGGACAGCCTTGACCCGGCTCTTTGACCACTACCTGCACGTCACGTCCGCGATGAAGGAGACCCTCTTCCCCGGCCTCGGTCCTAGCTCCCGCTCCGCGCCCGGCACCGGATTTCCGGCGTCGGCAGTCTCAGATCCGCCGTTTTCAGATCCGGAAGGGGCCCGCGGCTGGCTCGCCGGGCAACTGGCCAGTCTGATCGCGGTCGTACGTGCGGCCGCTGACGCCTGGCCAGGTCATGCCATCGCGCTCGCCACCACGCTGTACTTCTACCTCGACAGGACCGGCCGCTATCCCGAGGCGATCGCTGTCCATCGAGACGCGAGCCGGGCGGCCCGCGCCACCGGCGACCGCGCTGCGGAGGCGATCGCGCTGACGAACCTCGGCACCTGCGAATGGCGGACGAGCCGCTATGAGGATGCCGTCGGGCATCTCCGGCAAGCCCTGGCCTTGCACCGCGAGATCGGCGATCAAGCCGGTCAGGCCAGGGCCTTGGGCAACCTCGGGCTTGTCGCTCTGCGCCAGGGCCGCCATCAGCAGTCCGTCACCGCGTACCGGCAGGCCATGGAGTTGTATCGTGAAGGCGGCAATCGAGCGGGCGAGGCCAAGGCGCTGGTGCATCTGGCCATCGTGGCTTTCGAGCAGGGCCGCTTTGAGCAAGGCAGTCGCGGCCTCGGGGAAGCGCTGGCCCTGTACCGGGAAATTGGCGATGAGGAGGGCCAGGCGGATACGCTAGCCAATCTCGGGACCGCCGCGCTGCGACTGAATTCTTACGAGCTTGCCGTTAGCTACCTCAAGCAGGCACTCGCGCTGCTCCAGAAGGCCAGCAGCCGCTCCGCGGAAGCTCATGTGCTCGCCGACCTCGGCATCGCCGTCTTGCAACAGGGCCACTCCGCAGACGCGGCCGACCACCTTCAGGATGCGCTGGCCATGTTCCGTGCGATGGGTGACCGGAACGGCGAAGCAGAAGCATTGAACGGACTGGGCGAGGTTTTCCTGGCTCTCGGCCAGCCTGACCGGTCCAGGGCCCAGTACGCCGCCGCGCTCACCACCACCAGCGAGACCGGCGACGCCTACGAGCAGGCACGCGCGCTGGACGGCCTAGGCCGCGCCCGGCACGAGCCGCCGGTCATGAGCCGGCATCTGGCCTGACCGGGCAGAGCCCCGATCGGCATCCACAACCCCGGAACCGCCCACAGCACGCGGGATCCACAGGCTTGAAGTTCGGGGCGCCATTACATCGCGCCTGGTGATAGAACTTCGCTCGAATGCACTGGTCCCGGAGGTTTCTGAGGTAGCGGATGGAGGTCAGGTGCCAAGGCGAGGCCAAGGTAGAGAGCATCGGCCCGTTCCTGAACTGATCGCCAGCCTGGCGGCGAAGGTCATCGACGGCGAAATCCGGCTGCCGAAGTTCCAGCGGGATTTCGTGTGGTCCCGGCAGCAGGTGCTTGACCTTCTCGACTCGATCGCGCGCAGCTACCCCATCGGCAGCTTCCTGCTCTGGAAGAGTGACGACTCAGCCAGTCTTGCCAGCGACCGGGCAATCGCCGGCCTTCAGGTTGAGGAGATCGAGGAAGGCGCGGAGTCCGCCTATCTGCTTGACGGATGCCAGCGGCTCTCGACGATCTGCGGCGCGCTGTACTGGGAGCCGAAGGGGGATCCGGACAGCTTCTGGAACCTGACGTATGACTTGGCGACCGGGCGGTTCCTGCATCGCCATGACCTCGATGATCCGCCGGCGCATCAGGTGCCGGTGCGCTTGCTGGCTGAGCCCTCGGACTTCTTCAAGCGGGTCAAGGATCTGCCCGACCAGTTCCAGGACCGCGCTGCCGCGCTGTTCAGGTGCTTCGGAGGGTATGAGGTCGCGGTAGTGACGCTGCACGCGACTCCATTCTCTGAGATCGGCCGCATATTCGAGCGAGTGAACACGCGCGGCACGCCGCTGACGACCGTGGAACTCGTCCGGGCCGCCACCTGGACGGCCGACTTCGACTTGCTCGTGGAGATCGACGCGGTGCGGGACGTCCTCGCCGCGAAGCACTATGGCCAGATCGACCACATGCTGCTGCTCCGCGCGATCGCGGCGGCGGCCGGCCTAGGGTTCTCCAAGGAAAACGTCGAGAGCCTGGCAGTGGCCGAGCACTCGCTGCTGCGAACGGCTATCAAGGAGACCGCGGCAGCGGCCCGCCTCGCGGTCGACTTCCTTACGACCGAAATCGGTACCCCGACCGCCGACGCGCTGCCCTATCCCAACCAGTTCGCCGTCGTCATCGAGATCTTCCGCCGCGTGCCCAGGCCAACCGCTCAGCAATTCAAGGAGATCAGGGGCTGGTTCTGGAGTACCGCTCTCACCGGCTACTACGAGGGCTGGAACGCACGGAAGATGACTGCCGACCTGGCGGCGATCAGGCGGTTCGCGGACAACGGCAGCACGCTCGACGTGGTAGTTCCCGCGCCGAGCATCGGGCTGTGGGCGGCGCAGCAGTACCGACGGGACACGGCCAGGACCAAGGCACTCGCCCTCATGCTCGCGGCGGCCGGACCGCGAGACCTGCGAACCGGGCAGCGGATCGACGTCGGCCGGGCGCTGGCCCTGGAGAACGATCTTCAATTCCACCACGTCTTCCCTAAGAACTGGCTCATCGCGCAGGGCACGCCCGCCGAGGAGGCGAACTTGCTCGCCAACATCGCGATGCTGACCGCCATCAGCAATCAGATGATCGGCGACCAGGCGCCCTCGGCGTACCTGGAGTTCGAGCTTGGCTTCTGCGAGGAGAGGGAACTGCTGGCCAGGCTGGACAGCCTGATGATCTTGCCGCAGGCGTATCAGGCTGCGAAGACCGACGACTACGCGCGGTTCATCGAGATCCGGGCAGATGATCTCCTCAGATGGGCAGGGGACCTCATGCGTGGCGAGCGCCTGGCCCGGGCGCCCGGGATTGAGTCACCGGAGGTCGTGCGGCACGGCATGATGGTTGAAGTCGTGGATAAGGACACCGAGGACTGAGCGATTTCAGCGGACCCGGATGCCGGTATCATCCGATTTCCTTAACGGAGCCGAGGAGGCGGCACGCTATGAAAGTAATGGAGCTGCCGGAGCTAGACCGCCCCAGGGAACGGCTGTTCCGGTCAGGGGCGCGGGCGCTGAGCGACCGCGAGCTGGTGGCGATTCTGCTGGGTTCGGGCAAGCGCGGACAGAGCGCGATCGATCTCGCCTCCGTGCTCATAGCGGACGGCGCCAGGGGGGTCGCGGACCTGGCCAGAGTCGATCCGCACGTCCTGAGGCTGATCCCCGGAATTGGCGCGGCGAAGGCGGCACGCGTCGTGGCAGCCTTCGAGCTTGCCCGGCGCGCCGGGCTTCCCGGCGAGATAAAGCGGATCTCTGGCTCAGCGGACGTTGCGGTGGCCGCCACTCCCTACTTGCGGGGACTGGCAAGCGAACGCGTGGTTGTGATCGCCTGTGACCACGGTGGCGCCGTGCTGCGGGTCACGCCTTTGTCGGACGGAGGCACGAGCGAGAGCCTGATCCCCGTAAGGGACGTGCTCAAGGTCGTCCTTGCCGTCGGTGGCACCCGATTCGCGGTCGCCCACAACCATCCGAGCGGCTCTCTCAAGCCCAGTGATGCTGACACCGAGGTCACTTCGCGACTGCGGACAGCGGCGGCCGCTGTTGGCTTGCGCTTCCTCGACCACGTGATCATCACCGAGACCGAATGGTCGCGGATCCCGTGACTCTCAAATCTCCTGCGAGCTTATGCTGACGCATAGATGACCTTGTTGGCTAATTAGAGGTCCAGGCGGCCCGGGTCCAGGCGGCCCGGGTCCAGGCGGCCCGGGCGGGTTAGCGGTGCCGGGGGTGGCCAGTCCGGGGCTGCTCGAACTGCCCAGTGCTAGTGACTGAAAAAGCTCCCCGAAGCGAAAACTCTCCCCCGCGATGCCGGAAGAGCTCCCCGATCCTGATCACGAGCCGCGCGGCAGCCCCCGGGACCCGTGCTGGTTTCCGTGATCATGATCGAGACCATGATCACGGAAGATCACCCAGGTCAGGACCGGTGCGATGTTCCGTGATCATGCCCGGGACCGTGATCACGGAGGATCGCACCTGCCGCCCCCGCACTGACAGCTCCCCGGACCGAGAACTCCCCGCCACGATGCCGGAAAAAGCTCCCCGATCCTGATCACCAGTCACCCGACGGCCCCCGGGGGAGGCTGCCGCGTGATTCGCGATCGAGTCCGGGGAAGCATTTCGGGCACCTTTGCGGGATAGCCAGGCGGGAGCACGCCCCGGCCCGGCGGCCCGGCCCGGCGGCCCGGCCCGCGACAGAGTCGGGGCGCCCGGGTTACTGATCACGCCCGCCGCTGACAGCATCGTGGCCCTCCCTGTTGCTGTCAGCCACCGGTTTTAACAGCGTCGGGTGGCCCGGGGCGTTTCAGCCCCGGGCTCCCACAGATCCGTACGTGACAGTCTCCCGTCATACGGCTCTTGCCGTCCTGGTCATCTGGCGGGCCGGTTTTACCCAGTCCCAGTGAGCGAAGAACAGCGGCCAGGTCGCGGCCGTCTCGGTCCAGGCCCGGATGGCTTTCTTCCAGGTCCGGTACCGTTTGTATTTGTTCATCAGCCACCGCATCAGGCAGGTGTTGATGCGGCGGAGCAGGGGATACAGCGCCGAGCGGTAGAACTTTCCGTAGTAGTTCATCCAGCCGCGTATTTTCGGGTTGATCCAGCGGGCGATGTCCGCTGAGGTCAGCCGGTTCTGGCGGCGCAGTCTCCAGGACCGCGCCTCGGCGCTGATCTTCTTCAGGGCGTCCTTGCTGATCGCGGGCAGGAACGAGGTGAACTTCACCCCGTCTTTCCGCCGGGCCCGCCGGGGCCGGAACGTGTACCCCAGGAACGTGAACGACACGTGCTCAGCCGAGCCGCGCCGCCTGCTGTCCTTGCAGTACACGATCCTGGTCTTATCCGGGTGCAACTCCAGTCCCACCTCACTCATCCGTTCGCCCAGCGCGGCCAGGACCTTGCGGGCCTGGAACTCGCTGACGCAGTGCACGACAGCGTCGTCGGCATAGCGCTCGAACTTGACCAGCGGGAACTCGCGTTCCAGCCAGGTATCGAACGCGTAGTGCATGAACAGGTTCGCGAGCACGGGGCTGATCGCTGACCCTTGCGGGGTCCCGCGGTCCCGTTCTTGCAAGGACCCGTCAGGCAGCCGCAGCGCAGCGGCCAGCCACCGCTTCACGTACAGCACCACCCAGCGGGTCTCATGGTCAGTGTGCCTTTCGGCCGCCTTGACGATCAGGTCCCACCGCACGCTGTCGAAGAACTTCGCGACATCGAGATCGATTGCCCAGTTGTACTCCCAGCAGCGCTCCCGGCATGCCGCCACCGCGTCCAGGCCCGACCTGCCGGGCCTGTACCCATAGGAATCGCGATGGAACAACGGTTCCGCCGCGGCTTCCAGCCGGGCCGCCGCCACGGTCTGCGCGATCCTGTCCGCGACAGTCGGAATGCCGAGCACGCGGGTCCCGCCGCCATGCGGCTTCGGGATCTCCACCGCCCTCACCGGGGGCGGGAAGTACGTCCCCGAGGACATCCGGTTCCAGATCTTGTACAAGTTGTCCTTCAGACCGGACTCGAACGCCTCGATGGACTGACCGTCAACTCCCGGTGCGCCCTTGTTCCCTTTCACCTTGAGCCAGGCATCCCAGACCTCTTCCCTGCTGATCCGGAACGGCTTGCCAGATGCTTTCAGCTCGTCCACGCAACTCCTCCCAGGCCACAGCCCGGTTGATCAGGCAACCAGCTACGAACAGCCCGGCCCCTTCGCTCCGCCCCCATTACAAGGGCATCACCGCTACTACGGGCCGGTCCGCCAGCGCGCCCGGCAACGGTACTCACGTCCCCGGCCGGGGAACTCCCAGCCCGGGCACTCCCTCTCACCGCCCGCTGAAGCGGCAGTATCCAGCGCGCCTTCTCACGTTCCGCACGAGAGCCGCAGACCAGGCTCACGCCACCTGTGCGCCGGACACCGCCTGGCCAGTAACGGGTACGCCCGCCAGGCTCATCCCGGAGCACACGCCAGCGCCCCGGTTCTGATGCCGTCTAAGAGGGTTACGACGCTTTACGCAGTGGTCGTCTTCCGGGTCCCTGCCTGACGCATCACGTGCGCCTTTTCCTCATCGCTCACCACGACGGTCTTCAGCCAACGCAGCATGAGGCGGCTTGAAACCACCCCCCGAGGGCGGCTCCGGGGGGCCAACTGTCCCCCATCTCCCGTACAGCACCACATCAAAGAACCTTCCTACCTACATGGCAGGCTCCCTTCTGCGTTCGTGACACACAACGCGGCCCTCCCTGATGTCGTCCCGAGAGGGTGATGAAAAACCCCGAAAAATCCATGATCGCGATCGAAGAACCGCAGGTCAGGGAGTCGGGTTCGCGACGAAAACGGGGTTTTTCAGCAGCCTCTCCCGACAGCAACGGGGAGGGCCACGCCGCTGTCAGAAAGGGGCGCTGACAGCAACAGGGAGGGCCACGATGCTCACCCTGCCCCGGCGGCGCCGGGGCGGGGCACGGCGCACCTCCGCCCGAACCCGGCGCCTGACTCACCAACATCCCGAGTCACCCGACAACCTCCAGGACAGCGGCGATGGCCCGCGACCATGCCCGCGACCATGATCACGGACATTAACCCCGGCCGGCCCCGGCGGACAAGCACCCCCACCCGGCAAACCCGCACCACCCGCCTCCACCGCCTCATACTCACCCCGCAGCAGGAACTCCGATTTAGCCAACAAGGTCATAGATCAGCTCGCTGAGCTTGTCTATCACTGAGCGAAGGCTATCGTCCCCGCCGAATCGGCCGGCGATCTCGGCCACCGAGCCCAGAGAGCCGTAAACTCGCGAATTGAGCGCGCTCGCGTCAAGTGCCTCAGCCCCGCGCGCGGCGTACTGCTCAAGGAGCCTATTCAGGACCTCACGCGCTTCGGGGCCGAATGATTCGAGGAAGTCCCATTGCCGCGCCTGAACCCGGCCTGCTCGCTCCGCGCGCGACAGCAGGGGGAGATCCCATCCCGCGTTCATGAGCAAGTCGATGGTATCGGCATCGGGACGACCCGCCCACTCGGCCAGGTCGCGCGCGGAGATATGCGAGTCGTCAAGCCGGTCGCTCAATTCCCTGCGGGTTCGTGCGTGCGCCCATTGTGCCAGCAGCTGGTCAGGGTCGAGTTGCAGGCTGATAATCCGGTCGCGAATAACCTGGCTGAATTCTCTGAGCAGCGGTCCCTCGTGATCAAGCGGCAGCTTCCCGCCTTGTTCTTCGGCGTAGTCGCCGCCAGGGTCCGCGACACTTTGGCGGCCCAGATCGCGAGTGTGGTCAACCGTATCCGTGATATGCCCGTCTTCATCTGTGTAGTCACGGATAAGACGCATTGGCGAGCCATCGAACAGCGGGTCGCTGAACAACCGGGTCGCCTCGACGAAGTCGATGATGTCGAAGGAGAGCTTATCGGGCGGAAACAGGCGGGTGCCGCGCCCGATGATCAGCTTGAACTCCGGCATGGAGGTGATCCTGCGGAAGATTACGATGTTCTGCAGCGTCGGGATGTCCACGCCACCTGAGAGCAGCTGCGACGTGACCGCGATCACGGGGACCTCGGTATCGACCCGGCGGAACTCATCGAGCCACTCGCGGCCGGCCGCCTCATCCCTCGCGGTGACACGGCACGCGTACTTCGGGCCGTGCATTCGGACCAGGTCCGCGTTCTGGTCCGTCAGTGCCTGCGTCATTCGCCTCGCGTGCTCGGAGTCCTGGCAGAAGACGATCGTCTTGGCCATCCGGCCGGTGCGATACAGGTAATCCGTGAGGTACCGGGCCGCCTCAGCGGTTCGCTCCAGGGTCGCGAGCAGTCGCTCGTACTCGCGAGGCCCGTACAGCATGTCTGGTATCTCCCGGCCGAGGCGATCAACCTGCCCAGGAGCGGGCCGCCAGGCGGCCATATCAACGTTCATTCGAACGCGGCGGACCCGGTAGGACGCGAGGAACCCATCCTCGATCCCGCGTGCCAGCGAGTACTCATAAAGTGGCGCACCGAAGTAGCGGTAGGCATCGGCGTCCTTGCGGCTGATTGGCGTCGCCGTCAGGCCGATCTGCGTCGCGGGGGCGAAATAGTCAAGGATCGTCCGCCATCGGGCGCCGTCGGCGGCGCTGCTGCGATGGCATTCATCCACGATGACGAGGTCAAAGAAGTCTCGGGCGAAGTCGCGGTAGAGTTTCGCCTGGTCCTCGACGCTATCGATTGCCTGGTAAAACGCGCAGTAGATGTGCCGGCTCGTCGTGAAGTCGTGCCGGCTGAGCTTGTGGACCGCGTCGCCGAACATCGGCTGAAAGTAATCGTCCTTCGCCTGGTCGACAAGGATGTTCCGGTCGGCCAGGTAGAGCACACGCGGCTTGCGCCCCTCGGGCCAGCCGGAACTCCAGAGCTTGGCGACGATCTGCGCCGCCACGAGAGTCTTCCCCGTGCCAGCCGCCAGGACAAGCAGCAGACGCCTGTCTCCCCGGCCGACCGCCTGAGCTGCGCGGTTAATAGCTATCTGCTGGTAATACCGGGCATCCGTCGGCGTGCCGTCCCAGTTGCGCAACTTCGCGTCGAGCGGCGCCGCGGCAAGCTCTTGCGCCGGATCGGCGATCTCCCGCTCATCCTTGTAACGCCGCCACAGCTCTGCCGGGGACGGGAACTCCCGGATTTCGCTGATCGATCCGGCCCGCACGTCGAGCTCGAGGATGCGATGACCGTCGGTGGTATAGGCGAACGGAACATCCAATAGTTCCGCGTACCTCTTCGCTTGCTCGCAGCCGTCGGCAGGGTCGCGCCGGGACCGCTTAGCCTCGATCACCGCCACGGGCAACCCGTCCGAATACCGCAGAACGTAATCGGCGATGAGAGGACGATCCTGCCGGTGCAGGCGCGCGGTCGCCCGGATTCGGCCCCTGCTGATTCGGTACTGGGACTTGACCTGCTCGTCTGTCCACCCTGCCGACTCGAGCGCGGGCAGCACGAACTGGCGGCAGGTCTCCTCCTCAAGAGGACCAGAAGTGCTGGCCGTCACGACACTATTCTTACTGATGCGAGCGAACCAGATGTCGTCGCCGCCGGGCGTGTCACCCGCTGACAAGCACGCCATCCTCCTCGACTAGGCGCGCGGTCCGGGCGGCAGGCACGACCTGCACGCCAGCACCGTATGGCGAGATGTCTACCTTGGTACGAGCAGGCCGAGTGCGCTGCGGATGAACTTGAGCAACGCGATTCGGAGATTGGGGTATATGTAAGTTTATGTAAACAGAGGAACGCTATGGGAGGTGCGCGGGTACCAGTGGAAGCCACCGATGAGCAATTGGCGGCGCGCGGCGCGTTCGCCGGCGGAGCTGAGCTCGCGCTGATCGCGGGCGCGGGGACGGGCAAAACGTCCACGCTGATCATGATGGGGCAGGTCACCCGCAAGCGCGGGCTGTACATGGCCTTCAACAGAGCGACCGCACTAGACGCGCGCCGACGGTTCCCCAGCAATGTGCAGTGCCGCACCGCGCATTCCCTCGCGTTCGCCATCACCGGCCAGGGATTCAGGGACAGGCTGAACGCCCCTCGCATTCCCGCCAGGGAAAGCGCGCGCCGACTCGGCATAACCCGGGATCTCCCGATCGGACCTGACAAGATTACCGCCGCTCATCAGGCCCGGCTCGTCATCGGGATGATCCGCTCGTTCTGCTATAGCAGCGCCGTCGAGGTCCTGGCCGGGCACATGGAGCCGGTGAACGGGCTTGCCCCAGTGGAGCAGCAGGAGGTCGCGCGGCTGTTGCTGCCGCATGCGAGGAGAGCATGGGATGACCTCTGTTCGCCTGGCGGCAGGCTCCGGTTTGAGCACGATCACTACCTGAAGATGTGGGCGCTCACCAAACCGCGGCTGCCCGGGGAATTCATCCTGCTCGATGAGGCTCAGGACACCAATCCGGTGGTCGAGGAGGTCTTCCTCGCCCAGGATGCGCAGCGGGTGTGCGTGGGAGATCCGGCGCAGCAGATCTACGCGTGGCGCTCGGCCAGGGACGTGATGACGGGCTTCCCCGCGCCGCAATTGCATCTGACGCACTCGTTCAGGTTCGGGCCGCGGATTGCCGACATCGCCAACCGATGGCTCAGGCTCGCCGAGTCGGGCATGCGGCTCACCGGCTCGACATCCGTGAAATCGCGGATCGGGCAGTCGGAGGCGGCCGACGCGGTCCTGTGCCGGAGCAACGCGGACGTGATGACTGAGGTACTAAAGTTCCTCGACGCGAACGTGCCAGTCGCGATAACCGGAGGCGGGGACGCGCTGCGCGGGATCGCCGAGGCTGCCTTGCAGCTGAAATCCGGGCACCGCACCAGCCACCCGGAGCTGTTCCTTTTCTCGAATTGGGGAGAAGTCCAGGAATACGCCGAGCATGACACGGCCGGGCAGGACCTTCGATCGATCGTCCAGCTCGTTGACGCCCACGGGCCAGACACGATCATCCGCGCCGTCGATCTGCTGGCCGCCGAGGACGAGGCCCGGGTGACCGTGTCCACCGCGCACAAGGCGAAGGGCAGGGAATGGTCTTGCGTCCGCATCGGGCCGGGGTTCGCGCCGCCGGCCGCCGACGATGACGGGCAGCAACGTCCGTTGAATCCCGCCGAGGCACGGCTGATCTACGTGGCGGTCACCCGTGCCCGCGATCTCCTCGATCCCGCCGGAATCGCGTGGGCTGATGAGCACGAGGCGGCTCTCGGAGAACCGGCCGGGCTGATAAACCTGAGCCTCACCAGCCAGCTCAAGTTCGAGAATTCCCCGGTGTCGCAGTTCCTCGGCGAACACCTCCCGCGCGTGCACGGGCCGGTCGGCGATTACCAGCGGCGGATCGCGGGGCTGGCCCGGCCAGTTCAGCCGATGGACGTCCGGTACCCCGCGTGGTCGTCCCTCGGGCACGCCATCGACTACCGGTTGCGGCTGCTCCTCGGCTGGCTGCCCGGGGACCCGGTCCGGGCCGGCATAGAGATCACGGGCTCTCCCTTTCCGCTGCGAGGGGCACCCGCCGGGCCAGCCCGGGCAGCGTTGCATACCGCCGGCCAGCATCTCCTGACCGTGCTCAAGGGCTATCTCGCCGGGCGGACGCGGCTGACCGAGGACCAGGTCTGCCAGCTGTGTTTCGTCGCGGCGAGCTACGAGGATGTGTACCGGACCGGCGAGGTCAGGCGCTACAGCCTCCTGACCGGGGCATCACCGCAGACCCGGCTGCGGGACCTGACGGCGGCCGTTCCTGACTACGTGGCGGCGGACCTTCAGCGGCAGCTAGCGCTCGCGTCGCCCGTCTTCGAGCGCTTCCGAGCGCTACCCGCGCACCGGGTCATATGCGGGCCGGTGTTCACCGGGAGCGCGGACATCGGCGGAGCCGACGCGGATTTCATCATCGGCGGGCTGCTCCTGGACTGCAAGGCGACCGTGTCCCCCTTCCGGCTGGGGAACGCGGAGATCAACCAGCTCGCCGGGTATCTCCTGCTTGATTACGACGATCAGTACGGGATCGACCGGGTGGGGCTCTACCTTTCCCGCCAGGGGACGGCCGTTACCTGGAAGGTCGCGGAGTTTCTCGAGCTTCTCGGGGCCAAAGCCCCGCTCCCGGCACTGCGCAAGCAACTACGGACTTCCCTGCGCGCTCACCGTGACGAAACTCGCGATCGCCCGCCGCGTTCAGAGGTGGCCTCGATCCTCGCCGATTTCTTCGACAGCAAACATGCGGATGGCTAGTCCCCGAGGAACGCGCTACCCTTACCGTCCTCCCGGCAGCTGCCCCAGCCTAGGCTGCCTACCGCAAGTGCGGCTGGCGCCGGGTTGCCCAGAAACGGAACCCGCTGCCCGGGTCACCGCTGTTCGATGTGCTCGTCAAGCAGCTCGGACAACCGAGGATCGCTGGCATGGCCCAGCATGTACTCGGCAAGTGCGGCTGCGGCACGAGCTGACGGGGAACGACCTGCTCGTCACTGGCCACTGCCCGAACTGCAAGCGCGGCGTGTCCGGACTCCTTGCCGGGGACACTCCAACCGACGCGACCACCGCCGCCGCCGCCGCCGTCAACCGCGGACGGCCGCAGCATGTAAGTTTCCCCAGTAACAATGTGTAAATTTTTCCATAGCAGGGATGTAAATCTTCCCACTGGATACATGTAAATCTTCCCAGTAGAGAGTATTGACATGCCCGTCGTGGCAGGGTGTAGCAGTGGATGGGACGAGCGGACTACGCCCGAGGCGCCTCCTTGAAGTCGTTCGGCTGCGCATGGCCGAAGAACCTGTCGTGATCCTCACCGGACCGCGCACCGTCGGAAAGAGCACACTGCTCACCGCGCTTGCCCGCGAGTTCGACCAGCCGACGTTCGACCTGGACCGGCCAGACGCACGAGCGGCCGCAACCGCAGACCCGGGCTTCCTGGTTTCCGGCCCGCAACCGGTCTTCATCGACGAGTTTCAGCATGCCCCTGAGGTCCTCGACGCGATCAAGGCCGAACTGAACAGGGACACAAGACCAGGGCGCTTCGTGCTGACCGGATCGACCAGGTACACGTTGCTCCCTCAGGCTGCTCAGTCGCTCGCGGGAAGGGCGCACGTCATCAACGTGCTCCCGCTGTCGCAGGGAGAGCTTGACGGCCGCCGGGAGCACTTCGTCGACCTGCTCTGGCGAGATCCGGAACGAGTGCGCAGGAGCGCGTCGATCCGCACCTGCCCCAGGGCCGAGTACGTGAGTCGCGTCCTGGCCGGAGGTTTCCCGATGATTCTCCAACGGCAAACTACGCGGGCACGCACGTCCTGGTTCGCCGACTACGTAACACTAGTGGTCATGCGGGACGTTCTCGACATGGCGCGTGTCCGTCAGCGGGAGGCACTGCCCAGGTTGCTGCGCCAGCTCGCGGCGCAGACCGGCCAGCTGCTTAACATCACCAAGGCCGGACAGGCCGCAGGGCTGGAAAGCAGCACTGCGAACAGGTACGCCACGCTCCTTGAAGCTGCGTTCATGGTTCAGCGGCTGCCGTCCTGGGGTGAGACTCTGGGCAAGCGTCTCACCGCTCACCCCAAGGTGCACGTCATCGACTCAGGGCTTGCAGGCTGGCTGCTCGGGCTCAGCGCGGCGAAGATCAGCAGCCGGAACCCAGCGGTCCTGACCGAGTTCGGTCATCTAGTCGAGACGTTCGCCGTCGGGGAGATCCTTAAGCAGGTGAGCTGGTCAGACGAGGTGATCACGGCATCGCACTTCCATTCCGAGAGCGGCGACGAGGTCGACCTCATCCTGGAGACCTGGGACGGGAGGGTCGCCGGATTCGAGATCAAGGCAGGCACCAGGATCAAGGATCGGGACTTGAACGGGCTCCGTCTGCTGCGCGACCGCCTCGGCGACAGGTTCGTTGGCGGGTTCGTCCTCAACCTTGGTGATCTTGCTTACAACAAGGAAGACAAGATCGCGATTATGCCCCTCTGCGCCCTCTGGTCATTACCTGGGCACTAATCCTGTTCCAAGCAAGATCTGCGCCATGCGCTGCCGCACTGACCCGGGCGCAGGAGAAGCCGCAGGTCAGGGCCAGTTCATCAATCCTTGTGCAGCTGCCGCGCCATGACCATGCGAGCCGCCGAGACCTGCTCCTCTGGCCGTCGCCAGCTCGGCCGGGATCTGCGCACGCTGCGGCACGCGCTATCGCTGCGGCTGGAAGAGGTCGCAGCCGTGCTCGGCGTCACCCCCGAGCACGCTGCCCGGATAGAAACCGTGTGCGGAGTCCAGCCGACCGGATCAGGCTGCTTGCGGAGCCGGTCTCGTCAGCGCCCTGGGGTCCGCCACCTGCGGCTCGCCGCATAACGGCCGAAAACGGGGATCAAGATGGACCCGTTCCACGAGCGGCTCGCTCGCGTGGCGCTGGACGTGGCTGCATCGTACGGGTTCACGCTGGCCGGCGGGTACGCCGTTCAGGCCCATGGCTTCCTTGACCGGCCATCAGCCGACGTCGACCTCTTCGCGGAGGCCAGCGCCGACCCGGCATGGTTCGCAGAAGCGCTCAACGCGGTCGACCGCCTGCCGGACGCTCTCTTCGCGCCGTATGGCCTGGATCCGGAGGACGTGTCAGCCCTCAAGGACCAGATGCACGCCTGGGCGAAGAAGATCAGCCGCGACTAGCGGCGTGGTCGGGACCCTGCGGCTCCGACCGACTGCCGGTGCTGGGCGTTGCGGCGATCGCGGCCAGGGTCGGCTGTCATGAGAATGGTGCGCCGCTGTACCGGCGAGGCGAGAGGGAGTTCAGGCCGTGAGTCACGCGGATGGCAAGTCAGGATCGCGCTTACGCCGGGCGTCCAGGCACGGGCTGCCCGAGGGTCAGGCAACGATCTGGCCGGCCAGGGTCACCAGACCGGGTGCCTGCAGGTCCGGGGCGGCGAAGTACCCCGGGTAAGGCGTGTCCTGCCTGGCGATCCACCCGGTGCGCATGCCCGCCTGGCTGGCGCCGTGGATGTCCCAGGGATGCGACGCCACCAGCAGCATCTGGTCCGCGCCGGCCGAGCACGCGCGGGCAGCATAAGCGTAGGCCGCGCGGGCGGGCTTCCACGCGTCGGCGTCATCAACCGACAGCAGGTGCTCGAACTCATCGCGGATGCCCGCCGTGGCAAGCAGCCGGTCTGCGACGTCGGAGGGCCCGTTGCTCAGCGTGACCAGCCGCAGGCCGTGCTGGCGCAGGATCCGCACCCCCTCCGCCACCTCCGGGTGCACGCGGAGATCAGCGAAGCCGGACAGGATGTGGCCGACCGCGTCATCGGCTGGCCGGTTGAGGCGTGCTCCGGCCAGGACCGCCCGAAGCGCGCCGCCGGCGAGGCGGGTGAAGCTCTCCTTCCCGCCGGCGGCTGCCAGCGCGAACCCGTCCCGCAGCAGGGAGGCGAACCATACCCGGGCGAGCAAGCCGGGGGCGCCGACGTCGGCGAAACGCACCGCCAGCGGCGCCATGTCGGACAGTGTTTCGTTCACGTCGAACACGATCACGCTGAGACGAGGCCACATGGCCGTTCCTCCTCGGGCAGAGAGCGCGGGATTAACCGCCTGGATCACCGGCCGGCTGATCTACGTAGACGGCGGCCTGGTCTTCCGCCCGCGGCCATCGGCCAACTGAGCGGCCGGAGACACCGCCGCAGAAGGGCGCAGTATGTAAGTTTCCCCAGTAAAGATGTGTAAATTTTCCCATAGCAGGGATGTAAATCTTCCCACCGGATACATGTAAATCTTCCCAGTAGAGGGTGGTGACATGCCCGTCGTGGCAGCAGGAATGGCCGAGCAGCACGAGGTTCTCCAGGCTGAGCCCGAGCGCCTGCCGGACCTGAGGGCTGCCATGTAGAGCACAAAATATCAGATCAAATGACATTAGATGAAATAAGCTCAATAGAACTGCCCGGCCGGCCGGATCTCCGATGCGCGGGCGCATCTTCGATGATGGGGGCATGGAGTGGACCTTCACTGGTGAGGTGATCGAGTGGCGCGGACCGGCGCCGTATCTTTTCGTGGCCATGACGCCGGAGGACAGCGAGGATCTCAAGGAGGAAGCCCGCGGCCTGATCTACTGGGGTCAGGTGCCTGTCCGCGTCATTATCGGCGGTTCGGAGTTCACCACGGCGCTCTTTCCCAGGGGCGGCCGCTACCTGGTGCCCGTCAAGGCGGCGATCCAACGAGCGGAGGCGATCGGGGAGGGCGCGGTCGTCGAGGTGGTCTTGCGTCTTGACGCCGCACGCAGGCAATGACGAGGTGTGAACGCTGAGAATCCAAAATAAATCAACATCTTTAAGAACGCATTGCGGGGGCCTTGAATCCCATTTCGCAAGCGCTCAGCCGGGCCAACCCGACATGAGAACCAGACACCGGATCGGACAGGTCCCTTTGCCGTTGACCAGCCAGGCAGGAAACGCGTCTTGCTGATCGCGCGCACTCCCGGCCACCTATCGGGCGGCTTCGCCGTCACCGAGCCGCTCGCAGGCGCATCCACACCCCGGGCCGAGGTGCGGTACCTCGGTGTCCGGCCGGACCTGTGGGGCCAGGGAATCGCAGAACGACTACTCCGCGAACTCCGCGCGCAACTCGCGACCTCGGGCTACACCCACGCCGAGCTTTCCGTCTACACAGACAACATCCGGGCCATCACCCTCTACGAACGGCAAGGATGGCTCCCGGCCGGCGACCCAGTCATTCATCCCCGGACAGGCAAGCCAGAGCAACGCTACGAACTGCGGCTGCAGGACGACTAAGCCTCACGCCAGCTGGCTCGATATAGGCGGCACTCCCCTTTCGCTAGCGGAACCCAGATTGGTCCATAACGGGTGGCCTGTGCGCGGGAAACGCGGCTATATAGCGGGGCCGGCCGACCCGGTATCGCCGGCGGTCTCCTCGCCGGTCACGAGTCGCACCCGGTTGGGGTCGGTGAGGTGCCAGAGCTCCTTGATCAGAACCTGGAGCGCGCCCGCGACGGGGATGGACAGCAGCGCGGCGACGAACGCGCCGAAGATCCCGCCGATCCAGTCGCCGATCGACGCACCGACCAGAATTGACAGCAGCACGAGCAGGGGACTGACCCGCACGGTGCGGCTCATGATCACCGGGTTCAGCACGTGGTTCTCGACCTGGGTGTAGACGGCGAACACCACGAGGGCGATGATCCCGGCCGTCAGCGAGTGCCCGGCCGCGAACAAGATCGTGGGAATGCCGGCCAGCGCTCCGCCGACCATCGGCAGGAAGTCCACCAGCGCCACCCACAGCGCCCAGAGGAACGCGAAAGGCACGTGCAGGAGCAACAACGTCACCAGCACGACCACGCCGGCGATGACCGACGTGAGCACGTTCCCTGCCATGTAGCCGAGCACCGACCGGTTCACTTCGCTCGCGACCCGCGTCAGCTCGTCGCGAGGTCCTGGCGACATATGGCTGAGCACCGCCCGCCAGATCCTCGGGGCTTCGATCAGCATCAGAAGCACCAGCACGAAGATCGTGGTCAGCGCCAGCAGGAGCGAGAATGCGCCCTTGCCGAGCGAAAGAGCGCCTGGCCAGGTCCTGCCCGACGTTCAGCAGCTTCGGGGCGTTGCGCTCCACCCACGTCTGGACGTGATACCTGCGGACGAGGTGGCCGACCGTGCCTTGCCCGCGTTCGGCCCTGGACACGTATCCGGGCAGTGAGTGCGCCAGGTGCGCGAAGCCGCCGGCGAGGGGGACGCCGAACACGAGTGCCAGGCCGATGAACACGGCCAGGCCAAGCATGGTCACCACCGCCACCGCCCAGCCGCGCGCCAGCCACCGCTCAAGACCGGTCACGACCGGGTTAAGGATCAGCGCGACGAACCCGGACACGACAATGAGCAACTCGACTTCGCGCAGCCGGTAGACCACCTTGCCCAGCAGATAGGCCGTCGCGATCACCGCCACCGTCGCCAGGATCGCCCGGAGCGGAATTCCCCTGGACTCGGCGGCGACCCACAGTCGCGCCACTCGGCCGGGCCGCGGGTCATCGTGCATCCGGCCATCATGTCAGGACATACCGCGCTGCTACTGCCAATACACCGCGAACGCCCGCGCTCCCACCAGTCCTACGTCCCGGCCCAGCGCACGGCTGGCGACGTACTGCCGGTCCGCACTGAATAGTGAAACGCGCGCACGAAGATCGCAGCAATACCCGGCACAGAAGAAACCGTTAACGCCTGCCGGCTCAAGTCAGCTAGATCGGCGTTTCGATACCGGGAGTCACCTTTCGTTGCTGACGGCTCCATACCGTTTGGGATCGGCCCAAATACCTGTCCGGCGGGAAGATATACATACACGGTAAGATGTACATAGGGTTAAGCGGCAAGACCAGCCCGCCCGCGACGAGAAGCCACTCGCATCGATCCGCCAAGACACGGGTAGATGCGCGCTATAAACCCGTGAAGGGATGAGTCCCCTGCCCGTAGCAGGCGTGCCAACGCCCCGATTGATAGGCCGGCTCCTGGCCGGCTCAGGCATCCCCCGTTCCCCGCGGCTGAGCACCCCGGGACGGCTGTGGCGCCTGCTGACCGTGATGATCGTCGCGGCTGTCTTCCTCTGGATCACAGCGACAACCGCGCTGCAGGGCCTGCACAGCACCGTCGCTTCTGTTCGCGACAGCGCCTCCCCCGCCCTGCTCGACGGGATCGAGGCAAAGGCAGCGCTGTCGGACGCGGACCGCGCGGCCTGGCTGAGTTTCCTGTCCGGGGAGGATCAGTTCACCGGGCCCGGGCAGCAGTATCAGAACGACATCACCACCGCCAGCCGGGATCTCGAAAGTCTCGCGGCGTTAGAACCGTCCGGCAGCGCGGGAGGCGAGCAACTCCAGACCATCAGCGGGCAGCTTGTCAACTATCAGGCGCTGGTCGAGAACGCGGACGCTGCCTACCGGACGGACATCGCCCTGGGAACCGCCAGCGATCACGATCTGGGGTACGCAGACCTGACCTATGCCTCGAACTCGCTGCGCGACCCGCAGGGCGGTTTGCTGGCCGACATCAGCCAGCTGATCACCGCACGTCGCCAGGCCCTTGATCAGCAACTGGCGTCGCCCTGGACGGATCCCGCGCTGTTCCTCGCTTTAGCGACGATCGGCCTCCTGGGGCTATGGAGCATCATCGCTTCTCAGCGCTTCCTGACGCGCAGGTTCCGGCGGAGGATCAGTCCTCCGCTGCTCCTTGCCGCCGCGCTCGTGTGCGGCCTGCTGGCCTGGATGGCTTTCGTGACCATGCCCGCCGACGCGGCCTTCGCCACCGCCCGAGACACTGCGCTTCCGAAGCTCACCAAGATCTGGCGGGCCGAGACCAATGCCGTGGACACCGAGGCCGCGGCCTTGCTGAAGAACCATGCGAGGAGCGCTTCCGGCGCTGCGCCCGCTGGCCTGTCCGTGACGACAACGCAGCGCGCCAGCAATGTACTTGACGCCGACCTGGCGTCGGCGGAGGACACCGGCGGCCTGCCAGCCGGCATCCCCGCCCTGGCTGCCCTGATCGCCGGTCTCGCCTATCTCGGGATCAAGCCCCGCCTCGACGAATACCGGGAGTAGCCGTGACCAACAAGGGACGTCGTGCCTCCCCCATCCTGCTGACGCTCGTGCTGCTCGCTGCTTCCGGACTGGTCGGCTGCCGCGGCCCGGCTAGCGGCGAGCCCGTCATCACCGTGCTCGGTCCATGGACCGGGGATGAGCAGAGCGGCTTTATGGCGATGGTCCGCGGCTTCGAAAAGAAATACGGGATCAAGGTCGACTACACGGGGACACGCGCCTCGGACGCCGTGCTCAGCACTGACCTGAAGGACGGAAACCCCCCCGACCTCGCGGCACTCGCCACGCCAGGCGAGCTGCACCAGTACGCGAATGAGGGGCTCCTGGTCCCTATCGACAAAGCGCTGGACATGAAGGCAATGTCCAGTCAGTACGGACCCGGCTGGCGGATGCTCATGCACGCTGCCGGGCCGCACGGCACCCAGCACTACTACGCGATCTTCGTCAAGGCGACGCTCAAGAGCGTCATCTGGTACGACCCTAAACGGTTCCCAGCCAGTGACCTCGGCGTTCTGACCTCGCCGGGCCTGACCTGGAGCCAGCTCACGAGCCTGACGAAGCGCCTTCAGACACGAGGCACATCGCCGTGGTGCATGGGGATGGAGGACAGCTCAAACTCCGGATGGCCCGGGACTGACTGGATCGAGGACATCCTGCTCCACCAGTCCGGCCCGCGGGTATATGACCAATGGGTAACAGGCGGGCTGCCGTGGACGTCAGCCCCGGTCAGGCAGGCATGGCAGAGGTTCGGCCTTGTCGCGAATACTTCCGGCCTCGTCCATGGCGGCACGGCAGCCGAGCTTGTCACCACATACGGCACGGCCGGCCAGCCTTTGTTCACCAGCCCGCCCGGATGCTACCTGGATCACGAGGCTTCGTTCATCGCCGCGTTCTACACGCAGGACCAGCTAGGCTCTTCCGCTCAAGGTGCCCATCCTGCCCCGCAGACGGATTTCAATTTCATTCCCTTCCCGCCGGTAACATCCGCCGCCCAAGGCAGCGAAGAGGTCGCTGGCGACTTGCTGGGGATGTTCCATGACTCGTCGGCGGCACGCAAGCTGATTGCCTACCTGACGACCCCGCAAGCGCAGGAAGCATGGATCACCCGCCCGGGCAGCGGCGCCATATCGGTGAATAAGCTCGTGCCGTCCAAGAAATATCCGGACCCGGTTTCGCGCAAACTCGCCAAGGAACTCACCCGCGCCGGCAACGTACAGTTCGACGCGTCTGACTCCATGCCGCCGGTAATGGAGAGCGCTTTCAACAACGCGGTCCTTGAGTACCTTGACAACCCGGGGCAGCTCACAACCATCCTCCGCGGCCTTGACCAGGTACAGAAAGCCACGTATTAGTGAGGCTCCGCCTGGGACCGCCGAGGTAGTCGGCTGGGCCAGCGGCGCCGGTCAAGCGCGGTATGCGTCTCGCCGGTGCCGGATGGAGTGGATCTCCACGGAGCGCTTGTCCTCGTTGGTGATGCGGTAAGTCCCGCGCCGCGCGGAGTGGTAGCCGTCGAAAGGCTCATCCAATGGCTTGCCGGCGCGGTGCGGGTTGGTACTGAGCGGCCCGTCGATCGTTTCCATGGCGGCAGCGGCCACGTCGAGCGGCAGGTTCTCGTGCGGGTTGCGCCTGGCTTGGCGGGAGAAGATGACGGCGTACGGCTGTTCGGCCTCCGGCTCGGAGGCTTGCGGATGGCCGGTCATCACAGGCCGCGCCGCCGCTCGAGTTCGGCGCGGACCTGGGCCGCTTGGCTAGCGCACGGCGAACCGGGAGCGGCTCATGACGGCGATCCCGCTGGTGGCGATGAGTCCGTAGAGGGCCGGGGCGAAGAACACATGCGGCAGGCCGAGAACGCTGACGCCAAGGCTGCCGGTCAGCCCTCCGATGGCGCTGGCGATCGCGGTGGAGTTCATGAAGATGGCTGAGGCGGTCGCGACGGCCTGGGGCAGCAGTCGCTGGGCGACGATGATGCCCAGGGCCGCGAACACCCCCCATACCCCGCCCATGAGGATCTGCCCGGCGAACATTCCGGCGGCGTCGCCGGTCAGAGCGAAGCAGAGATTCGCGCCGACGCCGAACGCAGCGCCGAAGATCATCAGGCGCATCATGCCGATACGGCGGGCGACGACCACGGCCACCGGCATCAGGATCAGCTCTATCAGGGGCTGGACGCCGATGACCGCGCCGCTGACCGCCGTCGGCAGGTGGATGTCGTCGCGCATGTAGATCGGCAGGTAGCCGTACTTGATCGGCTCGCCCGCGTAGACGAGCACGAACAGCCCGGTGAACGCGAGCAGCGGCAGCATCTCCCTGAACCCCGGGCGCTGCGCGACGCGCACGGCCCGCACGTCGGGCGCGGACGCGGTGCGCGCGCCGGGCCGGGCCGCGCCGGCGCGCGCGAAGCCCATGGGGACGATCTGCGCGAGGGCGCACAACCCGGTGGCCGCGAGCATCACGCGCGGGCCGGCGGCACTCGCCAGGATCGAGCCCAGGACGGGGCCCACGACCCATCCGGCCGTTAACGCCATCCGCACGATGGAGACGACCCCGTCGGCCACGGGGCTCGCGGTCGCTTGCAGGTCGTCGTGGACCGCGGCGAATAGCTGCGAGCCGGCGGCGCCCGAGAAGGCCAGGACGACGGCACTGATCACGAAGGGCATCCACACCTGGTCGGCCAGGGCCATCGCGGCCCACCCGAGGAATCCCGCCAGAGCACACCACCGGAACAGCCCGAGCCGCTTTCCCGAGCGGTCCGAGCGTGCGCCGATCAGGTATCCGGCGAGCGGGGCGGTGATGTTCGTGAGGTAGAACAGCCCGGCCGTGGTCAGCGAGACGTGCAGGTCGTTGACCAGGAACAGGGTGATCTGCGGCGCGGCGGCGGAGATCCCCAGCCCGGAGAGGAACAACGCGAGGGTCGCTCCGCGGTAGAGCGGCGAGGCCCAGACCGAGCGCGCCGCGGACGGGGTGGTCGCGACCTCGGCGGCGTCGAGTGCGGATGGCATGGAGGAGACCCCTGGAATCTAGGCGGTTTCAACGACGGTGCCGGTTCCCTCGAGCGCTGCTATTTCGTCGGCGGGCGCGGTGGTGTCGGTGACGAGGGTGTGCACGAGGGTGGAGGGGCCGAAGCAGGCGCGGGCGGTGCGGCCGAGTTTGCTGCCGTCGGCGGCGGCGATGACGCGGCGCGCGGAGGCGATGATCGCCTTCTTCACCGCCGCGTCGTCAAGGTCGTAAGCGGTCAGGCCCTCGGCGACGCTCAGGCCGCAGCAGCCGAGGACCGCGGTATCGAAGCGCAGCGCTGCGAGAGAGGCGAGGGTGAGGGGGCCGGTCAGGGCGCCCTCACCGCTGCGGGGCCGCCCGCCCGGCACCATGAGGGTGGTCGGGGCGGGGGCGTCGCTGAGCATGTGGATGGCCTGCAGCGACAGGGGCATCACGGTGACCCGCCGGCCGCGCAGCAGCCGGGCGACCTCCAGGCAGGTGGTGCCGCTGTCGAGCACGACGGTCTCGCCGTCCGCGATGAGCCGGGAGACCCCGGCGGCGATCCGGCGCTTGGCGCCGGCAGCCTCGTGGGCGCGCAGCGCGAAGGGCGGCTCCTCGCCCCGCAGCAGCAGGGTGCGCGCCCCGCCGCGGAACCGCTCGAGTACGCCGTGCGCGGCCAGGGTGTCCAGGTCGCGCCGGACAGTCATCTCCGAGGCGCCGGTCAGCCCGGCCAGTTCCGGGACCGTGGCACTGCCCGAGTCCTTCACAGCCCGGGCGATCAGCCGGTGCCGGTCCGCGCTGCTCATGCCGCGATTGAACACCACCCGGAACGAACACGCAAGCTGTTCGTAAACCTACTTTCAAACATCACTCTTGTTTGTTATGGTGGCTGCGGGGTCACCGCGAGCCTGTGAGGCTCCGCGGCGGAACAATTGCAGGCCGGCTCACGCCCACTTCACGACACCCCGAATCCGTCCGCGTGCCTGCCTGAACACCCAATTCCCGTCAACAACGCAATTCGGGGCAACCTATTTCGTTGAGTTAAGGTCATTGATAAGCCCTTTAGATCCATAAAAACTCATATCCGCCAACTTGACTTTTCCGGTTCCCGGGCGCTCTATATCTTCGAGGGGACCTGTCACATCCTGTTTCGGGGCGTCAATGGAGACTAGGCTGAATCAGACCGTTATCTCGTATCTCCGGAAGGCGGGAGGTGCTCCCCGGCTAACCATGCTTGGGCCGAGGTTCTCCGACCTTGCCTCGGGAACATCGGGACGGCCTCGATCGCTGGCGGAGCTCGATCCCGCCTTGCTCGGGCATGACATGCGAGCGCTGGCGTTCGCGGCTGCTCACAGCGCGAGAGCTGGAATCTTCAATGACCATTTCTGCGCGAGTATCCCATACGTGCTAGAAGAGCAGTACCGCCTGGGCGCTGCGCTGTGGCAGTACTGCACTGACTTGCACCGCTCCGAGGCCCGGCCGGCGAATGTCTATACGCTGGGCGACGCTGCCGGAGTCACCGCACGCGCCCTGGCCCAGGTCGGGGAGGGCTGTATCCGGACGCTGACCTGCAGTCCTACCAACGCGAACCGCGATCAGTTCTTCTCTTTGGGCGCGCCCGAACAGGCCGCGTTCTTCCTGGGGCCGTTCTTCCGCGTCACTCCCGCCTCGCTACGGAACGCTGGGATCGAGGGTTTCGAAAAGAACTTTGACATCATAATCGAAGATACAACATTTCAGATGTATGGACTAGAAAGATATGAGCCAATCGCGCTCGCCTGCCGGAATCTGCGACCAGGCGGGATTTTCATGCTAATAGAGAAGGTCCGCCATCCAGACGCCGACGAATACGTTAAACGCGAACGGCAGAAGGACGGCGACTTCAAATCACGCTTCTTCGATCTGAGCCAGATCAGCGAGAAACGATCAGGCATCCTGGACCACATGCAAGAGATGGAGGCCAGCTTAGATGATTTGACCGGAGCACTCAAGCGTCACTTTTCATCAGCCGTCATTACCTGGAACAGCGGCAACTTCTACACTATCGCCGCATCGACAAAGATTCCCAATCTCGTTAAATTCATAAACGGCATGCTACCTCCAGCCATACCAGACAACTACTGCTACGAACAGCTCCCGGCTGTTCTCTTCGGCACCATTCCCGACGCCCTAATATTCCGAACTGCCGAATCAGAGCCGTTTATCGCAACGAATGATCACGCCATCGTCGCTACTTGAGCAGCTGACGCGCCATGACCACGCGCTGGATCTGGTTGGTGCCCTCGTAGATCTGCGTGATCTTCGCGTCACGCATCATGCGCTCGACCGGGTAGTCGCTGACGTACCCGTAGCCTCCGAGCAACTGGACCGCGTCCGTCGTGACCTCCATGGCGACGTCGGAGGCGAAGCACTTGCAGGCCGACGAGATGAACGTCAGGTCAGGGATTGCCGCGCCATTCATCGCCCGCTCCGACTTGGCTGCCGCCGCATAAGTGAGCTGACGGGCAG
This sequence comes from uncultured Actinomycetota bacterium, assembly GCA_963720575.1. Classification (GTDB taxonomy): domain Bacteria; phylum Actinomycetota; class Actinomycetes; order Streptosporangiales; family Streptosporangiaceae; genus Chersky-822. The sequence goes on from CAVRGA010000002.1 coordinate 3,311,461, forward strand.
CCTCGATCTTCATCGCCATGTCCGCGACCATAAACTGCAGCCCTTGGAACTCCGCGATCGCCTTGCCGAACTGCTTGCGCTCCTTCACGTAACCCGTCGCGTAGTCGAGCGCGCCCTGCGCGATGCCGAGGGCCTGCGCGGCGATCGTGATCCTGGTGTGATCGAGCGTCGCGAGCGCGGTCCGGAAGCCGCTGCCCTCCTCCCCGACCAGGCGATCGGCCGGAATCACGCAGTTGTCGAAATAGAGCTCCCTGGTCGGTGAGCCCTTGATACCGAGTTTGTGCTCGGGCGCGCCCACCGAAAAGCCTTCATCGCCCTGCTCTATGACGAAAGCAGAAATACCGCTCGCACCGGCCCCGGCGTCGGTCACGGCCATCACCGTGTAAAACCGGGATACGCCTGCGTTGGTGATCCAGCGCTTGGTCCCATTCACAATGTAGCTGTCGCCGTCGCGAACCGCGCGGGTTCGCATGGCAGCGGCGTCGGAGCCGGCTTCGGGCTCGGACAGCGCGTAGGAAAACATGGCCTCGCCGCTCGCGACGACAGGCAGGTAGCGTTGGTTCAACTGTTCCGAACCTGAGAGTAGGAGCGGTACAGTGCCGAGCTTGTTGACGGCAGGGATGAGCGAGCTCGACGCGCAGACGCGCGCGACCTCCTCGATGACGATCACCGTCGCAAGCGCGTCGGCGCCCGCGCCGCCGTAGGCCTCAGGAATGTGGACGGCGTGCAGGTCAGCCTTGACTAGCGCGTCGAGCGCCTCCTGGGGGAACCTGGATTCCCTGTCCACGTCGGTTGCGTAAGGTGCGATCTTGTCCTCAGCCAGCTGGCGCACGGACTCGCGCAGCGCCTCATGCTCGGCGGACAATGAATAGGCGGTGAAGTCTGCGCTCATGTACCCGATGGTAGGAGCTAATGCCGAGTCGGCCACCGGGCAGGCTGCCGAACACGCCGCGAACCTCGCGCTGCTGAGCCCGGCAGGGCAGGAATTGCTCGCCCGGCTGGCGGGGGAGTCCATCAGCCCGGAGCGGGCGCTCGCGCTCTCCGCGTCCCTGCGCAGGGACTACCCGGCCGGGCTGATCGCTGCCGCGCTGACCCAGCAGGCGTTGCGGGGAGCGGCCGAGGCCAAGTTCAGCGGGGCCGGACAGTTGCTGTTCACCAGGGCGGGCCTTGAGCAGGCGTCGTCGGAGCTGACCGCGAGGCACGCGGCCGCCCGGTTCTCGGCGTGCCCGGTTATAGCCGATCTGTGCTGCGGCCTAGGCGGCAACCTGATGGCGCTGGCTGAACCGGCGGGGCTGGCCGGGCCGGCGGGCGGGCGGCTGGTCATCGGGGTTGATCATGATCTGGTCAGCCTGGAGTTCGCACGGCACAACGTGGCCAGGTGCGCTCCCGGCGCTCGCGTCGCTTTCGTGTGCGCGGACGTTCAGCAATTCAGTCTCGGCGGGGCCGACGCCGTTTTCATCGATCCGGCGCGGCGCGATGGCCGGGGGCGTCTTGCCGCCGGGCGGTACCAGCCGCCGCTGGCCTGGTGCCTGCGGCTCGCCGACACCGTTCCGGCAGCAGGCATCAAGGCCGCGCCTGGCCTGCGGCGGGACCTCGTGCCGCCGGGATGGGAAACCGAATTCGTCGCTATCGGCCGCGACCTGAAGGAGGCGCTTCTGTGGTCACCGGCACTCGCTGGCCCGGCGAGCCGTGCGACCATCTTGCCAGCCGGCGCGCTGACCTCACGAGCATCCGCCGACCTCGGCGCCACGCTGACCGCCAGCCCGGACGCCGCGGCTGTCCCGCTTGCCGCTCCGGGCGCGTTCCTTTTCGATCCGAACCCGGCGGTTACCCGGGCCGGCCTGGTCGTGGAACTCGCTCAGGCGATCGGGGCCTGGCAGATCGATCCGATGATCGCGTTCTTGTCCGCTGACCAGGTGGCGCTGACGCCTTTCGCCAGGACGCTGCAGGTCATCGAATCAGCCCCGTGGCACGAGAAGCGGTTCGCCGCCAGGCTCCGCGAACTCGGCATCGGCACCGCCGACATCAGACGGCGCGGCCTGGCCGGCGACGTCGCCAAGATCCACCGCCGCCTCGGCCTGCGCGGCCCCGGCACCGCGACCATCGTGCTGACCAGGGTCGCGGACAAACCCTGGGGCCTGATCTGCACGCCGGTCGCAGCCGGGCCGATCAACGTGGCGGCAGGCTGAGCTGAACGGGGATGAGTTATCCGGGGAAACTTTTCGCTTAAGGGAAGTTTTCAGTGCTATTGACTGACAAAGCTCCCCGGAACGGGGCTCTCCCCACAATGCCAGAAAAAGCTCCCCGATCCAGGTCACGAAACGCGCGGCACCCCCGGGACCGGCGCTGGTATCCGTGGTCATGGTCCGAGACCGTGATCACGGAACATCACCCAGGTCAGGGAGGCTGTCGGGTGACTCGGGATCTTGCAGAGTCAGGCGCTTGGTGGAAGCGGACGTGCGCCGTGCCCTCCCTGTTGCTGTCAGCGGTCTTTCCTGACAGCAACGTGGCCCTCCCTGTTGCTGTCAGCGGTCTTTCCTGACAGCAACGTGGCCCTCCCCGTTGCTGTCAGGACAACATCAGGGCGGGCCGCGTTGCTGTTAAAACCAGTAGCTGACAGCAACAGGGAGGGCCACGATGCTGTGAGAGGCGGCCGTCCCGATCCAGATCACAAGCCGCGCGGCAGCCCCCAGGACCCGTACTGGTTTCCGTGATCATGATCGAGACCTTGATCACGGAAGATCACCCAGGTCAGGACACCCGCGATGTTCCGTGATCATGCCCGCGATCATGATCACGGAAGTTCACCCAAGCGGGGCCGGCCGCCCGCGAGGTATGCCGCGCGACGGCCGGCCGATCAGAGTTCGTCTAGATTCGGGATCACGGGTAGTTGATCGGGCTGCCGAGGCCGGTGGCGAGGTCGTAGCCGGTGCCGGCGGTGCAGTCGGTGCCGCAACTGCCGTTGGTGCCGCTCTTGATGTCCCGCAGGTTGGTCTTGTAGCCGCCTGAGTAGATCGCCGAGTTGCCCTCGAGCGCCGTGCTGCCCGCCGCCTTGCCCGCGGCTAGGACGCCGGCCCAGTTCGGAGCGCCGACGCTGGTGCCGCCCAGCGTCCACCAGCCGGACTGCGCCTCGAACGTGGTGCTGTCATACACCGACACGCCGGTGCTGGGGCTGCCCACGAACGAGACGTCGGGGACGCCGCGCTTGCCGCCGGTCAGGGCGCTGATCGTGGCCGCGCCCGATACCGGGCCGGTGTAGCTGCTCTGGAAGCCGGGCAGGGTCTCGAAGGACGAGATGCCGCCGCCGCTCCCGGACCAGGTGGTCTCGCTGGTGAATCCGGCGCACGAGGTCCCGCTGCAGCCGTTGAGCGTGGTGCCGCCGACCGCGATCACGTCGTGCGAGGCCGACGGGTAGATCACGCCGTGCCCGCTGTCACCGGCCGACGCGGTGTAGAACGTGCCCGCGTGGGTGAAGTTGCTGTCGGTGCTGGTCTCCGTGCTCGTCTCGCCGCCGCCCCAGCTCATCGAGACTTCGGTCGCGCCGAACGCGTTCGCGGCATCGACGGCCGTGAAGAGGGCCGAGTTGCTGGCGCTGCTGGCCTCGACCAGGACGATCTTGGCGCCGGGAGCCTCAGCGTGCGCCCATTCGATGTCCAGCGATTCTTCGAGCACCCAGTCGGCGTTGGTCGATGGCTTCCCCGAAGGCTCGTCCACTTCGAAGCAGGCGCCGGCCTGGGTCAGGGAGGTGCAGGCAGACAGTGCCGGGTAACCGTACTGCTTGTTGAACACGTTGAGGTCGGCGAGCGCGTTCGGGTCGTTGAACGCATCCACGATGGCGATGATCTGCCCCGCGCCCGCGTTGGACGTCGGCGACAGGCCAGAGAGGTTATAGACCTTCTGGATCGCGCTCGGCGGCAGGCCGGTCGGGCTGGCGCTGGTCACCTGCGGCAGGCCGTTGGCCCGGGTGCCGATGCGGTGGATCACGAACGTGGGGTGGTTCTGGACCTGGACGTGGCCCGGTCCCGTCGCCGTCGGGGCGGCTAACGCGGTCACGCCGCCCGCGGTGGCTGCCATTGCCACCGCGAACGTGACTCCGATTCCTAGTGCGCCTAGTCGTCGCTTCCAGCTCATGCGTTCTACTCTTTCTGGTGGGGCCCGCCGAACGCGGGCTTCTTGCGCATAATGACTGGGAATGCGAAATACCGTCAAGGTATCCTTTTTGCCGCACAGTAAACTGCTGTTGCGGAAGTCAATTAAAATTCGGTAGGCTCATCGATGCCAGGGCCGATGTAATTCGCCGCTAGCCAGGCCCGGCTCCGCGCCCGCCGGTGATCATCGTCAGCCACCGTCACATGCCCGATCCGCCGCCCGGCGGCCGGCGTCGCGTACAGGTGCACCCTGACGCCAGGATCTGCCGCCATCACGTGCACCAGCCGGCCGTACAGGTCCTCGTCGTCTCCCCCCACTATCGTCACGGTCGCCGCGCTAGGACCGGTCAGCATCGTCGCGCCAAGCGGCAGGTCGATCACCGCCCGCAGCAACTGCTCGAACTGCGAGGTGCGGGCCGCGTCAATCGTCCAGAGGCCGGCGTCGTGCGGACCGAGCACAAGATCGCTGATCACCAGCCCGCCCGAGCCGCCCGAGCCCCCGGAGCGCCCCGAACCCCCCGAGCCCCCGGAGCGCCCCGAACCGCCCGAGCCGCCGTCACGCATCAACTCGATGGCCAGCAGGCCCCTCACGTCCAGTTCGGCGGCGATCGCCAGCCCGAGCCGCTGCGCGCCGACCACTAGGTCCTCATCTACTCCGGGCGCAGGCGCGAGGATCTCGGTGACCCCGCCCTCTCCCCTGGTCATCGCCGCGACCGGATAGGAAGCACCCTGGCCCTTGGGCGAGCGGGCAGTCAGCACGACCAGCCGCCCGGCACCGCCGGCGCCATCGCCGCCGTCTGCCCGCACGCCGAACTCGCGCACCGCTCGCAGCGCGCCGATCCGCTCGGGCGGCACCCGGTCCTGCTCGGACGTCACGACCTCGCAGCTAGCCGCGGCCACCGCGCCCGCGTCGGAAGCAAGCACGCGGAACGAGATGCCGAGGCCTATCGCGGCCTGCTCGGTCATCCTCGCCAGGTAGCCGCCGCCCACCATGCCGACGACGGGCAGGCTGCTTTTGCGCGGCTCCGCGCGGCCGGGGTCCGGCGGCGGGCTGATCTCATCGCTCACCCGCCGTAGCCTACGAGGTCACCTCCTACCCCGCGCATCACGCCGGCCCGGAGACCACCGGCTGGTCGAGCCGCTGCCCCGCCGGCCGCGGGAAGATCACCGCGAAGGTGGCGGGCCGAGGCCGCACCAGGACCAGCTGCCCGCCGTCGGACGCCGCCACCGACCTGGCGAGCGCCAGGCCGAGTCCGGTGCCCCCGGCTCCGCTCACGCTGCGCTCGAAGATCCGATGTACCAGGTCGGCCGGAACTCCCTTGCCTTCGTCCTTGACCTCGATGACCACCGACCTGGACGTCTGCGACGTCCTGATGCTGACCGTGCCGCCGCCATGCACGAGCGCGTTATCAAGCAACGTAGCAATCACCTGTGACACTCCGCCGGTACTCACGTAGGCGCGCAGCTCAGCCGAGCCAGCGCCGCCCTCGTCCGGGCCGCCGAGTACCTCGATCTTCCTTCCCTCGGCCCGGAACGCCGGCTCCCACTCGGTTACCTGCTGAGCGATGATGTCGTTGAGGCTGGTCAGCACAGGCGCCCCGGACGAAGAGCGGCGCGCCCGGCCGAGCAGCTGGCCGACCACCTGAGTCAGCCGGTCGGTCTGCGCCAGGGCGGCGGCCCCTTCCTCCCTGACTACCTCGGGGCTATCCGCCGCCTCGACCATCTCCTCGAGCCGCATCGACAGCGCGGTCAGCGGCGTGCGCAATTGGTGCGAGGCGTCCACGGCGAAGTCCTGCTCGGCCGAGATAAAATCGGTGAGCCGCTTGACCGTGCTGTCCAGGCCATCGGCGATGCGGTCTAGCTCGCGAATGCCGTACCTGCGCCCGACCGGCCGGGTATCACCCGAGCCGATCCGGTCCGCGGCCCGCGCCAGATCCTCGGCCGGCCGCGCCAGCCTCCGCGCCTGAGCCAGCGTGAGGGCGGCCGCGACGACGAGGCCGCCGACGGCGAGCAGTCCCGCCCCGCCGGCTGACAGCCGCCCCCCGTGTCCCTTCGGCCACACGACCAGCCCCGCGCAGAACACGCCGACAGCGGCTACCGCCACGCCGAAGGTCGACGTCAGCAGCCGGCGCCGCATGGGCCTCAGTCTCCTCGCTCGAACCTGAATCCGACTCCGCGCACCGTGGTAATGAAGTGCGGGTTGTGCGCGTCATCGCCGAGTTTCCTGCGCAGCCAGGACACGTGCATGTCCAGCGTCTTGGTGGATCCCCACCATTTGCTGTCCCAGACCTGCCGCATGATCTGGTCCCTGGTGACGACCTTGCCCGCTTCGGTGACGAGCAGGTTGAGCAGGTCGAACTCCTTGGAGGTGAGATCAAGCTCGGTGGCGCCGAGCCAGGCGCGGCGGGCGTCCGTATCGATCCGCACGCCCTGGACGACCTGCGCGGGCGACGCGCCTCTGCGCAGCAGTGCCCGCACCCGGGCGAGCAGTTCGGCCAGCCGGAACGGCTTGGTGACGTAGTCATCGGCGCCGGAGTCAAGCCCGATGACCGTATCGACTTCCTCGACCCGGGCCGTGAGGATCAGCACCGGCGTGTCCTGGCCTGCCAGCCTGAGCCGGCGGCACACCTCGAGGCCGTCCATGCGCGGCAGTCCGATATCGAGGACGATGAGGTCAATTCCGCCGGCCCGGGCGACTTCGAATGTCCCTGGCCCGTCGGCGGAAACGCCCACCTCATAACCCTCACGTCGCAAAGCCCGAGCCAGCGGCTCGGAAATAGAAGGGTCGTCCTCGGCAAGCAATACGCTAGTCATGTCCCGATGGTAAGGCGAACATTCGCAATTCACCTGGCGCGACGCACCGGTCAGCGGGCAAGTATTTGGTCAAGCGGGAACTCAGGCTTAGCAAACACGACTCGGCGCCGAAGCCGATGTGCCGGAAATTATAAAATCAATTCAGATTAGTAACGAATTTGCGCCGCGTGAACTCCGCGTGATTTGGCGGGGGTTGCCCGGGCAGATCCCGCTCGGCGAGCAGGGCGCGGGTGCACAGCAGGGCACCGGACCCGACTGCCGGGCCGAGCATGATCCACAGCGCGGGCCTGATGCCCGCCCGGGTGCCGATATAGGCGACCAGCGACCCCAAGCCCCCGCCTGACACCAGCCCAGCCGCAGCACCCCACCCACCCCCCGGGAACACGCCCGCGCGCAGGCCCGGCGCCAGCACGCCCGGAACACGGGCAGACCAGGCGCCAGTACGCCCAGAACACGGCATCACGCACCCCAGAAACCCGCAACCCCAAGAAACACGCCGCAAAAACCCGCGCCCGGCAACACCGCACCAGAGTCACCCGACAGCCTCCCTGACCTAGGTGATCTTCCGTGATCATGGTCTCGTTCATGATCACGGAAACCAGCGCGGGTCCCGGGGGCTGCCGCGCGGCTCGTGATGGGGATCGGGGGGCTTTTGGGGCTGCCGCGCGGCTCGTGATCGGGATCGGGGAGCTTTTCCGGCATCGTACGGGGGTCGCTGGGGCGGCGTGAGCATCGTGGCCCTCCCTGTTGCTGTTAGCGGCCCGTTTTGACAGCAACGTGGCCCTCCCCGTTGCTGTCAGGACAACATCAGGGAGGGCCACGATGCTGTCAAAACCAGTGACCAACAGCAACAGGGAGGGCCACGATGCTGTTTAGAGGCTGGTGTCTCCCCGATAGTGCTCAAGAGTCACCCAACAGCCTCCCTGACCTGCGTAAATTTCCGTGATCATGCCCAAGGTCATGATCACGGAACATCGCACCGGTCAGGTCGAACGGCCCGGCCTGATCACCCAGGCGCCGCTCACTCCCGCCACCCGAACCCAATAATCCAACAGATCTCGATGCGCGCTGCGCGCTCCCGCAGATGAGAGTGGCGGAGCGCACGTGGCCCGGCTGGAGGCATTCACGTATCAGGGTCATTGATGTTGTCGGCGAGGCGGCCTAGACCGGGGTCACGCCGTGGCGGCGTCGCGAAAAGGACCGGTCCTTGTGCTTCGCTGCCGCGAAGCGGCGGATGAGATCGGACCGCAGGGCCTCTGGCTCGACGATGTCATCGACGACGAGTTCGCCGGCGAGCCTGAGTATGTCGATGTCGGCTTCGTATTCGTCGCGCAACCGCCTGGTCTCGAGATCCTTTTCGCCGGGATCGGCGATCGCGGCGAGCTTGTTGAAGTACACGGCGTTGACGGCGGCCTCGGCGCCCATCACGGCGATCTTCGCGGTCGGCAGCGCCAGCGTCGCGTCAGGCTCGAAGCCGGGGCCGGCCATGGCGTAAAGGCCGGCGCCGTAGGCCTTCCGCACTACGACGCAGATCTTCGGCACTGTCGCCTCTGAGACCGCGCTGATCATCTTGGCACCGTGCCGGATGATGCCTTGCTTCTCAACCGCCGTGCCGACCATGAACCCGGGCACGTCGGCCAGGAACAGCAGCGGGACGTTGAAGGCGTCGCACTCGGAGATGAACCTGGCCGCCTTGTCGGCGGAGTCCACGAACAGCACGCCGCCCTTGAACATCGGGTTGTTCGCGACGACGCCGACGACCTGTCCGTCCAGCCTGGCGAAGCCCACTACCAGTTCCCTGGCCCACAGTTCGTGGACCTCGAACAGCGAGCCCGCGTCTACGAGCCCGCGCAGGTACCTGCGCATGTCAAAGGCCTGCCGCTCGCTGACCGGGACCAGCTTGCGCAGGTCGATCGCCTCCGGCTCGGCAGGCGGGGCAGCGGGCGGTCGCTGCTCCCAGTTGCCGGGCAGGTACGACAGGTACCGGCGGACAGCCCTGATCGCGTCGCCCTCGTCCGGTGCCAGGTGATGGCCGCAGCCGGAGACCGTGCAATGCATCCGGGCGCCGCCCATCTCCTCGAGCGTGGTCTTCTCCTTGACCACCATCTCGACCATCCGGGGGCTGCCCAGGTACATCGACGCGTTGCCCTCGACCATCGCGACGTAGTCGCAGAACGCGGGAATGTAGGCGCCGCCCGCCGCCGACGGCCCGAACAGCGCGCAGACCTGCGGGATCGACCCGGATGCCCGTACCTGGGTGTGGAAGATCTTGCCCGCGCCGCGCCTGCCTGGGAACATCTCTACCTGGTCGGTGATCCTGGCCCCGGCCGAGTCGACGAGGTACACCATCGGGATGCCGCTGTGGTAGGCCTTCTCGATGATCCTGATGATCTTCTCGACGGTCCTGGCGCCCCAGGAGCCAGCCTTGACCGTGGAGTCGTTCGCCATGAGAGCGACCGGCCGGCCTTCGACTATCGCGGTACCGGTGATCACCCCGTCGGCCGGCAGCCCGTCGGCAAGCGCGTTCGCGAAGATGCCGTCTTCGCTGAAGCTGCCCTCGTCCACGAGCAGCGCGATGCGCTCTCGCGCGAAGAGCTTGCCGCTCGCGGCCGCTGCCTGGTGATACTTGGCGGACCCCCCGTGTCCTATCTTGTCCCTGACGCCCGGCAGGTCCTCGTGAGCCTGGCCGCCGTCAGCGGAGATCGGGTCAACGTTGGTCTGATCTCGAGTAGCGCTCACGTTCGAGAGCGTACCTAGTCGCCGGCATGGCAGCGTTGTGCCATGTACGAAACCGAAGCCGAACTGGACTGGCTCCAGGACCTGCTCGACGCCTCGATCGCGCGATCGACCGAGCACCTGCGATCGATTATCACGCCGGGAGAGCGGACACTGACCGCGCGGCAGCTTGTCGCCGTCTGCGATCGCATGTGCACGATGTCGATCTCGACGGTCACCGCGAACTGCGAACCGCGGGTCAGCGCGGTCGACGGTCACCTTCGCCACGGCCGCTGGGTCTTCAGCACGGCCAGGTCGTCCGCCAAGGCCAGGCACCTCGCGGCCCGCCCGGCCGTGAGCGTCGCCCATCTGCGGGGCGAGGAGCTCGGCGTCTTCGCCCACGGCCACGCCGAGCCGCTGAACCCGGCCGGCGGGCCGATGATCCTGACTGGCCCGCGACGCTCGCGTACATGACCGAGTATTACGGCAGCTCCCCGCTGAGCTGGGGCGACGTCATCTACTACCGGCTCGCGCCTACCTGGATGGTCGTGTTCGCGTCGGACCCGGGCAAGCTGCTAGGCGGCGACGGTACGGCTCCTCGGACCAGCCCGTAGCACCTGGGACGGCAGCTCGCGCCCGACGATCCGCTCCGCGTCGGCTGCGGCGTCGATCAGGGCGGCCAGGTCGATTCCGGTGTTAATGCCCATGTCAGCGACCATGTGGACGAGCTCCTCGGTCGCGATGTTGCCGCTGGCTCCCGGCGCGTACGGGCAGCCGCCGAGGCCGCCGACCGACGCGTCGAAGTCGGCTACCCCCAGCTGCAGGGCAGCCAGGACGTTCGCGAGCCCGGCGCCCCGGGTGTTGTGGAAGTGCAGGTTGAGCGGAACCTCCGGGTGAGCCGACCGGAACTCGCCGACCAGCGACCACACCCGCGCGGGCGTAGCCATCCCGGTCGTGTCGCCGAAGGAGACGGAGTCGGCGCCGTCCGCCACGGCCCGGCCGGCCACGGCCGCGACCCGCCGCACCGGCACATCGCCCTCATACGGGCAGCCCCACGCCGTGGACACGATGACCTGGCAGGTCACGCCGCGCTGGTGCGCCCGGTCGATGATCGCCGCGATGTCATCGAGTGACTCCTCGGTCGCCCTGTTGACGTTCTTGCGGTTGTGCGTATCCGACGCGGACACCACGACCTCGATCTCCGGCAGGCCCGCATCCAGTGCCCGCATGGCGCCGCGCAGGTTCGGCACCAGCGCCGAGTACCGGATAGCCTCCGCGCGGTCGATACCGTCCCAGACCTCGTCCGCGTCGGCCATCTGCGGTATCGCCTCCGGCCTGACGAACGACACCGCCTCGATCCGCCGCACGCCGGTCCCGGAGAGCCGGTTGATCAATTCGATCTTCGCCGCGGTCGGTACCGGGTCCTCGTTCTGCAGGCCGTCCCTCGGGCCAACCTCGCGAACGGAGATCTGACCAGGAATATCTGACACCAGCGGACTCCTCGCTCGTCTTCTCCCGCTCACACCAACCGCCGAGCCCGCCAGTTCTATGCCCGGCCGCCCTTGTGTGCCCCGCCGGTTCTATACCCGGCCGACAGTTCTATGCCTGGCCGCCCGACGGCCACGCCGGCTCGCGTTTCTCCGCGAACGCGGCGATTCCCTCCCGCCGGTCAGCGCTCGCCGCCGCCGTCCGCCAGGCGGCGTCCTCGACGTCCAGCGCGGCGGCCAGCCCGAGCCCGGCACCGTTCCTGATCGCCTGCTTGGCGGCACGCAGGGCGACCGGCGAGTTCGCGCCCATCCGCCTGGCCAGCGTGAGCGCGCGGTCCCTGGCCGGCTCGTCGTCGGCCAGCACGTCAGCCAGGCCGATGGCGATCGCGGAAGCCGCGGCGACCCGGCGGCCAGTGAAGATCAGCTCCGCCGCCCGCCCAGGCCCGATCCGCCTGGCCGCCAGCTGAGTGCCGCCGCAGCCAGGCACCAGGCCGACCGACGTCTCAGGCAGCCCGAAGACGGCAGAGCCGTCGGCCACGATGACGTCGCAGCTGAGCGCGAGTTCGCAGCCGCCGCCGAGCGCGAAACCGTGCACCGCCGCGATAGCCGGCTGAGGCAAGGCGAGCAGGGCGCCGAACGCCGCTCTGAAGACCGGCCGCTGAGCCATGATCTCTTCGTCGCTCATCCGGGCACGCTCTTTCAGGTCAGCCCCGGCGCAGAATGCCCGGTCGCCCCGCCCGGAGAGGACGACGACGAGCACGGCCGGATCACCCCGCACCGCGATGAACAGCGATTCAAGCTCGAGCAGCATGGCCGTGTCGAGCGCGTTCATCGCCTCGGGCCGGTCGAGCACGATCTCGGCGATCTCGCCCGCGGGCAGTTCATGACGCTCTCGCCGCACTGCGCTCATAGCCGGGACCCTACCGGCTAGTACCCCGGCTGATCCGGGTACCCGTACTGGGCCGCCCTGGCTGACTCGTCTTCGACAAGCTGGAACAAGGTGCCCTGCACCTGCTGGACATCGGGAATCTCGTTCAGGATCAGCTGCCCCTGCTCGCCGGGCGATTCCACGATCAGCTGCCCGCAGCCGAACAGCCGGTCAATAAGGCCCTGCCTGAACGACACGTCACTAATCCGGTTCAGCGGAAAGTCGCGGCCCGACCTGGACACGATGCCCTCGCGCAGCCGCAGCCGGCGATTCGTCAGCTCATACGTCGTGGTGCGCCATTTCAGGAACGGCACGCCGAACCACATGCACGCCGCGACCAGTGCCACCGCGCCGACACCGGCCCTGACCGGCCACAACCGCGAAGCGCTTTGGGGAAGAACGATAATTACCACGATGGCCGCCGCCACGATCAGGAGCACCAATGCGGCGGGCCGCACAAGCGTCTTGCCATGCGGGTGCAACCGGAGCGCAAGCTGCTCACCCGGCGCCAAGCCTTCCATACCGGCCACATCAGCAATCATGACATGACCAGGACACCGGATAAGCCCGGTCTAGGACACGGCAGGCACCACGCCCCCGGCCCTGGCCAGCACCGGGTCCACGTTGCCCGCGCCGTGATCGAATTGGTAGTCGAGGTTGATCGCCGCGTTGATCAGCGACAGGTGACTAAACGCCTGCGGGAAGTTCCCCAGCTGCTCGCCCGTGATGCCGATCTCCTCGGAGTACAGCCCGAGATGGTTGGCGTACGTGTGCATCTTCTGGCACACGCGCTCGGCGTCCGCGAGCTTGCCCGACCGGGCCAGCACGTCCACGTACCAGAACGTGCACAGCGAGAACTTGCCCTCGCTACCGCTCAGGCCGTCAGGCGAGGCGCCGGGGTTGTACCGTACACCAGGGGTCACGCCTACGAATCCCGGAGTCGGCGGAGATCATCGTTGCCGAAGCCGGCACGGTCAAGATCGTCAGGGCTGCCACATGGCAAGCGCCGGTCACTCCGGATGGCGTGCTCATGTTGTCACAGAGGGCAGCACTGCTGGGCCTGGCCGCGGTACCGCCCCTCGCTGAGCAGCAGCACGATTGAGCCGGTCGGGCTGACCGGGCCGTTGCAGGTACCCGGCAAGGACTTCCATGATCAGGTGGGTCTGATGCTGAAGATCGTGGACAGCGGGCGCGTGGTCGAGGTCATGCGGCACGGCAAGGTCCTGGCCGCGGCCAGCTTCGCCAATGCGGCACTGGCCGCTGATGAGGTGGATCGCTACCTTCCATGACCGGGCTGCCGCTGCTTCGGGGTCGGTGACGAGCACAGCTGATCTGCGGCTGTCGGGATATGTGGTCCTAGCTGGCGCTGACTGGCTCCAGACCTGGCCAGCAAGGCCGACATGAATGACGTCGAGCGCATCGCCCAGCGCCAGGCGGGCACCGAGTTCTTCAGCAAGAAGGCCAGCAGGGTGAGCGAAGCCTCCTTCAAGGACCTCACCAGGCGTGTACAGACGTGCACCGCACTGACCTAGGCGCATGCGACGACGTGTGCGTACACTCAGATAACGGAACGCCATTTATGAGCAGGCCGAAACACCAAGTCAAGGAGCTGGAGGCCCTCCTCACGGAGGCGGAAAGCAAGGACTGGCGTGTTGACAAGAAGGCAGCGTATTTCCGGATGAGCTGTCCGTGCGGCAAGCACATGACCTGGGTACATCTGACGCCATCGAACCCAAGGTATGAGCAGGAGAAGCGCCAGAAGCTTCAGGGCACGGGATGCTGGTAAGGGAGGCGCGACGATGAAGTACTGGGTGAACATCCCGGTCCAGGTGGTTGGATACCAGGGTGATCTGGGCGACAACATCGACCTTGTGGTCGAGCAGCTCGCCAAGCTTGATGCATGCAACGACGCTCTGCTTGATTACTCCGCAGAGTCCGACGCCAGCGATGACACCGCTGAGTTCGGAGTGACCGTTGAGGCGTCTGGGCTTGAAAACGCGCTGAGGACCGGCCTGAGCTGCATCAGGTCTGCCATCCACGCGACCGGCGCAGCAACGCCGGATTGGGATGAAACGGCCGCTCTTGGAGACGGCGTAGTCATCTACCAGATAGACGCTGACGAGAGCGTCGAGGTACGCCCACTCGTCAACGCCTGACAAAGAACTAACATCAGGACGATGGCGCGGTCACGCAGGGCCAGGAAGCCGCTGCCACCGCAGGCGGCCAGCACAGACTTGAGCTGCGCGCCGGTCAGGATGCTGGGAGGCGTCACGATGTCCGGCGGCCTCGGGATCGAGCCGAGCGGCGTGGCCTGGCCGGTCTCCGCACATTCGTGCTGCGAGAAGACCTTCAGGTCGTTGTAGTGCGTGCGCGGCCCACTCTGGTTTGAGTGAACTTGAGCCATTGACGGACACTCCAACAGGAGTCCGCCCAGGTCAGATGCCCTTTCACCCACCAGCTCGTTCCCGGCGGGGGATAAGCGCCCCTGCCAGCAAGCCGGCGAGACCGAAGCCGGTAAGCATCCCGAGCCCCGCCGGCGAGCGCGGAAGTCAGCGGCACCCCGCCGGTAGCCAGCGTTAGCATCAGGCCGGTCTGGATCGCGTCGTAAATCCAGATCTGCCGCGGTAGAAGCACGCCAGAATGACGGCGCCCACGCCGCTAGACGTGGCCGGTTCACCCCGGCGACATCGTCTCTGCCGCAGCCTCGACCGGCCGTCACCAACAGAGGGTGACCTGCGCGGGTCAGCGCACGTGGATGACGTCGCCCGCGCTGACGGCGACCTGGCCGGCGGCCGTCTCGACGAGCAGCCGGCCGGTCGGGTCCACGTCCGTCGCCGTGCCGGTCAGCGTGCGGCCGCCGGGCAGCGCGACGTTGACCTCGCGGCCGATCGTCTGGCACAGCCGCACGTACTCGGCCCGCAGGAGGCACTCGTCGGCATCGCCGGCGCGGCCCACGGCTGGTACCAGTGGCTGAACTCCGCCAGGATCGCGGCCAGCGCCTCATTCCTGTCGGCGGGGCGCCCCAGCAATTCGAGCGAGGTCGCGGTCGGGACGGGGGCGCCGAGCACGTTGAGCCCGATGCCGACGACGATCGCGTCGCCTGACTGCTCGGCGAGGATGCCTGCCAGCTTCAGGTCGCCGGCCAGGACGTCATTGGGCCACTTGAGGCTGGCCTGGCCGGGAGCGACGGCCGTCGCGGTCGCCACGCCGGCGAGCAGCGGGAGCCAGCCCCTGACCGCCTGCGGCACCGCCCGCGGCCGCAGCAGCACGGAGAACGTCAGCGCCGCGCCCGGCTGGCTGACCCAGCTGCGCCCCTGGCGGCCGCGGCCTGACAGCTGCGCCTCGGTCGCGATGATCAGGCCCTGCCGGGCTCCGGCCCGCGCCTGGTCAAGCGCGTCGGAGTTGGTCGACCCCGTTCGCGCCAGTACCCGCACGTCGGTCCACAGACCGCCCGGCTTCACGAGAGCGGCCCTGAGCCAGTCCGCGTCGAGAGGCGCGCCCGTCCTTGCCGCAGGCATGCGGACCATTGTGCCCGGCGCGCCCGCGGCCGCGCTGATGGGGAGCCCCGGGTGAAGATCAGATGAACCAATGGCGACAGGTTTGCCATGTACGTAAATCAGCGCCTACGGACGGTACGCTTACTGTCGCGGTCAATAACCAGTAAAAGGAGATCCCGCGGGTGGCGCATAAGTACCGCACGCTGCTGGCCGTTGCATCGACCCTCGCGCTCGTGACCGGCTGTGGCAGCGTTTCACACAGCACTGCGACACGCACAAAGTCAGCAGGCGCAAAGACAGCGGGCGCAAAGACAGCGGGCGCAAAGACAGCAGGCGCAAAGACACCGCAGGCAATATCACGCTCGCGGAGACTGGCAGCACGCTGCTCTATCCGCTTTTCGGCGCCTGGGACGCGGCCTATCACCAGCAGTTCGGCACGTTCCTGTTCACCCGGCCCCGGCTCCCTGCTCGGCGCGGCGGCGGCCGCCTCGCCGGCGGGTACCGGATCGGCCGCCGTCAGCCGGGCCGGGCAGGACGCCAAGGCCTGGTACGCGACGTCAGGCAAGGTATTCGCGCTTGACCTGGCGTCCAGCTACGCGGATGAGACCAGGCTCGTGATCGGCACGGGCACCGGTAGCTCGGCCGCTGCCTTCGCCAGGCTGGAGACCGACATCCGCCGGGGGATCGCGGCCGACCAGGTGATGTTCCGCGCCAGCGCCGCCGCTGGCAGCACGGCGTTCGGCGGCCTGGAGATCGCGATCGTGATCGCCGTGCTGCTGATGATCCTGGGCAGTGCCTGGGGTTTGTCACCGCGGCTGGCCGAGTACCGTTGAGCCTGCTCACTTCGTCGATGGGGCCCGGGCTATGACCTTTCCGCTGACCCGCGAGCAGGCTGAAGCCGCCGCACGGGCGGCGGCGGCCGAGCGCGACACGATTCAGTCCAACCTGCTCGAACTCGACGGCAGCTTCGGCAAGCGGCTGCTGGCGGGCGCGAAGCTCACCGGCGAGAGCCGCGCTAGCTGGGACACGGCATCGGCCAGCCTGGCCGGCTTGTGGGACACGTTCACCGCCTACTCCTCGGTGATCGACCGCGCCACCGAGATGCTGGCGGCGCCAGGCCGGATGCAGCCGGCCCGGCTAGGCGAGGTGGCCAGCCTGCTCAACGGGCCTTCGGTCCTGCTGACCCGGGCGGTCGCGCCGCTCGGCCAGCGCGAGCTCACGGCCGGCGGGCAGAGCAGCCTGACGCCCCAGGCGACGGTGCGCGAGATGCGCGCCTCGTTCAGCGCCGTGGCCGCCGTCATCACCGCCGCCGAGTCCGTGTGGAACGAGGTCTCCGACGGGATCAGGCAGCTGACCACCAGCGTCGAGACAGCCAAGCGCGAGATCGCCGGGCTCGACGACAGCGACCTCAGCCTCGCGCTCGCCCAGGCCGAGACCGGCCTGGGCGAGTTGCGCGCGCTGCTCAATACCGATCCGCTCGCGCTCTGGCGCGGCGGCAAGGTCGACCTGAGCTGGCTTGACCGGCTCTCCGGGCAGACCTCGGCAGTGACGGCGCAGGTCGCCGAGCTAGCCCGGGTGCGAGCCGAGGCCGGCCAGCGACTCGCCGAGATCACGGCCGCTGTCACTGCCGCGCAGCAGGCCTGCCTAGACGCATCGGCAGCGCGCGAGCGCGCTGGGACACGGATTACCGTTCCTGCTTATGGTCCTTTGCCTGACGTCAGCGGGCTTGCCGGCCGCCTCGACGGGCTGCGCGCGCTCCAGGCCGCTGGCCGGTGGACCAGGCTGGCAGGCGAGCTCGACGGCCTGGCGCGGGAGGCTGCCGCGGCGACGAAACAGTGCAAGGATGCCGAGCAAGCCGCCGCCGGCCTGGTACAGCAGCGCAACGAGCTGCGCGGCCGGCTCGACGCCTACCGGGCCAAGGCGGGCGGCCTCGGGGCAGCCGAGAATGCCGAGCTTGACCAGCGCTACCAGCAGGCCAGGGAGCTGCTCTGGACCGCCCCTTGCGACCTCGCGGCAGCCACCGCCGCAGTAAATGGCTACCAGCAGGCAGTACTGCACCTGCGCCGGAGCGGAGATCGATCATGACAACACCAGCACGGTGCACCCAGCCCGGCTGCGGCGGCACCATCGACACCGGCTACTGCGGCGTCTGCGGCGTGGCCCAAGCGCCGGCTAGCACGGCGCCAGCTAGCACGGGCCCGGCGGGCACGGGCTCGGCCGCGCCCGTGTCGGCGCCGACGGCAGGGCTGAGCGCGCGGGCGACCGCGGGGAGCTCGGGGAGCAGGCGATCGCGCGCCGGCGGCACCAGGGCGTCCCGGCCGTCGCGCTCGTCCCGCGGCAGTCTTGGCGCCGGGCTGATCGAGATACCGCCAGTTCCCGCGCGGGACCCGGCCACGGCGGTGCTCGCCAACCCGCAGGTACCGGAGAACAAGCGGTACTGCGGCGTGTGCGAGCGGC
The DNA here is from genome assembly GCA_963720575.1 of uncultured Actinomycetota bacterium. Lineage (GTDB taxonomy): Bacteria > Actinomycetota > Actinomycetes > Streptosporangiales > Streptosporangiaceae > Chersky-822. Next base: position 3,329,507 of record CAVRGA010000002.1, read on the forward strand.
CGGTCGGGCGGAGCAGGGACGGGCGGCCAGGGCTGCCGGAAGGGTACTGCCCGAACTGCGGCAACAGGTTCTCCTTCACGCCCAAGCTCGTGGCGGGCGAGCTCGTCGCCGGGCAGTACGAGGTGCTCGGCTGCATGGCCCACGGCGGGCTCGGCTGGCTGTACCTGGCCATGGACAGGAACCTGTCCAACCGCTGGGTCGTGCTCAAGGGCCTGCTCAACACCACGGACCCGGCGGCGGTCGAGGCGGCCGTCGCCGAGCGGAGGTTCCTCGCCGAGGTCGAGCACCCGAGCATCGTGGGCGTCTACAACTTCGTGCAGCATGAAGACCAGGCGACCGGGGAGCAAGCCGGCTACATCGTGATGGAGTACATCGGCGGTCAGTCGCTGCGCCAGATCCTGCTGGAGCGGCGCAGGACGGCGGGCGACTCGCTGCCGCTCCCGGTGGCGCTCGCCTACATGATCGAGGTGCTGCCCGCGCTCGGCTACCTGCACAGCCGGGGCCTGGTGTACTGCGACTTCAAGCCCGACAACGTGATCCAGACCGAAGAGCAGCTCAAGCTCATCGACATGGGCGGGGTCCGGCCGATCGACGACGAGGACAGCGCGATCTACGGAACGGTCGGCTACCAGGCGCCGGAAATCGCCGACGAAGGACCGTCGCCTTCCTCGGACTTGTACACAGTCGGCCGGGCGCTCGCCGTTCTCTCATTCGAGTTCAGCGGCTACCAGAGCACCTATCAGAACACCCTGCCCGACCCGGGCTCGGTGCCGGTGCTCGCGGAGAACGAGTCGTTCCTCCGCGCGCTGCGCCGCGCTACCGACGCCGACCCGGACGGCAGGTTCGAGACCGCGGCCGAGATGGCCGATCAGCTCACCGGAGTGCTCCGCGAGGTGCTCGCGGTCGGCGACGGGCAGCCCCGGCCGGCGTTCTCCACGCTGTTCAGCCCTGAGCTGCGGACCATCGGGGTGCCGACGGTCCGGGTTCCGCACGATGCCGCCAGCCTGGCTGGCACTGGCCCCGACGCCGCCGTCGCTGCCCAGCCGGCGCGGGCTCCGCTGCCGCCGCCCGGGACGGCCGAGATCATCTCGGGGCTGCCGGTGCCGAACGTGGACCGCGCTGACCCGGCGGCCGGCTACCTGGCGACGCTGGGATCGCTTGAGCCTGCCCAGCTCACCGCGGTGCTCTCGGCGGCGGTCGCCGGCGAGCAGGGCGTGCCGCCTGGCGTGGCCGAGTCACCCGAGACGCACTTCGCGCTGTCGCGAGCCAGGATCGTGACGGGTGACCTGACCGGCGCGATGGCCGCGCTCGCGGCGGTGGCCGACCAGGCGGACTGGCGGATCCCGTGGTACCAGGGCCTGGCCAATCTGGCTGGCGGCCGGCTGGACACCGCGCGCTCGGCGTTCGACGCGGTCTACGACCTGCTGCCAGGCGAGCTCGCACCCAAGCTGGCGCTGGCCTTCTCCGCCGAGACCGCCGGTGACCAGGTGCTGGCGACAAGGTACTTCCGGCTCGTGCTCACGGTGGACCGGTCATTCGTCAGCGCCGCGTTCGGGCTGGCGCGCACGCTGCTGCACGCCGGTGACCGGGCCGGCGCCATCTCCGCGCTTGGCACGGTGCCCGAGTCCTCGGTGCATTACGCGGCGGCGCAGATCGCCGCCGTGCGGATCAGGGTCCTGCCCCCGCCGGGCGCGCCGTGCGTCTCGGCCGCCGACATCGCCGAGGCGGGACGCGGGCTCACCAGGCTGACACTCGATCCGGCGTCTGTGCAGCAGGTGACGGCGCAGGTGCTCAGCGCAGCGCTTGACCGGCTCAGGGCCAGCGAGCCATTGGATGGCAGCCAGTTGCTTGGCTGTGATACGACCGAGCGGTCGCTGCGGTTCGGGCTGGAGCGCAGTTACCGTGCGCAGGCGCAGCTGACCTCCGACCGGCAGCGCCGCACGCAGCTTGTCGACCTTGCCAACGACGTCCGCCCGAGTACGTGGTCATGACGGGCGCGGCGGGCGTGAGCTGCCCGAACTGCGGGCAGCCGGTGTGGCCGGACGACAACTTCTGCGAAGCGTGCAGCGCCGAGCTGTCACCGGCGGTGACCAGCGGCGGCCAGCCGGAACCACCGGCCGAGTGCCCGAATTGCGCAGATTCAGCGATCAGCGCGGACGGTTACTGCGAGTCCTGCGGCTACAAAGTGCCAAAGGGCAACGACCACGTGGAGCTGGAACTCGAGCTCGTCGCCGGCGTTACCGACCGCGGCTTGCGGCACACCCGCAACGAGGACGCCATGGCCCTGGCGACCGCGCAGGCGGCCAGCGGGCCGGTCGCGCTCGCGGTGGTCTGTGACGGGGTGTCGACCTCGAGCAATCCGGACGAGGCCTCCCAGGCGGCGTCGCAGGCCGCTGTGCACGTGCTGCTGGCGGCGGTCAGGAGCGAGGCCGATCTCTGCGACGCGTCCGCGCGGGCGGTGCGGGCCGCCCAGCGGGCGCTTAACGAACTGGCCGACGCCGCCGGCTGCACGCCAACGCGCCGTCGGCGACCTTCGTCTCCGCCGTGGTGACCACGAGCGCGGTCACCGTGTGCTGGCTCGGCGACAGCCGGGCGTACTGGATTGACGCGGTCACGCCTGCCTCGTCGAAGCAATTGACCATCGATGACTCGGTCGCCCAGGAACTGATCGCGACCGGCCTGCTCAGCGAGGCCGAGGCGATGGCCTCACCGCAGGGTCATGTCGTCACCGGCTGGATCGGCGCGGATGCGGGCGGGGTCAAGCCGCACGTTGCCGTGTTCACCCCGGACGGGCACGGCGCCGTCCTGCTCTGCTCGGACGGCCTGTGGAATTACCAGTCCGACTCGGCGGCACTCGCGGCGATGGCGCTTCCCGGGGCCGTGGCCGACCCGCTCGGCGCCTGCGCCGCGCTGGTGGATTTCGCGATCAGGGCGGGCGGCAGCGACAACATCACCGTGGTGCTCATCCCCTGGCCGCCGCGGACGGTGGCCGCGCCTGACGACACCTCCCAACTGGCCGCGACGACTTAGGAGATTTCAATCCATGTCCGATTTCACCGTCGAAATCTACCAGAACGAGTATCTCCCTGACGGCGCCCGCGAGGTCAACGCGATCGTCACGGTCACGGCGCCGGATACGTTGCCGGTGAGCGGTGCTGGCGGCGGCGGCGGTGGCGGGCGCGCTGAGGTCATCATCATTGACTGCTCTGGCTCCATGGACTACCCGCACGCCAAGATCGTCCAGGCCAGGGCGGCGACCCAGGCGGCGCTCGACGTGGTGCAGGACGGGGTCGCGTTCGCCGTGATCGCCGGGACCGAGGTGGCGCGGCCGGTGTTCCCGCCCGACGGCACGCTGGCGATCGCGAGCGATCAGACCAGGGAGATGGCCAAGCAGGTAGTGGCGAATCTGCGGCCGGGCGGCGGCACCGCGATGGGCTCCTGGCTGCGCCTGGCCAGGCAGATGCTCACCGCGAGCCAGGCCAGGCTCCAGCACGCGATCTTGCTGACCGACGGCAAGAACGAGCACGAAGCCCCCGACCAGCTCTCGGCGGCCATCGCCGCCTGCGAGGGTGTCTTCAGCTGCGACTGCCGCGGCGTCGGCACCGACTGGCAGGTGGCCGAGCTACGCCGGATCTCGACGGCATTGCTCGGCACGGTGGACATCGTGCCTGACCCGGCCGGGCTGACGGCTGACTTCGAATCCATGATGCAGGCGGCGATGGGCAAGGCGGTCGCCAACGTCGCGCTGCGGGTCTGGACGCCGCAGCACGCTGAGATCAAGTTCGTCAAGCAGGTCGCGCCGACCGTGGACGACCTGACCCCGCGCCGCACTCAGGCGGGCGCGCAGGCGGGCGACTACCCGACCGGCGCCTGGGCGGGCGGCGAGAGCCGCGATTACCACGTCTGCGTCGAGGTCAAGTCAGCCGCTATCGGGCAGGAAATGCTCGCCGCCAGGGTGAGCCTGATCGTCGACTCTCAGGTGCAGGGCCAGGGCCTGGTCCGTGCGGTCTGGACCGACGACGAGGCGCTGTCCACCAGGATCAACTCGAATGTGGCGCACTACACCGGCCAGGCCGAATTGGCGCAGGCGATCCAGGACGGCCTCGAAGCCCGCAAGCAGGGCGACGAGGAGCTGGCCACCGCGAAACTTGGCCGTGCGGTCGCCCTGGCCCAGGAGTCCGGCAACGACGACACCGCTAGGCTGCTCGCCAAGGTCGTCGACGTGGTGGACGCCGCGACCGGTACCGTCCGCCTGAAGAAGAAGGTGGACGACGCCGACGAGATGGCGCTGGACACTCGCTCAACCAAAACGGTCAGAACGAAGAGGTAGCCGATGCCTACGTGCCCTGACGGCCACGAGTCGGCGTCCGCCGACTTCTGCGACACGTGCGGGATGCGGATCGCGGGCGCCCCGGCCGCCGCATCGCCGATCGCGCCGGCGCCTTCTGTCGCGACCGGCTCCGGCCCGGTGTGCCCGCGATGCGGCATCGACAAGAGCGGCCAGTTCTGCGAGGCGTGCGGATTCAACTTCGCCACGGCAGCGACGGCCGCCCAGTCCCTAACCAGGCCGCCCGCCCCGGCCGGCCTGGCTGGTCCCCCCGCCCAGCCGTCCACCGCGGCCGGCCCGCTCGCCCAGCCGTCCACCGCGGTGCAGCAAGTACCTGTGCAGGCGGCGCCTCCCGCGCAGCAGGGAACGGGCTGGCAGGCCGTCGTGACCGCCGACCGCGCCTACTTCGACAGCGTGGTCGCCGCCGGCGGCCCGGACGCCTCCTCGATCGAGTTCCCGGCCTATTGCCCCGAACGCCGGTTCACCCTCACCGGCAAGGAGATGCGCGTCGGCCGCCGCAGTACCTCACGCGGCCTCGAGCCAGAGATCGACCTCACCGGCCCGCCGACCGACCCCGGCATCTCGCATCTCCACGCCGTCCTGATCGCTCAGCCCGACGGCAGCTGGTCAGTGCTCGACCCCGGATCGTCGAACGGCACCCAGGTCAACACCACCGACATCGTCACCGGCGTCCCGTTCCCACTCCACGACGGCGATCGGGTCTGCCTGGGTGCCTGGACGGTACTTACGATCCAGTCACCCTGACACGGCGAGCGCGCACCGCTCTGCGGCCGAGCCGGACGGCCGCCGGGGCAGCGTGAGCATCGCGGCCCTCCCTGTTGCTGTTAGCGGTCCGTTTTGACAGCAACGTGGCCTCCCCGTTGCTGTCAGGAGAGGCTGCTGAAAAACCCCGTTTTCGTCGCGAACCCGACTCCCTGACCTGCGGTTCTTCGATCGCGATCATGGATTTTTCGGGGTTTTTCATCACCCTCTCAGGACAACATCAGAGAGGGCCACGATGCTGTTAAAACCAGCGACCAACAGCAACAGGGAGGGCCACGATGCTGTCAGAGGCGCGCGTGATCAGCAACCCGGCCAGCCCGCCGGCCCGCGAGACCGCCCGCCGGCCTTTCCCGGCATCGTGGGGGAGAGTTCTCGCTCCGGTGAAGCAGTCCGCGCGGGGGCGGCAGGTGCGATCTTCCGTGATCAAGGTCCGGGGCATGATCACGGAAGATCACCTCTGTCCTGACCTGGGCGATCTTCCGTGATCACGGTTTCGATCATGATCACGGAACATCGCACCGGTACCCGGAGGCTGCCGCGCGGCTCGTGATCAGGATCGGGGAGCCTTTTCCGGCATCGCGGGGGGAGAGTTTCTCACTCCGGAAATTTTTCAGTTAATTGAGCTGAAAACTCCCTTATGCGAAACCCGGCGGGGCAGGAATGCCCGCTCAGCCTAGGTCGGGGGGTACGCGGCTTTCAGCCTGGCCTATCTTTGCGGCATGGCTACCGACAACATGCCTGGCGATACTGCCCAGCGGCGGCTTGGCGAGGGCACTGGCCAGACCGGCGCTGACAGGCCCGGCGCCGCTGGGCCCGGAGCCGGAGAGCACCAAGACAGCCAGGCGCGTGACGGCGCGATCGATGTTCACACCACCGCAGGCAAGATCGCTGACCTGGAGAGACGTCGCTACGAGGCGGTCCATGCCGGGTCGGGGCGGGCGGTCGAGCGGCAGCATGCCAAGGGCAAGATGACGGCGCGCGAGCGGATCGAGTACCTGCTCGACCCCGGCTCCTTCACCGAGTTCGACGAACTGGCCAGGCACCGGTCGCACGACTTCGGGATGGCGGGCACTAGGCCCTACGGCGACGGGGTCGTCACCGGTCACGGGACGATCGACGGCCGGCCGGTGGGGATCTTCAGCCAGGATTTCACGGTCTTCGGCGGGTCCCTTGGCGAGGTGTTCGGCGAGAAGATCGTCAAGGTCATGGACCACGCGCTCAAGACCGGCTGCCCCATCGTCGGCATCAATGACAGCGGCGGCGCCCGGATCCAGGAGGGCGTCGTCTCGCTCGGGCTCTACGGCGAGGTCTTCTTCCGCAACGTCATGTCGTCGGGCGTGGTGCCGCAGATCTCCCTGATCATGGGACCCTGCGCGGGCGGCGCGGTCTACTCCCCCGCGATCACCGACTTCACGCTCATGGTCGATCAGACGTCGCATATGTTCATCACCGGGCCAGACGTGATCAAGACGGTGACCGGCGAGGAAGTCAGCTTCGAGGAACTCGGCGGCGCGCACGCGCACAACGTCAAGTCCGGGGTCGCGCACTACCAGGCGGCCGACGAGCAGGACTGCCTCGATTTCGCCAGGGAACTGCTGTCGTACCTGCCATCGAACAACCTCGATGACCCGCCAGTGACGACCGCCGGCCAGCAGGCCAGCGACGAGGTAACCGACGATGACGCCGAGCTAGACACGGTGATCCCGGATTCAGCGAACCAGCCGTATGACATGCACACGATCATCGAGCGCATTCTGGACGGCGGCGAGTTCTGCGAGATCCACTCCGGCTTCGCGAGGAACATCATTGTCGGATTCGGCCGGGTCGCCGGAACGCCGATCGGCATCGTGGCCAACCAGCCCATGCACTTCGCCGGCTGCCTCGACATCGACGCATCGGAAAAGGCGGCGCGTTTCGTCAGGACCTGCGACGCGTTCAACGTGCCCGTGCTGACGTTCGTGGACGTGCCCGGGTTCCTGCCCGGTACCGGTCAGGAGTGGGGCGGGATCATCAGGCGGGGAGCGAAGCTGCTCTACGCCTACGCCGAGGCCACCGTGCCCAAGATCACCGTGATCACCAGGAAGGCCTACGGCGGCGCCTACGTCGTGATGGGTTCCAAGCATCTGGGCGGCGACATCAACCTGGCGTGGCCGACGGCGCAGATCGCGGTCATGGGCGCGCAGGGCGCGGTCAACATCTTGTACCGGCGTGACCTGGCCGGCTCGGCCAGCGAGGAAGAGCAGGCCGTGCTCCGATCAGCCAAATCCACCGAGTACGAAGATACACTCGCTAATCCGTATATAGCGGCTGAACGCGGGTACGTGGACGCGGTGATCCGACCAGCGGAAACCCGCCGCGCCATCGTTCGCGCACTCCGTTCGCTCCGGAACAAGCGCCAGTGGATGCCGCCGAAGAAGCACGGCAACATCCCCCTGTGCGCCGGCCGCAGGCCCGGCGAGGCCCGGCAGACGCGCGGGAAACACGACGATTGCACTGGCGGCGCGACACCCCGTCCAGCGCCGACTAGAGTCAAAGGAATATGACCGAGTCCGAAGCATCGCTTCCGCTGCTGTCCCGCTACGCCATCATGGTGGACGTCGGGTACATCTACGCGTCCGCCGGCGAACTGCTGTTCAGCGCATCCTCGCGCCGTGAGTACCGCGTGGACGCCGACAAGCTCATCGCGGCGCTGATCAAGCAGGCTGATGATGTGGTCAGGGGGCAGCTCCTGCGCGTCTACTGGTATGACGCGGCCAGGGACCGGGTACCCACCTTCGACCAGCGCGTGATCGCCCAGATGCCGCTGGTCAAGCTCAGGCTCGGCAACCTGAACGCTCGCGGCCAGCAAAAGGGCGTGGACGCGCAGATCCGCGCGGACATGGAGGCGCTGGCCAGGCACCGGGCCATCACCGACGCGATCCTGGTGGCGGGCGACGAGGACATGGTGCCGGCGGTCGAAGCGGCCCAGGCCTTCGGCGTCCGGGTGCACCTGTGGGGAGTCGAGCCGCCCTACGGCACGAATCAGGCCGAGCGGCTCGTCTGGGAATCGGACACGGTCGAAGTGCTCGAACGATCGTTCATGGAACCGTACTTCGCACCGCAGCCCACGCCGGAGACGGCGACATCGGCGGCCCACGGCGCGCTGCCTGCCAGGGCCGATCACGCCGCGGCGGTGCCCGGCATCCCCGCGAGCCCGGCGGCACCGTCACCAGCGCAGCTGTTCGGCGACCGTAACCCGTTCAGGAAGACCTCGATCCACATCACCGCGGCCCACATCGCCGCCGCCAGGCTCGGCCCCTCCCGCGAGCGGGTCGAGGAAGCGGGCGAGCACGTGGCCCAGAAGTGGATCTTGACCAGGGGTGAAGACAACATCCGCGACCTGCTGCCCGGCCCGATACTGCCGCCCGTGATCGACAAGGAACTGCTTGTAGAAGCTGAAAAAGAGCTCGGCCTCTCACTGCGCTCCTACCAGGAGGCGCGCGAGTGGCTCAGGGACGCCTTCTGGGCGCGAGTTCACCGGCAGTTCGGCGTCGGCGTCGGGAAGTCCAGGACGTGACCGTCGGTCCCGTGACTGCCAGCACAGTGACCACGGGCAGCACAGTGACCACGGGCGCGAAGCCGGACGTCTCCGTCGTTCGCGGTCGGCCTACGGAAGCCGAGCTTGCCGCCGTGATAGCCGTTCTGGCTGCTAGGGCGGGCGCGGCAGCGGCTCTGGCGGCCAGACGAGCGAGTGCGCATCATTCTGAATGGTCAAGCAGTTTCCGGTTCGCGGCGCAGCCGATAGCGGCCGGACCCGGCGCCTGGCGGCGGAGCGCCCTACCTCGCTAGCGACGGGGCTTACTAGACTCCTGGCAGTCGAGAAGGAGCCATTTCGTGCGCAAGGTCCTCATCGCCAATCGGGGCGAGATCGCCGTTCGAGTCGCCCGCGCGTGCCGGGACGCCGGGCTGGCGAGCGTTGCCGTGTACTCCGAGCCCGACCTGGACGCGCTGCATGTGCGGATGGCGGACGAGGCTTTCGCGCTTGGCGGGCAGAGCGCGGCGGACAGCTATCTGGACATCGCGAAGATCCTGAAGGCGGCGGCCGAGTCGGGGGCCGATGCCGTTCATCCCGGTTACGGATTTCTCGCCGAGAACGCGCAGTTCGCCACCGAGGTCATCGCGGCCGGGCTGACCTGGATCGGCCCGCCGCCCTCGGCGATCGAGGCGCTGGGCGACAAGACGGCCGCGCGGGCGATCGCGCGCCGCGTCGGCGCTCCGCTCGCTCCGGGCACCGACAGGCCGATCAGCGGGCCGGACGAGGCGATCGAGTTCGCGGCCGAGCACGGGCTGCCGATCGCGATCAAGGCCGCCTACGGCGGCGGCGGGCGCGGGCTCAAGGTGGCACGCTCCATGGACGAGGTGCCTGCGCAGTACAAGTCGGCCGTGCGGGAGGCCGTGGCGGCGTTCGGCCGGGGCGAGTGCTTCGTGGAGCGCTATCTCGACAAGCCGCGCCACGTCGAGACGCAGTGCCTGGCCGATAGCCGGGGCAACGTGGTCGTAGTGTCGACCCGTGACTGCTCGCTGCAGCGGCGTCATCAAAAGCTCGTCGAGGAGGCCCCGGCGCCGTTCCTGACCGCCGAGCAGGAGTCGCTGCTGCGGTCGTCGTCGAAGGCGATCCTGCGCGAGGCCGGATACGTCGGAGCAGGCACGTGCGAGTTCCTGGTCGCGCAGGACGGCACCGTCTCGTTCCTCGAGGTGAACACCCGCCTGCAGGTCGAGCATCCGGTCAGCGAGGAGGTCAGCGGCATCGACCTGGTGCTGGCGATGTTCAGCATCGCGGACGGCCTGGAACTCGGGTTCGGCGATCCTCCGCTGCGCGGGCACTCGATCGAGTTCCGGATCAATGCCGAGGACGCCGGGCGGGGATTCCTGCCCGCGCCTGGGACGCTCACGACCTGGCGACCGCCGTCCGGGCCTGGCGTGCGCGTGGACTCGGGCTACGTGGCCGGGATGACCGTGCCGCAGATGTACGACTCGCTGATCGCCAAGCTGATCGTGACCGGGGCATCCAGGGAGCAGGCGCTGGCCCGGGCCCGGCGCGCGCTGTCCGAGTTCGAGGTGGGCGGCATGCCGACTGTACTGCCGTTTCACCGGGCGGTGGTCAGCGATCCGTCGTTCACGTCGTTGCCCCTGCGCGTGCACACGAGGTGGATCGAGACCGAGTTCGCTGGTGGCATACCGCCCTATCAGGATTCGGATGACCGCACCGCGCCTGACGCCGCTGAGCGTGAGCGGGTCGTCGTCGAGGTCAACGGCAAGCGGCTCGAGGTCGTGCTGCCCGGATGGCTGGCCGGTCCGGGGCCTGGCGCTTCGCCCGCCGGTCTCCCCGCCGGCGGGCCTGGTACCGGCAGGGGCGGGACAACCCGGGGCCGGCGGGGCGGGCAGCGGCGCGGGCAGGGCGCGGCGGCGAGCGGTGATGTGCTCGTCAGCCCGATGCAGGGCACTATCGTGAAGATCGTCGCGGAGAACGGACAGCGAGTCGAGGCTGGAGACACGATCGTGGTACTTGAGGCCATGAAGATGGAGCAGCCGCTGACCGCGCACAAGGCAGGAACCGTCAGCGAGCTCGCCGTGCAGGTCGGGCAGACCGTCCCGGCCGGGCAGGCGATCTGCCGGCTGGCGGACTGACCGATGGCCCGGCTGCCTGGCGATCCCGGGCCGGTGAGATGGCTGCTGTTCGCGCTTGGGTTCAGGCTCCCTGACGAGAACTCCGACTGGGTCAAGCACGAGCTCACGGACGCCGGCTGGCGGGCCAGGGCGATCGTGCGCCACCTGGCGATCATCCTCCCCTTGTGCGTGATCGTGGCGGTGGTGCTGCTCGTCTGGCTGCCCTCCCCCGCCTGGCTGGCCGCCATGATGATCACGCTGATCCTGGCGGGGAGCGTCTTCACGGTGACGGCCTACGCCGATGACATCAGGGCAACCCGCCTGCGACAGCACGGATTCGAGGCACCCGACGACCCCGACCTGGGCCGCCCCGCGCACTAGGCGGACGGCCCGGGTTGCTGGTCACGCCCGCCTCTGACAGCATCGTGGCCCTCCCTGTTGCTGTCAGCCACGGGTTTTAACAGCAACCATCCGTGCCGGCGGGCCGGCGCTGGTGCATCGGTGTAAACGGGGACAAACCACCCCCTGTTTACAGACCAACGTGGCCCTCCCTGATGTCGTCCTGACAGCAACGGGGAGGGCCACGATGCTGTCAAAACAGACCGCCGACAGCAACAGGGAGGGCCACGATGCTCACGTTTCCCCGGCGGGACCACCGCAAGCGCCGCGTTACGTCAGCCGGTCGGCTGGTTGCATCAGGCGGCGGGCCGCCTCGGTGATGCTGCCGGTCAGTGATGGGTACACGGCGAAGGTGTGGGCGACTTCATCGACGCTGAGTTGCTGCTCAACTGCCAGGGAGACGCTCAGGATCAGCTCGCTGGCGTGCGGCGCGACGATCACGCCGCCGAGGATCCGGCCGCTGGTCCGGCGGGCGAACAACTTGACGAAGCCGTCCCTGGACCCGTCCATCTTGGCCCGGGCATTAGTAGCCAGCGGCAGCTTCACCACGCGGGCGTCGACCACGCCGTTGTCGACGTCTTGCTGGCTGACGCCGACGTTGGCGATCTCCGGGTCGGTGAAGATCGTCGCGGCCACGTGCCCGAGCCGAAGAGGCTGGACGGCTTCGCCGAGTGCGTGCCACATCGCTATCCGGCCCTGCATCGCGGCGACTGAAGCGAGCATCCACACGCCCGTGCAGTCGCCGGCCGCGTAGATGCCCGGCGCTGATGTCCTCGACACCCTGTCCACCGTGACGAACCCGCGCTGGTCGGTGTCCACCTTGGCCTGGTCGAGCCCGATGTCGTTGGTCAGTGGCACCATGCCGACGGTCAGCAGGCAGTGCGAGCCGCGCACCATCCTGCCGTCGGCCAGCGTGACCTCGACTCCGGCCTTCGTCCGCCGGGCGGAGACGGCGCGGGACTGGCCGAGCACGTTCATGCCGCGACGGCGGAACACGTCTTCGACGACCATCGCCGCGTCCATATCCTCGTTGGGCAGCACGTGGTCACGTGAGGAGACGAGCGTCACCTGCGACCCGAGCGCCTGGAAGGCGCTGGCGAACTCGGCACCCGTCACGCCGGAGCCGACGACGATGAGCTCGGCCGGGAGTTCGTCGATGTCGTAGATTTGCCTGCTGGTCAGCAGCCGCTCGCCGTCAGGGATCGCGTCATCGAGTACGCGGGGCTGCGCGCCGGTTGAGATCAGGACGGTGTCGGCCTGGATCTCGCGGTCGCCGACCGCGACGACTCCCGGGCAGGTGAGCCGGCCTCGGCCGGGGATCACCTCCACGCCTTCGGCAGCGAGCCGCGCCGCCACATCCGCGCTCTGCGCCTGGGCCAGTCCGCGAATCCGCGAGTAGATGCGCGGCGCGTCGGCCCTGGCGTGCTCGGACCCGCCCGCGCCCTCCGCCCCGGCACGAGCCGCCTCGGCAGGAGCCGCCCCGGCAAGACCCGGCCCGGCAGAGTCGATCCCGTCGAACCTGATGCCCAGGTCCTTGGTGCCTTCGAGCGACGCCATCAGGCTCGACGTCGCGATCAGCGTCTTGGAAGGCACGCAGTCCGTTAGCACGCAGGCCCCGCCGAGGCCGCTCTCTTCGATGACGGTCACGTGGGCGCCTAGTTGCGCGGCGACTAGCGCGGCCTCGTAGCCGCCCGGGCCGCCGCCGATGATGACGATGCGCATGCGGTGCTGACTCACGTTGTCCCATTGTGTCGTATCACCGCCCGCCGCTGACGTCAGGCCACCTCATCGAGCGGCCTTGAGCGGCATCGGGCGCGCAGCACCCCGAACCAGTGCACGGCCGGCCCCTCGGCCTCGTACGCTATGCAATCGTGGCGTTGTACGCGGCCTACGGCAGCAACATGGATCCGGCGCAGATGCTTGAGCGCTGCCCGCACTCACCTCAAGCCGGTTTCGGCTGGCTTGAGGGATGGCGGCTGACTTTCGGCGGCGAGGATCTCGGCTGGGAGGGTGCGCTCGCCACGGTCGTGGAGGAGTCGGGCTCGCGCGTGTTCGTCGTCCTCTACGAGGTCTCAGAGAGCGATGAGCTGGCCCTCGACCGCTGGGACGGCGCGACCCTGGGTTACTACAGCAAGCTCAAGGTCAGGGTCTCAGCGCTCGACGGCGACGCGCTCGCCTGGCTGTACGTGCTCAATGACTACGAGGGCGGCCTGCCGTCGGCCAGGTACCTCGGCCTCGTGGCCGACGCCGCCGAGGCGGCAGGAGCCCCGCACGACTACGTGAACTGGCTGCGGACCAGGCCGTGCGCATCCGTCGGGCCCTGACCTCAGGACTGGCGGCTACGAGGCGATCAGGGCTACTGGCGGCTACGAGGCGATCAAGGAGACCACGAAGCCGATCGCCGGCACCACGATCGCGAGCATCGGCAGCCACGACCAGCTGGCGGACACTACCCCGGCCGACAGGGCCGACGGGTCCGAACCGGCCGCATCGTCGCTCGCCAGCCCGGCATCAGCCGCGCCGCCAGCATCAGCCGCGCCGCCAGCATCAGCCGTCATTCCTCCAGCCGGCGACGTACCCTCGCCGGCACCGGACTCCAGCTCGGCGGCGACATCATCGATCGAGATCTCCACGTCGGACACGACCGACCTGAAGCGAGCCTCATCGGCCAGGGCGGCGAGTTCGCGCGCCATGATCTCCGCCGTCGTCATCTTGACGATCGACTTCGCCTCCTGGGGCAGCGCCGCATAGCCGGCTGGCCGGTTGCGCTTGCCCTGGTCCCACTGCCAGGCGCGGAGCTGGGATCGCGCCCGCGCGCGGCGCGGCGAGGACAGCGCCCAGGTGTAGATGGTCTTGTCTTTCCTGGGTGACGGCCGCGCGCATTGTACTTCGACGGAGTCGGCCAGGTAGATGCCGCGTATCGCGGCCCAGGGGATGCGGAAGGTGCGGAACGGGTTGCGCACCTTCAGGCCATGCTCGTCGGAGATCACGGCCGGCCACAGCGTGCAGGCGTAGACGAAGCCAGTCACGGCGAGGCCGGCGAACGCGATCTTGAGCGATACGAAATCATGCCCTTGGACCGCCAGGTCACCGACGCTGAGCACGATCACGCCGATCCAGCCCCACCAGATCACCTGGGGTCCAGGCATACGGAATACCCGCTTGCCGTCAGCGGTCAGCCGACCTGACGTCGTCGATGCCACACCGGTGGACCTGGTCTGCTCATTTGGCATGGACACCTTCGCCAGTGCTCCAGTCAGCTAGCTACGCTGGCTTGCGATTCGCCCTCCGCACCACAATATGCGCGAAGACGCCCTGCCGACGTCGGCCATGACTCAGCCGCAATCGTTACGTTGCCCAGCCGCAACAGAACCTCACCCGGTTAATAACGGCCCGGCGAGCGTGACGTCGTCGACCGATGCCCGGGCCGGCACCGCCGCGTGACCCGAGATCGGGCCGACGGATGGCACGTCACCGCAGCCATCGCCGAGCGCGGTCATCGCGGTTGCCGCCATGACCTTGATCCCGACCGCGATGCAGCGCTCGTCCACGTCGAACATCGGCTGGTGGATGTCGAAGTCATCACCCGATCCAGGCCGCCGGGTTCCCAGCCGGAACAGGCTGCCAGGGACCGACTCCAGGTACCAGGCGAAGTCCTCGCCGCCCAGGCTCTGAGGCGCCGGCGCCAGCGAGTCGGCGCCGAGCACGCGGTCGGCGGCCGCGGCGATCATGGCCGTGCTCACGGCGTCGTTGACCGCTGGCGGCACGCTGCGGACGTAGCTGAGGTCAGGCGTCACGCCGTAGGCACTCGACACCGACTCGACCAGCGTCTTGAGCAGCTCGGGGGCCGCGTGCCAGGCGCTGTCGTCCAGGCAGCGCACGGTGCCCTCGACCACGCCGATATCTGGAATGGCATTCGCCGCCGAGCCGGCGCTGACCCGGCCCCACACCAGGCTCAGCCCGGACCTCGGGTCAATCCGGCGCGACAGCGCGGCCGGCAGCTCCGTGATGATCTTGCCGAGCGCGAACACCAGGTCAGCGGTCAGGTGCGGCCTGGCCGTGTGCCCGCCTGGCCCGCTGAGCTGCACCTTGATCTTGTCGCAGGCGGCCGTGATCGCGCCGATCCTGGTGCCGACCTTGCCGACGTCTAGTTTGGGATCGCAGTGCAGCGCGAAGACCCGGTCGACCGATGAGATGCCGCCCGCCGCGAGCACGTCGAGCGCGCCGCCTGGCACTTCCTCGGCCGGCTGGAAGATCAGCCTGACCTTGCCAGGCAGCGCGCCGGAGGCCGCCGCCCGCGCCAGGAACAGGCCGGTGCCGAGCAGCACGGTCGTGTGCACGTCGTGGCCGCAGGCATGGCAGGCACCCGGGTTGCGGGAGCGGTACGCGACGTTCTTCTCGTCGACGATCGGCAGCGCGTCAATGTCAGCGCGCAATGCGACGACCGGCTCTTCCTCGGCGCCGCCGCCCACGTCAACGATGATCCCGGTGCCTTTCGGCATGACAGCGGGACGCAGCCCGGCGCCTTCGAGCCGCAACCCGATCTTCCGCGTGGTCCGGTGCTCTGAGTAGCCAATCTCCGGGTGGGCATGCAGGTCACGCCTGAAGTCGATTAGCTCGGCCTCATGATCGGCCAGGAACGCGTCAAGCTCGCCAGTCAGGTCATGCTCGAGCATCCGCCGCCTCCCCCGTGGCAACGATAAGAGCATGCGCGCATAGGTCCCTCCAGCTAAGGATGGCGTCATGGAGCCGGGCGGCGAACATCCGGGCCAGCGCCGCGCGCCGCCCGTCCCGGTCATGAGCCCAATCGGCTAGGAGCTTGTCCATTCGGTCCTTCACGCCGTCGTATCAGCAGTGTCGTATCAGCCTGGAATGACAAACGATCCGCGCGTGGCACGTACTCACAACGCGAATCGCCTTCCGTCCGCTGGATCAGCTTTCGTCACCAGCGGGCACCTGCCCTGTGGTACAGCATTCATGCGGCCGTCACCGCGCTTTGCGATTACACCTGCTGTTGTAGGTCGCCTTCGCTTCGATAAGCGCTGATTGCTGGCACCCTCATCGTGCATCTCGCCGGTCCTGTGATCTGCCCGGCTTAGCTAAGCATGCTAGCGCCTGCCGCCGCCCGACGTGGACGTTGCCCGATTGTGACCGTCGCGCAACGATCACCGCTTTTCTGCCTTTTTAGGGGATCTCGGGCGGATCCGCTGATCTCGGGTGCGCTGGCTAGTAAGCGTCAGCTGGCTTGTAGACGCCCCAGACTTCGCGCAGCGTGTCACACACCTCACCGACCGTGGCCCTGGCTTGCAGCGCGGCCCGCAGCGGATAGAGCACGTTGCCGCTGCCGGCCGCCGCCTGCCTGACCTCGTCGAGTGACCGCGCGACCTGCGCCGCGTCCCGGCTCGACCGCAGCTTGGCCAGCCGCTCGGCCTGCTCGCGCTCGATCGCGGGATCGACCCGCAGCGGCGTGTAAGCCTGGCGGTCGCCATCGGTGAACTTGTTGACCCCGACGACGACCCGCTCGCCCGAGTCGATCTCGCGCGCCACTTGATACGCCGACCTCTCGATCTCGGCCTTCTGGAAGCCCTTCTCGATGGCGGCGACGGCGCCTCCCAGCTCCTCCACCCGGCCGATCAGCTCGACGGCATGGTCTCTGAGCTGCGCGGTCATCGACTCGATCGCGTACGAGCCGGCGAACGGGTCCACGGTCGCGGTCAGGTCGGTTTCGTTGGCGATCACCTGCTGAGTGCGCAGGGCGAGCCTGGCGGCGTGTTCGGAGGGAAGGGCGATGGCCTCGTCGTAGGCGTTGGTGTGCAGCGACTGCGTGCCGCCGAGCACGGCGGCCAGCGCCTGGATAGTGACCCTCGTCATGTTGACCTCGGGCTGCTGCGCGGTCAGCTGCACGCCCGCCGTCTGGGTGTGGAACCGCAGCATCCGCGACCTCGGGTCGGCGGCACCGAACTCGTCGCGCATGATATGGGCCCACAGCCAGCGGGCCGCCCGGAATTTGGCGACCTCTTCGAGCAGCGTGCTCCTGGCCACGAAGAAGAACGACAATCTCGGCGCGAAACTGTCTACCTCTAGGCCGGCGTCGATGGCGGCACGCACGTAGGCCTTGGCATTGGCGAGCGTGAACGCGATCTCCTGCACCGGCGTCGCGCCGGCCTCCGCCATGTGGTAGCCGGAAATCGAGATGGTATTCCACCGGGGAATGTTCGCCCTGCAGTAGGCGAATGTATCCGCGACGAGGCGCAATGACGGGCCAGGCGGGTAGATATACGTACCCCGCGCGATGTACTCCTTCAGGATATCGTTCTGAATGGTGCCGTTGAGTTTTTCCGCGGCGACGCCGCGCTCGGCGGCGACCAGCTCGTAGAGCAGCAAGAGCACGGCGGCCGGGGCATTGATCGTCATCGAGGTCGAGATCTCGTCAAGCGGGAGCCCGCCGAGCAGGATGTGCATGTCGTCGATCGAGTCGATCGCGACGCCGACCTTGCCGACCTCGCCGGCGGCCTGCGGGGCGTCGGAGTCGTAGCCCATCTGCGTTGGCAGGTCGAAGGCCACCGACAGGCCCGTGGTGCCCGCCTCTGTCAGCTGCTTGTACCGGCGGTTGGAATCCGCCGCGGTGGAGAAGCCCGCGTACTGGCGCATGGTCCAGGGCCTGGTGACGTACATGGTCGGGTAGACGCCCCTGGTGTAGGGGTACTCGCCCGGCTCGCCGAGATCGCGGGCCGGGTCAAGGCCGGCCGTTGCCGCGGGCCGGTACACCGGCTCAATGGGGTCACCAGACTCCGACATTGCCACCATGGCTCAAGGTTACGACGCCCGCTCGCGGCCGCCCCGGAGGCTACCGTGACCGCTGTTGCGGCTGGCACTGAGCTTGAGCCGGCGGAGAAACCCTTTATCGGTGCGTGACGGTAAATTTACTGGTTATCGGGAAGGTCAAGGTGCAGGTCAGGGCAAGCTACCCTTGCATGCTGACCAATCACTTCCGAACCGGCATGTCGCACTATGCAGGGCCATGCTTCGATCGAGGGGGACCGATGTCAGGATCCCGGCTCACGCGCGCAAGCGTGATCGGCACGCTAGCCGCGGTCGCCGCCACGTTCGCCGCCGCGGGCGCGCCGGCGACAGCGCAGGTGACCCCGGCCGCGCCCCAGGACGTCGGCGGGCCGCTCATGGCCAGCAAGGGCACCGTAGTGCACCTCCCGGCCCATGGCGCCTGGCAGCTGCCCAAGATTCCCGCCTCGGCCTACGTCGTCGCCAACGCCAGCACCGGGCAGGTGCTCGCGGCCAAGGACGCGCACGGGCTGTACCCGCCTGCCAGCACGCTGAAGGTGCTCACCGCGATCACCATGCTGCCCAGGCTCAAGCCGGACGCCATGGTCAAGGCCAGCAAGCTGGCCGTTTCCGTCCAGCCGAACGTGGTGGGGCTGGTCAGGGGCCGCGAGTACCGGGTGGCCGACCTGTTCCGGGCTTTGCTGCTGATCTCCGCGAACGACGCGGCCGTCGCGCTGACCCAGGCGAGCGGGTCGTTCGCCAAGGGCATGGCGCTGATCAACGCCGAGGCCCACCACCTGCAGGCTTACGACGTCGTCGCCAAGGTGCCCAACGGGCTGCCGAGGGCGGGGCAGGTGGTCTCCGCCTACGATCTCGCGCTGATCGGCAGGCAGGCGCTGGCGATGCCCGCCTTCATGAAGTACGACTCGACACTCGCCGCGAAGTTCGAGGTCAGCAAGCGCAAGAAGGCCACGCTGGTCAACCAGAACTACCTGCTCACCAGGTACAAGGGCGGGATCGGCGGCAAGATCGGGTGGACGATCAAGGCCGGGGCGACGTACATCGGCCTGGCGCGCAGGCATGGAGTCACGCTGATCGTGACGATCATGCACTGCCAGTCGCTGATGGAGATCTTGTCCGCCGAGAAGCTGCTCAACTGGGGCTTCGCGATGAACGGCCACGTCAAGCCGGTCGGCACGCTCGTCCCGCCGCTGCGGCTGGCGAGCCGCCGCACGTCGGGCAAGGCACCTAAGCTCGGCGGCTCGCACGCGCCCCCCGCCTCGCTGGCCGGCGCGACAAGCTCGGGAGCCTCAGGCGGCGCCGCGATCGCCGCCGCGATCGCCGCGCTCATCTGCATCGCGATGGTGGGATTCGCCCTGATTCGCCGACGCCTGTCCGCCAGCAGGAACTCATCCAGCTAGCCCGGCGGGAGGAAGCCGACCCGTTCCCTGACTGCTGCCATTGTCTGGCTCGCGACCTCGCCGGCGTGAGCGGCGCCGCCGGCCAGGAGACGGTCGAGTTCGGTCTCGTCGGCGAGCATCTTCTCGGTGCGCTCCCTGATCGGGGCGAGCGCGTCGACGACGACTTCGGCCAGGTCCTTCTTGAAAGCGCCGTAGCCCGTGCCCGCGTAGCGCTCTTCGAGCTCGGCGAAGCTCAGGCCGGTCAGGGCGGCGTGGATGCGGAGCAGGTTCGTGACGCCGGGCTTCCCGGTCTCGTCCGCCCTGACCTCCGAGCCCGGGTCGGTGACGGCCCTGGCGATCTTCTTGCGGATGGAGGCCGGGTCTTCGAGCACGTCGATGATGCCCTGCGGGGCCGACGATGACTTGCTCATCTTCACCGACGGGTCAGCCAAGTCGGCGATCTTCGCCACGTCCTTGATGATGTAAGGGCCGGGCACCACGAACGTCTCGCCGAGCCTGTGGTTGAACCGCTGCGCCAGGTCCCTGGTCAGCTCGAGGTGCTGGCGCTGGTCCTCGCCTACCGGCACCTGGTTCGACTGATACAGCAAGATGTCGGCGGCCTGCAGGATCGGATAGGTGAAGAGGCCGACGCTCGCCTGATCGGAGCCGGATTTGAGTGACTTGTCCTTGAACTGCACCATCCGGCTGGCCTCGCCGAACCCGGTCATGCAGGAAAGGATCCAGGCAAGCTCGGCGTGCTCGGGGATGTGGCTCTGCACGAAGACCGTGCACCGCTTCGGGTCCAGGCCCGCGGCGAAGAGCTGAGCCGCGGCGATCCGCGACCGGCGGCGCAGCAGCGCCGGGTCCTGCGGCACCGTGATCGCGTGCAGGTCAACCACGCAGTAGAACGCGTCGTGGCTGTCCTGCAGTGCCACCCACTGGCGGATCGCGCCAAGGTAGTTGCCGAGATGGAAGGAGTCGGCTGTCGGCTGGATGCCGGACAGTACGCGGGGCCTGGGCATGGCCGAAGTCTAGCCGCTACGGCAGGCCGCCCCCGTGAGCCAGCACGGGGTTCGCCAGCACGGGCACGATCTCGGGCGCCCCGAGCCTGATCGCGTCGGCGTCGGTGTCGCTGTCGGCCTCCTGTGACTTCCGCTCGGCCTCCACCTCGGCGCGGTAGCTCTCGAGCTCCCGCGAGACCTGCCTCGACCGCCATCTCATCGGTCCGGCCATCAACTCGGCGACCTCGTCGGCGGCCGACAGGCCGCGATCCCAGGTCTCGATCGAGACGTGGGTTCGCCGCGCGAGCACATCGGGCAGGTGCCTGGCCCCCTCGTGGGTCACCGCGTAGACGACCTCGACCCGCAGGTAGTCGTCGGCTCCGGCAAGGGGCCGGGCCAGGCCCGGGTCGGCTTCGATGAGCTTGAGCAGTTCCCCGATCAGCGTGCCGTGCCGGCGGAGCAGGTGCTCGATCCGCGCCACGTGCAAGCCGGAGGACCGCGCCAGCGCCGCCCTGGAGTTCCACATCGCCTGGAACCCGTCGGCGCCGGCCAGCGGCACCTGGTCGGTGCAGGACGGCGCCACCTTGCCGTCGAGCCCGTGCGCGACCGCGTCGACCGCGTCCTTGGCCATCAGGCGGTAGGTGGTGTACTTGCCGCCGGCGACCATGACGAGGCCGGGCACCGGATGGGCTACCACGTGCTCTCTGGACAGCTTGGACGTGGAGTCCGACTCCCCCGCCAGCAGCGGCCGCAGGCCCGCGTAGACGCCTTCGACGTCGTCGTGCGTCAGCGGGACGGCGAGCACCCGGTTGATCTGCCCGAGCACGTAGTCGATGTCGGTCTTGCTGGCAGCCGGATGCGCCTTGGACAGCGACCAGTCGGTGTCGGTCGTGCCGATGATCCAGTGCCTGCCCCACGGGATGACGAACAGCACGCTCAGCGGGGTCCGCAGGATAATCCCGGTCTGCGACTGGATCCGGTCCCTCGGCACGACCAGGTGAATGCCCTTGGACGCCCGCACGTTGATCGAGCCGCGCCCGCCGACCATCGCCTGGATCTCATCGGTCCAGACCCCGGTCGCGTTCACGACCTGCTGCGCCCTGATCTGGAACTCGGCACCGGACTCCAGGTCCACGGCGCGTACCCCGGTGACCCGTTCGCCCTCGCGCAAGAATCCGGTCACCTGCGTGCGCGAGGCCACCTGAGCGCCGTACGCCGAGGCCGTACGCACCAGGTCGACCACGTACCTGGCGTCGTCCACCTGAGCGTCCCAGTAGAGCAGGGCGCCGGTCAGGGCCGACTTCCGCAGCGCGGGCGCGAGCCGCAGCGCGCTGTGCCTCGTCAGCTGCCTGTGCACGGGCAGGCCCCTGACCTGGCCCCGGCTGATGCCGAGGAGGTCATAGATGCCGACTCCGGCGCCGACGTAGGCGCGCTCCCACCCGACGTGGGTAAAGGGGAACAGGAAAGAGACCGGCTTGATGAGGTGCGGCGCGATCCGCTGCAGCAGCAGCGAACGCTCGGTGAGGGCCTCGCGCACCAGGCCGAAGTCGAGTTGCTCCAGGTACCGCAGGCCGCCGTGGATGAGCTTGCTTGACCTGGATGAGGTACCTGAGCCGAAGTCCCTGGCCTCGACCAGTCCCACCGACAGGCCCCTGGTCACGGCGTCCAGCGCGACGCCCGCCCCGACGACCCCGCCGCCGACAACGAGAACCTGAAACTCGTCGGCCGCGAGCGCGCTGAGCGCTGCCGTGCGCTCATCGGGGCCGAGCCTGCTAGTTCCGCCCGTTGTCACAATCAAAAGCTACCCGTCGCCCGGTAGCTATGCCCACGTCCGGGAGGGTCAAGATTTGGCACGCGGGTCAAGATTGGCCCGCGGGTCAAGATTCAGCGCGGCTACCTGGCCGGCGCCGTCCACGTCGGAGCCGAGGCCGGCGTCACCGCGACCTCGACGCGCTGGAACTCCTTGAGCTCGGAGTAGCCCGATGTCGCCATCGTCCGGCGGAGCGCGCCGATCAGGTTCATCGATCCGTCGGCGACGGTCGACGGCCCGTGCAGGATCTGCTCCAGGGTCCCGATCGTGCCGACCTTCAGCCGTGACCCGCGCGGCAGCTCCGCATGATGAGCCTCGCTCCCCCAGTGGTAGCCGCGGCCAGGCGCCTCGGCCGCCCTCGCGATCGGAGAGCCGACCATGACCGCGTCGGAGCCGAGCGCCAGCGCCTTGGCGATGTCACCGCTGTGGGTCATCCCGCCGTCGGCGATGACGTGCACGTACCGGCCGCCCGATTCGTCCAGGTATTCCCGCCGGGCGGCGGCGACGTCGGCGATGGCGGTGGCCATCGGCACCTTCACGCCCAGGACAGCCGCGGTGGTGTGCCCTGAGCCGCCGCCGAAGCCGACCAGCACCCCGGCCGCGCCGGTCCGCATCAGGTGCAGCGCGGCGGTGTAGGTGGCGCAGCCGCCGACGATGACGGGCACGTCGAGCTCGTAGATGAGCCGCTTGAGGTTCAGCGGCTCGGCTTCGCTCGACACGTGCTCGGCCGACACGGTGGTGCCCCTGATCACGACGAAATCCGCGCCGGCGTCGATCACGGTCTTGTGGTAGCGCAGCGTCCGGGGCGGCGACAGCCGCGCGGCGATCGTCACGCCGGCGGCCCTGATCTCGGCGATCCGCCTGCCGACCAGCTCGTCCTTGATGGGCTCGGCGTAGATCTGCTGCAGCCGCACGGTGGCCGCCGCGTCGTCGAGCTTCGCCAGCTCCGCGAACAGCGGCTCGGGTTCCTCGTACCTGGTCCAGATGCCCTCGACGTCCAGCACCGCCAGCCCGCCGAGCTTGCCGATCCGGATGGCCATATCGGGCGAGACCACGCTGTCCATGGGCGCCGTCACGAGCGGCAGCTCGAACCGGTACGCGTCGATCTGCCAGGAGATGGAGACGTCCTCAGGACGCCTGGTCCGCCTCGACGGCACGATGCCGATCTCGTCGAGCGCGTACGCGCGGCGCCCGCTCTTGCCGCGCCCGATCTCTACTGTGCTCATATCCCCACTCGTTTCCGGGCGCTTTCAGGCGCCGCCTTCCCTCCTCGCTCGTCGCTGACGCTCCTCGCTCGTCAGTCCAGGCGGCACCGCGCCTTCAACTCGCGGGGTCCCTCGTCATGATGCCGGCCGGCCGTAGTTGGGCGCCTCGGTCACCATGTGGATGTGATGCGGGTGACTCTCGCTGAGGCCGGCGCTGGTGATCTGGGTGAACCTTGCCTGCTGCAGGTCGGCGATGGTCCTGGCGCCGCAATAGCCCATAGCGGCCCGCAGTCCTCCGGCGAGCTGGCTGGCCACGGCGGTGAGCGAGCCGCGGTACGGGACCCGGCCTTCGACTCCCTCGGGCACCAGCTTGTCCTCGCGCAGCACGTCGTCCTGGAAGTACCGGTCCCGCGAGTACGACCTGCCGCCCCGGCCGCGCATCGCGCCGATCGAGCCCATGCCCCGGTACAGCTTGTACTGCTCGCCGCCGATCATCACCATGTCGCCCGGGGCTTCCTCGCAGCCGGCCAGCAGCCCGCCGAGCATGACCGTGTCGGCTCCGGCCGCGATGGCCTTGGCGATGTCGCCCGAGTACTGCACGCCGCCGTCGCCGATCACCGGCACCCCGGCCGGCCTGGCCGCGCGGGACGCCTCGTAGATGGCAGTGACCTGCGGCACGCCGACGCCCGCGACGACCCTGGTCGTGCAGATCGAGCCAGGGCCGACGCCGACCTTGACCGCGTCGGCGCCCGCGTCGATGAGCGCCTGCGCGCCCTCCCGGGTCGCGACGTTGCCGCCGATGACCTCCGCCTTGGTGTTGGCCTTCAGCTGCGCCACCATGTCGAGCACCGACTGGGAGTGGCCGTGGGCGGTATCGACGACCAGGACGTCGACCCCGGCGTCGACCAGCGCCTGGGCGCGCCGCTTGGCGTCGGCTCCGACTCCGACAGCGGCTGCCACCATGAGCCTGCCGTGGTCGTCCTTGGTCGCGGCGGGGAATTTTTCACTCTTGGTGAAGTCCTTGACCGTGATCAGCCCGCGCAGCAGCCCGTTCGCGTCCACGAGCGGCAGTTTCTCGACCTTGTTGGCCGACAGCAGCCGCAGCGCCTGCTCGCGTGACACCCCGACCGGCGCGGTGATCAACGGCATCGGCGTCATGACCTCGCCCGCCTGCCTGCTGTGATCGGTCTCGAACCTGATATCACGGTTGGTGATGATTCCCAGCAGCACGTCGTCAGCGGAGACTACCGGCACCCCCGAGATTCGGTACCGGGCGCAGAGCTCCTCCACCTCGGCGATGGTCGTGTCCGGGCCGCAGGTCACCGGGTTGGTGATCATCCCGGCTTCGGACCGCTTGACCACGTCGACCTGCCTGGCCTGGTCCTCGACCGACATGTTGCGGTGCAGCACGCCGATGCCGCCCTGGCGGGCCATGGCCACGGCCATCGTCGCCTCGGTCACCGTATCCATGGCTGACGACAGGAGCGGCGTGCGCAGCATGATGCCGCCCCTGGTGAGCCGGGTGGTAGTGTCCGCTTCGCTGGGCAGCAGCCGCGAGTGCGCGGGCAGCAGCAGGACATCGTCGAAGGTAAGCGCTGGCGGCCCGAATTTGGCGTCGTCGATCACGGGACCCATCCTAATAACCGAGATGAAGCAAGCTGCCGGGCATGCTCGATGACGTAGTGGCGTATCTGCGCTGCCCGCACTGTGCCGCCGGGCCTGGCTTGCCGGGCTCTCCCCTCAGCCGCGAGGGCGCGGCGCTGCGCTGCGGTGCCGGGCACTCGTTCGATATCGCCAGGTCAGGCTACGTGAGCCTGCTGCCTGGCGGGTCGGCGAAGAATTCCGGGGATACCCCGGCGATGGTGCAGGCCAGGCGGGAGTTCCTGGCCGGCGGTCACTACGCGGGTCTGGCCGCCGCGCTGGCCGACACCGCTGCCGAGGTGGCCGGGGATGCTGGTGCTGGGTGCGTCGTGGATGTGGGCGCTGGGACCGGCTACTACCTGGCGGCGGTTCTCGACCGGCTGCCTTCGATGGCTGGCCTGGCCCTTGACTTGTCCAAGAGCGCGCTCAAGGTCGCCGTGCGTTCGCATGCCCGGGCCGTCGCGATTGGCTGCGATGCCTGGCGGGAGCTGCCGGTCGCTGACGATGCGGCGGACTTGGCGATCAGCGTGTTCGCGCCGCGCGACGGGTCCGAGTTGCGCCGGGTGCTCCGCGACGACGGCCACCTGATCGTCGTCGCGCCGGCTGCCGATCACCTGGCCGAGCTAGTAGAGCCCCTCGGCCTGCTCACCGTCGACCCGCGCAAGGACGAGCGGCTCGCCGCCAAGCTCGGGCCGTACTTCGAGCTGTGCTTCGCACGTGAGTACCGCGCCAGCCTGAGCCTTGTCCGTCAGGCGGTGGTCGCGCTCGCGGCCATGGGCCCGGGTGCATGGCACGCTGACGCGACCGCCTTGACCGAGCGCGTCGAGCACCTAGGCGAACGCACCAGTGTCACTGTCGCGGCGACGATCGCCTGCTATCGGCCGACCGCCGAGTGCGCTGACCCGCCAGACCCAGCGACATGAAACCGCGCATCTATCAAGTACCAGAACAAGATCAAGTGCAGATTGCCTGGTAGATTCCTTGTCGGGACGTGGAAGCCTGAAATTCGAACACGTATCCACCTCTGGTGACCGTCCCGTTATGTCCAGTTCTGGCAGACTGCATCCGCGTGCAACCCTGACTTTTCCCTGACTCGCTGCTGGCCAGATACGAGCGGATGCGCCCGAGGTGTTCGGGCAGCCGCTCAGGTCGTTGATCGGCTGTTCGTGGTCGATGCTTTTCCGGGACGGCCCGGAACAGGCCTGTCGCAGGCTGCGGCAGCGGCGAAGGAAGTCGTGGCTGATCTCCTCGCGGCTAGCGTCGCCGGCGCGGCGAAGGTCGGTGCTGAGGTCAGGCCGCTCGTCGGCTGTTCAGGCACGAAGGCCCCTGGTCCCTGCGGGAGGGATCGGGGGCCTGCGCATTTCCCGGGACTCGGCGGCGTCACGCGGTCAGTCGAACTCGCCGTCACGTACGCCCGCCAGGAACGCTTGCCATTCTGTTTCGGTGAACTTCAGCATTGCTCCGCTGCGGTTCTTGGTGTCACGCACCGCCATGCCGCCGTCGGGCGTGCGGGCGCATTCGACGCAGCTTTGCCCGTTAGCCGATTTAGTGCTCTTGAACCACTTAAGTTCGCTGTCCATGCCTACCCCTCCTCTCAGGTCCTCGGATGCGGCAGTGATCAGCTGTGCGCTCTCGCTCGGGCTGAGGGCAACTGCCCGCAGGTGGTCGAACATCGTCGTGTAGCGGCGTATGTCCTCGTCTGCCTCGAGGAAGATGTCTCCCGCTAGCGTGTCCACATAGACAAGCTCGGGGTTAAGCTCATTTCTGAACTCCATGTGGGCGAACGAGCCGGGCATTCCCGGGTGAGCGCCGCTCTCGAACTTGATGACCTGCAGCGTGATGTTGGGCTGCCGGGCCGCGCGCAGGACGTAGTCAAGCTGGCCGGCCATGACAGCGCGCCCGCCGACCATGCGCCTGATCGCGGCCTCGTCGACCACGACCCATAGTTCGAGGGGTTCGTCGCCGTGCAGCAGTTTCTGGCGTTCAGAGCGGGCTTCGACGCGCTCATCGACCTGCTGGGCGGTGGCGGCCGGCAAGACTCCCTGGACCATTGCCCGGCCTCGTCCGATCGTGCTGCGGCTGCTGGCCTGTGACTCGCGATTTCGCGTAGAGGCATGGGACACGCGGACTGACTGCTGCGACCTGAAGCCGGGCATACCCGGCGACGAGAGCGGACGCGGCCTCATGGTCGTGCAGGCGCTCGGCAGGCAGTGGGGAGTCGCGCTCATCAGCAGCGCCTACAAGGCGGTCTGGTGTGAACTTTGAGCACAGCCCGCAGCGCATCAGAGCCCTGAAGGCTCAGGTGCGCTGCTGAGCGGCCTGAGCAGCCGGCCGAGCAGACCCGATCGCCAGTCAGGCGCGCAGAAAGGAACAGGTACCTTGACGAGCCGAGACCCGGGCGCGAAGGCCGCGCTCGGCGAGTGGATGCGCTCCCAGCGCCAGGCGCGCGGCTGGAGCATCCCCGAGATGACCAGGCGCCTGCGCGCTGCCGCCGAGAAGTCCAGCGAGACGCTGCCCGGCAACCAGTGCCTCGGAACAATGATTCGCCGCTGAGAGAAGGGCGAGGGCGGCGTATCCGAGCGATACCGGCTGCACTTCAGCCGAGCGCTCGCGATACACCTCAGCGAGTTCGGCAAGGCGGCCCTGCCTGATGACGAGCGACACGATCCAGCTCCGCGGATTCCCGCAGACGCCCTGACCCCGACGATGCGAGTTCCGCTATCGGATGACGAGCGCGCCGAGCTTGGCAGGCTTCGGTACGAGTACGCCGCGCTAGCGACGCGCTATGACGCACTCCGGCACACGATCATCTCCTGGGCGAGGATCGCCACCGGGGAACCCCCGCCTTCGACCTGCCACGCAGAAGAACCCCCGAGTCCCGTTAGCGCCGCGCGCAGCAGATCTTCCTTGTTTGCGTCAGCGGCACCTACCACGAGCCCCGTAGCTCGCCTCGCGCAGCGCGGCCCGTCGACGTACCGGGCCCTGCGAACTCGACGGCATCGGGCGGGTAGAGCGGGCGGTGTCCGTGTCATCCGGGTTTTGGTTCGTGAGCAGGTGACTGCCGGTGGTGCCGTGCGGGGCGGAGGCCGGGAGTCAGAACAGTGTGTCCTGTGGGTGGGCGGGGCTGCCTGGTGCGGGCAGTTCGGGAGGGTGGCTGGTGATGGCCCATTTGGGTGGGAAGAACAGGCTGATGGGTTCGGGGGCGGGGGTGTATCTGGTTTTGATGCGCTTGCGGGCGCTGGTGAGTTCGGGGGCTGCCTGGCGGCAGTACTTGTCGGTCTCGCAGAACAGGCCCTGGCAGTCGATCGCGTGCAGGGCCGGCCCCAGAGTCCTGCGAAGGGCAGTCCGAGGCGGGCGAATTCGTGTTCCTGCCGTTCGGCCATCCAGAGCACGATGTCGGCCGGGGTGTAGTCGCCTGGGTCTTGGAAGCATTTCCTGATGCCGCGCAGGGCACCGGGTCCGGCCTGGGTGAAGTCGTTCTCGCTGAAGTCAAGGAGGCTGGAGTAGTTCAGGTCGATGGCGGTCTGGTAGGACATGAAGTCGCCCATGAGCGGGAAGGCGTGCAGGAGCTGATACACCTCGCGCAGTGACCTGGCGTCGAGCAGCCTGGCGCCGAGCTTGTCGTGCAGGAACATGTGGCGGAACAGCTCGATGTGGTTGCGGTGCTTGGCCTGCTGGCCGTAGGCGTCGGTGGCGCACAAGATGAACGCCCCGGTATACAGGCCGCCGTTGCGCTGCCTCGCGGTGTCCAGGGCCTGGCCGAAGGACCCGTCGGCCAGGTCGTCCAGGACAGGGTAGCGGCCGAGGATGTCGCGGACGGTGGTCCAGGTGACGGTCTTGCTGAAGGTGCGGAACGCGGTGATCTGGAACAGCCGGTCCTCGGCGGTGCACGGCTCGTCGTGGTAGCAGACGTCGCGGATCATGTACTGCGAGACGCGGTCGACCGCCCGGAATACGTTGCAGAACTTGAACTCGCGCAAGATCAGGTCATCGGTCCACGGTCCCGGTCTGCCTGCGACGCGGTCTTCGAACATGCGGTGCCGCTCGGACGCGAAGTACCAGTACAGGTCGTAGATCCCCGGACGGGGCACGGGCGGGCGCACTACTTCACCGGCTGGCGGTAGAACACGCCTGTTCCGTGCAGGTGGAACCAGCGGGGATCATCGAGCAGCGCACGGCCGGCGATCCGCTCACCGAGGGTGTACCGGAACCGGTCAGTACCAGTGAAGTGGTCGAAGACGATCGCGCCGCCGGGAACAGTCCGCTCCCGCACGACTTCCAGGGCGGCTGCGGCGGGGGTGTAGTTGTCGGTATCGATGAACGAGACCACAAGGTCCTCCTTCTCCAGACGTCCGCACGTGCCGGCTATGTCCCCGCCGATGATCTCGATGTCCCGCCCGTCAAGATAACGCCGTACGGCGGCCATGTCGGTGAAGACGCAGTCAGGGTGGTCGTACATGTCGAGCGCTGAGCGTCGTGGCGGGAAGCCGCCGAAGGTGTCGAATCCGATCACCGGCCAGTCCGCGCCGAGCCGCTCGATGACCCGCGACACGAACATGGTGGTTCCTCCCTTGAACATGCCGAACTCCGCGACCACGCCGCGCAGGCCGAGCCTGGCGGCGTTGACAAGGCTCTGGTACAGGTGGATCAGCGAGTTCGGGTAGCCGTTGGCTAATGACGGCACGAGGAGCTGCGCCCGCTCGGCCTCGAATACGGGGTCGCGGAAGGTCAGATGCCCGTACCCGGCCACGATCACCTTCGGCGTCCCCGCTATGAACGGCAGCGCCGCGCACAGCAGATCCTCCTTCTCCGCGTCAGCGGCGACTACCACTACCCCGCAGGTTGCCTCGCGCAGCGCGGCCATCGGACGTACCGGCACCGTCAGCTTCGGGCAGCCATGCCCGTCCCCGGGAACATAGACAGCCTCGATGGCGCGGTCCACCCCAGGCGCCACCGAGGCCAGGAGGCGCAAGGCGACGGGTGTCAGCCCGAGCACCGCTGCCGGCCCTGCACCCGCGAGCAGTTCCCGCCGGGCGTCAGCCACCAGCTTCGCGTAGTCCTCATCACGCAAGAGGCACACCTCCCCTTTCTCCGGGAGCCAGGAACGGCCTCGTGAACGGAGCGCTCGCCAGCGCGCCTCCCGCCCGGTCAGTATCAGGCCCGTACCGGTCAGCATGTGACGCAGGCAGCCCGCACGGAACACGTTGCATGCCGGCTGCCTGATCAAGGTAAAGACCGGCGGTGACCTCGGCCAGGCGGCGCCGATGCCGTGCCTCACCGGGATGCGTCATCGGCCAGTGCCTTCCTGTAGGTCAGCTGCCGGGTATCCAGGTCAGCGAGGAGGTATCCGCCGTCGTTCTCGGCCAGCTGGGACATCGCCCGGAAGCCCTGGTGAATCGCCGCCTGCCAGGCCCAGCCTGGTACGGCCTGCGCCTCCAGCCCCGTCGCGGCGGCCCTGGCGACCTCGATCACGTCCCCGTCTATGCTCGCCGGGGTCAGGAACCCGGCACGGGCAGGAGCAAGCCTGGACAGGACAGCGGCCAGTCCTTCCTCCGCGAAGATCGCGCGCGCCCCGTCCTCGCACTCATCGGTCTCCGGGCTGGACCTGCGCTTGACCCGCAGCAGCGACCGCATGGCGGGCGACCAGCCCAGCACCGCCATGAATCCCAGGTGGATCGCGTCATGGAACCGGTAAGCATCACTCCGCCGCGAGTTATCAGTCAGCGGATCTCCTAGCGTCGCGCCGACCCGGAAGCCCAGCGTCCTCCCCCCGACGACGACCGGGCCGTCCGGGAAAGGATTCGGCTCAGCCCGGAGCAGCCTCAGCACCGCACCAGGCCGGTCCGGCCTGAGCATCTTCCCGGTCACCGAGACGAATAGGCAGCGCGGGAACCGCTCGCGAGCGGGATACGCAGCATCAAAGACCGGCAGGTCACGGAACCTGGCCTGGCTGTCCTGGCAGGGGTAGCGGTCCCTGGCGCGGGCGAGGTTCGCCTCCGCCACCTCCTCCAGGTCCAGGTCATGCGCAGTCGCTACGGCTGCGGCGTACCACAGCAGGTCGCCCAGCTCCTTGCGCAGCATCTCGCGGTTCGCCGATACCCCCAGGCCACCCAGCAGGTACTTCCTGAACACAGCGAGGATGGAGCCCACCTCGTCGGCCAGAGCGAGCACCGGCATGATCGCGGCATTCGATCCGTCCGGTCCGAAATGGCTAGTCTCACCAGCGGCCCTCTGGTAGGCGGATAACTCCACGGTCACCTCCGCGGACGACGATTAGCAGCTAACCCGGCCGGCGGCTCGCGGCCTTCTCCGCACCCGCCCCACGAAAAATAGGTGGCTCGCGGTAATCGCAGAAGGCACATAACTAGCCAAGGTCAGTTCTCATACAATCCGGTGGACGCTGCCCCTGGTCGGCGGCCCGCTGCCTAAGTCGAGGTACTGATCAATGCCCACCTGGGCGAGGTAGCGGCCGACGCGCGGCAGGGAGCGACGATTCTCCCTGACGAGGTCGTAGGTGTTCGGTGTGGCTGCCTGAACCTGCTCGGCGGCCACGCGGCCGACCCCAAAGCTGTCCTTGCCGCCAGGAGAGAAGTCGTGCGTCCTGGCAGACGTTGGCTTGTCTAGCGGCAGGTCCGCTGGCCTGAATGTCCCGGCAGCTTCCGGCACCAGCGAATTGGTCAGCAGTCGGTTCATTTGCGCACTCGATCGGATAGCCGGCTTTATCTGACGGCCCCGCATCGAGGCAGCTCGCTCGCTCTAATCTCGGAATGAGGCGGGCGGCAGCGCATGTCCGGGCCGTGCTCGCGACGTTACGCAGGCCTGGCGCGCGCCACTAGTGGCCAGGCTGGTGGCCTTCGATCTCGGCCAGCAACATCCTTAGCGTGAGGGAGTGCTTGTGGGGCGGCAGCGCTGCCATCGCCGCGCGAGCATGCGCGGCCCCTCCTGTTCGGTTGCCGGCCCGCGCGAGCATCAGGCCCCGGTGCATATCCAGGTGGGTCTTGAATCGCGGCATCGATGCGGGCAGCGATGCGAGCGCCGCGACCTGGGCGTCGCCGGCCAGCTGCTCGTCACCGAGGCGTGCCGCCAAGAGCGACGTGAAGACATTCATCCGCCACCATGGCACGGCATAATCGCTCTCCTCGCTGTCGGCGCTGCCGATCGCATCGAACGCCCGCCGGCCGGTGGCCAGCAGCTCGCGGGCCGTCCCGCTGTCGCCGCTGAGCGCCGTCGCATGTGCCTTGCCCATAATGGCGTTCAGCCTGCCGAGGGACGGCCGCGAGTCCAGGTCCAGCGCCTGGTCAGCGAACAGCTGCGCGATTCGCGGTGCCGCGCCTTCGTAGCCGAGCGCGATGGCGGCTCGGCCACGCACCCATACTCGAGTGCCCAGGTTGCCTCCCCGGTCGGCTGCCTCGGCCGCCATCCGGTACCACTGCACCGCCTTGGCTCCGTCGCTGCCCGGAAACGTCTTGCCGTACAGGACCATCAGCCGCGACGCCACATCCCACATCACCGGTTTGTCGAGCTGCTGCTGCAGCACCACCAGATCAGCTGTAAGCCGACGCTGAATCTCGGCTGCGCCCGCCGTCATGTAGTCCCGGCCGTACGCGGTCAGCTTCGCCTGCCAGGCCTCAGCGGACGGACGCGCTCCCAGCGCCGCGCTGAACCCGTGACCGATCAGGTCGGACGCCACGACCGGCGCGACCACGCCAGCTGTCAGGTCCGTTATGAACGTCCGGCGGTCCACTCGCTCACCTTCCTCAAGCACAGTCAGCGGCACTTGCAAGACCGTTGCGAGATGCCTTAGCCAGAACGGCCCCGGCCTGCGCTTCTGATTCTCCCATCTCGACACATACTCGCGAGCGATCGGGACGCCAGAGACGGCTGTCAGCGCTGTCGCGAGGCGGCTCTGCGACCACTGGTTCGCTCGCCGCAGGTCACGGAGCAAGGCACCTAACGGCACCGCGCCCTGCTGATCCCCAGAGGCCCTGCCAGCGGAGTTGGGAGCGGAGAATGTCATGGGACCTCCAAATCTGACAGCCACCACGAGATGCCCCGATCGCGGCCGGAGCACCAGGCTTGCGCGGCCACCCGCAGGCCCCACCTAGCTCCCGAAGTCTTGCCGAGCGAAAGCGACGATGGCATCAGCGGTTCGCCGGACTCTGGCAGTAACTCCCCCAGGGAGCAGCTCCACGAGCGCGTATCAGCTTACAAGCGAAGGGAGCGACATCGAACATCTGCGTCTTGCTTGTTAACCATTTCATGCCACTCTATGCCGTTGTAACGACACTCTCGGGCTCACCTATGCGCCGTCACCGGTACGACGAGCAGAACGCTGGCCGCGCAATGCAGCTATGCGCGAGGTCACCTGCTGACCTGCAGCTAGTTACGGCCTCATTAGCCAACACTCGCTATATCCCTGCTTAGGTGGGCACCAGCTCTCCGGCGCATCGAGCCGAATCAAAGGACGATGACAATCGATTGAGCGGAGCACTAGCTCGATATCCGCGGCGGCTTTGCGGCTTTGGCAGTTCATCCCCGTTTACCTCATGGCCTCATCAGCAAGAAGTGGCCGAAGCGCACGATGAGGGAGCGCATGCTCGCGCGGCGATGGCAGCGCTGCCGTCCCACAAGCACTCCCTCACGCTAAGGATGTTGCTGGCCGAGATCGAAGGCCACCAGCCTGGCCACTAGTGGCGCGCGCCAGGCCTGCGTAACGTCGCGAGCACGGCCCGGACATGCGCTGCCGCCCGCCTCATTCCGAGATTAGAGCGAGCGAGCTGCCTCGATGCGGGGCCGTCAGATAAAGCCGGCTATCCGATCGAGTGCGCAAATGAACCGACTGCTGACCAATTCGCTGGTGCCGGAAGCTGCCGGGACATTCAGGCCTGTCACCGGAGCTTTCCCGAGAAGGGAGAAAGAACTTTGGCAGCGAACGCCCAAAGCACCTTGCGCGACGACACAGAGCCCATCCTCAGCGATACCGAGACTGATCGCCGCTCGCTGCTGCTAGGGGAACTGCGGTCCGCGCTCGCTGAGCGGGGCGTACAGGCGGTCGTCGGCCGTCATCAGCGCCTTGCGCTGGGCATGGCGACGAAGAACGGTTCGGGGTGCACTGACCCGAGGCTGTATATCTTCGCCCCGGACGGCGCCACCGTCAGGGCCACCGCTGACGGGACCGTGTACCGGGTGGATGACGGCGAGGAATATCCCGTCGCCGATCCTTCCCTGGCCGCGGCCGCGATCTGCCGCCGCCACGCACCCGGTATCGCCTGACCAGGCTCCCGGCCCGCGCGGGCACCTCCCCGTCAAGAGGCCGCGCGGGCCGGGTTCCAGCCCTATTCCTGCGACTTCGTGAAGGACCTTTCCTGCTATGACGAGTACTGCTGATGTTCTGCTGCCCGGCACCACCCCGGAACCGCGTCTGGAGCCTGATGCGATCGGGGTGGCTCAGGACACGGTGATCGGGATGGCGTCTGCTGCGCCGGGTGTGTCGGTGGGGCTGACGCTGGCGGGGTTAGCTGCGGCGACGGCGTATTCGGGCGGGTTGACGATCATCATCACCGCGGTCCCGATGCTGATCATCGCGAACGCCTACCGGCGGCTGAATATGTGGTCGGCGAACTGCGGCGCATCGTTTGAGTGGGTGGGCCGGTCGATCAGCCCGTATCTGGGGTTCATGACGGGGTGGCTGATGATCGCGGCCTATGTCACCGGGGCGGTGTCGGGGGTGGAGGTGATCGGCCCGAACGTGCTGGCCGTGACCGGCGGGTCCGGGACCTGGCCCGACATCGGGATCGCGACCGTGATCACCGTGGTGATGCTGGTCATCGCCGTCGTCGGGATCAAGCTGACTGCCCGCACGCAGGTGGCGATGGCGGCGGCGGAGTACGCGATCCTGGTCGGCTTCGCCGCCGCCGGCCTGGTCCTCGTACTCGGCCACGCCCCGGGCACGTTCCCGCTCACTGCCGGGTGGTTCACCCTGTCCGGGGTGACGGGGCACGGCAGCCTGCCCGCAGGCTTGCTGATCGCGGTCTACATCTACTCGGGGTGGGACGGCACCCTGTACGTCAACGAGGAGGTGAAGCACCGGCGGCTCAACCCGGGGCGGGCCGCGATCTGGGCCGTCGCGATCCTGACGGTGCTGTACGTGCTGGTGATCACCGGCCTGCAAGGCGTCGTGTCACCGAGCGTCCTGCAGGCGCACGCGACCGATGCCCTGGTGTACTCCGCGCAGGCCATCGCCGGCCCCGGCTGGGCCAGGGTCATGGCCGTCGCATTGGCGCTGTCGGTCATCGCCGCGACCGGCACGAGCATTGTCCTGACCGCGCGGATCATCTACGGGATGGCATCGCGGGGGACCCTGCCGCCCAGGCTCGCCAACATCTCGCGCCGGCATGCGACCCCGGTCGCGGCCAGCGTCGTGACCGGGGCGCTGGTCATCGTGCTGACGTGGGTGTGCCTGCTCGCCGCCTCGGTGCAGGGAGCCTTTAACGCGGTAGTCGACGTGAGCGGCCAGCTGTTCGGCCTGTTCTACGTCCTCACCGCCTTGGCGACCATCGTCTATTACCGCAAGCGCATCACCTCCAGCCCCGCCGACGCCCTCACCGTCGGCGTCCTGCCCGTCGCTGCCGCCGCATTCCTGACCTGGGTCCTGGTGAAATCCGTGGTCGGGGCCGCGCCGTCGCAGAACTGGTCCCTGGCCGGCGTCATCGCGGCCGGGATAGCGCTCATGCTGTACGCCCGGTTCGGGCTGAGGCCGGCGTTCTTCCAGATCCGCCGCGAGCACGATACCGGGGGGCGGGCGTGATGACCGGACCGGACGACACGAGCCCTGACCTGGGTGAGCACGAGATCACGCTCGCTGCCGGGGAGGTCATCGAGGCGGCCGAGACGATCGCGGTGCTGTCAGCCGTCATCACCGGTCACGCGGTCGCGTGCCCGCTGTGCCAGGACGCGCCCGGCAAGCGCCCCGGCGTGGCTGGCGTCAGGCTCCTGCCCGGTGGAGCGGGCAGGGACGGGGACCGGGCGCCGATTGGAGCGGAGCCTTTCCCCCGGGGAAGTGTCTCCCCGCTTTCCGGGGCCTTCCCTTCCGCGCAGGCCCCGGGACGGGAGCGTCTGAGCATTCGCTCCCGTCCCGGCACCACGCGCCACCCCGGGAGGAGGTCCCGTCCCGCCCCCAGGCGGGGCTTCCCCCGCCGTGCGGAAACCCCCTGGCCCGTGTCCTGGCCGGCACTGACCCGGGCCATCCGGAACGCAGGCCCGGCGGCCGGAGGCCGGTCATGATCGGGTCCCGCCACGTCGCCCGCGCAGCTGGCAGCCGGCCGGACCCCGCCTGCTGGACCGTCTGGCTCATCGCCAGCGACCACCACCCAGCCCAGGCCGAGCAACACGCATCCCAGCTACCCGCATTCGCCCGCGCCCCCGCCCGCGCGCTCACCGCGTTCGCCGCCGCCCAGGCAGCAATGTGGGCAGACATCGCAGACCACGCACCCCATCCCGGCCTAGCGGCAGCCGCCGCCGCCTGGCACAGCTACCGCACACGTCCAGACACGAAAGAGCAATAAGAAATGTTCCAGCTCCACGAAACAACCCGCCTCACCCCGCCAGGAGCCAGTAACCCGGCAGACATCGACAACGGCATGGTGCCGCTCATCCAGCGGCTATGGGCCATGGGATTAACGACAATGGCATGCTGTCAGGACAACGGAGAAGCCGTCGAAGCAGAACGCGGACACACGCCAGGAAAAGAACCGACCGGCCGCCACGGATTCATCGAATACCACCGGGGATGGGCATGGCTCAAGATGCCCGTGCACGACACCCTCACCCTGCTATCCGCCCTCAGCGAGCACGAGACCTTCGCCTCCCGCACAAAAATCCGCTGGCAGCGCGGATCATGGCGCATCCACATCCCTGTCATCCACGACACCACCGAATTCCGGGCCGCGCCCTACGCCCAGATCTACTTCCCCAAAGACCAGATCCCAGAACTAACCGACGCACTCGCAGCCCACGCATGAACACCGGCCGGCCAGTGCTGCCCACGGTCAGCCGCCGACCAGTCCGCCCTGCCGCAAGACCATCCGCCCCGGCCCAGTCGCGTACATTGTCACCCATCCCGGCACGCCCGCCCTCACCGGACGCCCGCTCTGTCGGCTGCGCGCGCGCCGCACTGCCGTCGCTCCCGGCCTGCCGCGAAACAGCCGCGAAAACGGACACCTCTTGCACCGGTCCCGAAATGCGCCGGCTGCCCCTGTGCGAAGTCTTGTGCTGATGGCGGCCATCCGCCCCGCCGACCGGCTGCGGGCCGGGATGCTGATGCCGGGTGACGATCGAGCTGGCAAGACGTGACCTGTCCGCTAACGGCCGCCCTTAGGCATGGTCTCGCCTGACAGACCAGTGAGTTCGTACAAGGATCCGTGCTTGCTTGTCATCGTGGCCTCGACGGACTCAGCGAGGGCACTGTCGCGGACGAGGATGCCGAATTCGACATTGCGGTTCTCGGCGAAGTAGCTGAAGTTGGCGCTTGTGATCAGGAGCAGTTCGTGATCGACCACGATGAATTTCGCGTGGCTTACGACCCGCTTGCCCGTACTCCGGCCATGATGATGCTGATCCGGGGGTGCCCGTGATCGATGGCAGCGCACAACGCGGCGCAGCGCAGCGCATTCCCGCACATGGTCGCGTCGGACCCGTCCGGATTGACGCACCTCACCTCATACTCCGGCGGATCGCTGGTCAGCCGGGTACTGATCACCAGCCCGTCGGCTCCTATCCCGGTCCGGCGGGCGCACAGGCTCCGCGCCAGGCCGGGCATGTCCGCATGAGCGAAAGGCCCGTTGATCAGGATGAAGTCATTACCCGCTCCCTGGACCTTGCGGAACCCGGCGCAGATCCGGGATCCGCCGGCAGCGGCGACCAGTACGGTACTCGGCATGGGCAACTCGTCCTCCGTGCTCGGCCCCGGCGCCCGTCCCGCGAGCCCCGGCGCGCAGCGCGCAGGAAGCCCGCCGGGCCGATGCGACCCGGGAACATGTCAGCTTCACTAGGACAAGTCCACCGCCACGCCCCGTCGTGCGACAGCTGACAAGTAGGAACATTCGAGTACACGACGTGAGACAGAGCGCCGAGACGACGTGGAAGCAGCTCGTGCACCAGACAGGCTCCAGGCCCGTGCTGGCTAGAGCATAGTGACCGCATTTCCGACAGCAGCGAAAGGTCCAGCCCGCCGATTTCGCCGGCGGGGAATTCGAGCCGTACCTGGACAGCGAGACGAACGGCCGATGGGGCACCGCGACGACGGTTCCTGGCGTCCCGCCGCCTGGTGACACCGAGTGCGAGTCGGATGGCAGCAGCCCCTGCATTGCCGGCCAAGTCCTGTCCGTGTCGTGCTCGCCCGGAGGCACCTGCGCAGCCGGCGGTTGGGACTTCGGGCCGCAGCCCAGTCAGGGCGGAGCGTACGTGGTCCTGAACACGAACGGCAGCTGGGGCCAGGCCATCACGCTCGGCAACGGTGGCCAGGTCAACGCCGTGGCCTGCGCGCAGAGCGGCAAATGCGTCGCCGGCGGCCTCGATTTCATCGTCGACGAGAACCAGGGCACCTGGGGGAAGTTGCGCCTCGTCCCCGTCCGCGGCTAAGCCGTGCAAACGACAGCCGACCGCCTATCCATGTCGTCTGCCGCACGCGGCACCGGCCGCTAAGCAGGCCCGGCAAGCCCGGCAGGCCCGGTGCTGCCGGGCCTGCCGGGCTAATCTGGCCGGTTTATTCCGCACACCTGCCGACCATATGCATCGGGTTCGTGCAGGTTACATTTGCATATTCGTAATTCAACACGGCAGCGCCAGCCTTAACACTGGTCTTAAATGCCGTGCTCGGTTCCGCAGCCTCGGCTGGGCCCTTCCGAGGCCGCGGCACCGCGGCCTTCTGCGGCCGCTGCAGCCTCATCTTCTTTAAGAAGGGCCTCTGACAGCCCGTCCACGGTACGACCGAATTCCAGTCCCCCTGCCGCGATGGCAACGTTGGACCCAGCCTTCTTGGCGGCCTCACCTTGAGACATGCCATGGCTGATGTCATTGCCGAAATCGGCGCCAGCCGCAGGTATCGCCAATTCCGCGCACGTACCGGCCGCTCCAAACACGCAATAGCCGAATACTGCGTCGTCCATAGCTGCCCGGGCGTCATCAGCGGAGCTCCCCTTAGTATTGACAGCGCTGTTCACGTAGCCGTAGACGCCGAGGCCTACTGCGACGCAGCCGGCGAGGGCCTCAGGACCCGCCACTACCATGCAGAGCCCGCCGGAAATCATTCCCGAGGCAGTCGGGAGCACGTCGTGGTAGAGGATGTGGACACTCTTGTGCAGCTGCGACTTCATGAAGCCCAGCGGGTGGAATCCGCCGCCGCTCTTCTTGCGGGTGGTGACGTGGCCGTAGCCGACGTAGCCGTTGTTGGTGTAGGTGTCGTCGCCGTAGGCGCTAATCCTGGGAGCCCGGGGTCCGATGGTGACGTTGCCGTCGCAGTCCGGGCTGCAGGAGTGGCCGCCGCCGCCACCGCCGCCACCGCCGCCGCCGCCGTCGTAAGGCTTGATGACGACGTCGCCGTTGTCGTCGACCGTGACCATGCCAGTCGGGTCGCTGTCGGTGACGGGATTGTCCGCGGCGTAGGTGTAGCCGGTCATGGTTTGCGGGTTGGCGGGATCGAGCCGCGAGTCGACGCTGATGAACAGGTCGGTGACCGGGTCGAACTTGCGGGCGCCGACGTCGACCAGGCCGGTGGCCGAATGGGCCGGGTCGCCGAGGAAGCCCTTGTTGTCTGGCCAGGTGCCTGAACCGGTCAGCAGGGTGCCGTACGGGGTCGAGGCCCGGCGAATCACGGTGGACTGGCTGAACGCTGCCACGGCGGTGGTCATCGTGCCCTGGGTGGTGCCGCTGAGCCAGTACAGCGTCGTCTGGGTGGTCTCGCCGATCACCACTCCGCCGAAGCTGTAGTACCGGTCGCCCGTGGTGGTGGTCCCGTTGGTCGAGATCTGCTCGTCCGGCAGGTACAGAGTGGTCGTGGTAACGCCGCCGCTGGTGTCGGACTCCATCAGCTCGACGCTGTCGGCGGTGTAGACGTAGCTCGACGGTGCCGTCGCGGTGCCAGCGGTGGCCAGCTTGCCGTTCGGGTCCCAGGTCAGCGTCTGGCTGCCGAGGGTGGTGGTGTCGCCCGCGCTGTCGTAGCCGAAGTTCGTGGTGGCGCCGCTGCCGGTGACGGTGTTGGTCGCGGTCGTCGACGATACGGCGTGGGCGTGGCCTGGCGCCGCGTAGTGGTAGGCGGTGGTGGTGTCGCCACTCGTCTGCCCGGCGGCGGCGTGGTTCGTCGCGGTGAGGATGTCGCCCTCGGGGTCGAAGGTCCAGGACTGCCAGTACGGCTCGGGGCCGTTCACGGTGCCGTTGCCGGCCGTGGCCGGGTTGGAGGCGCAGGCGTTGGTCGAGGTAAAGGCCTGGCTCAGGCGACCCAGCGAGTCGTAGCCGTAGCACTGGTCCTCGACTGGTGCCTCAGCGGCGCCTTGCGTGTCGGCGATCTGGGTGATCTGCTGGTCGGCGTTGTAGGTGTAGGCAACGTTGTCGACCTGCGGCGCCGGCTGCTGGTCGGACAGGCTGATCCCGGTCACGTTCCTGGTTTGCGGGTCGTAAGAGTAGGTCAGAGCCGCCGACGACGGCCCGGTGCCCAGGTCGATCTGCGAGATCTCGCCGAACGGCGTCCACACGGCGTTCGAGGCGTAGGTGTCGAGACCGTTTTCGGTGATCGGGTCGCCCAGCTTGTCATAGGTGAAGGTCAGCGACTCGGCCGGCAGTCCGCCGCCCGAGGCTGGCGTCTCCGCCGTCATCAGCCCGGTCGTGGAGTAGGAGTACTGGGTGCGGTAGGTGCCGGCCAGCGGCTGCCCGACCGGAACCGTGACGAAGCTGCCGCTGGCGAGGCCTTCGGAGTTGTAGCCGAGCGAGCCGGTCTTGTAGCTGACGCCGCCGGTGATCGAGGTCTCGAAGGACAGCATGCCCTTCTTCAGGGTGTCCCAGGTCCAGGTCGCGAGCTGGGTCCCGGTGCCCTGCGTGGTCGACCCGGTGTACTCGGCGGCCTTGCGGTTCAGCGCGTCGTAGGTGAAGTTGTCGGACACGCCCGCGCCGTTGGTGACGAAGGCGACGTTTCCTGCCGCGTCATAGCCGGTGACCGTCGTCCCGGAATCGGGATCGACGGCCTTGGTCTGCTGACCGAGCAGGTCGTAGCTGTACGTCCAGGTGTTCCCGGCCGGGTCCGTTGTCGAGGTCTTGTTACCCGCCGCGTCGTAGCCCAGCGTGGTGACCTGCGGGCCACCGCCGCTGATGACCGAGCCGGTCACGGTCGGCGCCGATGCGTACTGGATCTGCTCGGTCTGCTGGCCAAGCACGTTCGTCACGGTCGCGGACGGAGTGCCCATCACCGCGCCCGAGGCGTTCCGCTCGATCGTGGTGACCTGGTTGCCGCCGTTGACGGTCTGGACGGAGTCGGTCAGCGTGGTGCCGTTGTAATCCTGCTCGTTGATCACCCGGCCGGCGCCGTCGTAGGTCGAGATGGTCCGGTCGTTGACAGCCGATGGAGCAACACTCACCAGTGTCGTGGACGGATTTCCGGTGACGACGTACTTGTTGTTCCTCCCCGCCGCCCAGCCGTGGCTGTCGTAGAAGGAGTCGGCGACGATCATGTCGCCGCCCTCAGCGGCGGTCTGGGTCTGCCGTAGCTGGCCCATGGAGTCGTAGATCGAGACCTGAGTGGAGTAGTTCGTGCCGGTGCCGTAGTCGATCAGGGTGTTCGTCGTCACCGCCAAGGGCGCGGTCTGGGTCTCCAGGTAGGAAAAAGTGACGCTCGCCGTGGCCCCGCCAGCCTGCGACCTGCCCGGCTTCCACACGGCGGTCAGCCGCCCGAGCGGGTCGTAGGTGGCCGTGGTGAGGTAGCCGGCCGGGGTGGTCTCCGAGAGTATCGACCCCCGGCCGGGGTCGTAGACCTCGGTCGAGGTCTGGCCGAGCGCGTTCGTCGTCGTGGTCTGGGTGGTAGGCCCGCCGTCGGCCGGGGTGTAGGCGGTCGTCGTGGTGTTGCCCCGGGCATCGGTCGAGGTGATCACCCGGCCTTCGGAGTCGTAGGTTTGCGTGTTCTGGGTGACGAAGGTCAGGGCGCCGGCGTTGTTCGCGGTCGCCTCGGTGGTCATCGTCACGTTGCCGGCCGTGGGCGCAGCGGTCAGGCTGGTCGAGCCGTCGTAGTAGGTCCTGGTGTCCTTGGTGATATCGGCCGCCGTCGGAGGGGTACCTGCGGTGGCCGGGCACGCCTGGGTAGCGGTGACGAACTCGCTCACTACATCGCGGATCCACAGCGTTGTGTTGTCGGCGTAGCTTGTCTCGGTGCAGATCTCGGCAACGCCGGTGCCAGTCTGATCGTCGAGCACCGCGCGGCCGGCGCTGTCGTAGCTGGTGACCGTGGTCTGCTGCTGCGTGGTGCCGCCGGCGACGTCGGTGTAGTCCACTTCCTTGGTGGTCTTGACTATCGTGGCCTGCTGGTCAGGCAGCCCGGTCCGTTTTCTGGTCGCGGTCGTCGCCACCACCGACGGGATAGTGAGGGTGGCGCTGACCTCAGGGCCGCTGGTCCCGTTGAAGGTCTGGGACTCCAGCTCCTGCCCGGCCAGCGCGTTGGCGTCGGCATAGGTGGTGCCGAACGAGTCGGTGACGGTGACCCCGCTTGTGGTGCCGCCGGCGGAGTTGGTGTCGCCGTTCATGCCGCGGAAATACCTGGTCTCGGTCAGCGTCTGGGCGTCAGCTGTGCCATTCGTGACATTGGTGGTGTTGCCAGTCAGCACATTGACCTGGGCGAACCCACGGAACTGGCCCCACGTCCTGTCCTTGGCCTTGACCACCTCGTTGTCGTCGTAATGCCACGCTGGATTCCCGATGTAGCTGTACTTCGTAATCTGCGCCGGATCGCCCGCCGTCCCGTCCTGCACTTCCACCTGAGAGACCGTGTATTTGTCGAAATAATCCAGCGCCGTATTCTGGTCGCCAGGCTGAGCCCATTTCACCGGATAGCAAAGAGTCGTATCGGTCGACGGATCAGCCGGAATATTCGCGGCCGTGCAGCCCGTCGAATACGTCGCCGTGATCAACTCGCCCGTGTCGGTCTTGATCTGGGTGAGCCGCCAGTGCGCCATCGACGGCAGCGCGTTAACGCCGGGCACCCGGTTGTCCATCAACTGGTAGGACAGGTCCACCGGCGGCAGCGCCAGGGACGTGCCCGACGCCGAGAACCCGGTCCTGGTGATCGAGTTCAGGATCAGCTCAGGGTCGCCCTGCGTCGAGAACCCCTGGTTAAACGAGTACTGATCCACCGGCACGTACTTAGTGCCATTCCAGTACTGGGTCGTGATCTGGTCGATCCGGAACTGCGACCAGAACGTCGGCGAGTGGTTATTACAGGTCGCCCCGGACAGGCACTGCTGATCGAACGGCGTATCCGGCCAGTTTGAGGCGTTAGCCGCCGTGAACTCCGAAGCGGTGCAGCCAAACGTGGTAGAAATGCACCGCTGATCGGCGTTGAACACCACCTGCTGCGGCGCGTTCGCGGTCCCGTAGATCGAGCCCGCTTCGTCCCGAAGCCCGTAGTCGATCCGCGAGAGATACCCGCCGCGCACATACTGGACCCCCGTGGTACCGCCGTTGGCGCCGTAATAATTCGTCTCGGGGTGGTAGTAGTACGCCATCGCGTTGCCGTTGGGGTCGATCACGAAATCGAGGTTCCAACGCCAGCCTTGCGTGCACGAGGACGACGAGAATCCGCTGGAGGAGAAGCACGGGTCGCCGCTGTGCGCCCCGTAGACCGGGGCCGTAAACGCGGAGTTCGTCACCGGGTCGCCGGTCGCCCAGCCAGGACCCTTGTTCTTGCCGAAGAAATACTGCGTGCCATCGGTCGTCGTCACGACCCAGTAGCCGTTGTCGTGGGTGCCGTTGCCGGTGTTGGCAGCAGTGCCGGTCAGGTACTGCATGCGGTCGCCGTTGTCCTGCTGCTCGTGCCAGGTGCTC
This sequence comes from uncultured Actinomycetota bacterium, assembly GCA_963720575.1. Classification (GTDB taxonomy): domain Bacteria; phylum Actinomycetota; class Actinomycetes; order Streptosporangiales; family Streptosporangiaceae; genus Chersky-822. Next base: position 3,373,573 of record CAVRGA010000002.1, read on the forward strand.
GTCGTGTCGTCGAGCACCAGTTGCGTCGACGTGCCGTCCAGGCTCATCGTCACTTCCTGACCGCCCCAGCAATCGTCGAACTTACTGGCGATCGCGCCCTCGGGATCGTCGGCGCAGTCGGGGTAGGACCGCTCGATGTAACTGTCCGAGGTCAGCGTGAAGCCCTCGCCGACCATGCCGAACTGGTTGTTGGTCGACGCTATCCGGCCGTCCACGCTGGACGAGTCGTAGCCGAGCGCCACCGTGGGGGCCGGGCCAGAGGCCGGATCGGGCACCGAGATCGGATAGGACCACGTGAAGTCGCCCGACGACCCTCCGGCTGTCCACGTGCCCGTGGGAGACAGCGAGGACACGGTGAAGTCGCCGTTGCTGCCGGACGCGCCGGTCACCGCCGCCAGGACCACCGACCGCCCGGCCGACGGCGTCACGAGCCTGGCGCCTGGGCCAGCGGTGGCTGGCAAGCCGGGCGAGCCCAGCGAGATCGTGCCGGACACCAGCTGCCGCCTCGGCTGCAGCTGGGAGTCCACCGGGCTCTGCCGCCGGCACCGGGCCTGGCCGGGAGTCGTCAGCGCGCACGCGGGCAGCTCCACCAGGTGCAGCCGGTCAGCGAAGTCACCACCGGTCGCGGTCGCGAACTTCGAGTAGTCCAGCGCCACGTCCGCGAGCCCGCCGCCCAGGCCGGCCGAGGACACAGTGAAGACGACTCCGTCCAGGCCGAGCCGGGTGGCGGCCTTGTGCGCCAGTACCCGCACCCGAGCGCCGACCAGACTCTGCCCGGCGAGACCGGCCGTTGCGGCAGCGAGCACAGGGGTCGCGCCTGCCCGGGTCAGCCGACTGCGGAAGGCAACCACCGCCGACCGAGGAGCCGGCCAGGCCGCGCGCTTGAGCGGCCCCTCAGGTACCTTTGGCAGCTTCCAGTTGTGCCTGGCAACCTGCGCCGCGACCCGCGGCAGCACCGTGACTTTCTGCACCTTGGGCGGGTGCCAGGGCCGCGACGTGGCGGCTGAGGCCATGGCCGGCGCCGTTCCGCCCCACACCACGCTTCCCAGAACTATGGCGGTCAGCGTCCGCAGCGCTTTGGTCATCCAGCCAGCCATGCCAGCCTCCACAAAGGCAGTTACCGTGGGTTGCAAGGCTCGCGCCTAGAGCCCGTTGATGAAGATCGGGATCGCGTTTGACACGTCGGCGGCGATCTGGTTGGCGATATCGGTGTAGTACTGGGCGGTCGGCACCCCGCCTGACAGCAGCGACGAGGCGACCAGGTTGGGGCTGCCCGGCTGCGCGACCGCGCCGGCGACGTCCGAGACCACCTGAGCGGTCGTGTTATTGCCGGTGATCCAGTTGTTGACGGCCTGCCTGACGGCCTCGCGCGGATCACTGGCTGACAGGCCGAGCGGCACGATCGTGGTGAGGATCACCTGCACCGCCGGCGTGGAAGGATCGTTGTCGACGGGATAGTTCTGGATCGCCGCCACCAGCGTCGACAGGTTCTGCTCGATGCTCGACAGGTTCGACTCGATCGTGGTCGCCGAGGCGCCTTCCAGGACGTCGTTCGCGCCGACGCTGACGATCACGTCCCGCAGGTTGGGCTCGGCGGTGACGTAGGAGCGGAACCAGTTCACCGCGTTCGCGGCCGTGACCGTGTCCGCGCTCGTGTCGGTGTAGAGCTGCTGGATCCCGGTGCCGAACAGCGTGCTGCTGTAGACCCGCACGTCGCTGATCTCGCCGGGCAGGAAGTCGCCGGCCACGCCGCCGGTCTTGTCCCGGCCGACGGTCAGGCTCCCGGTCGACGCCCAGCCGGTGAACGGCACGCTCGCGGCCAGCACACCGTTGACGTAGAGCTGCGCGGTCGCGGTCGAGGCGTTGTACACCCCGGCCAGGTGCGTCCAGGTCTGCGCCGCCACCGCCGGACCGGTGGCGCTGGTCACCGCCGCCCCGGAGGTATCGCTATTGGCGAAGGAGAACGCCCAGTCGCCGTTACGCACGCCTAGGTAAAAGCCACTGTTGCTCGTCCCGTCCTGGGCCACGACGGTGGCATTGCGCGTCGGAACCGACGACAGATTCACCCACGCCGACACCGTGTAGCTGGACGCGGTGCTGACCGCCTGGCCAGAAGTGGACGCGAACCCGCTCGTGCCATCGACGAACAGCGAACCAGCCGACGTGTCGGCAGGCGGGGTGTCAGTCGACCAGCCGGACGAGCCTGCCAGGGTCAGGCTGGCCGTCGGGGACGACCCGCTGTCGTACGCCGTGGTCGCGGTATCCAGGCCGGTGCCGTTCATCCGCCACCAGTGCGCGGGCACCTGCCCGCTCGACGCGACGTCCGCCACCGATCCAGGCAGCGCCACGCCAGCAGCCGCCAGCGACGCCGGCAGGTCGCTGGCCCAGGTGCCGGACGTGAAGGCGGGCGCCTGCGCGGCGGTCTGGTCACCGAGCACCGCGATCGTGCCGTCGGTCGGGGTCGCGTCGCTGACGTCGATCCGGGAGACGTAGTACAGCGCGAGCGTCGAGTTCGCGTTGGTGAACGGCGTCCCGTCGCTGTTAGCCGTCTGGTTCCCGGGTGTGTAGAACGTGGTCGAGTTCGGCGTCTCGTGCAACGGCACCGAGGTCTGGGTCGACGTCGCCGGGATGTGCATGCTGATCACGAGCTTGCCGGTGCTGCCGGTCACTGAGGGCCTGGTCACCGGGTCGCTGTAGACGTCAGCGCCCGCCGGGATCGTCACGCTCGCCGACCCGCCGAAAGTCAGCGGAACCGGCGTCGCGACCGTCGCCGGGCCGCTCGACTGCGCCCCGACCGAGGCCGCGTCGAAGGTGACCGGCTTCGTGCCGTGGGCATTGGAAAGCTGGACCCGCACCTGCCCGCTGCCCGCGGCGGTCGTCGCGATGATCTCGCGCAGCGTCTGGTCGCTGATCGACCCGCCGGCCGGGCTGATCGCCGAGTCCATCGGGCCGGAATAGGCGCCAGTCCACGCCGATCCCGCCGGCGCCTGGCCACTGGAGACCGCCCTGGTACCCATCGCGAGGATGTGCAGCACGCTCGCCGACGTCGTGCACGAATTCGTGCTGGTCAGCAGGTTGACGGGCGTGACCGGCAAGGTGATCGACGACAGCGTCAGCGTCGGGATCGCGGGCAGCAGCACTTCGTAGAGCCGAGGCTGGGCGCTGGACACGGTCACTGTCCCCGCATCGGAATGGCTGAAAGTGACAGCCGGGATGCCCTGCCCGCTAATCCAGTCAGGCACCGAGGTGACCAGCGGCTGGCTGGCATCGCCGTTGGTGTAATGCAAGGTGGCTTTCATGGCCGGCGAGCCGGCCGTGATGGCACAGGTCGTCGTGGCAAGCAGCGCCACGTCGGTGGCCTTGGTCGCCGGCAGCGGCACGGTCTGGCCGTCAGGGATCACGTTGTCGGCGACGACCGAGCCCCCGCTGGTCTTTAGCGCGGGCATCGTGAACGTCGCGCCGTTCATCGTGAAGGTCGCGCCGGCCCCCGTCGCCGTGCCGGGAGTGATCCCCGCTGCCTGCATGGCCTGCTGCGATAGGTTCTTGCCGAGGGTGCTGCTGGTCAGGTCGAAGTTGCCGGCGAACGAGGCCGCGCCGTCGCTCGCGATGCCGAGGTTGTTCATCGCGGCGGTGAAGCTCGAATCGGTAGCGCCCGTCACCGGGGCGGCCTCCAGGAAGTCGATTCCGGCGTTGTAGTGATTACCGTCCGAGGCCGGATCGGTGCCGGTCACGGTGAGCTGCAGGACGTGCGTCCCGGCGGTCAGGTGCACCGCGCCGAGGAAGACATACGTCGCCGACGTCACCGGGCTGTAGGCATCGAGCGGGCTGGCGGCAGTGTTGTCGAGGTTGAGGTCGGTGGCCTGTGGATCGAGGTCGAAACGCACCGACCCGTAGTCATGCCCGGTCGTGAGATGAACTCCCAGCGCGTAATCCGACTCGACCGGAGCGGTGAAGCTCACCGTGAAATGCGCGCCAAGCACGGAGTTGGTCAGCCACAGCTGCCCGTTGTCCGACCACGGCGGCCCGGCCTCGGCCTGCGTGGACAGGGTGCCCGCCGACGGCGCGCTGGCGGTCAGGTCCTCGCCTTCGTACCGGCTCGTCGGGCTCAGCGTCAGGTAGTCCAGGCCGGCCTTGAACCCCGTGGAGCTGGCGTTCTGGCCGGACATGGTGAAGGTGAGGGTGTGCGTGCCCGCTGTCAGGAACTGGGTGCCCAGGTCTTTGTAGCCCTTGCTGATGATCGGGCTGTAGCCGTCCCACGGCAAGGTCCCGGTATTGCCGAGGTTAATGTCGGAGGTCGCCTGATCCAGGTCGATCTTCTGCTGGCCGTAGTCAGGTCCCTTGGTCATTTCCGCGCCAAGCTGCCACACGCCCGTGTCAGGGACGCTGATGGTGACCGTGTAGGTCTGGGCGGCGGCGGTGCCCTTGAAGGTCAGCTCACTGCCGCCACGGAAGACGATTCCGCAGCAGTTGGCCTGACTGGCCACCAGCGACGCGCTCGCTCCGGTGACGCCGGCTATCAGGGAGCTGCCGTTGATAACGGTCGTCGGCTGGCTTGTGCTCTGGAAATTAGCGGGAACGTAGAACGTATAGGCGGACTCGCCCGAAATATTGTGGGCCTTGTCGAAGCTCACCACGAAGAGCGTGTGCGGGCCCGACGTGATGGCATTCGGGATCTGGATCTGCGCCGTGGAACCCTGGACGAGCGCCAGCTCACCGCTAGGGCTGCCCCCTCCGTCGCCGTTGCTGTCGACCGAGGTGCCCAGGCCGCCGTCGTTGTTGTAGGAGCAGTCGGCGGTGGTCGGCACCGGCTCGCTGCCTGCGCCGCCGTCGAAGGAGTAAGCGAACCCGCCGATGTTCGACGCCCCGGCCGTTCCCACGGTGAAGACGCCGGGTGCTCCAGCTGCCTGCCCCCACTGACCCTGCGGGTAATCCGAGCTGCTGATCGTCGGTGCGGTGACCGGCCCGGTCAGCACGGTGAACGGGAAGAACGCCGACGTCGGCCCAGTTCGCGCGGCGGACTCGGTGTCGGCGGGGTCGTTCGTCGCCGAGACGTCGAACCTGTAGGCGGTGCCGCTGGTGAGCGCGGTCGGCGGTGTCGTGGACTGCAGCGAGCCCGAAGCGCCTTCCGGGGCGGCCAGCGTGCCGCCGGCGGCCACTCCCGCCGAGGTCTGCAGGGTGAAGTTGAGCTTGACCGGCAAGGGGCTCGGGTTGTTGTCAGCGGCCGTGGCGGACAGCTTGGGCCTGGTGAGCGAGGTGTAGGTGGTCCCGGAAACGCAGGTGACCTGGTTCTGCACCGACAACCCGGTAGGAGTCAGCGGCGCGAAGTTGTACCACACCGTCAGCGTCGGGTTGTCCTTGTAGAGCTTGTACTGAAATTCGTTGGTCTCGCTATCGGCCCGCAGTTCGAGGGTGACGGTAGACGCTCCGGCCGTCGCGACGCTCTGCAGCGTCGTCTTGAGTGCCGAGTTCCCCGACGCGGTGCTGGAGAAGAGGACACTGCCCGCCGGGCAGGCCGAGCCGCCGCCCGCGTTCGAGCTCGCCGAGGCGATCTTGGAACCCTGCGGGCCGCCCCAGGCGGTGGTCGAGGAAATACCGGCGGTAGTCGAGTAGACGTCCGACAGTTCCGAGGTGCAGTTGGCGCTGTTGTCCTCTTCGGTCACGGCGAAGTCGGCCCGGTAGACGGTCGCGGCCTGGCTGTTGCGCTTCTCCAGATTCGTGGTCGCGAACCTGAAGTAGTCGCGGTCGGTGTAACCGGAGTGCTCTACGCCGCCGGATACCCAGAAGCAGCTCGAGTAGCCGCAGTCGCCGACCTCGGTAATGCCGCTGCCCTGCGACGTCGTGCCCGAGCTGGTGTCCCACTCCAAGCTGACGGCGCCGTCGTGGGTCAGCATGACCTGGGCGTAGAAGTCGGTGGCCGGCGCGATCTCCGGGTCGATGTAGACCGGGTAGCGCACGCGCTTCCCGGTCAGGGCGGCAGCCGGCGGCGTCAAGTGAATCGTCACGGCAGAGCCGAAGCGATAACTGACCGGCACCTGGGTGACCTCCCCAGAACCCGCCGCGTCGGCCGTCGCCTTCAGGGCGAAGTGCTGGGTATGGCTGGAGTCCCACAGCTGCGGCTGGCCGATCGCGAACATCAGCTTGCCGGTCTTGCGGTCAAGCACGCCCAGCGAGCTGTGCTTGCCCCGGCGCAGCAGCAGCCCCCGGCTCACCCGCACGCTGAACGCCAGCGACCGCAGCCCCGGGTCGGCGGCAGCGCGGGCATTACGGACGATCAAAGTCTCCTGATAACCGGTGCCCGTCGCCTTCATTCGCAGGTCGACTCCGGGAAGCACGCCCTTGTACAAGGCCACGCTGCCCGAGACCACCGGCCTCGGCAACGCCGCCGGCCACGACATCGCGACGGTCTGCCCGGCCTGGCTGGCGACCGTGACCAGCGGGCCGCGCCCCCCGCCGGAGAACGTCACCGGCACGCTCGCCACCGCGGGCGCCCACGAGCCACCCGCCGTCCTGCGCAGGTCCGCGTCGAGCTTCCGCCACACGCCATCGACCTTCGCGCGGACCGGCAGGACATTCGACGTCATCGACAGCAAGCCGCTCGGCCTGGCCATCACCTCGACCGTCGGCGTCGTCTCAGCCGCGACCACGACCGGCTTCCCAGTCCGCATCGCCCGGCTCATCGCGGCCGACTCGGCTCGCTCGTCGGCCGTCAGCCTGACCGGCCTGACCGGCCGCGGCTTACCTGGCACCGCTGGCCTGGGGCCACGCACATGCTTCGGACCAGCCGCGAAATCGCGCAGCGGACGATGCGCGGCCACACGATGACCCACCAGCGGTTTACTCGCAGCCTGGCTGACCCCGACCGAGCCGCCCATCATTCCCAGAGCAAGCCCGGCACCGGCCACAATGGCCGTAAGGTTCGTGCGCCTTGTCAAGAAAAGTCCATTCGTAGAGTCAATCCAAGGACCCAGGTATCAAAGTCCGTTGATGAGATTGTTCGTGATCGCGTTCGAGACATCTCCGGCGATCTGGCTGGCGATAGCGGTGTAATAGGCGGCGGTCGGCACCCCGCCGGACAGCAGAGAAGAGGCGACCAGGTTCGGGCTGCCCGGCTGAGCCACCGCGCCGGCCACGTCCGAGATCACCTGAGCGGTCGTGTTGAGCCCGGTGATCCAGCTGTTGACCGCCTGCCTGACGGCCTCGCGCGGATCACTGGCCGACAATCCGAGCGGCACGATCGTGGTGAGGATCACCTGCACCGCCGGCGTGGCCGGGTCGTTGTCGACCGCGAGGTTCTGGACAGCGGCGATGAGGGTGGACAGGTTGTTCTCGATCGAGTCCAGGTTCGACTCGATCGAGGCGGCCGAGGCACCCTGCAGCACGTCATTGGCGCCGACGCTGATGATCACGTCCCGCAGGTTGGGCTCAGCGGTGACGTAGTTCCGCAGCCAGGCCATCGCGTTAGCCGCGGTGACCGTGCTGGCGCTGGAGTCGCTGGAGACCTGCTGCACGCTGGTAGCTGGCAGCACCGAGTTGAAGACCCGCACGTCGCTGATCTCGCCGGGCAGGAAGTCGCCAGCCACCCCGCCGGTCTTGTCCCGGCCCACGGTCAGGCTGCCGGTCGACGCCCAGCCGGTAAAGGGCACGCTGGCGGCCAGCACTCCGTTGACGTAGAGCTGCGCTGTCGCCGCCCCGGCGTTGTAGACACCGGCCAGGTGCGTCCACGTATTCGCCGCCACGGCCGGGCCGGTCGCGCTGGTGACCGCCGCCCCGGTGGTGTCGCTATTGGCGAAGTAGAAGGCCCAGTCACCGCTGCGCACGCCCAGGTAGAAGGCGCTGTTACTGGCGCCGTCCTGCGCCGCGACCGTGGCATTGTGCGAAGGAACCGACGACAGCTTCACCCAGGCCGACACGGTGTAACTGCCGGCCGTGCTCACTACCTGGCCGGAGGTCGACGCGAACCCGCTCGTCCCGTCCAGTGACAGCGCGCCAGTCGTCGTATCGGTGGTCGGGGTATCGGCGATAAAGGCCGCCGTGCCACCGAGCGTCAGGCTGGCGGTCGGAGACGACCCGCTGTCGTACGCGGTCGTCGCCGGGTCCAGGCCGCTGCCGTTCATCCGCCACCAGTGCGTCGGCATCGCGCCGCCGGAGGCCACATCGGCGATCGAGCCGGGCAGCGCCACCCCGTCGGCTTGCAGTGCGGCCGGCAGGTCACTGGCCCAGTTGCCGAAGGTGAAAGCCGGCGCGGCCATCGCGGTCTGATCGCCGAGCACCGCGACCGTGCCGCCCGTCGCCGCGCTGTCACTGACGTCGATCCGCGACACGTAGTACTCGCCTAGCGTCGAGAACGTGTTCGTGAACGGAGTCCCGTCGCTGTTAGCCGTCTGGTTTCCGGCCGCCCAGAACGTCGTGGAGTTCGGCGTCTCGTGCACCGGAACCAGGGCTTGCGTCGAGGTAGCCGGGATGTGCAGGCTGATCACGAGCTTGCCCGCACCGGGGATCGCCACCGGGTCGCTGTAGGCATCCGCGCCCGCCGGGATCGTGACGCTCGCCGACCCGCCGAACGTCAGCGCGACCGGAACGGCGGCCGTCGCGGTGCCGCTCGACTGCGCGCCGATCGTGGCGGCGTCGAAGGTGACCGGCACCATGCTGTGAGCGTTCGACAGCTGAACCCGCGCCTGCCCGCTCCCCGGCGAGGTCACGGCGATGATCTCACGCAGCGTCGTGTTGCTCAGTGCCGCGCCGGCCGGGGCGATCGCCGCATCCATCGGGCCCGCGTAGGCGCCAGTCCACGCCGATCCGGCCGGACCTTGCCCGGCGCTCACCGGCCTGGTGCCGATCGCGAGAATGTGCAGCAGGTGGCCCTCTGGCCCGCAGCCGTCGTTGTTGAGGAAAGTGACCGGCATTACCGGCAACGTAATGGAGGACAACGTCGCGCTGGGGACCGCGGGCAGCATCACCTCATACAGCCGCGCCGCGCCGTTAATGGCCGCCGTGCCGGCATCCCGGTGGCTGAGTACGATCTGCGCCGACCCCCTGGCCAGGGTCCAGTCCGGGACCGAGGTGATCAGCGGCTGGCTCGCGCTGCCGCCCGCGTAGTTCAGCGTGGCCGGGGCGGCGGGCGAGCCGGTCGTACCGCCGCAGGTGGTCGCGACGAGCAGCGCTACGTCAGTGGCCTTGATCGCCGGCAGCGGAATGGTCTGCCCGTCCGGGATCACGTTGTCGCCGAGCACTGTGGCCCCGCTCGCGTTGAGCTGCGGCATCGTGAAGTTCGCGCCGTTGAGCGAGAACGTGGCGCCGGACGCGGTTGCCGTCCCTGGCGTGATCCCAGCGGCCTGCATGGCCTGCAGGGACAGATTCCTGCCGGTGGACGTGCTGGTCAGGTCGAGGTCGCCAGCGAACGATGCGGCGCCGTCGCTGGCGATTCCGAGGTCGTTCATCGCGGCGGTGAAGCTGGCGTCCTTGGCGCCGGTCACCGGGACCGCCTCGAGGAAGTCGATGCCGGCGTTGTACCTGTTGTTGATCGACGCCGCGTCGGTGCCGACCACGGTGACCTTCAGGACATGGATCCCGGCGGTCAGGTGCACGCCGCCGAGGAAGACGTACGTCGCGCTCACTGACGTGCTGTAGGTGTCGAGCGGGCTCGTCGCGGTGTTGTCCAGGTTGATGTCGCTGGTGGCCGGGTCAAGGTCGAACCGCAGTGACCCGTAGTCGTTCGCCGTAGCGAGATTGACGCCGAGCGCGTAGTCGGACTCGACCGGGGCGTTGAAGCTGACGGTGAACTGCGCGCCAAGAGCGGCGTTGTCCAGGAACAGCTGGTCGTTGTCCGACCACGGCGTACCGGCGAACGACTGCGGCCCGAGCGTCCCGGCCGACGGCGTTCCGTGGGCGAGACTCTCACCTTCCTGGCGGCTGGTCGGGCTCAGCGTGAGGTAGTTGATGCCGGTCTTGAACCCGGTCGAGCTGGCGTTCTGTCCGGTCATGGTGAAGGTCAGCGTGTGCGAGCCCGCGGTGAGGGACTGGGTGCCAAGGTCGAGGTAGGAGTTCCGCACGACCGGGCTGTAGCCGTCCCAGGCCACGCTCGCGGTGCCGCCGAGGTTGATGTCAGAGGTCGCCTGATCGAGGTCGATCCGCTCCTGGCCGTAATCCCCGGCCTTCGTCAGATCCGCGCCAAGCTGCCAGAGGCCGGCGTCAGGCACGCTGATGGCGACCGTGAAGGTCTGGGCGTTGGCGATGCCATTGAAGATGAGCTGGTTACCGCCGCGCCAGCTAAGCCCGCAGCAGTTCGCCTGCGTGGTCACCAGCGAGGCGTTGGTTCCGGTCGCGGCGGCGGCCAGCGTGCTGCCATTGATAAAGGCGACCGGCTGACTTGTGCTCTGGAAATTCTGCGGAACGTAGAACGTATAAGCGGACTCGCCAGAAATATTGTGCGCCTTGTCGAAGCTGACCACGAAGAGCGTGTGCTGGCCTGGCGTCGTAGTGCCGGGAATCTCGATCTGCGCCGTGCTGCCCTGCTCGAGGCCGAGTTCACCGCTGGTGCTGCCAAGGCCGTCGCCGCTGCTGTCCACCGAGGTGCCGAGGCCGCCGTCATTGTTGTAGCCGCAGTCAGTGGTGGTCGGCGTCGGCTCGCTGCCGGCTCCGCCGTCGAAGGAGTAGGCGAAACCGGCGATATTCGAAGCACCGTTCGCCCCCACGGTGAACACGCCGGGTGCCCCAGCCGGCTGTCCCCACTGCCCCTGCGGGTAGTCGGAGCTGCTGATCGTCGGTGCCCCCACCGGCCCGGTCATCACCGTGAACGGGTCGAAGGCTGAGGCAGGCCCGGTCCGCGCCGTCGACTCGGTGTCCGTCGGTTTATTCGTCGCCGTCGCATCGAACTTGTACGCCGTCCCGCTGACCAGCGCCGTCGATGGCGTCGTGGACTGCTGCGAGCCCGAGGCGCCTGTCGGACTGGCCAGCGTGCCGCCCGCTGCCGTTCCTGCTGAAGTTTGGAGGGTGTAATTCAACGTCACCTGAAGCGGGCTCGGGTTGTTGTCGGTCCCGGTCGCGAAGAGCTTGGGCTGAGTCAGCGAGGTGTACGTGGTCCCCGAAGCGCAGGTGACCTGGTTCTGCACCGACAGCCCGGTAGGCGTCAGCGGCGCGAAGTTGTAGTACACCGTCAGCGTCGGGTTGTCCTTGTAACGCTTGTACTGCGTCTCGGTAGTCTCGCTGTCGCCCCGCAGCTCCAGGGTCACGGTGGAGGAGCCCGCGGTCGCGACGCTCTGCAGCGTTGTCTTCAAGGCCGAGTTGCCCGAGGCGCTGCTGGAGAAGTCCACGTTGGCCGCCGGACACGACGATCCGCCGCCTGCCTTCGAACTCGCCGTAGCGAGCAGCGATCCCTGCGGGCCGCCCCACGCCGTGGTCGAGGAGATCCCGCCAGTCGTGGAGTAGACGGCGGAGAGCTCGGAGGTGCAGCCCTGGCTGTTGTACGTCTCCTCGTCATCGAAGCTCGCCAGGTACACGGTCGCGGCCTGGCTGTTGCGCTTCTCCAGGTTCGTGGTGGCGAACCTGAAGTAGTCGCGGTCGGTGTAGCCGAGGAACTCGGTGCCGCTGCCGTTGATCCACACGCAGCTCGAGTAGCCGCAGTCGCCAATCTCGGTGACGCCGCCCGATTGCGAGGTCGTACCCGAGCTGGTGTCCCACTCCTGCGCGTCCGCGCCGTTGTGGGTCAGCATCACCTGCGCGTAGAAATCGGTGGCCGGCGCTATCTCCGGGTCGATATACAGCGGGTAGCGGACTGCCTTGCCGGTGAGCGCGCTGACGGGCGGCGCCAGGGCGATCGTGGCAGCCATGGGGCTAGCGAGCCGGTAGCTGACCGGCACGGCGGTGATCCTGCCTGACCCTGCCGTGTCCGCGGTGGCTGGCTGAGGGGCGGGGGCGGACTGGGTGCGGCTTGAGTCCCACAGCTGCGCCTGGCCGATCGCGAAGACTAGCTTGCCGGTCTCGCTGTCGACGACCCCGAGCGAGCGGTGCGGCCCGCGGCGCAGCGCCAGCCCCCGCACCGCCCGCACCCTGAACGACAGCGACCGCAGCGCCGGATCGGAAGCAGCGGTCGCGTTGTGCACGACGAGGGTTTCCTGGTAGCCGGTGCCCGTCGCCTTCATCCGCAGGTCGATGCCCGCCAGGACGTTGCGATAGAGGGCGATGCTGCCGTTTATGACCGGTCTGGGGAGGGCTGCTGGCCAGTACATCGAGACGGTCTGGCCCGCAGCGTCCGCCACCGTCACTAGCGGGCCGGCTCCGCCGCCGGAGAAGGTGACCGGCGTGCTGGCGACGGCCGGTGCCCACGAGCCGCCGGCCGTCTTGCGCAGCCTCGGGTTGATGGACTTCCACGCGCCGCGGATCTTGACCCGGACCGGGAACACGTTCGAGGTCATCGACAGCAGGCCGTCTGGCCTGGCCATCACCGCCACGGTCGGCGTCGTCTCGGCCGCGACCAGGACCGGCTTTCCGGTCCGCATGGCCTGCTTCATCGCCGCCGACTCAGCTCGCTGATCGAGGGTCAGCTTGACCGGCCTGGCTGGCCGCGCCTTCCCTGGTGTCGCAGCCCTGGGGCCACGCAGATGCTCCGGGCCCGCCGCGAAGTCTCTCGGCGGCCGGTGACCCGCTACGCGGTGCCCAGCGAGCGGCTTGCTGGCGGCCATGGCTGCGCTGCCAGGTATCAGGCCGCTGGCCATGCCCAGCGTTAGTCCCGCAGCGGCTGCGCCAGCCGCGAGCTCGCGCCATTTCCGGTGGCTCTGCCAGCAAATCCGAGGCAGCGCGTGAAGATGAAGGCCAAAGCCCTTGCGCGACATGGCCGGCCCCTTTCCTCGCAGTGCTAGCAGACCTCGCAGACCTCGCAATGGGTTACATTGATGGGGAATTAGGGTTATGTCAATACATTATGGATACATTATCGATACATGGCCTCCCATTGCCTGGCCGCACGGCTGAGATACCAGCCGGACGGTAAAGTCGGTGCCCATGGAGCAACGGCTCAGCCTTGTCACGCTAGGCGTCAGCGACCTGCAGAGGGCCAGACGTTTCTACGCGGCGCTTGGCTGGGCCCCTGCCGCCAACTCACCAGACGACGTCGCGTTTTACCAGGCCGGCGGGATGATCGTCGGGCTCTGGGACCGCACGTCACTCGCCCAGGACAGCACGGTTACCGACGGCGGCGGCTGGGGCGGGGTCACACTCGCCCACAACGTCAGGTCACCCGCCGAGGTCGACGCCGTCATCGAGGAGGCCAGGGCGGCGGGCGCGGTGATCGGCCGGGAGCCGCCGGCACCTTCTGGGGCGGGTACTCCGGACTTTTCATCGATCCCGACGGGCACCCCTGGGAAGTCGCCCACAACCCGGGCTGGACGGTACTCGCCGACGGCAGCGTCAGCCTGATCCGCTAACACCGCCCGCTCCAGCCTTCCGTGATCATGACCGGCCGGAGTGCGATTCCTTGATCACGGCGGCGCAGGCCGCGAACGCTACTCGCCGCGCCGGCGGAAACGAGTACAGCCTTGCCCTGTCGTGGATGCCACCTCGCCTTGTAGCGCATTAGAGCTACACTGCGGTATAGTCGGTTGCGAGACGAGGGAGGTCACCATGGCCGCTAGCACATCATTCCGGATCAGCGACGCCGCCAAAGCCAGGCTGGCGTCACGCGCCGCACGCGAGGGCAGCACCGCTACGGCGCTGCTGGATCAGCTGATCATCGAGGGCATCGACCAGCGGGACTATCCGGGGATCGTCTTCCGGGGCCAGGCACACGACCGGCGTGCCGCGCTCGCCGCCGGCCCGGACGTGTGGGAGGTCATCGCGCGCCTGCAGGAACTCGACGGCAGCGAGGAGCAGCGGATCAGCGTGCTGGCGGCGGAGACGGACCTGCATCCGCGGCTGATCCGGATCGCCCTGGACTACGCCGCCGAGCACCTGGCCGAGATCCGGGCGCGGATCGACCGCAACCGCTCAATGGCCGAGCACAACCGAGGCGCGGCGCGGCAGCGCGAGGTGCTGCTGGCATGACGGCGTTCCTGATCGATGAGATGTTCCCGGCAGCGGCCGCCGCGCTGCTACGCGACAGCTACAGGCGCGACGCGGTCCACGTCGCCCAGGTCGGCCTGCGGGCGGCCGAGGACTCCGACGTAGCTGCGGCGGCCCGCGCGGAGGGCCGGGCCGTCGTCACCGAGAACGTCGCGGACTTCTCCGCCGAACGCGACGTGGTGCTCGTGTTCGTCCTGAAGAAGAACCTGCCCGCCGGCGCTGCGATGGCCGCCGGACTCGCGAAAATCCTGGACAACTGGGCGCGGGACCACCCGGACCCCTACCTAGGCCCGCACTGGCCAGCGACCTGAGCGCGGCGCGGCCACCACGAGGCACCAAATTCGGCAGGCAGAATCCTCCGGCTGCTGGAATCCAGCATCGCTTAACGCGAAGCTTGACCTCCTCGGCTTTTCTGAACTGGTACTGACCGCTGGCCCCCTCGTCCGGGTCGCCCTTGTCGTAGTACATGACCAGGGCCGACCCGATCCGCTCGACGAGGAGCTCCATCTGCACGTTGCGCGCGAACCGGAAGGTCACCCCGGGCGGCTCGTCCGGGACCGGCCCGACATGCCAGCGTCCGCCGCCGCTCGGCGGGATATTGAGCGATGAGGTCTCCCCGGCCCTGGCCGACAGCCCCTGCGAGGCGAAGGTGCCATCTGGATTCAGCCGCAGCACCGCGCCCGACGCGCTCTTCCAGGTGCCTATGAGCAGCTGGCGCGGGGGTGACTGGACTTGCGAGGCGAAGTTACCCTCCAGGTGGACCGCGACCAAGCCGACGAGCACGGCGAACACCACCACGCTCAGGATCAGGTAGAGCCAGGGTTTGCGCAGCCAGTCAGTAGCCAATAGTGACCTGCCACTGATACGTCTGGCTCACCGCGGCGAGCGGGCCGGCGTGACCCAGGGTCCACCCGTCCATGTTGCCGACCAGGTTGCTCAGGTGATACAGGCCTGAGTTGTTGTCGGTGACGTTAGTGGCGGTGAAGAACACCCGGGCGCTGTCGCTGCTGGTCGGCACGGCCGCCCAGGTCAGGTTGTAGCTGCCGGTGAAGCCATCGACCGGGGCGCGTCCGCCGAGATGAGCGCCCGTCCAGTAGTCCCACATGTCGAAGAAGACAGAGGCCGGATTGGCGTGGTCTTTATATGGGTTCGCGTTGGTGTAGAGCCCTTCTGGCAGGTACTTCCGTGCGATCAGTGAGGTCACGCCCTGGATGTGCGGGTCGCGCATCAGCTGCTGGGTCATCGGGTCCCACTGGTTGAAGTACTGATGCCGGTTCCCGATACCGGTCAGCCAGGACAGTGCCATGCCGACGCCGTCGTTGTCGTTGTGGTAAAGCGGCACCATCTTGGACCCGCAGTTCGCGCCGAACCTCTCGCACGGCGCACCGCCCGTCATCATCGGATAAAGCTTCGGCTTCGGCGGGACCGGGAAGAGCAGCGCCCGGGGAAGGCCAAGCAGCACCGACACCATCCCGTAGTTGCCGCTGCCCAGGTAGTCGCCGGCTGTCGGCGGCCGGGCCGGAGCCGAACTGTGCGGAGTGTGGGCCTCGCAGTACTGGAGCGATCCGACGCAGCCGCTGCCGGTGATGTACATCTCGCCGCTGGGATCGCTGTTCGTGATGGGATCGTCGGCGGCGTAGGTGTAGCCGGTCATGGTTTGCGGTGAACTGGTGGACAGCACCGGGTCGACGCTGATGAAGAGGTCAGTCGCCGGATCGAACTTCCGGGCGCCGACATCCACCAGGCCGGTCGCCGAATGAGCGGGGTCGCCGAGGAAGCCCTTGTTGTCGGGCCAGGTGCCGGTACCGGTCAGCATGGTGCCGTACGGCGTGGTGGCCCGCCGGATCACCGGCGAGGACTCGCTGAACGCGGCGACGGCGGCGGTCATGGTGCCCTGGGTGTTGCCGGACAGCCAGTACAGCGTCGTCGGCGTGGTCTCGCCGATGAGGTGGCCGGCGAAGGTGTAGTAGCGGACGCCGGTCGTCGTGGTGCCGTTGGTGCTCAGCTGCTCGTTCGGCAGGTACAGCGTGGTCGTCGTGGTCCCGCCGCTGGTATCGGCTTCCACTAGCTCGTCGCCGTCGGCAGAGTAGATGTAGCTGGACGGGGCCGCGGCGGTGCCCGCCGTGGCGATCTTGCCGTTGGCGTTCCAGGTCAGGGTCTGGCTCCCGAGCGTCGTGATGTCACCTGCGCCATCGTAGGCGTAGCTGGTGGTGGGCAGGCTGCCAGTCACCGTGTTGGCCGCGCTGGTCGATGACACGGCGTGGGCGTGGCCGGCGACGCCGTAGTGGTAGGTAGTCGTGGTGTCACCGCCGGCGTTGCCCGCCGGAGCGTGGTTAGTGGCGGTGAGGATGTCGCCTTCGGGGTCGAAGGTCCAGGACTGCCAGTACGGCTCGGGCCCGCTGACCGTGCCGTTGCCCGCCGTCGCCGGGTTCGTCGCGCACGCGTTGGACGACGTCCAGCCTTGCGTCAGCCAGGCTCAGCCCGTCATAAGAGAAGCACTGATCCTCCACCGGAGCCCCGGTACCGCCTTGCGTATCGGCGATCTGGGTGACCTGCTGGTCGGCGTTGTAGGTATAGGCGAGGTTGTCGACCTGCGGCGACGGCTGCTGATCCGACAGGTTGATCCCGGTGATATTCCTGGTCTGCGGATCATAGGAGTAGGTCAGGGCCGCCGACGACGCCCCTGATCCCAGGTCGATCTGGGAGATCTCGCCGTACGGCGTCCAGGTCGCACCCGAGGCGTAGACGTCGAAGCCGTCCTCGCTCGTCGGGTTGCCGAACTTGTCATAGGTGTAGGTCAGCGAGTCCACCGGCAGGCCGCCCCCGGCCGCCGGGGTCTGGGACAGCATCAGCCCGGTCGTGGAGTACGCGTACTGAGTGCGGTACGTGCCGGCCAGCGGCTGCCCGGCCGGCACGGTCACGAACGTGCCGGAGATGTCGCCCTCGGCGTCGTACCCGAGCATACCGGTCGTGTAGGTCGCGCCGCCGGTGACGGAGGACTCCGAGCTGAGCAGGCCCTTCTTCAGCGTGTCCCAGGTCCAGCTCGCCATCAGCGTGCCGGTGCCCTGCGTCGTGGACCCCGAGTGCTCGGCGATCTTCCGGTTCAGGCCGTCGTAGGTGTAATTGAGCGTGTTGCCGGCGCCGTCGGTGGTGAAGGCGACGTTGCCGGCCGCGTCGTACCCGGTGACCGTCGTCCCGGCGTCGGGGTCGACTTCCTTGGTCTCCCGGCCGAGCAGGTCGTAGGTATATGACCAGGTGTTGCCCGCCGGGTCTTTGACCGAAGTCTTATTGCCTGACGAGTCGTACGTCATCGTGGTGGCCTGCGGGCTGCCGCCCGTGACCACCGAGCCCGTCACCGTCGGCGCGGAGGCGTACTGGAGCTGCTGGGTCTGCTGGCCGAGCACGTTCGCGACGAACGCGGTGGGCGTGCCCATCACAGTCCCGGAGGCGCTCTTGGGGATCGTGGTGACCTGAAGGCCGCCGAATACGGTCTGGGTGGAGTCGGTAAGCGCCGCGCCGTTGTAGTTCTGGGTGTTGACGACCCGTCCCGAGCCGTCGAAGGTGTAGACGGTCCGGTCGTTGACCGCGGTGGGCGCGACCGACACGAGCGAGGCCGACGGGTTACCCGAGACCACGTACTTATTGTCCTTCCCCGCTACCCAGCCATGGCTGTCGTAGAAGGTGTCGGTGACGACGGTGTTGCCGCCTTCGGCGGCCGCCTGGGTCTGCCGCAGCTGGCCGAGCGAGTCGTAGATCGCGATCGCAGGGACGTAGTTCGTGCCAGTGCCGTAGTCCGCCAGGGTGTTCGTCGTCACCGCCAGCGGCGCCGACTGCGACACGGAATAGGAGTAAGTGAGGCTGGCCGTGGCTCCGCCCGCCTGGGACCGGCCTGGCTTCCACTCGGCGGTGAGCCGTCCGAGCGGGTCATAGGTCGCCGTCGTGACGTAGCCGGCGGCGTCGGTGGAGGAGAGCACAGAACCTCGGCCCGGGTCGAACACCTTGGTCTGCGTCTGGCCAAGCTGGTTGGTCGTGACAATCTGGGTCAGCGGGCCGCCGTCGGCCGGCGTGTAGGCGGTCGTGGTCGTGTGGCCGAGCCCGTCAGCCAGCGAGGTCACCCGGCCCGACGAGTCGTAGCCGGTCGCGGACTGGGTGACGAAAGTCAAGGTGCCGGCGCTGTTCGCGGTCGCCTTCATTACCTTGGTCGCGTTGTCGGCGGTCGGCGCCGCCGTGAGGCTGGCCGACCCGTCGTAGTAGGTGCGCGTGTCGGAGATGATGTCGGCCGCGGTCAGGCTGCCTGGCGAGGCCGGGCACGCCTGCGCCGACTCGATGGACTCGCTGACGGCGTCCTTGATCCACGCGGTCGCGTTGTCGTCGTAGGTCGTCTGGGTGCAGGTCTCGCCGATGCCGGTGCCGGTCTGGTCGTCGAGCACCGCGCGACCGGAGCTGTCGTAACTGGTGACGGCCTGCTTCTGCTGCTGGGTGCCGTCGGCGAGGTCGGTGTACATGGTCTGCCTGGTGGTCCTGACCATGGTGGCGACCTGGTCGGGCAGTCCGGTCCGTGACCTCGTCCCGGTGGTCTGGACTACGGATGGCACGGTGATCGTGGCGCTGATCTCGGCGCCGCTGGTCCCGTTGAAGACCTGAGTCTCCAGTTCCTGCCCGGCCAGGGCGTTGGCGTCGGTGTAGGTGGCGGTGTTGGAATCGCTGACGGTGACGCCGCTGGTGGTGCCGCCGCTGCCGTTGGTGTCGCCGTTCATGCCCTGGAAAAACCGGGTCTCGGTCAGCGTCTGCGCGTCGGCGACGCCGTTGGTCTGGTTAGCCGGGTTGCCCGACAGGGTGTTGACCTGGGCGAAGCCCCGGAACTGGCCCCACGTCCTGTTCTTGGCCTTGACCACCTCGTTGTCGTCGTAATGCCAGGCCGGATTCCCGATGTAGTTGTATTTCGTCAGCTGAGCCGGATCGCCGGCCGTCCCGTCCTGCACTTCGACCTGGGACACCAGATATTTGTTGAAATAATCCAGGATGGGATTCATCGCGCCAAACTGAGTCCACTTCACCGGATAACACAGCGAGTTGTTCGACGACGGGTCAGCCGGGATCTGCGCGACCGTGCACTCACTCGAATACGTCACCGAGATCAGCTCGCCAGTCTCAGTCTCGATATTCGTCAGCCGCCAGTGCGCCATCCCGGGCTGGTCGTTGTAACCAGGAATCCGGTTGTCCATGAGCTGGTACGACAACTGCACCGGCGGCACCGCGAGCGAGGTCCCGGAGGCGGCGAACCCGGTGTGGGTAATCGAGTTCAAGATCAGCTCGGGGTCGCCTTCGGCCGAGAAGCCCTGCCCGAGCAGGTACTGATCCACCGGCACGTACTTGGTGCCGTTCCAGTACTGGGTAGTGATCTTGTCGATCCGCAGTTGCGACCAGAACGTCGGCCCGTGGTTGGTGCAGGTCGCGCCCGATGCGCACTGCTGGTCGAACGGCGTGTCCGGCCAGTTCGCCGCGTTGGCCGACGTGAACTGGGCCGCCGTGCAGGTGAACGTGGAGGTAGGAATGCACCGCTGATCGGCGTTGAACACCACCTGCTGCGGCGCGTTCGCCGTCCCGTAAACCGAGCCGGCCTCCTCGCGGAGCCCGTAGTCGATCCGCGTCAGGTAACCGCCCCTGACGTACTGCACGCCGGTGGTGCCGCCGTTGGCGCCGTAGTAGTTGGTCTCCTGGTGGTAGTAATACGCCTGGGTGTTGCCGTTGGTGTCGATGACGAAATCGAGATTCCACCGCCACGCCTGCGGGCACGACGACGACCCGAAGCCGCTGGACGAGAAGCACGGGTCGCCGCTGTGCGCCCCGTACACCGGCTCGGTGAACGCGGAGTTGGTGACCGGGTCGCCGGCGGCCCAGCCCGGGCCCTTGTTCTTGCCGAAGAAATACTGCGTGCCGTCAGGCGTCGTCACGACCCAGTAGCCGTCGTCGTGAGTGCCGTTCCCGGTGTCGGCGTCGGTACCGGTCAGGTACTGCACCCGGTCGCCAGCGTCGTTCTGCTCATGCCAGGTGTTCGCGCTGTCATCGAGCACCAGCGGCGTCGACCGGCCGTCCAGGCTCATCGTGACCACCTGGCCCGCCCAGCAGGCGTCGCCCTTCCCGGTGATCGCGCCCTCGGGATCGTCGGCGCAGTCGGCATAGGAACGCTCGATATAGCTGTCAGACGACAGCGTGAACCCTTCGCCGACCATCCCGAACTGGTTGTTCGTCGATGCCACCCGGCCATCCACGCTGGAGGAGTCGTAGTCGAGGGCAACTGACGGCGCGTCGCCGGCCGCGGACTGGGGCACGGTGATGGGATAGGACCAGGTGAAGTCGCCTGAGGGCCCGCCGCTGGTCCACGTGCCCTGCGGCGACAGCGACGACACGGTGAAGTCGCCGTTGCTGCCCGACGGGCCTGACACCGCCGCCATCACCACCGACCGTCCCGCCTGCGGCGCGACCAGCCTCGCGCCTGGTCCGGTCGCCGCCGGCTGGCCGGCGGCACCGAGCCACACCGCGCCCGACACGACTTCCCGGCGTGGCTGAAGCTGGGAGTCCACCGGTGTCTGCGTGCGGCACCGGGCCTTGGCTGGTGTCGTCAGCGCGCAGGCCGGCAGTTGCACCAGGTGCAGCCGGTCAGCGAAGTCACCGCCGACAGCGTTCGCGAACTTGGCGTAGTCGAGCCCGACCGATATCAGCCCGCCCTTCCCGGCTGGGCCGGCCGGAGCCGAGACGCCGAACACGACCCCGGACAACCCGAGCTCGCGCGCCAGGCTCTGGCCCAGCACCCGCACCTGGGCACCCTGAATCGCCGCGCTGCTCGGACCCGCGGCCCCGGCCAGCACCGGAAGCCCGCCCGCGCGCACCATGCGCCCGGGTTGGGTGAACCTCACGGCCGCGGTGCCGGCGGCCGGCCAGGTCGTGGCCGGCCGCCTGCCCTCGGGCACCTTGGGCAGCCGCCTGGATGGCAGCGCCGGATGGAACGGAACCCTGGGCAGCACCTTGACCCGCTGCGGCTTGGGCCGCCAGTGCAACGGCGCCGGCCGCGCCGCCGCCTGCGCCGGCCCCATCGACAGCCCGAGGCCCGCTACTACCACAAGCGCCGCGCCAGACCGCGCCCAACGATCCGCCCAGTTAGTCATGCCTGCCTCCAGCTACCTTCCTTGCGGGACGGAACTCGGCCTAGAGGCCGTTGATGAACACGGGGATCGCGTTCGACACGTCGGTCGCGATCTGGCTCGCGATGTCGGTGTAGTAAGCGGTGGTCGGGACGCCGCCGCTCAGCAGGGACGAGGCGACCAGGTTCGGGCTGCCCGGCTGCGCCACCGCCGCGGCGACATCCGAGGTCACCTGAGCCGTCGTGTTGTTGCCGGTGATCCAGCTGTTGACGGCCTGCCTGACCGCCTCGCGCGGATCGGTGCCCGACATGCCGAGCGGCACGATCGTCGTCAGGATCACCTGGACCGATGGCGTGCTCGGGTCGTTGTCGGTGAAGTAGGCCTGGATCGCTGAGACGAGGCTCCGCAGGTTCGACTCGACCGTCGCCGCCGACGCCCCTTCCAGCACGTCGGTAGCCCCGACGCTGACGATGACGTCCCGCACGTTGGGCTCCGCCGAGACGTACAGCCGCAGCCAGTTGCCCGCGTTCGCGGCCGTGACGACGTTCGAGGCGCTGTTGGTGAAGACCTGCTGGACGCCGGTGCCGAACAGCGAGGTGCTGAACTCCTGCACGTCGCTGACCTCGCCGGGCAGGAAGTCACCAGCGACCCCGCCGGTCTTGTCCCGGCCAACGGTCAGGTTCCCGGTCGACGTCCAGCCGGTAAACGCGACGCTGGCCGCCTGCGTGCCGTTGACGAAGAGCTGCGCGGTGCCGCTTGAGGAGTTATACACGCCCGTCAGGTGCGTCCACGTCCCCGCCGTCACGGCCGGTCCGGTCGCGCTGGTCACCGCCGCGCCGGTCGTGTCGCTGGCGGCGAAGTAGAACGCCCAGTCGCCGCCGCGCACGCCAAGGTAAAAGCCGCTGTTATTAGTCCCGTCCTGCGCCACCACCGTGGCGTTGTGCGACGGAACCGACGACAGATTGACCCAGGCCGACACCGTGTAGCTGCCCGCGGTGTTGACCACCTGGCCCGAGCTCGCCGCGAACCCGCTGGTCCCGTTGAGCGAGAGCGCGCCGACGCTCACTCCGGTGGCGGGGTTGTCCGTCGTCCAGGACGCTGAGCCGCCCAGCGTCAGGTTCGACGTCGGCGACGAGCCGCTGTCGTAGGCGGTGGTCGCGGTGTCAAGGCCGGTGCCGTTCATACGCCACCAGTGCGTCGGCAGCTCGCCGGCCGTCGAGACGTTGGCCACCGAGCCGGGCAGCGCGACTCCCGCCGTCTGCAGCGTGGTGTCCAGGTGCGAGGCCCAGTTGTCGTAGGTGAAGTTCGGCGCCTGCGCGGCTGTCTGATCGCCGAGCACGGCGATCGTGCCGTCGGTCGCGGTCGCGTCGCTGACGTCGACCCGCGACAGGTAGTACAGCCCCTGCGTCGAGCTCGTGTTCACGAACGGCGTCCCGTCCATGTTCGCGGTCTGGTTGCCGGTCGTGAACCAGCTGCTCGCGTTGACCGTCTCGTGGATCGGCACCAGCGTCTGCGCCGACGTGGCCGGGATGTGCATGCTGACGAACATCAGGCCGGTCCCGCCCGTGGGCCTGGCCACGGGATCGCTGTAAGCGTCGCCGCCCGCCGGGATCGTGACGCTGGCCGACCCGCCGAAGGTCAGCGCGACCGGGGTGGCGACCGTCGCCTCCCCGGTCGACTGCGCGGCGATGGTCACCGCGTCGAAGGTGACCGGCGTGGTGCCGTGGCCGTTCGACAGCTGGATGCGCACCTGCTGCCCGGTCGTGCCAGGTGACGTGGTGCTCACCAGTTCGCGCAGCGTGGTGTTGTTCAGCGAGCCGCCAGCGGGGCTGATCGCGGCGTCCATCGGGCCGGCGTAGCCGCCGGTCCACGCCGTGCCGCCGGCCCTGGCCCGCGCTCACCGGCCTCGTGCCGATCGAGAGGATGTGGAGCAGGTTCCCGGCCGGGCCGCAGCCGTGGCCGCCGAGGAAGCTGACCGGGAGCACCGGCAGCGTGATCGAGGACAGAGTGGCGTTCGGGTTGGCGGGCAGCATTACCTCATACAGGTGGGGCAGCTCGGTGGTGTCCGCCGTCGTGCCGATGTCCCAGTGGCTGAGCACGATCTGGGCCGCGCCGAAGGTCTTGGTCCAGTCGGGCACCGAGGTGACCAGCGGCTGGCTCGAGCTGCCGTTGCTGTAATTCAAAGTGGCGTGGCCGGTCGGCGCGCCGACCGTGTTGCCGCAGGTGGTAGCCGCGAGCAGCGCCACGTCGGTGGCCTTGATCGCCGGCAGCGGTATGGTCTGCCCGTCGGGGATCACATTGTCGTCGATGACCGTAGTGCCGTTGGCGCTGAGCTTCGGCATCGTGAAGTTCGCGCCGTTGAGCGTGAACGTGGCACCGGCCGCCGTCGCCGTGCCCGGCGTGATCCCGGCCGTCTGCATGGCCTGGAATGACAGGTTCTTGCCGCTGGTGGTGCTGGTGAGGTCGAAGTTGCCGGCGAACAAGGCCGCGCCGTCGGTGGCGATGCCCAGGTTGTTCATCGCGGCGGTGAAACTGGCGTCAGTGGCGCCGGTCACCGGCACCGCCTCGACGTAGTCAAGCCCGGCGTTGTCGCCGGCCGACGACGGGTCGTTGCCCGTGACCGTGACCTGCAGGACATGGGTGCCCGCGGTCAGGTGCACTCCGCCCAGGAAGACGTAGGTCGATCCCAGGGAGGCGGTGTAGGTGTCCAGCGGGCTGGTCGCGGTGTTGTCCAGGTTGATGTTGGCAGTCGCCGGGTCGAGGTCGAAGCGCAGCGAGCCGTAGTTGGCGCCCGTGGTGAGGTTCACCCCGAGCGCGTAGTCGGACTCGACGGGCGCGGTGATGTTCACCGTGAACTTCGCGCCGACCGTGGTGTTGGCCAGCAGCAGCTGGCCGTTGTCCGACCAGGGCGAGCCCGACTGGAACTGCGGCGCCAGGGTGCCGGCCGATGGCGTGCCCGTCGCGAGGCTCTCGGCCTCGTACCGGCCGGTCGGGCTGAGCGTGATGTAGTTGATGCCGGCCTTGAAGCCAGCGGAGCTGGCGTTCTGCCCGGTCATCGTGAACGTCAGCGTGTGGGTACCCGCGCTCAGGTTCTGGGTGCCGAGGTCGAGGTAGGCGTTTGTGACCCTCGAGGCGTACCCATCCCAGGGCACGGCGCCGGTGCCGCCGAGCGTGAGGTTGGACGTGGCCTGGTCAAGTACGACCTCCGCCTGCCCGTAGTCGGTGGCGAGCGTCATATCCGCGCCGAGCTGCCACAGGCCGGCGTCAGGGACGCTGATCGAGACCGTGAAGGTCTGTGCGCTCGCGGTGCCGTTGAATTCCAGCTGGCTGCCGCCGCGCCAGCTGAGGCCACAGCAGTTGGCCTGCGTGGCTACCAGCGACGCGTTGGTGCCGGTCGCGCCTGCCACCAGCGAGCTGCCGTTGATGTAGGTCACCGGCTGGCTCGCGCCCTGGTAATTCTGCGGAACGTAGAAGGTGTAGGCACTCTCGCCCGACACGTTGTGCGCGAGGTCGAAGCTGACGACGAAGAGCGTGTGCGGGCCGGGGGCGATGGTGCCGGGGATCTCGATCTGAGAAGTGCTCCCCCGTACGAGCGAGAGTTCGCCGCTGGTGCGGCCGAGGCCGTCGCCATTGCTGTCGACCGAGGTGCCGAGGCCGCCGTCATTGTTGTAGCTGCAGTCGGTGGTGGTCGGCACCGGCTCGCTGCCAGCGCCGCCGTCGAAGGAATACGCGAACCCGGCGATGTGCGACTGGCCGTTCGAGCCGACGGTGAACTCGCCCGGCGCTCCGGCCGGCTGGCCCCATTGCCCTTGCGGGTAGTCGAAGCTGCTGATCGTCGGCGCCGCCGTTGGCCCGGTGAGCACGGTGAATGGGTAAAACGCCGAGTTTGCGCTGCTTCTGTTACTCGACTTGCTGTCCGTCGGGTTGTTAGTCGCCGAAACCTGGAACTTATAGGCCGTCCCGTTGGTCAGCGCGGTCGGCGGAGTCACGGACTGCTGTGAGCCTGATGCGCCTGTCGGACTGGCTAGCGAGCCGCCTGCTGCCGTTCCTCCTGAGGTTTCAAGGGTGTAGTTCAGCGTGATCTGCAGCGGGTTCGGATTGTTGTCCGTGCCCGTCGCGAACAGCTTGGGCTTGGTGAGCGAGGTGTAGGTCGTGGAAGAGTCGCACGTCACCTGGTCCTCGACAGACAGCCCGGTCGGGACTAGCGGCGCGAAGTTGTAGTACACCGACAGCGACGGGTTGTCCTTGTAGGTCTTGTACTGCAGCTCGTTGGTCTCGCTGTCGGCCCGCAGCTCGAGGGTGACGTCCGAGTTGCCGTTGGTGGCTGTCGATTGCAGCGTGGTCTTGAGCCCGCCGTTGCCTGAGTCGGTGTTCGGGAAGTCCACGTTGCCCGCCGGGCAACTGCTGCCGCCGCCGTTGTTGGAGCCCTCCTGCGCGATCTGCGAACCCTGCGGGCCGCCCCAGGCGGTGCTCCCGCTGATGCCGCCGGTCGTCGAGTAGAGATCCGACACCCGTGACGTGCAGCCGTTGCTGTTGCCCACTTCATCGACGTCGAACGAGACGAAGTAGACCGTCGCGGTCGCGCCGCCCTGCTTTTCCAGGTTGGTGGTGTTGAAGCGGAAGTAGTCGCGGTCGACGTAGCCCTGTGCAGCGCCGCTTGGCGTGTCCCAGATGCAGTCCGCGTAATCGCAGTCGCCCACCTCGGTCACGCCGCTGGGCTGCGAGGTCGTGCCCGAGGTCGTGTCCCACTCCTGGTTGTAGCCGTTGGAGACGTGCATGACCTGGGCGTAGAAGCTGGTGTTCGGCGTGATCTCCGGGTCGATGAACAGCGGGTAGCGCACGTTCGTGCCGGCCAGGGCGCTCGCCGGGAGCGCCATCGCGATGGTCGCTTCGGTCGCTCCCGCGAACCGGTAGCTGACCGGCACGGCGGTGACGCGCCCTGAGCCGGCCGCGTCGGCGGTCGCCGGGAGGCTGAAGTGCTGGGTCCGGCTCGAGTCCCACATCTGGGGTTCACCCGCGACGTAGAGCAGCTTGCCGGTCTTGCGGTCCGCGATGCCGAGCGAGCTTGACGGCCCCCGGCGCAGCGTGAGCCCGCCTCGGGTGCTGATCCGGAAGGCCAGGTGCCGCAGCTTCGGGTTGGCCGCCGCGGCGGCGTTGCGCACGACCAGGGCCTCCTGGTAGCCGGTGCCCGTCGCCTCCATCCGCAGGTCGACCCCGGGCAGCACGTTCCGGTACAGGGCGACGGCGCCAGCGATGACCGGCCTGGGGAGCGCGGCCGGCCAGTACAGCGCAACCCGCTGGCCCGTGCTGGCCGGCTGGGCCGACACTGTTACCAGCGGACCGGTCCCGCCGGGGGAAAACGTCACGGGCACGCTCGCCGTGACCGGCGCCCGGGCCCCGCTGGCCGTCTTGCGCAGCTTCGGGTTGATCGCCTTCCAGATGCCGTGCACCTTCACCCGGACCGGGAAGACGTTGGAGGTCATCGACAGCAGGCCGTCCGGGCGCGCCTTGACCACGACGGTCGGCGTGGTCGCCGCCCCGACTACGACCGGCCTGCCGGTCTGCCGCGCCCGCGTCATCGCCGCCGACTCGGCGCGCTGCAGCGGGGTGAGCCTCCTGACCGGCCTGGTCTTGCCTGGCGCGGCCTTGCCCGTCACGGCATGGCGCGGCCCGCGCAGATGCCCGGGGCTCGGCGCGAAGGAGGACCGGGGCCGCAGGCCCGCGATCCGATGCCCGGTGACCGGCTTGATCGCCGCTGCCGCCTGGCTCGCCGGCAGGGTCGCGGCCCCGCCGAGCGCAAGCCCGAGACCTGCGATAACAGCCGCCAGGCGACGAGCAAACCGGCCATTGGGCCGACCAATACCAGCAAGCGCTTGATGATTCCCCGCAAGGCCCTTGAGGCGCACGGCGAGCCCCTTCCATAGAAACTCACAGTTCCCGCAAGGCCACACCCTGCACTGGAGGAAAGGGTCATGTCAATACATCAGTGATAACACCACCATCAAGGTGACTGGTCATGTCAATCACCAACAATAGTATATAAGTCATAATAAGTTTGGCCGAGTCATAGATCGGTCGTTTCGCACGTTCGTAGCCGTATAGTACCCGCAATGGCTTATATCGGGCATTCGAGGGAGTCTTTTCCGGTCTCGGTCATGATCACGAAAACCAGCACGGGGTCCAGAACACGAGAACGCTCCAGCACGCGCCCGGGATGCCGAAACGCGTTGAGGCCGGGACCCCGATGGGTCCCGGCCTCGAACGTCTGCGAGCTAGTCAGGTTAGTGCGTGTGCCCGTGCCCGTGACCGTGGCCGTGGCCGGCCTCGGCGAGCTCCTTCTCCGGCTTCTCGGTGACGAGCGCTTCGGTCGTCAGCAGCATGCCGGCGATGGAGGCGGCGTTCTGGACGGCGGACCTGGTCACCTTGACCGGGTCGATGACGCCCTGAGCGAGCAGGTCGCCGTACTCGCCCGTCTCCGCGTTGTAGCCGTGACCTGGCTGCATCTCGGCGATGGCCGCGATCACGACACCGCCCTCCGCGCCCGCGTTCAGCGCGATCCACCGCGCCGGCTCGAGCAGTGCCCGCCGGACCACGCCGACGCCGGTCGCCTCGTCGCCGGTCAGGCCGAGGTCGCCTAGAGCCACAGACGCCTGGATCAGCGCGCTGCCGCCGCCGGCGATGATGCCCTCTTCGATCGCGGCCCTGGTGGCCGAGATCGCGTCCTCGAGGCGGTGCTTCTTCTCCTTGAGCTCAACCTCGGTGGCGGCACCTGCCCGCAGCACCGCGACGCCACCCGACAGCTTGGCGACGCGCTCCTGCAGCTTCTCCTTGTCCCAGTCCGAGGAGGAGTTCTCGATCTCTGACTTGAGCTGGCGGATGCGGTCGTTGATCGCGTCCTGCTCGCCGTCGCCGTCGATGATCGTGGTGGTGTCCTTGTTGACGGTGATCCGGCGGGCCTTGCCGAGCACGTCGAGGTCGGCGAGTTCGAGCTTGAGGCCGACTTCCTCGCTCACGACCTGGCCGCCGGTCAGGATCGCCATGTCCTCGAGCATGGCCTTGCGGCGGTCGCCGAATCCTGGCGCCTTGACGGCGACGACGTTGAGCAGGCCGCGGATCTTGTTCACAACCAGGGTGGACAGCGCCTCGCCGTCCACGTCCTCGGCGATCATCACCAGCGGCTTGCGCGTCTGCGCGATCTTCTCGAGCAGCGGCAGGAGGTCCACCATCGAGGAGATCTTGCTGTTGTGCAGCAGGATGTAGGCGTCTTCGAGCACCGCCTCCATCCGCTCCTGGTCGGTAATGAAATAAGCGGAGATGTAGCCCTTGTCGAACTGAAGGCCCTCAGTGAACTCGAGCTCAAGGCCCATCGTCGGCGATTCCTCGACGGTGATCACGCCGTCCTTGCCGACCTTGTCGAACGCGTCGGCGATGATCGCGCCGACCTTGGCGTCCTGGGCCGAGATCGTGGCCACGTTGGCGATCTCGCTCCGCTCTTCGACCTCTCGGGCGGTCTTGAGCAGGTTCTCCGACACGGCGGCAGCGGCGGCGTCGATGCCGCGCTTCAGCGACATCGGGTTGGCGCCGGCCACGACCGAGCGCAGTCCTTCGTGCACCATCGCCTGCGCGAGCACGGTCGCCGTCGTGGTGCCGTCGCCCGCCACGTCGTTGGTCTTGGTCGCGACTTCCTTGGCGAGCTGAGCACCCAGGTTCTCCTGCGGGTTCTCCAGCTCGATCTCACGCGCGACGGTCACGCCGTCATTGGTGATCGTGGGGGCGCCCCACTTCTTGTCGATGACGACATTGCGGCCCCTGGGGCCGAGCGTTACCTTGACGGCGTCCGCGAGCTTGTCTACACCACGCTCAAGCGCCCGTCGCGCTTCCTCATCGAAATCCAGGCTCTTGGCCATGCAGCACCTCGGTAAATCGTTTACGGATGATCCGTTATCACTTGGTTAGGCCGCGTCATGCCGCCGCCCCGGGCTGGCCGGCGACCTGGGAGGCTGCCTCCGCAGGCCACCGGCCGATCCGGGGCGACGCGCGCATGCCAGCGCCGTCGGCCGCACGCGGCCGGCGAGCGTGCCGTACTCGCTTACTTCTCGATGATGGCGAGCACGTCGCGGGCGGAAAGCACCAGGTACTCCTCGCCCACGTACTTCACTTCGGTGCCGCCGTACTTGCTGTAAAGCACGACATCGCCAACCTTGACGTCCATAGGAACGCGCTTGGCGCCAGCGTCATCGAACCGGCCTGGTCCGACGGCGATGACCTCGCCCTCCTGCGGCTTCTCCTTGGCGGTGTCTGGGATTACGAGCCCGGACGCGGTGGTCTGCTCTGCATCGAGCGGACGCACAACGATCCGGTCTTCAAGCGGCTTGATAACAACCTTGGTGGCGGTCGTCACGATCTGACCTCCCCCTCCGGAAAGGGCTAGCTGATTACTAGAGAGGCGACCATGGGGCCTGCCGTCGCGGGTGTCAGACCATCCTCGTCGCGTTAGCACTCTACAACATCGAGTGCCAATCCCGAACACTAGCCCCGCCAGCCAGCGCGGTCAAATCCGCCCGCCAGCTAGTCTGCTGAGCATGGACAATTCCCCTCAGGTCCTCGCCAAGCGCGCGTCTTCGTTCGGCGCGGCCGCCGCCGAGTATGCCAGGTACCGCCCCGATTACCCGCTTGACGCGATCCGGTGGCTGCTCGCGCCGCTGACCGAGCCTGAGACAGCCTGGGACAAGGATGTGACCCTGCTCGATCTCGGGGCCGGGACGGGCAAGCTGACCGCGCAACTGGCCAGCCTGACGATCGGCGACGGTCAGGCCCGCGTGCTCGCCGTCGAGCCCGATCCCGGCATGCTCGCCGAATTGCGCCGGCAACTGCCCGGCGTGACGGCCATGCCAGGCCAGGCCGAGGCGATTCCGGTGCCAGACTCTTCCGTCGACGCCGTGCTGGCCGGCCAGGCGGCGCACTGGTTCGACCTGGACCGCGCGATCCCTGAGATCGCCAGGGTCCTGCGGCCAGGCGGCGTGCTGGGCGGGCTGTGGAACGCCGACGACAGCCGGGCTGGCTGGGTCGCCGGCCTGCACGAGGCGAGCGGCAGGCGGACGGTGGTGCCGATCGGCGGCTCCGACAGCGACGACGAGGGGATCAATGACTGGCTGGGCCAGGCTGGCAAGGAGCTCTTCTGGCCGCCAGAAGGCAGCGAGTACGACCATGGCCAGCGCCAGACGGCGGACTCGCTGATCGCGACGCTGCGGACGCACTCGGCTTTCCTGATCATGGAACCGGGCGAGCGCGAGGCAGCGCTCGCCGAGGTCAGGAATTACCTGGCCGCGACCCCGCAGACCGCGACCGGCGAATTCACGCTGCCCATGCGCACCCTGGCCCTGCGCGCCGTCAGGCTCTGACCGGCACAGCGCGCCGTCAGGCGCTGACCGGCAGAGCGAGCACGCTGGTGACGGGCAGCCCGGAGTCGGCGGCGAAGCCGGCCCCCGACGGAGCGGCGCCGGCGGCCAGCAGGTCAGAGCCGAGCGCGGCCACCATGGCTCCGTTGTCGGTGCACAGCCCTGGCCGCGGCACCCTGAGCGTGACGCCCGCCGCCTCGCAGCGCTGCGCCGCCAGCGCCCGCAGCCGGGAGTTGGCCGCCACTCCGCCGCTGATCACCAGGTGCCCGATGCCATGAGCCAGGCACGCGTCGACCGCCTTGCGGGTGAGCACGTCGGCGACCGCTTCCTGAAATGACGCCGCCACGTCCGCGACCGGCACCGCGAGGCCAGCCGCCTCACGCGCCTCCACCCAGCGCGCCACGGCGGTCTTGAGCCCGGAAAAGGAGAAGTCCGCGGTGCCATCTTTGTATTTGGACCGGGGGAACGAAACCGCACGGGCATCGCCAGCGCGGGCAGCCGCGTCGATCGGCGGACCACCGGGGAACGGCAGCCCAAGCAGCCTGGCTACCTTGTCGTAGGCCTCCCCGGCGGCATCATCGATCGTCGCGCCCAGCGGGGTGAGGTCGCCCGTGAGATCCCTGACCTCCAGCAGCGATGAATGGCCGCCCGAGACAAGCAATGCGATGGCCGGCGTGACGAGCGGTCCGTGCTCAAGCTGGTCGACGGCTATGTGCGCGGCGAGATGGTTGACGCCGTAGAGCGGCTTGCCGAGCGCGAGCGCGTACGCCTTGGCCGCGCAGACGCCCACGAGCAGCGCGCCCGCCAGCCCGGGACCAGCGGTGACGGCGATCGCGTCAACCTGGCTGAGCGTGACTCCGGCCATGTCGAGTGCCCGCGAGACGGTGGGCACCATGGCCTCGAGATGTGCCCGGCTGGCAACCTCGGGTACCACGCCGCCGAATCTCGCGTGCTCGGCGACGCTGGAAGCTACCGAGTCGGCCAGCAGCTCGTGGCCGCGGACGAGCCCGACGCCCGTCTCGTCGCACGACGACTCGATCCCCAGCACAAGCGGCCCGCGTACGGTCGGCACCGTCATCCTTTCTCCGCGATGGCGCCGGCGAGGTCGCGGCGCATCACCAGGGCGTCAGCCCCCGACGGCTGGTAATAGCCGCGCCTGATGCCGATCTCGGTGAATCCGTGCCTGCGGTACAGGTCCTTGGCCCGGTTGTTGTCCGTCCTGACCTCAAGGAACATCTCGGCGCAGCCGCGCTTCCTCGCTTCGGTCATGAGCGCCCTGAGCAGCGCCGAGCCTATGCCCTGGCCCCAGCACCGCGTCGCAACGGCGAGCGTCACCACGTCGGACTGGTCACCCGCCCCCAGCAGGCCGGCGTAGCCCACGAGCTGCCCGTCATCGTGGGCGACTAGGTAATACCTGGTCGCGGGCTGCTGCCGCAGCTCCCCTGACAGCATCTGCGCCGTCCAGGCGTCGTCACCGAAAGCCTCGTGCTCGAGCTGGACGACGTCATCGATGTCGGCATGTGCCATCGGGCGCAGGGCCGCGCTCACCGCCGCACCTGCCCCCCGCTGGCCACGGGCGTGACGCGCTTGGGCCGTCCCGGCTCTCTCGCGTCTGGCCTGCGCAGGTACAGCGGGATCGGCTGAGCTGGCGGTATCCCGGCGCCGGCGCGGTCGGCCGCCAGCCCGGCGAGTACGGCGGCGTCCGGATAGCGCGGGCCGATCGCCTCGCTGCCGAGCCCCGGATACCGGACGGGTCCCTCGCCCGCTACCGGCAGCCCGGCCGGCACGTCAGCCGGGATGCTGACCTCAGGCCCGGTGAGCCGCTCGCCATCGGCGCCGTAACGCGCCCAGTAGAGCTCGCCGCGCCTGGCGTCCGTCGCCACGATGAACCCGCGGCCGCCGGCCCCCGCCTTTCGCAGCTCAGCCTTTGCCTGCGCGGCCATTATGTCGAGCGTGCAGATCCCGTCCACGTCGATGCCGAGCGCGCTGCCCAATACCTGAGCGGTGACCAGCCCGGCTCGCAGGCCGGTGTAAGGCCCCGGACCAGTACCGACGGCTATCGACGTCAGGCCGGCTGGCTCTGCGCCGGCTTCCCTGAGCACGCCCGCTATGGCCGGCGCGAGCAGCTCGCCGTGGCGGCGGGCATCGACGGCCGACTCGCGCGCCAGCACGCGGCTGCCGTCGTGCACGGCGACGGTCACGGCGGGCGTGGCAGTATCGAAAGCGAGGATCAGCACGGTGTATCAGCGTAGCCAGCCGCCGCGACTTCTCAGGACCGCTCAGCTACCCGACCGCGGGCTCGGCCTTGACCTTTGCCAGCACGTCACGCGCCGCGCCGGCCGCGTCGGCCAGGAGCTGGCTGACCGGCACCGGGCCGAACCCCTTGCTCGCCGTTGCCCACAGGCTCACGGTCGCCACCACGTTGCGGAACTGCACGAGCACGGTCGCCCGGTCGGTGCGGGCATTGCTGTGGTAGACCTGCAGCGCGCTGAATGCTTTGGCGCCAAGCCCGCTGATGGGCTTGATCGTGCCAGGCGGCTGCGGCGTGTGCCTGGGTGGCTTGGCCAGCATCTGCTTTGCCTGGGCAAAGGTGTACTTGGCGTAGCTGGTCGCGCTCCCGTTACCCGGTGCGATGAGGTTGGGCGTGTAGGCCTGCACCGTGATGTCGAGCACGCGGAACGTGGCCTTGGTGTCGACCTGGAACGTGCACTCGCTCTTCTGAGCGCCGCTGGCCGTCTGCACGTTCTTCGACGGCGTGCCGCCCAGGTACTGGCTGAGCAAGGAGGCGGGCATCGCCTGGCACGAGTTCGGCACGCTGGCGAATTCACCCTTCTGCAGGTGGCTGACGTACGGCGAGGGGCGCGGGGTCGGCTGCGCGAGGATATAGACCACTGCCGCGATCACGACCGCGACCACCGCGACCGAGCCCCAAGTGGCCAGACGGCGCCGTGATCGCCTGCGGCGAGTCGCGGCCGCCCGGCTCCGGCCCGGCCGCCTGCGGACTCGCACCGGCAGGTCGGCTTCCAGGCCGTCGCCGACGAGGTCGGGGGGGTGCTCGGGCTCAGGATCGGGGGTTCTCGTCGCCCGTCGCGGGCTCCTGATGGGCGGGGCAACGCCAGGACCAGCCCATGGCGGCACGTCAGAATCCGGCGCGTCGTCCGGCTCAAAAGCGTCGAGCGTCTGCCAGCCGCCACGACGCGACTCCTGCGGGGTCCTCGACCGGCCGTACCGGCCATGATCAGGCTGGCGTGGCGGATAACCCTGCTCAGTCACGGCGCCTCCCGGCCGACATCGGCCCACGCATTACGAGAGCGAGCATCTGGAATACCGCAGTTTAGCGTCGCGAAGCACGGTCATGAGCGACACATCAGAACAATTGGCCGTCCTTTCAGCCCTGAGCCTGCCAGGCGAGCGAGCCCGACGCCAAGGCCAGCGCCGCAGCCTGACCCGGCGCCAAGGTCACCGCTGCCCGAGCCACCGCAGCCCGAGCCACCGCCACTTGACCCGGCGCCGAGGTCACCGCTACCCGAGCCACCGCCACTTCAGCCGGCGCAAGGGGCGCTGGTTGAGCAAGGGGCCGGGCCGGTGCTGTGGTGCGAGCGAGGGGGTGTGTGCCGGGTGCGGGACCCGTCCCAAAGGACGCACCCCGGGCGGGTGGAGGCGGACGTGCGCCGGTGCCCCGCCACGGCGCCGCCGGGGCAGGGTGAGCATCGTGGCCCTCCCTGTTGCTGTCAGCGGCCCTTTCTGACAGCAACGTGGCCATCCCCGTTGCTGGCAGGACGACATCAGGGTGGGCCACGTTGCTGTCAAAACCAGTGACCAACAGCAACAGGGAGGGCCACGATGCTGTTAGGCGCGGGCGTGACCAGCAACCCGGGCCGTCCCGATGCTGTCGCGAGCTGCGCCATAAGGCGGGTGGGCGCGCACCGCTGTGCCGTTGGTGTCGTTTATCCAGCACCAACGGCACAGCGGTGCGCGGGCTGGTGATGCGGCTGGGTGAACTCGTGGTGCGGTCGGTGCGAGTGTTACACGGACGGGGTTGGCATGCGGTGCGAGCGGACCCGGGACCCCGCCTCGCCTCGCCCGGCCCGCCTCGCCCGGCCCGGCCCGCCCGGCCCGGCCCGCGCGAGATTCGCCATGTCCTAACCGGTTTGGCTGCGCTGCGGCATGTCCGCAGGGCGGCGGGCTGGCTAGGGCGGCGGGCTGGCTAGGGCTGTGCGCAACTGGTCAGCGGCGGCTAGCCAGCGCTCGCCGTAACCGGCTACGGTGACCTGTCTTGGCTCGTCGTCGGAGGCGCAGGCCGGTTCGTCCTGCCAGCTGATCGTGACCTGCAGGTGAGCATCGCTCAGGTCTTCCACTAGGCCTTCGCCCCATTCGACGACGGTGACGCAGCTCGGGACGTCCGCGTCCAGGTCGAGGTCGTCGACCTCCAGGCGGCTGCCAAGGCGGTAGGCGTCGGCGTGCACGAGGTCAGGGCCGCCGCGCAGGCTGGGATGGACCCTGGCGATCACGAAGGTGGGCGAGGTGATCGGACCGCGAACGTCAAGCCCATCGCCGATGCCCTGGACGAGGGTTGTCTTGCCGGCCCCGAGCGGTCCGGCCAGGATGACCAGGTCTCCGGGTCCGAGCACCCCGGCGAGCCGGGCGCCCAGCGCGCGCATCTGGGCCGCTCCCGGTACGCGGGCGCGCACCTGAGCGGTACCGTCAGGCATCGTCGCTGCCGCGGGCGAGCGCCCGTGCTACCAGCGAGCGAATAGCCTCGTTGCACTCCTCGGGCCGCTCCAGTATCACGCCATGGCCGGCGCCTCGGATCTTTACCAGCTCGCAGTCGCGCAGCGAGCCCGCGATCTCGTCGGTGAACGCGGGATCGACGAGCCGGTCCTTGTCGCCGACGAGCGCGAGTACGGGGATGGCGTTAAGCACCTTGAGCGCGTGCCGCTTCTCATGACCGACCAGGGCCACGTAGAAGTCGGCCAGGACGTCGATCGGCGTCGCCCTGATGACCCGCTCAAGGAAGTCGACCACGGTGGGGCTGATCCTCGGATCGCCGAAGGCCAGGTGCCGGGTGCCGAGGAAGCCGATGTCGCTCGCTGAGTTCCGGCTGCGCTCGATGACCTCCGCGATCCGCCCCTTCGAGGCGCCGGTCATCATCGAGGGCACCGCCAGCCTGATCGCCGGCCGCAGCGGCGCGGGCAGCCAGGTCACAGGGTCGACCGTTGTCGCGGCCGTCGCGATCAGCCCCACGCCTATGATCTTGCCGCCGAAGAGCTCGGGATGCTGGTCAGCGAGCGCCATGATGGTCATGCCGCCCATCGAGTGGCCCACGAGCACGACCGGCGCGTCGCCTGGCGCGGTCGCCATCATCACCTCGTGCAGGTCGGCCCCGAGCTGATCGATGCTGACCAGCTCCGGGTCCGACCGGCCGGACCTGCCATGGCTGCGCTGATCCCAGAAGACGCAGCGCGCGGCAGGGCAGAATCCGGCCCGCTGGTAGTACCAGACATCGGCATTGAGCGCGTAGCCGTGGCAGAAGATGATCGTCACCGGAGCGTCCTTGACTCCGCACAGCTGGACATGGAGCGGCAGGCCGTCGTCGGCGAGCACGGTCAGTTCCTCGCCGTGCGGATCACCGAACCGCTCGTTTACCGCCGGATCGGGGCGCAGCCTGATCCGGCCAACCGCGACCTTCTCCGCCATCACGACCGCGCCTGCCCCGGCCGCGACGGCACCCGCCGCGAGACCGGCAACCCCGCCGAGCCGCCGCCAGCTGACCATCAGACCTCCTGACCGCCAGATACCCCGGCGGCAGCGTGCCCGGCCTGAGCACGGGCCACGGGCACCGTGTCGCCGGTTACTCCACAGTAGCTTCTGGGGATCTTGCCAGTAAACCTGGTGACAATGTCGTATGAAAGCGTATCGAGCAGGTCAGCCCACTGTTGCGCGGTCGGCTCACCCTGATCTCCGGGCCGAACAGCACGACCTCGTCGCCTTCGCTGACCGGCAGATCGGCGGCGTCTACCACGCACTGGTTCATGCACACGGTGCCGCTGATCACCAGCCTCCTGCCGCGGATGAGCACCTGGGCA
The DNA here is from genome assembly GCA_963720575.1 of uncultured Actinomycetota bacterium. GTDB lineage: Bacteria > Actinomycetota > Actinomycetes > Streptosporangiales > Streptosporangiaceae > Chersky-822. Next base: position 3,410,251 of record CAVRGA010000002.1, read on the forward strand.
ACATTCCGCGCGCTGCGCGGTATCCCCTCGTTGTAGCCGAGCGGGATCAGGCCGAGGGTCGACTCCGCGTTGGTGCGGTACCTATGGCCGTAGGACACCACCGTCCCCGCCGGAACGCGCTTGACCTGCACCAGCCGCGTGCGCACCGTCATCGCGGGCCTCAGCCAGTCGGGCGGACCGCCTGGCAGCGTGCAGAGCCCGGTCACCCCGCCGCCAGGGCGCACCAGGTCGAACCAGGTATCCGGGCGGGTCAGCAGCGCCGGCGTGTTCGCCAGGTGCCGCACGAGCGGCCGCGCGCCGAGCCTCGCGGCCTGGTCGAGCGCCTCGCCGAACGCGGCGACCTGAGCGTCGACCGAGGGATGGCCCGGGATATCGGCACAGGCCAGGTGAGACCAGATCCCGACGATCTCGCACCGGCCGGCGGCCTGCTCGGCCAGTGCGGCGCCGACTACGCCGGGCCAGTCCCGCGCGGTGGCCCCGCCCCTGGCCATCCCGGTGTCGGCCTTCAGGTGCAGCCGGGCCGGGCGGCCAGCCTGCTCGGCCGCCGCCCCGATCTGGCGCACCAGGCTGGCCGTGCCGGCGGACAGGTCGATGCCGGACTCGATGGCATCCCGGTGCGGAGCGTCGGGCGCGGCGAGCAGGCAGAGCACCGGCGCTGACAGGCCGGCCTGACGCAGCGCGACGCCTTCGGCGACCTGGCCGACTCCGAGCCACGTCGCGCCGCCGGCCAGCGCGGCGGCAGCGGTGCGGACCATGCCGTGCCCGTAGCCGTCAGACTTGACTACGGCCATCACCTGGGAACCTTTGGCGTGCCGCGCCATCGCTGCCACATTCGACCTGATCGCGCTCAAATCGACAATTGCCTCTGACTGACCGTCCATGGGCTCCAAGTCTGCCAGGAGCCTGGCAGTTGTCCGGCAGGCCAGTCGCGGCGCATTTACGGCCTGAGTAACGGCCATGATTGGATAACGGCATGGCCGATCTCATTCCGCGCGAGATTCTCTTCGGCAATCCCGAGCGGTCTAATCCCCGGCTATCACCTGACGGCAAGGCAATTGCCTGGATCGCGCCGTCCGAGGGCGTGCTCAACCTCTGGTCCGCCCGGCTGAACTCCGCGACGGGATTCGACCCGGACGCGGCCCAGGTTCTCACCTCCGACAAGGACCGGGGCATCGCTGCGTTCGAGTGGGCTCATGACAACAGGCACCTGCTGTACCTGCAGGACGCGGGAGGCGACGAGAACTGGCGGCTCCACGACGTCGACCTGGCGACGCTGGAGCACCGCGACCTGACGCCGTTCGACGGCGTGCAGACGCAGATAATCGCCAGCTCCCCTGATTTCCCTGACGAGCTGCTCATCGGCCTGAATAAGGACAACCGCCAGCTGCACGACGTCTACCGGCTGCGCCTGGGCACCGGCGAGCTGACCATGGAGACCGAGAATCCCGGCGTCGTCGGCTGGGCCGCCGACTCCGGCCTCGTCGCACGGGCGGGGCTCGCCCCGCACCCCGACGGCTCGTACACCCTGCTCGTCAGAGAGAGCGCCGGTGACGAATGGCGGTCGCTGATGGCGGTGCCGCCCGAGGATGCCATCACCGTCAAGATCGTGGGCTTCAGCCTCGACGGCACCCGGGTCCTGCTCATCAGCTCCGCCGGGGCGCAGACTGCCAGGCTCGTCAGCGTCGACCTGGCGACCGGCGCAGCGGAGGTACTCGCCGAAGATCCGGCCGCCGACGTCAGGGCCGTGCGGCTCGACCCGCGCAGCAAGCGGCCGCAATTCGCGACCGTCGTCAAGGCGAGGTCGGAGTACATTGCCGTTGACCAGTCGGTCGCCGCTGACCTGGCCGCTGTCGGTGCCCTGAGTCCCGGCGATCCCGCTGTCGTCAGCGCCGACGATGCCGACAGCCGCTGGCTGGTGGAATTCACCCTGGACGCTGGGCCGGCCCGGTATTTCCTGTACGACCGGGCCGCCAAGGCCGGCGTCCTGCTGTTCGAGCACCAGCCGGCCCTGTCGGGGTACCAGCTGGCCGCGACGGAGCCGTTCAGCTTCACAGCGAGGGATGGCCTGACCATTCACGGGTACGTGACCTTTCCTGTCGGCTTGCCGAGGGCCGGGCTGCCCGCGGTGCTCAACGTCCACGGCGGGCCCTGGTCAAGGGATGTCTGGGGATACGCGCCGCACGTGCAGTGGCTGGCCAACCGGGGTTACGCGTGCGTGCAGGTCAACTTCCGGGGCTCGGCCGGCTACGGGAAGCCGTTCCTCAATGCCGGCGACCGCGAGTGGGGCGCCAAGATGCAAGACGACCTAAGCGATGCCGTGGCATACGTGGTGAGCCAGTGCTGGGTGGACCCGGCCAGGGTCGGTATCTGCGGCGCCTCGTACGGCGGCTATGCCGCGCTGGTCGGCGCGGCGTTTACGCCTGACCTGTATCGCTGCGCCATCGACATCGTCGGACCGGCCAACCTCAAGACGGCGATCGAGGGGATACCGGCTTACTGGGCACCGGCGGTGAGGCAGTTGTTCAACCGCCGCGTCGGCGACCCGGCGACCGAGGCGGAATTGCTCTGGTCGCGCTCGCCGCTCTCCCGCGCGGACCAGATCAAGATCCCGCTGCTGATCGCGCACGGCGCCAACGATCCGAGGGTCAGGCAGTCGGAGTCCGAGCAGATCGCCGCCGCGCTCGAGGCCGCCGGCGTAGATCACGAATACTTGCTATTTCCCGACGAAGGACACGGAATCAAGAAACCGGAGAACCGCGAAACGCTCTACGCGGCCGCCGAGCGATTCCTCGCCCGCCACCTGGGCGGCCGCTGCCAGGACTGACGGGGTTCCGGGGGGTCGTCCCCCCGGGCTAGCACGCCGTGGCGCGGCGCCGCCTGGACTGACGAGCGGGGTTCGCGAGGAGGGAAGGCTGCGCCCGAAGCGCCCCGGCCCCGGGGGGTTCCGGGGGGTCGTCCCCCCGGGCTAGCACGCCGTGGTTAGGTTAGGCATGGTCGATCTCATTCCGCGACAGGTACTTTTCGGCAATCCCGAGCGCGCCATGCCCAGGCTGTCCCCTGACGGCACGCGGCTCGCCTGGGTTGCCCCGCACAACGACGTGCTGAACGTGTGGATCGCGCCGATCAGCACCGCTGCCGGTGTCGATCTCGATGCCGCCCAGGTAGTCACGGCGGACACGGACCGCGGCATCAGGTCGTACGACTGGGCGCATGACAACCGGCACCTGCTGTACCTGCAAGACACCGGCGGAGATGAGAACTGGCGGCTCTACGACGTCGACCTGCGGACCATGGAGCGGCGCGACCTGACGCCCTTCGACGGCGTGCAGACGCAGATCGTCGGGCTCGACAAGGACTTCCCGAACGAAGTGCTCGTCGCGCTGAACAAGGACAATCCCGAGCTGCACGACGTCTACCGGCTTGACCTGGAGACCGGCAAGCTGACCAAGGAAGTCGAGAATCCGGGCTTCGTCGGCTGGGCCGCGGACTCCAAGCTCGTCGCGCGCTGCGGGTTCGCGCCCGAACCGGATGGCTCGTTCAACCTGATGATCAGGGACGGCGCCGACGACGACTGGCGGCTGCTCATGGCCGTGCCGGCCGAGGACAGCAACTCGACGGATGTGGTCGAGTTCAGCGCCGACGGCTCCTCGCTCCTGATGATCAGCTCAGTTGACGCCGAGACGGCCCGGCTGGTGCGGCGTGACCTGGCGACCGGGGCGCAGGAGGTGCTGGCGAGCGATCCGGCCGCCGACGTCAGCGGCGTGCGGCTGAGCAGGGTCACCAGGGATCCGCAGATCGCGATCGTGCTCACGGACCGGTCGCAGTACCTGGTCCTTGATCCCGCTGTCGCTGACGACCTGGCGGCGGTCCGTGCGCTGCACCCGGGTGACCCCGTGTTCTCCAGCGCCGACCAGGACGACACGATCTGGCTGGTGTCCTTCCTGAACGACGCCGGCCCGGTGCACTACTACCTGTACGACCGGGCGTCGAAGACCGGCCGTTTCCTTTTCGAGCACCAGCCGGCCCTGTCGAAGTACGCGCTCTCCCCGATGGAGTCGTTTAGCTACCAGGCCAGGGACGGGCTGACGATCCACGGCTACGCGACGTTCCCGGCCGAGGGGCCGAAGACGGGGCTGCCAGTCGTGCTCAACGTCCACGGCGGTCCGTGGGTCAGGGATACCTGGGGCTACGACCCGCATGCCCAGTGGCTCGCCAACCGCGGTTATGTGTGCCTGCAGGTCAATTACCGGGGCTCGACCGGCTACGGCAAGTCGTTCACCAGCGCCGGTGACCGCGAGTGGGGCGCCAAGATGCAGGACGACCTGACCGACGCGGTCGCGTACGCGGTCGACCGCGGCTGGGCCGACCCGAAGCGAGTGGCGATCTTCGGCGGCTCGTACGGCGGCTACGCGGCCCTGGCCGGGGCGGCTTTTACCCCCGGCGTGTACTGCTGCGCCGTGGACATTGTCGGGCCGTCGAACCTCAAGACGCTGATCGAGACGATCCCGCCCTACTGGGCACCGCTGCGCGCTCAGTTCGACCTGCGGGTCGGCAACCTGGAGACCGATGAGGCGTTCCTCTGGTCGCGCTCTCCGCTGTCCAAGGCGGACCAGATTCGCATCCCGCTGCTCATAGCCCAGGGCGCCAACGACCCGAGGGTCAAGCAGTCCGAGTCCGAGCAGATCGTGGCGGCGCTGACGGCGGCCGGCATCGAGCACGAGTACATGCTCTTCCCCGACGAGGGGCACGGCTTCGCCAAGCCGGAGAACCGGATGAAGTTCTACGCCGTAGCCGAGCGGTTCCTTGCCCGCTATCTCGGCGGCCGCTCAGAGGACTGACGACCGCGAACCGAAAAACAATTTCTAACCGGAAATAACGCAGCCGGTGCTCTGGCCGCCTGAGGGGAAGGCGCGTGCCAGGGCATCGGCGATGTCCTCGGAGCGGTGAGCGTAGCCCAGCGAGGTGTAGTGAATGCGGTCGGAAATGAACCACTTGGGCTTGGCCACGGCCGCCCAGTTGTAGACCCGCATGTTCGGGTAAAGCGCGCAGGCCCTGATCAGCGTCTGATCCCAGCGCCGCATGTTCGGCTCGGCGTAGGGCCCGCTGTTCAGCAGCGATACCACGTTGACCCACATGACCGGCTCGCCCCGGGCCGCGGCCATCATCTTCTTGATCCGGTACATCAGGCTGTAGGCCGAGCCCGCCGCCACGTCAGCGGTGTCGTTGGTGCCGAGCGCGATCACCCAGCAGCCCTTGAATCCGCCCTTGGTGATCGACTTGGCCGCGTTGTAGCCGTTCACCTGGCCGGGCAGCGCCTCGACGACGGAGCGGGCGCCTGAGACATCGGTGACGACGGTCTGGACGCCGACATCTTCGTACCTGGCCGCGATCCGCTTCCTGGCGGGCAGGTAGGCGGCCTGGACCAGCCCGTCCGAGGTCGAGTCGCCGATGTGCGCGACCGCGCGGCAGGACGTGCGCGGCGGCCCGCCTCGCGTATCGCCGGCGGCTTGCGGCTGAACGGAGCCGTCCTTGCCGTGCGAGGCCGGCTTGGGATGCGCGATCGACTTGGTGACGGGCAACTGCAGCGAGCCTGACGACATGTCCGGTCCGCTCGTGCCAGCCGGCGCGCGCACGGCTCCGGCCAGCCCGACGCCAGCCACCACGAGCACTCCGGTCACCCCGGCCGTGGCCGCGAGCCCGCCGACGTTCGTCAGCCTCCCCAGGCCAGCGCCGGCACCGGCAGGGCTCGCCGAGCCGGCCGCGCGCAGCTTCGCCCAGAAGCGGCCGAGCGCGCCGTGCCTGATTGGTTCCTCCACGAATTTCCAGGAAAGGGCCGCGACGGCGATCACCACGGCGACCTGGATCGCGACCCGGGCCAGGCTTGGCTTGGTGTTAGCCGGAGTGGTGAGCACGATCACGGGATAGTGCCACAGGTAGATGCCGTAGGACCTGGCGCCGATCCAGTGCAGCGGCCGCCAGCCGAGCGCGAGCCCGACGACGGTGCCGGGGACCGCCGTCGCCGCGACCACGCCGGCGGTCGCGACCGAGAGCAGGACAAGGCCGCCGTGGTAGGAGAACGCGGAGTATTCCCCCACCCGCCAGATCATCACGCCGATGGCCGAGAGGCCGGCGATGCCGGCGGCGTCGAGCAGGGCCTTGCCTTTCCTGCCAGGGTTGCTGACCCCTGCGGCCGGCCAGGCGAGTGCCAGTGCCGCGCCGATCAGCAGGCCGAACGCCCGGGTATCGGTGCCCTCGTAGACGCGAGTCGGGTCGACGCCAGGGGTGTACCAGGCCACCATCGCGTACACCGAAGCGGCGGTGAGCAGCAGGGTCGGGACGATCAGCCAGCGCGGCGCGGCCTTGCCGGTACGGCGCAGCAGGAGCAGTCCGGCCACCAGAACGAGCGGCCACACCAGGTAGAACTGCTCCTCGACCGCCAGCGACCACAGGTGGTCAAGCGGCGCCGGCGGCGCGAAGTTCGCGAAGTAGGACTGCTTCTCGGCGATCAGGTACCAGTTGCTGAAGTACCCGGCCGCCGCCCCGACGGCGCCGCGCAGGCTGGCCAGCCTGGACCTGTCCGCGATCGTGACCCAGGCGGTCACTACGGCCAGCATGACGAAGAGGGCAGGCAGCAGGCGGCGCGCCCGCCTCAGCCAGAAGTCGCCCAGGTTGATCTTGCTCCGCGCGGACCACTGCTCAATCAGCAGGCCCGTGATGAGGAAGCCGCTGAGCGTGAAGAAGACGCCGACACCGAGCAAGCCGCCTGGCGCCCACCCGAACTGCTCGTGATAGGCGATGACCGCGAGCACCGCCAGGGCACGCAGTCCGTCGAGTCCCGGCATGTATCGCTGGCCCTGGCCTACGGGCTTCGGCATGGTCCCCCCTCAGCCGCGGCGTTCTCGCGTGAGTCGGGCGAGATCCCTCGTTCCGCGGGCAGGGTTGAACTACCCCAGGTGTTTTCATGGCTTGGTCTGGCTGGCGGCAAAACTTGGGAAGGTCAGCGTGCCGATGACGCCGCGCCCGCGGGCGCCGATGGTACGGCGCATTCTTGCCGTCCTATCGGCGCGCCTGGCCGGGGCGAGGGAAGGCGATGGCGAGCGCGTCGGCGATGGCCTTAGCGCGCATCTGGCAGCCGATCGAGTTGTAGTGGATTCCGTCCGGCAGAAACCAGCCTGGCCGCGCCTTTGCCGCCCAGTCGAATATCCGCATGTTCGGGTACCTATGCCGGGCACTGGCGAGGGCGGCGTCCCAGGCACTCTCGCGGGCGCTGGCCCAGGGGCCGGTGAGGTTCTGGGTGACCGCGTTCACCCACAGGACAGGCTGGCCGTGCGCGACCGACATCATCTGGCCGATCCTCGCGGCGGCGCTGACAGGCGAGCCGGCGGCGATGTTCGCTGCGTCGTTGGTTCCCAGCGCGAACACCCAGCACCCCTTGAACCCGCTCTGGGCGATGGCCTTGGCGCTGTCATAGCCGTTGACCTGACCGGGCAGGGCCTCGACGATGGACCGGCCGCCAGCGGCCCTGATCGTGATGTGCCTGACCCCGACCGCCTTGTACCTGGCCGACAGCCGAGCGGCACGGTCCGGCAGGAAGGACCGCGACATCAGGTCGACCGAGGTCGAGTCCCCGATGTGCGCGACGGACCGGCAGGAAGTCCTCAGCCCGTGACCAGCGATACGCCCTTGGCCGGGCGCGGAGGTCGCGGCGCGGCCGGGCGCGGCGCTCGCGCTCGTGGCCTGGGAGCTTGCCGCGCGCGCACCACCAGTCACGTCGGTCGCTGCCACGCCCGCAATGATGCCCACGGTACCGACTAGGGCCGTTCCGGCAACTGCCGCTAGCGTCGCGCGGCCTGACCTCGGCGGGGTGCGATTGCCGGCCCCGGCGCTTGTCCAGCGTGTCCGCCTTGAGGGCATTGAAGCCTCCGTTCGGGATTCGGGCGGTTCCTGTGGATAACTCACGCACGCTGTGCGACGATTCCGTGACCACCGTCACACAGCCAGGTTCCCTAGGTCCCCAAGCAGTAGCTGGCGCTAGCCTGCCGCGCTGCTTGTGCCGGGGATTGTCGCTGCGGGGGATTGTCGCTGCGGGGTTGTCGCTGCGGGGGATTGTCGCTGCGGGGGATTGTCGCTGCGGGGAGAGTTTTCAGTGCTGCCGGCTGGAGTGATCTCGGCGAGACGGGCTGGCGCGGAACAGCGTTAATAGGCAGAACCGGGTGCTCGTGCTGATACAGGGATGTTCCGGGCAGGCCGGGGCCGGGCTGGCGGGGGTGCGATGTTCCGTGATCATGATCGAGACCGTGATCACGGAACATCGCCCAGGTCAGGACAGCAGTGATATTCCGTGATCATGCCCGCGACCTTGATCACGGAAGATCGCCCAGGTCAGGGAGGCTGTCGGGTGACTCAGGATCTTGGAAAGTCAGGCTCCTGGTGGGTCAGCGGGAGGTTCTTTCCCCTTAGATTTTTGAACTAGTGCCTCCGCGCGTGATCTGTGTTTCTGGGCGGACGTGCGCTGTGCTCCGGCACGGCGGTATCGCTGGAGCAGCGTGAGCATCGTGGCCCTCCCTGTTGCTGTCAGCGCTCATTTCTGACAGCAACGTGGCCCTCCCCGTTGCTGTCAGGACAACATCAGGGAGGGCCACGTTGCTGTTAAAACCGGTGGCCAACAGCAACAGGGAGGGCCACGATGCTGTTTAGAGGCGGGTGTCTCCCCGATAGTGCTCAGGAGTCACCCGACAGCCTCCAGGACAGTAGCGATCCTCCGTGATCATGCCAGGTTTCATGATCACTACGGAACATCGCACCTGCCCCCCGGGTACTGACAGCCCAGGAATGAGAACACTCCCGCACGATGCCAGAAAAGGTTCCCTGATCTTGATCACGAGTCACCCGGCAGCGGCAGGGGATGTCGGACTCGCCGGCACCGGGCATTCCCCGCCTCCCGGCATTCCCCGCCTCCCGGCATTCCCGGCCTCGCCGGTACCCGGCGCCCGGCCTCCCCCGCGCGGCCGGTGCGGCGGGCTTGGGGTGTGGTTGGGTGCGCGGGCCGTCGTAGGCTGCGGTCGTGCGGCGAGGCTTGAGCAGGTCAGGCAGCTCGGCCAGGATGTCGTGGCCGTCTACGCGCTCTCTAGCCGTTACGAGCCGCGCTGACAGGCCTCGCTGACAGACCTGATCGCGCCGGGGATCGCGCCGATAATGTCGGCCGCGGCGATCGGGGCTTCGCGGGCGGCCATCCGGCCGGCGAGCCCGTGCAGGAACGCCGCCGCCGCGGCCGCCGAGGCCGCCGGCCGCACGCCCTGCGCCAGGAGCGCCCCGGCCAGCCCGGACAGCACGTCACCTGAGCCGGCCGTCGCCAGCCAGGGCGTGCCGGTCGCGTTGACGAATGCCGGCTCGCCGGCCTCGGGACTGGCCACGACCGTGGTCGAGCCCTTGAGCAAGACGGTCACCCCCAGCTCGGCCGCAGCACGCCTGGCCGAGTCGAGCCTGCGCGCCTCGATGTCGCCGGGCGCTCCATTCATCAATCTGGCAAGTTCGCCGGCGTGCGGGGTGATGAGGGTGTCGGCGCCACCGCGCCGGGACAGCAAGTCCTTGCGGCGGCTGAGCACGGTCAGCCCGTCGGCGTCGACCAGGACGGGCAGGGGCGTCGCCAGCACCGCGGCGAGCAGTTCCTCGGCTTCGCCGGCGGTCCCGAGGCCAGGGCCGATGACCCACGCCTGGACGCGGCCGGCCGCGGTGACGGCTGCCGCCGGATCGGCCGGGTCAATGATCGTGATCACGGCCTCCGGCCAGTGCGGCCTGACGACGTCGGCGGCGGGCCCGGCCGTCACGAGCCTGACCATGCCGGCGCCGGCGCGGATGGCTCCGCCGACGGCGAGTACCGCGGCGCCGGTGTACTTGTCGCTGCCCGCCAGGACGCCGAGAACGCCGCGCCGGTACTTGTCCGACTCGGCTCCGGGCGCCCGCAGCACGGCGCCGACATCGCGGGACTGGAGCGCGACGACCGCCGGGGCAGCCAGATGCGGGCGAAGGCCGATGTCCGCGAGTTCGACCGTGCCAGCGTGGCTGGCTCCCGGGTCGATCAGCAACCCGGGCTTGTGGGTGCCGAACGTCACCGTGACATCGGCCGCGATCGCGGCCCCTCCGGTCTCGCCGGTGTCGGCGTCCACCCCGCTCGGCAGGTCGGTGGCGACAACGATCGCGCCGTCCGCCGCGGCGCTGGCCACGTGCCCGGCGAGGGCGGCGGCGGGCTCGCGCAGCCCGCCCCGCCCGCCGATGCCCAGGATACCGTCGATGATCAGGTCGGCCTCGGCAATGGCGGGCACAGCCTCAGCCGGGGCGATCACGCGGCCGCCGGCGCGACGAAGCGCGCCTGCGCCGGCCTCATGGATGCGCTGCCCTATCCCGACCGCGATCACGCTGGCGCCGCGACTGGCCAGCCTGGCACCGGCGTAGAGCGCGTCGCCGCCATTGTCGCCGCTGCCCGCCAGCACCACGACGCGGGCGCCATAGACCTGGCCGAGCAGCCGGGCGCAGACCGCGGCGAGGCCGGCGGCCGCCCGCTGCATCAGCGCGCCTTCCTGGACCAGTGCCATCAGGGCCCGTTCCGCCGCCCTGACGTCCTCGACCGAGTGCGCCTGCCTCATCGGTAAAACGTCCTTCAGAAGAGGAAATAATTCGCCGCGCTACTCGACGGTGACAGACTTGGCGAGGTTGCGCGGCTGGTCCACGTCGTGTCCCTGGGTGTCGGCGACTTCGCAGGCGAACACCTGCAGGGGCACCGTCGCGACGACAGGCTGCATCAGGGCCGGCACGGGCGGCAGCTCGATCAGCGTGTCGGCGAACGGCGCGACCTTAGTGTCACCGCGATTGGCGATCACGATCGTCCGCGCGCCCCGTGCCCTGATCTCCTGGATGTTCGAGACGATCTTGTCGTGCAGCAACGGCAGATCGGTCGGGGACGGCACGATGATCACGACCGGCAGTTCCTTCTCGATCAGCGCGATCGGGCCGTGCTTGAGCTCGCCGGCCGCGAAGCCCTCGGCGTGCATGTAGGCCAGTTCCTTGAGCTTGAGCGCGCCTTCGAGCGCCACCGGGTAACCCACGTGCCTGCCGAGGAAGAGAACGCACCTCTCGCCAGCGAGTTCCCTGGCGACCTGGCGGACGGGACCCATGCGCTCGAGTGTTTCCTCCACTGCCTTCGGCAGGTCATGGAGCTGCTTGAGCACGATCTCGATCTCGGTGGGGAACATGGCACCCCTGACCTGCGCCAGGTACAGCGCGACCACGTAGCAGGAGATCAGCTGGGTCAGGAGCGCCTTGGTCGAGGCGACCGCCATCTCGGGACCGGCGTGCGTGTAGACGACAGCGTCGCTGGCTCTCGGGATCGACGAGCCCTTGACGTTGCAGATGGCCAGCACGCGCGAGTGCTGCTCGCTGGCGTGCCGCACCGCCATCAGGGTGTCGAGCGTCTCCCCTGACTGCGAGATCGCGATGACCAGCGTGGACCTTGTCAAGATCGGGTCGGAGTACCTGAACTCGCTGGCGAGCTGGACTTCGCACGGAATCTTGGCCCAGTGCTCGATCGCGTACTTCGCGATGAGGCCGGCGTGCGCGGCGGTGCCGCAGGCCACGACGACGATCTTGTCGATCTGCCTGAGCTCGTCGTCGGACAGCCGCATCTCGTCGAGCGCGAGCCGCCCGTCCTTGCCGACCCGGCCGACGAGGGCGTCGGCGACGGCTCGCGGCTGCTCGGCGATCTCCTTGGCCATGAACCACTTGAAGCCGGCCTTCTCCGCTGCCTCGGCATCCCAGTCCACGACAAAGTCCCTGACCTGCGCCGGCGAGCCGTCGAAGTTGGTCACGGTGACGGTGTCTTTCCGGATCTCGGCGACCTGGTCCTGCCCGATCTCGGTGGCGTCCTTGGTGAACGAGATGAACGCGGCCACGTCGCTGGCCAGGAAGTTCTCGCCCTCGCCGCGGCCGACGACCAGCGGTGAGTTGCGGCGCGCTCCGACGACCACGTCAGGGTCGCGGTCATCGACGGCGACCAGCGTGAACGTCCCGTCAAGCCGCTGGCAGACCGCCCGCATCGCGCTGGCCAGCGACCCGGGCCTGGCCGAGGTCTCGTCTTCGAGCAGGTGCGCGACGAGCTCGGTGTCGGTCTCTGAGGTCATGATGTGACCACCGGCGATCAGCTCGGCCCGCAGCTCGGTGAAGTTCTCGATGATGCCGTTGTGCACCACGGCCAGATTCCCGCCGCAGTCGGTGTGCGGGTGGGCGTTCGGGTCGGTCGGCGCCCCGTGGGTCGCCCACCTGGTGTGGCCGAGCCCGACGGTTCCGGGCAGCGGCGGGCTCTGCGCCAGCGCCGAGGTCAGGTTGCCGAGCTTGCCCGCGCGCTTGGCCCAGGAGATCTTGCCATCGGTGAGCACGGCGACCCCGGCTGAGTCGTAGCCGCGGTACTCGAGCTTGCTGAGCCCCTCGAGTACGACTGCCAGCGCCTGCCGGTCCCCGGCGTAACCTACGATTCCGCACATGGCTGCCAGGCTAGTGCCTGCGAGCAAGGTACTCCCGCGGCACGGTCAGAACTTGCCGATCTTGTGGCACATTGCGGAGCAAGTCATAACCGGGGTTCAGCGGCGGGCCGGGCAGCCGGCCTCAGCCCGAGTCGCGGACGACGGCGGCGAGGCGATCGGCGACCTGACGGGCCTGGCCGGAGTCGACCGCCTCCACCATGACCCTGACAGCTGGCTCCGTGCCGCTCGGCCGGACGAGGACCCGGCCCGATTCGCCGAGTTCGGCCCGGGCGGCGGCGACAGCGCTGGTGAGCTCGCCCGAACCGGCCGCCTTGGCCTTGTCCACCCCGTGGACGTTGACGAGCACTTGCGGGTACCTGGTCATGACCTGGCTGAGCTCGGCGAGCGAACGCCCGCTGGCCGCCGCCGTCGCGAGCAGTTGGACGCTGGTCAGCATGCCGTCTCCGGTGCTGGCGTGATCAAGCATGATGATGTGGCCGGACTGCTCGCCGCCGAGCACGTACTTGCCGTCGAGCATGGCTGCGATCAGGTAACGGTCTCCGACCGGAGTTTCCACGACGTCGATCCCCGAGTCGGCCATCGCCCTGCGGAAGCCCAGGTTGGCCATGACGGTTGCGACCACCGTCGCGCCAGCCAGCCGGCCAGATTCCTTCAGGGCAAGAGCAAGGATGGCCAGGATCTGGTCGCCGTCGACCACCTCGCCGGCCGCGTCGACCGCCAGGCAGCGGTCCGCGTCGCCGTCATAGGCGATCCCGGCGTCGGCCGAATGCTCGAGCACCGCTGACCTGAGCGCGTCGAGGCTGGTCGAGCCGCAGCCAGCGTTGATGTTGATCCCGTCGGGCGCGACGCCGATCGCGATCACGTCCGCCCCGGCAGCCGCGAGCATCCTGGGTGCCAGGTCGAAGGCCGCGCCATGGGCGCAGTCCACCACGACTCGCCACCCGGCCAGGGGCGGTGCTCCGGCCGCGCTCGTCTCGCCCGCTTCGGCGCCCGCCGCGCAAACCCCGACAGTGGAAAGGAGATGCGCGAGGTACCGCTCGGCTTCCTCAGCCCCGTCCCGCACCCGGCCGAAGCCTGCCTCAGGTATCCCCCAGGCATCGCCCGAGTCAGCCTGCTCGGCCATCTTCGCCTCGATCTGGTCCTCGACCTCGTCGGGAAGCTTGAGCCCGCCTTGGGCGAAGAACTTGATGCCGTTGTCAGGGGCCGGATTGTGGCTGGCCGACAGCATCACGCCGAAGTCGGCGGCGAGCACGTCGGTGAGGTAGGCGACGGCGGGGGTGGGAATGACGCCGAGCCGGATCACGTCCACGCCGCTGCCCGCGAGCCCGGCTACTACCGCTGATTCGAGGAACTCGCCCGACGCGCGCGGGTCGCGTCCGACGACAGCCACTGGCCTGCGCGATCCGCTGCCGGCGCCGTCACCTGCGCCTGCGCCGACAGCGGCACCGCCTCGCGGGGCGCCAAGCACAGCAGCGGCGGCCGCCGCGACCCGCATCGCCAGGCGCGCGTCAAGATCACGCCCAGCGACCCCGCGTACTCCGTCGGTTCCGAACAACTGACCCATGAGTCGCACCCCCCGCCTACCAGCGCCTGCCCGATGTCCGCGTCCGCGGCCGCGGCGCACAGGCAGCTGGCAAGTCCCAGGAAGTCCCAGGCCCGCGGCGGTGAGGCAGAGTTAGCGCTTGGAGTACTGAGGTGCCTTGCGCGCCTTCTTGAGTCCCGCCTTCTTGCGTTCCTTGATCCTGGCATCCCTGGTCAGGAAGCCAAGCCGCTTGAGAGCGGGCCGGCTCGACGGGTCAACGAGAATAAGCGCCCTCGCGATGCCGAGCCGGAGAGCTCCGGCCTGGCCGCTGACGCCGCCGCCGGTGATCCTGGCAACGACGTCGAACTGGCCGTCGGCACCGAGCGTGACGAATGGCTCGCTGATCAGCTGCTGGTGCACCTTGTTAGGGAAGTACACGTCCATCGTGCGGCCGTTGATCTTCCACTGGCCGGTACCTGGCATCACCCGGACCCGGGCGATGGCCTCCTTGCGGCGGCCAGTCCCGAGCGCGTGGCCGGTCACGACCGGCTTGCGCGCCGCGGCCTTCGCCGAAGCGCCTTCGTCCGTCTCGGTGGTGTATTGCGACAGGTACTCGCCAGTCTCTTCCGACTGGTCGCCCGTACCAGGCTCTGGTGCGGCAGTGGGCTCAGCCACAGTGTCTTCCTCGTGCTTCCTGATCGGCTCGGTGTGTGCTCATGCTCAGGCCGGCTGGCATGACCCGGCTAGCTGGCCTGCCCAGCCTGCTGGGAAATCTGCGTGATCTCGAACGGCACCGGCTTCTGGGCCTTGTGCGGGTGCTCAGGACCCGCGTAGACCTTGAGCTTGCTCAGCATCTGGCGGCCAAGCGAGTTCTTGGGGAGCATGCCCTTGACGGCCTTGGTGACTGCCCGCTGCGGATTGGAGGCCATCAGATCGCCGTAGGCGACGGACCGGAGGCCGCCTGGATAGCCGGAATGCCGGTAGGCGCGCTTGTCGACAAGCTTGTTACCGCTGAGCGCGACCTTGGCGGCGTTCACGATGATAACGAAATCACCGGTGTCCACGTGCGGCGCGAATATCGGCTTGTGCTTGCCGCGAAGCAGCGTGGCCGTGTGGCTGGCCAGCCGGCCGAGTACGACGTCGGACGCATCGATGACATGCCACTGTCGCTGGACATCGGCAGCCTTCGGGCTGAAAGTGCGCACAGTCATGAGCCTTCGCGTGTGAGTCCTGATGGTTGAGCCCGCGCCTGGTCTGCTGGTCCCTTGGCCTGCAGCCCTGTGGTCCGCAGCCCCGGCGTGGGATACCCGTAGCGTCTGTGTCCGCGACGTCTATGGCAGCGATGCCCGCTCAGCGGGCCTGCCGACGCAGATGGACGCTTGGCAAGGATACCGGCAGTTGCCATCCAGGGTCAAAAAGACGGCCGCATAACACGGCCCGGCGCACGAAATGCCGGCGGACTAGGCCGGTCAGAACGGGCGCAATCAACCCTACCTGGCTCGCCGGGCGGCCTCAGGACGGTACGCTCACGGCATGCGGAATGCGGGTGACGGAACGCCTGGCGGCTCATCAGGCCGGCGGCAGCGGGTAGCGGTGCCGCCGGAGACAGAGCGGCCCGCCGGCAACGGGGGTGCCTCGCTGTTTACTCCTGCCTACCGGGTGCGCCATGCGGCGGCGCCGGCTCAAGCCGACCAGGACCGGCTGAGCGTGGGCAGCCCTCGCCCTGGCGGCGCCGGATACGGATCGGCTGCCGACCCCGCCGGCGGGACTGCCGGCTGGTCTGGCCGGGCGTCATCCGGGCTCGCTTACTCGCAGGCCGACCCCGACCGCGGCGCAGCCACCTGGGCCGACCCGGATGTGCCCGAGATCGGCTACAGCTGGCTGACCGATGACAATGGCGCCTGGCCTACGAGCACTCTGGGCGCGCGCGATTACGCTCCGAAGCTGCGTAACGCCATCCGCGGCCTGCCGCCTGTGCCCGACGAGCCGCTGCCCACATATCCGCCGGGGCCGTTCGCCGCGTGGAACCGCAATTCGTCCGAACGCGGTGAGCAGCGGCGCGAGGCAGCGAGCAGCGTGCCAGCGCCTGCCGCCGCCTGGGACGCCCAGCCGGCGTCCCGCAACGATCCGGTGCGAGCGCTGACGGCCACGATCACCCCGGACGAGTTCGACACGAATCACTCGCTGCCGGCCATCAAGGACCCGATCCCCGGGATGGCAGCGACCGCGGTCAGGGCTCCTGGCACCAGATCGCAGCCGGGCACTCGCGGCCAGGGCATGCAGGGCCGGGTCGCCGAGGCGCCGCCGGGCCGCACCTCGCCAGGCCGCGGTCGCAGTCGCGGCGGCGGTGGCGGTCGCGGAGCGGGCCCGGCCAGGTCGGCGCGAGGCGGGCGCGGCTCGAGGTCAAGGCGCCAGCCAGTCTGGACGGCCATCGGGATCGCCGTCGTGGTCATTGCCGGCGCGACAGCGGTCCTGGTCACCACGTCACTGGGCAGCAAGCCGAGCGCGACCACGAAGCCGCGCAGCGAGCCGCGCCCCACCCACGCGCCGACGCCGACGGCGCCGGCTGGCATCTGGGAGTACATCGCCACCAGGTCCACGGACAAGGCGCCGCTGGCCCTGCACGAGATCTTCCCGGCCAGCTTCGTCGCAAGGCACGTCTACTTCCATGCCACCAGGCTGAAGCAGACGCATAACTGCCACTCCGCGCTGATCGGCGCGGCGCTGCAGTCCGCCGTGCGGGAGGCAGGCTGCAGCCAGGCACTGCGAGCCAGCTACGTGGCCCGGCTGGACGACGCGATGGCGACGATCGGCGTGTATAACCTCACAACCGCCACGGCCGCGAACAAGGCGGCCAAGCACGTCGGGCGGTCGCAGTTCGTCGCCCAGCTGACGACGAAGAATGGCGTGACAAGCAAGATCGGCCAGGGCACCGGACTAGAGGAAGCCCTGGTCAAAGGTCACTACCTGATCCTTGTCTGGGCGGAGAAAACAGACCTGAGCGTGCCCAAGACACAATGGCAGCGCGGTCATCTCACTGGCTTCATGAATACGCTCATCGCGAAGACCGTCAACGGCAGCCTCAGCTACCGCATGGTCGAGGGCAAGCCAATCCCGCCAGGCCATTCCCACTAGCCCGCGACGAGCGGCCCGGCAACATGGGTGCGCGAAACGACACCCGGTGTAATTGTGAAAAAACTCGCCGGGGCTCC
Organism: uncultured Actinomycetota bacterium; assembly: GCA_963720575.1. Classification (GTDB taxonomy): domain Bacteria; phylum Actinomycetota; class Actinomycetes; order Streptosporangiales; family Streptosporangiaceae; genus Chersky-822. The sequence continues at coordinate 3,427,518 of CAVRGA010000002.1, forward strand.
GGCGCCCCCACGGGTTCCGGCACCCCCGATGGCCGCACCGCGCTGCCTGGGCTGCCGGCCGGCCGCGCCAGGCCCGGCAAAGTCACAACGACGGGCCTCGCGCCGGCCCGGGGCGCGCCAATCAGGCGCGCCAGCCAGGTGCGGCCCCTCCCGCACGAGGAGCCATAAAACCGCGCCCCCGCCGCGTGATCACCGAAGGCCGCCGGCACCACGAGCCGCCGGCCCCTGCCCAGGCGCCGCACGACGACCGGAACCCGGCAGCCAGCGCAAGCCAACCCCGTGACACACCGAAAACACGCCTTACCTTGGGATGTTTACATCCCGGACATCAGTACCCGCATTCATGCGGCCACGCCCGGGCCTGGCCGGCCCCGGGGGTGACCGGCTTCAGGCTGGCCGGGTCCGTGCGCCCTTTTTCAATCATGGAATTTGGGTGTCAGCCGAGCTGGCGCGCACGCGGCGGGTCAGGGCCGCACGGGTGGCGAGTTCGGAATCGGGCGGATAGGCGACTTCCTCAAGGCACAGCGCGTGCGGCGGCGCGACGCGGACGGCCGGATCCCGGACTCCGGCCGCGAGTACATCGGCCATCCAGGCCACCGGGCGGCTGCCCTCGCCGATTGACAGCAGGGCGCCCGTCAGCGCTCGTACCATGTTGTGGCAGAAAGCATCGGCGACGACGGTGGCGACTGTCACGCCGTGATCGGTCCTCGCCCAGTCAAGCCTGATGAGCTGGCGGATCGTTGTCGCGCCAGGGCGCCGCCGGCAGAACGCCGCGAAGTCGTGCTCGCCCAGGCAGCTAGCGGCCGCCTCGTTCATCCGGTCAAGATCGAGCTCGCGGGGATGCCACAGCGTGTCCTGGCGGCGCAGCGGATCGGTACGGGCTTGGGTGTCGCATACCCGGTAGGAGTACCTGCGCGACACGGCCGAGAACCGCGCGTCGAAGCCGTGCCCGGCGATGCCGATCACATGCAGCCTGACATCGGGCGGTAGCAGCCGGTTCAGCCTGCGAAGCGCGTTTGCCTCGGCGGCTTCCCATTCCGCGCGGGGAACGTCGGTGTGGGCGACCTGGCCGCGGGCGTGTACGCCAGTGTCAGTGCGCCCGGCTACGGTAAGAGCGGATGGCTCCGCTGTCCTCAAGACCAGGGCGAGGCATTCCTCAACCACGCCCTGGACGGTGCGCAGTCCGGGCTGAGCCGCCCAGCCATGGAACTCCGTGCCGTCGTAGCCAAGATCAATGCGCAGCCTGACCTGGCCCTGGTCACTACTGCTGGCTATCGCCATCCCAGGCCGGGCAGCATGCCGCCGTTCATCGGCAGCGCGAAGAGAGCCGGGGGATGCGACGTCCCCCGGCTCTGCCCTTGGACTACTCTTCGCTGGCCCGTTCAGTGTCGTCCGCACCATCGGCGTCGTCAGACTCGTCGCCGGCGGCGCCACCCTCAGCGCTGTCGGCGGCCGCATCGCCCGAGTCGTCAGCGACAGCGTCCGCCACGGCATCTTCGGCAACGGCGTCCTCGGCAATGGCTTCGTCATCAGCGAGCTCGGCGGTGGCTGCCGTAGCAGCCGCGGCGCGACCGCCACGGCCGGCGCCGCCAGCGGCCGGTGCCCGGCGCGCGCGGCGACGCTGAGGCTTGGCCTCTGCGTCTTCGCTGACGAGCTCGATCACGGCCATGGCGGCGTTGTCGCCCTTGCGGGGACCGACCTTGGTGATCCGGGTGTAGCCGCCTGGCCGGGTCGCGAAACTCGGCCCGATCTCGTCGAAGAGAGTCTTCACGACGGTCTTGTCGGTCACCACGGTCAGCACCTGCCGCCTGGCGTGGAGGTCGCCTCGCTTGGCGAAGGTGATCAGGCGCTCAGCCACCGGCCGCAGCCGGCGAGCGCGCGCCTCGGTTGTGGTGATCTTGCCGTGCTCGAACAGCGCCGTGGCCAGATTCGCCAGCATGTGCTGCTGGTGTGCGGCGCTGCCGCCCATTCGGCGACCCTTGGTGGGCGTGGGCATCGAAGGACTCTCCTCGGTCTTCTACCTGTCGGCCAGACAATCTGGCCGGTCAGTACTCCTCAGTTTCGACATAGCTGTCGTCTTCGTCGGCGCCGTAGCTGTCAGCCGCGGTACCCGGATCGAATCCAGGCGGCGAGTCCTTGAGCGCCAGTCCCATGTCGATGAGCTTCTGCTTGACTTCCTCGATCGACTTGGCGCCGAAGTTACGGATATCCAGCAGGTCCTGCTCACTGCGGGCTACCAGCTCGCCGACGGTGTGGATGCCCTCGCGCTTCAGGCAGTTGTACGAGCGCACCGTCAGGTTGAGCTCCTCGATCGGCAGCGCCAGGTCGGCGGCGAGCGCCGCGTCCGTCGGCGACGGCCCGATGTCGATGCCCTCAGCCTCGAGGTTCAGCTCGCGCGCGAGGCCGAACAGCTCGACCAGCGTCATGCCGGCGCTCGCGACGGCGTCGCGCGGACGCATGCACGGCTTGGTCTCCACATCGAGGATGAGCCGGTCGAAGTCGGTACGCTGCTCGACTCGGGTGGCTTCCACCTTGTAGGTCACCCGCAGCACAGGCGAGTAGATCGAGTCGATCGGGATGCGACCGATCTCCTGGCCGGGCTGCTTGTTCTGCGACGCCGAGATGTACCCGCGACCGCGCTCGACAGTCAGCTCCATCTCGAGCTTGCCCTTGGCGTTGAGCGTGGCGACATGCAACTCGGGATTGTGGACTTCCATCCCGGCCGGCGGAGCGATGTCCGCTGCCGTGACGACGCCAGGACCCTGCTTGCGCAGGTACATGTGAACGGGCTCGTCGTGCTCAGACGAGACAACCAGTTCCTTCAGGTTCAAGATGATGTCGGTGACGTCCTCGGACACCCCGGGCACCGTGGAGAACTCGTGCAGCACGCCCTCGATCCTGATGCTGGTGACAGCCGCCCCTGGGATGGACGACAGCAGCGTGCGGCGGATCGAGTTGCCGATGGTGTAGCCGAAGCCAGGCTCGAGCGGCTCGATGGTAAACCTTGAGCGGAACTCACCCACCTGCTCTTCGGTGAGGGTAGGACGCTGTGCGATGAGCATTTGCGGTCGATCCTTTCCGCCTGCCCGCTATATGACAGGCGACGAGGTCTGGCAGCACCTCGCTGCCAGTGACCCTGGCCAGCGTCCTTCGGCCAGCCAGGGAACGTCTTTACTTCGAGTAGTACTCGACGATGAGCTGCTCCTGGACGAGCGTGTCGATCTGAGCTCGCGAGGGAAGCGCGTGGACGAGGATCCGCATCTTCGCCGGGATGACTTCGAGCCACGCTGGCGTGGGTCGCTCGCCGGCCTCGGCCTGCGCCACCACGAATGGTGTCAGCTGCCGCGACTTCTCGGCGATCTCGATGATGTCGGTCTCGCTCACCCGGAACGACGGGATGTCCACCTTGCGGCCGTTGACGCGTACGTGGCCATGCCGGACCGCCTGGCGCGCCATGTCCCGGCTCTTGGAGAAGCCCGCCCGGTAGACGACGTTGTCCAGGCGGCTCTCCAGGATCTGGAGCAGTGCCTCACCGGTCTTGCCCCGCGTCTTAGTGGCTTCCTCGTAGTAGTTGTGGAACTGCTTCTCGAGGATGCCGTAGATCCGCTTGGCCTTCTGCTTCTCCCTGACCTGGAGCAGGTACTCGCTCTCCTTGGGGCGGTTCCTGCCGTGCTCGCCAGGCGGGTAAGGCCGGATTTCGATCGGGCACTTAGGCGAATCGCACTTGGCGCCCTTCAGGAACAGCTTCGTCTTCTCGCGGCGGCAGCGCTTGCAGTCCGGACCGGTGTATCGAGCCATGCTTACCCCCCTCAGACCCTGCGCCGCTTGGGCGGGCGGCAGCCATTGTGCGGAACTGGCGTCACGTCCTGGATGGAACCGACTTCAAGGCCGGTCGCCTGCAGCGACCTGATCGCCGTCTCGCGGCCGGAACCCGGGCCCTTGACGAACACGTCGACCTTGCGCATGCCGTGCTCCATCGCGCGGCGCGCCGCTGACTCAGCCGCCATCTGGGCGGCGAACGGCGTCGACTTCCGCGAGCCCTTGAATCCGACCTGGCCCGACGAGGCCCAGGAAATCACGCTTCCTGCCGGGTCGGTGATGGACACGATGGTGTTGTTGAACGTGCTCTTGATATGCGCATGTCCGTGCGCGATGTTCTTACGTTCCTTGCGGCGCACTTTCTTGACGCCGGTACGGCTCTTTGGAGGCATCCTAGATTTCCACTCCGGAGGTGATCGGTCCGCCTGATGTTTGCGGCACTGCGGACTACTTCTTGCCGACCTTCTTCTTGCCGGCGACAGTCTTGGGCTTGCCCTTGCGGGTACGGGCGTTGGTCTGAGTGCGCTGTCCGTGAACAGGCAGGCCGCGACGATGGCGGATGCCCTGGTAGCAGCCGATCTCGATCTTGCGCCTGATATCGGACTGTACCTCGCGCCGCAGGTCACCTTCGACCTTGTAGTTCGCCTCGATCCAGTCTCGCAGCTGGACGAGCTCGTCATCGGAGATCTGGTGCACGCGCGTATCGCCGCTGATGCCCGTAGCGCCGAGCGTCTCGATCGCGCGAGTCTTGCCGATGCCGTAGATATATGTCAGGGCGATCTCAAGCCGCTTATCTCGCGGCAAGTCGACGCCCACTAGGCGTGCCATCCCGGGCAACTCCTTCTCATCTGGAGGTCCTGCGCGCCGCTTCCTGTCTGTGCCCTGGGCACCGTCTGCGCCCTAGACAAGGCCCCGGCCTCCTCCGGGGGTGCTCCGCGCGCCGTCCGGCGCGCGGAGTGCGGTACGTGTTGTCAGCTCGTGAGCTGGTGCCCGCTAGCCTTGCCGCTGCTTGTGCCGCGGATCGGAGCAGATCACCATCACCCGACCGTGTCGGCGAATGATCCGGCACTTGCTGCAGATCTTCTTCACGCTCGGCTTAACCTTCATCGGTCAATTCTCCCTAGGTACTCGGGACGCAGTGTGAACCACGAACCCCGGGTTCTCATTCCCGGCCACCCCCGGCCATGATCCGGTCAGGGGTCGCCAGGCGCGAATTACCCGACGTGTCGCCAACGCATGAGCACCGCTGTTCGTTACTTGTATCGGTAGACGATCCGGCCGCGACTCAGGTCATACGGGCTCAGCTCGACCACTACCCGGTCGTCCGGCAGGATCCGGATGTAGTGCATCCGCATCTTGCCGCTGATGTGAGCAAGAACCTTATGCCCATTGTCGAGCTCGACCCTGAAGAAGGCATTGGGAAGTGATTCGACAACCGTACCCTCGATCTCGATGGCACCGTCCTTCTTGGGCATATCCTCCGCATTTCCGGCTAGCCCGCCAGCTGTCGGCCTAGCTTGTATGATCCGCACGCCTACTCTGATCTACCACGTCTGTAGTTTTCGTCCATTCGTGCCCGGGACCGCTATTGGCCCGCCTCCCCGCCGTCCGCAGCCGCAGGCAGTCGAAGGCCGCGCCATCTAGGCTGCGCCATCACACCGCAAGTACGCAGAAGCGAACGTCATGGGTGGCTCCCCGTGACCAGTAGGCGCTCACGCGCCCGCACCGGATCCGGGACGATCCCACTGGAAAGCCAGTTCTCGCCGGCCGCACTGCGACGACGAAAGACGGCCTTCTGGGCCGGGGTAAGTCTACTTCAGCGAACGCCACAATGCGAACCGGGCCGGCGAAGTCTGGCTCGCGGGCCGCGGGTCCCCGCCTGGGCCTCGGTCTCTGGGGTGCCTGCCAACATGGATGACCTTGTTGGCTTACTGGAGGTCCAGGCCGCCGGGCGAGTCTGAGCCGGTGGAGGCCGGTGGTGCGGATTTGCCGGGTGGGGTGCATGCCGGCCAGGGGACCCGCCGGGGCTAATTTCCGTGATCATGGTCGAGGGTGTGATCACGGAACATTGTTACTGACCTGGAGGCTGCCGGGTGACTCGTGATCAGGATCGGGGAACCCTTCCGGCATCGCGGGGGAGAGTTCTCGCTCCGGGTTGCTGTCAGTGCGGGGGCGGCAGGTGCGATGTTCCGTGATCAAGGTCCTGGGCATGATCACGGAACATTGCTGCTGTCCTGACCTGGGCGATCTTCCGTGATCACGCCGACGAACATGATCACGGAAACCAGCGCGGGTCCCGGCGGCGGCCGCGCGGCTCGTGGTCAGGATCGGGGAGCCTTTTCCGGCATCGCGGGGAGAGTTCTCGCTCCGGGGAGTTTTTACAGTCAATAGAACTGACAACACTCCCCGAGGTGACAAGTCTCCCCGGCGACTCAGGAATAGTTTCCCCGCAGACCCGCCGGAGCCCGACCCTCCAAGGTCCCGAGTCACCCGACAGCCTCCATGACCTGGGCAAACTCCGTGATCACACCCCGGAACATGATCTGAACATGATCACGGAAACTAGGGCAGGGGCTGTTCGAGCCGGCCCGGCCTGGTCACCCCGGCACCGCTGGACCCCGCCTCCTGACCCACGCCGCCTCAGCCTCCAATAAGCCAACAAGATCATGGATGCGCGGATGATCGCGGAGCGTTCTCCGTCCCCGAGGCATGATCGCGGAGCGTTCTCCGTCGTTGCCGCGGAGAGTTCTCGCAGCACGGAGTGTTTACCGCTCTATATGCCGGCTCGCTCAGGGGATTGTCGCAACGCTCTGATTTGGGTGGGAGCGGGCGATGGGGCGCAGTGTGGATCCTCAGGTGGTGGCCAGGACGCTGGAGTTGCTGGCTTCGGGTGTGAATCCGATGCGGGCAGCGGCTTTGGCGGGGGTGTCGAAGTCGTTTGCTTACGAGCTGGACCGGCGGGTGAGCGGGGTGTCCCGGCTGGCGGTCAAGCGGGAGGCGGCGGCCCGGCGGGCGGCCCGGCCGGGCCGCCGCGGCGTTGATCCGGAACGGGTGCGGGTGCTGCTGGAGCACCTCGCCGCGGGGCTGAATCCGAACCGCGCCGGGCCGCTGGCCGGCGTGTCGAAGACGTTCGCGTACGGCCTGTACCACAAGATCGGCGGAGTGTGCAGACCCCCTGGAACGACTTACAGCGACCGGTACCTGGACGACGGGCAGCGGCACGAGATCGCGCGGCTGCGCGAGACCGGCTTGTCGCTGCGGGCGATCGGCGCGCGGACCGGCGTGAACGCCTCCACGGTGTGCCGGGAGCTCAAGCGCAACGCCGACCCGAAGACCGGGCATTACCTGCCGGTGCGGGCGGGCAACCTGGCATGGGAACGGCAGCGGCGGCCCAGGCCGTCAAGGCTGTCCCGGCACCCGGAGCTCCGCCAGCGGGTACAGCAGCTCCTGGACCGGCGGTTCTCCCCCGAACAGATCAGCGGGAGGCTGAAAATTGACCACCCCGGCGATGAGGACATGCAGGTCAGCCACGAGACCATCTACCAGTCGATCTACGTCTACCCGCGCGGAGAGCTGCGGCGGGAGCTGAAAGCCTGCCTGCGCAGCGGCCGCCAGCTGCGCCGCCCCCGCGGCCGCAGCGAAACACGCGGCCGCATCATCGGCGCCGTCCCCATCGGCGAGCGCCCCGCCGAAGTCGAGGGACGGCTCGTGCCCGGCCACCACGAAGGCGACCTGATCATGGGCTCCAAAGCATCCAACTCCGCCGTCGGCACCATCGTCGAGCGCACCACCGGCTACCTCACCCTGCTCCACCTCCCGCACGGCCACGACGCCGGATCCGTCGCCGGCGCCATCATCGGCCGCATGACCGAACTGCCCGCCTGGTTCGCGAAGACCCTCACCTGGGACCGCGGCAAGGAACTCGCCCGCCACCAGCACATCACCGACACCACCAGCATCAGCGTCTACTTCGCCGACCCCCACGCCCCCTGGCAGCGCGGCAGCAACGAGAACATCAACGGACTGCTCCGCGAATACCTCCCCAAAGGCACCGACCTCAGCACCACCACAGCCGCCGGCCTCCAGCACATCGCCGACGAACTCAACGACCGCCCCCGCAAACGCTACGGCTACCACCCCCCGCGAACAACTCGCTAAACTCCTCACACAAGAAGCCGAACGCGTTGCGACGACCCCCTGAAAACGCCGCCGAAAAGCCTCCGCACAGCGAGAAGTCTCCGCGCTGGAGCCCGAAACCCTCCGCGCAACGAGAAGCCTCCGCGCCGCAGCCGGGAATCCTCCGCAGGCGAGCCGTTCGGCCGCTGATCCGCTGTTCCCTTCGATGGAGTCGCGCCCGCATGTCACGAGAGTGGCTCGTGGGGAGTGAGTGGCTGATCGTCGGACCCGGCCCGGGAGGCGGCCCGACCCGGCGTCACTCGCCCCGCCCGCGTCATCGCCCCGGCCGCGTCACTCGCCCGCGTCGTCGCCCTCGCTTGTGCCGGCGCCCGCGATCTGATCGCGCTGATCACGCTGGCCTCCGCTCAGCCTGGAGTGCGAGCCGCCGCGGCCGAGGGCGTGGCGGGTGGCCATCTGGCCGGTGATCAACGCCAGCCCGATGACGCCGGCGACGATCACGGGCACGTGGGCGCCCGCCACCAATAGCACCAGGCAGACAATTAGCAGGCCGGCGTAGCCGCCCCATGCCATGGCCCAGCGGCTGATGCCGCGCCAGCGGATGCGAGCGCCGCCGGTTCCCTCGCCGCGCAGGTACGCGGAGGGGAGGTTGCTGCTGACCGGCCGGGTCTTGGGCAGCGATGAGGTCGGCAGCGGATACAGGTCGATAGCGGGGAGGTCGGCGGTGAGCTTGTCTAGCTCGTCGACTGTCTTGGCACTGAACGACTTGTCGAGTCGCTCGGCGAACTCATCGGGGTCTAGCCTGCCGACTGCATGATGCTCGCGCAGCAGGTCAGCGGTTCGGTCCCGGTCCTGGTCCGATGCCCTGATGCTGGGATTGGACGCCACTACGTCCTCCTCGCGCTGCTTCCCTGGTCGGCGGCGGCCACCCCAGCCGCAGCCACGCCGGCCGCAGCCACCGCAGCCACCCCAGCCGCACCCAGGCCAGCCGCAGCCGCGTCGGCATCGCCAAGCAGCGCGAACCCGGCCGTGCCGCCGTCCTCGGCCGTGAGTACTCGCGGCCCGTCAGCTGTGATCGCGACCGTGTGCTCGAAGTGCGCGGCGAGGCTGCCATCCGCGGTCCGCACCGTCCAGCCGTCGTCGAGCAGCCTGGTGTGCCGGTCGCCGAGCACGAGCATCGGCTCGATGGCCATCGCCATGCCGGCGGTGAGCACGGGACCGCGGCCCGGCTTGCCGTAGTTCGGCACCGGCGGCTCCATGTGCATGGCCGAGCCGATGAAATGGCCGGTGTATTCGTGCACGATGCCGTAGGACCCGCTCGACCTGGCGCTCGTCTCCACGGCATGAGATATGTCGGTGAGCCGTCCGCCGGCGGCAACCGCGGCGATGCCGCGCCACAGGGCGAGCTCGCACGCGGCGATGAGATCGGCGGCCTCATCAGAGATTGAGCCGATCGGCATGGTCACGGCAGCGTCGCCGTGCCAGCCGCGTACGATGGCGCCGGCGTCGATGGACAGAACGTCGCCCTCGGCGAGCACGACGCCGGAGTCCGGTATCCCGTGCACGATCTGCTCGTTCACCGAGGTGCAGATGCACGCCGGGTAACCGTGGTAGCCGAGGAAAGACGGCTGCGCGCCCGCGTCGCGTATGACCTTCGCGGCGATCTCGTCGAGTTCACCGGTGCTGACTCCCGGCCGCGCCGCAGCCGCGGCCGTCTTCAGGACCTGAGCTACCACCAGGCCAGCCTCTCGCATAGCCGAAAGCTGACCTGGCGTCTTGATCTCGATCCCAGATACCCGGTTTCGCCGCATGGCCTCACGCGCCTCCCGTTATACGGTACCCGCACAAGCGGCCCCGGCACGAGCCCGCCGCGTCAGCGGACGAATCGCCGCACCGCCGCCTCAGCGGACGAATCGCCGCAGTGCCAGCAGCGCACGGTCGGTCACGTCATCGACCGGGCCGGTGGCGTCGATGCCGAGCAGGATGCCCTCGTCCGCGTAGTAGCTGATCAGCGGCTGCGTCTGCTGCTCGTAGACCTCGAGCCGGTGCCTGATCGTCTCCTCGCGATCGTCGTCGCGCTGGAACAGCTCGCCACCGCACTCGTCGCACTTGTCGCCCACGGACGGCGGGTCAAAAGCGATGTGCCAGACCCGGCCGCACTTTCGGCAGGTACGCCGTCCGGACAGCCGCCTGATGACCTCGTCATTGTCGACGACCAGCTCAAGAACCAGGTCAAGCCGCAGTCCCCAGTCGGCCAGCATCTTCTTAAGCGTCTCCGCCTGCGGCACGTTGCGCGGGAACCCGTCAAGCAGGAACCCTGATGCGGCGTCGTCCTCGCCAAGCCTGCTCTGCACCATGGCGATAGTGACCTTGTCGGGCACCAGGTCGCCACGGTCCATGAACGCCTTGGCCTGCCGGCCCAGCTCAGTACCTTCACTGACGTTGTACCGGAAGATGTCACCCGTCGAAACTTTCGGTATCGCCAGGTGGGAGGCTATGAACTGGGCCTGCGTCCCCTTGCCCGCGCCGGGTGGCCCTACGAGGACGACTCGCACTACCTGAGGAAACCCTCGTAGTTACGCTGCTGCAGTTGGCTCTCGATCTGCTTCACCGTATCGAGTCCCACGCCCACGGCGATCAGGATGCTCGTGCCGCCAAGCGGGAACTGATTACCGGCGTTCACCAAGCCGATAGCGAGCATCGGGATAAGCGCGACGATGCCCAGGTAAGCCGAGCCTGGCGCGGTCAGCCGGTTCAGCACGAACCGCAGGTAGCCAGCGGTCGGCCCGCCGGGCCTGATGCCGGGGATGAATCCGCCCGACTTCTTCATGTTGTCGGCGACTTCATCGGGATTGAAGGTGATCGATACGTAGAAGTACGTGAACAAGATGATCAGGATGAAGAAGGCGATCATGTAGATCGGATCATCGCCGCGCACCAGCCGCTGCTGAATCCACGCGGCCCAGCCGTTAGGTGAATTCTGATTGCCGAAGAGGTTCGCCGCGAGCACCGGAATAGTTAGCAGCGACGAGGCGAAGATGACCGGGATGACGCCCGCCTGGTTCACCTTCAGCGGGATGTAGGTGGACGTGCCGCCGTACATCTTCCGGCCGACCATGCGCTTGGCGTACTGCACCGGGATTCGGCGCTGCGCCTGCTCCATGAACGCCACCGCGGCGACGATCAGCACTCCGACTCCGAGCACCAGCGCGAAGATGAACGTGCCCTCGTTCTGCAAGATCGTGTACAGCTGGCCGGGGACCACGGCGATGACCTGGGTGAAGATCATCAGCGACATGCCGTTGCCGACGCCGCGGTCGGTGATCAGCTCGCCGAGCCACATAATCACGGCGGTGCCCGCGGTCAGGCAGACAACCATCGTGCCGATCGTGAAGACCGAGGTGTTCGGGACCAGTTGCTGCTGGCAGTTGGTGCCGAACAGCTGCTGGGGGTTCTCGGCCAGCGCGACCACGGCGGTGGACTGCAAGATCGCCAGGCCGATCGTGAGGTACCTGGTGTACTGGGTGATCTTGGCGGTACCGGACGGGCCTTCCTGGCGCAGCGCTTCGAGCCGCGGGATGACCACGGCGAGCAGCTGCAAGATGATGCTTGCCGTGATGTACGGCATGATGCCGAGCGCGAACACTGTCAGCTTGAGCAAAGCGCCGCCGCTGAGCAGGTTCACCAGGCCGAGGATGCCCGTCTGCGACGTGCCAAGGCAGGCGTGCAGTGCCTTCTCGGAGACCCCGGGCGTCGGCAGCGAGGCGCCGAGCCGGAATATCACGATGATGAAGAGCGTGAACAGCAGTTTCTTGCGCAGATCTGGCGTGCGAAACGCCTGGTAGAACGCGGTCAGCATGCGCAGTCCTGAAGTCGAAGGGCCAGTCTCGTTAGGCACTGTGTCATCTGCCGCTCCTCGTCGCTAGCGCGCCCCGGTCAGGGAACCGGCCGCGGCATGGCCAAGCGCGACATGCACGCCGAAGTCTAACGCGCACGCAGAACTACGGCTGCCTGCCTGCATGTTACCTGTGCCGCGGCCGATCCATAGCATCGATAGCATCTGGAAACAAGGCATCTGCGAGTTAGAGCTGGGTCGCCGTGCCCCCGGCGGCGGTGATCTTTTCGATCGCCGATGCCGAGAAGGCATGCGCGCTCACCCGCAGGCCGCTGGCCGCCTCGCCCGTGCCGAGGATCTTCACCAGCTCGCCGCGCCTGACGGCACCCCTCGCGGCCAGCTCGGCCGGAGTGACGTCGCCGCCCGACGGGTACAGCGCGGACAGCCTGTCCAGGTTGACGACCTGATAGGTGATCTTGAACTTGCTGTTGGAGAAGCCCTTGAGCTTGGGCAATCTCCGGTGCAGCGGCATCTGCCCGCCCTCAAAGGCGGCGGGGATGTTCGTCCGTGCCTTGCTGCCCTTGGTGCCGCGCCCGGCGGTCTTGCCCTTGGATCCCTCGCCACGGCCGACCCTGGTCCGCTTGGTGTGCGCGCCAGGAGCAGGGCGCAGGTGATGGATCTTCAGGCCCGCCTTGCCGCCTGGAGTCTCGTCTGCCACGTCAGCGCACCTCCTCCACCGCGACCAGGTGTCGTACCACCTGAATCATGCCGCGGATCTCTGGCCTGTCGGCCTTAACGACGGTCTCACCGATCCGGTGCAGCCCGAGCGATCGCAGTGAATCTCGCTGGGGCTTGGTGCCGCCGATCTTCGACTTGGTCTGGGTAATCTTCAGCTCAGCCATTTTTCCGTGTCCTAGCTAGTTGCCCGGCTCGGCGGCTGCCGCCGCGGCCCGCGCCCTCAGCATCGCGGCGGGCGCCACATGCTCGATCGGCAGGCCGCGCCGCGCCGCGATCTCCTCGGGCCTTGACAGGCCCTTGAGCGCCGCGACGGTCGCGTGCACGACATTGATCGGATTGGATGAGCCGAGCGACCGGGAGAGCACGTCGTGCACGCCCGCGCACTCGAGTACGGCACGGACCGGACCCCCGGCGATGACGCCGGTACCCGGGCTAGCGGGCTTGAGCAGCACCACTCCGGCGGTGTCCTCCCCCGTCACCGTGTGCGGGATGGTCCCGCCGATCCTCGGCACCTTGAAGAACGACTTCTTCGCGGCCTCGACGCCCTTCGCGATCGCGGCAGGCACCTCCTTGGCCTTGCCGTACCCGACGCCGACCATGCCGTTGCCGTCGCCGACGACGACGAGCGCCGTGAAGCTGAACCGCCGGCCACCCTGGACGACCTTGGCCACCCTGTTGATGGTAACGACCCGCTCGAGGTAAGCGGTGCCCTTGTCGGCGCCGCCGCCGCGGCGGTCATCGCGGCGGTCGCGCCGCTCCCCGCCGCCACTGCCGCTGCCGCTGCCCTGGCCTCCGCCGCGCCGTGGAGCCATCAGATTGTCCTTCTTTCAGTATGAAAAAATGCCGTGCGACCCGCGGCTGGCGCCGCGGATGCCGTCTGTCGGCGAGTGCCGCCCGTGGTCACAGTGCTAGCCGTCACAGTGCTAGCCGTCACAGTGCGAGCCGTCACAGTGTCAGCCCGCCCTCGCGCGCGCCGTCGGCGACGGCGGCGATCCGGCCGTGGTAGGCGTTGCCGCCGCGGTCGAAGACCGCCGTGCCGACTCCCGCCTCGCGCGCACGCTCGGCAAGAAGCTTGCCGACTTCGCGTGCCTTCGCCTTCTTGTCACCTTCGGCCTGCCTGACGGCAGTCTCCAGGGTAGATGCGGACGCGAGCGTGTGGCCCGCCACGTCGTCGATCAGCTGGGCGAAGATGTTCCTCGACGACCTGGTGACGACCAGCCGCGGCTTCGCCGGGCTGCCCGCGATCTTCTTGCGAACCCGCAGGTGACGCCTCGAGCGCGACGAGATGCGGCGCGCCGTGCGGCTCCTGCTGTGCACATGCGCCGTGGTCCTGGTGCCAGCCATGACTTACTTACCAGCCTTCCCGGCCTTGCGGCGGATGATCTCGCCTGAGTAGCGCACGCCCTTGCCCTTGTACGGGTCTGGCTTGCGCAGCTTGCGGATGTTCGCGGCGACCTCGCCGACCTGCTGCTTGTCGATGCCCTCGACCACGAACCTGGTCGGCGTCTCGACCCTGAAGGAGATGCCTTCCGGCGGCCTGATCACTACCGGGTGGCTGAAGCCGAGCGCGAACTCAAGGTCGGCGCCCTTGGCCTGGACACGGTAGCCCACTCCGACGATCTCCATGGTCTTGGCGTAGCCGGAGGTCACGCCGGTGACCATATTGGCGATCAGCGACCTGGACAGTCCGTGCAGCGCCCTGATCTCGCCCTCATCCGACGGCCTGGTCACTGTGATCACGCCGTCCGCGTGGTTGACCTCGATCGGGGTCGAGACGGCAAGGCTCAGCGTGCCCTTGGGCCCCTTGACCGTGACGTCGCGGCCATCGATGGTGATGTCAACGCCGGAAGGCACGTTGACCGGCATGCGTCCGATCCGTGACATCTTCCGCCTCCCTACCAGACGTAGGCGAGAACTTCCCCGCCCACGCCCTGCTTCTTGGCCTGCCTGTCAGTCATCAGGCCGGCCGACGTTGAAATGATGGCGACGCCAAGGCCGCCGAGCACGCGCGGCAGGTTGTCCTTGCGCGCGTAGACCCGCAGGCCTGGCTTGGAGACGCGCTTGATGCCCGCGATCGAGCGCTCGCGCGTGGGGCCGTACTTGAGCGCGACCACCAGGCTCTTGCCGACCTCCGCGTCCTCGACGCGCCAGCCCGAGATGTAGCCCTCCTGCTGGAGGATCTCGGCGATATGCACCTTGATCTTCGAATGCGGCATTGTCACCGCGTCGTGGTAGGCCGAATTCGCGTTGCGCAGACGGGTCAGCATGTCCGCGACCGGGTCGGTCATTGTCATGGCCTGGTGGCCCTCCTCATCACGGTTTCCGTGCCGTGCCAGCCCGCGGGGACGACCCCGCGGAACCACGGCAAGCGGACCTGCGACGTAGTTGATTCCTGTGCTGTTGTTACCAGCTTGACTTGGTGATGCCTGGCAGTTCGCCGCGGTGCGCCAGGGTGCGGAAGCAGATCCGGCACAGCCCGAACTTGCGGTAAACGGCGCGAGGCCGCCCGCAGCGCGAGCACCTGGTGTAAGCGCGCACCTCGAACTTGGGCTTGCGCTTCGCCTTGGCGATCATGCTCTTCTTCGCCACTGTCAGTTCTCCTTGAAGGGGAAGCCGAGCCGCCGCAGCAGCGAACGGCCCTGATCGTCGGTGGTCGCGGTGGTCACCAAGGTGACGTCCATGCCACGCTGCCTGTCCACCTGATCGGGGTTGATCTCGTGGAACATCAACTGCTCGGTCAGCCCGAACGTGTAGTTGCCGCGACCGTCGAACTGCCGGTCGGACAGGCCGCGGAAGTCACGGATCCGCGGCAGCGCGACCGAAAGCAGCCGGTCGCAGAACTCCCACATCCTCGTGCCCCGGAGCGTCACGTGGACGCCGATGGGCATGCCCTCGCGCAGCTTGAACTGCGCGATCGACTTGCGCGCCCGTGCCACGGCCGGCTTTTGCCCGGTGATCAGCGTGAGGTCCCTGACCGCGCCCTCGATCAGCTTGGCGTCCCTCGCCGCCTCGCCGACCCCCATGTTCACCACGATCTTGGTGAGCGTGGGGATCTGCATCACGTTCGCGAGGCCGAACTCCTCGAGAAGCGCGGGCGCGATCTCGGCCAGGTAGCGCTCCTTCAGCCGCGGCGGGACGGCCTCGGCGACCGCGAGCGCCGTGCCGCCGTCGGTCGGCATGTCAATGTTGACGTTGACCCGGCCCTTGCCCGGCGCCGTGGCGATGCCAGGCCTGGCAGAGCCCTTGCCGCCGGGCTTGCTACCGCCCTTAGCCGCCGAGCCCTTGCCTGACTTGCTCGCAGCCATCAGATGTCCTTACCACTTGGCCGGATAACCCGGACCTTCTTGTCGCCGTCGAGCCGGTAGCCGGCCCTGGCCGCCTTCTTGCTGTCTGGGTCAATCAGGGCCACGTTGCTCACGTGAATCAGGCCCTCCTGATGCACGATGCCGCCTTCCTTGGCACCGCGGCGGCCCTGGTAGTTGACCTTGGTGTTCTTCTTGATCATGCTCACGCCCTGCACGATCACGCGCTGCTTCTCGGGGTCGGCCAGGATCACGGTGCCTTCGCGGCCCTTGTCCTTGCCGGCGATCACGACGACCCGGTCGCCCTTCTTGATCTTCATCCCCTTGGACTTACCTGCCATCACAGCACCTCCGGCGCGAGCGAGATAATGCGCATGAACCGCTTCTCGCGCAGTTCCCTGCCGACCGGCCCGAAGATGCGGGTACCGCGCGGGTCACCACCGTCCCTGATCAGCACGGCTGCGTTCTCATCGAAGCGAATGTACGAGCCGTCGCCACGACGGCGTTCCTTGCGGGTACGCACGACGACCGCCTTGACCACGTCGCCTTTCTTGACGCCCGCACCAGGCAAGGCGTCTTTGACGGTGGCCACGATGACGTCGCCGATGCCCGCGTATCGCCGGCTTGAGCCGCCGAGCACACGGATGCACAAGAGCTCCTTGGCACCTGTGTTGTCGGCGACCTTAAGCCGCGACTCCTGCTGGATCACGTCAACTCCTGCTTGCTCTGGTCCGGCCTGGCCGGGCTGCCTTACTTGGCTTTCTCGACGATCTGGGCGACTCGCCACCGCTTGGTGGCGGACAGCGGCCTGGTCTCGGTGAGCACGACGCGGTCGCCGACACCGCAGGCGTTCTCCTCATCGTGGGCGACGTACTTCCTCGTGCGGCGGATGACCTTGCCGTACTTCGGGTGCTTGACCCGGTCCTCCACCATCACGATGACCGTCTTGTCCATCTTGTCGCTGACGACAAGCCCCTCGCGGATCTTGCGGTAACCGCGGGTCACACTAGCTGCCGGAGCTTGTGCCTCACTCATCGGCACGGTCTCACTCATCGACTTCGTCCTCCTGCTCCAGCGTTACGATGCCGAGCTCGCGCTCCCGCATGACCGTGTAGATGCGCGCGATCTCCTTGCGGACGGCGCGCAGCCTGCCATGACTCTCGAGCTGGCCGGTCGCGGCTTGGAATCGCAGGTTGAACAGTTCGACCTTCGCCTCGACCAGCTTGGTCTCGAGTTCTTCCTCGCTCGACATCCGCAGGTCGGCGGCCACAAGGCCCTTGGCCATCACGCCTCACCCAATTCACGCTTAACGAATTTGCACTTCATGGGCAACTTGTGCATAGCCCGGCGAAGCGCCTCCCTGGCTATCGGCTCAGGCACGCCGGACAGCTCGAACATCACCCGGCCTGGCTTCACGTTGGCGATCCACCATTCGGGCGCGCCCTTGCCTGAGCCCATCCGGGTCTCGGCCGGCTTCTTGGTGAGCGGCCGGTCCGGGTAGATGGTGATCCAGACCTTTCCGCCACGGCGGATGTGCCTGGTCATCGCGATACGAGCGGCCTCGATCTGCCGGTTGGTCACGTAAGAGTGCTCGACCGCCTGGATGCCGTACTCGCCGAAGCTGACCCTGGTGCCGCCCTTGGCAGCGCCAGACCGGTCAGGTCTGTGCTGCTTACGGTGCTTGGTCCTGCGGGGGATGAGCATGGCTCAGCCCTCCTGATCCGTCGTAGCCGCCGCGGGGGCGGACTCAGCCGCCCTGGCCCGTGCTTCCTGCTGTCCTGCCCGCGCGTCCTGTCCTGACTGGCCGTGGTCGCCCGACCGCGCGCCCCGGTCCGTCCCGTCGGGCGAACCTGGCCTGCGACCGCCGCGCCGGCCGGCCGACGCGGGCGGACGGTCCCGGCCGCCGGGACGCTGCCCGGCTCGCAGGTTCGCCGCCGCCTCGCGCTCGGCCCGGGTCACCGCGGCGTCGCCGCGGTAGATCCACACCTTGACGCCGATCCGGCCGAACGTGGTGCGGGCCTCGTAGAAGCCATAGTCGATGTCGGCGCGCAGCGTGTGCAGCGGCACCCGGCCCTCGCGGTAGAACTCGGACCTGGACATCTCAGCCCCGCCAAGGCGCCCGGCGCACTGGACCCTGATGCCCTTGGCGCCGCCCTTCATGGCGGTCTGCATGGCCTTGCGCATGGCGCGGCGGAAGGAGACCCGGCTCGACAGCTGCTCGGCGACGCCCTGCGCGACGAGCTGAGCGTCGATCTCGGGGTTCTTCACCTCAAGGATGTTCAGCTCGATCCGGCGGCCGGTGAGCTTCTCGAGGTCGCCCCTGATCCGGTCGGCCTCGGCGCCGCGCCTGCCGATGACGATGCCAGGCCGGGCGGTGTGGATCCACACCTTGACCTTGTCTTTGTCCTCGCGCTCGATCTCGACCTTGGAGATGCCCGCCCGCTCCATGCCGCGCTGCAGCATCCGGCGGATGGCGACGTCCTCGGCCACGTAGTCCTTGTACAGCTTGTCGGCGAACCACCGGCTCTTGAAGTCGGTAGTGATGCCTAGCCGGAACCCATGCGGGTTCACTTTCTGGCCCACTAGCGGGTCCTCTCCTTCGTGTCTGCGGCACCGCTGGCAGCAGTTGTGCTCGCAGCACCGCCCTCTGACGTGCTGCGCGACGAGGCGCTGCGCGCTGACGTGCCGCGGGCGGTCCCGCTGGCAGTGCCCCGAACACCTTGGCGGCTGGAGGCAGCGCGGCCGGCCTGCGCGGCCCCCCGCACACCCGCGCCGTTGTCACTGACCACGATGGTGATGTGGCTTGTCCGCTTGTTGATCCGGTAGCCGCGGCCCTGCGCGCGTGGCCTGAACCGCCGCATCGTCGGACCTTCGTCGACCCAGGCCCCGCTCACCACCAGCGAGGACGCCGTCGCCCGCCCGGTGTACTCGGCATTGGCGATGGCGCTGGCCAGCACCTTGCCGACCGGGTCGCTCGCCGACTGGGGCGCGAAGGTGAGCACTGCCCGCGCCTGCTCGGCGGGCAGCCCGCGGATGAGGTCCACCACCCGGCGGGCCTTTCGCGGCGTGACGCGCACGTAACGCGCCTTTGCCCTCGCTTCCATCGGTACTGCCTCTCTCTGAAGCTCTCATCCGACTGTGTTCGCTAGCACTGTGTTCGCTAGCACTGTGTTTGCTAGCACTGGCTGGATCGGTGCCGTTTAGCGGCGGCTGCGCCTGTCGTCCTTGACGTGACTGCGGAACGTCCTGGTCGGCGCGAACTCGCCGAGCTTGTGGCCGACCATGGACTCGGTGACGAAGACCGGCACGTGCTTGCGTCCGTCGTGCACCGCGATCGTGTGGCCGAGCATGGCCGGAACGATCATGGAGCGACGCGACCAGGTCTTGATGACGTTCTTGGTGCCCTTGGTGTTCTGCGTGTCCACCTTCTTGATCAGGTGGTCGTCGACGAACGGGCCCTTCTTGAGGCTACGTGGCATCGGTGCCGCTCCTTACCGCTTCTTCTTCGAGCGCCGTCGGGTGATGAGCTTGTCGCTTGGCCGGTGCGCGCGCCTGGTGCGCCCCTCTGGCTTGCCCCACGGGCTCACCGGGTGCCTGCCGCCTGAGGTCTTGCCCTCACCGCCGCCCATCGGGTGGTCGATCGGGTTCATCGCGACGCCGCGCACGCTTGGCCGCTTGCCCTTCCACCGGTTACGGCCCGCCTTGCCGAGCTTGATGTTGCCCTGCTCGGCGTTGCTCACCTCGCCGACGGTCGCCCGGCAGTTCACGTCCACCAGGCGCATCTCGCCAGAGGGCATGCGCAGCTGCGCGTGCTTGCCCTCCTTGGCGAGCAACTGCACGCCGGAGCCGGCCGACCTGGCGATCTTCGCGCCGCCGCCTGGACGCAGCTCGATCGCATGCACGATCGTGCCGGTCGGGATGCTGCGCAATGGCAGGCAGTTGCCCGCCTTGATGTCCGCGCCGGTGCCATTCTCGATGCGGTCACCCTGGCGCAGCCCGGCCGGCGCGAGGATGTAGCGCTTCTCGCCGTCGGCGTAGTGCAGCAACGCGATCCGTGCCGTCCGGTTCGGGTCGTACTCGATGTGCGCCACCTTCGCGGGGACGCCATCCTTGTCGGCACGGCGGAAGTCGATCACCCGGTAGGCGCGCTTGTGGCCGCCGCCCTGGTGCCTGGCCGTGATCCGGCCGTGCACGTTCCTGCCGCCCTGCCCGTGCAACGGCCTGACGAGCGACTTCTCCGGTTCACTCCGCGTGATCTCGGAGAAGTCCGAGCCGCTTGCCCCGCGCCTGCCCGGCGTCGTCGGCTTGTACCTGCGGATGCCCATCTCTGCTCCCTCTAGCTGCCCAGGCCGCCGATATCGATCCGCTCGCCAGCGACGAGGCTGACGATCGCGCGCTTGGTGTCAGGGCGCTTGCCGTAGCCGAACCTGGTCCGGCGTCGCTTTCCAGGCCGGTTGAGCGTGTTCACGCCGGCCACCTTGACGTTGAAGATCGCCTCGACCGCCTGGCGGATCTGCGTCTTGTTGGCATGCGGCGCGACGATGAAGGTGTACTTGTTGAACTCGTCCTGCAGCCCGTAGCTCTTCTCCGAGATCACCGGCCTGAGCAGGATGTCCCTGGGGTTGAAGATCTTGCTCACTGCCGTGCATCCTCTCGGCTGCCAGCGCCGGCGCGCGCCACGAACGAGGCGAGCGCGCTCGTCGTGAACACGACCCGGTCGCTGACCAGCACGTCGTAGGTGTTGAGCTGACCTGGATCGATCAGGTGGACGCCGGGAGCGTTGCGCAGGCTCTTCCAGGTGACCTTGTCTTTGGCCTCAGCCACGACGAGCACGTTGCTTGCCTGCTCGCTGCCGACAGCGACGTTCAGCATGGCGAGCGCGTCCCTGGTCTTGGGCTCGGCTCCGTCAACGAAACCGTCTACGACCTGGATGAGACCGTGCCTGGCCCGGTCCGACAGCGCGCCGCGGAGCGCGGCGGCCTTCATCTTCTTGGGCGTCTTCTGCGCGTAAGACCTTGGCACCGGCCCGTGCACGACGCCGCCGCCAGCGAACTGCGGTGCGCGGATCGAGCCCTGCCGAGCGCGGCCCGTCCCCTTCTGCCGGTACGGCTTCCTGCCGCCGCCGCGCACGTCGCCCCTGGTCTTGGTGGAGTGCGTGCCCTGCCTGGCCGCCGCCTGCTGCGCCACGACCACCTGGTGGATCAGCGGCACGTTGACCTGGGCGTCGAAGATCTCGGACGGCAGCTCGGCGTCGACCAGGCTGTAGGCGGCCTTGGCCGCCTCGCGCTCGGGCTTCGGCGGCGCGACGCGGCTCCTGGCCGGCTTGGGCTTGTCGCCCGACGCCGCGGCCGCGCCGCGTCGCCTGGCCGGCTTGGCGGGCGCCGGCTCGTCTGCCTCGGCTTCCGCCTCATCGGCTTCTGCCTCAGCAGACACGGCCTCATCGGCCTCTGCCTCAGCAGACACGGCCTCATCGGCCTCTGCCTCAGCGGACACGGCCTCATCGGCCTCTGCCTCATCGGCTTCTGCCTCATCGGACACTGTCGCGGCGGTCTCAGCCTCAGCGGACTCGGGCTCGGCCTCGTCCGCCTCGTCCGCCTCCGCCTCATCCCCTACGGCTACGGCCTCGGCCTCGGCCTCGGCCTCGGCCTCAGAAGATTCAGCCTGCGGCTCGTCCGGCGTGTTGTCTGTCGGTGCCGGGCTCATCGTGCTCCCGCCTCTCTGCCGGCTGCGCGCAGCGGGAGCTTCACCGCGCTGCGCACCAGGACCAAGCCGCCGGCCGGGCCGGGCACGGCGCCCCTGATCAGCAGCAGGCCCTTGTCGTTGTCCACCCCGTGCAGGGTCAGGTTGAGTACCGTAGTGCGCTCGCCGCCCATCCGGCCGGCCATCTTCATGCCCTTGAACACGTGGCCTGGGAAGGCGCAGCCGCCGATGGAGCCTGGCGAGCGATGCTTGCGCTGCGTGCCGTGCGATGAGCTGAGGCCGGAGAAGCCGTGCCGCTTCACTACGCCGGCGAAGCCCTTGCCCTTGCTCGTGGCCGTGACGTCGATCAGCTCGCCGGCCTCGAACTTCTCGGAGGTGACCTCCTGGCCGATCGTGTACTCGCCGGCGTCGTCCGTGCGAAGCTCGACCAGGTACCGCCTCGGCGTCACGCCGGCCTTGGCGAAGACCCCAGCCTTCGGCTTATTCACTCGCCTCGGGTCGATGTCGCCAAAGCCGAGCTGGACGGCCGAGTAACCGTCCGCGTCAGCGTTCCGCACCGCGGTGACGACGCACGGACCCGCGGCCACGACGGTGACCGGAACGATCTTCCCGTCGCTTCCGAAGACCTGGGTCATGCCGAGCTTCGTGCCCAGCACCCCCCGGACATTCTTGGCGATACCGCCTTGCTTGGTCATGTCCGTGCAATCCCTTACAGCTTGATCTGGATGTCGACGCCAGCCGGCACATCGAGCCGCATCAGGGCATCGACCGTCTTCGGCGTCGGGTCAATGATGTCGATCAGCCGCTTGTGGGTCCGCATCTCGAAGTGCTCACGCGAATCCTTGTACTTATGCGGCGACCGAATAACGCAATACACGTTCTTCTCAGTAGGCAGCGGCACCGGCCCGACAACTTTGGCCCCAGTCCGCATCACAGTGTCCACAATCTTCCGCGCCGAGCTATCAATGACCTCATGGTCATAGCTCTTGAGCCGAATGCGGATCTTCTCTCCCGCCATCGTTGGCCTCGTTATCCCTTACGCCTCGATGCTGCCTGGGTCTGTCTTTTCCGCTGAGTAGCCCTGGGGGCGAGTCAGCGAGGTGCCTAGGGGTTCCCGCACAAGCCGTTCAGGCATGTGCGGGAGTCCCCTAAGGTACCGAGCGTCACTTCTGGATGTTGATCACGCGACCAGCCCCAACAGTCCGCCCGCCTTCACGAATGGCGAACCGGAGGCCCTCTTCCATGGCGATCGGCTGGATGAGCTCCACCCGCATCTCGGTGTTGTCGCCGGGCAGCACCATCTCGGTGCCGTCAGGCAGGTGCACCACACCGGTCACGTCCGTGGTCCTGAAGTAGAACTGCGGGCGGTAGTTGTTGAAGAACGGGGTATGCCGTCCGCCCTCGTCCTTGGACAGGATGTAGACCTGCGCCTCGAACTGGGTGTGCGGGGTGTTGGTGCCCGGCCTGATGATGACCTGGCCGCGCTCGACTTCCTCGCGCTTGATGCCGCGGAGCAGGAGGCCGGCGTTGTCGCCCGCCTGGCCCTCGTCGAGGATCTTGTGGAACATCTCGACGCCGGTGACGGTGGACTTCTGCGCCTTGTCCTTGATGCCGATGATCTCGACTTCGTCGCCGGTGTGGATCACGCCGCGCTCGATCCTGCCGGTGACCACGGTGCCGCGGCCGGTAATCGAGAACACGTCCTCGACCGGCATCAGGAACGGCTTCTCGGTGTCACGGACCGGCTCGGGGATGGAGTCGTCGCAGGCGTCCATCAGGGCCAGTACCGCGGCGCTCGCCTCCGGGTCGCCCTCCAGGGCCTTGAGCGCGGATACCCGGATCACCGGAACGTCGTCGCCGGGGAACTCGTAGACCGACAGCAGTTCGCGGACCTCGAGCTCGACCAGCTCCAGGATCTCCTCGTCGTCCACCATGTCGGCCTTGTTGAGCGCGACCACGATGTAAGGCACGCCGACCTGACGGGCGAGCAGCACGTGCTCGCGGGTCTGCGGCATCGGGCCGTCCGTGGCCGCGACCACCAGGATCGCGCCGTCCATCTGGGCGGCACCGGTGATCATGTTCTTGATGTAGTCGGCGTGACCTGGGCAGTCAACATGCGCGTAGTGGCGCTTCTCCGTCTGGTACTCGACGTGCGAGATCGAGATCGTGATGCCCCGCTCCCGCTCCTCCTTCGCGTTGTCGATCTGGTCGAACGCGCTGGCGGTGTTGACGTCCGGGTACTTGTCGTGCAGCACCTTCGTGATCGCCGCGGTCAGAGTCGTCTTCCCGTGGTCGATGTGCCCGATGGTGCCGATGTTGACGTGCGGCTTGGTCCGCTGGAACTTGGCCTTCGCCACTGGTCTCTCCTCGTTGCGATTGGGCCCCCACGCCCGTGGGGGTCTGGCGCTGTCTGGCTGTCTAGTGAATTACTCGGCTACTCGCCACGTGCCTTGGCGATGATCTCCTTGGCGATGTTGGGCGGAACTTCGGCATACGAGTCGAACTGCATGCTGTAGTTCGCCCGGCCCTGAGTACGACTGCGCAGGTCGCCTACGTAGCCGAACATCTCGGACAGCGGCACGTGGGCAGTGACCACGCGCGATCCCGCCCGCTCCTCCATCGACTGGATCTGGCCACGACGGCTGTTCAGGTCGCCGATGACCTCGCCCATGTAGTCCTCAGGAGTCGTGACCTCTACCGCCATCACCGGCTCGAGCAGAACCGGGTCCGCGTGGGCCGCCGCCTTCTTGAAGGCCATCGATCCTGCGATCTTGAAGGCCAGCTCGGACGAGTCCACCTCATGGTAGGCGCCGTCGGTCAGCGTGACCTTCACGTCCACCATCGGGTAACCAGCGAGCACCCCGAACTCGGCCGCCTCCTGGCAGCCGGCGTCCACTGACGGGATGTACTCGCGCGGAATCCGGCCGCCGGTGACCTTGTTCTCGAACTCGTAGCCGCCGCCGTCGCCGCCGGTCGGCTCCAGGTTGATGATCACCCGGCCGAACTGGCCGGAACCGCCGGTCTGCTTCTTGTGGGTGTACTCGACCTTCTCGACCTTCTTGCGCACGGTCTCGCGGTAGGCGACCTGCGGGCGGCCGATGTTGGCCTCGACCCTGAACTCCCGCCGCATCCGGTCGACCAGCACCTCGAGGTGCAGCTCGCCCATGCCGGCGATGATCGTCTGGCCGGTCTCCTCGTCGGTCCTGACCTGGAAGGTCGGGTCCTCCTCGGCGAGCCGCTGAATCGCGATGCCCAGCTTGTCCTGGTCACCCTTGGTCTTCGGCTCGATGGCGACGTTGATCACGGGGGCCGGGAACGTCATCGACTCGAGTACTACCGGCTTGGCCACATCGCAGAGGGTGTCGCCGGTCGTGGTGTCCTTCAGGCCCATGACCGCGACGATCTGCCCGGCGATCGCCGTCGGGCGCTCCTCGCGCTTGTTGGCGTGCATCTGGTAGATCTTGCCGATCCGCTCTTTGCGGCCCTTGATCGAGTTGAGCACCTGGCTGCCCGAGGACAGGGTGCCCGAGTAGACGCGCAGGTAGGTCAGCTTGCCGAGGTGCTGGTCGGTCATGATCTTGAAGGCGAGAGCCGCGAACGGCTCGGCCGGGTCAGCGGCCCGCTCGACATCGACCGCGTCCGGGCCGACCGAGTGACCGACGACGGCGGGGATGTCCACCGGGCTCGGCAGGAAGTCCACGATCGCGTCAAGCATCGGCTGAACGCCCTTGTTCTTGAACGCGCTGCCGCACAGCACCGGGGTGATCGCGCTGGAGATGGTCGCGCGCCTGATCGCCGCGATGAGCTGGTCCACGTCGGGCTCGGTGCCCTCGAGGTACAGCTCCATCATCTCTTCGTCGTTCTCGGCGATGGCCTCGAGCATGTTGTCGCGCCACTCGCGCGCTGCCTCGACGTGATCGGCCGGGATCTCGGTGACCTCGTAATCCTCGCCCTTGCCCTCGCTGTTCCAGAGAAGGCCGCGCATGCGAACCAGGTCGATCACGCCGCGGAAGTCCGACTCCACGCCCCAGGGCAGCTGGATGACCAGCGGCACTGCTCCGAGCCGGTCGCTGATCATCTCGACGCAGCGGTGGAACTCCGCGCCGACCCTGTCCATCTTGTTCACGAAGCAGACCCGCGGCACGCCGTACCTGTTGGCCTGCCGCCACACCGTCTCCGACTGCGGCTCGACCCCCGCTACCCCGTCGAATACCGCGACGGCGCCGTCGAGCACCCGCAGCGAACGCTCCACCTCGACGGTGAAGTCGACGTGGCCGGGCGTGTCGATGATGTTGATCGTGTGATCGCGCCAGCTGGTCGTCGTCGCGGCCGAGGTGATCGTGATACCGCGCTCTTGCTCTTGTTCCATCCAGTCCATGGTGGCCGCGCCCTCATGGACTTCCCCGAGCTTGTAGTTGATGCCGGTGTAGAAAAGGATCCGCTCCGTTGTAGTCGTCTTTCCCGCGTCGATATGGGCCATGATCCCGATGTTGCGGACCTTGGCCAGCTCCGTGGCGGTAACTATGGCGGCCACTGTAATGATCCTCGTTCCCTGCTCGATTTAGCGAAGAGCTTTATTTCCGCTAAATGGTCTTGATTCCTGCTACCAGCGGTAGTGGGCGAACGCCTTGTTGGACTCGGCCATCTTGTGGGTGTCCTCACGGCGCTTGACGCTCGCACCGAGTCCGTTGCTCGCGTCCAGCAGCTCGTTCATGAGCCGCTCGGTCATCGTCTTCTCGCGCCGTCCCCGTGAGTAGGAGACCAGCCAGCGCAGCGCCAGCGTGGTGCTGCGCGAGGCGCGGACCTCCACCGGCACCTGGTAAGTGGCGCCGCCAACGCGGCGGCTGCGCACCTCAAGGGTCGGCTTGACGTTGTCGAGCGCCCGCTTGAGCGTGACGACCGGGTCGTTGCCGGTCTTGTCCCTGGCGCCTTCGAGCGCGCCGTAGACGATGCGCTCGGCAAGCGAGCGCTTGCCATTGCGCAGCACCTTGTTCACCAGTGCCGTCACGAGCGGCGAGCCGTACACCGGGTCGGTGACTAGCGGCCGCTTCGTCGCTGGGCCCTTGCGCGGCATATCAGCTCTTCTCCTTCTTCGCGCCGTAACGACTGCGAGCCTGCTTGCGGTTGCGCACGCCCTGGGTGTCCAGGGAACCTCGGATGATCTTGTACCGAACACCAGGAAGGTCGCGTACCCGGCCGCCCCTCACCAGCACGATCGAGTGCTCCTGCAAGTTGTGGCCGACGCCTGGGATGTACGCGGTCACCTCGACGTGGCTGGTCAGCCTGACTCTGGCGACCTTGCGGAGCGCTGAGTTCGGCTTCTTGGGCGTGGTCGTGTAGACGCGCGTGCAGACCCCGCGACGCTGCGGGCTGCCCTTGAGCGCCGGGGTCTTGTTCTTGCCTACCTTGTCCTGGCGGCCCTTGCGGACCAGCTGCTGGATCGTGGGCACCGCGTCTCCGTCTTCTACTGCGAGTTGTACTAGGCCTGGTCATACTGCTCGTGCCCGTGCGGCCCGGGCGGCCGGCACCCCTGCTCAGGGCGCGGCCCACCGTTGCTCACACAGACTGTGGTCTGCTAGTGCTCCGACCCCCGCGCTCGGGCGTGTCGCCGCTTTCACGACGCACTAGGGCCACTGAAAATTCCAGGAAGCCCCCGCCGTGCCTCTGCGAAGCACGACTCAGCCCGGCTAACGGGGAGGGAAGTCGCACACATCCAGCCCGCGCGGCTGGCTGCCATTGCTGGCGGCGCCTACCGCGGTTCACGGACGCGCGTGCTCGCAAGACGAGCACGAAAGGCCAGAATACCTAACGCTGACGACTAACGTCAAAGCGGTTCGGTGCCCTGGCCCTCAGCGGACACTCAAGAGTATCCGATCGCGGGAGTGCGCAAGCCCACCTTGACCTGCTCGTGATCTAGCATCCGCCCCGTAAATGCGGACAGGTCCCCGGGATCAACGCCGAGGGGCGCGGGGTCAGCTGCATGCGCCGAACCCGCGCCCCTCAAGCGCTAGAACAGGACCCGCCGCTTACCTGTGGTAGGCGCCGAAGTCGTACTCCTCGAGCGGCACGGACTCCCCTGCCGGCGCGCCGAACGGGTAGCTGACCTCGGGAGCCGTGTAGGTGGCTGCCGGGTAGGCGGCCGCCCTCGCGTCTTCCTTGGGCTCGACCCGCAGCGCGCGGTAGCGCTGCATGCCCGTGCCCGCCGGGATCAGCTTGCCGATGATGACGTTCTCCTTGAGGCCGACCAGGGAGTCCGACCTGGCGTGGATCGCCGCGTCGGTGAGTACCCGGGTCGTCTCCTGGAACGATGCCGCCGACAGCCACGATTCCGTGGCCAGCGACGCCTTCGTGATGCCCATCAGGACCGGGCGGCCAGCAGCCGACGTACCGCCGGCCTCGACCACTGCCCGGTTGATCTCCTCGAACCTCGGCCGCTCGACGAGCTCGCCGGGCAGCAGGTCGGTGTCGCCCGACTCGAGTACGTTCACCCGCTTGAGCATCTGCCTGATGATGATCTCGATGTGCTTGTCGTGGATCGACACGCCCTGTGACCGGTAGACCTCCTGGACCTCGTGCACCAGGTGCAGCTGGACCTCGCGCGAGCCGAGGATGCGCAGCACCTCGTGCGGGTTGACCGCGCCAGCGATGAGCTGCTGGCCAACCTTCACGTGGTCACCGTCGGCCACGAGCAGCCGCGACCTGATCGAGACCTGGTAAGGCACCTCTTCAGATCCGTCGTCCGGAGTGACGATGATCTTGCGCGCCTTGTCCGCCTCGTCAATCCTGACCCGGCCGTCCACCTCGCTGATCGGGGCCATGCCCTTGGGGATCCTGGCCTCGAACAGCTCCTGGATGCGCGGCAGGCCGTGGGTGATGTCCAGGCCTGCCACGCCGCCGGTGTGGAAGGTACGCATGGTCAGCTGCGTGCCGGGCTCGCCGATCGACTGGGCGGCGATAATGCCGACCGCCTCGCCGACGTCCACCCGCTTGCCGGCGGCCAGCGAGCGGCCGTAGCACTTGGCGCAGACGCCGACCTTGGCCTGGCAGACCAGCACGCTGTAGGTGCGCACCGAGTCCACGCCCGAGTTGACCATCAGGTCGATCATCGAATCGGTAATGTCGGCCTCAGCCGGGGCGAGCACCTCGCCGTTCGGGCCGAGCACGTCCTCGGCTAGCGTGCGGCCAGTGCCGGTGTTCTCGATGTTCGGCAGCTTGCGGACATTGCCGTCGCTATCCTTATCGCCGATCCGCATCGCCAGCGACCGGTCGGTGCCGCAGTCCTCCTCGCGGACGATGACGTCCTGCGCGACGTCCACCAGGCGCCGGGTAAGGTACCCGGAGTCCGCGGTACGCAGCGCCGTGTCAGCCAGGCCCTTGCGGGCACCGTGCGTGGAGATGAAGTACTCCAGCACGGACAGGCCCTCGCGGAAGCTGGACTTGATCGGCCGGGGGATGGTCTCGCCCTTGGGGTTGGAGACCAGGCCGCGCATGCCGGCGATCTGCCTGACCTGCATCTGGTTGCCTCGGGCACCGGAATTGACCATCATCCAGACCGGGTTGGTCTCGGGGAAGGCCTTCTCCATGTCCTGCGCCACGTCGGCCGTGGCGTGCGTCCAGATCTCGATCAGCTCCTGGCGCCGCTCGTCGTCGGTGATCAGGCCGCGCTCGTACTCACGCTGCACCTTGTCGGCGCGGCGCTCGTAGGTGTCGAGGATCGCTGCCTTGTTCGGCGGCGCCACGACGTCCTCGATCGCGATGGTGACCCCGGCCCTGGTCGCCCAGTGGAAGCCGGCGTCCTTGAGGTTGTCGAGCGCCGCGGCGACCTCGACCTTCGGGTATTTCTCCGCCAGGTCGTTGACGATCACCGAGAGCTGCTTCTTGCCCACCTCGTAGTTGACGAAGGGGTAGTCCCTGGGCAGCGTCTCGTTGAACAGGCAGCGCCCGAGCGTGGTCGCCATCCTGAACTGCTGGCCTGGCTCCCAGCCCTCGTGCGGGATCACATTGAGCGGCGGCATGGTGTCGCGCAGCCGCACGGTGATCTCGGCCTGCAGGTCGACCTGACCCTTGTCATAGGCCATCAGGATCTCCGGCAGGCCGCCGAACACCCGCCCGGCGCCGGTCGCGTCCGGCGTCAGCCTGGTCAGGCAGTAGATCCCGATGATCATGTCCTGGGTCGGCATGGTCACCGGCTTGCCGTCGGCCGGCTTGAGGATGTTGTTGGTCGACAGCATCAAGATCCGTGCCTCGGCCTGGGCCTCGGCCGACAGCGGCACGTGCACCGCCATCTGGTCACCGTCAAAGTCCGCGTTGAAAGCAGTGCAGACAAGCGGATGGATCTGGATTGCCTTACCTTCGACCAGCTGGGGCTCGAAGGCCTGGATGCCGAGCCGGTGCAGCGTCGGAGCGCGGTTCAGCAGCACGGGGTGCTCGCGGATGACCTCTTCGAGCACGTCCCACACGACCGGCCTGGCCCGCTCGACCATGCGCTTGGCCGACTTGATGTTCTGCGCGTGGTTCAGGTCGACCAGGCGCTTCATCACGAACGGCTTGAACAGCTCGACCGCCATCTCCTTGGGCAGCCCGCACTGGTGCAGCTTGAGCTGCGGGCCGACCACGATGACGCTGCGGCCCGAGTAGTCGACGCGCTTGCCGAGCAGGTTCTGGCGGAACCGGCCCTGCTTGCCCTTGAGCATGTCGGACAGCGACTTCAGCGGGCGGTTGCCAGGTCCGGTGACCGGGCGGCCGCGGCGGCCGTTGTCGAACAGCGAGTCGACGGCCTCCTGGAGCATCCGCTTCTCGTTGTTCACGATGATCTCGGGCGCGCCGAGGTCGAGCAGCCGCTTGAGCCGGTTGTTCCGGTTGATGACGCGCCGGTACAGGTCGTTCAGGTCGGAGGTGGCGAACCGGCCGCCGTCGAGCTGAACCATCGGCCGCAGGTCAGGCGGGATCACCGGGATGCAGTCGAGCACCATGCCGAGCGGGCTGTTGGTGGTGTTGAGGAACGCGGACACGACCTTGAGCCGCTTCAGCGCCCGCGCCTTGCGCTGGCCCTTGCCGCTCCTGATCGTCTCGCGCAGGTTGGCCGCCTCGGCGTCGAGGTCGAAGCTGCCGACCCGCTCCTGGATCGCCTGGGCGCCCATGCCGCCGCGGAAGTAGCGGCCGAAGCGGTCACGCATCTCCCGGTACAGCAGCTCGTCGCCCTCGAGGTCCTGGACCTTGAGGCCCTTGAACCGGCTCCAGACTTCCTCGATCCGGTCGATCTCGCGCTGGGCGCGGTCGCGGATCTGCTTGCACTCGCGGTCCGAGCTCTCGCGCACCTTGCGGCGCGCGTCGCCCTTGGCGCCGGCGGCCTCGAGCTCGGCCAGGTCCTTCTCGCACTTGGACTGCCTGGCCTCGACGTCGACGTCGCGGCGCTGCTCGATCTGGCTCTTCTCGTTGGTGATCCTGGCCTCGAGCGAGGGCAGGTCGCGGTCGCGCGCCTCGATGTCGACGTGCGTGATCATGTACGCGGCGAAGTAGATGACCTTCTCAAGGTCCTTCGGCGCGAGGTCGAGCAGGTACCCGAGCCGGCTCGGCACGCCCTTGAAGTACCAGATGTGCGTGACCGGCGCGGCCAGCTCGATGTGGCCCATCCGCTCGCGCCGCACCTTGGCCCTGGTGACCTCGACGCCGCAGCGCTCGCAGATGATGCCCTTGAACCTGACCCGCTTGTACTTGCCGCAGTAGCACTCCCAGTCCCTCGTCGGGCCGAAGATCTTCTCGCAGAAGAGCCCGTCCTTCTCTGGCTTGAGCGTGCGGTAGTTGATCGTCTCTGGCTTCTTGACCTCGCCGTGCGACCAGAGCCTGATGTCGTCGGCGGTGGCCAGTCCGATACGTAGATCGTCGAAGAAGTTGACGTCTAGCACGATGTTTGTCCCCTAATCCCCTCTGCCCGCGGTGAGGCAGCACGGTGTCCTGGATCAGACCTCTTCAACGCTGCTCGGCTCGCGCCGGGACAGGTCGATTCCTAGTTCCTCCGCCGCACGGAAGACGTCCTCGTCGGTGTCGCGCATCTCGATCGCGGCGCCGTCGCTCGACAGAACCTCGACGTTCAGGCAGAGCGACTGCATCTCCTTGATCAGCACCTTGAAGGACTCAGGGATGCCTGGCTCAGGGATGTTCTCGCCCTTGACAATGGCCTCGTAGACCTTGACCCGGCCGAGAATGTCGTCCGACTTGATCGTGAGCAGTTCCTGGAGCGCGTACGCGGCGCCGTACGCCTCGAGCGCCCAGACCTCCATCTCACCGAAACGCTGACCGCCGAACTGCGCCTTGCCACCCAGCGGCTGCTGAGTGATCATCGAGTACGGACCGGTGGACCTGGCGTGGATCTTGTCGTCGACCAGGTGCAGCAGCTTGAGAATGTAGATGTAGCCGACCGAGATCGGGTCCTTGAACGGCTCGCCGGTGCGGCCGTCGAACAGCCGGGCCTTGCCGCTGGCGCCGACCATCTGCTTGCCGTCGCGGTTCGGCAGCGCCGAGCCGAGCAGGCCGGTGATTTCCTCCTCGCGCGCGCCGTCGAACACCGGCGTGGCCACCTTGGTGCCCGGCACGGACGAGCCGGCGCCGATGCCGCGCAGCCGGTCCTTCCACTCGGCGTCGTCGCCGTCGACCTGCCATCCGGTCGCCGCGACCCAGCCGAGGTGGGTCTCGAGCACCTGGCCGACGTTCATGCGGCCTGGCACGCCGAGCGGGTTAAGCACGATGTCGACCGCGGTGCCGTCCTCGAGGAACGGCATGTCCTCGACCGGCAGGATCTTCGCGATGACGCCCTTGTTGCCGTGGCGTCCGGCCAGCTTGTCGCCGTCGGTGATCTTGCGCTTGGCGGCCACGTAGACGCGCACCAGCTCGTTCACGCCCGGCGGCAACTCGTCGCCCTCCTCGCGGGAGAACACTCGAACGCCGATGATGCGGCCCGACTCACCGTGCGGCACCTTCAGGCTCGTGTCCCTGACCTCTCGCGCCTTCTCGCCGAAGATTGCCCTGAGCAATCTTTCCTCTGGAGTTAGCTCGGTCTCCCCCTTGGGCGTGACCTTGCCGACGAGGATGTCACCGGTGACGACTTCCGCGCCGATCCTGATGATGCCGCGGTCGTCGAGATCGGCCAGCACTTCCTCGGAGACGTTCGGGATATCCCTGGTGATCTCCTCCGGACCCAGCTTGGTGTCGCGCGCGTCGACCTCGTGCTCCTCGATGTGGATCGAGGAGAGCACGTCGTCCTGGATGAGACGCTGGGACAAGATGATCGCGTCTTCGTAGTTGTGGCCTTCCCACGGCATGAAGGCGACGAGCAGGTTTTTGCCGAGGGCCATCTCGCCCTTGTCGGTGCACGGGCCGTCGGCAACGACCTGGCCGACCTCGATGCGCTGCCCGCCGGTCACGATCGGCTTCTGGTTGAAGCACGTGCCCTGGTTGGACCGCGTGAACTTGGCGATCAGGTAGGTGATCCTGGTGCCGTCGTCGTTCATGATCGTGATCTCGTCGGCGCTGACTTCCTCGACCACGCCGGCCTTGGTCGCGATGATCACGTCGCCGGCGTCGGTCGCGGCACGGTACTCCATGCCGGTGCCGACCAGCGGCGCCTCGCTCCGCAGCAGCGGCACTGACTGGCGCTGCATGTTGGAGCCCATCAGCGCGCGGTTGGCGTCGTCGTGCTCGAGGAACGGGATCATCGCGGTCGCGACCGACACCATCTGGCGGGCCGAGACGTCGATGTAGTCCACCTCGTCCGGCTTGATGAAGTCGACCTCGCCGCCCTTACGGCGAACCAGCACGCGCGCGCCGAGGAAGCTGCCATCGTCGGCGATCGGCTCGTTGGCCTGGGCGATGACGTGCCTGTCCTCCTCGTCGGCGGTCAGGTAGTCCACCTGGTCGGTGACCTTGCCGGCCTTGACCTTGCGGTACGGCGTCTCGACGAAGCCGAACGCGTTGACTCGCCCGTAGGACGACAGCGAGCCGATCAGGCCGATGTTCGGGCCTTCCGGGGTCTCGATCGGGCACATCCGGCCGTAGTGGCTGGGGTGCACGTCACGAACCTCGAACCCGGCCCGCTCGCGCGAGAGTCCTCCCGGACCCAGCGCGTTCAGGCGGCGCTTGTGGGTCAGCCCTGCCAGCGGGTTGGTCTGGTCCATGAACTGGGACAGCTGGCTGGTGCCGAAGAACTCCTTGATGGACGCCACGACCGGGCGGATGTTGATCAGGGTCTGCGGCGTGATCGCCTCGACGTCCTGAGTCGTCATCCGCTCCCTGACCACGCGCTCCATCCTGGCAAGGCCGAGGCGTACCTGATTCTGGATCAGCTCGCCGACCGACCGGATGCGGCGGTTGCCGAAGTGGTCGATGTCGTCGACCTCGACCGGGATGATCTGGTCGCCCGACTTCATCTCGTCCTCGCCGGTGTGGAGCCGGACGAGGTACTCGATCGTGGCGACGATGTCCTCCTCGGTCAGCGTGCCCTGGGCGATCGGCAGGCTGAGGCCGAGCTTCTTGTTGACCTTGTAGCGGCCGACCTTGGCCAGGTCGTAGCGCTTGGGGTTGAAGTACAGGTTCTCGAGCAGCGCCTGCGCCGACTCCCGCGTCGGCGGCTCGCCTGGCCGCAGCTTGCGGTAGATGTCAAGCAGCGCGTCGTCCTGGCCGGTGGTGTGATCCTTCTCCAGCGTGGCCCGCATCGACTCGTAAGCGCCGAACCGCTCGAGGATCTTGGCCTCGTCCCAGCCGAGCGCCTTGAGCAGGACGGTGACGCTCTGCTTGCGCTTGCGGTCGATGCGAACGCCGACCGCGTCGCGCTTGTCGATCTCAAACTCCAGCCAGGCGCCGCGGGACGGGATCACCTTGCAGCTGTAGATGTCCTTGTCCGAGGTCTTGTCAACCTGGCGGTCGAAGTACACGCCGGGCGAGCGGGTCAGCTGCGAGACCACGACGCGCTCGGTGCCGTTGATGATGAACGTGCCCTTGGGCGACATCAGCGGGAAGTCGCCCATGAAGACGGTCTGGCTCTTGATCTCACCCGTCGAGTTGTTGATGAACTCGGCCGTCACGAACATGGGCGCGGAGAAGGTCATGTCCTTCTCCTTGCACTCGTCGGCCGAGTACTTCGGCGGCTCGAAGCGATGATCTCGGAACGACAGGGACATGGTCCCGGTGAAGTCTTCAATCGGGCTGATTTCCTCGAAGATCTCTTCGAGGCCTGACTGCTCTGACAGGTCCTTGATGCCGAGTTTCCGCTCGGCCTCTATGCGGCCCCGCCACCTGTCGTTGCCGAGCAACCAGTCAAAGGAGTCGGTCTGCAGTGCGAGCAGGCTCGGAACCTCAAGCGGTTCCTTGATACGGGCGAAAGAGATGCGATGTGGACCGGGAGCGATAGCTGAGGCGCTGCGCGAGGCTGCCAACAGGGGTCCTTCCGAGCTCGTGGCTGAACGGTCACCGCGCGCACACCAGACGCCTGCGGCCTCGCCGCATGGGTTACGATGTTGCCGAAGGACTAGTGGGTGCAGCGCAAATTGGCAGTGTAGTCGATAGACACACCGCCGGTCAACTCTAATGCACCCTGATACTCACAGTTGAAGGCAGCATCGCTCGTGAAGGCCGAAACGTCAAGAGCACAAGCCACTGTGTTGCCATCTCAATCAACGTGACGAAGCTCACAGTCTTCGAGGCGTTTGAGGAGCGGTCTGGGCGGGCAAGGCTAGCAGGATTCTGGTGCTAGTTGCGGTGCTAGCCCCGGTGTTAGCCGCGGCGCTAGTTGCCGGGTTGGTTTCGGAGCCAGGCGCGATTGAGGCACCCTGCCGTCGTCGGGGCGACGGCGGGGTGCCCCACCTGCGCGGCCTGTGCGGCGGCCCGGCGTTAGCCAGGCTGCCGACGAGACCTACTTGACCGTGACGGTCGCGCCAACGCCCTCGAGCACGGACTTGGCCTTCTCCGCGGCCTCCTTGTTGACCTTCTCCAGGATCCTGGAAGGCGCGGCGTCGACGATGTCCTTGGCCTCCTTGAGCCCAAGTCCGGTCAGCGGCCGGACTTCCTTGATGACCTGGATCTTCTTGTCACCGGCGGCCTCGAGGATGACGTCGAACTCGTCCTGCTCCTCGACCTCTTCCGCTGCCGCGCCGGGAGCGGCGCCGGCCGGGCCGGCAAATGCCACCGGGGCGGCGGCCTTGACATCGAAGGTCTCTTCGAACTGCTTCACGAACTCCGACAGCTCGATCAGCGTCATCTCCTTGAACGCGTCGAGCAAGTCTGCTGAGCTGAGCTTCGCCATTGGGTGCTTCCTCCGTCTAACTTGAACGTCTCGTGCTTGGTCGTCGCTGGGTGAGCGGTGCTCAGCCCTCGCCCTGCGCTTCCGCTGGTGCCGCGTCCTGTGGTGCGGCGTCTTGCGGTGCCGCATCTTGCGGTGCGGCGTCTTGCGGTGCGGCCGCGGACTTCTTCTCCTCGAGCGCCGCCATCAGGCGCGCCATCTGAACCGGCAGCGCGGCGAACGTGGCCGCCGCGTTGGCCATGGTCGCCTGGAAGGCGCCGGCCAGCTTGGCGAGCAGGACATCGCGCGACTCGAGATCGGCAAGCTTGCTGATCTCGTCCGGCGTCAGCATCTTGCCGTCGAGGACGCCGCCCTTGATCACCAGGAGCGGGTTCGCCTTCGAGAACTCCCGCAGGCCCTTGGCGGCCTGGACGACATCGCCGCCGACAAACGCGATCGCCGACGGTCCGACGAGCAACTGCGAGAAGTCCGCCGAGATCCCGGCGTCTTTGGCCGCGATCTTGGTGAGGGTGTTCTTCACCACGGAAAAGGAAGCATCCGCGCCGAGTGCCAGGCGTAGCTCCTTGACCTGCGCGACCGTCAGCCCTCGGTACTCGGTGAGCACTGCTCCCGACGAGTTGCTGAAGCGCTCGGTCAGTTCGGCGACCGTCGCCTCCTTTACTGCCCTCGCCATGGGCATCCCTCCTGCCTAGGGGGAGTCCCGCGCATGGCGGCTCCCCACCGAAAGTCGGTTTCAGCCGGGACCGGAGGGCACGATCAGTCAGGAAATGACGAACGCCCCGGCGCAGGAGAGCCCGGGGCGAGACCGCGGCGTGCGCGAGGCATGCACGCGGTACAACTCAGGTCACCTGCGTGGGCCGCCCGGT
Source organism: uncultured Actinomycetota bacterium (assembly GCA_963720575.1). GTDB lineage: Bacteria > Actinomycetota > Actinomycetes > Streptosporangiales > Streptosporangiaceae > Chersky-822. The sequence continues at coordinate 3,464,202 of CAVRGA010000002.1, forward strand.
CATCCGGGCCTTCGGCCAGCTCGCGTGCTCGCGCACGTTAGCTGACAGCCAACGGTCTTTGGCGACTCCAGGATACGGCTCCTGCCCGCCCGCCGCCAAATCGAGCACGTCCGCAGCCGAGCACGCCCGCAGCCGAGCACGCCCGCAGCACTCCGGAGTCCACCGCCCCCGCTCCCGCGACCATCGCGCCCCCGCCCCGCGCCACTCCCTGCTCCCTGCTCCGTGCTCCCCGCCGCCCGGCACCCTGCTCCCCGCCAGGACCAGTGCTGGTTTCCCTCTAACAGCATCGTGGCCCTCCCTGATGCTGTTAGTCACTGGTTTTAACAGCAACGTGGCCCTCCCTGATGTCGTCCTGACAGCAACGGGGAGGGCCACGTTGCTGTCAGAACGGGCCGCTGACAGCAACAGGGAGGGCCACGATGCTCACGCTCCCCCAGCGGTTCTTGCGGAGCGAGCCGGGCTTGGTTCCGGCGGTACGGGATCGCCGCGCCGGTGATCGCGTTGAGTTCACTTTCCGCGGCATGTCGGGGAGCATGATGGCGGAGCGCTCTCCGTCGTGTGCTGCATGATCGCGGAGCGTTCTCCGTCGTTACCGCGGAGACTTACAGCAGCGCGGAGTCTTTGCCGTTCCATGTGCGGAAACCGCTCCGCGCAGCGACAACTCTCCGCGCCAGGGCCGGGAAGGCTCCGCGCCAGGGCCGGGAAGGCTCCGCGAAGCGGGAAGTCTCCGGGAACCCGGGAAAGAGCCTCGCCGACGAGCCGCTGGAGCTCGACCTCCAGGATCCCGAGTTATCCGACAGCCTCCAGAGCACGGCGATGTTCCGTAGTAATGCCCCTGGTCCTTGATCACGGAGCATCGCACCTGCCGCCCCCAGGCGCTCTCGTTCCGGGCAGGAGACTACCCAGGTTGGTGATGGCCACGGCGCGTGATCTGGGCGAGCCTGATCATGGTTGGAACGTTTTTCCGTGGCGGCCGGCGGCGGTGAGCCCGCGCGGGCTTACCGCCGTAGTCGCGGCGGGGTGCCCGCGGGACATCGTCAGCGAGGCCGTCAGAGATCTTCTTCCTGAATAAGACCCGTGTTTCTGGCGGGGTGAGTGCTGGAGGGTTGCGTGAGGGTTCTTGTGCTGGCCGGGATTGCGCCGTCGACGGTATTCAGCCAGGCGCCGCTGGCCACTGCGCTGCGTGATGCGGGGCATCAGGTGATGATGTCGGCGTCGGTCGATGAGATGGTCGACGTGATCACGTCAACGGGACTGCCGGCGGTGCCGGCGACCGTGCCAGGGGTGACCGTGCAAGAGATCATCACGGCGGGCGGCAAGACGGTGGACGTGCCGGATAACCCGGTCGACCGGGAGCGCATGTCGGGCCGGTGGTACGCGCGGCTTGAGGCCGCGACCCTCGGCCCGCTGCGGGCGCTGGCCAGGGACTGGCGCCCGGATGTCATCATCGGCGGCACGGGCGCGTTCGCCGCCCCGCTGCTGGCGGCCGAACTCGGCGTCCCCTGGGTGCGGCAGTCCTGGGACATTCATGACTGGACCCTGGTCGAGGAGGACGCGGCTGACGAACTGTCCGGCGAGCTGGCCGCGCTGGGCCTGGACGGGTTCGGTGTCCCTGACCTGGAAGTCGACATCACCCCGCCCAGCCTGCGCCCGCCTGGCGCCCGGCCCGCGCAGGCGATGCGGTGGATCTCGGTCAACACCCAGTGCCGCCTGGAGCCGTGGATGTACACCCGCGGCGCCCGCACCCGCATCGGCGTGACCATCGGCGTCGGCGTGGACCGCTACCACCAGCACGACTTCCTCGCCGCCGTCGTCCGCGGCCTCGCCCCCCTGGACGCCGAGATCATCGTGCCCGTCACCACCGACGCAATCCCCGCCATGAGCGAGCTGCTGCCCGCCGCCCGGGTCGCCTGGATTCCGCTCGACATCGCCGCCCCCACCTGCGACGTCCTGGTCCACCACACCGGCGGCGCCAACATGATGACCGCCCTGGCCCACGGCGTACCGCAGGTGCTCATCCCCGCCGTCGAGCTCCACCGCGCCAATCAGATGGCCGCCACGCTGGCCGCCGCCGGCGCCTCAGTCACGCTCAGCCCGGCCCAGGCCGCCACCGACGCCATCGCCAAGACCTGCCAGGACATCATTTCCGACCCCAGCTACGCCAGCGCCGCTGCCGGCATCGCGAAGGAAATCGCCGCCCAGCCCATCCCCGCCGACATCGCCCGCCGCATCGAGCAACTCCCCGCTGGCCGCTAGGAGGACACCTCGTCGTGACCATGACCGCGAACAAGGCAGCGGGCGCGTCGCAGTTACTGGCCGCGCGGCTGCAGATTCCCCCGATGTCTTACAGCCATGCCCGCGGCTCCTGGATGTTCTCCGCCGGCGGGCAGCGGTATCTCGACGCTTGCAGCGGGATCATCAACGTGAACATCGGCCACGCCCACCCCGTCGTGGTCGAAGCGCTGAGGGACCAGGCAGGGATCTGCACGTTCGCCAGCCCGGGATCGTTCGCGGCCACCCACATGGAGCAGCTGGCCGGCGCGACGGCGAGAGCCGTGCACAGGCCGGCCGACCGCGTCATGTTCACCCCGACCGGCACGTCGGCCGTGGAGGCCGCCATCTCGCTGGCGAGGCTGGCGCAGCGGGCACGGGGTGAGACGGGCCGGCACAAGGTACTCACGGCGTCGCTCGGCTACCACGGCAACAGCGCGTTCGCCCTGGCGCTGTCCGGCCACCGCTCACGGCGGCCGCACCCCGATGACGGCTTCGGCATCAAGCCCGCCTTCGACGCGCCCTACCCGGGCCAGCACCCCGGCTGTCCTTTCAACTCCTGCCAAATCGCCTGCGCGCACGTCGTGCGCGAGGCGATCGCCAGCGCCGGTCCTGAGACCGTCGCGGCGGTGCTGATGGAACCCGTCAACGGGACCACCGGAGGCGGGTACGTGCCGCCGCCCGGATACCTGCGGGCGGTCCGCGAGATCTGCGACGCCAGCGGCGTCCTCGTCATCCATGACGAGGTGCTGACCGGGCTCGGCCGCACCGGGCTCCCGCTTTGCGGGCATCACACGCCCGGTGCGGACGCGGACATCGTGACGCTGTCGAAAGGGCTCGGCGCGGGGTACCTGCCGCTATCCGCGACTCTGCTCGCGCCGGAATTGGCCGAGGACATCTTGTCGGGCGGCGCCTGGCTGCCCCTGATGGGAACGATGTCGGCGACCCCGCTCCAGGGACGAGTCGGGCTCGCGGTGCTGTCCGTGCTGGACGAGCTCGGTGTTCTCGACCGCGACCAGGTGCGCGGCGCGGCCGTAGGCCAGCTCGTGCGCGAGGCGGCGCGCGACCAGCCGATGGTGAAAGACGTGCGCGGCCTCGGCTACTTCTACGGCATCGAGCTGGCCCCGGGCACCATCGGCGATGCCATGCGGATTACCAGGAGCAACGGCCTGCTGCTTTACCCGTTCGCCGGATGGCACCGCGACGGCAGCGGCGAGGGCGTGCTGGTAGCGCCGCCGCTGAACGCCACGGACGCCGACCTGGATTATCTCGGCGAGGCGCTGCGCACCTCGCTGACCCAGCTCGGCGAGCGCGTCAGCTAGGCGAACCCGACAGAATCCGCGAGGCCAGCACCTGGTGCTCGCCGTCGTCCAGGACGGTGCGAACCTCCTCGCGGCCATCGCGGACCGTCAGGTACCGGCGGCCCTTCAGTATGGCCTGGCCGTTCGCGAAGGCTCTTGAGCACAGGATCTGCTGATCGTCATGCCGTCCGGCGCCCGACAGGATTTCCCTGAAGCGGTCCTCCACCTGCTTCCAGTCACTCCACTGCCGGGGCCGCATCGCAAAGGTGTAGACGACGCTCCACCGGCTGACCACTCCCCGGCGTTGCAGCGCGAATCCGGATTCGTGGTCAACTAGCCGGTACTGGCACCCGTACTGGGTCTGCACCGTGTCGCAGATCAGCACAGGCTCGAGATAGGACGGGCCGGGGTAGCCGACGTCCACCAGCCATTCGCCGCCATCCAGGGAAACGCGGAAGAACATGTGCTCGACGTCGGTCCCGAAGGTTTCCCGGCCTTCGGCGGTGCTGCTCGCCATCAGCGTGACGTCGTAGCCGAGCTGGCCGAGCAGCCGGAAGAACAGCCGGTTCAGCTCGAAGCACGTGCCGCCCTGCCCGCCTGCGATGCTCGTCTCGAACATGGCGCTCTCATCGGGGTCAACGAACCGCAGCGGGCCGCTGAAATTCTGGACCGCACCGTTGTACGGAATCGCCATGAGGTGCCTTTTATGCAGCTTCCGTAAGGTCGCGATGTCCACGCCGGTCCGTCCGCCGCAGCCGATGAGCCGGAGGTAATTATCCGCGTCGATCACAGCATCACTGCCTTTCAGGCTCCCGCCCGCTGCCGGGCACGCCGTCCGTTGCCCCGCTCCCGCTCATCAGCTCGCGCAATCGCGCGGCGAGCCTTCCTGTCGTCGGATAGGCGAAGACGAGGTTCGGAGAAAGTTTCTTCTCGGTGATCTGGCCGAGACGGTTGCGGAGCTCAATAGCGGTGAGGGAGTCGAATCCGATCTCGAAGAGCCCCTGATCCGCGTCGATGTGGTGGTTCGCGCCGAAGCCGAGCACGATGGCGGCTTGTGCCCTGACCAGGTCGGCCAGCAGCGCCTCCTGCTCCCCCGGGCCAAGCCCGGCCAGCCGCGCCGCCAGCCCACCGCCAGCACCCGCACCCGCCCGCGCCTGCTGGCGCCCCGGCTGGACCAGCCCCCGCAGCACATGCGGCACCACCCCGCCCGCCGCCGCCTCAGCACGCAGCACCCGCAAATCCAGCTTCACCGGCACCGCCAGTGCCTGCCCGGACGCCAGCGCCGCATCAAACAACCCCAGCCCCTCCCCCGACCCCAGCGCCAGCACCCCGCCCCGCCCCAGCCGCGCCTGCTCCGCCCCGCCCAGATGCCCCGTCATCCCGCTCGCCGCCTCCCACAACCCCCACGCCAGCGACAGCCCCGGCAACCCCGCCCCCCGCCGCACCGCCATCAGCCCGTCCAGGAACCCATTCGCCGCCGCGTAATTCCCCTGCCCCGCCGACCCGAACACCCCCGCCGCCGACGAGAACACCACGAACACATCCAGATCCACCCCCCGCGTCAGCTCATCCAGATACCCCACCGCATCCACCTTCGGCCCGAACACCGCAGCCAGCCGCCCCGCCGTCAAACCCCCGACCACCCCGTCATCCAAAACCCCCGCCGTATGCACCACACCCGACAACCGCCCCCACCCCGCCGCCAGCCCCAGCAAACCCGCCACCTCACCCCGGACCGACACATCACACGCCACCACCCGCACCTCCGCCCCCAGACCCCCCAGCTCACCCGCCAGCACCCCCGCACCCGCAGCCGCCCCGCCCCGCCGGCTCGCCACCACCAAACGCCGCACCCCATGCACCACCACCAGATGCCGCGCCACCAAACCCCCCAGCACACCCCCGCCCGACACCACCACCACACCATCGGGATCAAACAACCGAGGAACCGTCAGCACGATCTTGCCGATGTGCCGGGCCTGGCTCATGTACCGGAATGCCTCGGGCGCCTGGCGCGCATCCCACGTCGTGCACGGCAGCAAGGTGAGCGCCCCCGCATCGAAAAGAGCCGTCAACTCGGTGAGCATCTGCTGGATACGGTCAGGACCGGCCTCGCTCAGGTCGAAGGCACGGTAACTGACCCCGGCGTGCGCGCTGGCAACGGCGCCGGCCTGCCGGATGTCGGTCTTGCCCATCTCCAGGAACCGCCCGCCTCGGGGCAGCAGCCGCAGCGAGGCATCGACCAGTTCCCCCGCCAGGCAGTCAAGCACCACGTCCACCCCGGCGCCCGACGTCTGCGCCAGGAATCGCTCCTCGAACACCGCCGTCCGCGATGAGGCAATCTCGTCCCGCTCGAATCCCAGCTCCCGCAGCACCGCCCACTTGCCCTCGCTGGCCGTTCCGAGCACTCGCGCCCCCAGGTACCGGGCGATCTGGGTCGCGGCCATGCCTACGCCGCCAGTCGCGGCGTGGATCAGCACCGACTCGCTCGCGCGCAGGTCAGCCAGATCACGCAGGCCGTAATAGGCGGTCAGGAACGCTATCGGCACCGAGGCGGCCTGCTGGAAGGACCATCCGGCGGGCATCCGCACCAGGTACCGGTGATCGGTCACGGTGACCGACCCGAACCCCTCACCTGTCAGTCCCATCACCCGGTCCCCGGGAGCCAGGCCAGTCACGCCCTCACCGACCTCCAGCACCACCCCCGCGCCCTCGCTGCCCAGTTCCGCACCGCCCAGTGCCACGCCCAGCGTGAACAGCACGTCGCGGAAGTTGATCCCGAGCGCCCGCAGCCCGACCCGGACCTGCCCCGCGGCCAGCGGCGCCTCGGCCTGCGGCTCCGGCAGCAGCGCGACGCTTTCCGGCGTGCCGCCCCCGGTAGCGGCCAGCCGCCAGTGCGGGGAGGCCGCAGGCACCCGCAATGCTCCCTGCGCCGTTGCGGTGGCGGGGGCGAGGCGGGGTACGGACATGGTGGTGCCGCGAACCGCGATCTGGGGCTCGGCGCTGGCCAGCACCGCCGCGAGCACCGATGCCGACAGCGGGCCGTCTCCGGCCGGGCGGTCTCCGGCCGGGCCGGCCGGGTGGGCCGGGTCGGCGTCGACCAGGACGATCCGGTCCGGCGCCTCGGTCTGCGCAGCGCGGACCAACCCCCACACCGCCGACCCCGCCGGGTCAGTCACCATCTCATCCCCGCCCGCGGGCACCGCACCCCGGGTCACCACCACCAGCCGCGACTCCTCCAGCCCCGCGCCCGCCAGCCAGCACTGCACCACCTCCAGCACCCGGCACGACAGCCCCAGCGCCGCACCCGGGCCCTGCCCCCCGACGGCCTCCATCACCGCCGCCGCCGGCGGCGCGCCCCGCCCCGACACCACCTCATCAGCCAGCGTCGCCACCTCCTGCGCCGTGCCCACCGGCACCCACGACGCCGCCGGCCCCGCCACCGCAGCCGCAGGCAGCACAACCCACTTCACCCCGAACAGCGAACCCCCCGCCCCGCCACCCGCCGCCGCCTCCAGTTGCCCCGCCGACACCGGCCGGGACACCAGCGAATCCAGCGTCACCACCAGGCCCCCCGCCTCCTCAGCCGCCTCCACAGACACCGCGCCGCCCTCGCGCTCGCTGACGCGCACCCGCAACGCCGACGCGCCCCCCGCATGCAGCACCAGCCCGTTCCACGCGAACGGCAGCAGCAGCTCCCGCCCGCCGGCCGAATCCACGTCAGCCGCCGGCCCGATCCGGCGTCCAGCATCACCGCGTGCAGCGCCGCATCAAGCAGCGCAGGGTGGATGCCGAACCTGCCAGCGTCCTCGCGCTGCTCCTCAGGCAGGGAAACCTCAGCGAACACTTCCCCGCCGCGCCGCCACACCGCCCGCACGCCCCGGAACGCCGGCCCGTACCCGTACCCCGCCCGCGCCAGCAGCTCATAGCCACCGGCGATTTCCGCCCGCTCCGCCCCGGGCGGCGGCCACGCGGAAAAATCGAACCCGCTGCCACCCCCGCCGCTCGGAACCGCCGACAACACGCCAGCCGCGTGCCGCGTCCACGCATCCGTGCCGTCGTCGCGCCGGGAGTGCACCTCCACCGTGCGTGAGCCACACTCGTCTGGCCCGCCCACCGCGACCTGCACCCGCACGCCACCGCGCTCGGGCAGGGCGAGCGGCGTCTCCATCACCAGCTCGTCCAGCACGGGGCACCCTGCCTCGTCACCGGCCCGCACCGCCAGCTCGACGAGCCCGCTGCCGGGGAAGATCACCACGCCGCCGACCGCGTGATCGGCCAGCCAGGGATGCGACCGTACCGACAGCAGCGACGTGAGCACCAGCCCGTCCGACTGCGGCAGCTGCACCACCGCACCCAGCATCGGGTGATCGGCACCGGCCAGCCCCAGCGACGGCGCGTCCCCCGCCGGGGCCGGGCGGAGCCAGTAGTGCTGGTGGTCAAAGGCATACGTCGGCAGCTCCACCGGTCCGGACCCCGCCCCGGCCGGCAGCATGGCGGCCCAGTCCACGTCAACGCCACGGACGAAGAGCTCGGCCATCGACGTCAGCAGCCGCCGCGGCCCGCCATCATCGCGCCGCAGCGTACCGGTCACCACCACATCAGCCCCGGCATGATCCGCGATCTCCGTCACCGGCTGCACCAGCATCGGATGCGGGCTCACCTCGATGAAAACGCCGTGCCCCTGCGCAACCAGGTCGGCGACGGCCGACCCGAACCGGACCTGGCCGCGCAGGTTCCGGTACCAGTAGCCGCCGTCCACGACCCCGGCGTCGCGGACCCACCCACCGGTCACGGTCGAGTAAAACGGCACCGCCGGCGCAAGCGCCCGCACGTCCGCCAGCGTCTCGGCCAGCAGGTCACGGATCGCCTCCACCTGGTGAGTGTGCGACCCGTAGTCCACCGCCACCCGGCGTCCGGACAGCGCCGCCACGGCCTCCCCGAGTGCGCCGGCCTCGCCCGCGATCACCACCGAGGCGGGACCGTTCACCGCCGCCACCTCGACCCGGCCCGCCCACGGCGCCAGCCGCGTGATCACCTCATCCTCGCTCAAGGCGATCGACGCCATCCCGCCGCGACCCGACAGCACCTGTGCGATGGCCTGACTGCGCAGCGCCACCACCCGCGCCGCGTCCTGCAGCGACAGCGCACCCGCCACGCACGCCGCCGCGATCTCACCCTGCGAATGACCCACCACGGCATCGGCAACCACGCCTGCCGACTCCCACACCGCCGCCAGGCCCACCATCACCGCGAAGCACGCCGGCTGCAGCACATCCACCCGATCCATCAGCCCGGGCTCGGCGTCGCCGCGCAGCACGTCTGCCAGCGACCAGTCGATCCACGGCTCAAGCGCGGCCGCGCACTCCGCGATCCGCCCCGCGAACACGGGGGACGAGTCCAGCAGCTCCCGGCCCATCCCGGCCCACTGCGTGCCTTGGCCAGGGAACACCCACACGACCTTGCCGGCTGCGCCAGCCCGGCCGGTCACCACATCGGCCGCGATTTCTCCGCCGGCCAGCGCACCAAGGCCGGCCACCGCCTCCCCGGCCGAGCCGGCCACCACGACGGCGCGCTCGGCCAGCACCGCCCGCCCCGACACCAGCGCCCCCGCCACCTCAGCCAGCGGCACCCCGCCGCCCTCGGCAAAGGCCGCCAGCCGGGCCGCCTGCCCCGCCAGCGCACCCCCGCTCCGCGCCGACAGCACCAGCGGCACCACACCCGGCACCGCCTCAGCCGGCACCGCCTCAGCCGGCACCGCCTCAGCCGGCACCGCCTCCTCCAGGATCAGGTGCGCGTTCGTCCCGCTGATCCCGAACGAGGACACCCCGGCCCGGCGCGGACGCCCGTTACGCGGCCACTCCCGCGCCCGCGTCAGCAACTCCACCGCACCCGCCGACCAGTCCACCTGACTCGTCGGTTCCTCCGCGTGCAGCGTCGCCGGCATGACACCGTGCCGCAGCGCCTGCACCATCTTGATCACGCTCGCCACGCCCGCAGCCGCCTGCGCATGCCCGATATTCGACTTCAGCGACCCCAGCCACAACGAGTTGCCTGGTTCCCGCCCCTGGCCGTAAGTCGCCAGTAAGGCCTGTGCCTCGATCGGGTCGCCGAGCACCGTGCCGGTCCCGTGTCCCTCCACCACGTCCACATCGGATGACGCCAGCCCGGCGCTGGCCAAAGCCCGCCGGATCACCCGCTGCTGCGACGGGCCATTCGGCGCCGTCAGGCCGTTGGACGCGCCATCCTGATTCACCGCACTGCCGCGTACCACCGCCAGCACCCGGTGCCCGCGCTCCCGCGCCACCGACAGGCGTTCAAGCACCACCACACCCACGCCCTCAGACAGCGCCATTCCGTCCGCGCCATCCGAGAACGCCTTGCACCGCCCGTCTTTCGCAAGGCCCCGCTGCCGGGAGAACTCAACAAAGCTGCCTGGGCTGGCCATGACCGACGCGCCGCCGGCCAGCGCCAGCGAGCACTCACCCGCCCGCAGCGCCTGCCCCGCCAGGTGCATCGCCACCAGCGACGACGAGCACGCCGTGTCCACCGACACCGCAGGACCCTCGAGCCCGAACACATACGACACCCGCCCCGACGCCACACTCGAGGACGCGCCGGTACCCGCGAACCCCTCCGACTCCGGCGCCACCCCGCCAGCCCCGTAACCCAGCCCGAACACCCCCGTGAACACCCCCACATCCGACCCGCGCAGCGACACCGGATCAATCCCCGCATGCTCCAGCGCCTCCCACGACACCTCCAGCAGCAACCGCTGCTGCGGATCCATCGCCACCGCCTCACGCGGCGAGATCCCGAAAAACCCCGCGTCAAACAACCCCGCATCATGCAAGAACCCGCCCCGGCTCACATAAGAAGCACCCGCCCGATCCGGATCAGGATCAAACAACCCCTCCAGATCCCAGCCCCGATCCTGCGGAAACCCCGACACCCCATCCCGACCCCCCGCCACCAGCTCCCACAAATCCCCCGGACCCGCCACCCCGCCCGGCAGCCGGCACGCCATCCCCACCACCGCAAGCGGCTCATCAGCATCGGCCGCCACGATCGCAGGTGCGGCCGGCACCGCCGCCGGGTCGCCGAGCTCCTGGCGCAGGTAGCGGGCGAGGGCCAGCGGAGTCGGGTAGTCGAAGACCAGCGTGGCAGGGAGACTGAGGCTGGTTGCCTCGCGCAGGCGGTTGCGCAGCTCCACCGAGGTGAGCGAGTCGAACCCGGCGTCCCTGAACGCCGCGTCCATCCGAACGCCCTCCGGCCCGGCATGCCCGAGCACGATGGCGGCTTGTGCCCTGACCAGGTCGGCCAGCAGCGCCTCCTGCTCCCCCGGGCCAAGCCCGGCCAGCCGCGCCGCCAGCCCACCGCCAGCACCCGCACCCGCCCGCGCCTGCTGGCGCCCCGGCTGGACCAGCCCCCGCAGCACATGCGGCACCACCCCGCCCGCCGCCGCGCCAGCACGCAGCACCCGCAAATCCAGCTTCACCGGCACCGCCAGTGCCTGCCCGGACGCCAGCGCCGCATCAAACAACCCCAGCCCCTCCCCCGACCCCAGCGCCAGCACCCCGCCCCGCCCCAGCCGCGCCTGCTCCGCCCCGCCCAGATGCCCCGTCATCCCGCTCGCCGCCTCCCACAACCCCCACGCCAGCGACAGCCCCGGCAACCCCGCCCCCCGCCGCACCGCCATCAGCCCGTCCAGGAACCCATTCGCCGCCGCGTAATTCCCCTGCCCCGCCGACCCGAACACCCCCGCCGCCGACGAGAACACCACGAACACATCCAGATCCACCCCCCGCGTCAGCTCATCCAGATACCCCACCGCATCCACCTTCGGCCCGAACACCGCAGCCAGCCGCCCCGCCGTCAAACCCCCGACCACCCCGTCATCCAAAACCCCCGCCGTATGCACCACACCCGACAACCGCCCCCACCCCGCCGCCAGCCCCAGCAAACCCGCCACCTCACCCCGGACCGACACATCACACGCCACCACCCGCACCTCCGCCCCCAGACCCCCCAGCTCACCCGCCAGCACCCCCGCACCCGCAGCCGCCCCGCCCCGCCGGCTCGCCACCACCAAACGCCGCACCCCATGCACCACCACCAGATGCCGCGCCACCAAACCCCCCAGCACACCCCCGCCCGACACCACCACCACACCATCGGGATCAAACAACCGAGGAACCGTCACGGTGCCGGTTGCGGGGGCGAGGCGGGGTACGGACATGGTGGTGCCGCGTACCGCGATCTGCGGCTCGGCGCTGGCCAGCACCGCCGCGAGCACCGATGCGGGCAGCAGGCCCGCAGCCGGGCCGGCATCGGGCCGGCCGGGTCGGCGTCGACCAGGATGATCCGGTCCGGCGCCTCGGTCTGCGCAACGCGGACCAGCCCCCACACCGCCGACCCCGCCGGGTCAGTCACCATCTCATCCCCGCCCGCGGGCACCGCACCCCGGGTCACCACCACCAGCCGCGACTCCTCCAGCCCCGCGCCCGCCAGCCAGCACTGCACCACCTCCAGCACCCGGCACGACAGCCCCAGCGCCGCACCCGGCCCTGCCCCCCGACGGCCTCCATCACCGCCGCCGCCGGCGGCGCGCCCCGCCCCGACACCACCTCATCAGCCAGCGTCGCCACCTCCTGCGCCGTGCCCACCGGCACCCACGACGCCGCCGGCCCCGCCACCGCAGCCGCAGGCAGCACAACCCACTTCACCCCGAACAGCGAACCCCCCGCCCCGCCACCCGCCGCCGCCTCCAGCTGCCCCGCCGACACCGGCCGCGACACCAGCGAATCCAGCGTCACCACCAGCCCCCCGGCCTCATCAGCGGCCTCCAGCGACACCACGCCGCCCTCACGCTCAGTCAGCCGCACCCGCAACGCCGACGCGCCCCCCGCATGCAGCACCAGCCCGTTCCACGCGAACGGCAGCAGCAACCCCCCGTCCCCGTCCCCGCCCGGCGCCCCGTCCAGCAGCACCGCATGCAGCGCCGCATCAAGCAGCGCCGGATGAATTCCGAACCTCCCCGCCTCTTTACGCTGCTCCTCTGGCAGCGCAACCTCAGCGAACACCTCCCCGCCCCGACGCCACACCGCCCGCACCCCCCGGAACGCCGGCCCGTACCCGTACCCCGCCCGCGCCAGCACCTCATACCCGCCGCCGATCTCCGCCCGCCGCGCCCCCGGCGGCGGCCACGCGGCAAAATCAAACCCGCTGCCACCCCGCCCCGCCCCGTCCGCCGCCAGCACCCCGGCAGCATGCCGCACCCACCCGTCACCACCAGCAGCATCCTCACGCTGCGAATACACCTCCACCGCCCGCGTACCGCTCTCGGCGAGCCCGCCCACCGTCACCTGCACCCGCACCCCGCCCCGCTCCGGCACCGCCAGCGGCGCCTCCACCACCAGCTCTTCCAGCACCGGGCACCCCGCCTCATCACCAGCCCGCACCGCCAGCTCCACCAAACCCGTCCCCGGCACCACCACCACCCCGCCAGCCACATGATCAGCCAGCCACGGATGCGACCGCAACGACAACCGCGTCGTGAACACCAGCCCACCCGACTGCGGCAACGCCACCACCGCACCCAGCAGCGGATGACCAGCCGCCGCCTGCCCCAGCGACGACGCGTCGGCCGCCGCCACCGGACGCAGCCAGTAATGCCGATGATCGAACGCGTACGTCGGCAGCTCCACCCGCGCCGACACCGCACCCGCCGGCAACACGCCCCCCCAGTCCACCGCCACGCTTCGCACGAACAACCCGGCCATCGACGTCAGCAACCGCCGCAGCCCGCCGTCATCGCGCCGCAGCGTCCCCGTCACCGCCACATCAGCCCCGGCATGATCCGCGATCTCCGTCACCGGCTGCACCAGCACCGGATGCGCGCTCACCTCAACAAACACCCCGTAACCCGCGCCAACCAGGTCCGCCACCGCCGACCCGAACCGCACCTGCTCACGCAGGTTCCTGAACCAGTACCCCCCATCCAGCACCCCGGCTTCCCTGACCCACCCACCGGTAACCGTCGAGAAGAACGGCACCGCCGGCGCCAGCGCGCGCACGTCTGGCAGATCCCGGGCCAGCACCTCGCGCACACCCTCCACCTGGCGGGTGTGACCGGCACAGTCTGATGCGACCCGCCGGACCCGCACCCCCTCGCCCGCCAGCCACTCCACCGCCTCATCCATCGCCCGGGCATCGCCGGCGATGACCACTGACGACGGGCTGTTCACCGCCGCTACCTCGACCCGGCCGGCCCACGGCGCCAGCCGCTCCGCCGCCTCGCCCTCGCTCAGCGCGACCGAGGCCATGCCGCCGCGGCCGGCCAGCTCCGCTGCGAGCACCCGGCTGCGTATCGCCACCACCTTGGCCGCGTCCTCCAGCGAAAGCGCACCCGCCACGCACGCAGCCGCGACCTCACCCTGCGAATGACCCACAACCGCATCCGGCACCACGCCCGCCGACGCCCATACCGCCGCCAGCCCCACCATCACCGCGAAGGTCACCGGCTGCAGCACCTCAACCCGATCCATCAGCCCTGGATCGGCGTCACCCCGCAGCACATCCACCACGGACCAGTCCGCCCACCGCTCCAGCGCCGCCGCGCATTCAGCGACCCGCGCCGCGAACACCGGCGACGACTCCAGCAACTCCCGGCCCATCCCCGCCCACTGCGTCCCCTGACCCGGGAACACCCACACGAGCTTGCCTGGCGCAGCCGCCCTTCCCGTGACCACGCCAGCCACGTCCTCGCCCCGGGCCAGCGCCGCGAGCCCCGCCAGCGCCTCATCCCGTGAGCCCGCCACGATCACGGCCCGCTCGGGCAGCACCGCCCGCCCCGACACCAGCGCCCCCGCCACGCCCGCCAGGGACACCTCGCCGTCGTCGAGGAACGCCGCCAGCCGGCCCGCCTGCCCCGCCAGCGCCTCCCCGCTCCGGGCCGACAGCACCAGCGGCACCACAGCAGTAGCCGGCACTGCCCCGGCCGGCACCGGCTCCGCCTCCTCCAGGATCAGGTGCGCGTTCGTCCCGCTGATCCCGAACGACGACACGCCAGCCCGGCGCGGACGCCCGTTCCTTGGCCACTGCCGGGTCTGCGTCAGCAGCTCCACAGCCCCGGCAGACCAGTCCACCTCGGGCGTCGGCGCGTCTACATGCAGCGTCGCCGGCAGCACCCCGTGCCGCAGCGCCTGCACCATCTTGATCACGCCCGCCACCCCCGCCGCCGCCTGCGCATGCCCGATATTCGACTTCAGCGACCCCAGCCACAACGGCCGCCCCGGCTCCCGCCCCTGCCCGTACGTCGCCAGCAGCGCCTGCGCCTCAATCGGATCACCCAGCACCGTCCCCGTGCCATGCCCCTCCACCACATCCACATCCACCGCGGACAGCCCCGCGCCCGCCAGCGCCCGCCGGATCACCCGCTGCTGCGACGGGCCATTCGGCGCCGTCAGCCCATTCGACGCGCCATCCTGATTCACCGCGCTCCCCCGCACTACCGCCAGCACCCGGTGCCCCCGCTCCACCGCCACCGACAACCGCTCCAGCACCACCACACCCACGCCTTCGGCCCAGCTCGTGCCGTCCGCGTCCGCGGAGTAGGACTTGCAGCGCCCGTCAGGAGCGAGGCTCCGCTGCCGGGAGAACGTCACGAAGGCGCCGGGGGTGGCCATGACCGACGCGCCGCCGGCCAGCGCCAGCGAGCACTCACCCGCCCGCAGCGCCTGCCCCGCCAGGTGCATCGCCACCAGCGACGACGAGCACGCCGTGTCCACCGACACCGCAGGACCCTCGAACCCGAACACATACGACACCCGCCCCGACGCCACACTCGACGGCCCGCCGGTACCCGCGAACCCCTCCGACTCCGGCGCCACCCCGCCAGCCCCGTAACCCAGCCCGAACACCCCCGTGAACACCCCCACATCCGACCCGCGCAGCGACACCGGATCAATCCCCGCATGCTCCAGCGCCTCCCACGACACCTCCAGCAGCAACCGCTGCTGCGGATCCATCGCCACCGCCTCACGCGGCGAGATCCCGAAAAACCCCGCGTCAAACAACCCCGCATCATGCAAGAACCCGCCCCGGCTCACATAAGAAGCACCCGCCCGATCCGGATCAGGATCAAACAACCCCTCCAGATCCCAGCCCCGATCCTGCGGAAACCCCGACACCCCATCCCGACCCCCCGCCACCAGCTCCCACAAATCCCCCGGACCCGCCACCCCGCCCGGCAGCCGGCACGCCATCCCCACCACCGCAAGCGGCTCATCAGCTTGCCGCGAGCCCTGCTTCCGCAGGGTGTGCAGCTCGGCCGTGACGCGCTTGAGGTACCTGAGGAGTTCTTCGTGCGTGGCCATTCTTCAGTCCTTACAAAGATTCATGGAACAGTAAAACCCGCACCCGCGGGCACGGCCTCGGCCATAACTATGGGCGCGAAAAAACTCACCAGGATACGGGCAGGCTCTGCACCGCGAAGATAGACCCTCCGAGCCGCAGCGGAACTTCATCGACTGCGACCGAAAGCCGAAGGTCGGGAAATGCTCGCAGCAAAGCCGACAGGCCGGCGCGTAATTCTACGCGCGCTAGATTTTGGCCCAGGCACTGATGAATGCCGTAACCGAACGCCATGTGACCTGAGGTATCGCGGCCGACGTTAAGCTTCTCGGGACACTCGAATCTGGCCGGGTCGCGATTGGCGGCAGGCAGCGACACCGTGACAGTATCCCCCTTCTTGACCATTTCACCGTTCAGTTCAATATCCTCCAGGGCGGTGCGGTAAATCTCGTACTGGTTGACAGTGAGGTAACGGAGGAGTTCTTCAATCACGGCGTCGAGTTTCGTCAGGTCCGCGCGCACAGCCGCCAGTTGATCCGCGTGGTGCAGCAGGGCGAACACGCCGACCGTGAGCACGCTCTCCGTGGTCTCGTAGCCCGCGAACAGCAGAAGGGTGACAATGTTGAGAAGTTCTTCGGCTGTCACCTGCCCGCCGGCGATGAGGCGGCTGATGATGTCGTCTCCGGGCCGCTTCCGCTTGCTTTCGATGACCTCGGCGATGAAGGAGCCTGCCTGCTCGTAGGCGGCGTTCACCTCATTCTTGTCCGCATCCGGGTCGTGCATGGCGGTCGGCGCGTGCGCGTACCGGTCACGTTCGCTGTAGGGCAGGCCAACCAGCTCGGACAGCATGCGCAGGACCAGCGGTTCGGTGAAGCACGTCTTTAAATCGGCAGGAGATCCGTGCTCGCGCATCATGCTGACCTGATCGGCGGCCACGGCCTCCGCGCGCGCGGTCAGCTGGCTCGCCCGGCGGGCGGTGAACTCGCCCGTCAGCAGCCGCCGGTACCGGGTGTGATCGGGAGGGTCCATGTAAATGAACATCCCCGGTATCAGCGGAAAGTTCGGTACCAGCTCCCCGCAGTGCGTCATCGGAAAGTGGCAGATTTCCGTACTGTGACTGAACCTGGAGTCACTGAGAACCTTGCGCGCCACTTCATGGCTGGTGGCGACCCAGCCGACATGCCCATCGGGATAGCTCATTCTCGCGAGCGGACGTTCGGCTCGCAGAGAATCGAATATCGAAGGCGGGTCGAACTGATGGGTACGCGCCCAGACCGCCTCGGAGGAAATTACGTCGGTCATGGAGTCCTTTCCCACTCGCTCCGGAAATCAGGCCTCCCAGAACCGAGGCTAAAGAGTGCCATGACGAGGCGGTATCCCCCAGACTGGTAGGGCCAGGGTCTCCGGCAGTCAGCTTCGGGCCGCGCCCCGAAGCGCCGTGCACGAGTCGTAGCTCGGCAGCAGGCCCAGCTCGGCAGCTTCCCGGAGCGCCGGCGCCGCCGCGTCGCCGCCGGACAGGATGGGATCCCCGGGAAGCCTGAGCGGCAGGCCGAGCTCAGGGTCCAGCGGGTTCACGGTAACAACGTCCTGTGCCCGGTAGAGCTCGGAGCACTGGTACTGCACGCATGTGTCGTCCTCGAGCGCCACGAAGGCGTGCCCAAGCCCTTCCTCGAGGTAAACCGAGGTGGTGCCGTGCCCGTCAAGGACAGTCATGTCCCATTTCCCGAAGGTCGGTGAGCCCGTCCTCAGGTCGATGGCGAAGTCGAGCATCGTGCCCCGCAGGCACGTGACGAGCTTGGCGAGGCCCGGCGGTACCGTCGCCCCGTGAACGCCGCGCAGGACATTGCGGTGGGAGACCGAATAGTTGGACTGGACGATCCCGGGCTGGTACCCGAGCGCTTCGGTCAGCACATCCTCGCGGTAGACCTCGACGAAGGCACCGCGCTCGTCGGTGAACCGCCGCGACGAGATGAGGAAGGCACCGCTGATGTCGAGCGGGCGTACCGTCATGCTGCGGGTGCTGAGGCCGGCGGTACCCGCAAGCCTGGCGGCCCGTTCAGCGGAGTGGCCGGCCATGTGGTTCAGGCGTTGCCGGGCTGGGCGCGGGCAGGGAGTTGCCCGATCTGGCGCAGCGCCGTGGCCAGCGGCACCTGGCTGAACACCGTCGACGGCGCAATCCCGGCCAGGACAAGAACCTTCACGCAACCCTCCCAGCACTCACCCCGCGAGATCAGGCTCGCCCAGATCGCACGCCGTGGCCATTACCAACCCGGGTAGTCTCAGCCCGAGGCGCGGCTCGCCTGAAGGAGCGTTGTCGCGTGCAGGAGCGCTGTCGTCGGATAGTCCGGTCAAGTCTCCCGCACGCGAAAACCCTCCTCCTCGGACACGAGAACCCGTGATCACGTCGTGGCTCATCCGCCCGTGCACGTAACGGATGCCGGCCGAGTCACCCGCTCGGCGCCGTCTGCTCGGACGCGATCAGGCGGGCGAGTGACACCGCACCGCGCAACGAGGACAGGCCGCCCAGCGCGGCTGGCCCTACCGGCAGCGGGGGCTGACCGGGGCGGGCCAGGCCGGTGAGGTGCGCCGATACCCTTGCGACGATTTCGGGGACGCCCGCCGCGAAGCCGCCGCCGATCAGCGCGCGGCCAGGATGGACGAGTTCCTGCACTCCTGTCACCGCGGCGGCCAGGGCCCGGCTCGCCCGATCTCGAACGATCCGCCAGCGCGCCGAGGTCGCCGTCGTCGGCCCAGGCGAGCGCCGCTTCGGGAAACAGCGCCCGCAGCGACGCACTCAGATCGAGCCCGGTCCACTCCGGCCGGCTCGGCCAGGCGGTGACCTGGCCGTCAGTTCCGACCGTCGCGGGGCGCGGCCCCGGCACCGGTCTCTGCCCGGAGGGCGACCTTGGTGCCGCCGATGTCGATGCCGAGGTAGTGAGCCGCTTTCACGCGGCGTCAGCGAGCGGGGACGGCCGGGCAGAGTGCGAGCAGGTCGGCCGGGCGCCGCAGCACCACGTCGGGGCCGGCGGCGAGCAGTGCGCCCACGTCCTCCGGCGGCGCCCACAGCGCGGCGGCCGACGCGACATCGGCGCCCTGGGCACTGGCCAGGTCGGTTGGCGCGTCGCCGACCATGATGGCCCGCTCGGGCGGCACGTCAAGCAGGCTCAGCGCGTGCCGCACGATATCGGGCGCGGGCTTGGGCCTTTTGACCTCGTCCGAGCCGATCACGTGCGCGAAGAAGGGAAGCAGGCCCAGCCGGTCAAGCAGGGACCTGGCCCGGTGCCCGCTCTTGCCGGTGGCGATGGCCAGCCGCAGGCCGCGAACCCGCAGTGTCAGCAGCAGCTCGAGTATCCCGTCGAAGACCTGGACCTGGCCGGCGAGGCGGTAGCTCTCGCGGACGAACGGCTCCTCCATCGCCAGCGGCAGGTTCATGATCGCCATGATGTCCGGGAAGTAACGGCCCATGTGGCACCGGTACTCCTCGAAGGGAGCGGGGCCGTCGCCGACGACCTGGGCGTAGGCGATGGCGAACGCCTCGCTCATGACCGCGAAGCTGTCGACGATCACCCCGTCGAGATCGAAGATGACCGCGTCGCTAGCCGGCACCGACCTGACCGGCGCCGGGGTGTCGGCCGCGGCAGCTGGCCGTTCGACGATCGGGAAGGCCATGGAGCGCCTTTCTACTGGTACGCGGGCACCGCTAGCCGGGCACGCGCCGAATCGGCCGACGCGTAGAAGCTCTCGATCATCGCAAGGATCGGCCGCGCCTCTTCGACGGCCCGGCCCCGGGTGCCTGGGTCGGCTAGCATCGCGGCGAGGCCGTCCACCTGCCGGCTGTACTCGGCGCCGATCCGCTCGGCCGGCACCGCGAGCCGCGTCGTAGTGCCCTCGCGGGTCACTGTCAGCTCGGGTTCGGGCTCCCGGTCAGGGCTGAAGCCGAACGTGCACCTCAGCCTGGCGGTGCCGGAGCTGCCCTCGACATCGATCAGGCAGGCGTCCCGCGCCTCGTGCGATGCCCAGCTCGCCCGCAGCCAGACCGATACGCCGTCGTCGCGGACGCCGAAGCCCCGGGCGGTGTCCTCCACATCGGCGATGCCGGCACCGGGCTGGTCCTCCCGCCAGGCCGCGCGCCAGCCGCCGGCGTTGACGAAGTCGTCCGAAGTCACGCCGACGACTTCGGTGAAACTGGCCGGCCCGAGCAGGAACGCGAGCGTGTCGAGCAGGTGCCAGCCGAGGTCGAGCAGCGCGCCCCCGCCGGCCTTGTCGCGCCTTAAGAACCAGCCGCCCGCGCGCGGCACGCCGCGCGCCCGGGTCCAGCCCAGGCTGACGTGCCGGATGTCGCCCAGCTCACCGATGACCCGCCGTAACGCCCCGACGTCACTTCGGTGCCGGATGGCGCTCCCGGCCAGTAGCATCCCGCCGCGGCGTTCGGCCGCCGCGAGGACGTCGACCTCGGCCGAGGTCAGGCACACCGGCTTTTCGAGGAAGACCGAGATCCCGGTGGCGAGCAGGGCACAGGCTACCTCGGCATGCAGGTAATTGGGCACAGCGACGACGGCCAGGTCGACCCGCCGCGCGCTGAGCGCGTCCGCCGAAGGGTGCGCGGCCAGGCCAGTCGCTTTCCTGAACGCCTCGCGGGAGGCGGGGTCAGCGTCGACGGCGGCGGCCACCGTGAAGTCGGCGTGCTCGCATAACAGGGGCAGCCACACCTCTGCACCCGCCCAGCCGAGCCCGACCACCGCCACCCGGACGCTCATGCCGTCGCCACGGCCTCGGCGATGATCTCTGCCGTCGCGTGCATCTCCGGCTCCCCGGCGAGCAGGACCCGGTGGTGCAGCCAGACGCAGTCGCCGCTGATGGCGTCGGTGTTGGGGCAGCGCTCCGCGATCGCGTCAACGGTCTCGTCCGGGGCGCCGAACTCCCAGAAGGCCTCGGTGCGGTAGATCGCGCGGAACGCCGCGAACCCGGGCAGGCCGGCCGCGACGAGCCGGTCGACCAGGGCGTTGCGGCCTTCCTCCCCGATACCGGGGACGCGGAACATCGCCATGTAGTGCGAGTGGCGGTCGGCGCGCACGTCGCCGCCCTGGGGCACGACGCCGTCGATCTCCCCGAGCAGCGCGGAAAGCAGCGCCCAGCGCTCGTCGCGGACCGCGATCTGCTCGTCAAGGCGGCGCAGCTGCGCCCGCAGCACGGATGCGGAGAACTCGTTGAGACGCATGTTGGACCCGGCGATCTGATGCAGGTACCGGCGGTCGTCCCGTGGCCGGCCGCAGCTGTGCCGCAGGAACGCCGTCTCGTACTTCTCGCTCTCGCCCTCGGGGAACACGATCGCGCCGCCCTCGCCGGCGGTCATCAGCTTGCCGTTCTGGAAGCTGAACGTGGCGATGCTGCCCAGTTCGCCGACGCGCTTGCCCTGCCAGCGCGCGCCGTGCGCGTGCGCGGCGTCCTGCAGCAGGGGCACGCCGGTCTCGGCCGAGAGCTTGGCCAGCGCGTCCATGTCCGCCATGAGGCCGGCCATGTGGACCGGCATGATCACCTTGGTGCGGGGGGTGATGGCAGCGGCGACCTCGGCCGCGTCGATGTTGTAGGTGTCGGCGTGGACGTCGACGGGGACCGTGACCGCGCCGATGGAATGCCTGCGACGCGCTGCGCAACAAGGATTCACGACGCCCCGCCGAACTGCCCTCTGACCGACATGCACCCAGATAAGGGTTGTTTCGCTGATAGTGGCAGGAAGCAGGCGAAGGTATTCCCGCCGCGATTGGCGGGCCGACAGCGGTTCGCTCAAGAAAGTCGGTGTTTACCACGATGCGCCGGGTCCGCATGTGCCTGCACTGTGAACGGTAGCGGGAGCGGAACGCAAGAGAGGACTGATGACGGCCGTATCCCTCTCGCTGCACGCTAGACGTGGTAGCGGACGCTGAGGTGCCAGCGCACCCTTTAGCGATTGGAGCAGGGTTGGATGCGGTTCAGTAAAACTGAGCGTTTCCAATTGGTCGCTCATTTCGTGAATACCCGCAGCATAATACTTGAAGAATCTGAGCCAGACGACTTGTTCGCCTTGCCAGCAATTCGCCTGATTGACTGTGCGATCGACGTGGTGGAAATTGTGCCCGGACAGGATATCGAATCCGTGCGGCACGCAGTTACTGAGCAATGCAAGAACCTGGCTATGAAGTTTCCGTTATTATCATCGGGATTCTCGGATTGCCTGAGGGCTTCCGTCGCTGGATGCCTGGAAAGAGGTGGCAGGTGAATGATCGTGGGCGCTGCTCCGGTCAGGTCCCGGAGTTAGCGGCGCAACGCCCGGCGGTAATGCTCGGGGCAGAGATCAGGCGCTTGCGCAGGGAACGTGGGCTTTCGCAGCGAGCGCTGGTGCGCATGATCGGCCTGAGCGCTCACAGCAACCTTTCCGATTATGAGGCCGCGCGTCGTCTGCCCCCGGCCGATATCATCACCGGATGCGAACGGGTCCTGCAGGTGGCCGATGGTCGTTTGCATGCTCTCCGCCGCCTGGCGCTCGCGGACCGCGCCGCCGAGGGAAGTCACCGCAGTGGCCATATCGGTGTCGCCGCCCGGCCTCGCTGGAGAGATTCTCGCCGTAGCGCGCCCCGAATTGGCAGTGGTCAAGGCTGGCTGATGGCGGGCGCGATAGTCGCAGGCGGTGTCATCTTCGCCCTGGTGTCTCTAGTCGTCCCCGGCGGGTTCCCGGGCTTGTTGCCGGGCTCGCATGGCGGGACATCGCATGCAACCGGACCTTCATGGCCGGCCACGGCAAGCCCTGGTGGCGCTTTATCAGGCGATGGCCTGACCCCGGCGCAGGCTGCCTGCGCACGCGGCGCTAGGACCGTGGCGTCGGCTGCGCTCATCCTGAGCAAAACGATGTCGGTCACCACCAAGCGCCGGCTCCTCGCTGGCGGTCCCGCTGACCGCGTCGACCTCCGCCGCGTGCCTGTAGGACGCGTCCAGCTCATGTACTCGCGTAAGTGCCAGTCCGAATGGGCTCGCGTCGTGCTCATCCGTGATCTCAGTAACCCGGCGCTAGGCAGCACATACGTGTATGCGAAAAGACCGATCGACGGGACGCAAACCGCCTTCGGGTTTGGGCGGCTGCGACCGGTTTCCAGCGCCATGCTCAGGACTGACCATGGCTGCATCCTGGCCGGAGGATCCATCCGCCTTGGGAATGGCGCCCAGGCCAGGGCCACCACACGGTGCATTTAAGAAGATATCGCCCCATCCGGGTCACTAGCTCCAGCCTGCGTCAGCAATAATTCGACCATGGTTAACCCGGCCGATCTCAGCGGCCATCGCCGCCCGGCGTGATGCATCGCGGCCGCGTCACTTGTAAAACCACGACGGCGACATCCCCAGCGCACGGCGCGACACCGCCTGCGGAATACGGTGCTGATCCCTTTGAGCAGCGATCACGGCGGCCACCGCTATCGGCCCATCGCGTCCTTGGCGCAGAGTGCGACTCCGCGCTTGAGCGCATCACGATCCATCGCCAGCTCGGCGTTCTCCCGCCGCAGCCGCGCAAGTTCGCCCCATTAAGGCGATGTCTCCGCGGTTACTAGGGAAGCCCACCGCGGTCGCCTGCTAGGTCGGCGTGGCCGGAGGTTGGTCTGAGCTTTGTCTGTCAGGCGCCGGATACGCGCTGGCCGTTGCTAACTAGCTATAGCGGCCCTGTTAGGGCGGCGGCTCAGAGAGCCTCCTGAATCTCCACGGAATCGAACTTCATGATGTCTACCTCATCAATATCTTTCCTGAACCTCCCCTCCATGCACGCTGACGTAACAACCAGCAGCCTTGACAGCGCGGGCCGTGCGGACTGCCGTGCCCCGCGGCCCGCGATCGGCACCAGCGTCGGCCGGCAGCTATTTCCACGGCGGTACCGCGTCCCCGCAGGGATATCAGGGTTCGCAGGTGCAGATCGTCCGGTGTTTGTGCTGACGGGGGCGCGGTCGGGGTCGACGCTGCTGCGGTTCATCCTTGATTCGCACCCGGACCTGGCCTGCCCGCCGGAGACAGGGTTAGGGGGAGCATGTGCCGGCATGGCCCGGGTTCTTGGTGTGCTTGACGGGCTTTGCCAGGCGGGAGTGGCTGGCCGGGGTTCGGTGACGGTTCGGGCGGCCACCGCGATCCGGCAGGAGGTCGAGGCCGCCTACCGAGATCACCTGGCGCGGCGCGGGAAGAAGCGGTGGTGTGACAAGTCCCTGGACAACGTGCACTGTGCTGATCTGCTGGCGAAGCTGTGGCCGCGGGCGCAGTTTGTGTGCCTGACCCGGCATTGCATGGATGTGATCGCCTCGGTGCTTGAGGCGTGCCCTTGGGGGTTGTCCGGGTTCGGCCTGGACCGCTATACCGCCCAGTACCCGGGGAACAACGTGGCCCCGGCTGGCGCCTCGTGGCTGGCCACCGCACGGACGATGCTTGCCTTCGAGGGCAAGTACCCAGGCCGGTGCCGCCGGGTCCGCTACGAGGATCTCGTGACACAACCGGAACAGGTAGCAGCGGGCATCTTTTCGTTCCTGGGAGTGCGCCAGATGCCGGGCATCACACGGGAGTGCTTCCGTGACCAGCACGAGGCCAACGGCCCTGGTGACGCAAAGATCTGGTTCACCAGCGCCGTCCATGCCGGCTCAGTGGGCCGCGGAGTCACAGTTCCGGTGGCGATGCTGCCCCCCGCGATGCGTACCAGCATCAGCCAGACGCTGGAAAGACTCGGCTACCAGCCCGTCACCCCCGACTGGAACAACGCCGGAGTCCCCCTGACCCGCGCGCTATAGCCGCCGGTTCTTCCTGCGAGGAGATGCACGCTTGCCCGGCCGAAATGGACTAGGCCGCCAGGCTGATCCGGCTGCCCGCCCCGAGCAGCCCGCCCAGCAACCCATCCGCCGGGCCTTGCAAACGCAGTACAAGAAGGACGCAGTACAAGAAGAAGAGAGGAATATTCTCATGAAACTGCCTTACCGGTCATCACTCCTACGTGCAGCCATCCGTGCTCTGACCCGGCGGCGCAGCCGGCCCCGCCGGCTCGGGAACAGCCACGCCACCGCCTCCGCCGCCCGCCGACAAGCCCCAGGACATCATCGAATACGAGATCAGTGCGGCCGCCGTACCCCAAGTACACTCTCACTCCGCGCCGACGCTTCCAGCCGTTGACTCCGGGGATGAGCCGATCCGGCGCAGCTAACCACCTGGCCGTACCTGCGGCCGTTATGCCGGCACGGCGTCGCGCGCGGCGATCTCCGGAGCTGTCCGGAAAGCTCGGGCATCTCACCCTTCAGGATTGGGTTAAGGGGTGGCCGGCCGCGCTGAGTTGTGCGCGGATCTGGCCGGCTTCGGGGACGCCGAGTTCGGCGTACAGGGCGAGGGCTTGCTGCCAATGATGGTGAGCCTGCGCGGGATCTCCGACGGGGTGATGGCAGTGAGCGAGGCCATTGTGGGCGCGGGCCTGTTCATATTTATCGCCGGTCTGGCTGGCTAGCCGCAGGGCAACGGCGTGCTCGGCGCGTGCGCGTACGGGCTGGCCGACAGCGCGGAGAGCTTCCCCGATGCTGTTGAGCGCCTGTGCCCGGCCGGGCTGGTCGCCGGTCTGGCGGAATATGGCCAGTGCCTGCTGGTGGTGGTCCATCGCCTGATCGTGGCGGTCTTGGATGAGGTAGATGTCGCCGAGGTAGGCCAAGGCGTAGGCCTCGCCGACCCGGTTACCGGTGTCGCGGCACAGCACGAGAGAGCGCTGGGTGCACTCAAGGGCTTGATGCCAGCGGCCTTGTGCCCGATAAGCCCGGCCGAGGTTGCTGAGCGGGGTGGCCTCGCCGATCCGGTTGAAGGCCTGCCGGTGCAGCGTCAGCGACTGCTGAAAGTGGCCGATGGCCTGGGACAGGTCGCCTAGCCGCTGCGCGATGACGCCGAGATTGTTCAGGGCACGGGCCTGGCCAGTTAGATCGCCGCCGCGGCGGTGCAGTGCCAGGGCCTGGCGGTGATGTCCGGCAGCTTGCTGGTAGCGGCCCAGCTCAAAGCTGGCGATACCTAGGTTGGTGTGTGCACGCGCTTGGCCGATCTGGTCGCCGGCCTGGCGGCACAGCGCCAGTGCCTGCTCAAGGTAGCTGACGGCTTGCTCATAGCGACCCCGCTGAGTATCGGCATGACCAAGACTGATCAGCGCGGCCGCTTCACAAGCGCGGTCGCCAGCATGCCGGGCGGCAACCAGCGCGTGGGTATGCACCGTGACTGCTTCGGGGTAGTGGCCACCAGCTTCCAGGTAGCGCGCCAGGGTTGCGGCCAGGCGGGCCGCATGGTGCGGCCAGCCATGGTCAGCGGCGTCCACCGTGACCGCGACCAGGTTTGCCCGTTGCGCATCAAGCCATGCCCGGGCCAGGCCCACTGAATCCGCCGGCGGACCCGGAAGCCCCATAGGAGCCTTAATGCGCGGACGGCGGGAACGGTCTGCGGGGAACAGAGTGTCCATCGCGGCGGCAGCGGTGTACAGGTAATAGTCGAACAGGCGGTTCAGGGCCGCCCGCTGCTCACCTGCGGCATCGTGACCAGCCGCTAGCTCCCGCGCGTAGGCGCGCAGCAGGTCATGCATCCCGTACAGGTCCGGTCCCTGAGCCTGGACCAGATGCGCACGGGACAGCAGCCCCAGTAGCGTGCCACCATCTTGACCGGTTCCCCCGCAGAGCGCGGCTGCCGAATGGGCATCAAGGTCAAGGCCCGGGTGCAGGCTCAGCAGCCGGAAAAGACGGGCCGCATCGCCTGGCAGGTTCTGGTAGGACCAGGAGAACACCACCCGCACCGCGGTGCGGCTGTCCCCGCCGGAGTCGAGGAGATCAAGCCGCCGCTGCTGGTCCGCCAATTCGGCCACCAGATCCGCGAGCTGCACACTGGGACGGCTGGCAGCGAGTTCGGCGGCCACCCGCAAGGCGAGAGGCAGCCTGCAGCACTGTTCCGCCAGTTCAGTCACCGCATCCGGATCAGCGACGGCCCGATCCCCCAGCAGGGAGCACAGCAACCCAGCCGCGTCCGCCAGCGGAAGCAGGTCCAAGTCCAGGCGGACAGCACCTTCAAGCGCCACCAGCCCTCCCAGCGAATCGCGGCTTGTCACTACCGCGACGCAGCCTGGTGTACCGGGCAGCAGCGGGCGGGCCTGCTCCGCCGACCCCGCGTTGTCCACCAGCACCAGCATCCGCCGCCCCGCAAGCAGGCTCCGGTACCGCGCCGCCCGCTCATCCTGACCGCCGGGAACGTCATCTGCAGGCACACCCAGCGCCTGCAGGAAACCAGCCAGCGCATCGGCAGCAGCCACCGGGTGACCTGGATCGTACCCGCGCAGATTCACATACAGCTGCCCGTCTGGGAACCGGTCCGCGACCTGGTGCGCCCAGTGCACCGCCAGCGCGGTCTTGCCGACGCCCGCGGTTCCGCCGATCGCCGAGACCACCACCGTGCCCGCGCTACCATCCACCAGACTCGCCAGCCTACCCAGCTCGGTGGCCCGGCCGGTGAAATGCGGAACCGCCGCCGGAAGCTGCCGGGGGGCAGTGCCCATCGCCGCCGGTGCTGGCGGGCGAGCCGGTGACAGGGCGGCTGGGAGCTCTTGCCGCAGCACCCGCACATGCGCCTCAGCCAGCTCACGACCGGGCAACACCCCCAGCTGCTCATCCAGCCGCAGCCGAAGCTGGTCATAGATGGCCAAGGCGGCCGCCTGCTGGCCGTCCGCTGCGAGCGCGGTCATCAGCCAGGCGTGAACCTGCTCATTCAGCGGCTCCCAACCGGTCGCCTGCTGCAGGTGGCCCAGGACTTGCCGTGATGCACCCACGGCGCAGGCGACCTCCGCGCAGCCGATCACCGTCTCCGTGTACCGGGACCGCAGAGCTGTCACCGCATGATGTGCCCGTAAGACGTCGATGTCGCACAGCGGTTCCCCCCGCCACAGCGCCAGCGCCCGCCCGTAGGCGTCATAGGCACCAATCAGGTCATCGTCCGCCCGCGCGGCCCGCGCATCGGAACAGAACCGGCCGAAAGCCAGCAGGTCCAACTGACCGACACCCACTCGCAGGCGGTAACTGGTACGGGCCGACACAATCAGCCCACAGGCATCCGCCCAGGAACGCCCCGGATCAAGCAGCCGCCGCAGCCGCCCGACATACCCCTGCACCAGGTTCACCGCAGTGGCAGGCGGGTCCGCGTCCCACAGCGCGTCAATGAGCGCTTCCCGGTGCACTGCCACATCCGGCGCCAGTGCCAGCAATCCCAGCACCGCCCGCTGCTTCGGTTCGCCGAGCGCCACCCGCTCGCGGCCGTGCCATGCCTCCAACGGTCCCAGTATCCGCAGCGTCACCACCCCGGCACCGACGGCCGAGCCGTCAGCGGTCACGGGCTGGGCAGCATCCCGCAGTTGCGTCTCGGCGAACACGTCAAGGCCCAGCGCTTGGGCCAGTCGGCCGACCGACTCGGCCCTGGGAAGGCTGGTCCGGCCCTGTTCAAGCGAGCGAACCGTGCCCACACTGACTCCAGCCCGCTCAGCTAACACCTGCTGCGACATCCTGGCCGACAGGCGGTGAACACGCAACAGCGCACCGAAACCAGGCGCCACATCACGTCCTTTGCCGCTCATCGCCTGCCGCGCCTGCCAAGGTGCCGCTCTGTTTAAGCCGATTCTGCTTCTGCTGCAAATGCCAGCATAAGCCTCAGCAGATGTGACATTGCCTAGCTAGCTGGTAGGACCTCTCGCATTCCGCCCTGCCCCCACTGCTGCCCTGTCCTCGCGATCAGGTGGCTAGCCTGCACTTACACCTTCCTCGCCGCCTTGCTACTGCCAGCACCGACAACAGGCGATCCTCAGCGGGCCTACAGCACGCGCCGTTACTTTTACTTTCGAAATCAGGCCACTTGGCGTGCCTCGGACCACAAGACCAGCTAGACGCGTCATCGGTGAAGCCCTGTCGATGCAAGGCGGAGGAATCATGGAAACAGCCTTGCCCGGGACAAACGAACGAGGAGTATGCGGCCGTTGAGCGGCATGAAGGAATCTAGAGCAGGGTCCCCGGTGCTTTCCGCTTCAGCTGACCAGCTTCCGCGGAACGGGACGTGCCGTCTGGCGGACAGGGATTTCGTGACAGGCCGGGATTCGGTTTCCCTGGCGTCTGTCCGTCAGGGGGATTCACCCCGGCTGAGCGGGGAGGACCAGGAGCATGTCCGCAGGCTGGTCGAGTGCGATGCCGCGGCGCTTCCGCCAATCGTGGTGCACCGGCAGACGATGCGGGTCATCGACGGGACGCACCGTCTGCGCGCAGCTGAGCTTCAGGGGCGTGACCGGATTGACGTTGACTATTTCGATGGCAGCGAGGGGGAGGCCTTTGCCCGCGCGGTCGAACTGAACGTCGCCCACGGGCTGCCGCTGTCACTGGCTGACCGGAAGGCGGCCGCGGCCCGGATCCTGGCGTGGCGCCCGGAAATGTCTGATCGGGCGGTTGCCGCCATGACGGGGTTATCTCCCAAGACGGCTGGCGCGATCCGGTCACGTGCACCTGAGGAAATTCCTCAGGTGCGCGTGCGTGTCGGCAGCGACGGCAGCAGGCATCCGCTGGACCGGGCCGAGTGCCGCAGGCGGGCGGCGGAGGCCCTTGCCGCCCGCCCGAATGCCCCGCTGCGCCAAGTCGCCGCGACGGCGGGGGTGTCCCCTGGGACCGCGCGCCGTGTCCGCGAACTGCTCCGGAAACAGGAAGACAACCCGGCCGGAGGGGACCAGCCGCAAGACGGCGCAGCCCCAGGAAAGGAGCGGCAGCCCGGCAAGCCCGGGAGAGCGGCCCCGCCTGCCGGCCCGGCCAGTATCAGCCCGAGGAGCGCCGCAGGTCCGCCAGACGCGCAGTCCGTCCTGCAAAAACTCCGTAATGATCCATCGCTCAGGCACTCAGAGGCCGGGCGCGACCTTCTTCGCTGGCTTCACGGGCACAGCGTGGATCGCGGCCAGTGGGATAGTGTTTCCCGCTCCATTCCGCCGCATTCTGCGCCACTCATCGTCATCCTGGCACGGCATAACGCCAGCGCATGGCAGGAACTGGCATCCGAGCTGGAGAAGCGGCTTAATCCCAGCACGAATCAAAAACAGACCGCCTGAACACAGAGGAAGAATCGGCCTGCGCCCACCAGGGCACGCACAGCGCGGCATCGAACTGGTGCGCATCGTAGCTTGAGAGGAAGGACGACATATCTGGACCACCGAAAACCGGCGCGAGCTGACCCGGGCGAAAGCCTTCTAGACCCTCCGCCAACTCGACCGGGCCGACATTCCCGTAACGCTTCGCCGACGTCGCACGGCGGATTACATCCCGGCACTCTGGCCAGTATCGCCGACCAGATCACCTTTGCAAAATGGAGTCAGCCTGTAACCCCGGACCCAATACAGGACCGGATTCCGGTTCTTATTGGGAGGCAACTTGACAATCACTGCCAGATAGCTGAGGCTTCTCGACAGGAGGCGGTACCGGTTTTACGCATAAGTACATGAAATCCGAGCCCTGACTGGTTAGGTAAACTGCCATCTATTGACTGCGCATACGGCAGAAGGCCCTCGGCCGTCTCGCGGTCGTCATGTGCGGATATATAGCTGCATCTACTTCATGAACAAGGTCGAGACCGCCCTAGCGTTCAAGGCAGCGATGCTCCGCTGGCGGGAATGAATGCACGCAGCCGGACTCGCGTTCCCTACGTCGAGTGCCGCCTTTGATGACCTCGCCCAGCAATATGACAAACATGGGCCGACAAGCTCTCTGCGCAGACGCGAGGTCATTATCGTACTCGCGGACCAGGCCTGCGCCACCCTGGTATCGCTGATAGAAACGACAACCGGCCTACAGAATAAGGTCATGGCCAACCTTGAGCGAGACCGTCAGGAAGCAACTCCGGACGATAACCCGCACCGATCAGCTCGCGCTCTCTAACCTGGCACATGTGCCATCCATCAACTCAATGACAAGATAACCAGGGGTACGGGGGTGGCTTGCTGGCCTCAATCCTTCACGGATGTGACTTGCTGGCCTGAAGGTCCTGCGGAATGAGTTTTTGATCTTGGTTTTGAGGATGCGGCGTGGGGTCCGCCCGGCTGTCGCGTCGGGTGGCAGGGCCATGATCCGGATGAATGCTGCGGACGCCTGGCACAGGGCCAGGATGGCGGTATCCGCAGGTAGCGGCGGCGCTGGCCTTTGACGATCCGTCCGGCGGTGCTAAGGATCACCGGGATCTCCCCAGACTCGATCACTGAAATTACTCGAAACCGCGATCCGCGGCCAGCAGCAGCACGTCGAGGACCGCTGGCCCGGCCGGCACCCGCACGTTCCCGGTGCTCAAGGCCGACAGGAGGACGCTGCTAATGCGGGCTGACAAACTCCGCCCACATCATCGCCGCCGCCCGCCGCCGCTCCGACGACGCCCGGCGCAGGGCCTTGACCGCGCTGCGCCGCCTGGACGCCGACGGCCAGCCCGTCACCCTCAGCACCGTCGCTTCGGCTGCCGACGTTTCCCCCTCCTGGCTCTATGCCCAAGACGACTTGCGAGAGCAGATCGGGCGGCTCCGCACAGGCAGCAGGAGGCCCGTCATCACCGCTGGTCCCGGACTGGCAGCGGACGACGCCCGCCTCGCTGCTGCGACGCCCGGAAGCAGCCACCGTCCGCATTCGCGTCCTGGAATCAGAGAACCGCCAGCTCCGCGACGCACTCGAGCACGCGCTCGGTGAGCAGCGAGCAGCGGCAATCCGCTCACCAGCCACGACACGCCCGGGAAACGGAGAACAGGAAGACCCCGCCAGCTGTCAGGCGGGGCCGCAGGAAGTCCCGTGAACAACACTGTCCACGACACAAAACCACAGGTCAGAAGGTTTCAAAGTCGTCAAGCTAAAGATAATGGACGGTAGATGGCGCAGGCCGGTGGCCTTGCCGCAGCGAATCCTGGCCTCGACCCTGGCCTGGGTCCGGTGGCGGGCCTCGAGGAACCGGGCCTGGTGGTGAAGGACCCGGCAGCCTGGGCCAGCGCGCTGGCGCCGGGCAGCGCCCCGGGCTTGATCTTGAGGATTTCCAGGTATTGGTTCAGGACCATGATCTCGCCAGCGCACCAGGAGTACTGGGCCGCTGCCCGCCGCAAGCTGGGCGTGATGCCGGTCCGCCAACTCCCGGATCGTCGTGCTCTCTCTTGCCTTCTGTCCCGCCTGACCTGGTGCCCAGCCGTATGAGCGTGTGGGGCTAAAGGCAATTCGCCCGGCGAATCAAGAATGCAACGTTCGTGCCCGCCTCTGTTATGAACCGTTCCTATGCCGCCGAACTCTGTGAGCGCCCCCGTTACGTGCATCCGGCACGCCTGGGTGCCGGCGCATGCCGATCGCAATAACAGACCCGATGCCCCAATCTGATGCTTAGCGGGCCGCGTACTCATCATTTGTACTTCCTGATGTCAAGATGACAGGTGCGCCTGAAGCGGCTTCGCTTATCTAATTCGGAACATGCCGATGAGACCAGTAGAAGCGACCTCACTCGGCCGATTCAGCTCCAAAGGGCGCACAGGAAATTAAAGTCAATCAAGTGCCTCGTCAGCATTGAGGCGACGGATTGACAGGCTCCTGACTAGCGATACAGAATCAATTGTCTGCCGAGGAAATTAGGCAAGAGCTGCCGATTCGGCCGAGGAAGGACAGTGTCCGATGAAAAGATCTTTCCGCGTCGCCACACTATTCACTGGGGCCGCTGCTGCCGTCGCGTTAACGCCGGCGGTTAACGCAGTCGCGATGCCGGACAACGCAGCCCAAGTGCCCAAGGGCCAGGAAGTCACGCCGAATATTACGGTGGAAAACTGTAACTCAGGTACCCGCCAGTGGATCCACCTGTACTACACGGCGGCCGAGGACCATGGACCTACGTGTCTCGGTCACCCCGGAACCTACATCGTCCCTAACCATAACACCGTCTTCCAGTCATTCTGCGCCGGCAACAACTTCGGCCATATCACCGGCCTTACCTCTTCCGGATTGGAAGCGTCTAACTCTTTCGGTCCGGGGAACGTGAAATTTCCCATTAACCTGCACGACGTAACCGTCACCCAGAGTAGGGGTGAAAGCGACAGCAACACCTGTCCGCAGTAACAGGCCACTGCCAGGCGACCGCGGGGTGCGCAGGCCGGTGGCTCGCTGGGTCCGGGGTGGCTGCTACATCGGGTGAAAGGTTCCAGATGGATGCGTGGACGGGGCAGGCTGACGACGGCGCGCTGGCCGGCGGCCATGCGGCGGCGCGGCTGCCTGATCCGGTTTTCGTGCTGTGCATGGCCCGGTCGGGGTCGACGTTGCTGCGGTTCCTGCTGGATGCGCACCCGGATCTGGCATGCCCGCCTGAGACGAGCCTGCCGGCGTTGTACGGGCAGCTCGCCGTGGTCTGGTCACTGATCGAGGGGGCGCCGCTCTCGGACGAACGCGGCGCCACCCCGACCCGGGTCCCGGATGCGGCTCTAGGGGGGATCCGGCGGATGGCGGGTGAGATGACCGGGTCCTACCTGGCACGGCGGGGCAAACGGCTGCTGTGCGATAAGAGCCTCGGGTCCGCCCGGTTCGCGGACCTGCTGGCGCAGATTTACCCGGGAACGCGGTTCGTGTGCTTGTACCGGCATCCGATGGACGTGATCCGGTCGGGGCTGGACGCATGCCCGTTCGGACTGAACGGGTACGGATTTGATGAGTACATCGCGGGATCGCCGGGCAACGCCGTGCTGGCGCTGGCCCGGTACTGGCTGGACCACGCGACGCTGATCGCCAGGGTGGAGCAGGCCCATCCCAACCGGTGCCACCGGGTGCGATATGAGGACCTTGTCGAGGATCCCGAGAGCGTCATGCAGGACGTGTACGCCTTCATCGGCGCAGAGCCGTTACCCGGGGTGGCGCGAACGTGCTTCAACCACAGGCAGGAGCGCTTCGGACCGGCAGATTACAAAATCTGGGCAACGAAGACGATCAGCAAGGATTCGGTGGGCACGGGGGAGCTGGTCCCGGCAGGGATGATCCTGCCGCCGGTCGCTGCCGCGATCAACGAGCTAGCGGGCAAACTGGGCTACGTCCCCGTCGATGCGGACTGGGGGACTCCGGGCAGGCCACGTGATCCGCGGCTTGCCGGCACGATCCGCCGCCCGGCGCCGACGCTCGGCCGGCCGTTCCGCGATCAGCCTGCCCCCGAGTACAGGCCGCTGCTGGAAACACTGCGGTCCCGTGTGGAAAGCGCCGACGAGCAGTTCGCCAGCAGGTGGGAGTCGCAGGCGATCGGGAAGCTGCTGATCGTGTGCCGCATCATCGCGGACGGCAGCGAAGCTCAGTGGGTAGTCGACGTCGCATCCCGGACGGTAACGGCAGATGACGAGCAGACCGATAGCGCGGTCGAATGGAGCATCGTGGGTTCTCCTGAAACGTGGCGGTCAGTCCTGAACGGGCAGGCCAACCTGTACACCGTGCTGCGCCGCTGCGACTTGCGCTACTGCGCGTCAGGGGAGGACAGCCCGCTGATCGCCCAGACACGAGTGGCGATGCTTGCCGACCTGCTCGGCCTCAGCCCGCGGGAACCGGCAGACGCTACGCCCCCGGATATGGCGGCTACTGCCGCCGCAGCGGCTCCGTGATGTCCATGGCACGCCATGCCGACCTGCCCCAGGACGGCGCTCAGGTCTCGCGCCCTGGCCCTGGCAGGCCTGTGAATCCGGGCGGCACGACCAGCAATGCCCCGGTGATCGTGCTCGCCTCGCCGTACGGCGGGGCCGCAGCGCTGCGTGCGCTCCTGGCCCGCCAACCGGACCTAGCCTGCACCTCAGGAACCGGCCTGCTCCCCCTCTGCGAGCAGGCTATGACCACCTGGCGGAACGCCGACGCCCGGACCGCCGGGCCGTCGTCTCGGCTGGCCGTCACCGCCACCCGGGCACTGGCCGCCAGCATCATCACCTCGGTACTGGCCAGGGAGGGGAAACGACGCTGGTGCGAGGTGGCCGCCGCGAATCCCCCGGCTGCGGAGACGTTCCTGGGGCTGTACCCCGGGACGCGGTTCCTGTGCCTGCATCGTGCCTGCCCAGGCGTGATCCGCGCCGCCCTGGACGCCAGCCCATGGGGTATAGCCGATCCCGTATTCACACCGTTCACCCTGGCGTACCCAGCCAGCACGCTCGCGGCCCTGACCGCCTACTGGGTGACGTACACCCGAACCGTGCTCGCGTTCGAGGCGTCGCACCCGCAGGCATGCCTGCGAGTGCGATTCGAGGACCTAGCCCAGGCACAGCACGAGACCGTGGGGAAGAAAATCGCGGCCTTTCTCGGCGTCGCCGACATGGACACCCAAGCGGCGCCCCGGCAAAGCAGCCAGATGGGACCAGCATCCCAGAACTCTTGCCCTGAGCCGGATCTCCCGGTTGCCCTGATCCCGCCCAACATGCTTGCGCAGGCCAATGACCTGCTCCGGCAACTCAACTATCCAGCTCTTGCTTATGCCGAAAACCGGGTTTCCCCTTGACCTGCCTCGCTGCAGGTCTTCGATGTCACCGATCCACGCCCGCATGATCTCGACTGCCAGCCAGTCCCCAGGGCGGCCTCACTTCCTGCGATCGGCCTCCAGCGGCAACGCGCAGCAGTATCCGGGCCGCCTAAATGACCGACACGCCAGCTAAGCGGGATCGACGAGACACGAGCGAGCGCATAATTCCCTCACTAATACGGTCTGCTGACGTTCAGAGTCAAGCCCAGTGCGGTCGCGAGCCGCTCCAGCAGCGACAGTGTCGGGGGTCCCCGGCCTCGAACCCCGCGATGCCAGGCTGGGTCATCCCGGCCCGCTCAGCCGACTGCGGCACGGGAGGCCCTGGCCTTATTAGAAATCTAGGTGGAACATCACCTGCGCTCACCGCTGATCAACCAGGCCTCCGGGCAGGCATTGACCGTCGCTTCACCCGCAGGACATGGCATGCTCATTCAGCATTCACTCACGACTGGATTGGGTGGGCATGTCCGGTGTGCTGGCCGCGAGGATGGGGGACGTATGGCGGGGCTGAGGAAGGGCGACTGGTGGCTGATCGGCGTCAGCGCAGGGCTGAGCGCCGCGGCGGCGGTGACTAGCTATACGCCCTCAGGACGGGTCGCTCCGTTTGTCGCCGCCGCGCTCGCCTTGGCCGTGCTGGCTGCCCTGGTCGGCCGGGCGGTAGATGGCCTCGGCGACCGGCTTGGGTCGGGAGCCACCGGCGTGGTGCAGTCCGCCCTGGGTAATATCCCGGAATTGCTGTTCTGCATCTTCGCGCTGCGCAAGGGCCTGATAACGGTCGTGCAGGCCACGCTGGTCGGCTCGATCCTGTCTAACGTGCTACTGGTCCTAGGCCTGGCCTTCATCGTCGGCGGCGTGCGCCACGGCGCGCAGCGGTTCTCAGCCGAAGCACCTCGCATGATCTCGCTCCTGCTGGTGCTCTCCGTGGGAATACTCATCATCCCGACAATCACCGCCAGGCTGAGCCTGCCGGCGGCTGCGCACGAGCGAGTGCTGTCCGATGTGGCGGCCGTCGTCCTGCTGGCCGTATTCGCGCTGTCGATCCCGGCCTCGCTGCGCCGCGCGGAAACCGGGGAAGGTCAGGAACAACCGCCTGGTCAACCTGCGGATGAGGGCCACGGCGGTGCCCGGTGGCCGCTGTGGCTAGCCATCGGCATGCTCGCAGTCGCCGGCGTCGCCGCCGCGCTGGTGTCTGACTGGTTCGCTAACTCGCTCACGCCTGCCCTGTCCGCCCTGCATATCTCCCAGGCATTCGCTGGCCTGGTGATCGTCGCGATCGCCGGCAACGCAGTCGAGAACTTCGTGGGCATACAACTGGCGGCGCGTAACCGGATGGACTATGCCCTGTCTGTCACGCTGCAAAGCCCCGCTCAGATCGCCCTGGGCATCGCGCCATTGCTGGTACTGATCTCGGCCGGGCTCGGCGGCGCGCAGCTTACCTTGGTCTTCCCGCCGCTCATGATCGTCGCCCTGGCCTTGACCGCGATCATCGCCACCCTGGTCGTATTCGACGGGAATTCCACCTGGATCGAAGGTGCCTGCCTGATCGGTCTTTACGTGGTGGTCGCCGCCGCCTTCTGGTGGGGCTGAGACGCCGGTACGAGGTCGTGCTCTCGGCGGTGTCGCTAGGCTCTGCGGATGCCGGTTACCGTGGCTGTTCCCGCCTTCGTGGCTGGCGCGCTGGTCAGTCTGGCTGTCAGCTTGGTCCTGGATTCCAGGCTGGAGCCGGTCGGGGAACGGGCTCGGCCTGTCTGAGGCGCGGCAGCCCTGATCGAGATCAGCATCCCTCCCGTCCTGTTGCGCTGAATCAGTCGGCTGGCCAGTCCCCGGCTCGCCGTAGCACCTGTGACTCGGCTTGCGCCAGCCCGCCGGACTTCGCCGCATCCGCAGCCAGTTCGGCGACTCTCCGGGCGTGGCCATCAGCCATGGTGACTTGAGCTCAGCGAACTCACCGATCGCGGCGAGCGCGGCATCCACCTCGGGGCCGCTCACGGAGGGAAGCGCCGATCGCCGACAGCGGCTGCGGATCGCCGTCGCCCGGGTCCTGGCACCCGGCCAGCATCGGTTCCTGCGCTGTAATCGATCTCCTGGGCGGGCGATGGCGCGGCGCTGCGGCTGGCTGACCCGGCGGAGGGACTGGACTTGGGCCGCCCAGCCAGCCTGACCGCGGAACCCACCGGATGAGTCCTTCCCAGGCTAGCGGGACGGCTGGGCGCCTTACCCGCGTTGCCGGCAAGGACCACCCCGCCGAACGCGCCTCCCGCCGCCAGTACCGCGATGCTGGCCACGGCGAGAATACCGCGGCGAGATCCGGCCCTGCCGGACGAGCGCGGCCCGGCTGGGGCCGCAGGTGCCGCTGGCGGCACTGGCCGGGGCGCGGCATCCCGGGTTGGCCGGGAATCGGCGACATCCCGGGCGCCGATCCAGGCCACCTCGGTAGCCGGATGATCCAGCGCCAGGCTCAGATCGTCACCGGAGCCTGGCGGCTGGCACCCGAGCGCGGTGCCTAGCGCGGCGGCGAACTGCCCGCAACTGGGATACCGGCCATCGAGGGCCTTGGCCATGGCCCGCCGCAGCACCTCATCCACCCCCGGCGGCAGTCCGGGCCGCCGGGAGACCAGCGACGGCGGCTCCGCCGACAGTTGCGCGTACAGCACCGCCATTCCTTCGTCGCGGGGGAACGGCGGCTGCCCGGACAGCAGTTCGAACGCGGCGCAGGCCAGCGCGTACTCATCGGTCCGCCCGTCGACCGTGATATCCGGCAGCATGACCGAGACCCGGTCGCCGACAATGCGGGCAACCTCATGGTTGTCCTTGCCGCCCAGCCAGTAATCCCACGCCCATGCCGAATGCGACGACGACGTGTCAATCCCCGGCGCGGCCCGCGCAGGTCGGCGTCGACGTAGTCGCAGGCGCCCTCGGGGGTGCTGGTGAGCAGGGCGCGCGTGCACGAACACCAGCGGGTCGTTGTCAACGGGGCTCTTCCGGATTGAGGGTGGAGTGGTGGGCGCGACGGTGCCGGGGTCGTAGAAACGCAGGAGCAGCTTCACGAGCGTCGACTTGCCCGCGCCGTTGCCGCCGACCAGCCCCACGAGATCTCCAGGGTAGAGCTCCGACGGTCGCGTAGCGCGAGGATCGCGTCCGGCTCCGGGCTGCGATCGCGCGTGGCGTGAAGACCTATGCCGCATCGGCCGAGGCTGGGTGTCATCCCCGTCGGGTATCGGTGGAGAGCTCGCCGCGTTCGCCGGGTCGCCGTCGACGATCTTGCGTGAGCTGCGCCGGAACGCGTCGACGCGAACATGGCGGCCCGGCTGCAAGGCGACGATCGCGCAGTGGCATGCCGAGCCGCGGGCGTGTCGGCCGAAGGTCGCGAAGCTCGCCGAAAGCGAGCGGCTTCGAACCTGGGTGCAGGACCGGCTCGCCGGTGAGGTGAAACTGCCTGACGGCACCACCGTCGGGCCGAAGCCCAAGGCGTGGAACGGCAAGAACGCCCAATCTTGCGTTCGACTTCGACGATGCGCTCGGCCTCAAGGTGGATGTTGCACGTGACCTCGAGCTGCAGGAGGATCTGTGTCGCTGCGAGCACCGCCGCCCCCTCCCAGCCGACCAGGACGAGGATTCTCGTCCACAGCCGCCTTCGGACACCGTCCAGCCGCGGATCCCGGAAGGTGTACCACACGAGGGTGGTGAGATCAGTCGCCCGCGTGCCGCTACCCGCGTTCCCGATATCCACGACCGCCACCACCGCTCCGTCACGGACCAGGACATTGCTGGGGGTTGAGAGATCGGCATGGACCATGTCAGGTGCCTCTCGTGGCGGCGGGACGCCGGCACACACGAGCCGCAGGCGCTCGACCAAGGCCGACACCACGGAGGAATACCCCGGGAGCCCGGCCACGGACTGGCGGAGAAGCGACTGCTCCGGCGTCTCGCTGAAATCCAGCCCGGCGACAGCCGATTCCTGACCGGTGGCGACCCGCCAGGCGTACAACCAGTGGTCGTAGGGCTCGGAGGCTTGGCCAGCCTGGAGTTCGATGATCTCCATCAGCTGCTCAACGAGGGACGGGGTCAGCTCTGGCGCGGGAGCCGCGTCAGCGAAGTCCATCAGATGCCATACATGAGTGGCTGTAACCCCCACTCCGAGCCAGGCCGGGGTGGGATAGCCGCGCCTGCGCATGTGCTCGACCACTCTCTGGGCTCGCAACGTCTCGTCCAGGTGGTTGGGGTGTGCCCGGGGCACTGCTTTGAGCACCGCATCTGCCCTTCCGGCCAGCTGGACGCGCATGGCCCCCCCATTGACGCCTCCGCGTAGGCGACTGAGAAGAGTGACCTCTGCCCCGACCACGCTGGCCACGTCGTCCAGGACCTCGGCCGGCGGCTCTTCGGGATGGGTGCCCTGGTTCATCGGCTCGAAGGGCGGATCACCGCGCGGGTCGCCGCAGCCGCGGACCGATCGCTGGCCGAGCACCGGCCAGCCGGGTGACCGAAAGTTCACGTACTGAGTCCGCCTCGCCGCCAGCGGAGCTGAGCGCCTGGATCGGGCTCATCCGGCTGCCCGCACGAGCGACCCGCTCCGTGCCAATCGGCCGGCCGCGCACCGTCTCGTCAATGACGAGCTGCTCAAGCGTTCCCGCGCTTTCGTGAGCCAGCCCGTAGCCGATGAACGACCGAGCAGGAATCCGGCTGCCCCGCCTTCATCGTTTCGAGCCACGAACGCCCTCCAGCCCTGGCGGACCCGCTCCGGACGAATGACGCCGGGCTGGTCTGGGTGGAGCTGGTTGATCAGGCGTGCGACGTCGTCGACGTCACTGCTGGTCATCTGCGAAACATCCACGTTCGCTACCTAACCAGATGCGAGGTTCCGCACGCCTTCGGATTTGCCTGCACGGGTCAGACGCGACCGGATCGGCGCGTCGCGGTCGCCGGCCAGGTAACAGCGGAGTCCGCTGATTCGCTGAACCACGGTCGCCAGTTCCGGAGTCGCGTCATCGGGCAGTACCTGTATCCAGCGAGGCGTCAGCTTCCGCCACGCTGTTGCGGCGGCCTGGAAGCGGTCGTCCTGCTGAGCTTTGCGCAGTATTTCGCCCTGAACAGTCTCGGGCGCGCTGATCGGCCCGAGAATTTCAATCAGGAGCCGTTCCTTGTGAATGGACAGGAAGTTCAGGCCTGGACCGGCATCGCAGCACAGGCCGGCGAAACTTCGCGCGAGCGGCAGCGCAGTCGCGACGATCTTCCCAGACGGCCTGAGAGATGCCATCCCCTCATGCCAGGCCGCATAGCGGATCTTCCTCGCCCGGACCGGCATCAGTTCAGCTACAAGGTCGATATGAGGCGAGGACCGGTGGCCGCTCGCCTGCGGATCGGCGCCTGCCTGTCATTGACGGGGCGGTTCGCGCGCTTCGGATTGCAGGCGGCGGCCGGGCTGGAGGCAGCTGGCTCGTGTGGGATCACGGCGGCTCCGGTGATGATGTGCAGGCCGCGCAGCCTGGCCATGTCCTCTCGATGCTGACGCCGGCCAGCCGGTACGCGGAGCCCTTCCTGCGGCACGTCGCCGGCGGGCAGCCGCGTGAGCTGGTGTCATTTCCGGCGCCGGCCGGTTCGGGCGGCAGGTGGCCGGCGGGCAATGAGCATCGCGGGCGAGCTCGGCGTCCGCGCGGTGCTGCCCCCAGACGATGCGCTGACCCGCCAGGGCAAATGGGACCTGCTGAGCGCAGGAGTGAGAGTGATCAATGCCACAGATCCCGTGCAGACGCCTCCATCTGACGCGCGATTTGGTCGTTCTTGTGAGGGTTAGGCCAAGTAGCTAATCGGACATGCGGCGCGGAGGTGGTGGTGGAGCTGTTCTAGTTCCTGGCGCAGCAGTTCCGGTTGGCTCACACAGCTTGAGCTCCGCCTGCCAGAACATTGACTGGCAGATGCGATGCTACGTTCACATCGCTGCCCTTTTCCTCCCAGGTAGCGACACTCGCCATGAACGTGGCATCAGGTACTGCCACCCCGTTGCGCTGAATCATGATCGGCCAGGCAGGGTTCACGATCACGGGAGGACCGGGGCGTGACGGACGACCGGGGTTAGCCCGCACGCCCTCTGCAGCGAGAGGACGCGGGCGTGTTCGAAGACGATGTCAGCCTGATCGGCAGGGCACGGCGGCTGGCCCGGTTACCCCGCCGTCCAGGCCGCCGGCGGCGCGGCGGTCGCGCTCCGCTGCGCGGAGCTAGCCGGCAGCACCGGGCGCGCCGACCTGTGGGCCGCGGTCTCTCCGATTCGCCGCGGTGGCGTCTGCGGTCACAGTAAGGTCGCGCCTGGTGTTTCCACGGCCCTCGGCTTGGCAGTCATGACGGCCTGATCCAGCCGGAAAAAAGCGCGGTACGAATCCAGTTGCCAGTCGAGCATGTGGATTCCGCCGTGAACGTGATGACCCAGTGCCGCCGCCTGCCGGAGCAGCCGTGTTTCCCTGGGCATCATGATGATGTCGGCCACGACGCTGCCCGGCGGCAGGAGATCAGGCCGCAATGGCAGCGGGTCATCGGGCCTCATCCCGAGCGGTGTCGCGTTCACGACGATCTCGGCGCCCGCCAGGTCCGGTCCGGCCGAGCTGACGGTCCGTCCCGGCCAGTGCGCGTCCAGGCGGGAGCACAGCGCGCCCAGCCTGACGGCGTCCAGGTCGCACACAGACAGCCGGGCGGCGCCGGCCTCCAGCAGCGCCGCCGCGATGGCGCCTCCCGCGCCGCCCGCGCCCACCAGCGCCACCCGCCTGCCTTTCGGGTCGTGACCGGCATGCACGAGGCCGGCCACGAAACCGAGTCCGTCGAAGTTCTCCGCGTACAGGCTGCCGTCGGCATCCAGGCGTAGCGCGTTGGCGCTCCCGGCGATCTCCACCGTGGCGCTGCACCGGTCGGCGAGCGCGACAACGGCCGACTTGTGAGGCACCGTCACGAAGATGCCGTCGAGGTTGCCCGCGCAGCGCAGCCCGCCGACGATCCGCCCGAGGTGCTCAGGCCTGGCGTGCACCGGAACCAGCACCGCGTCGATCCCCAGCCGCGCGAACAGCGGGTTCATCAGGGCGGGCGACCGGACCTGGCTGACAGGATCGCCCAGGACGACATAAAGGCGGGTGGTGCCGCTGATGGACGGATTCCCGGTCATCGTGGCGCCTGCCGGGCGGCGGTGCGCCGGCCCCGCAGCAGCTCAGCGACGAAGCAAGCGATCTCGACGGACTGCTCGGCGTTGAGCCTGGGGTCACAGGCGGTCCGGTAGCGGGAGGGCAGGTCGGTCTCGGCGATTCCGCAAGCTCCGCCGAGGCATTCGGCCACGGCGTCGCCGGTCAGCTCGACGTGGATGCCGCCCGGGTGGGTGCCGAGTCCCCGGTGCACCTCGAAGAAGCCGGCGATCTCGTCGACCACCTGGTCGAAGTGGCGGGTCTTGTACCCGTTCGGTGACTCCCGGGTGTTGCCGTGCATCGGGTCGCACTGCCAGACCACCTGGTGCCCGGAGACGCTGACCTTCTCCACGATCGGCGGGAGGACATCGCGGACAAGGCCGTGCCCCATCCGGCTCACCAGCGTCAGCCTCCCCGGCGTGCGGTGCGGGTCGAGGCGCTCCGCGTACTCGACGGCCAGCTCCGGGGTCACGCTCGGGCCGATCTTGAGACCGATCGGGTTGGACAGCAGCTTCGCGAACGCGACATGGGCCCCGTCGAGC
This sequence comes from uncultured Actinomycetota bacterium, assembly GCA_963720575.1. Classification (GTDB taxonomy): domain Bacteria; phylum Actinomycetota; class Actinomycetes; order Streptosporangiales; family Streptosporangiaceae; genus Chersky-822. The sequence goes on from CAVRGA010000002.1 coordinate 3,507,375, forward strand.
TGGCGGGTGCGCTCGCCGATCCACGGGAAGTGCGCGAGCCCGCTCGCGAGCCGGGGCTCGGGGCCGCTGGCGTCCGCCCACAGCACGGCACCCTCGTAGTCGAGCAGGAGCATCTCATGGCTGACGTAGACCTCTCTCGAGAGCCCGCGTACCACGTCCATCGCGCCGGCCGCGCTGGCGTACGCACGCAGCATGCGCTGCGGGTCGGGCGTTCTGGCGGCGAGGGCGGGTGCCGCGGAGTTGATGATGTCGCCCCGGTAAGCCGGCAGCCCGAGCGCGTCCACGGCACTGGACCTGGGCTTGGCGTACTGCCCGGCCATCCGCGCGATCTTGACCACCGGCAGGCCGCTGCCATAGGTGAGCACGGCGGCCATCCGCAGCAGTACCCGCAGGTTGGCCAGCAGGTGCGGCTCGGTGCTGTCGGCGAAGGTCTCGGCGCAATCACCGCCCTGCAGTAGGAACGCCTCGCCCCGCGCGACCGAGGCGAGGCGGCCGGACAGCCGCGCCGTCTCCCCCGGCGCCACGATCGGGTCGGCTCGGCGCAGCTGCTCGATGACGGCGCTTGCCCGTTCGCTGTCCGGCCAGTGCACCTGCTGGGCCGCGGGGAGGGCAAGGGCCTCGTCCAGCCGGCGGGTCAGGAGCCGCTCTGCCTCGCCACGGTCCCGGGCCGGGTACGGAAGGCCGCCCGGCCGGCGCGGAGGCCACCTCATGCCGGTGCCGCATCGGCCGTGACGGCTCCGGTGAGCGCGTCCAGGGGCGCACGCGGCATCTCGCCGAGTACGCGGTGAACCGCGTCCTCCGGCACATCGCTCACCAGTTCCGCGCCCGCCGGCCCGTCCAGGACGAAACCGAGCCCGCTGACCGCCTTCTTGTCCCGGTGCATCTGGCGGACGAGGGCCCCGGCGTCGACGCCGGAGGGCAGGGCGGCTGGCAGGCCGTAGTAGCGGACGACCGACAGATGCTCATCGACTCTGGACTGGCTGATGCGGCCGAGCGCGCCCGCCAGCCGGCCGGCGAAGACCGTGCCGATGGCGACCGCCTCACCGTGGCGCAGCGCGAACCCGGTCACCGGCTCGAGCGCGTGGCCCAGCGTGTGCCCGTAGTTGAGCAGGTGCCGCTTCCCGGTGTCCCGCTCGTCCGCCTCGACGATGCCGGCCTTGAGGCTCACGCTGGCGGCGATCTGGTCAGCGAGCGGCAGCCCGCGCAGGTCACCAGCGCCGATGAAGTGACAGCGGGCGATCTCGCCGAGACCGTTCAGCCTTTCCCTGGGCGGCAAGGTCGACAGGTAGTCGGTGTCGCACAGCACCGCGCTTGGCTGCCAGAAGGCGCCGGCCAGGTTCTTGCCTTCCGGCAGGTTCACCGCCGTCTTCCCGCCGACGCTGGCGTCTACCTGGGCAAGCAGGGAGGTGGGCAGGTGGATCACGGCCACGCCCCGGTGGTAGAGCGCGGCCGCCAGCCCGGCGACGTCGGTGGTCGTCCCGCCGCCGCAGGAGACGACGACGTCGGACCGGGTAAGCCCGAACCGCGCGAACTCACGGCACAGCGCCTCCACCCCCGACAGGGTCTTGTCCTGCTCGCCATCCCGTGCGGGCAGCAGCAGGAACCGGACGCCGGTATCGGGCACCCACTCCCTCGGGCGGGCCGACACGACGGCGGCCCGCCTGGCGCCGAGCAAGGAGATGATCCCGGCCAGCGACTCGCGCACCCCGGGGCCGATGTGCACCTCGTACGAGCGCTCGCCCAGCCGCACCGGGACTGTCCGCCTCACGGCGCCAGCCCAAGCTCGTCGATGAAGCCCATGACCTCGTCGGCGGACGCGGATTCGAGCTGGTCAGCCACCGTGGCGGCATCCGCCTGCTCACGGGTTCCCCCGCACCTGGCCGTCAGGCCCTGGAGGCGAAGCGCGATGGCGGATCGCGCGGACTCATCGAGAGCCAGGCTGGCGATCAGCGCCTCGACCTCCTCGATCCTCGCGTTCACCTGAGATAGCGCGTTGCCGCCCGCGGCGAGCTCGTCGCGCAGGTGACGGGCGAGCAGCAACGGGGTCGGGTAGTCGAAGGCCAGCGTGGCCGGCAGCTTCAGCTCGGTACCCGCACGCAGCCGGTTGCGCAGCTCCACCGAGGTCAGCGAGTCGAAGCCGGCGTCCTTGAACGCCGTCTCCGCGCGCACGCCGCCAGGTCCGCTGTGCCCGAGCACGAGCGCGGCCTGGCCGCGCACCAGGTCAAGCAGCAGCGCCTCCTGATCGGCAGCGGCGAGACCGGCCAGCCGGCGAACCAGCGCCCCGTCTCCCTCGGACGTCGCCCGCGCCCGCTGGCGCCCTGGCGGGATCAGGCCGTGCAGCAGGTGCGGGACCGAGCCGCCCGCCCGCACTTCCCGCAGGCCCAGCTTGACCGGCACCAGCAGGGCCTGACCGGACGCCAGCGCCGCGTCGAAGAGATCCATGCCCTCCGCCTGCGTCATCGGCCGCACGCCGCCCCGGCTCATCCGCGCCTGATCCGCCCCGCCGAGATTCGCTGTCATGCCCGCGGACTGCTCCCACGGGCCCCACGCCAGCGACAGCCCCGGCAGGCCGGCCGCCCGGCGGTTCGCCATGGCCGCGTCCAGGAAGGCGTTCGCCGCCGCGTAATTGCCCTGGCCCGGCGAGCCGAACACGCCCGACCCGGACGAGAACACCACGAACGCGCCGATGCCGGAGTCCCGGGTCAGCTCGTCGAGATGGGCCACCGCGTCCACCTTGGGCGCGAACACGGCAGCCAGCCGGCCCGGCGTCAGCGCCCCGATCACGCCGTCATCAAGCACGCCCGCTGTGTGCACCACGCCGGCCGGCCGGTGCTCGGCCAGCAGGGCCGCCACCTGATCCCGGTCGGACAGGTCACATGCCGCCACCGACACGTCCGCGCCCTCTTCTTTCAGCTCGGCAACCAGGTCGGCCGTGCCGTCGGCGTCCGGCCCCCGCCTGCTGGCCAGCACGAGGTGCCGCACGCCGTGCCGGCTGACCAGATGCCGGGCCACGGCGGCACCGAGCGTCCCCGCGCCGGACACCAGGACCGTTCCGGCCGGGCCGAACACGGCGGGAACGCCGGCCGCCCGATCGCCGGCACGCTGCAGGCGCGGGACGAAGAGGGTTCGTCCGCGCACCGCGACCTGCGGTTCCCCGCTCGCCAGCACCGGTCCGAGCACCTGCTCGACGCAGCCGCCGGGGTCCAGGTCAAGCAGGGTGATCGAGCCGGGGTTCTCGGCCTGGGCGGATCGCGCCAGCCCCCACACCGCCGCCGCCGCCGGGTCCGTCGCCATCACGCTGCCGGCGGGCACCGAGCCAGCGGGCACCGAGCCGGCGGGCACCGAGCCGGCGGGCACCGAGCCGGCGGGCATTGCGCCGGCGGGCACCGAGCCGGCGGGCACTGTGCCGGCGGGCACCGCACCCCGGGTCACGATCACCAGCCGCGACTCCTGCGATCCGGCCAGCCAGGCCTGGATGTCAGCCAGCACCCGCGACGTCACGGCCAGCGCGTCGCCGCCGCTGGCCACCTCGAGCACCTCCGCACCGGCCCGGCCGCCGGCCGGCTCCGCCGGCCGCCGGCAGCTCGGTCCACTCCACCCGGAACAGGAAGTCGCTAGTCCGCGTCGTCACGGCGAGTTTCCCGGCGGGTACCGGCCTGGTCACCACCGAGCCGGCGGTCACCACCAGCCCGCCGGCCTCGTCGGCCGCCTCCAGTGACACGGCGCCGGCCTCGCGGCGCGCCAGCCGCACCCGCAGCGCCGAGGCGCCCGAGGCACGCAGCACCAGCCCGTGCCAGTCAAGTGGCAGCTCCGGCTCGTCCGCGTCCCCCCGGGCGCTCAGCAGGCCCGGATGCAGGCCCGGCCGCAGGGCCGGCTGCAGGGCGGCCTCAAGCAGCGCGGGGTGGATGCCGAATGCGCCTGCTTCCGCGGCCGCTTCCTCGGGCAGCGCGACCTCGGCAAACACCTCATCGCCCCGGCGCCAGGCCGCCCGCAGCCCCTGGAACGACGGTCCGCAGGCGTAACCGCGCTCGGCCAGGTCTGCGTAGAAGCCCTCAACGCCCACCGGCCGCGCGCCCGGCGGCGGCCAGGCTGCGAAGTCGAATCCGGTGCCCGGGCCAGCGGGCGCGGCCGACAGGAATCCGGTGGCGTGCCTCGTCCACCCATCGGCGTCGCCGTCACCCAGCGAGTACACGTCCACCATGCGCGATCCGGTCTCTTCCTGGCTGCCCACGGCCACGAGCAGCCGCACCCCGCCCCGCTCCGGCACGGCCATCGGCGCCTCGATGACGAGCCGCTCGAGCACCGGGCAGCCGACTTCGTCACCGGCCCGGACGGCCAGCTCGACCAGCCCGGCGCCCGGGACGAGCACCACGCCGCCGACCGCGTGGTCGGCCAGCCACGGATGCGACCGCAGCGACAACCGGGACGTGAACACCGCCGCGCCGGACTGCGGCAGCCGCACTACCGCGCCCAGAAGCGGATGATCGACCGCGGTCTGACCCAGCGTCGCGGCGTCGGCCGCGGGGTCGCCGGGCAGCAGCCAGTAGTTCCGGCGGTCGAACGCGTAGGTCGGCAGGTCCGCGTGCCCGCTCCCCCGCGGCAGCACGCCGCGCCAGTCCACCGCCGCGCCGCGGGCGAACAGCCCGGCCAGGCAGGCAAGCAGGGTACGGTCCTCAGAACGGCCGTCCCGCAGCACCGGGACGCAACGGACCTCGACGTCAGCCGCCGAGGCAGTTTCGGTGATCATGGCGGTCAGGGCGCCGCCCGGGCCGAGCTCGGCGAACACGCCGCCGCCGTGCTCGAGCGCGGCCGCGATCCCGTCGGCGAACCGCACCGGCCTGCGCACGTGCTCGGCCCAGTACCGGGGGTCGGCGAGCTCGCCGGGCTCCGCGAGCCGCCCGGTCACGTTCGAGACCACCGGGATCTGCGCCGGCTGCCACGCCACGCCGGCGAGCTCGGCGGCGAACTCGGCCCGCATCGGCTCCATCCGCCGCGAGTGAAACGCGTGCGAGACCGCGAGCCGCCTGGTCTTGTGCCCGCGTTCCGCCAGGCGGCCGGCCGCCGCGACGACGGCGTCGTGATCACCGGAGAGCACGACAGAGGACGGGCCGTTGACAGCCGCGAGTTCCACGCCGTCGCCGAGCAGCCAGGCGACCTCCGCCTCGCTGGCGGCCACGGCGACCATCGCCCCGCCCGGCGGCAGCGCCTGCATCAGCCGGCCCCGGGCCGCCACCACCCGCGCCGCGTCGGCCAGCGACAGCATCCCGGCCGCGTACGCGGCGGTGATCTCGCCGACCGAGTGCCCGATCACCATGTCAGGCCGCGCCCCCAGGGACGCCATCAGCCGGAAGAGTGCGCTCTCCACCGCGAACAGCCCGGCCTGGGTGAACACCGTCTGGTCCAGGAGCTCGGCGCTGCCGGCCAGCCTGCCGAGCACCACGTCCCGCACCGGGTGATCAACCCAGCCGGCCAGGCACGCGTCGAGTTGCTCGCAGGCCTCGTCCAGGGCCAGCGCGAACAGCGGATACCGGTCGCGTAGCTCCGCGCCCATCGGTGCCCGCTGGGAACCCTGGCCGGGGAATACCCACACCAGCTTTCCGGCCGCGCCCGCCTCGGACGCGCTCGCCCGGCCGGTGACCAGGCCGGCGGCATCCTCGCCGCGTGCCAGCGCGCGCAGGCCGGCCAGCGCCTCCTCCCGCGCGGAAGCCACGACCACGGCGCGCTCGTCCAGCACCGCCCGCGCCGACACCAGCGCGCCGGCCACCTCAGCGAGCGGCATCCCGGCCCTGTCGATGAAATCTGCCAGCCGGCCGGCCTGGCCGGCCAGCGACGCCGCGCTCCGGGCCGTCACCACCAGCGGCAGCACGCCGTCGAACGTCACCACCTCCCCGGCCGGCTCCCCGGGCGCCTCCTGGGGCGCCTCCTCCAGGATGAGGTGCGCGTTCGTCCCGCTGATCCCGAACGACGACACGCCCGCCCGGCGCGGGCGGTCACCGCGCGGCCACTCCCGTGCCCGCGCCAGCAGCTCGACCGCGCCGGCGGACCAGTCGACCTGCGGGGTGGGCTCGTCCGCGTGCAGCGTGGGCGGCATGACGCCGTGCCGCAGCGCCTGCACCATCTTGATCACGCCGGCCACGCCGGCGGCGGCCTGCGCGTGCCCGATGTTCGACTTCACCGAGCCCAGCCACAGCGGGCGTTCCGGCTCCCGGCCCTGGCCGTAGGTCGCCAGCAGCGCCTGCGCCTCGATCGGATCGCCCAGCATCGTGCCCGTGCCGTGGCCCTCGACGACGTCCACGTCGGACGGGGACAGCCCGGCGCTGGCCAGGGCGCCGCGGATCACGCGCTGCTGCGACGGGCCGTTCGGCGCCGTCAGCCCGTTGGACGCGCCGTCCTGATTCACCGCGCTGCCCCGGATCACCGCCAGCACCCGGTGCCCGCGTTCCCGCGCCGCCGACAGCCGCTCGAGCACCAGCAGGCCGACGCCCTCGGACATGCCCATCCCGTCCGCGCCGGCCGCGTACGCCTTGCACCGGCCGTCGGCGGCCAGCGCGCGCTGCCGGGAGAAGGACAAGAAGGATCCGGGCTGCGCCATCACCATCGCGCCGCCCGCCAGCGCCACGGAGCAGTCACCCTGCCGCAGCGCCAGCGCCGCCAGGTGAATCGCCACCAGCGAAGACGAGCACGCCGTGTCGATCGTGACCGCCGGGCCCTCGAACCCGAAGACGTAGGACACCCGGCCGGTCGCGATGCACGGAGCGGCACCCGTGCCCGCGAAGCCTTCCAGCTCCGCCGCGACCGGGCCTGAGCCGACTCCGTACCCCTGGCTGGACAGCCCGGTGAAGACGCCGACGTCCTTGCCCTTCCACGCCAGCGGGTCGATGCCGGCCTGCTCCAGCGCCTCCCAGGACGTCTCGAGCAGCAGCCGCTGCTGGGGGTCCATCGCCAGCGCCTCACGCGGGGAGATCCCGAAGAACCCGGCGTCGAACAACCCGGCATCGCGCAGGAACCCGCCCTGGCTCGTGGTCGACGTACCGGGATGATCGGGGTCCGGGTCGAACAGGTCAGCGAGGTTCCAGCCGCGATCGGCGGGAAACCCGGCTACGGCGTCGATCCCGCCGGCCACGATGTGCCACAGGTCATCGGCGCAGGACACCCCGCCCGGGTACCGGCACGCCATCCCCACGATGGCGATCGGCTCCCGTGCCTGCTCCTGCACCTCGCCCAGCCGCTTGCGGGCGTCGCGGGCGTCGGCGATGGCCCTCTTCAGGTAGTCGCGGAGTTGTACCTCGTCAGCCACTGAAACTCAGCTCCCGTGCGATGTCCGTGTGCGATTGCCGTCGGCGGGTCGTGCGGTGGTCTTCAGGAGCGGTCGACGAGAGCGAACAGTTCCTCGTCGCTGGCGGTGTCCAGATCGCCGTCCTGGTCAGGGCCGGCTGCCGCGCGCGCCGCATTCAGCAGTTCCCGCAGGCGCCTGGTGATCCGGTGGCGGGCTTCCTCGTCGGACGCCGCGGACCCGATCGCCGACTCCAGCCCGGCCAGGCCGGCCAGGACGGAATCGACTCCGGACGCCTCGGACGCCTCGCCGACGGCGAGTTCGCCGCGCAGGTGGCGGGCGAGCACCAGCGGGCTGGGGTGATCGAAGACAAGGGTGGCGGGCAGTTTCAGGCTGGTGGCCGCACGCAGCCGGTTGCGCAGCTCCACCGACGTCAGCGAGTCGAACCCGGCGTCCTTGAACGCCGTGTCCGCGCGCACGTGCCGCGGGTCCGCATGCCCGAGCACGACCGCCACCTGACGGCGGATCACGTCAAGCAGCAGCGCCTCCTGCTCGGCCGGAGCGAGCCCGGCCAGCCGGCGAGCCAGCCCGCCGTCCTCCCCTGCGGCCGCCCTGGCCGGCTGCCTGGCCACCCGGACCAGGCCGCGCAGCAGGTGCGGGACGCCGCCGCCGGCCGCCGCGTCGGCACTGACCTCGCGCAGGTCCAGCTTGACCGGCACCAGCAGGGCCCGCCCAGACGCCAGGGCCGCGTCGAGCAGATCCATTCCCTCATCGGATCTCAGTCCGAGTACGCCGCCGCGTCCCTCGCGCCGGCTCATCCGGGCAAGCGTGAGGTCGTCGATGGTGTCCGCCATGCCGGTGAGCTGCTGCCAGGGCCCCAGGCCAGCGACACGCCCGGCAGGCCCGCCGCGCGCCGGCAGGCCATCAGCCCGTCCAGGTAGGCGTTCGCGGCCGCGTAACCGCCGCTGCCCGCGCCCATGAAGACCGACGAGGCGGACGAGTACACGATGAACGCGCCGAGGCCGAGGTCGCGGGTCAGCTCGTCGAGGTGCCGCGCCGCGCCGGCCTTCGGGCCGAACACCCGGGCCAGCTTGCCGGGTGTCAGCGCCTGCACCACCCCGGCGTCGAACACGCCCGCCGTGTGCACCACAGCGGTCGGGCGGTGCCTGGCGAGCAGGTCCGCCACCTGGTTCCGGTCGGACAGGTCACAGGCCACGACGGATACTTCCGCGCCCTGCCCGGTGAGGTCGGCGGCCAGTTCCGCCAGCTCGCGGGCGTCCGGGCCCCGGCGGCTGGCCAGTATCAGGCGCCGCACGCCGTGCCCGGCGACTAGCCGGCGGGCCGCCAGGGCGCCGAGGGTCCCTGCGCCCGAGACCAGCACCGCCGAGTCCGGGCCGAACCCGGGCGCGGGGGCGGCGTCCGGGGCGACCGGCATCGGGGCGACGCGGTGCAGGCGCGGCACGGACAGGGTCGTCCCCCGAACCGCGAGCTGCGGCTCGCCGCTCGCCAGCACCGCGCCCAGTATCGCTTCGGGCCAACCGGCAGCAGCGGGATCGAGGTCCAGCAGGACGAACCGGTCCGGGTTCTCGGCCTGAGCGGCCCGCACCAGGCCCCACACGGCCGAGGCGGCCGGGTCGGTCACGACGCCGTCACCGGCGGGCATCGCGCCCCGGGTGGCCACCACCAGCCGCGACTCATCCAGCCCGGCTGCCGCCAGCCACGCCTGCACGACGGCGAGCACCCGCGACGTCACGGCCAGCGCGTCGCCGTCGCCGGCCGCCTCGAGTACCACTGCCGCGGGCACGCCGGCCAGGGCGGTCACGTCGCCGGCGGTGGCCGCCGCCACCCATGACGGCGACTCGGGCACGGCGGCGGCCGCGGCCAGCTCGGTCCAGCGGACCTCGAACAGCGAGCTGGCCTGTGCCGGCCGGCTCCGCGGCGGACACCTCCCGCAGCACCAGGGAATCCATGGTCAGGACCAGGCCGCCGGTCTCGTCGGCGGCCTCGATGGCCAGCGCGTCAGTACCGCCCGGCGAGACCCGGACCCGCAGCGCCGGCGCGCCCGCGGCGTGCAGCACGAACCCGTTCCACGCGAAGGGCATCACCGGCCGCCCGGGGCGCTCAGCCGTCGCGGCGGCCCAGGCGGCGACGGTCCCGGTCTGCAGGGCCGCGTCAAGCAGCGCGGGGTGGATGCCGTAATCGGCGGCGGCGTCGCGGTGCCCGTCCGGCAGGGCGACCTCGGCGAACACCTCCTCGCCCCGGCGCCACACGGTCCGCACGCCCTGGAACGCGGGCCCGTACGCATAGCCGCGCCCGGCCAGGCCGGCGTAGAAGTCCCCGGCCTCGACCTGCCGCGCACCCGGCGGCGGCCAGGCGGTGAAGTCGAACCCCGCGGCCGGCACCCGCGCGGCGGACAGGACTCCGGTGGCGTGCCGCGTCCACACGTCCCCGCTGTCGCTTCCGCTGTCGTCGCGCTGCGAGTACACGTCGACCGTGCGCGCGCCGTTCTCGCCGGGCCCGCTCACGGTGACCTGTACGCGCACCCCGCCCTGCTCGGGCAGGGTCAGCGGGGCCTGCGTCACGAGCTCGTCCAGCACCGGGCAGCCGACCTCGTCACCGGCCCGCAGCGCCAGCTCCACTAAGCCGGTGCCGGGAAACAGCACTGTGCCGCCGATAGCGTGGTCGGCCAGCCACGGGTGCGTCCGCAGCGACAGGCGCGAGGTGCAGACCAGCCCGCCGGTCTGCGGCAGCCGGACCATCGCGCCGAGCATCGGGTGGCCAGCGCCGGCCAGTCCCAGCGACGGCGCGTCCGCGGCCGGGGCCGGCCGCAGCCAGTAATGCCGGCGGTCGAACGCGTAGGTCGGCAGGTCAACATGCGCCGACGCCGCCCCGGCCGGCAGCACGGCCGACCAGTCCACCGCCACGCCACGGACGAACAGCCCGGCCATCGACGTCAGCAGCCGCCGCGGCCCGCCGTCGTCGCGCCGCAGCGTCCCGGTCACCACGATGTCAGCCCCGGCGTGGTCCGCGACCTCGGTCACCGGCTGCACCAGCACCGGATGCGCGCTCACCTCCACGAACACCCCGTGCCCCTGCGCGATCAGGTCAGCGACAGCCGGGCCGAACCGCACCTGACTCCGCAGGTTCCGGTACCAGTACCCGCCGTCCGTCACCCCGGCGCCGCGGACCCACTCCCCGGTCACAGTCGAGTAGAAAGGAACGCCCGGGGCCAGTCCCCGCACCGCCGCCAGCGTCCGCGCCAGCTCATCGCCGATCGCCTCCACCTGGCTGGTGTGCGACCCGTAGTCCACCGCCACCCGCCGCCCCGACAGCGCCTCCACGGCTTCACCGAGAGCCTGCGCCTCGCCCGCGATCACCACCGACGCGGGGCCGTTCACCGCCGCGACCTCGACCCGGCCCGCCCACGGCGCCAGCCGCTCCGCCGCCTCCTCCTCGCCCAGCGCCACCGACGCCATCCCGCCGCGTCCGGCCAGCCCCCGCGCGATCGCCTGGCTCCGCAGCGCCACCACCTTCGCCGCGTCCTCCAGCGACAGCGCACCCGCCACGCACGCCGCCGCGATCTCACCCTGCGAATGACCGATCACCGCGTCCGGGACCACGCCCGCCGACGCCCACACCGCCGCCAGCCCAGCCATCACCGCGAAACACGCCGGCTGCAGCACGTCCACCCGGTCCATCAGCCCCGGATCGCAGTCGCCGCGCAGCACATCCACCAGCGGCCAGCCGGTCCACGGCGCCAGCGCCGCCGCGCACTCCCCGACCCGCGCCGCGAACACCGGCGACGACTCCAGCAACTCCCGGCCCATCCCCGCCCACTGCGTGCCCTGGCCAGGGAACACCCAGACGAGCTTGCCTGGCGCACCCGCGCGCGCCGTGACCACGGCCGCCGCGTCCTCGCCGCGGGCCAGCGCCGCGAGCCCCGCTGCCGCCTCGCCCGCGGAGGCCGCCACGATCACCGCCCGCTCGGGCAGCACCGCCCGGCCCGACACCAGGGCGCCCGCCGTGCGTGCCAGCGGCATCTCCCCGGCGTTCTCGGCGAACGCCGCCAGCCGGCCCGCCTGTCCCGCGAGCGACGCCGCGCTCCGCGCCGACACCACCACGGGCACCACGGCATCGAGCGGCGGCTCGCCGGCGAGCTCCTCGCGCGCCTCTCCGGGCGCCTCTCCGGGCGCCTCCTCGGGCGCCTCTTCCAGGATCAGGTGGGCGTTCGTCCCGCTGACCCCGAACGACGACACCCCGGCTCGGCGCGGGTGCCCGTCGCGCGGCCATTTCCGGGTTTCGGTCAGCAGTTCCACCGTCCCGTCGGACCAGTCCACGCCGGTCGTGGGCTTGTCCACGTGCAAGGTGGGCGGCATCACCTCGTGCCGCAGCGCCTGCACCATCTTGATCACGCTCGCCACGCCCGCGGCCGCCTGCGCGTGCCCGATGTTCGATTTGAGCGACCCGAGCCACAACGGCGTCCCGGGATCACGGCCCTGGCCGTAGGCGGCTAGCAGCGCCTGCGCCTCGATCGGATCGCCGAGCGACGTCCCGGTGCCGTGCCCCTCCACGACGTCCACGTCGGACGGGGACAGCCCGGCGCTGGCCAGGGCGCCGCGGATCACGCGCTGCTGCGACGGGCCGTTCGGCGCCGTCAGCCCGTTGGACGCGCCGTCCTGATTCACCGCGCTGCCCCGGATCACCGCCAGCACCCGGTGCCCGCGTTCCCGCGCCGCCGACAGCCGCTCGAGCACCAGCAGGCCGACGCCCTCGGACATGCCCATCCCGTCCGCGCCGTCCGCGTAGGCCTTGCACCGCCCGTCCGCCGCCAGCCCCCGCTGCCGGGAGAACACGACGAAGGAGTTGGGGCTCGACATCACCATCGCCCCGCCGGCGAGCGCCACCGAGCACTCGCCCTGCCGCAGCGACTGCCCGGCCAGGTGCATCGCCACCAGCGACGACGAGCACGCCGTGTCGATCGTGACCGCCAGGCCCTCGAAACCGAACACGTACGACACCCGGCCCGACGCGACGCTCGACGCTACCCCGGTGCCCGCGAAGCTCTCCATCTCCGCCGCGATCGGCCCGGACCCGTAACCCTGCGGGGCCGCGCCGACGAACACGCCGACATCGCTGCCCTTCAACGAGGCCGGGTCGATGGCGGCGTTCTCGAAGGCCTCCCACGAGGCCTCGAGCAGCAGCCGCTGCTGCGGGTCCATCGCCAGCGCCTCACGCGGCGAGATCCCGAAGAACTCCGCGTCGAAAAGTCCCGCCTCGTGCAGGAAGCCGCCCTGGCTGACGTGCGTGGTGCCCGGGTGATCCGGGTCAGGATCGAACAGGGTGCCGGTATCCCAGCCCCGGTCGGCGGGGAAGCCCGAGACCGCGTCCCGGCCTTGCGACACCAGCCGCCACAGGTCCTCTGGCCCGGCAACGCCGCCAGGTAACCGGCAGGCCATCCCGACGATGGCGATCGGCTCGCTGGCCGCGCGTAGCAGCTGGCGGTTGCGCTTCTTCAGCTCGCCCACCTCGGCCAGCGACTTGCGCAGCGCCTCGACGACCTTCTCATACGACGCGCTCACCAGGCGCCCCCAATCGCTTCGTCGCGGCTGCCTGGCCGCGCGGGCCTACTCACCGCCGAGCGCCAGTTCCACGAGATCGTCGACTTCCAGGTCGGCGATCGCCCGCCACTGACCGGTCTCGTCTCCGGCGCCGTCGTCCGGCTCGCCTTCGGCGGCGAGCTTGAGCAGGGCGTCGACCAGGCCCGCGGCTCGCAGCCGCGCCACCGGGACCGACGCGAGTGCCTGCCGCAGTCGCGCCTCGTCCGCGGCGGCGCCTGGCGCCGCGCCTGGCCCCGTGGTTCCTGGCCCCGTGGTACCCGGGTGCAGCAGCGTCCGCAGGTGGCGGGCGAGCACCTGCGGGCTCGGGTAGTCGAAGACCAGCGTGGGAGGCAGTTTCAGCCCGGTCGCCGCGCGCAGCCGGTTGCGCAGCTCCACCGAAGTCAGCGAGTCGAACCCGGCGTCCTTGAATGCCGTGTCCGCCCGTACGCCGTCAGGCTCGGCGTGCCCGAGCACGACCGCCACCTGGCCGCGTACCACGTCAAGCAGCAGCGCCTCCTGGCCGGCAGGCGCGAGCCCGGCGAGCCGGCGAACCAGGGTGCCGTCCGGCTCGGCCGAGGCCCTGGCCTGCTGCCTGCCCATGCGGACCAGACCGCGAAACAGCGCCGGCACCGCGCCGCCGGCCGCGTGATCCGCCCGCATCACCTCGAGGTCGCACTTGATCGGCACCAGCAGCGCCTGGTCCAGGCGCAACGCGACGTCGAGCAGGTCAAGGGCCTGCGCCGGAGTCAGCTCAAGGACGCCACCGCGGCTGGCCCGCGCGTGGTCGACGACGCTGAGGCGGGCGGCCATACCGCTGCTCCGCTCCCACAGGCCCCACGCCAGCGACAATCCGGGCAGGCCGGCCGCGCGCCGGCTGGCCATCACGGCGTCAAGGAACGCGTTCGCCGCCGCGTAGCTGCCCTGGCCGCCGCCGCCGACCACGCCGGCGACCGACGAGAACACGACGAACGCGCCCAGGTCCGTGCCCCGGGTCAGCTCGTCCAGGTGCCGGACGGCGTCGACCTTGGGCGCGAACACCCCGGCCAGCCGTTCCCTGGTCAGCCCGGCGATCATCGCGTCGTCGAAGACGCCAGCCGTGTGCACGACAGCGGCCGGCCGGTGCCCGGCCAGCAAGGCCGCCACCTGGTCCCGGTCGGACAGGTCGCAGGCCACCGCGGACACGTCCGCGCCCAGTTCGGCCAGCTCCCCGGCCAGCTCAGAGATGCCCTCGGCGGCCGGGCCCTGCCGGCTGGCCAGCACCAGCCGCCGCACCCCGTGCCGGGTCGCCAGGTGCCTTGCTACCAGGCGGCCTAGCGCGCCGGCACCCGAGATCAGCACAGTCCCGTCCGGGCCGAAGGCCGGCCCGTGCTGGAGCTGCCCGTGCTGGAGCTGCCCGTGCTGGAGCTGGCCGGCGATGCTGGCGAGCCGGGGCACCGAGAGGGTGTCCCCGCGCAGGGCGAGCTGCGGCTCGCCGGCCGCCAGCACCAGCTCAGCACCGCCGCCAGCGGCGGGATCGGCGTCCAGCAGCACGATCCGGTCCGGGTTCTCGGCCTGGGCGGAACGGACCAGTCCCCACACCGCCCCGGCGGCCGGGTCGGTCACGTTGTGATCGCCGCCGGCGGGCACGGCGCCCCGGGTCCTGACGACCAGGCGCGACTCCTCGAGCGCGGAATCGGCCAGCCACGCCTGCACGACCTCAAGTACCAGCGACGTGACCGCGAGCGGACCGTCACCGCCAGTGGCGTCGAGTACCGCCACCGCCGGCAGGCCGGTGCCCTGGGCCAGCGCGGCCACGTCGCCGGCGGTGGCCACCGGCACCCACGACGGCACGGGCTCGGCAGCGGCCGCGGGCAGCTCGGTCCAGTCCACGCCGAACAGCGAGTCACGGACGTCGCGTGCCGCGGCCCCCAGCTGCGCCGCCGGCACCGGGCGGGACGCCAGCGAGTCCATCGTCAGCACCGGCCCGCCGGTCTCGTCGGCCGCCTCGACGGACACGTCCTGACCGCGGGGCGCGATCCGCACCCGCAGCGCCGCCGCGCCGGCGGCGTGCAGCTCGAACCCGTTCCACGCGAACGCCAGCACCGCCTCGCCCTTGTCCTCCGCCGTGGCGCCGGCCGTGACGGCCTGCAGCGCGGCGTCAAGCAACGCCGGGTGAATCCCGTACCTGCCTGCCTCCGCGCGCAGGTCCCCGGGCAGTGCTACCTCGGCGAACACCTCGTCGTCCCGCCGCCACACCGCGCGGACGCCCTGGAACGCGGGGCCGTAGCCATAGCCGCGCTCGGCCAGGCCGGCGTAGAAGTCCCCGGTGTCGACCGGCTGCGCGCCAGGGGGCGGCCAGGCGGTGAAGTCGAAGCCGGTGCCGCCGCTCGCTGTCGGCGACAGCACGCCGGCGGCGTGCCGCGTCCACGCGCCCGTGCCGCCGTCACGCCGGGAGTACACCTCCACCGTGCGCGAGCCGTGCTCGCCTGGCCCGCTCAGCGCGACCTGCACGGCCGCGTCGCCGTGGTCGGGCACCGCCAGCGGCGCCTCGATGACCAGCTCGTCAAGCACCGGGCACCCGGCCTCGTCACCGGCCCGCACGGCCAGCTCGACCAGCCCGCTGCCGGGAAGGATCACGACACCGCCGACAGCGTGATCGGCGAGCCACGGATGCGACCGCAGCGACAAGCGCGAGGTGAGCACCAGCCCGCCGGACTGCGGCAGCTGCACCACCGCGCCGAGCATCGGATGACCGGCCGAGGCCTGTCCCAGCGACGCCGCGTCCGCCGGCTCGGCCGGCCGCAGCCAGTAGTGCCGGCGGTCGAACGCGTAGGTCGGCAGCTCCACCCGTCCGCCTGCCGCGCCGGCCGGCAGCATGGAAGCCCAGTCCACGGGGACGCCCCGGACGAACAACTCAGCCATCGAGGTCAGCAGCCGCCGCGGCCCGCCCTCGTCCCGCCGCAGCGACCCCGTCACCACCACGTCGGCCCCGGCGTCGTCCGCAAGCTCGGAGACCGGCTGGACTAGCACCGGATGGGCGCTGACCTCGAGGAAGATGCCGTGCCCACCGGCGATCAGGTCCGCGACGGCCGGGCCGAACCGCACCTGGCTCCGCAGGTTCCGGTACCAGTAACCGCCGTTCACCATATCGGCTCCGGCGATCCAGTCACCGATCACAGTGGAGTAGAAAGGAATCGCCGGAGCTAGTGCCGCCACGCCCGCCAGCGTCAGCGCCAGCCGGTCGCCGATCGCCTCTACCTGGCTGGTGTGCGACCCGTAGTCCACCGCCACCCGCCTGACCCGGACACCGTCGCTCTCCAGCGCCTCGACGGCCTCGCCCAGAGCCGCGGCCTCGCCCGCGATCACCACCGACGACGGGCCGTTCACCGCCGCTACCTCGACCCGGCCGGCCCACGGCGCCAGCCGTGCCGCCGCGTCGCCCTCGCCCAGGGCGACCGATGCCATGCCGCCGCGCCCCGACAGTTCCTGCGCGATCGCCTGGCTGCGCAGTGCCACTACCCTGGCCGCGTCCGCCAGCGACAGCGCGCCGGCCACGCACGCAGCGGCGATCTCACCCTGGGAATGACCGATCACGGCGTCGGGGACGACCCCGGCCGACTCCCACACGGCCGCCAGGCCCACCATCACCGCGAAACACGCCGGCTGCAGCACATCCACCCGGTCAAGCACCTCAGGATCGGCGTCGCCGCGCAGCACATCGATCAGCGACCACTCGATCCACGGTTCAAGCGCCGCCGCGCACTCAGCGACCCGGCCAGCGAACACCGGGGAGGAACCCAGCAGTTCCCGGCCCATCCCGGCCCACTGCGTCCCCTGCCCGGGGAACACCCACACGAGCTTTCCCGCCGCACCCGCCCTCGCCGCACCCGCACTGGCCGTACCCGCACTGGCCGCACCCGCACTCGCCGCACCCGCACTCGGAGCGCCCGCCCGGCCGGTCACTACCTCGGCCGCGCTCTCACCCCGCGCCAGCACGCCAAGGCCGGCCACAGCCTCCCCGGCCGAGCCAGCCACCACCACGGCGCGCTCGGTCAGCGCGGCCCGCCCGGACGCCAGCGCCCGGGCCACGGCCGGCAGCGGCACCGCGCCCGCGCCGTCAAGGAATGCCGCCAGCCGGCCAGCCTGCCCCGCCAGCGACCCCGCGCTCCGAGCCGACACCACCAGCGGCACGACGCCGCCGGGCACCGGCCCGCCGGCCGGCTCACCGGCCGGCCCCTGCGGCGCCTCCTCCAGGATCACGTGCGCATTCGTGCCGCTGACCCCGAAAGCCGACACCCCCGCCCGGCGCGGCCGCCCGTTCCTGGGCCAGTCCCGCGCCTGCGTCAGCAGTTCGACAGCCCCCGCCGACCAGTCCACCTCCGGCGTCGGCGCGTCCACGTGCAGCGTCGCCGGCATGACGCCGTGCCGCAGCGCCTGCACCATCTTGATCACCCCGGCCACGCCCGCGGCCGCCTGCGCATGCCCGATGTTCGACTTCAGCGACCCCAGCCACAACGGCCTTTCCGAATCCCGGTCCTGGCCATAAGCCGCCAGCAAAGCCTGCGCCTCAATCGGATCACCAAGCGCCGTCCCGGTCCCGTGCCCCTCCACGACGTCCACATCCGACGGCACAAGACCCGCGCCCGCGAGCGCTCGCCGGATCACGCGCTGCTGCGACGGCCCGTTCGGCGCCGTCAGGCCGTTGGAAGCGCCGTCGGAGTTCACCGCGCTGCCCCGCACCACCGCCAGCACCGCGTGCCCGCGCTCCCGCGCCACTGACAGGCGCTCGAGGACCACCACGCCGATACCCTCGGCCCAGCCGGTGCCGTCTGCGGCGGCGGCGAAGGCCTTGCACCGCCCGTCCGCGGCCAGGCCCCGCTGCCGGGAGAACTCGACGAAAGCCCCCGGGTGCGCCATCACCGTCGCGCCGCCGGCGAGCGCCAGCGAGCACTCGCCCTGCCGCAGCGCCTGACCCGCCAGGTGCATCGCCACCAGCGACGACGAGCACGCCGTGTCGATTGTCACCGCCGGGCCCTCGAGCCCGAACACGTACGACACCCGGCCCGACGCCACGCTCGACGACCCGCCCGTGCCCGCGAAACCTTCCAGCTCGGGAGTGACCGCGCTGGCTCCGGGAGCGACGTAGCCCTGGCCGAAGACGCCGGTGAACACCCCGGCATCGCTGCCCTTCAGCGACACCGGGTCAATGCCCGCGTGCTCAAGGGCTTCCCAGGAAACCTCAAGCAGCAGCCGCTGCTGCGGGTCCATCGCCAGCGCCTCACGCGGCGAGATCCCGAAGAACCCCGCGTCGAAAAGGCCCGCCTCGTGCAGGAAACCGCCCTGGCTGGTGTACGACGTGCCCGGGTGCTCCGGGTCGGGGTGGAACAGGCCATCGGTGTCCCAGCCGCGGTCGGCCGGGAAGCCGGACACCGCGTCCCGGCGATCGGCGAGCAGCCGCCACAGATCCTCAGGTCCGGCCACCCCGCCCGGCAGCCGGCACGCCATGCCGACGATCGCGATCGGCTCGCCGGGATCGGCGGCCGCGATAACCGGCGCGACCGGCGTCGGCGCGATGTCACCCAGTTCGCCGCGCAGGTGGCGGGCGAGGGCCTGCGGGCTGGGGTGATCGAATACCAGCGTGGCCGGCAGCTTCAGCCCGGTCGCCTCGCGCAGCCGGTTGCGCAGCTCCACCGAGGTGAGCGAGTCGAACCCGGCATCTTTGAACGCCGCGTCCGGCCGCACGGCCGCCGGCCCTGAGTGCCCGAGCACGGCCGCGACCTGACCGCGCACCAGGTCAAGCATCAGCGTCAGCTGGTCGGCCGGGGTGAGCCCGGCCAGCCGCCCGGAAAGGCGGCCGCGTTCCCCGCCGGTGCCGCCCGAGCGCGCCTGCTGCCTGCCCGCACGGACCAGGCCGCGCAGCATGTGCTGCACTACTCCGCCTGCCGAGGCGTCAGCGCGGACCGCGCGCAGATCCAGCTTGGCGGGCACAAGCAGCGGCTGCTCAGACCCGAGGGCGGCGTCAAAGAGGTACATGCCCTCGGCCTGCGACATAAGCCGGAGTCCGCCCCGCCGGTTCATCCGGGCCCTGGTCAGGTCATCGGTGTTGGCCGCCATGCCGGCTGCCTGGTCCCACAGGCCCCATGCCAGCGACAGTCCGGGCAGGCCCAGTGACCGGCGGCGGGCCATCAGCCCGTCCAGGAACGCGTTCGCGGCCGCGTAACTGCCGCTGCCCGCGCCCATGAACACCGACGACACCGACGAGTAGACGACGAACGCGTTCAGTTCCAGGCCGCGAGTCAGCTCGTCGAGATGCCGCACCGCGTCCACCTTCGGCGCGAACACGCGGGCCAGCCTGGCCGGGGTCACCGTCTCGATCACGCCCGCGTCAAGGACGCCGGCCGTGTGCACGACACCGGTCGGGCGATGTTCCGAAAGCAGGGCCGCTACCCGGTCCCGGTCGGACAGGTCACAGGCCACGACCGACACGTCCGCGCCGTGCGCGGTCAGCTCGGCGACCAGGTCCGCCGCACCGTCGGCGGCCGGACCCCGCCGGCTGGCCAGCACCAGGCGCCGCACCCCATGGCGGGTCACCAGATGCCTGGCCACCAGGCCGCCAAGCACGCCCGCGCCCGACACCAGGACCGTCCCTTCCGGGCCGAACACGGCAGGCAGACCGGCGGTCAAGACAGCGCGGTTCAGACGCGGCACGAAGAAGGAGCCTCCGCGCACCGCGAGCTGCGGCTCGCCACTGGCCAGCACCGAGCCGAGGACCTGCCCGACGTCCTCGCCGGGACCGAGATCGAGAAGGACAATCCGCTCCGGGTTCTCGCCCTGCGCGGCCCGCACCAGGCCCCACACCGCCGCCGCCGCCGGGTCGGTGACCACGCCGTCGCCGGCGGGCACCGCGCCGCTAGTCACGACCACCAGCCGCGACTCCTCCAGTCCCGCTCCGGTCAGCCAGGCCTGCGTGACTTCAAGCACCCGCGAGGTCAGCGCCAGCGCGTCGTCCTCCCCGGCCGCCTCAAGCACGGCAGCGGCGGGCACGCCGGCCAGGGCCGTCACGTCGTCAGCGGCGGCGACCTCTGCCCACGGCGGAGCCTGCGTCGCCGCGACCTCGGGCAACTCGGTCCAGTCCACCTGGAACAGGGAGTCAGCGCGGACCGTGCCTGTTCCGCCGCCACCGAGCCGCTCGGCGGGCACCGCCGCGAACCCGAGCGAGTCCGCCGTCAGGACCAGGCCGCCGGCCTCGTCGGCCGCGGCGAGCGACACGTCGCCGGCCTCGCCGGACGTCAGCCGCACCCGCAGCGCCGACGCGCCCGCGGCGTGCAGCACCAGTCCGTTCCAGTCCAGCGGCTGCCGCGGCTCCTGCTCGTCCCGCATCGCCGTGAGCAGGGCGGGGTGCAGGGCCGCGTCCAGCAGGGCGGGGTGGATGCCGCACCTGGCCGCTTCCGCGTTCCGTTCCTCCGGCAGGGCGACCTCGGCGAACACCTCCTCGCCCCGCTGCCACATCGCCCGCACATTCTGGAAGGCCGGCCCGTGCGCGTAACCGCGCTCGGCCAGGTCCGGGTAAAGGTTCTCGACGCTGACCGTGCGCGCACCGGGCGGCGGCCACGCGGTGAAGTCGAATCCCGCTGGCGGCGCCTGCGCGGCTGACAGCACGCCGGTGGCGTGCCGCGTCCACGCGTCCGCGCTGTCAGTTCCGCTGGCGTCGCGCTGAGAGTACACATCCACCGTGCGCGAGCTCTTCTCGCCGGGGGCGCTCAGGGCGACTTGCACGCGCACGCCGCCGTGCTCGGGCAGGACGAGCGGGGTCTTTATCGTCAGCTGGCGCAGGACCGGGCACCCGGTTTCGTCGCCGGCGCGCACGGCCAGTTCGACCAGCCCGGCGCCCGGGACGACCACCACGCCGCCGACCGCGTGATCGGCCAGCCACGGATGCGACCGCAGCGACAGGCGCGAGGTGAACACCAGCCCCCCGGACTGCGGCAACGGCACGACCGCGCCGAGCAGCGGGTGATCGGCACCGGCCAGCCCAAGCGACGGCGCGTCCGCGACCGGGGCCGGGCTGAGCCAGTAATGCTGGTGGTCGAAGGCGTATGTCGGCAGGTCCACCCGCGCCGATGCCGCCCCTTCCGGCAGCACGGAGTTCCAGTCCACGGCCACGCCGCGGACGAACAGCTCGGCCATCGACGCCAGCAGCCGCCGCTGGCCGCCGTCATCGCGCCGCAGCGTGCCGGTCACCACGACGTCGGCGTCGGCGTGGTCCGCGAGCGCGGTGACCGGCTGGACCAGCACCGGATGCGCGCTGACCTCCACGAAAACGCCGTGCCCCTGTTCGATGAGGTCAGCGATGGCCGGCCCGAACCGCACCTGGCCGCGCAAGTTCCCGTACCAGTAGCCGCCGTCCAGGACCCCGGCATCGCGGATCCAGCCGCCGGTCACGGTCGAGTAGAACGGCAGCGCCGGAGCCTGCGCGCTTATGTCCGCCAGCGTCTGCGCCAGCACGTCGCGGATCGCCTCCACCTGGTGAGTGTGCGACCCGTAGTCCACCGCCACCCGGCGCCCGGACAGCGCCTCCACCGCCTCGCCCAGCGCCTCCGCCTCGCCCGCGATCACCACCGACGCGGGACCGTTCACCGCCGCCACTTCCACCCGGCCCGCCCACGGAGCCAGCCGCGTGATCGCCTCGTCCTCGGCCAGGGCGACGGACGCCATCCCGCCACGCCCCGACAGCACCCGCGCGATCGCCTGGCTCCGCACCGCCACCACCCTGGCCGCGTCTTGCAGCGACAGCGCACCAGCCACAAGGGCCGCCGCGATCTCACCCTGCGAATGACCGACCACGGCATCGGGGAGCACGCCCGCCGACTCCCACACCGCCGCCAGCCCAGCCATCACCGCGAAGCACGCCGGCTGCAGCACCTCCACCCGGTCCGTCAGCCCCGGATCGGCGTCACCGCGCAGCACGTCTATCAGCGACCAGTCGATCCACGGCTCCAGGGCCACCGCGCACTCGGCTATCCGCTCCGCGAAGACCGGGGACGAGTCAAGCAGTTCCCGGCCCATCCCGGCCCACTGCGTGCCCTGGCCAGGGAACACCCACACGACCTTTCCGACGGCGCCCGCCCTCGCCGCGCCCGCCCGGCCCGTCACCACACCGGCCGCGGCCTCACCCCGCGCCAGCGCGCCAAGGCCGGCCACCGCCTCCCCGGCCGAACCGGCCACCACGACGGCACGATCGGCCAGCGCCGCCCGGGTCGACACCAGCGCGCCCGCTGCCCCCGCCAGCGGCACCTCGCCGGCGCCGCCGAGGAACGCCGCAAGCCGGCCCGCCTGCCCCGCCAGGGAACCGGCGCTGCGCGCCGACACCACCAGCGGCACCACGCCGCCCGGCACGTCATCCGCAGGAACCGGCCAGACGTCCTCAGCCGGCGCCTCCTCCAAGATCAGGTGCGCGTTCGTGCCGCTGATCCCGAACGACGACACGCCGGCCCGGCGCGGGCGTCCGTCGCGCGGCCACTCCCGCGCTTCCGTCAGCAGTTCCACCATGCCCTCTGACCAGTCCACCTGGGTCGCGGGCTCGTCGATGTGCAGGGTGGGCGGCATGACCCCGTGCCGCAGCGCCTGCACCATCTTGATCACGCTCGCCACCCCGGCCGCCGCCTGGGTGTGACCGACGTTCGACTTCAGCGACCCCAGCCACAGCGGCCTTTCCTCGTCGCGATCCCGGCCGTAGGTCGCCAGCAGAGCCTGCGCCTCGATCGGATCACCAAGCGCCGTCCCCGTCCCGTGGGCCTCGACCACGTCCACATCGCCCGGCACCAGCCCGGCACTGGCCAGGGCGGCGCGGATCACTCGCTGCTGCGACGGGCCGTTCGGCGCCGTGAGGCCGTTCGACGCGCCGTCCTGGTTCACCGCGCTGCCCCGCACGACCGCCAGCACCTTGTGCCCGCGCTCCCGCGCCGCCGAGAGCCGCTCGAGCACCACCACGCCGACGCCCTCGGACAGCACCGTGCCGTCCGCGTCCGACGAGAAGGCCTTGACCCGCCCGTCCTGCGCCAGCCCTCGCTGCCTGGACATGCCGAGCACGCCGATCGGCGATCCCATCACGGCGACACCGCCTGCCAGCGCCATCGAGCACTCGCCCTGCCGCAGCGCCTGCGCGGCCAGGTGCATGGCTACCAGCGACGACGAGCACGCCGTGTCCACCGTGACCGCGGGGCCCTCGAACCCGAACACATACGACACCCGCCCCGACGCCACGCTGCCGGCCGTGGCGGTCGTGACGAAGCCTTCGAGTTCCGCCGGCATGTTGCTCAGGGACTCGAGGTAGTCGTGGATGGAAAGGCCGGTGAAGACGCCGATGTCTTCGCCGCGCGCGGTTACCGGGTCCACGCCAGCCCGTTCCAGGGCCTCCCATGAGGCCTCGAGCAGGAGCCGCTGCTGCGGGTCGATCGCCAGCGCCTCACGCGGCGAGATCCCGAAGAACCCGGCGTCGAACAGGCCCGCACCCGTGAGGAAGCCTCCCTGACGTGTATACGACGTGCCCGGGCGGTCCGGATCAGGGTCGAACAGGCCATCCAGGTCCCAGCCGCGGTCGTCGGGGAAGGGGGACATCCCATCCCGCCCCTGCCACACCAGCTGCCACAGGTCGTCTGGATCCGCGACTCCGCCGGGCAGCCGGCACGCCATCCCCACGATCGCGATCGGCTCGGCCGGATCCGCGACCACGGCGCCCGTGGCGTGGATGCCGGCGGCCGGGGTGCCCGCCACCGTGTCACCCAGTTCGTCCCGCAGGTGACGGGCCAGCGCCACCGGCGTCGGGTAGTCGAAGACCAGCGTCGCGGGCAGCTTCACGCCGGTCGCGGCGCTCAGCCGGTTGCGCAACTCGACCGCCGTCAGGGAGTCGAATCCGATCTCGCTGAACTTGCGGGTGCCCTGCGACAGCTCGGGCCCGCTGAAGCCCAGCACGCCGGCCGCCTCGGCCGCGACGATGCCAAGCAGCAGCTTTTCCTGCTCGCCGGCGTCCAGCCCGGCGAGCCTGCGGACCAGTCCGCCGCTGTCGGCGGCCGACGCGCGCGCTACGCGCCGGCTCACCCGGATCAGGCCGCGCAGCAGGTCCGGGACGTCCCCGCCGGCCGCGGCCTGGGCGCGCATCGCCTTCAGGTCCAGCTTGATCGGCACCAGCAGCGCCTGGCCGGCGCGCAGGCCGATGTCGAACAGGGCAAGACCCTCGGCCGGCGTCATCGCCAGGACGCCGCCACGGCTCATCCGCGCCTGGTCGACGGCGCTGAGGTGAGCCGTCAGGCCGGCGGCCTGCTCCCACAGGCCCCACGCCAGCGACAGCCCCGGCAGCCCCGCCGCCCTGCGGCTGGCCATCAGCCCGTCAAGGAACGCGTTCGCCGCGGCGTAGTTGCCCTGGCCGGCGGACCCCATCAGCGCGGCGGCCGAGGAGAACACGACGAAGGCGTCCAGATCCAGGCCCCTGGTCAGGTCGTCGAGGTGCCGCACCGCGTCCGCCTTCGGCGCGAATACCCCCGCCAGCCGCTCGGGAGTCAGCGCCCCGATCACGCCGTCGTCCAGGACGCCCGCCAGGTGGACGACACCGGTCGGGCGGTACTCAGCCAGCAGGGCAGCCACCTGATCCCGGTCGGACACGTCACAGGCCACTGCCGCCACGTCCGCGCCCTGCCCGGACAGCTCGGCGACCAGTTCCGTCACGCCGTCGGCGACCGGACCCCGCCGGCTGGCCAGCAGCAGGCGGCGGACGCCGTGCCTGGATACCAGATGCCGGGCGATCACGGCGCCCAGCGACCCGGTGCCGCCGGTGATCAGGACCGTCCCGTCCGGACGGAACCCGGCGGGTGCGTCCGCCGCCTGGCCGGCGGCACGGGCCAGCCTGGGCGCGGAGAACGTCGTGCCGCGCACCGCGAGCTGCGATTCGCCGCTGGCCAGCACCGCACCCAGCATCGGGCCGGGCCCGGCGAGGTCAGGGCCAGCGCGGTCCGGGCCGGCAGGGTCAGGGCCAGCAGGGTCGGTGTCGAGCAGGACGACGCGGTTCGGGTTCTCGGCCTGGGCCGCCCGGATCAGGCCCCAGACCGCCGCGCCGGCGGGATCGGTCACCACGCCGTCACCCGCGGGCACCGCGCCGCGGGTCACGACCACGAGCGGCACATCCTCAAGTGCTGCCCCGGTCAGCCAGGCCTGCACGACCGCCAGCACCCGCACGGTCAAGGCCAGCGGCCCGTCGCCGCCGCCGGCAGCGTGCAGGACGGCCGCCGCAGTGCCCGGTGCCAGGGCCGCCACATCGTCCGCCGTGGCCAGCGGCACCCAGGGCGGCGCGGGCGCGCCGGCGACCAGAGGCAGCTCGGTCCAGTCCACCCGGAACAGCGCGTCGCTGCTCTCCTTCGCCGTTTCCAGCCGCACGGCGGATACCGGCAGCGACACCAGCGAGTCCATCGTCACGACCAGGGCGCCGGTGTCGTCGGCGGCCTGGAACGACAACGCGTCCTGGCCGTATGGCGCGACCCGCACGCGGAGCGCCGACGCGCCGGTGGCGTGCAGCACCAGCCCGTTCCACGCGAACGGCAGCACCCGGCGGTCGTCGCCGGGGCGGGCGAAGGCGTTGGCGTGCAGGGCGGCGTCAAGCAGCGCTGGGTGGATGCCGAACCGTCCCGCGTCCTCACGGTGCTCGCCGGGCAGCGAGACCTCGGCGAACACCTCCTCGCCCCGCCGCCACACCGCGCGCAGCCCCTGGAACGCGGGCCCGTAGGCGTAACCGCGCTCGACGAGGCCGGGGTAGAAGTCCTCGATGCCGACCCGCTGGACGCCAGGCGGCGGCCACGCGGCGAAGTCGAAGCCCGCGGCCGGTGCCGCCGGCGCGGCTGACAGGAGTCCCGTGGCGTGCCGTGTCCACGCGTCCGTGTCGTCATCGCGGAGCGAGTACACGGCGACCGGGCGCGACCCGGTCGCCCCGGGTGCGCCGACCGCGACCTGGAGCCTCACCCCGCCGTGCTCGGGCAGCACCAGCGGCGCATCGATCACCAGTTCTTCCAGGACGCCGAAGCCGAACTCATCGCCCGCCCGCACCGCGAGATCCACGTACACCGTGCCGGGGATGAGCACCACGCCGCCGATCGCGTGATCGGCGAGCCACGGGTGCGTCCGCAGCGACAGTCGCGAGGTAAAGACCAGCCCGTCGGACTGCGGCAGCGGCACCACCGCGCCAAGCAGCGGGTGATCGGCCCCGGTCAGTCCCAGCGAGGCCGCGTCGGTGGCCAGCTCGCCCATCCGGAGCCAGTAGCGCTCATGGTCGAACGCGTACGTCGGCAGGTCAACGTGCGCCGAGGTCGCCCCGCTCGGCAGAATCCCGGCCCAGTTGAGCGCGGCCCCCCGGACGAACAACTCGGCCATCGACGCGAGCAGGCGCCGCAATCCGCCATCGTCGCGCCGCAGCGACCCAGTCACCACGACGTCGGAGCCGGCGTGGTCGACGATCTCGCTGATCGGCTGGACCAGCACCGGGTGGGCGCTGAGCTCGACGAACACGCCGTGCCCCTGCGCGAGCAGGTCAGCGACCGCCGGCCAGAACCGCACCTGGCCGCGCAGGTTCCGGTACCAGTAGCCGCCGTCCACCACGCCGGCAGTACCGACCCACTCGCCGGTCACGGTCGAGTAGAAGGGCACCGCCGGAGCCTGCGCGGTGATCCCGGCCAGCGCATCGGCGAGGGTGTCGCGGATGTCCTCCACGTGCCGGGTGTGGGAGGCGTAGTCCACCGCCACCCGCCGTACCCGGACCCCCTGGTCGTCCAGGATGTCGATGGCCTCGTCGAGCGCCTCGGCGTCGCCCGCGATCACTACCGACGACGGGCCGTTCACAGCCGCCACCGCGATCCGGCCTGCCCACGGCGCCAGCCGCTCCGCCGCCTCCTCCTCGCTCAGCGTGACCGACGCCATGCCGCCGCGTCCGGTCAGCGTCGCGGCGATCGCCTGGCTGCGCAGCGCCACCACCCGGGCCGCGTCCTGGAGCGACAGGGCACCGGCCACGCAGGCCGCGGCGATCTCACCCTGGGAATGGCCGACCACAGCGTCGGGATCTACACCCACCGACGCCCACACCGCCGCCAGGCCCACCATCACGGCGAAGCTGGCCGGCTGCAGCACGTCGACCCGATCCATCAGCCCGGGCTCGGCGTCGCCGCGCAAGACATCCACGAGGGACCAGTCGACCCACCGCTCCAGCGCGGACGCGCACTCCGAGATCCGCTCCGCGAACACCGGAGAGGAATCAAGCAGCTCCCGGCCCATGCCGGCCCAGTGCGTGCCCTGGCCGGGGAACACCCACACCAGCTTCCGCCCCGCCGCACCCGCCCCCGCCGCGCCAGGGCCGGGCACCAGACCCGGCGCGGCCTCGCCGCGAGCCAGCGCGCTCAGCCCGGCCAGCGCCTCGCCGGCCGAGCCCGCGACCACCACGGCGCGCTCACCGAGCACGGCCCGGCCCGACACCAGCGCCCCGGCCACGTGCGCCAGCGGCACCTCGGTAGCCTCGACGAACGCCGCCAGCCGGCCCGCCTGCGCTGCCAGCGAAGCCGCGGTGCCCGCCGACACCACCAGCGGAACGACCCTGGCAGGCAGCACCTCCGCCTTGACTGGCGCCACGGCACCTTGCGGCACGGCACCTTGCGGCACGGCACCTTGCGGCACGGCATCCTGCGGCGCCTCTTCGAGGATCAGGTGCGCGTTCGTCCCGCTGGCCCCGAACGACGACACGCCGGCCCGGCGCGGACGGCCGTCGCGCGGCCAGTCGCGGGCCCGCGTCAGCAGCTCGACCGCGCCGGAGGACCAGTCCACCTGGGGCGTGGGCGCGTCCACGTGCCGGGTCGCCGGCAGCACTTCGTGTCGCAGCGCCAGGACCATCTTGATCACGCCGGCCACGCCGGACGCCGCCTGCGTGTGCCCGATGACGGACTTGACCGAGCCGAGCCACAGCGGCTGACGCGGGTCGCGGCCCTGCCCGTACGTAGCGAGCAGCGCCTGCGCCTCGATCGGATCGCCGAGCACCGTGCCCGTGCCGTGGCCCTCGACCGCGTCCACGTCGGACGGAGACAGCCCGGCGCTCTCTAGCGCCTTGAGGATGACCCGCTGCTGCGACGGGCCGTTCGGCGCCGTCAGGCCGTTCGACGCCCCGTCGGAGTTCACCGCGCTGCCCCGGATCACCGCCAGCACCCGGTGCCCGCGCTCCCGCGCCGCCGACAGGCGCTCAAGCAGCAGCACGCCCACGCCCTCGGCCCAGCTCGAGCCGTCGGCGCCCGCGGCATAGGACTTGCAGCGCCCGTCGAAGGCGAGCCCGCGCTGACGCGCGAAGCCGACGAACCCGCCGGGCGTCGACATCACCGTCGAGCCGCCGGCCAGGGCCATCGAGCACTCGCCCCGGCGCAGCGCCTGCGCGGCCAGGTGCATGGCCACCAGCGACGACGAGCACATGGTGTCCACGGTGACCGCCGGGCCTTCGAGCCCGAGGGTGTAGGCGACCCGGCCTGAGGCGACACCGCCGGCGGTGCCGAGGGCGCGCTCCAGGCTGAGGAACCCCTCGAACCCGCTGAGGTCGGGCGCGTAGTCCTGGTGCACGATCCCGGCGAACACGCCGACGTCGCTGCCCCGCACCGAGTGCGGGTCGATGCCGGCCAGCTCGAAGGTCTCCCAGGCCACCTCGAGCAGCTGCCGCTGCTGCGGGTCCATCGCCAGCGCCTCACGCGGCGAGATGCCGAAGAACGCGGCGTCGAACTGCGCGGCGTCGTGCAGGAAGGCGCCCTCCCTGACGTAGGTCGTGCCGGGGTTGTCCGGGTCAGGATGGTAGAGGCCCTCCAGGTCCCACCCGCGATCGGCGGGGAAGCCGGTGTAGACGTCGGTGCCGTCGGTCACCACCCGCCACAGGTCCTCAGGACCTCCGATGCCGCCGGCGTACCGGCAGGCCATGGAGACGATCGCGATGGGCTCCGCAGCCACAGCGGCGAGTGCGCTGTTTTCCTGCTGAAGCCTGGCGTTCTCCTTCAGCGAGGCACGCAGTGCCTGGACGATCTGCTCGTCTGGCGCCGGCATAACCCATCCTTCACAACTCGTTTGCTATCGGTGATCAGCTCGTCTTGCCCAGAGCCCGTTGCACGAGGCCGGCGATGTCCAGTTCGTCGATCAGCTCCGCATCGCCCGTCGCCGGCGGGGCCTGCGGGGCCTGCGGGGCCGGCGCCGCCGTTCCTGGGTCCGTGTCCGCCAGGCCGAGCAGGGCCTCAAGCACGCCCGCCTCCCTGAACCGGGCGAGCGGCACGGATGCCAGGACTTGCCGCACCTCGTCCTCCCGGCCGGCCAGGTCGTCGTCGGGCTCCCGCAGGAGCTCGGTGCGCAGGTAGCCGACCAGCGCATCCGGCGTGGGATAGTCAAAGATCAGCGTCGCCGGCAGGCGCAGCCCGGTAGCCGCGTGCAGGCTGTTGCGGAGGTTCACCGCGGCCAGCGAGTCGAAGCCGACCTCGGAGAACGCCTGCTGCGGGCCGATGCCCTCCCCGCCGCTGTGGCCGAGGACCGTCGAGGCGTGCCCGCGGACCAGCCGGAGCAGGATGCGGTCCTGCTCGCTATCGGTGACCGCGCGGAGCGAGCCAGCCAGGGACGCGGCCGTGCCGGCGTTCTCGGTGCCTGGCTGCGACGCCTCCAGGGCTGCCTTCGCCTCGGGCAGGCCGGCGAACAGCGGGCTGGGACGGACCGAGGTGAAGGCCGGGATGAAGGAGGCCCAGTCCATGTCGGCCACGGCCACGAATTTCTCGTTGCCCCGCATCGCCTGCGCCATCGCCGTGACCGCCAGCGGCGGCGCCATCGGGAGCACGCCCCGGCGGCGCAACTGGGCCAGCGCGGCCTCGTCCATCCCCACGCCGACCTCGTCGAGCGCTCCCCAGGCGATCGCCGTCGCCCGGAGCCCGCGCGCGCGACGCCAGTCGACCAGCGCGTCGAGCACCGCGTTCGCCGCACCGGACGGCCCCTGGCCGCCGCCGCCCCACACGCCGGCGATCGAGGAGAACACGACGAACGCGTCGAGCGGCGTGTCCGCCAGGAGCCCGTCCAGCCATACCGCGGTTTCCACCTTGGCCGTGAGCACCTCGGCGAGGTCACGCTCGCCGGTGTCGTCCACGGAACTGGCCTGCGTGATGTCGGCGGCGTGCACGACGGCCGTGAGCGGCTGGTCCGGGGTCGTCGCGGACACCAGCAGGGCGATCGCGTCCCTGTCGCTGTCGGCGCAGGACTCCACCGCGGTGCGCAGGCCGAGCCCGGCCAGTTCCTCCCGCAGGTCATCCACGCTCTGGCCAGGTGCGTGCGCCGTGGTGGTGACGATGAGCCGGCCCGCGCCCGCTTGCGCGAGCCAGCGCGCGGCGTGCCTGCCGAGTCCCTCGGCGCCGCCGGTCACCAGGACCGTGCCCTGGGGCCGCCAGCCGCTGTCGCTCCCGGGCTCCGGCGCGGGCTTGCGTACCAGCCGCCTGGTGTAGATGCCCGACCGCCGGACCGCGAGCTGGTCCTCGCCGGCGGCGCCGTTCAGCACGCCGAGCAGGCCCTTGGCCACGCGCGAGTCGCTCGTCGCCGGCAGGTCGATCAGGCCGCCCCACCGGCCGGGGCGCTCGAGCGCGACGGCGCGGCCGAGGCCCCACAGCGACGCCTGGGCCGGCGCGGTGACGGCGTCCTGGATGCCGATGTTCACCGCGCCCCTGGTCGCGCACCACAGCGGCGCGGTGACGTTGCTGTCGCCCAGTGCCTGGACGAGCGCGAGCGTCGTCGCCGCGACGGCGGCCGGGTCCTGCGCCCGCGGGTCAAGGGCAAGCAGGGACAGCACGCCGGCCAGGTCGCGGCCGGCCGCGACGCCGGCCAGCCGCACGGCGAGCCGCTCCCGGTCGCGGTCCTGTTCGCCGGCTTCCAGCACGACCATGCCGAGTCCCTGCCCGGCCAGCTCCGTGAGGAGCCCGTCGTCCTCCGGCACGGTGTCAACCTGGCGCGCCTCCGGCACGACTACCAGCCATAGCCCGGCGGGCACGCCGGCGGCTTCGCGGTCGAGCGGCTGCCAGGTGACGTGGTAGCGCAGTTTCTCGGCGGCCGACCTCTCGCGGCGCTTTTCCCGCCAGCCCGCCAGCACGGGAACGACGGCGTGCAGGGCACCGCGCTCGCTGGCGGACGCCATCTCGAGCAACTCGGCGAGGGAGTCCAGATCGGCGTTCTCAACCGCCGTCCAGAACTCGGCGTCCGCGCCCTCGGCCGCGCCGGCGCTCGCGTCGGCCTCGCGCAGCCAGTAGTGCCGGCGGTCGAAGGCATAGGTCGGCAGGTCAACCCGCCCGCCAGTGCTCCTGGCTGGCGCCGCGGGCGGCAGCACCGCCGACCAGTCGACGGCGACGCCTCGCACGAACAGTTCGGCCATCGAGGTCAGCAGCCGCGGCAGGCCGCCGTCGTCGCGCCGCAGCGACCCGGCGACCAGGCCGTCAGTGATCTCGGTGACGGGCTGAGCCAGCACCGGGTGGGCGCTGAGCTCGACGAATACGGCGTGCCCCTGCTCGACCAGGTCAGCGATCGCCGGGCCGAACCTGACCTGGCTGCGCAGGTTCGAGTACCAGTAGGCGCCGTCGACGATGCCGGCGCCGGTAATCCACCCGCCGGTGACGGTGGAGTAGAACGGGATGGCCGGCGCCTGGGCGTCGATTCCGGCCAGCGCTTCGGCGAGGGCGTCCCGGATGTCGTCGATGTGCCGGGTGTGGGAAGCGTAGTCCACGGCCACCCGCCGCACGCGAACTCCCTGACCGGACAGGTACTTCAGCGCTTCGTCCAGCGCCTGGGCGTCGCCGGCGATCACCACCGAGGTCGGGCTGTTGACCGCGGCCACCTCGACCCGGTCGGCCCAGGACGCCAGCCGCGCTGTCGCGTCATCGCAGGACAGGGCGACCGATGCCATGCCGCCGCGACCCGACAGCTTCGCGGCGATGGCCTGGCTGCGCAGCGTCACCACCCGCGCCGCGTCCTCGAGGGACAGGGCGCCGGCCACGCACGCGGCCGCGATCTCGCCCTGAGAGTGACCGACCACGGCGTCGGGGCGCACGCCCGCCGACGACCAGACCGCCGCCAGGCCCACCATCACGGCGAAGCTGGCCGGCTGCAGCACATCGACCCGCTCGAGCACCTCGGGGGCGGTCTCGCCGCGCAGCACGTCCATCAGGGACCAGTCGGTCCACGGCTCAAGCGCGGCGGCGCACTCCGCGATCCGCGCCGCGAATACGGGCGAGGCGTCCAGCAGTTCCCGGCCCATGCCCGCCCAGTGCGAACCCTGGCCAGGGAACACCCACGCAACTTTCCCCGCCCCCCCGGCCCTCGCTCCCGCACCCGCCCTCGCCCCGCCCGTCCTCCGCAGGTCCGCGCTGCCGGTCACCAGGGCGGGGGCAACCTCGCCGCGCGCCAGCGCACCCAGCCCGGCCAGCGCGTCCTCGCGAGAGCCCGCGACCACCACGGCCCGCTGGCCGAGCATCGCCCGGCCCGCGAGCAGCCCGCCGGCCACCACGGCAAGCGGTACCTCACCGGACTCCCGCAGGAAGGACGCGAGCCGGCCTGCCCCGCCAGCGCGCCGGGGCTCCCCGCCGACATCACCAGCGGCACCACGCCGGCGGCCGGCACCTCCGCCGGGACCGGCGCCGTCGCATCCGGGGGCGCCTCCTCCAAGATCACGTGCGCGTTCGTCCCGCTCGCCCCGAATGAGGACACCGCGGCCCGGCGCGGGCGGCCGTCGCGCGGCCAGTCCCTGGCTTCCGTCAGCACCCGGACCGCGCCCGCCGACCAGTCCACCTGCGTCGTGGGCGTTTCCGCGTGCAGCGTCGCCGGGAGCACCTCGTGCCGCAGCGCCTGAATCATCTTGATCACGCCGGCCACGCCCGCGGCCGCCTGCGTGTGCCCGATGTTCGACTTCAGCGACCCAAGCCACAACGGCCTTTCCGAATCCCGGTCCTGGCCGTAAGTCGCCAGCAGAGCCTGCGCCTCGATCGGATCGCCAAGCGCCGTCCCGGTGCCGTGTCCCTCCACGACGTCCACATCGGACGCGGACAGGCCGGCGCTCGCCAGGGCGCTGCGGATCACCCGCTGCTGCGACGGCCCGTTCGGCGCGGTCAGGCCGTTCGAGGCACCGTCGGAGTTCACCGCGCTGCCCCGCAGCACGGCCAGGACCGGGTGCCCGAGCTCTCGTGCCGCCGACAAGCGCTCCATCAGCACGACGCCGACGCCCTCTGACCAGCCCGTGCCGTCCGCGCCGTCCGCGTAGGCCCTGCAGCGCCCGTCGGCGGACAGGCCCCGCTGCCTGGAGAACTCGAGGAAGGCGTCGGGGCTGGCCATCACGGTCGCGCCGCCGGCCAGCGCCATCGAGCACTCGCCTCGCCGCAGTGCGTGCGCGGCAAGGTGCATCGCCACCAGAGACGAGGAGCACGCCGTGTCGATCGTGAGCGCGGGTCCTTCGAGGCCGAGCACATAAGACACCCGGCCCGACGCCACGCTCGACGCCGTGCCGGTCATCACGTACCCACCGACGTCGTCGGGCACCTGGCGGAGCCGGGTCACGTAGTCGTGATGGACGATGCCGGTGAAGACGCCGACGGCAGCGCCCTTGACCGACAGCGGGTCGATGCACGCCCTTTCCAGGGCTTCCCAGGAAACCTCGAGCAGCAGCCGCTGCTGCGGGTCCATGGCAAGCGCCTCGCGCGGGGAGATCCCGAACAGGACGGCGTCGAACTGCGCGGCGTCGTACAGGAACCCGCCCGAGCGGGTGTAGCTCGTGCCCGGGCTGTCCGGGTCCGGGTTGTACAGCCCGTCGAGATCCCAGCCCCGGTCGACCGGGAAGCCGGACACCGCGTCCCGCCGCTCGAGCACCAGCTTCCACAGTTCCTCGGGACTGTCCGCGCCGCCGGGCAGCCTGGTGCTCATCGCGATGATCGCGATCGGCTCGTCGCGGGCCGCGACCGCTGCCGCCGGGACGGGCGCCGCCGGGAGCTCGCCGAGCAGCTCGGCCCGCAGGCGGGCGGCGAGGACGGCCGGCGTCGGGTAGTCGAAGACCAGCGTGCCCGGCAGGGCCACGCCAGTGAAGTCCTGCAGGCGGTTCCGGAGCCTGACCGCGCTCAGAGAGTCAAACCCAAGGCTCTTGAAAGATTGCTCCTCGTCAAAACCATCCGATTCACGATGGCCGAGCACGACCGCGGTACTCTCCTCGACCAGGTCAAGCACGACCCGAAGCTGCGCGGCGGCCGCTAGCCCGGTCAGCCGGTCCATGATCGCGTCGCCTGCCGCCTCGCCCCGCGGCACCACGCGCCGGGCGAGGGGCGCCGCCCGCGGCTCCGCGCCGGGCTGCGCCAGCTCGGCGGCGGCATCGCCCAGGGTCACCGGGCCGATGGCCGCGACGGGTTCGCCGGCCGCGTCCGCGAGTTCCAGCAGGTGGCGCCCGTCCCGCGCTGGCGTGATCCGCAGCCGCAGGCGGGCGGCGCCTTGCGCGTACACCGCCATGCCCGCGCAGGCGGAGACGTCGCGGTGGTCGTCGCCAGCCAGGACGCGCAGCGCGGCGTCGGCGAGCACCGGGTGGAGGGTGAACGCGGCGGCCTGGCCGGCCAGGTCGTCCGGGAGGGCGATCTCCGCGAGAGCCTGCCCGTCGGGCCCTGGCCAGTCCCGGAGGTCGAACGGCGGCCGCGGCATGCCGGGCACCAGCACTGCCCTGGCATGGCACGTCCAGGACCCGCGCCCGGCGTCGCGGAGCCTGCCGTGGACGGCGGCCAGGCGGCGCCCGTCCTGGCCGGGAGCATCCACGGTCACCCGCACCTCGGCATGCCCTCGCTCCGGCACCGTGACCGGCGCCTCCACGACGACCTGGTCGAGGCTGCCGCAGCCGACCTCGTTGCCCGCCCTGACGAGCATCTCCAGGAGCGCGGCGGCCGGGACACCGGTGGTGCCGCCGGGGAGCAGGCCCGGGCTTCGCGGCGACAGCAGGCCGGTGAGGACGAGGCCGCCGGTGCCCGGAACGTCGATCACGGTGGCGAGCAGCGGGTGCCGGGCGCTCACGGCGCCGAGCGCTTCCGCGCCGCCCCCGGCGGCGTCGTCGGTCTCGACCCAGTACCGCTCGTGCTGGAACGCGTAGGTGGGCAGGGAGGTCGCGGTCGCGGCGGACCGCCGGCCCAGCAGGGCCGGCCAGTCGACGGTCACGCCGCGCACGTGCAGCCCCGCGACAGCGGCGACGATGCCGGCGGCTTCGGCGTGGTCCTTGCGCAGGGCGGCGATGCAGCTCTGTTCAGGCCCGCCCAGCGTGGCGAGCGCCATCGCGGCGAGGGACCCGCCCGGGCCAAGCTCGAGGAACGTCGTCGCGCCGAGCTCGCTCAGCGAGGTGACGGCGTCGCTGAACCGGACCGCGTTCCTCGCCTGCTCGGCCCAGTAGCCGGGGGCGCCGAGCTGCCCGTCCCCGGCCAGGGCGCCGGTCAGCGTCGACACGACGGGAATGACGCCGGGCCGGAACGACAGGTCAGCCACGACGGCGCGGAACTCGTCGAGCATCGGCGCCATGAGCGGCGAGTGGAAAGCGTGGCTGACCGGCAGCCGCCGCGTCTTGCGGCCTTGCCCCGCCAGCTCGCCGGCGACGGCGATCACGGCGTCCTCGTCGCCGGAGAGGACCACCGAGTCAGGGCCGTTCACCGCCGCGACGCAGACCACGCCGTCCGCGACGGCGAGCAGCCGCGCGACCTCGGCCTCGGCCGCCTGGACGGCGACCATCGCGCCGCCCGCGGGCAGGTCCTGCATCAGCCGTCCCCGCGCGGCGACCAGCGCGGCCGCCTCATCGAGGTCAAGCACCCCGGCGACATGCGCGGCGGTGATCTCCCCGACCGAGTGACCCGCGAGGAGGCCGGGCCGCACTCCCCAGGATTCGACCAGGCGGAACAGCGCGGTCTCCAGGGCGAACAGGGCGCCCTGGGTGAACATGGTCTGGTCGAGAAGCTCGCCGCCGGACGCGAACGCCACGTCGCGCAGCGGGCGTGCCGCGCGCCCGCCAAGATGACGTTCCACGGCGGTGCAGGCGACGGCGAACGCGTCGCGAAAGACTCCGAACGTCCCGGCGAGCTCGCGGCCCATGCCCGGCCACTGACTGCCCTGACCGGTGAAGAGGATGGCCAGCTTGCCCGTGACCGGCGTGCCGGACACGACCGCGGGACTCGCCGCGCCCCGCTCGACAGCGCCGAGATCGGCGCGAAGCTGTCGCCGGCCGGACGCGAGCACGACCGCGCGGTGGTCGAGCTGCGCCCGCGTGGTGGCCAGGGCGCAGGCGGCGTCGGCAAGGCTCGCGCCATCGCCATCGCCGAAGAACGCGGCGAGCCTGCCGGCCTGGCCGCGCAGCCCGGCGGCCGTCCGCGCCGACAGGAGCACCGGCACCGGGAAACCGGCCGGCTCCTGCTCCTGCCCCGGCGCCGGTCCCGGCTCCGGTTCCTGCTCCGGCTCCGGCGTGGCGGTCGCTGGCTGACCTGGCGCCGCTTCGAGCACGACGTGCGCGTTGGTGCCGCCGATGCCGAAGGACGACACCCCGGCCCGGCGGGGCCTGCCGTTCTCCGGCCAGTCGCGGGCCCGCGTCAGCAGTTCGACGGTGCCCGCCGACCAGTCCACGTGCGACGAGGGGCGGTCCGCGTGCAGCGTCCTTGGCAGGACGCCGTGCCGCATGGCCATGACCATCTTGATCACGCCAGCGACGCCAGCCGCCGCCTGCGCGTGCCCGATGTTCGACTTCACCGACCCGAGCCACAGCGGCCGGCCTGGCCGGTCCTGGCCGTAGGTGGCGATGAGCGCTCCCGCCTCGATCGGATCGCCGAGCGTCGTGCCCGTCCCGTGCGCCTCGACGGCGTCCACGTCCGATGCGGACAGTCCGGCGCTGGCCAGCGCCTTGCGGATCACCCGCTGCTGTGACAGCCCGTTCGGCGCCGTCAGGCCGTTCGACGCGCCGTCGGAGTTCACGGCCGACCCGCGGACCACGGCCAGCACCTGGTGACCTCGGCGGCGGGCCTGCGACAGCCGCTCGACCAGCAGCAGCCCCGCGCCCTCGGACCAGCCAGTGCCGTCGGCGCCGTCCGCGAACGCCTTGCACCGCCCGTCGGGCGCCAGCCCGCGTTGCCGGGAGAACTCGACGAAGGTCAGGGCGGTGCCCATCACCATCACGCCGCCGGCAAGCGCCATCGTGCACTCGCCCCGGTTCAGCGCCTGCGCCGCCATGTGCAGTGCGACCAGCGAGGAGGAGCAGGCGGTGTCGATCGTGATGGCGGGGCCTTCGAAGCCGAAGTGGTAGGCGACGCGGCCGGAGATGACGCTGCCGGAATTTCCGGTGAGGCGGAAGCCCTCGACGCCGGGCGCCTGCCGCGTCCGCATGCTGTAGTCGTGGCTGTTGACGCCGACGAAGACGCCGACGTCCTGCCCGGCCAGCGTGGTCGGGTCGATGCCGGCCCGTTCGATGGCCTCCCAGGAGGTTTCCAGCAGCAGCCGCTGCTGCGGGTCCATCGCCAGCGCCTCGTTCGGCGAGATGCCGAAGAAGGCGGCGTCGAACCCGGCGGCGTCGTCGAGGAAGGACCCGTGGCGGACGTAGGTGGTGCCCGCGTGGTCGGGGTCGGGGTCAAAGAGCGCCTCGGTGTCCCAGCCCCGGTCGGCGGGGAACTCCGTGACGGCGTCGACCCCGTCTGCCACCACCCGCCACAGTTCCTCCGGGCTGTGCGCGCCCGCCGGGAACCGGCACGCCATCGCCACGATCGCGATCGGCTCGCCGGCCGTGACGGCGGGGACGCCGGGCTCGGCCGGAAGACGCGCGGTGCCGCCGGGGAGCGCGGTGCCGCTGAGGAGCCTGGCCAGCAGGTGCCCGGCGAGTGCCTGGGGCTTCGGGTAGTCGAAGATCATCGCCGGCGAGAGGGTGAGCCCGGTCGCCGAGGCCAGCCGGTTCCGCAGTTCGATCGCGGTCAGCGAGTCGAATCCGGCGTCCTTGAAGGTCCGGCCGGGATGGACGGCGCCGGCGCTGGCGTGCCCGAGCACCTCGGCGGCGTGCCGCCGCACCAGGTCGAGCACAGCCTCGGCCTGGTCGGCGCCGGCGAGGCGCTCCGCGAGCGGCACGCGGCCGGACGCGGCCGCGGCGGTCGGCCGCGGTGCCGGGGCCAGGCCGCGCAGCAGGGGCGGGACCTGATCACCGCCCGCCGCTGCTCTCCGCAGGGCGGGCACGTCGAGCTTCGCCGCCACGAACGTGCCGGCGGTGCCCAGGGTAGCGTCGAGAAGAGCCATTCCCTCGGCGGCGGACAGGCCCGTCATGCCCGCGCTCTTGTTGCGGCGCAGGTCGGCGGCGCCCAGGTGCCGGGTCATGGCGCTGACCGCCGACCAGTAGCCCCAGGCGACGGACACCGCGGGCAAGCCGAGGCGGTGCCGCTCGTGGGCGATCGCGTCCAGGCACGCGTTGGCCGCCGCGTAGCTGGCCTGCCCGGGATTGCCCAGCACGCCCGCCGCGGAGGAGAACAGCACGAACGCGGCGAGGTCCAGGCCCCTGGTGAGCTCGTGCAGGTGGAGCGCCGCGTCCGCCTTCGGCGCCAGCACGGTGTCGACGCGGTCCGGGCTCAGCTCGGTGAGCACCCCGTCGTCCAGGACACCGGCGGCGTGCACCACGGCGGTGAGCGGGTGCTCGGCCGGAATGGCGGCGAGTACGGCCTCGAGCTGGGTGAAGTCCGCGGCGTCGCAGGCCGCGAGCGTCACTGACGCCCCCATCGCGGTCAGCTCGCGGCGGAGGTCAGGAGCGTGGCCGCGCCGGCTGGCCAGGACCAGGTGCCTGATGCCGTGCGCGGTGACGAGATGCCGGGCCGTCGCCGCGCCGAGTGTGCCCGTGCCGCCGGTGATGAGCACGGTGCCGTCGGGGTCGAGCCGCCGCCGTTCCGCCGGGACGCCGGGACGGGCGCGGGCCAGGCGCGGCACCGACGCGACGCCGTCGCGCACCCTGAGCTGCGGTTCGCCGCTCAGCAGCAAGGACGGCAGCAGCGAAGGCAGCGGCGCCCGGGAGGCGTCGCCGAGGTCGGCCAGCACTATCCGGCCCGGGTGCTCCGACTGCGCCGAGCGCACCAGGCCCCACACCGCGGCCGCCCCGAGCTTGGCGCAGTCCCCCGTGACGACAGCCAGCCGGGTTTCTGCAAGGGCCGGTTCCGCGAGCCAGGCCTGGAGCAGCGCCAGCGCGGCGTTGACCGACGCGCGGGGGCCTGCGGCGACGGTCTCGTACAGCAGGACGTCAGGAGCTGCCTCCGCTGACGCGGCGACGTCCGCCGCGGTCGCGACGGGCACGATGTCGATGGCGCGGCTGGCGCGGTCCGGGGCGGGGAGCGGCAGTTCCGCCCAGTCGACCCGGAACAG
The DNA here is from genome assembly GCA_963720575.1 of uncultured Actinomycetota bacterium. Taxonomy (GTDB): domain Bacteria; phylum Actinomycetota; class Actinomycetes; order Streptosporangiales; family Streptosporangiaceae; genus Chersky-822. Next base: position 3,546,660 of record CAVRGA010000002.1, read on the forward strand.
GGCGTCGTGCGCCGGTGCTTCATGCGGCCGTATACCGGTGATCCCCGCCTCTTCGGGGGAAAAGGGCTTGCCGAGGACCGCGTCGATGGTCATGACGGGCTGCTCACAGGAGTCGGTCAGCGCCAGGCCGGTCCCCCGCTCCGAGGTCGCGCCCGGTGCCGCGCGGACGGCGGCGGCACCCGATGCCAGCAGCCTCACCCCGGTCCACACGGACGCCAGCGCGCCGTCGGGGACTACCGTCCGGACGGCGGCGTCGAGCAGGGCGGGGTGCAGACCGTAGCGGCCGGCGTCGCTCGCGGCGGCGCTGTCCAGGCTCACTTCGGTGGCGGCCCCGGCGTCCGGAGATGCCGCCCCGGGGGCGGCGGAAGCCAGCGTGCCCTGCGCGTGGCGCGTCCAGGGTGCGTCCAGCGGGGCGTCCGGGGCGCGCGAGTAGATCTCCACGGACCGCCGCCGCGTCTCGCCGGGCTCGCTGACGACGGCCTGGATGTCCCGGCTGCCTCGCCGCGGCAGCACCACGGGCGCGTCGATGGTCAGCTCGTCGATGGCGGGGGTGCCGGCCAGGTCGCCGAGCCTGATGGCCAGCTCGACCAGGGCCGCGTTCGGCACCACGACGGCATCGCCGGCGACGTGGTCAGCGAGCCAGGGATGCGACCGAGGTGCCCACCTCGACGTGGCGGTGAAGCCGGCCGAGTTCGGAAGGCTGACGACCGCGCCAAGCAGCGGGTGACCGGCCGGCGCCTGTCCCAGCGAAGCCGCGTCCGCGGCCACGGCCGGCGGCAGCCAGTAGCGCTGGCGGTCGAAGGCGTAGGTCGGCAGCTCCGCCCAGCCGGTCACGGGCGGCAGCACCCCGGCCCAGTCGACGGCGACGCCGCGCACGAACAGCTCGGCCATCGAGGCCAGCAGCCGCCGCAGGCCGCCGTCGTCGCGCCGCAGCGACCCGGTCACCACCACGCCGGGAAGCTCGGCGATCGCCTGAACCAGCACCGGGTGGGCGCTGACCTCCACGAATACCCTGTGCTCGCGGGTGATCAGGTCCGCGACCGCGCGGCCGAAGCCCACCTGGTTGCGCAGGTTCCGGTACCAGTACCCGCCGTCCACGACACCGGCGCCGTTGATCCAGTCACCGGTGACAGTGGAGTAGAACGGTATGGCCGGTGCTCGCGCGTCGATCCCGGCCAGGGCCACGGTGAGCTCGTCCCTGATGTCTTCCACGTGCCCGGTGTGCGAGGCGTAGTCCACCGCCACCCGCCGCACCCGAACGCCCTGGCCCTCCAGCGATTCCAGCGCCTCGTCAAGCGCCTGCGCATCGCCGGCGATCACCACCGAAGCCGGCCCGTTGACCGCGGCGACCTCGACCCGGTCCGCCCACGGCTTCAGCCGGGCAGCCGCGTCACCGGAGGGCAAGGCGACCGACGCCATGCCGCCGCGACCCGACAACTTCGCGGCGATCGCCTGACTGCGCAGCGCCACCACCCGGGCCGCGTCCTCGAGGGACAGCGCGCCCGCCACGCACGCCGCGGCGATCTCGCCCTGGGAGTGACCCATCACAGCGTCGGGCACGACGCCCGCCGACGTCCACACCGCCGCGAGGCCAACCATGACCGCGAAGGTGGCAGGCTGCAGCACGTCGACCCGGTCAGTCAACTCGGGCCCGGCGTCACCGCGCAGCACGTCGGCGAGTGGCCAGTCGATCCACGGCTCCAGCGCGGCGGCGCACTCCGCGATCCGCTCGGCGAATACCGGACAGGACTCGAGCAGCTCACGGCCCATGCCGGCCCACTGCGTCCCCTGACCGGGGAACACCCACACGACTCGTCCCGGCCCACCCGCCCTCGCCCCGCCCGCCCCCGGCGTGTCCGCGCTGCCAGCGACGAGACCGGGCGCGTGCTCACCGCGCGCCAGGGCAGCCAGGCCGGCCAGCGCCTCCTCGCCAGAACCCGCCACCACGACGGCCCGCTCGTCAAGCACCGCCCGGCTCGACGCCAGCGTCCTGGCCACGACCGCCAGCGGGGCCGTCCCGACGACCGGGGCCAGCCGGCCTGCCTGGGCCGCCAGCGACCAGGCGCTTCTGGCCGACACCACCAGGGGCACGACATCGGCCGGCGCCGCCCCCGTGGTAGCCAGCACCGTGGCAGCCAGCACCGTGGCAGCCACCGCCGCGACCGCCCGCTCCCCGGCGCTCTCCCGCAGCGCCTCCTCGATGATCACGTGCGCGTTCGTCCCGCTCACTCCGAACGAGGAGACGCCGGCCCGGCGCGGGCGGCCGTTCACCGGCCAATCCCGCGCCCGCGTCAGCAGTTCCACCGCACCCGCCGACCAGTCCGCCTCGGGCGTCGGCGCGTCCACGTGCAGCGTCGCCGGCAGCACCCCGTGCCGCAGCGCCAGCACCATCTTGATCACCCCGGCCACGCCTGCGGCCGCCTGCGCATGCCCGATGTTCGACTTCAGCGACCCCAGCCACAACGGCCTTTCCGAATCCCGGTCCTGGCCATAAGCCGCCAGCAGAGCCTGCGCCTCAATCGGATCACCAAGCGCCGTCCCGGTCCCGTGCCCCTCCACGACGTCCACATCCGACGGCACAAGACCCGCGCCCGCCAGCGCCCGCCGGATCACGCGCTGCTGCGACAGGCCGTTCGGCGCTGTCAGGCCGTTGGACGCGCCGTCGGAGTTCACCGCGCTGCCCCGCAGCACGGCCAGGACCCGGTGCCCGCGCTCCCGCGCCGCCGACAGGCGCTCGAGTACCACCACGCCCGCTCCCTCGGCCCAGCCGGTGCCGTCGGCCGTCGACGAGAACGCCTTGCACCGCCCGTCGGGGGCAAGGGCCCGCTGCCTGGAGAACTCCACGAAGGTCCCGGGCGTGGCCATCACGGTCGCGCCGCCGGCCAGCGCCATCGAGCACTCGCCCTGCCGCAGGGCCTGCGCGGCCAGGTGGATCGCCACCAGCGACGACGAGCACGCGGTGTCCACCGTGACCGCCGGTCCTTCGAACCCGAAGACGTACGACACCCGGCCCGACGCCACGCTGGACGCCGACCCGGTGGTCGCGAAGCCTTCCAGTTCCGGCGCGTCCGCGCCGGCGCCGTAGCCGTGGCCGAATACGCCGGAGAACACCCCGACATCGGCCCCCTTCAGCGACAACGGGTCGATGCGCGCCCGCTCCAGGGCTTCCCAGGAAACTTCGAGCAGCAGCCGCTGCTGCGGGTCCATCGCCAGCGCCTCGCGCGGCGAGATCCCGAAGAACCCCGGATCGAACATCGCGGCATCGCGCAGGAAACCGCCTTGGCGCGCGTGCGAGGTGCCCGCGCGGTCAGGGTCTGGATCGAACAGGCGGTCAAGGTCCCAGCCCCGGTCGTCGGGAAACTCGCAGACGGCGTCGACTCCGCCGGCTACGAGCTGCCACAGGTCCTCTGGTCCCGTCACCCCGCCTGGCAGCCGGCAGGCCATGCCCACGATCACGATCGGCTCGCCTTGCCCGGCCGCCAGAGCCGGCTCGGCGGCCGGCCCGGAGATGCCGAGTATCTCGGCTCGCAGGCAGGCGGCCAGCGCCGCCGGGGTGGGATGGTCGAAGACGACCGAGGCGGGCAGCGCCAGCCCGGTTCTCGCCGTCAGCCGGTTGCGCAGTTCGACGATGGCCGTCGAGGTGAGGCCCAGGTCGCGGAAGGCGCGGCCGGCCGGGACTGACTCGGGTTCCGGCTGGTGCAGCACAACGGCCGCCTGCGTCCGTACCAGGTCAGCCAGGACAGCGAGCTGCGCGCGCTCGTCCAGCCCGGACAGCCGGTCGGCCAGGGCCGCCGTGACGGCCGCGTCGGGCTCGCCGGCGCTCATCGGCGCGTCATTATGGCTGCTCGCCGCGTACACGAGCCGGCCAGGCTGGTCCGCCAGGAGGCGCCGCTTGACCTTGCCCGACGCGGTCCGGGGAATGCTCGCGATCTCGTGCACCCGTTCGGGCACCTTGTAGGCGGAGAGCTGCTCACGGCACCGGGCCAGCAGGGCCTGGACCTCAAACCCGGACGGGCCGGGAATCACATAGGCGACCGGCACTTCGCCGAGCGAGTCATGCGGCGCGCCGGCGACGGCCACGTCGGCGACGCCCGGAACGGCGCGCAGCACCGCCTCCACCTCCGCGGGGTGGATGTTCTCCCCGCCCCGGATGACGAGCTCCTTGATCCGGCCCCGGATGGTGAAGTAGCCGGCGTCGTCACGCCTGGCCAGGTCGCCGGTCCTGAACCAGCCGTCCCGCATCGCCGCCGCGGTCGCCTCCGGGCTGTTGTGGTAGCCGACCATGACGTTCGGCCCGCTGACCCACACCTCGCCTTCCTCGCCGGCCGGGACGTCGAGCCCCGTCGAAGGGGACACGACGCGGACCCCGACACCCGGCACGGGCAGGCCGCACGATCCGTCCACCCGGCGGCCGCCCGGCGGGTTCATGGTGATGGCGCCGCACGTCTCCGTGCTGCCGTAGGCATCGACCAGCGGGACCCCGAAGGTCTCCTCGAACTCCCGGCGCAGCCCTGATCCGAGTACCGCTCCTCCGGCCAGGCCGATCCGCAGGCTCGGCGCGGAGAATCCGTTCTGCCTGGCGGCCGTCACCAGGTGGTGGTACGTCGTGGGCACCCCGGCCAGGAAGGTCGGCTCGTCGTCGCGGAGCGCCGTGATCACGTCCCGCGCGGAACCGGACTCCAAGATCCGCGCGGTCGCGCCGACCGAGGTGACGGACAAGACGCAGGCGATGTGCGAGAGGCTGTGGAACAGCGGGAGCGGCCAGAGCACCCTGTCGGTGTCCGTCAGCCCCGGGATCGGCACGTAGCACGAGGCAACGGACCACAGGCAGTTGCGCTGCGTCGACAGGACGCCCTTGGGCAGGCCGGTCGTCCCCGACGTGTAGAACATCCAGGCCACGTCGTCGAGGCCGAGATCGTCCCTGGCCGGCCAGGATGGCTCGGTTACGGCGAGCTCGTCGAAGGACCGCGCTCCCGCCGCGGCATCGCCCGTCACCAGCAGCGCGAGGTCAGGCGCGGGCCGTAGCCGTGAGGCCTGGGCGGCGTCCGTGATGACCACGCAGGCGCCGCTGTCGGACAGCAGGTACTCAAGCTCCGCGCGGGACGAGGCCGGGCTGACCGGCACCCCGACGGCGGCCGCCCGCACGATCGCGAGATAGCTCTCCACGGCGGACACCGTGTTGCTCAGGCAGATGGCCACCCGGTCGCCGGGCCGCACGCCGAGGTCCGCCAGGTGCCCGGCCAGCCTGCGGGTCCGCGCCTCGAGGGCACCGTAGGTAACCGCCCGCCGGTCGTCCCTGAATGCCACCTTGGCGGGAAGGCGGGCCGCGTTCTCCTGGACTGTGACGGGCAGCGGCTTAATGAGGTCAGTGCGCACGGTTAGCGGGGTCACTCGGCGATCTTCGTGCGATAGGTCCAGCGGAAGACCGCGACCTCATCGCCGTCGACCGCCAGGAAGTTTCCGTCATGGACGAAATGCTCCGAATCCATCATCATCCGACGCTGACCGGCTGACCGGTCCGCGCCGATTCGCGGGCGGCGCGGATGATCCGGATCGATCGCAGCCCGGCCGCGCCGTCCGGGCCGGCTCCCTGCCCGCTTTCGAACGCGGCGATAAAGTCCCTGAGCATGACCAAGTCCAGGTCCTCGCCGCCCGACTCGCGCCGCTGCGTCGCGGTAGCGGCGTCAAATCCGCCGAGCAGCCTCGGACAGGCGTCGTACTCCACGCTCGCCCGGTCGCCGATGAAGGTCATCGTGGGCCCGCCTGCCGCCGCCGGGTTCCAGCCGCAGTCGATCGCCGCGACCTTGCCGCCCGGATAGCGCACGGTCATCAGGGCCGCGCTCGCGGCGCCCGGCTGCCCGCGCAGGACGCTGTTCGACTGCGCGTACACCTGCTCAGCGGGCTCACCGCCGAGCACCATGTCCGCCAGGTCGAGCAGCTGGGCCGCGCCGGCGTCAAGCTCTCCGCAGTCCGCGTCCTGGCCGGCCGGCGCGCGAGTGGCGTGCGACCCCAGCATCGTCGTCAAAGTGCCGAGCGCGCCATCGGCGATGCCACGGCGCACGGCGGCGAATGCCCCGCCGAAGCAGGCCGGGGACGCGAGCATGAGCAGGACGCCGCCGATGTCACAGGCATCCGCAATGGCCTTGGCGTCCGCCTCCGTCGTGGCCAGCGGGTGCTCGCACAGCACCTGCGCCTCGGCCTCGGCGGCGCGCTCGATCAGTTCCCGGTGGCGGCTGACCTCGCTGGTGACCACCACGCCCTGAGGCAGCCACTCGTAGACCTCGTCCCAGCTGCCGGTGTAGGGCACGCCGAGCCGCCTGGCCATGGCCCGACCCCGGGCCGGATCATCCGGCGCCCCGCCTGGATCGGCGGTGAGCAGGTCGACGCCGGGCAGGTCCCGCAGCAGCCTGGCGTAGGTCTGCGCGCGCTCGCTGGCGAACGACAGTACGGCGATCCTCATGCGACCCCCTTGGCGGGAAGTTCCACGGCACGGCCGCTCCAGGCTGACTCCGCCGCGGCCTGGGTGATGCGGACAGCGGCCAGCGCGTCACTCGCGCGCAGGCGCGGCTGGGCCCGCCGAGCAGCGCCTGGGCGAACTCGCGCATCTCGGCGGCGAACGGCAATTCCCCTGAGTAGCCGAAGCCGCCAGCCTCGCCATCGGCGACCCTGACCTCCTGCGGCCACTCGGAGTCGTGGACCAGGGTCCCGCCGGTGCCTGTTACAACGAATGCCACCCTGGCCAGCGGATTCGGCGTGGCCGTCCACCGGCTCACGACCTGGCTGAGCGCGCCGCTGGCGTGGGTGAGAGTCGCGGTGCCGATCGCGACGGCGCCTTCCAGGGCCGGCGCGGCTATCTCACCCTGGTAACAGGCATGCACCCGCACGACCTCCCCGAAGATCCAGTAAGCGAGGTCGACGCCGTGCAGCATCTGATCGGTCAGGATTCCGCCGGATCGCGCGGACGCGTGCCCGGTCCACGGCCTGGGATGATAAGCGGACACGAAGATCCGGGCGAGCGAGCCCTCGCCCGCGCGGCCGGCCGCCACCAGCTCGCGGAGCCTGGCGAACGCCGGGACGAACCGCCCGTCGTGGGCCGGGTAGAGCGGCACGCCGGCCCGCTCCGCGGCATCGACGATCTCCTCGGCTTCCGCGACGCTGGCCGTCAACGGCTTCTCGCACACCACGCCCACGCCCCTGGCGATGGCGGCCATGGCGATCTCGCGGTGGGTGCTCGTGGGGGTGCAGATATCAACGGCATCGGCACCGTCCAGCGCCTGCGCCAGGGAGCCGGCGGCCTTCCCGCCGATCTCACGCGCCAGGTCGGCGGCACGGCCGTCGTCGGAGTAGACGCGGACAGCCGCCCCGGCGCCGGTCCACGCCCCGGCGTGCAGTCGCGCTATCAGGCCAGCGCCGATCAGTGCCACTTCAAGCTGTCGCATGGCATCGCCAGCCCTTCGTGCGGATCCCGAACCGCGGAACCCGCAAGCACGCGGATTCCAAGCCTCAGGGTGGCTTAGGCGCTTGCCAGAAGGCCATTACCCACGTGGGTAGTCCGCGCTCGCCAGCGCATTCCCGCATCGCGCTTCGCGCGGCGCCCCCGCCTGGCCTACCAGCCTGAGGGATACCATATCGTCGCGATTCGTTCTAGACTCCCGCTAGATCCAAGATAAAGCCGCCGCGGTGAGCGGTAAATCGCAGTGCTAACACCCAAATCGCGGCGCCAGCACAAATTTGCAGCCCAAGCAAGTTCGCGTTCGCAGCAAATCACCTTCCCTTTCCATTCGGCAAGAGGCACGGGCCAGCCAGCCGCATCGGCCGCGCCTAGACTCGCACGTAGACTTCGGATAGCGGCCGGTATCCCCATGCGCGGTTGCGCTGACCCGCAGGCGCCAAGGGCGCGGCTTGACCGGGCCGCTCAGGCCCGGGCCGGACGGCGAACGGTCCAGACCAGCCGCTGCCTGGCCCGCGGGAATCTTCGCCGCGCACCCCGAAACCGGCAAAAGAAATAGTGTCTTCTAGAATAGAACTCAAAAGAGAATCTGATCATGAAGCGGCATTCTCATGAATCTTCTGCGGCGGCGTAACCCCCTTGACGTGGCGTCCCCCTGAAGAGTAGCGTTGATAATCAGGGCAAAGCACGCAAGAGACCCAAAGGGGAGATTTTGTCTTCTTTACTGACATCGGCGCCCACCGATGCGGAGCAGCCCCGTGATCTAGACTGCTATACACCGCAGTTGCGCTTTCCGCGGCATCCTTTTGCTGGATCCGTAGATGATTTCTCACCTGACTCATGTGAGGCCGCTGACTTATTTCGCAGATCTGCCTTATCGTGGCATGACGGGCGGCTCGACGTAGGGCTGCTCTATGCCGCAGCGGCGGTCGACGTCAAATGTGACGAGAATCACGAGCCATGCGAACTGGCTCCATTGTGGCATGTCGCGCTGCTGATCAAAGCCAGGGAACTTGAGGTCGGGCGGCGGGCGCTGGCGTCCCTCGAGCCGCGCGGGAGCCTGCCGGAGCCCGAGCGCGTGACCGCGACGGCCCGCGTCGTCCGAGGCGAGCTTCTATTCACTATGGGACTTGTAGACGAGGGGCTCGCCGAGGTGGAAGCGGGGCTCGGGATCGCGGAGCGCTGCGATCGCGCCCGGTCGCTATTGCCCACCGGTTACGTCGTGATGGCCCTTGGCGCGTTCCGCCGTGCCGACATGAGAACCTGCCTGAACTTCGTGGACAAGCTGACTAGTGAAGCCCTCCTCGGCTACTTCGGTCAGGCGGCGGGGGCGTGGGTGACCGCTCAGGCCGCGGAGGCGCGCAGCGGGGCGGACGGCGCCGCCGGACTCGTCGCCGGAATTGTCACCAGCCCTCTTGTCCTTCGCCAGCTGCTGGTGTCGGAGCCGGCGGCGGCCTCGTGGCTGGTTCGCGCCTCCGGCAAGCTAGGTGCCCGCGACCTCGCGACGGCAGCGGTGACAGCGGCCTGCGCCGCGGCCGCCGAGCATCCCAGGTTCACGGTCATCCGGGCGGCGGCGGCGCACGCAGCCGGGCTGCTGGAGGACGAGCCCGGCACGCTGCTCGAGGCGGCGGATCTCTATCCCGACCGGTGGTGCGGGGCGTCCGCGCGCGAGGACACGGCCGCCCTGCTGGTCACGCGGCGGTCGGAGCGGAAGAACGCGATCCGGATTCTCGAGTCCGCTCTTAGCGCCTATACCGCCGCCGGCGCCACCCGCGACGCTTCCCGCGTCGTGAACAAGCTCTGGGACCTCGGCGTGCGCCGCCGCGCGATCCGCACGGTCGAGCGTGAAGGCGAGTCGCAGCACGGGCTCACCAACACCGAATTCGCGGTCGCGGAGCTGGTGAGCCAGGGATACACCAACAACGAGGTCGGCAGGCAGCTTTTCATCTCCCGGCACACCGTGGCATTCCACCTCAAGAAGGTGTACCAGAAGATGAGCATCGCATCGCGCGTCGAACTGGCGGCCAGATGGAACGCGGTTCAGTAAATAGTGGCAAAGGAGGACGCGTGAAAAAACCGACGCCGACCGAACTTGGCGAAGGCTACGATGCCCTCGCGGAGGCGCTCGACCAGCTGTGGGGCGTGAATCTGCACCATGGCTACTGGAACGACGCGTCCGACGGCGCGTCGTTCGAAGAAGCCGCCAACCGGCTGACCGACAAGCTGAGCGGACTTCTGACCATCAAGCCCGGCGACCGGCTGCTCGATCTCGGTTGCGGCATCGGCGAGCCGGCCATCAGGCTGGCCGCCGCGCATGACATCGAGATCGTGGGAGTCTCGGTCAGCAAGCGGCAGGTGCGGCGGGCAGCCGACCGCGCCGCCGCGGCCGGGCTGGCCGGCCGGCTGTCCTTTCAGTTCGCCGACGCGATGGACCTGCCGTTACCTGACGAGTCCTTCGACCTCGTCTGGGCGCTGGAGTCCATGCACCACATGCCCGACCGGTGGCACGTGCTCCGTCACGCTGCCAGGGTCCTGCGGCCCGGCGGGCGGATTGCGATCGGCGACTTCCTGCTGGTACCTGACGACGACGGGCAAGACGGTGATGCCGCCCGCCTGTTCGAGGCCAGCGGAGGCGTGCTGACGATCGTCGGACTTGACGAGTACCTGTCCCACGTCCGCGCGGCCGGACTCATACCCGAGGCCACCGAGGATGTCAGCAGGCACACCCGGCCATCGTGGGGCAAGGCGGCGGTGCGGTTCGAAGCGATGCGGGATATCGCTGAGCCGCACATCGGGAAAGAGATGTGCGACCTCATCCTCTCCCGCTACCGCCTGTTCAGCAGGGAAGCGAGCGTAGGGTACGTCCTCCTGACCGCCCGCAAGCCGGCCTGATCACCTCGACTTCGGGAAGCGCGGAACCATGCAGACGACAGAAGAGAGGTTAAGAAGCCTCTTCGGCCGGATGACCGGCGACGAAAAGCACCTGTGGGCCGCCACTTCGACGCTGGACGCGCTCTGGGTGCTGTATGACCGCGTGCTCAACATCTCGCCGGCCAGCATCGACGACCCCGGCCGGGACCGGTTCTATCTCTCCAAGGGCCACGGGCCCATGGCGTATTACGCGGTGCTCGCCGCGAAGGGCTTTATCGAGCCGGACACGCTCGACACCTGGAGGACGTTCGGGTCGCGGCTCGGCATGCACCCGGACCGGGTGCTGGCACCCGGCGTGGAGACCAGCAGCGGCTCGCTGGGCCACGGGCTGCCGCTCGGCATCGGGACGGCGCTCGGACTGCGGGCACAGGGCTGCCGCGCCCGCGTCGTGGTCATGATGGGCGACGGCGAATTCGACGAGGGCAGCAACCACGAGGCGATGTCGATCGCCGGCCGGCTCGGGCTCGGCCGCCTCACCGCGATCGTGATCGACAACAGCACGGCGAGCCTTGGCTGGCCCGGCGGGATCGCGAGGCGCTTTGAGCTGGAAGGCTGGCGCGCGGCCACCGTGAACGGCCGCGACCACGACGCTCTGTACCAGGCGCTGACCTCCGAACCCGGCGGGCGGCCGCAGGCGGTGGTGGCGGAGATTCGCGAGGGCACAAATTGGAGCGTGGCATGACCACCCAGGTGACCAGGAAGCAGATGCGCACGGTCTTCGCCGAGACCGTAATCGAGTCACTGGCGGCCGATCCGAGGGTGGTCGTGCTGACCGCGGACATCTCAGCGTGGGCCTTCTGTGGCGTGAAGGCCGAGTATCCGGACCGCGTGATCAACGTCGGGATCCGGGAGCAGGCGATGATCGGGATCGCCGGCGGCCTGGCCCTGTCCGGGCTGAGGCCGGTGGTGCACAGCTACGCGCCATTCCTGGTCGAGCGGCCGTTCGAGCAGCTCAAGATCTGCCTCACGCACCAGGATGTCGGCGCGGTGCTGGTCAGCATCGGCGCCTCCTACGACGACCCGTCGTGGGGCCGGACCCATCAGTCACCTGGTGACGTCGCGCTGTTCGACACGCTGCCCGGCTGGACCGTGCACGTGCCCGGCCACGAGGACGAGGTCGGGCCGCTGCTGCGGGACGCGGTATCCGGCGACGGCCGGGTTTACCTGCGGCTGTCAGAAAGAGCCAACAGCGAGGCGGTCGCGGTCGCAGGCGGGTTCACGGTGCTGCGGCGGGGCCGCGGCGGCGTGGTGGTCGCGGTCGGCCCGGTCCTTGACCAGGTGCTCGCGGCGACATCCGCGATCGACGCCACGGTGCTGTACACGGCCACGATCCGGCCGTTCGACCACGCCGGGCTGCATGCCGCGGTGAGCGCCGCCCGGCCGAACGTGGCGCTGGTCGAGCCGTACCTGCGGGGGACCTCGGCGCACGAGGTGTCCGAGGCGCTCGGCGACGAGCCGCACCGGCTGCGGTCATTCGGCGTGCGGAGGGACACCGAAACGCGCGTCTACGGCACGCCCGGGGATCACGACCGGCTGCACGGGATAGACGCCGCGAGCCTGGCCGAGTCCATCACCAGCTTCTTCGGCTAAAGGAGTACGCGAAGTGACGACCAACACGAAGCAGACCCCGCCCGCCGGCGAATCGCTGCGCGCTCCGCTGCGCCAGGAGTTCCTGGAGCGCGACGACCCGTTCACGCCGCCGGCCGCCCTCATGGCGCTGGCCGGGCAGGCCCCGATCTCGGTGTCGACCCTGCCGAGCGGAGATCCGTTCTGGCTCGTGTCCGGGTACGACGAGGCCCGAGCGGTGCTGTCGGACCCCCGGCTATCGGCCGACCGGCTGCGCTACCACCCCAGATTCAAGGAACTGCCCGCAGAACTTATCGAGCACTTGCGGGACGACAAGTCGCGGGTCGGGTCGTTCATCAGCCTGGACCCGCCTGACCACACCCGTTATCGCCGGCTGCTTACCGGGCAGTTCAGCTTCAGGCGGATGCGCAAGCTGACCACGCGGGTAGAGCAGATCGTGACCGGCCTCATCGATGCCATGATGGCCAGGGGAAACACCGCCGACCTGGTGCCCGAGTTCGCGCTCCCGGTGCCCACGCAGGTGATGTGCGAGCTGCTCGGGGTGCCCTACTCGCAGCGGGAGGAGTTCCAGCGCAGCGCGGCCGCCCTGATGCGGATGAACGTGCCGGTCAAGGAAGCGCTCGCGAACGTCGAGATCCAGCGCGCGTTCATGCGGCGGCTGATCACGGACAAGCGGAAAAACGCGAGCGACGATATCCTCTCCGGCCTGATCCACCACGCCGGCGCCGATCCCGCGCTGACGGACGACGAGCTGATCAACATCGCCAATATCCTGTTCATCGCCGGTCACGAGACCACCTCGAACATGCTGGGGATGGGCACCTTCGCGCTGCTCCGGCGGCCCGGGCAGCTCGCCGCGCTGCGCGATGACCCGTCCCTCATCGGCAACGCCATCGAGGAGCTGCTGCGCTACCTGTCGATCATCCACGTGGGACTCTTCAGGTTCGCCAGCGAGGACCTGGAACTCGGCGGCCATCACATCCCGGCCGGCTCGACCGTAGCGGTCTCCGTGGTGGCCGCCAACCGGGACGAGCAGCACTGGCCGGACGCCGGCGTCCTGGACGTCACCCGGACTCCGGTGTCGCACCTGGCCTTCGGCCACGGCGTGCACAATTGCCTGGGCCAGCAGCTGGCCCGCGTGGAGATGACGGTCGGGTACACCGAACTGCTGCGCCGCCTGCCGGGCCTCCGCCTCGCCGGGCCGGCCGAGGAGATCCCCCTGCGCCATGACATGCTCACCTACGGGGTGCACGCGCTGCCGGTCACCTGGGACGCGCCGTGACCGATGATCGACGCGATCCTGCCCGCCGGGGTGTCAGCCAGCGAGGAGTTCGCTGACCCGCCCGGTGTGGTGCTGTTCCCCGAGGAACTCGCGGTCATCGCCCGGGCGGTCGACAAGCGCCGCCGCGAGTTCACCACGGCCAGGCACTGCGCCCGGCGCGCGCTCAGCGCGCTCGGCCTGCCGCCAGCGCCTATCGGCACCGGAGAGCGCGGCGCCCCGCGATGGCCGCCTGGCATTGTCGGCAGCATCACGCACTGCGCCGGGTACCGGGCCGCCGCCGCGGCCCGGGCGGGCCGGTACCTGACGATAGGGCTTGACGCGGAGCCGGACGAGCCGCTGCCCGCCGGGGTGCTCGCCGCGATAGCGAGCGACAGCGAGCGATGCGGGCTAGGCCGCCTGGCCGAGCTCGCGCCCGGCCCCTGCTGGGATCGCCTGCTGTTCAGCGCTAAGGAAACGGTGTACAAGGCGTGGTTCCCGGTCACTGGGCGACGGCTGGATTTCGATGACGCCGACATCACCATCAACGCGGCGGCCGGCACTTTCGAGGCACGCTTGCTGGTAGCACCGCCCCTGGCCGGCGGTGTCCCGCTGGCCTCCTTTTCCGGCCGCTGGCTGGCCCGGGACGGCCTGCTCCTGACGGCTATCGCGATGCCCGTACCGCAGAGCCGCGGATGAGCGGCTCCCACCAGGACCGGTTCTCCTGGTACCAGCGCACCGTCTCGGCGAGGCCCCTGGCGAGTTCCTTGCGCGGCCGGTAGCCAAGCTCGGCCGAGATCTTGGTGAAGTCGAGCGAGTACCGGCGGTCGTGCCCTTTGCGGTCGGCTACGTGCTCAACCCGCGCCCAGGTGACGCCGCACGCGTCAAGCAGCAGACCGGTGAGCTCGTTGTTCGACAGCCCGGCGCCGCTGCCGATGTTGTAGATCTCGCCCGGCCGGCCCTTCTGACGTACCAGTTCTATGCCCGCGACATGGTCATCGATGTGCAGCCAGTCCCTGACATTCCCGCCGTCGCCGTACAGCGGCACCTTCCTGCCCGTGAGGAGATTGGTGATGAAGAGCGGTATCAGTTTTTCCGGGAAGTGATGATGACCGTAGTTGTTGGAGGCACGAGCCACCCGCACGTCCAGGTCGTGAGTGCGGTGGAAGGCAAGCGCGATGAGGTCGCTCGATGCCTTGCTGGCCGCGTACGGTGAGCTCGGGCTCAGCGGATGGGTCTCCGGAGTGGATCCTTGCGAGACGGAGCCGTAGACCTCGTCGGTGGAGATATGCACGAACGTCCGCAGGCCGCTTTGCAGCGCCGCGTCGAGGAGAACCTGGGTGCCGAGCACGTTCGTGCGGGTGAACTCATGCGCGCCGGCGATCGACCTGTCCACGTGTGACTCGGCAGCGAAGTGCACCACCTGATCGTGCTGGGCAACGAGCTTGTCGGCCAGGTGCTCGTCGCACACGTCGCCCCGGATGAACCGGAAGCGGTCGCTGGCCCGCACGGACTCGAGGTTGGCCAGGTTGCCGGCGTAGGTGAGCTTGTCGACTACCGTGATGCTGACGTCGCCCGGGCCGTCAGGCCCGAGCAGGGTACGCACGTAGTGAGAGCCGATGAAGCCCGCTCCCCCCGTGACCATGATCCGGGTTGTCATCTGGAAATCTGCACCTTGCTGTAGTCACCAAGGACCAGGCAGTGCGACGAGGGCACTCGCGGGGCCGGGAGCACGGTCACGTTCCTGCCGATGAGTGACGCTTCGATGCGCCTGACTCCCTCGATGCTGGAGTCCTCGAGCACAATGGAGAACTCGATCTCGCTGTTCTCGATCCGGCACCGCCGCGCGATCGATGTGAAGGGGCCGACATAGGAGCCCTGAACCACCGCGTCCGCGCCGATGATCGCGGGGCCCACGATCCGGGAGCAGCGGATCTCGGCGCCTGCCTCGATGCGCACCCGGCCGATGATCTCGCTCGCCGCGTCGACCTTGCCGTCGACGCGGGCCTCGATTGTCTCCAGGACTAAGCGGTTCACCTCCAGCATGTCGCTGACGTTCCCGGTGTCCTTCCAGTACCCGGAGGTCAGCGTCGGCCGCACCTGCGCGCCGCGGCCGAGCAGCCAGCCGATCGCGTCGCAGATCTCCAGCTCACCACGCCACGAGGGCCTGATGGCCCGCACCGCCTCGTGGATGGCCGGCGTGAATATGTACACGCCGACCATGGCCAGGTCGCTGCGCGGGTACGCGGGCTTCTCCTCGAGCCCCACGAGCCGGCCAGAGCAGTCGAGCTCGGCGACGCCGAAGGCGGTCGGGTCGGCGACCTTGGCGAGCAGAATCTGCGCGTCGGGGCGGAGGCGGCGGAAGTCATCGACGATCTCCCTGATCCCGCCGGCGATGAAATTGTCCCCGAGGTACATGACGAAGTCGTCCTCGCCGAGAAATTCGCGGGCGACTAAGACGGCATGGGCCAGGCCCAGTGGTGCTTCCTGGCGGATGTAGGTAACGCGGGCACCCCATCTGGAACCATCGCCGACCGCCTCGGAGATCTCCGCTCCCGACTGGCCGACGATGATGCCGACATCGGTGATCCTGGCCGCGGTGACGGCCTCGAGGCAGAAATACAGGACGGGCTTGTTGGCCACGGGGACGAGCTGCTTGGGCGACGTGCTGGTGATCGGGCGCAGGCGATTCCCCCGCCCGCCGGACAGTATGAGCGCTTTCATCGGCGGTCAGCCCGGGCACTCCCGCGCACGCACCGTCACGCTTCCGGGCACAGGTGCACAAGCGCCCGGGCGGCCAGGCGGTAGCCGAAGGCGCCGAGACCGGCCACCACGCCGCTCGCCAGCGGAGCGATCACCGACTCGTGCCGGAATTGCTCGCGTGCCCAGACATTGCTGAGGTGCACCTCGATCCACGGCGGTGAATAGCTCGCCAGCGCGTCCCGCAGGCTCCAGCCCGCGATCATCAGCGCGCCGGGGTTCACGATGGCACCGACCGTTGTTTCGCGGTACTGATGGATCGCACTGACCAGGTCACCCTCTCCGTCCCGCTGGATCGAGACGACTTCCCAGCCCCGGGCGCTCACCTCGCCGGCGACCGCCTTCTCGATGTCGGCGAGGGTGTCGGTACCGTAAATCTCCGGCTCGCGGTGGCCCAGGGCACCCAAGTTGGGACCATTCAGGAGAAGCATGACGCTCATCTGGGTGATCGCCTTTCGGTCAGCGGCGCCCGGCATGCCCCTTCCGTAGGTTAGGACAGGCGGCTTCGGCCGGGCATCCCCCGACCTGATAGCCGCGGGGCAGCCCCATGCCCGCGACGTCCATATTTACGGTGCTGCTGGTTTGGTGAAGATTCGCGGACAACGCACCACGGCAACGCCGTCACGCCTGCGGCCCAACAGCACCATTTATCAGGTCGGGGGATGCCCGGCGGGTCCTGCCGTCCCTATCGTTTCCAGATGGCGAGCTTTGCCTGAGATGGAAGGAGACGCCCATGACCGCCACTGCCGAGAACCCGGTCGATACGGTCGACTTGTTCTCACCAGAAGTGGTCGCCGACCCGTTCGGCTGGTACGCGCGGCTACGCGAGTGGCCCACGATGGTGATGGGCACCATGATGGGCGGCCCGACAATGTACCTGGTCGCGCGCTACGAGGACGTGCGGATGGTACTCACCGACCCCCGGTTCCTCACCAACCCGCCAGCGGACTCGACCTTGCCGGACATCCGCCAGGGCGCGTTCGACAACCTGAAGATCCCGCCCGACCTGATCCACTGGCTCGCCAACTTACTCAACGTGTCCGACGGCGATGACCACACCCGGCTGCGCAAGCTGGTCTCCTACGCGCTGACGGCGCACCGGGTGGCAAGACTGCGGCCCAGGGTCGAGGCCATCGCCGCTGACCTGCTCGACAAGCTGGAGGCAGCCGGAGGCGACGGCACTCCGGTCGAGCTGGTCCAGGAGTTCTGCTACCCGCTGCCGGTGACCGTGATCTGCGAACTGGTCGGCATCGACGAGGCCGACCGGCCGGCCTGGCGAGCCTGGGGCGACGCCATGGCCACGGCCAACGGCGAGGCCATCCCGCCCGCCTTGCTCAGGTGCGTTGACCTCGCGCAGGAGGTCATCAATAGCAGGCGGGCCGAGCCGAAGGACGACCTGGTCAGCGCGCTCGTGCAGCAGCAGACGGCCGACCCCGGCATCGTCACCGACCGGGAGCTGATCGGCATTCTCTTCAGCCTGGTCACGGCCGGCAACCAGACGACGGCGTACCTGATCGGCAATTCGGTGCTCACCCTGCTTGAGCACCCCGATCAGCTCCAGCGGCTGAAGGACGATCCGTCGCTGTGGCCGCAGGCCGTGCGCGAGCTGCAGCGGCTGGGCCCGATGCAGTTCGCGCAGCCGAGGTTCCCCTCCGAGGATGTGGAGGTCGGCGGCGTGAAGATCCCCAGAGGGGCGGCGGTCGCGCCGCTGGTGCTGGCCGCCAACACCGACCCGCGCCGGTTCGCCGACCCCGGCAAGCTGATCGTCGACCGGCTGGCCGTCGGCAGCGAGGGCCACCTCGGGTTCGGCAGGGGCATCCACCGCTGCCTCGGCCAGCACCTCGCCTACCAGGAAGCCGAAGTCGCGCTCCACGGACTGTTCACCCGGTTCCCCAACCTGGCCCTTGCCGTGCCGCGTGAAGAGCTCCCCTGGATCCTGCGGCCTGGCTTCACCCGCACCAGAAACCTCCCGCTCAAGCTCGCCTGACGTGCCTGCCCCCGCGGAGTACGTCGACAAATGGGTGCGCCGGTCCCACCCGGCGCCAGGTTGCCAGGCCCGCCTCGTGTGCCTGCCCCACGCGGGCGGGTCGGCGTCCTTCTTCTTCCCGCTGTCCAGGGCGCTCGCCCCCGCGGTGGAAGTCCTCGCGATCCAGTACCCGGGCCGCCAGGAAAGGCGGCACGAGCCCGCGGTCAGCAGCATCGGCGACCTCGCGGACCAGGTCACCGACGCGCTGCGGCACACCGGCGACCGTCCCATGGCGCTGTTCGGGCACAGCATGGGCGCTGTGCTCGGCTACGAGGTGGCGCTGCGGGCGGGTGACGCCGGGCTCCCGCCGCCCGCGCACCTCTTCGCTTCTGGCCGGCGGGCACCGTCCCGCTACCGCGACGAGCGGGTGCACCAGGCATCGGACGCCCGGCTGGTGGCCGAGCTCCGGAAGCTGAGCGGCACGGACGCGACCATGCTGACCGACCCGGAACTGCTGGAGATGATCCTGCCAGCCGTCCGCAGCGACTACCAGGCCGTCGAGACGTACCGCCACGACCCCCGCCGCAAGCTGGACTGCCCCATCACCGTGTTCACCGGCGACAGCGACCCCAGGGTGTCCATCGATGAGGCCCGCGCCTGGGACGAGCACACCACCGGGCCGACGGATCTCCGCGTCTTCCCGGGCGGCCACTTCTTCCTCACCGACCACGCGGACCGCATGATCGCGATCTTGACGCAGAAACTGGCAGGCGGAGGCAGCTCTTGACCAGGGCTGGAGTCTGGCGGGCGCTCTCACCCAGCGAGGAGGTCCAGGCCTGCAAGGAGACCTACATCGGGTACGCGGTGCGCGCCGAGGGCCGGCTGGATCCGGCGGCCCTGGCGGCCGCCTACGAGGCCGTATGCCGCGCGTATCCCCAGTTATCGGCCCGGCTGGCAGCCGGCGACGACGGGCTTGTCTTCATGGAGGCCGACGCCGCGCCCGAGGTCCGGGTCTGCGCCGGGAACCCCGAACTGCCGCTGGCAGGCGTGGAATTCGATCAGCACCGGGCGCTGAGCACGCTCAACGTCGTGCGCGACGGCGACGAGGCGAGCGTGTGCCTGGCGATCCACCACAGCATCGCCGACGCGCGCCACGCCATCGAGGTGCTCGCGGCGCTGTGGTCCTGCTACACCGAGGTGGCCGGCGGCGCGCCCGCCGACCTGCCCCGCCACCCGTATCCCAGGTCGCTGGAGTACCTGCTGGCCGAGCGCGGCATCCACCCGAACGCCCCCGCGCCGGTGCGGTTACCGGGCCAGCCCGCGTCCGGGCCGGCCCCGGTCGTCCGGAACGTGGTCCAGCATCGCCTGACGGCGGCGCAGGGAAGGGCACTGGCCGAACTCGGCCACCGCGAGCACGTCACGATCAACGGCCTGCTGTCCGGCGCCATCCTGCTCGCCGAGGCCGAGATTCGTGACCTGCCGCTGACCGACCTGGTGTACCGGTACACGGTGAACCTGCGCAATCGCCTCACCCCGCCGGTCGGCCCGACCGAGGGCACGAACGTGGTCGGCGGCGCGGGATTCAGGGTCACCGGCGACATCGAGCCCGATGCCATCGCGATCGGCCGGGCCGTCGGCGCGCGGCTGCGGGCAGGACTGGCCGACGGATCTATTCAGCGCAGCCTCCTTGACCTGCTCAGCCAGCCGTCGCCCGACGCCAGGCCGTGGGATCCGAGCATCGCCTTCCGGGTGGTCAGCATGATGAACTGGGGGCCGGTACCCCCGATGCGCACGCCGGGCGACCTGCGGCTGACGAACTTTCACTCCGCTTCCCGCATGAAAGGCGCGGATGACCTCGGCGGCTACGTGGTGAGCGCCTTCGACGGGCGGATAGGCATCGATCTGGCTTGGCCGCAAGGCGATCCGCGGCTGCCGGGGCGCATCGGCTGCCTGCGTGAACAGCTCAGCCGCCTGACTGCTGACCTGTGAGCTTTCGTTGACGGACGCCGACGTCGTCATTGTGGGCAACGGGCCGGCAGGCGCCGCCTTGTCGGTACTGCTGGCCCAGCGCGGCTGGCGGGTCACCGTGCTCGAGCGCCGTCCCCGGCCGTACCGGCTGCCACGGGCGACCAGCTTCGACGGCGAGACCGCGCGGCTCCTCGCCGCCACCGGGATAGGCCCTGACCTCGGCCGGATCACGGCGCCGGCCAGCGGCTACCAGTGGCAGACCGCGACCGGCGAGGCCCTGCTTGACATCGCGTTCACGACGGCCGGCCCGTACGGCTGGCCGGACGCGAACACGATGCACCAGCCGGCTCTCGAGGAGCTCATCGCGGCCAGGGCAGCGCTGCTGCCCGGCCTCACGGTGCTGCGCGGGCACGAGGTCGTGGGCATCGCCGACGGTGACCAGCGGGCGGAGGTGACCGCCGCCGACGGCGACGGCGTGACGCACGTACTCTCCGCGCGGTGGGTCGTGGGCTGCGACGGCGCCAACAGCTTCGTGCGCGACCACCTCGACGTCTCCGTCACCGACCTCGGGTTCGCCTACGAGTGGCTGCTCTGCGACGTCGAGCTCCGGGAGCCGCGCGAGTTCGTGCCCACGAACGTGCAGATCTGCGATCCGGCCAGGCCCACGACCCTGGTGAGCAGCGGCCCCGGGCGGCGGCGCTGGGAGTTCATGCGCCTGCCGGGCGAGAGCACGGCCGAGCTGAACTCCGCCGAGACGGCGTGGCGGCTGCTGGCACCGTTCGGCGTCACCCCCGATACCGCCACCCTGCTGCGCAGCACCACGTACATCTTCCAGGCCAGGTGGGCCGACCAGTGGCGGGTTGGCCACGTCCTGCTGGCCGGCGACGCGGCCCACCTCATGCCGCCCTTCGCCGGCCAGGGCATGTGCTCCGGCATCCGGGACGTCACCAACCTGGCGTGGAAGCTCGACCTCACGCTCCGCGGGCTGGCCGCCGAGTCCGTCATGGACAGCTACACGCAAGAGCGCCGTTCCGAGGCCAAGGAGGCGATCCTGGCATCGGTCCAGCTGGGCCGGGTGATCTGCGTGACGGACCCGGCGGCCGCCGCCGAGCGGGACGCCACCGTGCTGGCCAATCGCGCCGGCAAGGCGCCGGCCAGGCCCGAGCAGGCGAAGCCGCTCTCGGCCGGGCTGCTCCAGCGACAGCACGGAGCGGACGCGGCCGGGCCGCCGGCTGGCGGCGTCGTCCCGCAGGGACGGGTGCGGCTGCGAGGGGAAACCGGGCTGTTCGACGATGTCGTCGGCCGCGGTTTTACCCTGCTGACCACCGAGGATCCGGGCGCCGCAGTCGATGAGGACCAGCTTTCTTTCCTCACCGAAATTCAGGCCCGCGTGGTGCGGCTGCTGCCTTCAGGGAGCGCGCGGGAGGACGGCGTGGTGGACGTGGACAACCTCTACCGGCCGTATCTGGCGCGGTTCATGGCGACAAGCGTGCTCGTCCGTCCCGACTACCACGTCTTCGGTGCCGCGAGCGGCCCGGGCGGCGTCAAAACGCTGGTCGACGACCTGCGAGACCAGCTGGGGGTCAGGCGCTTCGCAGGCTGGCCATGAGGCTGCGGAGTTCCACCGTCAGGTAGTTGCTGTGCGGCAGCAGCGACGTGAGCTGGCTGAGCGTGGTCCACAGGTACCGGTCGTCGGGCTCGGCGGCGAAGTCGTCCTCGACCTCGATCAGCAGGTAGCGGTTCTGCGCGTGGTGGAAGCGGCCGCCCTCCTCGGAGTACAGGACGTCCAGCCGGACGCGGCTCGCGGGCGCGGCCAGCGCATAGTCGAGGTAGGGCGGGCGGTGTTCAGCCGGCGCGTCAGCGTAGTTGCCCGGCTGGCAGTGCACGGTGGCGGTCAGCTCGGCGATGCTGAGCATGCCCGCGTCGCTGCGGGCCTGGACCAGTGCGTGCGGCGTGCCGCCGATCCGCTTGACCAGCAACGCGAACAGGCCAGGTTGCTTGGGTGCCAGCAGCGGCTGGGTCCACGCGGCGACCTCGCGGTTGCTCGCCCGCACGGCCACCGCGATGATGTCGAAGTACTTGCCGTCCCGGTGGTCGATCACGTCGGCACCGAGACGCCAGCCGTCCTCGGTGACGTGCTTGAGCGGTACCAGGCGCTGCACCAGCTCCTGCCGGGCGCGCATCTCGGTGAGCCAGCTGAGGATCTCCCCCATCTCGTGGGCGACCCAGCCGTCCGGCCTCGTCAGCGCGGGCGTGATGCACGACAGGACCGATCTGGAGTCCATGTTCACGATGTTGTCCAGCCGCAGCAGGCGGCCGAGCTGGGCGAGCGTGAGCCAGCAGAAGTTCTCGTCGAGCGGCACGTCGTCCTCGGTCTCGACGACGACGTTCCGGTTGAGCTTGTGCAGGTACAGCGAGCCCTGCTCGGACTGCAGCCCGTCGAACAGCACCTTGCCGCGCGAGCCCGGCCTGAAGTACTCCAGGTACTTGGTGCCCGCACCGCCGTGAACCTTCAGGTAGTTGCTGCGCGTGGCCTGCACGGTCGGGGAGATCTGCGGGCCGTTGATATTGCCCGGCTCCATCTTCGCCTGCATCAGGCAGTGCGGGACACCGCCGAACCGCTTGACGAGGATGCCGAGCACGCCGATCTCCGGCTGCACGATGATCGGCTGGGTCCACTCGCTCATCCACGGCCGGCCGGCCCGGACCCGCAGGCCCTCGATCGAGAAGAACCGCCCGCTCTTGTGGACGAGGTTGCCCGTGTCCGGTTCGAAGTCCCAGCCGGACAGGTCCGCGAACGGGATCCGGTCCACCTGGAAGCTGATCGCCCTGACCCGCGCGTTGAACCAGGAGCAGAAGTCCGCCATGGACATGACCGGGTCGCCGGGCGTGCCGGTCGTGCTCGCGCTGTCGACCACGGCTGGCTGTGCCATGTGGGTGACCGCCTTTCGGTCAACGGCGCCCGGAATGGTCCTTTCGTAGGCTAGGTCAGGCGGATCGGGCCGGGCATCCCCCGATCTGATAACGGCGGCGGCGATCTGTCAGGTCGGGGGATGCCCGGCCGGCCGCGGCTTCCCTATCGTTCGGAGAGCCGGGCCACGCCACGCGACTCTAGGGAAGGGAAATCGTGTGAGTCCCGTGCGAATCGGGATCATGGGATGCGCGAGCATCGCCCGCAGGAAGATGCTTCCCGCCATGGCGGCCCTTCCCGGGACGAAGATCACCGCGATCGCCAGCCGGGACATCGGCAAGGCTGAGCAGGCCGCGCTGACCTACGGCTGCCGCGCGGTCAAGGGCTACGAGGGGCTCCTGGACCTCGATGAGGTCGAGGCCGTCTACATCCCGCTGCCGAACGCCATGCACGCCACGTGGATCGAAAGCGCCCTGCGCGCCGGCAAGCACGTGCTCGCCGAGAAACCGCTGACCACCAGCGCGTCCCGGACGGGCGACCTGATAGCCGAGGCACGGTCCCGCGGGCTGGTGCTCATGGAGAACGTGATGTTCCTCCGCCACAGCCAGCACTCGGCGGTCAGGCGCCTGCTCGAGGACGGCGCGATCGGCGGCCTGCGCGCCTTCCACGCCTCGTTCGGCATCCCGAGGCTGCCGGCCGGGGATATCCGCTACAGCGCCGAACTCGGCGGCGGCGCGCTCATGGACGCCGGGGTCTATCCGGTGCGCGCCGCGATGTCCTTCCTGGGCGGAAGCGACCTTGACGTTCTTTCGGCGGTCCTCACCTCCCGCCACGGCCAGCGCGTCGACTCCTCCGGGCATGCGCTGCTGTGCGCGGGCGGCGTGGGAGCGCAGGTGACCTTTGGCCTCGACCACTCCTACCGGTCCGGTTACGAGCTCTGGGGCAGCGCGGGGCGGATCGTGGTCGAGCATGCCTACACCCCGCCCGCCGGCCACGTCCCGGTGGTGCGCCTGGAACGGCAGCCTGGCGTCCAGGAGATCCGGCTGGCGCCCGACGACCAGGTGGCGAACTCGCTGGAGGCGTTCGCGACGGCCATCCGGTCGGGGCAACTCCCGGACAACGGCTGCGTCCTGCGGCAGGCGGTCCTCGTCGACGACATACGCGCCAAGGCGGTACGGCGTCGCGGCTAGACGCCGGCGCCCGTCAGCTGCCTTGCTCGGGAAGTTGTTGGTGCCGCAGAGGAATCCGCCGCTATGTGGGAACGCCCATGTTACGGACGTATCCTTGTCGTATCCGGACTGAGCCCGCTGGAGCGAGGACCAAATATCCGCGCGAGATGCCGCGGAACTCTGTGCCGCCGCGCATCGCCGACCCGCCCCGCTCAGGCTGCCATGGGCGGGCTGTGGCTGTGGTAAACGCGCTTGCCGTCGGGGCTGCGGGCGGTGGTGGTGCCGTCCGGGTTCAGGGTGATCGTCCAGTTCCACTGGTGCACAACAATTAGATGGTGAAATGAGCACAAAAGGAGCAAATTAGTCAGTTTGGTGGCGCCGCCCAGGCTACGCGGGACGATGTGATGCACCTGGCATCCCGCCGGCGGCTGGAGGCATCCCGGCGCCGCGCAGTGCCGGTCCCGCACGATCACGGCCCGGCGCAGGTGCGGCGGGATGGTGTCCGTCGCCCTGCCCACGTCCAGCGGCAGGCTCACCGACCCGGCCGGCGGCGCGAGCTTCCCGGTCCGCAGGTACGACGCGAGGCCGTGCGGCCCGGACAGCAGCGCGACCGCGTTCGCGAGAATCAGGTCCCGTACCTGCCGGCGGAACCGCTCCCGGCTCTGAGCCCCGAGCCCGGTCCCGCACGACGGGCAGCCCCCGGCTCCTGGCATGCCGCTGCCAGGGGTACTGCCGGCGCCGGGGCCGGGGCCGGGGCCGGAGAGCAGGCTGGTGAGCCGGTTGAGCAGGTCGTGGTCGACATGGCCGGTGACCATCGGCACGATCGTGGCGTCGCACTCCTCGCCCGGCATCGCACCCGCGCCCGGAAGCACCGGAGAGGGCGCTGCGGTCCCGTCTGGGGTGAGCCGGGGCCACAGCCTGTCCCGCCAGCCCGCCCCATGCCACCAGCTCCCCGACCTGCCGACCGCGCTACCGCCAGCCCCGCCCGGCTCGCCGCTGGCCTGCTCGCCGCTGGCGGGCTGGCCGGAGCCGCTTTCCGGTCCGGCTCCGCCGGCCGGGGCGCCGGTGCGGGCGAGAAGGTCATCAAGGCTCATGTGCAGCTGGATCTGCGTCGGCTGGCCGGCCCGGTCGGGCACCATCCCGGCGGCGATCAGCCTCCGGAAGGCTTCCTGAAGCGCGTCGTGGTGACGCTGCCGCACGGTGCGGGTGTCTTCCGGGCCCGCCTTTTTGCCCAGGGCGTCCAGGACAGCCTGGATCGCCTCGGCGCAGCCCTGGGTGAGGTCGCCGTCCAGGCGGCCCATGCCGCCCAGGGTGCTCCGCAGCCGGACCTGCCGATCGGCGAACCCGGGCTTGCCGTCGTTGTCGTCGGGACACAGGCGGCGGCGGATCTGAGCGGCCAGGGCCTCCAGGTCGGCCAGTTCCGCGCCGCCGGCGGCGGCGGCGAGCAGGATCAGGTCCGCGTCCTCCCGCGCGGACGCCGGCAGCGGGTCGGTCCAGTCGCAGATCTGCCGCCCCCACGACGATGACACGGTCCCGGCCGCCAGCGCGTCCCGCACCGCCACGTGGGCATCCAGGCGGCGCATCCACCCGATGGCGGCCGAGGCGGCGGGATTGGTGATCTGGGTCTGCCACCGCAGCCACGTCCGCGCCGTCCCGTGACCGTCATCTTGGAAGCCGCACTGCGCGTCGAACGCCGACAGGACCGCTGACCGGGCCGCGATGTGCACCGACGCGGCCCGCTCCAGGGCACGCAGGCAGTCCGCCCGCACCACCGCCGGCACCGACGCCAGATCCGCCGAGGCCAGCCAGCCCAGGCCGGCCAGCACCATCTCCGCCGCCTCACCCGCCGACCCGGGCACGCCGACACCAGACCCGCCGCCATCCCGCCCGCTGCCGCCGCGCATGCCAGCCGGCGGACCCGCAGCCGCAGAAACGCCAAGCCGCTCACCCTGCTCACACAACGGGACCACCTCCTCGCAAACGCCGACAACGGACCGACAAGCCCAAGGGAACCGTGGCGACCGCGCCACAAGCACGCCGCCCGACGGCGGACATGAGAACGAAGATCAAGCAGCAAGCACAAGCCTGCGCGACAAGAACGGAGGGCCACTCGGCCGGGACCAATCTCCCCGAAGCAGGGAGTCCAACAATGCCAGAAACAAACTCAGCCGCAACGTCCCGGTGATGCCATCTCTCTCAACTGACTCCCACGCTATCAGCACGCACCGACAATCAATTCCAGGCCGGCTCACGGGAGATCTCAAGGGCAGTCGATTGCTCATGCTCGCCAAAATCCTGGAACAGCTTGGCGAGCTCGGCATGTTGCCGCTGTTGCCGTATGTCGCGGCAGAGGCGTGGCCGACCTGCGCCAGCATCGACGCCGCAAGCCGCCCGATCTCCGGCCGGACCCGCCGGGCACGGGCTCATGACGCCCGGCGGGCACGCTCACCAGCGCATCGGCATCACGCAATAACAGCGGCCGCGGCTCGGCTAGGCGACGGCTCGCACACGGACCCAGTCGCCGTCCCTCAGGGCCCGGGCTGCCACCGTCCGAGCCTCAGCCGCCGCGGCGGCAGGCACGGCCGCGCTGCCTGTCGAACTGACCTTGATCCGCTTGGACGCCGAGGCGAAGTGCGTCTTGTCCCCGTTGTACTGGGCGAACATCGGCGCGGTGACAAGCAGCTTGAACCGGCCGCGGAACCGGCCAGCACCGTTGGTCTCCGGCTCGGCCGCGTACCGGAAGAAGGTGCCCTGGAACTTGAAGACGACGATCAGCTTCTTGTGCGCGTACGGACGCCACTTGCCCGACTTGCCCTGCGCCCAGAGCCGCCCTGACACGGTGATATGGCTGTTTCTCGGCCCGCTGCGCGGTGACACGTCAAACGACGTGATCTTGGTGAAGAGCCTGGACAGGCGGAGCGTCTTGCTGATCGCCGGCTGCCAGTCAAAGGAGCCCGTGTAGTGCGCTCGGTAGTAAGCCGAACCGAGGCGAGCGGGGAAGGTGCCGGAGAACTTGATGCCCGAGTTGTTCTTGCCGCAGGACGTGAAGGAGTCGGTAAGGATCCGGCCGAGTACCTTCCACGGGCCGCGCGGCTTGGCGGCATACTCGATCTTGAGCGGCCTCGCGCCGGTGCGCATGCAGCCTGAGACGCTGACCACGCCGAACGCGCTCAGCGAGGCGCGGAAGCTGGAGAAGCCATTCGGCTCGGCAACGGTCATCGAGACCAGCGCGGTCGCCGACGACAGGAATTGCGTCGCCTTGGTCTGCACCTCCCAGGTCACGTCCCCTTGCCTGGTCGACACAGGCAGCGTGTACTGGCCGCTGGCGCTGGTGACTGTCGTCGCCACTGGGTCAAAGCTGCCATTCGAAAGCAGCGACACGGTGTACCCGGCGACCGGCTTGGTAACGCCCTTATCGACATATGTCATGGTCCCGCTGACGGAGTCCTTCTGCCCGAACTTGGCGTGCTTCACCTTGAGCGCGGCCGAGACGTGGTCGGGGAAGACGTTGACCGTAATCGCGATAGGCGGTGTCCCGCCCTCGGTATCCGACGGACCCGTATAAGCGATCCAGAAGTCCTCGCTCTGCGCCGGGACCGTCACGCTGAACGTGCCATCGGCCCCGGTGGTGAACGGCACGGCCGGCCCGAAGTTGGCCTGGAGGCCGAGCGTCGTCTCGTTGGCGTAAGGCACCGGTGTCCCGCCAGGCGCCAGGACCATGGCCGTTCCCTGGAACGTCACATTGGGATGGTCGAAGTCGAACACCGTGCCGTTGGACTTGAAGTTATCGATGCTGACCACGTTGACGAACTGGAGCGTCCCGGCGAACACCGGGTCGGTGGTCGAGTCCCCGCCAGAGTCGGATGCTGTCACGAACGCCGAATAGTCGCCGAGGTTCGTCAGCTGAGAGGTGGTGATCGGGTTAGTGAGCGTCCACGTCTCGAAGTTCCCGTCGCCATTGCCGGCCGGCACGGTGAAGTCGCTCATCGGCAGGTCAAGCGCGTCAGTACCGGAGGCGAACAGCGACACGGTCAGGCTGGTGATCGGCGTGCTTGAGGCGATAGACACCGACAGCAGCCCGACATTGGTGCCTGGGCTCAGCGACTGACTCGGCTGCACGTTGATGAAGCCGGGGGCAGCCGAGGAAGCGGCGACGGCCGGCCTGGCCGCGCCGCCCGCGACTCCCCAGACAGCGGCAGCGACGGCCACCAGGCCGACTGCAACATGACGTGGCGACATGAGAACTCCCCGTTTACTATCAGAGGCCAAGCCCTGGATAACCTGGTAAATCGGAAAGATCATAGACGAAACCAATAAATTTGACTAGGCCATAAAACTTCACAGAATGGCCCAAATACGGCAGACCCCTGGCAGCAAGCTGACAGCAGAAGGACAAACAGCGGCAGGGCGGACGACGGCACCGCCGCAGAAGAGGCTGTCGGGCGATTCTTGAGCACTATCGGGGAGACGCCCGCCTCTGACAGCAACGTGGCCCCGGCGGTACCGTGCCTGAGCACAGCGCACGTCCGCCCAGAAACACAGATCACGCGCCGAGGCACTAGTTCAAAAAATCTAAAGGGGAAAAGCCTCCCGCTGACCCACCAGGAACCTGACTCTCCAAGGTCCCGAATCACCCGACAGCTTCCAGGACCTGGGCGATCTTCCGTGATCAAGGGCGTGGGCGTGATCACGGAACATCGCCGCTGTCCTGACCTTGGCGATCTTCCGTGATCACGGTCTCGATCATGATCACGGAAAAAGACACCTCCGCCAGCCCGGACCGGGCCTGCCCGGAACATCCCGTACCAGCACGAACACCCGGTCCGCGCATCCCGGCCAAAACGGCCCGGCACCAGACCAACGTCCGGTACCGGGCCGCGAAACCCGCGAAGTCAAAGCCCTAGCTGGCGACCGCTCCCTCGAGGTCGCCGGTCAGGCCCCTGGTCAGCCCAGGGTCAACCGGGACGCCCGGCCCCATCGTGGTCGAGAAGGTGATCTTCCTCAGGTAGCGGCCCTTCGCGGCCGCCGGCTTGAGCCTGACGACCTCGTCAATGGCGACGGCATAGTTCTCAACCAGCGCGAGATCGTCGAACGACGCCTTCCCGATGATGAAGTGCAGGCTGCCGTGCCTGTCCACCCTGAACTCGATCTTGCCGCCCTTGATCTCGGTGACCGCCTTGGCGACGTCGGCGGTGACAGTGCCTGTCTTCGGGTTCGGCATCAGGCCGCGCGGGCCGAGCACCCGGCCGAGCCGGCCGACCTTGCCCATCAGGTCAGGCGTGGCGACGACGGCATCGAAGTCCAGGAACCCGCCCTGGACGCGCTCGATCAGCTCATCGGAGCCGACGATGTCGGCACCGGCGGCCAGCGCTTCCTCGGCCCGCTCGCCAGCGGCGAACACGAGCACCCTGGCTGTCTTGCCGGTGCCGTGCGGCAGGTTCACGGTGCCGCGCACCATCTGGTCGGCCTTGCGCGGGTCGACCCCGAGCCGGATGGCGACCTCGACCGTCGAGTCGAACTTCGTCGTGGTCGTCTTCTTGGCCAGGTCAACCGCCTGCGCCGGCGTGTACAGCCTGGCCGCGTCGACCAGCTCGTCTACCTTGCGGTAAGCCTTGCTGCGCTTCATTGATTCTCCATCTCATCCATTGCGGAGTTCGTGGTCCCCGGGCCAGCGCCTGGCCCTGCCACTTGACAAGCGCGCTATCCGCGCGCCGGCGCCGCGGTCACCTTTCGACCGTGATCCCCATCGACCGTGCCGTGCCCGCGATGATCTTCTCGGCGGCCTCGACAGTGGTGGCGTTCAGGTCTGGCATCTTGACCTGGGCGATGTCCCTGACCTGCGCCTTGGACATCTTGCCGACCTTGCTCTTGTGCGGCTCGGCGCTGCCTTTCTGCACGCCAGCGGCCTTCTTGATCAGCTCGGCGGCCGGCGGGGTCTTGGTCACGAAGCTGAACGTCCGGTCCTCGAAGATCGTGATCTCGACCGGGATGATGTTGCCTCGCTGGCTCTCCGTCGCAGCGTTGTACTGCTTGACGAAGTCCATGATGTTGACGCCGTGCGGGCCGAGTGCCGTGCCAACCGGGGGCGCGGGTGTCGCCGCGCCGGCGTTCAGCTGGACCTTGACGACCGCCGCGACTCTCTTTTTCCTCGGAGCCATCTGACTGCTATTCCTTTTCTTCCTGTTCGCGACAGCCGCCAGCGCGCGGAACCGCGCCTGCGCGGGCCGTCAGATCTTGCTGACCTGATCGAACGACAACTCGACCGGGGTCTCCCGGCCGAAGATCGACACAAGCACCTTGAGCTTCTGAGTATCGGGGTTGATCTCGCTCACTGTAGCCGGGAGAGTGGCGAACGGCCCGTCCATCACTGTCACCGACTGGTTGACCTCGAAGTCCACCGCCGCGGCTCGCATGGTCTCGGCCTTCTTGGCGGCCTTCTCCTCCGGCACCGGCGCGAGCAGCGAGGTCACCTCGTCGAGGCTCAGCGGCGACGGCCGGCTCGACAGCCCGACGAACCCGGTCACCCCGGGCGTGTTGCGCACCGCCGCCCACGACTCGTCCGTCAGGTCCATCCTGACGAGGATGTACCCGGGCAGCACCTTCTCCTGGACCTGCTGCCGCTTGCCGCCCTTGACCTCGATGACCTCGTGCGTCGGCACCTCGATCTGGAAGATGAACTCCTCCATGTTCAGCGACTGCGTACGGCTCTCCAGGTTCGCCCTCACCCGGTTCTCATATCCGGCGTAGGAGTGCACGACATACCAGTCGCCCGGCAGCCGCCGCAGCTCGGACTTGAACGCCGCGACTGGATCCGCGTCCTCGTCAGCATCGGGCTCGAACTCCCCGGTGCCCGCAGCATCCTGGCCCGCAGCGTCCTGGTCCTCGGCATCCTGGCCCGCAGCGTCCTGCGCCAGCGCCTCGGCCTCGCTCGCTTCCGGGCCGTCCGCCGGCATTTCGGGCTCGCCAAACGCGTCAGCCTGGCTGTCGCCGATCGGCTGACCGTCGTCCTGCAACTCGGACACGATTGCTCTTTCTCTCATCCTCGCGGTAAATCCGCACAGCTTCGCACGGCCCCGCGCGTACTCTGCTGGCCCGCGCCAGCCGGATCAGCGGCCCGGGCGCGCACCGCCTCTTGTGATCATGCTGCCACGCTCAGTAGGCGGACAGCTAATCCGCGTCGTCGACGTCAGCCGAAGACGTAGAACACCAGCTTGGTCAGCCCGGTGTCAATGCCGGTCACGATGCCCACCATGACCAGGATGAAAATCACGGAGACGGTGGTGTAGGTGATCAGCTCCTTGCGGGTCGGCCAGATCACCTTCCGCAGCTCGGACCTGACTTCCCGCACGAAGACAACAGGAGTGGTGCGCTCCGGCTTCGCCGGGCTTCTGCCACCCGACTTCGCCGGCTTCCGTGTCTCCGGGCCACGTACCTGAGTCGCCATGTCCTCACCTGTAGCGCTATCGGCCGGCTGACGCCGGTGCAACCCGCTGGTCACGGGCTGACTCGCAGGGCAGGAGGGACTCGAACCCCCAACCGCCGGTTTTGGAGACCGGGACTCTAGCCAGTTGAGCTACTGCCCTGTGTTCATTTGTACTCGTGCTTATTTGTACTCGGTGTTCACTTGTACTCGGGCTTGGCTGTCCTGCACAGGCATGCTCGCGCAGCCTGACGGAGGACCACCAGATCTGCAAGTGTACGTCGCCAACCGCCCTCGCGTCGAACTACCGAGGCAGATGCGAAGATACTCAGCATGGGACCGGACGACCGCGGGCTCTCGGCTCGCATCTCAGCGATAGCGGAATCACCCACGCTCGCCGTCGACGCCAAGGCCAAGGCCCTGCAGGCCGCTGGCCACCCGGTGATCGGCTTCGGAGCGGGCGAGCCCGACTTCCCGACCCCCGGGTACATCGTGGAGGCGGCGCAACGTGCCTGCGCCGAGCCGCGCTTCCACAAGTACACGCCGAGCGCGGGACTGCCGGAACTGCGCGCCGCTGTCGCCGCCAAGACCGCGCGTGACTCGGGCTTCGAAGTCTCGCCAGGCCAGGTGCTGATCACCAACGGCGGAAAGCAGGCTGTGTTCCAGGCCTTCGCGGCACTCCTTGACCCGGGCGATGAGGTCTTGCTGCTCACCCCGTACTGGACTACCTACCCCGAGGCGATCGCCCTCGCGGGCGGAGTCTGCGTGCCCGTGCTGACAGACGAGACGTCCGGCTACCTGACCTGCGTCGAGCAGCTCGAGCAGCACTGCACCGATCGCACCAAGGTGCTGCTGTTCGTGTCGCCGTCGAACCCGACCGGCGCCGTCTACCCGCCTGAGCTAGTCGCCGACATCGGCAAGTGGGCGGTCGAGAAGGGCCTGTGGGTGATCACCGATGAGATCTACGAGCACCTGGTCTACGGCACGGCCAGGTTCAGCTCGATTCCCGTCGTGGTGCCCGAGCTCGCCGAGCGCTGTGTTGTACTCAACGGAACGGCCAAGACGTACGCCATGACCGGATGGCGGGTCGGCTGGATGATCGGCCCGCGCGACGTGATCGCGGCCGCCACCAACCTCCAGTCGCACGTCACCTCCAACGTCTGCAATGTGGCTCAGGCCGCGGCGCTCGCCGCCGTGTCCGGCGACCTGTCCGCCGTGGCCAGCATGCGGGAAGCGTTCGACCGGCGCAGGCAGCGCATGACAATTCTGCTGAACGAAATTCCCGGGGTGATCTGCCCGCTTCCAGAGGGTGCCTTCTACTGCTACCCGAGCGTGAAAGGCCTGCTCGGCAAGAAGCTCGCAGGTCAGCGGGTCACGACGTCGGCCCAGCTCGCCGAGATCGTGCTCGATCAGGCTGAGGTCGCGGTGGTCCCCGGCGAGGCGTTCGGAACCCCTGGTTACTTCCGGCTGTCGGCCGCGCTCGCTGACGCCAGCCTGGAGGAAGGCCTGACGCGGATGGCCAGCCTGCTCGCCGCGGCACACTAGGCCGATGGCCAGGCGGCTCGACCTGCTACCGAAGGCGCACCTGCACCTGCACTTCACCGGCTCGATGCGGCGCGGCACTCTGATTGACCTCGCGGCCACGCACGGGATCAGGCTGCCCGAGGCGTTCGGCGCGGACTGGCCGCCGCTTCTGCGGGGCACCGACGAGCGCGGCTGGTTCAGGTTCCAGCGGCTGTACGACAGCGCGCGAGCCGTACTGCGGACCGAGGCCGACGTGCGCAGGCTGATCCATGAACTGGCCCGGGACGAGAAGGCTGAGGGCTCTGGCTGGCTGGAGTTCCAGGTCGACCCGTCGGGCTATGCGGCCAGGTTCGGCGGGCTGACCGCGTTCACCGAGCTGGTGCTCGACGCGACGGCCGCGGCCGCCAGCGCGGCCGGGATCGGCATGAGCGTGATCATCGCGGCGAACCGGACCAGGCATCCGCTCGATGCCAGGACCACGGCCAGGCTCGCCGCCGGGTTCGCCGGGCGTGGCGTCACCGGGTTCGGGCTGTCGAACGACGAGCGGCGCGGGGTGACCGTCGACTTCGCGCCGGCGTTCAGGATCGCGACCAGGGCGGGCCTGATCGCCGTGCCGCACGGCGGCGAGCTGGAAGGCCCGGACAGCGTCCGCGCCTGTCTTGACCTGCTGCACGCCGACCGGATCGGGCACGGGGTAGCCGCCGCCGGCGACGCCGAGCTGCTCGACCGCCTGGCCGAGCGCGGGGTGACGCTCGAGGTCTGCCCGGCATCCAACGTGGCCCTCGGCGTCGCCGCGACGCCCGCCGAGGTACCGCTGATCAAACTGCTGCGGTCGGGGGTGAACATCGCGCTCGGCGCGGATGACCCGCTGCTCTTCGGCGCGCGCCTGACAGCGCAGTATGAGCTGGCCAGAGGAGTGCACGGCCTCACCGACACCGAGCTGGCCGAGCTAGCCAGAATGTCGGTACGCGCCTCAGTGGCCCCGGACGGCATCCGAGCCAGCTTGCTGGCGGGCATCGACGCCTGGCTGGCGGCCCCAGACCCCGCCGGAACCTAACCTCTGCGATTCTCAACACGCGCTCGGCCCGGCGGTTCGGCAGCCGGGCGGCCCGGCAGCCCGCAGTAGCATCCGGGCGGCCAGATTGCCGGTCACGCCCGCCCCTAACAGCATCGTGGCCCTCCCTGTTGCTGTTGGTCACTGGTTTTAACAGCATCGTGGCCCTCCCAGATGTCGTCCTGACAGCAACGGGAAGGGCCGCGTTGCTGTCAAAACGGGCCGCTATCAGCAACAGGGAGGGCCACGATGCTCACGGCGCCCCGGGCTGCGCCCTGCCGGGCACGGCGCGCTCGGACCGCGGGCGGCCCTGCGCTCCGGGAAACTCCCGCCTACCCATCCCGTCTGCCCGGCCCGCCCGGCTGCCCGGCCCGCCGGTCTGGTCCCGGCTGCCCGGCCCGTACGGCTGCCCGGTTCGCCCGGTTTGCGGGCTGGTCCTAGAGCCGCACGCCGACCAATGTTGGCTCGTTTGCCAGCACGACGCCGAACGCCTCCCGTACGCCGGCCACCACGTGCCTGGCCAGCGCGATCAGGTCGGCTGTCGTCGCGCCGTCGTGGTTGGTCAGGGCGAGGGTGTGCTTGCTCGAGATGCGGGCGCCGCCTGGCCCCTGGTAGCCCTTGCCGAAGCCGGCGTGCTCGATGAGCCAGCCCGCCGGTACCTTCACGTGCTCGCCATCGGCGGCGAACCTAGGCACCTTGACGTCCGGCGTTCGCGGCGCCGCACGGGCCTCAAGCTCGGCGAGCTGGGCCTGATCGAGCACAGGGTTGGTGAAGAACGATCCGGCGCTGAAGGTGTCCGGATCGGCCGCGTCGAGCAGCATTCCCTTGCCGCGCCTCAGTTCGAGCACAGTGTCCCTGACATCGGCGAGCGGCGCCTGCTCGCCGACGCTGACCCCGAGTCTCGCCGCGAGTTCGGCATACCTGACCGGAGCCGACATCGGATCGCGCCGCAGCCCGAACGTCACGTCGATCACCACGTACCGGCCGGTGGGACCGGGACCAAGGCCCGCCACGCGGGCGGGACCCGGGCCCGTGACACCGGCGGGCGCGGCGGCTGCCTGCGGCGGCCAAGCCGCCGTCTTGAAGACGCTGGTACGGTAACCGAACCCGCATCGGGCGCCCGCCAGCGTAGACAGCGCGCCGGTCGCCCGGTCGAGCACCCTGACCGTGCTGATCGTCGATGCGACCTCCTGGCCGTAGGCACCGACGTTCTGGATCGGAGTCGCGCCGGCTAGCCCGGGAATGCCGGCCAGGCACTCG
Source organism: uncultured Actinomycetota bacterium (assembly GCA_963720575.1). Taxonomy (GTDB): domain Bacteria; phylum Actinomycetota; class Actinomycetes; order Streptosporangiales; family Streptosporangiaceae; genus Chersky-822. Next base: position 3,581,918 of record CAVRGA010000002.1, read on the forward strand.
ATTCCGGCGAGTTTCTCCGCCACCGCCCAGTCGACGAACTTATCCCAGGGCTCCCCTGCCGCGACGGTCACGAGCACCTGCTCGTCACCCTCGCTGACCGAAACGCCCGCGGTGGCGACGCGGATCACCGTGCCCGGGAAGCCAGAATCGGCGACGACCAGGTTGCTGCCGCCCCCGAGTACGAGCACGGGCTCGGCGGCGCCATCGGGCCCGCGCACGCTGTCGATCAGCTCGTCGACACCGCTGACCTCGATAAAGCTGGCGGCCGGGCCGCCCAGCCGCAGCGTCGTGTACCCGGACAGGGCGATCTGCTCAGCGCGATGTACTGGCACCCGCCGAGCCTACGCTGGGAGCGGGAGCACGGGAGCTGAGTTCCGCGCAGCGGAGCGGGCTACGGGAGCTTGACGACCGCGCGGGCGCGGGTGAGGACCTTGGCTTCGGCGGATCTGGCGGTCAGCGCCAGCGCGACGCGGTTGTCGTCGAGCTTCTCCTCGACCTTCGCGCTCACGGTCACGGTCGCCCCGGCGTCGTCGTCGGGCACGACCACGGGCGAGGAGAACCTGACGCCGAATTCGAGCACCCGGGCCTGCGGACCGGCCCAGTCGGTCACATAACGCCCGGCCTGCGCCATCGTGAACATCCCGTGAGCGATCACGTCGGGCAAGCCGACCAACTTGGCGATCCGCTCATTCCAGTGGATGACGTTGAAGTCGCCTGACGCGCCGCAGTACTGGACCAGGCTCAGCCTCGTCACCGGATAGTTCACCGGCGCGAGCTCGGCGCCGGCCTCGACGTCGTCGTAAGTGACCTGATCGCTCATGCCCCGCCTCGCTCGACCAGCGTGGAGTAGGCCGTGCAGATGTGCTCGCCGTCGACTGTGCGCAGTTGCGTGGTCGTCGTCATCATCGAATTCCTGCCGACGTCCCTGATCTGCGAGATCGTGACCTCAGTCGTGACGATGTCGCCGGCGAGCAGCGGCCTGGTGTACTCGAACCGCTGCTCGCCGTGCACGACCATCGCGTAGTTCAGGTTCAGTCCCGGGTCGGCCAGTACACCGATGCTGCTCGCATAGGTAATGACGTTCGGGAACGTCGGAGGCGCGATCACATCCGGGTAGCCGGCTTCCTGCGCGGCGGCCTTGCTGCGGTACAGCGGGTTGCGATCGCCGATCGCGTCGGCGAACTCCCTCAGCTTCTCCCGGCTTACCTCGTAAGGCTCGCCGGGCGGGAACGTCTTGCCGAGGTAGTCCGGATTGATCGCCACGCGATTAGCGAGTCTCGCGGTGCGGCTGGTGCTTGCGGCAGTTCGGGCAGTACTTGCTGAGCTCGACGCGGTCCGGGTCGTTGCGCCGGTTCTTGCGCGTGATGTAGTTGCGGTGCTTGCACTCCTGGCAGGCCAGGGTGATCTTGGGCCTGATATCGGTCGCGGCCACGGTGGAGTGCCTTTCTTCGGATGCGGTTAGTGCCAACGGCCAATGGGCACGCGCCCGCCGGCCTACTTCCTGAACAGTCCGCGCTAGCCCTGTGTTCCCGGCGTGCGCAGGGAGCGCTCCCGGCTGCCGCCAGGGCGCATACCAGGGCTGTGCTCGTAGCGGAGGCCGGACTTGAACCGGCGACACAGCGATTATGAGCCGCTTGCTCTGCCTGACTGAGCTACTCCGCCGCCTGCGACCATCATCCCGCTCGTGGCGCGCCCTGTGCGACAACCACAGCACGACAACCACAGCACGGCGAGGTCGGCAAACTCGCCCGGCTGGCGTAGCCGGGCCCGATCAGCTTACAGGGATTTCGGCGACATGGCGCGCGGCCCGCCGCCGCAGGTGTTCGATATGCCATAACGTGTCAGTTCCCCAAACCTCCTGCGGAACTGACCCAATCCGATCTGGCCAGCTGACCGAATAGGTGTCGATGGACGCACACGATATGCGGCCGGCCGGTACAGGTCCTGGTCTTCCGGAGGGGAAAGACCGGGACCTGGACGGTCTTCTCACCCTGGTTGCCAGGGGCGACGAGCACGCTTTCGCGAGCGTCTATGACCAGCTCGCGGGGCCTGTCTACGGCCTGATCCGCCGCGTAGTCCGGAATCCGGCCCAGTCCGAGGAAGTCGCGCAGGAAGTACTGCTCGAGGTCTGGCGCGCCGCCTCCCGCTTCGACCCCTCCAAGGGAAGCGCGACGACGTGGGTCATGACCATCGCGCACCGCCGCGCCGTCGACCGGGTGCGTTCGGCCACCGCGGCCGCCGAGCGCGAGCAGCGCATCGCCCAGCCGCCCGCGACCAGCGACGACGTCGCCGATGCCGTGGAAGCGAGCCTGGAGCAAGAGCGCGTCCGGCGATGCTTGCAGGGCCTCACTGAGCTTCAGCGCGAGTCGATCACCCTGGCCTACTACGGCGGTTACTCCTATCGCGAGGTCTCCGCGCTGCTCGGCAGCACGCTCGGCACCATCAAGACCAGGATCAGAGACGGCCTCATCAGGATGCGGGATTGCATGGGGGTGTCCTGGTGAGGCGTTTTCGCCATGATCTTCACGCGCTCAGCGGTGCCTACGCGATCGACGCCATAGAGGACGTGGGTGAGCGCGACAAGTTCGAGCGGCACATGCACCGCTGCCAGCAGTGCACCGGGGAAGTGCGCGGGCTGACCGACACCGCGGGCCGGCTCGGGCTCGCGGCGTCGAGGCCGCCGCCCGAGCAACTGCGCGACAGCGTGCTGTCAGCGATCTCCCGCACCCGCCAGCTACCGCCTGTCCTCGAGTCGGACGCGAGGCCGCAGGGCGAGCCGGCGCACGCCAAGCCGGGCCGCAAGCGCCGTTCCCGGACTCGCCGGCCGTGGACCGGCAGGCAGCAGCTCCTGGTCCTGACCTTCGCGACCACGAGCTTCGCGATCACGATCGCGCTGGCCATCACGCTGACGTCGATCTGGCATCAGCTCGACGCGTCCAGGGCGAAGAACGCCGCGCTCACCGCCGTCCTGACCGCGCCGGACGCTCGCGCCAGGACCGGGGAGGTCTCGGCCGGAGGCCGGGCGACGGTGGTGTACTCGCTGCGCAGGCACGCGATGATCTTCACCCCGCACGAGCTCAAGCCGCTGCCCCCTGGCGAGGTCTACGAACTCTGGCTGATCGGCCCGCCCGCAACGCGCCCGGCCGGGCTGCTGCCGGCCCAGCAGGCGGAGTCGAGCCCGATCCTGGCCACCGGTGTCGTGCGCGGTGACGTGGTAGGCGTGACGGTCGAGCCGCCGGCGGCACCAAGAAGCCGACCACTGCGCCGATCCTGGAGATCACGCTGCGGGCCTGATTTCAAAAGTTCCCGCGTTCGACCAATCCGCGCTGGTTATCGCGCCGAAAGCAGCGTTGAGAAGCAACCGCCTTACCATCCGCAGCATCGCGGTCCGGCAATCCCGCATCGAAGCCTTAGTTTCGCATGCACTGCTCTAGGTCCGTATCGCCATGTCAGGGAGCCGGTTCGCACGCGCCACATGGGTGCCGCCGCTCCCGGAAAGGATTGTCATGCCTGACCTTGAAAGCCAGCCGCTGTCCCGGCGCTCCATGCTCAAGGGAGCCGCCGGAGCCGGCGCGGCCGGACTGGCCATTGGCGCGCTCGCGGGCGTCACCCCAGCGTCCGCGGCGACCTCGGCGCACGCGCCGCGGACCGCGCACGCCGACGCGAACGCCGAGGCCGGCGAGGAGTCCGGCGAGGCCATCGTGGTCTACGTGCGCGACGTCGCCGCCGGCGACATCGAGGTGTTCCGCGGCACCTCCCAGATCCAGCTTCGCGACCGCGCGCTGGCAGCGAGGATCGTGCGCGCCAGCCGGTGACCTCACCGCTCCGAACCACCCCGAACCCCCAAGACCCCGAGAGGCACTAGATGTCATCGCATCGCGAGGCGCCGGAAATCTCCAAGGACCCTGTCGCCGATAGCACCGACCTCTACGCGTTCGTCAGCCCTGACCAGCCGGACACGGTAACGATCATCGCCAACTACATACCTCTGCAGGGCGCGGCAGGCGGGCCGAATTTCTACGAGTTCGGCGACGACGTCCTTTACGAGATCCACATCGACACCCTGGGCCACGGCAAGGCGAACATCACCTACCAGTTCAGGTTCCGCACCCAGCTGCCCAACCCGGAGACCTTCCTCTACAACACCGGCCCGATCCTGTCGCTGATCAGCCCTCACTGGAACCGGCGCCAGCTCTTCAACGTGTTCAGGATCGACAAGGACGGCACGCACGAGCTCGGCAAGAACCTGATCTGCCCGCCGTGCAACATCGGCCCGCTGTCCACGCCCGACTACAAGAGCCTGGCCGACCGCGCCGTGCACACGCTCAGCGACGGCAGCAAGGTCTTCGCCGGGCAGCGCGCCGAGGGGTTCTACGTCGACCTGGGCTCGATCTTCGACCTGGGCAACCTGCGCCCGTTCCAGAACCTCAACGTGTTCGGCGCCGCGCACCACCTCAGCTCGGCGGCCGGGGTCAACGCCACCAAGCTGCTGAACGTGCACTCGATCGCCATCCAGGTGCCTAAGTCACTCGTCCACGCCAAGGGCCGTCCCACGATCGGCGTCTGGACGACCGCGAGCCGGCAGAAGGTGCGGGTAACTAACGCCGAGCCGGGCAAGAACGTCTTCTCCGGGCCTTTCGTTCAGGTCTCCCGGCTCGGCATGCCGCTGGTCAACGAGGTCGTCATCCCGCTCGGTCACAAGGACTTCTGGAACACGCAGACCCCGGACGGCGACAGCCAGTTCGCCAAGTACGTCGCGAACCCGGAACTGGCCGGCCTGCTCCCGGTCCTGTACCCGGGCGTGTTCCCGAACCTGGCCGCGCTCAACGCGGCCAAGACGGCCAGGGCCGACCTCGAGGCGATCCTGCTCACCGGCATCCCGTCAGGAGTAGTGCCGAACTTCACCAACTTCACCGGCTCGGTGCAGGCCGACATGCTGCGGCTGAACACCTCGATCCCGCCGTCGAACAACCCGAATATCCTCGGCCTGATCGGCGGCGACCCGGCCGGCTTCCCGAACGGCCGCCGGGTCTTCGACGACGTGGTGTCGGTCGAGCTCCGCGCGATCGCGGGCGCGACGGTCCCGCTGGTCGACCCGAGCTTCACGCCGGACGGGGCCGCGAGCCAGCTGTCAGACGGGCTGACCCCGTCCAGTCTCGGGATGCCGTTCCTCGACACGTTCCCTTACATGGGCGTGCCGTTCGACGGCTACAGCGACCCGTCGAGCTGACGATGGCCGAATCGGCTCTAGGCCCGTCCGCCTCCGGCAGCGTCGTGCTGGAACTCGGCCCCGGCATCGGCGCCCTGGTCCTCCATACGCCGCCGGAGCTGGACAGCGCCGAGATCGAGATCAGCCTCGCCGCCGGCGAGGCAGCAGCGAAGCGCACCCACTCCCAGGTCAGGCCGCGCCACACGGCGGCGGGCACGCAATACGCCGCCGTCTACCCCGGCCTCGCCGCCGGTGAGTACCTGATCTGGCGCGACGCCCACAGCCAGGCCATGACCGTCACCGTCGACGGCGGCCAGGTCACCACCGCCCGCTGGCCTGGCCTTTGACGAGCGCCGGGGCGACCGCCTGGGCCGCGACGTGGCGTGAGGCGCGCCCAGCCATCCCGCCGCGCCCAGCCCTGGCGCTCCTCCGGCCGCCCCGGCGCTCCCCCGCCCGCTACACCGCCCACCACCGCCCATGGCCCTCGGGCCGGCCGGAAAGGCCACCCCGTCGTTGTGACAAAGACCGCACTATGGCGCGGACGTTGTGACTTTGTTGGGCCTACGGAGAGTGGCGGGCGCGGACGTTGCGACTTTGTTGGGCCTACGGAGGGTGGCGGGCGCGGCGCTCAGCACTCGACCACGTTGAGCGCGAGCCCGCCCCGGGACGTTTCCTTATATTTGTCCTTCATGTCCGCGCCGGTCTCGCGCATCGTCTTGATCGCCTTGTCGAGCGAGACGTAGTGCGAGCCGTCGCCGCGCACGGCCATCCGGGCGGCGGTGATCGCCTTGACCGAGGCGATCGCGTTCCGCTCGATGCACGGGATCTGCACAAGACCGCCTACCGGGTCGCAGGTCAGCCCGAGGTTGTGCTCGACGCCGATCTCGGCCGCGTTCTCCACCTGCTCAGGCGTGCCGCCCAGCACCTCGGCCAGGCCAGCGGCGGCCATCGAGCACGCCGAGCCCACCTCGCCCTGGCAGCCGACCTCGGCCCCCGAGATGCTCGCGTTCTCCTTGAACAGCACTCCGATCGCCGCCGCCGTCAGCAGGAACCTGATCACGCCCTCCTCATCGGCGCCCGGCACGAACCTGGTGTAGTAGTGCAGCACCGCCGGGATGATCCCCGCCGCCCCGTTGGTCGGCGCGGTCACGACCCGGCCGCCGGCGGCGTTCTCCTCGTTGACGGCCAGCGCGTACATGGTGACCCACTCCATCGCGTACAGCGGGTCGGCGGCGTCCGAGGAGTTCTCCAGCGTCTGCGCTAGCTTGCGGGCGCGGCGCTTAACCTTCAGGCCGCCCGGCAGGACTCCGTCGGCGCGGCAGCCGGCCGCGACGCACTCCCGCATGACGGCCCAGACGCGCAGCAGCCCCGACCTGACCTCGGCTTCGTCCCTGCGGACCATTTCGTTGGCCAGCATCACGCCGCTGATCGGCAGCCGGGCGCCGCGCGCCTGCGCCACCAGGTCGGCCGCACTCTTGAACGGGTAGGGCACGACGACCGAGTCAGGCACGAGCGACGGCCCGTCCGCGTGCTCCTGGTCGAGCACGAATCCGCCGCCGACCGAGTAGTACGTCCGCTGGCTCAGCTCACCGCCATCAGCGGCAGAGGCGCGGAATACCATCGCGTTGGAGTGGAACGGCAGCCGCTTCCGCCGGTGCAGCACCACGTCCTCATCGACGTCGAACTCGATCTCGTGCTCGCCGGCCAGGTCCAGCCGCCCGGTCGCACGAGCCTGCTCCACGCTGGTCTTGGCCGCCGCCGGGTCCACGGTCTCCGGGTGCTCGCCGAGCAGGCCGAGCACGATCGCCGGGACGCTGCCGTGGCCGTGCCCCGTCGCGCCCAGCGAGCCGAAGAGCTCCACGCGGACCCGGGCGACCTGGCCGAGTACGCCGTCGGCGACCAGCGAGCCGGTGAACAGGCCCGCCGCGCGCATCGGCCCGACGGTATGCGAACTTGACGGCCCGATCCCGATCTTGAACAGGTCAAAGGCGCTGATGGACATTGAGCCGGCCGGGGCGCCGCCAGCGGCGACACCCAGCTCGGCCGGCCCGCCTCCGCCCAGGACCGTCATCGGCGCACCCTCTCCCCGCCGGCGTCGAACGGCGGGCGCAAGGACACTGCCGCATCGCAGAGCTGACCGCCGACGTTGACCTGGTAGCTACCCGCCTTGATGAAGTCCGGTGTCACCACGCTACCGCCCGGCCGCCGCACGTAGGCCAGGCCGACGCAGGCGCCGATCGCGGCTCCCCACGCCGCCGACGTCAGCAGCCCGGCCGCCACCCCGTCGCGCAGCAGCAGCTCGCCGCCCCACATCATGACGTCCGGGTCGGCGAGCACGACTGAGACCAGCCTCTGGCCTGGGCCTTCGGCCCGAGCCCCCTCGACCGCCTCGCGCCCGAGAAACCCGATGCCGGTCTTGAGCTTGCACGCGAACAGCAGCCCGGCCTCGACCGGGTTGCAGTCGGGCGTCAGCTCGCGGCCGAATGCCCGGTACGCCTTCTCCAGGCGCAGTGACTCGATCGCGTAATACCCGGCATTGACCGCCCCGAGGTCCTCCCCCGCGGACATCAGGTCGTGATAAACCCCAACCGCGAATTCGGCAGGAACGGTAATCTCCCAGCCGAGCTCGCCTACATAGGTCAGCCTCGTGGCCCGCACTGTGGCGTAGCCGAGGTCGAGCAGCCTGCTGGCACCGAACTCAAACGCCTCGTGGCTCAGGTCGGCGCTGGTCAGCCTGGCCAGCAGGTCCCGCGAGCGCGGCCCCATCACGCCGTACACCGCGTAGGCCGAGGTCACGTCCGCTACCGTGACTCCGCTCGGCGGGAGCCTCCTGCGGATGTGGTCAAGATCGCGCTCGGTCGATACCGCGCCGCTGAACAGCAGGAACTCATCCGCCGCCACCCTGGTCACCGTGATGTCGGCCTCGTACCGGCCGCTCGCGTTGAGCATGCCGGTATAGACGGTGCGGCCGGGGGCCACGTCGATGTCGGCGGTGCAGAGCCATTGCAGCGCGGCCAGCGCCGCCGGCCCGCTGACCAGGTACTTGGAAAACGAGGTCTGGTCGAACACCGCCACGGCGCCGCGCGTCGCCTGCTGCTCGGCGATCGACCACGGCAGCCAGTTGGGCTTGTCCCAGGAGTACTCGATGACAGGCTGCTGCCCGGGAGGCGCGAAGACATTCGCCCGCTCCCAGCCCATCTTGGCGCCGAAGCAGGCGCCGGCGCTCTCTAGCAGTCCGTACGCGGGAGAGCGGCGGAACGGCCTCGCGGTGACCAGTTCCCGGTTCGGCCACGGGGTCGCGTAGTGCAGGCCGAGCACCTCGCCGACCCGGTCCCGCAGCCAGCGGTTGTTGCCGTTGAAACGGGCGAACCGCCTGATATCCACGACTGACAGGTCGCTGCCGGGATCGCCGTCGGCGATCCAGTCAGCGAGCGCCTTGCCCGCGCCGCCGGCCGAGGCGATGCCGACCGAGTTGAACCCGGCGGCCACGTAGAAGTTGGCGAGCCCCGGCACGGGGCCGAGCAGGAACTGGTTGTCAGGCGTGAAGCTCTCGGGGCCGTTGTAGAGCTTCTTCATCCCGGTTTTCGCCAGCGCCGGGATGCGCGTGATCGCGCTCTCCATCAGCACCGAGAAGTGCTCCCAGTCCTCGTCGAGCAACTGGAACTCGAACGGGTAAGGGAGCTGGTCAGGAGCTACCCAGGGCTTCGCGTCCGGCTCGAAGCCGCCGACCAGCAGGCCGCCGACCTCTTCCTTGATGTAGGTGTAGCCATCGGGGTCGCGCAGCACGGGCAGGTTCGGAGCCGCCCCGTCGACCTGGTCGGTCACCACGTAGAAGTGCTCGGCCGAATGCAGCGGCACGGTCACGCCGCACATGGCACCGACTTGCTTGGCCCACTGCCCGGCGCAGTTGATCACGATCTCGGCCTCGATGTCGCCCTGGTCGGTCCTGACGGAGGTGACGGCGCCGTCGGCCGCGCCGAGCCCGGTGACCCGGGTCCGCTCCCTGATCGTCGCCCCGCCCATCCGGGCTCCCCTGGCCAGCGCCATCGTCAGGTCGGTCGGGTTGGCCCGGCCGTCACCTGGCAGCCAGAGGCCGCCGACCAGGTCGGCGGTCTCCATGATCGGATACAGCTCGGCCGCCCTGGCCGGGCTGATCAGCTCGCAGTCGAGCCCGAACGCCTGCGCCGTGGCCGCCGTGCGGCGCAGCGCCATCAGCCTGTCCTTCGTGCGGGCGACCGTCACCCCGCCGCACCGGCGAAAGCCCGTGGCCAGGCCGGTCTCGGCTTCCAGCCGGTCATACAGGGCCGTCGAGTACTGCACCAGCCGCGTCCCGCTCTCCGAGGCGCGCAGCTGCCCGACCAGCCCGGCGGCATGCCAGGTCGTGCCGCACGACAACTGCCCCTGCTCAACCAGCAGCACGTCAGCCAGCCCCCGCTTGGTCAGGTGATAAGCGACACTGGCCCCGATCACCCCGCCCCCGATGATCACGACTCTGGCTCGGGAAGGCAGGGGCGGGTGTGGTGCTGTGTTGGCCCGGGGGGGCGACCCCCCGGAACCCCCCGAAGGGGAGGGGCGCCTTAGGCGCCGCCTTCCCTCCTCGCCAAAACCCGGCTCGTCAGTCCAGGCGGCACCGCGCCCCTCCCGCCCTCCGTCCCCCGGAGTGGGCTCAATCATCGCGCTCTACCTCGTCGAGCAGGCGGGCAAACAACTGGGAGGTGAAGCCGGTGACGGCGCCGTTGAAGCGTTCCATCGCCCAGGACCAGAAGTCGAAATTTATGGGGCTGACCGCCGCCTGGATGGCGCCCCACAGGGTCCAGCCGTACTTGCCGGCCAGGCCGAGCAGCATCGCGCGAGCGACCCTGCTGCGGAGCGGGCGGCCGTAGTACTCGGTGACTAGGGCCGCGAGGCCTTCATCGGGGAGGTGGCACTCGGCCCAGATGTTGCCCAGCTCGAAGCACGGGTCGTTGTTGCCCGCGTACTCGTAGTCGATCAGCCAGAGCTTGCTGCCGTCGTCGATGAAGTTCGCGGCGAGCAGGTCGTTGTTGCACGGGACCGCGGGCTCGGGGCGGGTCGCCAGGGCTTGCTCGGCGGCGCCGAAGGCGCCGCCGAGCTCGTCGTAGCCGTCCGGGATCTTGATGCCGTGCGCGGCCGCGACGGCTCGGTACCTGCGCTGGATCTCGAACATGTCGAAGTCGCCGTCGAACCGCTCGGCGGAGTGCAGCCGGCGGCAGGCCCGCGCGACCCGCTTCAGGCTGGCGGGCCTGGCCACGTCGGCGTTGGTGAGCGTCGTGCCGTCGATGTAGCCGATGACGAGGACGCCAGCCGCCGGGGCGTACTCGATGACCGGGGCGCCGACGCCAGCCTGCGCCGCCCGCTGTGAGTTCCGGTACTCATGGTCCCTGTCGATCGCCAGGAGATCGCTGCCCCCAGAGGCGACCCTGGCGACGAAACATCCGTTCCGCGTGGTGATCTTGAAGTTCCTGTTGGTCAGCCCACCGGGCAGCTCGGTGACGGAAAGCCGTCCGGCCGCGATGCTCGGCACCTGGTCGAAGACCTCGGCCAGGCTCGCGTCGCAGCCGGTCCCGGTACTCAAGCAGCACTCCCGTCACGATGCCGTTCTGAGGAAGAGTAAGCACCGAAGCCTAAAAGGTCTAGATCTATGTTGCGGTTTTCGGACCTTGTGCGCGAGTTTTCCGACAGATCGGAAGTCAGGGCACTTTGGGTCTGGACAGTTAGCCGTGGCGCCCTTACGCTGACGCCTCAACCTGCGCCCTTCTTTTGTGGAGGATCGTCCGATGAGCGCAACCACAGATCAGGCTGGCGGTGAGCGCGACAGCGCCGACCTCGCACAGTTCGGGTACCGGCAGGAGCTGAAGCGCTCGCTCGGCACCTTCAGCTCGTTCGCGGTCGCCTTCAGCTACATCTCGCCGTCGACCGGAATCTTCGCGCTGTTCTTCCTGGGGCTGACCACCATCGGCGGTGCCTTCTTCTGGACCTGGCCGATAGTCGCGGCCGGCCAGTTCATCATCGCGATGAACTTCGCCGAGGTGTCAAGCCACTACCCGATCGCCGGCTCGGTCTTCCAGTGGACCAAGTACCTGGCCGGGCGCCGGTACGCCTGGTTCTCCGGCTGGATCTACCTGTTCGCCGGCATCCTCACGGTCACCTCGGTGGTGGCCACGCTGCCGCTCGCGCTGATCCCCGCGCTCGAGGGACTCGGCTGGCACAGCCTTCAGCTGAGCTTGCACACGGAGCTGGTGTTCGCGGTGATCACGCTGGTGGTGATCACGGTGCTGAACATCTACGGGGTCAAGCTGGTCGCCGTGATCAACAACACCGGTGTCGTGTTCGAGATCCTCGGCATGTTCGTGTTCGCGCTGATCTTGATGGCGTTCCACAATCACCAGGGTTTCGGGGTGATCACCAGCACGGCCAGCCTGCACGTCACGTTCCTGTCGGGAAGCAACTCGTTCGTGGTCGCGATGTTCATGTCATTGTTCGTGATCTACGGATTCGACACCGCGTCCACGCTGGCCGAGGAGACCCGCGATCCCCGCCGTGCGGCGCCCAAGGCGGTGCTCTACTCGATCATCGGCGCGTTCATCATCGGCGGCGTGTTCCTGCTCGGAACGCTGATGGCCATCCCGAACATGAAGAACGCTGTCGCTGGCGCGTTCGGCCCGGCTCAGATCATCGAGGCCAACTTCTCCACGCCGTTCGCCACGCTGTACCTGTTCGTCGTGTCGGCGGCGATCTTCGTCTGCTGCCTGTCGATCATGGCCGCCACGATCAGGCTCTGCTTCGGCATGGCGCGTGACAACCAGTTGCCGCTCTCCGGGGCGCTGTCCAAGGTCGCGGCCGGCCTGCACACGCCGGTCTGGGCCTGCGTCGCGGTCGCTGTGGTCGCGGCGATTCCGTTCATCCAGTTCTCCGGTGCCCCCACGATCGCGATCGCGGCCACGGCGATGATCTACTTCGCGTACTTCGTCGGGAACATCGCCATCTTGCGCGCGCGCCTGAAGGGCTGGCCGAAGACCGAGGCGCCGTTCAAGCTGGGCCGCTGGGGTCTCGTGGTGAACGTGGTCGGCCTGCTCTACGGCGGCGCGATGCTGGTCAACTTCGCCTGGCCGCGAGCGGCGAGCAACCCGTCGCCTAACGAGACGGTGATCGGCAAAGTGCAGTTGCTCGACTTCCACATCGGGTTCCTGAACAAGATCCCGATCCTGTGGACCGTGTTCGTGGTGATCGTGGTGATCGGCATCATCTACTACGCGGTCGCCGGATCGCGCAAGGACCTCGCGCCGGCGGCTGCACCGGCAGGGGACGACGCCCCGCTGGCACTCTGATGGCGCTGGCGTTACTGCCTGGCCGCAGGCCGCCCAAGATCGTCCGCGGCCCCGGGGTCACCGTGCACGGGCAGATCGAGGACTGGCTGGCTGACGCCATCGCGACCGGGCAGCTCAGGCCCGGTGACCGGCTGCCGACCGAGCAGCAGCTCGCCGCCTGGCTCGGCGTCAGCCGGATGACGCTGCGGCACGCGCTCGCCGAACTCGCCCAGCGCGGCCTGGTGACCAGGACGGTCGGCCGCTCAGGGGGCACGTTCGTGGCCGAGCCGAAGCTGGAACAGGATTTCACCGTGCTGGCCGGCTTCTCCGAGCAACTGCGCCGGCATGGGCTCGTGGCCGGCGCGCGCGTGCTCGCCGCGGCCGAGATCCCGGCCAGCCCGGCCGCCGCGGCGGCACTCGAGATCGACGCCGGCGAGGCGGTCTACGAGGTCAGGCGGCTGCGGCTGGCCGACGGCAAGCCGATCCTGATCGAGCACTCGCTGTTTCCCGCGCGGCACTGCCCCGGACTGCTCGAGTCGCGGCTCGACGGCTCGCTGTATGAGTTGCTCGCGGAGAAGTACGGCCAGCGGCCGCACCGGGCCAGGGAGAGTCTCGAGCCGGTGACGGCGGGAGTGCGCGAGGCCGAGGCGCTTGGCGTCGCCGAGGGCGCGCCCCTGATGCTGGTGGAGCGCACCGCGTACGCCAAGTCGGGCACGCCGCTCGAGTTCGCGCACGACCTGTTCCGGGGTGACCGCACCCGCGTCGTTGTGTGGACATCTGAGCTAGCAGGCGGCTTGTAGGTTGAGTCGTGTGTATTTATCACATCGCGGTCGAGAGTGACTGGGCCAAGGCCGTCGAGACCGGCGAGTACACGATCTCTACGCTGGGCCGGACGCTGGCGGAGCAGGGGTTCATCCACGCGAGCGATGCCCATCAGGTGGCCGGCGTCGCCAATTGCGTCCATGGCTCGTACGCCGACCGAGACCAGCTGATCGTCCTGGTCATCGACGTTGACCGGCTCCGATCCGAGGTCCGCTACGAGCGCGTGCCCGGCGCGGATGATCCCTTTCCCCACATCTACGGCCCGGTCAACGCCGACGCGGTCGTCGCCACGACACCCCTGACCATCGGCCCGGACGGACTGTATACATTCGCGCCCGCAGCGTGACTGAGCAGGGATGCCGAACGCCTTCGGCTGGGCAACTTGCCTTACTCTGGAGTAGTGACTGCGGCACACGATTACAGAGACCTTCATGAGCTCATCTATCGGCTGGCACCCGATCAAGCCAACGAACTACGGGAGCACGCGCTCAGGCTGGTGGAGCCACCAGCGAGCCGGTTCAGGGTGCTGCGCACCTTCAACGGCCCGAATACTGATCTTGGTGCGCGAGCGCGCGACGTCATCCGTGCCGACATCGGGCACGACGATGCTCATCGTTGACACCGGACCGCTTGTCGCCTACCTCAACCGCAACGATCCGGACCATAAACGCTGCGCGTTTATGCTCGAAGAGCGAACCGACGACCTGCTTGTGACGCCGTACGTCGTAACAGAAGCTTGCTACCTTGTCAGCAAATAGCCCCGCCCGGAGGCCCAGGCACAGGCCCGTCGTTGTGACTTTGACGGTGCCAGGGCGCGGACGTTGTGACCTTGACGGGGTTGCGAAGGACGCCCGGCGCGGGGTAGCCGCGCCGGGCGCGCCGGTTAGCGGAAGGAGCCCGCGGTCAGGCCGGTGACTATCCGGCGCTGGGCGACGAGGACCAGGGCGGCGATCGGGATCGAGACGATCACCACCGCCGCGTCGATCAGGTTGTAGAACACCTGGAACTGGCTCTGCCCGAACGTCACGATCGCCAGCGGCGCGGTGAAGTTGGGGAAGGTGTACAGGAACGACACCGCGAACGCGAAGTCGTTCCAGGCGAGGATGAAGGACAAGATCCCGGCGGTGAAGACGGCCGGGATGGCGACCGGCACGACGACCTTGCGCAGCGCGGTGAGCCGGGTCGCGCCGTCCACCTCGGCGGCTTCCTCGAGCTCGATCGGGACCTGATCAAAGAAGTTCTTGAGCAGCCACGTCGAGATCGGCAGCGTGTACACCAGGTACACGATGATCAGCGGGTAGATGTTGTCAAGAATCCCGAGGTTCTTGAACAGCAGGAACAGCGGCCCGATCATCGCCAGCACCGGGAAGAACCCGGCCAGCAGGATGAACGCCATGATCGCGCCTGCGCCCCGGATGTTCAGCCTTGCCAGGGCGTAGCCGGCGATCGTCGCGACGATGATCGTGACCAGCGTGGCGCCGAGCGCGACTATGACGCTGTTGATGAGCGGGTGCAGGAAATTCTGCTGGGTGAAGACGCTCACGAACGCGCTGCCCGACAGATGCGAGGGCAGGATGCCGTTCTTGCCGCCGACGCCTGCCGACACCTGCGCGTTGGACTCGAGCGAGGTGCGCAGCACCCAGTAGAACGGGAACAGCGCGATCAGCACCACGACGATCACGGCCAGGTAGAAGAGCACCTTCCGCACGAGCTTGCCGGCGCCGCCCCGGCCGCCCCGCCGGGCTATCCCGGCGTCGGCGCCGGCATCGGCCACCCCGGCTGTCACGGCGCTCATGTCGATGTCCTGAAGGCACGGACGTAACCCCAGGACACGATCAGCGCGATAACGACGAGCAGTACCGAGATCGCGCCGCCGAGGCCGAAGTTCGTGGCGTCGATGAACGTGTTGAAGTTCAGGAATGACAGCGTTTCCGTCGAGTTCCCAGGCCCGCCGCCGGTCATGATGTAGATGACGTCGAAGACGAGCAGCGCCTGAAGCGTGCGGAAGATCAGCGCGACCATGAGCGCCGGCTTGAGCATCGGGAGCGTCAGCCGCCTGAACTGCTGCCAGGCGCTCGCGCCGTCCACCCGCGCCGCCTCGTAGATCTCGTTCGGGATCACCTGCAGCCCGGCGAGCAAGATGATGGCGACGAAGGGGACGTTCTTCCAGGAGTCGGCGACGAAGATCACGGCCCAGGAGCGCCAGACGCTGGCGTTGAGCCAGGTGAGGCTGGCCCAGGCCGGATGGAAAGCGCCAAGGAAGTAGTCGACGAACCCGGCCCTTGGGTCGAACATCGTCTTCCACAGCGTGGCCGATACCACGGTCGGCACCGCCCAGGGCACGAGGATCGCGGCCCGCAGCACGCCACGGCCCCGGAACTTCTTGTTGAGCATCTGCGCGAGCCCTAGCGCCACGACCACGTCGAACACGACGGTGACGACAGTGAAGGCGAGCGTCCGTTCCAGCGCGGCTAGCCACAGCGGAGAGCCGAACATCGACGTGTAGTTCGACGCGCCGACGAACTTGTGCGGCAGGCCGGCGTCGCTGAGATTGTCGAAGTGCAGCGAGTTCCACACGTTCGAGACCAGCGGCACCGCCGTGACGGCCAGCAGCAGGACCACCACGGGCGCGACGAGCGCGTAGCCAAGGCGGCGGTCAGAGCCGCCCCAGTGGCCGCCCGGGGAGCCGGGCGCGGGGCGAGTGCCCCGCAGCCGACTCCGGTGGCGGCCAGCCGCGCTGGCAGCCATCAGCGGATCACCCGCCCCGCGCTACTGGGAGCCACCGGCGTCGTTCTTGATCGTCAGCGCCTCCGAGCTCAGCGCGGCCGACGGCGACTTCGTGTTCGCGAAGACCTCGGACAGCATCACCTGCAGATCATTAGACACCTGCAGGTAGTTCGGGCTCACCGGCCGCGGCGCCGAGAAGTCGTTGAGCGTCTTGACGTTCTGGAAGTACGGCGCCTTGGCGTAAAGCGCCGGGGTGTAGGCGCTCGGCAGCGAGGGCGGGTCACCCGTCGCAATGGCCCTGGCCGTTTCGACGCCCGGGCTTGTCAGGTACTGAATGAGCTTCCAGGCAGCCGCCGCATGTGCCGTTTTCGCATTGATCGCGAGCATCTCACCGCCGAGTGCCGATCCGGGCGTGCCTCCAGGTTCGGCGGGGAAAGGTATGTATCCCACGTGGCCTTTGACCGGAGCCGACGTCGCCAGCGATTCGACAAAGGGATAGTTGATGGCGAATGCGGCATGGCCGGAAACGAACTCTGACTCCACGTTGCCCTCGGTCCAGCCGGTCACGGCCGTCGGGGCGATGTGGTACTTGTAAATCGTGTCGTAGAGCCAGGTCAGCGCTGCCTTGTTGCCTGGGGTGTCCACGCTGCTCGGGTCAAGGGTGCCGGCGAAGGCCGAGTCGATCGTGAGGAAGGCGGTGATCGCTCCCTCGTACTTGGAACCTTCGAAGGCGAGTCCCTCCTTGAGCGACTTGTCTTCCTTCATGGCGGCCTTGGCGTCGGCTACGACCTGGCTCGGGCTGGTCGGCGGGGTCTTGATCAGGTCGGTCCGGTAGAACAGCCCCTCCGGGTTGTCGAACCACGGGATCGCGTAGTGCTTGCTGTCAAAGGTGCCCGCGGCCACCTCGTGCGGGAAGAACTGGGTCATGTTCTGGCTGAACTTATCCAGGTCGAGCACCCAGCCCGCCTGCGCGAACTTGGCCGGGTAGGTGACGTCGGACTCGAAGACATCAGGAGTCGTCGCACCAGCGATAAACGAATGCTCAAGCTGCGACAGGTACGTTGTGGAGTCCGGCGACAGTACGTCAATCTTGACAGTGATATTCGGGTTGGCCTTCTCAAAACCGTCGATTGCCTTCTGCGTCTCCTGGCCCTCGGTACCGAGGCCGGATTCGGCGAAGACGATTGTCTGCTTCGCGCTGCCGGACACGGGCTTGGCCGAGCCAGAGTTCGAGCAGGCCGCTAGCACGAGAGCGAGCCCTGCTAGCGGCGCGACCACGATCAGGGCTCTGTGACGTCCGTTCCTTAGTGCTGCTACCTGCACAACGGCTCCCTCCTGGCGCGCCTTGCTGGCACGGTCTTTGCTGGCACGGTCCTTGCAGGCATGATTTTTGCGGGCACCGGGCAACGTCATCCGTCCCGGTGCTCTTGGTGGGGGCATTAGCCTACTCTTGTACCGCACCAGAAGTGAACGAAACATGAATGGCCGGCTATTTCGTATCCTGCTGGCCTGCTATCGCGAGCGCCGTTTCCGGATCAAAGAAATGCAGGTGCGAGGTGTCAACGGCAAGCTCAAGCGGGGTCCCTGGCCGCACCGCGCTCCTGGCCGCCACCCGCGCGGTCCACATGGTCTTGCCGCTGGCCAGCGGAATCCCGCCGCTGTCGTCCTCGGATTCGGCGACCGCGTGCGTGATGCTCGAGTGCTCCACCGGAGGCGAGTCGATGGCGAAGATCACGTGGATCTCGCTGCCGAGTCCCTCGGTCACGGTCACCGTCACCGGCATCTTCGCCCAGTCCTCGGCGGCCAGGCTCGCGTCCTCGAAGTCCGATGGCCTGACTCCGAGTATGAACTCGCGGTCGAAGTACCCGCTCAGGCCTGGCCGGTCAGTGAGCACCTGGTCGGGCAGCCCGAGCCGGTAGCCGGCGAAGGTCACCGCAGGCCCGTCGTCGCGCACGAGCCGCGCCGAGACGAAATTCATGGCTGGCGAGCCGATGAACCCGGCCACGAACAAGTTGACCGGCTCGTTGAACAGCTTCTGCGGGCTCGCCACCTGCTGGAGCTTGCCATCGCGCAGCACGCAGACCCGGTGCCCGAGCGTCATCGCCTCGATCTGGTCGTGAGTGACATAGACCGTGGTCACGCCGAGCCGGTCGTGCAGCTGAGACAGCGATGCCCGCATCGACACCCGGAGCTTGGCATCGAGGTTGGACAAGGGCTCGTCCATCAGGAAGGCCTGCGGCTCGCGCACGATGGCCCGGCCCATCGCGACCCGCTGCCGCTGCCCGCCGGACAGCGCGGCCGGCTTGCGGCTCAGGTACTCCTCGAGGCCGAGCATCCTGGCCACCTCGGAGACCCGCTGCCTGATCTGGTCCTTGGGAGTCTTCCGCTGCTGCAGGCCGAAGGCCAGGTTCTGCTCGACCGTCATGTGGGGGTAGAGAGCGTAGTTCTGGAAGACCATCGCGATGTCACGGTCCTTCGGCGCCAGGTCGTTCACGACCCGGCCGCCGATGGAGATCGTCCCGCCGGTGATCTCCTCGAGCCCGGCGATCGACCTGAGCGCCGTGGACTTGCCGCAGCCGGAGGGGCCGACGAGCACCATGAACTCACCGTCGGTGATGTCCAGGCTCAGCCCGTCGATGCCCTTGACCCCGCCCGGGTAGACCTTGTCAACCTGATCAAGAAGGATCTGCGCCATTGCACGCAGATACCCGCGCAACCGCGAACTATCCGTCCCGAACCATGGAACAATGAGGAAAAGCGGGAATATGGTGAGGGTACCGAAGGCGGGTGGCCGGGTGGGGGGTGCAGCGGGCGGGAACTCCGGGTTACCGGGTCTTTGGCGTAACAGCAACTGGCGACTACTCTGGCTCGGCGAGTCGGTGTCCCTGACCGGGGACTTCGTCTTCTACGTGACGGTCCTGCTGTGGATCGCCTCGATCATCGCGAAGGGCAAGCCCTGGGCCCCGGCCGCGGCCAGCGGCGCGCTGATCGCCACGGCCGCCCCGGTCCTGGTCATCGGCCCGATCGCGGGCGTCTTCGTCGACAGGTGGAATCGCCGCCGTACAATGCTGGTCGCCGACGCGGCCAGGTGCGTGCTCATCGCGACGTTGCTGGTGGTCCCGCCGTTGCGGCAGCATCTGCCCGTCGGGGCGCAGCTCGCCATCTTGTACGCGGTGCTCGCCGGCTGCAGCTGCTTCGCCGAGTTCTTCGACCCCTCCCGCCTGGCCGTCATCGGAGCCATCGTCCCCAAGCCACAGCAGTCGCAGGCCAGCGCCATGCTGTCAGCGACGGGGAGCATGGCCCAGATCCTCGGCCCGCCGATCGCCGCGCCGCTGCTGATCACGCTCGGCGTCCAGTGGGCGCTGATCGTCAACGCGGCCAGCTTCGCCGTCTCCTTCTTCTGCGTGCGCGCCATTGACGTGCCGCTCGAATCCATGCTCGACGAGCAGCCGAGGGAAGGCTTCGCCGCCGAGTTCAAGACCGGGCTCAGGTTCTTCGTACGCAACCGCGTCCTGATGGCGCTCGGGCTCGGCATCGTGATCGCCATGCTCGGCAACGGCGCGGTCAACTCGCTCTCGGTGTTCTTCGTGCCGCACAACCTGCATGTCGCGGCAAGCTGGCTGGGCACGATCATCGGCAGCGTAGGGATCGGCGCCGTGGCCGGCGCGCTGCTGACCGGGGTCATCGTCAGGCTCATCAGCCCGGCGCAGCTGTTCTGGGTGTCCCTGGTCATCTGCGGAATCGCGCTGATCTCCCTGTCCCGCGCTGAGACGCTCGGCCTGGCGATCGGCGCGGCCGGCCTGATCGGGATCGGCACCGGCATCCTGAACTCGGTCATGTCGCCGATGATCTTGAGCTCCACGCCGTCGAACCTGCTCGGGCGGGTCAGCGCGGTGCTGAGCCCGGTGCAGCAACTCGCCTCGATCATGTCCATGGTGCTGGCAGGCGTCCTGGCGAGCACCATCTTGCACGGATTCCACGCCCGCTTTCTCGGCCTGGACTTCGGCCCGTACGACACCGTCTTCTTCGCGGGCGGCCTGCTGTTCGTGCTCGGCGGAGTCACCGCGATCGCGCTGCTGCACAAGTCAAGCGATGAGGCCGGGGCCGACGCGCCAGCCGCCCAGCCCGTGGCTCAGGAGAACTAGCCGCCCAGATCGACGATCGCGACGACCGGCCCGCCGCCGTCCGGGCCTTGATGCGCGGCCGATACCGACACGAACACGGCCGGGTCGCCAGTCACCGCGGCGGCCACGCCGCCGACGCAGGCCTTGATCTGGCGATGCCAGTGCACGTCGGAGTCGTCGAGCATCGCGTTGCGGCGGCCGCGCACCTGACCGTCCTGGCTGGCCTCGCACTTCAGGAACACATTGACCAGCCGCCCGTCCAGGTCGCCGGTGCGCGGCCGCTCGGGCAGGTGCAGACCCGCGTCCTTGATCGCCGCCCAGATCCCGTCGGAGTCGAGCGCGTCCCGCATGACCGAGTGGCCGATCCGGAACCGGCCGCCCACCCCGCGCGCGTTGCCCGCCACCACGACCTGCGCCCGGTCAAGCTCGACTCCAGATGAGCAGGACGCGACCGCCGAGTACAGCGAGCGGTTGTGCAGGACGTCGGCGTCGGAGGGCGGCTCGATTTCCCCGAGCGCGACCGCGATGCCGAGCGCGGTGCAGCCGTTAGAGAGGTCCATCGACTCGTGCGTGTTCTCCGTCCAGACGGTCTTGCCCCGGCTCTTGGCGTCGGAGATGGTGTGTATGGTCAGCAGCGGCGTCTTGGTCTGCACGTAGTGCACGTCGGCCGGGTCGGTGATGCCGGCTCGCGCCATCGCTTCCTTGACCGCCGCCGCCACCTTCGTGATCATCGCGGTCCGCCCGATGTCCTCGGGCAGCAACTGCTCGCTCATGGCGAATCCGACGGTCAGCCTGGGCTCGTCGGTGGCCGGCGCCCGGTCGCCCGGCACGGTCGCGAAGATCGTCGCATGCGGGCTGATCACGCCGTCGGTGCCGCCTGACCACACGATCGGGATCTGCTTCACCTCGTCCGCGCCGCGGCTGCCCTTCGCGGTGAGCACGTCGCGGAAGGCACGGTCGGCCAGCAGCCTGGTGTAGTCGTTGACCCCGCCGTTGCCCTCGGTCTTGCCGATGACGGCGATGACCCGGTCGGCGTCGAGTTCGCCGGCGTCGATCAGCCTGGCCAGTTCGCTGGCGTCGGACACGTTGTGCAGCGGGACCTTGCGTACGTCGATCGGCGGAGGCATCGGGTCACTCCTTCGTGGTCTTATCTAGCCAGGCCCGGATGGCGTCGCCGTGCTCGTTCAGCAGCGGCGGCGCCGCGTGCTCAGTCCGGCCGCCGCTGTCAAAGCGCAACGGCGGGCCAGGCAGCGTGATCCGGCCGAGCGCGCCGTGCTCAACGTCGATCAGCAACCCTTGCGACCTGGTCTGGTCCCAGGTGTACACCTCTTCCAGATCGCGAACCTTACCAGCGGGAATCCCGAGCCCGGCCAGCACGTCGAGCACGTCGGCGGCCGTGCGCTCGCTGAAGGCACCGTTCACGGCGGCGTTGACCGCCTCGTGGTCGCCGACCCGCTCGCGATTGCTCGCCCACTGCGGCCGGCCAAGCCCGAACGCCGGGGCGAACCGCCCCCACAGCGTGTCATTGGCGACCGCGATCTGCACGAACCCGTCGGCCACCCGGAACAGCCCGTAGGGGCAGATCGACGGGTGGAAGTTGCCGGTCGTCCTCGGCACCTCGCCGGCCACCGTGTAACGAGGCCCGTGGAAGGCGTGCGCGCCGACCACGGCGGCCAGCAGGCTCGTCCGCACGACCTGCCCGCGCCCGGTCCGAGCCCGCTCGACCAGCGCGGCAGCCACGCCGTACGCCCCGTACATCCCGGCGAGGATGTCGCCGACGGGCAGGCCGGCCCTGGTCGGCTCGTCGGGCGACGGCCCGGTCACCGACATCAGGCCGCCCTCGCCCTGGGCGATCTGGTCGTAGCCTGGCCGGTCGCCCTCGGGCCCGTCGTGCCCGAAGCCGGTGATCGACAAGATCACCAGCCCGGGGTTGGTCTCGTGCAGCCGCGCCATGCTGAACCCGAGCCGGTCGAGCACGCCCGGCCTGAAGTTCTCGATCAGCACATCGGCCCGCTCGACAAGGGCGGTCAGCACCTCCCGCCCGTCGTCGGACTTGAGGTCGCAGGCGATGGACTCCTTGTTCCTGTTGCAGGACAGGAAGTAGGTCGCGTGCTCCCGCCCGTCGCTGCCGCGCAGGAACGGCGGCCCCCACCCCCGGCTCTCATCTCCTTCGGGCGACTCAACCTTGATCACCCGCGCGCCAAGGTCGCCGAGCATCATCCCGGCATGCGGCCCGGCCAAAGCACGAGTGAGGTCAACAACGAGCGTCCCGGCCAGCGGCCCGGTGTTAGCCCCAGCCGGCGCCTGGGAGGGGCGCGGTGCCGCCTGGACTGACGAGCCGGGTTCTGGCGAGGAGGGAAGGCGGCGCCTAAGGCGCCCCTCCCCTTCGGGGGGTTCCGGGGGGTCGCCCCCCCGGGCAAACACAGCGCCCCCCTCTGGCAACGGCACCGGCCCGTTCACAGCCAGTCCACCTGCGCGGACGGGACTCCTGCGAGTCGTTCGTAGCCCGGGCCCCGGTCGAAGAAGGGGTCGGGCTGGCTGCGCTGTGCCCTGATTTTCATTCGCAACGAATTCGTCTCCGTACTGTCTGCGGCAGGCGCATCGGCCGGGCCGGTGATCACGACGCCGTAGTCGGCGGCCGCGCCTTCGCGGGACACCTTGCCCCAGGCGACGTCGCGGACGACCGACTCGACGGGGCGGTCGAGCGGGTCGCCCCAGCCGCCTCCGCCCGTGGTGCGGATCCTGATCAGCGTGCCAGCGGGGACTGGCTCGGCGTCGGCGAGTGCGTCCGCGAATCTTTCATCCTGGCTGTTGGGGTCGATCGTGACCTCGAACGGACGGCCGGCCTTGCCGCCGCTGACCCCCCAGCAGGACAGGATCGAGCGATCGGCGATGGACATGAAGTACCCGTCGGTGAGCATCCGGATGACCTTCTCGTAGCCGAGGCCGCCGCGATGCTCGCCTGGGCCGCCTGAGTCGATCGCGAGGCCGAGGCGCTCGACGATGAACGGGAACCGCGCCTCGGAGAACTCGGCCGGCAGGTTCCGCGAGTCCGGCACCACGTGGATCGTGTCCTCGCCGTCCGCGTAGTACCGGCCGCCCGAGCCGCCGCCGAGCACCTCGCGCATCAGGTACGGCTCGCCGGCCTGGTCAACCCCGTACACGCCGGTGTAGCGGATCGTCTCCTGGTCGGCCGGCATCCGCCCGCCGACCGCCTTGGCGAGCACCCCGGCGAGCACGCCGAGCAGGCGCAGGATCACGAAGGTACGGGCGTTAGTAGGGGCCGGGAAGATCGGGGTGAGGAGGGTCCCGGGCGGGGGGAATCTGAGTTCGAGCAGTTCGACGACGCCTTCGTTGACGTCGAGTTCGGCCATGCGTTCCGGGGTGTCGGCGAGGTTCCTCAGGATGGGCGCCAGCCACTTGGCCAGGAAGTTGCCGTCGGCGTAGTCGCCGCAGTGGTTGATCGGGCCTTTTGCCTGGGGGCCGGTGCCGTTGAAATCGATGATCAGCTTCGGGCCTTCTTGGTCGCTGCCTGGCGTCTTGGTCAGCGTGATCCGCTGGGCGTGCAGCCTGGGCGGGTCGACGCCGTCGTGCTCGGCGTAGTCCTCCCAGGTCCAGGTGCCTTCCGGGATCTTGGCGAGAATCTCGCGGCGGAACGTGGCAGCGGTGTTCGCGATGATGGCGTCGAAACAGGCTTCGACGCTGGTCTGGCCGTAACGGCCGAAGAGTTCGCCCAGGCGGCGGGCGCCCATGAGGCAGGCCGCGCACTCGGAGTCCAGGTCGGCGGCGAGCGACTCGGGCATCCTTGAGTTGCGGGTCATGATGGTGAGGACGGCCTGATTGGGGCCGGTGGCGTCGCGGAGCTTGATCGGCGGGACCATCAGGCCCTCTTCGAACACGCTGGTCGCCCGGCTCGGCATCGACCCCGGCACGGCCCCGCCGATGTCGTCGTGGTGACCGAAGGCCTGGACGAACGCGACAACGTGGTCTTGGCGGAACACGGGCACGGTCACGCACAGGTCGGGCAGGTGACCAATGCCGCCTTCGGACGAGTAGACGTCGTTGTGAAAGTAGACGTCGCCCGGGCGCATCGTGTCGATCGGGAAGTCGCGCACGATCGGGTGGACCAGGGAACTGTAGGACCGGCCGGTGAGCTTGCGCAGGAGCCGGTCGTGGATGCCCGCGCGAAAGTCGTGCGCGTCCCTGACCATCGGGCTCCTGGCCGTGCGGCCGATGGCGGTCTCGACTTCCTTCTCGATGGAGGCGAGGCTGCCGGCGATGATCTCGAGCAGCACCGGATCGGCCTTCGCGCCGCCCGCGCCGGTCAGCGTCCGCCTCGCCACGCACCCGCCTCCTGACTCTCACGGCCGCGCAGGCAGCCCGCCGTTGACTGCAACCTAACAGCGCTCGCTTTCCAAGAACACCGCCCGCTGCCCGGACCGCGCCGGCACTGACAGTTCCCCGGGCTGAGAACTCTCCGGCATGATGCCGGAAAAGCTCCCCGCTCCTGATCACGAGCCGCGCGGCAGCCTCCGGGACCCGTGCTGGTTTCCGTGATCATGATCGTGGGCGTGATCACGGAAGATCGCCCAGGTCAGGACAGCGGCGATGTTCCGTGATCACGCCTGCGTCCGTGACTACGGAAGATCACCCAGGTCAGGGAGGCTGTCGCGTGATTCGTGATCGAGTCCGGGGGGCCTTTCGGGCATTTTGCGTAATAGTCAGGCCGGAGCACACTCCGGCCCGGGACCCGGACCCGGGGCCCGGCCCCGGCCCGGGGTCCCGACGGCTAGGCGGCCGGACCCGCGACGGCATCAGGGCAGCCCAGGTTGGCCAGTAAAAAGGAATTATTTGCATAGTTTATTCCTATTTACAACGGCGCACCCGGCGCCGGCCAGTCGGCCCAGGTTGCTGGTCACACCCGCGTCTAACAGCATCGTGGCCCTCCCTGTTGCTGTTGGTCACTGGTTTTAACAGCAACGTGGCCCTCCCTGATGTCGTCCTGACAGCAACGGGGAGGGCCACGTTGCTGTCAGAAACGACCGCTGACAGCAACAGGGAGGGCCACGATGCTCACGTCACGCTGACCGGTGCGAGACTCTTTTCCGGGTTTCCGGAGACGTCCCCTTTCGCGGAGCCTTTCCCGGCTAGGACGCGGAGACTTGTCGTTGCGCGGAGCGTTGTCTGCCTTGATCACGGAAAGTTCGCCCCGTCGTTGATTGCGACCTAACAGTGCGGCTGCCAAAGAACATCGCCCGCTTTCCAAGAACACCGCCCGGCTCCCAGAACAACCCAGCGGTGGAATGATTACTAGCTGTGGGGAATGAGGGGGTTGCCGACGCCGCGTTTGAGGTGGCGATCGGCCTGGCAGATGGTCGCGGACGGTTCAAGGTTGAGGTGATCCGCTCGAGCGCCGGTCAGGCGTCGGCGCTGATCGAGCTCGACCAGGCGGCGCTCGCCTCGCGGCACCTTGAGCTGCAGAACGCTGTGCTGGCTTCGGCCGTGCCTGCCCGGCGGGTACTTCCCGAGACCGAGAAGCCGATCCGCGCCGTGGGCGAGACGCTGTTCGCCGCCTTGCTCGGGACTGGCGAGGTCGCCGGACGGTACCGGGCGGCGGCCGCCGTCGCGGCGACGCGGGAGCAGGAGCTGCGGGTGGTGCTGCGGATCGATACCCCGGAACTGGCCTGCCTGCCCTGGGAGGCGATGTACGACGACGCCACTGGCGCGTACGTGTGCCTGCGCGAGCAGCTGGTTCGGCAGGTGCCGGTAGCGAGCGTTCCGGCCCCGTTAACGGTCAGTCCGCCACTGCGGATCCTCGGGGTGATCTCGGCGCCGCGCGGGCTGCACGCGCTTGACGTCGAGAGGGAACGCGACCTGCTCACCCGTTCACTGGCAGGGCCGGTTCGCGCTGGCCTGGTCGAGCTGGCCTGGGCTCCGTCGGCTACCTGGGCTGACCTGCATGAGCTGCTGCTGAGCGGGCCGTGGCACGTGCTGCACTACCTCGGCCACGGCGGCTATGACCCGCTGCAAGACGAGGGCATCCTGGTCCTCACCGACGAGAGCGGCCGGGCCGAGCCGGTCGAGGCGCACCGGTTCGCCGGGCTGCTGCGCCAGGCCAGGCCGATGCCACGGCTGGTCGTGCTGAACTCGTGCTCGGGCGCGACGATCGGGGATACGGACCTGTTCTCGGGTACCGCCGCCGCGCTCACGCGCGGCGGCGTCAGCGCGGTCGCCGCGATGCAGTACGAGATCTCGGACCGGGCGGCGGCGGCTTTTGCCCGTGGCTTCTATTCGGCGATCGCGCGCGGCCGGGGCGTGGACGAGGCGGTCTCCAGCGGGCGGGTCGCGATTCTCGGGACGGGCAGCCGGACGTTGGAATGGCTGACCCCGGTCCTGTACCTGCACGGCGACGACGCCCGGCTGTTCGCGATCTCCCCGGGGACTGGCGGGCGGGAGGCGCCAGCGCAGCGCCGCAGCGGTGCGCGGGCCGCGTCTGTGATCCCATCCAGGCTGGCCCGCACGCTCACCGGCCACACCGACGACGTCTGGGGCGTCGCGTTCAGCCCCGACGGCGCCCTCATCGCCACCGCCAGCAGCGACGGCACCGCCCGGATCTGGCACACCGCCGACGGCACCCTAGCCCGCACCCTCACCGGCCACACCGGCCCGGTCCGGGACGTCGCGTTCAGCCCCGACGGCACCCTCATCGCCACCGCCAGCTACGACCGCACCGCCCGGATCTGGCACACCGCCGACGCCACCCTGGCCCGCACCCTCACCGGCCCGGTCTGGGGCGTCGCGTTCAGCCCCGACGGCGCCCTCATCGCCACCGCCGGCGGCGACCGCACCGCCCGGATCTGGCACACCGCCGACGCCACCCCCGCCCGCACCCTCACCGGCCACACCGACGAGGTCTGGGGCGTCGCGTTCAGCCCCGACGGCGCCCTCATCGCCACCGCCAGCAGCGACGGCACCGCCCGGATCTGGCACACCGCCGACGGCACCCTGGCCCGCACCCTCACCGGCCACACCGGCCCGGTCCGGGGCGTCGCGTTCAGCCCCGACGGCACCCTCATCGCCACCGCCAGCTACGACCGCACCGCCCGGATCTGGCACACCGCCGACGCCACCCTGGCCCGCACCCTCACCGGCCCGGTCTGGGGCGTCGCGTTCAGCCCCGACGGCACCCTCATCGCCACCGCCAGCGATGACCGCACCGCCCGGATCTGGCACACCGCCGACGCCACCCTGGCCCGCACCCTCACCGGCCACACCGGCCCGGTCTGGGGCGTCGCGTTCAGCCCCGACGGCACCCTCATCGCCACAGCCAGCGGCGACCGCACCGCCCGGATCTGGGAGTAGCCAGGCTCGCGAGACATCCGCGTTAGCGGAATACCCGATTGCCGTCCATGGCCCGGTCCAGCAGCATGGCCTGATGATGCCGACTGCGATGCCTGTGCTGAGTCGGTCGCCGGTGCGGCTGCGGGCGTTCGCTGATACCGATACCGAGCTGGTGCGGTCGATGGCCGACGATCCTTATGTGCCGCTGATCACGACCGTGCCGACGAGCGGGACGCTGGCGGACGCACTGGCGTTCATCGCCAGGCAGCACGATCGGCTGGCTTCCGGGCGCGGGTACTCGTTCGCGATCGCCGACGAGGCGAGCGATGCGGCGGTTGGCCAGGTCGGGCTCTGGGTTGATGAACTCCCCCGAGGCCGAGCCAGCATCGGCTACTGGATGTCCCCGGCGGCCAGACGGCGCGGCTACGTCACCGCTGCCCTTGCCGCCATCTCGGACTGGGGCCTGCACCTGGACGGGCTCCACCGGCTGCAACTGCTTGTCGAGCCGTGGAACGAAGGCTCGTGGCTAGCCGCCGAGCGAGTCGGCTACCAGCGCGAGGGCCTGCTGCGCGCCGACCTGACCACGCGATAGTACCGGCGTGCCCGGTACGCAGCGCGGCCTGGCTCCGGGAGCGGGCTGGTGGTGGAATGATTACTACCTGTGGTGAATGAGGGGGCGGTGTCGGGCGCGGGCGACGATGCGGGGAGCATCATCGAGATCGCGATCGGCCGGGGAGCCGGGGACGGCCTGTTCAAGGTAGAGGTGCTGCGGTCTCCGGCTGGCGAGGCGTCGGCGGAGATCTCGTTTGACCCCGCCGCGCTGCTGGCCCGGCGCCGGGAAGTGCAGCACGCGCTGCTGGCGTCGGCGGTGCCCGCGCGCAGGTACCTGTCCAAGGTCGAGCAGCCGATCCGGGACGTGGGCGAGTCGCTGTTCGGCGCGCTGCTCGGGGCCGGCGACATCAGCGGCCGGTACCGTTCGGCGGCGGCGATCGCGGAGTTGCGCGAGCACGGCCTGCGGCTGAGCCTGCGCATCGACAGCCCCGAGCTGGCCGGGCTGCCGTGGGAGGCCATGTACGACCGGCTGTCCGACAGTTACGTGTGCTTGCAGGACCAGCTCGTGCGGCACGTCAACGTCGCCTCGGTGCCGACGCCGCTCGCGGTCCGCCCGCCGCTGCGGCTCCTCGGAGTCGTCTCCGCGCCTCGCGGCCTGCCCGCGCTGGACGTCGCCGGGGAACGTGACCTGCTGGCGCGGGCGCTGGCCAAGCCGATCGCCGACGGCCTCGTCGAGGTCACCTGGGCGCCGACGGCGATCTGGGCCGACCTG
The DNA here is from genome assembly GCA_963720575.1 of uncultured Actinomycetota bacterium. GTDB lineage: Bacteria > Actinomycetota > Actinomycetes > Streptosporangiales > Streptosporangiaceae > Chersky-822. The sequence goes on from CAVRGA010000002.1 coordinate 3,610,790, forward strand.
CAGGATCTGCTGCTTGGCCAGCAGTGGCACGTGCTGCACTTCATCGGGCACGGGGACTTCGATCCGGTACAGGACGAAGGCATGCTGATCTTGACCGACGAGCACGGCCGCGCCGACCCGGTCGGGGCGCACCGGTTCAGTGACCTGCTGCGCGAGGCCCGTCCGCGGCCGCGCCTGGTGGTGCTCAACTCGTGCTCGGGAGCAGCCGGCGGGGTCACCGACCTCTTCTCTGGCACGGCGGCCGCGCTCGTGCGCGGCGGGGTGAGCGCGGTCGCGGCGATGCAGTACGAGATCTCGGACGGGGCGAGCGTGGCTTTCTCGCGCGGGTTCTACTCCGCTATCGCGCACGGGCGCGGGGTCGATGACGCCGTGTCGAGCGGACGGCGGGCGATCCGGGGTACCAGCGGGCGGACCCTCGAATGGCTCACCCCCGTGCTGTACCTGCGCGGCGATAGCAGCCAGCTTTTCAGCAATGTTGCCACTGACAGGGCGCGGTCTATCGAGCCTTCCGGCCAACGTGGTGCGGTGGCAGCCGAGCCCCGCAGGAGTGTCAGAGGCCCGTCGGCGTCGACGGGACCCACCAGGCTCGCCCGCACCCTAACCAGCCACACCGGCCTCGTGTACGGAGTGGCGTTCAGCCCGGACGGCACCCTGCTCGCCACCACCAGCAGCGACGAGAACCGTTCGGCTCTGGGGCATCCCCACCGGCGCAACCATCCGCGCCCTCATCGGCCACAGGAGTTACGTGTACGGCGTGGCGTTCAGCCCGGACGGCGCCCTGCTCGCCACCGCCAGCCACGACAGGACCGCGCGACTCTGGGACACCGCCACCGGCACCCCCGCCCGCACCCTCGCCGGCCACACCGGTGCCGTGCTCGCGGTGGCGTTCAGCCCGGACGGCACCCTGCTCGCCACCGCCAGCAACGACAAGACCACGCGACTCTGGGACACCGCCACTGGCACCCCAATCCGCACCTTCGCCGGCCACGACGCCCCTGTCCACGCGGTGGCATTCAGCCCGGATGGCGCCCTGCTCGCCACCGCCAGCCACGACAGAACCGCGCAACTCTGGGACACCGCCACCGGCACCCCCGCCCGCACCCTCGCCGGCCACACCGATGCCGTGCTCGCAGTGGCGTTCAGCCCGGACGGCACCCTGCTCGCCACCGCCAGCCACGACAAGACCGCACGGCTCTGGGACACCGCCACCGGCACCCCCATCCGCACCCTCACCGGCCACACCAGCTTCGTGCACGGCGTGGCGTTCAGCCCGGACGGCACCCTGCTCGCCACCGCCAGCCACGACAAGACCGCACGGCTCTGGGACACCGCCACCGGCACCCCCATCCGTACCCTCACCGGCCACACCAGCTTCGTGCACGGCGTGGCGTTCAGCCCGGACGGCACCCTGCTCGCCACCGCCGGCCTCGACCGCACCGCGCGGCTCTGGGAGTAATCAGGCTCGCGGGACGTCCGCGCCAGCCGGAATATCGATCGCGGCCGCCGGTCCCTCCCGGCAGGATGGCCTGATGATGCCGACTGCGATGCCTGTGCTGAGCCGGTCGCCCGCGCGGCTGCGGGCGTTCGCTGATACCGATGCCGGGCTGGTGCGGTCGCTGGCCGGGGACCCCTACGTGCCGCTGATCACGACCGTGCCGACAAGCGGGACGCTCACGGACGCCCTCGCGTTCATTGCCAGGCAGCACGACCGGCTGGCTACCGGGCGCGGGTACTCGTTCGCGATCGCCGACGAGGCGAGCGACGCGGCGGTTGGCCAGATCGGACTCTGGCTTGACGAACTGGCCAGGGGCCGGGCCAGCATCGGCTACTGGATCTCCCCCGCGGCCAGGCGGCGCGGCTACGTCACCGCTGCCCTTGCCGCCGTCTCGGACTGGGGTCTGCGCCTGGACGGGATTCACCGCCTGCAATTGTTCGTCGAGCCATGGAACGAGGGCTCCTGGCTGGCCGCCGAGCGAGTCGGCTACCAGCGCGAGGGCCTGCTGCGGGGTTATTCGAGGATCGGCGGCGAGTACCGCGACATGTACCTGTACAGCCTGCTCCACAACATCACGCGCTGACCCGCATGCTCCGGCCCGGGCTGAAGCGCTCAGGCAGACGCCCGCCCGAGCGGGACCGAGTCCCGGCAACATAGGTGCTCGGATAGCGGACCTGAAGCTATACCCGACTCAGAGCGCTCGCAGTGATGAAGACTCCCCTAGTCCTGAAAGACGGATGGGACTCTTGCAGCGCAGTTGGGTGCATCCCCCGCAGCGGTGTTACGAACCACCATCTGGCGGAACACCGTCCTGGCTTGCGCGCCCAAGAAGGCACGGGCCAATTGTCTCGCCGCGCGAGGTACTCCGCCAGCGCGGCGAGGGCAGCATCCACCTCTGTGGAACGAGTCACCGACGGCTCACGAGTGAACGCTGCCGGGCGGCCGAAACCCCGGCACGGGCAAGATCGTGCGAGTAGTCGTCAAGAAGCTGGACGATGGCGTAGCGCCAAACCGACTGAAGCGTCTCGCCCTGACGCAGGAGGTCATCCGCCAGCGAGGCAGCGTCAGCCGCATCCAATCCGATCAAAGGCGCCATGGCCTCCCGCCTCGCCCTCGGGCAGATACTCCACCCGTCGCAGCGTACCCGCTGCGCTGCGCGCATTTTAGAGCCAGTGTACGCAGACAGAATCTAGTCCTTCTGCAACCACGTCGAACCCGATCAGGTGGCCAGCCAAGTGCATTCAAAGTCTAGTCCGCCGGCGGTCGCATGCCCCTGGCCTGGGCAGGAACAGTCAGGCGACACCGGTCTGTAATCTCATCCGCACTCTCAGCGGCCATGCCGGCGCCCGGTGCGCGGAGTTGCGTTCAGCCCGGACGGCACCGGCTGGTGGCTTGATCGGCTGGGCGATGCTTGGCGGGGCTGGCGGAGTGTTTTCCGTGTTCCTGGAGGAGGATTTTCGCGTCTAGGAGCATTGACCGGACTACTACACGGAAAGCCTCCTTGACGCGAAATTACTCCTTCAGGAGTCTGAAGACACACCGCGATCACGACGAAATCGCTCCTGGACTCGACAACTCTCCTCCGGGCGAACTGGCCGCACGGCAGGACATCCCGAAAACATTTCGCCGCCGGAACCGGTGCCGCCTACGATCTGAGCGTGGCGACCGACGTACCCGAATGGCGTGAGGTACGCACGCTGATCGCCCGGGAACTGGGTGAGCGGGTAGGCGAGGCGCAGCCGCTCACGACCGTGCGCCACTCGCGGATGACGTGGGCTGCCCGCGCGCAGGGAACTGGCGCGATTGTAGTCAAGGCCAGGCTCGGTGACCGCGCGGACGAGAAGACGCGGTGGTGCGCGGCGCATCTCCCCGCGCTCGGGGCACGCGGGTATCCGGTTCCGACGATTCTCTGGCACGGCATGGTCAGCGATGAGTGGCACGTGACCGTCCAGAACCGGCTCCCTGGCCGTCCGCTTCTCGCGCTGGACGGGCCACTCGCTTGGAGGGCGCCGCGAGGATGCGCCTCAGAGTGCGGCAGGACGCTCACTGCCCGGAGTGAGGAGCCGCAGACCGCCTGCTGGACGAGTCCTGTTACCATATCATCACCCACCACCTTCGTCACGATATTCTCACGTCCTCCTACTGCTACGATATCCTCACACCGAGCTTGGTCTAGTTAGACGAGAGCAGCAGAGGGCCGTCATGACGAACGCTTGGGCGACTGTTCACACATCCGAGGATCTTGGCCGGTTCCTAGCACGTGTCAGGCAGGACCGGGGCCTGACACAAGAGGCACTCGCCGACGAACTAGGCGTGAGCCGTCGATATGTCAGCGAGATCGAGAACGGCAAGCCGGGCCTCTATACAGAGCGCTTGTTTCAAATGCTGCGCCTTCTCGGAGTACGCCTTCGGGCGGAGCAAGTCAAATGATCGCAAGGGCGCCCCTGGACGTTTGGCTCTACGGCACTCGCATCGCGACAGCGACCGACAACAACGGCGAAACCGGCCTCCGGTGGTCGCCGGAAGCGTACGTACGATGGGGCGAAGGCGGACGAGTAATGTCGCATCTTCTGCCTATCTCCCGCCCGATCGAGCAGCCTCATCACAGGAGAGTGCGAGCTTTTCTCGCGGGATTGTTGCCTGAAGGCAATATACGTGAACGCCGCGCATATGCCGCTGGAGTCGCGTCAGACGATATCTTCGGAATGATCCGCGCCTACGGAAAAGACACCGCTGGCGCCCTCGTTTTCGTGGCTGAAGGCGACGAGGAACCTTCGCGGATAGGCTCGCTAGAGCCGCTGACAGACGAGCAGATCGGTGCCATGCTGGCCGACGCCGCCGGCACAGGACCTGTCGTCGAGGACGATGGGCTTCAATCCACATCGCTGGCCGGAGCTCAGCCCAAAATCGTCCTCGCGCGGACCAGCGAGGGCTGGGCACGGTGCCTATACGGTTACCCCTCGACACATATAGTCAAGCTCGCGCACCCTCCGGAGTCATATGCTCGAGACGTTGTGGACACTGAGGTTGCCAGCCTCGATCTCGCACGTGCGCTGGGACTCACCACAATTGAGGCGGAGATTGTCGACTTCAGCGGACAGCGTGCCATAGTCGTCTCGCGTTACGACAGGTCTGCCGATGTCGGAGAAGGCATTCAGCGAATCCATCAGGAAGACGGGGCGCAAGCGCTCGGGATCAATACTGACGATCCCAACAACAAATTCCAGCGCTCCCGCAGCTTGCCCTCACTCAAGAAACTCGCTGAAGTGCTGCGCGCTGGAGGTTCCGAGCCGCACAAACTGCTCGCGCTTACCACCTTCAATCTGGCGATTGGCACTCACCGTTGCCGAGACCCTGCACAATTTGCGGGCGGCACTAGCGGAACTCGATCGCGATTGTCATCCTGGCGTACCCGCAGTTGCGTTTCAGATCGTATGGGATCGTACTCGCGATCTCATCAGCCAACTGCCTGGTGAGCCAGCCACGAGCCGCCAGAAGCCAGAACCTGCAGGCTGAACTAACCCCGCGTCAGCAGGATCGCGCTGCGCCCTGCCGACGGGCTGGAACTGCCCCCACCATCTCTTCTAGCCGGTGCTGCGGGAGACGCGCAGATTGCCGAGTCGATCGACCACGGCGCTGAAGCCTGGATGAAGCGGAACCGTCGCCCCGTACTCCTCGATCACCGCCGGCCCGTGCACCACGTCGCCGGCGGCCAGCCCGGGCCGCCAGAAGACCTCGGCCGCGACAGAACCCTCTGACCGGCCGAAGCAGACAGTCCGGTCACCAGTACGAGCCCGGCCCGGGTTCCCGTCGCCGCGCGCCAGCTCGCGCAGCGCCGGCCGCCGGATCGGCCCGATGCCGGTGACCCGCAAGTTCACCCACTCGACGTGCTGGCGGGCGTCGGACCGGAAGTCGTAGCCGTACAGCGCCTGGTGCGCGTCGTGAAAGGCATCGGCCACCAAGGCGGCGGCCCGCTGGTCGAACCGGCCGCCAGGCACCGGTACCCGGACCTCGAACGCCTGGCCGTAATACCGCAGGTCCGCGGTCCGCACGAGCCGCCAGTCATCAGCGGCGAACCCCTGGCCCGCCAGCCCCCGCACAGCCTGCGCGCCCAGGTCCGCGAAGATCTCCTCGACGGCCCCGGCATCCAGGCTGTCATGGCGGCGAACGGCCGTCCGCACGTAGTCGATCCGGACATCGACGGTGAGCAGCCCGAACGCCGAGACGTTGCCGGGGTTGAGCGGCACGAGAACCTCGGGCACGCCCAGGATGTCGATCAGCGGGCAGAGCAGCAGCGAACCCGAGCCGCCGAAGGTCACCAGCGTGAAGTCCCTGACGTCCAGGCCGCGTTTCACCGTGATCTGGCGCACGGCATTGGCCTGGTTCCAGGCGGAAACCTCGAGGATGCCGGTGGCGCAGTCCTGCTCGCTGAGTCCCAGGCGGCCGGCCAGCGCAGCGAGCCCGGCCCTGGCGGCGGCCCGGTCAAGCGGGACCTCGCCGCCGAGCAGGTGCGGCGGAATGCGGCCGAGCGCGAGGTGCGCGTCGGTCACGGTCACCTCCGCGCCGCCTTTGCCGTAGCAGAGGGGCCCGGGGTCAGCGCCGGCCGAGCGCGGCCCGACCTTCAGCGCGCCCTCCGGCGAGATCCAGGCGATCGACCCGCCTCCGGCACCGACGGTCACCACGTCCACCATCGGGATCATCGCCGGGTAATCCCCGACCCTGCCCTCCGTGGTGAGCGCCGGCTCACCGTCGGTCACGACCGCCACGTCGGTCGACGTCCCCCCGCCGTCGCAGGTCAGCACGCGCCTGATGCCGGCCTCGGCGGCGATGCGGGCAGCGCCGAGCGCACCGGCCGCCGGCCCGCTCAGCACGGTCGTGATCGGCTGGCCGGCGACTTCATCGGCCGCGAGCACGCCCCCGTTGGACTTCATGACGTAAAAGGGCGGCCCCGGCAGGCCGGGCTCCCCCGGCAACTCGTCAAGCCGGGCGCTGATCGACCGCAGGTAGCCCGCGACCCGGGGCTTGACCGCCGCGTCAAGCAGCGTCGTCATCGACCGCTCATATTCCCGGTACTCGCGCAGTACCTCGCAGGAGACCGAGACCACGCAATCCGGATGCTCGGCCGCCAGCACGGCCGCCATCTGCCGTTCGTGATCCGGATTGGCGTACGAGTGCAGAAAGCACACGCCGATGGCGGCGATGCCGCTGTCGCGGAACCAGCGGGCAACGGCCACGGCGCCGTCCTTGTCGAACGGCCGGAGTTCGCGGCCCGCGTGATCGATCCGGCCGCCGACCGTTTTCACCAGATCGGCCGGCACGATCCGGTCCGGCTTGACCCAGAAGTAGGAGTTGCCGTACCCGTCGGGCACCGACTGCCTCGCGATCTCGAGCATGAACTCGAATCCCTCGGTGGTGATGAACCCGATCTTCCCCGTCTCACCCTCGAGCAGCTGATTCGTCGCGATAGTGGTGCCGTGGCTGAGCGCCGAGACGTCGCCGAAGCTCGCGCCGGCCTGGCCGAGCACCTTGGTGAGCCCGTCGATGAACCCGACCGACGGGTCGGCCGGCGTGGTCGGAGTCTTGGTGACCTCGAGCTCGCCGCTCAGCTCGTCGTAAGCCACGACATCGGTGAACGTGCCGCCGGTGTCGATGCCGATCCGCAGCCGCTTCTGCCCGCCGGTCATAGGCGCGCCTCCGCTCCGCGTCCGTTACCCAGGAGCAGCCCGGTGGCGGCCGCCCTTGCGACCCAGTATGACCGCCGCGATAACCCCGCCGAGCCCGAGCGCCAGCCCGGCTCCGAACGCGACAGCCATGCGCGGGCGGCGGCGAGTAGCGGCCGCGGCGGACGGCGGCAGGAAGTCGTGAGCCGGTGACCCGTCGGCCGGTGCCGCATCAGCCGAACTGGCCGCCGCCGGAGCAGGACCTTCCGCTGCCGGAGCCGGCCTCACGCCCGACGCGGCCGGCCGAACTGGCGGGGCCTCGCTCACTGCTGGCGGGGCCTCGCTCACTGCTGGCGGGGCCTGGCTAACGACCGGCGGAGCCCCGCTCACAGCCGACGGAGCGCCCGACGTCACCGCGGACCGCTCAGCCACGTGCTGCTCGACAGCGGCCAGGAAGTCATCGGCGATCCGCCTGGCGATGCTGGCCAGCAGGCGGGTGCCGACGCCCGCGACCGGGCCGCTCACAAGGCCGCTGGCCTCGTAGCTCACCAGCGTCGCGTCCTCGCCGGCCGAGGTCAGCCGGACCGTGATGTCCGCCGCCGCCGTGCCCTGATCCCCCGACGCCGACGCCTTGAAGGCGATGTACTCGAGATACTGCTCGCGGAAGACCGACAGCTGCCCCGCGTAGCTGCCGCTCACCGCCGCGATCGCGAGCCGCACCGACAGCCGCGCCGTGCCAGGCCCGGTGATCTCCAGCCACTCGCATCCCGGGATCGCGCGGCCGAGAACCGCAGGATCCCGGAGCACGGACCAGACCACGACGCATGGCGCCTTCAACGTCACCTCGCCAGCAACCTTCATCACGTCTCCCCCTCGTTCCGCCCGCCGGGTTGCTAGAGCAACGATGGCACGGCGGCGCTGCCCAGGCACGGTCTCCGGAACTTAACAGCGGCGGAAAAACTCGCCGGGCTTACCGCGGCTGAACGCAGGCCAGTGCCGTCCCCGCCCATCCTCGGCAATTTCGGGCTGAGGCCGGCCGTTAAGCGGTTAACTCATCCCAACTGGCGAAGGGAAAGGACTCCAGATGCCTGACGGAAACGGACTCGCCGCTATTGATCATGTGGTCGTGCTGATGCTGGAAAATCGGTCATTCGACCATATGCTCGGTTCTCTTTACGCCGACTCCGGGAACGTGGCACCCGCAGGCCAGCCCGACGAGGGCCTGACCGGCTCGGAGTCCAATCCGGATTCCAACGGCCAGCCGGTCGCGGTGTTCACAATAGAGCCGAGGGCCGGAGTCACCATCCCGGCGGCGACCTCGCCGAACCTGGCCGCCGCGATGCCGTCGCACCTGCAGGAGATCCAGGCCGAGCTGATCTCACGGCGCTTCCCGGCCGGCCAGCACGACGACGCCGACGCCCTGGCCCGCGAACACACCAACCAGGCCTACGCGGCCTACATCAGGCATCATTCGGATACGGCACAATAACTAGCCAGACCGCGCTCTACGCCGATTCGCTCACCGCTCAGAGGGAGCCGGCAGGCCCAATGGCCGGGAAGGATCTGCCGTGAGAACTGTCGAGTGGTCAGGTCACCCGCTTGGTGACCCTTCGCAGGCTCCGGCCGCTTCCCCAGGGCTGCCTGCGCGATCGGCGGCTCTGGGCCCGGCGACCGAGCCAGATCAGCAGCGAATCGGCTCGCGGCTGCTCGACCCTCTCGCGGCGCGGCATGCCAGGCAACTCGCGCACGCCGACGACCTGCGCGCCGCGAGCGCGGGGGAACTCAAGAGCGCCAGGAAGCTGGGCGCCCGGTACGTCGTGACCGACCTGGAATCGCGCCTCGGCGACGACTGGGTACTGGTCCGCGGCCTGCTCACAGTTGGCGGCGGGATCGGTCAGGTGCTCATCGGCCCGCACGGCGTGATCGCCATGACGAGCCTGCACCTGGACGCGACGGTGCACTGCCATGGCGACAACTGGCGCGCCGAGAAGCCAGTCAGGCACGATCACGGCAGCAAGCAAGACGAGCATCACGGCTGGCATAACGAGACCTCCACCGAACTGAGCCTCGATGACCAGGACGGCCGGTCCCCCAGCGTGCAGCTCAATCAGGCCGCTGACGTGCTGGAGAAGTTCTTGCACGCGGCCGGCCCGCGATTCAGCGTCCAGCGCGTGATCCTGCTGAACCACCCCAGGCTGGAACGCGGTACCTGGCACCGTCCGACCGTGAACGTCCTTGGCTCCGCCGCCGACCTCCTCACCTGGCTGAACAAGCTGCCTAAAACGCTCGATCGCGGGCAGAGGAGGCAGATCGAGAACCTGATCGCGGGTGATGATCACCATCGCCCCTAGCGGGTGCGGGAGTTAGCGAAGATGCGCGTGGTCCAGCTCTCTGATCACCCGGGCGATCTGCTCAAGCGCTCCAGGCAGCGCGTCTCAAAGGAGCAGCAGCGCGAGATCTCGCGCCATGAATCCGCGCTGGCCAGGCACCAGGCCGAGGTGAAGCGCCTGGCGGCGGCCCGCGACGCCGCCCGCGCTGGCCGTCGCTGGTTCGCCTGGTTCCGCGGCATTCTCGCCGTCCGGCGCGCACGCCGCACGGCGCCGGTCCCGCCTGCGCCTTCGACCGCGCCGTCACAGGACGAGGCCATACTCACGGCGGGCATCAAGGGCGAGCAGTCGGTGGCCGATGCGCTCGGGCGCTCGCTCAACGATGACTGGGTGCTGCTCCGGGGTTACCACAACCCCCGGGGCGAGATCGACCACGTGCTGCTCGGCCCGCGCGGCCTGGTCGCCATCGAGGTCAAGAACTACAGCGGCGTCGTCTCGTGCGACGGCGACCGCTGGTGGGTCGACAAATACGATAACTACGGCAACCGGAAAGAGCGGCTCGACCTGCTCGACAAAGGCCGCCGGCCGCGCTCGCCCAGCATGCAGCTCAACGAGCCCGCCGACCTGCTCGAGGACTTCCTGCGATCGCGCGGCGAGGATGTCGATCTGCTCCGCGTCGTGTTCCTCGCCCATGAAAGGTCACGGATAGGCAACTGCCAAGGCGCCCGGGTCAATGTCTTCACGAAGGCCAGCGACATCACCACCTTGATGCGCAAAGTGCCGCAGCCGCTCGACGCCCCGAAGAGAAAGCGCCTGGAAGACCTCATCACCCGCGATCACCGCCACCACGCCGCCCGCCGCCCCCGCTAAGGCGCTCCCCAGGCGCGGCACCACCCCGAGCGGACTCGCATGAATGACCCTGTTGGTTTATTGGAGATTCAAGGCTGCGGGGTAAGTCTGAGGCGGTGGAGGCGGGTGGGGCGGGTTTGCCGGGCGGGGCGCCTGTCCGCCAGAGGCCGGCCGGGGCAAGTTTCCGTGATCATGGTCGCGGGCTTGATCACGGAACATCGCACCCGCACCCCCTGGGGCACCCCGCCCGCTCGCACGACCCGGCCCCGCGCGGCTACCCCCGCCACTGAAGTCAATAAGCCAACAGGGTCATGAATGTGCGCATCGATGACCCGTCACGGCGCCGCCGGGGCAGGGTGAGCATCGTGGCCCTCCCTGTTGCTGTCAGGGGCGGGGGCGATGTTCCGTGATCATGTTCCAGGGCGTGATCAAGGACCATCGCGAGGAGCCAAGGCCTAGGCTGGCGCGCCGGGGCGGTGCCGCTGGCGCAGCTCGAACAAGTCGGACGGGGAGATCGGCATCGCCGTGATGGGGAAGCCTTCGGCGTCCTCGATCGCGGCGGCGAACACGGCCGCGCCCGGGATCACGCCCGCCTCACCAGCGCCCTTGATGCCAAGCGGATTAAGCGGCGACGGGGTCTCCAGGTGGTCGATCTCGATCCCGTCCGGCACCTCGGACACGTACGGCATCAGGAAGTCCATGAACGAGGCGTTCTGCAGCTGGCCGGTCTCGTCGTAGGCCATCCGCTCGTACAGCGCGCCGCCCACTCCCTGCGCTACCCCGCCGTGGATCTGGCCTTCGACAATGCGCGGGTTGATCAGCGTGCCGCAGTCGTGCACCACGCAGTAGCGCAGGATCTTGATCTCGGCCGTGCGCGGGTCGGTCTCCACGATGACGGCGTGCATGCCGCTCGCGAATGTCGACCTGACCGGCGAGAAGTATTCCTTGCCCTCCAGCCCGGGCTCCTCCCCCTCGGCCACCGGCGGCTTGCCGATGTCGCCGCCGGCGAACTGGGTCGCCGCCTTGGCCGCCTCGTCGAACGCGTACCGCAGCGGGTTGGAGAGCACTGCCACGGTGCCGAGCGAGATCGCCGACGAGGGGTCGCCCTTCACCCGGACGACGCCGCCGGTGACCTCCAGATCGTCTGGTGACGCCTCGAGCGCCGCCGCCGCGACCCTGATCGCCTTGGCCCGCGCGGCCCGCGCCGCCAGCGCCACGGCCGACCCGCTCATCACCGCCGCGCGGGAGGCGAACGTACCCACGGCATAGCCAAACGCCCGCGTGTCACCGGTCGTGACCTCGATATCGCCGATCGGGACGCCGAGTTCGTCGGCCACGATCTGGGCGAACACGGTCTGGTGCCCCTGGCCCTGACTCGTCAGGCCGGTCGCCACCTTGACCTTCCCCGAGGTTTCCACCACGATGTGCGCGCCCTCGTAGGCCCGACGCCGGTGCCCTCGACGTAGCAGGCCAGCCCGATGCCAAGGCGCCGCCCCTGCGCGCGCGCAGAGGCCCGCACCGAGGGAAAGTCATCCCACCCGACCAGTGCCTTGATCTTGGCCAGCGACGCGGGGTAGTCGCCCGAGTCGTAGATGAGCGGCCGGCCGTCCTGGAAGATCAGCCCGTGGTCATAGGGCATCTCCTCGGGCGTGATGAAGTTCCGCGATCGCACCAAGGCCCGGTCAAGCCCGAGCGCCCCGGCGATCGCGTCCATCGTGCGCTCCATCACGAACGCGCCCTGCGGCCGGCCGGCTCCCCGGTAGGGCGTGACGATGACGGTGTTGGTGTAGAGCGAGGTGAATTCGACCCGGTAGGCGCCTGGCTTGTAGGGCCCGAGCAGCTGGGTCGACGTGATGATCGGCACGATCAGGCCGTACGGGATGTAGGCGCCGTTGTCGTGCCAGAACTTCACGTCGAGCCCGAGCACCCGGCCGTCTGCGTCAAACCCGACCCTGACCCGGTGCCGCTGGCCGCGCTCGTGCGCGCTGGCGACGAAATGCTCGGCCCGGTCCTCGGTGAACTTCACCGGCCTGCCGAGCAGCCGCGCGGCCCACGGCACCAGCACCTCTTCCGGCCAGGGGTGCACGATCTTGACGCCGAACCCGCCGCCCACATCCGGCGTGATCACGTCGACGTCAGCCAGCGCGAGGCCGAGCTTGGCGGCCACGGCGGCCCGCACCCCGGTCGAGGTCTGGGTCGATGTCCAGATCCGCAGCCGCTTCGACTCCGTATCGAACCTGGCCAGCACGCCCCGCCCCTCAAGGGGGGTCGACGCCGATCGCTCGATCGTCAGGTCGAGTTCGAGCCGGTGCGGTGCCGCGGCGATCGCCGCGACCGCGTCGCCGTTGCTCTGAGTGAACTCGGCGGCGACGTTGCCGGGCACGTCGGCGTGCACCAGGTCGCCGGCGGCGCGGGCCGCGTCGATGCCGACCACGGGGGGCAGCGGCTCATAGTCCACGATGATCGCCTCGGCCGCGTCCTCGGCCAGGTACCGGTCCGCGGCGATCACCATCACGACCGGCTCGCCGACATGGTTCACCTCGTCGGCGGCCAGCGGGTAGCCAGTCCTGGGGTGCGTGAGCGCGGGGTGCGGGATCAGCAGCGGCAGCGGCTCGGCGATCCGGCCGGGCAGGTCCTCATAGGTGTAGATCGCGACCAGCCCGCCGGTGTCGAGCGCGCCGGAGACGTCGATGCCGGTGATCCGCGCGTGGGCGTGCGGGCTGCGCACGAACGCGGCCGCGAGCGCGTCATGCCCGAGGTCGTCCAGGTAGGCGCCGCGGCCTCGGAGTAGGCGGTCGTCCTCGACGCGGGCGATCGGCTCGCCGAACAACGACGTCACGGCCGCCCCCCGGCCTGACCGGCCGGGCCGTCCAGCTCGGCCCGCTCGCGAAGCAGTTCGGCCGCGCGCAGCACGGCCTTGACGATGTTCTGGTAGCCAGTGCAGCGGCACAGGCTGCCGCCGATGATCTGCCGCGCCTCGTCCCGCGTCGGGTCAGGGTTCTCGGCCAGCCCGGCGGTGATCGTGGTGAGGAATCCGGGGGTGCAGAACCCGCATTGCAGTCCATGACAGTCGGCGAACGCCTGCTGCACCGCCGACAACGTCCCCTCAGGCCCGGCGAGCCCCTCGACGGTCGTGATCTCCGCCCCGTCCGCGCTCACCGCGAGCATCAGGCAGGACCGCACCGCGACCCCGTCGACCAGGACCGTGCACGCGCCGCAGACGCCGTGCTCGCAGCCGACGTGGGTACCGGTGAGCCGCAGGTCGTGACGCAGGCAGTCGGACAGCAGGCGACGGGCGGGCACAGGTACCTGATGAGGCACCCCGTTGACGGTCAGCCTGGTGGTGAACAGTTGCCGGGCTGGATTAGTTTCCCCCTGGTTGTCAGCGGTGGTGCCGGCCGTCACGTGCTCGCCTGCCTCAGCCATCCGCCCGCCCCCTCGCGTGCGCGAGCGCCTCGTCCAGCGCCCGCTCGGTGAGCACCCCGGCCAGGTGCCGCCGGTAGGCGGCGGTCGCGTGGATGTCGCCGCCCGGCCTGAGCTGGCTCATCGCGAGCCGCCCGGCCTCGGTGAAGTCGGCCGCTCCCGCGCAGGCCGGGGTCAGGTCGAGCACGACCGGGGTCCCGGCCACCGACAGGTAAGCGGTCCTGGCCGACTCGACCGAGCCGCCGGGACCCAGCTGGACCAGCGCCGCGACCCCGCAGACCGCGTAGTCGCCGTGCCGCCTGCTCACCTCGGCGAACGCGCAGCCTGCGCGGGGGGCGAGCGCCGGAAAACTCGCTTGCACCGCGAGCTCGTCCGGACGGACATCGGATTCGAGCGGGCCAAGGAAAAAATCTTCAGCAGGAACGAATCGCTCCCCGCCGGCGCTCACCAGCCTGACTGACCCGCCCAGCAGGGCAAGCACGGCCGTCATCTCGCCTGACGGGTCCGCGTGGACGATGCTGCCGACCGTGGTACCCCTATTCCTGATCACGGGGTGAGCAACCAGGGTGAGCGCTTGGCGCAGGAGCGGCTGGGCCGACGCGGCCACCGGGTCGCGCAGCACGTCGGCGTGCCTGGCCAGCGCGCCGACCATGACCTGGCCAGCGCCGACGCTGATGTACGCCAGCTCGCTCAGCCGGTTGATGTCGACGAGATGAGTCGGCGCGGCGAGCCGCATGTTGAGCAGCGGGACGAGCGACTGGCCGCCCGCGAGCACCTTGCCATCGGGTCCGATCGAGGCGAGGGTCGCGACCGCCTCGGCCACGGACTCGGGCCGCGAGTAGCCGAATGACGACGGCTTCACCTCGGCTACGTTAGACCCGGACGGGCGAGGTCATCAACGTAACCGAGCTCGGTGACGTGGCAATTCAGGCTGCCGCCGGTCACAGCCCCAGAGCGGCGGCCAGGTCGCGGTAGCCGGGGAGCGGGTCCTCGTCCGCCCCGCTGTGCAGGAGCTGGACGCACACGTGGTCCGCGCCCGCGTCCCGGATCTCGCCGAGTTGCGCGGCGACGTGCGCGGCGTCGCCGTGCGCGACGAGCGCGTCGATCAGCGCGTCGCTGCCGCCGTCGGCCAGGTCGGCGTCGGTCCAGCCGAGCCTGCGCAGGTTGGACGTGTAGTTGACCAGGCCGAGGTACGGAGTCTTGACCCTGGGCCGGCCGATCGCGCGCGCCGCCGCCGGGTCGGTGTCGAGCACCGCCTTGTGCTCGACGGCGAGCAGCGGGCCGGCCCCGATGGTGTCCCTGGCCCGCCGGACGTACTCGGCCGTGACGAGGTAGGGATGGGCGCCCGCGGTGCGTTCGGCCGAGAGCCTGAGCATCTTCGGGCCGAGAGCCGCGAGGACGAGGCTGTCCGCGGGCACGCCGTCGGCTCGCAGGGTGTCGACGTAAGCCACGATCGTCTCGTAGGGCCTGTCGTACTGGCCGATCGCCTCGGGGTGGCCGGTGCCGACGCCGAGCAGGAACCGGCCCGGATGGGCGGCCTCGATCCGCGCGAACGACGCGGCGACCTCATGGGGGTCGGCCTGCCACATGTTGACGATGCCGGTCGCCACGACAAGCTCGCTGGTCGCGGCCAGCAGCCGGTCGACGATCGCCAGATCGGCGCTCGGCGAGCCACCGAGCCATAGCGCTCCGTAACCAAATTGCTCGAGCTGCGATGCCAGTTCTGGCGTCACCATGCCGACCGACCGCCAGATCCCGTAGGGCCCGAGCAAGCCGCGCCAGTTCTCCGTCATCGTCCCTCCACGCTAACGACTAGTGCACGAAAACCGAATATCACCATTCTGCGTCCTAAAACGTGGGACCTTTACAGTGTCCGCTACGCCGCTCTTGACTGCGGGCTGAGAGCCAGGCGCCACTCGCTCGGCCAGAAAGGAGGCGCGCCGTGAAGACTACCTGGGGTAACAAGGCCGATGGCCATGGGCCGACGTCGGTACTGACGTCGAAGCCGCAGTCGATCCCGACATCGACGCTGGCAACGGTCCGCGCGCAGCCATTCTTAGCGCGGGTCCTGGCGCCGCACCCGATACCGCCCATGGTGCCGCTCAGCTCACTTCCGGCATCCTGACTCCGTCGCACCGGCGCCGCCTTACTGTCATGTGAATCCGCGCAGTGGAGGAAGGCCAAATGGGGGAACATACGCTGCAGGCGAGCGCGACCGGCTTGACCACGGGGCTCACGGTCGGCCTGCTGGCCGCCAGCTATCACCTGGTGTGGCGCCACCAGATCGTCAACTGGGGCGCGACCGCCGATGAGATCTCGGCTCGCCTGCCAGGTGATGAAATATGCCCGGCTCCCGATGTGATCACCACCAGGGCCGTAGCGGTCAGCGCGCCGCCCGGCTGCGTCTGGCCGTGGCTGGTGCAGATGGGCAGCGGACGGGCCGGGCGGTACTCCTACGACTGGCTCGAGAACCTGTTCGGCCTGGACATGCACAGCGCCGATGTCATACTTCCGCAATTCCAGGACATCTCGCTTGGAGCTGAGTTCGGCTGCGGGCGCCGGGACGGCGCGATGCGCGTCGAGGCCTTCGAGCCGGAGAAGATGCTGACGTTCGGCCTGTTCGACGGGCGCTGGGTGCTGAGCTTCGCCCTCTTCCCGCAACCGGAGGTCACGCGGCTGGTCTGCCGGAACCGGATAGCGCTGCCGCACGCCCCGGCGATAGCCCGCCTGCTCGCGACGCTGATCATCGAGCCGGTCAGCCTGCTGCTCGACCGCAAGATGCTGCTCGGCGTCAAGGAACGGGGCGAGAGGCTGGCGTGGGGGCACGAGTTCGCTGACGATTTCCTGGCGCGCTCGGACAGCTACATCTGGAGCGGCGAGCACCTGTAGCCGGCACGGTGCGAGACTGGCTGTGGCGGGGCGGACCGTCGAGGGACGCGACGTGAGGTGAGCGGCGGGTGAGCGCGGAGCACGTGCGGGCAAGGCAGGGTGCCTACGCCGACTCGGTGACGTTGATGCGGGTGAGCGCGCAAGCTCAGGCGGTCGGCGGCGTACGGGCGGCGCTGGTCGCCATGGCTACCGAGCTCAATCTGAGCCTGCTCGACGGCCTCGGAATGACGGCCCCGCCGGGCGTCGGTGAGCATGACCTGCTCATCGCGATCAGGGCGGACAATGGCGAGTCGCTGGCTGCGGCGCTGGCCGTGGTTGATGACGGGCTCGAGGCCAGGCCGCCCGGTGCCGGTGCCGGTGCCGGTGCTGGTGCCGCGGAGGCTGGCCTGGTGTTCGCGCCGAGGACCACGGCGAGCGCCGTTGGCCGGTCGGGGCCTGGCATAGCGCTGGTGTCGGTGCCCGGGCGGTACGCGTTCACCGAGGCGATGGATGCCCTTGGGCTCGGCTGTGACGTCATGATCTTTTCCGACAACATGCCGGTCGAGCAGGAGATCGCGCTCAAGGATGCGGCGGCCGGGCGCGGGCTGCTCGTCATGGGCCCGGATTGCGGCACGGCGATCGTCGGCGGAATCGGCCTCGGGTTCGCCAACGCGGTACGGCGCGGCCCGATCGGGCTGGTGGCGGCGTCGGGCACCGGCGCGCAGCAGTTTTCTTGCCTGCTTGACGCGGCCGGGTCCGGATGTAGCGCCGTGCTCGGGCTAGGCGGTCGCGACCTTTCCGCTGCCGTGGGCGGCCGGTCGGCCCGGACCGCGCTCACTGCTCTCGACGAGGACCCCGAGACCGAGCTGATCGTGGTGCTGTCCAAGCCGCCGGACGCGCGAGTCGCCGATGACCTGCGGCTCTTCGCGGGGACGCTCGGCACGCCGGTGCGGTTCGCGCTGGTCGGGCCAGGTCAGCCCGACCTGACCAGCGCCGCGGAGTCGGCGCTCGCGGCTGTCGGCGTCGCAGTACCTGACTGGCCGCGCTGGCTCCCCGCCGAGAGCAGCGCGGCGCGGGCGGACAGCGCGGCGCGGGCGGACGGGGGCGGGCTGCGCGGGCTTTTCGCTGGCGGGACGCTCTGCGACGAGGCGATGGTCATCGCGGCCGGACGCCTCGGCACCGTGTACTCGAATGTGCCGCTCGATCCGGGCACGCGGATCGATCCCCGCCTGCCGGCCAGCGAGCGCCCGCCGGCGGCGCGGCACGTGCTGATCGACTTCGGCGACGACGAGCTGACGGCCGGGCGAGCGCATCCGATGATCGATCAGCGGCTCAGGCTCGACGAGCTTGCCCGCGAAGCGGCCGATCCGGCCACGTCGGTGATCATGCTCGACGTCGTGCTCGGCTACGGAGCGCATCGCGACCCGGCGGCCGAGCTCGCGCCGGCGATAGCGGCCGCCAGGGCCGGCCATGGCGCGGGAGTAGTGGTGCCGCTGATCGGCACGCCGGCCGACCCGCAGGGACTCGCTGGCCAGGCGGCGGCGCTCGCCCAGGCCGGCGCGCACGTGTTCGCGTCCAACGCGCAGGCCGCCCGGTTCGCCTGCGAGCTGATCGCGGGTCAGGCTGGCGGCAGCCGGTGACCGACCTGCTGCGACGTGAGCCGCGCGTCATCGCTGCCGGGCTCAGCCTGCTCGCCGATTCGGCCGCGCGGCAGGGCGCGTCGGTGACCAGAGTCGACTGGGCGCCGCCCATGCCTGGCACCGAAGGGGACCTCGCGACGGTGATCGCCGACCCGCGCCGGATCAAGGCCAACGAGCTGGCCATGACAAGAATGCTCGGCTCGCGGGCTCAGCTCGTGGACGTCGTCCAGGCCGCGACCTGTCTGCGGCTGGAGCCGGGCCAGTTCCTGCACGCCGGGCCGCCGATCAGCTGGGAGCGCGCGTCGGGGCCGATGCGCGGCGCCCTCACCGGCGCCGCGATCTTCGAGGGCCTGGTCAAGGAACCCGGCGACCCCGGCAGCCTGGCCGACCTGAACATCGCCTCGCTCGAGCCGTGCCATCATCGCTGCGCGGTCGGCCCGATGGCCGGCGTCGTGTCCCCGTCGATGTGGATGTTCGTACTGGAAGATCCCGCCGACGGCCGGCGAGCGTACTGCTCGCTCAACGAAGGACTCGGCAAGGTACTCCGTTACGGCGCGTACGGCGCCGAGGTGATCGAGCGGCTGCGCTGGATGACCAGCGTGCTCGGGCCATTGCTCCAGGCAGCCGTGCGCAGGCGCGGGCCGGTGGACATCACCGGAATCCTGGCTCAGATGGTGCAGATGGGCGATGAGGCCCACAACCGCAACCGGGCAGGCACCCTGATGCTGCTCCGCGACTTGCTGCCGGCGATGACCGAGACGGGCTTCACCTCCTCGGACGTCGCGGATGCCGCCCGATTCATTGGCGGGAACGACCATTTCTTCCTGAATCTGGCAATGCCCGCCTGCAAGCTGGCCCTGGACGCGGCTCGCGACATCCCGGGAAGTTCGCTGGTCGTGGCGATGGCGCGGAACGGGACTGACTTCGGCATCCAGGTATCGGGTGCGGGCAGCCAGTGGTTCAGTGCCCCGGCGCTGGTCCCCGAGGGGCTCCACCTAGCCGGGTACGGGCCGGCCGACGCGAACCCCGACATCGGCGACTCGGCGATCACCGAGACCGGCGGCCTTGGCGGTTTCGCGATGGCCGCCGCGCCCGCGATAGTCCGGCTCGTCGGCGGCACCGTGGCGACAGCGCTGGCAAGCACCCGGCGCATGTACGAGATCACGCTGGCCGAGCATCCGCTGTTCGCCGTGCCGGCGCTCGACTTCCGTGGCACCCCCGTGGGCATTGACGTCCCGCTGGTGGCCCGGACGCGGATCCTGCCCCAGATCAACACCGGCATGGCCGGCCGGATCGCGGGCACCGGCCAGGTCGGCGCCGGCCTGGTGACGCCGCCAGCCGAGGTATTCAGGTCGGCGCTAGCCGAACTAGCCATCCGCGCCCGCGCGGCTGCCGATGCGGGTGCCGGTGCCGGTGCCACCCTCGGGCAGCCCTAGGCCACGGTCAGGACCGCCGCGCCGGTCACCCGGTCGGCGGCCAGGTCCGACAGCGCCTGGTCGGCGGCCTCCAGCGGGTAAGGCGTCACGGAGACCTTCAGCCGCAGTCGCGAGGCTAGCCGCAGGAACTCCTCGGCGTCGCCGCGGGTATTCGAGGTCACGCTCCGCAGCGTCCGCTCCTGGAACAACTCGTCCTCATAGTTCAGCGAAGGGATATCGGTCAGGTAAATGCCGGCGATCGCGACCGTGCCGCCCCGGTCGAGGTTCCGCAGCGCCGGCGGCACCACAATGCCCACCGGCGCGAAGACGATCGCCGAGTCGAGCGGCTCGGGCGACGGATCGAAGGAGTCCTGCGCCGACGAAGCCCCCAGCGACAGCGCCAGCTCCCGGGCGGCCTCCGCCCTGGTAAAGACATGCACGGCCGCGCCCTGCGCGATGGCGATCTGCGCGGCGAGGTGAGCGGACCCGCCGAATCCGTAGATCCCGAGCCGGCCGCCGGGCGGCAGCTCCGAGCGCAGCAGTGCGCGGTAGCCGATGATCCCGGCGCACAGCAGCGGCGCCAGCTCGGTGTCGCTGAATCCGGACGGCAGCGGGTGCACGAAAGCGTCGGCGGCCACCAGGTACTCGGCGTAGCCGCCGGCGAGGTCCCACCCGGTGTAGACCGACCGGGGGCAGAGGTTCTCGCTGCCGCGGCGGCAGAACCGGCATGAACCATCCGTCCCCGCCAGCCAAGCCACCCCGACCCGGTCGCCCGCCCCGAACCGCGTGACTCCGGGCCGGCCGCGGCGACCTCGCCGACAACCTCGTGCCCGGGCGTGACGTCAGGCCGCTTCGGCGGCAGGTCGCCCTCCGCCAGGTGCAGGTCGGTCCGGCAGACTCCGCACCGCAGCACCCGGATGAGCAGCTGCCCGGGGCCAGGCGAAGGCACCGCCGCGTCGACCAGCCGCAGCGGCCCGGTGCTCATCGGACCAGGCTGGCGGACCACCCATGCCTTCATGAGACCCTCATGAACTTCAGCGTAGCCGCCGGTCGCGCAGGGTTACCCGCGCGCGGCCGTACTCCTTGAGCAGCCGGTCGGCGACGGTAAAGAGGCGGTCGTGCGCCCTGATCTGCCGCACCGCCCAGCGCGGCGGCGCGAGCCTGGCCCGGTGCAGCATCGCGACCGGCGACCGGCTGGTCGCCATGCCCTCAGCGACCGTCAGGTCAAAGCTCTTGAGCTGCTCCTTGTACTGCTTGGCCCCCTTGCCGAGGTCGATCAGCCGCACGCCGAGCCCGGCCGCGTCCTCCGACATCCTGATCAGCTGGATCAGGCCGGGCGAGTATTTCGAGTAGCTCGCGTCATAGGCGGGGAACCATTCCGACAGCACCCCGTCGTGCACCAGCCCGAAGTGCCCGGCGATCGGCTTGTCCCCCGCGTACAGCATCGAGAGCACGCCGCGAAAGCCGCTGTCCCATCCGTCCTCGCCGGGCCCGCGGTCCGCTGGCCTGCTCGCGAAGAGCGCGTCGACCACATCGACGATCCAGGGCTGGTCGAAACGGTCGGCCCGCCCCGTGCGCCGGTACTGACCGGACTTCCAGCTCATCAGCGTCCGCAGGTCCCCGGCATCGCGGACGTCGATGTCGAACCGCAGCGGGCCAGCCTCGCGCTCCAGCTTGCGCGTTTTCCGGCCGAGATCGCTGCGCAGCCGCGGCGACCTGGCCTTGAGCTCGTGGGCATAGCGGCCGAATCCCGACGTGAGGTCCACCGCCGGCGACGCCGCCGTAGCCGCCTGGAACTGGCAGAACGGCCGCTGCCCGCCGATCAGGTGGTCGAAATGCCAGACCGACAGGCCGCAGCCCCGCAGCAGCTCGTTGGCGTCGATCCTGTCGCCGGGAGCGGTCACCAGCCCCTGGCAGTCGCTGATCCCCGCGCCGATCGGCCGCCCGACCCCGAGCCTGCCCCGCTCGAACGGGAAGAACCCCTCGTACCCGGAGCCATCCTCGAGCACAGCCACCCGCGCCTCCGGCCGCGAGCCGCCGATCACGACGGCGAACTCCGGGCACATGAACGGATTGCGCAGCTCCATGCTGCCCGATTGCAGGCCGTGCCACGCGCTGAACTCGCGCTCGCCAAGCTCGGCCGGACGCACGACTGTGATCTGCACGACTCCCCCTCCGGTCAGCGGTGATGAGTCAGGCGGGATGCTTGCGCGCCAGGCGAGGCAGCCGCCCCGCGAGCCGGTGCCGCAGCTGGCGTGCCGCCGCCCCGGCCACATGCAAGGTCATGACAAAGAAGGGGAAAGGATCATCCCGAGCCAGCCAGGCATACTCGGTGGCTGTATGCCCGGGGCTTGCCACCTGTTCCTGGCCAGCGCGCCTGGCCAGCCGCCGGTAAGCGAACCTGGCCGGAAGGTCGGCGTGCTCGACGATGATGCGCCTGCCCTCGATCTGCGGCGCCGGCGGTATGGGCCGCCCGGTCAGATCCAGGTGCAGCGCCCTGACCACGTCGATGCCTGCGCGGGTCTCGAACAGCCGGAACTGGTTGCCCGCCCTCGGGTTGAAGTCCACCAGCTTGTACTGGCCGTCTCGCAGGTCGAGCCGCACGTCCAGGTCGGCGACGCCGACGAAGCCGATCTTCGCGCAGAATTCAGCCGCGAGCGAGGCCAGGCCGGGGTTGCTGACCGAGTACGCGCACGCGGTGACGCCCGCCTTCGGCGGCCACGAGCGGGTCTTGAGTCCTGTGCAGATCACCCGGCACCCGGACTCGGCGTCGCGGTACAGGTGCACGATCCAGTCCTGCGCGTGCTCTTGCGGCAGGTACTCCTGCAAGAGCACCCCGGGAGACCGGCCGTCAGCGGGACCGAACAGCCTGAGCAGCTCGCCCTCGGTCCGCACGGCGGTGGTCCCGGGCACCACGGGCCGCTGCCTGCGCTCCCAGACCTCGGCGTTCTTGACCACGAGCGGGTAGGTCGCGGTCGCCGCGAAGTCCGCGACCTCGGCCATCGATCGCGGCGCCACCGACGCCGGCGCCGGGAAGCCGTGCCTGGTGCACAGCTCGAAGAGCCCCGGCTTGCTGGCGAGCTGGCGCGGCAAACCGGCCGGCACCGGGGGAAAGAGGAACTGGCCGGCAAGCTCGGGCTGATGCTCGGCAACCAGGACCGCCGCCTCGTCATCGACCGGCACGACGACCGCTGGCCTGCCGATCTCGCTGCCCGCCGCGCGCAGCCCGGCGATCAGTTCGTCCTGGTCCTCATGGCCCGTTGCCCGCCAGGCGAGCGCCTTGGTGCAGTACCTCGACGCCGCCGCCGGAGTCAGGCCGGGCTCGGTGATCGCGTATACGCCGATGCCGAGGCGGCCGAGCGTCCTGATCACGCCGAGCCCGCCTGAGTGGATCGGGTACTGGCCCACCTTGAGCAGCAGCGCCGGAACCTCGCGATCGGCGTCCGAAGTCATGACAGCACCACGAACCTTTCGGCCACCGCGATGAACAGCAGCGCCAGGACGGGGAGCGACGCGACCGCGAGCGGCGCGAGCAGCCAGCGCCGGGCCGGCACGCACTCCCTGATGAACTCACGGGACAGCAGGAGCACCACGGCCGCCGCGAAGGCCGCGATCCCGATAGGACTCCAGATCGTGGAGCGGTCCGGCCCGGCCGGCGCAGCGGTCTGGACCGTGGCTCGCGGCGCGCTGGCTGGCAGCCTGGGCGTATAGACGGCCGCGTCGCGGTTGGAGAACTCCAGTTTCAGCTTCTGACTCGCGTTCAGCGACGCACGGAACCTGGGTTCCCAGCGCGGCGGGAACCCGGCCGTCTGGCTGATGAAGAGAGCCTCGGTGCGGGTGGTGATCAGGAAGGCGCCCCGGCCCATGCGGCCCAGTGCCGCCGCGACCCCCCTGGTGTCGGTCACGTTCAGCGGTGCCGGATAGGCCACGAACTCCACCTTGCCGATGTCCCTGAACTGCCAGGGCATCTGCGGCGTCGCGTTCTTGCCGACCGGCCGGCTGATCCACAGCACCTGCGTGCCGCCCTGGTCATGGTCATAGATGTAGTTCAGGGCGGCGTACTCGCCCGCGGGCGTCTGCTCGAACGCTTCGTTGCCGTACCTGGTGAGCATGAACAGCGCCGACAGGCCGGCGGCGGTCAGGCCAGCCAGCGTCAGCGCGACCGCCGCCGTCGCCGGGCGCCTGAAGCGGTCAGCGGTGCCCTTCACGTCGGCCGCGGTCGCTCCGTGCGCGCGGGAGGCGTGCGGGCCGGAGGCGGCGGTCCGGTCCCGGCCGCTCGCGCCGAGGGCGCCGATCCCCAGGCCGTTCGCGGGCGCGGCCGCCGCGGTTCCGGCGCCGTTGACGATGATGCCGCTGACCCCGAGCCCGGGCAGTGCCCGGAGGCGAGCGCGGGGAAACGCCCCCGCCCGGTCGAGTCCGGGAAAGAACAGGCAGGCGGCGAGCACCGCCGCCGCGGGAAGCGCGAACAGGTAGACCCGCAGCGAGATCTCGCCGCCGTAGTTCTGCAGGGCGGCGATGCTGACCGGCGCGATCAGCAGGACCGCGAGCGCGCGGTCAGAGATGCCTCCGCGCCAGCGCCTGATCAGGCCGGCGACCGCGAGCACGCCCATCAGCGCCGCCAGCAGGATCCGGCTCTTGTCGACGAACTGGTGGATGTCAGTGCCGATGACGCGCTTGCCCACGCTGGCGGAGATATTGCCGCTGAGCTGCCCCAGGTCACCGAAGACCGTGGACAGGTGACCTGACCAGTACGCGATCGTTCCGTAGCTGATCCAGCCGACCAGGATCACGCCGAGCAAGACGGGCAGGGCGCGCGGCGTGCAGCGGCCGGCCAGCACCAGGCCGGCGCAGGCGGCGATCATCAGGAACGGCGTCAGCTGGTGGCTCAGCGTCGACGCCACGAAAATCGAGATGACGAGGGCGAGCAGGATGGCCCGCTGCGGCATGGCGACCGCCCTCGCCGGCAACTCCCCGGCGACTCGCTTGCTTTCCTGACGCTGCCGGCTCCGCCCGCTGAACCAGGTCAGCAAGATCGCGACGAAGACGAGGTAGAGCAGGTAGTTGAAGGACTGCGGCGAGAAATAGTCCTGGCCGACCCAGTTGCCCAGGCAGAACAGCAGGGCGGCGAACCACCGGGCTCGCCAGCTGATCCGCAGCTGCCTGGTCGCCAGCATGAAGGGCACGAGCAGGAGGAGATCGATCACCGCCGGCCACCAGGTCATCAGCGGCACCAAGCTGTGCACCCCAGCCGCCCCGGTGACGAACGCGATCAGCGCGAAGAATCCCGGCCAGCTGAAGTAAGCCGCCAGGTGCGGCGCGACGCTGCCGTGCTCGGTGACGTAGTTCACGAAGCCGGCCACCTGGTACGCCGTGGCGAACCTCGGCAGCGGCTCGATGAGGCCGGTGACCCCGTCCAGGCAGAAGACCACCACGACCAGCATGAGGCTGAGCACCAGCGGATACGGGCGCCGCAGCGCCAACATCGCCACGAAGGCGGCGATCAGCACGGCCAGGCCGGCCAGGGACGCGACCGGGAGCACCGAGATCAGGCCGAGCCCGTTCATGGCCCGGAGCGAGATTCCGCGCAGCGGCAGCAGGAAGAGCAGCAGCCCGCCCGCCGCCACCGCCGAGACCACGGCGGGCCGCCGCCACGCATGGACGCGGTGCGCGGGACGATGCCGGGCGGGTCCGGCGGTGAGCGGCTGCTCAGCCTGGAGGACCTTCGTCGACATCGTCGTCATGCGAGATCCCCCCGGAATCAGATGCGACCCCCGTCGTACCCTCGGCCGAAACCAGCACCTCCGTCGTACCCGTCAGCACCGGCCAGAAGCCTCCCCGGCGGCACTGTCACCTGCTCACGGACCGGCCGGAGGCCCGCATGGCCCCGGCGGCGGGGCGGCGCCGCTCGGCGGTCGGCGCGCAGCACGCCGAGCAGCCCTGGCAGCACGGCGATCGCGACGACCACCTGGCTGATGAGCACCCCGATCCCCGCTCCGATGATGCCCATGTACTTGGTGAGCACAAGCGTGAGGCCGAGCACCAGCACGGCGCGCACGCCCTGCACGAGCGCGACGCGCGACGTGCGGTTCATGGCACGCAAGGCGCCCAGGTAGATCTCGGTCAGCGTGCGCGGCAAGGTAGCGGCGGCGAGCAGTACCAGGATCGGTGCGCCTTCCCTGGCGTACCCGGGCCCGAACAGCCCGAGTATCCACGGCGCGAGCAGGGCAGCGACCACCGCGACCGGAACGCCGATCATCAGCATCTTGCGCAGCGCCGCTTTCGCGTTCACGGCGAGCTTCACCGGATCGAAGGCACCCTCGACGGTCAGCGACAGCGCCATGTTGGCGGCGAGCAGGTCGAGCGTACAGCCGATGGTCCAGGCCATATAGAAGTAGGCGTTGGTACCAGGCGCCACGAACAAGGCCACCAGCACCGGCACCAGGCTGACCGTGGCGAGCAGCAGCAGCGCGCCCGACACGTCCCCGGCCAGGAACCGGCCAACCTGCCTGCGGCTCGGCGGCCGCGCGTCGCGCGTCTTTTTCGCGTGCCTCGGCAGTAGTTTCCTGAAGATCAGCCAGTTCACCAGCGGCACGGCGAGCGCGGCCGGGACGATCCAGGAGATATAGATGCCGGCGTGCGGGACCAGCGCCGCGAGCGGCAGCAGCATCCCGATCTTGGCCAGTCCGAAGAGCGCGTTCTCCAGCGTGACCCAGTTGGCGTTGCGGAGCCCGACGAGCGCGCCGTCTTGCAAGGTGAACAGGGACCAGATGATCACCGCCCCCGTGAAGATGATGCCAGCCTTCAGCCCGGTGAGCTCTGAGTAGGAGGAGCCTGGCCTTCCCGTGATGCTCAGGAACACCACCGAGCCGACGACGGCCGTCAGCACGCTCAGCCCGTAGCCGAGCCTGATCAGGCGTCCGGTGGCGCGGCCCGACTGAGGGATGAACCTGGCCATCGCCCCAATAAGGCTGAGCGCGGTGATTCCGGCCAGCAGGTTCATTGCCGCGTAAGCGGCCGACGCGCGGCCGACGTCCGCCGGGCTGTAGTGGCGCGCGGCCAGCAGCCAGTAGGCGAGCCCGAGCATGCCGGTGACGACCGTGTTCGCCATCAGCGCGTAACCGTTCCGCAGCAGCGGCGAGCCGCTTCCCGAAGACGCCACGCGCGGAACGGCCGTCTTGATCCGAGCCGACGCGCGGGTAAGCAGCGCGGCAGCCGCGCTCTGGCAGCTCACGTGACCGACCCGCTCAGCCGGGAACGAGCCTTCCTGACGGGAGTCCAGCCGGCCGTCAGCATCCGGTAGCCGGCGAACTGGACGGGCAGCCGCCTGGCCGCCACGGACCTGGCGAAGACCCGCATGGTCGTGGACCGCGCGACCGTCAGCCTGGGCAGCGCGAACAGGTCAGCTGATCCGCTGGCCCGCCGGTTCGCGACGGCACACGCGTACTCGTAACCGATCCTGGCCGCGGTGGCGCGGACGAGCCGGCTCGAGTAGCCGAAGGGATAGGCCATGCCCGGCACGCTGGCACCAAGCCGGTCTTCGAGCGCGTGCTTGCTGTCGGCCAGCTCACGGCGCAGGGGTGCGGGCGCCAGCTGGTCAAGCTGCGGATGCCGGACGCTGTGCGCGCCGATCTCGATGCCGGAAGCGGCCAGCTCATCGATCGCGGGCCAGCCCAGCATCGCCGATGGCGCCAGCTGCGCCGAGGCCGGATTCGCGATCCAGCCGGTCGTCACGAAGACGCTCGCGGTGAACCCGTACCGCATGAGCAGCGGCAGCGCGGTGTCCTGAAAGTCGGCGAAACCGTCATCGAACGTCAGCACGACCGGCCTGGCAGGCAGCTCACTGGCCGGATCGCCGGCGCGCATGGCACTGGCCAGCTGCCTCGCCGTCACCGGCACGTAACCGCTCTCGTGCAGGTAGCCGAGTTGCCGGGCAAACGCGGCCGGGGACACCGAGAGCCTGCCCGCCGCGATCGGCTCGTCGGAGATCTCGTGGTACATCAAGATCGGAACGTGCCGGCTGGTCATGTCACCTCCTGGCCGATCGGCTGGTCCCGGTCCGGCCGGTCAGATAGCCGGCGGTCGTCACGACAAGGCCGGCCACGATCGCGGCGGCCCGGCCGAGCCCGGCCCGGTCGCCGCGCAGCGCCGCGCCGAGATTGCGCACGGCTCCTGCGGGCAGGGTCGCGAACGCCTGCCGGCGTTCTGCCGCCAGGCCGTCGGCCGAGCCGACTCGCTGGCTGACCGCCGCCTTGGAGACCCCCTCCGCATAGCACCTGGTCAGGAAGTAGCGCACGGTAGCGCGCTCGTCCTTGACCCGGTGCCAGATCACGGCCCGGTCGTCGATGAGCAGCACCGATCGGTCGAGGCGCTGCCCGATCCTGATGCAGAAGTCGGTTTCCTCGCAGCCAAGCGGCAGCTTCGCTGACGACCGGCCGACCTCGCTGTGGAAGCCGCCGACCAGGCCGAAGATCTCACGGCGGAACGAAGCATTGCCGCCGAGCAGGTTCCTTACTGGCTGCCTCGCCTGCGCCATCCCCTTGTAGTTGCAGCCGACCACCCAGTCGAACTCGCGCGGGAACCAGCCCGGGCGGCTGCCGTCCCAGTTCGGCTGGGTCAGCCCGCCGACCCCCGCCACGTCGGGGCTCGCGTAGCAATCAGCGAAGTACTTGAGCCACTCGGGCTCGGCGACCGCGTCGTCGTCGAGGAACGCCACGATGCTGCCGGAAGCCGCGGCGACGCCGGTGTTCTTCCCGCCTGACAGCCCTTGCTCATGGCGGTTGGGCAGCACCACGACCGGCAGCTCGTCGCGGCGGCTGGCCAGGTAGCCAGTCAGCCTCGCCAGCAACTCGGGGTTGTGGTCGACTACGACGATCAGCTCGTGCGCGGTCAGGCTCTGCCGCCGCACCGAGTCGATGGCGGCGAGGATGTCGTCCCACCGCTGCGCCGTGTACACGCAGATCACTACCGAGATCCGGGCGGTCGCCGGGCTGATCGCGCCAGCCCGGCCTGAGGCGTTCCCGGCCACCAGGCCGGTCACTGCCCCGCCTGCCCGTACGATCCGCGAGTGACGCCGTCGAACAGCCCGCTGACATGCCTGCCGTTGTGGCCGGCGCCCTGCCGCGGCTTCTCGACGTCGTGCTCCACCGGGATCCCCGGCGCCATGAACGGCTTGGGCTTGCGAACCTTGCGGCCACGCCTGTCCCGCTTCTCAGCGGCGATGAGCCGCAGGACCCGCCAGCCGTCCTTGATCGCCGACAAGTTGCTCGTGCCATGCTGGCGCAGCCGCTCGTGGCTCGGCACCTCGTAAATCTTCAGGCCGGCCTGCGCGGCCCGGATGCTCATCAGCGTCTCTATCTCGAATCCAGGCGAGTCAAGATCCAGCGTGTCCAGGTGACGCGCCCAGAATGCGTTATAGCCGTAGCACAGGTCGCTGAAGCTGGTGCCGAACAGCCGGTTGACGGCAAGGTTCAGCATCTTGTTGCCGTAACGGCGGATCACCGTGATGTCGTCGCTCGCGCCCGCGCTGCTGAATCGCGATCCCTTGGCGAAGTCGGCACCGGAGAGCAGCGCGCTGACGAACCTCACGATCTCGCGCCCGTCGGTCGACCCGTCGCCGTCGATCGCGACGACGATCTCGCCCGAAGCTGCGGCGAAGCCGGCGGCAAGCGCGTCGCCCTTGCCCACGCCGCCCTGGTGGACTACCCGGACGTCAGGCCACAGTTCCCTGGCGACGTCGATCGTGCCGTCCGTGGACCGGCCGTCGACCAGGACAACCTCATTCACCCAGACCGGAAGCGTGCCGAAGACTCCCGGCAGGTTAGCGGCCTCGTTCATGACCGGCAGCACCACGCTCACCCTGGGAGCGATGGCCAGGCCGTCAGCCACCTTGCGGTAAGGCTGGCTGGGCTCCGGGTGCGCGCCGTTGACAGCGCCGGCAGTGGCGGTGGCGCCAAGCTGGCTGTCGAGCGGCTGCCTCGTCCGCGGCATCCGCCACGTCGACAGCGCGCGCACGGACGCCGGAGGTGAAGCGTGCTCATCGGCGGCCTGCCACGACTGCATGAGGCCGGGAAGGTCACGCGTGCCAGCAGGCTCGCCAGCGGGCCGCCGGTGCGCCCGCCCGATCTGCTGGGTCAGGTCAGTCGAGTCAAGCCTGCGCCTGGATCCCGCCCGGCCGCCAGGCTGCGGCGCCCGTTGCCGTGACGCGCGCACCTGGCGTGCCGCCGACTCGTCCACGCCACTGGCATTGGCCCGGCGGTGAATCCGCGACTGATGCCCCGCCCGGATCTCTGGCTCGTTCTCGAAATGATGCATAATTCTTCCCCCCGTACGGATAGTGCTTCAGCTTTTTTACGGAAGTAGCTCCACTGTAGCGGAGCGGCTGAACCGTGATTCAGTTCGTTAGACGTCAGGTGTCCCCGGCCCGTTCCAGTGAACCCCGCGGAAAATCGCGGACGTGCCTGACGCCAGCTAGATAGTCAAGGGCAGCATCAGAAATCCCAGGCTGACCTGGGCATGAGCCGTGATCTCACGGCAGTGAGCAGGGGGCGCGAGCGAGTCAGCATGCCGCCACGAGGGCACCGGGAGAGCTTTTGCCTGGGCCGCTCGGTTAACCAAGAATGCGGTGCTTATAGTAAGCACCGCCGCGACCAGAAGACTATTAGCCGAGACCGCGGTGCCAGCTGAGGGGACCATACTTCGCATGATGATGACCTGCTGGGATTTGTTAGTGACGGCAAATGATTAGCCGCGGCTGATCCATGCTGGCGGCATCGGCAGCGCCAGACTTGCCAGGCTAGTTATTTCGTTATTCCGGCTGCGACGCGGCGGGCGCAACCGCAGATGATGCGCCGGCCCGCGACTGCGCGCTGCCGGCGACCCGCGCCGCAACGGCCCCGATGGCCGCGATGAGCGCGCTGACTACGCCGACCGCCAGGACGCCCGCGCGCGCCGACCAGTGTCCCGTGCCGACCATCGCGTCCGCGACGCCGAAGTTGATCACTAGCGCCGAGGCACCCGCGATGACAACGGCGGCCAGCCGGTCAAGCCCGCCAAGAAGGCTGGCGACCGCGAAGGCCGGCGCGGCGGCGAGGAAGATGAGCACCAGCGGCAGTCGCGCGGGAGTGGTAACTCCCGCGATGGCGAGGGCAGCCCCCACTGCCCCCGCCGCGAGCACCCCCATGATGAGCCAGCGAGTCGCACTGCGGCTCACTCTCATGTACCCCCCCGAGTACCTGGGTGACCGGTCAGCCACCTGGCCGCAAAGGCCCCCGTCTACCTAGCTCTGCGGACAGTTCAGCGTTCCGGTTTCTACCACCCGACCGGCCGATGGCAGCTCAGCGTGAGCCAGCCACCATCTAGTCGCGCTTGCATTAGAGAACCCACGCGGTTTGCAGCGGCCGTGCGATCGATGTGGACGCGAGATGAAGACGAGAGAGATCCTGCGGTTGAGTTGGTCTCGGGCATGATTACTACGGAACCAGCCACCGGCCCCGGAGGCTGCCGCGCGGCTCGTGATCAGGACC
Organism: uncultured Actinomycetota bacterium; assembly: GCA_963720575.1. Taxonomy (GTDB): domain Bacteria; phylum Actinomycetota; class Actinomycetes; order Streptosporangiales; family Streptosporangiaceae; genus Chersky-822. The sequence goes on from CAVRGA010000002.1 coordinate 3,641,989, forward strand.
GGGGAGCGTTCTCCGTCGTGTGCGGCATGATCACGGAGCGTTCTCGTCGTTACCGCGGAGACTTCTCGCAGCACGGAGTGTTTACCGTCCTATGTGCGGAAATCACTCCGCGCAACGACAACTCTCCGTGCCAGAGCCGGAAAAGACTCCACGCAACGACAACTCCCCGCGCCAGAGCCGGAAAGACTCCGCGCCGCGACAACTCCCCGCGCCAGGGCCGGGAAGACTCCGCGCAACGACAACTCCCCGCGCCAGGGCCGGGAAGACTCCGCGCAACGACAACTCCCCGTGCCAGGGCCGGGGTCTCCGCGGTAAGAGGCTGTCGGGAGACTCGTGATCAGGATCGGGGAGCTTTTTCGGCATCGTGCGGGAGAGTTCTCAGTCCGGGGGAACTGTCAGTGCGGGGGCGGCAGGTGCGATGCTCCGTGATCATGTTCGCGGGCATGATCACGGAACATCACCAGTGTTCTGACCTGGGCGATCTTCCGTGATCATGGTCTCGATCATGATCACGGAAGCCAGTACGGGTTCCGGCGGCCGCCGCGCGGTTCATGATCTGGATCGGGGAGCCTTTTCCGGCATCGCGAGGGAGAGTTCTCGCTCCAAGGAGATTTTTCAGTCAACGGAACTGAAAACCATCCCCGGAGTGACAAGTCTCCCCGATAACTCACTGAAAGGCTCGCCGCTGACCAGCCAGAGGTTGACCTTCCAAGACCCCGAGTCACCCGACAGCCTCCAGGACAGCGGTGATGTTCCGTGATCATGCCCGGGAACATGATCACGGAAAGGAGCACTTCCGGCAGCCTGCGCCTGGGCCGCTTGATCGGCGGGGCGGGCGGCGGCTCGATCGGCGGGGCGGGGTGCGGGCGGGCGGGGTCGAAACATGGTGTCATAGCAAGATGAACCGTCCACTGCTGAACCGCGGCCTGCACGGACTTGGCACCACGATTTTTGCTGAGATGTCAGAACTTGCCGTTGCGACGAATTCGGTCAATCTCGGGCAGGGTTTCCCGGACACCGACGGACCCGCCGAGGTGGCGGAAGCGGCCGCCGAGGCTGTGCTCAGCGGCCGGGGCAATCAGTACCCGCCGGGTACCGGGATACCTGAGTTGCGCCGCGCGATCGCTGAACACCAGCGGCGCTTCTACAGCCTGTCCGTCGACCCCGACCGCGAGGTCCTGGTGACCGCCGGGGCGACCGAGGCGGTCGCGGCGGCGCTGCTCGCGCTCGTGGAGCCTGGCGACGAGGTCATCGCGTTCGAGCCGTACTACGACTCCTACGCGGCGTGCATCACGATGGCCGGCGGGGTGCGGGTGCCAGTCACGCTCGAGGCGCCGGGCTTCCGCCCTGACCTCGACCGGCTGCGGGCCGCTGTCACCAGCAAGACCAGGCTCATCCTGCTGAACTCGCCGCACAATCCGACCGGATCGGTATTTACCCGCGCCGAGCTGACGGCCATCGCCGAGCTCGCCCGCGACCACGACCTGCTGGTGATCTCGGACGAGGTGTACGAGCACATGATCTACAGCGGCGAGCACGTGCCGATCTGCTCGCTGCCAGGAATGCGCGAGCGCACCGCGACGATCAGCTCGGCCGGGAAGACGTTCTCGTTCACCGGCTGGAAGATCGGCTGGCTGACCGGAACGGCGCAGATGGTCAGTGCCGTCCGTACCACCAAGCAGTTCCTGACTTATGTCAGCGGCGGGCCGTTCCAGTACGCGATCGCCAAGGGTCTGGCGCTGCCAGACGAGTACTACAGCTCGATCAGCGCTGAACTGGCCGTCAAGCGCGACCTGATGTGCGACGGGCTCGCCGAGGCCGGATTCGAGGTGTTCACGCCGGACGGTACATACTTCATTACGACGGACATCAGGCCCCTGGGCGATGTCAGCGCCGTGGACTTCTGCCGGAAGCTGCCGACGACCGCTGGCGTGGTGGCGATCCCGGCTCAGGTGTTCTACGACCATCCCGACGCGGGCCGATACCAGGTGCGCTTTGCTTTCTGCAAGAAAAAAGAAGTACTCGCTGAAGCTTTGTCCAGGCTCAGCGTCCTGAAGGCCCGCTAGTACCAGTTGTTATCTCCACGTGACCGTTCGGCGCCTGGACCGCGTGACATGGCTGTGCTCGTCCGGTTAGCATGCCGTCACCACCGAATGCGACATGTGGCCTTTCGGTGCTGCCGACGTCAGCGGCAGTTGCCACTTTTTTGACGTCAAACTGGTCAGGTGGGCTGGCCATGTGGAGGGGGCTCGGATGTCTGACATGTCATGGGAGCACGCGTCGGAAGCACGCGCGGCTCTGAATGCCATCGTCTCCGATCCTGAGCACGGGGTGTCGGCGCTTTCGAACGCATCGACCATGTCGAACTTGCTCAAGGACTACCTGCCCGACGCGCCGAGGGAAAAGAGCATCCTGGTCGCGGCCGCCGAGGCCGGCCTCGCGGCCACGCTGCGCGATCACGTTGCCCAGGGCATGGACGCCAATACGGCCATCCGCCTTACCGCGTCGCAATTCTCATCGAGCACGCCGTTCACCCCTGAGGCATGCACCTGGGTGACCGACGAGATCGCGGTAGCGCTCGGCATCAGCCAGGGCCGGAGCCCCGGTGACCCGCTGAGCGGAACGCCGCTCGGCGGAACGCCGCCCGGCTTCTCGCCCATCGGGGGCGAGGGACAGGCGACGCAGATGGCGCCAGGAGCGCCATCCGGCTATGCACCTGGTCAGCCAACGAACCAGGCGCCAGGAGGGTTCCAGGGACCAGCGCAGGGGTTCGGCGGCCAGCCCGCCCAGCCCGGCTCGCAGGATCAGCCGACCGCGCAGGGCTACCGCCCGGGCTACCAGCCGCCGGCGCCCGCGCCGGGCCAGGGCTACCCGCCGGCGCCAGGCCAGGGCTATCCGGCCCAGCCTGCCGGGTTCGGTGCGCCCGGAGCCCCGGGCGCACCCGGCGGACCTGGCTTCCCGAGTCAGCCAGGCTACGCGCAGCCAGGAGCGCCCGGCGGCCCCGGTTACCCGGGTCAGCCAGGCGCGTTCCCCGGGCAGCCTGGCGCGTTCCCGGGGCAGCCAGGCGCGTTCCCCGGGCAGCCCGGTTTTCAGCAGCCGGGCGCGCCAGGGGCGCCTGCGGGCTGGAGCCCTGGGGGATTCCCCCCCGGCAGCCCTTACGGCGGCGTCCAGCAGAAGCCAAGCGGCGGCAAGCGGGGCCTGATCGTGATCGGCGTCGTTGTCGTGGTGATCATCGCCGTCATCGGCATCGCCATCGCCCTCAGCGGCGGCGGCAAGAAGAAGCACATAGCGGGGGGCGGCGGCGGTTCGCATCACGTGACGCACTCGCCGAGCCCGACGCCGCCGCCGTCTACGGCGCCCCCTGCGCCGGCTGGCACCGAGCCGCTCAAGACGATCATGAACCCGGCCGGCCTCACCCCGGTCGGCACCGGCTGCTCGCCGGCGCTGTACTTCGGCCTGAACCAGAAGACGATCGTCAGTCACATCTTCTGCTCGAAGACCACCAAGCCGCACATCCAGGTCTGGGGCTTCCAGTTCGACAGCAACGCCGACTACCTGGCCGGAGTCGCGCACATCAACAAGTACACGGGCTTCAAGCAGACGTCTTCGACCTGCCCGCCCGCCGCCGGCAGCGACGGCGGCTCGACTGGCTGGCACGCCAACTCGAACTCCAGGTACAAGCTGCGCAAGGGCCAGGACATCGAGTGCTTCAGCGACAACGGCAAGTCGCTGCTGATCTGGACGATGCCGACGCAGAACGTCTTCTTCATCGGGCAGGACCGCGACAAGGCCGAGACGATTCCGACCATTCTCGACTGGTGGAAGACTGTGAACTATGGCTGATGCGGCCCCGGCGGCTGGCCGCCGCTGATGACTGAGAGCGCTGATGACTGAGAGCACTGCGGCGGGTCGCCCCTGATGACCGAGACACTGATGCCGGGGGGCGGTGTCGCTCGACGTCCGCTGCACTTCATCGTGATGGCCGACTGCTCGGGCTCGATGAAGGGCGAGAAGATGCAGGCGCTGAACTACGCCCTGCGGTCGATGCTGCCCCATCTGGTGGACTGGGAACGTGACCAGCTGCAGGCACAGCTGCTGATCAGGATCCTGGCCTTCGCGTCAGCGCCGAACTGGTATGTCCCCGACCCGATGCCCGTCGCCGAGCTGAGCGCCCGCTGGCGCAACCTCGAGTACGTGCCGATGGGCCGGACGAACATGGGTCCCGCGTTCCGCGCCGTCGCCGAGGCGCTCAGCCCTGAGCGGCTCGAACGGCGTGCGCTGAGGCCCGCGGTCTTGCTGATCACCGACGGCCTGCCCACCGATCCGCCAGGCGGTTTCGAGTCGGGCCTGGCCGAGCTGCTCAGCATCGCCGCCGGCCGCTCCGCGCTGCGGCTGGCCGTGGCGATCGGGCGGGATGCCAGCTCCGAGCCGCTCGACCGGTTCCGCAGCCAGGACGTGCCCGTGCTCGTCGCTGACGGCACCGACGAGATCGCCGACCGGCTCGTGACAGCGTCGATCGCGGTGTCCCGCATGTCGGAGATCGGGGTGAACCGCGAGGCGCTCGCCGAGCAGCTGATGCGGGCAAGTGGCCAGCGGACCTCCGATCCCGCTCAGCCGCCGCCGAATCGCGGGCCGGCCCGCATCGACGACACCATCTTGTGATGGCGACGCCAGCCGCCGCCTCTCCAGCGGAACAACCCGCCCGCCCGCCAGGCAGCGCGGCTGCTCACCAGGCCGCCTGGATCGTGCTGACCGCGTCTGAGCGCGGAGCCGCTCACATCGCCGCGTCGACCCCGAACCAGGACTCCGTCGCGGTCGATCGGGCAGGCACCGGCGGCGTCGTCACCGCCGTGGCCGACGGCCACGGCCACTCCAGGCACCTGCGCAGCGCCAGGGGATCGAGCCTCGCCGTCGGCATCGGCTGCCGGGTCGGGCAGGAACTCGCCGACCAGCTGATCGCCCGCTCGCCCGGGCTAGCTGAGCCGCCGGCCCGCGATCGCCGAGGCTGCCGGGCCGGGCACCGCGATCACGGCCGGGGAAATCACCGACCTGGTGCACGGCTTCGTGATCCCGGCCGTGGTCGGGCGATGGCGCGAGGCCGTGCTCGCCGATGTGGCGGCGGATCCCTTCACCGACGCCGAGCAAGATCAGCGAAGGCGGGGCGATGATCCTACGATCGCCTACGGTTCAACCCTCTTGCTGTGCGTAGCACTGCGGGAATGGCTGATCCTCACCCAGATAGGCGATGGCGACGTGGTCGGCGTGCGGACCGACGGCACCGCCACGATGCCCATCCCGGTCGATCCGCAGCTTGACGGGCTGGTCACCACCAGCCTGTGCGGCCCGGACGCCGCCGCCGACTTCAGGATCGGGGTCGTGAACGTCGCCTCGACGCCGCTGCTCGCGGCGCTGCTCGCCACCGACGGGTACGGCAATGCGCAGGTAGTCGAGCGATGGCCGGATAGCTTCAGCAAGGATCTCGCCTGGCTGCTGCGCGACCGCGATACCGGCTGGATCGCCGGCCAGCTGCCGGCCTGGGCGGCGCGCTGCGCGTCGGCGGAAGGCAGCGCGGACGACACCACGGTCGCCTTGCTGATCTCGCCCGCTGGCCAGTCACGCAGGACGATCACGCCGCCCGGCGGGGGCGGGGCTGCCGGCCGGGCCGGCGCACAGCAGGAGCGCAACGAGGACGAGATCACGATTCCAGCCATGGCGAGGACCGATACGGTCCCCAGCGGCCAGGTGCCGAGCGGGCTAGGGCCGACCGAGCCGATCACCGTCAGGCTGCCGGCCCAGGCAGCCGCCCAGCCGGAGCCCGAGCCGGCAGCCGCGGAGCAGCCAGTGACAGAGATCTCCGGCCAGGTCACCGCCGAATGGGATCCGCCAGGCAGGTCAGCCGGGTCAGGCACCCGGTGAGCGGCCAGGTCTCCCTGCAGGGCAGGACGCTGCGGATGGTACGGGCAGGCACGGCCGTGTCGGTCGGCGATCGCCTTGGCGAGGGCGGGCAGGGTGTCGTGCACGCCGTCACCATCGGCGGCGCTCCGTACGCGGCCAAGTGGTACAGGTACGCGCCGTCGGGCGAGCTGCGCAAGTCCATCGCCGCGCTGGTGGAGCGGGGCAGGCCGCACCGGGCCTTCATCTGGCCGATCGACCTGATCGTCAGCGATGAGCTGTCCGGCTTCGGTTACGTGATGCCGAGGCTCGAGCCCCGGTTCACCTCCTTCGCCCAGCTTGTATCGAAGCCTGAGCAGCCGCCGTTCCGCGTGGTGATCACGATCGGCAGGCACCTGATCAGCGCGTTCGAGGCGCTGCACTCGGCCGGGCTCTGCTACCGCGACATCAGCTTCGGTAACCTCTGGGTCGACCCTGATCAAGCCGACGTCGCGATCATCGACAACGACAACGTCGGGCTGGACAGCGGCGAGGTATTCGTCTGGGGCACGCTGCGCTTCATGGCGCCTGAGGTGGTGCGGCGAGAGGCGGCTCCGTCCAGCCTGACCGACCTGCACTCGCTGGCGGTGTTCCTGTTCTACCTGTTCATGCACGGGCATCCGCTCGAAGGCGTGCGGACCGACTCGTCCTACTCGTGGGCGCCATCCGATCACCACTCCGAGACCGACCTGGCGCTGCGCCATTTCGGCACCGAGCCGGTGTTCATCTTCGATCCTGACGATCACTCCAACCCGCCCAGGCCCGGCGACCCGGTGGCGATCTGGTGGCGGCTGTACCCGAAATTCTTCCGCGCCGTCTTCGAGCGCGCGTTTACCTCCGGCTTGCGTGACCCGTCCGGGCTCGGCCGCGTCGCCGAGGGCGTCTGGCGGCGGGCGCTGATCAGGCTGGCCGACTGCGTGTCGGTCTGCTCATGCCAGGCCTCGGTCTTCTTCGACCCGGACGACCCGGGGCTCCGCTGCTGGAACTGCAACCAGGTACCGCCGCGGCCGCCGCTGCTCGAACTGCCCGGGTCGACAGTCGTTCTGTCGCAGGGCGCCACTCTCACCGCTCATCACCTGACCCGCAATCGCGACTACGACGCTGTCGTCGCCATGGTGGAGAACCATCCCGTCCAGCCCGGCGAGCTCGTTTTGCGCAATATGAGCAACAGAGCGTGGACAATGACGCCGGTGGGGGAAACAGCCAAGACGGTCGAGCCTGACCGCAGACTTGGCATTCGTCCGATGTCGATTGACTTCGGGTCGGCACGTGGCAAGATCATTAGCTAAATAAGGGGTGGAAAGGGGGGCTCGCATGAGCGAACTCCACATCTCCGTTGGCGGCGGGCAATACCGGTACGGGCCGGGGGTCATCCGGATCGGACGCAGCTCAGAGAATGACATCGTCGTCAACGACCCGACTGTCTCGCGCAGGCACGCGCAGATCAGCCTGGAGGCCGAAGGCTGGACCTGGCAGAACCTCGGGCAGGCACCGACCTTCCTCGGCGGCCAGCCGGTCGCCAAGTTCGTCGTGGCGGACGTCGTCGATATCGCGCTGTCGTCACCTCAGGGCCCGCCGCTGCGGTTGCAGGCGATTCCTGATGCCGGGCATCAGCCGGTCGCGGCCGGGCCGATGCGCACCGAGCTCGCCGCGGGACCGCCGGGAGTGGGCGCTCCGGGAATGGGCGCTCCGGGAATGGCCGGGCCGGCCGGGCCTGGCTACCCGGTCGCTGCGGCTACCGGAGCGCCTCCAGGCGCCGTTCCGGCTGGAACGGGGGCCCCCGGATACCCGGGGAGCCCGGGACCCGGGTATGCCCCTGGCGGGCCGCCTGGGGCCGTTCCCGGCGGTTTTCCTGGCGGCGCTCCCGCTGGCGCACCCGGGTTCGGGCCGCCGGGCATGCCGGGTTACCCGGGCTTCGGGCCTGGCGTGCCGCAGCTCGATGTCACCAAGCTCGACCGGGGGTCGTTCTTCGAGACCCTGGTCCCGGTCAAGGGCTGGCTGCACGACAAGGGGTGGCGCCAGGGCCTGCGGCTGCTGATAGTCCCGTACGCGCTGCTGCCGCTGCTGTTCCTGCAGATCTTCTCGACCGCGACCTCGCTGTCGACGCCAGGCTGGGCGTACAGCATCTACGTCGCACCGCTGTGGCTGATCGCGTTCTGGTACCTGATCAAGCCGCCGAAGTGGGGCAGACTCGAGATCGGCATCGGCGCCGGCGTGGTGATCTGGGAATACATCTGGCTCCACGCCGTGACGATCAACATCAACGACAACCTGGTCGGCGCGGGGCGGCTGACCTTCCCCAAGGCGCTGATCGTCGGCTTCAACGAGGAGACCAGCAAGGCCATCCCCGTGCTGGTCGCGGCCGCCCTGCTGCTCAGCATCAGGAAGCAGAAGCTCGACCCGCGCACCTGGATGCTGATGGGCACGATCGCCGGGCTGACGTTCGGCATCATCGAGCAGTCGCTGTATACCCCGGCGGCGATCATCTCGGTGCACAGCGCCCACAACGTCCCGCAAGCCGACGTCGGCGCGCTTGACTTCGCGTTCCGGGTCTTCGTCGACGGCTTCCAGCACGCGGTCTGGGCAGGCGTCTCAGGCTTCTTCGTCGGCATGGCGGTGAACTACCGCAAGCGGCGCGTCCCGCTGCTGCTGCTCGGCATCAGCATCCCGGCTGTCCTGCACGCGCTCAACGACTGGACGCTGACGATCTTCAGCACCGTCTGGTTCACCGTGTTCATCGTGCAGGGACTGTCGCTGCTGCTCTTCCTCGGCTACACGCTGTCGGCGGCCGATATCGAGCGGAGGGTACGAAGAAACCCGGCCTTCCGCGGCCAGTCGATCTTGATGGAACGCTTCACGCAGTCCTAGCCGGCCCTGGCCTGGGTCCAGGCCGGCCCTGGGTCGGCACGGCCCACATCAGGCGGTGAGCCCCGCTGTCATCTCGGCGACAGCGGGCTCCCCGTTGCCGCCTCCCAGGCAAGCGGCAACGTCAATGGGAGCGCGCAAACCGCCGCGCAGGCACGCACAGCATGGTGTTTTTCCGGCCCGGCTGAAGTACTCAGGCAGGCGCCCGCCCGCGCGGTCCTGAGCCCGACAACATGGGTGCGCGAAACGACACCCAATCTGGACCATCAATACCAGAACTCATGATGCTGTTGGTTTATTGGGCTCAGGTGGCGGAGGCCAGCCGCGCCTGATGACCTGGCCGGGCTGGGCGAACTGGCCCGGATCGTGGCCGACTGGCGGGGAGCCGGATCAGCCCTGGGCCAATCTTCCGTGATCATGGTCCGGGGCATGATCACGGAAACGTGCACGTACCATGGAGGATTTCGGGTGACCCTGGATCTTGGAAGGTCAGGCTCGGTCGGGTCAGCGGGGAGACTTTTCCTGAGTTATCAGGGATTCTTTTCACTTTCGGGCGAGTTTTCAGTTCTATTGACTGAAAAAACTCCCCGGAGTGAAAACTCTCCCCCACGATGCCGGAAAAGGCTCCCCGATCCTCATCATGAGCCGGGCGGCAGCCGCCGGGACCGGTGCGATGTTCCGTGATCATGTTCGCGGGCGTGATCACGGAAGTTCACCCAGGTCAGGGAGGCTGTCGGGTGACTCGGGATCTTTGGCATGTCAAGCTCCGGGGGGTCAGCAGACGAGACTCTTCCCGGGTTCCCGGAGACTTCCCGCTTCGCGGAGCGTTTTCCGGCTCTGGCGCGGAGACTTATCGCTGTACGGAGGCTTTCCGGCACATAGAGCGGTCAACGCTCCGTGCTGCGAGAACTCTCCCCGGCAACGCCGGTCAACACTCCGTGCCGCGAGAACTCTCCCCGGTAACGACGGAGAACGCTCGCGATCAAGCCGCAGATGACGGAGAACGCTCCGCGATCATGCTCCGGCGCCAGAACACGCGGCGATCACCGGCGCGGCGATCCCGTACCGCCGGAACCGGGCCCGGCCCGCTCCGCAAGAACCGCACCGAGTCACCTCGCACCGAACCTCGCAGGGGCCGGGCCTTGGCGGGCCAGGTCGAATACGAGGCGGGCGCCCCGGGAGGCAGCCTGCCTGATCATGAGTCACGCGGCAGTCTCCAGGACAGCAGCGATGCTCGGTGATCATGCCCGGGACCGTGATCACGGACGGTCGCCCAGGTCAGGACAGCGGCGATGTTCCGTAGTAATGCCCGCGAACATGATCACGGACGATCGCCCGTGCCGGGAGAGGCTGCCGGGTGACCCGGATCGTGAAGAGTCAGGCGCCTGGCGGGTCAGATGTGCGGCTTTTCCCCTTGAGATTGTTGAACTAGTGCCTTCGCGGTTGATCTGCGTTCCCGGGCGGACGTGCGCTGTGCTCCGGAACGGCGCCGCCCGGGGCGGCGTGAGCATCGTGGCCCTCCCTGTTGCTGTCAGCGGCCCGTTCTGACAGCAGCGTGGCCCTCCCCGTTGCTGTCAGGACGACATCAGGCAGGGCCGCGTTGCTGTTAAAACCAGTGGCTGACAGCAACAGGGAGGGCCACGATGCTGTCAGAGGCGGGCGTGACCAGCAACCCGGGCCGCCCTGATGCCATCGCGGGCCGCCGGCCGCCGGCCGCCGGGCCGCCGGGCCGCCGGCCGCCGGGCCGCCGGCCGCCGGGGCGCCGGGGCGCCGGGGCGTGCTCCCGCCTGACGGTTCCGCAGGGTGTCCGAAGGGCTCCCCGACCCGATCACGAGTCACGCGACAGCCTCCAGGACAGGCACTGACAGAACCCCGAAGTGATGGCGCTCCCGCGCCATCGATGCCCCAAGGTTGCGGCTCCTCCTGAGTGAGCTGCCGTGTCCGGGGGGTTGTCGTGTTCTGGCGGGAGGGTTGTCGTGATCGGGAGGGTTGTCGTCCTTACCGGAGAGGGTTTCCGGGCTCCTGTAGCAGAGTTGTCGCATTTAGGAGGGTTGTCGTCGTATAGTCCGGTCAACTCTCCTAGATGCGGGGACAACGCGGCGGCGGGGGCTGGCAGCGCGGCTCAGCCGGCGGATGGCTCGGTGACGAAGTCGATCAGCTCTTCTACCCGGCCGAGGAACGCGGGCTCCAGGTCAGCGAAGCTCCTGACCGAGCGCAGGATCCGCTGCCAGCCGGCCGCCGTGTCGGCGGGCCAGCCGAGGGCGGCGAGTACGCCCTCTTTCCACGGAATTCCGCGCGGCACGTCAGGCCAGCCGGCGATCCCGAGCACCGAGGGCCTGACCGCCGCCCACACGTCGATATAGGGATGCCCCACGATCAGCACGTACGGCGAGCGGACCTTGGCCGCGATCATCGTCTCCTTGGACCCGGCGACCATGTGATCGACGAGCACGCCGAGGCGCCGGCCAGGTTGCGGGCCGAAATCGGCCACGATCGCCGGCAGGTCATCGATGCCGCCGAGGAACTCGACCACTACCCCGACGTCGCGCAGGTCGTCACCCCAGATGCGCTCGACCAGTTCCGCGTCGTGACGGCCTTCCACGTAGATCCGGCTCGCCCGGGCGACCTTGGCCCTGCTTGACGGCGCGGCGATGGAGCCCGAGGCCGTGCGGGCCGGCAGGCGTCCTCCGGGCGCGGGCCGGCCTGGTGAGCCTGACCGGCTGCCCTTCGAGCAGGAACGGCGCTGGCCCGAACGGGAACATCCGCCGCCTGCCGTGCCGGTCCTCGAGCGTGACCGCGTCCTTCTCCCAGCCGACGATCGCGCCGCAGAACTCGCCCGCCGCGTCCTCGATGACCAGGCCCAGGTCGGCCTGGACGGCAGGAAGCTCGCGCGGCGTGCCGCGCTTGGCCCGGCGAGCACGTCAGTCTCGTATCGCACGCTCCGCACCAGCGGCCCCTCCGCATCCGTTGCCAGCACGGCCGCTCGCTGGCTCAGCCGTGCGCGATCGCGGTGTCGTGGCAGAAGTGCACCCGCGCGGGCGTCAGGCCGTGCAGCCGCGTGATGGACTCGTGCCAGGATGGCAGATCGGCCGCCTGGCCCGGCGGCATTTCAGCGTTCTCCGGGTCCCGGTACTGCACCGAGGTGTAGGCCGCGTCGCCGATCAGCACCTCCGTGACCTCCGGGCCGGTGCTGACGACGACGGACTGATGCCCGCTGGTATGCCCTGGCGTCGTCACCACGCGCAGGCCCGGCACCACCTCGGTATCGCCATCGAGCAGCTCGAAGCGCGCGTTCATGAAATCGAACCAGTCGTACAGCCCGGGTGACTCGACCTTGGCCCTGGCCAGCTCGGCGCGCTGCACCCAGCAGGCCGCGTGCTTGAACACCGCGTTCTGCCCGCAGTGATCGAAGTGCAGGTGCGTGTTGATCACCAGGTCGATATCGGCTGGCGACAGGTCGATGTCGGCGAGCGCGTCAGCGACCGTGCGGTTCACGACGCGCCAGTCAGTCAGGACGTCCGGCGGCCCGCCCACGCCCGTGTCAACCAGCACGGCACCCTGGGGATGAGTGACCACGAAGCCGTGCACCGGCCACTGCGAGCCATCCGCAACCGTCAGGCTGGCCAGGTGCAGCCGCTTGATCTCGAGCATGTCCCACCGCCCTGTCAGGGGTCGCGCCGCTCACGACCCGACGAGCATATCCGCCCAGACACCCGCGAACGCGGCTTCAGCGAGGTCAGCTAGGCAAGCCGGTCAAGGGCCGCTAGCACGCGCTTCTCCGAGATCGGCATGGCCGCTCCCAGCGGCTGGGCGAACAGGCTCACCCGCAGCTCCTCGATCATCCACCGCACCGCCTTGACGTCATCGCGGTACCGCGCGTCCGGGCCGAGCTCGTCGAGCACCTGCTCATAGTCAGCGGTGACCCGGTGGACGGCGTCCATCCGCTCAAGATCCCGGTGCAGCTCCTTGGGCGCCTTCTCGACCCTGTGCCCGATCCCGCGCAGGTAACGCGCCACCTCGGGCAGCTGCCGTGCGCCGGCAGCCGAGATGAACCCCGGGTAGACCAGCCTGCCCAGCTGCGCCCGCATGTCGGCGGCGGACTCGGCCATCGCCGGATTGGTCAGCAGGTCGAGCCGCGCCTCGACGGCATGAGCCTCGCCGAGCACCCTGGCCGCCGCGCTGATCACGTCGGCGGTCCTGACCCGCAGCGACATCCGGGTCGCTTCGAGCAGCCTGGCGAACGACGCCGCGTCCCACGCGGGGCCGCCGGCTTCGGCGACGATCTCGTCGGCCGCCGCCGCGGCGCAGTCGTCGAGCAGCGCGCCGGCGTTGGCGTAGGGGTTGCGGCTCAGCGCGAGCTTCGCGCTCGTCGGCAGCCGGCTGGCCACCGCCCGCGACCCCGCCGCCACAGCCAGCAGCAGCAGCCGGCGGTTGCCGATCCGCATCGCCTCGGCCGCCTGCGCTGGCGTCTCGAACAACTCGATGCTGACCGAGTCGCCGGCGTCGCGCAGCGCGGGATAGGCCCGCACCTGCCCGCGGGCGAAAACCCTGGGCAGCGACTCGAAGTCCCACGAGGTCAGCCCGTTCCTGGTCAGATCACCGGCCGCGTCGGCCAGCCTGGCATGCAGGACCGGGCGCAGCTCACGCCGCAGCGAATCCAGGTCGTGCCCGGACGCCAGCACCTGCCCGTCATCAAGCACCCGGAACTTCACCCGCAGGTGCGCGGGCAGCTTAGCCAGCTCGAAGTCATCGCGGAGGACCTGAGCCCCGCCCAGCCGGCTCAGCTCCCCGGCAAGCGCCGACAGCAGGTCACCGCCCCCCGGCTGAAGCCGCGTCAGCACATCCCGCGCCACGTCGGGGGCCGGCACGAACATGGTCCGCAGCCGCTTGGGCAGCGACCTGATCAGCTCGGTCACGAGTTCCTCGCGCAGGCCGGGCACCTGCCACGAGAATTCATCCGCGCTGACCTGGTTGAGCGAGGCCAGCGGGATGTCGGCGGCGACCCCGTCGTCGGGCTCCCCAGGAGCGAACTCGTACGTCAGCGGCAGCTCGCCCCAGCTGCTCGGGTAGTCGTCGGGGCTGATCTCGTCGGCCGCCGGGCCGGCCAGGTCGGCCGGCGTCATCGTCAGCAGGTCAGGCTCGGCGGCCCTGGCCTTCTTCCACCAGGAGTCGAAGTGCCGCGCCGAGGTGACTTCGGCTGGAACTCGCTGGTCATAGAACTTCAACAGCGCGGCGTCGTCCGCGACGATGCCGCGCCTGCGCGCCCTTTTTTCCAGCTCTTCCGCATCTGCCAGCAGCTCGCGGTTGCGGTGGAAGAATTTATGGTGGGTCTGCCATTCGCCCTCGACCAGCGCGTGGGCGATGAACAGCTCGCGCGCCAGCACCGGGTCGATGCGGCTCAGCGTGACCGGCCGCGCGGCGACCAGCGGCAGGCCGTACAGGGTCACCCGCTCGAGGGCCATGGCGGCGCCGCGCCGCGCGTCCCAGTGCGGCTCGCTGTACCCGCGATTGACCAGGTGGCCGGCCAGCGGCTCGACCCAGGCCGGATCGATGCGCGCCACGACCCGCGCCCACAGGCGCGACGTCTCGACCAGCTCGGCCGCGACGACCCAGGAGGGCGGCCTGCGCGCCAGTCCGGAGTCAGGAAAGATGGAGAAACGGGATCCCCTCGCGCCGCTGAATTCCGCAGGCCCGCGTCGCCGCCCGCCGGCCTGCTGCCTCGTCGCCTGGGGCGAGGCTTCCTCCCGGATGCCGATATGTGAGAGCAGGCCGGCCAGCAGGGATTGGTGCACGCGGTCGGCGAGGTCGGGAGCGAACCGCGGCTCGGGGTCGCTGCCGGGCTTGCTGAGCAGCTGGGCCACATGCGCGGTCAGCTCGCCCTGCGCCTTTTTCTCCGGTGCGCTGCGCTGGCCCGGCGCGCGGTCCTCGGTGATCGAGACGCCCAGGTCGGCCGCCGCCTGCCGGAGCTGGCCGTGCACGTCCTGCCATTCGCGGACGCGCAGGTAGTGCAGGAACTCGTTGCGGCACAGGCGCCGGAACGCCGAGCCGGACAGCTCGCGCTGCTGCTCGCGCAGGTAGTCCCAGAGGTTGACCAGCGACAGGAAGTCCGAGCCCGGCTCGGCGAAGCGGGCGTGCCTGGCGTCGGCCGCGTCCCTCGCGTCAGCCGGCCGTTCCCTGGGGTCCTGGATGGACAGCGCCGCCGTGATGATGAGGACCTCGCGGACGCAGCCGTTCCGGCCCGCTTCCAGGATCATCCGGCCGAGCCGCGGGTCGGCCGGCAGCCTGGCGAGCTTGCGGCCGGTCTCGGTCAGCCGGGTGCCGGCCTCGGCGGTCGCGGTCGCGGCGCCGAGCTCTTCGAGCAGGCGGCGGCCGTCGGTGACATTGCGCGCGTCCGGCGGGTCGATGAACGGGAATCCGGCCACCTCGCCCAGGTCAAGCGCGGCCATCCGCAAGATGACCGAGGCCAGGTTGGTCCGCAGGATCTCCGGGTCGGTGAACTCGGGCCTGCTGATGAAATCCTCTTCGCTGTACAGCCGGACGCAGATCCCGTCGCTGGTCCGGCCGCAGCGGCCCTTGCGCTGGCTGGCCGAGGCCTGCGAGACCGGCTCGATCGGCAGCCGCTGCACCTTGGTCCTGGTGCTGTACCGGGAGATGCGCGCCGTTCCCGGGTCAATCACGTACTTGATGCCAGGCACGGTGAGCGAGGTCTCGGCCACGTTGGTGGCCAGCACGACGCGGCGGCCGCTGTGCTGCGCGAAGACCCGGTGCTGCTCGGCCGCCGACAGCCGGGCATAGAGCGGCAGGATCTCGAGGTTCTCGCGGAGCTGGACGTGCGCGCCGGCGAGGGCGTCGGCGGTGTCGCGGATCTCGCGTTCACCGCTGAGGAAGACCAGGATGTCGCCGGGGCCTTCGGCGCACAGCTCGCCGACCGCGTCCGTGATCGCCTGGACCTGGTCGCGCGGCTCCGGTTCGCGGGCGGTCCTGGCGTCGTCATCCTCGTCGCTCTCCGGGGTGAGCGGCCTGTACCGTACCTCGACGGGGTACGTGCGCCCGGACACCTCGATGATCGGCGCGGGCCGGTCCCCCCGCGCGAAGTGCCTGCTGAACCGCTCGGGGTCGATCGTCGCCGAGGTGATGATCACCTTGAGGTCAGGGCGGCTCGGCAGCAGCCTGTGCAGGTAGCCGAGTATGAAGTCGACGTTGAGGCTGCGCTCGTGGGCCTCGTCGATGATCAGGGTGTCGTACCTGAGCAGCCGCTTGTCGTGCTGCAGCTCGGTGAGCAGGATGCCGTCGGTCATCACCTTGACCAGCGTCTGGTCGCTTGAGGCGTCCGCGAACCTGACCTTGTAGCCGACGGCGGCGCCGAGTTCGGTGCGCAGTTCGTGGGCGATCCGCTCGGCGACGGAGCGGGCGGCGATCCGGCGGGGCTGGGTGTGCCCGATCTGGCCGGTCACGCCCCGGCCGAGCTCCAGGCAGATCTTCGGCAGCTGGGTCGTCTTGCCTGAGCCGGTCTCCCCGGCCACGATCACGACCTGGTTCTCGCGGATCGCCTTGGCGATCTCATCCTTCCGCTGACTGACCGGCAGCTCAGCGGGATAGGTGATGACCGGGACTACCTGGCCGCGCGCTCGCGCCCGCTCCGCCGCCGACTCGATGTCAGCACCGACCGCGGCGAGCGCCTTGGCGCGCTGGCCCGGGTCAGCCAGCCTGGCCGCGCCGTCGATCCGGCGGCCGAACCGCTGCCGGTCGGCCAGCATCAGCTGGGGCAGCCGCTCGCGCAGGTCCGACGGCGGGAGACTGCCCGGGCCATCGGGCGCGGCTGACCGCGGCTTCGCGGGCAAGTCATTCACGTCGGCAGTCTCCATAGCGATACCCGGCACCGCCACAATGATCGCGAGCGGCGCACCCCGATGCCTAACGTTTTTCCGCGCCGCTAGCTTCCTTGGCCGCTTGGCCGCTCGCCCGCTCGCCCGCTCGGCTAGTCGAGCCTGGCTTCGTAGCGGAGGTCGGCGAGCAGGTCGTCTGGGCTAAGCTCAAGTTCCGCCAGGTGATCGGCTAGTCCCCTGGCGCCGAACCAGGCGGTCACGTTCGCCGCGTCGCGCTCGAGGAACTCGGCGCCGCGCGGATGCGAGATGACGTCGATCACCTGCGGCAGGTCGATCAGGTAGAGCCGTCCGGCGTTGACCAGGAGGTTGTAAGCCGACAAGTCGCCGTGCACCAGGCCGAGGCCGGACAGCGTGCGCAAGGCGCTGACCAGCTGGTGCCACAGCGCGACCAGGTCAGGCCCGGCGGGCCGCAACTCGGCCAGCCTCGGCGCCGCGATCCCGTCGCCGTCTCCGATGAACTCGAGCAGGATCTCCGTGTCCGTGATCTGCACCGGATACGGCACCGGGACTCCTGCCTCGTAGAGCCGGCTGAGCGCGGCGAATTCGGAGGCCGCCCAGTTCTGGGCGATGAGGGACCGGCCGACCGTCGTCCTGGTCGCCATCGCCCGGTTGACGCGCGATTCGCGAACCCGGCGGCCGTCCAGGTACTCGGCATCCCGGTGGAACTGCCGGTGCTCGGCTGACCGGTAGCGCTTGGCCGCCAGCAGGCAGGACCGGTCCGTTCCCGGCACGGCCCGCCGCAGCAGGAACACATCGGCTTCCTTGCCGGTCTTGAGTACCCCGAGCTCGGTGTCGGTTGCCCCTAGCTCGGTGACCAGCCAGGCCGGATGCGGCAGCGGACCGCGCTCGGTCGGCGAGGCCTGATCCCAGGTTGACCAGCGGTCCCCCTCGGTGACGCCATCGGCGGCGTCGGACGCGCCCTCAGGCGCGAGCCTGGCCCGGTGCCGGTCGCGCTTGGCAAAGCCGGATTCGTCGTCGTCCTTAAAACGCCGTTTGCCGCGGCTCGGATTGTCGCGACCTTGAAAAGAAGAGCTGTGCACGGGAGTAACTCCTCGAAGCGGAAGGGGTGTACGCAGGCAGCGCAAAGTCCAGAACGACCATGGCCAGCCCTCCTTCCGCTCGGCCGGCGACGCCGGCAGTTACAAGTGCCACGAGCACAATGTCACGCCCGCATCCCGAACGCCACCGAATTCCTCCCCCGCGTCGAAGCCGCCAGCATCAGGCCGGCAGAGCCCGGTCGGCGACGTCCACCAGCAGTTTCAGCTTCGCGCGCTGGGCCTCCTCGGTGACCGAGTTGCCGGCCACCGAGGTCGCGAAGCCGCACTGCGGGCTGATCGCCAGCCGCTCCGCCGGCACGACGGAGCCGGCCTGTCCCAGCCGGGCCTCCAGGTCAGCCGCCGATTCGACATCAGGCGTCTTCGTGGTGACCAGGCCGAGCACGACGATCTTGTCGTCGGGGACCAGCCGCAGCGCGTCGAAGCTGCCTGACCGCTCGTCGTCGTATTCGAGCAGCAGCCGGTCGGCGTGAATCCCGCCGAAGATCGGCCCCGCGATGGGGTCGTAGGCTCCCGAGACCAGCCAGCGGCTGAGCTGATTGCCGCGGCACAGGTGGAACCCGAAGGTCGCCGGGCGGCCCGCGTCGATCACGGCATTGTCGAGTTCGATGCCGTAGGACAGCCACCGTTCGAACGGCCAGCCGCGCTCCTCGTAAAAAGCGCGCCAGCCGGGGTCGATGAGCAGCGGGTAGTGCGGCGCGTCGAGCTGAATGTAGCCGCAGCCGAGCCGCACGAGTTCGGAGACCTCGTCTCGCATGATGTCGACGACGTCGGCCATGAAGGCGTCCAGGCTCGGGTAGGCGGCCGTCGAGCGCTCCGGTGACCACAGGTTCGCGAACAGCGTCGGGCTTGGCAACGTCACCTTCGCCTGCCTCGTGGTGCAGCCTCTAAGGAAGGCGAACTCCTCGGCGGCCAGATTGCGCCGCTTGCGCAGCGGCGCGACCACGGCCAGCCCAGCCGGCCGGCCGATGGTGGCGTCACCGACCACCGACGACCGCCACGCTCCCCACAGCCACGCGTCCAGGCTGACGCCAGTGAATCCGTCGCAGGCCGCGGCCAGTTCCGACTGGAACGATTCGCGCCGCATCTCGCCGTCGTTCACTACCGGCAGCCCGACGCTCTCCTGCATGGCGACGACTTCGCGGACCGCGCGATCCTCGACCGCCTTGAACTCGGCCGGGCCGACCTCGCCGCGCCGCAGAGCGTCCCGGGCATCGCGCAGATAGCGCGGGCGAAGGAGGCTGCCTATGTGCTCGACGCGGGCGGTAACGGCCATTAGCCAAGCATCCCACCCGGCGCCAGCCTCGCGCGCCGGCCAGCCGGGGCCAAGAGTGTATCGCCGGCCGCGCCATCAACCGGGCAGCGTGACAGCGCGGCCGGCGACCCTGGCAGGTACTCCGCTAGCTGGCGCGAACCTCCGTGTCGCTGACTACCGCGTCCGGACGCGTGTCCGAAACAGCCGACGCGGTCGCATCATCCTCCTCATCCGCGGGCGCCGCCGGCGCCGCGGAATCCGTCTTCGCGCGGCTGCGGAAGACCGCGGCGGCCGCGCTGGCGGCAGCAGCCGCAGCGGCCGCGAGGCCTACCGGCAGGCGCCAGCGGCCGCGGTGCGGCTTGGCGGGGTCGATCTTCTGGGCGGCCGCCCCGAGCATCGATGACACCCTGGGCGCCACGCTGTCCTGGATGACTTTGCCCGTGCGCTCGACCCTCGGCGCCGCCCATGCTCGGGTACGGAAAATCTGACGTCTGGCGGCGTCGCCCGTGCTCTTCGCGATTGGCTTCACCTGGGCTGCCGCCGGCTTGAGCTGATCTGCCGCCTTGACCGTGCGGCCCCAGACCTCGGTTGTCTTCTTGCCGGACATGTGGAACCTCCACGTGGGTGAGTCCGTCCTGCCTCACTTCCCCGAGCGGTGCGCCTCAATCATTCGCGGCAGCGGCGGTGCGCGAAGATGGCGGCTATGACTGGCGCGACCGCCGACGACCGGGACTACCGCATCTACGCGGACCTCGCCCCATGGTGGCCGCTGATCTCGCCGCCGCACGAGTACGCGCGGGAGGCGGCCTACCTGGCGCACGTCATCGACCAGGCCGCGTCAGCCGCCGGCGGAGGCCCCCGCGAGGTCCTCGATCTCGGCAGCGGCGGCGGTCACGTCGCCGTGCACCTGAAGCGCCTGTTCAGCCTGACGCTGGTGGACATTTCCGCTGACATGCTGGCCGCCTCGCGGCGGCTCAACCCCGAGTGCGCTCACCGGCAGGGTGACATGCGGACGGTGCGGCTCGGGCGGACGTTCGACGCCGTGCTGGTGCACGACGCGATCGACTATGTCGTCGGCGTCACCGACCTGCGCAGGGTGATCGAGACGGCCGCGGCCCACTGCCGGCCAGGCGGGCTCCTGCTTTTCGTACCCGACCATGTCAAGGACACGTTCGCCGAGCTGACCGGCGGCGGCGGTGGCGGCGTCGACGACGACGGCCGGACGGCAAGCTTCAGCGAGCGGACCTGGGATCCCGATCCGGGCGACGACTGGGTCCAGGCCGAGTACGAATTCACCCTCTGCGACGCCGACGGCAGCCAGCGAGTCGTCCGCGAGACCCACAGGCTCAGCGCGTTCAGCCGCGCGACCTGGCTTGCCGAGCTGGCGAGGGCCGGCCTCATCCTCAGCCAGCCGGACCGCCCGGGCCCGGGAGCGCCCGGCCGCCGCCCTGACAACCTGTTCGTCGCCAGCCGGCCGCTGGCCAGGCTAGCTGACCCTGGGCGTGATCCTGCCCGAGGTAAAGATGTAGGGCGACCCGTCGTCAAACGCGCTGAAGCTCAGCGTCGACCACGGCTCCCCGTCATGCGTGCGCAGGACGAAATTGTCGCCGGAAGAGTCGGCCGGGCGCAGGTCGCATTCCTCCGGCCCGGAATCTCTCAGCTTGGCCAGGTCGCCCGTGGTCGTCTCCACCGCGTGCAGCAGCCCGTCCGCCAGCGACACCTCAATCCGCCGCGATGAACGCTCGTACCGCCCCACGTGCCTGCCCAGGTCACCGGCCACCGGGCCGCTCGAAGGAACCGGCTCGGCGGGAATCTCGACCCCGGCAAGCTCATCGAACACCTCGCCGAACAGCCGTTCATACAGCGCCCGGCCATCGGCGGCGTTGGTCAGCAGGCACGCCATGATCCGTGCCTGCGGGTCGATCCGCAGGAAGGCGTTCTGCCCGACGGTGCTGCCGTCGTGACCGTAGACGGTGCGACCGCCCCAATTGTCCATCCGCCAGGTCAGTCCGACTTCCATGGCGGCCACGCCGATCCCCGGCAGCTGGACCGTCGGCTGCCTCATCGCCCGCGCCGACGCCGCGCTGAGCACCCGGGCGCCATCGCGGGTCAGCCCGTCGCTGAGGTGCATGAGAGCGAACGTCAGCACGTCATCCACGCTCGCCGTGATCAGCCCCGCCGGGCCGATAGCCCGGGCCAGTCCCCAGGTCGAGACGGCCTCGCCGACGTGCGGCCAGCCCCGGTGCCCGACCGCCGTTCGGTGCAAGATGGCCTCTTCGGCCAGGGTCACCGTCCGGGTGAGCCCGAGCGGCTCGACCAGCCGCTCGCGCAGCGACTCGTCCCACACCCGGCCGTCGAGCACCTCGATGATCCGGCCGAGCAGCACGAAGCCGCTGTTGCAGTACGAGTACGCCGCGCCGGCCGGATGCGAGACCGCCGCGTCCGCGAGCGCGGCGACGTAGCGCTCGACGCAGTCGTCACCTCGCCCGGTGTCGGTGAACAGGTCCCCGTCGATCCCGCTCGTATGATTCAGCAGGTGCCGCACGGTGACCTGCCCGCCGATGTCGCTGGCGCAGATGCGGCTGCCCGGCAGCGCCTCAGCCAGCGTCGTGTCGAGCGACAGCCGCCCCTCGTCGATGAGCTGCATGATCATGGTGCCGGTCCACGGCTTGGTGATCGAGCCGATCTGGAACAGCGAGTCCGGCGTGACGGGCACTTTCGTGGCCGTGCTGAGCACCCCGCAGGCGACTGTGCAGCCATGCCCGCTCGCCAAGATGCCGAACGCCGCACCGGCTACCTTCGTCGCGGCGGCAAGCTCGGCGAGCCGGGCACTCCAGTGCGTTGCGTCGGCATTTGTCATAACCCGGACGTTAGCAAAGACCTAAGATCAAGACCTTGGATGATGAACGCGATCCCGCTCGGCCGGCCGCCGCGACCTGGCTGGCCGAGTTGCGGGCTGACTGCGCGCGCTGCTTCGGGCTGTGCTGCGCGGCGCCGGCGTTCACCGCGTCGGCCGAGTTCGCGTTCACCAAGGCCGCGGGCGAGCCGTGCCGTCACCTGGCGGCCCGCTTCGGCTGCTCCATCCACGACCGGCTGAGGCCAGCGGGGTTCGCCGGCTGTGCCTCCTACGACTGCTTCGGGGCCGGTCAGCGGGTGGCGCGGGAGACGTGCGCCGGACGGGACTGGCGGGAGGAGCCTGGCCTGGCCGGGCCGATGTTCAGCGCGTTCGGGGTCATGCGCCAGCTGCACGAGCTGGCCTGGTACCTGACCTGCGCACTCGCGCTCGGGCCGGGCTATCCGCTGCCCGGCGAGCTGAGCTCGGCGCTGGCAGTGACCGACGGCCTGTGCCGCCGCGACGCGGCCAGCCTGGCCTCGCTGGACGCCGGCCCGCACCGCGCCGAGGTCAACGCGCTGCTGCTGGCGGTCAGCGAGCAGGTCAGAGCGCGGGCCGGAGCCCTCGGGCCTGAGTTGCGGGGCGCTGACCTGGTCGGCGCGGACCTGGCAGGCGCCGACCTGCGCCGCGCCAGCCTGCGCGGTGCCAGCCTGGTGGGCGCGCGGCTGCGCTCGGCTGACCTGCGGCTGGCCGACCTTACCGGGGCCGACCTGCGGGGCGCCGACCTGGCTGGCGCGCGGCTGGAGACGGCGCTGTTCGTGACCCAGGCCCAGGCCGACTCGGCGGCGGGCGATGATCGCACGAAGTTGCGCCCGCCCTTGCAGAATCCCGGGCACTGGGGACGGGTAGCACTCTCAGATGGTGACAACCGCGACAGAGACCGAGCTCAAGTACGACCTGCCAGACGACGCGGCGCTTCCCGAGCTTGATCAGCTCCCAGCGGTCTCGCGGACCCGCCGGGCGGCCGATGAGCAGCTCGAGGCCGAGTACTTCGACACCGAGGACCTCCGGCTGATCCGGGCGGGCATCACCTTGCGCCGGCGGCGAGGCGGGCATGATGAGGGCTGGCACCTCAAGATCCCCTCTGGCGACAACTCCAGGCGCGAGATCGCGGTCCCGCTCGGCGAAGAAGCCGCGGGCGTGCCCGCGGAACTCGCCGAGCGGATCAAGGTGCACACCAGGGGCAAGGCCGTGCGCCCGCGGGCGACGATCACGACCAGGCGCCGGCGCCTGATCCTGGTCGACGACGGCGGCGAGCCGCTCGCTGAGCTGGCCGTCGATGACGTCCACGCCAGGCAGCGGACCAGGGCAAGGACAGAATCGAGCTGGCGCGAGGTCGAGCTCGAGCTCACTGGCGGCAGCCGGGACGTGCTCGACGCCGCCGACAAGCTGCTGCTGAGCAGCGGGCTGCGGCGGGCGAAGAGCTCGGCGAAGTTCGAGCGCGTCGTCGGCGCGGGACCCGAGGCCAGGCGAAGCCGTCCCAGGCTGTCGCCGACGTCCCGGGCCAGCGACGTGGTGCTCGGCTATCTCGCCGATCAGGCCGGGGCGCTCAAGTCGCTCGACCCGATGGTGCGCCGCGACGAGCCCGACGCGCTGCACCAGTTGCGGGTCGCGGCCCGGCGCCTGCGGAGTACCTTCCAGACATTCGGGGCGCTCATCTGGACGGCTGACACCAGCCACCTCGCTGGTGAGCTGAAATGGCTCGGCGGGGTGCTAGGAGAAGCCCGCGACGCGGAAGTTCTCGCCGGGCACCTGCTGGCCAGCCTGAACGGCCTCGAGCCGGAGCTTGTCATCGGCCCGGTCGCTCAGCGCGTGCACGGCCACTTCGATCCGGTGAGCGCCAAGGCCAGGGCCGCCGCGCGCAAGGCGCTGGATTCGCGGCGCTATTTCGCGTTGCTCGACGAACTCGACCTGCTGTCGCACGAGCCCGGGCTGACCGCCGAAGCCGGCCTGCCGGCGGCCGCGATACTGCCCGGCGCAGCGCGGCGTGCCTACCGCCGGACCCGCACGCGCATGCGCTCCGCAGGCCGGTCGCCTGCCGGGCAATCAAGAGACCTCGCGCTGCACGAAGCCCGCAAGGCGGCCAAGCGCGCACGCTACGCCGCCGAATTGCTGGCACCCGCCCTGGGCCGCGACGCCCGCCGGTTCGCCACGAAGATGAAGAACGTCCAGACACGGCTCGGCGATCACCAGGATTCGGTGATCGCCAGGCACGTTGAGCTGGATCTGTCGAAGGGCGCGGCACGCGCGGGGGAGAATTCTTTCACCTATGGAGTCCTGCACGAACGGGACGCCGAGGCCGCCGGCCGAGCGCGCCGACAGGCCGCCAGGGCGTGGAAGCGGGCGGCCAAGCCCGCTGTCCGCGCGTGGCTGGGGTAGCCGGCCCTTGCCTGGGGCTTGCCGTGGCTGGGCCAGCCCGCGTCGCCGGCGTCGCTCCGGGTTAGCCGCCGACCATGCGCACGAAGGAGTTCGCGATCGGGCCGGCGCTGTCCGCGCCGAACCCGCCGCCCTCCACCAGCACGGCGAACGCCAGGTCGCCGTCGTAGCCGATGAACCAGCCGTGCGACTTCGGGTGCGGGCCGGTGCCGAATTCGGCGGTGCCGGTCTTGCCGTAGACGCCGGGCGGGAAGCCGACGCCCTTGGCCGTGCCGCTGGTGACCACTGCCTGCATCATCGGCCGGAGCGCGGCGACGATGGCCGGGCTCAGCTTGTGCGGCTTGGCCTTCTGGCGCGGCGCCGGGTTGACGACGAGCAGCGGCGGCCGCCAGGTGCCGTCGTCGATGGCCGCGGCTTCGGTTGCCTGGCTCAGCGGGTTCACCAGGTCGGTGCCCTGCCCGAAGGCATCGGCGGCCAGGTCCACCGAGACGCGCGGGGTGCTGAAGTGGCCGAGCGTCGCCGGGATCCCGATGCGAGGCGCTGAGTTGTAGCCGAATGCCCGCGCCATCGCGGCGAGCGATGGCCCGGTGAGGCGCTGGGTGGCCAGTTCGGCGAAGGTGGAATTGCACGACACGGCGAACGCCGTCTGCAGGCTGATCGTGCCGAAATGCTCGTTGTCGTCGTTGTGGAACGTCCGTCCGTCGATGATCACCTTGCTCGGGCACTGCACGCTGCTATTGGGCGTCAGGCCCGTCTTGACCAGCGCGGACGCCGTGACAACCTTGAACGTCGAGCCCGGCGGGAAGATCCCGAGCAGCGCGCGGTCGAAGCCGCCTGGCTTCTCGACGACGGCGAGGATGCGGCCGCTCGACGGCTGGATCGCCACCATGTCGATGGGCTTCTTGGTCTTGGCCGCCGACACCGCCTGCGACGCGGCGACCTGCACCGCCATGCTGATGCTGGTGTGCACCGATTTTCCTGGCTTGGCGGGAAATGTAGTAGCTGTCTTGTCCACCCGGTGACCTGGCCCGACGATCTTGACGGTCAGCGACGGCAGCCCGGCGAGCTGCTTCTGGTAGCTCTCCTCGAGGCCGCTCTGCCCGATCACGTCGCCCTTGCGGTAGGGCGCTCCGAGCGCTTTGGCCTCCTTCTCCGTCGCCGGGCCCAGATCGCCGGTCAGCAGCGCGAGCGACCCTGACTCGGCGATCGTGCCTGGCGAGCTCAGCACGGTGCCGTCGTCGGCGAGGATCTGCGCCCTGGCAGGCCATCTGGCGCTGAGCACGAACCGCTCGCCCGCGCGCAGGCCAGGGTAGATCGCCGAGGGGCTCCAGTTCACCCACCAGCGGTGGTCCTTGGTCATCAGCGACAGCTGGTCCTGGTAAACCCAGGTATGGCCGCTCGCCATGTTGTCCGTCACGGTGAATAGCGCCGTCGCCGTGCCCTTGCCGACCGTGATCTTGCCGAGCAGCACCGACATGCTCCGCACGCCAAGCTGCGCCTTCGCAGCCTCGAAGGGCACGCCCAGGCCGCCCTTGGGCACGTGCAGGCTGACCCGGCCCATCGCCGCGTAGTTGCCGCGCTGCCAGGCGTTCACGTAACTGGCCGCGGTCTGCTGCGGGCTCCCCTTCGTGCGGAGCAGGTAGTAGCCGCCGCCCGCCGCGAGCACCCCGGCGATCAGCACCACGACGATGACCACGGCGGTAATGACGCGCCGCCTGCGCCGCCGCTTAACGGGCCGGGGCGTGAGGTCAGGCGGCTGCTGGCCAGGCGGCATCTGGCCAGGCGGCATCTGGCCTGGCGGCATCTGGCCTGGGAACATCTGGCCTGAGAACATCTGGCCAGGGGGCGGCTGCTCGAAAGGCCGGCCAAGCGGCTGGCTTGACGCCTGGCCGGCCGCGAATTGCCCTGACCCAGCCTGCCCGAGCCCTGGCTGTGACGGCTGCGCCTGCTGTCCGTACCCCGGCCCGCCCGCCAAAGGATCGCCACCCGGCCAGGATGCACCGGTTTGCCAGGATGCGCCGTTTTGCCCGGCACCACCGTCGAGCCGGGGCGAGTCACTTTGCCAGGATGCGCCGTCCTTCCCTGACCCCACGCGCCGCACAGTCTGGTCTTGCGGCGCTATCGGCCGATACCAATCCGGCGGTGCGGCGGGACCGTCGGACGCCGATGCGCCCCGCACGGGCCACGATTCCTGCGGAGTCGAGGCCGGCGCTGGCCACGCTGCCGAAGACGCGGACGTCGCGGGCGCTGACCGCGAGTCGTCGGGCCCGGAGGAGACCCGAGGCGACCGTGACTCCGGGCCTCCGTCCGGGGCAGAGGGTGACCATGGCTCCTGGAAGCCTGGGGAAGCGGGCGGTGACCATGTCTCCTGTGACCCGGGAGAACCAGGCGATGGCCGCGAATCCTGAGACCCCGGAGGGGCAGGCGGCGGCCAGGAGCCATCGGGCCCGGGCGAGGCAGGCGATGGTCCCGAATCCCGGGACGCAGAAACCGGCGGCCATGAATCTTGCGACGGCGAACTTGGCGGCATTGGCTGCTTGGGCGGCGGCTCAAACGGCTGCCTCATACCCTGGCGCTGGCCGCCGACCTGCGACTCATAGCCATCCCCCCAGGCCGCCTGCTGCTCGTCTCTCACTCCAGGCAAGTCACGGGCAACGGTGCGCGGCTCCGTGTATGCCTGCTGCTCAAATGACAGTTGCGGAGCCTGCTCGGACGGAAGCTGCCGCAGCGGCTGCGAGTGCTCTTGATTCTGCTGCCCAGGTGCCTGTGGCTGCCCCGGCCAGTCACGCGGGGACTCCGACTGCGGCACGCGGCTGCCAGGAAACTGATCGAAGGAAAGCTGCGGAGAACCGGGCTGCGGAGAACCGGGCTGCGGCCGCCGGTCGGCAGAGAACTGCGGTGAGGGGGCCAGGGGATCATTCTCAAACGACAGTTGCGGTGAACGGACCTGCGCTGGCTGCTCGAATGACGGCGGCGCGCCTGGCGGCTGCTGCTGGTCGAATGACAGCCGGCGAGCTTGGGGTGTTGCATGGTCAGCGGACGGCTGCGGCGGATACTGCTCGGGGTCGAAGACAGGCTGCGGCACCGTGGTCGGCTCTAGCGGACCTCCCGGCTGACTATGATCAGGCTGGCTAAGCGCCTGTTCCGGTCCACGCTCCCGGCGCCCTCGGCGTTGACGCATGTAACAGCCTTTCCGCCGCTTCGAAAACATGCCGACTCGACTCGGATAGCTGATCCGATCCGGTCCGGCTCACCATGATCGCGGGCTGGTCGGCCTTGCGGCGGCAGAACGCCTGATCAGGCGCAAAGCGGCCACAGGATCCCCGAACTCAGTCGAATCCTAACCGTCAGTCCCATATGCCGGTGCCGATCTGCCCCGGTCCGCGTCCCCAAGCACATTCCGCGATCTCTCAATCACATTCGGCGACCTCAATCGGGCACACCTGGCACCTGGACGGAGGTCGGCGGCTCTGCCCGAGCCTTCTGGAGCGAGCCGGACGCGGGTTCCGGCGATGCGGGTCGCCGCGCCGGTGATCGCGGAGAGTTCCCGTGCGCACGGCATGACCGCGGAGAGTCTCCGTCTTCTCTGCGGAGCCTTCCCGCTTCACGGAGACTTTACAATGTTATGTGCGGAAAAACCTCCGCAAAATAAAAGTCTCCGCGGCGGAGCCGGAAAGGCTCGCAGGAGTCACCTGCCTAGCTGATCCACTGCTCACTGCGGTGGACATCGCACCGTTGGTGTCGTGTCAGCAGCACCAACGGCACATTGGTGCGGGCGAAAGCCGCACCCAGGCCAGATTGGCGCAGCTTTATGAGAGTGAGCGGCTGTTCAGCACCCCAGGGGGCGAATCGCGGGTGGGATGGCGTCCGCGCCAGCCAGCTTCAGCGAGGTCACCGCAGCCGACAGCACTGACAATGCGGGACTCACCCGGACATGGCAAAGGGCGCCGGGACCTGAGTCCCGGCGCCCTTGGCGATCAGGCGATCAGGCGATCAGAACTTCGACAGGGCGGAGATGAAGTTCACCCCGACCGAGCCGAGTCCGGTCAGGCTGTCAAAGCCCTTCGTGGTGTTCAGCGTGACGTTGCGGCTCTCCTGGTTGCCGGTGCCGTCGGTGAAGGTTTCCACGCCTTCATAGTCAATGGCGCGAACGCTGACGTTGAATCCCTGCTCAGTGTCCGTGGAATTGGCGAAGTCCACCCGCACGACGGCGTTCGACTTCGGGTGCGACGACGGCTGAATGTCGGTGAACGCGCTCGGGGTCTGCGACCAGGCCTTGTAGAGGACCGGGTTGACGAAGCCGAGCGACGTGCCGGCGGCGGTGTCAGCGTCGGCGAGCACACCAGCCAGCAGCGGAGTGGCGAGGCTGGTGCCGCCCTCCTTGAACTGGCCGTAGTGGTTGCCGCCCTTGGAGACCGAGGTCTTCGGGAAGCTCTGGGTCGCCCCGATCAGCATGCCGCTGTTCGCGTCCGCGTCCATCGAGATGTCAGGCTCTACTCGCGCCTCGGCGCCCGTGATCGCCTCGTTCCGCAGGGCGAGCGCCTCGGGAACGACGCCGACCTGGTAGAACGGCTCGGCGTAGTTGATGCTGGTGCCGCCACCGCCACCGGCCTGCCAGGTGAGGGGGACTGCCGGGACGGTCGCGGTGCCGCAGTTAGTGGGGGTCTGGTTGAGGCACAACGTCTCCTTGGCCGTTGACCAGCCGAACTCGCCGCCACGGTGGCCCGCCGCGTTGACCTCGAGCGTGGTGCCGCCGACGGCGGTCACGAACGGGCTGGACGGCGGGTAGTCAGAACCGGCAATGCCGACAACGCCGAAGTTGTCACCGTCGTCGCCAGAGGAGAACAGGATGCTGACGCCGGTGGAGTCGGCGACCATGAACGTGTCGTCAAAAGCGGTCCTGGAGGCGGCGTCCTCGAGTACGTCGCCGTCGAGGCTGCCCCAGCTGTCACTGACGACAGAGACGCCGCTGCTGATGGCCTCCGACACGGCGTTCAGCAGGTCAGTGTCGAAGCAGGACTGCGCGCCGAAGAAGCCGATGGTGGCGTTAGGCGCCATCGCGTGCACGGCCTGGACGTCCAGCGACTGCTCGACCCGCCAGCCGCTGCCACCGCACTCGCCCTCGTTGGTCACGGCGGCGGGCGGGAAGTCGACGAACTGCAGGGGGTTCAGCGGGTTGGAGCCGTCGTTCTGCTTGAAGTAGCGCGCCGAGTCCGAGAACAGGGTCGGCGAGTCGTAGGCGTCCACGATTCCGACGGCGACGCCGCGGCCATCGTCGTGAGCCGCGATCATGCCGTTCAGGCCGTAGGCGCTACGGAGTTGGTGCGGCTTGTAACCGCAGATGTCGTAGTCCAGTTGCTTGTTGAACGGCGGCTCATAGAGCTTGGTCGAGTCAGCGGTGTCCGCCGTCGTGTTGAACGCCGCGGTGCAGGGCTGCGGGTTGCGGAATCCGGCGGGCGGGCCTGGCTCCTGGTCCGGCTTGACCACTGCCGACGACGTGCCCCTGATGGCGAGGTCGTTCGTCTCCATCACCTGGTTCACGCCGACGACGCCCGAGACGAAACCTGACGCCGCGCCCGGAATCGACAGCGCGCTCTTGGCGAGCTGGATCTTGTGGCCCATGACCTTGAACATGCCAAGCTGAGTGCCGAAGGTGCGCTCGACCTTGGCGGCAGTGCCGCTCGCGCTGACGTACAGGTGCGTCTTGGGAACCGACCCCACCTTGAATCCCTGGCCGCGCAGCCAGGACTCGGCCTTGGCGATCTCGGTCTTGGTCGGGCCGAACCTCGCGATCCACTGAGCCTCGGTCAGGTACTTGTGGAACGACTTCGAGCCCGGGCTCGAGACCGCGCGGACGAACGCTTTCGCGCCCGCGGCGTTACGCAGCTTCAGCAGCAGCTCAAACCGCACCGCGGCATTGGCCGAGACCGTGCCGGCCGGGTGAGACCGCGCCTGCGCGGGCGTCAGAGACCCGCTGAGCATGACCCGGCCCGGGACCGGCTTGGCGACAGCCTGGCCAGCCATGCCTGCCGTGAATGACACTGCTAGCCCAACGGACCCCGCCAGGGCCCACAATCGGGCAGCTTTCATAACGTGCCTCCTACCTACTTCTCCCGCTACGAGGGCACCCGCTGTTACACGGGCGTCTTTCGGGACGATAGCGACGGATATGCGCAAAGGCAACGGCCGGGGCACACACGCGGTTCATATGACGCTCAGATTGTGACTATCCTGGTTCCGGATGGTCAGGGGCGTGCCGCCCGTTTCAGTCGGCGATCCTGAATGCCTGGTCAGGCACCAGTTCGGCGACGTCCATCTGCGCCTTCTGCAGGCGGCCCGAGTAGTCCCAGTTCACCGACTGCCACCGGGTGAACTGGTCGAGTACCCACATCCCGGACTGACGCGAGCCGTTCCCCGACTTGCCGTTACCGCCGAACGGCAGGTGCGCCTCGGCTCCCGAGGTGGAGTTGTTCACGCTGACCATCCCGGCCGATATGCCGCGGCGGAACGCGAATACATCGGCTGGCACGTTTGTGTAAATGGACGAAGACAATCCGTAACCGGGCTCGTTGGCCAGCGCAATGGCCTCGGGCAGGTCACCGTAGGTCGTGACGCCGACGAGCGGCCCGAACGTCTCGCTGCGGAAAATCTCGTCGCCGGGCCGCAGGCCATCAACGATCGTCGGGTGATAGAAGAGCCCGGCTTCCGGATCGCCCACGAAGCCCTCGCGGGGATTGCCCGCCGTGATGCGGCCGGTGCCGCTGGACCCCAGGACGGTGTGATGAGGCTGAACCCAGCCCAGGTAGTCCTCGAACCGGGCAGCGAACCGCTCGTCGAGCATCGGCCCGTAGACAACATTGCTGAAAGGGTCGCCCACGGCCATCGCCCTGGTCGCCTTGTCGAAGCGGCCGAGGAACTCGTCATGGACGTCCCGGTGGACGATGGCGGTGCCAAGGGAGGTGCAGCGCTGGCCGGCTGTGCCGAATCCGGCGAACAGCGCGGCCTCGACGGCGAGGTCGAGGTCGGCGCTCGGCGTCACCACCATCGGGTTCTTGCCGCCGAGCTCGAGGCAGGCGGATTGCAGGTGCCTGCCGGTCAGCTCGCCGATCCGGGCGCCGACCGCGCTCGAGCCGGTAAAGCCGACCTTGTCCACGCATCCGCCGGCCAGTGCCTTCTCCAGGCCGGCGTAGGTGGCGGCGCCGTCAGTCAGCACGAGGTTGAGCACGCCGTCCGGAAGACCGCCGCCATGGACAATTAGTTCAAACAATGCATTACTGCACGCCGCCGAGTATTCGGCGGGCTTCCACAACACCGTGTTCCCGCACAGCAGCGCGGGGATCAGGTACCAGGACGGCACCGCGACGGGGAAGTTGCCGGCGGTGATGACGCTCGCCACGCCCACGGGGTTGCGGAAGGTCAGCAGTTGCTTGTCCGGCATCTCGCTCGGGACCGTCTGGCCGTACAGGCGCCGGCCCTCGCCCAGGAAGAAGTCGCACGTGTCGACGATCTCGCGGACCTCGCCGAGCGCTTCGGCGTAGGGCTTGCCGATCTCGCGGGTGACGAGTTTGGCGAGGGATTCGGCGTTGGACTCGACCAGCCTGCCGATGTGGGCGATCGCCCGGCCGCGCACCGGCGGCGGCACGTCAGCCCAGGCCGGCTGCGCCGCCTTGGCCGCCTGGGCCGCGGCGAGGAAGGTACCGGCGTCGCCAAGCCTGACGCGGCTGACGATCTCGCTGGTCCTGGCGGGGTTCGCCGACACTAGCTCGCCGCCCGGGGCATCGGCGGCTGCGGCGCCGCCCACGATTGAGGTGACAGTGCGGCTCATCTCTACCTTTACCTCGCTACCTCGCGTCGGGATCTTGGACGGCCTTCCTTGTATCAAATCCCAATCGCGAGGCGTGCGCGACTGCGTTCGGCCGGGGGCGGTCAAGTCGTCAGGGCGTGATCGCGATGTAGCAGGGAGCGCCCGAGAGGCTGATCGGCTTGCCCCCGACGGCCTTGCCGGTGTTGACGGGAGTAAGAGTGCCGGGACTCAGGCTGACGACGTAGAGGGTATTGCCGCCCGGCGCGAGCGCGACGTGCTCGGCCCGGCCGCGGATCTTGATCGCCGGGAGGGCGGCGCGCTTGGCCAGCGAGACCGGTACGACGACGCTCCCCCCTTTGTGGCTCGTGACATAGGCGAACTTGCCGTTGGGCGTGATCACGACGAACCGCGGGTCGGTGCCGACGGCGATCGGCTTTCCCGCTGTGTTGGTGGCCGTGCTGATGGGGGTCAGGGTGCCGGCGGTCTTGCTGGTGACGTAGGCGGTCTTGCCGTTCGGGGCGACGGCAGCGTCGTTCGGGTCACCGCCGACGTTGATCGAGGCGGTCACGCTGTTCGTGGCGGTGTCGAGCACGGTGACCTGGGCACCGGCGCTGTCGGCGACATAGGCCGTCCGGCCGTCCGGAGTGAAGGCTATCGCGCCAGGGCCCGCGCCGACGGTGATCGGCGCCCCGGCGACTCCGGTCGCGGTGTCGATGGGAGTGAGGGTGGCAGCCGTGCGGCTCGCGACGTAGGCGGTCGCGCCGTCGGGGGCGATGGCGATGGCCCAGGGGTTCGGGCCGACGGCGATCGGCTTTCCCGCTCTGTTCGTGGCCGTGCTGATCGGGGTCACCGTGGCATCGGCCGAGCTCGCGACGTAGGCGATCTTGCCGTTGGGCGTGAACGCGATGGCGTCGGGTGCGTTGCCGACCTTGATGGGCTTGCCAGGGGTGTCGGTGCACGTGTTGACCGGAGTTACCGTGTCGGAGTAATGGTTAGCGACGTAGGCCGTCCTGCCGTCCGGGCTGATCGCGATCGGGCCGCGGCTGGTCCCGGCCTTGATCCGGCGGCCGGCCTTGCCGGTCGCGGTGCTGACCGGGGTCAGCGTCTGATCGCCGGCGAGCCGCCCGGTCGCACCAATGTAGGCAGTGGGCTGAGACGGCTTGCAGGTGCCGGCCGACGCCCGTGCGGCTGAAGCAGGCGCGGCTGAGGCGCGCGCGGCTGAGGCAGGCGCGGCTGAGGCAGGCGCGGCTGAGGCAGCTGTCAGCGCCAGGGCCGCCAGGGTCACCAGCATGGCCGGCGTGGCCCGCGTGGCCCGCGTGGCGCGCGGTCGTGATGCTGTGGCGTGCGTCAATGATCGGTGCAACTGATCCTCCCCGTGGGCCCTGATGCGTTCTCGCCCTAACTTGACGCGGGACTCGCCATCGCGGATGTCACGGTCGGGGGTCGAGATGCCACGCGATGCTCAGCCGATCTCAAGTTATATCTTGTCAGTAGGCGATGCGGGACGTACGCTGTCGATATATCGTGATCGTATCGAGAGTTGATACGCCGCCGAGATCGGAACCGAGGCACGCCATGCAGACACCTCGCTGGTCGGCCGGGGACTTTGACCCTGGAATCTCTGACTTGCTCAACTACGTCAATGACATCGTCGACCATGTGAACCGGGCGTTCTGCCGCCCGGGGCGGGCCGGTGGCGCGCGGGCCGGTGGCGGGCAGGCTGGCCGCGCACAGGCTGGTGGCGGGCCATGGCAGCGGGGTTTCGGCGGCAACTGGGGCCACGGGCAGTGGGGCGGTGCCGGGGCGTGGGGCGGCTGGTGGCCTGGCCCGGCGGCGGCGCAACGGGGCTCGAAGGCTAGCCGAGGCGATGTCCGGGCCGCGATCTTGGCCTTGCTCAGGGAAGGGCCGCGGACCGGATACCAGATCATGTCCGACATCAAGGAGCGCAGCGGCGGCGCCTGGCGGCCAAGCCCTGGCGCGGTTTACCCGGCTCTGTCACAGCTCGCCGACGAAGGACTGATCCAAGGCGAGGAGTCGGGCGGGCGGCGGACCTTCAGCCTGACCGACGCCGGCCGCGCCTACATCGAGCAGAACCCGGACATGGCGCGCGGCGCGTGGGAGTCGAAGGCGCAGCAAGACGCCTGGGAACTGCCGGGGCTGTTCGCCGAGGCGGCACGGCTGGGCGGCGGCATCGTCCAGGTCGCGCATGCGGGATCGCCAGCCCAGATCCACGCCGCGGAGCGGTTGCTTGAGCGAACCCGCCGTGAGCTGTACCAGATCCTGGCCGATGACTTCGATCCCGACGACGCTGACGATGACGACGACACCGAAGCCGGTGATGGCGGCGGGGCCGGTGCCGGTGCCGGTGCCGGTGCCCGTGGCGGTGGCGGGTCCGGGGCCAGTGGAACCGGCGCCTGACAGGCAGATGAGTAGGAGGCGAGCGGACCATGGATGATCGCATCAGGACTTCAGACGCTGACCGTGAGCGGGTCACCGCCAGGCTGCGGGACCATTTCGCTGAGGGCAGGCTCACTCGCGACGAACTCGACGAGCGGATCACCGCGGCGCTGAGCGCTAAGACATTCGGCGAGCTGCGGCGCGTGCTGACCGACCTGCCAGAGCCGGGCGGGACGCTGACGGCACCGAGGCCGTCGCCGGGTCAGAGCTGGCCTGTACTCGGCGGGCCTAGGCCGAATCTGGTGGCGTTCAGGCGGCGCCCGAGGCTGCTGCCTGTCGTGGCTCTCGCGCTGCTGGTGTTCGTGCTGGTGCCCGGGGCCGGCGCCGCGGCGGTCGCGCTCAAGGTGCTTGCGGTGGCAGCCGCGATCATGGTGGGGCTCTGGATCGTGGGGATGCTGGCCGCCGCGCGGCTCGTACGCGTCCTGCGCAGGCAATGGAAATCAGCCGGGTACGGCCAGTTCCAGCAGTACGCCTGGACCTGGCAAGACCGCTACGACAGGCACGCCAGATACTGGCGTTCGTGATCGGCGCCTAGATGGTCACGCTGGCGGCGGGGCACCAGCAACTTTCCGGCCGCCGGGCCTGTGCTACATCCACGCCTGGCGGCCCGACCCGTCCGACGTGGTGCCCGACGGCGAAGTCTCAGCCCACGGCGGCGTCGCCCGCAAGCCTGTGCCCCCTAGCGCCCGCATGACACTCGGCTCGTTCAGTGCCGGACCTGCCACAAACGCCCCGCGCACGCCGTCTCGAAGCAGCTGTGAATCCTAGTTAATTGATCGGTATACAAGGCTTTTGGTACGCTCAAGGGGCGAAGGCTCGGCAGGTGCGATCAAGGCGAAGATCCGCTGGTCGACCGCCGAGCGCAGCCGACGACACGCGGAAGGCCTGCTGATGCCACGTACGTCCCCTCCCCCGGCGAAACCCATCCCGGCGAGCCCCAGGCGACGGCGCCTGGTCCGGCTCGCTTCCGGTGCCGCCGCCTTCGCAGCGGGCGCGGTGCCACTGGCGCTGATCGCGGCCAGCGCCCAGCCAGCGATCGCCGCCCAGCCGGGCGGTAGCCCCGCGCCGACCGCGCCGCCGCCAGTCACGATCTTGACCGCCGGAGCCGGACATCGCGGCGGCGATATCTTCATCTCCCCGTTCGGAGATCAGGGCACGTACGCCAACGGCGCGGAAATCATCAGCCCCAGGGGCAAGGTGATCTGGTTCCACGCGGCACCCCAGGGCGATGAAGACGCCGACTTCCGAACGCAGGTCTACCGAGGCCAGCGCGTGCTCACATTCTGGCAGGGCACTGGCTTCGGCGGCCTATCGGCCGGCACCGACTACATCTTCAACGACCATTACCGGCAGATCGCCACGGTCCATGCGGGCAATGGCCTATCCGCAGACGGCCACGAATTCCTGATCACGCCGCAGAACACCGCGCTGATCCTCGCTTACACCACCGCCGTGGCCAATCTCACCTCGATTGGCGGCCCGCCCGATCAGAGCGTCATCAACGGCGTCGTTCAGGAGATCAACATCAGGACCGACAAAGTCCTCTTCCAGTGGAATAGCGCTGACCACGTCCCCTACAGCCAGAGCGAGCAGCCGCTTCCGGCCTCGGCGAGCACGCCGTGGGACTGGTTCCACGTCAACGCCGTGCACCTCACCAAGGACGGCAACCTGCTGATCGACGGCCGCGACACGTGGACCACTTACAAGGTCGACAGGCATACCGGCGCGATCATCTGGCAACTCGGCGGTAAGACGAGCAGTTTCGCGCTGCGCGCGGCCAAGGGCCAGCGACTGGACAACGCTGGAGAGCTATTTACCTGGCAACACGATCCCGAGCAGATCGGGAGGAACGAATTCTCGTTCTTCGACAACGATTCCGCAGGCGTACCTGAGCTTCCGTTTAGCCGCGCCGTCGTGGTCCGGCTCGACCAGCGCACGAAAACCGCGACGCTAATCCGGTCATATAACCAGCCAGAAGGACTCTCGGCCGCATCGCAAGGCAATGCCCAGACCTTGCGTGACGGCGGCCTCTTCGTTGGCTGGGGGGCACTGCCTTTCTTCTCTGAGTTCAGCCGATCAGGAAACCTGCTCTTTAACGCCGAATTCCCGGCGGGCGTCAATACTTACCGCGCTTACCGGCTGCCCTGGCACAACTCCAGCCGCGGCTAACACAGCCCCCGGCCACAGTCGCGGTCAGCACCACCTCGGCTGACGGCAGGGAAACGGGCGGGCCGCCCGCGCCTCCGAAGGCGGCCCGCCCGGCTTGCAGCACCCAGCGGCTCGCACTCAGTAATCGACTCCCCGACAAACAGACGAGATCGGCTACGGCACGGCGTTGTACACCTCGAAGGCTATTTCCTGCGGCGACACCTGGAACGCGCGCTTGCGGCCCAATGGCCTTGCTTTAAGTAATCATGTGGGGGCTGAGCAGGTGAAACTCGATTTTCCGGATGACGTTGGTGACGCTGGGCTCGCCGGGCTTGCGGGCGGGGAAGTCGCCGGATTTCTTGGTCTTGCGGGGACTGGCCCGGTCGGGGCGGTCGCGGGTGAAGGCGGCGGGGGCGAGGATCTTCAGCAGGAACGTGGCGAACGCGGAGATCGGCCTGCTCAGGGGGAAAAGGCCGCGACGGTGTCCGTCGCGGCGGCCAGGGCGTGCGGGAAGCTGATCTTGTCCGGGGGCACGCCCGCGGCGGCTGCCCCGATCCCGATGATCTTGCAGATCGCCTGGTAGACCGCGAACAGCGCCCACATTTCCTGCTCGACTCCGGCCGGGTCCTTGCTGCGCAGCACCGGCTGGCCCTCGCCCATGTCCGTCTTGTGGTGACCGATGACGGTCTCGCATCCCCACCGCCGCGGGTAGCAGCACGCCAGGTCCAGCACCGGGTACTCCTCCGGGTCCAGCAGGTCGGTCACCAGGCAGAACAGCTCGGATGCCTGGTCGTCCCCGCCGTCTTCCGGCGCCGTGCGCACGGTGTACTCGATGACCCGGACGGTCAGCGGCGGGCCGTCTTTCTTGCGGGGCGGCTTCAGTTCCGCCAGGTAGGTGCCGTCGGCCAGGACCTTCACCGGCTTGAGGGTGAAGGACGCCGAGGCGCGCCACAAGATGTGCGCCCCGGTGGCCAGGAACTCCCGCGCCAGCGCCCAGGACAGGAACTTGCGGTCGGCCAGCACCAGCATCCCGGGCCCGAAGCAGCCCTGGTCCAGCAGGTCGCGGGCCAGCGCCTGCTCGGAGTCCCGGTACGGGCCCATCGATGCCCCGAGCAGGCTCCCGGTCCCGGACTCCGCCGCCGCCAGCCACCTGACCTGGGGGAACGCCCCGTCACGGGTCTGGTTGGACGGGCGGCCGAAGTGCCCGTCATTGGCATCGCTGTCCGGCACGTCGGAGGTCGACCCGTCGATCGAGACGACCCGCAGCCCGCAGCAGAACACCCCCGGTGTCCCCGCGTCCCCGATCGGCCCCGCGACCTGCTCGAACAAGAACCGGACCGGTGCCGGGCCGAGCTTGCCGCGGCCCCGCGACAGCGACGAGATGTTCGGCGGCTTCCACCGCCGCCCGCCGCCCGCGTCAACCCAGCCGTCCGGGTCCAGCTGCTCCTCCAGCAGGTCACCGGCACGCCGCTGGTGGTACAGCCCGTCGGCGAGCTTGGTCATCACCTGCCCGTACCCGCAGTTCCGGCCCCGGAACAGCCACAGCGCCAGCACGAAGTACATCACCAGCCGCGCCGGCAGCAGCCGGCGCCGCTGCTCCCGCGCCCCGGCCTCCTCCACCGCCGCGTCCACCAGCTCCGGCGTGAAAACCCTCGTCAGAACCCCGACCGAGATCCGGTCCGGCAGCCAGCCGTCCGCGGACAACCCCTCAGAACCATCATGAGCCACGAAACAGTAACGATACCACCCCAGACCTTAACGCAAGGCCATTGCGCTTGCGGCCCCCCTGCTTCCAGGGCTCGACAGCGCTTTCAACAAACCGATCCCAGCTCTCCTTGGAGTCATGGACGGCCATGATCGTCCAACCACCGGCCGAGGGACCGGCGGCATGGAAGATCTGGCCCGCAGGGAACTTCCCTTTGCCTGGGTGCAACTCCTTCAGCATTTCCTCATACTGTTCCCTGGTCCCGCCGGGAAAGAAATGTACGATCGCGTACGCCATGACTATCCTTTCTCAGGTGAGGATGCCCGGCGGAACTTGCCGTCGGCGCCCGTCGTCGCCCGGCGTCGCCGGCATTGACAGCGACAGTAACCTCATAAAACTAACATCGCAATTACGAGAGGACGGCATGCCTATCGCCGCGCGATCGTCCCCAGCTCGCATCAGACCAAGCGAGGCACGCCGACTTTCCGGGAGCATTGTTGCCGCTGACAAGGTCGAAATCATTGACGTTATTGTCACGGTAATGGCGGCCATCGGCATTGTCAAGGTCACGCCAGGCGGCGGCCAGCGGGCGGCGGCCGATACAATCAGCAAATAAGTCTCAGCGCTCCCCACCGAGCGCCGCCGGCCCATCCCGGACACCTCTTTTAGGCCTCAGCTGCATACACAACCTCTCAGGTGTGCACTAATTGCGCCAAGTCGGGCCGGGTCCGGGAGTCCGGGGCGGCAGGTGCGATAATCCGTGATCAAGGTCCCGAACATGGTCACGGAACATCAGCGCTGTCCTGGAGGCTGTCGGATGACTCGTGAGCTACCCGTGCTCCCTCCGCGAGAGCCGCGCTCAGACGCCGGCGCGCCGGCGCGCCGGGACCGAAATCGCTTTGTGTATCGCCTGCCGATAGACCCATCTTTGGGACATCCATGGCGCTGGAGCGCCGTCGTTGTGACATTGACGGGCCAGCGGCAGCCTGCCCCGGGAATGCCAGCCCCGGGAATGCCAGCCCCGGGAATGCCAGCCCCGGGAATGCCAGCCCGGGATTGCCAGCCCCGGGATTGCCAGCCCGGATTGTCAGCCCGGGATTGCCAGCCCCGGGATTGCCAGCCGCGGGGCGGCAGGTGCGATGTTCCGTGATCAAGGTCCCGGGCGTGATCACGGAACATCGCTATTGTCCTGACCTGGGCGATCTTCCGTGATCACGGTCTCGATCATGATCACGGAAACCAGCACGGGTCCCGGAGGCTGCCGCGCGGCTCGTGATCAGGATCGGGGAGCCTTTTCGGCATCGTGAGGGAGAGTTGTCGCATCTGGGAGTTTTTTCCGCAAATAGAACTGGCAACACTCCCTGAAGCGATAAGTCTCCCCGGTAACTCAGGGAAAGTCTCCCCGCCGACCCGCCGGAGCTTGGCCTTCCAACATCCCGAGTCACCCGACAGCCTCCCTGACCTGGGCGATCTTCCATGATCACCACCACGAACATGATCGCGGAAAAGACCCGGCCAGGCCCGTCCAGGCCCGGCCCGGCCCGAGACACACCCCCCCGCGAACACCCGGTTCCGCGCATCAGGTCCACGGGAGGCGGATTGGGCCTTCTGACTTGTCCTCGGCCAGCAGTCCCGGTAGGAGCCCGGCTAGCCCGACGGGGAGCACGAGATCCATGGTTGCGCGGAGTTCGCTGACAGTCCACCAGCGGTGGCCGCGGAGGTCGCGGAGGTCGCTGTCGCCCTGGCCGGAAAGGTCGATGTGCGAGCTAGCCCCGCGGGCGAAGAAATACCAGTTGGTAGTGGTGATCGTGGCTCCGCCCGCGTCCAGCCACTGACCCGAATTGACCGCCACTGCGGACCCGATCCCGGTTGCTGGAAGCAGCAGCCCGGTCTCTTCAGCCAACTCCCGCGCAGCGGCTTGCGCAGGAGTCTCACCAGGGTCGACCGCGCCGCCTGGCGTCAGCCATCCTTCTCGCGCCCACGGGGCGGGCAGGAGATACCTGAACAGCAGCACGCGGTCATCGGGGCCGGCCAGGATGACGCGGGCGGTGTCCCGGCGATGGCGCGACGACGTCATTCCCCAAGTGAACCAGGTCAGCTGAGATCGTTCCCCTCATCCCGGCCTGGGATCAACGGCAGCAAAGAGCACCCCTTCCAGGTACGGCCGGGCTCCGTCGGACGCCTGGCCTACGGGTTCGCGATCCGGACACAGATTAATATAGCGGGTATGTAGGAAATGTGAGGCATCTCACAGGAGTTTTATGCCCGATTCAAGTCGATTGTCGTGAAACTTCGGCCAGAGTGTCGTGCTGACAGAACCCAGCGCGCGAGATGGATAGCTAGCCCGCCGTCTTCCGCCGCGGCCACCCGGTCGCGTCGGCATGCCGCTGCACTGTTTGGTGAACCACGGCAGAGCGCTGGGCAGAACCGCACGCCCCGCGTGCTCACGGCCGGAGGCGCCATTGTCCCGCCACGTTCGCATCTACTCCAAGCCCTCCTCCCTCATCACGTCCATCGCATCAGCCATGACCGCAGCGAGCGCCGCAGTCCTCGTCGCCATGGCCCTGCCGACTCACGCTAATCCACTCGCAAGCTCGCCATCGAAGATCAGCCACGCGCGCCTGCTTTCTTCCACCATCACTCAGATACCACCCGGAACGTCGCTGTCGTCGGTGCATCCGGCGGCCGGCGGCACCTATGAATTCAAACGCGGCGCGACGTATACCGGCACGCTGAACATTACTGCCGACAATGTCACCATCAGGAATTACGGGACTGGCCTTTATCCCGTTCTCGCGCGCAGCTCCGAGGGCAACATCATCTCGGTGTCCGGCAGCAACGATCATGTCGCCAACATCAGGCTGGTCGGCCACGGTTACCAATCTGTCCCTGGGTGCGGCTCGGCCAAGACCGCCGGATACGAGGTCGGCGTCGACATCACGGGCGGCCACGACTCCGTCAATGCCGTCATCGCCTACGGCAACCTGTACGCCGGCATTTACGTGGAGACGGCCGGCTCTTACGCCACTATCAGCGACAGCGAGTTCAACGACGTTAACGGGCTCAATCCCGGCAACCTTGGCGCCGGGGCTTTCGGCATTTTGCTCTGGGGCAGCCACAATACGATTACCGGCGATAAGTTCCTCAACCAGAGCACCTGCAGCCCCGACTTCGGCACGGACGGCTCTGGGGTGGAGATCTACCACGGATCGAACAACCTGATCACCCGCAGCACCGGCGCGAACGACAGCGATTTCACCGAGCTGGGCGGCGCGGGCGCGACCGCGAACACCTACAGCGGCAACACGTTCAACGGGCCGGGCGAGTTCCTCGTGACCAGGGGCAGCGGGGACTCAGCCGACGGGCCTGTGCACAACACTGTCCTCACCGGCAACGTCGCGCACGGCAAGGTGGTCAGCTATGACTACCGGTCGGGCGACGGGACGCTGCTCACGATGAAGAACAACCATGTCACCTCGTTGTCGCAGGACGGCGGGTACGTCGACCAGGGCGGTAACGTCTTCGGCTTCTGAAGGTCGCGACGGTTCTGAACGTCGCGACGCGGCGGCCTTGGGCGCCGCGGCCCTCCCCGATGTTGTCCATCCAGACGGCATCGGGGAGGGCCGCGCTGCCCCGCGACTGACCCGGGCGGTCGATTCCCGTGGATTGTCGGTGGGTGCGGGTAGCGTTCGCTGCTATGGACGATGCATTCGCTGCCGGAGACCTTTTCCTGCTCAAGCACGGGCGGCTGCTGGAGCGCAGGCTATTCGCGACCTGTTTCCTCGGCGCGTCGCCGACCGGGGTGGTCGATGCACTGCGCGGCTACCAGAATGGTGACGGCGGGTTCGGCCATGCGCTCGAGCCTGACAAGCGCTGCCCGGCCAGCCTGCCGATCGACGTGGAGACCGCACTCGGCGCGCTCGCCACCGCTGGCGTAGCCGACAAGGAGATGGTGTCCAGGGCCTGCGACTACCTGGCCGGAGTCGCCGCCGAGGCCGGGGCAGGCGGCGCCGTGCCGCTCGCGTTCCCCGTCATCGAGAAGTTCCCGCGGGCCGAGCATTGGAGCGACTGGACCTACGTACCCGCGCTGAACCCGACCGCCGGCCTAGCGGGATTGCTGCACCAACTGGGAGCCGACCATCCGTGGCTAGCCCAGGCCACGGCCTACACCTGGGACAAGCTGGAATCAGGCGCGATCCCCGACGACATCCACACGCTGTCCGAAGTGCTGGTCTTCCTTGAGCATGTTCCCGAGCGCGAGCGAGCGGACAAGTGCGCTGCGCAGATAGCGAGCCATTTCGCGGACATTTCCGGCGTGCAGCTTGACCCGGATGCGGAGGGCTACGGGATGTCCCCGCTTCACTTCGCTCCCACCGCCGACTCGCGCTGGCGCTCGCTCTTCACGTCCGGGCAGATCGAGGCCCACCTTGACCGGCTTGAGCACAAGCAGGACGCCGACGGCGGCTGGTCGATCGCCTGGGAGCCACCGAGCGAGACCGCGATCTTCGAGTGGCGCGGCGTCGTCACCCTCGGCGCGTTGCGCACGCTGACGTCCTATGGCCGACTCGCCGCGCGGGCCGAGTAGCGCGGGCCGAGTAGCGCGGACCGAGTAGCGCGGGCCGTAAAGCGCCTCCCGATCTGGAACATCAATTCCGCCATTCATGACCCTGTTGGTTTATTGGAGATTCAAGGCTGCGGGGTAAGTCTGAGGCGGTGGAGGCGGGTGGGGCGGATTTGCCGGGCGGGGCGCCTGTCCGCCAGAGGCCGGCCGGGGCAAGTTTCCGTGATCATGGTCGCGGGCCTGATCACGGAACATCGCACGTGTCCTGACCTGGGTAAATTTCCGTGATCATGCCCTTAATCATGATCACGGAACATCGCACCCGCACCCCCCTGGGGCACCCCGCCCGCTCGCACGACCCGGCCCCGCGCGGCTACCCCCGCCACTGAAGTCAATAAGCCAACAGGGTCATCAATGCGGCCATACCCGGGCACCGGCGATATCTTGCGGAACCGTCAGGCGGCAGCCCGGGCCGACGGGCCGACGGGCCGACGGGCCGCGACAGCATCCGGGCGACCCGGGTCGCTGGTCACGCCTGCCTCTAACAGCATCGTGGCCCTCCCTGTTGCTGTTGGTCACTGGTTTTGACAGCAACAGGGCACTCCCTGATGCTGTCCCGACAGCAACGGGGAGGGCCACCTTGCTGTCAAAACGGACCGCTGACAGCAACAGGGAGGGCCACGATGCTCACGCTGCTGCGGCGGCACCGGTCCCGAGCACAGCGCACGTCCGCCCAGAAGCAGAGATCACGCGCAGAGACACTAGTTCAACAATCTCAAGGGGAAAAGCCTCCCGCCGACCTCACCGGGCGCCTGACTCTCTAAGATCCCGAGTCACCCGGCAGTCCCCAGGGCAGCACCGACCCTCCGTGATCACGCCTGCGGCCATGATCGCTTGAACCCAAGCACCCATCCATCCCGGCCCCGCCAACCCAAGCCGTTCACAGGCGAGATTCCTGATTGTTCAAGCTGCGCTAGCTCAGGGGCTGGCGGGCGCTGATCAGGGGGCGGCGTCGCACAACCATTTGCACGTGCGTTCGCACGAAACAGATGCACTGTGCATAGAATGAACCTATCCATCATGCCATCAGCTACCGCTATCCGCACCAAAGCACAGACCCCGCACATCATCGGCCATAGCCCGGCCGGATTGACCTGATCAGAGCATCACGTGCTCGGCAGGCAACCGGCCGTA
Source organism: uncultured Actinomycetota bacterium (assembly GCA_963720575.1). Lineage (GTDB taxonomy): Bacteria > Actinomycetota > Actinomycetes > Streptosporangiales > Streptosporangiaceae > Chersky-822. The sequence goes on from CAVRGA010000002.1 coordinate 3,686,119, forward strand.
CACGGCCAGACCAACGCCAGACCGACCAGCCGCACACGGCCAGACCAACCGGCCGCACACCGCCAGACCGACCAGCCGCACACGGCCAGAGCGACCAGCCGCACGGAACGGGTGACCGGCCATGCGCGGCGGGCTGCCGGATCGCGCAGTGACGGGCGGCACCGGACATGGGCCGGCCCGACATCTCACCGAGGAGGAGCAGCATGGGTATGAGCAACGGAACTCCGGCCGACCAGCTTCCAGGAACGTGGCGCAAGAGCAGCGCCAGCAATCCGAGCGGTAGTTGCGTCGAAGTGACCGCATTGCCCAGCGGCGAGATCGCTGTCCGGAACTCCCGGTATCCGGCAGGTCCCGCACTTGTCTACAAGCGGGCGGAGATGGCCGCATTCGTCGCGGGTGCGAAAAATGGTGAGTTCGACGACCTCTGCTAAGTGATGCCCCGATGTTCTCGGTAAGGTTGTCACGGTTAGTCATGACCCGGGAGCGCGAATGAGTTCAGCCGAGCCACAGGACGAGGCGCCCGGCAGCCTATTAGGGCGGCCACGTGCGGATGCTACCGTCCTGCGGATGCTGCTGGGCAGCCAGCTCAGGCGACTTCGCGAGGCGGCGGGCATCACGCCCGATCAGGCGGGATACGAGATCCGCGCGTCCCGGTCCAAGATCAGCCGCATGGAAAACGGGCGGGTGAGCTTCAAGGGCAGGGACGTCGCTGATCTGCTCACCTTGTACGGCATCACCAGCGAGGCCGCCAGGCAGGCGACGCTTGACCTGGCCAAGAGGGCGAACGCGCCTGGCTGGTGGGCCAAGTACGGCGATATCCTGCCTGACTGGTTCGAGATGTATCTCGGCCTGGAAGCCTCCGCCTCAGTGATTCGCACGTTCGAGCTGCAGTTCGTGCACGGGCTGTTCCAGACCGAGGACTACGCGCGGGCCATCACCGTGCTCGGCCATGCCGGGGCGGCCTCGCACGAGATCGACCGGAGAGTCGCGGTCCGGATGAGCCGGCAGGCCCTGCTGTCGGACGCCGCTCAGCCAATCGTGTGGTCAGTGATGGACGAGGCGGCGCTGCGGCGGCCGGTCGGAGGCCGTCACGTGATGCGGGCCCAGCTCAAGCGGCTCGCCGCCGACGCGGCCCGGCCCAACGTCACGCTCCAGGTCGTGCCGTTCGACCATGGCGGTCATGCGGCGGCGAGCGGGTCCTTCACGATCTTGCGCTTCGACGAGCCCGACCTGCCTGACGTCGTCTACATCGAGCAGCTCACCAGCGCCTTGTACCTGGAGGCCAGGTCGGACGTCGATCACTACCTGGAGGTCATGGACCGCCTGAGCACCGACGCGCTCACCCCGGACGCGACCAGGGATTTCATCTCCGGTCTTGTCGGCGACAGTTGAAATAATTCACGCGCATGAGTCGCCTGTCCACAGGCGATCCAGTGCCTGGCGTCTTTCAGTTCGGGACAGCCCGCGCAGGTCAGCCAGGCCATGCTCGGTGACGACGACGTCCACGTCGTGCGCTGGAGTCGAGACCGGCCTGGAGAGCCTGGGCACCAGCGTCGGCAACCCGTTATGCGTACTGGGCAGTGCGACAATGCTCAGCCCGCCGATCGATCTGGCCGCGGCGGCGCAGTAGTCCGGATGGCCGCCGATGCCGCCCAGCGCCGACGTCGCCGTGCCTTCGACGTTGACCTGGCCGTCGAGGTCGATTTCGACTGCCGTATTCACGGCGAACAGCGGATCGGCCGACAGCCGGCCCGCATCATGGCTGTACTCCACCGGGTGCAGCAGCGGCCGGCCATCGGCCCAGTGGTACAGGCGCGGCCCGCCGGCCAGGTAAGTGGCGATGGGCTCGCCGACGAGGAGTCCGCGCTCGTCGAGTTCGACCACGGGGTCGGGCAGCATGCCGGTGTCGATCCGCACCGGCACAGCCAGGCAGCGCAGCAGCGCCGTCGCCACCTGGCTCGGGCCGATCTGGAGCCGCGCGTACGGGGTGATGAGCGGCGCGATCCGCGCCGCGATGGCCAGCTGGCTCTGAGCCGGCGCCGCCTCCGGCATCGACGCGGGCGGCTCGCTCGTCTCGCCGATCACCGTGACCTGGCCGGCGGCGAGGGGCGCGCCGGCGTCGGCGTGGGGTGCGCCCGCTGACACGACGGCGACGACGGCGGCGCCAGCTTCGATGGCCGCTCGCTGCCAGGACACTTCGCTCCCGAATGCCAGGCCGCCGGGCGCCCTGACCATCGTCGTGACGAGCAGGCCGGGTCGCCAGGGCCCGTGCAGCAGTGCGGGCATCGCCGACAATCGCGCCGGCGCGAAACTGACCAGGCCGCTGTCGGTCGCCGCTCGCAGGCCCCATCCCGGCATGAACGTCCTGACATCACGGAAACAGGAGAAGTCCAGCGCCGGGTCGGCGCGCGGCATCCAGCCGAGAATGAGCCTGACATTCCCGTGGACGGCGGCGGCCTCGCTCAGCGCCCTGGTCACCGTCGACGGCGTGCCGAACCCGTCGCCGAGCGCGACCGTCATCCCTGGCCGCAGCAGTTCGGTCAGCTCAGCCTCGCGCATCAGTCCTCGCCATCGCCCTCGCCACTGCCCGCAGCAGCATCTCACCACGGGGGTGGGCGTGGCTCGGGCGGGCGTGGCTGGGGCAGCGTGGCCAGGCCTGGCGGTGGCCGGGCCGGTAGTGGGTGATCATGTAGGCATGACAAACGGCACGAGGCGGCGGCTTCCCGACGACCCTGGTGGCCGGCTGCTCGGGGGCATCCCGGTGGACACCGGCATCGCCGAACTGCTCAGGGACGCGGACCGGCCGCGGGCGTGGCTGCTGCTCGTCGACGGGACGCCGCAGTCGCACGTCGACCTCGACGACCCCCTGTACCTGGAGTTCGAGTACGTGCGGCGGCTCGGGCACCTCGCTGACCTCGCGGCGCCCTCCGGCGGGCCGCTGCGCGTGCTGCACCTCGGCGGCGGCGGGCTGACGCTGGCCAGGTACGTGGCGGCGACCAGGCCGGGCTCAGCCCAGCTGGCGATCGAGCGCGACCAGGCACTCGTCTCACTCGTGCGGGACAGGCTGCCGCTCGGCCAGCGTGGTCGGCGGGCGGCAGGCGGCGGGCAGGCCGGCCGGGTCAGGGTCAGGGTGGGCGACGCCCGGGCAGTGCTCGAGCAGATACCGGCCGGGACCTACGACCTGGTGATCGCCGACGTATTCACCGGCGCGACCACGCCCGCGCACCTGACGTCGGCTGAGTTCGTGGCCGCCGCGGGGCGAGTGCTCGCCGCGCAAGGAATCTACGCCGTCAACATCGGCGACGGTCCCCCGCTGGCGTACACCAAATCGCGGGTCGTGACCGAGCGGGCGGTGTTCCCGCATGCGTGCCTGATCGCGGACGCCGCCGTGCTGAAGGGCCGCAGGTTCGGCAACCTGGTGCTCGCCGCGTCGCGGCATCCCCTGCCGGCGGCCGATCTGGCCCGGCGCGCAGCGGCCGACCCGTTTCCCGGCAAGGTGCTTTCCGGGGCCGAGCTTGATCACTTCGCGGCAGGCGCCAGGGCGATCACCGACGCCATGTCCGAGACCTCCCCCGCGCCGCCGGCCGGCACGTTCTCCGGCTCAGTGCGCCGGATCCGCTGACCGGGCGGCCCGGGCGGCCAGGCGGCCAGGCGGCCGGGCGGATGCTGCTGCGAGCTCGCCGCACAGTTGTCGCCTCACGGCCTTTGACCGGTCGGACGCGGCTTCAGCCCCGCTCTGAGGTGACGGCCGGCCGTCCTGGCTGCGCTCTGGCCGGCAGCAGCGGGCGGGCAGGGATGAGCAAGCCGACAGCCGCGCAGCCGGCCAGGAACAGCGCGGCCATCGCGAACGTCTCGGTGAATCCCGTCAGGCCAGGCAGGCCGCGGACGGTGCCAGAGACCACGAACGTGGCCGCGAGCTGACCGCCGAGCGCGCCGCCCAGGGTGCGGAGCACCGTATTCATGCCGCTGGCCGCCCCGGTCTGGTGCGGCGGCACGGCCTGCACGATCAGGTTGCCGAGCGCTGCGAAGGCGAGCCCGATGCCGATGCCGAGCAGCGTCGAGCTGATCAGCATGTCGTAGGGGTGCCTGCTGGCGATGGTCAGCCAGGCGCACGCGATCGCGCTCACCGCGGCGCCGGCGACCAGCGCTTTCCTTGAGCTGAACCGCCGCTCGACCCGGCCGGCCACCGAGCCGAGCACCCCCATGCCGATCGCGCACGGCAGCAGGTAAAGGCCGGCGACCACGACCGAGGCTCCGTAGCCGAAGCCCGTGCTGGCCGGGAGCTGCGCGAACTGCGGCAGCAGCAGGAACCACGCGTACAAGCCGCCGCCGACCAGGAACGCGGCCAGGTTCACCGTCCACACCCCGCGCACAGCCATCATCGTCATGTCGATCAGCGGGTTCGCGCTGCGCACCTCGACGCCGATCCACGCCGCGCAGAGCAGCAGGCCGCCGGCGAGCAGGCCGAGCGTGCCCGGCCCGGTCCAGCCCCAGACGCTGGTCTGGGCGATGCCGAGCAGGAGCCCGGACATCCCGGCGGTCATCAGCGCGGCGGCGGCCCAGTTGACCCGGCCGGGCGAGCGCACCTTGGACTCGGGGATGTAACGCCAGGTGAAGACGGCCGCCAGGACCATGGCCGCGAGCGGAATCCAGAACAGCCAGTGCCAGCTGAGGTGCTCGTCGATCAGGCCGCCGAGCACAAGACCGAAACCGCCGCCCACGCCGAGGATCGCGGACATCAGCCCGATGCTGCCAGCGACCCGGTCGGCCGGGAACTCGTCCCTAGCGATGGAAAACGACAGCGGGAAGATGCCGCCCGCGACACCCTGGATCACCCGCGCGGCGATCAGGACCGGCAGTGACGCGGACACAGCGGCCAGCAGCGTGCCCGCGGTCAGGATGAGCAGCGTCCACACCAGCAGGCGCTGCTTGCCGTACAGGTCACCGAGCTTGCCGATGATCGCGGTGCCGACCGAGGCGGAGAGCAGGAATCCGGTCAGCAGCCAGGTGACGCCGGTTTCGCTGGCGTGCAAGCTCTCCCGGATCGTCGGCAGCGCCGGGATGACGGCCGAGCTGAGCACGGCGTAAGCGAGGGCCGCGAGCGAGAGGACGGCGAGGATGACAGCCGGGCGGGCATGCTGAGGATCGGTTGGTCGGGGCGGCATGCCGTCACTGTAACTGAGTGACGGCAGGCGCCCGTGCGAGGAATACCGACAGGGGAAATAGGCCCGGATGCGGTGCGGAGCCCGGCCTGGACGGCCGGGCTCCGCGATCGGGGCTTCCCTAGGCTGCGCCGTCCAGCCGGCCGGACTTCGCAGCCGCCAGGAACGCGGCGAAAGCCTGCTTGGAGACGACATGCGCTCCCGCGTCTGGCCGGGTACTGTCCCTGATGGCTGTCACGCCGGGCAGGTTGGCAGCGATTTCCACGCAGCCGCCATTGCTCTGGGTGCTCCGCGATGCCTTCCGCCACACGGCGGCCGAGATATCGATCATGGCCTACTCCATGGTTTCTGCGAGTTTCTGAAGGAACGTGGTCGAGGCAACAGGTGAGAGCGCCGAGTCGCGGATACGGCCGAAGAGACTCACGTAGCTGTTGATCTCATCGCCGTTGGTGACCTCGCGCAGGGCCGGCTCGATCTCGAGGAAGACCACCGGCGGATCTTGATCACTCGGAAACTCGAAGATATTGAGAAGGGCGGACATGCCCGGGTAGGGACCTCCGGAAAAGGGCAGTACTCGCAGGTCCACGGTTGGCCTGCGGCTCATCTCGGCCAGGTGCGCCAGCTGCGCGCGGCGATCTTCCCTGCTGCCCCAGCGGAAGAGCACTGACGCCTCGGTGACCACCGCGTTGAGCCGCGGCGCGGTGCCGTCGACCCGATCGAGAATCTTCTGCCTGCGCACTCGCGCTTCCAGGGCGCGCCTGCGCCAGGACGCCGTCTGGGAACCAGCCGCCAGGTACGCCTCGATGTAGGCGGGCGCCTGCAGCAGGCCGGGCAGGACGAGCGGGGTGTAGACGCTGATCCTGGCCGCGTCCGCTTCGTAGCCGGGAAACTCGTTGTCGAAGACCTCGTCGTACTTGCGCCACCATGCCCGTACCCTGCCCTTGCGAGCCAGGTCGAGCAGCACGTCCTGCTCGTCCTCGGTGACGCCGTACAGCCGGAGCAGATCCCGGACGTCGCTCATCTCCGGGAGCTTCCAGTCGTTGGACTCGAACCGGTTGACCTTTCCCCTGCCCCAGTCAAGCTTGTCGCAGACCTGGGCAGCCGAGAAGCCCTTCGCCATGCGCAGAGCGGCCAGCCGCCGTGACAGCCGCCGCTTGGCGACTGTCACGCCGTAGGCTTCTTCGCTCACTGCAAGATCCTCCCACCAGGCCGGCGAAATGAGAATAACACTCCACTAACATCTGCGAATCACAGATTGTGCAATGGGTGTTCCCGATAGCTCCATCCGCCAGTAGCCCTTCGTTCAGGCCGCAGCCGGTACTCACCGGGTGCCTAGCCTGTCGCCGCGTCATCGAACTCGCCGTTCCTGGCACCGTCGAGGAAACAGTCCCATTCGAACCGGCTGAACACCATAACCCGCCTGGCCGGATCGCCGCACACCCGCATCAAGGTCCATTGTTGCCCGTTGACCCGGGTGAACGCGATCTCCAGATCGCTGCCAGCCTGGCCGGACCGCTGCCAGTCGAGCGACCGCTCGCTGACACGCAGTTCTTCGAAGGTGGGTTTGACGGCCATCGTCCATTCTTCGCTCAGAGCTTCCGGCCAACGGCAGCGTAGCCCCATCGTGATCCATCGGTATCCGCGGCATCTGGGTCCTCACAGCCCCATAGGCCCAGGAAGGTCACCTCGGGACCAGCGCCCGGATAAGGCGGCACGATCTCCGTGCCATCGAAGAAGCGCTCTATCTGAGCCTTGGTCCGCCACGTCCACGGGCTGGCCGAGCCTGAGTAGACCTGAGATCCCCGCTGAGCCTTCCGCTCGTCCTGGTGATCATTGGTACCGGCCGACAGGGCCAGGAAGCTTCCCGGCGCGAGCGCGTCGACGTAGCGCCGCACGAGGCTCCAGGGGTCATCCGCGTCCGGTATGAAGTGCGTGACCGCGACTATGAGGAGCCCGGCGGGCTCGGCGAAGTCAATCAGCTCAGTGGTGCACGGGTGGCTCAGCAGCGTACCGGGATCACGCAGGTCAGAGTGCACGGCGGCGGTGCCGGGCACGCCCTCGAGCAACTCGCGGCCGCGGGCCACCACGCGCGCGTCGCTGTCCGAATACACCACCTTGATGCCGGGATCGACCGCATGCGCGACATCGTGGGTCGAGCGCTGCGCGGGGAACCCGGCGCCGACGTCGATGAACTGCCTGATCCCCTGCTCAGCCGCCATCCACCGGACCGCCCGGCCGAGGAACCCGCGATTGGCCCACGCGGTATCGCGGATCTCGGGCGCCCGCTCGATAATCTGCTCCGCCGCGGCCCGGTCAGCCGCCGTGTTATTGGCGCCGCCTAGGTAGTAGTCATACATCCCCGCCGCGGTTGGCAGGTCAGCATTAGTCGCGTCGTGGCCCTGATCGCTCATCCCAAGATCTTCCCACCGAAGAGTGGCAGACGGGAACAACTATCCCGAACATTCTGTGATTCACAGACTGTGCAGTCGGGGTTACTTATCGACTATGGTTTTCTCGCTACGGCCGCGTAGCCCCACCTGGAGCCATCAGTATCGGCCGCGCCCGCATCCTCGCAGCCCCACAGGCCGACATAGGTCGCTTCGGGGCCAGCGCCAGGATACGGCGGCACGATTTCGAGGCCGTCGAAAAATCGCTCGATTTCAAGCTTCGTCCTGCCCTGCGCCGGGCTGGACGAAGAGGCGTATACCTCGGCGGCGTGATCGGCCTTCCTCTCGTCCTGGCGATCGGCCGTGCCATGCGACAGGGCAAGGTAGCTGCCGGGCGCGAGGGCATCGACGTAGCGCCGCACTAGCCCCCACGGGTCGTCCTGGTCGGGAATGAACTGCGCGACCGCCAGCACTAGCAGCCCGACCGGCTCAGTGAAGTCAATCAGCTCTCGCGTCAGCGGATGGCCGAGCAACCGGTCGGCATCGCGCAGGTCGGCCTGGACGACCGCCGTGCCTGGCAGCCCGGCCAGCAGCTCGCGCCCCCTGGCGACGACGCGCGCGTCGATATCGGAATAGACCACCTTGATGGCCGGGTCGATGGCGCAGGCGACATCGTGGGTGGATCGCTGCGCGGGGAAGCCGGCCCCGATGTCGATGAACTGCCGGATGCCGCGATCAGCCGCCATCCACCTGACGACGCGGCCCAGGAACCCGCGGTTGGCCCAGGCGGCATCCCGGACTTCGGGCATCTTCTCGATCAGGCGCTCGCCGGCCAGGCGGTCGGCCTCGGTGTTGTTGACTCCGCCCAGGAAGTAGTCGTACATGCCGGCCGAGGTTGGCAGGTCAGTCTCGGCGACGGCGTCCAGCTCAGGATTACTCATCGTCTCCCAATGTTCTCGTCCTGGTAGTTACTTATCGAATGGACGCCCGGGCAACGCCAATCTGTGCTTCGAAGATTACGCCGAGAATATAACGAACCCCCGCTGAGGCTGGCCATTGGGGCGTTCGGCCCGGGCCGCCCGCTCGCACGCCTGCGGACGGCGCCATCGGCCGGTCCGACCATACGGTCGAAAGAGCGCCATGACCGCGCGCTGCTGACCTGAAATGGCGCCAAATCTTGTAATCCGCTGTCTAGATCACTAACGTTGTGTTGCAATATCTGTGCATCGCAGATCGGGGTAGGACGCAGATCGGGTAAAGACGCAGCGTAAGGATCGCGAGGAGGTGCGCCAAGGTGCAGGTGGCTGCGGCGTCGGCTCGGCGGCAGGAGGCGGCGGATGCCTGACATCGGCGGTTCCGCGGCCGCGACCAGCGCGGAGGGGAATTTAGCGCTGGCGCTCGCGTCAGCGTCCGCGGCCGCGCTGGCCCCTGAGCTGATCTGGCGCTGGGCTTTCCCCGGCGAGGAGCGCCAGCTGGGCGTCCTGCGCCGTTGGATCACGTTGCTGCTGCCTGAGTGCGAATCGCGCGACGACATCACCAGCATCGTCACCGAGCTCGCGAGTAATTCACTGCGCCACACGGCGAGCGGGGCACACGGCGGGCAGTTCATCGTCGGGCTCGCCTGGTGCCGGCGATTCGTGCACGTCACGGTGGCCGATGGCGGCGCCAAGCGCGGTCCGCGCGTACTCGATGACCAGCCCGCTGAGCACGGCCGCGGCCTGCGGATCGTCGCTGAGCTGTCCACGCGTACCGGCGCGCACGGCGACCACACGGGCCGCGTGACCTGGGCCGACGTGACCTGGAGCGGCCCGCCGCCCGCTGAGCTGGCCGAGGTGGCCCAGGCGGCCAGCGGGCCGGCTGGCCTTCGGCGGCCATCCGTCCGGCGAGCGGTGCGCACACTGCACTGGTGGACCGCGGCCCGCGGTCATTTCGCTGTGCTGCCGCCTGGCCAGGTCGGGGTGGATCCAGGCTGCCTGGTCGCGGGCGAGACGTCGTGGCGCCTATGAGCACGATGACCGGACGCGACGTGGCGACGCGCTGCTTCTTCGCCTTAGACGGCTATCAGCCCCTGACCGCTGAGGTGCTCAGGGAGGCCGGGCTCCCCGATGACCGGCTCGCCGCGATGACCTTGCCGCTCGCCCGGGTGAGCAGGGGCGGCAAGTGGCATCTGGCGCCGGCCGGCCCCGGCCTGGCTCAGTGCCCGCAGCTGCTCCGCTCCGTTTCCAGGGGCCGCTCGCTGACCAGCCACGAGCTCGGCCTGCTCAGCGGCTTCGACCTGTGCGGCAGCTGCGCTGCCCGGCTGCAGGTGCCCGACGCCGCGGGTACCTACCTGCGGCTAGCGCAGTGGCTGCTCGCGGCGGGAGCCTGGGTCGCCGCGCTCGAGAACGCGGCCAGGTCGGCCGACTGGCTGGCCATCGCCAGGTGGACGGCGCAGACGCCGTTCTGCGACCCCGGGCTGCCGGTAACGATCGAGGCTGTCGCCGCCGATCCCGACTGGGCCGCGTGCGGGGCGGCCGCGCGGGCGGCCTGGCACCGCCTGCGGCGGCGCGCCGACGTCGCCTGGGACCAGGCCAGGCAGACGGCAGGCCCGCCCGGGCTGAGAGCTCACGCCGCCAGCTCTTGCGCCATGATCGGCGCCGCCCCGGCGACGAACGCCGAGAGCCAGCTGATCGACTCGATCCCGGCCAGGGCCCAGCCCTGGCGCTATCTCATCGGCGCGGACGCCTGGCGCACGTCGAGCCAGGCATGGCTTGCCGCCATCGCCCTCGACGCCGACGCCGACGCGGCTCGCGCCGCGATGCTCGCCGCGGTCGAGGAACTGTATGGCAACGCGCCGGTGCGCGACGTGTCGCTGCTGCCCGCCCGGGCGGCCAGCCCGCCAGACGGGTTCAGCTCGCCGGCCTCCTGGGCTCGAGCCGAGTACCGGCTGCTTCGCCAGTCCGTGGTCACGGGCTGGTGCGACAGGCTAGAGAACGCGCTCGCCCACGTTCAGCGGCAGGCATCCGATCCGCGTGGCCAGTCGCAGCTGCTCGGCGTGTCAGGCTGGCCGCTCACCGACGAGCGCGACAGGGAACTCGCTTACCTCGGCTTCTACCCGGAAGTCGGCCGGAGCACGAGCCCGCGGCCGGCCAGTGCCGGCCGCCGAGACCATCCGACCTGGACCGTCGCGCTGCAGGTTCCTGTCTTCGTCGCGCGCCACGCGACCTCGCACGACAGCCCGCACTTCCGGGCGGTGCCCGGGCCGCGGGTGCCGCCGGGCAGCCAGCCCGACCAGGCTGAGATCAGCGCGCTGCTGCGCCGCGTGCCGCAGACCCCCGCGATGTCCTAGCCCGGCCAGCCGGGATCGGCCGCCAGCTTCTCGGCGATCCGGTCGCGGAAGCTCTTGCGCGCCAGGGCATCGGCGATGTCGGTGACCGCCAGGCTCAGCGGGTAAGGGATCTCGTCCTCAAGGTCAGCGAGGGCCGCCTCGGTCGCGCGCCACTCAGCGGCAAGCATGCCGACGATGCGCCTGGCCTTCGCGGTCAGCATCACCTTCTTGCTGCGGCCGTCGGTACCGGGAACAGTCCGGACCAGGCCGGCGGTGCGCATCGCCGCGACCTTCTGGCTCATCGCCGAGTGGGTGCGCGCCACTGACTCGGCCAGCTCCGTGATCGTCATGGGGCCACGCGAGCTCAGCCGGAGCAACTCCATCACGTAACTCGGCTTAAGCCCGCTGACCTGGGCCTGCGCATAGACCTTGGCGATGTCAGCGTCCATCGCCTCCTGGAGGTGCCGAAGCGGCCCCCAGCGGCTCTGCAAGGTGGGATCGGCCGCGCTGCCGGTGCTCATGACCGCATTCTAGGCAGCCAGGACGACGGTCACGCCCAAATCGAAACAGCACTTATATAAGTGCTGTTACAATCTTCCGATGCGAAAGATCACCCGGCTGCTCGCTGACGTCAGCCCGCTGCGCGAGTCGCCTGAGTACAGGAGGCTGTGGACCGGCACGGCGCTGTCGTCCATCGGGGGCGGGCTTACCCGGTTCGCGGTGCCGCTCCAGGTCTACTCGATCACCAGGTCGCCATTCGCGGTCGGCCTGATCGGCCTTGCCCAGATGGTGCCCACCTTGCTCATCGGCGTGCTCGGCGGCGCGATCGCGGATGCCGTCGACCGAAGGAAGCTGGTGCTCATTGTCAGCTGCTGCCTTGCCGCCGTGTCGGCGGCGCTGGCCCTGCAGGCGTTCACCGGGCTGCGCCTCGTCTGGCTGCTGTATGTGCTCGTGGCCGTCCAGTCCGCGCTGAGCGCCATCAACCAGCCCGCGCGGCAGACGTTCATCCGCAGGCTGCTGCGCAAGGAACAGCTGGCGGCCGGGCTCGCGCTGAACCGGCTGAGCTTCCAGATCACGCTGACCGGGCCCCCGCGCTGGCCGGCATCATCTCCGCGACGCCAGGCCTCGGCCTGAGCGCGTGCTACGCGCTGGACGCGATCAGCTATGCCGCGTCGATCTACGGCGTCTCCCGGCTGCCTGCCATGCCGCCGACGTCGGCCAGCCGACCGGGACCACGCGCGATCACCGAGGGCATCGGCTACATCGGCCGGACCAAAGTGCTCGCTGGCGCATTCCTCGCCGACCTCAACGCGACCATTTTCGGCCTGCCCGTCGCGCTGTTCCCGGCGATCAACGCCGAGCGGTTCGGCGGCGATCCCCGCACCCTTGGCCTGTTCATGACCGCGATCGGCGTCGGCGGCCTGATCAGCGCGGCGCTCTCGGGGCCGGTCAGGCACGTATCGAGGCAAGGCAGGGCGATGCTCGTGACGGTCGCGGTCTGGGGAGCGGCCTTCGCCGGGTTCGCGCTCGCCCCGAGCCTCTGGCTGACGCTCAGCCTGCTGGCCGTCGCGGGCGCGGCTGACACCTTTACCGTGGTGTTCAGGGGAGCCATCGTCCAGGCAACCACGCCAGAGGAACTGCGCGGCCGGGTCACGGCCGCCGACTATGTCGTCGGCGCCGGCGGCGGTCAGCTCGGTAATCTGGAGGCCGGCGCGCTCGGGTCGCTGACTTCTCCGGTGACCAGCGCGCTCGCGGGCGGGCTCATCACGATGGCGGGCGCGCTCGTGATCGGCCTGGCCCTGCCAGCCTTCTACCGCTACCGAACCACCACGGAGGAGGACAAGCCCGTGAGCACGCCGGCAACGGCGCCCGCCCAGGCCTAGCCGCCACCAGTCGCGGCGCCACCTTCCTGTTCGCGGCTGGCGGCCGCTGACGGAGGTTTCCGGGGAGTCTTTCAGTTTCTGCGGGGTACTGGTTTCCGTGACCATGTTCGAGACAGTGATCACGGAAGATCGCCCAGGTCAAGGAGTCTGTCGGGTGGCTCGGGATCTTGGGAAAGTCAAGCTCCGGCGGCTCAGCGGCGAGACTCATCCCGGGTTACCGGAGACTTCCCGCTTCGCGGAGCCTTCCCGGCTCTGGCGGGAGCCCCTTCCCGGCTCTGGCGCGGAGAGTTGTCGTTGCGCGGAGCGTTGTCCGCACATAGAACGGCAAACACTCCGTGCTGCGAGAAGTCTCCCCGGTAACGACGCAGAACGCTCCGCGATCATGCCGCAAACGACGGAGAACGCTCCGCGATCACGCTCCGGCGCGGGAACTCTCCGCGATCACGCTCCGGCGTGGGCTGGCGGGTAAGCGGGAGGCTTTTCCCCTTTAGATTTTTTGAGCTAGTGCCTCGCCGCGTGATCTCTGTCTCTGGGCGTACGTGCGCCGTGCTCCGGAACGGCACCGGCGGGCAAGCGTGAGCATCGTGGCCCTCCCTGTTGCTGTCAGCGGCCCGTCCTGACAGCAACGTGGCGTCCGAAGGGTTAGTTTTCCGGCGTCACCGACAAAGGCTCCCCCCGACCCGATCATGAGTCACGCGACAGCCTTCAGGACAACGGCGATGTTCCGTGATCATGCCCGCGTCCTTGATCGCGGAGCATCGCACCTGCCGACCCCGCACTGACAGTTTCCCGGGACTGAGAACTCTCCCCCACGATGCCGAAAAGGCTCCCCGATCCTGATCACAAGCCGCGCGGCATCCTCCGGGACACGTACTGGTTTCCGTGATCATGATCGAGACCATGATCACGGAAGATCGCCCAGGTCAGGACACCTACGATCCTCCGTGATCATGCCCTGGACCATGATGACGGAAGATCGCACCTGCCGACGCCGCACTCACAACCCCCAGGACTGAGAACTCTCCCGCATGATGCCGGAAAAGGCTCCCCGATCCTGATCACGAGTCACCCGACGGCCTCAAGAGAGCTGAGAACTCTCCCCGAAGTGAAAAACCTTCCGGAAGAGGCAGAAAATCCCCCCGGGCCAGCGCCGAGCACTGGAAACTCTCCCCGAGCATGCTCGCGCGGGCTTGCCCGGGTCGGCCCGTCCCGGGCCCTTCGCTAGCCAAACGTGAAGTCGTAGGCCTGGACGCCGGGTGAGGCGGTCAGCAGGAGCTTGCCCTCGGTGCTGCGGGTCGAGTGGAAGAGCGTATACAGGCGCGGCGTGCCCCCGACGCGAATGGTCTCGACGTGCCGCCCGTTGACCGACACGTCCAGCGTTCCGGTGCCGCCCAGTACCAGGTAAATGTCGTGGGCTAGGAAGCTCAGCTCCAGCCTGGCGCCCTGCCCGGCGGTGGCTTCCTGCGAGTGGTCGGTCCAGGTTCCGTCAAGCCCGAGACCGCCAAGCGGCAGCGAAGCCGGGAAGTGGTAGGCGGCCGGCTGATCCCGGACGACGTTGGTGTCCGACACCAGGTACTGGAGCCGTTCGTAGCCGATGTAGGTCTCCGGGCTCATCTCGCCGCCAGGGGTCTTGTCGGGGATCTCCGTCGCGGCGGGCAGCGCGATCCCGGGGTGGGCGGCGGCCAGCAACTGGCGGATGAGGCCCTCGGTTCCGCTGTAATCACCCTCGCCCAAGTGCACGTGCCTGACATCACCCTGCGCGTCGACCAGGTAGTCGGCAGGCCAGGCCTCGTTGTCGTATGCGTTCCAAGTTCCGTAGTTGTCGTCGATTGCCACCGGATAGTGCACGCCAAGTGACGCGGCCTGGGCCTTGACGTTGGATACCACATGCTCGAACGCGAACTCTGGCGTGTGGACGCCGACGACGACGAAGCCGTCCTTCGCGTACTGCCGGTACCACGCTTCGACGTGCGGCAACGTCCGCTGGCAGTTGATGCAGGAGTACGTCCAGAAGTCGACCAGCACGACCTTGCCGCGCAGCGACCGCATCGACAGCGGCCTGCCGGCCGGCGTGTTGAGCCAGGCTGAGATGCCGGCGAAGTTGGGTGCCTGGCCGCAGTTCAGCAGCGTGGTGGCGGTCGGGTCGCACTTGGTCAGCTTGGTCGGGTGCACGCCGGTGAGCGTGTTGAGCTCCTTGCGGACCGCGGGCGAGCCCTGCAGTGCCGTCGAGTAGCCCGGGAGATCGCGCTGCAGGCTGTCGAAGGCGTTGAAGGCGATGGCTACGGCCATGACGATGAGGATTGCCCCGCCGGCCAGCCTGACCTGGGAAGCGTGCCGCCGCAGTGCTCCGATACGGCCGGATAGCTGACTGCCGGCGAAGGCGACAGCCAGGAGCGGCACCGCGGTGCCAACGGCGAAGGCGGCCGTGACGAAGACCGCGGTGAGGCCGACCCGGCGCGTCGCCCCGACCACCGTGATCGCGGCCAGCACCGGACCCGCGCACGGTACGTACAGCACGCCGAGCGCCAGCCCGAGCACGAAGCCGCCGGCGCGGCCGCTCGGCTTGCGGCCCCCGATGCGCGCGAAAGGACGCTCGAGCAAGGCGCCGAGCGGCGGTATCAGGTAGCCGAGGCCGACGAGGATGAGCAGCGCGATGCCCGCGTCACGCAGCGAATCCTGCGGCAGGTGGAGCAGCGAGATGATCTCGGACCCGGCCAGGATGAGCAGGCTGAAGCTCAGGACGAGGCCGCCGACAACGGCAAGCGACCGGGCCAGGGCAGGCTTGCGCGGCTCGGCCGCCGGCGATCCGGGGCTGGCTGCTTGCGCCGGATCGCGCGTCGTCGTCGCGCCAGCCACGAGCACCGCCGGCAGCACCGGCAAGATGCAGGGCGAAATGCCAGCAAGAAAGCCAGCGACAACGCCAACTAGTACCAGCCCGACCATGCCGCCGCCTCCTGGCTTCCGCCGCCCAGGCCCGCGCCTGGGCGAGCAGTCCCGCACCGCGCGCTGACCAAGTGACCCGGCGCCTGGACGTGCCTCCTATTTACTATTCGGCACCGCCCAGGCCCTGTCTTGGGTCGACATCGGATTGATCGCGGAGCCGGGCACCGGCGCTTCCGCTGCCCGGGCATCCATACCGCTCGAACCCGCCGTGCGGAGGCGAATCTGTGATGGAATCGACCAAGTCATTCTCCCGGCCGGCCACTGGCCCAATCCCTGGAATGACAGCAAGCACACCCAACGGAAGGCGGATGTCATGAGCGATCTACCCGGACTGGACCGCGGACTCGAGCCAGCCGACGACGCTTCGCCAGCGGCCAAGCCACGCAACTACGGGCGGCGTGCCCTGATGCTCGGCGCCGCTGCCACCGGAGCAGGCGTTGCCGCCAGCCTCGCCGGCGGCGGACTAGCAGGCGCGGCGACGGCGCAGGGGGCCGACCCGGCCGGCCAGGCCGACCCGGCCTCGCCGGCCGAGCCAGCCGCGCCTGATGCGAAGTCCGCGGCCGTGCTGCTCAGCAAGTCGAACTCGGCCCACGGGACCACTCAAGTGATCACGAGGTCGGGCAGTGGCCTCAAGGGCCAGACCTTCGCCAAGGGCCAGAGCGGGGTCGTGGGCTTCGACACCTCGACCGTGACGGGCGGTCACGGTGTTTACGGGAACTCGTCCCATGGCGATGGCGTGCTCGGGATCTCGCAGCACGGCAACGGAGTCGTCGGACAGGGATCGACGCCCGGCAAGAGCGGCGTCGTCGGGATCGACACGGCGCCCGGAGGCGGCGGCAATGCCGTGTTCGCGCAGTCCCACCACGGCACTGCGGTGCTCGCCACCAGCGGCTCAGGAGTCGCGCTCCACGTCGAAGGCGTCGCGAAGTTCAGCCACAGCGGCGTGGTGAGCATCCCTGGCGGTCATCAGAGCGCCACGGTCCACACGTCAGGCGTGTCGGAGGGCAGCATCGTGCTCGCTACCATCCAGCGCCCGGAGAGCGGCGTGTCGATCGAGGGCGCCACGGCTGGCTCCGGTTCCTTCACTATTACCTTGTCCAAGAAGCCGACCAACGCCATCACCGTCGGCTGGCTTGTGCTCGGGTAAGCGGCATCTCGGCCCCCGGCCCCGCCCGGGCCCGGCCCCGCCCGGGCCCCGGCCCGGCCAAAGCCCGGCCCGACGAGCGAGCCCGAGCAATACGGGGAGTGACATCGGCTGTGAATACGATTTAATCGGCAAAACGCAATACCGCACTTTAGGTCGGACATTTATGTCCCTTTACCGATGTCCCAGCGCGGCTGTATGGTGAATTTCCGTTAAGCCATAATGGCGAGCGAGCAAGCTCTGACGATCTTGTCGTCGTGCTTGCCGCGCCGCCGTGAACGGTGCAGAGGTTCGGCATAACGGAGGCAGTACGTAATGAGTGACCAATCGGGACAGGTCAGCGGCAGCGAGCTCGCAGGCAGTAGCCTGGCAGCCCGCTACGGACGCAGGGCGGTCATGCTGGCCGCCGCGGCGGCCGGGGCAGGGGCGGCGGCGAGCCTTGTTGGCGCCGGAATCGCGCAGGCCGCACCCGAGGCACCTGACGCGGGCAGCGCCGTGCAGCTTGGCAAGTCGAACAAGACCAAGAACACGACGGTCGTTACCTCGACCGGAGGCAGCGGCCTGTCGGGCCACACTTCGAAAAAAGGCAGCAGCGGAGTAGTAGGAATCGACGACAGCAAGGCCAAGGGCGCATTCGGGATCTCCGGTCACTCGACGCACGGCATTGGCATTATCGGATTCTCGACGAGCGCGACCGGCATTGTCGGTAACGGCATGACAAAGGGCCAGAGCGGAGTCGCCGGGCTTGACTTCTGCAAGACCAAGGGAGCGCACGGCCTTTACGGGCAGTCGAATAACGGCGACGGCGTATTCGGCATCTCATTCAAAGGCACTGGCATCGTCGGCCAGGGAAATACGAGCGGCGAGAGCGGAGTGGCCGGAATCGACACGGCGAAGAGCGGCGGTCATGGCGTCTTCGGCCAGTCTCACAACGGCACGGCTGTCCTGGCGTCGAGCGCCAACGGCGTCGCTCTCGAAGTCGACGGCAAGATGAAGATCAAGAACAGCGGCGTCCTCAGCGTGACGAGCGGCAGCAAGAGCGCCGTCGTCGCGCACCCCACCGTCAGCTCGGACAGCATCGTGATCGCTACCATCCAGAGCCCGGTGAGCGGCGTCTTCATCGAAGGTGCCGAGGCGGCGGCCGGCTCGTTCACGATCACTCTGTCCAGGAGCGTCTCGAGCGCGGTGCGCGTGGGCTGGTTCATACTCGACTGACGACGCGTGGCCAGGCTCGCCCCGCGCGGGCCTGGCCGCTGGCTACCCCGCGACCGCTGCCTGTACCCCGCCGGTCCCGCCGCTCAGCGCTTGATCAGCCTGAGGATCAGGAACCCGGGCACGGTAGACAGGTGCTGATAATCCTTCGGGTAGAGCGAGCGCATGCTCGCGGCAGGCAATGGCTCGATGAGCCGCTCGATCAGGAATCCCGATCCAGTGGCGGCGGCGCACAACTCGGTGAGCGGCTCGCGCCAGTAGCGCACTGGCTGATCTCCGCACGCCATCCGCCACATGTCGGTCTCGAGCACCACGTCGAAATAGGAACCTCCCTTGCGCAGCCAGTCAGCGGTTGGGTGCTGAGTCGAGATCACGGCCACGCCGCCCGGCCGCAATACCCGGTGGAACTCACCGAAGGCGACGCGGCGGTCGTGCGCGTGGTGAATCGCCAGCGCGCAGACAACCGCGTCGAAGGCGGAATCCGGGTAAGGCAGCGGCTCGCCGAGCACCGCCAGGTCGATCCGCGCCGCGCCCTCGGTCCTCGCCGCCGCCAGGTCCGTCATGATCACGCTGGCATCAAAGGCCGAGACGTCGGCGCCGCGCGCGAGCAGCTCACCGAATAGAATCCTGGCCCGCACGCGGCATCGAGCACCCGGAGGCCATTGACAGGCCCGAGTGCTTCCAGCACCGCCGGCCTGTCGTAGTGCGCGTTATGAGGGCCGTTTTCCGCATGCTGCTCGAAACCGCTGCCCATCTCGTCATAGGCCAGCCACAATCGCTCATTCACGGTGATACCTTAGGCCGCCGCGGCGCCCGGCGCAGAGCGCGTTTTCCGGCCGCCGCGCCGTGACCCGGCCAGCGAAAGCCGAAGCGGCCCGGCCGGTCGCATGTCGCTGACCAGCCGGGCCGCCGTGAATGCGGCCACGGATCACCTCACCGTCTAAAAGCGCGGCGTGGCGGTCGTGATGTCGTAGTGCGTGCCCCAGTACCACTGGGTGGCCGCTGCGCCCGGCACGTCGTGCGCGTGACCGGTCGGGTCGGCGATCCACCAGCGGACGTGATCCTGCATCTTCTGAGGCAGTCCGGCGACGGCAGCCTTCACCTGGCCCCACTCCGAGCGCATCGTGTAGATGCGGGCCAGGCTGTCCGGGCTAGCCGACAGCCGGCTCTGGCCCAGCTCGCCGCCTGGCTGGGAGTGGCGTCACCAGGCTCGACATCCAGGGCCGAGGCCTTGGGGTCACTGCCGTTGGTGTCGATCCACACCACGGACGGATGGCCGCTCACCTGGGACGGCGACGCTGCGAAGCCACCGGTCGCGTAGACCGCGGCGACCCGGTTCGACGGGATCGACGACGGCGTGACCGAGTCGTAGACCAGGTACGGCTTCGTCGGCCCGGACGGCGCCGCGTGCTTAGCCGGAGCCGCGTGGCCGGACTTGGCCGAATCCGTCGTCTTCTGCATCGTCCTCGTCACCTGGTGCGCCTGCTGGCCAGCGTCGGTGTGACTGCCCGAAACCTGGCTGATCGCGGTGGCGTGGCTGAACTGATGAGCCGGCTGCGCCGACCCGCCAGCGGCCAGGCCGGTCGCGATGCCGGCCACGGCGACCGCTCCAGCGGCCGTTGCCGCCAGCGTGCGCCTGGGGTGGCGCTCGGCGACGTCGCGGGTCTTGTGAACTAGTGGATGATTCCGGAGCTTCCGCAACTCATCCAGGGATGACTGAACAGAGGGGATTTGAACGCGGGGGTACAAGATGAACCTAACGTCGGGCGCGGGGGTGCGCTCGTGGGTCACCCAGGACACAGCCGTCTGGCTTCGTGCCGTCACGAAGCACCTGGCTGTGATAGGGGGTGCGCGGATGCGACGCGGATCAGGGCGCCTCATTGCTTTGGGGGGCAAGCATCACGCGCCTGGGTGCTTTCGGTTACCCAAGGTGAACGCAGAAATTCAGAGAGTGATGCCCGAGATTGAACTTTGAGGCCTATGACGTCCGTCACAGTGCCGTACTACGGATTTACCGGATATGCCCGACCGGTACAGGGGCACTCTCTTACTACTGAGGCGTCTCCATGCGGCTGTGCCTGACAAAGGCCTCGCCACGCGGCGACAGCCGGTATCCGACCTCGAGGCTGATCGTCAGGCCAAGCGCCTTGAGCCGCCGGACCCGCAGCTTGAAGTCCTGCCGCTCCCAGCCGAGGGCGTCGGCGAGCACGGTCGACACGATGCCGGGATGGTCGGCGATCTGGGCGAGCACCGCATGCGTCCACGGACCGTGATTTCCTGACGCGTCCATGCGAGCCAGGCTCGCCTTGAGCTTGCCGAGCTCTTCGCCTGTCGCCGGGCTGGCGGCAAGCACATCCCTGGGATCAGGGTCTTTTACCCGGTGGAACCGGATGCGGTAGAGCGGCACCTGCTCATCTAGGCGCAGGTCGCCGAGCAACTCCCCGACGGCCTGGTACCCGGCCGCCGCCGCCTGGGCGAGGTCGATGTCAGCCGGGGTTACGACGTCGACCGCGTCCACCTCGATCTGGTCCATGCCGGTCCGGTAACGACGTCCGGCTACGACCTGGCAGCGTTTCCAGCGCCGGAACGCGAGGCTGATCCGATCGGCGTGAATCCCCTCTTTGAGCCGCTGCTCGAACAGCATCCGCGCAGTCTAGCCCGCTGATCCCAGCAAGTCCGGGCTAGCCAGTGCCGCGGCAGCGGCGCTACCTTCGGCCAGAACCGCACCAGCACTGCTCTCGCCGCCCCGGCGGCCACGCGACCGGGTGCTCGAAACCCGGTCCGGCGGCTGGCGTGAACGCCGTCATGCGCGGAGAGTTGTCGCTGCGCGGAGTCTTTCCCGGCTCCGGCGCGGAGAGTTGTCGCTGCGCGGAGCGTTGTCCGCACATAGGACGGGCTCGCTCAGGGGATTGTCGCAACGCTCTGATTTGGGTGGGAGCGGGCGATGGGGCGCAGTGTGGATCCTCAGGTGGTGGCCAGGACGCTGGAGTTGCTGGCTTCGGGTGTGAATCCGATGCGGGCAGCGGCTTTGGCGGGGGTGTCGAAGTCGTTTGCTTACGAGCTGGACCGGCGGGTGAGCGGGGTGTCCCGGCTGGCGGTCAAGCGGGAGGCGGCGGCCCGGCGGGCGGCCCGGCCGGGCCGCCGCGGCGTTGATCCGGAACGGGTGCGGGTGCTGCTGGAGCACCTCGCCGCGGGGCTGAATCCGAACCGCGCCGGGCCGCTGGCCGGCGTGTCGAAGACGTTCGCGTACGGCCTGTACCACAAGATCGGCGGAGTGTGCAGACCCCCTGGAACGACTTACAGCGACCGGTACCTGGACGACGGGCAGCGGCACGAGATCGCGCGGCTGCGCGAGACCGGCTTGTCGCTGCGGGCGATCGGCGCGCGGACCGGCGTGAACGCCTCCACGGTGTGCCGGGAGCTCAAGCGCAACGCCGACCCGAAGACCGGGCATTACCTGCCGGTGCGGGCGGGCAACCTGGCATGGGAGCGGCAGCGGCGGCCCAGGCCGTCAAGGCTGTCCCGGCACCCGGAGCTCCGCCAGCGGGTACAGCAGCTCCTGGACCGGCGGTTCTCCCCCGAACAGATCAGCGGGAGGCTGAAAATTGACCACCCCGGCGATGAGGACATGCAGGTCAGCCACGAGACCATCTACCAGTCGATCTACGTCTACCCGCGCGGAGAGCTGCGGCGGGAGCTGAAAGCCTGCCTGCGCAGCGGCCGCCAGCTGCGCCGCCCCCGCGGCCGCAGCGAAACACGCGGCCGCATCATCGGCGCCGTCCCCATCGGCGAGCGCCCCGCCGAAGTCGAGGGACGGCTCGTGCCCGGCCACCACGAAGGCGACCTGATCATGGGCTCCAAAGCATCCAACTCCGCCGTCGGCACCATCGTCGAGCGCACCACCGGCTACCTCACCCTGCTCCACCTCCCGCACGGCCACGACGCCGGATCCGTCGCCGGCGCCATCATCGGCCGCATGACCGAACTGCCCGCCTGGTTCGCGAAGACCCTCACCTGGGACCGCGGCAAGGAACTCGCCCGCCACCAGCACATCACCGACACCACCAGCATCAGCGTCTACTTCGCCGACCCCCACGCCCCCTGGCAGCGCGGCAGCAACGAGAACATCAACGGACTGCTCCGCGAATACCTCCCCAAAGGCACCGACCTCAGCACCACCACAGCCGCCGGCCTCCAGCACATCGCCGACGAACTCAACGACCGCCCCCGCAAACGCTACGGCTACCACACCCCCCGCGAACAACTCGCTAAACTCCTCACACAAGAAGCCGAACGCGTTGCGACGACCCCCTGAAAACGCCACGGCAAACACTCCGTACTGCGAGAAGTCTCCGCGATAACGACGGAGAACGCTCCGCGATCATGCCGCAAACGACGGAGAACGCTCCGCGATCATGCTCCGTCCGCTGCCGGGCCGCAGTGCCGCCCGGCCGGTCCGCGTGCCGCCCGCGCGTCCGCGGGCCGGGAATTCCGTTCGTGCTGGCTAGCGCCGGCCCGGCGCGGTGGCCAGGCCGGCCTAGGAGGTGATCAGCTCGTGTTGATGGCGGTGTCGTCGATGACGAACGAGGTCTGCTTCTCGAAGTCCTCGCTTCCGGTGAACTTGAGCGTGACGGTCTGCCCGGCGAACGAGGCCAGGCTGAAGGTGTGCTGCGCGTAACCAGTGTTGTGGTTCAGGTTGGAGAACGTCGCGACCGTGCTCAGCACCGTGCCCGCGCTATTCAGCACCTGGACAGTCAGCGTGTCGAAGGCGGTGGTAGTGCTGGTCTCCGCGGTGTCGATGTGCAGCCAGAAGCTGAGCTGGTAATTAGTGCAGCCGGCTGGCAGCGTCACGGACTGGGTCAAGGTGTCGGTGTGGGTGGTGCCGTAGCCGTCGAGCCACGCGTCCCAGGTACCGGTGTGCGGCGGCTCGGTGGCGCTCTCATTGATGACCCCTGTGCTGGTTGACCACGGCGCCGCGGTGCCGGTCTCGAAGCCCGGATTGCCCAGCAGTTGCGACGGGGTGCACCCGCCCGCGGCCGCGCTGATGGTCCAGCTGAAGCCCGCGCTGCCCTTGGCGCCCGTGGTGTCGGTCGCGGTCACGGTCACCGACGAAGTACCGGCGGTCGTCGGCGTGCCCGAGATCAGGCCGGTCGTGGCGCTGATGGACAGGCCGGCCGGCAGGCCGGTCGCGCTGTAGGTGAGTGTCTGGCCGGATGCCGAGTCGGTGGCATGGACTGCCAGGCTGGCGGCCGTGCCGACGGTCCCGGTCTGGCTGCCCGGGTTGGTCACGGTCACCGTGTTTCCGGCGGCGGCGCTCACCGTCCAGGTGAATGACGTGGTGCCGGACGGCCCGGTCGAGTCGGTCGCGGTGACCGTCACGGTCGAGGTGCCCGCCGTGGTCGGCTTACCCGAGATCAGGCCGGTCGTGGCGCTGATCGACAGGCCGGCAGGCAGGCCGGTCGCGGAGTAGCTGAGGGTGCCGCCCGCCGTGTCGGTGGCCGAGATCTGGACGCTCGCGGCCGTGCCGACGGTGCCCGTCTGGTTGCCCGGGCTGGTGACTGTCACGCCCCCGCTCGCGGTCTGGTTGAAGTCAGCGTTAAACGTCGACTCGACACCGTTCATCACGCCGGGGTCGGTGATGATCAGCCCGAGCTCGCGGTTGTGATTGAGCGAGTTGTCGGAGAAGTTTTCCGAGCCGAGGAAGATCTTCGCGGTAGCCGTGCCGAAGTCGGCGATGATCGCCTTGGCGTGGATGTAGAAGCCGTTCGGGTCGGTGTAACCAGTCACCTTCCCGCCCGCGGCCGTGACCTCATTGAGCTCAGTGGTGTACGAGGACGGGCTTTCGACCACGACGCGGACGGTCACCCCGCGGTTCTCGGCCGCCACGATCGCGTTGACAAGCGCGGTATCGCCGAACTCCTCCTGCTCGATGTCGAGGCTGTGCTGCGCGCCGTTGATCAGGGCAAGCAGGTGAGTCTGCGAGTCGGTCGGGGACCAGACCAGGTCGTCGCCGTCCGACGGCGTGATCGCGGTCTTGGCGAAGTCGGCGTTGAAGACCGCCACGATGGCGGCCACGTCGGCGGCGTCGGTGTCGAAGACGCCATAGTCACGCGACGTCGAGTAGAACCTGGAATCCAGGTTGCCCGTGCTGATGAAGGACTCACGGTTGTCCACGGTGAGTGTCTTCTGATGCGTGAAAGTGAATGCCGTCGACGAGAACGTGACCGCGACCCCGCCCGCCTGCAGGGCGTTGAACGCCGTCTGGTTAACGGACTTCTCGGCATTGTCCAGGATCACGCGGACGTTGACGCCAGCCTTCTCGCGGTTTACCAGGTCGGTCGTCACGGTGGTATCCGTCAGCTCGTACATGGTCAGGTCGATCGAGCTGGTAGCTGAATTGATGAAGTTGTAGATCGCGGTTTCGCCCTGGTCAGGCAGGATTAGAAGGGAATAGTTAGTCGCGGCGGCGGCCGTGCCAGCCGCCGCGAGCCCGCCGCCCACGACAAGTGCGAGCGCGCTGACAGCTAAGGAGAATCGGCGGATGCCGATGCGGAACATGCGAACCTCCTTGGGCCCATTTGTCCGGAAAAGTTGGCCGCCCTGAACATACAACGGGGTCTCAGGAGCTGATAGCCCCGCGAACGAACACATCTGGTGAACAAGCCGTGCCTCTGTCACATGAGGCTCAGATGCCTACATACGACACAACCCTGTCGCCAGCAGGGACGATGATCCGCGATCCGGCGGCGGCGACCGTCGGGAAGTCGGTGGCGACGTGACCGACAGCGACGGAAGCCACGACCTTGCCGTCGGCGAGGCGGTAGCCGGTGAGGGTGCCGTGACGGCTGAGATCCCAGACCGTGCCCCCGGCGATGATGGGCGGCCCTGGGCTGCCGCGCACAGCCCAGCGCTGACGGATCATGGCGTTGCCGCCGGGCTTGCCCGCGGTGACCTCGACGGCGCGGAGGCTGGTGTAGCAGGAGAACACGACCGTGCTGCCGTCCACCGCGTCGCCGCCGAAGCCGCCCTCGCACACTCGCGCCGAGGCCAGCGGCTTGCCCACTCCCCCGAGCTTGCCGCCATTGAGCACGTAGCCTGTCCCCTCCTTGCCTACCTGGAATACCAGCCCGCCGGGCAGCAACGCCGGTGCGGTGGAGCCGAGGTCCTGGTCGTCCGCCGAGAGCGACCGGAAATTCGCTGGCGTGAAGCTGCCCCGCACCCGCAGTTCCGGGCTGAGCCGCAGGACACTGTCAGAATCCGCCACCCGGTTGACCGGCATGCCGTTGCCGGTCGCCACGTACAGGCTCCCGTCGCGCACCGACTCGCCCGCCGGCGCCCAGATCCCGGCCTGTCGCTCGTTCCGGGTCGCGAAGCTCACCAGCCGTCCCGCACCCGAGACCGGCGCTCCGACGACCCGGCCCTTGTAGTCCGAGCAGTCCCCGAACAAGCCGCCGAACGGCACGTAAACCCGGGAACCGGACAGCGCGAGCGCGCCGCGCTCCTGCTGGGCGCGCGGGTCGCTGCCGGGAGCATCAACCGGCCGCTGCCGGACTGTCTTGCCCGTTCCGGTGGCGAGTTCCCACAGCGTGTGCCGAAATGATGGCCGGCTGGTGAAGGTCACCACCCACAGCCGCCCGGCGGCCACGTCTGCCACCGGCGTGCCCGTGATGCCGGACGGAGCGACGTTGCCGCAGGGAAGCCCGCCGGTGACCGGCCGTGCCAGGTGCCGCGACCAGCGGATCTTGCCGGTCGCCGAGTTCAGCGCGTAGACCGTGTCGTTCTCGGTGGCGATGATCACCACCGAGCCGACAATGAGCGGCTGCGCGTACACGGCACCGTCGACCGCCGTCGACCAGGACTTGCGCAGCTTGCCCGGCGCGGGCGAGCTCACCGACACGCCGTCTCGGTCCGCGGTCCGGTTGAAGGTCGGCCAGTCCGCCGGCTGGCCGGCTTTCCCGTTGCCATGGGCCCGCGGCTGGGCCGGGCCAGCCGAAGTGCAGGCCACCGCCAGCGCAGCGGCACCCGCGACTGCCAGCGGCCAGCAACGCCTCACCCGCCCATAGTCAGCCGCCTGGCCGGCTCAGTCAAACGCGCGCCGACATCTTGAGCGATCGCTTAATCGGATCTATCGTGAGTTGAGCGATCGCTCAAAACGACGCGCCGTTCGCGGCGAAGGGAGCGGAGATGCCCTCCGTGATCGCGCCATCAGGCCGGCTGATGCTCCTGACACGTCTCGAGACTGGAGCGGCGCTTCCGCCTGCCGCGGCCGCGGCCGCCTGGCTCTGGATCAATGCCCCGGCCTACGCCGCGCTCTACGTCATCTGCGCGGCGCTGATCGCGGTGCCGCTCTTGGCCGAGGCCCGGCGCACATTCACTGCGCTGTGCCTGACCATCGGCGGGCTTTTCTTTCCGCTGGCTCTTATCGGGGTGTTTTTCGGGTTGTTCATGTATCTTCCCGCCGCTGTCGTGCTGCTGGCGGCTCCCGGCTTCGAGGCGCGCAGGCGCCCCGTGCGGGTGCTGGCACGCGCTGCCGCGCTGCTGGTGGCATCGGCCGCGCTCGCCGGTTTCGGCCTGGCGATGTACCACCACTTCGCGCCAGCCCGCGTCACGGCATACTGACTGCCACCGCACGCGAGGCGAGAGGACGACCATGGCCGGCGACACCCGGTCCAGGCTGCTTGACGGGGCACTCAGAACGCTGAGGGAGAAAGGGATCGCCGGCGCCTCGGCCCGGTCGATCGCGGCCGCGGCCGGGGTGAACCAGGCGCTGGTCTTCTACCATTTCGGCAGCGTTGATGAATTGCTCGCGGCGGCGGTGCGGCACGGCGCGCGGCAGCAGGCCGCTGCTTACCGTGCCCGCTTCGACGCCGTCACGTCCCTGCGCGAACTACTCGATCTCGGCCGGTCGCTCCAAGCGGACGAAAGCGCGGCGGGCAACCTTGCCGTACTCGCCCAGATGCTCGCCGGCGCACGCACAGACGCGCGACTCGGCCCGGCGACCGCCGCGGGACTCAGCTTGTGGGTAGCGGAGGTCGAGACGGTTCTGCACCGGATCCTGGCCGGTTCCCCGCTCGCGGAATTCGCCGACCCCGGCGGCATCGCCAGGGCCGTCACCGCTGCCTTCATCGGCCTGGACTTGTACGGAAGCGTCGACCGGGTTGCCGCCAGCCGGGCGGCGAGCGCGCTTGAGGCTCTCGCCGACCTGGCGGCGAGCTGAGCGCCAGCCAGGAATCGATGCCCTTGATGCGCGGCCGGGGCCGGGTGGCTAGCGTTCCAGGCATGACTAATAAGCCTTTCCGGTTCGCCGCGCAGGCAGCGCCGCAGGACGCCGGCCAGTGGCTCGCCACGGCCAGGCGCGCGGAGGCACTCGGATATTCGACGCTGCTGATGCCCGATGGCCTGCAACTGCTGTCGCCGCTGCCCGCGCTCGCCTTCGCCGCAGGCGCGACCACCACGCTGCGAGTAGGGACCTTCGTGCTCGCCAGCCCGCTGCGGCCGCCCCGGCTGGCAGCGTGGGACGCGCACTCGCTGTCGGTACTGACGGGCGGCCGGTTCGAGTTCGGCGTCGGCACCGGCCGGCCAGAAGCGGTGCAGGACGCGGCGCGGCTGACGGGCCAGCCGCCGACGAGCGCCGCTGAGCGCCTGGCCATGGTGGAGCAGGCCATCGACGAACTGCGCGCGCTCGATCAGGAGCTGCGCACGCCCGTCTTGATGGCCGCCGCCGGGCCGAAGGCCCGCGCCCTTGCCGCTGCCAAGGCCGACATCGTGACGCTCGCCATGAGCGCGATGGCCAGCCGTGACGAGATGGCCAGGCTCGTCGCCGGGATCAGGGAGGCGGCCGGTGACCGAGCTGAGCTGATCGAGTTCGCGACCCCGATCTTCGTCGTCGGCGAGGAGGCACCGCCCTGGGTGGCGCGGTTCCTGCAGGCCGACCTCGCGACGCTGATCGAGTACGAGTCGCTTCAGGTTCTGCGCGGCGAGCCGCGGCAGATGGCCGACGAGCTCGAGCGCCGCCGCGAGAGCCTGGGCATCTCGTATTTCAGCGTGAACGCCGCCTTCGCGGAGCAGTTCGCCCCTGTCATCGAGCTGCTCAGCGGCCGCTGATGCGAGTCGCCTGCTTTTATGGCCCCGGCGACCTGCGGCTCGAGGACGCGCCAGAGCCGGTGCCGGCTCGCGGCGAGATCACGATCAGGGTCAGGGCCTGCTCGCTGTGCGGCACCGACCTGAAGATCGTCACGCACGGCAGCGACCGCCTCGAGCCGCCGCGCGTTCTGGGACATGAGATCGCCGGGGAAGTCGCCGAGGCCGGCCAGGACGCGGACGAGTGGCGACCGGGCGACCGGGTTCAGGTAGCGGCCGCGATCGGCTGCGGCCGGTGCCGCGACTGTGGTCAGGGTCACGACAGCGTGTGCGGTGACCGGAAAACCTTCGGCTACGACTACGACGGCGCGTTCGCCGGGTACCTGCGCGTCCCGGCCAGAGTCCTCGCGGCTGGCGGCGTCAATCGCATCCCGGCCGGTGTCAGCTTCGCGGAGGCCTCCGTCACCGAGCCGCTCGCCTGCGTGATCAACGGCCAGCAACTCGCCGGCGTCCAGGCCGGTGACGACGTAGTGGTCATAGGCGCGGGCCCGATCGGCTGCCTGCACGCGCGGCTGGCCCGCAGCCAGGGGCCGGCCGGGTCTTCATCGCCGACCTCGGGCGACCGGAACGGCTGGCCAGGGCGGCCGTGCTCGCAGCCGCTGACGCCGCGATCGACGCGGCCAGGATCGATCTGGTCAGCGAGGTCAGGCGGCTGACCGGCGGGCGCGGAGCCGACGTCGTCATCGCCGGCGCCGCGTCGCAAGTGGTACAGCAGCAGGCCGTGCGGATGGCCGCCGCACGCGGCCGCGTCAGCTTGTTCGCCGGGCTGCCGAAAGGCAGCGGCGCGGTGAGCCTGGACACCAATCTCATCCATTACCGCGAGCTGCGGGTTACCGGAGTCACCGGAGCCAGCCCCAGCCAGAACACCCAGGCGCTCGCGCTGATCGGCACCGGCCAGGTCGCGGCCGGCGACCTGATCACCCACCGGTTCCCGCTTGAGGAGATCCACGCCGCGCTCGGCGCGCTCAGGGACGGCGCCGCGATCAAGATCACCGTGGAGCCGTGAGCCGCCAGCCGTCAGCTTCCGGCCGCCGCCAGGTGCTTGCGGTAGATAGCGAAGTCGCACGGGGTTGCCAGCAACGGCGCAAGTTCGGGGTAGGACTCCTCGACAGCGCCGACGCGAACTTGCCGGTACCCGGCCCGCGTGTACCAGCCAGCGAGGAATTCCTTGGACGGGTGCGACCAGCCCTGGGGAACCAGCAGCTCAAGCTGCATGGTGTCGCGGCCCTCCGCGCGGACGACTCGCTCAGCGAACCGCACCAGCTCGCGGCCGGCCCCGGTGCCACGGCGGGCCGGAACGACGGCGAGCATGCCGAACTCACCGGCATCGGCGCCGAGAAACCTGACGCGGACGCAGCCGATGATCTGCCCGCCCGCGCTGGCCACGGCCAGCTGCCCGCGGTGCACGAGGTCAGCGACCGCCGCGACGGTCGTCCGGGCCGCGCCCGGCAGCCACAGCCCTTCCTCCGCCACCGCGTAGACGTCATTGATCAGGCCGTCCAGGGCGGTGACGAGCTCAAGGTCGCCGGACGCCGAGGCAGGCAGCATCGAGACATCTAGTGCCCCAGCTGTTGTCACGTCACGCTCCTGCCCTAGGCCGTGCTCGTCATCAGTCTCGCGCGAGCTCAGGTGCCATGGCTACCGCACCGCCAGCGGAGCGGGCGACGCGGTGACGGTACCGGTTGCTAGGGTCCTGCTGAGGGGGCCTGCCGGCAGGCCCGCTCAGCGAGTCCCCGGTTCCTGAGGAGAGGCGATGACAACGCACGCGACCCCGCCGCGCCCGGCAGTCCGGCCAGAACTGGCCGGGATCAGGACCCATCAGGTGTTCGATGACGCCGACAGCTACTTCGAAGTGCCGTACGCCGTCGTGCCAGGGTTCCGCCCGCTGGTGCTCGACCTGCACGTTCCCAGCCTCGATGACGGTCACGCCCGCCCCGTCGTGGTCTACGCCCACGGCGGCGGCTTCGCGGCTGGCACCCGGGCCATGGGGCCGTGGGCGTTCCTGCTGAGCGCCGGCTACGCCGTGGCCTCGGTGGACTACCGGCTCTTCGGCGAAAGCCGCTTCCCCGGCCCGGTCCACGATGTGGCCGCCGCGGTCCGGTGGATCCGCGCCAACGCGGCCGAATACGGGCTCGATCAGGGCCGGGTAATCGGCTTCGGGTCGAGCGCGGGCAGCTACCTGATCAGCGCGGTTGCCCTGGCCGGCGCCGAGCATCCCGACCTGGCCGGCAACCTCGGGCCGACGCCGGACCTGCCGTGCCGCCTTGACGCGGTTATCGACTATTACGCGCCGGTCGACTTCCTCCGATTCGATCAGGATGCCGAGGATAACGCGATCGCCTCAGCCAACTCACCCGAGTCGACGCTGGCCAAGTTCCTGGGATTCGTGCCGCCCGCCCGCCCGGACGATGCCGAACGCGCGAATCTCTGCCGGTACGCGACCGCCGCCAGCCCGCCTTTCCTGATCGCCCACGGCGACGCCGACCGCGTCGTCGGCATCGGCCAGAGCCGCCGCCTGCTCCTGGCGCTGACCGAGGCCAGGGTACGGGCCGAACTCATCGTCGTCCCCGGCGCGGATCACGCGGCCCCCGAATTCGACCAGAAGCCAGTGCACGACCAGGTTCTCGCGTTCCTCGAATCGGTCGCGCCGCAGTAATTGTCCCGAATTAAGGCTAGTTCTCGGTATGTCGCGCGGCAGGTTTGCGGTAGCGGCGTGAACCGGCAGGCAGTGAACCTGACGGGACCGCTGCTGGAGCTGTTCCCGGTGGGCCGGCCGCGCGCTGGCTGACGGCGGCCTGCCGTGATCACCGCTGCCCGTGACCTTTTCTTGATCACCGAAGGCGGCCGGCGTATCAGAGGCTGTCGGGTGACTCGGGATCTTGGAGAATCAGGCGCCGGGTAGAGGCGGACGTGCGCCGTGCCCCGCCACGGCGCCGCCTGGGCAGCGTGAGCATCGTGGCCCTCCCTGTTGCTGTCAGCGGTCCTTTCTGACAGCAACAGGGCCTTCCCCGTTGCTGTCAGGACAGCATGAGGGAGGGCCACGTTGCTGTTAAAACCAGTGGCTGACAGCAACAGGGAGGGCCACGATGCTGTCAGATGCGGCCGTGACCAGCAACCCGAGCCGCCCCGATGCTGCCAGGGCCGGGACGCCCGGCCGCCGGGATGCCAGGACGCCCGGCCGCCGGGCCGCCGGGCCGCGGGGCCGCGGGGCCGGAGTGTGCTCCCGCCTGACGGTTCCGCAAGATGTCCGAAAGGCTCCCCCGACTCGATCACGAATCACGCGACAGCCTCCAGGGCAGCGGCGATGTTCCATGATCATGCCCTGACCTTGATCACGGAGCATCACACCCGCCGCCCCCGCACCGCTCCCCCGAAGTGAGAACTCTCCCCGCGATACCGGAAAAGGCTCCCCGATCCTGATCACGAGCCGCGCGGCAGCCCCCGGGACCCGTGCTGGTTTCCGTGATCATGACCGGGACCGTGATCACGGAAGATCGCCCAGGTCAGGTATATCGCGGTCAGAGCATGATGAAATAAAGCTTTTCAGTACTTGTCGCGGCCCGAGCCACATCACGCACCGGGACGGCCGCCGGCGCCGGCGCCTGCCGCTGTCAGCGGAATTCCAGGCCGTCGAAAGTCCCGGCCGCCCGCCACTTATCGATGTAGGCGAAGTACGCGCCAGCCCCGAACGGGTAACCCCGGCCGAGGAACGAGCCGTAGCCTTGGCCTTCATTGTTGTAGTAGCCGGGCGTGCAGTCGGGACCGCCGATCATGCTGCCGGGCCCGGACATCAGCAGCTCGACCCAGGCGTCCTCGGCTTCGGCGCTCGGCTCGACCTCGGCGTAGCCGTTGCCGAGCGCGTGCCTGATGGTCAGCGCGATGGTCCTCGCCGAGTCGACGATGTTGTGCGGGACGTTGGAGATCAGGTTGGCGCCCTGGGTGGGCTGGACCAGGAAGGCGTTCGGGAACCCGCGCACCTGCAGGCCGTGCAGGGTGCGCATGCCGTCGGCCCAGTGCTGCGACAGCGTAAGGCCATCGCGGCCGGTGAGCTCGAACCCGGCCCGCCGGGCGTAATCGGTGCCGACCTCGAAGCCGGAGGCGTAGATGACGCAGTCGAGCGGGTATTCGCGCCCGGCGACGACTACTCCGGTCGCCGTGATTCGCTCGACGCCCTTGCCGTCGGTGTCGATCAGGTGCGTGCCCGGATTGTTGTAGGCCTGCAGGTATTCATCGTGAAAGCACGGCCGCTTGCAGAGCTGGCGGTACCAGGCCTTGAGCTTGCCGGCGGTGCCGGAGTCCGCGACGACCGCGTCGGCGCGGGCGCGGATCTGCTCCATCTTCTCGAAGTCGGACTCCTCGTAGGCAGCCAGCATCGCGGCCGGGTGCCGGTCCTCGGGCGGCAGCGCGCCGAGCCGCTCGCGTACCCGCCTGGCGAGATCGGTCCAGCCGTCCATCACCAGGTCGTCGCTGGCGTTGCCGCCGGCCTGATTCGCGGTGAAGTTCTCCAGCCAGCGCTGCTGCCAGCCTTGCGTGGCGATGCGGGCGAACCAGTCCGGGTCGATCGGCTCGTTGTTGCGCACGTCGACCGAGGACGGGGTGCGCTGGAACACGTAGAGCTCGCGGCAGGCACTGGACAGGTGCGGAACGCACTGCACTGAGGTGGCGCCGGTGCCGATGATGCCGACCTTCTTGTCGCTGAGCTCGCTCATCGGCGCGCCAGCCGGATCGCCGCCCGTGTAGGCGTAGTCCCACCGCGAGGTGTGGAACGAGTGGCCCCTGAACGAGCCGATGCCGGGGATGCCCGGCAGCTTGGGCACGCTCAGGGGACCCGTGCCGACCGTCACGAACCGCGCGGTCAGCCGGTCGCCCCGATTGGTCTCGACGATCCAGCGCGCGCCGCCCTCATCCCAGGTCAGCGCCGTGACCTCGGTGTGAAAGAGCGCGTCATCATAGAGCCCGAACTGCCTGCCGATGCGCTGGCAGTGGGCCAGGATCTCCGGGCCGTGCACGTATTTCTCTGTCGGCATGTGGCTGGTCTCTTCGAGCAGCGGCATGTAGACCATCGACGCGGTGTCGCACTGCGCGCCCGGGTACCTGTTCCAGTACCAGGTGCCGCCGAAGTCGCCGCCCTTGTCAATGACGCGGACGTCGATGCCCGCTTCCCGCAGCCGGGCGCCGACGACCAGGCCGGCGAAGCCGCCGCCGACGCAGATGACGGTCCGGTGCTCTGTCAGCGGCTCGCGCCGCGTCCTGGGCACATACGGATCTTCGACGTAGTGCGCTAGCTCGCCGCTGGGCTGAAGGTACTGGTCGTTTCCGTCCGGGCGGAGCCGCTTGTCCCGCTCCTGCCGGTACTTCCGGCGCAGCGCCTCCTTGTCGATGCCCACGCTCGCCTCCGCAATTGCCGCCACCGTCAACAGTGCCACCTAAATGGTGTCATCCGGCGCGTCGCCCGGCTGCGGGGCCTGGCGTGGCATGGCTGATCCCGCGCAGCGGGTGATGCGCGGGATCAGCCTGCGAGCAGAACTGCCTGACCTCGAAGTCCTACTTGAACTCGAAGTCCGCTGTGTGGTCGGTGCCGTCGCTCAGCCGCAGGTCGAATCGCTGGCAGGTACCCGAGAAGGCCTTGCTGGTCTTCCACACGTAGGTGTAGGTGCCTGACGACGGGTCGAACTGCAGCCCGCTGCCGCCCGCGGTGTCGGTCAGCGTGCCGGTATTCACCGGGGCGCCGCTATCGCAGTCGATCTGGGTGGCCGCCGGGAAGCCGGAGGCGATGATGCTCAGGCCCTGGTCGCCGCCGAGGCTGAACTTCATCGGGATGGCCCGGCCGGCGTTGACCATGTTCAGCGTGGGCGGGTTGTCGACCGGCGCGAAGAACCCGGTGAAGGCGAAGACGTAGCCGAACTGGTCGGCCGCGCTCGTCGCGCTGGTGCCGGCCGGCGTGGTGACAGTGACGTCGACGGTTCCGACGTTGCTGGCCGCCGGGCTTACGGCGGTGATGCTGGTGTCGCTGTTCACCGTGAAGGACGACGCGGCCGTGCCGCCGAAGCTGACCGCGGTCGCGCCGGAGAAGTTACTGCCGGTGATCGTGACGGTCGTGCCGCCGGCGAGCGGCCCGCTGGCCGGGCTGACGCCGGTGACCACCGGGGCTGGCACGGGCACGTCGGCGACCGCCAGCGCGAACGGCCCGCTGAACCCGCCGATCGTATTGGTCACCGTGTTGCTCGTGGTGTCGATCACCGACACCGTGCCTGAAGCGTCGTTGGCGACGTAGACGTCAGATCCTGAGGCGTTGATCGCGACGCCCTGCGGGGTGGCGCCGACGGGGATCGTGTCAGTGACGGTATTGGTCGTGGTGTCGAACACCGAGACAGAGTTGTTCCCGGTGTTGTCGACGTAACCGGTGCGGCCGTCCGGGGTAATCGCGAAGAAGTGCGGGAGGCTGCCGACCGAGAATGTGCTGGTAATCGTGTTAGTGGCGGTGCTGATGACCGAGACGGTGCCGGCGGTGGCGTTCGCGACATAAGCGGTGCTGCCGTCCGGAGTCACGGTGACGCCGATCGGGCGGCTGAACCCGGTGAGCGTGGCGGTCACCGTATTGGTGGCGGTGCTGACTACCGACACGACATTGCCGATGAAGTCAGGTACGTACAAGGCTGAGCCGTCCGGGGTAATCGCCAGCGCCAGAGGCTCGGTGCCCACGCTGATCGTGTTCGTGATCGCGTTGGTGGCGGTGCTGATCACCGAGACCGTCCCGGCCTCATTAGCCGCGTACAGGGTCTGGCCGTCCGGGCTCAGCACCAGGCCGATCGGGAACGAGCTATCAGCGATCGTGGCGGTCACGGTATTCGTGCCGGTATCGACCACCGTGATCCCGCCGAGGGCATTGGCGATGTAGACAGTCTTGCCATCTGAGCTGACCGCCACGCCCTGAGGCTGAGTGCCGGCCGGGATCGTGGCCGCCACGCTTCCGGCCGTGAGGTCATAGGCCGTGGCTGTCGAGTTCTGGCCGTTGGCGACGTAGAGGACCGGGTGGGTAGTGGCGGCCGAGGCCGGCGCCGCCGAGGCGAACCCGAGCAGGCTCGTCCCCGCGAGGACGGCACTAGCGGTCAGCGCCTGCAGCAGGCGTCGCCCCCGATGGCTGGCAACTGAGGGTAAAGCCTGCCCGACTGCGCGCAGGAGATGCGACATGCGGTTTTCCCTTTCTGATTGCACGGCACGCCGCATTGCCTTTCGAGGGCATGCCAAAATCGCGCGGCGTACCATTCCTGACCACTAGAGAACCGAGCGATCACGCGGCTGCCGAACCGGTATTACCGACGCTCACAGCCTCAAAAACCCAGAGCCAGAACCCCCATCCCCCCTTAGTTACCGCAGGCAAAATGGTCGGTATCCGCTGGCAACCACGGTTAGTATCACATCAGTTACCAGGACAAGGCAACAGGGTAATTAAAAAGGAGAGATATCAACTAGATCTAAAGCAATCATACTGGACAGACCGTCATAGAATTGAATACCCGGTATCGCCGTCTTGCTGACGTAAAGAACCGTTATCAGGGGGCGGTCAGTGCGCCAGCTAAGGTGGCAGTGGCTCATGATCGCGGGGGGCGCTTGGCTGTGCGGGGCGTCAGCTGGCGGCGTGCGCGAAGAAGAAGATCTTGACTTCCGCGCCGCCGGCGGGGCCGGCCTCCCAGTAGGACTGGGTCACCGCCTGCGCGAAGAGCGGAAAGTGCTTCGTGATGATGTGGTTGATGCGGCGGGCGAGATCGATCGCGGCACTCGATGACTCAGGCGCGGCGTCGAACGTCTCGACGAGGCCGGCGCGAGCGTCGCTGAAGCCGATTCTCTTCAGGCGGCGCCTGAACTGGGCTACCAGCGCGTGAACGGCCGTGCCTGAGTTGGCGGCTATCCCGACGGCGGAGATGGTGAGGGGGATCTCGTGCACATGCAGCACAAGCACCCGCTGGCCGGGCGGCTGCGGGGAGGGAGCCGCGACCGGGGCCGGCGGCTTGGGCGCGGCCGGCACGGTGGTCGAGGCTAGCGTCGTGACGAAGAGGACGAGCATCAAGTCGGCGAACAGCCACCCCGCCAGGCTGGCGGCGCCGATCGTCCGCCATCGTGATCGGTCACCTGACGGTGCCATGCCTGCCTTCCCAGAGCGACACGGCCGCGCGATCGTCGTGGTGCGCGTCGTCAGCGAGGCTGAGCTGTACGAGGTACCTCAGCATGCTCGGGGGCGTCAGCCACTCGGCGGCCAGAGACTCGCCGATCCGCTCGATCAGGCGGGACGTGGCCGGGCCGCAGACCGTGACCAGGTCGCCTGGCGTGGTCTGGAACGAGGCGAACCACATGGCGGCATGGTCATGCGGCAGGACCTTGCCGTTTCGGTCGTCGCCTGCCAGCGGCACAGGACTCCACGCCGTCGTCCTCCGGTCGTTCACCAGCACGCTGCCCTCACCGACACCGAAGCCGAGGTGCTGGCGGCTTGACGTGTCCCCGATGCGGGTCAGCAGGCACGTGACCTGAGTCGCCACCGACTCGGGTGGCGAGTCGCGGCGCCTGGCAACCTCGATCAGCGGCTCGGAGAGCGCGGCGGTGACGCCCCTGAGCAACCGGATAAGGCGCTCGCGCGCGCCTTCCGCGCCGGCCGAAGCGGCCCGCCACATCTCGTCGATCTCGACCGCACGGCCCGTCAGCTTGCTATGCAGGCTGCGCGTCGCCTGCACCGCGCCGATCTGCGACAGCCGTGCGTCCGGCAGGCCGGCCGCGACAACGGTCAGCAGGGCGGGCGGCGCGAACATCTCGAGCACGCAGATCGACGCGACCTGGCGGCGCACCTTCCCGTCGCGGCGGCTCCGCTCGCCTCGGACGGCGGCGGCGCGCACGTAGAGCTCCCCCAGCCGGACGCCATCCATGGCGCTGTCCGGCAAGGTATCGGGCGGCTCGGGCAGCGCCTGCGGATCGGCGAGCTGCTCGCTTGCCCGGGCCAGCAGCTGAGCAAGCTCGTCCCGCGCGGGCTCGGGACGCGGATCCGCGTCCCGGCGGGCAGGCCTGGCCGGCGGCGGGGCCTGGCGCTCAGCCTGGACGGCGGGAAGCGCCGGTGCCACCGCGACGGGCCCGACCGCCGCAGGGGCGGCCGCCAGCACCTGCCGGCGGAGCCGCAGCAGCCATAGCGCCCACGCGAGCAGGCCGAGCGCGGCCAGCGCCAAGATGATGATTACTACGAGATCAATCACGTTATTCCTTAGTGGCTGGAAGGAGCGGTGTGATCGAGGTTGTCATCTCGTCGGCATCGGCAGCCGCGTCCGCCACCCGGTTGATCGTGGTGGCCGCCCTGGCATCAGGACCAGGTTCGCGGGCCTGGGGCGCGCTGGCGGGCCAGGGCGCGTAGTCCCGGGCAGCCGCGGCTACGGCGGCAGCCGCCGAGCCGGCGGAGGCGGAAGCCTGCTCGGCCGCCGCCGCCGCGGCCAGCGCCGAGGAAGCGGCCTTATGGGCGGCCTGAACCGTCAGCGCGGCGAGCGCCTCAGCCGAGGCGACGCCCTTGGTGAGAGTTCCCGCGTGCTCGGCGACGCCCGCGGCCGCCGCGCCGAGTGATCCGGTGAGCTCCCGCTGGGCGGTGATGACCGTCGTCACCGCCTGCCGCAGGCCATCAACTTCGTCCCGCATGCTGGTGACGGCGCTGGCCAGCCGATCGGTGTTCGCGGCGTAGGACCGCTCAGCGCCGGCGGACGCCGTCAGGTAATCACCGGCGCCTGTGCTCAGGTCGCCGAGGATGGTGCGAAGCTCCGCGTTGGTACGGGACAGGTCAGCGGCGAGGCTCACCGCCGTCGTGGCTACCTCCTGCCCGACCAGGGCGAAGGCCCGCTGGGCGGCGTCGGCGGCTTCCTGCGACGTCTGCCCGATCCGGGCCGCGGCCTCGGCTGAGGACTGGCCGATGGCGGCGGCGAACTGATCGCCCGCGTCGACCAGCTTGCCGGCGGCGTTGCCGATCTGCGTGTTGACCGCCGCGATCGCGGCGTCAAACCGCCTTGTTACGTCGTCCAGCACGTCCTTGCCGGTTCGCTGGAGGTCGCTGACCTTGGCCGCGACTTCCGTCACGGTCTGGTCGAGGCGCGCGCTGGCCGAGGCGACTCTGGTCACGACCTCGTCGAGCAGCACTGAGCTGGTCTGGGACAGCGCCGTCGCGGCGCCCGACACGGTCTGCCCGGTCGCTTCCAGAGTCTGCCCGGCCGCCTCCAGCTTCCCTACGGATTGCGTGAGCTCGGTGATGGAGGTAGCGAGCTGAGCGGAGATCTGCCTGTTCTGCCGGGCAAGGGCGGCGGTGTCGTGCTGAGTGGTCAGCGCCCGCTCAAGCAAGCCGCGCAACCCGGCGGCTGCCGAGGAGAGTTCTTCAGCGAACCGGGCCGGCGAGGCCAGGCGCCGCTGATTCAGCTCAAGTTGCGCCCGCACCAGGTACGGCTTCAGCCGGGCTAGGGCTGCGCGCCTCGCGTCCTCGGCCGCCCGCGCGGCTTCCTCGGCCGCCCGGGCGGCAGCGCGCTCAGCGTCCCGCGCGGCACGGTCAGCGGCCACATCGCGCCGGCGCATCCGGTCGGTGATCACGGTCACGGCGATCAGGGTGGATACGACGATGACCGTGTAGATCGCGACGTGCCCGAAACTGAGCCAGTCGGTCAGCCGCCCGCCGAAGTTCCCTTGCCACAGTTCCAGGAAGCTGCGGCCGGCGTAGGCGCGCCGCGCCTGCGCGTCGCCCTCCAGGCTCTGGTACGCGCTGGTCGCCGCGAACAGCGCGAGCCAGGTCAGCAGGATGGGGACGAAGACCAGCACCTGCGGAGCCACCTCGAGCGGCGCCCGCCACCAGGTCCGGCCTGGCCCGGCGGCGGGAGCGCCGTGCCCGCCGCCGGGCACGGCGCGCCTGGCTGGTCTGGGTGACCTGCCGGGATCCGCGTTCAGAGCCGTGAAGGCGGCCGGAAGATCAATGCCGGTCCAGCGATCTGCCGTGCCTGAATTCGGATCCAGTGAACTCGCGAGATCGTTCAATGCCTCGCTATAGGGGCGCAGGTCAAAATGGCCAGCGAGACCCCTGAGCGTTTTGGAAAGTTCCTCGGAAGTTTGCCAACGCGACCCGTCCGGCACTGACGTCCTCCCCTGACTCAGAGCCCGGCTGCATGGCCTTCAGTACATCACAGGACTTCTATACCGAGGAACCACGGTACAGCCGTCGATTTCCGTAGAGAAGATGGTCTGAGACGGTACCGGCGGACACGATCCAGGAGTAGAAATGGACGCAGGGAGGGCGCCAGGTACGGCAGTGATGGCACCTGTGCAAACGGCTGTACTTCACGCGGCTGTGCTGCGAACGGCTGTGCTTAATTGAGGGGGCTGATTGTGCCGGTCGATGAGGTAGCGCTCATGAGCGCTGACGCCAAAGACGCGATGGACGCGCTCGCAGCCGAGCAGATGCCCGATCACCGGGCCATCCGCGACCTGCGGAACCGCGCGGTGCACATCGCGCAGAACCTCATCAGGGAGGCCAAGGACCCGATCGCCATCGGCGTGGTCGGAGAGTACACGGTCGGCAAGTCGATGCTGCTCGGGACACTGCTCGGGCGGCCGGACCTGCTGCCGGTGGAAGAGCGCGCCACCACCGGAAATATCACGGCTCTTTACCTTAAACCGGGTCAGCCCGGCCAAACTACCTATATCGATGGCTCGGCCTCGGTGCATTTCGTGTCCGAACTTGAGCTCACTGAATGCGTGGCCTACATGCTCGGCGAGCTTTCGGGAAAACTCAGGGACGGCGGCCGCGGCGCCGATACGGGACCGCCCAAAGATTACGACCCAGTAACGGATGGCTGGGAGCGGCTAGAGCATTGGTGCCGCGGCGTGCTATGGCCGGAGAACGGGAAGCCAGGCAGCCTGGAACCACGCAAAATCGCGGCCGAATTGCTCGCGGTCAGAGACGCCCACCTCAGCGCCGAAGCCGTTCTCGGCAAGGAGGCCGTGATTAGCCGGGAGGTGGTCAGGTCGGCTCTCGACCTGGGCAAGCTGGAGGAGGTGCCCGACAGCTTTCCGGTGCGCGACCTGCGCCACGGGCTGGCCCTTGACGACGTCAAGCATGACGGCGCCGACCTGGCCAAGACCTTTCCGCTGATCCGCCGGGTCTCCTATACCGTGCGGATCGACCCCGGGTGCTGGACGCTCAATTCGCTCCGTGACCAGCACAGCGTGGTGCTGCTTGACTTCCCTGGCCTCACCTCGGCCAGGTCAGGCAGCCGGGACCGGTTCCTGAGCAGGCACGAGTTCGAGAATATCCACACCATCATCACGGTGTTCTGGTCTCCCAAGCCGGGCAACGAGGTACCGCAGACGTTCTTCACGATGCTGGAAAGTCACGGTCTCGATCCCGGGACCCTGCGCGACTACATCATCGCGGCCGGCAACGCCTTCGACAAAGTCAGGCCGCCGTCCATCGATCACGGCGGCCCGCTGACTCTGGACGAGCTTCAGGATAAGTCGCAGCCGTTCCGCGACCTGACCATCAGCGCCTCGGATCTGACTCAGCGCCGCGACGACCGGATCAGGCTGGTCTCCTCGGTCGCGGCGATCAAGAAATACGGCTACCCGCGCGACGAGTTCGGTGATCATCAGCAGGCGCTGCTCGACGAGGCCATGCTGGGGGTTGAGTCAGTGCAGCGGCGGTGGGGAGAGCTAGGCGACCGCCTCGCCGTCGGCGACCCCGGCAACCTCTGGGCGCAGGCGCTGGCCGATTTCGGCCTGGATGGCGGCATCAGCTCGCTGCGCCAGCTCATCGAGTCGCACGCCTGCGAGCACGGGCTGGTGAATAAGACCACCGCGCTCAAGGCGAAGTGGGATCAGCTGCTCCATACCCTGACTCAGCTCGAGGGACTGCTGCCGACCGAGGAGCTGAGTCAGGACGCGGTCAGCGGCGCCCGTCTGAGAATCGACCAGCTCTGCGATCGCTTCCGCAGGCAGCTGGCGCAGGCCACCGAGTCGGCCAGGCTCTTCCGTGACCCGCTCCGGCTGACGCGATCCGGCGAGCAAGTGATCGAGTCGGCCAGGCAGCGGTGCATGGCCGAGGTCATGTCGTGGGAGGACTGGCACAACCTGATCCTGAACACCGAGGACGGGCTGATCACCAAGTCAGTCTCGGCGGCCAGCCACGATGACGGCGGATTCGACCCCTTCGCCGACATCGGCGATCCGACCGCCGGCACCGGCGGCGACACCACCGAGCTGTTCTTCGGCCGGTTCTGCTCGGTCTTCATGAAGGCGGTCAACGACGCCCGCACGTCGCTGACCGCCTCGGTCGCCGAGTGGATCGGCGACCGCAACGCCGAAGCCTCCTCGCTTCGCGGTGACCTGAACGACGCGCGGACCGCTGAGCTGCTCGCGGCAGGAGGCAAGCGGCTCGCCGCCGCCGGCGGGCCATCGGTCAACTGGGCCGCCGGGCTTGGCCGGCTGGCCGACCTGAGCTGGGCCAGCGCCATGATGGCCGCGGTGCAGGGCAGCCGCCCGGTCACCGAGGACGGGATCGCGACCGGCTTCCCGCTGACCCGGCAGCGAGCGCTGCCGTGGAACGCCCAGATCGAGGAGAACTCGGCCGATCCCGAGCAGCGGCTCGAACGCCACCAGATGTACCTGTTCCGGATGCGCAGGGAACTGGCGGTGGCACTCGCTGACGGCGTCGCCTTCTGGCTCGCGGGCGACATCGCCGAGTTCCACGGCCAGTTGCGCAGGCAACTGCAGCGCGGCAAGGACTACGTCCCGAACCCGGGGCAGGTGCGGGGAATGTTCCCTGACTCGCGATCCTCCGCGCATCCCGATGGGGACGACCGCGACAAGGCTGACGCGCCGGCTTCGAGCCTGCGCGCGCTGCTACGCGAATGGAGGGCGCGCGATGCTGCACCTGGCATTTGAGACCTCGGACCCGCATGTCGACGCGCGCGGCGCCCAGCGCTATGTGCTCTACCAGGATCACGACCAGTACAGGCTGCCTGACGTGGTCCTGCTCACCGACGCGGGGACCGCGACGGTGCCGGTCCAGGAGGCCGGGATCTTCGAGATCGCCGGGGGCGGGCGGGCGGCGCTGGCGCTGCGCGAGGAGATCAAGGCGGCGTGGGACAACGCCAATCTCGCCGGCATCGAGCACATAGCCGCCAGGCGGGTACTCACGAGCGACCGCGCCGTGTCGGCTGACGCGGTTGAGCCGGCGCGAGCGGAGGCCGGCGAGCCGGTGCAGCTCCAGGTCACCTGGCGTTACTCCTACACGGACGCGATGGGCCTGCAGGCGACCGGGGTTCGCACGGCCCGGCTTGAATTCGCCCCGCACGGAGAACGGCCCAGGCGCGGCCAGCGCATGCTGGATGCCGATGCCGAGCGCGAAGGCGTCCCCGCGCCGATCCGCAATGTCGGCGCCCGCAAGCCCTACCCGAATTTCGCCGCGGCGGATTTCGGTACTTCCGCCTCCACCGTGACGTTGTTCGACACCCGGTCCAACCTGATCTATCCGGTCGATCCGGGTCAGGCGCAGCGACTGCGCGAAGAATTCGCCGGGCTGATCACGTCCGACGTGCCGGGTGAGCACGCGGCCGAGTGGCGGAAGCTGCGAGACGCGGTACTCGCGGA
This sequence comes from uncultured Actinomycetota bacterium, assembly GCA_963720575.1. Lineage (GTDB taxonomy): Bacteria > Actinomycetota > Actinomycetes > Streptosporangiales > Streptosporangiaceae > Chersky-822. The sequence continues at coordinate 3,728,943 of CAVRGA010000002.1, forward strand.
GGTGAGCAAGGCGCAGCCAGGACTCGCCGCCGGGGATGCCGCCGGGCTGGCTGACCGGCTTCGGGCGCAGTCGCCGGCCATTGACGGCCAGCCAGATCACCTGCTCGACTTGGTCTGCGTCGCGGTGGAGCATCGCTTCGCCGACGCTCAGGAGGCGCTGCGGCAGTGGCTGGCACCGCAGCTCCTGCGCTGTTACGACCACGCCTTCGCGGTGCCGCCGCTCGCGGTGCTCAAACTGCGGCCCGTGCGGCTTGACGACAGGCAGTTCGAGGTGCCGACCGCGGTCAGCATCGCCGGCAAGTCGCCCGTGAAGATCAAGTTCGACACCACGTCCGGGGGCACGCTCAGGGACCTGAAGTCCAAGCTGTCCGACGCTGAGCCGCTCGATGACGGCTACGAGGGCGAAGACGGCAAGGACGCCACGACCGACGACCTGATCGCCCTGGTCTACCGGGAGCTCATCGAGCGAACCGAAACCTTCCTCAGGGACAAGGACGACGACCCCGAAGAGGCCATCACCGAACTGGTCGTGACTTTCCCGACGACCACCCCGCCGCGAACCAGGCAGCATCTGGAGCGGATGATCCACAGGACGCTCGACGTAGCCGTGCCCCGGGTGCTCTATGACGAGGGCGTAGCGGCGGCCCTGTATTTCCTGATGCGCGACTTCGGCGGCAACCGGCCCGAGCTCGGGGCCGAGGCGCTTCGGGCGCGGGCCAGGCAGGTGTCGGCGGACCCGCCGGCGTGGCGGCAGAACATGCTGGTACTCGACATCGGCGCCGGGACGACCGACATCGCGCTGCTCAGGCTGACCCTGGTGGATGACACTCGCCCGATTGACGGAGTCAACGAGGCGGTCCAGGGGAGGTACTACGTCATCCGGCCCGAGGTGATCAACTCCACCGGGCATCCTCAGCTCGGCGGCAACTACCTGACCTTGCGAGTGTTCTACTGGCTGAAGGCCGCGATCGTCGACGCGCTGGTCACCGGTCAGCAAGATGAGCTGGAGCGACGCAAGCTCACCAACCGGATCAGGCTGGTGCTCGGCCTGGAGAACGACGCTGACCTGCCCCAGTTCGCCCAGCTAGTCGCGCGATCCGGGATCGAGGCGCCGGTGCCGGCTGAGGTGGCCCCGGCACTGCGGGCGGCGCTGCCGACGCACTTCGACGCGGGCTCGGCTAAAGAACAGCCATTCACCCTGCTCTGGGATATCGCTGAGGACGCGAAGATCGCACTGGGCGGAGAGCTGCCCGAGGGGCACAAAGAGTACATCGTGGAAAAGGACAGGATCGTCCCGGTACTCACCGCGATCGGGATTGACACCGTGCGGGCGCTCGACCCGCTGATCCCCGCCGGCGGAGTGAAGCTCGACCAGGGCGATTTCGAGACCCTGGCCAGGCCCGTGCTCGCGCACGCGGCCGAGCTCGGCCGGTGGATCGTGCAGCAGTCGCTCGGCAAGCCCGAGGACAAGCACGAGGACGAGCGGCTCGACCGGGTCATGCTCTCGGGCAAGACCAGCATCATGCGGATGGCCAAGGAGGTCATCGCCGAGGAACTCAGCGCCATCGCGGGCGAAGTGCCATGGAATCCGGCCGCCATCTCGGTGGAGTCGCAGTACGCCAAGCAGGCCGCGTCCATCGGCGCGGCGTGGGCGCACTCAAGCTACGGGTACCTGGCGGGCCAGGCCAGCGTCGCCGACCAGCTCACGATGGGCCGCAGCGTCCTGTCGTTCGACGTCGACAACGTATTTCACTCGCTGCCCTGCCAGTTCGACCTGATGCGCCCCCAGAACCGGACCTCGACATTGCTGGAGCCAGGCACTCCTCTCGTCGAGGTCGACCGCGAAGGCCGGCTGGCCGCCAGGCAGGAGTGGACGGCCGCCGATTCCTGGCCGACGCTCGTGCCCGCCTTCGAGGTGCACCGGCCGATCCGGCTTGGCAAGACCCAGATCTGGGGCACCTACCACTTCCAGCGGAACGCGAAACTCGAGCCTGGCTTCACTCCTGACCCGAGGATCTGGCTCGCCGATGCCACCGGGCACGGGGCCAAGGTGCACGCTCAGCTCGAGATCGATGAGCGGCTGGCGCCCATGCTGTACCTGTCGCAGGGGCGTCCCCATTTTCACATCGATCCGGCGAGCTGCCAGGAATTGCGCGGCAGGCTGCCGGCCGGCTGCTGGAACGCCGCTGAGTTCCGGCTGTCCATGCTGTCGGCGAGCGTCGTGGTTATCGGCCTCGCGGGCGACGACTACCCGGAGGGCACGCACGAGCTATTCCCGCTCTGGCTGCCCAAGCCGGGTGAGCCCGCGTTCGAGTATTTCCCCGACTACTTCCACGAGCATCTCGGCATGGACAGCGTGCCGGTCGCCGGCCGGCTGGCGGCCATGCCGCCGCCGCCTGCCGACGGCGAATATCTCCTGGTGCTTCGCGCGCCCGGAATGCCCGACCAGGACCTGCCGCCGATCAGGGTGCCGTCGAGGGACCCGCGCACCGCCAGGTACACGGCCACCCTCGATGCCTGCGGCAGGCTGGCCGTGCACCGGGGCCGTCCGCCGTACTGGCAGGCGGGCACGCTGCGCGACGTTGAGGACCACGCCGGAGCGGTACTGCGCAGGGAGATGCAGCCAGGCAGGTCGGTACGAGACCCCGCCTGGGATCCATTTACCGGCAAGCACTAACGGCCAGCGGAACTGCCAGGGAGCGACATGGACACCGATGCGAGCGGCAGTGCTGACGCCGCCGGTACTGGCCTCGAGGAACTCATGCTCACGGTGCTCCGCTCGGGCGGCCCGGCCGGCAAGGGGCTCAGGGACAAGGTCAGCGAGCTGATCCGCTGGACGAGCGGCGACTTCGATGACGACGATCTGCGGCTCATGAACGCGCTGCACGTCAGGCTGTGCGAGTTGCGCTTGCGGTCGCTTCCGCCCGCCGCCGCGGCTGAGCCTCCTGCCCGACCAGCACCAGCAAATTTTCCGCCATCTGAATCCGCGGAGCCCGCGGGCGAGTCGGGCGAGGTTTCCGAGCCGGCCGGAGATGCCACGCCTGACTACGACCCCGGGCTCCCTGTGAGCGTGCCCGAGCCGAATCCGGAGCGGATCGCCTGCGACAGGCTCTTGAAGCTCTGGGAAACGACGGCGGCTAACGTCGAGGCGGGACGTTACCTCGATCGTTACTCCCTTGAAACTGAGCTCGATGACAGCGACCGGGCCGAATGGCTCTGGCTGCGCTTGCGGCAGGCACTGCTCAGGGTGCCTGGCGATCTGGCCCGCGAGGTCGCCGGGCAAGCCGAGATCGCCATTGGCGAGATTGGCGGGCGGCCGACGATACTTCAGCGCCACGCGAGCGAATTCCCCGACGTGCAGGCGCTGGCTGACGAGCTCGCCGGACGGGGCAACGCGGACTGGGCCGACCTGCCGGAGACGATCGCCACGCTGCACTGGCTGGCCTGGCACGACACGGCCGTGAAGATCGCCTACTACGAGGTCGTGTCCCAGGGAATCAAGGAGTTCACCGGCGAGTACAGGGCGAGTTATCACCACTTGCTCACGGGGCGGCTGCACGACCTGGCCAAGACCGAGCCGGGATCTGCCGAGGAGATCGACCAGCTCGTCAAGCTCGACGCCATCTTGCGGGGGATCGTGCCGACTCCGCTCCCGGCCAAGAACAGCTGGTGGCTCGGTGCGCTGGACAGCTGCGCCCACCTGCTTGAATTCCACCCAGCGGCCCAGAACCGGGTCAAGGTCTTCCCGATCGACATTGAGCGGGGCGACGAGTGGGAGAAAATGTTCGGCAAGGCAGTCGGCGTCATCGAAGCCGCCGACACCGCCGAGGGCGGGGGCCGGCCGGGTGACCAGGCGTGGATCCTGCGCTATCCGCACCCCAGACCCAATCTGAAGGAAAACGGCGGCCGCTATCTCGCGATCAAGTAGCGACTCCGTTCGGGCCGGACTCGAAAGAGCCCAGTTCGGCAACTGGCAGCGCATCGCCAGGCTGCTCGCCGAGCTGGCCGAACTGGACTTCATCGACAGCCAGCCGCGCAGCCTGGCCGATGATCTTGGCCTGGCCGGGCAGTTCGCCGAGGCAGCGCCGGTCAGCCCGGTCCGGACGCGGCTGGTGCTGCTCGACGCCACTACCCCGGGCTCGTGCGGCCTGGCTGACGTGCTGACCGGCGGTGACCGGCTGAGCTACCCTGACCAGCCGGCGCTGGTCAGCGGCGGACTAGAGCCATCCCTGCCGACACCCCGGCTGCGATGGTGCCTGCCGCGGCTGTGCTTCGCCCGGCTGGGTTCCGGCGAGGCACTGACCGAGGCGGCGGTGCGAGCCGAAGTGCTCGACGCCCATGCGGTGGCCATCATCGTCGGCTACCGCGACGTCGTCGCCGATCAGGGCGGCAAGGCCGCGGCGGCGGTAGCTGAGCGGGTCGGGCCGTGGCTGGCGCTCGCCGTCGAAGTCGCCCATCCCGACCTGATCACCGTCGTCGTGGACGGGGTGGAGGCCAGCAACTCAAGTCCTGGCAGCAGGCTGAGCTGGACGAGGCAGAAGGTACGCCGGCGGCTGCCGCTGCCCGCGTGGTGGGAGGCGTCCGCGATCGTCGAGACCTCGTCGCTGAACGCTCGGAGAGCGCTCAGCGACGTGCGGTCCGGCCAGGCTCCGCCGAGCCTGGCGGCCCACTCCTGGACCGCGGACGGCATAGCCGCGCTGCTGGATCGCGGCATCATGCCGTTCGAGCGTGATCCGGTGCGCTGGTTGACTGAGACCGCGCTGCGGCGGGCTCGCTTCGCCTTCGGGCGGGCCGGCGAGGCCCTCGCTGATATCCTCGCTGCCCGGCCGGCCGGGGCGCTAGTCGACGAGGCCAGCGCGCTTGATCCCGGTTACGCTCGCCACCGGCGAGCCTGGCTCGCCGCCCAGGGGGTCGCCGAGATCCTCCGGCCCGCCGACGACGCGCTCGCCGGCGCGATCGCCCAGGTAGCCGCCCAGGCCGGCGCACCGGGTTAGCCAGGTTGGGCGGTCAACCGCCGCCTGGCCAGTGCGACAGCCGCACTGGCCGGCCCAGATCACCGGGATCAACCTGGAGCGTCGCGAAGTCACCGGTTGGGATGTCGCTGCCTGGATCAGGCTCGCCGGTCAGGCCCGGGAGCGCCGCGCGCAAGCTGGCGCCGTGCGCGACGATGAGCGTCGCCGAGGCGGCCGGGGCGCGGGCAGCGATGTCCAGCGCGCGCCGCAGCCGCGCGCACAACTCACCGTAGTCCTCGCCGTCAGGGAACCTGACCTCGGGCTTGCCCGCGTGCCACGCCGCGAGCACCGCGCCGTAGGTGTCCCAGGCGGCCTGATCATCGCGCCCGTCGAGCGCGCCGACGTTCAGCTCCCTGAGCTCGTCGAGCTCGCTCGTCACGGGCAATCCCAGCCGCTCGCCGATGATCTGCGCGGTCTGCCTGGCCCGTCGCAGCGGCGAGCAGATCAGCTGGCCGATCCGCTGGCCTGGCGCGGCGGCGAGGCGATCGGCAAGGTCCGCTGCCTGGCGCCGCCCCATGTCGGTGAGGTCGCCATCGAAGATCCGGTGGGACAAGGTGCGCGACAGGTTCGCGACATTCTGGCCGTGCCTCGCCCACAAGATGGTCACCATCGACATACCGTGCACCGCCTTGTGCGCGTTCGCAGCCAAATGGCCGAGAAGTTCCCGCGATCACGAATCCTGCCGGCTCGCACACATCAAGGCAGCTGACCGGAGGAGCGTCCATAGGCATCGCCCCTCCGGCCAGCGCGGCTCTCAGAAGCCGAAGATGTCGTCGATGCCGTCGTCTGACGGAAGCCAGGCAAACTCCTTCATCGAGGCGCAGGTCACTGACGGCTCGTCGAAGGAGGCAGCCTGCTCGACTAGGGTGCGGAGCGCTTCTTCCTGCATGTGTCACCTCCTCTCGCGCTTGCGGCCAACTCGGTCACTGGCTCGATGAGGCCTGCTTCGCGAAGCTGCGCCAGCGTGGCGTCAAGGTGCCGCGCGGCTTCGACGACGGTGAGCTTGCTCACCACGACCTCGGCGTAGGAGCGCCGCAAGGCAGCCAGGTCCCGGCCGTCGCAGAGCTCGAACGCGACCCAGACGGCAAGGTTGACGACGTGCAGGACGCCACGCTCGGAGTTGAAGACGAGCAGGGTCCCGGCTTGGTGATCCGGCCGGGCTACGACGCCGTTAACACGCCTGTATCCGCCAGGCGGATGGCTCGGCGGGGCCAGCGAGCGACCCGTGACCGGGCTCTGCGGGTGCCAGCCGATCAGGGGTGCCACCGCGCTCAGCTGCCAGCCGACGAACCTCCGGCCCGCGGGCGTCAGGCGCCCCGCGAACGGCCCCGTCAACTGGTCTGCGAGGTAGCGAAGCCTGTCCTCTGGATGTGCGTAGCTGTCGTTCCCCGATGCGCTGACACCTGGATTGGCCGGAGGTTCACCAAACCGGTCAGCGAAGCGATGGCCGCGGGCGCGCACCGCGGCGTGGAAGACCGCCATGTGGGCGTAGACGTGGAACGCGCCGAGCACGCTCGCCGGTCCGCCCCGGCTGCTCGATGAAGTTCTCGGTGCACGCCCGCGCGAGCAGGCCGGGCAGCAGCCCAGGCGAGTCAGGGAAACCCAGCACCCAGATCCGCCCGCCCGGTCCGGCCCGCAGCCCGCACCCTTCCTCGCGCTGGCTGGGAACGCCGGGGTAAGCGCGAGCGCGATCCGCATCCGGCTGCGCGTAGGCAACCGCATGCCCGAGCACCTGCTCAAGGGCATCCGGCGCCCGCGGCTGGCCAGCCCGCAGCCGCTGCAGGGCCGCCTCGATGGCCATCCGCACGACGGGGTCACGCACTACGTGCGGCAGGCTGCCTTCAGTCCCGAGCCCGGGCAGAACCTCGGCAAGCCGGGCAGCCGCTCGCCGAGCACTTCCAGCGCGAACCGCAATCTCCCCGACGCCCGGCGCCAGATCAGGCCGGTGACCCCGAAATCCGGATGACTAGCTAAGACCTGTTCCGCCTCGGCTACGAGTACACCGTCGCCGCAGGCGAGCGGCTCAACCAGCACCACCGCACCCCCCTTACGACTGCGAAGCAGCCCGTGATCAGCGTAACTAACGGACATTGACCGATCAATGTGTGCGGGCTTCGGCCGCCGCCTCGAAACCAGGCTCGCGGTGTCGTGAAGCTGGTCAAGGCCAGGGGCGGGCGCTGAAGCCTGAGTACCGTCATCAAGTAAAGACAGCAGATGAAATAAAGCGCGGGCGAACTCAAGCTCGCAGCAGCGCACCTACGCGGCCGGTGAGCAGCGGCATAAGCCGCTGCCGCCAGGCGTCCAGGCAGATCATCCCGCTGGACATGCCGCCGTGTGCGTACTGCTCCCGGTACATCGACGAGGCCGGTTCAGCAGCCAGATCCACTCCTGCGAGTTCGCTGAACGCGTCGTGCAGCACTCGGGCTGCGTCGGCAACCGATGCCGGGAGATCGGTCCCGGCCAGGTGCACACGCATCGCCCGCCACAGGTGCGGGTCACCGCGAAGGCCCCACTGGGCCGGCTCCGGCTCGAACACGACGGACAGCTTCATGCCACGGGAACGCGCCGGAGGGCGCCAGGGATTCCAGGGCAGCAAAGCTTGGTATGACAGCACGGTGTGAGCGCGCACCAATGTGCCAGCGGCGCTGGCGTGCACGCCAAGCCCGTACTGCACCCGGCCGGTCACCCCGGCAGGGGCCAGCCCGACCGAGACATCGTCGCAGGCCGGGCACTGTTTTGCCTGCACCTGGTACTCGATCACTTGCGGCGGCGGGGGCGGCGCGGCCTCGAACACCTGCCGTTTCTGCGTGACCAGCGCCGGCGCGGCCTCACGCAGCCCCGCGTTCTCAGCCCCCAGCTCCGCGACCCGTGCGCGCAGCGACCCCACCAGGTCCGATGGGGGCGTATGCAGCGTATCAGGCACAAGCCGCACTTCACCAGAGCCGGCGGTCAGTAATCAAGACGACACGCTGGGCCGGCTCTCGGTAAATCAGGCTGATCCAGTCGGGCTCCACGAGTCCGGACGACACTTCCAGCCACTCAGGCTGAATAGCTACATCAATAGCTGCGCCAGCCCGTGAGATCGCCCGTGAGGTGGCCGCAGTGAAACTCTCGCCACTGCAGGTCACGGCGTCGGCGAGATCGGACCCATCTTCTGCGGCAGAGCCACGCAGATAATGACTCGATCAACTCACCAAGTGCTCTGGCATATTGAGCGAACATCACCCACCCTGAATCCGAGCGACGAGCGATTTCGGAATCCGTGCAAGCTCGACTTCGTATCGCGGATCGCCCTCAGCAAGTGCTACGAAGACATACTCGTCCTGATCTTGAGAATAGGCGTGTGCTGCTAGGTGCAGTATCCCTCCACTAGCCAGGGACACCTCCCAGGAACCGAGTTCACCAGCTAGTCGCACGCTCAATTCTTCTGGCGGCATCATGATCCCATCCCCAGATAGCGAAGACCGGTCGCGATCGCTCGTGCGACTGCGGAATTATTAGCTACCTGCCAAGCCAATGAATTTGGAAGTCCTTCGAACTGGCCAGTCTCGAAATTGTACTGATATTTATTGCCAGCGTAGTCCTGAAGGTGTAGCTGGCCAGGGCGAACCCCAGGGTTAGGGTTCTCGACATCGATGTGAAAATCCTGATTCTGTGTCAATGTTCGGCTAGTGACTTGGGTGCCCCCTTCGCCGATCATCGGGGAGCAGTTATGGACGAGAACCGCAGTGGCGGCGGTGGCGGTGTCGATGTAGAAGTCGTGGTCGCCGCCACCGGGGACGGACAGATCCCACATCCAGCCGTCGTGCTGCTTCGGGATGATGCCGCCATCGGCGACCGCGGTGACGCCGTCAGCGGTCTTGAGGTGCTCGCCCTTTTTCAGCTTGCCTGCACGCGATGCGTCGCCTGGTCGTCGGTGTAGACCTCGAGGAGCTGGTCAGGGAACGGGCCCATGGAGACCAGCCCGCCGGTAGAGCTTGGTTCGAGCGGCTGGGGCAACATGACCCTGATCGCCCCCGGCATGATCAACGGCAACCTCGTGCTCTGGGCCACAGACAACACCTCAGGCAACCTCTACAGCTACACCTTCTCCATCGACGCCGACCAGGTCCCCACCCTGGCCCTGCTGAGCCCCTCGCACACGGTCGGATCCCCCGTCACCGCTGAAGGCGCCGCTGCCACGCCCATCCCGGTCAGCGTCGACCTCTCGGCGACGAACTTCCCTGTCATCGCTTCCAACGGCGACGACGCCACCGGAAGCGCACCGAACCTCTACTTCATCGGCACCAGCGGCAACGTCTGGGAGCTGGCCGGCGTCAACGGTGCCAGCAACGACTCCGCCCCGTTTACCCAGACCCAGGCCAAGATCCAGATCGGCACCGTGACCGCCCTGAGCATCAAGCAGCTCAGCTGACACCCCGGTACACCGCATGCCCGTTCCGCCGCAGCGCCGCTCGCAGCGGAACGGGCATGTCCCGGAGTCTTCTCGTTTGACGGAGTGTCTCGGTCGGATAGCCCGTCGGCAGGCCTAGGGGCTGGCCCGGACCACGCGGATGAGACGATGTCGCCCACGGCAAGCGACCAGGAGATGGTGGTGGCACGGCATAGCTTTCTTTGCCCGCTGAGGTGGGCCGACGTCGATGTCTACGGTGTCATCAACAATGTTGCCTTCGTGCGCTACCTGGAAGAGGCGCGAGTCGATCTCCTCCTCAGCATGGCGCCCAGCGAGCAGGAGACCTTCCTGGGCAGCGGATCGGTCGTGGTGCGCCAGGAGATCGACTACAAGAACGCGCTCGCCCACCGGCGGGCACCCGTCGAGGTCGAACTGTGGGTCACCCGCCTCCGGGCCTCGACGGTCACGATCAGCTACGAGGTCAAAGATGGAGCGCGCATCTACGTCCGGGCCACTACGGTACTGGCGCCTTTCGACTACCGGGCACAGCACCCTAGGCGGCTGACCGCCGCAGAGTCAGAATTCTTCGCCCGCTACCTCGAATCGGACCCAACCTGGGCCGGCAGCCCGCCTCGCTGACTCGAAGTGCACCCAGGCAAAAGGAGGAGCCACTCGGGCCGGGCGCCGCGGACCCGGGCAGCGCGAGCACGGGAAGGCCACGATGCTCACGCTCCCGCGGCGGGACCGTTCCGGAGCACAGCGCACGTACGCCCAGAGGCAGAGATCACGCGCCGAGGCACTAGTTCAAAACCAATAGGGGAAAAGCCTCCCGGTGACCCACCAGGCACCTGACTCTCCAAGATCCCGAGTCACCAGACAGCCTCTATCCCGGCCAGATCCGGCGCCAGGGCACCGAAAACGAACCGCTCACCCCCGGAGAGCCTTGCCCATGAGACCTTCTCCTTCGGCAGAGCCGCAAGCGGCCTGCGCCGGAACGGGCATGTGGTTCTTCGCCCGCCAATTCGGGCTGCGCTGTATCCTCGTGACTCCCGCCTGTATCGCGAAGCCGACGGCGTCAGGAGGCATGACAAGTTGTGCGAGGCCCGAAACGCCGCCTCCGGCGGCTAGAGAGCCAGATCACCGCGACCCTCCCTGGCCTGCACTGGAGCCAGGACCAAGACCAAGACCAAGACCAAGACCAGGCCAACCCGTTTGAAGCGGCTTCGCAACCCCCCGTGCCGGCGCGCGCGGTACCAGCCGGGCCGATGCCGAGGGAACTCATCGTCGCCGCCCGGCAGGCCGGGGAGACGGAATTCTCTGTCGTCCTTGATCTCGTCGGGGCCACCGCCGCCGTCATCATCAGCGGCGAAGGCGACCCGCGCGAATGGTGGACGGCCGTCTGGACAATCGCCGGACCCGAGGTCGGCGTAACCTCCGAACCGGACATCAGGATTGACGCGCTTCCCGCCGGGCTCAGCGTCGTGGCCGTGAGCCGGGCGAGCGGCGAGCTGACCGTGTCGGTCGCGGCCGAGATCGAGCCCGGCCGGCAGCTCCCGGCCGCCTTGGCCGCGGTGCGGGCGGTGCTGAGCGAGACGCGGAGCTCCAGCCGCCGGCCTGGCCGCTCGTCCGGTGGTGCCCCGCGAGCGCGGGCCGCGGCGGCCATCGGCGCGGCGGTGCTGCTGACGACAGCGGTCACGGGCATCCTCGCGCTCGCCGAGCACCACCAGAGCCGGACGGTCAGGCTGTCTGACCCGAGTACCGCGCCGACGCCTGGGCGCGATGTGCCTGCCGGCCGGGCTGGCCACACCGCCCCGCCGGCCACCGCGAGTGGAACCTCGCGGGCGCGCGCCGGCCACAACACGGCCCCGGCCGGCCACCGCGGCACCGGTCCGAGACCCTCGGCAAGCGGCCGGCCGACAGCCCGCCCCGGACCATCCGCCACTCCCAGCCCGCCTACGTCATCGGGCCCGTTGCCGATCCCGCCACTTCCCACTACGTCGTCCGCGCCCGATCCCACGGCGACGCCGACGCCGTCGCCGACCTCAAGCAACGGGTGCGTGACGTTCCTGGGCATCCGCATGTGCCTGTGACCGGCTACGTCTAGCCGGACCCGGCGCGGCAGGTGCGGCTCGCGCCGGGCAGCTTGGTGAGGCTGACGGTCTCGAGCTGCCCGGAGCCGAAGTTGCCGACCAAGAGCACCCGGCCGTCCGGAGCGACCGCCAGCTGGCGCGGGTCTAGCCCCGACACCAGGTAGCCGGCCAGCGCATGATGCCCGGTGAGAGCCGGGCGCACGTCGATCACGGCGAGATTGGGCACGCCATGCTTGGCCTTGAACCGGTGCGAGTCAGCCACCACGACCTGAGAGCCGCAGTTCACTAGCACCAGGCCGATCGGCTGCACGCCGACCCGGACCCAGGTGATCAGCGCGTGCCGGGGGTCGGTCAGCAGCTTGCTGGCGGAGAAGGCCAGCACGGCGTTGCTCTGCCTGGCGGTCACCCAGACGGTCTTGCCGTCCGGGGACACGATGACCCGGACCGGACGGCAGCCGGCGTCCACCGTCGACACCACCGACGCGGCCGGATCGGTCTCCGCCTTGGCCACGTTGACCACCGACAGCATGCCGTGCTTGGAGCCGACCGAGGACGCCTCGCTGGTCACGTACAGCCAGCGGTGATCCGGCGAGGTCGTGATGCCGACATTGGACTTCCCGGCCGGGATGGCACCGACATAGTCGGACGGCCCGAACCCGGCGGTCAGCGCCCGTTCCAGATCAAAGACCGCGACCTCCTGGTCGCCCGCGATCGTGACGAAAGCGAACCGCCCGTCGCCGGAGAACGCGATCTCGAACGCGCCCTTGGCCGGCTGCGGCGCGTCGAGCGTGCCGAGCACGGCGCCCGGGCGGCCCGAGATGGCCTTGGCCACGTCGATCACGTCGGCGCCCGCCCGCAGGTCAGCGACCAGGAGGTACTTGCCAGAAGGGGTGAGCGCGTCGCCGCGCGCCGCGTGACCCTGGGGCAGCTTGATCACGTGCGTCACGTGTTCGCCTGAACGGGTGTTGCGCACCACGATGACGAGATTGCCCCCGGCGGCCAGATCCCACTTGCCGTCCGGGGTGACCACGACCCCGAACGGCGCGCCGGGAACCTTCAGCATCTTGGTGGCGATGCGCCCCAGCGTCGGCGCTGAGGCGACCACGTTGTTGCACAAGGGCGCCGGCCTGGCGGTGCCGACCGTCACGGCACCCGGCGGAGCGGCGAGCCCGAGCGCGACCGGGTCAGCCGCGATCCCGACGGTCTTCGACACCGTGGCGCTCGCGGTCCTGATCGCCGTGAGCTGCCCGCGCACCACTCCCCCGCGACCGACCACGCTGCTGGTGACGTAGGCGAGGCGGCCATCGCGGGCGACAGCGATCGCGCCCGGGTGAATGCCGATCCCGATGGCAGGCAGCGCCCTGCCGGCCGCGACCCGGATCGGCGTCACCGAGTCACTGCCGTTGACGACGTACACGGTCTTGCCGTCCGGGGTGATCGCGATCGCGGCAGGCCGGCGCCCGACCCGGATCGCGTTGCGCGCCTTATTGGTGCCGGTCCTGATCGGCGCGACAAATCCCGCTCCCCCTGATCTGCTGAAAGTCACATAGGCGGAAAGGCCGTCCGGGCTGATCACGATCGAATGCGGCAAGCCGCCCAGGTGAATCGCCGGCAGCGCGGCATTGCCGGCCGTGCGAATAGGCGTGACCGAGGCCGAGCCAGTGCTCACCACGTAGGCCGTGCGGCCATTCGGCGTGATCGCGATCGCCCGCGAATTCCTGCCGACCGTGATCGCGCTGAGCGCTCTGTCAGTGCTGGTCTGGATCGGGGTAACCGTGTCATTGCCGACCACGTAGGCGGTGCGCCCGTCCGGCGTGATCGCGATCGCCCGGGGAAACCGGCCCACAGCCACAACCGGCTCCGCCCGGTTGTCGCGCAGATTGATCGGCGTCACGTCAGCCGAGCCGTTGTCGGCGACGTACGCGGTCCGCCCGTCCGGCGTGATCGCGATGTACGCGGGCCGCGGGCCAACCTTGATCGGCTGGCCGGCCTTGCCCGTGGCGGTGTCGATCGGCACGACAGTGCCCGACCCGGCGCAGGCGACGTAGGCGGTCCGGCCGTCCGGGGTGATCGCGATAGCGTCGGGATGCCGTCCGACCTTGATGGACAGGCCCGCCCGCCGGGTGCTGGTGTTCACGGGCGTGACCAGGCTCTGCTTATAGCTGACGACATAGGCGACCGAAGTACGGGCCGGCGCGGCGCCGAAGTTTGGCGCGGCGAAGTTTGGCGCGGCGAAGTTTGGCGCGGCCAACGCCGATGCGCCGGCGACCGGACCCGGCAGGGACGCAAGCCCCGGCACGGTCAGCATTGCCGTGGCCGCGGATATCGCCGTGATCAGTCGCCAGCGCACACTCGTCCCCCCTCGACTCCATAAGCCTCGCGCACTCCCGCGAGTCCGCCAACATCGATGCATGTCACCTGAGCACCACGTTGTACTCCGTCAGCCACGCGTTGACGTCAACCAGGAAAGCGGCAGGTGCCCAGGGGCTGGGCTGCACTCCCATGAGCCTGGGCAGCGTCGGGTCAGCGGCGAAGGCCTCGACTAGCCGGCCATGATCGATGATCTCGAAAAGCGGTGCGCCGGGCCGGCCGAGCAAGTCAGCTAGCTGGGCCTTGACCGCCTCCGCGTACTCGGGATCCCCGCTCGCCGGGTAGATGCTCTTGCGGCGGTTGGTGATCTCCGGCGGCAGCACATCGGCCGTCGCCCGGCGCAGCAGTCCTTTCTCGATCCCGCCTATGTTCTTGAGGCTCCAGGGCACGTTCCACACGTACTCCACGAGCCGGTGGTCGCAGAAGGGCACCCGCACTTCCAGGCCCACCACCATGCTGAGCCGGTCTTTCCGGTCAAGCAGCATAGGCAGCCAGCGGGTCAGCCCGTGGTAGAGCACCTCCCTGATCCGCCGCCCGGCAGGGTCCTCACCCGCGAGCAGGGGCACCTCCGCCTGCGCGTCGGCATACCGCTGCGCGGCCCGCTCGTCCAGCCGCACCTCCGCGTCCACCTCCGGGCGCAGCGCCGGCGCCCAGGACCCGGTTGCCCAGGGGAAGGTGGGCGCCGCGAGCATCGCCGCATTGTGGTACCACGGGTAGCCGCCGAACACCTCGTCGGCCGACTCGCCGGACAACGCGACCGTGGAATGCTCGCGCAATCCGCGGAAGAGCAGGTACATCGACGTAAACATGTCGCCAAACGCGGGCAGGTCATGCGCCCGCCTGGGCATGTGCGACGCGGCGGTCAGCTCTGCCGCGTCCAGCATGATCGTGGTATGCAGCGTGCCAGCGTGACTGGCGACGAGCTGCGCGAACGGCTCGTCGTGGCTCGGGCGGAATAGGTCCGGCTCGAAACTTTCCTGGCTGCTCGGGAAGTCGACCGAGAACGTGGCGAGCTTGCCGCGCCCGTCCCGCGCAAGCGCCCGGGCCGCCAGCGCCGTAATGGCGCTGGAGTCCAGGCCGCCTGACAGCAGCGTGCACAGCGGCACGTCGGCCACCAACTGCCGGTCGACGATGTCATCGAGCAACTCCCGCACCCGGGCGATGGTCGCCGCCTCGTCGTCGGTGTGCGGCTGGGCCGCCAGTTCCCAGTAAGCCCGCGAGCTCAGGCCGTGCCGGCTCACCGTGACCAGATGGCCGGGCCGCACCTCGCTGAGGCCGCGGAAGACGCCGTGCCCGGGAGTCCTCGTGCCCACCGGGCAGAAAAGCTCCGCGATGCCCTCGGCGTCAAGCTCCGCCTTGAATCCGGGGTGCGCGAGCACCGCCTTCGGCTCGGACCCGAACAGCACGCCGTCTGGCGTCCTGGCGAAGCACAGCGGCTTGACCCCGAGCCGGTCTCGGGCCAGGAAGAGTTCCTCCCTGGCCGCGTCCCAGATCGCGAACGCGAACATGCCGTTGAGCCGCGGCAGGCAGCCGGCGCCCCACTGAAGCCAGGACCGCAGCAGGACCTCCGTGTCTGACCTGGTGCTGAACTCGTGCCCGAACCCCTCGAGCTCGCGGCGCAGCTCGCGGAAGTTATAGATCTCCCCGCTGAACGTGAGTACCGCGTTCGCCTCGCTCATCGGCTGCACGCCCCCGGGCAGGTCGACGACGGCCAGCCGCCGGTGGCCGATCAGCGCCCGCTCGGAGGACCACACCCCGGCGGCGTCCGGTCCCCGGCACGCCATCGTGGCGGTCATCGCCTCCACGGTCGCGCGCTCAGGCACCAGATCCCGAGAGAAGTCGACCCACCCGACTATCCCGCACATCCCAGCATGCCCCTTCCGTCATGACCCAGTTCACTCCACATAATCACGATTGGAGTGCACTCATCAAATCCCCGGCCGGGACACCGGTTCACACGCCATTCTCCGCCTTTATCCGAGTACACCGCTTCCGAAGCTTGACATGAGAAAATTCACTTAGGATGAATGGTGTGCTCAGGGCCGGTGACCAGCTTAGTGTCACGATTCTGCACGTCTCGGACACGCAGTTCGGGCGGTACCACCGTTTCGATGCGGACGATCCGCTGGCCGGTCATCTGATCCGTGATCTCGCCCGGCTGCGCGACCAGGGCGTCCCGCCGGTCGACCTCCTTATCTTGTCCGGCGATATCGCCGAGCGCGGCATGCGCGCCGAGTACGAGGACGCGCTGCGCTTCCTGGACGAGTTGTGCGCCGCCCTGCCCCTGAGCCGCGATCGCATCGTGGTGGTACCGGGTAACCATGACGTGAGCTGGGACCTGAGCGAGGCGTACTTCGCGGAGTGCCGGGGTGAGGACGCCGAGCCCCTGCCTCCCTACGGGAAAAAGTGGCGCCACTACCAGAACTTCGTAGCCGAGCTGCACGGGCCGATCGCGTTCACCGAGGAGCAGCCTTACCGCCTGCACCAGTTCGACGACCTGGGCATTGCCGTGGCCGCGATGAATTCGACGATCCTGGAAAGCCACCGCGACGACGAGCACTATGGCTGGTGCGGGCGTGACCAGCTCCGCTGGTTCGCTGGCCAGCTTGCCCAGGTGCACGACCTGGCGCGCATCGGGGTGCTGCACCACAACGCCCGGAGGAAGGCCAAGGCCGACAACGAGAACCTCCGCGACGAGGACGACCTGACGCAGATCCTCGGCGAGCACCTGGATCTGCTGCTGCACGGTCACACGCATGAGGGCAAAGAGGACCGCCTGGCGAACGGCACGCTGGTGCTCGCGACCGGGTCGGCGGCCGTGACGGCGGACTGGCGGCCAGGCGACGTGCCCAACCAGTACCAGATCATCAAACTGGAGCCGGGGAAGCTCACCAGGTGGGCACGCCAATGGGACGGTAAGGGACGCTGGATCGCCGATGTCCGGGCCAGCCGCAGCGGCAACGACGCTGCGGTCGTGCTCGATTTCCCCGCGCCAGGCTGGCGGCGGCCATTCGGCGTAGATCTATTCAAGGACACGAGTTACCGGCGGGCGCGCGACATTTCCGGGGACGCGGATGACTTCGCGGCGCAGGTGCAGCTCGTGACGACGATCGACCTGGGCCAGGCGACGACCGTTCCGGGACAGCAAGGTCCAATGGTCGAGCGGAAGGTCATGGAAGGCAGCGCGAGCCGCCGGCTCGACTACCTCGTCGCCTTCCGCCCTGGGGCGCCGATGCGCTGCGTCGGCGTCATCGACGGACCGGCTGATCAGGCCGTGATCGACGACCTGGACGCGCACGCCTTCGCGCCGCTGCGGACCCGAGGCCCGGTCGACCTGGTGGTCGTCCACCACGGACCCGATGACCCGGCGCTGCGGGCGTCGTGCCGCGGGCGCGGGATTCACGTCAAGACCTGGGCTGAGTACAACAACCTGCTCGAGCTCGGCGCGTACCGGACCTGGCTGCGCCGAGAACTCGACACCGACCGGCTGTATCCGCAGCCGCTGTACCAGCCGCAGCGCTTCCGCGACATTGACCGATTCGGCCGAGCGGGCAAAGACATCCGCCACGACCTACTCGACGAGGTCTACGACACGCTGCTCGATGAGGACGCCCGGTTCTGCCTGATCCTCGGCGACGCTGGCTACGGCAAGTCCTTCCTGGTTCGCCGCCTGGCCTACCGCCTTCTCGGCAATCACGAGACCGGGCTGACCCCGATCGTGATTTACCTGCGGGACCGGGACAAGCGCCAGAGCCTGGACGAGATGGTCTCGGCGGCGCTGCTGCAAAGCCGCGCCCAGTTCCAGATCGACCGGTTCCAGCACAGCCTCCAGGCCGGGAGCCTGGTCCTGCTCGTCGACGGCTACGACGAATTCGCGGTCCGGGTCGGCTACGCGAACGCCGCCGCGCAGCTCCGCACCTTCACTGAGGCGCTCAGTGGCCGCGCCAAGATCCTGCTCACCACCAGGCCCAGTCACTTCCGCAGCACCGACGAGGTCACCACCAGCCTGTTCGACACTCTCCGCAGCACCCACGTGGGACGCGTCTACCAACTGGAGCCATTCGAGCTCGGCCAGCAGCTCGCCTTCCTGATCCGGTGGTTCGAGCTAGCCAACCACGCCGAACCTGACCGCGTCGCCGACCAGTGGATGCGGGCACTAGCCGACGTCGACAACCTCCCCGAGCTGGCCAGGACACCGAGAATGCTGTCCTTTATCGTCGAAGACCTCTCGCTCGACGAGCTTCAGGACGCCGCCAGCGAGGGCATGGTGACAGCCGCCGAGCTGTACCAGAAGCTAGTCACCAGGTGGCTCAGCACCGAAACCCTCAAGATCGACCCGGATGCCCCCGGCACGGTACCCGCGGAAAAACGACAGGAACTGCTGGAAGAACTCGCACTGCGGCTCTGGCGAACCGGAGAGCGAGACGTCACAGAAGACGCCCTGCAGGAGACAGCGCGTGACGTGCTCGACCTGCCCCGGCTAGAACTCACCGTGGACCAGGCCGCCCAGGAAGCGGGCGGCCGTACCTTGCTCCACGTCGACGGCAAGCGCTGGCGCTTCGCCCACCAGTCAGTGTGGGAATTCCTGCTCGCCAAGCGCCTGTCAAGGCTGCTGCGCACCGGGAACAAGGACGAGACCATGGGAGAAGCACAGCTCACCGGCCTGACAATCCGCTTCCTGCGAGACCTCGCCCCGGAGGAAGCCTCAGCCTGGGCCAAGCGGATAGCGGGCGGCAGCCAATGAGCGACTGGCGCAAACGCAACGCCCGCGCGCTGCTCCGCGACTTCCACCTCAACGGCCTGGCAACAGACGTGCACCTGGTGAACTTCGCCAACGAAGACCTGCGCGGCGAGACCTTCGTCCCTGAGGACAACCTGGCCCGGGCCGACTTCCGCGCAGCCGACCTCTCAGACGCCCGCCTCCCCCGCGCCCGCCTGACAGACGCCGACCTGTCCGGCGCCAACCTGACCGGCGCCGACCTCAGCGGCGCCGACCTCCGCCGTGCGAACCTCACCGACGCGCGCCTAGACAAAGCCTCCCTAATAGGCGCCGACCTCAGCGAGGCAGAGCTCGCAGGCGCCTCCTGGCGCCGGGCCAAGCTGACGAAGACCAAAGTGGCCTTGGAGCCAGTCGCGGATAGCTGGGGAAGTGCCGCGCCGCACAATGTGCCCCGCCTGCAACTGAGCTTCCAGTTCGACGTAACATCGGCAGTGGCGTGGCATCCCGAGGGCGACTTGCTCGCGAGCGCAAGCGGACACGACGCCCAGATCTGGGACTCAGCGACTGGCAACGCCCTAGTCGCACTGGCCGGGCACACCGGCCCTGTAAACGCAGTCGCCTTTTCTCCCGACGGCACCCGACTGGCTACCGCCAGCGACGACGGCACCGCCCGGATCTGGGACCCCGACACCGGCACCACCATCACCACCCTCACCGGCCACACCGACTACGTAACCGCAGTCGCCTACTCACCCGACGGCACCCGACTGGCCACCGCCAGCAACGACGGCACCATCCGGATCTGGGACCCCGACAGCGACACCACCCTGGCCACCCTCACCGGCCACAACAACTGGGTGCGGGCGGTCGCCTACTCACCCGACGGCACTCGACTGGCCACCGCCAGCGACGACGGCACCGCCCGGATCTGGGACCCCGCCACCGGCACCACCATCACCACCCTCACCGGCCACACCGACTACGTAACCGCAGTCGCCTACTCACCCGACGGCACCCGACTGGCCACCGCCAGCAACGACGACACCATCCGGATCTGGGACCCCGACACCGGCACCACCCTGGCCACCCTCACCGGCCACAACAACTGGGTGCGGGCGGTCTCCTACTCACCCGACGGCACCCGCCTGGCCACCGCCAGCCACGACGGCACCGCCCGGATCTGGGACCCCGACACCGGCACCACCCTGGCCACCCTCACCGGCCACAACAACTGGGTGCGGGCGGTCTCCTACTCACCCGACGGCACCCGCCTGGCCACCGCCAGCCACGACGGCACCATCCGGATCTGGGACCCCGACACCGGCACCACCCTGGCCACCCTCACCGGCCACAACAACTGGGTGCGGGCGGTCTCCTACTCACCCGACGGCACTCGACTGGCCACCGCCAGCGACGACGGCACCGCCCGGATCTGGGACCCCGCCACCGGCACCACCATCACCACCCTCACCGGCCACACCGACTACGTAACCGCAGTCGCCTACTCACCCCACGGCACCCGACTGGCCACCACCAGCCACGACGGCACCGCCCGGATCTGGGACCCCGCCACCGGCACCACCCTGGCCACCCTCACCGGCCACCGCGGGGCTGTGTACGCGGTCGCCTACTCACCCGACGGCACCCGCCTGGCCACCGCCAGCAACGACGGCGCCATCCGGATCTGGGATTCCGCCACCGGCACCATCATCACCACCCTCACCGGCCACACCCGGTCTGTCACCGCGATCAGCTACTCACCCGACGGCACTCACCTGGCCACCGCCAGCAACGACGGCACCGCCCGGATCTGGGACCCCGACACCGGCACCACCCTGGCCACTCTCGCCGGCCAGATCCACTGGGTGCACGCCGTCGCCTACTCACCCGACGGCACCCGCCTGGCCACCGCCAGCAACGACGGCGCCATCCGGATCTGGGATTCCGCCACCGGCACCATCATCACCACCCTCACCGGCCACACCCGGTCTGTCACCGCGATCAGCTACTCACCCGACGGCACTCACCTGGCCACTGCCAGCCACGACGGCACCGTGCGACTCACCATGATGGACACCATTCCTGACCGGCCACCAAAATGGCGACGTTGGCGAAGGCTGATTCGCGGGGAGGTTCTCTCTCCGGCTAGCAGCCCGCTCGCGATGGAACGCCACGGAGGAGTCCATTCGCTCGCCTACTCTCCAGATGGTCAGACGATCGCGATAGGGCACGCGAACGGCTGCGTCACGCTGAGACCAGTCGATGACGATGATCCCGAGTCACGGATCTTGCTCCTGTCCCTGCGCGGCGATGACTGGGCCGCGATCTACGGTCAGCGCCGTTACCGGCTGCGCGGCGACCCGGCGGGCAGATTCTGGTGGGCGGCCAGCCTCTGCCATTTCGAGCCAGGCGAGCTTGACGGATACGGCATCGAACGCCTCCCCTAGCCCGGCTAAGTTCACCGGCCCGGACCCGCACAGCAATAAGTCGGCTCAGGTCGCTGTTCACGGCCGTGCGGCAATAGCAACGCGGCCCTCCCTGTTGCTGTCGTGACGACAAGGACGCGGGAGAAAGTTAGTTGCTCTGTCCGGGACCTGGGCCAGGATCTGTGGTATGAGCGATGGGGTGACCGGCTTGCGGTGAAGTTCGGGCAGGCTGCTGCCCGCTTCAATTCCGTACCCAGCCCCCCAGCCCGCCCGCACCACCCGCCCTCCTCACCCTCGCTGGCATCACCCGGCCGCACCCGACACGCCGGCAACAGATCAAGTAGATAACTACCGCGTCCCAACAGGAAGGGCCGCGTTGCTCACGCTTTCCGCCAGATGAAGTGGAAGAAGGGCGTTTGCGCCCTGGCGATGTACTCGGAATCGATGCCGCGGTTGTTGCAGCCGTGCCCGCCGATCAGGTTGGACTTGATCCAGGCGTCGAAGGCGGGGCCTGTCAGGGTGGGGTACGAGCCGGCGAAGATCGGCCCGTTCAGGTGCCAGTACGGGCCGGATTGCGTGATGGTCACGAGCCCGACGCTCGGGTCGATCATCGGATTGTGCACGCCGGGATAGTTGTAGACGGTCTTGGGAACTGGCTTGCCGATTACGGGCCTGCCGGGAAGCTTGCTTGGCGAACAGTGGGTGGCCACGAACCAGATGCTCACCCATTCGGTGACTTTCTTGGACCCGGTCGATGAGATCCTCGGCGAGTATCCGACCTCACCCGTCGCCGCGCCGCAGCTGATCTTGCCCGCGCCGACGATGTCCACCTGGGCACGACCGACACGAACATGGGACTGCCTATTCTGGTGGACGTCCGGCCTGTGCCGATTCGAGCCGGGCGAACTTGACGGATTCGGCGTCGAACGCCTCCCCTAGGAGGGCCTGGCGAAACACCTGGGTCTCGTCGCGAAATAACCCGCAGGTTCAGGATCTGGGCGACCCGAGTGTGACAACGAGCACGAACGACCCGGACATCGCGGGCATTCCGGCCGGACAGAGCCCCGGCACCGCCCTCGACTGGCCCGTCAATGTCCCAAAGATGAGCCTGCCGCCCGCCCCAGCTGAGCGAGGCAACCCAGCGTGTTAATTGACCCGCCGGTCTTCAAGAGCTTCCGATGCGCGCATGTGCAGGCGCACGGCCGTGACTTCCTGACCTGAATGGTGAATGCCGCCGCCTCGTCAAGCACGTGCTCGCTCAATTCTGCGATGAAGGACTCATCGTGACCTACTGCGGCTCACCCGTTAGTCTTGTGCGTCGGCAGGCTGGCATGGTTGCCAGTAAACGTACAGGTCAGCTAGCCAAGGTCGTAGCTCTCATCGCCGAAGTCGGCAATGATCTTGAGTTTGCCGCCAAGGGCTCTGACATAGGCGGCAAGGGTGTCGACTTCGCTTCGCTCCAGTTCGCCCTTCTCGATTCTGGAGACACGCGCTTGGCTCACGCCCATGGCGGCAGCTACTTCTACCTGGGTGGCATGCTGACGCTTGCGAAGGTCCGCGAGACGTTGTGCCCGGACCTCCGCGATCATGCGGCCGGCGCCGGACCGGATGGCTTCCTGCTCCTCCGGAGAGAAATCGAAATCCTGGACCAGATCATCCCAGTACCGCGCATTCGGGTTGTTCAGCGGAGGCTGGTTCATTTCTTCTTCTCCTCGAACAGCAGGTGTTCCGCATAGGCCTGCTCAGCTTGCGGGATCGCCGCCTTGTACCACTGTGACCATTTCCCGGCCTTGTCGCCTCCGACCAGGAACACCGCTCGGCGCTGCGGATCGAAGATGAACAGCAGGCGCACCTCGGTTCCGCCTGCCGAGCCGGGCCGCAACTCCTTCAAGTCGGGGAGCTCCGATCCGGCGATCGTGTCCACCAGCGGCCGTCCCAGCCCCGGTCCTTCCTCGGCGAGGACCGTGATGGCCTGACTGATCAGAACGAGCGTGCCGCGATCGATTCGCCGCAGGTCATGCAGCCAGGACAAGCATGGTTCGACAACGATCACCGTCCATGACGTCCCGCATCCTCAAATCGTTTCAATCAAATATACCGCTTGTATTATATCGTGCGTTCGCAGCAAGGACCCAGGATGCGCGCGTGCCCGTGGCGTGCCCGACCGGGCAGTGATCCGTGGTCAGTCACGGTCACTCACGGGCACGCGCTGCCGGGGCGCGGGAGTGATGTTCCGTGATCATGATCGTAGCCGTGATCACGGAAGATAGCCCAGGTCAGGGCACGTGCAGATTTCCGTGATCACGGCCTGGCTCATGATCACGGAACATCGCGAGGGTGGTTCCGCAGCCGGTGCCCAGCCCAGGTCAGCCAGGTGCTCCGAGCCTGCCAGGCGAGCGGGTTCAGACCGCTCGAACTGGCAGGCTCGGAGCAGTGGGGCTTTCAGATGAAGCGGAAGAAAGGCGTTTGCGCCCTGGCGATGTACTCGGAATCGATGCCGCCGTTGTTGCAGCCATGCCCGC
Organism: uncultured Actinomycetota bacterium; assembly: GCA_963720575.1. Taxonomy (GTDB): domain Bacteria; phylum Actinomycetota; class Actinomycetes; order Streptosporangiales; family Streptosporangiaceae; genus Chersky-822. The sequence goes on from CAVRGA010000002.1 coordinate 3,752,476, forward strand.
CGATGAGGTTGGGCTTGATCCAGGCATCGAAGGCGGGACCTGTCAGGGTGGGGTAGGAGCCGGCGAAGATCGGCCCGTTCAGGTGCCAGTACGGGCCGGATTGCGTGATGGTCACGAGCCCGACGCTCGGGTCGATCATCGGATTGTGCACGCCGGGATAGTTGTAGGCCAGATGCAGGTAGCCCTTTCCGAGGAGACCGAACTGCGGGCAGACGGTCCCTTGAATCGCCTTGAACGCAAGGCTCCCGATAACGGTCTTGGGAACTGGCTTGCCGATTACGGGCCTGCCGGGAAGCTTGCTTGGCGAACAGCGGGTGGCCACGAACCAGATGCTCACCCATTCGGTGACTTTCTTGGACCCGGTCGATGAGATCCTCGGCGAGTATCCGACCTCGCCCGTCGCCGCGCCGCAGCTGATCTTGCCCGCTCCGACGATGTCCACCGTGGGCACGACCGACACGAACATGGGACTGCCCACGTCGCCGACCGGCCCGGCCGGCCTGCTGACCACCAGTGCGCTGATCGCGCTGGCCTGAGGGGCGGCCGGAGCGGCAGCCGAGGCGGGCACCGAGGCGAGCAGGGTCGTCGCGGCCAGCGCGGCGCCGGAGGCCAGGACGGTGATGGCCCCGGCTGCGCGGGTGCGATACCGCTGGGTCAGGCCAGGCCGAGCGCGCCCGCTGGGTCGCCCGTCCAGTCGCAAGTTACTCATGACAAATTCTCCTTGGTCCGCCGAAGCGCTGTTATTGCGCTGTTGGATCAAGTGTCATTTGTCATTTACCTTGCCACCACACAGGTCACGCACGTAATACGCACATTATTCCTGTGCCCAGCTCACCCGGGCAACGGCTGCGCGATGCGCGCATTGGGGTCACCGTAGATGGCGTGACATTCTCATAGTGACCACGCAGCTCTACGTGCCCTACCAGCACCTGGTCGCGAGCCGGGTGCTCGGCTCGCCCTGGCGCTGCTCAAGCACGCGGGGGAAGGTTCCGCGAACCCGGAAAGGGGTTGCTGATTACAGAGTCGCTTGCGCTGCCTGAGCGGCTGCGTCACGTGTACTGGATCGGCGGCGGCAGCGGCGGCGGCAAGTCGACCATCGCTCGCCGCCTGGCGGCCGAGCACGGCCTTGCGCTGTACTCGACCGACGCGGCGATGGCCGACCATGACCACCGGATCTCCGACGAAGACTGCCCGTACCTCAGCGAATTCAAGACCATGGACATGGATGAGCGGTGGGCTAGGAGATCGCCGCAGGCCATGCTGGAGACCTTTCACTGGTTCAGGGGCGAGGCCTTTGGCCTGATCATCGAAGACCTGCTGCGCTTGCCGGCCGGTCAGGGGGTGATCGCCGAAGGGTTCCGCCTGCTGCCGCACCTGGTGAAACCGCTCCTTGCGGTACCCGGGCACGCGGTCTGGCTGCTGCCGACACCGAGATTCCGGCACGCCGCATTCAGCAGCCGGGGCTCTCTCTGGGAGATCGCGAATAAGACCTCAGATCCGGTACGGGCACAGCGCAACCTGCTCGAGCGTGATCGCCTGTTCACCGATCAGCTCCGCGGTGAGGCGGAGCGCCTCGGGCTGCACGCGATCGAGGTAACCACGGCGCTCACCGAGGACGACCTCGCCGCCAGGGTGACGGAGGCGTTCAGGCCGTCGCGTCCCACCACTTGAGCACTCTGAGGGCGCGGAGAGTGTTCCAGCGGCTCGGCGCGCCGGCGCCGTCCTCAAGGTCGAAGTGGACGCGACCGGGGTGGACGCGATCGAGCGACCAGCGGCCGTCGGGCTGCCGCTTAGACCGCACGGCCGCTGCCGCCTCCGCCATCCGGGCGTCCCGGTCCGCGCCCGACCAGCGGAAGTAGTCGAGCGCGCGCAGTACGTCATAGTGCCAGTAGTACGGAAACGCGAACTCAAGGTACTCCGGCCTGACGACAGTCCCGGTGCTCTTTCGGCGGAACAAGCCGCGCTCGAGCAAGTACTCCTCACCGGCCCTGCGAGCCGCTCGCACCTCAGGCGACGCGCCGGTGGCGCGCTCGAACTCGAGAAGGCCATCGAGCACGCTGATCGTCGTGTCGAAGGATGACCGCACCGACCCGTTCTCGGCCTCGCAGTTCCAGCCGCCGTCAGCGAGCCGTTCGGCCACGACCCGCTGCGCGACCGGCCCGACGTCCACCCCGAAGTACGCCCCGGTCTCGATCGTGCGGCCGTTGATGCAGGGCTCGACCTCCCCGTCGAAGTACCGCTGCCCGGCGTGTTCCCAGCGCCCGTTCTCAGCGACCAGCCCGATCGCCCGGCGGGCGGGCTCCGACGCCGGGTCAAGCCCGAGGAGCTGGAGCGTCTGCAGCGTGTGCATGGTGGCCGTCCAGGGCTGCCCCTGCTCGTCACCGGTGTAGGCGGCCGGGAAGCACGCGCCGCCGTCCCAGAGCCCGTCGCGATCTTCGATCGCGAGGAGCCGCGCGCCCCAGCCCTCGTGCTCCACCCGGGCTCGCTCGGCCGCGACGTCGCTGGCCGGTGCGTCCGTGAGGTCCCGCAGCACCTGCCAGCGGATAGCGGGGTCGCCGTCAAGCAGCCAGTTGATCACTTTCATCACGGCAGGCTACCTCGCTCGCTGGCAGCGGCTGGTGCCGATGGCGGCCGAAGCCGGTCAGGACAGCTTCCAGCAGCGGCAGGGCGTGCAGGACCTGCTTCGACCGGATCGCGAGGTCCCAGAGGGGCTCGAACTTCTTCCACCCGCCCGCGTAGGCCAGGTGCCGCATCCGCCCGCGCAGGGATTCGCTGGCGGAGGCTCCCCGCCAGATTGATCCCCAGCGGTAGAAGTCCCGGTAGGCCCGCCAGTAGCCCGACTCCAGCGCCTCGGCGTCCATGCCGACAGGGCGGTAGACCACATGGCGAGTGTCGTAGAGGTCCCAGTCACTGTGCACGATCCGGCCCTCGCCAGCCATTCTCGCGTGCAGCGCGGTATCCGGGTACGGCGTCAGGATATGGAAGGTCGCCGTCTCGATCCCCTGCCCGATCGCCCATTGCACCGTCCGGTCGAACACGTCCGGGCCATCGTCGTCCATCCCGAATACGAAACTTCCGTTGACCATGACGCCGAGGCCGTGCAGGCCGCGGACCGCCGCGTCGTAGTCGCGTCCGATGTTCTGGTACTTGCGCTGCTCGGCCAGGTTCGCCGCATTGACCGTCTCGAATCCGACAAAGAGGCTGCGCAACCCGGAGTCGACTGCCTTCTCAAGCAGGCTCGGATTCTCCAGCACCGACTTGACCGTGCCCGCTGCCTGCCAGAGCCGTCCCATTCCCCTCATGCCATCGAACAGGGACGCGGCGAACCTCGGATTCCCGAACAGGTGATCATCGAGGAAGTAAAGGTGCCGTCCGGGCAGCCGGTCGATCTCGGCGAGCGCGTCATCGACGACCTGCGTATAGAACTGCTTGCCGCCCTTGAAGAACGCGACCTTATAGCAGAAGTCGCACACATGCGGGCACCCGCGAGATACCACGATCGAATTGGGGACGAGATACAGGTGCCGCTTGATCAGGTCGCGCCGGATTGGCGCCAGTCCAACCAGGGTGCGCTGCCTGGACTCATACCGGGATCGCGGGGAATGAGCCCGGTAGTCCACCAGGAATCGCGGCCAGGTGTCCTCGCCCGGTCCCAGGAAGATGGTGTCGGCGTGCTGGGCCGCCTCTTCCGGCAGGGATGTCACGTGGAGCCCGCCGAGGCACACGTGCGCTCCGCGCGCCCGATAGCTATCGGCTATCTCATAGGCCCGCCGCGCGGACGTTATGTAGACCTGAATCACCACGACATCGGGATCGTCGTCGAACGTCAGCTTCTCGACGTGCTCATCGGAGATCACGACCTCGTCGGCCGGATCGAGATAACTGGCAAGCGTCGCCAGCCCAAGGGGCGGGAACAGCGAATACTTGATCGGGCGGAAAAGCGGGCTCGTAGCTTCTGTCAGGGCAGGCAGGATCATTCGCACGCGCATTACTCGAGGTCCTCCATCGACACGGGGATACTGGACCGGATGAGATTGCTGATGGACAGGGCCTGCCGCCGGAAATAGCGCGCACCTGGCGACGAGCTCAGGCGAAGGAGACCGGTTATCAGGCGGGCCGATTGCCCGAGGATGGCTCTCGCCTTCTCCTGGTGCTCCGAATGATCGTGCATCCAGCAGTACAGCATCCCCAGGGTGAACGTCCACAGCAGGAAAGGAAGCTCCTGCGCCAGGTCCTCGGGCACGCGCGGCGTGCAGCCGTCGATGACGCGCTCGAACAGGGCGATCCCCTCACCGCGCAGCTCGGTGAAGTCAGCGCTGAACGGGTTGAGCGGGCTCGTCGGCGAAGCCGCCGACGCGAAGAGGGAACCGGCGAAGGCGTGGTACGGCTCGGCCGCCGCGAACATGGTCTCGGTCACCCCGACGAGCCGCGCCTCAAGCTTGGAGCTGCCCTCCACCACTGCGGCCGAGCGCTCGACGAAGTCACGCGAGAAGTTCCGGTAGAACTCGAAGACCAGGTGCTCTTTCGACGGGAAGTAGTGATACGAGAGGGCGACGTTGACGTTCGCCAGGTCCGCGATCATCCGCATCGTCGTCTTCTCGTAGCCGTGGCTCATGAAGAGCTCCATGGCGCTGCTGAAGATCCGCGCGCGCGTCCGCTGCGCTTTGGTCAGAGCCGGCGGCTCAGCAGGGGGCTCAGCGGCGGGCTCCGGCGGCGAGCCGGTCATGCCTCGGAAGGCAGAGAATTAAACACGTTTAAAAGATGCCAGCCGAACCTTCCGGACGTCAAGGATTTTTCAACATGTTTAATAACAGCCCTGGTGTCCTGGCCACCGACCGCCGGGAACACGCGCCAGGTCCGCGTGACACACCCGCGATCCCCTAACTGATCATTGGTGGTAATTTCAGCCAGACAGTTCAGGCCAGTTCGGAGGCGGCAGATGCCACGTCTAGAAGTTGAGGTCCCCGCGGCAGATGGCCGCTGCCCCGCTACCCTGCACATCCCTGACGGGGACGGCCCGTGGCCGGGCGTGCTGGTCTTCCCCGACGCAGGCGGGGTCCGGGAGACGTTCCGGCAGATGGGCGACCGATTGGCCGGCCTTGGCTACGTCGCGCTGATCCCGGATGTGTACTACCGGTCCGGAGACTGGGAGCCATTCGACTTCGCGACCGCGTTCTCGGACGAGGCGGAGCGGGCCAGGCTCTTTGCCATGATCGGCACGCTCACCAATGACAGGATCATCACCGATTCCGCTGCATACGCGGACTTCCTGCTCGCCAGGCCGGAGGTAACAGGGACGGCCATCGGCACCACCGGGTACTGCATGGGCGGCCGGATGTCACTGGTGGCCTCGACCGGGCTTGGCTCCAAGGTCGCCGCGACCGCCTCGTTCCACGGCGGCCGGCTGGCGGTCGCGGACGACCCGAACAGCCCGCATCTGGCCGTCGGCCAGACCACCGCAACCGTCTACGTCGCGGGGGCGGAAGAGGACAACTCCTTTACCGCCGAGCAGGCTGACCTGCTGCGTAGCGCGCTCACCGACGCGGGGGTCGAGCACACCGTCGAGTTCTACCCGGCTCACCACGGCTTCGCCGTCCCCGACAACCCGACCTACGACGAGCAGGCCAGCGCCCGGCACTGGCAAGCGCTCCAGCACTTGTACCAAGCAAACCTCTGAACCGCCGGATCACGGGCGCCAGCACGCGATCCGGGGATATTTGTCAGCATTTATTCCGGAGTCTTCTCGCTTGACGGAGTGTTTCCGTCACATAGGCCGGTCAGCACTCCACGCTACGAGAACGCTCCCCCTTAACGTGGACAACGCTCCACGACAACGCCGCCGCGACATCAGAGCTGACCCGGTAGCACGGCCCGTCCGTCGGCCGAGCGTTCTCAAGGGCAGCGGCCAAGCGCCGGATCACGAGGTCCTGCGGTTCGGACTGCGCCATGTTGGTGATGACCAGGCCATCCGCGACCTCAATGTCACCGAATGCGTCGGCTGCGGTGTTGAGATAGGCATCAGCCGTCAACCGCCTTGGCCGGTCAGAGTACTGGGCAGTCACCCAGCCATAGTCCCATAGCCGCCACCCGGAAACGCTCCTGACCGGTTGTAAGCGGCGCCGGCTTGTAGGCGGTGTCGGCGAGCAGCAAGCAGGCTGCCCGCCGGCCGAGGCTTTCTGGTAGGCAGTCAGCAAACCGATCGGCTCCTTCGTACTTGGTAGGCGAGAGGAGGAGGTGATGGCGTGCAGGAAGCTCAGGACGCCGACGCCCTCGAGTTGCTGCTGGCCGAGCGCGGCACCCAGCTGATGCGAACGGCGGTTCTCCTGGCCAGCGGCCGGCAAGACGGCGAGGACCTGCTGCAGGCAGCGCTCGAGCGGCTGATCAGGCAGGGACGGCGGATCACGGGCGACCCGGAGGGATATCTCAGGCGGACCCTGTACAACCTGGCGGCCGACCGGTGGCGGCGCCAGGAGACGTGGCGCCGCAAGCTGCCGGTGATCGGGGCGGGCGAGCAGGCAACCGCCGCCGACCTGACGGCGGCCGTCGACCTGCGGGACGCGCTGATCCGCGCGCTGCACCTGCTGCCGCCGCAGCAGCGCGCGGCGGTCGTGCTCCGGCACTGGGAGCAGCTGTCAGATGCCGAGGCCGCCGAGGTGCTCGGCTGCTCCGCGGGCACCATCAGGGCCGCGGCGTCACGTGGCCTGCGCCGGATGCGGGAGCTCACTACTGACAGAACTGAGAACGATTTCGAGCTGACGGAGAACAGGAAATGAACCGTGATTTCGACGAAATGGTCAAGGACAGCATGAGGTGGTTCACCGACGGCGCCCGAGTCCCTGCCGGACTCGCGGACCAGGCCCGCGGTCACGTCCGCAGGCAACGCCGCGCCAGGGCGGGCTGGCTCGCGACCGGAACGGCGGCAGCGGCGGCGGCAGCCGTGCTCGCCGGCACGCTCGGGGCCGGGTCAGCACCGCACCATCCGGTGGCCAGGAGCGGCTCGGCCAACAGCGGCGTAGCCAACGGCAGCACGGCAAACGGCGGCGCAAACGGCGGGACGACGGGCGTCGCGGTCCAGACGACCGCGGTGGTGATCAGCCGGGTCGACCGGGCCCTTGCCAAGGCGGCCAGGGGCAAGCCGGTCGCCTACACCCAGGAAGAGGTCCGGGGCATCAAGCTGTTCGTGCTCATCCCGCATGTCGGGCCCGCCGAGGTGCACGCGGATATCACGAGGACCTGGTCTCGCGGGTCCCTTCAGCACGTCGAGGTCGTAACCCGGGCGGGCAAGGTCGTGTTCAGCACGCAGACCGATCTGCGGTCAGGCAAGAGCGTCCAGACGATGGTCAGCTATCCGCACCGGGTCTGGTGGCGCGGCACCTACCAGGCGCCAGCTAATGCGACGCCCAAGCTCGCCTGCACGCTCGGTGAGGTCGACCGGACGCCGGCTCAATGGACGCGCGAGGTCAGGCGACTCCTCTCCTGCGGTGCCGCCGTCGCCGGGCACGAGCGGGTAGACGGCGTCAATGCGATCAAGCTGAAGCTGAGCAGCAGTTACAAGCGTGCCTGCGCCGCGTCCAACGACCAGCGCAAATGCACGCCGCAGCCGGTCGGGTGGAACGGCATCCTGTGGGCTGACGCATCCAGTTACCTGCCCGTCCGCCTGGTGTCGCACGGTCACAAGTTCAGCTTCAAGATCGACTTCCGCTGGCTGGCGCCGGCCACGGCCAACCTGGCCAAGCTGCACCAGCCGATCCCGGGCGGCTTCAAGCACGTCTGACCGGGCCAATGCCGGCCAGACGTGCTGCCATTCCGCGTCGTCCCCCTGCTAGTGCGTCATTTACTCTGCGCGGCCGTGTTCTAGCCCTCCGACGGCGCCGGGACCGCGCGACGCGCTTGGCACTGCCTCAGCGCTATGCGCCGGTGCCGTGGCGATCGGTGAGCTGATTTGGCAGCCCCTCGCCGAAAGGACGTCCGGATGACCGAGACCGCGCCGGAACGCCTGGGAGCTATCAGGGCGGCCTGGCCGAGGCCCCGGACCCTGACCGCCGGCCGCGCGGCAGCCGCCGGACCGATGCGATGTTCCGTGATCATGCCCGTGATCATGATCACGGAAGATCGCCCAGGTCAGGGAGGCTGTCGGGTAGCTCGGGATCTTGGAAAGTCAACCTCCGGCGGCTCCGCGGCGAGACTCTTTTCCGGGTTCCCGGAGACTTCCCGCTTCGCGGAGCCTTTCCCGGCTCGGACCCGGAGACTTGTCGTTGCGCGGAGCGTTATCCGCACATAGAACGGCAAACACTCCGTGCTGCGAGAACTCTCCGAGGCAACGACGGAGAACGCTCCGCGATCATGCTCCAGCGCGGAACAGGCCGCGATCATGCTCTGGCGCGGTCACGCGACAGTCTCCAGGACAGCAGCGATGTTCCGTGATCATGTTCGAAACCGTGATCACGGAAGATCGCACAGGTCAGGACACCGGTGATGTTCCGTGACCATGCCCGGGACCTTGATCACGGAAGATCGCACCTGTCGTCCCCGCACTGGCAGCTCCCCCGACTGACAACTCTCCCGCGTGATGCAGAAAAGGCTCCCCGATCCTGATCACGAGTCACCCGGCAGCCTCGATAGCACGGAAACTCTCCGCGATCATGCCACTAGCAGGGAGCTCTCCGCGATCACGGGGCCAGCTGGCGCAACGCGGGCTGCACCAGCCGGTGCGGCGGCGTCAGCCTGCCGGGCGGGCGATGGACTTGTACTCGAGGTAGCTCATCAGGCCCTCGGGACCGAGTTCGCGGCCGATGCCGCTGGCCTTGTAGCCGCCGAACGGCGCGCAAGTCTCGATCATGTACATGTTGACGCCGTAGGTACCAGTCCGCACCCGGCGCGCGACGGACATGCCGCGCTCGGTGTCGGCCGTCCAGACGGTACCGGCCAGGCCGTAGTCGCTGTCGTTGGCGATCTGGATCGCGTGCGCCTCGTCGTCGTAGGGGATAACGGCCAGTACCGGGCCGAAGATCTCCTCACGGGCGATGCGCATCGCCGGGTCCACGTCGGCGAACACGGTCGGGGCGACGTACCAGCCGCGCTCGCGGCCTGAGGCGTGCGCGCCGCCGGTGACGATCTTCGCGCCTTCCTCCTGCCCGATCGCGATGTAGCCCTCGACCCGGTCCTGCTGCCGCCTCGCGACAAGCGGGCCGATCTGGGTCGCCGGGTCGCCGGGGTCGCCGACCTTCAGCCCGGAGACCATTCCGGCCAGCGCGTCGACCGTTTCATCATAGCGGCTGCGCGGAGCGAGGATGCGCGTCTGGGCCACGCACGCCTGCCCGTTGTTCATCAGCGAGGCCATCTCCAGCCAGCCCATCGTCGCGGCCAGGTCGGCGTCGTCCAGGATGATCGCCGCCGACTTGCCGCCCAGCTCCAGGCTGCAGCGCTTGAGCTGCTCGCCGCAGATCGCGGCGATGCGCCGCCCGGCGGCGGTCGAGCCGGTGAACGCGACCTTGTCGACGCCGGGATGCGAGACCAGGTGCTCGCCCGCTTCCCGCCCGGCCGGCACGATGTTGACCACGCCCGGAGGCAGGCCAGCCTCATCGATCAATTCGGCAAGCAGGTAAGCGTCCAGCGGCGTCTCGGGCGCCGGCTTGACGACGACCGTGCAGCCGGCGATCAGCGCGGCCGGGAGCTTGGTCATGATGGTGAACTGCGGCACGTTCCACGGCACGATCGCCGCCACGACGCCGACTGGCTCGCGGCGCACGATCACCGGCCCGAAGAGGCCCGGCCGTTCGTCTTCCCAGGTAAAGGTCTTGCCGAGGTCCGCGAAGTAGCTGAGCATCATGTGCGGCTGCGGAGCCTGGGCCAGCTGGGAGAAGGTGATCGGCGAGCCCATCTCCTCGGTGATCACCTCGGCGAAGTCGCCCAGCCTGGCCGCGTAAAGGTCGGCGAGCCTGGCCACCGCGGCCGCGCGGTCCTGCGGGTCGAGCCGAGGCCACGGGCCGTCGTCGAACGCGTACCTGGCGGCCGCGACCGCCCGGTCCATGTCGGCGGCCGTTCCGGCTGGCACCCGGCCGACGACCTCTTCGGTGTGCGGCGAGATGACGTCGATCGTGGCCGAGCCTGCCGGCTCCACCCACTGGCCGCCGATGTAGAACCGGTCATGAACGCGCATCGCGGTCTCCTCATGGCAGCCCCGCGCCACGCTCGCGGCGGATGCCAGGTCAAATACCAATACAGATGAAAATTATCCCGAGCAGACTCTACGCCGGCTGGCTTAACTAGAACAGGTTCCAGTTTTGGCCGTGCTCCTCGGCCCATGGATGTCCCAGAGACGGGTCTATCGGCTGGCGATGCAAGCGCTGCGGCGGGGCAGCTACGATGCGGGCTATGCGCTTCGCGATCGCGATACCCCAGTTCTATGCCGATGGCGAGTTCGAGCCTGAGCGGTTCCGCGCGTACCTTGGCCGCGCCGAGGAACTCGGCTTCGAGAGCGCGTGGACGCAGGAGTCCGTGCTCGGCAGCGGCGCGCAGCTCGCGCCGGCCGAGACGATGACCTTCGCGGCGGCGTGCACGAGCCGGCTCCGCCTGGGCTGCGTGGTTTTCGTCACGCCGCTGCACAGTCCGGTGCATCTGGCGAAGGCCCTGAGCACGCTGGACCAGCTCAGCCTCGGCCGGCTGGAGATCGGCGTCGGGACGGGAGGGAAAGCCAGGCCGTTCGCGGCGTTCGGCCTGAGCGCGGACCGTTACGTCGCGCGGTTTACCGAGGGCATCGCCCTGATGAAGGCATTGTGGGCCGAGCCCTCGGTGACGTTCGCTGGAGAGTTCTGGCAGCTCAGCGACGCCGCCATGGAGCCCAAGCCCGCCCAGAAGCCGCACCCGCCCCTGTGGTTCGGCGCGAACGCCGAGCCAGCCCTGCGGCGCGCGGTGAGGCTAGGCGACGGGTTCTTCGGCGCCGGGTCATCGCCGACCGCCAGCTTCGCCGGGCAGGTCCGGATCGTGCGCCAGGCCCTCAGCGAAGCGGGCCGGGCCCTGGCACGTTCCCGATCGCCAAGCGGATCTACATCGCCGTCGATGACGACGCCCAGCGGGCACGGGCGCGGGTCAACGATGCCATGGCGCGGATCTACGGACGCCGGGTCCCGTCCATCGAGGCCGCGACGGTGGCCGGCACCCCGGCGGACTGCGTCCGCGAGGTCAACGCGGTCGCCGCCGCAGGCGCCGAGCTGATCCTCTTCACTACCGTCTTCGATCAGCCTGAGCAGATGGAGCGCCTCGCCAGCCAGGTCATGCCGCACATTCAGGACTGAATCAAGTCCCCCGCGGGCGGCACATCGCTCAGCTCACGCAGCGGATCGCCTGGCCCTACCCCGCGACACTGACCGGGCTGGGCACCCTGCCGACGGTGTCCAGGTGGCGGAGGGCCTGGGCGTAGGAGCCGAAAAGGCTGGCCTGGCCGTAAGGCAGCTCTAGCTCCTGGCAGAATGCCCTGACCATGGGCTGGGCGCGGCGCAGGTTGGACCGGGGCATGGACGGAAACAGGTGGTGCTCGATCTGGTAGTTGAGGCCGCCAAGGGCAACGTCGGTCAGCCAGCCGCCGGTGACGTTGCGGGAGGTCAGCACCTGACGGCGCAGGAAGTCACACCGGTCGGCCGCGCCGAGTATGGGCATCCCTTTGTGGTTGGGAGCGAACGAGACACCCAGGTACAGGCCGAAGAGAGCCTGATTTACCACGATAAACACGACCGCCTTGACCGGTGGCAGCACCAGGAACACAAGGGCGAAATAGCCCGCGAAATGAACGGCAAGCAGCACCGCCTCGGCTACCGTGCTGCGAGTCGACCTGGCCGCGAGGGAGCGGACGCTTGCCACGTGCAGGCTGACCGCCTCGGCCAGGAGCAGCGGGAAGAACAGGTAGGCCTGGATACGGACCAGGAACCGGCCCAGGCCCCGGCGGCTGGCCGCCTGGGCCGAGGTAAAGGCAAGCGCGCCTATGGCGATGTCGGGGTCGGCGCCCTCGGTGTTGGGGTTCGCGTGATGCCGGTTGTGCTTGCCGACCCACCAGCCGTAGCTCAGCCCGATGCCCAGATTGCCGTAGAGCAGGCCGTGAATGTAGTTGACCCGCCTGTGCCTCGAAATCTGATGGTGACCCGCGTCGTGACCCAGGAACCCGAGCTGGGTGAAGATCAAGGCGATGAACGCGGCTACCGCGATTTGCCACCACGAGTCGCCCACCAGGACGAAGGCAACCCAGCCGGCCGCCAGCAAGGAGATGGTCAGGGCGATCCGCAAGGCGTAACGGGCGGGTCGCCGTTCCATCAGGCCCGCTTGCCGGATCTGGCGGGATAGCTGGGCATAGTCGCTGCCGCGTGATGATGCGAGCGGCGCGGCGGACGACTCGAGGGGCGACCCGGTCGCTGTGGCCGTGGCTTTGTCGGATCGCATGCCGGCGGACTCCTGGAGTGCACATCGTGGCGGGAGAAGGGACGGGTGATGCGCCGCCAGGGTCCTGAGCGGCAGCCGCGAACTGCGACTTAATAACGCCACCATACCCGAAGCCACCAGGCCCGAAGCGATCGCGGTACCGCGGCACTCTCAGGGCGGGCCGGAGCCGGTCTCCGGTGATGCGAGATCGCCGCTATGGTGAGGGCACCTTCGGATGACGCCGCGGATGTGGATTGCCACGCGGAGCCAGAGTTTGCGAACGGGAGGCGTTGTGCAGCCGGATACGCAGGTGCCAGTCGCGTCGGGGGCGCTGCCGGGCTTAGGGCACACGCTGTCGCTGATCCGCGACCCGCTCGGCTTTTTATCCAGGCTGCCCGCGCAAGGGGACATGGTCGTGATGCGGCTCGGGCCGCAGCGAGTGGTCATGGTGTGCGACGCGCGGCTGACCTACCAGCTGCTCGTAGATGACCGGACGTTCGACAAGGGCGGGCCGCTCTACGACCGGATCAGGGAGGTGTCCGGCGACAACCTGGTCACCTGCCCGCATGGCCAGCACCGGCGGCTGCGCAAGCTCTGCCAGCCTTCTTTCAGCTCAGACCGCCTGGCCGGCTACGGCGCCACGATGTCGGCCGTAGCGCAGGATACGGCGGCCGGCTGGCACGAGGGACAGGTACTCGCGGTCGTTCGCGAGATGACCGCGATGGTGGCGCGGGCCACCGTGCGGGCGATGTTCGCCACCTCGCTCACGGCCGGGGAGCTCAGCCGGGCTCCTCGATGACCTGCCCGCCTACCTGAACGGCCTGATCTACCGGGTACTCATGCCCGGGTTCGCCAGCCGCGTGCCCGGCACGGCCGGCTACCGCTTCGAGAAGGCGGGCGCCCGGCTGCTCCAGACCGTGGCCGGCATCCTGGCCCGCCGCCGCGCGGACGGCACCGATCACGGCGACCTGCTGCACTCCCTGCTGTCCGCCCGCGACGACGACAGCGCGGAGGGCAGGCGTGCGCTGAGCGAGGCGGAGCTGGCTGACCAGGTACTGACGTTCCTCGCCGCCGGCACCGAGACAACCGCCACGGCCCTGGCCTGGGCGCTGTACCTGCTGGCCGCCCACCCCGACGTCGAGGCGGCGGTGCACAGCGAGGTCGACAGCGTCGTAGCCGGGGCGCCTCCTGCCTACGAGCACCTGGACGCGCTGCCGCGGACCAGGCACGTCATCAGCGAGACGCTGCGCGTTTACCCCCCGACCTGGCTGATTACCAGGACCGTCACCGAGGACACCGTGCTCGGCAGCACCCGCTTCGCCGCCGGAGACACCCTGGCTTACAGCCCCTACCTCATCCACCACCGCGGCGACCTGTACCCTGACCCGGACCTCTTCGACCCCGGCCGGTGGCAGGATGCCCGGCCCGATCGCAGTGCCTATATCCCGTTCGGCGCGGGCGCCCGCAAGTGCATCGGCGATCGCTTCAGCCTGACCCAGGCCGCCCTGGCCCTCGCCGCGATCACGGCCCGCTGGCGCCTTGCCCCTGTCAGCGACCGCCCGGTCCGGCCGGCCACGCTGAACGCCACCGTGTCGCCGCACCGGCTGCGGATGCGGCTGAGCGCCCGCTCGTAACTTCCGCGTCCGCTCCCCGGCGGATCGCTCGCAAACCGCCGGGATGAATAAGGCGCCGGGCCTCCCCTGGTTCCCAGAGCCCAGTCGCCCGCGGCCGTGCGGACGGCAACCTTTCACCTATAATCTTTAGCTAGGCTAACTAATGAGGTGAGGGCGTGAACGGCGGCACCGCGGGAGCACGAGGCCGGCTCGGGCTGAACGGCGTCGCCTTGTCGCTGCGGAACCGGAACTACCGCCTGTACTTCTCTGGCCAGCTGCTCTCGATGATGGGCACCTGGATGCAGACGGTCGCGCTGGCGTTCCTGGTGCTGAAGCTGACCGGAAGCGGCACGGATCTCGGGCTGGCCACCGCGACCAGGTTCATGCCGATCTTCGTGTTCGGGCCGTTCGGCGGGCTCATCGCCGACCGGCTGGACAAGCGGCGCGTGCTGTACGTCACCCAGACGCTCTCTGGCCTGCTGGCCGGGGTCTTCGCGGTGCTGATCGGCGCCGGCGTCATCGAGATGTGGATGGTGTACGTCCTCACGCTGGTGCTGGGCTTCGTTAACGTGTTCGACAATCCGGCCAGGCAGAGCTTCATCGGGGAGATGGTCCGCCCGGAGGAACTGTCGAACGCGATCACGCTCAACTCTGTCTCGCTGAACCTGGCCCGGGTATTCGGGGCGGCACTCGGCGGGCTCTTCGTGGCCGTGCTCGGCCTGGTCATGTGCTTCGCGCTCAACGGCATCTCGTTCGCCGCGGTGCTGGTATCGCTGGTCCTGATGCGGCCGGCCGAGCTGTTCCCCGCGCAGCGGGCGCGGAAGGAACGAGGCCAGATCCGGGCAGGCCTGCGCTATGTCAGGCACACGCCTGAGCTGCTCGTGCCGTTGATCATGATCACCGTCGTCGGCACGCTGGCCTGGGAATTCCAGGTCACGCTGCCGCTGATGGCCAGCCACGTCTTTCACGGCGGCGCCGGGACCTACGGCCTCATGGCGTCGATCATGGGGGCCGGCGCGGTGGTCGGAGGAGTCGTCGCGGCGGCCAGGGCCGCCCGAGCGGCCGGGCCCTGTGCCTGGCGTCGATCGGGTGGGGACTGGCGATCACCGCCGCGGCGGCGGCACCGACGCTGGCCGTGGAATTCGCCACCATGGTGTTTGTCGGCTACGGGAGCATCACCTTCAACTCGATGGCCAAGACCATGCTGCAGGCCGCGTCGGCGCCGATGATGCGCGGCCGGGTGATGGCCCTGTGGGGGCTCGCCTGGCTCGGTACGACCCCGATCGGCGGCCCGTTGGTCGGCTGGATTGGCCAGCATCTGGGTGCGCGATGGTCACTGGTGGCTGGCGGCGTGCCGACAATCCTCATCGGCGCGGCCTGCTGGCCGGCCCTGCGCCGCCTTGACCGCCGGACGCGGCCGGCCGTCACCGGCGCCAGCGCCGAGCCCGATGTTGAGGTGGCTGGCCGGCACCGGTGACCGCGGTGGCTGGGTGCCGCCGGTGACCGCGGGTGGCTGGACGCCGTGAAGACGCCGGCCGGGACCATGATTCTGCACAATGAGTAGTCATCTATGTGCTATTTGTTAGAGCTCACGAGGATCGCCGCTGGCTAGGAGTCTGAATGGGGGCCGAAAAGGCCGGGAAGGACGGCGTAGCGGGCCGGATGCGCGCCGGGATCGCCGAGGCTGTCCGCGCGGGCGGGCGGCTGGCCGGGCAGCGGCCGTCGGCTCTGGCGGCGTTCCTGGCCGCCGCGGCATTCGCGCCGTTCCTCGCGCCAGGGGCCGTCGGCCGGGGAGCTGACCGTGCTGCTCAACCAGCTTGGCGGGCTCGGCAGCGGGTACCTCGCCGCCGTGCTGACCAGCGCGGCCGAGCGGAATAAGCCCGATGAGCTCGCTGACCAGCTCCAGGCCGCGCTGGAAGCTCCCGGGGCGCCGGGCGCGGGCCTGCGCGCGGAACTGTCCGAGGTGCTGCGCCAGATCGGAGCCGTGAAGGCGGCCATGGCGGCCGACCCGCGGATCGCGGAGGGTCTGGCTGAGCTGAGCGGGCAGCTGACCGAGTTCGGCTGGATGCTCGGCGATGCCGCCGAGCGGCTGTCGGAGCTGCTGGGCCAGGGTGTGCGGCACAGCAGCGAGCTGCAGGCGGCGCGGGCCGAACTTGGCGCGCTCACGGTGCTGCTCCAGCGCGTGGTGCGGACGCGGGACGACAATCACGAGCGAGTGCCTGCCGGGCCTGCCGGGCCCGCCGGGCCTGCCCAGTGCCCTTACCCGGGCCTGCGGCAGTTCGAGAGCACGGACGCCGCCCGCTTCTTCGGCCGGGAGGATCTGACCGCTCACCTGATAGCCAGGCTGGCCGAGCAGGTCAGCGCGAACGCGCCGCTGCTGGTGTTCGGAGCCTCAGGCGCCGGCAAGTCCTCGCTGCTTCGCGCCGGCCTGATCCCGGCGCTGAGCGACGGGCGGCTGCTGCCCGCTGCCGGCTCGGCGGAGTGGCCGCGGATCCTGGTCGACCGGCTGGGCGCCGACCCGCTGGCCACGCTAGCCGCGGCGATGGGCGGCCAGGTCACCGGTGATGATCCGGCCGCCGTGGCCGCCGGGCTTGGCCCTGATGGCCGGTTCGTGCTCGTGGTCGACCAGTTCGAGGAGATCTTTACCCAGTGCGCCGACAGCGCGGAGCGGGCGCGGTTCGTCCGGGTACTGCTAGCCCTGGCCGCTCGCGGTCTCGTAGTGCTCGGCGTGCGCACCGACTTCTACCAGGACTGCGCGAGCCTCGCTGACCTCGGCGGGCTGCTGGCCGACAACCAGCTCGTGGTCGGCCCTCTCGCCGAGGACGACCTGCGCCGCGCCATCACCCTGCCCGCGATGCGGGCCGGGCTGACGGTGGAGCCGGGCCTGCCGGAGCTAATGATCACCGACCTGGGGCTGCGGCCCGGCGTGGCCGCGTACGAGCCGGGCGCGCTGCCGTTGCTGGCGTACACGCTGGCTGCCACCTGGGACCGGCGGAATGGGGGCACGCTGACCGTTGCCGGCTACCGGGAAGCCGGCGGCATTCACGGCGCGGTCGCCGCCGAGGCCGAGCGGATCTGCGCCGACCTCCCGGCCGGCGGCAGGGATGCTGCCAGGCGGATCATGCTGCGGCTGGTCAACGTCGGCCGGGAGGGCCAGTTCACCCGCCGCCGCATCCCCCGCGCTGACGTGCTGGCCGGGCTCGACGAGACCGGCCCGAGCGCCTCAGGCAGCGCGCTGGGGACGACGGTGCTGGCGAGGTTCACCCGTGCCAGGCTCGTCACCGCCGGCGAGGATGGCGTGGAGATCACGCACGAGGCGTTCCTTACCGCGTGGCCCCGGCTGGCCAGCTGGATCGCCGAGGACAGGGCCGGGCTGCGGCTGCACCGCCAGCTGGGCGAGGACGCCTGCGCGTGGGCGCAGGAAAGCCGGGACGCGGGCGGCCTGTACCGGGGGGCCAGGCTGAGCGGCGCGATCGCGTGGCGGGCAGCCAACGAGGCGGAGCTGACCGGCCTGGAACGATCGTTCCTGGATGCCAGCGCCGCCGCCGAGCACGCCGTCCGGCACCGGGAACGCCGGCAGAACCGGCGGCTGCGGGTCCTGTCCGCTGGGCTGGCCGTGGTGCTCGTCATGGCCCTGAGTGCCGGCGGTGTCGCGGTCGGCCAGCAGCGGCGGGCCGTGCGGGCGAGCAGCCTGGAGCAGTCGGCCAAGTTCGCGGCTCAGTCCGACAGCTCCCTGACGGTGAGCCTGCGGACCTCGGACCTGGACGCGCTGGCCGCCTGGCAGGCCGACCGAACCGAGGACGCGCGCAGCAGTCTGCTCAGCCGCCAGGCCGACCCGTACCTGGGCTCCTACCCTGAGCAGGCCCGGGATCACGCCACGGCGATCGCCGTCAGCCCTAACGGCAAGCTGATGGCCATCGGCGAGGAGCCCGGCCTTGGTAGCCACGCCGCGCCCAAGTCAAGCATCCAGCTCTGGAACCTGGTCACCCATCGCAAGCTGGCGACCTTCCCGGACCTGGGCGCCACCGCTTCGACACTGGCCTTCAGCCCGGACGGCCGGACGCTAGCCGCCACCGTGGACATCATCCCGTGCTTGCGGTTCTGGAACGTAGCAAGCCACCGTCCGCTGGCTGACCCGCTCCCTGAGACCGAAAGCGAGGCCATCAGCACCGTCAGCTACAGCCCCCGCGGGGACCTGATCGCGATCGGGACCGCTCTCAAGACGAGCTCCGGGCAAACAACCCAAACGCTCCCAAGCGCGATCGACCTGTGGGACAGCGCCAGTCATCGGCTGCTGCACCGGATCACCGGGCTGACCGGCTTGATCACGACGCTGGCGTTCAGCCCGAATGGGCGCCTGCTGGCCAGCGGCAGCGACAACGGCCGAGTCCAGCTATGGGACCCGGGCACCGGCACAAGGCGCGCTGAGCTTGCCCGGGGGCTCGGCATGGTGAGCTCGGTCCTGTTCTCCCCTGACGGCCAGCACGTGGCCGCCGCCGCCGACCAAATCGTCGCGCTATGCGGCGTGAGTGCCATCGGGGTCCCTACGAGCAAGCCAGTCCTCGCGTTTACGACCGTGGCCGACGGACCCGGCATCGCCTTCGGGCCGCAGGGCAAGTACCTGTACGCCGCCACCGGGCCGAGTAATGCCCTAGGCAGCTACGATGTCGCCGCCGGGGCCAGGGTAAGCCCGGATTACGAGCTGCCCGCACCCGCCGACCACCTGGCCGCCGGCGGGGACATCCTGGCAGGCAGCACTATCGGCGGCGGCCCATTCGCGTTCGATCTGGACCAGCGGACACTCATCCATCCCGGGCTCGACAGCGGCCTCGACTCCGTCGCCGTCGCCCCACGCGGACGACTGTTGGCCACCGGCGCCAGCGACGGCACCATCCAGCTCTGGCGGCCCGGTGACCCTGCGGCTTCCCGGCAGCTGCCGGGCGATGAATCTCCGGTCGACGGACTCGCGTTCGGCGACCACGGGCGGCTGCTCGCGGCGATCTACCTTGACTGCGACGTCCGGGTCTGGCGGCTGGGCACCGCCAGCCCGCTTGAGGTACTGCAGTCGCCCGGCGCCTCGTCCGGGCAAGTGCGTGATACCACCTTGGCCCAGGTGGCCTTCGTGCCCAAGCGGCACAGGATGATCACAGACTGTTCGTACCTGACCACGTCGAACGGCTGGGTCAACACGATCCTCGTGCGCGATACCGCCGGGTGGCACACCCGCCCGAGGCCACTTCCACTGCCCGCAGAGGCCGCCAGCGGCGCCAGCTTCGCCGTCAGCCCGGACGGGAGCACCGCCGCGGTGGGCCTCGGGACCGGCGTCGTCTTGCTGCTGAGCACAGGCAGCTACCGGATCAGCAAGCGGATCAGGACGGGCCAGGGCCAGGGTCCGATGACCCTGGCGTTCAGCCCAGACAGCCGGCTGCTGGCCACCGCGGGCGGGGGTGATCTCACCGGCACCGTCAAGCTATGGCACGCAGGCACAGGCGCGCTGGCCGCCAAGCTCGACCCTGGCACCTCCCAGGTTCGTGACCTGGCCTTCAGCCTGGGCGGGCACACGCTGGCCGTCACGGGCCAGGACGCGACAGTGCGGCTGTGGAACCTGGCGACGCCGCAGCCCGCCGCCAGCCTGACCGCCTACCCCGCGGTGCTCGGCAGCGAGGCCTCCGCCACAGTATTCAACCGGGTCGCCTTCCTGCCGGGCAACCGGCTGGTGACCGCTGCCAACGACGGCACCGCGACCGTCTGGGACCTCAGCCCTGCCCACGAGATAGCCCGCCTGTGCGCGATCCTGGGCCAATCCTCGGTGGCGACTTGGTGGCAGGATCAGAGCCCGTCCCCCGGGGCTGAGCCCTGCGCCGCTGCCGCCAAGCCCGCCCGGCACCACGCTGGCTGATCATCCCCGCCAGCTACCCGGACCGCGGCTAGCCAGGCTTGTACTCGTAGCGGTACTCGACGCGTGTGTCGGCTCGGGAGACCAGCTCGGCGTACTCGATGACGCGGTCGGCGGAGTCGTATTTGCGGCTGACGGCGACCAGGACCGCCGAGCCGCGCTTGATACCGAACTCCCTGGCCTCGGCCGAGGTCGGCGGGCGGGCCGACACCCAGTCCTGGCCCCACGCGGGCCGCGAACGAGGAACCTGGTCGCCCGGCGGGTCAGTGCCGGGCAGGTCAGTGCCGGGCAGGTCAGTGCCGGGCAGGTCAGTGCCGGGCAGGGTCCCGGCGAGTGCGGCTGGGTACCAGGAGGTCAGCACGGCCGCGGTCACACCGTCCTTGACCGTGACCTGCCGCCGGCGCACCACCTCGTCCAGCGGCTCCAGGCTGAGCTCGGCCGCGACGTGGCCGGGCGCGGACGTGATGGCGGCATCGATCACCTTGGATTCGGCACCCGCCTGGTCCGGCGCGCGGCCAGCGAGGCTGATCAGGACCGGCCCGCCCTGGGCGCGGTCAGCCGGCGGGTGCGGCGCGGTCACCACCGTGCCCGCCCCAGGCCTCGGCGTGACCAGGCCGAGTGCCTGCAACCCCGTGGCGACCTTGGCAGCGGTGGCAATCGACACGTCGAAATGCTTCGCGATCTCCCTGCCCGACGGCAGCATGTCGCCGTCGCGCAGCTTCCCGGCCGCGATCAGGCGCCGGTAGTGCTCGATAATCTGCACGTACGGGGCATCGCGTTCAAGCTTGACCATCCCGCACCTCCTATTTTGCCACAGCCTACTAGCTGCTAAGGCACTTTTGCAATCGCGCGCCGGGTCTCTGGGGTGATTCCTGGCACGGTCGGCAGCATGGCCGTCTTCCTGCCGCGAGCGGCCAGGTTCCATGAGCACCCCGTCGTTGTCCCATGAGCACCCATCGTTGCCCGCCCGGTTTGTGAGGTTACTGAGCTGGCGGTCGGGCGGGGCGTGGGCGCATGAATGCGGGCATTGGTCTGTAAATAGCCTCCATTTACACCCTGGCACCAGCGACGATCACGCCGACACAACGGTTGGTGTTCCGGATCGGGTGTCGTTTCGTGCGGTGATGTTGTCCGGGCTCGGTGCCGCTCGGGCGGACGGCTGGCCGAGCGCTTCAGGCCGACCGGAACATGCAGGTCAGCGCATGATCAAAATCAGCGAAGCGGCAAGGGATCAAGATCGGAACCAGCACCGGCATCAGCCCGGGCGAGGCCTGTGAGAGTTCTCTCGCAGGGACGCCGGAAACCCTCCTGACCGAATCCCGGGTCAGCGGGAGACTCTTCCTGAGCCTTTGGCGGAGAGTTGCCGATGCGGGGAGGGTCCGGGCGCCGCAAGCACGGCCGCGATGGGGTGCCGGGGGTGCCGGGGATGCCGGGATTGCGGAAAGTCAAGCTCCGGCGGGCGGGCCATGATCGCGGAGCGCTGCCGGCTCCGCCGCGGAGAGTTCTCGCATCACGGAGTCTTTACCGGCCTATATGCGGAAAAGCCTCCGCGCAACGACAAGTCTCCGCAGGGAGGCCGGAAAACCCTCCGCGCAACGACCAATCTCCGCGACGGAACCGGGAAACCCTCCGCGCAACGACCAATCTCCGCGACGGAACCGGACAACCCCTACTGGCGTCCGTGGTAGCGGCCTGGGCCGATCACGGATGTCCGCTTTCACCTGAAGAATTCTGGCACCCGCACGGAGCATGCTCAGCGCCCGCCGCCGCGCTCGCTATCGGCCGTGATGTCCTGGGATACTCGCAGGCGCCGGACGAAGCGCCCGGCACCGGCCGCCTCGGGGATATCCGGCTGGCGCGCGGTCGCGCGCGCGAACCACGTCGCGTAACGCTGCGCACCCCAGCGCGCGGTGGCGCCGTGCAGGAGCACGCTCATCGCGACGGTGAGCATCACCACGTTGACGATCAGGCTCTGCTTCGGGAGCCCGCTCGTCGCCACCAGGTCAGCGAACACTATGGAGGCTAGGCCGCGTGGCCCGAACCAGCCGATGTAGGCAGTGGTCTGCCGTGCGAGCCCGGAGCCGAGCAGCGCGACCGCGACGGGAACGATCCGGACGACCGAGAGGCTGAGCAGCGCGTACACAGCCGCCTGCCAGGTCACGTTCGCGAGCGCTGGTGCCAGGAACACCGCGCCGAACAGCACGAAACTGACCGACGTCCCGATATTGGCCAGCTCTTCTGGTGTCTGCCGCGCTCGTTCCAGGGTTCCTCGGGAGACAGCGCCAGCGGCAAGTCCGGCTACCCACGCTGCGATGAACCCGCTGCCTTCAATCGCGTCGGCGAGCGCGAACGAGAGCGCGGCCATCGAGAGCAGGGCAACGGATCGCCAGTGCCGTCCCGACCAGCCCCTGGCCATCGACCAGCGCAGCGCGAAGGTGCCCGCGAGCCCGATCGCCGCGCCTATGGCAGCGGACGCGACGATGGCGCGGAGGAAGACCAGGAACAGGTGGCCGCCGCCGACGGCGCTCTCATCCTCGAGCGCTGCCGCGAGGAAGATCGTCACGAACGGCAGTATCAGGCCGTCGTTGAGGCCGCCCTCGATGTTCAGCGCGTTCCTGATCAGCAGCGGAACGCTGTCATTGGTGATGACAGGCAGCCCGAGCGCCGAGTCCGTCGGGGCCAGGATCGCGGCGAGGAGAGCCGCCTCCGCGATCCCTATGCCCGGGATGAGAGGCAACGCCAGCAGCCAGCCCGTGACTATCGTCAGCGGCAGGCCGATCCCCAGCAGCCGGACGGGAAGCGGCCGCTGGGTCGCCCACGCGGAAACGTGGATCGCCATGGCGTCGGTGAACAGCACGATCACCAAGGTCAGCTCGAGCACGATCGTGGCGCTCGGGCCATCGCGCGACGGCGTGATAAGCCCTGTGACCTGCCCGCTGGCCAGCAGGCCGACCCCGGTGAACAGGAGAGCGCCCGAAACCGGCGTCCTGCGCAGGAGTCGCTCGACGACGGCGTAGCCGAGAAGCGTCGCCGCGACAACCGCGACCTCGGCATTCATGCGGCGGCCGGGGCGGGAGCCGCCCCGGAGCGCACGCCGCAGCCGTGAGCGCCGCGGGCATGGCCGGCCATTCCCGCCACGAAACCCTCCGCTCTCTGCCTGCGGAGTAGCACTCCCCGCCTACCGCGAGGCGACCCCATCCCCAACGGGTGACCGGAGGACAGCCTCGCGTCGGGGGCCGGGGCTCGGGCGAGGCCCAGGCCAGTCCATCAAGGCCGCCGCCACGACTCAGGCCAGGCGGGTCCCTTAGGCTGGCCGAGGCCGCAAGGTCTACCAGAAAGGTCATCGCATGAGAAAGCATCACGCATTAGTCATCTCCGCCGCGTCAGTCGCGCTCGTGCTAGCGGGTGCCGCTTCGGCTAGCGCGCTGACCCAGGCGCCGTCCAGGCCGGCCACATCCCTGGCCGCGCCGCGGCACGCCGCCGGGCCCGCGATAATGGCCGGCGCGGCATTTCACGCCGAGCCGGCCGCGGCGGGCTGCGGTTTCGTCAAGGCAGTGCCGTTCGACAGGTTCAAGGGACTGCCGGACTTCACCCCGGCCCGAGCGGCCAAGCCGTACAACGCCAGGCTGCACACCACTCAGGGCCTGATCGTGATCAAGGCGCTCACCGCGCAGGCGCCGTGCACCACCTTCTCGTTCAGGTTCCTCGCTCAGCGCCAGTACTTCACCGGGACACACTGTCACCGACTGACCACTAAGGGGATCTTCGTCCTGCAATGCGGTGACCCGACCGGCACAGGCTCGGGCGGACCCGGTTACCGGTTCAACGACGAGAACCTCGCCGGCGCTACCTATCCGGCCGGCACGGTCGCCATGGCCAATGCGGGGCCGAACACCAACGGCAGCCAGTTCTTCTTCGTGTGGAAAGACACCACGCTGCCGCCGGACTTCACGCCATTCGCAACCGTTACCCGGGGCATGAGAGTGCTGCGCAGGATAGCGGCGGCCGGCGATGACAGCCAGAACGGGCCGGGAGACGGCTACCCGCACTTGTTCGTGCAGTTCCGGCACATCCAGATCGCCTTCACCAGGTAACCGCTGGTCCGCGGGTCCGGCCGGGTCCCTGAGCGAACCATCAGGGACCCGGCCGGCCGCAAAGACATCACCGGCCATTGAGGATTTGTCGGTTCTTGCTAGCCGGCATCTCGCGCGGCCCCCGGGCAGAAATTACCGGCAGCGCCGGGGCCGCACTTCTAAACCCTCGCTCAGGGAGCGCACACACCGCGCCAAAAGGGTAGAGTCGGAGTGTGCGGCTTGCCCCGATCAAATCGCGCGTGCCGTTGGGGAGCAGCATTCGTGTCAGTACGCACACGGGGGAACCGCTCGAGGGCATCCTCCTGGACATTGACGACGAATGCTTGATCATCAGCGCCCACGACAGCGAGATCATCCTCGAAGCTAGTGCCATCGCCAAGGTGGAGCGCCTTTCGCCAGCCGCCAGTGCCGTCAACGGCACCGCGGGTTTGCCTCGCGCGGTACCTGACCATCTCCCCCAGGCGCGCATCCCTGACGCGGTGGTCCCGGCGCGCGCCAAGGAAGCCGACTTCCCGGCCGGCGCCCTGCAAGCCCTCGCGGACCTGGAAAGCCAGGTGCGAGGCGTGGTCCTCGACATCGGCGCCCCGCAATGGACGGTGTATGACGCCGATCTCGGCATCGAGGAAAGGACTCAGCTCAATAGGCAGCTCGTTAACGTGCGAAACCGCTATGAGAACGCGCTGAAGATGAGGGAACCCGAGCGAATCCCGCAATATGCCGCTCAACTGCGGAAAATTGCCGAAGCTTATGAAGCGCCAGACGCGCTGCAGATCGCCGGACGGCTGCTTTGGCATGCGGGCGAGCAGCGAAAAGCGCGCGACCTGTTCGCGGAGGCGGCGGATGCGCTCAACGACAGTTCGTCGAGTTTTGACCTTGCGATAGCGCAGCGCCTGACCGACGAGCGCGAACTGGCGCCGCTCACTCTCAGTAAGTGCCTTGACGAGGATTCCCCTCCCCGCGATCCGGCTCTTATGGGACTGGCCGCAATTGTGCTGACCGAGCGCGAAGGCAAGGCCGAGCTTGCCGGGCTCGTGCGGGATGCCGGCGCGTGGCGTTCGGGCGCCAGCCGGCTGGCCGTGCTGCACTGCGGCCTGATCTGCGTCTCGAAGACCGACCTGATCGGCTTCCCCGCTGACCAGTGCGACTCGCCGAACGCGCCAGCGACCGCGTTCGATGTCCTCGCCCGGACGCTGCACGCGCGGCCCGCGGAGCCCGGCGAAGCCGTGCGGCCCGGTGCCGCTGTGGTGCCGGCGGCAGTTGGCGAGCCGGCTGCCGTGACCGCTGACGCCCCGTCACCGGCCAGCCGGGGCGAACCGCGACTGAGCGAGTCCGCCATCAGGGAACTCGCGGTTCGGGTGCACGCCTGCCTGAATCGCAACGACGTACCGGGAGCGGCAAAGGCACTCGACGACCTCAGGCAGGCCGCGCCGCTCGAGTCGCTGACCCGGATCACCGAGCAGGCGGTGGCCAAGGCGAAGAGAGAGTCGCCTCCCAAGCCCCGGCCCGCGTCGCGGCCCATTCCGCGCCCCATTCCGCGCCCCAGCTCGCTCCCCGCGCCGGCGCGTCCAGCCCCTCATGCCCCCTACAGGAAGCCCGCGCAGTCAGGCGGCCTGGAGCCCCGTGACGGCCCGTTCATCCGGGCCGAGGAAGCGTCCCGCACCGAGGATCTGGCGACCGCCCAGCGACTGTACGAGGAAGCGATAGCGGAAGGGGACCAGCCGGTACGGGCGGTGCGGCGGCTGGCCGAATTGCTGTCAACCCGGCTCAAGAAGCGGGACGAAGCGCTGGCCGTCCTGAAGAAGAACCGCCGCCTGTTCCGGACGTCCACCGAGCTCTGGGCCTGGTCGCAAATGCTCAGCACGGTACTTGAGCACGCCGGGCGATGGGAGGAGGCGGCCGAGCAGCTGCGCCTCATGCTCAGGCAGGCGCCGACGAGCGATGACCGGATCAGGGTAATCCGGCGCACGACGGTGGCCCTGCTCAAGAGCTTCCAGTACCAAGAAGCCAAGGAACTGCTCGAGCACGAGCTCAAGCGCAACCCGAGGCACACGGCATCCTTGCAGCCGGTACTCGACCAGCTCTATCAGGCGATGGAGACCAATATATTCTCGGCCGTCGAGGAAACGCTGCAGCAGCAGGCCGACGCGACCTCAGGGCTGAGCCCGCTGCTGGCCTTCCACCTGGAGCGGTGCGAGTACTGGGGAGTTCGGGCCGAGAGCCTGGCCCGCCGGGAATTCAGCGAAGACGACATCAAGCGGCTCGATGACCTGGTATCCGGCCGCGCCAAGCGGCTTGGCAAGGACTTCCCGAGGGAGCGCGCCGAGGCGAACCTGTCGGCCGCGCGCATCATGCAGGACCTGGGCATTACCGACGAGGGTTTCCGGCTCCGGCTGCGGTACTTCGCTGCCGCGATGGGCGATGCCTGGGCGCTGGAGGGCAACGGCAACGCCGATGTCATCCGCGCCTACTACTCCGAGGCGGTGAGCGTCAACGGCAGCTGGGACGACGTCGTGGCGATCAAGCTCCGTCAGCTGGTGAAGTCGTTCACCCAGAACGATGCCGGGCTGCTTGACATCAGGAACCTGCCGCAGCTGGAAGAAGCCCTCCCGCCGATCATGAGCGGCGCCAGGCACTTGTCCGCGCGAGTCCTGGTGGCGCTGCTCGCGCTGCCGACCCAGGGAGAGACCGCGACCCGGCTGATCCGCCGGATCTGGGCGAACCACACGACCAGGGAGATCTTCCGGCAGGCGCTGGCCGCGCATCTCGGCCGGGCCGAGGCACCCGCCGACCAGGCCAGCTTCACCGCCGCCTGGGTGACGGCCGCCGAGCAGGACCGCAACCGCCGGAAGGTCTACCGCCAGATCAGCGCGCTGGTGGAATCCGGGTCCGCGCTGTCCGCTCTCGACCGGCACAGCGACCTGCTCCAGCGAGTCTCAGGAGAGGTGAGCGAACTGGCCTCGCCCACCGACCTGGCCAGGATCTCCGACTGCCTGGCGATCATCACGTCACTGCGCGAGTACATGAACCACAACGTGTACGTCGAGCGCGAGCGGCTGTTCGGCAACACCAGGACCAGCATCCGCGACAAGGTGAAGGAGTTCGAGAGCGGGCCGACGGTCTTGTCGCTGGAGATCCTGCGGCCGTACCTGAGCGCGCTCGAGCGGGAGCTTGAGCAGGACTTCCAGCAGTACGACGCCAGCGTCGCGCCGCGAACACTCAAGGTAGAGCAGGTCGTCGACCGCTACCTGCCGAGCGAGAACCTGATCACCGTCCAGTTGCAGGTCTCGAACAGCCCGGATGCCAGCCCGGTCAGCAACGTGGAGCTTGAGATCCGGCCAAGCAACGACTACAAGACGGCCAGGGGCATGGTGCCGGTCGCCGGCCTGATCGGCGCCGGCGGCTCGAGTACCTGCCAGGTCTCGCTTGTGGCGAGCGCGCCCGCGATCGCCCAGGAGCTGATCACGCTCAAGTGCCGCGTGCACTTCACCCTGCGCTCAGCCCAGCGGGAGGTCTCACCGGAGCAGTCGATGTCGATCCACCTGCGCGCGGACGAGGAGTGGGAAGAGATCCCCAATCCCTACAACGCCGGGCCTCCCGTCGAGAACCCCGCGATGTTCAAGGGCCGCGACAAGCTGATCGCCGATCTGGTCGAGACGGTCGGGCGGTCCCGCGGCAGCGTCATCGTGTACGGGCAGAAACGGGCCGGAAAATCGTCAGTGCTTTATCACCTCGCGCAGAAGCTCGCGCTGCCCGACCTGGCTGTGCGTTTCAGCATCGGCGACCTGGCCGCCTCCATGACGCTGCCTGACCTGCTGTACCTGGCCGCTACCGAGATCTACGCGACGCTGAGCGAGCTGTCCGAGGACCGGGCGCTCTCCGAAACGCTGCCGCCAAGACCTGACGTCGGGGAGATCAGGCTTGCCCCGCAGCTTAAATTCTACGAATACATGCAGGTACTTCAGAAATGGATGAAAAATATCCCCGAGCTGGCCGACTGCCGGCTCGTACTGCTGATCGACGAGTTCACGGCAATCCATAAGAAGATTCACGACGGCAGCCTGCCAGGGGACTTCATGCTGGGCTGGAAGGCGCTCCTCGAGCGGGGCTACTTCCGCTGCGTGCTCGTGGGCAACGACCTCATGCCCAGCTTCATCGAGGATTTCAAGAACGAGTTCCAGGTAGCGGGCCAGAAACGCGTCTCCTACCTGGACGAGATCGACGCGCGGAAACTCATCGTGGATCCGATCAAGCTGCCAGACGACTCGAGCCGCTACCGCGGCAACGCGGTCGAGCGCATACTCGACCTCACCGGCTGCAGCCCCTACTACATCCAGCTCTTCTGCCAGCGGCTCGTGCTCTACATGAACCGCGACGATGTGCGGGCACCCGCGATCGGGCCCGCCGACGTGGACACCGTGGCCAAGCAGCTGATCGCCGAGGTGCATAAGAACCAGTTCGACGGCCTGCTGACGCCCGGCGACAGTGAGGTGACTGACATCGCCGACGATCTCGTCATCGAGGTGCTCCGGGCAACCCGCCGGGACAGCGGCTCTCATATGTACCACGAGGCCAACCTGTCTCATCCCGGAGAGAACGCTCATCCGGAGGCCGCCCGGGTCATCGGGGACCTGGTGCGCCGGGAAGTGCTCAAGCAGCTCTCTGGCAACCGGTACCGCATCCAGGTCGGCCTGTTCAGCGAATGGCTGCAGCACCAGTGGGGATGAGCGAAGGCCCCGCCGTGCTCAATCCGTACGCGAACTACGGGTCCCCGGTGACGGGCGAGCAGTTCGTCGGGCGGGCCAGCTATGTCCGGTCTATCCGCAGCCGCACGTTCGCTTCGTACGAGACGGCATCGGCAACGATCGTGGGGCCGCCCCGCGTCGGCAAGTCGAGCCTGGCCCAGGAGGTTCTCGACAAGTTCGCGGCCGGCACGAGCGGCCGGGGCCTGGCCTTCCTGCCCATGTGGATCACGGTGAGCGGCCTCGATACCGAGCAGGCACTGTTCCGTGAGCTCGCCTACCAGGCGCAGGTGCGACTGGCCGAACTGCCGGCCGAGGCCGAGGGGGCGCGATCCCGGCTGCGCCCGCACTATGACGCCCTGACCGCCGCGACGGCCTGGGACGACATGCGGATGGCGCTCAAGACCTACCTGCGGGCACTGCGCCGGGCCGGCTACCAGGCAGTCGCGGTGCTCGACGAATTCGACGCGGCCCGTAACATCTTTGACCGCGCCGCTCCGTTTGAGCTGCTGCGGGCCATCGCCTACGAGTCCGAGATCAGAGTTGCGCTGATCACTACGTCCCGGCGGCCGCTGCCGGAGATCGTGGTGCGATCGACCGCCGAAGTATCGACATTCTGGCAGGTATTCGGCCTGCCGGAAACGCTGGGCTGCTTCGGCGATGCCGAGCTCACCGCGCTGATCGCGCGGTCGCCATATCAGGACCCCGACCTGCGGAAAGCGCTTTTCGAATGGCTGTCGGAGGAAACCGGCGGGCAGCCCTTCCTGTCGTCGGCGCTGCTGTCGATACTGCATGACCGCTGGTCCGCCGGCGAGCCGCCCGGCAGCATCGGCGAGGCGGAAGAGCACTTCGGCGACGCGGTCGCGGCCTGCGGTCCCGTGGTCATCGACCAGCATGAGCAGATGCTCGTGCTGCTGCGGGAAGAGGGCCGGCTGACCAAGCTTCTTGAGGTGCTGTTCGGCCCGCAGGAGACGGTCGGGCAGCAAGATGCCAAGCGGATGGCCAGCGAGGGCATCATCAAGGAGACCGATGACGGCTGGGCCGCCTTCTCCAAGAGCTTCCACCAGTACCTCAGCTTGCTGGAAAATGCCCGCACCTCCGACAACTGGAAGCTATGGGAGCGGACGGAAACAGCGCTGCGGGCCGCGCTCACAGCCGCGCTCGATGGCGCCTACGGCGATTTGTGGCCGGTCAAGCTCAAGGAGAGCCAGGCCGGGCTCGTCAATAACTGCGAGAGCCGCCGCGAGCACGCCGCCCGCGCGTTTCCCGACCTTGCCTGGGACGAGAATCTGCTGGACTACACCTATCCGAAAGACCTGCTCGACATCATGATGATGCACTGGGACCAGGTCGCTCCGGTATTCGGCCAGGACAAGGGCGACTGGCGGAGCCGGATCGAACTGGTGTCCAAGATGCGCACGCCCATGGCCCACAACCGGCGAGCGGGGACGTCGCCGCTGCGGATGGAGCAGTTCAGGAGCGCGTGTCAGGAGATCCTTGACTGGCTGCCGGTGCCGGCGGCCTGACGGCGGCGAACGGCTGCGCGATCAGGCTCGCGTAGGTCGCCTGGTCGATCTGCAGCTGCTTCATGCCTGGTACCCCGAAGTGCGAATGAGCCGGGTTACCGCAAGTCGGATAAGCGGAGAAAAAATTGTAAGTTCGGCCCTGGCCTGCGTGCACCTCTTTCAGTTGCCTGACCAGCGGGCCGAAATCTGAGTCCTTGGACAGTATGACCAGCGTCGAGTATTCCTGTTTCCAGGCGCCGTTGAGTGCCAGCGCCGCGAGACTGACGTCGGCGCCCTTCTCAGTGCGCCGCCCCGCTACCGAGTTCAGGTAACCGCAACTGGCGCACTTGATCTTGCGCTCCACCGACTCCCCGCAACTCTCGCAGCGCGTCTCGTGATAGCTGAACTTGGCTTGCTCGCGCTCGTGCTCGACACCGTAGTTGCGCAGCTTGTTGAGCCGCTTGCGCCACGCCCAGAACTCGGGCTCCTCGCCGGGCTGATTCCGATTCGGGATCGCCATCACCACGACGGCCCTGGTCAGCGCGCTCTCGCCGGTTTCGGCGCACACGTGCCAGGCCAGCCGGTCGACGGGAAACTTCACCGCGGCCTGGTATCCGAAGCAGTCCCTCGCCGCAGCGAAGTGGTTCCATCCGTCGACGAGGACGAGACAGCCTGACCTCACGTCAGCCCCCCAGCCAAGACAAATAAAACCCCGCCGGTGGCCAAAGGTCTGTTGCCAGAATCGACACTAGCGACGGGGGCATTTCATATTCTATCTTGGCCTGGCCTTTTCTGGCAATAATTCGAGCGACAGTAAGTCGCGGCGGCGGGACCAGCCCGGACGGCGGTCCCGCCTCCGCGAGCGTAGTTAGGCGGCGGCTTCCTCCTCGGGCAACTCGATCTCCTCGGCGATCCCTCCCTTCTCGTTGGTCGCGACCTTGAAGCTGAGCAGCGTTCCCGGCGCGAACCGCTGGACCGCCGCCCTGGGCGTGAAGACGTGGTGAGCGTTGCCGAGTTCGTCCTGCACCCGCAGCCAGCCGTGGGCCTTGCCCTCTGGCAGCTTCAGCCTGCCCTCGGCGTAGTCCCCGGCGATGAGGACTCCCACGGCCCAGCGCTTCCGGCTGCTGTCACCCCGTCCGCTCGCCACGAAGGCGGCGCTGACGCCCACCCGCAGGGCCGCGGCGGCATCCTCCGGGTAGACCAGGTGACTGGCGCGGAAGTAGAAGTCCTCTCCCGTCCGCGAGTCGCGCAAGAAGCCGAAGTTCGCTTCCGGCCTCCAGCACGTCACCTCCCCCGCGTGCCGCTCCTCCAGCGTGCTGGTGCCCCTGACCGCCGGGCTGGGAGGCGGGAAGGACGCGCTGGGCGGCTTGGCGTCGGCTGGCTGGATCCGGTTCGCGCTGAGTGTCACCCCCTCGGATTTGAGGCCGTGCAACTGCTGGTCCCAGAAGATCTCGTAGTACTCAACCGGCAGGTCGAACCCCTTGAGCGGAGCGCGCTGCAGGTCGCCCTGGTACTGCTCGGGCGTGCGCCCGAGGGCGCTGCCGACCCTGCTCGAGATCTTCATGATGTTCGCCGCGGCGGCGGTGGCGCGGTCGATGAACACCGCCTTCGGCGAAGCCGCGTCGCAGAGCCTGCGCGCCTTGTCCACGACCGTCCCGACGTAGTCGCGGGTGCCTGTGGGAGTCAGGAAGGCGACGACCGAACCGGTGCTGACCCCCGCGCTGCAGTTGAAGTCAACCGCGCCCTTCGCGCCGCTCCTGCCCTGGCTGGCGTCGTTGATCGCCTCCTGCACCTGAATGGCGATGTTCACGGCGTCGGTCGCCCGGTCCCCGTCGAGCGAGATCATGATGCCGTCGCCCA
The DNA here is from genome assembly GCA_963720575.1 of uncultured Actinomycetota bacterium. Lineage (GTDB taxonomy): Bacteria > Actinomycetota > Actinomycetes > Streptosporangiales > Streptosporangiaceae > Chersky-822. Next base: position 3,784,591 of record CAVRGA010000002.1, read on the forward strand.
GGTACTTGATCTCGGCGTCGGGGTCGATTCTGATGACGGTGGCGGTCACGGTGTCGTACAGCCAGCCCAGGGCAGGGAGCCAGCTCGATTCCGGCTGCTGCTCCTTCATCGCGGTAGACCCCACTTGGTCGATGAACAGAACCGTGCGGCCCTCGCGGGACTGGTCGTCGGCGAACGCTTCGCGAAGCTGATTGGTCATTGATCTCGCCCTTCCAGGTGCTGTTGGTGGATTCGCTGCGATTCGGGGGCGGATGCCGCCGGCGGTTCCCGACCGCCCTCGATCCCTGCTAACGGACAGGGCCGGCGGCAATGCGGGGGACGCGGTCAACTCAGCGGGCGAGGAGATTTGACAATGCGCGTGCGGGCCATATGCTGGGTCGACTTCAGATGTACACGTGAGCCTTCGGCTCACTACTGCGCTTCGCGCAGGACGCGCTGATCACCGAGGTCAGTCCACGCCATCGTGGGGATGTTTCGGGGAGCGCGTCCATGTCACGATCATCTGCGTTCTGCACCGCTCTGGACACTTGCCTGCCCCAGAGCGCGACGCTCGTCTGGAATGCGACCCGCCCGGCACGGTCAGCCCTGCACGACCGGTATCTCGTCGGCGGCTGCCGTGCCTGCGCGCCATTCGGCCAGGCCGATCCGGCGGCCAGCCTGCCCCGGCAGGCCTGCGAAGACATCGGCTGCGTCGACTTGTTCATGGAGGTGTGGACACACGCGCACACGGTCATGCACGCCAAGTTCGGCGACCTCGGCGACCTCGGCGACCTCGGCGGCACGATGCCCGGCGCCGCCCTGGCCTACCTGACGACCAGCGCGCGCTCTCGGCTCGCTGAGCTCAACCGCCAGCAGCGGGTCGCCCGAGGCGGCGTCGCGAAGCCGCAGCGCGGCGACGGGACCGTAGGGCGCGTTGCCAGGAGCTTCGGCGATCCCTGGCTCGCGGACGTCTTCCGGTTCCTGCTCGGCTACGCCGCGTCCGCCGGGCGTCACGCCGACGGCTGGCCGCTTGACGTGCTCACGCAGCGCAAGAACGCCTGGGACGCGGGCGATCGCGCGGTCGGCAGCGCGCCGGCCCGGGCCGAGTCGCGGGCGGACGTGGCGAGCTGCCTGGCGACGGTCAGGCGGGAAGCAGGCGACGGCTGGCTCTACGAGTGCATCCTGCTGCCGCTCGCGAACCGGGCCGGCCTGGCCGCGTTCCCGGCCGACGCGGCCGACACCCTCCCCTCGATCGAGCACGGCAGCGACGCGCGGCTCGGAGAGGCGGCGACCGCGATGCTCGATGAGCTGGTACGCCGGATGCGGACAGACGCGGGCCCTGGCACGGCGCTGCGTGCCGTGGTCGACGACTGGCTCGGAGATGATCAGCCCCCGCGGGAGTGGGCGCGGAAGCGGGCCGACGACCTGGCCATGCTGCGGCTCGCCAAGTCCCTGATCGCGGGCCTGGCCTGCCGGGAGGCCGCGTGACAGCCATGTCGTGCTGACCGGCACCGACGCCGCCCACGATACTGGAGGCTACCGACTCGGATCAGGGTCCGCGCAGGGCTCGGTGGCTAGGAGAGATGTGGCATGAGCAGCGCAGCTGAGCCCGGCAAGATCAAGGTCTTCCTGCTCGACGACCACGAGATCGTCAGGTGCGGCGTCCGCGAGCTGCTCGAGGCCCACGACGACATCGTCGTGATCGGCGAGGCCGGCACCGCCGCGGCCGCCATCGCCCGCATCCCCGCGCTCCGCCCCGACGTCGCCATCCTCGACGTCCGCCTCCCCGACGGCGACGGCGTCAGCGTCTGCCGCGAAATCAGGTCCCAGCTACCCGACATCGCCTGCCTCATGCTGACGTCCTTCGGCGACGACGAAGCCCTCTTCGATGCCATCATGGCCGGCGCCTCAGGCTACGTACTCAAGCAGATCCGCGCGCTCGACCTCGTCGGAGCCGTCCGCACCATCGCCTCAGGAGCCTCCCTCCTGGACCCCGCCGCCGCCAGCCGGGTCATGCAGCGCATGCGCGACCAGGCAGCCCGCCGCGATCCGCTCGCCGAGCTGACCGCCCAGGAACGGCGCATCCTTGAGCTCATCGGCGAAGGTCTCACCAACCGCCAGATCGGCGAGCGCATGTACCTGGCCGAGAAAACAGTCAAGAACTACGTCTCGGCCCTCTTCGCCAAACTCGGCATGGAACGACGCACCCAGGCAGCCGCCTACGCCGCCCGCATCCTCGGCGAAAACGGGCCGAACCGCCAGCAGCCCTAGCGCCGGTCACGTCGCGCAAGCAGCCGACTTCGCCCGGTCCGCAGAAAACTTGCCCGGCCGGCGGCCGGGCAAGTTCTCTGATCCGTGGCAGCCGTTGGTCGACTAGGTGGTCTGGACCTGGGCGCGGGTGGCGATCTTGGGCAGGACCTCTGCCCCGGGCGCGGTCCGGCGCAGGTGCGCCAGGCCGAGCACCGAGAACAGGGCCATCACGGCCGCGGCGGCGAAGGCGATGAACGCGCTCCACAGCATGATCTGGCCGATCTCCCAGTAGCCGTAGGCGTTCAGCAGCATCCCGCGCAGCGTCTCGCCCCGGAACACCGTCTCCACCTGGCCCTGCAGGGCCGCGTTCTTCGGATCCGCCAGCGCCCTGCCCGAGAGCTGGGAGTAGGTCTGGCCGCCGCCGATCTTGACCAGGTGCACCGCGATGAAATGATCCGCCCACGTCTCGGCCTGCGCCCCCGTCGTCAGCTGCTGCCCGGCGTACTTGCCCATCGCCGCCACGTCCGCCTTCGGCAGCGAGGTGACCTCGGGGCTATTTTTCGCCGGGAAGAATATCTTCTGCGCCACCAGCTGAGTCCGCACCTCATGAGTCACGAAGGAGTGCCCCCACGCCAGCATCCCGCCGGCCACCACCAGGAACACCGCGACCGCCAGCCCCGCCGCCGTCACGATCGCGTCAAAAGTACGCCTGCGCATTTCTGCCTCCCATAAGACCAGATTCTCGGTCGCGCTTACACAATCAAGAATCGCGCCCGGTCAGCATTCCTTGCAGGGCTTAACGCCCCCGCCCCCGCAGGACGAAAGTCCTTGCCAGAAAGGACGAAAGCAGGCAGGCAGGCGCCTACGCCGCCCGCGTCCTCAGCGAAAACGGACCGAACCGCCGGCAGCACCAGAGCGGCTACCGCAAAGGTCACTGCCCGTAGACCGTCCCGTCGTCGTCCACCAGATGGGCCGCGAGCGCCCAGGCGATCGGCTGCATGAGCGCGATGTCGCCCGCGCGGTCCCGGCCGGTGCCGATGATGACGACTTCGCCGTTGAACCAGGTGAGGTACATCCGGCTGCCGTCGTCACGCTCATACGAGAACGTATGGACTATCCCCGGCGGCAGAAAGCGCGCAAGCTCAGGTTCCCTCGCGATCAGGTCGGGCCTGGCCGCGATCATTCGTAAGCGTCCAGATCATCGCTGGATTCCGCGAATCGCAGCCACTCATCGAGCCCGACCGGCGCGGACAGCGCTTCGCGCCCCGGGCATGATCACGGAACATTGCCGCTGTCCTGGAGGCTGTCGCGTGACTCGTGGTCGGGTCGGGGAGCCCTTCGGACACCCTGCGGAACCGTCAGGCGGGAGCACGCCCCAGCGGCAGGCGGCCCGGCGGCCCGGCGGCCCGCGATGGCATCAGGGCGGCCCGGGTTGCTGGTCACGCCCGCCTCTGACAGCATCGTGGCCCTCCCTGTTGCTGTTGATCACTGGTTTTAACAGCAACGCGGCCCTGCCTGATGTCGTCCTGACAGCAACGGGGAAGGCCCTGTTGCTGTCAGAACGGGCCGCTGACAGCAACGGGGAGGGCCGCGATGCTCACGCCGCCCCGGCGGCGCCGTTCCGGAGCACAGCGCACGTCCGCCCGGGAACACAGATCAACCGCGAAGGCACTAGTTCACACATCTCAAGGGGGAAAAGCCTCACAGCTGACCCCGCCAGGCGCCTGGCTCTTCACGGTCCCGGGTCACCCGGCAGCCTCTCCCGGCACGGGCGATCGTCCGTGATCACGGTCCCGGGCATGATCACGGAACATCGCCGCTGTCCTGGAGGTTGCCGCGTGACTCATGATCAGGCAGGCTGCCTCCCGGGCGCCCGCCTCGTGCCGGCCTGGCCCGCCAAGGCCCGGCCCCTGCGAGGTTCGGTGCGGTTCTCGCGGAGCGGGCCGGGCTCGGTCCGGCGGTACGGGATCGCCGCGCCGGTGATCGCCGCGTGTTCCCGCGCCGGAGCATGATCGCGGAGCGTTCTCCGTCATGTGCGGCATGATCGCGACCGTTCTCCGTCGTTACCGGGGAGACTTACCTGCGGCACGGAGTGCTGACCGGCGTTGCCGCGGAGAGTTCTCGCAGCACGGAGTGTTGACCGCTCTATGTGCCGGAAAGCCTCCGTACAGCGATAAGCCTCCGCGCCAGAGCCGGAAAACGCTCCGCGAAGCGGGAAGTCTCCGGGAACCCGGGAAGAGTCTCGTCTGCTGAGCCCCCGGAGCTTGACATGCCACGATCCCGAGTCACCCGACAGCCTCCCTGACCTGCGCAAACTTCCGTGATCACGACCGCGAACATGATCACGGAAACCCGCCGCTGTCCTGGAGACTGCCGCGTGACTCATGATCAGGCAGGTTGCCTCCCCGGGCACCGTCCCGTTTCGACCTGGCCAGCAAGGCCCGGCCACTGCAAGGTGATTCGGTGCGGCTCGATCGCGCCAGCGCGCTGGTGCTCGGCATGAGGCCGCAGCAACGCCAGATCGCGATGCTCGCGGCGGCGGGCCACACCAACAAGGAGATCGCCGCCCGCCTTTTCCTCTCCCCGAGAACGGTCCCCACCCACCCCTACCAGGTCTTCCCCCAAGCCCAGCATCACCTCCCGAGCCGCTCTCCGCGACGCCCTCGCGGATACGCCCCACGAATAATCGTCTCAGGCGGCAGCGAAACGGAGCCGCAGCCCGAGCCTGCGCAGCACGGACAGGAACCACAGGATGGACGCGCCAGTCCCGGCGGCGACCAAGGCGGCGGTGGCGATGGTCATGAGCGTCAGGAACACTCCCGCCGACTCGGTAACCATCAGCACTGACAAGACGACCGTGAGCATCAGGAATATGCCTGCCCAAAGCCAGGTCGCGCCCTGGAAGAACCGGTGCAGGCCCAGGTGGCGGATGGCGGGCTGCCGAAGCGCGACCACCTCGGCCGCCAGCCGGGCGACCAGCGGATTCGGGCTGCCCGCAGTCCAGGCGAATTGGGCGCACATGCACAGGTTGGCGAGCGGGAACTGCAGCAGGAAGAGCCAGAGCTCGCCCGTGGCCAGCACAAGACCGGTCTGCACCGTCAGAACCATCGCGGAAATCGTCAGCAGGCCCGGCACGCAGCCAGTGGCGGCCTTCCGGATGATCGCGGTCAGCCAGATCACCGCCAGCCCGACTACCAAGCCAGCGTTACGGCCATCGATCCAGGCGGCGACAAGATAGGCGGCGGCCGACAATCCGAACGACTCGGCCAGGCTCCAGCCCGCTGTCAAAAACAGCCGCAGCGGCCTGGGGAGTTCCAGGTCACCGGTCCCGCTACGAGAACCGCCATCACGTGCTCTAGCTGTCTTTGCTGCCATCGGGAGTTACCTCGCCCGGGGAAGATGGATGCAGCGAGGCGACGCCGGGACTGGCGTACGGTCTAGACCGATCGGCGACTCGTTTCAGGCTGCGTCAGCAGGCTACTGCCCAGTATACGCCGGTCCCGGGGATCCGCCCAGGAAGGGACCGCCGGCACCCCCGCCCGCACGCGCGCTCGCGATCGTGCTCCATACGGTCTCCACAGCGACCCCATAGCCGGCGCACCGGGCAACGTTACCTATTACTAGCAACCAGGCTGCGGGCCGCTGGTCACGGACTGCTCATTAGTTCGTCGTGCGGCACGGAGCGGACCGCCTGTTTTTCGCGACGACGCCGTTGGCATCGGGGGGCCGGTTATGCGCATAGGTCACAAGCCGCCGCTCTTGGCGGCCACCGCCTTCTCAATCGTGGCCCTGGTCGCGGCGGGGTGCGGAAGCACAGCTACCAGCACCACGAGCCCGAGCCAGTCGGTATCGTCATCGGGGGCGTCGAGCGCGATCGCGGCCCAGGTCCCCGGGCCGATCAAGGCGAAGGGGACGCTGACAGTCGCGACCGATGCGACGTACGCACCGAACGAATTCATCGGACCTGACGGCCACACCGTCGTCGGCATGGACGCCGATCTCGCGATGGCCCTGGGGCGGGTGCTCGGGCTCAAGGTCGACATGACCAACGCGACCTTCGACACCATCATCCCCGGCCTTGCCTCAGGCAAGTACAACCTGGGCATCTCGTCGTTCACCGACACCAAGGAGCGCGAGAAGACCGTCGACTTCGTGACCTACTACATCGCGGGCACGTCGTTCTACGTGAAATCAAGCGGCGGGCCGAGCATCAAGTCACTCGCTGACCTTTGCGGGCACACCGTCGCCGCGGAAAAGGGCACAACCCAGGCGGCGGACGCGCAGGCGCAGTCAGCGAAGTGCACGTCGGCGGGCAAGCCGGCCGTGACCGTCCAGGTCTACAACGACCAGAACGCGGTCAACCTGGCTCTGTCCTCGGGCCGCGCCCAGGTCGCCATGGCCGACTCACCAGTCGCTGATTACCAGGTCAAGAAGTCGGGCGGCACATTCAAGATCACTGGCCAGCCCTACGGCACAGCGCCGTACGGGATCGCGGTCCCCAAGGGCAGCGGGATGGCCAAGCCAGTACTGGCTGCCGTGAAGAAGATCATGGCCGACGGGACCTACGAGCAGATCCTGAGCAAGTGGGGGGTGCAGGGCGGCGCCATTTCCAACCCGGCCATCAACGCCGGCAAATAACTGATACTCCGGCCCCGATCGGGCGCTAGCGCGGAACCGGGAGCGACGATGACGACACCGCGCACGGCTCAGGTCAGCGGGCAGACCGGGCCGCCGGAGGACATCAAGGCGGTACCGGTCAGGCACCCGGGCCGGTGGCTGGCAGCTGCCGTTGTGCTGCTGCTCGCGGCGATGCTGGCGCACACGCTGGTGACGAACCCGCGCTTCGAGTGGGACGTGATCGGGAACTACTTCCTGTCCGCCCGGGTCCTTGAGGGCCTGCAGGTCACGATCCTGCTCACCGTGGTGGCCATGGCGATCGGGATCGTCCTTGGCGTGATACTCGCCATCATGCGGCTGTCGGCGAATCCGCTGCTCTCCGGCGCGAGCTGGGCCTACATCTGGCTGTTCCGCGGCACGCCGGTGCTGGTCCAGTTGCTGTTCTGGTTCAACCTGGCGTTCCTGTACCCGAGGATCTCGATCGGCGTGCCGTTCGGCCCGTCCTTCGCTTCTGCCGATGCCAACGACTTCATTACCGGGCTCGCGGCTGCCATCCTCGGACTCGGGCTCAACGAGGGCGCCTACATGGCGGAGGTGGTACGAGCCGGCATCCTGTCGGTCGAGCATGGCCAGTCGGAGGCGGCGCAGGCGCTGGGAATGAGCCGGATCCAGACCATGCGCCGGATCATCCTGCCGCAGGCGATGCGGGTGATCATCCCGCCGACCGGCAACGAGACCATCTCGATGCTCAAGACTTCGTCGCTGGCGAGCGTGATCACCGTCACCGAGCTGCTCTATGCCGTCCAGCTCATTTACTCGGTGAACTTCAAGACGATCCCGCTGCTGATCGTGGCCAGCCTCTGGTACCTCATCGTGACCTCGGTCCTGACCATCGGCCAGTTCTACCTTGAGAGGTACTACGCTCGCGGCGCGGCCCGTCAGCTCCCGCCAACACCGTGGCAGCGGGTCCGCCGGTACCTGCTGACCTTCCATTCCCCGCCGGCGCCGCCCGGGCCGTTGCCGGCCGGAGAGAGACGATGAATCTCCCGCCCGAGCCCGTCCCGCTCGCCGGCGGCCCGCCCATGGTCCTCGCGGAGGGCCTGCACAAGAGATTCGGGCGGCTGGAAGTGCTGCGCGGCATCGACCTCGAAGTGGCCGCCCAGGAGGTGATGTGCATCATCGGCCCATCGGGCTCGGGCAAGTCCACGCTGCTGCGCTGCATCAACCACCTGGAGAAGATCAATGCCGGGCGATTGTGGGTCGACGGCGAACTGGTCGGCTACCGGCAGCATGGCGGCAAGCTGTACGAGCTGCACGAGCGGGAGATCTGCGCCAAGCGCGCCGAGATCGGCATGGTGTTCCAGCAGTTCAACCTGTTCCCGCACAAGACCGCGCTGGAGAATGTGATCGAGGCGCCGATCCGGGTCAAGGGACTGCCGAAGGCGCATGCGACCGAGAAGGCCAGGGAGCTGCTGCAGCAGACCGGCCTGAGCGACAAGGCGGACGCCTACCCGAGGCAGATGTCCGGCGGCCAGCAGCAGCGCGTTGCCATCGCCCGGGCACTCGCCATGGAGCCCAAGCTGATGCTCTTCGACGAGCCCACCAGCGCGCTGGATCCCGAGCTCGTCGGAGACGTGCTCGCCGTCATGCGCGATCTGGCGGCCAGCGGGATGACAATGATCGTTGTCACCCACGAGATGGGGTTCGCTCGCGAGGTGGGCGACACTCTTGTCTTCATGGACGAGGGCGTCGTGGTTGAAGCAGGCCGCCCGCGGGCGGTGCTCAGCAATCCCCAGCACGCGCGGACCCAGGCGTTCCTCTCCAAGGTGCTCTGACCGCTGCGGGTCGGAGGCCCGAGACCTGACAACATGGATGCGCGAAACCACACCCGATCGGGAACATCAGTACCCACATTCATCCGACCGCGCCCGGGCGCCAGCAGCCACGCAAGGCAATGCCGCCCCATGCGCACCATGAGCACCAGCCGGGCAACCCGCCTGGCCGCGCTCCAGCCCGCTACCGGCGCGGCACATCAGCTCCAAGATCAACTCCGCGACGGCATCAGGGCTGCCCGGGTTGCTGGTCATGCCCGCCCCAACAGCATCGTGGTTCTCCCTGATGCTGTCAGCCACTGGTTTTAACCGCAACGTGGCCCTCCCTGTTGCTGTTGGTCACTGGTTTTGACAGCATCGTGGCCCTCCCTGATGTTGTCCTGACAGCAACGGGGAGGGCCACGTTGCTGTCAAAACGGACCGCTGACAGCAACAGGGAGGGCCACGATGCTCACGCTCCCCCGGCGTTCGCCGCGCGTCCTGGCGGGACCAGATGGTGGCGCGCAGCCACTTGACAGACCTCCCGGGCCGACTGAGGCTGGATATGTGAGCGCTAACAAGAACGGCGGACAGTCAGTTAGAAGGGCTCGCTTGCCCGCGATGGCGGGTTTCACAGCCTGTCACGCTCGATCACGCGAGGAGGATGAGTTCGCGGGCGTCGGCGACGTTAGCGCTAACAATCCAGTGCCCCCGCAGGCTCGCCGAACGTACTTACCTTGACCCGCCTACTTGCGGTCAGCAACCAGGGAGCCGGGTAGCCGGCGGGCACCGATACCAGCGTGGCCTCGGGGTCTCGTGCGACGTGACTGACCGCATCTGCCGTGGTCCGGACCGCTGAGCGCGGTCAGGGCGTTCGCCGGGCGGGAGACCCAAGATCAATCAGCGCTGACGAACAGTTGCCCAACGCCAGGTGATCGCACCATCAGCCGGCTGCCCGGCCTAGCCAAAGCTCAGCTCAGCCAGCAGATGAACGATAGGAGCTCATCCGACATGTTCAGGCCCCCCATCCGGCGCACGCGCCTTCAGACCCTGGCCGCGGCTATGGCGATCGTGCTCTTGCCGCTTGGCATCACGTTCGCCAGGGCCACGCCGGCTCCTGCGGCTCAGCAGGTCCAGCCGCAGCAGGTCCAGCCACAGCAGGTCCAGCCGCAAAGACCGCAGGGCCCGTGTGACATCTACGCCGCCGGCGGCACCCCCTGCGTGGCCGCCCACAGCACCACGCGTGCCCTGTATGCCTCCTACAACGGCCCGCTCTACCAGGTCAGGCGCCTTTCCGACAACGCGGTGAAAGACATCGGCATTGTCCAGCCCCGCGCGTTCCCCGTCCCGGATCCGGGCGGTTACGCCGACGCGGCCGCGCAGGACGCGTTCTGCGCGAACACGACCTGCGTCATCACCAAGGTCTACGACCAGTCTCCCAATCACAACGACCTCACGCAGGCGCCCCGAGGCGCATTCAGCGGCCCGGCCATGGGCGGCTTCGACAACCTCCCGATCGCGGACATGGCGCCGGTCACGGTCAGCGGCCACAAGGTCTACGGCGTCTTCATCGAGCCGGGCATGGGCCTGCGCGACGACCACCCCACCGGCACCGCTGCCGGTGACCAGCCGGAGGGGATGTACTGGGTCCTTGACGGCCATCATTTCAACGACGGCTGCTGCTTCGACTACGGCAATGCTGAGATCGACAGCCGTGATGACGGCAACGGCACCATGGAGACCGCCTACTTCGGCAACGCCACCGCCTGGTACCACGGCAACCCGCCCGGCCCGTGGATCATGACCGACCAGGAGAACAACCTGGTAGGTTGCGTCAACCCGGGCAGCACCTCCAAGCTCTGCGCAGACCTGCCCAATGTCACCTCGCGCTTCGTGACCGCCGTAGCCAAGGGCGAACCGCACCACTGGGCCTCACTCGGCGGTGATGCGCGAACGGGCGCCCTGTCAACCATGTTTGACGGGCCGCGCGTCGACGCCAGCTATGACCCGATGCGCAAGCAAGGCGCCATCGTCCTGGGCAACGGCGGCGACAACAGCAACGGGGCGCAGGGCACCTTCTATGAGGGCGTGATGACGGCCGGATACCCGACCGACGCGACTGACCAGCTGGTTCAGGCAAACATCGTGGCCGCCAACTACGACGTGCGGCAGCTGAGCCTGACCCCGGCCTCGGAAACCGCTACCCCGCCAGGACTCCAGACGTTCGCGCCGCGGTCCTCGCAAGAAAGCACCGTCACGTTCACGAACACCTCGACGTCAACCGCGGCGGGCGTGAAGCTGAGCATTTCGGTGCCCGGCAAGCAGTGGACCTCCGTCGTCCAGGGCACCAGCGAGACGTCGCAGAAGTTCGGGTCGGTCGCGCCCGGCGCGAGCGTGAGCGCGACCTTCAAGGTCACCTCGGGGCCGGTGCCCTTCAACGGCGACCTGATTGGCAACGCCTCGTGGACGGACCAGGGACATCAAGGAAGGCAATCCGCGGCAGCAGCCGAGGAGGTGCGGAACGTCAGCCCGGTCAAGATCAACGAGTTCCAGGCCGGCACCAGCGCCGACCCGACAAACGCGTTCATCGAGCTCTACAACGCCGGCGACGCCGCCGTCGACCTGTCGCGCTGGACGCTGACCGAGCACCCGGCCCAGCAGCCCATCTTCGGGGCGGTGACGGTCCCGGCCGGGACGAGACTGGCGGGCCACGGCTTCTACCTGATCGGCCTCTCCAACTCGGGGCTGGCCGCCCCCGCCAGCGCGGGCGACTCCGCCATCAATCTGAGGAGCACGGCCGGCATGGCTCCTGGCCAGCAGATCCAGATCGGCACGGGTCCCGCGGCGGAGACCCGCACGATCACCCATGTCACCAACTCCGGCGCGACCGGGCCCCGGGTACCGGGAGAGATCGGCAAAGCCGTCAGGCTGTCGGGAAACGGCGAGTACGTGAACCTGCCGAACGGCATCGCCAGCGGCCTGCACGACTTCGCCATCTCCGCGTGGGTCAACCCGTCCGCCAACACCGCCTGGTCACGGGTGTTCGACTTCGGCACCGGCACCGGCGACTACATGTTCCTCACGCTGAGCGCCGGCGGCGGCCCGGTCCGTTTCGCCATCACCACCAGCGGCAACGGCGCCGAGCAGCAGATCAACGGCCCAGGCACGCTCCCGCTGAACACCTGGTCCCACGTGGCGGTGACGCTGTCCGGCCACACCGGGACGCTCTACGTGAACGGCCAGCCGGTGGGGACCAATCCCAACATGACCCTCACCCCTGCCGATCTGGGCGCCACCACTTCGGACTGGATCGGCCGGTCGCAGTTCAGCGGTGACCCGTTCCTGTCAGCCACCGTGGACGACTTCCAGATATACGACAGCGCGCTGTCCGGCGCCGAGATCGCCGCGCTGGCCGGCGGGCAGCCCGGGGCCGGCGACGTCGCCTCGTACAAGTTCGACGAAGACTCCGGTGAAACCGCGCTGGACTCGTCGGGCAACGGCCGCGACGCGACAATCATCAGCGCCGGGAACTTCAGCACACCGCTCTGGCAGCCGCTGCCCGACGGTCCGATCACAGTCCCCGCCGGATCGACCAGCGTGCCCGTCACGAGCACCTCGGGCTTCGCGGTCGGCCAGAAGATGGAGATCGGCTACGGCCGCACGCTGGAAATGGCCACGGTAACCGCCGTCGGCAGGCCGGGCACCCAGGCCCAGCTCGCGGCCGCGGCGCCCGCCGGCGCGACCACTATCAAGGTCACCTCGACCAGCAACATCACCGCCGGCGACACGATCCGGCTCGACATCGGCGCGAAGACCGAGAACGTCACCGTGGCGTCGGCGGGCACCCCCGGCGCGGGCGGCACCGGGCTCACCCTGACCGCCCCGCTGCAGTTCGACCACGCGCCCAACCTGCCCTTCAGCGACCGGGGCACCGGTATCGCCTTCAGCCCGGCGACGCGCTTCGCGCACTCGAGCAACGAGCCCGTCCAGGCGCTGGACAGCGGCATCACCCTCGACAAGCCACTCGGCCTCGGCTACGCGATCAACGCGCCGGTGGTCGACGCCGCCGTGACGACCGCTGGCTACCAGGGCCAGCCCGCCCCTGACCAGTGGTTCGGCGGCCCCGCCCTGTCCGCCAGCGCCGGCAGCATCGTGCTGCGTGACGCCCGGGGCCTGGTAGCCGACAGCCTCAACTACGGTGGCCTCGTCGACCCGTGGTCCGCCGAGGGGTACCAAGGTGCCTCCGGAGCGGGGCAGGCCGGCTGTTTCGCGCCTTCGCCCGTCCTGGCCAGTGGCGCCGGGAGGAGCGACATCCGCATGCCTGACGGCAATGACACCGACAGCAACTGCGCCGATTTCTCGATCACCAACGATCCCACGCCTGGTGCCGCCAACCAGGGCTTCACGCTGGACCCGGGCCCGCTGGTCTCGCTGCAGACCACCTCACCCGGCGGCAACTCGGGCTACATCTCCCACGACGACTCCGATGACCTCGTGGTCGTCGCGCCGGTAACGGCGGACAGTTCGAGCGCCGACAAGCAGGACGCCACCTTCGTGGAAACGGCCGGCCTGGCCAACCCGGCCTGCGTCTCGTTCGAGTCGGTCAACAAGCCAGGGAGCTACCTGCGGCACCAGAACTTCCAGTTCCACCTGCAACCCAACGACGGCAGTTCGCTGTTCGCCATGGACGCGACCTTCTGCCCGGGTACCGGCAACAGCGGTCAGGGCGAGTCCTTCCAGTCGGTGGACTTCCCGGGCCGGTACATCCGCAACTTCAGCAACGTTGTATTCCTCGCCGCCAACGGCGGCTCCAACCCCTGGGACACCGCCACCGGCTGGCCGGCAGACACGAGCTGGCAGGTGGCCGCGCCCTTGGCACAGGTGCCGGCGCCGCGATGACCCGATAGATACATATTTGCTCCTTGACAGGTACACATCGCAGGTGTTTAACCAAAATGGCGGCTGCTCAGGCGTCTGCCTGGCGTGGCCTGGACCCTGGAGGAGGGGTTTTGAGCAAGATCAAGCGGATTTTTGGTGTTCTCGCGGCAGTGGCGCTCGCGATGGGCATCACCAGCGGGTCGGCCTTAGCGGCCACCCGCCCGACCGTCAAGACGAAGGCCGAGTGGCGGGCAGCCATCTCTCGGGTCCGGCAGCCGGGCTCCGGCTGCTTCCGCGCCTCGTATCCCGCGCTGAAGTGGCAGGCGGTCAAGTGCGTGACCGCGCCGAAGATACCTCTGGTACCGGGGCCGGTCGCGACATCAGCAAAGCACGGCGCACCAGAGCTTGTAGGTGACGGCACCGACTTCTCGGCCGCGGTGTCGGGACTGATCTCCCGTGGCGTTGGAACGTTCACCGGCGTCAGCTCGGGCATCACCGAGAAAGGCCAGAACGGCGGCTCAGGCGCGCAGACCTCGAACGCCTTCTCCCTCCAGCTCAACACTCAGTTCATCTCTGGCGACCCGGCGTGCGCGAAGAGCGGCAATCCGTCCGGGTGCCAGGCATGGCAGCAATTCGTATACACCTATGAAAGCAGCCGCACCAGCGAGATCTTCATGCAGTACTGGCTGATCAATTTCGACGCCACGTGCCCTTCGGGCTGGTTCACGTTCCAAAGTGACTGCTTCACCAACAGCAACGCAACCTCGGTGACCACCGTGACCGCCGCGCAACTGGCCAGCGTGAGCCTCACGGGCAGCGCAGCGTCGGGCGGCCTGGACAGCGTGTCGCTGGCAATTGGCACAGGGCATGCGACGAGCGTCACCAACAGCGACAGCAAGATCGATCTTGCTACCTTCTGGAACACGACCGAGTGGGGCGTCTACGGCGACGGCGGAGGCAGCGAGGCGAACTTCGGGGCCAGCACGACGCTGCAGGCGCAGACGGTCCTGACGGCTACCTCCAGCTCGGCGCCCACCTGCGTATCGGAAGGCTTCACCGGCGAGACGAACAACCTCAAGCTGACCAGCACGCCGGCGCTTGGAACCGAGTCGTCGCCCACGATGGCCACCAAGCAGACCAACGGCACCAGCGGAACCGCGAGCTGCGCTGTCGCCGGCTAGGACCTGACCTCAGGAACGCGGATCGCCGGGTCTGCCGGAAGACCTCCGTCAGCCCGGCGATTCACGTGTCTCGGAACTCGTTCCGGCTCAACCGTAGTCCCGGCATATCCCGTCGAGGAAGCTGCCCCGGCTGTCCCGCAGAGCGTTATCGATGGCCTGGTTTATCGCCGTGAGCAGCTGGTGACGGATCCGGATGTAGGTCGTGCCGGACGGATCTCGCGTGCCGGCGGCCTCTTCCGTGCTCAGTCGTATCCAGGTGGAGTAAATTTCATCGAACTGATCGAATCGGTCTGCCAGTTCTCCAGGCAGGCTTCTGCAGTAGCGCTGCAACGCAGGCAGCGGCCGGGAATCGGCATAGCGGACAACGCGGTCCACGAACAGACCCACCGCCGCGGTTCTCGCCACGCTCTCCACGTGTGCTTGGACAGGAGCGATGCCAGCTTCCCGGAAGAGTCCCTCCGTCCAGTCCATCAGGTGCTGCTTCATGGAAGGAAGGCCGGCGGCGCCCAGGCCGTTAGCGACCGCGGCAGAGGCTCTGACAGGGACGTCGCCGATACCCTGCCGAATGACGTCCAGGATCCGGTCTCGCTCGGCAGCGGCGTCCGCCGCGCTCGTTCCCCGGTTAGACCAGTACCAGCCGATCCGGAAGCTAGGCACGGTGCCGCCCACCATACCTTGGATTGCCATCTCGCCGCGATTGACGTCATATCTCTTCTCGTCAGGCAAGAACAGATATGCTCTTGTAGCTGATGGTTTGCTGCTCAACGCGCTTATTGAGAATACCCTTTTCTTCAGCCAAAACGAGTTCTGAAGCGGAGATGACGAGCAGCATGGACCGGGTTCCCATCGACGATCCGTCGGCTTTCAGGCTCAGCTCGACCTGCGAGAGAGCCAGGACGGCCGATGACGGCAGGCCCGCTTTCGGCAGGGCTCTCTCAAGCACAGCGCCCTGGTAATCCCAGTAGCTAGCCTCAATGTTGGAACGCTCGAAAGCGCCACGGATGTTCGGCTCGCTAAGGATTGCCATCACGACTCCCTTGCAGTCATCGCCTCACACGGCCGGGCAGCCCGCACAGCACAAATCCCCAGAGTCCGGCACTATAAGCAGCATACAGCCGAATCGCGATTCGCGTAGAAGAGTGAGCGCTATTCCCGCAACCATGCACCCAAGTCGCCATTATCAGCCAATACCGACTAAAAATGTGACTGTGCGCCGTACCGCGGCTAGCGGGCCGTCCGTCCGGGCCTGGCCAGAACGAGAACGGCGGAGTCCCGGCCATGCAGGTGCTATTGGTAGGAATTCCAAATTCTCGATGAACATTGTATCGGCCGGAAACGACGATAATCATCTGTCGCGGAGATAATGACGCTCCGCAATCCGGGACAACTTCCAGCCGCGGTGTTATGCTCTTCGCCGCTGGGGGAATGGCGAATGCAGTCGGCTGCCATTCCAGATCAGAGACGGCAAGGAGGAAACATGGATAAGCAGTCCAAGAAGCTCGAGCTTTCGAAGGAAACCCTGCGGAACCTCGACGACCAGGAGCTTTCCGGCATCGTGGGTGGCACGGGCACTATTGTGTGCGTCGACACCGTCGTGTGCCACAGTGGTCTCTGCGAAAGCGCCGTGTGCGACAGCGTCATCTGCCTCTAACGTACGCAAAGGCACGGCAATGACGTTCCATCCATCCGCGATCGAGCGGGTGGCGCACGCTCGCACCATCGAATACCGCCGATGCCCCGGCCTTCGTACTGGCCGGGGCATTGGCGGCGCTTTCGTAATCCCAGAACGGCGAAATGGTGCCCATTTATTCGCGGAACCTCCGGTTACCGAGGAGGTGCACAGTGCCAGAGTGGCCCCGGCTGCTGTCCGGCGATCTGCGGGATCAGGCTCTTGACCTGGCAGACGCCCTGATCGGATCACTGCGCCAGCAAGCCCCCCGCGGCCAGGCAGGCAGCCAGGCAGACGGCCAGGCAGGCGGCCAGGCCCGGCCGAACCCGCGCCGGGCCGCGCTCGCATCCGGCTCGGCCGGCCTGGCCGTTTGCTACGCCACCGCCGCGACGACCGGACGGGACACGGCCGCCGCCGCCGCTGACTGCCTGGACGAGGCCGTCGGCATCGTCGCCGCGGAGCCGATGTCCAGTTCGCTCTACTCGGGATTCACCGGCGTAGCCTGGGCCGCCGAATTCGTGGACTCCCTGCGCGCCGCCGCGGTCCCGGGCGACACGATCCCGGGCGACACGATCCCGGCCGACACGAACCCGGGCCACTTCGGCGCGCGCGACGACCGCAACGCCGCCGTCGACGCGGGGCTTGACCGCGCGCTGCGCGGCTACCCGGAGGCCGGACCATACGACCTCGTCAACGGCCTTGCCGGAGTCGGCTGGTATGCGCTGGCTCGCTGGCCGCGCCCCACGGCGGCGGCGTGCCTTGATCGCGTCATCTCGCTGCTCGCCGGCCGGGCGCGCAGCGATGGCGACGGCATCTGCTGGGACACCCATCCGGATGCCCTCGCGGGGCCGCGCCGCAAGCTCTACCCGGCCGGCGGGGTGGACCTCGGCATGGCCCATGGCATGGCGGGGGTCGTTCCGCTGCTCGCCAGGTCGCACCTGCTGGGGGTACAGCCAGAGCTGGTCCGGCCGCTGCTGCCTGGCGCCGTCGCGTGGATTCTCGCGAATCTGGTGGAAACCGGGTCTGAGGTCACGGTTCCGTCCTTCATCGCTGCCGGGACCAGGCCCGGTGCGACCCGATCGGCATGGTGCTATGGCGACCCCGGAGTCGCCCTGGCCTTGCTCCTGGCCGGCCGCGATGCCGCCGAGCAGGCCTGGACCGACGCGGGCATCAGGCTTGCCGTCCAGGCCGCGCGGCGCCCGGCTGACCAGACCGGCGTCACGGACGCCGGCCTCTGTCACGGCACGGCAGGGCTCGGGCACCTTTTCAACCGGATGTATCAGCTCACCGGGGAGCGCGAACTGGCCGGGGCAGCCGTGTTCTGGATGGATCAGACAGTCGCCCGGTGCGGGGCTTACCTCGCGGGCACCGGCGCGGACGACCGCGGCGGTCTCGCCGGGCCAGCCGGGCCTGGCCGCCCGCCATGGACCGGGCCCGGGCTGCTCGAAGGAGCGGCCGGGATCGCGCTCGCGCTGCTCTCTGCCTGCGAGCCGCCCGGCCCGGCCCGGCCTGCCTGGGATCAGTTCCTGGGAATCTCGCCCGTTCGAGCACCCTGGATGTGCGGTCAATGACACTCGGCGACTACGAACCATCGGGGTTCTTCGCGCTCAGGACGCCGCTGCTGCCTTTCGGCGAGGTGACCGGCTGGGGCGCCGGCCTGGAGGCTCCCGCGCACCGCGACGATCCAGCCGGCCTGGACGGGGCTCTGGCAAGGGACCGGCTGACGCTGCGCGGCCGGCTTGAGGACATCATCGCCTGCCCTCAGTTCCGTGACGCCGTCTTCGTGGCCTCGCCCAGCCTGGCCGCGGCCATCGACGGATGGCGCAAGGAGCCCGACGGCGACCGGGGGCGGCGGGCCGAACTCTCGCTCGTCTGCTACTTCATGCGGGCCGCCTCCAGGTGCACGCCGTTCGGCCTGTTCGCTGGCTGCACGACAGGAACGATCGCGGCCGGCACGAGGATGCGGCTGCGCGGCCGCCAGCACTACCGCCGTCATACCCGCCTCGATATGGACTACCTCTGGGCGCTGGGCGAGGCCGTGGAGAAAGACGCCGGCCTCCGGTCGGATCTGGCCTTCCGGCCGAACTCGAGCCTGCACTCGGTCGCGGACCGGCTGCTGTTCGCCGAAGGCCGCGGCAACGGCACTGGCCTGTCCTATCACCTGGTCGCGGTGGATAAGACGCCGTACCTGATGCGCACGCTGGCCCTGGCTCGCGACGGCGCGGGCCTGGACGTGCTGGCTCGCGCCCTGACCGGCGATGACATCAGTGAGCCTGAGGCACGGGAGTACCTGGCGGACCTGGTTGCCAGCCAGGTGCTGGTTTCTGACGCGCGCCCGCGGCTCACCGGGCCGCCGGCGGCCGACGCCCTGGCGGACGCGCTGGCGGGACATGAGTCCACCGCCGGTCTCGCGCAGCGGCTTGCCGCCGTGCGGGCCGGGCTCGCCGCGATCGACGCGGGCGGGATCGGCGCGCCTGCCGAGCGGTACCAGGCCGTCGCCGGCCTCTTGGACGACGCGCCCGCCCGGCCGCGGCCAGGACGGTTCGTGCAGGTCGACCTGACCAAGCCGGCGCGGACGGCAACGCTCGGCCAGGCCGTGGTGACCGAAATGCGAGGCGGCATCGGCATCTTGCACGCGCTGGCCCGGCCCGCGGGCGAGGACGCGCTGCGGCAGTTCCGCGAGCAGTTCATCCGCCGGTACGACACCAGGCTGGTGCCGCTGGCGCAGGTCCTTGACGAGGAGACCGGCATCGGCTTCGGCCGGCAGCCGGATGCGCAGGCCGCTCCGCTGCTGGCCGGGCTCCCGCTGCGTGGCCAGCGCGACGGCGGCAGTGCCCGTCAGGTGAGCTGGACCCGCCGCGACACGTTCCTGCTCGGCAAGCTCGCCGGCGCGCTGCGCACCGGTGAGCAGGAGATCACGATCGAGCCGTCCGAGGCGGCGTCCTTGCGCGCGCCGGAAGCGCCGCGGCTGCCCGACGCCTTTGAGGCGCTCGCGTCGGTCGCCGCCGAGTCACCGGAGGCCATCGAACGCGGGGACTTCCTTGTCGTGATCGGCTCCGCGGCTGGCCCCTCTGGAGCCCGCCTGCTCGGGCGCTTCTGCCACGCCGACGACGAGCTGCACGCTTTCGTGCGCGAGCACCTGCGCGCCGAGGAAGCACTGCGGCCCGACCTCGTGTACGCCGAGATCGTGCATCAGCCGGAAGGCAGGCTGGGAAACATACTCAGCCGGCCGGTCCTGCGAGGCTACGAGATCGGGTACCTCGGCCGCTCGGGTGCTCCCGCCGACCGGCAGCTCCCGCTGTCTGACCTGCTGGTCACCGTCAGGGACGGGCGGATCGTGCTCAGGTCGGGCCGGCTCGGCCACGAGGTGATCCCCCGGCTCACGACCGCGCACAATCACCACATCGGCGGCCTCGGTCTCTACCGCTTCCTTTGCGCGCTGCAGTATCAGGGCGTCACCCAGGGCGTCAGGTGGGACTGGGGACCGCTCGGGGACGCGCCGTTCCTGCCCCGGGTAAGGAGCGGACGGGCGGTGCTCTCGCGGGCCTCATGGAATCTGCGGGAAGCCGACCTCGCCGCGTTCGGCCCGCGTGGCCCGAGCGAGCTGTTCGCCGCGGTCCAGCGGCTGCGCGACCGGCTGCGGCTGCCCAGGTTCGTGGCCCTGGCCGACGCTGACAACGAGCTCATCGCCGACCTGGACAACATCCTGAGCATCGAGGCGCTGGCTCATCAGCTGAGGCGCCGGGTCTTCGCGAGCCTGGTGGAGCTGCTACCCGGACCCGGCCAGCTATGGGTGTCAGGACCGGAGGGCGCCTTCACTCACCAGGTCGTCGTGCCGTTCGTCCGGCGCGCCCCCGAGCCGGCAAAGCCCGGCCCAGCCCAGCCCGCCCCCGCAGGGCCCGCACCCGCAGCCCAGCCCGCACCCGCAGCCCAGCCCGCACCCGCAGGCCTCGCGCAGCTTCCCGCCCGGCTCGGAATGGCTCTACCTGAAGCTGTTCACCGGCCAGGCGACCGCGGACCGGGCACTCCGGCTGGCGGCCCCGGTCCTGGCTGAGTGCGTGACGTCCGGCCTCGCCGACCAATGGCATTTCATCAGGTACGGCGATCCGGACTGGCATCTGCGGCTGCGACTGCACGGTCCGCCCGGCGCGCTACTTGGCGACGTGCTCCCCCGGCTGCGCCGCATCACGGACCCGCTGCTTGCCACCGGCGAGCTCTGGCGAGTCCAGGCCGACACCTACGAGCGCGAGGTTGAGCGCTACGGCGGCCAGCGCGGCATCGAGCTAGCCGAGCGGATCTTCCACGCCGACAGCGAGGCGACGCTGGCAATCCTGCGCCTGCTCCCCGGCGAAACGGGCGCCGAGCTGCGCTGGCAGGTCGCCCTGCGCGGGATCGACCTGCTGTTCGACGACCTGGGCCTGCGATTCCCGCAGAAGCGGGAGATCGCCCGCCGGGCCAGGCGCGGCTACGAGCGGGAGTTCGGCGGCGCCGAGGGCGCCTTCCAGCGCGCGGTCGCCCGCCGCTACCGCGAGCAGCGACCACGCCTGGAGAGCCTGCTCGGCCTGGCCGGCGCGGTGCCGGATCAGCTGGCGCCGAGCGTCGGCGTCCTGCGCCAGCGCTCGGCGGCCGTCAGCGCCGCCGGGCGTGAGCTACGGGTCCTGGCCGACGCCGGCCAGCTCACGGCTGACCTGCCCGAGCTGGCCCTGACCTTCGCGCACCTGCATGTCAACCGGCTGCTGCGCTCCGCTCAGCGAGCCCAGGAGCTGGTCTGCTACGAGATGCTCGACCGGCTCTACACCTCAGCTTCCGCCGGCTACATGACTACCGAATCGGGCAACCGGATCGCTTCCAGCGACCGGTGATCAAGGCGGAGAAAGAAGGCAGCCATGAGCGGCAGGCACACGCGCCCCAGGGGCCGGACCCGGATCGTCGCCGCTGGCGCGCGCGCCTCCGGACCCGCCAGGACCGCCGGCGGCCAGACAAGCGCGGCGGCCGCCGGTTCGGCAGGCGGGCGGGCGATCTTCAGGAAGGAGGCGATTGAGTTCCTCGCCAGCGGCAAGCAGTCGGGAAACGCCGCGGTCCGGCTCGGCCATCCGTGGCTCACCAGGTGCTACCGGCTCACCCTGGTGCTGCTCGCGGTCGGCGTGCTCACCGTCGGCATCGCCAAGACCAGCGAATACAGCTTCGGCCGCGCCGTTGTCGCCATGCCGAGCGGCCGGTTCGCGGCACTGCTCCCGGTGGCGGCGGCTCCCGACCTCGCGGCGGCCAGGGACCTTCGCATCGCGTGGCCCGGCCGAGGCTGGCAGCCGGTCAGGGTGATCGCCGTGACCGTGCGGCTGGCCACCCAGGGCTCCGTGCGGCGCGCGGGCCTGAGCCAGCCCAGCCAGCCAAGCATCTTGCTGACCGGCAGGCTGGCACTGGCCGGCAGGCGCACACTGACCGGCAGGCTCGCACAGGCCGGCAGGCTCGCACAGGCCGGCAGGCTGGCGCTGACGGCGCTGGCAGGCGCACCGGAAAGGCCGAGAACGCTGGTTGCCCCGGTGGCGCTCGTCCTGCGGTCCCAGCGGCTCGCCAGCTTGCTCTCCGGCGAGCTCGCGGTGATCCTGGGCGAGAAAGGGCCGGGGCAGTGAGAAGGCGAGTCCCGCTGGTACGCCAGATGGAGGAGGCCGACTGCGGCGCGGCCTGCCTGGCGATGGCGCTCGGCTTCCTCGGAAAGCGGGTCAGGCTCGATGCCGTGCGCGACCTGACCGGCACCGGCCGGGACGGCGTCAGCGCGCTCGCCCTGGTGCGGTCCGCGCGGGCCTGCGGCCTGGACTCCCGTGGCGTCCGCGCCGACATCGGCGACCTGCGGCACTTGCCGCGCGGCTCCATTCTGCACTGGGAATTCACCCATTACGTGGTGCTGGAAGCCGCGGCGCGGAACGGGATCAGGGTAGTCGACCCGGCGAAAGGGCGCAGGTTCGTGCCCATGGACGTGCTGCGTCGCGCCTACACCGGCGTAGCGATCGTGTTCGAGATAACGCCGGAGTTCGACCGGGGCGCAGCGCCACCCAAAGGCACCTGGCGCTACCTGCGGCCGATACTCGGGCAGTCGCGGAACCTGCTCAGGGTCATCGTGACCTCACTGATCATCAGGCTGATGGCGCTGGCGCTGCCGCTGCTGACCGCCATCGTCGTCGACGAGGTCGTGCCGCGCGACGACCACCACCTGCTGGCGATCTTCGCGCTCGGCATCGCGATGGTGGTCGGGTACCAGTTCCTTGCCGCGCTCCTGCGCGCCAACCTGCTGCTCGACCTGCGCACGCGGCTTGATATGGGCCTGACGATGGGATTCGTCGACCACCTGGTCCGGCTGCCGTACGACTTCTTCCTGCGGCGTTCATCCGGCGACCTGATGATGCGGATGCAGAGCAACTCATCGGTGCGCGAGATCCTCACCAGCGGATCGTTGTCCGCGCTGCTCGATGGTTCCTTCGCGAGCCTCTACCTGATCGGGCTGTTCGTCGTCAGCCCGGCTCTCGGCTGGCTCGCGGGCGTGCTCGCCCTGCTCGAGATCCTCACGCTGGTCATGTCCTGGCGGCGCAACCAGCGGCTGATGTCGGACAGCCTGCAGGCCCAGGCCGACGCCCAGAGCTACGCCTACGAATTGCTGGCGGGCATGGAGACGCTCAAGGCGGCGGGTGCTGAGCAACGCGCCGCCGAGCGCTGGAGCGGTCTGTTCCTCAACCAGGTCAGCGTCGACCTGACCCGAGGCCGCCTGACCGCCGCGGTCGAGTCGGTGATGAGCACGCTGAACGCCGGCTCGCCGCTGCTCATCCTGCTCGTCGGGACCTACCAGGTGCTGGCTGACCGGTTGTCGCTCGGCACGATGCTGTCGGCGGCCGCGCTCGCCGCCGGCTTCCTGAGCCCGCTGGCAAGCCTGGTCGGCAGCGGCCTGCAACTGCAGGCCATGGCCAGTTACATGGAGCGCATCAACGACGTGCTCGACACCCCGCAGGAGAAGGCCGGGCGGCGGTTGCGCCCGGCCGGGCCGCTCACCGGCGCCATCAGCGCCGAGAACGTATCGTTCGCGTACGGCAGCCGGTCCGCCGCGGTAGTCAGGGACGTCCGCATCGACATCAGCGCGGGCCAGCACATCGGCATCGCCGGCCGGTCGGGGTCCGGCAAGTCGACGCTGGCCGGCCTGCTGCTCGGGCTCTACGAGCCCACCTCGGGGCGGATCTGCTACGACGGCCGCGACCTGGCCGAACTTGAGGGCAGGTCGGTCCGCCGCCAGCTCGGCATCGTGACCCAGCATCCCTACGTCTTCGGGTCGACCGTGCGCGAGAACATCGCGCTGACCGATCCGGGCATCGCGATGGACGCGCTCATCCAGGCGGCCAGGACCGCGTGCATCCACGACGACATCGCGGCGATGCCAATGGGCTACGACACGCCGCTGCACGACGGCGGTGCCTCGCTATCCGGCGGCCAGCGGCAGCGAATCGCGCTGGCCAGGGCGCTGGTGCAGCACCCGTCGATCCTGCTGCTCGATGAGGCGACGAGCGAGCTTGACACCCTGACCGAGCAGTTCCTTTACCGCAATCTTGCCCTGATCAACGCCACGACGATCGTGATCGCCCATCGGCTGACCACGATCCGCAACGCGGACCTGATCATCGTCATGGATGACGGCGAGATCGCGGAAGCGGGCACGCACGACAGCCTGATCGCCCGCCGCGGCCTCTACTGGTCCCTGGTCAACGCTCAGTCCCCGGCGATCAGCGGCTCCGCTTCCGAATTGCTCGGCAGCGGCATGTGACCGCGTTCGCCCGATCCCGGGGAGTCGCGCGAGAGCAAATTTTCACCCTTATTTATTGAAATAATCGAACCGGGCGTGATCATTGCCTCTAGGCCAGCCAGGCATCGCCGGACTGAACCAGACCGGGTTCCCTGAACTCCGCTGCCGGCTACGGGCGAGACACGATCAAATTCCGCCGGACCCGCTCTTGATGATATCTATTAGCTTCCAGACGCTGGAATTCGGGTTCCAGGGTTTCGGTGATCCGTCGAGCCGATGTTTGACTTCCAGTTTCTGCGCACGCATCTTGGCGTGGTCATATTCTGCCACGAGCCGCTCTAGCGCCGCCGGGGTAAGGGCCTTGCCACATCCAAGGATGTCCGGTTGGCAACTTGTCGCCGATTGGCATTGGAAGAGGCGCGACCGGAACTAGACCGAGTTCGGGACGAGCTCATTTATCGGTCTCCGGCGACATCGTCGCGGCAAGTGAATCGAACTCGGCTTCACTAATGATAGGAGTGGCGCCATACCGACCACTGAGGTACCTCCGGGTTACGGCTTCGGTTTTCCGAGGGCCGAGGTCCGTGAGCGGGTAGAGCCGGGTACTTCCGTCGTTGAGCTTCTCAGTGAACCAGACCTGGTCGCGCCCGAGTACTCTGTCGTCGACAGAGTTCCCGAGAAGGCTAGCTTCAAAGGAGTTGAATATTATCTGGGAGCCATTCGGGTTCAGTTGTGGACTCTGGAAGGTCCGCACAATCTGCGCAACAAGCGCCGGGTGCAGGCTCGATTCCAACTCGTCCACTAGGAGTACAGTGCCACGTCTCAGCGCGTCGAGTATCGGACCGATGAGGCCGAACCAGACAAGGGTCCCCAGCGACTCGTCTCTGGTATCTAGTTCAACGCTGCCGCTGCTCCCGCGATGACTCAGTGCTACCCGCAGGAAAGATGCCGGGTTGAAGCCATCGCCCTGCGTGATATCGGCATCAGAAGCATCGGGGTCCATCTCTTGCTGAAGGAGCTCAACCAGCCGAATAATGCGCTTCCTGGTTTCCGGATCGGGCTCGCGGGGTCTGGCACCTACAATACCGAGGTCTGCCGCGAGGAGCATGGCAAGGATCTTTTCCCGATATTCATCATGCGCCAGAAGCTGGGTCGTATAGGCCCAGCGTCGTTCCCTGCTGTCTGCTTCGCAGAGCCACAGATTCTGCTCGAACCAGTCATATAGCGGCTGCAGCCCAGGATGATCGGCAGCACCGGCCGCCGACAAGTACAAAGCATTGGGACGCAAGATCTCACCGACAGCACGGCTCTTGGCGCGGTATCTGTCACCGGGATATAGCTCAAACCCGTCACGACGGAAAATGTTTACGGCTTTGCCGCGAGGATAGCTTCTCGCGTATTCGGATATCACGACTTCATCGCTTATCGTGAATCCATACTCGAATCGAATGCCGTCGAGAACCAGATCTATCTCATACCTAGACGGACCGCGCTCGCAATCTGGATCCAAACGAAACGGCCTATGTCGCAAGCGGGTGCTTCTGGCGCCGGCGCTAAATGACTTCAATACCAGGGACCGCATGTCATCGAGCACACGAAGAAAATTTGACTTACCTGAGGCGTTGGCACCGAACACTCCGGCAGCGGGCAGGACGCGAAGGGGATGATGGCCCTCCTCACGCCAAGGCACGGCCCGCGGTACCTCAGGCTCGGACATCGCCGTGGCTTCCAGCGAGAACTCAAACTGGTCGCGGAAGGACCGCACGTTGCGAGCGCGGAAGCCGAGCATCATCGTGCGAGCTTTGAGCGCCTCATCCCCTGTCATGAGGTAAATTTTCGCAGAGGACATGCAATTTTTCAACTCTTATCCAGTCTAGCTCCGCCTTTGCATCGTCGATCTCGGCCACGAGGGACCTTGAGCGACGGCATGCCGGCAGCGATGTACCCGAAGCCTCGACGGCAGCAGCGTCGTATGGCAGGGGATCGGCTAGTCTGACGGCGGTGACCGTTGAGCTGGCCCTGCTGTCGCGGGTTAGTTACGGCAGCCTGGAGATCACCGGCTCCCGGCTGCGGGGCTTGCTTGCGCTCCTGGCCGAGGACCTGCGCGGGGGGTGCGGCACCGCCCGGCTGGTGGAGGCGCTGTGGCCTGACGAGCAGCCCGAGCACCCGCTGAAGGCCCTCCAGGTGCTCGTGTCACGGACCCGGGCCCGCCTCGGCCCGGGGATTATCGTCAGCACGCCGGGCGGGTATCGCCTGTCGTTGCGCGAGGATCAGGTCGATGCCTCCTTGCTCCTGCTCAGCGCGTCCGAGAGTGAGAGGCGGTCCCGGGCCGGCGACCACCTCGCGGCGCTGGGACATGCCGAGACCGGGCTCGCGCTGTGTGACGGCGCCGCGGAATGGGACGCCGGGGACGGCCACCCGCTGTCCGCGCTGCGCGCGGCCCGGATTCCGGCCTACCGGTCGCTGCTGCGGGCCAGAGCGCTGGCGCTGTCACGCCTGGGGCGGCGGGCCGAGGCAGCCGCGCCGCTGGGCGAGCTGATCCTGGCGAGCCCGCGGGACGAGGAAGTCCTGGCCGAACTGCTGCGGTGCGAGGCGGTCACCGCGGGACCCGCGGCCGCCCTCGCCAGGTACGCCGGCTACCGGCAGCGGCTGCGCGACGAGCTCGGCAGCGACCCGGGTCCCGCGCTGCGGGGCGTGCACAGGGAACTGCTGCGGGCCGGCGCGCCCGTGATCCGCCGCGGCGTCCGGCACGAGCCCAACCCGCTGCTCGGCCGGGACCACGACATCGCCGCCGTGGCCGGCCTGCTGCGCACCTCCCGGGTCACGTCGATCGTGGGCACCGGCGGCCTGGGCAAGACCCGCCTCGCGCACGCGGTCAGCAGCCAGGCGGAGCAGCGCGTCGTGCACCTCGTCGAGCTCGCGGGCGTCGCCGCCGACGGTGACGTCACGGCCGAGGTCGCGGGCGCCATCGGCGTCGGCGAGGAGAGCGGCGACCCGGTCAGCCGGGGCGGCGCCCCGCCGCAACGTCCCGCCGGGATCGTGACCGCGCTGGGTCCCGGCCCCGCGCTGCTGGTGCTCGACAACTGCGAGCACGTCGTGCGCGGCGCCGCTGACCTGGTGCACGCCCTGGTGTCGCTGAGCAAGGACCTGCGCGTTCTCACCACCAGCCGGGCTCCGCTCGGACTGTCGTCGGAATCGGTGTACCTGCTGCCCGAACTGGACCTGCCTACCACTGCCGAGCTCTTCGAGCAGCGGGCAAGGGCGGCCCGGCCGGACGCCGACCTGCCCGCGCGGGCCGTGCGGGAGCTGTGTGACCGCCTCGACGGGCTGCCCCTCGCCGCGGAACTGGCCGCCGCGCGGGTCCGGGTCATGTCGGTGGCCGAGATCGCCCGCCACCTCGATGACAGGTTCGCCGTGCTGCGCGGCGGCGCCCGAGACGCGCCGCGACGGCACCGCACGCTGCATGCCGTCATCGACTGGAGCTGGAACCTTCTCGACCCGGCCGGGCAGGCGGCCATGCGCGCCCTGTCGGTGTTCCCCGGGGGATTCACCGCCGATGCCGCCCGCCATCTGCTCGGCGCCAATGTACTGCCGGTCCTCGAGCAGCTCGCCGATCAGTCGCTGCTCAAGGTCGTCGACACCGCGCCGGGCACCCGCTACCGGATGCTGGAGACAGTCAGGGAGTTCGCCGCGGCGCGGCGGGAGGACGCCGGCGAGACCGAGCGCGTGACCGGCCGGTTCCTCGCCTGGGCCCGCGACTTCGGCGTCGCGCACCACGACTCGGTGTTCACCAGCGACGACCTCCAGGCCTTCGAGCTGATCCGGGCCGAGCAGGACAACCTGGTTCAGGCCTTGCGCCACGGGCTCGACCACTCCGATGCCGGGACGGTCGCCGCGGTGTCGGCGGTGCTGGGCGGGCTGTGGATGATCGAGTCGAGTTTCGCCCGCCTGGCTGATCTGGCGGGGGACATGGTCCGGATCCTGCCGCCGTTCCGGCCGGAGCCCGCCCTTGTCGAGGCCGCCCGGACCAGCCTGGTTCTCGGCGCCATGAGCGGGTTCCTGCTGCGGGGGCCTAACCCGGTCCGGTTCCTGGTGGGCCTGCGGCGGCTGCCGGCCGCTCCGCCGGACACCTTCGCCCGGGCCGCCCAGGCCGTGCTGACCTCGCTCGACGGGCCGCCCGAGGCGGGCCTCGCCGCCCTGCGCACGCTGGGTGACAGCGACCAGCCGCTGCTCGCGGGCATGGCCAGCTATGCGGCCAGCTACGCCTGGCAGGCCGTAGGCGACACCGGCGGCGCGCTGGCCGCGGCGCGGCGGGCGCTCGCCGCGTTCGAGCGCCGTGGCAGCGCCTGGCTCCTGGCCGCCGCGCATTCCCAGATCGGCGAGCTGTGCCTCCAGGTCGACGAGCCCGGTTCCGGCGACGAGGCGGTGCGTCACCTGAACGCGGCGCTGGCCGTGGCGCAGGCGTTCGGGGCGTGGTCCAACGCGAACCGCGTGCGCGCCGTCATCGTGATGGCCAACGTGCAGCGCGGCGCCCTCGACCAGGCGGAGCGCGAACTGAAGCTGACGACGCAGGTCGACTGGGACGCGGGCGATCTGTCGATGTTCGATACCGCGGTGCGAGCGCAGATCGCGCTCGGTCGCGGTGACGCCGATACCGGCCTTCGCCTCTGGCGCGAGGCGGCGGCCGCGCTGCGGGGCCCGCCGCACCAGGGACCCGGCGGCGACCTGTCCTCACTTGAGTCGTGGGCGCTCGGGGTTCAGGCCATCGCCGTGGTCGCCCACGCGCAGCACGGCCGGCTCGCGCTGGTCGCTGAGATCACCGATGCGCTGCCCGCCTCGCTGTCCAAGCTGGCCGCGGACCCGGAGCCGTCGGCCGAGTCGGCCGCGTCCTATTCGGGTCTTTCCGGCTGGGGCCTGCTGCTGCTGGCCCTGGCCATGACGGACCTCGACCTGGCCCGGCGCGACGGGGACGAGCGCGCCGCGAGGTCAGGAGCGCGGATGATCGCCCTGGCCGAGCGTTTCGGCTTCCCCTACGGTTTCGGGCCGACCTTGTCCGCCGCGCGCGCCGGGCGGGCCGCGCAGGAGGCCGACGGGCCGGCGTACGCCGACGCCGTGTCGTCGTACGCCGGCCTTGACCCGGTAGCGCTGCGCGCCGCCGCCCGCGCGGCTCTGCGTGCCCGCGTCAGCGGTTGAGGTCCCGCCGGAACAGGACCCGCGCCCACAGGTACCCGGCCAGCGCGAGCCCGGCGGACCAGGCGATGGCGGCGAGCGCGCTGCCGCTATCCGGCGTTCCCGTCAGCAGCCCGCGCAGCGTGTCGATGACGGGCGTGAACGGCTGGTTCGCCGCGAACCAGCGCACCCATCCCGACATCTGATCCGGCGATACGAACGCGCTGCTGATGAACGGCAGCAGCTGCACGAGGAGGGTGAAGCCGGCCGTGCCTTCCGCGGTCTTGGCCGCCAGGCCGGCCGCGACGGCCAGCCAGGTGAGCGCGAGCACGAGCAGGGCGGTGACGCCAGCCGCCGCCAGCCACTGGCCCGCGTCGGCGGTGGGCCGGAACCCCAGCCCGAACGCGACGCCGATGACCAGGGCCACGCTGGTCAGCGTGCGGACCAGGGTGCTGACGACGTGCCCGTTCAGCACCGAGGCGGGAGAGATCGCCATCGTGCGGAACCTGCCGATGATGCCCTCCGATGAGTCCCGGTTGATGGCCAGAGTGGTGGCCTGGCATCCGTACCCGGCTGTCATCACGATGATCCCGGGCAGGACATAGTTGATGTAGGCGCCGGGTGAGACTGCCCCGAGGCCCGCCTTGAGTGCCCCGCCGAAGACGCCGACGAACAGCAGCAGCAACAGCACGGGCACGCCTACCGACACGACCATGGTCACCGGATAGCGCAGGACGTGCCGGAGGTTGCGCCGCGTCATCGTCGCCGAGTCTCGCGCGGCAAAAGCCAAGGTTGTCATCGCACGTTCTCCGTTTCTGCTGTCGTTTCCGCTGTCGTTTCCGCTGGCGTCTCTGCCGTCGGGCGGCCGGTGAGCGCGAAGAACACGTCGTCGAGATCTGGGGTGTGCACGGACACCTCGTCGACCGCGGCCGCCAGGTCGCCGAGCCGGTTCAGCAGCGCGCGCACCGCGGCCGCGCCGCTGTCGCTGGGAATCTCCAGCGTGAGTGTTTCCTCGTGCCGGAACGCGCCGTCGATGGTTCGGGCCGCCGCGTCGAGCCTGGTGATGCCGGTGAACCGCAGCCGCACGTGGGCACCGGGAATGCTGCGCTTGAGCTCTTCCGGGCTTCCGTCGGCGACCACCTTGCCGTGGTCGAGAACGGCGATCCGGTCGGAGAGCTCGTCCGCCTCGTCCAGTTGCTGCGTGGTCAGGAAGATAGTGACGCCGCCGGCCACGAGCTCGCGGATGGTCTGCCACATCATGCGGCGGCTGCGCGGATCGAGTCCGGTAGTCGGCTCGTCGAGGAAGATGATCCGCGGGTCGCCGACCAGGGTCATCGCCAGGTCGAGCCGCCGCCGCATGCCGCCGGAGTAGGTCACCGCGGTTTTCCCGGCCGCGTCGGCCAGGTCGAACTTGTCGAGCAGCCCGGCGGCGCGCCGCCGCCCTTCCGCCCGGCCAAGGTGGTGCAGGTCCGCTATCAGCATCAGGTTCTCCTCGCCGGTGAGCAGGTTGTCGACCGCGGAGAACTGGCCGGTGACCCCGATCGCGGCCCGTACCGCCGCCGGGTCCCTGGCCACGTCATGCCCTGCGACGCGAACCTCGCCGCTGTCGGCGCGGACCAGTGTGGACATGATCTGCACGGTGGTGGTCTTGCCCGCGCCGTTAGGTCCCAGCAGCGAGAACGTTGTTCCCGCGCCGACCTCCAGGTCGATGCCGTCGAGAACGGCCTTGCCGCCGAATGACTTGCGCAGCCCGGTGGCCGTGATCGCGCTGGTCATGCTTCTCCTTTCGCCATCATCGTGGCCTGGACGGCCACGATCACGTCGACTATGCGCGCCGCGGGATACATGGCGGTTTCATGGCGGTTTCATTCGCTGGCCGGGTGCTCGCGTGACCGCGGCCTCGCGTAGCCGCATGAATGACCTTGTTGGCTAATTAGAGGTCCAGGCGGCCCGGGCGGGTTAGCGGTGCCGGGGTTGGCCAGTCCGGGCTGTTCGAACTGCCCAGTGCTAGTGACTGAAAAAGCTCCCCGAAGCGAAAACTCTCCCCCGCGATGCCGGAAGAGCTCCCCGATCCTGATCACGAGCCGCGCGGCAGCCCCCGGGACCCGTGCTGGTTTCCGTGATCATGACCGAGACCATGATCACGGAAGATCACCCAGGTCAGGACCGGTGCGATGTTCCGTGATCATGCCCGGGACCGTGATCACGGAGGATCGCACCTGCCGCCCCCGCACTCACAGCACCCCGGACCGGGAACTCTCCCCCACGATGCCGGAAAAGGCTCCCCCGATCCTGATCACCAGGCACCCGACAGCCCCCGGGGAGGCTGCCGCGTGACTCGTGATCGAGTCCGGGGAAGCGTTTCGGGCATCTTGCGGGATAGTCAGGCGGGAGCACGCTCCGGCCCGGCGGCCCGGCCCGGCGGCCCGGCCCGGCGGCCCGGCCCGCGACAGAGGCGGGGCGGCCGGGTTGCTGGTCACGCCCGCCTCTGACAGCATCGTGGCCCTCCCTGTTGCTGTCAGCCACTGGTTTTAACAGCAACGCGGCCCTCCCTGATGTTGTCCTGAGAGGCTGCTGAAAAACCCCGTTTTCGTCGCGAACTCGACTCCCTGACCTGCGGTTCTTCGATCGCGATCATGGATTTTTCGGGGTTTTTCAGCAGCCTCTCCCGACAGCAACGGGGAGGGCCACGCTGCTGTCAAAACGGGGCGCTGACAGCAACAGGGAGGGCCACGATGCTCACGCTGCCCCCGGGCGGCACCGGGAGCCAACAGATCGCCGCCCGCCGAGCCGATCACCTGGATGAGAATGGCTGGGGCTCAGTACCGCTGGGCTGGGGACCGCTCGGGCGGGTCCTCCGGCTGGCTCAGGCCAGCAGGAATATGGTCAGGATGACCACGAGAACCACGACGATGGCTACGCTGGTGCCGCCTTCCCCGATACGCCAGGCCCGGACCGCCGCCGCTACCGCCAGCACCACGGCCACGGGCGCGGTGATACCGTCCGTCACCATGGCCCCGATAGCGAACAAGAACGCGGCGAGAGACAGGTCGCCGGGATGAAGCCGCCGCCGCGGCGCTGGCACTGGCGCGGCCGGGTTCGCCGGGACGAAGGCAGTTCCCGGCACGAACTGGACCGGCACGAACTGGACCGGCGCTGACGGGATCGCCCCCAGCGGGCCGACCGGCAGATCGGCGGTCAGGCGGGCCAGGTCGCCGTAGGTGCGCGAGGAGTACACCAGGCCGACCCGGTCGGCGTACTCGTCCTGATCAAGGCGGCCCTCCGCGAACGCGGCCTTGAGAACGTCAATCGCACGCTCTCGGTCGGCCGACGACGCACGCATGCCGCCATAGCCAAGCGGCACCATGCCGTCTGGCGGCCCAGCCGTCATAGTGCCTCCCGGCCGCGAGAACTTGACCCAGAATATCCTTCCGGCTCCATGCCAGCGCGAAAGCACGACCGAACCTGACCATCAGCGATCCGGGAGAGCGGCGGAAGTTGAGAAACACCAGGATCGCGAGGCTGATGCGGTGCTGATCCCGCAGTCGTTCACGGCCATGCCCAGGTGGTGGCGGGAAGGCGGGCAATGGCTCGGCGAACTGCCCGAGCTGCTCCGGGCGCAGTGCGAGCGCTGGGGGCTGCGGGTGTGCGGCGATCCGGCACATGGCTCAAACGCGATCGTGGTCCCGGTCGCCCGCGCGGACCGCGAATTCGCGCTCCGCCTCACGCCGCCTGGCCCGGAAGTCGAGGATGAGATCCGGGCGCTGCGGTTCTGGGACGGACGCGGGACAGTCATCCTGTCCGACGCGGACCCGGCTCACGGTGCCACGCTGCTTGAACTGCTGGCTGCGCATGAGTCATTGACGGACCGCCCCGTGCCGGAAGCGATGGCGCGGCTGGGCCGGATGATGCGCCGCCTGGCAGTGCCTGCGCCGGACTTCGCCCCTTCGACGGCGACGCTGGCCGCCAGCAGATCCGGCGAGCTTGAGCGCGACTGGCACCAGCTCAGCCGGCCCTTTGACGCCGCGATCCTGGCCGAGGCACTGCGCGCATCTTCGTCACTGTCGGTCACTACATCAAATGCCGCTGTCAACGGCGACCTCCACAGCGGACAGGTCCTGCGCGGCGAGCGCGAAGACTGGCTCACCGTCGATCCCCGGCTGTTGCGCGGGGACATCGAATACGACCTCGGCCGCGTCTTGTGGACCAGGCTCGACGAGATGCCATCGGCGGCCGACATCGTCAGGCAATTTGACACGGTGGTGACCGCGGCCGAAATAGAACGAGACCGGGCACGTGACTGGGTCATCTTCCGGACCGCGGACTACTGGCTGTGGGGTCTCGGCTACGGCCTGACCGAAGACCCGCCCAGATGCGCCCGCCTTCTGGCAGCACTGATGGCATGAGCCGGCCGCCCGAATACAGGCTAGCGATCCGGGGTCGCGTCAACTCGGCGGCTCAACCGCCGCAATCAGGTGATGCATGCCAGACGATGGGTTATCGTGCGGGAAAGACGTTCCGTTCTCACGGTGCCACTTCTCAAGTGCCTCTGCACGACTTCTTGCCGTGTTCCTCAGCGGCATGTACTTAGCGGCATCAAGACCCTGCGATCAAGATCACGCATGCAAGCGCGGTCATTTCTATGTGATTGTAATTCATCTTACCGTGGGCCGCGAAACTCCCGAGATCGTCGGCGATAACGATCAGGCGGTCATTGCCTGTTAACTTCTGACCGCGCGGAGCACAGGAAGTCATCGCGCTAAGCGGGATATCCATTACAAGATTCGCGGAGCAGGAAAATATGCGGAGAAAGCTGGCGGCCAGGATGGCGGGAAGCGCCGCGACGTCGGTCATACTGGCCGTGGCACCCGGTGCTGGTCAGCCGGCGCAGGCCGCCGACGCTGTCATTCAGGTGCCGTGCGGTGCCAGTGCCCTGGCGGCCGCTATCACCAGCGCATCTCCTGGCGCCACGCTGAGCCTTGCGCCAGCGTGCCAATACTGGCTGGCCGAGGCACTGCCCGCAGTCAGCCGGAATCTCACCATCATCGGCAACAGGGCTACCCTGGTTCGCAGCTACACGCCAGGCACCCCCGCTTTCACCTTACTGACCGTGGGCGCCGCGGTTGTCATATCCGGGCTCAACTTCCGCCACGGCGACGGCGCGATCGTCACCAGCGGCGAGGGTCCGCTGACCGTCAACGGCGGGGTGTTCACGGGGAATACCGCCGCGCGCGGCGGGGCTATCGACGACATGTCCGCTGACGGCGTTCACGTCAATGGCGCCGCCTTCCTCGGCAACAGCGCCACGGACGAGGGAGGGGCCATCTACAGCGGGGGGCTGCATGGCCCTGTCGTGAAAGACTCGACGTTCACGGGTAACAGCGCCCCGGACGGGGGTGCCCTCTTCGACTTCAGCTTTGGAGACGCTTCCATAAGCGGGTCCAGATTCATCGGAAACCGGGCAGCTTCGGGTGGTGCGATGACGCTCGACGCTGTCTTCGGCACGACCCTGTCCCATGTCCTGGTCTCCGGCAACTACGCTACCGGGGACGGGGGTGGGATCGTAGGCACCACCTTGGCCTGGAATATCGTGGACAGCGTCATTTCCCGAAACCACTCCGGAGGAAACGGCGGTGGCCTGATAGATTACAGTTTCGTGACCGCGAATATAACGAATACCTCCATCACGGGAAATAGTGCGGTAAACGGCGGCGGTGTCTACGAGGGTACCGGCAGCCTCGATCTCGCTACGGACGTAGTCACCCGAAATCACGCAAAGATCGACGGTGGCGGTATCTATAATCAATCACACGTGACCGCGACCCGCACCTCGATACTCTTCAACACAGCTCCTGGCGGAGGCGGCGGTATCTACGACGCCGGCCGATCAGGCGGAGTCACGCTAAGTGCAGTGAATATTTTCGGGAACGAGCCTGACAACTGCGAGCCTCCAGGCTCGGTCCCTGCCTGCACCGGCTGATTCCAGCCGCCAGGAATCCCTCGACGGCGCTCTGCCCTCTCCCCGGCCAGTCCAGTGCCGCATCGCCGTAGCCGATGAAGCCGCTTCCGCCTGTCGTTGGAGTGCCACTTGTACCTGATGTGGGGGACGGGGATGATTGGAGCGCTCTCGCTCTTGGCGGCGGTGCAGGGGTAGCTGCCGCTGACTGCGCGGTTCGCGGTCCTTCGCGTTCTCTCGTGTCGCGGCAGGCGCCTCTGGCGAGGGGCGTGATCCGTCGCGCTGGGGAGTCCTGGAGGCCAGTTGAGTGATGATGTTCCCCCGCCCTCGGCTCTGGGCTGGTTGCCGGCGGGCTCGCTGATCGGCGGGTACCGGCTGGAGTCCCGGATTGGCCAGGGCGGCATGGCTGTGGTGTTCCGGGCGCATGACGGGCGCCTGAACCGCCGGGTGGCGTTGAAGCTGCTGGCGCCGGCGCTGGCCGGGGACGTGGCGTTCCGGCAGCGTTTCGCCGGCGAGTCGCTGGCGGCGGCAGCGGTGGACGACCCGCACATCATCCCGGTGTTCGAAGCGGGCGAGGCCGATGGAGTGCTGTTCATCGCGATGCGGTACGTGGCCGGCGGAGACGTGCTGTCGCTTGTTCAGCGGGACGGCCCGCTGCCGGCGCAGCGGGTGGCCGCGATCATCTCCCCCGTGGCGTCGGCGCTGGACGCGGCGCACGCGGCCGGGCTCGTGCACAGGGACGTCAAGCCTGCCAACATGCTGCTGGATGTCCGGCCGGGCCGTCCTGATCATGTGTACCTGTCGGACTTCGGGCTGAGCAAGGGATCGCTGGCGACCGGCGGGCTGACCGGCTCGGGCCAGTTCATCGGAACGCTGGACTACATCTCCCCTGAGCAGCTGGAGGGCCGGCCCGTGGATGGCCGGGCCGACCAGTACGCGCTGGCGTGCGCGGCCTTTGAGCTGCTGACAGGCAGGCCCCCGTTCCGGCGGGATCAGGGCCTGGCGGTGGCGTTCGCGCATCTGTCGGCGCCGCCGCCGCCAGTGGCATCCCAGCGGCCAGGGCTGCCGGCCGCGGTGGATGACGTGTTCGC
This sequence comes from uncultured Actinomycetota bacterium, assembly GCA_963720575.1. Classification (GTDB taxonomy): domain Bacteria; phylum Actinomycetota; class Actinomycetes; order Streptosporangiales; family Streptosporangiaceae; genus Chersky-822. The sequence goes on from CAVRGA010000002.1 coordinate 3,820,972, forward strand.
CCGGGCACTGGCGAAGGCGCCATCCGGCCGGTTCCCTGCCTGCGGGGACTTCGCTGAGGCTCTGCGAGCGGCGCTCGGCCTGGCGTTCTATGACGCCGCACCAGCGGCCGGAAAAGCGGCCGGAAAAGCGGCCGGATCGCCGCGGCTCACGCCGCAGCCACCGCCCCCCTGGCCCCCCGGACTTGACCGGGGCCAGCCGACAGCAGACGGGACCGCGCCGGCCGATGCGGCGGCGCCGGAACCCGATCGCGCCCGGGGCTGGCGGCCGGCCAAGCGGATCAGCGTCATCGCTGTCGCGGGTGCCGTGGTGGCGGCCGCGGCGATCACCGTCGCGCTCATCGGCCGGGGGCCAGCACCCGCTGGCCTCGCGCAACTGCCCGCGAGGGCTTACATCGCCAGCGCCGGGAGCGGCATGGTGACGCCGATCGACGTGGCGACCGGCCGCGCGGGAACCCCGATCCAGGTCGGGAACGCGCCGGACGCGATCGCCATCACGCCCGACGCCAAGACGGCCTACGTCGCCAACTACGGCGCCAACGGCAGCGGCAACACGGTGACGCCGATCGACGTGGCGACCGGCCGCGCGGGAAGCCCGATCCGGGTCGGGAACGGTCCGGACGCGATCGCCATCACACCCGACGGCAAGACCGCCTACGTCGGCAACTACGGCGACAAGAACGGCAACGGCAGCACCATGACGCCGATCGACCTGGCGACAGACCGCGCGGGAACCCCGATCCGCGTCGGGAACGGCCCGTGGGCGATCGCGATCACGCCCGACGGCAAGACCGCGTACGTCGCCAACTACGGCGCCAACGGCGGCAACACAGTCACGCCGATCGACCTGGCGACCGGCCGCGCAGGCACCCCGATCCAGGTCGGGAACGGCCCGGACGCGATCGCCATCACACCCGACGGCAAGACCGCCTACGTCGCCGACCACGGCGCCAGCAGGAGCGGCACAGTCACGCCGATCGAGCTGGCGACCGGACGCACGGGAACCCCGATCCGCGTCGGAAGCGGCCCGTGGGGGATCGCGATCACGCCGGACGGCAAGACGGCCTACGTGGCCAACTACGGCGCGAACGGCGGCGGCAACACCGTGACGCCGATCGACGTGGCGACCGGACGCGCGGGAACCCCGATCCGGGTCGGGAACGGCCCGGTGGCGATCGCGATCACGCCGGACGGCAAGACCGCCTACGTCACCAACTACGGCGGCGGCACGGTGACGCCGATCGACGTGGCGACCGGACGCGCGGGAACCCCGATCCGGGTCGGGAACAGCCCGCTGGCAATCGCGATCACGCCGTGACCAGCGGCCAGCCTCCGGAGGCAACGGGCGGGCCTTGACCGCGCCAAGACTCATCCCCAGCCGCAGGTGAAGCTAGGTGCCACGGACATGGCGTCGCTATCGTCCGTACGGTTCGCTAGATCACGCCAGCGGGGGGCGCGGAGGATGCGAGGACGATTGCTCGCGGCGGCTGCGGGAGCCGCCTCGACGGGGGCGACGCGACGCTGGAGCGCAGTTACGCACCGGGAACCCCGCCGTTCACGATGCTCCAGGCGGCCGGAGGCGTCCTGACGATCACCGATCTGAGTTTCATCCATGGCGGGCGCGATCTCGATTCGCGCACCCGCGAGTCTCGACGTGACCGGCGGCACCTTCATCGGAAACCATGCCACCGGCGATGGCGGCGCGGTGTTCTGCGATAGCCCGAGCGGCGGCGGCACCGTCATTGACGGCTCCACCTTCATCGGCAACACAGCGGCCGGCGATGGCGGTGCCATTTACGATTTCTCGGCGGGCGGCGAGTCGATCAGCAACTCGCTCATCAAGGACAACAGCGCGAGCTTCGGGCGGCGGCGTTTGCTTCTCGCCCGACTCGAACGCTGGGCTCAGCGATGACACGATCACGAACAACACCGCCAGGGGCGATGGGGGCGGTGTCGCCGTCGAGGAGGCCACTGAAATTGGCATTGACGGCAGCACGATCTCCGGTAACACGGCGGGCGGGCAGGGCGGCGGCCTGTGGGCGGTGAGCGGGAATTTCCTGACCGTCTCCGGCTCCGGCTTCCGGTCAAACCGCGCCACGGACGGCGCCGGGATCTATACGGACCAGTTCATCAACAGCGTCAGCGGCGGTGCGCTCATCGGCAATCACGCCAGCGCGAACGGCGGCGGCATCGAGCTTGCCGGCACCGAAGACGAGGACCTGACGGTGAGCGGCACCAAGATCACCATCAATTCGGCCGCCACGGGAGGCGGCGGCATCTACGACCACGACAGTGGCGCTCCTGTCACGACGACGGTGACCGACTCCGCGATCTTCGGCAATCAGCCAGACAACTGTGAGCCCTTTGGCACGATCACCGGCTGCAGGGGATAGCGCCGCCCGGCCGGTGTTCGTGTGAGCGAGCTGACGTGCGGCCAGCCGCGGCGCGGTTGCTTCCTGGCCATCCAGGCCCCGTAGCCCGGCCCGGCACTTCGCAGGCCTGGTCACCCACACCAGCTACCGCCTAATTTTCATCATGAAATAAAGCGCCCGGCCGGACGCGGCAGGACGTCTTACCGCCCGCAGGGACCTCTGCCACACCTCGGCTGGCCGTGCGCGCCGCATTAGCTTCTCGAATTTTGTCAACCGCATTACGCCGGAGGGCGTCAAGTAATCATAATCGCCGGGCTGGCTGCAGATTCCTGTCAGGCGGGCGCTTTTCGGGCGAATGGTGACGGATATGCAAACGACTAAAGCTCGGACTCGCCGGCCCGCGATGCCGCTGCTCCTGGGAGCCGGAGCCGCGATGGCACTTCTGACGGCCCTATCCTGCGCGCCGGCCGCCCGGTCCGCAAGCGCCCCGACCGCGCACACGGCATCGCCCGCGCCCGGAGCCGCGGCGCGGCAGGCCGCGACCAAGAGGTGGCTCACGGGCCTGACCGCGCTGCAAACCCAGATGAACCGCGCCGGGCCGCCTTCCGGAGTCGCCGTAACGCCGCACTCGCTGCGCGTGGCGGCCGGCAAACTAACCCGCTGCACACCAGAGCTAGCCGCGCTCGGCCCGCATCCAGGGCCACTGCGATCGGTCTACCGCCAGGTCAGGCAGGCATGCGCGAGCTTCGGGCAGGGAGCGAAATGCTACGCGGTCGCAGCGAAAGAGCTTGACTCCGCGCGGGCCGGAAAGCTGCTGGCCACCTGTGCGGCCGATTTCAGCTACGCCAGCGCTCTCATCGGCGCCGCTGTCACCGATGGCTTCACCATTCCGCAGTGACGGGATCAACCAGCTGGAAGCATTCCTCCCGCTCTCAGATGAGTCATCAGAAACGAGACTGTCTCTCGGAGGGACGCGTCCGGGATACCAGCTCCCGAGTGCTTGAGCGCCAGCCGGAACGCCGTATTCCGGTACTGCTTGCCCTCCATCACCAGCACTTTCGAGTGCGCGCGGGCAACGAAATCGACTAGCGGGAAAACCGGGTCAGCGGCGGTGCACAGTTTCTTGAGCTCGCGCGAGAACTTCTCCAGATCGACGTATCGGAACGGAATCCCGTAGTCCATGCTGATCTGAGTAGTCAGGTCGACCATGTTGAAGTACTCATCGATCGTCACATGGAGAACTGGAGCCTGACGCTCGGCGGAAGCGGTCATGACGGCGGCGATATTGTGGGCGGCAATATCCACGGGCATGAAGCTGAGCTGAATGTCTGCGTTCGGGGCCACGCCGTACTTAATCATGAACGAGAGCAAGCGGACCACGATATCCGTGGAATGCCCGAATCCCGCGGTTGACGCCGTGATGAAGGCCGGCCTATATACCCTGGCATCTATGCCCTGGTCGCGGGCCTGAAGCACAAGTTGCTCCGAGACCCACTTAGTCTGCGCATAACCGAAGTCGAGGCCGGACATTTCTGGATTTGAATCCTGCTCAAGCAGGAACCGCTTTCCGGTGAACCCAAAGATCGTCGTGCTTGAAATGAAGTGAAATTGCTTAAGGCGCGCAGTGCGCGCCAGGGTAAGGAGTTCCCTTGTGCCCTCGACATTTGATGGCCGAAGTGCGGAATAATCGAGGACGTAATCGACCCAGGCGCCGTTATGAACGATTGTATCGATCGTTTCCGCCAACTGCAGCCAGTCGCGGTCTGAAATCCCCAGCAAGGGCTTCGCCAGGTCGCCGCAGATCACGCTTACCCTGGCGTCGAAGATCTCCGCGATGCGCGGGTCGTAAAGACCTGCCGCAACAAGGTCGGTTTTCAGTCGCTCGCGTGCGGCTGCCGGGTCGGCCGCGCGCACGAGGACCGTGTAGGCCGCGCTGGTCTGGTCCAGCAGGCACCGGAGGAGAAACGGCCCCAGAAATCCGGTGGCGCCAGTCAGGAGCACGTGACTGAAAGTGCGGTCTGCTCGTGGCACCGTACCGGCCCGCTCGTGACTGGCACCGCGCGGGTCGAGCAGTGCGTCCTTTCGCATTGCCGCCGCGTCGCTTTCATCGCGCTCTCGCTTCATCTCATCGAGTTCCGCGCGCAGGTTGATGGCCCAGTCCACCGAGCCGTCCTGGAACCCGCGGACCAGTTCGGATATTTCGGACACGGTCAGACGTTGCAGAAGCGGGATATCGAGTACCTCTTGCAGTTCGCGAGCATCATCGGTCCGGGCAATCGCTCTTTCGAGAATTACCAGAAGCTCGGTTATCGCAAGAGAATCGAGGCCGACCGCGCCCGGCCTGGCGTTCTCATCCCCGCTTAGCGCGTACGTTTCCAGGAAACGCTCGTAGTGAGACTGAACGTCCAGGGTATGCGTCCAGTCAAACTCCGCTCCGTCGCCCTCCCGCACATGGGTCTCGATTGCGCGCAGGCCGCCGTCTAGCCATTTATCGCGAGTAAGGCTTCTGGCCACCTTCCCAGAGGTCGTTCTCTTGATAGCCTGGCGCCGAACGAACACGATCGTGTGCGGCCCCGCGTAACCGTGCAGGCGAAGCGAGCGGGAGACCTCACCGGGGTGTGGCAGGTCGCCCGGAGTCCGGACTCCGGCGACGACGATCAGCCTCTCTTCCCAGTCTGGGCCCCGGAACGCGACCACGCTTCCGAGCTCTATCTTGCCGGAGCTCTGCTCGACAGCGGCCTCGAGATCCTCGGGGTAGTAGTTCTGGCCCCGGAGAATGATGACATCTTTCAGCCGGCCGCAGACGAACAGCTCATCGTCAGCCAGGAATCCGAGATCTCCGGTGCGAAGGTATGAATGCGCGCTGTCGGAGTCGCCTGCTATCGAGTTGCCAAAGACGCGAGCTGAGAGCTCAGGCTTGTTCCAGTACTCCTTGCACGTGCTCTGACCAGCGATCCATATCTCCCCGATTCCGCCGGCTCTGACCGCGACCCTGGTGTCCGGGTCGACGATCCGCACGTGGATCCCGTCCAGCGGCTTGCCGCAGCTGACCAGCTCCAGCCGATCGTCAGCAGGCGCGTGCTCGGCAGCCATCACGGCCGCCCGCGCGCGCAGCGACTTCCGGCTGATAGTGACGGACCGCCGTCCCGAGCTGGCGACCGCCAGCGTGTTCTCCGCGAGCCCGTAAGCCACAACCTGCGCGGCTGGACGCAGACCGTACTTCTCGAACCGCTCCAGGAAACCTCGGTACGTACTGGGCCTGACTGGCTCGGCCGCATTCATGAAAACTTGCACAGAACTCAGGTCAAGACCCTCGAGCTGATGATCCGGAACCCGCTCAGGAGAGAGGCAGTATTCGAAGCCGAAATTTGGAGAGGAGGTATAGGTCGCCTTATACTGGCTGAGCGCTTCCAGCCACAGGACAGGTCGCCGCAGAAAGTCGACGGGCGAAATCCCATAGGTCGTGCCGCCGGTGACGAGCTGGAAAAGATAGTATCCGATCAAGCCCAGGTCATGAAATTGCGGCAGCCATGAAACCCCGATTGCCTGGTGGTCGATCAGTGAACGGCAGTTATGTATAACGTTCTGATGCGAAACGACTACGCCCTTAGGCGCTCCGGTGGACCCAGAAGTGTATTGCAAGAAAAGGATCTGCGCCGGATTATCGACTATGCCCCCGCGCGCGGTACCCCGCAGCAGGTCGGTAGCCAGCCACTTAATGCCGAGGGGAGCGAGGGCATCTTCGTCCGGGTCGGCATGGCCGCCCGCCGCACCATCGCCACGTGGCGCAGACGCAAGCGATGAATCCGTCAGGGCCAGTGCGGCCCCGCTGTCCAGCATTACCGACCTTAGCCGGTCCGCGCCCCCTCTTGCGACTGACGTAACCGGAGGAACGGGAACGGGAATGGCCCCTATCCGCGAGCAGGCGACAAATGACGCTACCATTTCCAGTCCCGGCGGATATACTAGCGCAACGCGATCGCCGCGCCGGAGAGCCGTTTCATCGTGAAGATACTCGCCGAGGAATCGAGTCCTGGCTTCGAAAGACTGATACGTATGCGTTTCGCGCGGCTTGCCATGGCGATCGAGAAACATACCAAAACACTTTTCCGGCTGAACCGCTGCCCAGTGACCCATGTAGTCCAGGATCGTGTCCAACTGCCACCCCTCTTGCGCAACGGATTGCTCTCTTACGCCCAGTACGGCGATGCCGGATGCCTACCAGTACGGTAGCGTAAGGGCGAATAGCGTCGATCTGCGGCATGCTAGAACGACGTCCGCCTTGCCGCGCCGCGCCTGCCCCCGGCGGATCCTGGCCGGGTGCGCTGAAGAGCCGGCACTGGGCATCGACGGCCAGACGCCGGCTCACATCCTCCGCTGGACTCGTCCGAGCGTATAGCGGCACGACGACACGCCCGCGCCGGCGTCGCCACACGCGACCGCCGGCGCAGGTGTCGTTCATTCCCCTGCGAGTGTGTCCGCGCGGGGTGTCAGTTATTGGCGCATGCGTTTCCGTTGACGGAGAAGGCGGCGGGCGGCGCTGGCTGGCCGCTGTCGTTGCCGTTGAATCCGATGCTGACCGTCCCCCCGTTCGCCGCGATGGCCGCGTTCCAGCTCGCGGCGCTGACGGTCACGCTCTGCCCGGACTGCGACCAGGTGCCGGCCCAGCCGCCTTGCACGGACTCGCCGGCCGGGAGCGCGAACGTGAGCGTCCACGGGTTGACCGCCGCCGGGCCGTTGTCCGTCATCGTGATGGTGGCGCTGAACCCGCCCGGCCAGGAGGTGCTCACCACGTAATGGACGGCGCAGGTGCTGCTCGCCGGTGGCGGGACCGTGAATGTCACCGGCGGCGAGGGCAGCGACTGGTTCCCCTGGCTGTCCACGGCGACCACGTTGTAGGTATAAGTAGTGCCGATCGTCAGGCCGGTGAGCACTATCGAGGTGCCGGCCGCGCTGCCCGCCAGCGTCGTGCTGCCGCCGCTGCCCTGCTGGTAGATGTTGTACTTGGCGATCACGTTCGTGCCAGGGCTCGAGGCCGGCCAGGACAGCGTCGCCGTGCCGGTGGCGCTGCCCGAGGTGGTTGAGCTCAGGCCTCCGACAGTCGGCTGGCCGGGCGCGCTGGGGGCCGTAACCCCGGTGCCGCCACCGCCTGGCACGTGCACGACGGTCAGCGAGTACGGCGCGACAGTGACCGATGATGCCGAGCTCTGGCTGGCCGAGGTGATCGAATTGGCGTTGGCCGCGAACGTGTAGATGGTCGGCGAGCCGGACGGCGTGAATCCGCCGTAGGTCAGGCTGACCGTGTAGGAGTTGGCCGGATCCTCGTTGTCGATGAGGACATTGAGCGCGCCGCCCGCGGTGCGGACGGCGTGCACCCGGAGGAGGGAGTTGCCCGAGGTGGACGTGACCATCTCGTCGCCGGGGTTGCCGAGCTTGGAGAGCATCTCGACGGCGTAGTAGGGGGCGAACGGCGTGTCGGCGGCCGGCTCGGGTGTCCCGCCGGAGCCCGAGGCGTTGGAGAACATGCCCTGGTCGCCGAAGTCGGTGGCGCCGCCGGTCGTGCTGACGGTGCCCTCGCCGTTGTGCTCGTCCCAGTAATCGACGTTGGCGGCGCCATTCTCGAGCCACGTCATGTACATGTCAGCGGTGAATAGAGCGCCCGGCTGGGTGTCGAGGTCAACGGTGGAGTTCGTCTCGGTCACGACGACCGGGACGCCGGCCGGGTTGCCGATGCCGGCGTACTGGCTGATTTCGCTGTGCAGCGAGGAGACGATGCCGGCGATGTCCTGCGGATCGGTGAGCATCCCGGCGGCGGCGGAACCGCCCGGGTAATAATGCACGATCACGCACTGGGTGTGCGAGCCGAGCGCGGTCAGCACGGTCTGGTTCCAGCTTTGCGGGTTCTGCGAGTTCGTGACGCCGTCGGGCCAGAAACCAGGGGTGGTGAGCACGGCGCACACTTTGGCGTTCGGGTCCGAGGCTTGCATGGCGGACTGGTAGGCGAGGAAGTTCCTGGCGTAGGTGCCCGGCCCGCAGTCGTAGGTCTGGGACGGCTCGCTGCCGATCGTGACCGGGCTGCCGCCCGCGGAGGTGTCGCAGTGGGCGTCCGCTTCCCACTGGGCGCCGTAAGTCCCGTTGCCGTAGACCTCGTTGCCGACCTCCCAGAACTTGACGTTGTCGCCGTCAGTTTTGGCGCTGGCGACCCAGGCGGCGGCCAGCGAGGGGGTGCCCGTCCCGTAGTTCACGGTCACGATCGGCGCCGCGCCGACGCCCTGGGCGGTGGTCATGAAGCTGGCGAAGGTCGTGTTCGGCGCGACGAAGCCGCCAGCGGCGGCGGTGTTGGTCTGCCAGTTGAAGATGTCGGAGTACGACCCGCCCGGGTATCGCATCGCGTCAAAGCCCGCCGTCTTAAGTAACCCGGGGATCGCGGTGTCGTTCATGTCGCCGTCGTAGACGGCGGTGTTCAGGCCGACGGCCCCCTGGGGGATCGCGCCAAGCCCGGCAGTCGCGTTCACTGTCACGCTGACCGCCGGCGCCTGAGCGCCCGCCGCCGGCGTGCCGGCGCCAAGCGTGACCGCTCCGGCGACCGCCGCCGCGGCGGCTGCCCTTGCCAGCGACGGCAGTGCCAGCCTGAGCCGGCGCCCGCCCGGCGTCCTGGTGCTCTCCATCTGCTCTCCTCGCTCGCCGGAAGCTCCGCTGCTCCAGGTATGGCCGGCCGCGGCGCGGGAGTCCAGGCCGGTTGCCAGGACAGCCATCCCGCCGCCGCCCCGGAGCGCCGATCGCCCAGGTCACGGCGATACGGCAAGGACACGGCATCAGCGAGCGGAATGAAAGTTGCACGTGGTCGCCGGCGGCCAGGCCAGTCGGACACGACGCGATCTGGCGGAGCGCTGCCTGACGCGGGCGACTGCTGCCTTTGTCAGGCGCCGGCCTGCGGAGCTTGGACGTAGCCGCGGTAGGCCGCGGAGATGAGGGCGGCGCAGGCGTGCAGCGGCATCGCGGTGCTGTCGATCTGCAGGTGGTACAGCTCCGGGTCGTCAATGCTGACGCAGTACAGGCGGCGGACGTACTGCGCGCGGGCGCGGTCGACTTGAGGCAGCCGCTGACGTGCGGTGACCAGGTCCACGTTCTCGATCCGGGCCGCCTGCGCGATGCGCGCCTCCGGCGGGCCGAACAGCCGCACCCGAAGCACGCCTGGCTCCTTGCTGAAGGCGGCACCGCCGGCCCGCCCGAGGATCACCGCGCCCGACGCGAGAGCCTCGCGCATGATCGCCTCGGCATGCTCGCGGAAGAAAGCCGCCTCATCCGGCGGCGGGGCCACGTCGTGCGGCGTCCCGTCCGTGCCCGCCCCGAGAACCCCGCCGGCCAGCGGGGACAGCACCCTGAAGAAGCGGTCGACGAGAGGACGGCGGATCATCGCACCTTCGGCTTCCCGTACCGACACTTGCAGCTGCGCCGCGACATGGGAGCTGATTGCCCGGTCGATCAGCGGGAGGCCGAGCTGGCGGGCGACCTCCGGGGCGATGATGCTGCCGCCCCCGCCGTAGCCCGCCGAGATAGTCACACCAGGCATCTATCGCGTCCTTTCGGCAGCGACCGTGACCTCATCCCGGCCGGCCGGGGCGGAAGGCTCAACGGTTGGCCGCGTCTGGGTATTGCTAGTGCGCAGGCGAACCTGATTAATGAACAACCCGGCGATGATGCTGAGGATCGACACCGGCACGGCGACAAGGAACAGCCGGTCAATCGCATGCGAGTACGACTGGATGATGCCCTCGTGGATCGCCGGATGCGTGCGCTTGAGCGCGTCCAGCTGGGCCGGGCTCCCGATGAGCGTTCCTACCTTGTTCCCGCCCGCGGCCAGCGCGGCCCGCGGCAGGTAGCGCGGTAGCTCGGCGCTGATCCCCGCGGTCAGGACCGCGCCCAGAGCCGATGCCCCGATGGCGCCGCCCATGGACCGGAAGAAGGTGACGGACGAGGTCGCGACGCCTAGCTCCTTCACTGGCACGGCGTTCTGCACTACGAGCGTCAGCACCTGCATGAACAAGCCGAGCCCGATGCCGAAGACCAGGATGTCCAGGCTCACTATCGTCAGCGACGTATGGGCGCCCAGACGCGATAGCAGCACCAGCCCGATAGTGACGATGATCGTGCCGGCCAGCGGGAACCACCGGTACCTCCCGGTGCGCGAGATATACAGGCCCGAGCTGATGCTCATGGCCAGCAGGCCGACCAGCAGCGGCAGCAGCAGCAGGCCGGACTCGGTGGCTGACACCCCGTGCACGAGCTGCAGGTACTGCGGCAGGAACGCCAGCGCGCCGAACATCGCCACTCCGCTGACGAACGAGATGATGTTGGACACCGTGAAGATCCGCAGGCGGAAGAGCGCGAGCGGCAGGATCGGCTCGGGCGCTGCCGCCTCCCGGAGCGCGAAGCCGGCCAGGACCAGCGCCCCGAGCACGAAAAGCCCGATGATCTGCCACGATGCCCACGAGTAGGTATTACCGCCCAGCTGCGTCGCGAGCAGGATGCACGACACCCCGGCGACCAGCAGAATCGCTCCCCACCAGTCGATCCGCACTTCCCGCTTGCGCATGGGCAGCCGCAGCACGCGATTGGTGACGATCAACGCGGCTATGCCCAGCGGCAGGTTGACGTAGAAGATGTAGCGCCAGGTGAGGTGATCAACGGCGAACCCGCCGGCCAGCGGGCCGACGACGCTGGAGACGCCGAAGACGGCACCGAAATATCCCTGGTAACGGCCGCGCTCGCGCGGCGGGATCACATCACCGATGATCGCGAAGGCGAGCGACAGCAGGCCGCCGCCGCCGATGCCCTGCAAGCCGCGGAATACGATCAGCTCGAAGATGTTCCTGGAGAGCCCGCACAGCGCGCTGGCGACCAGGAACAGCACGATGGCGAGCTGGAAGAGGCGCTTGCGCCCGTACAGGTCACCCGCCTTTCCCCAGATCGGCGTCGAGGCGGTGCTGGCCAGAAGGTACGCGGTGATGACCCACGACAGCAGGTTGCTGTGGCGGAAGTCGCCGACGATGGTCGGCAGCGCGGTCGACACGATCGTCTGATCGAGCGCGGCCAGGAACATCCCCATCATCAGCCCGGACATGATCACGAGGATCTGCCGATGCGTGAAGCCCTCGCTCGCCTGCGGGCTCGCAGCCGTACTCGCCGGGAGACTCATGAGCGTCTGCTGTGCTTGTCATGCGCCTCGTCCACCAGCAAGACATTACCCGTCAGCATTGCCGGCAGCTACCGCCCGCGTTCGCCGCGGGCAGCGGGCCGGGTGAAGGCTGAGGCAGAGGGACCGGAATAGTCCGCGGCTGCCTCAGCCTCACCGTCTGCTCAGCCTCGCCGTCTACTTAGCGTCGTCGTTGGCATCCTTGCCGAATGCCTGCTCGACGCGCAGCAGTTGACGGGTGTCCGCGTGGAGGGTCTTGATGTCCTGCCTGATCGTTGCCGGCGGCGCGCCGGAACTGGTGTCCGTGGAGAGCTGCTGCACGTCAAGCTGAACGATGTCCAGGTTGGCCCGCACCCACTGGGCCTCTGCGGGTCCCTCAGGTGAGCCAGCGGAGGCGGTTGTCAGCGCGCCGAACAGGCCGTGTGACTCGTCGAAGATGCCAGCGGTGAAGAACACGGTGTCAGCGGCGCCTCCGGCCCCGCCGTTGCCGACCTTCAGAGCCCATAGCTTGTCGATCTGGATGGGCTCGCCATCGGAGTCCTTGAGCTGGCCGAGGTGCGAGCCGTTAGTGGCGTCGAACGCGTTGATGAGCCCGTTCTTGAAGTTGCCGACGAGCAGCACCGGGTCGTTGCCGTGCGCCTGGAGGCCGGCGAAGTTCTGCGGTGCGATAGCCAGGCCCCATGGTGAGTCGAGCGGTCCGCGCGAGATCAGCCGGACCTTCCCGTTGGCGAGGCCGGGCGTGCCGTTGAGGTTGAAGACGTCGACAAAGCCGTGGCCGGGACCGCCCACATCGTCGTGGCGGGTGGCGTCCTGCTTGGCGTAGGTCACATAAACCTTGCCGTTCAGAACCTGGACGTTGAACGGGGCATAGCGAGCGGGCAGCCGGGGGTCGCGGAACGCGCCGGCTGGCAGCCGCGTGACCTGGGTCAGGTTCGCGTCGTAGACCTCGATCGTCCCGGCGCGGAAGTTGGACGCGTACAGCACGGCCGTGCTACTGGCATCGCCGGCGATGATCGGAGTGCTGGCCGTGGCGATCGCCAGGCCCTTGTAGACAGCGCCGGTCTGCTTGGCTGGGTCAGGGTTGGTGAAGTTGTTCCCTGAGTTGTCGACGGCCATGACGGCCTGAGCACTCACGCCACCTGGGCCTGAGAACTGCTGGCTAGGATCAATGCCGGGATTCCACCCGGCGATGGTCCCGTCCTCGGTCGCGAACAGGAAAACCGCCGGCGCGGACGTTCTCTGCCCGGTCTTGTCCGGGCCCGTGACCGGGAAGGCTCCGCCAGCCGAACCGCTGTTGAACACAGTCCCGTTTGGCGTGCCGCCGGTCATGCTGACCGGGGTCGGGATATTCACCGCCAGCGGATTGGCAGTGACCGGCGTACCGCCGGCGCCCGGCACCTGATAGAGCGTCGCCAGACCAGCGTTGTTGTCGGAGATCCACATCGGGCTCGCGCCGCTCGCGGATATACCCCATGGATTGACCAGGTTGGGATCGGTGACGCTCGCAGCGCCCGGCAAGTCGGATACCAGGTTCGTCTGCAGGACCGTTCCGCCGCTGGCGGGCCTTGCCGGGGTAGCTCCGGCAGCTACGCCGAGCGGACCCAGGGCGCCGGCGGCGGCTAACGCGAATGCCGCGACCAGCGTGCCGCTGATCCAACTCAGGGTGAGCTTCTGTCGCCTCATGTCTAAGCCTTCCTGCCATCGAGTGCCAGATACCCGGCACTACCCAGGACTCATGAGTTATGCGGCGGGGCGCTGAGTTATGCGGCGCGGCGCGGCTCTGCGGCGGGGCGCGGCTCTGCGGCAAGCTGGCCGTGCGGCCGCCTCGCACAGCGCGGCCCGGTCAGGATCAGCAGTGCGGTCCCCAGAGCAACCGCCGCCAGAATCTTGGGTTCCTCAGGAGCCGGAACCGGTCCTCCCAGGACAGCCTGGGAGCCGGCTTGTGGATGCACAAGCCGGCGTCACCTGCATCGCCCGGAAGCAAGCAGTCGCCGGCGCAGTCACCCCAGCAGTGCCGGCAATGGCGGGCTCTGGGCATTGCCGTCCCTCCAGGCAGCCGTATCAGCGCCGCTCGCGCGCAAGGTGATTATAGAAGCCAGCCGCGGGGTGGTCCGGTTACCGCGGCAGCCGCCTCTGCCCGACCTCGGCAGGCAGCACCTGCACCTGCAGCATCTGACCTTGTTGGCCCATTAGAGGTTCAGGCGGCCTGGGCTCAGGCGGCCGGGGCTCAGGGTCCGGCGGGGCGGCGAGGAGACTTTCCCTGAGTTATCGCGGAGACCTGTCGCCCCGGAAGGGTTTTCAGTGCTATTACTGAAAACCCTTCCCCCAAAGAGCGAGAACTATCCGCCACGATGCCGGAAAAAGCTCCCCGATCCTGATCACAAGCGGCGCGGCAGCCCCGGGAGCCCGTGCTGGTTTCCGTGATCATGATCGAGACCGTGATCACGGAAGATTACCCAGGTCAGGACACCTGTGATATTCCGTGATCATGCCCGGGACCGTGATCACGGAACATCGCACCTGCCGCCCCCCGCACCGACAACTCCCCCGGAGTGAGTACTCTCCCCCACGATGCCGAAAAGGCTCCCCGATCCTGATCACGAACCGCGCGGCAGCCCCTGGGACCGGCGCAGGTTTCCGTAATCATGATCGAGATCGTGATCACGTAAGATCACCCAGGTCAGGGAGGCTGTCGCGTGACTCGTGATCAGGGTCGGGGAGCCTGCGGACATCTTGCGGAACCGTCAGGCCGGAGCACGCTCCGGCCCGGCGGCCCGGCGGCCCGGCGGCCCGGCGGCCCGGCGGCCCGGCGGCCCGGCGGCCCGGCGGCCCGGCGGCCCGGATTGCTGGTCACGCCCGCCCCTAACAGCATCGTGGCCCTCCCTGTTGCTGTTAGCCGCTGGTTTTAACAGCATCGTGGCCCTTCCCGATGTTGTCCTGACAGCAACGGGGAGGGCCACGTTGCTGTCAGGAAGGACCGCTAACAGCAACAGGGAGGGCCACGATGCTCACGCCGCCCCGGGCGGCGCCGTTCCGGAGCCCAGCGCACGTCCGCCCAGAAACACAGATCACGCGCGGAGGCACTAGTTCAAAAATCTCAAGGGGAAAAGCCTCCCGCTGACCCGCCAGGCACCTGAATCTCCAAGATCCCGAGTCAGCCGACAGCCTCCAGAGCAGTAGCGATGTTCCGTGATCATGCCCGCGACCGTGATCACGGAAATAAACCCAAGGCCGGGCGGGCGGCCGACTGGCTGGAGGCCGGGCCAGGACCTGGGCGAACCTCCGCGATCACAATCCGGGGCGTGATCAGCTGACAGATGATCACGCAGGTCATCGTGGCTGCCGGGAGACTTGCGGTCAAATCAGCGAGCCCTTCTTCCGGCATCGTGCGGGAGAACGTGAACACGCGACCTGGGCCGCCCCGGCCGGAGCCTCATGCCAGAATTCCAGGAACATCGCCGGGGCGAGGCCGCCGTGGCCAGCCTCGCTCCGGCCACCACCGACACGGTGAAGACGACGGACGGGACTCCTTGCCGGACCTTGGGTCGGCTGGGCGGTCCTGATGAGCTGGAGGACTGTCATGCCGGGCGAAGGGTTGCCGCAAGATCTCGGGCGGTTGTTCGGTGACGGCGGGGCCGGCCGCTCCCTTGAGGTAGACCTTCCGCCCGGGCGCCTTGTGGCGCCGTACGGGAAGGCCGCCGGCACGGCGGACGCGGTGTACTGGCTCAGCGACCAGCCGGCAGGCCCGGACCTCTGGGTCAGGCTTCAGCGCGCGCACCCGCGATCTGGCCTATGGCCCGTGTTCGCTAATTCCTTCGACGGAAACCCGAACGTACCCTGGGCGGCCGGCGAAGTCCGCCCGCAGCCTGTGTCCGACATCGATCGCCTCGATGCCGGCGAGGTAATGGCGGGCCTGTGGGGAGCGTGGGTCCAAGATGGCGAGGGTCAGAGCGGCTTCGAGGAGCTGCGGCCCTTCAGCCGAGACTGGCCAGGTCTCGCGCCGGCTCCCGGTGCCGGGCAGGAGCCGGAAGCGTTCACCGGCGAGTATGTGCGCGACAACGACGACGGCACGTCGCGGATCATGCTGGTTGCCGCAGCCCGGAGCGCCGATGTCGTGACGGCGGCGGGCTGGCAGGGCCCGCTGAACTATGCCCAGGACATGGCGCCGCTCTCATCGGTGCTGCGCAGCTGGGAGACCCGCTTCGGTGCCCGGGTCATTCAGCTTGGCTTCGACACGCTTCATCTCGCCGTTGCCGCGCCGCCGGTCACGGCCGCGCAGGCGCAGGGCGTCGCGGCCGAGCACTTCGCGTTCTGCCCGGACAATATTGTCCAGGGACCCGGCACGATCACCTCGTACGCGGCGGAAATACGAGGAGAGAACGGCTGGTCATTCTGGTGGGACTGAGTACCCGGCAAATGAATATCCCGGCGGTGCGCGGGAAGCCTGATCGTACAAGCGCCAGCGGACGAGCGGAGGACGGGTCATGGGTAAGTTTGCGAGGTCAAGGCCGTTAGCGTGCCTGTGCGCGGCCGCCGCCGCGAGCATCGCGTTGCTGGTGCCAGGGCAGGCGGGCGCCGCCCCCGGGCACGGCGCGACCGCCACGGACGGCAGATCCGGCGCCGCTGACAGCGGCCTCGCGGTCGCCTCTTACCACGGGCTCAACGCCACGCAACGGGCCGGGCTGCTCGGCATCGCGCGTGACACCTGGAAGTTCTACGCCGCCGACGTCGACCCGGTGACGCACTTGCCGATGGACAACCTGACCTTCGCCGGCGGATCGGCTGCCCCGACCAGCTTCGGCCGGTACACCTCGGCGGCGAACGTCGGCGTGTACCTGTGGGCCGTCGTCGCCGCCAGGGACCTCGGCCTCGTCAGCGGCCCGCAGGCACGCGCCGACGTCCGGGCCACCCTGACCGAGGTGGCCAAGCTGAAGCGGTTCGACGGATTCCTGTACCAGTGGTACGACACCACGAACGGCGACGTGATCAGGAATCCCGGCGACATCGACTGCTCAGCCGAGACCACCCCCGTGTTCGACAACTGCTTCTTCGTCTCCAACGTGGACAACGGCTGGTACGCCTCCGGCCTGATCGTGGTCAGGCAGGCGATGCCGCAGTTGCGGCACCTGGCCGGCAGCCTGATCGCGCCGATGAATTTCGGGCTCTTCTACGACGGGCGGGCGCAGACGCACTGCGACACCAACCCGGCGATCCCCGGCAACCAGCCGACCGGGCAGATGTTCGGCGGGTACTACGTCGGGCTGCCGCCCGATCAGGGCAGCGACTGGACGAACTACTACCACAACGGCGCGCTCTACAGTGACCCGAGGATCTCCGCCTACATCGGCATGGGACTGCACCAGATGCCGGGCAACGTGTGGTGGCGCAGCTGGCGGGTGCTGCCACCGCCCGCGCCGTTCGCCGACTGCCAGTCGGCCGACCCCGACTTCTCCTGGCAAGGACAGTGGCCCATGGCCGGGCACTGGCAGGCCTACACCGACCCGCGGTCCGGCCAGCAGTTCACCGTCTGGGAAGGTCACTACACCTACCCGGGCTCGCGCCTCACCTTCATCCCGACCTACGCAGGCGGCATGTTCGAAGGACTGATGCCGAACGAGGTCGTGCCGGAGACCAGCTGGGGCCCGCGCAGCTTCGGGCTAGCCGACGCGCGCACCGCGCAAGTGCAGATCAAGTACGCCACCCAGCAGCTCGGCTACCCGGTCTGGGGAATGTCGCCGTCCAGCACCGCCGACGACACCGGGGACTACGGCGGCTTCGGAGTCGAAGGCCTCGCCTTCCCGTATTTCGGCACTGGCGCCAACGCGAGCCACCCGAATTCCGGCCTGTCGCAATGCCACGGCTGCGCGACCGAGAACGTAGTAACCCCGCACGCGTCTTTCCTGGCGCTGGATGTCGCGCCACGGCAGGCCTACGCCAACATCAGCGCCTTGCGCGCGCTGTACCCGGGCGTGTACGGACCTGACGGGTTCTTCGACGCGGTCGATCCCGCCACCGGGGCAATCGGCCACCGCTACCTGGTACTCGACCAGTCCATGATCATGGCGGCCCTGGACAACGCACTCAATAACCGCGCCATCCAGCGGGACTTCGCCCGCGATCCCGTTTCCTGGGCAGCCCGCACTTATCTCCGGCTCGAGAACATGTCAATCGGGAGATGAACGTAGCGGGCGCCCGTTCACCGGAGATGCCGCTCCGGCCCCTGCCGAATCGGGGACTTCCCGAACCTGCGCGGCTCACATGCCGGCTGAGCCGTCGATGGCCTCGCGGAGCAGGTCGGCATGCCCGTTGTGGCGTGCGTACTCCTCCACGAGGTGCTGCCACATCCACCGCACCGAGATGGCCTGCTCCCGGAAAGTGAAGGTGTCGTCCAGCTTCGCGCCCTCCAGCGCGGCATCGACGGCCCGGCACTCGGCCCGGTAGCGCTCGAAGTCCTCCTCGGCGCCGGCCGGGTCTGCCTCTCGGAAGTCCGCGTGCGGGGCATCCGAGCGGTAGTACAAGTCGGGTACCTGCTCACGGCGGAAGACCTGCCTGACCCATCCGCGCTCGGTGTCGCTCATATGCCGGACCAGGCCGAGCAGGGACAGGCTCGACGGCGGCACGGCACGCTTGGCCAGCCGGGCGGCATCCAGCCCCGCGCATTTGCGCAGCAGGGTGGCCCGGTGCCAGTCGAGCCAGTCGCGGAGCATCTCCAGCTCAGGTTCGTTGCGGCGCGCCGGATAGTCCTCTGACCGCTCGACTTCGGGTGCGATCCAGGTCACGACCGCACTTTATGCCTGGGTTGTCCGGGACGCCAGCTAAATCTTGCCCGAGGCGGGGCCATGAGACGCGAGGTGATCGGAGCTCGCGGACTGCTCATGGCAAGCTCCGGGGGCTCAGCAGACGAGACTCTTCCCGGGTTCCCGGAGACTTCCCGCTTCGCGGAGCGTTTTCCTGCTCTGGCGCGGAGACTTATCGCTGTACGGAGGCTTTCCGGCACATAGAGCGGTCTGCGCTCCGTGCTGCGAGAACTCTCCGCGGCAACGCCGGTCAGCACTCCGTGCCGCGGTAAGTCTCCCCGGTAACGACGGAGAACGGTCGCGATCATGCCGCACATGACGGAGAACGCTCCGCGATCATGCACCGGCGAGAGAACACGCGGCGATCACCGGCGCGGCGATCCCGTGCCGCCGGAACCCAGCCCGGCCCGCTCCGCAAGAACCGCACCGAACCTCGCAGGGGCCGGGCCTTGGCGGGCCAGGCCGACACGAGGCGGGCGCCCGGGAGGCAGCCTGCCTGATCATGAGTCACGCGGCAGCCTCTCCCGGCACGAGCGATGCTCCGTGATCATGTCCGAGACCGTGATCACGGACGATCGCCCAGGTCAGGACAGCGGCGATGTTCCGTGATCATGCCCGCGAACATGATCACGGACGATCGCCCGTGCCGGGAGAGGCTGCCGGGTGACCCGGGACCGTGAAGAGCCAGGCGCCTGGCGGGGTCAGCTGTGAGGCTTTTCCCCTTGAGATTGTTGAACTAGTGCCTTCGCGGTTGATCTGCGTTCCCGGGCGGACGTGCGCTGTGCTCCGGAACGGCGCCGCCGGGGCGGCGTGAGCATCGTGGCCCTCCCTGTTGCTGTCAGCGGCCCGTTCTGACAGCATCGTGGCCCTCCCCGTTGCTGTCAGGACGACATCAGGCAGGGCCGCGTTGCTGTTAAAACCCGTGGCTGACAGCAACAGGAAGGGCCGCGATGCTGTCAGAGGCGGGCGTGACCAGCAACCCGGGCCGCCCTGATGCCAACGCGGGCCGCCGGGCCGCCGGCCGCCGGGGCGCCGGGGCGCCGGGGCGTGCTCCCTCCTGACGGTTCCGCAGGGTGTCCGAAGGGCTCCCCCGACCCGATCACGAGTCACGCGACAGCCTCCCTGACCTGGGCGATCTTCCGTGATCACGGTCCCGCTCATGATCACGGAAGCTAGCACCGGTCCCGCCCCGGCCCGCTCGGCCGGCCCGGGCCGGCCCGGGCCGCTCGGCCGAACCGCCCGGGCCGGGCCGGGCCGCTCGGCCGGCCAGGCCCGGGGCGCCGGCATGGGGCACGCGCCGGCCAGCAGCGCGCCGCGCCCGGTGCCCGAGCCCCGGCCACTAGCCACGCCGCTCCCCCGATGCCAGAATGGTGCTACAGCACAGACGGATGATCTGGTCATTAGTCGTCAACGCCTTAATCCGGGACTGCATTCATGAATGAAGACTGGGTGATTGGCATCGGAGGGTCGTCGCACGACTTTTCGGTTGCGCTTATGCGCGGACTCGACGTCAAAGTCGCTATCGAAAGCGAACGCCTGAGCCGCGTTAAGCACGGGCAAGCGCTATGGTATGAGGATCCTGTCCGCGCGGCGATTGAGTACTGCACCGAGGCTGTCGGCATCAAGCGCTCCGATATCGCGGTGGCCGTGACCGGGGACTTGATTCCGTACCGGGTCCGCGCGTACTGCGGCGACCTGCCCATGGAGATCTACGGGCATCATCTTTGTCATGCGGCCTCTGCTTACATGATGGTGCCGCCCGATATCAAGACGGCAATAATCGTCTACGACGGGTTCGGCTCGACCATAGAAACGAGCCAGGTCGCGGGCATGCCCGTCAGCCGGCGTGAGACGTTTTCATTTTACCAGGCCAGCGGCGCGAAGCTGGAAGCGCTCGGCACCACTCTTGGCGAAGGATTCGCCGAGCACACGAACTTCAGCAATGGCTCGACCAACTCTATCGGCTACCTGTATGAGATGGTCACCACTCTGCTCGGTTTCCATTTCATGGACTCCGGGAAGACTATGGGCCTGGCGGCCTGGGGCACGCCAAAGCTTCTCGACGCCTTACACGGCTATGCGAAGCTAGGCCCGACCTTCGATGATTGCTTCCGATTCGACCCGTTCCAGGGATTCGCGGGGGACGCGCAGCGATTCCTGCAAGGCGAAGGCGAGTCATTCCAGGCCCGCGCCGATCTCGCCGCGAGTATTCAGGAGCTGCTGACCGAGACGCTCCTGCACTGCTACTCGCTGATCGAGGACCTAGAGTTCTCCGTATTGCTTCTCTCCGGCGGCTGCGCCTTGAATACCGTGGCCAATGGCGCGCTGGCGCAAAGACTGCCGGCCCACCGCAGCATGCTTATCCCGCCACATTCCAGTGACTCCGGGCAGGCACTTGGCGCGCTCTGGCTCTACGCGCGCAGCCGGGAGCCAGGCCCCTTCGAGATGACCTTCAACGGCTCGCCGATGATGCCCTCGATCAGCAGGCCGGGCCGTTCGTACTCAAGAAGTGAAGTCCAGAGCGCCGCGAATGGCATTTATCCTCAGGTTGCCTGTGTCAGCACGGCGATGTCGGCCGGGCAGCTAGCGGAGAGGATCGCCGGCGGCGATATCGTCGGCGTCTTCAACGGCGCCTCGGAGCTCGGGCCGCGAGCGCTCGGCGGGCGCAGCGTGCTGGCGGACCCGCGGGACGCACTGGTCCGCGAGCGGATCAACCGCCAGATCAAGCATCGCGAGCCATTCCGGCCGCTTGCTCCCATGATCCTCGCCAAGTACTTCGATGAGTACTTCTCGCCCGCGGCGGCCAGGGACCACTTCATGCTGACGGTCGCGCGGGCTAACGAGCAATGCGTGCGGCGCGCTCCGGCGGTTGTCCATATCGACGGCGGGGCGCGCGTCCAAGTCGTGGACGATGACGGCGATCCCTTCCTTGTGGCATTGCTCCAGCGATTCCACGAGCTCACCGGCGTGCCAATTGTCTTGAATACCTCGTTCAACCGGCGAGGGGAGCCGATAGTCGAGACACCGGCGGAAGCGTTCGAGGCCTTCATAGCCATGGGGCTCGACGGGCTGTACGCGGACGGCGCCTACTATGTGCGGACCTGACCGGGGAATGCGCGAAGGCACGGGCCTGCTGCCGGAGCTGATCGCCGAGCGAGCCGTGACCAGCCCGGACGCGATCGCCGTCGCGCAGTGGGGCGACTGTCTCAGCTACCGCGATCTGGTCGATCGCGCGGCGCGCCTGGCCGCGAGGCTGCGCGCCGCCGGAGCGGGCCCCGAGATCCGGGTGGCGGTCTGCGTCCGGCGCACTCCCTCGCTCGTGGCGGCCATCCTCGGCGTCCTGCTGGCTGGCGGAGCCTACGTCCCGCTGGACCCGGCCTATCCCGCTCGCCGGCTGCTCGGGATCCTGAGCGATTCCGGCGCCATCGCGGCGGTGGCGGATGAGGCGGGCGCGGCCCTGCTGGCCGGCGCGCCGGTCCCCGTGCTGCCGCCCGGCGACGACGCGCCGGAAGCCGCCGGCGACCGGGGGACGGATCTCCCGGTCGGCGTCCTGCCCGGGAACGCGGCGTACGTGATGTACACCTCGGGATCGACCGGACGGCCCAAGGGCGTGGCAGTGAGCCACGCCAGCGCGGCGGCCTTCGCCAGGGCCGTCGGCCGGCGCTTCACGCTCGGCCCGGGCTGCCGCGCCCTGGGCTTCGCGTCCGCCGCCTTCGACGTGTCGGTGCTGGACATTCTCGTCCCGCTGAGCACCGGCGCCTCGGTGCAGCTCGTTCCCGACCGCGACCGGATCGACCCGGCCAGGCTGCAGCGGTTCCTGGAAGCACACCAGGTGACCTGGGGAGTGCTGCCGCCCGCGGTGCTGCCGCTGCTGGACCCGGCGCGGCTGCCCGGCTTAGCCGACGTGCTCACGGCGGGTGAGCCGCCGGGGCCAGCCCAGGTAGCACGCTGGACAGAGAGGCACAGGCGGCGGTTTCACAACTGGTACGGGCCAACCGAGACAACGGTCTGCGTCACCGGCGCCGAGCTAGCCGGGAACTGGGAACGCCCGCTGCCCATCGGCAAGCCGCTGCCAGGGAACACCGCCTATGTACTCAGCAGCCGGTTCGAGCCGTGCCCCCCTGGAGTGCCCGGCGAGCTGTGCATAGGGGGACCGCAGCTGGCCCGCGGTTACCTGGGCCGCCCCGCCGAGACAGCCGGGCGTTTCATGCCTGACCCGCTCGGCGGCGTTCCCGGCGCCCGGCTGTACCGCACCGGCGACCGCGCCGCCTGGCAGGACGACGGGAACCTGGCCTTCCTCGGCCGGCTTGACCGCCAGGTGAAGATCAGCGGCCAGCGGGTCGAGATAGCCGAGATCGAGGCTGTGCTGTGCGGCCACCCGGAGGTCAGCCACGCGGTGGTCAGCCTCGAGCCAACCGCCGCCGGCACCCAGCGGCTGGTCGCCTACGTAACGCCCGTCACCGCCCCGGCCAACACCCAGATGAGGAAATACTGCGCGCAGCGGCTGCCCGCGTACATGGTTCCCGGCCGGGTGGTGAACGTGACCTCGCTCCCGCTCAGCGTGGCAGGCAAGGTGGATCTTGGGACGCTGCGAGCTTCGGAGCCGGTGGCCCGGCTGTGGACCGAACTGCTCGGCACCGGCCAGGAGGCCAGCGGGGCCGCGCCTGACGTTGACTTCTTCTCTTCGGGCGGGGACTCGCTGCTGGCCATGCGGCTGGTGGCGGCGATTCGCGCGCAGACCGGACGGGCGGTCACGGTAGAGGACGTCTTCGCCGGTCGGACGCTGGCCGGCATCGGCGCGAGGATCGCGGCCGCGCCGGCCATCGAGCAGACCGGCGCCAGGGCCGACGCGAGCGCCGACGGGACGCCGGCCGTCGGCCCGGGGACCCGGCCAGGCTGTCGCCCGGGCAGCGCAGCCTGTGGTTCGTCGAGCGGCTCGCGCCGGGCACGCCGGTGCACAACATCGCGCATGCCCAGCGGCTCACCGGATCACTGCGGGTTCCCGCGCTGCGCGCGGCGCTGCTGGCCGTCGGGCAACGCCATGAGGTGCTGCGCTGGCGGATAGCCGAAGCGCACGGGGTGCCGGAGGTGCACGCCGGGCCGGCGGCCGGCCTGACGTTACTCACCGACGACCTGACCGGGCTCGATCCGGCCGGGCAGGCGGACGCGCTCCGCCGGCTGCTCGACGAGGAAGCCGGCGCGGCCTTCGACCTGACCGAGAGCCCGCCCTGGCGGACACGCCTCATCCGGCTCGGCCCGGATGAGCACGTGCTGGCCATCACCGTGCACCACCTGGCGTTCGACGGCTGGTCGCAGGGCGTGCTTTACCGCGACCTGTCGGCGGCCTACCGGGTCGCGGCGGCCGGCGCGGCGGATGACCGCCCGCTGCTTGCCCCGCCCCGGCGGACCTTCGCGGACTACGTCGCCGCGCTGGCACTGCGCGGCGACCGGGACGTGAGCTGGTGGTCCGCGCACCTGGACGGCGCGCCGCCCGTCATCGACCTGCCGAGGGACAGGGCGAGGCCGCGGGTGCGGACCTTCCGCGGCGCGTCCGCGGACATCTCGATAGGGGGCGGCGCCGCCGGCGCGATCCGCCGCCTGGCCGCCGGCCTCGGCGCCACGCCGTTCGCGGTGCTGCTGGCCGCGTTCGGCTGCCTGCTGCGGCGGCTGACCGGCGAGCACGACCTGGTCGTCGGCACGCCGTTCGCCGACCGCGCCGACGCCGCCTTCGATGACGTGATCGGCTTCCTCCTGAACATCGTGCCGCTGCGGCTCCTGGTGAGCGACGACGCGAGCTTCACCGAGCACGTGCGCCGGTGCGCCGGGGAAGTCACCGCCGCCTTCGCGCACCCGGACGCGCCGCTTGACCGGCTGGTCGCGTCGCTCGGCGTGCCGCGGGATCTGAGCCGCAACCCGCTGATCCAGGTCCTCTTCAACATGTATGACTTCGGCCGAGCACCGGCTCGACCTGCCCGGTGTCGCGGCCGAGCCGCTGCGCTCCGGGCTGCCAGGCTCGCTGTTCGACCTGACCCTGTATGTGAGCGAGAACGGCGACGGCATGGAGTTGCGGGCCGTCTACAACCCCGATCTGTTCGCGGCCGAGCGCATCCGCGCGCTGCTCGCGAGCTACGCCGCGCTGCTGGCGGCCCTGACGGCGCATCCCGGGCTGCCGGTCAGGCGGGCACGGCTGCGGCCGGCGGGCGGCCGCCAGGACTTGCCGGACCCGGGCGCCCCGCTGCCCGGCTCGCAGGCCCCTGGGCTGGCGGAGCGGGCGTTCGAGATGGCCAGGACCCGGCCGGACGCGGTGGCGGTCACCGGGCCGGCTGGCCGGCTCAGCTACCGTGCCGCCGCCGCGCTCGCCGCCTCCGCGACGGCCGCTGTCCGGGCCGCCGGAGCGGCGGAAGGCGACGCCGTGGCCGTGCTCGCCACCCGCGACATCCGGCTGCCCGCGATCCTGCTCGGAGTGCTGGCCTCCGGCGCCCGGTGGGTGGTGCTCGACCCGGACGCGCCGGCGAAGGTGCTGGCCAGGCAGTTCGCCGCGCTCGGTGTCCGGGCCGTGATCAGCTTCGCCGGCGCCGCGAGCGGCCAGCGGCCCAACCACCCTGGCCAGCAGCGCCCGTCATCGACGTCGGCGAGCTGGAGGCCGCCGGCGGGACGCCGGCCGTGACGGGCACGCCCGACACCCGCGGGTACCTGGCGCTCACCTCCGGCACGACTGGCGAGCCGGTGCCGGTGCTCGCCGCCGAGCGGCCGCTCGCGCACTTCCTGGCCTGGTACCCGGCCAGGTTCGGGCTCGGCCCTGACGACAGGTTCGCCCTGCTGTCCGGGCTCGGGCACGATCCGGCGCTGCGCGACATGTTCACCCCGATGGTGACCGGCGCCCGGCTGTGCGTGCCCGAGCAGGCCTGGCTGCCCGACCCGGTACGGCTGGCGGGCTGGCTGCGGGACGAGCAGGTGACCGTGCTGCACCTGACCCCGCCCCTCGCCCGGCTGCTTGCCGCGGCGGGACGGCCGCTGCCCGCAGTGCGGCTGATCGCGCTGGGCGGGGACCAGGCGACGTTCGGCGATGTGGCCGCGATCCGCGAGATCGCGCCCGCCGCCCGCGTCGTCAGCTTCTACGGGACCACGGAAACGCCGCAGGCACACGGCTGCTACGAGGTCACCGCGCGGGCGGATGACGCGCTGCCGGTGCCGGCCGGCTGGGGCATCGAGGGCAGCCAGCTGCTCGTGCTCGGCCCCGGCGGCGAGCCGGCCGGCGTCGGGGAACTCGGCGAGGTAGTGATCCGGAGCAGGCACCTGGCCACCGGGTACACCGACCCTGAACTCACCAGCCGCCGCTTCACCGGCGGAGCCGACCGCGGGTTCCGCACCGGAGACCTGGGCAGGTACCGGCCCGACGGGGCGGTCGTCCTGGCCGGGCGCGCGGATGACCAGGTGAAGATCCGCGGCTTCCGGGTGGAGCTCGGCGAGGTCAGGGCCGCGATTCTCGGTCACCGCGACGTCAAGGACGGCTTCGTGCTGCCGAGAACCCGCGATGGCGAGCGGTCGCTGCACGCGTTCGCCGTGCCGGCGCACCCGGCGGCCAGCGAGACCGACGTCCTCGCGCACTTGCGCGCCAGCCTGCCCCGGCACGCCGTGCCCGCGCACCTCACGCTGCTGCCGGAGCTGCCCCTGACCGCGAACGGCAAGGTCGACCGCGACGCGCTGGCCCGCATGTCGCCAGATCGCGCCGTCCCGGTGGCGCAGGACCCGGCCAGCCGGACCGAGCGGGTCATCGCAGCCGCGTGGCGGGACGTGCTCGGCCTGCCGAGGATCAGCGTGACCGACAACTTCTTCGAGATCGGCGGGCACTCGCTCGCCATGGCAGGAGTGCAGGCCCGGCTCGAGCGGCAGCTCGGCGTGCCAGTGACGATGGTGGACCTGTTCCGTTATCCCAGCATCGCGGCCCTGGCCGCCTGGCTCGACGGGCAGGAGCCTGCCTCGGCGGTAGACCGCACCGCCCGCCGGACCGCGATGCGCAGGGAACGGGCTCGCAGGCGAAAGGACGCCCCTCGGTGACTAGCCAGGACCAGACCAGCCAGTACGAGCCGGGCGGCGGCGAAAACGCGGAGCCGATCGCGATCATCGGACTGGCCTGCCGGGTGCCCGGCGCGGCCGACGACGCGGAATTCTGGCGCAACCTGGCCGCGGGCGTGGAGTCGATCGAGCCCAGCACGCTAGCGGAGCAGGCGGCGCTCGGCGTGCCCGCGCACTGGCTGAACGACCCCTACTTCGTGCCGGTCTCGGCGGGCCTCGCCGACGTCGAGTGCCTCGACGCCGCCTTCTTCGACATGTCCGCCTCGGAAGCGGAGCTGCGTGATCCGCAGCACAGGCTGTTCCTCGAACTGGCGTACACCGCGCTTGAGGACAGCGGCTACGACCCGGAGCGGTACACCGGCGAGATCGGCGTGTACGGGGGCAGCGGCGAGGACGCCTACCAGTGGCTCAACACCCGGCGGGATCCCAGGGCGTTCGCCGCCTCCGCGCCGCTCGGGCTGGCGATCAGCTCGCATACGGACTACGTCGCGACCTTCACCTCGTTCAAGCTGAACCTCCGCGGCCCCAGCCTCACCGTCCATACCGCCTGCTCCACCTCGCTCGTCGCGGTCCACCTGGCCTGCGAGGCGCTGCGCAACGGCGAATGCGACATCGCGCTCGGCGGGGCGGTCAACATCGACCTGCCGCTCGGCTGGGGCTACATGTACTTCGACGGCGCCATCTACTCCCCCGACGGGCACACCCGCGCGTTCGACGCGAACGCCGCTGGCACCATGTGGAGCGACGGCGGCGGCATTGTCGTGCTCAAGCGGCTGGAGGACGCGCTTGCCGACGGCGACCACGTCCGGGCAATTATTCTCGGTAATGCTATTAATAACGACGGCGGCGACAAGGTCGGGTTCGCCGCGCCGAGCCAGGAAGGCCAGGCCGCGGTTATCGCCCAGGCGCTCGGCATTTCCGGCGTGGACCCGCGAACGATCAGCTACGTCGAGGCGCACGGCACCGGCACCTCGATCGGCGACCCCATCGAGGTAGCCGCGCTGTCCAGCGTCTACCGGCGCTACTGCGCTGACGCGGGCTGGTGCGGCATCGGCTCGGTGAAGACCAACATCGGGCACCTGGGGCCGGCGGCGGGCGTGGCCGGGGTGATCAAGACGGTGCTGGCCATGGAGCACGGGCTGATACCGCCCAGCCTGAACTTCGAGGCTCCCAACCCGAAGATCGACTTCGCCGCGAGCCCGTTCTACGTCAACCGGGAGCCGGCCCCCTGGGAGAGCGGCCAGGACCCGAGGCGCGCGGGGGTCAGCTCGTTCGGAGTCGGCGGCACCAACGCCCACGTGGTCATGGAGGAGGCTCCTGCCCGGCCGCGGGAACGCCGCCGCCCCGAGGCCAGGCTGATCAGGCTGAGCGCGCGCACCGGCACCGCGCTCGACACAGCGGCGCAGCGACTGGCCGGGGCGCTGGCGGCGAAGGACAGCGACCACGACCCCGACCTGGCCGACGTGGCCCGCACGCTGCGGACCGGGCGCCGTGAGCTGCCGCACCGCCTGGCCGTCGTCGCCGCAGGCCCGGGTGACGCGGCGGCCGCGCTGGCCAGCCCGCGACGGCGGATCACCGGCACGGCGGGGCGGGCCGCGCCGCGGGTGGCCTTCATGTTCCCCGGCCAGGGCGCGCAGTACCCCGGCATGGGCAGCCAGCTTTACCGCGCCGAGCCGGTGTTCCGCGCGGCGATGGACGAATGCGCCGCCGGGCTGGCCGGGACGCTGGACGGAGACCTCCGCGAGATCATGTTCGCGCCGGACGGCGAGGCCACGCTCCGGCAGACCGCGATCACGCAGCCCGCCCTGTTCACCATCGAGTACGCGCTGGCCAGGCTATGGCAGTCCTGGGGGGTCGAGCCAGCGGCCATGGTCGGCCACAGCGTCGGCGAGTTCATCGCCGCCACGCTGGCCGGGGTTTACTCGCTGCCCGACGCGCTGCGCGTGGTCGCGGCGCGCGGGCGGCTCATGCAGGCGATGGCTCCCGGGGCAATGCTCGCCGTCCGCCTGGACGAGGCCGCGCTGCTGGCCCGGCTGCCGGACAAACTCGCGATCGCGGCGGTCAACGGGCCCGGCGCCTGCGTCGTCTCCGGGCCGGCCGGGGAAGTGACCGGATTCGCCCGCCAGCTCGACCGCGACGGCGTCGGCAGCAGGCGGCTGGTCACCTCGCACGCGTTCCACTCGGCAATGATGGAGCCGGCGCTGGCCGAGTTCCGCGCCGTCGTTGAGTCGATCCGGCCGCGGCCGCCCCGGCTGGATTTCCTGTCCAATGTCACCGGGGAGTGGATGACCGCGACCGCGGCCACCGATCCCTCGTACTGGGCCAGCCAGCTGATCGAGCCGGTCCGTTTCGGCGGCTGCCTGGCCACGCTGCTCGCCCGGGACCGCTGGGTACTGCTGGAGTGCGGGCCGGGCAGCCAGCTCTGCGGGCTGGCCAGATCGCTGCCCTCGGCCGGCCAGGCGACGGCGGTGCCGTCGCTGCCGGGGGCAGCCGACAAGAGAAATGACGCCGAGGTGCTCCTGGCCGCGGCCGGCCAGCTCTGGACCGCGGGCGTCTCGCTGAACGAGAGCCGGCCCGGCGAGCGCTGCCGCCGGGTGTCCCTGCCCGGCTATCCGTGGGAGCGCAAGCCCTACTGGATCAGGCCACGGCCGGGCGCGCAGCCTGGCTCGCAGCTCGAGGCGGCGCCTGCCCCGGCGACGGACCTTCCGGTCGACGCGTGGTTCGCCGTGCCTGCCTGGCGGCAGCTTCCGCCTCTCGGCGCCGCGGCCAGGCTGGAGGGCCCGTGCCTGGTTTTCGCCGATCCAGACGGGCCGAGCGGCGCCCTCCTGGGATCGGCCGGCGCCGATGACGTGGTGCGGGTGCGGCCGGGTGAGGCGTTCGCCCGCGAGCCCGGCGGCTACGCGATCCGCCCGGCCGAGCGGGCCGATTACGACGCGCTGATCGCGGACCTGGCGGTGGCCGGCCTCCCCGCGCGGATCGTGCACGCCTGGGCGCTTGACTGCCCGCCGGGACCCGGGACCATCGACGGGGCCTGGCGCATCCAGGACCGCACGTTCTTCAGCCTGCTCAGCCTGGTGCAGGCCGTCGCCGGCGAGAACGACAGGGAGGTCCGCCTGGACATACTCACCTCCGGCGCCTGCGACGTGACCGGCACGGACCTGGTCAGGCCCGAGCACGCCACCGTGGCCGGCATCGTCAAGGTGACGCCACTTGAGCTGCCCTGGCTCAGCGTCCGGCACATCGACCTCGATCCTGGCCAGGAGGTCGGCGCGGGCTCGCGCGCGGCCACGCAGCTTTTCGCTGAACTGGCCAGCGGGACCGCCGACGCCGCGGGCGAGTCCGGCCAGATCGCGCTGCGGGCGGGGCGCCGCTGGCGGCTGGCCTATGAGCAGCTACCGTCGATCGCCGACGTGCCAGGCGGACCTGGCCTGCGCGAAGGCGGCGTGTACGTGATCACCGGGGGCCTGGGCGGCATCGGGGTCACGCTGGCCGAGCACCTGGCCACCCGCACGAGGGCCAGGCTCGTGCTGGTGTCCCGTTCAGGCCTGCCGCCTGACGGTGCCGCCGCCGGGCGGGCGATCGCCGCGATCCGCCGGATGGAGGAAAGCGGAGCGGAGGTGCTCGTGCTGGCCGAAGACGTGGCTACGGCCGATGGCGCGCTTCGCGTACGCGAGGCCGCCGTGGAGCGGTTCGGCCGGGTCGACGGACTGGTGCACGCGGCCGGGGTGCCCGGCGGCGGCATGGCGGAGGTGAAGGAGCGTTCCGCCGCCCAGCAGGTGATGCGCCCGAAGCTGCTCGGCACGCTGGCGCTGAGGGAGGCATTCGGCGATCTCGACCTGGACTTCGTGGTGCTGTGCTCGTCGGTAACGGCCGTCACCGGAGGGTTCGGCCAGGTCGACTACTGCGCCGCGAACAGCTTTCTCGACGCGCACGCACGCGGTTCCGCTCATGATCACGGCTGGCGGAGCCGCGTCGTCTCGGCCAACTGGGGCGGCTGGCGGGACGTGGGCATGGCCGCCGAGGTGGCGGCCCCGGCCGCCTTCCGCGCGCTGCAGCGCGGCGACCGGATGACCCCGGTCCAGCATCCGGTGCTCACCGGCGTGCACGAGGGCGAGCCGGGCTGGTGCGGTGGCGTGGTCTCGGCGAGCACGCACTGGATCCTGGACGAGCACCGGCTGGCCGGTGTCCCGGTGGTACCGGGCACCGGGTTCGTCGAGGCGGCCAGGGCCGCGTTCGCCGCGGTGGTCCCGGCACCGGATTCCGGGCACCTGACCGAGCTGCGGGACGTGGCGTTCATCGAGCCGATGATGGTGCCCGACGGCACCAGCGCGGAGCTCCGCGTGGTGTTCTCCCACGGGGCGGAGGGGTTCGACTTCCAGCTGATCAGCCTGGCTGACGGGGTCACGCGGACGCACGTCAGCGGCACCGCGGCCTGGGTGGCCGCGCCGGCGGCGGCCGGCCAGGACCTGGACGCGATCAGGCAGCGGTGCTCGCTGGCCGTGCGCGACGGCGCCCAGTCGCACGGTTCCGGCCTGCTCGCCTTCGGGCCGCGCTGGACCAGCGCGCGGCACACTCACGTGGGCCGCGGCGAGGAGCTGACCAGGATCGAGGCGAACCAGACGGTCGAGGCTGAGCTTGGCGGCTGGGGGCTGCACCCCGCGCTGCTCGACGAGGCCACCGCGACCGGCTGGACCGAAGAGGAGCGGCGCTACCTGCCGCTCGGCTATGGCAGCATCACCATCCGCCGGCCGCTCACCTCGCGGTTCTGGAGTCACCTGCGGCGGCACGACACGGGCGCGACCGACATCGTCACCTGCGACATCACCCTGCTCGACGACACCGGGCGCGAGCTGGTGTCGATCTCCGACTTCGCCATGCGCCAGGTAGATCCCCAGGCGGTGATGGCCGCGGTCGAGACCGTTCCTCCGGGCCAGCACGTCCCCCCGGGCCAGCACAGCGGGGAACGGCGGCCCGGCCTGGACACCGCGACTGGTCCCGGGTCGGCGACGGGCATCCGGCCGGCCGACGGAGCCGAGGCGTTCTGCCTGCTGCTCGGCGCGGATCCCGGCCCGCAGGTGGTCATCGCGGCGCAGCCGGTCAGCGAGCTGATGGCGGCGACCCGACGAGTCACCCATGAATCGGTCGAGTCCGGCCTGGGCGCGCAGGCGGCGGCTGACCGCCCGGGACCCGGCGAGGGTTACGTAGCGCCGCGAAACGAGCTCGAAGCGGCAATCGCCCGGCTGTGGGGCGAGGTGCTGGGAGCCGAAGAGGTCGGCGTGACCGACGACTTCTTCGAGATCGGCGGGAATTCGCTCGTCGCCGTGCAGCTCATCGCGCTGTTCAGGCGGGAGTTCGGCGTCCGCGTCCCCATGCGGAGCCTGTTCGAGTCCCCCACTGTGGAGGGCGCAGCCGCGGCTGTCGCCGAGCTCAGGCGCGGGGAGTGAGCGTGAGAGCGGTCCTGCCTGTGGCGGTCGGCAAGTTCAGTCGCGCGCTGTCCGGCGGCTACGCCATCCAGGCCCACGGCATCGGGTCGCGGCCGAGCGGCGATGGGCGCTCATGCCGCACATCTTTCCTCGCCAAAGGAGGTTGTCGCGTGACTCGTGATCGAGATCAGGGAGCCGCTGCGGCATCGTGCTGGCGAGTTCTCGTCCGTGGCTCTCGGTAAGGGGCGCCGGGCGTGATGTTCCGTGATCATGACCGGGATCATGATCACGGAACATTGCCGCTGTCCTGGAGGCTTTCGGGTGAGTCGGGATCTTGGCATGTCAAGCTCCGGGGGCTCAGCAGACGAGACTCTTCCCGGGTTCCCGGAGACTTCCCGCTTCGCGGAGCGTTTCCCGGCTCTGGCGCGGAGACTTATCGCTGTACGGAGGCTTTCCGGCACATAGAGCGGTCAACGCTCCGTGCTGCGAGAACTCTCCGCGGTAACGTCGGAGAACGGTCGCGATCATGCCGCAGATGACGGAGAACGCTCCGCGATCATGCTCCGGCGCCAGAACACGCGGCGATCACCGGCGCGGCGATCCCGTGCCGCCGGAACCGGGCCCGGCCCGCTCCGCAAGAACCGCGCCGAACCTGGCAGGGGCCGGGCCTTGGCGGGGGCAGGCCGACACGAGGCGGGCGCCCGGGAGGCAGCCTGCCTGATCATGAGTCACGCGGCAGCCTCTCCCGGCACGAGCGATGCTCCGTGATCATGCCCGGGACCGTGATCACGGACGGTCGCCCGGGTCAGGACAGCGGCGATGTTCCGTGATCATGCCCGCGGGCATGATCACGGACGATCGCCCGTGCCAGGAGAGGCTGCCGGGTGACCCGGGACCGTGAAGAGCCAGGCGCCTGGCGGGGTCAGCTGTGAGGCTTTTCCCCCTTGAGATTGTTGAACTAGTGCCTTCGCGGTTGATCTGCGTTCCCGGGCGGACGTGCGCTGTGCTCCGGAACGGCGCCGCCCGGGGCGGCGTGAGCATCGTGGCCCTCCCTGTTGCTGTCAGCGGCCCGTTCTGACAGCAACGCGGCCCTCCCGTTGCTGTCAGGACGACATCAGGCAGGGCCGCGTTGCTGTTAAAACCAGTGGCTGACAGCAACAGGGAGGGCCACGATGCTGTCAGAGACGGACGTGACCAGCAACCCGGGCCGCCCTGATGCCATCGCGGGCCGCCGGGGCGCCGGGCCGCCGGGCCGCCGGGGCGCCGGGGCGCCGGGCCGCCGGGCCGCCGGGGCGCCGGGCCGCCGGGCCGCCGGGGCGCCGGGCCGCCGGGGCGTGCTCCCGCCTGACGGTTCCGCAGGGTGTCCGAAGGGCTCCCCGACCCGATCACGAGTCACCCGACAGCCTCCCTGACCTGGGCGATCTTCCGTGATCACGGTCTCGATCATGATCACGGAAACCGCCCCCGGTATCCCGGAACCCGGCCCGCCCGAGACATCCGCGAACCTGCCCGCCCACCCGGTTCGGCGCGCCGCGGACGGGACTTCACATCGAGCGCGGGGTCAGGTGCGGATCGCGGAGATCATCACATGAGGGGCGGTCCGGAGTGTAGCCGGTGCCTCCCTGGCCTCTTCAGCAAGGACAGCGGCGGCGGCCTCGCCCATCTCCGCGGCTATCTCCTTCCGGGAGCCGAGAATCTCCTCGTAGACGCGGAGCTGGCGGTCGAGGGACTCGGGCAGGGGATGACTGGTAATGCGGCTGAAGCCCGCCGGCTCGAGTAGCCACGCGTACGGCAGATAGGCGGGCTCCCACGTGGTGAAAACCAGCGGGCTGCCCGGCCGCAGGATACGGAAGATCTCGGAGAAGGCAGCACGCTTGTCGATCACCATCCACAGCGCATCGAAACTGACGACGCCATCGAACCCGCCATCGGGCAGTCCCGTTTCGGTCACGCTGGCCACCTCGAACCGAGCAGGCGGCCCGGAATCAAGCACCGCCGCCCGCGCTCGCGCTTGCGTGATCGCCTCGGCCACGATGTCGACGCCGGTCAGCGCCGCCCCGATCTCGCGGGCAACCCACAGGCCGGGTCCTCCCCTGCCGCAGCCAGCATCGAGCAGGCTCGTGACGCCGAACCCTCCAAGCTCACGCGCGACCATCGCCAGAATCCCCGCGGATAAGAACCCGAACGGCTCCACCTCGGCCGGATAGTCCGCGCCGTAAACTCGCTCATAGATGCCGCGCAGAGTCGTGCCCCTGGATTGCGCGGCCAGCACCGGCCGATACCGATCCTCATTGACGTTCACGGCTTCTGGCTCGCTCATATTTGATCCCAGATGTTGCGCCATGGATGGTGCCCAGCAGTGCCGAGCGCCGCAGCCGACGTGAAGCTGTAGCCAGTACAGCACATGGCACTGGGCAAAGGCGCGCCGCCGCCGGGTCTAGGCGCCGGTTCGTTCGGCGACCACGATGAGCAGCGTGCTTCCGGCTTCGTACGGCGAGCCGTCGAATCCGCCGTAGGCCTGGGTGATCTGGTAGCCGGCGGCGCGCAGCATGGCTTCGAATTCGGGAAGGGTGTACATGCGAATCGACGAGGACCTGGTGAAGTGCTCGCCTTCGGGGGTGTAGATCTCGATCTTGTCCAGCAGCCTTCCGGCGCGGACGTCGTACTCACGCTCTTCTGCGTAAATCGTGCCGTCGCCGAGCCGGGCCCACTGGCGCGGGGCGGTCAGGGAGGCGATGACGTCGAAGATGTTGACCACGTCGATCAGCAGCTTGCCGGCCGGCACCAGCGACCTCCTGATGTTGGCCAGCACCTGCAGGTTCTGCTCATCGCTTGCCATCAAGCCGATGGAGTCCTGCGTCACGATGACCGCGTCAGCCGGGTCAGCCAAGGCGAAGGTCCGCATGTCACCGACCTGGAAACGGGCCAGCGCCCCGAGCGAGGCATCCCTGGCAGCGTCCGCGGCGAGGCGGACCGACGCGGGGCTCGAATCGACGCCGGTCACGGCGACGCCGCCGCGCGCCAATTCGATCGAATGCCGCCCGTAGCCGCACGGCATGTCAAGCACGCGCATCCCGGGCTCGAGCCCGAGCGCACGGCGGACGAAGCCGGCCTCACCGGCCGCCCGGGGTCCGCCGAAGGCTACCGCCACGCGCAGCCAGATATCGTCGAAGTACGTCTCATGCCAGGCGGGATCCACTTCTATCGGCACAGCCCTGCACCTTCCCGGGGCGGATGTGAATTCTTGCCATCAGCTAGCCGGCCGCGGTCCAGGGCGCCTGCAGGCCGGCCGCGTCCAGGCCTCCGATGAGCCTGCAGGATCGGGAGTTTTGCATGCGTTCCGGCGCCAACGACACTTTACTCCCCCGCCGCGTTGCCCTTCGGGCTCTCAGGCATTGGCGGGACTCGCGGCGAAGGGCACGCAGATTGCCTATTCGGTATCGGCCAGACAGCTCCGCGCCGATCCTTAAAAACGCGCCAGAACGAGCCGTCCGCGCGCGGTCAGATAGAGGCGACCAACTACCTTGCGTTAACACCGAATTGGCGTCAGACGTAAGCAACCTGCGCCGGGCGCGTCGATGCCCAGACGAGCAGCGAGTGAGCATGAGGGATTTCAGGCCTCGCGGCATGGTTGGATCGCGGGGAACCCTCGGATGCTTAGGTGAGCAGGTTGTCTCTCCATGCGGCGAACCGGTGCCTCAGGCCGGTGATGTCCTCGGGGCGGACGCCGTACTCGGAGAACGCAGCGTCGGTGATCTGGCTGAGCGCCCCGAGAGCGTCGGCAAACATGAGCCGGTCGAAGCCGTCGTCCGCTGCTGCCGCGAGTTCGAGCAGGTGTTCGCGGGAGTACCGGCCACTGGCGAGGATCGCGTCGA
This sequence comes from uncultured Actinomycetota bacterium, assembly GCA_963720575.1. Taxonomy (GTDB): domain Bacteria; phylum Actinomycetota; class Actinomycetes; order Streptosporangiales; family Streptosporangiaceae; genus Chersky-822. Next base: position 3,856,708 of record CAVRGA010000002.1, read on the forward strand.
TATCGAGGAGCGCGAACGTCCCTTACGGCCGGGCGTACCTTCGCGGGCCCGCTGCCTCCGGATGGCTCATGTCTCCAGACTGCCACAACTGGCAAGCCCGGCACCACGCCAGACGCAACCGCAGGCCAAACCTGGCATCCCCGGCCCAGCAGTTCGCCGCCGACTATGCACCGCTGCTTGCTAGTGCTCATTCCTCACTGGGCGAGCGCAGAACTACCGGTTCTGATACTCGTCAGCGGTTCCCCGTGTCCGGTCGGTGTCCCGGCCTGGAGCTGGCCACGCCGACTGCCCAGGCGTCAGACCGCGAAAGCACGGCCACCCCTTACAGTTCGGGCCGGCCCGATCGCCGAGTCGCTGGCACAGCTCAAGGCACGTCCGCATCGCCTGAGGCGTCGATCTGGGCAGGAGTGCCCGGGACCGGGTGCACCCGGTCCCGGGCACGTCAGCGCACGTGCAGAGTGAGGGTGTGGCTCTGGTGTGCGGTCCCGCCCGCCTCCCATGGCCGGCGTTGCTCGAACCGCAGCCGGTACTCGCCCGGTTCGCTGGCGCTGACCAGGAAGGCTTCATCGGCCGAGGCGCCGGGCGGAGGAGGGGACGAGGGCGGCGGGGTGGGCGCCCGCCGGACGCTGACCGGCAGGTCGCCCTGTCCGGGCGCCAGCGACCAGCGGTATCCGGCGGTACCCAGTCCAGGGAGCCGCAGTTCGTGTTCCTCTCCGACGCCGGCTTGGGCTTCGGTCGTGGATTCCATGGTTACTCGGTACCCAGGCTGGCCCAGGCCGACCAGCCATTGGCGGACGACGAGGTCTGGTAGCAGTGGTAGACGGCGCCGTCGGTGCCCCTGACGTAGATCTCCAGGCTGGCGTTCGGGTTGGTCTGGACCGCTGGGTCACTGGCGGCGACCCCGCCCAGGCTGCCCCACCCGGACCAGCCGCTGTTAGGCGCGACCTGGTAGTTGTGCCACACGGCGCGGTCACCGTAGACAGCGAACAGTTCCTGCCGGCCGTCGGAATTGCTGGCCACGGCCGGCTTGCCGAGCAGTTGCCCGCCGAGGCTGAACCATCCTGAGTAGCTGCCGCCTGGCGTGTTCTGGTAGATGTGCCACAACGCGCTGTCGGTGCCAAGGGCGAAGACCTCGAGCCGGCCGTCGGCGTTGCGGCCCGCGATCGGGTCACCGCCCAGGACGCTGCCCAGGCTGGCCCATGCCGACCAGCCGCCGCCTGGCGTGGTCTGCGAGATGTGCCACAGCGCGCCGTCGCCGCCGCGCGCGAACACTTCGAGCCGCCCGTCCGCGTTGCTCGCCACGGCTGGCTGGCCGGTGATGGTGCTGCCCAGGCTGGCCAGGGCCGACCAGCCGGCCCCCGCCGCGGCTTGCGAGGCGTGCCACAGCGCGCCGTCGCTGCCGCGGGCGAACAGGTCAAGTCCCGCAGCGGCATTATTGATCACGACTGGCCTGCTGGTAATGGTGGTGGTGCTGCCCAGGCTGGTCAAGCCCGACCAGCCGCCGGCCGGACCCTGCCAGCAGTGGTACACGGTGCCGTCGGTGCCGCGGGCGAAGACTTCCAGCACGTTGGCTGGGTTGGTGACGACGAAGGGGTCGGTGGTGATCGTGCCGCCCAGACTGGACCAGCCCGAATAGCTGCTGGCGCCTGGCGAGGTCTGCCAGCAGTGCCATAGCGCTTTGTCCGGGGTGCCGCGCACAAATGTCTCCAGGATGCCGCTGGGGTTGCGGGCGATCACCGGCATGCCGCTGGCGACGCCCTCGACCGCCCACATCTGCGCGTCGATGCCGCACTGCCCGTAGGCGATGAGGAAAAATCCCGCAGCGCCCCACCCGGTGCCCCAGCTGTTCTTGCAGATCCACGCACCCTGGCTGTCGTCGTAGCCGATCACGCAGACGCAGTGGCCGCCGACCAGGTCGCCCGTGCTGTGCTGGTAGACCCCGCCCGCGTAGTAGTAGAAGTCGTCGTAAACGGTGAGGCAGGTGACCAGCGGGCCGCGGGTAGTGAGCCACACTTTCATGTCGTTCGGCGATGTCAGCGAGTGCCAGCCGCTGATGTTGGTGACGCGCTGCTGCCAGTTCGGGCAGAGCCCCGTGCAGTTCTGGTCGCCCGCGACGTAGGGGTAGCACGCCGCGTCGGCGATGCCGGGAAACTCGTAAGCGTTCAGCGCGGGCGGGACCGTCCAGCCGCCGTTCGGCCCTTCGCACAGCCGACCCTGCGACCGGGCGACGCAGTAGAAAAGCTGCGCCTCAGAAAGCTGGATGGCAAGGTTCGGGTTGTTGGTGCCGATGCGCATGGCGCTCTCAACCGCCGCCGAACTCCCGAAAGACACGCACGAGCCGCAACTGCCCTGGTCCTGGATCGCGCTGACCCAGTTGTAGCCCTGGTGGTTCCGCCAGTCGGTGGCGGCCACGGCCGGCGCGGCCCCTGCGGTGGCGGTGGCCGGCGCCACCGCCGCGGCCGTTCCCGTCGCCGGGGCCGCCGCCGACGCGGCTGCCGCCGCCGCGCGGTGTTCCCGGTCGGTCAGGCTCGGTTCCTCCGAGCTTGGCATGAATCCAAGGTGCTTTGCCGCCTCCTCGTGCTCGAGCATCGCCATGCTCGTCTGCGCCGGGTGCCAGCGGTGCCCCTTCTGGGAGATAGCCGCATGAACGTCGTCGAGGCTGATGGGAAATTTGGACATAGGTACAGCTGCCTTCCGGTACTGGCGGAGCGATGAAACCCGGGCACTTGGTCTGTTCCATGAGCAGCCGCGCGCGGAAAAGGCAACCCATGTAAACCGCATAATGACAAGGCGGCGCTACTGCCGCCATACGGTGTTTCCCCGCCCCTTGCCTTTTCCTATTTCTCAATAGGACCAGCATCACTGTATTCCGGGCTAACGCGGCCTGTCTATACCTACATCGGAGGGATAGCTATCTCGCGATTTTCCCACGAGCCTTCTTATTTCCAGGCGGCAACTCTCGCACCTTATTTCCGGGGGATAACTCTCGCCCCTTGGGGTACGCGTTTGCGTTCGCTGGTGTCCCTAAGGCCACGCCCGTTTTCCCGCTGGCATCTGAGGATTGCCGGTCGGATCATTGCTGGCACCGGCGCAAGATGGTACGTTCCGCTCACCTGCCGATGCTGGCGTCCGACCTCTCCGGCCCCTGGAGTGCCGCTCGCCTTTGAGTGAGGTCACCGATGCCGCGATCCCCCGTTGCCTTAAAACTGTCTGCCATTGTCGCCGCTGTTGCCGCGGCCGCCGGGGGAACGCTCACTGCGGCCGCCGCCAGCGCAGCACCGGTTCAGGCTCGGGCCAGGCCGGGAACGATCGCGGCCGCGGCCGCCGCTGCGCAGCACCGTTTCGGGGTGCCTGCCTCGCTGCTGGAAGCCATCTGCTACCTGGAAGGGCACTTGTCTGATCACGGCGGCGCGCCGAGCTCGGACGGCGGCTACGGGTGCATGGACCTCGCCCGCAACCCCCATATGGACACCCTGGACCATGCTGCCGGGCTGCTGGGCGCGCCGGTCTTGTCCGTGCGGAATGACCTGTCGCTGAACATCGCGGGCGCCGCCGCGGTGCTGCGCGCCGATGCGCTCTCGCTGTCCCGGGCGCGCCGCGTGCCCGCCAGGCCCGGCGGCTGGTACGGCGCGATCGCGAAGTACAGCGGCGCCGCGCATCAGGTGGCGATCATGTACGCCAGCGCGGTCTACAGGATCGTCCGCACCGGGCTGACCGCGACCGCGCCCACCGGGGAGACCGTCCGCATCGCGCCGGCCGCCGTCGCGCCGCAGACCGCGACCGCCAGGAACGTCGGGGTGACGCCGGCCCTGCCGACTGATTGCACCACCGGCGGCACTGACTACCCGTCCGCGTTCAACTGCATCGTGCCCGCGACCTACGCGGGCACCACCTACGACACCGCCAGCCGCCCGGCCGACCTGCCGGTACTCGGCATCACCATCCACGACACCGAAGAGACGCTGGCCGACACGATCGCGACGTTCTGGAACGAGAGCAGCGGGGTCAGCATCCACTACGTGGTCGACACCGACGGCTCGGTCTACCAGTGCCTGCACGAGAAGGACGTGGCCTTCCAGAACGGCAATTTCTGGTACAACCAGCGGACCATGGGCATCGAGCACGTCGGCGTGGACGCCACCGGCTACCAGTGGTACAACGCCGCCGAGTACCTCGGCTCCGCCCAGCTCGCCGCCTACCTCGCGACCAAGTACAACATCCCGCTCGACCACGACCACGTGATGTCCCACGGCACCACCCCCTCACCCACGCTCGGCTCATCGCCCAACCACGTCGACCCCGGACCATACTGGCTGTGGGACTACTACCTCGGCCTCATCAACGCGCAGGGCGTGCCATTCGCCACCGGCCACACGCCAGCCGGCGTGATCAGGCTCAACCCCGCCACCGGCCAGCAGCCCGACGGATCGAATGGCGCGGAGACAACCTCCAACTTCAACTTCTTCTCCCTGTACACCCAGCCGTCGACGACATCGGCGCTGCTGCATTCCAAGGGCAGCCCTGGCGACATCACCGACGAGAGCAACAACATCGAGACGATGATCGGCTACGTCGTCCTCGCCCAGCAGCCGGACGCGACGGGCACCGGCGACACCATGTACGAGATCTGGTACGGCGCCACCCTGTCGTCGACTAGCTGGACCGCGACCGGCACGCTGGCGTGGATCGCGGTGCCGCCGGGCACGGCCGAGCAGGGCTACGGCACGGTCCTCACGCTGACCGGAAAAGGCACCAAGGCCGCCAGCGTGTACGGCGAGCCGGGCGGCACCAGCGGCAATGTCATCGGAGCCACGGCGAAAGGCTCACAGTACCTGTCACCGTGGTCCGTCACCGTATCAGGCGCGACCTGGTACACCATCAACTTCAACCACCGCCAGGCATGGGTACCCGCCACCGAGGTCAGCTCCGCCCGCACCACCTGACCCCCAGCGGCGCGGGAGCCTTCCGCCGGTTGCCGGGGTCTCCTGCCGTGGCCGCAACCGTGCCGGTGGCCATAAGCTTGCGGCATGCAGCCGGTAATACGCCGCACCGGCCGGGTCGTCGGCGGGCTTTCCCTGGTCCTGGGCATCTTCTGGACTGGCCGGGAAAGCACGCACGGCCTGGCCGCGTTCTGGGAGCACTGGTGGTGCCCGATCCCGCTCGCGCTGATAGTGCTTGGCCTGGTGACAGTGCTCACCATCTGGCGTACCTCACCAGCCGCCTGATCCACCTCGGCATAACGACTTCCGCTGGCAGGTTCAGTCGATGATGGCCCCGCAGGTGCAGTTGACCATCGCGCCAGTGACGGCGCCCGCCGCGTCCGAGGCCAGGTAGACCGCGGTCCCGGCCAGTTCGGCCAGCCTGGGCAAGCGGCCGAGCAGCGTGTCCTTGAGCAGCGGCCCCAGATCCTCGTCCTTGACGCCGGGATAGGTCTCGGGGGTGAAGTTAGACCGGATCCCCGCCACCCGCACGCCGTGCCGCCCGATCTCCCCGGCCAGGCTCCGGACCAGTGCCTCGACCGCCGCGTTCGCCAGGCTGAAGCCACCCATCTGATGGCGGCTTTCCTTCGCGGACGAAGCAGTCAGCATCACGATGACGCCCGATCCTTGCGCCGTCATGTGCCGGGCGGCCGCGGTCGCGGTCAGGAAATTGGTGCGGCAGATCCCGGTGACCGGCGCCAGGAAGTCATCCAGCCCGATCTCCGTCAGCGGGATGTTCTGCACCACGTTAACGGAGACCGCGTTGAACGAGACATCGATGCTCCCCGCTGTCTTCGTCACAAGACTCGCGTGCGCGTCCACGGCGGCCTTGTCCATCGCGTCAACCCGGGCCGTATCGGCCGCACCGCCCCCGGCGCGGATGCGGGCCGCCACCTCATCCAGCGTCGCCAGCGTGCGGCCGGCCAGGAAGACCCTCGCGCCCTCACGGGCAAAAGCACAAGCCACCGCGCCGCCGATCGATCCGGCCGCCCCGTAGACAATGGCATTCTTATTCTCCAGCAGCACAAGCACTCCTTTCCCGGCGGCTGATCCGCCAGGCATGCAGTAACTGTCACGACGCCGGACGGCCTCTGACATAACAGACGGACCGGCTACGCCAAGCTAACCGGCCCGGACCCGGTTCGTTCGCGGGCCGGAGAAATGCGCTGGATACGCCAGGTCCCCGCCGGCCAGACAATCGAAGCGGTCCGGGTCGTCGAACACGTCCTCATCGCGGTTGGCCGACTGGATCCACGACGCGGCAACCCCGAACAGGCGGTCGTTGCCGCAGCCCGCGCGGGACGGGCTCGGGCTGCGGACCATGGTCCAGCGCTTGCCGTTCCAGTGCTCGATCACGGTCTGCCACCGCGCCGCCTGCCGCGGCCCGGTGTTGGCGTCGCCGACCGCCCAGGGCCCCGCCTGCAGAGGCGGGGGCCGTATGCCCGCGAGGCCGGCCGTAGTGAGTTCCAGCCCGCGAGAAATTCGTCCTAGCGGGCAATGTCGCGCAGGGTTACTGCGTCTGGGTGATGCTCGGGCTTGTGCCCGACTTCATCGCCAGGCCCGTATCGGCGATGCCGCCGGTGCCCGCGGTGAACAGGTCGCCGGTGTTGGCCTGGAAGGCAGCTTGGTAGCCTCCCGGTACTGCCGTGATGGTCGGGCTGGTGCCTGCCATCATTCCTTGCGCGGTGTCCGTGGTGCCGCCGGTTCCGGTGATCCACAGATCACCGTTGCTGCCCTGGTAGGCGGTGTCGTAGCGCCCAGGCGCCGCGGTGTTGCTCGGGCTCGTGCCGGACTTCACCGCGAAGCTGGTGGGGGTGTCGTGGCCGATCCCCGTGGACCATAGGTCGCCGGTGCTGGCCTGGAACGCCACCTGGAAGGGGCCGGGGGCGGTGAACGCGTCGACGCCATCCGGCGTGCCCCAGCCGGTCGGCCCGTCGTAGCCCGTCTCTCCGCTGCACAGGTAGGCAGGGCTGCAGGAGCCGTTCGCCCCGGTGACCACGTCGAAGAGGCTGGGCGTGTTCTGGTAGATGTACGAGGACGGGTACGTGCCCGCGTCCGGAGTGCCGGCCAGGGCGAACACAGAGGCGACGATCGGGGACGCGGCGCTTGTGCCGCCGACCTCCAGCCAGCCGCCCTCGTCGTAGGTATCGTAAACGGCGACACCGGTGTTCGGATCGGCCACGGCGGAGACATCGCTGTCGGTACGGCTGGCACAGCCGGTGTCGCTCTGCCAGGACGGCTTGGCGTCGTCGGAGGAGCATCCCGATCCGGTGCCCTCACCGCCGGATGTGCTGCCCCAGGCGCTCTCGGTCCAGCCGCGCGAGCTGGATGACGTTGACAAAGAGGTACCGCCGACAGCGGTGACGTATTGCGAGGCGGCGGGATACTCGACGCCGTACCCGCTGTCACCAGCCGAGGCGGTCACCGCCATGCCAGGATGGTTGTAGTAGCCGGCGTCGAGGGTGGCGTCCGATGATGACACTTGGCCGCCGTAGCTGTTAGAGACGAAGTCGGCGCCGAGGGCCACGGCGGAATTGACCGTATTTCCCAGATCCGTAAGGCTCGTGCTGCTGGCCTCGGCTAGGATTATATGACAATTCGGGCAGATCGCTGACACCATGTCGATGTCCAGCGATTCCTCAACGGCCCACCCCGTGGTCCCGGACGCAGCCGGCAGCGGGCTGGTCTGCCCGTTCTCGTTTACCTGCTCGAAGCAGCCGCTGCCGCAACCGGGAAGGCCCCACGCGGAACGGTAGGCGGCCAGGTCGGATGCGGCATTGGGGTCGTTGTAGGCATCCACGACGGCTACCGTTTCACCGCTGCCTGCCGACGACGGCAGGGCATAGGCGCTCTGCAGGTCCGAGGGCCCGTAGCCGTAGCCGGCTGGAGCCACGTCCGGCCGTCTGGCGGCCTGCGGGTGCTGCGCCACATTGGTGCGGATCAGGGCCATGCAGGCCGCGTGCCCTCTCCGGGCGGTCGCGCAGGCGCGTTTGTAGTCAGGTTTCGCGGCGACGTTGGCTCCCACGTGGGCAGCCGCCGGGGTCCTGGAGGCCGGAGTCTGGTGAGCGGAAGCACTGGTCGCTGCCGCGAGCATGCCCAGGGATAAGGCCAGGGCTGAGGCAGCTAGCGCCGAGGCGCGGAGCCTTCTTCGGTGTCGGATGACGCCTCCGCCATCCGGGACGCTGGATCGCACGAAAACCACCTCGTTCGGCGGACCTCAGCCCGATCCACGCACAGGCTCATCGAACTCCCCCGCCGTCACGGATATTGGCTGGCACCCTCCGGCCCTAGCCGATCACTACCTGCCGTTTATTGGGGACTCAAATTTAAGACCCCGAATAAAAGACGTCCCGGCCGCGCCCTCGGTTGACATCGCGCTAATGCCAGAACGCTGCTCGCAGAAGGACGGCTCTGCGGCTCTGCCGCCGGTACGGTGGCCCGGAGCCTCGCTGTCCACCCGCTGGCCGAAGCGACAGAAAGCGGTAATAATGATCTGGTTTCTTGAGGACTACAGGGACGACGTCGCCTTCGAGCAGCGCTTGGCGACCAGAAGGGCCAGATCTGTATCTGAACCATGAAAGCAGTCGCGCGTGCGATCGGCGACCCAGCCACCGGCCGAAGCCAACGAACGGGTAGTCCTAGTAAAATGACCGAGCATCCCGTGAGCTTTGGCGCTGAGTCGGAGACCATCAGGGGATCACTCGCGCGGGCCAGGTCGAGGCCGTCGTGGTTCCGCTGGAGGAATACCGCACGCTGAAGGCACTAGAGCAGCGCGAGGCTAAGCTCTACTGGGCCGTGCATGAGGCCAGGTACCCGTCTCGGCCCCGCTACGACGTGCCTGAGGGCAAGGTCTACGACTCGATGGACGCGCTGCTGGCAGACCTCAACCTGCCGGAATGAAATACGTCCGCACCGCGGGCTTCCTCAGTCCGGGCGATTCGACCGTGGGCGGAGATAACGGACCTCGGCGCCGCCCGAATGCCGTCGCCGAACTTAGGCGCGGGGGGTGAGCGTGACGGGAAGGCGCTCGGGGCCGTTGACGACGATGGAGTTCAGGCGGGCCGGCTCGCCCGCCGGCTCGATGCGGGCGGTCTGGCGCAGCAGTTCGTCGTAGAGGAGGCGGAGCTCGGCCCTGGCCAGCGTGCTGCCGAGGCAGAAGTGCTCGCCGACGCCCAGGGCCAGGTGCCGGTTCGGCTTGCGGCCGACATCGAAGCGGTCCGGGTCGTCGAACACGTCCTCATCGCGGTTGGCGGACGGGATCCACACGGTGACCCGGTCTCCGGCCGCGATGCCGCGGCCGCGAATCTCGACCGGCTTCGACGCCACCCGCATCAGGTGGGTGGCGACGGACGTCCAGCGGAGCACTTCCTCGACGGCGGCCGGCAGCAGGGACGGATCCCGCGATACCGCCTGCCACTGCCCGGGATTCTCGAAGAACGCCAGCACGCCGGCGGCGGCGCAGATCCGGGTGCTCTCCGTGCCGCCGATGAGCAGGTTGTCGCAGTCGAGTACCAGTTCGTCCGGGGTGAGCTTCTCGCCGTCGATCTCCGCGGTGGCCAGGACGGTCACGAGATCATCGGCCGGGTCCTTCCTGCGCGCGGCGGCCAGATCCCCGAAGTACTGGAGGATGTCCAGGTGCGCGAGCCGCTGCACGACCGCGTCGCCCGTGCCGAACGCGTCGTTGGTGAGCGCGAACAGGCGCTCCCAGTCCTCGCGCGGGACACCCATCATCTTGCAGCTGACGTAGAGCGGGACGCGGGCGGCGACCTCGCTGACGAAATCGCAGGTTCCGCGCTCTACCGCCCGGGCCACCACGTCGGAGGTGACCTGCCGGAGCTCCGCTTCCATGGCCCGTACCGACCTGAGCACGAACCAGTCATCGACGAGCGCCCTGAGCTGCCGGTGGCGCGGCGGGTCGGTCAGCGCCAGCGTCCGCCCGCCGCCCGGATCGCTGCCGAGTTCCTCCGGCCGCAGCAGTATCCCCTTGGCCGAGCTGAACGTCGCGGGATCGCGGCACACGGTGCGCAGGTCGTCGTACTTGGTCAGGATCCAGAAACCCGGCAGTTCAGCCGGCGGCTGCCAGCGCACCGGATCGTTCGCCCTGAGCCAGCGCCACAGCGCGTGCTGATCGCCTTGCGAGTAGAGCCCTGGGTTCGCCGGGTTCAGGTCAGCGGGCGCGTCGGGCGGGCCGGGGGACTGTCTACTCATGCGGCACCTCACGGGCGAGTGCGAGCTTCAGTACCGGGCCGATCACGGCAAGCGACCCGGGTTGGAGCATTCCGCTATGTTCGACGGCCACGTCGCGGGCCTCGATGCGGCCTCCGATGTAGGGCAGCCAGGCATCGGCCGCCGGGGGCTGCCGGCCGGGGGATGCCTTCGGGTCGCGCGCGGCGAAGTACAGCAGATTTCCGCGGCAGGTTCCGTCCGGCGGGCGCAGCAGCCGGAGCGCGTTGACCCCGGCCAGCATGACCGCGGAGAACTCCGCGTCGTCGAGCGCGGCCACGGGCCCGTAGATTCCGCGCAGGCTGTCCCGCATTCCGGCCAGGAAATCCTGGTAGGCGGCATCTCCGGCCAGCCCGGCCCGGACGATCTCGTCGAGGTCGTCGGCCGGGGTGGCCGGGTCGGTACCTGGCGCCGGGTGGGAATCCAGCATGGCCAGGACGCCGACGCGCGCACCGCCTCGCTCGAGCGCCCGCGCGATGGCGTGCGCGATGACGCCGCCCGATGACCAGCCGAGCAGGTTGTACGGGCCGTCAGGGCGCACCGAGCGGATGTCGCCCACGTGGGCCTGGATCATCTCGTCGAACGAGCCCGGCAGCGCCTGGCCTGAGCCGATCCCGAGGGCCTGGAGGCCGTAGACCGGCTGATCAGGATCGAGGTGCCGCAGCAGGCTCGCGTACGCCCAGGCGAGGCCGAATCCGGGATAGACGCAGAACAACGGGGGCAGGGTGCCGCGCCGGCGCAGCGGGATCAGCACGTCGAGCGTCCGCTGATCGCCCGGGTCGCTGATCGCGGCGGCCAGTTCGGCGGGGCTGGGCGCCTGGAACAGGGCACGCACGCCGAACTCCGCGCCCAGCGCCGCGCGCACCCGCGAGACCAGCCTCATGGCCAGCAGGCTGTCGCCGCCCAGGTCGAAGAATCCGTCGTCGGCGCCGACCCGCTCCACGCCGAGCACCTCGGCGAACAGCCCGCACAGCGTGTCCTCGACCGGTCCGCGGGCGGCGCGGTGCCGGGCGCGGGCGGCTTCGGGGGGAGGCAGTGCGGCCCGGTCCAGCTTGCCGTTCACGGTCAGCGGAAGGTCATTTTTCATCATGACCACAGCGGAGGGAATCATGTACTCAGGCAGCCGGTCAGCCAGCCAGCGCCGCAGCCCGCCGCCGGGTTCCTCGCCAACGACGTAGGCGACAAGCTGCCGGTCCCCCGGACGGTCCTCCCGCACCACCACGGCCGCCTGCCGGACATCCGGGTAAGCGGTCAGCGCCGCCTCCACCTCGCGCGGCTCCACCCGGAACCCGCGCACCTTCACCTGATCATCGGCCCGCCCCACGAACATCAGCTCACCGGCGGGGGTCCACCGCACCAGGTCGCCGGTCCGGTACATCCGCTGCCCTGGGCCGCGAACATCATCGAACGGGCACGCCACGAACCGCTCTGCCGTCAACCCGGGACGGCCAAGGTAACCGCGCGCCAGGCACCTGCCTGACACGTAAAGCTCACCGGTCACGCCGGCGGGAACCGGGCGCAGCCAGTCGTCGAGCACATGCACGCGGGACCCGGAATGCGGGACGCCGATGGACGGCGGCGCTCCGCTAACCTCCGCGGCCAGTGCTTCCCGGGGCGCTCCGCTAACCTCCGCGGCCAGTGCTTCCCGGGGCGCTCCGCTAACCTCCGCGGCCAGTGGCCCGGCCATCGACGTGGACACCGTCGTCTCGGTCGGGCCGTACCCGTTGAACATCCGCCGGCCCGGCGACCAGCGGGCGATGACCTCGGGCGGGCACGCCTCTCCCGCGACGACCAGGGTCACGCCCTCGGGCAGCCAGCCGTCAGGCATGGCGGCCAGCAGCCCTGGCGGCAGGCCGGCGTGCGTGATCTTCTCCTGCGCCAGCAGCCGGCCGAGCGCCGCCGCCGACAGCCGGGCGTCCTCGTCCGCCACAACCAGCGCCGCCCCGGCGGACATGGACAGCAGTACATCCTTCACCGAGGCGTCGAAGCTGAAGGACGCGTACTGGAGCACCCGGCTCCGCGGTCCCATCATGAGGCGCTCGATCTGCGACCACACCAGGTCGGCGATCCCGGAGCTCGTGACGGTCACGCCCTTGGGCGTCCCGGTGGAACCCGAGGTGTAGATGATGTAGGCGGGGTGCGCCGTCCGCAGCGGAGCGATCCGGTCCTCGTCGCCTACCGGCGAGGCCGGGAGCCCGGCTAGCTCGGCGGCAACGGCCGGGGCGTCGAGCAGCACCGCCGGCCCGGCATCCGGCGGCAGCCGCCTGGCCAGTCCGGACTCGGTCAGCACGCACGCCGGGGCCGCGTCGGCGAGCATGAAGGCGATGCGCTCGGCCGGATAGGCCGGGTCCACCGGCAGGTAGGCCGCCCCGGTCTTGGCCACCGCGAGGATGGCCACGATCGTGTCAGCCGAGCGGCCAAGGACCAGCGCGACCACCCGCTCAGGTCCCGCGCCGCGCGAGATCAGCAGCCGGGCGAGCCGGGATGACGCCGCGTCCAGTTCCGCATAGGTCAGCGTGCGTTCCCCGCACACCAGGGCGACCGCCTGTCCCCTGCGGGCCGCGGATGACGCGAACAGCCCGGCCAGTGTCTGGGCTGGCCGGGGCGGCCCGGCGGCGGCCGCGTTCCACTCGCGGAGGATGCGGGCCTGCTCGGCCCCGTCCAGCAGCTCCAGGTCGCCCGCCCGCCGCGACGGGTCGGCCGCGACCTGCTCGAGCACCCGGAGCAGCCGGCGGAGGAGGCCCTCCGCCTCATGCCTGGCGAACAGGCTGGTGCTGTAGGTGACGCCGCCGGCGATTCCGGCCGGGGCTCCGCTGGCCGTGCGCTGTTCCGACAGGCCGAACGTGAGGTCGAACGCGGTCCAGACCTCGGATCCGTCCCGCAGGGCCTCGGGACTGACCCGGAGCCCCGCGAGCTGGAAGCTGCTCCCGGGGTCATCCATGACCGTAAGCAGCACCTGCATGAGCGGGTGCCAGCCCAGGGACCTGGCCGGGTTCAGCTCCTCCACCAGCTTCTCGAACGGCAGGTCCTGATGCTCGAACGCGGCCAGGCTCGTCTCCCGCACCCGCTCCACGAGCTCGCTGAACCGGGGGTTCCCCGACACGTCGGTGCGCAGCACCAGCGTGTTCACGAACATCCCCACCAGCTCGTCAAGCGCCGCATCCACCCGCCCGGCCACCGGCACGCCGACCGGGATGTCCGCGCCCGCCCCCAGCCGGGACAGCAGAACAGCCAGGGCCGCCTGCACCACCATGAACATGCTCGCGCCCGCGGCCCGCGCGATCCGGGCCAGGCCGCCGTGCACGTCCGCCGGAACACCGAACGCCAGCCATTCTCCCCGGAGGGAGGCGACCGCCGGACGTCGTCCGCTGCCTGGCAGCTCGATCCGCTCCGGCAGCCCCTTGAGCCGGTCCAGCCAGAACTCCAGCTGCTCCCGGCCCGCCGGGCCGGCCAGCAGCTCCCGCTGCCAGACCGCGTAATCGGCGTACCGCACCGGCAGCGGCGGCCACGACGGCGCCCGCCCGGCCAGGCGCGCCGCGTACGCCGTGGCCAGGTCCCCGGCCAGCGGGCCGAATGACCAGCCGTCACAGGCGATGTGATGCAGCATCAGCAGCAGTATGTGCTCCCGGTCCGCCAGCCGGAACACGTGCGCACGCCACGGCACCTCCGCCGCCAGGTCGAACCCGCGCCCCATGGCCTCGCGGACCAGCCGGGACAGTTCCTCCGCTCCGGCGACGTCGGCGGATTCCAGTGGCGGTCCTGCCCCGGCTGGCAGCACGCGCTGGCTGGCCACGCCGTCGGTGTCGGGGAAGACCGTGCGCAGCGGCTCATGCCGGCCCGCCACGTCGGCCAGCGCCGCCGCCAGCGCGCCCACGTCAAGATCACCCCGCAGCCGCAGCGCCAGCGGAACGCAGTACACGCCGCTGCGGCCCCCCAGCCGGCTAAGGAACCACACCCGCTGCTGAGCGAAAGAAAGCGGCGGCTCGCCATCATGCCCGGCAGCACTCACCGCCGGGCGCACCGAACCCGACGCCGCCAGCACCGCACGCGCCATCCCCGCCGGCGACGGCGCCGCGAACAGCACCCGAACCCCCAGCTCCGCGCCCAGCACCGCCCGCACCCGCGAGATCAGCCGGATCGCCAGCAGGCTATCGCCGCCCAGCTCGAAGAAACCGTCATCCACCCCCACCCGGCCCACCCCGAGCACCTCAGCGAACAACCCGCACAGCACTTCCTCCACCGGCCCGCGCGGACTCCTCCCCCCGCCCGCCCCGGCAGCATCCGGCGACGGCAGCGCCGCCTTATCCAGCTTCCCGTTCGCCGTCAGCGGCAGCCCCCCGACCGGCACCACCACCGACGGCACCATGAACTCAGGCAACCGCCCGCCCAGCCACTCCCGCAGCCCGCCGGCGATCTCACCGGGCCTCGCCGGCACGCCGGACTGGGTCCCCTCGACGACGTATGCCACTAGCCGCCGGTCCCCCGGACGGTCCTCTCGCACCACCACGGCCGCCTGGCGGACCTCCGGGTGGGCGGTCAGCGCCGCCGCCACCTCGCCGGGCTCCACCCGGAACCCGCGCACCTTCACCTGATCATCAGCCCGCCCCGCGAAGGCAAGCTCCCCGTCAGGTGCCCACCGCGCCAGGTCCCCGGTCCGGTACATCCGCTCCCCGGCAGTACCGAACGGGCACGCCACGAACCGCTCCGCCGTCAGCCCGGCCCGCCCGAGATACCCCCGGGCCAGGCCAGGCCCGGCCAGGTACAGCTCGCCCGCCGTCCCGGCGGGCACCAGCCGCAGCCATTCGTCCAGCACGAACGCCCGCACCCCGGCTATCGGCCCCCCGATCGGAGGCGCTCCGCCAACTTCGCCTAGGGGCCCCGCCAGCGTCGCGCACACCGTGGCCTCCGTCGGGCCGTACGCGTTGAACAGCCGCCGGCCAGGCGACCAGCGGCCGACGACCTCGGCCGGGCACGTCTCGCCCGCCGCGACCACCGTCATGCCCGCGGGCAGGCAGTCGTCGGGCAGCGCGGCCAGCAGCCCGGGCGGCAGCGTGGCGTGCGTCACCTGCTGCCGTGCGAGCAGCCGGCCCAGGGTGACCGGCGCCAGCTCGCCGGTGTCCGCTGGCAGCACGAGCGCGGCTCCTGTCAGCAGGGCCATGCAGAGTTCCCAGAAGCTGGCGTCGAAGCTAGCTGAGGCGTACTGCAGCACCCGGCTGCCCGTCCGCACGCCGAACCTGGCGGCCTGGCTCGCCGACAGCGCCGCGAACCCGGCGTGCGTGACCGCCACGCCCTTGGGCGTCCCCGTCGACCCGGAGGTGTAGATGATGTAGGCAGGATGTTCTGGCCGCAGGGGCGCGATCCGGTCCTCGTCTGTCACCGGCCCGGCGGCGCGGCCGGCCAGCTCGGAGATGATGCCGGGGTCATCAAGGGCCACGGGCTGGGTCAACGGCAGCCTGCCCGCCAGCTCGGAGGTCGTCACGACGCAGACAGGCCGGGCGTCGGCCAGCATGAACGCGAGCCGCTCGGCCGGGTAGCCCGGGTCGAGCGGCAGGTAGGCCGCGCCTGCCTTGAGCACGGCCAGGACGGCCGTGATCAGCTCTGGTGAGCGGTCGAGCAGCAGCGCGACCGGCTGTTCCGGTCCGGCGCCCCTGCCGATCAGCAGCCTGGCCAGCCGCGACGCCGACTCGTCCAGTTCCGCGTAGCCGAGCGTGTCCCGGCCGCTGATCACCGCCGCGGCGTGGGGCGTGGCCGCCGCGTGCGCGCTGAAGAGCTCGGGGAACGTGGCCCGCGGCGCCGGCGCGGCGCCGCGGGACTCCGGATCGGCGCTCCACCGCGTCAGCTGCTGCCGTTCCGGCTCGGTCAGCAGCTCGACCTCGGCTATCCGCGGGTCGGCCGCGAGCTGGCACATCACCAGCGCGAGGCGCTCGGCCAGCAGGCCGATGTCCGCCGCCGTGAACAGGTCAGTGCGGTAGATCAGCCATCCGGCCAGCCCTTGCGGGGCACCGGTCGCGGAGCGGCCTTCGGCCAGGTTGACGGTCAGGTCGAACTGGGTCGGGGTCGTCCCGACCAGCTCGGGTTCACTTCGGACCTCGAGCCCGGCCAGCTCGAAGCTGTCGTCGGGGTCGTCGAGGAAGGCCAGCGCGACCTGAACCAGGGGGTGCCAGCCCAGGGACCTCGCCGGGTTCAGCTCCTCCACCAGCTTCTCGAACGGCAGGTCCTGATGCTCGAACGCGGCCAGGCTCGTCTCCCGCACCCGCTCCACGAGCTCGCTGAACCGGGGGTTTCCCGACACGTCGGTGCGCAGCACCAGCGTGTTCACGAACATCCCCACCAGCTCGTCAAGCGCCGCATCCACCCGCCCGGCCACCGGCACGCCGACCGGGATGTCCGCGCCCGCCCCCAGCCGGGACAGCAGAACAGCCAGGGCCGCCTGCACCACCATGAACATGCTCGCGCCCGCGGCCCGCGCGATCCGGGCCAGGCCGCCGTGCACGTCCGCGCTGATCCGGAGTCGGACAGCGCCGCTGCGGTGGTCGGCCACGGCGGGCAGCGGCCTGGTGCGGGGCAGCTCGATTCGTTCCGGGAGTTCCTTGAGCCGGTCCAGCCAGAACTCCAGCTGCTCCCGGCCCGCCGGGCCGGCCAGCAGCTCCCGCTGCCAGACCGCGTAATCGGCGTACCGCACCGGCAGCGGCGGCCACGACGGCGCCCGGCCGGCCCGCCGCGCCGCGTACGCCACCGACAGGTCCCTGGCCAGCGGCCGCAGCGACCACCCATCACACGCGATGTGATGCAGCACCAGCAGCAGCACGTGCTCCCGGTCCCCAAGCCGGAACACGTGCGCACGCCACGGCACCTCGGCGGCCAGGTCGAACCCATGTCCGGCCGCTTCGCGGACCAGCCTGGTCAGCTCCCGCTCATCCGGCGCCGCCGTTACGTCCAGGGCCGGCCGCGCGGCTGGCAGCACGCGCTGCCCGGCTACCCCGTCGGTGTCGGGGAAGACCGTGCGCAGCGGCTCATGCCGGCCCGCCACGTCGGCCAGCGCCGCCGCCAGCGCGCCCACGTCAAGATCACCCCGCAGCCGCAGCGCCAGCGGAACGCAGTACACGCCGCTGCGGCCCCCCAGCCGGCTAAGGAACCACACCCGCTGCTGAGCGAAAGAAAGCGGCGGCTCGCCATCATGCCCGGCAGCACTCACCGCCGGGCGCACCGAACCCGACGCCGCCAGCACCGCACGCGCCATCCCCGCCGGCGACGGCGCCGCGAACAGCACCCGAACCCCCAGCTCCGCGCCCAGCACCGCCCGCACCCGCGAGATCAGCCGGATCGCCAGCAGGCTATCGCCGCCCAGCTCGAAGAAACCGTCATCCACCCCCACCCGGCCCACCCCGAGCACCTCAGCGAACAACCCGCACAGCACTTCCTCCACCGGCCCGCGCGGACTCCTCCCCCCGCCCGCCCCGGCAGCATCCGGCGACGGCAGCGCCGCCTTATCCAGCTTCCCGTTCGCCGTCAGCGGCAGCCCCCCGACCGGCACCACCACCGACGGCACCATGAACTCAGGCAACCGCCCGCCCAGCCACTCCCGCAAGCCGCCGGCCACTTCCCCGCGTCCGGCCGGCACGACGTACGCCACGAGGCGGCGGTCGCCCGGCATGTCTTCGCGCACGATGACGGCCGCCTGGCGGACCTTCGGGTGGGCGGTCAGCGCCGCCGCCACCTCGCCGGGCTCCACCCGGAACCCGCGCACCTTCACCTGATCATCAGCCCGCCCCGCGAACACGAGGTTCCCCCCGCCCATCCCCCCTTCCCCGGCCGCCTCCCCTTCCCCCCTCACTGCCCACCGCGCCAGGTCCCCGGTCCGGTACATCCGCTCCCCGGCAGTACCGAACGGGCACGCCACGAACCGCTCCGCCGTCAGCCCGGCCCGCCCGAGATACCCCCGGGCCAGGCCAGGCCCGGCCAGGTACAGCTCGCCCGCCGTCCCGGCGGGCACCAGCCGCAGCCATTCGTCCAGCACGAACGCCCGCACCCCGGCTATCGGCCCCCCGATCGGAGGCGCTCCGCCAACTTCGCCTAGGGCCCCGCCAGCGTCGCGCACACCGTGGCCTCCGTCGGGCCGTACGCGTTGAACAGCCGCCGGCCAGGCGACCAGCGGCCGACGACCTCGGCCGGGCATGCCTCGCCCGCCGCGACCACCGTCATGCCGTCGGGCAGGCAGCCGTCGGGCAGCGCGGCCAGCAATCCCGGCGGCAGGGTCGCGTGCGTCACCTGCCCGTCGGCCAGGAGCCGGGCGAGCGCCGCCGCCGACAGCCGCTGCTCCTCGTCCGCCATGACCAGCGCGGCCCCAGCGGCCAGGCCCATCACCAGGTCAACCACCGAGGTGTCGAAGCTGAACGAGGCGTACTGGAGCACCCGGCTGTCCGCTCCTATCCCGAGGCGATCCGCGTGCGACCAGGCCAGGGCCGCGATACCGGCGTGCGTGACCGTCACGCCCTTGGGCGCGCCCGTCGATCCCGAGGTGTAGATGACGTAGACCGGGTGGTCCGGCCGCAGCGGCGCGGCCCGGTCGGCGTCGGCGAGGTCATGATCGCCGTAGCCCGCGAGGTCGCTGTCGTCCAGGACGACGAGTCGCGTCGCGCCGCTCACCGCCGGCGCCGTCGCGGCCCGGGTAACAAGCACCGCGGGCGCCGCGTCGGCCAGCATGTACTCGATCCGCCCCGGCGGATACGCCAGGTCGACGGGAAGGTAGGCGGCACCCGCCTTGACCACGGCCAGCAGCGTGATGATCAGGTCCGCCGACCGCTCAAGCGCCACCGCCACGATCCGCTCCGGGCCCGCTCCCCGCGCGGCCAGGTGCCTGGCCAGCCGGTTGGCCCGCTGGTTCAGCTCCCGGTAGGACAGCCGCGAGCCTGCCCAGTCGACCGCCAGCGCGTCCGGGGTACGTGCCGCCCGCGCCTCGAACAACTCGGGCAGCGTGACCGCCGGCACCGCCGGCGCGGCGCTGCCCCATTCACCGAGGATCCGCGCGCGTTCGGTCTCGGTCAGCAGGTCCAGGTCAGCCACCCGCCGCGACGGATCGACCGCGACCTGCGCAAGCAGCCGCTCCAGGCGCCGGACGAGGTGCTCGGCATCCTGCCTGGCGAACAGGTCGGCGCTGTAGACGACACCCCCGGTCATCCCGGCCGGCGCGCCGTCCGGCGCCCGGTTCTCGATCAAGCCGAACCACAGGTCGGCCTCGGTCCACTCGCCCTTCGGCAGGCCGCGCTCGGCGGCGACATCGAGGCCGGCCAGCTCGAAGCCCTGGTCGTCGGAGTCGTCCATGGTCGTGATGAGCACCTGGACAAGCGGGTGCCAGCCCAGGGACCTGACCGGGTTCAGCTCCTCCACCAGCTTCTCGAACGGCAGGTCCTGATGCTCGAACGCGGCCAGGCTCGCCTGCCGCACCCGACCGACAAGCTCGCTGAACCGGGGATTCCCCGACACGTCGGTGCGCAGCACCAGCGTGTTCACGAACATCCCCACCAGCTCGTCAACCGCCGCGTCCACCCGCCCGGCCACCGGCACGCCGACCGGGATGTCCGCGCCCGCCCCCAGCCGGGACAGCAGAACAGCCAGGGCCGCCTGCACCACCATGAACACGCTGGCCCCGGCCGCGCGCGCCGCCCGCGCCAGGCCCGCGTGCACCTCAGCCGGAACCCCGAGCTCCAGCACCCCTCCCCGGTGCGAGGCCGCGGCAGGCAGCGCTCCGCTGCCGGGCAGCTCGATCCGCTCCGGCAGCCCCCGCAGCCGCTCCAGCCAGAATTCCAGCTGCTCCCGGCCCGCCGGGCCGGCCAGCAGCTCCCGCTGCCAGGCCGCGTAGTCGGCGTACCGCACCGGCAGCGGCGGCCACGACGGCGCCCGCCCGGCCCGCCGCGCCGCGTACGCCACCGACAGGTCCCTGGCCAGCGGCCGCAGCGACCACCCATCACACGCGATGTGATGCAGCACCAGCAGCAGCACGTGCTCCCGGTCCCCCAGCCGGAACACGTGCGCCCGCCACGGCACCTCAGCCGCCAGGTCGAACCCGCGCCCCATGGCCTCGCGGACCAGCCGGGACAGTTCCCCCGCGCCGGCCGCGACGGCCGATTCCAGCGGCGGACCCTCCCCGGCGGGAAGCACCCGCTGCCAGGCCACGCCATCGCGGTCAGCGAAGACCGTGCGCAGCGGCTCGTGCCGGCCGGCCACGTCGGCCAGCGCCGCCGCCAGCGCGCCGACGTCGAGATCGCCCCGCAGCCGCAGCCCCGCCGGCAGCGAGTACACGCCGCCGCGTTCTTCGAGCCGGCTGAGGAACCACAGCCGCTGCTGCCCGGAGGACAGCGGCGCCGCTTCGCAGTGCTCGGCAGCGGCCGTGCTGGCCTGGGGAGACGACCCCCCCGCTGTAATCGGCGGGCGCACCAGCCCCGACGCGGACTCCACCACCTGCGCCAGGCTCGCCACCGCCGGCGCCGCGAACAGCGCCCGCACCGGCACCTCCGCGCCCAGCACCCGCCCGATCCGCGACACCAGGCGCATGGCCAGCAGGCTGTCGCCGCCCAAGCCGAAGAAGCTGTCGTCGACCCCGACCCGGCCCACGCCGAGCACCTCGGCGAACAGCCCGCACAGCACTTCCTCGACCGGCCCGCGCGGGCCGCGCCCGGACGTGACGCGATGCTCAGCGGGCGCGGGCAGCGCCGCCTTGTCCAGCTTCCCGTTCGGCGTCAGCGGCAGTTCGGCGAGCGGGACCACCGCCGACGGCACCATGAACTCCGGCAGCCGCTCGCCCAGCCACTCCCGCAGCCCCCCGGCCACGTCCCCGCCTCCGGCCGGCACGACGTACGCCACCAGGCGCCGGTCCCCTTCAGGATCGTCCCGCACGATCACGGCCGCCTGCCGGACCCGCGGGTGACCGGCCAGCACCGCCTCCACCTCACCGGGCTCCACCCGGAACCCGCGCACCTTCACCTGGTCATCGGCCCGCCCGGCGAACGCCAGCTCCCCGGTCGCGGTCCACCGCACCAGGTCCCCGGTCCGGTACATCCGCTCCCCGGCAGTACCGAACGGGCACGCCACGAACCGTTCCGCCGTCAGGCCTGGCCGCCGCAGATACCCCTGGGCCAGGCCGGCCCGGCCAGGTACAGCTCGCCGGTCACCCCGGGCGGCACCAGGCGCAGCCAGCAGTCGAGCACGAACGCCCGCATGCCGGGAACCGGCCTGCCGATGGGCGGGAGCCTCGGCCAGCTCGCGCTGTCGCCGGGCAGGGCGCCGGTCGTCATGACCACGAACGCCTCGGCGGGGCCGTACTGGTTATGCAGCGCGCGGCCAGGGACCCGGCCGAAGAACTCCCTGACCTGCGCGCTGACCGTGAGCGCCTCGCCGCCTTGAGCCACCCCGAGCAGCTCAGGGAGGTCATCCCCCTGGTCAGTGGCGGCCGCGGCGAGCAATCCGATGACGAGGTTCGGCGCGTACAGCTCGTTCACGTGCTCTGCCCGCAGCCACCGCACCAGGCCGGCCGGGCTGCGCTGAACCTCGGCCGGCATGACCGCGAGCGTCTTGCCGCCGAGCAGGGCCGAGAAGATCTCCTGGGCGGCCATGTCGAAGCTGATCGTGGCGAACTGCGCGACGACCGTGCCGGAGCCGGCGGGGAACAGCCGCGCATACCAGCCCAGCAGGTTGATCACCGAGCGGGCGGGCATCACGATGCCCTTCGGCACGCCGGTTGATCCGGAGGTGTAGATCGCGTAGACCGGATGCCCGGGAAGCAGGGGCACGCCCCGGTCGGCATCGGTCACCGGCGCATCGCCGTGGCCCGCCAGCTCGGCGGCGGTGTCCGGGGCGTCCAGGGCCACCAGCCGCACGTCCGTTTCAGGGGCCAGCCCGGCCGCCAGGCCGGCACTGGTCACCACGCACACCGGGTCGGCGTCGGCCAGCATGAAGCCGATCCGGGCGGCCGGGTACGCCGGGTCGACAGGCAGGTAGGCGGCGCCGGCCTTGATGATGGCCAGGACCGTGACGATCAGCCGCGCGGAACGCTCGAGCATCACCCCGACGAGCCGCGGCCCGGCACCGCGCTTCAGCAGCAACCGCGCCAGCCGGCTGGACGCCGCGTCGAGTTCGGCGTAACTGAGCCTGTCCGTGCCGCACACCACCGCCGCCTTCTCCGGGGTGCGCGCCGCCTGCCCGGCGAACAGCTCCGGCAGCGTCTGGCCGGCCGGAGCCCGCGCCGCTGGCTGGCCCCGCTCGGTGAGCAGCCGCCGCTCGGCGGCGCCGAGCAGCTCAAGTGAGCCCACGGGTTTCGACGGGTCCGCCGCCATCTGGCCAAGCAGCCGCACCAGCCGGTCAAGCAGTATTTCCGCGTCCGTCTTCTCGAACAGCACGGA
Source organism: uncultured Actinomycetota bacterium (assembly GCA_963720575.1). Classification (GTDB taxonomy): domain Bacteria; phylum Actinomycetota; class Actinomycetes; order Streptosporangiales; family Streptosporangiaceae; genus Chersky-822. The sequence goes on from CAVRGA010000002.1 coordinate 3,879,305, forward strand.
CTGGTAGTCCAGCCTCAGCGTCAGCCCGCGGGGGGACGACCCCGGCACCACGATCAGGGCGAGCGGATAGTGGGTGGCGTCGGCCACGTCGACGCCGACCGGCCGCAAGCCATCGGGGTACTGGCCCGATCCGGTCGCCATGCCGATGTTCGGGTAGTTCTCGAACACCATGACCGTGTCGAACAGCGTCCCCGCTCCGGCTGCGCGCTGGATCTCGGGCAGGCCCAGGTGCTGGCAGCTGACCAGCGTGGCCTGCTCGTCCCGCAGCCGGCCGAGCAACTGCCGCACCGGCTCGTCCGGCCGGGTTCTGACCCGGGCCGGGATCGTGTTGATGAACAGGCCGACCATGGACTCGACCGCCGGGAGCTCGGGCGGCCGGCCGGACACCGTCACCCCGAAGACGACGTCGTCGCGGCCGAGCAGGCAGCCAAGCACCAGGCCCCACGCGGCCCGCACGATCGCGGCGGGCGTCACCCCTGTCTCCTGAGCCAGCCGCGACAGCGCCGGGGCGTCCTTCCGCACGCTGGCTGGCAGCGCGGATGGCGGGCCGGCGTCGCGGGGGCACACCAGCGACGGTTCCGCTCCGGCCAGCGCCTCCCGCCACGCGGCTCGCGCCGCCTGGTCGTCCTGCCCGGCAAGCCAGGCCAGGTAGTCGCGGAACGGCGGGACCGGCGGCAATCCGGCATCATCCCCGCCGGAGGCGTACAGCGCGAGCAGCTCGGTCGTCAGCACCGGTGTCGACCAGCCGTCCCACAGGATGTGGTGGCCGGTCAGCAGCAGGCGCCACCGCTGCGCGCCCATCGCGATGAGAGCGAACCGCAGCAGCGGCGGCCTCGTCATGTCGAACCTGGCCGCCCGTTCCTCCGCCGCCACGGCCCGCGCGCTGGCTTCGGAGTCGCCGACCCCGGACAGGTCGCTCTCGCGCCACGGCAGCGCCACCTCGCGGGAGATCACCTGCACTGGGTCGCCAGAGGGAAGCACGCGGAACCCGGCCCGCAGGCTGGCGTGCCGCCGGAGCAGCGCAGCGGCGGCCGCGCGGAGCCTGCCGGCGTCGAGCGGCCCGGCGAGGTCGAGGCAGACCTGCGCGGTGTAGACGTCGAGGTCCCGGTCGCCGAACTGGGCATGGAACAGCAGGCCGCGCTGTAACGGCGCCAGCGGGAGGACATCCTCGATCGGGTCTTGGGCCATTTCTCAGCTCCGTTGAGCGTCTGGTGTCATGAGTTCTCTCGCCGCGGTCCTGACTCCAGGCCGTCCAGGTCTTCCTGGGTGAGGCTGAGCAGGGAAAGGTCGGACGGGGTCCGTCCGCCGCCGCCGGCCGCGACATGGCTGTCGATGCCGCGCAGCGCCGCCGTCCAGGCGTGCGCGAGCTCGGTGACCTGACGCTCGGTGAGCAAGGCCCCGGCCCAGGACCAGGTGGCCTCGATCACCAGGCCCTGGCCGCTGTCGACCGCGACCGCGTTGAGCTCGACCGCGTGCGCCAGCCCGATCGTGCCGCCGCCGCTGAGCGCACCGCCGCCCGGCGCCCCTGGCCCGGGCGCCATTTCCCAGTCGCCGTCGCCGCTGACCGCCGTGAACCGGCCCAGGTAGTTGAACCCGAGCTGCGGGCTGCCCAGAGCGGCAAGTTCGGGGCCGGTTCGCGGATTCAGGTAGCGCAGCAGCCCGAAGCCGGTCCCCTGCCCGGGGATGGCCCGCAGCTGTTCCTTGACCCGCTTGACCGCCAGGCCCGCGTCCGCGCGGCCCGCGCAGACCTGGTCCCAGTCCACCGCGCCCGGATCCAGCCTGACCGGGTACATGCTGGTGAACCAGCCCACCGTCCTGGACAGGTCGGCGCCGGGCAGCAGGTCCTCGTCCCGGCCGTGCCCTTCCACGTCGGCCAGCACAGAGGTGCCATCGGACCAGCCGTGACGCCGCCGCCACCAGCCGACCGCCACCGCGAGCCCGGCCAGCAGCGCGTCGTTGACCCCGGCATGGAACGCCGCAGGCACCTCGGCCAGCAGCCTGGCCGAGACTTGCGCGGGCACCTGGACCGTCAGCGAGCGGCGGGTACGCGGGTGATCGGTCTCCGGGTCAAGCCGCCGCCCGCCCAGCGCCTGATCCGGCCTGGCCAGCACCTCGCGCCACGCCGGCAGCTCGCGTTCGGCCAGCCCCGGGTCGGCCGCCGCCTCGGCCAGCGCCGGCCCACTGCCGGAAGGAGACCGGCACGGGATCGAGCCTCGCGGCCTGCCATGCTGCCGCCAGGTCGGGCAGCAGGATGCGCCAGGACACCCCGTCCACCACTAGGTGATGGATCACTATCAGCGCCCATCCCCGCTCCCGGGGCCCGGCGTCGAACCACACCGCCTGCGCCATCGCCCCGGCCGCCGGATCCAGCCGGGCCCCGGCGGCCGCGGCCGCCGCCGCCACCGCTGCCGGCCGCGCCGCCGGGTCCAGGCCGGCCACGGCTACCCGCCGCAGCCAGCCGCTCGCCCGCACCGCCCCGGCCGGGCGCACCTCGAGCCGCCAGTGCCCCGCTTCGCTGAACGCCCGGGCACGCAGCATGTCATGCCGGTCAGCTACTGCCTGGAACGCCCCGGCCAGCTCGCCCAGTGCCGCGCCGGCCGGTACCCGGACCAGCACGGACTGGCGGTAATCCGCCGCGAGGCCGCCAAGCTCCGCCAGCCGCGCCATCATCGGCGTCACCGGCACGATGCCGAGCCCGTCGTCGCCCGCGCCCGGCCCCGGGCCGCCGTTCACGTCCGGCAACGGCCGCGCTACCCGGGCGAGCGCGGCCGCCGACCGCTGCTCGAACACGTCCCGCACCGAAATGACCAGGCCAGCCCGCCGCGCCCCGGACACCAGCCCGATCGCCAGGATGCTGTCCCCGCCCAGCTCGAAGAATCCCTGATCCGCCCCGACCCGCGCCGCCCCGAGCACCTCGGCGAACACGGCGCACAGGATCTCCTCGGCCCGGCCCCTTGGCTCCCGGCCGCCGGGCCGGCGGGCCTTGTCGTCAGGCGCGGGCAGAGCCGCCAGGTCCACCTTCCCGTTCACGGTCAGCGGCAGCTCGTCCACGGTCACCACCGCCGACGGGACCATGAAGGACGGCAGCCGGCTGGCCAGCCACTCCCGCAGCGCCGGCCCGTCCGCCTCGGTTACCGGCACCACGTAGGCCACCAGCCGCCGGTCGTCGGGCGCGTCCTGGCGCACGGTCACCGCCGCCTGGTCCACCGCCGGATGCGACCCGAGCACGGCCCGCACCTCGCCGAGCTCCACCCGGAAGCCGCGCACCTTCACCTGGTCGTCGGCCCGGCCAGCGAACACGAGGTTCCCCCCGCCCAGCCCCCCTTCACAGCCCCCGGCCCGTTTCCCCGTCACGGTCCACCGCGCGAGGTCGCCGGTCCGGTACATCCGCTGCCCGGGCGGCCCGAACGGGCTGGCCACGAACCGCTCGGCCGTGAGGCCCGGCCTGCCCAGGTACCCGCGGGCCAGGCCCCACCCGGCGACGTACAGCTCGCCCGTCACGCCAGCGGGCACCGGCCGCAGCCGACTGTCGAGCACGAACACTCCGACGCCGTCGAGCGGGCGCCCGATGACGGAGTCACGGTCGGCGGGACCCAGCTCTGCCCACGTCACGTGCACCGTGGTCTCGGTGATCCCGTACATGTTGACCAGCGCCGGGCCGCGTTCACCGTGGCGGGCGAACCAGCCGCCCAGCCGCCCGGGCTCGAGCGCCTCGCCGCCGAGCACCACGTGCCGCACGGCCAGCCCGCGGTTGTCTGGCCCGTCTTGCTCCTCGCGCGCTTCCTCGCGCGCCAGCTGGTAGAAGGCCGACGGCGTCTGGTTCAGCACGGTGACCCCGGCGTCCGCCAGCAGCCGCAGTACCCGGTCGGGAGATCTGCTGTCGGTGTAAGAGACGACGACCAGGCGTCCTCCGGACGACAGGGCACCCCACATCTCCCAGACCGAGAAGTCGAAGGTGAAGGAGTGAAACAGCAGCCACGCGTCGCCGGCGCGCCAGCGCAGCACGCGCTTGCCCGCGGCCAGCAGGCTCACCACGTTCTGGTGCGGCACGATCACGCCCTTGGGGACGCCGGTCGATCCCGAGGTGTACAGCACGTAGGCCGGATGCCCGGGGAGCAGCGGCCCGCCCCGCTCGGCGTCGGATACCGGCCCGGCGCCGTAGCCCGCGAGCTCGGCGGCCACGTCCGCATCGTCAAGCACCACCGGCGACGCCGCGGCATCACCGGGCACGCGGCCGGCCAGGTCCGCCGTCACCACCACGCACGCGGGCTCCGCGTCGGCCAGCACGAACCGCACCCTGGCCGCCGGGTACTCCGGGTCAACCGGCACGTACGCGGCACCCGCCTTCAGCACGCCGAGCACCGCCGTCACCAGGTCAGCGGAGCGATCAAGCAGCAGTGCCACCAGCCGCTCCGGGCCCGCCCCGCGCGCCAGCAGCAGCCGCGCCAGCCGCGACGACGCCGCGTCCAGCTCGCCGTAGCTGAGCCGCCGGTCTCCGCACTCGACCGCCACCGCGCCCGGGTCACGTGCCGCCGACCCGGCGAACAAGCCGGCCAGCGTCGGTCCCCCGGGCGTCCAAGGCAGCACCGTGCCCGCACCGCTCCACTCGCCCAGCAGCTGCCGCCGCTCAGCCCCGCCGAGCACGTCCACCTCGGCCACCTGCCGCGACGGGTCGGCCGCCAGCTCCATCAGGTAGGCGGCGAACCTGCGGCAGTGCGCCCCGGCCTCCTCCTGGTCATAGCGTCCGGCACTCGCCTCCACCTCGACGCTGAGCCCGCCATCTCGCAGTGCCGGCCACGCTGAACTCCGAGTCGGCGACCGGGCCGCGTGACATCAGGTGACCGGCCAGCTCGCACCCGTGCAGCTCCGGCTCCTCACCAAACGACACGATGTTGACCACCGGCCCGAACAACGGCTCGGCGCGATCGCGGCCGGGCAGCCCGGCCCTGAGCAGCTCGCCCGGATAGCGCTGGTGCTCAAGCACGTCCCAGATCTCGCTGCCGGCCTGGGCGATCAGCTCGCCGAACGTCATCTGCCCGGTCACGTCCAGCCGGAGCGGGACGATGTTCACCGTCATGCCGGGCACCTGCGCGGCCCGCGCCGACTGCCGGCCCGCGACCACGAGGCCCAGGACGACGTCGCTGACGCCGGCCAGCCGGTGGCAGTACGCTGCCGCGGCCGCCGCGGCCAGCGCCGCCGGCCACGCCCCGCTCTGTTCCGCCGACCGGCGCACCTGCTGGGCGCCGTCGGCGCCGATGGCGGCCGCCGCCCGCCAGATGCCCGTGCGGGACTCATCAGGGACGGCTCGCCCCAGCCTGATCGGCGGCGGCAGGCCGGCGCACCGCCGGCGCCAGTACCGCTGGTCATCAGCGAAATCCTGGCCGGCCGCGTAATGCTGATCCTGCTCGAGCAGGACGGAAAGCGGCGGCATAGGCGGCAGCGTGCCCGTTGCCTTCCCCGCCAGGATCACCGAATAATGATCCGCGATCCGCTTCCTGATTAAGCCGAATCCCAGATGGTCGACGCTGATGTGATGGCAGCGCTGATACCAGATATGACGGCCGCCCGGGAGCTTGAGCAAAGCCATGGAAAACAGGCCGCCGCGCCGTAAATCAGCCGCCTCGCCGAGATCCGCCCGCATCCAGGCGCGTGCGCTCGATCCGGGGTCCTGGCCGCCGGTGAAATCGACGATTTCCAGGTGCACCGGGACGTCGTCGTCGATGACCTGCCACACCCCGTCGTCATCGACGAACCGGGCCCGCAGCGCCCCGGCTTCCCTGATGACCGTGTCGCACGCCTGCGCAAGGACCCGCGCGTCGAGCGGGCCCGTGATCTCGTAGTAGCCCGCGATATTGAACGCGGCCGACGAACTGTCAAGCTGGTGCCCGAGCCAGACGCTGCGCTGCGCCGCCGACAGCGGCCACCGGCGATTGGCGGATGTCACGACGTGCGAGCCTCCATGATCTCGCGGAGACTGCCGTGTCGCATATCACTAAACAAGACCCATACGGCCCGATTGTCAAGGATCTGGCGCCAGCTCGGTGATCCACTCAAGCTGGTCGCGCCGCAGCGCCGGCGTGGGCGACACCAGCGTGACGATCAGCGTGCTGGTCCCGGCATCCTGGTAGGCGGCCAGCCGCCGGCGCACGTGATCCGGGTCGCCGGCGATCGTCATGCCGTCCACGAGCTCATCCGTGACCGCCGCCACCGCGTCATCGTGACGGCCCGCCAGGTAGGCGTCCTGGACCGCGGCCGCCGCTTCGCCGAAGCCGAGCCTGCCCGCCAGCGCGGTGTAGAAGTTCACCGCCCGGGTGCCCATCCCGCCCAGATGCAGCGCCAGCGAGGGCCGCATCATGTCACGGGCCAGCTCCATGTCAGGTTCGACCACGGCAAGCACCATGGCGGCGACGTCAAACCCGTCCAGCGAGCGCCCGGCCCGCTCAGCCCCGGCCGCCAGCCAGGCACGACTCGCGGCCACCGATTCAGGCGGATGGTGCACGGCCAGCCAGCCATCGGCAAGCTCGCCGGCCAGCGCGATCGCCTTCGGCCCGAGCCCGGCCAGGTACACGGGCACGCGAGGCAGCGTCGCCGGCACGAGCAGCGCCATGGGCTCCGCGTCGGAGCCGGCGACGGGCAGGGTGACCGTGTCGCCCTCATAGCTGACCGGCTCGCCGGCCAGCGCCATGCGCAGCACGGCCACGTAGTCGCGCATCCGGGCGAGCGGACGGCCGTAGGGCTGCCCGTGCCAGCCCTCGACCACCTTGGGCCCCGACGTGCCCAGCCCCAGCTTGAAGCGCCCCCCGGAAAGCTGCGCCAGGGTCGCCGCGCTCATCGCGGCGGTGACCGCGCTGCGCGCGGAGATCTGCAGCACGCCGGCGCCGAGACGGATGTCCGAGGTCTGCGCGGCGATCCAGCCGAGCAGCCCGAGCGGATCGGTGCCGAACGCCTCAGCCGACCACACCGACTCATAGCCCAGCCGCTCGGCCGCCCGGGCAAGGTCGGCATAGACCGCCGGCTCCGAGCCGATACCGCCCATCGAGCCGAGACCGCAACCAAGCCGCATGCCCGCCAGAGTCTAGCCCCGGGAGCCGCCCCTAACTAGAGGCGATAGCCGGTTTCTCCCACGGGTTGATCACCTTGATCCCAGTCTCTCGGAAATCGGCGACATTCCGGGTGGCCCAGATCCGCCTGCCGCCGCCCCACCGGAAGGCGCTCGATGCCGTACAGCACCACCGCCACAGTGACGGCCGACGTCGTATCAACGACAATCAACCGAGATCAGCTGCCCTCGGCCGGACCGACCGCACCGGAACCTCAAGCTCCACCCCGCCCAGCACCCCGAACCGGTCCGCCAAGGCCCCGAACAACCCGCGATCCTCCTTAGGCTCGCTCACCGCCTCCGTCAAAATCGCGCGCATCTCCGCTTCCATCGACCGACCATGCCGAGCCGCCCGAACCCGGATCCGCTCCTTCACTCGCTCATCCAGACCCCGGATACTCACCGCCACCACCGCAATCACCTCCCAGTGCTATCAACGCTAGCACCCCGCCGCCTCAACCCAACCCTCCGAGTCGCTGGCCGGTTCTCCGCCTGGTGCTTTCGTCTGCCCGCCAGGACTGGCCGGCACCGGGGACGCGGGCGATGTTCCGTGATCATGACCGTGACCGTCATCACGGAACATCGCCCAGGTCAGGACAGGGGCAAGATTCCGTGATCAAGCCCTGGTTCATGATCACGGAACATCGCTCCGTGCTCCGCGCCCGGATCCCGCCAGGCCACCGGCGATCGCGCCACGGACAGGCGCTGCCCCAGCCAGGCCCCTGGACCACGCTGACCGCGAGCGGCATCCGCGGCAGCAGCCCTGGCCTGCCACAGCACCGCCGAGGTTTATTTCAGGCAACTGGATTGAAAAATTGTTTTCCAGGACACGCCATTTCAGGGCCTGCCGGCGCCAGGCAAATCACCGACGATCAATGCTGAAGCCCGGCACCTCAAGGGGGCTTGAGGCCTTCTGTCTTTCGTCCGCCTGGACGAGCCAGTCCGGCGCCCAGGCCGATGTCCGAGGTCTGCTCCCCGCCCTGTGGTCCCGCGACCCGCCGCCGTGGCGGCGGGTCGCCCCCCCAACGAGGACCTCCGCCGTAAGGTATCGGGTAAATGTCGCAGTTAGTTCGCAACTCTCGGACCGGGTGCCATGGCTGATGCTCCGGCTGCCGCCGGTCGCCGCGCGGCCGCCGCATACCTATGCGCGTTGCTGTCTCAGCAGGGCCGGTACCGCCGGCGCTGGGAGCAGCACGCGGTGCGCTCGCGGCCCGGCGAGATCACCCAGCTCGCCGTCGCCGAGGTGCTTGCCCGGCACCTTTGGAACCATCCGCGGGTGACCGGGGATGAGGATGTGCTCGCCCGGCAGCTTAAAGACACCGTCGCCCGGGCACTTTCCGGTGCGCTGCTCAGCCGACCTACTCTTGCCCTGTTCATTGACGGGTTCGGGATGTCCGACGCGCACGCCGACCGTCTATGGCGGCTGTGGACGGGCTCCGGAAGGATCAGCGTCCTTTCCGGTCCGCGAGCCATGGAAACCAAGACTGAGACTGAGCTGCGCTCGGCTTTGGGCCCGCGCCGCCATGAAACGGTGTCTCTGCACGACCACGTCTACGTCGGATCTGACGGCCGAATCGCCCGGGCGCGAACGCTGCAAGTCATCGAGGCAGTCGCCGACGGCCTTGACCGCATCCCCTACCTGTATGACACCAACGCCCTGATGCTGGAGGTCGGCCAGGGATGCGGCGAGGTGCCGGGCGAACTGCACCAGATGAGCGCGGGCTTGTACGCCACGACAATCCCGCTAGCCAGGGAACTGTGCGCTGGCGAGACGATCAGCCTTGAGTATGTGACGACCTACCGCTACCCAGGGAACCTGAACGATCCGCACGAACTGGAGTTCCGCCGGGCGGTCATGGCACGGCTGGAGAACCTCGATATGCGCGTGGAGTTTCACCGTGACATGCTGCCGCCCCGCATATGGTGGTCAGTCTGGGATGGCCTGGACGGCAACGTGGTCGAGTGTGAACCGATGTCGCCGGGCAGCCAGCGCGAGGTGCACCGGTACCTGCGGTCCGTCGAGAAGAGCGTAGTCGGGTTCCGCTGGTCGTGGCAGGCTGAGCAATGACGGCGCGATAGAGGTCCCCGGCCCCGGGGGGAGAGACCGGGGACCCGCACAGGCAACGATCCTCCATCAGCTAAACGCTCGCAATGCCCGGCCGGTTACAACCCGCCCGAGATAGCCGGTGGCCAGCTGGCCGTGGCCAGTTCTCCGCTGACGGCCCGGGCGTGCGTACGAGTTGTTCCCGGACCCAGCACCAGCCCTGTCCTGCAGGGGAGTCACAGCGCGCCCAATGAGAACTCGGCCAGCTGAGCGTGCTGGCATGGCCAGCTCGACCCGCAGGCCGCGCAGTTGCCATGACCGTTGACGTGCTGGTCGATCACGCGCCTGGCGGTGCCAAGCAGCTGCATGAGCTCGGGCGGGAGGAAGTCGCCGGGATTCGCCGTGGCGGTGTCCATCTCGACTCCCTTCTCTCATGTCGTGCCAGGTGCCTGCGACGACGCCGGCAGTTTGGTGCTACTTGATGGATCCCGCGGTCAAGCCGCTGACGACCTTGCCCTCGATGAAAGCGAACAAGATGATCACCGGAATGGTGGCTATCACCGAGCCGGCGAACAAATGCCCCCAGTCCACCGAATACTGGCCGATGTAATTGTTGATCGCCACGGTCAGCGGGTACTGGCTGGGCGCGGAGGTCAGCGTCAGCGCGACCAGGAACTCGTTCCACGCCCCGATGAAGGTGAAGATCAGCGCGGTGACGATGCCGGGCAGCGCCAGCGGCAGGGTGATCCGGCCGAGCGCGCCGAGCCTGCTGGTGCCGTCCACCATCGCCGCCTGCTCAAGTTCGGCCGGGATGGCGGAGAAGTAGGCGTTCAGGATCCAGACCGAGAACGCGAGGTTGAAGCCGGCGTTGACCAGGATGAGGGCAAACACCGGGCTCGGCAGGCCGAAGCTCAGGAACTCGCGCTGGATGCCGACCAGCATCGCGGCCGGCTGGAACATCTGCGTGACCAGCACGAGCAGCAGGAACAGGCCCCGGCCCCGGAATCTGTGCCGCGCGGAGTAGTAGGCGGCCGGCAGCGCGACCAGGAGAACGAGCACCGTCGCCCCGCCGGCGATCTCCAGGCTGACGTCCAGGTTGGTACCGAAGCCGGTCTTCCAGATGCTGGTGAAGTTCCGCAGGTCCCAGTGATGCGGCAGGTAGCCGGCGCTCAGCAGTTCCTTCGGCGGGCGCATCGCCGTGATCACCATCTCCGCGTACGGCAGCAGGAAGATGATCGCGATCAGGTACGCGAGCACGGCGAGGATGAGCTTGCGGCCAGAGGCCATGCGCCATGAACGGTCCGCGCGGACGCCGGCGAACGGCCGCTCCGCGGCCACCAGGTTCGTCATCAGGTCACCTGATCCCGCCAGCGCGTCACCTTCAGGAACACCAGCACCACGACGATCACGAGCGCGAAGTTGATCACCGACAGGGCCGCCGACTCGCCGATGTAGGCCTCCTTGAGCTGGTACATGAACACGGTCGAGGTAGCGGTCTCATGACCCGGACCGCCCTGGGTCATCTCCCAGATGATGGGAAACGAGTTGAACACGTTGATCACGTTGATGAGCACCGCCACCAGGAACGACGGGCGCAGCAGCGGGAGCGTGATCGAACGGTACGACTGCCAGTGCGAGGCACCGTCCACCCGCGCCGCCTCGTACAGCTCACCGGGAATCGTCTGCAGCCCGGCCAGCAGCGCGTACGTCGTGAACGGCAGCGATACGAAGATGGCCACGACAATCATCCAGGTGAAGGCGGCGACCGGCCGCCCGAGCCAGTCGGCCTCGTTGCTCCCGAAAGACTTGATCAGGCCCACGTTGTGCAGGAAGACGTTGATCACGCCGCTGTTCGGGTCGAGCGCCCACCGGAAGATCAGAGACGTCATCACGACGGAGGCGGCCCACGGGGCGATCAGCGCCCACCGTGCCACCCGCCGACCGGGAAACCGCTGATTGAACAGCTGCGCCAGCCCCAGCGAGATCAGCATGGTGACCCCTACCACCGCCAGAACCCAGATGACGGTGCGTTCAAGGATTCCGGACAACCCGGCCTCGGCGATGAGTTCGGTGAAGTTCTGCCATCCGGCCCGGCCGAGCAGGAACCCGTCTGGGCTGAAGCGCTGGGAGGACGTGTCGAACATGACGAAGACCGGCCACAGCACAACCACGGCGATCAGCGCGATCGCCGGGCCGATCCAGGGCAGCGGAGCAGCCGCCCGTCGCAGCCGCCGGATAACTGGCACCCGCCCGGGACGCCGCGACGGGGCACGCGCAACTCCGCTCACCCTGGTGATGTCCGCCATCTGCGCCTCACAGTAAGGATCGTCCGTGCGCGGCCGCATAACCGCGCACGGGACAATCCGACCTCAGGAGTCAGGCGCCCTTTTGCGCCGCCTGCTGGATCGCGTCAAGAACCTTCTTCGGATCCTGGGTCATCGCTGTTCCGATTGTCTGCTGGATCTGCGTCTTCACCTCAGTCCAGACCGGGTCGCTGGAGTACTGCACCGAGTTAGGCAGGGCCTTGAGGAACGGTCCGAAAGTCGGGGAGGAGGACAGAGCCTTTACCCCCGAGTTGGTGGCTGGCAGCAGGTCGTATTCCTTGTCGAATTGGATCTGGTACTTGTCCTGGTAAAAGAAGTTAAGGAACTTGGTGATGGCGGCCTTCTTGCCCGGGTCCGTCTTGAACACCGACACGTTGTCGCAGACGCCGAGCGTCTTGCCAAGTGGCCCGGTCTTGCCCGCGATCGCCACCGAGGCCCAGTCGGACGAAGTCAGCACCCCGCCGGAATCGATGATCGGGATCAGGGCAGGCGAGCCGTTGATCATCCCGATCTGGCCTTGAGCGAACTGCTTCCACAGGTCGGTCCGGTTCTTCGTGCCGGGGTTGGGCTCGGTGTCCCCGGCCTTCACCATGCCTGCCATGAACCGCAGGGCAGACACGTTCGGCGCGCTGTTGATCACCCACTTGCCGCTGGCGTCCTGGTAGCCGCCGCCGTCACCGAGGAACCACAGCAGCGCCTCGGCCTGCGCCTCCTCGGGGCCGAGCGGGAGCCCGAAGCCGATCTTGCCAAGCCGCTTGATCTTGGCCGCGTCCGTCTGGATGGCTGCCCAGGTCTGCGGCGGAGCGGTGATCCCGGCCTTGGAGAACAGCTGCTTGTTGTAGAACAGCGTCCGGGCGCTCGTGGTGAACGGCATGCCATACTGCGTGCCGTTGTAGGTGTCCAGCTTGGCGAAAACCGGCAGCAGGTTGCTGAACGTGGCCGGTGAGGTTACATCCTTGGCCGGGTAAAGCAGGCCAGCCTGGGCATAGTCCGGGAAGTAGTCGCCTTCGAGGACGTCAGGATACTGCTTGTTCTGCACCATCGTCTTGACCTGACTGTCGAAGTCATTCCAGTTGATGGTCTGCACCGTCACGGTGATCTTCGGATTCTGCTTGTGAAAGGCGTCCGCGATCCCCTGCCAGTACTTCTGGCTGGAGTTCTGCGGGCCGGTGCCATAGTCAGCGGCGACTAGCTTCAGCGTGATGCCCCTGGCACCGCTGCCCGTCGCCGAGCTGCCGCATCCGGCTAAGGCGAGAGCCACCGCAGCAGAGAGCGCCATGGCCACCACTGTGCCGTGCTTCATATTCGACTCATCCTCCTCGGACTCCTCCCGCACCTCCACTGCACGCGCGACAGACGCTACCCACTTCCGAGCGATATAGACCATATCTGCCGCTCGTCCATATTATTTGGTCAAGACAGCCCGGCGCGGATGTTATCTCCCGTAATCATGTCCGCGACACCCCGGCCGCAACCGCCGCCGTGCGCCGCTCCCACCGGAAGGTTTTGCTACCTGGGACGATGTCCATCGCGCACTGCCGCCTGAGCAGCAGGGTTCAACGCTCGCATGCGTTGATCCCTCAGGTGCGGGCCCGCACCGGGCTCGTGGGTGAGGAGCGCGTGGCCGCACTTGAGGCCGAATGCGCACGACTGGTCGCCCTCGGCGCGGTACGCGTGCGGCTGCTGGCTGCCGATGGCGAGAACGAGTCGTGCCTCGTGATGCAGGACATCGAGGGCAACGAGTTCGATTTCGACTGAGTGGCCGCGCTGACTGGGCTGCCGCTCGCCTGATTTCCTTCACCATCCGCGACGGGCACCCTTGGCCTGCCACAGCACCGCCGGGTCTATTTCAAGCGACTGGATTGAAAATTGCCTCCCCGGACACGCCATTCCGTCTGGGCGAGCCAGGCGTGGGCGTACTCGCAGATCACCGCGTGCGCGTACACCATCGCGGGCACGTCAGCGTTGCTGTCGACGCGCACTGGCGGAGAGCTCGCCAGCCAGCGGAACGCGGGATCACCGGTGATCGTGGCGAGAATGCTCATCAGTGAGGTGTCCAGCCGCATCGAGTGCACGGCGCGCCGGTACTGGGCCGGCGTCAGGCAGAACGCGAACGGGATGTTCATCAGGCACAACGCCGTCTGTATGTCCAGCTGGAGCAGGCGGCGAATCCGCGGTTCGGGATCGACGTCACCGACGGTGAGCATGCCGAAGTCGAGATCCGCGGGGTCCCTCTCGCTGATGGTGCCCGCCCTGCTGAGGTCAGCACTGCCAAGGGCGAAAAGCACGCGGTAGACGTTCAGGTCGTGCTCGATCACGGCGTGGTTGCCGAGGTCAGCCAGGGTCCGAGGCCGCAGGCCGACCTCGGGCACGCCGGGCGCGCCGGCGTTGCGCACGCAGAAGTTCAGCAGGTTCGTTTCCACGATGAAGTGCCTGATGAGCAGGCTGACCGCGGCCGGAGCGACGAACCGGCGCAGGAACCACAGGCACATCCGGTCCATCAGGTCGTGGGCGGAGAACTTGACCGGGCAGATTCGCTTGCCCATGACGATGCCGGTGACCACTGTCCTGGACACGATCCGGAGCCAGGGGTAGATCAAGGCGCGACTCGCACGTCGCTGGTCACCGATCACCAGGCGCCGGGTGACCGGGTCGATCGGGATGGCCGGGTCAACGGCCATGACGTCCCACAGTGACGGCACTGAGGTATCAGACATGGTCGAGTTCCTCAAGCTGCAGGGCATAGAGGCGGGCGACGACTCGCGCGGTCCTGACGATGCTGGTGATGGCGGAATCGTCGAGCAGGCCTGAGCGCAGCGCGGCGGTCAGCACTCCGAAATGGTCCTCGTCACCGGCGGCGTGATAGCGAAGGAAGCTGAGCTGATCGTCACGCAGGCCCGCGCTCCGCTTGAGCCGGTCCGCCCAGCCGGCCGCCTTCCGCGCGCCAAGGCCTTCGATCACGAACATCGCGCCGAGCAGGTCGACAGGATCGGGCAAGCCAGCCCGGTAGAAGACGAACGCGGACAGCGCCGCGGACCCGATGTTGGGGGCGGTTGCCGCCATCGCTCCCGGGTCACCGCCGACCGCTTCGTAGTCATGTTCGAGCAGCTGGTAGTCGCGGTGCTCGTCCGCCGCATGCTGAATGGCGGCGCTGCGCAGCCGGAACAGGTCGGCCGAGAAGTTCGCGGCGGCGAGCGAGATCCACCGGCCGCCGTCGATGACCTGCTGGCGCAAGTTGAGCAGGAGCCTGCGGTAATCGCCGGCTGTCGCCTCGCCGTCCTCGATCCGGCGCACGACCGGCACCTGGGCAAGCCCGCGCTGGAATTCGGCCCACACCTGCGCGAGCTCGGTGAAGGCGCGTGCCACGGCCGGGGGGTCACTGGGAGCCGGGTGGCCGAGCGGGGAAGCGGTCAGCTCGGCGCGGCTCGCGCCGCCGTCGGGCCCGACGCAGGTCAAGTGCGCGAAGGCGAGGGAAAAGCGTCCCGACTCAGGCACGATCAGCAGCACCCGGTCACCGCTTCGCAGCCGGGGCCTGGCCGCGTCAAGCATCACGAAGATGCTGGCTGCTCCGGTGTTGCCTGCCGTGTGCAGGTTCGTGAACCAGCGCTTGTCATCAGGGGTGTACCCAGCCTCGCGCAGCCGCGTGAACAGCTTGTCCCTGAAGTGCTCCGCGCTGTAATGGCACAGGACGTGCTCGGTATCAGGGTCGACGCGCCCGGCCTTGACCAGGGAGTCGAATTCCGCGACGCCGGCGTCTATCAACGCGGGCAAGGCAGACATGTCCTGCCGCAACCGGGGGACCTCGAACTCCGGCTCATCGCCGGAGCCAGCCGGGGCACGCCGGTCGAGCCAGGTTGCCCCGGCCCTCGGCTCGCCGTCCTCGCCAAGCCCGGCGCTCATGCACACCGGATGGTCGTGAGCGTGAGACACCAGGCGCACCCAGTCAACCCGCAGGCTCAGGCCATCGGGCCGGGGCTCGGGCTCCACCACGACCGCGCCGGCGCCATCGGACAAGGTCCACCGCAGGAAGCTGGTGTCGAGCGCGTCGGCGTCAAACGCGGCGGGCTCAGTAGCGGCGAAGGAGCGGCTGACCAGCTCGGAGCCTACGGCCAGGGCTACCTGATGCTCGCCTAGCCGCACGGCGGACACGGCGGCCTTGAGCGCGGCCATCGACGACGCGCACACGCCGCCGGCCGAGAGCAGTTCCATCGGACCGCCGCCCAGCCGCCCGTGCACCATCGAGGCGAAGCCGGGAACGAGCACGTCGCCCTGGGTAGTGCCGGTGGCAAGCATCCGCACCGCCGACGCGTCCAGGCCCCGGTCCGCTAGCGCGCGCCTGGCCGCGTGAGTCGCGAGCTCCTCGTTCAGCATCAGGGTCATGCCCTTGTCGTCCACTGCGTAATGCCGGGTCTTGATCCCATTCGCCGCCAGCGCCCGGCTGCCCAGGGCAGCGCCGCAGGCTGAACCGGTATCTAGTCGCGAGGCCAGCTGGTCGTTGTCCAATGGCTCACCCGGCAGGTACGCGCCGACGCCAGTGATGTATGCGTGAGTCATAACGGCCATTCAGCCACCGGGCCGAGGGTCGCACATCGGCGCAGATACTCACCGCGCGGCGGAAATGTACCTAAGTACCGCCCGCGCCATTCTCGCCTCGGGGGATGGCCAGAATGGCGGGTACAGGGCGCCGCTGGGGAAGGGTGAGCAGCCGATCCTTCGGGACCGTAACTTCTGGGAGCAGCACATTCCGGACGCTGATCGTCCGGAATGCCGCCTACGGTAGCGACATGACTAACAGCGACTACCCGTGGGAACCACCCATGGCCGGCACCGAGGCCGAGCACCTTGCCGGTGCGCTGCACCGGCTGCGCACGACGTTCCGGTTCAAGGCCGATGACCTGGACGACGCCGGACTGCGGGTCAAAATCGGCGCCTCGGCGCTGACCATCGGCGGACTGCTCAAGCATCTCGCCGTGTGCGAGGACTACATGTTCACCGTCAAGCTCAGCGGAGCGCCGATCGGCGCGCCGTGGGAGGGCGCCGACTGGGACGGCGACAGCGACTGGGAGTTCACCTCGGCCGCCGGCGACACCCCTGAACAGCTCTACGAACTCTGGGATGGCGCCGTCGAGCGATCCCGCGCCAGGCTAGGCGCGGCCCTGGCGAACGGCGGGCTCGACCAGCCCGTGCACCTCGCCCACCCCGACGGCCGCCACGCCAGCCTGCGCCGGCTGGTCTGCGACCTGATCGAGGAGTACGGCAGGCACACCGGCCACGCGGACTTGCTGCGCGAAGCGATCGACGGGCGTGTTGGCGAAGACCCGCCCGCGGGATGGCGCCCGAAGGCCGGCCACTTTAGCGTCACCGGCTGAGGTTCGTGACGCTTGGACAAAAACAGCCTCCGTCGCACCCTGACCGGCGCGGCTGAGCACCCGCACCTGAGTGCGGCTCGAGCTCGCGTACCTCACAGCTGGGATCTCAGCACGTCGACCTCGCAGCCTGGCGAGGACGGGTCGAAGCCGTGCTCGACCAGCCAGCGGACGGCCCGCAGGCTTCGCAGCGACCACCACGCGCGGACCACGTCGAGGTCGACGTCGGTGCCGTAGCCGGCGACGACGTCGCCAAGGTGCTCCTCGTGCCCGAGCGTCAAGCTGGCGAGGTCGTACAGGGCATCGCCCTGGCCCGCCTCGGACCAGTCGACCACGCCGGTGATCTCGTCACCCTCGACGAACACGTGGGCGACCTGCAGGTCGCCGTGCGTGAACACCGGTGCCCACGGCCGGAGCGCAGCCTCGGCAACCTGGCGGTTGCGCGTAACCAGGTCGGGGGGAAGGACATCGTTCGTGATGAGCCACTCGCATTCCCCGTCGAGATCCGATGCGATCTCCTCCAGGCCCGGGCCGGGCCATGGCGGCAGCGGTGCGTCGTGCAGCATCCGCGCGGCGGCACCCGCCGCTGCCCACGCCGCCGGCGGCGCGGCCGACGGCTCGCCGAGGCGCCCGAGCGCCGCCCCCCGGAGGGCGGCGAGCGCGAGCACGGGCGGTTTGCGCCACAGGACCACCGGAGTCGGGACCGGCGCCATGGCCATCGCCTCGACCTCGACGTCGGTGCGTGCCTGATCAGCGTCGATCTTCAGGAACACGTCGCCGACGCGCAGAGTCGCGCGCTCGTGATGAGCGACGACGACCTTGACCTCCTCCATGTCGGCCATTGTCGCGGGATGACCGCCGACGTCGCCACGGATTTACCGCGTGTGCGTGCGGGGCCTGGCTGGTCAGGACCGCGGCTCGGTTGCCGGGCCGAGCCTGGGCGCGATCTCGCCCACGGCATCAAGGCGGCCGTCAGCCACGGCCATTACCAGATCGTAGGCCTCGTCATTGGTCAGCTTCAGGCGGCGGCCGTTAAGCCCGTAGAAAGCGATCATCGCGGCGAGCGCCAGCCGCTTGTTGCCATCGACCAGCGCATGGTTGCGGGCAAGCGAGTGCAGCAGCGCCGCCGCCTTCTGATCCAGGTCCGGATAGGCGTCCTGCCCGAACGCCGAGGCAGCTGGCCGCGCGGCTGCCGCCTCAAGCAACCCCAGGTCCCTGACTTTGGGCTCGAAGCCCAGCGCACGCTCGGCGACATGCAGCAGCTCCGGCACGGTCAGGTAGATCACTGGCCGAGCCGCTCCAGCGCCTCGGCGTACCTGGGCAGTTCCTCATCCAGCACCCGGTCCAGCAATTCGGCCCGGCTATGGACCTCGATGTACTCCCGGATCGCCTGCCGGGCAACCTCCTGCATCGGCCGCCCCTCATGCTCGGCCCGCAGGCGCAGCGCCCCGGACTCGGCCTGAGTCAACCGCAATGTCATCGCCACGGCCTTCATGGTATCAGCAGTGATACCATGCGACGCCGAGCAGGTCATCTGCCAGACGCCCGCCGTCCAGATGCCGTCGCGTGAGAGGCAGGCGATCCGGTGTGCCGCGCTCCGGACAACTCCCGTGATCCTGACAAGCGTTCGCCGCCGGGATCAGCCGGTCTATTTTTCAGCCTCTGAATGGTTTGTCGCGGTGTTGTTGCCCTTCCTCGGGTCGGGGGTCACGCTGCTGGCCGCCGCCGTGCTCGTGATCGTGCCGGAGGCGGCGGTGACGGTGACGGTGATCTTGATTCGCGCGGTGGCGCCGCTGGTCAGCTTGCCGAGGTCGCAGCGGATCGTGGCGGCGCGGGTGCCCGCCCTGGGGCCAGAACAGTGCCCGCTCGTGGTAGTGGCCCTTTCGAACCTGGTGCGGGCAGGGAGGTGACCGGCGAGCGCCGGCAGCCAGGCGCTGGATGGCCCGGCGTCGGAGACGGTGATCGCGTAGGTCAGTTCCGAGCCGGGCCTGACCGAGCGGGGAGCGCCGATCTTGACTTCCAGGTCGGCGTCCGGGGTCACGGCGACCGCTTCCGAGCCGCTCTGGGCGCTGGCACGCGGCGGCGACTTGGGGCTGATCCGGCCGGTTGCAGGGTTGATGCTGTACTGGGTGATGGTGCCGGAGTTCTCGTTGGCGACGTAGGCGCTTGTGCCGTCAGGGGTCACTACGATGATCTGCGCGCCCCGGTCGGTGGGCACGGCCGGTGCCGACGTGAGCGTGATAGTGCCGGTGGCCGCGTTGATGGCGTACTGCGAGACCGTCCTGGTGATCACGTTAGCGACGTACGCCCACTTGCCGTCGGGGGTGACCGCTATCGTATTGGTCCCGTTCGCGGCCGGGACGGCTGCCGGTGACTTGGGGCTGAGCTTGCCGGTCGCCGCGCTGATGGTGTACTGCCGGATGACCCCGTCGGCAAGGACATAAAGGCTCTGGCCGTTCGGGCTGATCGCCATCAGCGACGGATGCCCGCCGCCCGGGACCGCCGCCGGTGACATAGGGGTGAGCTGGCCGCTGGCCTGGTTGACGGCGTACTGGGAAACCGTGTCACTGCCGAGGCTGGTCACGTAGGCGTGCCTGCCGTCCGGGCTGACCACGATCGCGGCCGGCGACTCTCCCGCCGCGACGACCCGAGGCGACATGGGGGTGAGCCTGCCGGTGGCCTGGCTGACGGTGAACTGCGCGACTCCCGCGCCGACCGTGACGTAGGCGAACCTCCCGTTGGGGCTGATGGCGACGTAATCGGACCCGTTCCCGGTGTGCACGGTTGCCGGTGACTTGGGTGTGAGCCGGCCGGTGGACGGGTTGATCGAGTACTGCCCGACGTCGCTGGCGTTGGTGTTGACGACGTAGGCGCTGTTGCCTTCGGGACTGACTGTTATGGCATTAGGGAAAATTCCCGCGGGTACATGCGGAGGGGAGAGCGGCTCGAGCGCCTCGTGGCCGGTCACGGGGGCGGCGTACTGGGAGACATCGTTCCGGCCGTGGTTGACGGCGTACACGAACGGCGCCAGCCCGGCGCGGCCCTTGCCGCCAGTCGTGACGTGAGCGCGCGGCGCCGCTGCGGCGGGCACTACGACAGCAGCGACAGCGACCGCGGCCGCCCGGGCCAGCCAGCCCGGGCGGGCCAAGGCACGATAACGAGAAACGTCCATGGGCCGAATCCTCCCGGGCAGAGCTCAGGGAGTGACGCGGATCGCGTGTGAACTCAATGTGAGAAGCCTCCATACCCGCCCGGCGTAGAAGAGGTGCGCGAACGTGGCCTGGCTCTAGGCCCTTGCCAGTGACAAGATGCGATTGTGAGCGATGACAGGGACACCGAACTCGCTGACACCCTGGCCGAGGCCGGCCGGAGAGTCGGGCAGGCTATAACTGATGCGCTTGAGCGCATGCGCCCGGCCTTCGACGCGCTCAAGGAGGCGGCGAACCGTCCCGAGGTCCGAGCGGTCATCGACCGCGCTGAGAAGGTCATGCGGCGCAGGCCCTGCTGTTGCCTCTGCGTGCGGGCTCATCCAGGTGACCGGGGTATCTGCGAGGCCTTCGACGCGGTGATTACCGGCCAGTACCGCTCGGACCTGCTGGGCGATATCGACGTGCCGTTGTGCGCTCCATGCGCGGCGGCCTGGGCCGCGCGCGAGTTCGCTAAGTGACTTGTAGACAAGACCCGCGCCTGCTCCACCTGCTGAGCGGCGACACCGATCCAGCCGACGAGATTCTGCTGTCGTTTTCCGCTTCGCGCCGCACCGGCGGGTGCTGCGTGGTCTGCACTGATCACGGAAGCCAGTCGCGGGGATTAGCCGGGCCGGGGTGACCAGGCCGGGCCGTCCGAACCGACCCCTGCGCTAGTTTCCGTAGTCATGGTCCGAGGCGTGATCACAGAAATTTACGCAGGTCAGGGGGCTGTCGGGTGGCTCGCAATCGAGATGAGGGAGCCTTTTCCGCTATCGTGCGGGAGAGTTCTCGCTCCAGGGGCTGTCAGTGCCGGGGGCGCCAGGTGTGATGTTCCGTGATCAAGGACGAGGGCATGATCACGGAACATCGCCGCTGTCCTGACCTGGGCGATCTTCCGTGATCACGGTCTCGGTCATGATCACGGAAACTAGCGCGGCTTGGGTTCAGGGGCTGTCGTGTGGCTGGTGACCGGGATCGGGGAGCCTTGTCCGGCATCATGCGAGAGAGTTTTCAGTCCGGGGAGCTGTCAGTGCGGGGCCGCAGGTGTGATGCTCCGTGATCATGTTCGCGAGCATGATCACCAGCGCTGCTGTCCTGGAGACTGTCGCGGGACTCATGATCAGGCAGGTTGCCTCCCGGGCACCCGCCCCGTCCCGACCTGGCCCGCAAGGCGCGGCCCCCGCAAGGCGCGGCCCCGGCAAGGTGACTCGGTGCGGTTCTTGCGGAGCGGCCGGACTCGGTTCCGGTGGTAAGGGTTGCCTCGCCGGTGATCGCGGTGAGTTCCCGTTCTGCGGCATGATCGCGGAGAGTTCCCGCGCCGGAGCATGATCGCGGAGCGTTCTCCGTCGTTTGCGGCATGATCGCGGAGCGTTCTCCGTCGTTACCGCGGAGACTTCTCGCAGCACGGAGTCTTTGCCGCGGCGTTTTCAGGGGGTCGTCGCAACGCGTTCGGCTTCTTGTGTGAGGAGTTTAGCGAGTTGTTCGCGGGGGGTGTGGTAGCCGTAGCGTTTGCGGGGGCGGTCGTTGAGTTCGTCGGCGATGTGCTGGAGGCCGGCGGCTGTGGTGGTGCTGAGGTCGGTGCCTTTGGGGAGGTATTCGCGGAGCAGTCCGTTGATGTTCTCGTTGCTGCCGCGCTGCCAGGGGGCGTGGGGGTCGGCGAAGTAGACGCTGATGCTGGTGGTGTCGGTGATGTGCTGGTGGCGGGCGAGTTCCTTGCCGCGGTCCCAGGTGAGGGTCTTCGCGAACCAGGCGGGCAGTTCGGTCATGCGGCCGATGATGGCGCCGGCGACGGATCCGGCGTCGTGGCCGTGCGGGAGGTGGAGCAGGGTGAGGTAGCCGGTGGTGCGCTCGACGATGGTGCCGACGGCGGAGTTGGATGCTTTGGAGCCCATGATCAGGTCGCCTTCGTGGTGGCCGGGCACGAGCCGTCCCTCGACTTCGGCGGGGCGCTCGCCGATGGGGACGGCGCCGATGATGCGGCCGCGTGTTTCGCTGCGGCCGCGGGGGCGGCGCAGCTGGCGGCCGCTGCGCAGGCAGGCTTTCAGCTCCCGCCGCAGCTCTCCGCGCGGGTAGACGTAGATCGACTGGTAGATGGTCTCGTGGCTGACCTGCATGTCCTCATCGCCGGGGTGGTCAATTTTCAGCCTCCCGCTGATCTGTTCGGGGGAGAACCGCCGGTCCAGGAGCTGCTGTACCCGCTGGCGGAGCTCCGGGTGCCGGGACAGCCTTGACGGCCTGGGCCGCCGCTGCCGTTCCCATGCCAGGTTGCCCGCCCGCACCGGCAGGTAATGCCCGGTCTTCGGGTCGGCGTTGCGCTTGAGCTCCCGGCACACCGTGGAGGCGTTCACGCCGGTCCGCGCGCCGATCGCCCGCAGCGACAAGCCGGTCTCGCGCAGCCGCGCGATCTCGTGCCGCTGCCCGTCGTCCAGGTACCGGTCGCTGTAAGTCGTTCCAGGGGGTCTGCACACTCCGCCGATCTTGTGGTACAGGCCGTACGCGAACGTCTTCGACACGCCGGCCAGCGGCCCGGCGCGGTTCGGATTCAGCCCCGCGGCGAGGTGCTCCAGCAGCACCCGCACCCGTTCCGGATCAACGCCGCGGCGGCCCGGCCGGGCCGCCCGCCGGGCCGCCGCCTCCCGCTTGACCGCCAGCCGGGACACCCCGCTCACCCGCCGGTCCAGCTCGTAAGCAAACGACTTCGACACCCCCGCCAAAGCCGCTGCCCGCATCGGATTCACACCCGAAGCCAGCAACTCCAGCGTCCTGGCCACCACCTGAGGATCCACACTGCGCCCCATCGCCCGCTCCCACCCAAATCAGAGCGTTGCGACAATCCCCTGAGCGAGCCCGCTCTATTTGCCGACAACGCTCCGCGCAACGACAACTCTCCGCGCCAGAGCCGGGAAGACTCCGCGCCAGAGCCGGGAAGGCTCCGCGCCAGAGCCGGGAAGACTCCGCGAAGCGGGAAGTCTCCGGGACCCCGCGAAGAGTCTCGCCGCTGACCCGCAGGAGCCTGACTTTTCCAAGACCAAGAGTCGCCCGACAGCCTCCAGGACAGTAGCAATGTTCCGTGATCATGCCCTCGAACATGATCACGGAAATCAACCCGGCCGACCCCCGGCCGGCCCCTGGCCGGCAAGCACCCCACCCGGCAAACCCACACCACCCGCCTCCACCGCCCCAGACTCACCCCGCAGCCTGATCTCCAATAAGCCAACAAGGTCAATTATGCGTGCCTTCGAGGCCGGCGTGTCGCGAGCGCTCGCCGAGACACCGAGCACCGCCGGTGGGTACTCGACCCGCGCCTTTATCGCCGGAACCGCCCGGGGCTGGGCGCCGTCAAAGACGGCATGAGACACGGTGTCATCGCGGGCAGATGCCGCTTGCCGGCGCTTCGCCGCTCGGGTTCCGATGAGGCTGGATGGGAGTGAACACCGAACGCGGGCATCGTGACGGGTCAGCCTTGGCGATGACCTGCGGCGCCGTGGCCGTGCTCGTCGTTGCCGGGTGCGCGAGCTCGGCGAAGTCGCCATCCCCCGTGCCCCCGACGGCCGCGTCGCGGGCCTGTTCGGCTCAGCCGCCGGGTTGCGGCAGCGCGCAGGCGACGGCGCGGAGCCTGGCCGGCTTCAGCTGGTCAGCTGCGCCCGCCCCGCCGCTTTCACCCCGGATCGGGCAGGCGTCGGTGTGGACCGGTACCGCGCTCCTCATCTGGGGCGGATTGGAAGAGACTCATGGGCTGTCGGCGGCAGGCAACGGCGCAGCGTATGACCCGGTGACCCGCGCCTGGACCCCGATGCCGGCATCGCCTCTGTCACCGCGGAACGGCGCCTTCGCCGTGTGGACCGGGACCAGGGCGCTGTTCTGGGGCGGCGGGAACGGCTCGCTTCCCCCGCTCGCAGACGGGGCGAGCTACGATCCGCTCCGCCGGACCTGGGCGATGCTGCCGGCCGCCCCGCTGCGGCCCGACGGCCGACAGGCGATCGTATGGACCGGCACGCAGCTGGTAGTGATCCAGCCCGAGGGCGGTGCCGCCTTCGACCCGGCCACCAGCTCGTGGACGACGGTGCCGGCACTGCCTCAGGTCGCCGGCTGGCAGCCCTACGCCGTCGGGGCCGAATGGACCGGCAGTGAGGTCATCACCTGGGTCGCGAGCCGGCCGCCGGCCGCCGGCGGCATTACTCCCAGCGGCTACCTCTTCAGCGCCTACTCGTGGGTGCCCGGAAACCAGGCCTGGGCCGTTGTTCCCGGCCAGCCGCACGACGCCGCCTTCCCGTTCGGCACCGCCGCCCCCATCGGCGGCCGGCTCCTGTTCCTCGGCGGCACGGGCTGCCCGCCGGGCGTATCGTGCCCGGTTCAGGATTTCTTCGACGGCGCCTGGTTTGACCCCTCGTCCGGGACGTGGACCGACCTGCCGGATAAGTTCTCCGGAGGCTCCGGTCCGGCCGTGTGGACCGGGTCGGCGATGGTGGTGTTCGCCACCAAGTCCGGCGCCACCCCCGGCCCGCTGCACAGACCGCCGGATATCCCGGCAGGCGCGGCGGCAGCCTTCGACCCCGCGACCGGTGCCTGGACCGACCTGGCCCGCTGCCCGGTCCCTGACCTGACCAATGCCAGCCTGGCCTGGACCGGGCGGCAGCTGATCGTCGTGACGATGGATGACGCATCGGGCGGCACCCCGCGGGCAGAGGTACTGTCGCGACCCGTCCGGAACAGCAAGTCTCCAGCGCCATAGCGCTCGGCTCTGCCTCGGTGTGATGCTCGAAGAGAGGCAAAGATGATCATGAAAGTCGGTGGCGGCGGCGAACGGTTATTGGCGAGAATGACAGCGGAATGGGGGCATCGATTTGGCAATCAGGCTGAAAGATCCCGAGCATCTGCGGACGGCCGCGAATGCCGCTGATTGCGTAGCGGGATTACCTCTCGCCAAGGCTGAGTCGTGAACCCGGCCGAGGCCGAGCCAGCCATTCCGCCGACCGAGCGTCTCGTCAACCTGACGCCGCACGAGCTGGTATTGCAGGCCTTCGAGCGGCCAGGCGACGGCCGGGACGCTGGCCAGGCCGCTGAGTCCACAACGCGGCTCCCCGCGCAAGGCAGTTTCGCCAGGGTCGATGACCGAGCCGGTCAGCTGAGCCGGACCGCGCTGCACTCAGCCGCCGGCGAGATCACGCTCACCCGGCTGCGCAGGTCAGCCAGGCTCATCGACCTTCCGCCCGCCACCGCCGGGACCCGCCTGGTCGTGTCCAGGGTCACCGCGCTGGCCGCTCGCCACCGCCGCGACCTGGTGTTCCCGCACGACGAGCTGAGGGATCCATCCGGGCGGGTCATCGGCGCACGGGGCCTGGCCGCGTTCCGCCCGGCCTGGTCGCCGTTCCAGCAACTCCGAGACTGGCGCGCGGCGGCCCGTGCCAGCCTCGGCAGGAAGCCGCTTGGCCCCGAATGGCCGACCGGCGTGCTCTTCGTGACCGCCACGGCCCTGCTCGGCGGCTTCGTCGCCCTGTTCCCCCCGGCGGCCGACAACGCCGCTCACAACGGCTGGGCCGGCGGCGGCCTCGCTGTCACGTCCTGGTCCAGTATCGCCTGCCTGGTCGCGGGGAGCACGCTGCTCATCGCCGGCGCGCTGCGGTGGCGCAGGCGCGGCCAGATCCTCGGCCAGCGCGGCACCGCCTATATCATCGACGAGATCGCGACCCCGTGGCAGCACGAGGAAAAGCAGTCGGCGCTCGCCGACATCAAGGCCGGCTTCGCCCGCACCCTGCTCGTGCCAGGCCCCGACGCGCTCGGCGACGCCTGGCAGTGGCAAGCCGACGCCCAGTCGGCGCCGCGCTGGGACGACAAGGTCGACCAGCTCGTCCGCTCCTTCTGGACCGTGCACTACAACGACGACCAGGTCACCAAGAACGCGCTGTTCACCTGGGCACCCTGGCCCGTCGCGATGGCCTTCGGCGCCAGGGCCACCGCCCACCGCCGGGGCCTGGTCCTCAACGTCAGGCAGCGGCCCAGCTACGGCGCCGCCGGCCCGCGCCACGAGCTGTCCCTCACCGACCCCCCGCACGACTTCCTCAGGGCCGCGCCGCCCAAGCCGCTATCCGACGCATCACCGGAGCACACGGTGACGCTCCTGGAAAGCCACATCACCCTCACGATCACCCCATTGAGCAGGATGAAAGAAAACCAGGCCCCTGACTCGCCCGCCCCGAGGCCAGCCACCCGCCACGGCCACCCGGACCAGCGCGGCCCGGCGCCAGTGCTGCTGCTCCTGGTGCGCACGACCCACGACGTCATCGGCCCCATCCCGCTCGACCTGGCCAGCGTGACAGAGCCAGTCAAGGTCCACGCCTGCGACCGCCTGACCAGCTCGGTCCTGCCGACCGGACCGCACCGGGCCGCCGTGGCCGAATGGCGGCTGGACTCGGCCACCGACCCGATCCCGCAGCTGGCCTGGGGGGCGTTCCCGGCTGCGGCGGAGCAGATCGCCGACTGGGTCATCGCCCAGACGGCGGCTCACGAGCATCCCGTGGTGCTGCTCGCCACCCGCATGCCGCAGGAACTCGCGGTCGGGCTCGGCGTCCAGTTCGGCCAGCGCAACCTCTGGCCGCAACAGGCCTACCCGGTTTATTTCGAGCGCCAGGGTCTTGTCGTTCCTGACCTCAGGCTCGGCCGGGAGTCCATCTCGGCCCGCAGATCATAGGCGACGCCATGTTGTCCCGATGGGAAGTCCAGCTCGCCGGCCCGGCCGCCGCCCCGATCCCGCTCGCCGCGCCGCACGCGGTCCTCAGCCGCTGGCTGGATGACCCGCCCGGCCGCCGCACCCCCGACGCCGCCGGGTTGTCCGGCCACGCCGACCAGGTCAGGAAATGGGCCGCCTTCGCCGGAGTCGGCTCCCACACCGCTTACGGCTTCGGCGTCATCCGCCCCGAACTCACCTGGCAACCACCCACTAGCAGGCCAGCGACACAGCATGACCGTTGAAACAGCGTCCATCCCACCAGCGGTCCGACCGAGCGCAAAGCACAGCCAGCCCATCGATATAGGTTCAAACGCGGAGGTGGTTCGCTGCCCAGTCACACACCCCTCACCTGCGCAATGCCCCGACCAGCCAAAACGACCTCATCCCCGCCCATCGGGCCGTCCGGAGACAGCCGCAGATTCCTCGCCCGTGCGAAAGGCTCGCATCATCGCTGGTCACCGACCCTCAAACACCGCTAGGGTCCGAAACAAGGTCACGCCGCCAGGCGTATGGAAACTGTCCCTCGACCTCGTCCTTGCCGTAGACCTCGATCAGCAGTCCGAAACAAGGTCACGCGGCCAGGCGTATGGAAACGTCAGCGCCACGGTGCTCCCGGCGCCGTAAGTGTCCGAAAGAAGGGTCATGCTGCCAGGCGTATGGGGTGCGGCCTCAACTAGCCGATGCGCCAATCCAGCGAGAGATTGGCCAAAGATGCACCGAGTAGTTTCGGGGCATAGCAGCGGACGTTGGACGTGCTGGAGGCTCAAGATATAGGGGCACCCTTGAACAACCTGGATTGACTGATCACCGCCGTGAGTAGCTGATGACCGCTCCGATAATGGTTTGCGGGTTACCCGTTACGCTTGCGCAGGTGGCCGAAGTCGGTAGGTTGCGTGCTGCCTGGCTGACATGCTGGCCCCCGATCTGGACGACGGGGTTCTCGGCGCGATCGTATCCCATTTCGCGGAGAATGCTGATCAGAATCTTGCCGATATCTCAGCGCAGCTGATCAGCGGGGAATT
Source organism: uncultured Actinomycetota bacterium (assembly GCA_963720575.1). Lineage (GTDB taxonomy): Bacteria > Actinomycetota > Actinomycetes > Streptosporangiales > Streptosporangiaceae > Chersky-822. The sequence goes on from CAVRGA010000002.1 coordinate 3,907,075, forward strand.
CGAGCCCGGTCGGCTCACTCCGATTGTGCTGCCTCGCCCGGATGGCGACCTGAGGGTGCCGCACATCCCGACTGTTCGCGACCGCATCGTGGAGCGGTCAGTACTGGCTGTCGTGACGCCGGTTATCGATCCTTGGCTTGGGCCGTTCAGCTATGCCTACCGGCCGGGACTCGGCGTGGCTGATGCCGTGCAGTGGTTATACGAGGCACTGCCGCTCTAGTTAATGCCGACTACGCAGGCCGCTTCGGGTACTGATTGCCGAAGCCTCGCCCTGCGCCCTTTCACACCCACCCCATGCGCGACCACAATTCGATGCCCCCTGTCTCGCCAGGCACCTTCGCCATCGATCGGCTCCAGCACTTCCAGGAGCACGAGATAGAAACGGATCTGTCCCAATCGGCCGAACGAGATGCCCGGAAGTTCAGTCAGTCTGTCCTGTTCACACAGTTCCACTACGTCACCTACGGTGGCATCTGGATAGTCCAGTCCCGCATGGAGAGCGGCGTACGTCGCGCGGGATAGCGCTGACGCCAGGCAGATCAGCGGACAGTCACGGGGTAATCATACATGAGTACGGCCCTACTTTCTGGTGTTGCATATGGGGTGGATTGATGCAGGGCCGACGTCGGAGCCACGCTCAGGGATACAGCCGCGCTTGGGGGCAAGTGCCGCGGCTGGCCCGAAAACAACGTCGGCCCTGCGGCTCATGCGAAGCTAGTGCAGCGACCGATGGGCACCATTCGGGCTCCAGAAACCTCCAGCTCCTTGGAAAACCCACGTGCCGTTCTCGTAGCAGTAGGAATCGCCGTGCGGGACTCCAGCGTCAGCTCCGGATCGCCGCTGACGCGATCGACAAGGTGCTGTCGGGCAGTAGATTCGTCGCCGTCAAATAGCATGCTCTCGTCGAGCCAGACTTTCTAGGTTTGCATGGTGCTCCTCTATCGCCCTGCCGCCCCGAGTCGAGGGCGTCTTTGAGAGAAGCGAAGCGTTTGCAATGACTGCCGGAACGTTCTAGAATCTCCGCTCCCCCTTTACGTCTTCAACAATGACCGGTGCTTTTTCGCGAGGTCTATGCATCGCTCGCATAATTTGCATGCGCGGTGATTATCTCTCCGCAACAGCGATGCGCGTTTTGAACAGCGCACTGGGCGCATCACCGATTTGCTACCTAGTAGAGCGCCACCGCACTGCTATAGGATTCATACTAGGAAAACGCGGGCGCAAGATAACATCGGCGCGGGCGCAACCGGGAAGACGACGTGGCCCTCATCAAACTGAGGATGGGTCGCCTGCGTGTGAGGGTTGCGCCGCACAACGGGTTCTCGGCGGGCCGGGTAGGAGAGGTGGAACCGTGACAGCGCGAACGAGATGCGTGAGGCCGTTGCCTTTAGCGGTGGCGGCGCTCGTACTGGCATTTGCCCTTGGCGGATGCAGCAGTCCCGGCACGTCGGCGGACGGCCCAGTGAGCAGTGGTAATAGCATGCACGGTCCGATCCCCGATGGCGCAATTTGCCTGCCCGGTGGCCGACCTCAGACCTTCGGAGATCAGATATTCACCAATTACGGCAGCGTCACCGTAGTCCTGGACTCTGTCGTCCTGCTGCATCCGTACCGTGAGCGCCTGATCGGCTCATACGCCGTGCCCGGAGCCCGAGTCATTGGCGCGCCGGGCGGTTGGCCGCCGAAGTACCCCAACATGCCGTCAGGCTGGAAGCACCGTCAGCAGGTGCGCGGCTTCCGCCTGGCTCCGGGCAGGACGTTCAACATGGTGCTTGGCGTGGCAGCCACCACCCCCGGCCGCGCAACATCACGGGGCATGCTGGTCTACTACCACGACTCCTCGGGCAATTATGTAGCCAAGAATTACTTCCAGAACGTCATCGCTCCAGTGAGCCAGCACAGCTGCAGAGCGTGACTCTTTATACTTGACTGCCAAAATCTGGTAGTGGCAGTGCCGAGGCAGATCTGGTACCAGCGTTGCCAATCGGGTGTCGATGTGAGCCGCGAACTCAAGCTCACGTGGCTTGATTGTCCAAGGCTGCCGCCAGCAACCACCGCCTCATCGTCATCTGAGTTGGCGAGGCGGGGACGATAAGGCGGTGGTCATGGCAGGGTTATTTAACCAGCTGACGGGATTAGCTACCGCTTGCGGCGTACTACAACTTGCGCAGCCCGCGGCGCGTCGTGGTTAGTGCCGCAGGCGAATCCGTCATGCTTGAATGTGAATATAATCTGGGCGTTGGCGTCGTATCCTGTTTGTGTTGAGCTGTTAAAGTCGGTCTTTAGATCCACGCCCTTAATGCCAAGTGCTGCTCCGAGCTCAAACCCGTTTGACCACTGAATAGCCTTCTCCTTACTGGTCTGGAATGTGCCGCCGGCCTGCTCGATAGCGCAGAATTTCCCGGGAGCGTGGGGGATCGCTTTGCGGTGAACCTCGCTTGACCCGGCAAACCAGCCGGTCGACTTGACCAGCCAAAGGCACCTGTGGACATAAAACACCATCCCTAGGTCGTTCGTGAACTTGCGCGGGCACGTGCCCTGCTGCTTTTGACGCGGAACCTTCACACCCTGCGGGCCGACGCATTCCCCCCGGTATTGCCCGACGCTGAATTGCGTGCGGAACCACGTGTTCTTAATCTGCCTCGGGAAGCCTTGGGATGACTGGGCGGTTGATACGTTAGTGCCGGCGACGGTGAATCCAGCATCGAATCCATGACCCGATATGCTAACGCCTAGCGCCGAGGTCTGGGTCAATGTCCCAACCTGGGCGTACACGAAATGCATAGCATCCCCAGCCGTCTTTTTGCCCGGGACGATGTAACCTTGGCCAACCACTGCCCAGGCTGGCTTACGTTCGCGTTGCAGGGTGAAGCCGGTGAAGGTGTACGTTTCTCCCGCCGGAGCCTTGCCGCACGACACGCCCTTCGCGCTGCTGAGGTTGATGGTGGCAGGAACTGATGGATGAGCGGGCAGCGAACTGGTCTGATAAGAGAAGAACCAGATACCGCCAACAGCGCTGAAGATCTCCAGGTTCGCGTAACCGGACTCGACGGCCGCCGCTTTCAGCATTGCCGCTGGGACCTGCAGCGTGTACTTGCCCGCGCTACTGGTGGTGGCAGCGGCTAGCAGTGTCGTCGGCACCAGCGCGCCAGGTTTCATCGCCTTGAGAGCAGCGTCCGACGGCCAGGCATACAGGTCGACGACGACACCGGGCATCGCCGCCCCACTGGCACCGGTCACCGTTCCGTCGGCAACGGTCATACCTGTTGCCGCGACAGTGCCCGCGGAGTTGCCGACTCTGGCCATGGCCTGAGCCGGGCTAATGGTGAGCGATACGGCTAACAGCAAGCCGAATGTCAGGACCACCAGATTGCGCGCACCGGTTAATCGCATGAACAGCCTCCCTATTGTCGATTAGACTATCGCTGATGAAACAAGAAATAGTCAGCGGGCATGCCATTAGACAACCACGCCAAAAAAAATGAATCGAGCCGTGCGCCACGAGGCAACGGCCACTGACTAGTCCGGTTGGTTAAGTATCAGCCATGCCGTAACCACATGTGACTGATCAGAGCGACGCGCGCTCCAGATAAGTGTCCTTGCCCCGCGTGTTTAACGCATACACCCCATAGGCCATTTCCCGTGGCCCCCGTTTAAATCCACGCCTGGCAGCTTAATCCCGTTTCGCTCGGGCATGCAAGTGCTAACTTTGCCGACTTCATCGAGCCTGGCGGTAAAACGCTCCTGACCTGGCATTCGCGCTTCCCAAAACGGAGCCAAGTACCCAACTGCCAGAGCCGCACTGGCGCAGATAGCTATAGGAGCACAGATAGCACTCTAAACTCTAGGCAGTACCGATATATTCTTGCTCATTTCCGTCAACTCGATGTCGCCCGTTTAGGTCGATGCGCTGAGCATGAATGCCGGGCCACCAAGGGCGACGGAAGCACTCCACGGCGCCCGGAAAGCCAACTGGCCCCTGAGGGCACCGCCGGACATCCGGTCATGGGCGTGCGAGCACGGCTTCACCATCGACGACCGTGGCCGCATCGCCGTCGGCGTCACCGGAGCAAGACGAGGCCGCCGATCAAGCACATCCGCTTCAGCAGAACCCCGCGTCGCAGGCGAGCCCGCCGCCGAACCCGCGCTCAATCAGCAGCCCAGGGCGCACACCCCGCACGAAGACACCCAGCGCTGCGAACCACGAGGTCCTTCGGTCACCCACAGTCACACTGACTTTGACGAGTCTCTAGCCAGGCGTATGGGGTTGCGGCCTCAACGAGCCAATGTACCAATCCAGCGAAAAGATTTGCCAAAGATGCACCGAGTAGTTTCGGGTCATGGCAGCGGACGTTGGACGTGCTGGAGGCTCAAGATATAGGGCACCCTTGAACAAGCTGGATTGATGATCGCCCAGGCCGCGATAGCCGCTTAGCTGAAGTTGATCTTGGGACCTTCCGTTCCGACCGAGATGCTTCTGACCAGCGTGGACTTGTCGCGACTGAAACCTATCAGAGGAGCCCAGCGCTGTAGCACGGGTGTGATGTCAGAAACAACGTCACGCCTCAAGGCGTATGGAAACGCCAGGAACTGTTGACCACGAAGTCCGCGTTGCCCGTCGTCAAAGCCCGCGTCACGCCGCCAGGCGTATGGAAACGGCATGCGCTCGTTCGCAATTGCGGTGGCGTGGAGCGCGGGCGGGTCGGTGCAGGGTGGCCCAGCGTTGTGGCAACGGTGGTGCTATTGCACCCTCGTTGCGGCAACGCTGGGCCTGCGGAACGCAGCCGGTGAGCGTCGTTGTGGCACTGATGGGTCTCAAGGGCACGCGCATTGGGGGCGTGCCGGCGTGCCCGAAAGAGTGTCATGCTCCAAGGAGTTTGACGTGACTGGGAGCTGGGATCAGTGACCGCTGGCTAGGTGTCGTCTGGGGTGATGTAGGGGAGGTTCTGGTTCTTGTCCAGGGCGTGCGGGAGGGCGATGCCGTGGTGGGGGTTGTGGTCGGTGATTTTCTCGTTGGCGGTGAACTAGCGGTAGGTTTCGGCTTCGGGCTGGGGGCGGATGCGGGGGTAGGCGGCGGGTTCTTCCAAGCCGGAGGCGACCACGCGGAATGCGGCGAGGGAGTCGGCGGTGCACAGCTCGGTGGCCTTCCAGTTGACGGTGACGGTGACGGCGCCGAAACCGAGTGGCTTGCCGACGCCGAGGCGGAGGGGGCAGCCTGGCTGGGTGGCGAGCCAGATCAGCGGGCCGAGTTCCGGGGCCGGCACAGCGTCGATGAACAGCCGTACAGTGAACTCGGATCAGTTGCGGACCATCCAGCATGACCGCGTCTGGCGACGCCGAAGGAGCAGTGGGTGCTAGCACGCTGGTCGGGGTGGGACGCGGTCCCTGAGGTCTTCGATGACTCCAAGGGCGAGTTCGCCTGGGCGCGAGATCAGCTGGGCGAGTTGCTTCACCTGAAGAATTGGAGGCTCGCCACCCAGGGAGCCAGAGTTGTGCGTCAAGACGCTAACGCCCGCGTCGCAGCAGGTCTTGCCACAGCGTGACCTCGTTGGAATCGGGATCGCAAATGCGAATCAGCGTGATCGCGCCCGGCTTAGTCGACGGCTCCGGGAGATCGCTCCAGTGCATCAAGAGCCGTGATCGCTCCGCAGCCAAGTCGGCCACGCCGAGAGCGAGCTTGCCATGGCCCGCCGAAGCTGAGTGAGCCGTAATCCGGATACCTACCTCAGGATCCTGGTGGAGCAGCCATTCGCATTGGGTGATGCAAGGCTCGCGAACAGGCCTCGCGGTCATCGGCACCGTCGTCGGCAGGGCGTGCGGCCGGCCGGAACAGCGGATCTCCTGAGGGAGCGCATCCGGGCGCTGCTACTACGATCCTGGAAGGGACGGCCGCACCTGGATGACCTCGACGATCAGCCGCACCCCGGGCTGAAGCTCGAGGACATGCACGGCGCCAGGGATGCCAGCATGAGAGGGAACTTATGGCAGGCGACAAGATCTGGATGTCCACCACTGACACCATTCCGCATTATCCCAATGGGCAGGTGAGCAGAAGCGAACTGACATGGTGCCATTCCACTGAATCATTCGCGAGAGCATACTACGGGCTTGAGGATGCGGCGGTAAAAGGCGGCTATGGCGCCGTCGTCGGAGTCCGGTTCGTGGAGTGCACAAAGTCTGATGGAATACAATACTGGGCGTATGGCACGGCCGTCGCCTATGATTATTAGGCGACGTCCACGCCGCCCGCACCTGCTGAACCGCGGCGGCAGCTTCGGCCAAGAGCCGCTTAGGCAGGCGTCACTTCGCGGACGCCTCCCAGGAGGCCGAGGCTGAGCCGGTAGGTGGTCCCGACGGCAAGCGCGCGCCACTGCGTCTCGTCGAGGGTCGTCTCGTACTGCTTGGCCGACCCGGTGAACGTGACCGAGTAGGTCTCGGCCTTGCGTCGGATGCGCTCCCCCGGCGCGAGCGTGTATTCCGGCCATCGGACGCCGCTCCGGTCAGCGCCGGAAGCGGTGAGAGTACGGCCCTCACGCCACTCCAGCACCTCATACGTATAGAAGGTGCGCGTCCGCAGCTCCTGCCTGGTGACCGACTGCTGGGGCCCCGGCATCCCGTCAGCACCTGGCGGACCGGGCTGCCAGTCGGTGACAGTCTCCCAGTAGCTCTCCTGGTGACGCTGGACGTTCCGGGTCTCCCCGCCCGGCTGCGACCCCGAACGCTTGCTCACCCACTCCTGCTGCTCAATGCCCACGGTCCTGGTCCAAGCCAGCGCCGCCGCCTCGGCATCGACATGCCGCCGGAATAATGCCATGGTCGCCCCGTCCACCCTGCCGCCACAATCGCCTGTCATGGCGTGCCAGGACATATCATCAGCGCGGCACCCGGAAAGCAAGCTCTGCGGGAACCCGCGGACAACACGGCCGCAGCCAGCGCACCCGGCCTGTACGCGCACCTCCCGGTCCGGCCGCGCCGACACGGGCCTGGATGCACGATGCGTCACAGCCGCCTGATGGTCGCGGGCAAGCATCGGCGCTTTGTCCGCTAGCCTGGCCCGGCTGGCGGCCGTTGAGCTGGTGAGGGGGTGTTGTGCTGGAAGCGATGAGCGCGGACCTGATGGCGCAGATCCCTGCTGGGCAATGAGCCACGTCCAGCCCGTGCCAGTGAAAGCTACCCGTCCTCCGGCACTGCCGGCTGCCGCGCTCGCTCATAACTAGCGCCGGGCCGCGACTTGATCTGCTCGAGTGCGAGTGTTCGGGTCTCCGGACCGAACCAAAGCAGTGCCGCAATCGCGGCGGCCAGCGGCACGGCCGAGACAAGTGCGGTAAATCTTACCGATGGAGCAGCTGCTGCTCCTGCCACCAGCGCGAGTATCAGTACGCCGCCAAATTTCGTCGCCCCGGCCGACATGCCGCTGCCGTGAGAGCGGACGACGGTCGGATAAATTTCGACGGCGTATGCCGCAATAATGCTCGCTAGGAAGCTGATGCTCCAGGTCGGCACGATCAGAAGGATCTCCAGCAGCAGGCGATCGTTCACAAGCCCATTCGCGCCAACGGCAAATCCGATCATCACGAGCACGTTGATAATTCCGAGCAGCGCGATAGTCTTCCGGCTGCTCCAGAATCCGTACAGGTAAGCGACGGGAATACTCAAGGGAAATCCGATTATTGCCGCATCGAGTAGAACCCGGCTTGCGCTGACCGAGCTAAATCCGAGTTTTTCGAGATTGGACGGTATCCACTGCTGAAATCCGAACTGCGCTAGACCGATGCTGAACCCGAACAGCAAGACACTTATTGTGAGCGTCAGGAACCCCGGGCTAAGCAGCCCCGAGTATCTACCGCGTCCCTGGGCGGCCTCGGTCTTCTCAGGCAGGGTATCAGGAACTGCGGCAGCGCCGTAACGTGCCATGATGAACCGGGCCTGAGCGTACCGGCCTCGCTCAATCAAGTAGCGCGGTGACTCGGGAATCCAGTAATTCAGCAGAGCCAGTACCAGGCCGAGAGGAAGTCCAATTAGCCACAGAATCCGCCAGCCAAAACGATCGGGCGCTCCAATCGTCGAGGCCAGCCAGCTCGTCAGGATAAACCCTGCGCTGCCACCCGCCCCTCCTACCAGTACCATAACCCAGCCTCTATGACGAGAAGGGATCGTCTCCGAGATCAGGGTGAAGGCTATCGGCAGCATGCCGCCAGCGCCGATACCCATGAAAAAGCAGCAGACAAGATTCAGCCAGTACGCCGGCATTGCCCCGCAGGTCGACGTCGCAATAAAGATGATACAGGCTATCAGGATGGCTGATCGACGGCCGATCTTGTCACTTAGCCAGCCCCAGATAAAAGAGCCTATTACCGTTCCGGTGATGCCAGACAGCGGGTAGAGCGCAACCGGAAGAGCATTCGCCGTCGGATTCAAGGGGCCTTTGAGGCCGTATTCGACAGCCGCTCCCGGAGCCACGAACGCTAGCGTGGCGGGTTTCATAACATCGATAGTGATTGCCGCGGCGAGGACCAGCAACAGCATTAGGTGGCTCGGCGTCAAGCGCGCGGTATCCAGGGCATCAATACGAATCCGAGGCGAATCCCCCGCGCTCTCCCCGCGAGCCGGCCACACTCCCCAGGCCGCCGCTGCCGTGCCGAAAACGATCAGGAGCATCCCGGTATACATCGAACTTGGAATAGCCATGCCCGCGAGGCGGTAATGATCAGCCCGGGCGTCAAAGTACATGGGGAGCTGAACGGCTATTCCGACAGTGACGGCGATAAGGCCGGTCCAGAATGAGCATCGCTTCGGCCACGGCCAGGAGGCGGCGGCTACCGCCCTTTCCTTCGGATCGATTATGCTTTTCATCGCATAGTCAGCCTAGATCGAGACGAACGCCGCGGGCCTCTCCGAAAGTGCCCCGTGTCTAACCGCTGCCTGCGGCAGCGGCAGGCGGTGATCGATCCTGCTCACTCGACCCGCAAATCAGAGCCTCATCGCACCAGGCAGGAGGTAGAAGTAGAACAGGCCGATAAGGATCAGGTAGCCGAGGAGGACCAGCGTCCAGCCGAAGTTATGCCTGATCACCTCGCCCTCCCGGCGCACGTAACTACTGGTCGACACCCCCACGCTGGTGGTCTGCGGCGCTATCGGCTTGCCCACCTCGGCGCCTATTGAGTTGAGCGACGGCAGGAGCAGCAGGGGCATGCGCAGCAGGCCGCCGACTGCGTACTGGAACCCTCCGAACAGCGCGTTCGTGGAGGTGTTGCTTCCCGACAGCGCGACTCCGATCCAGCCCAGTAGCGGCGCGAGCAGGATGAACCAGGTGCCGACCCGGGAGAACCCGTAGGCCAGCGTGCTAGCCATCCCTGAGTAGTTGAAGACGGTGGCGAGCCCGAAGATGATCGGCGCGACCAGCAGGGCGCCCCACGTCTGCGAGAAGCTGCGCTTCACCGCCGCCCCTACTTGAGCTGCCCCCACTCTGAGAACGGCCAGGATGACAAGCAGGGAGACCAGGATCCAGGTACCGGCGACCGCGGGCGCGAACTTCCACACCACCGAGACCGGCTGATGCGAGAGCGAGCTGACCGCGTCCACCTCTGGCTTGATGAACGTGTAGTCGCCGAGGTGGGACCACGGTCCGGTCGCGGCGACCACTACGGCGATAAGGATGCCGAACGCCAGCAAGGCCGGGACCGCCTCACGTATCCCCGAGCGTTCCCCGCCGGCGGCCCGTCCGCAGGGCCGATGCCGGTCGGACCTGTCCCAGCCGTCCCGGCACCTCCCGCTGTGGTGCCCGCGGACACCGTCTCCGCAGCTATCGGGACCCCTCCGTAGCCGAGGGTTTCGGCTGGCCGCCAGTACCTCAGCAGCAGCAGCAGCGCGCCGAAACAGACCAGGGCGCCGATGACGTCTGGCAGGTAGGGCCCGAGCCACTGGGACGTCGGGAACTGGCCGAGAATGTAGGCCAGGGAGCCGACGACCGGCAGCGGCCAGATGCCGCGCAGACCACGCCGCCCGGTGACAAGGTAGATGAGAATCCAGGGCGGCAGCAGAGCGAGGATCGCCACGATCCGGCCCACCGAGGCAGACAGGCTGAGCAGCGGCACGTTGGTGACGGCGGCCAGCGCGATGATCGGGGCCCCCAGAGCGCCGTAGGAGACCGGCGCGTTGTTGCCGATGGCAGCCACCCGGATGGCGTCGATCTCGGCCACGCCCAGGCCGATCAGGATGGGTGCCACCACGGCCCACGGATAGCCGAATCCCACCAGGCCCTCAAGCAAGGCGCCCAGGGCCAGGCCATGAGGATCGCCTGCACCCGGACATCAGCAGTGGCCTGGGTGACCAGCCAATGCCGGAAGTGGGCGAAGGCGCCCGTCTCCACGAGGACGTTGTAGATCACCACCCCCCAGAAGACGATCCAGTCGATGGACCAGATCCCGGTCGCCGCCCCTATGCCCCAGGCCTGGAACGTCGGCCCGGCCGGGGCGCCCCAGATAGTGGTCGCCATGACGAGGGTGACGGCGGCACCGATAATCACCGCCAGCCAAGCGGTCACTCGCATGATGGCCAGCAGCACCAGCAGTAACGCGAGCGGGAGCAGCGCTACCAGGGTGCTGCCCAGGACAGCGTTCAGCGGGTTGAGGTGCTGGGTGAAAACCGATGCGGCAGAAACCATGGACGCAGCCCTCCTGTGCTGGCGTTGCTTGCTCCAGCCCTCTCTGCCCGACGTAAGAGAGTTCATTACCAATATCCGAGATGTATTCAATAAGCCGTATGCCTGCGCCGTCTGCCTCGCCGGTCAGCGCGACGGACACGATCGCACGCAGCACGACCAGCTCCGGCGGGGTAAACCGGGTCGGGCTGCTGGGCGTCATATTGCCGGGGTCACCGTTGTGGTGACTTGCGGCGGGGCTATCGGCGGCACGGGTACGGGAAGGTGTGTGGACATGATGAGACGACGCGGGGTTCTGGTATTCCTGGCCTGTGCTGCTGTGGCCGGGGGTGCCGGGCCGCTGGCGGGCGCGGCGGGCGCCTGGGCGGCCCCGGCCGGGGCGGTGCGGGCGGCGGGCGCCTGGGGGAAGGCGATCGGGGTGCCTGGCCTGGGAGCCTTGAACAAGGGCGGGAACGCCAGCGTCGTGTCGGTGTCGTGTACCTCGGCGGTTAACTGCGCGGCCGGCGGCTACTACCGGGACGGGCACCGGCACTATCAGGGGTTCGTGGCTTCTGAGCGGCGCGGCCGGTGGGGCCGGGCGGCCGGGGTGCCTGGCCTGGGAACGCTGAACAAGGGCGGGAACGCCCGGGTCGTGTCGGTGTCGTGCACGTCGGCGGGCAACTGCGCGGCTGCCGGGGATTACCGGGCCTCCGGTCACCAGCAGGGTTTCGCTGCGAGTGAGAAGAACGGCCGGTGGGGCCGGGCTATCGAGATACCCGGGCTGGGGGCGCTGAACCAGGGCGGCGCCGACGTGATCGAGTTGTCGTGCGCCTCGGCGGGCAACTGCGCGGCCGCCGGCGACTACACCGACGCCGGCGGCCACCGGCAGGGGTTCGTGGCCAGCGAGAAGAACGGCACCTGGCCCAGGCCATCGAGGTACCGGGCCTGGGAACGCTGAACCAGGGCGGGACGGCCGGCGCCTGGTCGGTGTCGTGCGGCTCGGCGGGCAACTGCGCGGTCGCCGGGGACTACACCGACGCCGGCGGGCACCGGCAGGGGTTCGTGGCGAGCGAGAAGAACGGCACCTGGACCCAGGCCATCGAGGTGCCCGGCCTGGGAGCGCTCAACCAGGGCGTCGGGATCGCCAGAGCCGACACCGTCTCGTGCGCCCCGGCAGGCAACTGCACGGCCGGCGGGTACTACACCGACAGCTCCAGTGCCGGGCAGGGGTTCGTGGTCACCGAGACGAACGGCGCCTGGGGCACGGCGGCCGGGGTGCCCGGCCTGGAGGCACTCAACGATGGCACCGACCAGCCGGAAGCCCTCGTCAGCTCGGTGTCCTGCACCTCACCGGGCAACTGCCTGGCCGGCGGGGCCTACGGCGGCCCGTACAGCTGGGCATTCACGGCGACTGAGAAGAACGGCGTCTGGGGCAAAGCCGCCAGCGTGCCCGGCCTGTCAGCCATAGTCACCGGCCGGTGGGCCGAGGCCGGGCTGGTGTCCTGCGTCTCGCCAGGCAACTGCGCGGTCGCCGGAGACTACGAGAACGTAGTGCCTGGCAACATCTTCGCCTACGGGTACGTGGCCAGCCAGCGAAACGGCCAGTGGGACAACGCGATCAACATGCCCGGCAAGCGAACCCTGACCAAGAGGGGGATTTCCGACGTCCTCTCGGTGTCATGCGCCTCCGCAGGCCACAACACGGCCGGCGGGTCCTACCAGGACAACCACGGCCACCTGCAAGGATTCGTAACCCAAACCAGCACGCCCTAGGGCCGGCCAGCCACTCCGCGAATAACCACGGCCCAGCTCAGGTGCGGCGATGGCGTGTTAGTTTCTCTGCCGGACAGAAAGCACCCTCAGGACTGGCTGATGCCAGAATCCTGAGGGTGCCCGCAGAGTGCTTCCAGGAAGCTAGAGAGCAGCCCCCGGAGGCGTCTGACGATTAGTGAACATCGCGACTACCTCCTTCCTGATGCAGAGGACAGATCTTGCCGCGGCGCGCCCACTGTAGGCCGGCGCGCCGGTTTGCGGCAACGCATTTACAGGCAGCCATGATCGTCACGTGCCATTCCCAACGCTGATAGCGCCTAAGTTGCCTGCCGCCGTCGCAGCGTCCCGGGGATCAGGAGCAAGGCGACCAGCGCACTGACGAGATACAGGCAGGCGGCGACGGCGGCGACGGCATGGAAGCCGCCGAGGAAGCCAGGATCACCGGGCTGGCCGGCGATCGCCCCGGCGACCGCGACGCCCATGGCCCCGCCAGCCTGCCGGGCCGTGTTGTTCACGGCCGAGGCAAGACCGGCCCGTTTTCCTGGCACCGCGGCGATCGAGGCCGCCACCACGGCCGGAGTGAGCACACCGAGCCCGGCGCCCCACAGCAGGAAGGCCGGCAGCAGCAGGAGGTAACCGGACCTGGCGCCGACCGCCAGCAGGATGGCAAGGCCGCCCGCGGAAAGCACGAAGCCGCAGGCAACGGGAAACCGGGGACCGATCCGGCTGGTGAGCCCGGCCACCCAGCGGGGCGATCACGGCCAGCGGCGCGAACAGCGGGATCATCTCCGCGCCGACAGCAAGCGGGGAGCGGTGCCGCACCGTCTGAAGGAACAGCGTCAGCACGAACAGCATGCCGAGCGTACCGAAGTTCATCACCCCGGCCGCGCCATTGGCCACGGCGAACACCGGCCGCCTGAACAGGACCAACGGCAGCATTGCCGATTCACCACGCCGCCATTCGGCCAGCAAGAAACTCCCGGCCAGCAGCAGGGCGGCGCAAGCCGCTGCCACGACGAGCAGCGTGACGGCACCATGCCGGCCGCCCTGAATGACCGCGAAGGTCGCCGCGAGCAGGAACAGCGCGCCGAGCACAGCGCCTCGCAGGTCCATCGCCTTGCCCTGTGCCTCCGAGCTCTCCCGCACGACTGCCACGGCGGCGGCGAAGGACACGATCACGATGGGCACGTTGACGATGAAGATCGCCCGCCAGCCGAATCCGGTGATCAGCACCCCGCCGAGCAGCGGCCCCGCGGGCAGCGCCATGCTGCCGATACCCGCCCAGATGCCGATCGCCCGTGCTTGCCCAGGGCCGTCCGGATAGGCATGGCTGATGATGGCCAGGGTCCCTGGCAGCAGCATGGCGGCGCCGGCTCCCTGGACCACGCGGGCAGCGACAAGGACGGACACGGCGGGCGCCACGCCGCAAGCCAGTGAGCCGGCCCCGAACACCGCCAGCCCGGTCAGCACGACCCGCTTGTGCCCGCGCAAGTCCCCCGCCGCGCCGCCGATGAGCATCAGCGACGCGAGCGCCAGCGCATACCCGTCGACCACCCACTGCAAGCCGCTGACATCGGTCCGCAGGCCCGCGCCAATCCGCGGCAGGGCCACATTGACGATCGTGACGTCGAGCAGCACCAGGAAGTAGCCGACACACATGACCACCAGCACGGCTCGCGGCGATCGGGGACCGAAACGACTCTGACCCCGGGCCCGCAGAGCAGTCTCCTGGCTGGTACTCAATGCCTCCTCGCCGGTTCCGCCGCCAGCGTGGTAATTCGCCCTATGCGGATTCCTTTCTGGCCCTCCGATACTGCGGGAAGGCATGCCCTCCGTTCGCGATGCATCTTGCAAGCATATCGAGCTCGCTTTACGGCCTTGAACTTGAAATCATCGACCGCACCCGAGAGCGGATTGTAGACGTAGTGAATGACTATGCCCTTAACATTATGTTGCATTTTGACCCAGCCTTCCTCCGCCAACCAGCGCGGGTCACTCATCGTGGACGAAATCCTGGGTCGTCGCGCCAATGTTAGCCAGCAACGTCGACTCGCTCTTCTTGCCCTTCGACGCTCCGCCCGACCCGGCGTTGCGAACCGTCAGCCGAGATGACGTGGAGTCAACATGGTGATGATTCTCTGGACGGTCACGCCGGTATATGGTTCGGACATCAGGTGACAGAATTGCTGATCGAGCCGATGTCTCGGTCGCACTCATGGAATGGAGCGTCTGCATGCGCAAGACAATTGCCATCTTAAGCATGGCGGCGGCAGCGTTTGCTGCCATCGTCCTTCCCGTAGCTTCTGCTGAAGCCGCAGGTCCCGCGCTGACCTGCAACATCTCGCCTGGCAACGGCCAATTCCAGAGTTTCTGCGAGAACTCCGTTGCCAGCCATACTTACACAATCGAGTGGCTGGTGCAGGACGTGACGGGCAGCGCCAGTTACACGTGGACCCATCCCGGCACCGCGCTCTTCGGCTGCACGTCGACGAGTGATGACTGCGCGATATCAGTCTCGGGCGCGGGCAGGACATTCACGGCGACCGTGGTCGTCACGCAGGGCAGCACGCATACGACACTGAGCCTGTCCGCCGACATCGAACCCGTCTGCTCCGGCCCGACCGGCCCGGTGTTCTGCTAGCTGACACCCAGCGACCGCCGAGATAGCGGCTGTCATGAACGCGGTCGTGAGGCATGTCCGGTCCATCACGCTCATTGGCGAAGGAGAAAAGCTGACCGGATCAAACCTGCGGGGGCTGGGCGAGCCTGCTCGTCCGGCTCACGCCGCTCTCGGAGACGAAATAGGCCGGCGACACATGACGCGCCACGTCCCGGCGGTAGAAGTCCATGATGCCGAATCACGCCGGCGACCGCAGCACCGCCGTCGCACCCGAAGCGGTCCCCCGGGCTAAACCGAGCACGGAATATGTGCTACACTGGTTACGTGCTCCAGGAGGGTTACTGATGACGAACCTTACGCTGACGGTCGATGAGGACATCCTCAAGATGGCTCGCATCAAGGCGCTTGAGATGGGGACGTCGGTAAACGCCTTGGTGCGTGAGTATCTCAGGCAACTAGCAGGTCGTTCCGCCGCTGCCGAGGGGGTAGCTGAGTTCCTCGCGGCGACCAGGGGCGCCGGGGCCGGCAGCGGCACCGAGGGCCGGTCGTGGTCCAGGGACGAGTTGTATGAGCGGTAGGACATTCCTCGACAGCAACGTCCTCGTGTACTCCGTTGACGAGAGTCGCGCTGAGAAGGCCAAGCACGAGCGAGCAGTCGAGCTGTTGAGCGTGCAGCCGGAGAACCTGGTGGTCAGTACGCAGGTTCTCCAGGAGTTCTATGTGGTGACAACCAGGAAGCTCAAGAACCCGCTCACCGAGGAGCGCGCGGCCCGCGCGGTGCGCGGGATCGCGAAGCTCGACGTGATAGGCATTGACGCACCCTTGGTGCTCGCCGCAGTTGATACATCGCGGGCTGTCCAGATATCGCTGTGGGACGCGCTCATCGTAGAGGCCGCGAGCCGGGCCGGATGCAAGCGCGTCCTATCGGAGGACCTGAACGCCAGCCAAGTAATCCGCGGCGTCCGTATCGAGAACCCCTTCATCTGACGCCAAGACGGCCGTTCATTGCTTGATATGGATGCACTAATCACCGAAGCGCTGGCGTTAGCCACCGCTTCCATGCAGGCCAGGATCTGGCTGGCCAGCATGCCTCCGCCGGTCGCATCGAAGGCCAGCGCGGCATGGCCTTCCATCCGCATGGTCTCGATCATCCCGAGCGCGGTCATCGGGTTGACGAACGCCGACGCGCCCTGCTCAGCCGGCAGGCCCCGGGCAGTTCCAGGCACAGCGGCACGCCGACGTTGCGGTACTGGGAGTACATGGCGCCGCCGGCCGCGGAGCCGGGAGCGGCTCCTGGGCTCCGGGCACCCGGATACCGTGTCGATCAGGCGCACGCTAGCGGAGTGGCGGCGGACATCGACCACCGATCCGGTAAAGACCGGCTCCTGATGCCGCAGCGGCGGGGTTAGCAGTCCGAGATGGACGTATTTCGAGACGCCAGCGTTCCGATATCGTTCCTCCGCCGTAGTGCTCTGGCCGGCTCGTCTCGGGCTGCCGCATCTGCAGATCGGTCAGCATCAAACGAGGGTTCCGGATGGTCGTCATCGCGGAATACTCATTGCCTGGCCTTGGCGGGCTGGTGCACTCTGCTGGTGATGGAGATCACTATGGTCAAGGCGTCTGGGCCTGGTGACCGGGATCGCGTCTGGATCGGTGCGGGCGGCTCGGCGCGCCGGGTGGCGGTCCACGTGGTGCATGATCTGCCGCACCTGGTGGTGGAGTCGGCGTTCGCCATCGGTGACGGGTTGTGGGCCGAGCTGGCTGCTGGCTGTCATGCCGGGGCCGGGCGGGCGGCCGCCGCCCGCGATCCGGAGCGGCACAAGCATGGCCGGATCGTCTCCGGGGCCGCAGCCCGCGTTCCGGCCGGGGTGTGGCTGACAGCGGGGCACCGGCGCGCGAAGTCAGTCACCAACTGCGTCACGAACAGGTGGGCTGAGGGTCCCGATACCCCGCAGGGAGTCCGCGAGCGCGCCGCCCGCGACCCCGACCCCTCGGTCGCCGTCCTGGTGAGTCAGGTGAGCGATGACGCGATCGCCCGGGCCATTGCGGGTGTCCGGGACCTGCTGCACCAGTGGGCCCAGATTCCGCCCGGCGGCGTCCTCCGCCTGACCTGGCCGCTCACCTTCGACAATGCCGACCACTAAGTCCTGACGCGGTTACCGATAGCGACCCAGCGGCCGGTCGAGGGGCTTTCCCCTTCGGTTGCCACGCGGTGGTCGTCGCTGCGTCTCCCGCGGGAGGCTGAGGACCGGCTCCAGGCCCTGTGGCAGGTCGGGACGGTTCTGGCTGATCAGGGTTATGACGACGTCCAGGAGCATGGCGACGAGCCCGTCGCCGGCGGCGGCGAGTGGATGCTGTTCGATGACTATCCCCGCGTGACCTGGCACCAGGACGCGATCTGGAGACGCCAGGCCGCCCGGTCCTACGATGACCTCGCCGCTGGCATAGCGGCGGGCGAATTGCCTGAGCCTACCTGCCCGGCGGAAGAGATGGCCCTGCACCTGATGATGCGCGACGCCGCAGCCGCCGTCGCGGACGACTGGGCCTGGATCATCGACGAAGCCGATGTACCGCCCCATCCCCGGGATTATGACTGGGACGACGTGCGGGACGGGCTGCTCCAGGACACTGACATCCTGGTGCTGTTCAACCCGGACCTGGACGGGATCGAAGATCCCGAGGACGAGGTCAACCGGAACAACGGTATCGGCGACTACCGGCCGCGCGCCTGGTTCGACACCTTCCTGAACACGAAACGCCGGGACGGACGTCGCCCCTTCCGCCGCTAGCCGCCAGGTCACACGCTCGCCGACGAACCCGCGACGCAGCCCTCCCGGCCTTGGCAGGTTCCGGTCCGCCGGGACGGGCGCGAGCGCACAGGTACGATATGAGGTTCTCGGTGCGTTGCGCGGGCTCGCCCGCAAGGATGACCGCATCGACGACAGCTATGTCGAGGAGTGCATCCGCGACCTCGAACTGTTCCCGGTCCGCCGTGAGGAAATCACGCCGCTGCGGCGGCGGATCTGGGGACTTCGCCACAACATGGCGGTGTACGACGCCGCCTACGTCGCCCTGGCTGAAATGCTCAACGCCACTCTGGTCACCTGTGACGAGAAGTTCGCCCGAAGTGTGGGTCCCGGCTGCCGCATCGAGACGATCAGCTGATCAAGGCCAGAGCGCTGGCTGGCGGTCACCCTGGCCTTTGTCGATACTCGGCCTATGAGAAGCTTGCCGGGCAGGACGCTTCTTGGGGAGCGGGCCGGGACGTTGCCTCCCGCGCCGACCCAGGTGAGGACCTTGAGCCACCGGCCTTGCGATGTGGGGGCTGCTCATTCGCCGTGATAGAGGCGGTTAATGCCGACTAGCTCGACGTCGGGGCGGGCTTGGGCTTCGTCGGCGAGGCCGCTGGTGAAGCCGGTGCGGCTGAAGATCAGGAGCTTGGGTGGCTGGTCGACGCGCTGGCTCGGCAGCAGGCCGCGCAGGTGCTCGAGCCGCCGGAGCTGGTCCAGGCCGACTGGGGCGTTAGTCGCCTTGGCCTCGCCGATCGCGCTGACGAGGCTAGCCGGGCTCGGGTCGTCTGTCACGACGATGTCCAGCTGGTGACCCTCCTGATGCTCCCGGCAGGCGATTTCGGTGGGGCGGACCGCACTGGGCACTCCGCCGAGCGTCGTCTCATCGGCGTACATCAGGCACCAGTGCCTCGCCAGGTCCTCGAAATGCGGGCCGTAGATCTGCCCTGACACCATGGTCGCGCTGCGCTGCCATACCCGGTCCGCTCGGCCCGCTACCAGTTCGGGCTCGTACCGCGCCGTGATGAGCTGGTGCAGCCGGACGACCGGCTCGGTGACCCGGAATACGCTCCGCTTGCCGCGCAGGGCGTCGTCGAGGTGCTGGATCAGCCCGATGTCCTCCAGCCCGGTGACCAGGTGCGCCAGCGCGCTGGAAGGCCGGCCGAGGGCAGCGGCAATTTCGGAGCGGCGGCTGGCGCCCGCGCTGATCGCGGCGAGTACCGAGGCATATGACGTCGGATCGGCGATGGACGGCTCCTCCCGCAGCAGCAGCGTGCCCTCGCGGAACATTGCGCTCGCCGGGCTGAGGAGCCGCCGCTGCACCCACTGGTCGAACTCGTCCAGGGATTGCGGGCCGGCACCGCCGCACATGTCCTTGTAGGCGGGAGTCCCGCCGGTCAGGGCGTTCAGCCGGAATGCGAGTTCAGGCTCGTGCGCCACACCCCAGAACTCGGCGGACTCGCGGAACCTGAACGGGCGGACGACCAGTTCCATTCTCGCTCGCCCGCGTAGCGGCGCACTCCCGCCGAGCAGTTGCGTCATGGTGGCCAGCGCGCTGCCGCACAGGATCAGCCGGGTTCTGGTGTGCTGCTTGGCGTGGCCGAGCGGGCTCAGCGCTTGCTGCAGGTAGGACGGGAGGGCGGGAGTGGTCGCGACCAGGTACGGGAACTCGTCGATGATCACAGCGGTGGGCCGCTCCTCGCCAAGCCGGAAGAGCTCGGCGAAAGCCTCTCGGTAGCCCGCGAAAGCGACCGGCTGGCCGAGTCGCCGGTACGCCGCATACGCCGCCCCGAGGTCGGCGAGGTTTTGCGCCTCGGTCTGCTGTGTCGCCCCGAACATGAACCCGCCGGATTCCAAGGCCAGCAACTCAAGCAGCAGCGTCTTACCCTGGCGCCGCCGCCCGTAGACGAGTCCGAGCGCCGCCCCCTGCTCGCCCGAGGACACGAACTCCGTCAGTTCCGCCCACTCGACGTCCCGGTCAAACAGGCGCTTCGGCTTAGAGCCCACCGTAGCCTCCATATTATAGATACAGCTATGATAGCTGCACCTATAATAGCTGTAG
Source organism: uncultured Actinomycetota bacterium (assembly GCA_963720575.1). Lineage (GTDB taxonomy): Bacteria > Actinomycetota > Actinomycetes > Streptosporangiales > Streptosporangiaceae > Chersky-822. The sequence goes on from CAVRGA010000002.1 coordinate 3,926,958, forward strand.
TGAAGGCCGGTCCGACGACCTCGTCCTTGTCGCCAGAATCCAATGGCTCGGCGACTGACAGCGCCCAGCCCGAACTCGCCTGGACCGCCGGCGCGATCTCTGGAGTGGCTCCGGACTAGAGAACCCAGGTCTCTTGATCCTCGGCGAGCCGAAGACGCTATGCGCCTATGACAGGCAATGGGTGCCCGGCCAAGTATCAACGATAGCGGGACGTTGCCCGGCCTCCATGAGCCGTGAATCCGTATATTTCGGATTAGCGTCCGTGAACGGGCATCAATGTTGATAGCTAGTTGAGTCAGGCTTTTATGAGGATATTGTGCGAGCGACTCCAAATCGCTCGAATGCGGCGCGTAAAGACCTGGATCGATCGCTTCATAGCCCGAACAACACGTACGCCAATGTCAGCTGACATGCCGTAGGTTCTAGTAAGGCTAGGATCTGCCAGTCTTGAACTTTCACTTGGTCCGCTCGGGTGCCGTGTCTAGCCCTGGCTATAGCGGGAATACCACATTAGACACGTAGCATCTCCTGACCCCCGCGGGAGGATTGATATGAGCCTACTTTGGCCATTGGAGCCTGCGACGGCTGCCAAACATCGTCTCTACCGAAGCTATTTCGATGCCTGGTGGCCGATCCTGCTTCAGAGGTCGGATCGTGGCTACGAGCGATCTAGGGTCACGTTCGTCGATGCCTTTGCCGGACCCGGCAGGTATGCCGGTGGCGAAGAATGGTCGCCTGTATTCGCTCTCGGGAGGCTGTTGAAGCATACGGCCGTGGAGCGAATGCATCTGAGCAGGAAACGCGTATGCATGGTATTCATGGAGAAGCAAAGCGACCGTTGTCAGTTTCTGCGCGCTGAACTGGAGCGTCACTTCGGGCCGCTATCCGACCTGCCTGTCACTGTTGAGGTACGTGAGGGTGAAGCCGGAACTGACCTTGCAGCAGTCCTGAATGAGGTTGGCGCGTGGGGTCACCCTATCCTCGCCGTCTTCGACAGCTGGGGGAATGTGAACGTCCCGCTGTCGTTGGTCAGACGAGTGGCAAGCAACCCTTCCAGCGAAGTGATCACTACTTTCGGGCCGAACTGGTTCAGCCGTCGGCAAGAGGAGAATCCGGACCAGCTTGATTTGGTGTTTGGCGGCCGCGCCTTCTGGGAGCCTGCTGGTAAGGAGCTACGCACTGATGAACGCTGGCGTGGATGGATTACGACCTATCGCGCTGCCTTGAGCAGGGCCGGGTTCAAGTACCAACTCCAGTTCCAGGTTGTACCCGCGACAGGACTGCCGCTTTATCTCGTGTTCGGGACAGGCAGCGCAAAAGGCGTCGAGGTGATGAAGGATGCGATGTGGAAGGTCGATGGAAGTGAAGGGATGAGCTTCAAGGATCCCCGAACTCGCGGAGCTGTCGGGCAAGGCCAGATGGCCATCTGGGACGACAACGTTCTTGAGCCGGAACTTATGGAACTAGCAAGGCAGCGCCTTGAGCTAGGTTCAGCATCACTTGAGGAACTAGGTAACTGGCTCTTGCTTGAGACAGCACGATGGAGGGTCAGGGACGCGAAGAAGGCTGTCACCGAGCTTCAAAAAGATGCCGTCGTCACGGTAAGCCCGCCAGGTCGCCTCATCAAGACCAGCCTGGTCAGCCTCCGGTAAAGCCCACACGAGCTGGCATCTCGTCCCACGTCCGCCCGTCAAGTTCTCGGCCACCTGCCTTTGGCGTACGGCCGCCCCACTGCTTGAAAAAGAAAGAAACTTTCGCCGAAACCGCCATATCACGGATTTCACGGACCCACTCAGGATCAATGGGCCGCGCTCCAGGCCCCGACTCGCCGCCGACAATAATCCACTGGATGCCGGTGAGATCAAGACTTTCAAGAGGACTCAAAAGTGGTTCCAGAGACAAGAAACGTACAGTGACATCCACCTGGGTCAGATCGGACACGCGGTGCAGCTCATCCGAAGATTCGACAGTGGTCCCGACCCAGGCATTAGCAGGCCACTCGATTCTTGCGGAGAGCTGGCGGAGCCTGCGCGGTCTCTTCGTAAGGATCTGATACGTGTGCTGTGGTGTCTCACCCATCGTCGCTACGACTTGCTGAATGAACGACAGGGGAACTCGGGCATGAAACAAATCAGACATCGAATTAACAAATACGAGGCGCGGCTCACGCCACCGCTTTGGCACATCAAGTACGGACGGATGAAGAGCAACCCCAAAGCCCGGACCGCTCGTCCGAGGATCACCATCGGTCTGATATTTGGCGGAGCCCATAGCCTTGAGCCGCTTAGCTAGGACCAAAGCATAGCAGTGATCACATCCCGAGGAAATACGATCGCACCCCGTCGAGGGGTTCCAGGTTGCCTCGGTCCATTCGATCGTACTCTGGTCTGCCATATCTCGAGTCTAGAGATAGGTAGTGTCAAAACGCGGCAAGAGCCAAGAACTGCCGTACTGAGGTCATGCTCGCGACTAGCCGCGAGCTGACCGGTGCCAGCCTCGACTCGTGTGCCGTGTCGCCAGGGTCTCGCTGACGACTACAAGGGCGGGCACCTACGTGATGGAGCAGCCTGGGCAGCGGCTGCGGCTGTTTGCGAGCTTGCCCGCCAGCGTCACGGTAGGTGATCGGGTGCGAGCGCGTCTGGAGTGCCTGTCTGGTGGGTCTGCGGCTGAGTTGGGTGTCCGGTCGGGGTCGGTGTGGGTTAGCCGCCCGGTCCAGTGCATGAGGTCGCGGGTTTCGACTGCGATGGGTAAGGTACCGCTGATCGCGTCGGTCTGGAGCAGGTTCCAACTGCGGGTGGCTCGGGTCCCATTGCTTTCCGGGATTGCGAGCCGGTGCGCCCGCAGCAGCACCCGGGCTCCCAGCGAGTCGCAGAACTTCGTGCCCGTCATGTCCTCGATGACCACCCGCGCCCCGGACCCACACACGGCAGCCAGCACCGCGTAAGCCTCGTCTGCGCCCGCATCCAGATCACCGGCAAGCCGCACCACACGCACCAGTTCGTTATCCATGAACATCACCCCAGCGCCGACACCGCGCCCGGTCGAGCGGCCGGGGACAGGACCGCCCATCGCCGGCAGCAATGCCCCGGCGCGGCCGACTCTCCCAGCCTAGGCTCTCCGGGCCGCCTGCCCTCCCGTCCGCTCCGGCCGACATCGGGGCACGTCAGGGCGCAAAGCAAAGTGTCGGGAAAGTGTCAAAGATCACGCAAGAACTCTGTCAGGGGCAGGCTGCGATGCTGGGATCTCCCTCCTCAAGGGTCCTGGTCCGGCCCGCGCCGGAGGGGGCGCGGGCCGTGGACCGGGTCAGGCAGAGCAGGCGACCGCCCACGTCCCGACCTCGCCCCGCCGGCCAGCCCCGCCGCCGGGCTGCGCCGCTAGGCGGGCCGACCAGGCTCTTGTCCGCCGGCGAGGTCGGCGAACTCCTCGGCATCCCCGAGCGGACCGTCCGCGCCTGCTGGCATGCCTGGGACCTGCCCGCCGACAAGATCGGCAAGCACCTGCGGTGGAAGAACGCGACGTCCACGCCGGGATCGACCGCCAGAACGCGCCATAGAGCGCTGAAGCCCCCAGGGGATGTTTCGGATGGAAAGGCGTTTATCATGCTCAACCGGTGCTTATCCCGACTGTCTCGGTCAGTTCGCGCTGATCAGAGCCGCAGTTGGCCCTTTCGGCCCGGTGCCGGGGCTAGGAACCAGCTCCGCCAGGCTTCAGGGTCGCGCCTTCTGGAATTGCCAGTGCGCGATGTCCGCAGCTGTCACGCTTGCGGATATGCCCGTGCGTTTCAATCACACGCGCGATCCGCGCACGCCGCAAGTGCTCGCTGATCTCGTTCACGCCGTGGGTCAGGCGTCTCCGAGCGACGAGCTGGACTGGATCGAGTGGAAGTGCGCCCTGGACCTGACCGACCGGCCGACGCAGGGAACCATTGCCCGGCATGTCCTCGGGATGGCAAACCGCAGGCCAGATCAGGCCAGGCTGCACGCGCAAGGGTGCGGCTACCTCGTGATCGGCGCCGAGCCAGGCAGACTCACAGGAGTTGCCGAGCTTGACCCAGCCGACCTCACCCAGGCGATACGGCCATATCTCGGTGCCGAGGGACCGGTATGGACGCCCGCCTACGTCCGGGAGTTCACCGCGCCGGTGCTGGTAATTGTCGTGAACGCGCCCAAGCCAGGTGATCGCATGTTCACGCTGGAAAAGCAGCTGACGGTCGCTGGCAAGACTTACCTGGCCGGAGCCATCTTCGTCCGTCATCACGGCCAGACAACGCAGGCAGACCCAGGAGATATCCGCGCGCTTGAGGCGCGACTGCTCTCGCCGACCGCGCGGGCCAAGGAGCGCCGGCTCCTGATCGAGATGTACCAGCTCGTCAGCGGCCTGATGAAGGAGTCAGAGCCGCATGCCAACAGCGAGGAGGAACTCGACTTCCTCGTCACGCAACGCCTGCTGGAGCACGTGATCTCGGGTCGCGAGGACGACTACCCGGCCGTATGGGAACTGATCGACGCTCGCCGGGGCTCCGATATCTTCGCCGCCGCCAGGCTAGCCGTCATCGAGATAGACGCAGGGCTATACGAGCTCGACTATGAGACGCTGCCGCCCTTGCCGCCCCTCAGGCCGCCTTCAGATGCGAGCCCTCCTCGCGTCTGGAATGAATGAGCGACGTCTATGTAACAAGAGCGCGCGTCGACGAACGCGGTGGCGCCCTGCAGCGGAGCTGGCCGTCCTTTTGGACGGCGACGCTGGGCCGCCACGATTTGGGATGGCGGGGACATGGCGGGGACACTGCGTGATAAAAAGTCGATTCCGCGTGGCTTTTACCGCAAGAGCCTGGCCGCCATCAGCTGCCCGTCGCTCCTCCCCAGGGAGTCGCCTGAATCGGTGCATGCGAAGAAGGCGTGACGTCAGCAGTGCCTGGTAGTGCTTAGGCCGCAGATGCCCGCGACGAGCGCTTGCTGCGGCTTCCGGGCTGGGCGTCTCGCGTTCGCGCGGGTCTGGCAGTGTGGACGGGACGACGGTGGCCGTAGGCGACGCCGCCGAGGTCCAGATTCCGGTGGATCGCCGCGTCGCGCCCGTGATAGTGACAGCTTTCCCATCCGCCCGGTCAGCAGATCGGTCACGTCATCGCGGGTCTGCGCCACGCTGGCCAGGGTACGCCTGCCCAGGACCGGGCCGACGTGGCGTGCAGGACGCTCAGGTACTGCGCCCGCGTCCCTTCGGTGTTCCCCATGCGGGAGATGAACTGGGTGCACTCGTCCTCGAACTGCGCCGACCCCAGCTTGGGGGCACGAAGATCTGCGCCTTCTTTGTCGTGCGCGACTTTCAGCTGCGCGTCCTGGGCGAGCTTTGCGCCCCGGACCCGTACCGCACCCGCCCCGTGTCGTCGATGACGTCGGCGAAACTGCGCTCCAGTTGCCGCCCGTGAGCCCAGTACCGCAGCGTCCTCTTTGTGCGGGCGCTTGTCCTGGTCGGCGCACTTGCGCTTCTTGAGGATCGTTCCCTGACGCTGGCCCATGTTCCGCACCAAGCCTTGAAAAACGCACATTGCTGCCAGCCTTATCCGCAGCTAGGTTCCCGGAGATCTCCCCGCAAAAGTCTCGATCTTTAAGAGGCATCATGGTCGGTGGAACGGCGTCATGCGCCGCCGGCGACACGACACCGCGCGCTGGTTCGAATCACCAGCCTCGTTACCCTCAGCGAGCAAGAGGCCGGGCGCGCAGCCGCAAGGTGAGGTCGGCCAGGCTGGGCATGACCGCCTCGGCACCAGAATCTGCGAGCCGCTGCCCGAGGGCGGGCGCCGAAGCGTAGCCGATGCTCTGCAAGCCGCCGCCTCGCGCGCGCTCGACGGCGGACGGCGTCGCGGTGATCAGCGCGCAGCTGTCCGGCCGGATGTCGAGCCCGCGCAGTCCGCCGGCAAGCAGACCGTCGTCGAGCCGCTCACGGGCCGGCGCGCGATCGTCGGGAGCGATCACGTACCGGACTTGGTCGTCGAGCGCGAACCTGGCCAGCCATGCCTGGACAGCCTGCCTGGACTGGCGGCTGAGGATCACCGGCGTGCGGCCCGAGTCGCGGCAGGCGGCGATCGCCTCGTGCACGTACGCCGAAGGCGCAGCCTTCCCGACCGCCGCGAGCTCGATGCCGGCGAGCCGCGCGGCGACCAGTGACGCCGCCTCGACGCCGGCATTGCCGGGCACGCCCGAAGCCAGGGTCTCGGCCGCGTCGCCCGGCATTGCCCCGCTGAAGTCACACACCACGCCGTCAAATTCAAAGATCAGGGACGGAACTCACCCCCAGCACCGAGTCCAGGCTTCCATAGGGCGAGCCGTCGCCCCCCGCCGGCGAGCGGCCCGTGTCCTGAGCCCCGCCGGCCGCGGCGATGCGGGTCAAGCCGGCGAACCAGCCTACCGGGTCTTCGGGCACCGGCCCGAGGGCACCAACCGCCCAGGCGAGTTCCTGCTCAGCGGCATGTTCCCCGATTCTTTCTTTCCTCTCGTCCACCAGCCGGGCGATATCGGGCGCGCATGGGTTCAGATGCTGAGGATCTGGCGCAGGCTGGGGATCGGCTCCCTCTGGGCGGGCCAGCAGATGTCACCGCTCCTGTTCACCAGTCATCCCCGAAACCGATCCTGGCCCGGCCTGATGCGGCAGCCGCGGCGGCGGAGTCATCGTCGCCGGCTACCTGGAGTGCCTGGTCGATCTGGCTGGTCAGCGACTCCGACGCCAGCTCGTCCAAGTACAGGCGCGCTGCCCGGGCGAAGAACTCTGATCTGCTGATACCCAGCTCAGCCGCTTGCGCCGACGCCTGCTCGAACGTCTCGTCAGGAACAGAAATAGCAACCTTCACACCACCAACTATTACCAGGTAATACCGCACGGGCGGGCCGGCACCGCCGCTGGCGGCAGCATGCAGGACTACGAGGCAGCCCTGAAGAAAGCCCGCAAGCGAGCTGCCCGTCAGGACGCGGGCATTAGCGCAGACAAGCGTTTCGATGTGCCAACTCTTGACATGTAATGAGCGCCTCGATTGGATGACGCTGCACCCCGGCATGTAGGCGGGTCGCTTCGTCACCCCACACGACGTCTCTCCTGTCCGCCGGGACCCTCGCGCACCACTGGTGCCTGAAAGGAGTTCCATGCGGTTCCACACCTTGCGGGGAGCGATCGTCGTAGCAAGCGCCGTCCCCCTCGCCCTGGCGTTCGCGGGCAGCAGTGCCTCGGCGGCGCCCGCCGGCCGTGCTCCGATCGCCGGAAGCGCCCCGTCCTGGGTCGCGACGGCGAAGGTCACAGGTACGCCGTCGGCCTCGTCCCGCATCACATTCAACGTCGTGCTGCCGCTGCGCCACACGGCCGCGCTGGACAGGCTCGCCGCCGCGGTCTCCAACCCGAAGGGCGCCTCGTACGGTCACTACATCACGCCGGCCCAGTTCAACCGGCGGTTCGGGCCGACCGCGGCGCAGGCCGCGTCCGTGCGCGGTTATCTCAAGGGCCTCGGCTTCACCGTCAAGGGCGTGGTCCAGGGCAACCACTGGGTGACCGTCAGCGGCACGGTCCGCCGGATCGAGTCGGCGTTCGGCACGACTTTGCGTAACTACTCATACAAGGGCAAGACGCTGCGCGCGGCCAGCCGCCCGCTGAGCGTCCCGGCCAGCATGTCCAAGCTGATCGCGGGCTTCGTCGGCGTCGGCACCGAGGGCACGCTCCGCAAGCCTGCCACCGTTCTGGACGGCAGCACGGTCAAGCCGAATGACGCTCTCCCGGCGCGGCAGAGCTGCTCCGCGTCCTGGGACCAGTTCGAGCAGGTCGGCCCGCCGGCCTACGGCCATACCTCGTTCCCGACCACCAACTGCGGCTACACAGCGGCGCAGCTGCGCGGCGCGTACGGCATGCAGAGCGCCGCCAGCCACGGCGACAACGGCACCGGTCAGACAGTAGCCATCATCGACGCGTACGCGTCGCCCACGCTCGTCTCCGACGTCAACGCCCTGGCTGACTCACAGGGTGAGCCGGATCTCGCGCCAGGCCAGTTCACCGAGACCGACATGACTCCGTTCGACCTGCAGAGCGAGTGCGGTCCCTCGGGCTGGAACGTGGAGGAGACCCTCGACGTCACGGCCGTGCACGACCTGGCACCCGGCGCGAACGTCCACTACATCGGCGCGATGGACTGCGACACCGGCATCGACGCCGCGGTCAACTTCGTGCTGCAGAACCACACGGCCAGCATCGTCAGCAACTCGTACGGGTTCGCCGGCGAGGACGGCCTCGGTGACGAGGTGGCGACCGAGGACTCGATGTTCCGCCAGGCGGTCGTCGAGGGCATCGGCTTCTACTTCTCCAGCGGCGACGACGGCGACAACGTCGCCATCAACGGCACCCCGCACCCAGAGCCGGACTTCCCGGCCTCCGACCCGTTCGTGACCGCGGTCGGCGGCACGTCGCTCGCCGTGACGTCCTCCAACGGGTACCTGTTCGAGACCTCATGGGGCGACGACATCGACGCGGTGAACTTCGCGACCACTCCGTCCACCTACAGCCAGCCGCCGCCCGGTTCCTTCATATTCGGCGGTGGCGGCGGCGTGAGCGCGCTGTTCACCGAACCGCTCTACCAGAAGCTGGCGGTCCCACGGAGCCTGGCCACGCTGAACGGGACCGCGGCAATGCGCGTGGTACCGGACATCGCAGCCGTGGGTGACCCGGAGACAGGCCTCGCGTTCGTCTTCCAGGGCACCCCGGGCATCATCGGCGGCACCAGCCTGTCATGTCCGGTAATCGCGGGCATCCAGGCGCTGGCCAGCCAGAACCGGCGGTTCCCGATCGGGTTCGCCAACCCGCTGCTCTACGTGCTCGGCCACGCCGGCGCGACGTTCCACGACGTCAAGGCGCCGGCCAGCCCAACGGCGATGATGACCGTATCAGGTCGCACCCTCATCACCATGGGCATGGACACTTCGCTGACCTCGACCAAGGGCTACGACGACACAACGGGCCTGGGCACCCCGCACGGTGCCGCGTTCCTCCTCGGCGAGGCCCTGCTGCCGTAACCGGGTAACGGAGGCCGCCGCTGGCAGAAGCCACCGGCGGCCTCCGCCGTCCCTTGCGGCTCACGCCCGACCGCCACCGCCGGCACCAGCAGGCGGAGAACCCACGCTGTCGTCACGATCCGGTTCGACGCCCGCTACGTCTCAAGTAGAGAGAATCCAGCGGAACGGTACCTGCGGATGGTCCGCAACAGAGGACGAGATTCCGCCCGGTCCGCTGGCAATTCCCGTGCGGATGGCGTTTTCTACCTTGGCTTGGACATGAACTCGCCCCAGCGGTTCACTGCCTCCTCAAGGCTCAGGGCGGCGACATCCTGTGGTGCCATGCCCACGGTGTGGATCAACCGCTGCGCAAGCCAGTCCGGTACAGGCTCGCGAGTCGGGGCAGCGGGCACGGTGACGCCGCCGCTCAGCTTGCCCAGGCGCTCGATGACGTCGGCGAGCTTGCGGATCTCGGGCTGCTGCCCCGACGCTGCCTGCACGCGCGCGGTCGCCTGCGCGTAGACCTCGGCGTCGGCGCGAGCGCCGACGGCCCAGACTTCGCAAATCTCGATCTGCTTCTCGTCAACCACCCGGTACACGATCCGCCACGTGTTGCGCCCGACGACGAGCTTGCGGAATCCGGTGAGCTCACCGCCGAGCGGATAACCGGCATCCGGCGAGTCGAGCAGGATGAGCACCTTCTTGAGTACCTTCGGCGCCGCGTCCGGCCCGATCCGGCGCAGGTCGTCGATGGCTGCGTGGGTGAACGTGACCTCGGTCATGCCTAGTCGTCTTCTGGAAGCGCGGCGAGCGACCCCCGAGTGTGCCCGAATGCCGTCAGCACGTCGTCGAGCGAGGTGCGCCTGCCGGTGTCCGTCGCGGCCCGCACCAGCACGAGCGCCAAGTCGACCAGATCAGACTCGGCCGCTTCAAGCAGTGCGAGCCTGCCGATGCCCACTACTGCGGCCACCGGATGATTGCGGCGGGTCACCACGAGGTCGGCGCCTCGCTCCGCATCCGCGACGAGCCCGGCCACGCCCCGCTGAGTGGCCTCTGTGACACTCAGTTCCCGCACGTCCCGCATGATCGTCATGCAATAACTATACAGATATCTCGACAGATTGGCTAGCCTAGATGTGAACATCGAGGCCTGGGTACACCTTGCTGCCGTCGGGGCCGGGCGCGAGCCGACGCCGCTGGTCGCAAGCGTCACCAGCAGGCGCTGGCCAGCCAGAACCGGCGGTTCCCGATCGGGTTCGCCAACCCGCTGCTCTACGTGCTCGGCCACGCCGGCGCGACGTTCCACGACGTCAAGGCGCCGGCCAGCCCAACGGCGATGATGACCGTATCAGGTCGCACCCTCATCACCATGGGCATGGACACTTCGCTGACCTCGACCAAGGGCTACGACGACACAACGGGCCTGGGCACCCCGCACGGTGCCGCGTTCCTCCTCGGCGAGGCCCTGCTGCCGTAACCGGGTAACGGAGGCCGCCGCTGGCGGAGACCACCGGCGGCCTCCGCCGTCCCTCGCGGCTCACGCGGGCTCGCGCGACCCGGTCGTCCCGCGGTGGCCGGCCTAAAAGGGTGGTCGCGCTCACGGCAATTATTTCAAGGTAATTGGCTGAAAAATTGCCGTGGCGCTGTCGTGCTTTCTAGGCAGACCTTTGCGGCACGGTCACTCTGTCGGCCTGGATAAATGTGCGGGATCAATTTCAACTGATGCGCGTCAGTCGCAGCGGATGTTAGGAGCTATGGGCCGGCAGCGGCCGTGGGTGCGGCCTCGGCGGCCGGCGCGGGCGAGCCTGGCTCAGCGGCGGCCCGCCGGGCGAACACCGAGTATGCTGCCGCCACGATCACCACGACACCCTCGCCGGGACCGCGCCGACGTCTCGCGAAACGCCTCCGGCCACAGCCAGTTAAGGTTTGCGGACCGCCCAGCTCACGGATTCAGGAAATGACGCATTACAACCTCCCGGTCCTTACTCGGTGTGACCATATCCCGGATTCCTGCCGCTGATCACGCGCGAGCGACCCCTGTCGCGGTTCAGTTAGAATTCGCGGTCTTGTGACGGGTCGGCCAGCGGCGGGGACAGTTCGGTCAGCAACGCCGGCTCGGTCATCGTCGCCGCGCACGGCGGAGCCGCCGGCGGCGCCGGCCATCCCGGCTATGTCGTCCTCACTGTGCTCAGCGGCCCCGCTGCCAGCCCCAGCACGCAGCAGCTCCAGGTCTTCTCCGGCAATCCCGCCGGGCAGACCATTAACGGCGCCGCCAGCTACGCCTCCCTGACCTGCGCGGGGACCGTTCTCACCGTGCACGTCAGCCTCACCCAGACAAACCAGCCGAACGCCAGCTTCCAGATCTTCTACAAGCTGGACAGCTTAGCCCCGGTCGCGACCGGGGTGCTCATCGCCACCGACGGCTCAGGCAACGGCACCGCCAGCTTCAACATCCCCGAATATCGCGGCCGGCTCGCACAGCCTGATGGTCGAGATCAACAACACTCCGGCCCCGGAACCACCTACTACATCGGCGCCGGAGCCAGCGGCATCCCCTTCGCCTGCTAGCCCGATCACAGCTGCCAGGTCGTACCTGGGGCATCAACCCCGGCCGTGGGCGGTTGGCGCTGCGCTAGCGCCAACCGCTCACCGGAGCGCGAGTACCAGTTTGAGTGCCTCGTCGACCGCGGCCATTTCCTGGGTGTCCAGCCGGCCGGCGAATTCTCCCAGGCGCTGCGGATCAACGGCCATCGTCTGCTCGATCAAGACCCTCGTCGAAGTGCCGTCCACATCGATCTCGGGCCGGTATTGCGCCCACTTGGCTGAGGTGCTTGTGGGGGCGACCAGCAGCGTGGACGGCTGAACGTAGTCCGATTGCACCACGACCGCGAAGCGGGCGCCCTGCTGTTCGCGGCCTGTCGCGCCGCGGGCGGTCTTGACGCGGTACAGGTCACCACGCACGGAGTTCCTCCATGTCGGCGAGTGCCTCCGCGACGGCCCGGCGGTCGTCGGGGTCGTCGGCTAGCTCCCTGGAGCGCCGCAGGACCTGCTCGGCCAGCGCCGCTTCCGCGGCCTGATGCAGCGCGCGCCGGATCACGTCGGTACGGCTGGTGCCCCATGCTTGCTGAAGGGCCGCCAGATCCTGCTCCGTCCGGTCGTCGGCGCGGAAGGTCACAGTCGTCATACAGGGATGCTACGTTCCTGTATTACGTTCCGCAACACACGGGTGCCGGATCGGTGGTGAGGAAGGTGGCGGGGTTGTATTCGCGGGCGCCAAGGTTGGTCAGGCCGGTGAGGGTGTCGGTGGTGCCGCCGACGAAGGTCCCGCCGCTGGCGGAAGCCACCGGCGGCCTCCGCCGTGCCTCGCGGCTCACGCGGGCTCGCGCAACCCGGTCGCGCACCTCCTTCAGCCCGCGCCCTCAGGGCACCGTGACGCTCACCCCCGCCTCCCTGGTCAGGTTGCCCATGACGGCCGTCGCGTGCACGACGGCGTCAGCATTGGGCCAGTAGCTGGGCGGGGTCACCTGGAAGGTCGCGGTGGGCGCGGTGCCCGGCGCGACGGAGGTGAAGTCCGTCGGGCCGACGGGAACCGCAGTCCAGCCCTCTGGAAGTTGCAGCGCCAGCCGAGCATCTGGCACGGTCTCGTCACCAGACGCGGTGAGCTGGACCTGCACCGTCGAGGCCTGTCCTGGCGTCATGGTTGACGGCGCGGTGACAACGACCTGGCGGGCCGCCGGGGTTGCCGCCATCGTGAAGGTGCCCTGCAACGGCAGGCTGGACAGCGCCGAGGAATCGCCCAGGTAGACGCCGTAGGTGCCCTCGGTCTGCGTCCAGCCGTTGGCCGAGTCGTCCCACCACGACATCTGCTGCGGGGTGACAGAGAACGACACGGTGGTCGAGGCCCCGGCGGCGAGGTTCACCCGCTGGAAGCCGGCTAGCTGGCGGGGCGGCTCGCCGGATGCCGAGGGGTCTCCCAGGTACAGCTGCGCGACGTCGCTGCCGGCCCGCTGCCCTGTGTTGGTGACCGTGGCGGACACCTGCACGTTCTGGGTGCCGTCCACGGCGGTCGGGGAGATCTGCAGGTTGCTGTACGAGAACTGGGTGTAGGACAGCCCGAACCCGAACGGGAACAACGGGGTGAGGTTCTTCGCGTCGTACCACCGGTAACCGACGCCGATGCCTTCGGAGTACTGCACCTGGCTGCCGTTTCCGGGGAACTGCGCGGTGGTGCTCGCCGGTACCTGGCTCAGGCTGGCCGGGAACGTGACCGGCAGGTGCCCGCCGGGATCGGTCTGGCCGAACAGCACGCTGGCCAGCGCGGTGCCGCTGGTCTGGCCCGGATACCAGGTATCGAGCACGGCCGCGACCTGGGACAGCCACGGCATCGCGACCGGGGCGCCCGCGTTGACCACCACGACTGTGTTCGGGTTCGCCGCCGACACCGCCTGGATGAGCTCGTCCTGCGCGGACGGCAGGTTCAGCGACGGACGGTCGGTGGCCTCCGACTCGGTGTCGTCGGACACCACGACGATGGCGGTGGACGCCGACTTGGCGGCGCTGACCGCGGCGCTGATGTCGGGGGACAGCGCCGACGGCGTGCCCCACAGCAGCTGCGACGACTGGCCGCTGATGGACAGCGTGTACTTCTGGCCCGCGGTCAGGCTGACCGCGACCGAGTAGGTGTGCACCGGCGGCGTGCTCGGGTTGTCCAGGATCACCTGCCCGTTCAGGTCCAGGTAGGTCGAGGTGTAACAGCCGCACGGGTTGGTGAGGGCCAGCACGTAGGTGCCGGTCTCCGGTGCGGTGAGCGATCCGGTGTAACTGCCTCCTGAGCCGGTCGAGGAGTAGGCCGGAGACAGGTTGCTGGCCGGGATGGACGGCAGCGAGGTGTCGGTCGGCAGGCCCTGGGAGTAGGTGACGTTCGTCCCTGACCCGGCCGCGGCCTGGACGCCGGCCAGCGGCGTGACGGTACCTGACGGGATCACGTAGGCGCTGCCGCCGCCCCCGTACGTGGGCGACGCGGACGCGGACGGGCCGATGACCGCGATCGTGCCGGCGTTCGTGGTGGGCAGCGGCAGGATTGAGCCGGAGTTCTTCAGCAGCGTGCTGCCTTCGTCGGCGACCTGGGTGCCCACTGCCACGTCCGCGGGCGTGGTGACCGTGGCCGAGGTGGACCCGGTCCGCGGCTGGTTGAACAGGTTGTACTCGAACATCTCGGTGAAGATGCGCTGCACCATCGTGTTCAGCGCGCTGAGCGGGATCGTGGCGCGCTGGATGGCCGACTTCAGCGCGCTGCCGTAGAAGGTGCTCTCCGGCTGCTCCATGTCGGTCCCCTGCACGGCCCCCTGGGTCGAGTGCAGCGCGGCGTAGTCGGAGGTCATGAAGCCGGGGAAGCCCCACTCGTCGCGCAGCACGCTGGTCTCCAGGAAGGAGTTGTCGCAGCTGAAGTTGCTGTTCACCATGGAGTACGCGCACATAACCGAGGCGGCGTTGGCCTGCTTGACCGCCGCGTTGAACGACGGCATGTAGATCTCGTGCAGCGCCCGGTTGTCGATGATGACGTTGTCGGCTGAGGTGTTGCGGTAGGTCTCCTGGTTGTAGGCGTCGAAGTGCTTGACCTGGGACATCACGTCCTGGCTCTGCACGCCGTCGATCTCGGCGACATCGAGCGCGGAGTTCAGGGCGGGGTCTTCCGACAGCGCCTCGAACGACCGGCCCCAGCGCGGGTCCCGGTCGATGTTTACCGTCGGGCCGAGGTTAACGCTGGCGCCTTTGCCGAACTCCTCGGCGCCGATCACCTGGCCGTACTGCTGCGCCAGGGACGGATCCCAGGTCGCGGCCAGCGCCACGGGCGCAGCCAGCTGAGTGACGCCGGTCAGCCCGTCGGCGACCCCGGCCGGGCCGTCCTCGAGCCCGAACGCGGGTATGCACAGCGAGGAGATCGCGGGCGTGTAAAACACGTAGGGGTTGGACGTGCCGTGCCCCTCCACCATGCTGATCTCCTGGCTCTGCGACATCGCCGCCATCAGCTGCGCGACCCGCTGGGAGACGGGGGCGGTAGAGGTCACCCAGGGGCACGAAGGGCTGGGCGCGGCCGCGCTGGCTCCGCTGGTCGTCACGGCCGCGGCCGGCACCGCGAGGAACCCGGCCAGGGCCATAGCGCCGACAGCCGCCACGAGCCGTCGCTGCCGGTCGAGTGTTAACGGGAGTCGCATACGTATCATCTCGTTGCCTCCGATGTGCCCGAGCCAGAACGAATGCCCCTAGTTTCGATACTTGCCCCGCGAAGGCGGCCTGCCAAGACCGCGCAACCGGTTTTAAGGGTTTGTTGACAACCTTGAATCCCGCCGAGGCCAACGCCAGGACTACCCGGTCGTGACCCAGGTGCAGGTGACCGCGCAGAGCGCTGATCGGCCAGGACCTGCGTGGCGCCCGGTTCGTGGGGCTGACCTATCCGGCGTCGTGACGCGTGGCGTCGATGTGCGGGGGCGGGCAAAAACCTGCCTTTATCAAAGTCGCGGAGTTTCGCGGGCTGCGGCTTCGTGGCCTGCGGCCTTGATCCAGTAAGGCGCGCCCTGGAGGGCGACGGCGCGTGATCCGGGAGACTTTCCCTCGTTTAACGGGGAGCGTTCTCCGATGACGGAGTGTTTCCGTCGTATAGGCCGGTCAGCACTCCGCGCTCCGAGAACACTCCCCGTTAAACGCCGGCAACGCTCGTCCTGTGCAATGTGTGCTACGAACCGTGTCCACGGTGCGTGGCGCTCAAGGCACGCAGGAAATCTCGCGGATCAATGTCAGCGACCACATCCGCGGGCTGACCAATGGTCAATCACGGCAAGCCATTATCCTGGTCTGCCGCCAGCTCTCACCATGTCTATCCTGATGCCGCAGGCTATCGACGGCTGCGCTGTCCAGCGGGCCTGGGCCGGGCTCGCTGGCTGCCGCGCCGGCCGGCGCCGGCGTCCATTCTTGAGCTGATGACTATGAGGAACTTTTGGCGCTTCCCGGCTATCACCTCGCTCGCCCGCGGCTGACGGACCGGGTGCTCGGGGCAGGGGTGTGCGTTGTCATCGGCGGCGCGGGTTACGGCAAGTCGGCGCTGGCCGCGGAGGCCGGTGACCGGCTCGAGGTCCCTGTCATCTGCGGCGTGCTTGAGTCCAGCGGCGTTTCGGCGGCATTGCTGCCCTATCGTTTGCGCTCGGCCGCGGCACGAGTCGGCCTGTCCGACCTCGCGGCGCGGATGGACCAGGCGTTTGCCGCCGGCCCCGCTGGCGTCCTGGACGCCATGCTGGAGGCGCTTGCCGGTGCCGGCGCGCTGATTATCGTCGATGAAATCCAGAATGCGGAGCGGGACGCCGCGGCTCTGCTCACCCGGCTGGCGGGCCAGCTTGAATCGGGTCAGCGGCTCTTGCTGCTCGGGCGGGACGCGGCACCCGGCCTCGGCCAGCTGCGCCGCGCTGGTGCCGCCGCATGGCTGGGTACCGCGGACCTAGCGATGACGGCGCAGGAGATCGCGACCCTGTGCCGGGACGGTTTCGGGCTGACTGTGCCCGACACGGATGCCGCGTGGCTGCGGGACATCACCGGCGGCTGGACGGCGGCGGTGGTGCTGGCCGCGGCGCAAGCGCGCTCGGCGGGGCGTCCGCTGCTCGGGTACCGGGTGGCGGGCGCTGCCCCGCCGGCCGTGCTCAGCCGGCCTGACCGAGCAGATCCTGCGGGTCCTGCCCGCGCAGGCTCGTTCAGCGGTGCAGCAGATAGCGCATCTGCCGCTGCTCAGTGAGGCCGTGGTCGCCCGCGCGACGGGCATGCCGGGTCTGCTCGCCGCGATCAGCCGGGCCGGACTGCCGCTGCAGGGCGATGACGGCTGGTACCAGCTCATCGGGCCGGTGCAGGATCTGCTGGCGGCACGCGCGCCGGCGCTGCCCGCGACTTTGGTGGGTGCCGCTGCCGCCTACGCTGAGCAGGGTCGGCTAGACCTAGCCGCCGACTTGCTCATCGGTGCCGGGCAACCTGCCGAGGCTGCGCGGCTGCTGGCCGCCCTCAGTCCCGCGGAAGCGGAACGGCTCGGCCTGGACGAACTGTCCGCGCTGATCACCAGGCTGCCGTCGGCCAGCCTGGATGAGCATCCGCGCCTGCTGCTGCACCTGGCCCGCGAGTGTGAGCCGCCGGGGGCGATTAACCGCAGGGCCGAGGCCCTGCGACGGGGTCTCGCCGCGCTGGGCGAGCCGCCGAGAGATCCCTCGCTGGCCCGCGAGATCCAGGCCGAGCTCGCGAGCGACCTGGTGCGCGACGACGATCCTGAAAGCGGGCAGCGCCTCGCGGCCGCGGTCCTGGCGAAGGCCGGGCCTGACGAGGTGCGCACCAGGGCGCGGCTACTCGAGGTTCTCGGCAAGGCGGCAGCCAGGTACAAGGACGAAGCGCACCTCGCGCGCGCAGCGGACGAGCTCTCGGCCGCGGCTCGTAGGTACCAGGGCCTTCGGCTGTGGAGGTGGCAGGCCTACGCTCTCACGACGCTCGGCGCGTGGGTGCACGTCCATCGCGGCGCCGTCGACCTGGCTGTCGCGGCGTACGACGAGGCGCTGGCGGCCATCCCGGCGCGGCGGCAGCAGCGCGGGACCATCCTGACGTTCCGTGCCGAGGCCCTGGTCCTGGCCGGACGATACGAGGAGGCTGAGGCCAGCCTCGCCGAGGCCGAAGAGACCGCGAAGATCATCGGGGATGTGCGGGTCCGCGCGTATGTCAGCTGGGAGCGCGGCCGCGCGCTGTCGCAGCAGGGTGACGGGCCGGGAACTCTGGCCGCGATTCACCAGGCCGAGTCGTTCCGATCCGACTGGTTCGACGGCTGCGGCGGGGAGTTCCTCGCCGATGCGGCCGATTTCCTCGACCGAGTCGGCTATCACGACATTGCGCTGCGGTATCTGGACCGGGCACGTGAGCAGTCGGAGCACGAGGACTTCGAGGTGGACCGTGCCGCCGCCGCCATCTGTGCCCGTAGCGGCGATCCTGAGGAAGCCGAACGCCGGCTGGTCGCGTTGTCCGGGTCACCGTGGTGCGAGCCGGTCGAGCGATGTCGGTTCCAGTTGCTGCGCGCGGTGGCCGCGCAGCGTCGCGGCGATCCCGAGGCGGCAGCGCTCGCGCTTGACGCCATGGACCGGGCCGCAAGGCTCGGGCTCCCGGCGCTGCCGCTGATCGCTGAGCGCGTCGCTGCCGAGCGCGTGCTCGGCCTGGTCGCCGCTACCGGCCATCCGCTCGGGACCAGTCTCGCGACCATGGCATTTCCTGTCGTTCTGAGTCTCCTCGGCGGGTTCGGCATGTCGCGAGGCGGTCAGCCGGTGGAAGTGCCGCCCGGCCAGGGACGTCAGCTGGTCAAGCTCCTGGCGGCCAGCGGTGGCCGGCTGACCGCCGATGCCGCGATGGAGGCACTGTGGCCGGACGCCGATCCCGAAGTCAGCGCGAACCGGCTGCGCACCGTGCTCAACCGGCTCAAGGACGCGATCGGCGATGTGGTGATACGCGAGGACCGGCACTTGCGCCTCGGCCCCACGGTGCACGCTGACGTGCAGGCATTCGAGCACGACGCGCGGCGAGCCAGCGACCTCGCCGCTGGCCGCTCGAGGGAGGCGGTGTCGGCGGCCCGGGCCGCGCTCTCGCGTTACCGGGGTGACCTGCTGCCCGACGATCCGTATGAGCCGTGGGCAGAACTGGCCAGGGAGCGCCTGCGACGCCGGGCGCTGGCCCTGCTTGACCTGTGCGCGGGCTCAGCCGCCGAAGTCGGCGACCTGGACGAGGCCGTTCGCTGCCTGGAGCGGGCGATCGAGCTGGCTCCCGACGAGGAGGATCGGTACGTCACCGCGGCGCGCCATCTGCTGACGCAGGGTCGCCGTGGTGCGGCCCGGACGATGCTGCAGCGGGCCAGGCTCGTTGTCGACGAGCTCGGAGTCAGGCCGCCGGCCGCGATGCTCGAGCTGGAACATCAGGTGCGGCGGCGCGTCACGGCGGTCTGAGCTCGGTGTGCCGCTGGTGTGACGCACGCTTGCGAATGTACTCCCGAGCCCGGCATTGGCTGCCGGGTCACCGTTTCGGGAGGGAACATGAAGTGGAGAAGGTCAGCGATCCATGGTCCGCGCGGACGTTTGCACCGGCTGGCGCGAACCTCGGCCATCGTGGCAGCGGCAGCGCTGGCGGCGGGCCTGTCCACGGGCGGCTGGACGGCGCAGGCGGCACCGCCGCCGGCGCCGCACCTGGCGGGACGACGGGGCGCACGCCAAGGTGGACGACCTGTGGGGACCCGAGGACTGCGACGGGGTTGCCGACCCGGTGGAGTATGACTACCTCGGCTGCCAATCACCAGTGCCGGCACCCGACGGCCCGTCGGCTAAGGACTGGCCGGTCATCTACCCGGCAGGTAACTCGCTCACTATCAAAAAGGTCGTCTTTGTCTCCAACGGACCGGTCACCGATCCTCAGCTCACCGCTAACGCCGTGATCAGGGGACTCGGTGCTGGAACATTTACTTTCCCTGAGCTGGCCAGCACGGCGATGACCGTGCGGAAAGTAGGTGACCAGTACCAGCTCACCGCCACTAACCTGACCTTTACCGGCGATAATCTGCCCGCCGTGGTCGGGCGCGACCTGCTGTCGATCGCCTGGACCATTACCGAGCCCAAGACCCAGGCCACCATCGCAGCCGGTGACGAGCACTTCACCGTGTACGTGACCGCCGGCACCTACACCCCGGCGTCGGGAAGGGGCGCGAGCCAGGTCGCAGAACCTTATGAATCGCTGCTTGACGTCGGATCGGTCGCGGCGACCGGCAAGTCGGGCGAGCTGGCTGTGTTCAACGCGATCTGGAAGACCTTCGCCAGCAGAAAGATCGCCGGGGTACTCGCCTTCCAGGGCATCTCAGCCGAGGCGATCGGCCTCGGCGACCCTGTCAACGGCTTCTATCCGGGCTTCTACGCCGGCCCAGACCCGGCCAAGGGCCGAGGTCCCGGCCCCTACGCCTACATGCTGGTCGGCCCGGGCCTGTGGAAGTTCAGCAAGAAGAAGAACGCCCCGACCAACTACCCGTACCGCGACAACCTGACCGTCGGCCCGCACAACCGGATCATGATCAGCGGCTCCGGCGTCAGCTATCAGTCCACCAGGCCAATCGCCCAGGGCCGATCTCCGATCCGCCCATGATGTTCGCCACCGGCGACCACGCGATCGTGAAAGTCTCGCTGTCCGGCAGCGACGTCCCCGAGTTCGTCGACCCGTCCTACGGCAATCCCCAGGCACCCCGGCCTACATCACCATGCCCGACTACGAGAAAACAGCCATCGCGGGCTTCGCCGTCATTTACAAGAAGGTAGGTAACCTCCTCTTCCCGCTCAAGGACACAGGGAGCCCTGCCGACGTGGCCGCCGCGTGCAAGCACAAGGCTGGCCAGCACATCGCCTGCTACTTCCAGGCCGTGCCTTACAAATAACGCCAAAAGGCGGCGCGGCCGAGACCGGCCGCGCCGCCCGCACCTGCCGATCCGGGTAGCCGGGACGGCATTGCCGCGGTCCAGCCATGAGCCACCGAACAGGTCGCTGGCACGCTCAAGATCGGTCCGCGCTGCCGGGTAGGCGACGGTCAGCAAGCCCAGAACGTGTCCCACGACTACCGGGTCGACACCTCTCGCCGACTAGGCGCACCGGCTAGCGACAGCACCGACGCGAAGCCCTGGACCGGATGACCGAGGACGCCAGCGAGGCGGGGCTCTACGCCGGCAGCATGGAGGACTACGAGACCGCCCTGAAGAAAGCCCGCAAGCGAACTGCCCGTCAGGACTCATCCTGACGTGTCCCGCTACACGGAGTCCTTGATGCCTGCGTGCTCGTTCCTGTAAGTAGCCGCATCGCGCTACCCGCGCTGCTCATCCACGGCAACGCTGTAAGCCTTCGCCGGGCATGCTGGAGCTATGAGCGCACCGCAACCCGGCCGCCCGGCTGTCCTGGGTCGCCCGGCCTGCACCCCGGCAGCGATACGGGCCGTGCTGGCCGCCACGGCTGATCCCGAGGTTCTGGCGCGCTACGACAGCGAGCTTGACGCGGCCTTCGAGCGGGCGCGCCAAGACGAGGACCTAACCACGCTATTACGAACAGTGCGGCGCTGGTGGTTCGAGGCAGACGCATGGCGCGATCCCGACGCCCAGCGCTCATTTCTGGCACGCGTCGACCATTACGTAGCCGACGGGCCTCCCCCGCCCGGGGAACGCACCAGCTGGCAGGAGATCCGGGCCGGGTTCGGCACCTGACGTGTACCAATGGGAATTCGACGGCCCAGCGCGCCTGGAGGCCGAGAGCCTGCGACGGCATGTGCAGGATCTGCTCACCGCCTTCATGGAAGCGGTCGTCATCGAACATCCGCAGCCTCAGCCGGCCTGGCTCCCGGCGATCCGCCGCGATCGCCTGCTGGCTTGCGATCCCGCTCGCCGCCGGCTGGTTCGCCCTGAGCCAGCGAGATCCGCTGAAGATAACCAGGACCCCGGAATCATCCCGAGCATGGCCTCTCACCCGGTTTGTGGATGTAATGCACAGACGCCATTCCGGTATGTAAGGCAGGATTTGCCTGCCTTACATACCTATTACTCGACGCAGGCACGCTCAACCATAATCGGCTCTACTAGCGTCCCCTTCGGGTCGCCGTCGCCCTAGGCGAGTTTATTGCTCGGCGTTATTTGGCGAAGGTCGTGTAGTGCCGTATTTGTTCCTGGCTGCCATTGGATGACTAGGTGAAGATGAGCTGCTCGGTATTGTCTTTCTCCCTTGCTGCCGCCGATACTGACGCTGACGCGTGATCGCCGATGGGCCACTTGGGCCGCCGGCCTCACGCCCGAATCCAGGAGCAGAGCATGCGATTACTCAGATTCCCCAGCAACCCAGGACGATCGAGCCACGGCGCCGGCAGCGGAGGACGGCGCCGTTCCGCATACGGCTACCGGACGAGGTTATTCCAGGCGCTGGCCATCGCCGGAGTGTTAGCCATGATCGGGTCCGCGAACGCGGTCGCGGGCAGCATTCCGCGGCCGCTGACCCGGGTGAGCTGGGGGCACGCCATGAAGCAGCTCGCGCTGCCGGGCCGGGGCTGTTTTACCGCTTCCTATCCGGCGGTCACGTGGCGAAAGACCCGGTGCGTCACAGCCCCCCTTATCCCCTATCGGCCGCTTCGGCACTTACCGGCAGTGGGCGGAGTCCGGCGCAAGGTCACCCGGGAGACCGTGGGCAACGGCGTCGACTATTCCGCCCAGGTATCCGGCACCCCGATGTTCAATGCGACCGGGTCGTTCGACGCCGGCACGGTGGTGACGAGCGTGGGCAGCTTCTCGCTCCAGCTCAACTCCGCGCCCTTCACTTCACCGGCCTGTTCCGGGGCCCTCGTCCCGGCCATCTGCCAGGGCTGGCAGCAGTTCATCTACTCCTCGACCTTTAACGAGGTCTTCATGCAGTACTGGCTGCTGAACTACGACACCACCTGCCCCGCCGGATGGAATCCGTTCGCTGGCGACTGCTACAAGAACTCGCCCGCGAGCACCCTAAGCGGCGGCCCGCTCGCCGCCGCGAACCTGGCCAGCGCGGCCCTTTCCGGCACCGCGTCCGGCGGCGGTAACGATACCGCTTCGCTGGTTGATGGAAGCCTGGCCGCGTCCGTGAGCAACGCGGACAGCGTGCTTGACCTGTCGGCGAACTGGATGACCACCGAGTTCGCCGTCGTCGGCGACGGTGGCGGCTCCGAGGCGATGTTCGGCGCCGGAAGCACGCTGACCGTCCGGACGACAGTGAATAACGGCAGCAGCGCAGCCCCGACTTGCGTGCTTGAAGGCTTCACCGGCGAGACAAATAGTCTTAACCTGGCGCCTACGCCTACGTTCACCGGGGGCGCCGACCCGGCGATCGAGTCCCTTCAAAATTCCGCCGGGGGCGTGCCGACGTGCGCCAGTGCCCATGGCGACGGTGACACCCATTTGATGACGTTCCAGAATCTGTTCTACGACTTCCAGGCCCAGGGCGACTATGTACTGGCCTCGACCAGCTCGGGTTTCCTGGTCGAGAACCGCCAGGTCTCCGGGGCGCCCTCATGGCCGGACGCCGCGGTCAACCAGGCGATCGCGGCGCAGGTCGGTACCTCCGACGTCGCCGTCTGCGCCACAGCGAGCGCCCCGCTCTACGTGAACGGCGAGCCTACTGCCCTCTCGCGCGGCAGCCAGCTCAGCCTGCCCGGCGGCGCTAGCGTCTCGCTCGACCCGGCCGGGACCACCTACCTGATCCGGGACGGCAGCGGAGATTCGGTGAGCGCGGCGGTCAGCAGCACCACCAGCCCCAAATACATCAACGCGTCCCTGGGCTTAGGCCGCTGGCCCGAGCCCGTGCAAGGCCTTCTCGCCAACGCCGCGGGAAACACCAACCCCACCGCGATCGAGGCAAGCACCGGCACGGTCCTGACCGCGCCGTACTCCTTCAGCCAGTTCTACGGTACCTACGCCCAGAGCTGGCAGGTCACCGCGACGGGGCGGCAGGACCTGCTTACCCCCTGCGGCTCCGCGCCGGTCCTGAGCGATCCGAAGAACACGTTCGATGCCAGCGATCTCCCGCCAGCGACCGACCAGCAGGCGCAGGCCACCTGCGAGAAGGACGGCGTGACCGCGGCTACGCTGCTGGACGCCTGCACGATCGATGAGGCCGTGCTCGGCCCCAGCGCGCCCCTCGTCTATGACACCCTGCCCACCGGCGACACCGAAGGCCAGATCAGCGACCCCAGCACCAAGTAACTCCGCCGGCCGGTCACAACCGCCCGGCTCAGCTAGCACCACTCGGGGCCTGCTCCTGCCCGGCAGGGCCAGGCCCCGCGGAGGTCCGCCATCAGCTCAGCCTCCTGGCGGCGTCGGCCAGCCGTCGGCGGCACGAGCAATCAACCCGAACGTAGCCGAAGGCCACCGACATTATGTCGTTGGTGATCGATGACTGGATCGCCCCCGCGCTGGTCGCGTACAGCGAACTGGGATCCGAGGAGCTGTCCTGGCCGTAAGCTCCTCGGTCTGGGAGATCGCCTCGGTCTCCACTGGCCCCTAGTTGTCAGTCCAGTCTCCTGGCGAAGCCACCGCACCGGTATTGCCCGGCAAGAATCCAGGACAGGCCCCGGTATCCCAGCTATCAATGGTGCCATGAGGCACTGCTGGTTTATTTCGAAAATAAACCCGAGCAGCTCTCGGCACCGAGTGCGCGAAGGCCGTAGTCGCTGCCTTCGCCGTGGCGTCGGCCGGGGTCGCCCTCTGCCCGGGCAAGTCCAGCGATACGACCAATACCGTCGCCGCTCGCGGCTAACCTAGGCAGCCGCTCCGGCCAAGATAGGTGACTCAGCAAGCCCGATCCTGGCTGCTGCCTCTCGTGCTTCGGCCCGGCCGCGCGCGCCGAGCTTGCGCAGGACCGCCGCCACATGATGGTCGACGGTAGGTAGCTGACCGCCAGCAGCACCGCGGCCGGCTCAAGCCGACGGGACAGGAACCTGAGCACGTCGAGGGTCGCCGCGTCAGCCAGACAACTCGCCGGCTCTGGTTCGCGCAGCGCCTACCAGCCCGCTCTCGGCGAGGGCTGCATAAATCAGGGGGGGCCAAGGTCTTGCGGATGTCCTTCAGCAGCAGGGCCAGGTGCAGATCGTCGGTCGGGCTCTGCTCGAACTCTGGCACCAGGTGCAGGTAGAACTTCTTCGCCTCGGCCGACTCAGCGTGTATCAGCAGGCCACGGCAGCCGATGTCCTCCGACAGCCCCGCCAGCCGGGCGAACACATCCTGGAGCAAAGCCGCGCCGAGTCCGCGTCCCTCATGGCGGGCATCAACGGCAAGCCGGGCCAGCAGCGCCGCCGGCTGAGGGTAACGGCCCGCTCCCTTCCGCAGTCGCTCCGGCGAGGCACCCACCGTCAGCTGCGCCATGCACCACGCGTAATAAGCCACCACGACCCCGCCGTCCGGGCCCGTGACGACGAGCACCCTGGTCGTCCCGGAAGCCGCGGACTGGCGGGCATGACGCCGCAGCCAGTCGCCCTGCTCCCGCGACCGGCACTCGAAACCCGACACGTCATGATTCCCGGCCAGCAGCTCAGGCGGCCGGTAACCACCGCTCAACTGACGAACGGGGACCGACGCTCCATCAGGCGCCGCAATCCCGGCAGGTCCCTGGCCGGACGAGCATTCATCGCATCCCACGCCTCAGCCGCCACCGCATCCAGCTCGAACCGGTCCCGGTCGGCAAGCACCCGCTGAGCCGCGTCCACCGCGCTGCTCACCACGAACTCAGTCAGCCCAGTCTCGCTCGCCGCCGCCGCCGCGTCGATAATCTCGCGCTCCTCAGGCGTCGTCCGCAACTCCAGACGACGGCTGCGCCGCCTCGCCTCCACCGCAGTCACCCGCGCGCCTCCCTTAGCCACCGAACCACTCATTGTACGTCCAGTGTACGTCCATGAGCCTTAGGCGCGCAAGCAGCCGCCGTCTCCATCCACTTGGCACCAAGCGAGGTGCGGATCGTCCCGTTCCTGTACCTGCCTCACCCTCGGCAGCGCCCGGCAAATGCCTTGATGTCGATGCCGCCGGTACCGGGAACGGCACGATGGCGCCTAGGTTGCCTGCCGCCGCTGCAGTGTGCCGGGGATCAGGAGCACGGCGATCAGGGCAGTGAGCAGATACAGGCAGGCGGCGCCGGCGGCAACGGCATGGAAGCCGCCGAGGAAACCAGGATCGCCGGGCTGGCCTGCGATCGCCCCGGCGACCGCGACGCCCATAGCCCCGCCAGCCTGGCGGGACGTGTTGTTCACGGCCGAGGCAAGATCGGCCCGTTTTCCTGGCACCGCGGCGATCGAAGCCGCCACCACGGCCGGAGTGAGCACACCGAGCCCGGCGCCCCACAGCAGGAAGGCCGGCAGCGGCAGGAGGTAACCGGACCTGGCGCCGGTCGCCAGCAGGATGGCAAGGCCGCCCGCGGAGAGCACGAAGCCGCAGGCAACGGGAAACCGGGGACCGATCCGGCTGGTGAGCCGGCCAGCCAGCGGGGCGATCACGGCCAGCGGCGCGAACAGCGGGATTATCTCCGCAGCGGCGCGGATCGGTGCCTGCACAGGCTTCATGACCGACACCAGACCCGCCGGCGAGGGCCTGTCGCAAGCCACCCGGCGGCTCGGCCCGCCGCCTCGGGCCGAGAACCCGGACGCATCGATCATCAGGTCCCGCGAAGTGCTGCAGGACTACTGCTGGGCCACGATCATCCCGCCAGAGCTCGCCCGCCGGCTCGGCGGCGCCACCACGCTGCAGGGCAGCGGCGCGTTCTGCGAAGTCACCGAACTGCCCGACGGATCGGTCTGGCTGCGCGCCACGCCACCATCGACGAGGATTACTAGGAGGTTGCGTGAGTCGTCGTCACCTACGGGATCACCGGCCTGGTCGGCATCTACACCGACTCCCGGCACATCATCCTCTACACCAGCAACGGCGAAGCCAGGCAGGAGTGCTCCATCGTCCTCATCGCCCGCTACATCAGCGGCGAGCCGACCCGCAGTAACGAAAGCGACGAGGGCCAGTGGATCGAGCCCTCTGACCCCAGGCCACTCGGTGCCTGGAAGGAACGCCGCAAGATGGAAGTAGTCCAGCCAAGGAACGGCAGGCCGTCTCGCGCGGCTCGGCTACTGGCAACACCACACAGTGATCCGCAGCCTCGAACACCGTCAGCATCCGCCACGCTCCGTACAGGTCAAGTCGGCAGATCGCCGACAGTTCAGGGCCGGTCAGGGGGACCCGGCGGCTGCGCAGCCACGGCGGCGGATGTCATCGACTGCTAAAAGAAACGACGCACGCGGCCTGCCCCGCAGCTCCGCAATCTGACGTTCAGCCACCTTGGTCGGCACGACGGCAACGGTCAATTCCCGCGACCTTCCCCTTCAGCCAGCTCTTGGCGGGCCCAGGCCAGATCCTCCGCCGAGGGCGCGATCTCCTGGCCCAGATCACCCGCGCGCAACTCCGCCAAAGCCTCGCTCAGCTTGCCATCGGCGTAGTCAGCGCTGTCCTGGGCAGACCACCAGACGAAATCTCGCAAATCCCGGACCCGGTCCAGCCGACGCAGCTGGCAAATGGTCATTCGGTCGCTGCGCAACGGTGCCGCTGTGCCGTCGTTCGATCGCGCCAGCTGACGTGGTCAGCAGCTTTCCTGCCTGGAGAGGCGTCTGATACATGCCGGACTGGATCGGCTTCACTTAATGTCTTGAATCTGGCAGAATAACTTAGCCGGGTGTTAGGGGGAGATCCTATGTCTTGTCCAAATTGTGGTGGTAGCGAGCATATACCAATCGCTCCGGGCTACTGGGAGTGCAGGAGCCTCATCCGCTTCGAGGTCCGTCGGCCAGACCCCGTGTACGGGACCACGATGGTTCCTTACAGCGATTCTCGTGTTTGTGGTAACCGCTATCAGGAAATCGACTCCCGAACGCCTGTCCAGATTGCCGAAACTTGTGCGTGCGGGACTTATGCCATCGGGCGGTGCGTAGGGTGCCAGCAAGCGATCTGCGGAGACCACAGCGGCATCACTCGCGGTGCCCGATTGTGTGGCTCTTGTAGGGCAAGTCGCGACGCTGCACGCCAGCAAGCCGACGACGAGGCGAAAACTGCCCGTCTCGCCGACGACAAGTCCTACGTAGCGGCTTTCCTTGCTGCGGCAGCCAAGAAAGGCTTTCCAGGCACGGATGGCATCTACGCGGCTAAGCAAATGCTGTCCGACCGAGACAAGAGGAAGTTGATCAAGGCAGCACGAGTTGATCACGAGAGGAAGGTATTTGGCGTTAACCTTAGTGATAAGCGCAGGAAAAAGCTCGATGCGCAGAGGGGTGCGGCAGAGGTCGAGCGCGAGATCTCCGAACGTAACCGGGAGGAACCTCTCGCTCGCGGCTGGCGAGTTAGTTCGCACGTACAGCACCTGCCACAAGACCGCGGTGACGACATCGTGGTGACACACCACGTCTATCTACTGACGGATGGCAAGACAGTCACGGTGCGCGATGATACCGGCAGGCCACGTTTCCTTGTTCCTGGCTACGGAGTACGAATAAAGCCAATAACACAAGCTGAGCTATCGGCAGCTGTCCGCTCTCTCGCAGATAGGCTGAGTCTATGATCATTTATCGACGAGCGAGTAGGTCAGCTTTCATTAGCTGATTAGAGAGTCTCACTTAGGCTCAATGTCATTTAGCCTCTAATCCCCTGGCGACGCTGCTTAAACAGGTCGTCGGAGACCCGACCTCGCCGCCAGGGCGGCCCGCAAAGTAGTTTGGCCTGGTCGTCTGGTGTTATGCGGGCGGGCGGCTTGCCGGGGTTGGGGTGTCTTCGGGTGCGTGAGGCTGCCGCGCGGCAGGGTTTGCGTTACTTTCGGTAATTCCGGTGCCGGGGCTGGGAGGGGTGGGTGTCCCGGGTTTCGGGTGCGGAGCGTGACGGCGGCCGGGGGTTGTTCCGGTTGCGTCACGTTGCGGGCGCTGCGGGTGTCACGGCGGCGGGAACAACGGGGTCCGGGCTAGGACAAGGGATTGCTGACATCTCTTATCCGCCCGGGAGACCCCGTTGCCCGTCCAGTCTGGCATGCCCGTGCCCGCCGCTGCTGAGGAAGCCCTGGCTCAGCTGGCCGTCCGTGCGGCCGCGCTGGGCCAGGCATCGGGCGGGAACCTGCTGGAGTGCTTCGCGCGGGTTCCGGACCCGCGGGACCCGCGCGGGATCCGGCACTCGCTGCCGTGCGTGCTGGCCCTGTGCACGGCAGCGGTGCTGTGCGGGAACACGCAGGCGGCGGACGTGACCGCATGGGTGCACGCCGCGCCGCAGGAAGTCCTGGCCGCTGCCGCAGCCAGGCGGAACGCCCTGGGCGCGTGCGTCCCGCCCCACCCGGACACCGTGGTCCGGGTCTTCACCGCGCTGGGCGCGCAGGCGCTCGCCGGCCACGCCGGCGCGTACCTGGCATCGCGCGCGGACCCCGGCCCGGTCACGTTCTCCGTGGCCCGGCCAGGCCGGCTCCCGGCTCTGGCGGTGGACGGCAAGGCGGTGCGCGGCGCCGCTGGCGAAGACGGCGTCATCCCGTACCTGCTGGCCGCCGCCGTGCACGGCACCGGGACCGTGCTCGCCGAGCGGCTCATCGGCCCGAAGACCAATGAGGTACCGGAATTCGCGCCGCTGCTGCGCGGCCTGAACGAGTACTACTGCCTGGCCGGGCACGTGATCACCGCCGACGCCGGCCACACCGTCAAGGCGCACGCCCGGTTCATCTGCGAGGAGCTTTCCGCGCATTACGTGCTCACCGTCAAGCAGAACACCCCGGCCCTATGGGACGAGATCGACGCCCTGGACTGGACATCCGTCCCCGTCCGGCACGTAACAGAAGAGAAAGGGCACGGCCGCCGCGAGCGCCGCACCATCCAGGTCACCGACGCCCCGGAGCACATCCGCAAGCGGTTCCCGCACGCCCGCCAGGTCGCGCTCATCGAGCGGTACGTGACCCGGACCGTCCGGGTCAGGAAAGGAAAGCGCTGGGCGCGCACGCAGGTGAAGTCCGCCGTCGCGGTGTTCATCATCACCAGCCTGGACGCCCGCGAGGCCGCCCCCGCGCACCTGGCCGGCTACGTCCGCGGGCACTGGACGATAGAGAACAAGGTCCACTGGGTCCGTGATGTCACGCTCGGTGAGGATTCTTCCCGCGTTCGGGCCGGCTCCGCCCCCGCATCATGGCCACGCTCCGTAACCTGACAATCGGACTCATACGGCAAGCCGGATACACCAGGATCGCCGCCACCATCCGCAAGATCAGGCACGATACAACCCTGCTCCTGACCATACTCGGCATCAGGAAACCCTCATGACCAGCGGAAAAGACTTTGCAGGGCGCCCTGAGGTGCAGCGCGGCCCGGCGGCCCGGCGGAAGTGATTCCTCGACGGCCAGCCGCGCTGCGTTCATGGCTGTCCGCCTTCCGGTCATATAGCGCCGCGCTACGGTGCGTATCGTTGTGACACGGCAGCGTTTACATGCTGGTCTTCGGGAGGTCGGCTTATGGCTACGGTCAGCGTCCGGTACATCGTCCGCGATGTCGACGCGGCGATCGCTTTCTACCGGGACAAGCTCGGTTTCGCCGAGGTGATGCACCCGGCCCCGGCGTTCGCGATGCTGTCCCTAGGCGACCTGCGGCTCGTGCTTAGCGCACCGGGCGGCGGGCCAGGCGGCGGCCAGGCGATGCCCGACGGAACGGTTCCTGAGCCCGGAGGCTGGAATCGGTTCGCGATCGAGGTCCCTGACCTGGAGGGCACGGTCACGCGGCTGCGCGACGCAGGTGTCAGGTTCCGCAACCAGATCGTCACCGGAACCGGCGGCAGGCAGATCCTGGCCGAGGACCCGTCCGGCAACCTGGTGGAGCTGTTCGAGCCCATCCTGCCGGAAGCGCGGCTGGCCCGGCCGTCTTAAGCTCTAGTCCGCCGAGGCGACCGAGCGGGTCCTCGCCTCGGCGCTCCTCTGGGCGGCCTGCCGCGACGTGATCACGGCGAACTTGTCTACCTGGCGAGGACCAGGTGCCAGTTCGGTCGGCCCGTCGCCTGATTCAGGCCCATCGACTCGTGGGTGTTCTCGGGTCCAGACGGTCTTGCCGCGGCTCCTCGCGTACCTCGATCGGCTCAGGCAACGGGTTGCTCCGTCGTGGGCGAAATATCTTGAGGTGAGGCTGTAGTAAAGCAGGGGAACTGTTCGTCATCTAGGTGACCGCGATCGTGAAAGACGACGAAGCGATAGGAGCGACACCATGAAGTACCTGATGCTGGTCTGCGCCGACCCGAACTACACGCCCGGCCAGGACGAGGGTGCCCCGGACATCGAGGACTGGGTCACGCAGATGGATGCCAAGGGGATCCGGCTGATGGGCAACCGCACCAGGCCGGCCAGCGATGCCACCACAGTTCGCGTCCGCAACGCCGAGGTGCTGCTGACCGACGGCCCCTACGCCGAAACCAAGGACCTGATCGGCGGCTTCGACGTTCTCGAGTGCGCCGATCTGGACGAGGCCATCGAGGTCGCGTCCAAGCACCCGGTCGCCTGGTCAGGGATGATCGAGCTGCGCCCGTTCTGGCCCGACGACGAGGACTAATGGCTGATCAGGTTAGCGAGCGCATCGCCGGGATCTACGCCGACGGCTGGAGCCGGATCGTGGCCACCATGATCCGGCTCACCGGCGGCGACTGGGACCTGGCCGAGGAGTGCGCGCAGGACGCGTTCACGCAGGCACTGCGGAAGTGGCCGGAGTCCGGCGTACCTGACCAGCCACTGGCCTGGCTCACCACCACGGCGCGCAACCGCTATATCGACCGGATGCGCCGCGCGTCAGCCGAGGCAGCGAAGCTTCGGGAGGTAGCCGTGATGCGAGACGAGCCCGCACCATACGGCAGCCTCGACAGCGAGATCCCCGACGAGCGGCTCGAGCTGATGTTCACCTGCTGCCATCCGGCGCTGAATCTCGACGCCCAGGTGGCACTGACCCTGCGGAGCCTGGCCGGCCTCGCCACGGCCGAGATCGCGCGGGCATTCCTGGTGCCCGAGCGCACGATGGGCCAGCGCCTGTTGCGGGCCAAGCAGAAGGTGGCCCACGCGGCCATCCCGTTTCGGGTGCCGCCGGCCCGCCTACTCCAAGAGCGCCTGCCCGCCGTGCTACACGTGCTCTACCTGCTGTTCAATCAGGGCTACGGAGACCCGGATCAGACCCGGTTGTCGGCAGAGGCTATCCGCCTCGCGCGTGTGCTCACGACGCTGATGCCCGACGAGCCAGAAGCGCACGGCCTGCTCGCGCTGATGCTGCTGCACAACGCTCGCCGGGCGGCCCGCACCGACGCGAACGGGGACCTGGTCACCCTGGAGAAGCAGGACCGCACGCGCTGGGATCACCATCAGATCGCCGAAGGCACCGCAGTGCTCGACCAAGCCCTGCGGCAGCGACCCGCCGGACCGTTCCAGATCCAGGCGGCCATCGCCGCGTGCCATGCCACCGCGCCGGGAACAGCCGACACGGACTGGCCGCAGATCGCCGGCCTGTACGGGCGGCTCGCGCTCCAGGCCCCGAGCGCAGTCGTGGACCTGAACCGCGCCGTCGCGATCGGCATGGCCGATGGGCCTGAGGCAGCGCTGCCGCTGGTCGAGGCGATCTCGCAGGACGGGCAGCTAGCTCGCTACTACCTGCTCCATGCCACGCGAGCCGACCTGCTGCGACGCGCCGGACGCGACGCCGAGGCGGGTGAGAGCTACCGCGCGGCTCTGGAACTCGCGCCGACCGAGGCCGAGCGCCGCTACCTGAGAGGCCGGCTGACAGACCTGACCGCCGCCAGCCACACTGAAGAACCGAGCCTGGACTAACTCATATTGATGAGCCCTGCCCGGTGGTCGCTGAGCGACTGCCCGGCGATCACCGGACTGAGCACCTGCGCCCTGGCCGCCTCGGGACGGCAGGCGAAGGCCACCGAAGTGCTTTGCGCAAGATAAAGATCTCTTTTTCTTTTAGGAAAAAATGCGCGGGTGCCTTCGGCCGCAGGCGGGTTCCCGATCGGGTTCGCCAACCCACTGCTCTACGCGCTCGGCCTCTCCGCCGTCCCTTGCAGCTCACGCGGGCTCGCGCATCTCGGTCGTCCCGCCGTGGCCGGCCTAAAAGGGTGGTCGCGCTCACGGCAATTATTTCAAAGTAAGTGGCTGAAAAATTGCCCTGGCGCTGTCTGGCTTTCTAGGCTGACCTTCGCGGTCGGTGCACGATCAGTTCCGCGAGATCGCGGCTGTCGAAAGGACGACGGCGCGATCGCAATCGACCCGCAGTATGCTGCCGCCCTCGGCCAGCCACCGCGTCCGCAGCACGACCACGATCTCACTCTCAGCGTGCAGGCCTCGAAGACTTCCTCCCCGTTGCCACAGGGCAGGACGGCGTTGCCCTCGGCCGCGCGGGCCGGCAGCCGGTCCGCCTTCTTCTCGGACGGCGCGTTCAGCCAGGTCATCCGGGAGCCGTCCGGCAGCCAGCAGCCGACGGGCTCCGCCGACGGGCTGATGCCCCCCATTCGTGTACTAAGCGGCTGAGTCTCGGCTGGGGTTTCATCCGGCGGGGGTGACGATGAGGTTGCTGTATTGCACTTGCGGCCAGTTCCGGGAGCCGAGGCCAGCTTCGAGGCCGACGGGTCCTGCCTGGTAAGCGTCGTCTGTTGCCGATCCGACGGTAATCCCGTCTATGGCGGCGGTGATGACGTTTCCTGAGGTCGTGAGGGACAGCGTGTGCCAGGTGGCCGGGCTGAGCGGGCCGGCTTGCCCTGATGCGAGCGTGGTGCGGCCGGCGGCTTGGTTGCCCCGGTAGATCGCCCATGCTCCGGTGTCCTGGACGTCGAAGATGTATCCGGCCAGCGTGCTGGCGCTGCTGGTCCTGCCGCTGAACCGGGCGATGAGTCCCGCTGAGCTGCCGCTTCGGGTGAAAAGCATGTCGCTGCTGACCGTGTAGTTGCTCCAGCTGGCGTCGCCGATTATGGCGTAGGGGAAGTAGTTGGACAGGGCGGTCTGCGGGTTCCACAGGACGGGCCTCGCCGGGGTGGTCTGCTCAGTGCAGGACGTGCTGGGGCCGTCTGCTATTTCGCACGGCCGGATTTCGAAGGCACCGTGAATGCTGGCGAGCAGGGACGTCTCGTCGTCGCTGCTGCCCGCGTTGCCTGAGGTTGCCAGGCCGTTGGCGTACGGCAAGGCCAGGCTGACCGGCGCTGGGATCGCCCCT
The DNA here is from genome assembly GCA_963720575.1 of uncultured Actinomycetota bacterium. Lineage (GTDB taxonomy): Bacteria > Actinomycetota > Actinomycetes > Streptosporangiales > Streptosporangiaceae > Chersky-822. The sequence continues at coordinate 3,960,782 of CAVRGA010000002.1, forward strand.
GAGCCTGCTCGCCTGGTCTGCCCGGTGGTGGTCGAGAGGGTGTAGACGTAGCCGGGTTTGATCGTGATGGTGAATTGCCCGCGGCCGTCTGGGCGGAGATCGGGCTGGTGCACGAACCACTGCGCTGGGGTGCTGCCGGAGTTGAAATCGCTCGCCCAGACGTGGACGGTCTTCCGCAGGAGACCGTGTCCGCCGGCGATGGTGAATTTGACCTTCTGAGGCGCTTTGGGTCCCGATGTTGTCTCGATCATCGTGGTCCACTGGTTGCGCTGCGGACTGACGAGGGTCACGTAGGAGCCGTCGGCGCGGTTGTGCTCCAGGTATCCGCTGGCGGTGTTGACGTAAGTCCAGCCTGGCTGGACGAACTGGGTGAACTGGGCGATGGCCCACGTCATCGCGTCGACGCTGTAGCTGCCTGACCATGGCTGGTCAGCGGTGATCAGGCCCCGGTTCTCCTGAGGCAGGTCCGGCGGCATGGCGTCGACGAGCGGCCACTCCAGGTAGCCGGTGAACCTGGCATCGATATAGCCGCGGGTCAGCACCCGGTCCATGGCCGGGGCGCACGGCGCCTTGCAGCCCGCCTGCGCGCCGGCGTCCATCCCGCCGACTTCGCTCAGCCAGGCGGGCTTACCTGAGTCACGCGCGGCAGCGGTGATGCTGCACCGGGTCGACGGGCCGCTCCGCCCGGTCGGCACGCCGCAGTCATCGTGAGCTCCCAGGATGGAGACGACTTTCGCGGACGTGTACTGCCAGGTCGACGAAGGCTTGTAGGGGCCGCCGTGAGCCGGGTATGAGTCAGCCGCCACGATCTGGGTGCCCGCATACCCGCGGGCATTCAGCGCGGCCCGCAATGACCGGTACCAGGCGGCATGCAGGCCGTTGTCGGACTCATTCCAGCCGCCCAGGTAGCTGATGCGGAGGCCATACCGCCTAGCACAGCCCAGCCAGTCGATCAGGTACTTGATGTCGCTGCTGGTGAAGACTGAATTGGAACCGTGTCCCACCCAGCCCGGAGCGCTCCATTGCAAGCCGTAGAGCCGCAGGCGGGGGTTGACCGCGACAGCCTGCCGGGCGATGGACAGGCCGTAGCCGGCGTTGCAGTTGACCTGGCCATCCGCGGGCTCGACCGTTGCCTCGCCGCCATCGCTGCCGCCGATCTCAATCTTGAGAATCTGCAGTGAAGCGCCATAGCCAGGCTTGAACAAGTCATCAAGTATCCGAACCCGCTGCTGCTCCGGATACTCCGCCAGATAACGATTGTTGTCACCCCCGCCCAAGACGGCACCCACACCGTCGAACACGCGCCCTGCGCCGTTAGCATTTACGGCAAGGCCGTAACTCGGAGTGATCAGCGCGACCGCGGGCAACGGCGTTGCCATGAATCCGGCGGCCGCTGCCGCGATCGCCGTTAAAACGCAGACCCTGGTCAGCACCATATCCCGCAGAGCAACTACTGCGGGCAGCCGCCCCAACCGCATGCCGACTCCAGCCCTTAATTCAGTAGTGACCCACCCTACGACACGATTGTAGTGATCAGTATTGACCCGGCCCCACTGCCCTAAAAGTTTAGGGAGTTACGTGATTCGGTATCCTATTTTTCTGGGCCTGGGTAACGCGAGAGCTTTGTTGCCTGCCCAGTTTGCCATTGTGATCACGCCGACGTCTATCTCGTCTGAGCCGCCGGATGAGGGTGATGCTGGCCGGGATGCGGGCTGGCCGCCTGGCTGGCCGCCCGGGTGGCGTCCGGGCCGGGATTCTGGACGGACTGGCTGGTGCCTCGCCCCGCCACCTAGGACACCGACCGCTAGCGACGACGACCCGGTCAACCGGACAGGCAGCTCCTGCGCCAGGGCAGCCGCAGCATTTCGCACCCGGCGCAAGGATGATCGACCTCAGGAAAACAGGCCCGACGCCGCGCAAATTTTCACTCATAATTTTATTTAGAAAGACCTGCTCAGGTTCCTTCCGCGAGCATCGCCGCGACTGCTTCCTCCACCTCAGCGCCGGCCGGGAGGCTTACGGGCTGGACGGGGATTCCGGTCAGGCCAGCCGCGGAGCTGTACCGGGTGATCAGCCGGGGGTCGATGTAAGCCGATCGGGCCACCGTCGGAGTGTCACCAAGCCATGCCGCCACGGTACGCACGCCGGCGTTGACAGCGCTGCGCGCGGCGCGCTCAGAGGCTGGCGGGCCAGAACTGGCCAGCGCCAGGGCCATCAGCACTGTCGCGTTCCACGTGCGGAACTCCTTGGCCGTGAAATGCCCGCCGGCGCTGCCGGCGATATAGGAACTGACATCGTGCGGATGAAGGACATGCCAGGAAGCGCTGGCGTCCTGGAAGCCGAAAAGGGCCGTCAGGCCATTGTCGGCCCGGACCAGCGCCCGGACGGCCGGCCGCACCGCGGTGTCGGTGACCGTCACGGTGCGGCGCTTTCCCTCCTTAGCGATGTAGTCGAACCGCAGGCCGTCGCGGCGCACGCTGACGTGCGACTTCTCCAAGGTGGCGGCACCGTAGTGATGATCGAGCTCGGCGTACTTCTCCCCGCCCAGCCGGAACAGCCCCAGGTCTATCAGCCGCACGGCGGCGGCGGCCACCCGGCGGCGGCCGAGCCCGTGATGCCGCAGATCGCGCAGAGTGGCCGCGCGCAGCACCGGCAGGGCGGCCGCGAAGCGAAGCATGTGCGCGAACTTCTGCTCTTCTCGCTGCTCGCGCCAAAGCTGGTGGTAGCGGTACTGCACCCGTCCCCGGCTGTCCACGCCCGTGGCCTGGATATGCCCGAGCGGATCCGGCGAGATCCAGACACGCGTCCAGGCCGGCGGGATGGCCAGCGCTCTGATGCGCTCCAAGGCCAGCGGATCGGCGACCTCGCAGCCAGTGACATCCAGATAGCCGAACGCTGTCCCGTCCCGCACGCGGGACAGACCGGGACCGCGCGGATCGCTGCGGTTCAGGCCGAGTACGGCAGCGCCGCGCATCGGCGAACTCGTCATTCCGCCCTCCGCCGGCGGCAGGCCAGGACCAGGATGAGCGGCCATGCGGCCTGTGCCCCGGCGAGGACCCGCTCGGCCAGTCCGATCTGCCGGCCCGCCGTGATCAGCTCGGCGCCGAACCACAGGAGCAGGCCAGCCAGTACGCCCCCGGCGCAGGCCGAGCCGCCGGGCCGCAGCGCGGCCGGTGCCGCGGGCGCCCGCCTGCCGGCCGCTAGCGGCCAGGCAGCCAGGGCCATGAACCCGGCCGCGGCCCAGAATATGTGCGCCGGCGAGCTGCCGCCCCCGGCGGGCTGGGGGTTCGCCGCGACCAGCACGGTGGCCACCCCGCCGGCCATCAGGATGATCCGTCCGGGCAAGGCGGCCGGCCTCAGCGCCAGGCCGGTCAGGACGTAGCAGGTGCCCGTTCCCGCGAGGGCAAGCGTCATCACCTGCCGGTCGGTGGCGCCGCGTGCGGCGAGAGCGCTGATCGTGGCGACGACGGCGTTGAACGAGCCTGGCTGCAACCCGGCAGCTACCGTCCAGCCCCCGATCAGCACCACAGGAGCCGTAGCCGCCGAGACCACGCCCCACCACGGCACGTCCCGCATGGCTACACCGTAAACCAGGAAGCGGAGGACCCCGTTGGGGATCTCGGTGCTGAAGTTGACGATGCGGAGGACGATCTTCCTGACAGTGGCTTTCCGGCCCGGGATAAACATTTAGCATTTCCCGGATTATCGCGCGGTCATTGCGACGCGGACCGCTGCGCCGGCGATCCCTCCCGTTACCTCTGCCCGAGCTCCAGGCACCGGCGTTCTTACCCGGTTTCCTCGCGTGCGACAATAAAAGCAGATGCCGAGGGAAATTCGAACGCGGGCAGTCACGCCGGCGGCGCCCCCGGTCCCGGCGAGCCCAGCGCCCGCCGGGGATAGGACGGCCGCGATGCTCGGCTTCAAGATCATTTCCCAGTATGAGAAAGGCATCGTCTTCCGCTTCGGCCGGGCGCTGCCTGGCACCCGCGAGCCGGGACTGACCTGGATCAACCCGGTCACCGACCGGCTCCGCAAGGTCAACATGCAGATCACCGTGAAGTCAGTGCCCGGCCAGGAGGCCATCACCCGCGACAACGTGACCCTGCGGGTGGACGCGGTCATCTACTACAAGGTCATCGACCCCCTCAAGGCCATCATCAACGTGCAGAACTACCCCTACGCCGTGTCCCAGGTCGCCCAGACCTCGCTTCGGTCAGTGATCGGCCAGAGCAACATGGACCAACTGCTGTCCGAGCGCGCGACGATCAACGCCCGGATCAAAGACGCCATCGACTCCCCCACCGAGCAGCCCTGGGGCATCCGGGTGGAGCGGATCGAGGTCAAGGACGTCTCCCTGCCCGAGTCGATGAAACGCTCGATGTCGCGGCAAGCCGAAGCCGAGCGCGAGCGCCGCGCCCGGATCATCACAGCCGACGGCGAGTACCAGGCGTCCGGGAAACTCGCACAGGCCGCCGCCGTGATGGCCGCCGACCCGGCGGCCTTGCAACTCCGGCTGCTGCAGACCGTCGCCGAGGTGGCCGCCGAGAAGAACCGCACCATCGTCATGCCCATCCCCGTGGAACTGCTGCGCTACTTCGACCACGCCCCGCCGGCCACTACCCGGTCCCGGCGCCAGCCGCCCGGACCCGCGACACCGACGCCCCGGCGGCGCTCGCCGTGCCCGGGATGCCCGGCCCCGGCAAGCCCGCAACCCTGCCCGCCAGCGTTGCCCTGACCACGCATCTGAACTCGGACCCGAAAACACCCGCCGCCGTCTGACCTGCGGGTGCCGCTGGGCCTTGCATGACAGTCGCGTGCCGTCATCCACGCTGCGGCGCGCTGGTCGCAGCAGGCAGCGTCTCTGTGTGCTGACTGCCGTCAAGGCGACCAGCCGCACTCGCGGGCTTGAGTCCCGACAGGCCTGGCCGAATTAGCCCCAGCCCGTCCACCCCGCACCCGGATGTAAGGTGCAGGCCTCAGGAGTTCCGGCCTGTACGCCGGGGACGTGATGGCCGCTGCCACGCGGAGGATGTCATGGCTACCGAGAAAAAGCAGTGGAGCGATCTCAGCGACCGCACTCGCACGCTGATCATTGTCGGGGCAGCCGGCGAAGGGATACTCAAAGTGATGGCGCTCATCGACATCACGCGCCGGCCGGCAAGCCAGGTCCGGGGCCGAAATGGATCTGGGCCGCACTGATGACCGTCGTCGGCTCTGCGGGGATCTTGCCGGTCTCCTACTTCCGCGCCGGACGGAAACAGCCTCCATCACAGCCCGGCTGAACAGGCATCCGGCCATTCGCGAGCGGGCTTGCCAGCCAGGCCCCGACCAGCTGCGGCCGCAGATTGTGTCCGGTCCTGTCTGGTCGAGGACGGGCTGCCAGAACGCGGCGAGAGCCTGGTAGGCGCTTGCCAGGGTGCTGTACTGGATTCCGTAGTCGGCGGCGTACGATTCCCAGGCTGCGGCCCAGGACGCGGGAGGCTGTCCGAGCTCTGGCGGCCCTGGCTCGCTCGCCGACTCTCGCGATCATCGCGATTCCGCCCTTGAGAGCCCAGCTTCCGGGCGGCGCTTCGGCTGCGAGTCACGCGAGGAGCCGGTGGATCGCGGCCTCCTTGCGCAGCCGGTCCAGCGGCAGCTTCGAGGATCTGCTCTGATCAAGAAGCCGCCGTTCGAGGGCGGCGCGCATCGCTGCCGGGCTCGCATAGGCACGCGCCATCACGCAGGCTCCCGCACGGCCGGCAGCCGGACGCCGAGGTCCCGGCGGATTCGCGCGCGATCCTCCCTGCTGGCGATGGCCTCGGCCAGACGCCGGCGCGTGGTGAGCCCGCGGTCGAGGGCCTCACTCGCCGCAGCGCGCGCCAGCGACCCGTCGCCGCTGCTGGTGACATCGGCCAGGGTTCGCTCCACCGTCGTCACGGGCACCTCATCCCAGATGCGCTGCTCGTCACGTCTCAGATTGCCGTGATGGATCCGCGCGCCTTCGCGGCGCCCGCGGAAAGACGAGGGGGCCGTGAGATGGATCACCGAAGGCATCGCCGAGCCGAGGCCGTAGACCGCCAGCGCGCTCTCGTGGCTGATAGCGGCACCGGGCCCGGCCCACAAGGTCACGGCGATCATGTCGCCATGCGGATGCAGCGGGTAGTTGATCAGCCGGTAAATGCCATGGCTGACGCGCTCCAGGGCACCACGAGCCGCGGCATAAGACAGCTGGCGGTAACTGATCCCCGCCGAAGACGCCTCGGCTGTCGTGAAGTAGCCGCCGTGCCTGGCGGCGAGCTCATAGAAGACCCGGGAGGCAGAAGACGTCGCTGCCTGCTCGCACTCCAGGGGCACTGCGGCGGCGTTGTTTTGAGCAGGGGTTATCGCAGTTATCTGACGCGGATGGTGAGCGTCTGACGGGCGGCTGATCCCACTCCGTTGCGGGCGGTGACCACGATCTTGAAGGTGCGGCCCTTTGCGCGGGGGGCAGCGGTACCGCTGAGCGCGGCGGTACCGTTGTGGTGCGCGTGGAAGGTGACGCCCTTGGGGAGCCTGCCTGACTCTGTGGGCTGCGCGGCCGGGAAGCCCTTGGTGGCGATGGTGACGGACTTTTTGCTGCCGGCGGTGAAGGTGACCTTACTGGGCGAGATGAACGACGGCGGCTGGTCGACGGTCAGGGTGAACGCCTGGGCGGCGGGTGGCCCGATGCCGTTGGCCGCGGACAGCTGGATGCGGTAGCGTCCGCCGGTTCTTCTGGCGGGAGTCCCGGACAAGATTCCGGCTGGGCTCAGCGTGACGCCGGCGGGCAGCGCGCCGGCCTCAGCGAACGTTGCTGCCGGGAAGCCGCTGGCGGTGATGGCGACGGAGGCTGCCACTCCGGTTCGGAAGGTCGCGTCGCCAGGGGACGTGATCGCGGGCGACTGATCGATGCGCAGGGCGAACTGCTCAGTGTCTGCGGGGGTGACGCCGTTCGATGCGGTCACCGGGATGTCGTAGAACCCGCCAGTTCCCTGAGCCGGGGTCCCGGACAGCAGTCCGGCAGGGCTCAGGGTGAGGCCGGCCGGGAGGCCGGTCGCCGCGAAGGATGCCGCAGGCATGGCGCTGGCTTGTAGCTGGTCCTGCACGGTCTGGCCGGTCATGAACGTGAGGCCGGGAAAGCTCACGATGACCGGGTACATCGTCGTGCTGGCGCTCGGCGTGATGACAGTGACCGAGCCCTCGGCAGGGTTCTCGACCGAGCCGTTGGTGACGTAGGCCGATCCGGAGCTAGGGTCGACGGCGACATAGGAGCCGCCCCTGGCGATGCTGGTGATCGCGCGGCTGGCGGTGTCGATCACGTAAGTGGTGCCCAGGCTGTCCGGGCTGTCCCTTGACGTTGCGTACAGGGTGCCGTTCCCCGGGTTAAGGGCCACTCCGAAAGGATCACCCATCCCGGTGACCAGCGTGGACACGCTGCTTGTCGCTGCGTCGATGACGGAGATGGCGCCGGGTCCTTGATCGACCACGTAGACCCGCCCGGTACCCGGGTCGGCTACTAGCTGGGCAGGCCCCGAGCCGGCAGGCAGCGCGATCCTGGCCGTCACCGCGTCGGTGGCGCCATCGATTACCGCGATCTGGTCATCACCATCGTCAGAGACATAGACCTGGTTTGTCGCGGTGTCGACCGTGATGCCCCGAGGAGACGGGTCAGGCGCATGCACCGGGTCGGTGAGCGGGATCGTCGCCGTCACTTTGCCGGAAGACCCGTCGATGACGATGACCGTCGCATGTGCGTAGTCCGCGACGTAGACCATGTCCGTCACGGGGTTCACCGCTGCGGCAATTGATGCCGCGTCTGATGGAAGGCTGATGCTGGCCGTCACCGCGTCAGTCGCTCCGTTGATTACAGCCATCGTCGCCGGGAACCTGCCGACGACGTAAACCGTGTCCGAGGCCGTGTCAACAGTAACAACCGAGGGAATGAAGGCAAGGTCGATGCTCGCAGTGACCGTGTCAGTCGCTCCGTTGATCACGGCGATCGCCCCTGGCAACAGACTGCTCTTCGAGTAAAGGGCGTAGATGGTGTCCGTTGCCGGATCAGCCGCAACGCTGCCCGCAGCCCGGCCGACCACAACCCTGGTCACCGCGAACCCCCCGGCAGTACCGGAAGCCGCCGGCCCGGTCTCTGGCAGCGCACCGGCCATTACCCCGGCGATAACCGCAACCAGCGATACGGCACGCCGCCTAGCACCAGGTCCGCGTCCAGCCATCGGTACCTGCACCTTTCACGCCATTGCCGGTCCGCTATGACGGCGCCCTGGTCGAGCCGGTCTGGTCACCCGCGGGCCGGCATGAGATAAGTGCCCGAGGAACTGGCGGCGATCACGGAGTTTGGCGACTTCACGATCACCGCCACGCCCTGCCTGCGCCGATAATACCAACATCCTGGGCGCGTCGCACCAAACCCGCAGTAATACAGTCCTGACGCGCCTCGATCTTTCCGGACTGCGGATCCATTAAGATTCTCGGCTGGAAAGGATCGGATAATTGCCTGGAGACGAAAAAATTATTCTCCGGAGTTCCGTGAAGAAGCCGCTCGGATAGTGATCGAGACGTCGCGGTCCGTGGCGGAGGTTGCCCACGAACTCGGCGTGGTGGAAACGTCTCTGGGTAACTGGGTGCTGGCGTACCGGGAAAACACGCGGAGAACGAGCCGCCGTTGCAGGTGTCGGAGCGGGCCAGGCTGCGGGCATCGGTGAGCGAGCGGTACGAGTTCATCGGCGCGGAGTACGCCGCCGGGATCCTCCGCTCCGGGCACTACGCGAATGTGCGCATGGCTGGGTGTTTCGAGATCGGGCTTTCATGAATGGCGGACGCGGCCGGAAAGCCTTACGGCGAGAAGGCAGGAAATGCTGAAGCGGCTCATCAGGGCGGTAGCGGCCAATGAAGAGGGATGTGGACCGACCCGATTGTTACCGCCTGCATGACTACGCGGAATGCCCTGTCGGCCGGCCGCTGGGTCCGGGGCTTGCCCTAGCTGCCGAGCCGTGCGCTGGGGCCGGGCGATCATCGGGAGTCAGGGGCCGGACAGGCACAGCGCGGCAAGCCGGGGCAGCCGCTGCTCCATCTCGGCCCGGTCGTCGAAGTCGAAGTCCCATGCGGGATCCAGGTCCGGGTTTACATCGCCAACCACATCGTCGGGAACATCCTCGCCCGTCGCGGCCTGGTAGGCAGTCTCGGCGATGTACAGCGCGTCCTCGCAGTCCAGCCAACTGCCATCCGATGCCGACGCGCGGACAGCCGCAAGGCCGGCCAAGCCGTCAGGATCGGCCACGGCACCCTCGAACACCGCCCGGCCCTGCGTGATCAGCCAGCCGCGAAAATAGTCGAAGCCGTCATCGGAGCACCCGCCATTGATCAGGTAGGCGGCAGCCCACAACGGCGCCAGGTAAGACCGGGCCCTCAGCGAATACACGACCCGCGCAGCGGCAAGGATCTCCCCGGCAGGCAGCGCGGCCAGCAACTCCGCCGTTTCGGCGGCGACGGCGTCACCGTCCGCCGGGTCCACTGGGCGATCCGGTCAGCCAGGGCGCCCGCCTGGGTCCGGAACGCCGGGTGGGTGGTCTACCCGACATTGCCGGGGACTGGCCGTGGCCACGTCCGATGACCCGCGCCGGGGTGGGTGCGGGCAGACGCGGCCAGTCCGGCGGCGTGGTTGCTTTCAGCGGGATAGTGATTTCGCAGGGTTCGGCCCTCACACCAGCCGAAGCCGGGAGTTGCCTCGGTAGGACTTCGAGGCGACGGCGGTCCAGGTGGTCGCGGAGCAGCACGCGGTGCCGGGACTGATCCAGGTCCAGGGCAAGAAGCCGGTCGCGGGGACAGCACAGTCCGCCCGGCGCAGGCAGGTACATCCTGCGCCCGTCGCAGCCCACCGCAAGATCTTTAACTGTCAGAAAATAACTCGCGGGGCACGGTGTCGGCGCCGGGCAGGCCGGCGAGCGTCAGGTCCAGGGCCAGCAGCCTGTCCAGCCGGCCGAGGCGGCGGATGACGTGACCGGAGTAATAACCCGGGTTCCTCGGCACATCGGGATCGACATCGCCGGCGGCGTCCGCGTTCGCGCGCCGCACCCACCGCTCGACCCACCACAGCGCGGAGCCCAGCAGTGCCACGGGCTCCCACCAGCCGACGCGGCCGATGACGTGAGCTAGCAGCGCCTGGCTGCCGGCGCCCTGCCGGTACCCATTCCAGAACGCCTCTCGCTGGCATGGGGAGAGACCATTTTGGTCGAACAGATACGCGATCTCGTCCGCAGGGTCACCCAGCCGGGCATATTCCCAGTCGATCAGCACGGGGCCCGGACCCCACAAGATGTTCCCGGGACCAATATCACCATGCAGCAGCGCGAGCGCCCCGCCGCTTCTGAAGCTCCGGGCGTCTTGCACCTTGTCCCAGCTTCTCCGCACCGAGTCCGCAGCAGCCCGGAAGCCCGCCTGAATCGGGGCAGGAAGAGGATCGCGAATCCAGGCAGCAGCCGCAGTGATCGACTGGAGGCGCCCTTCCGCATACGCGGCGAGTCCGCCGGGCTCAGATGGCCCGTCAGCGAGATCGCCGGACGGCCAGCCGTGAACCCGCGCGACGACCGATCCCAGCCGCTCGATATCCGCGGCCGCGGCTGAGCTCAGCTCTGTCTGGCGCCCCGGAACGAACTGCATGCACATGCTCGGCGTCTGGAACCACCGGCTGCTGCGGCGGTAGTCATAGAGCAACGGCGCGGCGATGCCCCCGGCCTTTTTGAGTACTCTGGCCTCTCGCTCAGCTTGAGCGCGATCGTCCGGGCCACCACCGCGGGAGACCCGGACAACCAGGTTCTCGATGGCGCCAGCCGGACCGAGATAGGAGACCTTGTACACAGCGTGGCGATTACCGTCCTGGAACCGGCTCGCCGCCGTAATGCGACCTGGAGGGCAGCCGACGCAGGCAGACACATAACCCCGAAGTGCGGTGAGAAGGCTTCCTTCCGGGATCGTCGCCATCAAAGACCATCATGCCCGGTCCATTGGCCTGTGAGGAAGGCTGATAGCCCCCGCGCAGATCCGGAATTCTCGCGTTCCGTACCGCGCTAGCCCGCACCGAAATGGAGAGCGGCTCAGGTGAAGGGATAGGCGTCGCGTATCTCGTGGCGCTGCCCTGGCAGCGTCAGGCCGCTGACCTGGACCGGCTGCCCGGTCGCGTCGCGGGCGGCGACGATCACGCTCAGCACGGGGAGCGTCGAAGGCGATCGTGCTGTCGTGCATGAACCGGCCAAGCTCAAGCCGCCCGGATGCAAGTCGAACACACTTGACGCCGATAGCGAGTGACCCGGATTCGACGGCCAGTGCGCTAGCCGAGCGGGCCGCCCGCCGGCTGGAGGCTACTGCCGGGGCCGCCCTGGCCAACGGTGACGCCGACGCGGGCGGCCGCCTCGTACAGCGCGTCCCGGTCAGGATCGCCCAGGACCAGCACATCGATGTCACCAACCGGCCGGACACCGCCCGGCCCCGCATGGCGGGCCGCCCAGGACCCGAACACCAGCTCCGACGCGATACCCCCGATCCCTGCCATCTCCCCCGCCAGGACCGCCGGCACCCCGAACGCGCGGGTCAGCACCTGCGCCAGGCCCGCGTAGCACGGGCTGGCAACGTCCGCCCGCACCAGCCGGCTGCTGCCCACTTTCCGGCTGGTGACCAAGCCCGCCCGCTCCGCCGGCTCGGCCTCGCGGAACACCGACGGGTGCGGAGCACCAGTCAGCCGGGCGATGTCGGTCAGGCTGAGTTCCTGCTCCGGATCACCCAGCAGCAGCGCCAGGATCTCGCCCTGCTGCCGCGAATGCAGGATCGGGAGCAGCGACGGCGCGCCGGAGTCCTATCCACGAACTGAAGAATGCCCTTCATCTCGCGGAAACATTCTCCGCCCTATGACAAGCGGGCCTGCGATGTGCCGATCTTGTCACGGTCGAGCGCGGGTCCCTGAAGGGTCGCCGATGGCGGCACTGTACCTACCGCGCCCAGGATCCAGGATACGCAGCGACGCGATCCTGGCCCTCGGCAACACCGCCCGCCGATTACCGGTAGTTACCGCACCTGGCGAGAGATTGCACCAATGCGGTCGCTCTCAGTCATCATGCTGCCGGCCAGGCCCACCGGCGCCGCTCCCGTCACGGCGGCGTCAGCGCATCCACGCGCCGGCTATACCGGCAGTCGCGAGCCTAGATCGCACGTTGCGACTGCCATCGCCGCAAAACCCACGCTAACAGGGCAGAGCGCAGCACTGCGTTCACTATGCCCTGCAATACACCCCGAATCCGGGGCACCATGAAGTCGTGACGCGCTCATCGACTCTTACCCGGATCGCCGGCATCGCCCAGGAGCAGTGGGGACTGGTGACCCGGCTCGAGCTAGAGCGAGCCGGGATACCCCCGACCACCACGGAACGGCTGACCGCTCCCGGCTCCCTCCTCGAGCGAGTGGCACGCGGCGTCTACCACCTGGCCGGCGCGCCCGTCCCCGATCACCCGAACCTGCGGGCCGCACCCCGGCGGCGCTCGCCGTGCCCGGGATGCCCGGCCCCGGCAAGCCCGCAACCCTGCCCGCCAGCGTTGCCTTGACCACGCATCTGAACTCGGACCCGAAAACACCCGCCGCCGTCTGACCTGCGGGTGCCGCTGGGCCTTGCATGACAGTCGCGTGCCGTGATGACCGCGAGGCGCCCTGATTCCGCGTTGATCACCTGTCCGGTGAAGTCACCGATGATGACCGCGGATGCCGCAGACAGGCCTGGCCGAATTAGCCCCAGCCCGTCCACCCCGCACCCGGATGTAAGGTGCAGGCCTCAGGAGTTCCGGCCTGTACGCCGGGGACGTGATGGCCGCTGCCACGCGGAGGATGTCATGGCTGCCGAGAAAAAGCAGTGGAGCGATCTCAGCGACCGCACTCGCACGCTGATCATTGTCGGGGCAGCCGGCGAAGGGATACTCAAAGTGATGGCGCTCATCGACATCACGCGCCGGCCGGCGAGCCAGGTCCGGGGCCGAAATGGATCTGGGCCGCACTGATGACCGTCGTCGGCTCTGCGGGGATCTTGCCGGTCTCCTACTTCCGCGCCGGACGGAAACGGCCTCCATCACAGCCCGGCTGAACAGGCATCCGGCCATTCGCGAGCGGGCTTGCCAGCCAGGCCCCGACCATCTGCGGCCGCTGTCCGCGATCATTGCGCCACGCTGCTCCGTGAGCGGGCGCCGGGCACCCGGACACTTCCGCCAACCTGCGCCAGCTATACCGGGACGACGAGCGATGCCTCCCGCGGCCCGCGACCAGCGCCGGCCCGGCACGCCAGAAGTCCGCGAAGTGCCCAGACGCGGCCGCCTACTCGCCGCCCGCAGCGGCAACGCCCGCCCCCGCCCGATCCAGACCTGATCATCGCCGCAACCGCCGCTGGCCGGCCAGGGTCCCGTCGTCCGGGTACTCCAGGCCACTCTCCAGCGTCGCCGCCGTCCCTGACCCGCCCATGCCGATCTCGTCGACCGTGATCCGGATGCCTGCCTTGCGGCTCAGCGCGGTGGCGATGAACTGGGCTGTCGCCGGTCGTGGCATCACCCCGTCGAGCCAGCGCCGTACGTCCACGTGCGCGCATCGCAGTTCCGTGCCGTGCTCCCTGGCGACCGCCTGGACCCGCGACGCCAGGCTCGTGTTCGAGCATCCCGCGCGTCGCATGACTTCGCCGAGCTGAACGTTCGGCGGGCGGCGCGCCTTTCGGCTGGACTCAGTCATTACCCGCCGTTCCACTCGCCAATGACCATGATCTGGGTCCCGACGTGCGGATGAGTTCCGCGAACACGGTCATGGCCCTACTATCGGAGCAAACAGTCGAACCTTGTGCCAGGATCTCAAATGGCTGATCGGTCCCTCCTTGCAGCTAAGGCCGCAGTTATTGCTGCCCCGCTTGCTGCTGGTCTGGCCTTCGGCACCTGGCTGGCGGCCATCACATTTTCGTGGCGCGTGGCCTTCTTTCTCTGGCCGCTGCTGTCGTGGTGCATGGTCGCGACCGCTGGGGGGCTGCTCGCTTTCCGCGTCGGCAACGCGGTGAGCCCGATGGTCACGATGGACCTGGCCGGTGACCGCCTAGTGCGCGTGCGGAAGGCCACTGACCTGGCCAGCCTGCTGGGAATCGCCGTGGTCCTGGTTGGCATCGCGGCAGCGGTCTGGGTTATGGTCGCCGGCAAGACGGCGAGCGCACCGGTCGAGCTTTACTGGCTCATTCCAGTCGGCGTCTTCGCCTACGCGTCCGCCCTGCTGGCAGACGATGAGCTGCTGGCCCTGCAGCGTGCGAACGAGGAAAAGGCTCGCACGCGCAGGTGCGCCGAGCTTACTTCCCGGCAGAGACTCGACTTCGATTACCACGTCCTGCGAACCTTGCGCTCGCTGGCAGCTGCCAGCGGACGGACTACGGTGTCGGACATTGAGGCCAAGCTGAGCCACGAATGTGCGCCAGAACTGCTTCCGGCAGCCTTGGAGGCCTGGGCTGACCGACTGTTCGTCCGCATCGCCGATAGTTCAGGGCCGCGCTACGCGCGTCACTTCGGTCCTGGCTTGTCTCCTGATACCCGCGAAGTGCGGCTTACCGTGCTAGGGAGCAGAGTCTGTGCTCACGCGGAGAAGGTCGGGCTCATCTCCGCTCTCGCCGATCATGAGCGGTGTCTTGGGCTAGATGACGACGCTCTCATCGGATACCGCGATGAATTGTTCGGCGCCATCGTCGCACTCATCGGGCGCGGCGACTCCGCGGCCTTGGAACGCCTGCTGTCAGTGCACGTCCACTCGTGCGCAGCAACCTTGGCCGACTCGATGCTCGATCGTCTTGCCAAGCTCGGGCTCATCTCCGTCGAGCGCGAGCAGGTATTCGGCATGCCCAGGACGGGCGGACCGCTGATCAGCTTCACCCCTAGCGGACGCCAGATCGGCCTGAGCCTAGCGGACCTGGGAACCCTTGATGCGGTGCTGAAAGAACGCGATGAAGCGACCCGGCGGGAATCTGAACGGCAACAGCGGTGCGCGGAGACCTCAAGCCAGCAACGGATTGAATTCGAAGACCGGTTTTTGCGGGAGTTGCATCTGCTGACCGGCGGCGACACGCGTCAGGTGAAGCTGAAGGAGATATGGTCGCGGCTAAATCACGAGTGTGCGGCTGAGTTGACGCCGCACGCCGTACGTGTCTGGCGCGAACGGAAATGCGTGACCTCCTCAGAGCGGTCTGACGATTGGTTCTCGCTTGGAGCGGGCGAGATCGCACTCACTGCTGGGGGGCGGGATTTGTGCATGCGTGCCGACGAACTCAGATCCATGCAAGCGGCGCTCAAGGAACGTTCAGAGGAGTATCGCGTGAAGCAGGAGTATAACTTTCAGAACAGCCAGGTAGGAGCCGTCGGGCCGCACGCGGACGTGCACGACAACGAATTCGTTCAGTCTGTCAGCGACATCGCCCCAGCCCGCCTCGACGAACTCGCCGACCAACTGGCCGACCTGAGAAGAGCTTTGATCCAGAGCGCCGACTCAGCCGATCGCGGCGTAGCCGTCGGTGCCGTATCAGAGGCCGAGATCGCGGCACGTAACGGTAATCAGGCAGGTGTCCGGGCCAATCTGGCACGAGCCGGGAGATGGGTGCTTGACACGGCAAAGGAGATCGGAGTCGACCTCGCTGCCGAAGCGATCACCACCGCTTTAAGAGCCCACAACACTCCGCTATAGCAAAGCCTCGCTTCGAGGCTGCGCTTGGTTAGTGGGGTAGTCCCGTGCGGGTACCGCAGCACGTTCGCGATGTCGGTGGCGGCCATGCAGGGCATCGATCAGCGTTTCCAGGGCCAGTCGCCTCGCGGCCTCGTCGCTCGGCGCGGCAATGTGCACGTGCAACTCGTCGATGATGTCCGGCAGGAGCGCGCCTGCCGCCGCGTAGTCGCATTGAACTCGCAGTGGCAGCACCTGCCGCCAGCTGGCGGCAGATGCCTGCGAGGACGTCGATGTGAAGGGCCGCCGGTCAACTGGTCCATTCCGCGCAGCCGCTGCGGCACGAGCAGCCGCCCGCTCGGGGCTACAAGCTGATCCATCCAGGCATGCGGGACGCCGTGCGCGCCGGCAGCGGCGATGATCCGGTCATACGGCGCGCCGGCGGAATGGCCGAGAGCGCCGTCGGCGAGGACGACCGTGACGTTCCCGGCTCCGGCGGCCTTCAGCCGGGACCGGGCGCCTTGGACGAGGTCGTCATCGACATCGATGGTGACGACACTGCCGTCCGGTCCGGTGAGGCGGGCCAGGAGGGCGGCGTGGTAGCCGGTGCCCGCGCCGATCTCGAGATCGGCGAGGCCGTCAAGGCACTCCCCGATGACCTGCTCGCCACCCAGCCGACCATCCCCTGGCGGCAGATCGCGCGCATGCGCGACCATCTCGCCCACCGGTACTTCGACACCACCCACGCCATCCTGCAGGCCACCGTGGACAAAGACCTGCCCGACCTCGAACGCGCCATCGCCGCCCTGGCTCATTCCCTGCCCCAAGACGACCCGGACGCCGACCCCTCAGCCACCATGACCCGGCGCACCAGCTCTTGACGCCGAGAGCCTCGGCCCCGTCTTACGGACCGGCCTGCCCGATCGCGCAACGGATCTCCTTTGTCGGATCGATCAAAGTGGCGGGACAGTCATCCTTTCGACAGCCGCGATCTCGCGGAACTGATCGTGCACCGCTCTCAGCTGCCCGGAGCTGCCGAGTCCACGCCGCTGCCGGCCATCTCCCGGGCCGGGATCGCCGTCGATGGCCCCGCGGCGCTCCTCCCAGAGGATCTCCTCGCGCGTGGCGGCCGTAGTCCCAGGACGCGAAGCAAGACGGCCCGCCCACGGTGCAGCGGCAGAGCTCGCACCCGGGCACGCCATCGCGCCCGGCTGGTCCCACAGGCTGTCCGGCCTCGTTGCGCAGCCAGGCTCGGGCTGCTTACGCTAGACAGATGAGTGCCCGGAGGCGGACAAGACAGCCTCGGCGGCACCGGATGCGCAAGGCGGTCCGGCGGGAGTCAGCGAAAGCGTGGCTGGACTCGGGCGCGCAGATCAGCGTGAAGATGTACGCGAGACGATACGGGGTCGACCGTTATACGGCGCGCGAGGATCTGGAGGCAATCGGCTTCGTGTTCGCGCCGGGTGACACGCGCTGGTCCAAGCGCCCAGAGCCGGTCCCGCGCAAGCCGAAGGCTGACAAGGACGGAGGATCAGACCTGAACGACTGGGTCTGGGTCGGCGACCGGCCAATGTTCGTGGCGGGATACACCTCGGGCGGCGCGCCCTATGGCTGCTACGCGGACGAGATGGATCCTTTCTAGGGATATCTATCTTCTGAGCCCGCAGGCTTGCGGGTTCCAGAACCCGGCCAGGAACCCGGGCACTCCGAGCCTCGGCCAGTTGCGGTTCCGGCTCGGCGGCGAGACGGAGCGCGCGGGTTAGCGGTCCCGCACCTGCGCGGACTGGCGCCGCTGATCATCACGACCGGCGGCATTAACCGGCACACCGGCATCATCGAAGGCCGCGAGTTCCGCAAGGCCCTAACCAGGCCCGGCGTCCCGGACGAAGCGATCCGCGTCGAAGACCAGTCAGCGAACACCTGGCAGAACGCGCAACTAGCCCAGCCCTACGTGCGCGAGGCCCTCGCCGCAGAGCTCCCGCTCACCGCGATCTGCACGTGGTACCACCGCCGCGCCATCCACGATCCTGTTGGTTTATTGGGTTCGGGTGGCGGGAGTGAGCGGCGCCGGGGTGATCAGGCCGGGCCGTTCGAACTGACCGGTGCGATGTTCCGTGATCATGACCCGGGGCATGATCACGGAAATTTACGCAGGTCAGGGCATGGGCAGTGCTCCGTGATCATGCGCGCGGCCATGATCACGGAAACTAGCCTTGCCGGCCTCCGGCGGACAACCAGCCCACCCGGCACAACCGGCACCACCCGCCTCCACTGTCTCAGATTTGCCCGCCAGCCCAACCTCCAATTAACCAACAGGATCATCCACATCCTGAAACCCTGATCCCCGAGACCGGCGCCATCCACGTCATCGCCTGGGACCCGGTCTACGAAGAGCAGCCCGTCACCAGATCCAGCTGGCCGGGTATCCCTGGCGGCAGGCCCGCGTCCTCCGCGAGGACGAAGAAGCCCGCCGCCGCGTATCCGACGGCAGCTTCCGCGACGCCAGCCTCATCGACGGAGCCTGGCGCTAAACAAAGCGCGCTGCTTGCCCGGATGGTCGCTGGCCGTGAGCGAATTAATGCGGTATTCCCATGCGGGCGGCCATTCCTCGCAGCTCCCGGCCGCCAGCCGTGGCGGTGGCCCGGTTGAGCAGGTAGGCGACCGTCTCCCGCGTAGCTGGACTGTTGCGGACACGCTGCGGCGCGGTTTCCTCTGCCCTGCGCAGCCAACTCACGGCCTCAGTCCGGGTGCGCTGTTCACGCGCCAGCCCGCGGCCGGTCTCGGCCAGGAAGTCAGCCGTTCGGGACCTGACGGTGAGCTTGTCCGGCCGTACGGCCTTGGCCAGATGCAGCGTCTTTCCGGGGTCGCCTCGTTCGACGGTGACCACCAGCCGCCAGATCGCGACGTTGGTAGCGGAGAAGTACTGCCAGTTGTTCCGCAGGTCGTCGGGCACACGCCCGGCTAGCTTCGCGGCCTCGTCAAGCCATGAGGCGACAGCGGCATGGCGCTGGAGTACCGAGGAGGCGAGGGCGGCATGCAAGGTCAGCATTCCCAGGACCTGATACCCCAGCGGGGTGCTTGTGTGTGTTTCCAGGGCGTTAGCCGCGCGCTCGGCAGCAGCCAGCCGACGCTCCCAGGACCGTTCTCTGGGAAACGCGAACAGGGCAAGCACTTCGGCTTTGCCCACCATTACGGGGTCACCGAGCACCGCTGCGGCCTGCTGGGCGCGCATGGCGGCCACATAGGCCAGGTCGGTGTACCGAAGCACGTTCGCCATGTCGGTCGCGGCCATGCACGCTTCGATCAGCGTTTCCAGCGCCAGTTTCTTCGCAGCCTCGTCAACTGGAGCGGCGATGTGCACATGCAGTTCGTCGATGATGTCCGGCAGAACGGCGCCGACAGCCGCGTAGTCACACTGCACCCGCATGGGCAGTACACGGTCGACGACCTGGCCGACCAGGTCCGGCAGCGGTCGGGCACCTTCGACGGCGGCCTGCGTCATCGTGTTGGTCTGCAATGCGGAACGCAAGGCTGGCACAGCTGAGTGCGGACTGGACTGCACTGGGTCGGAGCTCAGATGCGGGCCGCCGATCAGTTCCGTCTCCGACACCCGCAGGGCGGCTGCGAGAGCGGAGATGGTGGAGCGGCGGTCCAGCGGGCGGAGCCCGCGCTCGACCATTGACAAGTACGCGGCGCTCACTCCGGCGAGGCCACCGACCTCAGCGAGCGTCATATGCCGCCACAATCGCAAGGTCCGGAGCCGTTCGCCGATCGGGACCCCGTCATCGAGGGCGTTCATAGCCGATCCACTCCCTGGTTACTGAAGCAAGCGGCGTCAAGCCAGTGCCTTTCCTGCCGACTATAGTTCCCGATCTCATGCAGGTATTCGACGTTGCGGCGGGCGATTTAACCGCTAGTTAAATCCGCGTCCGGGCTTGTGGCCGTTGACCCGGACGCAGGTGTGGCTGGCGGGTTCCATGGGAACCGTGCGCTGGCAGTCCAGCCAGTGGCTGGGTCACCGCCGACTGGAATGCGGCCTGTTCGCCGTCGCAGTGGTGGGCCTCTCCGGTGCTGTGCCCGCTCACCAGGGTTCGGCCAGGCCGTGTACGGCCTCGATCCGCCATCTGCCAATCCGGCCACGCGCGATCTCGACCGCGACCACGCCGGAGGCGTACGGGCGAAGCGCCGCCTGGATCAGCACGGGCATGCTCGCGGGCGCTGGGATATTGCTGCGGGTGCAGTATGAGGCCACCACCGGTGCGGTCAGGGACTCACGTACCGCAGTTACGGCGGCCAGGATCTCGTCGTGACCTGTGCCGGAGAAACACGAGCGAAACAGGCCGGCGAACGACGCGGAGCACCCGTCTTCGCCAGGAGCTGATGAACGGGCGACTAGACCGGACGGCGCCGAGCCCTCGGCCCAGGCCGAGAGTTCCCTAGATGCCTCCTCCAGCCTGGAGCCCGAAACGTCGGCGGGCACGATGATGCCGGGCGGGACTGGCAGCCCGGCTCCTGCCATTCTCGCCAGCGTCTCGGCTTTGGTTCCTGCCGTCACGCCTGCCGCGCTCAGGGGGATGAGGTTCGTGGTCATCGCGAGGCTGCCGTACTTCTGAGAGGGCATCTGATCCTGGGTGATGCCGGTCTGTCTCTGCGTGGGGATCTCTTTACCTTCGAGGTCCCGTAGTCCCGCGGAATGGCGTGCTATAGATCACGATCATGTCCAGCCGGCGTGCTTATCGCAGTGACCAGCCTGATGCCCGGTGGGCGCTGATCGAGCCGGTGCTGTCCGCCTGGCGGGCGAACCGGGCGAAAACCAGGCTGGCCCTGTCCGGGCCGGTTCATGACCTGCGCGAGATCGTGAACGCGATCTTGTACGTGAACCGGACCGGCATCGCCTGGGAGTACCTGCCGCACGATTTCCCGCCCTGCAAGACCGTGTACGACTATTACGCGAAATGGGAAGCCGGCGGCACCACCGAGGCGATCCGCGGCCTGCTCCGCCGCAAGGCCCGCGAGCAGGCCGGCCGCTCACCCGAGCCGACGGCCGCGATCATCGACGCACGAGTGGTGAAAACCTCATCAAACGCTCCGGAGGCCACCCAGGGCTACGACGCGGGGAAACGGACGAAAGGCCGCAAGTAGCATATAGCTACCGGCACGCTCGGCCTGCTCCTCGCCGTCGTGATCACCGCCGCGCCGGTCCAGGACACCAACGGCGGCAAGGACGTCACCGCCCAGCTCGCCGCCCGGCACCCGACGGTGACCGCCGGATGGGCCGACGGCGGCTGCAAGGCCGGGTTCCTGGCGCACGCAGCCGACGCCGGCATCACCTTCCGCGTCGTCCCGAAAGAACCCGGTCAGAAAGGCTTCGCCCCGCTGCCCCGGCGATGGGCCGTGGAACGCACCTTCGGATGGCTTGTCCTGCACCGGCGGCTTGCCCGGGACTACGAGACCCTCCCGGAACGTTCCGCCACGATGATCTACTGGGCGATGATCCCTGTTGACTGCACTACCTTGTGCTGTTCTGTCCGGGAGCCCGTAATGTCCGGCGGGTGCCTGACGAGATTGTTCAAGAAGGCCTCCGCCGTGAGCTGATGCGCGGGCGGCGGGATGTGCCGCAGATCGGTGCCGTGGTTGCGGGCAGAACGCCGTTGATGCCGTACGTGGTAGTCGATGGAGCGGGCGCTGGGGTCGATGTGGTGAACCGGTACCTGCGTGACCGGATGCTAGGTGACGTCAGCCCGTTGACGTGCCGCAGCTACGGGTATGACCTGCTGCGCTGGTTCCGGCTGCTGTGGCTGCTGGAGGTTGACTGGGGCGAGGCGACCGAGGCCGAGGCCGCCGTCATGGTCGGCTGGCTGCGTAACGCGGGCAACCCGCAGCGGAGCCGGCGGCCGGGTTCCCCGCAGCCTGGTTCGGTGAACGTGCGTACTGGCAAGCCTGAACCTGGCGCAGGGTACGCGCCCGCGACGATCGCCCACGTGCTGACGGTCGTGTCCGGTTTCTATGACTTCCACATGCACTTCGGGGACGGGCCGCTCCTCAATCCCGTTCCCCGGAACCCGTCCCGGCGCGCAGCGCTGTCCCATCGGTCACCACTGGAAGGCCCGCGTCCTTATCGCCGGGCGCGGCTGAGGCCCAAGCTGGCTCAGCGTGGTGTGCGTTCGATCCCGGACGGCCTGTTCGATGAGCTGTTCGCGCAGATGCGCAGCGACAGGGACCGGGCGCTGCTGGCCTTTTACGTCAGCTCGGGAGCACGGGCCTCGGAACTGCTCGGGCTGCGGCTGGACGATATCGGCTGGGAGGGCAAGAAGATCCACGTGATCTCCAAGGGATCACGGCTTCGCGAGGCGATCCCGGCGTCCCCGGACGCGTTCGTGTATCTGGGCTGCTATCTCGG
Source organism: uncultured Actinomycetota bacterium (assembly GCA_963720575.1). GTDB lineage: Bacteria > Actinomycetota > Actinomycetes > Streptosporangiales > Streptosporangiaceae > Chersky-822. The sequence continues at coordinate 3,982,896 of CAVRGA010000002.1, forward strand.
CAGGGCCGGTCCGCCACCGGACGGAATGCCGGTCTGGCGTGCCCTGCGCGGGGCCGAGCGCCCGCTGACGTACTGGGCGATGCGCCAGGTCCTGGAACGAGCGAACGCGCTGCTGGGCACGAACTGGACCTTGCACGATCTGAGGCATACGACGGCGGCCAGGCTCGCGGCGGATCCGGACATCACGCTCGTGGAGATCCAGACGATCATGCGGCACGCGGACCTGGCTACCACCCAGCTGTATATGACACCGAGGCTGGATGACCTCCTCGGCAAGCTCGCCGAGCATTACGCCCGGCCCCGGGCAGAGCCTGCCTGGCCGGTGGCTTACGACCCTGCGGATGTGAAGACGGTGTTCGGTGGCTGACCCCTCGGACGCCACGGTCACCTCCACGTGCCGCGTTCGCCGGCGTGATCTGGAATCCGGTGACCCGGGCGAGGTCAGGTCACAGACGCCGGCTGCCGCTTCCGGGCCGCCGCCGCCGGTGCCGGCATCTACCATCAGCAATCGCCGGCACGGTGCCGGGACAATCCTGCAGCATCTGGCGGGGTTCGATGGCGCGACCTGGCAAGAGCGGTGGGAGGCTGCCGGGCTGGATGACCCGGATCGACCGGTAGCTGGCCTGTCCGGCCAACGGCGGACATGTCAGCTGCTGCTTTGCGGCATGCGGATGCTGTTCCAGTGGCGGGTGGTCCGCCCCGGCCTTGGCGCGGTCCACTCCAACCACCTGGCCGGCTATGCCGAGCCGTTCCGCCAGATGCAAGACGACCCGCTGCTGGATGCGTTCTTCGATCTTGTCGATGCCAGTGAGGAAGGCCACATTGCCAAGCTGGCGGCCAAGTTCGACATCACGGCGGCCATGACCGCGTTCGGGATCTGCCTGGCAGACATGACCCCCGAAGGGATGCTCTGCTACGGCGTCCAGAGCCGTCATCTCCTCCCCGCCAGGCCGCACGGCCCGCCCGGCCGTCAAGCCTGGCACTTCCTGCGCCTGATGGGGCGATTCCCGGCCTCTGCCCCTGCCACGATGCGCGGGTCGGCCAACCAGGGCCCGCGTTCGGTCACCGAGATGGTCGACCGCTACCAGGTTTCGGATGCCGGGGTGCGGGACCTGCTGATCGACTACATCACCCGCCGTGCGGCCAGCATCGACTACACCACCACCGAAGCTCTCGCCCAAGGGCTGGCCGGGCTGTTCTGGTCCGCCATCGAAAGGATCAACCCCGCCCAGCGTGATCTGCGGCTGAGCCAGGCGGGTCACGAACAGTGGAAGACCGAGAGCGCGGTCCTGCCTGACGGGCGGCCCCGGAAGAACTTCGACGCCCTGCAGCTGGCGGTCCGCTCCTTCTATCTCGACCTGCAGAGCTGGGCGGCCACCGAGCCGGAACAGTGGGCGCGCTGGGCCGTGCCCTGCCCGGTCCGTGACAGCGAACTGCGCGGCTGCAACGGCCGCCGCCGCCGTGTCGTGGAGCGCATGGCCGACCGGGCCCGTGAGCGCCAGCCGCTATTGCCGGTGCTCGCCGAGTACGTCGACCAGCACCACCGTGACCTTGAAAGCCTTCTCACCACGACGCTGGAGGCCCCTCCCGGCCAGGAGTTCACTCACCACGGCCGTCGCTACCGGCGCACCGACAGCCGGCACGACCAGGCCCGGGCGCAAGCCGAGGGGGCAATGCCGGCGCGGGTCATCGACCAGATCACCGGACGCATGTTCAACGTCGCCCTCGAAGAGGACCGGGCATTCTGGGAATGGGCGATCGTGGAAACCCTCCGGCACTCCGGCTGCCGCATTGAGGAACTGTCAGAAGCTGGCCCATCTCAGCATCCGCCAGTACCGGCGCCCGAACGGCGAGGTCGCCGCCCTGCTGGTGATCGCGCCGTCCAAGACCGACCGTGAACGCGTCATCCCCATGTCGGCCGAGCTATTCGCCGTCATCGCCGCGATCATCCGCCGCCACCTGCGCAGGCAGCCCGCGATCCCGCTCCTGCCGCGCTACGACAAGCACGAGCGGGCCTGGAGCAAGCCGATGCCGTTCTTGTTCCAGCGGAAGCTCGGCACCTCGCGGGCGGTGCTATCCACCAACACCATCCAGCGCATGCTGCAGCGCCCCTGCCTTGCCCTGGCGCAGACCAGGCCCGACTTCAAGGGGCTGACCTTCACCGCCCACGACTTCCGGAGGATCTTCACCACTGAGCTCGTCAACAACGGGCTGCCCATCCACATCGGCGCCGCCCTGCTCCGGCATGCCTCCTTGCAGACGACCCGCGGCTACGTCGCGGTCTTCAACGAAGACCTCGTACGCCATTACCAGGCATTCCTCGACAGGCGGCGCCAACTGCGTCCCGCCGGTGAGTACCGGCCGCCCACCGACGCGGAGTGGAGCGAGTTCGAGGAGCACTTCGACAAGCGCAAGGTGGAACTCGGCACCTGCGGCCGCCCCTACGGCACCCCCTGCCAGCACGAATTCGTGCGTTAGATGCCCCGTCCTCCGCATCGACCCGGGCCAGCGGCCACGCCTGGCCGACATCCGCGACAACCTCACCGCCCGCATCGCCGAGGCCGAACGGGAGGGCTGGCTCGGCGAGGCCGGGGGCCTGCGCGTCAGCCTCGCCGCCGGGACAAGCTCGCCCAGCTCGACGAGCGGACCCGCCGGGCCGCCACCGTCAGCCTCGGCATCCCCGCCTACCGCGACATCGCCGCCCGCACCGCCACCGTGCCCGGAAACCTCCCATGATGCCGCCGGGCAGCACGGCCGCCGCCCTGCGCAACCAGGCCGGGCGAATCGCGGCCGCAGTGAAAGCGAGAAGGACGGGACCCCTGTGAAAGCCGGCCAGGGCAGAATTGCCCGGTTCTTCCTGGGTGGATTCTGCGCGTGCTGCTGTCTGCTGGCGGGTCTGGCTGCGGCGATCGTGGGGGGTGGTGCGAAGTATTTGCTTCTCCAGCTGGTGGAGGATGCAGACTGGCGCCCGTGGACGATGACGGCCTTCTGCTTTCCATCGGTGAGCTGGCCCGGCGCTCGGGGCTGCCGGTGCGCACGATCCGGTTCTGGTCCGATGCCGGCGTGCTGCCCCCGGCGGAGCGTACCGACGGCGGCCGGCGGTTGTATGACGCGGCGTGCGTGGCCCGGCTGGAGCTGATTGTCACGCTGCGCGAGCTGGGGCTTGGGCTGCCGGAGGTTCGCCGCGCGCTGGCTGGCCAGGCGGCCGTGGCCGAGGTCGCCGCCGTCCACCTGGAGGCGCTGGATGCGCAGATCCGCACCCTGCGGCTGCGCCGCGGGGTGCTCGCCGCCGTTGTCAAGCGGGCGGCCGGCGGAAAGGAGATGGCCATGATGAACGCGCTGGCCCGGCTGTCAGCAGCCGGGCGCAGGCAGATCATCGATGACTTCACGGCCGAGGTGTTCGCGGGCCTGGATCCCAGCCCGGCCCGTTCCGCGCGCTGGGCCGCCGGCCCTGACCTGCCCGGGGATCCTTCCCCGGAGCAGGTTGAGGCGTGGATCGAGCTGGCCGGCCTCGCCAGCGACCCGGATTTCCGGCAGCGGATCCGGAAGGTCGTCACTGAGGTCGGCATCGCGGCCCAGGCCGGCCGCTGGCTGGTTGATGACCGCCGGGCGCAGGAGGCAGCCGGGGAAGCCCTGCGGCGCGGGATCGAGCCTGGTTCTGCCGAGGGCGCCCGGGTGCTGGAGGCCATCCTCGCCGGGACGGCAGGCAGCAGGCAGCGCGGCACGCTGCTGGCCCAGCTGGAGGCCGGCACCGATCCGCGGGTCGAACGGTACTGGCAGCTGACCGCCGTCATCACCGGCAAGGGGCCGTTCTCGTCGCAGGCACCCCTGAAGTGGCTGGCGGCGGCGCTGCGCGCCCAGCATGAGCAGGGACGGTGAGGCCGGTGATCGAGGTTCGCCAGCTGACCAGGCGCTACGGCGCGACGGCCGCCGTCGATCAGCTCAGCTTCGATGTCCGGCCCGGCGTGGTGACCGGGTTCCTGGGGCCGAACGGGTCGGGGAAGTCCACCACGATGCGGCTGATCCTCGGCCTGGACAGTGCGGACGCGGGACAGGCCCGGATCGGCGGGCGGCCCTACCGTGACCTGCGGTGGCCGCTGCGCGAGGTGGGGGCGCTGCTGGAGGCCCGGGCGTTTCACCCCGGCCGGGCAGCCCGCGCCCACCTGGCCGCGCTGGCCGCCGGCAACGCGATCCCGCGAGCCAGGGTCGAGGAGGTCCTCGCCCTGACCGGGCTGGAGCAGGTAGGGGGCAAGCGGGCCGGGACGTTCTCCCTCGGGATGGCGCAGCGGCTGGGCATCGCCGCCGCCCTGCTCGGCGACCCGGGCGTGCTGCTGCTGGACGAGCCGGTCAACGGCCCGGACCCGGAGGGGATCCGGTGGATCCGCGGCCTGCTGCGCTCACTGGCCGCCGAGGGCCGCGCGGTGCTGGTCTCCAGCCACCTGATCAGCGAGACGGCCCTGATGGCCGACCACCTGGTGGTGATCGGCCGGGGACAGCTGCTGGCCGACACCACGGCCGCCGAGCTGGCGGCCCGGGCTTCCACCCTGGAAGAGGCCTTCTTGCAGCTGACCGGCGACAGCACCGAGTACCGGGCGGCCCGGTCATGACCGCCGGGACCCGGCGCCTCCCGCCCGGCCGGTACCGGTTCCGGCACGTGGCCCGGATGGAATGGATCAAGCTGGCCAGCCTGCGCTCCACCTGGGCGACCCTGGGGATCACCATCGCCGCAGCCGCGGGAATCGCGGTACTGGCCGCGGCAGGCACCAAGAGCCCCTCCCAGGACCTGACCAACAGCATGATGACCGGCATGTTCGCCGGGGTGCTGCTGGCCGGCGTTCTCGGCGTGCTGGCCGTGACCGGCGAGTACACCTCCGGGACGATCCGCGCCACCCTCGCCGCCGCGCCCCGGCGCCCGCTGGTGCTGGCCGCCAAGGCCGCGGTATTCGGCGTCACGACGCTGGTCACCGGGCAGGCAGCGGCGTTCCTTGCCTTCTTCGCCGGCCGCACGGCGCTCGGTCACGGCATCGCCGCCCCCGCGCTCAGCCAGCCCGGCGTGCTGCGCACGATTCTGCTGAGCGGCGCCAGCGTGGCCCTGATCGGGCTGCTCGGCCTGGGCCTGGGCGCGATCATCCGGCACACCGCCGCCGCGGTCACGGTGCTGGTCAGCGTCGTGTATGCCGGCGAGCTGTTTCTCGGGCAGCTCAACCGCACGATCGACGCCTACCTGCCGGCCTACATCGTCGGCGACACGCTGGGCGGCCACACCTGCGGCCCCGGCGCGGTCGCCTGCCCCCTGCCGGCCTGGGCGGGCATGAGCGTCCTCGCCGCCTACGCCGCCGCCGCGCTGCTCATCGGCGGCTGCATCCTCGCCCGGCGCGACGCATGACCCGCGGAGAAGTGGCCTAGTTCAGAGAAGCGCGGGCCGACAACCATACTTCTGAGCGTCACGTCCACGTCGACCACGTCTTCCTGGCCGTGACGTCCGATAACCGGCCCGTGGCCGAGCGGCAGCATGAGGTGCGGTGGTTCACTGCGGCCGAGGCTGTCAGCGAGCCGGGCATTGCCGAAGATTCGCGGATGCAAGCCAGCCAGCTCTTCGCAGCCGTCGCGAGCCTGCCTGTCGCCGTCTGACTACTCATCAGAACAATGTCTCCTGGACTTCGCCCGCTGCCCGCTCACGGACAGGCGGCAGGCCCCCGGCGGCATCCAGGTCGGCGAGCGACGCCCAGCCCGGGTGGCTGGCGCCGTCCTGCAGCAGCCGCCCGAAGACCTGGGCGGTGACCTCGAGTCGGGCATCGCCGCCGGGCGATCAGCCCCGCCTCGGTCGGCGCATGATGAGCGACTAGTCGGCAACCCGGAACCGCCAGGCGGGAGTCCAGGTCCGCCAGGACCTGAGGAGCTGGTCTGGCGGGCCTGAGCATGTCAGCGGTGATGCCGGTGATGCGGGTATCGATGGCCGAGACCTCGACGTCGGCGGCGGGGCTGATCAGTTCGCCGAACCGCCCGAGCTCCGCGAGTTCTCCCCCCTGGGTCGTGAGGGCGATATCAGCGACCTCGACCGGCTCGGCGGGACGGCCTGGCCGGCCGGATGGCCAGCGCTCTGATGCGCTCCAAGGCCAGCGGATCGGCGACCTCGCAGCCAGTGACATCCAGATAGCCGAACGCTGTCCCGTCCCGCACGCGGGACAGACCGGGACCGCGCGGATCGCTGCGGTTCAGGCCGAGTACGGCAGCCGGCCGCGCATCGGCGAAACTCGTCACTCCGCCCGCCGCCGGCGGCAGGCCAGGACCAGGATGACCGGCCATGCCGCCTGCGCCCCGGCGAGGACCCGCTCGGCCAGTCCGATCTGCCGGCCCGCCGTGATCAGCTCGACGCCGAACCACAGGAGCAGGCCAGCCAGCACGCCCCCGGCGCAAGCCGAGCCAGCGGGCCGCAGCGCGGCCGGTGCCGCGGGCGCCCGCCTGCCGGCAGCTAGCGGCCAGGCAGCCAGGGCGATGAACCCGGCCGCGGCCCAGAATATGTGCGCAGACGAGCTGCCGCCCCCGGCAGGCTGGGGGTTCGCCGCGACGAGCACAGTGGCCACCCCGCCAGCCATCAGGATGATCCGTCCTGGCAAGGCGGCCGGCCTCAGCGCCAGGCCGGTCACGACGTAGCAGGTGCCCGTTCCCGCGAGGGCGACCGTCATCACCTGCCGGTCGGCGGCACCGCGTGCGGCCAGGGCGCTGATCGTGGCAGTGTGAAAATGAAGAGCTATGGGTGCCAATGTCGTCACCGGGCGAGTGGCTGGAGCCTGCCGACGTCACTCGTCTCGTTCTCCCTGGTCGCTGCCGCTGGCTGCGCGGCTTCGATTCAGGATGGGAACTACCGGGGATCCGGAACCGGATTTGTCGTGGTCAGTCTGGCCAGGGAAACTCCGGCTTCTCTGGCCGCGCCTGGTCAGATTTGGGGTCATCGCGCCCCCATGGGGCACCTAAACTCACCCGATGCACATTCGAAAACAGGCGATGACCTGCGGAGACCCCTTTACGGAATCGAACCGTAGACCTTTCTCCGCACCATAGGCTCCCCTGTGGTCCGGTGCGAGGGGCTGAGTTGCTGTCTGCTGGCTAGAATGATGGCACTGGCATTCCAGTCTGTGGTCTGGTGGGATTATGGCTGATATGACTCGCTCTGGTGCAAGTGCGCGGAAGTGCGAACGGTGCTGCCGACCGCTAAGCCGCTATAACGACGGCGATTATTGCGGCGGCTGCGCGAAAGCGAAAGTGCGCGATAGCGAGGCCCACGCTAGCGATGCTGGCATTGCGGAGATAGGCGCGAGGCTGCGCGCGTTGCGGTTGCGGCGGGGAATGACCCTAGACGTGCTGGCTGGTCTCGTGGGCTTGTCCTCGGCATATCTGTGCATGATTGAGAACGGCAAGCGCAAGCTCGATCGCTATTCGCTCATTGTGGCTCTCGCGGATGTTTTAGGAGTTTCGCCAGGCGAACTAGTGCCTGGAGTGGTGGCAGGTGGCCAGCCTGCGAGTAGCGGAAGTTCGGCCTCGTCGGACCGACCTGCGACCGCGGTTGGCGGTCGTATTGCCGAACTGCGTCGCGAGCGCAACCTGACACAGGAACTCCTGGCCGAACGCGCGGGACTGAGCGTCGCGATGATATCGAAAGTTGAGCAGGATGCCCGGAGGCCTAGTTTGGCTACCTTGAGCGCTATTGCCGACGCGCTGGGGATGCCGCCCGGGGATCTCATTAACCAGGGCGCGCCGGAGGGAGGCAGCACGGACAGCGATTGCGAGCTAACCGATGCCGCGCCGACGGCTATGAGGCGCAACCGGCTAGCAGAGCGACGGAAAGCGGCGGGTTTCAGTCAAGAGCAACTTGCCGAATCGCTTCATATCGATCGTTCGACAATTGGCCGCTGGGAGAACGGCGAAACCGTCCCGCAGCTGTGGATGCGCCCGAAGTTGGCTAAAGCACTTCGGGTGTCAGCGGATCAGCTTAATGACTTGCTTATTGAGATGCCGCCGAGCGTGCCGAATACACGAAATCTGGGATCGTCGATGCAGGCCGCATTGCCTGTGGCGGCCGAGATGGCCAGCTTCGTTGGCCTTGAGAGTATTGATGACATGAACCGCCGTGAGCTTCTCCGGCTTATGAGCATTGTTGGCGCAATGACGGCTGGCGTATATCAGACCGATGTACTTAACGCAGATAAGTCGGCTAGTGTCGATCGCGGCAGATCCGATGACGTCGTATCGCTAAATGATCATCTGTGGCAGGTCTTTGTATTGTCACGCGCGAAGCACGCTGTGCTTCCTTTGGCGCGGGATCACCTTGACAGCCTGATCGCCCGGATTCCGGGTGCAGGTAGTACAGCAGAGTACCGGCGTCTATGCGGGATTGCCAGTAGCGCATTTCAACTGAGCGGAGAAATCCTGTTTGACGGAAACCTTTATACGGAAGCAGCGCATTGTTATTCGCTTGCGGCGTCGGCTGCTCGTGAGGCCGGGGCTTATGATCTATGGGCGTGCGCGCTAACTCGGCATGCTTTTATCGGAATGTACGAAGGTCATTTCTTGGAGGCGTCGCCTTTGCTTGACGTCGCGGCTTCCATTGCGCGACGCGGTGATCAGGCGCTTGCTACTCGGTATTGGGTTGCTTCCGTGCAGGCACAGGCATTCGCGGGGCTTGGAGATCTACCCGGATGCCAGAGAGCGCTAGATGCTGCGGCAAGAGTACGAACACTTGGCAAAGATGCTCATAACGGCGGGTGGATGCGCTTCGATGGTTCGCGACTAGCCGAGGAGCAAGGGACATGCTATCTGAGATTGCATCGCCTTGATCTCGCGCAGGTTGCGCTAACTGAGGCGCTCGGGCAGGATCTTTCGGCGCGGCGGCGCGGCGGCGTCCTTGCCGATCTACTATCCTGGGAATTAAGCAGAAAAATCTTGACCAGACGCTGGCTTACGCAAATGCAGCAGCGCAGATCGTTACGTGGACTGGTTCAGGATTCGTCGCCCGCAAGCTACTCGGATTGCAGGCCTATCTCTCGCCTTTCGTGAGTGACCACAGAATCCGAGACCTTAGTGAGCATATCGGCGCTCTAGCGCCCACGGTCTCAAGATAGGACGGCGAAGGGAACAGCTTAAATGCATGACACAGGCAGGATATTCAGGGACGCGTGGATCGCAGGCGTGAAATCGCATTTCCCCGGAGAACCGAAGCCCGGTTACATATCGCCGTGGGACGACACCCCGGAATGGGAACGATCCAGCGCTGCGGCGGTCTACGAGCAGGTACGGGATTTCATCGTGATTACGGACGGAGCGGCATCCCGTCTTAGCAGGGAGCAGAAAGGACGATTCGTCGCATTGTGCTGGATAGCGCAGATCTATAAACATTTCCAAGAGCCCAAGCCGTCTTACGTCGCTGATTGGAGCGATCTCCCGGTATGGCAGCGCGAGACTGACTCCGACATCTTCGAGGCGATCGAGCGGCACCACGCGGAACTTGCTGACGCGAGCTAGTGGGTCCACGTCCAACGGCGCGAGAGAGCCGCGACTGACGGGCCGTGCACGATCACTGCGTGTTCCTACGTGCGGGGGGCGATGCTGGCGCAGTCTGGGATGCTCAGGAACGCCGCGCCTACCGCGCGGCGGTCAACGCCCAGATCTACCCGGCACGCCGGTATTACCTTGCCTGCATGACTTCGCGGAATGCCCTGCTCAAAATGCTGGCGTTGTCTGGCGGGCCAGTCGCCCGGCGGCAGCCGCATCTGCGAGCGGTAGACCTAGTCGGCCGGCCGCTGGGTCCGGGGCTTGCCGTAGCTGCCCGGGCCGTGCCCTGGGGCCGGGCGATCATCGGGAGTTCAGGGGCCGGACAGGCACAGCGCGGCAAGCCGGGGCAGCCGCTGCTCCATCTCGGCCCGGTCGTCGAAGTCGAAGTCCCATGCGGGATCCAGGTCCGGGTTTACATCGCCGACCACGTCATCGGGAACATCCTCGCCCGTCGCGGCCTCATAGGCAGTCTCGGCGATGTACAGCGCGTCCTCGCAGTCCAGCCAACCGCCATCCGATGCCGACGCGCGGACAGCCGCAAGGCCGGCCAAGCCGTCAGGATCGGCCACGGCACCCTCGAACACCGCCCGGCCCTGCGTGATCAGCCACCCGCGAAAATAGTCGAAGCCGTCATCGGAGCACCCGCCATTGATCAGGTAGGCGGCAGCCCACAACGGCGCCAGGTCAGACCGGGCCCTCAGCGAATACACGACCCGCGCAGCGGCAAGGATCTCCCCGGCAGGCAGCGCGGCCAGCAACTCCGCCGCCTGGGCGGCGACGGCGTCACCGTCCGCCGGGTCCTGGACCCGGCCGCGCGCGCCGTCGATCAGGTCCCAGAACTGCTCAGTGTCCACGGCGACAGACACTACCAACGCCGTGATGGCCCCATCACCGGAGAGAACAACCCGTTCCGCTACAGGAAAGCTCTCCTCCCAGATTTGTCGAACGGACGCTAGGCGAGCATGTCGTCCCAAGCGGCGTGGCAGGAGCCGGGGCGTGGTTAGCGGGGCAGTCCCATGCGGACGGCCATGCCGCGCAGCTCGCGTCCGCCGGCGATGCGGCGCAGCCAGGTCACGGCCTGGTCCTTGGTGCGCAGCTCGCGGGCTAGGCCGCAGTGGTGGCCAGCGTCCCGGTTATCAGGGTTTCGCTGCTGTCAAGGGCGGCGCACAGGTCGGCGTGGGCCTGCGGCGGGATCGTATGGCTCCCTAACGCGCAGCGCTTCACTGTGCAGGTGAGGCGGTTCTTCTGCCTGGTCGTGAGCAGGCGAAGGCAGTCGTCGTGCCGGAGGATCTCGCGTGCTGCGTATCCGTCCTGGTGCTGGGCGATCCGGTCAGCCAGGGCGCCCGCCTGGGTCCTGAGCGCCGGGCGGTCTACCTGCCGGGCCAAGCCAAGAATGGCCAGGATGAGGCGGGTGTTGAAGACTGACAAGCCAGGCTGGAAGTCCGGTTGGCGGCAGGTGCGGGCGAGGATGTCGATGTCAAGGGCAGACGGCTGCCAGCGGGGCGGTTGGCAGAGGGCGGTGAGGCAGGCGGTGACGGCGTTTTCCCAGGGTTCGCCTGGTGTTGTGCCGGCCAGGATTTGCTGAGCGCCGTCGTGGTCGCCGCTGGTAGCACGGGCGAGCACGGCGACTTGCCGGCCGTCGAGCATGCGCTGGCCGATGCCGTGGTGCTGCTCGACGTGGCGGAGGGCGTCTTGCCATCGCCCGGCCGTGGTGAGGGCGCGGGTTCCGTCGGCGATGATTATCCGCCACAGCCATTGGCGTACTTCCCGCCGGCCGACGTCGGTAGCGGTGAGGTAGGCGGGCACCGTGATGCCGTCGAAGACGCCAGCGCAAGGGCTGGCAACAGCCTCGTAGAGGGCGAGGAGCAACTGATGGCCTTGGTCTGCCTGGCGGTCGCGGATGTGGAGGCGGGCAAGGTTGACCAAGGGCTCCAGAGCGCGGATCGCGTCCATGCCGCTTAGAGGGCAGGAGTTCAGGTAGGCGACGGCGTGCCGGTGGCACCACTGGCGGGCCAGGCCTGGCATGCCGAGGTCGGAGGCGAGAAGTGCGGCCTGGTTGAAGACGCTGGACGCTATGCCGTGGTGGGCCTCGCGCTGGGCCTGGCAGGCAAGTTCGGTGAGCGCCGCGACGCGGGCGGGCAGCGGCAGGCACGGCGGCCGCGGCCGCGCTATGAGCGGAAAGAGCCTGGCAACAGGTCCGGTGGGGTCCATGAAAGTCGCTCCCGGCGGTCAGGCTCGCGGGTCACCCTGTCCACTCGATGCGGATCTGGTTGAGGGTGGTGTTGAAGCTGAAGCGGCCCGGCCCGGGAGGCGGGTGCTCCGCGCCGAGCGGGTGGAGCTCGAATCGGGCCTGGCCTGCGCGGTAGTCGCGGTCCCAGGTGCGCATGGAGTCAGTGACCTGGGCGGTGAGGTCGCCGGCGCCGCGTCCGTGGCCGACGACGCCGTATTCCCACAGCTTGGCGCCTTCAGGGGTGCGGTGGTCAGACAGGCGGCGAGTCAGGTAGGTGAGCGCGCCTTTGTCGAACGATGCGGTGGAGCTCGGGTAGGGCTGGGTGAGCAGGCCGTTTTCTTTGGCTTGCTGGCGGGCGGGCATCTGGTTCAGTCCGCTGGGCAGCGTGCAGGCCAGCCACAGTTCCATCCATTCCGGTGATTCCATGGCCTGGTAGAAGACGCCAGCCCAGGTGATGGCGCGGGGCTGGTCCAGGACGTCGGCGAGGGCGTCTGCGTCCGGATGCTGTTCACCGTTGGTCTGCAGCCAGACCAGGCCGGTGGCGGTGAGGGGGATCATGTTCCGCTGGTCGTCGGCGATCCCGGCTCGTAGGGGCATGAAGGTGTTCATCTCGCTGCTGACGCTGCGCCAGATCCCGTCATGGTGCTTTTCGTAGGCGATGGAGCGGCACACGCTCCCGCGCAGCCGCTGCGGGACGAGCAGCCGTCCGCCCGGTGCGACCTGGTCCATCCAGGCGTGCGGAACGCCGTAGGCGCCGACGGCGGCGATGATCCGGTCATAGGGCGCGGCGCCGGGGTGTCCGAGAGCGCCGTCGCTTAGGACGACGGTGACGTTGCCGGCCCTTGCGGCCTCCAGCCGGGATCGGGCGCCCTGGACCAGGTCGTCGTCGACATCGATGGTGGTCACGTGGCCGGCCGGGCCGGTGAGGCGGGCCAGGAGGGCGGCGTTGTAGCCGGTGCCCGCGCCGATCTCGAGTACCTGGTGGCCGGGCTGGGGCTGCAGCTGTTCGAGCATGGCCGCGACGACAGCTGGCTGGGAGGCGCAGCTGACCGAGGTGCCGTCGCTGTCGTGCTTGATGTCGACGGTGGAGTTGGCGTAGGCCGCGTCCAGCGACGCGCCGGGCACGAACACGTGACGTGGCACCGCCCGCAGGGCTTCCACGATGGCGGGCGTGGCTGCCCGGCCTTCGCTGATGATCGTGTCGACCAGGGCGTTGCGCAGCCGCGCGGCGGTGTCGCCGGCGTGGGTGCTGATGGTTCCCATGACTGCCTCCATGGCTAGTGCGGACAAGGTGGCCTGGTCCTGCAGAGACAGGCCGGCGCGGTTGGCGTGGAAGATGACGTGGTGAGCGAGAACGGCGCGCAGGCCCCGGGTCAGCCCGCCCTGGCGCGCGAGCCGGGCCAGCGCCCGGCCGGCCTGCTCGAAACCGGTCACCCAGGCATCGTGGCCGGCGAACGGGCCGGCGGCCGCCGGGTCGCGGAGCTGCCTGACGTCGGCGGTCATGAGCCGGCGCATCGCTGCCGTCAGCTCGGCAGCCCGGCCAGGTGCTGGCAGCGCGGCGGCTGGGCGAAGGGCGGCGGTCCTGGCCCAGACTTCAGCTTGCTCGAAGATGTCCAGGCCGGCTGCGCGCATCATCGCGCTGCAGAGCAGCACCGTGGTTTCCTTCTGGCCGAGATGCCAAGCGGCCGGTTCGTGACTGCGGGCGAGCAGGTGGCGGCTGTCGTGGTGGAACAGGTCGTGGGCCGCGTCCATGGCCGGTTCGCCGCCGAAGGCGAGTGTCTCGGGTTTGTAGATGCCCGGCGCCCAGGCGGTGATCTGGCCGTCGGCGGCGAGGCGGTCGAGCAGGTCGCGGATGGCGGTCGCGGCGGGGCCGGCGGTGCGGTAGCGCAGCAGCCAGGGCTGCTTGTTCAGGTACCACCAGCCGCTGATGTGCCCGTCGGCGTCGGCCGCGAGGAGAGCCGGGCCGATGACGTCGGCGATGACGCGGGCGGCTGTGCCGCGATCGGCGAACTCGATGTTGTGCTGGCACCATCTGGTGGCTGGCATCGGGCGTCCTTACAAGCGTGGCGGGTGGTCAGGCGATGAGCAGGCAGGCGTCCCAGGCGGTACGCGGCAATCTGGCAGTGGCGGGTGCCAGCACCGCCAAGGCGACACCGGCGGCTCCGTCAAGGAATCCGGGATCTGGCCCGGTCAGCAGCGCAGCGGCAGTGTCTTCGGGGTCGGTGCCTGGGGCGTGTACCGCGTCGAGCAGGCGGGGGATGATGTCCCGGAGCTCGCGGCTGGCTGGCGTGACGGCGTCGGCGGCGCACAGGCAGGCGATGTGGGCGAGGCCGGCGTATCCGTGGCAGAGCGAACTATCAGTGGTGGCCGCGAGCTGGGCGGGGTCGGTCAGGGCCCTGGCGAGGGCGTCTTCGGCCATGACCTGCCGTCCGGGGTCGCCGAGCGCGAGGGCGGCGAGCTGCTGGGCGCGGGCCAGCCCTGCGGTGCCGTAGCACCATGACGGCCGCGCTGGACCGGGCCAGGCGGCCTGGCCGGCTTGGAGGTCGGCGCGGGTCACCCAGTAGGGCCACGCCGGCCCGCGATCGGTGACCAGCCGCCACTGGTCGAGCCAGCTGCAGATGCGGCGGATGGCGTCATGCTGGCCGGGCACCGTAGTGCCGCGCCGCTCGGCTAGAGACAGAAAGCTGAGCCCGCCGGCGATGCCGTGGGCCAGGCCGTTGTTGCTGTGGCCGCCGGGGAAACGGTCTTCGGCCCGGCCGGACGGTCCCGACGGCGTCCACCAGCCCGGCAATGTGAGCCCTTGCAGCGTGATCGGCTCGGTGAGGCGCACGAGGTACTCGAGAATGTCGCGGACGACGGCTGAGCCGGGGTCGCGGCGCAGCAGGTAGGCGCCGTAGCCGGCGAGGCCCTGCAGCGCGTCGAACTCGGCGAGAGCTGGCAGTTGCCGCTGGTCGATGCGGCTGGCCGCGGCCGCGAGGCGCCGCCGGGAGTCGGCGGTTATCTGCCTGTCCAAAGTGCCGAGGACGCGCTGACAGGAGCCGGAGCGATGGCTGGATGTGGTGTCATGACCGGTTCCGGTCTGAGCGGGCTGTCCAGGCCAGGGCGGCGGCGTCGATGCCGCAGGTCTCCGGGCCGGGCAGGTGGCGGCGGTACGCGGCCAGCGCCTCGTCGCGATCTGCCCATGCACTGACGATGGGCGTACCCCCGGCGGCTGCGCGGAGCGCGGCCCAGCCATCGCGGGGATCAGCGATCCGGACCGCATAGGCGTAGACGCTCCGGGGAACCGGCGCGGGTGCCTTCGAAGGAACGCGATCGATCAGCCAGCGCGTGCCCGCACCCACGCTGCCGAGGTAGGCGCTGGCGATGGCGATCAGGTGAGCGGCGGCCAGCGCCCGCTGGTGCGGACGGGCGGGCTGGCGGAGCTGGGCCAGCAGTGCACGTGAATCGGCGCGGAACACTTCCTCGGCAGCCGCCCACGCCCGGCCTGATCCCCAGCGGCCGGTCTCGGGGTAGGAGACCGGATACCGGACTTCGCGCAGCAGGCCGGCGAGGTGCAGCTCCCGCGTCCAGCCGCTGACCACGGCGGCCGCGTGCCCGAAGTCAGCCGGGCCAGTCAGCGCGATCCGCAGGCGCAGATGCGGGTCGGGGTCGCGGAACCTGACGTACCACCAGGGCGGCTGGCCGAGCCGGTCAAGCAAGACTGGCAGCTCCCCCGCCAGGATGGTGTCCTGGCGTCGGATGTCTCCGTAGAGGCTGGCCAGCAGCACCGCCGATCTTGCCGGGATCTGGCCGTGACTGCGTCCGATGACCCGCGCCGGGGTGGGTGCGGGCAGGCGCGGCCAGTCCGGCGGCGCGGTTGCTTTCAGCGGGATAGTGATTTCGCAGGTTCGGCCCTCGCACCAGCCGAAGCCGCGAGTCGCCTCGGTCAGGATCGCGAGGTGACGGCGGTCCAGGTGGTCGCGGAGCAGCGCGCGGTGCCCGGGCTGATCCAGGTCCAGGGCAAGAAGCCGGTCGCCCTGCCACGGCAGACGGCGCCGGGCCTGCCACCGGGAAAGAGCGGTGTCCCACCCGGCCACTCATGACAACAGGCCCGGCCGCGGAAAGACTGATGTCATGGTTGCCCGCGCAGACCCTGGCCGGCAGGCCTGGCGGCCTTGGACCGTGTAGCTGCCGGCCGCGCTCGCTGCCTAGGCGTGCATTCTCCTGGCCACCATCGGTTGGCTGGTCGTGGGGCTGAGTTTCTGGATCTGGTTTAGGTGAGCGCTCCGGTCACCGCCGTCAGCCGGGCAGCTACCGCACACCCCCCGAACCCGGCCGGCGCTGCCCCGGATCGAGTGGCAGCCACCCGGCCCCGGCCCAGCCACCCCGGAGCGATTGGCAGACACAGAACCAGACTCTGCCACTCACCCGAGGCAAGCAACTCACCATCCCACCCGCCCCTCAGGTCGTATGACACAGGACATGTTGCCGCCCGTGTCCGCCCAACAACTTCACGACGCTGATCACGTGGACTGCGGCTGGCGATGCTGACGAGGGCACCGGCGCCATGCCTGCTACGCGAGGCCCGGTGCTTGCGCGTCCCGGCGTGGCACGCGGGTCGCGCCGGTGCTCGTCAATCCGCGGGCTTCAAAGAGGGCAGGGACCTGAGTTCAGATGCGCCGTGCGCCTGGCCGGTCACCGGCTGCTCCGAGGCGAGTTGGAAGCCGAGGCGAACTGGGAGTCCAGGGCGAGCCGGCAGGCCGGGCGGTGCGCAGCGAGCAGATCGGCACCGGCGACGCGTGGACTGCCAGGATTCTCCTGGCGAGAACGTCCGTGCGCCCCTGGGCCGGGCCGGGCAGCCCGGCTCGCCGTTCGCTTGCCCGGATGCCGGCGACCACCATCACGAAGAGAGCGGTTGCGCCGGCAGCGGCTAACAACGCGATCACAACCACGCCGATCACCTCATTCACGCCCAGACGAGCAAATCTTGATAGATCCTGTCTGCATCAACTATCCGATTTGACTTATCAAGTTATGCCTGGTTAAGCATGCCGTCCTGACATGTCAAGTCCGTTTAGCGGGGAGGTGATGACCGGCTGTACAGGTTAGCTGACGGGATGCGCGTCCCGGATCCCGTGCCTCCTGACCGGCCGGCATGAGAACGCTGGCGAGGATCGGCTGCCCGGCCGTGCTCTAGGCGGTAAAACGACGTTCAATGCCGACGCGGCAGACGCTAGCTGAGCCATCCGGTTTCGCGCCTGGCATGGCGCGGGATCTGTCACCGCGGCCGCTCCGGGCGGCAGCCGCGTCGCGGAAGAGTCAGGTGAAGGGATAGGCGTCGCGTATCTCGTGGCGCTGTCCCGGCAGCGTCAGGTCGCTGACCTGGACCGGCTGCCCGGTCGCGTCGTGGGCGGTGACGATGACGCTCAGCACGGGAGCGTCTGGGGCGATCCTGAGCAGTTCCGCCTCCTCGCCGGTCGGATGGCGGGCGGTGATCTGCTCGATGGCGTGGTCGAGGCGGATCTTCTTGCGCGCCGCCAGGTGGGCGCGGATGCTCTCGCCCAGCAGGTCCGGAGAGCCGAGATCGGTCCCCCGCGCCAGGTCCAGCGGCAGCCACAACGATGCCAGCTCGACCGGCTCGCCGCCATCGGTCAGCAGCCGCTGCCGCACGAACGCCCTGCTCCCGGCCTCAAGCCCGAGTAGCGCCACGATATGACGCGGAGCCAGCTTCACGCCCGCCTGCACCAGCTCGCCGGCCAGCTCGGCTTCGGTCAGCTCGATCACGTCGTGTGCTGGGCGGGTCCGCTCCACGTCTGCCAGGGCTGGCCGGCCGCGCACGAAACTTCCCTTGCCCTGCTGAGTCTCGATCCACCCGTCTTGCCGGAGCACGGACAGCGACTTGACGATCGTGGGCCGGGACACGCCGAACTCGCTTACCAGCTGATGCTCGGACGGCAGCAATGTCCCCGGCGGGTAGGCGCCGCGCTCGATCCGCTTCTTGATCTCCGCAACCACCTGGGCGTACCGGGGAAGGGCATCATTGCCTGGCATGACATGCCTCCCGCCGGCTCATAGATGACTAGTCATGTGACCCTATCAGGGCAGATAAGACATGTCACAGTCTTGTCATGCACCAGGGCTGCCACGGCTGTTGCCCGGCCTCTCCGTCAGTTCAGCTGGCCGCCTAGTCCCTCAGCGGACGTGCGCGGAGCCGCATGACAAGGTCGGCGAGGCTGGTCACAGAGCGCGGCGACCAGGCTGAGGAGCTCTCCGGCTCGGGTCTGTACTCCAGGGCGGCGATGCCGGCGTCGGTCGCGGCCTTGAGGAGATCAGGCCGTGCCGTTACCAGCGCGCACTCGACAGGATCGGCTGCCAGCATCGACACGCAGCTGGCGATCAGCCCGGCAGCTGACACGCACCGCATGTCATCTTGCGTCCGTGCGACCACGAAACCGGACAGGCTGGTGATCGCTGCCCGGCCGAGGTAGGCCTCGACAGCTTGCGCGGCGCAGCTGCTCACGATGGTCACCGCGCGGCCGGACTCGCGTGCGCTGGCGATGACATCTCGAACGTGGCCCACCGGTTCGGCGGTAGCGACAGCAGCGAGCTCGTATCGCATCAGCGTCGCGTCTACCTCGCTGATCACATCGGGGCTGATCTCGCGGGCGCAGGCGAGCAAAACAACCGGGTCATCGGCTGAGGCCAGGTCCTCGGGAAGCTGGACTCCGCGGCTCGTCAGCTCGGCGCGGACCCGGTCTGCAGCCTTGGCTCTGTCGGGTGATCGTGAGGGGTAGAGCTGGCAGAGCACTCCGTCGAAATCGAGGAGTAAGTGACGGGCTCCGGCAAGTACCTCATCGATAGCCGCTGTCGTTCCTCGCGGGTGGGCCATTCAGGTGTCACCTTCGCTGCTGATCTGTAGCGCTTGATAATATTTGCCTCATTCTGGCGGTTCGCAACCGTCTACGGCGGCCAGGAAGGCCGATGTATCGGCCAGATCGCCGAGGACAGTCTTCGCTCCGGCGTCGGCGAGATCCTGCGCCGAGTAGCTGCCGCTGGCGACCCCCACGATCCGGGCGCGGCCGTCACGGGCGGCGGTAACGTCGGCCGGGGTATCGCCGATCAGGATCGTGGTGCCCGGACCGAACACGCCGGCCGCGCGGCTGGCGGCCCGCTGGCGGGCGATGTCGACGAGACCGGCGCGGACGTCGGAATCCGTGCCGTACGCTGCGGCGTCCATGTCGAGGTAGGCATCCAAGCCGAAAGCGGAGAGCTTGATCTCGGCTGCCGGGCGGGTGTTGCCGGTCAGGACCGACTGCAGCACATCTGGCCGGTCGGCCAGCGCACGCAGCGCGTTGCCGGCGCCGGGCAGCGCCCGGCCACGTTCACGCAGCTCGGCGATGCGATCCCGGTATCCTTGCGCCTGCCGGTCAGCGAACCTCTCATAGAGACCCTCTGAGTCAGGTATGCCGTACATCGCCAGCGTTTCCCGGAAGATGACGGGTTCGGTGCGGCTGGCCACGTCGGCCATTTCATCCAGTGGCTGGCCGGTTGCCTCCGCAAACGCCGCCGCGTAGATCTCGGAACCGACCCCGCGCGTCTCTATCAGCGTGTGATCGACATCCCAGAGCACCAGCATGCATGCGGACACGAGGGCTCCCGTCTCGTGGGGGCTAGTAGGTAATGGTGAAGCACCTCACCCGCTGTTCTACCCTGAATCTGACCTAGCGTTTGCGGCAGGGGACTGGGATGAACGTGTCACCAGAGGTGCGGATCGGCGAGCGCCTCCGTTTCTACCGCCAGGCCAAAGGCAAAACCCAGGCTGTCGTCGCAGGCCTGGCGGGCGTGACCGAGGACTACCTCTCCCAGATCGAGCGTGGGCTCAAGACGCCTACCATCGGGGTGCTTCACCAGTTCGCGAAGATCCTCGGCGTCCGCGTAGCGGATCTGCTCGGCGAGCAGGTTCCCGAGCACAGCGAGACGGTCCTGCCCGCAGGGGTCGCCTTGCAACGCGCGCTGGTCTCCCACGACCAGAAAGCCGCGGACCCGGTCAATCTCGCCGCGCTGCGGGACCGGGTGCAAAGCGCCTGGGATATCTGGCAGGGCCGCCCCCGGCGTTTCACCGAGGAATCCACGGTCCTGCCCGCCCTGATCGAAGACGTGCAGGCCGCTCAGCGCACTGTCGAGATGTCGGGAACCGCCGGGGACCGGCGCAGCGGATACCAGCTCGCCGCAGACCTGTATTTCCTGCTCCGCACCTACGCCAAGCGAATCGGACGCAACGATCTCGCGCTGCTGGTCGCCGACCGCGGCGTCCTGATGGCGCAAGCTGCCGATGACCCGGTGAGGGTCGCAGCCGCCAAGTGGAATCTCGGGCACGTCCTGCTCGCCCAGGGCGAGTCGGAAGGCGCCGAAGACATGGCCTTGCGCGCTATCGACGAGCTGGGCAGCAGCCAGGGCGAGCCGAGCAGCGACGTACTGTCCGTGGCTGGTGCCCTCTGGCTGGTCTCCTCGGTCGCGGCGGTGCGCAATGGCGATCCGTGGGCCGCGCGCGACAGGATCAGGGAACACGCCTGGCCCACGGCGCGCAGAACCGGCGAGGGCAACGTGATGCGGACGGTTTTCGGGCCGGTCAACGTTGCCCTGCATGCGATGAGCCTGGAAATGGAGAGCGGGGAAGCCGGCGAAGCGCTGCGCCTGGCCGACGACATCGACGCCTCGGTGCTGCCGTCGCTGGAACGCCGCACGACGTTCGCGCTCGAAGTTGCCCGCTGTTACGAGCAGCGCCGTGACGACCCCGGCGTACTGGTCCATCTCACCGACGCCGAGCGCACCGGCCCCGAGGACATGCGGTACAACGTCATGGCCCGCGAACTGGTGCAGGGCCTGCTGAAACGCGCACGGCCGACTTACGCACCCCAGGTTCGCGCGCTCGCCGAGCGCGTCGGCCTGCTCTCCTGACGGCCCGGACCGGCAGTTCACCCGAACTGACAGTTCGGATCGGCGTCTCGATTCCTGCCTAGCGTTGCTGCCTGGTGCCAGCCGCCGGCCTAGCTCACGCCAGACCGCAACTGGCGCGAACAACGTCGTCTTGTCAGGGAGCAACGATGACCCCGGCCCAGGTCAGTAACTGCCAATGGTGCGGCGGGCGCGGCTGGAAATACGTCGGCCTGCGCAGATCGCTGGACATCGCCGACCCCGTGAGCGAAAGCGCACCCGTGCGACGCCGCGAGAACTGCATTGGCTGCGCCGGGACGGGCGGGAGCCAGTGATGAAAACGCTCCCTGACGGGCACGCGCCAGCCGTTCGCCCTGATCAGCCGCAGGCCCCCATTCTCAGCGACGCCGAATTCGCCCGCCGCTGCGCGCTGCTTTCCGAGTTGCACGCGGAATTGCGCGCCCTGGGGGCTCAGTGCGTACTGGCGCGACCCCAGCGACTGGTGCTGAGCGGCACGCGAAGCCGCGGCCCGTCCGGACCGACTGACCCTGCGCTGCACATCTTCGGACCGGACGGCGCGACCAGGAAAGCCAGAACAGACGGGAATGCCTTCCGGCTGGAAAACGGCGAGGAATTCCCTGCCGGCGATCCCGCTGTCGCCGCCGCGCGGATCGGCGAATCGGCGGAATTCGCGCACCAGGACGAGCCATCGTCGTGAAGACTCCCGGCCCGCGCAGACCGTCCCGCCTCGCAGTCACACAAGCGCGGGCAGGGCTGGCCGGCGTTACAACCGACGCTTACAACTGCCGTCACCTGCCGGGCAACGCCCTGGCTATTCCCATGCGGCCGGCATCAGGCCATGCCAACTACCGGATCGACCGAACAGGAACACCTTCAGATGATTAATCGCACCGCCATGCCGGCAGGCGCCCCGCGGTCGCGGGGGCAGTGGCTGCGTCAGCAGCGTCAGTCCAGGGGCTGGAGCGTGCCCGAGATGAGGCGTCACCTCCGCGAGGCCGCCAGGGAAGCAGGCGACACGCTGCCGGGCAACGAATGCCTGGGGGTGATGATCCGCCGCTGGGAGAAAGACGACGGCGGGGTGTCGGAGCGGTACCGGATGCACTACTGCCGGGCGTTCAAGATCCCGTTCGAGGAGTTCGGCACGGCGCCGGTCACCCCTCCCCCGGTCGCCAGCCACGGCGTCCCGGCACAGGCCGGCGCCGTGCCGGCCGGGCCAGCGGCGCCGGGCGGGCAGGGAACGCCCCCGGCCGCGCCCCCGCCTGCCGCTGCCGCCGCAGTACCGGCAGAAGCCCCGGCCGGGGCCCTGGCGGCCGGGGCACTGGCCGGCCTGGCGGCGGGACCGCGGGATGAGGCAGGCACCCCGGCCCTGGCGCCGGCGTGGGCCGGGACGTCGCTGGCCCACCAGGTCCAGCTGACCGCCCACCAGAGCAACGAGCACGCCCAGCGCGCCGAGCGCCGCGACATCGGCGAAGCCTCCCTCGAACATTTGCGCAGCGAAGTAACAAGGCTGTCCCGCGAGTACATGACCGGCGAGCCCCTCCCCCTGTTCTTCGAGATGCGCCGCGTCCGCGAGCAGATGTACCACGCCCTGGACCGCAAGCTCTGGCCCCGCGACGAAGTCGAGCTGTACTTCCTCCTCGGCGCCCTCAACAGCCTCATGGCCGACACCGCCGAAAGCCTCGGCAACCCCTCCGCCGCCGAAGAACTCGCCAGAGCAGGCCTCGCCTACGCCCTGGCCATCGACCACCGCCCCCTCATCGCCCAGCTCCGCCTCAACCTCGCCGTCGTCGCCCTGTGGACCGGCCACCCCCGCCGCAGCCTCGACCTCGCCCAATCCGGCCTGCACTACCTCCCCGCCGGACCCAACGCCGCCCAGCTCCACATCATGTGCGCCCGCGCCGCCGCCCGCCTCGGCGACCAGGACACCACCATCACCAAAATCTCCCAGGCCGCCCAGGCCCGCGACACCGACCACACCGACGACCTCCTGACCATCGGCGGCCAGTTCGGCTTCTCCCGAGCCTGCCACCACTACCTCGCCGGCTCCGCCGTCGCCGAGCTCCCCGCCGCCCACCCCGAAGCCATCACCCAGCTCGACCAGGCCATCCAGCTCTACACCCAAGGACCGCAACCCGGCGAAGACCACAGCGACCACTGCAAGCACGTCGCCCGCGTCGACCTCGCCACCACCCTCCTTCACTCCGGCGAACTCGAAGCCGCCATCACCACCACCGGACCCGTCCTCACCCTCCCCCCAAGCCGGCGCATCTCCAAGCTCCCCAAACGCCTCACCCGCCTGCGCACCGAACTCACCGCACCCCGCTACCGCACCACCCCAGAAGCCAAAGACCTCGACGAGCAAATCGAAAACTTCTGCCGCGACACCATCACCACCCAGCTCCGCGAAACCGCCAACCCCTACTAGAAGTCACGAGCGTCGCGCGTCAGCCCAGGTCGGATTCCCTTGACAGAGCACATCCCCGTGTGACGCGGGTGCTCCCGTCCTGCCGGACATTCAGCCTGGATCGCGTGACCCGGCAGACCAGTGACCTGGCTGCGGCCACCCGGTCAGCCCGCGTGCACCGACACCGTTCCGAGCGGTCATTACCGGGTGCATGTGTATGCCGGGACGGACCCTGTTACGGGGAAGCCGCGCCGGGTCCGGCGGACGTGCACGACTGAGGCGAATGCCGCGGAGGAGCTGGCGAACCTGCTTCGCAATGCCGAGGCCGAGCGGGCGTCGGATGACTCGGCGACGTTCGGGGTGGTGCTGGACCGGGCTCGGCGCCCGCCCGCGCGCCGGCTGGGTCAAGAAGCGGTGGCGGTAACGCCGGCCAGGACTTGCGCCTCGGCCTGCTCATGTGCCGGAGGTCGTGTGCTCGCCATTCGCGGCGGCAGCGCGGGCCGCCTTGCGGGCGGCGTAGTTGGTGCGCAGCGTATCGAAGGCCATCGACGCGGCGATCTCGCGAGCGCGCAGCGTGATCCGGGCTCGCCGCTGCCGGTGGCGAGCCAGGTCTCCGGGACGAAGCCGTCGGCCTGGACGATGACGCGGTCGCCCTTGCGGACCGACCGACTCCACGGTGCGGGTCGCGAGCAGGCCGTAGGCGGTGACCTTGACCCACCTGGTGACGTTGTCGCCGTTGCGGGCCGGGATGTCGGCCGCGAGGCGGAGCTCGACGCCGTCGCCGCCGTCGCGGGTGCTGAAGATGCGGGGCTCGTCGCCGAGCCTGTCGGTGACTTTGATCTGGATCGGGTACATGGCTGCTCCCTGGTGCCGTTGTCCGGGATGGCCAGCCGTTTCGGTGACGGCCTCGGGGCTGTGGTGCCCTTCCCTGCGGTCAGGTGCCAGCGCCACGCAGGCCAGGCGAACGCAAGCCGGGTGCCCCGGAACGGCAGAGATGTTTTCCAGCGGGCCAAGAGGAAGAACGCTGCGACGGCCTCGCCGGCGAAGCGGGCATCACCAAATCTGGCCCGCTACAGGAAAGATCTCTGGCCGCCCGGGCGAGCGAAGCGAGAACCCGGCTTGCGTGACCCGGCCAAGCGGCGCAGGCTTACCGGACCCGGGAAGGGCTCATCCGCAGTCCGGACCGCAGCAGCGACGGCGCAGAGTCCTGGCACGCCACCACGGAGCGACATCAACCATCAGTCGGGCACCGGGTGTTGCGCCGACGCAGGTAGCGCCGGATCTGTCACCTGCCTAGAGAATCGGTCCTCGGAGGACGAGCAGCAGCTATCCAGGCGGCGAAAGCGAACTGAATCGTCGTTCAGGCGTGGGATTGCTGTGGCGGTAGCTACCGCGTAGTCATCGTCTGCGACCGGACGCATCCAGCTGGCTCGATCGGATTCACCGGAACGATCGAAAGCGCAGCTGACCGATCGTCGCTGATTGATCTGCGTTCCGCAGAACGTCAGCACATGACAGCCTACGAAAGGGTTAAATGCGAAACGTCCTGCTGCCCGGTTTCTCAGGGGCTACCGGCCCGATCTATGTGACGCCCGAGCGCCCAATATGATGGCCGCTTTCTCGCTATCAGGGAATAACAAGGTCCGGAAGCTTTTCGACGATGTGCCTACAGTCGGATGCGTTCTTGAACAGCGACGCAACGTAGCTTTTCGGAAACTGGTCTTCAACGACTTGCCTGACCGCCGAAAGCGCCCGCATCGTCAAGTTCGGCACGGTCGCCATGATGGCGTCCATCTCGCCTTTCTCAAGCGCGTCCGATGGCAGAGCTTGGAAGACAGTATGCGCGATAAGGCGGTTGCCGTGAACGGCAACCGATCTGTCACGCCCTTCAAGCTTCTTCTGCTCATCGCGCAGCGCATCATCCACTGAGCGCAGGACCTCGACGGCCCGCCACAGTCGGGTCGCGGTAACGCTGCCGTTGAACAGCAAACGGTACGGCGGTTTAGTAACGTCTTCCCATAGGCGTCCGATTTCGCGCTTCGCTTGCACGGCCATGTCAGACGAATGCGCGCATGCAAGCGCGACCGAAGCCTCCACGACCGTGCATCCCTGGCTTCGAGCCGGATCGGGCTCGCCGGTTTTGATGGCATACGTCTTGCCCTGTTCAAGCAGCAGGTCCGTACGCAGCCTCTCTTGCTCGGGATCGATCGCGACAAAATCCCTGCGCTCGACGCGATTCTGTGTATTGGTAGCGCGCGTTACCTGACCAGCAAAGCCCTCGGGGCAGTGCTCAAGCGAGATGAAGCGGACATGTACCCGCGCGTCCGACACCATGGGCGGGTCGGTTTCGGCCGCCCTGCCGATGCTTCCCACGGTCTGGGCGCCGTTGACGACTGTCGCGCCCTCAAAGACGAACTTGCCGGAGCGCCGACTGGCGCCCCCGGCTGGCGCCTTCTGTACCCGGTTACAGAGGACGGTAATACCGTTATTGAAGTACCAGAACTTCGCAGGATCTTTGAGGAGGGTCGAGGTGATGGCCGCATTGACGCTCGAGTCGTGAATAAACTTGCGCAGGTTGCGGTCAAGAGAGTCGCCCTGTGCCCTTCCCACCACTCCGCCACTTCGGCCGCATCAACCTGGCCGTAGAAGGCTCTATATGGCTCCTCGGTCGATCCCCAGTCATGCAGCGTCACGGCCAAGTCTGGCGACGTCCCGGTCACGCCTTCTTTGACAATTGCGTGAAGCTCGGCTTGCCCTAGATATCTGAAGGTTGTGATCTCGGAGACGTCATTGATCTCCTTAAGAAGATCATCAATGACCCTTTGTGCTTCGGTGGACAGCGGCTGCTGCCCACTGTGGACCAACACAAGTTCGAACCGGACAGCCGTGTTGTCGAGGGCTGCGGTGAGTTCTGCCGTCTTGGCACGGACCTTGCCATTGAAGCGATCGAATCGCGGAGCCAGTAGATCCGTGAACCCGCGAATAAACTTTTCGACGTCACCTAGAGCGGGAGATCCTTTGCCGTCGTAGCTCCACTTTGATTGCACAACGACTATCACGCCACTCTGCCGGTCAAGGCCGATAGCGTCAATACCGTTGTCGCCAAACCCGTCCACTACGTCTGCGGCTGCCTCCGCCGGCGAGACCTGCGCATACTCAGCCACTGCGAAACGCGGCAAGAGCCCGACTGAGCCGCGCGGACTCGATCCCTGTCTGCTGCCGACCCGCATAGTCACTCATATCTATGAGTGGGCAGAACTCCTGCTCAAGCTTCTTACGGATATGGTTGAGGTGGACGATGCTCACGGAACAGATACTACGTGGATCTTCGCTCAGCGTCGGACCAGTCATTGCGGTGCAGTGCTTCTGTCGTACGTTCGTGCCAAGTCTCGACACAATTTCTCCCCTGCCGCCAAAGGCCGGCCCACACCGTCCGCCGCGCCGCGTAGTCCGTGACTCCCCGCTCGGTGACAGCTGACGCCGGAGCCGACCTCGTCGTTGAAGAGGTGGTGGTTCAATTTCGGCGGCCAGACCATCACCAGTATCCGGAGCCGGTTAGATGCCTCGCCAGGTACCACACGACAGCGCCCGAACCCATCGCCCGCATCGAAACAGCCCGTGAACTAGAACACGCCGCTCATGTCAGGCAGCGCGACTACATCCGGCTGGCCCGCGAAGCGGGTCGCACCTAGTACGAAATCGGTCAGGCACTCGACCTGCACTGGCACGCCTTCGTCGCCGCTAAGAAATCTTCTCCGCCCCCGGAGCGACTATGGGGGCCTCGACCGACGGATGAGCGGCGAGCCCAACCCGAAATGCGCTGGCTTCTGGCGTGCCACCAGGCAGTTGGTGTCAGTCTTCAGTGTCCCGCAGCGCCCCAGCGCACGGAGTGCCGCCTTGCTCGTGCGGGACCTGGCGCCTCAAGCTTGACTAGCTCGGGGTCGGTACGCGCATGAACGTATAGCCTCGCTCTCATACTCGCGTACGGAGTCTTGCCGGCTGGGGTGATCAGCCCTCGTTGTATGGCCTCATCTACGATTTCCCCTGAGGTCAGGGGCTGTCGGACAGCTAGGAACCGCTCCCGATGCGGGACTGGGCACTGTCCAGCGCGTCCGCTACGGCGAGTGATTCGCCGTCGCCGCATTGGCGCAGCCGACAGCGCATGGGTTCGGCACTGTCCGCGCTGTGCATCTCGGCACAGCAGCGTAGCCGGGCACCGGGCTGGCCGGTCGTCTCCCTGCTAGCCCGCCTTCCCCGAATCACTATCTGAGCCATTCGGGCCTGAATGTCCCCATTGGCCAGCAACTCGATCGCCTTGGCGATCGCATCCGCCCGCGACACGCTGTACTCGTCAGCAAACTCGCCCACGGTCGGGAACTGCTCGCCCGGCGACTAACCATCTGCGGCAAGCGTACGACCTGTGCATAATTCAGTCATGTCGACCGATCAAACCGATCCCGAGCAGCCACGAGCTTTCGTCTGCCCCCTTTGCAGTCAGCCATCATTCGCCAACGTGTGCGGCAGTGCCGTTTGGGACGGGTACGACGAAGGGGATCAACTCACCGATCCCACCCAGTGGCGCCTTCTCCAATGCAGCCAATGCAAAGCAGTGTCGGTCGACTGCCGCCACGACTACGGGGACGGCTTCGATCGCGACGAGCCGGAAATCCTGTATCCCTCGCCGCGCCGCCTTAGCTTGCTGGTCCCCGAATCGTTGCGTCGAGAATTCGAGGAGGCACAGTCCTGTTTCTCCGCTAAGGCGTATGCAGCGACCGTCGTTATGGTCAGGCGAGTCCTCGAAGGCACCTGCCACGAAAATAATGTGACCGAGTGCATCCTGGCTAAGGGTCTCGAAAAGCTCCGGGAGAACAACCTCATTGATGGCACAATCGCGGATTGGGCCAACGCATTGAGAGTCCTGGGCAATGAGGGAGCGCACTACACAGGCAGGCACGTTCCCAGAGACGATGCGGAAGACGCACTTGCTTTCACCGAAGCATTGCTGGAGCACATCTACGCTTGATCACAACCGGTCTTAGCAATCGGGCATTACCGGCGACGCTCAAGTTACCGATCCAGATCAGGGCGGTAACCGGAAATTCATTCCTGTCGTGAAAAACTCGCGCGGCACGCGAGACGACAGGGGAAACAAACGTGGCGTCCAGCCGGAAACCGCTCACTCCCGAAGACCGGGAAGATATCTCCAGGGCACTGGCGAAAGGACTGGAAAACAGGGACATAGCTGCCTCGATCGGGCGGGACGAATCGGTCGTGTCACGGGAAATAGCCCGGCACGGCGGCCGGGCGGCGTATCGTGCCTGGAAGGCCGACGCGGCAGCCCGGGAATCCCGGAGCCGCCCTAAGGAGCGCAAAATAGACACTGACCCTGAATTGCATCAAAGGGTCACCGGCGACCTGGCTAAAGGCTGGTCGCCCGAGCAGATAGCGGGCAGGATACGTTACGAAGGCGGACGCGGGGAAACGGATATGTCGGTATCGCACGAAGCGATCTACACCTGGATCTACGCGCACCCGAAAGGCGAGCTGGAGAAAAGCGGGATTGTCCTGCGCACCGGCCGCGAGGACCGGAAGCCGCGCGGACGCAAGAAGTCCCCGGGCGCGAAGATCGTGGGCATGCGCCCGATTGACGACCGCCCGGCCGAGGCTGAGGGCCGGCAGGTGCCAGGCCACTGGGAAGGCGACCTGATCATCGGCAAAGGCGGCAAATCGGCCATGGGCACCCTGGTGGAGCGGGTCAGCCGGTTCCTGTGCCCGGTCGCCCTGCCCGCCGGCCACGACGCGGACTCGGTCAAAGACGCTCTTTTCGATGCGGTCAAGGACCTGCCCGCGCACCTGCGCAAGTCGCTGACCTGGGACCAGGGCACCGAGATGGCCCGGCACGCCGCGCTCACCCTCACCGCGGACCTTCCGGTCTATTTCGCTCATGCGCATTCGCCGTGGGAGCGCGGCACGAACGAGAATACCAACGGGCTGCTCCGGGAATACTTCCCGAAAGGCACCGAGATCACCGGCGACACGCAATACCTGTGGGCCGTTGCTGACTCTCTTAATGACCGTCCCCGTGCTATACTCGGATTCAGAAAGCCAAGCGAAGTGTTCGCGGAGCTAATGCTTCAGGAATCCGAGATGCCACCGGCCTGAATTGCTTCGATCGATTGAGACCGCCACGTGCTTCGGAAGAGGTTCGACAAGTTTGCGGAGCGACGCGATCGCAAAAGCAAAAGGAGGACCGTGGAAGTGCGTGGTCCGCACGCGGGTGGTGCGCACAATGCTTTCAGGCACGAGTAGAGGCACTGCCCGGACCAGACGGTGACTGGCGGGGAAGACCGCACTGTCTGGACAGACCACTCAGATTTGGGGGTGCATCAGCCAGGCACTGCCTGCTGCCGAGTTCGCGCCCTGGGCAGGAGCTGTACGCGGATGGCCGGGTCCGGCCGCGTGGTTTACCGATGTTCGCGGGCGGTTTTCAGCAGTTCGGGGCGACTTCCCGGGTGGGGAAGTCTTCAGCCGGTTCAAGGACGATCGCCACCGCGGCCTTGGGGGGTGCGGCGAACGCCCCCGCGGAGTAGCCCGGGCCACCTCGCGTGGCCGATGATCAGGCCGACCGGGCTGCCCGGGTCCGCCATCACACCCAGCCCGTAGGACACGCGCACGAAGAACTCGCCGCTGCCGGCGCCCGCAGGCACGAGGTTCGCGGGGTCGGTGAACGCCGACGGCGGCGCGCTCCAGAAAGCGGTGCAGCTCGCGGGCGGAGGTCACCATCGCCCGGTGCCCGACCCAGCCGGGGTGATACCTGCCCCCGACCAGGCGCAGCCCCTCGCCGATCAGCGAACTGCTGGCCGGCACCGCGTGGCCGAAGTCCGGCAGGTCCTCGGCCACGCTGGCAGCAGTGAACCCGAGCGCGGGCAGCAACGAGGCCAGCCCGCCATATCCGTCCAGGATCCGGCGCAGCAGGAGTACCGGGTGTTGGAATACGCCCATCCCCGCCCTGGCGCGAACAGCGGGCCGCGGGCATGAGCCCGCCGCAGGAACTCCTCATCAGGCCAGGGCCGGGACGGCGACTCGCGGACGGCGGCGTGATACGCGGGGTCCCGCTCCGTAGTCGGGTATCCCGCCGGCGTGCTGCAGGAGCGACGCACCGAGACAGCAACTGGCCGTCACCGGCTAGCGACCAGCACAAGCCTCCAGATCGCCCGCGCCGTCGGCGGCCAGCAGCAAGAACGCGGCGGCGATCACCGATTTGGTGATGCTGTAGATCACCTACCAGGCATCGACATCACCGGCATGCCGGGCACGGTCCCTGCGGTACGCCAAATGGCTCAGATCTACTCGCAGGCAGTCAGCAGCACCAGCCCTCGCCACACAAACTGAGCCACCGCAGGCCAGAGGTTCTCTCGGGGTCCAGACCAGGATGAACCGGACGTTGCGATGATTCCAGCAGGTCAGTCGGCTCATCAAACCGGGCAGTCACACCACAGGTGTTGCACGAAGCGCCCTGTCCAGCGACAGCAGGCGTCAGAGCAGCAGCGACAACGAGCACCACACCCACGAAGACGTGTGGCAAAAGCTCTCCAGCTCTCCGCGAAGCGTCTGACGCAACGTCGTGCGACAGGCTGGGAACCGCTAGAGAACAGCGGTCTGCTGACGGCTCAGATCCGATGGCACGGGACAGTGGCTATTCGGCTTGGCCGATAGGGCAGGCAGGGATGTACCTGAGTGTTGTGACGGGAGACCGTTCGCCTGCCGATATCGCGCAGTCCCTCAACGACGGCATTCCTGTCGCTGCTGAGTTAATGACCAGCACCGGAAAGGCCTGCCGGGAACAACCGAACATCTTCTGGCTCTGTACGAACCGGGACAGGGGGAACATGGGCTTAAGCCGCGGCCGGAGACCGTCAGTGCCGATTGAGGCGCTGAACCTGTACGCGATGCTGGCCAGCGCGCGCCAGAGCGAGATCGGCGGTATGGACGACTTGGCCGCCTTCGTGGCCTCTACCAGCTCATCCCGGGCAGCGCACGATGCGCAATCCGGGTCAGCAGCAGGCAGAACGGACACAAGCCATGATCATCCAGAGCCGGCACACCGTAAGCAACCCGACACACCGCGCCGACCACCAAAGAAATCAGCACCATCAGGCCAAGAGACCTGAATGTTTACAACGGGACGATAGCTCCGCACTAGCCGATTTGATCGATAATGTCCTTTGCCTCTTTGAGGCCAGTGCCGGGATTTTGTTGTCTGTAAAGCTTTATTGCCTGGATCTTCTTACTCTGCCCGACCAGACTCATCACCTCTGGAGTAATTCCATTCATCGCTGAGGTACCGGAGACGGGGTATGCGCTCAGCGGACTTATGTCTGCCATAGCTGAAATCCCTGGAGGAATCTGCGCCGAGCTCTGCCCAGCCGTCTGAGCACTAGGCGCTGGTGGGGGGCTCTGGGCGACGTGGCGCACCGGGAACGAGCCAGACATGCTCTGACGCTGGCTTGCCGCTGCTTGTATTACGGCGTCAAGATCGTCACCGAGTCGCCGCCACGGCCGACAATTGCGTACCTCGACCGCCCTGACTCCAGGTCCAACGGTGATTGTCGCTGGGCCCTTGACACGGCCGTTGTTGACGATGTCGTTAGTGTTGGTCGATTTCAGGAGCGCGAAGTAGCCCGCCCGTTCGTCATGGGCCGGTCCAGTCGTGCGATACACGCCGGGCTCGATATCGAGCCCCACCACGTATAGCCCGTCGCCGCCAAAACCGTGCTGGTCCTCGGACCTCCCGAACCGATGGGATGAGGGAGCCCTCCGGATGACTGTGCGTCTGCGGAAGTTTGCTGTTGAGAGTTACGCGGATCTGTCTCCTGCGAGCCTGAGAATGCTCGCTGGGGATCTGGGGGGATCACTGTGCGCGGCGGAGATGGCTTGGCTGTTGGCGGTGACTGCGCTGCCAGAAGCCACCGAGCACGATCGTCGTAGGCGCTCTTGGCATCAGCAGATCGGATCTCGCCATAAACCTCAAGCTCGTTCTCGGCGGTCCGGAGCAGGCGCTCAACCGGGGTCATACGTTTCCACGCCCGTTCCGGCTTCATCGCTGCCAACTTGGCGGCCCGCTTAGCGGTCTTGGCCTCCTGAGCTGCCCTTTGATCGGCGGCCCTACGACCAGCCTCAGCTTCCCGGGCTGCAGCCCGGCGCGCCTCGGCGGCCTGGCGCCCCTCTGCCCTCCTTCTCGCCAAATCAGCGGCCTGAGCCGCCCTAGCCGCAGCCCGAGCCCACACGACGGCAGCCATCTGGCGAGTGGCCGGGCTACTTGCGCATCTGATCGCTGCAGTCTCGGTCCTATGGTTATGCTCGCAGAAGTAGATCTGCCCGTCAGGGCCTATCACCTTCCCGTGATAAATCACAGCCGTACCTCAATACCT
This sequence comes from uncultured Actinomycetota bacterium, assembly GCA_963720575.1. Classification (GTDB taxonomy): domain Bacteria; phylum Actinomycetota; class Actinomycetes; order Streptosporangiales; family Streptosporangiaceae; genus Chersky-822. Next base: position 4,015,444 of record CAVRGA010000002.1, read on the forward strand.
CAGTTATCGACCTCAGTTATCGCCAAATGCGCGCCGGCTCGTGCCGGCAATAGCGCACATTGCCGCTTCCGAGGAGTAGCTATCATCACGCCGTCACGTTTACACGGATTGGGCTTATGCCGTGAAAGTCGTCTTTGAGTACCTGCTCCGTGGCGCGCGCCGTCCACTAACGCGGACACAGCGCTAGATCACCAACTACTACCGACAGCAGCACGCAGCTTGTCCTTTCGGTGTGTACAGCCGGACTCAGAGTTTGTGTTAGCTTCTGGGCTCTTCGATGGGGTCAAAGCATGTATCTGCCGCCTGTGCCGTTGGGTATTGGTAGCCCGTTTCCGGCGTTGATGGCTTTGGGGCTGGCGAGGGATCCCAGCGTTACGGTGACGGTGAGCGGGTTGCCGTCTCGGTTGATGAGTACCTGGACGGTCTGGCCGGGTTTGCTGGCGGCAAGCTGGTCGAAGATGGCAGGGCCAAGGCCGTGACCGGTGGCTGAGGAGCCGCTGATCCCAATGAGCAGGTCACCTCTCTGGAGGATTCCTGCGGCCGGTGAGCCGGGGACGACCGAGACGACGATAGCTGCGGAGTCGGGTGATTGGGGTGGCTGCTCGGCGATGATCGCGCCGATCCAGGGCCGGTTGTCCGAGATGACGCGGTAGATCTCACCGATCTGCGGTCGCTGGGCTTTTGCCAAGATGAAGCGGTAGGAGCGGGCGGGGCAGCATTGTGGATCGGATGGGGTCGCCCAGGAACTAGTCACTGCGACTTCCTGGTGGCCGGGCGCTCCGATGTCGGTGGCGGTGCCTCCTCTGTCGATGAATGCCCAGACGACGCGGGCTACCTTGCCGTCGTAGTGGAGGATGCCGATGTCCTGGCCGTATCCGTCGGCGTAGAGCACGTTCGCGGTGATGAGCAGGTCGGCTGCCCCGCCCGGCTGGTCACGGATCTGGCGTAGACCGATGCTTTCGACGCCCAGCCTCGCAGGGATCAGCGGAGCGGGCGGTGGAAGGTAGCTCGACTGGAAAGAGTCTGTGAATGCATCAGGTTCCGGGCTGACGGTCACCTGGTCGCGGGTGGCGTTGTAGACGACCGACCATCTCCGCGCGTAGGCGTCCCAGGCCAGCACGAGGACGTTCTCCGATGCGGTCGATCCATCCGTGACCGGCGTGCCGGTCGTGGTCGTAACAGCGACTTGCGGCACCTGCTCAGCATCGAGGTCTACGGGAGTGACATGCAGCACGCGCTGTGCCGCCGGGACTAGCCGACCCAGATCAGGCCTGGGGACCTTCAAGACGGTTGCAGCAGCCCTGCCATGATGCGCGATCACGAAGACGGTGGCGCCTATTATTACTGCGAGAGTGAGCGCAGCCATCGCGATGCTCTGGCGCCAGCGCCTTCGGCCGACAACGATCGGCAAGCCAGATCCACCAATGGCCGGTATCGGCTTGCGCGCCGGCACCGGGAACCCCTCCTGGGGCGTGGGTGGCCTTGACTGGGTCAGATCCTCGTTTATCCCTGAGAGCGGCAAGTCGGCCAAAGATGGCACTGTCAAGCCGACGGCGCGCCCTATCTCTGCGGTAACCCACTGGCACGCATCGGTCGTGAAGGCGGCGCGATCGGCCAGCGAAGCAGCAGCCATGCGCAAAGTCGCTGCCGCGTCGATGCCCTGATCGGCGTAGCCGCGGATCATGGACGACAGCCGCGCGCTCGCGGCAGCGAGCAAAAGCCCCGATTCCTTCGGGCAGTCAGGCAGGTAATCGCTCAGCAGATTCGCCAGATCCTGAGGCAGGTCCAGCACGTCCGACCCGCGCTCAGCATCCGCCACGATCGCAGCGAGAGCAGCACGTACCAGATCTGTACGGTAGGAGGACGATGTCGCCATTCTCGCGGGCCTCCCATGAAGCCGAGCTACGACTGCGGCCAAACAGTCCTTCCGCTATCGAACGAACCATAGCGCCTTACCACAGCAGGCCAGTTGGCCAACCCCTGGCTGATCGAGTCTTGAAATATCCGTTAGCCATTGCAACACGAACCTGGCGTGCGTGACCTGGCCGCCAGGATCAGCCGACCCGGACAACTCGGCCCCGAGCGGCTTGCCGATCTAGCCGGAGCCTGACCCATCCCGCAGGCAACTTGAACAACAGGCCTGCAGCCAGCAACGATCACGCAACGCAACCAGAAACGGAACCAGTCCTCCACCGTTTCGCCTTAAACCCGCTGGAATTGAGACAGACCTGCTCGGAGCGATCAGCCGCCGCCCGATGCCGCGTTACTTGTGAGACCGTCATTCATCGAGATCACGGGTTCCTTCGCGGTGTTCTGAGCTGTTTCTCCAAGATCGATACGCATAGCATCTTCGAGCAAACGCCGAGCCTGACCGATATCGGCGGGCGTCGGACCAGTATGAATTAGCATGCTAGATAGACGATCTGCAAGGGTGCCAACGTCCTGAGGCGCGATGAGCCGGACTTCACCTAGCGAATTCCCCAGCGCAACCAACGCGGTCGTATGTCGTATGCTCCGAATATTGGCTATCCGACAAAAGCTTCTGACCAGCGTCGCGAGCGACTTGAGCCGCACCAGACGCAAGAGAGTACCTGGTGGTGCTGCTCAGATATACCGCGTAGATCCTGCGCTTCTCCGACATACGAACACGCTCATTCTCGGCGCCAATGGTCGGTCTAAGGTCGCTCGTCGCAGACTTGCGCGAGATCCTGGCCGACCAGATCGAGCCGCCGATGCCTGCGATGCCGACTGCGCCCGTGGCGATGGTTGACCAATCTATCATGCAGTGCATTTTGTCATTTTTTGGTCCTATGTTGAAACATATTTCGCCTTCGGCAGATCCACTGCCTTACAGCGTCGGCGGACGACTTCAGGCGCTGCTCGCCAGGCCCGGCCCTACCATGTTCTTGCAAGACACGACAAATAACGGACGCTCCGGCGCGCTCCGAACCGACGACAGTCGAGCAGTCGTTCTGTTCGGCGGCGAGCCCGTCATCTCGCACCTGCCGGCTGGCTGGCTGTGAAGAGCCCGGCCGGAGGGGCGCGCCCTTGAAGACCGGGCGGTGGCGCCAGGACACGTACCCCGCAGCCGGGACACGGGTGCCGGGCCGAGGTGACAGCGGCCGGCCGTCCAGCTCGTACAGCGCCTGCCCGGCAGCGGTCCGCGCGGTGAACGCCGCCGATACCTGCACCCGCAGCCCGGCATCAAGACCCAGCCGCAGAACGCGCACTGCCTGTCCCGGGCCCGCAGCACCGCCGACCGCCACCCCGGATCGCGGCGCCGCCCCGACTGCGCCGGCCCGGCATCAGGACTGCCCAGCACAGCCTGCGGATCCAGCCCGGCCGCCTCGAGCACGTCCGGCGCGACGGCCTCCGGGAAGTTCGACAGCACCAGCGGTCGGGGAGCATACCCAGCAACCGGTCTGCCTCGTTCCGGGCCTTCATCAACTCGTCACCGTGACGGAGCCAGAACCGGGCAGCGTGTTGATTGACAGGCCCCATCCCGCACATCCTTTCGAGAGCACGCAGGTAGTCGCTAGCTGTCGCCCGGCCATACTCCTCGTTCTGGCTGCGCGGTTCGGGCGCATTCGAAAGGGCTGCCTGCAAGCAGCCGGCGAACTCGCCCAGGCGCATCCGCTGGAAACGGCGGTCCAACGGCTCGTCTCCGTTGAGGGTGAGGAAGACAAACAGGGGATTGGATGAGCCCGAGTGGTCGTCGGCCAATCGGCGTGTCTGCTCGTCGCCTTCGCCGCTGTGTACCTTCAGTTCGATCACAAGAGTGCGATCCCGCATCGTGACGACGATGTCTGCCCGGCTCTGCGCCTGGACGTGCTCGGTTCTTACGCGGGCCAGCGAGAGATCAACCGGAACCACGCTTTCTTGCTGACGCAACAGATTCGCCAGCACCTCTGAACTGAGCCCGTGGGAGCCGCCCGGGTTGAGGAGCCAGGCGATGTACGCCTGGTGCCCCCGTTCGCGGCCAACAAGCCCGAGAACCTCCAAGGCAGCGGTCGGCTCCGGGATCCATAGGCGCTGGCTCGTCAGCCGGTCAAGCTTGGCGGACCGGGCAGACCACGCCATGGCTTCGTCATTGGCAGCTTCCTCGCTCACAGCCAATCACCTTTTCACGCTTCGGGCGTTCTTGCCAATCCGTATCCTTGGATTTGCCCGCCAGTCATAGCATGCCGCATCGCTTGCGTTTGGCTTTTAGTGCGACTGTGTACGGGAAGTCGATCCAGTCGGCGGACAAAAGGATCCTTCCGCTCGGCTAACATCCGTGCGTGACGTCTGAGATTCCGTGCGCTAACTGCCGCGCCCCGTGCTCCAAACGCCGCCCTTTCTGCGGCCCCTACTGCAAGGCGCTTGCCGAATTCGTGCGGCTGTGCCGCCGCTGGCTCCGCGAACCCGCCAAGCAAGCCGACCCGCAATACCCGTACGCGCTGCAGGTCAGGCTCGCGTTTCTGCATACCGCCTATCTCGGCCACGGACAGGTCTACGACGAAACCGGGCGATACCTCACACCGGCGCAGAAAGCCGCCATCCGGGGACGCGACGGCGGACTGTGCGTGAAGTGCGGAAAGCCCGGTGCCAAGATTGACCACATCGATGACTCATCCGACGACCCGTCCAACCTCCAGTTGCTGTGCCTTGACTGCCACCACGCCAAGACGCGAGAGGCTATGACCGCCATCACCAACCCCGCCGACAGAGCAGCCGTCGCTGAGCTGCACGCTGAGCTCGCAAGCCGCATCGACAGCACGGCTCCCGCCCGTGCCTGCGACAACGAGCAGACCTGGGCCAAAGCCTGGCGCACCTGGCCCGAAGCAACGGCCGAAGCCACCACATACGAACGTCAGCCGGTCTCGCTGAGGTCCGCGGACATCATGACCGTGATAGCAGCGGCCGCCAAAGCCAGCCCGCCGAGCCTCTGACCAGGCAACGCGATCAGATAATCCGGATCGCGCTCGTCAGCATCGTTCGAGGCCAAGGCGGTCCACAACGCGCCACGGGTCTTTGACGAGCGCTGCCGTCTCGCTGTCGCCTCCGGCCAGCCACCACAGGGATTTGTCGAGTGCGTGCATCGGCGACAGGGGCTCCAGAGAACCGGCCCACGACAGATCCTGACCAGTGTCGCGGGCGATAGTGAATACATCCCGCACGACCCGGCGGTACGCCTGCGGATGATCCCAGGTACCGGGGACACCGAGGTATTTGCGCACGAGACCGTCATATATGGGCACTCGCCAGGGCAGGACCATGGACGCCAGGGAGAACTCTCGCCGGGGTACGCCCAGCGACACGCTGCGGCTGACCAGCGCCGAGACGCAGTCGAACGCGAACTCCTCGGCACCAGAGCCGACCACCGTCGTTGCCTCGAACATGTCCGGCGTCCAGGCCACCGCGAGCACCAGAGCTTCGGCCGTCAGCGCCTTCGTTTCCGTACGAACACCCTGGACCCCTCGCCAGCTCTCGAGGGTCCACACCAGGGCCTCCACGACAGCGTCGCTGGTTCCTTCGAGCAGAACTGGACGACAATGCAGGGACAGGCACCAGAGTGCTCGCTCCATCTCGCCGTAGCGCGAATTGAAAGCGCTGACAGCCTCGGCCCGCTGCGTCACTGAGAGCGACGCCATTTCCTTTCGCAGTGTGATCACCCGCCCATGGCTAGCATCGAGCCGACTCCCGGCTCCGACGACTCGTCGGCGATAGCTGATGCCGGCACAAGCGGGCTGGGGTCTCCGCTCCACGACAAGACCAGCTCGTCCCGTGCCCTAGTCGCCGCCACGTACAACAGCGACCGTTCACGCAGCGAGGCGTCTGCGGCGGCCTCCTCCGTGTACTGCTCGTCCCGGTGCGGCCGCGGGATCGCGCTGCGGTTGATCCCGAACAGCAGCACCCGGGAGAACTCGGTGCCCTTGGCCCTGTGCATGGTCATGGTCACTGGCTGCCCTGGCTTGATGTGCTCGCGATCCACTGCCCGGATCGTGACGCCGCGCTCAGCAAGTCCAGTCACGAGACGATCACGCTGCCGCTGCTCCCGGACCAGCACGGCCACCGTCTCGGGGGCATGGGTGTCCTTGACCCAGCCGCTGACCAGCTCAGCCGCCTGGTCCAGTTCATCGCCAAGCGTGGCGCACGGAACCGGCCGGGGCTCGGGCCCGCTGCGCGCCGACCGGTAGCCAGCAGACGTCTCCGCCGCTTCCTCCAGGTCCACGTAGGTGCCGCCCCGCAGGACGGTGATCGCGTAACCGAGGTTCTGAGCGGTGGTCCGGTAGTTCAGCGTGAGCCGCTGGGACCGGCCGACGATACGGATGCCGAACTGGGAGAGCACGGCCCGCTCTCCGTAGATGCGCTGGTGGGAGTCCTCCGTGATGAATAGGTCATCGACGTGCTCACCCGCCGAGGCACGCAACAGCTGCCAGTGTGCCGGCCCCAGGTCCTGGCCTTCGTCCACGAGCACGTGGTCAGCCACGTACTCTCCCGTCGCCGCGCCCATCCGCCGCAGGTGCGCGGCGGCCAGGGTGGCGGCCTCGGGGAAGTCCACGGTGCCGGCGATCCGTGCCTGCGCCCGGTACACCTCGACGACGTCCCAGACCGCGGCCCGCTTGGCCCGGTCGAGCGCTACACCGCGACCGGGCCGCCGCACCTTGTAGTACTCCTCCCGGCTGGTGATCCTGCTCGGAAGGATCACCAGCGAGTATTCGGCGGCCAGGAATGCGGGGCTGCGCAGCGCCGATGGCAGCCTCGTCCCTGCGCCGTCTAGCGCGTGCTGCCACGCGATTCCCGGTGTCCGGCCGCTGACCTGCTAGGTGCCGACGCCAAGCACGGCTTCCGCGTCGACGGCGATTTCTGCGCCAGCGCGACGCAGGACCGCACTGGCGAGCGCGTCGATCCCGTGGATGAAGACGCCCGGCTGCCCGAGACCAGGCACAACGGGCAGCTCAGGGTCGAGGCGGCGCAGATCGGTGCGCAGATGATCGGCGAGGTTTGCCGTAAAAGTTGTCAGCAGTACCCGCGCGCCAGGGTCGCGGCGCCCGAGCATGCAAGTGCGATGCAGCAATACCACGGTCTTGCCGGTACCGGCCCCGCCAGACAGTCGGAACGGCCCTTTGTAGGAACGCTCGGCGTATTTACGCTGCTCGGGATGCAGGAACACCCGCCAGGCACCGAAGTCGCCGCCATCGATGACCCGGCGCAGCTCGTCGTTGCTCTCAATCCAGGTGAACGAGATCCTGGCAGCCGGATGCCGTAGTCCGTTGACCAAGCGCTCGTGATCGCTCTCGGGCACGCCCGAGGGCTCCCTGCCGAGACCAAGCCGGTCCTGGACCTCCGCGATGCTGTATCCCGCCGCCAGGTCGATCAGGGCCAGCCCCTGCCATTCGACCGCCTGATCCGCCAGCTCAAGCAGGGCGTTCTCATCAGGTACCGCCAGAGCCCGCGCCGCGAGCGACTCGTCAAGCCCGAGCACATCGACCAGGGCCTCATGCTCCAGATTCAGGGCGCGCAAAATAGGCACGGGCTCCTGCTCGCTTCCAGAGGCCGGTCCAGCCTGGGGCTCGACGACAGGCACCGCCACCGGTCCCGGTCCCGGAGCCGCTTCCGCGACCACGATGATCTCGGCGATCCCGTTGACAGGGTTGACGGCGAGCCGGGTCTTCCTCGCCACGGCGATCGCCTCATCGTGTGGCCAGATGCCGTGGAAGACGTAGGTGGCCTCCCCCGCTCCCGGGACCCTGAAAAGCACCGCGCGGTAGAACTGGTCCACCCGGCCGGTCCGCACCTTCTCATCGGCGCTGTCGGTGATCGGCTCAATATGCAGGCCGGGGACAGTGTCGTCGGCGCTGAGTTTCTCGAGGAACGCGTAGGCCTTTTTCTTGACCGAGGGCTCCAGCTTTCCCGCCAGCTTGGACATGATGATGTTGGCCACTATCGGTCTCCGTTCAGCGCGTCCGCGACGGCGGCAGGATCGGCAGGGACGCAGCGCCAGCCTTCGGATTCCAGGTCGTTCCGCGCCTCGTCATCGAGATCGAGGCAGATCGCGACGCGCTTGTCTTCCCAGGCGAAATCGATCGGGATGCCGATCACCTCATTCCCGACCTTCGGGACCGGGATCGGGACGGCCTGGTAGCGCGCGAGCTTACCGGCGAGAGCCCGTTCCTCGCCGTTCAGGTCGGAGGCCATGACGGCCTGCCAGGCCGGCGGCAGGTCCAGGCCGCTGTCGCCCGCCCCAGCCGGCGCCATCGACGGAACGGCCTTGCTGAAGACCTCGGCCACCGAGGTGATCGAGGTTGGCTGATCGCGCAGGTTCAGGCCGATCGGGCCGGCGGTCCACCACCAGGCGTTGGGGAGTGCGTCGTATGCTGGTCGCCTTCGAGGGGGATGGGCGAGCCGGTCAGCGGCTCCGCGGGATACGTCGGCCGCCGGATCGATCCGCAGGTGCATCGCGCCGACAGCGAACATCATAGGCAGATGCCGGGCCAGTGCTCGCGTCCCGGTCAGGTCGGGGTTCTGAATCCAGGCGAGCAGCAGATCGATCGGGCCGCGCCTAATGGCGTCCAGGTTCTGATTGCCGAAGCCGACCGTCGAACTCATCAGCTCGGCCGCTACCTGAGCGTGGAACCAGGACGGCGCCTCGCCGCCCGCGCACCGGCTGCGGCACACGGTCGGGACCGCGATCTTGCGGGCCGGGGGCGCCGCTGGAGGAGGTCGGGCAGGTCCTGCGGCACCGCAGCGCGGCCACCACCGCGATCTACGCCAAGGCCGATACCGGCGCGCTGAGCGCACTCGCGGTGGCGTGGCCGGGAGGTGCGGCGTGAGCGCACTGCGGGACCACCTGGATCAGCGGCGCAGCCTGGGCTTCAGGCTCGCGCGGGACGGCCAGTTCAGGCACTCCAGCAAGCCCAAGTCACGAGATTGAGAGTCGTAGGGGATGTGGAACTGGCGTAACGACGCGCGCCACGATGCGGCGTGGCGCCGCCCGCCGGGCCAGGTGCCTCACCCAAGGTTGGCAGACAGGATCATTCGACGAGCGTCATTGGGACGGGCCTGCCGACATCAGATCTCTGAGACGTTCCAGGACTTCATCCGCAGTCTGCCCAGGACGAACGGCCAAAGACGTCGTGCCCTCTGCAGCGTTGGCGAACGCACCGAGCTGCAACGTCAGTAGCAGTGTCGGACCAGGCTGTAGTTGAACAACGACAAGTACCCGTCCTATGTCTCCTTGGACGACCCGAACTCCTTGCGGGAACGGCTCCAGGCGGCAGCCCAGTTGAAGCATCGCAAACTTGATGTCGCGAAAGGCTGCACCAAGGCCGACACTGCTGATCGCTTCCTCGAAGCTCGCAACGCTTCGAACCTCGCCAGCATCGTTTGGCTTGGCCGCGTCTGCCTCTCCGGCCGGCAGCGCCTCGTTGCGAAGGAAACCGAACAGCGATCGACCGTCGGAGCAGGTTACGGGCTCAAGGAGCGGCACTTCATCAGTCGGGGACGCCAGATGCAACCCGCCCAGCCACCTGCTCAGCTCTTGGCCAACGCCGGGGATGTCGACCACATCGTTGTCGAACGCGCCCTTGTACCGAATCGACTCATCTCGGATTCCATCGATCAGGTAGATTCCACGGCGCCCGTCGGGCCGCGGCCTCAACGCGAGCCCCGGACTCAGCGGGAGCAGGCCCGCAGCGGTGCACAGGTAGGCAACTTCCCAGTCAAACACAGGTGTCCTGAAGTCGATTTCGTTCGGGATTGGGTCGCCCTCGCCGACGAAGAACAAGACTTGCGCGGTGAGGCGCTGCCTACGGTGCTCCTGACGGACCACCGCGAGCGGAGGGCACCGCAGCACGGATTCAAGGTCCTCGATAGCTTCAATAAGCCCTCCGATCGGGTCGAATCGCTCGAACAACGACGCGGCGCGCAAGTCATCGACGTGGGTGATCGCGTGGCCGAGTTCGTTTCGGAGCTCGACAAACTCATCGAGCCGCACGCCCGCCATGGCTTTGTGCTTCTTCGTCGTCCTCATCGCAGCGCGCAGCTGTTCGCGGAGCGGATGCTCCCATGAGACAGCGATTGCCTGACGGATCGCTAGCACGAAAGTTCCGAATGCGAGATTGCCGCCAAAGCCCTCCACAACGGGGAGATCTTGGTCGGGTGGCTTAGTCGCCGCTGCCGATGCGAGCGAGATGACGGCCAGGTAGCGGGCGAGCATCTCCGCCGCCTTCAGACACGCTTCCAATCCCTCAGGTCTGCTCGATCCCCGCGCGATGCGGCCGAGCGACAGCGCGATTGGCTGGGGCATCGTGGAGAGGTACGGGACAAGGTGCTGTGGCAGACGCATCGCTCAAGCGCCCTACGCGCCCACTTGATTGCCCGTCTGCCCTTGCTCCGCCAGCAATCGGAACAACGACGTGACGGCCCATATGGGCTCCGTCTGCCCAGTCATCTGGTCGATCAGAATCCCGATCCCGGTTGCTGCGTACTCATTCGCCATCGAGATGACCCGACCGGGATCTTCGAGGACGTCGGTGCTCCCCGCATCGGCGAGGGCGAGAAGCTCAAGCTGCCGGATTCGCCATGGGTCTTGGTTGAAGACCACCGCCGGCGTGAAGTCATGCCACTCCGCCGGCTTCGACCGCGTCCCATCGCGAACACCGACGATCAGCGCGGCCCACCACAGGTCCACATACCGGCTGAACGGCGACTGATCGATATTCGCCACGGACCCGTCTTCCGGTCGGAAGGTGGTCGTAAACCGGCGGACCGCGTCCCACTCGTGCTCGGGGATCCGGAGTTGGAGATTCGCGTAGGGGTTGGCTACAGCTGGCATGGCTACACCACCGGTCGAGCTGTCAGGTCGTACAGGGCGTCGTTCTTACGAGCGCAGATGCGGCAGAACTGCCGGTGGCTGCACTCGCATCTCAATATCTGGGCGACATCGACTCCCGGGTCGTTGGCGAGGTCGACGGGATACTGGTCGCTGTTCGTGAAGGTGTATACCCGTCCGGCCCGCTGGTCGATGACGTCTTCGGTTCCTCGAATCTCGTCGCGGGTCAGAAATAGTACGACCTGTTTCTCGAGGTCGGAAGTAGCGCCCGACGGCGCGGTGATGAGCTCGATCACACGCTTCTTGACAGCTCCGGACATCATCCCGAGCGGCGTGTCGATGATGCGCGGCGCCGTCACCTGCGAGACCTCGGTAAGTGCCCAGATGAAGGAGAAGGTGAGCGCGCGCTTCGACGCGCCGTTCAACTCCGACTCAGGGTTGAGCGTTCTGTTTTCACTGCTGTTAACGACGATCTGGTAACGAGGTGTTATCTCGGCCGAGCGAAAGACTTGGCTTCTATGGTCGCCTTGGTCGCCGCTCATTCCCGCGGGGTCGGCTCCGACCATTTCGAGGAACATGACGTTCATCCGGTCCGAAACTTGCTTCAAGTAGATCTGCTCGAGATCTTCGAGGGCTCCATGAACCACAGTTGCCATATCCTCGGTGACGGTCAAGCGAGCGTTGACCTCGCCCAGCTTGGCGTCCCGTCGGACCATCTCGTCGTACTTCGGCTTCAGTTCGGCGACAAGCCGGCCCTGCTGGTCGAGCGCAGTCTGAAGATCCCGTCGCTCGTCCTGCTTTGCGGTGAGCGCGGCCTGAATGGCGTCGCGCTCCTTCCTGGCATCGACAAGCCGCGCCTCGTCAATGCGTGCGAGCTTCTCCTCACAGATCTGAAGCTGCTGAGCGGCTGCCTCTGCCGCCTTCCGGTTGGACAACCGCGTCCGCTCCAGGTTGCTCAATCGCGCCACCCAGTCCTGGGCCGCAGTCGCGGCGCGCTGAAGGTCAACCCGTGCTGCGTTGTGGAGCTCCGTGAGGCCTTTTCGCCTATCGTCCACGGTCTTCTGCCGTTCGATCAGTTCTTCGAGGTGCTGCCGCGCCTCGGTGCCGGGAGTCAGAGGCGTACCACACACGCAGGTCCCGATTTCTAGCCGTTCAACCAAGACCGGTACTGAGCCACTAGGGATGATGCCGGCGTCGTGCAACTTCACAAGTTCGTCAAAACCGACGGTCAGTCGGGCACCCATCGCTGCGAGCGACAAGAGCTCATCCTGGAGGACCGACCTATGTTGCTCCTTGAGCGCAGCTTCGCCCTTTCGAGACTCCAGCAACTGACGTTGCGCCAACTCGCGTTGCCGCGCCAGTTCGACCTGGTCCCCGGCCTGGAGCGCCATTTGGAGTCGCTTGTCCGACTCCTCGAACCTTCTCGCCAGCTCCTCCACCTGATGCTCGACCTCGCGAAAGCGTGCCCGGTTGTCGTCTAGCTGGGCCCCCGCCTTGAGGAGGCGGTCGGCAACATCAGTGAGCTGCTGCGATTGTGCGGCCTTGGAAACGTGTGCGTTGTACTTTCGCTGGGCACCCGCGATATGCGAAGCGGCCGCCTCCAGCAGTCCTACGCCGAGCAGCGCGCGGATCGCATCCTTCACCTGGTCACGTTTTACGGACTGCGACAACCCCGGTGAGATGAAGTTCAGGGCGGCGTCGCCGTCTGTAAAGAAGATGTCCTTCATCTCGACAGGCAACATCTGCCGGACCAGAAGATCTGGCGGGTCGACTTTGTCCAAGCCTGCGTCCGTGTACCGGTAGAGCGTGACCCGGTCCTCGGCTCTATTCGGGCGGTTGCCCTCTGGTGTCTCGACTGCGGAACGGACGAGGCGGTAGTCGGTCGTCGTCGGTACCGACTCGCCCGCGATCTGGTTGTAGAGGGTGTGGCTGAAGTCCATCTGGACACTTACCTCGCACGGGCTCTGGTCAGGCCACGTCGTCGGACTCAGCCGCATCGTCGGGTCGTCGAGCCCGTCCTTGCCATGCAACGCCCATCGCAGCGCCACGAGCGTCGACGTTTTGCCTGAGCCGTTCTCAGCCCGGATGACTGTCAGCGGCCTCTTCCGATCGTCAGAGAAGTCCAAGAGAACATCTCGTAGCAGCTTGAAGTTGCGGATCCTGGCTGACTTAAGTTTCACGATGCCGTCCCTTCGGACGACTTGCGGCGATAGAGGTCGCCGAACGCCTCAAGCTGGGCTTCCACCTGCTGCACGATGTTCCTCGGCTGCGAACGCTCGATCGAGAGCACCTCGGCCAGATAGCCGACGAGGTCGGTGATGTAGCCCGGATATCTCTCATCGAGCTGCTCGCAGCGATTTCTGACTGCCTCGATGAGCACCTGCTGGGGTACTGACATCGGATATCCTTCTTTGCTCTAACAATCGTCACCATGAACGAGCTGCTCCATGGTCGCAAATGGACCGCTCGGGTCGCCAGCATTGGCGGAAAGTTCAGCGAACGCACGTGCTCTTTCCAGCTCCTGTCGCAGGATCGCCCGCCCTGACGGCGACGCAGGGTTGGACGGGACTACGAGGAAATCGTGCAAGTGCGCAAGCTTCTTGCCGATCGCGTCGCACCGCCGCAGGATCCGGCCGCGGCGCTGGACCCACTGCCGCCGAACAGTGCTGCTTGCGAGCAGGTAAGCAGTGCGAACCTGCGGCAGGTCCACACCTTCGTCGAGGACGCGTTTGCACGTTATGACCTGGTAGTCGCCTCTGGCAAAGTCGCCTAGGATATCTGCGATGCGGCGGCGGTCGACAGTCTCCGCGGCGGTGATCTGCCGCACGAACATCCCCTCGCCCATTAGGGCTCGGTTCACCGCCACGAGCTGCTCGGGGCGTTTGTCAGAGCAGTAAACAAGCGTATGGCGCACGTCGTTGAGCCCGGTGTCCCTCATCTGAGCGACGAGAGCCGAGACCTTCGCCGCAGCCCCCTCCAGCACTGAGCGGCGCTTGACCAACAGCGCAACGACATCGGGGGACAGCTGCCCTTCGGACGCACCGTCGTCCGACCCCCTGAAGCCTGCACGGATCAGCTTTTCGGTGAGCTCGTCCCACTGCTGCTCCTCGTCGGAGGCGAGCTCAACAGTATGGAGGTAGTAGTTGTAGGGCACGAGGCATACGCCGATCGCCTCTGCGAGCGAGAACTCGAAGACGGTGTCGCCGAAGAAGTCGGCTATTGCCTGCGTTCCCTCCTCGTTGTACTGCAGCGCCGGCGTCGCCGACAGCCCGAGCCGGTACTCGAAGCGTTCCGGTGGCCGCGCCAAGAACCGTGGTCGCCCGAGGTTATGCACCTCGTCCGCGATGAGCAGCGTGGCGACGCCGTCGGGGACAGCTGCAAGCAACTCGTCGAACGCGTCGCTCAGGAGGAAGTCGTGCGTCATTACGACTGCCTCGACCCGCGTGATGTTCCGCTCAAGCCGCATCACCGCATCCCGCGCGACCCGTGTCCGCTCACGCCCGTCGAGACGGGCGAGGTTCGCCGGCTCGATTCCGAAGTCCCTGACCTCGTCGGCCCACTGCTCGACCAGCGGCCGGTAGGGCGCGGCGACTACGACGAGCAACGGCGAGCCCGAGTCTTGAAGCCGCGTCGCACAGATGAGTGAGGTGACCGTCTTTCCGGACCCTGTCGCCATAGACAATAGTCCCTTGCCTCCCGCGGCCTCCCATGCCGCCACGGCCCGGCCCTGATGGGCGAACGGACCTGATTGCCACTGAAGGCCGGACGGAATGGTGAGTACGTCGTCACCGAAGAACACCGGATTAGCTGCTGCCAGCTGATGGCCAGCCGGCAGTGCCGGCGCGACGCCAGCTGCGGCGTCTACATGCCACGCACGCCAGAAGTCGTCGATAGTGGGTGGCGTGTCCGAGTGTCCGAGTCGGCTTGCGAGGGCCAGGCCGGCAGGGAGATCTATGGTCAGGGTGCTCGGTTCCTCTCCTTGCCATAGGCGCTCGAACACGCGCTCCAGTGCCGCGACGCGGTCGAGCGCCTCTGGCCCGCTCCAGTTCCGATCGATCGATACAGCCTCAAAGTTGAACAACATTCCAGCCGTCGTCGCGTTGCTCGATCCATGCGCCGCGACCACGTCGGCATTGCTCTTGAAAAGCCATACCTTTGGATGGAACATGCCGCCATCGGGCATGAGGACGAACCTGATGACGAGTCGGCCGATCGCGAGCAGGTACGCGAGGCAGTGGAGCGTATGCTGCTCCAGGGCCGACGGGGACAACCCCGCCTGGTCCAAGATCGTTCGAGCTGCCCGGGCGAGGACTTCGTCGGGGTCTGCCGTCGCTGACCGCAGCGCAGCCCTGTCCCCATCGTCGAGCACCGGGCTAATCAGCAGCCGGAATACGCCGTCCGTCCCGTTCACAAACGCGGCAAGACCTGGGGCGAGATGACGGAACGCCGAAGAATGGAAGAACCCAGCCATACATCGGACGGAGCCGCACGAAGCCATCGCCGGGACGAGAACCTCTCCGATCAGATCGTCGCCCGGAACCGTGTACAAAGGTCGCAGCCTATTGAGTTCGTGAAGCGTGCTCACAACATCACCTCCTGCAGGCGGCCGAGTGCTGCGCTGAGGCAAAGGCTCGAGGACGACACGACCTTGAAAGGGCCGGTGTTCCCCACCATGGCGGAGCCGCTCCTTCGCCGACGGCGCTGGCCGTCCAATCGCGCGGACACCGTGATCGAACAGGGAGCTTTCAACGGATAAGCCTCTCATCATGGCGATCCGGGTCTCGCATAGCTTCACGATCAGACTCCTGAAGAGCCGTCCTGGTAAGCGCCTGGAGAATGCTGTCGGCATCGTTGATGAACATCGCTATACCGGTGCTATAGCGGAATGCTGCTGATCCGAAGAAGCCGAACATGCACTGCAGGGACGATGCAGCCAACGTAGCCGGGATTAGTCCGTCATCGACAAGGCCGTGGGCTGAAACTGTGTAGAGTGGGCCCATCATTCCTGTGCTCTGAAGACTGCGGGTCATAGCAGCTTCTTAAGCCGCTCAAGCGCATCAGCAAGATCTGGCGACCTTTCTGAGCGCATCAGCTCGACGAGTTCAAGGTCGCCGCGCTCACGACACGTCTTTCGCAGGTCTGTCGCGGATGAAGCCCCGACCGCTTTCACGAGCAGCTGCTCGAACTCCTGCTGGTCGCCTGCATCGATTCCCGTGAGCAACGTCCCTCGGGTCCACCCGGTGGCCGCATCCAGCTCAGCCGCCGTGATTAGCAATGCCTCCACGGCGTCGCTCGCACGGTCGAACTCAAGCAGCAGAAAGTCACCGGATTCGGCTGATCGTGCTCGCGCCTGACGGCGCAGGGAGCCGAGTGCTGGGCCGAGAAGCGCGCTGTCCGGCCACGAGATGAGCAGGACTTCGTCGTCCCGGAAGTGAAACTCGCGCCGTATGCCGGGCAGGACGCCGAGCCAGGCGCCTACTCCTTGGGGCAGCGGGCGCCCGCTTCCCCGCTGCAGTTCGTCATCGATTCGGACACGATAACTGCAACGATGCTCATCCAGCAGGAATGCGTGCGCTTCGTCGAATAGCGTCCGCGTTGGCATGAATGGTTCGTCCTGCCCACGCACGTGAATGCGACCGTCCTCCACCACGAATCGTGGCGCAGCGGTATACCCCATGACCGAACTTGCGCGAAGGTCGAACTGCTTGGTGAGAGTCTTCACAAGATCATCCACGTCGGCGCCGCCGCCGCGCCGCGCGATCTCCTCCTCGATCTCGTCAACGATGCCTGAGTATTCCTCTAGCGCCCACTGACGAAGGCCGATCCGGTGACGGTCCGTCCGGATGAATCGCTCGTCGCCGAGGAGGCGGTTGCGAAGTCCCCGCACACTATGCTCTTCGGCGATCAGTCTGTTGAGTTCATCGGCGGTCGCCGGACGTTTAAGGATCGCAAGAAGTGCTGCTGCCTTATCTGCAACGTTCCCCTGCCATAGGACCAGGTTTCCGTCTACGTCTCGGAAAGGGCACAGCTCAATCCAGTCCTCGACGGCCGCAGGTACGAGGCCGGCCGCGATCGCTCGAGCCTTTGCGGCTCCTATATTGACAACTCCTCCATCAGTCACGGCCTCGAGCACTGTTGACCGCGGTGGCGGACCGACCTCGCTCCGCGGCCCGACACGGCCTTCCGAGAAATCCGTTTCCGCGAAGAGCCAGCCTGTCTGTCTGTCCAGCCTGTATGGCCCTGCCAGCCATAGCATCAGAGTCTCGGCAGCCCATTCCTCGGGAATGCCCCGGCCCGCCGTCTCCAGGGCACTGCGCACGGTCAAGTTGCTGGCCGATATTGCGGTCCCGAGTTCCTGACGGAGCTGGGTAGCCCGCCAACGAATCTCAGAGCATTCCGGGCGGAGCAGCGCGGCCAGGATGCTGTCTTCCGATGCTTTCTGCAGCTGGCGAACCCGTTCCCGGGTGAGCTGCATATTCGCGCCCAGCTCGTCCAGAGTTGGCGGTTGAAGTGAGATCCTGCGCCGGAAGATTCCTTGGCGGCGCGCGTCTCCGCAGGCATTCCGAAGAGCCTCGTAAGCGGTGGCCATCCGGGCCTCAGCGCCGGCCTGTGGTTGGAGTGGGGCCTGCCGCAGGGCATCAACCGCTTTCGCCACATCGTCGGGGAGAACTTGAGATTCTGCAAGCTCAAGTGCACCGCCGATGGTGGCCGCCCTCCCAATGCAAACCGCCCAGCGCGCAAGGATCTGAAGGCCCGGGAGAGCTGCAGTGCCGCAGGCGTTCGGTTTGGCTCCGGCTGCCGGCGCCGGGTCCGGCTCATGTGGCATCTTCGCCTCGCCTCGTTCCATGCGGCTCCCAGGCGACACTGCATCATCGGATGCGTGACGGCCGGCACCCAGCAAGGATTGAACAGCTGCGCGGCTGAGCACGGCCGCGATGATCTCGGTGACTGACTTCCGGCCAACAGCGGGCAATCGGAGAAGGTCGGCCGGAGTCATCGCAATGAGCTGCTGCCAGGTACAGATTCCGGCTCGCTGAAGGCCATTTGCCGGCCTGGCGGAGAAACCGCGAATCTGCAGTGTCAGCTGATCATCATAGTGAAAAGCCGACACGAGCTGGTCGAGGCGCGCATCCGGAGTATTGGCAATGACGTACTCAGCGAGCACGGTCAGAGCACCCGACGCCATCACTCCCAGCGAGAGCAGGTCGGCCACTGAATTGGAAGGCGCGAGGTCGAAGTCTTGGAGCAGCTGGGTCAGGGCCGAAGCAGGAACTGCTGGGAAGGCATCCGTTATCGATGTGCCTGCCATTCCGGTCCCCGTATGCAGTCTGCCAGCTAGCGTGGTTCGGCGTACTCTCCCAGAGGCCTAGGTTCGGCTGACGAGGATCGCTTGGGCCGAGACCCAAACCATCCAGGCAGCCACTCCAGATTGAGTGCACCGGTACGTCGTCATCGACAACTCTTTGATCTTAGCTGCCCACTCGACACGACTTGCAAGTCGGCAAGATTTCGGCTCTTCGAAGTTACAGTAACCGGGATTTGGTTTCCGGCTGATTACTGTTGGTGGCGGCCTGTTGGTTACGTTGTGTGTCTGGCGGCGGGCGGCGCGGTTGCAGGCGGTACGGACGCGGCGGCCCCTGGTTCGCAGGGTTGCGGAAGGAATAGGCCTGGCGGGCTTCGAGCTTGGCGATCCGGTTGAGGCTTTCTGCTTTCGCGTTACTGATCCCGGTGAGCACGGCGGCGGTGATCTGGTCCTCCCAGCGGGAGACTGTCCTGACCAGGGCGAGGAGTTCGGGGATGTCGTCGTGGCGGGCGCACCAGTCGTGGAAGCGGAACAGCCGGTCCGCTCGCAGGGAGTGGATCCGGTTATCCTGGCCCGCAGGTTCAGGGCGTCGCGGAGGAGTTCCTTGCCGATCCACGCGGCGGCGGCCTGCTGGCCGTGCCGGTCCGCGTTCAGGATGGCGACGATCTTGGCGAACTGGCCGGGGCTGAGGTTCTCCAGGTTCCGGCCGAGCAGCCGCTTGATCCCGTACTCCGGGTCGCCGGACCGGCCCCGGCGGCCGTATTTCTGGGGAGTCGCCCGGCGGCGGACGTCCCCGGTCATCTTCACCGCGAGCTGCACCACATGGAACAGGTCCACGACCAGGACCGCGTCCGGGAGCATCCGGCGGACGGCGGAGGCGTATATAGAGCACATGCCGATCGCGGCAACCCGCACGGCATCACGCCAGGCCGCGGGCTGGCAGGCGAGCCAGTACGCGGCGTCGTCAGCGGTCCGGCCCTCGACCTGGCCCAGCAGCCCCTGATCCCCGCACAGGTCGAAGAAGCAGGTATGCCACCGGTCCGCGACCAGCCGGTACTCCCCGGCCGCGGGGTCGGCCTCATAGCGCGGCCGGCCCCGCCGGTGCTCATCAATCCCCAGGTGAGCCACCGGGGCGGGCGGCTCATCCAGCACCGGGTCCGCCAGATCGGCGAACGCCTCGTGCGCCACCGGCCAGGACACCCCGGCGTGGCGGGCCGCCTCAGCCGGGGTGATCCCCCGCCCGGCGACCTCGGCGCCGGCCTGCTCCCGCAGCCGCCCGGTCACCCGGCGGCGCGGCGGGACCTGCGGCAGCGACTCGGTGAACGTCTTACGGCCGCAGCCCTGCTGCTCGCACTTCCACCGCCGCTTCACCCAGCACAGCCGCACCAGCCCGGAACTGCCCCGCACATCCTTCGGCCAGGTCACCACCCGGTCATGCGCACGGGACGACACCGTGCCGCAGTCCGGGCACGCCGCCGAGCCCGGATAATCCGTGACCGCCCATGCCGTCACCGTGCCGTCCGGGCCGGGCTCCGCATCGGTGATCCGCAGGCCGTCAATGCCGAACAGCACGGACGCCGTATCCTCGAACACGATGCCCGCGGCTCTCTGATGATCTTGAAGTCCTTGGTAAGACCCAAGATCGTAAAAGCCACGGGCATCACTATCGCGCTGACACGCCGACCCTGGCCACAGGACAAGACACCATGGCCGGACAGCCTCCCCCGCACCGCGGCCACGCTCAGTAACAACGGCATGTCACACGAAGTAATCAGGCAGCAACCCCATCCCGGTTAACTTCGAAGAGCCAAGATTTCGCCGCCAATGGCAGCCGCATGCAGCCCTCAGGTCGGGCCTGGATGGACGATCTTCGTGGCGAACTAAGCGGCGCAGACTCACAAGTGGCACGCCTGGCAAGGGAGCGTATCATCCTCGTCGTCAAGTACATCGCCCAGAACGTCTATAAGCGGCAGGTTGCGCCGCCTCCGGGCAGTCCGCTCAAGTGCTTCCTTGTGCTTGGCCATGATCTCTCCCTTGCGCGCGACCAACTCACGAAGCGTTTCCCCGCCACTCCAGGTGTACTGGCGCCCCTCCATCGCTTGCGTTTCATAGTTGACTTTGTCCTCATAAGCGACGGCCTGCTCGAAGAGGTCAGGGTGACGCTCAGCAAGGCCAACCCATTCGGACTTGCGCTGAAAAAAGCAGAAATAACAACCGGAACGTGTCCGCCACTCGTAGTAGTCAGGCAGCCCCACTCCTGCATCCGCCAAGATCCGCATGACATCGTCTTTGGTGACCCCGTCTTCTTTGAACGGAAATACGGGATGGATGTTGGGCTTATGCGACACGTAACCCTGTCGATGTTCATCGGCTCGGATAGCGATGTAGCTGTATGTCTCGGCTGCGCCGATCCACTCCTCAAGCGGCTTGATCTTCATAGCTTTCGTGCACCAGCGCATTTGCGGACTAGGGAGAGCTCCCTGGTAAACCCACAGCCAGTGATCGAATCCACGCTCGGAGTTGAGTCGGGCGATCGGCTTGCCCAGCGCCGCTTCGAGGCGCTGCAAATACTCGTACGTCTCCGGCAGCTCGCTGCCGGTATCGCAGAAGAAGTACTCCATCTCCGGGACCTTCCCTCGCATGTAGATAGCGAGCGCGGAACTGTCTTTACCTCCGGAGATACCCATCACATGGCGTGCAGGTTTCGCTCTCGAGTCTCGGCCTAGAGCAGTCGCCGACTGGTTATCCGGCATCACGTGCCTCTCCCTGCGTTGCGGTGAGCGAAGCGTTGACAGCCTCATCCTGCCGGGCAGCTGCGACAGTCCCGGCTAGCACAGCGAGGAGGGCTTCTCCACCCCGCGGGCCGAGCAGCGCCTCAGCTGCAGCCAGAGCCTGTTCAACCGTGTGCCGCAACTGGGGTCCGGTCTCATTGCCAACCCATACGACATCGTTGTATTCGGTGCCGTCGGGCGCGGTGATCGTGATCCGGTGCGCATCGAATCCGGCCTGGCTGTTCCTGGCCAGCGCCTCGTAGTGCAGTGCTTGATACCGCCGGAACGCACCACCGACGACGCGAAGCTCAACGATGAAGCGCTCGGCGTCCTCGTCGCGCCAGCCGCCCGCTGGCCGGCCGGCAATCAGATTGGCGATGGCTTCGAGCCAGGCCTCGTCGTCGAGATCGTCATTGCAGGCAAGAAGCACGAAGGAACGCAGCCTCGGTTCGAGGAGGTTATCAGCTAGACCGTGGGCCCGCTCCTTGAGCGCGTGTCGAATATCGGGCAAACCCTCGTGGGTCAGCCGTAGCTCCGTTGTCAGGCAGCCCAAACACCGATCCAGGAGCGCCTTGTAAGCACCGCCTAGTTCCTCAAGCGCACCCTGAAGCTGATTGCCGAACAGGGCGAACTGAGCTTGGTTGCTGCCGGCATTCGTTCCTAGTCCTTCCATGCCAAGAGCCTTGGGGAGATCCGCGAAGATGAGCGCGTCGGGCTCGCGGGCGGTCATGATCGCGTCCCGGACCGAACATGCACCCTCAGAGATTGCGCTAGTCCGCAGCGTGTAGGCCGGCAGACCCCGGATTATCGCCAGGAGTGGGCCTGCCACGCTGAGCAGCGCCGCATTGCGGCCTGACCCGCGTGAGCGAGGGCTCCTCAGGATCGGGGTTCGTCCGGTGATGTTGTCAACCGCTCTGCCGACGGCCTCCGCGAACTGAATCCGGTTGTCTGTCAGCTTGAAGTGCTTCACCGCGAAGCGACCTGGGCTTTTGACGAGCCGTTCCAGCATGTCCGGCGTGAGAGCAGGTTGGTAGGTGCCCTCCTGGTAGATCGCGACGTCATCGGCTCGCTGCAACAGCAGCGCGGCGACAAGGATCGGAATCGGCCCTTCCTTGAGGCCTATCGGCGGGCTCATGAGCTTCGCGTAGACCTTGTCGAGCGTCAGCTGTTCTCTCGTGGCCCGGTCGACCATCATGGCCATAGTTCCCCAGGCGGTGTTCATGCTGCCTCGGCTCGGCTGGTGGTAGCCGAACGTTCCGTCGCCGATCGCGCGGTGGATTCGAGGGTGACGCAGAAGTGCCGCATACATCGCCTTCTCAGGGCCGAATCCTTCCATGCCGAGCCATTCTTCGTCGTGATGCTCCACCATCGCAGTGAGCAGCTCGCGGCGAGCCTTGGCTGCCTGCGATGTCAGCTCGCGTCGGCCGAGCATCTCGTTGGAGATCTCGGGGCTGGCACTGTAGGCGCCGTCGCATACATCGGACAGCACGCTCGACAATCCGCGACCCACGGCGATGGTTTCATCCGTTCCCGCTATCCGGAACCGCACCCCAGCCGCAGCAGGATGAAGATGCGTTGAGAGCCTGCCCAGGAGGCGGCGCCGCGCATCCGAGGCGCGATCCTGGAGTTCTCGTCTAGCCACCCTGTCGGCTTGAGCATCGGGGCGGTTCAGGACTCGCAGTACTGCCGCAAGCTCGTAGATCGCCTCGGCGATGGTTGCGTACTCACTGGTGGTAGCGATTACGATCGGCTTGGAACTAGCCCGGATCGGCAGCCGTCCAGATTCCTCGGCTGGCCCGAGGAAGTACACCAGCAGCCCATCCGGTGCATCATCGACCCCTGGGCCAGCAATGCTTTTGGTTCCTGCGTCTGCCAGCACGGTGTCGAAATATCGGAGCATGCCCACTCGCTGACTATGCCTGCTAGCGATCGCCGGTGCCATGCGATGCTGCGCTGCCAGCAATTCCGCGGGAGAAACGATAGCCAGCTCCTCTCGCGCCTGCTCGACGAGAGCGGTGAGGTCAAGGTCACTCCCCTGCCACAGTCTGTATTCGTCGGCGAATGCGCGGTAGGTCAGCACCCCGCGTTGCTCAAGCTCGGTAATGATGTCTCGGGCTGCTCTATCCGTCATTGGTGCGCTGACCGACAGTGCGTACCGGATAACTGGCGTGCTGGCCCGAAGGGGGCCGCCCTGAGACAAGAGGTTAAGTATCCCCACTATCTTGAGCACACGCCGCTGGTCATCCGTGAGGCCGGTCGTCTCACGGATGGCAGTGTCAATTTCAGTGAGCCGGGCCGCGTGGCGGCTGCCCGCAGCTGGGGAGGTGGTGACGAAGAATTCGTACAGCCGGTCGAGTCCTGCGGTCGGCAATGGATCCGCGAATGCCGTGGCGTCCAGGAATTCGGCGGCAGAGTATGGCTCTCGGCTGGTCAGGAAACTGAATAGGGTGCGCCCATGCTGGCCGAACCGAGCGCACATCTCGGGCAGGGCAAGCAGAGTTATCGGGTGCAGCGGATAGCTGCTTGAGAGAGTTTCAGCACCGCCCGGAAGCAGCCGTGTCAGTCCGAGCCGCTGACAGTTCCTTGCTTCATGGGCGGCCCAGGAATGCAATGCGTTCTTGAACGCAAGGTCGAGACGAGTGTGCCTGAATGCGCGAGCCACTAGTCTCATCGACTGCTCTGCGCTTTCGATAAATGTAATGTCTTCGAACCGGCCCTGGACTTTGCCCCACTCCCGTCGCTGCAGAGCACTGGCACCTCGGACATAGTCATCAAAGGCCAAGTGCTGCACAGTGAGCAGTAGAGCTGGAAGGCCGTTCTGCCCTGTGCAACGCTCCGCAATTTCCTGCAGAGCGAAGAGGTCGTCGTCCGCCGAATTAGCTGCGAAATATTCAAGGTTCTTACCGAACTCGTCGATCTCAATCAGGACGGGGGCATGCTCGCAAAGGGCCTCAAGGGCAAGAGCCAGCGCCCGAGCGGTGAGATCCCTACCAGCCGTTGTTACGGCACTCCTGACACTACCGGGGATCCGCGAACCCCAGTAGCCGTGTGCACCAGCCATAAAGGCACGCGCAACAGTCGCGCTAACAGGCTCTCGCTGAGCGGTCGCCGCCGCGCGGATAAACCCGCCACTTGCCATGCCGAAGGCATGGCGACCGGCATCGATCAATGTCAGCAATCCCGGGTCGGCGGCCCTGAGCGCAGCCTCAGCTGTAAGGCGAGCTCGCTCTCCATCCGGGCCAAGGAGCGCGTGAACGAAGAGCGCGAAGCTCGATTTGCCAGCGCCATAGGGACCGGTCAATGACCACGCGCGGCCGACGTCGCCGCTAATCATGGCCCGGCTAATACGGTGCAACACCTCGAGAGCGCGCCCGGTCGGAACATATCCTTTCATAGTCTGGCCTTCATCGCGTTCGAGGTGAGCCGAACGCAGGTGGTGCTGGTGCACTCTAAGATAGGCACTGAGCTGCTGGGATGTTTCGCTCATGCTCCGATGACGACCTCCTGCACGGCCCACCGCGCATAGTAGGTTGCGAGGGTCCGCTCGGCGATCTCGGCGGGATCGCCGTCAAACAGCAACTGCCGCAATCCGCCAGGCTCGGCTACCTTGACGGCTTTCGTACGGGCTGCCACGCGAGAAAGCGCATCAAACAGAGCCGTTTCGTTGAGACGAAAAGCCGCCCCAGGGCTTCCTGGATCATGGGCCAGCCGGGCAATGCTTATTGAGCTAGCTCGGTCGCCAGTCAACGCTGCGAAATTTATGGCGGCATACGCGACGATCTCATCCGGCAGGCCCGGTTTCTGGCCAACAACGAACCGCCAAGCACGGCCCTCCTCGCCGACTGCCGCTTCCATGAGACCAAGTTCTCGGAACGGGCAGTCGAGAATATCGTCTAGGCCCTGCCGCCCGGACTTGCGAACCGTGTAAGTACGCAGCAAGCAGTCGACATCCTTTTTTACCGATGCCTCCACAACCGGCGGCCAGCCTGCCGCGGCAGCCAGCTCGAGCACATGCGTTGTGAGCTGGGACTCACTGAACTGGCCTGGCGTGAAGTCATTGAATGCGACCCACCATACCGGCGCATAGCACATCGGGTTCAGCAGCTTCCAGTGCAGCAGCCACAGGCTGGCAGGGTCTTCAAGGAAGGGGTCCCAGCCGTCGTCCCCAAGCAGCTGCCGTCCAAAGTCGCTGGGAACAGTCAGCGGCACTCGCGGGCGTTCCGGGTTGGGCTTCTGCTCCAGAACTTTGAACGCGAGCCCCCAGTAGCGGATCGCGTTAACCATGTTCTTGCCGACGCCCAGATTGACGGTTGCCTCTTCGTCGGTGAAAACATTACCCGACTTGGCTGATTCGGTGACCGCTTTCCGTAGCCACCCGAAGCGAGGATGGAAGGTTTCATGTCGGGCGAACATTGGAAAGGCCGCGTTCGCCAGAAGGGTTCCGCTCATGCTGACACCCCCTCCGCTTGCCTGTACCGAACACGGGCGACACTCGAAGAGACCAGGGCGGCGGCAGCCGTTACCTCCTCGGCTGTGGTGAACCGGCTCAGCCCAAACCGGACAGAGGAAGCCGCCTGCTCCTCATCAACGCCCATCGCCGAGAGAACATGCGAAGGTCCAGGGTGCCCTGTACTGCACGCACTGCCTGTCGCCATAGCGACCTGGGGCGCTCCTGCCATCACCGCTTCCGCGTCCACGCCAGGGAACGACAGGTTGAGCGTACCGGGCAGGCGCCTGAGAGGGTGACCGTTAAGAATTACCGGCGGCACAGACGCCTCAATGCCACGGTGGAGCTGCTCGCGTAGGGTCAATGTCCTCAACGCCTCTGCGGGCCCCTCACGTGCCGCCAACTCGGCCGCGGCGCCAAGGCCGACGATCCCGGCAGTGTTTAGGGTTCCGCTGCGAATGCCGTGCTCATGACCGCCGCCGTGCTGGATAGGTGATATTCGCCACGCATGCTCACGTCGCACGTACAACGCGCCGACCCCTTGGGGCCCATGCATTTTGTGGCCCGACAGGGACAGCAGATCCACCCCGAGACTGTCTACATCGACGCCGCCCCATACGAGTAGCTGCGTTGCGTCGGTATGTAGCAACGCTCCAGCCGTGTGGGCAATCTCCGCGATCTGCGGCAGCGGCGCCAGCACGCCAGTTTCGTTGTTAGCGGCCATGACGGTTACGACCAGTGTCTGTCCGTCAACGGCGTCGCTTAGGCGCTGGAGATCAACAGCGCCGTAATGATCGACTCC
This sequence comes from uncultured Actinomycetota bacterium, assembly GCA_963720575.1. Taxonomy (GTDB): domain Bacteria; phylum Actinomycetota; class Actinomycetes; order Streptosporangiales; family Streptosporangiaceae; genus Chersky-822. The sequence continues at coordinate 4,041,583 of CAVRGA010000002.1, forward strand.
AACCAAGACCACCTCGGCGCCATCGGCTTCAAGTACCCGCAGTGTCTCCAGGACAGCAGGGTGCTCCGTTGTCACGCTGACGATCCTCCGCCGCGAGTTCCTCGTGTGGGCAAGACCCTTTAGGGCAAGGTTGTTCGCTTCCGTAGAGCCGCTCGTGAATACGATCTCCCGCGGGCTGGCATCGAGCAATTCGGCTGCCTGCTGGCGGGCAGCCTCCACCCAGTTGCGTGCCTCCTGCCCTGCAGTATGAGCGCTCGAAGGATTCCCAACATGCCGCAACACCGGCAGCATGGCGTCGAGAACGCGCTCGTCAAGCGCAGTGGTGGCGTTGTTGTCCAGGTAGATGCCGGTCACGCGCGCTCTACTCCCATGACGTAGATGCAGAAATCTCGTTGTAGGGCATAGGCCAGTTTCTCCAACGTACAGAACTTCGGCTGTGCGATGCCCTTCTCCATGCGTGCTACAGCAGACTGAGTAGTGCCGATCCGCTCCGCGAGCTCCCGTTGGCTCAGTCCGGCGCTCTGCCGCATCTCCCTGAGCGCCCGACCAAAGGTCGGCTCATCGACCGCCATCGGCTCACCAAGACACAGCCAGCGCACACGCGGGCCAACCGCAGCGTCAACCATAGCCCTCACGCTATGTGCGGAGGACGTTGGCTCGCATCACCGACACGCTAGCTGTCGCCACCTTGAGCCACACTTGCGGTACGACGTCGGCTGACCGCTGGCATGCGTCGGATACTCCACCGCAGCCGATTGCTCATGATCACGCGGACAGTTAGCAGAACCTCGTTTGCTCAGGGCGCCGAGAATGCCTCAGCTAGCAAGCATGCGAATCCAAGGCAGCCCTCCGGGCAACTCACCCGCCGCGGCCGCGGGACCGACCGCCCGCAGGCACACGCCTTTGCGCGACCCGGCAACCTGCCTGAGCGCTATTATGCTGCCCGCAGAAGTGGCCTGCGTCGGAGCTGAGCCGGGTCATCACCTGAGTAAGGTTCTCACCCGTCCGGATCATGCTCTTGAGAGAGGTGAGGAGCCGTGCCTGGCTTGCCTTGCGCACGCCCTCCGCGCAGCCTTCCGCATCCACGCTGACTCCGGTCAGCCCTGACCGCCATTGCAGTTGCAGCGAGGGGTTAGGGACCGGGAAGTACGCCTCGGCGCTCTGGGCCGCCCGCATTATGGCCGCACAGGCAGCGGCGGTCTGGGCTTCGGCTGCCCGGAACTCTGCGGCGGTCACGTTGTTACCGTCGCGTTTCATCGTGGCGATGGACTGATCGAACGCGTCAGTTTGGCCTGGTGAAGCCGTCGCTGATGCCAGTGAACACCTGGAGTCCGCCGTAGCGCAGCCAAGCGGCGATCATAACGTCGGTTGTTGGCGTGAACGTGGAGTATGTGCTCGCCGACGCCACCTGACTCAGCTGGCTCATAGCGGACGCCGTGGGGGTTGTTGTCTCCGTGGCTAGGCCGCCAGGGATGCTGGTGGTACGGCTAGCAGCGTGACGGCCATGGCGGTGAGCGCCACGATGACTATCCTCTTGGCAAGCAGGCTGCCAAGCCAGGCGCGTGGCCCGCTCCCCGCCTGCACGGTCGGCCTGACCGGGTCTGGCGTGACGGGTCCGGTTCTCGCACGCCACCGTGTGGCCGCCGCAGCGGCCGCCAGGACGAGCAGTGCGGCTGTGGCCGCAGCCACGCTGCCTATGGCCAAGGCAAGCGTCCCGAATGTCTGCACGAATGCCCAGCCTGTGACGGGGCGCCAGGCGCACGTGTTTGTCATGGTGTCGAGCGGCGCGACACACCCGTCCCCGGAGACGAACAGGTACGCTCAAGCACCGGCTGTCCTCACGCTGGCCCCCGCCAGCACTGGTTGGCACTCAATCTGACACTCATGATGATCTTGCTTCGGCGGCTGGAAGCACCAGATCGGCCCTTGCACGGCAGACAGCGAGCGTCCTGACGACTATCTGCGGCGCACGGTGAATATATTGACGATCCGCTATGCTGAGCAGATGGACTCTGAGACGCTCACCGCTGGGGCTCTGCTGCGTCAGGCCCGGAAGCAGGCCGGCCTGTCCCAGGTGGAACTGGCCCAGCGGGCAGGCGTGACACAGAGCGTGATCAGCGCCTATGAGTCCGGGCACCGCCAGCCCTCAATCCCTGTCCTCACCGCGCTGGTCGACGCCACAGGGTACGAACTGGCGCTGCGCCTGCGGCGGCAACCGCGCCGCCTGCGGCGGCTGTCGGGCCCTGTAGGCCGCCGGGTGCGCCGCCACCGTCATGACCTGGTCGCCGCTGCGGCAGCCCACGGGGCGCAGAACCTGCGGGTGTTCGGCAGCGTGGCCCGAGGCGAGGACCGCCCGGACAGTGACGTGGACCTGCTCGCCGACCTGCCGGCTGGCCTGAGCCTGTTCGGCCTCGGGCGGATCGAGGCCGAAATGGAAGTCATCCTCGGCACCAGGGTGGACCTGATCCCGGCCGCTGGCCTCAAGCCCGGAGTTCGGGAACGCGTCGAACGTGACCTGGTCGCGCTGTGAGCTACCGAGACCGCCAGCGGCTGTCCGACATCCAGGCCGCGATCGACGCGATCCGCTCCCACCTGGAACGCGGCGACCTGTCCGACGGCCTGATCTTCGACGCGGTCCGGATCCGGCTGCTCGAGATCGGCGAGGCCGTCAAGGCACTCCCCGATGACCTGCTCGCCACCCAGCCGACCATCCCCTGGCGGCAAATCGCGCGCATGCGCGACCATCTCGCCCACCGGTACTTCGACACCACCCACGCCATCCTGCAGGCCACCGTGGACAAAGACCTGCCCGACCTCGAACGCGCAACCGCGCCGGCATCACATAGCACCAGCCCGGCCCCGTCGGGCTCAACGCCCGCCGGGTCCAGCCAAATTCAGGGCCTGTCGGGCCAGCCCGTGCTCGCCGCGAAGTGCCAAATGGAGCCGGGCCAGCAAAACGTGCCAACGTTCAAGCTGACGCTGAGCAGCCCGAGCAGTGCGGAACAAGGAGTTCAGAGCGTGTCCGTAACGTTCTCGAACGGCGTTCAGTATGTCGCCTCGTTCTACCCGGTAACTGTGCCGTCCAGCGGTCTGGTAACAACCACGACCAGCGCGGCAGCGTACCCGCCGAACGACAGCATGCCTAACGGCTGTACGGCTACGGCGTACAACCAGCCGTGACGAGCCCTTCGGGCCCAGGAGGCTGGCGAGAGCCGCAGCAGGGGCTTCGGCCTGCGCGGGCTGTACATTGGTGATGGCGCAGCGGCCTAGGCCGGCCAGCGCGTTGGCCTCGTCCCCGGTCCTGGCGATGGTGCGGGCCAGTTCCAGGGCCTGCTGGTGGCATTCCCGGGCCTGCGCGAGCTTGCCGCTGGCCCGGTGTAGGCCTCGCGCACTTAGGCTGTTCGCCAGCTAAGCCGCGTACTGGCGGAAAGCGGTCCGGAGGTGCGTCATGCCCTTGCGTCGGCGCGACAGCGGCGGAGATCGCGGCTCAAGGCCGACCTATTCGAGCCTCGGCAGCCGCATCGAAGAGTTGCTGCGGCTGGCGGAAGAACAGCGAGACCAGATCATCACTGAAGCCCGCCATGAGGCGGCCGCGATTGTCGATGACGCCCGCAAGCAGGCCGAGGTGATCCTGCTGAATGCCAGGATGCAGGCGGACCAGCTCGCTGGCGGCGCTATGACGGAGCCAGGGACCGGACAGGCTTCAAGGTTCGAGGCCGGGATACGTTCCACCACGGCCGCAGATGAATCCGAAGGTGCCTGATCCGCACGACATGAGGCCCGGCCGCGGCGATGTTGTCAATAAACACGACCAGGACCGCGGAATTCCTGCCATCACCACGCCAGCATGACCAGCTAGCGGGAACAAGACGCCTCTCCGGTCCCTGCCAGGTCTTGGACGCTGCCAGCGTCGTCGGCGGCCTCACGCGGACCCAAGTCGATGATGCAGATAGGCATCGCCTTCGAAGTCCGTGAGGCAGTGTCAGGCCTCAAGAGCTACGGCGAGCCCGCACAGGTCACATCTGCCCAACTCACGTACTCAATACCTACGGCAGAGATCCCAGGAAATGCCCCCGATGCACCTAGGGGGCACGAAACATAATCGGATAAACATTCGAAAAAATCTCATTACCTGGAGCATCCTTACGGAATCGGACCGTAGACCTTCTCCTTACCATCCCAAGCCAGTCAGTCCGCCAGATCGCCGCACAGGCCCTGAACAGCCAGAACGCTATCTCACGGCAACCTTCACCAACGTCCGCAAGCATCCGCTAGCAGCAATCTGCCCCTGGGTGGACCTGGACTTCGGAGTATGACTGGCGGTGCCCGGATTGAAAACGCGAATTCCACCTTGCGGGTGGCGCGCGTGGTTTGCGAGCCAGTATTAGTAATGGCATGAGATGGAAGCTGCCGACCGCCGCGACACTGGTCGTGATAGTGGTGCTGGCGGTTGGCGGCGCCCTGGTCGGCCTGGTCATCCATGGCACCGCTGGTGCTGGTGTAGGCGCGGGATTAGCGACGCTTGCCGGGGTCGCCACTAGCTATATGCCGCTGTTCCGGGACCGGGCGGAGCGGCGTCGCGCTGAACTGGCTCAAGCTCCTGAGAAGCGATCAGCGGCCAATGCCGGGCTGAAGGCCGCAGCTGAGCCCGCGCTTGCAGAGCCCGTATCCGGACCCTCATTGCTGTTGCGGCCGGAACTGGCGGTCGTTGAATTTGCTGGTCGTCTGGCGGAGCTGGGTGAGTTGCGGGCCTGGTGCGCGCTGGATGATCCAAGGTCTGTGCGCGTTCTGGTCGGTGCCGGCGGAGTAGGTAAAACGCGCCTGGCGCTCAAGATCGCCGCCGAGTGGCAAGCCAGCGGGAAGACCGCAGTCAAGGTGGACGCCGGCAAGGAATCAGAAGCCCTGGCCAAGGCACGGGGCGTGACTTCTGGTCCAGTGCTGCTGGTCGTGGATTACGCGGAGACCCGCGCAGGGCTCGGAGAACTGCTGCGGGCCGTGTTGGATGACCCGGGTCTGGTTCGGGTGCTGCTGGTGGCCCGGTCTTTGGGCGAGTGGTGGGATCGCATCGCGGAGGAGTCGGCCCCGGCGATCGCGCAATTGCTGTCCGGCGCCGAGCCGACCAGGCTGACAGCGCCGATCCAAGACATTCCAGACCACGATCTGGCGGCATCTGCCGTGCCTTATTTCGCAAGGAAACTCGGTGTTGCGGTTCCAGAATGTGTCGTCTTCGATCTGCCGACACGGCGGGTGCCGGTACTGGTCTTGCACACGTCCGCGCTAGTCGCGGTGCTGAGATCGATTACCGGGCCGCCTGGCACGTTGCGGGTTGCCGTGACCGATGGAGTACTTGGCGAACTACTGGAGCACGAGGCACGGTACTGGCGGCGCACCGCCAAGTCCTGCGAGCTAACGGCGGATGGCCGCGTCCTTAAAGCCGTCATAGCAGCCGCGATCCTGCTTGGCGCGGCAGATCTTGAGGAAGCTGCCGCACTGGCCGGGAGGGTACCGGACCTCGCCGGAACGGCACCAGGCGACCTGCGAAGCTGGGGCCGCTGGCTATTGCAGCTCTACCCAAGTGACGCAACCGGCCGGATGGGGTCGATACAGCCGGACCTGCTCGCCGAGCACCACATCATGACCCAGCTAACCGGCGACCCTGGCCTGGCCAAGGCGATCCTGACTAGCCTGACAGTCGATCAGGCTGACCAGGCGCTGACTGTTCTGGGCCGAGCATGGACGCTGCACGATGGCGCCGGGCCGGCCATAGAAGCTGCCCTGCGTGCTGACCTCGCCAGGATGGCCATCCCGGCGGCCAATGTCGCCGTCCAGACTTCACCGCGAATAGGCGACTTGCTTGCGGACGCGCTCGCGGATGCTCCAATCGCCTTCGACGACCTAGTCAGAATTAAAGAGGCACTGCCGTATCCGAGCGTCGCCATAGCCGCAGCCGACCTTGCCACAACGCTCCGAGTACGCCGCGAGCTGCCACCAGAGACTGATAAGGAAACCCTCGCCAAGTGGGCCGACACATGCGGAAGGCTGCTGTCCCAGGTCGGCCGACCCGCTGACGCCGTGCCACCGGCCCAGGAAGCCGTCACCATCCGCCGCGAACTGGCCGCTGCCCTGCCCGACCGGTACCGCCCCGACCTCGCCGCCTCGCTGAGCAACCTCGGCGTCTGCTATGCGGAGCTGGGTCGGCCCGCCGAAGCCCTGCCACCCGCCCAGGAAGCCGTCACCATCCGCCGCGAACTGGCCGCTGCCCTGCCCGACCGGTACCGCCCCGACCTCGCCCGATCTCTGAGAAACCTCGGCGTCTTGTACTCGGTGCTGGGCCAGCCCGCAGAAGCCCTGCCGCCCGCCCAGGAAGCCGTCACCACCTACCGCGAACTAGCCGCCACCCAGCCCGACCGGTACCGCCCCGCCCTCGCCCGATCGCTGAACAACCTTGGCACCTGTTACTCAGCGATGGGCCGCCCCGCAGAAGCCCTGCCACCCGCCCAGGAAGCCGTCACCACCTACCGCGAACTAGCCACTGCCCAGCCCGACCGGTACCACCCCGACCTCGCCGCCTCGCTGAGCAACCTCGGCGTCTGCTATGCGGAGCTGGGCCAGCCCGCAGAAGCCCTGCCACCCGCCCAGGAAGCCGTCACCATCCGCCGCGAACTAGCCGCCGCCCTGCCCGACCGGTACCGCCCCGACCTTTCCCGATCTCTGAGCAACCTCGGCGTCTTGTACTCGGCGCTGGGCCGGCCCGCCGACGCCCTGCCACCTGCCCAAGAAGCAGTCGCCACCGACCGCGAGCTCGCCACCGCCTTACCCGACCGGTGCCGCCCCGACCTCGCCCGATCGCTGTACAACCTCGGCACCTGTTACTCGGCGCTGGGCCGCCCCGCCGACGCCCTGCCACCTGCCCAAGAAGCAGTCGCCACCTACCGTGAGCTCGCGACCGCCCTGCCCGACCGGTACCGCCCCGACCTCGCCACCTCGCTGAGCAACCTCGGTGCTGTCCTGGCGGCGCTCGGTCGTTACGATGAGGCGGCAACGGCACGGAACGAGGCCGACGAACTCGGCAGCGCTCGGTAACAGCCACGTCGGCCAGAGCGACTCCGTCCGGCCTCCAGAATTCGCAGCTGGCGCGGCGTTTGGGCTGGGAGTGGCAGGTGTTGGGTTCGAGCCAAATTGTGACACGAGGTCGCATGCGTTGAGTGAGCTTGTCGAGGAGATCGGCTGATGCCGGGGACATAGCTACAGGTCTGTGCTCGACCTGTCCACGCCGTGACGTGCGTCGCCGGTTCCTGACCGGCTGGGTGCGAAGCCTCTTGGCCAATGGCCAGTTGCTACCGACGGATCTCCACTGCGTCGACGAAGGACGTGACGCCGGCCACGGCGTCGTTGGCGAGTACGTCGGCGTCCAGGTCAGGATGAAGGCCTTGCATGGTCATGGTGTATGCCAGGCTTCCCTGCGAAAATGCGTCGGCGAAGTTGGCTGCCAATTCCCTGAGCGCGGTCTCTGTCTGGCCGATCAGGTCGTCGGCGAACGCTTGGTTTACCCGCGCCGCCGCTGCCTTCGGCCCGCCGTCGTCGTTATGCAGGATTACGTACGCGATGTTGTCGGCCGACCTTCGTTATCTGCAGTCAGAGCCACGGTCGCCAATCCCTAGCAGCGAAGCCTGTGCCCCCGCAGGTTAACCGCTCCTAGTGCGTCGGATCCGCGGAAGGTGACCGTGACCTCGGCCGGAGCGTCGGGCAGGTCGGCCAGGAACTCGATTTTCACAACGGCACCTGGAACTGACCGATCTTGCTACCGGCTTCTGCTATGGCGCGCGCCAGACGGCTACGCGGCGGTTCCGACATCCAGCGTCTCCCTCAAGTGCTCGCTAGCCTCCGCCCAGCGTCCTCCCGCTGCTTTCAGGTCCGCGTACACCCGCACGGGAAGGGCAACCTGCATGCCGTCTATCACAGGTCCTTTGATGGTCATAGCAGTCGGGACGGCCCAGATCGCGATGCGGTGACCTTTCTCAACTATCTGACCCCCGAGCAGCGATGCAAGACGTTTCCTGTCTGACATGGTCATCGGATCAACGTATAGATCAAGGACCGTCACGTCAGTGAGATAAGGCGCAAGCAGAAGCGACGCGGCGGCACTGGTTACGGCCCAGCTAGCGTCAGCCTTGGCAAGCGCGGGACCTACTTCCGAGGCCAGGGTCTGGAGCGGATCGCTATTCCACAGGCGATGTACGAGGACAGGGGATTGCTTGCGGCGTTGCTCAGCTGCGGCCTTCGCATAAGCATCGAGCAGACCGTCCCCATTGATGACGCGCCGAGCAGATTGCGGACCACGCAGAGCTCGCGTCCGCTTCAGGTAACCGAACTCCTCAAGACGGGAGAGCGCATTGGCCGTCGCGTGCCGCGACAACCCTGTCGACCGTTCGATCCCCTCGACTGTCGGCGCGATGCCTGACAGGGCGGCCTCCGCAGCAGTCAGCGTCGAACGTGTCCAGCGCGACGACGCCTCGTGCCGCTGGCGGACTACGCTCGGCTGGCGGAAGATCACCAGTCCAGATATGCGGCTGATGTCTGCGTCGCCCGTTTCGTCCGCCCATCCCCTACCGTGCCGCTCAAGCCACCCCCTGGCGCCATCTGACAAGCGAGCTGCTGCTACGACTTCTACGCCCGGAACAAGATGAACAATTCGCTCGACGTCCGACGGCCACCCCTCGCCGGCCCACCCAACGATGATGCGATGCTTCACCGGCCCGGCCCCGATCACTACGTCGAAGGCCGGGCCGACCGCTTGTCGGGGAGTGACATCTGCTACCAGCCCACGGGGAATCACAGACGCGAAGAGCCTGCCTACCCTCGCCGCAAGCTGCTCTGAAGTCCCCATAGTTCCCGTGCTATTGTTAGCGGCCACGTTGTCTGGCCATGATGCGGCTGGTTTTCGTGCTCACGTTTCGGCTTGGCTCGGTGAGCGTCGTTTGATGGCGGTTGCTGCGGGCGTGGTGAGGGGCCGCCTGCCGTGGGGTGGCGGGCGGCCCCTGAGGGGCTGGCTTGCTGGCGGGGTCAGCCGTTGGCTTGGGTGATGGCGGCGGTGACCAGGGCGATGTTGCGGTGGTCGAGGCCGCCGAGGGCCTCGCGCAGGTGCACGGGGATGTCGTGGTCGCCGATGCTGGCGGCGATGCGCAGGACGGCTTGTTCGGAGCTGGTGGCGTGCAGGCGCCCGGATTCGAGGGCGGTGATGGCGGCTTTCCAGCGGATGGTGACGACGGGCTCGCCGGTGAAGACTGAGGTGCCGGCGGCGATGACGCGGCGGAACTGGGGCAGGTGCAGGAAGTGGTTGTGGCGGGCAAGCAGCTCGACGGCGGCCAGGTCGGCGGCCTGCCCGGCGGCGGTGTCCTGGAGCAGGCAGATCAGCTGCCGTGCGGGGGTGGCGGCGGTGTTCACGGGGTCCTCCCTTGGGGGTGTTAGTCGCGGGTGAGCTCGGCGACGGCTTTCCTGGCGCAGGCGTCGTCGACCAGGTCCTTGCCGGCCGCGGCGGCGGCGATGAGCGCGGCGACGGCGGCGTTGTTCAGCGCTCTGGGCAGGCCGCTGGCGACCCGGTGGAGGCGGGCGATCGCGTCGTCGGCGAGCAGCGGGTCTTCCCGGCCGGCGAGCTTGAGGTGATGGCGCAGGTATGCCGCTGATTCGGCCAGGTCCATCGGCTTGATGGTGAACCGGGTGGCGATCCGCTGGTCCAGGGCGGCGAACGTGCCCAGGCGCAGCTGCCGGTTCAAGGTGGGCTGGCCGGCCAGGATCCCGGCGAACGGGGACTCGGAGTCCATCTCGGCGTTGGTCAGCAGCCGGAGCTCTTCGAGCTGGGCGGGGTCGAGAAGGTGCGCTTCATCGACGATGATCACCACGCGGCGGTGCCGCTCGCTGGCTTCGGCGGCGAGCAGGTCGGCGGCCTGGGCCATCAGCTCGGCTTTGAGGTAGCGGGGCTTGTCGCCGAGTGCCCGGACGATCGTCACGTAGAGCCCGCGTGTGCCGAACGCGGGGTTGGCGATGTAGATCACCTGGTGCCGGGTCGGGTCCAGGGCGGCGACTGCGGCGCGGACCGCGACGGTCTTCCCCGCTCCTACGTCTCCCGTCACCACGCCGAGCGCTGACTCGACGACGCAGAAGCTGATCCGGGCGATCGCCTCGGCGTGGGCCTGGCGGGCGAACAGGTCCCTGGCCGGGATGGACTTGCCGAACGGGGTGCGGGCCAGGCCGAAGTGCGCGGCCCACGGCGCCGGGCTCACCGCTGCCCTGCGCTGGTGTCGCCGGCGAGCATGCCGAGCCGGGCGAAGTCGATCTTCGTGCCGGTTCCGGCTTCCTCGTCGTGGGCGGCGGCGACCAGGCCGAGGTAGTCGATCCCGGTCGCGGCCGGCGGGGGCGTGGCGGCCTGGGGGACGGCGCGGTGGACGTGCCGGCGGATGGCGAACGGGACCGCCGCCCCGGCCGGCCGCCCGTCCAGGAACACCTCGATCACGGTCAGGTCCTCGGGGTCGTAGCGGAGCTCGACGCGGCGGCCGGTGAGTGCCGGGTCGACAGCGTAGGAGTTGCCCTCGAGGGGAACGGTCGCGGTGCGGGTCACCTTGCGGGTCACCGACCAGCGGAACGCTTCCCGGATCAGCGCCGGGCTGGCCTGGCGGTGCGGACCGCCGTTCTCGAACCGGGCGGCCGGGGCCTGGCCGGTCTCGGCGTGCACGCGGCGGTTGGCGACGCGCTCGGCCCAGGCCGTGAACAGGTCGTTGAGCTGGCCGAGGGACTCGATGCCGTGGTGGGCGGCCTCGGCCAGGAACGCCTCCCGGATATACCGGTTCAGCCTCTCCTGCTTCCCCCGGCCCTGCGGGGAGTACGGCCGGGAGTGCACCAGGCGGATGCCCAGCACCGCGCACGTCCTGGCCAGCCACGCGTTCGAGAACGGCGCGCCGTTGTCCGCGTACAAAACGGCGGGAACGCCCCGGTGGGTGATGGTCCGGCGCAGCAGTTCCTGGCAGGCGCGGGCGTTCTCCTGGCCGTAGAACCGCCCCCCGGCCAGCAGCCGACTGTGGTCACCGGCGATCAGGAACAGCCGTGCCCGCACCGACCCCTCCCGGCGCGGGTGCGGCACCCACGGGCCGACCAGGACGTCGGTGATCCACCGCTCGTTCGGCGCGGCCGCCTCGTACCTCCCGTACGTCTTCGGCTCGGCCGCCAGGGCCTCGCGGTGCAGCCCCGCGCGGCGCAGCTGCCCGCGGATCGTCCGCTCGGAAACCTCGACCCCGTGCCGGTGATACAAGATCGAGGCGATCTGCGCGGCCGACCGGCCGGGCAGCTCCAGCCGCAGCGCAGAGGCCTCGGCGAACAGCTCCGGGTGCGCCCGCGCGACCCCGGTGTCGGACCGCTCCGCCGGCCGAAGGCCCTCCAGGCCGCCCCGGCGCCAGGCCCGCAGCCACCGGTCGATCGTCTGCCGCGAATAGGCGCGCCGCGAGCCGTCCGGGTGCGCGTGCGCGCGCGGCGATCTGGCGGACCAGCGCGCCGCGCTCCCGCGCGGTCAGCTCCTGGCCCGCGGCCTCGGCGATCACCGCCCAGCGGTGCAGCGCGACCTGCTCCTGCTGCTTGCTGTCCATCTCTGCTGCCTCCCTCTTGCCCGTTATGGCGGGACAGGAGGCATGAAACGCCGTCTGCCGACGATCAGGAAGGGCGAGGTTGCGTTGGCGGCGATCAGCTTCCCGCCGCTCACCGCGGACGCGAACTGCCAGCCGCCCAGCCCGGCCCAGCCCGGCAGGGCAGCGGCCGAGCCGAACGCCGCCCCGATCGCCGCCACCGCGAACGCCCGGCCGCCGCCCGGCGAGGTGATCACCGGGCCGCCCAGCTCGACGGCCAGCGCCGCGAACCCCGCACCGAGCACCGGCGCGCGGGCGGCGAACCGCCGCACCCAGCCCCGCGCGGTCGTATACGGCACCCCGGCCCGCTCAGCCGCCGGGCGCACCCCGCACCCGCCGCCGGCCACCCCGGCGAGCACCCTGCCGACCACCCCGGCCGCGTCCAGCCGCCAGGCCAGGACAAACGCGGGCAGCAGCGCGTGGCTCACCCCGCACGGCCCGCACCGCACCCTCGGGATGAAGATCCGCCGGCAACGCCCGCCCTGGCGGACCCAGCGCCGGTAACCAGACCAGAACGTCATCGGTGCCGCGCACGCCGGGCAGTCCGGGCGCGGGAACCCCGCACCACGGCCGGCCCGAGCATAGGCATCGACCGCAAGCGGGCACGGCCATACCATGACCACGGGCGACACACCGCCTGCCGGATCCCTTCTCGCGAGCGTGGCTAACGAGGCGAGGAGGGATCCCTCACGTTCGAAACAGGAACGCCACGATCATCACCCGTGCGGACACAGCCAGGCAGGCACATGCTCAAACAGCACAGCCAAGCCCCAACCGGCAGAACTCAGATAGTCAGGCCGCCAACAGCTATATGTAGTTCCCTGTGCCAGGGAACTACATATAGTTCGGGAAGTACAGAACTGCAGAGCACCCCGACCCCGCCGTGCCCTGACCCGGACAACAAACCGACTCCGCAGTCCTTGCCGCCAGCAGCGCACGGCGCGCATGTACCTGCCGTCCCTGCGCGAACCGATCAGAGGAACCACTAGCAGCGGCCAACCGCCGCCACTGACCCTCGAAAGCGGCGAGGTCGGCTCGGGTCGTATCAAGCATCCGGATGTGAACGCGTCAGACACGCTCGCGCTGGCTTGGCCAGCGCCATCACCGCAGCCGGATGCTGATCTCGTGGATGAAGTTCCCGCCGTAACCTAGCGTGTTCCATTCCGGCTGGACTGGCTGGGTGCGCCCGGCGCTGTCGGAGGCCCTGGCGCGGATCGTCAGCTCGCCGGGACCGGCGAGCCGCATCGGCAGCTCCCAGCACTGCCAGCTGTGCGGGCACGGCTTGCCGACAAGCCTGGCCGACTGCCATTGGCCGCCGGCCAGGCTCACCATAACCCGCGTTACAGGGGCGGCGCCCGACCAGGCGATGCCCCGGATCGTGAAGTCGCAGCCGAGCGGCAGTTGCTCACCAGTCGCCGGCGCGGTGATCAAGGCGCGGACGCCGGGCTCGGCGACGGGCTCGCGCACCACTGCGCCGCCGCGCCGCCATTCGAACACGTAGTGCTCAGCCTGGAAGAAACCCTCGAACGGCCTATCTGTGACAGTGATGCTTGCCAGCCACTTGACGGAGGCCACAGCATACTTGCCGGGGACTACCAGCCTGGCTGGATAACCATGCCGGACTGGCAGCGGCTCGTCGTTCATGGCGAAGGCAATCAGCGCACCTGAATACATCGCATCGGCAATGCTCAGGCTCCGCTCGAACGCGATCGTCTCGGGCGAATCGTTCACGGTGCCACGGTCAGCACCCGAGAACACCACGTCGACGGCGCCGCGCTCGATGCCGGCGGCAGCCAGCACGTCAGCCAGGCGCACCCCAGTCCACAGGGCGTTCCCGACAGCGCCCAGTCCCCATTGCTCGCCGTCGGTCGCCGGGCTATAGAGGCTACGGCCATTGCCGGCGCATTCAAGCACGGCCACCATCGACACCGATCCGAATCGCTTCAGCTCGTCCAGGCTGAGGCTCAGAGAGTGCCGGACCAGCCCGCCGACCTCCAGCCGCCAGGCGGTCGCGTCGAGCCCTGGGATCGCGAAGTGATTGCGGCGGAAGAAGCGGCTCGCAGGCGTCAGTTCTCCGTCGAGCAGCGCAGGCGGGACCTCGCAATTAAGGGGTTCCCTGGAGTGCCCCACCAGACCGGCCCGCAGGGCCTCCTGCCAGTCACTCACCGGATCAGTTGGGGCGATCAGTCCTGGATTGTCAGCCATCTGGTCCCGCCACCACCCGCTGCTGCTCAACCCCGCCGGGTGCGGGCCACAGGTCTGGCCATACCCAGAGCTGGTGCGGGGAAGCCGCCTGTAAACTAGATTATCTATATTACCGATCGAAATATTTCAACACTCGGCCGGCCCGCATGCGGCCCTGCGGACAGCAGCCTCAACGGCTGGCCGCCGTGTCGGCCCGCAGTGCGCGGGCGGTCGGCTGCACCACGGCTGCGGCGGCTTCCTGGTAAGCGCCGGCACCGGCGTGCAGCAGGGAGTCCCGACCTGCGTGCTCGCGGCAGCTTCGCCGCCCCAGTGTCCGCCGATCCCAGCGCCCCGGCATTCGACCACCTGATCGCCTTCACAGGACGCGCCACCTAGCCGATCTGATAGCCCGCCAGGGAGCATACGGCGCACGGCGGAGGCGTATATAAGGCACATGTCGATCGCGGCCACCTTGACGGCATCACGCCAGGCGGCGAGATGGAGGGCGAGCCAGAACGCGGCGTCGTCCGGGGTCCGTCCTTCAACCTGGCCCAGCAGTCCTGGTTCCCGGGCAAGCCGAAGAAGCAGGTGTGCCAGCGATCCGCCACCAGCCGGTACTCCCCGGCAGCGGGGTCAGCCTCATACCGGGGGCGGCCCCGCCGGTGCTCATCGATCCCCAGGTGAGCCACCTGGGCAGGCGGCTCATCCAGCAGCGGGTCCGCCAGATCGGCGAAGACCTCGTGCGCGACCGGCCAGGACACCCCGGCGTGGCGGGCCGCCTCAGCCGGGGTCACGCCGCGTTCGGCGACCTCGGAGCCGGCCTGCTCCCGCATCCGCGCGGCCGGGCCTGGCAGCGCCCGCCGGGCTGCGCTCACCCCCGCCCAGCGGCCACTGGCGTAAAGCGCTTTGTGAAGGTGCCAGAGCAGCCGATGGCAGGCGTGATCAGCAGGCTGACCTTGATCGAATCGAACGGCAGCACCGCCGGAGACGGGCTCACTGTATTGTTCTTCAGCTGGGTGGCCTTCAGCGAGCAAGTCTCCACCGAGAACCAGAACCACTCGCTGACCTTGCCGATCCGCTTCACAGCGATCAGCTGCCAGCGGCCGCCGGACCGCCGGAATCCCGCTGCGGTGACCGTGGCCAGTAGCGGGTGCCCAGACTCACGGGTAGCCGTGAGCACGACCTTGAAATCGGACAAGGTGGTGACGGCGAGCTGCCGCCGCTGGGGCTCGCTCACCCCGGCCGCAGCGGCGGCAACTCGCCGCTGCGGCTGGGTCACCCCGGCCGCGCTGACCGCCACCACCGTGGTGAGCAGGCCGCCGACGGTGGCCAGGGCAGCAACCGCGGCGATCCGCCGTGTTGAGCCGAACATTATGGTGATCCCCCTAACCAGGTCTCCGCCCACGGTGACCTGCTAGTCAATCGGCATCTGCAATGCTTCGTTACGTTGGGGCGGCTGAAAATGCGGCGCGCAGATCCGGGGAATCTGGAACGGCTGGCCGTAGAGCAGTCCCGTCCCGGCCCGCCCGGTACGCATGGCGGGGAATATGCCCACAGCCGCGATGCGGCACGCCAGACAGCAATCCAGGATTCGTGATCACGACTAAGTATTGACGCTAGCTTGAAATACCCTTCCAGCTTGCGATATTCCGTCGTCGGCGGCACGCTGCCTGTGTCGTCCGACCTTGGGTAAGTTCGTTGTTGCTGCCCGGCTGTCGCTGGGTACGGATGACGCGGATTTCACGGACACAGGAACGGATAACCGCAGGTAATGGCAGGCCAATAGGCACCTCATGGGTAGCTATTCCGCCTGAGGTCAGACCGGTGCGATGGCGGGAGGGTAGCTATTCAGGAAGCGTCAGCGGCGTAGCCATTGGCCGCCGGGGCTGATCGGCTGAGCCGGGGTCACTGATGGTCCGCGGGGGTGCTGGGGCTGGCAACACGCCGGGGCGGGGTTGTTGATTGACTGGCCGGAATGGTGATCATTGCCAGGTGTGACCGGTGTGCCTGGTCTGCCTTCCGCCCAGCGCCAAGCCGTCCTGCTCGTCGCGGGCGACAAGGCCGGCGCAAGCAGCAAGGCATGACCCAGGCGCAGGTCGCCGCCACCATGGGCGTCAGCCAGGTCCGCGTGTCCCGCATGGAACACGGAGACATCGAGAAAATGCAGGTCGAGTCGATCGCCTCCTATGTCGCCGCCATCGGCGGGCACCTGCGCCTCGTCGCCGACTTCGGCCCCGCCACCACCACCTTCATCGACTACACCGAAACCCGCACCGCCTGAACCACCTGGCAGCCCAAAGGCAACGCGCCAATACGGCTCGTTATGCATTCTCTTTTGGTTCAGATTCGTCTGACCTAATTGACTTGTAAAGGTCGCTATGAACCCTTTCGCCCAAGGTCGGCGGTTAGATGCCTGCATACCCGCTCTAGATCGTGGTTCTGCGGATGGACGACGTCATGACCGGAGCTTTATGCCATGCCCGATCTTGAGCCAGATACGTGGCAGATGAGATAGTTATGTGGTGAGCTTGCCGATCAGCCGACCGCGATGGCTAGTTATCGCGGTCACCGTCACCGGATGCGCGGCCGCGAGCGCTGGGTGCTCATCTGGTTCACGCGCGGCGCCGCCCGCTCAAGGGCGGCCGCAGGCTCCTGCATCGTCGGGTGCCGCCGGCAGGATTCCTGATCCAGCCGGCATCGCCCAGATCAAGTCCCGCACCCTCGGGCCGCAGGCAGAAGGCGGCTTCAGCTTCTTCGCTGCCACTGGGCCCGGTCGCGCGGCCGCGATGCCGTTCCACCCGCCCGCAGGCACCGCTGACCACGTCTGCAACGCCCTGATCGCCCCCTTCCTTGTCCTGCCGCAAGGGTTTCTTTCCAGTGCGACCAGCGTATTTCCGCAAGCCGAACGGCACTCTCCATCCCCGGCGAACTGGTTCGAGAACATCACCGTGTACCCGACCGGCGAAGCGGCGAGCATACAGGCGCACCTGCGCGCCCTGCTAGGCGGCTGCGGGCATTTCCGATGGGCAGTTCCGAGCGCCACAGCACTGTGGATGCGCGCCGCGGTCACATCGCTCCCCGGCATCGGCGACAGCACAATGTATGCATCGATACGGACACTGCCTGCGCAGCCAGGCGCGCAGAGCCTGGCATGGGACTGGGTCCTCATCCGGTCCGGAAATACGCTAGTCGTGCTTGACGACCAAGGCAGCATCGCGCCAACCGCGACTGCACCAAACACGGTCATGACTCAGCTTGTCAAGGACGCATGGCAGCGGTACTCAGCGGGCGGATGACCTCTGCAACCCTAACCCGCCCCAACTCCAGCCAACGGACCAGGCGCCCTCACCAGAAACGGCCACTACCAGGACACAGGAGCGGCACTTAATCCGCGCACAACCCGCGCGTGCCACCTCACGCCCCGGCACGCATCTCCCGACGCCGCCATAGCTTCCAGCAAATGTCCCCGACGCGGCCCCAGGGGGCACCAACACTCACCGGATGAATATTCGAAAACAGCCAATAAGCTGGAGCCCCCTTACGGAATCGAACCGTAGACCTTCTCCTTACCATCCCAGACCAGTAAGTTCCCCAGAACTCCGCATAGGCCCTGAACAGCGGGAATGCTAACTCACGGTAACTGCCGGAAGCCGCCGCGAGCACACGCCAGCAGCATTCTGCCCCCGAATCTGCCCCCTTCCAGGCCGGAGTCTGGCGCTCTCATGCGTGCGGGCGGTGGT
Organism: uncultured Actinomycetota bacterium; assembly: GCA_963720575.1. Classification (GTDB taxonomy): domain Bacteria; phylum Actinomycetota; class Actinomycetes; order Streptosporangiales; family Streptosporangiaceae; genus Chersky-822. The sequence goes on from CAVRGA010000002.1 coordinate 4,059,176, forward strand.
AGATGTCGGAGCGGTGATCGATGTCGAGGACGTGCACAGTGCGGGTGTTCTCCTGGATCCGGTACACGATCCGGTACGTTCCGCGGCGGGCCCCGTGACAGCCTTCCAGCGGCCCGAACAGCGGCTTGCCGACCCGGTACGGGGCGACGGCGAGCGCGGCCTCGCAGAACTCCAGCACAGCCGCCGCGACAGTCTCGGGAAGCCGGTGGCTGATCGCGCGGCGCGCGGCCGGCTGGAGCCGGATCTCATACCGCTCAGGCAGCTCCCCGCTCACCCGCCGGTCGCTCGGCGCCGGGCCAGGTCCGCGCGGACGGCCGCCAGGTCGGCGCCCGGCTCGCCGCGCCCGAGCGCCGTCAGGCTCTCGGCGATCCTCGCAGAGGCGTCGGCGTCGCCGAGGATCTCCAGGGTCATCTCCAGGCCCTCCAGATCATCCACCGACACCAGCACCGCCTCCGCCTCCCCGTTACGGGTCAGCGTGATCCGCTCATGCTGCGTCCGCACCCGCCGGGACAACTCAGACAGGCGGGCCTTCGCCTCAGACAGGGGCACCGGAGTCGACGCAATCGTCATAGCCCGAAGTATAGTCCCCGCTAGTCAGAAACTAGACCACCCCTCCTTCAGCGGACCAGCCCCGGCATGCGCGCCTGGCCCAACCCTAGCCAGCGCTCAGCTGACTCGAACGACCTGGACCTCCCCAGCATCAATCAGATGCCGTCCTACTTTGGCACGAGGACCTGGCCAACGCCGCCGACCAGCTCGGCGAGGACCTGGCTGCGGGACTGGGTCGCAGCCGCCCGGTCGCGGTGAGCGCGCCGGCTTGACGGCATGCCCTGGCACGTCAGCGCCGACGTGCCAGGGCAGGTCAGCTCCGCCGCCTGTTCCCGCTCGCGCCGGAAGCTGTCCTACCGCTGGAGCCGACCGTAGCGCTAGGCCGGGTCAGCTCGGGCAGCGCAGGCCGGGGCATGGCGGTGCCTGGACGCTCGCGGACCTCGATGACCTGGACCAGCCCGGCGCCGAGCAGGTCGCGGCTGCCCTGGAGCTGAGGCTGGGAAGCTCGCTGTTACCGCCGGGAGCCGGCAGATTCCGATCGTGAGCACCCAGGCTGCCCGTGCCCAGGACAGCCTGTACCCGGTCATGCCGGCATCAGCGGGCACAAGCCAGTATCGGGCACCTGACCTGGCGAGTCCTGACCGGATGTGCTCAATGTATCTCCAGCGGCAAGAACTCGCAGGCCACGCTCCACCGCACCGTCCTGGCGGCTGTAGCGGCCGGGACCGGGTGATGACGGCATCCGCTGATCCGGCTCTGCCGACGAATGGCCGGGAACGGCTGAGCTCGCCGCCAAGCATGCCGCTTTCCACGGGCTGCGGCACGAGGCGGTGTAAGGGGAGATCACTACCGCTGACGGGCGGCGTGCCCGGCAGAGCCTGAGCGCGCACATCGAGCAGCCGGGACGGTGGCTGGAGTGCGCGGAAAGGCCATAGGGACCTCGCTGCGGGCGTCGCCGATTCGAGCGGGTGCCCGTCATGCCTCCGGCCGGCTGGCCCGCCGGCCGGATCGCCGTTTGCCGCCGACCCTGAGGTGCATGCGGGCACCTGCAAGCGACCTGGCTAGCACGGACTGGCGAGTGAGCTGGGCAGCGGCCAGGCACCCGTCGTCACCAGCGACCTCACCCGCATCGCCGACGCCCTCGGCTGGTAGGCATGCTGCGCGGCGCGGCGCGCGGCGCGGCGTCCACGGGCTAATACTGGCAGGATGCCCGCGTCGTCCTGACAGTCCACGGGTTGCTCCACGACCGCAGCCTCGTCAGGGCGCCCACCGTGGTCGCCGCCTATCCCGCCTTGCCCTGGTGACTGACGGCATGCCGGGGGTTGGACAGGGCCGAACAGTGCGGAGGGCGAGCCTACACAGGCACACGAAGCGTTACTGTGGTCAGTAAATAAGCGTCCGCCGAGCGCCTTAAGCGTGCGCCATATTGTCGGCGACCCAACATCGCGAAGACTACTTGAACATAGCTTCTACCCAGTCAGCAATAGAAATGCCAGCAGTCCAAACCGCCGGGGGGACCTCATAACGAAGAGCTGTTTCGTTGCGGATCCCAACTGCACTGTCATGGGCGCGATGCACCAGCAGGCACGTTTCTGACATGCGGTTGCCGACGTCTCCAAGCAAAGTCGCTAGCGGCTTGATGTCGTCGCCTTCCCACTCAGCATCGAGTTGAGCATCAGGCACGCGACGTAGGTCAACCACGCATAGCACATACCGGTCCGCAGCGGAAGCAGCCGTCTCTGCCTGCAGTGGTGTCAATCTCGCCGGGCCAGTTGTGGTCGCCTTCACTTCTACAAAGTACGATCCGACCTCGAATCGTACGGCAGAGCTCTCAAGGGTATCGTCCCTACCTGATGCCGAGACCTCATAATCAAAGCCACGGTCAACCAGCTTTACCGTCAGGCCCATATCCACCAAGGCTTGCCTGACCGCCTCCTGCACCGCGTAACTCATCCTGCGCGCGCGATCTACGTCACGTCTACGCCGCTGCCTGGCCTCAAGTTCCTGTGCCAATGTCTCGTAGAACTCGGGGTCCGCCCCGCCCGACTCCAGGATCCTTGCCAGCCCACGTCGAACTCCCTCTTGAGCCTCCTCGCTAATTCCAAGCAACCGAAGATCCAGCTCATCAAAATTGAAGCACGAAGTCAAAAACCTAATAGCTTCTTCATTACCGGCGAGCCAGGACGGCTCAAGGAGCGAACTTAGCGTAGTAACGTTAGCGGGAAGCTTCGCCAGCTTGTCATGTTCCCCGTGAAACGCCACCCAAGCACGATAACGAAGGTCAGCCACCCATAGTGCATCCCGAACCGGCACATCGACACTTGCCCGATCCTTGCTGCCCGTAACCATACGCCGCTCTTCCCAAGAATAGTCTTTCGCCACCATATAACGAAGGACGAGTCCTAGCAGAGCCTTAGACTGGCTGGTATTCTGAATGTGATTGAAGATCACAGGCTGCAACAGAGCAATATAGCTAAATTGCTCTCCGCGGACGACGACGCCTTCGCTTGAAAAACCATCCACTACCATCTCCGCAAGCCGCTCACCTTGCAATTCGACAGCCGTGACTCGAACAATTGGATCTGGATATATCAAGCCCCACCGATCAAGAGACGCCATGAGAGAGCCGCCCCCCTGCTGATATAGCTCGGCCATGATCCGATCTAGAGGATAAATCTCATAGAAAGAGCGGGCGTCCTCACCCCAATTCGCGACCGGAGCCATGAGCATACGTTCACGATTCCAGTGAACAATCTTTCCGCCCATCGTCGCAATAGGAACCTGCTGCGCGATACTGGCCACATCGCCCGATCGGCTACTAAGATAGTTGAAGAATTGAACTGTTCCATCTTGAAGTCGCAGGTTTGCATCTGAGCAGGCCGCACCTGTTTAGACGCTCGCGGATTCTGGACTCGGACTCGGAGTCACTCAGCTGTCCCGCACCATTCGGATCTTCCGCTCTGCGAGCAGGTCACAGCCCCCAGTAGCCATCGACACTGGCCGCCGTGCCCCCGAAACAGCCCCAGGGGCCAACCTCACTCAGCGGATGACTGTTCGAAAAATCCTCACTACCAGGAGCCCCCTTACGGAATCGAACCGTAGACCTTCTCCTTACCATGGAGACGCTCTGCCGACTGAGCTAAGGGGGCGCGATGGATAACGACCTTCGCATCCGGCGCGGATTGTCCGCCACCTGACGGCCATCAACCGCGCGCTACGCGAGCATACACGATCAACCGCAGTCGTGCCGACCCACCCAGGCCAACGCCCCCAGCCGCAAGATCCCCGCACCTAGCCTCGTCCCGCCGTACCGAGCCAACCATCCACGAACGCAGCCGCCACCGACGACCACGCCGCCGACAGCGGATCGATCACGTCGAAATGCCCCGTACCCGGCAGCACGACGCATTCCGTGAGCTCATCCCCCGCCCCGCGAGCCCGAGCCGCATACCCCACGCTCATCGAGCACGGAACCCGATCATCCGCCTCACCATGAACCAGCCGCACCACCCTGCCGCCCCCGGCAGGCAGCAACCGGGCCGGATCGGCGACCGCGTACCGCTCCGGGACCTCAGCCGGCCCGCCGCCCATGAACGCCTCGGCGGCCCCGTGCCCCAAGCCGCGCTCAGAGCACTCACTCAGATCGCTGACCGGCGCGAGCGCCACAACACCCGCCCCAGCCCCGGCACCGGCCAGAGCCCCGGCCCCGCTGCCTGCTCCCGGAAGCCACGGCGACCCGGCCGGCAGCCGGTGCCTGCTGGCCGCCCACAGCGCCAGGTGACCGCCCGCGGAATGCCCCGCCAGCACATATCGCCGTTCATCGACGAGCCCGCCGGTGGCCTGGGCCACCAGTGCCGGCAGCCGGTCGACCGCCGCAGCCACGTCATCGAACGTGCCGGGCCAGCCCCCGCCTCGCTGCCCGGTCCTACGGTACTCCGCCGCGCAGACAACGAAGCCGGCGTCCGCCAGGGCCTCGGCGAGGGGTGCCGTGTGCTCGCGACCGTACTCCGCGCGCCAGAAACCGCCATGCAGAAATATGGTGAACATAGCCCTCGGCCCGGTGCCCGCTGCCACAGGCGACTCTGGCGGCGGCACGTGCACATCAGCCACCTGGTCGGGCTCATCACCGTAGCGAAGCACCAGGTCAGGGGGCCGCGCGGCTCTGACCAGGACATTGCGCCGGTCCTGCGCCCTTCCAGAATGACGCCGACCCTCCATCACACCTCCGCCCCTAGGCCGCACTTGTTTCGATGCCCTCGCATTGGGGATAGGAATCCTCAACCTTCGCGTGGGTAATATGAAGGTCAAGACGGCCGGATAGGTGCATTGACAAAGACGATCATCGGAGTGCTGTAGTGCCAGTCAGAGTCGTGCGAGTCGGGCAGGCAGCCGCGGCGGCGGGTGCGGGACTATTTCTGATCTCCGGGCCGGCGATCGCGCCCGCGCTGGCGGTTCCGGCCAAGTCGCTGAGCAACCTGAGCAATCTGTGCAGTTCCGGCACGGCTGCCGTGGTCGGGGCGACTGAGCTCTCCGATACCGACCCGGTGTCCACCGCGCCGTCGACAGCCACGGCGAGCCCGACGCTGACTCCCGGACCGACTGGCGATCCGTCGGCCACGGGCACCGCGAGCCCGACTGGCACGGCGACCACCCCTGCCACTCCAAGTCCCACCAGTCCAGCGGGCCCGTCCGGCACGCCAAGCCCGACGGCAAGCAAGAGCCCGACCAAGAGCCCGAGGCCGACCCGAACCACGAGCCCGAGCCCGTCGAAGAGCATTACTCCCACCAAGAGCCCGACGCCGACTAAGTCTCCGAGCCCGTCGCCATCTCACTCGCCCAAGCCACCGAAAGCCGGCGCGATCTGCCTCACCGGCCAGGTGGTGCGGCGCAACTCGCAGGCCGAGCCAGGTGGCACCGTGACCTACTCGGTCTGGATCTGGAGCACGGTCAAGGCTAGGCACGTGACAGCGAGCGTGTCAGCGTCAGGCCAGTCGGTTCGGCAGGCCAAGTTCGCCTTGTGCCCGGCCGCGCGCAACACGACCTGCGCCATCGGCGCGCTGCCCGCGTTCCAGGCCGTCGAGATACTGGTCACCGACCATATCGAGAAGGCGGCGCTCCCGGGCGACCAGGTCACGCTGATGGTGACCGTGCAAGGCGAGTCTGACAATTCGTCGCCCCAGGCGCTGTCCCCGGCCGAGGCAACGATCGCCACCGTAGTAGGTCAGGCCAGCGCATCGCCGGCCCCGATCGACACTGGCACAACCCTCCCGCCGCCCGAGTCAGTGCCGGGGCTGCCTAGCACGACCGTCACTCCAGGCAGCATCACCAGCTTGTTCCCGGTCGTGACCCCCGGCGCCACCCCATCAGCCGATCAGCCCAAGCGGGCCAAGAAGCGCAAGGTGACCAGAGTTACCTCGACCGCCTCATCCTTGCCGCTCGACCCGCGCCTCATCGGCGGCCAGGTCGCCGGCCTTGCGGTACTCGCCGCAGCGGTCACGATGGTCGTCGCCCGGCTCTCGTTCCGGACACCTCAGCCCGCTGGCCAGCCAGTCCCGCCCGGCCCGCCAGCACCTGCCGAGCAGGCCGCCGCGACCCAGTTGCCCCCGGCGACGCCAGCCGATTCAGGGACGGACGGGATCGCCCAGTCACCAGCCGAAGGCGACGACAAGACCAAGGACGCCTAGGCCCCCGCCTGGCGGCTACTTGACCTGGTGCTCGACTAGCGAGCGCATCATGCGCATCTCATTGGCCAGGCCTGCGGCGTCCAGGGTGGCCGACACGATGACTCCGAAAGTGTCGTTGTCTGCCCACGCGCATTCGGCCGGGCCGCCATTCCTCCCTGGCGCGCAGGCGGCCTGACCGCCTAGCCGACCCGGGCTCGTGGTGAACGAGCCCCGCAACTGAGTCATGAAACCGCTGATAAATTCGCCGGCCGACCCGCCACCAGTCAGATTGCCGCCAATGAACACCACGATCTGAGGTCCCTGGCTGGTGCCTGGCCCGGTCGTCTGCTCATAGACGGCAGCGACCACGTTCTTGACCTCCCCCGCCGCTCCTCCGACGACCTTGCTCCGCAAGGCTTGCGCGGTGGCGCGATCAACCGTCGGCGACTTTGTGAAGGAGCCAACGCTGGCAGGGACGGTCACGACATGCGCGGCCTGCGGCACGAGCACGAGGTAGCCCACTGCGCCAGCCGCAGCCGCGAGCAGGCAAGCACAGAGCACCATGATCGTGCGCGGCACCCGGCGGACGCCCTTGCCGCTTTTCCCGGCCGGACGGCGAGCAGCGTTTCGCGCCTTGCCGCCCGCTGCGGCGTTTCGAGTCTGACGACCTGGCCGCCGCGCCTTCTTGCTGACGCCTGTCGGCGCAGTCCTGGGTCGCTTGGCGGTGCCAGCGCCGATCCCGGCGTCCTCAGCGACTGCCTCCCGCGCAGCAGGAGGCTGCCTCACCGGCGCAGGAGGCTGCCTCATCGACGCCGGAGCCGGCCGTTCAGGCGCGGGCGGTTGCCTCGGAGGCGCCTGGTTGGGAGGCATGGTCCTGTCCCGCACCGCCTGATCGCCCGCCGCCAGCTCTGTGGCGAATCCCAGGGGCGCGCCGCTCCCCGGCCGGTTCTCGTCACGGCGGCCGATCGCGCGCCGGCGACCCGGGGCAGTAGTGTCCGCGTCTACCTCGGCCAGCGAGGCACTCGGCGCTCCGGGACCGCCCATCGCGCCGCCAAAGACGCCAGCCGAGCCCGGACCCGCCAAGCCCGCGCCAGCCGCACCCGGCCCAGCCGAACCTGGCCCAGCCGCACCCGGGCGGGCCTCGGTCATGCCTGCTGGCCCGGGTACGAGTTCTGGCGGCAGGCCTGATACGGACCGCCGGCCTCCAGGCCGCGTCCCGGATCCGCTCGCCCGCTGCCGAAGTCCCGGTGAGGTGTCATCGGGCACAGCCGCGCCCGGCCCCGGCTCAGCCGGCCTGCGTCCGGAACTCCGGCCAAGTCGGCGGGCTTTCCCAGGTGGCGTGCTGTCCGGTAGCTCGCCGGGTGGCGGGTAGAGCGGCCGCTTGTATTCCTGCGAGTCGAGCCACGGCTCGGCCAAGGCCGGCGGGAACCCCGCCACCGCCGCATGATCAGCCGCACCCGGACCAGCCCCGCCCGGACCAGCCCCACCCGGACGAGCAGAGCCCGGACCAGCCCCACCCGGACGAGCAGAGCCCGGACCAGCAGAACCCGGACCAGCCGCACCCGGACCAGCCCCGCCCGGACGAGCAGAGCCCGGACCAGCAGAACCCCGACCGGCCCCGCCCGGACCACCCGCGACGTCCGGGTAAAGCGGCTGCGCGTAGTCGTTGAGCTGACGCGCGCGCGGAACGGCTGGCGCCGCCGGACCCGACCGCGCCACGATCTCGCCCCCGCGGTCACGCCGCGCCGTCTCCCGGCCCGGCGCGGGTGCCGGCGCGGGCGGGGGTGCGGGAGCAGGCCTGTTCCGCTCGGCCGGAGGCGGGCCGTCGTCCCGGCGATCAGGCTTCGGCCGCGCCGTTGGCCGGGCTAGGGCCTGAGCACCAGGCGCCGCCGCCCGCCCGTCGCCCAGGTACTTGATCCAGTCGTAGTCTTCGTCGGCTCCGACGGTGCCGGCGGCCGGAGCCCCGCCCCGGTTCGCTCCCCGATCGGCTGACCGGCGTTCCTTGCCCTTCCGTCCTGATCCGAAGCGGCCCGGCTGGCTGTCCTGACCTGGCTCAGCCTCCCGCCGGGACGCGGCCCGGCGCTGGCGGGAACCGCCGGAAGGCCCGGTGTCAAGATCCTCGTACTGCCCCGGACCGGCCGAGTTCGCAGCAGGCGCGGGCGGTGCCGGGTCGGCGTACCGCGCCGGAGGCGAGTACTGCCCCGGGCCAGGACCCCGGCCAGCCTCCGGACGCCGCGCCGGGCCAGGAGCAGGAGACCGAGCCAGACCGGGTGCGGGCGCCGATCCCGGCCCCGGCACATCCCATTGCCCGTAGCCGGGTGCCCGGGGCCCGCCGTCGCCGTCGCCGGACGCCCACGGAGCGGGGAACTCCTGGCCCGCCGCCCAGGCGTCGGCCGCCTCCTGCTGCTCCCTGATCGTCGATCGCTGCCAGCTGCCCGTCAGCGGCTGGCCGCGCCTGGCCGCGTCGAATTCATCGACGACCGGCCTGCCGTACCCGCCGGAACGTGAGTAAGCCTGCGTATCCCGACCCGCGCCTGAGCCGTAGTGCCCTGGATCAGCGGCCTCGCGGGACTCCGGGTATCCCCCGGGGCGGCGCCCGCTCGGCCCCTGCTCACCGGCCCCGTATCCGCCGGCCGGGTACCCATCGCCGGCCGGGTACCCATCGCCAGCCGGATAGCCATCGCCGGCCGAGCCAGCGCCGGACCTGCGGTCCGGCACTCGCGGCTCATAGTCGCCATCCGGCCGACCTCTGCTCATGCGACGCGATTCCCCTGACGATGGCGGCTTTCCCGGCGGTACCGACTCGGGCGCGCCGGCTCAAACTGCGCCTGCTCAAACTGTGTCGAGATTTCTACATCATGCGGCATCAACGGTACCGCCGCTACACGATCGGGCGGGCTAGGTCACCGCCAGCGCACTCGCCCTCCCGCCAGAACGCGCCCGGCCACGCCCTCATCACCGCACCTCAACCGATGTAGGAATGTCATGAAAACACTCTTGCGGTCCCGCTGATCGCGGATGCACGATCAATGTCAGTGGTCGGTCGTGACCGTTGCTGACAGGCCGCTGAGGCTGCCAAGCAAGGAGCACGCCCATGGATGGTATGTCCGCTCCAGTTGCCGGTCCGTCCGTGATCTTCCCGCGTGGTTACCTGTGGTTCGGGCCGTTCTGGTGCGCCGTCGTGATTGGCGGCCTCGCCATGGGCAAGTGGCCGCTGTGGGTCAAGGCGGACGCGGCCGCCGCCGTGCTCATCACAATGGTCATCTTCGTCTCCGCCGTGGCCAGGCTGACCTTCCGCGCGTTTTCGGCTGACCGGGCCGGCATCCGGCTCGGCCTGCCGTCCTCGACCCGCAGGCGAGGACGCAGGCGCCGGGCGGTCAAGCACATACCGTGGCAGCAGATCGAGCGGGTCAGGCTCGCGCGGCGGCCGTACGGCACCCGCGTCGAGCTCATCCTGGGACAGAACGCGACGCTCGCCGTGCGGGGCTATGAGCCCACCGCCGCCGCCGTGGCCTTCCAGCGGGTCCTGCTGCTGATCCCGTTCGCCTATCTCGCGTTGCCGACCGGGCTCACCACGCCGTTCCACGGGCCGCCCAGGTACCGCATCGCCGTCCGGGACGCCACGGTCGACGAACTGCGGCATGCCCTGCGTACGCTTGCCCCGCCTGAAGTGGCGATCGCCGTGCTTGTGCGCCGCCGCGCATCCGTATCATCGGCCAAAGCGGCGGGCGTGCGGCAGCCCGCCCAGTAAGGCACACATAGCAAGCCCGAGCAAGAGCAAGGCCAGCCGCGCTGACTAGCCCCGCTGGCCTTGTTCCGCATATTGAACGGAAGGCGTGGACCCGATGGCACATGAGGTTCCTGGCGTGATCGCCCGCGGCAAGGGCGCCCCGGTTGAGCTGACCACGATCGTCGTTCCTGATCCGGGTCCTGGTGAGGCGCTGGTCAGGGTTCAGGCCTGCGGTGTCTGCCATACCGACCTGCATTACCGCGAGGGCGGCATCGGCGAGGACTTCCCCTACCTGCTCGGGCACGAGGCGGCCGGCGTGGTCGAGGCGGTCGGCGACGACGTGACCGGGCTGGCGCCAGGCGATTTCGTGATCCTCAACTGGCGCGCGGTCTGCGGGCAGTGCCGCGCGTGCCGGCGCGGCCGCCCGTGGTACTGCTTCGCCACGCACAACGCTAAGCAGAAGATGACCCTGACCGACGGCACCGAGTTGTCGCCCGCGCTTGGCATCGGCGCCTTCGCCGCAAAGACGCTCGTCGCGGCCGGCCAGTGCACCAAGGTCAACCCTGAGGTCAAGCCCGAGGTCGCCGGGCTGCTCGGCTGCGGCGTGATGGCCGGCCTCGGCGCCGCGCTGAACACCGGCGAGGTCAGCCGCGGCGACTCCGTAGCTGTCATCGGCTGCGGCGGCGTCGGCTGCGCCGCCATCCTGGGCGCCAGGCTCGCCGGGGCACGCAAGATCATCGGCGTCGACATCGACGACCGCAAGCTGGCGTGGGCGCGCGAGCTCGGCGCCACCGACACGATCAACTCGAAGAACGCGGACCCCGTCGAGGGCATCAGGGAACTCACCGAGGGCAACGGCGCCGACGTGGTAATCGAGGCGGTGGGCCGCCCGGAGACGTACAACCAGGCGTTCTACGCCAGGGACCTGGCCGGCACGTTGGTGCTCGTCGGCGTGCCGACCCCGGAGATGAGGCTCGAGCTGCCGCTGCTCGACGTGTTCGGCCGCGGCGGCCGCCTCAAGTCCTCCTGGTACGGCGACTGCCTCCCCGACCGCGACTTCCCGATGCTGACCGACCTGCACCTCGGCGGCCGGCTCCCCCTGGAGAAGTTCGTCTCCGAGACCATCTCGGTCAACGACGTCGAGGCCGCCTTCGCCAAGATGCAGCGCGGCGAGGTACTCCGCAGCGTAGTGGTGTTCTAATTCACTAGCTGAAAGAAGGTCCGGGCCGCGGCGCTGCCTGGACTGACGAGTGAGGAGCGCAGCGACGAGGGAGGAGGGAAGGCAGTGCCTGGGGGCGTCCCGGAGGCGAGCGGGAAAAGTACCGCGACGAGCGAGGAGGGAAGGCAGCGCCCAAGGCGGGCCGGACACGCGGGGGGTTCCGGGGGGTCGTCCCCCCGGGCTAGCACACGCATCGCGATGTGGTCGGGGCCGCGCACGCTGTCCACTGCCCTGATGCGGTCGTTCGGGAACCGGCGCGACACGGTCGTCATCGACGAGCCGTTGTACGGCTACTACCTCGCCGCGACCGGCATCTCGCATCCGGGGCGAGACGAGATCGTGGCGTCGATGCCGACGGACTGGGCTGATGTGGTGCGGCAGCTCGCCTATGGCGAGCTGCCGCCGGGCAAGACCGTCTACTACCAGAAGCACATGGCCCACCACCTGCTCGCAGAGGTGGACAGGCAGGCGCTGGCCAGCCTGCGGCACGCGTTCCTGATCAGGGACCCGCGCCGTCTGCTCGCCTCGTACGCCAAGGTCAGGGACACCCCGACGCTGGCGGACCTCGGCCTTGCGCAGCAGGTCGAGATCTTCCGCCGGTTCGGCGGCCCCGTCATCGACGCCGCCGACATCGCGGCGTCCCCGCGACCCGCGCTCGAAGCGCTCTGCGCCGCGCTGGCGATCCCGTTCGACGAGGCCATGCTGTCGTGGCCGCCAGGGCCCAGGCCGGATGACGGCGTCTGGGCCAGGCACTGGTACGCCAACGTCTGGGCGTCGACCGCCTTCGCCGAGCGGCCCAGCGCTGAGCGGCACAGCCCTGACCGGCACAGCCAGGGCGATCGCCCGGAGCCGGCTGGCCTTCCGCCAGAGCTCGAACCGCTGGCCGCCCAGTGCCAGCCGTTCTATGACGAACTCGCCGCTCACCGGCTGATTGTCGGTGGCGCCGCTGGATTAGCCTCCCACCAGGAAGACAAAGGACGTCAACCATGCAGAACAGCACCGTGAAGTCAGTCATCATCGGCGCGGGCGCTGCCGCGGCCGTCCTAGGGCCAGGCGCGACCGCACCCTGACTACTCAAGAGGGAGCCATCCGATGCTGCAGCAGTTCGACGAGCGGAACCGCGACCTGATCGTGAACGTCGGCGGGCGGCTCACGCACCGGGACAAGGCCGGCGTCAGCCCGTTCGACTCGGCCGTCCAGGGCGGTGACGCGGTCTGGGAAGGGCTGCGGCTGCACCGCGGCCGGATCTTCCGGCTGACCGAGCACCTGGCCAGGCTGCGCCGGTCCGCCCAGGCGCTCGCCTTCGAGTCCGTGCCGCCTGATGAGGAGATTACCGAGCAGATCAGCCGCACGCTGGCAGCCAACGCCATGACCGACGGCGTGCACATCAGGCTGACCCTGACCAGGGGCGTGAAGATCACCAGCGGCATGGACCCGAGACTGAACCAGTCGGGGCCGACGCTGATCGTCCTGCCCGAATTCAAGGCACCGGTGTACGAGGCGACCGGGATCACGCTGATCACCTCGAGTATCCGGCGCCCGCCGCCGGACAGCATGGACCCGAAGATCCACCACAACAACCTGCTGCCGTCGATCCTGGCCAAGATCGAGGCGAATGTGGCCGGCGCCGACGACGCGGTCATGCTCGATCATCGGGGCTTCGTGGCCGAGACGAACGCGACCAACGTCTTCTGCGTGAGCGGCGGCGTGCTCGGGACGCCGACCGCGGCGGCGTGCCCCGAGGGCATCACCCGGGCCGCGGTGCTCGAACTGGCCGCCCGCGCGGGGATCGAGTGCGTGACCGGCGACTACTCCATGACCCAGCTCTACACCGCCGACGAGGTCTTCGTCACCGGCACGATGGGCGGCATCGCCCCGGTCATCAGGATCGACGGCCGGGTGATCGGCGACGGCCAGCCCGGCCCGGTCACCGGCAGGCTGACCAGCCTGCTCGCCGACCTGGCCGCGACGACCGGCACCGAGGTCTGCGAGCTACTTCCCGGCTAGCGTCGCGCGCAGCGCGAGCACCCGCATGACCGCCGCCTTGAAGGCGGCGGCGTTCAGCGAATGGTGCGCGTAGTCGAACGCCATTGAGTTCATCGCGGCGGTGCCCTCGCTGACCTTACCCTCCGCGCACAGCAGCAGGTCCATCCCGGCCCGCGCCGCCAGCGTCGCGCGGTGCGCGATCGAGCCGAACGGCTTGAGCGCTCCCGCCTCGAGGGCGTCGGTCACCGTCACGCCGGCGAACCCGAGTCGCTTCCGCAGCTCGCCCTGCACGATCGCCGATGACAGGCCGGCCGGGTTCTTGGCGTCAAGCGCCGGGTAGATCGCCCACGATGCCATCACGAGCTTGGCCTTAGCCGCGATCGCCGACTTGTACGGCAGCTCGTCGGTACCGCGAATGGCCGACAGCGACAGCTTCAGCGTGACCGGCCTCTCGTCAGTGTTCTGGCTGGTGGCGGCCGCGCCGAGGCCGGGGAAGTGCTTGACGGTCGCCGCTACCCGCTGCTTCTGCTCGGCCTCGGCGTACAGGGCGCCGAGCTTGGCCGCCGTGCCGGCGTTGCTGCTGAACGAGCGCCCGAATTCGTCGATGAAGTTGCCCGCCTGCCGGTACACGTCGAGCACTGGCGCCAGGTTGACGTTCAGCCCCACGCCGCGCAGGTTCTTGCCGGCTCCCTGGCCCGCGGCCGTCGCGGCCTGCCACGGGTGCGCGGCCTCGCCGACCTGCTTTTCCGACAGCACCGGCTGTCCCGGCAGGCGCCGCACCTGGCCGCCTTCCTGGTCCGTCATCAGCAGCAGCGGCAACCGCACCGGATCGGTCTTGGCCGCGGCCGCCTTCTGGAGCTCGGCCGCGACGGCGGCCAGATGCGCTTCCGAGCCGACGTTGTCCGCGAAGAACACCACTCCCGCGACCTCGCCATGCCTGATCAGATTCAGCAGCTGCGCGGGCGGGTTAAGCCCGACGTAGCTGTAGATCACCCGCTGGCCGGCCAGCTGCGTGTTCGTCAGCTTGGGCAGCGTCGCCGCGGCTGCCGCGATGCCCGCCGCGCTGGGCGAGACGGCTCCCGGCCGCAGGCCGACGCTCGCTGCCGCCACCGCCGCCTGCTCGCGCGCCACCGCGCGAGCCATCGCGCGCGCATGGGTATCGGCTGCCGTCGTAGTGGTGCCCGGGCCGGAGTCAGCGCTCTTGCTGTGCCTCGCCGCCGCGCTGGCCGCGAACACCACGATCGCGGCGATCGCCGCCACGATGGCGATCGCCGCCACGATCAGGCTCCTGCCACGCGTCACGAACACGGTTCTCCTCGAGCCAGTCAGGTCCTGCCGTTGGTGCCGACCACTTCCCATGACAGCCATGCTACGAATAGATAACGCTCAGCGCAGTAACAGCGCCTGTCCCGGCAGATCGATGCTATGCGACCAGGTGACCGGCGCGAGCATCGATCAGGCCGACGCCAGCCGTCCGGCGGTCACGGCCGCTTCAGCGCGCGGCGGCCAATTCGGCGTCTGGCTGACCGCCCTGCCAGCCGCTCGATACGCTGCGTAGGCGCACTATCACGGGTACGCGCTGCCTCAGCCGGACCCGCATGCTCGCCACTCGCGCTTCTTGGCTACGACGATCTCCAGGAGGATTCATGGTTCAGCGCGACACGCCGTGGCCGGCCGGCACCCCTTGCTGGGTTGATCTGGGTACCGACGACGTAGCCAGGGCCAAGGCCTTCTACGAGACCCTGTTCGGCTGGAGTACCCAGGTCGGCCCGCCCGAGTCAGGCGGCTATGTCATGTGCCAGATCGGCGGCAGGCAGGTAGCCGGCATCGGCCCGAAGATGGGGGCCGCCGAGGCTCCGTCCGCGTGGACCACCTACCTCGCCTCGGACGATGCCGAGGTCACCGCGCGCAAGATCGCCTCGGCGGGCGGGCAGGTGCTCGCCGAGCCGTTCGACGTGATGGACGTGGGCAAGATGGCCGTGGCCACCGACCCGGGCGGCGCGGTGTTCGGGGTCTGGCAGCCGCGTCTGCACACCGGCATGCAACTGGCCAACGAGCCGGGCGCGGTGTGCTGGAACGAGAACATGAGCCGCGCCTTTGACGCCAACAAGGCCTTTTACCAGTCCGTCTTCGGCTACAACTACGACGACATGAGCAGCGACGACTTCCATTACGCCGCCTTCAAGACCACCGGCGACGCACTCGGCGGCATCGGCGACCTAGGCACCGCCGCGCCCGCCGAAACCCCGGCTCACTGGCGAACCTATTTCGCGGTCAGCGACGCCGACGAGTCAGTCGAGGTCGTCACGAAACTAGGCGGCCACGTCGTGGCCCCGCCCTGGGATACCCCGTACGGCCGCATGGCCATCCTGGCCGACGACCAGGGCGCCGTTTTCGCCATCATGTCCCTGGCCCAAGCTCAGGACCAGCAGGGCTAGCCCCGCGCGGGGGGAACTGCCAGTGCGGGATCGCCGCCAGGTGCGATGTTCAGGGCAGGGCGAGATTTCGGGTGCCTGGAGGAGGGTTCTCGCGTGCGGGAGCCGTTTCGTCGGATAGTCCGGACAATCCTCCTGGACGCGAAAAGCCTCCTTCGTGACCCTGAATATGCTCCTGCGTCAAGCGCCTCGGGGCGGAGTTGAGCCTAGCTAGCGCTCAGCCTCGGCCGGCACGCCGCTAGCGGCCGCATCGCTGACGGGTCTCGTGCTGGCCGGTGTCCGGGCTGGCGCCAGGTCGGCGTCCGCGGTGGCTGCTGGAGCTAGCTCAGCGGCGACCCGCTCGGCGGTCCGTCTCGCCCAGGTGCCCGTGGTGATCAGGCCGAGCGTGAGCACGGCGACGCCGCAGCCGGCGATCACCCACCAGCCGACGTGGCTGGCGGTCGCGAATCCCGTGCGGAGGCTGCCGGCCAGAGCCGACACGACGGCTGACCCGATCACGGCGACTCCGAGCGACGATCCGACTTGCCTGCTCGTGGAGGCGACGGCGGCGGCCACGCCCGCCTGAGCCCGCGGCATGCCGGACATCGCGGTGTTCGTGATCGGCGCGTTGACCAGCCCGAATCCGAGCCCGAACAGCAGGTAGCTGACGACCAGGCTGGCCGTGGTCGTATCGGCCGACAGGCGGGTGAGCGTTACCGCGCTGACGACCAGCGCCGTGCCCGCGCCGATCAGCGGCAGCCGCGGGCCCCGGCTGCCGACGATCCGCCCGGAAAGCGGGCTGCACAGCGCCGTCATCCCGGCCATCGGCAGCATGTAGAGCCCGGCGTGCAACGGCGAGTACCCGCGCACGTCCTGCAGGTAGATCGTGCTCAGCAACAAGAACCCGCCAAGCGCGGCGAACGCCGATACCGCGATCAAGGTCGCGCCGGAAAATGGCGCGCTGCGGAAAAACCTCGTGTCGAGCAGCGGCTGTACCCTCCTGCTCTCGTACCAGCCGAACCCGATGCCGGCCAGCACCGCCGCGGCGAAGCAGCCGAGGATCGGCGCCGAGCTCCAGCCGCTGTCGGGGCCCTCGATGATGCCGTAGACCAGCGTGGCCAGGGTGATCATCACGAGCAGCTGGCCGACCGGGTCGATCCGGCGCCTGACCGGGGCCTTGGACTCGGGCACAAAGAGCGCCGTCAGCACGATCGCCGCCACCCCGACCGGGATGTTGACCCAGAAGATGCTGCGCCACCCGACCGAGTTGACCAGCACCCCGCCGACAACGGGGCCGAGTGCCATGCTCAGGCCGATGACGCCGCCCCAGATGCCGATCGCCCGGGCGCGCTCGGCGCGCTCGGTAAAGGTGTTCGTGATGATCGACATGGCGACCGGGTTGAGCATCGACCCGCCGATCGCCTGCAGCATGCGGAACGCGACCAGCGCGCCCAGGCTGGGCGCCAGGCTGCACAGCAGGGAGCCGAGCGTGAAGAGCGCGAGGCCGAGCTGGAAGGTACGGCGGCGGCCGACCCGGTCGGCGGTCGAGCCGGACAGCATCAGCAGGCTGGCCAGCACCAGCGAGTAAGAGGCGATGACCCACTGCAGCCCGGATACCGATGCGTGCAGCTCATGCTGGATCGACGGAAGCGCCACGTTCACGACAGTGACGTCGAGCCCGACGATGAACAGGCTCATGCAGCAGATCGCGAGTATGAGCATCCGCCGGGATCTGGTCAGCTCAGCGTTCGCCAGCTCAGCATTCGCCACCTGAGCCCTGGACAGCTCAGCCCTGATCCGCGCGACAGTACTCACTACTTAACGATCCTATCCGATGCCGGGCGCGCTATCCGATGTCGCGGCGGCGCAGGCCAGCCAGGCCGGCCGCCCCGACCACCAGGGCGATCACGCTCAGCAAGACGAGCGGGAGCGCGGCGACCTGGCCGCCTGGCAGCTTCGGCGAGTGAGTGAACGGCGAGATGTCCAGGACCCAGTGCGACAGCCGCAGGATCGCGCCGAGCAGCAGCATCGCCGCCGCCAGGCCGAGCACGCCCCAGCTGACCGCCACGGATCGCCTGGGCGCCAGGCCGAACAGCGCGGCCGCGATCGCGCCGATCACCAGCGCCGCCGGGGCCTGCGCCAGCCCGGCCAGCGTGAGCCTGGCCAGCTCCGCTCCGCCCCCGCCTGACCGGTAGTCGAAGCCAAGCCCAGCGCCAAAGCCGACGACCGCCAGGATCAGCACCGTGCCCGCGGCGGCGATCGCCAGGTACGAGCCGCCCCAGGGGAGCCGGCCGGCGCCGGTGGCGAGTACCGGCTCAGCATGCCCCTCCGCCTCCTCTGACCTGAGCCTGAGCACGGCCGAGACCGCGTATCCGGCCGCCGCCAGCCCGAGGAAACCCAGGATCGCGGCGAAGAAAGCATTCGTCAGCGCGGCCTGGCCGCCAAGGCTGATCACGATCCGCCTGACCGGGGCGCTCCCGAGCAGCCCGCCGATCCCCTTGGCTGCCGAGCCGATGAGCAGCCCGAACACGAGCGCTCCCGCGACCCAGGCGAACAGCGAGCCGCGCTGCAGCCGCCAGGCAAGCGCGAGCGGGCTGCGCAGCGACGCGGCGGCCCGCGCGGGGCCGGAGCGCGCGACGATCACGCCGGCGTCGTAGTCCCGGTTGGCGGCCAGCACGGCCCCGGTCACGGCCACCACCACGGCAGCGGCCAGCGGCAGCGCCAGGACCCACCACCTGACCGAGCCGAATGCCCTGACAAGCTCGGCCCAGCCGATCGGCGAAACCCAGCTGAGCCACCGAGGCCCGTCAGCGGCGGCCGAGTCCCCGACCGCCCGCAGCAAGAACGCCGCGGCGATGGCGCCGAAGGCGACGCCCCTGGCCGCGCGCGCCGTCTGCGCGAGCTGGGCGGCCACGGCGGCGACCCCGGTGAAGGCGAGCCCGCACCCGGCGATGCCGGCCGCCATCGCCACGGACCCGGCGGCCGGCAGCCCGAACGCCGCCGCGACCGCGGCCATCGTCACGAAGCTCACCAGGTTCGCCGTCCCGGCGACCGCGATCGCGCTGGCCAGCGCCGCCTGCCGGCCGACCGCCGTAGCGCCGATCAGCTCGAGCCGGCCGGACTCCTCGTCGGCCCTGGTATGCCGCACCACCAGGAAGATGCTCATCAGCCCGGCCGCCAGCCCGAGCAGCGCCGTGTCGCGCCAGGACGTCAGCGAGCCGAGCGAGCTCCCGAACAGCGGGCCGTAGAGCGACAGCAGCGACGGATTGCTGCCGGCCGCGGCGACGAACTCCGCCCGGCCAGGTGCGCCCGGGTACAGCTGCCCGAACCCGTACGCGGTCGCGGCGACGAAAGCCGTCAGCGCGTAGATCCACACCGCGAGCATGATCCGGTCCCGCCGGAGCGCCAGCTTGATCAGCGCCCCGGTCCCCGTCAACCCCGTGGTCCCAGTCAACGCTGTCACGCCGGCGCCACTTCGTCCACCGGCCCGGTGTCCACCGGCCCGGTGCTGGGCGAGTAGTGCCGCAGGAACAGCTCTTCAAGCGTCGGCGGCTGGCTGGTCAGCGTGCGCACCCCGGCGGCGGTCAGCTCCCGCAGCAGCCCGTTGAGCTGGCTGGTCTCGACCTCGCAGCGCACCCGGCTGCCCTCGATGTCGAGCGCGTGCACCCCGGGCAGCTCGCCGAGCCCGGGCGGCACGGCGTCAAGCTCGGCGGCGACCGACGTCCTGGTCAGGTGCCGCAGGTCGGCGAGGCTCCCGGTTTCCACCGTCTTGCCGGCGCGGACGATGGTGACGCGGTCACAGAGGGCTTCGACCTCGGACAAGATGTGGCTCGAGAGCAGGACAGTACGGCCGCGCTTTCTTTCCTCCTCAATGCATGACCGGAACGTGGCCTCCATCAGCGGGTCGAGACCCGAGGTCGGCTCGTCGAGCAGGAGCAGCTCGACGTCGGAGGCCAGGGCCGCGATCAGGGCGACCTTCTGCCTGTTGCCCTTGGAGTACGCGCGGGAGCGGATCGTCGGATCGAGCTCGAAACGGTCGAGCAGGCTGGCGCGCCGTCCGGCGTCGAGCCCGCCGCGCAGCCGGCCGAGCAGGTCGATCACCTCGCCGCCGGTCAGGTTGGGCCACAGGCTCACGTCGCCCGGCACGTAGGCCAGCCTGCGGTGCAGTTGCGTGGCCTGCGCCCAGGGATCACCGCCGAGCAGGCTGGCTGAGCCGCCATCGGAGCGCAGCAGGCCAAGCAGGATCCGGATCGTGGTCGTCTTCCCGGCCCCGTTCGGCCGAGGAACCCGTGCACCTCACCGCTCGCCACGCTGAGGTCAAGCCCGTCGAGGGCGGTGATCTTGCCGTATGCCTTGCGGAGGCCGGCGACGTCGATTGCCTCGCTCATGACTCGGAGACTACACTAAATTCATAAATTCTTGAAAGTTATGAATGGGATGTACGAAGCGGGCTGTTCCGGACTAGGCGAAGGAGGGCTTCTGGTGATCGCGGAGAGCGTTGCGGGCCCCTCATCCGGCGCGAAGCCGAGTCCGGGCGGCCGCGATCCTGAGGCGGTGCGGCGCTTTGTCGAGCGGTTCACCTCCGTGCTGGCCGAGGCCGGCATCCCGCGGATGCCCGCGCGGATCTTCGCCGCGCTGCTGGCGACCGACTCCGCCCGGCTCACCTCGGCCGAGCTCTCCCGGCAGCTGCAGGCAAGCCCGGCGGCCGTGTCCGGCGGCGTCCGCTACCTCATCGGCGTGGGGCTGATCCGCCGGGAAGGCGAGCCGGGCTCGCGGCGGCACCACTACCAGGTTCCCGACAACGTGTGGGATCAGGTGATAAGGAGCCGGGACCGGGTCATGGAGCGCTGGATTACGGTGATGAGGGACGGAATCGACCTGCTCGGCCCGGATACGGCCGCCGGGAGCAGAATGGCCGATTCGGTAGACTACTTCGAGTTCGTGAGCGGCGAACTGCCCGGGGTTCTCGCCCGGTGGCAGGCACGCAAAGCCTCGGCTATCCCCGACCCGGTGAGCGACCCTGCCGAGCGGCGTTAACGCCGCTGCGAGTAAAGGTTTTGCTGCCCGGGTGGCGCAGCCGCAGCCGAACGTCGGTAAGACTGGTAGCTAAGCCACGCCGCGACAAGGAGGCTGCGAAGGTGCCGCGCGATCCAGGAGACCTCTATCAGCTCAGCCCGGAGGCGGTGAACCTGGAATCTGGCCTGGTCATGCTCTACTACCTGGACGGGTTCATCGATGCCGGCGCAGCCGGGCGGCAGCTGGCCGCTCATCTGCTCGCCACGCTCGACCACACCGAGATCGCCAGGTTCGACGTCGACTCGCTGATCGACTACCGGTCACGCAGGCCGGCCATGTTTTTTGTCAAGGACCACTGGGAGAGCGTCGAGATCCCCGAGATCGTCGTCCACCTGCTCAAGGACGGGGACGGCACGCCGTTCCTGCTGCTGGACGGCCTCGAGCCGGACCGGGACTGGGAGATGTTCACCAGGGCCGTGCTCAAGCTGTCGGCCGCGCTCCAGGTCAAGACCCTGGCGAGCTTCCACGGCATCCCGATGGGCGTGCCGCACACCCGGCCGCTCGGCGTCACCGGGCATGCCACGAACGCCGAGCTGATCGAGGGCTACCAGCCGCTGGTCGACCGGCTCCAGGTGCCGGGCAGCGCGATGGCCCTGATCGAGCTGCGGCTCGGCGAGGCGAGCCGGCCCGCTGTCGGGTTCGCCGTGCACGTGCCGCACTACCTGGCGCACGCGTCCTACCCGACCGCCGCCGTGGCGCTGCTCGCCGCGGTCGAGCGCGCGACGGGCCTCAACCTGCCCGCCGACGCGCTGCGCGAGGCGGCGGCGGTCACCGACGCGGAGATCGCCAGGCAGGTGGCCGGCTCAGAAGAGGTCACCGAGGTCGTCAAGTCGCTCGAGCAGCAATACGACGCGTTCCACGCCGGGCGCGGCGACCTGCTCGCCGACCAGGCCGAGAACATGCCGACGGCCGACGAGCTCGGCGCGCAGTTCGAGCGGTTCCTGGCCGAGCAGCAGTACGGCGGCGAAGGCACCGACACCTGAGGCCAGCCTTCAACCCCGCCCGGCTGGCCGGCCGCCCGGCTGGTCGCCCGGCCGCCCGGCTGGTCGCCCGGCCGCCCCGCTGGCCGGTCGCCGGCTGGCCGCCCCGTTCCGCGTCGATGCGCGAATCGACACCCGATTTAGCCATCGATGACCTTGTTGGCTCATTAAAGTTTCGGCGGCTTTGGGTTCAGACGGCTTGGGTTCAGACGGCGGGGGTTCAGGCGGCGGGGGTTCAGGCGGCGGGGGTTCAGGCGGCGGGGGTTAGCGGTGCTGGGGCGGCGACCAAGCCGGGCCGTTCGAAACTTGCCTGCGCTAGGTTCCGTGATCATGGTCTGGGGCGTGATCACGGAAATTTACGCAGGTCAGGACAGCAGCGATGTTCCGTGATCACGCCCGCGATCATGATCACGGAGATTAGCCCCGGCCGACACCTAGCGGACAAGCACCCCACCAGGCAAACCCGCACCACCCGCCTCCAGCGCCTCAAATTCACCCCCGCAGCCTGAACCTCCAACGAGCCGAATCGGGTCCTCATGCGGGCGCCCGCGCCTGCGAAACGGGCATTGACCACGTCCATCACACTGGCACCATTGGCACCGAACCGGGCGTCCTGCCTGACCCCGCCGCCGCACCTGCCGCGTTAAAGACGCACCTGGACCGGCCGATGCTGGCCCCGGTGGGCTGCGCGGAGCCCGCGATTCCGGGGCTTCTCGAAAAGTTGACCGGGATTTGGGCTTCGCCGAGGCTGTGCGACACCTTCGATCGGGCATCATCGTGGCACCGGCTCGGCGGCAGACCGCACGGGGCAGCCGCTGGCCGTGCCACATGTACGGGGGTCATGTGGCCACCGGGAGACAGGGCGGCGATCGGGGGTGATCCGCGGACCGCGACGCTCCGCTGGATCTGCCGCGGCGACGCGGCACCGCCGCCCTGTCTTCCGTCTCGGTGTTTTCCCCGCTCGCCTCCGGGCGCCTCAAGGCGCCGTCTTCCCTCCTCACCCGTCGCTGACGCTCCTCACTCGTCAGTCCAGACGGCACCGCGCCCTTCGGCTCGCGGGAGCGTTTCCCCCGCTCGGCTCTTCGGTTGCTAGCCGCCGAGCAGGCCGCCAAGGACGCCGCCGACCGCGCCGCCGGCCACCGCTTCGCCGGCGCCTTGCTTGGCCAGGTACGGGGACAGGGCGTGGGCCAGCAGCGGGACGGGCATGGACTGCAGCCAGACCCGGCCCGGGCCGGTCAGCGCGACCAGGTGAAGGCCGTCGCCGCCGAAGAACATGTTGGCGATGCCGCGAATCCTGGTGATCTGGAACTGGACCGTGCCCTGGAACATCCCGACGTGACCCGGGTGCACCAGCACTGTCTGGCCCGGCGGGAGCTCGTAGGAGGTCACCTCGCCGCCGAGTTCGATCCAGGCACGGCCCTGGCCCTCCAGCTTCTGCAAGATGAAGCCGTCGCCGCCGTAGAGCCCGGCCCGTAGGCCCTGCTGCAGTGCCATGCTGACGGTGATGCCCTGCGTCCCGCACAGCCAGCCGTGCCGGTGCACCATGTAGGCGTGGCCGCCGGTGATGTCGACCGGCACGATGTGACCTGGCACCTTGGCAGCGAACGTGATCGAGCCCGGTCCCTCGTACTTGGTCAGGAACAGCCCGCCGCCGCCCATCATCCGCTTGAGGCCGCCCATGAAGCCGCCTCCGCCGCCGCCCGGACCGCCGCTGCTCGTCGTCTGCGACATCTGGATGCTCGTCGTCATCCAGGCCAGCTCGCCGTGCGGGGTCACGACATGCTCGCCCTGGGCGAGCGACACTTCCAGGATGGGCATGACCGTGCCCTTGATTTCGGCTTGCATGAGGTTAAGGCCCTTCAAATCGCTGGACAACGCGGCATATCTGGCGTCTGCGTGACAAGGTACTTGGCGTGCGGCGGCGGCAGAAGCCCCGCGGCCAAGTTGAACTGGGTCGTTACCGACCTCCCAGCGACTGCGGCCAGGTTTCGCGCTGACCTGGGGTGATCAGGGCCAGGACGGGAAATTCAGTTGCGCTCATGTGCCACATTTGGGTGCGTGGATGACTACGGAGCAGTCAACAGGGCCAGCTGGGACGAGCGGGTGCCGGCTCACGCGGCCTCGCCCGACTACCAGCTCGCGGAGTTCATCGCCGATCCGGCCTTCATCAGCCGGGTGGTGAGGTTCGACGTGCCCAGGCTCGGCGATATCGCCGGGCTGCGCGGCGTGCACCTGCAGTGCCACATCGGCACCGACACGATCTCGCTGGCCAGGCTGGGCGCGTCCATGACGGGACTTGACTTCTCCGCCCCGGCGATCGAGCAGGCCCGTGACCTGGCGCGCAAGACAGGGGCGGACGCCACTTTCGTCGAGTCAGACCTCTACGCGGCGGCCGACGCGCTCGGCCGGGGACAGTTCGACCTGGTCTTCACGGGCATCGGCGCGCTGTGCTGGCTGCCGGACATCCGCCGGTGGGCGGGTGTTGTCGCCGACCTGCTCAAGCCGGGCGGGCGCCTGTTCATCAGGGAAGGGCACCCGGTGCTGTGGGCACTGGCGGACACCAGGGAGGACGACCTGCTTGTCATCGAGTACCGGTACTTCGAGACCAGCGAGCCGACGGTGTTCGATGAGCCCGGCACCTACGTCGCCACGGACCTGGAGTTCGCCAACAACGTGACCCACGAGTGGAACCACGGCCTCGGCGAGATCGTCACGGCGCTGCTCGACGCCGGGATGACGATCACCGGGCTGGCCGAGCACGACAGCGTGCCGTGGGAGGCGCTGCCCGGCATGATGGAGGAAGTGGGCGAAAACGAGTGGCGGCTGGCCGACCGTCCAGAACGACTGCCGCACAGCTACACCCTGCAGGCGGTCAAGCGCGAGCCGTGACCGAGCGGATGATCATGGCATAGTGCCGGTGCCAGGCGACCGACCTGTATCCAGCCGAGGCGAGCAGCCTGGTGGCCCGGAGCGGCGTCCTGGCCCGGGCGGCCCGGGCGCCGACTAGCGTAGGCAGCAGCGCCAGGGAAAAGATGTCGGTCAGCACCAGGAGGCCGCGGGGCGCGAGCACCCGGCGGCACTCGGCGAGCCCGGCAGCCTGATCCTCCCAGTGGTCGAAGGACGTGGTGCTGACCAGCAGGTCAAAGCTTCCGCCAGCGAATGGCAGGTGCTCGGCTCGCCCTTCGGCGTAGGTCAGCCTCGGGTCTGACCGCTGAGCCCGGGCCACCTCGACCATCGCCGCGGCAGCGTCGATGCCGGCCAGTTCCGTCGCCTCCGGGACTCTGCTCCCGAGCTCGCGCAGGAGCATTCCGGTGCCGCAGCCGACGTCGAGCACGCGGTCAGGGGACGGCGCCAGGGCCAGCGCGAGCGCGACGGTCCTGGTCACGATCTCCTGGTGCAGCTGCCCCCGGTACCCGCTCTCATAGCCGGCCGCGCGATCGGCGAACGCCTGGACATCGCGATACCGGGACACGACCTGATCCTCACCCGCCTTCGTGCCAGCCACAACCAGTTATTACCCGCTCGCCCGGGCGAGCATCTCCTGGCCTCGAAGCCCGACAACATCAAGGACCTTGATACGTGAATGGCCCCAGCCGGGCCACGTGCACACCGCCATTCTCATCCACGGGAGCGCGCAGCGCGCAGCGAAATCTGTTGGCTTATTTGAGGTCCAGGCGGCGTGCTTTCAGGGGGCTCGGCGGGTTAGCGGTGCCGGGGGTGGCCAGGCCGGGCTTCGAACTGCCCAGTGCTATTGACTGAAGACTCCCCGAAGCGAATACTCCCCCGCGATGCCGGAAAAGCTCCTCGATCCTGATCATGAGCCGCGCGGCGGCCCCCGGGACCCGTGCTGGTTTCCGTGATCACGCCCGGACCATGATCACGGAAGATCGCGCAGCTGGTCACGGCCACCTCTGACAGCATCGTGGCCCTCCCTGTTGCTGTTGGTCACTGGTTTTGACAGCAACGCGGCCTCCCTCATGCTGTCCCGACAGCAACGGGGCGGGCCACGTTGCTGTCAGAAAGGACCGCTGACAGCAACAGGGAGGGCCACGATGCTCACCCTGCCCCGGCGGCGCCGGGCCGCGGCACGGCGCACGTCCGCCACCACCCCGGCGCCTGACTCACCCAGATCCCCGAGTCGCCCGACAGCATCCAGGACAGCGGCGATGGCCCGTGATCATGCCCGCGACCATGATC
Organism: uncultured Actinomycetota bacterium; assembly: GCA_963720575.1. Lineage (GTDB taxonomy): Bacteria > Actinomycetota > Actinomycetes > Streptosporangiales > Streptosporangiaceae > Chersky-822. Next base: position 4,084,990 of record CAVRGA010000002.1, read on the forward strand.
ACGGACGTCGACCCCGGCCGGCTCCTGGCCGGCAAGTACCCCACCCGGCAAACCCGCACCACCCGCCTCCACCGCCTCACTCACCCCGCAGCCTGAACCTCCGATTTAGCCAACAAGGACATCAATCCGCGAACCGATACCTAATCGCCAACATCGATCCCGCATTCATTCGAGCCGGGGCGGGGCCCTCTCGGTGCCCCGGCCGCCGGAGGTGTCACTCTGGTCGCGTTGGCCCCGTTAGCAACATCAGCACCAGGCTTGGAACTCCGCGTGGCGCCGGATGGTTGCGCTAGGCTCGACTGCTTGCCGGCATTTGGCAGGTGACGGGCGAATCGATGCGGGTGGGCGGCGGCGGTGGCGAGGCGGGCAACCGATCAGGAACCGCCTCAGGCTGCTCCAAGGCTGCCGGCCAGGATCAGGACCCTGCTGATCTTCTCCAGCGCCCTGGTGTTTACCGATACGACCTTCTTCACCGCGCTGACGCCGCTGCTGCCGCACTACGTGCACGCGATCTCGCTGTCCAAGGCTGACGCCGGGATTCTGGTCGCCGCCTACCCGATCGGCACCCTCATCGGCGCACTGCCGGGCGGGCTGCTCGTGGCGCGGCTCGGCGCACGGCGCGGGGTCGTGATCGGCCTGCTCCTGATGAGCGCTTCGACGCTGGTCTTCGGCTGGTCGAGCAGCGCGGTCATTCTCGACTCGGCCCGGTTCGTGCAGGGCATCGGCGGAGCCTGCACGTGGGCGGCTGGCATGGCGTGGCTTGCCAGCGCCGCTCCGCCGGAGCGGCGCGGCGAACTGCTCGGAACGGCCCTTGGCGCGGCCGTCGGCGGCGCTCTCTTCGGCCCGGTCGTCGGCGGCGTGGCGGGCCAGATCGGCACCGGGCCAGCGTTCTCCGCCGCGGCCGTGTTCGGCGCCGCGCTGATCGTCGTGAACTTCTTCATCATCGCGCCGGCCGAGGCGGAGTCACAGGGCCTGCGCGCGGCGTTCGCCGCCGTCCGGGATCACAACGTCGCCGTGGGCCTGTGGCTCACCACGATCGCCGGCCTCGGGTTCGGCGTGCTCGACGTGCTGGCCCCGCTGCGCCTCAGTCAACTCGGCGCCAGTGCCTTGCTGATCAGCGCGACGTTCCTGGCATCGGCCGCGTTCGAAGCCGGCTTCTCGCCGCTGAGCGGGCGGCTCGCCGACCGGCGCGGCACTTACCTGCCGGTCAGGATCTCCCTGCTGGCCGGCGTCGCCCTCAGCCTGCTCGCTCCCGCGCTGAGCCTGGCCGCTCCGCTGATCGCCCTGCTGATCATCGGCGCTCCCGCGTTCGGCACGCTGTTCGCCCCGTCCAGCGCGCTGCTCTCCAACTCCGCGCAGCGGCTTGACCTGCATCAGGGGCTGGCCTTCGGGCTCGCGAACCTGGCCTGGGCGACCGGTCAGTCGGTCGCGGCGGCTGCCAGCGGCGCTCTCGCCGAAGCCACGAGCGACTTCGTGCCATACGCTCTACTCGCGTTCACCTGCCTGGCGACATTCCTGCTCTTGCGCGGACGCGGCATGAAGCAGGACGGGTGATCGCGCGAATCCAGCCGAGTCCGGAAGGCAGATAATGTTCCCCACGTCGCTTGTCGGAAGTTACCCGCAGCCTGATTGGCTGATCGACAGGGAGAAGCTGGCCGGGCGGTTCCCGCCCAGGGTGCGAGCGCTCGAGCTGTGGCGAGTCGATCCTGCCTACCTGGCGCAGGCGCAGCAGGACGCGACCCGGCTGGCGATCGCCGACCAGCAGGAGGCCGGGCTGGATATAATCACCGACGGCGAGGTCGCCAGGGAGAGCTACTCCAACGCGTTCGCCACCGCGCTCGACGGCGTCGACATCGACAATCCGGGGACGGCGCTCGACCGCAGCGGGCACCCGAACCCGGTGCCGCGCATCGTGGGGCCGATCAGCCGCAGGCACGCGGTCGGGGTCGAGGCGCTGTCGTTCCTGAAGTCGCGGGTCGCGCCAGGCAAGACGGTCAAGGTCACGGTGCCTGGCCCCTTCACGATGGCGCAGCAGGCGCAGAACGACTACTACCCCTCGGTCGAGGAAGCGGCGTACGCGTACGCGGCCGTGGTGCGGGAAGAGGTGGCCGATCTGTTCGCGGCCGGCGCGGACATCGTGCAGCTTGACGAGCCGTACCTGCAGGCGCGGCCCGAGGCGGCACGGGAGTTCGGCGTCGGGGTGACCAACGCGGCGCTCGACGGGGTCACCGGAACGAAGGCGCTGCACCTGTGCTTCGGCTACGCGGCGATCATTCATGACCGGCCGAGCGGCTACTCGTTCCTGCCGGAGCTTGCCAACTCGGTGGCCGACCAGATCTCCATCGAGACCGCGCAGTCCGCGCTGGACTGCTCGGTCCTCGCCGGGCTGGCGCAGGCGGGCAAGACGGTCATACTCGGCGTGCTGAATCTCGGGGATCCGGCCGTGGAGAGCGCGTCGGTAGTGGCCGGCCGAGTGCGACGCGCGCTGCCGTTCGTGCCCGCTGGCCAGCTTGTGCTGGCGCCGGACTGCGGCATGAAGTACCTGCCCAGGGAGTCGGCTCTCGGCAAACTGCGATCGATGACGTCGGCGGCGGAGGAGCTTAGGGCCGGGAGAAGTTAGCCGCAACCGCGCGGGGGGCTGAGCTGTCATAAGGATGAGCACAGGGCAGCGGATCAGACAGGCGGTCATGAAAGCGATCAAGCTATCGCGGGCAGCAACCGCCATCCTCGCGGGCGCGGTGGCCCTGGCCGGCTGCGGCCTGCAGACGGGATCGGGTGCCTCCGCGCCGCGCCACCACGGGCAGGCGCCCGCGTCGTCCTCCTCGGCCTCGGCCAGCAGCCATAGCCCGGCGCCAGGCAATAGCACGAGCGCACCACCCGCCGGTGGCGCACCGAGCAGCTTTCAGGTGCTGTCGATGACATTCGTCTCCGATCAGCGGGGCTGGGCACTCGGCACGGTCGCGTGCGGTTCGGGCCGCTGCGCGGCGCTGCTCGGCACGACGAACGGCGGCGCGACCTGGCACCGGCTCGCCGCGCCGGCCAAGCGGGCAGGCGGTGTCTACAACACCTGCTCCTCGCGCCAGCCGTGCATCTCCCAGGTACGGTTCGCCACCCCGCTCATCGGCTACGCGTTCGGCCCGTCGCTGTTCCAGACCACAGACGGCGGGCGGCACTGGCGGCAAGTGCCGCGACCAAGCATCGGCTCACTCGAGATCGCCGACGGCAATGTCGTCGCCGTGACCTCATCAGGCCAGGGCTGCAGCGGCATGCCATACCAAGTACGGCAAGCGCCGGTCGGCTCTACCGCCTGGCAGACGCTCGCCGCGCCGCCGATCATCATGATCTGCCCGCCGCTGCTTTACCGCCAGGGTGACCGGCTCGTGCTCGTGGCCTATGGCAACGCGGCGGGCGGTGTCCGGGCGAGCGCGGGAATGGCGGGTTCTGGCGACGACGGCGCGACCTGGACACGGCTGACCGACCAGTGCGGCGGCAAGGACGGTTACGCGGCCGCGGTGACCATCGCGCCGCCGGACGTGCTCGTGCTGCTCTGCCGCCACCAGATGCCGAGCGCATCCGGCGACTTCGGCGCGCCGTGGGTGCGGGTGTCACAAGACGGCGGGACCGGCTTCGGCCCCGACCGGCCGGTCGCTGCCGCCGGCGGCCTGCCCACCAAGCACGTCGACGGCTACCAGATCGCGGCGGCCAGCGCCAGCCGGCTGCTCGTCGTCGCGACGAGCCAGCACGGCGACCGGGCCTACCTCAGCGAAAATGGCGGGCGCACCTGGTCGAGCACGCTGCGCACGCCGGGAAGCGACGCCATCATCCTCGTCGGTTTCGAAGACCCACTGACCGCGCGGATCGCGGAGGGCGACCAGGTCTGGACCACCCGCGACGGCGGCCAGCACTGGACCGCGAACACGTTCCCGAACTAGCCGGTCGGCCCTGCCGGCCAGGTTCTAAAATCGCCCGAACGGCAGCAGCGAGGTCACGGCAATAGCCGCGAACAGGAACGTCAGGTAGCCGATCGACAGGTGGAACAGGCGCATCGGCGCCGCGCTCGCGCCGACGGCGATCCGGCCGCGCAGCCGGTGGGCCTCCAGCAGGAACCAGGCACCTAGCCCCGCTCCGACCGCGCCGTAGATCCAGCCCGCGTACGGAGTCAGCGCGAGCGTGGTCGCGACCATGATCCAGCTGTAGATGACGATCTTGCGGGCGACGACCGCCGGCGTGGCCACGACCGGCAGCATGGGCACGCTCGCGGCGGCGTAGTCGTCCTTGAACTTCATCGCCAGAGCCCAGAAGTGCGGCGGAGTCCAGAAGAAGATCACGCCGAACAGCACGACGGCCGGCCAGGTGACCCGCCCGGTCACGGCGGCCCAGCCGACGAGCACCGGGAAGCAGCCGGCCGCGCCGCCGATGACAATGTTCGACGCGGTGCGGCGCTTGAGCCCGAGCGTGTAGACGAAGACGTAGAAGAGGATGGCCATGTCCGCGAGTGCGGCGGCCAGCCAGTTCGCGAACAGCCCGAGCAGGACCGTCGACGCGATCCCCAGCACGATCCCCGAGGCCAGTGCCTCGGCCGGCTTGATGGCGGCGCCTTCGGCGCGCTTGGCCACGAGCGGTCGCCGCGAGGTCCGCCGCATGACCGCGTCGATGTCGCGGTCGATGTAGCAGTTGATGGTGTTCGCGCTGCCCGCCGCCAGTGCCCCGCCGATCAGCGTCACCGCGATCAGCTCGATCGATGGCAGGCCGCGCTGGGCGAGCAGCATCGTCGGCAGGGTGGTGACCAGCAGCAGCTCAATGATGCGAGGCTTGGTCAGGGCGAACAGGGATCGCGCGATGAGCCCGGCGGAGCGCCGCCGCGCCGGCACCTGCCCCGCTCCCGGCGACTCGCGCTCGCCCGCGCCGGCAGGCACCGCCGTCGCGTCAGGCAGCGCGTTCGTCGCCTGCGTCACTCGCCATCCTCCGTGCTCTCCGGCCCCGGGCCATCAGGGTCCTCATGCAGAGTACTACCGCTCGTAGTGTTCTGCGGAGGCGCGCCGGCCTTGCCGCGACGCCGTCAGGCGCGGCGGGCGCGCTGGCGACGCGATTAGCCCAGCGGATCGATGGTAGCGGCAGGTGTCCTGGGCTGAGGGCTCACCCCGGATTCCGAGGTACGGCGTCTCCGGGCAGCAATCGACTGCATCCGGGAACGCGATCGCGGCAAAGGCACGCTAATGGCGCCCGGTTCGGATGACGAAACTGTCATCATCTGGTACAGAAGTAATAGCTGCGCTAGCACTGCTTTTAGGTGTATTACTGCTGGTCAGAGGCAAATTTTAAAACGCGCCGATGAGACCGGCGTTGCGTCGCGGATGCTAGCCCACCGCTGGTCCGGCCGCCAGCTCGACCTCAGGCAACTGGCGGCCGGATCAGACCCGGACCGGACCCGGATCCGGACCCCGGATCGACCGGATTGGACAGGAGCGCCTATGCGAGTCGGCAGATTGTTAGGGTTACTTATTATACCCATTCGCGTCTTTAACCTTGACTTGATGCGACTTTGGGAGTAAAACCCAAACGCGAGGCAGGTTCGCGCCGCGGGCGTGACAAGGCGCCGCACCGCAGCGTTGAATCACCTGCGGTAGCGCTGCGGTCAATGCGGACGACAGGAACGCGATGACAGCAGCACGCGACGATTCCAGGATGGCGCGGTCCAGCCTGGCCTGCTCCGAGCGCCCTGCTTCCGCGCCGGCCAAGCCGCGGATCCTCGTGATCGACGATGAGCCGCACATCAGCGGCTTCGTGGCCCGTGCCCTTGAGCACGCTGGATACCGGGTCGAGGTAGCCGCGGACGGGCCTGACGGCATCAAGCGTGCCACCGCGGGCGGCTGTGACCTCGTGATACTCGACCTGATCATGCCTGAGCTCGATGGCAGGGCGGTGCTGACCTCGATCCTGGCGGCGAGGCCTGGCCAGGCCGTGCTCGTGCTGTCATGCAACTCTGACGTCGGCACCAAGGTGGAATGCCTCGATCTCGGCGCCCGTGATTACCTGACCAAGCCGTTCTCTCTCGCCGAGCTCATCGCCCGGGTGCGGGCGGGCCTGCGGGAAACGGCCAAGCGCAGCGAAGTCAGCCAGGTCGGCGAGCTCACCCTGGACGCTGGCCGGCTGGTCGCTGACAGCGGCAACGGGCCGGTCGCCCTGACCAGGCTCGAGTTCCTGTGCCTGCGCGCTCTTATCGACCGCGCCGGCGAGGCCGTGACCAAGAGCGACTTGCTCGCCTCGGTCTGGGGGATCGACTTCGATCCGGGGTCGAACCTGGTGGACGTCTGCATCAGGCGGCTCCGGGCAAAGCTGGGGTTCAGCCTGATAGAGACGGTGCGCGGTGAGGGCTACCGCCTCGGAACCTGACCAGCCAGCCCCGCACGCGGACCCGGCCCTGCCGCCGCTGCGCCGCCATCGGGCTGCGCTGGCCTGGCTGGCGCTGTGGCTGGGGTGCGTACTCGTCATCGCCATGTTCCCGCAGTGGCAGCTGATCCCGATCGACGCGATGTGGATCAGCCTGGTCCTGCTCAACGGGTTCAGGCTGTGGCCAGGCCGCGGCCTGCTCGTCCTGATCCTGATCGCGGTCGCCACGACCGCGGCGGCCCTGTTCGATGCGATGGCCGCGCATCTGCGGGTGATGGGCGAGTCCGCCGCTCAGGTCCCGCTGCTGGCCACGATCGTCATCGTCATGGCCTGGCAGGCGCGCCGGCGGATGGTGGCCAGCGAGCGCGCCGGGATCGCGGCCGAGGCTCAGCGGCTGCTGAAAGTGCAGCGCCAGTTCCTTCAGGACGCGTCTCATCAGCTGAGGACGCCGATCACGATCGCGCTCGGGCACGCGGAGCTTCTCGCCGAGGAACTGGTCGGCCGCCAGCAGCAGCGCGATATCCATGTCGTGGTCGGCGAACTGGAGCGGCTGCGCACGCTGAGCGACCGGCTGCTGCTGATCGCGGCATCGGAAAACCCTGACTTCCTCACCCTCGAGGTGACCGACCTCGACGTGCTGGCCGTGGAACTGATGCGGCGCTGGCAGCCTATGGCTCCCCGGCGCTGGCAGCTTGGCCGGCTTGACCAGGTCAGGGCACTTGTAGATGCCGAACGGCTGGCGATGGCGCTCGACGCCCTAGTCGAGAACGCCGTCCGGCACACTGGTCAGGACGACCTGATCAGGCTCACGATCTGCCACGACGACGGCGACGGGCTCGCGCGCATCACCGTCGAGGACAGCGGCGAGGGCATCGCGGCCGCCGATCTCCCCCACATCTTCGAGCGGTTCAGGACGATGACGCAGGGCAGCGCGCGCGGCACCGGCTGCGCCCGCGGCACCGGCCTCGGCCTGGCCCTGGTCGAGGCGATCGCCAGGGGCCATGGCGGCACGGCGAGCGCGGCCAGCCTGCTCGGCCACGGCAGCCGGTTCGAACTGGCGATCCCCGCCGGGCCTGACGAGCCAGAGCTTCGCGATCCCGGCTTCGCGGCACGGCGGGAAGTGTTGTGAGCCCGGTCTTTGCGATCAGAGTGCTTTGGCCGGGTTCATCCCCGCCTAGGCTATAGCTCACCACCCGCCGCGCCGGGAGATGCTTAGAAGCCGCGAGGAGCGATCAGCGCGATGCCCGGAATGACGCCGTGCCTGGAATGAACAGCGGGGTGGATCCCGGCAACTCACTCATCGTTGCCGCGTTCCGCGCCGCCCTGATGCATGAGGGTCTCGTCGCCTTGCTGATCTTCTTCGCGCTCGCGTCGGTGTGGATCGGGGTGCGGGAGTGGCTGCCGGCCGCCGCCAGGACCGGCGCAGGCGGATTCGGCCAGCGCGAGCCGGCTGCGCGCGCCGTGCTGCGGATCGGGTTCGGCGTGCTGTGGGTCTTCGACGGAATCCTGCAGGCGCAGCCGGCCATGCCCGCCGGACTGCCTAGCCAGATCGTCGCCCCGGAGGCCGCGGCCGCCCCTTCCTGGGTCAGGGACCTGATCAACTGGTCGGGCACCGGCTGGACCTACCATCCGGTCCAGGCCAGCGCCGCGGCGGTCTGGATTCAGGTCGGCATCGGCGTCTGGATGCTCGCGGCCGCCAGCGGACGCTGGTCCCGGACAGCGGGGCTGGTCAGCGTCGGGTGGAGCGTGATCGTCTGGGTGTTCGGCGAGGTCTTCGGCGGCCTCTTCACCTCGGGCCAGAACCTGCTGGCGGGCGCCCCGGGAGCGGCCGCCTTCTACTTCGTGGCCGGCTGCCTGATCGCGCTGCCTGGCCGGGCCTGGCGCCGGCCCGCCATCGGCCGCCGGGTGCTGGCCGGCCTCGGCGCCTTCCTGGGCGCTATGGCCGTCCTGCAGGCCTGGCCAGGTCGCGGCTTCTGGCAGGGCACCGTGGCCGGGAAGCCGAACCCGCTGACCGACATGGTCTCGTCCATGGCGAGCCTTTCGCAGCCCTCGCCGCTGGCGCACCTGGCGAACGACGTCGCCGCCATCACGGCCAGTCACGGATTCTGGGTGAACATACTCGCGGTGGTCACTCTGGCCGTCCTGAGCCTGGGCTTGCTCGCGGCCCGAGGGCGGCTGCTGCTGGCAACCGTGCTGGGCACGGCGGTGTTCTGCCTGGCCGACTGGCTGCTCGTGCAGGATCTCGGCTTCTTCGGCGGACTCGGCACCGACCCGAACAGCATGCTCCCGCTCCTCCTGCTCGTCATCGCCGGCTACCTTGCCCGGACCAGACCCGTGGCCGCGACGGAGCCGATCACCGCTGCGCTCGCCGGGACCGCCGGTGCCGCCGGTGCCGCCGGTGCCGCCGGGGCGACCGGAGCAGCCGGGGCGACCGGAGCAGCCGGGGCGACCGGAGCAGCCGCGACCTGGCGTGACCGGTTCGGGCCGCGCGCGCTTGCCGCGAGCTTCGCGTCGCTGCGGGCGACCGGGGTGCTGGCGCTCTGGGGCGCGATCGTCATGCTGATCGGCGCCGCCCCTATGGCGCTGGCCGAGGTCAATCCAGTGGCCGACCCGATCATCGCGCAGGCACTCGGCGGCACGAACGCTCCGCTGAACACGCCGGCCCCGCCGTTCCAGCTTCGTGACGTCAACAGCCAGGATCTAAGCGGCCATGCCGGCGGCCGGGACTTCGGAAGCCGGGACGCCGGCAGCCAGGGCGTCGCTGGCCGGCCGGTGTCGCTCGCCAGCATGCGCGGGAAGGTCGTGCTGCTGACCTTCCTCGACCCGGTGTCGCGGACAGACGGCCCGCTGATCGCGCGGGAACTGCGTGCCGCTGAACCACCTGCTCGGCACCAGCTCCGGCTCGGTCGAACTCCGGCTCGGTCGAACTGGTCGCCATCGCGGCCAACCCGCTCCGCCGCACCGCGCCGTACCTGCCCGCCTCCGACCAGCGGGAGCAGCTGTCCGGCGTCTCTAACTGGCACTACCTGACCGGCTCGCTCCGGCAACTGCGCGCCGTCTGGAGTTCCTACGCGGTCAGCGCGCAGGCACGAAGCCCGGGCAGCCGCGTCGCGCACGACGACGTGGTCTTCGTCATCGACCAGCGCGGCGACTTGCGCGCCAAGCTTGACGCCAATCCAGGCCCCGGCACGGCAAGCATCAGATCATCTTTCGCCACCGAGTTCGCCGACGCCGCCCGCCAGGCAATGAAGCCCGTCCACTGATGCGCGGCGGTTTCCGTGATCATGTTCGCGGGCGCGTGCCGCGCCGGGGTGCTGATACGCCGCGCCGGGTGCGGCCTGGAGAGTCGCCCGCGCTGGTGCTCATGTTGCGACTGCGGTGTCAGAGCCTGGCGTGACTGCTGATGCCCGGACGCGCCCGCATGAATGACCTTGTTGGCTTATTAGAGGTCCAGCCGGCCCGGTTTCAGCGGGTCCGGTTCCAGCGGGTCCGGTTCCAGCGGGTCCGGTTCGAGCGGGTCCGGTTCCAGCGGGTCCGGTTCCAGCGGGTCCGGTTTCAGGCGGCCCGGTTTCAGCGGGCCCGGCGGCGGGTTAGCGGTGCCGGGGGTGACCAGGCCGGGCTGTTCGAACCGACCTGCGCCACTGACTAAAGAACTCCCCGAAGCGAAAACTCTCCCCCCGATGCCGGAAAAGCTCCCCGATCCTGATCGCGAGCCACGCGGCTGCCCCCGGGACCCGTGCTGGTTTCCGTGATCACGCCCCGGACCATGATCACGGAAGATCGCCCAGGTCAGGACAGAGGTGATGTTCCGTGATCATGCCCGGTTCCTTGATCACGGAACATCGCACCCGCCCGGCCCCCGCACGGACAGTTCCCCGGAGTGAGAACTCTCCGCCACGATGACGGAAAAGGCTCCCCGATCCTGAACCAGTCACCCGACGGCCTCCAGGGAGGCTGCCGCAGGATTCGTGATCGAGCCGGGGAAAGCCTTTCAGACATCTTGCGGAATACGGAGCACGCTCCGGCCCGGCGGCCCGGCGGCCCGGCCGCCCGGCCGCCCGGCCGCAGCATGTGGGCGGCCCAGGTTGCCGGTCACGCCCGCGTCTAACAGCAGCGTGGCCCTCCCCGATGCTGTCAGCCACTGGTTTCAACAGCAGCGCCGCCCTCCCTGTTGCTGTTGGTCACTGGTTTCAACGGCATCGTGGCCCTCCCTGTTGCTGATGGTCACTGGTTTTGACAGCAACCATCCGTGCCGGCGGGCCGGCGCTGGTGCATCGGTGTAAACGGGGACAAACCACCCCTGTTTACAGACCAACGTGGCCCTTCCTGATGTTGTCCTGACAGCAACGGGGAGGGCCACCTTGCTGTCAGAAATGACCGCTGACAGCAACAGGGAGGGCCACGATGCTCACGCTCCCCCGGCGGCGCCATGGCAACGGCACGGCGCGCGGCCGCCTCCACCCCGGCGCCTGACTCACCAAGATCCCCAGTCACCCGACAGCATCCAGGGACAGCGGCGATGGTCCGTGATCATCCCCGCGACCATGATCACGGACAATAATCCCCGGGCCGGCCCGGCCGGCCCCTGGCCGGCGAGTACCCCACCCGGCAAACCCGCACCACCCGCCTCCACCGCCTCAGACTCACCCCCCAGCCTGAACCTCCCATTTAGCCAGCAAGGTCATGAATGCGGGTATTGATGGTCCAGAGGTCGGGTGTCGTTTCGCGCACTCATGTTGCCGGGGCTCAGGGCCGCTCGGGGCGGCTGCCGGCTGAGCACCGCAGGTCAGCGCATGATCAAAATAGCTGGCGGCGGGACCGCGGACCTGGGCGGAACTGCCGCTGGCGGAGCGTGACCGCCCCCGTCACTGTCAGGTTACCGGCTATGCCGCACATGTTCGCGTGTCGTTACACGCCATCGCACGGTGCGTTGGGCATCATGTGACCATGCCCCTCCAGGTATGAGCTGGAGGGGCATGGTCATGTTCGGGCAGCCCTCGCGTGCTAGCCGAGCCAGGTGACGGGGACGCCGTGCGGTGGCGCCGTGGCCAGGCGCCGCCGGATGCCGCCCGGCCAGGTCACGAGCTCGAGCGGCGTGTCCGTGGTGCCCCGCACTAGTTCGAGGCTGACGTGAGCGAACGGCGCTGCCAGGGTAGCGGCCTGCGCCAGCGCGGCGATGCCTGCCTCGATCGCGTCGGCCTGCTCGGCGCTGACGTAGTGGCGCATGATCGAGTGCCAGAGCACCGTCCAGGTACCTGGCTCGAGCTTGATGCCGGCGATGGTCTGGTCCGCCGCCTCGGCGCGCAGGTCCGCTGGTATCCGCGCGGCCAGTTCGCAGGCGCCGCTCAGCCGCTCGAACCGGGCGACCTGGTCGGCCCAGACGAAAGCGGTGAGCCTGAGCCTTCCCTCGTCGCTGACCGGATCTATGGGCGCCAGGTCACCGCCGACGCGCGCGATGACCTCGAGCGGCGGCACGGGCGGCGGGTGCCCGAGCCAGCACCCGGTCATCTGCACCGGGGATGAAGCCGGGCCGTAGCTCACCTCGCCGGTGATCCTGAACTTGTCCGCCCGCAGGTTGAGGCCGGCGCTGGCGCCGATCTCGTGCAGCCTGATCGGGTAGCTCGCCTCGGAGACGATTCGGCACAGCGCTCCGACCAGCGCCGCCCCGCGTCCGATCTCATTCGTCTGGGGCGGGTGGTCGAGCCAGGCCCGCACCTGCTCGGGCTGGTCGGCGAGCAGCCGGCGCAAGGCGAGCCAGGCCCGGTCCGCGCCGGACCCGGGGTCGGCCGTGCCGCCGGCGGACGGGTAGAACCGGGCGAGTTCCGGCGCCTGGCCAGTGAGCACCAGAGCGTGCACTCCGCCGAGCATCCGCAGCGCCAGCGCGTTCCGCCCCGGCATGTCCAGGTAGCCGTCGAGCACGGCTGCCGTCGGGCCGCCGGCCAGCAGGTCAGCGGCCGCATGAGCGAGCAGGCCGGCGTAGAGGGTACTGCCCAGGGCCGCGCAGGCGACTGCCTGCACGCTGAACCGCTGCGCGGACCGCTCTGCTGATGTCCGCGCGCCCGCCGGGCTGTCCTGCCGCATCTACGGCCACCTCCGGCCTTTGACGATAGAGCACCGGGGTTACGCTGCCGCAGTGGACGCACACGAGGTGAGCGCTGCCGGTGCCCGGCTCAGTGCCGAGGCTATTGAGGAGCTGCGGCGGCGGTCTATCGCGCCGGCGCAGAAGGGCTTCACGCTGCTCGCGGCCGGGCAGGAGGTCAGCGCCGCCACACTGGCCGCGCTGCGCCCGCCAGCGCTCGGCGGGCCTTTCACGATGCCGCTCCTGGTTCTGCGCGACTCGGCACTCAGGCAGAACGCGGAGGCGATGGCCGCCTGGTGCGACAGCGCTGGCGTGCTGCTGGCGCCCCACGGCAAGACGACGATGGCGCCGCAGTTGGTCGCACGGCAGTTCACGGCAGGAGCCTGGGCGATCACCGTGGCGACGGCGGGTCAGGCGCAGGTCTACCGGTCATTCGGGGCCAGCCGCGTCCTGATCGCCAATGAGCTGACCGACCCGGCGGGCATCACCTGGCTGGCGAATGAGCTGTCGGCCGACCAGGACTGGGAGTGCCTCGCCTACGCGGATTCCGTCGCGGGCGTCCGGCTGCTCGATGAGGCGCTGGCTTCGGCCGGGGCAGCGAGGCCGCTTCAGGTGCTGGTCGAGCTGGGCTTTCCTGGCGGCCGGACCGGCTGCCGCAGCGTCGCGGACGCGCTCGCCGTCGCCGCCGCAACCGAGCACGCGCCGACGCTCTCGCTGGCCGGCTGTGCCGGGTACGAGGGCGGCATCGGGCAGGACAACAGCCCGGAGACGCTCGAAGCGGTGGCCGCTTACTGCCGGCGGCTGGCCGAGCTGGCGAGCGCGCTCGGCGGGCCGGTGGTCTCAGCCGGCGGGAGCGCCTACTTCGACGTGGTCGCTCGCGAGCTGACAGCGGGCGGGCGGCCGGCTGACGGGACCGCGCCGGCGGTGGTGCTGAGGAGCGGGTGCTACCTGACGCACGATCACGGCGAGTACGCGGAGATCGGGCCGGGTGCCCGCGACGCTGGTCCGCGGCTGCTTCCCGCGATCGAGTTGTGGGCACCGGTCTTGTCCTGCCCCGAGCCCGGACTTGCCCTGGCGTGCGCCTGCCGCCGAGATGTCGCCTTCGACCAGGGAATGCCCATTCCCCAGCGCCTGCGGCGGCCAGACGGCACGATCGAGCCGGCCCTCGGGCTGACCGTGACCAGGCTCGACGACCAGCACGCCTATCTGCGCGTCCCGCCAGGTGCCGCGCTCGCGCCTGGTGACCTGGTCGGATTCGGGATCTCCCACCCCTGCACCACCTTCGACAAGTGGCGCGTGATCCCCGTCGTCGATGACGACTACCAGGTGATCGATGCGATCCATACTTTCTTCTAGATTTATGCTGATCTTATGGACGCACCGGCCGACCTGGTGGTCAGGGACGCGGTCATCGCCGACGGGACTGGCGGGCCGCTCGGCCACGGCGATGTCGCGGTGCGCGACGGCATGATCGTCTCGGCGGGGAGCGAGCCCGCCGCGGCCGGGCCGGCGACCGTCGAGATCGACGCGCGGGGGGAGCTTGTCTGCGCTCCGGGCTTCATTGACGTGCACACGCACGACGACGCCGCGCTGGTCAGGTACCCGGGCCTGGAGTTCAAGGTCGCGCAGGGCTGCACCAGCCTGGTGATCGGGAATTGCGGGTTCAGCGCGTTCCCCTGCACCGGCGAGGACGACATCGAGTCGATCGCGTCGGCGGACTGGCCGGACCTCGACGGGTACCGCGCCAACGTGACGGCTCGCGGTTTCGCCGCTAACGCGATGGCGCTGATCGGGCCTAACACGATCAGGATCAGCGCGATCGGGCGGAACGAGGACAGGCCGGCCACAGCCGCCGAACTAGCCTCGATGCGAGAGCACGTGCGCCGCGCGATGGAGCAGGGTGCAGCTACAGCCCGGCGCCCTGAGCGGGACGGGCAGCGCTGGCAGCAACCCGTCCGGCGTCATCGAGATAAGCCCGACCGGGCGATCCCGGATATCAGGTCGGCCTTGCCCCAGGTGCCGTTCTTCTCTGAGGCACGGAACGGGACCGGATTCGAGGCCCTGAACCACCCGACGACGCTGCAGTTGCCAGGGGCACCACAGGACATCGAGGTCACGTCGGGGTCATTGCCCAGCGCGGCCGAGCCAGGCAACTGCTCTGGCTTGCCCCATTTCCCGTTCTTCTCAAGCGTGACCAGAGTCGCGCCCACGATGTGTCCTTTGACCCGGGCGAGATAGTTACCCGCAGCGGTGCAGTTGCCTGCCGACGGGTACGACAGCCCTTCGAGGAAGCCGCCCTTCCCGGCGTTCAGCGCGACCGTGCCGGGAACTGCCTCGGCTTTGCCCCAGGTACCGTTCTTCTCAGCGACGACGAACATCTGATTGGCATCGTGGCGGTTGTTGTAGTCGCCGCCGAGCGTGCAGTTACCCGCCGACGGGCAGGTCAGGAATTTCCCGGTCACGATGAAGGCCGGGCCGCTGGCCAGGGTAGCGAAGCCAGGGATCTGCGTGGCCGCGCCCCAGGTGCCGAACGCCTCGCTCACCGCGAAGACATGAACGACGTCGCCGGCGGTGAAATACGTCCCGGTGGCGATGCAGTTGCCGGGCGCCCGGCACGAGAGGGTGTCCATGCTGGCGCCGTTGATAGCCACTTTCTCGATCGCCGGGAAGGTCGTGGCCGTGCCCCAGACGCCGTTGTCCTGGGTGGCGGTGTAGTCCTGGAAGGTCTTCCCCGCGACGTAGGTGCCGACCAGGACGCAGTTGCCAGGCGAGACGCAGGTCAGGGCGCTGACCCTGGAGTCGCCGTTGTCGATCGCGGCCAGGCCGGGAACCGGCGTCGCCCGGCCCCAGACGCCGTTCTTCTCGGTGGCGACCATCCCCTGCTGGGGCGCCTCGTCCGGCGCGCCCTTCTGCTGGTAGAACCCGCCGGCGGTGCAGTTGCCCTTGGAGGTGCAGGACACCGGGCCCAGCCCGGCGGACTGCTCACCGCCCGGCAGGGCAGGCAGGCCAGTGATTGTCCCGGCCTTGCCCCAGACGCCGTTTTTCTCGCTCACCACGAGAGGCGAGTGCGCGTGCCGGAAATCGATAACGCCGACGGCCGCGCAGTTGCGGGCCGAGGTACAGGAAACCGACTCGAGCAAGCCGCCGGTCGGCGGCGCGCTAGCCGCCCCCGACGCCGGGCCGACACCGAACGCCGCGACCGATATCGCCGCGACCGCCGTCACCGCTGCCGCGCGCGCGAACGGAGCCCGCGCCTGCGGTCGTCTAGCCATGGTAAGCAGCCTCTCCGCTGTGAATACGTAAACGCTACGGGCGAGTGCCGGGGACTCTCTCAGCCTTGCCCCAGATGCCGTTCTTCTGCGTGGCGATGAAGGGCGCCAGGCGGCCGCCCTGGGTGGCGTAAGCCCCGCCGACGCTGCACCAACTCGGAGCACCGCAGGACAGCGCCTCCGGATCGAGATTCCCGCCCTTGCTCAGTACTGCCGAGCCCGGCAGCGCCTGCGCCTTACCCCACTTCCCGTTCTTCTCAGCTACGACGAAGACCAGCGTGGTGAGGGTCTTGAGGTTGACGACGTAGCTACCCGCGGCGGTGCAGTTGCCCGCCGACCGGCAGGACAGGCCGGCGAGGATCACGAAGTGGCTGGCCCCCAGGGCCGCCAGGCCAGGGAGTACCCGCGCGCTGCCCCAGACCCCGTTCGCCTGGGTGACGATGTACGACTGCGTGTTACCGGACTTATCGGCATACGTGCCGCCGGCGGTGCAGTTCACGGCCGACGGGCACGAGAGAAAGCTGATGGAGGGGTGTACCGCTCCGCCCTTCGGCAGGGCCGCCATGCCGGGAATCGGCTGGAAACCACTCCAGATGTAGCTCTGCTCGCTGTCCGCGAAGACGTGGGTATCGCCGTCAGAGGTCCGGTAGGTGCCGACGCCCGTGCAGATTCCCCGTCGCTGGCACGACAGCGAGTCGATGCTGGCGATGCGGCCGGTGTTCGCGGCGGCGATGTCCGGGAAGGTCTGCGCGCTGTACCACTCGCCGTAGTTCTGATACGCGACGAACGGCTCGGCACCGCTGCCGTCGTTGTAGTCGCCGCCCACGGTGCAGTTGCCCGTGTGGACGCAGTACAGCGTGCGTACCTCGGCGACGCCGCCGGCGTTGAGCGCGTCCAGGCCGGGGATGTCCTCGGCCGCACCCCAGACGCCGCCTATCTCCTGCACGACGAATGCCTGCTGGTCCATCGAGCTGTCGCTCTCATAGGTTCCGGCCGCCAGGCAGCCGCCGGCCAGCGTGCAGGACATCTGCTCGATGATCGCGTCCCCGCCCACGTTCAGCGCGGCCGATCCGGGGACTTCCTCCGCGTTGCCCCACTTGCCGTTCTTCTCGCTGACGACGAAGGCCTGGCCGTTCCCCGCCTTGTCGACGTAAAGCCCGCCCGCGCCGCAGTTGCCTGCTGACGAGCACGACACGGCGCCCGGGAGCGCCCGGACGCTTCCGCCCGGCAGGGCGGACAGGCCGGGGATTCTCTCGGCCTGCCGCCAGGTGCCGTTCTGCTCGCTGACCACGAAGGCCTGATTCTGGCCGGGCGGGATCATGTAGCCAGTGGCCGTGCAGTTGCCCGCGGAAGGACACGCGATCGAGGCGACCCTGGCCTGCGCGCCGCCGTCTGGCCGCGTGCTGGCGGCCGCCGAAGCCGCGCCCAGTCCGAGGGCCGCGACCGAGCCCGCGACGATCGCGGTCGCGACCGTACCTGTCATTGCCACGCGCCAATAGCGTCGATGCACCGTAGTATCCCCTGGCTCTGATCGTGTTTTGTTAAGTGGACGCTTGTCACGCCCGCCGGGTTTACCGGCCCGGCTGGATCGGTGACCGCCTTACTCCGCGGACTATCTCCGGCTTGCCCCACGTGCCGTTCTTCTCGTTGCTGAAGAAGACTCCCCTATGCTGGCGCTGAAACGGCTGCTCCCGGCTAGTGCGCGACCTCTTCCGGCAGCTCGTACCAGCGCACCTTGTCGCCGACGCCGGCCCGCATCCGCCATTTCATGCTCTTGGGCGTCTCATCGGCGATCTTCCGCAGCCTGGCCGCCTGCTCCGCGGGGTCGAACTTGGCGTCCTGATGCCTCAGCCGCTCGTGCTCGGCGAGCAGCGCGGGCACCCGGTCCAGGTTCCTGGTCACCGTCCGCCACCAGCCCCAGTCCGCGCCGAGCACGCTCCCGAACCGTTCGGCGTCGATGCCCGGTTCAGCCTGCCCCGTGCTGCCGGCAACCGCGCCGTCGCCGACCGGCAGGCAGGCGAGCAGCTGCATGATGTCCCTGGCGTCCTTCTCGTTCAGCTCGACGATCTGCAGCTTCGACAACAGCAGATCGACCGCGTCCACGGTGTGCGGCAGCCGCCCGAACGACGGCCGGAAGTCAAGCGTGTGGCACATCGTGAGCTTGTCGACCATGACATCCATCGGCCGGCCGGACGGGGCCGTGAAGTACATCTGCCGGTCCCCGTTGAGGCTGTTGAACATCTTGTCGCCCTGGCAGCCAGCCGATTCCAGGAAAGCCACGGCCTTCTTGCGCTGCTTGGCCAGGCAGGCGAAGTCCATGTCCTGCCCGCGCCGCAGCCGGGGCGGATAGTCAGGGCACGCCACCCGCACGCCCAGCCCCCCGAGCAGCTTCAGCCCCACGCCGGCCTCAGCCGCTCCGCGCGCGAGCGCCAGGGCATCGGTCAGCGGATCCTCGGCCGACCCAGGGACGACTTCCTCGGCTGACGCGTCCATAGCGGCTCCTCGCACGGGGGTGCCACAGTCTAAGCACGCGATCCATGCCAAAGCGACAGCAAACGCCAGGCGGCCAGGCCTTGCCCGCACCGCCGCCCGGCGTTAAACGGGCGATGACCTGGAAAGTGGCCAGGGACGGGTCGGCGGCGTAGGCGATGCGCCCGCCGTCGGCCTTGATCTCGCGCAGCGACTCGATGGCCCGGGCGGTGATCAGCTCGCCGGGGGCCAGGACCGGCACGCCGGGCGGATACGGGGCGATCAGCTCGGCGCTGACGCGGCCTGCGGCGGCACCAGCGGGCACCGTTTCATTCTCGGCGAAGAACGCGTCGCGCGGGGAAATGACTACCTCTGGCACGACGGTCCACGACGCGGCGACGCCCGGCGTGCGCGGGGTGGTCCTGTGCCGCTCGACCGAGGCGATCAGCACCTCAAGGAACGCGTCGACGTGCCGCTCCTCATCGGCCAGGGTGATGATCGGGACGACGGTGTCGCGGTCGGCGCTCTCGACCGGCATCCCGGCCGCGATCAGGTCGTTCTCGATGACGTAACCCCGGGTGCCGGTGCCCGCGATGAGCACGACCAGCTTCGTTGGCTCGACGCCGGGGCCGTCGAGCACCGAGACGCCGGGAACCTGGCGGAGCCGCTCCCTGGCCATGGCGACCAGGCGGAGCAGCCGGCCGCAGAGTTCCTCGCCGTCCTTGGCGAGCAGCGCCCGCGCCGCGTCGATGCTGGCCATGATCGAGCCGGCCGGGCTGGTGGTGTGGGTGGCCTCGAAGGCGCGGTCCAGGCGGGCCGGGTTGAGCCGGCCGGCGCGGGCCAGCACGATGGCGCCCTGGGTGTAGGAGGGCAGCGCCTTGTGGGCGCTGGTGACCATGGCGTCGGCGCCGGCGGCGATGGCGTGCGGCGGCAGGTCCGGGTGAAAGCCCAGGTGCGCCGCCCAGGCCGCGTCGACGAGCAGCGGGACGCCCGCCTCGTGGGCGGCGGCGGCGTTGCCTGGCAGGTCGCCGATCGTGCCGACGTAGGAGGGCTCGCCGAGGAACACGCCGCACGCGTCCGGGTGCCCGGCGAGCGCGGCCCTGACCGTGTCCACCGCGACGGCACCGGGCAGGCCGGTCCGCGGGTCGACCTCGGGCCGCACCCAGACCGGGCTCAGCCCGGCCAGCACCAGGCCGAGCAGCAGCGACCGGTGCAGGATGCGGGTGACGATGATCTCCCGGCCGGGAGTGCCGACGGCCAGCGCGAGCGCCTGGTTGCCGTGCGTCGAGCCGGCCACCGAGAACCGGCACCAGTCGGCACCCCACAGTTCGGCGGCGCGGCGCTCGGCGTCGGCGCGCGGCACGTCAGCGTGCTTGATCGAGTCCACGCCGCCGTAGAGCGGCGCGTCGCCGGCATTCACCGCGCCGGTCAGGTCCTGCCGCTGCTTGTGCCCCGGCACGGCCATGGGGATGAAGCCGCCGCCCTCGATCTGGGCGGTCACCTTGAGCCAGCCGTCGAGCAGCGGCGCGTCGTGCCGCAGCCCGCGCGGGTCTCTCGGGTCAGGACGGCTCTGGCCAGCGGCGATGTCGAAGCTCATCGGCCCAGTGTGCTTGACGCCTTCGGCTGAGCGCGCCGCAGGTAGGGTTTGCGGTATGCGAGCAGCGGTATACGACCGGATCGGGGCCAGCGCCGAGGTCATGCGGGTCGAGGATGTCGGGCAGCCCGAGCCGGGGCCTGGCGAGGTGCGGGTCAGGATCGAGTACTCGGGAGTCAACCCGACGGACTGGAAGTCGCGCGGCGGCCTGACCGCGCGCCCGATCGACGGCTTCCAGATCCCGCACCACGACGGCGCCGGCGTGATCGACGCGGTCGGCCCGGGCGTTGACCCTGGACGGGTGGGCCAGCGGGCGTGGACCTGGCTGGCGGCGGCCGGCCGCAAGTGGGGCACGGCGGCGCAGTGGTCGGTCCTCCCCGACCACCAGGCGGTCACGCTGCCCGATGGCATCTCGGCTGAGCTGGCCGCCAGCCTCGGCGTCCCGGCGATGACCGCGCACCGGTGCCTTTTCGCCGACGGGCCGGTAGCCGGCAAGACCGTGCTCGTCGCGGGCGGAGCGGGAGCCGTCGGGCACTTCGCCATCGAATTGGCCAGGTGGGCCGGGGCGCGGGTCGTCACCACGGTGAGCGGGCCGCGGAAGGCGGAACTGGCGGCCAAGGCGGGCGCGGACCTCGTCGTGAACTACCGCGAGCCAGGCCCGGCGGCCGCGATCAAGGCGTTCGGCCAGGTGGACCGGGTGGTCGAGGTCTCGCTTGACGCGAACCTGGATCTCGACCTGGCGGTGCTCGCGCCCAACAGCGAGATCGTCACCTACGCCTCGACCCCGACCGACCCGGTGGTGCCCGTGCGGGCCTGCATGAACGCCAATGTGTCACTGCGGTTCGTGCTGCTGTACGGAGTGCCGCCGCAGGCACTCGGCGAGGCCGCCGCCGACATCACCAGGGCGCTGGCCGACGGGGCGCTCACGGAGCTGCCCGTGCACAAGTTCGACCTGGCCGACGTCGTGGCCGCGCAGGACGCCGTGCAGGCCGGGGCGGTCGGCAAGGTGCTCGTGGTCCCGGGATGACGGCCCGATGACTCCGGACTGGCGCGCGGACGCTTCCGTACGGCTAGCTGATCTCGATTCGGCCAGCCTCGATCCCGCGAGGCTGGCGGTATTTCGTGAGTACGCCAGGCAGGAGTACTCCGGTCCGTTCATCCATGGCATGGGCTCGGCCGAGATACTTCAGATGGCCCGCGCGTTCATGTCGCCCGGCGCTCGCCTGGATGTGGGGAGCGGTACCTCGGCGCTTTTCTGGATACTGGCCACGAAGGGCGATATCAGGACGACGGCCACCGACGTCGAGCCCGAGGCCTTGTTCGTACTGCGGGAATTAGCTTCCTCGCCGCGGCCTCTTCCGCCCTGCTACTACCAGGCGGCCGAGCTGTTCGGGCTCTCCGCCTCGCACGTCGACTCGCTGCGCCAGTCGATCGACTCCTATCTGGTGTTCAACGCGCTCCATCCGTGGCCACCGGAACTCAACACGGGGGGCTACGACACGGTGAGCGCCTTCGGCTGCTTTGCCATAGCCGGCTCGCAGTCCGCCTACCTGCGGTGCTTCCAGCGCGCGGCCCAGGCGGTCAGGGCTGGCGGCCGCATCGTGGGAGCGGACTGGATCAGGCACGAGCAACTGCGAAAGCGCGACTATTCGTTCGTCGCCGTGCCGGCGCTGCGGGACATCGGCAAGGCCGCCGGACTGCGCACGCTGCACGCGGAGGCCGTCGCCATCCGCGGCCACGAACTCTACAGCGACGTGGTGCTGTGGGCATTCGAACGACCGTGACCGCGCTGCTCTTCGATTTCGATGGCACGATCGCCGATACGAACGCGCTCTGGGCGCCCGCGACCAGGGTGTGCTTCGCTGACAATGGCTTTGAGCTCGACGATCAGATGCTCGAACGGCTGTTCTGCGCTCCCTGGCCGGAAGTGCTTCCCGGATTGTCTCCGGCGGCCGCTGCCGCGATCGAGCGCGACATCGTCATCGCGATACGCGATGCCTATCTTGGCTGCCCGCCGGCCCCCGGACTTGACGTGCTGCTCGATGAGCTCGAGCGAGTGCCGAAGGCGATCGTCACATCGTCCTACCGGCGCGAGCTTGTCGGCCCTTACCTCCGCCGGCATGGCCTGGACGTGAGCTTTCCCCTGGTCATCGGCTGCGAGGACACCGAGCGGCTGAAACCCGACCCCGAGCCGGTGCTGCTGGCGCTGCGGCGGCTCGGCGCGGACCCGCGCGGCGCGTGGCTGATCGGGGACTCCGCGGCCGACGTCCAGGCGGCGAGGTCAGCGGGAATCCGCTCGGTGACGCTAGGTAACCGGGCCGCCGGCGGTGACCGCTTCGCGGATTCGGTCGAGGCGCTCGGCGTCCTGCTGACCGCGATCATGACCGAGGACGAAGACCATGCGCGGTGACCTCGGGGCGGTGGTAACGCCGCCTGCGTAGCTGTCGGCCGTCGCCAGCACGTCGAGGCCGGACTGCCGGGCGAGCTCGCCGAACTCCGCGTAGCCGTAGTTGGCCATGTCGAATTCCAGGCTGAGCTGGCGCGGCCCGGCCAGGCCGGCACCGAGGATCGTGTAGCGCATCTCGAAGCGGACGCCATCGGCGCTCTGGCTGTGGCGCCGCCTTCTGGTCAGCGACGAGCCGTCGCTCATGGTCCTTGTCCAGTCATCGGCCCAGTCCCGCAGGCCCGGCGTGAAATAGTCGGGCGGCGCGCCGGCCGGCCCGCACGGCCGCGAGGAGAACGTGAAGATGTCGATGACGATCAGGCCCTCGCTGGTCAGCTGGCCAGCCATCGATCGCAGAGCCTGCCCGGCATCGGAACGGCTCAGCAGCTGGAAAGCTTCGCGCGGGCAGATCACCAGGTCAAAAGGACCCTCGGGACCAACCGATCTCAGGTCGCCTGGCACGGCCCTGGCCCGGTCGCGCTGATCGGGCGGGATCCGCTCGCCCGCCCGCGCGGCCATGGCAGGCGCCAGGTCCATGAAGGTGACTCGCCGTTTCGCGGCACTGAGCAGCGGCATCACGTTGCGCCCCGAGCCGCAGGGGATCTCCAGCAGGTGACCGGGATCGAGGACGCCCACCAGGTGCCGGAGAAAAGCATGGTCAGAGGTGTCCGGGTAATCGAGGTCATAGAAGTCAGCGAGCTGGTCGAAGCTATCCATCGCCGGCCATGGTCTCAAGCCCGGCCATGGCCGCCACCGCCTCGCCATGGGTCGCGACCATCGGCGGCAGGCCGTCGAAGTCGTCCGGCTTGAACCCGTCCGGCTCGGCATACCGCCTGACGAGGGCGCTGGCGAGCGCCGCCCGCCTGCTTTCGCCATCCGCCTGGCCGTAGCTGACGCCGGGGGCGGGCAGCCCTCGCGCGCGCAGGAACGAAGGCGGCAGCGTGACGATGACCTCGCGTCCCGTCTTCGTGCCGTAGTGCCAGCAGGCGCCGCCTGGGCCGGCCCGCAGCGAGGACGCCAGCAGCATGGCGACGTCGCCGTATCGCCTGGTCGAGGCGTAGGCGGCATCGAAGACCACGCACTCCGCCGCCCGGAGCCTGCCCGGCTCACGGCCCACCTCGTGGCAGAGGGCAAGATCGCCGATCCGGCCCTCCATGATGGTAATGACGTGCCTGGCGCGTCTCTCGCCTGGTTCAGCCGGCGCGGCCCGCCCGGAACCCGCCGGCCGGGAGGCCGCCATCGCCTCAGCGGCAGCGACAAGCTGGGCGACGCAGAATCCCCAGGTGGCGTTGATAGGGACGCCAGCCGAGGCGAGGACGGCCATCACGTCGAGTCCGGCCCTGGTCATCGGCACCTTGATGGTGGCGCCGGGCACCCGCTCGCTGACCTGCGCCGCCTGTTCGAGCATCGAAGGCGCGTCGAAGGCCGACCGGGGGTCAAGCTGCACGCAGAGCGGGATCGCCGCGCCCTCGGCTCTCAGGTAGCCGGCCGAGCGAGCCGCGCAGGCCAGGTAAAGATCCCAGCCTGAGCGCGGGCGGCCGGGCGGCGGCTGTAACGCGCACGCGGCCCGCAGCAGCATGGGATTCGTCGTGACCCCGCTGAACGGCCCGAGTCCAGGTTCGCCTGGCCGATACGGCGCGGCGGCAGCCCGCCATCGCGGCTCGATCAGCTCGGGCGCGGAGTCCCACCAGCATTCGAAAGGCAACGTCACCGAAGCGCGCCTTCTCGCAGGCGCAGTTCCTCGCTGATATGCGGATGCACGACGGCGCCGTCGCCGGTGACCTGCCCGCGCCGCGACACGGAGTCGGGCACGCCCTCGTACGCCGCTTCGGCCAGCGCCAGCAGATAGGGAAAGGCCGCCTGGCTCATCGCCGCCGTCGCCGTGAGGTAGACCAGCTTGGGCATGCAGTCGTTCTTGATGTGGATCACGCCGTGCCGCACGTAGGCATCGGCGAGGTCGCGCGTGCGGTGATCGGCCGTCGGCAGGTATCCGGGTCCGTAGCCGCAGGTCACGTCGACTATGACCGAACCAGGACGCATGCTCGCCACCATGTCTTCCGTAATGATGGCCTCGGTGCCGTGGTTCGAGATCCTGATCGCGCCGATGATGACGTCGCAGCCGGGCACGATCCGCTCGAGGCAGGCCCGCGTGTTCAGCTCGCAGGTCACGCTGGCCGGCACGGTGGCGGCGAACCGGCGCAGCCGGGAGATCGACGTGCCGACGACGATGACCTCGGCGCCGAGCGCCGCGGCCGTCCGCGCCGCCGCCCCGCCCGCGTTGCCGTGCCCGATGACGAGCACGCGGGCGGGCTCGACGCCCGGCATCCGCCCGAGCATCCTGCCGCTGCCGCCCAACTGGTCCTGGAGGTGATAGGCGGCGTAGATGACCGCCATCTGGCCGGAGATCTCCGAGTCGGTGGTCATCAGCGGGAACGTGCCGTCGTCATCTTCGAACATCTCGTAGGAGTACGCGAGCACCCGCTGGCGATTGAGGATCTCGGCCAGTTCCGGCTTGTCGCCGAGGTAGAACGTCGCGCTGAGGTGCATCCCCGGCCGGAAGTAGCCGTACTCCGCTTCCGACGGGCACCGGCACTTGAACACCACGTCGCTGCCGCCCCAGGCCTCGTCGGTGCCGACCACCAGCGCCCCGGCGGCACGGTAGTCGTCATCGCTGGCGTGCTGCCCCAGGCCGGCGCCGGTCTCCACCAGTACCTCGTAGCCATGAGCCACGAACGATCCGACCTCGCGGGGCAGGGTGATCACCCGCTGGTCACCATCCCGCGACTCCTTGAGAATCGAGACTTTCTTGCGGTTCATAGGACTGCCCTTCCAGCCGCAGGCCGGGAAACGGTCACTGACTGGCGCGCGGGAACACCCGGGCATCGACGCGCGCACCAGGATAACGGGAGCGGATCAGCTCGACGGCCGGGTGCGGATCGGCCGACCCGCACACGAACATGTCGAAGGCGACGAACCGGTGCTCGGGCCATTCATGCAAGCTGATGTGCGACTCGGCCAAGATGGCGATGGCCGTCAGGCCCTGCCCCTCGCCGAACCGGTGGATCACCGTGCGCAGCAAGGTAGAACCGCACGCCTTGGTGATTTCGGCGAGCAATAACGCCGCACCGGCCTCGCCTATCGAGCCGTCCGCCCCGCTGACGTCGACGATCGCGTGCCATCCGAGCCGCATGGCGCCACCCTACATTCTCGTCCTCAGCACTCGCGATCCGCTGACCAGCGGGTAATACCGTCCGCCGGCGCTTTCGCGAGCCGGCGTCACTGACCGGCGGACGGCCGTGTCCACGGCGGCGTGCCGCGGTATGCGCGCCCGATGAGGCTGACCCACCGATGCACGGAATCCTCGAGCGGCGCGAACGGTCCCGGCCGGTAATGCGGTGAGCCGAGTCCGCGCTGGACGGACTCGCAGGCCGACCAGTCCTGAAGGTTGATGCGGTGCCAGAACTCGACCGGGCTCGGGTCGATGACCCCGTCGATCGCGTACCAGAAGCACTCGACGCGACTGCGGTCAGGCAGGATCGGCACCAGATGGTGGATCAGCACGTAGTCGGGATGCAGCGAGATGAGCAGGTTGGGGACCAGCGCGACGTAGAGCACGGTCTTCCGGTCGACGCCTGGCAGCAGAGCGGCACCGGCCTGCCCGTCCATCGACATGGTCTGCGCGCCGTCCTCCAGGTCCATGGTGCCGCCGACCCAGGCCCCTGGCTTGTCGGCGAAGTAGATGGCGCTGTTAGGCGGGGCCACGTCGCACAGTTCCGGGTGGATGTGGGGGCAGTGGTAGCACTCCTGGTAGTTCTCGACGACGACCTTCCAGTTGGCGGCTACGTCGTACTCGCGACTCGCGGCCAGCGTGAGCTGCTCTGGCTTGTAGGGCGCGACTAACTCCGCCAGCTCCCCCAGGTAATCGGCGAAGGACACGGCGTCGGCGCTCGGGTTGACGAAGACCCAGCCGTGCCAGACCTCGGCAGGCAATTCGATCAGCCCGTGGTCGGCCGGCTTCTCGGGGAACCGGGGCGCCGTGCGCAGCGCGCCGTCCAGCGAGTACGTCCAGGCGTGGTACGGGCAGTACACCACCCGCGTATTGGACGAGTCGCCGTCGGCCAGCAGTTCGTGGCCGCGGTGCCTGCAGGTGTTCGCGAACGCGGCGACCCGGTCGCCCTCCTTGGTCAGCAGGACGGGCACGGTCCCGACCAGCTTGCCGCGCTGGGTCGCGCCTTCGGCGAAGACTTCGTCAAGGCGGCCGACGCAGTTCCAGGTGCCGGCGAATAAGTGCCGCCGCTCCCAGGCGAGCACCTCCGGCGCGGTGTAGGCCGACGCCGGCAGCATTCTGGATTCCCCGAACGGTAAGACCACGTGCTCCAGTTCGTCGGGAGGCAGCGGCGCAGGCGGCCAGTCGGCAAGTGCGGTCATCAGGCGTCCCTCCGGCAAATCGGTGATCAAACAAATCGATGCTACCCCGCATTGTTCCGATGGCCGAGACCCGGGAAGCCAAATTTTACCTGATATGTTCTCATATTCCGTCGCTCTGTCCCCGGCATCACCACCAGTCACTGCTCAGTTAACGAATGCCCTAAGACAGAAGAGCGGACCATCAAAACGGAATAGCGGACACCGAACTAGGTAGCGGACAGCGGAATTCTGTCTTCGCATGAAAGACCTTTGATAGCCAAGGTAGTGCGGTATGCGCATATGGGATGTGACATTCGCCGTACGGTGGGGTACGCTGCCTGCGAGGTGGACGCGATTGCGACATCGGCGCGTACATTCTGACATCAGACCAACATCGTGATGACAAGCGGTAAGTTAGGACATCGGCTTGCGCTTGGCACCGAATTAGCTCTTGTATATCACTAACGGGATTGCTGATAGGGAAATCGCCGATATGAGCGCTTCATGTACGACGTTGCCGGTTCTGTTAGAAGCGTGCGCCGATAGCTGCCCTGACTCCGTCGCCCTGGTCACGGCTAGTCACACGTACACCTATGCCGAGCTGAACCGCAGCGCCAATCGGCTGGCCCGCGCGCTGGTCTCGCGCGGCATCGGGCCAGAGGACTTCGTGGGTGTCGCGTTACCCAGGACCGAGCAAATGATCGTGGCGGTCCTCGCGGTAGTCAAGGCGGGGGCCGCTTACTTTCCCCTCGACCCGCACCTGCCCGCGGAGCGGGTCGCCTTCATGGTCGATGACGTGCGCCCCGAGCTGGTCCTGACCACGACCGGGTCGGGCACGCTGGCGCCGGAGAACACCGATGTCCCGGCCATGGCCCTCGATGACTTATCCGTGTTCGCGGACAACGGCGCGCGGGCCGGCGGCGACCTGACGGACGACGACCGGATCGCGCCGCTCCGGGCCGACCACCCGATCTACGTCATCTACACCTCCGGTTCGACCGGCGAGCCCAAGGGGGTCGTCGTCACCCACGGCAATGTGGTCAACCTGGTGACCGACCTGGGAGAGCGCCTGAGCCTGGGATCGGGTGACCGGATGCTCGCCACCTCGGTGCTCGGGTTCGACATGTCCGGCGTGGAGATCCTCATGCCGCTGGTGCACGGGGCAGGCATCGTGCTCGCGCCATCGGGCGCCAGCCGCGAGCCTGCCACCCTGGCCGGGCTGATGCGCCAGGGCGTGACCACCGCGCAGGGCACGCCGACCTGGTGGGGAATGCTGGCCGAGCAGATCCCGGACAGCCTGCGCGGGCTGCGCATGCTGGTAGGAGGCGAGGCGCTGCCGCCGACGGTCGCCGCGGCCATGATCGGGCTCGGCCGCCAGGTCGTGCATCTGTACGGGCCGACCGAGACCACCGTCTGGTCGACCATCGCGGCATTACGCGAGGTCACCGGCCCGCCCCCGATCGGGCGCCCGATCGCCGGCACCAGCGTGCACGTGCTTGGCCCCGGCCTCGAGCCGATGCCGGCCGGCGAGGTCGGCGAGCTGTACATCGCCGGAGCCGGCGTGGCGCGCGGCTACCTGAACCGGCCGGCCCTGACGGCCGAGCGCTTCGTCCTCGACCCGTTCGGCCTGACCGGGGCGCGAATGTACCGCACGGGTGACCTGGTGCGCCGCGCCCCGGGCGGCGACCTCGAATTCGTCGGCCGCGCCGACCGGCAGGTCAAGATCCGCGGCCACCGGGTCGAACTCGGTGAGATCGAAACGGCCGTGGCCAGGCATCCGCTGGTCAACCAGGCGGCGGTCGTGGTGCGCGAGGACCGTCCCGGTGACCAGCGCCTGGTGGCCTACGTGGTGCCGGCCACCCAGGAGCAGTCGAATGAGGCGGCGAAGGACAAGGTCAGCGAGTGGCAGCAGGTGTACGACTCGGTCTACGCGGGCGCCGACGCGGCCAGGCCGCCGCTCGGCGAGGACTTCGGGGTCTGGAAGAGCAGCTATGACGGGCGGCTGCTCCCGATGGAGCAGCTCAGGGAGATCCAGGACACCACCGCGGCGCGGCTGCGGTCGCTTGGGCCGCGCAACGTGCTGGACATCGGGGTGGGCGCGGGCCTGACGCTGGCCAGGTTAGCGCCGGCCTGTGACGCCTACTGGGGCACGGACTTCTCCGCCCCGGTCATCGGCAGCATCAGGGCCCAGGTCGCCAGCGACCCCGCGCTGGCCGGGAAGGTCACGCTGAGGTGCCAGGCGGCGGACGACCTTGACGGCCTGCCGAGGGACTTCTTCGACCTGGTCGTCATCAACTCCGTGATGCAGCACTTCCCCACGGTCGACTACCTGGTGCGCGTCCTGGCGAACACGATGGACCTGATCCGCCCTGGCGGTGCCGTTTTCGTCGGGGACGTGCGTCATCTCGGCCTGCTGCGCAGCCTGAAGACCGCGATCCAGCTGCACCGGGCCGATGACGGGACCGATGCCGCCGAGGTGCGGCGCCGGGTCGAGCTCGCGCTGACCCTGGAGAAGGACCTGCTGCTTTACCCGGAGTTCTTTGTGGCCCTCGCGGGCCTGATCGACGATGTGGCCGCCGCGGACATTCGCATCAAGCCAGGGCAGTACCACAACGAGTTCACCAGGTACCGCTACGACGTCGTGCTGAGCAAGCGGCCGGGTCCTGCCGTGTCGCTTGGTGATCCGCGCGTTCTCTTGTGGGGGCGGGACATCACCGGGCTTGACCAGCTCGCCGCCCACCTGAACGGCCCGGCCTCCCCGCCGGTCCGCGTTCGCGGCATTCCGAACGGGCGCATCGCCAACGAGATCGCCGCCACCAGCCGGCTCGCCGAGGACGCGGCCATCGGCGAGGTCCTGTCCGAACTGCGGAACGGCGCCAGCGGCATCGACCCCGAGGAGCTTCGCGTCCTGGCCGGGCGGCTGGGCTATCAGGCCATCTGCACCTGGTCAGGGTCATCGGACGGCAGCTTCGACTGCGTGCTGGCCGCCGCGGCCGGACCAGGCCTGCCGGTGCTCGCCGATCTCTACCGGCCGGGCACCGACGGCGAGGCGCCGCTGACCTCCTACGCCAACGAGCCGATGACAGCCCGGTCGGGCGGCCTGGCGGCCGCCTCGCTGCGGGCGCACCTGGCCAGGACCCTGCCCGGCTACATGATTCCCGCGGCCTTCGTGCGGCTGGACGCCCTGCCGGTCACCTCGAACGGGAAGCTCGACCGCGCGGCGCTGCCGGCGCCGGAGCCGGCGGCCGCCTCATCGGGGCGCGCGCCGCGCAACTTGATGGAAGAGACGCTCTGCGAACTGTTCGGCCAGGTGCTCGGGGTACCGCTGGCCGGGGTCGACGACAACTTCTTTGACCTGTTCGGCAACAGCATCCTCGCGATCCGCCTGGCCAGCGAGATACGCCAGCGAACCGGCATCGAGGTGCCCATTCACGAGATCTTCGCCAGGCCGACAGTTGCCGCTCTCGCGGACCTGCTCGTCCGCCCTGACGTCACTGTCTCCGCCGAAGATCACGTTGAGCACGCGGATCTCGTCGCGGAAGCCGTACTCGACCCGGTCATCTCGACCGCGGGAAGCGCGCCGGTGGACACGGACCTGATCCGCGATCCGCGCGAGGTGCTGCTGACCGGCGCGACCGGCTTCCTCGGGTCGTTCGTGCTCAGGGAACTTCTCGACAGCACCCGCGCCCGGATCTACTGCCTGGTGCGCGCCAGCCAGGACACGCAGGCGGAGATGCGCGTCATTGACAGCCTGCGCGACTACGGCCTGGCCGAGGACGCGGACCTGAGCCGGATCGTCGCGATCGCCGGTGACCTCGAGAAGACCCTGTGCGGGTTGCCTGAATCACTGTTCGACCAGCTGGCAGAGCGGATCGACGTGATCTTCCACAATGGCGCGCGGGTCAACCTGGTCGATTCCTACGACCGGCTGAAAGCGGCCAACGTCGGCGGCACCCACGAGCTGCTGCGGCTGGCCGCGAGCCGGCGGGTCAAGCCGATGCACTTCATCTCCACGACGAGCGTGCTGATCGGGACCGCGGACAACGTCGAGCCCCTGGTCGAGCACATGCGGGTCGATCCCGGGCTGATGCCCGCCGAGGGCTACGTGCGCACCAAGTGGGTGGCTGAGGAAATGCTGCGCATTGCCCGCGCCCGCGGCATTCCCTCGGCCTGGTACCGGCCAGGGCAGATCGGCGGCCACACGCTGACCGGGGCCGTGGGAGGCAATGACGGACTCTGGCACTACGTCAGGGCGTGCGTGGAAGTCGGGGCCGCGCCGGATGACAGTGCCCAGTGGACCGAGGTGAACCTCGTGCCGGTCGACTACGTCGCCAGGGCATATGTGCGGCTCGCGCTGCGCCCGGAGTCGATCGGCATCGAGTTCAACCTGACCAGCCCGTGGGTCACCAGGATCGAGACGATCATCGACCGGGTCCGCGCCGCCGGCCACAGCATCGAGGCCGTGCCGTACCAGGACTGGGTGGGCCGGCTCCAAGCTCACGCGGACGTCATCACCGACGACCAGGACAGCTCGGTTCGGGCGACTCTCGTCCTTGTCAGCGCGGCGGTTGATTCACTGCAGCTCGATGGCTTCCGCTTCGACCGTACCAATACCGCATTCGGTCTCGCCGAATCGGGCACTGAATGCCCGGAAATCGCTCAGCCCGTTCTCGACCGGTACATTCAATACCTTGTCGGCTCCGGTTTCCTGCCGACGCCGAAGGAGGAGTGATGGAGCACCGTCATGTCGGCAAGAGCGGGCTGATGGTCAGCGAGATCGCCTACGGCAACTGGCTCACTCACGGCCACCAGACCGACGAGGACACGGCGTTCGCCTGCGTGCGGGCCGCGCTCAACGCCGGCATCACCACGTTTGACACCGCCGATATGTACGCGGACACCCGAGCCGAGGAAGTGCTTGGCCGGGCGCTTGATAGCAGGCGGCGCGCGGGACTGGAAATCTGCACCAAGCTGTACTGGCCGACCGGCCCTGGCCGCAACGATCGCGGCCTGTCCCGCAAGCACATAATGGACTCGATCGACGCGTCATTACGCCGCCTGCGTACCGACTACGTGGACATCTACTGGGCGCATCAGTACGACGTAGAGACACCGCTCGAGGAGACGATCGAGGCGTTCGCCGACATTGTCAAGGCGGGCAAGGTCTGCTATATAGGCGTGTCAGAATGGCGGGCCGAGGATATCCGGGCCGCGCACCAGCTCGCCAGGGAGCTGCACATGCCGCTGATCGCCAACCAGCCGCAGTACTCCATGTTGTGGCGGGTCATCGAATCCGAGGTGATCCCTGCCTGCTCGGAGCTCGGCATCGGGCAGATCGTCTGGTCCCCGATCGCCCAGGGCGTGCTGACGGGCAAGTACCTGCCAGGCAAGGTGCCGCCCTTCGGATCGCGCGCCGCCGACGCGGAGGGGTACAGCTACCTGCATCCGTTCCTGCGCGAGGAGGTGCTCAGCCGGGTGCAGCGGCTCAGGCCGCTCGCGGCGTCGGCCGGGCTGACGATGGCGCAGCTCGCGATCGCGTGGACGTTGCAGAATCCCGATGTCGCGTCCGCGATCGTGGGCGCGTCCCGCCCGCTGCAGGTGATCGAGAACTGCGCGGCGGCCGGTGTCGCGCTCGATCCGCGCTTGTGCAAGGAGATCGACGAGGTACTCGGGCCGGTCGTCGAACGGGATCCGGCCCTGACCGCCCGGCTGACGCCGCGCCCGTGAGGAATTCAGGTGGCAGGCACGGGCGTCCATGAGGCCCACCTCTGGCTATCTCGACGGCATGATCTCCGGCGCGACGTGGGGCCTGGCGGCGGTGCTGCTCGCCGGGCTCTCCTTCAGGATGCCCGGCTACTCCCTGCTGGCCGTGCTGCTCGTCATCGCGGCGGTCTTCGACGCGGCCGGGGCGCTATTCCTTCTCGTGCGCTCCGGCGTGACCGGGGGGCTGCCGAAAGTTCTCAGGCTGCTCACTTCCCGCACCGCTCTCACGGTCGGGATGTGCGGCCTGCTCGGCGGCCCTCTTCATGGGCACGTACGTCGCGGCGCTGATCCTCGCCGGCCCGGCCGATACGCTAACGGCAGCCGCGACCTACCCGGTGATCGGCGCCCTCCTGGCGCAGCGGCTGTTTCACCAGCGGCTGAGCCGGATCGCATGGCTAGGGGTCGGGGCGGCCTGCTTCGGGGCCGCGCTGACCGCGTTCGACGCGAGCTCGTCAGCTGACAGCGCGCGGACGCTCGCGGGCCTGGCCCTGGCACTGGCCGCCGCCCTCGGCCAGGCGCTCGAGGGAATTGTCGCCACCCGCGCCATGGCCACGACCGACTCGGACTCGGTGGCGGCCGTGCGGGAACTGTTCTCAGCGACATTGCTGGCCGTGGCTGCCCTGGCGGTTCCAGGCGGCCTTTCCGCCTTCGTGAAAGTCGCCCTGACCCGAGACCTCTACCTGCCGATCATCGTCGCCGGCATCATCGGAGGCATCTCGTACACGGTCTGGTACCACGCGATGCGCAAGATCGGCGTGGCGAGAGCGATGGCGCTGAACATTACCTACGCGATGTGGGGCATCCTCTTCGCCTACGCGTTACAGCAGGCAAGGGTCAGCCTGCTCGCGGTTACCGGGTGCCTCATCGTGTCCGTCGGCGCCGCGATCACGATCCTGTCAGGCGAGCGGACGGCTGATGGCCGCTTACCGCGCGATGCCCTGGAACGTCGCGAAAGCACCGGCATGCCGGGCTAGGCGACGACAGGTTCATCCGGTACCGCGCGCCTCGTCCCGATCAGCGCGAGGACGGCGCGGCCGGTGGTCACGGCCATGATCGTGACTACGATGAACCACCCGGCAGCATCACCGGGGTGAGCCTGGCTGGTGCGCTCGATCAGGCCCCAGGAGATCGTGGCGCCGGTGGCGACCGCCATCGCCGCGGTCACGACCGCGCCGGCGACGGCGCCGATCCGCCACGTCCGCCCGTCGAACTCGGCCGACCTCGCCACCTTGACCACGGCCTGCGTGGACCCGGCGATCCCGGCGACGCCGAGCAGCAGCCAGCCAACGGCGACCCCGAGGTTCGCCGCCGACCCGGTGGCGTGCGGGACCAACGCGAGGCCGCCCAGCCACGCCGCCGCCACCGCCGGCGGCACCGCCATCAGCGCGAGCAGATCGCGCCGCCCGTGCCGCAGCGCGTACCTGGCCGCGCCGATGCCGAACACGACGGCGGCGCAGGCGGTTGCCGTGACGCCGACCGCCCCAGCCGCCTGCAGCACGAGAAAGGAGTCGGGCACGCCCTGGTGGACGAGCGCGATCCGCTCAGCCTCCCCCGCGGTCGGATAGACCGCCAGGTCGTGACCGAACCACGCCGCGGTCGCCGCGAACGCGACCCAGTTCCATAGCACGGTGATCAAGACGCCCTTCGAGCGCTCGTTCATCTGGATTCTCCCCTCAGTCAGCCACGCGAGCGCGGCCCCTCGAATCAGGTCAGCGGCCAGCGCCATCGGCCTGCGCCCGTTGCCGTGCAGGTCCTGGACAAGCTGGTCAAGCTCGTCGCCGTACCTGGCCCGCCAGCCCGGCGGGTACGCGACGAGCAGCCGGGCCGGCCATGGCGGCGTCATGACACGGTCCGCGGTGTTAGTCGACCCTGGGTCAGCCGGTGCAGGCCGGTGGCCGCCACCTTCTGCGCGTTCTGAAGGTGCGCGGCCAGGCTCTCCGCGCCGGCCGAGGTGATCTGGTAGGGACGCCTGCGATCCTGCGCGGGCAGCGCCTCGATCCAGCCGCGCTCCTCCAGCCGGCTGAGCGCCCCGTACAGGGTGCCCGGCCCGAGCCTGGCTCCCGAGAACGACTCGATGTCCTTGGCCAGCGCATAGCCGTGCTTGGGCCCTTCGGCCAGGCTCGTGAGCACCAGCACGACCGGTTCGGTGAAATCCACGTCCGCGCTCCCGTCGCGACAGCCGTCTCATCTACTACGCGGGACGATACTACGCGGGACGATGCATCGTCAACTGTAGCTCTGCGCCTGAGGCGTCGAAAGGACAGTTTGCAAAGCTAGCTTTCGAAAGCTAGCTTTGGATGCATGAAAGACGACCCATCGGACAAGGCGGCGGAGCGTGAGCCGCGCTCCGTCAGCCGGATCACCGATCCCAAGGCGCTGCGCGCGCTCGCCCACCCGCTCAGGCTGTCGCTGCTCTCGCACCTGCGGGCGCGGGGCCCGCTGACTGCCACCCAGGCGGCCGAGCTGGTGGGCGAGAGCTCGGCGAGCTGCTCATTTCACCTGCGGCAGCTGAGCAAGTACGGACTGGTCGAAGAGGCCGGAGGCGGGCACGGCCGGGAGCGCCCGTGGCGAGCCAGCGCCATGATTACCGACATACCGGACGTGGGCGACAGCCCCGAGTTCGCGGCGGCAGCGCACTTGTTCAGGTCCATCGTGCTCGAACGCTACTTCGAGAGCGCGATGCGCTGGCTGGAGAGCATGCCCGACGAGCCGGCCGAGTGGCAGCGCGCCGCGCAGGTCAATGACTGGCTGCTGTACGTGACCGCGGACGAGCTCAAGGAGGCCAACGAGCAGATGCAGACGCTGCAGCGGTACGCCGAGCGGCTGACCAATCCCGAGCTGCGCCCGCCGGGTTCAAGGCTGGTCAGCTTCATCCAGCTGGGGTTCCCGATCATCGACAAGCCGGTGCGGTCATGACCCCCGCGGCCCGGAGCCGCCTCGTGCGGCGGCGCATCCCAGAGTTGCTGCGGGACACCGCCTTCCGGCGGTACTGGAGCGGCCAGACAATCTCCATGTTCGGTGACCAGATCTCCTCGATCGCACTCCCCCTGGTCGCCGTGCTCGCCCTGCGCGCGAACCCCTCGCAGATGGGAGTGCTGACCGCGCTCCTCTGGCTGCCCATGCTGATCTTCGGCCTGCACGCCGGTGCCTGGGTAGACCGGCGCGGGCACCGCCGGCTGACCATGATCGCGGCCGACCTCGGCCGGGCTCTGCTGCTGATCAGCATCCCGGTCTGCTACTTCGCCGGAGTGCTGACGTTGTGGCAGCTATACGGGGTCGCGTTCGGCGAAGGCGCGCTGAGCGTGCTCTTCACCGTCAGCGATCCGACGCTATTCGTCGCGCTCGTTCCTGAGGACAAATACGTTAACGGGACCTCGCTGGTCTACGGCAGCCGGGCGCTGTCGTTCATGGGCGGCCCGAGCGCCGGCGGCCTGCTTGTCCAGTTGCTGACCGCGCCCGGCGCGGTATTCGCAAACGCGTTGTCGTTCCTCGGATCGGCATTCTTCCTGTCCAGGATTCGTCCATGCGAACCGCCTGCGGCCGAATCAGGAAAAGGCTCGCTGACCGCAGGCGTCAAATTCATCAAGAGCTCCCCGATCGTGCGCGCGTCGCTGCTCGCGGCGTCGGTGGTCAACTTCTTTGACTTCGTCTTCATCACGCTGTTCGTGCTGTACGCGGTGCGGTACCTGCATGTCCAGCCGGGCGTACTCGGCGTGGTGCTCGGAATCGGCGCGATCGGCGGCATCCTCGGCGCGATGGTCACGGGGCGGGTCGCCGACCGGATCGGCGTCGGCCGCGCCTACATGCTCGGCTGCCTGCTCTTCATCGCGCCCCTCGCGTTGGTCCCCGCCGCCGCTGGCCCGCGCTGGCTAGTCCTGGCGATGCTGATCGCGGCGGAATTCGGCGCCGGGTTCGGCGTGATGATGCTCGACATCAGTGTCGGCGTGATCTTCGCCGTCGTCATCCCTGACGAGTTGCGTTCGAGGGTCAGCGGGGCGTTCCAGGCCGTCAACTACGGCACCCGGCCCCTTGGCGCCCTCGTTGGCGGCCTGCTCGGCACGTTCATCGGCCCTCGGGCGACTCTCTTCATCGCCGTGATCGGCGGGTGCACCGCCGCGCTTACCCTGCTGCCCGGCCCGATGCCGAAATTCAGAATGCCTCACGATGAAAAACGCGCTCCGGCTGATGCCGAAAGCAGCGAACTCGCCCCCGGCGTAGCCGCCTGACTGATGCGGGAGACTTCCCTGAGTCATCAGGCAGAATCTCCCCGCCGGTTCTATTGCCGCTGAAAAACTCCCCGGAGCGAGAACTCTCCCCCACACTGCCGAAAAGGCTCCCCGACCCCGATCACGAACCGCCCGGCACTCCCCGGGACACGTACTGGTTTCCGTGATCATGATCGAGACCGTGATCGCGGAAGATCGCCCAGGTCAGGGAGGCTGTCGGGTGACTCGGGATCTTGGCATGTCAAGCTCCGGGGGCTCAGCAGACGAGACTCTTCCCGGGTTCCCGGAGACTTCCCGCTTCGCGGAGCGCTTTCCGGCTCTGGCGCGGAGACTTATCGCTGTACGGAGGCTTTCCGGCACATAGAGCGGTCAACGCTCCGTGCTGCGAGAACTCTCCGCGGCGACGCCGGTCAACGCTCCGTGCTGCGAAAACTCTCCGCGGCAACGCCGGTCAACGCTCCGTGCTGCGAGAAGAAGTCTCCCTGGTAACGACGGAGAACGCTCGCGGTCTTGCCGCAGATGACGGAGAGCGCTCCGCGATCATGCTCCGGCGCCAGAACACGCGGCGATCACCGGCGCGGCGATCCCGTGCCGCCGGAACCGGGCCCGGCCCGCTCCGCAAGAACCGCGCCGAACCTCGCAGGGGCCGGGCCTTGGCGGGCCAGGCCGACACGAGGCGGGCGCCCGGGAGGCAGCCTGCCTGATCATGAGTCACGCGGCAGTCTCCAGGACAGCGGCGATGTTCCGTGATCATGCCCGCGAACATGATCACGGACGATCGCCCGTGCCGGGAGAGGCTGCCGGGTGACCCGGGATCGTGAAGAGCCAGGCGCCTGGCGGGGTCAGCTGTGAGGCTTTTTCCCCTTGAGATTTGTGAACTAGTGCCTTCGCGGTTGATCTGCGTTCCCGGGCGGACGTGCGCTGTGCTCCGGAACGGCGCCGCCGGGGCGGCGTGAGCATCGCGGCCCTCCCTGTTGCTGTCAGCGGCCCGTTCTGACAGCAACAGGGCCTCCCCGTTGCTGTCAGGACGACATCAGGGAGGGCCACGTTGCTGTCAAAACCAGTGATCAACAGCAACAGGGAGGGCCACGATGCTGTCAGAGACGGGCGTGACCAGCAACCCGGGCCGCCCTGATGCCATCGCGGGCCGCGGGCCGCCGGGCCGCCGGGCCGGCGGCCGCCGGGGCGCCGGGGCGTGCTCCCGCCTGACGGTTCCGCAGGGTGTCCGAAGGGCTCCCCGACCCGATCACGAGTCACGCGACAGCCTCCAGGGCAGCAGCAATGTTCCGTGATCATGCCCGCGAACATGATCACGGAGCATCGCACCTGCCGCCCTCGCACTGACAAAGTCCAGAGCACAGCGCACGTCCGCCCAGAAGCACAGATCACGCGCGGAGGCACTAGTTCAAAAATCTACAGGGGGAAAGCCTCCCGCTGACCCGCCAGGCGCCTGACTCTCCAAGATTCCGAGTCAACCCGACAGCCTTGTAAGGGGCGGGTGGCGCGCCAGCGGGACTCGGCGGCGGCCAGGGCGGCCGGGGTCAGGGAGCCGCGGAGGCGGAGCCTGGCCAGGCCGCCGTCTGGCAGGACGTCGAGGCGGACGTGAGTGACCGGCTCGGTGGCGTCGATCCTGAAGCGGTGCCTGGTGTCGGGCTGGACGCGGGTCGCGGGGAGCAGTTCGTGCCACGGCCCGTCGCGGCCGGCGGCGCCGGAGAGGCGGACGTAATCCGGGGCATTGCCGACGAAGTACGAGGTGTCGATCTCGGCGTAGCGGATCAGCCCCTCGGCCGCCAGCAGCAACTCGACGTAGTCGCCGGCGGTGTCGCGGCGGCGGGCGTTCTCCCAGCCGTCGCTCATGACGCGGGCGCGGCCCGGCATGATCAGCTGCTCGGGCGATGAGTAGAAGTCGTTCGAGCAGCCGATGACCCGGCCGCCGTTCTCGAGCGCCGCCAAGTCGATCGTCCCGGTGAGGAACGCCGGGTCAGGGACGACCTCGCCATGCACCCGCAGCCGGGCGACCCCGCCGTCTGGGTAGATCGACAAGCGGATGTGGGTCCAGCGATGCCGGTCAGTGACGGGGTAGCTGTTGACGGTGTCGCCTTTGGCCGGGCTCTTGGGGACCAGTTCGTGCCAGCTCAGGCCCGCAAGCTCGGCTGGCGCCGGATATCCGTCCGCGCAGGCGGCCTCGACCGAGATCTCGGGCGGGTAGTTGCCTTTGAAGAACGCGGTATCGACGACGACGCCGGCCGTCGGTGCCCTGGCAGCCAAGGCGCACGACCGCGTAGTCATGACCCGCCTCCCGGCGCCGCTTGGTCTCCCAGCCGTCATAGGTCTTGCCCTTGTGACCGAATCCCGCTGAGTCGAACCCGGGGGGTTCGGGCCTGATCAGGTTCTCCTTCTCGGCGAAGAACTCGTCATTGGCGTACGCGACGCTCCCCCCTAGCGCGCGGCTGG
The DNA here is from genome assembly GCA_963720575.1 of uncultured Actinomycetota bacterium. Taxonomy (GTDB): domain Bacteria; phylum Actinomycetota; class Actinomycetes; order Streptosporangiales; family Streptosporangiaceae; genus Chersky-822. The sequence goes on from CAVRGA010000002.1 coordinate 4,124,084, forward strand.
CCAGGTCGGGGAGCCGGGTGAAGTCACTCATGCGGCTGGCTCTCTCTCCAGGAGCCGGCCAGCGCGGCTGCCGGCCCGGACCGGCTCGCCGCGCAGCCAGGTCTTCCTGACCACGCCGCGCAGCTTCTGCCCTTCGTACGGCGTCAGCCGGTGCCTGGTCAGGAGTTGTTCTGGCCGCACGACAAACTCTTCGTCTTGGGCGAACGCCACGAGGTCGGCATCCCGCCCGGCTTCGATCACGCCCTTGCCCGGCAGGCCGGCCAGCCGCGCCGGGCTGGCCGCCATCCAGGCACTGACCTCAGGCAGGCCGAATCCGCGCTGAGCGGCCCGCGTCCAGACCACGGGCAAGCCAAGCTGCACCGAGGAGATCCCGCCCCAGGCCGCCCCGAAGTCCCCGGAGTCGAGTCGCTTCAGGCCGGGCGAGCACGGCGAGTGATCAGACACCACGCAGGTGATCACCCCGCTCGCGAGCGCCTCCCACAGCCGCTCCTGGTTGCCCTGGTCCCTGATCGGCGGACAGCACTTGAATTGCGTCTGCCCTTCGGGCACGTGCTCGGCGCTGAGCGCCAGATAATGCGGACACGTCTCAGCCGTGATCCGCACTCCGTCGGCCTGGGCGCGGGCCAGCAGCGGCACGGCATCAGCCGCCGACAAGTGCAGCACATGTACCCGCGCATCATGCTGCCTGGCAAGCTCGATCACCCGCGCGATAGCCGCGGTCTCGGCCGCCTGCGGCCGAGACCGCACGAAGCCCGCGTACTCCCGCCCAGAGGCGGCACCGATCCGCGCGGCGTCCTCGGCATGCACGATGAGCAGGCTGCCCAGCTCGGCCGCCTGCCGCACGGCGAGAGCCAGCCCCGCATTGTCAAGCGGCGGAAACTCAGCTACTCCCGAGTCCGCAGTGAAGCACTTGAAGCCGAACACGCCGGCGTCATGCAGACCAGCCCTCTGCTCTGAGTTCCCCGGCACGGCCCCGCCCCAGAAGCCGACATCGATCGCGCACTGCCCGGCTGCCACGTCCCGTTTGACGACGAGCGAAGCGACGTCGACCGTCGGCGGGATCGAGTTCAGCGGCATGTCGATGATCGTCGTGACCCCGCCAGCCGCCGCGGCCGCCGTAGCAGTAGCGAAGCCCTCCCACTCTGTCCGCCCGGGCTCATTGACGTGCACGTGAGTATCGACCAGCCCTGGCAACAGCACCTCGTCGTCGGAGAGCACCACGACGCGGGTCTTGTGACCGGCGAGCCGATGTGCCTCAGGCTGGGCGACCGTGCCGTCCTGGCCGCGTTCAGTCGGCAAGGGCGGTACGGTCGTCCAGTCGATCCCCTCAACAGCAACAATCCGCCCATCTCGAACCCGCACCTCTGCGGGCTCGATACCGGCTGGGGTTAGGACGCGGCGGGCTCTGACTACCAGCTCGGGCTCGGTCATGGCACTATGCCCGTGCGCCGCACGGACCTTAGCCGCGCTCGGTCCAGGCTGGTCTGGGCGACGACCTCGGGTTCGGAAACCGCGCCGCAGTCGAGTGCCCTGAGGACGGAGCCGGCTAGCGCGCGGCCCGTTGCTGGCTCTTCCAGGCCCGCTGCTGCTCTGTCGGCGTAGGCGCGCAAGCGGGCGCTCGCTGCTGGCAGGGCCTCGCGGTAGAAGGCGTATGTCGCGGCGTAGCGGCTTACTAGCTGGGCTGGGTGCAAGTCCCAGCCTTGATAGAAGCCTCGCTCCAGCGAGCGTCTGACTAGCCGTGCGTGGAGCTGCCAGGCCGCGATGATCTGGTCGCGGGAGCCTACGGGCAGCACATTAGTCGAGCCGTCTGACAGTCTGACGCCTGTGCCCGCTGCCGCCACCTGCATGACTGCCTTGGCGTAGTCGGCTGCGGGGTGATCGAGGCTCTGATGGGCCGCGCTGATGCCTAGTGCTGCGCTGTAGTCGTAGGTGCCGTAATGCAGGGCAGCTAGGCGGTCTTGGCCTGCGTGGATGCACTGCGCGACTGTGGCGGCGCCGCAGGGGCCGATGATCACTTGGGGGGTTTCGATCTGGATCTCGAAGTTGAGTTTGCGGGGGCGCTGCAAGCCGTATGCGGACTCGAAGCGTTCGCAGAGGGCATTCATAGCGGTGACCTGAGCGGCCGAGGTGACCTTGGGCAAGGTGATCAGGAAGCCGGGCGGGGGTTCGACTTCGTGCTCGGTTAGGGCTTCGAGGAACGCGTCTACGGTTGCGACCGCGCGGCGGCGGGTGTTCTGTTCGAGGCTCTTGCAGCGGAGGCCGGCGTAGGGCGGGGCGCCACTCTGGCCCAAGACGGATCGCAGTGCGCGCGCGGCGGCTCGGGCGTGGGCGTCTTCGGTGTCGTCGGAGCGCTGGCCGTAGCCGTCTTCGAAGTCGATGCGCAGGTCTTCGATCGGCTCGGCGGCGAGCTTGGCCTGGACGAGCGGCCGCACTTCGGCGGCGAGTTCTGGGCGCAGGCCGATCGCGCTGGCGAACGCGGAGTCGTCCGGGGCGAATTCATCCAGGGTGGCGACTGCTTCGCTGCCCCACAGGCGGACGGAGTTGGCGGCGAACCGGTGCGCCGGGATGTAGGCCGTGTGCACTGGCTGGCGGGCCTGGCTGTCTCCCGGGTAACCCGCGGCGAGCTGCGCGTCCGATACGGCGAGCAGCCGGTCGAGGTCATCGGCCAGGCACCGCAAGGCCGGCCTAGAAGGAGGGCGAGGTGTCACGAGGTACCAGTTATATCGTGTGGTCTTACCGGGACCCGGTCGATCGCGAGTCCCGTTGCCGCCCGGATGGCCGCGACGATGGCTGGTCCCGATGAGATCGTCGGCGGCTCGCCGACTCCCCTGAGGCCGTAGGGTGCGTGCGGATCGGGGTATTCGAGGACGTCGATGCGCATCGGCGGGACGTCGAGGATCGTCGGGATCAGGTAGTCGGTAAAAGACGGGTTCTTGATCATCCCGTCGCGCACCTGGATCTCCTCCATCACGGCCAGGCCGAGCCCCTGGGCGCTGCCGCCCTGGATCTGGCCGACCACGGCCTGGGGGTTGAGCGCCTTGCCGACGTCTTGCGCGCAGTCGAGCGCGACGACCTTGATCAGGCCGAGTTCGGTGTCGACGTCGACCACGGCCCGGTGGGCGGCGAACGCGTACTGAACGTGGGCGAAGCCCTGACCGGTCTCCGGGTCGACTCGCTCGGTCGGGCGGTGCCGCCACTCGACGGTGTCTTCGAGCACTGTCGGGCCGAGGAAGTCGCCGATGCTGCCGAGCGGTGCCGCCGCGTTGTCATCGGCTGGCCAGAGCTGGCCGCCGGCGAGGAGCAGGGCGCGGCCGGGCTGTTCAAGCCGCTGCCTGACCAGGCTGAAGAGCTGCTCGCGGACGCTCTCGCACGCGGCCTTGACCGCTCCGCCGGTCACGTAGGTCTGCCGGGAAGCCGACGTCGAGCCGGCCGAGCCGACGCCGGTGTCCTTCGGCACGATCACGACCCGCTGGACGCCGAGTTCGGTGCGGCAGATCTGCTGCTCGATCGTGACCAGCCCCTGGCCGACCTCGGCGGCCGCTGTATGCACGGTGGCGACCGGCTCGCCGGCGAGGATCTCGAGCCGCACGCGGGCGGTGGAGTAGTCGTCGAAGCCTTCGGAGAAGCCGACGTTCTTGTACCCGACGGCGTAGCCGATACCGCGGGCGATGCCCTCGCCGTGCGTGGTGTTGCCGACGCCGCCCGGGACGTGGCGCAGGTCGTGCGTGCCGCCACGTGGGAGGGGCATGGCCTGCACCCGGCGCAGCAGTTCGGCGACCGGGGCGGGGCTGTCGATGACCTGGCCGGTGGGGGCTGAGCTGCCCATTTCCATCGCGTTCCGGCAGCGGAAGTCCAGTGGGTGCAGGCCAAGCGCGGCGGCCAGCTTGTCCATCTGCGCTTCGTAGCCGAACGCCGCCTGCACGTTGCCGAAGCCGCGCATCGCGCCGCAGGGCGGGTTGTTCGTGTAGACGCCGTAAGCGTCGACGTGCACATTCGGCACGACGTAGGGCCCGGCGCACATCAGGCCCGCGTTCGCGACCACGGCCGGGGTGCTCGAGGCGTAGGCGCCGCCGTCGAGGTGGATGGTCGCCTTGACGTAGACCAGCGTGCCATCGGTGGTCGCGCCGTGCTCGAACTTGATCAGCGCCGGATGCCGGTGCACGTGCCCGAAGAAGGATTCCTCCCTGCTGTACACCATCTTGACCGGCTTGCCGGTATGCAGGGCGAGCAGGCAGGCGTGCACGTGCATCGAGAGATCCTCGCGTCCGCCGAACGCGCCGCCCACGCCGGCCAGGGTAAGCCTGACCTGCTCGGGCGGCAGGTCCAGCGCGGCGCACACCTGCCGCTGGTCCACGTGCAGCCACTGCGTGGACACGTACAAGTCGACCCCGCCCTCGCCGTCGGGCACGGCCAGCCCCGCCTCGGGGCCGAGAAACGCCTGGTCCTGCATGCCGATCTCGTAGCAGCCACTGACGATGACGTCGGCGGCCGGTGCCGGGTCGCCCTTGCGGACCTTGAGGTGGCGCACGAGGTTGCCGCCCGGGTGCAGTCGCGGGGCACCGGGCTCGAGGGCGGCGACGGCGTCGGTGACCGGGTCGAGCGGCTCGTAGTCGACGACGATCTTGGCCGCCGCTCTCCTGGCGACCTCGGGATGGTCGGCGGCGACGAGTGCCACCGGCTCCCCGGCGTACTTGACGATGCCGGAGGCAAGCACGAGCTGGTCGGCGTGCTCGAGGCCATAGGCGTTCTGGCCGGGGACGTCGCTGCTGGTCAGGACGGCATAGACCCCGGCGGTGGCCAGGGCTTCGCCGATGCTGACCGACTTGATCTTCGCGTAGGGGTGCGGGCTGCGCAGCGTGACGCCCCAGATCATGTCGTCCATCCACAGGTCACTGCCATAAGCGAACTCGCCCGTGACCTTCAGCCGCCCGTCCGGCCGCACCGGGCTCGCGCCGATCTGGCCGGCTCCGCCGCCGGCTTGATGATCGGCCTGCGGCGGCGGGGTAGTTGGCCCGCGCCCCGGCCGGACTGGAGCCGACGCACTGGGCGCGCTCGGCCTGCTGAGCGAGGCCGGTGTGCTGGGTGTGCTCACCTCGCTGAGCCTACGTTCAGCCCGATGAGATCTCCATCGTCACCGTGCGGATATTCCCAGCCCCCAGCACCGCGCCCGCCTCACCCGCGCGCTGCCGTCATGCCTGCGCGATCGCGCGGATCTCCAGCTTGGGCCGCCTGAGGCCAGCCTCGATAGCCGCCCTGAGGTCGGCGGCGACGCGGTCAGGCTGCGTCTTGAGCTGCTGCGGGGTCACGTGCACGACCAGGATCCCCTTGGCCGTCATCGCGGCGTGCCTTGCCATCGTCCTCTCCCAGTCCGCGGGCAGCAGGTGCCACTCGCGCGAATCTACCTCGCCAGCGACGCCCGCCTCTGGCCACCAGGCATCCGGCTGGGCGAGAAAGTCCTGGCCGATGAGAAGCTGAGCATTGTACATCGGCTGAGGCAGCTTGTTGTGCCTGATCAGCTTGCGCAGGTCTCCCTCCGCCGCCGACCTGACCCCGGCCGCGACTTCCTCGAGCACAGTCCGCAGCACGCCCGACCCTCGCTTCGGACCAGCCGCCAACTCGGTGCCGAGCGCACTGATCGTGCACGCCCGCTGCTGCACGGCACCGGCAACCAGCGCCCGCGCCTCGCGCACGCCCATCTCGGCGCGGGTAGCGTCGGCGACCGCGCGGGCCACGGGCGCCCACCGGATCCCTGCGCGTACTGAGGGCCGATCAGGCATCCTCATCGTGCGATGAACCCGCACAAAACCGATGCTCTGCCGTTTCGCGGAGCGTGGTACTAGAACATCTACGGCATCAGTAGCGGGAACGCGCAGTCCGTACTGCCGCGCGGCTGCCTTGCCGGTGACTACGGACCCGGGTCCGGCGAACAGGGCCGCAGCGGTTTCTCGCTGGCCATCGGCCAGGACGCCGTTGCCGCGCACGTAGATGCCGGGCAGGATGAGGGCCCACATTCCGCCTGCGCGCGTTCGGTACCGCAGCGTCGCCTCTGTCCATCCGGCTCTGAGCAGCTGGGCCCGCGCGATGACGTCGCCCTGCTGGCTTAATACTTGCTCGATGACGCGGTCCGCCGCGCCGGAATCCTGCTTCATGGCGGATAGCATCCCAGCCAAGTCCGACATTCGATGGCCCCAACAGCAGCAAGTAGGGCCACGTTGCCGAAGCCGCCCGCAGTTCTAACAGCAACGTGGCCCTCCCTGATGTCGTCCCAATAGCAACAGGGGGGGCCACGTTGCTCACAATTTTGGCTGCTGACAGCAACAGGGAGGGCCACGTTGCTGAAACGCAGTGGCGGAGGGCCGGCGGAAGGCGCGGGGCCGGCGGAGGGCCGGCGGAAGGCGCGGGGCCGGCGGAGGGCCGGCGGAGGGCGCGGGGTGGTCAGGTCAGGGCGGCGGCCGCGCGGGTGGCAGCGGCGGCGGCGGAGCGCTCGTCGACCGTGCGGACCTCGTCGTGCTCGACGACCACCGAGCCGTTGACGACCAGCAGCTCAAGAGGCGGGCGCGGGCCGAGGACCAGCCCGGCGACCGGGTCGGCCGCTCCCGCGAGACCGACTCCATCCACGCGCCACAACGCAACGTCGGCCAGCTTCCCGGCCTCCAGCGACCCGAGTTCGTCAGACCGCCCGAGCAACCGCGCCCCGCCGAGCGTCGCCAGCTCGAGCGCGGCACGCACCCCCAGAGCCTGCGGGCCGCCGGCGGCCCGCGCCATCAGCACGGCCTGGCGCACCTCGCCGATGAGAGAGCTCTCCTCGTTCGACGCGGAACCGTCCACCCCAAGCCCCACCGGCACGCCAGCCGCGAGAAGGTCGGCGGTACGGCAGATGCCCGCCCCCAGCCGCGCGTTGGACGACGGGCAGTGCGCCACGCCGGTCCCGGTGGCGGCCAGCCGGGCGATCGCCTCGTCGTTCAGGTGGATGCCGTGCGCGAGCCAGACATCGCCGGCCAGCCAGTCCAGTGAGTCCAGGTACTCGACCGGCGTGCGGCCAAAGCGTTCCGCGCAGAAGGCGTCCTCGTCCGCCGTCTCGGCCAGGTGGGTATGGAGCCGCAGGCCCTGGTCGCGCGCCAGCGAGGCAGCCGCCCTCATCAGCTCGCCAGTGACGGAGAAAGGCGAGCACGGCGCCACCCCGAGCCGCAGCATCGAGCCAGGCCCGGGGTCATGGAAGGCCGCGACAGCCCGCTCGGTCCCGGCCATGATCGCGTCGATGTCCTCGACGACATCGTCGGGCGGCAGGCCGCCGGACGACTCGCCAAGATCCATCGAGCCCCGGGTCGGGTGAAACCGCAGCCCCACCGCCCGGGCCGCCGCGACGGTCGCTCCGAGCACGTCGCCGCCGCCGCGCGGGAAGACGTAGTGATGATCGGTCGTCGTCGTGCACCCGGTCCTGGCCAGCCATGCCAGCGCCGCCGTCGCCGCCTCAAGCACCACCTCGGCGTCGATCCGCGCCCACACCGGGTACAACTCGGTCAGCCAGCCGAACAGCGTCGAGTCGACCGCCCGCCCGCGCGTGGCCCACTGGTACAGGTGATGATGGGTGTTGATCAGCCCGGGCGTCGCCACGCATCCGGAGCCGTCGATGACCCGGGCACCGCCGGCGGAAGCCGCCGGCCCGGAAACCGGCGCCGGCCGGCCGGCACCCGCGGACACGATCCGGTTCCCCGAGATCACCACGTGCCCGGACTCGTACTCGGCCCGCCCGGCGTCCATCGTGACCACATAACAGCCGCTGAGCACCAGGTCAGCCATCACGCACCCCCGTCCCGCAGCCGCGAAGCGGCGAGCCTGACCGCGTCGAGGATCTTCTCGTACCCGGTGCACCGGCACAGGTTCCCGGCCAGCGCCTCCCTGACGTCGGCGTCGGGGGGATCGGGCTGGCGGGCGAGCAGGTCGTGCGCGGCGACCAGCAGCCCGGGGGTACAGAAGCCGCACTGCACGGCACCCGCTTCGAGGAAAGCCTGCTGCACCGGGTGCAGCGCGCCGTCAGGCGCGGCCAGCCCCTCGACTGTCACCACGTCGCGGCCGTCAGCCTGGCCTGCGGCTACCAGGCACGCGCAGACAGGCACGCCGTCGAGGTAGACCGTGCAGGAGCCGCATTCACCCTGCTCGCAGGCGTTCTTCGAGCCAGGCAGCCCCATCCGCTCACGCAGCACGAACAGCAGGCTCTCCCCCGGCCAGACATCGTCGGCCTGCTGCCTGACGCCGTTCACCGTCGCCGTCACCCGCATCCCCTGATCACCCGCTCTCGCTCCGGCAGTACTCCTGCCACGCCCAGGTCAGCGTCCGCCGCGCCAGCACCGATAGCGCGTGCCGCCGGTAGGCCGCCGTCCCCCGCACGTCGTCGATCGGCCGCGCGGCGGCACTCACCAGCGCGCCGAACGTGGCCAGCACCGACGATGGCAGCGGCGCCAGCCGCGACTCCCACAGGCCGCCATCGGACAGCGCCCCGGCAAGGAATGCCTCGGCCTCGCCAGCCCGCACGGGCGTCGGTGCCGCCGATCCGATCCCGGTGCCGACCGCCCGCCGATCCGGATGCAGCGCCAGCCCGAACGCCGTTACCGCGATCACCATCGCGTTCCGCGTCCCGATCTTGGCGAACTGCTCAGGCCCTGATGGCGGGCTGATCCACACGGCCCAGATCAGCTCGTCGGGCGCCATCGCGTTCCGCTTGACCCCGGTAAAGAAGTCATCGATCCCGATCATCCTGGTGCCGCGCGCGGACGCGACCTCGACCTGCGCCCCGGCGGCCAGCAGCGACGGATGGCAGTCACCCGCCGGGGAGGCGGAGCCGAGGTTGCCGCCGATCGTGCCCCGGTTGCGGATCTGCGGCGACCCGACGGTCCGCGCGGCCAGCGCGAGCCCGGGCAGCCGCCGGCCGAGCGCCCCGTCCCCGGTACCGCCGCGCTCCCCGGTCAGCTCGGCGTAGGTGACGCCGGCGCCCACCCGCAGCCGCCCGCCGGTCTCGGCCCAGCCGCGAAGCTCGGCTACCTGGGAGAGATCAAGCAGCACGGGCGGCCTGCGCCGGTCGAAGTTCAGCTCGACCATGATGTCGGTCCCGCCGGCGATCGGCACGGCCTCGGGGTGCGCCGCCTTGACGGCGAGCGCCTCGTCCCAGTCGCGCGGCCGCACGAACTCCATGCCCACCCCCTTTAGCGGCTCAGCGTCCCATATTCACCCAGTGTGGTCCAAGGTAGTGCCGGGGGGAGGACGGGCCTCAGGCGAACGTCGCGGGCGACTCCCAGGCCGGCCGCCGGCGGCGCGTCGTCGCGCCGCACGGCGCACTGGATCAGCCCGTAAGGCCGGTCAGCGGCGAAGAACACCTCGCCCGGGTTCTCCAGCCCGAACGGCGCGAGGTCGGCGAGAAAATGATGCTTGTTCGGCGCCGACAGCCTGACCTCGGCGATGTCGTCCCGCGCGGCCAGCACGGCGGCTCCCATCTCGTACAGCGTCTGCTGCAAGGCCCGGCTGTGCACCTGCGCGAATCGCTCCAGCAAGATCTCCCGCACCTGCCAGAACGCCTCGTCCCACGCAATACCCCGGCCCCCGACCCCGCCCGCGTAGCGCCACCGCGCGGTGAGCGACGTGGCCAGGACGCGGTCGGTCGTCTCGGCCAGGGTGGTGTAGCCGTCCTTGAGGAACCCGGCGAACTCCGACCCGGTCGACTTGAGCACGATCAGGTCCTTGAGCCCGCCTATAACCCAAGAGGATTGAACGGGATGCTCCCCGGCCTCAACGACCACGGCAGCCGTGCGCACCTCGTGGCCGGCCCGCATGAACGTATGCGCGTGGCCGGTCCCGGCGACGGGAACCCGGTCCCACCGGTACTCATCGACTTCGACGCGGGCCCGGCTGACCGTCGCGATATCGGCGACGAAATGCTCCGCCAGCGCCAGCGCGTAGTCCTCGATCGCGCCGACGCCGCGCTCCTTGGCGAACGCGAAGCACGTGTTCTTCTGCGAGTCCGTCGGCAGCACGTTGGCCTGATCGCCGGTCAGGTGCGCGGCGGCGAAGTCGCCGCGCAGCGCGGTCGAGACGTTCAGGTCGCGGATCTCGTGCCGCCCGGCGTCACGGTAGATCCGCACGACCCTGGTTTCCGCCTTGCCGTACTGGGTCTGGCCAAGCTCGATCGCCATGCGTCAGCTCCCCCGGTAGGTCGAGTAGGAGTACGAGCTGAGCAGCAGCGGCACGTGATACCTGGGCCGGTGCCCGTCAGCGCGGAAGGTGACGGCAACCTCGGGGAAGAACGCCGTCTCGCCGCCCCCCAGGTACGCCTCCGTCTCGAATACCAGCCGGTACACCCCGGCGGCGAGCACGCCCACCCCGAAGTCCGGGATCCGCCCGTCGGCGTCGGTGATCCCCCGGCCAAGCTCGGCGCCACCGGACTCGAGCCGGACGACGACCCCGCTGGCCGGCTCGCCGCTGACCGTGTCGAGTATGTGCGTGCTCAGCCCGCTCATGCCGGCTCCCCGAGCAGCTTGCGCAGCCTGATCCGGTTGATCTTGGCCAGCTCGGCCGCCACGATCCGCCATTCGGCTTCCGGCTCGTTGGCCAGCCGCTCGCGGAGGAACGCGAGCAGTTCGGCCCCGCTTCGCCCAGTCGCGCAAACCAGGTAGATGTGGCCGAATTTTTCCTCGTAATGCGCATTTCCGTCGGCCAGCCCCTGCCTGAGCCCGGCGTCGGCGGACGGCACCCCGGCCTGCTCCTGCCGTGACCAGGCGTGCTGGCTGTCGCGGCTCCGCTCGCCGATCCTGGGGTGACCGTCGAGCGCCGCGCGCAGGTCAGCCCCCGTCATGGCGGCTACCGCCGCGTCGGATCGGGCGAGCAGCGCGCCGACCGAGGCGTACGGGCGGCTGGCCGCCACCGACGACACCCAGGCGGGAGCCGCGCAGCAGGGAGTCAGGGTGCGGCGGGCGCCGCCGGGCGCGAGCGCGTTCAGCTCGGTGAGTGAGAGCTCGGCCGGCGCGTCCACGCTGGACATGATCTCAGGCGTGCATAGTTCGTGCTAGCCGGGAAGGGTGGCTCAGTGAGCGGCACACCGGCAGGCCGCGGAAGGGAGCCAGACGATGAGTGACGCCGCCGAGATCGGCGCCATCTACTTCGACGCCTGGAAGCGCGGTGACTTCGACGCCGTCCGCGCGATCCTGGCCGACGACGCGACGTTCGAAGGCCCGCTCGGTCAGGCGTCAAGCGCGGACGAATGCGTGGCCGGCCTGCGGCGCATGTCGGAGCTCATGACCGACATCGTCGTGCGCAAGACGTTCGCCGACGGGCCTGATGTCCTTACCTGGTATGACCTGCACACGGCCAGGACCGGGCCGCTGCCCGCCGTCAACTGGCGGCACGTGACAGACGGCAAGATCGACTGGATCAGGGTGACCTTCGACCCGCGCCCGCTTGGCCTGGCCTAGCCGGCCCCTTCGCGAGCAGCCAGTAGGCGAGAGCGCCGGCGAGCAGCCCGATGAAGACGCTGAAGTCTGAGCCGATCGGGCCGCCGAACCGGCTCGCGAGCGGCCCGACGTAGGGCGGGTAGGCGTTGAGCCACAGGGAGGCCGCGACCATCCCGGCGGCCTGGGCGGCGAGCGCTGGCCAGTGGAATCCGCCGTTCCGGTAGTACAGGCCGCCGCTCTCGTTGAGGAGGGAGGCCTCGTCGTACTTATTGCGCCGCAGCCAGGAGTCGGTGAGGTAGATCGCGCACCAGGGTCCCAGCCACACGATGATGAACAGCAGGAAGTTAGAGAGCAGCCCGTAGAACCGCGAGGAAAAGATCGCGTAGGCGGCGACGCCAAGGCAGATGACCGTGTCGACGGCGACGCAGGCGACCCGGTGCAGCCTTGGAATGATCGACTGCAAGGTCACGCCCGATGAGTACAGGTCGAGCGTGTTGATCGCGAAGAGCTGCAAGATCGCGAACACCAGGTACGGCACGACGAACCAGCTGGGGAATCCGGCGGTGAGCCCGGTGACGCTCAGCTGGGCCGCCTTGGGCAGCTCAGAGCCGAGCGCGGCGCCCAGGATCTCCAGGATCACCGACGGGATCAGGCAGCCGAAGGTGACGGCCGCGACGATGCCGCGCTTGCTCGCGGCCGGAGGCAGGTAGCGGGAGTAGTCGTTGCCGTTCTCGGTCCAGCCGAGCCCGCCTGCCGCGATGACCAGCGCCAGGAAGATCGTCATCGCGCCCCAGCTCGCGGGCGGCGGGCCGCCGTGGTACCGGTGCGCGACGAACGCGGCCATGATCGCGAACAGCACGATGAAGGGCAGCGCGAGCAAGCGCAGCACCTTGAGCACCGCGGCGTGGCCGAGCAGGGGCAGCACGGCCTGGACCGCGACCGCCGCGACGAGGAAGACGACCTTGAGCCAGGCCGGGACGTGGCGCAGGCCGGCCTCATTCGCGAGCGCGATGGCGGCGAACACGATCAGGGCGATGCCCTCGATCTCGAAGCCGACCTGAGTCACCCAGTTGAAGACCGAAGGCACCCGGTTGCCGTTGGGCCCGAACGCGGCCCGGCTGATGCCGAAGGTCGTGGTCCCCGCCTGCGGGCCTTGCAAGCTGGCCAGGCCGGTCAGCAGGTAGCTGAGATTGCCGGCCAGGATAATCAGGACCGCCTGGCGGAAAGACAGGCCGAAGACCACGACTCCCAGCACGCCGTAGACGAGGAACTCGACGTTCCAGATCGCGCCGGCCCACATCCAGAAGAGGTTCGCTGGCCTGCCCCACCGATCGCCGGGCGGCACGTACTCGATACCGCGCCGCTCTACCGAGGTGATGGGAGGTGATTCTCCGGCCGCCAGGACATCTTTCGCGTCTGCCACTGGCCTAGCCTCCCGCGCGCGCTCGGCGCGGCGCAATGCGGGCGCTACCCGGCCGCGTGCGGGCAGGCGGGCGGTGCCGGGGTGGCAGTTGGGGGAAGATGGAAGGCATGCGCCTACCTGTGATGCCGCCGGTCGCCCCGATGCTGGCCAAGTCGGTCGCCGCGATCCCGGGCGGCGCGATGAGCTACGAGCCCAAGTGGGACGGCTTCCGGTCGGTCATCTTCCGCGACGGCGCCGAGGTCGAAATCGGCAGCAGGAACGAGCGGCCGATGACCAGGTACTTCCCCGAGCTCGTCGGGGCGGTGCTGGCCAGCCTGCCCGAGCGGTGCGTCATCGACGGCGAGATCGTGATTCCCGATGGCGAGGGCAGGCGCCTTGACTTCGAGGCGCTGCTGCAGCGGATCCACCCGGCCGACAGCCGGGTCAGGCTTCTCGCCGAGCAGACGCCAGCGTCTTTCGTGGGGTTCGACCTGCTCGCTCTCGGCGATGACGATGTCACGGCTGAGCCTTTCTCGCGCCGCAGGGAACTGCTGGAGCAGGCGCTCGCTGACGCCAGGCCGCCGATCTACCTGACTCCGGCGACGACCGACGCCGGGCTGGCGCAGGTGTGGTTCAGCCAGTTCGAGGGCGCCGGCCTCGACGGCGTCATCGCCAAGCCGCTGGACGGGGACTACCAGCCGGACAAGCGCGCGATGTTCAAGATCAAGCACGAGCGGACCGCCGACTGCGTGGTGGCCGGGTACCGGGTGCACAAGTCAGGCGACGACGCGATCGGCTCGCTGCTGCTCGGGCTCTACGACGAGAACGGCAAGCTGGCGAGCATCGGGGTGATCGGCGCGTTCCCGATGGCGCGGCGCAAGGAGCTGTTCGCCGAGCTGCAGCCGCTGGTCACCGGGTTCGACGGCCATCCCTGGAACTGGGCCGCGCCTGCCGAGGGCGTGCGCAATCCGCGCGAGGCGGAGGGCAGCCGGTGGAACGCCGGCAAGGACCTCTCCTTCGTGCCGCTCCGGCCCGAGCGCGTCGTGGAGGTCAGGTACGACCACATGGAGGGCACCAGGTTCCGGCACACGGCTCAGTTCGTCAGGTGGCGTCCCGACCGGGAGCCCGAGTCCTGCGGCTTCGGGCAGCTCGAGGAACCCGTCAGCTTCAACCTGGCCGACATCCTCGCCGGCTAGGGGCCTGCCTTCGAAGAGCGGGGATAATAATACGCATGCAGCCGATGCCCGAGGACTGGCACTCAGCGGTCGCCGTAGTCGCCCATCCGGACGATCTGGAGTACGGGGCGGCGTCAGCAGTGGCGCGCTGGACGGGGCAGGGCAAGCAGGTCAGTTACCTGCTCGCGACCCGGGGCGAGGCGGGTATCGCGGGCCGGGCTCCCGCCGAGGTCGCGCCCTTGCGGGTCGCCGAGGAAGAGCGGAGCGCGGCGGTCGTCGGCGTGACCCACGTCGAGTTCCTCGACTACGCCGACGGCCTGGTGGAGTACGGAATCCCGCTGCGCCGCGACCTGGCGGCGGCGTTCCGCCGGCTGCGCCCTGACGTGGTGGTCACGACGAGCTTCGAGCTCACCTGGGGCGAGGCCGGGCCGGTGAACCACGCCGACCACCGCGCGATCGGCCTGGCCGTGCTCGACGCCTGCCGGGACGTGGCCAACGAGTGGGTGTTCCCCGAGGCCGGGCCGCCGTGCCAGCCCATTTCGTCCGCCTACGTCATCGCCAGCAATGACCCCACGCACTTCGTCGACGTGACCGGCACGATCGGCCTGGGCGTCGCCTCGCTCCGTGAGCACGACGCCTACATCAAGGGCCTCGGCCGGGATTTCGACCCCGACCAGTTCCTGCGCGATATGGCAGGTTACGTGGGGCTCGGGGCCGGCTGCGACTACGCCGTCGGCATGCGCCGCTATATCACCGGCTGATCTTCGAGCCGGCGGTAAATCGCAACGGCGGAGGCGAACTGGCGCAGGCGGGTACGCGCCATTGCGGTAGGCCCCGCCGGCTGCGCCGGTTGTCGTTCCGTGACCGCAATTACCTTGCGTGAGCGTCCTGCGTGAGCTTGGCCGGTCTTGCCCCCTGACGTGCGGCAACCTGGGCGGCGGCAAGGCCGCCAGATATTAAATTGTAATTCAAGAAGGCAAATTCTTGTTCTTCGGTTTCTGATATATATCGGTTGGCGAACTCATCGAGACCGGAGGACCTGGACCTGTGCGGAGATCATCGCTCTACGGGCCCGCGGCGCTAGCCGCCACGGCCGCAGTTATCGCGGCGCTCGGCACGACGATACCGGCGACGGCTTCAGCCGCGCCGGTGCGTGCCGCAGTTGCCCACCCCATGCCGGCGACTACCCGCGCCGTCACCATGCACCGCGCCGCCTTGCCGGCGGGCGAGCGGTACGTCTGCCCGGCTCCGACCAAGCGGTTCGAGAATGCCTGCATGTCGATCATCCGCACCGGGCGGTCAGGCAACCTGCCCGCGTCCCCGGCCGTGGCCAACGGCGATTACGGACCAGCCCAGCTGCGCAGCGCCTACAAGCTCACCGCGGCGTCCGCGAAGAAGGGAAAGGGCGTCACGATCGCGATCGTGGACGCTTTCAACGACCCTCACCTCGCCGCTGACCTGGGCCATTACCGCTCGCACTTCCACCTCAGTGCCTGCACGACAAAGAGCGGCTGCCTGAAGGTCGTCAACCAGTCAGGCAATTCGGGCCCGCTGCCAAGGGCCGACGCCGGCTGGGCCACCGAAGAGTCACTCGACGTGGACATGGTTTCGGCGATCTGCTCGAAATGCCACATCCTGCTAGTCGAGGCCAAGTCCGCGTTCACCAATGACCTGGGTGCCGCCGAGCAGACCGCGATCAAGAAGGGCGCGCGGTTCGTCTCGAACAGCTGGTCCGGGGGTGAGAGCTTCGGCCAGGACATCTTCAACCCCGACTTCAACCACCCTGGCGACGTGATCGCCTTCGCCGCCGGGGACTTCGGCACCGGGCCGGCGTACCCGACCGACCTGCAGTACGTCACCGCGGTCGGCGGCACGACGCTCAAGCACGCGAAGGGCAAGCGCGGCTGGTCCGAGACCGCCTGGGGCGCCAACAAGGCCAGCGCATTCGGCACGGGCAGCGGCTGCTCGGTGCTGGAGCCGAAGGCGTCCTGGCAGCGGGCCGACGCGAACGCGTCCACCGGCTGCCTGAACCGGACCGAGAACGACGTGTCCGCGGTCGGCGACCCCGACACGGGCGTGCTCATCTATGACACCTACAAGAGCCAGCCGTCGGGACTTGCCGACATCGGCGGCACCAGCGCCGCGACCCCGATCATCACCTCGATCTACGCGCTGGCGGGCACGCCTGCCCATGGCACCTACCCGGCCGAGTACCCCTACCTCCACACCAGCCACCTGTTCGACGTCACCAGCGGCGTCAACGGCAAGTGCGAGAGCTTCAGGCAGTACATCTGCCACGGCAAGAAGGGCTACGACGGCCCCACCGGCCTGGGCACCCCGAACGGGACCGGCGCCTTCACCGACACGGCGCACCGGGTCACGCTCGTCGATCCGGGCACCCAGGACGTGGCCCTGAGTTCCGCCTTCTCGCAGGCGATCACGGGCCTGGACAGCAAGCACGCGTCCTCGCTCGCGTGGAGCGCGACCGGCCTGCCGTCGGGACTGCACATCAGCGCGATCAGCGGCTCGACCAACGGGCGGATCACTGGCGTGGTCCCGGCCGCGCCAGGCACCTTCCACGTCACGGTGACGGCCAAGGACGGCAGCGTCACCGCCACCACCCACTTCAACATCGTGGTCATCGCGTCCATGGCGGCGGCGAACCCGCCCACCGGCCCGGTCGTGCTGACCTCGGCCGGCCTGTGCCTCGACGGCGGCACGGACGCCAGCGGGCAGGCGGTGCACGTTCAGAGCTGCCCGAATGGCCAGGACTTCGCGATCACCTCGGACGGCGGGCCCGATGATGTCCAGACGGTGTCCATCGGCGGCAACTGCCTGACCGTGGCCGACACGGCGGCGCCGCAGCAGGTGTCGCTTTCGGCCTGCGATGGCGAGGCGGAGCAGCAGTGGGAGTACCTGGGATTCGGCGCGCTGTGGAGCCCGGTGACCGGCAATTGCCTCGCCGCCCCGAGCCAGGCCGCCGGCGATCAGGTCGTCACGGCGAACTGCACCTTCGGCCCGTCGCAGAGCTGGGCGCTGCCGGCAGGCCCGATCATCACCGGCGCCGGCGGGCTGTGCCTGAGCAACCCGAGCGGGTCCGCGGTCCAGGTAGCCACCTGCGACGGGAGCACGTCGCAGTCGTTCACGCTGCTGCCCGATGGCACGATCGCCAGCTCGTCGGGCAAGTGCCTGGCGGCCAACGGCAGTTTCGTGCAGACGGCGGTGACGCTCCAGAACTGCGATGACCAGAACGCGTTCCAGGTCTGGGAGACGGGGTCGTTCGGCGAGATCAACAACTTCGCCTTCGGCATGTGCCTGGCCGACAAGAATGGCGGCGGCGCGGGATCGACCGTCGTGCAGTACGACTGCTACGGCGACCCGGGCCAGAACTGGGGGCTGAACTAACTAGGTAAACCTGATGGCCCCGGCCGGGGCGGGGCGGCCCCTTACGAGGGCGCCGAGTCCGACCCGGCCGGGGCATCGGCGTCCGTGGCAGGGCCGCGCCCGGCCAGGTCCGCTGTGGCACACTCGGCGACATGAACCCGATCTGGGCAGGCGCGATCGCGGCGGCCGCCGGGGTGGCCGGCGGGTTAGCGCTGCGCGGTGAGGTGGTCAGGCTCTCGGTGCGCAGCGGCGAGCCTGAGCAGGCCGCCTGCGGCGAGTGCGGGCTGCGCCTCCCCGGACGGCCGGCGCTCCGGTGCGCGCAGTGCGGCACCTGGGCCGGGGCGCCGATCGGCATCGAGCTGGTCATGGCCGCGGTCGTGGCTCTGCTGCTCGCCAGGTTCGGCAGCCAGCCGGCCGTGGCGGCCTTCGGCTACCTCGCTGTCATCGGCGTGGCATTGACCCAGATCGACATAGCGGTACAGCGACTGCCGGACCGCCTGACCTTACCCGCCTATCCCGCGCTGCTGATCCTGCTCGCGCTGGCCGCCGCGATCGGCCAGGACTGGTCCGCGTTCGCGCGGGCCGTGCTCGGAGGGCTGGCCGCCGTGGCCGGATACCTGCTGCTGAGCGCGCTGAGCCGGGGCCAGCTGGGCGGCGGCGACATCAAGCTCGCCGGGCTCATCGGCCTGGTGCTCGGCTGGCTTGGCTGGCACACGCTGGCTGCCGGCGCCGTCGCCGGCTTCCTGCTGGCCGCGGCGGTGAGCACCGTCCTGCTCGCAGCCAGGCGAATAGGCCGCCAGAGCCGGATCAGCTTCGGCCCCTACCTCCTGTACGGCGCGCTCTTCGCCGCGCTGGCCACGCCCGCCCCGCCACGCTAGACAGGCCAAAACCAGAGACCAACAGCAACAGGGAGGGCCACGATGCTGTTGGAGACGGGCGTGACCGCCGCCCCAGCCCGGCCTAAGGCGCGCGGCCGGAGAGCTTGCACCGTCGCGGCCCGGCCTAAGGCGGGCGGGCGGCTCAAGATAAGGAATACTCCCGATGCGCCGGGCGGGGTCTTACGGCGAACCTGAATGTGGCGGTCGAGTGCGGCCGCCGGCTCAAGGAGGTTAGCCATGCATCCGGATCTGACTCAGCAGCTTGCCGCCCAGCATATTCGTGACATGCGGGTCCAGGCAACCGCGGCGCGACGTGCCCGCCAGGCACGCCGCGCCCGGCGCGGCGTCGTTGTCACAGTCCGTCGCGGTGGGCTATCGCCGCAGCCTCAGTGCGGCTAGCGGCCTTCAGCTTGGCGAGGATGTTGGAGACGTGCACGCTCGCGGTCTTGGGCGAGATGAATAGCTCGCTCCCGATCTCTTTGTTGCTATGCCCGGCCGCGAGCAGCTTGAGCACCTCGAGCTCGCGCCCGGTCAGTCCCGCGAGCGCCGCGCCGAGCGGGCAGCCGGCACTGCCCGTGCTCCCGGCACTGCCAGCACCGGCGAGCCGCGCGCGGCGTCCGAGGTCGGCAAGCGCGGCCTGCAGCGGGGCTGCCCGGAGCGCGTCGGCGGTCCTGCCCGCCGCCGCCCACTCCCGGGCGGCGCTCACCCGGTCACCAGCCTCTGCCAGCGCTTCGGCGAGCCGCCAGCGTGACCGCGCCGTCTCATAGGCGAAGCCCGGCCCGAAGGCGCTGACCACGGCGCGCCAGGCCGCCGGATCATTGCTGCCGTTGACGCGGCCCCACTCCGCCTCGGCCCTGGCCAGCCAGCCGCGCCCGTCAACGCCGAGCGTGAAACCCGGGGAGCGCAGATTAGCCGCCCCGCCCCGGGCCACTTCGACCAGCTCGCTGGCCTTCCGCACGGCTATCGCGCCGGCCAGGTTGTCACCGGATGACCGCGCCGCCGCGGCCTGGTCGGCCAGGGCGCCGAGCCCCAGGGCCGCTACCCGGATCACCTGCGGGCCGTGGTAACCGTCGTCGATGGCCTCCGCCGCCCTGATCGTGGCCTGTGCCTCGGCGAGCGCGGTGTCGGTGTCGCCGCGCCAGAGCGCCTGCTCGGCGATCAGCCCCCGGCTGATGTACTCGACGAAATGATCACGCCGGAACATCGGCTCCAGCCAGCTCAGCCGCTCCGCGACGCTGTCCGTGCCGCGCGCGACGGCGACGAACATGGCCATGGCGGACAGCCGGGCCTCGGCCGGGTTGGTGACCCGCACCGCGAACCCGTCGGCGATCTGCTGGGCGTGATCCCACCGGCCGTCGGCGAAGTGCGCGAGGTAGTGGATGTACTGCAGGTCGATGCCGTACTGCGCCAGCCCCAGGCCCGCGACCTGCGCCTTCGCGGTGCCCTCGTGCGCGGTGCTGGCGGCCGCGGTCAGGTCGCCCTGCTCCAGCTGCAGCCTGGCCAGCTGGAACGTGGCGCGCAGCTGGACTCCGAGAATCTTCGCCTGACCCGCCTGCAGATGCGCGCTGGTGAACATCTGTGCCGCTTCGTCGATCTTGCCCGACCTCTCACTGATCAGCCCGAGGGTGACCAGCGCATCGGCCTCGATCCAGGGTGCGTCCGCCGCCGTGGCCGCTTCCCGCGCCTGCTCGGCCCGCGCCCTGGCCGGCTCGTTGTCCGGCAGCGACAGCAGCGCCCGGGCGTGCGTGGCCAGGGCCCTCGCGTACTCCCAGCGCGGCGGGTCGGCCGGGAGCGCGTCCACGGCGGCCTGGGCGACGCTGGCCGCCTCGTCCTCCTCGCCCAGGTCGTTGAGGAAATAGGCGAGCCGCTCGTAGACCCGGCACACCAGCACCTGGTCGCCGTCCTGGCGGACGTAGGCGAGCAGCCTGCGCAGCTGAGCCGCCGCCCGCGCCAGCTCGCCGCCGTCGGCCGCGCTGATCGCCGAGCGGAAGGCCAGCTTGCCCCGGCCGACGCCGGCCACCCGCTCCGGGTCAGGTACCCGCTCCCACAGCGAGAGCGCCTGGTCGTAGTGCCGGTGCGCCTCGGCCGGCGCCGCGAGCCGCTCCGCTTCCCGGCCGGCCAGCACCGACGCCGAGAAGGCGCCAGGGATGTCGTGGCTGGCCAGATAGTGATGCGCGAGCTCGGCCGCGGTGCCGGGGACGCCCGCGAGGCGCTCATCATCGGCGAGCAGCTCGGCCAGCCTCGCGTGCAGCCTGGTCCGCTCCCCTGGCATCAGGTCGGCGTACACGGCCTCGCGAAGCAGCGCGTGCCTGAACGAGTAGCCCTGGTCTCCGTCAGGCACCAGCAGCTGATGCGCCACCGCCTCCCTGACCGCGCCATCGTAGATCGCCAGGTCAAGCCCGGATGCCAGCCTGACTAGCTCGTCATCGACGCGCCTGCCCGTGACGGCGGCCGTCCGCAGCACCTGCTGCGCCTCCGGCGACAGCCGCTCCACCCTCGCCAGCAGCAGGTCGGCCAGGCCCGCCGGCAGGTACGAGCCGGCGGCGGAGGCGGCGAGCAGTTCCTCGGCGTAGTAGGCGTTGCCCTCGGCCCTGGTGATCATCTGGCCGAGCGCCTTGGTGTCGATCCGGCCCGGCGACAAGGTCGTCAGCAGCTCGGCCATCGCGGACGAGGTCAGCGGGCCAAGCTCGATCAGGCTGACAATCGGGAGCCTGAGGAGCTCCCCCACCAGCGGGCGGAGCGGATGCCTGCGGTGCATGTCGTCGCTGCGGTAAGTCGCGACGACGGCGAGCCGCTCGGAGTGCAGCATGCGGCTCAGGAACGTCACCAGGTCCCTGGTCGACTGATCGGCCCAGTGCAGGTCCTCGAGGATAAGCAGCACGGGCGAGGCGGCCGCGAGCTCGGTCAGCAGCCCGAGCACCGCGCCGAAGAGCTGCTGCTGCACCAGGCCAGGCATGTCGCCGCCCGCTGGCTGGCTCTCGTCACGGTCGGGCAGCAGCCTGGACAGCACCGGCCTGGCGGCGAGCGCGTCGAGCAGGGCTCCCCCCGGCGACGGCCGGGTCGTCGCGTCCCGCAGCGCGTCGGCGAGCGGCAGGTACGGCACGGCATCGCCGATCTCAGCGCAGCTCCCGGACAGGACGGTGAAGTTCTGCGCCCGCGCCCTCGCGGCCAGCTCAGCCACCAGGCGGGTCTTGCCGACGCCGGCGTCCCCGCTGACGAGCGCCACGACCGGCCGCCCGGCGGCCGCACCGTCGAGCAGGGACAGCAGATAGCTTAGCTCTGCCTCCCTGCCGACCAGCCTGCCCTGCCGAACCTGAAGCACTGATCCAGTATCACAGCTGGTTCGCAAGCTCCGGCCGATTTCGCCTGCTGGCAGAATGCCTGGTGTGCCCGATGTGACTGCCAGATCTCGCGGACCGTTCGCCGGGCTGCCTCGTGAAGTCGCGATCCTGTCCGCCGTGTCCTTCACGGTCGCGCTCGGATTCGGGATCGTGTCGCCTAGCATCCCGGCCTTCGCTCGCCAGTTCGGGGTAAGCACGGCCGCCGCCGCGAGCGTGATCAGCGCGTTCGCCTTCGTGCGGATCATCGGGGCGCTGCCTGCCGGCAGGCTGGTCGACCGGTTCGGCCAGCGGCTCATGATCTCGGTCGGCTGCGCCGTCGTGGGCGTGAGCAGCATCCTCGCCGGGTTCTCCGGCTCGTTCGTGCAGCTCATCGTGCTGCGCGGGATCGGCGGGCTCGGGTCTGTCGTGTTCGGGATCGGCGCTCAGACCTTGCTGCTCAGCAGCGTCGGGCCGGGTCAGCGGGGCCGGGCGAGCGGCCTGTATACGGGCGGCTTCCTGCTGGGCGGCATCAGCGGCCCCGCGATCGGGGGCCTAGTCGCTGCCTGGTCGCTGCGCGCGCCATTTTTCATCTACGGGTTCATGCTCACGGTTCCCGCCGCCATCGCGTTCGTCGCGCTGCGCGACCGGCCGCGCGAGGCGCGGGACGAGCCCGCCGGGGAGCCGGGCGGCCAGGTCGCCGGGATCGGCCGGACGCTGCGGAACAGGGCATACCAGGCGGCCGCCGGGGCGAACCTCGCCGACGGATTCGCGGTGCTCGGCGTGCGCAGCGCGATCGTCCCGCTCTTCGTCAAGGAGGTGCTGCACAGGTCGCCTGCCTGGACCGGGATCGGATTCGGGGTGGTCGCGGTTCTGAACGCGGCGATGCTGCTTCCGGCCGGCCGGGTCGCTGACACTATCGGCCGCAGGCCGGTCATCGTGACCGGCTGCGCGGTCTCGGCGACGGCCATGGTGGTGCTGGCGTTCGTGCCGGGGCTGTGGGGCTTCATGATCGCCATGGTCACGCTCGGGCTCGGCTCGGGCATGCTGGACGTCGCGCCGTCGGCCATGGTCGGCGACCTGCTCGGAACGGTACGCGGCGGCGGCAACCGGCGCGGCCGCGGCAGCCGCGGCGGCGGGGGCACGCTGGTCGCGTTCTACCAGATGGCCGGCGACATCGGCGCGGTCACCGGCCCGATCGCGGTCGGCTTCTTCGTCGACTCGATCTCATACGCGGCGGCCTTCCTGCTGGCGGCGGCCGTGCTCGCGGCGGCCGGGGTCCTCGCGCTCACCGCGCCGGAGACCAGGCGACGGCCGGCCGTCAAGCCGGGTGACGAGCTGATCGAGGGCGCCGACGCCAGCTCGCGGACTTAGATCGTGAACGCCAGGCTGGTGGCCAGCTGCCTGGCCAGGGCCACGTCGCCGCCGAGCTGGATCCGCGCCAGCGCCGCCTCGGGATCTTCCCGCCCGCCGGCCAGGCGGAGGAAGAGGGACGAGGACAGGCTCATCGTCGCGGCGGGCTCCCCGTCGAAGGCGTCCACGACCTTGGCCCGGCCGGAGACCACGACCCGCAGCTCGCGCTCGATCGGACCGGTCAGCCTGATCAGCACGGAACTGCCGTCGGGTGCCCGGCCCCGCTTGCCGACGATGTAGCCGAGCGCCCCGACGACCTCATCGAGCGAGCACTCCGCGACCGGGCCGGCCTCGTGGCCTGGCAGCCCGGCGGCCGCCCTGATGTCCTGCTCGTGCATCCAGCAGTCGAAGACCCTGATCCGCATCCAGCGCCCGTACGTGCCGTCGCCCGCCGGCGTCCAGGACGGCGCCTCGAAGTCGGCGGCCGACATCGCGGTGAGACTGGCCAGCCGCTGCCCGGTGATGGCACGGAACTCCGCGAGCATCGCGGCGGGCGGCAGGTCGCGCAGCGAGCTGACCCACAGCTCGTTGACCCGGCCGATGTCATTGCGCACATGACCGGCCGCGTCGCCGCCGGCCTGCGGAAGCGGGGCGCCGGCCAGCGTGCGTTCGGTGCCGATCAGGTGCGCCACCACGTCATGGACGTCCCAGCCGGGCAGCGCCCGTGCGGACCAGGCCGCGTCATCGAGTTCCGCGAGCAGGCCGGCCAGCCGCGCCCACTCGGCGCCGAGCATGCCGACGATGTCGTCTTTGCCGTAGCTCACCGCTGCTCCGCCTCTTTCGCTGTTCCCGGCGTCCCGAATCCGACGACCGTGCCCCTGTTGACGCTGACCCAGTCCCTGCCCCGCAAGTACGGCAGGAATGCGCCGGCGATCCGCTCCTGGTCGGCCCGGCCCTTGGGCCGCTGCAGCTCATACACGTGCGGGAACTCCGTCCAGGCCAGCACCGCCTCCCAGAGGCGCACGGCGGCTTCGCCGCGCGGCGGATCGATCAGGACCGGCCCGAAAAGACATTGACCATCGGGAAAGAAGAGCGTGGGTACACCGAAGCCGCCAGCCCCGACGACCTTCTGGTGCTCGCCGAGCACCTCGTCCCCGGTACTCGGATCGGCGATGGCGGCATCCACCAGGCCGGGGTCGTGACCGAGCCGGGCGACGATGTCCCGCGCCACGGCCCGGTCGTGCGGCTTGCCCCCGTCGACGTGCAGCTCGCGCCCGGCGGCCGCGTACCACTCATCCAGCTTGCCCATGCCCTGCCTGCGCAGCAGGGCGCCGATCCGCATCAGCGACCACCCGTAGGACCACTCGCGCTCCCAGGGGTGCTTCTTGCCCTCGGCCCGGTTCACTTCCTCGAGGCTGAAGAACCGCCAGTTCACCTCGAGGCCGGTACGCTCGCGGACCTCGCGTATCCACAGCGAGGCCTGATAGGCGTAAGGGCACATGAGGTCGAAGTGGAAGTCGATCCAGGCAGGCGTCATGCGGGCAACGTACTTGCGGACCTGACCCCGCGACAATACGCGCGCGCCTGCGGATCTAGATCCAATGCCACTTGACCTGAGTTGATCTCGGAGCTGATGTGCCGCGCGGGAGCGTCATCTTCGGGACATTGACGGGCCAGCGGCAGTCAACCCCGGGGCTGTCAGCGCGGGGCGGCAGGTGCGATGTTCCGTGATCAAGGACGACGGCATGATCGCGGAACATCGCACCGGGCCCGGAGGCTGCCGCCCGGCTCGTGACCAGGATCGGGGAGCCTTTTCGGCATCGTGGGGGAGAGTTTTCACTCCGGGGAGTTTTTTCAGTCAATAGAGGCTGTCGGGTGACTCGGGATCTTGGCATGTCAAGCTCCGGGGGCTCAGCAGACGAGACTCTTCCCGGGTTCCCGGAGACTTCCCGCTTCGCGGAGCGTTTTCCTGCTCTGGCGCGGAGACTTATCGCTGTACGGAGGCTTTCCGGCACATAGAGCGGTCAGCACTCCGTGCTGCGAGAACTCTCCGCGGCAACGCCGGTCAGCACTCCGTGCTGCAGGTAAGTCTCCGCGGTAACGACGGAGAACGGTCGCGATCATGCCGCAGATGACGGAGAACGCTCCGCGATCATGCTCCGGCGAGAGAACACGCGGCGATCACCGGCGCGGCGGTCCCGTGCCGCCGGAACCGGGCCCGGCCCGCTCCGCAAGAACCGCACCGAACCTCGCAGGGGCGGGCCTTGGCGGGCACGAGGCGGGCGCCCCGGGAGGCAACCTGCCTGATCATGAGTCACGCGGCAGTCTCCAGGACAGCAGCGATGCTCCGTGATCATGTCCGAGACCGTGATCACGGACGGTCGCCCGGGTCAGGACAGCGGCGATGTTCCGTGATCATGCCCGCGAACATGATCCCGGACGATCGCCCGTGCCGGGAGAGGCTGCCGGGTGACCCGGGACCGTGAAGAGCCAGGCGCCTGGCGGGGTCAGCTGTGAGGCTTTTCCCCTTGAGATTGTTGAACTAGTGCCTCCGCGCGTGATCTGCGTTCCCGGGCGGACGTGCGCTGTGCTCCGGAACGGCGCCGCCCGGGGCGGCGTGAGCATCGTGGCCCTCCCTGTTGCTGTCAGCGGCCCGTTCTGACAGCATCGCGGCCCTCCCCGTTGCTGTCAGGACGACATCAGGCAGGGCCGCGTTGCTGTTAAAACCAGGGGCTGACAGCAACAGGGAGGGCCACGATGCTGTCAGAGGCGGGCCTGACCAGCGACCCGGGCCGCCCTGATGCCGTCGCGGGCCGCCGGGCCGCCGGCCGCCGGGGCGCCGGGGCGTGCTCCCGCCTGACGGTTCCGCAGGGTGTCCGAAGGGCTCCCCGACCCGATCACGTGTCACGCGACAGCCTCAATAGAACTGAAAACTCTCTCGAAAGTGAAAAGACTCCCCGATAACTCAGGAAAAGTCTCCCCGCCGACTCGCGGAAGCTAGATCAGGCCGTCGAACTCGCGCAGCAGGGCGGACTTCGACCTGGCCCCGGTCAGTTGCTTGACCACCTGTCCGCCGGAGAACAGGCTGATGGTCGGCACGTGCAGAACGCCGTACCGGTGCGCGGTGGCCGGGTTCTCGTCCACGTTGAGCTTCACTACGTCGGCTCGGCCGGCGTTCTCGGCCGCGATCTCGCCCAGCACCGGGCTTACCTGCCGGCACGGGCCGCACCAACGCGCCCAGTACTCCACGATGACCGGCCGCGGGCTGCGCACCACGACCGCGTCGAAGTCCGCGTCGGTGACATCCGGCACCGCGTGCATCGGTGCTGCGTGCATCGGGGTTGCGTCCATGACTTCGGCTACCTCTCCTCGGTGTTTGCCGGGACTGCCTCGCCCGGCTGGTGAATTCGCAGGGTGACGCAGTCATCGCTGTCGCCGTGCGCGCACACCTGGACGAGCCGCCGGAGCCGGCAGGCGAGCTCGGCGAGCTCGGCGAGCTGGCGGCCGACCTCGGTCAGCTTGGCTTCCGCGGCCCGCTGGATCTCCTCGGTCGAGCGCGCCTGGGCCGGGCCGTGCTGGCTGCCCCGCTCGCCTCCCGGCGCTTTCAGGCGCCGTCTTCCCTCGTCGCTGTCGCTCCTCAGTCCAGACGGCACCGCGCCCTTCGGCTCGACGGGGCCCAGCAGCTCGGTGATCTCGCCGAGGGTGAACCCGAGCAGCCTGGCCCGCCGGATGAAGGCGAGCCGCCAGCGGTCGTCGTCGGTGTACTCCCGGTACCCGGAGCCGTGGCGCTCGGGGAGCGACAGCAGCCCCCGGCGCTGATAGAACCGGACCGTCTCGACGCTGACGCCCTCGGCGGCGGCGAATTTCCCGATCGTCAACCTGGCCATGCCGGCAAGCTAACAGCCGTACCACGGTACGGAGTCAACTCAGCGCTGACGAATTCGGCCGAATCATCCGCCCGATGAACCGATAACTGCCCTATGCTTGGCGTTTGCACGCCGTTGCGTGGCCGGTCAGCCACGCAGCGGATGACGATCCACGGCGACTGGGCAATTCATGGCAAATCGCGGTCAGAGCGAGATAAGCGCAGCCGTCCCTGACTTCGGACGAGCGACCAGGACGGTACGCGACTCCTCCGACATCGTGGCCGACGTGGCCCTGACCGTCTTTCACCCGAGCGCGACCAGCGTCGAGGCTGGCTTCTTCACCTGGGACATCTCCTCCGGTGAGGTGATCTGCGACCCGGTGACCTTCCGCATGCACGGGCTGTCCGACGGCCTGGTCGCGACCATGGACACGTTCCTCTCCAGGGTGCCTGACTCCGATTTAAGCCAGGTCCAGGAGGCGATGCGGACAATGGTCGCCACCGCGGGTACCTACCAGATCGAGTACCGCATCCGCGCCGAGGATGGCGGCATGCGCTGGATGGAGGCGCGCGGCCGGGTCATGCCGGGCCCCGACGGGAGACCGGCGCGGATGATGGGCCTCGTCATGGACACCACTGCCGTCCGGGAGCAGCGCGAGGCGGAGGAACGCCAGCTCAGGGAGGTCGCCAACCGGGCCAGCCGCGCCGGCGACTTCACCGCGGCGCTGGCATCGGCGAGCACCGTTGAGGCGATCATCGAGGCGGCCAGGGACGGCCTGCACGCTTACGGCGCCGACGGCGTGATCTTGATGGCGCTGCGGGACGGCCGGCTCCAGGTCGTCGCGTCGTGCGGCTTCGACGAGACCAGCGTGCACGCGCTGAGCGGCCTCGATCCGGCGCACCCGACACCGCTGTCGGTGGCGCTCCAGTGGCGATTCCCCGTCTACCTGCCCTCTCCGGAGAGCCTGGCCGACGACTTCCCTGACCTGGCGCTGCTCCTGCGCGACTCGGCCCAGCGGGCCTGGGCCGCGCTGCCAGTCGTCGATTCGGCCGGCAAGGTCGGCGGCTGCCTGTTCGGCTTCCCCGAGTCCCGCGACTTCTCCCACGAGGAGCGGACCCTGCTCTTCGCCGCGTCCGGCCTGCTCAGCCAGTCGATGGAGCGGGCGCGGATGCACCAGACGCAGCACGCGCTGGCCACTGAGCTGCAGCGCGGCATGCTGCCGCGCGGCCCGCTGACGGCGCCGGGGCTGAGCGTCGCCACCCGCTACCAGGCGGCCACCTCGGGTATCGAGATCGGCGGCGACTTCTACGACGTCGTCAGGTATGCCGACGATCAGGTCGCCCTGGTCATCGGGGACGTCCAGGGCCACAACCTGCTCGCCGCCTCGCTGATGGGCCGGCTGCGCACCGCCGTGCACGCTTACACCAGGGAGGGGCACGGACCGGCGCAGGTGATGGCCAGGACCAACCGGTGGCTGGCGGACCTGAATACCGATCCCGAGATCGCCCTATTCGCGACCTGCTGCTTCGTGGTGGTCAACCCCGCGACGGGGCGCCTGCGGATCTCCCGCGCCGGGCATCCGCCGCCAGTGCTCCTCGCCCCCGGCGCCGCGCCCGTCATACTCGACTGCGAGGCCGGGCTGCCGCTCGGCATCGATCCCGCCGCCGAGTACTCGGTCACCGAACTGCGGGCCGTCGCGGGCTCTGTGCTCGCGCTGACTACGGACGGCCTGCTCGAATCGGACGCCGGAGATGACTTCAACCTCAGCCGCCTGCTCGACGTGCTGAGCATCAGCCAGACCGATGACCTGGAAGAGCTGGCCAACGACCTGCTGAACAGCGTGCGCCGGTCGCGCCGGCACGGCGACGACGTCGCCTTGCTGCTCGCGCGAATCGACGATGCCAAGCGGGTGAACTGATTCACGAAATTTTCTATAATCTGGGTACTAAATAAAGTCCAGATGCGCCGGCAGGAGCTGGGCCGCGCTCGTGAGCGAACTGACGGAGGGTCCTGCCGCATGGCCGCCAGGTTCGAGTTGCCCGGACTTGCCTGCCCATTCGACGAGGAAATAAGCGATTACGCCAGCGAGGTCGAGCGGCATGTCATCGACTGGGCCATCCGGTACGGCCTCCCGCAGGATGACGCCGACGCGATCAGGCTCGCCGAGACCAAGGTGGGCCGTTTAACCGCACGCACCACTCCGCGAGCGAGCCTGCCCGCGCTCGAATGGCTCGCGGACTGGCAGATGTGGCTGTTCTTGTTTGACGATCAGTATTCCGATGAATCAGCGACAGGCGCCGACCTGCCCGGGCTGAGCCAGCTGATCACCGCGCTCATGCTGGTTCTCGATAATGTGGCCGACCCGGGATTCCGCTCTGGTCCTTTTACCATGGCGCTCGGCGATCTTATGGACCGGCTGACGGCGATGGCCAGCTATCCGCAGGCGGCCCGTTTTATCAACGCGGTCAGAGGTTATCTCCTGGCCCAGTTCTGGGAAGCCGGGCACCGCGCCGCGGACCATCCCGCCGGCCTGGATGAGTACGCGCCGATGCGCCGTCACAGCGGCGCCGTGCCCACCTGCATGGCCCTCATCGACCTGGCGGACGGCTTCGAGTTGCCGTGCGAGCAGTACTGGCGGCCCGATGTCCGCGCGCTCAGCGACATCGCGGTGAACGTGACGTGCTGGGCCAACGACATCTTGTCGTTCGCCAAGGAGTCCGAGCGCAGCCTCAAGGTGCACAGCCTGCCAGCGGTCCTGGCGGACGAAAGGCAGCTCCCGATAGCCGACGCGCTGACCTTGGCCGCCGCGATGCACGACTCCGAGGTGGCCCGCTATCTGGACGCCGAAGGCACATTGCGCAGCCAGGCCGGGCCTGAATTGCTCGGCTATCTCGCCGGATTACGATCCTGGATGGCGGGCAACTTCCACTGGTCGCTGGAGACCGGCAGGTACCAGATAGCGGCTGCCTGCGGCGGTTGACCCGACCCCAAACTCCCCGGACCGGTCTGGAGCACTCCGATGAACGATCTCGCTGGCCGTACCTACCTCGTGACCGGCGCCAACGCCGGCATCGGGTATGCCACCGCCATGGCACTGGCCAGGCGCGGCGGGCGGGTGCACCTGGCCTGCCGGTCGGCGGCCAAGGGCGAGGAGGCACTGGCCGCCATCGCCGCCGAGACCGGCAGCGACCAGCTCCGCCTGCTCCGGCTTGACCTCGCCGACCTGGCCAGCGTCCGGCAGGGCGCGGCGGATTTCCTCGCCCTCGGCGAGCCGCTTCACGTGCTCATCAACAATGCTGGCGTCGCCGGACGGCGCGGCACCACCGCCGACGGATTCGAGCTGCACTTCGGCGTCAACCACCTCGGCCATTTCGTGCTGACGCGAGAGTTGCTGCCGCTGCTGGCCGGCGCGCCCGACGCCAGGATCGTGACCGTCGCCAGCGACTCGCACTTCCAGCCCAAGGACATCCCCTTCAAGGATCTGCGTTCCCGCACCAAAGGCATTACGGGCATGCGCGAGTACGGGGTCTCCAAACTGTGCAACGTGCTCTTCAGCGCCGAGCTCGGCCGGCGGGAACCTCGAGTCACCACTGCCAGCCTGCACCCCGGCGTGGTCGCCTCGGAAATCTGGCCGCGGCTGCCCTGGCCGGCCCGGCAGCTCCTCACCCGCCGGATGCTCACCATCGAGCAGGGCGCGCAGACGTCGCTGTACTGCGCGACCGCACCCGAGATAGCGGGCGATTCCGGCAAGTACTACGACAAGTGCCAGCCGGGCGAGCCCAGCCAGGTCGCCACCGCCGACCTGGCCGCGCAACTGTGGAAGTACAGCGACGACTGCACCAGCTAGCGACTCCACGATCCCAGCCCATGAGCCGCGCGCCGCCCCCCGGACCTGTGCTGGCTTCCGTGATCAAGCCCGCGTCCGTGATCACGGAAGATGGCTCTGGGCGAGTTCAGGGGGTCGTGGTCCCCGTCGTGATCACGGAGTTTCGCCATACCCGCGCAGATCCTGGCAGCGGCGATGTTCCGTGATCATGCACTAGTGCCTCCGCGCGTGATCTCTGTTTCTGGGGCGTACGTGCGCCGTGCTCCGGAACGGTACCGGCTGGCAAGCGTGAGCATCGTGGCCCTCCCTGTTGCTGTCAGCGGTCCTTTCTGACAGCAACGTGGCCCTCCCCGTTGCTGTCAGGACAGCGTCAGGGAGGGCCACCTTGCCGTTAAAACCCGTGACCAACAGCAACAGGGAGGGCCACGACGCTGTTAGAGGCGGGCGTGACCAGCAACCCGGGCTGCCCTGATGCCGTCGCGGGCCGGGCCGGGCCGCCAGGCCGCCGGGCCGGCTCCGCCCGACGGTTCCGCTAGATGTCCGAAGGGTCAGTTTTCAGGCGTCGCCGACAAAGGGCTCCCCCGACCCGATCATGAGTCGCGCGACAGCCTCAGGGCATCGGCGATGTTCCGTGATCACGCCCTGGACGGTGATCACGGAACATCGCACCTGCCGACCCCGCGGTCACAACCCCCGGACTGAGAACTCTCCCCCCACGATGCTGAAAAGGCTCCCCGATGCTGATCACGAGCCACCCGACGGACCGGCGATGTTCCGTGATCATGGTTCGGGGCGTGATCACGGAAGATCACCCAGGTCAGGACCGTGGCAATGTTCCGTCATCATGTTCGCGAACATGATCACGGAAATTAGCCAAGCTGTCCCAGGCGAACTCGCTACTTCGGTGCGGAGGCGGGGGCCTTGAGGCAGCGGGCGATCAGGTAGACCGGGTGGCGGGCGGCTCGCGCGCGCTCTCCGGTCCAGGTCGGCCCTGGGTCGGGCTCGCTCACCGCGTCGAGCCAGAGGCCGTGGCGGCGCAGGGTGGTCAGGTACGTCGAAAGCGTGCGGTGGTTGGCGCCGACCTGGCGGCGCAAGGGGGACAGCGCGCCTCCGGCGGTCCAGAAGCCCTCGTCGTAGTAGCGGCCATCGGGCGGCCATGAGCCCGAGACCTCTGAGCCGCTGCCGGGGAAGCACGGATGCAGAATCGAGAACACGAACCGGCCGCCTGGTTTCAGCACGGAGGCGACGGCAGCGATCGCGTGCTCGAGATCATCGATATCCGAAAGACCGAAATGGCAGGAAACGACATCGTACTCGGGTCCCTCTCGCCATCCGGCCGACGTCACATCGGCGTGAATGTACCGGATGCCGTGCGGCTCTCTCAGTTCCGCGTCGCTGGCCCGCGCGATGAGGGCGGCCGAGAGATCAATCCCGGTGACGGCGGCGCCGCGGGCGGCCAGTTCCCTGGTCATCCGGCCGTGGCCGCAGGCGACGTCGAGCACCCGCAGCCCGGCCACCGGCCCGAGCAGGTCGAACAGCGCCAGCGACGGCGGATCGTCGGTGACCTCGAACCTGGTGACGTAGTAGTCGACGACATTGTCGTACCTGGCTAGCGCGGTCATGGACGGCCGTCCTTTCTATCGCCCTTGCCGGGCATCCTCCCCTTGCGTGGCATTCGCGCTTGCCTGGCATTCTCCCTTGCCGAGTGGAGAGCGACGCGGCCGGTCCGCCATGGAAGAACTCGGCAAGCGAGCACCGCTGTGCCATTGGCGTCGGCCGGCAGCACCAACGGCACGGCGGGTGCGCGACCTCACTCGCTGCCGACACATCTTGCCCAAGACACCTTTGGCATGTAACATTGGGAACATGACTGACACAGCAGACCCCAGGGCGTTGCGCGCGCTTGCCCACCCGATCAGGTGGCGGCTGATCGACGCGATCAACAGCGAGGGAACCCTCACGGTCACCCGGTGCTCCCAGCTACTGGACGAGAGCACCGCGACCTGCTCGTATCACCTGACCATCTTGGCCAAGTACGGCTTCATCACCCGGGCGGCCGGACGCGGCAAGGAGCGGCCATGGCAGCTCGCGAGCACTGACCTCGAGCTCCGGCCATCCGATCCGGACGTCGCCGCCGCGGCGGGAGGGCTCCTTGATCATGAGGTCAGCAGGCTCAAGGCCAGCATCGAGCGGGCCGCCGACGGCGAGCGCTCGACCAAGATCCTTGGCACCATCGCGTGGCTGACGCCGGAAGAGGCGAGGCAGGCCACCGCGGAGATCCGGCAGACCCTGGACAAGTACGGCGGCCGCGGCCGGGACAAGGCGAGTCGTCCGTCCGAAGCCCGCGAAGTGCGCCTGTTCGCCTCGATCTCGCTGGCCCGGCCGTGACCGGCTAGTCCAGGCTTGACAGCGTCGCGATCCTGGCGAGCGCGCGCGACGCAGCCTGGCCGCTCATGCCACGGCAGGTGGCCGGCCCCGGGCACCATGTCGATCTCGCCGTTCGGGAGCAGCGCGGCAGTCTGCTCACCCTGGCTGACCGGCATGGGGCTCTCGGCACCGACCACGTAGACGGCAAATCGCCGGGCCGCCGTGCAGCAGGAGCAAGGGCGGGTCCCGCTCCGCGCGCCGTTCCGGCGATCGGCCCATCCTCGGTGGACGCGGTAAAAGTATCTGCCGACATATCGTGACAATAACGCGAAAGAGAGCCTGACTCAGGCCATCTGAAAGAGCATGTATCCCATTGTGATGCCCATCGCGATCTTGCCAGCGGCCGACAGGCGCGGCGCGAGCACGCTCTCCGCGCTCGCGCGGACCGCCGTGTCGGCCGTCCAGACAACCGACCCGATCATGCACAGGGCGAGCAGCAGCGCGATCGCGGGCGGGCCGAAGCCGCCAGTGGCGGCGAGCAGCATGTACCCCATGGCCGCGCACTCGAGCAGGCACAGCAGTGGCGTGTCCGGCTGCGGCCCCGTCCCTGGCGCCGGCGTCCTGATCGCCTGCCACCCGAACCACCCGCCCGCCAGGCCGAACACCGCCTCCCACGCCGCGGCCGGCAGCACCGTGAACGCGGGCACGAGCATCCCCGCCATCGCCACGCCGGTCGCCGCGCGCAGGCCGTCCCGCCCGAGGTGCGCGCCGCGCGCGAAACAGAGCCTGGCAGCGCAGCCGAGCGCGATCACGATCATCAGCACCGCGAGCGCAGCGCGCAGCCACAGCGGTCCCGCCATGCCGGCACCTCCACCGAATCCAGCCCGCGCCGCACCGAGATCATTAGCCTAATCCGCACGCCTGCCAGCTGGTAAAACCCCGCTGGGGTATTAATGAAACCCGGCCGGGGTATTCGGATTCCGCCAGCGGCTCGCGATAATCGTTGTGGCAATTCTATTCACGGCAGCGACGAATGCGGGTGAGGTTATGCCGGGGGGCGGCAGGCTGGCGGACGCGTTCTCGCGCGCGCTGCTCCAGCAGGGCCTGCTCATCGCCGTGATCTTCGCGATGCTCGGCGCCGCGTGGGTCATGGCCAGGGCCGCGGCGCCGCCGCGCCCGGCCGGGACGCGCCCGAACCCGCCGCGCGGAAGGCCATCCGGATCGGCTTCGGCGTGCTGTGGCTCTTCGACGGAATCCTGCAGGCCCAGCCCGCCATGGCCGCGCACTTCCCCGCCGGCATCCTGCGGCCGGCGGCGGCGAGTTCCCCGCCTTGGGTACAAACCCTAGTAAATTTTGCAGGAACGAATTGGTCGCACTACCCGGTGCAGACGGCAGCCGCGGCCGTGTGGGTTGAAGTCGGGATCGGCACGTGGCTGCTGGCCTCGCCGCGGACGGCCAGGCTGGCCGGACTGATGAGCGCCGCCTGGGGAATCGTCGTCTGGATCTTCGGGGAGGCGCTCGGCGGCCTGCTTGCCCCGGGCCAGACCTGGCTGTTCGGCGCGCCCGGCGCCGTGGCCGGCTATGTCGCCGCCGGCCTGCTGCTCGCGCTGCCAGGCTGGACCTCGCGCAGGCGCGGCCAGGCGATGGCCGCGGGGACCGGTCTCTTCCTGCTTGGCATGGCCGTGCTGCAAGCCTGGCCAGGACGCGGTTTCTGGCAGGGTAGGGCTGGCCGGGGGCCTGGCCCGCTCGCGGCCCTCACTAGCTCGATGACCCAGATGTCGCAGCCGGCCTGGCTATCGGCCCCGGCGCGGGCCTTCATCGCGTTCGACCAGGCCCATGGCTTCGCCGTCAACCTGGCGGCGGTTACGGTCCTCGCGGTCATCGGCGCGCTCTTCCTGAGCGGCGGCCTGATGAGGTCGCCAGGCGCGGCGCGGGCCGGGCTGATCGCCTTCACCGCCGCGTGCCTGGCCGACTGGATGCTCATCCAGGACTTCGGCTTCCTCGGCGGGCTCGGCACCGATCCTGGCAGCATGCCCCCCATGATCGTGCTGGCCACCGCGAGCTACCTCGCGCTCACCCGCCAGCCGGCGGCGGAGCCCGCCGCTCAGCCGGACAGCCCGCTCGCGACCCTGCGCGAGCGGGTGGCTGGCCTGAGCTTCCGCTCCCTGGTGGCTGCCTGCGCGATCGCCACGATCATTCTCGGCGTCGTCCCGCTGGCTGGCGCGCAGATCTTCACCCAGCCAGGATGAGGGGCGCGGCCCGGCCGGCCTCTAGCCTGCCAGGCATGAGCCCATTGCCGAACATCGTCCTCGTCCACGGCGCCTGGGCCGACGGCTCGAGCTGGAGCGCGGTCACCGAGCGCCTGCAAGCCGACGGCTATCGCGTCACCGCCCCGCAGTTCCCGCTGACGTCGCTCGGCGACGACGTCGCCAGGCTGCGCCAGGTGCTCAGCCGCCAGAACGGCCCGACGGTCGTCGCCGGGCACTCCTATGGCGGGCAGATCATGACGGCCCTGGGCACCAACGCCCCGAACGTCAAGGCCCTGACCTACATTGCCGCCTTCGGCCTGGACAGCGGCGAGTCGATCGGTGCCCTGCTGGCGCAGGAGCCGCCCACCCCGGCGCTGGCGCATCTGAGCATCGACGGCCAGGGGTTCGCCTGGCTGCCGGAAGACGACTTCGTCAATCATTTCGCCGCCGATGTCGATCCGGTCAGGGCCAGGGCCATGCACGCGGTGCAGCAGCCGCTGAATGCCTCGGCGCTCGGCGAGGTCATGGGCGAGCCGGCCTGGCGGGCGCTGCCGAGCTGGTTCCTGGTCGCCGACGAAGATCAGGCCATCCCGCCGAACGCCGAGCGGCTCTTCGCCACCCGCATGGGCGCGACCATCGTCGACATCCCGAGCGATCACGTGGCGATGGTCTCGCACCCGGAGGCCGCCGTCGGCCTGATCAAGACCGCCGCGGACACGATCGGGGGCTAGCCCGGTCAGGCAGCGGCCTAGAGGCCCGGGGCACCGCTCCGTGCCATTATTTCCACCCTATTGTCCCGAATTTCGGCGGGCTGTGTGGGCGATGTACCGGTGATGTAGGGGTCGTGTCGCTGTGGCCGTCGGGCATCGTGCCTCACTATCAAATTGCACCCGCACATAGCTGGTCAGGAAAGAAAAGGACAATGCGATGAAGCACCTCGCCATATCTGGCGTTCACCGGGGGCTGACCGGAATCCTCGCGACGGCATTAGTCGGTTCCGCGGCGGCATTCACCCTGGCCGCTCCCGCGCAGGCAAGCACTGCGGCGCACTACACGTTCAAGACCATCAACAACGCCGACGACCCGACTTTCAACCAGTTGCTCGGCATCAACGACGGCGGCAAGATCGCCGGGTACTTCGGGTCTGGCGCCAAGAATCACCCGAACAAGGGCTATACGCTGGGCAAGCCCTACCGCCAGACCGATTACAGGAACCAGAACTTCCCGCGTTCGAGGCAGACTCAGGTCACCGGGCTGAACAACGGAGACATCCAGGTCGGCTTCTACTCCACGATGAACAACGCCAATTTGTCCGACAACAACTTCGGCTACTACTCGGTCAACGGCAAGCACTTCCGCAAGGTGAACTTCCCGGCCGCGCACCCGGCCAGCCCGCCCGTCGACCAGTTGCTCGGCGTGAATGACGCCGGGCTCGCGGCCGGCTTCTACGTGGACGCCAAGGGCAACGCTCACGGTTACCTCTACAACACCAAGACCAGGCGCTACTCGACCGTGAACCCGCACGTCCCCGGCGAGACCAGCGTGACCGCGACCGGCATCAACGACGCCGACAGCGTGGTCGGCTTCTTCGCCAACGCCAAGGGCAAGGTGCACGGCTTCCTGCTGAGGAAGTCCGCGCCGCACCTCTTCGTGCTGGTAGCCCCGGGCTCGGACAGCACGACCCCGCTCGGCGTCAACAAGTTCGGCGAGGTCGTCGGCAGCTACACGACCGGCAGCAAGACGTTCGGGTTCACCTGGACCCGCCACGCCGGCTTCCGCACCATCAACGACCCGAACGGCGCCGGCAACACGGTCGTCAACGGCATCAACTCGGCCGGTGACCTGGTCGGCTTCTACGTGAGCAGGAACGGCAACACCAACGGGTTCCTGGCCAGGCCGTAGCCGCAGGCCGCCGCCCTCCGGCACTCGCAGCGCACCTGAGCGTCATCCGTCGGCGCTCAGGTGCGCTGCCGCGTGCGTGCCCGGAGCGACGGGCGGCCCGGGCGGGCGGCAGCCGAGGGCACTCAGTTCAGTCCGGCCCTCCTGCTCGCGGCCGGGGATCAGCAGCAGCGTGCAGGCCCGTTCGAACGCGGCGTCGATGCGCTCCCACGCGGCGACCGACCGCTCGAGCGCCGCCCGGTCCCGGCGCAGCCGCCCGTCGGCCCGGCAGAGGCAGGCGGCGGCCCAGTAGTTCTCGGCTCCGGCCGGCGCGGCGGCGGCCAGGCGGCCAGCCGCGTCCGGGTGCCCGGCGACGACGGCGATCTCGGCGGCGATCGCCCAGCCGTAGGCGCGCAGCGAGTACCAGTGCGGCCTCTCGTACCAGGACGAGGCCTCGCCGGCGACGTCCGGCACGGCGGCAACGGCCCGGGCGGCCACGTCGATCCTGCCTTCGTGCAGGGCGATGCGCGCGTCAGTGAACATGGCGGCGGCGTTCAGGTTCGTGCCCGCGTCGCCGCCGGCGCCGATGAGCTCGGCCAGCCGCGCCTGCCATTCCCGGCGTCCGGCCTGATCACCGCGCAGCCCGTAGCCGAGCACGACGCCGTAGACGGCGGTGCCCATCCACCGGGCGACCGGCCGGCCCGACGTGACCCAGGCGTCCCACATCCGGGCGGCCTGGGCGAACGCCTCGTCGAACCTGCCCTGCAGGACGAGCGGGAGAATCGGCTTGCTCGCCGTCCGGTGCGGCTGCCCGCCGACGATGTCATCGGCCTGCGCCATCCTGGCGTAGCTGAGCGCCGCTGGCAGGTCGCCCGCGGTGACCGCGATCTCGGTCACCATGTGGAAGGTATCGATGATCTCCACTCCGGCGCGCGGGTCGTGCCTGGGCAGCCGGTCAAGCAGCCGGGCTCGCTCGCCGCTGACCTGGTGCGCCTCCCGCAGCCGCCCGCCGGCGTCGAGCGCCGCGACGACGGCGTCCAGCGCGCCGCTGATGAGCACCGGGTCGCCGGTGAGCCGGGCGGCGGCGAGCGCCCTGAAGGCGAGTTCGGTGTCCGGCACGGTCTTTTCCTGCTGGCCGGTCCACGCCGCGGCGACCGCCAGCTGGGCGGCCGCGACCTGGTCGCCAGCCGGGCAGATGCGCTCCGCCTCGGCGAGCATGGCGCGGAGCCGGCCGTGCGGTATCTCCTGCGAGAACTCGGCGGCGAACCGGTCAGCGATGGTGACCGCGTGCCCGAGAAGAGCGGCCCTGGCCGCGTTGTCTCCCGCCTGCGCCGCGCGGTCGGCAGCGGCGAGCAGCAGGTCGAAGGCCAGCCCGGCATGGCCTGAGGCCATCGCCACCTCGGCCGCCGAGCGCAGGTCAGCGGCCGCCTCACCTGGGCTGGCCGCTCGCTGAGCCGCCGCCAGGTAGTGTTCGCGCGACTCTGCCATGAAGCGCCTCGCGTAGGCGAGATGGCCGAGCGAAGTGGCGAGCCGCCGGCAGAGCTTGTGCGGCGCTTCGCGAGGTGCCTCGCGCGGCGCCTCGCGCGGTGTCTCGCGCGGGGCTTCGTGCAGCGCGGCCCGCAGGTCGTCGGCTACCTGGTCGAAGGCCGGCCGCCACAGCCGTGCGGATTCGATCGCGGCTTCGAGGTCGCTGGCGACCCGCGCGGCCCAGCGCAGGTGCGCGTCGCGGACGGCGGCAGCTTCATCGCTCTCGTCGAGCCGGTCCATGGCGTAGGCGCGGATTGTCTCCAGCATGTGCCACCGGCTGCCGTCCGGCCCGGAACGATGCACGAGCAGGCTCTTGTCGCTCAGCCTGCCGACCAGGTCCGCGACGGCGCTCGTCGCGATGTCCGGGGCGACCGCCGCCATGGCGTCCAGGTCAAAGCTGCCGACGAAGACTCCGGCCCGGCGGAACATCACCCGCTCATCGCCGTCGAGCAGGTCGTGGCTCCAGTCGATCACGGCGCGCAGCGACCGATGGCGCAGCTGCGCGCCCCGGCTGCCGGAGAGCAGCCGCAGGTGGTCGTCAAGCCCGGCAAGCAGCCCGTCGACACCAAGCGAGGCACTGCGAGCGGCGGCCAGCTCGATCGCGAGCGGGACGCCATCGAGCCGTGCGCACACCTGGCTGACCACGTCGGCCGCGCCGGCGAAGGCCGGATCGCTGGCCGATGCCCGGTCGATGAACAGCGCCTCGGCCTCGCCGCCGTCCAGCGACAGCGGAGGAACCGCCACGATCATTTCGCCCGGGACGGCGAGCCGTTCCCTGCTGGTCGCCAGGATCGTCAGCTCGGAGCAGTTGGCCAGCAGCTTCTCCGCGAACGGGGCCACCACATCGAGCAGGTGCTCGCAGTTGTCGAGCACGAGCAGCGTGCGGCCCATTGCCAGGTGCTCGTGCAGCGCCGAGTCCAGTGACCGGCCCGGCCCCTCGGTCAGGCCAAGCGGCGCCGCTACTGCCTGGCTCACGAATCCCCGCCGGGCAGGGACCAGGTCGGCGAACACCGCACCGGCGGGATAGCGGGCGGCCGCGAGCTCGGCGGCTCGCGCCGCTAGCCGCGTCTTGCCGACTCCGCCGGGCCCGACCAGGCTCACCATCCGGCTGGCGCTGAGCGCCGCTAGCACCGTGGCCTGCTCGGCGGATCGGCCGACGAAGCTGGTACGCGCTGCCGGCAGCCCGGCGATCCGGCCTGCGCCGGCGGCCCTGGTCTCGGCATTGGCCGCGACCTTGGCCGCGGCTGTCGCCGCGGCCCTGGCCGCTCCGGTATCGGCGGCGGTCGCCAGCAATTCACGGTCGGCGACAGACAGGCCGAGTGCTTCGGCGATAAGCAGCACGGTAGAAAGCCGCGGCGTCCGGCGCCGCCCCTGCTCGATCGCCGCGATGGTGGCAGGGCTGATCCGGCATCGTTCGGCGAGTGCCTCCTGGGTGAGGCTGCCAGCGACCCTGAACCTGCGGAGCAATTCTCCAAAGGAATCGGTCATGCAGGAAATCCCCACTCCCTCCACGTGAGTCTAGGGCACTGCCCGCGACCGGCCAAGCCCGGCAAGCAGCGCAAACTCGCGTATTTGGCGGGCGTAGGCTGGGCCGGTGGACTTCAGTCCGGAGTTGCGCGACGGCGTGATCAGCGGTGACATCACCGTCTCGGTACGGCTGTGGCAGCGACCGCGAGTCAAGGCCGGGAACCGGTACCCGGTCGGCCCCGCCCACATCGAGATCGACTCGATCGAGTTGCTGCCGTTCGGCCTGATCGATGCGGGCGACGTCCGCCGATCCGGCGAGGCCGACCTGGCAGCGCTAAGGAAGCGAGCCGCTCATGCCGGGCCGATCGACGATCAGACGCTCGTCTACCGGATCGAGTTTCACGTGGCATAGCGGCGCGCTCCGTGAGCGGTACGCGCCCGCTAGCGGTGCGCGCCGTGCCTGGGTGCTGGTCGCGGCTGGCGCCTGCCCTGCACGTCCGCGCGGGTGATCGCCAGGTAGGCGACGCCGATCGCGATGAGGAGCGTGAGGATCAGGCTGACCCGCCCGTCGCCCCAGCCAAGGCCGCCGACGCTGACAGGCTTGCCCAGCCAGTCGGCGAAGGAGGCGCCGAGCGGTCTGGTCACGACATAGGCGAACCAGAACGTCAGGATCGCGTTCCACTTGAGCCAGCGATAGCCAATCGCCGGAACGACGATGATCACCGCGAAGAGGACGATGGAGTAGTCGTAGCCGAGCCCGAACGTCGTCGCCGTCAGGTCGCCGACGGCGGTGCCCATCGCGAAGGTAGCCACCACGGCGGCCCAGTAGAAGAGCTCCCTGCGCGTCGTGTCGACCTCATGGATCGACAGCGTGCGCTCGGTCCGCTGCCACGTCACGAACACCGCGGCCAGCACCACCGCGTACAGGATCGATGACGCGATATAGGGCACGTGGAACCCGACGTGCAGCACATCGGCCGCCATTGTCCCGAACACGCCGACCATGACCACCGCGAGCCAGTAGGTCCAGGCCAGGTACCGGCGCATGGACAGTTGCAGC
The DNA here is from genome assembly GCA_963720575.1 of uncultured Actinomycetota bacterium. Lineage (GTDB taxonomy): Bacteria > Actinomycetota > Actinomycetes > Streptosporangiales > Streptosporangiaceae > Chersky-822. The sequence continues at coordinate 4,165,271 of CAVRGA010000002.1, forward strand.
CACAGCGCGATGACGAACCCGATGAAGCCCAGGCCGACGGCCGCTACCGGATTCATGATGTGCACCATGAAGTCCGAGGTCGACTCGCCCATCGCGGTCGACAGCGCCTTGATGATCCAGAAGTAGGCGGTGATCTCGGGGACCCGCAGCGCCCCGCGCGCTACCAGGGCCGAGAAGCGCTGCTCTTGCCGGTCCGAGTGACCAGGCTCGCGAGGCAGAGCACGGTTGCCACTCGGTGCGTACTGATCCATGGCCGATCGAGCCGTCCTATCCGCAAAGGTTTGCAGCCATCCGCCCGGAAGTATAGGCGGCGGCGTCAGAGCACATCCGGGAAACGACGATCGCCCGGGTTTAGTTGCACCAGGAAGGCAACCTGACGAAGAGGCTGCTCGTACTTGGCTAGCGAATGGTAACCGACGTCTGGAACAGGACGGAGCCTGCCCGGTGGGAGCTAAGCCCCAGGTTAGGGACCTACAGCAGTTCCTCGCCGAACGCGGTGAGCACCTGCTGAGGGCCGCCATCTTGCTGACCGGTGATCGCGGGTCAGGCGAGGACCTGCTCCAGGCGGGACTGGAACGGCTCATCAAGGCCTGGGATCGGATAGACGGGGATCCCGAGGGCTACCTGCGCCGCACCGTCTACCACCTCGCGGCCGATGGATGGCGGCGCAAGCGCTTGTGGCAGCGCCGCGCCCCGCTGCTCTACGCGAGCGGACGGCATGACGTGACGGCGGACGAGACGGCAGGCCTTGACCTGCGCGACGCCCTGGTCCGCCTCGTCGCCCAGCTTCCGGCAAGGCAGCGGGCCGTAATTGTCCTGCGGTACTGGGAGCAGTTGAGCGAAGCCGAGACAGCCGAGGTACTCGGCTGTTCGGTTGGCAATATCAAGTCGTCGACGTCACGAGCGCTGGCCCGGCTGCGGGAACTGAGCAGCGCCTTGGCGGCGGCCGATCCCGAACCAGCCGGAGAGAGGAACTTATAAGCATGGACACCGAAGAGCAACTGCGCGACGGCCTGGCGCGACTGGCCGCCCAGCATGTAGGCGCGCCCGTGCATCTGGCCCAGCGGGCGGTCCTGAGCCAGCGGCGACGGCGCCTGACGGCCCGGGTGAGCGTGGCCGCAGTGGCAGTGCTGGTGGCCGCCCTTGCCGTCACGCTGACCGGCCAGCAGAACCATGGCCGCGTCGCTACCGCCAGACCGCAGAAGCCGCAGGTGCGGGTGCTGTCCTTCGTCAGGCAGCACGGCTATCTCTACGTGATCATCCGCAACACGTTCGCGGACGCCAGGCGCTATTCAGCAGAACTGAGGGCGCACGGCCTCAGCATCAAGCTGAGCTTCGTCCCGGTCTCGCCCTCACTGGTCAACCGTGTCATCGAGTTCACCTCAGGTCCCGGCATCACGGTTTTGCAACCGCCCAGTTCGTGCGCCCGACTCAACGAGAAGCACGGCCAGGGCCGGTGCCTGGAGAAGGTCAGGATTCCGCTCGGCTATCGGGGGTCGGCCAGCATCGTCTTCGGCAGGCAGGCGCGGCCAGGCGAGCAGTACGAATCCATGGCCAAAGCCACGGCGCCCGGCGAGATACTGCACGGGCTGCACATCTTGAACGTCCGGCTGTCCACCGTTCTCGCGCTCCTGCGCGCGCGGCATGTCCGGGTGACCAGGAAGTTCGGCGCCGTGGTGGGCAACAGCGCTAAGTTCGAGCCAGCCAGGCTGATCCCCCGCACCTGGTTTGTCTACGACGCCATGCCCTGGTCACCAGGTACGGTGTTGCTGAACGTAGGCCCGAAGCCTTGCCACCACGCCTGCTGATGAGCCCGCCGACGGGGCTGCCGATGACCCCGGATCGGCGGCTAGAACCGGTGCCGGGTGTGGCTGAACGCGCCTTTGCCGAACGCCAGCACCTTGGCCGGCCGGACGGCGAACACCAGGATCGTCTCGGCCTGGGGGCCGCCCTCAGGATGGGCGAACCCGCCTTCGCGCACCGTGTACTGCCACCTGCCGTCCCACTTGCCGGTCCACGCCTGCGCGAGCCTGGCGAGCGTCGGGGTGTCGGTGACCTGGACGGCGTCTCCCTCGACCACGACATCTAGCCCGCCGTTCCATTCATCGCGGCCTGTTGTCAAGATCACGTGGGGGTTGCCGCGCAGGTTGACGGCCTTCTGCTCGGCCGGGCCGGTGCTGAAGCACAGCGCCTCGCCAGCCCATACCGCCACCAGCGGCGTGACGTGCGGCCGGCCGTCGGCACGCACCGTGGTGATCCAGAACATCTCGGCCGCTTCCAGTGCGCGCCGTGTCTCGTCCCAGCTGGTCGCGACCGCTCCCGGTTCGCTGAACCGCTCGTCCAGGCTGGTCACCGGCAAAGTCATAAGCCCTCCTCAGGCAGCTGATTAATGTCCGGCCAATGCCCCGCTACGCGACCAGCCGGCCGGTATTCGCCGTTGCTAATATCAATGCCGATGACGGAAATCCCCGATCAAGCCGAGCACACTCGTCACACTCGTGCCGCATACGACCGCCTGGCGGCTGTCTGGTCGGCAACTACCGACGACGGGCCATTCAACGGGCTGCTGGAACGCCCCGCACTGCGAGCCCTGGTGCCACCGAACCTAGCAGGAGCCACGGTGCTCGACGCTGGCTGCGGCTCAGGCACTCAGGTCCGCTGGCTGCTCGATCAGGGCGCTGACGCGTTCGGCGTCGACGTGAGCCCGAAGATGATCGACGAAGCACGGCAGCGCTGCGGTGGTCAGGGCCGGTTCTTCGTAGCCGACCTGGCCAGGCCGCTGTCCCTTGAGCAGGGCTCGCTCGACGGGGTCACCTGCTCGCTGGCCCTGCACTACGTACGCGACTGGAGCGTGCCGCTCGGCTCCTTCGCTTCGGCGCTGCGCCCGGGCGGCTGGGCCGTCATCTCCCTGGATCATCCGTTCGGCCCGCGACTGCCGGGCCAGCGCGGCGGCTACTTCGACACCGAGCTCGTCTCGGACAGCTGGCGGAAGGCCGACATCGAGGTCACGCAGCAGTTCTGGCGCCGGCCGCTGTCTGCGACACTCGACGCGTTCGCCGATGCGGGGTTCATGGTCGACCGGATCGCCGAGCCGCGGCCATCGGAGCAGGCCCGCGAACGTTTCCCTGAGCAGCTCGGCCCGCTGGCCGGCGTGCCGATGTTCATCGTCTACCGCCTGTGGCTCAGAGCCTGAGACCTGGCGCTAGCGGCTGGTCAGAACTCGTCGGGCGAGGTGACGGCCTCGACGATCTCGATCTCGGGCGGCACTGGCGCCGCGCCGATCGTGCCGATGAACGCTTGAAGTTCAGGATCGGAGAAAAATTGCTGGAACTGCCCGGCCGATTCCCATTCCTGGACGATCATCGCGAACCCATCGCCGATCCCGAACTTGTGGTGAATGCCGCCCGACACCCGCGCCCGGTCCGAGATCGCCACGAACTCGTCCGGCCTTTCCGCGAGTGACTGGCGGAACTTGGCGGTGTCTCCCTGGAACTTTCCGATGACAAGCACGCTCACTGGGTTCCCCCTCGGCCGGCCCCGTGACCCCCGTCGCGGGTGCTCACGGGCGACGCTAGCGCAGTCACCGTCCGCCGGCAACGGCCGCTCAGGGTGTCCAGGCCAAGTTTTGCTAACTGGCTGTGACGGCGTCATCCGCGGCGCCGGGCCCGGGGCGAGGTCCGCGCGGCAAAGTCCGCGCGGGGCTGGCCCCCGGAACCCCGGCGGTCACGGCGATTCTAGATAGCGGCCGAGCTGGTTCAACAGCAGCGTGGCCCTCCCTGATGCTGTCAGCCACTGGTTTTAACAGCAAGGCGGCCCTCCCTGATGTCGTCCTGACAGCAACGGGGAGGGCCACGTTGCTGTCAGAAACGACCGCTGACAGCAACAGGGAGGGCCACGATGCTCACACTTCCCCCGGGCGCGCCCGGCCAGCCGATATCCACGACGCTCCGCGCGCCGAACTCGCCGACCATGGCCGCGTAGACGTCCAGGTCGCCGCGGTCGGCGTAGAGCAGGTCGTAAAGCTGCGCGAGGCGCTGCTCGGCCAAAGCTTGATCAGCCACGAGTGCACCGTAGGTACGCGCCGTGGCCAGCCGCAACGAATTATTTCTGCCTGCGGGTAGGGCTCACGACCGCGGCCAGGTCACCCCTTCGCGCCGACCCCGCCCCAGCTGGAGATCTCGATGCGCGGCTCGCGGTCATTGGGGTCTGGCCGCCACCGGTTGAGCGGGACCACGCCCGGCTCGAGCAACCGCAGGCCGTCGAAGAACCGCGTGACCTGGGCCTTGGTCCGGTTTGTCTGCGAAGTCGGCAGGTTGCTGTCGTAGGTGCGGGCTGCTTCGGCGGCCGCTTCCGGGTCGACGTCGCTGGCCGGATGTGAGATGACCAGGTAGCTGCCGGGTACCAGGGCGTCGGCTAGCCTGCTCACGACCTGATAGGGCAGGTCGGCGTCGGGGATCATGTACAGGATTCCCAGCAGCATGACGGCCATGGGCTGGCTGAAGTCGATGGTCAGCGCGGCCTCGTCCAGGATCTTGTCCGGGTCGCGCAGGTCGGCGTGCAGGTAGGCGGTGGCGCCTTCCGGGCGGCTCACCAGGATCGCGCGGGCGTGCGCGAGCACGGAAGGATCATTGTCGACGTAGACGATCCGGCTTTCAGGAGCGATTCGCTGCGCGACTTCATGCGTGTTGTCGAGATTCGGCAGGCCGGTCCCTATGTCGAGGAACTGGCGAATGCCGGCCTCGGCGGCGAGATGCCTGGTCGCCCGCCCCAGAAAGGCACGGTTGGCGCGCACGTTGGCCAGAAGCGCGGGCTTGGCGGCCGCGAGCTTCGCGGCTACCTGCCGGTCGACCGCGAAGTTGTCCTTGCCGCCGAGCAGCGCGTCGTAGACCCGGGCCGGGTTGGCCCTGGAGGAATCACTTGCCTCGAGACCAGGGCGGATTTGCGTCCTGGAGAGTGCTTCCTGGGGTCTGCCTGCTTCGTCCATGACATCCCTTGCTGCGCCGAAGCGGTCACATGTGGTTGCTCTACTACGCTTCCGGCCAACACTATCCCGCAGGCCAATCAGGGCCGTGTGCGCCGGTCCTCAGTCCAGGCTGTACTCTCTCGAATCGTGATCATCAGGAAGGCCACCGAGCAGGACTGGCCCGTGATCTACCCGTTCTACGCCGCGATCATGGCCGAGGGAAAGACGTATGCCTTCCCCGAGGGACAGTCGCCAGGCGAGGCCCGCCCGTGGTGGATGGAGCAGCCGCCCGGCCAGACCGTGGTAGCGGTCAGCGACGGCATCGTCGTCGGCTCGGCCAAGATGGGTCCCAACCGGCCTGGCCGGGGGGCGCATGTGGCGACGGCATCGTTCCTGGTCGATCCTGGCCGGCAGAGCCGGGGCACTGGCCGCGCGCTCGGCGAGTACGTCATCGGCTGGTGCCGGGATGCGGGTTTCGCGAGCATCCAGTTCAATGCGGTCGTCGAGACGAATGCCGCCGCGGTGCACCTGTGGCAGTCTCTCGGGTTCGAGATCATCGGCACGGTGCCCGGGGCCTTCGACCATCCCGAGCACGGCCTGGTCGGCCTGCACATCATGTACCTGCCGCTCCGATAGCCGCCGCCCCGGCCGCACCAGGCCGCCCAGGCCGCACCCGCTGGCGCGGCGGGCTCAGATCATGAGGCCCAGGCCGCCGTCAACCAGCAGCGTCTGCCCCGTGGCGTACGGGGTGCCGATGATGGCCAGGCACGCGTCGGCGATGTCCTCCGCCGTGGCCACCCGGTGCAACGGCGCCATGAGTTCCACGCCCGCCTTGCGGTCGTCCCAGTCCTTCGTCCACGGTGTCGCGACCAGGCCAGGCGCGACCGCGTTGACCCGGACACCGCCGCCCGCATGCTTGGCCAGGATCGAGGTGAGGTGATTGAGGGCCGCCTTCGACACCGCGTAGGGCAGCGAGCTGCCCGTCTGCCGGATGCCCGCCAGCGAGGTGATGTTGACTATCCACCCGTCGCCTGCCTCCCTCAGCAGCGGCAGCGCGGCCTGGCTGACCAGGAAAGTCCCGATGAGGTTGGTACGCAGTACCTTCTCCCAGTGCTCGACCTTGACCGAGCCGATGTCCTCAAGCGGCACATCCACAGTGACCCCGGCGTTGTTGACCAGCCCGTTCAGGCGTCCCCACCGCTGCTGAGCCGCCCCCACGAGGGCCGCGGCCGTGGCCGGGTCGCCGATGTCGCCCCGCACGTACACCGCGTCAGCCAGCTCGCCGGCGATGCGCTGGCCCGCCTTCGCCGACGACGCCGAGTTCACCACGACCCCGGCGCCGAGACCGTCGAGCCGGCGGGCGATCGCCGCCCCGATGCCGCTCGATGAGCCGGTGACGATGATGGCCTTACCGGTCAGATCCATGCGCTATCCCCAATTCAGCGGCCAATGCGTGCCGAGAAGCCTATTGCGCGACCTAGGCTGGGCGCTCCGCCAGCGCCAGCCGGTCGCCGGCAGAGCGCCCAGCGGCTTATCGGCGGCCCCGGCCGAAGTAACTGGCTCGCAGGCGGTCGAGCAGGATCGCGACGCCGAGCACGCTGCCTTGCACTACCTGCTGGTAGTACGGGCTGACGTGCAGCGCGAGCAGGCCGTTGGCGATGATCTCCAGCAGGATCGCGCCCGCGGCGACGCCGATGATCCGGCCCTCTCCGCCGAACAGCGAGGCGCCGCCGACGACGGCCGCGGCGATCGCGATCAATTCCCAGCCGGGGCCGACCGACGGGTCGGCGACGTTCAGCCTGCCGATCACCAGGACGCCGACGACTCCGGCCAGCACCGAACTGGCGACGTACGCGGAGGTGATCCGCCGGTTAATCGGAATCCCGGCCAGCCTCGCGGCCTCCTTGTTGCCGCCCACCGCGTAGATCTGGCGGCCTACGTACGTCCGTTCCATCACGAACCAGGCGATCACGACGGCGCCGGCGAAGAACAGCGCCGGCACGGGCACCTCGTGAATGTAAAACGAGCTCAGGTCGCTGAAGATCGGATCGATGCCATTGATCGGCAGGCCGCTGGTGATCGCGAGCGAGAGGCCCTGCGCCACGGTGAACGTCACCAGGGTGATGACGAACGGCGGCACCTTCAGCCTGGTCACCATGGTGCCGTGCCAGAAGCCGATGACGGCGCAGATGACGATGGTCAGCAAGATCGCGACCGGGCCCGGCAGTCCCTCGTTCACGTTGAAGAAGGCGGCGAAGATCCCGGCCAGTCCGGCGAGCGCGCCGACCGACAGGTCGATCCCGCCGGTCAGGATGACTAGCGACTCGCCGACGGCGAGTATGCCGACCTGGGACAGGTCACGGCCCATGACCTGCAGGTTGCCGACGCTCGCGTACGTCGGCGCGTTGACCGCGATGACGATGAAGACCACGACGCAGGCAATGATCACGCCCGCCTCCGGCGACTCGGCAAGCTTGCGCAGCAGCCGGGTCACCGCGCTCCGCTGCCGGCTCGGAATAGGCGGGACAGGTGGCGCGAGCGTGCCCTGGGCGCTCATGAAGGGGCTCCGTTCTCCATGGCTGACGCGGAAGCTGTCTTGGCGGCCGCGGTCATGATCCGTTCCTTGGTCGCCTCGTCGTGCTCGATGACCTCGACCGTCCTGCCGTGGTTCATCACGGCGATCCGGTGGCAGATCAGCAGCAGTTCCTCAAGCTCCGACGAGGCGACCAGCACAGCCATGCCGCCCTCGGCGGCGCGATCGATCAGCTCGTAGATCTCCGCCTTCGCGCCGACATCGACGCCGCGCGTCGGCTCGTCGAGCAAGAGCAGCCTGGGGCTGGACGCGAAAGCGCGGCCGAAGACGGCTCGCTGCTGGTTGCCGCCAGACAACGAGCTGATCGGCTGATCGACCGACTGCATGCGGACGTTGACGCTCGAGGCGATCTTGACCGCCTCGTCCCGCTGCCGGCGTGGGGCAAGCAGCCAGCCACGGCTAATCCGGCGCAGGACCGACACGGTCACGTTGGCGCGGATCGGCGCGAACGACACCAGCGACTGTTCTTTGCGGTCCTCGGGGATCAGCGCGATTCCGGCCGCGACGCCGGCGCCAGGATTGCCCGGGGCATAGACCCGCCCGTTCAGCCGCATCGTGCCGCCGGTAGCCGGCTGAGCCCCAGCGATGGCGTGGATCAGCCGGCTGCGGCCCGATCCCATCAGCCCGGCGACGCCGACGATCTCGCCGGTCCGGAGCTCAAGGTCCACCGGTCCCAGGCCGTCGGCGGTCAGTCCTTCGACAGCCAGGATCACCTCCCCGTCCGGCGGCGGCGCGGTCGGCTTGCCGCGGGTGATCTCACCGCCGACCATCTCGCGGATCAGCCGCTCCTCGGACGCTTCCGCCGGAGTGAGATCGGCGACGAGGCGGCCGTTGCGCAGCACCAGGATGCGGTCGCTGACGGTCAGCACCTCATCGAGGCGATGCCCGATGAACAGCACCGTGCCGCCCTGATCGGCGAGCGTCCGCGCGAGGTTCATGACGAGCCGCGCTTCGACCGGGCCGAGCGAGGAGGTCGGCTCGTCGAGGATCAGCAGCCTGGGCTGCCGTCCCCACGCCTTGGCGATCTCGATCATCTGCCGGGCGGGCACAGGGAGGGTGCGGACCTCGCGATGAACGCCGATCGCACCCGCGGGCAGGCCGATCTCCGCCAGCATGGCCTCTGCTTCCGCGCGCTGCGCCGCGCGGTCGACCAGGATGCGCCTCGAAGAGTTGCGCGGACGCCGGCCGAGCAGCAGGTTCTCCGTCACCGACAACTGGCCGACCAGCGGAAACTCCTGGGAGACCAGGGCTACTCCGAGCTGCGCCGCTGCGGGAGTCGACCCCAGGGCCAGTCGCTGGCCGTCGATCTCGATCTCGCCGCCGTCAGGCAGCACCGACCCCGCCAGCGTCCCCATCAGCGTGGACTTGCCCGCGCCATTCTCGCCGACGACGCCGATCACCTGACCCGCGTTCAGGTCAAGCTCCGGCAAGTCCAGGACCTTGGCCGGGCCGTAGGACTTGTGCACGCCCCGCAGCCGCGCGGTAACCGCGCGGCTGGGGGCGTCCGCAGGTACGGTCATTCGTCAGCCGATTCCGAGCGAACTCAGCAGCGAGTTGTAGGAGCTGAAATCTGACTGCGTCACCAGGCCGACGCCTGAACTGAGCGTGAACCCGTCCGAGGACAGGTACGGCTTGACGATGGCCCTGGTAGCGGCCTTGCCGAGCACCTTCTCCGCAGCGAGGATGAACGCCCCGGTGTAACCCTGCTCGAACGGCATCTGCACGACCGTGCCTGAGATGACGCCGGACTGGATGAATCCGAGCGTCTGCGCGTCCGAGTCGTCCGAGATGATCTTGACCGTACCGGTCTTGCCCGCCGACTTGACGGCCTGGGCGAGCGCGGGACCGTCGTAGGAGTACACGCCGTAGAGCCCGTTGACATCGGGGTTGTTCGCCAGGATGGTTTCGGCGTCGGAGGTGGCGGTGCTTGCCTGCAGGTTGTCGTTGACCTTCTGGACGACCTTGATGTTCGTGCCCTTCAGCGCGGCCTCGAAGCCGGCGATGCGCTGGGTGGCGTTGGCAGCGGTCAGCGAGCCGACCAGGATCGCGACTTGCCCGGTGCCGCCGAGCACTTCCTTCATCGCCGTGCCCGCGGTGAAGCCGGCGGTCTCGTTGGGGGTGCCCAGGTAAAGAGAGGAGGCGGCCGTGCCTGGCAGCGGTGAGTCGATCGCCAGGACGAAGAGCCCGTGACTCACGTCGGTAGCGATCGCGCCCTTGGCCGCCGCCGGGTCGATCGCGGAGATCGAGTAGCCGGTGATCCCCTGCGAGCGCAGGGTCTCCAGCTCCGAGTCCTGCTCGCTGAGCTGGCCGTTCGGCGGGGCGAAGAAGGTGCAGTGGCTGCTGGGAATGCCCAGCGCGGCACAGCCCTTCTGGAAACCGACCTGACCGGCTTTCCAGTAGTCGGCGGCCACGTTGACCACCATCGCGATGTTGACGGCGGACAGGCTCTTGCCCTTCATCGCGGCCTTCAGCGCGGCATCCAGCTTGGCAAGGCCGGACTGGTTGAACGTGATAGTCCCCTGCAGCGCGACGGAGCTTGCCTTAGGCGTCGGCGAGCTGCTGGATCCGGAGCCACCTGACCCGGCCGAGCCGCTCGACCCGGTCGCGCTCTTGGAGCAAGCCGCAAGCAATGTCAATAGCGCGACCGCTAGCACGGCGGCGATGGAACGAGATTTCTTATGGATCATTCCTGTGCCTTTCTTATGGTGGGTTGGTGCGCCTTCGGCGATGCGGGTGCCTAGAACCCCTGGGCGAGCCGGTAGTACGCCTGGTTCCAGCGGATTTCGTGAGCGAACTGGCGGATCGTGGTGTCGGCGTCAATGATCAGCAGTTCGACGCCGATCATGTCGGCGAGCAGCGTCAGGGCCTCGGTGCCGACGGCAGCGGACAAGACTGTGTGGTGCGGGCCGCCGGCCGTCAGCCACGCCTCGGCCGAGGTACGCCAGTCGGGGCGCGGCCGCCAGATCGCCCTCGCGACCGGGAGCCGGGGCAGCGGTTCCGGCGGGGCGACGATGTCAATCTCATTGGCCACGAGCCGGAACCTGTCCCCCAGGTCCGCCAGGCCGGCGACCACGGCCGGCCCGGGGGCCGCGTCGAATACCAGCCGCACCGGGTCGTCCCGGCCTCCGATGCTGAGCGGATGAATCTCGGCGGACGGCGTCCCGGCCGCGATCGACGGGCAGACCTCCAGCATGTGCGCGCCCAGGATGAGCTCACGGCCGGGCTCCAGATGATAGGTGTAGTCCTCCATGAATGACGTGCCTGCGGAGATTCCGTCGGACATCGCCTTGAGCGCGCGGACGAGAATGGCCGTCTTCCAGTCACCCTCGCCGCCAAAGCCGTAGCCATCTGCCATCAGTCGCTGGACGGCCAGGCCAGGTAGCTGCCGCAGCCCGCCAAGGTCTTCGAAGTTGGTGGTGAAGGCCCGGAATCCGCCTGCGGAAAGGAAGTCACGCAGGCCTAGCTCGATCCTCGCCGCGTAGCGCAGGGACTCGTGCCGCTCGCCGCCGCGCCGCAGCTCAGCAGCGACTTCGTAGGCCTCCTCGTAGTCCCTGACCAGCCGGTCTACTCGCTCGTCCGCGGCCGACTCGACCGCGGCCGCCAGGTCGCTGACTCCGTAGGTGTTGACCGAGACGCCGAACCGCGCCTGCGCGGCGACCTTGTCGCCTTCGGTGACCGCGACTTCCCGCATGTTGTCGCCGAACCTGGCGACCTTGAGGCCGCGCAGCTCGGCCTGGCCGGCGGCGGCGCGAGCCCAGGTGGCGATCCTGGCGGTGACGGCCGGATCGCTGACATGGCCGGCCACGGTCGTCCGGGTCAGGCCAAGCCGGGTCTGGATGTAGCCGAACTCGCGGTCGCCATGGGCGGCCTGGTTCAGGTTCATGAAATCCATGTCGATGCTCGCCCATGGCAGCGCGACGTTCGCCTGGGTGTGCAGGTGCAAGATCGGCTTGGCCAGCGCGCCGAGCCCGGCGACCCACATCTTGGCCGGGGAGAACGTGTGCATCCAGGCGATCACGCCGACGCAGTCGTCGCAGGAACTGGCGTCCAGGCATGCCCGCCTGATCGAGTCGGGGTCGGTGAGGACCGGCTTCCACGCCACCCGGGCCCGAAGTCCCTCGCTGGCATCCAGTTCCTGTGCGATCCGCTGCGACTGCGCGGCGACCTGCCGTAACGTCTCCTCGCCGTACATGGCCTGGCTGCCGGTCAGGAACCAGACCTCGCCGCGGGTGGGATTGATCATCGTCTGCGTCGTCTCCAGGCCCGTGAGTCGGCCGTCCGCGCGGGTCCGGCAACGTTTCCACCGGATGTCGCCCAGATGACCGCTGCGTGCGGTACGTGCGCTCATTGTTAGCGCTAACTTTTGGTTCGTCAATACCTTGACATCCGGACACGAGCTAAATCAGACCTTGAGATGGGTGGCATAAAACATGACATATCACTTTTTAATTATCCAGATGAAAACTGTCGTCCCTCATCGCCCGGTGATCGGAAGAGTTGCGTAAGTGTTAGCGTTCATATTTCATGGCTTGAGTAAAGGCGGTTCAGGGGACCAGGCGCAGGTAAGACGCCCGCCGGGCGGTCCGCGCCCACCGCTACAGTGGTGTGCGACCTGATCTGCGCAGTGGCGCCCAAGTGAGGATGCACGTGGTCAAGCCTGCCCGCGAGCCTGCGATGACGGACGTCGCCAAGCTGGCCGGCGTTTCGCACCAGACGGTCTCACGAGTGCTGAACGGCCACCCCAATGTCCGCCAGCGGACTCGCATCAGGGTGCAGGCGGCGATCATGGAGCTTGGCTATCGCCCCAACCGGGCCGCCCGCGTGCTCGCTACCGGAACGTCCCAGGTCATCGGCTTCGTGTCCCGCTCCTCGACCCTCTACGGCCCGGCCTCGACAGTCACCGCGCTGGCCGAGGCGGCGCTGAAGTACGGGTTCACGGTCAATGTCGAGAGCGTTCGCACCCTTGATCGCCAGCCGGTAGCGGCCGCCATCGGCCGCCTGCTTGACCAGCGCGTCGCCGGCCTGGTGGTGATCGCGCCAGTCGAGTCGGCCAACGACGCGCTCGATGACCTGCCCGACGACATCCCGCTGGTGAACGTCGACGGCGACCCCCGGCGGCCGACCGAGCTGGTGACCGTGGACCAGGAAGCGGGAGCGCGAGCCGCGACCAATCACCTGCTCGAAGCCGGGCACCGGACGGTCTGGCATGTGTCCGGGCCGGGCGACTGGTTCGACAGCCAGGGCCGGATCGCCGGATGGCGGCAGGCGCTGGCCGACGCGGACCTTGACATCCCGCCGGTCATGCCCGGTGACTGGTCCGCGGCTTCCGGCTACCGGGCGGGCCAGCTGCTGGCCAGGATGAATGACGTGACGGCCGTGTTCGCCGCCAATGATCATCTCGCCCTCGGCATCCTGCGCGCGCTCAACGAGAGCGGCAAGCGAGTACCCGAGGACATCAGCGTCGTCGGCTTCGACGATGTGCCCGAGGCGGCGTACTTCATCCCGCCGCTGACGACGATCCGGCCGGACTTCGACGCGGTCGCGGCGGCCAGCCTGGACCTGCTCGTCGCGCAGATCCGCACCGGCCACCGGCTAGGCGACCGCAGGATCATCGCGCCCACGCTGGTGACCCGCGAGAGTGTCGCACCTCCGCGAATTATTTCCGCATGACAATGGGATGACGCTCCGGGCAGTACGTGAACCGCCCAGAGCGTCAGCCGTCCTAGGTGCTAGGTCACGGAACTGACCAGTGCTGGTTGGTACCTCCGTTGCAGGTCCACAGCACCAGCTGAGTGCCGTTCGTGGTGTTGAAGCCGGGATCGTCAAGGCACTTGCCTGAGGCCGGGTTGACGAGTTCCCCGCTCTCCGCTACCCATTGCTGGTTGGCGCCGCCGTTGCAGGTCCACCACTCGATGAGCGTGCCGTTCGCGGTGGCGGCGCCCGTGATGTCCATGCAGCCGCCGTCGATCTGCAGCGTTCCGTTACTGGCGACCGTCCAGTTCTGGGCGGCGGTGTTGCCGTCGCAGGTCCACATCTGGATCTTGTTGCCAGGCGTGGCGGCGGCATTGTTGTTGTCGACGCAGGAGGTGCTGGCGTCACCGGCGACGATGGTGCCCGTGGCGCCGGTGCCGGAGCTTGCCAGCGCGTAACCGACGGAGACGATGTTGGCCTGGACGGAGTTGTCGGCGGCGTCCGTCGGGTAGCCGGCGGTCATGACGCCCTCGAAGAACGACCCGGCGGATGAGTTGCTGTTGTCGCCGCCGACCCCGAGGATGATCGCGCCCTCCTGGTGCATGGGCGTGTAGCCGCCGATGTTGGGCAGCGCGCCGTTGAACCAGGTAGTCAGCCCGCCCGAGTCCGAGTTGCCGCCCTTGATCGCGTAGGTTGTCGTGCCGTTATTCTTGACCAGGGCAGTGACGAACGTGCTTGTGTTGCCGTTGTTGTTCGGGTTGTTGCCGTTGCCGCCGGAGAACAGGCCGTTCTCCATGTCGGCCTGCACCCACGGCCCGTGACCTGTGCAGGTCGGGAACCAGCACAAGGTGCCGAAGTACACCGCGTCCATGTGCCCGTTGCCGTTGTCGCGGTTGTTCGTCTCGGCGTTGCCGTAATCGAAGCAGCAGCCGCTGTTGACGTGCGTGCCGCTCGCCACCATGTAGGCGCCTTGCGGCGAGCCGCCGGTCGCGATTCCCGTGGTGGTGTCGTCCCGGTAGCCGGTTCCGGGTGACACGAACACCCCGTAGACCTTGTGGCCTCCGGCCATGACCGGCAGTGCCGCCGCGTTCGCGCCGACGTCAGCACCGGCGGCGCCGCCGGCCGGGCCGATCGTGAGGTTGTTGTGATTAGCCGACTGGTCGAAAATCTCGGTGATGGTGCACGTCGTTCCGGCGCAGAACGAGTCCTGCGCCGCCGCGTTGGCGTAGCCGCCGGCGCTGAGCGTGCTGATGTTCGTGGTGGTGCCGTCGGAGGCGCGCCTGACCTGGTACAACGGCCCGTTGTAGGCCGCGAAGAGCGCGCGGGTCGTGCTGTGCGCGGCGACGCACGGCGTGCCCGCGGCCGCGTAGATGTCGCACGGGAGCATCGTCGCAGCCTGCGACGGCATGCTCGGGACGACGAGCGAGCCTGCGGTGAGAGCGGCCGCCGCGCCTGTTAAAACCAGCGCTTGTCGCAACCGCGTGAATCGTGACCGGACGGTCATCATTGAGACTCCTGCCCTCCTGGTGAACGTTCCTGAAGCAGCTACCGCCGCGCTGCCGCGAGACACTGGCCCCATGACAGCGCTAACACAGGCCTCTCCTTTCCGACCTCCACGGAGCCCAGAAGGGCCGGCTGGCGTGCAGGATCTCCGGTTGACGTAAGTTGTTAGCGTTAACAAATACTTGCCGTCATCATCAGCCGGGACCATAGGCGTGTCAAGGCTCGATGCCGCTGCGGCAGGCCTCGTGAGCTACTGTCACCTGGCAGTCCTGCTAACTCCGAGAACTCACCGGTTCTTGTTCGCCATGGCGAACCGCGCTCTCCATGTTGAAGCCTGGCGTGACACACCATGAGTCCCGTTGACCTCAGCCACCCCCAGCAATGCCACAACGACGGGCCTGGAACGGCTCGGCTATCCGACACGCCCGCGACTTAATAACCGGCACGCCCTTACCGCGGAGACTTCTCGCAGCACGGAGTGTTGACCGCTCTATGTGCGGACAACGCTCCGCGCAGCGACAACTCTCCGCGCCAGAGCCGGAAAACGCTCCGCGCAGCGACAACTCTCCGCGCCAGAGGCGGGAAGGTTCCGTGAAACGGGAAGTCTCCGGGAACCCGGGGTAGAGTCTCGCCGCTGAGCCGCCGGAGCTTGACTTTCCAAGATCCCGAGCTACCCGACAGCCTTCAGGGCACGAAGATGCTCCGTGATCATGCCCGCGGCCATGATTACTTCGGAAACCAGGCCCTGCCGGCCCCGGCGGACAACCACACCGCCAGCCCTAACCTCCAATAAACCAACAGGATCATCCATGTGATCGCTCGCGGAGGCCGCGCCAACCACATCTCCCCACCCCGGGAATGACGCGGCAGGCATGAGGTGACGAATCTCCGGATTTGGGATACAGGCGGGCAGCGTGTCATCTGTGCGAGCATGGTGACACGGGAGGTGATGCAGCTTGGACGACAAGCGATTTACCATGGGCGTTCTGGACATGGCTGACGCGGCCAGGTTCCTGGACGTCCCTAGTTCGACCTTCCATCGCTGGGCGCAGGGATATGACCGGGGCGGGCCACTGCTCCATGTCATCCCGGCTCAGGCGCGGCACGCGCAAGTGCCCTTCATCGCCGTCGCGGAAGCCTACGTGCTCATGGCACTTCGCCAAGCCGGGGTCAAACCCGCAAGAATCAGGCCGGCCCTGGACAGGCTGGCATCAGAGTTCGGACGCGAGTACGTACTCGTAGCGCCGAACCTGGCCACTGACGGAATCGACGTCCTGTGGGACTACTCACGATCCGAAGAGGGCCGGGACCTGATGGAAGGAAGTACAGAGCAGCTTGTGATGCGCGAGATAGTCAAGGGCTACCTGAGCTACGTCACATGGGCTGATGACGAGTTTCCCGCGCGACTGGCGTTCCCGCACTGCCAGCCGTCCAAGGTCGTGATTGACCCGTACAGAGCGTTCGGCCAGCCCGTGTTCGATGGCAGCCGGGCTCGAGTGCGAGATGTCGCGAACATGCTGAAAGCAGGCGAGGATCCCCAGGTGGTAGCCGATGAGCATGGAGTCAGCATCGAAGACGTCCGGACCGCCGCCCGCGTCCTCCTGGGCCGCGCCCCCTGAGTTCTACGCTGACGAGAACGTTGTCACGAGGTCTGTTGTCCGGTTGCTGAGAGGTCTGGGCTACTTACTGCATACGCCTTCTGAGCTGTATGGCAGCAGAGCCGCGGCTGAGGGAGCAAACGACGATGACTGGCTTGGCAGAGTTGGCCAGCGTCGATGGGCGTGCCTAACTCGCGACCTCAAGATCTATGAGCGCCCGGAAGAGCTAGCCGCATACCGGCGAGCTCAAGTCCATGTGTTCCTGTTGCCTGGCGAAGCCAAGTCGGTCGTACTCACAGATCTCGTCTCATCATGCCTGACGGAGATGTGTACGGTAGCGGTTGGCAATCCATCACAGAGTTGGAAGCTCACCAAATCCGGGCTCGTGCCTTACAACGTTAAACCGACGCTAAAACGGCCGAGATAGCCTGACTGCTAGTACTTGACGCGGACCGATCCGGTGTAGGTGATCGAGTACTTGGGGCGGCCGGACTTGGTCGTGAATGAGCCGGCATGCGAGCGGTAGCGCATCACCTGGAACGACTGCTTCTTCCTCGGGGTGAAGTGACTGGTCGTGACCTTGATGGTGCCGGCCAGCCTGGCCGCGCCGTTGACGGCGAGCTGACCGAACTTGCGTCTTGGCGTCGTGCCGGTCAGCACGGTCGCGAAGGTACCTGACTTGGTCTGCTGGTAGGAGCCGTTGACCGTCAGGACGCCTGCCGTGGTGCTCGGGCTGACGGTCCCGCTGTTGACCACGGCGGCGCCGACAGTGCCGTGCCCGGCCAGGGTGCCGCCTTTGATCAGGACCGGCAGCGGGGAGCTGAGCGACCCGCCCGCGAGGCTGGTGACGCCCGATTTCTGCGTATAGCTGAGCGCGTCGACCACGAGCTTGCCGCTGGCGAGCCTGACCGTGCCGTGATTGAGGAAGGCGAGGTCAGCGAACGTCGCCGGCTTCTTGCTCGCGGCAACGGTCAGAGTGCCGTCGTTAGTGAAGCGGTCGGGATTGGCGCAGCAGGTTCCGGCCTCGAAGGTCGTCCCGGGGTCCGCGGTCAGCTTTCCTTCGTTGTCGAGACTGGTCGCGCTGCCCAGGTGGACCGGTCCCGTCCCGCTGACGGTCGTGGTGCCGCGCAGGGTCACCGTAATCGGCTTGCCGTTGGGCGAGAACGCGTCCTTGGTGCCAGCGCCGCTCATTGTCGCGGTGACGGACGGGCCGACGTCGAGGTTGCCTTCGACGTGCCCGCCGGTCCACAGGAAGGTGCCGATTCCGCCGAACCCGCCCGTGCCGGTGAAGACCGCGTTCCCGGTGAGCTCCACGGTCGTGTCCTTATCGATGTTCACTCCGGTGGCGAGCTTCACGGTCTCGCCCGTCTCGAACTTGAGGGTGCCGCCATTGTCGACGGCGATCCCCGGGCTGAACGAGGCCGGTCCGGCGATCACGTCGAGGGTGCTGCCCTTGCCGATGATCACGGACCCGCCGATGCTCAGCCCCATGAAGCCCAGCGTCGCCGTTCCGCCGGCCAGGCCGGCACGGCCAGAAGGCCGGTGCTGATGAACTTGTCCGGGTTGGCGCAGCAGGCGTTGGCCTCGACGGACGAGCCAGGTTCAATCTCGAACCTGCCCTCGTTCCTGATCGCCGCGCCGGCGAACTCGGGCTCGAGCAGCCCGGTGCCCGACACCTCGGTGTTACCGGCAAACGTCATCTCGGCGAAGGTGATCTTCTTGCCCGCGCCGCTGATTGTCGCCGGGCCTTCGACGGTGAGCGGAGCGTCGAGCACGTTCTGCCCCTGCGAGACACTCCAGCTGAAGTCGCCGCTGACGGTGACGGCGCCGCCCGAGAGCGATGCGTTCGTCAGCGTAAGATCCTGAAGGCTAGTGCCGTCGGGCATGTCCATGACCTGCACTGACGTCTGCATCCCCGGCGGCGCGATCGTGACGCTGTCGCCCGCCTGCGGCACGCTGCCACCCCAGTTATTGGCGTCTGTCCAGCTACGTCCGTCGCCGCCGCCGGTCCAGCTCTTGCTGCCCGAAGCGAACGCGGCTCCCGGTGCCACGAGCCCCCCGGCAAGCAGGACGGCGGCGATAGCGGCCACGAGCCAGGACGCAGGCCGGCGACCAGGGAAAAGGCTTATGTGGCCGCTGGCCGATGGTCTCATGAGTGCCCCCAAACCAGTCAGGCGGCTGGCAGTAACTAAAAGTTAGCGATAGGCCACCAAAACGGCAAGAGGGCCGCCAAGCTAGCTAGGCGGAATCCCAATGGGGCGGACGGTCGCGGCGGAAGCGCTCGTCATCGTCCTGCTCGGCGCGCTCGCCCCAGCCGACGTCCGTATCGTCCGCGCTCCGCACCGGCAGCACCGGCTCGCTGCCTCGATCGGCCGGGCGGACATCGGACGGGCGGGCATCGGACGGGCTGACGTCGGACGGGCGGATATCGGACGGCCCGGCCTGTCCGGCTTCTCGCGACATGACAGTCATCACCCCCGAGGCGAAGGCTACCCGCGGCCGGTACCCGGTCGTGCCGGGTCACGCTGGCGGGCAGCTGCCGGGCTGTCCTGGCAGCGGCTGGACTGTCAGCGGGACGGCGGACGAGCCTGGCGGGAGCGGGCAGAGGCGGACGACGCCGGGGCCTGGGCCGATGCGGTTGCCGTAGCGGTCGAACCTGATCGGGCCATCCGCGCCCGCCGCGGGGTGGGTGGAGGCCGAGTTCATGAGGTCCTGGATCTGCGACCGGACATACGAGCTGGTAATGGCCGGGGCTGACATCCCGGCTGGCGTGGCCGCGATAGCGGTGGCGACGGTCGCCACCGAGTCGTACGCCATGATCGCCCAGCCGTCCACGAGATCCTGCCGCGGCATGCGAAGAGCGGTGAACGCGGCCTCCAGGTCCGCGAAGCCGGGCGGGACAGGCCTGCCAGGGACGTCGATGATGCTCGGGTCCGCCAGCGGCGTGTAGTAGATCCGCAGCCACGCGTCCGCGCCATCGAGCAAGCCGGAGTGCAGCACCTCCCGACGGCTCGGCTCGTTGAACTGCGACGGGACGCGGAGCTGGGCGGCGTCCGACTGGCTCAGCACCGTGATCTGGCTCGGCGAGCACTCATTGTCTTTCCTGTCCTCGATGATGTCGGCGAGGAAGGAGCTGAGGTACACATCCCGCGCCGAGTAGAAAACGGTGACGGAGCCATTCACCCCGCAGATGGAACTGGCGGCGGAGCCCTGAGTTGACTGAGGCACGTCAGGGTCGAAATTGATATTCACCGGATCGTTCGTGATGCCGTCATCGGCGAGCCCCGCGGTCAGCAGGTGCAGCGTGCTGCAGGTGTAGGGGTCGTTGATCTCCGTCGGCTGGACCAGGAAATACCTGCCGGACCCGGGCAGCGTGCGCACGTAGTCGAGCGCGTCGTTCACCTGCGTGAAAGTCCGGTAGGAGACCCGGAAGAAATACTGCCAGTGCTGGTGCCAGTAGGGGCCGACGCCGGGCAGTGAGCTGTCGGACTGGCAGCCGCCGAAGTTCGCGCCATCGGCCTGCGACCCGTCCTGGTCAAACCCCTCCGCCGTGATGACGTCCGCGACCATGGGGATCTTGTCGTCGTTCAGGATGGTGGCCGCGTCGGCGGACTGCTGGCTGCTCAGGCCCATGCCGACGACGGCTACCACGCCAGAGGATGCCAGGTCGCGGGCATCGTCGACGGCGGCCTGCTCGCTGCCTCCCATCTGCGCGACGAGCAGGCGGATCCGGTACTGGCACTGGGAGAGGTTGCCGCTGGCGCGATTGGCCTGCCACACGGCGGCAGCGAACCCTTCAAGCTCGTGGTCGGCGCGCGCGCCCGCGTTGAGCGCGCCCAGAGTGACGAGCGCGCCGATGGTGACGATCCGCGGTCGCGAGGTGGACGGGCAGTTGGTGTCCTGGTTGGCTGTCTCGATTTTGGTCATTGCCGGATGGCCGAAGGCGTACGACCCGGCGCTGATCCCGACGCACTCGCCGCCGTCGTACCAGATCTTCGCCGACAGGGAGAACTGGCCGCAGCGGGCGCGGGCGAGCGCACGCGGGCCGAAGAGAGCCCCGCCGGCCACGAGCACCAGGGCGATGGCCAGAATGACGTAACCTCGGTACGTTTCCCACCACGATTCCCCGAACCGCCCTCTTCCCGTCGGGAACCACCGGCGAAGGGTCCGCGTGAGGAATCCGCGGCGCGGCGTGCCGCCAGGCCAGGGGGCACCGAAGCTCCCAGTGTTCATCGTGAATTTCCCCTCGACGTGGAGCGGCTAGGCGATCTGGTTGGCGCGTACCCGGAAGCTCTCGGCGCGACTGGCGATGAGGTGCCAGTGCGCCGGGACGTGCTCGATCAGGTTGGTGTAGACAGAGCTGATCCTCGAGTACAGCTCGTACAGCCGGTCCCGGCTGTGCCCGCACGTGTCCGCGAGCTGCTGCAGGGCAGTGATCAGCTGGTACACGTTCCGCTGCAGGCCGTCAGCGCTCGCTGGCAGGCCAGTTATGGCCAGTCGTTGCGGTACCGGGGTGACAGTCATGGCGTCTAGCCAGGCCAGCCACGTCTCCTCGGGCGAGTCCGGTGCCAGGCCGGCCAGTTCCCCGGCCACCGCGGCCGCTTCTCCGAGTGCGAGGCGGTGATGCAGCCGGTCGACCGGCTGGGCGCCGGGCCGCGCGTCTGGCGGGGCTGCGGGCTGCCGCTCCCCCTCGGCCGCCTGTCCCTGGCCTGGCTTTCCCTGCGTTTTGCTCAGGCCCTCGAAGAGAGATTCCCAGCAGACCTCCGACAGCCGCGGGCGTGCCGCCAGTTCCCGCAGCAGCAAATGGCGCGCGACGGGCACCATGGCCAGGCGGCCGTCCGGCGTGGGATGGGACCACAGCACATCAGAGAAGAGCTGTTCACGGTCGACCTTCGCCGTCAGCAGCCGTCCGCGCAGCCGCCGCGCCTCGTCGCGATGCCGCGCAGCGGACAGGGTAACCAGGTCATGCGAGAACTGGGGGAGCGCGACACCGTGCGGCGCCAGCCCGGCGGCGATCACGTGCAGCACGCGCTGCGCTACTCCGCCCGGCACCCGTTGCTCTGCCTCCGCCGCTTCCTCACCGTGCTGCCCGGTCCTGCCCGCCTCCGGCAGGCCGAGCAGGCGGTTCAGGTCGGCGGCGAGGTCGGGGTCGAGCTGAAGTTCCTTGAGCACCAGCCTGGAGGCCAGACAGTGCCCGCCGGTCAGCAGGTAGACCAGGTGCGCGATCACATGTCTCGGCGGGTCGATCTCGGCGGCGCTCCACGGATACTCGCCCGTCAGCCACATGATCTCTGAGCTGGAAAGGCCGTCCAGCCGCAGCCGCAGCACATCAGGCCGGTCATCGGCACCGGACTCGCCGTCCGAAGCTGCGAGCGTGGACTGGTCCACGACGCGCGGCTTTCCGCCAGCCGCGATCACGGCCAGCGGATCGGCTGCGGCAGGCCACCGGAACATCTCGCGCCTCGCCCTCGCGACGGCGGCCAGGAAGTCCTCGCCGGCCGGGCAGTCGGCGTTGTCCAGCAGCACCGCGAAGTTATTCGGTCGCCCGCGCAATTCGGCGGCGCTTTCAGCCAGATCAGAGAGAAACGCGTTCATCAGGAGGCTGTCGGCCTGGAGGCGCCGCGCGGAATCCCGCTCTCCCGCGCTGTTGCCCGCGATCAGGCTGAACCGAATGAGCTCGCGAATGGCAGCGTGCCAGTCACCCTGGGGCGCGAACCAGGACAAGGCCGGCTGCCAGCGCTGTTCCGGGTGCCGGGCGGACCGGCCCATCCGCCTGACTACCTGCTCCGTGGCTGACCTGGCGAGCGGCCCCACATCGACGGTCACCACTCCAGCCGTCACGGGGATGCTCAACGGCAGGTTCATGAACCACTCAAAGAGATTCTCGAGCACGCTGTGATCACGCGACGCGCTGGCGAGCCGGCCGAGCATCTCCTGCTCGCCACCGTCAAGCGCGGTCATCGAGACTGGCTTGGCCATCGCGATCAGCATCAGCGACAGCCGGCCCCAGGAGACCTTGTAGCCAGGAACCCGGTCGGTGAACTGGCGCATCGCCGAGCCGAGCAGGATCGTCACCGCGGTGGGCGCGGCCTCCTGGCCGGGCGGACGCTTCAAGGTCAGGGCGTCCAGCTTCGCGGTAGGCGCGTGCGCGGCCCAGCGCTCAGCGATTTCGGAGATAAGCGCAGAACGGCCAGATCCGCCGCAACCCTCGATTATGAGCATCGATTTAGGCGAATCCGGATGAAGATTATTTACGGCGATCATCTCGCCGGCCCGTGCCAATATCTGCTCCCGGCCATAGAAGCTCACAAAACTCCCCGGCCTTTCTCCGATCCAGAAGAGCCACATATCGCTGGAGGTAACATCCAACGATTAGACATTATGCAGGGGCGCGCGCGGGGCGCGAGGCCGAAAGCACTAAGCAAACAATCAAAGGCATTTGCCCGTCATGCTTGCGCGGCGGAAAATACTTGCACGGCCGAAAATCGGCCGGAATCCGGTCACCGAGGACGGCACCGTGCCCGTGCCGCGGACGGCACCGTGCCCGTGCCGCGGCCGCTGCACCTGCGCAACCGCGAGCCGCTGTTCTGGTTCGAGTACCTGCGCGCCGATGACCTCGTCTGCGCCCAGTTCAATGCCGTCCGCGACCACCCGGCGGAGACCTTCGCGGGCTTCTGCGACCGGCCACCTGGACCGCGCCAGACATCTACGCGCCCCCGACGTTCGAGGCCTACCGCCGCAACCAGGACCCTGCCATGGACGCCATCCTCGCCATCAAGGAGCACGTACCTGGCTAGCAGCGGGCCTGGCGGCCCACGGGCACATGTTTGTTTAGCGCGGCTAAGGACAGGGCATCGGCACGCCGTCACTTATGGAAGGAACGGAATGGTGAAGTTAACAGTCGTGCCGGACTCGCCGTCGCGCCGCCGGCTGGTCGCCGCCTGCTCAGCGCTCGCGCTGACCATCGCGCTGGCCGTCTCGGGCGGAACCCTCGCCAGCGCGGCCGGTCACCGGCCGCCCGCCTCGATCATCGCGCCAGCCTTCAACGGGGCCGCCGGCGGCGGCCGGGTTATCGTGGTGCTGAAGGAGCAGCAGTCCGGCCTGAACCTGAGAACGCGGGCCAGGCAGCGGATCGCCGCCGCGCATGCCGCCGCCGCGCCGATCGTCGCCTCGATCCGGTCCCACGGAGGCACTGGCATCAGCGCGCTGGTGGCACCCGACGCGGTCGCCGCCACGGTGCCCGCCGCGGAGGTAGCCAGGCTGCGCCGCAACCCGGCGGTAGCCGAGATCGTGCCCGACGCGATGATCCGGGTGTCCCAAGTCCACACCGAGGCAACTCCGCCGGCCGCCGCTGGCGCCGATCACGAGAAGGTCAGGCCGGCGAGCGGCGGGCAGCCCGGGCGTGGCGGCCCGGCGGCGGCAATCCCGGCGCTCAGGACTCACGTGATCCCGGCGCACTGCCCGTCAAGGCCGGTGCAGGAGCCGGAGGCGGTGGCCGACATCCACGCCTCCGACGGCAACCCGAACGCGCCGGATGAGGCCAACTCCATCGCCACCGGCAAGGGCGTGATCGTCGCCAACGAAGGGCTGAACGCGCTGGCCGGCAACCCGGACCTGCAGCGCGCCGACGGCTCGCACGTCGTCATCAACGCGCCGGACTACACCGCTGACCAGGGCAACGACGAGACCTTCGAGGACGCGGCGTCCGTCGGCGCGCAGGGCCTGATCGTCTACCAGTACAGCAAGGCCCTGCCGTTCTCGAACGTGTCGCCGGGCTGCACGTTCACCATCAAGGGTGACGCGCCCGACGCCTCCCTGGTCGACCTGGCCCAGATCGACACGCCGATCCTGGCGCTGTCGCAGATCATCGCCGGGATCGACAACGCCGTGACGACCGTGCACGCGGACGTGATCTCGGAGTCCTTCGGCAGCACGTCGCTGCCGGGCAGCAGGTCGGGCCAGCTCCTCGCCGAGGCTGACGACGCTGCCGTCGCCGCGGGCGTGACCGTCGTGGAGTCGTCCGGCGACAGCGGGCCCCAGGGCACCATGATCACCGCTGCCGACGACCCAGCGGTGATCGCGGCCGGCGGCGTGGACAACCTCCACATCGTGGCCCTGAACGACGGTTACCGCAGCTATGTCAGCAACAACATGGCCGCGCAGTCATCGGGTGCCACCGCGCCGACCGGCAAGGTCGTCGATCTGGTCGCGTCTGACTGGTTCGGCGGCGAGACAGATTGCGCTCCTCTTATCAACGGCTGCCCGGACAGCTACCCGGTCGAGGTGGCGGCTGGCACCAGCGAGGCATCTCCGCTCATCGCCGGCGCCGCGGCGGACGTGATCCAGGCATACCGCGACACGCACAACGGGGCCAGCCCGACCCCCGCGATGGTCAAGGACATCCTGACCGGCACCGCCACCAATATCGATGCCCCGGCCGACGAGCAAGGCGCTGGCCTGCTCAACGCCTACGCGGCGGTCAGGGCCGCGCAGCAGATGCCGGGCACCACCCTGGCCGGCGGCGGCGCGGGCGACGCGCCCGGCCTGATCACGTCGCCGTCGCAGCTGGACGTCACCGGGAACGGCGGCTCGGTCAGCGACCAGACCGTCAGCCTGTACAACGCCAGCACCCACGCGACCAGGGTGACCGGCAGTTATCGGTGGATCGGCCCCGAGTTCCCGATCGGCCCGACTGTCACCGAGAATGTCAGCGCGCCCGACCCGAGCCTGCCGGTTCCCGAGGCGGGCGCGACGGCGGCCAAGACGATCACGTTCAACGTTCCGTCGCATCTCAGCCGGCTGGACGCGGACATGATCTGGCCCGATCCGACCAACAGCAACGTGCTGGAGTTCGTGCTGTTCAACCCGCAAGGCGCGGTCGTCCAGGAGTCCTATGACGACGCTACCCCAGGGCGAGCCCGCCGGTCGCCGAACATGCAGCATGCCGAGGCGACCGACCCCGCTCCGGGCCGGTGGACGGCGAGGTTCCTGTGGGGCGGTATCGATGACTTCGCCGAAATCGCGCCCGCCGCGCCCGGCACCTACCGCGGTCCGATGTCCTTCCGGGTCTCCGGGCAGGACTATCTCACCTCGCCCGCTATCAGCCCGGTCACGATCGCGGCGCGCTCCAGTGCGTCGGTTCCGCTGCGGGTCGCGATGCCGGTCCAGCCGGGTGACCATCCGGAGTCGGTGCAACTGTCAGCGAGTAACGGCGCGGCGGACTCGGTGCCGATTGCCCGCCGGACCCTGATCCCCTCCGACGGCGGCAGCTTCCAGACGCTGATCATCGGCACGAGCGCGCGGAGCGTCGGGCAGATCGACACCTACGAGATCAGCGTGCCTGCCGGGCGGCCCGACCTTGACGTCAGCCTCCACGCAACCGACGCCAGCACGGACAACCCGTTCAGCTACTTCCTGGTCGACCCGAGCGGCACAGTCGTGGCGACCGCGAGCACGCCGCAGACGGTGAGCAGCCAGGCGGCAGGCGACGCCGAGCTCAGCACCGCCAACCCGGCCGCCGGGCTCTGGCAGATCGACGTCGTGCTAAGGCTCACGGTCAGCGGAGACGAGTTCACCCAGACCGTCTCGGGCCACGTGACGGACGGAGGCGGCGGATAGTTTTCCCGGAGTGACCCGGCCAGGCCCGGGCAGGCCCTTGGGCAGGCCCGGGCCAGGCCGCCGCTAATGGAGATTGCCGCCTAGGTATCCGAGACGGTCCCTGCCCCGGAATTTGATCACGCAGGGCTTTTCCCGCCCCTTTGCTCGGAGAGTCCTCGCCGCCCCGCGCTGGTCCTGCGGGTAGTGGGCGGGTAACGGGAAGGCGGGTAATGTTCCGTGAACATAGCCGGGATCATGATCATGGAAACCTGTGCAGGTCAGAGAGAGGCTGTCAGGTAACTCGTGATCAGGATCGGCCAACCTTTTCCGGTATCGGGCGGGAGAGTTCTCAGTCCGGGGAGCCGTCAGTGCAGGGCGACAGGTGCGATGTTCCGTAGTAATAGGACGAGCGCTGGAGGTGCCCGTTTTCCCCCTTGGTTGTGGTGGTGACGGACGTCCTCCTGGTGCGATAGTGCGGGCTTGGTGTCCCAGGCGCAAACACAGGAGGACGTCCTATGGGCAAGGGTAACGGCAGCGGGCTGACGCGGGGCGACGTGCGGCGTAATGCGCGGAGGGCGCGGTTGCGGGCGCTGGTTCCGTTCTCGAACGCGGTGCTGGGGGTGGATCTGGGGGAGAAGAAGCAGGCGCTGGCGCTGGTGGACCGGGACGGGCGGGTGCTGGGCCGCCGGTCGCCGCGGGTGCGGGCGCATGAGCTGGGCGCGCATCTGGAGTGGGCCGCGGCGCGGGCGCGCACGGAGGGGTTCGCCGGGCTGACCGTGGCGTGCGAGCCGACCGGGTCGCGGTGGATGGCGGTGCAGGAGCTGTGCGGGCGGCGGGGGTACTCGTTCGTGTGCGTGCAGCCGCTGGTCAGTCATGTCGCCCGCGAGCAGCAGGACCTGACTGGCGATAAGTCCGATGAGGGGGACTGCGGGCTGATCGGGCGGCTGGCGTGGGAGCTGCACTGTTACGTGCCGGAGGAGCTCGATCCGGGATGGGCGGAGCTGCGGGCGGCGGGCCGGGACCGGGCGCTGCGGATTACCGCGGCGACGGCTGCGAAGCAGCTGATACGCGACCAGGCGGGCCTGGCCGCCCCGGCGGTGCTGGAGGCGCACGGCGAGCCGCTGGACTCGCCGACCTGGCTGGCGTGCCTGGAGGTCGCGGCGGGCGGGCAGCACGGTGACCTGGCCGCGGTAGCCGCGATGGGCTA
The DNA here is from genome assembly GCA_963720575.1 of uncultured Actinomycetota bacterium. Lineage (GTDB taxonomy): Bacteria > Actinomycetota > Actinomycetes > Streptosporangiales > Streptosporangiaceae > Chersky-822. The sequence goes on from CAVRGA010000002.1 coordinate 4,192,423, forward strand.
TGAGGCCTTCGCCGCGGCGGCCGCCGCGAAGCTGGCCGGGTGGGGCGGCAAGCGGCTCGGGCCGAGCGCGGCGAAGGTGCACGCCGCGCTGTCCGCGGGCGGCGGGGTGGCGCGGATGCAGCGCGCGGCGGCACGCCGGATCCGCGGCGCGCTGGAGGACCTGAAGTACGCCCGCGCCCGCCGGGAGCGCACCGAGGCCGACATGATCGCCCTGCTCGGCAAGCTCGGCATCGACCACGAGCGGATCTGCCAGATCCCGGGCCTGACCCCGCCGTCCCTGGCCGCGATCCTGGCCGAGACCGGCGACCCGCGCCGCTACGAATCCTCCTCCTCCGTCGTCAAGCACGCCGGGTTGTCCCCGGCCCGCAACGAGTCCGCCGGGTTCAAGGGAGCGACGAAGATCTCGCACCGCGGCCGGCCCGGCCTGCGGCTCGCGGCCTGGCGGGCGACCTGGGCGGTGCTGCGGCACTGCGACGTGCTGGCCGCCAAGTTCGCCGCGCTGACCAGCCGCGAGACCAGCCGGCTCGCCCGCGGCCAGGCCCGGGTGGCATGCGCCGCCTCGCTGCTGCGCTGGATCTGCACCCTCATCGTGCACGGCACCCGCTGGGACCCCGCGATCGCCGCGGGCGAACTCGGCCACCACCACGCCATCGCCGCGTAACAGCACCACAGCCCGCCGCGCGCGGGCGCCCTAAGGCCTTCCCCCGGAAGAAAGGGGAGAGCGAGCCCGCCGTTCCGTCGGGGACCACCCCGCTGATCACCCAGGGCAGCTCTCCCCGCCCCATGCCCGGGGTCCTCACCAGCCCGGTTGAACGCTGCAGGGACCCCAAGCCCGCTTGAGCTACGTAGGGCGCAGCACCCCGGGCAGGCGACACGCGCACGCAGGCAGCACCCCCAGGCCCCGGCCACCTGGCCGCGGGCCCGCGCAGCATGCCCCCAAACCAGCCCCCCGCCAGCCACAACCCACCTGCCAGCCCAAACACTCCCAGCCCGTAGCAACAACCCCGCTACACCAGCCACTTGACAAACATCCCCTTACGCTGGTGATCACGCCCACGAACATGATCACGGAACGTTACACGTGTCCTGACCTGGGTGATCTTCCGTGATCACGGTCTCGAACATGATCACGGAGCATCGCCCCTGCCCTTCAGGCTGTCGGATGACTCGTGATCCGGATCGGGGAGCTTTTCCGGCATCGTGGGGAGAGTTCTCAGTCCGGGGTGCTGTCGGTGCGGAGGCGGCAGGTGCGATGCTCCGTGATCAAGGTCCAGGGCATGATCAGATCACGGAACATCGCCGCTGCCCTGGAGGCTGTCGCGTGATTCGTGATCGAGTCGGGGGGCCTTTCGGGCATCCTGCGGAATAGCCAGCCGGGAGCACGCCCCGGCCCGGCGGCCCGCCGGCCCTGCCCGCAGCCCGGCGGCGCGGGCCGCGACGGCCATCAGTTCGGCCCAGGTTGCTGGCCGCGCCCGCCTCTCACAGCAACCATCCGTGCCGGCGGGCCGGCGCTGGTGCATCGGCGTAAACGGGGACAAACCACCCCTGTTTACAGACCAACGTGGCCCTCCCTGTTGCTGTTGGCCACTGGTTTTAACAGCAACGTGGCCCTTCCTGATGTTGTCCTAACAGCAACGGGGATGGCCACGTTGCTGTCAAAACGGACCGCTGACAGCAACAGGGAGGGCCACGATGCTCACGCTGCCCCAGCGGCACCGGGCCGGGGGCACGGCGCACGTCCGCTTCCGCGCCGGAGCATGATCGCGGAGCCGTCCCGCGCCGGAGCATGATCGCGGAGCCGTCCCGCGCCAGAGCATGATCGCGGAGCGTTCTCCGTCATTTGCGGCATGATCGCGGAGCGTTCTCCGTCATTTGCGGCATGATCGCGGAGCGTTCTCCGTCGTTACCGCGGAGACTTCTCGCAGCACGGAGCGTTGACCGTCCTATGTGCGGACAACGCTCCGTGCAACGACAACTCTCCGCGCCAGGGCCGGAAAGACTCCCCGAAGCGGGAAGACTCCGTGCCGGGGCCGGGAAGGCTCCGCGAAGCGGGAAGTCTCCGGGAAGGGAACCAGGGAAGAGTCTCGCCGCTGAGGCGCCGGAGCTTGACTTTTCCAGCCGATCGAGGGACCGGCATGCGGCTCAGGCAGGCAGGACTGCGGCCGCCTCCCTCCTCTCGATCGAGAGGAGGGAGGCGGGAGGCGGTCGGCGAGTCGCGCGAGTCCGCCTTACAGGCCCAGGGAGGCCAGGTGTGCCTTGTAGGCGGCGCCGAAGGCAGTCGCGTCGCCGGGGACGTAGTCGGTGATCAGGCCGGGGCCGCTTGAGCAGTTGAAGTCGGCGTTCCAGGCCCAGGCGAGGTAGCTGGTGCTCTGCGAGTCCAGCCACGTGGTGAGCGGGTTGATGTAGCTGCCTGAGCAGTCATTTTCGCCGATCTCGCCGGCGATCACCGGAACGGCGGCGATCACCGGGGCGACCTGCGAGGTCCAGCAGGACTGGTTGCTGCAGGTGTTGAAGTTGTAGGAGTGCCAGGAGGCGACGAGGTTGTTGTCGGGGTCGGTCGGCTTGAACTGCAGCCAGCTGGTGAGGTCGTTGGAGAACTCCTCACCGCCCAGCATGATCACGTTGTTCGCTCCGGCGGAACGCACCGCGTTGATCATCTGCTGCATGCCGGCCACGGGGTAGCTGATGCCCGTGCAGGGACTGCCTGTCTCCCAGCACTGCCAGCCCTCGGCCGAGTTGTTGTTGTCAGCGCGGGACGCGAAGGGCTCGTTGAACAGGTCGAAGATCACCGCGTCGTTGCCCTTGAACGCCGTTGCCACCGAGGACCAGAACGGGATCGCCTGGGCCGCGTCCGGCATCGGCTTCTGGCAGATCGCCTCAGCCGACGTGCAGCCGTTCGACGGCCCGGTGTAGGCGCCGTCGGTCCAGTGCAGGTCGAGTATGACGTCAAGCCCGCTGGCGTTCATCAGGGCGACCTCGGACTTGATCGCGTTCTGGTAGTTGGCGCCGGAGAACGAGGAGTTGACGTACGACTCCCCATTCCAGCACGCCTCGTTGAGCGGCATCCGGACGACGTCGCTGCCCCAGCTCTTGATCGCGTTGATCGCGGCCTGGTCCATCTCGCCGTCGAAGATGCCGGTGCCGTTCACGCACGAGTACTCCGCGCCCGAACGGTTCACGCCGCGCAGGATCACCTGCTGGCCGCTGGCATTGAGCAGCTTGTTACCTGAGACGTGCAGCTGCGGCGCGGGACCGCTGCCGCCGCCGCTGGCCACTTCGGTAGCCGTCACCGACACCGAGGTGAACCCCGTGCCGCTCGCGGTGAACGTGGCCGCGCCAGTGCCGGTGCTGTTAGCCGTGATCGTGACATTCTGGGGAGTTGAAAAATTCGCCGGGGTGAATGTCAGCGAGCCGCCGGCGCTCACCGACAACCCGGTATTCCCCGATGCCCTGGACGTGGTCACCGTGACGTTCGCCGACGGCGCGGCCGACAGCGAGAGACCGACCGTGCCGCTAGTGCCCTGGGTCACCGAGAGCGAGGCCGTGCTGGCGACGATGCTGCCGCCGCCTCCGCCGACCTGCCCGGTGCACGCCACGCCGTTGAGCGCGAACGCGGTGGGGGCGGTATTAGTCCCGCTGTAGGCGAACTGGGCTCCGGGGACAGCGGTGCCGCCGGTGGCCAGGCTGCCGTTGTAACTGGCGTTGGTCACCGTCACGGTGTTACCGGACTGGGTCCAGTTCCCGTTCCACCCGTTGGCCAGCGCCTGATTCCCGGCGTAGGAGTAGGTCAGGGCCCAGGCCGTGATCGGCGAGCCCAGGTTCGTGATGGTGACGTTCACCGTGAACCCGGAACCCCAGTCGGACTGCACCGCGTACGCCACCGAGCAGCCCGTTGACGCGGCTGCCGGGCCGGCCGTCATGACGCTCAGCCCGCCGAGCCCGGCGGCGCCCAGAAGGAGCGCCGCCAGGCCGGCCAAGGGCCTGCGAGAGAAGATCCGACCCATCGCTGTGCCCCAAATCACAGTGACGGGAACGCGTTGTGGACCAGCATCTGGAACTCAGCCGGGAAGAACTGCCCGGCCGCCACGTCGAACCCTGGAATCGAGCCCGTCGAGTAAGTGTTCCCGTTGCCGTCGGTGTTGGTGCCGTTCGGGTCGCAGTGCGGGTCACCGTGGGAGTGCGTGGACGTCGGGTAGTCGCCGTCGGACTCACCCGGCGGCTTGATCCACACGAACGCCTCGACCGGCGAGGACGTGCCGAAGGGCTCGTCGGTCGGCCGCGCGCCGATTCCGGAGTTGTTCTGGTTGCACCAGTCACCGCGGAACGGCCGCTTGTCGATCTTGTTGTCGTTGACGTAGGTGGTCGCGTCCGCTGCCTGGGTAATGGTCGTCGGATGCGTCGGGCCCCAGCCGTTGCGCGAGGTGTCGATCAGGAACCGCTTGCTGGCGGGGAAGCCGCTCGACACCAGCGTGTTGTACATCGCGGTGTCGTAGGACAGCTCATCGAAGGTCGGATTGAACTGGTAGAAGGTCACCGAGTCGATCTGCGTGCCGTTGACCTGCAGGGTCGGGTTGGTCAGCAGCGGCTCCTGGGTCGGGGTGTAGTTCGCCGTGTCGCTGATGAACCCGTCGATGCTGGCGTAGCCGGCCGTGGTGCCCTTGACCACGGTGTTGTAGACGGCGGGCGTGCCGCTCATGTTGTTCGGCCAGCCGAGCCAGGCCGAGTGCGCGATGTCCATGTAGTTGTACACGTTCGGGATCGCGTGCAGCTTGTTCAGCGCGTAGGTGGTGCCCTGCTCGTAGAACGGCGTCGCGGTCTGGCAGGTCTGGAGTGCCTGATTGGTAACCACGTTCGGCAGTGAGTCAGGCTCGATGATCGCGACCACCCGGATGTTCGAGGTGGCGAACTGGCTCAGGATCGAGGCGATCGGGTTGATGTACTGCGTCTCGTACTCGGTCAGCCCGGCGGCGGTGGCCGGGATCTCGCCGTTGGACGCCAGCGCCGCGCAGTCACGGCCCGGCAGGTCGTAGATCACGATCTCGACCAGGGACGGGGTGGACGCGGTGCCCTGGGCGGCCGCGCTGGTGAGCTGCTGCATCAGGCCGGTGCGCCCGGTGGTGCCGCCGCCGTTGATCGCGGCCATCGTGTCGAGCCAGATGGCGGTCTGGAAGCCGGCGACCGAGGCCTCGGCGCTCGACCCGTCGCTGGTCGCCTGGGTCTGCACTTCCTTGACGTAGTCGGGGTTCAGGTACGGCTTGGCGCCGGTGAACGGGTCAGCGACGTGCCCGCTGCCACCGCCGCCGGCCGCTTCGGTCGCGCTGACCATCACCGACGTCAGGCCGGTGCCGCTGACGGTGAAGGTGGCCAGGCCCGTGCCTGAGCTGTTGGCCGTGATCGTCACGTTCTGCGCGGTGCCGAAGTTCGACGGGGTGAACGTCAGCGAGCCACCGGAGGTCACCGACAGGCCGTTGTTCCCTGAGGTGAATGCGGTGGTCACCGTCACGTTCGAGGTCGGGGCGGACGACAGCGAGATCCCGACCGTGCCGGCGCCGCCCTGAGTGATGGTCTGCGTTGAAGGACTTACCGAGATGCTGGGCGTCGTGGTCGTGACCGCCGTCTGCGTCGCGGTGAAGGTCACCGACGTGAAGCCGGTGGCGCTCGCGGTGAAGGTAGCGGCGCCCGTGCCCGTGCTGTTGGCCGAGATCGTGACTGTCTGCGGAGTGGCGAAGTTCGTCGGGGTGAACGTCAGCGAACTACCGGAGGTCACCGACAGGCCGCTGTTCCCTGAGGTGAACGCCGTGCTCACCGTCACGTTCGAGGTCGGGGCGGCCGACAGCATGATCCCGACGGTGCCGCTGGTGCCCTGGGTGATGTTCTGGGCCGTGGGGCTGACGACGATACTGCTGGTGCTCGTGGTCTGCCCGGTGCACTGTTGCCCGTTGAGGGTGAAGGCGGTGGGGTTGACATTGGTGCCGCTGTAGGCGAACTGGGCGCCCGGGACGGCGGTGCCGCCGGTAGCGAGGCTGCCGTTGTAGCTGGCGTTGGTGACGGTGACGGTCTTGCCTGACTGAGTCCAGTTGCCGTTCCATCCGTTGGCCAGCGTCTGGTTTCCGGCGTAGGAGTACGACAGCGTCCAGGCCGTGATCGGCGCGCCCAGGTTCGTGATGGTGACGTTCACCGTGAACCCGGCGCCCCAGTCCGACTGAATCGCGTAGGCCACCGAGCAGCCCGTCGCCGCGCTGGCGGGCGTGGCCAGCGCGACCGTGCCCACCCCGGCGATTCCGATCAGCAGCGCGGCCAGGGACGCGATGTGCCGGCGCAGTTTACGTAAGGTCATGACAGGTGCACCTCCGAGGGTGACGAGATTTCCGCGGGACCGGGACATGCGACAGCAAGCACCGGCCAAGCACCGCTGACGCTAAATCTGGCATCAGCACAGGTCAAGGGGTCCTGTAAGCGCTTACAGCTGCGGATCGCGCGGTTTGTCCGGATGGAGAGAGAAAGCCCAGGCAGACCGCTGTTTCCGCGCCAGCCAGGCCGCCCGTGCGAATTGCCGCCGCCCCGGCCACGCCATGTAACTTTCATTGGCCGCGGCCTGGCAAGGGGCCCGGGTTCGCGCCATCCGCCATGTATCGCCACCCGATAGACCCATCTCCGGGACATCGATGGCGCTGGAGCGCCGTCGCTGGGACGTCGACGGGCCTGGCGGGCGGCACCGGCGCGGGCGCTTTCTTTCCTCCTATGAGAATTTCATGACCAGGCCAAGCCGCGAGCACGGCAAATTGCCTGGTCAGCGGCGCAGACGAGGTCGGGGGCACGCGCCCGGCTCTTCACGGGCCTTGCGCTTGCGCCTATCGTCCGCAGCACTTCCCCAACTTAGGAGGTCGTGGATGCTAAGACATCGGCTGCGCGTGGCAGCCTTGGGTTTAACCGGACTCGCGTTGTTCGCCGGCGTGCAGGCTGCACAGGCTGCTCCGGGCGGGGTGCCGCGCGCCCCGCAGGCGGCGGCGAGCGGCTGCAACGTGCTTTACGCGGTCCAGTCCGATTGGGGCAGCGGGTTCACGTTCGGGATCACCATCACGAACCTGGGCGCGCCGATCACGGCCTGGACGCTGACGTATTCCTATGCGGGTAACCAGACACTGGCCAGCGGGTGGAACGGGAACTGGACCCAGTCAGGCAAGACCGTGACCGTCACCAACGCCAGCTATAACGGCAGCCTGGCCACCAACGGCACCGCCAACCCGGGCGCCCAGTTCTCCTATAGCGGCACCAACCCGGCCCCGACCTCGTTCGCGCTCAACGGCGTGGCCTGCAACGAGCCGACCCAGCCGATGCCCAGCGTGTCGCTCACGAGCCCGGCGGCGGGGCAGATCTTCACGCCAGGCTCGAACATCAGTCTGGCCGCCGCCGCTGCCAGCAGCGGGAGCGGGTCGATCAGCAGCGTCTCCTTCTTCGAGTCCACCAGCGCGACAGCCAATGCGCTGATAGGCACGGTGATGACGAGCCCGTACAGCCTCACGTGGGCGAACGTCCCGGCGGGCAGCTACTCGCTCACCGCCGTCGCGACCGACAACCTGGGCCAGGCAACGACCTCGAACCCGGTGGCGATCACGGTGACCGCGCCCGCGGTGGTGGTCAGCCCGACGGCGCTGACCGTCCAGCAGGGCAGCACCGGCACGGCCGCGGTCTCGCTGTCGGCCAAGCCCAGCGCGAGCGTCACGGTAGCGATCGCCGAGAACAGCAGCGGTGACCCGGACGTGTCCGCTTCGCCGACCAGCCTGACCTTCACCACGGCCAACTGGAACACTCCGCAGAATGTCACGATCACGGCCGGCACCAACTCGGCCGATGTCGGCGGCAACGGCGTGTTCACGGCATCGGCCACCGGCTACAGCTCCGCCTCGGTGACCGTGACCGAGGCGGCCAAGAGCTCTGGCTATGACCAGTGGTTCCTGAACCTGTACAGCGACATCAAGAACCCGGCGAACGGCTACTTCAGCCCCAAGGGCATCCCCTACCACTCGGTGGAGACCCTGATCGTGGAAGCGCCGGACTACGGGCACGAGACCACGTCGGAGACCTACAGCTACTGGCTGTGGCTGGAGGCCGACTACGGCCGGGTCACCGGGGACTGGACGAACTTCAACAACGCGTGGACGAACATGGAAACCTTCATGATTCCGAGCGACGCGCAGCAGCCAGGTCAGTGCACCTACAACGCCTCGGCGCCAGCCTCTTACGGGCCGGAGGAGCCCTCGCCGAGCGACTACCCGGTCGCGCTGAACTCGAGCGTGCCGGTCGGCTCTGACCCGCTGTTCGCCGAGCTGAAGGCCACGTACGGCACCTGCGACATGTACCAGCCGGTCTGGATCATGGACACCGACAACCGCTACGGCTTCGGCCAGGAGGAGGACGGCACGTCCACGCCGTCGCTGATCAACACGTTCCAGCGCGGGCCCGAGGAGTCGGTGTGGGACACCGTCCCGCAGCCTGACTGGGACTCGCTCAAGTTCGGCGGCGCCAACGGCTTCCTCGACCTGTTCAACAACGGCGGCGGCTCGTTCGCCCCCCAGTACAAGTACACCGACGCCCCCGACGCCGACGCGCGCATGGTCCAGGCCGCCTTCTGGGCCGACACCTATGCCAAGGCACAGGGCAAGTCCTCGGCGATCTCCGCGACGCTGGCCAAGGCCGCCAAGCTCGGCGACTACCTGCGTTACTCGATGTTCGACAAGTACTTCAAGCAGATCAGCGCGAACTGCAGCCAGGTCGGCTCGGTCGCCTGCCCGGCCGGCACCAGCAAGGCGAACGAGGACACGTACCTGCTGTCCTGGTTCGACGCCTGGGGCGGCTCCACGACCGGTGCCTGGTCCTGGCGGATCAGCGGCACCGAGATCCACGAGGGCTACCAGAACCCGCTGGCGGCCTACGCCCTGTCCACGGACACGAACCTGATCCCGCTGTCGCCGACGGCCAAGGCCGACTGGGCGACGAGCCTGACCACTCAGCTCAACCTGTTCCAGTGGCTGCAATCCTCCCAGGGCGCGATCGCCGGCGGAGTGACCAACAACTGGGGCGGCAACTACGGCGACGCGGGCAAGCCGCCGACCGGTGATCCCACCTTCGACGGCATGTATTACGACTTTGAGCCGCAGTACCACAACCCGCCGAGCAACCAGTGGTTCGGGTACCAGACCTGGCCCATGGAACGGCTCGCGGAGTACTACTACGTGACCGGCAACGCGCAAGCCAAGGCGATCCTCGACAAGTGGGTCTCCTGGGCCGAGTCGGTCGCCACGTTCAACACGACGACCGGGGCGATCTGCCTGCCAGGCACGCTGTCCTGGTCCGGCCAGCCGTCGGCGAACTACACCTCAGGCTCCACCCCGCCGGCCACGAACCCGGGGCTGTCCGTCTCGGTGACCGGCTGCTCGGCGGACCTGGGCGTGTCCGGCTCGCTGGCGAAGGCCTACGAGTACTACGCCGCCAAGTCAGGGAACGCCGCGGCGGAGACCGCCGCGCAGAACATCCTCGACGTCATCCACAAGTTCTACGGCGACTCGCTCGGGTTCTCCGCGCCGGAGACCCGGACGGACTACAAGAACTTCAACGTTCCGTACTCCACCAGCGGCCAGGAGGGTGTCTTCATCCCGTCCAGCTTTACCGGGACCTACCCGGGCGGCGTGAAGCTCAGCTCGACCACCAACACGTTCCTGTCACTGCGGCCGTGGTACACCAGCGACCCCGCATGGCCCAAGGTGCAGGCATACCTGGACGGCGGTCCCGCGCCGGTGTTCAACTACCACCGGTTCTGGGCCGAGAGCGACATCGCCACCGCGTTCGACACCTTCGCCTTCCTGTTCCCGTCGGTACAGCCGCCCGCAGGGTTCTGATCCGATGAAAGTTACATCCCGCCGGGCCTGGCTGCCAGGCCCGGCGGGATGTGGCCCGTCGCCGGACCAGGACCGGGCGCGACCCGCCAGCCAGCGATAATAAATTCGAACGCCAGCTGTTGCTAACGATTGGTACTAGCTAGACAATTCATCTAACAAATTCATCACACGGGCAGCCAGGGCGGCCCGGGCACGGCGGGGCTGGCGGTTCGCGGAGCTGGAGCACCCTGGAACGCCCGGACATTCGCCAGGGAGTAGGCGGTGACGGCCGCAGAACCACTTGCGTCGGCCGTGGCAGTACCTGAGGCTCTACCGGATGACCCGCCGACGCTGGCCGACGTGGCTCGCTTGGCAGGCGTTTCGCCGGCGACGGCGTCGCGTGTCCTCACCGGTTCGGTCCGCGTGCGCCAGCAGACGATCGACAAGGTGCAGGACGCCATGACCCGGCTCGGGTACGTGCGGAACCGGGCCGCGCGCTCGCCCGCCCGCCGGGCGGGCGCGATCGCCCTGGTGTTCTGCGAGGAAGCCGTCAAGGCGGTCGGCGACCCGTTCTTCGCGCGCATGATGTGGAACCTGTCCAAGGAACTGGTCGCCGCCGACTCGCAGCTCGTCCTGCTCACGCTGCACTCGCCGCGCGAGTACTTCACCGTGTCCCGCTACCTGCGGGCCGGTCACGTCGACGGCGCCCTGCTGGTTTCCATGCACAGCAGGCCGGAGTTCGACTTCGCGGGCCTCGGCATCCCGCTCGTGCTCTGCGGGCGGCCGGTCAAGGGCGGGGAAAACCTGTCCTACGTGGACGCCGACAACGTGGACGGCGCCAGGATGGCAGTCGCCTACCTGCTGGACAGCGGGCGGAAGGCGGTCGCCACCATCGCCGGGCCCCGGGACATGGCCCCCGGCATAGACCGGCTGCTCGGCTACCGCAAGGCGATAACCTCCGCCGGCGTCGGCGATCCCGGCATGATCGCCTACGGGGACTTCGGGATCGCGTCCGGGGAGCACGCGATGTACCGGCTCGTCGACCACCGCCCGAGCCTGGACGCGGTGTTCGCGGCCTCTGACCTCATGGCGGCGGGCGCGCTGCGGGCGCTGCAGCGACTCGGCAGGCGGGTGCCCGACGATGTCGCGGTCATCGGCTTCGATGACTCGCCGCTCTCCCAGCACACCGCTCCCCGGCTGTCCACCGTGCGGCAGCCGGTCGACGCGATGGCCGCCCGGATGGCCAGCGAGCTGCTCGCCATCATCGCGAGGCCGACGAGCGAGCCGGTGCACATGGTCCTGGACACCGAGCTCATACTCCGCGAGTCCGCCTGACCTGCCGGCGGACCTTGAGCACCTCGGTCAGGCACCTGCTGACCGCCGGCGCGTTCCTGGCGTCGCCGGAGTAGAACGCGGCCCAGTAGTACGTGCCTGGCCGGCGGAATGTCACCCACCGCGAGCCGCGGACCTTGATGCCGTGCACCGTCACCGTGCCGGCGCCGTGCCCGTGCCGCGGCCTCGCCGGCCACGCGTAGGTGTCCGCCTCGCAGCCGCGCAAGGTGGAGTAGTAGCGGTACTGAACCGTGCCGTGCACGTGCCTGGTGACCCGGTGCAGCCGCGCGTAGTCAAGTACCGAGCCGCCCGCCGAGATCTTGCGGCGCCACAGCCTGGTCGTCACGAACGGCCTCCTGCCGACCGTGAAGCACTCGCCGGTCCGGGTCCCTGAGTAGGCATTCGCATAAGGCGACTCGCGGTCGTTGTGATAGGCGAGGCCGACGCAGTAGCGGCCGGGACGCAAGCCGGCGCCGAACGCGGCCGACGTCGCCGATCCGCTCACCAGCGGAACGCCGGACTGGAACGTCGCGCCGGCGTGCCGCGGGCAGCCCGCGCTCGTGCCCGGGCACAGCCGGAAGTCGACGGTGCCGGTCACGGTCCCGAGCGGGCCGGCCAGCCTGGCGGTGTCACGGAGGCTGCCGCCGGCCCGGATCACGTATTTCGACACCCTGGTCCTGATCGCCGGCGGCACCGGCCCCGGCGGGCCGGCGACGATGAAGCACTCGCCTGCCGGGCTGCCTGAGTAGGCATCGGGGTAAGGCGACTTGCCGTCGTTGCGGTAGGCGAGGCCGACGCAGTAGCGCCCGGGCGGCAGGCCGAACCCGAAGGGCGCCGACGTCGCCGATCCGTTCGCCAGCGGCACGCCCGACCGCAAGGTCGTCCCGCTCCCCTGCGGGCAGCCCGCGCTCGTGCCCGCGCAGAGCTGGAAGTCGACCGTGCCTGTCACCGTCCCGGCCGAGCCCGTCAGCGTCGCCGTGTCCGTCAGCGACCCGTCCCCGGCCGCGATGACGGACTTCGACAGCTTCGTTGCTATGGCCGGCCCGCAGGTCACCGTCACCGACGCCGAGGACTTGCCCGGCCCGCCGTTCGACGCCGTCACCGAGGCCGTGTTCTCCACCGTCCCGCAACTGCCCGCCGACGTCGGCGACGCGATGTGCACGCTCAGGCTGGTCCCGGGATCCAGGCTGGTGCCCGGCCCCCCGCACGTCAGCGTGCCGGCAGAGACCGAGCACTTCCACCCGGCCGACGCCGAGTCCGCCGACCACGACAGCCCGGCCCTGGCCGGCAGCGGGTCGGTCACCGTCACGTCACGCGCCGTCCCGGCCCCGCCGTTAGTGACCGTGATCGTGTACCCGATCCGGTTGCCGGCGCTCACCGCGCCCGCGTCCGCCGTCTTGGTGATCACGACGCCCGGGCACCGCACGTCTACCGGCGCCGACGCCGACGCCGACCCGGCATTCGACGTCGCCGCCGACGCGTCATTGACCACCAACCCGCACGACCCCGCCGTCGTCGGCGACGTCAGGTGCACGCTCAGCCTCGCCCCCGCCGCCAGGCTCGTCCCCGCGCCCCCGCACCGCAGCGTCCCCGCCGACACCGAGCACGACCACCCCGCCGACACCTGCCCGGCCGCCCACGACAGCCCGGCCTCCCCCGGCAGCGGATCGGTCACCGTCACATCACGCGCCGTCCCCGCCCCGCCGTTCGTCGCCGTGACCGTGTACCCCACCTGATCCCCCGCGCTCACTGACCCCGCGTCCGGCGTCTTGACCAGCCCGATGCCCGCGCAATCCACCCGCACGGACGCCACCGCGCTCACCCCCGACCCGCCGTTGCCGCTCCCGAACGCCGCCAGGTTGTCAAACGTCCCGCACGACCTGCCCGACGTCGGCGACGTCACGCGGACCGCCAGCGACTCCCCCGCCGCCAGCTCCGCCGGCCCGCACGACAGCACCCCGCCCGCCACCGAGCACGACGCGTCACTGCCCGCCGCCACCGACCAGCCGCCCCCCGGCACGACCGGCAGCGTGTCGGCCACCGTCACGTCCCGCGCCGTCCCCGGCCCCGCGTTGGCCACCGTCACCGTGTACCCGATCCGGTCACCCGCGCTCACCGACCCCGCGTCCGCCGCCTTCCTGATCGTCAGCGACGGGCAGTCCACTGTCACCGAGTCACCCGCCACCGCCGACCCGTCATTCGACGTCGACACCGACGCCGTGTTCTCCACCGTCCCGCAACTGCCCGCCGACGTGGGCGACGTGATATGCACGCTCAGGCTCCCCCCGGGAGCCAGGCCCGTCCCCGCGCCCCCGCATCCCAGCACCCCCGACCCGATCGAGCACGACCACCCGCCCGAGGTGTCGCTGTCCACGATTGACCACGACGTGCCCGTAACAGCAGGCAGCACATCTGTCAGTGTCACGTCGTGCGCGGTCCCGGCCCCGCCGTTGGACACCCTGATCGTGTAGCCGATCTGATCCCCGGCACTCGCCACGTCAGCATCGGCAGCCTTGGTGATCGCGATCCGCGGGCAGTTCACGGTGACCGGCACCAAGGCGCTGTCGGCTGAGCCGGCGTTGGCGGCCGTGACGCGAGCACGGTTGGTCACCGTGCCGCACGTGGCCGCTGAGGTCAGCGACGTCACGTGCACGCTGGCGGACGCCCCCGTGTCCAGGCTGAACCCCGGCCCGCCGCACCTCAGCGTCCCCGACGCGATCGAGCACGTCCACCCGCCGGTAGTCGCGCCGCTCGCGATCGACCAGGAAGTGCCGGCATCGGCTGGCAGCACATCGGTCATCGTCACGCCCAGCGCCGTCCCGGTCCCGCTGGCGGACACCGTCACCGTGTACCCCGCCGGATCACCAGCGCTCACCGAGCCGTGGTCCGCCGTCTTGACAATGTCGACGACGGGTGCGGACGCCTGGGTCACCGTAAAGCACTCGTTCGCCTGGCTGCCAGAATAAGTACTGGAATAGAAGGATTTACCATCGTTGACGTAGGCGATGCCCACGCAATAGTTCCCCGTTGCCAAGCTGGACCCGAGCGTCAGGGCCGCTGCTCCGTTCACCAGGCCAGCCGAGCCGACCTGCGTGCCTTTGCCCTGGTCACAGCCAGTGGTAGTGCCAGCGCAGACAAAGAAGTCCACCGTGCCCGTGACCGCCCCCGACGAACCGGAGAGCCTCGCGGTATCGGAGAGCGTGCTGCCCTCGCCAATGCTGGTCGAACTGGCCTGCGTGCCGATGCTGGCCGGCGGGGAGGCGACCGCGGTCGCCGACAGGGAGCGGTCCTGGCTGCCGGCGGAGCGCACGTCGAGCGTGTCAAGCGCCATGTGGTAGGGCGATCCGCTGATGGCGCTCGCCGAATTGCCGACGCCCCAGTCAAGCGCGGAGGCGATATGCCCGCCCCAGGCGAGCACGACCGCCCACCCGTCCGCTGGCGCTGTGCCGGGCAGATCGAACGTGACGCTCATCGTGGTCGCGCAGTTGCCTGACCCGCTCGCGGCATCCTGGCTCACGTAGTGGGCATCGGTGAAATCCGCCCCAGCCCCGGCCGGGGCGAAGAGGTCGAAACTTCCGCTCTGCTGCGCGGGCACGGTCCCGAGCCACGACGCGCCGCCGCAGGTCCCCGCTCCGGCGAGATCGGCCTGCGGCACGGGGATGGTGCTGGCCGGCGTCGGCGGCGAGGCCGGCGTCGCGCACCCGCTAGTGCCGAGCACGTCGAAACAGGGATTGCTGTTATTGCGATTCTGCGGGCCGGCGGTCGTGCTCGTCGTCTCGGTAGTGTCGTAAGAGCCGAGGTAATCGATGGCGTGCTTGCCGCCATGGACGGTGTCGTAATGAAGGACGAGAGTATGATCACCCGATGACAGGCCGCTCACGACGGTCCGGTAGGCGATGAACTGACCCTCGGACCAGTGGGCCTTTGCCTGGTTCACGTTCCCGTTAATCCAGTCAGAGTAATTCGTACCGTCCAGGGTGCCGTTCAGGCACGGGGCGTGCGCGTTCTGAGGCCCGTTCGCGCACTGGTCAAGGTCGGCCGAGGCCGCCGCCGCGACCGCTGCGGTGGACCCGGCCGCCGGGACAGCCGGCCACGCCGCTACCGAGCCGATCACCCCCGCGAGCGCTATTGCGACCGCCAGCCCGCGGAAGAATCGCCGCACATGCCGAACGCGCAAGAATACCTGACTCGGCATTAATCCCCCAAATTCAAAACCGGGGCGCCGCCCCCGCCGCACGACGACCGATCATAGACGCTTCAGCCGAATCGATTCCAGCAAGACTCGTAAATCTGAATCTTTGCCATCGGCTTTTCCGCGCCTTTCACGGTAAATTACTCGAAGTCCGCTGCTAAGCGAGCGAATGACCTGACGGCCCGCCGACGACTGGTCGCGGAAGTTACTTGCTGGCCGTCCGCGTGCCTTGCGGATCAGTCCGGAAGCCGCGCCAGTGTAGTAATTCCCTGAGCAGCCCTGCCCGTTCGGCGTACAGCAGGGCGAGCATGCTCGGCTGGGCGGAGATCAGGCCGTCGGACATCAAGCTGAACAGTTCACTGACCGGCACCCAGTACAGGGCCGTCGAACGCGAGGTTATGAACCGGTGCCGGTAGAGCAGCTGAAAGAAGCCTGTCATGGCGGAACACAGCGGAACATGGGACGGCGGCCTGGCGGTATCCGCCGGCAGCGACGGCACGGACTCCTACGATTTCGGCCCCCGCGCGGCAGCGGTCACCAGCCTCAAATCCGGGCTGCGCCTGCCGGAGATGACCCCGGATGGACACGGCGAGCATGCCTGACAGCGGCCGGCTGACGCCGATCGGCACAGGCTCCTCAGCCACCCGGGCCTCCTCGCATCATGCGATCCCTGTGTGCCATTGTGGCGGGCAACTGTCGCCCATGCCACGATATCCACCACGCGCTGAGGAGGTCCGCATGCCAGCAATGGTCGGCAACATCAGCTTTGACTGCGACGACGTGCTGAAGATGGCGGCGTTCTGGTCGGCGGTGCTCGGTCGCCCGATCGACAAGGGCAGCGGCAAGGTGTACGCCTCCATCGGCGGAGCCGACGCGGCGCGGCAGGAACCTGCCTGGTATTTCCACAAGGTGCCCGAGTCAAAGCAGGCTAAGAACCGGGTCCACGTCGATCTGGTGAACCCGGACCCGTCTGCCATCGACGAGCTTGTGCGGCTCGGTGCCGCGGTCGTCGAAAACCACAAGGAGTTGCCGGGCCATCCCTGGACCGTGCTGCGGGACCCGGAGGGCAACGAGTTCTGCGTCGCGGCCAAGAGCTTCACTGGCTGGGACTGACCGCAAGCCGCGGTACGTGCCGCTAGTGCGGCCTGCCGGCTTCTCCTGGCGGGATCAGGGGAGTTCCTGCTTGTATGGAGGCTCTCGGGTGACTCGGGATCGTGGAGAGTCAGGCGACTGGCGGGGTCAGCGAGAGGCTTTTCCCCCTTGAGATTTTTGAACTAGTGCCTCCGCGTTTTTCTGGGCGGACGTGCGCTGTGCTCGGAACGGCGCCGCGGAGATGCTGTTAGAGGCGGGCGTGACAGTAGACGGATCTAACTGGCCGGAGCGGACAGGAGCACGACCACGCGCTCCAGCGCACCGGGCACCAGCCGGTAGTACACCCAGGTGCCCCGCCGTTCGCTGTCAATGATGCCGGCCTCGCGCAGTATCTTCAGGTGATGGCTGATAGTCGGCTGGGTCAGGCTGAACGCCGAGGTCAGATCGCATACGCAGACCTCGCCGCCCTGGTGCGCGCCGATCAGGGACACCAGGCGGAGCCGGACGGGATCGCCAAGAGCCCTGAAGATCGGCGCGAGCCCGGCGGCCGCCGCTTCGCCGAGCGGCTGCCCCGTAAGCGGCGGGCCGCAGGTATCAGCGCCCGGCTCCCAGGTGCCGGCGATCGCAAGCTCGGACTGGCTGACCTGGATCGACATGCTTCAATCTTGACGAGTTTCGATGAGGCTGGCAAGCTGGCCTGAATCGATATTCATCTATTCAGGGTGGCAGAACGGGTGAGCGAAGTCGCGTTGTGGCGCCGGCTGACCGCGGAGTTCGCGGGCAGCGCCTTCCTGGCCGCGGTAGTCATCGGGTCCGGCATCGCCGCCGCCGCCCTGTCGCCAGCTGATACCGGGCTGGAGCTCCTGGAGAACGCCGCGGCGACCGCCGCTGGGCTGTTCGCGATCATCTTGATGTTCGGCCCGGTGTCCGGCGGGCACTTCAATCCGGTCGTCTCGTTCGTGGACGCGTTTTTCGGCGGGCTGCGTTGGCGGGACGCCGCCGCTTACCTGCCGGCCCAGGTAGCCGGCTGCGTTGCCGGGGCGGTACTCGCGAACCTGATGTTCGGCCTGGCCGCCGTCAGCGTCTCGGTCAAGGACCGGGCGAGCGGGCCGCATTTCCTGTCGGAAATCCTGGCGACGCTAGGCCTGCTGCTGGTGATCTTCGCGCTGGCCCGCTCTGGGCGGGCCAGGTCCGCGCCGGCGGCTGTCGGCGCCTATATCGGCGCGGCCTACTTCTTCACGTCGTCGACCAGTTTCGCCAACCCCGCGATCACCGTCGGCCGCGTGTTCTCAGACACGTTCGCCGGCATCGCCCCGGCCTCGGCGCCATCGTTCATCGCGGCGCAGGTCATCGGCGGGACGCTGGCCATCGGGCTGATCTCGGTGCTCTATCGGCGGGTCACGCCCGCCGAGGCCGAGCGCGTCGTCATCCCGCATCCTGCCAGCGCCGGCGAGGCAACGGACGCGGCCATGCCTGATGGCGGCGACGATCGCACTTGATCCTCGTGCGCCTCATACCTGGTCGGCGGCGAGGCGATGGACTGGCCTGGGGTAGCCGGGCTTGAAGGACTCCGCGTCCGCGGTGGCGAGCGACGAGGTTCCCGCGACGCTGTCAGCGTAGGCAACCGCCGCCAGGACAGCGCTGTCCAGCATGGCCGGCTCACAGGCAACCCTGGCGTTGATAATGGCCGTGCCGCTCTGCGCGGGCGCTTCGGCTGCCGCGTCGATGGATGGCTCGGCACTGGTGCCGACAATGCTCAGCTTGGTCATGCCGGCTTCGGTGTCAACAGTGAGCTTGACGTGCCCGATGCTGCTGACATCGGTCGCGGCGACTTCGGCGAGCTTGCTGAGTGCTGCCTTAGCCCAGGCGAGCGGTGCAAAGCCGGCCGCGCTCGCTGACCGCAAGGTGAACTGGTGGTTGAGCCAGGCGAGCTGGGCTTCCGCCGCCGCGTAGCGGTCGTAGTCGATGGTCAGGTCACCGCTCCAGCTTGCCTCGGACTCCCATGCCGTGAGCAGCTCATCGAGGCCTGCGCGGGTCTGGGCCGAGTAGCGCACGATCGTCGCCGACGGGTACTGCTCTGCCAGGCGAGCCGCTGCCTCTTCCCGCACATCGGCACTGACAAGGTCGATCTTGTTGATCGCGATGATGTCCGCTTCCGCGAGCTGCTTGCCGAACAGGTAAGACAGGTCTGATTCTGGCTCGCCGCGTGCCTTTGCCCGCGCGAATGCCCGGAGCCGCTGCGGGTCGACGATCGTGGCGAGCGGTGCCACGCTGAACTGGTCGCCGTAGTACTTGCGCAGCGGGCGGACGACTGTCGCCTGAAGGTCAGTGCAGCTGCCTACCGCCTCGGCGATGATCGTGTCGGCGGTCCGGGTGGTGATGAGCTGGTTGACCACGGTCATCAGGTCATCGAACCGACAGCAGAAGCACCCCCCGGTCACCTCCGCGACCGAGTCCAGATTGCTTCGCGCCAGCTTGGTGTCCACTAGCTGGGTGCCCTGGTCGTTGGTCACGACGGCTACCGTGCGGCCCTGCTCTTCGAGAAGCTGAGCCGCCGCGACCAGCGTGGTGGTTTTCCCGGCGCCGAGGAAACCGCTCAGCGCGACGAATTTGATCATCAGATGCTCCCGGAGGGCTCTATCGCGTGCATGCCGCCAGCCGCGCCGAGCGCGGCGCGGCGGCTCCGGCCGTATGCGTCGAGCCACGAGGCGGCCCGGTCGCGCAGCTGCTCCTGCGCCAGAACCATCACTGTCGTCACCGAGCGGGGAACGCAGCCACGCGGCGCGCTGATGTGCTGAGCGCTTGCCCCGAATTCGACAGCGCGCAGGCCGCCGGCGTAAGCGTCGCGGATGGGCGCGTCGAGCAGGAGCCTGCCGCAGGCCGGCGCGCCCTCGCCTATCGCGGCCTGGCGCGAGCCTGCCCAGGTGACGAACAAGCGATGGTTCTTGCGAATGCTGACGCAGCTGGCCACCGGCTCGTCTTGCCGGCGGCCGAGGTAGGCGCTCACGTCGGCTCCGGCGTCGAGCAGCGCGGAGAGCATGCCCGCGATGCGCGATGGCGTTTCCCCTGCCCCGGTATCCTGGCCGGCCGGGCAGGCCAGCTCCGCGATCGCCGTGATGTGCGGGCGCATGCGGGCGCCGTCAAGCCGCTCGATGGCAACTCCCGCGGCTGCCGCCCGCTGGCTGTCTTCGACGAGGCGGCTGCGCTGGTCCGGCGGCAGGGCCGCGACGTGCTCGTTCCACCCGCTGGCGTCCAGCCGGACGTAGCTCTCATTGCCCCAGAACGCGCTGTGGCCGCCCGCTGCCGTCAGCGCGTCCACGAAGTCCTCGTTGCCGCGCCGATCCGGGATCCATGGCGCGATGACGCAGCGCACGCCGGCGTCGAAAGCCGCCGGGACGAGCGTGCCGACGATAGCCGCCATCAGCGACCGGGTCCAGAAGTTGTAGGCGACCTCGGTGCGGTACCCCATCGGGGAGCCGAGCAGCAACGCCGGGAAGAAGGACCCCGTGCCCAGCGCGTCGATCTCGGCGCTCAAGGGCCGTCAGCCGGCCGCGGGCGAGGCGGCCAGGATGTACCCGGCTGTGAGCGCGAGCTCGCCGCGGGCCCGGGTGGCGATCGTGTGCCAGGGCACTAGCTCCGGCATCGCCTGCTCCGCCGCGGCCAGCCAGGTCGGGCCAAGGCACGGCCAGGCCCCGGTGAGGCTCGCCAGCTCGCCGGCCCAGCCGAGGTCCGGCAGGGCGACGCCAGGACTTACCTTGACGCGCGGCGATCCGCCCACGCCGGTCTCCTTCCCGGTCCTCCAGGAGGCGTCAGCACTTCACGCAGCAGCGAAGCCGGCCCGCGCCTTCAGCCTCCGAGCGCCGTTCCAGCCACAAGTCCTCTACCCGGCGGTCCGGGTGCGTCCACTCCACCCAGAACCCCCGGTCAGCGGTCGCGATGTCCTCCATCCACGGCGAGGACAGCAGCGGTGAGCCCTTGAATAGCAGCAAGCGCGTCTGCAGCGCGGTCGGGTCAGTGACCCGGGCCAGCCCGGTGGCGATCAGGAAGTCCTCGAAACCGAGCAGCTCGTCGTACTCGACCCACGGCGTGAACGGGATGAATGTGGGGTAGAGCTCAAATCCGATGCGCTCGGCTTCCACGACCGCGGCCTTCATATGCTCGACGTCGATGTGCTTGTCGAAGATGCGCAGGATCCGGTCGGAGGGAAACTCCAGCGCGGAAGTCACCCGGCGAAGGCCGAGCGAGACGAGCTTCTCCAGTTCCCTGGTGTAATCCAGGATATGGTCCACCCGCGTGGTGAGCTCGAAGGTGACCGGGCCGATCTCGGCTACCAGGCGCTCGACCACGCCGGCGCCGATGGTGCGGGAGTTGAAGAACTCCGCGTCGATGAAGCAGAAATGCCTGACGCCCTCGTCCGCTAGCTGCAGCGCATCGGCCAGGACCGTGTCGGACTCGTAGGCGGCGACCCCGCCGTCGTACGCGCCATAGACCGAGCAATAGGTGCACTTGTGATGGCAGCCGCGTGAGGCCTCGATATTGCCCATCAACCCGAACGGCGAATGATGAGCCGGATAATGCACGAGAGAGGGGAACAGGTCCCTGGCCGGCACCGGCACCGCGATGCGGCGTCCCGGGGGCTTCGGCGTCAGGCCGTCGCGGGTTAAGAGCGCCGGGACGCTGGCAAGCTCGCGCACGCCGCTGGCCACCTCGACCAGCTCCTGAGCGATGCGCTCAGGTTCGTCGAACGCCACGCCGCCCACGACATCTCCGAACGCGCGGTGGTTCATCTGGGCATACTGGCCGAAGGCCACTACTGCCGCTCCGGCCATCCCGGCCATCCGCCGCGCCAGCTCCATCCCCCGCTCCAGCCCCTCGAACTGCTGGACCGAGATCAGGACAAGGTCGAATGGTCCCGCGGGCCGCGCTTCCGGTAACAGGCAGGCGTCCCAGCCCACGACGTCAGCGCCCTGAGCCCGGATGGCCGCGGCAGCGCAGGCGGCCGCCATTGGCTGCATCTCAGCCTCGAACGGGGAAACGACAAGCACGCGCGGCCCGGGCATTCAATCCCCCCGTGACGAGGAATTCGCCGTGTTTAGGCGACAGGACGGCCGAGCGCGGATCGCATCGGCTGCCCTCGGACGCAGATTATCACGCGGGTGCGGAATAGCCAGCGAGCCTACGCGGGTGACCGTGACCCAGCGGGCCGCCGGGGCGCCGGATCAGCGGCTCTCCTGGCGACGCGATCGGCCATGAACAGGCACCCGGCCGCCCCCGCCGACAGGGCGGCGCCGGTGCCGAAGACGGCGTGGTACCCGGCCAGGTTGTGCAGGAGGCTGCCTCCCACCGGAGCGACGACCTGGGCCGCGGTAACCACGGCCGACTGGAATCCCGCCCACCGCGCGTACATGCGCGGCGGCGCGTAGTCGGCCAGCAGGCTCGCGCGGGCAAGAGTAAGCACGCCGAATCCCGCGCCGTACATCAGCACGAAGGTCACCAGGCCGGCGAGGGAGCCGGCGAACAGCGGGACGACGGCGAGCGCCTGGCAGGCGACCAGCGCCGCGGTGAGCCGGGCGAGCCTGATCCGCTGTGCTGACCGGGTGAGGACGATCCTGCCCAGCACGCTGAGGATGCCAAGCGCGCCGGTGGCCGTCGCGGCCGCGGTCAGCGTGTAGCCCTGCCCGAGGAGATAGGAGACGAGATAGACATTCACGAAGACAAGGGCGAGGTAGGCCAGGAATGAGGCCAGCGTCAGCCACCGGAACGGCCCGGACTCAGCGGCGCTGCGAGCCGCCAGCCCGATCCCTGTCTCGTCGGCGCTGCCGGGATCAGGCCCGTCGGAAGGACCTCGCGGATCGCGGACGAAAAGCACGAGGGGAAGCACGGCCCCGGCAAGGACTATCACGGCCAGCGCGATCAGGGCGTGCCGCCATCCGAGCCAGCCAACCAGAGCCGCGCCGGCCGGCAGGAACACAGGGCTGGCGAGCCCCCCGAGCACCGTGACGGTCAGCAGCGAGTTAATGCGCCGCTCCGGATACAGCCGCACGACGATAGCGAAAGCCGGCTCGTAGAGCACCGCGGACGTGACCAGGCCAAGGCAGAAGAAAATGGCGAACAGCTCGGCGTATGAGGAGATGAAGGACCAGGCCGCAAGGGTCACGGCAGCGCCTAGCGAGCCCGCGATCATCAAGCCGGCCGCGCCATGACGGTCGATCCACCAGCCCGCCGCGGTCACCACGAAGGCCCGCACGGCAATGGAAAAGGAGTAGGCCACCGTGATGACAGTCACGCTGAATCCCAGGTGCCGGTGCATCTCGGGCAGGAAAACCGAGAACGTGTAGATCAACGATCCCCACGTTGTCAGCTCGACGAATCCGAGAGCCCAGGCCGTGCGCTGAGACGGCCGGATGCCGCCTGACGCGGCGGCCGCGGTCATGGCCGCGCCTCACCCGGCAGGACGCCCCAGGTGAGCGAGGGCTGGTAACCGAGGACCGCGGCGAAGTTCTCGTCCCACGCGAGCAGCCGAGCGCGGCCGGCTTCGCCGAACCGCCGCAGCTCGGCGGCGTCGAATGGCTGATCCCGCCAGGCGGCGGACCACAGCGGCCGGAAGGCGCAGCCACGCTGCGCCTTGGCCGCGACGGACTCGGTGCCAAAATGAATCCGGGCCAGATCGTGCTCGATCGCGTAGCGGATCGGCTCGTAAAACATCACCATGAAATGCTCGCCCTGCCGCGGCAGCGCGTCATAATCGAATCCCGCCGAGCGGATGTAGAGCGTGTCCTGCCAGGTGAAGGCAAGCGCGAAGCCGATGAGCCTGGACCCGTCGAAGCAGCCGAAGATCAGGGCATCATCCCCGAGGTGATCGGCGCAATCGCCGAAAAACCGCACCTGGCGGACTGAGCTGGATTGATGGCCGTATTTGTGCTGGACGTTCACCGCCAGCGGGGCCGCGGCCGAAACTACGTCGCCGAGCAGCACCCGCCGCGACCGCAGGCCGGACTGCGAGAAGTGCCGCAGATCAGACCGTATGTTCGCGCGCCGGTGCCGGGACAGCCCGGCCAGGTAGTCCTCGAACGACGCCCACGTGATGTCAAGCACGGCCTCGGCTGAGCTGAATACGGCCGGCCACCCCGACACGCCGGCCAGTTGCGCGGCCCCGGCCTGGTTGAGGTAGAGCAGAGAACAGCTACGGAACCCGCCATCCGCGGCATAGCAGGTCAGCGAGTCGAGGAGAGCCTGGCAGACGGCGACCTCGCTGGCCGCCGGCAGCCCGGCCTGGACCAGGACGTTGTTGGCATATCCGATCCTGGCGCCGCCGAGCAGCGCCGGAAACCATTCACCCGCGCCAGCGGCATCGCCGACCGCGAAGGCGGGGTCGGCCAGGTGGTTGCCTGGCGGCGTATCCAGCCGGTAGACGGGCAGCGCCCCCGCCAGGCCGCCAGCCGCCGACCAGGCAGCGAGGTAGACGGGAGACGGCCGCGAATCGGCTTCTACGACGCGGAGCCACGCATAGCTCAGGTAGAAATTCCCTCCGGTCAGCGAATTCCACGCCGCCTCAGGCAGCTCGCGAATGGAGGCGTGAATCGTGACCTGGTAACCCGCGGCCGCCATTACCCGGTATCGACCATGATGTGCGCCAGTGCCGTCTCGGCGGTGCGGCACGCCTCGTAGGTGGAGTTCCCGGAGGCGATGACGTATGCGACCCGGTCGTGATCGTTGGTCAGCGTCCCGACCGTGCCTCCCGGCGATACCTCGAGTCCGACGTCCGCGACGTCCGGGAGCCCGCGGGCGATGTCGGCGCCCAGTATCCGCCGCACGGTACCCGGATAAGCGGAACCAAAGCGGATCGCCGCCGCTTTCTCGTGCCTGGCGGTGAGGTCGGGCGCCTGGCCAAGAGCCATGCGCAGCACTTCACGCACGAGCGAGATGCCCGTGGCCAGCTTGACGAGGTCAGGAATCCGGTCCCCGGCCGGCCGGGGGTTGATCTCGATCAGCCTGGGCCCGTCAGATGCCAGCCTGACCTCGACATGCGCGGCGCCGAGGTCGTACCCGACGGCGGCCAGCGCGTCAACGGCAACCCGCGCGCACTGGCCGACGACCTGCTCAGGAAGCGCGGACGGAAAGGCGTGGCCCATCTCGACGAAGTAGGGCAGCGCTGACAACTGCTTGTCGGTGACGCCCAGCACCGTGGTATGACCGCCGAAGGTCACCGTCTCCACGCTGACCTCGTGGCCCGTGAGGTACTCCTCAATGAGCATGACCGGGCTCTTGAGCTGCCCGCGGTAGTTCACCGGAGTCGCCCTGATGGCACCGGACAGCCGCGCCACGTCCGCCTCGTCGAAGCAGACGCCCACATCGGTGCTCCCGCTCTGGTCCGCGGGTTTCACCACGCAGGGAAAGCCCACCGACCTGGCCGCGGCGACAGCGTCCGCCGGATCATCTATCACCGCGAACCGCGGCACCGGCACGCCAGCCGCGGCGCAGGCCGAGCGCATCTGATCCTTGTTGCGCGAGACACTCACCGCGCGGGGGTCGGGTCCTGGCAGGCCCAGGCGGCGGCATGCCGCCGAGGCCGCCGTCACGTGATACTCGCCGAACGCGGCGATCCCGTCGAGCGGCCGCTCCGACCGGTGCTGCTCGAGCGCCTTGACCACGCTGTCCTCGTCATTGGTCTCGCAGATGACGAATTCGCTGACATAGCGCCGGAAGAGTTCGGCGACCCCGGGAATCGCCTCATACAGTCCAAGATCACGGGTCACGAATATCAGGCCGACACCGAGTTCGCGCGCGAGGCTGAATGCCTGGAAGCCGGTGCCGCTCATGTTCGTCTCGATCATCGCGACGTGCTTCATGACATTGGCTCCCGTCTGTTGATCGCCTCCGGGATATCGCAATCATCGGCCGGGCAGCCCGCGTCCGACGTGGACATGGGCCAAGTATGGCACGTATATTGATGTTCGTCGATTCATTGGCCGCAGCTCTGCGTGCCGGATGCCCGATGCCAGGAGAAGTTTATGACCGGGGTAATGAACGGGCTGCCCATCGCCGTGATTGGCGCCGGACCGGTCGGCCTGGCCGCCGCGGCGCACTTGCTGGAACGCGGCCTCGAGCCGCTGGTGCTGGAGGCCGGCCCCGCGCCCGCCCATTCTGTCAGCCAGTGGGGGCACGTGCGGCTGTTCTCCGCCTGGGACGAGCTTGCCGATGCGGCGGCGACTCGCCTGCTGGCCCCGGCCGGGTGGACCGCACCCGCCGGCGGCTATCCGACCGGAGCGGAGTGGATCGCCTCCTACCTGCGCCCCCTGGCCGACGCGCTCGGCCAGCGCGTTCGCTATGGCTGCCTGGTCACCGGCGTGTCCCGTCGCGGCCGTGATCGCCTGGTCGATGCCGGGCGGGCCGGGCAGCCGTTCACGGTGCACGTCGAAACGGCGGACGGCACGGAGGCACGACTTGAGGCCCGCGCGCTCATTGACGCCTCAGGCACCTGGCGGCAGCCAAGCCCGGCCGGCGCGGACGGCCTGCCCGCACGCGGCGAGCGGGCCGCGGCCGACGTGCTCAGCTACTACCTGCCAGACTTCGCGCGGGAGGGGGATTTCGCCGGCACGCACACCGTCGTAGTCGGCAGCGGTGACTCAGCGCTCACGGCAGTCAGTGAGCTAGCCCGGATCGCCAGGTCGCACCCCGGCACGCGGGCCACCTGGGCCGTGCGGCGCGCGATCATCGGCAACACCTTCGGCGGGGGCACCGCCGACCAGCTCCCCGAGCGGGGCGCACTCGGGACCAGGGCAAGGAAGGTCGTCGAAGCCGGCCTCATCGACCTGGTTACCGGCTTCCGGGTCGAGCAGGTCCGGCCCGGCGGGGGCGGCACGGTCCTGATCGCCGAAGATGGCCAGGCGCTGCCGCCAGCGAGCAGGATCCTCGTGCTGACCGGATTCCGCCCGGATCTGTCGTTCCTGTCAGAGATGCGGCTGGAACTCGACTCCACGATGCAGGCGCCGCCGCGACTGGCCGCCGAGATCGACCCCAATCTGCACTCCTGCGGCAGCGTCAGGGCAACAGGGGCCAGGGACCTGGCGCACCCGGAGCCCGGCCTGTACCTGGCCGGCATGAAGTCCTACGGGCGCGCCCCGTCATTCCTCGCGATGACCGGCTACGAGCAGGTTCGAAGCATCGCCGCCGAACTCGCCGGCGACCACGAAGCCGCCGCGAGGGTGGATCTGGCACTGCCGGACAGCGGCGTCTGCGGCGGCTCGGGACTATTCGACGAGCCGGACGACGCTGACACGGGCGGCGTTGAAGATTGCTGCGCCCCCGCGCCCGCGCGGCTGCCCTCGGGAAGCATCTGATCAGCCGGGATGAGCAAGCTCAGGTCACGTTGGTTAAAGCCCGCGCAAATCTTTCTCCCGCCAAAGAGACCGCCGGCAGGCACTCGGAAATGCTATCGCGGCTCCGACGCGCACCGGAAAGTCACTCGTCCCCGGCGTTCTCGCCTTCCGGTCTCGGCTTGGCGGTGAGCTTCCGCAGCGCCCTGCTGAGCGCCGTGCGCTCGGTCGCGGTCAGGCGGTCGGTGAACAGCGACGCGACAAGGCGAAGGTGCGAATCAATGGCAGCGAGCAGGGCGGCCTGCCCGGCGTCAGTGACCGCGATCTCCATGCCGCGCCGGTCGTCGCCGGCGGTGCTGCGAGTGATGACTCCCGCCTTCTCCATCCGGACGAGCAGCCGGCTGACGCCGCTTTCGCTGAGCAGCATCCGATCCCGCAGCACCTTCTGGCGCGCCCGCATGCCGGGCAGGTCGGCCAGGTGCACGAGCACGTCGAACCACTCGAGCGGCAACTGGTGCTCGGTCAGCATCTCGTCAGCCAACTGCTCGACGATCTGCCGGTGGACGGCGAGAAAGGACTGCCAGAGGGGGGTCTGCTGATTCAGCCGGACTAGCGCCTCGGCGAGCTCGCAAGCTACGTCGGCCGGGCGCTCGCCGCCCGCTCGCGGAGGCTGGCTGGCCGGCCTGCCGGGTCCCTTCGACGTCACTGGGCGCACTCACCTTGGCGATTCCTGGCCATGCCAGGGATTACTTGAGCGGGCAAGCAGCGGCCCGCGGGTTCACAATACTGATCGGCGGCGACGGCCGTCAGCCTGAAGTCGTCAGCTTCGGCCTCCGCCAAGATACTTGCTTGCGCAAGTAACTATGATACGTTGGCCTCGCCCCGCCCGCACGGCGGCCCGTCATCACCGGAAAGGCGAACGTCAATGACCTCATCGATCACGGAGCCAGGCGCCCCCGCTCCCCGACGGCAACTGACACGACGGAACCTCATCGCGTCAACTGGACTGGCGGCGGCCGCCGTGTCCGCGGCGCCGCTGCTCGGATCGGGCACCGCCCGGGCCGCCGTCTCCCCTGACTGCCCACCGGGAACCACCGCGCCGGTCCCGCCGCCGGCGAAGGGGCCGGCCATCCCCGCGTCCGGGTACCTGGTCGAGGAGATCGCGGACCGCGTGTTCTGGCTGACTGACGGCCTCTACCAGATGATCTTCGTGACGACCGCGGAGGGAGTTGTCGCCGTGGACGCCCCTCCGACTATCGGGCACAACATCACCAGGGCGATCGCGACCGTCACCAAGTCACCCGTCACCCATGCCATTTACAGCCACCACCATGCCGACCATACCGGCGCGATGATCCTCTACCAGGGAGCCCGCTTCTACGCTCACAGAGAGGTCAAAGACCTGCTCCGGCAGACGAACGACCCGAACCGTCCGCTCCCCGATGTCACGTTCGACCGCCACCTGGCCGTCCGGGCCGGCGATGACCTCCTGGACTTGACTTACCACGGCCCCAACCACTCGCCAGGCAACATCTTCATCAACCTGCCCGCGCAACGGGTCCTCATGCTCGTCGACGTCGTCTTCCCCGGCTGGGTGCCCTTCGCCTACCTCGCCGAGTCGCAGAACATCCCGGGCTGGCTCGAGGCCCCGGCGCAGGCGCTCCGCTACCCGTTCGAGACCTACGTCGGCGGCCATCTGACTCGCCTCGGCACCCGCGACGACGTGCTCATCCAGCAGGAATACGTGGCGGACCTCAAGGCGCAGGCCGCCAGCGCGATCGCCGCCTTCAACCCGGCCAGCGTCTTCAGTTCCGTCGATCCGGCTAACCCCTGGGCCATCTTCCGCGCATACCTGGACGGCGTCGCCGCCCAGGCCGCCAGCGCGGTCGTCCCCAACTGGATCGACCGCCTCGGCGGGGCCGACGTCTACACCCTGTCCAACGCCTATCAGCTTGTCGAGTCACTGCGGATCGACTACGGCCAGCTCGGCCCGTTCGGCATCCGCCCCTAGCCGCCCGGACTCCAGCCGAGCGGCCCGCCCTAGCTCCGCGATAGTTGACCAATCAACTTTCTGGTGCTACTCTTTAGTTGTTTGTTCAACTAAGTGCCCGAGAATCCACCAGGAGCGCAGACATGACCGTACTCGCCGTGCCATCAGCACCCGCGCTGAGCAGGCTCGATGAGGCTGGGCGCGCGGTGCTGTTCACCGATGCCCGCACCGCCAACACCTTCGCGGCGACGCCGGTCAGCGACGCCGAGCTTTCCGAGATCTGGGAACTGGCCAAGTGGGCTCCGACCTCGGCCAATACCCAGCCGCTGCGGATCATGTACGTGCACCCGGGCCCGGCACGGGAGCGGCTGGTCCGGCACATGAACGACGGCAACAAGGCCAAGACCGCCTCAGCTCCCGCTGTGGCCGTCCTCGCGGTTGACACGCGATTCCACGAGTACATCCCCGCGCTGCTGCCGTTCCGGCCTGAGCTGAGAGACGCCTTCGAGGCCGACGAGGAGATGAGAGCCGGCACCGGGAGGTTCAATGCCATCCTGCAGGCCGGCTATTTCATCCTCGCGATCCGTGCTCACGGCCTCGCCGCCGGGCCGATGAGCGGCTTCGACGCCGCGGGCGTCGATGCTGATTTCTTCCCGGACGGCCGCTGGCGTTCCATACTCGTCGTCAATATCGGCCATCCCGGTGCCGACCCGTGGTTCGAGCGGCTTCCCCGCCTCGACCACGAGGACGCTATTCGCTGGGAATGAGCACCACCCGAGGAGAGTCTGGCGCGTGCTGTGGTCAGTGATGGAAGCCGCTGGCTTCCCGTTCCGACAGTGGCGGAGTTGGCTTGTGCGTGCCGATGTGCCGCAGTGATCTGCGCAGGTCGTCGAGCAGCAGGTTGGCCAGGTCGCGGCTGAAGTCGTGCCGCACCAGGATGCGCTGGATGGCCAGGTCCTGCCGGTTGGGCGGCAGGCTGTAGGCGGGCACCTGCCAGCCCCTGGTGCGAAGCCTGTCGGCCAGGTCGAACAGGGTAAAGCCGTGTGGCGCCCCGTCGGCGAGCTTCCAGGCCAGCGCCGGAATGCCACCGCGGCCGTCGTAGATCATCTCGAACGGGCCGATCTTCGCGATCTCGTCGGCCAGGTACCGCGCGTTCCGGTAGCCGGCTTCATGGATCTTGCGGTAGCCCTCCCGGCCGAGCCGCAGGAGATTGTAGTACTGGGCGATGATCTGCCCTCCCGGCCGGGAGAAGTTGAGCGCGAAGGTGGGCATGCTGCCGCCGAGGTAGTTGACGTTGAATACCAGCTCTTCCGGCAGGTCCTCTTTGTCGCGCCAGATCGCCCAGCCGACTCCGAGCGGCGCCAGGCCGAACTTGTGGCCGGAGGTGTTGATCGACTTCACCCGAGGGAGCCGGAAGTCCCAGACCAGATCCGGGTCCACGAACGGGGCAAGGAAGGCCCCGCTCGCACCGTCCACGTGCATCGGCACGTCCAGGCCAGTTCTTGCCAGCAGGTCATCTAGCGCCGCGCTGACCGCCTCGACGGGCTCGTACTGGCAGGTGAATGTGACGCCCAGGGTGGGCACGACGCCAATGGTGTTTTCATCTACCCGCTTGACAACTTCTTCCGGCGTCATGATCAGCCGGTCGCCTTCCATCGGGATCTCGCGGTGCTCGATGTCCCAGTACCTAGTGAACTTGTGCCAGCAGATCTGCACCGGGCCGGTCACCAGATTCGGCCGGTCCGCGGGCTTGCCCGCGGCGCGGCGGCGCTTGCGCCAGTTCCACAGCAGCGCCATCCCGCCCAGCATGGCCGCCTCGCTCGACCCGGTAGTCGACGTTCCCGCCGTGTTGGCCGCGTCCGGTGAGTTCCACAGCCCGGCGAGCATGTGCACGCAGCGGGCCTCGAGTTCGGCCGTCTCCGGGTACTCGTCCTTGTCGATCATGTTCTTCCCGAGAGCGGTGTCCATGAGCTGATGCACCTCGGGTTCTGACCAGGTCTGGCAGAACGTGGCCAGGTTCTGCCGCGAGTTCCCGTCCAGCATCAACTCGTCGGCGACCACGCGGTAAGCGTGCCTCGGATCGAGCTCCCGATCGGGGATCCGGTACTTCGGCACGGACACCGACAGGTCACTGGAGGCGTAGACGTCGTCGTCCAGGCATGCGCGGACGGTGTTCTTCTCGTGCAACATGTCAGGCTCTCCTGGGCGGCTCATATCCGTTCCCGGCTTTTCTTCGCGCACGTCCGGGCCGCCATCGGGTCGCCGGTCCAGCAGACGAACTGCCATCCTTTCAGCTACGGGGACTGGCTGTGGATGCACAACGGATACCGACAGCGAACTACTCCGCGAGGTGTCCGACGACGCCCGGCTCATCGTGTCCGAGCCCGTGGGCGATCTCCCCGGAGCGTGGGTGGAGATGCCAGAGTCGACCTGTAGCGTGGTCGAGGGGGAAACGATGACATATTCCCCTTCGCCCCGCAGCCGCCGCGTTGATGCCCGCTATCTCACGGTTGTGGTGTTATTTGGGGCCAGGTAGGCTGGCGCGTCATGAGCAGCTCGGCGTCTGAAGTCTTGGTGCGAGTGGCTCGCGCCGGTGACATCCAGGGCTTGGTGGTGTCGAGCGACAGCCTCGCCAGGGAGGACGGCGCTGCGCGTGATCGGCTGAGGAATCCCGACTGGGCGCAGCAGCACGCGGCGCAGGAGTACGGCAAGCACATTGAAAACCCCGACATGCTCGTAATGGTCGCCGAGTGCGATGAGGCCATTGTCGGGCACCTGCTCGGCGGGTTTTACGGCGTGTC
This sequence comes from uncultured Actinomycetota bacterium, assembly GCA_963720575.1. Classification (GTDB taxonomy): domain Bacteria; phylum Actinomycetota; class Actinomycetes; order Streptosporangiales; family Streptosporangiaceae; genus Chersky-822. The sequence continues at coordinate 4,224,021 of CAVRGA010000002.1, forward strand.
GCCGATGTGGACTGCGCCGAGGGCGATTCTTATCAGCATGTACGTCATGCCGCCGTGGCGCGGCCAGAGCGTGGGATCTCAGCTGGTGACGCAGTTCACTTCGTGGGCTAAGGCCAAGGGAGCGGTGCAGTTGAGAGTGACGGCATACACCGCGAACGAGGGCGCGATCCGCTTCTACCAGCGGCACGGCTTCACCGCCCTGGAGAGCACTCTCGCCGTTACGCTTTAGAGCGTCGGCTCCTCAGGCAATCGCCGGGCCAGAGCGGCACCGAGCCCCGGCACCCGATCCGGAACAGCAATACCCGCATTCATGCGGACACGGGGCCTTCGCTGAGCCGCGCGTAGCGTAGTAGCTCGCGGATGATGCCAGCGTTTCCCATCGCCCATCCGGCTCGTGGCTCCAGGTCGCCCGGGGTGGCCCGGTGCTCGTGGTTGGACCACCGCACTCCCGCGTCATCGACGGTGGCACGGGCGGTGAGGTCATCGACCAGCACGTTCGCGTAGCCGAAGTCGTCGCCGCGCTCGGTGATGCGGTCGCACGCCAGGGCCAGGACGCCGGCGGTCCCGCAGCACCGGCCGTTGTTGTCCCAGAATCCGGGCCGGATCCGGCGCGGAAGCCCGGACTCGCGGACGGTTCGCCAGCAGCGGTCACCCAGGGCGGTCCAGGCCGCGTCCTCGGTGACCCGGGCGAGCAGGCGGAAGACCTGGGCGTCGCCGGCCGGGCCGTTGCACCAGCCGTAGCTGTAGCGCTCTATGAGGTCCGGACGGTGAGGCGGATCGGAGTGCGGGACCAGAAACCCGTCCGGGCCGGCCTCGTTACGGCCCGCCACGTCCGCTGCCCCGGCCAGCGCCAGCTCGATCATGTCTGCCCGGCCGGCCGCCTGGCCTACCGACGCCAGCGCGTACACGATGCCCAGAGTGCCGTGCGCGATGTGGTGCGACCGGGCCGGCGACGGCCGTACCGGCCAGTTGACGCCGCCAGGGGTGCGGTCAGCCGTGGTGAGGTACGGGGTCACCGCCATGACGGCCAGCTCCAGGTCGCGTGCGTGCAGCGCACCGAGGCCGATGCCCGCATTGCCCATGAGCAGCTCGAACATCTCGTTCCATCGCTGCCCGTCGAAGCGGTCGCGGACCCGGTTCAGGGCCAGGTCCGCGGCTGCGTCCCGGCCGAGCGTGCGCAACGCGACCGCGGCGCCCGCCAGCCCGAAGTACAGCGAGCAGCCCTCGATGCCGCCGGCCCGGGCGCTCAGCTCGTCCGCGCCCCGCGCAGCGGCCTCATCGTACCGGTCATCACCGAAGTGCTGGTACGCCTCATGCAGCGCAAGGACCACGCCGGCCAGCCCGTGATAAAGCGAGAGATCCCCCGGTTCCGCGCCATGGCCGTCGGCCAGCCAGTCCGCCGCGCCACGGGCCAGCCGCGCAGCCCGCGCACCACGCCGCAACTGATCTGCCCGACCCACATGCCGAGGCTAGCGCCCGCGTCACCCTGCCCGCACGCGCACACCGTGCGGCACGCACGGACGCCAACCGAGCCGGCCAAGGTTCCCTCCAAGACCTCTGGCGCAGGCACCCTCGGGTCCATCTGCCGCTCTATCCTTGCGGAGCGCGCTGGGAGGTCAGCCGAGATGCTGCGCCGACTGCTGGCGTACCGCAGCGGGGTGCTGCTGACCTCTGTGCTCTTGATCTCTTTCTACTGCGTTCCCTGCTGACCTCGGCAGACGCGCCAAGGCACGTTCGCAGCCAGCGCGCTGCCTCCCCCGTCTCAACCCGTCCCGCCGAGTCTCGTGCACAATGCCGGACGTCACCGGACTTACAGACCCAGGCTCGAAGGCAGCAGGAGTCGCTGCTCACTGTCGGGCTCGTTGAAGGCGTTGGTCGCCAGGAGGATATCTGTCGTTTCCTCTAGGTCAGAGAACCGAATCTGAGCGGTGTAGTCATGCCCGAACCGCAATGCCTTGATCAAGACGCTAGGGTCGTCCTGCCGTGTCATCCGGCGGAGTCCGCCAAGGTAATCATCACGAAACACGGTGGGAACGATAATCCGCGACTGCATTCCCGCGACGAGCTCGGCATTCATCATCACGCGCGCGAGCCTGCCGTTCCCATCGTCGAACGGGTGCACCTCTGAGACTAGAAACATGACGTAGACCGCGCGTTCGAAAGAAGTATCCAGTTCTCCGAGCATATCCCAGCCTGTACGCAAAGTGCCTGCCACTAGTCCGGGAAGCACAAATACCGAGTCACCAGCTCGGTTGACGGCATCCTTAAAGAAGCCAGGCCGCTTATCTGGCCGTCCTCCCATGATCCTCGCGTGCCGGGACCGCAGCAGGTCGAGGAATTCGTCTGGCGTCAGCGCTAGCGTGCTCATGCCGTCTAGGTCCGATACAACCATGTAAGTACCGAGCAAGTCGTGGCTGTCGTCACCACGCCCGGGAATCTGCCTGCCTTCATAAACCACCGCGATCGCTTCGTCTAGCACGAACTCAGTGCCTTCGATGAAATTAGAAAAATAGGCCTCAAAGAACGGCAGGTACCTGTACCGAGGATCACGGGGATCTTGTACCGGGCGGTTCTGCGGCGCCGACTCGCGAAGACCAGTGATGAGCCGATTGAATCGGTGAATCCGATCCTGGTCATACGGCAGCGCGGCCTGCCGCGCCGTAAGCGCCCTGGACGCCGTACGGACCCGCTGCGTCCCAAGGGCCGATCCGATCATCTGAGAGAGCCGCCTGACACCCTCAGCCGGGGCTCCGACTGCCTCAGCGACTTGCTCCGCCTTATCCCGATATCGGGAAAGCTGCCGTGGCCCGTCAACCTGACATAGTCGGTCAATCCAGTCACCCAGCTCAGCCTCATCCAGGGTTCGGCGCATACCTCCGTTCCGCGAGCGAGAAGGCCGGGTGTTCTCAATGAGAGCGCGCCCCTTGCTGGCTTGATACAGGCCACCTGGAAGCGCGATGTCATCATCTAGCGGGCCGGCTCCGGCCCGCGCAAGGACGGTCAACCCCGGCAGCGGTACTTCACGGCTCCGACCCTGGTGGGAGAGGTAGAGCACGCCTTCTACCGGCCCCCCAGATATCGCTGAGCGATCCGTGATGACCGCGCGCGGGAACATCTTGCCGACGATGATGTGCCACTCCCGAAGCACCACCGCAGCACGATCGGAGGTAACGTCGGTGGTGTACACGCCGGCAGCCAGCCGAATCAGCTGCCCCCGGCGAACTCGGTCTGAGATCGTCGCTGCGGGGACTTCAGACGCGAAGATGACGGTCGTATCCATGATTTCCTTCGCCGCTCCCGAAGAGATCTGTAGTTAGCGTAGCCGGTTACGAAGTTTCTTGTATTTAACGCCCTCGTCTGCGCCAGGGCGAGACGGAGTCTGGTCCCGTCCTGGGCGGATGTGGTGGTCGGCGCCGGACGGCATGGAGACCTTCTCCACCTGGAAGGAGGTCACGACCGTCTACCACGAGGGCGTTCCCGGCCACCACCTGCAGATCTCGCGAGCCGCGGGCGAGCAGGAGAACCTGAACCGCTGGCAGCGGCTGATATGCTGGGTCCCGGGCCACGGCGAGGGCTGGGCGGTCTACTCCGACGGCTCATGGGCGAGCTCGGATACCTCGATGACCCGGGCGCGCACCTGGGGATGCTCGACGGCCAGCTGCTGCTCGCTGCCCTGGTGGCCCTGGACATCGGGGTGCACCTGGAGCTGGAGATTCCCGAGGGCACCGGCTGGCGCGAAGGCGAGCGCTGGAACGCCGAGATCGCCTGGGAGTTCCTGCGAGCCCACTCCAGCAAGGACGAAAGGAAGCTGCGCTTCGCGCTGCACAGCTTTCTCGGCTGGCCCGGGCAGGCCCCGTCCTACAAGCTGGGCGAGCGGATCTGGCTCCAGGCCAGGCAAGAGGCCAGGGAGCGGGCCGGAGAAGGCTTCAGCCTCAAGGACTTCCACTCCAGGGCGCTGAGCCTGGGCTCCATGGGCCTGGACCCGTTGCGCTAGGCCCTCTCCGGCGGCTAGCGCAACCCGAGCGCATGCTCGTCCGGACCGATCTTACCGACCTCGAAGCCGGCCGCCAGCGACGAGGCCCCGACGAATGTCTGATTTTCAGATATCGTGTTTCCATGAGGAGCATGACCGCCACCGAGGCGTCCCGGCACTTTTCCGACCTGCTGGACGCGGTCGAGCACGGCGAGACGGTGACCATCTTCCGTGGCAATCGCCCGATAGCCGAGATCGGCCCAGCCCGCCGCCGTACCGGCGCCGATCTGAGAACGGCGCTGGAAGGCACTCCGCCGCCCGATGAGGCCTTCGCCAGGAACATCTCCGCAGCCCTGGCCATGGTGACCTCGGAGGTGCCCGACCCATGGGCCGGCGCCTGATCCTGGACACCAACATCCTCATCGCCTACGAACGCGGCACCATCGACCGATCAAGCCTCGATGACGATGAACTGGCTGTGGCGTCGATCACTGTCGCCGAATACCGCACCGGGATCGAACTGGCCGACACCCCAGAACGCGCAGCCGCGCGGGCGCGGGCACTAGCCACGATCACCTCGGTCATCGACGTGCTGGACTACACCGCGGTCACTGCGGCACACCACGCGCGACTGCTCGCCCACGTCCGCAAGTCAGGCAGCCCACGCGGCGCGCACGACCTGATCATCGCCGCCCACGCCGCCGAGACAGGCCGCCTCCTTCTCACCAGAGACGCCAAGGCCCGCTTCAGCGACCTTCCCGGCCTCACCGCCCTCGACGCCTGACCAAGGCCCCCGAACGCGAGCGGATGTCGTCAGATCTGGTCCGGTCCCGCTCCCACCACGCTGCCACGAAGGTCGCCTGCCTGAGCAGCTCGTCGGCCCACAGCACGCGTTCATCCGACCAGAGCTGGTCGAACAGCCGCCAGGCCTGGCTGCGGCCGACGGCGTCGCCGTCCATGATGGCGGGGCTGGGCAGCAGTCTCAGCAGACCCATCTGAGTGACGCGGCAGAAGACCAGGTCGTCTGCCTGCCGGTTGAACCACTCGGACGCGACCGGGTAGTGCACGTGCCGTCCCCATACCGCCGCACTAGCGCACGAACTCGGGCTTCCGTCCGTGCTGGCTTGAGAGAGTTCACATGGACAGCACTCATGGCCTGACTCGGAGTCCCCGGCGCGTCACCTATGGTAACTACCGAACGCGCACGGGTAGGTTGATTGTGAATGTTGACGGTTCAGCGCGGGGGGAAGCGGTGAACTCACGAACCACGGGCAGCGTGGGATTCGGCGGGCTCGATCCGGATCCGGGCGGCAAGGAGTGGCTGGCCGCGATCGTCGAGTCGTCCACCGACGCCATCATTGGCAAGACACTTGACGGGACGATCACCGACTGGAATGCGGCTGCTGCCGAGATGTACGGATATCAGGCCCAGGAGATGATCGGCCGGAACATTGACGACCTCATTCCGGATGACCGCAAGGACGAACTCCCCTCGATCCTGGAGAAACTCCGACACGGGGAGCGGATCGAGCACTTCGAAACCAAGCGGGTCCGCAAGAACGGCACGCTGCTCGACGTGTCGGTGTCGATCTCGCCAGTCCTGGGATCGGATGGCGCGGTCATCGGGGGAGCCAGCCTTGCCCGGGACATCTCCGGACGCATCAAGGCCGAGGCCGAGCGCCGCGCAGCGGTCGAGCGAGCACATCACCAGTCCGAGCGGCTGGAGACCGTCGGCCTGCTTGTCGGCGGCCTGGCCCACGACTTCAACAACATGCTCAGCGTCATCCTCGGCTACGCCGAGCAGATTGGCGCCGAGCCCGACCTCGAATCCAGGACCCGCTCAGATCTGGATAACATCTTCCAGGCCGCGCATCATGCGTCGCAGCTGACCAAGGAACTGTTGATCTTCAGCCGCCGGGGAGGTACCGTGCCTCGGCCGCTGACGCTTGACAGCGTGGTATCCGAGGTCCGCAGCCTTCTTGCCATCGCCGTCGGCGGCCTCGTCAAGGTAGAGGCCGCTATTCCGCCGGACCTCCCCCCGATCCTGGCCAACCCTGGCCGCCTGGAGCATGCCCTGCTCAACCTTGCGGTCAACGCCCGGGACGCCATGCCCGACGGCGGCACCTTCACCTTGACCGCCAGCCAGGCCCGCCTGACCGACATGGACGGGGTCCCGCCGGGCCAGTACATCCGGCTGTCGGTCCGCGACACCGGCAGCGGCATGACCCGGGAGATCGCCCGCCACGCCATCGAGCCGTTCTACAGCACCAAGCCCGTCGGCAAAGGCACAGGCCTTGGACTGTCCAGCGTGTATGGCATCGTCACCAGCACCGGCGGCACTATGACCATCGATTCCCAGCCTGGAGCCGGCACCACTGTGCACCTCTACTTCCCGGCTGCCGCCACGGCAGAGCCCGAGCAGCAGCCCACCGCCGCGCCTAGGCCCCAGGCACACGGGGAGACCGTCCTTGTCGTCGACGACGAGCCCGCCGTACTCGCCGTCACCTCCCGCATGCTGCGCCGCAACGGCTACCGGACGCTGGAGGCCGACAACGGGGCCGACGCACTGAGACTGCTCGCCGCCGAAGATTGCCATCTCCTGCTCACCGACCAGGTGATGCAAGGCATGACCGGAGCGCAACTCGCCCGGCACGCCCAGGAGAATCACCCCCGCCTGGCCGTCCTGCACATGACAGGCTCCACCGAGAAAGCCAGTCCGGAAGACAAGCCGCGCGACGGCCAGGCCCGGGTAATACGCAAACCTTTCACCGAACGCGACCTCATTGCACAGATACACGCGGCGATCGCCCGCCACACGTCGTCTTCTGCAAACGATCAAGAGGCCCGATCTCGCGGACGAACCACGGACAGATGATCAAAGGCCCGACCGCCGCTCTCGCCGATCAGGCACGTGACCAGTACTTCCTGATAGCGGGGGCGGGATTTGAGCCTGCGACCTCTGGGTTATGAGCCGTGCGAGTACCGTCTCCGGTGTTTCGTCAGTCCCCTCGCATCGGCCTTGACCTCGCAGGATGCGTCGGGAGCGGTCGCACGGCGGCTCAGTACAGCAGCGATTCCACTCGGACTGAGGGATAACGGCCCCGGAGCTTGCGGTCGAGAGTGGCCAGCGTCAGGTCGCCTGCCTGAGCGAAGGCTGCCAGGTAGTCGTCCGTCCACAGCTTGTGGCTCTTATCATCGCGCGCCGAGATCGCCCGCCAGACGGCGTCGAGCCCGTCCGGCTCGTCGGCCCACAGCACGCGTTCATCCGACCAGAGCTGGTCGAACAGCCGCCAGGCCTGGCTGCGGTCGACGGCGTCGCCGCCCATGATGGCGGGGTTGGACAGCAGTCTCAGCAGGCCCATCTGAGTGACGCGGCAGAAGACCAGGTCGTCTGCCTGCCGGTTGAACCACTCGGACGCGACCGGGTAGTGCACGTGCCGTCCCCAGACCGCCGCGAGCCAGACCCCAACGTCGACCAAGATCATGATGACGAGTACCGTTCGATGTCTTCGGATTCAAGCGCACTCGCGATGTCATCGTTTGTGACGAGGACCGCAGGCGCCGCGTCACGAGCGACCAGCGGGAGCATGACGCGCCCCGTCTTCCGCTTCGGCACGGACGGAAGCCCGAGTTCGTGCGCTAGTGCCCGGTTCACCAGATCCTTCAGGCTCTCGCCGCGGTCAGCCGCCCTGGCCTTGGCCGCTCGCATCAGGGCATCGGGCATGTCAATCGTAGTGCGCATAAAAGCATATTAGCATCCGACGCCAGCAACGTGCCTTGTCGCAGCTACCGGCCGAGCGACTCACGGGTAACCACTGCACGGGCACGCTCGCCGCGTTGCACAGCCGAGGGCAGATCATCGGAATCTCTGGGCCTTGGACCCAGCGCAGCACCCAGTTTGCCTTGGCTAAGGCGGCAAAACCAGGACGAATCATATCTTAAAGTACGAGATATCTGCTCCCCTGCTGCGGGTTCCATTGCCCCTGCAGACATCGTGCACAAAACCCGTGCGCAAGTGACAGAAAAAGACCCCAGTCCGCGTTCGAATTCGGGTCCTGACCTTGGTAGCGGGGCAGGATTTTGAACCGGCGACCTCTGGGTTATGAGCAGTGCAACGCTCGTCCCAGACGTCGCATGTGGTCTCGCCTGAGTAGGCCGACGCCGACATATGCCAACCACTCGTCTCTGAAGCCTGACATGTCTTCACCAGATCGGCCAGTTTCACCGCGTCGCGTTTAGAAATCCGTTTACGGACTGGAACGCTGACCTGCGCCTAGCCGTTTCGGTAGAGCGTGGCGGTCCACACCTCGAAGAGCGACTGGACGAGGGTGTCCTCGTCGTCGAAGGGCGCCACGCCAATGGCGGCAAGATAATAGAGCCGTTCGCCGAGCCAGGTCAGTGTGGCCGCCAGGTGCCGCACGTCGAGGGCCGAGGTAGCGGCACCCGCTGCGAGGCGATCTTGTTCGATCCGGCGGGCGGCGGCATCGGTGTAGCTGTTCATCAGCTCAATCCACAACGCGGCCAGCTCGGGATCGTCGCGCCAGTTCTCGACGACTGCACGGAGCACAGGAGCGTGGCGGGCCCAGACCCGTGCCCCTCCGGCAATGCCATCTCGGAGCGTGTCTGCCGGGTTTTCCTCGCGGTTGCGGCTCAGCCATGGCTGGCCCGCAGCGTGGCCGCTGCCAACCGCGCGGCGGGCGAGTTCGCCGAGGACCTCGTATTTCGACTGGAAGTAAAAGTAGATCTGTATGCCTTGAACGCGACCGCTAGTCCCGCCGCCACTGCGGCCAGCCCAGCGGCCAGGATGACGTATCCGTTGCGGGTCGGTGAGCATGAGTAAGCTCGCGTCCCGCAGCCAGCGGTTGCCCGCTGGCGGTCCCGGCCTGACCCGCCGGGGCGGTGCCGGGTTCCTGTTTCATCCCGCTGTGCCCGGCGGGGCCGGGACTTACCCGCGGTCCGCAGGCGTTTCGGCTCTCCGTCCCACTGACGGCGAGGTGGAGCAGGTTCCGCGCCGCGTTGACGTCCCGGCCGGTCACCAGGCCGCAGGCGGTGCAGGCATAACAACGCTCGGACAGGGGCAGCTTGGCTTTCACCGCTCCGCATCCTGAGCACGTCTTGCTGGAAGGGAACCAGCGGTCAGCGACGATGAGCCGGCCGCCGTTCCAGGTGGTCTTGTAGCCGAGCATGCGCCGCAGGTCCCCGAAGCCCTGATCGGCGATCGCGCGGGCGAGCCGCCGGTTCCTGGTCATGCCGGCGACGTTGAGGTCTTCGATGACGACGGTCTGGTAGCGGGCGGCCAGGCCGCTGGTGGCCTTGTGCAGGGCATCGGCGCGGACGCTGGCCACGCGGGCGTGGATGCGGGCCAGCGCGGCGGCGTGCTTGCGGCGGTTCGCCGATCCTGGTGCCTTGCGGGAGTGCGCCCGGCTGGCCCGGCGGAGCTTGCGCAAGGACGCCCGCAGCGGCTTGGGGCCGGTGATCGTCACGACGTTCCCGGCGTCGTCCACGCCGGTCAGCAGCGCCGTCACGCCCAGGTCGACGCCGATGACCGACCCGGGCCGGGCATGACACCCGGGGACGGCGCGGTCTACTTCGCAGGTGAACGACACGAACCACCGCTGAGCCGTGCGCGTGACGGTGGCCGACAAGATGCGGGCGCTGCCGTTGCCCAGCCTGCGGGCGAGCTTGCGGGTGGACTCATGGGTGGCGATGGTCCCCAGGCGGGGCAGCGTGACCGTGCTCCCGGTGCAGCGCATCACCCCGGCGGCGAACCGGAACGAGTCCCGGCATTTCCCGCGCTTCTTAAACCGGGGAAACCCCAGGCGCCCGCCTTTGCGCTGGCCTTCGCGGGACTTGATGAAGTCTTTCAGCGCCCGGTCCAGATCGCGGAACGCCTCCTGGTAAGCGCACTTGGAGTTCTCGCCCCACCAGGCCAGGGCCGGGTCGGCCTTCTTCTCACCGTTCCACAGCTTGTGCAGGTCAATGGCGCTGTACCACTTACCTTCGGCCTCGTAGCGCTCTTTGCACCTGGCCAGTCCCCAGTTCCACGCGAACCGCGCCGCGCCGGCATGCGAGCGCAGCACCGCCTCCTGCGCCGGCGTCGGATCGAGCGCGAACCGGTACGCCTGGATGACCTTCACCGGGCATCACCGGTCACCGCCGCCACCGCGCGCCTCGCCCGGCCCGCGGCGCCACGCCGCCCGTACAGCCGGGCGCACAAGGAGGTGAGGATCTCGGTCACGTCCGCCACCAGGTCGTCATCGACTCCCGCCTGGTCCACGACCAGGAGCCGGCGGCCCTGCGCCGACAGCGCCGCCTCCACGTACCCGGCACCGAACCGGGCGAACCGGCCCCGGTGCTCCACGACAATGACCGCCACCGACGCGTCGCGGAGCAAGGCCAGGAACTTGTCACGCCCGCCGTCCAGCGCGGAGCCGACCTCGGTCACCACCCGCCCGACCGCCAGTCCCTGCGCCGCGGCCCACGCCGTCACCCGGGCCACCTGCCGGTCCAGGTCCGCCCGCTGATCAGCGGAAGACACGCAGGCGTACACCGCCACAACGCCCGGCCCGCTGCCAGCGCGCGGGACGTCCACCAGAATCAGCCGGCCAGCCCGGCGCGCCGGGACCGGCAGCTTCCCCTCCCGGAACCAGCGGTACGCCGTCACAGGATGGACCCCCTGCTGCCGCGCCCACTCCTTCAAGTTCACTCATGAACTCTATCGCAAACTCGCGGAGCAACAGATGACAGCCCCATATACCTGGTCCGTGGACCCGGAGCCATTGCGACGAGTGCGCGGTAGCCCGGACGAGCACGCCCGTCTCCGCGAAACGGCTGCTCGCGTAGTACAGCTGCGTCAGAACCTGCACGGCTGCAGCAGCTAGTAGCAGCACCACGCCATAACGCCAGCTCAGCAGGCTGCGCGCGCGGCGGGAGTCCGGCGAGACCACCAGTGCCACCGCCTCAAGCATGCAGGCGCCCGCGACCAGCGCCTGCAACGGGTCCGGCAGCCAGAGCCCGCTCCGGCCTAGATAGTGCGTCGCGACGACGGCGAGCGTCACCAGTGCCACCCACCGCAGCCCGAGAAGGACCAGTGCCACGATGATCACTGGCAGCCCCAAGACGATTTCGAGACCCGGCAGGTGCAGCAGTGGCAGCCCGCCGATTGCTCGCGGCACGAAGGCTCGGTGGAAGAGGAACGGATCGCGACTTGGCGCGGGCAGGCGGTACGGCACGGCGATCTCAAGAAGGCCAGCCGCCAGCACGAACAGCGGCGCGATTAGGCTGAGTACCGCCAGCGAATCCGCCCAGCCCGGGTTCGGCGGACCCAGCCCGGCCCGCCGCAACCGCATCCCTAGCCCGCTGACGATCACATCCACCGCCTCGGCCAGGCCCGGCCGCTGCTGGCCTTGCCGCGCGCCGGCCATCAGCACGACCAGCATCTCCTCTGCCTGCTCGCGCCGGAACGACGACGGATAGGCCGCCAGCAACCGCCGGTACCCGCGCTCCAGGCCCGCCGCCTCGGTCATGCCGTCCCTCCCGCCAGTTCGCGCCGAAGGAGGACGCCACGGCGGTCTTGCAGCCGCGACAGCGCGGCCAGCGCGTTGCCCTGCAGCCGCTCCGCCTCGTCGGCCAGCACATCCGCGCCCTTCGGCATAAGCCGGTAGTACCTGCGCAGCCGGTTGTCCACGACTTCGTCTCGGTCCACCTCGATCAACTCGCCCGAACGCAAGCGGTCCAGCGCGGTATACAAGGTCCCGGCCCGCAGCCGCACCCGCCCGCCGGAGATCTCTTGCACGTCGGTGATGATCCCGTAGCCATGCTGGCTGCCCGCAGCCAGCGCAGTCAGGATCAGGAAGGTCGCTTCCTGCATCGCACGTTGGGTCATAGAGACTTTATATATCGTTAAACTATAGCTTACAAGCCAGGCCTTGCGCGAGGCTCACGGTCTCTGCGCGGTGACCGCATACCCCCGTATTGGCCTAAGCGCCTTTGAAAGGGTCTCTGACCTGGATTCTCCTGGTGGCAGGTGTTGCGCTTACGCCGTTCGAGGCGAGGCTGCCCGGCAGGGACGCTGAGCGTTTGGTGCGTGCCGCGCGGGGATGAGGTGAAGGACGTGATGAGCCGACGCCGGTTTCATGTGGTCATGGCTAGTTCGGCTGCGGTACTGATCCGGGTCCGCCGCGCGGCCGCGAGCGCGCTGATTCCGGTTGATGATCAACCTAGAAAGCCCGGCAAGCGCCCAGGCAATTTTTCACCCCTTATTTGCTAGAAAGAATTGCCCGGAGCGTGCTAGCTCCTTCTAGGCTCACGCAGTGTCAGCGGAACATCGAGGTCGCGCTGGCCGAGGCATCAGGGTGTACCTTCGCTGACGTGGTGCGCCTGCGCTACCTGCTGCCGGCCGCGAGGAGTTTCAGCCCTGCTGGCCGGTCCTGCGCGGTGCTTTCGGCGATGTCCGGCACCTAGAACCAGATGCTCGCTAAGTGACGCCGAGGGGACGTATCCCCGCAGCGCTCGGCCTGCGGTTGTTCTGCGGCTCACGCCGCCTTGAGGCGCTTCTGTTCCGCGGCCACGATTCGGTGCCGCAGTTCAGTCTCGGAGCCCGTGTCCACCGCGTCCGGCGTCGCGTTCGCCATGTCGCTGCGGCGGGCGTACTCGTCGAACGCCTCGCGCTTCTCCGCCAGCAGCTCGAGGACTCGCTGGTCGACGCTGTCCTCGCACAGCAGCCGGTGCACGTCCACGCGGCGTACCTGGCCCATCCGGTGCGCGCGGGCGATCGCCTGCTCCTCGATCGACGGCGTCAGCTGCGGCTCGGCGATGATGATCACCGACGCGGCCTGGATGTTCAGGCCCACGCCGCCCGCCTGGATCTGGGAGACCAGCACCGCAGGCCCCTTGGCGGCAGTGAACTCGTCCACCATCGCCTGGCGGTCCGTCGGCCGGACGTCCCCGGTCAGCGGGCCGACGACATGCACGCCCGGAACGCCATCACGCCCGGATCCCAGCACCTGTGTCACCTTCTCCAGCACATCGCGGAAGTACGAGAACACCACGACCTTGCGCCCGCCGTCCGCGGCCTCGCTGACGATCTCCACCAGCCGCCGGAGCTTCGGCGATCCCTTCACCGTCCCCAGGTCGAACGCCGCCCGGCGCATCGCCATGAAGTTCCCCGCGATGACCGCCTTCCGGTACGCCCGCAATGTCGGCCCCTCGAGGGCCACCCATTCTTGCGTCTCCAGACGCGGCGGAAGCTCGCTGAGCACGTCTTCCTGGTTGCGCCGCAGGTAGACCGGCGCCACCGCCTCCCGGAACTTGGTACCGTCCAGCGCCTCGTCCGCGATGTCCAGGTTCTCGGCGAGCTCCGGGCGCAGGTGCCCGACTAGCACTCGGAACTCCCCCACCTTGTTCTCCATCGGCGTCCCCGTCAGGAACAGCACCCGCCTGCTTCGCGCCGCCCATTCGCTGACCGCCTGCGTGCGAAGCGCATTCGGGTTCTTCACGTAGTGCGCCTCGTCGACGACCATCATCGCCACCGAGACGTCCAGGTCCTCCGGCATGGCGCGCAGCGCCTCGAACGTCGTGACCGCCACGCCGCCCCCGGCCACCCACTCCTGCTGGGCCGCCTCCCGCTTCGTCTCGCCCGGCCCGTGCACGCGGCGGGCGTCCAGCAGCGTGTGCCGCTCAACCTCTCGAGTCCAGTTCACGACCACGCTCGCCGGGCAGACAACCAGGAAGTGCGTCGCGCCCTTGGCGGCCAGGTGGCACATCGCGGCGAGTGACTGCATCGTCTTGCCCAGGCCCATCTCGTCGCCCAGGATCACCCGCTCCTGAACCAGCGCGAACTTCGCGCCGAACGCCTGGTAGCCGCGCAGCGATGTCTTGAGGCGGGACTGGTCGAGAGGAAAAACGCGGACTTGCTCGGCGATCTCGGCGGGGAGGAAGCCCTGGCCGGCCTCCCTGACCGGGTCCAGTCCCCCCACCTCGATCAGCAGGCCGTTGTAAGTGACCGGACGGGCGAGGTAGTCGTTCCACAGCCGGGCAGCCCGCTGTGTCTTTTCGGCCTTTTCTAGCTCAGACGCGGCTCTGGACAGGCGTTTGCGTGCCGCGGTGACTTGCTTGGAACTGAGGGTGGCGTCTAGCTGGGCGAGTGCGTCACGAGCTTCCTGCCTCTTCCGCTCGGAGAATGCGAAGAGCATTCTCCGGCGGCTCGCGCCGCGTGCCGCCGGGTCGAGGTAACGCCCGAGCTCACTTGCCAGCGGGCTCAGGTCCGGGCCTTTCATCAGGGACCTGGTGCGCTCGTAGCGGCGCAACGCGGCGATGAGCGCGGTCTGCTCGGGGGTGCGGGCGTCTGGGTCGATGCGGACGCGGGTAATCGCCTCGACGGACTCCCGCATCTGCGATGCGGCGGCCATGATCCGCCTCGCCGTCCTCCGGCGTACCCGGGGGATTCGCCCGAGTGTTTGTGCGCCAGCCGTCAGGACCGCGCCGACTGTGTCGAGCCCGGCGTCCCTGACGGGGGCGAACGTGACCTGGCCCCGGATGAGCTCCCGGAGCCGGTCCACCGGCATCGCGTCCAGTTCGCCGGTGACAAGCTGATCGCGTACCACCGTGTACGCCCGTCGCGCGACCTCGCGGGACTCCTCCGGCGCGGCCAGGACCGCGTCGATGGCGTCGCGGACCGCGCGGCCGTCGGAGACGATAGCGCGGGCCGCCCTACCCGCGCGGAGGGGCTTAGCTTCGAGGGGGTTTCCCTCGGCCTTCGCAGGCTCGGTGTCCCTCGTCAGTTCCTCTGTGCGTGCCAAGGTGGTCGAGAGCCTCCGCATCGGAACTGGCGATCGTGCTAATGGCGAAGATAGAGGATATCGCCGACACCCCGGGGGATCTCGCCAGTTCCGGCAGAGGACCCGAGGGTGACTCGGGGCCGCCGTTGGCAAATCCGTTAGCATCCGACAGACAAGAAGCCGATTCTCTGTTCGAGAATCGGCCTCTGACCTTGGTTACACACCAGCCGCGTCGTCAATGACTGTCACGTACGGCCGGGACTTGATCTCCGTTATGAAAGGCTCGGTCGCGATCCGATCCGGTGCGCCAACCACCAGCACATCGACGTCGTTCGGCGGCAGGCCCCGCTCGCCTTGTAGCGCGCTGCCCACGACCCGAATATCATCACCGCCGCCACGTCCTGAAGATGCGCGAACTCATCCGCGATCACGACATGCGGGCCGTAGGTCAGCACGACCAACTCGGTAAGCGGCCCTACAAGCCGTGAGTTTACGTTCGCCCGCACCAGCCGCGACCGGACGGACGGCGAGAATACCCACGTCCGCCAGCCGCCGCACCTCACCGCTGACCGTCGACTGCGGTATGCGCAACCGCTGCGTCAGGTCAGCGATCGTGTTCTCCGCTGACCTCACGTTGCGCTGCGGCTGAGCCTTCCTTGGCTGACGGCCGGAGCACCCGTCTGGGTCTAGGCGCCGTATCCGGCATCGGGTTGCCTTCGTGGAAGCCGGCCATGAACGCGCGGATGGTAGCGACCGCTTCACGGCGGAGTCGGGTGTTCTCGTCCCGGTCGTCGGGGCTCGCCAGGAAGGCGGCGTAGGCGGCTGGCCCATCCTTGGCGATGTCGGCGAACCTCTCGCCGAGCAGGGTGAGGGCTTCGCTGACTTGGGGATGTCCGGCGACCGGGCTTGCGGCAGCAGCGACGCCCGCTGCGCGTGGGCCTTCGTCTTGGTTGAGGAGAGTGAAGACCAAGTCGGAGGCGTCCTTGTTCGCGTGCCGGTCCTGGAAAGAGAAGATCTTCAGCGCTGTGCAGGGCAGGATGTTGGCGACGCGCATGGTCACGGTGGATTGCCCGCCGTTGTCGAGACGCTCGCCTCGGATCTGGCGTTCGAGGTAGTCATGCCGGGCGAGCTGGGCACCCCGGACGTTGAATGCGCCTAGCTTGGACCCCGTGAATTCGCCCTTAGGCCTGAAGATGCGCCCGGACTGAACCTGATCAGTCTCACACAAGAACTCGATGAGGACGGTCACGCCGTCCACTTCGCGAGCCCACCGGAAGCTAGGCTCCTGCTGGCGGAACGATGCTTTCTCCAGATTGTTCTGCAGCGTGCGGTACGTCTCCGGCGCCTCGTCGGCGACCGCCAGCCCGATGATGACGTCAACGTCGGTAGTGCCGACATGTCCCGGCGCTCCGTCCGGCAGAACCCCAGTCAGGTATCTCGGCGCCAGGGCCGCCGGCTAGGTAGATCCGCTCGCGCCACGGGCCGATATCGCCCAGCAGCGTCAGCAGTGCCCGCTCGCACCGCCCGGTCGTCGCCAGGTCATAGTCGCTGAAATGGCTATGGCTCAAAACCCGA
This sequence comes from uncultured Actinomycetota bacterium, assembly GCA_963720575.1. Taxonomy (GTDB): domain Bacteria; phylum Actinomycetota; class Actinomycetes; order Streptosporangiales; family Streptosporangiaceae; genus Chersky-822. The sequence continues at coordinate 4,240,347 of CAVRGA010000002.1, forward strand.
TCACCTCCCGGCGCAGGTGCGCAGCTTGCTCCTGGCCGCGCCTCGGATCACGCCGCAGATCCGCGTACAAGCGGAACCGGTTAGCCAGCCAGAGCCCGGCTGTTTGGTCACGAAACGCCAGCGTCGTGTCATCCCTGGCCTGCAAGAACACGACGTTGTAACCAGTGTCCGCAGGCTCTCCCCCGACCGCATCTGGCAGCCTGCCTGGCGCCGTGCCCGCGGTAACCCATACTTCGGCGACGGGTACGGCCGTGATGAAAGGCACGACGAAACTCGCCGCGGCCGCGCCAGTCAAAGCATGATCAAACCCCCTGGCAGCCAAGCTTCTACCTACCAGCACGGCAAGCTGACGCGGTCCCTGAGCCAGGACAAAGGCACGGGTTCGTTCGGGCCGGTGCCTGTCCTCCTCAGCCCACACGTCCAGCAGCGCACTCGGGTCAGTTACGTAGCGATAGCGCCGGTTCCCGGCGCCGTCACTGGCCACCAGGTTCTCAGCCTCCAGCCGCACCAGCACCCGATGCACCAACCCATCAGAAACCCGCGCCTCCTCAGCAAGATCCTGAACCTGCCAATGCCGCCCCCCGTGCAGCAACAAGGCCTGGGCTACGACGCCGGCCTTGCCGCTGAGCTGCACGGGCCTGGCGTACGCCACAGCCTGACGGCCCTCCACATGCACAAGTAGTCCAGGCAGCTCAATATGGGCATTCCCGAGACCATCCAATAGCCCTACCCCGTGCTCACGCAGAATCCGCCGCGCATCCGCCGTCGACTCTCCCGCAACCAGCACCACCGGCCGGTCAAGCCGGCCAGCCGCCTCACGCACCAGCTGCCAGGCGGTGGCCGCGTTCGCTCGGGACTTAACCTGGAGAGCAACACGCTTCCGAGTGTCGGCGAACTCCAGCACGCCATCCACGCCATCATCACCACGGGCAGTCTCCGCAGTCAGGGACAGGCCAGGCACGGCGTCAACCACACGCGCCAGCGCGGCCTCAGCCGTCCGCAGCTGGTTCACCGTTTTTCCTTTCTTCACCGCTGCGGTGAATATAGCATTACAGTGAACCAGACACGGCGAAGAACCGCCCGATCAACCATGTCGTCTCTGGGCTAACGCGGTTCGAGCGCCCAGCGACCGCCGTTTCGCCGACCCAGACCTGGCAGTCGCTGCGGCACTTGCAGGCACGGAACAGGCGATCACTAGCCCTACCAGGCTCTATTCCAGCCGACTGCATTCCAGCCGACTGCGAGAAGACTGCCGTAAGCCAGCGGCCGAGCTCCACTCAACAACGGGTCTGGAACCCGGTTGGCCAGAAGCACGTTAGCAAACTCGGTTCCTGACCTGGCAGTTCGCGGTCCACCTATGCGTAGATTTCGTACACTTCGCCCGGCTGGGCGCGCAGCACTGCCGTCCCCCTTCTGCGTCGTCCTCAACCTGACAACCTGCGGCGGTCACCATGTCCGGCGTGTCGGCAGGTGTCTCCAGCGCGAGCGGCGATGCGGTTGACCAGACCAATGAGAGCGCGGCGTTCGCGCCGCAGGTTGAGAGGTTTACCCCCTTCAGGGAGGCTGAACAATCCGAGGACACGCAGCCGACCTTGCACCATAACCGTGTCCTCGGCGGAGTCGTCGCCCGTGGTCTGCATGACCAGCGTGACCTCCTGGACCACGAGCGGCGTTGGCGAGCGGCGCCCAGACTCGCCCAGCCTCGCCGACGGTCATCGTTCGCTACTACGCCCGAGGCGACTACGGCGCTCGTCGGCGAGCATCGCCTTTGACTTATTCGCTTGGCGTGGCAGGCGCCCTGCCCCTAGCGTTCTCATCAGGCGCGGAGCACGTGCCCTGTCCGCCGGTTGGGCTGGCAGATCGGAGGTGCTGAACGCGATGACTTGTCAGCTTCTGGCAGTTTGCTTCGATGCGAACGACCCACTTCGCCTGGCGCGCTTCTGGGGCGGCGTGCTCGGCTGGGAGATAGCCGACGGCACCGGCGACCGCGTCGCGCTCCTGCCAGGCGATGACACCGGGTTCGGTTTCCGGTTTCTTCCAGCCCAGGAGCAGAGGTCCGGCCCGTACGAGAGGCACTTTCATCTGACGAGCACGTCCCTCGGGGACCAGCAGCAGACGGTGGCAAGGTCGCTCGAACTCGGCGCCCGGCACATCGACATCGGCCAGCGCCCGGAGGAGGGTCATGTCGTGCTCGCCGACCCCGAAGGCAACGAGTTCTGCGTCATCGAGCCGGGCAGCAACTGGCTTGCCGGCTGCGGATTCCTAGGTGAGCTCACGTGCGCCGGTTCACGGGAGGCCGGGTACTTCTGGAGCGAAGCGCTGGGCTGGCCGCTGGTCTGGGATCGGGGCCCGCAGACCGCGATCCGCTCGCCGCGGGGCGGTCCGAAGATCTCCTGGGACGGTGCGTGGCTGATGCCGCGGACCGGGAACACCCGACTGCGTTTCGACCTCGCTCCGCCCGTCCGCGGTGATCAGCAACAGGAGGTCGACCGTCTCGTCTCCCTCGGGGCGACTCGCATCGACATCAGCCAGGGCGAGGTCAGCTGGGTGGTCATGGCCGATCCCGATGGCCGCGAGTTTCGCGTGCTGGCCCCGCGATAGCCCGCCCAGACCGCCTCACCTCACTCACGTGCGACGGATCGGCCGCGCTTGATGTGCGACGGACCCAGAGTTGCGCCACCCAGCGTTAACCGATCCCGCTGTCCGGTCCCAAGCTGACAGTGCGAGTTCGATTCTCGTCACCCGCTCGGTGTTTGAAGGCAGAGAACTGCTCGGCTCGTCAGCCCGGCAGCGCGCGTACCCGCAGGGCTTTCTCGGCCACGTCGCGGCACCCCGACACGATGCGGGCCAGGCCGGGCTCGACGGCGAGCCCGCCTGGCCATGTCGCGGCGCCTATCTGGCATGGTTCCGTTCAGACGGTCCATTCATGGGTGCTCGTAAGGCCTTCGCGGCTGCTCCCAACCGCGCCTCAACTGCCGCAGCCCTAGCGGCCTCCACAGGCCTTTCAGCCGGAGTCACGCAAGTTGCCGCCCGCCCTTGAGCCCGCCGTCTCTGGGCCTACAACCCAGTGATGGCACCACGCCACGTCAGGCAAGGCCAAAGGACCAGACGAACGGTACCTTTCAGGTGCAAAATTCCTTCACCGGTGCGGCTCACTACTAGGCCCGGCGCACAACTCGTGCACAAAACCAGTGCACAACTAACAGAAAGGGGCCGAATCCTTGTCTGGCTCTCACCGTCAGATGGCAGGCCAGTCAGCGCCGGCGCCCTGCGGGATCGCCGAGAGGCATCCTCCAGCGAAGCGAACTGGGCTCGCTTGATGACCGAACGGCCTCGCCACGGCCACATGGCCGTGAGGTCAGCATCGGCGGTCACCATCAGGAAAGCGCCTGCCGCCGAGTCCGGGCAATCCCCGACTGACTGCGGAGGATCGGTTATACCGCCTCCAGATGCCTCAGCGATCTCCGCGAGCATTGCGAGGTACTCGTCGATCTCGTCGTCGGGCATTTTCAGCACGGACGCGAGCACACGTCCGGTGTTCACCAAGATGTGCGGTGACAGCCACAGCGGGAACTCGGCCGCATCGTTGACAACTCCCGCGCAGTCAGCACTGGGGTTGCTGGAGGCGGGTGGCGGCGACGGCCAGCTCCGGCGTCACAACCACAATCGAAACGCCGTCGAAGGAACCCATGAGGCCGCATTCAAATTGAGCGCTTTATCCAGGAATAGGCAGCGACCGCAGAGACGACCACTGTTCAATACTCTGCATTATCGAGGAATTAATGGAGATGCCGTTATAACCGTGACGCTGGGAGCCAACAGCGACTACTTCGACAAGGTGCAGGCGGTGGTGCCGGGTTTGGCCGCGCGCCGGGTCTACCGTGGCGACGACACGCTGCCGCAATCATGGCCGGGTACGCAGCAGGGCAGCGCTTGGGACTGGTGGCCGGGACAGCGGGTGATCTACTCCGTGCGCCCGAACGCGGCTGAGTTGGCCGCCGGGCATCTGGACGCCCAGGTCAGGACCCTGGTAGCGACGGCGCCGCCAGGATCCTGCTTGACCAGCTACCACGAGGCCGGGTCGCTGGACCACGGCCAGAAGTATGCGGAACTCTCGCCTAGGTCCTTTGGGTGTCGCTTGCGTTCATCCATTGGGAGTCCGCTGATTCGCTGAATCACTGTAAGCCATGACCTTTACCCAGCGCCATTGACTTCATCAGTCCGGCGGCGGGGGAAGCAGCAACGGCTACGGAGACTTCGACCAGATCGACGCCAGCCGAACCCCATGACCAGAGCGCGGCCCGAGTCAGCGGCGCCGCAGTCGACGGTCAACGGCCGCGCGCTGCAAAGAAAGCGCTCGACGGGCGCATGAAAAGCAAGATCACTGCGGCGAGACCTGCTAGCCAACTCAGCGCCCAAGTGACCTCGTAGACACCGACCGGGCCAAACAGGCGCACTACGCCAAGCCCGAGCAACACGGTCGAGACGACGCGAGCCCAGTTCTTGCCGCGCCTGACCGCCCAGGCCATCCATAGCCAAAGGCTCGCAATGACGGCTGCGGCAAGAAACGCCCCGAAGATGAAACCGACGCCAAAGGCCGTGCTTCGGGGATTGCCGAACAGTACGACTGGCGCGGTCGATGCTCGCGTTGTGAGGCCGTAGTAAATCGAGCCGACCGGCCCGAGCACTGCACCGGCATACATCAGGCGCGCAGCCACCCTTATCTGGCTGAGCATGCCCGCTACATGCGTCCCGGCCAAGTTCACCGCTGGATGATAAGACGGGTCAGGGACCTCGCCCGGATACTTCGGAACCAATTTCGGCCTCCCGCAGCTACCTTCGCCAGCCCTGCGCCGATGCGCGTGAAACAAGGCACGATCGCCGACTGGCCCGCGCACCAAAAGTTTAACTCGGCCGGGCTAAGCTCGGCGGCGCGATTGTCCGTCCTTGGGGCAGGTTACCTCTCCTGTCCCTTAATTCCGCGCGCCGCGAACGCCGCGCGAACCATTTCGTTGACGTCGCTAGCCGCGATCGGCGAGGTTGAGCATGCACGGCCCGAAGGACCATTCCAGCTTGTCAGCCAGGTCGCTCTCGCCGTTGTGATAACCGCCGATCTCAGCCCCGATCCAGCGCCTGCTGGCGGTGCGCACGTGCGCGACGGACCGCAGCAGCGGCCGGGCGCCGTCCGCGGGCGTGCCGAACTCGCCTTCGAGCGTGACGTTCCTGGCCAGCTCCATCGTGGTGCCGTCCATGGCGGTAACTTCCAGGCCATTCCACAGGGCCGTGATCCCCAGCTCCGCGTCGGGCGCGCCGCGTCCAGCTCGAAGATCTTCCGCATGGCCTGCTCGCCCAGCAGCCTGCGAGCCTGGGAGAACGCGCTGCCGGCCGGGACCTCCGTGCCGGGCCACAGCCGCAGGCCCGGCAGCCCGAACGCCTTCGTCAGCACCGCGTCGTAACCATCGCCGGGGAACAGGCAGGCGACCAGGACGCAGATCACGGTCATCTTCGCGGTCAGCACCCGGTCATACCGGTGCCCGGCCGGCGCTTCCCGCAGCGCACGGGCGACCACGTCCTCAGCCAGCAACTCCTCCAGCAGCCCGGCCCGGCTCAGTTCCGCCAGCCACTCGGCCCGGAAACCCGGCCCGGACGCGACACGAGCCCGAGTACTGCCGGTGCCGTTGGAGTCGATCCAGGCGATATCATGCCCCAGCGCAACGTTCTGCCTCGCCATGATGGACACCAGTCCAGGACCGCAGAAAGTCCAGTCCTGGAATGGCAGGAAATGGAGCGCGCTGCCGTCGCCGAGCAACCTGTCAGATGTCCAGGCCCTGTCGTGCAGCAGCCCCACCGACGCCCTGCTCACCGAGAAGTGGAACAGATCGTCCTGGTCGGTCAGCTTCGACAGCCCAAACGACCAGGCCGACCAGCAGCCCGATCAGGTCTCCTGCCCACCCTGTGGCAGCACCACTAGCTGCGTCCTCACCGAGGACGTCGAGAATCCCCAGTCAGGTGCCGTCAGCTTCGGCGCCCAGGTCTGGAACGGCGTCTCCTGGCAAGTCTCCGATCTCAGCCGGCCACATCGACCGGCTGTCTGGCGTGTCGTGCGATCTATGGCGCAGTCGCGGCGGTGTCCTGGACGGTGCGCGGTCGCCGCCATCTCTGTCATCGGCTATTGCGCCAGCCTGCAGTCCGGTCGGCTGGTCGGCCCCTGGTTGGCCGATCTAATGCGAGGTGTTCTGCGGATCAGTAAAGCTCTTCGAGGCGGGCGAGAAGAAGAACCGCAGATCCGCCGACGGCCCACGCTGACCGGAGGCTCGCGTGCCACTCTTGCCTGACGTGGGAGGGCAACTTGTCCCAGTCGATGGCAAATGCATGAAATTCCGCACGCAGCGAGACCCCGCCCGAGGATCCGATAAGTTGCCTGGATAGCTGTTCGAACCCAGTCTTGTAGTTCTCTAGCGCGCTGGTCAGATATCTCGTGTCTCCGGTCCGAGCGTAGTCGTCGACATCGAGGTGGGCTTGCAGCAGCCGCCACCGTCCTATGAGATCTGGGAACGAGTAATCCTCCGTCAGCGTGAGGACCTCGTCGGCCAGGCTGGCGATTTCTACGCGGTGCTTGTTGTCCGCTGTATTGTCCCAGAGCCGGTAACACAGTTGCGCGTACTCGATTACGTTCGCGAACCAGAACCAGCCGTCCGACAGCAGGCGGGCTTCGGTGATCCCTTGCCGGAGGTAGTTCAAGGCAGCCAGAGGGTCATCGGAGCCGTAGATCCGGCCTGCCCGGTTCAGGGCGGATGGGTAATCCCGGATAGCGAACTTCTGGCACAGGGTGAGTGAGCTGCTGATGAGCCGCTTGGCGTCGCCCAGTGGTTCGCTCGTGAGCTGGATGCCGTCTTCGGCTGCCTGAACGAGGCAGATCGCCTGCTGCTGTTGCACGAGCCCGAGCCGACCCCAGCTCCGGGATTCCCGAAACTGCCGCTCGGCTATCGAGTAATTTCCCCATGCCGTTTCGTAGCGGCACGCGTACCGGTGTACCTCGCCGTAGACGGTCCAGGATAGACCTTCATCTGCGGTCAGCTGCATGCTGCGGCGTATGGCGATCGCGCTTTCCACGAGTTCCAAGCCTTCGCGGTAGCGGCCGTTGAGTCCGCGCAGATATCCCCACTCGGTGAAGATCGCAGCCAGCTCCCTGCGGTCTTCATCTGATCTCTGGGCCAGAAGGGCCAAAATTGCGTCGCGTGCGTCCTCGTACCACTGCTCGGCATCCTCCCAGCGGCCGATGACGCGGAAGTAGTGCCCCAGTTCCTTACGGGCCTCGGCCACAAGCCTGAGCCGGTCCGGCGAATCGAGCTGATCGGCCCCAGCGAGGGCGCATTCGAACTCCGCTAGCGCATCCTTCACCTTTCCTGGAATGCCTATGAGCGCGTTGCCGCGTACGATGCGAATGTTGTGACGCTGACGATAATCCGCATGCTCATCGGGAAGCCCGTCGACAATCTCCAAGGCGGCCTCGGGCTGTCCGGAGCCCATGAGATGCCTGGCGACTTGGATTCCCTGGTCGAAGACAGCCGCATCCGCGTGACGTCCTAGCTTGCCCAGCGCAGTATTTCTGCCGACGAATGCCCTCGCGACCGGCTCAGCCAAGGCAGCCTGAGCCATGGCGGGGTCCGTCGCGTCGCCGAACCAGGAAAGCACCTGGTCGAAGGCGGTCACCGCATCTTCGGACAAACCCAGTTCGCCCAGAATGACACCTTTGTAGAACAAGGCCAGGGCCACCGTCGGCGATCGGCACCGGCTGCCGCCTGCTGAAACGCGCTGATGGCAATCTCAGGTCGTCCGGCCTGAAATGCGGCGATGCCCACGCTAAGCCGGTCGACGTCGCCGGCGCTCTCGATCACGTACCGCCACACCCGCGGGCTAAGCGGCGGGTCGTGAACGTCAGCCCAGGACACGACACTGTCGAAAGCCCTGAAACGCGGCGCCTCCGAGCCCCTCGAAGACTCGCGGCGGACCAACGCGGCGAACGCGGCGACCTCCGTGGTGGCCCAGTCCAGGCCGGTCTGGAAAGACTGATCGTCCAGGATCCGATTCGGGGCGATGTCGGCGTACGCCAGCCGCACCAGCCCGCGCAACGTCGGCCCGTCCAAAGACCCGGGAGGCATCCCTGCTCGCTGCCAGTTAATGGCAGCTCTCGCCACGGCCACCCCCGCCGGCTCATCGGCCCCATGGTGGCTATAAATGTCGGTCAGCAGGTTCACCGCGGCGAACAGCTCAGGCAACCGGGCGAGATCGGCCTCGCCGGCCAGAGCGGGATAGGCATCCTGCGCGGTCGCCAACTCCTGCTCGTTAAGAGTCTGGCGGAGGATTAGCTCTTCGAACGGCCGCCGCAGGAGATCGTGCAGCGGCGGATCAACACTGCGCAGAGCGTCCAGGTCTGCGCTGTGGACGGTCATCGCGACAATCGCCTGCGGGTACGTCGCGCCGATCCTGCGCAGCGTGTCCCTGGTGAGCCCGCGCCGCAAGTGCGCGTGCGCATCATCGACCCAAATCAACAAGTCACACCCTCCCGACCTGGCGATCGGCCGGTCCAGCCGTGCCAGAGCCGAGAGCGGCGCATATGCCGCATCCTGTGGCTCGGCAGCCGGATCGGGCTGGATCACCGCCACCAGCAGCTTGTCCGGCAGAACCCGGACGGCCTCCCAGAGGGTTCGGGACTTCCCGGACTTCGGATCCCCCCGAAGTACAACAAGTCGCGCCGACTGTGCCAGAGCCGGTTCCTCCAGCGCCCCGCAGAGCGCCGCGTCCACCACACGCGGCACATACGGCGGGACCGCTGCGTCCGCGCTCCCGGCATCGCGCCGGTCTCGCTGCGCAGCCTCGGCAAGTACGGACACGAAGACGCCGATCGAAAATGGGTCCGCGAAGCCAAGCGGCTGAATCGGAACCGTCAGGATCGCGGCCAGACGATCACGCTGCTGCCGTTCCCGGACCACCAGCCCAGCCACCTGCGCCCGTCATCCTCGATCTATCAACTCAGCTGCGACGTCGCTGGGTACTGCTTGGCGGTCAGTAAAGCTCAACCGCCCGCACCAGCTCGGCGCCCAGCAACGCGCGGGCTGCGGCCTAGTGCTGCTGACAGCCCTGGATGAGGTATTTGTTGACGACTCAGTCGATGTCGAAGACGAACCACCAGCGGAGTACATAGCGGTTCCACGGCAGCCTGCGCCCGGAACTGCCGTCGATGTGGCAGAACTGGCGCAACTACGCCGACTATTACGTGATCCCCCTCATCGGCAAGCGCAAGGCCCAGGACATCGACGGCGCGATCCCTGATGCTCTCCACGCCCGCCTGCTGGTCGATGGCCGCCGAAGGCCGACAAGAACTCTCTGATGTACCAGTACTGCCAGGCCAACCCGGACGCCAAGACCGCGGATCTGGTGCGGCACTGCGGCGTAACGATCTACGCTGCGCGCGCCGCGCCCCCCCGCTTCCGGCGCGGGCGGATTCCTGAGACCCAGGGACCGGGCTTAGCACCGAAGACCGTCGTCAACGTTCACCGCATCATGCATCGGGCCTGGGAGGACTTCGAAGCCTGGAAGTGGGTTCACAGCAAACGTCGCGAAGGACGCTCACCCGCCGTCTGTCCCCGCCAGCGGCGAGCGGTCTGGAGCGTGGCCCAGCTGCGGGCCTTCCTGGAGTAGGCCCGCCGTGATCGCTCGCACGCCCTGTGGGTGCTGGAGGCTACCTCCGGCATGCGGAGGTGCGAGCTGGCTGGCGCGCTCCGCGATGCACTCGACCTGGAGGCCGGAACCCTGGCAGTTCAGCTCACCCGCGTCGTGATCGATGGCCGCGTGGTCCAGTCAGACGGCAAGACCGACAGCGGGTGGCGGGTCATCGCCCTAGACCCGTTCACGCTCGCCGCCCTGGCTCACCAGATCGAGCAACTCGACGCCGAGCGAGCCGAATACGGGCCGGACTACTCCAGGACGACCTGGAGGCCGACCGCCAGGTAGCCCAGACACTCGCCGAGCTGATCCTGGGCGGCTCGCTGGCCTCCGTCTCGGTCGAACGACAGGCCAGCGATGGCGCGCCAGACAGGGCCTGAGCCCGGCCCATCGTTTACGAATCCGTTTACAAACCTCATACAGAAGGCCCGGAACCTGATGGCTCCGGGCCTCTGACCTGGTAGCGGGGACAGGATTTGAACCTGCGACCTCTGGGTTATGAGCAGTACGAGCACCGTCTCCCGTGTTCCATGCGGCATCTTATAGCCGCCTGGACCTCGGCGGGATGCGCCAAGAATTGGCGCAGATAGCCTGTCCTGTCTCACTCATTCCGGCTTGTTCCGCCGAGTCTCGTGCACAAATCCGTGCACAACCCCGGCCGAGAAGGTATCTGCGGTCAATAGGCGTCAAGTAGCAGGAAGTCGGGAATCCTTAGCTGATAGATGCCGCCGCTCCTGTCACCCGCAAGCGGATCCAGGCTGAGCACGTACTTGGGGTAGTTATCGGCGATGGCTTCCAGGGGCGAGTATTCGCGCCGCCGCGTCTCGGCCGAGGCAGCGATCGTAGTGGCGACCTGGACATAGATCGTGTCCTCCTGGCGCTGAGCGACGAAGTCGACCTCGGTCGTCCCGACCTTTCCGACGGTGACCTCGTAACCACGGCGGCGCAGTTCGAGCCAGACGATGTTCTCAAGAACCCCTGGGAGCCGGCGATCGGAGTAGCCGAACAGGGCGTGGACGATGCCGTGGTCGCCAACGTAATGCTTCTCGTCGGTAGTGAGCAGCGCGCGACCGCGGATATCGTAGCGCGGCACCCTGCTGATGACGAATGCCTCGGCGAGCGCTGCCAGATAGTTGAGCACCGTCTCGTGCCGGATGGTACGACGTTGGGACTTCATGAAGTCAGCCACGCGCCGGGCAGAGAACGGGTTGCCGACATTGTCGATCGCGAATGCGGCGACCCGCTCAAACATGTCGGCGTCGCGGATGGCGTGACGAGTAAGGACGTCGCGGACCAAAGTTGAGCGGTAGATGTCGGTCACCATCGACCGCGCGTCGGCCTCCTCAAGCGACACGACATGGACGCCAGGGAAGCCGCCATAGCGCAGGAATCGCGTGAACTCCTCGCCGGTGCGACTGGTATCCCGCTCAGAGTACGCGGCACCGAACGCCAGGTACTCACCAAAGGAAAGAGGCCACACCTCGATGGAGACGTACCTGCCAGCAATGTAGGTCGCCAGTTCGCCCGATAGCAAGCGGGAGTTGGAGCCGGTGAGGTATAGGTCGGTACGGTCCTCGGCCAAGAGCGAATTGGCCAGGCGTTCCCATTCAGAGACCTCCTGGACTTCGTCGAGCAGGACGTAGACACGCCCGTCGGAAGGGAGCACCCTCGCCAGGTGAGCGCGGAGCGCCTGCGCCGACGCGATCGACGCCCACTCAAGCGAGTCGAAGTTGAGGTGGACGATCCGCTCACCAGGGATCCCTCGGTCGCGCAAACGCTGGGCGACGAGCTCAAGCAGGCGGGATTTGCCCGAACGCCGCAAGCCGGTGAGTACCTTGACGACCGGGGCGTCTATGAAGGGTTCGATCCGGTCTAGATAAAGCGGACGGTCAACCAGGTCCACACTCACACTCCACCCTCATGCTGGCGGTTACAAACGCCACCCTAGTCGAAGACCTGAATGTTGGCGATTACAACCGCCGCCGGCTCATCGACTTCGTGGCCGCGTACCGACTCACTACCTAGAGGGGATTGGCGAAACTCGCAGGCGCGGACCAAGCCGAGGGCTCGCGTGAGCCCGATCTGCCTGATATGAGCCATCGTGCGCGTTTCGCTGAATCGCTGTCCGCCGCCGGCTGCGGCGGGCTGGGCGGGGGTCAGCGACATGGATGCGCGGATCGCTGTCGCTGGGGCGACATGGATTGCCGCATCCATGTCGTGCCGCCCGGGGCCGTCACGGCCGGCGGGCAGCGTCGAACGGCACAAACCCGCCACGACCACCCACCCCGGCCGAGTGCCGAGAGCCGAGAGCCCACGGCCAGTTTCGCCAAGCCCTCCTAGAGCCTCAACGCTGCGCTGTCACTGGGCCTACGACCCAGAGACAGCGCCTAAGCCGAATCGAGCGGGACGGCAAGACCTAGAACGAGCTGCAGTTTCCGATGTGAGCCCCCGCTTACCCGTACCCGCGGATCCTCACATCCGGGAGCCTAAGCAGGCCGCCTCGTGCACAAAGCCCGCGCACAACAAACAGAAAAGACCCGATTCCTTGTTCGGAATCGGGTCTTGACCTTGGTAGCGGGGGCAGGATTTGAACCTGCGACCTCTGGGTTATGAGCCCAGCGAGCTACCGAGCTGCTCCACCCCGCGTCGGTGTCTTTACTGTACCGGCCACACCCCGCCTGTGGCAAATCGACCGCCACCGGATCGGCCTGCCGGGAGGCATCAGCACCGACGCGAGCTTCCGCGATCATCAGGCAATGCTTGATCACGGGGACCGGCACCAGCTACAGCGGCTGTCGGATAACTCGCTGAACTGCTGAGGCGAGGAGGCCTCCGGTGCGCCCCCGCCGCCAGGCCCTGCCCGTCCGCGCTCGAAGCCACGACGAACGCCAACTCCGCAGGACCGTGGCGCGAGCTCGGCGCGCGGAAACGGCCCCCAGCCAACCAATCCCATCCCGCAACAGCAGCAGGTCGGGCCACGTTTGCCGTTGCGGGCCGCGAGGCAACAGCAACGTAGCCCTCCCCGATGCTGTGGGGATAGCAACAGGGAGGGCCACGTTGCTCACGCCCGACCGCCCAAACAGCAACAGGGAGGGCCACGCTGCTCACCCCGCGCCAGCCGACTGGAAGCGCCGGCCCCGCCCGCCCGCCCGGCCCGCCCGCCGGCCCAGTCCAGCCCAGCCAGCCCGCCCGGCCAGCCCGAGAAGCGGCCGCCAACGTCACGAACCTCAGATGCCGACCGCGCCCGAACTGCCGGTCGCCATCCAGATCGTGTACTTCGCGAGCTGCGGAGCGCCGGCGGCCTGAGTCAGCTCGTGCGACTCCTGCGTGGTCCGCAGGTTCAGCACCAGTGCCGGCGACCCGCCGAACCCGGCCACCTCGTCAGGGCGAGCGCCCAGGACGACCGGGTGCCGGCCAGCCTTCTCGATCGCTTCGAGCACCGTATCGACGGCCGCCGGGGAACTGCCAGACGCCATCCAGGCGACCGGCACCCCGCACATGCCCCTGATCACCTGGGTGAACCCGGCGGCCACCCGCTGGTCAAGTATCACCACCGACGACGACTGGCCGATCGCCGAGCACAGCCCGCGCACGGCGGTCATCTCCCCGACGCCGACGGTATGCTGCGCGATCCCGCCCGCGCTCGGCCGCAGGCCGCCGCCGACCCCCGAGTGCGTCAGGCCCAGGCCGAACGAGGTAGTCACGGCGGGCAGCAGCATCGCCCCCACGCAGAAAGCTCCCACGAGGCCCGCCGTCACCAGCCCGGCGCCGCGGTCCTTCGCCCGCCGCGTGAGCCAGGCGGCGGCCCACGTCGCGAACAAGATCATGCCCGGGATGACGACCGGGACGAGCCGCCTGCTTGCCCACGGCTGGTCCGGCACGGTGAAGGGCTGCCACAGCACGGCCGCCATCCCGCCGAGCAGCACGGTCACGGGCAGCGTCCAGCCCAGGCGCGCGCCGGACGCGTCGTGCCAGGTCAGCAGTGCCCGCACGGTGCGGCGCAACAGGATCGCGGCGCCGAACGCGCCGAGCAGCACGGTCGCGATGCCGGCGTACCAGATCAGCCAGTACAAAGTGTCTTCCGAGTACAGCCTGGTCGGATCGATCTTGAGGCCGGCCGCTCGCTGCAGCGCGGCGATGAAGTCCGTCTCGGCGTGGCCAAGTACGCCGTGCACCTTCTGGACGTACGGGCGCGCGGCGAGGCCGCCGAGCGCGACGATCAGCAGGAAACTGGCGAAACCGGGAATCCACCGCACCGGCGGCTTGCCGACGATCTTGCGGGTCACCCGCCTGAGGGCCGGCCAGCGCAGCGCCACCAGCATGAGCGTGGTGACCAGCGCGGTCCCCGCCGCGTCAAGGCCGATCACCTTGAGCGTCGATGCCAGCGTGTCCGCGAACGGGCGGGCGAGCAGGTAACCGGCCGCGACGCCGTAGCCGGTGCCGATGAAAAGCCCGATGCAGAAAGCAACTCCTGCGGCTCGTCGTGCCGCCAGAAGAACTACGGCGACAGCGATGACAGGGAGCAGATAGACAAGCGAGCCGAGGCTGAGCAGGCTCGTCAGGCCCAGGCACACGCCGCCTAGTGCGGCGAGCAGCCGCTCAGCCGTGATTCCAGCCCCGATGTCCGCCGCAAGCTCACGCCAGGAGGTCCCGCGCACCCACGCGGCCAGGCGCTTCCAGCGGGCACCGAGCCACGCCGCCGGCCGCCGCACTCCGCGTGCGCCCGGCTTCACGCCTTCCGGCGGCCCGGCGCCATCCGGCGGAGCCTGGCCGACGGCCTTCATCGGCGCGGTACTGTCGTCCGGCGAAGCGACGTCCGCGTCCGCCTCTGCTGTTGTCCCCGGCTTGGCCAGCAGCGCGTCGACCAGCATGCACAGGCCGCCGAACAGCAGCACCTGGACCGCGGTCTCGCTGAAGGCGTCCCGGCTCGTGTACAGCTGCGGAGCCGTGACCGCCAGGGCGACCGCGCCCGCGGGTGCCCACTGGCGGCCCGCCAGCCTGCCGACGAGGCCGCCGAACGACAAGATGGCGAGACCGCCGAGCACCGGCACGATCACCGCGCCGCCGCCGATGCCGCTGGTCCAGAAGCCGCCGGCCAGCAGCATCGGCAGGCCGGCCGTGACAGCGGGAATCACCGAATGGCCCTGCTGGAAGAATCCGGCGCTGGACAGGTGCAGCCCGGGATGCGATCCGCCGAAGGCTGCCAGCGACGCGGGAATAGGAAGCGATCCGTGCTGGGCGATCCAGTAGCCGGCCTGATAGGACGCGCCGGGCGAGCGGGTCGCGATGACCGACGGCGAGTCACGCAGCAACTGCCAGGCGGTGAACCCGGCCGCGATCACGAAGGTGCCGATCAGGCCGAACCACGGCATCCAGCCGCGCTCGCGCGCCTCGCCGGGGAGTTCGGCCGGCCAGCGGCTCGGCACGCCCTGCAGCACGTTGACGGCGATCGCGGTGGCGAGCGGCGCGGCGATCAGCACCATAGGCACGGGCAGGAACACGCCGCCGAGCAGCAGCGGCAAGCCCGTCAGCAGCCAGGCCGCCACGATGATCCCTGGCAGCGCGGTCAGGCGGCCGAATCCGCGCCCGGCAGCATCGCGCATCTGCCCTGGCACCCGCTGCCGATTCCGCATCCGCTTGCTGATCCAGGCGGGCAGGCGCGATCTGGGCTTGCTCGACCCGGGCTGGCGCGACTCAGGCTTGCGCCGGCGCGGTCCTGGCAGCCATCCTGGCCGCGTGAGCCGTACAGGGGGCAGCTTGATCGGCGACCTCGTCTTGACCGCCGTCGGGGTCGCTGGCCGCCCTGGCTCAGGTTGAGACGATTCGGACGGGGTCACGGCCTCCACTTTAAGTGGCGACCGGCGACAGGCAAATGCCGCCGAGTCATTGTTGATGCACAGAAACTTTCCGGCTACTCTGCGTAGTCAACTATGCCGCCGGCGGCCATGACCCGACGCTTACGGGCAATAGTCGCGCACTGAGCGCGTACCATGGTGCGCGTTATGCGGCCAAGCAGCCACGGAGGATCGATGACTCGCATGCGCCTGGGCGACGCCCGGGACGTGCGTGGTGGCCCTCGCGGCGGTCGGCCCGGCCTTTCCCGCCGGCTCGCGGGCTCCGGCAGATACTCGCGCGGCACGGTGCTGTCAGGATGGTCAGCCATTGGCCTGACCTTCGTCCTCGTCGCCGCCACGCTTTTCGGCTATGCCAAATTCCGCGACGTGCTCGACGGCATCAAGCACATCGCGGTGACAGACCTGGGCAAGCGCCCGCCCAAGCTCAACAGTGCGATGAATATCCTGCTCATTGGCAGTGACAGCCGATCGGGGCACAATCGCAAGCTTGGCGGGTTCGCTCAGGGCCAGCGCTCCGACACGGTCATGGTCGTGCACATCTCGCCCGGCCACAGCCACATTTACGTGCTCAGCTTCCCCCGCGACTCGGTCGTGCCGATCTACCAGTGCGCCCCTGAAACCGGCTTCCCCGGCCAGACAGCGCAAGATGGCGTCGAGCAGATCAACTCCTCGTTCGCCTACGGCGGCCCCGGCTGCCTGTGGAAGACGATCGAGCACACGACGCAGATCAGGATCGATGATTTCGTCGAGCTGAATTTCACCGGGTTCGTCAACATCATCAACGCCCTCGGCGGAGTCGAGGTGTGCGTTCCTACCGCGATCACGCCGACGCAATATGACCATCTGAAGATGTCGCCAGGCAAGCATTTCATCTACGGCCTCCGGGCACTTGAGTACTGGCGGCTGCGCGACGGCTTCGGCCTCGGCTCTGACCTGCAGCGGATTCAGCGTGACCAGTTGCTGATGGTGGCGCTCGTGCAGCGGATACTCAAGACCGGGGTGCTGCACAGCGTGCGCAAGACGTACGGAATCATCCAGGCGATCGTGAAGGCGCACGCGCTGACAACGGACACCGGGCTGACCCCCCAGAAGATCCTCGAGATCGGCACGAGCATGAGCGGGATCTCGCGGAAGTCGGTTCAGTTCGTCGAGGTGCCGACCATTACCTACCCGGGGAACGACAACTGGGTCGAGTTCGACCCCGCGCAGACGCCGAAGCTCTTCACCGCCGTCGCCCACGACGTCAGGCTGCCGAAGATCCACAAGCACAAGAAGGGCGCCAAGGGCACCAAGGTCACCGAGACCTCGAAGGACAAGAGCAAGGCCAGGGCCAAGAGCGCAGGCAAGGGCACGGGCAGCAAATCGCCGCCGAAGCTGCTGGCCACCTCGGACGTCAGCGTGGAAGTGCTCAACGGCTCAGGCATCCAGGGCATCGCCGGCACGACGAGCGCGGCGCTCACCGCGCGCGGGTTCCACGTGCTCGGCGCCTCGAGCGCGCTCACCCCGGCCGGCGCGACCGACTTCAGCTACGTCAAGTCGGTCGTCCAGTACGGCTCGCCGGCCGACCTGGCCGCCGCCCGCACGGTGGCCGCGCAGCTCACCGACGTGACGCTCCAACTGGACCCGTCGCTGTCGGCCGGCACCGTCAACCTGGTGCTTGGCAGTGACTTCACGGCGCTCGCGCCCCCGAGCAGCCAGCCTCCCGGCAACCTGGCCAAGCAGTACAGCGGCTACAGCGGCACCACGAACGTCTGCAAGGGCTACGGCTCAGCTTTCGCCGGCGCCTGAGTTCCCTCTGGCGGCGGCAGTCGCCGAGGGCTCTGCTTTCCTCCTGATGTTTTGTCGTTATGTTGTGGCAAAGCTTGGGCAGCCGCGCTCCGGCAGGATGGTTAGGGCTGGCCAGGCTGGCTAAGATCCTGCCGAGATCTATGGCGCACGGGGGCAAGAATCTACCTTTCACCGGGAACGGGCCGCGGGGGCGGCACGGCTCTCGCGCCGTGACCTGGGTGGCGGTAGGGCTCGCGACGCTGATCGTGGCCGGCGTCCTGGCCGGATACGTGGCCTTCCGCGAGGTGTTCGACAAGATCCATGAGGTCAACGTCACGGGCCTGGGCAACCGGCCGCCCAAGTACGGCAACTCGCTGAACATCCTCGTCATCGGCTCTGACACCCGGCAGGGCCAGAACGCGAGATTCGGAGCTCATATCGGCGGCCAGCGCTCGGACACGATCATGGTGCTGCACCTGTCGCCCGGGCTCAGGCGCGCGATCGTGCTGAGCATCCCGCGCGACTCGGTCGTGCCGGTGCTCAACTGCCCGCCCGCGACCGGTGCCCCCGGCCAGGCCGCCCAGCCCGGTCAGGTGGAGCAGGTGAACGGCACCTTCGCGATGGGCGGCCCCGGCTGCCTGTGGAAGACGATCGAGCACGCCACGCACATCAGGCTCGACCACTTCATGGAGCTCAACTTCACCGGATTCGAGCACGTGATCAACGACCTGGGCGGAGTGAGCATCTGCCTGCCGTACGCGATCAGCGACCAGCGCTCCAAGCTGCACCTGACGAGCGGCCTGCATCACGTCTGGGGCTCGACCGCCCTGGCGTACTGGCGCGTCAGGTACATCGGGCTCGGCTCGGATCTGGAGCGCATCCAGCGTGACCAGTACCTCATGGCTTCCGTGGCGCAGGAGATCAAGCACACGAACCTGCTCGGCGACCCGGCGAAGGTCTACCGCATCGTGTCCGACGTAGCCGCCTCGCTGACGACCGACAGCAAGATGAACCAGAGCGCGATGATCTCCCTGGCGCGCGGGCTGCGAACGCTGAGGCTGACGGACGTGCGCTTCATCCAGGTGCCGACAGTCGCCTACGCGCCCAATCCCGCCTGGGTGCGGTGGGCGCCGTCGGCGAGCGCGCTGTTCAGCGCCATCGCCCATGACCGCAAGCTGCCCGGCAAGCACAAGCACGGCCGGCAGTACTCCCCGGGCCGGCGCTCTCCGGGCTATCGCTCTCCGGGCCAGGCGGCGACGCCGACGGCCAGCCAGCCGGCCGCGTCCGCGACGCCGAACGGGCTCTCTCACGTCGCCAGGAACTACGGCGGCATCACCGGAGGGGCGCGGGTGTGCCGGGACGGAGGCGCGTTCGCGGGCCCGCTCGGCGGGCACTGACGCGAGCGGTCGCGCGGCGGCTGCCCGGGCTCAGATGATCGGCGGGCGGCCGGCCTTCGTCAGCGCCCAGACGGTGCGCGCCGACATCGGGTGCCGGGGTCCCGGGCTGGTGCGCCAGCCCTCGGCGAACCCCCCGAACCACGCCCGCAGCGCGGGTCCCTTGCGCTCCCGCAGCACCGTCAGCGCCATCCAGTCCGCGAGGTAGGCCGCGGCCAGCGGCCACGGCAGGTTCCGGCGGGCCAGCCAGACCCGGTTCCGCGCCTCGATCCGGTACCAGATCGCGTGCCTGGCGTTCTTGACGGGCGGGTGGCACATCGTCGCGTCCGCGTCGTACTCGATCCGGTAGCCGAGTTCCATCAGCCGCCAGGAAAGGTCGGTCTCCTCGTGCCCGTAGAAGAACTGATCAGGCAGGCCGCCAGCCTCGTCATAGGCGGCTCGCCTGATCGCGCACGCGCCCCCGGCGAAGGTGGTCACGACTGAGCCGCGTTCCGGGTCGCTGGCTCGCAGGCGCGGCACGTACCAGCGCCCGCCCGCGCCGCCGGCCGGGTCGAGCACGCGGAACGACAGCACCGCGAGCGCCGGATCGGCCGCGAACCGCCGCGAGACGTGCTCGCCGAGCGCCGCCGGCTCCGGATACCAGCCGTCGTCGTCAAGGAACAACACGACGTCGCCGGTGCACGTCCTGACCGCCGCGTTGCGCCCGCCGGCCACGCCCTGGTTGTCATCAAGCCGCAGGCCGGTCACCCCGGGCGGCACCGGCGGCGGGTCGGCCCCGTTGCCGACCACGATCAGCTCGGCGCCCGCGTCACGGAGCGGCGCGGTGCTGCCGATCGCGCGAGCGACCTCCGCAGGCCGGTTGCCCATGGTCAAGATCACAATCGACAGCTTCAACGCAGTCGCCTCGACGCCATGATGGCCACTAGGTGAGCCACCACCATGAGAGCCGCCACGGCCAGGCAGGCCAGCAGCAGCACCCGGGTGGCGGTCAGGCCGCCGCGGATCGAGTCGGCGATGGCTGCCAGCAGGACCAGCACGGACAACTCGACGGCCTGGGTGATCCGGTGGACGCGCAGCAGGCTGGCGAGCTTCCTGAGCGTGGCGAGGCCCGTGCCGCTCGGGGCGAGCGCCTCGTCGCCGTGGGCCGCCGGGAGCCCGCTCTTGGCCCGCGCGACGATCACGTTGTCGGTCTCGGCCTTGACGATCATGGCGAGCAGCGCGGCGGCGAAC
The DNA here is from genome assembly GCA_963720575.1 of uncultured Actinomycetota bacterium. GTDB lineage: Bacteria > Actinomycetota > Actinomycetes > Streptosporangiales > Streptosporangiaceae > Chersky-822. The sequence goes on from CAVRGA010000002.1 coordinate 4,260,319, forward strand.
CCGGCGGTGACGTAGTCGCCCGAGGCCTGCAAGTGCCCCTGCGCCCGGAACGCCAGGCCGACCAGCAGCGCGCTCTCCCCGAGGTAGTGACCGACCAGGTCAAGGTAGACACCGCCGGCCGAGGTGCGTCCTGTCCACCGGGCGAGCTCGCCGTCGGAGCAGTCGAAGAGCAGGTAGCCCTGGATCAGCAGCGCCCCGATCACGGCTGTCGCCAGCCCGCCGAACGCGATCACCACCCCGGCCGCGATGCCGCAGGCGATGTAGGCGAGCGTGACCGCGTTGGGCGACCAGCCGAGCCTGGCGAACACCCAGGTCGCGTACGGCGAGACCTTGCGCATGTAGAGGCGGCCGAACCAGTGCTCGTCGTTGACCCGGTCGAGCACCGCCTGAGGCTGGCCTTTCGCCCGCAGGTCAGCCAGCGATGGCGCGGACATATTCCTCCACTCGGCCGGCGACCTGGGCCGGGGTCATCGCGAGTCGTTCCAGGATCGTGTACCGGCCCGGACGGGTCGCCGGGGCGTGCACAACCGCCTTGATGAACTGATCGGTCTCCAGCCCCACGTGCTGCGGGAGCGTCGGCAGGCCATGCCTCTCCAGGCACGCCCTGATCGCCGCGGTTTGCCCGTCGTCCTCGCGCAGCATTCCGCAGAAGAGCGCGCCGAGGCCGGCCAGCTCGCCGTGGCTGGCGGTGCCGGGAAACAGGTCGTTGATCGCGTGCATGATCTCGTGGTCGCCGCCGCTGCTCGGGCGGCTCGAGCCGGCCACGGCCATCGCCATGCCGGACAAGATCAGGGCCTCGGCCAGGACGGTCAGGAACTCGTCGGACCTGGCCTCGCCTGGCTGATGCAGAACGGCATGGGCGGCGGTCCTCGCCATCGCCGCGGCGAGCCCGTCGACGGGCTCGCCGGTGTCTTTGGCCGAGAGTTCCCAGTCGGCGATCGCCGAGAGGTTGCTGACGACGTCCCCGATCCCGGCGGTGGAGAGCCCGTTCGGCGCCTGGCGGACCCGGTCCAGGTCAACGACCACGGCAACCGGGGGCACTACGCCGAACGAGCCGGTCCCCGACTCGTGGGTCAGCGTGCTGATCGGAGAGGCTATCCCGTCGTGCCCGAGGCTGGTCGCCACCGAGACCATCGGGATGCCCGCCATGTGGGCGGCGAACTTCGTGACATCGATGGTCTTGCCGCCGCCGATCCCGGCCACGGCTTCGTACTGACCGGACCGCAGTTCCTTGCCGAGCGCGACCGCCGCGTCGTGGCTGCCGTCGGGTACGCCGAAGATCTCGGCCGCTCTGATCGTCAGCTCGGCGGCGATGGACTCGCCCTGACCCGGACCGACAGCGACGGCAACGCGTCCTTCGACGGCGATCCTGCGGTCAGCCAGCAGAGTTCCGAGGTCACCGATGGCACCCGACCTGACGTCGATGGCCAGCGGGGCGGCGAGCATCCGCGCCAGCAGCGGCATGGCCCTCCTTGCTGTGCCCGCTTGGTTTGCCGCCCTTGAATGGGGGCGGCTGCAGGCGAGACTAGCAGTGGCCGGCGATCTTCCTGGCCCGCTTCAGGTCGGCGTGGTTGTCTACTTCGACCCAGTCGACGGCGCCGATGGGCGCGCCGAGCACGGCGCCGCCCCGGCGGGCGAACTCAGCGAACCCGTCCTCGTAGTACAGGCCAGGATCACGCCGCCAGGTGGCTTCCAGCGAGTCGGCCAGGCCGATCGCGGCTGAGGGCTCAATGAGCGTGACGCCGATATATTCACCGTGAGCGCTGTTCGGGTCCAGCCGCTTGGTGATCTGGCAGAGCTGCCCGGCCGAGTCGAAGACGACCTTCATCTCCTCGTCCGCGAGTCTCTTGACGTCGTCGATCGCGATGATCAGCCGCCCGTAGGGCGGAGCTGGCTGGCTTGTCCTCGCGAGCACGCACTTCTGCACGCTGCCCGGGTGCACAGTATCCCCGTTGACCAGCAGGACACCGCGCCTGAAGTGCTCGCGAGCCAGCCAGAGGGAATAGGCGTTGTTCCATTCGAGCGCGCGGTCATTGTGCACCAGCGTGATCTCGACCTTGGCCGCGTCCTCCAGTGCCGGAACCCGGTCGGCGATGGCTTCCGCGAAATAGCCGACGACGATCACCGCCTCGGTCACGCCCGCCGCGGCGAGGTTGCGCAGCCCGATGTCGAGGATCGTGATAGCGCCGTCGACCGGCAGCAAGGCCTTAGGCAGCGCGTCGGTATCCGGCCGGAGCCGCCTGCCCGCGCCCGCTGCCAGCACCATTCCGATCACGGGCGCTCCCCTGCTGTTTGCGGCCCTGCTGTTAGCGGCCCTGCTGTTTGCGGCACAGCTGGGATCAGGTAACCGATCACGACGCGCCGGGCGATCAGGATACCCGTGCACACTGATAGCCCAAGGTACCCGAACGCCGTGATACCGAGCATTCCGGCCAGGGCGACCAGGCAGATCCGGCCGTCCCAGCCGAGGTTGTCGGCCATTCCCGGCGGGCCGGCGGCAAGCCCGGCATACCAGACCGCGCTGATCGCGCAGGCCGCGAAGATCACCGGCCCGGCAACGTCTCTGGCGAGGCCGAAGGCCGCCAGGTAGCCGTACTGCCCGAGGCAGAGCAGCACCGGCACGAGCCAGTCGAACCGGCCGTCATGAGGGTGGCTCGCACCGGGCGCGGCCAGCAGCAGCACCACGACCGGCGTGACCGCGAGGATGCCGGGCAGGGTGCTGATCCCGATCAAGGTGAGCACGGCGATGGCGGCCAGGCCGGCCAGCACCGCGGGCAGCGGCATCAGGTTGCCCCGCACGAGGCGACCGGCAAAGCTAGCCAGAAGACCGTCATCGCGGCACGCGAGGATCGCGTCCTGACTCGTGGCTGGCCGGCCGCCGATCCTGGCGAAGTTCCAGCCAAGCGAGAGCGCCGCGAGCGTGAACACGGCAAGGAGCGCGACCCTGGGCCCGTAGGCCGCCAGTGCGATGACCGCGAGCAGCACCCTCGCCGATACCGGCGGGCTCGCCATCGCGGTGACCCACCCCCAGAGCGCGCGCTCGCGCGCTCCTGCCTCTGCTGGCCCTGCCTCTGCTGGCCCTGCCTCTGCTGCTGGCTCCCCCTTCCTGACCCGGGCACAGGTCGCGGCGACGTCAGCGACCGACACGCCGATGACCGTCGCGATGGCCAGCGGCCACGTCCCTTTCCAGCCAGCCGCTTCTGCTCCGGCGGCAATGCCGCCGTAGATAGCGCATTCGGCACCAGTCCCGCAGATCGCGGCGAGCCACGTGAAGCTCCGGTTGCCGACCTGCCACCCGACCGCCGGCGCGCGTTCGGGTTGCCGCTGCCGCCGCTCGGCGTGAGAAACCGGGTCATCCCTGGCCGGGCTGGCAGTCGCGTCCCAGTTGTAGCCAGGCAGCACGAGCCAGTCCGAGCCAGCCGCGCCAGCCATCCCGGCGCCAGCAATCCCGGCGCCAGCAATCCCGGCGCCCGCCATCCCGGCGCCAGCCATCCCGGCGCCAGCCGCGCCCGCGCCCTCGGGGAAGGCCGCCAGCCGCGCCGCGCAGAGCCTGGTGATCAGCCACGCGGCGGCGGCGATCATACCGAGCCGGGTATCGCCGGTGGTGCCGCCGCTGAGCCACGCCGCTGCACACAGGCCGAAGAGCAAGCTGAATCCGGTCACAGAGTTCGCCGCGACGCCGCGGCCCGCCGCCCGGGCAACGACGAGCTGGTACCCCTTGCGGCCAGCCTTGACGGCCGCGATGAGTGCCTTGCCAAGCCAACGCCCCGCCCGATCCCACGCCCCGGGCCACAGTGCGATCTCGTCCGGCGCGCCGCCCAAGGCGCCTTCGCGATCCGGCGTATCCGGCCAGGTCGCTGGTGCGTCTGGTCCGCGTTCCCAGCCGCCAGTACGGGCCGGCCTGCGGGGCCGCCGCCCCGCGGCAGCCGGTACGGCGAACCAGCGAGCCGTTCGCCCCCAGGCGCCTGGCCATCGCGAAGCCCGGCCCCGGGCGCCGGGCCACCGAATCGCCCGGCCCCACCAGTCCGGCGCCCCCGTGCTCGTCTCAGGCTCCAGCGGCTCAGCGCGAGCAACCTGCCCGGGGCAGGCGAGATCGCTGCCGGCAACTGAGTCCGCGAACGATGAATCCGTTCCGGCATAGGACTCGGCGGCGGTCAGGGCATCCGGATTCGCCAGCGAGTCAGCGGGCGTGAATGGCTGCGTGCCGGCAGCGAATGACTGCGTGCTGGCCGCGCCATGCCCGCCGCGCTCGCTAGCCCCGCCGCTCCCCCGGCCCAGTCGATCGACGATCGGGACCTCCTGGCATGCGATCTTGAAAACAACTGATAGCAATCATTCAACTACTGAGCGTACTAATTGGCCGCCGGGAAAGGTGCGTGCCATCCAAACCAGGCGCGTCTGCGCAACGCGCCCCAGGGCACATCAGCAGCAATGCGGACCACGCTGCCCTAATCGCGGGCGACCACAACAGCAGTAAGTCGGTCCCGTTGCCGTCAGGACAACGGCGGAGAGGGCCACATTGCTGTTGCCGCCGGGTCCGCGACCGTGGCGGGCAGGTAAGGTCCGATCATGCGAACGGTCGCAGTGGTACTCGCGGGCGGCGCAGGCCTCCGGCTTGGCGGCGCCGTTCCCAAGCAATTCCAGTTGCTGGGCGGCAAGACACTGCTTGAGCATTCGGTAGCCGCGTTTGACGAGGCACCGGGCATCGACGATCTCGTCGTGGTGCTCCCGGCCGACTTCGTCTCCCAGGGAACCGAGATCCTGGGCAGCAGGTACGCCAAGCTCCGCAAGCTCATCCCCGGTGGCACCGACCGGCCAGGTTCGACGCGACGCGCCATCAACCTGATCAGCCGGTGGAGCGAAGCCGACTGCAACGTGCTATTCCATGATGCCGCCAGGCCGCTTGTGGACCAGCGGATTATCGCCGACTGCGTGGCCGGCCTGGGCGAGCACCTGGCGCTCGGCGTCGTCATGCCGACAGCCGACACGATCGTCGAACTCGAAGGCGGCGCCATGATCTCGATACCACCGCGCGAGTCGCTCGGCCGGTGCCAGACCCCCCAGGGCTTCAGGCTCTCCGTCATCCGGCGGGCCTACGAACTCGCGAAGGCTGATCCCGAGAAGTACGCCGCGACGGACGATTGCGGGATCGTGCTGCGGTATCTCCCGAACATCGAGGTCCGGGCGATACCCGGCAGCGAGCGCAACCTGAAGATCACTTACGCGGGTGACATCGGCGTAGCCGAGTCTCTGCTGACCGCCGAGCGCGTCGCATCAGGCAACGGCGGGCCGGCGGCGACCTCGGCAGGCGATTCCGGGTAGCGGTCGGCGCGATCTAGCGGATCGTGACGGCGACTCACATGCTCACCGCGCCAGCCACGATATACCTGACCTGGCGATCTTCCGTGATCACGGTCTCGATCATGATCACGGAAACCAGCGCGGGTCCCGGGGGCTGCCGTGCGGTTCTTGCGGAGCGGGCCGGGCTCGGTTCCGGCGGTATTATCGGATTGCCTGGCCCGTGATCGCGGCGTGCTCCCGTTCTGCGGCATGACCGCGGAGCGTTCCCGCGCCGGAGCATGATCACGGAGCGTTCTCCGTCGCTCGCGGCATGATCGCGGAGCGTTCTCCGTCGTTACCTCGGAGACTTCTCGCAGCACGGAGTGTTGACCGTCGTATGTGCGGACAACGCTCCGCGCAGCGACAACTCTCCGTGCCAGAGCCGGAAAAGACTCCGCGCAACGGCAACTCTCCGCGCCAGGGCCGGGAAGGCTCCGCGCAGCGGGAAGTCTCCGGGAACCCGGGAAAGAGTCGCAGCGCAACGGGAGTGACGCAGGAGGCGCCCGGGCACACCGAGGCCCTAGAGAGCGGCGGGCAGGCCTGACCCAGGTTGCCGGCAGGTTCGGACGGATTGGCTAGCTCGCGGGGCTGGCCGGGTTGGCGGGCTGGGATGTCGCGGTGGCCTGGTCGGGCTGGCCGAACTCGGCTCGCGTGGCCGCCGCCTGTGAACGGCCGCGGCGGGCAGGGGGCGGCATATAGTCCGCGACGAACCGCAGGAACTCACTCGACGTTGACACGATGCCTAGCGAAGCTGCCTGAGCGTCCTTGAGGTAGCCGGCCTGCGCCATCAGCCGCACTTGCTCGACGAGCGGGTCCCAGAATCCGGCTACGTTGAGCAGGGCCACGGGCTTGGCGTGCAGGCCGATGTTGCCCCAGGTCCAGGCTTCGAACAGCTCCTCCATGGTGCCAGCGCCGCCTGGGAGCGCGACGAACGCGTCGGCTAGCGCAGCCATTCGTGCCTTGCGTTCGTGCATGGTGGCGACGACCTCGAGGCTGGTCAGGCCGCGATGCGGGATCTCGTCGTCCATCATGTGCTCGGGGATCACGCCGATGACCTCGCCGCCTGCCTGCATCGCAGCCTCGGCGACCGTTCCCATGAGGCCGGTTCGCCCGCCGCCGTAGACGATGCCGGCCTCCGCTCGCACTAGCTCCCTGGCGAAGGCCGCGGCGGCTTCGACGTGCGAGGCCGGCCCGGGCGACGACCCGCAGAACACCGCGACCCTCATGCGCCGGCCCTCACCGCGCACCATCGGCCCGTGCACCATCCGCCGGCTGGGCACCATCGGCCCGCGCACCATCGGCCGGGCGGGCGCTGGCGGCCGGGCGGGCGCCGCTGAGGCGACGCGGGCTGGTCAGGAAACCTATGCCCCAGCTCAGGTGCATGGTGACCAGCGCCACCGGCAGCGCGGCCAGCGACCGGCCGCTGAGGGTCTTCGCGGCAAGGCCGGTCACGGCGAGGATGCCGAGCAGGTAGAGCGCGGGTGCCGAGAAGCCTGCGAGCAGCACGAGCGGCCAGATCCCGGCGGCACCGGCCGCCAGCGAGAGCGACCCGGCGACCCCGGCGGCGGCGCCGGTCAGGATCGCGGCCACGACGGCGGGGGGTGCCAGGTAGCGCAAGCTGATCGTGCCCGCGTGCATCCGGGCCACGACGTGGCGCCAGCGCCCATAGTGGAAGTACTGCGACGCGAGCCTGCGAACCGTGGCCCTGGGCCGGTAGCTGACCGCCAGTTCGGGCTGGAACCAGATGAGGCCGCCGGCCTGCTGGATCCTGTGGTTCATCTCCCAGTCTTCGGCGCGCAGGTAGTGCTCGTCGTAGCCGCCGACCTGCTCGAGCGCGGAGCGCTTGAACGCGCCCAGGTACACCGACTCGGCCGGGCCGGCCGTACCGCCCGTGTGGTACTTGGCCGAGCCGACCCCCGCTGGCGAGGTCATGGCCCAGGCAACGGCGCGCTGGAACGGCGTGATCCCTTCGGCGGCCATGATGCCGCCGACGTTGACCGCGCCGGTCTCAGCCAGGGCCCGCACCGCCGTGGCCACGTATCCGGGCGGCAGCAGCGCGTGCCCGTCCACCCGGACGATGATGTCATGGCGCGACGCCTTGATCGCCGCGTTCAAGGCCGCGGGGATGTGCCCTGAAGGGTTAGCCACCAAGACGACGCGAGAGTCCGCGGCGGCAATCCTTTCAGCGATGTGCTGGGTCTTGTCTTTTGACGGCCCGATCGCCAGGACCAGCTCAAGGGAACCCTGATAGTCCTGGCTGAGCACCGACCCGGCCGCTTCGGCAAGGTGCCGTTCTTCGTCGCGGACCGGCATGATCACCGAGACCGGGGGGACGGTGCTGCGGACCGCAGCGGCATCGTCGGGCATCACGGTCGTCACGGTACCGCATCGGGCCTACCCGGTCGTGTCCTCCAGCATCTCGGTGACGAGCGCGGCGATTTGTGACCGCTCCGACCGGACGAGCGTGATGTGCGCGAAGAGCGGGTGGCCCTTGAGCCTCTCAATCACCGCGACCACGCCGTCATGCCTGCCGACGCGCAAGTTGTCCCGCTGGGCGATGTCGTGGGTGAGCACGACACGGGAACCGGAGCCGATCCGCGACAGCACGGTGAGCAGCACGCCGCGCTCCAGCGACTGCGCCTCGTCCACGATCACGAACGAGTCGTGCAGCGACCGTCCCCTGATGTGGGTGAGCGGCAGGACTTCGAGCATGTCCCTGGCGACGACTTCCTCGATCACGTTAGGCGAGGTGACCGCGCCCAGGGTGTCGAACACGGCCTGGGCCCACGGATTCATCTTGTCGGCCTCCGAGCCGGGCAGGTAGCCAAGCTCCTGGCCGCCCACCGGGTACAGCGGGCGGAAGACGACGACCTTGCGGTGCTGGCGGCGTTCGAGCACGGCTTCGAGCCCGGCGCAGAGCGCGAGCGCCGACTTGCCCGTGCCGGCCCGGCCGCCGAGCGAGACGATCCCGATGTCGGGGTCGCCAAGCAGGTCGAGCGCGATCCGCTGCTCGGCGCTGCGGCCGCGCAAGCCGAACACGTCACGGTCGCAGCGGACCAGGCGCACCGTCTTGTCGGGCAGCACACGCCCCAGGGCGCTGCTTGAGCCGGTGCCGCCGCCGTAGAGCACGACGCCCGTGTGGCAGGGCAGGTCGCGGGCGGCCGGGAGGTCGAGCGTGCCGGCCTGGTACAGCTCGTCGATCTCGGCGGCGGTGATGTCGAGTTCCCGCATGCCGGTCCAGCCGGACTCGGGCGGCAGCTCGGCGCGGTATTCCTGGGCGGCGAGGCCTAGCGATGCGGCCTTGATCCGCAGCGGCAAGTCCTTGCTGATCAGGACCACGTCTGCGCCTTCGGTGGCCAGGCTGCGGGCGACCGACAAGATCCTCGTGTCGTTGTCGCCGAGCCTGAATCCCGCCGGCAGCACGGACGGGTCGGTGTGGTTCAGCTCGACCCTGATCGTGCCGCCCAGGTCGCTGACCTCGAGGTCGGCGTCCAGCCGGCCGTACTCCATCCGCAGGTCATCGAGGTGGCGGAGCGCAGCTCGGGCGAAGTAGCCAAGCTCGGGGTGATTGCGCTTGCCCTCCAGCTCGGTGATCACTACCAGCGGGATCACGACGGCGTGCTCCGCGAACCTGCCGATGGCGCCCGGGTCGGCGAGCAGGACGCTGGTGTCGAGCACGTAGGTGCGGCGCGGCGGCGTCGAGCTCGCTGGTGGACGCTTCGATCGCGTGCCCCTGACCTGAGAGGTGCTCTTGACCTGAGAGGTGCTCTTGACCTGCGACTTAGGTGAATTCGCCGCCGCGGTGACGCGCGAGCTAGTAGCTTTCGTGCCCGTAGCACGGGCTGCTGCGGAAGTGGCCACTCAGTCTCCAATGAGGTGCGATCGCGTCACCTCTGGGCCCAGGCTGCTGGGCACAAAGGTGCCGCAAGGACCGGGACCGGCCAGCAGCGGGCCGGGCGCCGGCCCTTCGCTCATCTCGCCTGCTATCGCAGGCGCGGAGCTCGAGAATTCTCGAGGGCCTTCCCGTCGGGCGGCTACACACCGCCTGTCAGTTTTCGACGGTACCCGCCCGATGCCACTAGACGGAAGTAGCGGCGCGCCAGGAAACCGACTCGACCCGCGACGTTCAGCCCGTGTTTGTCGGCAGATATGGAGACTAGAGCCGGTCAGGTGCCGAAACGGCGCTGCCGCTCCGCATAGGATCGCAGCGCCCGCAGGAAGTCCACCTTCCTGAACGCCGGCCAGTACGCGTCGCAGAAGTAGAACTCCGAATGCGCGCTCTGCCACAGCAGGAACCCGCCCAGCCGCTGCTCACCCGAGGTCCTGATCACGAGGTCGGGATCGGGCTGGCCAGCGGTGTACAGGTGCTCGGCGATGTGCTCGACGTCGAGGACTTCGGCGAGTTCCTCGATCGTGGTGCCTTTCGTGGCGTGCTCTTGCAGCAGCGACCGGACCGCGTCGGCGATCTCCCTGCGGCCGCCGTAGCCGACCGCGACGTTGACGAGCAGGCCGGGGAAGTCGATGGTGGCCTCGCCGGCGCCCTTGAGCACCTGGGCGGTCTCGGCTGGCAGCAGGTCGAGCGCGCCTACCGGCTTGACCCGCCAGTTCTGCGCGACGAGTTCCCTGACCGTGTCCTCGATGATCGCCAGCAGCGGCTCGATCTCTGACTCCGGCCTCGCCGTCAGGTTGTCTGTCGACAGCAGCCACAAGGTCACGACCTCGACCCCGGCGTCGCGGCACCAGTCGAGCAGCTCAAAGATCTTGTCCGCGCCCTTGCGGTGACCGCTGCTGATCATCAGCCCCGCCGAACGAGCCCAGCGGCGGTTGCCGTCGCACATCACGCCGACGTGCCTGGGTACCCGCGATCTGGGCAGCGACGCGCCGAGCCGCCGCTCGTAGAGCCGGTAGGCAAGATCGCGCACGCGCAGAGCCATACGGCGCCCTTCCTCGCTGCCACTGGGCTAAGCCAGCACTGTGCCGACCAGTCCGGCTCCTATGAACCGTATCCAAGAACATGACCGATTCGGCCGTGGTCCGCGAAGGTCCGCACACCTGTTACCTAAGGTCCGGGAACTTACCTGAGATAACGCGCGGGACGCGGCGATAGTGCCTGCCGCGCCCCGCGCTTTCGCCTGCCGCCGTGCTAGCCGATGGACTTGACGATCTGCTCGTCCAGGCCCGGGAAGGAGGCCAGGTACTCCCTGCGCTCCTTCTTGAGCCTGGTGACCATCGCCTGGTACTCGTCCTGCCTGCCCTGCCGCTCGTAGAGCCGCCGGGGCTGCAGGATCTCGATGTCGTCAACGCCGGGGAGCGTCTTGGCGACCTCGTAGCCGAAGTCCTCGTCGCTCTCCCACTCGATCGTGTCCTCCACGATGGCAGCCACGATCGCCGAGGAGTAGGGAATCGTGACCTTCTTGGACAGCGCGTCGTCCTTGCCGCCGACCCGCCCGGTGTTCAGGACGTAGACCTCGAGCTCGTGGCTGTCGAGCAGCTCCAGCATCCGGTTGCCCATGTCGGCCATGCGCCTCGGGAAGAACGGGTTGGTGCCGGGCACCCGGAGGAACTTGCCCTCCTCGTCCTTGCCGCCGGCCGACGTGCCGGTCGTCTCGCCGAGCATGAAGTACGCGGCGGCCTGCTCGCGGTCAAGGCGGGCGACGCCGGGCACGATGTTCTCGTTGCGGTTGAGTATCAGCAGGAACTCAGCCGGCGGCACGTCGTTGCCCGGCCACGGGTGCACGTAAGAGAACGGCCAGGTCGTCCGGCCGTTCTTGGTGTAGGAGGTGTCGAAGAAGTCGACCTTGCCGTCGGCATCGACCGACACGTTCTCCAGGTAGGCGTCCGGCTTGGTCGTGGCGCCGTAGATCGCCGGCTCGTACCTCGGGTCAAGGCCGAAGGTCTTGGCGAAGCAGCCATTCTCCGTGGTGTAGACCTTGCCGCCGGGCATGAGCGCGACGAAGTCGTCCTGCGCGGGCTTGCTGTCAAGCTGCGTCGTGAACGTCGTGGTCGTCTTGCCGGTGCCGGACAGGCCGACGATCAAGATCGCGGTCGAGTCGCCGTCCCTGGGCATGACCTTGCAGCCGGCGTGCAGTGCGAGACCGCCGCGGTTGTAGACGATGTTGTTGAACATCCGCAGGCCGCCCTTCTTGGACTCACCGAAGTAGTCCGAGTTGAGCACGCGGGTGATGTTGGCATTCAGGTCGACGGCGATCACCCGGTCGTCCGGGTAGCCGGGAGCGGCGAGGTTAGGCGTGTAGATGACGGTGGTGTCCGGCTCCCAGGTCGCCGCGTCGTAGTCGTCATCAGCCGGGTAGTACAGCTGCTTTTGCATTCCGGCCACGTTCGCGTTCGCGGCCTCCATGATCAGCCGTGCCCTGGTGCGGAACGCGGGGTCGGAGCCGATGTAGCCGTCTACCACGACCACGTGCTCGCCGGCGATGTAGTCGTCCTGCTCAGCCGAGATGCGCTGGTACTCCTCGCGAGTGATGGTCTGGTTGGTGGCGTTGGTCGAGTCTGCTACGACAAATGTCGACCTGGTGCTGCGAGAATCCACCCTGGCCTTGACGACGACGTTATCGAACTCGGTGATCTGGCTGTTCGGCATCTTCTCGGTCAGCTCGCGGAGCCGCTCCGCCGTTGGATTCCACTCCACCAACGCGGCCCTCACCTCATACACCACGACTGCTCCTCCTCGCCGGCGTCAACGCTGAACGCTCCGCTGCGGGCTAGCAGTCCGGACAGCCCAAAACGGGCCCGGACTTTGCGGGATCGATTTGGGGAGTGTACCCCGGACGGGCTTTGCTCAAATATCCCGCCCACCTGGGACGCCCGGCGTCGAAGCCGCTACTGCACGCGTTTGCACGGTACGTTCGAGCGCTGTCGCGCTATGCGTTCGCACAACCTTGGGCAGCGCGTTCATGCGCTGCCGCAAAGGGCTACTACCACGGGGAGTCGAGGTTAACCGCGCGACCTGCGGAATCAGGCCGAACGCGGGCCTTCGGCGCGTACCTGCTCAACCTTGTGCAGCGCGGCGCGAAGGTCATCGAGCCAGGAGTCCTCGTGCTCGCCCACCAGCCGAACGCACCAGGCCAGCGCGTCGCTGCGGCTGCGCGCGACGCCCGCATCGACCAGGGTGTCGAGCACGAGCCGCTCGTTCTGCCTGAGCCTGGTCATCACCGGCACGGAGAACGTCGTGTACATCACGACCCGCTCACCAGCCCTGACTCCCCAGGAGACCTTACGGCCGAAGGTGTGCTCGGCCTCGTGCGCGATCTCGATCCGCTGCTGCCTGGTGTCCTCGCGGAACCTGCGGCCGCGGCCTTCCCACGCCGCTGCCACCTCGGCCTCCGAGGCGCCGTCGGCCAGCTGGGGCGGCGGGAGCGGCACAATCACCGTGATCTCTTCGCGGTCGAGCTTCACCTCGAGCGCGCCGTCGAGCCAGTCGCCGGGCATCCGGCCGGTAAACCAGCCGCGCAGGCGATCGGCGGCTGAGGAGTGTTCTGTGGTTTCTGTACTCATGTAATTATGATTACACAGAAGAGGAAAGGAGTGCAAGCACGGGCTGTCGGGGGCAGCTCCCCCGGAGTGAGAACTCTCCGCCGCGATGCCGGAAAGGCTCCCGATCCTGATCACGAGCCGCGCGGCAGCCTCCGGAACCCGTGCTGGTTTCCGTGATCATGATCAAGACCATGATCACGGAAGATCACCCAGGTCAGGGCAGGGACGATGTTCCGTGATCATGCCCTGGAACATGATCACGGAGCATCGCACCTGCCGCCCCCGCACCGATGGCACCGCGGACTGAGAACTCTCCCCCACGATGCCGGAAAGGCTCCCCGATCCTGATCACGAGTCGCTCGACGGCCGCCATATGCGGAAAAACCTCCGCGCAACGACAAGTCTCCGCCCCGGAGCCGGCAAGGCTCCGTGCACGAGTCGCCTGGCTCGCAAGGCACGAGCCATCCCGGCAGCCTCCAAGACCTGGGCTAAAAAGAGCACCCCGGCAGCCCGGGCGCGGTCAGCCGACCGGGCTGCCCGCTACCGCTGCCGCAACCCTCGGGTAGACCCGGATCGCGCCGGCGAAGCCGGCGCCGAAGTCGGCCTTGACCACCTGGACGTTCATGCCTGGCTCGGGTGCTTGCAGCATCATGCCGTTGCCGATGTAGATGGCGACGTGCGAGATGTAGTCGGGAGCCGTCGGGTCCGTGTGGTAGAAGAGCAGGTCGCCCGGCTGCACCTCACTGAGCGGCAGCAGCGGCCCGGTCCTGGCCTGGTCGGCCGCGACGCGCGGCATGACGATGCCGGCCTGGGCCATTGCCCACTGGACGAGGCCGGAGCAGTCGAACGCGGTCGGTCCGGCGCCGCCCCAGACATAGGGCATGCCGATCCTGCTCATGGCCGATGAGAGGAACTTGGTCAGCTGCGCGGAGGTCAGTCCCGGACCCTGGCCCGCCGTCACCAGGTCACCGGCGGCCGCCGTCGTGACCGTGGAGTCGCCGGCGATCACCTGGGTGACGAGCGCCGCGACCGCCGAGTGAGCGGGCGCGACCTTGTCGATCCGCTTCATGAGGAGATCGAGCCTGGCCTTCGGCGCGCTGATGATGACCGCGTTGTCGGCGGGCAGCCCCAGCGACTTCGCCACGCCGGATGAGACGACGGCGTCCACGCCGCCGATGCCGACAGTGCCGAACCCGGCTACCGGCAGCTTGAGCGTCTTCGCCCCGGCCGCCTCCACGGGCTTGCGCAGCGAGAGCTTGTCCTGCCTGCCCATGGTGTAGGAGATGGCCATGCCCCCGGCGGCGATGTTGCTCCACAGCGTGGCCGAGCCTGCCGTGGGCCGGGCGGCGAACGGCCTGAACGTCGTGGGATTCACGCCGAGCACGTTGACGAATACGCCGTTGACCTTGATCCGGCCAGCGTCCACGGGCACCGCGGCGACGACACCGGACAGTTTCCGCAGCCGCTTGAGCACCGCCTCCGACAGCGACGCGGGGCTGATTACCAGCACATCGGCCGGAAGCAGCCGGACTTTCCTCGCCGCCGGGGCGGAAGGCCGCGCGGTCGGCAGCGGCTTCGTCGCCACGGTCAGGGTCGTTGCCGGGCCGGACGCTCCGACGCCGGGAATCCGCCCGACCAGCGTGCTGATCCCCGTCAGCCTGATGGCCCGCGGCGCCTGGCCCGCAGGACTGGCGCGATTCGCGCGGCCGGCATGACCGAGTGCCAGCCGGGATCGCGAGTGGCTGACCAGCCCGGTGAGCACCAGGCCGAGCACCAGAGCGAAGGCGATCACGGGGAGTAGCCGGCGTGCCAAGCTACGCAATCTCGGGATCCTTCCGCTCGGGGGCGCTTCCTACCGCTACTCGGATTATGCCGGTACTGCTGGCCATGCGAAAGCCGTCAGGGCGTAAGTAGCGGCATACTTTCCCACATCAAGTTAGACGCACTACGTAGCCAAAAGTTTCACAACATTGCGCATGACGCCGCTTCGCTACCCGCGTCTTCGCCAGCCAAACGCCGGCTGCGCGGGGCTAGCCGACCGCCGCCGAGCGCAGTTCAGCGAGCAACTCCGGCGGTGTGGTCACCGGCAGGCGGCAGGTGAAATCGCGGCACACGAACGCCGCTGGCTGGCCGTTCACCAGATCACGTCCGGCGAGCAACGGAAGCTGCGGTTCGGCCTTTCCTCCTGGTCCTACGGCGATAACGGCGCCGGGCGTCGCGCCGAACGCGGCGGCGGCGTGCAGCGAAACTGTCCTCTCATCGTCAGCCGGGCCGATGATCGCGATCTCGGCCGGGCCGGCGATGAGCGCCTCGGCGACGGCGAGGCCCCAGCCGGCCGCCTGCGGATACCTTGGCGCGATGGCGGCCACGGCGCCGAGCGCGGCGGTTGCCGCGTCCCGGTAGTCCGCCGAGCCAGTCAGCGCCGAGTAACTGAGCAGCGCACCGGCGATCGCGAAGGTCCCTGACGGCGTCGGCCCGTCGGCTGGATCCGCCGGGCGGTAGATCAGCTGCTCGCTGTCATCGGCGGTGTCGAAGAAACCGTCCGCGCCCCGGAACCGCTCGATGGCCAGGTCCAGCAGCTCGCCCGCCAGCTTGACCCAGCGGGACTCGCCGGTGACGCCGGACAGCGCGAGAAGGCCGTCCGCGACGCAGGCGTAGTCCTCGAGCACCCCGGCGCTCGGCCCGGCCACTCCGTCGCGTGATGTCCTGGCGAGCCTGCCTCCCGACCAGTGCACGGTAGCGAGCAGCTCGGCAGCTCCAGTGGCCGCCTGGATGTAGTCATCCCGGCCGAAGAGCAGGCCGGCTTCGGCTAGGGCCGAGATGGCGAGCCCGTTCCAGGCGGCGACGATCTTGTCGTCCCTGGCCGGCCAGACCCGGCCGGCCCTCGCCGCAAGCAGCCGGGTCCTGATGTCCTCGTACCGGGCCTGGTCAGCTGGGTCGGCGGGCAGCCGCAAGACCGAGCGGCCGTGCTCGAACGTGCCTGTCTCGGTAACCGCGAACAACTCGGCCGCGTACGTGCCGTCGTCACCGCCGAGCACCCCGGCGAGTTCCGCCGGCGTCCAGACGTAGAAGGCGCCCTCCTCGCCGTCGCTGTCCGCGTCGAGCGCGCTCGCGAAGCCTCCTTCGCTGGTGCCGAGGTCGGCGAGCATCCAGTCGCAGGTCTGCTGCGCCACCCTTCGCGCGAGCTCGCCAGCGTCAGCGGAGTCCCTCGCGAGGCGGCGCCACCAGTGCGCGTAGATCCTGGCCAGCTGCGCGTTGTCGTACAGCATCTTCTCGAAATGCGGCACCACCCAGTCCGCGTCGACGCTGTACCTGGCGAATCCGCCGCCAAGCTGGTCGTAGATGCCGCCCCTGGCCATCGCCTCGAGCGTGCCGCTCGCCATGTCCAGGGCGCGTCCGGCGACGCCGATCCCCGGCGTCCGCTCGGAGCGGCGCAGCAGGAATTCGAGCGCGGGCGATGGCGGGAACTTGGGCGCGCCCCCGAACCCGCCGCGAGCGCTGTCGTACCGCCTGGCCAGCGCCGTCACGGCGGTATCGGCCAGTTCGGCCGCCTGCCCGAGCGCTCGGCCGGAGGGATCGGCGCCTGACTGCTCCGCTGACGACGCGCGAGCCGAGGACTCGGCCAGCGCCGTCGCGATCTGGCGAGCCTGGCCGGTCACGTCGCTGCGGTGATCGGTCCACGCCGTCGAGATGGCCTCGACGAGCCTGCCGAAGTGCTCGCGCGGGAAGTAAGTGCCGCAGTAGAAGGGCTCGCGGTCGTGAGTCAGGAACACGGTCATCGGCCACCCGCCCTGACCGGTCATGGCCTGCGTAGCCGTCATGTAGACGGCGTCAACATCGGGCCGTTCCTCCCGGTCGACCTTGATCGACACCAGCAGCTCGTTCATCAGCGCGGCGGTCGCCGGGTCTTCAAAGGACTCGTGGGCCATGACATGGCACCAGTGACACGCCGAGTAGCCGACCGAGAGCAGGACCGGCACGTCCCTGCGCCTGGCTTCGGCGAATGCCTCGTCGCTCCACGGCCACCAGTCGACCGGGTTGGCGGCATGCTGGAGAAGGTACGGACTCGTAGCGTCACGCAGACGTTCTGCCATAGCTACATTGTGAACATGCCAGAGCGCACGAGCGGTGACCGGCCGCACGGTACGCGGGTCCGGGGCACCCGCCAGGCCGAAGCGGTCGCGTCCGTGCTCGACCGACTCCCGGGATTTTGCAGCGCGCAGCAGATCCACGCGGAGCTGCGCGACCGGGGCGAGCAAGTCGGCCTGACGACCGTCTACCGGCACCTCCAGGCACTGAGCGAGTCGGGCCGGATCGACGCGATCAGGGACGCGACCGGCGAGATCCTCTACCGGCGCTGCCAGAGCGATGCCCACCACCACCATCTGACCTGCAAGAACTGCGGCCGCAGCGTCGAGGTGGAAGGGCGGGCCGTCGAACACTGGGCCGAGCAGGTCTCCGACCAGGCCGGCTTCACCCAGGTTGGTCACACGGTCGAGCTGTTCGGCCTGTGCCCTGACTGCGGCTAGGGCGGCGTTCGAAGGCCCGTTTGAGCCCGACACCATCAATGACCTTGTTGGCTCATCGGAGGTCAGGCTGCGGGGTGAGCCTGAGGCGGCGGAGGCGGGTGGTGCGGGTTTGCCGGGCGGGGTGATTGCCGGCCAGGGATCGGCTGGGGTTAATTCCCGTGATCATGGTCGCGGGCATGATCACGGAAACCAGCACCGGGTCCGGAGGCGGCCGCGCGGCCCGTGATCAGGATCGGGGAGCGTTCTCCGTCGTTTGCGGCATGATCACGGAGCGTTCTCCGTCGTTACGGCGGAGATTTCTCGCTGCACGGAGTGTTTGCCGTTCTATGTGCGGACAACGCTCCGCGCGGCGACAACTCTCCGCGCCAGAGCCGGAAAGACTCCGCACAGCGACAAGTCTCCGCGCGAGGGCCGGGAAGGCTCCGCGCGAGGGCCGGGAAGGCTCCGCGCCAGAGCCGGGAAGGCTCCGTGAAGCGGAAGTCTCCGGGAACCCGGAAAAGGTCTCCCCGCTGACCCCGCCGGAGCCTGACCCGCCAGGATCCCGGGTCCCCCGGCAGCCTCCCTGACCTGGCCAGATCTCCGTGCTCACGCCCCGGAACCTGATCCGATGCCACTCAGCCTAAGCTGATCCCGGAGCAGGTGCGGCGCAACCGGAAACGCGGCCTGCCAGGCCGCCCGCGCTGGTGCTCATTGCCGCGGGTGAGGTGGCAGTGCCTGGCGTGGCTGCCGGTGCCGGGCGCGGCCGCATTCATTCGGCGGGGTTGCCGCGGGCGCGGTGAGGACGTGGAGCGGCAGGCTCGGGTGCGAGGAGCGGGCTGACGGCGCGTCCGCGATCAGGACGGCTGGCCCGGGGCCGGTCACCGCTAGCCCGTAGGCGGGCGTCACCTGGACATAGCGCCCGGTCGCGGTGCTTGCCACGAACGTGGCTGAGGTCGTGGTCCACGCCAGCGTTCGCCGCCCCATCGAGAGCGCGGAGAATTCGGTCCCGGTCGGCAGCCGGAGCATCAGCCGGGCTCGCTCGTCCGGGGCCGGGGAGTAGTACAGGCCGGTCAGCGATGTATTGAGGTACGCCGTTCTTGTGCCGTCGGTCGCCACCTCATCGGTGCCGGCGACGGCGCGGAGCGCCTCGGGTAGCGGGGCCGGCCGGTGCGTGGCCAGGCTGTAGGCGTGCAGCGTGGTGAGCGCGCCTGGCCGGTCGGACCGCGGCCAGACGACCAGCCCTCCGTCGAAGAACGGCGCCTGCACGTGCCCGCCAGCCACGACCGTCACGCGCCCGGTGCGCAAGTCGGCGAGCCTGATCTGGACCAGCCCGGCCGGGCCATAGCCCTGCGCCCAGGCCGCGTACCGGCCGCTCACGGCCGGGGCGTGCCAGGGACTCGGCCACGCGGTCCCGGCCGGTGAGTCGAGCGAGTGGCCCAGCCTGGTCACCCGGCCGGACACCGAGTCCCAGCTGTAGATGGTGAACCGGTCAAGGTTCTGCAGCGAGTGGGTCTGGTCCCAGACGAGCCACCGGCCGCCCCAGGCTCCGTCGGCCTGGTCGACCGACGGATTCGCGAACGGCATGATCGGGCGCAGCCTGCCGGTACGCAGGCTCAGCGCGGCCACGCCAGAGAAGGCTGGCGTCCATGCCGACACGAATCCGGTCCGGCCGTCGGCGGCGACGCCCAGCGGCACCAGTTCCTCGCGCCGGGACCCTGGCACCGTGCTCGACAGAGCGGCGGCCAGCCCGGCCCTGGCCCGGCCACGACAGAACGCCTTGACGCCAGGTGCGAGCGGGGCCGCCCGCACCCCGGGCCGGGCCTCCCGCACCCCGGGCGAGCCCGCCCGCGACGCCACCGGTGCGGGCGCCCTGGCGGCACAGCCAGCCAGCACCACCGCAAGCCCGGCCACCGCAGCCCCGGCCGCTGGCAGCGCCACGAGCCTCGCCACGAGCCTCGCCACGGGTGTCACCACGAGCCTCGCCCCGCCGAGCCGGCTACCAGACGTAGCCACGCGCCCCGAGAATGTCCACGATCGTGGCTGACGGCAGCGCGGAATACGCGGGCACCACGCCGCCCCAGGCAATGCCCGGCGCGCCGTGCACCGAGTCCTCGTAGCTGGTGATAGCGCCCGAGCGCGAATAGCCGCGGATGTCGAACCAGTGCATGATCGTCTGTCCCGCCGGGTGCCCGGCCAGATGCGGCCCGCCTGGTACCTCGTAGGCGTCGCCGGCCAGGGGCACGCCCGCGCCTTTGCCGAGGTCACTGACCAGGTCGGTTTCGTAGGCCGAGATCTGCGCCCTCGTCGGCACCCACGGCAGCGGCACGACTACGTACTTCGTCTTGCGCTGATGGGCGTTGAGCACCCTGGGTACCGGATAGCCGCTCGCGTCCGACCAGTCGGTACCTGATGAGCTGGTGCCAAGCTGCCTGGCCGCCGCCGCCTGGGTAACTCGCACCCCCACCTGGGCCAGCATCTCCGAGACGGCGGCCGGGCCGCAGAAGTAGTTCCTGACCTGTGCTTGCTGGGTGGCGGCGAGCAGTCGCGCCCCGGGCACCCGCGCCGAGCGCACGTAGGCGCGCGCCAGGGCCTGCTTGATCAGGTTGGCCTGCCGCATCGCCCCGGTCACCTTCGGGGCGGGCTGCCCGCGCTTGGGCATGCCCGGCGCCACGGCGTCAGTCACCAGCGGCGCGGGCTGGCTCGCCGCGAGCCGCAGGACCCGCCCGGCCGCGCCAGGCCAGCCGACCGCCGATGCCTGGGTGCCGGAATTGAACAGTCCCCAGGTAGTCCCGGCTACGAGAGTTACCACGACAACGGGCAGTCTCCACCGTGCAGCCAGCATGAGTCCCCCTGATCTCAAGCACGACAATCTCTAGCGACGAACCCCGCGACGAACGGATAACGCCGGTCCCCGCACCGGAACGCAACCGCGGCCGTTCAATTCCCGATAATAACCAGCCGAGACCGGTGTCGTATGCCAGCCGATTAAAAAGCCGCAGAATATCGGCTACAAATGACCAAGCACGGGATGGGGTACGTACAATTCTTCGAGTGCGCGTATTTCGTCTTGCGATAGCTCCAGATCGGCGGCGGCCAGCGCGTCGCTCAGGTGGCCGAGCTTCGTGGCGCCGATGATCGGCGCGGTGACGCCCCGCCGCTGCAGCAGCCAGGCGAGCGCGACCTGCGCCGACGGCACGCCCCGGGCGGCGGCGACCTCCGCGCACCGGTCCACCACGTCGAAGTCACCGGCCATCGCGTACAGCGAGTCGCTGAACGCGTCCGTGTTCGCCCTGGTGGTGTGCCGCTCACCGGACCGGCTCCGGTTGCCGGCGAGCACGCCGCGCGCCAGCGGGCTCCACGGGATGACCCCGACGCCCTGGTCGAGGCACTGCGGGATCATTTCCCGCTCTTCCTCGCGGTACAGCAGGTTGTAGTGGTTCTGCATCGAGACGAACCTCGTCCAGCCATGGGCGTCGGCCGCGTGCTGGGCCTTGGCGAACTGCCACGCGTGCATCGAGCTCGCGCCGATGTACCTGGCCTTGCCTGCCCTGACCACGTCGTGCAGCGCCTGCATGGTCTCCTCGATCGGCGTCCGGCCGTCCCACCGGTGGATCTGGTAGAGGTCCACGTAGTCCATGCCAAGGCGCCGCAGCGAGGCGTCGATGCCGGCCAGGATGTGCTTGCGCGACAGGCCGCGCTCGTTCTCGCCTGATCCCATCGGGCCGTGCACCTTGGTGGCCACGACCACCTCATCGCGCCGGAAGAACTTGCCGACCAGCTTGCCGGTCGCGACCTCGCTCGCGCCGCCCGAGTACACGTCAGCGGTGTCGAAGAAGGTGATGCCGCCGTCCGCGGCGGCCTTGACGATCGGCTCGGCCGCGTCCTCGTCGAGCACCCAGGGCCGGTCGCTGTCGTTGCCGTAGCTCATCATTCCCAGGCAGATCCTGGAAACGCGCAGCCCGGTCCCGCCCAGGTTTACGTTCTTCATCGAAGCCTCCAGCATGAAGACGTCGCGGCGACCGGGGACGGCGCCGCGACGTCACCCTAACCCACCAGGGCCAGGCTGGTTCTCAGCGGGTAAGAGGGGAAATCTACCGGCGGCGCCGGCTGTAGGAAACGCTCGTGCCGATCCCCGCGATATGCAAGGCGAGCAGTGCCAGGCCGACCAGCATGAGGCTTTCCGGAGAAAAGACCGCGCTAGTGGAGGTGCTCGTCGCATTAATGATGAAAGCTATGGCGAACAGCACGGCAGCGATGATGGCGAACATTAGGAGCAACTCCTTCTCGACCCTGACGTAATAGGCAATCGCAACTGCCCGCCCATGCGCGTTTCACACATCAAGGCAGGGCGCCCAGCGAGCCAGCGAAGGGACAAGGGGAGGCGGACCCGGAGGCGGGCCCGGAGGCGGCGCGGACTTGCCGGAATAGCGCTCATCAGCGCGGACGCTTATCTAGTGTGGTCAAGGTGACGGCGGGAGCCCTCGGAGGTGACGGTCCGTGATGAGCCAGCACGGTGGCTGACCGGCTCCCCCCGGCGGCCACCTACCGGATCCAGCTGAGCCCCGGTTTCACGTTCGCCGACGTGGCAGCGATCGCCGGCTACCTGTCCCGGCTGGGCGTGAGCCATCTGTACTTCTCTCCCTTCCTGCAGGCGGCGTCGGCCGGTTCGGCCGGTTACGACGTCGTCGACCACGCCAGGATCGATGACCGGCTCGGCGGCCCCGACGGCTACGAGCGGCTCACGGCCACGCTCCGCGAGCAGGGCCTTGGCCAGCTGCTCGACATCGTGCCCAACCACATGGCGCTGCACGGCCGCGCCAGCGCCTGGTGGTGGGACGTACTCGAGAACGGGCCGGCCAGCCGGTACGCGGGCTACTTCGACATCGACTGGGACCCGCCCGAGCGCAAGCTCACCGCCACCGTGCTGATGCCGATCCTGGCCGACAGGTACGGCCGGGTACTCGAAGCCGGAGAGCTCAAGGTCGGGCGCGACAAGGGATCATTCGTCGTCACCTACGCCGATGAGGAACTGCCGCTCTCGCCGCGCAGCCTGGACGACCTGCTGGCCAGCGCGGCCGACAAGACCGGCTCCGCGGACCTCAAGGCCATCGCGACCGACCTCGGCAACCTGCCGCACGCGCTTCTCACCGACCCGGCCGACGTGGCCGAGCGGCACGAGGGCATCGGGGAACTGCGGCGCAGGCTCACCGAGCTCGCGGAGCAGGACGAAGACCTCGCCGCCGCCATCGACGCCGAGGTCAGCAAGATCAACGCCGACCCGGACAAGCTTGACGATCTGCTCAGCAGGCAGAACTACCGGCTCGCCTACTGGGGCACGGCCGCCGAGGAGCTGTCCTACCGGCGGTTCTTCGACATCGACGGGCTGGCCGGCCTCCGAATCGAGCGCGACGAGGTCTTCGACGACGTCCACCGCCTCGTCGTGAGGCTAGTCAATGACGGCAAGCTCAGCGGCCTGCGCGTCGACCACGTGGACGGCCTCGCCGACCCCGAGGGCTACCTGACCAGGCTGCGCGAGGTCGCGGGCGACGCCTACATCGTTGTGGAGAAGATCCTCGGCCCCGATGAGGAACTGCCTGGCTCCTGGCCGGTCGCCGGGACGTCCGGCTACGGCTTCCTCAACCTGGCCGGCAAGCTCTTCGTCGACCCTGCCGGCGAGGCGGAGCTGCTCGATGGCTATGCCCGCTTCACCGGCCAGGCGGCCAGCTTCGCCGACGTCAGTCACGAGGCCAAGCTGGAGATCATGGCCGAGGACCTGGCCACCGAGGTGGAACGGCTCACCGCCGGGCTCGCCGACATCTGCGAGCGGCACCGCCGCCAGCGCGACTACACCCGCCGGGAGCTGCGCGAGTCGCTCCGCGAGGTGCTCGCCGCGCTCGCGGTCTACCGCTGCTACCCGCGCCCGGGCCACGAGGCCACGTTCGCCGACCGGGCCAAGGTCGCCGCCGCGGTCACTGCCGCCAGGCAGCGCAGGCCCGACCTGGACGCCGAGCTCTTCGACTTCATCGGCAGCCTGCTCGTGCTGCGCTACGACGGCGACCAGGAAGCCGCGTTCGCCGTCCGATTCGCGCAGGTCAGCGCGCCGGTCATGGCCAAGGGAGTCGAGGACACGGCGTTCTACCGCTACCAGCCGCTGATCTGCCTCAACGAGGTCGGCGGCGACCCGGCGCGGTTCGGCGGCACGCTGGCCGACTTCCACGACGCCATGCGCTACGCCGTGCTGCACTGGCCGGACGCCATGCTGACGCTGTCCACCCACGACACCAAGCGAAGCGGCGACATGCGGGCACGGATCAGCGTGCTCTCCGAGCTGCCCGGCGCCTGGAACGCGGCCGTCGAGCGCTGGTCAGCCCACAACGACAGGCACAAGGCGCGGGGCGGCAGGCACGGCCGCGGCGGGTGGCCGGACCGGGGCGCCGAGCACCTGCTGTACCAGACGCTGGTCGGCGCCTGGCCGATCGGCGCCGACCGGGTCCAGGCCTTCATGACCAAGGCGGTACGCGAAGCCAAGCTGCACACCACCTGGACGGACCCGCAGGAGGGCTACGAGCGGGCGCTCAGCGACTTCATCGCGGCGGTGCTGGCCGACGAGGCCTTCGTCGCGATGGTCGGGGAATTCCTGGCCGCGCATCACCTCGTCGCCAGGGGACGGCTGAACTCGCTCGCCCAGGTAGCGCTGCTGCTCACCTGCCCTGGCGTGCCTGATCTCTACCAGGGCACCGAGATCTGGGACCTGTCCCTCGTCGACCCGGACAACCGCCGGCCAGTCGACTACCAGGCCAGGGAGGCGCTGCTCACCGAGCTGGCCGAGGCGACGCCGGCGGAGGCGCTGGCCCGCGACTCCGAGGGCGGCTCCAAGATCTGGCTGATCAGCAAGCTGCTGGCGCACCGGCGCGCCGTCCCGGCGGCCTACGACCGTACCTCGGGCTACGAGCCGCTCAAGGTCAGCGGCGAGTTCGCTGACCGGTTCATCGCCTTCACGCGGTCGGGCGGCAGCTGCGTGATCGTGCCGAGGCTGGCTACGGGCACCCCCGATCCGTGGACCGGCACCGAGGTCACGCTGCCGCCCGGCACCTGGGTGAGCGCCCTGAACGGCGAGCGGTTCAGCGGTGGTGCCGTGAGCGCGGCGGCACTGCTGCGGTGGTTCCCCGTACAGATCCTGGCGCTCGAGGCGGCATGACCGACTTCCGGGTCTGGGCCCCGCGCCCGCGCCGGGTCGAGGTCGTGCTCGCCGATCGCAGGCTGCCGATGAGTCCCGCCGGCGACGGCTGGTGGTCGTGCCGCGATGACGCGGCCGGACCTGGCTGTGACTATGCCTTCAGCTTGGATGCGGGCTCGCCGCGACCTGATCCCCGTACACCCTTTCAACCTTTCGGGATTAACGGGCCGTCCAGGGTGATCGACCATGGCAGCTTCGAGTGGTCCGACGCGGGCTGGCGAGGCGTGCCGCTGCCTGGCTCGGTGATCTACGAATGCCACGTCGGCACGTTCTCGGCCGAAGGGACGTTCGCCGGGGCGATCACCCGCCTGCCTCACCTGGCCGACCTCGGGGTCGATCTCCTGGAGATCATGCCGGTGGCGGAGTTCTCCGGCGAGCGAGGCTGGGGCTACGACGGGGTGGACCTGTTCGCGCCCCACCACGCCTACGGCGGGCCCGAGGGGCTCAAGCGCCTGGTGGACGCGGCTCACGCCGCCGGCATCGGCGTGATCATCGACGTGGTCTACAACCATCTCGGCCCGGCGGGGAGTCATCTGCGCGAGTTCGGGCCCTACTTCACCTCGCGGCATCAGACCTGGTGGGGCGAGGCGGTCAACTTCGACGACGAGGACAGCGGCGAGGTGCGCCGGTTCGTCATCGACAACGCCCTGATGTGGCTGCGCGACTACCATGCCGACGGCCTGCGGATCGACGCCGTGCACGCGATCTTCGACGGCTCGGCCACGCACATCATGGCCGAACTCGCCGCCGAGGTTCGCGCGCTCGGCGCCCACCTGCGCAGGGATCTGATCGTGATCGCGGAGAGCGACCAGAACGACCCGCGCCTGGTCTCAGGAAGCGCCGCGGGCGGTTACGGCCTGGACTCCTGCTGGGCCGACGAGTGGCATCACGCGCTGCATGCCCTGCTCACCGGCGAGCGCGATGGCTACTACAGCGACTTCGGCTCGCTGCCCGTGCTGGCCAAGGCGCTGCGGCAGGCCTGGGTGCACGACGGCAGCTACTCGGGCTACCGGCGGCGGGTCCACGGCCGGTCGCCGGCGGGCCTGTCGGGCAGCCAGTTTGTCGTCTGCGCCCAGAACCATGATCAGGTCGGGAACCGCGCGGCCGGCGAGCGGCTCACCTCCCTGACCACCGCGGGCCGGCTGAAGGTGGCCGCGGCGCTGCTGCTGACCTCGCCGTTCGTGCCGATGCTGTTCCAGGGCGAGGAGTGGGGCGCGACGACTCCGTTCCCCTACTTCACCGATCACCGTGATCCGGAGCTGGCGGAGGCCGTGCGGGAGGGCCGCAAGGCCGAATTCGCGGCGTTCGGCTGGGACCCTGACGACATACCTGACCCGCAGGACAGCGCGACCTTCGAGCGGGCCAAGCTGGACTGGGCGCAGGCGGCGCGGGACGGTCACGCGGAGCTGCTGAGCTGGTACCGGGAGCTGATCGCGCTGCGGGCGCGGTATCGGGCGCTGTCCGATCCGAGATTCGAGCGGGTCGAGACCGAGTGCGACGCCGAGGCCGGCTGGCTGACCGTGCGGCGCGGGCCGCTGTTCGTGGCGGTGAACCTCGGCCCTTCCAGGTGGACCTGCCCGGTCGGGGCCGGGGCGAGCCTGCTCGCGGGATCAGACCCCGGGGTACGGCTGACCGCTGCGGGGCTTGAGCTTCCGCCGGACACGGCCGGGATCGCGGCGGGGGTCCCGGCCGGGGTCGCGGCCGGGGTCGCGGTCAGCAGGCACACGCCAGGTGGTGGTCAGGCGCGGGGCGGTTGACGCCGAAGAAGGCGGAGTTCCGGCAGCTCGAGCTTGCCTTGAAACTGCCCGCGATAGTGCCGAGCGCCTTGTTCGGCTCGGTCAGCCCGGAGAAGTTCGTGCCGAGGATGAGCTGGACCTGCCCCGCGGGCACGCTCGCCAGCAACTCCACCTTCGCCGCCACTCGCTGCGCCAGGGCGAGTGCCGCCGGCTTGGCCGCCGCCGTCCCGTACTGGATCACCGAACCGGTGTAAGTGGACGCGGGCGCATCGGCCGGCTGCCCGACGATAGAGAAGCCCGCCGTGGTCAGCGCGCTGGCCGCCTTAGCGGCGAGGCCCTGGATCGACGTCCCGTTGAGCACGATGACCTTGACCGCCGACGGCTTGACCGTGGCAGGCACGGTGCTGCCCGTCTTGCCGGTCTTACTGGCCTTGCCGGTCTGGCCGGTCTGGCCGCCCTTGCCGCCCTTGCCGGCCTTGCCGGCCTTGCCGGCCTTGCCGCTGGCGACCGTGCGGACTCGGTGCGGCTTGGGCAGGGTCTTGTCCCTCGCGATCGCCGCGAAGACCGCGCCGGCCTGCGGCTGGGCGAACTGCAGCTCAGCTAGGGGATCGGACGGGTACGGCTCGACCGGCGCGGTGACGAACTGGACATGGGAGCTCGACACGTGGCGCAGGCTGGAGGCAATGCTGACCAGGTCGCCCGCGGAGGCGTCGGTGCTCAGCGAATTGGTCACGTCGCCGAAGATCTTGTACAGCGTCGCCGGGCTGGACAGCAGGTCGCTGTGCAGCACGCCCTTGAAAATCTGGCCCATCAGGTACTGGTCGCGGTTGATCCTGGCCAGGTCGCTGCCGTCCGCGAGCGCGTAACGTGCCCGCCACAGCCGTAGCGCCGTCTTGCCGAAGATGTGATGCCGGCCTCGGGACAGCTTGAGCCCCGTACCGTGGCCGAGCGGCCCGGGCACGATCGGGTCGCTGATCGCCACGGGCACGCAGATGGTGACGCCGTGCACGTCGTCGATGACCTGCTGGAACCCGGTGAAGTTCAGCTGGACGGTGTTGTTGATATAGATCCCGGTCTGCTGCTCGATGGTGGTCCTGACGCATTCGGGGCCGCCCGCCGCGAGCGTTCCGTTGATCCGCTCGAAGAACCCCGGATTAGACGACTGACCAGGCGTTCCTTGCGTAGCGGTGCACGCGTACTGCGGGACCATCGTGTCGCGCGGGATGCTCAGCACGGTGACCTTGCCCCGGCCGGGCGAGATGTGCGCGACCATGATCGTGTCCGAGCAGTCACAGCCGATCCGGCCGCCGATCCTGGCGTTGTGGCCGCCGGCCCTGCTGTCAGACCCCAGCAGCAGGATGTTCAGGGCGTCGGTATACCTGGGCGGACGGTGCGCCGTATCGGTGATCGTGATGTGCCCGATGTTGTCGAGCTTGCTCCGGACGTCGAAGTACCCCCCGAGGACGCCCACGACAAGGACAGTGGTCATGGCGATCGAGGTCCAGCCAACGATCTTCGATCGGCGCGAGGTCATACCTCACAAAATCAAACTTCCTCCCAACTTGCGGGACAGAAGTAAAAATTGCCATCGCGCCGGCCCAGATCGCCCCCCGGAGTGAGCCGGGCTCAGTTTCGGCGGTGCGGGGTTGCCCGGGCCGGTGATCGCGGAGCGTTTCCGCGCCACAGCATGATCGCCGAGCGTTCCCCGCTGTTTTGCGACATGATCGCGGAGCGTTCCCGCGCCGCAGCATGATCGCGGAGCGTTCTCCGTCGTCTGCGGCATGATCGCGGAGCGTTCTACGTCGTTGTCGCGGAGAGTTGTCGCTGTACGGAGTCTTTGCCGTTCTATGTGCGGACAACACTCCGCACAGCGACAAGGCTCCGCGCCAGAGCCGGGAACGCTCCGCGCCAGAGCCGGGAAGACTCCGCGAAGCGGGAAGTCTCCGGAAACCCCGGAAACGGTCTCGCCTCTGGCCGTTGACAGCAGCCGGAGCTTGACCTTCCAAGATCCCGAGCCACCCGACAGCTTCTAAAACCCGGCAACGTCCCCGCTGACCCGCCGCAGCTTGACTTGCCAGGATCCCGAGTCACTCGACACCTCCATGACCTAGGCGATGTTCCGCTCACGCCGCTTCGGGCTCGCGCCTTCCTAGCAGGCGCAGGTGGTCGAGGCCGTCGTCGGGGCCTGGTCGTAGTAGCCGTAGAAGGCGCTGTTGCGGCAGCGGATGTTGGCCGTGATCCCGCCGTAGCTGGTGGACAGGCCGCTGATCGACTGGGAGGTCGGCATCGGCGGGGCAAGCGCCTTGAACGTCGAGCCGAGTATGACCTGGACCGTGCCGGGAGCCAGGTCCGGATCGCGCTGCAGCTTGACCAGGCTGAGTTGCTGCCTCAGCGTCCGCGCGGCCGGCAGGTCGGCCGGGCCTGAGTACTGGATGACGGACGTCGTGTAGGTGTTCGCGGCGGCGTAGCCGGTGCCCACCACCGTGAAGCCGCGGCCCGTGAGCGCCGTCGATGCGCTCGCCGTCTCGTCGGTGCCGTCGGAGCCGTTCAGGATCTCGACCTTGACCTGGGTCGGGTTGATCGTCAGCGGCTGAGCGGCGGCCGAGACAGCGGGCGACGGGGTCTTCCTCGACGCTTTGTGCTTGGCGACCTTCGGCAGCTTCGTGTCGTGCGCGAGCGCGAAGAACAAGGCGTTCGACTGCGGATGACTGAACTCGACCTCATTGGGGTCGCCCGGGTAAACTTCCCATGGCGCGGTAATGAACTGGACGTTCTGCAGCGAGATGCCGCGCAGGCTGGTCGCGATGTGCAGCAGCTCGGTGTCGCTGGCGTCGGTCATCAGGTTGCCGGCCACATCGCCGATCACCGTGTAAAGTTTGCTGGGGCTGTGCAGCAGGCCGGTGTGCAGCACTCCCTTGACCAACTGGGCGAGGAAGTACTGATCGCGCGCGATCCTGTCGATGTCGGAGCCGTCGGCCACATTCTCGCGAGTGCGCCAGAACTGCAGCGCCACCCGGCCCCAGATATGGTGCCGGCCAGCCGACAGGTCAAGGCCGGTGCCGCCCGCTAGCGAAATGCTGTTGTGGATCGCGAACGGCAGGCATACGTTGACCCCGCCGACATCGTTGATAACCTGCTCGAAACCGGTGAAATCCAATTCAAGCACGTCATCGAGATAAGTGCCGGTCTGCTGCTCCACCGTCTCGCGCACGCATTCGGGCCCGCCCGCCGCCAGCGTGCCGTTGATCCGCTCGAGCGCGTAGGGATCTGCCTGCTGACCTGGCAGGCCGTTCCACGGCGAGCACGAGTACAGCGGCACCATCGTGTCACGCGGAATGCTGACGACCGTTACTTTCCCGCGCCCGGGCGAGATGTGCACGACCATGATCGTGTCGGAGCAATTACACCCGTCCCGGCCGCCGATCGCGCCATTGTGCCCGTGCCTGTTATCCGAGCCGAGCAGCAATATGTTCAGCGCGCTAGTGTTGTAGTGCGGCGGACGATGCTGCACGTCGATCTTGGCAATATGGGTGACGCCATCGAGCTTGAGCCGTACCATAACGTAAGCGGTAAGCGATCCGGCAACGAGGACGGCGGCGGTCGCTATCGAGGTCCAGCGGACGATATTCTTAGCCCGTTTCGACCACATGCGCTTCATAAGTCCTCCGGACCTCCGCGCGCCGATTCAGCCCGCGCCTGAGCAGCACCACGCCCTGGCAGCCTCCGGGTTGCCTTGGCGGTACCGCCATTGACAGGCTAATCGATGCTGGATGCGGGCCGATTGCCTGGCCCGCTGCGTCAAGGCTGTGGAACTGCTGTTTGTCGCACTGCAGTTATCTTGACGCCGGACGCCGGAGATCGGTTGCCAGCTAAACGGTTAGCCAGCCTCAGTAGTTCCCGTCTGCGTGGCGTTCATGCGGGGGCACAGCTGACAGATTCCCGGTGCACGAGCGTCATCGGCGACTTGACGAGCACATCGCGCTCGGGGCCGCCTTCCACCCTGATGATGAGCGCGTCCACCGCGGCACTGCCGAGTTCGGCGAGCGGCATTGCCACGCTGGACACGGCCACATCGAGGAAGGCCAGGCACTCGTCCTCGTCGAAGCTCAGCACCGACATCGCCGCTGGCACGGCCACGCTCGCCTGGCGGAGCGCGGCGAGCACCCCGAACAACTGGTTGATGCTGCCGACAGCGCACGCGGTCGGCTTGCTCACCTGGCCGAGCAGTCGCTGCGCCGCGTCCCAGCCGCCTTCCTCGGTGGCCGCCGTATGCAGCACGCTGACGGCGAGCCCGCGAGCGCCGCAGATCCGCCGGGCCGCCGTGACCCTGCGGTGCACGGTGTCGACGTCGGCCGGGCCGTCAATCAGCGCGATGCTGCGGTGACCAAGCTCGGCGACGTGCTCGATGAAGATGCGGACGGCACCGGGCTCATCCATGATCACGTTGTTGCCGCGGCGCGGGCCGCGCCGGTTGACGTAGACGTGCGGCGCGGCCGACATGCCGTCGGCATGCCCGGCGATCCGCAGCGACGTCGCGATCAGCAGGCCGTCGGCCCGGCTCTCCTCGACCAGGTACCGGTAGCTGTCCGGCGGCTTCGGGTCGTCCTCCGGCTCCTCCATGATCATCACCACGTAGCCGCGCTCGGCTGCCCGCTGCAGCGCCCCGCGCTGCAGCCGCACCCAGATCGGGTTGCGCAGCAGCGGGATCACGAAGGCGATCGCGCCCACCCGGCGCTGCTTGAGCGCCCGGGCCAGGGCGTTGGGCCGGTAGCCCTGCTGCCTGGCCACGGTCAGGATTTGCTGGTAGATCTCCGGGCGGACGGACTGGGCCGGGTCGCCGTTGAGCACCCGTGACACGGTCGAGGTGTGCACGCCGACGGCCTCGGCGATGTCGATGAGCCTGGACACGCGACGCTGCGCCGGCACGCGCGGGGGACCCTCGCCGGCGCCGCCGTCGCCCTGGCCCGGATCCACCGGCAGCCGCCCGACCTCAGCCTGCGTCACGCCGTTACGCCGCCATCGACCATCAGGACGGCGCCCCGCAGATAGCTCGCCCCCGGCGACGCCAGGTACGCGACGGCGTCGGCGATGTCGGCCGGCGTGCCGATCCGCCCGGCAGGCGTCCGGGCGGCGAAGTCGGCCATCGCCTGCTCGTCGTGCCTGATCCAGTCCGCCATCTCGGTGTCGATCAGCCCGGGGCAGACGCAGTTGACCCGCACCCCGTCAGGACCGTGATCAATGGCCAGGCTCCTGGTCAGCAGCACGAGCCCGCCCTTGGACGCGCAGTACGCCGCGCGCCCGCGCCCGCCGCGAACCCCGGCCGTAGACGCGATGTTCACCACGCAGCCGTCGCGGGCGGCGATCATCGCCGGCATGAACTCACGGCACGTCAGGTACGGCCCCTTCAGGTTGGTGTCGATGATCGCGTCCCACCCGGCCTCGTCGAGGTCCACCAGCCGCTGGATGCTGAACACCCCGGCGGCGTTCACCAGCAGCCACGGATCCCCGAGATCGGCCCTGATCCGCTGCGCCGCCTCGCGCACCGAGGCGGGATCGCGCACATCGGCGCCGTAGCCCCTGGCCCCCGGCAGCCCGGCGGCGAGCGCGACGGCGCCGGCTTCCCGCATGTCGGCACAGGCGACCTCGAACCCGTCGGCGGCGAGGCGCCGGCAGATCGCGGCGCCGATTCCGCCGGCCGCGCCGGTGACGACCGCGACTGTCATACGACTTCCGCGACGGTCCTGGTGAGCAGGATCGCCGCGCAGAACGAGCGGTAGGTCGTGAGGGGGTCGTCTCCGGCGAACCGCAGCTCGCGGTCACCGGTCCGCTCGACGCCGCGCACCCAGCTCGCCGCCTCGGCGATGTCGGTGGTGCGGACCGAGACCTCGAGCACCGCGCCGGCCAGCGGCGGCGGCTTCGCATCCGCGGCGGCGGCGACCGCGCGCTCCGCCGTCTCGCGAATCAGCTCGCACGCCCGCCTCGGGTGCAGGCTGTGCGCGGCGAGCCGGCTGACCGATTCCTTGACCACGGCGGCGTGCACGCCGGGAATCAGGGCGGCGGTTTCGTCGCAGGCGCTGCGGTCG
This sequence comes from uncultured Actinomycetota bacterium, assembly GCA_963720575.1. Taxonomy (GTDB): domain Bacteria; phylum Actinomycetota; class Actinomycetes; order Streptosporangiales; family Streptosporangiaceae; genus Chersky-822. The sequence goes on from CAVRGA010000002.1 coordinate 4,292,717, forward strand.
CCGGTCACCAGCACGACGGGCACCCCGTAGTGGGCGGCGACCAGGGCGTTGATGCCGGCCTCTCCGGTGACCACGCCATCCAGCCTGGCCTCGGAAACGGCGCGGGGGTTATAGGTGTGCGACAGCCCGGCCGGCGCTCCGACCGAGCCGTGATAAGAGATAAAGAGCACGGCGTTGAAACTATTGTCCAGGCCCTGCATCATGTACATCGGCTTGTGGCTGCCGGAGATGTAGGAGGCGTCGCCCGCCAGCTCGCCAGGCGGCAGGTTGCGCATCGTGGAGTGAGAGTCATTGACCACGATCTCGGTGGCACCGGCCTCCAGCGCCCCCTCGATCGCCGCGTTCACCTCGTCGAGCAGCAGCTTGCGGCCGGCCGCGGCCTCGGGACCTGGTCCCACGCACTGCTCCCAGTCAACGACCCCCGCTGTGCCTTCCATGTCGGTGGACAGGAAAACTTTCATGACTGTGTCCTCTCGCAGATCCTGAACGCGGGCTCGCCGGCCTCCCACACGCTGTAAGTCGCGCCTGGCTTGGTCGACGCGCCGCCGTGCCGCCCGTCCGGCGTCAGGCACAGCACTTGCAGCGGCGCGCGGAACTCGTCAGCCAGCTCAGCCGTCTCGGCGAGCACGCGGGCGCCCGCCGCGCCCGGATCGAGGCCCTCCCGCAGGGCGAGCACCGCGCATCTGGCCGTGCTCGCCCGGATCGCGAGCTCGCCCCGGCCGGTGCAGGCGGCGGCGCCGTACCGGTTGTCGCAGTAGTTGCCGGCGCCGATCAGCGCCGAGTCGCCGACCCGCCCGGGAAGCTTCCACGGGTAGCCGCTGGTGCTGACCGCGACGGCGAGGTCGCCGGCGTCGTCGAGCGCGAGCACGTTGACCGTGCCCCACGGCCAGTCGCGGCGTGCCAGCGCGCCGAGCCGCTCGGCCATCCGGCGCCGGTAGGCGATTTCGCCCGGCCCGTGGCTCTGCCCGGCCCTGGCGAGCCCGTCGGGCTCGAGTCCCTCGCGCCACATGCGCCTGGCCTCATCGGTCAGCGTCTCGCCGCGCTCGATGCCCTCCTCGTCGGCGAACCGCTCGGCGCCGGCGCCGGCGAGCAGCACGTGCTGGGGCAGCCGGTCGCAGATGGCGCGGGCGATCGAGATCGGGTGCGGGAAGCCGGTCACGGCGGCGACGGCGCCCGCCCGTCGCGTGGCGCCGTCCATGATCGAGGCGTCAAGCTCCACTACTCCGAGCAGGTTGGGCAGGCCGCCGACGCCCACGTAATGGTCGCCCTCGTTGGCTTCGACAATCCGGACGGCGGCCTCGACCGCGTCCATCGCGCTGCCGCCGGACCGCAGCAGCCGCATGCCTGCCTCGAGCCCGACCTCGCCGCGCTCACTTGCCATGATCACTGGCGCGTTCATGGCTAGTCCCCCTTCGCCGTCGCCGGCGTCGCGCCGGCTGGCCGCGCTGCCGGGCCGGCCGAGACTCCGCCGAGGGCGAAGTGGCACGCGGCCCTGTGCCCGTCGGCACCAGCCGCCGACGTCAGCAGCGGGTCCTCGACCTCGCAGACCGGCTGCGCGATCGGGCAGCGGGTGCGGAACCGGCAGCCCTGGGGCAGGCGGAGCGCGCTCGGCGGGTCGCCGACCACCGCCGGGCCGCCAGGGTCATCCAGCTGGCTCGCGGTCAGCCTCGGGATAGCCGCCAGCAGGCCCTTGGTGTAGGGGTGCCATGGATCGGCGAACAACCGCTCGGTCGGCGCGACCTCCACGATCCGGCCCAGGTACATCACCGCGACCCGGTCGCACAGGTGCCTGACCACCGCCAGGTTGTGCGAGATCAGCAGCAGCGTGAGCCCGAGCTCATCGCGCAGGTCGCGCAGCAGGTTCAAGATCGTGGCCTGCACGCTCACGTCGAGCGCCGATACGGGCTCGTCGGCGACGAGCACATCGGGCCTCAGCACCAGGGCCCTGGCGATCGCCACCCGCTGCCGCTGCCCGCCGGAGAACTGGCGCGGGAAGGCTCCCATCGCGTCCTCGCCCAGGCCCACCATCGTGAGCAGCTGCCTGCAGTAGGCGTCCGCTTCCGAAGGCGGCACGATGTGGTGCACCTTGAGCAGCTCGCGCAGCATCCCGCCGACCGTCAGCCTAGGGTTGAGCGAGGAGTACGGGTCCTGGAACACCATCTGGATCCGTCGCTGGTCGGCTTTGGACCGGCGGCGTGACAGCGTCCGGCCATCGAAGGTGATCTGCCCGCTGTCGGCCGGCCTGAGCCCGGCGAGCGCCAGCGCGAACGTGGACTTGCCCGAGCCGGACTCGCCGACCAGCGCGAGCGCCTCGCCCCGGTTGATGTCGAGGTCGACGCCGTCGACCGCGCGCAGGAAGCGCTGCTCGTGCTTGATGCGCGCGGCCAGCTTTGACCCGACCGCGAACGAGACCGCCAGGTCGCTGACGGACAGCAGCGGGCCGGCGCCCGTGCCGCCGGAACTGCCCGTGCCGGCCACCTGATCCGAGGTCATGGCGTCATCCGATCCGCGGCGGCTTCCTCGCACCGCTCATAGTGCAGGCAGGCCGTCCAGCGGCCGCCCGGGATCTGGCGCAGCGGGGTCGGCCCCACCGTGCAGTCCCCTTCGACGAAGGCGCACCGGGGATGGAAGCGGCATCCCGATGGCGGGCTGACCAGGCTGGGCGGCGAGCCGGGGATCGGCACGAGCGACTCGCGCACGAACTCGACATCGGGCGCCGACCTGACCAGCCCGAGCGTGTAGGGATGGCGGGGGTCGAGCAGGACATCCCGCACGGTGCCGCGCTCGACCAGCTCCCCCCCGTACATGACCGCGACCCGCTGGCACAGCTGGGCGACGACCGGCAGGTCATGGGTCACGAAGATCAGGCTCACGCCGGATTCGCGGCAGAGGCCCGCCAGCAGCCGGAGGATCTGATCCTGGATGGTGACGTCGAGCGCGGTAGTCGGCTCGTCGCACAAGATGATCTCGGGGTCGCAGGACAGCGCGATCGCGATCATCACCCGCTGCCGCATGCCGCCGGAGAACTCGTGCGGGTAAGCGCGGAACCTGCGCTCGGGGTCGGGGATGCCGACCCGGCGCATCAGGTCGAGAGCCCGCGCGGCCGCCTGGGACTTGCTGTAGCCCAGGTGAATCCGCGGCCCTTCGGCGATCTGGTATCCCACCCGCATCACCGGGTTGAGCGCGCTCATCGGCTCCTGGAAGATCATGGAGATCTTCGGGCCGCGGATGCGGTTGAGGTCGGCGGTGCGCATCCCGACCATGTCGACGCCGTCGAGCAGGATCTGGCCCGAGGTCACCCTGGCTTCCGGCGGCAGCACGCCGAGGATCGCGCGCAGCGTCATGCTCTTGCCCGAGCCTGACTCGCCGACCAGGCCGACCGCCTCGCCGCGCGCTACCTCAAGCGACACTCCGTCAACCGCGCGGACGGTGCCATGCCTGGCGGCGATCCGCACACGCAGGTCGCGGACCTCGAGCACGAGACCGTCCGCGCCGGCCTCTCCGGTCGCGCCCGCCCCGGTGAAGCGCGGCCCGGTCATGCCTGACCTGGCCTGATCAGATCGGCGAGGCCGTCGCCGATCAGCGAGAGCGACAGGCCGACGACCACCACGGCAAGGCCGGGGAACGTGGTCAGCTGCCAGTGCGTGGTCAGGAAGTTCTGGCCGTCGTTGATCATGGAGCCGAGGTCGGGCGTCGGCGGCGGAACCCCGAGGCCGAAGTAGCCGAGCGTCACGATCGCCAGGATGTCCTGCACGATGTCGGACATCGCGTAGATGATCGCCTGGCTGATCACGTTGGGCACCAGGTGCTTGCCGATGATCCTGATGCTCGACAGCCCGCCGGACTGAGCGGCGAGCACGTAGTCCTGCCGTTTCGCGACCAGGATCTCGCCCCTGATGATGCGGGCGTAGGAGACCCATCCGACCAGCGTGATCGCGATGTAGATACTGCGCTGGCCGGGGCCGAGCACGAAGACGAGCGCGATGATCAGCACGTAGAAGGGGAAGGCGACCACGATGTCGACCAGGCGCATGAGCACGGTGTCGACCCAGCCGCCGAAGTAGCCGGCGATGCTGCCGAGCACGGTCCCGATGCAGAACGGCAGCAGCACGGCGATGAACGCGATCCGCAGGTCGTTGCGCATGCCGTAGAGCAGCCTCGTGAACGTGTCGCGGCCGAGCTGGTCGGTGCCGAGCAGGTGGTGCGCGCTCGGCCCGAGGAGCGTGGCGCTCAGGTCCTGCTTGATCGGGTTGTAGGACGTGAACAGCGGCGCGGCGATCGCCAGCACCAAGATGATGCCGAGCAGGATCAGGCCAGAGGCGAGAGCGGGCTGGGTGTACCAGCGCCGCACGCGGCGCGGCGCGATCGGCGCGACGGCATCGGCGGCCAGCTCGGGGCCGCCGGGAAAGGAGAAGGCGCTCATCGGTCGAACCTGACTCTCGGGTCAAGCGCCGCATACGACATGTCGGCGAGCAGGTTGACGAGGACGACGAGAATCCCGAAGACCAGGGTCACGCCCTGGACGACCGGGAAGTCCCGCTGGAAAATGGAGTTGATCATCAGCTGGCCGATGCCGGGGATCGCGAAGACGTTCTCGATGACCAGCGTGCCTCCGATCAGGAAGCTGATGTTGATGCCGAGCACGGTCACCGCCGGGATGACGGCGTTGCGCAGCACGTGCCGCAGGAAGAGCCGGTGCCCCGGCACGCCCTTGGATTTCGCGGTGGTGATGTACTCCGCGCCGAGCACGTTCAGCATGCTGGCCCGCAGGCTGCGGATCACCACGGGCGCCAGCGCGATCGCGACGGTCAGGGCCGGCAGGAACATCGCGTGCAGGTGGCCGCCGAAGCCGCTGCCGTACCCGCTCACCGGGAACAGGTGGGTATGAATGGCGAAGGCGTAGATCAGCAGGATCCCCACCCAGAAGGGCGGCATGCCGAGGCCGAGCAGCGGCACGGCCCTGACGATATGGTCGCGCAGCGCGTCCTTGCGGCTGGCCGCGATCATCGCGAGCGGAACGCTGATGACGATGGCGAGCACCGAGGCGTAGACCACCAGCCACAGCGTGGCCGGCACCCGGTCGGCGATCAGGCCGGCCGCTGGCACTCCGTAGAACAGGCTCTGCCCCAGGTTGCCGTGCGCGAGGCGGTCCATGAACAGCCAGTACTGGCTGGCCAGCGGCCGGTCCAGGCCCCACTGCCTGTGCAGGATGGCGACGGCCCTGGGCGTGGCGTGGAGACCGAGAATGGTCCGCGCCGGGTCACCGGGGATCAGGTGGATCATGAAGAACACGATGATCGTCACGCCGATCGCGACGGGGATCAGCATCAGCAGACGCTGGACGACGAAGGTCATCCGTCCCAACGACCACCACCTCCTGTTGTCACTTCAGTCGCTGCCCGAACCAGGGGGCGGCGCCGGCGGCACAGTTCAGTGCGCCGCCGGCGCCAGCCGGCCTGTCCCCGCCGTTACTTGCTGAGCCAGACGTCCTCCATGTGCATGTTGCCTAGCGGCGTCACGTAGAAGCCGTGCACATTGCTCGTGGTGGCGTAGGGATAGGGCGAGTAATACAGGAATGCCATAAAGGCGTCGGCGGCGGAATCGCTTTGGACGATGTTGTAGAGCTTCTGCCGCTGGGCCGGGTCGGTGGTGGTCTCGGCCGAGTGCGTGTCCTTGATCACCGTGGCGTTGCTGTAGTTGGTGAAGAAGGACTTGGCGCCCGACTTCGGGTCCACCGCGAACGTCGCGAGCTCGTCCGGGTCGGGGATGTCCATCGTCCACAGGGTCAGCACCATGTCGTACTTGAGCGTCTGCTCGTCGTTGTTCACGGTGTTCGGGTCGAGCTCGCTGATCTTGAGGTTGATCCCGAGCGGCTTGAGCTCGGACTGCAAGATCGTGGCGATCGTGATGTAGTCCGAGTTGCCGGACGGCACCAGGATCGTCGTGCTGAAGCCGTGCGGGACGCTCGACTTGGCCATCTCGGCCTTGGCCTGGGCGATGTTGAACTGCAGGCCGGGAGTGCTGGCCTGGTAGAACGGCACCTGCGGCGGGAACATCGAGTTGGCCGGCTTGCCGTTGCCGAAGAGCACGGCCTTGACCAGCGCGTTCCTGTCGATCGCGAGCGAGATGGCACGCCGCACAGCCGCGTCCTGGAAGGGCTTGCGCAGCTCGTTGAAGGCCAGGTAGTTGGTCTGGGTCGAGTTGAACAGGTCCATCGTCACGCCGGGGGTCGTCTTGAGGCTGGCGACCGTCGACCACGCGGGGGTCTGGTCGATCTGCGCCTGGCCGCCCTTGAGCTCGAGTTCCCTGGTGTTGTCGCTGGGCACGTCCTGCCAGGTGACGCTGTTCAGGTAGGGCTTGCCCGGCTGCCAGTAGTGCGGGTTGCGCACTAGCTTGAGCGCCTGGCCCTTGTGCCAGAAGTCCCACATGAAGGGGCCGGTGCCGATCGGGTGGGTGTAGAACTGCGCCTCGGTCTGGCCGCCGTAGTTGTTCGGCACGATGCCGTTGGCGAAGATCGACAGGTCGGCGAGCAGCGGCGCCCACGGGAACTTCAGGTGGATGATCACCGTGTCAGGCGACGGGTCGTCAACGGAGGAAATCGCCGAGTCGAGGTACGCCCAGCCTTGCGTCGCCTTGCGGTTCTGGTCGATCGAGAACTTCACGTCGGCCGAGGTCATCGGCTTGCCGTTGGAGAACTCGACGCCCTTGCGCAGCGTGAAGGTGTAGGTCTTCTTGTCAGCGGACGTCGTGTAGCCGGTGGCCAGCCAGGGGATCACGCCCTTGCCGTTATTCGTCACCGTGTACAGCGGCTGGAAGATCTGCTCGAAGATCCAGATCGAGTTGTTGTCGAACACGGTCGTGTTGTTCATCGACTGCGCGTCCTGCGTCGCGTCGAAGATGAGGTTGCCGCCGTGTACCGGCCCGCCGGACCCGCCGCCGCTGCCGCCAGCCGACGACGAACTCCCCCCTGATCCGCATGCGGCCAGGACAACGAGTGCGCTGGCCGCGATCAGAGCCTTCGCCGCGGTGAATCTAAATCTCACGCAAGCTCCTTAGATCTCGCGCGGCCGAACCCGGCCGCTCGCTTGAGAACCGGCCACCAGGAACCCGGTAGCGCTGAGCGCCGCAGGGAACCCGTGTCGGCCAGCACGGGCGCTCGCAGAGGAGCCAGTCGCAGGGCACCGGCCTGTTCGCCCCGGAACTGGCGGCCGAGCCCGGCTGCTTGCTCCGGAACTGGCCGCCGGGAACCCGGCTGCTCGCTCCGCTGGCAAGCCACGCCGCTCGCCCCACCTAGACAAACCTTTGTTTTTCATAATCTGGCCGCAAACCGGCGAGTTGTAAATAGTAGGCGGATATCTAGACCGATGTAGTTACCGTGTTGTAACGTTCCGAGCCGTGCGCTACGTGGTGGTTGGGTGTGGTGCGATCGGTGGCACGGTCGCCGCAGGTCTGGTGCGTGACGGCCACGAAGTGCTGGTCGCCGACGCGGATTCCCGCGTGGTCGAGGCGGTCAACTCGGCCGGCATCTCGATCACCGGGCCGGTGGAGAATTTCACCGTGCCAGCGAGGGCGGTCAGCCCGGCCGGCCTGCCGGAACGGCTGGACTGCCCGGTGCTCATCGCCGTCAAGGCGCACCACACGGCGGCCGCCGTCGCGGCGGTCGCCGGGCGGCTGGCCGGCGACGGCTACGTGCTGTCGATGCAGAACGGCCTGAACACCACGATCCTGGCCGACGCCGTCGGACCGGCAAGGGTCGTGGAGGCGTGCGTGAACTTCGGCGCGGACGCGATCGGGCCAGGCGCGATCTTGCGCGGCAACCGGGCGACTTTCATGGTCGGCGAGACCGACGGGACGATTACCAGCCGGGTCACCGCGCTGGCCGCTGACATCGCGGACGCGTCGGTCACCGGCAATGTGCTCGGCTACATCTGGGCCAAGGAGGCCTACGGGGCGATGCTCGCGGCCGGCGCGGTCAGCGACCTGCCGATCGCGGACACGCTCGACGACCCGGCCTACCGCGAGCTGATGCTCGAGATCGCCAGGCAAGTGCTCGCGCAGGCACCGGTCACGGCGCTGCCGCTCGACGGATTCGACCCGTCCGACCTGGAAGGCTCGCTGGCCAGGCTGGCGGAGTTCAACCGGGGCTCGGCCAAGACGCACTCGGGCATCTACCGCGACCTGGCCGTGCTGCACCGGCCAACCGAGGTCACCGCGATCCTCGGCGGGCTGGCCGGCCCCGGCGCGCCGCTGATCGGCGCGATCATCGACCTGATCGCCGCGATCGAGCGGGGCGGCCGGGTCTGCGAGCGGGCGAACCTTGACCTGCTGGCCGCCCGCGAGCGGCTTGACCGGCTCGGCCGGCCGCTCAACGCCGTCGCGGCCGTCATCAGCGCACCGGACCGCGCGGCGGCCGGGCCGCTGGCCGGCGAGCCGGTCGCGGTCAAGGACATCGTCGCGATCGCGGGAGTGCCGACCAGGTGCGGCAGCCCGGCCAGCGACGACGCGCCGGCCAAGGCCGACGCGGTGATCGTGTCCCGGCTGCGGGCCGCCGGCGCGGAGGTGTTCGCGGCCGCCCAGTGCCTGGAGTACGCGGCCGGGTTCGCGCACCCGGAGATCGGCGACACCCGCAACCCGAGGGACGCCTCCCGCACGTCGGGCGGCTCGTCCGGCGGGTCGGCGGCGCTCGTCGCGGCCGGGGTGTGCGCCCTGGCCATCGGCACCGACACGGGCGGCTCGATCAGGATTCCGGCCAGCTACTGCGGCATCGTCGGCCTGAAGCCGACGTACGGCCTGGTGCCAACGGGCGGCATCTTCCCGCTCTCGCCCAGCTGCGATCACGCGGGCACGCTGACCGCCGACGTGCCCGGCACCGCCAGGCTGCTGGCGGTACTGGCGGGCGAGCCCGCGGCCGGCGGCACCGCGGCCGGCGGCACCGTAGTCGGCGAGACCGTAGTCGGCGAGACCGCTGCGGGCGGCTACGCCGGCGGGGGGCCGTTCACGTTGGGCGTGCTGACCGCTCAGCTAGCCGACTCGTCCGTGACGGCGGCCGTCGCCGACGCCGTCCGGGCCGCGCTGGCAGCCCTGGCCGAGGCCGGCTGGGACGTGCGAGAGGTGACCGGCTCCTGGCTCGATCAGCTCAGACGCTGGGAGCAGACCCTGAGCGTGATAGTTGCCCGCGAAGCTAGTGGTGTCCACGCCGGCCGGGATACGAGTCGTTACAGCGACGGCACCCGCGCGCTGCTCGAATTCGGCGCGTCCGTCACCGATGCGGACCTGGCCGCGGCGCTTGCGGAGCAGGCTGAGCTCACCGCCGCGATCGAGTCGAGCCTGTCCGGGTTTGACGCGCTCATCGGGCCGAGCGTCGGCTACGTGGCGCCCGCCGAGGACCCGCCGTTCGGGCTCGGGGACGACAACGGAGAAGGTCGCTTCAGCGGCCCGTACAACCTGAGCGGGCACCCCGCCCTGTCGATGCCGGTGCCCTCGCCGGGGCTGCCGGTCGGGCTGCAGCTCGCCGGGCGGCGCGGCGGCGATTTCGAGTTGCTGCGGGTCGCGGCAGCCGCCGAGCGGGTGTTCGCGGCGATGCCGGCCAGCTGAGGGAAAACTACGGGAGGGCTGTTGTCATGAGCGCGAGGGTGAGCCGCCGGACGGTCGAGATCGCCGGGTTCGAGGTGCCGGTTGTCGAGGTGACTGGTTCTGGCGACGGGCCCCGGCTGACCGTCATCGCCGGGGTGCACGGCTGCGAGTACGCGTCCATGGCCGGGGTGCGCCAGTGGTCCGCCGGGCTCGGCGCGCTTGACCTGCGCGGCTCGGTGCTCGCCGTGCCCGTGCTCAACCTGCCCGCGTTCGAGGCCAGGAGCCCGTTCGTGATCCCGCAGGACGGCAAGAACCTGAACAGGTGCTTTCCCGGGGACGCCGGCGGCACGCTGACCGAGCGATTCGCGCATGCGGCGTTCACCAAGCTGATCGTCGGGTCTGACGCGGTGATCGACGCCCACTGCGGCGACCAGCCCGAGGCGCTCGAGCCGTTCGCGCTCTACGACGCCGGGCCGGCGCAGGAGCGCGCGCTCGGGCTGGCCCTGGCGTACGGGCTCGGCTACATCATCAGGCAGGAGCCAGGTCCTGGCCGGCCCATCGGCGGCACGTCGAGTTCAGCCGCCGCTGAGATCGGCATTCCGGCGATCACCGCCGAGGCCGGCGGCTGCGGCATCATCGAGGCGGCGGCGGTCGGGCAGCACGTGCGCGGACTGAACCAGGTGCTCGCGCACCTGGGCATGGTCGCCGACGCGGGCGACGCGGGCGCTGCGGGCGTTCCCGCTTCGGCTGACGGGGCTGGTGCCGCGCCGGTCAGGCTGAGCCGCTTCATCTGGCTGCGCTGCGCCGAGGCCGGCTGGTGGTCACCCGCCGTCGAACCAGGCGAGCCGGTGGCGGAGGGGCAGGTTCTCGGCACGGTGAGCACCCTGGATGGCGCGGAGGTGCTGCAGACCATCGTGGCGCCGACCGACGGCGTACCGATGTTCATCACCAGCTCGCCGGCGGTCGCCGCCGACGGCCTGCTGCTCGGCCTGGGCGCCGTCTAGGCGCCAGCTAGGCGACTCGCGGCGGCAGGCCGGTCTCCGTTGCCATAGGGCGGCCCTGCGCAGCCCACTGCCGCATGCCTCCCGCGACGTTGACCGCGTTCCAGCCGGCGCTCGTGAGGGCGCTAGTGGCGTGCGCCGAGCGGTGGCCGGACCGGCAGATCACGTAAACGGCCCGATCGGCGGGGATCTCGGCAGTTCGGGAGCCAAGCTCGCCGAGCGGGATGTGAGTCGCCCCCGGCGCGTGGCCGGCCGTCCATTCGTCCGGTTCGCGCACGTCAAGCAGCCATCCGTCGCCTGGCACCTGCGAGACCGGTACCTCGGGAACTGGCTGGCTCATGTCGCGGCACTCTCCCTGCGATGGGTTACTGGATCGCGTCATTCAATGCTTCAAGGCTAGTGTGCTCATCCCGGCGGAGAGCACACATCCGTCCTGATGACGGCCCGGTTACGCTTGTTTCGTGCTGATTCGCGATGCCCTGCGCTCGGAAATGGCGGAAGTCGGCGACATCAGGGTCACGGCCTACCTGGCAGGCAGTCATCTGTCCCCGAACTCGCAATACGAACCCAGGCTGCGCAGCCTCGGAGCCGACGGCGTCGGCGACGTGCTCGTCGCCCTGGACGCCGATCCCGGTCCCGGGTCCGCCGCCATCCTCGGCACCGTCATGCTGCAGCCGTGGCCGCACGCGGGTCAGGTGGTGACCGGCCCGCAGGAGGCTGAGATCCGGGCGCTCGCGGTCGCGCCGGCCGCGCAGCGCGGCGGAGTCGGCGTCGCCCTGCTCAACGCGATCATCGAGCGGGCGAAGGCGCGCGAGGTCAGGCACCTGGTGCTGCTGACCCAGCCAGAGATGCTCGCGGCCCAGCGCATGTACGAGCGGGCAGGATTCATCAGGCTGCCTGAGCGCGACTTCTCGCCATCGCCCGGGGCACCGCTGCTTGCCTACGGGATGCGCCTCGATCAGCCGTGACCGGGCGCTTCGTCGGAGGCACCGGCCATGGCTCGCTGCGCGTCCTCCTCGTCGCGGGCCAGCTGATTGACCTTGCGCAGGTGCCTGGACATCGACCTGAAAACGAAGTACAGCAGTACGGCCATGCCGAAGACCACGAGGAACGCGACGGTTCCCGGCTGCGCGAGCAAGCTTGTCTGCGAGGCCCCGGCAGCTACCAGGAAGGTCAAATCCGCACCTTCTCTCGGATACCGGCGAAGAGATCATCTTCTGGCGCGTCGGCCGCATCGGTATCCACGACCGACCTAGCCAGATGATAGTCCTCGGTCGGCCACGCGGTGCGCTGCACCTCGAGCGGGATAGTGAACCAGCCCCCGGCCGGATCGACCTGAGTCGCGTGCGCGATCAGCGCCCGGTCCCGGATCTCGAAATAATCAGCGCACGCGATCTTCGTGGTGACCTCGAAGACCTTCCGGTCTGGATCGTCGGACCACTTGGCCAGCCGTTCAGCGTAGGGCGACTCAAGGCCTTGCTCGAGCATCTTCTCGTGCATCGCCGTCATCCTGGCCTTGTGGAAGCTGACGAAGTAGTACAGCTTCAGCGGCTGCCAGGGATCGCCGCAGCCGGAGTAACGCTCAGGATCGGCGGCGGCCTCGAACGCCTCGACCGACACCCGGTGCGTCATGATGTGATCGGGATGCGGGTAGCCGCCGTTCTCGTCGTAGGTGAGTATGACGTGCGGCCGGAACTCGCGTACGGCCTTGACGAGCGGGCGGGCCGCGATCTCGAGCGGCTGGACAGCGAAGCAGCCTTCCGGCAGCGGCGGCAAAGGGTCGCCCTCCGGCAGCCCGGAGTCGATGAAGCCGAGAAACTGCTGACGCACCCCGAGTATGGCGCGGGCCTCGGCCATCTCCTGCCTGCGGATCGCGGGAAGATCGGCCCGCACTTCGGGCCGCTCCATGGCCTTATTAAGTATGTCGCCGCGCTCCCCGCCAGTGAGCGTGCAGACCAGTACCTCAACACCCTCGCGAACGTACCTCGCCATTGTCGCGGCGCCCTTACTGGACTCGTCGTCCGGATGGGCGTGCACGGCCATCAGCCGCAACGGCCCGCCGCCGGCCGTGGCATTCGCGGTGGCGCTCGGAACAACTGGCTGCTCTGCGCACGCCGCGGCTGGCTCAGGGCTACCTGCTGACATACGAAATATCTCCTCGACGCATCGCCTGAGTGAGCATGACCTGCGTTGCCGTCTCCTCGCGCGCCCTATCGGAGTCCGCGCCGCGACCGGACAACAGATTGGGTAACGCGGTCCACCGCTGCCCGCATTCCCAGAGCAAGGAACGGAGACCCTTTGATGCGACCTGGGTGCATCCTTCTTTTGGGAGTGCGCAGCTGACCTCCACCCCGGCGGCGAGCGTGCGCGGAGAGTTTTCAGCCATCCTGCTGGAGACCCAGGGAAACCCTCAGCGATCAACCCCTGTTTCACGCGAAAGCCTCCTGGGTCGTCGGCCCGGGGCCCGGCGGCCCGGGGGCCGGGGCGGCCCGGGCGGCCCGGGGGGGCCGGCGACAGCATCAGGGCGGCCGGGTTGCTGGTCACGCCCGCCTCTAACGGCATCGCGGCCCTCCCTGTTGCTGTTGGTCACGGGTTTTAACAGCATCGTGACCCTCCCTGATGTCGTCCTGAGAGGCTGCTGAAAAACCCCGAAAAATCCATGATCGCGATCGAAGAACCGCAGGTCAGGGAGTCGGGTTCGCGACGAAAACGGGGTTTTTCAGCAGCCTCTCCTGACAGCAACGGGGAGGGCCACCTTGCTGTCAAAACGGACCGCTAACAGCAACAGGGAGGGCCACGATGCTCACCCCTGCCCGGCGGCGCCGTTCCGGAGCACAGTGCACATCCGCCCGGAAACACAGATCACGCGCGAAGGCACTAGTTCAACAATCTCAAGGGGCAAAGCGCTGACCCGCCAAGGGCCTGACTCTTCAAGATCCCGAGTCACCCGACAGCCTCCAGGGCAGCGGTGATGTTCCGTGATCATGCTCGAGACCATGATCACGGAGATCGCCCACGTCAGGGAGACTGTCACGTGACTCATGATCAGGCAGGTTGCCTTCCGTGTACCCGGCCCGTCCAGACCTGGCCCGCAAGGCCCGGCCCCCGCAAGGTGCTACGGTGCGGTTCTTGCGGGGCGAGCCGGGCTCGGTTCCGGCGGTACGGTTGGCCTCGCCGGTGATCGCGGTGAGTTCCCGTTTTGCCGCATGATCGCGGAGAGTTCCCGCGCCGGAGCATGATCGCGGAGAGTTCCCGCGCCGGCGGAGCATGATCGCGGAGCCTTCTCCGTCGTTACCGCGGAGTCTTCTCGCAGCACGGAGTGTTGACCGCTCTATGTGCGGACAACGCTCCGCGCAACGACAAGGCTCCGCGACAGAGCCGGGAAGGCTCCGCGAAGCGGGAAGTCTCCGGGAACCCGGGAAAGAGTCTCGCCGCTGAGCCGCCATAGCTCGGCTTCCCAAGATCCAGAACCGCGCGGCAGCCGCCGGGACCGGTGCTATGTTCCGTGATCATGTTCGAGACCATGACACGGAAGATCGCCCAGGTCAGGACAGCAGTGATGTTCCGTGATCATGCTCTGGTGCTTGATAAGGACGGACGAAGGCGGACGAGACTGGGCCAGGGCGGGCGAGACTGGGCCAGGGTGGGCGAGGACGGGCCAGGGCGGGCGAGGGGGGTGCGGCTGACGTGTTTGGGCGCAAGTTTGCGTGCCTTTACCGATCCGTTAGCGGGCCGAAACCAGCGCCTGCTAGCGATCCGGGGCGAATCCTGTGGGGCAATTTTACCTTTGATGTAGGTTCGAGATCGATCGGGAGTTCGAAATAATGCTCTGAACTGTAGATGGTTGAACTGACTCCAGAAGACAAAGTAGTCTCGGTAAATTACCCCTGACTGTTGGCGGCCGGGCCCGGCGGAGTGGACCTCCGTGCGGCGGATGCGAGGAGTGCTTGTGACCGAGACCCGTGACGACACTGTCACCTGGCTCACTCAGGAGGCGTATGACCGGCTCAAGGCCGAGCACGATCACCTCTCCGGCCAGGGCAGGATCGATATCGCCAAGAAGATCGAGGCAGCTCGGGAAGAGGGCGACCTGCGGGAGAACGGCGGGTATCACGCTGCCAAGGAGGAGCAGGGCAAGCAGGAGGCGCGAATCCACCAGCTTGCCCACATCCTGACCCACTCCAAGGTCGGCGAACCGCCGCGTACCGACGGAGTGGTCGGCCCTGGCATGACCGTGACGGTCAAGTTCGAGGGCGAGGACACCGAGGTGACGTTCCTGCTCGCGTCACGCGAAGAGAGCGGCGCCCCGATCGACGTGTACTCGCCCAAATCTCCGCTCGGCTCGGCGATCTCGGGCAAGAAGGTCGGCGAGATCGCGAGTTACAACCTGCCCAACGGGCGCAGCGTCACCGTCGACATCATCGACGCCGTCCCTTACGGCGCGATTTAGCGATCCACACCGCCTCACCCGGAGGCGGGTGGGGCTGGTGAGCACAGACGTGGCCCCGGACTCGGAGAGTCCGGGGCCGTCTTTCCGCGCTGGTCAGTGCGCCATGGATGGCTCAGGCCGCGGCTGCGACTCGGCCGGCGCGTCGGTTCGGCCGCGTAGCGGGGTCTCCTTGACCAGCCAGGCCAGCGCGAACACGATGGCCGTGGTCGGAGCCGCCCAGATGAACACCATGTCCATGCCGTGCGCGATGCCCGTGAACACCACGTCCCGAACCGGGAGCGGCAGGTGCCTGACGACGGTCGGGCTGAGCCCGCCGGTGCCGTTGACCTTGAAACCATGCAGCTTGGCGAGGAGCGAGGAGTTCAGCGCGCGGAAGAAGATCACTCCGAAGATCGACACGCCGATCGAGCCGCCGATCTGCTGGAAGAACGACCGCGAACTGCTGGCCACGCCCATGTCCCTCGGGTCCACGCTGTTCTGCGCGATCAGCGTGGTGATCTGCATCAGGAAGCCCATGCCGATGCCGAAGATCACGAAGTACGCCATCGAGGTCAGCCGGGCGGTGTTCGGGCCGAGTGTCGCGAGCAGCAGCATGCCGCCCGTCATGATCGCGCCGCCGACGATGGGCAGCGCCTTGTACCTGCCGGTCCGCACGGTGAAACGGCCGGCGATCAGCGAGGTCGTGGTGGCGCCGAGCATCATCGGGATGAGCAGCAGGCCGCTGACCGTGGGCGAGGCGTTCTGCACGGTCTGCTGATACAGCGGCAGGAACGTCATCGCGCCGAACATCGCCAGGCCGAGCAGGAAGCTCATGGTGCTGGCGAGGCTGAAGTTGCGGTTCTTGAATACGTGCATCGGCAGGATCGGCTCGGCCGCCCGGAACTCGACCCAGATGAACGCGGCCACGGCGGCGATCGCGATGGCGCTCAGCGACAAGATGGTCCCTGAGCCCCAGGCGTACTGGCTGCCGCCCCAGGTTGTGACCAGCACGATCGCGGTCGCACCGACCGCCAGCACCGCCGCGCCGAGGTAGTCGATCCTGTGCGCGATCTTGTGCACCGGCAGGTGCAGCGTCGCGATGATGTAAAGCAGTGCCGCGCCGCCGACCGGCATGTTGATGTAGAAGATCCACCGCCAGGACAGGCTGTCGGTGATGTAGCCGCCGACCAGGGGGCCGGCGATCATCGCGACCATCATCGCGGCCATCATGTAGCCCATGTACTGGCCGCGCTCGCGCGGCGAGACCATGTCGCCGATCGTCGCGATCGCGCCGACCATCAGGCCGCCGGCGCCAAGCCCCTGGATCGCCCTGAAGGCGATCAGCATGTCCATCGAATGCGCCTGGCCGGACAGCGCCGAGCCGACCAGGAAGATCACGATTGCCGCGATCAGCAGCCGCTTGCGGCCGTACAGGTCACCGAGCTTGCCGTACAGCGGCGTGGTGATCGTAGCGGCAAGCACGTAAGCGGTGACAACCCAGGACAGGTGGTTCAGGCCGCCGAGATCCCCCACGATGCGCGGCAGCGCGGTGGAGACCACCAGCTGGTCGAGTACCGCAAGGATGAGCGCGAGAAGCAGGCCGGGCAGCACGATCATGACGTCGCGCCTGCGACCCACCGCCTCGACTTCTGACATGTTTTTGGCTCCCTCGTTCCCGCTGACATCGACCCCGTGCCCCGGTCAGTGACCGGCGCCCGGCTACGCCGGCCTAGTCGCCGGCGAATCGCGCGCAGCAATCCGTTCCGAATCAGAATGGAGAGCGTGCGAGTAACCTACTTGCCGACCGGCTAGCATTCCTACGTGAGACAGCCTAAGCTGGCTACTAACCGGCCGTCAAGTAGGTTACTTAGAGGTGGCGCACGACAATGAATGACCCCCAGCGGGTCGGCACGGTGCTCGCGCCCGATCAAGGCACAGTGCTCGCCGATCAAGGCACGGGCGGCGAGCGCGACGCGCGCCCCCGGCCGGACACTCGCGCCAGGATCCAGCAGGTGGCGGTGGAGCTATTCACCGAGCACGGCTACGAGGGAACCTCCCTGCGCGAGATCGCCGAGCGCCTCGACGTGACCAAGGCAGCGCTGTACTACCACTTCAAGTCCAAGGAAGACATCGTCACCAGCCTGGTCGAGGACTACTCACGGAAGATGGACGCGCTCATCGCGTGGGGCCGGGAGCAGCGCAGGACCGCCGCGACCCGCCGTGAGCTCATGAGCCGTTACGTGGACATCGTCGCCGAGGGCGACAAGGTCTTCCGCATGCTGCACCAGAACCAGGCCTCGGTGAGCACGCTGGCGTCGGCGAAGAGCAGGGGCGAGCTGTTCAAGGAGCGGATCGAGTTCCTTATCGACCTGCTGACCGAGCCGGGCGCCGGGCTGCCCGAGCGGGTCAGGGCGGCGATGGCGATCGGCGGGATCAGCGTGGGCTGGATGTTCTTCGCTGACCAGGCTGACCGGCACGAACTGATCGAGGCGCTGAGCGCGACCGCGTCGGAGATCGCGGAGCTGAGGCGGCCGGGCAAGGGGCCGGCCGGGGACTAGCCGCCCTGGGCCGGCTCGGCGGCGGTTGCCCGCACCAGCGGCGTGGTCCGGTAGCCGACCGTCGTCGCCAGCGCGATCACCGTGGAGGTGCGCACGACCCCGGGCACGTCGACGATCGTGTCGATGACCCGCTGCAAGTCGGCGTTGCCGCGCGCGACGACCCGGCAGAGCACGTCACCTGGCCCGGTGATCGTGTGCGCCTCGAGAACCTCGTCGATGCGGGCGAGCCACTCGGCGACCTGAGCGCGACCGCCGGCCTGAGTCAGTTCCAGCGTCACGAACGCGGTGACGGCGTGGCCGATCGCGGCCGGGTCGATGTCGGGGCCGTAGCCGGTGATCACGCCGCGCTGCTGCATCCGGTCCAGCCTGGCCTGGACCGTGCCGCGCGCCACGCCCAGGCGCCGGGACGCCTCAAGTACGCCGATGCGGGGCTCCGCGGTCAGCAGCTCGATCAGCCTGGCGTCGAGTTCGTCGATCGCTGCCATCAGCCTGCCTAGTTCTGCCATGTCGTTGTGCTACTTACTATACATATTGCCCAGCTAGAGGACCGACGGTTGCGCATCCTGTCCTAGTGATCGATCCTGCGAAGAGGGGCGAGCAAGATCGCAAGCCGACTCCAGGAGCGTGACCCATGACCACCCAGACGCAGAACGCCAAGCGCGCGGCCAGCAGTGCCGGCGAGTTCGAGGTCGAGGGGATGGACGCGGTCGTCTTCGCCGTCGGCAACGCCAGGCAGGCGGCGCACTTCTACTCGACCGCGTTCGGCATGCGGTGCGTCGCCTACCGCGGCCCGGAGACCGGGTGCCGGGACGAGGCTAGTTACGTGCTCGAGTCGGGAGCGGCGCGGTTCGTGCTGCGCGGGCCCGTGCGTCCGGGTACCGAGCTGGCCAGGCACGTCGCCGAGCACGGCGACGGCGTGATCGACCTGGCGATCAGCGTGCCGTCGGCCGCCGAGGCGTTCAGGTACGCGGTCGCGCGCGGCGCGCGGCCTGTGTCGGAGCCGCGCGTCAGCGAGGACCAGGGCGGCCGGGTCGCGACGGCCGCGATCGCCACGTTCGGCGACACCAGGCACACCTTTGTCGAGCGAGCCGACTACGCGGGTCCCTACCTGCCCGGCTACGTCGCGGCCGCGCCGCTGGTCGCCCCGTCTGAGCGGCCGTTCTTCACGGCGGTCGACCACTGCGTGGGCAACGTCCAGCTAGGCCTGATGGACGAGTGGGTCGGCTTCTACCACCAGGTGATGGGCTTCACCAACATGAAGGAGTTCGTCGGGGACGACATCGCGACCGAGTACTCGGCGCTGATGAGCAAGGTCGTGGCCGACGGCTCGGGTAAGGTCAAGTTCCCGATCAACGAGCCGGCGGCCGGGCCGAGGAAATCGCAGATCGACGAGTACCTTGACTTCTACGGCGGCCCTGGCGTCCAGCACATCGCGCTCGAGACCGACGACATCGTCTGGTCGGTCGCGCGGATGCGGGCGGCCGGGGTGGCGTTCCTGCCGACGCCTGACAGCTATTACGACACCCTCGGCCAGTGGGTCGGCGATACCCGGGTACACGTCGACCAGCTGCGCGAACTGCGGATTCTCGCCGACCGGGACGAGGACGGCTACTTGCTGCAGATCTTCACCAAACCGGTGCAGGACCGCCCGACGGTGTTCTTCGAGCTGATCGAGCGGCATGGGTCGCAGGGGTTCGGCAAGGGCAATTTCAAGGCGCTGTTCGAGGCGATCGAGCGGGAGCAGGAGCGGCGCGGCAACCTGTGACGCCGGGAGTGCTCAGACGAACTCAAGCCGGTAGCCGAAGTCGCGCAGCGCCGTGATGATTTCCTCCTTGTGCCCGGTACCGCGCGTTTCGAGTTGCAGCATCACCTGAACCTCGTCGATGGCGAGGCTGGCGGACACCCGTTCGTGCGCGACGTCGAGCACATTGGTGCCGAGCGCGGCCAGGTCGGCCAGCAGCGTGGCCAGCGAGCCGGGCAGGTCGGAGATCCGGCAGCGCAGCGCGAGGTAGCGGCCGGCCGCGGCCAGGCCATGCCGCAGCACCCTGGACAGCAGCAGCGGGTCGATGTTGCCGCCGGACAGGACCACGACGACCGGCGGCTCGACCCCGGCGGCGTGTTCGAGCAGCGCGGCGACGCCGGCGGCGCCTGATGGCTCGACGAACTGCTTAGCACGTTCCAGGCATATCAGCATTGCCCTGGACAGGCCGTCCTCGGTCACGGTCAGCACCCGGCTGGCCAATTGGCTGATGATCTGGAACGTCAGCTCGCCCGGCATGGCAACGGCGATGCCATCGGCCATGGTCGGGTGGCCAGGAACACCCACCGGACGGCCAGCATCAAGTGAGCCAGGGAACGGCGCGATCGCCTCAGCCTGCACGCCGATGACCTCGGGCGGCGGCGCGCCGGACTCAGGGTCGCGCACCCCGAGCGCGACCCCGGACAGCAGGCCGCCACCGCCAGTCGGCACCAGCACCGCGCGGGCCTGCGGGCACTGCTCCATGATCTCCACGCCCACGGTTCCCTGGCCGGCGATCACGTCAGGATGCTCGAACGGGTGGATGAAGACCGAGCCAGTCTCGTCCGCGATCTCGCGCGCTCTGGCGAGCGATTCGCCGATGCCGGCTCCGTGCAGCACTACCTCGGCGCCGTAGCCTCGGGTGGCGGCGAGCTTGGGAAGCTGAGCGTTCTCCGGCATGACGACCGTCGCTCGGGCACCGAGTATCGACGCTGCGAGCGCGACGCCCTGGGCGTGATTGCCCGCACTCGCCGTGATCACCCCCCGCGCGCGCTCGGCATCGGTCAGCCGGGAGATCCGCCAGTAGGCGCCCCGGATCTTGAACGAGCCGGCGCGCTGCAGGTGCTCGCACTTGAGCCAGACCGGTCCGCCGACGAGATCAGCGAGGATCTTCGAGTGCAGCATGGGCGTCTGCCGCACGACCCCGCGCAGCGCCATGCGGGCGCTCAGGATGTCGTCGTAAGTCACTCCCGGCAATTCACTCATGCGGGAAGTCTCGCACCACCCCGGGCACCCGCGCGAGACCGCCGGCTGACCGCCGGTCCCCGTCGCCGCGGCTAGTCGCCGGTCCAGTAGGCGTCGGAGGCGACGATGAGGGCGGCGGCGCCTACCAGGCCGGCGTGCTGGCCTAGCGCGGCCGGGACTACCCGGACCTCGCGGGCGAAGTCGAGCATGGTGTGGGCCGCGAGCGACTCCTGGAGCGGCTCGAAAATGAGCGCTCCCGCCTGGGACAGGCCGCCGCCGATTGAGACGACGTCGAGATCGCACAGGTTCGTGGCTGAGGCGATCGCGATGCCGACCGCGCGGCCGGCGCGGCGCATGGCGGCGCGGGCTACTGAGTGGCCCTGGGCGGCGTCGCCTGACAGGTCCTTGGCGGTCATGCCTGGCTGGTCGGGCCGCCAGCCCTGGTCCTGGGCCCACTCCACGAGAGCGGGACCCCTGGCGATGGCCTCAAGGCAGCCGATCCCGCCGCACACGCACCACGGGCCGTCGTCGGGATCGACCACCACATGACCGATATGCCCGGCGTTGCCAGAGGCGCCGTCGATCAGGTGGTTGTCAAGGATCAGCCCGCCGCCGACGCCGGTCGAGACGACCATGCCCAGCATGTTCCGCCGGCCGCGGCCAGCGCCGCGCCAGTGTTCGCCGGCCGCCATGCACACCGCGTCGTTGTGCACGCGGACAGGGCTGTCGCCGCCGAATCGCTGTCTAAGCCGGTCGCGAAGCGGGAAGCCACGCCAGGCCGGGATGTTCAGGGGCGAGACGCGCCCGGCCGGCCATTCCATAGGCCCGCCGCAGCCGCAGCCCACGCCCGACAACTCGGCCACCTCGGTGACCTTCGCCATCCTGAGCACACCGGCGAGCAGGGCCTCGAGCGTTCGCCAGAGCCGTTCGCCGTCCACGTCATGCGGCGTAGGCACCTGATCCCAGGCGATGAGCCGTCCGCCCGGCTCGGAAACTCCGGCGGCCATCTTCGTTCCGCCGATGTCGATCACCAGGATGGGCCCGCGCTTCATCATGTAGAGCCTCCAAGGATGCGGACCACGCCGCAATGCACATAGTGTCGAATCGTGCAGCCACAACGCCAGTCCTCACCAGCCACCGTCACAGCCGCGCCAGAGGCCGGGACGCTCGGGGAGCTCCGCGCGAGCGGGCACCAGTTCACCAGTGTCAAGGACGAGGTGCGGCAGAACCTGATCGCGCGGTTGCGCGCGGGCGCGGACCCGTTCCCCGGCATTCTCGGGTTCGACCAGACGGTGCGCCCGCATCTCGAGCGCGCCCTGATCGCCGGCCATGACGTGATCCTGCTCGGCGAGCGCGGGCAGGGCAAGACGAGGCTGATCCGCACCCTCACGGGGCTGCTTGACGAGTGGTCACCGGTGGTCGCCGGATGCGAGATCAACGATCACCCCTACGCGCCTGTCTGCGTCAGGTGCCGCAGGCTAGCCGAGGAAACGGGCGATGAACTGCCGGTTACCTGGCGGCACCGCGACGAGCGGTACGGCGAGAAGCTCGCCACTCCCGACACCAGCGTCGGGGACCTCATCGGCGACATCGACCCGGTCAAGGTCGCCGAAGGCCGGACGCTCGGCGACCCGGAGACGATCCACTACGGGCTGGTGCCGCGCACGAACCGCGGCGTCTTCTGCCTGAATGAGCTCCCCGACCTGGCCGAGCGCATCCAGGTCTCGCTGCTCAACGTGCTCGAGGAGCGGGACATCGCGGTGCGCGGCTACGCGCTGCGGCTGCCGCTCGACGTCGTGCTCGTGGCCAGCGCGAACCCCGAGGACTACACGAACCGGGGCCGGATCATCACGCCGCTCAAGGACAGGTTCGGCGCCGAGATCCGCACCCACTACCCGTTGTCGCTCGAGGACGAGCTGGCCGTGGTCAGGCAGGAAGCCGACATCGCCTGGGGCAACGCCGGCGACGCCGAGAACGCCCAGGACGCCAAGAACGTCAAGAACGCCAAGGAAGCCCAGGACGCGGTGCTGCCGTCGCACCTGGTCGAGGTGATCGCACGGTTCACCAGGCTGGTGCGCGGCTCGCCTGCCGTCGACGCGCGGTCCGGGGTCTCGGCGAGGTTCGCCATCGCAGCGGCCGAGGCCGTTGTCGCCGCCGCCGTGCGGCGGGCCGCCATCAGCGGCGAGGACCAGCCGGTGGCCAGGATCTGTGATCTGCCCGCCGTCGTCAGCACCCTGCGCGGCAAGGTCGAGTTCGAGGTCAGCGAGGAAGGCAGGGAGACCGAGGTACTCGAGCACCTGCTGCGCCGGGCGACCGCCGACACGTTCCGCGCGCACCTCGGCAGCGCCGATTTGTCCGGCCTGGTCGCCAGGTTCGGCGAAGGCGGCAGCGTCGAGTCCTCTGACCTGCTCCCCGCCGCCGAGTTGCTGCGCCGGATCGGCGAGGTGCCCGGGCTGGCCAGGATCATGGAGCGGCTCGACGGCGACGGCGGCGAGTCGTTCGGCCAGGCGGCCGCCGCGCTCGAGTTCGCGCTCGAGGGCCTGTACCTGATGCGCAGGCTGTCCAAGGACACCACCGACGGCGGCACCGTCTACCGGAGCTGAGCCGCCGGAACCTGAGCCGCGAGGGAAGGCAGGCACACTGTGAGCCGCTACCGCTACGGGGAGTATGACGGCGGACCTGACCCGCTCGAGCCCCCGTACGACGTGCGCGCGGCTGTCGACGCGCTCGGCGAATCGATCTTGTCAGGCGATGACCCGGCCAGCGCGCTGCGGGATCTGATCCGGCGCGGGATGTCGGACCGCCGCGGCCTCGATGACCTGCTCAGGCAGGTCAGGGAGCGGCAGCGGGAGCTGCGCAGGAGCGGCAGGCTCGACGGCATACTCGAGCAGGCGAGCGCACTGCTCGACACCGCGATCGGGCAGGAGCGCGCGGAGCTATTCCCCGACCCGAGCGATGACGCCAGGATGCGCGAGGCCGAACTCGAGTCGGTATCGAGGGACACCGCGACCGCGATTCGTCAGCTCGCCGACTATCAGTGGCGCAGCCAGGCCGCGGCCCAGACGTTCGAGCAGCTCAAGGACCTGCTGCGGCGGGAGGTGCTCGACAGCCAGTTCCGCGGCATCAAGGACGCCATGTCGGAGCCGGAAACCGGGGACATGCGGCGGGTCAGGGAGATGATGGCCGCGCTGACCGACATGATCCAGGCGGACGCCCGCGGCGAGCACGCCCAGCAGGACTTCGACGACTTCATGGAGCAGTACGGCGAGTTCTTTCCCGAGTCGCCGCAGAACCTGGAGGAGCTCGTCGACTCGCTCGTGCGCCGGATGGCCGCCGCGCAGCGGCTGCTCAACTCGCTGACCGACGAACAGCGCAACGAGCTGGCCGGGCTCATGGCGCAGACTCTGGAGGACGCCGGCCTGGCGCAGGAGATGGCCAGGCTCGCCCGCGCGCTGCGCGACCGCAGGCCGGATGCCGACTGGGACGGCCAGGGCAGGCGCGAGCGGATGAGCGGCAGCGACCCGCTCGGACTCGGCGACGCGACGACGGCGCTGTCCGAGCTGGCCGACCTGGCCGAGCTCGAGCAGGCGCTGCGCCAGGACTACCCCGGGGCCATGCTCGACGATATCGACGAGGAAGCGGTCAGGCGCGCGCTCGGCCGGCAGGCCGTCGACGACATGGAGGCGCTCAAGCGCATCGAGCGCGAACTCGAGCGGCAGGGCTACCTGCAGAACAACGAGGGAAAGCTCGAGCTCACCCCCAAGGGGGTGCGCAGGCTCGGCGATACGGCGCTGCGCAAGGTCTTCGCCAAGCTGGCCGAGGGCGGGCACGGCGACCACGATCAGCACGACGTCGGCCAGGCCGGCGAGCTGACCGGGGCGACCAGGGCGTGGCGGTTCGGCGACGAGCAGCCGATCGACACCGCGGCCACCGTGCGCAACGCCCTGCTGCGCGGCGGCTACGAAAGCGGCCTGGCCAGCAAGGGCGACGCCCCGAGGGCCGGCGTCCGGCTCGCGGTCAGCGACTTCGAGGTCGCCGAAACCGAGCGGCGGGCCTCGGCCGCGGTCTGCCTGCTGGTCGACCTGTCCTACTCAATGGCGCTGCGCGGCACGTGGAGCGCGGCCAAGCAGACCGCGCTCGCGCTGTACTCCCTGGTCAGGACGAGGTTCCCGCAGGACGCGCTGCAGGTGATCGGCTTCTCCAACTACGCGAGAGAGCTCAAGGAGACCGACCTGGCTGGCCTGGGCTGGGACATGGTCCAGGGCACGAATCTGCACCACGCCCTCGTGCTCGCCGGGCGCTTCCTCGACCGCCGGCCAGAGCACAACCCCGTCGTCCTCGTGATCACGGACGGCGAGCCGACGGCCCACCTGCGCCGGGACGGCAGGTCGTGGTTCGACTGGCCCCCCTCCCCCGAGACACTCGAGCTCACCATGGCCGAGGTCGACAAGATGACCAGGCGCCAGGCCACGCTGAACATTTTCATGCTCGCTGACGACGAACGGCTCAGCTCGTTCGTTGACGAGGTAGCAAAACGAAATGGCGGTCGCGTGCTTCGCGCGATGCCGGACAGCCTGGGCGAGTACGTCGTTAGCGATTTCCTGCGGTCCCGCAGAGCGACAAACAGGTGACGCTGAGAGAGCGCAACCGATAAGGGACGGCACTGTCGAGCTCACCAGGCACTAAAATCGGGCGCTTTCATGAAGTAAGCACTCGCCCCGGCTCAGTCCGTAGTACGGTGCCGCACGTGGTCGCCCCCGATGGACAGGTAAAACGCCGGAGCCATCCGGGCACGCGGCCAGGAGAAGATTCCTTAAGAGGAGGAGAAGTAGTGAGCACAGCAGACGCGACATCAGCTAGCGGCAGGAAGCCGGTGGTCTTGGCCCTCGCCGTCATCGGTGTCGTGGCCCTCATCGTAGGCATCCTCTGGTTCGTTGGCGCGGCTCCCGGCTTCCTGAACGTCGGCAGTCACGTCAAGCACGGCAGCCACCTCTTCCGCGGCGGCGTCGCCGCCGTGATCGGCCTTGGCCTGGTTGTCTTCGCTTGGATCCAGAACAAGAAGGCCTGACTTCAGCAAGTCCTAACGCGCTGCCCGGCCAGGCATACGGGTTCACCGGGCGGCGCGGCAGATTTTTGGAGTGCCAGAGCCAGGTCTCGCTGCCAGTCAGTGCGCCTGGTTCTGGTATTTCCGCATCCGTCGCCAAAGTGCGCAGGGCGGGACGACCCGGGCTCTAGACTCTGCCCATGTCATTTTCCCAGAATCTGGTCCTCTGGCTGCATCTCGCGTTCGTGGCCTTTACCATTGGCCCGGTTACGCTGGCGATCATGTCGACGCCGCGCTATATCAGGCAGCGCGACACGCGAATAGTGCGGTACCTGAATCGGATCACGTTCATTTTCGCGCTCGGATCCCTCGGCGTCCTGATCGCGGGCGAGGCCCTGGCCTCGATGATCTCGGTGGCCAGCAAGCCGTGGGTGATCGTATCGGCGACTCTCTTCGTCGTGGCACTGCTGCTGCTCGTCCTGATCATGCGAGACCAGCGCAAGGCGATCAAGGCGCTCGACGAGGCCGAGGCGACCAAGGCACCCGAGGCGACCGAAGCGCCCGAAGTCCCGGCTGACGTCGATGCCCAGGACCCGCCAGAGCAACCGCAAGCCACGCCCGCCGCGCTCGACCTGGCCGTCGAGCGCGGCCGGATCGCCATGATGGGCGGCCTCGTCGCGCTGATCTGGCTAGTGATCCTGGTCCTGATGGTCTGGCACTAAGACCGTCCGGGCATTGAGCACGGGTCTGCTCCCGGCTTGTGGGTAGACAGATGCAATGACTCATGAGGCCGCTCACTTCGACTTTTCGCCGTTCCCGCCGATCGCCGACTACGGATTCCTCTCCGACGGCGAAGTCACGGCGCTGATCGCGCCGAGCGGATCGGTCGAGTGGATGTGCCTGCCGAGGATGGACGGGCCTAGCGTTTTCGGATCCTTGCTCGACCGGGACGCCGGCTGGTTCAGGCTTGGCCCGGCCGATGTCTTCGTGCCGGCCGACCGCAGGTACCTGCCAGGCACCATGGTGCTGGAGACAACCTGGAGCTCAGGCGAGGGCTGGGTGATCATCCACGACTGCCTCGTGATGGGCCCGTGGCGGCATCAGAACCCCGAGCGCGGCAGCCATCGCCGCCCGCCGACCGACTACGACGCCGACCACCTGCTGCTGCGCACGGTGAGCTGCACGAACGGCTCGGTTCAGATGATCATGGATTGCGAGCCGGTCTTCGACTACGGCCGCGAGCGCGCCCGCTGGACGCACTCCGACCGCGGCTTTCACCAGGTCTGCGTCACCCCGGACGGAGGCGGGCCCACCCTCACCCTCACCTCGGACATCAGGATCGGCGTCGAAGGGTCGGGGGCCAGGGCGCGCACGCTGCTGCGAGAGGGCGACACCAGGTTCTGCGCCCTGTCCTGGGGGCGGATGCCCGCGCCGGAGACCTACGAGGAGGCACAGCAGCGGATGATCTGGACCGCCCACCACTGGCGGCACTGGCTGGCTCGCGGCAACCTGCCCGACCACCGCTGGCGCACCTACCTGGTCAGGAGCGCGCTCACCCTCAAGGGCCTGGCCTACGCCCCGACCGGCGCGATCGCCGCCGCGGCCACGACCTCCCTGCCCGAGGCACCGGGCGGAGAGCGCAATTTCGACTACAGGTACAGCTGGATCAGGGACGCCACGTTCGCGTTGTGGGGCCTTTTCACCCTGGGCTTCGAATGGGAGGCGGCCGACTACTTCGCGTTCATCGCCGACCTGGTCGAACGCGACCGCGACGAACTCCAGATCGTCTACGGCATCGACGGCAGCCGTAACCTGGACGAGCGGGTGCTCGACCACCTGCGCGGCTACCAGGGCGCGCGGCCGATCAGGGTCGGCAACGCCGCCTACAGCCAGCGGCAGCACGATGTCTGGGGCGCCGTGCTCGACTCGCTCTACCTGCACACCAAGTCGCAGGACTGGCTGGACGAGCGGGTCTGGCAGATGGCCAAGCTTCAGGTGGAGCAGGCGCTCGCGCACTGGCGGGAGCGCGATCGCGGCATCTGGGAGGTGCGCGGCGACCCGCAGCACTTCACCTCGTCCAAGATGTTCTGCTGGGTCGCGGCCGACCGCGGCGCCCGGCTGGCCAGGATCAGGGACGAGCCGCAGATCGCCGGCGAGTGGCAGCAGGCCGCCGACGAGATCCACGCCGACATCTGCGCGAACGCGCTCGACGAGCGCGGCGTGTTCTGCCAGCACTACGACACCACAGCGCTGGACGCCTCGATGCTGCTGATGCCGCTGCTTCGCTTCCTGCCGCCGAGCGATGACCGGATCAAGGCGACCGTGCTCGCCATCGCCGACGAGCTCAGCCAGGACGGCCTGGTGCGCAGGTACCGGAGCGAGGAGACCGACGACGGTTTCGCCGGCGTCGAGAACACGTTCACGATCTGCTCGTTCTGGCTGGTCTCCGCGCTGTCTGAGATCGGCGAGCACGCCAGGGCGCGTGACCTGTGCGAGAAGGTGCTGTCCTACGCCAGTCCGCTGCTGCTCTACGCCGAGCAGATCGACCCGAGGTCAGGCAGGCACCTGGGCAACTTCCCGCAGGCGTTCACCCACCTGGCGCTGATCAACGCGGTCATGCACGTGATCGGCCACGAGCAGAGCGCCGCCCGGATGAAGCTCGGAACGGACGCCACAATCTCCCCGCGCCAGCCCGAATGGGGAACAAGCAGATAAACAGGAAAGCAGTTGATGCGGGGGCGCCGCGGCGGTTGGCAGATCTCAAGCTAGCTTCGGGTAGAGACGTGCAGGGTGGCGCGCGCTGCCGCCATGGCCCGATCCAGCTCGCTCGATGTCGGCGCCTCGAACAGCACGCGGCCGATACGCTGCCGCGAAGACTCCAGCGGCTCGACAAGATCGCCCGCATGCACCATCATGCGCGCATCGACGACGAAGGGCTGGCGACGCACCTCATACAGCCCGACGACATCAGTAACCTCGCCGGGTGAGCTGACCGGATACCACACGGCGGCGTAGGCCCGCGGACGCTGCCCGGCTGGCAACTGGACCTGACCGCCCATTGCGAGCGAGACCACTGCCGCATACGGGTTGAATTGATATGTCCGGGCAAGCAGATCAAAGACGAAATCGCCCGGCGTTCTGACGGCAACCTCCATGATCACCGGGCCGTCGCCGGTCAGGCGGAATTCCAGATGCATCACGCCCGTGCGCATACCCAGCGCCGCGACGACACCGGCGACCATAGCGTCGACGCGCTCAGCTACCTTGTCGTCGGTAAACGCGTAGCCGCATCGGTGCGCGATCTCCACAAACTGAGGCGGCCCGGTGGTTTCTTTCTCAGTGAAGTTACTGAACACTATTTCGCCCCGCCTGAGCAGGCCTTCCCAGCTGTACTCCTGGCCAGTTACCGCATGCTCGAGCAGGACCCGGCCATCTGCCGCTCGTGCCCTGAGCGTGGCGCTCAGCGCGAGTGGATCGGCGACGAGCTCAACCCCGGCGCTCCCCGTCGACGACAGCGGCTTGATCACCACGGGCATCCGCGACTGGGCCCAGGCGACCGCCCGGTCGATGTCGGTCACCACGATGGACTCCGGTTGCGGCAGGTCACGAGCCTCGAAGCAGGCCCGCTGCAGCGCCTTGTTCCGCGACAATACGGCGGCGTGCAGTGACGGGCCTTCGATCCCGAGCAGATCCTGAATTAGTGCCGCCGCGATCACCTGCGGCTCAGCGAAGGCGAGCGCCCCGCCAATGCCGCCGCGTGCGGCCGCCTTGTACGCCTCGCCCGGCCAGACCTCGTCGACGGTCCAGGAGTCGGGCCCGGCGCCAGCGATCCTGGCCAGGTCGACGCCCGGCGGCAGGTCTGCCGCTGTCCACGACTCGGACTCGACTACCTGTACCGCGTAGCCGAGCCCTCTCGCGGCCTCGATATACGGCCGGCCCATCCGGCCGGCACCCACAAGCAGGAACTGGCCGTGCTGGTCATGCGCTCGCAAGGACAGTCACCTGCCCACTGACAGACCCGCGGCGACCAGCAGGCCCGGGGCCCCGCAATAGGACGCCGAGCCGCCAAACCAGCTCACCTCGCTGCCGATGGGCAGCGCGCGGCGGAACATGTCGTAGACGTTCCCTGCGACGGTGACCTTGACGACGGACTGCTCGCCCGTGGTCCGCTCGACCAGGGCAGTGGCGCCCATGGAAAAGTCGCCGGTGATGTCATTGGCGAGATTGAGTCCGTGGGCCTGGATGACCTTCAGCGCCGGCACCTCCGGCCGGCTGTCGCCGGCTTGCGGCTCAATCCACAGATTACCGGGTCCCGGCCTTGGCGGCAGGCTTGGCGCCGCTTGCCAGGCGTTCCCCGGCATGGCCGCCTCCAGCGTCTCCCCAGTTTCGCGGCTGCCAAGGTAAGCCAGCAGCGTCCCGTGCCGCACAAGCACTCGCCGCGCGGTGGGTGTCCCCTCATCGTCAAAGGGCGCGTACCAGGGCGCGTGCTGGGCGCACGGGTCGTCGGCAATAGTGATTTCCGGCGACGTAACTATCGTGCCAAGCCTTCCGGCCAGCGCGCTGCGGCCCTGAATGACGGCGTCACCGCACAGCGCCCGCGCGAATAGTCCGAGCAGCCGGGCGGCGACTGGCCCTTCAAAAAGCACCGCCGCGGGCAGCGGCTGGTCAGCGGGAAGATCATCGGCGCGGAGCGCGGCGGCACAGGGCGCGAAGATCGCGGGCAGCCGCCGCAGCAGTGGCGAGGCATCCGATCCGAAGCCGACCCAGTCAATGTGGGCACGCTCCCGGCCGGCTCGCCCCAGCCCCGTGAGGCGCAGCACAACAGACGCGGTTGATGTCTGATATCCCTGCGCGCCGCCGAATGTATTCGCCACCGACACGGTTCGGCTGAGCTGGTCAATCCGAAGTTCGGCCAGCAGCTCCCGGTCTAGCAGGGTGCCGTTGGCTGTTTCGAAGGACAGCTTGGAAAGCTCGCATTCCGGCGACCGCCCTGGGAAGGCGCCGGCCGGCAGCCGCGGAATCCGCGACACGTGTACCGGCTCAAAGCGGCCGGACAAGGCGAACGCAAATGCCTGCGCCGGGTCGGAGTGCGCCGGGACGGCGGCGAAGGCTATCTCGCCGGCCGCTGACACGCGCAGCGTCACCGTGGCGAAGTCAACGGTATTCACCGACTCGAGGATGCCGTCGCGCAGCACAAGTTCCTCGCGCAGGTCCTGATGCACCCGTGCCTCAGCAGCGACTCCGAGGCCCGCGGCCGCGGAAAGATACGAGTCGAGCAGCGCCTTGGCGTCCAGCTCGCTCATGCGGCGGTTCCGCCCACGAGCAGCGAGCCGATGCGCAGCGTCGGCCCTGCGACCCCCACCGCGACACCCTGGCCGAACTTGCCGCATTTGGCGGCACCGGTCATCGGATCGTTGCCGACCGCGTCAATCATTTTCAGCACCTCGGCACCATTTCCTCGGATTGTCGTCTCCTTGACTGGATCGGTGATGCGTCCGCCCTCGATGAGATATCCGTTAAGGACACGGAAGACGAAGTCACCAGTGGATTCGACGACTTCTCCGCCGCCCACGTGCAGGGCATATATCCCGAAGTCAGTGCTTGAGATGACATCGGCCGGGTCGGTGTGGCCGGGCAGCACACGCGTGTTGCTCATCCGCGGCAGGCACGGGTGGCGAAAACTCTCCCGCCGGCCGTTGCCGGTCGGGTCCAGCCCCAGCCGGCGTGCCGTCACCAGATCGGTGAGGAATGATGCCAGCCGCCCGTCCTCGACCAAGGTCGTGCTAGCCGCAGGTGTCCCGTCGTCGTCGCGCGCATAGGAACCAGCGGCGCCGGGGATGGTGGCGTCGTCGGCTATCGACAGCCCGCGAGCCGCGATCAGCTCGCCAAGGCGATCCGCGTAAATGGAGCCCCGGCTCACTTCGTCGCCTTCGAGGGGATGACAGCAAGCCTCGTGAATAAGCACGGTGCCGCGCCCGGGTCCCACTACCACCGGCATGTGCCGAACTGGGGCGGGCCGCGCGCTGAGCCCGACGAGCGCTCGCTCCGCTGCCATCGCCCCTGCGGCGGCGGCATCGAGGGCGAGGTCCTGGTGCGTCGTCGCTGGCGTAATAAAGCCGGTAGCGATCGTCCCATTCTGCTCGGCTACGACCCGGATCGTGAGATAGGCAAGATCCCGGCGGTCAACGATGACTTCCTCTGGCGTCACCATCGCGATTCGCCGCTGAGTCAGCTCCCCGTCGATCAGCACCTGGACAATCCGCGGGTCAAGATTCCTGGCGGACTCGTCGGCACTCGCAAGCAACTGCCGCAGCATCGACGTGGCCTGGGCCGCCGATTCTTCCGGCCTGGGCGACTCACCGAAGTACTCCGCGGCGTCAGGCAGCGGCCGGCTCACCGCTGAGTAGGTAGCCGTCTCGCCACGTATCCGCCGTTCCGAGACCCCGGAATTCAGCGTCGAAATGAGATCGGCGACACGGCTGCCCGCGTACCTGGCACTAACTTTGACGGTGTCTTCGATGTAACTGTCGATATACTCGCCGACACTTTCCCTGCGGTCTTTCGCGAAGCTATCCAAGTGCCCTCATCGTCAGGAGCCATCGTCAGGAGCCGAGCGATATCCGTGCTATTATAATCTATAACCCATTTATTGACAAGTGTCCGTTAAATACCATACGGCCATTCGCGTGCTGAGATCGGCGGGCAGGATCCCGGTTCCCGGCTCCCGGCTCGACGGGCTAGGCTCACTCGACCGCAGTTGTTGACGAAACGTCCATCATGCTACTATATTGTGTCATATAATAGTTATGGGTATTCTGGTGCCACTAGGGCGTTACTCAGGAGGATCGACCATAAAACGTCGTACATTAGACGAGCGACTGAATCTCAGCAGCAATGAGCTCATTCACCCCGGCGTTGACGCGGCGCTGTCCGCGGTTTCCGCCGAACTGACACCGAGCTTGCTGCGAAAGTATCCGGTCACCGCGGCGCGCGTTGAGGTCATCGCCGGCTATCTGGCGGTCGACCCCGCCGAGCTGATCCTGACCCCTGGCTCTGACTCGGCTATCCGCCATGTCTGTTCCTACTTCGCCCGGCGAGCGGGCAAGTCCGCTCCCGTCATCTTGCAAGACCCCAACTACATCGCCTGGCGGCAAAGCGCCCAGCTCTTTGACTCCGAGCTCTGCCCAGTGCGGCTAGGGCCGCTCGGCCCCGATGACCAAGCGGCCAGGCTGATCGCGCAAGCACAGGCGATGACCGGAGGGCTGATCGCCGTCAGCGTGCCCAATGGCCCGGCCGGCGGATGCCTGACCGGTGAGCAGCTGGACAAGCTCGGCGAGCTGGCCGTTCAGCAGGAGCACCTGCTAGTGATCGACAGCTGCTATCAGGTGTTCAATGGTGAGCTGACCGAGCAGCTACAGCGCCGGGGGCCGCGCACGCTCGTGATCCAGTCACTGTCAAAGTCACACGGGCTGGCAGGCGCCAGGATTTCGGTTCTCTGCGGTGCCAGCGAGCTGCTTGACGATCTGCGGGCCGAGTGGCTTGAGCATGCGGTGTCCGGCTCGGCCATGCTCGCGGCGCAGATCGCCATCGGACAGCATGAGCGCCTGGCGGAGATCTGGGCTGAGATAGCGGGATCGCGTGATGCTACGGCGCGAGTGCTGTCCACCGGAGAGCTCAAGCCGCTGCCGTCAGGCGGAAATTTCCTGGTCGTCAGGACGCCAGGCAGCGCGATCGCCGCCAGGGCCACGGCCGCGCTGTCGACCGCGGGATACCGCATTCGCGATTTGTCCGATCTACCGGATCTGGCGGGATGCCTGCGATTTACCGTAGCCGACTCGATCACTATGGCGAGCTTCGTGCCCGCATTCATGGCAGCGATCGAAGCCAGCGTCAGACAGGAGGCACGATATGCGCGTACTTAGTGCGAGCTGGTTCAACCGCAACCCGCGGCGTGATCCATTTCCCTGGCTGGCCACGGCACCTGGTGAGATCTGCGAGTCAGCGATCGCGGATCAGCTAGCGGCCAGTTTCCCCGATGAAGGCTTCGTCCGTATTGACGCCGCGGGCGACGGGCGCGGTAAG
Source organism: uncultured Actinomycetota bacterium (assembly GCA_963720575.1). Lineage (GTDB taxonomy): Bacteria > Actinomycetota > Actinomycetes > Streptosporangiales > Streptosporangiaceae > Chersky-822. The sequence goes on from CAVRGA010000002.1 coordinate 4,326,387, forward strand.
ACGTACCGGAATTACTCAAGGCCACTGGTTGAATGCTCCGAGGTTCAGCCAGGTCAGCTGCCCGGGATCTGGGGTGATCTCCTCAGCGATCTGACGTCAGCGCAGTACCGCACGCAGATCGCCATTCTGCTTGGTCAGCCCGCGGCGCGAGCTATAGAGGCCCGGCTGGTCCGGCATGGGCATGGCGATTGGCTCAGCCCCCATACCGATCGTCCCGACAAGGTGTTCAGCCATATTCTCTATTTCACTCCCGGCTGGCGCGCGGACTGGGGCGGCTGCCTGGAGATACTGAGCGGGAGTGACCCTTCGTCCGTTGTCGGGCAAGTGGTGCCTGAACTCGGCGCGTCTGCCCTGATGGCGCGCACCGACAACTCCTGGCATCAGGTAGCCGCGGTGACAGCCGGCGATACGCCTGAGCGGCGGTCGCTGCTCATTCACGGATTGCGCTGAGATCGTGAATATCACCACCATCCCCATGCCAGGCCTGCCGACGGCGCGAGCGGAGCCCGTCACGCCGGCCGGACGGACAGCATGCGCCATCATCGACAGCCTGTCCGGCTACCTAGCCGACCAGGCGGCGGCGAACGACCGGGCGGGCTCGTTCGCCGCCGCTAGCGTGCGGCGCTTGCGAGAGGCGGGCGTGCTCGCTGCTTGCGTGCCGGTCAGCGCGGGCGGGCTAGGCCTGGAGTCCCTCTATGACCTCACCGTGCTCACCAGCCGGATGGCCGCGGCCGATGCCTCCGTTGCCACAGCGGTGTTCATGCATCTGTCGCTCTCCTGGTACTACGCGCGGACGGTACGCTGCGTCAGCGATCTGCCGCTTGATGCCGCCCAGCGGACCTGGGTGCGGGAGATCGGAGGCGGCCAGATGATTGTCTGCTCGGCTGTGGCCGAGCCTGGCGTCACTCCCGTTGACCTGGTTTCCACTGCCGTTCGCTGCGAGAGCGGGTGGATCATTAACGGCCGCAAGATTCTCGCATCGATCTCGCCGGGCGCCACGCACTTCTACACCAGGCTCAAGGTGGAGACTTCGGACGGCCCGATGCTCGGCACGGCCATGATCCCCGCATCTGCCGGCGGAGTGCGTGCGCTTGACGACTGGGACGGACTCGGCTTGCGCGGGTCAGGAAGCGGGCAGGTGACCTTCACCAACGTGACTGTCCCGGCCGGAATCGTCAGCCTGCGCGGTCCGTGGGGCGAGCGCGAGAACGATCAGGCCACCGAAGGCAAGTCGGCGGTGGCCGGCCCGCTGCTGGCCATACCTCTGGGCATTGCCGAGGCGGCCAGGTCCATAGCGCTGACAACGCTGGCGGGCGACGCGAAGATCGCCGGACGGCGACGTTCCGACACGGTAAGCACCGTTCGGGCGCTGATCGCCGAAATGGAGCTGAAGCTAGCTTCCGCGAGGGCCACATTGCGCGCGACCGTGCTGGACATCGACGCGAAGGTGACCAACGCGGCGCCCAGGTCGCTTTCCGCGGCGACGAGCCGCGAGCTGATGCGCGGCTGCGTGACGGCCGGGATCACGGTCGAGCGGGCGGCTGCCGAGGTTGTCGACATGGCCATGCAGCTATGCGGAGGCAGCAGCTATAGCGCTGGGCATCCGCTGGCGCGCATGTGCCGAGATGTACGCGCCGCCATGTTCATGCGACCGCGCGCTCCCGCCGAAGAGTGGACTGACTTCCTGGTCGAGTGCGCGTTGTCGGACCAAGCCGGACCGCTCGCCTGAGCCCGGAGGCGAGCGGGGTAGCGAACACAGCTCCCCTTACACCACGCCGGTTTCAAAGGAGTGCGTCTGATAGAGCCGTTGCACGATGTCGGCGATATCCGGCTCACGCAGCGACAGGTCGACGACAGCGGTGCGGGTGGTCACCTCATTAATGACGGCCGCGGCGCTTGTCGCGGCAGGAAACGTCAGCCACTGCCGCGGTCCTTCGACCTTGATCACCCGCACCCCTGGAATCTCCAGGGGCGCTGCGGGGGCAGGCAGGTCCACGATCAGCTGCCGCTCCGCGTCCATCTGCGTCCGCAGCATCGTCAGCGGCCCGTCAAAGCGAACCAGGCCCTGGTCGATCACGACCACCCGCCGGCAGAGCTGCTCGATGTCTTCCAGGTCGTGTGTCGTGAGCAGCACCGTAGTGCCCCTGTTCGCGTTCAGGTCGTGCAGGAACTCGCGTACCCGGCTCTTGCTGACGACGTCAAGGCCGATAGTCGGCTCGTCCAGGAACAAGATGGCCGGATCATGCAGCAGCGCAGCGGTAAGTTCGCCGCGCATCCGCTGGCCGAGCGACAACTGGCGCACGGGCGTGTTCAGGAACGGCCCAAGCTCAAGAAGCTCGGTGTAACGGGCCAGATTCGCCTTGTGGGTACCCGCGGGCACGCGGTAAAGATGACGCAGCAGCCGAAGGCTGTCAATCAGCGGGAGGTCCCACCACAAAGTGCTTCGCTGGCCGAAGACAACGCCGATCCTTCGCGCCAGCCGCACCCGGTCCCGGCTAGGGTCGAGCCCCGCGACCCGGATCTGGCCTCCAGTGGGGGCAAGTATTCCGGTGAGCATCTTGATCGTCGTGGACTTGCCCGCACCATTCGGGCCGATGTACCCGACCATCTCGCCGGCCTCGATCCGCAACGTGATGTCGCGAACGGCAAGCACTTTCGTCCTTCTGCTTCGAACTTTGCGTCGACGCCGCGTGACGAAGGCCTTCTCCACATCGGTGACCTCGATCAATGCCATGTCAGCTTCCCGTCGATCGGTAGTGTCTTACCCCGGTTCGCCAGCAGAAGGACGCCGCTCCCAGCGACAGCAAAGCGACCAGCGGGGACAGGAACATGAGAACGGAAGGCAACTGGAACGGGACGGGCAGGCCGAGAACATACAGCGTCGGCAGCCAGTTGACGAAGGCCAGCGGGACCACCCACACCAGCGCCCTGACGATGCCCGCCCCGTAAATCGTCAGCGGGTATTGGGTGAGCATGTTTCCACCGTAGGTGAACGCGTTGATGACCTCGTCCGCGCCGTCGATCAGGAACAGCAGCGATGCGAGCATGACGCGCAGCGCGCCGAAGATTACCGCCCCGGCGATCATCATCATCGGGATCATCAGGATCTTCGCCGGCGTCCAGGCGATGGTGAGCCGCGGCAGCGCGATGCCGAGGACCACGAGTCCCTGGAGCAGGCTCGCCGCCCGGCGGGGGGTGAATTCCTCGCTCGTCACCTGCGCCAGCGTGCCGACCGGCCGCACCAGCATCGCATCGAAGGTTCCCGTGCGGACGCGAAGGCCGAGCCGGTCGACGGTGCCAACGAGCAGGTCAGCGATGCCGAAGGCGACATAGGAAGTCGAGTAGAGGAACATCACCTGGAGCAGATCAAGCCCGCCGAGGCGGTGGGTGTGCGTGAACAAGATCAGCATCATCGCCAGGTCGATGGCCGTCATGATGGTCTGAGAGATGGTCAGCAAGATCAGCGAGGTCCGATATTGCCAGGCCGCGCGGCTCCACATGTGAACCAGCAGCAGGTAGGCACGCAGCGAGCTAACCACCTTGCGCCACCGTCACATGCCGGGCACGGAAGGTGAGGAAGCGGCCGAGCGCCAGGATCACTATCGCCCAGCCGGCCTGGAAGGCGAGCGCGCGGATAGTTCCGGCCCCTGAGTACATTCCGAGGAACACGTCAGCGGGCACCTGGAGCACTCCTGACCAGGGCAGTACCTGCGCCACCGTGCCGATCCAGCCTGGCAGCAAGACGAGCGGGACGATCATCCCCGACATGAACAGCATCAGGAGAGCAGCAGCGGTATTCAGCCCGCGCGGGTCCTTGAGCCACCAGACGGCAAGTGCTATCAGGTAGCGGATCGCGAAGCTGACGACGATCCCCAGGTAAACCGCCAGCACGAAAGCGGCCCACTGACCCGGTTCGGCCGGGATTCGCAAGTCAAAGGCGAGCGCTCCGACGAGGAAGGGAAATACCCGGCCGATAAGCTGATAGCTCGCCCGCCCGACATCAGCGGCTAGCCACCATCCCTGGAAATCCACTGGCCGCTGGAGGTCGCTGACGACGTCACCGGTGCGGATGCGATCGGGCAATTCCAGGCTCAGGCCGAACATCGACAGCGGAGCAGTCAGCGCCTGACTGAGAAAAACGAACGTGATCGCGTCAGAGACGCCGTAGCCGCCGATGTTACTCTGGGTCTTCCAGAGGGCGATGAAAATGTATGCGCGTATGAATCCCCAGACCGTGTTCGTAAATGCCCCGGCCGCCGTTGCGGCCCGGTAGGTAGCGTATCGCCGAAACGCGCATTTTGCTACCTCAAAATATACTCTCACTATTCGAGCCCAGGCAAAATCGCTTCATGCCGCTGGCCTATCTTGCTCGTGACATAACGATCCAGGTTGTCTAGGCTGCCGAAATTAGCCGAGACTATTTCGCGGTCATCTATTTCGATGCCGTAGTTAGCCTCCAGGAAGGAGACCAGGCTCAGGATTCCGATAGAATCGAGAATCCGCTCGTCGATCAGCAGGCGCTCTCCGGTAAGCTCAGCACCCGAACCGGACCAGTTAAGCTCGCTGACGATGAACGCGCGGATCGCGTCAGTTATGTTCATTATTTCTCCCGATCACGAGACCTGCCTGGCCAGCGCCCGCCCATTCAGTTAGCTTCCGGTAGTCGATTTTACCATTCACCGTTCGCGGCAAGACGGTAAGCATGTGGAAAGATGAAGGCACCATGTAATTCGGCAGTTCCTTGATGCAGTGCGCCCTCAATTCGGACGCGCTAAGCAGGGCCGTCCCCGCGACATACACTTCGATCCTGGTGCCAGTACCAGGATCCGGGCTCGCGATCGCGGCGCAGCCGGTGACTCCCGGACATCTGCTGAGGGCCGCCTCGATCTCCCCAAGCTCGATCCGGTAGCCCCGGCTCTTGATCTGCGAGTCGCGGCGGCCGGCGAAATGCCAGAGTCCGGCGGTGTCCACGCTGGCCAGATCGCCGGTCCGATAGGCGACCAGGCCCTGCCGGTGCGGGTTAGGCGGCTCTCCGAGTACGTTCGCGGTGAGCCGCGCGCTACCGAGGTACCCTCGCATGACCGTGGGTCCGGCAACCCACAGCTCACCGATCTCCCCGGCGGCGGGCACGGCTCCGTCCTGGGTGCGGGCGAAGACCTCAACTCCGCTGATCGGATAGCCGATTGGCAGCGAAGCACAATCGGCGGGCAGCTCATCGGGCACCCTGAAGTAGGTACAGACGTTGGTCTCGGTCGGACCAAAGAGGTTATAAAACTGCGCACCCGGGATCAGGCTCATCACCTTTCGCAGTTGCGGCACGGGAAAGACCTCGCCGGCGAACAGGACGAGGCGCAGCGCGGGCAGGCTTCCAGCGACCAGCCCGCCCCGCTCCGCGAGGTGGGACAGCAGGAAAGGAACCGAGTACCACACGGTAATGCCGCGGGCCCGCGCGAAGTCGGCCAGTTCGGCCGGAAACGCGGCCAGGCCGTGCGGTATGAGGACCAGCGTCGCTCCGGCCCGCGCGGCCGCGAACACGTCAAAGACGCTGAGATCGAAGTGCAGCGGCGCGTGCCCGGACAGCCTGTCCGCGGCGGTGAGCGCGAATTGCTCAACAGCCCAGTCGACGAAGGAGATGGCGTTGCGATGGGAGAGCAGCACGCCCTTCGGCACTCCCGACGAACCGGAGGTGTACAGGACGTACGCGATGTCGTCAAGGTCAGCGACCACGTCGGGCGCGCTGGCGTCCAGTGACCTGACATCGGCCGCGCTGATGACCTGGACGTCGCCAGCGCTCTCGGCTGGCAGCGCCCCGTCGAGATAGACCACATGCCGCAGCGGCGAATCGGCTGCGACGCGGCTCCACGTGGCCGCCGTCTCCTGGCTGGCGAGCAGGACGCGGAGACGGGCGTCGGCAAGGATGTAACGCAGCCGGGATACGGGGACATCAACCGGAAGCGGAATGTAACTGGCTCCCGCCTTCAGCACGCCGTACAGCCCCGCCAGGCACTCGGCTGACTTGTCCAGCAGCAGGCCGACGTGATCACCGCGGCGCACTCCGACGGCGAGCAACTGCCTGGCGACCTGATTCGACCTGGCGTCTAGCTCGGCATAGGTCAGCTCCCGGCCGGCATCGATGATCGCCACATTCCGCGGCGTGCGACGAGCGGCCTGCGCCAGGGTCTCGTGCAACATCGGATGCATGGCTACAGTCCAAGCATCCGCGCGATGATGACACGCTGAATATCTGAAGTACCTGAATAAATGCGGCCGGCTAGCGCGTCTCTCAGATCTTGCTCCTGCGGAGATCCGGACATGTAGGCGTAGGCGCCGTAGGTCTCAAAAGCATTCATGCTGGACGCGACGAACGCGTCGCTGAGAAATAGCTTGACGATCGACGACTCAAGCGCCGTCCGCTTACGCTGATCCTTCAGCCAGGCCGTGTGGTACATGAGGAGCCGGCTCGCCTCCAGGTTGACTCGCATATCGACAATCCGGTTAGCCACCGCCTGATTGCGGCCTATCGGCTGGCCGAACCTCTGGTGGCCGGTGGCGTGCGCGATCGCCTCATCAAGCTGGCGCCGCATCGTGCCAAGCGCGGCCGCCAGAATGAACGTGCGCTCCCACTCGATGGTGGTGCTGAATACGGTCATCCCGGCATCGGGGTCGCCGAGCAGCGCCGTCGCTGGTACCCGGCAGTCGCGCAGGAGGACGTCAGCCATCGGCGACGATTCCAGCCCCAGCTTGACCTGTGGCGGGCCGACCTCTACTCCGGGTACGTCCCGATCGACAAGGAGCGCGCACAGGCCTGCGGGTCCCCGGTCGGCGTCTGCGCGGGCGAGCACGATGAAAACGCCGGCCACCGGGGCGTTGGTGATGAAGGTCTTCGCCCCGTTGATGACATAATGATCGCCCTCCCGGTCAGCGGTCGTAGCGACCGCCATCGCATCTGAGCCTGATCCGGTCTCGGTGACCGCCTGCACTCCGATAAGGGAGCCATCACACAATCCGGGCAGGTATCTAGTTTTCTGGGACTCGCTGCCGAATTTAAGGATGGGCAGGGCACAGGACCACATGTGGGCATTGAGCGAAAAGAGCAGGCCGTTATCGCGGCAGCCTTGCCCGAGCGCCTCGAGCACGATCGTCGTGGTCAGCAGATCGGCCCCCTGGCCGCCAAATGCGCTTGGTATCGCAAGACCTTGTATTCCGAAGTCCGCACATTTTCGCCAGGCTTTTCCAGGGAAGTTCGCCGGCTCAGGCTGCCCGGAGCTGTCGTTGAGTTCAGCCTCGGCAAAGCGGATGGCCGATTCCCTGAGCTCTCGTTGCTCCTGTGTCAGGCTGAAATCCATAGCGCCCTCACCCTTGCTCCAAGAATCCGGTCCGACCCGAGAATCCGGCGAGCATGCTCGCGAGCTGGCGAAACGACTCGGTCGCCTGGGCGAGGCCGAGCGCTCGCTCGCATTGCTCCTGCCGCACCTGCCCGACCGCCGCGCCTGGCCGGCGCCACCGATCGGGAAGCAGCGGTCGTTGCCTGGCGAGGCACTCATTGCTCAGCAGGAAGTCGGCAACGATCTCGTGCTCGGGCACTCCGAGCGCGCCGAGCAGCAAGGCGATCACGATTCCGGTGCGGTCCTTGCCCAGCGAGCAGGACACGATGCTCGGGCGCCCGCGGTCAAGACGGGAGGCTATCGTTACTGCCGCTGCCAGGTACACGGGCATGACAGGCGCCTCGACCAGACCTGGCCGCTGACCCGAATCCGGGTCCAAGTCGCAGATGGGCAATCGGACCACATTCCAGCCGCGGGCCGCGAGGCGGCCCGCTTCGCCGTCCCTGGTCACTTCCCTGTCGGTTCTCAGGTCGAAATACGTGCCCTGGCCGATCAGCGCGATGACCGCGTCGATGCTCGAATCTGGCAGCGGCGCGATGGCCGAGGATCGAAGCAGGCACAGCCGCGGCAGCGCGAGGCCGTGGCAGGTCGGCAGGCCGCCGAGATCTCGCAGGTTCGCCACGTGGTCGTCGAGCAGCTCACGGGATGCTCTCATGAACCGGCCCTAGTCGCCCGCGCTAGCGGACGTTACCGAGGAGAGGCCTATCCGGCCGGTAGCCGGGGTGACATAGTCGTCGCTCCGGTACAGCAGGCTCAGGAATTCGGCAGGCTCATGCCCGGCGGAGCGCAGGTAGCCGGCATCCACGAAGAGCTGGCGGTTGAAGGCGCTTACCTCGCGCTCGGTCATGGCCCCGTGCATCTGCTCGTAGGGTGTGTAAAGCGTCGGCCGCACCCTCGCTCCCGCGGACTTGATCTGGTCGATCGTCTGCCTGGTACCTTCCGGGGTGGTGCCGGGAAGCCCGACGATGACAAAGCAGTTGAGCTCGACCGCGCTAGCCGAGCACCAGGCGGCTACCTGGTCGAAGCTCTCCCTGGCGGAGCGCTTGATGCGCGGCAGCGCCTGGGCCGCGTCCGGCTCGAACGTCTCAACGCCGACGCTGATCCTGACGCAGCCGGCCGCCGCCATCTGGCTCACCAGCTCCTGGTCGAGGTGGTGCAGGGTAGTCGCGCATTTCCATGGATAGCGCCGCGGCTCGGTCGCTAGCGCCGCGCACAAGTCCCTGACCCAGCGCTTGTCGAGCGTGAAGGTGGGCGCGTAGAAGGCGACATATTCAAATGGATGCGCGGCGAAGCACTCTCGCAAGTACGTCAGCACCCGATCCACGCTCAGGCGACGTTCACGCAAGCCTTGCATGGCCGGCACGTCGCAGAAGTCACATCCGACCGGGCAGCCGCGAGCGACAGGGACTACCAGCTCGCGCCGTTCCGGGATGCCGCAGAACTTGTTCTCATCTCGCCGGTACAGGTTCTCGTAGTGGGCGTAGGGGATCTCCCGCACGTCAGGAAGCACCCAGTCTTGCGCCGGCAGCACGTCTCCTGGCCCAGCCTGGCTCAGCCACCCGCTGGCTGTCCGCACCTGCACTCCGGGCAGCGCGGCGTCTTCTGGCCGCCCCCGCTCGACCCAGCGCCCGGCATGAGCCGCGCCAGCTTCATAGTCGCCACTGCTGCCGATCGCGTCCAGGTCGAGTGACCGGAAGAATTCTGGATTCTGATAACTCAGCCTGCCCACGGTCATGATCGCCACGCCAGGTATGAGCGCCCTGGCATAGTCGGCGGCCCGGCGGATGCCTTCGACGACGTCAAAGTCGTTGACCAGCACAATCAGGTCATAGCTGCCCCTGAACAGCTCGTCGCCAAGTTCCTTCCAGGAATAGTTGAGCGCGCCAGCGTCTAGTGCCCTGACGTCATGCCCCTGAGCGCGCAGATAGCCGGCGATGGAAAAAACAGGCAGGTGATGACCAGCATTAAAGTAGCTCGGGACCTGCGGGGGCCAGCAGACCAGTACCTTCACGGATTTTCCTTTCCTCGAGCCGCCATCGGCTCAGTTCGCTGGCGGGCGGCCCGCGACCGGGTGACGGCGAGCGGCGCTTGCTCGCGGGCGAGGGGGAGCACGCTGGCAAGCGGCAGCACGCTCGCGGCGACCGCGCGACGGCGCAACCGGGCCGACATCGCCAGGCACCGCCAGGTCACGGCCGGCGGAACTACCGCCACGAGCAGCACCGCATCGCTTTGCCGTGCGGAAATCTCAATGACCTGCCATAGGTCCGCCCGGGCGAACCGAATGATCTTGAGCAGCAACTGCCGGAAGTCGCGCGTTGGCCTGACCCGCTGACCAGCACGCGCGTCGACCCGGACTCGGGCTGGCAGCGCGTCGAAGTGGCCGGCCCGTATTCTTGCCGCCCGGATCAATGCGCGGGCCAGGCAGGTCGCGGCGTGGGCATGCAGCACGATGATGAGGTCGGCGCGCGGCGCGCGCACTCCCACCGTCGGCAGGTAGTTGCCGTCGATGATCCACCGGTCCCCGGCCACCAGCTCGGCTAGCCGGCTTCGCCAGGCATCATCTGCCGGCCGCGCCCAGTTCGGGCCCCAGTACTCATCGTCGAGCCGGTAGACCGGGAGACCCGTCACCTGCCCGAGCTCGACCGCCAGCGTGGTCTTGCCCGCCCCAGGGCATCCGAGCACGAGGATGCGCTGAGCTGCGCGAACCATTCGACGATCTCCTCTATGAGCGCGTTCTGAATCGAGACCCGCTGAAGGGTATGTGCATGTCCGGCTAGCGTCTTAATGCCGAACGGCGAGTCCTGCCCGAAAAGTGGCGCGAACGTAGCGGCTGAGGCCATTTTGAAATCTTGATAAGAAGGATCGTTTTCCCCGTATATGAACAACGTCGGTATCCGGCGTCGCCAGATGGTGGTGATCTGATTGCTGAAAAGCGTTCCGATGCGGTCGGGCGTCGGCGCCTCGCCCAGGCCAGCATCGCCAAGAGGCGGCGAGAACAGCACCACCGCGGACAGCAGGGGGTGCTCGCATGCGGCCTGCAGGCCGGCCCGCGCGCCGAAACACGAGCCCACGACCGCGATCTGGTCAACGCCTGCTGCCTCGAGGCAGTCAAGCGCAGCCGACACGTCGCAGACGTTCGGATCGTCAAGGGCGTAGCCGCTGATGATGCCGGTACTCTCGCCTACCCCGCGAAAGTCGATTCGCATGACCCAATGACCCAGACCCGCCAGCCTGCGCGCCAGCCTGACGAAGCTCCGGTTACGGTTCGTTGACAGCACATAGACGCCGCCCTGCAGCAGCAGGATCCCGGACCGGCTGTCAGTTGCCGCTGGCGCGGTGAGCACGCCGAACAGCCTTTCCTGGCCAGCGGTGAAGTAGAAAGGCACCTCGTCCCTGGCCTGGACGCGCCGGTCCGATCCGCTCACGGCGCATCATCCCCGAGCGCCCGTGACAGCCAGTCCGCTGTGTCGGTCACCAGCGGCGTCACTGTCTGCCTGGTCTCTTCCGGCTGCCAGTCCGGGCTGTGCAGCCACCACGAGCCGTCGTTGCCCAGCACGGCGGTGCTGACCTGGAAGGATCGATCGCGCAGGGTCGCGGCCAACTGTTCGATGGACCGGCTCTGATCGGGCGCGGAGCTCACCGCGACAAGCTTCACCTGGCGCGGCGCGGTACCGAGTGCCTGCTCGAAGACCAGTGAGCTGGCGGAGTGGTACAGCGGGGCGGCCAGCGTATAACCCAGGACATCGGCCGCGCGACCGCGAGCGAGATCGGCCCGGGCATCGGCATCGTCCTGCGATGGTCCCGAGCCATTCATGCTGAGCCGCGCCACCCGGTCAGCCCTGAACAATTCGCGGAAGTACTGCGCGGCTGTCGCCGGCGCTCCCCAGGTCAGCGTCGGCGACCGAGCGGGCCGGCCTGCCACGGCCGCGACGAAGGCACCGAATCTGGCGCCGAAGTAGGCCGTCCTCGCACCACCGACCTGCCTGGCCGCCCAGTGCTGCACGGCCAGGGCATCATCGACAAGCCGGGCGAAGTCCGGCTCGCCATCATCGCTGTGCCCGGTGCCGTGATAGTGAAAGCGCGCGGCCGCTACTCCTTGCTCAGCCAATGCCCTGGCCAGCATGACTTCGCGCCGGTAGTTGTATTTCCATTCGGCGCCTATAGACGAACATATAACCACAAGACGGTCAGTCGGTACGCAAGGCCGATGAAGGCACGCAAATAATGTGAAGCTGCCCGCATCAAGGAAGCACGGGACCTCCTCGACGTGCCCCCAGCGCAACGTGGGCGCCGCGCGCTCGCTCCACCTGCCGCCGAGCGTGCCGCCCGGATCGGCGATGCCCTCGGGGCTGACGTCAGTCACGTGCCGCGGCTCCCTTCAGCATCGCTCACCGCACAGTATGGTACAAGTCAGGGGAGATAGGCTACAACTAGGTAAGCTTGGTCTTATCGGTGATCATCATGATATGGCACTCAGATCGCTTGCCAAGATTTCATGAGCTATGGTAGTATTGTATGTTATAATGGCCGCTAGTCATTTGGGCGGTTCAGTGCTGTCCGACGGTCGGGGGATGGTGAGCTAGAGTGCCGCGCTTACACGACGTCGTCGTGATCGGTGGCGGGCCCGCCGGATCGACTGCTGCCAGCCTGCTCGCGAGAGCCGGCTACGACGTGGCCTTGCTGGAAAAGGAGAAGTTCCCGAGGAATCACGTCGGCGAGTCCATGCTGCCGTTCTGCCATACCCTGTTTGACGATCTCGGCGTGCTGGACCAGATAGCTCGCACGTTTGTCAGGAAACCCGGCGTCCGCTTTGTTGACCGGGCGGGCAAAAATGCCACTACCTGGTGCTTCAGCCATATTCTCAGCGATGAGACCTATCTATCATTCCAGGTCGACAGATCTCAATTCGACAGCATACTGCTGGCTAACTCCCGGCGACTCGGGGTGCAGGTCGAAGAGGAGTTCCGCGTCCGGGACGTACGGCTAGACGATCACCCGATCGCCGTCACCGGCGTACGCGCCGGCGCGAGCGAAGCCGGGGCCTCGGAGGAGACTTATCGCTGCCGGTTCCTGATTGACGCGAGCGGGCGCGATGCCGTGGTCGGGACGAGGAATGGCTGGCGCAAGAGCCGGCCTGAGCTGGCCAGGACGGCGCTATGGTCGCACTTCGAGGGAGTCAAGCTAAGCGGCGGCCTTGAAGAAGGCAACTCGCTCATCGTGTACATAGGCGCCGAGAAGAAGGGCTGGATCTGGATCTTCCCGCTGGCTCCGGACCGCGTCACGGCCGGGGTAGTAATGCAAAACTCCTACCTCAGGCAGTGCCGCGCGGAGCTGCCGCCCGACCAGGGCACCGACTGGAAAACGCAGATCTTGCACGCCGAGCTCAGCAGCTCGCCATTCGCGTGGGACTTGCTCGGCACCGCCCGCCAGGTCCACCCGACTTTCGTCAACGGCGATTATTCTTACACGGTCGAGCATCACCATGGCAGTAATTACGCACTAATCGGCGATGCGCGGGGCTTCATCGACCCGATTTTCTCCAGCGGCGTATTCCTGTCCATGAAAACCGCCTACCTGGTCAGCGGGGCTGTTGCCTCGCAGCTAGCAGATCCGTCGCTTGCCGGTCGTAACGCTGAGCTCGATCACGCCTACGAGCTGGTGAACGGAGCGTACGAGCTAGTGCATCGCATGATCCGCCTTTTCTATGATCCGCACGCGGTGACCTGGGCATCCATCGGCGGTCCCGATCAGATTCACAAGTCCCACGAGGCTGCGATGGCCGCTGGCCATTACATGCTCGCTGGCGATTTCTTCGAAAATCATGAGCGTTACAACAAGTTCTTCGGACTCCTGGAGAGTCCGAGAAACTTCGAGCACTACAAGAACTACGTGATAGAGCGGGAGGCATTTCGAGAGTCGTCCTGCGGCATCCCGCGGGAGGTAGCTTTCGGACGCCGAACCGACCGGCTTACGCCTGAGCAGGTCAGGCACGTTACCACGGAAAGCCGTAGAGATGCCTGACGTCATGATGCCAGCGGCCAGGCCGGTCGAGTCGCTGTCAGTCAGCGGCGGCGGCAGGCCGCTGAACGGCGCGGCGACGGTGTCCGGCTTCAAGCATTCCCTGGTGACAGTGGTGGCGGCGGCCTGCACGGCCCGCAAGCCAGTACTGATCAGAAACTGCCCGGACATCGCGGAGACATCGATTCTCGCCGAGATCGTGCGGGACCTGGGCGGCGAGGCGATCAGGGTCGGCGATTGCCTCTCCGTCGACGGGAGCGGCTTGCGGAATCCCGAACTCAGCAATCGGCTCGCCGACCGAATCCACGGCGTCGTGTACTTACTGCCTGCGCTCCTGCGGCGGTGCGGCGCGGCGCGGGTGCCGGCCGCGGGCGGCTGCCAGATCGGGGAAGGGCCTGGCGGGCGCCGGCCTGTGGAGCAGTATCTGAGCGTGCTGCGGAGGTTCGGTGCGCGCAGCCAGTGCACCGCGGATGGATCGATCGAGGTCAGCGCGGCGCGATTGCGCGGCTGCGAGATCGACCTGCTGGACTATACGTCGGACCGGCACCTGCGGACAGGGCCGCTGTATTCCGGCGCTACGAAAATGGCCCTGCTCACGGCAGTCCAAGCTGACGGCGTCACTGTGCTGCGTAACCCATACCCCAAGCCTGACGTGAGCGATGCCGTGTCAGTGCTCAGGCAGGTGGGAGCTGACATCGAGCCGGCTGCGGACGGCTCCCTGATAGTGCGGGGCGATGGCGGAAGCGGTCTGCGGCACCCCGCTGACCATGTGCTGCTGCCAGACCTGATCGAGGTTGTGACGCTGATCGCCGCCTGCAGCCTGTTCGGCAGTGCCGCCATCGAGATCAGCGGCGGCGATATGAAGCGCGCGGCGCGCGCTCTTGCCCCGGAATTCGATGTGCTCGACCGGTTCGGGGTGCGGGTCGACATCGCGGGCTCAAAGCTCGTCGTTCATCCTGCCGACGTGCTGCGGCCGGCCGACTTCACGGTCGCGTCACATGGAGTCTTCAGCGACAGCCAGCCGTTTCTGGCGCTGCTCGCGGCACACGCGGCAGGCCAGACGAGGATCACGGAAACGGTCTGGCCGAACAGATTTGGTTACGTACCTGGCCTGGCTGCCCTGGGCATACGGCTCTCGGCCGACGGGTCAAGGCTGGTCGTGGACGGGCCGTGGGGACGACGGTGCGCTGGCCAGCGGATTGCCGGAGCTGATCTGAGGGCGGCCGCCGTGCTGCTGGTTGCCGCGCTCGGGGTTCGCGGAACCACGATCATCGGCGGAACGGAGCACCTGGCTCGCGGCTACGCGGACCTGCCAGCGACGCTGCGCGCCCTCGGCGCCAGCATCTGCCTTGATGGTGATAGATGACTGACAAGCCCGTGCTCAAGTACCAGCCCGAGGACTTCCTCGTCAGGGAGAGCATGGTGGTGCGGCTCAGCGATAGCCGTGCGGCCCAGCACTACCTGCTCCTGCGCAAGTGCGGCTATACCACCATGGAGGCGGTACGGCTGATCGCGGCCGAGATCGGGCTGCCGGTCGCGGAGTTGACCTATGGCGGTCTCAAGGATGAAGACGGGATCACCGAGCAGCTTGTCTCCATCCCAGCTGGCGCGCTGTCCGACCGTCACCTCGGCCCGGAGGGCTGGGTGATAGCCGACGGCGCCGGCCGGTGGCTGAGGCTGCACCATTATGGCTACGGCGACGAGCCGCTGCGCGTCGGGAAACTTGACGGCAACGGCTTCAAGATCGTGGTTCGCAACCTGCCTGAAAGCCAGTTCGAACGACTGAGCCAGCTGAGCAGGATCAATCTATTCTTCCTCAACTACTACGACACTCAGCGTTTCGGTGTGCCAGGCGGGCCAAAGCGCACTCATGAGGTTGGCAGCGCCATAATCGACCAGGATTGGGACCGGGCGCTTCGTGAGCTAGCCGGCCTTGGCGCACCGGAGAGCGAAATGGCGAGCCGCTGGCAGGGCTCAGCTGACGAATTCTTCCTTAGCATTGATCCTCGAACCGTGTCGTTTTACCTGTCCGCGCTCAGTTCGTACCACTGGAACGGCGTGCTGCGCGAGATAGTCGCGCGCAACTGCGACGGTGATTGGTTCCCGATACTACTTGACGGTCACGAATACCGCTATCTGCGAAGCTCGGAACTGGTGCGTCGGGTACTCGGGCACGCTCCCGAGCTTCCCTATCAGCGATATGCCTTCGACGGCCGCGCGCAGCCGACGCACCAGTCAGCGCGCCCGACCGTGGTACAGGCGGCGGTCACGATTGACCAGACCGGCCCGGACGACCTGATCGCTTGCCGCTATCAGGCTGGCTTCAGCTTCTTCCTGCCATCTGGTTGCTACGCGACCGCGGCAGTGCGTCAGCTGCTTGACCAGATCTAGGTACCCAGAGAAAGGTCGCCGCATTGCTCAACACGCAGCGAGCATTCGAGCAGATCACCGAGCCATTCGCGATCCATCTGGCCCAGCAGGTTCTCTCAGCCGACCAGGTGATCGCGCTGTTCGAGTCGACACCACGACAGGGATACGAGCGAGCGCACGTAGCTGACGCCACGCACGACAAGCAATACGCGATGAACATCTTGTACCTCCAGCAGCACGGCGAAAAGACGTCGGTCGCGGATAACTTGTCGCCCGAATGGTCACGGCTGCTCGATGGCCTGCGCAGCAGCGACTTCCTTGACTGGCTGGAGGCGGGATGCGGTCTGTCACTGCGCGATCTGCCGACCGACATCGCCGTCTACACCTATGGTGACGGGGATTTCATCTCGATACACAAAGACAAGCCCTATAAGGCCATTACCGCGATCTTGTACCTCAATCCTGACTGGCCAGATGGAGCTGGCGGCGATTACGAGGTACGGCGATCGCCGGATCTTGCTGATCCCCCGGTCCGCAGGATCGCGCCAGTTTGCGGTCAGTTGCTAGCGTTTCCGCCAGCAGACAACTCCTGGCATTCTGTGTCGATGATTAAGAGCGGCGCCCTCACGAGGGTCACGGTTCAGCTGGAGTTCTGGCTCGTCAATGATCCCAAGCGCAAGTACTAGTCAGCTACGCGAGGACCAGCTCGGCAAGGACAACCGTGTCTTTCCTGGTTTTCAACCGGCGCGAGATTCTGGCTGACCTGGTTAACTGGTTTCCGGACAGCGCGCGCAGCCTCGTCGTCCTGACCGCCGAGTCCGTTCTTGGCGGGCAGGACGCCGCCAGGCTGGCGAAAGCGTTCAGGCACCTGGAGGTCGTCGCTGATTACTCGGACCCCGGGGTAGCGGCGATAGCCGAGCGAATGTGCCGCGACTACGCCGTCGAGGCGATCCTCACGACCGCCGAAGCCGACGTCGTGCGGGCGGCCAGGCTGCGGGCCCGGCTTGGCCTGCCTGGCCAGGATCTGGATAGCGCTGTCGCGTATCGCGACAAGTACGTGATGAAGACGATGGCCGGCGCGGCCGGAGTGCCAGTCGCGCCGATGAGGCTCGTGCGACGTGCGGCTGATGTCATCGAGTTCGCTGAGTCGAGCGGGTTCCCCATCGTGATCAAGCCTGTCGATGGCGCTTCGTCGATAGGAATGCGGGTCCTCAGCGACAAACGCGACGTCGGTCGGCTCAGCGCGGAATGGCAATGCCACCCGCCGGCTAAGCCCGAGCTCGCCGAAGCCTGGGTCGACGGCGAGCAGTACCACGTTGACGGGCTGATGTCGCAAGGCGGCGTGGTTCAGAGCCGGCCGTGCCGCTATCTGCACACGCAGTGGCTGAGCACGAGCCAGAGCATGCCACTGATCAGCGGCATGCTGGACGCCCGGGACGGGCTCAGGGCCGAACTCGAGCGCGCGGCGCGGAAGGTGATAGCGGCTCTGCCACCCGCCCCCGGGCTCTACCCATTCCACGCCGAGTTCTTCAGAGCGCCGGGCGGCGAGATCGTACTGTGCGAAATCGCCTGCCGCGCGGGCGGCGGGGGCGTAGTCGAGGCGTATCAGCTGTCCACGGGGGTCAATCTCTACCAGGCTTCGCTGCTCGGCCAGGCCGGGCGCGCGGACCTTCTCGACTTCCGCGGGCGGGCCCGGCGCAATGGCCACGGCTCATGGTTCCCGCCACGTCGGCACGCCCGGCTTCGCCGCCTGCCTGATCCCGCGCTGATTGCCGGGACCGAACGATACCGGCCGGCGGCCAGATTGGCGAGGTGTATCACGGACCGCGATCGCCGTCGCACCGTGTTGCCGACATCTTTTTCCTGCTGCCGGACGGCGATGTAGTCAGTCAGTTGCGGAAGGTCGACCAATGGTGGATCGACGCCGATGTATGGGAACTCCTCAGCTAGCGCATTCAGCATAACCGGGCCCGCGCGCGCAGAATCAATCGCTGCCGGGGCCCCGACGTCGGCCGCTGATAGGAGAAGTGCGATATAGACACGCAACTGAATCCGGCGGCCTCCAGTTCGCGCCTGAGAAAGTCGGGTGAGAGCCAGTAGAAGTTAGGAACGCCGGCTGCTGGCTGAGCATCGCTCGCATCGCGCACCATGTCATTGGATGCCACGAGCACGCCGTCACTTGCCGTAAGCCATTCCCTGATCCGTCCGAGCACCGGAATTTTCGCTTCGCCGGGCTCGTAGAGATAGCCGAGCACGCCATCGGCGTAGACCACAGCCCAGTTCCGGCGGGGCGGACTCCAGTACCGCACATCGGCCTGAACCGTCTCCAGGCCCTTCTGGCGCGCAAGCCTGACTGCGCGATCGAGAACGTCAACGGCGAGCACCCGATAGCCATTACGGGAAAGCTCGGCCTCGATAACGGCGTTGCCGCAGCCTATGCTCAGTAAGGCACCGTCGCCCGGCTCACCCAGAACGTCGGCGAGTTCTCGATAGATAAGCTCTCGGTATTCGCGCGAATAGGTGGCCGGAGTAACCGAATCGCCGCGAGCTTCGCCTCTTTCCCAGATGTCAAACAAGCTTTCGCCATCATTCGAACCGGCCTGGTAGAACTGGCGCAGAGCGTCGATCCCTGACAAGGCTGTGGCTCCAGTTGATCTAGTCAGCTTAACACTATATTATCATGACTCAAGCAGACATGATAGGCAAGTCGCTTTCGGGGATATCGCCCGGTTCATGCCGTTATGACCGGAGTGGAGGCATCCAGTTGGTAAGCCAGCTGCCAACACGGCCAGCACCTGGGCGGATACTCTTCCTGGGCATTAGCCACATGGGCGTGCACTACCTGGAGCGTGCGCACCGCCGCGGGTTGCGATGCGCGATCGCTGACTACGGCCGAAATTTGTCCGCGAAAGAAGTCAAACTCGGGCTATTACCTGGCGATGAGGTCTATTCAGTGCCAGGGAAAGGTGATGAGGCGTGGTATTCTGCGGCGTCCGCGGCACTCGCCGACGGCCGGATAGACGGCGTCCTGGGCCTGTCAGAACCACACGTAGTACCGGCGGCGCTCATAGCCGGCGAACTCGGATTGCCGAGCCCCGGGCTGCTCGCCGGGATGGTTTCCAGGAATAAGCTATTCCAGCGGCAGATCTTTCGGCGAAACGATATACCGCAGCCAGCTTTCCAGCTGTGCGACAGCATTGATGAGGCTGTTTCCTGGGCAAGCACCCGATATCCGGTGGTACTGAAGCCCCTGGTAAAAAGCGGCGCCAAGGGCGTCCGGGTTGTCTTTGACGACGCCGACGCGACGGCATGGGCGACGGAGCCGGACGCGCCTGCCCGTTTCCTTGCTGAGGAATACATCGCGGCCAATGAGTTCAGCTGCGAAGCCGCGGTCAGGCGGGGACGCATAGTTTTCATCAATGTAACCGAGAAGATAATTACGAAAGTTCCGTATTGCGTCGAGCTCGGTCACTACGCGCCCGCCGGCTGCGACGCGGCGGAACGGGAGCGCATCGAGAATCTGGCCCGCCGCGTGGTCGACCTGACCAAGATGTCCGACGGACTGCTCCACCTTGAGGTAAAGTCCGGCGACCGCGGCCTGCACGCACTGGAATTCGCCGTCCGTACGCCGGGTGACTTCATCATGGAGCTGATCTCGCTCGCCCTCGGCGTCGATCTCTATGAAGCCGCGCTCGACATCGCCCTCGGTCAGCAAGCGGACGTCACCGCCAGCAGCCAGCGCGCCGCGTGCGTGTGGTTTCCTGAGATTCCGGCTGGGACCGTCGAGTCGGTGACCGGGCTCCGCGAACTGCCCGGGCTCCCGGCTTTCGTCAGCTCGTCTGTCGAACTGGCCCCGGGCACGCGCATCACGCGGGTCCGCTGCTCGGACGACCGGGTCGGCGGGGTGATCATGTGCGCGAGCGACCGGGCCGCGCTTGACCGGGACGCCGCCAGCGCGAGGCAACTGCTCCGGGTGACGGTCGCGAGTACCGGAGGTGCCGGTGATTTATCAGCAGGGCACCGTCGGCGCTGACCGCAGGGCCGGCCTCCGAGCGGGCCCGGCCTTGATAGCGGACCGGCTGGCCGTCGCGCGCGGCGTGGCGCAGCAGCATCCTGGTGGCATCGTGGACCTGTCTCTCGGCTCCCCGGTCGACCCGGTGCCCGGCATCGTCCGGGAGGCGCTGATCGCATCGGCGCGCGACGGCAACGACGACGGCAACGACGGAGCACGGGAATTCGCTGGCGCGGCCGCGCGCTGGCTGTCTCGCCGCTGCGGCACGCCGATCGATCCGGCGTCCGTGCTCGAGACGGTCGGCTCGAAGGAAATGATCGCCGCGCTGCCGGCGCTGCTCGGAGTCGGCCCTGGCCGCGCCGTCGCCGTGCCTGAGCTGGCCTATCCGACCTATGCCGCGGGAGCCGCGCTGTGCGGCGCTGACCTTATCCGGTGCGATGATCTGCCGGCGCTCGCGCAGCCGGTCGCTCTCGCGTGGCTCAACAACCCCGCCAACCCGACCGGGCGGGTGCTGCCGGTCAGCGCGCTGCGCGCGATCGTGCGCTGGGCGCGCGCCCGTGACGTAATCCTCGTCTGCGACGAGTGCTATCTGGACTTCGGCTGGGACGGGGAACCGGCATCGGTCTTGCTGCCCGCCGCGTGCGACGGCAGCCTCGGCAACATCCTGGCGGTGCACTCCTTGTCGAAGCGCTCCAACCTGCCCAGTTATCGCATTGGGTTCGTTGCCGGAGATCCGGGGCTCATAGCGGCGCTGAGCAAGCTGAGAACCTGGCTCGGGATGACCGTTGCCCCGCCGCTGCGGCATGCGGGGATCGCGGCGCTTGAGGACGACGTCCACGTGGCCCTGCAGCGATCTCGCTACCTGCCGCGCCGGGCGCGGCTTTGGCAGGCGCTTGAGTCGGCCGGCTGGCGGGTCGACGATTCCGCCGGCGGGCTCTTTCTCTGGGCAGCCCACTGCGAGCTTGACGGCGCGCAGTCGGTGGCGGAACTCGCGCGGGCAGGGATCCTCGTCGCTCCGGGGGACTTCTACGGCCCGCGGGCAGCCGCCACATCAGAGTCACCTTCGCCGCCACGGACGAGCGGATCGAAGCCGCTGCCCAGCGGCTGTTCGGGCTGGCCAGGAACTAGCGAAGAGGCGGTCAGGTGACCAGATCAGAGCACATCCTCATCATCGGCGCCGGCCAGCACATGCCGGCGCTGCTTCGCGCCTACCGGCCTGGCACCCGCACCTCGGTCATCACCGACCTGGCCTCGCTAGGCGAGGTGCAAGATCCGGGCGGACACGCGCGAGTCATCGGCCTGAGGCAAGACGCCGACGTCCGCGAGTGGATCGAGGCCGCCAGCGGTGTGCACAAGGCCGACCCGGTCACCCGGCTAGCCACGTTCGGGGAGTCGGGCCAGGCGAGGACGGCTGCCATCGGCGCGGTCATCGGCCTGCCATTCTGCGATGCCAAGACCGTCGCCTCGATACGCGACAAGTCACAGATGCGCCAGGTACTCGAGCAGGCCGGGGTCGAGCGAGTGCGGTGGCACATAGCGCACAGCGCCGGCGATCTTGCCGACTGGCTGAACGGCAACCGCGGACGGTGGATCATCAAGCCGATCGACGGCGGAGCGAGCGCCGGGGTCAGCGCGGTCACCGGGCCCGATGACGCGGAAGCCGCCTATCAGCGGTGTGTCAGCGCGCAGCACGTCGGGCGCAGCGGCAACCCGGATGTTCTCGTCGAAGAATACTTGCCAGGAATTCAGGTCAGCGCGGAGGCATTGTCCGACGGTGACGATCACTGCGTCGTAGCGGTCACGAAGAAGTTCTCCGATCCCAGGACCTTCGTGGAGCTTGGCCACCTCATACCGGCCGAACTGCCGGCTCAGCAGCGACAGCGGATTGAGGAGCATGTCAAAAGCGTCCTGCTGGCACTCGGCGTC
This sequence comes from uncultured Actinomycetota bacterium, assembly GCA_963720575.1. Lineage (GTDB taxonomy): Bacteria > Actinomycetota > Actinomycetes > Streptosporangiales > Streptosporangiaceae > Chersky-822. The sequence goes on from CAVRGA010000002.1 coordinate 4,348,098, forward strand.
CGATCCGGCGTTACCCATACCGAGCTCGTCATCGGGGAAAGCAGCGTCTGCACTATCGAGACGCACATGAGGCTTGCCGGTGCCGAGATTCCCGCCATGGTCAAGGCGGCGACTGGGGTTGACTTCATCGAGTGCCTGGTGCGCCAGACGTTCGGCGAGCCGATTCTCCCCTGGGTCAGGTCGCTGCTTGCCGGGCAGGCCGGGTCATCCCAGGCTGTCTGGTTTGGCGTCGCGCCGTGCGACGGCCTGCTCGTCGATGTCACCGGCGTCGAAGCGGCGATGGCAGTGCATCCGTCGGTGCGGATCATCAGGAAGATCGAAAATGGCGAGCCGGTCACCGAGCTCGCCGATTCCTACAGCAGGGTCTTCCTGGCCCGCGCCGAGGGTGAGGACGCATCGACCGCGGTCCGCCGGGCCTACGATGCGGTCGCGTGCTGCTCGGTGCTTGTCTCGGCGCCGTCCGCCCTGCCAGGCGGGTTCGCGGCGGCCCTGCTGTGAGGCCGCGAGGCGCGCCGGTCAGCCGGTCAGGCGCGCTTTGATGGCTGCCAGCTCGGCCACGCTGACCCCGGCGCGGAGCAGGTAGTCCCGCGGGTCAAGCCGGTCGAGAAGGCGGTGGATCACCTCAGGCACCGAGGTCCCGCGAGCGGCCAGCTCGGCCGGAATGTCGCGACGAGCCTGAATGCCCATAGCCGCCTGCAGCTCCCGCACATGGTCGGCGGACATCTGGTAGTCAGCCACTATGGCATCGGGCTCCACGTCGGCGATCGCCAGCAGCAGCAGCGCGACAAGCCCGGTACGGTCACGCCCGGCCGTGCAATGAAAGATGACCGCTCCAGGGCCCGTCCTGGCCAGGGCCGCAATTACCGCAGCGCAACGGTCAGCCTTGCGGTCGAGAAAGTGCTGGTAGTAAAGCGGCGTGCCGTTGAGCCGCTCATGCCTGATGAAATCGACGATGTCGGCGTCGTCAAGCGGCACGGCTGCCCAGCTCAGCCGCGCCTCGCCAGCGCCAGTAAGGCCAGGCGGCGGCCCAGGAGCCTGCCCGCCTGAGCAGATCTCGGCCGGGTTTCTCAAGTCCACGACCGCGCTGACCCCGGCGTCTCCAGCCTGCCGCCAGCCCGCCTCAGTCACGAATCGCAGTTCGGCCGATCTGATGAAGGCACCTGTGCTGGTCCTGCCACCGTCCCGGGTCGGAAGGCCGCCCAGGTCTCTGGCATTGAAGAAGCCCTCCCAGCGGACCACCCTCGAGTGCATATCCCATTAAAGGCTTCTTAACCATAAAATACCAAGGGTCGGACCAAAATGCCCAAGTGGGCACCGCTGCCCCTAGGCCAGTGCCTGATGCAGGTCCTCGGTCAGGTCGTCGCCGTTCTCGATCCCGACCGAGAGCCTGACCAGGTCGGCGGGCACCTCGAGCGGCGAGCCCGCGACCGAGGCGTGCGTCATCGTCGCCGGGTACTCGATCAGCGATTCGACTCCGCCGAGTGACTCGCCGAGCGTGAAGAGCCTGGTGCTACCGCACATGTCCTTCGCCGCCCGCGGCCCTCCCGCGTGCCGGAACGACACGATGCCGCCGAACCCGCGCATCTGCTTGGCCGCGATCTCGTGGCCGGGGTGATCGGGCAGTCCCGGGTAGTAGACGGCGGTGACCTTGGGGTGCGCGGTCAGCATGCGGGCGACCGCGGCGGCGTTGTCGCAGTGCCGCTCCATCCGCACTGACAAGGTCTTGACGCCGCGCAGCGTCAGCCAGGCGTCGAAGGGCCCGGGGACCGCGCCGGTGGCGTTCTGCAGGAAGGCGAGCCGCGCGGCCAGGTCGGCGTCAGCCGTGATGATCGCGCCGCCGACGACGTCTGAGTGCCCGCCGATGTACTTGGTGGTCGAGTGCACTACGACATCGGCACCGAGCGCCAGGGGCTGCTGCAGGTACGGCGAGGCGAATGTGTTGTCCACCGCCAGCAGCCCGCCGGCCGAGTGCGCGATGTCGGCGAGCACGGCGATGTCGCCGATGGACAGCAGCGGGTTCGTGGGCGTCTCCACCAAGATCATCCGCGCGCTGTGCTCGTCCATGGCCGCCCGGACCGCGGCCGGGTCAGTGACCGGAACCGGGTGGTAGTGCAGCCCCCAGGGCGCGAGCACCTTGTCGAAGAGCCGGTACGTGCCGCCGTAGGCGTCGTGCGGGATCAGCACATGATCGCCGGGCCTGCACACCGTCCGCAGCAGGCAGTCCTCCGCGGCCATCCCCGAGGCGAAGGCCAGCGCCCGCGTCCCGCCTTCCAGCGCGGCGAGGCACTCTTCGAGAGCTCCCCTGGTGGGGTTGGCCGTCCTGGAGTACTCATAACCCTCGACCCAGCGCCCCGGCCCGGTGGTCGTGCCGGTCAGCGCGCCGCCGCGCAGGCCGCCGACGCCGTCTTGCTTGTACGTCGAGACCTGGTAGATAGGCGGCACGACAGCGCCGGTGAGCTGGTCAGGCTCCTGCCCGGCGTGAATCGCCAGGGTTTCGAAACCGTCACCCGCGTGGATCTGAGCCATCAGCGCTAGCCTCCCGATTGTCCGGCCCGTGCTGTGAAGGTAGCGGGCCGCCGGAGAGATTTCTACCCGGCCAGGAAGGTCAGCACATCTTGCCTTGTGATCATTCCGGCCGGCTTTCCGTCAACTAGGACAACGGCCGCGCCGGCCTTCTCCAGGGCCGTGATCGCGGCGCTGATCGGCTCGCCGGACCCGATCATCGGCAGCGGGCCTGACATGTGCCGCGCCACCGGCTCGTCCGGTGCCGCGCGCCCGGTCACCAGGGCATCGAGCAGGTCTCGCTCGGTGATCGAGCCCATGACCTCGGCCGCCATCACGGGCGGCTCCTCCTTGAGCACTGGCAGCTGGGAAACGTCGTACTCGCGCAGCGTCTCGATGACGGCGCGCACGGTCTCGTCCGGGTGCGCGTGCACGAACAGCGGCAACTGGCCCCGCTTGTGCTCGAGCACATCGGCGATCCTCGACTCGGCCGTCTCTGAGGTCAGGAAGCCGTAGTCGGCCATCCAGTCATCGCTGAACACCTTCGACAGGTAGCCGCGGCCGCCATCGGGCAGCAGCACGACGATCAGGTCGTCCGGGCCCGCCTGCTCGGCGACTCGGAGCGCCGCCACCACGGCCATCCCGCACGAGCCGCCGACCAGCAGCGCTTCCTCGCTGGCCAGGCGCCGGGTCATCAGGAAGGAGTCCGCGTCGCTGACCGCGATGATCTGGTCGCAGACGGTCTTGTCGTAGGTGTCCGGCCAGAAGTCCTCGCCGACGCCCTCGACCAGGTACGGCCGGCCGGTGCCGCCTGAATAGACCGATCCTTCCGGGTCGGCCCCGATGATCGTGACCTTGCCGCCCGAGACTTCCTTGAGATACCGGCCCGTGCCGGAGATAGTGCCGCCGGTCCCGATGCCGGCGACGAAGTGAGTGACCTTGCCCTCGGTCTGCTCCCAGATCTCCGGGCCCGTGGTCAGGTAGTGCGATCGCGGGTTCTCCGGGTTGCTGTACTGATCCGGCTTCCAGCCGCCGGGCAATTCGGCGGCGAGCCGGTCAGAAACGCTGTAGTACGAGTCGGGCGACTCCGGGGATACCGTCGTCGGGCAGACGACGACCTCGGCTCCGTAGGCGCGGAGCACGCTGATCTTGTCCTGCGCGACCTTGTCCGGGCAGACGAAGACGCACTTATAGCCCTTCTCCGCCGCCACGATGGCCAGGCCGGTTCCGGTGTTGCCCGAAGTCGGCTCCACGATCGTGCCGCCCGGCCGCAGCGCTCCCGACTCCTGCGCCGCCTCGACCATGCGCAGCGCGATCCGGTCCTTGACCGAGCCCCCGGGGTTGACGTACTCCACCTTCGCGACGACGCCGGGCGCGAACCCGCCGCCGACCTGCCGCGTCACCGTGCGCAACCGCAGGAGCGGCGTATTCCCAATCATGTCGACTAGCGACTCATAAATCATATTTCCATGCCCCTTTTTTCAACCCCGCTCGCCTCCGGCGCTTTAGGCGCCGTCTTCCCTCCTCGCTCGTCGCTTCGCTCCTCGCTCGTCAGTCCAGACGGCGCCGCGCCTTCGGCTCGCGGGCCCAGCCGACCCTCACCAAGGGTAATCGCGTAGTGGGTACGGACGGCTCTTGCGACGCATGCTGGTCATCATCATGCCAGGTCGGGCAGAAGGGGACGGTTAGCCAAACGCCACTACGGTTCGCAGTCGCGTTATTACACTCTGTGCGCTATGGAGCTCGTGATTCATTGCCGATCTTTGGGGGCGTCGTGACAGTGTGGCTTGCCGACCGTGGCGCGGCATCTGGCAGGCCGCCCATCGCCGAATACGCGCCGTGCGAGCCCGAGGTCGGTCCTTACCGCGCGGCGGTCAGCGAACTCGTGGCCGAGTTCGCTGACTACGACACCAAGGACGCGCAGTCGGCCGAGCACATCCTGCAGCGACGGCTCGGCGAGACGCAGTTCACCGCGATGCTGGAGGCGACTCCCGAGGGCCGGGACGAGACCGCGGCCAGGCTGCTCTTCGAGGTGCGGACCTACACGCCGGGCCCGCGCAGCGCGAGCAGCGTCTCCGCGCTGATCAGGATCTCGATGCTGGCCCAGATCGATGCGGTGTGGTGGGGCGATGACCCCGGCTACGCGACCGACGCCGACGTGCTCGGCGCTCCTGAGCTGATCGACCTCGATGAGCTGGGCGCGAGCGGCCTGCTGAGGTTCAGCTACCGGCACCAGGCTGACACGCTGTGGTCAAGGGCAGCGCGATCAGCCGAGCGCCGGACGATGCCGGGCCGGTCGCCGCGCACCGCCGGGCTGTGGATCGCCAAGACCAGGCCGCAGGCGGTCACCTGGCTCAATCAGCTCGCCGATGACTTCGCGCGCATCTCGCCGCCCGGCACTCCCGCGCTGTGGGTGACCAGCCTCGCGCGCAGCGTCGCGCACCAGCGGCGGCTCAAGGAGCTCGGCTACGTGGCGCTGCTGCCGAGCGCGCACTGCGTCGGCTACGCGTTCGACGTGGAAATGGCCTGGTACAGGAAGTTCCACGCGCACCGGCGGCTGCGCGGGCTGCTGCTCGACCGGCAGCGCTCCGATGAGGTCAACGTCATCGACGAGGGCCAGGCCTGGCACATATGCCTGCGCCCGGGCATCGTGCAGGGCCCGCGTAGCTTGCGCCGGGCCTGACCGGATAGCGGCGTTCGCATGTGCGGCATCGCGCTAGTCGCCGGGGCCAAGCCGGGAGAGACCGCGTTCAGGCTCATGCTTGATGCTCTAAGACCGCGCGGAGAGGTCGAGGAGGTTCATCGCGACGCGGACCTGCTGGCCGGGACCCACCGGCTGCGCATCGTGGACGCCGACGGCTCCGCCCAGCCGTGGCTGTCGGCCGACGGCCGCTGGCTGCTGTGCTACAACGGCGAGGTCTTCAACTACCGGGGGCTGCGCGACGAGCTGCGCGGGCTTGGCCGTGAGTTCCGGAGCGCGGGCGACACCGAGGTGGTGCTCGAGGCGTTCCTCCAGTGGGGCGAGACCGCGGCGGCGCGGCTGCGCGGCGAGTTCGCCTTCGTCATCGCCGACCGGGCGAGCGGCCGCGTGTACCTGGCCCGCGACCAGGTCGGGGTCAAGCCGCTGTACTGGTCCGCCTTCCCCGGGCGGCTGCACGTGGCCTCCGAGATCAAGGCGCTGGTCAGCATCGGGGCGCCGGTCAACGAGGTGCCCGCCGGCTGCCAGGGCTGGGCCGAGCCGGGCGGTGTCCCCGCGCTCGTGCCCTACAGCGGACTGCTCAGCGTCGGGCTGCGCGAGCCCGGCTCGGGCGGCACGGCGAGCTGCATCGATGATCCCGACGAGGCGATGGCCCTGGTCAGGGCGGTGCTGCAGGACAGCATCAGGGTGCGGCTCGATACCGAGCACAGGGTCGGGGTGATCTTGTCCGGCGGGCTCGACAGCTCGCTGCTCCTCCTCCACGTCGCCGCGCTGCATCCCGACTGCGTCGCGTTCACCATCGGCGCCCCTGGCAGCGCCGACCTCAGCTACGCGAGCAGGCTGACCGCCGAGCTCGGCGTGCGGCACGAGATCATCGAGATCGCGCCGCGCGAGATCAGGCTCGCCGACATCAGGGAAGCGATCAGGATCTCCGAGCTCACCGAGTACGGGGACATCATCAACGCGGTGGTGTCCGTGCCGCTGTTCCGGCGGATCGCCGATGCCGGGATCAAGGTGGTGCTCACCGGAGACGGCTCCGACGAGCTGTTCGGCGGGTACCCGATGTACGAGCAGATCGGCGCGGCGCAGCAACGGCGGCTGTTCCTGCACAAGATCGCGAACCTCAGCCGGACCGAGTTGCAGCGGGTCGACCGGGTATCGCTGGGCCACGGGGTCGAGGCACGGGTGCCCTACCTCGACCCGGCGCTCGTCGAACTGGCGATGCGGCTGCCGATGGAGCTCAAGATGCGCGACGGCGTCGAGAAGCGGGTGCTGCGCGACGCCTTCGCCGACGTCCTGCCCGACTACATCGCCGCCCGCCCGAAGAGCCCGATGTCGCATTCGTCCGGCCTGCACGAGCGTGCGCGGATGTACAAGCCGCTGTTCGCCCGGATTCACCGGTCATTCGGCTACGACCTGCACCAGCCGGTGCGCCGGGACTTCTCGATCGTGCTCGAGCGCTGCGGCAATGACCTCGATCTGGCTCTCGTCAAGGCGAGCGCCGCCAGGGACTACAGCCCGCGCGAGCATGTGCGCGACCTCGTCGGGGCGGCCAAGTGGAACGCTTTCGCGATGGCCGGGGCGCTGCGGCCTGCTGGACCCGCGCGGAATCAGGAGCCGTAAGCTACTGTTCAGTACATAAATCGGTTTCGCCAGGCCAGGGAGTCGCCATGCCTGAGGCAGTCGTTGTCGCGACCGCACGCTCGCCAATCGGACGGGCATTCAAGGGGACCATGACCTCGATCAGGTCCGACGACCTGACGATCCAGATGATCAAGGCGGCACTCGCGAAGGTGCCTGCGCTCGACCCGGCACAGGTCGAGGACCTCATACTCGGCTGCGGCCTGCCCGGCGGCGAGCAGGGCTACAACCTGGCCCGCGTCATCGCAGTCATGCTCGGGCTCGACACCGTGCCTGGCACCACGATCACCAGGTACTGCTCGTCTTCCCTGCAGTCGACCCGGATGGCCTACCACGCGATCAAGGCCGGCGAGGGCGACGTCTTCATCTCGGCCGGCGTGGAGTGCGTGAGCCGGTTCGCCAAGGGCAGCAGCGACGGCGCCCCGGACACCAAGAACCCGGAGTTCGCGCAAGCCGCGGAGCGCTCGGAAGCGCGGGCCGCAGCCGGTGCCCCGGCATGGCATGACCCCCGTGAGGACGGCCAGATCCCTGACGTCTACATCGCGATGGGCCAGACTGCCGAGAACCTCGCCCAGCTGCGCGGCATCACGCGGGCGGAGCAGGATGAGTTCGGCGTACGGTCGCAGAACCTGGCCGAGAAGGCGATCGCCGACGGCTTCTGGGCCCGCGACATCACGCCGGCCACGCTGCCCGACGGCACCGTGATCTCGGCCGATGACGGGCCGCGGGCCGGGACGACGCTGGAGAAGGTGGCCGGGCTGAAGCCCGTGTTCCGCCCGGACGGGACCGTGACCGCGGGCAACTGCTGCCCGCTGAATGACGGTGCGGCGGCGGTCATCGTGATGAGCGACCGCAAGGCGGCCGAGCTTGGCATCACGCCGCTGGCGCGGATCGTCTCGACGGGCGTCACCGGCCTTTCGCCGGAAATCATGGGCCTCGGACCCGTCGAGGCGTCTAGGCAGGCGCTCGGGCGCGCGGGCATGACGATCGACGACATCGACCTAGTCGAGATCAACGAGGCGTTCGCCGCGCAGGTCATCCCGTCCTACCGCGACCTGGGCATCGACATCGACAAGCTCAACGTCAACGGCGGGGCCATCGCCGTCGGCCACCCGTTCGGGATGACCGGCGCCAGGATCACGTCCACGCTGCTGAATAGCCTCGCCTTCCACGACAAGACCTTCGGCCTGGAGACGATGTGCGTGGGCGGCGGGCAGGGCATGGCGATGGTCTTCGAGCGCCTGTCGTAAGGCCGGCGGCCGGGCTCTCAGCAGCCCGGTCGCTGCGAGCCGGCCGCACTGACGCAGATGTAGCGGATGTGGTGCCTGCCTGGTTTGTCGCCCCTGAGATCTTGAACTAGTGCCTCCGCGCGTGATCTCTGCTTCTGCGCGGACGTGCGCTGTGCCCCGGACCGGCGCCGCCGGGGCAGGGTGAGCATCGTGGCCCTCCCTGTTGCTGTCAGCGGCCGCTTCTGACAGCAACGTGGCACTCCCCGTTGCTGTCGGGATCGCATCAGGGAGGGCCACGTTGCTGTTAAAACGAGTGACCAACAGCAACAGGGAGGGCCACGATGCTGTCAGAGGCGGGCGTGACCAGCAACCTGGGCCATCCCGATGCTGTCGCGGGCCGGGCCGCCGGGCCGGAGCATGCTCTTGCCTGACCCTGACCCTGACCCTGACCCTGACCCTGACCCTGACCCTGACCCTTGATCACGAGTCACCCGGCAGCCTCTGTATCGCGGTCAGATCGACGTGATCAAGAGAACCCGCGCCCCTGCCGCGTGATCACCGAAGGCCGCCGGCGCCATGAACCCGCCGGGCCCTGCCCAGGAGCCGCACGACGACCGGAACCCGGCAGCTAGCACAAGCCAACCCCGCGACACCGAAAACACACCTAACATTGGGATGTTTACAATAAGGTGTCGAATCGCGCATCCATGTTGGCTGAAGTAGCGGGCTTGCGGCGCCGTGCCCGGGGCGCCGGCGTGACCCGGCGTTAATTCCCTGGTCAAGTAACAGAAGTGTCACGTTCAGGTCTTGCCAGCGGGCGTCTGGTGGTGCAGGCTCGACACAGGAGAATCTCGGCATGGAGGTGCCCCTTGTCCCTGACCCACTCTCCAGAGATGCACAAGAACCTGATAGCCCGGATCCCCCGGGTCACCGGCAGCGATCTCCGAGAGTGGTTCCATCGTCTGGAATCGGGGCCGTCCTTCATGCGACATGCCGAGCGGGCCACCTGGCTGGCCGACGAGCACGGGCTGACCCACGCCTATGCCGCCGCGATCGTGCACGAGTACGAGGTACAGCGGCGCACTCGCCTCAACGGCGCCTAGACTTTGACGCATGGATCTTGAGCGCGCCCGAGAGTTCATGCGTGCCCATCACAGGGCCGTGCTGGCGACTGCCCGCTCCGACGGACTGCCGCAGCTGTCTCCGGTCACCGTCGGCGTCGATGACGCTGGCCGCGTGCTGATCAGCACGCGGGAGACGGCGATCAAAACCAAGAACCTTGCCCGCGATCCTCGCGCGTCCCTGTGCGTGATGACCGACCAGTTCTTCGGCCAGTGGATCCAGGCAGAGGGTACGGCTGAGATCAGTCACCTGCCCGAGGCGATGGACCTGCTGGTCGACTACTACCGCAAGGTGTCAGGCGAGCATCCAGACTGGGACGACTACCGCCAGGCGATGGTCAGGGACAAGCGAGTCATCGTCGCGATCACCCTGACCCGCGCGGGACCCGATCGCAGCGGCTAGGCGGCCGTGCCGCCCGCTGTCCGGGCCGACCGCCCGGGCAGGTCCGGCAGGTCCGGCGAACCGGCAGGTCCGGCGGCCCGGCAGGTCCGGCGGCCGGCGGGTCGGCTGGCCGGCGGGTCGGCTGGTCGGCTGGTCGGCAGTTCCGCAGATGGCTGGGCCACCTGGTCGGCAGCCCGCGAAGCCGCCAAGCCGCCGGACCTCCTCGGACTGGCGTTGGGACTCGGCGGCCCTGACCGGCACTCGACGTCGGCCGACGCTGAGTCCGGCGACATTCCGGCTGAGCAGCGTTCGAGGTCATGGGCGGACGGTAATGGCCAGATAAGGAGCGACAGCCATCGTGCGCGTCCGGCGTGGCAAGCGATGGTCCAATGGGCAGCCATCCAACCGGAGCCAAGGGCGGAAAGTAATCGGCTAGTCACCTTCCGACGTGATCACTGACAGCGACGAGGCAGTGGTTCACGAAACCAACTTCTGCCGCACCCGTCACAGGCTCGACAGGGTGCCGCCCGTCGCGGTAGGCATTGACCTGTTGAGGATAATTTCTTATCATAACGGGCGATGCTGCTTTGCCGAACGCGGCGCAGCTCTCTGCCGACGTACCCCTCGTAATGCGATTCGCATTCTCGTCTGAGTCATTGATGCGTCAATCGGGATTAGTGATTCGCAAATTTGCACTCACAGGTGGCCGTGTGCAAATGCACAGTGCTTCTGCTCATTGCATAGACCTCTGACCTGCGGAAATGTGGTCACCGGAGAGAACGGTGGACCAAGGAGTCATAAGTACCCCCGGTCGGGCTCGAACCGACACTGGTACCCTTTTAGGGGGCTTGCCTCTTCCTTTGGGCTACGGGGGCGCCGAAATCGTACCCCATGTGAGGCAGTTTATTCAAAGATTCTCCGGAAACGGACAGCTGGATATTGTAAGCCAGCAAGTAGATCATTCGCGGCAGCTTGATCCACCTCAGCACGTAAACCCGAGCCATTGTCACAATAAGTAAACACACGCTGCCCCTTCGTGTCTCAAGCTCCAGCCGCGCGCGACAGAGCGCACCAAAGTGCCCTATGCGAACAGCCCAAAACATCTGAACCGAACATGCGCACCAGGCGCCCCACCAATCCCAGCGAGATACGCGGGTAAGCTCGACGGCACGGACAATCTCGAGGCCACGGGCGAGCTCAAGCCTGCGGAACTCCCGGCATCTGTCACGCTCGTGCGCACCCGGCGGGCCGCTGACCTCTCTTGATGACGCCTGAGCATGCTGATTTAGCCAGCCGACTCGCGAGCGGCCGGCGTGAGCAACGTGGCCCTCCCCGTTGTCGTCCCGACAGCAAGAGGAAGGGCCACGTTGCTGTTACCGGACGGCCCGCATTAACAAACAAGGCCGACCTGATGGTGTCCCAGGCCGGGCAAGGCCGGCCGCATCGCCGGGCCGAGCCGGTCGCATCGCGGCGCCAGTTCAACGAGTAACTCGACAACTCCCTGACCTGGGAGATCTTCCGTTATCACGCCCGCGACCATGATCATGGGATCAGCACCGGCGTGATGCCCGCATCATGGGGCGGACGCACGGATCGGCCGCTTGGCCGGGCCACAGGCGGGCAAGCCATTCGGAATAGCGGCGCAGCCCCGGAACCGGCCCGCGGCCCGGCTACAGCGCAATTCTCCTGCTTCATCGACACAATGCGCAGGTCAGCGTCCCAACGTCCGGGAAAGCTCATGATCGTGAAAAAAGTCAGGTCTCGAGCTCCGAGTGCCCAAGTCCCGCGTGGGAGCTCGCCCGGCGGAACACCGCGTCGAGCATGGCCTCGGTCACACGGCCGGTGAAGGTGTTCTGCTGGCTTGGGTGATAGCAGCCCAGCACCAGCAGCCCGTCCAGATCGACTTCGACTCCGTGGCCGAAGGCGGGACGTGGCCTGGGCACAGCGCGGCCCGCCTTGCCAAGCTGCCGCCAGACGGCCTGCCACGCGTAGTGGCCCAGGCACACGATGGCGCGGGCGTCGCCGAGTATGAAGGCGAACTCAGCTGACATCCACGGCTCGCAGGTGTCCCGCTCGGCATTCGACGGCTTGTTGTCCGGCGGCGCGCACCTGACCGTCGCCACCATGCGCGCACCGATCAGGCGCTGGCCATCCCCGGCCGAGATGCTAGTCGGCTGCTCGGCGAGCCCGCACCGCCAGAGTGAGGCGAAGAGCACGTCCCCGCTGCGATCTCCGGTGAAGATCCGGCCGGTCCGGTTGCCGCCGTGGGCTGCCGGAGCTAGCCCCGCGATAATGACCTCAGGCCGTTCAGCACCCCAGCCCGCTACCGGCCGGCCCCAGTACTGCTCGCCGGCGAATGACCGCCGCCGCCGCGCGGCGACCTCCTCGCGCCAGGCGACCAGGCGGGGACAGGCGCGGCAAACGGACTGCCGGGCTGCGAGCTCGGCGACCGTGCCCGCCTGCGCGGCCAAGTCGGCGACGGCGTCCGCGTCGGTGGCAACCGGCGTGTCCGGCGTCGCCAGGTCGCCCGGCCAGCCCGTGCCAGGCCGCACCGGGCCGGTCTCAGCGCCCGCAGGGCTCATCGCCTGGCGCTGGCCGGCGCATCGCCCGCGACGATGGACCACGCGATGCCATCGAGGATGTCGTGCTCACTCGCGACCAGTTCGGCGAAGCCGAAGCGCTGCACGATACGGTCAGCGATGAGCGCTCCGGCTGCGATCACGTCCACCCGTCCGGGATGGATCACCAGGTTCGCCGCCCGCTGCTCGTGGTTCTGGGAGAGCAGGGTCGTCGCGACATCGTGGAGCTGGGCGGAAGTAATCCGCGCATGATGGACCCGCTCGGGGTCGTAGGTTCTGAGGCCGAGCGCAAGGGCCGTGACCGTCGTCACCGACCCGGCCAGCCCGACCAGAGTCCGCGCGGTGTCGGCCTTGACGGTGGCTGTGACGGTCTCAAGGGCTGCGTCGATGTCGGCCGTCGCGGCGGCGATCTGGGCGCTGGTAGGCGGGTCATCGTGCAGATGCCGCTCGGTGAGCCGCACGCAGCCGATGTTGGTCGAGAGGGCTGACAGTTCGGCCGCCGTGCCGCCTGAACTCACCGTGCCGAGCACGAACTCGGTCGATCCACCGCCGATGTCCACCACGAGGAATGGCGGCTCAGGCTGGCCCGAGCCCGGCACCGCGTGAGTGAGCTCGGCCGTGGCACCGGAGAAGGATAGGTATGCCTCTTCAGAGCCGCTGACCACCTCGGGCTCGATGCCGAGTATCCGCCTGACGCCGGCCCTGAACTCGTCGGCGTTCGACGCATCCCTCGTCGCGCTGGTCGAGACCATGCGCACGGCCTGCGCGCCTGAGTCCCCGATCGCCTTCGCGTACTGCTCAAGCATGGCGAACGTGCGCGCCAGCGCGTCGGGCGCCAGCTTGCCTGTCGCGTCCACGCCCTGCCCGAGCCTGACGATCTCATTCCGCCTCTGCAGGTCGACCAGCTGACCCTGGCCCAGGTCGATATCAGCGATGAGCAGCCGAATCGAATTGCTACCGCAATCAATCGCCGCGACCCGCTCGTGGCGGCTGCCCGCTGCCAGCTCAGCTGTCGTCGGCTCAGTCATCGCCCGCACGCTTCAATTCCCCGCCCGCCTGTTCGCCGCCAGGACCGCCGGCCTCCTCGCTCCTGATGCACGGACCGGCTGACCACCATTGTCCCATCGCCAGTATGGCCTCGCGGCCGAGCGGGTTCGCGCCTGGCACGGCCAGCTCGTGAGCTGCCAGCGCATGCAGGCATTTGACCCGCTCGGGCATGCCGCCGGCGGTCGCGGCATCGGACGCGAGCGGCGCCACCCCGGCCGCGTCTGCCGCGCGGGCGCGCCTCGCGGCGTAGTCACGGTGGGCCGCAAGATAGGACGCTCGCAGGCCAGCGTCGTCCTGAAGGCGGTTGGACATCTCGCGCATCAGCCCCGAGGCCTCAAGCCTGCTGACGGCCGCACAGGCCCGCGGACAGGTTAGGTAGAACAGTGTCGGGAACGGAGTGCCATCCGGAAGCCTCGGAGCCGTCTCGACGACGTCGGGAAGCCCGCAGGGGCACCGGTGCGCGATAGCGCTCACCCCGCGCGGCGGCCGACCAAGCTGCCTGGCTACCGCGGTCTCGTCGGCTGGATCGACGCTCACCCGCCACGTGCCTTGCCGGCTCGCTTCCTCCCTGGCCGCCTTCCCGGGCCAGGCTTGGCACCAGGATGCGGTCGCGGCGAGTCAGCCTGGCGCACCGAGGACCACATCCGCGCGTACCACGGCGACGCTGTGCCCTTGGCCGGGACGCTCTTGGGCTTGCGTGACCGGCCGATGATCTCATAGCAGGTCTGCGTCGGCAGGCACATGTGCAGCCGGTCCCGTGCCTGCTGCGCGATGTAAGCGGGGCTGTGCAGCAGTTTGTGCTCGGCCTCAAGCCGTTCCCTGTGCGTCATGATGGCCGCGCGCTGGGCGCGGAGCTGGTCGATCTGCCTGCGCTGCGAAATGTACTCGCGCACCGGGTACGCCAGGCTGAGCGCGATCCCGCAGAGCACAATCGCCAGTACAGCCGCCCGGCCCGTGAAGTGCGGCCTGGCACCAGCAGTCCTGTCACCGGAACTCCGGCTGCCAGCTGGCCGGGGCTTACGCGGCCCGGCCTGCTTGCCGCCCGTCATGCTCACTGGCCTCCCGGCGCGAACCGCGGGAAGGCCGAGCCGCCCGCGTAGACTGCCGCGTCGTCGAGCCGCTCCTCGATGCGCAGCAGCTGGTTGTACTTCGAGGTCCGGTCGGACCTGGCCGGCGCGCCGGTCTTGAGCTGACCGCAATTCACGGCTACGGCCAGGTCGGCGATCGTGGTGTCCTCGGTCTCGCCTGACCTGTGGCTCATCATGCAGGCGAACCCGTGCCTCGTCGCGAGGTCGACGGCACCGAACGTCTCGGTCAGCGTCCCGATCTGGTTGACCTTGACCAGCAGCGCGTTGGCCGCCCTGGTCTCGATCCCCCGGCGCAGCCGCTCCACGTTGGTGACGAAGATGTCATCACCCACGATCTGGACCCTGCTGCCAAGCTGGGCGGTGAGCTCCTGCCAGCCAGCCCAGTCATCCTCCGCCAGCGGATCTTCGAGCGACACGAGCGGATAGGACCCCAGCCAGCTCTCGTAGATGCTGGTCATCTCGGCCGCCGACCTGAAGCTTCCCTCGAACCTGTATCCATCGGGGCTGTAGAACTCAGTGGCTGCGGCATCAATGGCCAGCGCGACATCACGGCCGGGCGTCAGGCCGGTCTTGCCGATCGCCTCGAGGATCAGCTCGAGCGCTGCCTGGTTGTGCTCGAGTTCGGGAGCGAATCCGCCCTCGTCACCGACTCCCGTGCTCAGGCCGTGCTGCTTGAGCACTGACTTGAGCGAGTGGTAGGTCTCAGCACCCCAGCGCAGCGCGTCGGAAAAGGTGCTGGCGCCGATAGGCGCGATCATGAACTCCTGGATGTCGACGTTCGTGTCCGCGTGCGCGCCGCCGTTGAGGATATTCATCATCGGGACCGGCAGCAGGTGCGCGTTCGGCCCGCCGAGATAGCGGAACAGCGGCAGTTGCGCCGACTCGGCCGCGGCCTTGGCAGCAGCCAGGCTGACGCCGAGAATGGCATTCGCCCCGAGCCTGGACTTGTCCGGCGTGCCGTCCAGGTCGAGCATCGCGAAGTCGATCAGCCGCTGCTCATCTGCTGCCTCGCCGAGCAGCTCAGGCTGAATGTCGTCGATCACGGCCATGATCGCCTTCTGGACGCCCTTGCCGCCGTACTCGGCGCCGCCATCCCGCAACTCCACGGCCTCGAACGCGCCGGTCGACGCGCCGCTAGGCACCGCGGCCCGGCTGTGCGTACCGTCGTCAAGCACGATCTCGACCTCGACCGTAGGGTTCCCACGGGAATCAAGAATCTGCCTGGCGTGTATAGCTTCGATAGAAGGCACGCGATCTCCCCGGCGCTAGGCGGTTGCACCAGTAGGCGAGCCTAACCGAACGAAGGGGGCGACTCGGACCCGGCACGCCGGGTCAAGCTGACTACTGGGCCTGCCCTGCCATGCTTGTGCGAGGCTCGCCGCGAATGTGCGAGACTCACAACTGCGAAATGCACAGAACGCAACTCGCAACAGCGAAAATCACAGACCGCGACTCACGTCAGCGCGAAGCACAAACCGCGCCGCGCACCGGCACAGGATGCCCGAGACGGTCCCGGGAAAGAGGCTGCGCGCCTTGCGCCTCGTGCTTTAGTCCCCTGTCGGCCGCGGCTCAGTACCCCCTGGCCGCCACCTGATCCACGATCGCCTTAGCTTCCTTCAAGCCCACACCGGTGAGCTGGCGGTACTGCTTGATGGCCTCGACGAGCCTGCCTGAGGTGGCAAGCCAAACGATGTTCTCAGGGACTCCAGGACCCGGAACGCCATCAGTCGGGTAAATGCCGCGAGCCTGCGCCGCAACCTGTCCTACCGAGTCGGACACCGGGGCCTGGAATGGCTCGCCCGGAGCCTGCGCGCCGGACGCGGCCATGAACTGCTCTATCCGGGCGATGCGGTCTGCCATGTCCTGCAGAATCGGCCGCAGGTCCCCCCACCGAACTTCTTCGTTCATCGCAACCATCCTGTTCGCCATGCCTTGCGGGCCATTGATCAATGATGCCGCCTCAGTCAAGGCGCGCGAACCGTCCCGACAGCCTCCATCACCGGCGCGGCTCTTCCGTGATCAAGATGTTCTTCATGGTCCAATGCCACGTGGCCTAAGTTGATCTTGGAGCTGATGCGCGCGCCGGACCGCGGCCAGGCGAGTCGCCTCCACCGGTGCTCGTGTCGCAGGTGAAGTGACAGTTCCTGGCGTGGTTTCTGATGCCGGGCGGGCCGCATGGATGCGGCTTTTGATGTTCCGGAGTAAACATCCCAAAGTGAGGTGCGTTTTCGGTGTGTCGCGGGGTTGGCTTGTGCTGGCTGGCGGGTTCCGGTCGTCGTGCGGGGCCTGGGCGGGGTCCGGCGGGCACTCGTGGTGCCAGCGGCTTTCGCTGACCACTCGGCAGGGGCGCGGGTTTTCTTGATCACGTCAATCTGACCGCGATATGGAGGTTGCCGGGTGAGTCGTGTCAGGATCGGGGGAGTCTTTTCCGGCATCGCGGGGGCGTCATCTGTCCGGGGTGCTGTCGGTGCGGGGGTGGCCGGGGGCCGAAGGGCCTGCCCCCCGGCCACCGCGCAGGTGCGATGTTCCGTCATCACGGTCCCGGGCATGATCACGGAACATCGCCGGTGTCCTGGAGGCTGTCGGGTGACTCAGGATCTTGGAAAGTCAAGCTCCGGCGAGTCAACGGGGAGACTTTCCTGAGTTACCGGGGAGACTTATCGCTTCAGGGAGTGTTGCCAGTCCTATTTGCGGAAAAAACTCCCAGATGCGACAACTCTCCCTCACGATGCCGAAAAGGCTCCCCGATCCTGATCACGAGCCGCGCGGCAGCCGCCGGGACCCGTGCTGGCTTCCGTGATCATGACCGGGACCGTGATCACGGATGATCGCCCAGGTCAGGACAATAGCAATATTCCGTGATCACGCCCGGGACCTTGATCACCGAACATCGCACCTGCCGCCCCCGCGGCTGACAACTCCCGGGGCAGGCTGCCGCTGGCCCGTCAATGTCACAACGACGGCGCTCCAGCGCCATGGATGTCCCAAAGATGGGCCTATCGGCAGGCGATACACAAAGCGATTTCGGTCCCGGCGCGCAGGCGCGCCGGCATCTGAGCGCGGCTCTCGCGGAGGGAGCACGGTTAGCGAGTCACCCGACAGCCTCCCTGACCTGGGTGATCTTCCGTGATCATGGTCTCGGTCATGATCACGGAAACCAGCGCGGGTCCCGGAGGCTGCGGCGCGGCTCGTGATCTGGATCGGGGAGCTTTTCCGGCATCGCGGGGGGAAGTTCTCTGTCCGGGGTGCTGTCGGTGCGGGGGCGGCGGGTGCGATGTTCCGTGATCAAGGTCCAGGCATGACCACGGAGCATCGCCGCTGCCCTGGGGCCTGTCGCGTGATCCGTGATCGAGTCTGAGTCGGGGGGCCTTTCGGGCGCCTTGCGGAATAGTCGGGCGGGAGCACGCTCAGGCCCGGCGGCCCGGCGGCGGCATCAGGGCAGCCCGGGTTGCTGGTCACGCCCGCCGCTAACAGCATCGTGGCCGCCCTGTTGCTGTTGGCCACTGGTTTAACAGCATCGTGGCCCGCCCTGTTGCTGTTGGCCACTGGTTTTAACAGCAACGCGGCCCTTCCTGATGCTGTCCTGACGACAACGGGGAGGGTCACGTTGTTGTCAGGAAGGACCGCTGACAGCAACAGGGAGGGCCACGATGCTGTCGGAGGCGGCGGGCGCGGGCGCGCCGGCCATCAGGCCGGCAGCTTCAGCCCGATGACTCCCGGGCACGCACCCGATCACTGTAGACATGCGCGGCATGCCTCAGCTCAAGCTCAGGATTCAGGCCGGCCGCGCGGGCCCTGGCCACCAGCGCGAACAAGTCAGCGCCCAGCTGGCTCACGGTCCCGTCCGCCCGCTCATCCGGCTCGGCACCCACCGGGAGATCGGCAAGCGAGGGCGGCGCGCCGGCCGCCTCCGCCCGGCGCTGCAGCTGAGCGGCCAGCGAGAGCGCCGGCTGGCCCATGGGCACGCCATCAAGCGCCGAGGGGGCCGAGCGTGCCGCCGCCTCCGTTCCCGTCCCTGCCCCTGAGGCCCCCGAGCCAGCCGAGGCCCGCGAGGCCCCCGAGCCAGCCGAGGCCCCCGAGGCCCCCGAGCCAGCCGAGGCCCCTGAGGCTCCTGAGGCCGCCGAGGCCTCCGACGCAGCGGCCGCAGCCGCTCGCTCCCCAGCCGCAGCCGCTCGCTCTGCCGCCTTGATCGCGTCCCAGTTCCGCCGGACTTCCTCTGGACCGGAGACGGAGACGCCCGCGAACACATGCGGATGCCTGCGTATGAGCTTCGCCGCTATGCCAGCGGCCACGTCGTCGAGGTCGAACTCGGTGCCATCGGTCCGCTCCGTGGCCACCCTCGCGTGGAACACGACCTGCAGCAGGACATCCCCGAGTTCCTCGCGCAGGTCGGCGAGATCACCCCGGTCCAGCGCGTCGAGCGCCTCGTAGGTCTCCTCGAGCAGGTACGGCGCGAGCGAGGCATGCGTCTGCCGCATGTCCCACGGGCACTCGCGGCGGAGCCGGTCCATGACCTCGGCGAGCTCGTACACCGCCGAGCCGGCCTGCTTCAGCAAAGCGGGCTGAGCCGCGGGGCGGGGGTCGGCGTCGCGCCCGGCTTGGGCGAGGTAGTAGCCAGGGTGCTCGGCGTGGCGACGACCGCGTACTGCGAGTAGTCGTAGACGCCGTACTGCGGGTTCACCTTGATGTCGAGGTTCTTCGCCGCGACGCACTGCAGGTGATTGGCCTTGGCGGTGAGCGCCGCCGACGCGGCCTGAGACTTGGGCGGCACGCCGTTGTCGAGCTGGTTGTCGAGCTTTTCCTGAATGGTGACCCAGCGACCGAGCTCGTACCGCATGTCCGGCGGCAGCCCGCTCAGCACCATCGCCTCGGCGAGCGTGTCACCAGATTGCTTGACGATCGACGACTCCATGCTCAGCGCCTTCGCGACGTCG
This sequence comes from uncultured Actinomycetota bacterium, assembly GCA_963720575.1. Lineage (GTDB taxonomy): Bacteria > Actinomycetota > Actinomycetes > Streptosporangiales > Streptosporangiaceae > Chersky-822. The sequence goes on from CAVRGA010000002.1 coordinate 4,367,319, forward strand.
GTTCGCGTCACGTGGATGTGGCGGCTGGCAGCGATCTGATTGGCCGTCGCGAACCGCAGCAGCCAGCTCAGCACCTGGCGAGGCTCGTCGGCCTGCTTGTAGCTGATCTGCGTCTTGTGCTCGTATTTCTGGAAGCCGGCGTTGAGGTTCGCGACCTCCGAGGCGAGGTTGCCGCTGGAGACCCGCTGGCTGCCGTACAGCGCGGCAGCGCCGAACTGCTGCTGCGCGCACCCGGTCACCGCCAGTGCCCCGGCCACGGCGGCTACCGTGATGGCGCCGACAACGCCAGGTCCCGCCACGCCAGGACGGCCCCGCGAGGCCGCCCGCTTCCCGACGATCCGCTGCACTACTACGCTCCTTCGCACGCCAGCAGCCTATTGCTGGCCGCCAGTCGCCTGGCCAGCCATCTGGTCACCGAATACCGCCTCGATCAGCTCCTCGCACCAGGCGATCAGCTCGCCGTCACGCAGCGCGGGAGCCCCGATGGGGGACGTCGACCCTGTGCCGGTGCTCAGCCGTCCCGAGCCCGTCTGCCGTGACCGTGACCCAGGCCGGCTGCCGACCTTGGGCACCGGTACGAGCATGGTACGCACTGTCGGCTTGAGCAATGTCCGCGGGTACAGCCGCTGCACCCTGACCTCGCGCGACTCGGGCAGCTCGACCGGCGCGAACCTGATGTGGTTGCCCTGCTGCGCGATGTCGGTCAGGCCAGCACGCCGGGCCCTGGCCCGCAGCCTGGCGACCTCGAGCAGGTTAAGCACCGCCTGGGGCGGCGAGCCGAACCGGTCGGTCAGTTCCTCAAGCACGCTGGCAATGGCCTCGCCGCTGTCGATCGCGGCTATCGCCGTGTACGCCTCGAGCCGCAGCCGCTCGCCTGGCACGTAGTCGTGCGGGATGTGAGCGTCAACCGGCAGCTCGACCCTGACCTCGGCCCGCTCGGCCGCCCCGTCGCCGCGCATCTCGTGCACCGCCTCGCCGATCATGCGCACGTAGAGGTCGAAGCCGACCCCGGCGATATGGCCGGACTGCTCGCCGCCGAGGAGATTGCCGGCGCCGCGGATCTCGAGGTCCTTCATGGCGACGAACATCCCGGCGCCGATCTCCGTGTGCTGGGCGACCGTAGCGAGCCGCTCGTGGGCAGTCTCGGTCAGCGGCTTCTCAGGCGGGAACAGGAAGTACGCGTATCCCCGCTCCCGGCCCCGCCCGACCCGGCCGCGCAGCTGATGGAGCTGGGACAGGCCGTACGCATCGGCCCGGTCCACGATCAGCGTGTTGGCGTTCGGGATGTCAAGGCCCGATTCGACGATCGTCGTGCACACGAGCACGTCGAACTGCTTGTCCCAGAAGTCGACCATGATCTTCTCGAGCGTGTGCTCGTTCATCTGGCCGTGCGCGACGGCGATCCTGGCCTCGGGAACCAGGTCGGCGAGCCTGGCCGCCACCTTGCTGATCGAGGCGACCCGGTTGTGGACGAAGAACACCTGGCCGTCGCGCAGCAGCTCGCGCCTGACCGCCGCGCCGATCTGCTTCTCGTCGTAGGCGCCGACGAAGGTCAGCACCGGATGCCGCTCCTCGGGCGGCGTGAGGATCGTCGACATCTCCCTGATGCCGGCGATGCCCATCTCCAGCGTCCTCGGGATCGGCGTCGCCGACATCGAGAGCACGTCGACCTGCGTCCGCATCGACTTCAGGTATTCCTTGTGCTCGACGCCGAACCGCTGCTCTTCGTCGATGATGATCAGCCCGAGGTTCTTGAACCTGGTCTCGGGCGACAGGAGCCGGTGGGTGCCGATGACGATGTCGACCGTTCCGTCCGTGAGGCCGTGCTGCGTTTCGCTGACCTCACGGTCGGACTGGAACCTGGACATCGCCCTGAGCACGACAGGGAACGGCCCGTACCGCTCGCCGAAGGTCGCCATGTGCTGCTGGACCAGCAGCGTCGTGGGGACGAGCACGGCGACCTGTTTACCGTCTTGGACAGCTTTGAAAGCAGCTCGCACGGCTAGCTCTGTCTTTCCATAGCCGACATCACCGCAGACGAGCCGGTCCATTGGGACCGGCTTTTCCATGTCGCGCTTGATCTCGTCGATGGCCGCGAGCTGATCGGGGGTCTCGGCATAGGGGAACGCGTCCTCGAGCTCGCGCTGCCACGGCGAGTCCGGCCCGAACGAGTGCCCAGGCGAGGCGATCCTGGCCGAGTAGAGCCTGATGAGCTGCGCGGCGATCTCGCGTACCGCCTTGCGGGCACGGCCCTTGGTCTTCGCCCAGTCCGCGCCGCCGAGCCGGTGCAGGCTCGGCGCCTCGCCGCCTGAGTACCTGGTCACCTCGTCCAGCTGGTCGGTCGGCAGGTACAACCGGTCGGGAGGCTGGCCGCGCTTGCTCGGCGCGTACTCGATGACCAGGTACTCCCTGGTCGAGCCCTGGACCGTGCGGCTGGTCATCTCCAGGTACCGGCCGACGCCGTGCTGGCTGTGCACCACGTAGTCGCCCGGGGTGAGCTGGAGCGGATCGATGCCGCCGCGCCGCCTGCTCGGCATCCGGACCCGGTCGCGCGAGCCGCCGCGCTGCCCGGACAGGTCGCTCTCGGTGAGCACGGCGAGCTTGAGCCCCGGCCAGGTGAAGCCGCCGTCCAGCTCGCCGGTCGTCACCACGGCGACGCTCGGGTCCGGCGGCCCGTCAACCTCGCCGGTGCGCGCGCCAAGCTCGGCGCTGCGCAGCAGCTCCGACAGTCGCTGCGCCGGGCCATGGCCCTCGGTGACCAGCACGACCCGCCAGGCATCGGCGAGCCAGCCGCGCACGTCGTGCAGCACCTTGACGGTGTCGCCGTGGTAGGCGGTGGCCGGGCTGGCCGCGATCTGGAACGACTCCCGCCCGTCGGCCTCCGCCAGCCAGCCGTCGTTCGCCGGGTCAGCCTGGTACCGATCGGCCCAGACGCCCGCCGTCCGCGCCGTGGCATCCATTCCGCCTGAGGTTTCCCCGGTGCTGAACGGGGTGATGGTCCACCATCTGATGCCCAGGTCCGCCGCCGACGCGCGAATGTCGGTGATCGGCTTGAACGCCGCCCCGCCAAGGTCGATGGGCACCTCGGCGCCCGCAGCGGCGTTCACCCAGGAGGCCTCGAGGAATTCCTGGCTGGTCCGCACCAGGTCGGACGCACGGGTCCTGATCCGTTCCGGGTCGCAGGCGACCGCGATCGCGCCTGGCGGCAGCGAGTCGAAGAGCAGTTCCATGCGGTCGGCGAGCAGGGGCGCGAATGCTTCCATGCCCTCAACTGTGATGCCGTCGGCGATCTTGCCGAGCACGTCGCCGAGCCCAGGGTACTCAGCGGCGAGTTGCTTGGCGCGATGCCTGACGCCAGGGGTGAGCAGCAGCTCACGGCACGGCGGCGCCCAGAGCGTCTCCGCCGGGATGCCAAGCGAGCGCTGGTCGGCGGCTCTGAACGGCCGGATCTCCTCGACCTCGGAGCCGAAGAACTCGACCCGGAGCGGGTGCTCCTCCGTAGGCGGGAATACGTCGAGAATGCCGCCGCGAACCGCTAGCTCGCCCCGGTTAGTGACCAATTCGACGCGGGCATAGCCGATCTCGACCAGGCGGGTGACGGTGTCTTCCAGGTCGGCGCCGTCGCCCAGGTCCAGCCTCACCGGCTCGAGCTGGCCGAGGCCGCCGACGAGCGGCTGCAGGACGCTGCGCACCGGGGTGGCCACGACTCGCAGCGGGCCTGACCTCGGGTCGCCTGGATCAGGGCTGACCAGCCTGCGGAGTACCGCGAGCCGCCGCCCCGACGTGTCGGAGCGCGGTGACAGCCGTTCGTGCGGCAAGGTCTCCCAGGCCGGGAAATAGGCGGCCGAGTGCGGGTCGGGCAGCAGCGAGCTGAGGGCGCTCGCCAGGTCCTCGGCCTCGCGCGCTGTCGCCGTGATGGCGAGCACGAAGGGCGGGCCGGGCAGGTCCGGCGACGTGGCCGCGTCCTGGCCGCCGGTCGCGCTGGCCAGGGCGCCGATCAGGACAGGCCGCAGCGCGGCGGGCGCGACGAGGTCGGCGTCGCTGGCTCCGGGCAGGGTGAGGTAGTCAAGTGCTTCGCGTAGCTGCGGGTCGTCGGCGACAGTACCGATCAGACCGGTAAGGCTCATCGCTAATGCGTCCCCAATGCTTGCGTGTGGGGGGAATCTGGGACTCGTGCGGGCAGCACGACTTGCCCGCGGCCAAGCTGGACGCGGGATGCCTTCAGTCTACGGGCTTGCGCCGACAGGCAGGGCCGCGGCGCTAGTACGCTCAGTGGGATGCTCTTCGGGGGTGGATGCTCTCGGGGTGGATGCTCTCGGGGGGCGAGGGCGGCTGTCCAGGACCTGCCGCCGGGCACTCGATGGAGGAACCAGTGACCGCAGGGACTCAAGCCGCGGACGCGTCGCGTGCCGCGGTGCTGCCCGCCCATACCTTGGATGCCCGTCAGCTCGGCGACCTCGAGCTGATCCTGTCAGGAGCTTTCGCGCCGCTGCGCGGGTTCATGACGAGCGGCGACGCCGAGGCAGTGACTTCCTCGGCGATGCTGGCCGACGGCACTCCATGGCCGGTCCCGGTCACGCTCGAGGTCCCGTCCGGAGCCCCGGCCGCCAGCGCTGACCAGCTGATGCTGAGCGATCCCGAGGGCACGCCGCTCGCCGTGCTCACGGTCACCGAGCGGACGGAGCTGGCCGGGACGGGGTCGGACGGGGCCGGGCTGGGCGGGGCCGGGCTGGCCGGGGCGGGGGCCTGGCTGAGGCTGGCGGGGACGGTGAGCAAGAACCGGCCGGCTGAGCACGGTTCGTTCCGGCGCCTGATGATCTCGCCGGAGCAGGCCAGGGAGGAGTTCGCCGGGGGGCCGGTACTGGCGTTCGCCACCCGGGCACCGCTGGGCAGGCGGCACATCGGCCAGCTCAGGCACCTCGCCGGCCAGCTCAGGGCCCGGGTGCTGCTCCTGCCGCTCGTGGCTGGCCCGCCCGAGGTGGTGCGGGAGCCAGAGTCGCTGATCAGGGCCGCGCTCGCGGCGGCGCGGAACCTGCCGGCCGGCACGCTCGTAGTGCCAGTGCCGCTGGCACCGCGAGCCGAGCTGCCTGGCCGGATCGGGGCCTCGGGCGCTTCCGAGCGGGACCTTGCCGCCTGCGCGATCGTGGCAGCGGCTTACGGCGCTACGCATTTGATGGCGGACGTCGTGACGGGCTGGGGTGCGGGTGCGGCTGCTGGTCTGGGTCTGGGTGCGGGTGCCGGTGCTGGTGCTGGTGCCGGCAAGGGCGGCCTGCCCGGTGCGCCGATCCCCGTGGTCGCGGCCGGCGACTGGGCCTACGACCCCCGCGCCGAGGTGTGGCGGCCGCACGCGCTGATCGAGGCTGGCACCGAGATCGAGGATCTGACGGCCGACCAGCTTGGCGACATGCTGGACACGGGCGCGGAGATCCCCGCCTGGTTCGCCCCCGAGCCTGTGCTTCGCGAGCTGAGACACGCGAGGCCACCGCGCTCGGAGCGAGGGTTCGTGCTGTTCCTCACCGGGCTGTCCGGATCCGGCAAATCCACGATCGCGCGGGACCTTCGCGACCTGCTCGCCGAGCGCGGCGACCGCCGGGTATCGCTGCTGGACGGTGATCTGGTCAGGTCGCTGCTGTCGGCTGGACTGACGTTCAGCCGGGCGGATCGTGACCTCAATATCGCCAGGGTCGGCTATGTGGCGGCCGAGGTGGCCAGGCACGGCGGCATCGCGATCTGCGCGCCGATCGCGCCCTTCGCTGCCGCCAGGGAGCAAGTCAGGCAGATGGTCTCCCAGGTCGGCGACTTCCTGCTGATCCATGTCGCGACGCCGGTCGAGGTCTGCGAGGCCCGCGACCGCAAGGGCCTGTACGCCAAGGCAAGGGCCGGGCTTATCGACCAATTCACGGGCGTGTCGGACCCCTACGAGGAGCCGACCGACGCGATCGTGACCATCGACACCTCGGTGGCGGACCGCGAGCACGCCACCGCCTCCATCATGGCGATGCTCACCGCCGGCGGCTGGCTCCCAGCCTGACCCGCCTCCATGTCACAACGACGGGCCGGGACGGGCCGGGGCAGGCCCGTCAATGCCGCAACGACCGCGCTATAGCGCCAGCTCTGCCACAACGACGGGCCGGCCGGGCCAGCCAGCGAGCAGCAGCTCACTCCAAAAGAGCCGCACCCCTGCGACATCGGTGCGGCGCTACCGCGCCGACGATGTCATCACGAGGGGCCTCGCACAGCCGGGGACTTGTCCGCCCACGTACCGACCCGCATCCGTTGATGTCGCCGGCTAGTGGCTCAGCTAGTCGTCGTCCTCCGCTTTAGTGCCCGCATCCATCTGCTCGCGGAAGTCGGTCACCTTGCGCCCGATGACGCCTGCCATCGCGGTGCGCTGTGAGTTCAGCGCGAAGTAACTGATGATGCCACTGATCAAGATCGCTAGCGCGAGCAGCAGGAAGCCGCTGGCGCCGACGGCATACAGCAGGCCGAACACGACTATGAACAGCCCCAGCCTGAGGACCGTGTAAAAGAGCGCCGCTCGCACGCGTTTCAGCGTACTCGGCTGGCGCGGATGCGGTGACGGCGTGTTGAGCCGGGCGCGGCTGGCTGGCTAACGACATGCGCCTGGCGCTGGCTTCTGGCGTGGTCAGCACGGTCGCCAGGAGCCCCGGGTCGACGTTGCCGCCGGACAAGATCGCGACCGGATGGCTGGCCTTCGGCAATTGGCTGCCGCGGAACATGAGGGCCGCGACGGCCACGGCGCCGCCAGGCTCGGCGACAAGCCGGGCACCTGTGGCCAGCAATCGCATGGCCGCGAAGATCTCCTCGTCCGAGACCGTCACTATGTCGTGGACCAGGCTGCTGATATGCAGCATCGGCAACTCGCCGATCTGCTCTACGCGGAGCGCGTCGGCAATGGTTCGAGCTGTGTCCGAGGCGGGCCAGGCGACCCTGCGGCCAGCTCGCAGCGAGTCCCGCGCGTCGGCCGCGAACTCCGGCTCGACTCCGACGATCAGGGCTGACGGGTTAACGGCCTTGATCGCGGCGGCAACGCCGGAGATCAGTCCGCCGCCGCTCACGGGGCAGAGCACGAGATCCGCCTCGGGGTAATCGGCCGTGATCTCAAGCCCGATGGTTCCCTGGCCGGCAATCACGCGCGCGTCATCAAAAGGCGGGATCGGCGTGAAGGCATGCTCGCTGATCAGCCTCTCGACGGCAGTCACGCGCGCGAGGAGGTTGGGCTCGCACGGCACGATCGTCGCGCCAAGCGCTCTCGCCGCGGCCACCTTGACCGCCGGGGCATTGGAAGGCACAACGACGGTGGCCGGCACGCCGAGCGCGGCGGCCGCATATGCGACAGCGTGGGCGTGATTGCCACTAGAGTGAGTCACCACTCCACGGCTGCGCTGCTCCGACGGCAGCGCGCTTATCGCGGCGTACGCACCGCGAAGTTTGAACGCCCCGGTTGGCTGCAACGACTCAGCTTTGACGAGTATGCGCTCCCCGCCAATACGCAGTGGTACCAAGGGTGTGCGCAGAGCGATGCCGCTAAGGCGATTAGCTGCCGCTTGGATCTCATCCACCGACACAAGGTTTGACACCGCTCCACCCTACGTGTACCTGCCATGGTAGACAGGTCTCAGTCAAAGGGACCAACAAGGTTTGTGAGCAAATTTTTACGGAATCTAACGAGAATAGTGATCTATGTTATTAACACTATGATGTGGGGAGGCACGAGACGAGTGCATGCGGGGGGCCAAGGCGAGTATCAAGGAGAATCGAATGGATGGGCACAGTGATCGCCTGCTTACTCCCGGAGAGGTCGCGGCACTCTTCCGCGTTGATCCAAAGACTGTGACCAGGTGGGCCGCGTCTGGTCGGATCAGCAGCATCCGCACGCCAGGCGGACACCGGAGGTACCGGGAAGTGGAGATCAGAGCACTGCTCGGCATCAACGACGGACCGACTGCGAACTCAGATTCAGGTAACTGACTCCGGCCGGGCACCTAGCCGACCGCGCGAGTCCCGCAATGCGGGACCCGCGCGATGGTCCGTCGTCCAGCGCCCATTCTCGCTCCCAGCGAGCGGGAATGGCAGAGGCGGCCCGGTCGCGCGATCGAGCAGGCTCATGATCGACCTTCGCAATCAGGCGCGGCAGCCTAATCTCACCCGCGATACGGCCTCACCCGCGATACGGCCCTACCGGTGATACGGCAGACCCCGCGCCGATTTAGTGAACGTTCAGGTAGCCTCAGTCGATTGCCCGCCCTGGGCCAGATAGTCAAGAAACTGCCGGCGCAGCCGATCATCGCCTTCACGCCAGCGTTTCCTACGCTCATCCATCTCTTCCTCGGTCAGAGCACCTTCGGCATATCTGTCATAGTCCTCGTCAGCCGGGCTGATCTCGACATAGGCGTCACTGACCAGCTGGCCGCCACGTGCGGCTGCTGACTCCGGCACCAGCAGATTGCCGTTGGGCAGTCGTATTACGTACATCGCCGCATCACCACCACCCCTAGATGCCGTACTTCACATTGAAGTAGAGCATGACGCCAAGCGCCGCTCTGGTATTGCCGCCTACCATCTCCACCAGCGCGGGGCGCTGGCACGACGCGATCGCGGCGAACGCGTCAGCGAAGAACTCCCTGCGGCCGAGATGACCGGACTGCCGGTGGAAGTCGCTGGTCATCCACGGCAGGCACTGCTGATACAGGCTGCTGAACGCTGGCGAATCTGACTGCCAGGACTCCGGCGTTCCATCGATGTCGTCGAGCGCATGGCCGATTTCGTGGCACATCACATCGGGAGTCGGCGAAGGGCGCGAGCCTACGATGACCTTGCGCTCACCGTAGGCTCCGGCGCACACATCCCAGGTGGCCCGTCCTGAAGGCAGCGGCACCCCGCTGAGGGCGCCCATGTCGTCCAGGTCTGGCACTCCGCCTGGACCGACGTAGATCGCGTCGAGTCCGGCTATCAGCCGTTCCTTGATCAGCTGCGGCAGTTCGGCTAGCCGCTCGACTGCCTGCACGATCTGTGGCGGCGGCTCAACATCCGGCGCCCAGTCCCGGTGCACGATCGGCTCCAGATGGCCGCAGTGGCGATAACCGGGCGCGGTCGGGCCAGTCCTGGCTCGCGCGTACCAAGGCACCGGTGCCTGCGCCTGCGCAGCGACCGCAGCGGCATCACGGGCAGCCGCGGCGCCGCGGGCAGCGGCACCAGTGGTCCTGTCAGCGGCGACGGCGCTCGCGGCGCTGGGCGCGGCGGCCGCGTGAGCCGCACGAGCCGCCGGCCTTGCCGAAGGTCCCGCCGCCGATCTGGTGCCCGGCCGTGCGGTCGGCCCAGCGGCGGTAGCGGAGGGCGTCGCTGGCCGGGGCGGAGCTTCCCTGATCGCGGCTCGCGCCTGACCCTGCCGGGCGCTCAGCGTCCGCCCGCGCGCGGCCTGGCCGCGCTCGCCGGGGTGCCAGGCCGCCGGCGCGGCACCGGAGCGGCCAGGCGACTCCACGAGGCCGCGCGGGCCGGGCGGACCAAGCGGGCCGGGCGGACCAAGCGAACCGGGCGGACCAAGCGAACCGGGCGGACCAAGCGAACCGGGCGGACCAAGCGAACCGGGCGGACCAAGCGAACCGGGCGGACCAAGCGAACCGGGCGGGTCCTGACCGTCAGGCTGGCCGGTTCGGTAACGCGGGCCGGGAGCCGTCGCGGCGTCAGGCTGGCCGATCCGATCGCGTCGGCCTGGCGCGGCCGGGGAGCCGCTGCCGCCTGACCGGTGCGCCCTGGCGAGCCGGCCCGGCCTGGCCGGCGGCGCCACGGCATTCGCCGCCGGTCGTCCGCGAGCAGCCCGGGTCTCGTCAAGCTGACGGGCCTCGCCTGCCAGCAGGAACTGGCTCGGCAAGCCAGGCGGGCCGCTGCGCCCGCCCGGCCCGGCGAGTTCCTCCCAGCCGGATCTCGGGGCAGGGCCGCCGGTCCCGGCAGGCGCGGTCCTGGAGGCCCGCCGATGACTGCCAGACTGCGCAAGCGGCCTAGCGTCAGCGGGTACCTGCCCCCGAAGCTGAGCCCAGCCCGGTGCCTGCGCCTCAGCGCCCGCCCCGGTCGCACTGCGGCCTGCCTTGCGCCACGAGCCGTAAAGCGACAGTGACTCAGCGGCCGATCCTGCTCTGGCTCGCGGTCGCCGCCTGCGCCGCAACAGATCCAATAACCGCCGCATGACCGTCGCTCCCGTACGAGGTTAGATCGCCAGGTTACGACGGTTTGCTCCCTGGCGTCAGCCGGGAGGCAGAAACCGGAACGAACCGAAATGCCTGGTCGGCTGCCCGACGAGTCGCGCCGATTCGGCAACGAACCCGCCTGACCTGCCGCTACGCTGTGCCCATGTTGATCCTCGGTGCGCTATTTGCCCTTCTAACGGTCGGTTTCGTGGTGCCGTGCGTGATCGACATCGTCATGACGCCTCGCCACCACTTCGATGTCCCGTCCAAGCAGCTGTGGCTCACGGTGGCCGTGGCCTTCTGGGTCTTCGGCGCCGCGGCCTGGCTGCTCATCGGGCGGCGGGACGTGCGGATGCGGGCGGTCTGCGACGACCTGACCGGCAGCTGGTCAGCCGGAGCTCACCAGAGCCTGTGGTCAGCACCACGCCGTGGCACCAGGCCCAGCATCTGGCTCAGTTCGGGCAATCGCGGCCACCAGGCCGCCATGTGGCAGCACCCGTCAACGATGGGGCCGGGCAGGTTCCTCGCTCCGGACGACAACCCTGACTTCCTGCACGAACTCACGCGCAGGATCCGCGGCGACCACGACGACGCCTGAACGACCTCTCGCGCTGACCAGCACTCCTCCTGCCGACCCCGCTCGTTGACGCTGGAGGATTCCGGCTCAGTTGATCCCGGCGTAAGAGTGCAGGCCGGTGACCCACAGGTTGATGCCGACCAGGTTGAACATCAGGCACCCGAACCCGAACAGCTGAATCATGGCCGCCCGGCGCCCGCGCCACCCGGCCGTTGCCCGCGCGTGCAGGAAGGCCGCGTACACCAGCCAGGTGATGAACGACCAGGTCTCCTTGGGGTCCCATCCCCAGTACCTGCCCCAGGCGTGGTCGGCCCAGATCGCGCCGGCGATGACGGCGAAGGTCCAGGCAGGGAAAGCGAACAAGATCGCCCGGTAGGCCAGCTGGTCGAGCTTGGCCGCGCTTGGCAGTTGCGCCATGATCCCGTCCGTCGCTGACTCCTCGCCGGCGGCGACCCTCCGCTCGTGGCGCGCCGCGAGCAAGTAGAGCACGGTGACCACGACTCCGAAAATGTACATGCCGATCGCGACGATCATCGCGGTCACGTGGATGGCGATCCAGTATGACTGCAGTGCCGGGGCGACTTGCCCGGCCGGCGTGTAAATGACGACCACGTCGACGACCAGGGCGACCTCGACCGGCAGCAGCACGAACAGGCCCATGAAGTACGCGCGGAACTTAACGCCCGCGAGCACCAGGATGAGCACCGCGGCGCAGGTGATGGCGGCTATGAACTCGTACATGTTGCCCCAGGGCACGCGGTGCTCCGCGATGCCCCTGGTGACGATCGCGGCAACGTGCACGGCGAGACCGATGCAAGTTAGCACGAAGGCACTGCGGAGCCACGCCCCGCGCGGCCACCCGGCGGGCTGCACGGCGCCCCCCGGTCCTGAGCCGCCAGCCTGGCTGCTCAGATCGGCGAGCTGGGAGAGATCAGCGGGGTCGGCGCCGAAGGAATGCTCGGCCCGGCCTGGCCCGCCCGCGTCAGCGCCGCCACCAGCCGCGCCCCCGCCAGTCCCGCCCCCGCCAGTCCCGCCCGCGCCAATCGTGTCCGTGCCAGCACTCTCCGCGGTCACTCCGACCATGGCCGTCACGCCGACCTTCTCGCGCGCTGGCAGCACCGCCGCGCCGGCCTGCGGAACCCGCGCCGGAACGGCGACATGTCGCTTGCCGAAGGCAAAATCGCACGCGTACGCCAGCATCGCCAGCCCGTAGACCATGATCGCCGAGACCAGGGCCGCGTTGCTGATCTGGGCCAATGCGGAATTGACCACGGCTACTCACTCTCCCTTTGACTGCGCGGCAACTGACTGCGCAAGAGCCACTTCAGAATCGGCCACATCGGCAACAGCCACATCGGCAACGGCCACATCGGCTTCGGGCACCACAGCACCCTCCGGGGAGGACGCCGACGCCACCTCGAATCCGCCCAGTTCTCTGCTCAGCTCGGCCGATAGCTCAGCGAACTCCGTCTCGAACCCGCCAGCGGCGTCTGACCTCGTCAGGCCCGCGAATTCGACCACCGTGCCGGCATCGGCGGCCCGGCCCTGACAAATACCCGCCGCCGCCGCACGAGGAACGACATCACCAGGCCGGCCAGCGCCGCCAGCGCTGACACCAGGGCCGGGAACTGCCCGGGGTCATAGGTGATCGCCAGGCTCGCCCACTGCCGGTACCCGGTGAACGTCAACGTCCCGAGGCCATGCGGCAGCCTCACCGACTGCCCGGGCGCGAGCGGCCTCGTCGAGGCGTCGAGCCGGTGCATCCTGGCGGTGTCGAGACTGTAGATGGACTGCGGCTGCCCGCTGTCGAGCCCGAGGCTGCCCGCATACGAGATCAGGCTCACCCGGGGCAGTTCCGGGGCCGGGAACGCCGACGCGAGGTCACCGGCCGGCGTCACGTACTCGGTCGGCAGGAAAAAGCCGGTGAAGCCAAGCTCCTGCGGGCTGGCGTCGGGAACCTTGACCACGCCCTCGGACGTGAACCCGGATTCCTCGACCGGGATGAACGGCACTGGCTGGTTGAAGACCACGTGCCCCTGGCCGTCGGTGACCTTGAAGGTCGGCGCGTATCCGTGCCCGATCAGGAACACCTGCACCCCGTCGAGGTTCAGCGGGTGGTTCACGCGCAGGTCGTAGCCGCGCTCACGGCCGCCGTACCGCGAGGCGTATTTCAGCTCGGCGTTGAAGGTCGACGGCTCGCCGCGCTGGCCGCCGGCAACGATGTACTTCGCGTCGAAGCGCTCGAGCGTCAGGCTGAATGGCTGCAGGTCGCCGGCCGACACCAGCCGGCCCGGGTGAAAGACATCGAGCGACGTCGGCGTGTTCGACACCGTGTCGCCCTCGATCAGCAGCTTGTTGCCCTTGTAGCCGAAGAGCCCGCCGAGTGCCACCGAGCAGAGCAGGCCGAGCAGCGCGACGTGGAAGAGCAGGTTGCCCACGTCGTGCAGGTAGCCTTTTTCCGCCGAGACCCAGCCATCGCCGGTCCTCAGCCTGAACCGCCGGCGGCCGAGCGTGCCCGCAGCGGACTCAAGCGCCGCGTCCGGCGGCATGGCCGAGCCGAAGCTCACCGACTGCGGCAGCCGGCCCAGGTAACGCGGCGCCTTGGGCGGCGGCTGCCGCGACGACCTGGCGAGCCGGAAGGCCCTGGGCAGCACGCAGCCGGCCAGCGAGGTAAACAGCAGCAGGTAGATCGCCGCGAACCAGGGCGCACCGAACACGTCGAACGCGGAGAACTTCGCGAGGATCGGGGCCAGCGTCGGGTGCGATGCGTAGTACTGGGTGACCGCGGCCGGGTCGATGCCCTGCTGCGGCAGCACCGAGCCGGGAATGCTGGCCAGCGCGAGCAGGAAGAGCAGCACCAGCGCGGTCCGCATCGAGGTGAGCTGGCGCCAGATCCAGCGCAGCCATCCGACCGGCCCGAACCGCCCAGTCACGGGAGCCTGCCGCACCGGCGCGGCGGCATCGGCGGTACCGGCGGTACCGGCGCTCACGACTTCTCCGCCAGGACTTTGGCGATCAGCGCCCGCAGCCCGTTGTACGCCACGCCTCCGACGACAATGGCTGCGAAGTGGCCGGTCTTGTCGATCACCAGCGTGCTGGGGATCGCGATCGGCGGCAGCGTGCTGTGGAAGGCCAGCGCCGTCTTGCTGCCCGGATCGTTCAGGCTGGGATAGCTGATGCCGAAGGTGTGCTGAAACGCCAGCGCGGCAGCGGGCGAGTCGTTCACGTCGTCACCCACGAAACTGACCGGCTTGGCCGCGAAGTAACGGGCGAGCGCGCCCAGGGCCGGCGCCTCAGCCCGGCACGGCCCGCACCAGGAACCCCAGAAGTTCAGCACGACGACCTTGCCGCGCTCGGCCGCCAGGCTGAACCTCTGCCCCGTCAGCGTAGTTCCGGTCACGGCAGGCGCGGCCGGCCTCGAGCCGGGGGCCAGGTACTTGCTGCTGTAGCTTCCGCCGACGAAGCTCTGGCCAGAGCTCTGCTGGTTGTTCGAGGCGATCGCGCCGCCGGAACAGGCGCTGAGGGCAAGCATCGAGATCCCGAGCAGCGCCGCCGCGCGGGCGGGGCTAGCCCGGTTCGGACGCCTGGCTGTCCGGGTGAGGATCACAAGAGAGATCTCCTACAAGCAGTAGTACCGCAACCCATTGTGCAGGACGCGAGTTCACCGCGCCGCCCGGCCCCGGGTTTTGCCCGGGCTAGGCGCCCGCCTTCCTCGAGCCCGCCGAACCCGACGGCTCGGCGTAGCTGACGGAAGTGAGCTCGTCCCCTACGTAGGTCAGGCTCGTGACGCTGCCCAGCGCGCACTGCCGGCGGCGCGGGTCATGCCACAGCCTCTTGCCCTCGGCCGAGCGGCGGGCCACCCAGATCGGCAACTGGTGGCTCACGCAGACCGCCTCATGCCCCCGCGCCGCACGGGCAGCGTCGGCGGCAGCGGCAAGCACCCGCCCGGCGACCTCGGTAAAAGGCTCACCCCAGGAAGGCTTGAAAGGGTTGCGCAGGTAGATCCAGTGCCGGGGATCGCGGAGCGAGCCGTCCCCGACTCCCACCGTGAGTCCTTCGAAGTGATTCCAGGGCTCGATGAGCCGGTCATCTACCTCGGCTCGCAGGCCAAGCTGCGCCGCGATCGGCTCGGCCGTCTCGCGCGCCCGCTCGAGCGGTGAGCACCGCAGCACGGCGACGTCGCGGCCGACCAGGAAGTCGGCCGCGGCCTTGGCCATCATCTGACCGTCCTCGGACAGGTGAAAGCCCGGCAGCCGGCCGTAGAGGACGCCGCCCGGGTTTTCTACTTCGCCGTGCCTCACCAAGTGCACGACGGTGACTGAATCCGCGGTCATAGCGCGCTCAGCCTACCGGGTTGGCCCGCTGATCAGGACAAGCCGGCCGGCCGGCCTGGACCGGCTCGGCTACAGTTGCGTGCGTTGAGTCCGACCGCCATCGCCCTGATCCTCGCCGCCGCCGTCGCCCATGCCAGCTGGAACCTCTTCAGCAAGCAAGCCTCCGCGACCGGAGCGGCGATCTTCCTGTGGCTGCTCGCCGCCTGCGCGACGGTCGCCTACGCGCCGGTCGTGGCGGCAGACGTGCTCGTCGGCCACCCGCGGCTCACTGGCCTGTCCTGGGTATTCCTCGTCGGCACCGGCGTGCTGCAGTCGGCCTACTTCCTGTTCCTCCAGCTCGGCTACAAGCTCGGCGACCTGTCCGTCGTCTACCCGATCGGCAGGGGCACCGGGGCGCTGCTCGCCGCTCTTGGCGGCATCGCGCTGCTCGGCGAACGGCCAGGCCCGGTCGCCATCGCCGGCATCGCCGCGATCATCGGCGGCGTCGTGCTCGTCGGGATGCCCGGTGCTGCCAGCCAGCAGCGGCCGAGCACCAAGGCGATCGTCTTCGCCCTGGTGACCGGGATGTTCGTTGCCTCGTACACGATCTGGGACAAGTACGCGGTCGGCACCTTGCACACGCCGCCGATCCTGCAGGGCTACGCCGCCTTCCCGGTCATGGCGATCGTCTTCACGCCAGCGGTGGCGCGTGACACTGTGCTTGCTACCCCGCTCGCCTCTGGCGCTTTCAGGCGCCGTCTTCCCTCGTCGCTTCGCTCCTCAGTCCAGACGGCGCCGCGCCGTCGGCTCGCGGGGTCTGGGCGCCTTGGCCAGGTCTGGCGCGAGTTCCGCCCGCAGATCATCGGCGCCGCCCTGCTCGCGCCGCTCGCCTACATGCTCGTCCTGGCGGCGCTCAGTTTCACGGCGGTCAGCGCCGTGGCGCCGGCCCGCGAGGTCAGCGTGCTCTTCGGGGTGCTGCTCGGCGGCCGGCTGCTCGGCGAGACCGGCCTCGCCAGGCGCCTGGCCGGAGCCGCCGCGATCGTCGCCGGCATAATCGCGATCGCCATCGGCTGACAACACCCTTTCCCCCTCATTTTCAGGGCTTGCCAATTAGAAGCGAATATCAGCATTCCGCGAGTTCGCGCCGGGCGAAATAGGTCACGAAAGCAACACGGGCAGCAGCGGGAATGCGAGCATCTGTTAACGTGCCTGCCAATGCTCCACCCCAAGGGGAGGAACAAGAAAAGGGGATGGGATATGCAACGTCGTCATAAAAGGCTGACCGCGGTCACCGCGGTCGCCGGCACACTGCTCGGCGGGCTGACAGCGGGTCCGGTGATCGCCGCCTCAGCCGCTCCGACCTGGTCGACCTTCGTGTGTCACGGGTCGTTCCACAAGCCAGGACACCTGGTGGGAAGGTACTGGAATGTCGTCGTCCGCGGCACGTGCGTGGTCGATCGCGGCCCGGCGCTGGTGCAGCGCAATATCTGGGTAGGCAAGAACAGCAACCTGATTGCCGCATTCGGGCGGCACCACTCGCGGCTAATCGTGAAGCGAGACATTTTTGTCAAGCCGGGCGGAACGCTCATTCTCGGCTGCGAGGCCAAGCATTCTCCGTGCGTGGACGACCCGCATCCGAAGCGGCCTTCGCTGAATAGCCGCTCCGTTGTATTCGGAAGTATCATCGGCAATCGCGCGCTTGGCATCGTCGTGCACAACAGCGCCATCCTGCACAGCGTTTACCAGGCTCGCGGCGGCGGCGGCACGACCTGCAAGCCGCACGGCGTCTTCAAGCACCTCGGCAGCCCGGTGTTCAGCGACTATGAGGACAGCTTCATCCGCGGGACCCTCGTTATCAGGAAGGTCCACTCCTGCTGGCTCGGCGTGATCAGGAACTTCGTCGCCGGCAGCGTCATCGTCAGCGAGAACCGGATGGCCGACCCCGACGCCAACGAGGTCGTGACCAACGTGGTGCTGCGGAACCTGGTCTGCTTCCGCAACGACCCGAAGGTCCAGTTCGGCGACAGTCACGGCAAGCCGAACAAGGTCGGCAGGCACGCGCTGTTCGAGTGCTCATTCCACCGGCTGGTACCGAATCCGGCCGGCCAGGACAAGCATTTCGACCACATCTCGGTACGCCTGCACCACCATCATCACCACCACCATCACGACTGAAGTGCCCGCTCACAGCCGGGGCACCCTGCCGCCGCCTTGACAGCGGGGGTGCCCCGGCTGGGGCTTTTCAGGAGATCTCGATGTAGCGCTGCCGCTCGCCGGCGACCTCCCTGATCTTGCGCAACCTGGCCTCACAGGCGGGCACGTCAAGCTCGTCAAGCCCCGCCACCTGGTCGAGATCCCTCGCCAGCACGTCGGACTCGCCGACCATGGTCCAGTCGAACTGCAGCAGCTCGTCGAGGCCGGTCCGGCGCACCCGGTCCCAGACCTTGTCGCTGTTGAGCACGGGCAGGCCCTTGACCGCCGTCGCGACGTCGTCGATCGCCCGGATCAGCCGTTCAGCGTGCCGGATCGGCTCCATGACCCCGGCAGGCGGGAAGGGCTGCTCCCTGGTCGAAGGCGGCACCCGCTCAGCGCGCCACCTGCTGATCAGCTCGCGGACGTGCGCCGACGCCTCGCCGAGCCCGCGTCCGACCCGCTGCCTGATCAGCTGGTCATCCGAGCGCAGGCGGCCCTTCTCGGTGTAGACGTCGGTCGCGAGCAGGCCGCGCAGCCGGTCGGCGAGACTGTCGGCCATCGTCGCTAGTTCCCTCCCGCCGCGTGGGCGGGCGGCGCGGCGCTCGCGCCATCCGCGAGCCTGGGCATCCCGGGGAGCTGCATGCCGATCGGAGCGAGCCCGATGTTGAAGGACTCGCCCACCGCCATGTTCGGCGCCGACACCAGGCCGCGCTCAGCCATTTTCATCGCCACGTAATAGCGGACGGCTTCCATCTCCGACAGGCCGAACGCGCGCAGCGAGATCAGCTCGCGCATCCGCTCGTCGCGGGGCTTGATCAGCACCTTGACGTCGTTCAGCGTGATGCCGTAAGTCGACAGGAAGTCCTGCAGGTGCCCGCGCACCAGCTCGGTGATCTCGTGGATCCGCTCGTTGACCTGCTCGAGGGGCGTCACCTGGACGAGCTGGTTGATCGCCTGTCCGAGCACGGGCCCGGCGTAGGCGTTGAGCGCCTCAGTGGTAAAGGTGTGCCCCTGGTAGGGCATGTGGGTCACGAGCTTGACCGCGTCTTCCTTGGTGTCGACATGCACGTAATAGTCCACGTCGTAGACCAGCTCGGCGAGCTCGCGCGACAGGGCGAGGCCCTCGGACCTGGCGACGCTCTTGGCCGCTGACACGAACAGCGCTTCGTACTGCCAGGGCGAATTGCCGCTGTAGAACGCCTGCTGAATGCTGCCCAAGATCGGCCGGTCCGTGGTCTGCACCGGGTACTGGCCGCCTTCATAGACGTTGAATATGGCACCGCGCGACTTGAGCACGCAGAAGTGGTTGCTCTCGACGGTCAGCAGGCTCCCGTTCACGATGTCATTGCTCGGGTGGTGGTACATGAGGATGCCCGGCCCCATCACCTCAGTGCCATCAGGCGCCAGCGTGCTAATGACGTTGCGAATAGCCATGATCTGCCCCTTTTGCTATACCCCCGGAACCGCCAGTTTGACGGCCCACAGACATACTGGCAGATCAGCGCCCAAAAACCGACCTGGTCCGGTCAGCGATGCGGCCTGATCAGGTCGCCGCGACGGCCGCCGCCGCCGCAGCGGGAAGCGCGGCGGCGATCCGCCCGATCGCGGTGTCGTCGTGGGCGGCTGAGACGAACCATGCCTCATACGGAGATGGCGGCAGATAGACGCCGCCGTCGAGCATCGCGTGGAAGAACGCCGCGTAGGCAGCGCCATTCTGGGCGCGCGCCTGCGCGAAGTCCCTGACCGGCTCGCTAATGCCGAAGAAGAACGAGAACAAATTCCCGGCCACGTTCAGCGAGAACGGAACGCCCGCCGTCGTGAGCGCCGCCTTGGTGAGATCGACGACCGAGGCTGCCGCCTCGTCGACCCGCTGGTAGACCCCGGGCGTGCACTCGGTGAGGGTAGCGAGCCCGGCCGCGGTCGCGAGCGGGTTGCCTGACAGCGTGCCCGCCTGGTAGACCGGCCCCGACGGCGCCATCAGGTCCATGATCTCCGCCCGCCCGCCGAACCCGGCCGCGGGCAGCCCGCCGCCCATGACCTTCCCGAAGGTCATCAGGTCCCCGGCTACTCCCTCCCGGCCGTACCAGCCCGACCTGGTGACCCGGAACCCCGTCAGCACCTCGTCCATGATCAGCAGCGCGCCGTACTCCCCGCACAGCGCGGCGAGCAGCTCGTTGAAGCCCGCCGAGGGCGGCACCACGCCCATGTTGGCCGGGCACGCCTCGGTGATCACGCACGCGATGTCGCCGCCGTTCTCGGCGAACGCCTGCCTGACCGCGTCGCCGTCGTTATAGGGCAGCACGATGGTGTCCGCCGTGACCGCGCCGGTGACCCCGGGCGAGTCAGGCAGCGCGAAGGTCGCGACGCCGGACCCGGCTGCCGCGAGCAGGGCATCGACGTGGCCGTGATAGCAGCCGGCGAACTTCACCACGAGGCGCCTGCCGGTAAAGCCGCGCGCGAGCCGCAGGGCCGACATCGTCGCCTCGGTCCCGGAATTGACCAGCCGGACACGCTCGGCTGGCGTGCGGGCGACAATCTCCTCGGCCAGCGCGACCTCGCCGGGAGTCACGGTGCCGAACGAGGTCCCCAGGCTCACGGCCGCGCGCAGCGCGTCGATCACCGCCGGATGCGCGTGGCCGAGGATCATCGGCCCCCAGGAGCAGACCAGGTCAACGTAGCTCTTGCCGCTGACATCGATCAGGTAGGGCCCGTCGCCGCTGGCCATGAAGACCGGCGTGCCGCCAACCGCCCCGAACGCGCGGACCGGCGAGTTCACCCCGCCTGGCAGCACGGCGCAGGCCCTGGCGTACAGTTCGTCGTCACTCGCCGCAATCATGGCGTTATCTCCTCACATGCATCAGCTAGCACTTCCAGTAGCCGCAACGCGTCGGGAAGCTCACGGGTGCCAGGCTCGGCCAGCCACCTGGCCGTCACGCCATTGCCCAGCGGCGACGGCGGCGCGACCACGTAGCTGTCCCGGCAGTGCCAGCGCAGCCCGCTCACCTCTGGTACCACGTCGGGCTCGCAGTCCAGATGGCAGGACCACCACTCGTCCTCGTCGCCGGTCGCCCTGGTAGCCACGAAGAAAAGGGTACGATCGCCCGCGCCGACCGCCACAGGCCCCGGCGTGACGCCGTTGTGCTCAAGCCGCCGCAGCGCGATCGTCCCGGCCGCCGCGGGCACGTCGAGCACGTCGAACAGCCGGCCCGTCACCAGCAAGATCGTCGCGCGCGGGCTTTCGCTCCACCAGTGACCGACTATGCCCACGTCGGCGGTCGCCTGCCGCTTCCACGCGGGCGACAGCGGGTGCGCGCCGGGTGCCGGGCACCCGATCCGATCGCAGGAACACGCACGGCCCGATGCCCCCTGAGCGGGCTGGCGCTGCTGCGGCACCCGCGCACGCGGCTGAGCGCCAGGGCAGACCGGCCAGCCCAGGCTCGCGTAACCGCGCGCCGCGAGCATCAGCCGCTCCCGCGCCTTACGGCGCCTGGCCCGCAGCACCGCCTCGACCATACGCTGGCCTCCCCGGTGGCCTCGATGGAAATCCTGACCCGGCTCGAGCATGCCGCGAAACGCTCTGATTGGCCGGGGTAAGGCCGACGATACCGGGTCCGGGTCACAGTTCGGCCCACCCCCGGCGCGGCGGAAAGGCGATGCGCCATTCTTATTGCCGTGCGGCCCTAATGATCACGGAACATCGCCGCTGCCCTGAAGGCTGTCGGGTGACTCGGAATCGTGGAGAGTCAGGCGTCTGGCGGGGTCAGTGGCAGGCTTTTCCCTTGAGATTTTTGAACTAGTGCCTTCGCGGTTGATCTGTGTTCCTGGGCGGACGAGCGCTGTGCTCCGGCACGGCGCCGCCGGGGCAGTGTGAGCATCGTGGCCCTCCCTGTTGCTGTCAGCGGTCAGTTTTGACAGCAAGGTGGCCCTCCCCGTTGCTGTCAGGACAACATCAGGGAGGGCCACGTTGCTGTTAAAAACCGTGACCAACCGCAACAGGGAGGGCCACGCTGCTGTAGAGGCGGGCGTGCCAGCAACCCGGGCCGCCCTGATGCCGTCGCGGGCCGCCGGGCCGCCGGGCCGCCGGGCCGCCGGGGCGTGCTCCCGCCTGACGGTTCCGCAAGGTCTCCGAAGGGCTCCCCGACCTGATCACGAGTCACGCGACAGCCTCCCTGACCTGGGCGATGTTCTGTGATCAAGGACCCGACCTTGATCACGGAACATCGCCCCTGCCCTTGAAACAGTCGCGTGACTCATGATCAGGTAGGTTGTCTCCCGGGCACCCGCCCGTCCAAACCTGGCCCGCAAGTCCCCGGCCCCTGCTAGGTGACACGGTGCGGTTCTTGCGGAGCGGGCCGGGCTCGGTTCCGGCGGTACGGATCGCCGCGCCGGCGATGGCGGTGAGTTCGTTCTGCGGCATGATCGCAGAGAGTTCCCGCGCCGGAGCATGATCGCGGAGCGTTCTCCGTCGTTTGGGGCATGATCGCGGAGCGTTCTCCGTCGTTACCGCGGAGTCTTCTCGCAGCACGGAGGGTTTGCCGTCCTATGTGCGGACAACGCTCCGCGCAGCGACAACACTCCGCGCCAGAGCCGGAAAGACTCCGCGCAATGACAACACTCCGCGTCAGAGCGGGGAAGGCTCCGCGTCAGGGCCGGGAAGGCTCCGCGAAGCGGGAACTCTCCGGGAACCCGGGCAGGGCCTCGTACGCTGAGCCGCCGGAGCTCGACTTTTCCAAGATCCCGAGCCAGCCCGACAGCTACCCTGACCTGAGCAAACTTCCGTGATCACGCCCACGGCCTTGATCATGGCGCATCGCACTCCCGGCAGCCCAGGCCGACGCGGGCCACCACCGCTACCGCCGGCAGACGGACCTGAGGTGGCTGTGCCGCCGCGCTGGTGAAGGAGCGTCCTCGCATGCGGGAGCGTTGTCGTCGGATAGTCCGGTCGACTCTCCTTTATGCGACAACCCTCCTACGGGGGACCCGGGGAGGCCTGCGGCACCCAGGCAACTCTCCGCGATCATGATGACGCACGGTCTAGGCGAGTCGCCACGACACGCATCTGGGCGAGTCGCCATGACGCTCGTCTAGGCGAGTCGTGCCGCCATCTCCGTGGCCCAGTATGTCAAGATGATGCCGGCTCCGGCTCGCTTGATCGCCGTCAGCGACTCGGCGATGACGCGGTCACGGTCGATCCAGCCGTTCGCGCTCGCGGCCTCTACCATCGAGTACTCGCCGCTCACCTGGTAGGCCGCTACCGGCAGCCGCACCGACCTGGCGATGAGGCTGATGATGTCCAGGTACGCCAGCGCCGGCTTGACCATGACGATGTCGGCCCCTTCGCCGACGTCCAGCAGAACCTCGCGCAGCGCCTCGTCCTGGCTCCCGTGATCTTGCTGGTAGGAGGCCCGGTCGCCGAACTGGGGCGCGCATTCGGCGGCTTCGCGGAACGGGCCGTAGAAGGCCGACGCGTACTTGGCGGCATAGGCGCAGATGGCCACGGCCGGGAACCCGGCCGAGTCGAGCGCCGACCTGATGGCGCCAACCTGGCCGTCCATCATGCCGCTCGGCGCGACTACGTGCGCGCCTGCCCTGGCCTGGGCAACGGCGATCGACGCGTAGCGCTCGAGCGTCGCGTCGTTGTCCACCTCGCCGGCTGCGGTCAGAATGCCGCAGTGCCCGTGATCGGTGTATTCGTCCAGACACAGGTCGGCCATCAGCACGGTCTGGGAGCCGAGATCGCCGGCCAGGTCGGCCAGGGCCAGCTGCACGATTCCAGCCGGGTCGTCGGCAGCCGTCCCCCGCCCGTCCTTTACGGCAGGAATGCCGAACAGGATCAGCCCGCCGACGCCAGCCTCGACCGCCTCAGCGGCGGCCTTGCGCAGGCTGTCCCTGGTGTGCTGAAGTACCCCGGGCATCGAGCCGACCGGCTGCGGCTCGGTGATCCCTTCCTTGACGAAGAGCGGCTGCACCAGGTCAGCCGGGCGCACGCTGGTCTGCGCGACCAGCCTCCGCATGGCGGCTGTCGTGCGAAGCCTGCGCGGGCGCGCGACGGGAAACACCATGTCGATCTGCCTGCCTTATCTCAACCTGCGCCTGGCCCCGCGACGGCGCTCGCTCGGCCGCCGCACTGGCTCTCCTGCCTTGGCCGCGGCGTCACGGATCGACGCGCCATGCTCGGCAAGCGCGTCGACCAAGGCGGCAGCCGACGGAGCGGGCGCGATCACGTCGACTCGCAAGCCGAACTCGGCCGCCGTCTTCGCGGTTTCCGGGCCGATCACCGCGATCACCGTGACCGAATGCGGCTTGCCCGCGATCCCGATGAGGTTCCTGACCGTGGAAGAGGAGGTAAAGAGCACCGCGTCGAACCCGCCGCCCTTGATCGCCTCGCGCACCGGGGCCGGCGGCGGAGCCGCTCGCACCGTCCGGTATGCCGTGACGTCCTCTGCCTCCCAGCCCAGGTCGGTCAGCCGCGCCACCAGGCCCTCGGTCGCGATATCGGCGCGCGGCAGCAGCACCCGGTTGATCGGGTCGAGCACGTCGTCGTACGGCGGCCAGCAGTTCGCCAGTCCTTCGGCCGACTGCTGACCGGCGGGCGGCATCAGGTCAGGCGCGATCCCGAAGGCGCGCAGGGCGGCGGCGGTCTGCTCGCCAACGGCGGCGATCTTGACCCCGGCGAAGGCCCGCGCGTCCAGGCCGTACTCCTCGAACTTCTCTCTGACCGCCTTCACCGCGTTCGCCGAAGTGAAGGCGACCCACTGATACCGCCCGGTAACCAGGCCGCGGACCGCGCGCTCCATCTGCTGCGGGGTGCGCGGCGGCTCAACGGCGATGGTCGGGACCTGCTCGGGCACCGCCCCGTAGCCGCGCAACTGCTCGCAGACGCTTGCCGCTTGCTCTTTGGTCCTCGGCACGAGTACCCGCCAGCCGAACAGCGGCTTGGTCTCGAACCAGGAGAAGGTCTTCTGGAGCCGCACTCCTTCGCCGGCGATCGCGATGGCCCGGCCGTGCGCGGTGAGCAGGCTGACCCCGGCCGCCTTGAGGTCGGCGGTCACCGTGCCGAGCGTGCAGACCACGGTCTGCTGGTCTGTGGTGGTGCCGTTCCAGGTAATGGCGAATGGCGTGGAGTCCGGCCAGCCATTGGCGATCAGCATCTTGGCGATGTCGCCGACGCCTGTCTCGGCGCCGAGCACCACGAGAGCTCCCGTCGGCCCGGACATCCTGCTGACCTCGGACGCGTGGATGATCCTGACATCCGCGGTGCCGTCGGAGGTCAGCGGAATCCCGGCATAGGCGGGTACCGCCGTCGCGGCGGACAACCCGGGCACGATCTCGAACGGGACCTTCGCCTTCGCACAGCTCGCCACGTCCGCCGCGCCGGCGCAGAACAGGAAGGGGTCACCGCTGAACAGGCGCACCACCAGCTGCCCGGCCCTGGCAGCCTTGACGAGCTGACGGCAGTCAGCGTCGAGGTTCGCCGAATCGAGCACGGTCGCCTCTGGCTTGAGCAGGTGATCGATCCGCTCACTGACCCACGGCGCGGCCACGACCAGGTCGGCCGCCTCCAGCAGCGCGGCCGCCCGCAGCGTGAGCAGCCCCTCGTCCCCCGGCCCGGCTCCGACGAACGCGACAAGACCGGTGCCGCCCGTGCCGTCGAGACGCTCTAGCCTGGGGTCGCTTGCTGCCGCCTTGCCAGCGTGGCCAGGCGCTGGCTCACCGTTGGCCATCAGCTGGCTCGTCTTCGTTCCCGCCTCATTGGTCACGGGTGTGGGGTTCACTTCGCATCGTCCCCGTTGCTGAGGTGTCCGGCGGACACGTCTGTATATCTGTCCGCACCGCGCGCGAGCAGGTCATCCGCCGCCGCCCGGCCCAGGCGCTCAGCCTCGGCGGCGGGGCCGCTGACGCTCGCCCGCAGTGCTGCTCCCCCGTCGGCTGCCACGACAACCGCGTCCAGCCGCAATACATCCGTCCCGGCAGCATACGCGCCTACCGGAGCCGAGCATCCTGCCTCCAGCGCGGCGAGTACACTCCGCTCCGCCATGACGGCGGCGGCACTTGCCTCGTCGCCGAGGCGAGCAAGCAGATCGCGCAGGTCTGGCCGGCTGGCCAGGCACTCGACGGCCAGCGCGCCCTGGCCGGGCGCGGGGAGCATCTCATCGGGCTCGAACACCTGGCTGACGACGTCGAGCCTGCCGATTCTGGCCAGGCCGCAGTAGGCCAGGATTACCGCGTCCACCTCACCTGAGTCAACCTTCGCCAGCCGGGTGTCAGCATTGCCCCGGATCGGGACCGGCCGCAGGTCGTGCCTCAGCAGGAGCAACTGCGCGGCCCGGCGCGCCGAGCCAGTGCCTATTCTCGCGCCCGCTGGCAGGTCGGCGAGCTTGACGCCGTTGTGCCCGCACAGCGCGTCCCTCGGGTCATCTCTGGCTGGCACCGCGGCAAGCGCGATCTGGCGAGGCTGCCCGGTCGGCAGGTCCTTGAGCGAGTGCACCGCGAAGTCGATCTCACCGGACAGCAGGTGATCCCGGAGCGCGCTGACGAAGACGCCAGTGCCTCCGATCTGGGTAATGTGGGCTTTGCTCGTGTCACCGGCCGAGGTGATCCCCACGATCCGCACGCTGACGCCCGTCCTCGCGGTCAGCAACTCGGCGACAGCGGTCGACTGGGCGATCGCCATCGAAGATCGCCTCGTACCGAGCCGCAGCGCGGCGCCGTTCACGCCTGATCCTCCTGCCATGGAAGCATGTCAACATCTGCGCGGCCGACGGACTGCACCGTGTCCGGGTCTAGCTCGAACAGCACCCGGAGCGCGGTCTCATAGGAGTCCGCGCCCGGCGAGTCCGCCAGTTCCTTAACTCTGACGGTAGGCCCGTGCAGCAGTTTGTCCACAATTCTGTTCATCGACCTGGAGATTTCGTCGCGCGTCCGCTCGTCCAAGTCTCCTCAGCCGGCGGTCAAGCCTGGCTAGCTCGGCCTCGACCACGGTCGCCGCCTTGGCCCTGAGCGCGACGACCGTGGGCGCGACGCTCGCGGCCCGGTCAGCCTTCGCGAACGAGCTCAGTTCCTGTGCCACGATCCTGCGCACGGCGGCGATATCCTCGTCGCTCGCGAACGCGGTGGTACCTGCCCTGGCGCCATCGCCCGCCCCGGCGATCGCGGTCATGTCGACGAGCCGGACGCCGGGCAGCCCGGCCACCGCCGGATCCACGTCCCTGGGCAGCGCCAGGTCGAGGAACACCAGATCGCCCCGCTGACGGCCGGCGAGCGAGCCGGCCACGGCCGACGCCGAGATCACGTGCCCCGTCGCTCCTGTGCAGGTCACGATCAGGTCGGCGGTCGCCATCGCGGCGTCGAGCTCGCCGAACCCGATGGCCTGCGCGCCGTACTTCTCAGCCAGCCGCTCGGCATTCAGCCTCGTCCTGTTGGCCACCCGCACGCTGGTCGCGCCGAGCCGGACCGCGGTGGCGACAGCGAGCGAGCTCATGGCACCCGCTCCGACGACGAGCACGCTGAGCCCGTTCAGGCCGAGTCCGTTCAGGCCGTCCGCGGCCTGGTCGCGGCTGGCGGAAGCCAGGCCGAGCCCGAGCGTGACCAGGTTCTGGCCGGCGGCGTCGATGTCGGTCTCCGCGTGGGCCCGGCGCCCGGCCCGAAGCGCCAGCCGGCTCAGGTCGGAGAGTTCACGGCTCAGCGTGCCCTGCTGGCGGGCCAGCCTGACCGACTGGCGTACCTGCCCGAGTATCTGGCTCTCACCGACGACCATCGACTCCAGGCCGCAGGCGACGGCGAGCAGGTGCTGCGCGGCCCGGTCCTGATAGTGCACGTACGCCGACCTGCTCAGCTCGACCGGCGACAGGCCGGAGTGCCTGGCCAGCAGGTCGCCGATCGCGGCGACGCCGCCGTGGAAGCTGTCGACCTCGGCGTAGACCTCGACCCTGTTGCACGTGCTCAGCAGCAGCGCGCCTGAGATGTTCCGCGAACTGTGCACGTCATGCAGCAGCTTGTGATGAGCATCGCCCGAGACGACCGCTCGCTCAAGCGTCTCAACCGGCGCGGTCAGATGGCTGAGGCCGACGACCAGGAGGCTCATGATCCGACCGCCTCCGCCCCCGCCGTCGTCCCGGCGGACGCGCCAGGCGGGCCCAGCCTGCCCAGGCCCTTGCGGCTGCCGTTGGACGCGGCACTGGCCGGCGGCTCCTCCAGGTCGCAGGGCGGCCGCAGCGCGGACCGGCGCTGCGCGTGGAAGGCGAGGATCTGCAACTCGATCGACAGATCGACTTTGCGCACGTCAACGCCGTCTGGCACGCTCAGCACGATCGGCGCGAAGTTCAGGATGCTGGTCACGCCGGCCGCGACGAGCCGGTCGCAGATGCCCTGCGCCGCGATCGCCGGAACGGTGATGGCGGCGATCATCACGCTGAAACGGGCCACGACCCGCTCGATGTCGTCCGTGCCGTAGACGCGGTGACCGGCGATCGCGGTGCCTATGACCAGCGGGTCTGAATCCACCATCGCCGCGACCCGGAAGCCGCGGGTCGCGAATCCGCCGTAGTTCGCGAGCGCCCGGCCCAGGTTGCCCGCTCCGACGATGATCACCGGCCAGTCCTGAGTGAGGCCGAGTTCCCTGGAGACCTGATAGATCAGGTAGTCCACGTCATAGCCGACGCCGCGGGTGCCGTACGAGCCCAGGTGCGAGAGGTCCTTCCTGAGCTTCGCCGAGTTCACTCCGGCGGCGGTCGCGAGTTCCTCGCTCGACACCGACGGAGTCTCACGGTCAGCGAGCGCGTACAGGGCGCGCAAATACAGCGGCAGGCGCGCGATCGTCGCCTCCGGTATGCCCTGCGTGCTCTTATCAGACCTGGTTCGGCGAGACATACGCCGGCAACTCCTGGGGGAGGACGGGCATCGGTGCGAACAGGGTTTCCCGCGTCGGTTCTTGCTTCCCACGGTACGCTCTTGTGAACGTTTGCACAAAGTCGCCTGCCTGGGGCCGCGCGGCGATAAGCGGGGCAGCGGCAGCGATAAGCGCGCTCGGATAGTCATGACAGGTGACGTCAGCCTTCCTGGCGGGACGGCGGCACGCTCAGAGCCCGGCGCAACCTGGCCTCGTCCACCCGCCAGAAGTCGTGCTGCACGCCGTCGACGAAGGTGACCGGGATCATGTCCGCGAAGTCGCGCAGGTCGGCTGGCGAGGCCGTGATGTCCCGCTCTGTCCAGGGTACGCCAAGGTCGCTCGCGACCCGCTCGATGACCGTGCGCGCGTCATCGCACAGATGACATCCGGGCCGCGAGAGCAGCGTGATCAGGTGAGCGGCGGCAACGTCAGGCATCAGTACCGGGAGTCCTCGCCCTTGATATCCGCCCAGCCCTGGTAAGGCGGCTCGTGGTCAGGCCCGTGCTGGTAGCCTGGCCCGCGCCCGAATTCAGGATCGTCTTGGTAGCCGGGCCCGCGCTGGTAGCCAGGCCCGTGCCGGTCAGGATCGCGCCGGTAGCCAGGATCGCGCTGGAAATCCGGCCCATCCGGGAAATCCGGCCGCGGCTGGTAGCCGGGCTCGCGGTCGGGCTGGCGGTCGGGCGGGCGCTGGCGGTCGGGCGGGCGCTGGTCTGGCCGGCGGTGGCCTGGCCGGGAAAAGCCGCGCTGGGCCGAGTTAGTCACGCCCGTCAGGTCGATGCCGGACTCGCTCAGGATGTCGGAGATCGCGGACTCAGCCGGCAGCGGCGAGACCTTCGCCTGCTGCAGGCCAAGCTCGATGACGTTGGTGGCGAGCACGAACGGACGCAGGTCAGCCTCGTAGGTCAGCACGTAGCCGCGCCCCAGATGATCCTCGTGCGCGGCACGGTCCCGGTACACCTCGTACAGGATGCGCTGCAGCGGGGCGGTCGGGACGGCGTGCACGATGTAGACGAGCGTGCCCGGCTCTCTCTCCCGCACCAGTTCGACAACGCGCTCGGTGAGCCGGTCGAACTCATCGACGCGGCCCTCGATCAGCGTGTAGATGGTGATCTGACCGAAGAGATCGCCGCGAACCTCGCTGCGCTCATCCGGGTAATCGTCCCAGTCAGGCCGCCTGTCGCGGTCCCCGTCAAAGGCCCGCGGCTCGCCGAATTCATCGAACTGGCCGCGGCCGTCGTGCCGGCCATTCTCCTCGAAGCGCCTGCGTTCGTCGAAGGGCTCGTCAAACCGGCCGGGCTCGTCGCGGTAGAGCCCCGCCTGCTCAGCGGGCTCCGCCGGATCGGCGGCCAGGGCAGCGAGCGCCGGGTAGCGGATCTCGGAGTCGGGCTCGCCGCCCAGCCTGCCGTCACCGTAGCCGTCGCCATGGCGGCCGGCCCGGTACCGGTCACCGCCCGGGTAGTCGAACTCACCGGTCTCATAGCCGCGATACGAATCCGGCTCCCCGCGGCGCTGCGCCCGTTCGTCTGGCTCGGCGCCCGGGCCGGCGCTGCCTCGGGGCCGCGCCTGGCCGAGATCCGCGCTGCCCGCCACCTTGGCCGCGTACCAGCCGAGGCACGCGGCTGCCAGCGAGCAAACCGCGAACAAATCCGCTCCGGGAAATGGCAGCTTGATGCCGGTCGCCGAGTTAAGCAGCGCGGTGAGCCCGGGGATGACCACGATCAGCGCCGCCATCGCCAGCAGGATCGCCGGCCTGGTCTCCTGGCGCGGCAGGCCTTCCTTCGATGACCTCCGCGGGACCACGGCCAGCACCGCCACTGCCGTCACGGCGGTGAATAGCGCGATGAAGTCGAGCACGGCCAAAGGCGCCAGCTGATAGAAGTCAGCCGGGTTCGCCCAGGAGGTGCTGAAGGTCGCGTTCGGGTTGATCGGGTCAGTACCGAGGATGACCAGCGCGATCACGCCGATGCTCGCGATAGCCAGCCTCATGGCGAACCTGGATGCCAGCCGCTGGCCCGTCAGTTCCGTCAGTGCCAGGCATGCGAAGGCGGGCGCGATCAGCCCGACCCCGAGCTCCATCACGCGGAAGATCAGGTCGCCGTAGCCTGCCAGGAAACCCAGGGTCGCGGCAGCCAGCCCCACAGCCAGGCCGAACAGCGCCACCGCCCACGCGATGACGTACACGCGCGGCAGCTGCGCGGCGCGGGCGGCGAGCACGCCCGTGCCGACCGCCGCCGCCACGGCGCCAAGCGCGACCACAATAAGAGCGATCATCCCTGCCTATGGTCCTGGACGTCCGCCGCTGCCGTTGAGCAGCACCTGCACGAACGCAGCTAGCCTGCTAAGTAGCGAGCCTTCTCCGGGCGAGGTTCGCTCCGGGTTACCTAGCGTACCCATTAGGCTCGGCTAACGTGGCTTAGCTACACCTGCGACTCGGCCAGGCCAGGTCACGGGGCCGGGCAGGAGGCCCCCGGGGGGAATAGGGGATGACAAGGTCCGTTCACAGCACAGCCGTTTACGACACGGCAGGGATAACGGCGGACGCGGGCGTCGCGGCGGCGGCCGCGGCGGTCGTCGACCAGCCGGACATCGTGCCAGATCCCCGCGCGGGGGCATTCTTCGACGTCGATAACACGCTGATGCGCGGCGCGTCGATCTACTACTTCGCCAGGGGACTGGCCGCGCGCAAGATGTTCGGGGCGCGCGACATGGTCAAGATGGTGGTCGGCCAGGTCATATTCCGCCTGCGGGGCGCCGAGAACGCTGACCATATCGACGCTGCCCGCGAGGCCGCGCTCGCCTTCGTGGCGGGGCAGAAGGTCTCCGACATCAGCGCCCTCGGGGAGGAGATCTACGACGACACGATGGCCGACCGGGTGTGGGAGGGCGCGCGCGAGCTCACCCAGGCCCACCTCGACGCCGGCCAGCGGGTCTGGCTGGTGACCGCGACCCCCGTGGAACTCGCCGACATCCTGGCGAGGCGGCTCGGCCTCACCGGGGCGCTCGGCACGGTCGCCGAGACGCAGGACGGCCTGTACACCGGCCGCCTCGTAGGAGGCCTGCTGCACGGCGCGGCCAAGGCCGCCGCAGTGCTGGCCCTGGCCCAGCGCGAGCACCTCGACCTGTCGCTGTGCAGCGCGTACAGCGACTCGCTCAACGACCTGCCGATGCTCGAGCTCGTCGGATACCCGAACGCGGTCAATCCCGACCCGCAACTGCGGGCACTGGCACGGGAGCGCGGCTGGCCGATTCACGATTTCAGAAAGGGCCGCCGGGCGACGATGGCCGCCCTGCCGGTCGCCGCGGGCGCCGGCGTCATCGTCGGCGGTGTCGCCGCCGGGATCGCCGTCCGGCGGTTCCGCACAGGCGAGTAACCCAGAAGCGTCAGGTACCGAAAGCGGGACCGCGTTCCTCCAGAAGCTCGTCAATCTTGGACGCGATGGTGTCCTTCACCTTGTCGGCCAGTTCCGTGATCACGTCCTGGTCATCCCACTGATCGGGGGCGAACCCGTCGGTCGGCACAGGATCGCAGAATTCGATGATCCACTTAGACGGCAGCGGAATGGCGCCGAGCGGCCCGAACCACGGAAACAGCGGAGTGATGGGGAAGTACGGCAGCCTGAGCCTGGCTGCCAGTTCTTCCCAGTCAGCGACCATCGGGTAGATCTCCTCGGCACCGACGATCGCGCACGGAATGATCGGCGCGCCAGCGCGCATCGCCGTGCGGGCGAACCCGCCCCGGCCGAAACGCCGCAGCTGATACCGATCGCTGAACGGCTTGCCGATGCCTTTGAATCCCTCGGGGAAGACACCGACAAGCTCCTGGTTGTTCAGCAGCCGCTCGGCCTGCGCCGGGCGCGCGGGCACGTGCCCGCTGATCCTGGCCAGCTTGCCGAGCAGCGGCAGCGCGTACACCAGGTCGGCGCCGAGCAGCCGCAAGTTGCGGCCGGCCGGGTGCTCGTCCAGCACGCCCACCTGAAGCATGAGCGCGTCGAGCGGCAGCACGCCGGAGTGATTGGCCACGATGAGCGCGGGCCCGGTCGCCGGCACGTGCTCGATCCCGCGCAGCTTGACCCGGAACCAGCTCCGGTACAGCGCACGCGGCGCCGGCATCAGCAGCGCACGATTCAGCTCGGGATCGAATCCCTCGGGATCGACGTCATAGTCGCCATCAAGCCGCCGGCGCAGGAAATCGGCCATTCCGACCAGCCGGCCGAGCCAGTCACTGGCCGTCGGTGTTCGGATGGGGTCGCTCATAGCCGGACCACCGGATCACAAGGTAGGACCGGACGAGCCGCCACGGCTCGCCTGGCCAGCTACTACTTCTTGTTTCTGCGCTGGACGCGCGTCTTGCGCAGCAGCTTGCGGTGCTTCTTCTTCGCCATCCGCTTGCGGCGCTTCTTGATTACTGAACCCACGAAACCACCCTCGATCGATTACCCGCGCGTTGCGGCATGCTTCATGTCCGCCGCCCGGCCGAGCCTGGGCGCATGCCAAGGCCACAGCGTACCCCGGCGGCGGCACCGCCGGGTCCTCGCCCGCCGATCTGGCGCGGGTTGCGCAGGGTCAGCCCGCTTCGACGAAGGCGTCCCTCAGATATTGGTTGACCGCGCGCTCGGGCACCCGGAATGACCGCCCGACTCGGATGGCCTCCAGATCACCGGAGTGAACGAGACGGTAGACGGTCATCTTGGAAACCCTCATGATCGTCGCCACTTCAGCCACCGTCAGGAATCGAACGGCACTGAGCGGAGTTGCCTCTGCTGCCATCGGTAACCCTCTCCGGCGCTGCGTTGCGCCAAGCACTATTCAGCGCACCAGTCACGCCCGTCTCCAGCGTAATTGGTAGACGCGAAAGGGCAACCCCCGAGTTTGCGGTGGATTTGCCTAACCCGCGCCCAGTTCCCTGCCCCTGTCCCTGGCTGCCTCAATGGCCGCCAGGAAGGCAGCGCGCACGCCGTGCCGCTCAAGTTCCCTGATCGCGTTGATCGTCGTCCCGCCAGGAGAGGTCACGGCCTCGCGCAAGATCACGGGGTGCTCGCCTGACTCGCGCAGCATGGTGGCCGCTCCGTAAACGGCCTGCCTGACCATCTCGAGCGCCGTGGCGCGCGGCATTCCGAGCAGGATTCCGGCGTCCACCATTGCCTCGACCAGGAAGTACACGTAGGCGGGCCCGCTTCCCGACAGGGCCGTAGCGGCGTCCTGCTGCGACTCCGGTATGCGCAGCACCTTGCCGACCGGCCTGAGCAGCTCCTCGGCCCGGCGCAGGTGCGGCTCGCCGGCGAACCGGCCCGCCGAGATGACGCTCATCGCCTCGTCGACCAGGACCGGCGTGTTCGACATCACCCTGACGACGGCGGCATCGACCGGAAGCCTGGACTCGATGTACCCGGTGGTGATGCCGGCCGCGACTGAGATGATGAGCTGGTCTGCTTTCACGCTCGGGGTTATTTCATCGAGCAGCGCGGCCATGTCCTGCGGCTTGACGGTGATGACCAGGGTGCCGGCGCCGCCGGCGGCCTCCTGCGCGCTGGTCACCTTGATGCCGTAGGCATCGGCGACGGCCTGCCCGCGCTCTTGGCGACGGGCCGCCGCGATGACGCCGGACGGCGCTACCCCCGCCCTGAGCATCCCGGAGAGCAGCGCCTCGCCCATCTTTCCCGCACCGAGGATCGCGATCATGTGCTGAGCCTAGCCGGGCGCGGCCCGGTTATTAGTTACGTGAGCGGAGCGCGCGCAGGAAGAAGGCCAGGTTCGCCGGGCGCTCGGCCAGGCGCCTGACCAGGTAGCCGTACCAGTCGCTGCCATACGGCACGTACACCCTGACCTGGGCGCCGGCGGCGGCCAGCCGCGACTGCTCATCTGGCCTGATGCCGAACAGCATCTGGTACTCAAAACTGCCCGCCGCGCGGCCGAGCGCGGAGGCGCGGGACCGCGCGATCGCGATGAGCCTCGGGTCGTGCGTGGCCAGCATGGGGTAGCCCGGCCCGTCGAGCAGAATCCGCAGGCAGCGCGCGTAGTTCCGGTCCACCTCGGACCTGACGGGCAGGGCCACGCCGTCGGGAGCTGAGTAGGCGCCCTTGCACAGCCTGACCCGCGAGCCGCTGGCGGCGAGCACCTGGCAGTCACCGGGCGTGCGGCGCAGGTAGGACTGAAGCACGCAGCCAAGATCCGGGTAGTCGGCGCGGACCTGATCGACCAGGCGCAGCGTAGCGTCGACCCTGGAGTGATCCTCCATGTCGAGCGTGACCGTCGTGTCCGCGTCGCGCGCGGCCGCGCAGATCCGCCTGATGTTCTCCGCCGCGGTCTTCTCGCCGTGCTCGGGGAGGCCGAGCCCGACGGCCGTGGGCTTGACGGACACCTCGGTCCGGCCCCCGGCGGTCACCCCGGCGGCGGCCAGCAACTCGATCAGGGACACGTACTCGTGCGCCACGGCCGCCGCGTGATCGGCGTCCGCCGTGTCTTCCCCGAGGTAGTCCAGCGTGACCAGGAGGCCGGCGGCCAGCAGCCGTTCAACCGCGGCAAGGGCGTCCGAGGCGGTCTCGCCCGCCACGAACCTCCTGACCACGGCACGGCTCACGGGGGCAGTGGTGATGACGCGACGGACTCGTGTACTGGCCGAGGCGGCCAGGAGAACTCGGCGCAGCACAGAAGCGCACCTCCATCACCCGCGACACTGAGGACTCAGATAGGCCTGCCGGCCAGGTTACTCCTGCCGTGCTTGCTCCTGCCGTGCTTACTCCTGCTGTGCGCGCATGCCGGCCGGCTCGTCGCGATCTGGCGCAAGTCGCCGCATTCGCTCACAGGCTGCCGCGTCGCCTGCCGAGCGTGATCTTGACGTTCGCGCCCGCGTCGGGTGCCACGATGACCTCCTGGGCCGCGCTGATGCCGGCTGTGCGCAGCGTCGCCTCGACCGGAACCGTGCGCTTGATCAGCGCGAGCGCGATCGGGCCGAGTTCGTAGTGCCGGGCGGCCGAACCCACGAAGCCGACAGCCTTGGCCTCTTCGGTGAGCACCTGCTCGCCGTGGGCCGGGAGTACGTCCTCGCTGCCGTCAAGGTGCAGCAGTACCAGCCGCCGCGGCGGATGCCCGAGGTTGTGCACGCGGGCAACCGTCTCCTGGCCCCGGTAACAGCCCTTGCCCAGGTGCACGGCCGACTCTATCCAGCCGACCTCGTGCGGAATCGTCCTGTGGTCGGTGTCCGTGCCGAACCTGGCCCGGTGCCCGGCGATCCGCAGGGCCTCGTGCGCCCACATGCCAGCCAGGCGCAGGCCCTGGGCGCGGCAGGCTTCCGCCGCCCGCGCGAGTTCGGCGCGCTGGATGATCTGGTCAGCGGCGAAGCCGAAGTCCATCACGGCCGGCGGGCTCAAGCTGGCGAGCGCGGCCGCGGGCGAGCCCGCGACGGTCAGCACCGCGTAGTCGTGGGTCACATCGGCCGCGTCGACCCTGAGCATGAACTTCATTGAGTTCAGGAAAGCAATCAGCGGCTCGGCCTCGCCCGGCTCTACGTGAATCCAGGTCGCGGTGCCATCATCGACCATGGTCAGGTGATGCTCAACGTGCCCGTGCGGGCTCAGGATCAGGGTCTGCGCCGCGGTGCCAGGCTGAAGCTGGTCGACCTTCTGCGTGCTGATGCTATTCAGCCAGGTCAGGCGATCGGGTCCGGTGATCTTGAGCACATCGCGGTTCGATCGGTCGACGACCCCGCCGGCCTCGGTCATGGCTCGCTGCTCGCCGTACGGGTCGCCGTAATGCGCCGCCACGCCGACGTCGGGGAACTCCGCTCCGACCGCGTCGCCTGACTGCAATAGCGGACTGGTCCGGTCGGGACGCTGCGCGATCGCGCTGCCTAGGTCACCGCTCTTCATGCTTGCAAGGCTATGCGGCGGGCGGCGGGCCTCGGCCACCCGGCTAGGGGTCGGTCGTCCGGGCTAGGCGTCGGTCATCCTGGCTAGGCGTCGGTCACCTGGCTAGGCGTCGGTCACCTGGCCGTCGCTCACGTCGATCACGCGGGTCACTTCGACGTGCTCGGCCAGCCGGCGATCATGAGTCACCAGCAGCAGCGTGCCATCGAACTGGGCGAGCGCCTGCTCAAGCTGCTCGATCGCCGGCAGGTCGAGATGGTTGGTCGGCTCGTCGAGTACGAGCAGGTTCGCGCCTTTGTGCATGAGCAGGGCCAGGTCTGCCCTGGTTTTTTCCCCGGGCGACAGCCGGCTTACCTGCCGCCCCACGTCATCGGCGCCGAGACCGAACTTGGCGAGCAGCGTCCTGGCCTCCCCGGGCACCAGCCCTGACTCCGCGCAGAACGCGTCGGCCAGCGTAGCTTCGGGCGCGAAGGTCTGCCTGCCCTGGTCGATCTCGCCGAGCAGCACCGACGGGCCCAGCGCGGCGCGCCC
Organism: uncultured Actinomycetota bacterium; assembly: GCA_963720575.1. Taxonomy (GTDB): domain Bacteria; phylum Actinomycetota; class Actinomycetes; order Streptosporangiales; family Streptosporangiaceae; genus Chersky-822. The sequence continues at coordinate 4,403,888 of CAVRGA010000002.1, forward strand.
GTCATCGAGCGGCTGGCGTCCAAGCAGCGCCTGCAGCAACGTCGTCTTACCCGACCCGTTGTCGCCGCGGATCAGCACCCGGTCGCCCCAGTTCACCCGCAAGCTCACCGGCCCGAGCGTGAACATCCCGCGCCTGACCACCGCATCGTCAAGCACGGCGACGACATCGCCGCTGCGCGTCGCCGCACCGAACCGCAGCCGCAACTCCCACTCCTTGCGCGGCTCCGCCACAGGTTCAAGCCGCTGCGCGGCCCTTAGCGTGGCCGCTGCCTTGGCGCCAGCCTGCTGAGCCGTCTGGGCGCGGTATTTCCTGGTGTTCTTGTCCGGTTCCTTGCGCCGAGCCGTCTCGCTCTCGGCGGCCCGCTCGCCTGACCGCGCCCACTCCTTCTGGCGCCTGGCCCGCTCGGCGAGTTCGTCGCGCTTGGCCGCGTAGTCCTCGTACTCCTGGGCGGCCCTGAGACGGTCGCGCTCCAGCTCCTGCCGGTACGCCTGGTAGCCGCCGCCGTAAAGCTTGGCCTCGCGCGAGTGCGGATCGATCTGCAGGACCTGTTCAGCGGTCCGGTCGAGGAATGCCCGGTCATGCGACACGACGACAAGTCCGCCGCGAAACGCGGCGAGATGCGACTCGAGCAGCTCGAGCCCGGTGAGATCCAGGTCGTTTGTCGGCTCGTCGAGCAGGAGTACATCGAACCTGGCAAGCAGCACCGCCGCGAGCGCGAGCCTGGCCAGCTGGCCGCCCGACAGCCCGGTCGCCGGCCGGCCAAGATCACCGGGCAGCCCGAGGCTCGCCCCGAGCTCAGCCGCCCTGACGTCAAGATCGGGCCCGCCGAGCGCGAGATACCTGTCGAGAGCTTCCGCGTAGTCACGGCCAGCAGTCGCCTGGCTGTGCCGGGCTTTGCCGGGCTGGGGTTTGGGTTTGCCGGGCCGGGGTTCGCCGGGCCGGGGTTCGCCGGGCTGGGATTTGCTCGCGGGGTCCTCGCCCGCGGGGTCCTCGCCCGCAGCGAGCGCATCGGATGCGCTCAGCATCGCCTGCTCTGCCGCCGCAACCCCAGTGCGCCGGGCGATATACGCCATAACGGTCTCGTCATCGCGCCGATCGCGTTCCTGCGGCAGGTACCCGACCGTTCCCGAGGCGGCGACAGTTCCCGAGTCTGGCTGCACATCCCCGCCGAGCACGCGCAACAAGGTCGACTTCCCGACCCCGTTCGGCCCAACCACGGCGATCCTGTCACCGGCCCCGACGACGAGATCGACGTGATGCAAAACGACCAGCGCACCGTAGGAAACGCTCACGCCTCTCGCAGCGAGCAAAGACACCCGGCCACGATAACGGGCGAGCGAGATTTCAGCGCGCGAATTTTGCGCAGGCAGCTTGCGGAACCATCAGGCGAGAGCACGCTCCGGCCCGGAGGCCCGGGCCAGCACCAGGGCCAGGTTGGTGGTCACGCCCGCATCTGACAGCATCGTGGCCCTCCCTGTTGCTGTTGGTCACTGGTTTTAACAGCAACCATCCGTGCCGGCGGGCCGGCGCTGGTGCATCGGTGTAAACGGGGACAAACCACCGTGGCCCTCCCTGATGTCGTCCTGACAGCAACGGGGAGGGCCACGTTGCTGTCAAAACGGGCCGCTGACAGCAACAGGGAGGGCCACGATGCTCACCCTGCCCCGGCGACACCGTGCCGGAGCACATCAATGCCCGCATTCATGCGGCCACGACGGGCACCAGGCCTCACGCCAGGCACTGCCACATCACCTGCAACGTAAGCACCAACGGCGGACGGCTGCGAGGCCGCACTGCATGCCGGCGACCATGGAGTGCCCGTGCCGGCGGCCTGATCGCGGAGGCTCACCCCGGCACTGCTCACCCCGGCACTGCTCACCCCGGCTCCGCTGCTCCCTCTGACGGAGCCGCACTCAGGGACATAGCAAGGCCGCCCATTCGCGGGGAACCTCCGCCGGGTAGGTGCCGCGACCCGGCCGGCGGAGGTCAGGTCTTGTCGCGCCGGTCGTCGCGGCACTGCGCGCACGTGCCGAAGACGGTCAGGTGACCCACATCGGTCTGGAAGCCGTAATCGGCTTCCAGTGTGCGGACCAGCGAGCCGACCGCTGCCGGCTCAAGCTGGATGATGTCGTCACAGTTCAGGCAGACCAGGTGAAGGTGCTGCGCATCCGCCGCCAGGTGGTACCTGTGGGCACCGTGCCCGAGGTGGGTATGCGTCACCAGCCCGATTTGCTCAAGCAACTCAAGGGTCCGGTAGACAGTGGAGACATTGACGCCGACCGCTGTCTGCTTGACCTCAGCGTAGATCTCTTCTGGCGTCGCGTGCTCCAGCTTGGTCACCGCTTCGAGCACGAGCTGGCGCTGCGGAGTCACCCGGTAGCCACTCGCTCGCAGCGTGTCATCCCACGTCTGCGCCATAGGCCCGAGTCTAGTGCGCGCTCGGCGAAATCCTGATGGTCGCTGCGACCGGCGGATCGCCGCCGCGAAAAATGCACTTGCCCTGCCGCATCGTCGTCACGTAACGTGCTGGCTAAGCGGGAAAGGAGGTGGTCCAACAGTATGCATAGTTGTCGGACTCGTGAGGTGGCTGTCAGCTAGCCGCCGTCCCGTGGAGCGCACCGGGCAGTAGCCAGGAGCGCTTGTCACCGGCCTGTGCGCCAATCCGTACGCTGCCTGCTAAAGGCAAGTTTTCCTGCCGGAGGCCATTCGCCCTCCTAATGGTTTGCTCGCCGGGCCGAGGCGGTATGCGGAAAGGGCACTAGCTGCCCAGGCGGCGGTCGGCGAATACACGGCAGACACCGAACCCCCGGGTGATCGGCCTCGTCCAGTCGGTCCCTGCGGAACTCGCTAATGGCGGATTCCGCTGGAGCAGCCCGGGGGCTTTTTCTGCCCGGACGCCTTCAGCCCGAGGCTTGGCTACTCGGGGTTGGGTAGTCGTCCCCGTCTTCTAGACCGACACCCGCTTCAGCTGCCCGGATACGTGCGGTTGCAGCGGCAGGCCAACCGCTGCCATGTCGTAGGCGTAGCCGAGGTCGGCGCCGATCAAGCCGTACAGCCGCTTGCCAGCGGTCACTTCTTTCGCCGTCGCGGTGCGGACTACGGCATCGGTGATCATTTCGATCTTCGTGCCGTCAACCTGGCCAAGGTAGATCTCCGTGATCCCGGTCGGGTGCGTCAGCAGCACCTCCACCTGGTTGTCCGGCTGCGGCCGCCAGAAGCCAACCTCCATGTGCAGTGGCCGTCCGATCGTCCCGTCCGGCTCGATCAGCCAGGTCCGGCTCGAGTAGATCAGGAACGGCTTCCCGTTGTGGCTGAAGGAAATCTCCTCGCCGAAATTCACGCTCTCGATCGTGGGATAGCCCACCACGCCGGCACCTTCCCAGGTGCCCAGGAGGAAGCTCAGCGGAGCGATGGCAGGATGCGGCTCGTATCGGCCTGAGTCGAGGTTGGGCGCGTTGTTCATGAGGGCAGCCTACGGCTGCTACCTCGAGCCGGCGCGCCAGAGCCTGAGCACAAGTACCGCGCAACTCCCAGCGCCCGAGGCGCAGAGCACGGTCAGCACGATCGCGCTAACATCAGCCGCCACAGTGGCAGTGTACGGTGTGCAACTGCCGGCCAGGACGGCAACCACACCGGGACAGTACGCGGATAAGGTGCGAACCTATGACAACCGCCTCACTCGTTATCAAGGTCACTGTCGGCAAAGATGATGCCGAACGCTGCAATCAGGCCTTCAACGTGGCCGCGACGGCCCTGGCCAGCGGGGTGCCGGTCTCCCTCTGGCTGACCGGCGAGGCAAGCTGGCTGGCCCTGCCAGGACAAGCCGAGCAGATCAGGCTGGCGTACGCGACTCCGCTCGAAGACCTCGTGGCCGCGATCGTGCAGGCAGGAACAGTGACGGTCTGCACTCAGTGCGCGGCGCGCCGCGAGATCACCCAGGACGACCTGATCGAGGGCGTCAGGATCGCCGGCGCCGCTACTTTCGTCGCCGAGATCGTCGCCGAAGGCGCCAAGCCGCTCATCTACTGACCAGGGCAATCCCGCGCGCTCGCATCCGCACCCCCGCCCGCTCGCATCCGCACTCCCGCCCGCTCGCATCCGCACCCAAAGGCACAGGCACGGACCCGTCGCCGGGCGCGTCAGTTCGCGGCGGCGACTGCGGCCAGCCGCTCGGCGCGCAGGCGGCCGGTCCAGACCTCGTGGGCGGGCGCTAGCGGCGGCAGCGGGCCAGCGGCCCAGGACAGCAGCAGGTCAGCCAGGCCAGGGTTGCGTACCAGGGCAGGGCCGTGCAGGTAGGTACCGAGTACCCGCCCGGCAAAGGCACCCTCGGTCCCGTCGCCGTTGCCGACCCCGCGCACAGTGCGGGCCAGCGGCCTGACGCTGGGGCCGAGCTTGGTGACGCCCTGATGATTCTCGAACCCGGTCAGCCGCTCGACCCCGAGCGACGGATCGACATCGGCCACGATCTCGCCCACCCCGCGCTGCTCGCCGCGACCGCTGCGGAGGTCGATCAGGCCGATTCCGTCCACCGGCTCGCCCTGGGCACCACCGAATACCGAGCCGATCAGCTGGTAGCCGGCGCACACGGCGAAGACAACCGCCCCGGCGCTGACAGCCCCGGCCAGCCCGCCATCCTTGGCGAGCCGCCGGGCGGCGAGCACCTGCGGCAGGTCCTCGCCGCCGCCGAGCAGGTAGATGTCTCCCTGACGCGGCACTGGCTGATCGGAATTGACGCTGATCTCCTCGACGGCAAGACCGCGCAGGCGAGCCCGCCTGGCGAGCATGATCAGGTTGCCGCGGTCCCCGTAGGTGCTGAGCAGGTCAGGATAGATCCAGACCAGCCTCAGCGCGCTCGACCCGCTCACAGCTCAGCTCCCATCACGTCAGCTCCCGCCACGTCAGCTCCCGCCACGTCAGCTCCCATCACGCGGCCCGGCCGACGGTGGCCCTGATCTGCTGGAACGCGGTGTAGTTCGCGATGATGTCCAGCTGCCCCGGCGGCACCGAGTCGATCGCCGCCTCCACATCATCAACCAGCTGGAACGGCACCTCGTCCGCCTCGAGCCGCACCGCCAGATCGACCTTGCGCTCCCCGGTGACCAGTACCCGGCGCCCGGCGAGCACCCGGTAGTCCACGTCCCACAGCCAGGAAGTATCCCTGCCGTCAGGCCCCTGCGCGTTCACCGCGAGCAGCACAGGCGGCCGTCCGGCGTCGAGCACGTCGAACGCCTCGAGCCAGCCAGCCGGGTTCTTGGCGAGCAGCAGCCGCAGCGTGCGGCCGCGCCGCTGCACCGACGTGTACCGGCCAGCGACCGAGACGACCTTGCGCAGCTCGGGAAGGGCCTGGTCGACGTCGGCGCCGAACTGGCTCGCCACGGCCAGCGCCATCACGGCGTTCGACTTATTGGCCCGGCCGGGCAGCGCGAGCCCAAGCTCGCGCACCGTCCCCGCCGAGTCGATCACATTGTCGCCGTCGAGCACCCAGCGCGCCGACGGCCTGGACAGCGCGCATTCGCCGCACCGCCAGCCGAGCTCATCGCGCCGCAGGTGCGCCCCGCACTCAGGACAGCACCAGGAGTCCTCGTGCCAGCGCTGCCCGGCGGCGACCCAGATCGTGTCCGGCCGCGTGCCGGCGGCCCAGGCGATCAGCGGGTCGTCGGCGTTCGCGACCACGCGCAGGCCGGGGACCTGCTCGAACGCCTCTCGCCAGCGCCTGGCGATCAGCCAGATCTCGGCCGCCCTGTCCATCTGGTCCCGACTGAGATTGAGCAGCACGACGACTCTGGGATTGACCGCCTTGATCATGGCCGGCAGATGCCGCTCGTCTACCTCGAGCACGGCATAGGGCGCGTCGGGCGTGCTCGAAAGGGCCGAGACCAGCCCGCTTTCCATGTTCGCGCCGTAGGCGTTGGTGGCCACTTCCTGGCCGAGCGAGCCAATGGCGGCCGTCACGAGCCGCGTGGTCGTCGTCTTCCCGTTGGTCCCGGTCACCATGACGATCTGCCGCCCGACCGCCAGTTGCCTGAGCAGGTCAGGTGCCACCCGCAAGCCGACGACACCTCCGATGACCGAGCCGTCGCCGCGGCCGGTGAGCCTCGATAGCTGACCGGCCGCCCCGCCAATGGTGGTCGCGACCCGCGCGCGGATCGGAAGCTTGCCCATGGCCGCAGATGCTATCTGGAGGCCGGTTGTGCCGACGCCACCGCGGTGAGCTCGTCGTCGAAGCCGACGATGAACCGCCGCGGCCAGGACAGCACCGGCTCGAGCCAGCCCGCCACGCCCATCTCCCCCGCCGCTTGCAGTAGCTGTCCGCGATGGCTCGCCCCCACGGCGAGCGTCGCGAGGTCAGCGGCGAACGCGCGCTGGTCGTCCGATCCGAGCAGGGCTGTCCAGGCTGGCATGCGGTTGGAGTCCAATTCCATCGAGAGCGGATGCCTGCGCAACGCGCCAATGCGCTGGCCGACCTTGATGTCCGGTTCGTCGGAGATCCCGTCCAGCTCGAAAACAAGAGGCAGCGCGAGCTCGAACGGATCGGGTGATGGGCCGATGAGCGGCAGCGCGCGTTCAAGCTCCCGCAGCCATTGCAGCTGCGGTATCACCCAGGTGGCTCCTGACTGGGTGCCCGCGCCCTTGCCGCCATCGAGGATCCGCACGGCGGTCACCGCGACGGCGGAAATGAGATCAGCCGGGTCAAAGTAGTCCCTGATCGCCTTGGATCGCGCGGCCACAACCCGTTCAATCACCGTAGCGAGCACGCATTCGCGCAGCCGCTCAGCGAGCTGCGACCACCTCTGCCTGAGCGTGGCCGGCACGACGGGAAGCGGCGAGTTCGTCAGGTAGGCGAGCACCGCCGCCTCGGTCCATACCCGCAGCCAGGCGAACCGCGGCGCCGCCGCGAGCAAGTCGGCCGAGCGCAGCTCGAGCAGCGCGCAGGCACGTTCGCGGGTGCAGGTGGCGCCGCACGCGGGCGACCTTCGCGCGGCCATCGGCGGCACGGCAAACTGACCGGGCCCGCGGTCGGCCGAGCCGGCCAGCGGCACCCTGATCCGCAGCGGACGGTCCATGCCGTCGGCGAACACCGCCGCGATTCCAGGGGAGAACGCAACGACCTGCCTGGACTGTTCGGCGTCTAGGTTCATCGTGGCTCCGACCAGCTCGCGATCGTCCTGGGCTGGGAGCCGGTGCATGACTTTAAGCGCGGTGTTCTTCACGACGTCGCTGACCAGCTTGGCCGGGATCTGCTCGGCGATCACCAGCCCCTCGCCGTAGGCGCGGATCTCCGCGAGCAGGCTGGCGAAAAGCTCGACCGCGTGCGCGCCCGCGCCTTCCCTGTCGGCCCGGAGCAGCCGGTGCGCCTCCTCGATCACGAGCACGTGCCGCAGATGCTCGGGTTCCTGCCTGGCCCGCGCCCGCAGTCGCAGGTGCTCGACGATGCGGATGACCAGGGTCCCGATGAGGAACGCCTTGTCCTCGTCGTTGGCGACGTCCTCGATCTGGAGCACGGCGTTCCTGCGCAGCAACTCGGCGATGTCGACCGGATGCCCGCCCTCGAAGAACCGGCCCGCCGAGCCCGTCCGCAGCGACCGCAGCCGCACGTCGACGAAGCCCCTGACATCCGCCTGGAGCTCGGGCCCGTAACCGACCTCGGTGATCACGTCGATGGCGGCCGCCTGGAGCTGCGCCAGCGTCGGCACGGCGGGCGGCACGGCGGCTCCCGGCTGGCCAGCGCCGCTCACCGGGTCCCACCCGCACGACTCGTAGACCCGCTGCAGCGCCTGCGACATGATCTGCGGGAACGGCTCCCTGGCGTCGAACGCGGCGAGGAACAGCGCCCGCACCATGTCGATGTGCGCCTGGATCGGGTAGCCGGGTTCTGGAGTCAGGGGACTGACCGCGAGCGGGATGGCGGCGGGATCGGCCGGGTTGATGAGCGTGAGCTCGCCTGGGACGGCGATCGAGGCGTACTCGGACTTGACTGGCTCGACGACCAGCCAGGGCACCTTCGCCTCGGTGAGCTGGCCGAGCAGGTGCTTGACCGTCTGCGACTTGCCTGAGCCGGTGGCGCCGGTGATGAGGGCGTGCCTGTTCAGCGTGGTGAGAGGGATGCCGAGGGTGCCGACCTGCCTGTCCTTGCCGTCCAGGATGGCGCCGAGGCTGACCGACTCGTCGCCGGGCGGCTCGGCGGTCACGTCGAAGTAGCCGACGTCAAGCACCCGCACGCCAGGCACCTCGCGCCTGGGCAGCCCGGCCAGCGCCGCGAGTACCCCCGCCGTCGCGCTGAACGGGATGACCGAGCTGTCCGCCGGGTCGCCGCCCGTTGCCGCGAGCGCACCGACGAAGTCCATGACGCGGTCGGGCACGCGCAGCCGGTACGGGTGCGACGTCAGGTCGATGGCGCCGATGAGCATGGGGGCGACGACATTCAGCTGACTGGTATCGGACGCGCCGACGAGCACCCTGACGTTCCACAGCCCGGCCTCGCGGAAGGCGTCAAGCTCGGCGAGCCTGCGCGCGATCCGCTCGGCGTCGAACCTGGACCGTTCCTCATCGAACCGGCGAAGCGCAGTGAGCTGCGCCCGCAACTCGGCCGCCTCGACGTCGATCAGGTCGGTGGGCTCGGCGACCACGAGCCACCCGAATGGCCGGGCCATCAACGTCGTCAGCGCGGACTCGAACAAGCTCGGCAACGTACCGGGCAGCCCTCCGCCCGCGCCTAGCCAGGCGGGCTGCTGCTGGTCCTGACGACCGTTCTCTGCTGCGAACGGCGGTGCCTGGCGGCCTGGGCATGGTCCCCAGACCAGCCGGTCGAGCTCGCCCATGAGCGGCGGCAGTGCCTCGCCGCGCGCACCCCACGGGAAGAGCAGCTCGCAGGGCCGTGCGGGTGCGGCCGTTGCCGTCGGGGGTGACTGGGCTGGGTGCGGCCGGGCTGGGTGCGGCCGGGCTGGGTGCGGCCGGGCTGGGTGCCCCTGGGCTGGGTGAGGCTCGGCTGGGTGGGGCTCGGCTGGGTGGGGCTCGGCTTTGTGCGGCTCGGCTTTGTGCGGCTCGGCCGGGTGGGGCTCGGCTGGGTGGGGCTCGGCTTTGTGCGGCTCGGCTGGGCGTGACTCCGCTGGGCGTGACTCCGCTGGGTGCGGCTCGGGCTGGCGTGGCCGGGCCGGATGGGCCGGCTCCGGCGCTGCGGGCTCCGGCGATGGCAGCGGTCCCGCGCTGGTGACGAGTTGCAGCGGCGCGCCATGCCCCCGGGAGATCCAGCCCGTGACGAACGGCCGCCTGCTCTTCGCGGCGTCGAGCAGGGCTGGCAGTACGGAGGCATAGTCACGCTCCGCAGTGCCTCCGTACGGCGCGTCAGGTATGGCGACGACCCGGTACCAAGGCGCTCCGCTACCCGCTCCGATCCCCGAGTCGCTGCTCATAAGCCCTGGCTATCCTCCGTCAGCTCCAGAAAACGGTAGCAAAGTACCGCGCCGGACATGGCCGCGAGCGCGAAAAGCTCCGCGAAGCGAAAACTCTCCCCCACGATGCCGGAAAAGCTCCCCGATCCTGATCACGAGCCGCGCGGCAGCCCCCGGGGCCCGTGCTGGTTTCCGTGATCATGATCGAGACCATGATCACGGAAGATCGCCCAGGTCAGGACAGGTGCGATGTTCCGTGATCATGCCCGCGATCATGATCACGGATCATCGCACCTGCCGCCCCGCACTGGCAGCTCCCCGGAGCGAGAAACTCTCCGCCACGATGCCGGAAAAAGCTCCCCGATCCTGATCACGGTCACCCAACGGCCTCCAGGGAGGCTGCCGCGTGATTCGTGATCGAGTCGGGCGGAGCCTTTCGGGCATTTGCGGAATAATCAGGCGGGAGCACGCTCAAGCCCGGCCCGGCGGCCCGGCCCGGCGGCCCGGCCCGGCGGCCCGGCCCGGCCCGCGACAGCATCGGGGCGGCCAGGTTGCCGCCCACGCCCGCCTCTGGCAGCATCGCGGCCCTCCCTGTTGCTGTTGGTCACGGGCAACGCGGCCCTCCCTCATGCTGTCCCGACAGCAACGGGGAGGGCCACGTTGGTCTGTAAACAGGGGGTGGTTTGTCCCCGTTTACACCGATGCACCAGCGCCGGCCCGCCGGCACGGATGGTTGCTGTTAAAACGGACCGCTCACAGCAACAGGGAGGACCCGGCCCGGCCCGATTCGGCTCGTACGAGAGTGGCCCCGCCTCGCCAAGGGAAGGTTTTTGTGTTCCCCTAGGAGAGTTTTCGCGTCGAGGAGGCTTATCGTCGAGGGATCCGGAAGATCCTCCTCCACGCGGCAAGCCTCCTGCGGGGGCCTGAGAACCCTCCTAGCTCCGGCTGCGCCCGCCGACCGCCGGACCTGCGGCAGCCCGGACCTGCGGCAGCCCGGGCCGACAGTCCCCAGGAGCTACAGCTCTACTACGCCGGTGATCTGAGTCGCCGTCTCGCCGCCGACCCAGATGCCGCCGTTCTCGTCGGCCGAGATGTGCACCCGGCCGCGCCGGCCGATGGCGGTGCCCTGGCTGGCGATATACGGGGCAGTCGCGCGGCCGGTGCTCGTCAGCCACTGGCCGAGGGAGGCATTGAGGCTGCCGGTGACCGGATCTTCCGCGGTGCTGTCGCCCTGCCGGAAGAACGCCCGAACCTCGAACGCGCACTCCGCGCCCGCCGGGTAGGGACCGACCACGCCGACGTCCATGCCAGAGACGGCAGGCCGCATCCCGAGAACGGCGTCCGCGCTGCCGAGCAGCACGGCCACCCAGCCCGGCCCGTTGTCGGCCCACTGAGCATCGACGATGTCGGAACGCGCGAGATTGAGCTGTCCGGCGATCTTCTCGATCAGCGGCTCGTCGACCGGGCCTGACCGCAGCAGCGGCGGCGCGGCGAAGCTGAGCAGGCCCGCGTCCCGGCGGATTGGCACCAGGCCGGCGTCGCACTGCTGGACGATCTGGCCTTCGCTGCGCGGCACGCCGCCCGCCTCAAGCCAGGCATGACAGGTGCCCAGAGTCGGATGGCCGGCGAAGGGCAGTTCGGCCGAGACGGTGAAGATCCGCACCTGGTAGTCGGCGCCCCGCGCGTCGGGGGGAAGCACGAACGTCGTCTCCGACAGGTTCGTCCAGCGCGCGAAGAGTTGCATGTCAGCTGTGGTCAGGCCGGTCCCGTCGAGCACGACGGCGACGGGATTGCCGAGGAAAGGCTCGTGGCTGAAGACGTCAACCTGGCGAAATGGTCGCTGCACCCTCCGAGTCTGTCACGGACTGTGCCCAGCGTTGTTTCCGGCGCCGATCATGGTCGCTGAGGATAGCGAGCTGATCGCCGGGTTGGCGTCGGCGAACACGACGCTGCGGCCGGCCGCTGACGGGTAGCTGATGATCGCGGCGCTCTGCGGCAGCCGCTGCAACTCGTCAGGCTCGACCAGCAACTCCCTCGATCGCTGCGCGGTGCGGCCGAGCGAGGCGTTCTCGCCCAGAGCACGCGACATGCTGATCCCCCACGAGGTGCCGGAGTTGATTCCCTTCGTCAGCGACACCGAGTCCTGGCTGCCAGTCGAGTAGTTCTGATCCTGGCTCGAAGTTCTGGAGAACTCGCCGAACGGCGCGAACCCGCCCTGGGAGTTGCGGCCGCGGCCGTTGCTCGCGCCTGCGTTCATGCTGACGGACGCCGACTCGGAGACCGAGTCCGCCGTTCCGACCGTGCTCGTGTAGGAATCACCCAACGTGTCGGTGACCGACGTGCCGACGGTGTCGGTGAGCTGACTGACCACGAACCTGTGCTCGGTCCCGATCAGCTCGCTGGCCGCCTTGGCCTCGTCGCCGTTGCCGAGCCGCATGAACGCGATGGCTGCGTTGCCCCGGCCAAGCCGTTCGCGCACCGAGGCCGGCATGGCGGCGTAGCCAAGTACCAGGCCGGTGCGCGAGATCTCGCAGGCCGCGGTCAGCCGGTCGATCGCGTCGCCGTCGAGCCGCTCGGCCCCGAGCAGGCACACCGTGTGCTGCCATGGCCGGCCGACTGGTACCTGGCGGAGCAGCTGCGTCAGCGCCGCGACCAGGTAGGCACGGATCGTCAGGTTCCCGATCACGCCCGCCCTGCGGTCGAGCGCGACCACCCGAAGCGGGCTGGGCGGCAGCAGCACGCTGACCGGGCTGATCCGTTCGAGACTGCGCAGCTTCGACTCGAGCGAGAGGGCACGCTCGATCACGACCCGCTCGGTTGCGCCCCGGCCGAAGAGGGTACTGATCCGCTCGAATTGCTCGGCGGTGAGCAATCCGGCTCGCAGATCGGCCCTGGGATCGCCGACGTCCGCGAGCACGCGCAAAGCCGCCATCAGCGGCATGAGGCCAGCTGGGTGACCGAGCACGTTCAGTACCCGCTCAAGCAGCGCGCAGTCGGTGGCATGCGCCGCAGTCCCGCCGCCCCCGGTAGCGCTGCCCGAACCGCCCCCGCCCGCGGTGAGTGCGAGCACGTCGGCGAGGACGGCTGGGCCGAACCCGACGCCCAGGTCCAGCCTGGGCAAGTCGCCCGGCAGCACCCAGACGAGCGGCCGCAGCCCCGATCCCGCCGCCAGAGCCACGAGGTCGGCGGCCACGGTGCCTTCGGTCAGGTCGACGATGGTGACCTGACCGCCCTCGCTGAGGCGGGTGGCGGCCAGCGTAGTGAGCAGCGCCGACCATCCGCTGAGAGTGCCGCCCGCGATGTCAAGCCGGTCGATGCCCGCCGGCAGCGTCACGTCGAACCAGGATCGCTGACGCTCGAAGACCGCCTTGCGCCGTTGCCATGCGCGGTACTGGCTGGCGTGCTCACGCTGACTGGCGGCGAGGCTGGCCGATTCGGCCGCGCTGATCTGCTCGACTCGCTGCCGTTCAGCGGCGATCAGGGAACTCAGCCTGCGTTCACCTCGCCATAGCGAGCCGGCGCACCGCAGGCCGCAGGTCAGGACTACAGCACCGGCGCATGCCGTCAGGGCCGGGCTTAGCAGCCCCGCGATCCAGCCGGACGCCAGGCCGGCCGTCAGCAGCCCGCTCGCGGCACCGCCGGCCGCGGCGGCCGGCCAGACCTGCGGGCAATGCGGCGCTGCGCCGTAACCCAGCCCTCCTCCAGCCGGGGTACCGCCGGTGCCGCCGGCCGCGCCGGGGCGGGACCAGGATCTCCGGAAGCCCGGACATACTGCCAGCCAAGGCAGATCGCGCCCGTCCCGGCCCGCCCGGTGCCGGCCTGGCCCGTCCCCGCCTGGCCCGTCCCGGCCTGGCCCTGGCTGAGCTGGCTGGCACTCACCGCACCGCCTCGCAGCCGGTAAGCCTGGCCGCGGGGCGCTGGACGCTCAGCGCCAGCCTTTCCTGACCGCCATCGGCCAGCAGGGCCTCGAGGCTGCCGATGTCAGCTTCGCCAGCGCTGCCGCGCACCACGATGACGTTGACTTCTGCCGCCAGCCGGGAGGCGGCCGAGGCAGCCGAGGTGCCGAGTATGACGGCGGCGCCCGTTCGCTCGCCCAGGGCGATCAGCGCGCCAAGCTGCCGATCATCGATGACCTCGCATCCGTTGATCCACACCGCGCAGTCGCCGCGCCATCCCGTGTCGATGCGCTCCCCTAGGGCATCGACCAGGTCAGCGACGGCTAGCCTGGCGATCATCTTCGCTGCCTGGGCCTGGCGCAGCCCGCCAAGCTCAAAGTGGGCAACCTCGCGCTCAGCGAGCGCTCGCCTGATGCTGATCGCGCCCGCCCCGGAGCCAACACCAGCCCCGTAGCCAACACCAGTCCCGTAGCCGACACCGGGCACGTAGCCGACACCGGGCAAGGGGCGCAGCCAGGCGCCCACCCCGGCCGCGCCGAGCGCGCTCAGCTGCGCGGCGATCTGGCGAAGGACCGTCTGGTCGCCGTCGATCCGGCTCAGAAGCTCGGTGACCTTGATGGCGCCCTGGCCCCGCAGTCCCGCGAGCCTTTGCCGCAGCGCTTCGGGATCGAGCAGGCTCACCAGTTCGGCAAGAACGCGCTCCGACGGCTGATCGCCGATGAGGGACAGTGCGGCGTTCAGGTAATTCGCGCAGGCAAGCTGCCCGGCGTGCGGCACCCCCGTCCAGTCGAGCATCGCCATCACCAGGCTTGTCGCCCTGGCCGGGCTGGCGCCCGACAGCGGGTCGTAGTGCGTCCCCGGCTCGCCGAAGCGGCGCAGCGGCGCGGTGAGTTCGGTGCACGCGGCACCGATCGGATCGATCCGCGGCTGCTCAGCGGCGAGGTCGATGACGATGACGGTCTTGCGATGCTGAATGGCGGCGACCGCCAGGGTCAACCCGGTCGCCGTCACCGCCGCGGGCGGCTCACCCGTGCACAGTACGCCCGCCTCGGCTTCAGCCCATGAGACCGCGGCACGGCCGCCGGTCTCGCTGATGACGCCGAGACAGCAGCCGTCCGCGGTCGCGACTTCGCCCCGGCGCAAGGTCGCGGTCAGATAGCGGCCGCGCATGAAAGTGATCGCGCCCCTGCGGTAACCCTGCGCAGGGCCGGCGGACGCGGCCAGCCTGAGGACGGCAGCCTGTGCTGACGCCGCGAGCAGCGCAACCGGAAGCTGGCCCGGCAGCCAGAGCCGCCAGTCCGTCAGTACTCGCGGCACCCTGGCCAGCCTGGCCGGCAGTGTCCCGCGGGCGGCTAAGACCGCGATCAGCCTGCCGGCTGCCGCCAGGAACCCGCCGGCCGCTGGCCTGACGCCGATCGTGAGAATCCAGACGAGCCCCGTCGCCGCCGGCAACGCCAGCCACGCGGGCCGCCATCGGCTCAGCCGTCCCGCGATCAGGAAACAGATCGCCAGCGCGAGCGTGAGCTGTGCGAATAGCACCTGGACAAGTATCGCGATGACGCCCAGCGCGGCCGCTAAGTCGCTGTTCCTGGCCTTGTCGGAGGGCAGGACTTTCAGCGGCAATTTACGCCGGGCAGCATCGGAGACATAAGGCTGCATAGTGGCAAAAGATAGTACGTGGCGGCAGGCAGGAATGGCTCTTTGGCGCGAGCACGGGCAAATGTCGTCAGGACTGCAGGTAGCTGACTTGCGCCTCATTCAGGCCGGCAACGTCACCGGGAGCGGGCTGGCTGTCACCAGACCCGCCCGAAACGCCAGAACCGCCAGAACCGCCCGAGCCGCCGGACCCGCCCGACCCGGCCGGCTCGTCGAAAGCGTCGCTGGACGCCAGCACCGGCAAGCCGCCCGCAGGCGAGTCGATCACGATGCGGAAGAGGTCTGGCCGGAGCGCCGCCACCGTCAGCGCCGCCGGGCGCGCCGTAGCCTGAGAATCGAAGCGCACCGTCACCATGGCCGCGGGCTGACCCGCCCGCAGCCGCAGTCCTCGCGCCACCGACGACGGCGGCGGCTGCATCTCCAGGTGCAGCGCGGCCGGCAAGCCCAGCGTCCCGGCCGCGCCGTCGCTCAGCAGCCCGGCGAGCAGCGCAGGCCCAGTGTCCGGCGCCGCGTCCTGCCCCGGGTCCAGATCCGCGGCGGCGCTCCTGGTCAGGTAGGTCGTCGAGATCGCCGCCGGGTCCCCGTTGACGGACCAGTGGCACTTGATCACGCAGATCGATTCCGCGGCCGCCACGCCGAGCGCCCATCCGATGTCCTCGGGAACGCGCCGCCAGGACACCTTGCGGCTACGGCAGGTGACATCGCTGCCCATCGGATCGACGTGCGCGCCCAGCCTGCTGACCCCGTGCATGGACACGAGGTACTCGGCCGGGCTCGCCCGGTAGAGCTGCCCGTCTGGCAGCTGGCGGATCAGGTGCCTGGCCGCGAGTTCCCTGACCGCCTGCTCGACCTGATTCGGCCTGACGTTATAGCGCCGGGCGAGCGCGCTCGGCCTTGGCAGCCGCCAGCCAGGCTCGTGGTGCACGAGCGTGGCCGCCAGGCGGTCAGCCAGAACTCCCGCGACGTCTATCTTGTCGTCGCCGGAGTAAGCCACTGGATGCCTCCACGGTGTGGGCGCGGTCGCCATCAGTTGTAGGCAGTCGATGTGACCGGAACCTGAACTACGGGTAATGCGTCGCGCAACGAAGCTCTGCGAATCGGCGACAAATCCCTGGCGGTTCGCCAGCAGGCACTCATCGCTTCACTCAGTGTTGCGGCGAGAGCGCCAGATGATGATCCGTCCCGCGACGATGATCAGCAGCACGAAGAGCAGCAGCAAGAACGCCGAGTCGTACGACAGGTCGACCGACTCTGGATTGGTGCTCTGGAAGAAGCTGAAGATCGGGTAGGTGAGATAGCCGACCGGGGAGTTGGTCAGCTGCAGGGCCGGATTCTGGTCGTTCCAGCCTGCCACCGCCAGGAGCGGCGCGGTTTCGCCGACGGCGATCGCGATCGCGATCAGCAGGCCGGTAATTATCCCGGGCGTGGCCGCCTTGAGCACGATCTTGCGCAGCGTCCAGCCCGCCGGGATGCCGAGCGCCTCGGCGCCTTCCCGGTAGGAGACCGGCACCTGGCTCAGCGAGGACTCGGTCGCCTTCGTGATGTACGGGATCGAGATGATGGAAAGCACGATCCAGGCGGCTGCCAGCGAACTGTGCCAGCCGAGCCCGATCGACAGCGCGACGTACCCGCAGTAGCCGAGCACGATCGACGGGATTCCCGCCAGCACCTCATAGGCGCCGCGGAGCACGCCGCGGTGCCGCCCGCGGGCGAACTCGCCCAGGTACAGGCCAGTCAGGATGCTGATCGTGCCGCCGATCACGAGGACGCCGGCGGCGAGCAGCACGGTGCCGAGTATCGCGTTCTCCAGGCCGCCGGTATCGCCCGTCGTATCGGTCGTGAGCACGCTGAACCGGAAATGCGGGACCGCCCGCACGATGATGCCGCCAGCCAGCCAGATCGTGGGCACGATCACCAGCGCCAGCCCGACAAAACACAGCGACCAGAAGACGGCGTTGCCGATCCGCCTGTGCACCGGTACCTCCGGCCAATCGAATTCGCGGGCGGCAGTTTTCATGATCGCCATCTTTTAAAGCCCCCTGCCGACCGGGAGCGCGGTCCCGGACACCTTGCGCACCAGCAACCTGGCCACGATGTTCGCGGCGAGCGTGATGACCATCAGCACGACAGCGACCTCGGCGAGGGTGCGGATCTCGAATCCGCTCGGGTCACCGAAGGCCGAGTCGAGCTCGGTCACCACGGTCGCCGCGATGGTCGTCATCGCGCCGTAGATGTTCCCGGGAATGTTGCCGAGCGCGAATCCGCAGGTCATCGCTACCGCGATGGTCTCGCCCAGCGCCCGCCCGAGGCCAAGTACGACCGCGCCGACGATCCCGCTGCCCACCCAGGGCAGCGTGACCTTGCGCGCGCACTGCGAATCGGACATGCCGAGGGCCACCGCGCCTTCGCGCGGCAGGATGGGCACCTGCCTGATCAGGTCACGGCAGGTGGCCGCGACGATCGGGATGACCATGACAGCCAGCACCAGCCCGGAAACCAACTCGCCCTCGCCGTTACCGGTAGAACCACTGAAATAGCTGAAAGGTGGCACGTCCGGCATGTTGTTGCCGATAAATGGCGCGACATCGTGGGCGATGAACGGTCCGAAGGTCAGCGCCCCCCAAAGGCCGACGACGACGCTGGGCACCCCGGCGAGCAATTCGAGGAAGCCGCCGACCAGGCTGGCGAGCCGGGCAGGCAGCCGCTCGACGATGAAGAGCGCCGCGCCCACCGAGACGGGCACGGCGATGATCAGCGCGATCGCCGAGGTCACGACCGTGCCGACGATCTCGGCCAGCACGCCGAACTGCTGCCCGGACAGATGCTGGACGCCGCCGGTGTGCACGATCCCCGAGGTGTAGCCGCCGGTGCTCCAGATGCTCTTGGTGAAGAACGACAGCCCGTTGAAGCGGAAGGCCGGGATCGCCTCGACGATCAGCGTTGCCAGCACGAAGACGAGGGCCACCGCCGGCAGCAAGGCGAAAAGGAAGCCGATGCGCCGGGTCGCCTGATCGCCGCCGAGCAGGCCGCCGAGCCGGCGGGAGGGCGGGACGGCGCCCGCTCCCCCCGCCGATTCTTGCGTGGCCATCAATCAGCTGCCGATCTTGGAGATCAGCGCATCGGACTTGGCGACCACGCTGGCCGGGAGCGGCTGGAAGTCAACCGGGTCCAGGTAGGTGGCGCCGTCCTGGCCGGTGTGCACGACCCAGTGCAAGAACGCCCTCATGTCCTCGGCCTGGATGCCGTTCTTCTGGGTGGCCTGCACGATCGCGTACTCGTAGTTGACGATCGGGTAGCCGTTCGCCGCCGGGCCGTCGATCATCGAGATCGCCTCGCTGGCCGGAGTCTGCGCGGTGAATGAACTCGCCTCGGCGCTGATGGTCGCCGACGTCGGCTGCAGGAAGTTACCCGACTTGTTCGCGACGGACGCGGTGCCAAGGCCCGCGGCCTGGGTCTTCTGCAGATAGCTGATGCCGATGTAGGCGATGCAGCCCTTGTTGGCCGCGCAGCCGGCGACCATGCCGCTGTTGCCGGTCTCGGCCAGGGTTCCTGGCACCGACGGCCAGCTCACCGTGGTGTTGACGTTGCTTGTCTGCCACAAGCTCGGGTCCTGGTCGGCCAGGTAACTGGTGAACAGGAACGTGTCACCGGAACTGTCGGCCCGGTGCAGCGTGATGATCTTCATGGAAGGCAGCGGGACGCCAGGATTCAGCTTCTTGATCGCGGGGTCGTTCCAGGTGGTGATCTTGCCCGAGTAGATCTCGGCCAGCACCGTGCCGTTGAGCTTGAGGTTCTTGATTCCCGGCAGGTTGTAGTTGACCTGCTGGGCGGAGATCGCGAGGGCGATGTTGAGCAAACCGGGGAATTGCGAGGTATCCGCGCTCGACAGGTAGGCGTCGGAAGCGCCCATGTTGACCGTGCCGGTAGCCGCGTCAGAGATGCCGATGCCCGAGCCGGTGCTTCCGGTCGTGATCGTCACGATCGGGTCCTTGCTCGCGTTCACGAACTGCTTCTGGTAAGCGGTCGTCCACGTGCCGAAGAGCGGGAAGAGCAGCGAGCTGCCGGTTTCCGTCAGTGCCTCCGGCGTCTTGTTCGGTGCGGACGGCAAGGCCGCGCCGACCATCGCGGCAGACTTCCCTGACGACGATGACGACGAGCTGGTACTGGAAGTCGATGAACTGCCGCAGGCTGCGATAAGCGCAGCCAAGGGGACCAGAGCAGCCGCTGATGCCAAGCGGATTCGGTTGGTCACCGGGGAATACTCCTTAAGTTATGCACGCTATCGCGTGCGCTACACGACTCGCACGCGGTGCGTGCGATGGGTCCGCGCCTGCGCGCGGTCTTGCGCCCGTGCGAGAGGGTGCGACCTCTCGCACGGGTGGTCTGTTGAGCCGCAGTGCCGCGACCCTGCAGCGCCCTTTATCCGCGACGCCCTTTACCCGCGGCTTACCCGCGGCGCCCTTTATCCGCGGCGTCCTTTATCCGAAGTGCCCCCCGACATACTGAGCGGTTTCCTCTTCGGCCGGACGCTCGAACACCTGGCTTGTCTGGCCATGCTCAACCAGCCGGCCCTTGTTCAGGAAGATCGTCCAGTCGGCCACCCGGCTGGCCTGGGCCAGGTTGTGCGTCACGATCACGACGGTGATGCGCGGCACCAGCGCCTTGATCAGCGCTTCAATCGACGCCGTGGCGACCGGGTCAAGTGAGGAGGTCGGCTCATCGAGCAACAGCACATCGGGCTCAATGGCCAGCGCCCTCGCGAGGCACAGCAGTTGCTGCTGGCCGCCCGACAGCCGGAAAGGAGAGTCCTTGAGCCGGTCGGACACGGCATCCCAGAGCCCCACCTCGGTGAGCCGCTGCCTGGCGATCTCGCGCATGCCGTCCCGGCTCGCCATCTTGTGCGCCCGGACGCCTGCGACAACATTATCTATAATTGACATAGGAAAAGGGTTCGGCCGCTGGAACAGCATTCCGACCCTGCGCCGCAGCGACATCAACTCGACGCCTGGATCCCAGATGCTGCGATCCTCAAGAAGCACATCGCCGGAATGCCGGTAACCGGACACTTTGTCATTCATGCGGTTGAAAGTCCGCAGCAGCGTAGTCTTCCCCGATCCGGTGGGCCCGATCAGCGCCGTGACCGCACCCCGGTGAATGCCGGCATCGATGCTGGTCAGGATCGTGCGCTGGCCAAAGCCAAGGGTCAGGTCCACCGCCTTCAGCGCAGGCGGCTTAGGCTGCCCGAACTCTGGCGCGGCCTGCGATTCGCTCGCGGCAGCGGCTTGGGCGCTCGCCGAGACATGCTTCTCCCGGCCGGCCTCGATCGACATTCAGCTCTCCACATCGTTGGTCTTCTCGCGCATGCGAAACGTCGCCCGCGAATTGCCACCGCGTGGCGCGGTCATTGTCTTTTCTAGGCGATGAAGATGACGTGAAGATGAACGCGAGGTTAGCCCGAAGAGACCGAAGGCAGACAGCTAGGCCCGAAACGGCATCCGCCACGCGCGGCTGATGTGGCCCACGTGACGCACGTTCGCAGGAACTGCATCGTGCCACCTTGGGAACCGGGCCTTGGCCACCTTGTGGCACCGGGCCTTGTCGGGCACAGGTCGAACGGGGAAGTGCCCGGGGAAGCAACCTGCCTGATCATGAGTCACGCGACAGTCTCCAGGACAGCAGCAATGTTCCGTGATCATGCCCCCGTTCTTGATCACGGAAGATCGCCCAGGTCAGGGAGGCCGTCGGGTAACTCGGGATCTTGGAGAGTCAGGCGCCGGGTGGCAGCGGACGTGCGCCGCGCCCCGGCCCGGCGCCGCCGGGCCGGCGTGAGCATCGTGCCCCTCCCCGTTGCTGTCAGCGGCCCTTCCTGACAGCAACGCGGCCCTCCCCGTTGCTGTCAGCGGCCCGTTTTGACAGCAACGTGGCCCTCCCCGTTGCTGTCAGGAGAGGCTGCTGAAAAACCCCGTTTTCGTCGCGAACCCGACTCCCTGACCTGCGGTTCTTCGATCGCGATCATGGATTTTTCGGGGTTTTTCAGCAGCCTCTCAGGACAACATCAGGGAGGGCCACGATGCTGTTAAAACCAGTGATCAACAGCAACAGGGAGGGCCACGATGCTGTCAGAGGCGGGCGTGACCAGCAACCTGGGCCGCCCCGATCCTGCACACGAGCGGGCGGCAGCCTCCGGGACCCGTGCTGGCTTCCGTGATCATGATCGAGACCGTGATCACGGAAGATCGCCCAGGTCAGGACAGGAACGATCTTCCGTGATCATGCTCTTGGCCTTGATCACGGAACATCGCACCTGCCGCTCCCGTGCTGACAGCTCCCCGGACTGAAAACTCTCCCAGACGATGCCGGAAAAGGCTCCCCGATCCTGATCACGACTCACCCGACACCCTCCAGCACAGCGGCAATGTTCCGTGATCATGCCCGAGTCCTTGAGCGCCGAGCTTCGCGCCTGGTGACCCGTCACTGACCGGCTCCGCAGGAGTGAGAACTTTCCCGCACGATTCCGGACAAGGCTCCTGATCTTGATCCGATGCCACTGAGCTTTTGAATCATGCGCTGACCTGCATGTCCCGTCCCGGGCCGAGGTCCTTAGGCAAGCGCCCGCCCGGGCGGCACTGAGCCCCGGCAACATCGGTAGGCGAAACGACACCCGATCGGGAACATCAGTGCCCCCATTCATGCGACCGCGCCCGGGCACTAGACCTCACGCCAGGCAATGCCACCTCACCCGCAACATAGGCGAATTTGGAGCTTCCCAACCTCGGTTGACTCGGCAATCGGAGGATGAACCCGCGCACCGCTCGCTATGCGTTGGTGCTGCTGACGCGACACCAACGGCACAGCTGTACTGGCAAACCGGGTGACCGGGCGGCCCCGCAGCCCGAGACCGGGCGGCCGCCCGGCCGGGCGGCCACCCGATCGACAGCGCCTAAGCGGATAGTGCCTACGTCGGCAGGGCTATACAGCCAGGTCTAGTTCGGTGATCTTGCCGACTTCGGCGGACACTACCTGGTCTACGCTGATCCCGCCCGGAGCGAGCACCCGCAGCCGCCAGTCACCGGACGCGGCATAGAAGACGAACTCGCCATCTTCGCCGAGCGGCACTTCCGCGACGAAGTCTCCGCCGGAGTTGAGCAGCCGGGCATAGCCGGACCTCACCGGTGACCCGGCACTGGTCACGCGGCCCTGCACGATCGCCTGGTTCCCGGCGCCTTCTTTGATCTTGATGCCGCCCGCCGGGGCGCCGCAGCCACCCGTGGTGGCCTGATCCGTCACTTTCCGTCTCCGAGCTCGATCGGAACGCCAACCAGGGACCCGTACTCTGTCCACGATCCGTCGTAGTTCTTGACGTTGGCCTGGCCGAGCAGCTCGTGCAGCACGAACCAGGTGTGCGCGGACCGCTCACCGATCCGGCAGTAGGCGATCGTGTCCTTGCCGAAGTCCAGCCCCGCCTCGTCGCCGTAGAGTGTCCGCAGGTCGTCGTCGGACTTGAAGGTGCCGTCGTCCTGCGCGGCCTTCGACCACGGGACGTTCTTGGCGGTCGGGACGTGCCCGCCGCGCTGCGCCTGCTCCTGCGGCAGGTGCGCCGGAGCGAGCAGCCTGCCAGCGAACTCGTCTGGCGAGCGGACATCGACCAGGTTCAGGCTGCCGATCGCCGCCACTACGTCGTCGCGGAACGCCCTGATCGCGCGGTCCTGCTCCTGCGCGGTGTACGTGGTCGCGGTCCGCTGCGGCACTTCGGTCACCATCTCGCGAGAGTCGAGCTCCCACTTCTTGCGCCCGCCGTCGAGCAGCTTCACGTTGTGGTGCCCGTACAGCTTGAAGTACCAGTACGCGTAGGCAGCGAACCAGTTGTTGTTGCCGCCGTACAAGATGACCGTGTCATCGTTGGAGATGCCGCGCTCGGACAGCAGGGCCTCAAACCCGGCCCGGTCAACGAAGTCGCGCCTGACCGGGTCCTGCAGGTCCTTCTTCCAGTCGATCTTCACAGCACCTTTGATATGTCCCTTGTCGTAGGCGCTCGTGTCCTCGTCGACCTCAACGAGCACGATCCCAGGGCCACCCAAGTGGGCCTGCACCCAATCGGCGTCTACAAGAACGTCGGAACGGCTCATGCGTTTCTCCTTGTCAGCTCTGGCCTGCGTCCAGGCCTTGCTTGCCAGCCGTGATACGTCGGATGATCACGTACATCTCACAGCCCAGGCAGATGCCGAAGGCTCCGTTCAAGAATGCGGCGATCAGGGCGAGCCCCGCTGCCGCGATCCCAAGACCTGTAACCCCTTTCGCGTAGCCGATCACGCCAATCACCGCGAACACCAGGCCGACGCCCTGCGCGAACCTGGGCGGCGCCTCCGTCTCAAGCTCTTGGGGCGGCCCTAGTCGTGGCCGGATCGCGTACCGGTAGATAAGGCCGTAGGGCGCGTACCGCAGCCCGAAGGAGACCCCGACGGCGAACACGACCGCCTGAACCGCGAGCAGCCACGCGCTTCCGGTAACGAGCACGGCGATCAGCACCGCGGCCGTGACAAGCGCGGCAAACCTCGGCCCTCTCGGGTCAATGCCCATATGCGCCCCTTCGGGTTAATTTCGGCCAGCCAGGCCAGCGGACAATTCCGGTGCGATGCCCGGGTCCGGTTAGAGCGCGGTGGTCACGCGGCAATAGTCAACGACACGCCGCTTGGTCAGGGCCATACCCGCACGGTAACTGGCAGCACTAGGGCAGGCGGCATCGGCCCGCCGCCACCTAAGTGCGCCGCTGCCCTGCACCGCCGCTCCTGTCCTCTGGTCATCATCCTCGTGCGCTTCGGCTTAATCCCTATGTATTATATAGGGAATTCTATCACCGCACCGAGCGCCGCGATAACGTCTGCCTTCCGGGGCTGGCCGCTTGCGCGGTGGGTTACGTGCCCGTCAGGCCCAAGCACAAACGTAGTCGGGGTTCTGCGCACATCAAGGCGCCTAACCAGGTCGAGCCTGGATTCCGCGTCGATCTCGATGTGCGTTACCCCGTCGACCATGGACGCCACCTCGGCGAGTACCCGCCGGGTTGCCCGGCACGGCGCGCAGAACGCCGACGAAAACTGAACCAGCGTCGCCCGGTCCCCCAGCCTCGCACCCAGCTCCGCCCTGCCCACGCCCGCCGTGCCCACAAGCGTGGCGCCCACGCCCGCCGCGCCCAGATCCGCGGCACCCGCATCAGCCGAGCGCTGATCACACAACTCGGCCGCGCTCAGCCCGGTCCTGCCAGCGCCGGTCCTGCTCGCGTCGGGCGGCATCGATGCGTACCCGGCACGCACCCTGCCGTCGCGGGCACGCCACCACAGGCCGATGGCGATGGCAAGCGCCAGCGCCACGACAGCGGCAAGCAGTCCAGTCGTCACGGCGGGGAAAACAGCGCGCCCGGGTGCGGCATTCCCGGCACCGTGCCGCAAAACCAGGCCCGCAAAACCAGGCGCCGCAAACAGCACCGGCCCGCCGACGGGGTGAGAGCACCGTCGAGCGGGCCGGCACTGGCGCTCAGGCCACCGGACCTGGCCTGAGCGTCGCCACTCAGGCCAGTGGAGGCGGCCTGAGTGGCGACGATTAAGTCGCTGGCACGCGCATCAGAACCTTGCCTTCGGACGTCAAGACGAAGCCGGTCACGGTGTAGGCCTGGATGTCAGCCCCCGCCGAGTACCACCGGCTATCGCCGTTCGGCCCGATCAGCCAGCCTCCGGCCAGCAGCGAGCGGCCGCTGGCCGTCACGACCCAGAACTTGCACCAGGTCCACTCGCTAACGCCGCCTACCTTGACCGACATCTCGGTGCCCCAGCTCAAGCCGCCGTACTTGACGGTCATCGAGAGGTCGCCGCGATGCGTCCTGACTACGTCGAGCGCTCCCCTAGCCGGATGAGGCTGCCCTCCGGTCAGAGCTGACACCCCGGCGCCGCCGCCGACGGCCACGATCAGGGCCGCGGCGGCAGCCAGCACGCCGCGCAGGCGCCGGGTACGGCGCCGCGCGCCGATCTCTTCGAGCAGCCCCGCAAGCACCTGCGGGGCCGGGTCTTCTTCCCGCCCGGCGGCATCCTCTGCTGGCTGCACAAGCTCCTCGGCCTCAGCGGGCGGAATCCGGTGCAGCAGCGCGGGCAGGACGGCGAGGCTGGCGAGTTCCTCGCGGCAGCCGTAGCACTGATTCAGATGGGCATCGAGCACGTTGCGCTCGTTCGGCTCGATCGCACCCACTACGTAGACACCGAGCAGCTCACGGAATGCACGGCATGTTGGGTCGCTCATGGCGCGAGCCCCCGTTCTTCAAGTGCCAGCTTCAGCGCTCTCAGCGCGTAGAAGGTGCGCGATTTCACTGTGCCCGCTGGCACGCCGAGCACCGCTGCGGCCTCGGCAACTGACCGGCCGCGATAGTAAGTCTCGAGGAGCACCGCGCGGTGCTCGGGGCGCAGCGAGCGGAGAGCGTCAGCTACACCCCAGGCTTCGAGCGCACGATCCGCGGTGTCTGGCACGGCCGTCAGCTGCAGCGCCGCCTCCCCGACTTCACGCGGCCTGGCCTGCCTCGCCCGGTGCGCGTCGACGGCCAGATTCCTGGCGACGGCGAACAGCCATGGCCTGGCTGGCCTGTTCACGATGGCCTCCGGGTGCAGCCAGGCACGCAGCAGCGTCTCCTGCACGATGTCCTCGGCGCGCTGCCGGTCGCCGCTGGTCAGGTGCAGGGCATAGCGAAGGAGCGGCCCGGCGTGCTCTCTGTAGAGCGCGCGGACCAGCTCTTCGTCTGTGACCTGCCTGGGCTGCCCGTGTCGCCCAGTACCGTCGCGAACCACCACACCTGCTTAAACGCTGAGTAACCCGATCCGGTTCAGCCGTTAGCGCGCTTTGGTTCAATTCGCCCGTCGCGGCTGGTCACACCCTCGCTACCCGGCCAACGTCCCAGTGAACATTCTCGTTACCCGCCGGCGTCGTTACCCGCCGGCGAACGGCGGAAGCACCTCGACCACGGCGTCATCGGGGAGGACGACCGTGTCGTGCGGGCGCGATCCAGCCGGCTCGCCGTTCACGAGGAACGATGCCCTGGCGAGCACTTGCCGCAGCTGCCGGCGCGTTTGCGCGGCCACCGCGAGCGCGTCCGCGAGGGTCAGCGCCTCGACCTTCTCCTCAGCTACGCCAGCGGCTTCCTTGGCCGCGGCCCAGTAGCGCAAAGTCACGATGGCCATGTCAGCTATCCTCGCTCATGACGGCAGGCGCGTTCGTCGCAGGTTCCCGCTGGACTAGCGCTGGACTAGCGGAGGTGGCAGCTGGTGAGCAAGGTCCTGCTGCTCACCGCTACGGCCGAGTCCGCTGCGCAGATTCTGCCCTCGCTCAGCCTCCTCGACCACGCAGTCACCGTGGCGGCTGCTTCGGCCAGCGCGCTGCCAGGCAGCCAGCCGGGCCTGCCCGATGCCGTTCTCGTCGATGCCAGGCACCAGCTCGTCAGGGCTAAGGAACTGCTCGCCCAGCTCGCTGGCACCGGAATCCCGCTGCTGGCCGTTATCAGCGAGGGCGCCTGGGCGGCGATCACCCCGGCCTGGGGCGTTGACGACGTCATCTTGCACACGGCAGGGCCCGGCGAGGTAGAGGCGAGGATCCGGCTTGCCGTCGGGCGCGCCCCCGCGGAAGCCGAGGTGGCCGAAGTGCGGGCCGGTGAGCTGGTAATCGACGAGGCGACGTACTCAGCGCGCATCCGGGGCATCACCCTCGACCTGACGTTCAAGGAGTTCGAGCTGCTTAAGTTCCTGGCTCAGCACCCGAGGAGAGTGTTCACCAGGTCACAGCTGCTCGCAGAGGTATGGGGCTACGACTACTTCGGCGGTACCAGGACGGTCGACGTCCATGTGCGCAGGCTCAGGGCCAAGCTCGGGTCGGGCAACGAGGAGCTGATCGGCACGGTGCGGAACGTGGGCTACAAGTTCGTGCCGGCCAAGCCAGATCCGGCCAAGACGGCTCCGGCCGGCACAGGGCCGGCCGGTAAAGGTCAGGCGAAGCGGAAACAGCAGGGCGCGGCCGGGCGGCGCGCTGGCAACGGCGCGCCACCCCGTGACCACGACCTGACGGCGACTAGGGCCAGCGAAGGTGAGCACTGGTGAGCGACTTGCGGATCACAAGTCACCTGACAGGCGAGGACGTCGCCGCCACCTTGGCGCTAGTGCGCGCCGCGACGGACGAAGACGGGGTCAGCCCGCTGTCCGAGCACGTCATGTTGCACTTGAGGTACGGAGGCGACCCGTTCGCCCGGAGTTTTTTGCTCTCCCGCGACCGTGAGCTGGCCGGCTACGCCCATCTCGATCCGACCGACCCGGTTCAGGGCCCGAGCGGCGAACTGGTCGTGCATCCGGCGTTCCGCCGCCGCGGCCTCGGCCTCGAATTGCTCAAGGCCGTCGACGCGCAAGCCGGAGAGGGCGCGGACCGGCCGCTGCGGCTCTGGGCGCACGGCGACCTGCCGGCGTCCGCCCGCCTCGCCCGGACGGCGGGCTTCGAGCGCATCAGGGCGCTCTGGCAGATGCGCCGGTCGCTGCAGTCGAGGATCGGCCGGCCGCGCCTGGCCGACGGCCTCACCGTCCGCACCTTCGTGCCCGGCCAGGACGAGGACTCCTGGACCGCCCTGAACGGCCGCGCTTTCGCCGGTCACCCCGAGCAGGGCACCTGGACCCGCGCGGACCTCGACCTGAGGGAGCGGGAGCCCTGGTTCGACCCGGACGGGTTCTTCCTCGCCGAACGCGACGGCAAGCTCGCCGGGTTTCACTGGACCAAGATCCACGACGGTACCGGCCACGACGGTGCGGGCCAGGACAGTGAAGGCCGCCACCACGAGCCGATAGGCGAGGTCTACGTGGTCGGGGTCGATCCTGGCGAGCGCGGCAGCGGCCTCGGCCGCGCGCTCACCCTGGTCGGGCTTCGCTATTTGCGCTCACGCGGCCTGTTCCAGGTCATGCTGTACGTGGACGAGACCAATATGGCGGCCATCGGGATGTACGAGTCGCTGGGGTTCAGCCACTGGGGCACCGACGTGATGTATGCCGCACCCAGCCGGGGCTAGCGCCGTACTAGCTCTGGACTAGCTCAGCCTCCGGAGCTGACGCCGAGCACCACGTCGAGCTCGTCATCAGTGAGCGGCCGGTCAGAGGCCGCGACAGCGCTGAGGACGTCACCGTAAAGGCTGATCTCGTCCATCGCGACGGCATCATGGATGCGATCGTCGAGATCTTCTCGCATGACCCGCCTCCGTCGCCGCAGGTTTCCGTGGCCTCCCGCTCAGGCTTGCGGACAGGCTACGGGTCAAACCGGCAGTCCCGCATGACCCATCAGGATCATTTCTTGCCTATTAGCCGCCCTCAGCCCGCGTCAGCCCGCCCCGGCTCTTCCCAGCGCACCTGCCTGTGCCTGTTCGCGCGCTCCACGTAACCGCGCGTGGTTCGCCGCAGCCGGGCGTGATCATCATCGCTGAGCTCGCGCACCACCCGGCCTGGAACCCCCGCGTACAGCACCCCGGCAGGCACCACCGCGCCGGGCCGGACGACGGCGCCAGCGGCGATCAGCGCCCCGGGGCCGATCCGGGCTCCGCCGAGCACGACGGCGCCGATCCCGATGAGCGCCCCGGCTCCGACCAGGGCCCCGTGCACGGTCGCGTGGTGCCCGACACTCACCCCGGCCTCGAGCACGGCAGGCTCGCCGGCATCGACGTGAACGCAGCACAGATCCTGGAGGTTGCACTCATCGCCGATCGAGATGGAGTCGTCATCAGCCCGCAGCACGGTGCCGTACCAGATGCTCGCGCCGCGGCCGACCGAGACCGCGCCGACAACGGTCGCGCCCGGCGCTATCCAGGCCTCTCGGTGAACGGACGGGCTCAGTTCACCCAGCGAGCCGATCAGCGCGCCGCCGCCCGCGAAGCCGCCAGCGAATAGGTCGTTCAATCTGAACTTCCTCCATCTCGACTGATGAGCTGGTTGCGCGCGAACAGCAACTTCAAATCAGGATAATTTGATGTTTCGGTTGCGGTGGGGTGGCCCCGCGGACAAGAGTCGTCACACACATCTGCCTTCGATTGTCCGCGCGCGACACTGCCGCGGATAGTACAGGACCACTCGCAGGTCTGGCCCGCTGATCGGCCCTGGTCGATCGCGTCAGTACCTGCCCGAGACTCGACAGGTGAGAGATGAGCGAGTACAACGACGTCATTGCTGACGGCCGCGACAACCCGTTCGACAGCGAACGGCGTGGGTACGACCGTCGGCAGGTCGATGAGTACATCGCCTGGCGCAACGGGCAGATCCGTGAGCTCGAGAGCAAGCTCACCGCTGGCCTCTCTGAGATCGAGCGGCTGCGCATGGATCTGACGGAGGCCAGGGACGCGGTCGGGCGGCCGCCGCACGAGGAGATCAGCGAGCGGGTAGGCCAGATTCTCAAGCTCGCCGCCGACGAGGCGAAATCCGAGCGCGAGAAGGTCGCCTCCGAGATCGGCCAGATGCGCGAGGTCGCCACGTCGGAGACCGACAAGCTGAGGGCCGAGGCCAAGGACGAGGTCGAGCGGCTTCGGGCCGAGGCCCAGGACCGCGCCGAGCGCATGCTCACGGCCGCCCAGGAGCAGTCGGAACGAGCCGTCTCCTCCGCCCGGGCCGAGGCGGACAGCCTGGTGTCGACGGCTCAGCAGAGCGCCGAGCAGGCAGTCACCGAGGCCACCCAGCACGCGGACAGCACCGTTGCCGCGGCGATCTCCCAGGCCAAGCAGCAACTCGACGACGCGACCGCGCGCGCGACCGCGATTCACGACGGCGCCGAGCGGCGCCTCAACCTGCTGATCTCGCGGCACACCGAGACGGTCAGGCGGCTCACCGAGATCCGGGACGTCGTCACCAGCCTGGTAGCCGGCGAGGCCGCCCGCGGCTCGCTGGAAGACGAGGTCACCAGGGCGCTCTCCGCGCAGGCGGGGACCGCCGGCGAGCGGGACCGGCAGTCTTCTGGCCCGCACGACGCGCCGCACGCCGGGGCGCACCGCGCGGCGGCCGGATCTCGTCAGGCAGCCACTCAGGCCATCCCGGCCGGCGAGGCGCGCAGGGCCGCGAGCAGCCCGCTCGACGGCCCGGCCGAGCCGCTCGCTCCGCGTCAGCCGTCCCGGCCAAGCCCGCTCGACCGGGATGACCCGCTCGGCACGGACCGCGACCGCGCCCAGAGCACGCGCCACCAGGCGGCGGGCGCCGCTGACACCGCCCAGATCCCCGCGGCCGACGACGACGACGATGAGCCCCGCCGGACGGCGACGGACACGCTCATCCACTAAGCCAGCTACGACGCCAGGCTGT
The DNA here is from genome assembly GCA_963720575.1 of uncultured Actinomycetota bacterium. Classification (GTDB taxonomy): domain Bacteria; phylum Actinomycetota; class Actinomycetes; order Streptosporangiales; family Streptosporangiaceae; genus Chersky-822. Next base: position 4,434,165 of record CAVRGA010000002.1, read on the forward strand.
CCATCCGGCGCAGGATCACGCCTTCGCGCAGCGCCCACGGGCAGATCTCAAGTTCGGAGATACCGAACAGGTCCATCGCGGCGGCCGCGACGATCGCGCCGGCGGCTAGCTGGGGTGCCCTGATCCTGGACACCCCGGGGAGCGCGGCTCGCTCCTTGACGGCCATCTTGGGCAGGCGCTCGGCCAGTTCGTCGACGTCGGACTGGCGGAGCACCCGCCTGACGTAGGTGCCTTCGCTCGACGGCGCCGCCCCGGCGATCCTGGCGAGCTGGCGGAAGGTCTTCGAGGTCGCGACGCGGTGATCGGGATCGCCCGCCGACCTGATCGCGCTCGCCGAGGCGGCGATCTCCGCCCTGACGTGCTTGCGCAGCCGGCGCACCTCGTCCCGGACGGGCGGGTCGCCGTCCAGCCAGAACCTGGTGAGCCGGTTAGCCCCCAGCGGCAGCGACACCGCCACCGCCGGATCCTCGTCCTGGCCCGAGGCGATTTCCAGCGAGCCGCCGCCGATGTCGAGCAGCAGCAGCCGGCCCGATGACCAGCCGAACCAGCGCCTGGCCGCGAGGAAGGTCAGCCGTGACTCTTCCGTTCCGGGCAGCACCTGGATCTTTACCTGCGTCTGCGACTCGATCCTGGCCAGGATCTCGTCGCCATTGGCGGCGTCCCTGATCGCCGAGGTCGCGAACGCGAGCAACTCCTGCACGCCCTTGTCCTCGGCGATGATGATGGCCTCGCGGACGAGTCCGAGCAGGCGGACGGAGCATTCCTCGCTCAGCCGGTTCGCCGCGTCCAGGTGGTCAGCGAGATGCAACTCCACCTTGTGGGAGAACGCCGGCAGCGGACGAGCACCCTGGTGCGCGTCGACCACGAGCAGATGCACAGTGTTGGACCCCACGTCGAGCACGCCCAGCCGCATACCATGACGCTACAGCCACGCGAGCGCATCAGCGCGCTCGCACAGGCGTATTGGACGCCAGGAGGCACGGATGTCCGAGCACTCGGTCCAGGTAGAACAGGGCCTCAAGCGAGTGAGAGCGTACCTGAACGGCGAACTGGTCGCCGACACCTGCGCGCCGCTGCTGGTCTGGGAAGTTCCGTACTATCCGTTTTACTACATCCCGGTTACCGACATTAAGGCGGAACTTATCCCGTCCGGCGAGATCGTCTCCCAGTCCGGGCTCGGGGACGGGGAAGTCTTGCATGTCAAGACCGGGTCGGCCACGGCCGAGGGCGCCGCGCGCCGGTACGCCGGCTCACCGGCAGCCGAGCTGCGGGACGCTGTCAAGCTCGAATGGGCGGCGATGAGCGAGTGGCTCGAAGAGGACGAGCCGGTTTACACCCACGCGCGCGACCCGCACAAGCGGGTGGACATCCTGGCCAGCTCACGCCGGGTACGGGTGGAGATCGACGGCGTCACGGTCGCGGAGAGCGATCAGCCGCGGATCTTGTTCGAGACCGGGCTGCCGCCGCGCTACTACATGCCGCTCAGCGCGCTGCGGATGGACCTGCTGCGGCCGTCGGACGCGAGCACGCACTGCCCGTACAAGGGCACGGCGAGCTACTGGTCGGTCGATACCGGCACCCGGGTACACAAGGACGTGGTCTGGATCTACCGCGCCCCGTTCCCGGAGAGCCAGAAGATCGCCGGGCTCGCCTGCTTCTACAACGAGCGGGTGGACATCGTGCTCGACGGCGAGCCGCAGCCTAGGCCGAAGTCGCCGTTCTCTTAGCGGCGGTCCCGGTCGCTGCGGTCCCGGTCGCGGCGGCCTCGGTCGCGGCGGCCTCGGTCGCGGCGGCCTCGGTCGCGGCGGCCTCGGCGGCGCGGAGCACCCGCAGGATGTTGCCGTTGGCGAGCTTGCCAAGGTCGCCGGTGCTCCAGCCCCGGTCGAGCAACTCGGCGAAGAGCACCGGGTAGCCGCTCACGTCGTCGAGGCCGGCCGGCAAGCTGCCGACTCCGTCGTAGTCGCCGCCGATCCCCACGTGGTCGATGCCGGCGACGTTCCTGACATGCTCAACGTGGTCGGCGACCTCGGCGACGGTCGCTTCCGGCATGGGATGCTCGTCCATCCAGTCCTTGAGCTGCTTGCGGCTGGCCATGGTCTTGTAATCGAGCCCGCGCCGCCCGGCCTCGGCAGCGGCCGCCAGGTCCCACTCGCAGCAGGCAGGCGAGACAAACTGCGGCACGAACGTCACCATCGTCACCCCGCCGTTGCCAGGAATCCGCTCGAGCACCTGGTCGGGCACGTTCCTCGGGTGGCTGGCGACCGCCCGCGCCGATGAGTGCGAGAAGATCACCGGAGCCGTCGCCACGTCGAGAGCGTCGTTCATTGTGTCGGCCGACACGTGCGAGAGGTCGACCAGCATGCCGATCCGCTGCATCTCCGCGACGACCTCGCGGCCGAAGTCGGTGAGCCCGCCATGCTCGGGCTCGTCGGTCGCCGAATCGGCCCAGGGGACGTTGCGGTTGTGAGTCAGGGTCATGTACCTGACGCCGAGCGAGTACAGGGCGCGCAGCGTGCCAAGCGACCCGCCGATGCTGTGCCCGCCCTCCGCCCCGATCAGCGAGGCGACCTTGCCGGCAGCCATGATCGCATCCACGTCCTGCGCGGTGCGCGCCAGTTCGAGCCCGGCCGGGTGCGCGGCGATCATCCGGTGCACCAAGTCGATCTGCTCCAGCGTGGTGGTCACCGCCGCGTCGCCGTCAAGCTCGCCAGGCACCCACACCGACCAGAACTGCGCGCCGACCCCGCCAGATGCCAGCCTGGGCAGGTCGGTGTGCGTTCCCTTCACGGGCACGCCGATGTCGATGGGGGTCGCCGGTGACTCCCCCTTGGCCCGCAGCGCCCACGGCAGATCGTTATGGCCGTCGAACACCGGAGTGGCGGCAAGAACGCCCTGAGCGGCATCCAGGCTGGCAGTCGACGGCCGGTCAGTCATCGGTACTCCTCGTTGTGCGGCGCGTAAGGTCCTTCCCAGCGCTCCCCGGCATCAGCCCGGCTCGTCCCGGCTCGTCCCCGGCATCAGCGCGGCCCTTTCCCAGCATCAGGACAGCCAAGGGCGCGAGCGCCAGGCACCACATCGCCCAGCCAAGCCCTGCCTGCTGCGCGACCAATCCGACGACGAAGGGCCCGGCTGACCCGGCTATACCCGCCGCGCTCGACCAGAACACTGCGATCCCGCTCTGACCCGGCAAACTACCGTACAAACCGGCCTGAGTCACGGGATACCAGCAGGCAGTGGCGACGCTCACCAGCGCGAGCAGCACCAACTTGACACCAAACGAGGGCACGAGCAAGAACGCCGGGTAGCCGATGGCCGCGACGCCGGCGCTCACCTTGAGCGCCGTCCCGCCGCTCACCCGGCCCGAGATCACGACGAAGAGCGCATCGCCAGCAAGCCCCGCGCCAAGGCTGACCGCCACGCCGACAGCGGCCAGCGCCGGGGTGACGTGAGCAACGTCGACAAGGTAGACACCGAGGTACCCGGTGAACACATCCAGCAGCAAGTCAATGACCTCAAGCAAGATCAGCCACCTGGCCACATCACCGCGTCTGGCCGCCCCAAGAGCCGCCCTCAGCGAAGGCCGCTCGTCAGCATCATCACCGTCGCAGCCGCCGTCGGAGTGCGGGCCGACTGCCGCAGAGGCATCTCCCGCGCCAGCGAGGCGCGCCGGACCCGCCAGCCCGGCGAAGACCACCGCAACAACAGCAACGCCAGCCATGAACAGGTACGCATCACGCCAGGTACCGCCAAACGCCAGTACAACCGCGATCAGCAACGGCCCGGCGACCGCACCCGCTGAACCAGCCAGGTTCCACGCCGCCATCCGCTGCTGCTGCCTGCCGGGCTCGGCATCCATCAGCGCGGCCTGAGTCAGACCGACGAATGCCCCGGACGCTGGGAAGAACGCGACCAGCGCCGCGAGCAACAGCCAGAACGTGTCAGCCGCCGCCACTGCGGCTAGCGAGCCAGCGAGCAGCACCCCGCCAGCCAGCACGAGCCTGTGCCTGCGCCGACCCGACCCCGCCACCAGCCCGAACGGCAGCTCAAGGAGGCCGCCAACAAGCAACGGAACCGCGATCAGCAGGCCAAGCTGGGAGTAGCTCAAGTGCAGGTCGCCCCGGATCAGCGGGAACGCGGCATCCTGAGTACCGTCAACCAGCTCATCAAGCGCCTCAATGGCAAGCGCCGTAACCAGCACAATGCCCGACCGCGCCAACCTCCGGCGAAGCAGTCCGGTTCGGCGACGCTCAGGCGCCTGGTCGACCAGAGTGGTCAAACGTCAAAGAAACGGCATGCCCCGATCCTACCGCCCCGCCGCCCCGCCGCCCCGCCGCCCCGCCGACCTGCCGACCTTTCACGCGGAAACCCTCGACTCGGGATCTCGGAAAGTCAGGCGCCGGGTGAGGGCGGGACGTGCGCTGTGCCCCGGCAGGGCGCCGCTGGGGCAGGGTGAGCATCGTGGCCCTCCCTGTTGCTGTTAGCAGTCCGTTTTGACAGCATCGTGGCCCTCCCCGTTGCTGTCGGGACAGCATCAGGGAGGGCCACGTTGCCGTTAAAACCGGTGACCAACAGCAACAGGGAGGGCCACGATGCTGTTAGACGCGGGCGTGACCAGCAACACTGGCCGCCCGATGCCGTCGCGGGCCGGGCCGCAGGGCCGGGCCGGGCCGCAGGGCCGGGCCGGAGCGCGTTCTCGCCTGACTATTCCGCAAGATGTCCGAAAGGCCCCCCCCCGACTCGATCACGAGACACGCGACAACCTCCCTGGATGCCGTCGGGTGACTCGTGATCAGGATCGGGGAGCCTTTTCGGCATCGTGGGGGAGAGTTCTCGGTCGGGGGAGTTGTCAGTACGGGGGGCGGCAGGTGCGATGTTCCGTGATCATGATCCAGGCCGTGATCACGGAACATAACACCTGCCATGACCTGGGCAAACTTCCGTGATCACGGTCGCAATCATGATCACGGAAGATCGCACCGGCCCTGCCCTTCGGCATCCGTCACTCGGCCGGACCCGGCACCCGGTTCCCATCAGCCGCTCACTCCAGGTAAGCGCCTCACTGGTCCAACGCCGCGCTCCCGCGCAATCCGCTCATCACGGCACCGGGACAAACGCCTTGCCAGGGAACTTCTCCGCGATGAGGCCGACCTCAGAAGGTGGCACGCGGACCCGCCCGGACCACGAAGCCGGACAACAACCCAACCAGGCACAACCACAGCACCCGTCACGCCGGAGCCGCCTTCCGCCGACCCAGCCAAGCCCGCGACCCGGGCACAGCACACTGCCGCTCAAGCCGGACCCGGCCGACGCCGACCCAGCCACGCGCGCGACCCAGGCGCAACGATTCCGCCGCTCAAGCCGGACCCGGCCAACGCCGGCCCAGCCACGCCGGCGGCTCAGGCGCCGTCACGCCCGACCCGGCCAAGGTCGGGCTCGGCCTGGCAGGCGCTGGCTGTTGGCCGGGCGTCCTCGGGCAGTCGCTGTTGCTCAGCAGCCATTGCCTGGCGGCCTATGCTCCTCGGGGTCCTCTGCTCGCCGACCGCTGCTCGGCGGGCCGCTGCTCGGCGGGCCGCTGCTCGGCGGGCCGCTGCTCGGCGGGCCGCTGCTCGGCGGGCCGCTGCTCGGCGGGCTCTCGCCCCAGCGGTGCTACTCGGCCGCTTCGCCTATGCCGGCGAGGAGGTCTTCTGAGGTCTCCATGCCCTGGCGCCAGACCGACCGGGCGATGATCTTGGTGACGTCGACGCGGTCCTTGTACTTCTCCGCGACCTGAGTCACCTCGTCGAGCAGCCCGTTGGACAGAGTGGTCGGGTTGAGGCCGAGAGCCAGGAACTGGTCATTGCGCACGACCAGGTCGTTCTCGTCGGCCTCGCGGCGCGGGTTCGGGAGGTTGGCGATCTCTACCCCGGTGATCTCGCTCACCATCTTGGCCAAGTCCGCGACCCGGTGCGTCTCGGTGATCTGGTTCAGCACCATCGGCTGCGACCCGGACTGCGGCGGGTTGGTGATCGCGATCTCGATGCACCTGACCGTGTCCCTGATGTGGATGAACGCGCGGGTCTGGCCGCCGCTGCCGTGGACGGTCAGGGGGTGCCTGATCGCTGCTTGCATCAGGAACCGGTTGAGCACGGTGCCGTAGTCACCGTCGTAGTCGAACCGGTTGATCAGCCGCTCGTCCTTGCACGTCTGGTTGGTCTGGGTACCCCACACGATGCCCTGGTGCAGGTCGGTGATGCGCAGGCCGTCGTTCTTCGCGTAGAACGCGAACATCAGCTGGTCGAGGGTCTTGGTCATGTGGTAAACCGACCCCGGGTTGGCCGGGTGCAGGATCTCCCGCTCGAGGTCGCCGTCGGGCGTCGGGACCTTGACCGTCAGGTAGCCCTCGGGGATCGGCGCGCTTCCCGACCAGCCGTACCCGTAGACGCCCATGGTGCCCAGGTGCGCGAGAGCGGCGTCGCTCCGCGAGGCGACCAGCGCGACGAGCAGGTTGTGGGTCGCCCGCACGTTGTTGTCGACCGTGTAGCGCTTGGCGTTGACCGACCGCATCGAGTAGGGCGCGGCGCGCTGCTCCGCGAAGTGCACGATCGCCTCTGGCTGGAGTTCCTCGATCACCCTGACCAGGCGGTCGTACTCGGTCGCCAGGTTCAGGTTGATGAAGCCGACCCTGCGCCCGGAGACTTCCTCCCAGACGCGCACCCGCTCGCCGATCGGCCGGATCGGCGTGAGCGACTGCACCTCGAGCTCGTTGTCGATGTTGCGACGGCTGAGGTTGTCCAAGATGGTGACGTCATGACCACGGTCCGACAGGTACAGCGAAGTCGGCCAGCCGCAGAACCCGTCGCCGCCAAGAACCAGAACGCGCATTCCAACTCCCGTTACGTTGCGCTGGTGCGAGGAAAGCCCAGCGGCCTCAACCGCAGGGCGGGGGGAGCCAGCCAGACTGTCTCATATCGGATCATGGCGTCCCGGTGCGCGGTTAGTCTACCCACCCACTAGCCTGCCATGGCCTGTTGCGTCCGACCAGGTCCGCTGCTCAATTTGGTGCAGCCAGGCCAGCACCTCCGCTGGCGCGAACTGGCTCGCACGATCGTGATAGTGCGCCAACTCCTCCGAGGTCAGCAACTCCCGGCCCGCCCCTGAAGTTCCACGGCGGAAGAACGCGACGTTGTCCTTGAGCAATCCGGCGGGGTTAGGCGCACGCTGCTGAGCGCCTGCCCGCATCGACTCGAAGGATGCCGCCTTGACCAGGTCAGGCCATCGATCTTCGGCGACTTCGATGCCGAGCGCGTGCGCCAGCGCCCGCATCTGCCCTTCGAGATCGGCGGACAATTCGTCGTAGTGCAGGAGCAGGACCTGCGGGCCGGACAGGCCAGGGTCCGCGCGGCGCGACCACGCGTCGGAAATGTGCCATAGCACTCCGCGAAGCGAGTCAGAGTACTCGACCGGGGTGTCGTCGGCGTCGATCCAGCGCAGCAGCCACTCGCGCGCTGGCGGCCTCGGCGGACGGTCGGGCCTGGGCTGATCGGGAATCAGGCCGGTGAGCTCGGCAAGGCGGCCGCGGTTGATGTTGCCGCTCTGGTGGTACAGAGACACTGCCGCATCCAGCGGGTGCCTGGCAACGACGATGTAGGTCGCGAGCGGGCTGAGCGGGATCCCGTCGAGGGGCGTATGCGTCTTGAAGAAGCGCCGGTGCGCCTGCGCCTGGAGCCGGGCGAACACTTGCTCTGCCGGGGTGATGAGCCAGTCGAGCCAAGGCGACAGCTCCGCGAGCGGGGCGGGCAACTCGGGGGTCTGGAAGATGAGCAGAGCACAGATCATCTGCGTCCACGTGGTACCCGTCTTGGAACGGGTACTGATGACAATATCGCCTGGCCGAAACTCGAATCCGTCCCATCTGGCGCTGTCTTCGTCACTCGATCGGTACCGCACCAGTTCCTCTGCCACCACTGCAGCTTACCCTTATGGCCGGCCGCCACTCAGGACACTCTCGCTTTCCGTCCCTTGCGCTCAATGGTTTGTTAAACTCGGAGTAACGAGAACTCCAGGACCGGGATTAGCTGGCATCCGGCCTGATTTGCGTCCTGGTGATTTCACGTGCTATGCCAGGGGGGCACCGGATGAACGTTCTGCGAATGGTCGCAATAGTCACGGTCACAATTGCCGCTGTATCGCTATCCGCACCCGCGCAGGCCGCTAGCCCGGTGACTAATGTCCCCTGCGGCAAGCCGCTCAGCACGGTCCATCCCGCGGCGGGCGGCACCCTGGCGCTGAAGCGCGGCTGCACTTACACCGGATCCCTCACGATCATCGCGGACAACGTGAGGGTGACGGCGTTCGGCTCGGGCAAGATCCCTGTGGTCACGCTGCGCCAGGACGGTGCCGCGATCGACGTCAGCGGGTCGGGCACGACGATCACGAACGTGTCGCTCGCCGGCACGGCGCCGCGCACCTGGACCTGCGGCGGGCGGCGGACTCCGGCCGGCCACGTGGATGGCATCGACCTCGAGGGCGGCTCAGCTGATAACACGATCACGAATGTATCGGCGACCGGGTTTTACGCCGGCGTCTACGTGACCTCCGGCTCATCCGGCAACGTGATCGAGAATTCGACCTTCACTGACAATACTGAGCTTGACACGAATAGTGCCTTCGGGTCATCCGGCGCATTCGGCATCCTGGTCTGGGGCAGCAATAATACGGTTCTGGACAACACGATCAACGGCAGCCAGGCCTGCTCGATCGCCTACGGATTCGACGGCTCGGCCGTCGAGATCTTCGGCGGCTCGCACAACCTGATCGCCGGCAACGCGGCATCGAGCAACAACGCCTTCACCGAACTCGGCAGCTACGCGGGCGCGACGGCGACCTCCAACACCTACCGGGGCAATACCGTCAGCGATGGCGCGGTCAGCCACGGCACTACCCTGCTGGTGACCAGGGGGTCCGCCGACCCCGACGGGCCGGTTTACGACACGGTGTTCACCGGCAACACGGTGAACCTGACCAAGCCCGGGGACCAGGGCCTCGTCAGCTACGCCTGGGAACCGGGCGACGGCACTTTGCTGACGCTGACAAACAATTACCTGAACCTGGGCAGCAACCAGGTGCTCTACACAGACGGCGGATTCGCCGACGGCGGCGGCAACACCTACATCGGAACCTGCAACCCTGCCATCGCGTGCACGCCGACAGCGCCGCCCCTGGTCAGGTAACCCCTGGCTCGGCGATCTGCCTCGTATCGAAGGTGAGCGCACTGTAGTCTCGGCATGCCGCGGGCGGGACGCGGTATCTCGTGTGGGCTGGCGGTAACAGGCGGAGGCTGCTAGGTGGACTGGAAGCTCGAGGTCATAGTCGTGCCAGTAGCCGACATGGACCGCGCCAAGGCCTTCTATGCCGACAAGACGGGGTTCAACGTCGACGTTGACCACCGCGCTGGCGAGGACTTCCGCGTCATCCAGCTCACCCCGCCGGGCTCCGGCTGCTCGATCACGCTCATGCGGAACGAGGCCGCGGCTGGATCCCTGCAGGGCCTGCACTTGATCGTGCCCGATATCGAGGCGGCCCGAAGCGAGCTGACCGGGCGCGGTACCGAGGTCAGCGACTTCTTTCACTTCGGCGCTGGCGGCCAGGTACCCGGGCTTGATCCCGGCCGGGCCGACTTCGGTTCCTACCTGTCATTCAGCGATCCCGACGGAAACGGCTGGCTGGTCCAGGAAGTGCCCTCGCGCGGGCGGTGATCACTTGGTAGTGCCGCAAGCAGGCCGTGACATCGCAGCTGTCGTCGGCGCACTGCTGGTCATCACCGCTGCTGGCAGCGTCATCGGGACGATCATCGTGCCGAGACCCATAGGCAGCTGGCTCACCAGGGGAGTCGACCGGCTGGTCAATGGCACATTCCGGCTCGCGACCGGGCCCATCGCCAGTTACAGGCGGCGCGACCGGGTGCTTGCCGCCCAGGCGCCGACGATCCTGCTTGTGCAACTGGTCGCCTGGCTCGCGATCTTTTTCATCGGGTACACGCTGCTGCTGTGGCCGTTCGTGCCAGGCGGCATCACCGCGGCCTTCACCACAGCGGGCCCGGCCCTCTGGGAGATCGGGTCAGAGGAGATCCACGGCGCGGCGGTGCGGACGATACTCGACATGGCCTCGCTGACCGGCATCGTGACGATCACGCTGCAGATCGCCTACCTGCCGACGCTCTACTCGGCCTTCAACCGCAGGGAGACTGAGGTCGCCCTGCTGAACGCACGGGCAGGCGTCCCGTCGTGGGGTCCTGAGCTGCTTGCCCGCACCCACTACGCGCTCGGCTCAGGCAGTTCCACTGTCGATACCTTGCCCCCTCTCTACGAGCAGTGGGAGCGCTTCGCCGCCGACATTGCCGAGAGCCATACGACGTATCTGCCGCTTGTCAGGTTCCGGTCGCCGCGCCCCCTGTCGTCCTGGGTCATCGCCTTGCTGGCGGTGCTCGACTCGGCGGCCCTGTACCTCGCGGCCTCACCAGAGGCGGCGCCGACGGTGCCGGCCCGGCTGTGCCTGCGCAGCGGCTTCGAGTGCTTCCGCGAGGTCTCGAGGGCGATGAACCTCAAGGTGCCCGAGTCGCCCGACCCGGCGCAGGGCATCGAGTTGTCGTACGAAGAGTTCCTGAACGGCATCGCGACCCTGCGCAAGGTCGATTTCCCCATCGAGCGCGAACCGGAGGTGGCGTGGCCCGAGTTCGTCGGCTGGCGCGTCAACTACGAGGCCGCTGCCTACGCGCTCGCCGCGGCCATCGATGCGGTGCCAGCCCTGTGGTCGGGACCGCGCCGACGTCGTCAGGCCGCTATCGCGCCAATCAGGCCCGCCGCCGGGCGGCCGCCCAAATAGGACCGGGCAGAGCACAGCGCCCGGGATGACGCAAATCCTCTGCGGCAATTTTACTTTTTCTCGCTTTGGCGCAACGTCCAGCGTCGCCGCCGCGTCTGTTTAGCGAACAGGGCCGTGCGCCCTGCTCGGCATGCCTTTACCTGAGTCAAGGAGACCGAGTGAAACTTTCCCCATGGGCGCCCAGGCTGGGCGCGGTCACGGCCAGCTTGGCCGCGGCCGCGCTGCTGCCTTCCGGGCTCGCTCTGGCCCAGCCCAAGCCAGCCCCTCAGGCCGCACAGCACGGACCCACGGTCAAGCTGATCGTGGCGCAGAACACCGTCAAGGCCCCCCGGTTCGGCAAGTTCGTCTTCTTCGACCCAGGCGTGTACGTCGCGGCGTTCGGGTCCAAGCTGGAGTTCGACGTCCAGCGGGCCAGCTACGCCAAGCCGATCACCGACACCGAGGTGATCCACGTCCCCGGCAAGGGAATCGCGTTCAGGCCATTGCCCAGGTGGACGCTCGACAGATGGAACGGCCTGGCCCGCTTCCTCCGGGTGACCGTCAAGAACAGCCACGGCGCGACCGTCGCTTCGCACCTCGTGAAGGCATTCTGCCCGAATAACAACCAGCAGCGGACCAACCCCAACAGCCCGCCGAACTCACCGTTCCCGTTCGAGTGCTCGTCTGACCCGTTCGAGAAGGGCATGGTCATCGGCCTGCAGCGCGGCTGGGGCTCCGATCCGATGCAGTTCAACGGGCTCAGGCTCAAGGTGCCGCTCGGCTCGTACAAGGTCATCGTCAACATCACCTCGCCGTGGCGCCACCTGCTGGGAATCAGCAAGTTCGACGGCATCGCCCGGGTGCGCCTTCGGGTGACCAAGCCCGAGCCCGGCTGCCCGTTCTGCTTCAGCAAGAAGCCCAGGCCGGTGGCCAAGCCGCTCCCGCGCCTGCCCGCCGTCCCGACGCTGAAGTCGCCGCCGGCCGCCGACCTGCCTGACCTGGTGCCCCTGCCGTCCTGGGGCATCCGGCTATTCAATTTCAGGGCGTCAAAGCACGCGAAGGTAACCACGCAACTCACCTTCGGCGCCACCGTGTCGGTGCTCGGCAACGCCAGGCTCGACGTCGAGGGCTTCCGCGTCCACGGCGCCCAGCAGATGCAGGCCTTCCAGTACTTCTTCCACAATGGCCGGGTCGTCGGCCGGGCCAGGGTCGGCAGCATGGGATTCGCCAACTACAACCAGTGGCACTTCCAGCAGTTCGCCGAGTACCGGCTGCTCAACGCGAAGAAGTCGGTCATCATCCGCAGCCAGAAGGTCGGCTTCTGCATCGCTCCGACCGACCCGATCGACCTGTTGATCCCGCACGCGCTCATGCAGCCGTCGTTTACCGGCCTGGAAGGCGCCTGCGGATCGCCGAGTGCGCTGTGGGTGCAGGAGATGCTGCCGCTGGGCTGGGCTGACACGTATTTCCAGTTCGTCCCCGGCCAGTCGTTCAACCTCACGCACCTGAAGAACGGCACGTACTACATCGAGATCATCGCCAACCCGAAGAAGCTCCTGCACGAGACGAACACCAAGAACGACATCTCGCTGCGCAAGGTGATCATCGGCGGCACTAAGGGTCACCGCACCGTGCGCGTCCCGTCCGTGCACGGGATCGATCCGGAACGCTGACCGCGGGTCACGCCAGCGCGGGGTCACGCCAGCGCGGCCGGGTGACGCGCATGACCCGGCGCGCTGGCGCGGCCTTCGGCGAAGTACCGCGCGAGCCGGTCGACCGCCGCGTCGAACTGGCTCGCCGTGAAGGACAGCCGCAGAGTTCCCGGCAGCCCGAAATCGCTGCCGGGAACCGCGGCCACGTGGATGGCCCCCAGCATCGCCCTCGCCAGCGACCGATCCGACTCCCCTGGCCGCAGTAGCCCGCTGACGTCCACGGTGAGATGGAAACTGCCCGACGGGCGAATGGGACGCACGGCCGGCACCCCGGACAATCTTTCCAGCGCGTAATCACGGCGCTTCCTGTACAGGGCGCGCAGGCTCTCGACCTCGTCCAGGTGCCGCAGCGCTTCCAGGGCTCCGAACTGGGCAACGGGGTCGGCCGTCAGTACCGCGTGATCCTGGACGGCCGACAGCGCCGGCACGTACTGCGCCGGCACGACCGCATAGCCCACCCGCCGCGCGTACATGCGGAAGCCCTTTGAGAACGAGCTCGTGACGACGACCGGCGATCGCGGCGCCGGCAGCGATCCGAGGCTCGGCACCGGCCCGTCGAAGGACATGTTCCGGTAGATCTCGTCGCTGATGATGACCGCGCGCCCGTCGACGATCGAGTCGATGCGCTCAAGTTCCGCCGTTGTCAGCACGTTGCCGAGCGGATTGCCCGGTGAGCAGATCACGACCGCGCGAGTGGCGTCGCTCATCGCGGCGGCGAGTGACTCCAGATCGGCGGCGCATGTGTACGGGTCGATGTCATAGCCGCGCACCTGCGCGCCAGCAAGCACCGCCGAGTACAAATAAAGCGAACAATAAGGACGCGGAATCACTATCTCGCCGCCAGCCCTCTCGCTGCCAGCCGCATCGCCAGCCCTGGCACTGCACAATAGCGTGCACAAATTCCTGAATATCAGGCTGCTGCCTACGCTGACAATGACCGACCCGGGATCGACCGGCATGGGCCGGACCTGGCTCTCATATTCCGCGATCGCCGACCGCAGTTCCGGCAGCCCGAGCGGATACACCAGGCCGCTGCGCCCGTCGGCCAGCGCGGCCGCCATGGCCTGCGTAATCGCCGGATGGACCGGCAATTCGCTCTTGCCCAGCGTCAGCCGGATGACATCATCATGAGCCTTTTCGAGTTCTTCGGCCGCCTCGTCAAGCTCGAACATCCCGAAACGTCGCGCCAGCAGGGTCTCATGATCCCGGCGCCCGAAACTCGGCGGCATCTGCGTCCTCCCCGTTGTTCAGGCCGCTCCGTTGCCCAGGCCGGCCGATATTGAGTTAACTCTTCAATAACCAGGGGCGCGGAGCATTTCGCCGAATCACCGGCCTCGCAATTCACGCGACCGGGCTATTTGGCGATCAAGCCAGCGGAGAGGTGAGCGGCACGCGCGGCAGCGGCCTATGGTCGGAGTATGGACAAAGCTGACGGCGCCAGCTCGGAGACCATCGAATTCGGCGGCTCGCCGCGCTGGCTGCGAGGTCTGCGCGGCGTGCGCGGCGCCACGGTCGAGGTGGCGCTGATCGCGCTCGCGGCCGGCGTGGCCATCGGATTCGCTGGCGGCCGGATCACCGCCGGGCCTGGTCCTGAGCGAACCGGCCACGCGGGGGCCGGCCACGCGGGGGACGGCGGCTTGTCGCCGATCGCGTTCACCGGCAACCGCTGCGCCACGCAACTCGGCTCGGACCTGCAGCTAGGAATCGAGATCCAGAACGCGTCGTCCGCTGTCGTCATGATCAGGCGGATCAGCGCCATGTTCGCGCTTGGCGGCCTGCGAGCCGTCGCGAGCGGGATCGGCACCTGCGGCGGGCTCCCCGACATGGCGGCGCCGACGGCCGCGCTCAGGCCGGGCGGGACTGAGTGGGTCACGATTACCGCCGCCGTCCGCGTTCGCTGCCCCGAGGGGCTGCCGGTCGGGTTCAGGATCGGATACGCCCAGGCCCGCGAGCAGGCGACGACGAAGATCAACGGGTTCCCCGACCTCGGGGCGGTCGTCTACCGGAATTGCGGGCATGAGGGCCAGGGCGGCTCGACCGGGTTCGGGAAACCTGTCGAATCTGGTCGGGGGTCTTCGTATAGCGGGTAGGAAGCTAGATCCTATAAGGGGGTCACGATGACGAACTACCTGCTCAGCATGTACCAGCCAGACGGAGATCCGCCGCCGCCCGAGGTACTCGAGCCGATCATGGCCAGGGTGGCCGCCTGGCGGCAGGACCTCAATGACGCCGGGGCGTGGGTGTTCACGGCGGGGCTCGACCCGGCCGCGCGGGCCATGGTCCTGAAATATGTCGATCAATCCGTGCTGACCACCGACGGGCCGTATGTCGAAGGCAAGGAGCACATCGGCGGTTTCACCATCATCAGCGTTGCCGACCTGGACGAGGCGCTGGCCTGGGGCCGCCGGCTCACCGAGATCACCACGCTGCCGACCGAGGTCAGGTCGCTGCGGGGATAAGTACTACCAGTTCCACGCGATCAAGGCCGACCTGCCGCGCCGCGTGGGCGACGTCAGCGCGGCGGCGGCCAGCTACGACGCGGCGATCGCCCTGACCGGCAACGCCGCCGAGCGCGAGTTCCTGGTCGGCCGCCGCGCGGCGGTGCTGGTTCCCTAGCCGGGAGCAGCGACCCGGTAGCGTTGGCAGCGCCATGGCAACTACTCTCCTGGTGACCCTGACCGGCCGCGACCGGCCAGGCGTGACCTCGCGGCTTTTCACCGGGCTCTCGGCGCACGAGCTGACCGTGCTAGATGTCGAGCAGGTCGTCATCAGAGGCAGGCTGATCCTCGGCGTGCTGCTCTCGGGCGGTTCCCCGGGCGGTTCCTCGCCTGACCTGACCGCGATCCACCGGCAGGTGTCGTCGCTCGCCGCGGACCTGGACATGGACGCCGAGATCACGATGGGCACCGGGGACCAGGCGCCGCGCGCGCGCGGCCGGCTGCACGTCACCGTGCTCGGCCATCCGCTCACTCCCCCGGCCATCGCGGCGATCGCGGGGCTGATCGCGGCGAGCGGCGCGAACATCGACCGGATCGGCAGGCTGGCGAGGCGGCCGGTCACCTGCATCGAGTTCGACGTCTCCGGCGCCGAGCCGGCCGGGCTGCGCACGGCGCTCGCCCGCGAGTCAGCCGCGCTCGGCGTCGACGTGGCCGTGCAGCAAGGCGGCCTGCACCGTCGGGCGATGCGGCTCGTGGTCATGGATGTCGATTCGACGCTGCTCCAAGACGAGGTCATCGACCTGCTGGCCGTCAGGGCCGGCCACGCGGAGCGCGGAGCCGCTCTCACCCAGGCCGCCATGCGCGGTGAGATCGACTTCGCGGAGGCGCTGCGCCGGCGGGTCGGGCTGCTGGCTGGCCTGGAAGAGGCGGTACTGACCAAGCTGCTCGACGAGCTCAGGCTGACGCCGGGAGCGCGCACGCTCGTCCGGACGCTGAACAGGCTCGGCTATCGCTGCGGCGTGGTCAGCGGCGGCTTCACCCAGGTCACCGACTGGCTCACCGCCGAGCTCGGGCTTGACTACGCGGCCGCCAACACCCTCGAGGTCGCCGACGGCAAGCTCACCGGGCAGATCACCGGGCAGCTGATCGACCGGCCGGGCAAAGAGCGGATGCTCAGGCAGTTCGCTGAGCGGGCCGGAGTGCCGCTCAGCCAGACCGTCGCGGTCGGCGACGGCGCCAACGACCTCGACATGATCGCGGCCGCCGGCCTCGGAGTCGCGTTCAACGCCAAGCCGGCGGTCAGAAGCGCCGCCGATACCTCGCTCAGCGTGCCGCACCTGGACGCGGTCCTGTATCTGCTCGGGATCTCGGGCGATGACATCGAAGCCGCCGACGCGGACCTGGCAATCTAGGGCGAATCGGACAAGAGGCCCGCGCGCCGCTGTGCCGTTAGTGCTGCTGACCGGATCGCGGAGGCATTTCGGGTGCCTGGAGGAGGGCTCTCGCGTCTAGGAGCCGTTTCGGGGGATAGTCCGGACAATCCTCCTGGACGCGAGAATCCTCCTCCGTGACCCTGAATATGCTCTGAATCAAGGTCGCGGCCCGCCAGGCCGGGCGATGCCCGTCCGCCGAATCCGTCAGCCGCGGCCGGGTCAATCCGCGCGGCAGTCATTTAGAGTGATATTCAGGCCTGCTGCGGGTCGGCAAGGCCGTGCTGCGGGCCGGTAAGGCCTGCTGCGCGCTGGCCAGCCGCCTACGGCCAGCGGCAGCCGCCGGCCGCCGACGATGCCACGGCCGACTGCCTGCCGGCCGAGCCAGGACGGTGCGTGGAATCGGAGGGCCTGTGTCCGCCAGTCCGCATTCTCACCAGCAGTCGCCGGCTCACGACCAAGCGGCGGCTCACGACCAAGCGGCGGCGGCCCGCGCGGCCGGGCTCATCGCCGTGGCCGAGGACCTGGCCGGTGAATTCTCCCTGCGCCCGCTGCTCGAGCGGATCCTGCGACGCTGCACCGAATTGCTCGGCTGCGATGCGGGCTCCATCTGCAGCGTCGACGAGGCGGCCGGCACCTACAGGAAAGAAGCCGACATCGGCGTCGCCTGCCAGTCCGGCCGGGTCTTCCCGCTGAGCGAGGGCATGACCGGGGCGGTGGTCGCACGGCGCGCCCCGGTGTGGTTCGCCCGCTATGACGATGTGCCCGGCGGGCATGTGACCAAGGAGTCAAGGGCGACGCTGCGCGGCGTGATCGGCGTGCCGCTCGAATGGCGCGGCCGCGTCATCGGCGCCTGCGTCGTCTTCAGCAAGGACGAGCGGCGCGTCTTCGGGCCGCAGGACGCGGACCTGCTCCGGATGTTCGCCAAGCACGCGGCCATCGCGCTGGCCAACGCCAGGATGCACGAGGCCGCCGAGGAACGCGCGCGGTCAGAAGCCGCCGCCGCCGAGCGCGACCGTATGCTGGCCGAACTGCACGACACGCTCGCGCAGCGGCTGGTCAGCATGCGGGTCCACGTCGACAGCGCGCGCCAGGCGGGATCGGGGCAGGAGGCAGCCGACGATCACCTGCGGCAAGCCAGCGCGATCGCCGGCGAGGCCCTGGTCGAAGCGCGCCTGACGCTGCTCGGGCTCTCCTCGTCCCCGCTCGGCTCGTTGCCGCTCGACGGCCATGCCCTCGAAGCGGCGCTGCGCTCGGAGGTGGCGTGGGCGCAGAGCGTCGGCGGCCTGGAGGTCAGGCTCGTCTCGGCGGGCACGCCAGTGCCGCTCGACCAGCGGCTGTCCCGCGAGGTCCTGTGGATCGCCAGGGAGGCGCTCACCAATATCGTCGGCCACGCCCAGGCCAGGACAGCGCGCCTCGGGTTGCTCTACGAACAGGCGGCGGTCTCGCTGCTGGTGCAGGACGACGGCCAGGGATTCGACCCGAGGTCCGGCTGGCAGAGTCAGAGGTTCGGGCTGCGCGCCATGACCGAGCGCGCCCGCGAACTCGGCGCGACCCTCGAGGTCGACTCGCTGCCCGGGTGGGGCACCAGGATTCGCGCCCGTTTCCCCTACCGGAACGAGAGCGCCGGACCCCGGCTGCGGGTCCTCGTCGCCGCGCGGAGCCCGGCGGTGCGGGCTGGCCTGGCCAGGCTGCTGACCTGGACCGAGCCGGGCATCGAGGTGGTGGGAGAGGTCGCGACCGCCGCCGAGGCGGCGCAGGCGTGCGACGAGCTGCGGCCGGCTGTCGCGCTCATCGACCTGGGCCTGCCCGACGCCACGGCCGGCGGCACGGCAGACGGCACCGTCGGCGGCACGGTCGCTCGCCTGGTAGCCGCCGGCCTCCGCGTCGTCGGAGTTTGCGACGCCGACGACGAACGGGTCGCCGACGCGATGCGAGCGGGCGCGCACGGCTTCGTCGACGCCGGAGCGGACGGCCCCGAGCTGGCCAGGTCGGTCGTCGCGGCGAGCCGGGGCCAGGCCATCTTGTCCGGCCCGGTGCTGCGCCAGCTCCACCGCGGCCTGCGGGCGGCCGACGAGCCCTACCTGACCGATCGCGAGCGGGAGGTGCGCGACCTCATGGAGCAAGGCCTGCCGGACAAGATGATCGCCGAAAGGCTGGTGCTCTCGGTGAAGACCGTCGAGAAGCACGCGGGCGCGGTGCTGCGCAAGACCGGCGCGCGCAACCGCACCGAGCTGGCCGCGCTGGCCGCGCGGTCGCGCCCCAGGTAGAGCCGCGCAGGTAGGGGAAGTCCTCATCCAAGATGGGGACTTTCACCGATCCGTGCCCGGCTGGCCCCGGCCTATGGTCGGCATGTCGCCGCGAGGAGGCCAGCTGTGCCTGTCGTTCCGCTGAACGAGATACTCAGCCGGGCGTTCGCCGAGCGCTACGGCGTGGCAGCGATCAACATCGTCAACGACCTGACGCTGGAAGCCGTGCTGGCGGCCGCCGTGCGGCAGCGGTCGCCGGTGATCATCCAGACCTCGGTCAAGACCGTCAGGGCGATCGGCATCGACCTCATGTACGCGATGTGGCGCGAGTCGACCGCCGGCATCGACGTGCCGGTCACGCTGCACCTCGACCATTGCCCTGACCGCGAGTTCATCAGCGCCTGCCTGCGCAAAGGCTGGAACTCGGTGCTGTTCGACGGCTCGTCGCTGCCCGTCACGGAGAACCAGCGGCAGACCATCGAGGTCGTCGCCGAGGCCCGCTCCTACGGCGCCAGCGTCGAAGGCGAGATCGAGGCGATCACGGGCGTCGAAGACGACATCGGCAGCGACGAGGTCGCGGCCAGCCAGTCGTTGCCGGTAGCGCTTGCTTTCATCCGGGCTACCGGGGTTGATGTTTTCGCGCCGGCGATCGGCAACGCGCACGGCGTCTACCACGGCGAGCCCAGGCTGGACGCGCAGCGGGTCTCCGACATCGTGGCCGCCCAGCCCATCCCGATCGCGCTGCACGGCGGCACCGGGATGACCGACGCGCAGTTCACCGACCTGATCGCGCGGGGCTGCGCCAAGGTGAACATCTCGACCGCGCTCAAGGTGACGTACATGAGGGCGAACCTGGCGTTCTTGCGCGAGGCCGAGAAACGCGGCACGTGGGACCCGCCCTCGCTCTTTACCTCGGTGCGAGCCGCCGTCGCTGACATGGCCGCCGACCACATGCGGCGCTTCGGCAGCGTCGGCAAGGCGTGGTGAGCCGAGGTGATCCAGCCCGGGCTGATCCTCGACTGCGACGGCGTGCTCGCCGACACCGAGCGCTACGGGCACCTGGTCGCCTTCAACCGGACCTTCGCCGAATTCGGCCTGCCAGTGGCCTGGAGCCTCGCCGAGTACCAGGAGAAACTCAGGATCGGCGGCGGCAAGGAACGGATGGCCAGCCTGCTCACACCGGAATTCATCGCCTCCGCCGGCCTGCCTACCGATGAGGAAGGCCAGCGGACGGCGATCGCGAACTGGCATAAAAGAAAAACTCAGATCTATACGGAACTAATCGCCTCGGGTGCGGTGCCGCCCCGTTCCGGAGTCGCCCGCGTGGTCGGTGCCGCGATCGATGCCGGCTGGCCGGTCGCGGTGGCATCGACCTCGGCCGAGCCCTCGGTCCGCGCCACGCTCGAACGAGCGGTCGGCGCCGATCTCGCATCCAGGGTGAGCGTCTTCGCGGGCGACATCGCGGCGCGCAAGAAGCCGGCGCCCGACATCTACCAGCTCGCGCTCGGCCGGCTCGGGCTTGCCGCCGGGCAGGTCGTGGTCGTCGAGGATTCGAGGAACGGGCTGGTGGCGGCCGCGGGCGCCGGCCTGGCCTGCGTGATCACGGTGAACGACTTCACCAGGGCAGAGGATTTCACTGAGGCGGCGCTGGTCGTGTCGGCGCTTGGCGACCCGGGAGGCGAGCAGGCGGTCGTGATCGCCAATCGGTCTCGTGCCGCGCCGCGCGGCTGGATCACCTTGTCGGACCTGGCCGCTGTCTTGCCGGGAAATAACTGAGGAGCGGCTATGTCCAAGGCAACCCTCGGCGACGTCGAGTTCGCCGTCCGCACGATCGCGACCGTCGCCGTCGAGAACGAGAAATACTTCGGCGACCTGGACGCCGTGGTCGGCGACGGCGACTTCGGCTACTCGATGGCGCGCGGATTCGAAATCGTGCTGTCGGACTGGGACAGCTTTGACCGCGCTGACATCGGGACCTTCCTGAAGAAGATCGCCGTCGTCATCACCAGCCGGATTGGCGGCACCTCGGGGCCGATCTGGGGGACGGCGTTCCTGCGCGCGGGCGCGACGGCGGGCCCGGCGACCGAGCTCGAACCGGGGCAGATCGTCGCGATGCTCAGGGCCGCGACCGAGGGGATCAAGGCTCGCGGCCGGTCGGACGTCGGCGACAAGACGCTGCTCGACGCGCTCGTCCCGGCGACCGACGCGATCGAGGCCGCTGTCAGCGGCGGCCTGGACGCATCCGCGACGCTGCGGGCCGCGGCCACGACCGCGCGCGAGCGGGCGGAGGCCACCCGCCCGATGCGGGCGATGCGCGGGCGAGCCAGTTACACCGGGGAGCGCAGCATCGGGACCCTGGACGCCGGTGCCGTCGCTGTCGCGGTGATGTTCGAGGCACTAGCCGACCTGGCGCCGGATCGGCCGGCCCAGTCATAGCCCTAATCCCTAGCCCTTGCGGAGGTTACTGGCGTGAAGAAGTTCGTGAACGACCCGAGGCAGTTCGTCCCCGAGATGCTCAAGGGCATCGCGCTCGCCAACCCGGGCACGCTGAAATACGTGCCCGAGTACAACCTGATCATGCGGACCGACGCGCCGCGCGACGACAAGGTCTCGGTGATCCAGGGCTCAGGCTCAGGGCACGAGCCCGCGCACGTGATGATCGTCGGCAAGGGCATGCTGGACGCCGCGTGCCCGGGTGACGTGTTCGCCGCGCCGCCCATGGACTACGTGCTCGAGACGAGCAAGCTGCTCGCCTCCCCGAAGGGAGTCCTGCACATCATCAACAACTACACCGGCGACCGGATGGCGTTCGAGATGGGCAAGGAGATGGCCGAGGCGGACGGCCTGACCATCGGCACGCTCATCGTGGACGACGACGTCGCCGTCAAGGACTCGACCTACACCGTAGGCAGGCGCGGCGTGGCCGGGAACTTCTTCGTGATCAAGGCCGTCGGCGCCGCCTCGGAGAAGGGCGCCGACCTCGATGAGCTGATCCGGATCGGCAACAAGGTCAACTCGGTTACCAGGACCATGGGCATGGCCCTCACCTCGTGCACGCCGCCGGCCAAGGGATCGCCGCTGTTCGAGCTTGGCGAGGACGAGATGGAGATGGGCGTCGGCATCCACGGCGAGCCAGGGCGGCGCCGGGAGAAGCTGGCCAGCGCGAACGCCATCGTGGAAGAGCTGCTCGATGCGGTCGTCTCCGACCTGCCGTTCGGCAGCGGCGACGACGTGGCGCTGATGGTCAACGGCCTTGGCGGCACCCCGATCAGCGAGCTGTACCTGCTGTACGGCCACGCGCACTCCGAACTGGCCAGGCGCGGCATCAACGTCCGCCGCAACTACGTCGGCGAGTACTGCACCTCGCTCGACATGGCCGGGACGTCGATCACGCTGCGCCGGCTCGATCCTGAGATCGACGAGCTGCTCGGGGCGCCTGCCGAGATCGCGATCCGCACGTTCTGACCCGAGCCCGGCACGGGCGCTGACGGGGCACTCCGCGCCGCGGTAGCGGGGTGCCCCGCCCGCTCCCTAGCTTCCTAACTTTGGCGAGCGATCTTGAGGCCTTCGTGCTCGGTGCACGAGGTCTTCGGCCGCGGCCGGCCAGTGCGGATAGTGAAAGGTGAAGCCCGCTTCGAGCAGCCGGCCCGGCACGACCCGGCGGCTCTTGAGCAGCAGCTCGGTGTCAGAGCGCAGCGCGAACGCGCCGATCTCGGCCATCCATTTCGTCGCCGGCAGGCCCGCGCGAACGCCCCAGGCGAAGCGCAACGTCCGCATCAGCGATCGTTGCGGCAGCGGTTCGGGCGCGGCGAGATTCACGGGCCCGGCCAGATCATCGCGGCCAATGAGGAATTCCACCGAGCGGACGAAATCGGCGTCGTGGATCCAGGACACGTACTGCCTGCCGCCGGCGACCGGGCCGCCGAGGCCGACCCTGGCCAGCCGGGACAGCACGTCAAAGACGCCGCCATGATCGGGGCTCATGACCATTGCCGAGCGCAGGGCCACCTTCCTGGTGCGCGGGGTGTCCGCGCGCTCCTGCGCTTGCTCCCAGTTCCTGGCGATCTTGACGCTGTAGGCCCAGTACCCGGGGACGCCGGGTTCGCGACCTCCGATCAGGCCGGCGGCTTCGTCGTTGGGCGCGTCGCAGCGATGAGCGTAGATCGTCGCGGTGCTCATCTGCAGCCAGACGGCCGGCGGCCTGGCCGCCGCGGCAATGGCCTGGCCGACGACCTCAGCGGACTGGACCCTCGAATCCATCATGTCCCGCAGATTGGCGTCGGTATACCGGCAGCTGACGCTCCGTCCGGCCAGGTTCACGACGACGTCGCTCCCGTCGATGACGTCAGCCCACGCGCCGATCGCCTGCCCGTCCCAGCTGACCTCACGGTCCCCCGCAGGCCGCCGCGTCAGCACAACGACGTCATGCCCGGCGGCGGTGAAGGCACGGTCCAAGATCGCGCCAACCTGCCCGGTACCACCCGGAATCACGATCTTCACGGCACTCCCGTCAGCCAGGCCCAAGCCTAGGCGCCGGCCGCCGGAGACGTTACGCGAGCTGGAAGTGCCAGAAGATCAGCAGCGGGTTGTCGCCGATGGCCGCGCGCGGCCATCGGGCACCAGGATTGCCACCGAAAAAACTCCCCGGTGCGAGAACTCTCCGCCACGAAGCCGGAAAAGCTCCCCGATCCTGATCACGAGCCGCGCGGCAGCCCCCCGGGGAACCGTGCTGGTTTCCGTGATCATGATCGAGACCATGATCACGGAAGATCGCCCAGGTCAGGACCGGTACGATGTTCCGTGATCATGCCCGGGACCGTGATCACGGAGGATCGCACCTGCCGCCCCCGCACTGACTGCTCCCCGGACCGGGAACTCTCCGCCACGATGCCGGAAAAGGCTCCCCCGATCCTGATCACGAGTCGCCCGACAGCCTCCGGGGAGGCTGCCGCGTGATTCGTGATCGAGTCGGGGGAAGCCTTTTCGGACATCTGGCGGAAAATCAGGCGGGAACGCGCTCCGGTCCGGCGGTCCGGCCCGCGACAGAGTCGGGGCGGCCCAGGTTGCTGGTCACGGCCGCCTCTAACAGCATCGTGGCCCTCCCTGTTGCTGTCAGCCACTGGTTTTAACAGCATCGTGGTCCTCCCTGATGTCGTCCTGACAGCAACGGGGAGGGCCACGATGCTGTCAAAACGGACCGCTGACAGCAACAGGGAGGGCCACGATGCTCACCCTGCCCCGGCGGCGCCGGGGCGGGGCACGGCGCACGTCCGCCCGAAGCCGGCGCCTGACTCACCGAGATCCCGAGTCACCCGACAACCGCCGGGCCGCGTTCGGCTGCTGAATCCAGGCTAAACCGGGATCTGGCCGCTTTGATGCACGCCTGTCGCACGCGAGAGCTTGTCGCCGAGCGACTCCTTCGGCCCTCCCATCGCTCGCAGGCCCGGCAGGACGCTCAGCCACGCCGGCATCAGCAGCCACAGGGACAGCACCCGGTACACGAACACCCCCGCGATCGCGGTCGCGAACGGCGCGCCGCAATAGCTGATCGTCAGCGGCAGCACGAGGGCAAGGATCCCCGCGCCGGCCAGTGGCGCGCTGCGCCTGGTAACGAGCATGCCGCTCGCGAAACCCAGGTACAGGGCGGCCGCGCTCATGCGAAAACCGAACGCTTCGAGTGCGGCCCAGGCGGCGAACGCGTCGGCGGCCCAGAACAGGGCCATGCCGCCGATGGCCGATCCCCACTTCAGAGGATGAATGAAAAGCTCACGGATAATGTAGATGGAATCCAGGAACGTTGCCAGTACGCCTCGCCAGCCATGCTCGCCGCGGAACTTGTGCCTATACCGCTGCGACGCCCAGAACGCGATCAAGAAGCCCGGAAGGGGCACAATCGCCCACAGAAGCGTCACGCTCAAGTTCGGGCGGCTGAGGCCGGAGACCAGGACCAAGATCGATAGGGCGCAACCACCGATGGCGAGCACGCCCTGCTCCAGGCCAGAGAGCCCCGCCACCCGTGCTCGGGCGTCAGGGGGATCGGCACCGGCCACCTCGAGGGCATACCGCTCAAGTGACTGACCCCGGTACGCGAGGAACCCGCCGAAGCCCGCGATGGCGACCGAGCTGAGGCGCCGCCACGAGATCACGGGTCCCTTGTTTACCTTGAAGACGCCGTGATAGGCCCAGAAGTAGCCGGCGAACGAGATCAGCCAGGCGACCGGGAACGCCAGCAGCCACTTCCACTCGAACCGGCCGAGCACCGCGTAGACCCGGCTGAATCCCGCGACAAAGGCGAGCCCGGTACCAGCCGCTAGCTCAAGCAAAGTCGCGGCGGCGAGGAGCAGAGCCAGAGCTCTCCATCCGCGCTCCAGGTGATGACCTGACAGAACCTGAGGAAACCAGCCGCGCATCAACGGACAAAGTGCCCGGTGTCCGCAGGTTCACACTCGATTCCGGGCGTGAACTGCGCTACAGTGCGCGCTCGGCGAAGCCGCGAGTTTCGGAGTAGATGGATTTGTCATGATCTTACTGTCGGCCGGAGATGGACATCGCGTCCGGAGCATGTTCGACTCCGAGCACCTGTCCTTTGTGATCGAGGCGATTATCGCTGGCAATAGCCCGGCGATAGCGTGGGCTGACGATCCGCTGACGCCGGGCACGGCACTGATCTGGGACCGGGCGCACTGCCTCTACCTTGGCGGTGACTATCACAGCGGCGACCCGGCCGGGAGCGGCTGGCAGGGTCTTTTCCTCGACGAGATCGAGCCGGCTGGCAGCGGAATTTTCAAGCTGTATGCCCGGGCACCAGTACCGCGGCTCGCCGGGCGCGCGCTGCACCCGCGTGAACGCGTCCTGTACCGCGCCCGCTGGCATCCGGACGGCACCGGTCTTCACGGCCCGGCGGGGCGAGATCGCGCGGGCGTCCAGATCAGCTCGATTGTCGGGAGTTTCGCCGAACTCGCCAGGCTCGCCAACTTCGGTGCCGTCATTGAGGAGATCGAGTCCTGCTGGACCTCAATGGATGACTTTCGCGAGGCTGGGTTCGGTTTCTGCGCTCACGACGATGAAACGATCATGAGCTGGTGTACGGCTGAGTACGTCAGCGGAGGCCGGCGCGGTACGGGCATCCGGTGCGGAATGGGCATAGAGACCGTGCCAGCGTTCAGGGAGCGCGGCCTGGCGACCCTGACAGCGGGCGCGTTCGTCCGGCATTGCGCGGCACGGGGGGTGCTGCCGCACTGGGACTCGTGGTCAGCGAACATGCCGTCAGTGGCGATAGCGGAGAAGCTGGGCTTCCAGAAGGTCGGAACCTACTTGGTGTCCGTTGGTGAATTCGGCGGCTAGCAGCAGCGCGACTGCTTGACTCTCAGGTAACCGAAGACCGGATGATGCCGCGCACAGGCGCGCGCTGGACGCCGGCGCGACCGAGGTCAGCCCGCCGTATGAGGTGCACTGGAAGCCCAGGACATCCTGCGTCGCCGACCCGAGCGGAAATCGCATCGATCTTTACCAGGCCTAGCAGCAAGGCGAAATGCCCGCGGCTCAGCTAGTCACCGCCGCGTGGAGCTGGCTGCGCGAGGTAATGCCCAGCTTCGGGAATACGCGGTGCAGGTGATAACCGACGGTCCGGTGCGAGATGCACAGCTGCTGGCCTATCTCCCGATTGGACAGGCCATCGGCGGCGAGCCGCGCGATCTGCAGTTCCTGCGCTGTCAGCTGATCAGCTGATCCGGAGTGCTGGCCGCGTTCGCCTGAGGCGCGCAGCTCGCGCCGCGCGCACTCGGCCAGCGGGCCGAATTCCAGGGCCTCGAAGCTGTCTCGCGCGGCTCGGAGCGGTGCCCGCGACTCGGCGATCCGCCGCTCGCGGCGCAGCCACCGGCCGTACCAGAGCAGCGTACGGGCGCGCAGGCACGGCCAGCCGGCCAGGTCACGGTCGAGCGCCGTCCGGACCAGGGCCTCCGCCTGATCCTCGCCCGCCAGCATCGGCCTGGCGTAGGCCGCCTGCGCCCGGTACAGCGGCGCCGTGGTGAGCCGCGCCAGTGACTCGAGGTCGCGCAGGTGAGCGGCGGCGGCGTCGCGTTGACCGGTGCGGATCGTGGCTTCTACCAGGTCGGCCAGGCCCCAGGCACCGATGACGTGGTGACAGGCCGGGTCAGCCGGGTCCAGAGCGCGGCGCAGGTGGGCGGCGGCCTGCCCGTAGAGCTGGCATGTCACCGCCCCGCGCCCGCGCACGAATTGGGCTAGCGCCAGCGTGGTGCTCGTGCCCTCGGGGGCGAGCCCGGTTTCGGCGTCGCTGATAAGCGAGTCGGCTTCAGCGGAGTCGCCGCGCTGGGCCAGGATCGCGGCTTTCGCGAGCAAGGCCGCCGCCGCCAGCCATGGCTGACCGGTCTGCCTGGCGAGGTGCACGGCTTCCTGGGCTGTGCTGGCCGCCAGGTTCCCGCGTGCGAGCTGCACCGCCGCCCAGGCCTGGCAGGCCAGTGCCTGTGCCAGCGCGCCATGCCGGCCCTGGGCACGAAAGCCGGCGATCGCCGGATCAAGGAAGGCCAGCGAGCTGCGGCAAGCCCCGGCGGCCAAGGCCGCCAGGCCGATCAGGTACATCCCGGCCGGGTCGGCCGGATCGACCGCCTTCCCGGCGATCAGGTCGCACGCGAGCGCGCCGTTCCTGACTGGATCGGCGCAGGCGAGCAGGGCAAGCTTGACCGGCTCATCGGGCGGCAGCGGGATGCGCTCGGCCGCCGCGCTGATCGCGGTACGGGCGGGCTGGTCAGGACTGCCCCACCAGCACCGCACGGCGGCGGCGCGCAGCGACCCGGCGGCGAGAAGCCCGCGGCCATCCGCGATAGAGCGGCCGACGATAGAACTGTCCGCGATAGGACTGTCCGCGATAGGACTGCCGGCGCCGGCGTAGGTCTGGCGCAGCCAGGAGCGCCAGGCCTGCTGATCGGCGGCCAGGTCGAGCGGTGCCGCCGACCTCATCAGCCGCAGCCCGTGGCTCAGGTCGCCGCCGTCAAGCGCGATCTCGGCGGCGCGCAGCAGCCGGCCGCCGCGATCCGCCTGGGCGGCGCTGAGCTCGGCCGCGCGTTCGAGTGCGGTCGTGGCGAGCCTGTCCGCGCCACGACGCTCGGCCCGGGTCGCGGTCTGGTCAAGCCGGGCCGCGATCTCGCTGTCAGGCCCGAGAGCGGCGGCGGCCTGATGCCACGCCTGGCGGTCGGGACGGCCGGCGAGCGCCTGGGCGAGCGCGGCGTGGGCCGCATGGCGCCGTGCGGCCGTCGCCGCCTGGTAGATCGCGGTGGGCAGCAGCGGATGCGTAAACGCCAGGGCGTGCTGCCGGACTTCGACGAGCCCGGCGCTGATCGCCGGGGAAATGGCCTCGAGGGTGAGATCGCTGGCTGGCCCGATCGACGCGGCGGCGAGCAACTCGGACAGCGTCACCGCGTCGTCGGCTGGCGGCAGGCCTGTGCCGGCGGCACAGTCAGCGGCCGCGATGGTGAGCAGCGAGCGGGTCGCGGCCGGCAGGTCTGACGCCGGGGCGGCCAGCGCGTGCCTGAGCCGCTCGGTCAGCGGCAGCACCAGCTGGCTTTTTTCACTATCTGAATCTGGCCAGGTAGCCGGCAGCTCGGTCAGCGCGAGCGGATTGCCCGCGGCGGCGGCCAGGAGCCTTTCCCGCGCGGCCGGGCTCGTGACCCGGCTGCCGAGCAGCGCGCGGGCCTGGGTGTCAGTGAGCCGGCCAAGCCGGAGCTCGGCCAGGCCCGTGGCGTCGAACCGCGAGCGGTGCCCGTCGCAGATGGCGACCAGCAGCGCGCCGGCCCGGCCGCTGAGCCTGCGGGCAGCCAGGCCGAGCACGGTACTGCTCGCGTCGTCGAGCCACTGCGCGTCGTCGATGATGCCCAGCGTGGGCTGGGTCTGGTCGCCCGAGATCAGCCCAAGTGCCGCGAGACCGGCCGCCAGCGGATCCAGTCCTTCGTCCGCCAGGCCGGAGGCGGCGAACAGGGCGCGCCGTTGCCTGGGCGGCAGGCCGTCGGCGCGGGGCAGCAGCGGGTGAAGCAGCCGGTGCAGCCCGGCGAACGGAATCCCCGCTTCCTGGCGCGCGCAAGCCGCCGGCAGGACCCGCAGTCGCAGGCGCGCCGCTGCCGCCGCCGCCTCGGCGAGCAACGCCGACTTGCCCGCGCCGGGCTCGCCCCGGACCACCAGCGCCCCGCCCGCGTGGCTGGCCAGGGAGCCAGCGAGCCGGCTGATGGCCGCGAGCTCGCGCTCGCGCCCGTGCAACCCGCATCCCCCCTGAACGCGCATTGGCCTCAGCCTACGTGCGGACCTGACCGGCGCCTCGCCTGACCGGTCATTTGCCAGATGCGGGCCGGCGCGCAGCCGCCGTACGTTGCCCTAGTCCGATGTCTGGCAACAACGGCTGCCCAGGACAACAGACCAGGAGGCGGAGATGCCCTACATCAGGGTCGGCCAGGAGAACTCCGGGCCCATCGAGCTCTACTACGAGGACTACGGGTCAGGCCCGCCGGTGGTCTTGATCCACGGCTACCCGCTGAGCGGCAAGGCGTGGGACAAGCAGCTGCCCGCCCTGCTCGGGACCGGCTACCGCGTCATCACCTATGACCGGCGCGGGTTCGGCAAGTCGGGCCAGCCCGCCGCTGGTTACGACTACGACACGTTCGCCGCCGATCTCAACACCCTCATGGAGACGCTTGACCTGCGCGGCGCGATGCTCGTCGGGCACTCGATGGGCACCGGCGAGGTCACCAGGTACCTCGGCACCTACGGCTCGCGGCGAGTCGCCAAAGGGGTGCTTGTGTCCCCGATACCGCCATTCCTGCTCAAGACCGACGACAATCCGGAAGGCCTGCCCGGGAGCCTCTTCGACGGGTTCGTCCAGACCGCGGAGTCCGACGGGCCGGCCTGGATGAAGGGATTCCTCGACAACTTCTATAACATGGACGTGCTGGGCGGATCGCTCGTGAGCGAGCCGGCCTACCGGGCGAGCCTCAATATCGCTCTCGGTGCCTCGGGCATCGCGACAGTCGCGTGCATACCCACCTGGGAGACCGACTTCCGCGCGGACCTGCCCAAGATCGACGTCCCCATCTTGATCATCGACGGCGACGCCGACCGGATCCTGCCCTTCCCCAACACGGGCAAGCGCCTCCCTGGGCTGATCAAGGGCAGCGACCTCGTGGTGATCGAAGGCGGACCCCACGCCATCGCCTGGACCCACGCCGATCAGGTCAACCAGGCACTGGTCAGCTTCCTGAAGTAGCACCTGGCTAAAGCCCGAGCTCTGCAGTCGAGCGGGCTGGTGTCGTGCCACCGAGGCCGCGGCACCAGCCCGGGGAGGTCAGGCTGGTGCCGGCGGCATGAAATCCTTCGATGAGGTAGTGGATGCGACGATTTATCCTGACCGGTGCGCCTGGCTCAGGCAAGACCTCCCTGATCAAGATCCTGCAAGGCCGTGGCTACACCGCGGTCGGCGAAGCGGCGACCGACGTGATCGCGGCCGAGCAGGACAGCGGCGTCGATGAGCCGTGGAGTGACCCGCTCTTCATTGACAAGATCATCGAGTTGCAGCGAGCCAGGCAGCGGGCGGCCCTCGGCGGGGTGCAGTTCTACGACCGCTCGCCGGTGTGCACGCTGGCGCTCGCCAGGTACCTGGGGCACCGGCCGCCGGCGGGCCTCCGCGCGGAAGCGGCCAGGATCATCGACGACGCGATCTACCAGCGCGAGGTGTTCTTCGTGCGGCCACTCGGGTTCATCGAGCCAACGGCGGCCCGCCGGATCAGTTACGAGGACTCGCTGCGGTTCGAGAAGCTCCACGAGATCGAGTACGCAGCGCTCGGCTTCCGCCTCATCGACATTCCGGCCGCGGCTCCAGAGGCCAGGGCCGACTTGGTCGAGTCGCGGATCAGGCAGGCGGGCGGGCAGGCGGGCGGGAGGGCGGGCGCGAGGGCAGGGTCAGGGTGACGCGCAGGCCGGGCGAGCTACCCGGCGCTGCCCCAGCTGCGTGCGCCGCCAGCGCTTCGCCGCCGTGGGCGGCCGCCACCGCCGCCGCGATCGCCAGGCCGAGGCCAGAGCCTGGCCGCCGCGATGATGTCGGACCGCGATGGAACCGCTCGAAAATCCGGCTCAACTGGTCCTGCGCCACCCCCGGCCCGTTGTCGCTCACCTCGACCACGACGACGCCGACGCCAGCATGGGCACCGCAGCGAGCATAGGCGGCAACAGTCGCGACCGTACCCGACGGCGTGTGCGCGGTGACATTGGCAAGCATGTTGCCGATGGCGCGCCGCAGCAGCGTCTCATCGCCCGTGATCATCAGGCCGTCGCCGATGTCGGCGTCCCAGGCCCGTTCCGGATCGCAGGCGCGCGCCATGCGGACGCAGTCGGTCACCAGGCCGCTGAGGTCGACGGGCTCTCGTTGCTGCTCGGGATACTGGTCGAGCCGGGCAAGGTTGAGCAGGCCATCCACCAGGGCACTCATCCGCTGGGACTCGGCGACGATCCGGCGCATCACCTCGTCAAGCTGCTCACGGCTTCGCACGGCGCCTTGCTGGTAGAGCTCGGCGTTGGCACGCAGGCTGGCCAGCGGAGTGCGCAGCTCGTGGCTCGCGTCAGCGAAGAACCGGCGGGTCGCCTGCTGGCTGGCCTCACGCTCGCCGATGAAATCGTTGATGCGGGCGAGCATGCCATTCAGCGCCGCGCCAAGGCGGCCGACTTCGGTGCGCGGGTCGTGCGCGCTGACCCGGCCGCTCAGGTCGCCCGCGGTGATCCCGTCGGCCTGCACGGCCATCGCCTCGACCGGGCGCAGCCCGCGGCGCATCACGACGATGGTGCCGGCGGCGGCCAGCAGGCCGGCGCAGGCGGACCCGATTGCCATGATCAGGCCGACCTGGCCGACGGTGTTGTTCAAATCCGTCAGGCTGGTCGTGGCTACGACAATGCCGGTGCGGGGGAACGACTCAGCTTCCAGCCTGACCGGTGTCTTGCCATCCGTGCTGGTCACGGTGACCGGCCGGCCGCTCCTTGCCACGGCCGCGAGATTCGCCGGCAGCCGGGGAATCAAGCTGCCGTTTCCGCCTATGAACACCGCCGCCTTCGGGCGCTTCGCGCTGGCGACGTAGAACTGGCCTAGTTCGCCGCGCAAGAGCGCGAGAGGCCCGACGATCCTCGACCGGCGAGAGTGCCCCCGTGGCCTCAGTCTTACCTCCCCTGAGCTCGCCTTCACCCGATGGGCCTCGGGTGCCACCCGGTGGAGCGGCGGGCCGGCAACTGGACCACGCTGTACTCGGCGAGCACTTCCTTCAGCTGCATGTCGGCCTGGCCGAGCAGATAGGCGCGCAGCGCCGTGACCGCCACCAGGTCGAAGGCTGCCAGCACGACCAGGGTCACGGCCAGCACGCCCATGAGCACCCGGGTACGCAACCGGGCGGGCCCGCGCAACCGGACGCTCATCGCCGGCCAGGCAGCCGCAGGCTGTAGCCGACGCCGCGCTGGGTGTGGATGAGGTCGGGCCCGAGGGCGGCGAGCTTGCGGCGCAGGTAGGCGATGTACGTGGCCACTACCGTGGTCGAACCGCCGAAGTCGTAGGCCCACACATGATCAAGCAACTGCTCGCGGGTCAGCACCCGGCCGGGATTGAGCATCAGGTAGCGAAGCAGCCGGAACTCAGTCGGTGACAGGTCGATGAGCAGCCCCGCCCGGCGCACCTCATAAGAATCCTGGTCGAGCTCGACATCGCAGAAGGTCAGCACCGCGCCAGGGGCCTGCGGGCGGGTGCGGCGCAGCACCGACCTGATCCGCGCGGCCAACTCGTCCAAGCCGAACGGCTTCGTCAGGTAGTCGTCGCCCCCGATCGTGAGCCCGGTCACCTTGTCGGCCTGGGTGTCGCGGGCGGTCAGGAAGATCACCGGCACCCGGCTGCCGTCCCGGCGCAGCCGGCGCACGATCTCGAACCCGTCGACCCCGGGCAGCATCACGTCGAGCACGATCAGGTCGAACCGGCCGTCTCTGGCCAGCCGGAGCGCGTCGGTCCCGTTATCGGCGGTAGTCACCGCGAACCCGAGGAAAGTCAGCGAGACGGCAACGGCGTCCCGCAGGAATGGCTCGTCGTCCACGACGAGCAAGTCGCCGTGCTCTTCCATCCGCACTCCCTCTCCCCGCCCTCATCAGAGCAGGTGACCGCTAGGGACTGCTGCGAGCCTCATGTGAGTTCCGTGTGAAATAGAGCTCACGCGGCCTCGCCCGTTTTCCGCACTGTCCCGTCAGGAACTGATCTTGAGCCATGACCGGCCATCTGAATAGAGCAGCAGCGAACCTCCGGCCGCCAGATCATGCTGGCTCGCGCCGAGTACCTGGTCGGCGTTCTGGGCGAGCAGGGCAACGGAATGAGTTCCCGCGTCGTCGTCCCGCGTGATCCGCATGGGCTGCCAGGGCGAGGCGGCAGCACTCGGCAGCATCAATTTCACTCCCGCGGCGATCGCGTTGACGATCACGTATTCGTAGGCACGGTCGAGCGAGGCGTCCATGTCCCCAGCGTGAGCGGCGACGGCCCGGATGTACTTGACCTGCTCCGCGGGCTCGGGCGCCTGCGCCGAGGCCGCGACCGAGCCCCTGGTGCGGACATCAGCGACAACGATCATGGCGACGGTCACCAGCGCGGCCGCCACGATGAGCCCGACGCTCAGGTACGCCGCCACCACGATCGAGGGCGGATCAGTGGCCTTATTGACCTTGAACAAGAGCAGCGCTGCCCCGCCCGCCCCGCTGATCACCGCTCCCACGCCGCCTACCCGCGTGACATTGAGGCTGTTGGCGGAGATCGACTGACCGCTCGCGTTCCCGCCCGCCGTTGCGGAGTCCGTGACCGATCCTTTGTTGAGCAGCCCGATGGCCTCGCCGATATAACCAAGGATCTTGGCAAGGCTGAAAGGCTTCCGAGTGAGGCTCAGGACGCTAGGTGTCATTACTGCTCCCTTCCACCGTATGGCTAGCAGTATGGCCCATAACGTACGCCCTTACGCAATGCTCTCCCTTTCTCAGGCTGACCAGCAAAGCGGCTTGTAAGGTCAGGTGCCGTTTTCGAGGTAATTGCCGGGAAAAGGATGACCAATAGAAGATCCTGAAAATTCAGGCTAGTCACCAGGGCTGTCGGGCGACTCGTGCCTCGACTCCGTCACGCGGATTCCGCCTCCCGCCCCAGCGTGCCCGGCGCAGGGCGAGCAGCCTGGCCTCGCGGGCGGTCGAGCGTCAGCAACGTGGCCCTTCCTGTTGCTGTTGCGGAGGTCGAGCGTGAACAACGCGGCCCTCCCTGTTGCTATCCCGACAGCATCAGGTAGGGCCGCGTTGCTGTTGCCGCGCGGCCGCAACAACAGCAAGGGCCGATCTGCTGCTGTTGCGGAAACGAGACGGATCCGGCTGGCGGTGCCGCCGTCGGTCACTTTGGTGCGCGGCAGGCTGCGCGGCAGGCCGGCCTATGTGATCCAGACGGTAATTTCGTTGAGATAGTCGCGAAAGTCTGATAAGCGCACCGAACGTAACCTTCTCAGAAGATCGCACCGGCTCACGGCAGATCGCCCAGGTCGAGGAGCCTGCCGCCGTGCTCGGTGAACTGCCGCTGCTCGCTCCGCGAGCGCCGCGCGGCGGTGCCAATACCCCGTGCAGGCGGGGGATCCGCCATCCGCTGCCGGTGATCTTGTGCCTGGCGGTCGGCGCGGCTGGCCGCCGCGACCGCGCCTTACCCGCTCCGCGCAGGTGGGCCTGCGCCGCACGCACTCACGCACCACCGCTGAAGCTCCGGGATCCCGCCATGCTCGGCGCGATCTCCCTGGTCGCAGGGTGAGCCGGTAGCGCGGGTGGTGGCTGGCTGAGCGTGGTGGAGCGGCGGCGGGAGAGTAGGGCGGCGGCTAGGAGGACAAGTGCGGCGAGAGTCAGGAGCTCGGGGTAGCCGGAGAATCCGTTGTAGCGGAAGGTGATGCGGTGAGTTCCGGGTGGCACCGTAACTCCGACAAGTGCTGGGGCGATCATCTCGGTGACGGCTGGGTGGCCGTCGATGGTCGCTGACCAGCCTGGATCATAGGACGCGCTGAGGACGACGACCGCGCGCCTGCGCAAGTGCACCACGGCGGCGGAGGTGCCGTCGGCTAGGTTGGCGTTCTCTTTGAGAACGGCGCCTGGCGGCCCGGTGATCGAGGATCCCGGCCTCAGGGTCGGCGGGGCGGGGCGGGCGCCGGCGTAGGCGACGGTGAGGTACCGGTCCTCACCGGGCAGGGCGGAGCGCAGGTAGGGGACGGTCTGGCTGCCGACATCGGCCCGGTTGGCGGCGATGCTGGCGATGGTGTCCGCGACCCGGATGTAGGAATTGCCTGGCAACTCGTAGAGCTGCAGGTAGCTGTCGCGGAAGAGGAGGACCGCGCCCGGTGGCGGCTGCGGAGTGGTCTGGCCGCTGATCGGCTGGGCCGGGACGATGAGGTACCGGATGCCGAACAGCGCGTAGTCTCCCGGGTTGGCTGGGTCGAAATGGAATTCCGGCTGGGTCATCAGCGACGCGGTCCGCAAGGTGTAGCCGACCTCGTCGATGTCCAGGCTTTCCAGATAGGCGTACATGTGCACGAAACCGACGGCCGGGTACCTCCGCCAGTTCGATGGCGACCCGGCGTAGGTGCGGCCCGGCCCGTGCCGGGCGATGACGGCGGCAACGGCGGCAACGGCTTGTGCCTCCGGCGCACTGGCCTGGGCGGAGATCTGGGCATGGATGAAGCGGGCGTTCCTCGCGTCGAAGGAGTCCTGGTAGTGCCACGCGGGATAGAGGTAGGCCACTCCGATCACTGCTAGAGCGACGGCAGGCATCCACCTCGGAGCGGCCAACTCCGGCCGGGCCAGGCAGCGAGCGACCCATCGGCCTATCTTGGCCGCGCCGAGCCCGGCCAGGTAAATCCCGGCGAGCTGGCCGCCCATCAGGAACCGGCGGAAGAACACATCTGCGCCGCCGGGGACGATGGCGGCCAGGCCTGCGAAGGTGGTGCGGCCAAACGACAGCAGCAGGCAAGCGCACAACAGCGCCACGATCGCTCGTTCAGGTCCTGCGCGGCGCCAGCGCGCCAGCGCCGTGACCAGGCCCGCCGCGACGAGCAGGCTGACCACTGGGTGGTGACCGTAATCGAACACCTTGCCGGTCACCAGCCAGCCCAGCGTGGTCCGCGCTCCGTATCCGTTGGCCGACGGCCCCGCGGCCAGGGCCTGGTTGATGCCGGCCCAGCGGGAGTATGCCAGAAGCGGAGCTAGGATCCAGGCGCTGGCCAGCAAGCTAACGGTCAGCAGCGCGGCGGCCCTGGCCAGCCGCGCCCAGAAATCGTGGCGGACGAGGAGCGCCAGAACCGGGATCGCCCCGAACGCCAGGTACCCGGTCTCGTAGTGGAACGCGGCGGTCAGCGCGACCAGGCCGGCCGCGGGGGCGATGAACCGCTTGTCGGTCATCGCCCGCCAGGTCAGCGCCCACGCGAACGGCAGCGCCCACGATCCCCACAGCTGGGTCCACACCCCGAACCCAGCCCAGGCGTAGGCATGCTGCTCATAGCCGATTCCCGGTACGCTGTGCAGCAATGGCGCGACGACGGCCGCAGCCGCTGCGGCCGCTTTGCCCAGCCCCAAAACTCGGGCCGAGCAGAAAATAGCGATCGGCCACAGGCACCACAGCAGGTACAGCGACCACCGGAACGCGGCGTCCGGTCCGGTGACGAGCCCGACCAGGCCGGTCAGGATGGCCGGGGTTGCCTGGTAGTGCATCAAGTGCGGGGATCCGAGTCCGAGGTCAGGGAACCAGGACGTCAGCGGGTTGTGCCCGGCTCCGAGCCGGGTGCTCGCGAACCGCGTCATCTGCTCGTGCACCGAGCTGTCATCCTCGTATTGCGCGGGCAGTACCGTGGCTCGCAGCCTCCACATGCTCCACGTCACAGCCCCCTCAACCGCCGCCCACGGCCAGATAGTCGCCATAGATCCCACCCGCAGCCGTCTGTCCGGAGCACGCACTGACGGGGTCGCCGGTATTTTTGGTGTCGGTGGTGGTGTCTTTGGCGTCGGTGGTGTCTTTGGCGTCGGTGGTGTCTTTGGCGTCGCCGGAGTTTTGGTGTCGTCGGTGTTTTTGGTGCTCGCCGTCTCGCTGTCCGGCGGGCGGAGCGCCAGCGCTGCCGCGATGCATGCGAGGGGGATGGCGGGAAGGATGTAACGGTAGGTGTACTCGTGCTCGGCGATCGGGAAGATCGTCAAGACCACAGCTGAGACCCAGGACAGCACCGCCTCAGCTGTCCGTCGGCGACGGACGAGGCAGCCTGCCAGCCCCGCCAGCGCGATCAGGGCAATCGCTGGCCCCGGCAGGTAGATGACGCGCTGATAGTCATTCATGACGGCGGCGTACGGCGACCGGAGCCTGGTTCCGTATTCGGAGCCGAGGTCAGAGGCGATCCCCTGGGTGCCTCCCGTGTAAGCCAGGACCGCTCTGATCGCGTATCGGCGGTCGGCTAGGTTCAGGTTGGCCGTACTCGGCTGGTAGTCAGGGAACCGCAGGCTGCTGGTGGCGGCGAACGACTGCAGGCTGTCATGGGCAACGACGTCCAGGTAGGCGATGGGCTGCGCCTCGATGGCCCGGATGGCGAACCGCATGGCCCGGCCGCTCCTCGCTGGCGTGAACGCGGCGGTGCCGGGGGAGATGTTGCCCGGCGCGGGATGCTGCCATTGCCAGGCGCGATGATTCCAGAGGTAGCGTGTCGGCCGCGGTCGGAGCGACGCAAGGGGCTGCGAGAGCCGGCCCGGCTGTGCACCGGGGCACAGTTCGCGCAGATCCGCTGGCGGCTTGATAACGGCGCAGTTGGCGAATGACATCGTCCGTGACCACAGAAACAGCCCCTCGCTTTGCGTCAGGCTGAACGTGCCGTGCACGGCCGCGAACCAGGCCATGTACGCCAGGACAGGGGCCATACCCGCCGCCAGAGCCGCACCGCCGCGCACCCAGGCCGCTGCCCGCCGCCATCCGGCCTTGCGGATC
The DNA here is from genome assembly GCA_963720575.1 of uncultured Actinomycetota bacterium. Taxonomy (GTDB): domain Bacteria; phylum Actinomycetota; class Actinomycetes; order Streptosporangiales; family Streptosporangiaceae; genus Chersky-822. The sequence goes on from CAVRGA010000002.1 coordinate 4,471,872, forward strand.
AGGAGATAAGCAGGCGCGAGTACGACCAGCGGCAGGGTGGTCGGGCGAACTATGGCCGAGGCGCCGATCAGCGCCCCGGCGACTACGCACCCGGGCAGCGTCGGCGACCGGCGGATGAGCAGCACAGTGACCCCGGCCATCATCAGCGTTATCGCCAGCGTGTCGGCCATGAGCAGTTGCTCGGTCATGAGCTCAGAGGGGTCGAAGAGTACTGGCGTGGCGGCGAGGGTAGCGCCCCACGCAGGCAGGCCATAGCGGCGCAGCAGCGCGTACACCATGCAGGCCACGCCCAGGCCCATCAGGTGCTGCAGAGCAGTGACCACGGCAAGTGAGTGAAACGGCTTGAGAAGCCACAAAAATAGTGAGTAACCGCTGAGGTTAATAAGATTGGGGGTCAAGCGCACTGCCCCCCACAGGTAGTCGTAAGAGTCCAGCCGGAAGAGCACTGCGGGCTGGAAGCCGAGCATCGCTGTCAGCCGCAGTAAGGTCGCCGCGCCCATCGCGATCGTGATGATCCAGTGACGCCTCACCAGCGTCACGACTCCGGCGAACAGGGAAGCCAGCCAGTGTCCCAGCCGCGGGCCATCTGGCAACCGCTGGAATCGCGGTAACCCTCGCATCAAACCCGCCAAGAGAACTCCACCCCTCTCACCCGTCGTTCCGCCCAGTTGGCGACAACCGGTCACCGCTGAGGCAAATCGTGCTATCACGATTACGACGCCGCAACCGCGCCTGAGGATTACACAACTAGGCGCGAAAATACTTGCGCCGCATTGTCAACTGGATGGCGATGTCAGGCGTCTCATCAGCAAGGGCCATATGACCGCGCCGACTTGCGCTAATCGCCTTAAGCACAGGGATCGGATGTGATGTTAAATGCTCGCAAAACGTCAGATAGTAATGAGGCGGGCGCTGGCGACAGCTTGCGCGCAAGCTGGCAAGCGACTCCTTTTAGAGCGAACCTCCCTGATGGTGACGCTGACGCTGGTTGCGACTCCCATAGTGGTCATCGCCGGCTCTTCGTTAGCCACTGCGAATCTCCAGGCGAGCACGGCCAGCGCTAGCTGCGGTACAGGTACTGGCTCGGGCACTGGTTCAGGCAATTCACCTGGCTCTTCTGGCGGGAGCGGCTCTTCTGGCGGGAGCGGCTCTTCTGGCGGGAGCGGGTCCTCTGGCGGGAGCGGGTCCTCTGGCGGGACCGGATCTTCCAACTCGGGCGGGTCAGGGTCCGGATCAGGTTCAGGTTCAGGTTCAGGTTCCGGCTCAGGTTCAGGTTCAGGTTCAGGTTCCGGCTCCGGCTCCGGTTCCGGTTCCGGATCAGGTTCCGGCTCCGGATCAGGCTCAGGTTCCGGCTCCGGTTCAGGTTCAGGTTCCGGCTCCGGATCAGGTTCCGGCTCCGGATCAGGTTCCAGCGGGTCAGGGTCCGGCGGCACGGGCTCGGGAGGGACAGGCTCGGGAGGTACAGGTCAGGGCGGGACAGGGTCCGGCGGGACAGGTCAGGGCGGGACAGGTCAGGGCGGGACAGGCGGGACAGGTTCTAGCGGCTCTGGCTCTGGTTCTGGCGGGCAGGCCGCTGCGTATCAGGCCAGTCCTGCCTCGAATACTGGCTCTGCGTGCGATTTCACCATTACCGGGGACAAGCCTTTGACACCCGTGAATCAAGACCCGAGCTCGGAGTTCGCTGAAGGGAGCCCTGAACTCGCCAAAAAATGCCATAGCTCGCTTGCCGCTATTAACCGAGCTAACGGCTATGGTGTGGCTAAGGGCTTCGGCGCTGTAGGCGCTTCCGTCGCTGCCGGCTGGCTGAGGCACTTCCTGGACGGCACCGGCACGCCGATGGACCTGTCGGACGACTCGAAGCTCGCCAAGGCTGTGAAGGCAGACAGTATCTTCATGGGCCTGGACAATACTATCCAGGCCCGGGCAAAGACGCTGCTAGATTCAGGGCAGCAGGTCGCGAACGTTACTTCCGTCATGCAAAACCCGGACTTCAGCAATTCTCCCTCGACGTCAGAACCGAGACTTGCCTTCGGGGGAACGCAAGGCCTGGACATCAGCGGCAGCGGCAAGCAGAAGAACGGCTATTACGTCGGGACCATTACCTACGTGATCCGCGATATTTACGGCTTCTACGCCAAAATGAAGTTCCTATGGTATGGCCCCATGATGCACTATCTTCAGGGGACCTGCGGGGCACCGTCGTATCCGGACGGCGCCCACTGGTTCGCCGATTCCGTCACCGTTACCGTTCCGTTCAAGCAGCCTGTGGGTTAGCTCGATCGCCTCGAATCGGGTGATGTCCCGTGATCGATCATGGTCGCAGAAAAGTCACAGAACCTGCCCGCATGCCCCCCACGGCAAGCCCCGATGCTCCGCAAGACCCGCGCTTGCCGGGCCTGGAATGGGCCTGCCCGGAACCTGCGGGGCACACTGGGACCTGGGTGCCGTTCCCAAATGAGTGAACTGGGAGTGTGCCATGGTCCCGGCATGATGACTGGTTTCCGTGATCATGCCCGGCGGCATGATCACGGAAGTTTGCGCTGGTCAGGAGGCTGTCGGGTGACTCGGGATCTTGGAAGGTCAGGCTCCGGCGGGTCAGCGGGGAGACTTCCCGAGTCACCGGGGAGACTTGTCGCAGGGAGTGTTGTCAGTTCTATGGGCGTGTCGGCGGTGATGTGCGGGGGAGCCACCCCCGGCGTTGTGACATTGCTGGCGCCATAGCGCCGTCAATGTGATATCGCTGGGCCTGGCCAAGACGCTTCAGGCCTGCGGTTGTGACATTGTCGGGCCTGCCGTCAGCCACAACCCCGGCCACGCCGGCCCGGTTGCGGCAGCGACGGCATCGGCAGCCGGCTCCGCTGCCGCCCTGCCCGTTATCACGAAAGGGAGCGCTAGATCTGAAACCTGCGGACTATTGCTCGCCGCGCCCTATCGGCCGAAAACACTCCCTGATGCGAAAACTCTCCCCCGCGATGCCGAAAAGGCTCCCCGATCCTGCTCAGGAGCCGCGCGGCAGCCTCCGGAGCCCGTGCTGGTTTCCGTGATCATGTTCGCGGACGTGATCACGGAAGATCTCCCAGGTCAGGACAGGGGCGAGGTTCCGTGATCACGCTCTCGTCCTTGATCACGGAACATCGCACCTCGCGCCCCCGCACTGACATCACCCCGGAGCGAGAACTCTCCTCCGCGATGCCGAAAAGGCTCCCCGATCCTGATCACGGGTCACTTGACAGCCTCTCAGGGCAGGTATCAACTTCCGTGATCACGGCCGCGATCATGATCGCGGAGGATCGCACGGGGCGGGCCACGCCGGCGCCGACGCTAACTTGAAAGTCGCACCCCCTTGGGGCGTTGCTGGCGTGGTGGCGCCGTCGATGGGTCATTGAGCGGCTGACCCGGCCCATCGAAGATCAACTTAAAATCCACGAGCCGCTGCGTGGCTCCACCGTGGGTGATGAAAAGTGGGTCCCGCCCAGCGTGCCGAATGGCCACGAGCACCACCCGCGGCGCTGGCGCTCCGGGGTCCGTAGCATGTCCGGGGAGCGAGATGGAGGCCGGAGGTCGATGCGCGTTCTGGTGGTCGGAGGCGGCGGGCGTGAGCACGCCCTGGCGTGGATGTGCGCGCGGTCGGGGCGGGCGGACGCGCTGTTTGCCGCCCCGGGCAACGCGGGGATGGCCGAGGTGGCCGCGATCCTCGACGTGGCAGCGACCGATGCCGGGACGCTGGCTGGGGCCGTTCGCGAGCACCGGATCGATTTCGTCGTCGTCGGGCCCGACGCGGCGCTGGAGGCGGGGGTGGCCGACGCCTGCGCGGCGGCTGGCGCGCTGGTGTTCGGGCCGACGAAGGCGGCGGCGCGGATCGAGAGCTCCAAGGTCTTCGCCAAGCAGCTGATGGATGATGCCGGGATCGCAACGGCGCGGTGGGTGGCTGGCCCGGCGGCGGACCGCCGAGTGCTGCTGGACTTTGCCAGGCAGCGCGGCGGCAAGGTCGCGGTGAAGGCCGATGGCCTGGCCCTGGGCAAGGGCGTGACCGTCTGCGACTCCGTCAGCACGGCCGAGGAAGCGCTGGCCGCGTGCTTCGATGACCGCAAGCACGGTCAGGCCGGCGATGTCGTCCTCGTCGAGGAACTGCTCGCCGGCCGCGAGGTGTCGGTGTTCGCGCTCTGCGACGGAACCCGCGCCGTCCTGCTGCCGCCCGCCGCCGACTACAAGCGCGCGTTCGACGGGGATCTGGGACCCAATACCGGCGGCATGGGCGCGTACTGCCCGCCGCTCGACGTCGACGCCGACGCGCTGCTTGACTCGGTGGCCGCCGATGTCGTGAGCCCGTGCCTGACCGCGCTCCGGGATCGTGGCACGCCCTTTCGCGGCTGCCTGTACGTCGGGCTGATGCTGACCGCCGACGGCCCGCGCGTACTCGAATTCAACGCGCGGTTCGGCGATCCTGAGACTCAGGCACTGCTGCCCGTGCTGGATGCCCCGCGGTTCGTGGACCTGATGATCACGGCGGCACGCGGCGAGCTGCCGGCAGACGGGCAACTGCCCGCCAGCGCCGCCGGGGTGACGGTGGTGGCGGCTGGCCGCGACTACCCTGCCTCGTCGGCCAGCGGCCTGGCGATCGCCATGCCGGGCAAGCAGCCGGACGGCACCGTCATCTTCCACGCCGGCACGGCCCGTGACAGCCACGGCACCCTGCGCACCTCAGGCGGCCGGGTCCTGGCGGTCAGCGCCACCGGCGCCGATCTGGCCTCGGCCCGGTCAGCGGCCTATGAGCTGATCGGGCAGGTGCGATTCGACGGCATGCGCTACCGGCGCGACATCGCGGCACCAGCGAGCCAGGGCGGCCAGTGAGCCGCGAGCGAATCGGCATTCTCGGCGCGGGCCAGCTTGGCCTGATGCTGGCCCAGGCGGCCCGCGACCTGGATATCACCTGCCGTTTCTACGCCGAGAGCGACGACGTGCCCGGCGCCTCGATGGGCACCGTCATCAGCGGGTCGCTTGACGATGACGACGCGCTCGCGCGGTTCGCCAGCGGACTCGACGTGGTGACCTACGAATGGGAGAACGTCCCGGTCGCCGCCGTTCGCCGGATCGCCGAGATCACGCCGGTCAGGCCGGCCGAAGCCGCGCTCGAGGTATCGCAGGACCGGCTGGCGGAGAAGACGTTCGTCACCGAGCTTGGCGAGCGGACCGCCAGGTTCGTGCCGGTCGGCAGCCGGGAGACGCTGGACGAGGCGATAGCCGCCCTGGGCTTCCCCGCCGTGCTGAAGACGAGGCGGCTCGGCTACGACGGCAAGGGACAGGCGGTACTGCGCCAGCCAGCGGACCTCGATGCCGCGTGGCGGGCGCTCGGCGGCGTCCCGCTGATCGCCGAGGAATGGGTGAGCTTCGACCGCGAGCTCTCAGTGATCGCGGTTCGCGGGCAGGACGGGCGCATCGCCTGCTACCCGCCGGTCGAGAACCGCCATCATGAGGGAATTCTCCGCGTCTCCACCGGGCCAGCCCCGGGGATCACGGCCGAGACCGCGGCCGCGGCCGAACGCTGCGCGACGCGGGTGCTGACCGCGCTCGGCTACGTCGGCGTGCTGGCGATCGAGCTCTTCGATGCCGGCGGGCAGGTCCTGGTCAACGAGCTGGCACCCCGGGTGCACAACTCGGGTCATCTCACCATCGAGGGCGCGGTGACCAGCCAGTTCGAGAACCATGTCCGCGCCATACTCGGGCTGCCACTGGGGGATACCAGCATCCGGGGCGCCGCCTGCATGGTGAATCTCATCGGCGACCTGCCGCCGGTCGCCGAGGTGCTGGCCGTACCGGGCGCGCACCTGCACCTGTACGGCAAGGCGCCGCGACCGGGCCGCAAGCTGGGGCACGTCACCGTGTGCGCCGGCACCCTGGCCGAGGTCCAGGAGCGGCGGCGCCAGGTGGAAGCTATCGGCATCGGGAGCAGCTAATGGACGAGCCCAGGTACGCGTCGGCGGGGGTCAGCTATGAGCTGCTTGACGCGGCCAAGAAGCTAGCCGCCGCGCAGGCACTGGCCACGAGCGGACTGCTGCACCTTCGCGGCGGGTCCGGCATCGACGCCTCGCGCGGCGAGCCCGCCTTCGTCTTCGAGCTCGGCGACCGCAGCCTCGCGCTGGTACTTGAGTGCCTGGGCACGAAGTCGGTCATCGCGCGGCACTACCTGGAGGCCGGCGGCGCCGACCGGTTCGCGGACATCGGCTACGACGCGGTCGCAGCCATCGTCAACGACCTCTGCTGCGTCGGCGCCCTGCCGCTCGTGGTCAACGCTTACTTCGCAACCGGATCGAGCGGCTGGCAGCACGACGCCAGCGGGCGGTACTCGTCCCTGGTCACCGGCTGGCGCAGCGCCTGCGAGACAGCCGGGGCCACCTGGGGCGGCGGCGAGACCTCGAGCCTCACCGGCATCGTCTTCCCTGACGAGATCGACATCGCCGGAGCGGCGGTCGGCCAGGTCCCGCCAGGCCACGCACCCGTACTCGGCCAGGACCTGGCCCCGGGCGACGAGATCGTGCTGCTGGCGAGCTCCGGCCTGCACGCTAACGGCGCCTCCCTGGCCCGGGCCCTCGCCTCAGAACTGCCCGACGGATACCTGACCCGCCTCCCCGGCGGCCGTCACTACGGGGACGCGCTGCTTGATCCCACCGTCATCTACGTTCCGCTGGTGGAATCGCTGCTGGAGCGGAATATCCCGGTGACCTACCTCAGCCACATCACCGGACACGGGCTGCGCAAGGTGATGCGGGCGAAGAACGAGCTCACGTACCGGATTCACAGCCTGCCGCCCGTGCCCGAGGTACTGCGGTTCATCACCGAACGCACCAGCATGAGCCCCCACGAGGCCTACGGAACCTTCAACATGGGCGCCGGATTCGCCGTCTTCTGCCGCGCCGGCAGCGCGGGCGCAGTCGTCGAGGCAGCCAGCGACGCCGGCCTGTCCGCCATCATCGCCGGCGCGGTCGAGGCGGGCGAGCGCCGCGTGATCATCGAGCCCCTCGCGCTCACCTACGAGACCGACGAGCTGCGGCTCTCCTAGGAGAGCTTGGCTAGTCACTCCGCCAGGTTGTCACCCGTTAGCAGCATCCCGTCTGAGCCCGCAGCGCGAGCTGAACTCACAGCTTGTCCTTGAGTGTCGCAGCGACACGCTACTGTTGCCTTAGTCACTGAGCTTGGGCTTCGGAGTTGACAACCGCCCGCTTCGATTACGTCTCTTTCGAATCGACAGCGGGCCTGAGCTAAGCGGAATGAGGGTGACTGCGCTGTGATCCCCCCTCTTGATCGACTATCGGGCTTGCTGCCGCCCGGCAGGCACGGGTGCTCCGAAAAGGAGGTAGAGGCCGAGTTCGTCTCATGTCCTCGGTTCGCGAGTTCATCGACTCGTAGCGATATCTGGCGAGACTGGCAAGATGCTAGCAATCTGCCACAAACTTCCGTTAAAGTATATGCCGCATGGTTAGGCGGGAGCTTCACGACAGAAAAGCCGATCCGGAAGACCTTGACGTGACGTTCCTTGTCAACGGAGACGACTGTCGGAGCCGCGGCCCCGCTGATCAGCGAATTGTCTCGCTGTTCAGCCGTGGCTCTTACATAAAAGCGGCCCTGGGTGTGAGACTTGACACTTACGTCTTGCCGTGGGAGTGCGTTCTGCAGCCACAGGCTGGCGTAAACCCCGTTCACGACACCTACTACTGGGCACGAGGTCACTGGGACGACTGGTGGCAGCGCGGCCGGATCAACCCCAAGGGCACTCCGCCAGTGCCGGCAGAGGCCGCTCCCAGGCGCGGTTACCTGGACGTGCAGATCAGTGCCTACTCCTGACGAGCGCCTTGAAGCCCTGCGCAACCTAGCACTCGCGACAGATGTCGAACCAGTTACCGATCCCGGAGACTTGGCTCGGCTGAGTGTCCGTGCCCTAGTGCGAGATGTCGGCCTTGCCGCCATCCCTGATCGGCCCGAGATGTTCGTGCGCCTGCACGGACCAGGTGTCGTGGGTCATGAGATTCCGGTACGGCAGGCTACGGCTATTCTCAGTTCCATACAAGAGTCCATCGCGTCGATCGACCAGGCGCTGGCCCTAGAGCCCACCAGCCGCGGTGTGATACAAGCCGAGATCCTGAAGGCCACCGAGCTGAGGCTTTCTCCGGATGTCGGCATCGGGTCGGTAATTTTCCAGCTAAGGGGGCCGTCCCAGGTTGAACAAGGTACGCAGTTTGACACGCCCGGCTCAGCGCCACCAGGTTTCGAAACGCTGGTTGAGGCGGCGCTGAGCGAACTGTTCCAGCTCGTCGAGCAGTCCGAAGGACAAGAGCTGCAGGCAGACGCGCTGGCTCATGAACTCCGACGCCTCGGTCCCCGCGCCGCGAAGCATCTCTCAGACCTCATGGAACGCGTGCTCGGTGATCAGATATCGGTGGATTTCTCTTGGCAACCTCTGGGCGCACGCCGCCGTCATGCGTCGCTCCAGGGTCGATCGGCGCGGGTTATACGGCTGGCGATCGAGCGGAACAAGGTCGAAACGACGGTAGCTGGGCTGGTGGGCGTTCTCCAGACAGTTAGCACGGTCAAGAAAGCGGAACTGAGAACTGAGGATCGCGGCCTTGTGCTCGTGTCCGTGGACAACGAACTGGCGGCGGAGATGGGTCCTTACTACAACCGCCAGGTCGTTGTGACTGCGGAGCAAACCACCAAGTGGTCTACCAGTACGGGCATGGAGACGAGGACATTTCGCTTGCTAGAGATCCGTGAGGTGGGAGAAGGCATGCCGATCCTGCGAGCGCCCGCAGGGCCAGAGAAAGACAGGTAGTGGTCAGCCTGATTTCACCCGGCCCGCGCCTCTCCACCGGTGCGCGGGGTGGCCAGCAGCCCGTTCGCCAGACTCCCTAGCCGGGTTCAGGCAGGTCGTCCGGCGTCACGACCGACGACCAGGGCGACTCGTAGGAACCCGCGGCGGGATCGGGCTGATCCAGCGTCCGCTGGCGCAGCGACTCCTGGTATTCCTGCGCCCGCGCGCTGAACCCGGCATCGGCGGTCCCCAGGATGCGCAGCGCCAGCACCGCGGCGTTGGCCGCGCCCGGCTCGCCTATCGCCATCGTCGCGACGGGGATTCCGGCCGGCATCTGCACGATCGACAGCAGCGCGTCGAGCCCGTCGAGCACCTTGCCGGGACGCGGCACGCCGATCACCGGCAGCGGCGTCTTCGACGCGATCATGCCGGGGAGGTGGGCGGCGCCGCCGGCGGAGGCGATGATGACCCGGAGGCCGCGTTCCCTTGCCGTCCGCGCGTAGCGGCTCATCTCCTCGGGCAGCCGGTGAGCGGAGAAGATCCCGCGCTCCCAGGGGATCTCGAACTCATCGAGCAGCCGCGCGGCCGGCAGCAGGAAGGGCCAGTCAGAAGCCGAGCCCATGATGAGGCCGACCAGCGGCTGGCCCTCGGCAATGCGCATATCGGCGACGATAGCGCAGGCGCCCGCATAGTACCGTGGGAGTACACGGCCCAGGGAGGATCGCTGTACCGCTTCTACCGCCGTCGCTCCGTTCTCCCCCAGGATGTGGCCCGCGCGCAGCGCGCCGTGCCGCCCGCTGTCACCGTGGAGGCGGAGCACTGCTTCTACGTTCAGGCCAGCGCGGATCTTGATCCGTCCGCGACGGCGGTCCTTCGCTGGCTGCTTGGCGAGACCTTCGACGCGGCCGGGCTCGCGACCACGAGCTTCCTGACCGGATCGGCGTCGGTGATCGAGATCGGCCCGCGCCCCGGCGTCGAGACCGCCTGGTCGTCGACCGCGGTCGACATCTGCCGCGTCAACGGCCTGGACGGCGTCGTGCGGCTCGAGCGCAGCCGCCGCTTCGGCTTCAGCCTCGCCATGTCAGGCGCTCAGCTCGCCGGCGTGGCCGAGCCGCTGCACGACCGGATGACCGAGACCGTCTACCCGGCCCCGCTGGCCAGCTTCGAGACTCAGCTGACGGCCGAGCCGGTGCGGATCATCCCGCTCGACGGCATCGAGGCCCTGCGCCGCGTCAACCGCGAGCTCGGGCTGGCCATGGACGAGCAGGATCTGCTGCGCTTCTACCGCCTCTTCACCGAGCAGCTGCGGCGCGACCCGACCGACGTCGAGCTCTTCCAGCTCGCTCAGGGCAACTCCGAGCACTGCCGGCACGGGTTCTTCAAGGGCAGGATGATCATCGATGGCGTAACTCAGCCAGGCAGCCTGATGTCGATCGTCAAGGAGCCCTGGCGGCGCGACCCGGGCAACTCGCTGATCGCCTTCCACGACGACAGCTCCGCCATCCGGGGCGGGCGCGTGACCGCGCTGATGCCGGTCAGGCCGGGTGACCCGTCGCCGCTCGCCCACATCGAGCGCGTGTATCACCCCACGCTGACCGCCGAGACGCACAACCACCCGTCCGGGGTCGCGCCCTATCCGGGCGCGGCGACCGGCACCGGCGGGCGCATCCGCGACAACCAGGTCGTCGGCCGGGGCGGCCTAGTGCAGGTCAGCGGGGCCGCCTACTGTGTCGGCAACCTGCGCCTGACCGACGAGCACGTCTGGGAGGCGGACGGGCATACGGCACCGCCCGGCCTCGCCGCGCCACTCGACATTCTGATCCAGGCCAGCAACGGGGCCTCCGACTATGGCAACTGCTTCGGAGAGCCGCTGATTTATGGGTTTGTACGCAGTTTCGGAGCTTATACGCCCGGCGGATACCGGAGCTGGCTCAAGCCGGTCATGTACTCCGTCGGGGCCGGCCAGCTCGACGACGCTCACGTCGGCAAGCAGCCGCCGGAGCCGGGCATGCTGGTCGTCCAGGTGGGCGGCCCCGCCTACCGGATCGGCCTGGGCGGCGGCGCGGCCAGTTCGATGATGTCAGGCGAGAACGACACCGGCCTGGACTTCGACAGCGTGCAGCGCGGCGATCCTGAGATGGAGCAGCGGGCGGGCCGCGTGCTGCGCGCCTGCGTCGAATTGGGCGACGCCAACCCGATCGTCTCGGCCCACGACCTCGGCGCGGGCGGCGACAGCAACGCGCTGCCCGAGATCGTCTATCCGGCCGGCGCGCGCATCGACCTGCGGGCGATCCCCGTCGGCGATACCAGCCTCTCGGTGCTCGAGATCTGGGGAAACGAGGCCCAGGAGCGCAACGCGGTCCTGGTGCGCCCGGCCGGCCTGAAGCGGCTGGCCGAGATCGCGGCGCGCGAGAAGGCGCCGCTCGCCGTCGTCGGCGAGGTGACCGGGGACGGGCGGTTCCTGCTGCGCGACGCGGCCGACGGCAGCGCTCCCGTTGACCTGCCGCTCGAGCCGATCCTGGGGGACGTCCCGCCCAAGGACCTCGAGGTCAGCACGGTACCGGAGGCGTCCGCGCCGCTCAGCCTCGACGGCGTGACGCCCTGGCAGGCGCTGGAGCGCGTGCTCAGGCTGCCGTCCGTCGCGTCGAAGAGCTACCTGACCCGCAAGGTCGACCGCTGCGTGACCGGGCACGTCGCCCAGCAGCAGTGCGTCGGGCCAACCACCTGCCGCTGTCCGACTACGCGGCTTACGCCCAGAGCCTCTTCGGAGTCCGGGGCGTGGCCCTCAGCCTGGGCGAGCAGCCGGTCAAGGGGCTTGTCGATCCCGCCGCCATGGCCAGGATGGCCGTCGCGGAGTCCCTGCTGAATCTCGCCGGAGCCCGGATCACGAGGCTCTCCGACGTGCGCTGCTCCGCGAACTGGATGTGGGCCGCCAAGCTGCCGGGCGAAGGCACGAGGCTGCGGCAGGCCGCCATCGCCATGAGCGAGCTGATGATCAAGCTCGGCATCGCCGTGGACGGCGGCAAGGACAGCCTGTCCATGGCTGTCACCGGCACGGGTGACCAGCCCGTCAAGGCACCCGGTGAGCTGGTCATCGCCGCCTACGCGCCGATGCCCGACGTGCGGGTCAAGGTGACGCCGGACCTCAAGCAGCCGGGGAACGCGCTGATCCTGATCGACCTGTCGGGCGGCAGGGCACGGCTCGGCGGCTCCGCGCTCGCCCAGGCCTGGCAGCAGGTCGGCGACGAGGTGCCCGACGCCGACGACGCCGGCGCGCTGGCCCGGGCGTTCGCTGCCGCGCAGGACCTCGTCGGCGAGCGGCTCGTGGTCTCCGCGCACGATCGCGGCGACGGCGGCCTGATCACGGCGGTCGCCGAGATGGCGTTCACCGGCAACGTGGGCGCGGAACTTGAGCTTCACACGGCCGGCGGCCCGCTCGCCGCCCTGTTCGCCGAGGAACTCGGCCTAGTGCTCGAAGCGCCCGATGGCGACGCTGTGATGGCCTTCCTGGCCGGGCGCGACGTGCCCGCGACCATGATCGGCCGGGTCGGATCGCCGGGCGGCGACATCGTCGTGCGGCATAACGACGAGGTCGTGATCGACCGCGCCATGGTGGACGTGCGGGCCGTCTGGGAGGACACCAGCACGCGGATAGAGCGGCTGCAGACCGAGTCGGCCGACGAAGAGTGGCGGGCGACCCGCGACCTGGTCACCGCGCCGGACTGGCGGCTGACGTTCACGCCGCGGGCGTCATCACCCCGCCCGGCCGGACCAGCGCAGGCGCAGGCGCCGCGCGTGGCGGTGATCCGCGATCAGGGCAGCAACGGCGACCGCGAGCTGGCGGCCGCTTTCCACGCGGCCGGCTTCGAGGCCTGGGACGTGACGATGACTGACCTGCTGGAGCGGCGGGTCTGCCTCACCGGGTTCCGGGGCGTGGCCTTCCCCGGCGGCTTCTCCTACGGTGACGTGCTCGACGCGGGCAAGGCGTGGGCCGGGATCATCCGCTTCCACGGCGACCTGGCGGAGCAGTTCGATCAGTTCTGCCAGCGCCAGGACACGTTCTCGCTCGGATTGTGCAACGGGGCGCAGCTGATGGCGCTGCTGGGCTGGGCGCCTGACCGGAGCGTCGCCGATGAGCTGCGGCCGCGATTCATCCGTAATCGCTCGGGCCGGTTCGAGTGCAGGCTCGCCACGGTCGAGATCACGCCGAGCCCGTCGATCTTCCTGCGCGGCATGGCCGGGTCGCGCCTGGGGGTCTGGGTCGCTCACGGCGAGGGCCGCCTGCACCTGCCCGGCGGCGCGGGCAGCGTCGATCCGTCGCTGATGCCGCTGCGGTTCGCTGATCCCGACGGCAAGCCGACGGAGACCTACCCGTTCAACCCCAACGGCAGCCCGGGCGGCGTCACCGCCCTGACCTCGGCCGATGGCCGGCACCTGGCGATGATGCCGCATCCCGAGCGGATGGCCAACCAGCTCTGGCAGTGGCCGTGGCTCCCCCCGGGGTGGCAGGGGCTGGCGGCCAGCCCGTGGCTGCGGATGTTCCAGAACGCCTACGAGTGGTGCCTCCAGGAGCCCGCGTGACGCTGAACCTCGCCGTCCTGGCTTCCGGGACCGGCACCATCCTGGGCTCGATCATCGAGCACGGGCCTCCCGTTTCCGTCGTGGTCACCGACCGGCCCTGCGCGGCGGCGGACGTCGCGGCGGCGGCGGGCATCCCGGCGGTCGTGGTCGCCAGGCGCGACTTCGGCTACCGCGCGGGGGCGGGCGAGAACTGGGACCGCGAGGGGTTCACCCGGGCTGTTTCTGACGTCCTGCGACAGCACGATGTCGAATTGATTGCTATGGCGGGTTTTTTCACCATTCTTCATGAGAAGATTTTTGAACGGTACGAAAACCGGATTCTGAATACCCATCCGGCGCTGCTGCCCTCGTTCAAGGGCGCGCACGCGGTCAGGGACACCCTGGCCGCCGGGGTGCGGACCACGGGCCCGACGATCCATCTGGCCGGGCCGGCCGTCGACGACGAGCGCGGCATCCTGGCGCAGTCGCCTGACGTCCCCGTGATGGCCGGCGACGACGAGGCCGCGCTGTGGGAGCGGATCAAGGTCGCCGAGCGCCGCCTGTATCCGAAGGTTCTCTGGGACATCGTCAACGGCGAGATGGACATCGGGCCGTGATGTGGAAGTATCGGAAGAGTATGACGACGGTGACCGCAATCGACGCGCCCGGGCTCCGGCTGTTCCGCCGGGGCAAGGTGCGCGACACCTTCGAGCTCCCGGGCGGCATGCTGCTGATGGTGGCCAGCGACCGGATCTCGGCCTTCGATGTCGTGCTCCCCACGGCGATCCCGGGCAAGGGCGCGGTGCTGACCCAGATGTCGCGGTGGTGGTTCGGCCGGACCGCCAGCATCGTGCCCAACCACCTGCGGGACGACCCGCCCGCCGAGGTGACCGGCGCGCTGGACTGGCAGGAGCTGGGGCCGCGCTCGATGCGGGTGGCGCGGGCCGAGCGGATCGATATCGAGTGCGTGGTGCGCGGGTACCTGGCCGGCAGCGGCTGGCAGGAGTACCGCGACCGCGGCACGCTCGCCGGCGAGCGGCTGGCACCGGGGCTGCTGGAGTCGGCCCGGCTGCCGGAGCCGCGATTCACCCCGGCCGTCAAGAACGACGACGGCCACGATGAGAACATCAGCCGCGCCCGGCTGGCGGAGCTCGCGGGCGACGGACTCGCGGCGGAACTCGAGGCCGTGTCACTGGCCCTGTACGGCTTCGCCGCCGGGCACTGCGAGAGCGCCGGCATGATCCTGGTGGATACGAAGTTCGAGTTCGGACTCATCGAGGGCCGGCTGGCGTTGATAGATGAGGTACTCACTCCCGATTCATCGCGGTTCTGGGAGACCGCGCAATGGCGCGAAGGATGTTCGATGCCCTCGTTCGACAAGCAGCCGGTCCGTGACTGGCTCACCAGCCAGCCCTGGGACAAGACGGCGCCGGGCCCGGAACTGCCCGCGGCGATCGTGGCGGAGACGAGCGCCCGGTACGCCGAGGCCGCCCGGCGCATCTGCGGGGTGGACCTGCCGTGAACGATGACAGGATGCACGAGGAGTGCGGGGTCTTCGGCGTTTTCGCCCCGGGCGAGGATGTCGCCAACCTGACCTATTTCGGCCTGTATGCCCTGCAGCACCGGGGTCAGGAGTCGGCCGGCATCGCGGTCAGCGACGGCCACGCGATCACCGAGCACAAGGAGATGGGCCTGGTCTCCCAGGTCTTCGACTCCGAGTCACTGGCCAGGCTGACCGGCCACATCGCGATCGGGCACACGCGGTACTCCACGACGGGCAGCGCGAGGCTTCCCAACGCCCAGCCGATGCGGTTCGAGCACCCGCGGATCGGGCCGTTCCTCCTCGCGCACAACGGCAATCTCACCAACGTCCAGGCCGTCCGGGCCCGCCTGGAAGCCGAGGGCGTCACGTTCGTGTCGTCGTCCGACACCGAGATCGCCGGGCAGCTGCTCGCGCGAACTCCGGGTCAGGCGCTTGACGAGGTGCTGGCGGCGGCGCTCCCCCAGCTCGACGGCGCCTACTGCCTGATCCTGCTGAGCCGGGAAGCGCTGGTCGCGGCGCGTGATCCGCTGGGCATCCGCCCGCTGTGCCTGGGGCGCCTGACCGACACCGAGACCGGTGATGGCAGCATTCTCGCCAGCGAGACGTGCGCGCTTGATGTCGTCGGCGCCCAGTTCGACCGCGAGATCGAGCCGGGCGAGATCATCTCGATCAGCGCCGACGGCGTCAGGAGCACCAGGATCCCGCGCCGGGCCGACAGGCGGGCCATGTGCTCGTTCGAATTCATCTACTTCGCGCGACCCGATTCCGTGCTGATGGGCCAGTCGCTCTACGAGGCGCGCCGGGCCATGGGGCGCGAGCTGGCGGCCGAGTCGCCCGCCGATGGCGACATCGTGATCACGCTCCCGGACTCGGGAACGCCGGCGGCGGTCGGCTTCGCCGAGGCCGCGGGCATCCCGTTCGTGGAAGGCATGATCAAGTCCCGCTACATCACCAGGACGTTCATCCAGCCGACGCAGCGGCTGCGGGAGTCGGGGACGCGCCTGAAGTTCAACCCGATGCGCCATGTCCTCGCGGGCAAGCGGGTGGTGCTGGTCGACGACTCGATCGTCAGGGGCACGACCACGCGGCGGATCGTGGAGGAACTGCGCCGGGCCGGGTCAGCCGAGGTGCACCTGCGGATCGCGTCGCCGCCGATCATGTGGCCCTGCTTCATGGGCATCGACATGGCCTCGCGCAGCGAGCTGATCGCGGCCCACCATAGCGAGGAAGAGGTGGGGCGGATCGTCGGCGCGGATTCGCTGCACTACCTGTCCCTGCCCGGCCTGCGCCGCGCCATGGGCCGGCCGGAGGGCAACGGCTTCTGCTTCGCGTGCTTCAACGGCGAGTACCCGGTGGACGTGCCGGAGGGCATCAAGGGCGACAAGTTCGCGCTCGAGGACCAGGAGACGGCCCGGGCCATTAAGGCCCGCGGTCGCCGCTGGGCCGGCTGGGCCGGCTGGGCTGGCCTCAGACGAGCGGGCTCCATATCGCCTCTCTGGCGCTGAGCGCGTCCCATGCCTGCGCATCGAGGCGGGCGGCGTTTTTGAGTTCCTCCACGCTGCTCAGCGCAAGCTGCAGCTTCGGCATCTCGAAGGATCAAGCACGGCCGACGACCTCGATATATCGACGTCACCGATAACGGTCAGCTCGCCATGTGTTCGCGACGAGGCATCAGCAAGGTTTCCTAATAGCCGGGAAGGTCACCGGCCGACGGGCCATCGACGAGTTGCCGCTGTTGCGGCCCAGCCGCGCCGCAGTTCCCGGACAGTCTGTCCTCTGGCGTGTGCGGCATGGCTTGCTCTCAACGAGCCTGTACGCTTTTATGGAACCCCCCAGGCGAAGAGGTTGGCCTCGTGGCTGTAACCGACACGCTCGTTGCCGCAGTGTTTGACGAGACGGCTGGGCTGGCACTCCAGGTCCCTGTCCAATGGAAGGACCGGCCTGCTGCCGTTCGTGCCCAGATGGCGGTCAGCAACGTGCATGCTCTTCCGTTGTTCGTCGGAATGCAAGTGACTAAGGCGAAGCCATGGAAGCCGACCGTCTACCTGATGGTGGAGAACGAGCAGCTGCGAAGGCTTGACGTGAACGGCTCACACACGAATCGAACTCCGGATCGCGAGGAGTGGAGGGGCCGCACCCACAAGCACCGCTGGAGCGAGGCCCATCGCGACGCCTTCGCCTACACCCCAGAGGAGATTCCCGCCGTCCCGCTTACTAATGTGACAGGAAGAGAGCTTCGCGGCGTCTTCGAGGCCTTCCTCGCCGAGTGTCATATACAGACCCGCGGGGCATACCTGTGGAAGGACCCGACGCTGACATCTGGCACCACTGAGCGGCTGGGGGTGAAATGATGACTCTCTGTGACGAATTGATTACATCGGCACTGGCGAGGGTCGCCGGCGACTGGAGCTGCACACCACTCGATGACGGTTGGCTGCTTGTGAGGACTTCTCATCAATATAGCGACGGCGATCACATCGAAGTGCTTGTCCGTCGTCACGACCAGTCCATCGAGGTCAGCGACGGCGGCGAAGCCCTATCAAGGCTAGATCTAGCTGGCGTAAATGTCGAACAAGGCCGAGCCAGAGATATATGGCGCCGTCTGTTGAGAGCACATGAAGTTGAAGTACATCATGAGCAGATTTCCGTCCAGGGATCTGTAGACGAAGCCGGCCCGCTCGTTACCAATATGGCCAACGCCGTCGCTAATATTGACGGAATACGGCTCCTAGCGCCACCTCCGCGGAGCGTTCAGTTTTCGGAGCGTCTTGTCACCTTTTTCCAAGCCGAATTTGAGCACGTCGAAGTAGGTCCGCAGCTTCATGGGCGCAGTGGAGGGCAGTATCGGGCGACCGCCGCAGTAGGCGATCCAGGGATAGCGACTGTTGTCCAGGCCGTATCCGGAGCAAATATCCGTACCCGACAGCGCGCCATTGAGCACGCCTTCACTATGTTTAGCGACATAGATGGGATATTGCCAGTCACCCGGAAACTTGTAGTTTTGAGTGATACCGACTGGAAAACGGAGCATACCAGCCTTCTCTCAACTATCTCTTATGTCGGCTCCTGGTTTCACCGAGATAACCTAGTCAGGTTCATTAGTTCCTCGCAACCTCCGCAATCACGCATTCTTATGCCATTCCAAGATCAAATTGCTTCCGGGAATGGATAAGAGAACCACTCCGCGAGGTCCGGCGCTCGCGGGCATCTCACGAGCCTTCCTCGTGGCAGCGGCGCTGTCCGGTCCAATCCGATGCTCGCATCAGACACGAAGGATCGGCATCTACCTGCCGCAGCGCTCTCGGTAGTGTTCGAATACCGCCCGCACGATGTCTGGCTCGGCGGACAACTCAAGGTGCCGTTCATTGAACTTATCTATCGAAACCCAACAAAAGCTTCCGTGCTCTTCGGAAAGCGAGACCTCGCCATCCGCGACTTCGGCCACATAGAATGCAACCAAAATAGGCTGCCCCGAATCATGCCAGTCCCATTTTAGCCAGCATAGCGGAGAAATGAGGCGAATGGCTAGACCGGTCTCTTCCATCACCTCTCGCTTGAGACCATCGACCGGAGTTTCCTGGTCCGTAAGCGTACCTCCGGGCAGATCCCAGGGATACTTGGCCTGGCCGCGCTCCCGGAGCAGGAGGAAATTATCAGCTTGGTCGAAAAGAAAGGCGAACGCCGCCGCCAGGTAATGGCTGGAGGGATGCTGATTCGTGACTCTGGGGCTCACGTGATCCTCCGAAGCCAACAACTCCGAGAGAGCGACATCAGTCCTCATCGCGGTGTCCATTCATAGGTTGAGGTCTTGACGCACACCGTACAGCAGAGCAACCCGCTAACCGGGCCAACAACGGGCAAACTCTGGCGGACGCGGCTCGCGCTCGAGGACTCAGCGGATCGCGCGCTCGAGCAATGACCTATTGGTGAGCATCCAGGAAGCACTGCGGACCCGCCAGGCGATGCCCCACGCGAATGGGTACCTGCCCGCATCGACGGCACTGGCGGTGTCGGGCGTCACTCCGGCCTGCACGGCCTCGGCGCGGGCGTCGTGTACGGCGAAGGTGATCATTTTCGCCACGAAGTCCAGCCGCTCGCGGCTCGGCAGGCCGTAGCCGTCCAGGATCAGTTTCAGCTGCCTGGCGCGGGTGCCGGCGTCCGGCAGGCCGTTAAGCTCGGCGACGTCGTCGTCGTGAAGCTGCGCGTTCAGCCAGGCGGCCTGAGCCAGGTCCCAGATGGCATCCACTGGTCCGGCGAACTCGAAGTCAATCAGCGCGACCGGGATGCCGTCCCTGGCGATGATGTTCCACGGTCCGGCATCGCCATGGCCGAAAACCGGAGTCGGCCCCTGTAGCTGGCGGCCGAACCATGGCCGCCACGCCGCGTCCGGCGGGGGGCTGAACGTCGCGGCCGCCGCATGCAGGTCCCTCAGCAGCCGGCCGACCTCGCCGACCGCATCGTCGGACCAGGCATACGGCTGCGGGCTCGACCCCTCGATGTAGCTGAGCATCTCACGCCCGTCGGGCGCGAACCCGTCGCCGACTACCCGGGGCGCGCCTTCGAAGCCGGCTTGCTCCAGATGCCGCAAGAACGCCAGGACGGTCCGGCTCCACGGACCCGCCTCGCGGTAGACGATGCCCTCTCGCAGGCTGGCCTTGGAAACCTGGGTGCCGCTGCCTTGCACCTCAAGGCGGGTCTCCAGGCCATGTTTGTCATCCATCGGGTCGATGCTGCCACCCTGGGCGTGGACGACGCATCTGGTTATCAACCCTCAACGGTCATAGGCTAACCCGGAAAATCTATGTCGAAGGGCCAGACAGTGGGAAACGCAGTTGTGCATTTCGAGATCGGCGCCGCGGACGACGCTCCGCTGGTCGCGTTCTACGGTGAGCTATTCGGCTGGGGACTGCAGTCCTTCGAGGGCGGCGGTTACACGCTCGTCGACACCCGGGGCGGCAGCGGGATCAACGGCGGCATCGGCAAAAGCCAGACCGGCGAGCCCTGGTCCGCGTTCTACGTCGAGACTGACGACCTGCAAGCGACGCTCGACAAGGTGATCTCCCTTGGCGGCAAGACCGTCCTGCCGGCGACGGATTTCGGCGGCGCCGTCACCATCGCCATGTTCAGCGATCTGGATGATCTGCTTGTCGGCCTCGTCCGCTCGGCACCGTCTGGCGCTGACGGGCCAGCCCCGTCGGACGGCTCGGGCGCCTCGGTTGACTGGTTCGAGATCCTGGGCGCGGACGCGGCGCGGACGCAGCGGTTCTACGCAGAGCTGTTTGCCTGGAAGATCGATAAGTCTGGCCTGCCGGAGTACGCGGTAGTGGACACCGGCACCAGCCGGGGCATCCAGGGCGGCATCGGCGGAGGCGCCGACATCTGCCTGGCGACCATCTACGCCCAGGTGCAGGAAGTGGAGCAGACCCTGGAGCGCGCCGAGAAACTCGGCGGGTCACGTGCCAACGTCGATAGCGTGGTCGCGCTCAAGACCGCCGCGCGCACCGCGCTCTACGGCGTCGTCGACAAGAGCATGACGACCAGCGCGCTCCGCGACCCGGCGGGCAACCTCTTCGGCATCTTCCGCCGCTGAGCAGCGCGGGCGCCCGGCGCGCGAAGCGCCCATGTCGCGTGGGCGGTCCGGCGTGAGCAACGCGGCCCTCCCCGTTGTCGTCCCGATAGCAAGAGGGAGGGCCACGTTTCTGTTATCTGATGGCCGCAATAGCAACGTGGCCCTACCTGTTGCTGTCCCGGCCCGAACCCGCCACTGGAAAGACTCCCCGAAGCGGAAACTCTACCCCGCCATGCCGGAAAGGCTCCCCGATCCTGATCACGAGCCTCGCGGCATCCCCCGGCACCCGTGCTGGTTTCCGTGATCATGATCGAGACCGTGATCACGGATGATCGCCCAGGTCAGGACACCGGCGATGTTCCGTGATCATGCCCTGGTCCTTGATCACGGAGCATCACACCTGGCGCCCCGGCACTGACAGCCCCCTGGAGCGGGAACTCTCCCGCACGACTGACAGTCCCCTGGAGCGGGAAACTCTCCCGCACGGAAAGGCTCCCTCATCTCGATTACGAGTTACCCGACAGCCTCATCAGCTCGCACGCGGCTGCCCTGTGACCAGATCAATGGCCGACCCGGCAGGAGGACGAGCGGGTTCAAGGCGGGAGCGGCGGGTGGGACATGAGCGGGATTTGCTCAAGCCCCGACTCGGTAACCTAAAGCCCATGGCACGTGACGAGCGCAGTGTTACCCCGCAGAGCGAGGACTTTTCCGCCTGGTACAACGAGGTGGTCTTCCGGGCGGAACTGGTGGACCGGTGGCCGGTCCGCGGGGCCATGGTGATCAGGCCGTACGGGTACAGGATCTGGGAGTTGCTGCAGGCCGATCTGGACGGGAGGATCAAGGCCACCGGGCACCAGAACGCCTATTTCCCGCTGCTCATCCCGCAGAGCTTCATGGAGCGCGAGGCCGAGCACGTCGAGGGGTTCGCGCCTGAGTTCTTCACGGTCACCCACGCCGGCGGCAAGGAACTGGACGAGCCGCTGGTCGTCCGGCCGACCTCGGAGACGGTCATCGGGGAGATGATGGCCAGATGGATCAGTTCGCACCGGGACCTGCCGCTGCTGCTGAACCAGTGGTCCAACGTGCTGCGCTGGGAGATGCGGCCGCGGATGTTCCTGCGCACGAGCGAGTTCCTGTGGCAGGAGGGTCACACCGCGCACGCCACCGCGGCTGACGCGACCGACGAGACGATGCTGGCGCTTGGCATCTACCAGGACGTCGCGGTGGAGGTCGCGGCTCTGGCGACCGTGCCGGGAGAGAAGACGCCGCGGGAACGGTTCGCCGGGGCCGAGCGCACGTTCACGATCGAGGCCATGATGCGGGATGGCCGGGCCTTGCAGGCGGGGACCTCGCACCTGATGGGGACGAACTTCGCGGCGGCCTTCGGGATCACCTATACCGGCGAGAATGGCACGGCCGAGTTGTGCCACACCACGTCCTGGGGCATGAGCACCAGGCTCATCGGCGGCGTGATCATGACCCACGGTGACGACAAGGGTCTCGTGCTGCCGCCCGCGCTGGCTCCCTACCAGGTCGTCATCGTCCCGATCGGGCGCGGCGAGCAGGCTGAGGCGACGCTGGCCGCCGCAACCGACCTGGCCGCCAGCCTGCGGGGGGCGGGCATCCGGACGCATGTTGACAGCCGCCCGCAGTTGTCGCCTGGCTTCAAGTTCAATGACTGGGAGATGCGCGGCGTGCCGTTCAGGCTCGAGCTTGGCCCGCGCGACCTGGCCGCCGGCACGGCCTTGATGTCCCGCCGCCTGAGCTACGGGCAGCCGGGCACCGGCAAGGACGCTGGCAAGGAAGCCATTCCGATCGGCGCCGCGCCAGAGCTGCTGACAGCCGAACTGGCCGCGTTCCAGGCGATGCTGACGCGGCGGGCCGCCGACTTCCGCGACGAGCACACGGCCGCGGTGGACTCGTGGCCTGAGTTCACCGCCGCCGTGGCCACCGGCTGGGCGCTGGCGCTGCATTGCGGCGAGGAGGCCTGCGAGGACGAGATCAAGGCCGAAACCACGGCCACTCCCCGCTGCATCCCGCTGGCGGGCGACCCCGAGCAGGGCGCCTGCGTCCGCTGCGGCAAGCCGTCCTCCTACGGAAAGCGCGTCATCTTCGGCCGCGCCTACTAAGACCGCGCCTGCTAAGACCGCGCCGACTGAGACCGCGCCTGCGGCCCGGCTGGCTCAGAGTTCGGTGTTGATGATGGCCTCGACCAGGGTGGTGCCTGATTCGGTGAGGGCGATCCGGCGGTCCGCGTAGTCGAGCGTGACAAGGCCGCGCGCGGCGAGCTCGGAGAACCTGGCGTGCCAGGGGTCGGCGAAGAGCGAGCGCCCGCCGAACCGCTGCTGGTGGACACGGTCAGAGAGCGGCTGGCAGCTGGAAAGTGCCATCTTGACCGCCCTGGCCTCGCGCGCCTCGTCGTCGAATCCTGTGGCCGACTCCAGGGGGATGATCCCCGACTCGACCGAGCGCCTGTAGTCCTCGGGGCGGACGCAGGTCATCGCCTCGGACGCTCGGCAGCTGGAGCTGCCGCCGAGGCCGATCGCGACCTCGGCCTCCTGCTTGTCCTGATCGACCATGATGGCCTTCCACCTCTCCGGGCCTTTGTCCGGCCGGGCGAAGTACATGACGGGATGCTCGGCGTAGCCGAGGTCCCGCAGGCCGCGCGTCAGGAGCTCGTGCATCTGGTACTGCTCGCCGAGCGCCGGCCAGTGGTGCCCGGCGGTGGCGAGCCGCTCGCGGTAGGGGGCGCTCTGCCAGGCGGCCGGCTTATCGCCGGTGACGGCCGTCCGTGTGTCCGCGTAGGACCGGAGGTGGAGTTTCGCGCAGACCACGGCGGTCGGATCGCAGTCCGCGACCTGCCGTAGGTCCTGCTCCACGCTCCTGACGGTCTGGTCGAGCAGGCCGAACATCAGATCTATGCTCACCCAGCTGAACCCGGCATCCTGCGCGTTCCTGATGAAGGCGCGGCACATCTCGGCGGTGGACGGCCGCCCGCACTGCTCGAGCACCTGATTGTCGAATGACTGCACGCCGCAGGACACCTTGGCGCAGCCAGACTCCGCCAGCGCTGCCAGCACCTCCGGGGTCAGCGAGTTGGGGTCGCCTTCGAAGCGGATGGTGGTATCGCTGGTGAAGCCGAAATTGCGCCGGTAGAAGCCGAGCAGCCTGGCGATGCTTTCCGGTGGCATGAGCGAGGGCGTGCCGCCGAACACGTTGAACTCGCCGACGGGCGCGCAGGACAAGCGCGGGACTCGCGCGAGCCATAGCTCCGCTTCGCGGATATTCAGGTCCGCCCAGTCGGCTGCCTTGCCGGCGATGGCGGCCGGGGCTCCCTTGGCCAGGACGACCGGATACTGGCAGAAGCGGCAGCGGTAACTGCAGGCAGGGAAATAACACCAGAGGTGTATGGGCGCGGTGTCCGCCAGCTGGGAATCGAGATCGGCGAGGAAATCGCCGGACCGGTAATCTGGCAGGTTGCCGGGGAAGACGTGCGCCCCGAACGGATCGGCCGCGACGTACTCGAGCAGCCGCCGGTTACCGGGATCGGACAGCGTGCCCGTGACCTCAGGCACCGGGTAGCCGGGATCGGTCGTGAGCAGGGAACGCAGTGCCGCCGAACGCGGTGCCGCCGAACGCGGTGCGCCGTCATAACCAGATGTCATCAGAAGACACCTCCATTGCCGAAGTAGTCGTGAGCTTCCCCCGATTCGCGGTCTTCGCAGTAATAGCGGACGAATTCGGCGAAGCGTCCGGACGGGATGTCAGCGAAGCAATCCGGCAACAGCGGCGGATAGCCGATGTCGTCGCCGACGACTGCGCGCAGCCTGGCGAATAGCTGGTCGGCGAATTCGAAGTAGAGCCGGTAGGACGGGGTCTTGTAGGAGTGCATCGGCAGGAAACTGGCCAGGCTCATCTCCGCCATCATCTCGGCGGCACGCCGGGTGATGCGGCGGCCGAGTGCCGGGGTGAGAAACTCGGCGGCCCGGTCCGCGGCTGCCAGCGACGGAGTCAGCAGTAACGGCAGGATCAGGTTCTTGGGCGTGAAGTCCTTGACCGAGAATTCCCAGGCCAGACGCGCTTGCTCCGGGGTGAGGTCCCGTTGCCTGTCCGCCTCCCGCGTCCTTGCCCGGATGTCGCGCATCACGATGGTCCCGTGCGACCCGTACGCCTTGCCCGTAATCACCTCGTCGATGGCATGGTCAACCCGCCGCGGATTGATCTCGACCCGCGCGCCCGGGATATAGGCGATCTCCCCGCCCGATGCCTTGAGCTTGATGCCGAAATCCCAGTCGTCGGACAGGTGGCTGTGAAAGCGTCCCTCCTTCAGCTGGTAAGCGATCTCGATGCCGCCGACGCGCTCGTACTCATCGCGGTCAACGGCGAAGCCTTTCCCGTCCGGAAATCCCCCGAACGCCGGCCAGGCCGCCCGCCGGCAGCGCAGCGTGCGCTGGATCGCGTCCCACAGGCGCGGCCGGCACGTGAATGCGGCGGCCGGGTAGTAGTAGTCGCAGACGCCGATCGCCGCGCCGGCTGACTCCATGCCGCGCAGCAACTCGAACAGCCAATGGCGGTCGACCCGGCAATCGGCGTCCGCCGACACCAGGTAGAACGGCCCCGCGTGGCCGTGCTCGGCGTCACGGCGGTGGCTGCGCCTGGCCGCGAACTCCATGCCCGCTTTCCGGGCGCAGGCCACGCCCTGCTCGGATTCGCTGATCATCAGGACCGTGAGGTCGCGATGGTCGGCCGCGAATCTGCGCGCGATGGTCATGCTCGCGTCAGAGGAGTTGTTGTCAACGAGCACGACCTCATAACTCGCGGGATCAAGCGGCCGGCCGGCTGCCCGCTGGTCATGCAGCGATCGCAGCACCGCCTCGACGTCGCCCGCTTCGTTGTAGAGCGGCACGACGACACTCATGCGCGTTTGCGCCCGCATCGGCGCCGCCGGCCAGGGCTCCCTTACTTCCGCGCTGGCCATCGCATTCGGGTGAAATAATTCGCTGGCCAGCTGCCGTACCTGACCCGGCGCGAAGCAGGACCGGCCGAGCTCGGAGTTGAACCCGGCGAGGTCGCGGCGCCGCCAGTCATCCATCAGCAGCTCAGTGACCTCGCTGGCGAACGCCTCGTCCGGCACTTCGTCGTCGGCCGGGGTGATCTCCAGCACCGGCCCCCGGAATCCCCGCTGGCCGTACACGGTGTCGTACGCCTGGTACCGCGTGGCGATGTACGGGATGCCGGCACAGATGGCCTCCCCGATCGGGTTGCCGTAGCTTTCGTAGTCGTACGAGGTCAGGAAGCTGGCCAGGTCGGTATCAGCGAGCAGATCCCGCACCGAGAACATGCGGCCCGGGTAGTCAGGAGCGCCGAGCGCGGCGAGCGGGCCGCCGAAGATCACGCGCTGCCGCACGCCCAGGGACTCGGCGAGGCTGGCCAGCGAGCGGGACTCGGCCGGCGACTCCGCCGTATCGCCGGCGATGAACAGGCACGCCGGCCTGCCGATCCCGAGTGCCGCGAGCCTGGCGCTGACGGCAGCCAGCAGGTGGATGTCGCGGTCGATGCGCTTCTGCCGGATTATCCGAGAGCACCGGCTGATGACGAAGGCGTCCGCCGGAATGCCGAAATGAGAGCGGAACCCGGGGTTCCGCAGGCTCGCGATGTCCGCGATGGGCGTGAACGTGTTCGGCAGCACGGTGACCTCTGACAGGCCGGGCGCCCAGCCGAGCAGCTTGCGGCGGGCATCATGATGCAAGGTGACATACCGTATGAAAGGGGAATCCGCCAGCTTGACAGTGCCGCGATAGGGGAACTCGCCGTATTTGCCGGTGCCCGGCTCGCTCGACCACATCAAGTCGTGGTCTCGCCATAATACGTAGGTACCGAGCCCCCTGGCGCGGCCATATTCCTCGATAGCCGCATAAAGTGCCCTAGTATAGGTGATGTTCTCGGGGAGCGTGCCATTCTCTACTATTACTATCGAGACGTTAAGCTCCTGCCATTTCCTGACGATCTGCCGGGCCAGTGCCGCGCTGATTGCCCGCACCCGCGGAAGCGAGCGCCCCGGGGCGCGCTCCTGCACCTCATCGAGCAGGACCTGGCGCACGAATTCCTCGTCGTAGCCGGCCAGGGACTTGAGTTCATCGATCCGGTCCAGGCTGATCCAGGACGGGAACAGGTCGGCCTCGTGCTTGTATGACTGGAAGAGATGGCCTTTATCCACTTTGATGTCGTATCCGAGATCTAGGTGGATCCTGTATCCCCACTCCCTGAAGACGCTGGCTAGCTTAATGAACTCGCTGACCACACCTGAAACAGCGATCGCGTCAAAAGACGTGCACCAGAGAACCCGCCCGCTTTGCGCGGCGTGATCGGCCATTAGTGGAACCCCCTGGCCGGATAGCGACGTTCTTTGGTATTAATCTCACCACGCGCTTAACCCGTCGGCAAGGCCAGTCCGTTCGGCAGGCCGGTCAAGGCGCGGGCGCCAGCACCGGCACGGGCGCGGGGACGAGGCTGGCGGAAACGATGCCGTTGCCAAGCTCGCCGCTCGTGTCCTGGCCCCAGCAGCGCGCGCCGCCGGTGGCCAGTACGGCGCAGGTACTGCCGACGTCGTCGCTGACCAGAGCCCGGGCCCGGACCAGGGGCCGCTTCGGCCCGAAGCCGGGAACCGCCTTCGGAGCCGCGCTGAACCCGGATGGCAGGAATCCCCAGCAATCCACGCCGCCCGAGGTCAGCAAGGCGCATGCGTACTCGCCGCTCCCGGTGCCCCCGACTACGGTGCTGATGGCGCCCAGGACGCCCTTTCCGCTCGTGCTCACGACCTTCACCGGCACCTCGCTCGTCGCGCCGGCCGACGGGTTGCCAAGAACGCCGTCACCGTCAGAGCCCCAGCAATCCGCGCCGCCAGCGGTCAGGACCGCGCAGTTGGTCAGGCCGGGGATGCCGGTGACGCTGCTAACCCCGCCGAGGCTGCCGTGCCCGCCGATGCCCTTGACCGCGACCGGGACCGGGCTGTCGTTGAAGAGCCCGATGGTTCCGTTCCCGAGTTCCCCGAAGGAGTCCTCGCCCCAGCAATCCACCTTGCCGGAGCGCAGCCTGGCGCAGATGCTCGTGCCATTGTCCTTGTAGCCGGTCAGGCTGGTCACGCCGGTGAGGGCGCCCGTCCCGCCGATCGCCTTCACCGCCACCGGGAACGGGCTGCCGTCCTTGCTGCCGTTGCCGAGCTGGCCGTTAGGCCCGTATCCCCAGCAGTCAACCGCGCTGGTGGTCAGCAGCGCGCACATGGTCTCGCCCTCGCCGGTCAGGCTGACCACCTGGCCGAGCGACCCGGCGCCGCTGGTGCTGACGACGGTCACCGGCGTCGTGGAGCACGGGCTCGCTGTCGCGCCGCAGCTACCGGGCCCGGTCAGCGAGTTATCTCCTAGCTGGCCGTTCTCGTTGAGGCCCCAGCAGTCAACCCCGCCGGAGGTCAGGGCAGCGCAGAACCCGTAGATCTCGGGCTGCACCTGCTTCACGCCGGTCAGCAGGCCAGCTCCGCCGACGGCCCTGACGGCCACCGGCTTGTCGGTGTTCTTGGTCGTGCCGTCGCCGAGCTGCCCGTTCAGGTTGTAGCCCCAGCAGTCAACCCCGCCTGAGCGCAGCACCGCACAGTACTCGTTGCCGTAGCCGAGCGTGTCGCTCACCACGCTCGCCACGCCGGTCAGTACTCCCTTGCCGCCGATCCCGCTCACCGCGACCGGCCTGCTGCTGTTCTTCGTCTTGCCGTCGCCGAGCTGCCCGACGTCGTTGAAACCCCAGCAGTCCACGCGACCGCTCGTCAGCAGCGCGCAGTAGCTCTGGCCCTGGCCTGCGATGGCCTTGACGCCGCCCAGCGTCAGCGGCGGCTGCGCGAGTACCCTGCTCGCGCTCGCCGTGCGGCTCGCGCCCCGCACGCTCAGCTTGATCGTGAAGTGCTTGGTCGAGATCGAGCCGTTCGGCGGGAGCTTGAAGGTCACCGTTGCCGTCCCCGCCGAGCAGCGCCGGGTAACCGGGAACCCGGTCACCTTGGGCTTGACGCTGAACGTGCACGTCCGGCCTGACCGTACCTTCACGGTGACCGTCACCTTGCCGCCCTTGGCGCTCGCGGGGGACGGCGTGACCTTGAACGACGTGATCACGGGCGCGGCGGTCGGCCGCGCTCCCAAGGCCGGGCCGGCCACCGCCGCTGTTGTCCCTGCGAGCGCCAGGCACGAGCCAAGACCCGCGGCAACCAGCCGTGCCACGACCGAGAACTTCACGGTACTCACGATTCCCCCCTCAAATCCCAGACCCCTCGTTACCGCATCATAGGGCTGTTGGCCTTCAATTCCGGGAGAATGGACCCGACCTTCTCACTATCACTGACTTTCGCGGGGTTTCGGGCCGCGGAGGGTTGTCGGGCTCCGTCGCGGAGACTTGTCGTTGCGCGGAGCGTTTTCCGCACATAGGCCGGTCAAGACTCCGTGATGCGAGAACTCTCCGCGGCGGAGCCGGAAATCCTCGCGGCGTGAGCATCGTGGCCCTCCCTGTTGCTGTCAGCGGCCCGTTTTGACAGCAACGTGGCCTCCCCGTTGCTGTCGGGACAGCATCAGGAAGGGCCACGTTGCTGTAAAAACCAGTGCCCAACAGCAACAGGGAGGGCCACGATGCTGTCAGAGGCGGCGTGAACACCAACCCGGGGCCGCCTGACGCTGCCGCGGGGCGCCGCGCCGGAGCATGCTCCCGCCTCGCGGTTCCGCACGATGCCCGAAGGGGCTCCCCGGTCCCGATCACGAGTCACGCGACAGCCTCCTGAGCCCATGCGACGTTCCGTGATCAGGCCCAGAACGATGATCACGGAATATTGCGCCTCGGCCATGACCCCTGGCTCACCGGGATCACGAGCCGCAGGACCGCTGAGTGCCTCCGATGCCGTCAGCCGGGGGCTGACATCAAGCTCACATAAAGATCACGCGGATTCCTGAACAGCGGCGTGGACAGTGGGACCCGTATCCGCCCGGAAGCCGCGCACAAGCATTGGAGCATCTGGTGACTCTCACTCAGCGGCGCCGCGTCCTGGTCGGCGTGGGGATCGCCGCGGCCTTGCTGGCGGTGGGCGGGCTGATCGGCGCCTCATTCGTCAAGTCACCCCGGCAACTGGCCGCGGACTCCGCGGCGCCGCCGGCCACGGTCACCACCGCCAAGGTCATTTCCCAGGTGATGACCTCATCGGTGCAACTGCGCGGCGTGGTGTACCCGTCGACCCAGTACGACGTGTACCCGGGTGCTCCCGCGGCGAGTTCAGCGCCGGCATCGGAGCCGGCTGCCGCCGGAACGACCAGCGCCGTCTACATCTCGAAGCTGGAGGCCGCCGCCGGCGGCACGATCACCAACGGCGAGCAGCTGGCCGAGATCGACGGCGAGCCGCTCGTCGTGCTCACCGGACCGGTGCCCGCGTGGCGGGACCTGACGCCCGGCGAGAGCGGGCCGGATGTGACCGAGCTGCAGCGGGCTCTCGGGTCGCTCGGGTACTACGACGACGGTGACGCTCCCGGGTATTTCGGCTCGGCGACGCAGGACGCGGTGTCCCTGTTCTATGAGCACCTCGGCTACAGCCCGCCGTCATCCGGCGGCCTGCCCGCGGCGGACGTGGTATTCCTGCCGTCGCTGCCCGCGACGGTGATCGCGGTGAACGGCGCGGTAGGCACGCAGCCCGGTCAGCCGTTCCTCGAGCTCGCCCCGCGCGGGTCGCTGGCCCTCACCGGGGAGCTGCCGCCCGCGTACGCTGCCCAGCTGAGGCCCGGGCTCAAGGTGACGATCTATGACGAGGTGACCGGCCGCCGCGCCGCGGGAACCGTCGCTGACCTGGGTACAGCTACCACGACGGCCCCGGCGGGCACGGTGGTCGACGTCGGTACGGCTCCAGGTGCGGCTGGTGCGGCCGGATCGGGGACGACGGGCCGAGTTCCCCTGGGCCGGAGGCTCGAACGGGGCCGGGAGTACGGGCGCCGCCCCTTTCATCCCGCTGATCGTGCGTCCGTCCAGGCCGCTCCCCCCTGTACTCAACGCCGAGGATGTCCTGGTCACGGTGGAGACGGGGAAGACCGAAGGCCCGGTGCTCACGGTACCGGTGGCCGCGATCGTGACGACCGCGTCGGGCCGGGGTTACGTGACGGTGGCCGGTGCGCGAGGGAAGCGGACTCAGGTGCCGGTGACACCGGGCATTTCGGAGAACGGATACGTCCAGGTCACTCCTGCGGGGCCGCTGGCGGCGGGCGATCAGGTCGTGGTGAGCGGCTGATGCCCGCGCCCGTGATCGAGCTGAGGGGCCTGGCCCGGACTTATCCAGGCCCGCCGCCGGTGTCCGCGCTCCGCCCGGCTGACCTGGTCATCGGCGAGGGCGACTACGTCGCCGTGACCGGGCCGTCTGGCTCGGGCAAGTCGACGCTGCTGTACCTGCTCGGGCTGCTCGACGCGCCGACCGCCGGCAGCTATCTGCTGAACGGCCTGGACACGAACCTGCTAGGTGAAAAAGACCGGTGCGCTCTGCGCGGCAGGCGAATCGGGTTCGTGTTCCAGTCATTTCATTTGCTGCCGTACCGGACCGCGCTGGAGAACGTACTGCTCGCCGGGCTTTACAACCAGACCCCCAGGGACGGCAGGCTCGACGCGGCCATCGAGGTGCTCAAGGCCGTCGGCCTCGGGCACCGGCTCGGCGCCCTGCCCACCACGCTGTCCGGCGGCGAGTGCCAGCGAGTCGCCATAGCCCGCGCGCTGGTGAACCGGCCCAGCCTGGTGCTCTGCGACGAGCCGACCGGGAACCTGGACTCAGCCAACGCCGCCGCGCTGATGGAACTGCTCGACCGGCTCAACGCGAGCGGCTTGTCGATCGTGGTGATCACGCATGACGCCGGGGTCGCGGCGCATGCCAGCCGCCGGATCGCGATCAGCGACGGCGTCCTGTCGGAGTCAGCCGGGGCCGGTCATGCGCAGGCCCGCCGGGCCGGTCATGCGTAGGCCCGCCGGGCCGGTCATGCGTAGGCCCGCCGCCGGCCTGCCATCGCCGCGACTGGCCGTCAGGGACGCGGCCGCCGAGGCGATCGCGGGCATCGCTCAGCGGCCGGGTCGCACGGCCCTGACGATGCTGGGCACGGTACTGGGGGTTGGCGCGTTCGTCGCCGTGCTCGGGCTGACGGCGACCGGCGCCGGGCAGATTTCCCGCCAGTTCACAGTGCTTGAGGCGACGACGGTGACGGTGGAGGACAACGGTCCCGCCAATGACGTCGCGCCGCCTGGCACCAACCCGGCCATCGGCTTCCGCGCCGATGCCGACGCGGTCGCCGACCACATCCGGGGGGTGGCCGCCGCGGGGGTGTGGTGGCCGGTCTCGTTGCCCGCCGGTGCCAGCTTCACCGGCTCGCTCGCGCTGTCCGGTGCCTCTTCCCAGACAGTCAGCCTGCTGGCCGCCTCGCCAGGCGCCGTCCGGGCGATGGGACTGTCGATGGTGGCCGGCTCGCCGCTGAGTGCCTACGAGAACGACACGGGCCAGCATGTCGCGGTGATCGATACCGCCACGGCAGCCGCGCTCGGCATCTCCCCGGCGCGCCTGCCCAGCCATCCGGCGGTGTTCGTCGACGGCATCGCCTACACGGTCATCGGCTTCTACAGCACCGCGCGGCGGGTCGTCTCCGACGAGAGCGCGATGCTGATCCCTGAGCGCACGGCCCTGGCCGACTACGGCAACCCGCCGCCTGGCATCGGCGGGGACGAAGAAGCCCAGATGGTCATCGCGACCAGGACCGGGGCGGCGCGGACGGTGGCACGGCAGATCGCGGCGGCTGAGCTGCCTGCCGACCCGAGCAGGCTCGTGGTGACTTCACCGCCCGATCCGCAGAACCTGCGAAGCGAGGTCAGCGGCGACCTGGCCGGCCTGTACCTGATCCTCGCCCTGATCAGCTTGCTGATCGGCGCGGTCGGCATCGCGAATACGACGCTGGTCGCCGTGCTCGAGCGCACCGAGGAGATCGGCCTGCGGCGCGCGATCGGCGCCCGGCCCCGCCATATCGCCGCGCAGTTCCTCGCGGAGTCGACTGCGCTCGGCACGCTCGGCGGGCTGATCGGCACCTGCCTGGCCGTGGCCATCGTGGTGAGCTTCGCCGCCGCCAGGGACTGGACCGCGGTTCTGAATCCCGTCACTACGCTGCCCGCTCCGCTTATCGGCAGCGCGGTGGGCCTGCTGGCCGGCGCCTATCCGGCGTTGCGGGCGGCGAGGACCAACCCGCTGACGGCACTGCGGCACGGGTGAAAGGGAAACGGCATGCGTACCCGCCTCGGATTGTGGCTCGTGGCCTGCTGCTGCGTGAGCGTCACGGCGTGCACGGCCGCCCCGCCCAAGGGACCGGACTCGACCGTGACGACGCCTGCCATCGGCAAGCCGTCCCCGCCGGACTCCGCCCAGGCGGCCCTGTCCAGCGAGGCCTTCACGCCATACGCCGATGTCGGGGCCAGCGCCTCCGATGGGCTGGCACTCGGCGATACTTACGCTGCCCTGCATGCCGCCTGCATGAACGCCGCCGGCTACGGCCAGGACGCGGACAGCACGCCGTTCTCGTTCCGCGCGAACCGCGGCCTGGGGTTCGCGCAGCCTTTCGGGCCGTGGGGTTACCTGGGGATGTTCTTGGCCAGGCAATACGGCTTCAACGCGCCGACCAGCGGCCCTGATGAGTCCGACGGCGCGCCGCCGGCGCCTGGCGGCCTGCCCGCCGGCGCCCAGGCCGCCGCGGGCAAGTGCCTCAACATCGTCACGGACTTCAACAATGCCCAGTTCGCCACGTCGCTGGCCGGGGTCGAGACGATGAACAACGAGATCAGCACGGACGTGGTCACCGATCCTGACTTCAGGCGAGCGATGACGGCCTGGTCGGCCTGCATGGCCAGGAACGGGTACACGACAGCCGATGCCGACGCCTTCGCCCAGAACGAGCAGGCGGCTATCGGCGGGCGGGCGGCGAGCCCGGCGGGCGGCGGGCAACCGCCGGCCCCGGCGCCCGGGCAACCGCCGGGCCCGAGCGCCGCGCAGCCGCCGGGCCCGACCACCGCGCAGCCGCCGGGCCCGAGCGCCGCGCAGTACCAGACGCAGATCGCGATGGCCGTGACCGATGCCCAGTGCACTCAGGCCTCGGACCTGGCCGGCATTTACTTCGCCGTCCAGGCCAGCTACGAGCAGCAGTTCGTCACGGCCAACCAGCCAGCGCTGAACGTCGCGGTCAGGCAGTACAAGGCCGCCTTCGCCAGGGAACTCAGCAAGCTGCCCGCGCTGCTGCGGAATGCTTCGGCAACGCTCAACCTGCCCGGCAGGCCGGTCAGGCCGGTCAGGCCGGTCAGGCATGGCGCGCGGGCCTAGCTAAGTCCCTTCCCGCCCAGCGGGCTAGCCGCAGCCAAGTCAGTTCAGCGCCCGACTCGTGAGACTTGTCGGCTCTGGCGCGGAGACTTGTCGTATCACAGAGGCCTTTCGACGTATAGAACGGACAAGCCTCCGCGAAGCGGAAAGCCTCTGCGGAAACGACGGAAAACCCTCCGCGATCATGCCACTAGCCGGGCAACTCTCCGCGATCATGCCAGTCGCACGGAAACTCTCCGCGACCATCCTGCCGGCACGGAAAACTCTCCGCGATTACAGGTCCGGCAGCCGGAACCCGGGCCCGGCTCACTTCCCAGCGACTAGTTCGTGATGGTCTCGGCGTGGGGGACGTGGCCGTCGTCGTCGATGTACGTGACCTCGATCCGGTCTGGTCGCAGGTCGAGCACCGCGAATCCGAACCTGGCCCAGCTCTGGCCGTTCTCGCGGACTGTCCTTGTGCTGCGCCAGGTGATGGCCGGGCTGCTGCCGCGCGGCGGGCTGGGGTCGCGCCGTATGGGCACCCCGCCGTTGCCCAGGCACCTCGGGAAGCGGACGCCGGCGTCGGCCTGGTAGGTAATCGCGCGGTGCTCGTGGCCCCACCACCAGGCGGTGATCCTGCTGGCGTCAAGCACCGGGGCGAGCTTGGCCGGGAGCGTGCTGCCCAGGTCGGATTTGTCGTAGACGGACACGAGTTGATGGTGGCTGAACAGCACGAGCTTGCGCGCGGAGTCAGCCGCCACCCGGCCGACGTAACTGGCCTGCGGATCGCGAAGGACCGCCACCTGGCCGGCTGAGACTACGTCACTGTCCCAGGCGGTATCGAGACCGACAAAGTCCCACGACGGCGAGCGCAGGCGGAAATAGCTGGTCGTCGTGCCGTCAGGCGAGCGCTGGTGACTGAAGCGCGGATCGGCGAGCAGGGTCCCGAAGTAGCCGAAGCCGCCACTGTACATGTCATGGTTCCCGTTGAGTGACCAGGATGTCACGCCCGCGTCCGCCTGTTCATTAGTAACCGGCCACAAGTCGAGGAATCGCCGCTGGTCCTCGCTCTCCAGCCCGGAGTAGTACACGTCGCCGAGGTGAATCACGTGCACCTGCCGCTGAGCGGCCAGCGCCTCAGCGACCCGCTCCCGCATGCGGGCCGCGACGTCACGTGCCCGGGGCAAGCCGGTGCCCCAGTCGCCGACGATCACCAGCCTGGCGTCATCCGCCACGTGGTCGTATTCGGCCGGCACTTCGTTGAATGGCGCGTTGCCCCTGGCCAGGCGTTCGAGGGCGCCCCGGGCAATGCCGACGTACCACTCGGGATCGTCGGGCAGGAAGGATCCGGGCGCGATGTGCAGGTAGTGCTCGACCGTCCGGACCAGCCTTGACCACAGACCTTGGCCCTTGCCCCCGCCCTGCTCTTGCGGATCGCCCAGTGCCTCTTCGATGTGGCTCTGGACCATGCTGACCAGCGGGGCACGGGACAGGTATGGAGCACCCCGAGGCTCGCCGCCGGATGAGGCCATCGAGTCGACGTCCTGATCAAGTAGACCGGCGATCTTGTCGCTGGGAGCGGCCGTGCCGGGCACCTGCGCCGCCGCGCGCTCAATCACGTCCCGCAGGCTCGGATCGGCCAGCGCGTCCCGTACCTTCCCTACGTACCTTCGGGCCTCACTTTTATTGCTGACATCCTTGCGCATGGCGCCGTACCACCTCCGAGGGGCGAAAAGGGCAGCTCTCGCAAAGCTGATCGCTACCGCGAGCATTATGCAGCGCGACGCGGGGCTATCGCGTCCGAGCACCGGACCAGCCCGGGCTCGCCGGGCCCGCTCCGCTGCCGCTGAGCTGGAGCGGGTCCGGCGATGGATAGCTCTAAAGCCGGCGGATCTCGAGCAGGTCAAGGCCGAGCGCCTCGATCTCAGCCAGGACGCCGTACAGGCCGGGCCGGTCCAGCACGCCGGTCAGGACGGTCTGCTGGCCCTGCCGCTGCCAGGTCATCGCCGAAAACGCGGCAAGCAAGGTGTCGCCGAGATGGCCGTTCACCCGGATCATGTACCTGGCCGATGCGGGGTCCATCCGGCCATGGTCCGCCGCGGGCAGGTGAAGCCGCATCGCCAGGATCTGGTGACCCCGCTGCCCTGGCACGTAACCTTGGCAGGATGCGAAGAGGTCCGGGTCCGGCGGTTCTGCGGCTAATCCGGCGCGGGGAACTGGTCGCGTCCCTCGATCGCGCCGCGCGGGCCAAGGTGACGCTCATTTCAGCCCCGGCGGGCAGCGGCAAGACCTCGCTGCTGCGGGCCTGGGCAGATGGACCGGGTCAGCCGTATCGGCTGGCAGTCGTCCAGGTTCAGCGTGACCAGCAGGACACGCAGCAGTTCTGGCTCGCCGTCCTCGGCGCCGTCAGGCAGGCTCCGGGCACGCCCGGCGAAAGCGAGCAACTGGCGGCGACACCGGGCTTCAACGAAACGGCCATCGCCGACAGAGTTCGCTCGGAGCTCGCCGGGCATCACGACCGCACCTTCCTGATCATCGATGATCTCCACGAGCTGACCTCGCCGGACGCGCTCGCGCAGCTAACCCTGCTGCTGGAAAATCTCCCCGGGCATGTGCACGCGATCCTCGCGACGCGGCGTGATCTGCCGCTGCGGCTGCACAAGCTTCGCCTCGCCGGCGACCTGGCCGAGATCCGCGCCGGTGATCTGCGTTTTACGCGAAGCGAGACCCGCGAGTTCTTCGAGACTTCGGGAATCCCGTTGTCGGAGGCCCAGGCCGCGAGGCTGCATGAGCGAACCGAAGGCTGGGCGGCGGGCCTGCGGCTCGCGGCGATCTCGCTGGCAAGCAGTCCTGACCCGGAACGATTTGTCGCGGAGTTCTCCGGCAGCAGCCGGACGGTTGCCGAGTACTTGCTCGCCGAAATGCTGGACTGCCAGCCGTCCGAGATCCAGCACCTGCTGCTGCGTACCTCCCTGCTCGACCGCTTCAACGGAGAGCTGGCCGACCTGCTGACTGGCCGGCCCGGCTCCGAGCGGATCCTGCTCGGCCTCGAAGACGCCAACACGTTCGTAGTATCGCTCGACCCGGCCAGAACCTGGTTCCGCTATCACCACCTCTTCGCTGACCTGCTCCGGCTTGAACTGCGCCGGAGACTGCCGGAAGAACTGCCAGTCCTGCACCGGCTGGCGGCCGGCTGGCTGAGCGAGCACGGCGAGTTCGTCGACGCCATCCGGCACACCCAGGCGGCGGGTGACTGGCCCGACGCGGCGCGGCTGCTCGCCGACCGCTCCTTCAGCCTGACGCTTGACGGGCAGGCCCAGACCATCCAGACGCTGCTGCGAGCATTCCCGCCTGGTGCCGTTACCGAGGGTCCGGATCTGCCGCTCGCGCGCGCGACCAGCGATCTTGCTGAGGGACGCCTGAACGAGGCCGCGGCCCACCTGACAGTCGCGGAAACCTGGATCGCTTCGACGCCGCCAGACCGCAGGCACCGGCTCGATGTCGCCACCGCGGCGCTGAAACTGTCGCTGGCGCGCAAGCGCGGGCACCTCGCGGGTGTCGTCGAGCAGGTCAGGTTCCTCGCATCGCCCGTCAGCGGCCAGTCTGACGAGGACATCGCGCTCGGCAGCGACCTGCGCGCGGTGGCACTCATGAATCTCGGGATCATCGAAGCGTGGTCGCTGGGGAACCAGGACAGCCAGCGGCACCTGCAAGAGGGCGCCGAGCTGGCGCGGAAGATCGGACGTCCGTACCTCGAAGTGGCCTGCCTGGCTGAGCTCGCGTTCGCCTCGAAGATCGAGCCTTTCGCCACTACCAGGCGGCGGTGCCGGGAGGCGATCGCGCTCGCCGAGCAGCATGGCTGGGGCGCCGAACCGGTCATCTCGCCGGCGCTGGTGAACCTCGCTGGCACTCTCATCTGGGCGGGCGAATTCGATCAGGGCGAGCACTGGCTGCGGCGCACCGCCCGCGCTCTGGAGACAGACGCCGGACCGCGCATCAGGCTGCTGCTGCACCTGGCCACCGGCATGCTGCTCGCCGGCCGCCGCAGGCAGCCCGAGGCGCTCGCGGAATACTGCGCGGCCGAGCACCTGCA
This sequence comes from uncultured Actinomycetota bacterium, assembly GCA_963720575.1. Classification (GTDB taxonomy): domain Bacteria; phylum Actinomycetota; class Actinomycetes; order Streptosporangiales; family Streptosporangiaceae; genus Chersky-822. The sequence goes on from CAVRGA010000002.1 coordinate 4,509,812, forward strand.
GGCGCAACTGGAAGACTCGCACGCGCTGGCGCGTCAGCTGACCAGCTGGAGGCTGGCCACCCAGGCGCGGCTCGGGCGGCTCAGCGAGGCCCGGATCTCGCTGGCGGCACTCGACGCGGACCTGGCGGGCTCCGGCGAGATCGGCACTGCCCTCACTGCCATCTGCCTCGCTGAGGGCGACCCGGCCGCTGCCCTGGCCGCGGCCGGAGATGTCCTGAACGGGACGGCCCCGGTCATCGGCTACGTGACGCTCGTCGAGGCGAACATCCTGGCAGCGCTCGCCCACCGAGACCTCGGCGACCACCGCACCGCCGCCGCGGCCACCGAGACCGCGCTGACCCTGGCGGAGCCGGACCGGCTCATACTGCCGTTCGCGACGGCGGGAACGCTCGAGCTGCTCGAGGCAATGCCCAGGCATAAGACGGCCCACGCTGGCCTGCTGGCCGACATCCTGGACGTACTGCGCGGATCCCCGATAGCGCCGGGCAATGAACCTCCGCTGGCCCAGATCGGGCATCTCAGTCCCAGCGAACTGCGGGTGCTGCGGTACCTCCCGACGAACCTGTCCCGGCCGGAGATCGCCAGTGAGCTGTCGGTCTCGGTGAATACGATCAACACTCATATCCGCAACATCTACGCCAAGCTGCAGGCTCAGGATCGCTCCTCAGCCGTCAAGCGAGCGCGCGAGATGCGGCTGCTCTCGGCCGGCCTCAATGCCTAGGCGCCTGACATTGGCGTGCGCGGCCGAGGCGCTAGGGCCGCGAGCAGGTAACGTGGTCCGCAGAGAAGACCGCGTCCTTAATTTCGCCATCTGACTCAGGATTTCGTGCCGGCGAGCGACGCTCCGCGAGCCTCGCTCAACACCTTGTGGAGACCAGAAGATGCCAGATCCGGATGAATTGACGCTGGCGATCGCCCGGGTCCTGGAGGTCGACTGGCAATACGTCGAACGTGTCGAAGCGCGGGATACCGCGCGCATCGCCGAAGTGAGGTCGGCTGGCCGGAAGGCCGGTCGTCTGCTTGGCTATAAGGTCGCGACGTTCCAGAATCAGCCGGACAAGGAGAATCAGGTCTCGGTCCTCGTCGCCGTGCGCGAGGCCCCCAGCGCTGAGGAAGGCCAGCGGATGATGGAGCGGGCGCGCCTGCTGATGGATGACTTCTGGTCGAAGGCAGATCCCTCATCCGGAGAGCAGACCTGAGCATCAGCCGCTGACTAGTCAGTCAGCAGGCCTTCCCGTGCTCGTGAAGCGTGGACAGCGACTGTCCCGAAGACCAGCACGAGAATGCCGTAGATGCCGAGCGATGCGGCGGCGGCGGCGCCGAACGCGCTCGTGGCGATGCCAGCTGCCACGGCGAAGTCCCGCATTGCCGTCGGCAGGATGATCGCGGTGCGCCGCCTGGATGGCACGCCGATCGCCAGCAGCCAGCCGAGCACCGCCCCTCCCGCCAGGTACAGCAAGAGCGCGAGCAGCAGGCCGATGTCGCTGGCCCGCAGGTGGAGCTGGCTGGCGACCTCCCAGAGCAGTACGAGCAGGCTTACGGTTGCCAGGATTCTTGCCAGTGGCTGCTCGCGCCCGTGAAAGGGATCGATCGTCCGCATCGCTGAGCCGGCCGCGAGAGGCAGTGCCACTACCAGGGCCAAGGTAGCCAGCAGCGCGGGCTGTGACGCTGAAGGGTGCGCGCCGATCCTGCTGAGGATGGGGCCGGCTAGCAAGACTGTCAGCAGGGTGGACGCGACAAGCAGGCCCGCCGCCAGGGCAATCTCGCCGCCGGCCAGCCCCGTCAGCGCTACCGAGGCGACTTCGGCGGGCGCCACCCCCGCCGCGAGTACTCCGCCCCGTAGAGCCGCGCCAGTGACGAGATGGCTCGCCAGCCACGCCAGTGCGGGCAGGGTGACCGTGGTGACGGCCAGTATCAGGATCAGGCGACGGGAGACGGCCCGGATGGCGGCCACGTCAGCGAACGTCATCGATGCCCCGGTGCAGAAGACGAGCACGGCGAGAGTAACCAGGATCGCGCCGCTGGCATCCGCGGAGCGTCCTGGCGCTGGCGCGGCGACTCCCGCGGCGGCCGGCGCCACGACCAGCAGCAGGAGATACCGGTCCAGGACGTCAGCGACTCTGGACAGGATCGGCTCCTTCGGCTCCTTCGGCTCCTGTCGCAGGCCGGGGTCACCTTCCTTCACCGCGTCACCGTCCAGGCCGATCGACGGCGCGGCGCCGTGTGCCATGCCTCGGCGGCGGCGATGGCAGCGACCGCGAGCGCGGCGACGCGATCGGCCCACCACCAGCCCAGCGTGTGGTACAGCACCAGGGCAGCGAGGGCCAGCAGGCTGGTGGCCGCGCCGATGCCGCTGAGCGTGCCGTCTCCCTGGAGCGCCCGGCTGGCCATGCGCCCGCCGAGCCGGCGCTTGGCTATCGCCAGCGGCGTGAGAACGGCAAGGCAAACGCCTGCCGCGATTGGCGTGATGGCCGATGTACCCGGCCTCGATCCGCTGGCGAGCGCGACCGCGGACTCGATGATCAGGACGACGGATACCACGGCGAGCGCGGTGGCAACGACGATCGCGGCTCGCGTTTCCGTGGCGTCCGAGCGGCCGGGATGCCGCCGTTCGGCGCGGAACCGCCAGATAAGGGCCGCGGATCCGGTCACGTCGGCCGCCACCCCCAGCCCGATCGCGAAGACTCCCAGGCTATGACCTCGCAACCCGGTCACGATGGACACCGCGCCGGACAGAATGCCGAAGGCAACGGAGACTGTGACGAGCCGCAGGGCGGCGGCGATCAGGTCCGGGCGGCCCCCCGCATTGTCAGGTGCTGGCTCTTGACGCACGCAGCACGCGACTTACCAGCGCTCGCGGTGCACAACCTCTGCGAAGGGCCGCCGCTTCGGGTTCCTGACCGGCACGAGCGGGCGATCCGCTGGATAGCCGAGCGAGATCAGGAAGGCGAAGTCACGATCTCGCGGGAATCCCAGGATCTCGCGAGCGAGGTCAAGGTCCGCCACCCCGGCGTGGCAACTCCCGATCCCGAGATCGGCGGCCGCCAGGCTGATCGCCATGATCGCCTGGCCCAGATCGAGCTGCGCGCGGCCGAACGCGTTATCCGCGGCCGGGCCGAGCACGACGATCGTGGCCGCCGAGCCGGCGACATGGGCGGCGCCGCGCCAGACTTGCGCGAGCCGGCGCAGCGTCCCGCGGTCGGTGACAAGGACGAAGTCCCAGGGCTGCCAGTTCTGCGAGGATGGCGAGCGCCGGCCCGCTTCGAGGATCTGGTCGAGATCGGCTTCGGTGATCGGCTGGCTCGTGAAGGAACGGACATTGCGCCGCGAGGTGATCGCGTCCCAGGTCTGCATGGCCAGTTCAACGCGGACGCGGCGGACTTCATTCTCGCGCCGGCCAGGACCGCGCTGATCCCGCCGCCCGGCGGCTAGCCGACGTCGCGGTTGTTGGGAACGAGTTCATGGGGGGCGTGGTCAGGGTCGTCGATCCCGAAGCTGATGATGCGGCGGGGATGAATCCGGATGATCGGGCCGTCGGAATCGGCCGGAGCGGTGATCGCCTCCGCGTCGCCCCGGATTTCGAGGCACCGGACGCGCCACGGGTCGACCGAGGCGACGTCATCGACGACGAAGGCCACCCGGCCGTTGTCGGCGACGTTGCGGAACTTGCGGCTTGAGGCCATGTTGAAGCCGCCGATGTCGATCGTCCCTGTGCTGCTGTTGTGGTGAAACCCGACCGGGCTGACCTGGAGCGTGCCGTTCGGCTGCACGGTCGCGAGCCGTCCCAGCCGCTGGGTGGCCAGGTAAGCCAGTTCGGCACTGGTAAATGACATGAAGGTTCCTTCCCCTGCTCAGTGCGGTCCGGACTCAGCATGCGATCTCAACCAGGCTTCAAGTCAAGCGGCTCGCGAGATCACGCGCCGCCGCGGTACCCGGGCCTGGCGTTATGTTAGCGTTCGGGGATTTGGCGGCGTTACATCCGCAGGTCAGCTGGAGGCGGAGGGCACAGTGCGCGGCGTGGGGTCCTTTGTCGCGATTGGCGACAGTTTCACCGAAGGCTACGGCGACTTCTACCCCGATGGCAGCTGCCGGGGCTGGGCTGACCGGTTCGCCCTGCTGCTGGCCGCGTCAGCGCCGGGCCTGACGTACGCCAACCTGGCCATCCGCGGCAAACTGCTCCGCCAGGTCATCAGCGAGCAGGTCCCGCCGGCGATCGCGCTGAAGCCGGACCTGATCAGCGTCGCGGCAGGCGGCAACGACTTGCTGCGGCCGGGTGCTGATCCCGGTGCGCTGGCGGCCAGCTTGGAGCAGGCAGTGATCGGGATGCGGGCAACTGGCAGCCAGGTGCTGCTATTCAGCGGCTTCGACCCGGCGGGCCTCCCGCTGATGCGCTTCATCCGGGACAAGTGCATTGCCTACAACACGCAGATCAAGGACATCGCCGCCCGGCACGGCTGCCTGCACGTGGACCTGTGGTCGATGACGGTACTGGCCGACCGGCGCCAGTGGTGCGCCGACCGGCTGCACCTGGCGGGCGACGGGCACCGGCGGGTGGCGCTCCTCGTCGCCGAGACGGCCGGGCTGGCCGTGAGCGAGGACTGGCGGGTGCCGCTGCAGCCCGACCCGGCAGGCAGGCCCGGCTGGCTGCGGGCCAGGGGCCAGGACCTGAACTGGACCCGGGTTTACGCCGCGCCGTGGATCGCGCGACGGCTGCGCGGCGTGTCAAGCGGAGACGACATGCCCGCCAAGCGCCCCGACCTGCGCCCGCTGTAACCCCCGCGTGCGGTACAGCGCACGGTCAGCGCTCCGCGATCACGGCGAGATAGAGCCTGTCGCCGTAGTCGTCAGCGTAGATCAGGTGAAAGTGGCGGTGCAGGTACCTTGACAGTGCCGCTGTGAGGGGAATGCGGCGGGCGTATTGCTGAGATAGCCACAGGTACCGGGCATGGCCAATTGACTGACGCCACAGTCTCGCCACGGACGGGATGGCTCCCGCGCCGGTCTCTGGCGTGAGGCCATGCGAGAGGGCAAGGTCCGTGCCCAGCCCGTCGACCATGACGGTGCATCCAGGCGTGCTGGAATAGAACCGGTCAGCAAGCAGCAGCAGGGTCGCGGTGTCGCTGACCACGCACGACCCGGGCGGGATGAGGCGCTCTGCTGCCCTGATCGCCTGCGCGGGCACAGCCGGCCGTAGTTCGCTCTCCGTGCGCGCCTGGACGACCGCGAAGATCGTGATCAGCAGCGCGACCGCGGCGGTGGCCCAATGGCGGCGCCACTTGACGGCGGCGCTGGCGGGCTGGCCGGCCGGATTGGTGCCGTGCGGTGCGTCGCCGTTGCCGGGCCGCAGGATGCGGCTGAGGGGCAGCGCCACGGCCAGGGCGAGGAATGGTGCCAGGAAGGCCGCGAAGTGATAGTAGAACTCGCTCGGCCATAGGAACATGGCCGTGACCAGGCCGCCGCACGCCAGCGCGAACCACTCCAGCGGAGTGGGGAATAGGCCCCGGGTGAGCATCAGCAGCACCGGCCCGCCCGCCGCGGCCAGAACCAGAATGATCATGACCGCCAGTACCACTGCCTTGAGCGGGGCGCTCAGGTGAATGAACAGGAAGCTGACCTGCGCGCGCCGGCTCGCGACACGGAGATCGCTGAGTCCCGTCAGCTTGTAGAAGCGAGCTAGCAACCCGACCCGCGTTGCCCCGAGCCGGGGGCCTATCTGAGCCGCCTGAGCCAGGACCACGCTCTGGTAGAACTTTGACGGCGCGGCCAGGGCGAACGGCGCCACCGGCACCAGGAACCCGCCGGCTATCCCGCCCGCGAACGCCGTCGCCCGGTTCAGCCGCGGCCGGCCGGATGGCGGGGCCATCAGGCATATCACCAGCAAGGTAACGGCGGGAATGACGGCCCACAATTCGACCGCGCCGGCCAGTCCGAGTGCCAGCCCGGCGCAGACGAGCCGTTTCCGTTTTGTCGTCAGCCAGTCTCCGTCGAACAACAGGGTCGCGCCAAGCAGGGTGAATAGCACCAGCCACGGCTCGAGCAGCACGGTGTGCGAGGCGGCGATGCCTTCTGGGTAGACCGCCATCAGCCCGCACGCGATGACGGTCGCCAGGGCGCCCCGGTGGCGCACCAGCAGGCCCGTCACCGGGATGCTTGCCGTGCCTGCCAGCACTTCCAGTATCCGGCCGCTCGCCAGGCCTCCACCTGTGCCGGCCACTTTGGCCAGCAACGCCGAGGGCACCATCAGCAGCGTGATGCCAGGTGGATGCACCAGGACAAAATCCCGGTAGGGCAGTACTCCCTGCGTGAGGCGGACCGCACTGCCGAAGTAGGCGCCATCGTCATATTCGGCCACTGCCAGCAAGTATCCGCCGTGCAAGAGATAGAACAGCCGCAGTCCCAGGCCCGCAAGCGTCAGCACCGCGATCGCCAGTACCAGCGGATCTCGCGTGACGACCGTTATCGGCCGCCGTTCACGCTGGCGCCTGACCGGCGACTCCACCGTGGTCCCCTGCATTATCAGGCCTTCCTCTGCGAGCAGCGAGGGGTCATTTTTCACTGCAGGCAAGACGCCGGACTCGCACGGAACGTTTACCTCCGCGACCGCGAAACTCGCGCAGTCTGCCAGGAAGAGATCACCAGGCCGGCCGGCAGCGGGTAGCCTGCGGGAATGGGCTACGGGAGGACATGCCTCATTGCCCTTCCTGACTATGTCTACGAGCGCACGCGCGGCAGGCTCGACGGCCTCACCGACATCCGGAACTCGCAGTGGCTCGGAGTTGAGCGACAGCCAGCGGGCTTGGGGAGATGACCCGGTGCCCGCGACCGCAGCGCGGATCCGTCGTCGGCCCGTACGCCGAGGAGGACAAGGCGTCGCTCGTGCTGCACCAGCTTGACGAGCAGATCCATCACGGTGCCGAGCTCGGGGTGCTGCGTGACCTCTACCGGCATAGTCTTACGCCAGCCGGAGGGAGTCATGGACGTTAACCGGGCCTTTGAGGTCGCGCTCGATCATTACCGCAAGGGCGAGCACCTGCTTGATTTTCCCGAAGCCGTGCCTATGGAGGAGCAGGCATTGCACTCATCGAGGGCCTCGGCCCACTTCGCGGCCGGCAACCTGGCTCTGGCGCTCGCCCGAGCTCAGCGGGAACTGGATGCCCAGAACGCCGGAAGCTCAGCGGACTGAGCTGACTCGGCTCCCCTCCGGACCCGCTTGCCCGGATATTAGTTTCGAGATGCGAATGGCCAGGCGGGTTTGTGCATACTCGCGCTCCGGGACGAGGAAAACCCACCGATGACCGGCGCGAATACGAGCGCCGCCGGGGGAAGCGTGAGCATCGTGGCCCTCCCTGTTGCTGTCAGCGGGCCGTTTTGACAGCATCGTGGCCCTCCCCGTTGCTGTCAGGACGACATCAGGGCGGGCCACGTTGCTGTCAAAACCAGTGAACAACAGCAACAGGGAGGGCCACGATGCTGTGAGAGCCGCGCGTGACCAGCAACCTGGCCCGCCCTGATGCTGTCGCGGGCCGCCCGGCCGCCGGGGTCAGAACTCTCCCTCATAATGCCGGAAAAGTCCCCGATCCTGATCACGAGCCACCCGGACGGTCTCCAGGGCAGTAACAATGTTCCGTGATCATGCACGCCGACGCAGCCGGACCCGACTACGGGCCGCCCGCCAGCACCGCTCCAGTGATAGTCAAGCTCACGCCGAGCCCGGCATCACGGACTAAGTCAGATGCCGGGCCCGGAGGAATGAGGGCTCAGAAAAGCCGTCAGGGCACGACAGTGACCGGCCACTGACCGGCTCGCACCAGCCGCACCGCCACCGAGCCGACAAGGCGGTGGCCGGCCTTGGCGGACGCCCCGACTACCACGGCCTCGGCGCGGACCTCGGCGGCCACCCGGCGCAACTCGGAGAACGCGTCACCGCGCCTGGCCACGAAGGTGGCCGCGATGCCACGCTCCTGAGCTTGTCCTTCGACCTGACGGCGCAGGTCATCGGAGATCTCCTCAAAAGCATCGTCTTGGGAGACGGCCACCGCGGCACCGGCACCGGGCATCGACGTGGCCAGCGAGATCATCGGCCCGACGTAGACGACGACCAGGCGCGCCCGCTGGCGGCGAGCCAGCCCGGCAGCGTACGCACCGGCTCGCAGCGACGTCGGAGAGCCGTCGACGCCGACGAGGATGACCGTCGGGCCGTCGGTCCCCAGCTCGAAAGTCCCTGCTTCACCCAACGTCACACAAGCAGTATGAACCACTCGCAACCAGCCCGAGCGAGGCACCGGCTTCGGGGGATCCCGGCGGCGCTAGACGCATCCGCGCTGGATGAACACCCAGTTAAGGTCAGCCGCCGGGGCTCCGGGAGCAGCGAATTGGAATCCCGGTACCTTGCCCATCACCCACTGGTCGTTCTTGGTGATGTACCGGACGTCGAACGGCCAGCCGACGTCGACGGTCCCGAGCGGATTCGCTCCAGCCGAGGACGCGGTCGCCCGGCCAGGGCCGAATAGCGCCGCCCCGACATTGCCGTACGCGGTGCAATTCTGCGTCACCGTGACCTGGGGCGTGGTCTGGTACGCGCCAGAACTCGGGCACAGCGAGTCTCCCGAGCTGCAGAACAGGTCGGTCATGGACATCCCGGCATAGGACGGGGTGCAGTCAGCCGAGTGCGGCGTCCCGCTCTCGAGATAGAAGTTCGCGAAGGTATACGCGTACGCGCAGCCATTGAACTGCCCGTAGGCCCAGCCACGCGGATACTTGAAGCCCGGATTGAACACATCCATGTGGTCGGCCGCGTTACCAGCGCTGTTGTCGTAGAAGAACAGGTTGCCAATGACCGGGTCGTTGACACCAGGACCACTCAGCGCTACCCAGCCCAGGCCGTACCCGACACCTCCTGAAGAGGCACCGGGGGACGTCACCCGGTCGAAGCCGTATCCCCCTGTAGCCAGAGCCTGGGACGGAATCGCGAGCACCGCCGTAATCATGACGGCAACCGCGCAGACCGACTTTCTCCATAGTAAAGCTCGCATCCGGCTCATAACCTCACCTTCTCCGCGCGACGGACACCCGAACCTACTCAATCTTCCGCAAAGAAACTGAACTAGGCAAGACCACCGCCAGTTCCGCGACCGCTCGGGCCGCCACCCCAGTTCCCGGCTTTCGGCGCCGTTCCGCGCGGAAGGGGCGCCGAAAACAGCCATCATGGGACTGCTGAGACGGAGGCTGGCCAAAATTCTTCGGAGGACAGAATGGTCGAGACGAGCACCGGCACCGGCACCGGCAAGGTGGTCGTGAACAGGGCGATGTCACTTGACGGCTTCATCGCCGCTCCGGGCCACAAGATGGACTGGGGCGGTGGCCGCAAGCCCGCCGACTTCGTGGCGCCCGAGGACCTCACCGCGGTCGCGGCGGCCACTGGCGCCATGCTCATCGGGCGGCGGACCTGGGAGGTAGGTGACGAGATGGAGGCCGAGGAACCGGGCAGCGTCGACTACCCCTTCTACGGGCCATTTTTCGTCCTCACCCATAGGCCGCCTGAACAGCCGGAACCGGATACTACGTACCTCTCGGGCGACATCGGGGAAGCGGTCGCCACGGCCCTGAAGGCCGCGGGCGGCAAGAACCTGGAGATCCTCGGCGCCAACGTGGCCGGCCAGTGCCTGCAGCGAGGGCTCGTGGACGAGATCCTGGTGTACGTGCTGCCGGTGCTGCTCGGCGACGGCATCCCCTTCTCGGCCCCGGGCCTTCCGAGGCTAGACCTGGAACCGCTCAGCAGCACGCGATCGGGCTCCGCTACCATCCTCCGGTTCCGCGTCCGCCAGTAGTCCCGCCGGCCTGTCTCGGCATGAGCGACAGAGGCGGCCTGAGTCCTTCTTGATATAAGTCGATTATCTACTTATACTTGCGGCATGAGTATCACGCCGATGCGGGAGCCGACGTACTTCGTGCTGGCCAGTTTGCTTGACGGGCCGCTGCACGGCTACGGGATCATCAAGCGGGCCGCTGAGCTCTCTGACGGCCGGGTCAAGCTGGCCACCGGGACGTTGTACACGGCGCTGGACCGGCTGGCGGCCGCGGGTTACGTCCGGCTGGTCAGCGAGGAGATCGTCAACGGCCGGGCGCGCCGCAGCTACGGGCTGACCGACGCCGGCGGGGCGGCGCTGCGGGCCGAGGCTGAACGGATGGCCAAGGCCGCGCGCGTGGTGGCTGACAGCGAGCGCCGGCCTGCCGCCGGCGCGGTGACGGGAAAGGTGCGCATGGCATGAACCTGACCGCCGCGCGCAAAACGGCCGGCGTGGGGCCGGTGCTAGCGCTTGGGGGGAAGCGACCGGGCGTAACGGACGGCGCGGCTGACCCATTCGGTGAGCTGGTCGTCCGATTCCAGGTCATCGGAGCTGACGCGCAGCCATCCTCGCATCTCCCGGCCGCCCATGACCGCCGCGGTAGCGGTCGTCCCGATCAGGGCGGCGGACTCCGCCGGGTCTACCCGGACAAGGGCGCCGCCATTACCGCTGGCGCTGATCGCCATGTTGCCGCCGATCAGGAAGGCCAGGCCGCCGAACATCTTCCTCTCGGTCACGCCCGGCCCGGTGCCGATCAGGTACCGGATCCGGTCAGCGAGCTCGGCGTCGTAGGGCACGCCCGCCAGCCTAACGGGTACCTCCGGCAGCAGGGGTTCTGACCAGCCCGCAGCATCGAATCAGGAACTGGCCAGGACCGGCGGGGCTGGATCCGGCCGCTGACCCCGCCTTACCCCGCCGGGATGGTCCGCGCTCAGGTCGAAAGGATCATTCCTGACCGCCGCGGCGGTCTGGCCTGGAACAGCGACCTGCCGCGCGCGTCGCCGGGGTGATCAGGCCGGGTCGTTCGAACTGACCTGTGCTAATTTCCGTGATCATGACCCGGGGCGCAATCACGGAAATTTGCGCAGGTCAGGACATAGGCAATGGTCCGTGATCATGCCCCCAGCCCTGATCACGGAAACCAGCCCCTGCCGGCCCCCGGCGGACAACTATCCCACCCGGCACAACCCGCACCACCCACCTCCCCTGTCTCAGATTCACCCAGCCAGCCGCGCACGACGCCGACATGGTGGGCGAAGTAGAGCAGTACGAGGACAGCTACCTGCGCGGCCCCGAGGGCATCATTCGTCGAACTGGCCCAGCAGCTCAGCTGAAGCGGCAAGGCCGCGTTGACTTTGCCCGTAGGTCAGGCTTCAGGGTGGGCTCGTGGACGAGTTGCTGGCTATTGGTGAATTCTCTGCCCGGTCCGGGCTGTCGGCCAAGGTGCTGCGCAGTTACGCGGCCGCGGGCCTGCTGGCTCCGGCCGCGGTGGACGGCTGGTCCGGTTACCGGTATTACGCCCCGAGCCAGCTTCCAGAGGCACGGCTGATCCGGCTGCTGCGTCAGGCCGGAGTCCCGGTGAGCGAGATCGCCGCATTCCTCAGAGATCCCGCTCCCGAGCGCTTGGAGCGGTGGGAAAAGGCACTTGAACTGGAGGTCGCCAGCCGCCGGCGCGCGCTCGCTGACGTCCGCGCCCGGCTCGGCCTGCTCGCCACACCCTTTAACAGCCCGAAAGGGCAGGATGGAGACACACCCATGACAACATTGACTCCTGGCTCAGCGATGGATCAGGGACAGGTCCGGCCCACCAACCAAGACGCGCTGCTGGTCAGTGCTCCGCTATTCGCCGTGGCGGACGGGATGGGCGAAGCCCCTCGCGGGGAGGTCGCCAGCCAGCTCGCACTCGACACGCTCCAAGCACGGTTCACCGACCCGCCAACTGCCGAGGCACTGGCCCAGGCAGTCCGTGAAGCGGCCCGGGCCGTCTGGCAGCAGGCCAGCGCCGACCCTGCGCTGGAGGGCATGGGAACGACCTTGACAGCGGTCGCGGTCCTCCAAAGCCCGGGACAGACCCGGCTCGCGGTCGCCAGCATCGGTGACTCTCGCGCCTACCTCTTCCAGGACGGCCAGCTCAGCCAGCTCACCCACGACCACAGCGTGGTCCAGAACCTCATAGACGCGGGCGAGGTGCCCCAGGAGCACTGGCGCACCCACCCGCAGCGTGCCCTGCTCACGCGGGCGCTGGGCATGGCACCTGTCGCGGAGCCTGACATCACGCTGCCCGCCCTGGCAGGCGACGCGCGGGTGCTCTTGTGCACCGACGGCCTCACGTCCCAGGCCGACGACACGCAACTCGCGGCTGTCCTCTCCTCGGTGTCCGACCCGGAGCAGGCAGCAGCGGAACTCGTCCAGCTCGCCAGCCACAACGGCGGAACCGACAACACCGCGGTCATCATCATTGACCTCGCCAAGCGGCAGGACGTTGCCGAAACTCTTGCCTGACGGCCCGATAGAGTATTTCCTCGGGTCCAGCTGCGCGTCTTCAAGCTGTGCGGACGCTCTCGATCGCCTCCGCGACCGCGCCGGCCCCGCCCTGGTTGACGCCGTGGTTAACGCCGGGCAAGACGATATGCCGCCCTCGCGGCACGGAAGCCGCGAGGGCGGCGTGCAGGTCCGTCCATTTTTTCCGATGATCTGCCGGCACGCCCTCGGTGGCGCTCAGCACCATGATCGGCACGTCAGGCAGCTGGCCTTCGGTCCTGATCCGCGTGATCTCGGGTATTGATGCCCAGAGCAGATCAAATTCCGCAGTGACAATCTCGATCTGCGAGCGCTTGGAATAGCAGCTTACGTACGCGTCGAGAATCCGGGCCTGCAGTTCGGCGTCGCCGGTCAGCAGCCTTGCGAATTGCCGGAAGATGTCCCTGACCATGTCCCCGTGCTCGCCCCGCGAATGCTTGTCGAGCAATGCCGACGCCGCGTCGCTGGGCTGCTGGCGAGCCTCGGCGGGCAGCCACGCCCAGTAGGTCTCCTCGGCCGAGTCGACGAGCACCAGTCCGGCGACAAGGTCCGGTGCCTGGATCGCGACGAGTTGCGCGAGCAAGCCGCTCCAGCTGTGGCCGACCAGGACGCAGCCGCCTCCGGCGTGCGCCGCGAGCGCGGCGAGATCGCCGAGCGAGGTATCGAGAGTCAGCGGACTCGCTGGATCGCTCAGGCCAACGCCTGCCCGGTCATAGGCAATGACCCTGCTGTGCGGTGCGACCAGAGGCATCACGCCGGCCCACGCCATCGTGCCCGGCTCGCCGAGAGCCGCATCCAAGATCACGACCGGGTCGCCTGACCCAGCCTCGACCCAGCGCAGCACGCGACCACCGCGCGGCAACTCCCCCTCGGTCACTCCTGGCACGAGCTCCCTGAGCACCTGCAGCACGGGGCTATCCATGAAATACCTCCATTTGGCGAATTAGCCGGCAGTGCGAACTCGGCAGCCGTTTATGGCTGCTCGCCTTGCGGGTCCCTAGAGTGATCACCGCCGAGGCCGAGCGGGTAGGTGAACAGCAGCATCTCCAGCGCAATGGCGTTCTCGGGCCGGAGCCCGTGGTCTTCCAGACGATCGCGATAGCGGCCGAGCAGCGCCCACAAGTCGGCCCTGAGGCTCTGCGCCTCCTCCAGCGTCACGTACGCCACGGTCTCGGCCGCGCTCGTCACGGACTGATGCTCAGCCGAAAGCCGCGGCCTGGCGGCGAGCATCCCGCGGACCCGGTCCAGCATCATCCCCCACAGCACCTGGTCGAGCGCCCCGGCGGCCAGTGACGTCTCCGGATCCTTGTGGACGGCCGGGAAAGTGAACCCGGAATGACTGAGCCGCCAGGGTCTTCGCCGGCCCTGGTCCTTGCCCGCCTCTTCCACGAATCCGTACTTCGCCAGCATCCGCAGATGGAAGGAGCAGGTCGTCGGTGTCTCGCCGATCATCTCCCCCGCTTCGGTCGCGGTCAGCGGCTCGCGCTGGCCGAGCGCCTGCAGGAGAGCGAGGCGGACCGGATGAGCCACGGCCCTCATGGCGCGCGGATCATCCAGCTCCCGAGGGGGACGAGCACCTGTCGCCAACTTCGCAGCATCTCTATCGAGAGACATCTCTCGATAGTAGTCTTGCGGAAAGTGGGCGGTCAAGGCGCTTCGCGGTGATCGGCGGGCCAGCAGCCGCGCGGCGATCGGCATTTAGCCCTGTGACCGACGGGTCACTGGCTGGCCGGAGGCGGTTGAAGCAGCCCGGCGATGAGCAGTTCGACCATGCGGCGCGCGTCGTAACGCGAGTCACCGTCGGCGCCGGCGCACAGATTGCCGATGCCGCGCAGCAGTCCGTAGGCATCGATGTCAGGGCGGATCTCGCCGGCGGCGACTGCGGCGTCGAGGATCTGGGCGCAGGCGGGCACGAGGCGGTCAAGGAAGTAGGCATGCAGGGTCTCGAAGCGAGACTTGTCGGACTGCAACGCCGCGGCGAGGCCGTGCTTGGTGGTCAGGAAGTCAACGAACAGACTGATCCATTGCGTCAGCGCAGCGTGCGGCGTGCTGCTGCTAGCCAAGAGGTCAGGCCCGGCCTCGGCGCAGGCGTCGACCTGTTGGCGGTAGACAGCGATGACGAGGTCTGCCCGGGTCGGGAAGTGACGGTAGAGCGTGCCCAGCCCGACGCCGGCGGCTGCGGTGATGTCGCGGACCGGCGCTTCCACGCCAGAGGTGACGAACACGGCGGCGGCGGCGGCGAGCAAGGCCTCTTCACTGCGCCGGGCATCGGCTCGTTTCCGAGGAGCTGACGTCCCTGATCCGCCGTTGACGCTTGGCACTGTCGCTCCCGTCTCCGCTTGACATGCGGAACCGTGTTCCGTATTTTCTTTAGCGGAACGACGATCCGCTTGATGAGAGTGTGCCAGGAACAGGCGAGCCCAGGCCAGGCCACTCTTCGCGAGCTAATCTAGACGTGAGGATCAACGGACTCATGGCGCAGAAGGCCAGCCTGCGATTCGGGATCATGACGGCCCCGTCACAGGTCACCTATCACGACGTTCTGCGGGTATGGCGAGAGGCGGACACGATCCCGCAGATCGAGCACGCCTGGCTGTTCGATCACCTCATGCCAATCGGCGGCGACCCGATGGGCCCGACCTTCGAAGGCTGGACGCTGCTCAGCGCACTCGCCGCGCAAACCGAACGGCTGCGCCTCGGGCTGCTGGTGACCAGCAACCGCTTCCGGCCCCCGGCGATGCTGGCCAAGATCGCCGCGACCATCGACGTCGTCTCCGGCGGGCGGCTCGAATTCGGCATCGGCGCGGGCTCACGGCCAGGCCACCCGGTGGCCCGTCGCGAGTACGAGGCATACGGCCTGCCCTTCCACGACTCGGCCTACGCGGTCGGGAGTCTTGCCGAAGCGTGCACGGTCATCCGGCGGCTGTGGACCGAGGCCAAGCCGTTCGACTTCGACGGCCGCTACCTCCGCCTGACCGGAGCGTTCTGCAACCCCAAACCCGTCCAGCGGCCTCATCCGCCGATACTCATCGGGGGTCGCTCCGCCGCGACGCTGCGCGTGGTCGCCGAGCATGCCGACCTGTGGAACATCCCCGGCGGTGACATCGCCGACGCCATCCGCCGCTGCGCTCTGCTGGACCGTCTCTGCGCCGAGATCGGCCGAGATCCCGCCTCGATCACCCGGTCCATCGTCGTGCCGGTCTCTTACGACCACCCGGGCAGCACTCGGGACGCGGTCGCTGAAGCTGTCGACGCCGGCTTCCGGCACATCGTTTTCGGGCTAGCATGCCCGTACCCCGAGAACGCCGCGAAGTGGGTCACCAGCGAACTCATCAGCCAGTGGGCCTAGCCGTCGCCCCGAGACCGCTTCGCGAGGCTATCGACGGTTCAGCCGGCCTGCGAGCCTGATCTAGCGAACAACGCGATAGTCGACGAGCAGATAGCCAGTCGGTGAGACCTCGCTTCGGATCGGCTCGAGCTGAATCGATGGCAAGCCGTCGAGGAGTCGTCGTCCGCGGCCGACGATCCTCGGCGCTATCACGAGCCTGAGTTCGTCGGCGACGCCGGCGGCTAGCAGCGCCTGCGCGACCGAGATACTCGCGTGGACGCCGACATCGCCTCCGCTCTGCTGCTTGAGATCCCGAACGAATTCGACCAGCCCGCCGTCGAGCACCGTCGCATTGGCCCAGTCCCGGTCGAGGGGCGTCGATGTCGCGACATACTTCGTGACCCCGTTGATGAATGTCGCGAATGGCTGGATCTGGCTGCTCGGCCAGAACTGCGCCCACTCGGTGTAGCTACGGCGGCCGAGTATGACCGCGTCCTGTGTCGCGATCACAGCGGCTAGGTTGGCCTCCATCGCGTCGTCCCAGTCGGCGAAGAAGCCATCGGGGGCCTCGGCAACCCCGTCTAGGGACAGCAACTCGTACACGACGATCTTTCGCACGCCATGCACCTCCGATTGGTCTCGATGCTAGTAGCTGACTGATCAAGCCGCCGAAACTCATCGCTGCGACGTGCGGCAGCGAAAACGCGCGTCGGCGACTGGCGCAGGACACGCCGGTCAGCCCCCACGCCGGTCACCTGGCTGCCTGGGCCACCGCGCTGACGTCGGTGGAACACCAGCTGCCGGCTCGCCGCACGCAGTGCGCCAAGGTCGGACGGCAGCTGATCGATCGCGGCCGCAGCGGGACCCGGTTGCGTGACCAGGCTCTGCACCGCCCAGAATCCATGGTCGCTCACCGGGGCAGCATACTGGCCAGGCAAGCGACCGTCTCCGCCGCGGGCGCCCGGCCGAGGACCACCCACAGCTGCAACATCCGGCACCGAGTCCGGCCGCGGCCGCGGCCGCGGCCCGGCGCCGGCCAAGCCTCTTCCGGCATCGCGCTGGACGGCGTGAGCAACGCGGCCCTCCCTGTTGCTGTCAGCGGTCCAACCCGACAGCATCGTGGCCCTCCCCGTTGCCGTCGGGACAGCATCAGGCAGGGCCGCGTTGCTGTTAAAACCAGTGACGAACAGCAACAGGGAGGGCCACGATGCTGTCAGAGGCGGGCGTGCCCGGCACCTGGGCCGCCCCCATGTTGCCGCCGGCGAGTCGGGCACGAAAGGAACTCAGCAGGACTTGCGGCAGGCTGGCCATGGCCCCGGGACAGGGCCAGGCAAATAGCCGGGGTGCCCTCTGACTTTATGACATAATTTGGCGCTTGGTTTTTGGGGTCATCGAGTGCGGGTTGTCCCGAACGATATCCTGCTCGTTGGCGGGGTCCGGAGCGGGCGCGCCTTGAATTGGCGGGCGGCGCCCGCATATGGCGAATGGCAGGTGGGCCGTGATGATCTGGCGAGTGCTGAGGCTCGGACTCCCGGTCGGCGGGCTGGAGCTAGTTGTCGCTGGTGGCGCGGCGTATTTCGCCTGGGAGCATGAGAAGGGCAGGCACGGTCAGGCGCACCTGCTGTGCCCGATCTGCTGGCTGAACAAGATCGCTCCAGAAACCGACGCGCCGGGCGAGACTCAGGCGGCCTCGCAGGAGTAGGCAAACCGAGCCGCACTGAATTCCGGCCCGTCGACTTCCCTCTTGGCTTCCAGCTGGGCTCGCCTCCGCCTGCCGCTGTGGTTGACCTGGTCAGCACCCGCGCGCCTTATGCGCTAGGTAACCTGGCCTCTGTAACCGCTGTCGGCTGATAGCTTCGCTGAGCTGGGGCCTGGTCGTGCGCTCCGCAAATTCGATATGCCGGCGACCGCACCCGATCAGCTCGGTGATCAGCCCGTCAGGTCAGGAGACTGTCGCGTGACTCATGATCAGGCAGGTTGCGGCATGATCGCGGAGCGTTCTCCGTCGTTACCGATAAGCCATTACCCGCGGGCAGGCGGCCCTGGCGGCGCGGCCCGCCGCCTCGTGGTCAGCTTGGCCGTCGCATTCCCATGGCGCGATGCACAAGTCGAAGCCGGCGCAGAGTTCACGCAGCCTGCCGGCTACCTCGTCCTCGCGGCCCCGAACGCCGACATCGGGCAGGCCCAGCCTGATCACCTCAGCCGAGCCGCCAAGAAGAGCCGGCAACGCGGAAACAGGCTCAGCCGCGCGGCGCGACCCGATGACCCGGGGATCGGATCGCGGAAAGGAGCATCGGCTGTCCGCGACGGCGATGACACGCAGCCGCGCGCCGGCAGCGGCCAGCAGCGACATAGTCCCGCCAGCGCCGAGTACTTCGTCGTCAAGATGAGCAGCGACCACTACCGCGCTGCCCACTCCGGCTAGACGGGCGATCGGCAGGCACGCCAGGCCGATCCAATGCCGCCAGGCATCTTCATGTGTACCAGGACCATCAATGAGGTTCACCTCAGCAGCGGTCACCGGCCTTTCACCGCCATTCCGGTCGCAAAACCGCAGCTCATTGCCTGCCCATCACTGGCCCTAGTCAAACGCACGACATGGCCTGACAACGCGCCTATGATTTTGCCGATCTAACGTCATTCCCAGGATTCTGGCTGAGTCAGGCGGAGGTACTCGCGGCCCTGGCTTCCCATTCGTGGGCAGGCGGCCGGGTAGCGCGAGTTCTCCGACGTCGTAATCGAGGGGCAGACCATGACCCGTTACGGATATTTCTTGTCATCAGAGGAGAACTCGCCCGCGGAACTGGTCCGCCAGGCCCGGGATTGCGGAGTCCCGGGCCCTGCTGGCAGGCAATAGACAGGATGAAAGGCGCCGGAGCCGGTTCCCGCCTCTCCGCATCGTCACTGGTTAGCTGAACTTATGTCCCGGATGCATCGCCTGGCCATCGTGCTCGGCTTGAACCTCGCTCTCGTCTCAGGGCTGGTCGTTGCCGGCGTCGCGGCCCGGTCGCTGGCAGTGTTCGCCGAAGGAGGCGACTACCTGCTTGACGCCGCCGGCGTCGCCGTGGCGATGTTCGCCATCTGGCTATCGGCCCGGCCGCCCAGCGCCAGACGGCCCGCGGGCTTCAGAGGCGCCAGCTCAGCCGCGGCGCTGATCAACGCCGGCTGGCTGCTCGCGCTCGAGCTCATCGTCGCCGCAGGAGCCGCCGATCGGCTCCTCACCCGCACGCCCCGCGTGTCCGGCCTGCCGGTGCTCATCATCAGCGGCATCGCGGCCGTCGTGATGACAGCCGGCGCGTTCATCTTGCGCGCAGACGATGACGACGACTCCGATGATGCACAGGACCTCTCGGTCGCGGCGGTGCTGCTTGACACGGTCGCCGACGCCGCTGCCGCCGCCGGGGTCGCCATCACCGGCGCGATCATCCTGGCCGCCGGCGGGCTGTACTGGCTAGACCCCGCGGTCGCGCTGCTCATCGCCGCAGTGATCAGCTGGCACGCCGTCGCCCTGATCAGGAAAGTGATCCTCCGCCAGCGCCTGTTATCCGGTGATCGTGAACCAGTGCGCCTTGGGGCTGTCGTAATTCGGGGTGACCGCCCAGATCCTGATCGACCAGCCGGGCTGTATGTTCACGAGGTTCGGAGATTCGAGGACCTCGCCGGGCGCGGTCGCCGGGTCGGCTGTGCCGAGGCCGTTGTCGGCGCCGCCGCCCGCGTCGCACGCGTACACCGTCTTGCCGCCGTCTGGTGACACTTCGCACCGGTAGTCGGCAATCGTCAGGCCGCGCGGCGGCTTGGGAGCCGCGTAGCCCAGGTGGATATCCGCGCCGGGAGCGGATTGCGAAGCGGACTTGATGACCGGCGCCGCCAGCGAGTTCGAGAGCTTGAGCCACGGCCCGAAGTTGCCCTGCCCCTTGTTAGTGAGTGCGGCCATCGCGATCGACCAGCCAGGCGTGAGAGTTACCTCATCCGGGTCGATGAAGACGGCGGGCGCTGCCAGTGCCGGGTCCTTGGTGCCGACGCCGCCCGGGAACCCGTCGGCGCTGTTGCACGGATAGACGGTGGTGCCGCCATCGGGGCTCACCTGGCAGATGTAGTCCTTGAGCGCGGAGCCTTGCGGGAGCGTCGGCGGGGTATAGGTGAGCTGGATGCCCTTGTTGACGAAGGTGCTCTGCGTGATGACGGGCGCGTTGCCGATGCAGTGCCGCGCAATCGCGAAGTGCCCGAACTTCCTGGTCGCGATCGTCCAGTTCTTGTTCAGCCATTTCCATACCTGCACGTGGGCTGTCAAGTTCGCGACGCCCTGGCCGGCCATGGACCAGCAGGTGGAGGAATCGGCGCTCTTCGTGCTCACCACGGCGGTGACCGCAGGCCCGATGTCGCCGCCTATGCCCACCTTCAGGACCTTGCCGACATCGCGGCCGACGTCGACGGCCAGGGCGAGCCTGAGGCTGGCGCTGCCCGCACCGGAGAATGCGACGATACCGTGCGTGGTGAGCCTGCGGACCCGGTGGCTGATGCTGCTCCCGTCAAGCGTGAATCCGAAGTCTATGGCGGGAGACCAGGTGAAATCGCCCTCCACGTGGCCCGTGGCGGTGAACACGAAATCCGGGCCGACCTCGACCTCAAAGGGAGTACCGGTAGGCAGCATGACCTTCCCGCCGGTGGCCGTGCAGGTGATCCTCCCGGTGAAGTCAAGATGCAAGGTGAAGGCCACTGTGCCGCTGAGCTCGAACCTGAAGGAAGTGCCGGTCCTGGTGGTGATCTTCTTCGCGACAGGACGGAGCCCGGAAAGATCGATATCCGCGCTGACCGGGTGCTCGCCTTTCCTGGTGCACTTAAAGGCAGGCGCGGTAGCCGATGCCCGGACCATGGCCGCGCGCCCCGCACGAGGCGCGGCGGCGGCAGCCGCCGGAGCCGTCATTCCTGCGAGCATCACGAAGCCAGCCAGCGCCCCGCATACGAGGTTCAGTCGAGTCACGACATAAAGCGTAAGGTACGACGTTCATTCGGGTTTGCCTTCCTCGACACCCACGGCGCCCTGGACCCCCAGATCGACCTCCTCGAAAAACCCTTCTCCCCCAATGTGGTCCGGCCAGATCAGATTCGGCTGGCCATGACAAAGTTTTCTCGCCTGTAATCGCATGGCTAGGTGCGGACCCAGAATGATGTGGTCCGCAGCCCGGATCCGCCCCGCCAGACCTCGAATCCGGCCTCGACCGCCGTGAGCCACCAGGAGCGGTGCAGCAGGCCCAGCCGCTCGGCGCGGCGGAAGAACGGCATGAGCGCCAGGTGCCTGACATAACCGCGCGGATGGACCAATTGGAAGATGATCAGCGGCCAGTGGTCGCCGGAGACCGGGCTGGTGGTGATCCAGTACCCGAGATGCCAGCGCCGGTGGTCGATCAGCAGGCTGTGCGCGACGGCTGGCCGGCCCAGCCCGCCTGTCCGCAGCCACAGCATGATCTCGGCTCCGTGGTCCTGCCCGCTGATGTGGCGCTTTTTGGAGAACCAGATGTCGTAGGCGACATCCCACCGCCCTGCCGGGCGGCCGGCCGTGTACCACGAGGTCACCGGGTGGCGCAGTCGGCTCAGCCGACGCGGCAGCTTGGTGTGCGGGGAGCATACGCCCCAGGAGCATCCGTAGAAGATGTTGGGGAACGCGACCGGCTCCCGGTGTGCGCGGCGCGCCCTCGACGAGACGACCGCGAAGTTCGCCCACCGGTTCACGTTCGCCAGGCACACGCCCGCGCCGCCATAGTTGTCGTTGCGCACGACCAGGCTGGCGCCGCGCGCGCCGGACGCCGCCACATGCTCGTACCGGTGGCACAGCCGGACCGTCCCAGGATGAGAGCGGCGGAACGCCGCCCGCCGCGCCGCCGCAAGCCGCGCCGCCGCAAGCCGGGCCGCGAGCACCGCCCGCGCGGCGGACCAGCCCTCAGCCGCCGGAGCCGCATCGGCCGTGCCGCCAGACGCCGCCCGGCCGGCCAGGACAAGCACCCCGCCTTCGGCCGCCCATGTCCTTGCCGGGCCCGCCGCCCCGTGCCGCGACTGGTGCCGCGCACCTCGTGCCGCCGGGTCCGGTCCCGCACCAGCCAGCAACAAGCTTGCCACCAGCACCTCTGCCAGCACGAACCCCGCGAATCGCAGCTTTGCCACCGCCTGCCCCCCGTCGGCCACGCATCAAGTACAACCGCAGGGATAGTAAGGAAACGCCACCGCCTCCGCGAACCAAACCCGCGAACCGTCACCACAGTGTCACAACATTGGCCACGACACCCGGCGCAGAACAAGCCGGGGGCAAGTGCCCGGTCCTGGCAACCCGACCACGGCAGACGGCAGCAACGGCAGGCTGGAGGTGGATCATCTGCTGGTACCGGCGGCTTGGCGGCTTCGATCCGGCACCCACGCGACGGGCGCCGCAGGTACATCCGGCCCGTCGCAGCCCAGCGCAAGATCTTTGATTGTCAGAAAATAATTCGCGGGGGCACGGTGTTCCCCCGAGGCTGATCACCACCGGCAGCATCTGCGCGGACCGGGCCACGCGCCCGGTTAATCGCTGCCAGGTTCCGCTCTTTCGGGCACATCACGTTACCCCGGGAGTCTTAGTCAAGTATTTCCGGTGCCATAGACGGTCGCCGGGCTGGCCAGATTCCGTTGCGGGAGGGAGACTGCGATCAGGTGCCTGGCGGTGCGGGTTGGGGAGGATTTGAATCGTGACTGACCAGCTGTTACAGATTGAGGTCAACGGGATCAACGTTATTCCCGGTGCCGATCGTAAAGGCAGGCCGCGGGACCTGTTCTGGCCGTGGTTCGCGGCGAACATTTCGGTGCTTGGCCTGTCCTTCGGGTCGTTCCTGCTGAGCTTTAGCATCTCGTTCTGGCAGGCGCTTGCCGTAGGCGTGGCCGGGATCGTGATGTCGTCGGTTCTGTGCGGTTTCATCGCGGTGGCCGGGAAGCGGGGGTCGGCGCCGACAATGGTGCTGAGCCGGGCCGCGTTCGGGGTGCGCGGCAACAAGCTGGCCACGGCTATTGCCTGGCTGGTTAATGTCGGCTGGGAGACCGTGCTGGTGATCTTGGCCACGCTGGCAATCGCGACCGTGTTCGGTCACCTGGGGTGGGGCGGCGGCACGCCGACCAAGGTGATCGCCCTGGTCATCGTGGTAGCGCTGACGATCTTCGGCGGGGTCATGGGGTTTGACCTGATCATGCGGATGCAGGTGGCGATCACGCTGGTCACCGCCGTGCTGACCGTGATGTTCCTCGTGCTGGCCGCCGGGCGGATCCACTGGGCCGCGGTATCAGGGCTGCCAGCCGGGCCGGTGCAGAATGTCATCGGAGCGCTGGTGTTCACCATGGCCAGCTTCGGGCTCGGCTGGACGATCATGGCTGCCGACTACTCCCGTTACCTGCCCCGAAGGTCATCGGGCACGGGGATCGCGGGATGGACCACGTTCGCGATCTCCCTCCCGCCAGTGATCTTGCTGGTGTTCGGCCTCCTGCTGGCCGGCTCGTCGGCCACGCTGAACCATGCGATCAGCAACGACCCCGTCGGAGCGCTCGCCGTGCTGCTCCCGGTCTGGTTCCTGGTGCCGTTCGCGGCCGTGGCGGTGCTGGGCCTGGTCGCCGGATCGGTGCTCGACATCTACTCCTCCGGCCTTGCCCTGCTGACCCTCGGCCTGCGGGCACCCCGGTGGGCGGCGGCCCTCATCGACGGCACGATCATGATCGGCGGCGCGATCTACGTAGTATTCGTGGCCGGGAACTTCCTGGCCCAGTTCGAGGGGTTCCTGATCACCCTGGGCGTACCGCTCGCGGGCTGGTGCGGGGTCATTCTCGCGGACATCGCGCTGCGGCGGGCCGAGTACTCCGAGCGCGACCTCTACGACCGCGCGGGGCGCTACGGCGACATCCGCTGGCTCCCTGTCGGCCTGGTCGTGCTCGCCAGCGTGATCGGCTGGGGCCTGGTCACCAACACCTCGGCTGGCTGGCTGTCCTGGCAGGGATACCTGCTCGGCCCATTCGGACTCGGCGGCAAGACCGGTGCCTGGGCGTTCGCCAACCTGGGGGTACTTGCCGCGCTCGGCATCGGCTTCCTGCCCACCATACTGATCGGCCGTCCCCCGATCCGCTCGCAAGAGGCAGCGCCAGCTCAGCTGCCCGCGACTAGCAGCACGTAACCATCCGGATCGGCGATCGCGAACTCCGTCGTTCCGTAGCCCGTCCGGCGAAGGCCGGCCTGACGGCCTACGCCCAGCTCACCGAGGCGCTCATAGAGAGCTTCGGCATCACCGGGCGAGCCCACGCGAAGAACGATGGCGTGAGACGGCTGGGTCAGCTCTCGCGCGATCCCGGGCAGATGGCCTGCAAGGCCGCCGATCTCCTGAAGCATCAGCCTGGATCCGTGGAACGAGAGCTCAGCCCACGAGAATGATCCGCCGGCCGGTTCCACTTCTATTGTCTCGAATCCTAGCTTTTCGTAGAACGCGATCGAGCTCGCGACGTTAACGACACCGAGTTCGCACACAATCCCCCGGTCTTTCAAGCCCATTTCTCCCGATCAGGAAACCGATACCATGCCAGTGAGCCGGATCATATCATTTCCGACGTCAGCGACGATAGCGCGCCGCGCGTTTACCGCCTCCGGGTCCCGCCCCGCACGCACGCTCACGATCGAGGCCACGATCCACACGTAGCACACCGCGACGGCAACTCCCAGCCCCAAGCCCGGAAACGCGCAGCAAGCAAGACACCACCACGCGCCGCCCACCCGCCAAAGACTCCGCCGATTTTCCGTATTATCTCATCTTGGCATACTTGAGGCCAGTGAATGATTACGGGAGGCGAGATGAATGATATTGGGAGATATGCCGGTTTCATTTCAGCTATATAAGTAAGGCCGACGAGATATATTTCCGGGCCGTTAACCGAAGTATTGTCAGCATGCAACTCGCGGCATACCGGCAAATGGCTTTCCCCCGGCGCGCCGGACCGGCCCCGCCTCGGCACCGGGCGGAACGGAAAACGGCCCGCACCTGGCTAACGCGCCACTTCTAACGGTGGCGCCGCCGTCTACCGGGGAGCCGCGACTGACCCGGCCCGCTACCGGCCCGAGCTTGCCAACTCTCTGATCAATCGCGGCGTCGCGCTTGCCGAGCTGGGTTGTCATGCCGAGGCGCTTGCTGCCGATCAGGAGGCTGCGATCATCCGGCGGGAGCTGGCCGAAGCGGACCCCGTTCTCTACCGTCCCGACCTGGCGGCATCGCTCGCCAGCCTCAGCCAGCGGCTGTTCGCTCTCCGGCGCTACGCCGAGGCACTTCAAGTAACCGAAGAGGCAACCGCCGTCGGCCGGGAGCTGGCAGCCGCGAAACGGCCCGACGATCACGACGTTCATGCGTGCCGACGGGCGGCGCGACCACGGGGCCGCTGAAAGGAACGCCGTTCGTGGACTCCATCGTCCCGCTCTGCTGAACCTGGCAATCAGGGCCGCGCTCTCCTCACGCCGGCCGCGCGATCCGGCGGACTTAAGGTACGTCCGCGCTGTCGGGAAGACTAGCTCGCATGGGAAAGTACAGCTCCCCCGATCCGCCGCGTGAAGGAGCGGGTTGATGGGAGACGCTCTCGCTACGCCTCCTCGCTCTTCGTTCGCTCGTTACTGGATGGCTGCCGCGATCAGTTCCTTTGGCTCGGCGGTGACCGCGGTTGCGATGCCCGTCCTGGTTGTCCAGTTGCTCGGCGCGACGCCGTTCGAGGTCGGTGTCGTGAACGCCGCTCAGCTCGTGCCCTATGCGCTGCTCGGGCTCATAGCCGGCGTGTACACCGATCGGTGGCGCCGGAAGCCCGTACTTGTATGGGCGAGCGTCGGGCGTGCCCTCTCGCTGGGCGCGATCCCGGTCCTGTGGCTGATCGGCGTACTGCAAATCTGGATACTGGTCGTCGCCCTGTTGCTGTTCGGCGCGTTTTCCGTTTTCGGGTTTGCCGCGACCCAGTCGCTGCTTCCTCGCCTGGTGCCCCGAGCGAGACTGGTTCCGGCCAATGCGCGGCTCGATCAGACAGACGCCGCTGCTCAGACTCTCGGACCAGCGATCGGCGGCGGACTCGTCGGGCTGCTGGGAGCCCCTGTGGCGATTACCGTCGACGCGATCAGCTACCTCATGGACGCGGCACTCAACGCGAGCATCCGGGTGGACGAGCCCCGGCCTGACCCCCGCGCCCGCGACCTTCGCGCCGAGATTCGCGACGGCCTGCGATGGACATACCGACATCGCGCGCTGGGCCCATTGGCGGCGTCGACCCACGTCTGGTTCCTCGCCAATGGAGCCGCGATGACCGTGCTTTCTCTCCTCGCCCTGCGATCGCTCGGGTTCACCGCGTACACATTCGGGCTGCTGCTGGCGGTCTTCGGCATCACCAGCCTGATCGGCGCGTCGATCGCACCATGGTGCGGTGCCCGGCTCGGATCGGGACGGGTGATCATCCTCGCGCGCGAGGCCTACCCCATCGTCTGGCTGCTCGTGGCCATCGCCCCGTCAACCGCGATCGGTGATGCCCTTCTGTTCGTCGCGCTGTCCCTCCAGGGACTCGCCGCGGGCATAGAGAACTCAAACGAGATGGGCCGCTGGCAGGCACTCACGCCGGACGAGCTTCTCGGCCGGGTGAACGCCACCAGACGCTCGGTCAACCGGACGATGGCCGCACTCGGAGCTCTCATCGCCGGCCTCGCCGTCGGGCTGATCGGTGATCGCCCCACGCTCATCGGCGTGATCATCGCTTTCGCGGCCGCCGCGCTCACCGCAGCACGATCGCCGCTGCGCGAAGCACCCAGCCAAGACAGCATTAGGGTCCAGACGCCTGCTCCTTCCAGTAAAGACGCATCTCCGGCTCAAGATCTTTGACCGTCAGGCGGTCAACCGCCGACAGCCGGGCTCGGCCCGACCGGTATCGCAGGCGCCTCCTCCTCGACGTAATCGCCGGGACTCGTCTCGTCCCTGCCGCGCGGCAGCCGGGCTAGCAGCGGGGTGAGCGCGGTGGCGACAATCAGGTTCGCGGCTACCCCGACGATTCCCGTCCAGATCGTCGTCTTGGTATTGAGTCCCCAGGTGGACAGCGCGAACGAGGCGCTGCCGAAGTGCGCGGCCGTCGTGCTCGGCGTGACGTACAGCATGTAGACGGACAGGCCCATGCCCACGATCCAGCCGGCCACCAGCGCCCAGCGGTGATACCACCGGGTGTAAAGGCCCAGCACGACGGACGGCAGGATCTGGATGACCACGACGCCGCCGATCAGCTGGAATTCCAGCGCGAAAGTCAGCTTCAGGCTGACAATCACGCCGACCGCGCCGAGCTTGAGTAACACCGAGACGATCTGGCTGACCAGCCCCTCCTCCCGGTCACTGGCGTTGCGCCGGAAGTACGGCCGGTAGATGTCGCGAGCGAACGTGTTGGCCGCGGCGATCGCCATGATCGCCGCGGGCACGAGGGCGCCGATCGCGATAGCGCCGAACGCGATCGCGGCGAACCAGTGCGGGAACTCGCTGTTGAACAAGACCGGGACGACGGTGTTGGTGTCGGGCGCCGTCGCCGTGCCGCCGACCGGCTTGACGCCCGCGGCCAGCGCCATGTAGCCGAGCAGCGCGATGAACCCCAGCATCAGCGAGTAGACCGGAAGCAGCGACATGTTCTTTTTCACGACGTCCCTGCCGCGGGATGCGAGTACGCCCGTCACCGCGTGCGGGTACAGGAACAGCGCGAGCGCCGAGCCGAGCGCCAGCGTGGAGTAGCCCAGGTACTGCGAGCCGCTCAGCAGCGTGCTCAGTCCCTTCGCGCCGAGAGCGCTATCGGCGCGGTGGAAAACGACGTCATACCCGCCGAGTCTGGACGGAATGTAGATGACGGCGACGAGCACGACGACGTAAATCAGGATGTCCTTGACGAACGCGATCAGCGCGGGGGCGCGCAGCCCCGACGTGAAGGTGTAAGCCGCCAGCACGACGAACGCGATCCACAGCGGCCAGTCACCGCCAATGCCCATGACCTCGACGATGGCCTTGATCCCGGTCAGTTGCAGCGCGATGTACGGCATGGTCGCGACGATGCCGGTGATCGCCACCAGCAGCGCGAGCAGCGCGGACCCGTGCCTGCCGCGGACGAATTCTGCGGTGGTCGCGTAGCCGTGCTCGTGGCAGACCGACCACATCCGCGCCGCGGCGAACATGACGAGCGGGAACACGGCAATCGTGTACGGCACCGCGAAGAAGCCGAGTGCGCCGACCCCGAACAGCAGAGCGGGCACCGCCACGAACGTGTAAGCGGTGTACAAGTCGCCGCCAAGGAGGAACCAGGTGACAGCGGTGCCGAACCTGCGGCCGCCGAGCCCCCACTCCTCGACGCTGGCGAGCGTCGAGCCGCGGCGCCAGCGAGTCGCCGCGAAGCCGAGCACGGTCACGACCGCGAACATGGCTACGACAACGCCGAACTCGAATGAGTTAAACGCGGGGGTCATCGGGCTCTCCTCGTCGCGAGATAGACGATCGCCACGCATGCCGCGACGCCCGCGACCCAGAGCAGTTGCCACCAGTAGAAGAACGGCATGCCGCCGATGGACGGTGCGGTGAAGTTGTAGAACTCTGGTACGAGCGTCGCGACCAGCGGCACCAGTAACAGAACCAGCACCCACCGGTTGCGCAAGCCAGCACGTGGCTTCTGAGTCATTGGGACCTCCTCCTTACTGGTCCAGTTCGCCACAAAGGCATCTGTCTTGACCTGTCCTATCCCCCCGTAGAAGGCGGATATTCCGGCTATCGCCGCCGGCTGACAACTCGCCCGGCCTTCGCCGAGGTCAGAGCAAGCCCGGTTCCGGTGGGCTCGGTCTATCCTTTGCGAAGGCGGCTCCGTATTCGCGGCGGCGGGCGCGGTCTGGAGCCTGCCCGATTGATCAGCCGCCAGATCGCTGGTGAGACGAATGCGGGACATCGGAACTGTCATGCGAGCTGCCGTGCTGACCGCGGCCGCAGGGCTGGCTCTCGCGGCGTGCGCGTCCGGACCGTCCCAGCCCCGCCGGCCGGCGCCGCCGACGATGCCGGCAGCTGCCCGTCCCCTGTCCACCGACTTGCGGCAGCAGGCGGGCCCGGACCTTCGGTTCGTCCGCGGCAAGGGCTCCGACCCGGCCGCCGTCACGATCCTGACATCCAGCCGGAACCTGCGGCCAGGCCAGCAGGGCGCGGTACTGAGGGTGCGGGGAGTCGGAAACCTCATGGGCTCCTGCGGCCGCGGGACACCCGGCGTGAAGTTCCGGCTCACCTACCGGGGAGCGGGACCGCCCTCAGTCACGCAGGTCCGCCAGCCGCTGGCCAGGCCTGTCGGCCTGCACCTTCTTCTCCCCGTACTGGCCGCCCGCCCCGGCGCCCGCCAGAGGCAAGCAGCATTTCAGCTTCTTCCAGATCGCAGGCGGAGGCGAGTCCGCCGACTTCTCGCTCGTCGTCTGGGCGACGCTCACGGCCGTGACCGGAGGCTGCGCCTTCGCCGCGAACGGCGTGCTCCGCGTCCGCGGGCCGGACTTCCTCAAGCGCCTCGGCTGACGTTGCAAAGGATTGCAGCGCGCCCTTGACAACAACTTGCTCGCGAGAGAACTTATTGGCAAGAACTGGCGTCTATATCTGAACAAGTGAGGACTCCCATGACCTCTCCCTCAGCTAGCCAGCCAATACGCGCCCACCGGATGCGCGCCGTTCTCGCCAGCACAGTCGGCACCAGCATCGAGTGGTACGACTTCTTCCTCTACGGCACGGCCTCCGCCCTCGTCTTCCCCGGCGTGTTCTTCCCATCGCATGCCCACGGCACTGGCGTCTTACTCTCGTTCGGCACTCAAGCCGTCGGGTTCGGGGCCAGGCCCATCGGCGCGGTCATTTTCGGCCACTTCGGCGACCGGGTGGGCCGCAAAGCCACCCTGATCGCCACGTTGCTGCTGATGGGGATCGCGACCGCGCTGATGAGCGTCATCCCCAGCTACGCCGCGATCGGCGTGGCCGCCCCCGTGCTGCTCGTCATCCTGCGCATACTCCAGGGGATCGGCGTCGGCGGCGAATGGGGCGGCTCGGTGCTGCTGTCAATGGAGTGGGGGACTCAGCGCCGTCGCGGCTTCTGGGCCAGCTGGCCCCAGACCGGCGTGCCCATCGGGCTGCTGCTGTCCACTGCCATGATCAAGCTCTTCGGGCACGTCGCCGGTTCCGGGTTCAACACCTGGGGATGGCGGATCCCCTTCGCTCTGAGCCTCGTGCTCGTCGCGATCGGCCTGTACGTCCGGCTGCGCGTGCTGGAGAGCCCGGCGTTCAGCGAAGTCAAACGCGAGCAGGCCGTCGTCCGGCAGCCGGTGCTTCGGGTCATCATGGAACAGCCGCTGGAAGTCCTTACGTCGGCCCTCATCCGGATGTCGGAGCAGGCGCCGTTCTACCTGTTCGTCACGTTCGTGCTTTCCTACGGCACCGACCACCTCGGGCTGTCCGATGGCTCGCTGCTCAACGATGTCCTGGTCGCCGCGGCCATCAGCCTGGTCAGCATCCCGCTGTTCGGCCATCTGTCCGACCGGATCGGCCGGCGCCTTATGTACGGGATCGGCATAGTCTGCATCGCGGCTTTCGCCTTCCCGTACTACAGCCTGCTCAATACCAAGACCAGCGGGCTGGTCCTGCTCGCCGTCGTGCTGTCGCTGGTCTTCCACGACATGCAGTACGGGCCGCAGGCCTCGCTGATCGCCGAGAGCTTCGGTCCGGCCACCCGCTGCAGCGGCGCCGGGATCGGCTACCAGCTCGCGTCGCTCGTCGCGGGCGGCCCGGCGCCCCTGATCGCGGCCGCGATCGTGGACGCGACTAACTCGAGCACCTGGGTCAGCGTGTACATCATTGGCGGCGCCGTGATCGCCATGATCGCGCTGCTGATCATGCCGCGCCGCGAAACGACGACCGCGCCATCGACATACGACGAGGCCGTCGAGCGCGGCGTAGTCCCCGAGCGTGAGGTTGCCGGAACCTGACCCACCCCGGCAAAAACTCAGTACCACGCTGACAGTGTGGCCGACCGCGGAGCGAGCCGCGCGGGGCGTGTGCGCCGGGATCGCGGAGGTATTTCGGGTGCGTGGAGGAGGGTTTTCGCGTCTAGGAGCCGTTTCGCGGGATAGTCCGGTCAATCCTCCTGGACGCGAAGAGCCTCCTCCGTGACGCTGAATGTGCTCCTGGATTTGGACTGGGGGCGGCGTGATTGCGCGGGCTGGTGCGGATGTCCGTATTCTCGTGCCTGAATGTCTCGGGCAGGCGGGGTGGCGTGGGTGAGTGATGAGCATTTCGTGGTTGGCCTGCTGCACCGGGCTGACTGGACACGGCTGAGCTTGTCGGCCCGGGTCAGCGATGGCTCGGCCGTGCTGATCGCACCGGGTGGCCGTTACCGGCACGACAGCGCGGACTATGTGACCGGCTGCGATGGCGGACGGCCGTGGGAACTGTCCCTGGACGACGATGACGCGGACGGGTCGGTGCACTGGGTGAGCGGGCCCGAGGCGCCGCTGCCCGAGCTGCTCTGCCCGGCCCGGCTGCTGGAGGACTCCGTGCTGAAGGTTCAGGGCCGGGTCCGCGCGTGCGGCCGCGACGCCTTCGACGTGGCGATCTGGCGGCCAGGCCGGCGGGGCCAGCCCGCTGGAGCGGGAGAGGCGTCCGAGCCGGTACGGGTCTGGGCGGACGCCGAGCTAGGGATCTTGCTCCGAATCGCCGAGCCGGGCGACGGCGGGCTGCCAGAGGTGACCGAGCTGGTCAGCGCGGACTTCGACCCGGTCATCGACCCCGCCCGGTTCGCCCCGCCGCCCGGCAGCCTGATCGCCGAAACCACGGGCGAGGCCCTCAGCGGGATGCTCGGCCCGGCCTGGTGGGCCGCCAAGACCGCGGCGGGCCTGGCAGCCGGCGGTCTCGGCGCGTGGATCAGGTACTCGCCGTTCCGCCGCGCCCAGCCAGCCTCTGCTGACGGCGCCGGACTCGAGTCCGCTATCCCGGCCGGCGAGCCGCCGCCGGACTTGTCGCCTGACCGGGTACCGGCCGGACCGCCGTTGAGCGACGACCTGCTGGACCTGCTGCAGGCCGGCCGCCCAGCCGTGTTCACCGCCACGCTGCACCAGTGGACCGGGCTCAGCGCCCTGGCATCATCGGTGCCGGCAACAGCCCGGCGGGCAGGGTTCGGCGGACTAGGCGTCCTGATGGACGCGATCTCCGACGTGCCCGCCACCAGCCACATGGTCTCCCGCATCCGCGTCGGCGGGCCGGGCAGATACCAGATCGACCACGCCCGCCAGCCCAAGCGCGGCCCGGTCACGATCGCTTCCGACGGGCAGCGCACCTGGCAGGTCTACCCCGGCAAGATCACCACCGGCCCCGCCAGGCCCCTGCCCCGCCATATCCGCGAGCTCACTGACCCGTCCTGGCTGCTGCGCTGCTGGCTGTCCGGCGGCGACCCGGTCCCCCGCACCAGCGGACCCGGCTGCCGGATCAACGCCGGCCGCAGGCGAGGCGACGAATCCCCGGCCATGATGTTCCCCGCCGCGGTAACCCTCCTCGACACCGACCTGGGAATCGTGCTCCAGCTGACCTCCTACATCGGCGCGAACCCCGTGCAGCGCCTCGAACTCCGCGATGTCACCACCGACACCGGTAATTTCCAGGTCGAGCTCCCAGCAGGCCTGCCCGCAATCGAGGAACATGCCGGTACGTGTGGTAAAGATCGGCCGCCTCACCGGTGAAGCCCAATTCCACCCGCACCGCGCTGCCACCACTAACGCGGCATCCATCGCCGAAGCCAGCAGGCCGGGCGGCTCCGTGCAGCCGCCTACCGCAGCTTCGGTTCCGGGGGGGTTGAGCGAGGTGACGCGACCTTGGCCTGGCCTTGCCTGGCAAGGTGGGACGCCGGCGGTGCGGGGGCTACTGACTGAAAAAACTCCCCGAAGCGAGAACTCTCCGCCACGATGCTGGAAAAGCTCCCCGATCCTGGTCACGAGCCGCACGGCAGCCCCCGGGACCGGTACTGGTTTCCGTGATCATGTTCCAATGCCACATAGACTATTTTGATCATGCTCGCGACCTGCATGTTTATGCTTGGGCTCCACTGTTGCGGTCGACGCCTAGGTTTCCAGTCGCGACAAGTCCACGCTGGTCAGAAGCATCTCGGTCGGAACGGAAGGTCTCAAGATCAACTTAAGCTAAGCGGCATTGGATCATGTTCGCGGACGTAATCACGGAAGATCGCCCAGGTCAGGGAGGCCGTCGGGTGGCTCGTGATCAGGATCGGGGAGCCTTTTCCGGCATCGCCGGGGAGAGTTCTGCCCCGACAACATCGGTGCGCGAAACGACACCCGATCGGGAACACCAATACCCGCATTCATGCGGACGCGCCCGGGCACCAGGACTCACGCCAGGCACTGCTACCTCACCCGCAACAAGAGCACCAGCACGGGCGACTCGCCGGGCCGCCAGCCCGCAACCCCGGCGCGGCGCACCAGGTCCAAGATCAACTTCGGCTAAGCGGCACTGGTGCCGGGTTCCTTGGGTGGCTTGTGACAGCTGATCAGGGTCAGCCCAGGGGGGACTGGAACCACCAGATCTGTCCCTCGGGATCGCTCGCGCCGTATTCCCTGATCCCGTATGGCTGGTCGACCGGTTCGCAGACGATGTTCGCGCCGGCGGCAACCGTGCGGGCGTAGTGGGCGTCGGTGTCGTCGACGGCGATCACCGTCGTGCCCCCGCAGGCTGGCGCCGCCGAGCAGCGCCGCGAGGATCCCTGCGCCGTGGTGCAGCGTCCTGACCGTCAGCCCGGTGGCCCTTGCCAGCGCCGACCTTCCAGGTCCGTCCGGGTTGCAACTGCTGCCCGTTCCCGCTCATGTTCCGACGCTAGGACCTCACGCCACGTGAGGTGCAAGCGGCACCGGCAGGCCGTTGAGCCGACTTTTACGGCCGCTGTTAGTCGGAATGAAGAGCGAGGGGAGGATCGGCCATGCGCGACCGCCAGCCGTCCGCTGCCGTCACATCCAAGGAGCCGGTCGCGCTCGGGGCAATTCGTTCAAAAATAAAATACGGTTGAAAATTGTCCGGGCGACTGCCGTGCTATGAGAGTCAGGCCGTGAACAAACTCTGAGTAAGGTGATCGCCCTGGTCACTGCGGGGTCCTGACGATCGTTGGCGAGCCGTCCGCTGCTGGTGGTCTGGACGGGGAGAATGCCGGGCCAGATGGCGTTCGCTGTCCAAGTGGCGACTCCGTTATTAACCCACCGAGCTAGCCAGACCTATCATGACCGGGTGCGTGGGTCAGGTCCTTGCGTGCCGCTGGAGGTGAGAACTGTGCGCCTACGCGAAGAGTCAGTTATTACGACTGAGTTCAGGGAAGTGCTGCGCTGCGGTGCGCGCGCAGCCGATACGTCATTAAGCGTGGACAAATCGAGTGTCGCGGCTATGAAGGAGTCTGGCCTCCTTGCCATGATGGTGCCTATTGAGTATGGAGGGTGGGGCTGGGATGCCGCGGCGGCGAATTCGGTAATCGAGGAAGCAGCAACCGCTGACCCGTCTGTGGCCATCATGCTGTACCTGCATTGCGGGGTCGTTGCCAGGATCGACAGGTACGGCAGGCCGCCGCAGCGCGGGCGTTGGCTGGAGCGCATCGCACGAGAAGGCTTGCTGGCTTGCGCGGCTTGGTCGGAGTCCGGATCGACGCCGGACAAGCGAGTGATTTCCACGATCGCCAGCCGCGCCCCATCCGGGGACTGGACAATCAGCGGCAGGAAGACCTTCGTGACCAGTGCGACGGTGGCCGACTTGTTCCTCGTCCTAGCGCAGCTGACCGGCGAAAGGCCTACCGCGCAGGCGCGCCCAGCGAGTGCTTACGGTGGCAGCGGCCAGGCGTTGTTCCTCGTTTCCCGCACCGCTCCAGGGGTGCACGTGCCAGGTAGCTCGCTCGACATGGCAGGCATGCGCGGGTCGGGTACCGGGACGGTCGACTTCGATGACGTTGTCGTCGGTGACGCCGACCTGCTCTGCCAGCACGAGCACACCGTCCCGGCCATGCAGTTGCCCCAGTGCCTCGGCCTGACGCTTGGCGCGGTGAGCGTCGGGACCGCCAGGTACGCGTACGAGATCGCGATTGACCACCTGCGTCGCAAGGACATGCTCGGCGATCCCGGAGTGCGCTCCCAGCTAGCGCAACTCACCGTAGCGCTCCAGGCGGCCCGGTCGGTGGTGGCTGACTTAAGCGCGCAGGCCCCGTACCAGGGGCCGACCCTGCCCTACTCCGCCAAGGTCTTCGCGTCCACGACCAGCCAGGACGTCTGCGACCGGGTTCGCAGGATGCTCGGCAGCGCCGGTTACATGCGCGAGCACGAGATCAACAGGGTGTGCCGTGATTGCGACGCCATCACGCTTATGGGGCCGGCGAACTACCTGTGCCTCTCCGCGATCGGCGCGCAGTTCGACGCATCCGGCGGGGACGGGCCTGATCCGCGGCAACGTGACCACGCCGTCGCCGCTGCGCGGTGAGCAGATGCGTCCAAGTGGCGACTCCATTGCTAACTCTGACCGGGTGCGTGGGTCAGGTCTTTGCGCGCCGCTGGTGGTGCGGCTGTTAGCCAATCCCGTGCGATGGAAGCTGGTGCGCCAGCTGGCATTCAGCGATCAGCGAGTCTGGGAACTCGCGAAAATCCTCGGCCAGCCGCAGAACCTGGTCTCGTATCACCTTCGCCAGCTGCGTGCTGGCGGGCTGGTGACCTCGCGGCGCAGCAGCTTCGACGCCAGGGATGCTTATTACAGCCTGAACTTGAGCGCATGCTCGCAAGCACTGTCGGATGTCGCGGCCGCAGTGCACCCTGGCCTGGTGCACTGGCCCGGTGCGAGGCAAGCCGAGGATTTCGGGCAGGCCGGGCCAGCCCAGCGGGTGTTATTCGTGTGCAACGGCAACAGCGGCCGGTCGCCGATGGCCCAGGCCCTGCTTGCGCACAGTACCGGATCGCGCATCGAGGCGGGCAGCGCCGGAATCAGGCCGCGTCCGGTTCACTCGATGGCTGTGGCGGTGATGCGAGACCGGTACGGCATCGACATCGCCCGTCACCGGCCCGTTCCGGTCGAGGCGGTCGCGGGATGGCGATTCGACTACGTGATCAGCCTGTGCGACAAGGCACGGGAGGCATGCCCGGAGTTCAGCGGGCAGCCGGGGCGGATGCACTGGAGCCTGCCCGACCCGGCTTCAGCGAAAGGCGGCCTGGCGGCATACTCGGCATTTGAGAGCACTGCCGCTGACCTTGAGGCGCGCATCGGGTACCTGCTACTTGCCCTCGCAGTCGCAGCGGATACGAGCGCCCTGATCTAGCAATCTCCGCTGAGCAATATCGGCTCGCGGATCAGCCCGGGCAT
Source organism: uncultured Actinomycetota bacterium (assembly GCA_963720575.1). Taxonomy (GTDB): domain Bacteria; phylum Actinomycetota; class Actinomycetes; order Streptosporangiales; family Streptosporangiaceae; genus Chersky-822. The sequence continues at coordinate 4,545,928 of CAVRGA010000002.1, forward strand.
TGGTTGCACGTTCGGGACGCCCTTCCAGATCGCCCTGGTGAGCAAGCAAGTTCTCAAGGGCGTTACGACCTAAGGAAATTGTTCACTAATCTATATTGACACAATGTGATCTACGTTATATTTCCGAAAACCGATCTCCTGATACGGTCAGTTAATGGCAAATTGGCTTAGTGCAGCATTTCGGTTGGCCACGGTCGTTGCCCTCGGCGCGACGCTGATGGCAGGCTGCGATTCAGCGAAGAGTTCTTCCACCCACGGCGGCCATTCTGGGCCGCTCGACGCAATGTACGCCGGGTCTGTGGTCGGAGTGATGCAGAACCAGATCGGGCCGGGTTTCCAGCGGGCGACCGGGTACACCTTCACCGGCTTCGCGGCCGGTGATAAAGACCTGGCGTCCCAGATCAAGGACAAGGTGCACGCCGCCGACGTGATGGTCGTCGCGAGCCCGGCGATCGATACCTCGCTTGAAGGGAAGGCCAACGGCGACTGGGTCTCCTGGTACGCCACGTACGCGACCTCGCCGCTGGTACTCGGATACAACCCGGGCAGCAAGTTCGCCGCCGACCTGAAGAGCAAGCCGTGGTACCAGGTCATCACCGAGCCCGGATTCCGGCTCGGGTTCAGCGACCCGGCGACCGACCCGAAGGGCGCGTTCGCCGTGCAGGCGATGACCAGCACCGCCGCCAAAATGAACCTGCCAGGCCTGCGAGCGGTGGCAGGCGCCACAGCGAACGAATATCCCGAGGAGACCCTGGTCGGCAGGCTTCAGTCCGGGCAACTTGACGCGAGCTTCTTCTACCTTGGCGAGGCGATCGCGGCCAAGATCCCGACCGTGCCGCTGACCGGTGAAGACTTCAAGGCGACCTACACGGTGACCGTGCTGAAAAACGCGCCGCACCTGGCAGCCGCTGAGGCGTTCGTTTCCTACCTTCTGGGGCCGGGCGGCCAGAGAATACTCAAGCGGGACGGCTTCACTCCGATCACGCCGACGGTCGTGGGATCCGGGGTTCCCCCGGGCCTGCGGAGCCTGCTGCCTCGGTGAGGTACCGAGCCTCGCGCAGCCCGCTGACCTGGCTGGGCGGGCTGCTGGCCCTGTACCTCGTGGTGCCGCTTGCCGCCTTCCTCTTCCGGCTGACCACCTCCAGCCAGACCGGCTTCGGCGCTCCCGGCCTGTGGTCGGCGGTCTGGGTGTCCGTCGAGTCCGCCACGATCTCGACGCTTGTGGTCGCGCTGTTCGGGATTCCGCTCGCGAACTGGCTGGCCAGGTCGCGCGGGCCGGTAGCACGTGTCGTTGGCGTGCTCGTGCTGCTCCCGCTGGCGCTGCCTTCAGTGATGAGCGGCGTGGTGCTGATCTACCTGGTCGGCCCGTACACGCCGATCGGGCAGTTCTTCGGCGGCCGGCTCACCGACTCGATCGCCGGGGTCGTCATCGCGCAGACGTTCGAGGCTGGGCCGTTCCTCATCATCGCGGCACGCGCGGCCTTCGAGGCCGTTGATCCCGCGCTTGACGACCTCGCGGCGAGCCTCGGGCACCGCGGCCTGGCCCGGTTCTGGCTGGTGCAGATGCGGATGGCGGTTCCCGGCATCCGCGCCGGAGCGCTGATGACCTGGCTGCGCGCGCTCGGCGCGTACGGCGCGGTCGTGCTGCTGGCCTATCATCCCTACTCGCTGACGGTCTTCACCTACGTGCAGTTCTCGAGTACCGGGGTTCCCGGCACGCAGGCACCGACCGCGCTCGCGCTGGCCGCGGCGGTGGTCATCGTGCTGCTATCCCTGATCCGCCGCCCGGTGAGGCGGCGGCGGAAGGCCCGGTTGCCGTGCCCGCGGCCGCCGGGGCTCGTCGCGCCGACCACTGTCGGGTTCGATCTCGATCTGGCTGTCGGCGCGTTCCGGCTCAGTGCGTCCCATCAGGCCGGCAGCCACCGGATCGCCATACTTGGCCCGTCTGGAGCGGGAAAGTCAATCACGCTGCGCGCCCTGGCGGGCTTCCTCGGCCCGCGCGCGGGCCAGATTCGCTACGCCGGGCAGCCGGTCTCCGGTATCCCGGTCGAGGACCGGCACATCGGGTACGTCCCGCAGAGCCTCGCGATGTTCCCCGGGCGCACCGTCTGGCAGCAGGTGCTGTTCGCTACCGACGCCGACCCGGAACTCGCCGCGTGGTGGCTGCGCAAGCTGCGCCTGGACGGCCTGGAAGACCGCTCCCCCGAGCAGCTGTCCGGCGGGCAGCGGCAGCGGGTCGCGCTAGCACGGGCGCTGAGCCACGGTCCCAGGCTGGTCCTGCTCGACGAGCCGTTCAGCGCGCTCGACGCGCCGGTCCGCGACGAGCTCCGCCGCGAGCTGAGGCGGCTGCAGCGCGAGACCGGCCTGTCCACCGTGCTCGTCACGCACGATCCTGAGGAAGCCGCCCTGCTCGCCGACGAGATCCTGGTCGTCGCCGATGGCCTGCTGCTCCAGGCTGGTCCGCGCGGTGAGGTTTTCAGTCGTCCGGCCTCCCTGCAGGTCGCGCGGCTGCTAGGTATCCAGAACATCAGCAAGGCAACGGTGACCGAGCCTGGCGTCATCACCGCGGGCGAGGTGCGGATAGCTGCCAGCACCGGAGACCTGCCTGCCGGCAGCGATGTCCTCTGGACAATTCGCCCTGACCAGATCACCATTGCCGCGCGCGGCAGGTACCCGGCCGTGGTCGAGGATGTCGCCGACACCGGCATTACCACGACCGTGACCGTGCGGCTTTCCGACGGCCCGGAATTGCGTGTCAGGGGCACTTACCCGGGCGACTCCGCCCCCGGCGACACCTGCGGCGTCGACTTGGACCAGGCGGCTATCACGCTCTGGCCGACCGCCGCTCCGGTAATCACCGATCATCAAGCCGGGTCCGTCGCGAGCGTTGCCGGAGTGGGGCCGTTCTCGGCTGATCATTGAGCCGCCCGGGCCGAGGCAGATCCCGCGGCGCCCGATCCCGCTGCTGCCCGGGAGGCGGCCAGAGTGTCCAGAGGGAAAGAAACTGCCCAATCGATAACTTCAAGTAGCCAATCCGATACGATCAGAAATCCGCCATGACGCTAAGCCCTTATCTAGTACAATTAGGAATGCTTTAACATCCGCATCTAGTCTCCTGACTCGTATTGTCAGAAGACCTTTCCCGGAATACAGTACGCGCATGGAAGCCGCGCGCAAAGGCACAGCTATCGCCATCGCTCCCGCAGCAGACGCCTGGCCAGATACCTTGAGCCAGGACATGGTCGTTACTATGAAGGAGCTGGTCGGGTCTAACCCGAGGGCTGTGGTGTTGCCGCCGGAGCGACAGCTTGGTTCAGCGCCGGTGACGAAAGTAGCCATCGGATCGCTTCGCGGGGCAGACTCTCCGCGCTTATGTGGTGAAAGCCTGCAACACACCAAGCTGCTCGCGCACGCCGACGCCCTGTTGCCGCCGATCATCGTGCACCGCGAAACTATGCGGGTGATCGACGGGATGCACCGGGTACGTGCCGCGGTGCTGCGCGGCGAGCAGCAGATCGAGGCGCGGTTCTACGACGGCACAGAAGCCGATGCGTTCGTGCTGGCCGTCAAAGTCAACAGGGCACATGGATTACCGTTATCGCTTGGCGACCGCAAGGCTGCCGCTGCCCGCATCATCGCCTCTCACCCGCAGTGGTCGGATCGGGCCATTGCGGATGTGACGGCGCTTTCGCATAAGACAGTGGGAGCAATCCGGCGCCGTCCAGATGGGGAATTTCGCCAGACGGACGCCCGGATCAGCCAGGACGGACGGGTGCGCCCACTCGACGCCGCGGCCGGCCGCCGTCGCGCCGCCGAACTGCTGGCCGCCCACCCCGGTGCATCGCTGCGGCAGGTGGCCTCGGTTGCCGGGATCTCGCCTGAAACCGTCCGCGACGTACGCATCCGGCTTCTGCACGGCGGCAACCCCCTTCCGCCGCGACAGCGGCGCAAAAGCCCGGGACCGGATTCGCTGGACCCAGTCCCGGGCCGTCGCCTTGATGGAGCGCGGCAGGCACTGGTCGGAAACACAGGAAATCTGGCGGTGGTCGTGCGGAAACTGCGACGCGACCCGTCGCTGCGCTCTAGTCAGGCCACCCAGGGCTTGATCCGCTTGCTGGCGCTGCAACCTTCCGACCCAGCGCAGTGGCGACAGCTCGCCGGCGCCGTCCCCAGCCGCTGGGCAGCGCCCGTAGCCGCGGCAGCCACCGAATGCGCCCATTCCTGGCACGCCTTCGCCGACCAGCTGCGCGAGCGCGCGAGGATGAGTTCCACTCCATGACGGATGCCTACATAGATGTCGGCATGCGCGGAGGGCCGTAGCCTTGCCGGCGGCTTACCGGGATCTTTGACTTCGACGCGCCCTTCGGTCCCGGCCGGCCGGGACCAGCCCGGCCACCCCGCCCGCAGCCAGCGCCCGCTAAAAGCAAGGGCATTGGGCCTGCCGGTCACCCAGCAAGCTCCTCCTGAACACGAGACATCATGAAGTCCATGGTCGCCGGGCCGGATTCGGGCATGATGTGTCCATCGCGACATGTGATCTCGTTGAGATGCGCCTGGAATTCCTCAGGCGTGAACGGGTCTTTCCCGGTGTGCACCCAGCCCCGTGTCATGCCGATGAAATTTTGCCCGGCATAGGATCCGCCGACGCGGAAGCACTCACCGCCGAATTCACACTCCGGGCTGACCAGGTAGCAAACCGCACCTGCGACCATCTCTGGGATATTTCGGTCCGCGAAGACCTTCTTGTAGTCCCTCTGACCCGCCTTCTGGTCGGGGCTGGTGGCTGCCGACGGAGAGATGACGTTAACCTTGATGTTCAGACCATTTCGTTCGGCCTCGACGTTCATCGTGCGAGCCAGGGAGATCAGCCCGTTCTTAGCGGCACCGTAGGAACCGTCACTCCAGGAGCCGAAGATGGCAAAAGAAGTGGTCAAAATAATGCGCCCGTAACCGTGTTGCTCCATGAGCTTCCAGGCAGGAATACCCAGGTAGTACGTCCCCATCAGCTGGAGCTCAAATTGCGCGCGCACAGAATTGATGTCAGCGTTCGAGAAGCCGGTGGCGGCAAGAAGGGATTGCTCGCGCAGCGCGAACCGCGTGAGACCGGCATTGAGCACGAGGATGTCCAGGCGACCGAATTGGTCGGCGACCGACCGCACTAGGTCCGCGCATTCCTTTTGCGACGCGGCGTTATGGGTCGACGCGACTGCGCGGCCCCCTCGGGCGGAAATCTCATCCACCAGTCCCTGGGCGCGCGGAGTGCCGCCCTTTTCGCTGGCGATGTCGTTCACCACGACAGTCGCTCCGCGTTCGGCGAGCAACCTGGCGTACGCGCGGCCAATGCCTCGGCCCGCTCCAGTAACGATGGCAACCTGCTCGTCAAGCCTGATCACGACGTCGTGACCTTCCTAGGAAAAGCCGAAATAGCCTATGCGACTTGTATACTGTGCATCTAGCACATACCTGAGAAGCACGTCATGTCAAGGCTGCGGTCCGAATGGCGATGCCGCCACCAGACGCGATCCTGCGATTCCACAAACGCGTACGGCTGGAACGCCGCGGGTTGCCTGATCAGTGACGAGAAGTGGGCTGGCCCTGACTATTCATTGTGTTCCGAATCTTGGGGCTCCGGGCAACTTCCCGGCGAAGTCCCCGCAGTACGTCGGGAAGCCGCAAATGCGCGCGGCCCGCGTTGAGGGTGCGCACTGGTTCGTCCTCCGCTATCCGGGCGTCCAGGTGGGGAATCTCCCCAGCTGGACTGTCGCGCCGGATCGCGGATGGGAGACGGAGGCCGGTACTACCGCGGCGGGAGGTGGCGGACCGGCAAAGCCGGCGGTGGCTCGGTAGGCCGCTGCCTCCAGGCGGCGCGGCATAGCCGCCGAGGTCAGGAAATACGGGGCCAGATCCAGTTTTCAGATGCCGTTGACAAGCGTTACTGTTGGCAATGCTGGATGACCGGTCCGGCAAAGAGGCTCCCCACACCTTTGGGATGGCTGAACTCCCTATCACATGGTGGAGAGGAAATGACCCGAACCGCTGTCCACGAGCTCGCCATCAATGGCGGGAAGCCTGTCCGTACCAGACCGTTCTCCTCTTGGCCGGTCTACGACGACACGGAACGCCGCGGCTTGCTGCGCGCTCTCGAGAGCGGTACCTGGGGAACTCGCAACAAACCTTTGCCAGGCGAGGTGACCGCTTTCGAGGCCGAGTTCGCCGAATTCCACGAGGCGCCGGCCGCACTGGCGGTCACCAATGGAACCCACGCCGTCCAGCTTGCGCTCGAACTCTCCGGGGTCAAGCCCGGTGACCACGTACTCGTGACGGCGCTCACCCCGCACCCGACGTCCAACGCGGTGCGCCAGTGCGGTGCCATCCCGATCCCGGTGGACGTTGATCCACACACCTACTGCCTCGATCCCGGCCGACTAGAAGAGGCCCGCACCGATCGCGTGACGGCGGTGGTAGTGGTCCATCTCAGCGGCCACCTCGCCGATATGGACAGCATTCTCCGCTGGGCCGGTCAGAGGGGTATCGCCGTCATCCAGGACGCCGCGCACGCTCACGGCGCCCGGTGGAAAGGACGCGGGATCGGCGCCTTCGGCACTGTCGCCGCCTTCAGCTTCGCGCAAGGCAAGGTCATGTCGTCAGGTGAGGGGGGTGCCATTCTGCTGCCGGACACTGACCACTACCAGGAGGCGTTCTCGCGGCACTGCCTCGGCCGGGCGTATGACGGCGGACCCGTCTTCCTGACCGCCTCGTCGAACTACCGGCTTACCGAGTTTGCCGCAGCCGTGTTGCGCGCTCAGCTCGGGCGGCTGGCCAGCCAGAACCTGCGGCGCGAGGAGCGTTGGCAGGAGCTTGTCGACCTCTTGGCAGAGGTTCCTGGCGTCACGCCGCAGGGCCGTGACCCAAGGTGCACGCTAGATCCGCATTGGGTAGTGTCGGTGGAGCTCAGCAATCGCCTGTCCAGGGACGCGGTTGTCGCGGCGCTGCTGGCGGAGGGGATCACGGCCTGGGCCATGAACCCGCCCATCTACCGGCTGCCGGCATTCTGGGACGGTCGCACCCACTCTCCCGCCGCGGACGTGAACCTATTTGCCGCCGCTTGCCCGCACTCAGAACGGCTGGGCGCATGCGCCATCAGGTTGCCGCACTGGATGCTACTCGGCGACCACCGTGACGTTCAGGACATCGCGGACGCCATGGCGAAAGTCGTGGACGCGCTATGGCCTGATCCCGCTTAGCCCTGTTTATTCACGCGGGCTTGGGGCTGTTGGGCGTGCCTGACCTGAAAAGAGCTCCTGAGCTGGGACGGTGGAGGTGTACACATCATGGTCCAGTTTGGAGATTTGCTCTGGCGACCTCTTGGGCCGGCGGACGTGCAAGACTGGGCGGCGCTGCTGGCGGTGGCCGAGGCCGCCGAGCGGACCGAGGACGAATTCCGCAGTGCCGCCGACCTCGCTGAGGAACTGGCCGATCCGGCGATCGAACCAGGGGCGGACACGCTGGCCGCCTACCACGGCACGGATCTCGTCGCCTATGGCAAGCTGGTGCCGCGGCCCTCGAACGAAAACGTGGTCAATGTGACGCTCGAGGGCACCGTGCACCCGCGACTGCGCGGCCGGGGACTCGGCGAGCATCTGGTGAGCTGGCAGACCGAGCGCGGCACGCGCTGGCTGGGCGAGCAGTACCCGGGCCTGCCGGCCGAGCTGCACGTTCGGGTCCATGAGCCGAACCAGGGCAAGCAGGGGCTCTACGAGCGGCACGGATTCACCGCGCGGCGCTGGCACCTCGGTATGGTCCATGACCTGGCGGCCTCGCCGTCCGGTGCCGCCGTCACCGCCGATCCGGCCGGACTTACGCTAGTGCCGTACGCGCCCGAGTACGAAGCGCGGACGCACGCCACCTTCCTGACCGCGATGGCGGGCCGCCTGCCGCCGTTAGCGTCTGACGAGGCTTACTGGCACCGCTGGTTCACCGGCAACCAGAAGTTCCTTCCCGGCTTGTCTTTCCTGGCGCTGTCCGGCTCTGGCGACGACGCGACCGTCGCCGGGTACATGCTCATTTCCGAGTACCGGACGGATCCCGCGGCCGGCGCGGGCCGCGCGGTGCGGGGCAGCGGCATCGGCGTCCTGCCACGGTGGCGCGGCTTTGGCGTGGGCGATGCGCTGATGCGCCGCTTCCTGGACGCCGCCCGAGCGGCCGGCTACAGCTTCGCGGTGAGCAGTGTGGACCGCGCCAACCCTACCGACATGCGGGGCCTGGTCCAGCGGCTAGGCTGGACTTACTCCCAGACCCAGACGGTGACCCGCTACGCTCGTCCTGCCTGACGATGTCACCGTGGCGCAGGATTGCACTCCTGCGGCGGAATTGATGACCGGGCAATTCCCGGAGACTTATTCATGAGCGTCAGCTGCTCGCGCCTGCCTTCGGCGCCAGGTCGGCTCTGCCTCGCTGACCTGGCGGGACATGCTGTGCTTCGAGCGTGAGCCGGATGGGATCTCGCTGGTCTTGTTCCGCGCCGGATGTTTCCACATAATTACATGTCGTGGCTCTGGCTGGAGACTTGCTCTGGCGCCCCCTGGGGCTGGCGGACGTACAAGACTGGGCGGCGCTGCTCGCGGTGGCCGAGGCCGCCGAGCGGACCGGAGGAGAATTCCGCGGCGCCGCCGACCTCGCTGAGGAACTGGCCGATCCGGCGATCGAACCAGGGGCGGACACGCTGGCCGCCTACCACGGCACGGATCTCGTCGCCTATGGCAAGCTGGTGCCATGGCCATCGGCCGTAGCCGCGGTCACTGTGATGCTCGAGGGCAGCGTGCACCCGCGGCTGCGCGGCCGGGGACTCGGCGAGCATCTGGTGAGCTGGCAGACCGAGCGCGGCACGCGCTGGCTGGGCGAGCAGTACCCGGGCCTGCCAGGCGAGCTGCACGTTCAGGTCCATGAGCCGAACCAAGGCAAGCAGGGGCTCTACGAGCGGCACGGATTCACCGCGCGGCGCTGGCAGCTCGATATGGTCCATGACCTGGCGGCCTCGCCGTCCGGTGCCGCCGTCACCGCCGATCCGGCCGGACTTACGCTAGTGCCGTACGCGCCTGAGTACGGCGCGCGGACGTATGCCACCTACCTGACCGCGATGGCGGGTCGCCTGCCGCCGTCAATGTCTGACGAGGCTTACTGGCACCGCTGGTTCACCGGCAGCCAGAAGTTCCTTCGCGGCTTGTCTTTCCTGGCGCTATCCGGCTCTGGCGACGATGCGACCGTCGCCGGGTACCTGCTCGCCTCCGAGTACCAGACGGATCCCGCCGCCGGCGTCGGCCGGGCGGCATTGGGCCACGGCATCGGCGTCCTGCCACGGTGGCGCGGCTTTGGCGTGGGCGATGCGCTGATGCGCCGCTTCCTGGACGCCGCCCGCGCGGCCGGCTACAGCTTTGCGGTGGGCAGTGTGGACCGCGCCAACCCCACCGACATGCGGGGCCTAGTTCAGCGGATGGGCTGGACTAGCTCCGGTACGGTGATCCGCTACGTTCGTCCTGCCTGACGACATCACCGTGGCGCAAGATTGCACTCCTGCAGCGAATTGATGACCGGGCAATCCCGGAGAATTATTCATAAGCCCTGTTCCGGCTAGTTTTACGCTACGGTCATACCGGCCAGGATAAAGACAGGAGCCCGTATGCGCATTGGACGCGCATTGACGCCGCGACCGTACCGGGATATATCGTCAATACGGTTTTCTTCGCTCACCGCGGCCGACATAACGAGGAGCCCTAAAGTGCCCGCAGTTGACTTTGATGTCGCGATCATAGGCGGCGGGCCGGCTGGGTCGACCACCGCGTCCTACCTCGCCGCCGCCGGGGTGAGTTGCGCGGTGTTCGAGGGGGAGAACTTCCCGCGCGCCCATGTCGGCGAGTCGCTGGTGCCGGCCACCACCCCGGTGCTGGACGAGATCGGCGTCCTCCCGGCCGTGGACGCCTTCGGCTTTCCCCGGAAGTACGGCGCCGTGTGGACCTCAGCGCTGCCTTCCACCGTGCCGACCCTGGGCTACGACCTGCCGCACGGGTTTCGCGAGGCCAGCACGGTCTTCAGCGAACGCGACCAGCCCGGCGTGAACCAGGATTACACCTACCATGTCGATCGCGGTCAGTTCGATCTGCTGTTACTCCAGCACGCGCAGTCCCGAGGGGCCACGGTCTACCAGGGTACCCGGGTACGCAGCGTGGACCTGACCGGCGGGGCTCCACGGCTTGGCGTCGCATTCGGAGGGCGGGACCGTGACGTCACCGTGCGCATGATCGTCGATGCCAGCGGCCGCGGAACGTTCCTCGGCGGCAAGCTCAAGCTGAAGGTACCGGACCCGGTGTTCAACCAGTACGCCATCCATGCCTGGTTCGAGGGCCTGGACCGCACCGCACTGGCGATCACCAAGGACAAGGCCGACTACATCTTCATTCATTTCCTGCCGATCATCGACACGTGGGTCTGGCAGATCCCGATCACCGACACGATCACGAGCGTCGGAGTCGTCACTCAGAAGAGGCGGTTCGCCGCCGCCAAGACCGACCGGGAGGCGTTCTTCTGGCAGAGCGTCGACAGCCGCCCGGAGCTGCGGGAGGCGCTCGACGCAAGCCGGCAGGTGCGGCCGTTCCGGCATGAGGGTGACTACAGCTACGGCATGCGGGAGATCTGCGGTGACGGCTGGATCATGGTCGGTGACGCCGGGAGGTTCGTCGACCCGATCTTCTCCAGCGGGGTCAGCGTCGCACTCAACGGCGCTCGCCTGGCCAGCACGGACATCATCGCCGCCGCGGCGGCCGGGGATTTCTCGAAGGGCCGGTTCAGCCGGTTCGAGACGCTGATGCGCCGGGCCATGCGCAACTGGTATGAATTCATTTCCATCTACTACCGGCTCAACGTGCTCTACACGGCGTTCGTGCAGGACCCGCGTTACCGCAACGACATGCTTCAGATGCTGCAGGGCTGCTTCTACGACGAGGACGACCCGCCGGCGCTGGGAAAGATGCGGGCGGTCATGGAGGGCGTGGAGTCCAACCCACGGCATCTGTGGCATCAGTACCTGGGCAGCCTGCGGGCACCGTCGCTGGACCCGGCGTTCTGAACCGATCCGCCATGGACTTCGATCTCACCGCCGAGCAGCGGGCCTTTGCCGAGACGGTCAGGACTTTCGCCGACCGTGAGCTGAACGACGAGATCGGCAGAAGGGATCGCGACGGCGCGTTCCCGGCGAAGGAGTGGCGCCGCTGCGCTGAGATCGGGCTGACCGGGCTCGCGGTGCCGTCCGCCTACGGCGGTGGGGGCGCCGACGCGATCAGCGTGATGGCCGCGCTTGAGGCCCTCGGCTACGGCTGCCGGGACAACGGGCTGATCTTCGCTCTCGGCGCGCATCTGTGGGCCGGCGCCATGCCGATCGCCCGGTTCGGCAGCGAGCGGCAACGCCGCCGCTACCTGCCCGCGCTGTGCGACGGCTCGCTGATCATCGCCCACGCGGCGAGTGAGTCCGAGGCTGGCTCCGACATTGGCCGGCTTGCCACGACTGCCCGGTGCGCCGGCGACTCCTACGTCCTGCGCGGTGCCAAGACGTTCGTGACCAACGCGCCGGTCGCCGGGCTCCTGCTCATGCTCGCCACGACCGACCCCGCCCGCGGGTTCGCCGGGCTGTGCGCGTTCCTGGTCGAGCGGGAGGCTCCAGGGCTCACCGTCGGTCCCCCTACTGCCAAGATGGGGCTGCACACGGCGCCGATGGCCGACGTGTACCTTGATGACGTCCGGGTGCCGGCCGAGGCGATACTGGGCAGGCCGGGCGCCGGGATGGCGATCTTCACCGCCACGATGCGCACCGAACGCAGCTTCATCCTCGCCCCGGCGGTCGGGACGATGCGCCGCCACCTCGACCAGTGCCTGCGCCATGCCCGGCAGCGCGAGCAGTACGGCCACCCCATCGGCGCCAACCAGGCAGTAGCTCACCGGATCGTGGACATGCGGCTGCGCCTGGAAGCCGCGCGCCTGCTGCTCTACCGGCTGGGCTGGCTCATCGACCACGACCTCAGCACCGACATGGACGCCGCGCTGCTCAAGCTGCACCTGAGCGAATGCTTCGTCCGGTCCGGGCTCGATGCCGTGTACCTGCACGGCGGTGCCGGCTACACCGCCGAGCTTGGCCTGGAACGCGACCTGCGCGACGCAATCGCCGGGCGCACCTATTCCGGCACTTCGGAGATCCAGAAAAATATCGCTGCACGGCAACTCGGATTGGAGGTGAGAGCATGATGAGCGATGAGACGCGGATCCGCGATTTCCTGACCCGGACGATGGGCCGGCCCGAGCTACTCGCCAAGGTCGGCGATGACGAATCCCTCCTCGATAGCGGCGTGGTCAACTCCCTGGGCCTGCTGGAGGTTGCCAGCTGGCTGGAGCGTGAGTTCGGCATCGACGTCGACCAGCTGGACCTGGTGGCCGACAACTTCGAGAGCATCTCGGCCATAGCCACGTTCGTGCGCGGCAAGACCTCGGCCTCAGCCGACATGGCCGGGTGAGCGCATGCTGCACGACCTGCTCCGGCGCGCTGCGGCGGCGCACCCTGGCCGGGTAGCGCTGGTCGACGGCGACCGTCGCCTGACTTATGCCGAGTTGCATGACCGGGCGAGCCGGATGGCGCGGCTGCTCGCGCGCGCCGGAGTCCGGCCAGGCGACAGGGTTGGCCTCTACCTGCCCAAGAGCGCAGAGGCCATCACCGCCATCTACGCGACGCTGATGGCCGGGGCGGCGTACGTGCCGCTCGATCCGCAGGCGCCGCCGGCGCGGTTAGCCGGAATCGTGGCCGACTGCGGCACGCGCTGCCTGATCAGCAGCGAGCGCCTGGCGACGGCTCGGAATGCGATCCTTGCCACCGGTGTGCCGGTCGAGGCCGTTGTGGTGCCGGACGACCCCGGTGCGGCGAGCCCCCGAGCCCGCGGGTGCGGCGAGTCCCCGAGCCCGCGGGTGCGGTGGTTCGGCGGCCGGGACATCAAGGCTGCCGGACAGCACGGCTTGCCGCCGCCGTCCGCGGACCCCGAGAGCCTGGCTTACATCCTCTACACCTCCGGCTCCACCGGCGCGCCGAAGGGCGTGATGCTCAGCCACGGCAACGCGCTGGCCTTCGTGCGATGGGCCGCGGACGCCTGCGCGCTTACTCCTGCGGACCGGGTGTCCGGCCACGCCCCGCTGCATTTCGACCTGTCCGTATTCGACGTGTTCGCGACCGCGGCGGCAGCGGCGACCCTGGTACTGGTGCCACCCCGGCTGACGATCTTCGCGGCCGAGGTTGCCGCGCTGATCGAACGAGCCGGAATCACGGTCTGGTACTCGGTCCCGTCCGCGCTGACCATGCTGCTCGACCGTGGCGGCCTGCCTGGGCGTGACCTGACTCGGCTGCGCCTGGTCGCTTTCGCCGGAGAGGTGTTCCCGCTGCCGCGGCTGCGGCAGCTGATCGCGCTGCTCCCGCACGTTCGGTTCCTGAACTTCTACGGCCCTACCGAGACCAACGTGTGCACCTGGCACGAGGTACGCGCGCTGTCGCCGGACGCGACCGCCATCCCGATCGGCCCGGCCATCACCGGAGTCACGCTCTTCGTCATCACTGGCGACGGGCGGCTGGCCGACCCGGGCGAGGTCGGGGAACTGTACGTGCGCGGCCCCACCGTGATGCGCGGCTACTGGAACGACCCGGAGCGCTCCGCGAGAGTCCTGGTCCGCTCTCCGGCACCCGGCGACGGCCCGGCCTACCGCACCGGCGACCTTGCGTACCACGACAGGACCGGCGTCCACTATTTCATCGGCCGCGCCGACCAGCAGATCAAGATCCGTGGTTACCGGATCGAGCCGGGCGACGTCGAAGCGGCGCTGCTGACCCACCCGGCAGTGACGGACAGTGCGGCCTTCGCGGTTTCCGACGCCACCGGAACTGCCCGCCTGGTCGCGGTCGTGGCGGCCCGCGGTGCCAACGCGGACGAACTGGCCCGGCACTGCGCCTGCCGCTGCCGCCGCCGATGGTGCCGGATCTCATCGAGGTCCGCACAGCACTGCCCAGGACGTCGACCGGCAAGATCGACCGCGCCGCCCTGCGCATGGCTACCAGCTTCCCTTCAGGCTCTGACCGCCCGCGGGTCCCCGCCGATCACCTCTCCGGCACGGCGCAGCCATACGCCGCCATCTGGGAGGACTACTGGCAGGCGAGAGAATCCGACGGCGAACCGCCGCTGTGGGACGTTCCGGTTGACCCGGCGCGCCTGCTCGGCATCGTGAACGCCAGCCTGCCGATCATTGACCTCGGCTGCGGCGACGGCACCCAGACGGCGCTGCTGGCCAGGCATTTCCAGACCGTCGTCGCCGCCGACATATCTCCGTCAGCCATCGGCCTGGCCCGGCGCATGAACCCGCATCCGCACGTCACCTACCTGGTCGTCGACCTGTTCGACCAGCGAGCCGTGCGGGCGTTGCACGAACGGCTCGGCGACGCCAATGTCTACATGAAAGGGGTCCTGCACCAGATCGCACCCGACGAGCGCCCAGCGTTCATCGACGGACTGCGGACCCTGCTCGGCGACCGCGGCACCCTGCACCTGCTGGAACTGGGTCCTGGCGCCGCAGAGTGCCTGGAGGAAATCAGCGGTCGGCCACGGTCCGGCTTCCGGCACCGCCCGGTCACCGGTGACGAGGTCATGGCCATCCTCGGCGCGGGCTACGAGATTGTCGACACCGGCGATGACCACATGCCCACCACCCACAAGCTGCCGGACGGCCGGTCGGCGCGGATACCCGCGTTCCACCTCACCGCCCGGCGAGCTCAAAGCCAGCGCTGACGGACGCCTCATAGAGCACGACCGTCGCGCGTTCGTGCTGGCCGTCAGAACCCGGCGCCGTCCAGATGGGGAAATTCGCCAGATGGTCGCCCGGATCAGCCAGGACGGGCGGGCGCGCCCTCCTATCGCGCGGCGGCGGGCCGCGGCCGCGCGTTAGGAATACGGATTAGACCGGCGGAATACGGATACTATTGGGACATTCCGCCTCCAGCCGGGAGCGGCGTGCCGAACCATTCCTGGGTCTGGCGGGTCCGGGACAGCCCGCCCCGGTACGTGCCTGCCGCCGTGGCTCCGAACAGCTTCGTATAGGTGGCCGGCAGGGCCGGGCTACCGGCGAAGGCGAGATGCAATCGCAGCACCAGCCTGCCCCGTCCGGAGGGCTCCTTCTGATAGGCAGTCCGCCCATGCAGCACGGACAGGTTGTTGATCAGCTCAAGATCGCCGGCCTCCAGGCTAAATTCCAGCGACAGCCCGAGTTCCGCGATCAACTCATCGACGGCGTCCAGTGCCGCCGGCAGCCGCATGAGAGGGGGAGCATCTGGGAACTGCTGCGCCAGATCCACGACCACGCGCGAGTAGTAGGCGGCGAAGTGGCCGTCTATCTGGCTATATATCGGCACTTCGCACCAATGTGGTGGTCGATCCCCGTCGCAGTCCCGCATAGGCGGCACGTGGATAGGAACCGGCTGGTACAGGACTGACAGCAGATCGGGGTGCCGTGCGAGGAGGGCATTATGGATCGCCCTGGATGACACCACGCTGCTCAGGGCGCCTGTCTGGGCCGACCGGACGCACAGCAGCCCGATCAGGTCGGTGCACCGGTCGATGTGGAACGGCAGCGCCTCCGACCGCACGACCCCTTGCGCGCCCGGCACCTTGATGTCGGGGGCGTCCTCCACGCGCGCCAGCAGATTACCGTCCTGCGTCTGCAGGATCGGCTGTCCTAGCAACGTGCCGAGCAACAGGTAGGCAGCCTCGGTCAACTCCGGCCTCTCCGTCACGGGGAACCCTGTGAGCATGACAAAGCCGGGCTCACCGGCCAGGCGACGGTACAGCTCGGCGACCAGCGACCGGGTGCGCTCGCGTACTTTAGGCCGCGGCTGATTCGGGTCGGCGCTGATGCCGCCGGTGTCCAGCTCCGCCGCTGCGCGCAGCAGGTCATCGCGCACGTCGGCGGGCATGGGTACCCGCCATGACCCAGGATCCTTCGCTAACTCGGATCCGTGCCACCCACCGGGCATCGGCGCCTGCACTGAGCTATTTGGGATAGATACCCTGGCCATCGCCCACCCACCTTCCTTGGTGATTCGTTCTCTAGCTCACTTGCAGTGTAAAATTCTCAGGGTCTTATTCCTCATCGTGACTCGGACAAGGCTTCCACAGCAGAACTGTCTTAGTCTAAGATCTTCGTCATCAGAGCCTGGGGCAGCCGAAAGGGCCTGACGACAATTCGCAGCCGCGACCCTTATTTCAACCACATTTTTTAATAGACAAAGAGCAGCAGAATGGCCGATGCTGATAAGTGTGCCAGAAACGCCGAACTCGATAAACTGCGACACAATGCCGAGATGGTCAAATTCTATAGCGAGAAGCGTCATGGCGGCCGTTCCTTGCTTCAATGGTGGGATACTGAGGAAGCGGTCGGGGACTCGATTACGCCTTCCACTTACCTGCTAGACTATCGCGAAACCGTCATGGCCACTATGGCGAAGCTATTACATTCTCGCACTCCAGCGCAGATCCTTAGCATAGGATGCGGCAATGGTTATGTAGAGAGCGAGCTTAGTTCCAGCGGCCACGACGTCAGAGCGATAGATCTGGTGCCTGAGGCCGTCGAACTCGCAAGGCGGCGAGGCGTTCAGGCTACCGTAGCCGATGTTAGGTCGTGGCACCCGGATAATCCGATGGATCTCATCTACGCCGACGGTGTATTAGGCCACCTGTACGACCCGCGTTCGCGTCACCTGTCGAGCCTCGCGAGAATAGGAAGCTGGCTGAAACCAGAAGGGTACCTGGTCGCATCTTGCGATTCACCAGTAGAAGCCGCAGTTCAAGAGGTTCCGCAGATACCAAACTATTGGTGGTTATCGGATGCCTTTCTGGAAAGGGAAATTCTACGAGTAAAATTAGAACTAATGGCGATCCAGGCATATAGTTATGTACGGCCTCTGTCGGGAGAAAGAAAGCGTATCATTATCGTTGCAAGCCGGTCGCACTCGTAGATCGGATCTTACGCCATGTCATCTTTCATCGCGACACGCGCAGGGTACATGCGGGAACTCTTCCCCAACGGGAAGACACTTGAGCCGGTGCGCCCGGAGCGCTTGCATTGCCTGGTCATCCACAACACTAGCTACGCGGGGTGAGAGCAGCACATGGAAACCAATGTCTCCCATGCACGGGACGCCGGCTGCTCCCGGCTTGACCTTAGCCCGGTCACAGGCAGATGGATCAGCGCCACGGCGCTGGCTGGCGGGGTCCTCGGGGTCCGAACCCGCCAGCACAAAGGATTACTCCTCGTCGAGGCGAGCGGTTATGACGAGCCTGGCCCGTGGGACGAAGTGGCCGCCGACGGCGTCTTCGCGGACTCCATCACATTGGCAACGAGCTGCGCGTTTGTCGTCACATTCGATCGTGATCAGATGAGCAGCCAATTACAGGCTTATATGGCTTTCGGCTTGCTGACCGTGCACGGATTCCATCGGCCTACCGATGGCCGACGTGATTATTTCACCCGCGAATGCTACGTTCCCGATGGCTTAGAAAACGGATTCGTGCGCCAGCCAGCCGCCAGCGAGTACCCGGCGGCGCTGAGGACCGGCGGCAACGCCCCGAGCGGGCTCGCTGGCAGCTGGGCTTGCCTGGTGCCAGCTGCCACGATGAGGCTCCGTGCACTGCAGTGCACGATCACTGGCGGCGGCCTCGCGGTGCGGGCGCAAAGCGCGGGCCACGGCGAGCCGTCTGATTGGGGCACGGCAGACGCCGAGCTCTACGCCGACGCGACCAGACCGGACGAGCCGCCTGCGTTCCTCGCCACCTTCGATCACGGCTACATGCGCGTGCACCTGCAAGCGCGGGTCAACCGGGGCATCCTTGTCGTCTGTGAATTCACCGAGTTCACCGATGGAAGCGGCCGGTCTGACTATTTCATTCGCGAGTCCTTCCGCCGCTGAGCGGCATCTGGTCAGGAGGACCATCTCATGCCGAAAAGCAGATCACCGTTGCGGTTCCACTGGAGCCTGCCCAGTTCAGGCGGTCATCGGCTGCGCGCCGCACGTCCCCATACGCACACCGATCCCGTGGCTGACCTCCCCACGCAGCTTGCGTTCTGCAAACAGGCCGAAGATGCGGGAATCGACTCGCTGTTGGTGCCGATAGGTTTCCAGCGGCCCGATCCTCTCACTCTCGCTGGCATGCTTGCCATGACGACCAGCCGGCTGACTTTCATGGTAGCCGCCCGAAGCGGGATCGTCTCGCCGACCTATTTCGTCCAGCAAGTGAACACCGTTGCGATGGCGTCCGGCGGGCGTATCTCGATCAACGTGGTCATGGGCCGGGCCTCGGCTGAGATGCGCTATTACGGCGATTTCCTCGACCACGACGAGCGGTGCCGGCGCACTGATGAGTTCTGGACCATCTGCGACGCGCTGTGGCGGCGGGAGTTCCCTGTCGATTTCTCTGGTGAGTTCCTGAAGGTAGAAGGTGCCAGGATTAATGACCACTTCATGTCGGCGACCAGGGAGAGGCCCGAGGTCTACTTCAGCGGTACCTCCGGCCTGGCGAACCAGGTAGGCATTAGGCACGGTGACTGCCTGGTGTCTATCGCCGAACCTCCTGACGAACTGTCGGCGCGGATACGGCCAGCGCTTGACCAGGGCCTTGAGGCCGCGATCGTATGCACGCTGATTCCCGGGCCGACCCGCACAGAGGCGATGCGGGCGGCGAAGAAACTGGCCGAGGACGCTGGGGAGCAAGCCAGAGCCGTTCAGCGTGAAAACGAACGGCAGACCACTGACTCGGTGGGCTTTAGCCAGGCATATGCCCGTGCCGAGCGCGATTCACCGTGGCTTACGCCGTACCTGTGGAACGGCTTGATCCCCTATATGGGTCCACCGGCGGTCGCGCTGGTAGGTGATCCCGATGAGATAGTCGAGGCGCTATTCGACTACCGCGAGGCTGGCATCACCCAGTTCATATTCCATGGCTCTCCCGGCCTGGAGACGATGATTTTCTTCGGCGCGGAGGTCCTCCCCCGGGTTCGCCTGCTCGAGCGGGCCGAGACTCAGATAGCTGCGAATAATTAGGCTCTCAGCCGGGGCAGGACGTCAGTCGCGAAGAAGCGCATCTGCTCGAGGTCCGGATGGCCCGTGAACAAGAACTGCGTGACGCCTATCTCACGGTATTCGCCGATCGCACTGGCGATCCCGTCGGCAGAGCCGACCAGCGCGATCGCGGGAGCTCCCAGATAAGGCACGGCCCCGGTCCACAGGTACGGGGTTGGCCACGTGCTGCTGTCAGCCATGTCGTAGACCGAGGCGAAGCCAACGGAGTCTTGCCGGCTCCGCACCTGCGCATGCAGGCGCCTGGCCTGCTCGCCTGCGGACTCCACCAGAGCACGGGCCTGTGCCAGGGCGTCATCCTGGGTTGATCCCGCGATCATCGTCACCATGAGGCCGACCTGCGTTCCCGAGGCGAGTACCGGGCGGATTCGCCGGGCTAGCCGCGCTGGAGCATCGGGGAAAGTCAGGAGGCAGTCGGCGTGCCTGATCGCCAGATCCGACGCCTGCTGGGAATTGCCGCCCAGGTAGATCACGGGTCGGCCACGCTCTGAGGCAAAGGGGGTGTTCAGCCGGGCGCCTTCAACCCGGTAGTACCTGCCGGCGAAGTCCACCGGCTTGTCGGCCCGCCATAGGGCATGGCAGATCTGCCAGAACTCGTCGATTCGCTCATACCGCTGGTCGTGGTCGAGGAAGTCCCCATAGTACCGCTGTTCTCCGGGCTCACGCCCGGCGACAATATTGATAAAAATCCGGCCTCCGGTGATCTGCGACAGTGTGTTGACCTGCTGCACGAAGTAAACCGGAGAGGATATCCCGGAGCGGATGGCGATGAGGAAATTGATGTGCTCAGTCTGAGTGCCGAGCGCGGCCGACCAGCTAAAGGGATCCGGGCGAGCGAACCCGAAGGCCATGAGAAGCGATTCTATGCCGCACTGTTCGGCTTCGCGGCAGAATGCCGCGTGCGTGCCAAGATCTGGAGCGCCGCTCAGGGCTTCGTATGCCTTGGCGCGCCGCATTGTTTCGCCTACTGAAGACAGGCTCCAGTGAAACCGGAGCCTTCCCGTTTCGACCATAGCTGGCATTGCCGCCCCTTGGGATCGTGGACATCCGCGCTGCTCGCCCTGAGGCAAGGCCTTATGTTTACGAATCTTCTGTCAAAGGCACGATGCTTGTCAAAGTCGTTTCATCAATTATAGGCTGGGGGGAAAAGTTATGAGCCGTCACTGCCCCGGGTGGGGTGGTCATACCATTGGGTATATTCATGGAGCGCTGCACGCTCAGGGTAGAACTCATTGATCGGATCGCTCTCATCCACATAACCGACGCTGAGGCCACAGACCACCAGCCGTTCGGGTCCAAGGCCGAGGAATTCACGAATTATGCTGCTGTAACGTGCGACGCTGTACTGAGGGCAGCTGCCAAGGCCGCACGCTACCAGCCCAAGCAGTACATTCTGAAGGAAGAAGCCCATCTCCAGAAATGTGCCGCTCACCGCATTTCTGGGAAGATGAAGGATCATGGCCACAGGTGCTCCGTAGAAACAAAGATTCCTGTGGTCAAACTCCTTGCGGCCGACCTGATCATCGCTCGTGATGCCCATCGCGCCATAGAACGCGCTGCCCCACTCATAGGACCGCTCCTCGTAGATTTCTCCCATGGGCGACGGCCGGTTGACATAGTCGGGCTCATACCGGTCTGGGGACTCCATCCCCGCGCACAACCTGCGCGACAGTTCCTCCCTCGCCTCTCCGGTAAGGACCGCCACCTGCCAGAATTGCGTGTTTCGTGTCGATGGAGCGTTCCGGGCGGCGGTGAGCACCTGCTCAAGTATGCCGCGCTCAACCGGCGAGCTGAGAAAGGAACGTTTGCAATGGCGGTCGGCAATGACTGACAAGAAATCTTCTTTCATGACCATGCTCATACTGCACCAATCGTGAGAGGCAGGTAAGTAGTGTGACCGCCACCGCCGCAACCGAGGTTATGCCGCAGCTGGACCTGAGTCCTGGCAGTGAAGCGCTCGTGCGCCGCGCGAGGGAAGTGGCGAGCCAATGTGCCGAGCGGGCCGCCCATTACGATCGGGTCGCTCAGTTCCCTGCCGATGATTTCGGCGATCTGATCGCCGCTGGCCTGCACGCTCCTACCGCGCCGCGGGAATATGGCGGCCTCGGGATCGGGCCGCTGTGCGGAGACGCGCTGACACTGTGGCTGGTGACCAAGGAACTCGCCAAGGCTGACCTGTCCCTGGCCCGGTGCTGGGAGGGGCATGCCAACTCGCTGGTACTCATCGACGGGCTGGGAACACCCAGCCAGAAGCGGCGCTGGTTCGATGGAGTTGCCGAGCGTGGCGAGATCTGGGTCGCGTGGAGCGGAGAACCACGGGCATCCAGGCCATCCGAGCAGCGGTTCGGGACCACCATCTCCCGGGCTCAGGACGGCTGGCTGCTGAACGGCAGCAAAGCGTTCGCTACCAGCGCCACCGGAGCACGATGGGCAATCCTGCTCGTCAGCATGTCCGGCCCGGGGGGAGCCAGGCATTCGGCTGCCGATGCGGCCGACGTGCTGCTGATCGCCTGCGACTTGTCCGATCCGTCGGTCAGCATCGACACTTCCTGGTGGGACCCTCTCGGGATGCGGGCCACGGTCAGTCATGTCGTGACGTTTACTGATACCTATCTGCCCGATGACAATGTGATCGGACCGGTCGGCGCCTACCTGAGCGAGAATTGGCAGGCCGCGTTCGTTCCGCATTATGCGGCCAGTTTCCTTGGCGCGGCCGAGGCCGCCTACGGCTACGCGGTGGAGTACGTTAGCCGGCTCGGCAAGGCTTCCGATCCCTACGTCCAGCAGCGCATAGGCAGCATGGCTGTCAACGTGGAGTCTGCCCACCTGTGGCTCGGGCACGTCGCGCGAATGTGGGACCGCGGCCGGCGCGACGACGCGCTCCTGGCTGGCAGCCGCGCCCGTCATGTCGTCGAGCACCTCGCCATGTCGACCGTGGACCATTGCATCCGGGCCTGCGGTGCCCGCTGCCTGGTCCGGCCGGGACCCGTCGAGCGCATCCTGCGCGACCTGACCTTCTACGTGCGGCACGATAACGACGACCACGTCCTCGCCACCATTGGCCGGGCGCTGCTCGGCCAGGCCCACGACGCGTCGTTCTACAAGCCCTGACCGGGACGTCCGCTGTGGATCCTGCCGGCCTGGGCGCTGATGGGTAGGTTCAGTGCTGGTAGCACTCTCGGAGGAAGTAGTCACGGCGCCCGCTGCCATCGGTGAATTCGGTGTATTCGCAAACGACGAGCACGCCTCGGTTGGCCCGGGCCTGCACGTGCACCCGCATGCCGTCATGCTCGAACATGGTGAGAAAGACGGGCGGGTTGCCGGGGTAGTGCGCATCGGCGTACAGATGCGCCTCGGCCTCGCCCCAGTCGACCGGACGGATTGCCCCCGCCCGTCCCGCCCGTCCCGCCCCCTCTGCCCGTGCCCTCAGCTGGCCGCTGGCCAGCGAGCATTCCAGCGCGGCGATCTGAGAGGCGGCCGGGGCAAGCGCACGCCAGGTGCCGATCAGCGAGGCTAGGTCGCGAGAGCCCGCCCTGTGCGGAATTCCCGGCTTTCCTGGCTCGGCGCCCCTCCCGTCGTCCGGGACGAAGAACTCGCGGGTGAAGTAGTCGGCCCGCCGGGAAGAATCCTTGAGACGGTGAAACCCGTGGACCGCCAGAGCTCCTACTCCCGGATAGGCCTGGATCTGGGTTTCGATGTGCCCGCGGTCGAAGCTGGCGATGAACGCATTTCCTTTAGCGGATCGCACTTCGGTGGCGAAAACGTGCGCTCGTGCTGGTCCCCACGTGCCCGGGCCAGCGTCACCATGCCCACGCGCCGAGACCATCAGGTCCTCGCCGCTTCGCTCGGCACGCAGCCAACTCAGGCCGCCCGCCAGGCCGGTGGCGCTGACCCATTCGCCTTCCGCTAGGGCCAAATCCTGTGGGCTCGAAGCGGTGGTCATGGCCTTCCGGCTCCTTCCTGGTGAGAAAACTTGAAAGGGGTGATCGGGTCCTGCCCGTCCTGGTGCCCGATACCCAGTGCGGCGCGGATTTCGGTGGTGGGCATGCGGTGGCCAGTCATCACCTGGAACTGGTGAGGCACCTCGGCCAGAAGCATGTCGTAGCCGTTGATCGTCAGATGTCCGGCCGCGCGCGCGGCCACGATTAGCGGAGTGTCAGCTGGCCGGTAGTTCAGGTCGAAGGTAACCGTCCCCGGGCCGGCGCGGTCGATCTTGAACAGCAGTGTGTCAGTCACTGGCGTGGCGTTGATCAGGACAGAAAACGGTTGGGGATCGAACTCGCTAAGAGGGACAAAGGGCAGGCCGAGAAGCTTGGAAGCGTATTCACCATGCTGGATGCCACGATTGATCAGCGTCACGTCGGCACCGGCCAGCGTGAGCCCGGCCGCCGCTGCCCGGCCGCTACCGCCGCAGCCGACGACAGCGACCCGCCTGCCTGCCAGGGCGACATTCTTTGCCGACAAGACGGCCACGACGGTACTCGCCTCGTTGTCGGCGAGCCAGCCGCCGGTCGTCCGCACCAGGACATCCGCCGCCGCGGCGCGGTGGGCGAACGGCGTCGCATGGCTGGCCAGCGCCAAAGCGGCTTCCTTGTGCGGTGCGGTGAGACCGGCACCGCACAGCGGCATCCCGAGCTCGGCCATGCCAGTAGTCAGCTCGGACAGGCAACGGCCGAGATCCTGAGTGCTGAAAGGCAAGAACAGCGCGGGCACGCCCAGCAGCCGGCACGTCATGTTATGCATGAATGGCGCGATAGATGTAGTGGTCCTCTCCCCGATGACCCCGTAGATCCGGTTGGCCAGCCAAAGAACCCGAGGCGGGTAGTCGGCCGCCAGGCGGCGCACTGGCAGTTCACCTTCGGCGCGGGCCCAGGCGTCAGGCGACTCGCCCAGCCAGCCGAATGCCGCCGCCGAGCCGTACCGTGCGGCTAGTACCCGTGTCCAGGTGGCGGCCGGGCCCCGGGCGTACGCGACCACGTCATCGCGGTCGAGAGACCTGAGGAACTGCAGCGGGGCCAGCGCCTGCGCGTGCGTGTCGGCGCGGGGAGCCAGCCTGTACCAGTAGGCGCTGGTCATGCTCAACTGGTCGAGCCGGTCGCGCAATCCGGCTGGGCTGGTGGCCGGCCTGCCACGACAGGACACGGCGCTCCGGGGGAATCCGGCTGAGCACATCGGGATGGAGATCGCGGGCGGCCTCGAGATCGATGAGGTCGTAGTGGTTCGCGGCGGCTATGAGACGCCGGTGGCGCAGGTATGGCGGGTCTGGGCAGCTGCCGTCTTCCGCTGTGCTCCTGAGCGTGTAAAGAAGAGTGCCCGAGAAGCCCCTCCGCAGGGGACCTGGATCGATCTCGCCAGTCAGGTCTGCCCTGATCTCAAGGCATCGTATCGAGGTCTCGGCGGCTAACGGCAGCAACTGCTGGCTGCCTGGCCAGCCAGTCAGGGTTGCGACCAGGGACATGGCCGGAGCGGCATGCGACGTCATCGGATTTCCTCTACCCTGCTCTGGCCGCGCATGCAGCGATCGCCTAATACTGGCCAGAAACATGCTGATCATGCTCTTCCGTAGATGACAGCGGGTCCTCCCATGTGGTTCACATGGCTACGAAGCAGAGCGAACCAGACGACCTGGTGCCCTACTACTTCCAGTTGCTGATGAACAGAGCTGTCTTCGGATCCCGCGTTCTGCTCATCCCAGCTCCGGGTGGAGTTGACAGTCACCCCGAAGGGAGTCGGCCAGCCGCGCAACGCGTGCACTACCATGCGCAGCGACATCAAAGTCGTTGTGGTGGCCTGCCAGCCCGCGGCGCAGGCGATGCACCCGACCGCGCGCCCTTCGAGATAGGGGAAATCCTCGTCTCGGAGCTCCTCGGCGTAGTCAAGAGCATTCTTGATCAGGCCTGACAAAGTACCGTGATAGCCGGGGGAGCTGAGGATGATCCCATCCGCACGGGCTAACTCCGATACGAGGCGCCGAGCCGATGGGGTCTGCTCGCTCTGCCCCGGAGCGTATGGTGGAAGACGCAGGTCAGCAGCAGTGAGGATCGAAGTCGTTGCGCCTTTGGCCGCTGCCGCGGCCAAAGCGATACGCAGCGCGCGCTCGCTGGCAGAGTTCGGTCGCATCGTGCCGCCGATCCCGACGACATGTGGATGGCGATCGTGCGTTTGGCATTCGGTATCATCGATGCCAGAGCGGGTAGCGTAAATTGATCACACCTCCCGGGCCCAGATATAGTATTCATTCTCTTTCGTGGTCCCCCAATATGGGGGAGCGTAGCTACCTTCCTATCGCCTGGTCAATAGCGTTGCCGCTAGTCAGACATTTGATCCGGCTCGCTTGCTGCGCGGCGGATTGCTTACCACCAGGTCAGCCGCTCGGCTGCTCGATCACAACCCCGTAGCGAGCACCGATCTCGGCGATACGCGCGATGTCGGGCGGAGAATCTGGCGGCGGAGGGAGCTCACGGGCCCGGCCGGCTCACCCACTTCGGCGAAGAATTTCTCGATTCCGCCCGGTGAGTAGGTAGCCACGACCCGGACCGTGCTTGTTGGCTCGAAGTTTTCCACGGTGCCCTCGGGAATGTGGAAAACTGATCCCGGCCCGGCCGGAACCGACTTGCCGCCGATATGAAAATTAAGTGTTCCTTCGGCGACATACACGGATTCGGCGCCGGCGTGAGAATGCGGAGGAGGACCCGAGCCAGCCGGAATCGTCAGCTGCATGACTGTCGACTTTCCGCCGGTTTCGTCGCTGGACAGCAGCACCTCATACAAGCCGCCCAGCATCCAGAATGCTTGCCCCTCACCGGCCTGGCGAATGACTGTCTGATCTCCCATTGCATTCCCCCCGTAATTCGATCCGGTCAAGCACCGCAGCAGTACCCGCGGCTGGAATTCCGAAACCGGATCACGGAAGCTGGACCGACCTGCCCGGCGCGACGCGGTGCTGGCGGCCCGGCATGGTGTTGGTTTGATGTTTAGATGCCGGGAGGTCGGACATGTTCGAACGGTCCACCTTGCTCGTCCCGCTCCGGGGAGGAAGCCGATGAGGTCTACGCGGAACGGCTTATTGGCGTTGCCGGCTGCGGGTGCGATCGTGCTCAGCTGCGCCGCGATAAGCCCTGCTGCTACAAGTCCTGCTGCTACAAGTCCTGCTGCGACGAGTCCTGCTGCGACAGCGCGCGCTGGTTTCATCGCGAAGCAGGCGGTCGCGGTTGGTACGGGGGGCGCGGTCGCCTCCGATGATGTGGAGGCCACCTCGGCCGGGCTGGACGTCCTGCGTCACGGCGGCAACGCGATCGACGCGGCGGTGGCGGTGGCGGCGGTGCTTGGCGTCGCTGACCCGTTCGTGGCCGGCGTCGGCGGCGGTGGCTACCTGGTGTACTACAACGCCCGCACGGGGCGGGTGCGGACGATCGACGGGCGGGAGACCGCGCCGGCGCTCGCCGGCGCCAGCCTGTTCATCGACCCGGCCACCGGCAAGCCGTTCACCTTCCCGGTGGCGGTGACGAGCGGCCTGTCGGTCGGCGTGCCGGGCACCTTGATGACCTGGCAGAAGGCGCTGGACCTGTGGGGGACGCGGAGCCTGGCGCAGCTTCTGCGTCCGGCTGAGCGAGTCGCGTCGCAGGGCTTCCCCGTCGATGCGACCTTCCGTGAGCAGGTGCGCGAGAACGCGTTCCGGTTCACCCAGTTCAGCTCCACCAGGCACCTGTTCATGCCGGGCGGCCAGCTGCCCGTGGTGGGCTCGACATTCCGCAACCCGGATCTCGCGCGCACGTACCGGGAGATCGGCCGCCTCGGGGCCGGCTACTTCTACGGCGGGGGGCTCGGCGGCGACATCGTCCACACCGTGGAGCACCTGCCGCTCGTGCCCGGCTCGGCCATCACGCCGCATCCGGGATTGATGCGGACCGGGGACCTGCGTGATTATGCCGCGCTAGTGCGCGCTCCGACGCACGTGAACTATCGCGGCTACGACGTGTACGGGATGGCGCCGTCCTCCAGCGGCGGCACCACCGACGGCGAGGCGCTGAGGATCCTGTCGAACTTCGACCTGGGGGCCATGACCCGCGTACAGGCCCTGCACCACTACCTGGAATCCACCCGGCTCGCCTTCGCCGACCGCAACGCCTACATCGGCGACCCGGCGTATGTGAACGTGCCGCTGCGGCAACTGCTCTCACCGGAGTTCGGCCGGCAGCGCGCCTGCCTGATCAACCCGGACAAGGCGCTCACCAGCCCGGTCGCCCCGGGCGATCCGTTCGCCGGGTCGGGCGGCTGCACGCCGACGCGGCCCACCACGGCGGGCCAGCCGTCGGACGGCGCGAGCACCAACCACTTCGTGGTCGCGGACCGGTTCGGCGACGTGGTCTCCTACACGAACACGATCGAGGAACTCGGCGGCAGCGGCATCGTCGTTCCAGGCCGCGGCTTCCTGCTCAACAACGAGCTCACCGACTTCGACTTCACCCCGGCGGTGCCGAACGACCCCAACCTGCCCGCCGCGGGCAAACGGCCGCGCTCCAGCATGGCCCCGACGATCGTGCTCAAGAACGGCAAGCCGTGGCTCGCGGTCGGCTCCCCCGGCGGCGCGTCGATCATCACCACCGTGCTGCAGATCCTGCTGAACCGGATCGACTTCGGCATGTCGCTGCCCGAGGCCATCGCCGCCCCGCGCGCGTCGCAGCGCAACAGCGCCGTGACCCAGGCGGAACCGGCTTTCATCGCCGAGCCGACCACGCCGGGGCTGGAAGCGCTGGGACAATCCTTCCAGATCGTGGACACCTCACCGCTGGACCCGAGCATCAAGATCAGCCCGCTCATCGGCGCCGCCTCGGGCCTTGCGTTCCTGCGCGGGGGGCGAGTACTCGCCGCGGCAGAACCCGTCCGGCGCGGCGGCGGATCCGCGGGTGTCGTGAATCCGGCAAAGTGAGCTGGCCGGCTGAATCCTTGCGGCAGTCATGGGCGCGGCCAGGTGACCTCTTCCGGCCGGGCGCGGGGCTGCGCCCTTATCCAGGGCACCCAGGCCGGGCACATCGGCTTTGCCCAGCACCAGAGCCGACGCGTACTTCATTGAGCGAGATTAATTCTTGTGCGGGATCAGCCGGGCTGAGCGCGGCGCGCTGGCTGTCGAGGAAGGCTTGCTCGGCCGGGTTCGCGGTGAGGGCGCGGGCGGCGGCGTAGGCGGCCGCGGCTTCTTCGTCGCGGCCCAGGCGGCGCAGCAGGTCGGCGCGGGTCGCGTGGAACAGGTAGTAGGAGTCCAGGCCCGAGGAGCGCAGCGCGTCCGCCGCGGCCAGGCCGGCCGCGGGGCCGCGAGTTTCGGCGAGGGCGACGGCCCGGTTGAGCGCGACTACGGGGGTCGGCGTGAGCGCGTACAGCTGGTCGTAGAGCGTGAGGATGGCGTGCCAGCCGGTGCTGCCCGAGCCTGGCGGGAGGGAGTGGACGGCGTTGATGGCGGCCTGGATCTGGTACGGGCCGGGGCGGCCGCGCTGGACGCACGCGCGGGCGATGGCCTGGCCTTCGGTGATCAGGGCCTGGTCCCAGAGCCGCCGGTCCTGGTCGGCCAGGCGGACCAGCGAGCCGCCGGCGGTGACGCGGGCGGCACTGCGGCTGTGCAGCAGCAGCAGCAGCGCCAGCAGTCCTTGCGGCTCTGGCTCGCCGGGCATCAGCGCGGCGAGCACGCGGGCGAGCCTGATCGCCTCGGCGCACAGGTCAGGCCTGATCAAGGAGCCCGCGGTCGCCGCGTAGCCTTCGTTGAAGATCAGGCAGATGACGGCGAGGACGGGCTGGAGGCGGGCGGGGAGCTCGGCTTCGGCGGGGACGCGGTAGGGGATGCGGGTGGTCTTGATCTTGCGCTTGGCCCGGACGATCCGCTGGGCCATGGTTGCCTCGGGGACCAGGAAGGCCCGCGCGATCTCCGGGGTCTGGAGCCCGCCGAGCAGCCGCAGGGTCAGCGCGACCTGGGCGGGCTGATTCAGCGCCGGGTGGCAGCAGGTGAAGATCAGCCGCAGCCGGTCATCGGGCACGGTCTCCTCCTCGGGCGCGGCGCCGTACAGGTGATGGGCCTGGGCGTGCCGCTCGTCACGGACCGACTCGCGGCGGAGCCTGTCGATGGCCCGGTTGCGGGCGGTCGTGATGATCCACGCGCCGGGATTGGGCGGCAGGCCGTCCGGCGGCCACCGGGCGGCCGCCACGGCGAACGCGTCCTGGACCGCTTCCTCGGCGGCGTCGATGTCGCCGAGGAAGCGGATCAGGGCGGCGACGCAGCGGCCGTGCTCACGGCGGAACACAGCCTCGACAGTCATCACTGCGCGGGGGCCGCGGCCGCGGCTATCGCTGCGCGTCTGGTGCGCCGGCTTCGACGGCGTCGTCAAGGGCGTCGTCAAGGCTGCCGCCGAAGAGCGGGCGGACCTCGATCGGCCGCTGCTGCGCGGC
This sequence comes from uncultured Actinomycetota bacterium, assembly GCA_963720575.1. GTDB lineage: Bacteria > Actinomycetota > Actinomycetes > Streptosporangiales > Streptosporangiaceae > Chersky-822. Next base: position 4,575,557 of record CAVRGA010000002.1, read on the forward strand.
GGCGGTGAGCCTGGCCCATTCCAGTGCCTCGTCCAGGTCGGCGGCGTTGATGATCCAGAACCCGGCCAGGTGTTCCTTGGTCTCGGCGTACGGCCCGTCGGTCATCAGGAAGCCGCCGCCGGACTGGCGCACCACGGTCGCGGACTCCGCGCCTCCGTCCAGGCCGCCCTGGAACACGAACGCGCCGGCATCGGCCAGCTTGTCGCCCAGCGCGTTCACGTCGGCCCACACCTGCCGCGTCTGCTCCGGGGGAATGGAAACGGCGTAGTCGCGGTAGAGCGCGAGCAGGTACTGCGTCATGACGATCACTCCCGTTGTCATCCGGGGCCGGTCTCCGGCCGGCCCTCACTCCCGCAACGAAATCGCCCCCGCCGAAATCGACACCCCGCCCGCCACGATGCCAGAAAACTTCCCGGCATGCCCGCCGCCGAGCCTGGCACCTAGCTGCCGGGCTTCCTGCCCGGACAGCCGGCGAGCGCTACTGTCAGACCACGACCGCCAGACGGAGATGAACGACACCGTGAGCCGAGATCGGAGCGAGCGTGAAGGCAGTACGTTTCAGCCGGTTCGGGGGTCCGGAGGTCCTGGAGATCGCGGATCTGCCTGATCCGCATCCCGGTCCGGGCCAGATCCGGATCGCGGTGCGCGCGGCCGGCATCAGCCCGAGCGACTGGAAGAAGCGCAAGGGCCTGATGGGAGGGGAGCTGCCGCGGACCATGGGTTACGAGGCGGCGGGCGTTGTCGACGAGCTCGGCGAGGGCGTCGCGGACGTGGCCGCCGGCGATCGCGTGTTCGGCTTCTGCGCCGAGGGGGCGGCCCAGGCCGAGCTGGCGGTGCTTTCCAATTACGCGCCGATCCCTGCGTCGCTTGACTTCCCCGCCGCTGCCGCCCTGCCGGCCGCCATCGAGACGGCCACGCGGACGCTGGACCAGCTCGGCGTCGGGAGCGGCAGCACACTGCTCATCAACGGGGCCTCCGGCAGCGTCGGCAGCGCCGCGGTTCAGCTCGCCGTCGTGCGCGGCGCGCACGTGATCGGCACCGCCAGCCCGCCAAGCCACGAGTACCTGCGCTCGCTGGGGGCCGAGCCCGTCGCCTACGGCGAGGGCCTGGCCGGGCGGGTCCGCGCGCTCGCACCTGACGGCTTGGACGCCGCGCTCGACATCGCCGGGAGCGGCGTCCTGCCCGAGCTCATCGAACTCCAGGGCGGCCCTGAGAACGTCGTGACGATCGCCGACTTCGGTGGCGCGCAGGAGCACGGGGTGAGGTTCAGCAGCGGGGACGCCGGCCGCGCGGTCCACGCGCTCGCCCAGATCGGCGAGTTGATAGAGTCCGGGCGCTTCGCGCTCCCGGTCGCGCGAACCTTCCCGCTCGCCGAGGTCGCCCGGGCGCACCGCGTCAGCGAGTACGGTCATGTGCGCGGAAAGCTCGTGCTGGTGGTCGGCTCTCCCGTGCTCGGGTTCACGTGATGCCCGGCGGGTGGTCCGATCGCGGTCGCTCCTATGTTTGTAGATGTAGGTGCTGCCGTTGGAGTCGGCTGCGGCGACATTTTTACTGCCGGGACTGAACGCCGCGGCGCTGAGGCCCTTGCTGGCCGGCTCGGTCAGGGTCGCCCGCAACTTGTACCTGGGCAGCGCCCAGATGGGGAGACGGCCACTGGCGTCGGCGGTGGCGAGTAGCTTGCCGTCGGGACTGTAGGCGACACCGCGGACGCCCTTGCTGTGCGGGTCAGCGAGCGTCGCGAGGATCTTCCCGCTGGCGATCGTCCAGACATAGATGTGGCCGTTGGCGTCCGCCGCCGCGAGGTAGCGGCCGAGCGTGGTAAAGGCCAGCGCATTGACGCCCTTGCTCTGCGGATCGGTGAAGTGATCGAAGCTTGGCGGCTGGTACAACACGATGCTCCCGCTGCTGTCACCACCAGCGAGAGCGCTGCTGACGGGCTGAACGCCACGGCGCTGGTGCCTCGGCTGGCCGACCTCATCAGCTTGGATAAAGCTCGTTGGGGCGTCCCCTGTCCCTGGGTATTCTCCCCAGACAGCGGCCTGGTACATGAGAGCGAAGCCTGCAATCCACGCGCGCCTGCCCACGCAGCCCGCGGACCCCATTGCCCGGCCCAGGTGATCAGCGCCCGCGCGTCGCGGAAGGAAGGCCATCTCCCGCCGGGCGGGCTGGCTTCCTGCAGGGTGCCGGCCATTTCATCGCCCCGCCTGGACCGGGCGCTGGAGGTCCAGCGGCTGCTCGCTGCCTGCGGCGGCAACGGCCACCGCCGCCCTATCCCGGACCTGATCATCGCCGCCACGGCCGAGTTGCACCAAGCTGCGGTGCTCCACGTCGACAGCGACTACGACATGATCGCGGAAGTCACCGGCCAGGCCGTCCGGCGCCTGTTCGACCCGCAGCGCTCATAGCCGACTGCCGCGCCCGGCGGTCCGGCCCCGTCAGCACGGATCACTCCGCAGGCCGGACCACAACCGGGAAATCCCCGGCCCGGGCGCACAACCGGAAACTGCCGGCCGCCAGCACCCAGCCCGGTATCCTTACTTGACGGCCACCACGTCGACGGGCTGGATGACTGGCTGGGTCGCCAGCAGATCGGCCGACACGCTGGCCAGCGCCGCCGGTATCTGGCCGTTGATGTGCGCGGTGCGCGCGTCGTCGGTCGCGAAGGTGTCGAAGATGCCGAAGCTGGTGTCACTGATCTTGAACGCGTACCAGCTGACGGTGCCTTCCTCGGCGACGGCGAGTTCCCGGCCGGCTCTGAGGAAGGCCTCCAGCTCGCTGCCCTTGCCGGGCTTGGCTTCCAGCGTTGCGAGTATTCCGAGCGTCACGGTCATTGGCATGTGTCCTTTCCAGGGATAGCGCCATCGCGGGCCGTTGAGTCCGCATCCTTAAAGTAGCGTCGCCAGCGGCCTGGTTTCTTACCCCTTCCGGTCGGCGAGTGCCTGGCTCCGCCGCTCAAGCGGACCGCGGGATCTCCGCGATGGGGCGCCCGCGCCGCTCAGCCTCGGTTATTTCTCCCGCACCGCGTAAGACCTGGCCGCCTCCGGATGCCAACCAAAGGCAGAAAGCAGCGGCGGCGGCGTGCCGTCGGCCATTTCCGGATTTGCCAGGAGAAAGGGCAGCAGATGAAGTTCATCTCACGTTGGCGGGGGCGGGCAGCCGCCCGCGGCCGCGATGTCAAGCCAGCAGCAACGCAGATCCTCAAGCGCGGCGGGTCGGGTGCGCTGGTCCTGGGCCTGGCCGCGGCGGCGGCCGTGGCGGTGCCCGCGGCCGCGTCGCCCGCGGCCGCCGGTTCCTCACCAGTGGTCGGGCACGTCTATGTCAACGACAACACGGCCGGGACAAACGCGATCGGCGCGTTCGACCGGCACGCGAACGGCACGCTGACTCCCGAGGCCGGTTCCCCGTTCGTGGCCGGCGGCGCCGGGACCGGCACCGGGCTGGCCTCGCAAGGCGCGATCCAGATCACGCCAGACGGCCGGTTCCTGCTCGCCGTGGACGCGGGCAGCAACCAGATCTCCGCGCTGCGAATCCACCGCGACGGCTCGGTCAGCCTGGTGCCTGGCGGGGTGGTCTCCTCCGGCGGCATCCTGCCCGATAGCATCGCCGTCCACGGCCACCTGGTGTACGTGGCCAACTCCGGGACGGGCGGCAGCAACTACACCGGCTTCCGGCTCGGTCTCTTCGGCCAGCTGCATCCGATTCCCGGCTCGACCGTCACCCTGGCCGCGGGCGCCGCGCCCGGTGATGTGCTGTTCAACGGCACCGGCAGCAAGCTGGTCGGCACCGAGGCGGGCGCCTCCCAGATCGACAGCTTCACCGTCGGCTTCGGCGGGCGGCTGACCGCCGCCGCTGGCTCGCCGTTCCCGGCCCAGGGCCTGGCCCGTTCGGCAGCGAGTTCCGGCCGACCAACCCTGGCCAGCTGTTCGTATCCAACGCGCACAACGTCGGAGCCGGCACCGGGACCATCTCGGCGTTCAGCGACTCCTTCGCCGGCACGCTGACCCCGGTCGCGGGTTCACCGTTCGCCGATGACCAGACCGCGCCGTGCTGGGTGGAGATCACCCGCGACGGCCGGTTCCTGTTCACCGTGAACACCGGATCCGGCGAGATCTCCAGCTACCGCATCGCCCCGGACGGCACGCTGAACCTGCTGGGCAGCACCCCGGTCTCCGCCGCCGGCGGCGTGGGCGCGGTCGACGCCCGGCTCAGCCCCGACGGCCGCTTCCTGTATGTCGACGAGAGCAGGATCGGCCAGGTCGGCGCGTTCGCCGTCAACGGCGGCAGCCTTGCCGAGCTGGCCACCTCCCCGACCGCGCTGCCAGCAGGCGCCGCCCCTGCCGGGATCGTGACCAGCTGACCAGCCCCAGACAGGCCGGAGCTGCGGGCAGCAGCCCCGCGGCCCCGGCCGGGCGGCACCGCCGGTTCGCCTAGCCTGGGGTCGTGGAGCGACCGGAGAAGCTGGCACCGCCGCTGGACGCGGCCTCGGCCGAGTGGATCAGCGCCCTCGCCTGCACCGGCCCAGCGCGCGAGGCGGGCCAGGCGCGGCTGCACGAACTGCTGGTCCGCGTCGCCGTCGCTGAGTCGCGGCGCCGGGAACACCCGTCCGGGATCACCGGGCCCGAGCTCGACGACCTGGCCCACCAGGCCGCGGGCGACGCCATGCTCGCGATCATCGCCAAGCTGGCCACCTTCCGCGGCGAGAGCCGCTTCACCACCTGGGCATACCGGTTCGTGATCCTGGAAGTGTCCAGCAAGCTCGGGCGCCACTACTGGCGCCAGCACCCGGCCGCCAGCATGGACACCGAGGACTGGGACCTGCTCCCGGACCGGTTCGGCATAGACCCCGCGGAGCAAGCGACCCGGGCCGACATGATCACTGCCATCCGGCGCGCGGTAGACAAAGAGCTCACCGCCCGCCAGCGCGAGCTATTCGTCGCGGTCGTGCTCAACGGCATCCCCCTTGACGCCGTGGTGGCCCAGACCGGAATGACCCGCAACGCGATCTACAAGGCGATTTTCGACGCACGCCGTAAGATCCGCGCTTTCCTGGTCGCCAACGGATACTTAGAGCACAGAAAGCCGGGACCGCGATGACCGACTGGACCGCGCTGGACCGCTTCCTCGACACCGATCCGGCAGACGTCGGATGCGAGCAGGCCACGGACATCCTGCACGTCTACGCCGACCTGGTCGCCACAGGGGCGGACGCGGCCAGCCATTACAGGGGCGTAGCCGCCCACCTCGCCGCGTGCGGCCCCTGCGGCGAGGACTTCCAGGGCCTGCTGGCCGCGATCACGCAGCAGCCCTGAGGGCGAGCCAGCCTCCGTGGCCCTGGCGGCCGGCGCTGCCGCTGGCTCGGCGTCCGGGGCGATCCGGCCGTTCGACGAGGCTCCGCGTGAGCGTAGCGGCGCTGTGGCCCAGCATGCCGCGGTGCTCGGGCAGGTAACTAATTGCAGTGGCTGATATAGTCGCTATGCGATTGTTGCAAGATGCAAGTATTGTGAGGACGACGTGGACGAGTACCCCGTGGACAGGGAGGCGGTGGACGCGGTGCTGACGTCGAGCCGCGTTCTGGTCGCGCTGGCCACTCGGTCGCTGGGCGCGGCGGCGGATGAGACGACGATCGCGCAGTACCGGGCGCTGGTGGTGCTCGCGTCGCGCGGCCCGCAGCGGGTCGGGGACCTGGCGGCGGCGATGGGCGTCACGCCGTCCACGGCGGGGCGGATGTGTGACCGGCTGCTGGCCAGGGGGCTGATCCGCCGGCAGCACTCCCGCGCGGACCGCCGCGCGGTGCAGATCTCCATCACCGGCGAAGGCAGGCAGGTGCTGGATCAGGCGACGGATCGCCGGCGGATGCTGATCGGCGGCATCTTGGGCAGGCTCCCGGCGGGGCAGCAGGCAGCGGTGGCAGCCGCGCTGAAGGCATTCGCGGCGGCGGCCGGGGAAATCCCGGACAGCAGGTGGCCGGCTGAGATCGCCGGCGAGACGGTCGGCCAGGCCCGGGCATCCGGGGCGGAGCAGCCGTGATGAGTGCCCAGGGCCGCGCTGCGGCGCGGGCCGGGCGGGCGGGCGACTGGCTGCGCGGATCCAGGTCTGGCCTGTTCGCGGCCGCGCTGCTGGTGGGTGCGGGGGCGGGACTGGGCGCGATCGCGTTCCGGTACCTGATCTACTTCTTCACCTGGCTCGCGACCGGGCATGCCGAGTTCGGCCAGCAGGGTTATGCCGGCAGTGCCCATTTCCCGTGGCTGGGCCTGGGGTTCTTCGTGGTCATCCCGGTTATCGGGGGGCTGGCTTACGGGCCGCTGATCCACCGGTATGCCCGGGAGGCCCGCGGTCACGGCGTGCCGGAGGTGATGATCGCCGTCGCTGACCACGGCGGCCGGATCCGGCCGCAGGTCAGCGTCGTCAAGGCGGTCGCCTCGGCGCTGTGTATCGGCGCGGGGGGCTCGGTGGGGCGGGAAGGCCCCATCGTCCAGATCGGCTCGGCGCTGGCCTCCGGCCTGGGCCAGCGGACCCGGATGCCGGAGGACCGGATCCGGGTCCTGGTGGCCTGCGGCGCCGCCGGTGCCATCGCGGCGACCTTCAGCGCCCCGGTCACCGGCGTGCTTTTCGGGGCCGAGATCATCTTGCGGGCGTTCTCGGTCGAGGCGATCTTCACGGTGATGGTGTCGGCAGTGGCCGCCGACGTCGTCAGCCAGGCCTTCCTGGGCAGCGCCCCGTTCCTGGCCGGGTTCCCGGCCGGGATCGCGCTGCACCATGAGGGCGACTACCTGCTCGTCGCGCTGCTCGCGGTGATCGCGGCGCTGCTGGGGCTGGCGTTCAAGACCATCCTGTACAAGACCGAGGACCTGTGCGACAGGATATGGGGGAACCGCCCGGAATGGGCCAGGCCCGCAGCGGGCGGGATCGTCCTGGGCTTGCTGCTGCTCGCGCTGCCGCAGATGTACGGCGTCGGCTACCCAGTCATGTACCGGGCCGTCGGCGGCGGCTACGCCCTGTGGTTCCTGCTCATCCTCGCCGCGGGCAAGATGATCGCGACCAGCCTGACCATCGGGATCGGAGGCTCCGGCGGCGTGTTCGCGCCGTCCCTGTTCATCGGCGCCACCTCCGGCATGGCCTTCGGCGAGATGGCCGGCCACCTGCTCGGCAACGCCGCCGGCCCGCCTGCGCTGTACGCCGTCGTGGCCATGGGCGCCGTCTTCACTGCCGCTGCCCGCGCCCCCCTCACGTCACTGGCCAGCGTGATCGAGCTGACCGGCGACTTCACCCTCACTCTGCCGGTGATGCTCGCCGTCGCGATCGCCACCGCCGCCTCCCGGGCACTGAGCTACGGCACGATCTATACCGCCAAGCTGCTGCGCCGCGGCACCGACATCGACCAGCCGGCACCCGCGCACCCCCTCGCCGGCCTCACCGTCGCCGACGCCATGCGGCCCTTCCAGCAGCCGCTCGCGACCGCCCCCCGCCCAGAGACGACAGGAGGCCAGCACGGCCTCAGGCCAGCTTCCCTGCCAGGGCCGGCGACCAGCCAGCCAGCCCCGCAGGCGCTGCCAGCCAGCGAATCCCTCATTCAGGCGCTGCGCCAGCTGATGACCCACGGCCGCGACGGCCTGCCGGTGCTATCGGCCGACGGCCAGCACCTGCAAGGCTGGATCACCAGCCAGAGCGCGCTGCGAGCCATGGCCCGCCGCATAAGCGCCTCCCAGACCCCGGCGGCCCAGGCGGAGACGGCTTCTCAGCGGGACTTCCCCGGAACCGGGCCGGCCCTCCGCGAACCACCTGACCCGCAGCGCGGCTACCAGGTCCTCGAGATCACCCTCGGCAGCGAGTCCCCCGCGATCAGCCAGAAGCTAAGCCACGCCTCCTGGCCGCCCGGATCGGTCCCGGTCTCCATCCTCCGCGACCGGGTCCTCCGCGACCCCGAACCCGGCCTCACCCTCAGCCCCGGTGACCGGGTCATCCTGCTCAGCCCCGCGCCGGCGCCATCACACAACACGCCCGACGCTGAGACCTGACCGATCATCGCAGCACGGGGGTACCCGGGCCGGCGCCGCAGGGTCAGGCCCGCCGTCGGCGGCGGAGCCGCCGGTTATGCACGGCGCGTCGGAGGGGAGATGCTGCTCGCGGCCTTGGCCGCCAGGACGGCGGTGGTGAGCGCGGTGACGTCGTAGCTGCCGTAATGACGGCGGCCGTTAATGAAAAAGGTCGGGGTGCCGGAGACACCGCTGAGGTCGGCGGATTCGACGTCCTCGGCGATCCGCGCGGCGCCAGCGCGCTTGCGCAGATGCTCTTCGAATCGCTCGCTGTCGAGCCGGAGATCATCGGCGTAGCCGATCAGATCACGCGGCTGGAGCCGGTCTTGACGCTCCAATAGCAGGTCGTGCATCTCCCAGAACGCGCCCTGGGCAGCGGCTGCTTCCGCGGCCTCGGCGGCGAGCCGGGCGTGGGGATGGACGTCGTTGAGCGGCAGGTGCCGCCACACGTACCTGACCTCGCCGTGGCCGGCAAGAAGCTCTCGCAGGACGGCCTCGGCCTGGCCGCAGTAGGGGCACTCGAAGTCGCCGTACTCAACGATGGTCACCGGTGCCGTGGCCGGGCCGCGGATCCTGTCACGGCCCGGATCGACCGGGGCCTCCAGGTCGGTGATGACCTGGCCAGTGCCGAGCGAGGCCCGGACCTGCAGCCGGGCCGGCAGCAGCCGCACGACGCGGAAGATCAGCCAGGTGACCGCCGGCGCGACGACCACCGTGGACAGGACGCCGAGCTTGGCCTCCTCCAGTTGGACGCCGGTGAAGGCGAGAGTCGCGATCAAGATGGACACGGCGAACCCGATCCCGGCGATCGAGCCGACCCCGGCGACGGTCGCCCAGCCCACCGGCGGCCGGAGCCGACCGCGACTTAGCCGGGTCAGCAGCCACGACGCGCCCGTGATTCCGGCCGGCTTCCCCGCGACATAGCCGACCAGGATCCCGAGAGTGATCGGAGATGCGTACGCGCGGGCCAGGAAGCCTCCGCTGATGACGATGCCAGCGTTGGCAAGCGCGAACAACGGGACGATGACGTAGCTGGTCCACGGATGGTAGAGCCGCTGGAGCCGCTCATTCGGGGACAGCGCCGTCGCGAGCCCGGCCCGGGCTGACTGGGCGAGGTCCGGGGTCGGCTGCTCGCGGAACCGGCGGAACAGGTCGCTGGCCCGCTCCAGGTCGGTCCGCGCTGCCGGGTACGCGAAGGTCATCAGGCCAAGGACCAGCCCCACCACGACCGGGTCGACGCCGGACTTCAGCATGGCGACCCAGGCCGCGACTCCCAGCAGCGCGTAGACGATTCCGTACCGGATCCCGGCGCGGCGCAGGCCCAGGATGACTGCGAAGATCCCGGCCGCGGCGCCCAGCGGAGCCAGCACGACGGCCTTGCTATAGGCCGCGCCGATCACCACCAGCGAGACTAGGTCGTCCACGACCGCGACCGACAGCAAGAACGCGCGCACCCGGTCAGGGAACCTGGGCCCGGTCACCGCCAGCGTCCCCAGCGCGAACGCGCTGTCGGTCGACATGGCCGCGCCCCAGCCATGAGCCGCCAGCCCGCCGGCGTTCGCGGCCAGGTAAATGACGACCGGGACTACCAGCCCGCCCAGGCCGGCCACGACGGGCAGCGCCAGCCGCGCCCGCTCCCTCAGCTCGCCCATGTCGAACTCGCGGCGGGCCTCCAGGCCGAAGACGAAGAAGAAGAACGTCATCAGCCCGCTGTTCACCCACTCGCGCAAGTCCAGCGACACCCCCGCGCCAGCCAGCCGCACCGACAGCCTGGCACCCCAGACCGCCGCGTACGATGACGCGTCGATATTCACCCATGCCAGTGCGGCCACCGCCATGCCCAGCAGCACCGCCGCGCTGCCAGTCTCGGTGCGCAGGAAGACCCGCAGCGGCGTCTGCAGATTCCGCGCCCACGCCGTCCGCCCGGAAAACGGACGCACATCAGCCGACGGCCCTTCAGCCGACACCGCGCCCTCCTCTGTACAGATGAGCACTGTACAGATCCGCCGTACCTCGCTGCCACAAGGTTCCGTGCGCATCTAGCCGAAGGCAACGTCGGCGGGATGAAAGAAATCCGCCTTTCCGGACGAGTACAGACAGAGATCGCGGCGATCACTGTCCCGACCCCGCCGCAGGGGTCTAGCTTCTGTTTCTTCGGCAACGGCACCCGGTGTGCTCCCCGTCAGGCCATCCGCCCCTGCAGGGCTTCGGCGGCCGGCGGCGGCGCCGCCCGCGTCGGCCAAGTTCTCCACCGTCATCGCCACCCCCAGCGGGAGCCTTGAGACCGGAGGGTCGACCGCGAGCAAGGTCATCGCCGCCACCGCGCAGGGCCGGCACAAGCCCGGCCATCGTGACCGGCGGAGACGTGATCTCCGCCGACGACGCGAACCTGATCGCCAGGACGGTAGCGCTCGCCGCGTCATCGACATGCACCCACGAGAAGTAGCCGGTGCCACCCCCGACCAGCGGGAACATCCGTTTCCGCACGAGCTCGACCTGGTCGTCGTTGGCGCCCGGCCCGTAGAGCCCGCCGTAGCGCAGGACCACGCCGCCTGCCTTGACTACCACGTACTCGAGGTGACCGATCGCCTTCGTCCCCTCCACCACCTCCAGCGGGTCCTCCTCGGTCTTGACCCAGCCGCCCTCGCGGATCCCGTTGAAGATGGCGGCACTCTGCGCGACGACGTGGGAGACACCGGTCGCCTCGGCCGCAGCCAGCAGGTGGTCAGTCCCCTCGCTGCGCAGCCGGTTGGTGGCGGCGAAGAAGCGGTCGGGGCGCCTCATGTTGGGCTTTCCGGCGTGCGCGACCGAAAGGCCCGTCATCTGGTTCACGATCACGTCTGGCCGTGCCGCGGCCACCACCCCAGCGACCGACGCCGCGTCCAGCCCGTCCATCACGACCCCAACTGCGCCCAACTGCTCCAGCAAGCCCAGCCTCGCCGCGCTCGTCGCTGTTGCCGTCACCTGGTGACCGCGAGCCACAAACCTCGGCACCAGCCGCCGCCCGATGACGCCCGTACCGCCTGCCACGAACACCCGCACAGCCATCACCTCTCCTGGTTCCAAGAACTGACTCCCAGCCCCAAGAACAAGACAGCTAGGCCGTCTGTGACATGGGGACCGGCCAGGCACGCAACCGGCAACCGTTCTCACCGGACTCCCTACCCGGATACCGCTCAGCCACGAACGAGCGCTCGGCGGGCATCTACGGGCACCCAGCCCCCGGGAGCGAAATCGCCCTTACCCGGATCCGCTACCTGGTCGAGCGATACGACTTCAGTGCGTACCTCCCAGGAATCAGGCGGGCAGGCCGGCACCCGAATTTGGTCCTGAATGGCGTTATTAAGGACCTCGATAAGGACGTCAAACACGAACTTCAGCCTCACCCGCCTGCGAAGATCCAGCAAGATCATCGACCTTCCCCCTCCGATGGCCGGGACTCGCCTGATCGTGTCGAGAGTCACAGCGCTGGCCGCCATCCATATGGCCTGCTGTTGCCGCTTGAAGTCAGGTACGACGAGTTCACCGTCGATATCGCGGAGAACCAGATCTTGCGCGCGGCCTGCGAACGGGTGCTCAAGGTGCCGGGAGTCGCCGACCAGTCCAAGATGATGCTCAGGCGGGTGCTGCGCGAGTTCACCGACGTCACACCGCTAGCACGGCGGGACCCGATCCCAGCGTGGCCAGCGACTCGCCTGAACGTCCGCTATCACTCCGCGCTGCGGCTGGCCGAGCTGGTGCTCCGGGCGACGTCGTTCGAGCACGCGCCGGGCGATGTCGCGGTGACGGGGTTCCTGCTGGACATGCCAGTGCTGTTCGAAGGATTTGTCACGATGGCGCTTGGTGATGCGCTGGTCTCAGCCTTCGGCGGCCGGATCTGTCCGCAGGACTGGCATGACTTCGACGAGCTGGGCCGGGTCAGGCTGCGGCCCGATCTGGTATGGAAGATCGCTGGCGTTCCTGTGGCAGTTGTCGATGCCAAATACAAGTCCGAGTCGCCCGCCGGCTATCCCAATGCGGACTTGTACCAGTTGCTCGCCTACTGCACTGTCCTCGGGCTACGGCATGGGCATCTCGTCTACGCCAAGGGGGACTCGGAGCCTGCCCGGCACACAACTCGCCGATCAGGTGTCGAGATCCATTGCGACGCGCTCGACCTCGCCGCCGATCCAGTTGTGTTGCTAGACCAGATTCGCGAGCTGGCCGGCAAAGTCGGCGCTTGCATGGCGAGAGGCTATGAAAGCTGATGGGTGGTTCCGCTTCGAACCGTCCATACCTCTCGTTACAGCACGGATTGCCTCCGCGGCTCAGTGGACGGGTATTTCATACACAGGTCCGCCGCATCCGGCCGGAGGATCAGAAGTTATTCGACCGCCCGTGCAGCCCGACCACTTCGACGAGTCCTTCCGCACCCTTGAAGTCGTCTGGATTGGCCGTATAGAGAGGCAGGTCGTTACTCGCAGCCGTGGCAGCGATCATCAAATCAGAAGCCCGCTTACGCGGCTGACGCCCTGTCGCACGAACCGCCGCGCAAATCTGCCCGTACAGGCGAGCCGATCCCTGGTCGTACGGGAGCGGGTCAAAGGTCGCTTCCACGTGCTGCAACACCGCGGTTCGTCCAGCGCGCTTCGCCGGATCGTCCGTCGCGTGCGGGCCATAGGACAATTCACCAAGCGTGACCGCCGTCACCAGCATGGTGTCAGGCAACTCCGACGGCTCAAAGAGCCTGATCGCGGCGATAATGCTCGTGTCCACGACTGCGATCCCATGGACTGTCACAGGCCCGTGCCTTCGTACGGGTCACTGAGGTCCTGGCTCACAGCCTCATCTACATCGGCACGCAGTTCGCTGGCATCGATCGCCGGAGCTGTCGCGAAGATAGCGAGAACTTCCTCCTTGGGGACCGCCCGGCGCCGACGGATCGGGATCATTCTCGCCAGCGGCTCCCCGTTGAGGGTCAGTGTGTATGCCCGCCCCTGTCGAAGGCCGCGTGTGACCGACCCCGAGTCCGAGACGAACTGGCGGATGCTGATGTCGGTCGGCTGTTCAAGTGCCATAGCAGAAGTATACCCACCCGTACCACGACGTACCACAGGCATCTGCATGCTTCGTAAGCCCATCAGCGGCGCCGCAGTCCCCTCCATCGCGAGCTGCCGGACATATCGCTGGGTTTCTACTGGTCCGTGCCACATACGTGCCACTCGCCAGGGTGAGCGGCGGTAACTCGCGGTACCTCACGGGCGGTAGCACCCGCCTGACCTGCACCTACGTTCCGCTGGTCACCTGGCGTGGCGAGCTACCGATCTTCCAAGCTGGTCATGACGGTTCGATTCCCTTCGCCCGCTCCACCGCTCCAGCCCAGGTCAGAGGCATGATCATCTTTCCGTCAGTCGCTCGCAGGATGCCTTGCGACGAGCCCGTTGCGTGCCCGATCCCCCGGCGCCTTGTGCCTACCTGCGCGCCTGAGCGAGCAGCTTGCCATGCCTGCCGCGATCGCTTCGTCGCGCTCCCGCGTGGCGTGCTGGTAGATCAGCGCGGCCCGCGCGCTTGAGTGCCCCATGCGCTCCATCAGCTCGCGCAGGCTCGCGCCCTGGCCCGCAGCCATCGTGTTCTCCGTGTGCCGGAGATCGTGAAAGTGCAGGTCCGGCATGCCGATCGCGCTGCGGGCCCTGGCCCAGATCCGGCGGAAGTTCGACCGCCGCAACCGCCCGCCCTTGGGATCAATGAAGGCCAGGCCGTCCTCAACCGGTTCGGCGAACGTCGCCAGGTGCCAGCGCAGCTCGGGCGCGATCTCTCTGGGAAATGAGACGATGCGCCGTCTGGCACCCGAGCCGATCGGCCATGTCGGCGTTCTATGTCGAGTTCCGCCAGGTTGACCGGCTCGTGGGTGCCGACAGTTCGCGCGGGAATTATTTCATCCTCATGGTTGAAAATTGCCGGGCCTGCGCCTTGCAGCGGCTTGAGCTTGGCGTCCGGGTGGCGGCCACGTAGCTCGAGGTCGGCGGCGAGAGCCCTTCTGCGGGTGGGCTCGGTGAGGGCAGCCCACTGGCGGGCGGGCGGTAAGTGCTGCGGCCGTCGGCCCGGCGCAGCGTACCTGGCACTCGTGGCCATTCAGGTGGCTCAAGCGCGAGAAGCTGGGGGCGTCGGCGGCCTGCACCTCGATCACCGGGACTGCCGGCGTGGCCGGCTCTGTCAACCGGAACGGAATGGGTGGGTGTCTGTCTGTCAGTGGGCGGGCGGGCGCAGGCGCCGCCCCGGGCGGGAGGCTGGTCATGGACGGTGCGGGCTCAGGGAGCTTCGGGGTGAGCGACCGCGCGGGCGCGAAGGCTGCCAGTCGGCGTATTCGGCGCTGGCGTGCTCGCGGCTACGGTGCTGGCAGCCGGCTCGGCGCAGGCGGTGCCCGCGGCCGGGCCACGGGCCGGGACGGTAACGGTCTTCGCCGGCGGTGCGGGCGGACCGGGACCGGGACGGCAGGTAGCGTTGTCGGCCCCGTGCGATCCGCTGGCGGTAAGCGGCGGCCGCCTGCTGTTCGCCGACGCCGGGACCTCCCCCCGGGCCGGGACGAGTTTGACCCGTTCAACGCCTCCGTTGAGGTCTTCGCCGTGAAGTCAGGAGTCTTCTACGAGCAGCAGATGAAGGCAGGCCAGCTCAGCACCCTCGCCACGATGAACGACACCAGCATCGGCCCGGTTATCGCCGATGCCGCCGGCAATCCGGTCTTCAACCATGACGGCTCGAGGGGCGGCAGTGGTGCCGTCGTCCCAGATCCCGGACAGCGGCATCGGCGCCCGGCTGACACCGCTGACCAGCAGCAGCCCGTCATGCATTCAATGGATCACGGACCTTGCAGGCACCTTGCAATCTTCCCGTTCTCAACCGGCCGCTGCAGAGTCGTCCGCCCCCACGAGCACTGCGATTTCCACCTGTCTCCGGGCAGCAACAATCACCTGCACGTCAAAGGATGGGATCTACCTGGGTTACGTTCGCGGTCGATGACTGGTGGCAGCTGCGCATCGTCTGGTGCCTGGCAGGCGACCCGCCGGGCTCGACCATCGAATTCGCGATTCAGAATTACCCGGCGTGGTGGTTCGGACTGCACACCCGTACCGGCTCGGACGCCGTGCTGGAGCTGCGAGGGAAGACCAAGGGCAATAGCGGTCTGTCTGATATGTTCGCTCCGGCCTGGCATATCTCACCTGGCATCAGCAGGCAGTAAACCTTTCAACCGCTATGGACGGGGGTAAATCAGAAGTATACTTCCTTACCGGGAAAGGATGGTCAACGGATCCAGATGCCTAACAGACATCCCGCGCGCCAGGCGGAGGCTTCGAGCAGTCTCCGCCTGCTGGGAAACGTTGCCGCCTGGCTCCAGCTCGCCGGCGGGACTCTAGGCCTCCTGATCGCGGAGATAGTGCTGACTTGGCCAATGTACTTCGCGTTCGCCGATTTTGCCGCGCACTGGCTCCTTGCTTTCGCGCTCCTGGTGATCATGCTAGTTCTCGGAGGCCTCACCTGCCTTGTAACCGTGCGCGCCATAAGAGCGTTCCGAAGCCAGCTGAGCACGACTCGTTTTCTGGGGCTATCGGCGATGTGCCTCGGCGTCGGCGTGATTGACTTCGTAGCAGCGGTAGCCATTTACATACTGGCGCTCTTCATGTTTGCCGGTGGCTTTCACACCATCCCCACGATACATGTACACTGAATGATCATTTTCGTGCCAGGTTATCGAGGTCGTACGGAGTTAATTAGGTCCTGCGCGCCCGCCTTCTTCGACCGGCGATCCGCCCGTGATCTGGCGCTCAGACCGCGTTCGGCATGATGCGGCAGCGTACGGCATGAACCCTGGGAAGATGCGTTCAGCCAAATGTTGTGAGGCACTGGCGTGCTAGCCGATCCATCCTTTGCGCTGGGCAGCGGCCCCGGCTGCGAACCTGGCGGTGACGCCGAGCCGGTCATGATCGCGGTGATGTGACGGCGGACGGCCGTAGTGCTGATCTGGGCGCAGCCGGCGATCGCCGCGTCCTGCAGCCCTTCGGCCATCAGCTTGAGCACGCGCTGCTGAGCGGGCGGCAGTCGGTCGCCTGCCAGGGGGCGTGGTGTCGTTAGTGGGGTGGCTCGGTCCCATAGCAGTTCGAAGTACTGGCGCAGCGCGGCGACGATGACGGGCGCGCGGAGCGACCTCGAACGCGGAGCCGGCGCACCCCCGTGGACGACCCCCAGGATTCGGGCCTTCTTGTTCAAACCAGCGCTTAGCACCGGATCAGGCCCGCCTGCCGGGCCGGGAGCTGAAGCGGGCCGGGCGGGTGAGGCACCCGGCCGGCCCGCTTGGGTCTGGTGGTTAGCCGACGTTGATCGCGGTGTCGTCGATGACGAAGGATGTCTGGAGTTCGAAGTCCTCGCTTCCGGTGAACTTGAGCGTGATCTTCTGCCCGGCGAAGGCGCTCAGCGAGAAGGTGCGCTGGGCGTAACCGGTGATGTGGTCGAGGTTGGAGTACGTGTGCAGGGTGGACAGGACCGTGCCCGCGCTGTTGAGTACCTGCACCTTGAGGGTGTCGAACACGGTGGTGGTGGTGGTTTCAGCCGTGTCGACGTGCAGCCAGAAGCTGAGGTTGTAGCTGGTGCACCCGGCCGGCAGCGTGACCGTCTGTGACAAGGTGTCGGTGTGGGTGGTGCCGTAGCCATCCAGCCAGGCGTCCCAGGTACCGGTGTGCGGCGGTTCCTTGGCGTTGTTGCTGATCACGCCGGAGCTCGCCGACCATGGCGCTGCCGTCCCGGTCTCGAAACCGGGGTTGCCGAGCAGCTGCGTCGGAGTGCAGCCTGGCGAGGCGGGCGTGGCGCTTGCCTCGTTGCTTTGCGCGCCCTCGCCGATCGCGTTCACGGCGGTGACCTTGTAGAAATAGGCCTGGCCGTTGGTGAGGCCGGTGTCGGTGCAGGTGAGCACGGCGCCGAGGTTGCCGCAGCCGCCCGTCGTCAGCAGCGTCTCGCTGCCGCTGGACGTGCCGCGGTATACCCGGTAGGCGTTGATGTTGACGCCTCCGTTGCTGGCGGGAGCTGTCCAGTTGAGGGTGACCTGACCGTTGCCGGCACCCGCTGATAGCGCCGTGGGCGCACTTGGCGGCGCTCCCTGGACGGGAGTTGACGTGATCGGGACCGTGGCTGTGGCCGTCTTGGCCGGCGAAGAACTGTCCGTGACCGTGAGGGTCGCGGTGAAGTTCCCGGCGGTGCTGTAGGTGTGGCTTGGATTCTGGGCCGTGCTCGTCGCTGACCCGTCGCCGAAGTTCCAGCTGAAGGAGTACGGCGGGGTGCCGCCGGTGCCGGTGCCGGAAAAGGCGACGGTCAGCGGGATCTGGCCGGAGGTCGGTATGGCTGATGCGGTGGCCGCCAGCGGGTTGCCGACGGCGTTGACCGTGGTGGTGGCCACGGCTGTTGCCGTCTTGGCCGGCGAGGAGCTGTCGGTGACGGTGAGAGTCGCGTTGAAGGTTCCCGCGGCGCTATAGGTGTGGCTGGGGTTCTGCGCCGTGCTGGTCGAGCCGTCGCCGAAATTCCAGCTGTAGGTGTAGGGGGCCGTGCCGCCTTGGGCCGAGCCGGCAAAGGACACGTTCAGCGGCGCGTTGCCCGTCGCCGGGGTGCCGGTCGCGGCGGCCGAGAGCGGGGTTGTGCCCTGGATCCAGAAGTCCTCGAGCGGGTCGGCGAGTGCTGACTGGTCGTTGGTCGTCATGGGGAACGTCGCCAGGCCGAGGTTGTCGTTCGGATCGATGACGCCGGGGTGGACATTCTGCATGACGCGCTCCATCGCGGCCAGGACATTGCTGGTCGTGTACGCGACGTGCGAGACGTAGTGCTGCTTCAGGTACAGGGGCGAAGCCACGAGGACGAGCGGCACCCGGAAGGTGTTGCTGACGTGATCAGGGCCGTTGTTGCCGTTCTGGGTGTCGTCCTCGGTGATCACGATGAGCGTGTTGTCCTTGTAGGACGGGTTGCTCATGATGAAGTTCACGATCTGGTTGGTGACGCTGTCGTTCGTCGGGATATCCTGGAACGAGCCCGGGTGGTCGTTGAAGAGCTCGACGTAGTTGTAAGCCGGCAGGCCGTTCGCGGTCACGAAGTTCATGTAGTTGTTCGCGACGGTCTGGTCGGGAATGTTCTGGCCGCTGCAGGTGAACTCGTTGTAGTTGAGCTCCTCAGGGATGGTCGTGCCGGGACGGTCCACGGGCAGCACTTCGAGCTTGCCCGTCGCCGGGTCGCGCCAGTACCCGCTCCCGGTGCTCAGCATCCAGTAGAAGTCGCCGGCCGCCATGAACGTCAAGGGGCTGCTGCCAGACCCCCCTGTGACCGGAGCCGTGCACGCGTTAGTGCCCTCCCCTGCGCTCGGGCCCGTCGTGCCGGCGAGGAACCGGTCGAACTCCGTCCCGGTGGCGGTGGGGTAGGACTGCTGCTGCGAGCTCGACGCTGACTGGCCCGAGAAGATCCACCAGTGGTTGGGTCCGCTCGGCGGCTGCGTGCCGGTGCTGTAGGAGTCCGACAGCGCGTACTGCTTGGCGAGCGCGTGGAGGTCGGGCACCGAGCTGATGTGGTTCGTGCTCTCCACGACGCCGTTGCAGCCCGGCTGGATCGTCGTGGCGCAGTCGCCGAGGTAGTCATCGAAGGTGTGGTTCTCCCGCATCAGGAACACGAAGTGCGTGAACGGCGGGAAGAACGGCGCCAGCGGGTTGACCGCGACCGCTGGTGTCCGCACCGGCAGCATCTGCCTGGTGCAGCCTCCCGCCTGGCACGAACGGACCAGCCGGACCGACTTGGTGTTGGTGATGTCGAACTTCTTGGGCTGCGGGAACTTCTTGAACTCGACACCGGGCTTGGCGAAGACGGCGCCTTTGCAGTCGTAGTTGTCGGGAATATACGTCTGATGACGATGGCCAAGCGGAAGATTCTTGGCGTTGTGCGAATAGTGCTTGGGGTTGAAGCCGATGAGCGTGCACGAGCCGACGCCCGTCTTCGGATGGACAGGGCCGGCGAGCTCGGTGTCATCGCCGGACTGCGTGAGATGGGCGGGATGGGCGGGACGGGCTGCCTGGGCAGCGGAACCGCTGGCCGGGTTCAGGTAGAACCCGGCCGATGAGACAACGATTACAGTAATGGCAGCCGTCAGCTGTAACTTCCACCTGATCATCGACGCTCCTGACGAAGGTCTATAGCACGCGGGGGACTCAATGACCACCGCACCCTCATCGTGACGACCATCGGTGTCCGCAACAAGGAACGCCAAGACAAATCTTCGTGGTAATCCAGCGGCTTCGGCCCCTACCGGGCGGGAACTCGCGATTTATCCGGTGACGGCTGGCCAGGCACGGGCGCTACATGGTGAGGATCAGGCGGTCATGCCTGATCCCGGTCAGGCAGATCGCCAGGCCGAGCACGCCGACATCGCGCATGGTCAAGTCGGATAGCCCGCCGCTGACTGTCAGCGAGACCACGATCTCGGCGAGGAGGATGGCGGCGGCGACCGCGGCGAGGCGTGGCGCGATCCCGGCCACGAGCGCTACCGCGAGCACCAGCAGAACCCAGCCGTGGGACAGCACCAGGATCGTTGCCAATCCTGAAGCTGGCGAAATAACCGGCACGTATCCCGTCCACAGGGCGGGTCGCACCAGTTCGTGGTACCCGAACCAGGCCAGCACCAGCCCCAGCAGTATCCGGCTGATCACTGGGCCCCAGCTGGCAGCAAAACCGATCACGCGGTCAGTGACGCCGGGCGGCGCAATTGGTTCGCCGGCCGTGGCCGGTCGCTGGGCGGTGGCGTGGTGCGTGCGAGCCTGCGGGCGGCTCTTCGCGGCCGGGCGGCGATCAGGGCTCATCGGATGATGCCTCCGTTCGCGTCTGTGACCACCAGGGCGTCATCACCGAGGTTGTAGTCCGTATTTCCCGAGTCGTCACCGAGCGCCGATTCCACGACGTAGACGCGGGCGCCCCCGGCGTAGCGACGTGCGGGCCGGGCCGCCTGTCCGTTGACACTGGCGGTGACCAGGATCACCGACCCCTGCCGCCTGACCGAGACGCTGAGCCCGGTCAGCGCCGCCTTCGCGGCCGCGCTGGGATTGCCCGGCCAGACCTGATAGGCGACCCTTGCGTAGGGCTGCCTGCTGAGCAGCGGCCGGTGCGGTACGGCGGCGGCGTGCGTGACTGACGGTGCCGGGGTGGCACGTGGTGCCGGTGATGAACTGGTCGTGCCAAGACTCGTGTGCGGCAGGCCCGCGTCGCGGGCCGACCAGCCGCGCATAGCTAGAAAGATGCCCAGAACACCGGTGACCGCGAGAACCGCCAGTCCCCAACGCCCTACCGAAGTGGTACCAGTCCTCACTTGCAGCACCCCCACTTAACCACCCATCGTCCAGCGGGTCGGGGACATGCTACTCCCGGGCGGCATCCGCCGGCGTTGCCTGTCAGAAAGGCGCGCTTCGAAGGGCCGGCCACATGAGGCGGCGGACATTCGCCGTCACCGTGGTGACCGTGGCGGCCAACCGGCAACGCATGAGCCTGGGTATAGCATTGCCCTTGGCAAACGGAGAACGGCTCGGCGAGGTTCGCGATTGGCCGTCGGAATGCAGTTCAGCCTGCTTGGCCCCCTCATGGTGCGCTGCGGTGGCCAGGTGATTCCATTGCCGTCGGCCAAGCAGCGGACGCTCCTCGCCGCTTTGCTGCTCGACGCGGGCACGGTCGTCACCGTCGAAGAGCTCGCCGAGGCCCTTTGGGGGCGCGGCACCGCCGCCGTCCGCGCGGGTAACTCTGCAGAACTACGTGAGGCGGTTGCGGGAGGCGCTGGCCGACACCGACAAGGCCGCACCAGCACGAAGAATCAGCTGATGGAGTATTACTGGAAGACCGGCGCCCCCAAGCGCGATTGGCTGAACCTGGGCGGCGCCGTCCAGGGCAGCCCGTACGCCATCTACAACTCTTCGGCCGCCGCCCTCCAGGTGTACGTCACGGGCATCAACGGTGACCTCGAGCAGGACTTCTTCACGGCGGCTAGCGGCAGCTTTACGTGGAACGACCTCGGCAAGCCAAGCGGCTTCGCGGCGTGCGACAACCCTGTCGCGATGAACGACACCATCACCGGCGACCTTGACGTGTTCGCCACGGCACCGGGCGGCACCCTCGAGCAGGACTCGCGGGCTTCGGGCAAGGGCTGGACCGGCTGCGTGAACCGGGGCGGCGCGATCGCCGGCAGCCCGAGGGCCGTCTCGGACGAGGTGACCAGTAACACCGAAATCTACGCGCCAGGCACGGCCGGGATCGGGCGGGAGATCGCCTTCGAGACCAACGGCACCTGGACGGGCTGGTTCAACCTCGGCGGCAAGCTGGCCGGCTGACCCTGACACCTAGCGGCACGCAGCATAGGCGATCGCCGCGACCTGCTGTCGCCGCGTCCCGTCTGGACTCCTGTCTGCGCTGCAGGTTCTGGGACCCGGCTGCTCAACGGGCCTTGCGGATCTCGCCCGGTTAGGCTGTTCGCCAGCTAAGCCGCGTACTAGCAAAAAGCGGGTCCGGAGGTGCGTCATGGCGCTGCGTCGGCGCGACAAGGGCGGTGATCGCGGCTCGAGGCCGACCTATTCCGGCCTCGGCAGCCGCATCGAGGAGTTGCTGCGGCTGGCGGAAGAACAACGAGACGAGATCATCACCGAAGCGCGCCATGAGGCGGCGGGAATTGTCGATGAAGCCCGCAAGCAGGCCGAGGTGATTCTGGCGAATGCCAGGATGCAAGCGGGCCAGGTCGCTGGCGGCGCTATGACGGAGCCAGGGGCCGGACAGGGTTCAGGGTTCGAGGCCGGGATACCTTCCACACCCGCCGATGAATCCGGCGGCGCCTGATCAGCACGGCGAGAGACAGCAAGTTGAGCACGCCGGTGACGTGGGCCCGGTGAGCACGGCGCCGAGGTTGCCGCAGCCGCCCGTCGTCAGCAGCGCCTCGCTGCCGCTGGACGTGCCGCCCAGACAGGCCCGCGCGACCGGGTTACGCAATTTCCACTATGTCGTTACTTGGGCGTCGCCGCACCGTTGCTATCGGGTTCCGGCTCGCCGGCAGACTCAGGTGTATATCGTGGCAAGCCAATCTGCGTCAACGAGGGCTGGAGGAGTTCACATGGGCGGAAGGCCGGAATCCGAGCCCGGGAGTACATCGGACAGGCCGATCGGCCGACGCGGGGTGCTGAAGGCAGGGCTCGCGGTTAGCGCGGTTGCCAGCACCGGGGCGTGGCGGATGGTGCCGGGGAGAGGCCATCGGGTGCGCCAGCCGGGATCGCTGCCGTACCCGCGCCTGCCCGCAGGCACGGACACGCTTCCGCAGATCGAGCACATCGTGGTCCTCATGATGGAGAACCACTCCTACGACAACCGGATTGGCATGCTGTTCCGGCGCGGCGCGGACGGATTCCGGATCGGCCGCGATGGCTTGCCGACCGCGACTAACCCTTACCCCGACGGGCGGATTCAGCACGCATTCCGGATGCCGACTAGCTGCCAGCTGCGGTCACAGCCTAGCCAGGAGTGGACAGCCAGCCATAACGCCTACAACAACGGGCGGATGGATGGTTTCGTCAGTACCCCGATCGACCCGCTCACTACCGAGATCGTCGGCGGCGTGGCCATGGGCTTTTGGCAGGCAGAAGATCAGCCGTTCTACTACTCCTTGTACCGGCGCTTCCCAATTGCCGACCGCTACTTCGCCTCCGTGCTTGGCCAGACCTTCCCGAACCGGCGGTATCTGCTGGCGGCGACCTCGATCGGGCAGATCGACGACACCACGCCGGCGCTTACCGACTACCCCGCGAACGGCACGATCTTCGATCAGCTCGACGCGCACGGGATCACCTGGAAGGACTACTTCACCACCACGCCTTCTGTCGAGCTGTTCCCGCCGCTCTTTTTCAAGAACAACGGCACGAAGGTGGTCCCCATCGCTGACTTCTTCACCGATGCGGCGGCCGGGACATTGCCCGGCTACAGCCTCGTCGAGCCGGACTACGGCGATCAGTCCGAGGAGAACCCGCAGAACATCGCGGTGGGCGAGGAGTTCGCGGCGGGCGTGATCAACGCGCTGGTCAACGGCCCGGCATGGGACCGGACGGCACTGCTACTCACCTACGACGAAGCCGGCGGCTATTTCGACCACGTGCCGCCGCCCGCCGCCATCCCGCCGGACAGCATCGGACCCACGCTGGTACCAGGCGAGAGCGGCTTCGACGGGTTCGCCAGGTACGGCTTCAGGGTGCCCTTCACGCTCATCTCGCCTTGGGCGCGACGCGAATACGTGTCCCATGAGGTCTTCGACCACACCAGCATCCTGAAGCTCGTCGAGACAAAGTGGAATCTGCCCGCTCTTACCTTCCGGGACGCGAACGCGGCACCGATGCTCGACATGCTGGATCTTCACCGCCCCTCATTCGCCGAGCCGCCGAAGTTCGCTGAGCCCCTTGCGGTGGCTGACCCATCGGCCTTGAGCTGCGGCATGACCGGTCCGGGCACGATCCCGCCCCCAGGTTCGATAACCGGCTGAGCGACGCTGGCTCCAGCCACGCCTGGCTGACCGGGAGGCAGTCGGCCCCAAGGCGCGGGCATCGGTCACCAACACGGTCAGGATCGACGTGGTTGCCGGCTGGCTTAGGGTGCGGCGATCCGGGGGGTCAGTTCCTCGATGGCGGCGTGCAGCACCTGGTCTTCGGTCAAACTCGTGGCGTTCTCAATGACTATGAGGTTCCAGTCGTGGCGCCTGGCCACGCTGAGCGTGACCTCCCGCTCGCGGCCCAGGTACCGCACCGCTGAGGCGACGTCATAAACAGGCGGGCTGACCTCGTAACGGGCGAGCTTGCCGACATACCAGTCCAGCCACCCGGGGTCTTCCCGGGCGGCGGCCCGGGCCAAGCCCGTTCCGGCGTCCCCGTCGAGGAAGATCATCACCGTACGAAGCGGAGCGAGGATCTGGTCCAGGCTGCACATGAACGCGTCAATCGCCTCGTCACTGTGCCCCATGGCCAGCAGGGACGGCAGGTACGGCATCAGCGCGTCAGTGATGGCCGCATCGATGCCTCCCGCGAGGATCGACTCTGCGAACAGACTGGTTGCCGCCAGCAGCGTGGCACAGTCGACGGTGCCGGCGGCCTGGAATTCCCGGGCCACCTCGGCGTACTGCGGCCGGGTGAAGATCTCTTCTTCCAGGAAGTGATCTGTCCGCAGCCCGGCCCCGGCCAGCCACCGAGCTAACCCCGCGCAGAGCGTGGACTTGCCGACC
Source organism: uncultured Actinomycetota bacterium (assembly GCA_963720575.1). Taxonomy (GTDB): domain Bacteria; phylum Actinomycetota; class Actinomycetes; order Streptosporangiales; family Streptosporangiaceae; genus Chersky-822. Next base: position 4,599,869 of record CAVRGA010000002.1, read on the forward strand.
CCGGGAGATGCTCCCCAGACAGCGATCAGTACTGGCACGCTCCCCGAGCCTAATGCCCGCGACGCATGGTGCCCGTGTGAGGCCGGACGGATGCCCCCTCGGCCCGGGCAATGCGTGGCGCAGCGTGCGCGGGCCGATCGGCTTGGCCAGGCCGTCCTTGGCGCGAGGGGGAATGACGACCGCTTGCCGCCCTTGCGCCGTATTGCGCCAAGTCCGGTGGGTACCATTCTCAGGTCAGCCTTGAACACTGGGCTCGGGAATCCCGGCCCGCGCGTGCGCTCCTGCGCGTCGCCGGAGCTTTTTGCGCCTGGTTCTCCCGTCCAGGGATGGGTGTGACATCATCTGGGCAGCAGCGAGTGCGGAGAGGCGCGATGACCCGGCCGGGCGAGCAGGAACGGCACGACAGATGGAAGGCATCGGGAATCAGCACTGATGTCCCGCATCCGGCCAGGGTCTACGACTACCTTCTGGGCGGCAAGGACAACTTTTCCGTCGACAGGGAGGCGGCCGAGATGTCGCTGAAGATCTCGCCGGAGATCAGGCACAGCGCGCGGGCTAACCGTCAGTTCCTGGTGCGCGCGGTACGGTTCCTGCGCGACAGCGGGATCCGCCAGTTCCTTGACGTCGGGACCGGGCTGCCGACCAGTCCCAATACCTACGAGGTCGCCCAGGACGGGCATCCGGATGCCCGGGTCGTTTACGTCGATAAAGATCCCGTCGTGGTCGTGCACGCCGAGGCGCTGATGGCCAGCAACAAGACCACCGCGGTGATCCAGGCTGACCTGCGAAACGTGGAGGAAGTTCTCGCCGCGACGGGGAAACTCCTGGATTTCACCAAGCCGGTGGGGCTGCTGTTCGTCGCGTGCCTGCACAACATCCCGGATCACGATGACCCGTCAGGTACCGTCGCCCGCTACCTGACGGCGCTCGCGCCAGGAAGCTACCTGGTCATCTCCCACGTAACCGACGAGCTCGACCCCGAAAGGATGCACGCGATCACGGCCGAATACGCGAAGCGGGGCACCGTCTTCGTCGGCCGGAGCAAGGAGTCCATCCAGCGCATGTTCAATCGCGCGGAGCTGGTCGATCCCGGGGTCGTGCTCATCTCCTACTGGCGTCCCGACAACGGCCGGCCGGACTACAACGCGGATCAGGTCTGGGGTTACAGCGGCGTCGCCCGGGTGTGAGGACTGACTTCATCGCCGCACCCATCGCCCGGAAAGGACGGCTCGCCCAGCAATTTTACCCAGGTCAGGGAGGGCTGGGTCGGGTGGCTCGGGATCTTGGAAAGCCCGAGCTCCGGCTGCTCAGCGGCGAGACTCTTCCCGGGTTCCCGGAGACTTCCCGCTTCGCGGAGCCTTCCCGGCTCTGGCGCGGAGACTTCCCGGCCCTGGCACGGAGAGTTGTCGTTGCGCGGAGCGTTGTCCGCACATAGGACGGTCAACGCTCCGTGCTGCGATAAGTCTCCGCGGTAACGGCGGAGAACGCTCCGCGATCATGCTCCGGCACGGGAACGCTCCGCGATCATGCCGCAGAACGGGAACTCGCCAGCCTGGCGTGCTGGCGGAGCCGCCACTCCGCGGGCCGCTACTCCGCAGGTCAGCAGCGGGTCAGCTCTGCCGGAGCGCTGGCATGGGGACAGGTATCGAGTAGGTGCTCGATCCGGTGCCGACGCCGCCCTGGCACGTATCGGGCGGGAAGGTGGTTGTCCCGTGGGCCGAGGGCTGACCTGACGCCCAGAACATATAGCCGAGCATCCCCGAAGTGGTCCCGGCCCCGCTCGGCATGGCGTTCTGCGCGAACGAGCCAGTGGAACTCTCGAGCGACGCAGCGAAGTTGTCGCATTCCGGAGCGACCTGCGACGTCCCCGCTATGTACACGCTGCCGGTGAACTTCGCGGGCGCGAGCGGCGGCACCGGCGGGCTGTACTGCGGCTCACCGCTGACGTGCTCCTGCCATTGTTCTTCTTGCTTGCTGGCAGCTAGTTGCTTGTTCGACACCATCGCGTTGGCGTAATCGAGCACCTGGTTACCTGTCGTCAGCCAGTTCTGCGTGGCGTACCGGTCAAGCGCGGTCAGGTACTGATCCCCGGCGCCCAGGTCGATGGTGAGCCGCGCGGCCGGGTTCGAGCCGGTGGCGTCGTACGGCTCCTGGGAGCGGTACGCGGTGATGAACGCCTGCAGGCCCGCCGTGTTCGGGCTCGTGTTGTTCTCGTAGTCGATCTCGATGCCGACGCCCAGCTGCCTGGCAACGGCGGCAGCATTGAGGCCGAGCTGGGTCGCGTTCTGGGACAGAGCCGTATCCCAGAAGCTGGTGTAGGTCGCTCCCCCGATGGACAGCATCACCCGAATTCCGTGACTGGTGAAGTAGCTCACCACCGCCGACGTCATCCCCGCTGGCACGCCGCCGACATCACCGGCGTCGGTGGCCTGGTCGAGTAGTTTCAGCGGGTTCACGAACGCCAGCACCACGAGGTTCACCGAGGGAGCACCGTCGCCTCGATCGATCATCCAGTGGTTGTCCTGGTCGAAGGTCGTCATGTCCGGCGCGCTCGCCCAGGTGCACTCGTCGGTGCCGCACAACCAGGTTCCGTATACCTGGAGCTGAGTCGATGCCCACGCGGCCCTCGGCGGAGCCCCTAGCACGGACAGCGTGGCGAGCACTAGCGCCGCCGCGCTGACGATTGCCCGATAAAGCCAGTCTGCGGCTCGTCCTCGCATCTCAGTTCCTCCGCGGGTGCAGCCGGAGCTATCCCAAAGCTTTTAGGAAAGTTTCCTATTAATCCGTAACACGAAACACCCCGGCGCGCAAGGCGCAAGGCGCAAGGCACCCAGGATCCGCGGGCCTCAGTTCTTAGCGGCGGAAAAATTGCCGTAGCCGCACCAGGTACCAGGCGATCAAGTCCGCGCCCGGCCGCTTCATGTCCGGTGCCCGGGCGGCCAGTCGCTCGGTCACCCTCGGCAGCTTGACGGTCGGGACAATGCGCGCCGGCAACGGTAACGGTGAGATCAGCGAACTTCGGTGTACTCGCTGTGATCCAGCTGAACGACGTTGGTGTAGTCGCTGTCCCGCGGCTCTGCGACGTCGGTGTACTGGCTGTCGTCCAGCTGCACGACACGGAAGCCGCGTCCGGAGACCAGCTTGCGCACGCGCCGCATCCCGCTCATGCCCGCCAGCGCGACGGCAATGGCGGCGGCCAGGACGGAGCCGCCAGATAGCGCGAGCCCGCCGACGACGTGCCCCAGTATCATCATGACCACTCCGGCAAGCAGGGCCACCGGCACGACCGCGACCAGGAGCAGGGCGAGCAGCGTCAAAGCGATCACAGCCTTGGCGGACCTGTCCGGCGTCCGCTCCGCGTACCAACCGGTCATCGTGCTCACCTCTCAAGGTCCAGAGCCCTTCAAATGCGCCGGACCCGCCTAGACAACACGTTATGTCGCGTCCTCTAGATCAACGCGCCGCACGATCAGAATCATCCCGTCACCGTCTGCCGCGCTGAGCGGCAACGACATCGAGGTCAGCATCATCGGGGACCCGTGCTGTCGCAATGCGGGCCGTGCTTGCGCAACCGTGCCATGCTCGGTGGTCATGAGTACCACTAGTGAGCCACGTTCAGGGGGCAGAACGACCAGGCCGCCAGACCGCCGCCCCGTCAGGTTGCTGGTCTTCTCCGCCTCGCTGCGCGAGGGATCGCTGAACACCAATCTGGCGGGGATGGCCGCCCGGGCGATCCAGGCGCAAGGGGGCGAGGCGGACGTCGCGTCGATGCGGGACTTTGACAGCCCGTCCTACGACATCGACGTGCAGGACCGGGACGGGTTCCCGCCCGGCGCGGACAACTTCCGGGCTCGGCTGCTGGCCTGCGACGGCTTCGTGATCAGCTCGCCCGAGTACAACGCCTCGATGCCGGGAGTGCTGAAGAACGCGATCGACTGGGTGTCGCGCTATCAGCCTCAGCCGTTCAACGAACGGCACGGGCTGCTCATGTCGGCCTCGCCGTCGATGTCGGGCGGGAACCGCGGGCTGTGGGCGCTCCGCGTGCCGCTTGAGCACCTGGGCGTACGCCTGTATCCGGACATGTTCTCGCTCGCCCAGGCTCATCTGGCCCTGGACGCGCAGGGCCAGATCGGCGACGAACGGCTGCGGGACCGGTTCGATGCCAATATCGCCAACTTCCTTGACCTAGTCGAAGCCTCCAAGCACTACCCGTGCGTGAAGCGGCACTGGGTCGAGTACCTGGGCGAGCACCCCGAACCCTCACTCGACCGGGTCGAAGGACCGCCGCGCTAGCCGCAGCCAGCAGCACAGGTCTTTATTTCCCCGGCCCTTGAAAGACAAGCTGAACTAGCCGTTCCTTGCGGTCGTCTCCGCGATCAGCAAGATCGCCAAGCGCCACGGTGCCGCAGTCACGTCACGATGATGACCTTGACGCCGACGGCGTCGTAGGTGCCGCGCGCTCGCGCGTCCCTGGTGGCCAGGGCCAGCCCGTGTTCCCGGGCTGCCAGCGCCACGAGCGCGTCGTACACGGCGCCCCCTGCCACGCCCAGTCGGCTGAGCGTGTCCGGCAGGGTGCGGGCACGGCGGCTGCCGAGGACAAGCGGGGCGGAGAACCGGGCTCCGAGCAGGCGGGCGGCGTCGGCGGGCGCGAGCCGCGCGTCGCCGGGAAGCCTGGTCAGGACGGAATAGGTCTCGGCGAGAGCATGACCGCTGAGCGCGATCTCCTGGCCGCCCCACCAGCGGGCCACTGCCGCGTGGTGATGGTGGGACCGGACGAGGAGGGGAACGGCGACGCTGGTGTCGACCGCGATCGTCACTTGCGGCCCGCGTCGATGAGCGCGAAGATCACGTCGTCATCGACAGGCGTCTCGCCGGCGGCGACTAGCACGCCGTCCTCCTCGATGAGCCGCGCCGTCCGGCCAGCCGGCACGAGTTGCGCGCCGGCGCCGTAGGCCGAGATGTCGACTCTGGTACCGGGCAGCAGGCCCAGTGCGTCGCGGATGGGCTTGGGGAGCACGATCCGGCCGGCCTGGTCGATGACAGCTTCCACGGGATTACGATACCACTGCAATCCCATAGGCAGGCCGGCCTCGGCGGCAGAGGGCGTACAGCTTCGACGACATGCGGTTGGATGGCTTCCTCATACTCCCGAGCGAGACCATCAGCCCGTCCAGCGGCCGACCCGCCAGCACGGCCCGGCCGGGCCCAGCAGCCGGGGCAGGCCCAGGTCGATGGTGATCTCCCCGCCGTCCCTGGCCCGCACCCGCCCCGTCCCGGCCAGGGTGGCCACGGCCGACTCCGGGCCGCGAACCAGCTCGTGGTCGATCAGGCAGCGGCAGAACACACGGATCCCGTTACCGCACATTTCCCCGGTGCTGCCGCCCGCGTTCCGGCAGTCCATGAACCACTCAGGCTCGGCCACGTCCGCGACACCAGGCTCCGCCGGGCCGACTAGGTCAGGGAAAGCCGCGGCATCGCCGCCGCGCCGGACGGCGCGCAGCACGCCCGTCGGCACCGAGCCCGGTGCGCCGCTCACACAGCCTCGCCGCCAAGTCTGCGGTCAGGCCAATCGGGCCGTCCGGATCGGGCAGGATCACGAAGTCGTTCTCAGTGCCGTGCCCTTTTGCGAACCGTTACGCACTACGCCGCTTATGGCGCTTCACCATCGCTGGTGACTCGATCCAGCACCTGCACATCACACCCTCTGCACTAGCAAGGCCAGCCAGGAGTGATCGGTGAGTGCGACATGGGCAGACCGGCTGGATTACCGGCGGGGTCGATGCTCGGATCTTGATCACTGCGGTGGCGTGTCGGCGGCGCCGTCGCGCGGGTGGCTGTCTGGCTGGTAGCTGAGCAGGTCGCCGGGCTGGCAGCCGAGTACCTGGCAGAGGCTGGCCAAGGTGGTGAAGCGGATCGCCCGCGCCCGGCCGTTTTTCAGGATCGACAGGTTGACAATGGTGATCCCGACCCGTTCGGCCAGCTCGGTCAGCGTCATGCCGCGGTCGGCGAGCAGGTCGTCCAGGCGGACCGCGATTCGCGCCCTGGCGCTGTCCGGGTCCGCGTCGCCGGTGGCGGCGTCGCCGTCCGGGCGGCCTGCGCTCGGGCGCCGGACCGTCACACCGTGCCCTGAAGCTCGTCGTCCATCGCCGCGCCCAGCCGCAGGATGCGGGCGAAGGTGAGCAGCGCCGCCCCCGCCAATGCGGGCACCGGAACCAGCGCGCGGAGCGCCGCGACCGCCACCCAGCCGATGCCTTCCGGCGATGGCGCCAACAGTGACCCGAACAGCAGGACCGTCGCCAGCTGCTCAATCGCGGCAGCAAGGACAGCCCCGGCGATGATGTACCAGCCCAGCACCCGCATGGCGGCAGCGACCCGCGCCGTGAACGGCCCGCTGCGACGTGCGATCACCAACAGCCGCCACAGCAGGAGCAAGATCCCGCCCCACAGCAGCACCTGCGGCATGGCCGTCAGCGAGTACAGCAGATGCTGGCCAAACCCGGGATGGAGGGCGCAGGCCGACAGCGGCGCGGTGGGCGGCTGCAGCTGAGCCCCGGACCTGGCGGGGTAGACGTGGGCGAACGGGCTCGGGTCAGAGTTGCTCCCGCCGATGTTCGGGTCGGTGACGCAGACCCGCGCGTGCCCGAGGCCGCCGAGAGTGCCGGTTCCCACCAGCGTGGCCACCGCGCTCAGGAGCAGCGCGGCCGTGAACAGCGAGCCGAAGAAAAGCGTCGTGGTCTCCAGCGGCTCGGTCAGCTTCCGGTTGCCAGTCGCCATGTCATGCCCGCCCCTCCAGCGCGCCCGCGGCCCGTGCACAGGACCATGCTTATCGAAAAACGATATTATCGAATAACGATAAGCTCGTCAACCGTCGTGCCCCCGCCCGCTGGCCAGCCAGCGTGGCAGGCCCGCCAGGGCCGGACGTAGCCATAGACGGACCAGGTTGCCTCGGATGGCGCGGCGGGCGGCTGATGCCGCGGCGCGTTCGGCGGGAGTGATTGCCGCTCGACGCGTAAGGGGCGACTTCCCGACGGGCGCATCGGTCTGGCGTGAGCGCGTCGCCGGGGTCGTCCCAGCCAGGCTCACCGGGCGGGATGATCTTGTCGAGGCGGGGCGGCCAGGACGGCGGTCTTGCGCGCCTCGCCGCATACGTTGAGGTCATGGCCGCGCTCCAGGCCGTGGATGAAGAACTGCGCAGAGCTCGGCTTCTGCACGTCTCGCGATCACTTGACGACAACGTAAATGTGGGCCTTAGGTAGTTCGGAGTAGTGGTCGAACTACCTATCGGAGTATTCTTGTGTCCAAATCCATCGCCGTGTTCGGAGCCGGACCCGGCCTCGGCCAGGCTGTCGCCCGTCACTACGCGCGAGAGGGTTACGCCGTTACGCTGGTGGCTCGCCGCTCGGAGCCACTTGACCTCTGGCGAAGGACCTGACCAGTGCCGGGGCAACGGCGCACGTCATCACCGCCGACCTATCGGATACCGGTGCCACGCCCCGACTGGCCGAGCAGATTCGCGCTAAGGCCGGCAACCTCGACGCCTTTTTACTATGCACCCACCCCAGCCACCGGTTTCGTTTCCGCAGCCAGCCTGACGCCACAGCACGCCCAGAACTTCATGCCGCTAATCTTCTACACGATGCTGGCACTCGTGCAGGGCCTGCCGAACATGAGCGGCCCCAGTCCTGCACAAGCCGCCCAGCGCAACTACCTGCAAGCCCTGCACGCCGAGGTAGCCGAGAAAGGCGTCTACGTCGGCATGCTCTACATCGGTGCAGCCATCAAGAACAGTGCCTTCCACGCCGAGATGGAGAATGCCAAAGCTGCGGGCGACCCGGTCTGGGAATTGCCCACCGTCGACCCCGAACACCTCGCCGCCCTGCTCTGGACCATGCACGGTACAAAGGGACAGCGGGAAGCCATCAATCCGTAGTATCGCGCTGGATCACGGCGTGCTTCATACAGGCACTACAGCGACTAATCCTTCCGACTTCGCCAGGCGAGTTTCCGTTCCAGGGGCTCCAGGTTCGCGGCAGTGGCGGTACGCCTGGCGCGGGAGCGATCTTCCGTGATCAGGGCCGCGAGCATGACCACCGAAATTTGCCCAGGTCACAGGGGCTGCTGGGTGACCCGGGATATCAGAAGATCAAGCCCCGGCGGGCCGGCGGGGAGACTTTCCTGAGTTACCAGGGAGTCTTTTCACTTAAGGGAGAGTTTTCAGCTCTATTAACTGAAAAACTCCCCGGAGCGAAAACCCTCCCCCGCGATACCGGAAAAGGCTCCCCGATCCCGGTCACCAGCCCGCGCGGCAGCCCCGGGACCCGTGCAGGTTCCCGAATTGGCCTAAGTTACGCGGCGCGGACCGGGACTGCCCTCTCTGCCAAGCTGACCGAGCCTAAACTGCACATCAGGATCTTTGCCGGATACCAAGTCAGGCAAGGTCAGGAAGTCAAGATCCTCTACTCAGTTGCAGCCTTCCGGCCTGGTGAAGACGCGGATGCCGGCATAACCGCCACTGTGCTCGTGCTCGGCCAGCGAGGCGAACTTGGAGTTGCGGAACGTCCTGCCGACCGCGATGCAGTCGCCCGCCGACGGACAGGACACTGCGTCGAGCTGGCCGATATCGACTGGACCGCGCGGCGCTGGAACGCCACGCAGGCATACTCCGAGAGCAAGCTCTGCGTCACCGCCCTCGCGCGCCTCTGGCCCGACGTACTCAGCAACGCCGTCGATCCGGGCTGGGTCCCGACCAAGATGGGCGGCGCCGCAGCCACCGACGATCTTCATATGGGCTATCTCACGCAGACGTGGCTCGCCGTCAGCAACGACGCGGCCGCCACCGTGAGCGGCGGCTACTGGTACCACCGGCAGCGGCAAGAACTCGCGCCGCACGCCCGTGACCCGGTGTTCCAGGACCAGCTGATGGACCGGCTGACGGCACTCACCGGCCTCGCGCTCGTCTAGCGTCCCGGTTACGTCCCGCCTGGTCCGCGCCGACACTTACTTTGACAGAGACCTCCTTGATCGGGAAGGATAATGCAGCCAATTAGCAGCCTTTAGTCGCCTTATCTGCACTCTGCCGCAGTTGAGCAGGCAGCCCGCTCCAGCTAGTACTCCCTATCATTGTGGTGATGTCGTTTCAGACGGTTCCCTCGTGTAACTAGATAGGTAGGCCGGGTGCAGGGACCGATCTACGTGAGCATTGAGTGCCGTACTTGAGCACTGCATGAGCAGGGACTGGCCGCACAGCCCGCGCCTCACCATTGAGATTACAGTGGGCCTCTGAACCTGGCCCGGCAGTGAGCCGGCCAGGGCTGGCCGGCCGCTCGCGGTCGTCATGGAGGTCGCGTGCGCATCAGCCTTGGTGATGTGTCCTTGTGGTTCGATGTATCCGGGCCGTCAGTGATTCCGCGGGGGGACACGACGGTAGAGCGCCCGGTCCTGGTGGCCGTCCACGGCGGCCCCGGCCTGGATCACCTCACGGTGAAGTCCGCCCTGGGGCCGCTGGCTGAGGACTTCCAGGTCGTGTATTTCGACCTGCGGGGCCACGGCCGCAGCGATCACAGCAGCGCCGAGTTCTGGAACATGCGGACCTGGGCTGATGACCTGCGGCGGCTGTGCGACGCGCTCGGGCTGCACAAGCCGGTGGTCCTCGGCAGCAGCTTCGGCGGCTTCGTGGCGCTCAGCTACGCGGCGCTGTTCCCCGATCACCCCGGCGGCGTGATCCTGGCCAGCACGACCGGGGGCCACCAGGACCAGCAGCGGGTCATCGAGGCATTCGGCCGCCTCGGCGGCCCGGAGGCGGCCGCCGTCGCCCAGCGCACCTACGCTGATGAGACCGGGGACAGCCAGGCTGAGTTCCTCCGCGTCTGCTACCCGCTTTACAGCGGCACGCCAGGCTGGGCCGAGGAATCCCGCCAGTTCCAGGCCCGGATGATCAAGAACACCGACGTCGCCCTGCACTACTCCGCTCACGAGGTCCGCGCCTTCGACCCCTGGAGCGTGACCGGCGCCGTCACGTGTCCCGTGCTGGTCCTGGCCGGCGAGGACGACCCGGTCTGCCCGCTGCCCGTGGTCGAGGAACTAGCCAGCCGGCTGCCAGCGGAAACCACCCGCCTGGTGCGCCTTCCCCGCGCGCGCCACACCATCTTCCGTGACCGCCCAGACCTCGCTTTCGCGGCTGTCAGGCACTTCGTCTCCCAGATCAGGGAAGCCAGCCCGCAAGCCGCTGCATCGTGACCATGATCGCAGCGCCCAAATGCTCCGCTATCCCGTCCGGCCCCATCCGAGCGCTCCTCGACTCCCCCGAAAACGCCAGCTCACGGTGGTCAAGTAAACCCGTTCCCTGCACCCGCGATCCTGGCTCGGGCTGGCCGGCGCTTTGGTGCCCGGGCAGTTATCCGTTCCGGGGATCCAGGGCTGGCCTGGAAGGCGCGGGTGAGGGCGTCGAGGGCGCTGATGCCGTGGCGGGCGGCGGTGGCGAGGCAGGACCGGATCGCGCAGAACTCTTGCGCGCCGGTCATGGACCGCCGCTCTGCGCCCTATTGCGACATTGCGCCTATACGGGGCACCGGCGAGGGTTGGGCGGTCAGCGCTTCGTGGTGACGGCCGCGGAGCGAAGCGGAAACCCGCGACCTCTCCCCGCCAGGCTATGCCGACCCCAGTGGCCCCATAGGCTAAGGTCGACGTCGCGAAGATTGGCCGAAAGTAAGGTGCTTTGATGACCAGCGAGCCGTCCGTGACGAGCGAGGAGCAATGGGCCAAGATCGACTCCACGGTTCCACACTCGGCCCGGGTCTGGAACTACTGGCTGGACGGCAAGGACAACTACGAGGTTGACCGCGCGGTCGGCGATCAGGTCGCTGGGGTATTCCCCGCGATCCGCGATTCGGCCAGGGCGTCCCGCGCCTACCTGGGGCGTGCCGTCCGGTACCTGACCGGCGAGGCCGGGATGATCCGCCAGTTCCTCGATGTCGGCACCGGCCTGCCGACGGCGGAGAACACCCACCAGGTCGCCCAGCGGATCGCACCTGAGGCCCGGATCGTCTACGTGGACAACGACCCCCTCGTGCTGGTCCACGCCCGTGCGCTGCTCACCAGCAGCGGGGAGGGCCGCTCTGACTATGTCGATGCCAATCTGGACGATACCGACCGCATCGTGTCCGAGGCCGCTCGAACGCTGGACTTCACTAGGCCCATCGCCCTGATCATGAACGGCATCATGGGACACGTCGAGGACGACAACGAGGCGCGCTCGATCGTCCGCCGCCTCGTGGACGCGTTGCCTCCAGGAAGCTTCCTGTCAATGTCCGACGGCATCAACACCAACGAGGCCGGAGTGCGTTCGACCGGGCTCTACAGAGACAGCGGCGCGGTTCCGTACCACATGCGCAGCCCCGCAGCTTTCGGGGCTTTCTTCGATGGACTTGAGCTAGTCGACCCCGGACTCGTGGCCAGGGAGGACTGGCGCCCGGACGGTACGCCCAAGCCGGCGGGCGCGCCGCGCCTCCCAGGGCTCGCCGGCGTCGCCCGCAAGCCCTAGGGTCCGCGTGAGGGTCGGAGCGGGCAGGCCCCAGGTTCGGTGATACTCGGCTGATGGACATCGACGCGATCGTGGCCGAGGTATCGTCAGCTGCCCGTTCCTGATGCGTCTCCGGTACCTTGCAGGCTCCTCTCGGGGCTCACGTTCCCGTCGGGCTGATGAGCGGGAGGTCCTGGTCGGGTTCGAGGATGTGCGGGAGGGCGAACCCGTACTGAGGGAACCGGTCCTAGATTCTCTCGTTGGCGGTGAACCAGCGGTAGGTCCCAGCCTCTGGCTCACGCCGCGTTCTGGGGTAGGCGGCAGGTACTGGCAGGCCCCGGGAGACGATCCGGGACGCTTCCAGGATGGGCGCGAGCGCCGGGCTGCTGGTGCCTGTCTCTCGAAATCAGCGGCCAGGGCGAGCACCTGGCCCGGTCGCGCCGCCTTGGTGCCGCCTGAAATCGGATGCTCGGCCTCGAGGGCATCGCGCTGCTGGACGCCTGGGCCGGAGACCACGACCGCGCATTCACGCAGGCCCGGCTGGCCGAGATCAGGCGGCTGCTGGATGACGAGCGGCTGAGGGACCGCGGCGTGCTGGTTGAGCAGGTGAGCACCGCCACCGTCTACGGGCAGGTGTCGGCCGGCTACGACGCGGATGCCGGCGGCGGGCTGTTCGCAACCGACGAGCCGGTCGTGGCTGAGTACCTCGCCGGCCGGGAGCCCGGCGTGGCGCTGGATGCCGCATGCGGGACCGGGCGATTCGCCGGGTTCCTGGCCAGGCGCGGGCACCGGGTCATCGGCGTCGACAGCTCACCGGACATGCTCGCCCGCGCGCGGCAGCGTGTCCCCGAGGCCGGGTTCCACCTCGCCGAGCTTGACCGGCTGCCGCTGCCGGACGACTCCGTCGACGTCATCGTCTGCGCGCTCGCGCTCGACCACGTCCCCCGCCTCGATCCGGTACTGGCCGAGTTCGCTCGCGTGCTGCGCCCCGGCGGGCGAGCCGCGCATCGCGCCCAGCTACCGGCATCAGCTCGGAGAGTACCTGCGGGCGGCACTGGGACATGGCCTGCAGGTGAAAAGCCTCGCGTGGTCACAGCGGACGAACCGCCCGCCGAGCCCGCAACCGAGATTGGCGACTGGCAGGACTGGCCGTTCTCGCTGATGGACTACCTGCCATCGGCGCAGCGGGCCGCAGGCGGCCGCCCGCACCTGGTCATCTGGCACTTCCAGCTGCCGCTGCCTGACGGCTTCCCGTCGGACCTGTCAGGTTCCGGGCGGGCCTCGATGATGTCGGCGAGTCCTAGGGCTTACTGTGCGGGATTCGGGATGGTGAGGGCGCTGAGTTCGGCGAGCACGCAGGGGGCATCAGCCGCGCCGATCCGCTGGAATATCTCGTGTGCCTGGCGCAGCAGGTCTTCTGCTTGCGCGGGCTGGCCGGCGGCGATGGCGCAGCGGCCAAGGCCGGCCAGTGCGCTGGCCTCGTCCACGGCGCTGACGATGGCGCGGGCCAGTTCCAGCGCCTGCTGATGGCACTCCCTGGCCCGGGCAAGTTCACCGCTGGCCCGGGCCAGCGTCCCGCATTCATTGAGCGCCTCGGCTTCACCGCCCCGGTTGCCGATGTCGCGGTAGATGGCCAGTGCCCGCTCCAGGTCGCGGGCGGCCCCCGGGTAGTCGCCGGTCTCCCGCCGCACCACCCCGAGGCAGGCGAGTGCAGTGGCCTCGCCGATGCGGTCGCCGAGGTCACAGAAGAAAGCCAGTGCCCGCTCCAGGTCGCGGGCGGCCCTCGGGTAGTCGCCTGTCAGCTGCCGTACGTTCCCGAGGTAGGCGAGGGCGCTGGCCTGGCCGAGGCGGTCGCCGAGGTCGCGGTAGGTGGCCAGGGCCTGCTCCTGGTCGCGGGCGGCGCCCGGGTAATCACCGGTCTGCCGCCGCACGTCCCCGCGGCGAGTGAGGGCATTGGCCTGGCCGAGGCGGTCGCCGAGGTCGCGGTAGGTGGCCAGGGCCTGCTCCTGGTCGCGGGCGGCGCCCGGGTAATCACCGGTCTGCCGCCGCACGTCCCCGCGGCGGATGAGGACATTGGCCTGGCCGAGGCGGTCGCCGAGGTCGCGGTACAGGGTCAGGGCCTGCTCCTGGTCGCGGGCGGCGCCCGGGTAGTCACCGGTCACCTGCCGCACGTCCCCGAGGCAGACGAGGGCGGTGGCCTGGCCGAGCCCGTTCCCGAGGTCGCGGTAGGTGGCCAAGGCTTGCTCCAGGTTGCGGGCGGCCCCTGAGAAGTCACCGCTCAGCAGCCGCACTTCCCCGCGGCGAGTGAGGGCGTTCGCCTGGCCGAGGCGGTCGCCGAGGTCGCGGTACAGGGTCAGGGCCTGCTCCTGGTCGCGGGCGGCGCCCGGGTAGTCACCGGTCAGCTGCCGCACGTTCCCGAGATCGGTGAGGGCGTTGGCTTCGCAGAGCCGGTCGCCGAGGTGCCGGGCGGCACGGGAGGCGGTGGCGTGGCGGGTGATGGCCTCAGTCCAGGGGCCGTCGCGGCGCAGGAGCTCGGTGAGGGCGGCGGTCAGGGCCGTGACCCGGGCGTGCTGACCGGCGCGGGTGGCGTGGTCCAGGCAGCCGAGCAGGTTGTCACGGTCGGTGCGTGCCCAGGTCAGCGCCTGCTCGGCGTCTTCCAGGGCCGGGGCCACCGGCGGTGCGCCGGGCGTGGCAAGCGCGCGTCCGGGCCGGGTCAGGCGGGCCAGGCGGGCCTGAGCGAGGGCTGCGGTGTGCTGGTAGTAGTCCAGCAGCCTGATCAGCGCCTGGTTGTGATCAGGGTAGGCGGTGGCGTGGTCGCGGGCGTAGCGGCGCAGCAGGTCATGCATGCCGTAGCGGCGGTAGCCGGTCTCGGTCAGCAGACCTTCCGCGTGCAGCCCGTCCAGCAAGCCGGCAGCCTCCGCCGGACCCATCCCGGCCAGCGCGGCAGCCGCGTGGCTCTCGGTGGTGGCGCCCGGATGCAGGCCCAGGAGCCGGAAGAACCGCTGCCGGTTGGGGCCTAGGTGCCGGTAGGACACCTCGAACGCGACCGCGATGCTGTCGTTCTCCGCCCTCAGGGTGAGCAGCCCGTTCTGGGTCTCGGCGACCAGGTCAGCCAGCGTCCATGACGGGTGCCGGGCAAACACCCGCGCCAGCAGCGAGATCGCTAGCGGCAAGAATCCGGCCAGCCCGACTACCTCCGCTACCCGGGCCGGGTCGGCGGCGCGGGGCGCCAGCCGGGTGAACATCTCCTTCGCCTGCTCCGCGGGCAGTGCATCCAGCAGCACTGGCACGACCAGGCCGGGCAGGTCGCCCAGGTGCCGGCGGCTGGTCACCAGGACCAGGCAGTCCCCGCCGCCGGGCAGCAGCGGCGTGACCTGGCTGCTGCTCGCGGCGTTGTCGAGCACCAGCAGCGCCCGCTGACCGGCCATCCGGTCCCGCCACATCCCCGCCCGCCCGTCCAGGTCACCAGGCAAGAACCGCGGATCGACCCCGGTCGCGGCCAGCAAGCCGGCCAGCGCATCCTCAGGCGCCACCGGATCCTGGCCTGGGGTATGCGCGTGCAAGTCGATGAACAACTGCCGGTCAGGAAACCGGTCCGTCAGCACGTGCGCGACGTGCACTGCCAGGGCGGTCTTGCCCACCCCCGGCATTCCGTCAATCGCGCGGACCGCCGCCACGCCGTCAGCCCCGGCCGCGTCTTCCATCGCGGCCGTCATCGTATCCAGCTCCTCGCCGCGGCCGGTGAACGCCGCGGTGTCCGGCGGCAGCGAAAACCGCACTTGCGGCACTGGGGGCACCAGCGAGGCACCCTCTGCCTGGGTGTCGGCCCGGGTGATCGCGCCAGAATCATGCGGCCCGCCCCGCATCACGATCCCGGTGCCACTCGCCTGATCCCTCGGCGCGGCGTTGGCGGCTCCAGAGCTGTGGCGGGCATCAGCGCGGACCGAACTGCGCCCGCCGACGAAACGCTCGCTCACGAGCGTCGCGAGATCTTCGCGCACCAGCCGGCGCAGCTCGGCGGGCGCGCGGAAGGTGTGATAGGAGCCTGCGGCTTCCTGCTCAATCCGGGCGATCAGACGGGCCAGCCGGGGCTCGCGTCCTGGTGCCGGCGCCTTGATATAGAGCAGGCGAGGCAACGGCTCCGACAGGTTGAACTCATCTTCCAAGCCGGAGATCCGCATGCCCGGCCCGATCCAGCCGTAACGCTGCCAGTACAGCCCTATGAAGACATCGCTTTGATCCAGGTACGCGCGATACAGATCCTGGGGAGGATGTGGCCGCGCCCCCGATTCGAACATCACCGGGGTGAGCCGCAGCGCGCAGATCGCCTGTGACACCGCGTGCCGCTCATCGGCCAGCTCCATTAACGCGGAGCTTACGAATACCCGCAGACGCTGGTCAGGAGTCCTTATGACCACTAACTATCACCCCGCAACCGTACTCCCGATTGTGACGGCCAAGCCTACCGCGCAAGGATCCCACGGATCGTTTCAAGCAGTTCAACTGCCCTTGAGAACCTAACCTGCCAGATCGACCAATAGCACCTCGCCGGATGGTCGATTTAATAACGTAACTTCCTATTTTGTAATTTCCTGCATTGTTGTTACTTGCGTCCCGCGCTGACCGATGAGCAGGGCCAGGAGGAACTGGCCGTCCGGGGGGTTGCGACGTTCGTAGAGGGCGAGGAGCTCGGGGCGCCTGCCGCGCCGAAGGCCAGGACGCTCGGCTCAGCCGCGGTCGTGGAGGGTCACCTGGTAGCCGTCGGGGTCGGCGAACGTGAAAGTGCGGCCGAACGGCCCGTCGGCGGGCGCTGAGACGATCGTCGTGCCGGCGGCGGCGAGGGCGTCGTGGATGTCCTGCGCGTCGGGGGCGTGCAGCCACAGCGCCATCCCCTGGCCCGGCTGCGCGATCGCGTCCAGGCCGGTGCCCGCGGCGACGTCGCGGACGGCGAACGCGATCGGCTTGGTGCCGAACACGACGGCGTGCGGCGGTCCCGCGTCGGAGCGCTTCAGCCCCAGGTACCGCTCGTAGAAAGCGGCGGAACGCTCCAGGTCGCGCACCTGCAGCGAAACGAAGTCGGGTCCGGTGACGGCCATGATCCTTGCCTCCTCATTGGATGTCAGTCTTCTGACACACCGCAATGTATGTCAGACTACTGACATGAGTCAAGGCGGGCCCGGGATCGAGCTGGACACATCACCGGGGTACATGCTGAAGGCGGCCGCGAGCGCCCTGCACTCCGCCCTGGAGGCCGTGCTGAGGCCGCTGGGCATGACGATCACCCACTACGCCTGCCTGGAGCTGCTCGCCCAGCGGCCGGGCCTGTCGAACTCCGAGCTCGCCCGCGGCGCCTTCGTCACCCGGCAGTCGATGAACGTGCTGCTGCAGGCCCTCGAACGCCAGGGACTCGTCGTCCGCCCGGCACGGGCACCCGTCGGCAGGGCCTGCCGGCCGAGCTGACCGCCCGCGGGCGCCGCCAGCTCGAGGTGGCCAGCGCCGCGGTCCGCCGCGTCGAGCAGGACATGCTGGCCAAACTGGATGCCGGCGAACAAGATCAGATGCGGCGCCTGCTCACCGCGTGCATCGCCGCACTGAACGAACCGCCCGCACCGGCGACGTAACTGCCCCGGAATTTACGACTTTGCCGTGTCCCTGCTCAGAACGCCGCCGATGCCCTCGGCCCGGGGCAAGCCTGCCGAGATCGGCTACTGCCGCGGATTCCGCTTCGGGAGAAAGCGGGTCACCGGCCGGGCATGCCGCGTGGCGGTTCCGGCAATCCGCGCGTCGGCGGGACGGCCTGAGTCACTGCCGGGCGGTGTCATGCTCACGGCCGATCTGGAAGAACCGCGACTTCAGGCCGAACCTGGCGATCATCATCAGAATCAGTCCGGTTACCACGACACCCAGCAGCGACCAGTTCTGGGCGGGTGCGGCGTCCTGGACCGACTTGTAGAGCACCCACCCCAGGAACCCGGCCGCGCCAAGAGGCAGCAGACCGAGGGTCAGGGCGTTCAGCGGGCTGATCACGAGACGGCGCCGGTAGTAGGCGATGGTGGCCAGCGCAGTCAGGATGTAGAACGCGCCGAACAGTTGCCCGCTCACGTCGACCACTGCCGTGAACGCGCCCTGCACACTAGTGGCCAGGAGATACACCCAGGCCAACGCGATCACCAGCACGGCCGTCAGGACGCTGGCGTTCGCCGGCGTGGCGAACCTGGCGGACACATTGCCCAGGCGTCCGGGCAACGCGCGGTAGGACGCCATCCCGTACACGATTCTCGCGTTCAGGACGATGGACGTGCCGGTGGCGGCGATGACGGACAGGGCGAGCGCGAGAGCCATGACCCGTGCCGCTGTGGCGCCGCCGATGACCTGGGCGGCGTAGACGAGCGCGTCAGTACCGTGGGCCTGGAGCCGGGCAGGTGAGACGACGCCTTGCAGGCCGGTGATCACCAGCACGTACAGCACGGTGAGGATGGCCACGGCGACGATGGCGGCGCGGCCGGGGTTGATCCGCCGGTACTTGACTTCCTCATTGACGTACAGCGTGCCCTCCCACCCCGAGAAGATGAACACGGAGATCAGCAGCCCGGCCGCGATGCTGCCGTGCCCGCCGACCCCGGACAGCGAGAACCAGCCGCTGCTGACCGGGAGGGTGCCGGGTGCGTGGCGCAGCACCAGGACCAGGCCGGCGACCGCGAAGACGATGAGGATCGCGTACTCGGCCGCGGCCATCGCCACCTGGGTCCGGGCCGTCACCTTGATGCCGACGACGGCGATAAGCAGCATGACGAGCGTGACCAGGGTGGCTATGAGGATGTCAGCCCACCGGCCGCCGGCCTGACCGGTCACGGTCAGGACGCTGGGGCCGATGACCTCGACACCGGACACGGCTCCGGTGACATAGGCGGCGATCATCAGCCACCCCGTCATCCACCCCAGATACGGGCTGATCGACCTGCCCACCCACTCGAAGCTCGCGCCGCAGTTGGCGGTCCACATGTTCAGCCGCCTGTAAGCGTTGGCGATGATCAGCATCGGGATCGCCGTCAAGACGATCACCGGGCCTCCCGCGTAGGCGGTAGCCGCGGCTAATGCGGCCAGGGTCAGGCCGACCGACACGCCCGGCGCGGACGACGCCATGCCGATCACGGTGTCCTGCGCCACCCCGATGGCGTCAGGCTCGAGCCTCGGCGCGGGAGCGGTGCCAGGCGGGACAACAGCGGCGGACGGCAATGGCGGCTCAGACATGAATCATGCTGCTTTCTTCGACATGGGTCAGGAAGGAAACATGCCACCCAGGAAAGGTGCGCAACGTTACCGGCAAGCGGTAATTATCTGGCCGCCGGGCCACCGGTTCCAGGTACGAAAGGTATCAAGCAGCGGACTAACTTCGACGATACTGATACATCGCGTACCCGTGACTTGTACGCCCTGTACCACCGACGCAAAAAAGCCGATTCCTGGCACTACCTGCACCTGGCCGCGCTACAAAAAGGCTCAGATAATTGCGACTTGTGAATGACACCAACATGCCACCAGCTAGAATCCAACATGAACAGGAACATCGATCATGACTAGCTCTGACACTGCGCCGGAAGGATTCCCGCAGTCACGCGGGGAGTGGTGGGCTCGGATGGCCGCCAGTTCGGCGGCCGGCCCGTCAGCTCACCCCTGCCGGCTGGCCTGCTACTGGCGAAATGCCTGGCCGGAGGGGGGCGCCTTTGAAGACCTGGCGGTGGTGCCAGGTCACGTGCCCGGCGGCCGGGACGCGGGTGCCGGGCCGGGGTGACAGCCGCCGGCCGTCCAGCTTGTACAGCGCCCGCCCGGCAGCGGTCCGAGCGGAAAACGCCGCCGATACCTGCACCCGCAGCCCGGCATCAAGGCCGAGCGCGCCGAGGTCGAACAGCTTGTGATGCAGCACGCACAGGGCCAGCCCGTTGTCCAGGTCATCCGGGCCGTCGAAGGAGAACCAGCGGACATGCGCCGCGTCCAGTCCCGCAACCGCCCCGGCGAGCTGCCCGTCGTACCCGCAGAACGCGCACTGCCGGTCCCAGGCCTGCAGCACCGCGGACCGCCACCCCGGATCCCGGCGCCGCCCGGACGGCGCCGGCCCGGCATCACCACTGCCCAGCACCGCCTGCGGATCCAGCCCGGCCGCCTCCAGCACGTCCGGCGCCACGGTCTCCGGGAAATTCGACAGCACCAGCATCCGGGCCACCGACCTCGCCAGCGCCGGATCAGCAGCCAGGGCAGCTTCCGCCGACCGCTCGAACCGGCCCGTCACCTCCCACTCACCCAGCGGGCCGACCAGATCCATCGGCACATCGGCATCCAGCACCCACACCCCGTCCGACCGCAGCCTGGTAAACGGATAAGCCGCGCTCTGCGCACGGCCCGTCCGCGACGGCGGCCCGAACTCCCCGATCAGCCCAGCCAGCACCGGCTCCGCCACCGACCACGGCAAACTGCTCGACCCGCCCTGCGCCAGCCGGCCCAGCGCCAGCAACACCAGCAACGGCTTATGCGGAGACCGCCGCCCGTTCCGCTGATGCTGCCGCAACACGGCAAACCGGTCCGCCACCCCATCGCCGCCACCTGCCGCCAACCCCACCACCACAGCCTGACACAGGCGCCAGCACACCGACACCACGATGCGCTCCGGCAGAACCCGGCCAATGGCGGCTGGTGACCGCTGTTTAACCACCCGTCAACCCGGCTCAGCTGGGCTGGGCTAACGCGCCGGCAAGGATGACAATTCTTGGCGCGGGTGATGGCGCCGGTCGGGGAACTGGGTGCCTCAACCTAGTGGCAGCACTCGCTCCAATGCGGGCGCCGGGTCAGCCTGTGTGATGCAGAACGGGTGACCGACGGGGTCAGTGAAGACCCGGAAGCCCGTCTCGCGTTCCCCTGGGACACGGGTGGCACCCGAGAGGCGCAGTTCCTGCTCGGCCTGGTCGGCATCGCTCACGCGAATGTCCAGGTGCAGCTGCTGGGGATAGGCGGGGTCAGGCCAGCGCGGCGGGGCCCATCTGGCGGCCCGCTGAAAGGCCAGCTGCCGGAGACCGGGCTCCAAGCCGCCGGGCAGAAACCTCAGGCCATGCGCCAGATCGTTCACCCGGCAAGCGATCACCCAGCCGGGCATGCCAGCTTTCCGCGACACCGTCGGACGGGCCAGCTGACCCGGAATGATGTTGTCATGGCCGGCCGGGCAGCGACTCATGAGATCAGCGTTGACTCTGGCCGTGGGGTGGTGACGAAGCGGTTCCGGTCATGGGATCGTTGCGAGCCTGCTCGCGAATGGACTGCCCTGGTACTGCTGGCCGAGTACGCGCCGGGCCTCGCCGCGACCCCGGTCCGCGCCGACCTGGCTGCCGACCCGCCGGTGATCGAGATGTCACGGCTGCCTGGCGTTGCGCTCGGCGGGGCGCCGCCGGCGGCTGCGCAGGCTGACGCGCTGGCGCTGGCCCTGGAACGGCTCTGGAGCGCGGTGCCGCCTGCCAGGCTGAGAGGCCCGGACGGGCCGGGGCTGAACGCCTCGCAGCTGATCCGCCGTGTCACCGCAATGCTGGCCGCGCCCCGCGCGATGGATGGCCACGCGCTCGTGCGCCAGGCATGGCTGGCCGGCGCGGGCTGGTTCTCCGGCAGCGCGCTCGACGGCCTCAGCGCCAGAGACGTGGTGCTCGGACAGGGAGACGCCAACCTGGCCAACTTCCTGTGGGACGGTATCCAGGTCCGGATCGTTGACTTCGAGGACTCCGGGCCAGCCATCGCGCCTTCGAACTCGCGGTCCTCGTCGAGCACATCTCGGCGTGGTCAGACGCCCGCCTGTCTGCGGAGGTGTTCCTGGCGCTGTTCGACCTCACCGCGGCCGAGCAGGTCAGGGTGCGCGAGTACCGCCGCCTGTCCGCCCTGTTCTGGCTGATGATGCTGCTACCCGGCAGCCCCGCTCACCGCCGCAATCCACCGGGCACCCTGGAACGTCAGGCCGCTCGCCTGCTCCACTTGCTCGATGGCGGTGGATAAAACGTCAGGGGTGAGCGGGCCGGTGGCAGGGCGGGGTTAGGGCTTGGTCAGGGCGTGTGAGTGCGGGCGGCCGGGTGAGGTGGCGGTGACCGCCGGTCGGCACCCGCTAGGAGCGCGCCATGCCAGGCGACGCCCGCGGTCCCTGATCGCGCCTCTGGCGTCTGACCAGGTCCGAGGCAGGTGTCCGTGCCGGTGGGGGTCATCGGCTGTCGCCTCGAGCGAGATCGGGACGCGCGTTCGCGCCGCGCACCCCGGCGCAGAAGCGGGTCACTGTCACCTGAGCAGCGCCTCGAGTTCGGGAAGTCGGCCGAACAGTTCGGGGAGGCCGCGAACTCCGTTGCGCACGGACTCGTGCGACAGCGCGAGGTCAGGGCCGGTGCTGGCCTCGACACCGGCGAGGCAGCGGAGGATGTTCCACCTCGTGTGCCCCAGCCAGCCGCTGATCATGAACACGAACCAGCTTGGACCCGACGGCGGCAGCGCTCCGCCTCCTGCGACGTAGCCGTCGAGGACCGAGCGGAAGATGGCGGGCTTGATGTCGTCGAAGCCGGGTCCCTTCGCGAGGCTCAGCGCTGTCGAGCCGAGCTCACTGGATAGGTTGAGCATCCCCGAGAGCTCCCAGTCGAGCACCACCGGCCGACCCTCTCGAGCGAGCAGGTTCCACGGCTGGATGTCCTTGTGGGTCAGCACGACGGGACCCGGTCGCTCGCAGGTGTCGACGAACTGAGCAATTGCGAGGAGCGTCTCGACCCGGGAGGTGAGCTCGCCAGCCCACGGCTGTCCGGTCGCCGTCGCCCGCTCGGCGAGTTCGGGCCAGTCCCGTGACGCCGGGTCCTTGATCGAGACGTGGGTCCACGCGACGTCGAGCGCGTGGATGCGCGCGAGAATCTCACCGATCTCGGACGCGTACGCCGGCGACACGGGTGCTTCGGGCATCTTCTCCCCCTCGACCCACCGGTGGACGAGCGTGTGGTGGCTGGCCGAGATCGGCTCTGGCATCGGGATGCCGGCGGCGAAGGCCGCCCGCTCGAACCTGAACACATCCTCGGCGCGGTAGGTCCAGCGGCGATCGAGGAGGTTCAACTCCTTCACCGCGAATGACCCCTGGTCGGTGTCGAGTCGGTATATCCGGTTGGCGAATCCGCCGTGGACACGGACCATCGGACCGATCGGCACGCCGAGATGCGAAAGGTCCACCCCACGCAATCTAGGGCTGGCAGTTCGTCGATGCACCCGCTATACCCGGGACGCGTGCTCAGAGCAGGGTGGCCAACGGGTCGTTCGCGACACAGCCACCTCTATCGTCCGAGCATGGACATTGACTGGAACGCCGAACTGGTCGACCAGCTCGAGGGGCACTGGCAGCATCAGCTCCGGCCCCGGCTGGACGGCCTGACCGATGATGAATACTACTGGCAGCCAGTCCGCGGCTGCTGGACCATCAGCCGCCGCGGCCAGAGCCCGGCGCCAATCTCGCTCGGCGCGGGCGAGTTCACCATGGACTACGCCCCGCCGCCGCACGACCGCGAGCCCGTCACCACAATCGCCTGGAGACTCGCCCACCTCATCGACGCATTCGGGTCACCAACCGCACCCCACTTCGGTGACACGCCCGCCAGCCACTCGGCCGTCCGCTACCCGGGCACAGCTGAAACAGCATTGCGCCAGCTCGATGACGGGCACGACGCGTGGGTCAGGGACGTGCGCAGCCTCGGCGCGGCAGGGCTCGCTAAGCCGCAAGGACCCATCTCACCGCCCGAGTACGCCGATGCGCCGATGGCGAAGCTCATCCTTTACACCCACCTCGAAGTCATCCACCACGGCGCGGAGATCTGCCTGCTTCGTGACCTCTACCTATGGAAAGACAACCCAGATGGCCTATGAGCGCCAGATAACGTGGCCCGACATCAGATTGCCTAGGGTGTGTAAAGGATCGGCGGGAGCAGCGGAGCGGCGTTGTCCACACCGCCGCAGCCGTCCGCGGCGTCAGCCACACCTGGACCGTCAGCCACCCGATCGCCGCAGCGCCGCGCCGGCCGCCCCCGGCGCCGCCGTGATCATGACGCCCGACACCGCCACCAGCACGCCCGCGGTGGCAGCCAGGCTCCGAGTCCTGAACATGGTCCTCCTATCCGAACTGTCGTGAATCAGCTGCCGGTGCAGCCCGGGCTGGCCTGAACCACGGCCAAACGAATTCGTGACAGCGGATCGGACCGATAAGCGGGCGGTGAAGGACCGCCAAGGCTGTAGATCTCCAATCCGACGCCGGCCGGGATACCCGCGGGCTTGATGATCAGGGCCACGGCCTTCGCGTTGTCCGAATCCGCGCCTGCTGTAGTTTGGAAGGGGCTGCCTGGGCCAAAACCTCCCCGCCAGCCGCTCGCAGCAGGCGGCGTCGCTGGCGCGCTCGCTGGGCCATTCCTCGTCTTCGTGCTCTCGTTGTCGCCGACCGGCCGGCAGTGTGGATTCGGGCCAGAGCCGGTGACGCTAGCCGGGATGCCGTCCGCCCTTAGCGTCGCCTGCAGCCTGGCCGGATCACGGAGCTGGCGGATCGTGACATGAACCGAGTTGTTAGCCTCCTTCTTGACGGTCCAGGCATCGAGCCGGATGCTGCTGGTGCCGGGCTGGCCGGCTGGCAGCAGGGCGGTCACGGCCAGGGCACAAGCAGCTAGCCCTGCCAGTGCCCCGGCGGCCAGGCGGGACCTGTGCCGGCGGGCGCGCACCGCGCGGCCGCGGCTGATGATTTGCTGTTCCGCAACAGTCATATGAATGCCGCCGAAACAGTCCCTGGCGGCGGCCATCAAGTCGTCGTTCATGAGGAAACTTCCTTTCTTGACGAACTGTCCGCCCGTGCTGCGGGCAGCAATTCGGCGCGCAACGCGTCGATAGCGCGGGCCAGATGGGCCGTCACCGTTCCCGGCGCTATGCCGAGCACTTTCGCGGTCTGGCGGGTATCCAGGTCAAGGAACAGCCGCAGCCCGACGACCTGCCGCTGCCGCGCGGGAAGCCGTGCCAGCACTGCCATGATCTGCGGGTCAACGGAGGTGTCGTCCGCACAGCTAGCCGCGAGCAGGTCTGCGGCCGCATCAGGATCTGGCAACCGCACCTCCCGGCGGAGTCGGCGCCACAGGGAAATGTTCACGTTCAGCGCGGTCCGGACTACCCACGCCGCCGGCGCGGGATGCTTGCTGACCGTGCTCCACGACGCCCAGGCCCGGGCAAACGCCTCCGCGACAAGATCCTGCGCCGCATCCCGATCACCCACGCTCAGCACCACGGCGCGCAGGCAATCATCCCTGCAGCCGCGGTAGAAGTCGGAGAAGTCGACCGAGTCCGTCATCACGCTCACTTAACGCGCAGCCCGCCCGCACCGCTTACCCGGGCCATGCCGCCATCCGCGTCACCGCGCCGAGACCGCGCGCCCGGTCTGTACGCGCCGGTTTCTCATCGGAGTCACTAAGACACCCGCGCATATTGGACATTCGGCAGCGACGGTGAGGCTGACGGTCGGCCGGCTGATGGGGGTCGACGGAAGTCAGGGCGGCCTGACCTGGCTGCCGCATGTGAGGGCTGACGTTGCTTGTCCGAGATCTGCCAGGCGGCCGCCGGCGCAGTCGAGGGCTTCTTGCGGAGTGCCGAACGGGTAGCCGCTGGGCACGGGACTTCTGGTAGTCGCCGTGGCTAGCGCGGTAGATGGCAAGCCCGTGGGTCTGTGGGGAAGCGGACGTGGGTGCTGGTCATGCGGGGGTGAGGCGGAAGATCGGCCATCCGATCTCGGTGCGCCACTGGCTGGGCAGGCCGGTGTCTCGCGGCCCGGCAAGGTAGGTCTCGTGGACCGGGCCGTTGACGGCCAGGGCGTGCCCGGCCACCCAGGCGCCGAGGCGACCGTAGGTGACGTCGATGTCGTCGTGCGTGCCGTGATGAACGGTGACGGCGAGCTCGGCGGCGGCAAGCTCGGAGACTATGATCCGGCCCGATTCGCGTGGCTCGCGGACGGGCCGGTAGACAGTCATGGTCCCGCAGCCTTCGGTGAACAGCTCGTTGGCGTAGCGGCCGCCAGGCGGGCCTACGTGCTCGGCGGCGGGGAAGGCCGCGTCGAGTTCTGCCATCGCCTTGTCGTACCAGGCGAGCGCCTCATCCCGGCGAACCAGGCCGCCGATGGCGGCGACCGTGCGCGCAGGGACTGACCGCAGCTCAACGCGCAGGTCCGCGGTGTCGGGGCGGAGCAGCTGGCGCAGCGAGACGACAGCGGCCTTAGTCCGGTCCAGCGCGCCCTCGAGACGTCGCAGATGGCCGGTAATCAGCTCGGCCCGCCGCTGCGGATCGCTGGTGGCAAGGATGGCCTTGACCTCAGCCAGCGGAACATCCAGGTCGCGCAGCCGGCGGATCACTTGGGCTGGCGCGATCTGCGCGGCCGAGTAGTAGCGGTAACCGGTGAGAGGATCGATCGCCGCAGGCTCCAGCAGCCCCGCCTCGTGGTAGCGGCGCAGTGTTCGCACGCTCAGGTGGCTCAGCGTGGCGAACTCACCGATCGTCAGCCCCGGACGCACTCTCCCACTATGCACCCTCTCCCCGCGGGAGAGTCAGCAGGCTTGACTCTCTCCCCGCGGGAGACCCGAGGGTAGGCACATGCAGACAGCTGACTGGAATCAGGGAACTGCCATCACGCCGGACGAGCTGCCCGCGGCGATCACGGAATACCTCGCCGCGCATCGCGCCCGCGCTCTCGACACGGCGATCGCCCACTACACTCCCGACGCCATCGTCACCGACGAAGGGCATGATTACCGCGGTCCTGACGAGATCCGGGCCTGGCTCGCCCGCTCGGCCAGCGAATACACGTACACGATCGAGCTCACCGCTGCGGCGAGAGCAGGCGAGGAGCACTTTGACGCGGTCCACCACCTGGAAGGCGACTTCCCCGGCGCCGTGGCCGACCTGCATTTCCGGTTCACCCTGCGCGGCCCGCTGATCGCCCGGCTAGTGATCGAGACCTGAGCACTATCCGATCGGCGCTGCCGGACGGCCCGCGCCGACGTCGCGGAACTCGGGTAAGCCGCCGTCGTCGGACGGGCTGGGCAAGCCGCCGCCCAAGCCGCGGTCGCTGCGGAAGAAGCTGGCCGGGGACCGGGCATTGGTGCCGGGCCGCCCGGGCAGCCGAAGCGCTTGCTGCCATGCGGTGCCTGGTGGCCGGGGCGATCAGCCAGGGCAGCGACTCCGCTGAACCGGGCGCGCTGGCCGCTCAGGCCCGCGCCTGCCGCTCCGCCGCCCTGATCAGCGTTAAGGAGACGGCGGCCCGGTCCGGGAAGCTGATGAAGAAGCACAGCGCCCCTGGCCAGGCGGCTGCTCGACCGCCAGGATGACTTCCTGAGGTTCACGCGGGACTTCCGGGTACCCGCCGGTAACGACGGATCGGAACGCGCACGACGTGACCTCACTTCCTGGCTCAAACCGGTACCGCCGTGACCCGGCGAGCCCGCGAGACACCTGCCTCGATCATCCCTGGGTCCGGCCTCGGCCAGGGCGCACCGGCCGGTGCCTTGACCAGCCTGACGGCGGTAGCAAGAGCGGGCGAGCGCCAGTTTGCCGGTTTACTCGGAGGAGCAGTCGCCGATCACTGAAATGCGTAATATTACGTATGGCCCAAATAATACATTAGTCGCTCATGCTGCGTTTACTGATCCAGGGGCGCCAGTAAGGGTCTTATCCGGCCGCCCGGCTGCGGGCTGCTCGCTATAGGCATCCGTTCAGAACTCTGTCATCATCGGTGCGACGGCGTATAGCCGCTAAGCAAAAGGAGTGTTTATGAGCAGGTTACGGATTTAGTTGCTGACAGCGACTGCCCTAATCGCAGCCGCCTCATTCACCGGTGGCGCGGCCGCGATGGCATCGACGGCGGCTCGGCCGCATGTCGTTGCCGGACCTCTTAGCGTGGCCGGCTTCGGCTGGGGCGATGGTCCTACCGCGGGAGCGGCGCAGCGCGCTGCCACTGTGGCCCTGCACGGCGACTACTTCGGGTGCGGAACAGTTATCCTGGTGTCCGACACCGAGAACGGTGACGGCACCTGGACCGCGGAAGTGGCCTCGGTCTGCCAGGGCTTCAACTAGTCCTGCTCGCCTTTCTGGCCGCGCGACACCCTTAGTTACCAATCAGCCCTCCGGCCCTGCCCCGCAGGCCGGAGGGTCTGCCTGAAGTTCAGCACGCCGAAGGAGGCCCCGCTGATCATTTGCGTTCCCCGCCCGGCGTCGCCCCTTGGCCGCTGCACTAGTCCCTCAAGCATTTGTCCAGCCAGTCCGACTCCCTCCTAATAGGGTCCCGCTTGCTCATGAAGCTCGCGGCGCAACTTCCTGCCCAACGGCTGGTCGACTTCTCGCCGGGAGAGTTCCTCAGATGCGGCGTGCTCGAAGCCCGGATCATTTTTCATCCTGGCTTGTTCCTCGGATAGCCGCCGGGCAAAGGCTTCGCGTGCGGCGGCGAGTTCGGCGGCGCAGCGTGCGCCACAGCCACTTGGCCTTGGGGAACCTCGGCGCGAGGCGCGGCGGTGCGATGATCCGGAGTGGTCAGGCCGTTGTCGCCCAGTCGGCCAGCGACTGCCCGCCGAGCGCGCGCTGGCCGGGCAGTACGGCGTCGTCGCCATGGCAGTCCGCCACGCACTCGACGTCCTCTGCGCCGAAGGCCTCATCGTGCCCCACCAAAAGCGCGGCCACTGCAGGAAGGGCTGCACAAGGCGAACTTCCGCCTCGACCGCCTGGAAGAGATCGTCCGGGAGTTCCACTCCGATCCGTCCTGGGCTCTTGCCCGCTTCGGGCGGAACGGACAGCCGAGTCACAGGTGCGCAACCCGGTAAACCGCCTCGCCAGCACCGCCCCGCAACCAGGCGCAGGCCGGTCGAGGTCAGGCGCGCGGTCATCACGGGATATGCCAATGCACATCGCGACGAAGGCGATGGAACTGGTCGCGGCGAGGGCGACCGCAACGGCGATGAGTAGCATCAGAGGTCACCACCATTGAGGGACGGCGATCCGGAATGGGCAGCCCTAATTTCGGGTGCAAGGTTGCGACGGCTAGATGTCGCGGAATCTATGACACTGCAATACGGCACGGCGAAATAGTCAGTTGGGCGCTTAGGCGAATTGGCCAGAGTCGCGCGCTTGGGAGTTCTCACAGTCACCTCCGGAACTGGATATGACTGGAGACTACGAGCGACAAGAGCAGCGCCTTATGACAGTTTGTCTGACGATAACTGCTGGCTATGACTAGCTGTCATATTCCAAGGTGGCCCTGGCTGTCCGACGCCCGATCGGCCCAGCTCGACCCCAAGAACCCGCGCTGGCAGCCCCGCGACTGTCGCGCTCCGGCTTCAGATCCGGGACGTCACTGCCGCTGCGCTACCGTCCGAATGCAAGGAGACCGGATGACATGCAGCTCCCAAAAATCGCCGAAAGTACCTGGCTGAAATCACAGGGACAAAGCCTTCCGGTTTCCCCAGGCGAGTCTCAGGACCGCGACGCCGGCAGCCTGCATGGGCTCGCTGGTTGAGAACTTTTGCACGGACTCGCCGGTGAATGCCCAGCCCGCCATACCCCCGTCGCTGACGACGTTCCCTTCGGAGTTGACCGCTACCAAATCGCCGAACAGTTCGTCGAACGTATCGGCATCAAAGGCGGCGACGGCCAGGAGGTCGGCCACCAGCGACAGCGGATCTACGCCAATTCCCAACACCGAAGTCTGAAGTTGCCCAGCTTGCCGCGCAGCTGTGATTCGCTCGAAGAACGGCCAATGCTCGTACTCGATAGGCGAGCCGAACCGGCTGTAGTCCTCAGACGAGCCGAGGAGTTCCTCGCTGAACTCACGCACCATGCTGGGCCACAGGCTCAAGTCATGGCCCACTGACGCAGGGTTCTCGTCCGCCGGCTGGAAGATCCCCACTGGCATGACCTGGTACATCCCGCCCGCGTGCGTGACCTTCGCCGGATCACGCCAGTGCAGCAAGAACGACGCCTCCCCCGGCCCGCCTTGTCGCAGGGTCAACGTAGTAATAGCCACGCTCATGGGCCGCCGCGACAGATCACACGGGTCTCCGACAGCAGCGCGCAACGGCAGCCGATCCAGCCCGATCGGTTCGCTGCCACCGTTCTCCGCCACCGCCACCGCAAACTCGTGCGCGAGCGCCTCGCTCACGCTCATCGCCTCGAAGTACCGCCCCGAAGTCAGCCCCAGCCGACCAACACCACCCTCCCCAAAGTCGGCATCGACCAGCCGGTATGTCGACCGGTTTTCAAACAACGCAGGCCGGTCGAGCTCTCCCATTGCATCGGCATACGTCGCGAACTGCTTCTCCTCACCCGCGAGGGGAAGCACAGCCGCCGACTCATGCCCATCCCCGGCAATTGCTGGGCTGCTCGCCTGGTCGAGCCAGTGCAGCCGCACGTGGTCAAGCTCGACCGGCTCCGCAGCCACCCAGCTGTCCCGGCACAGCAGCTCAGTCCCCTCAACCCGAGGAACACCCGGATACAACGCCCCCGCAGCGACCGCCAGCTCATGACGCCGTTCCTTGAGGATCCGCCGGACCGCACGCCATTGCTCCTGGCTAGCCTCGACCGCGTCATCGGTCCGCTCGCCGATCGTCACTTGCTTCTCCTCGTTCCTGCCGCCGAACGCCAGCGAACCAGTAACGAGTCGCAGGCTACCGGGCTAGCAGCGCGAACCTGCTCCGCCATGCCAGAGCCAAACACGCCGCACCCGGCGCCGCCATCGGCTCACGCTCCAGCAGCCGGCTCACATTCGCCTCGGTGAACGCCAGCCCGTACCCCGAGCGGACCCCGCCCTCGCCGAACACCGTCATCCCCTCAGCGTTCTCCGGCACTGTCTCACCGAACAGGTCATCAAACACCTCCGCGTCAATCACCAGCACAGTCAGGATCGTCGCGGCCAGCGTCAGCGCATCCACCCCGGCACCCAGGCACACCGCCCGCGCTTTCCCCTCAGCCCGGGCTCGGCACAACGCCCGGTACAACGACCAGCCCTCATAGTCGATCGGCTCGCTCCGCGTCCCGTCGTACTCGGGCGTGTCGAGCAGTTCCTCGCTCAGCTCCCTGACGATGTTCTTCCAGATGTCGAAGTCGTTCGCCAGGTCGTGCGGCGCGATCGATGACGGCTGGAACTCCCCCGCCGGGATCACGTCGTAGATCCCGGCCGCGGTCGCGACCTTCTTCGGATCACGCCAGTGCAGCAGGAAGCTCGCCCCGGCCTTCGCCCGCCGCAACGTCAACGTCGTGATCGCCGGCAATACAGCCCGGCGCCGGAAGTCAAACGGATCACCGATCAGCGACCGGAACGGCAGATCACGGCCGGTAATCTCCCCCTGCTTACGGCTGCGCACCTCGGCGATCTCATGACCGATGGCCTCGCTGATGTCGAGCTTGTCGAAATAGGTCGCCAGCCCGAACCGCATCGCCCCCGAATCCCCCGCCCACGCCAGGCCAGTCAGCCGGTAACTAGGCCGGTTCTCGAACAGCTTCGGCGGGACCAGATACCGGACAGCCGAGGTATACCGCTCGAACTGATGCCCGGGCGCCCGCAGCGGACGCAACGCCCGAGTCTCCGGCTCGCCCCCGGTCACCCGCACTGCCGGCGCATCAGGCACCCACGTCATCGTGATCTTGGCCAGATCTACCGGCTCGCTAGGCAGCCACGACGACGGCGCGATCAGCGTCGTCCGCCTGATCCTCACCTCCGCCGGATACAAACCGACCGCCAGCCCAGCCAGCGCACTGCGGTGCTGATTGAGGTAACGGCGAACCGCCCTCCAGTCGCTCTGGTCCGACCGCACCGCCTCGGCAGGCCCGGACAGGCCGCCATCGGGCCCGTATCGCTCCCGCACGCCCAGATCGCCGGTGACGACCAGCAGATCGTCCGACAACCCCAAGTCAGACGGCGGTATGCCAAGCAGCAGAGCGATTCGCAGCAAGGAGTCGGCGTCTCGGATCTGCCGCCGCCCGCGCTCGATCAACGAGATATAGGTCTGATCAATCTGCAGAAGCTCGGCTAACGCCGCCTGCGTCAGCCCGTTCGCCTTCCGGTACTCGCGCAGCACCCCGCCCAGCACCGGTAACGCCGCGCGCTCACCCGACGGCCTCGGCCACAGCCACCTGCTCGGGGTGTCCGCCATCCCGCATCAACTCCGCATTAGCGACCAATCTCCCGCCCCGAAATCCTAAGCCAACTCCGCGCCATGAGCGCTGCACTGTCTTTAGAGCTTGGTCACAGGCAAAGAGCAACAGGATGAAAATTGGCCTGGGCTGGACTACTGATCCGGAACGACGAACCAGCCACGACCTGCGACACGACGAACAAGCCCCTCATCGGCGAGCACCCGCAGCGACTTCGTGGCCGTGGCCCGGGCGATGCCGTACGTTTCGCACAGGGTCCTGATCGACGGCACGGGCCGACGCGCCTCGATCTCCCCCGACTCGATCTGACGCCGCAGGATGCCAGCCACCTGCTGATAGACCGGCTCGTCCCACTCCCTGTCGATGACCATGGGCGCACGCTAGCCAACCTGGGACAACTAGCCTCCCACTAGCGTCTACCATGGTCCGACCATATAGTGACCCTAGTTGAGGGTAGGACACCTAGCCAGAACCGACCGCGCTGCGGATAGCCAATTCCATCTGGAGGCACATGCAGTGAATCGACGCAGCTTGCTTATCCCAGATGAATCCGCCTGCCGCACATCATTGCCGCAGACCCACGCAAGCCAACCAGCTCATCAAGCGGCATGACTGACATCGCACAAGAACTTGCCCGTCTCCGCTATCTCTGGGGCGGCGCCTACCGGATCACCTGGCACGGCCGATTCCACGCGACCTACATCGACAGCGGATCAACCTTGAACGCCGACACCGCAGCGGAACTGCGGAGGCAACTGCTAGCCCACCACAACCAGCGGCTACTTACCTTTGCCCAACCCGCTCACGAGACTTCCGAACCGCCTGACTGCGGTGGTGTACAGCAACACTCTACGGAAACGTTGCTCGCCGCGACCCAGAGTCAGCGGCGCATTTGACCGTCATCGAATCTGCCCGAGCAGGGCAAGGCACGATCCGATCACGGAACTCATCATCCGGGACTAGCGAGGCCCGTCGCCAATCCCCTGGCAATGATCATCTGGCGTCTGATGTCCAAAGTCTCCGCGCGGGCAACGTCCTCGGCGGCTTCCGGCTCTCCGATGCCCGGCCGTGTTCGCGCAAGGCCGCCGTCGATCCGGCGTCTTGACAATGACGCGTCGAGCCGACGTTGATGCCTGGTTACTGCGGGCAGGTCGCGGCATACGGAAGCTGCGGTATGTAGCGGTGCCACTGCGCGGGCGTGAGCTGGTCTCCCGGGACGGCGCATATCCCTTTCATGGCGTTGCTGACGTTCACGTCCCATATCCGGATGTTTCCGTCGGCGCTGGTCGTGACGACCCTGGCGCCGGCCAGTGCCAGCGGCGGAGGCATTCCTGGCCCGCTGCCAGCGGCCGGCAACTTGCCGGTCAACCGCGGGCGTGCGGGGTCGGTCGTGTTCCACAGCTGGACGGAGTCCTTGCTCCCGGCGATGGCGAGCACGGTGCCGGCGCCGCTGAATGCCAGCGAGACGTAACTGCCGGCCGCGCTGGGTAGCGGCGGCCCGAGCGCCACCGGGTGAGCCGGGTTGGCTGAGTTCCACAGCTGGATGGTGCCGTCGTCTGCCGCGGTGGCCAGCACATGGCCGTGCGGGCTGAACTCCAGCGACGATATCCGCCAAGTGAGTTGCCGGTGACGTGCAATGGCCGGCCGGGCGGGGGCGCGAGGGGTTGGACACGCGCCACAGGTGCACGTTGCCTTCGTTGTCGCCGATAGCCAGCGTGCCGCCATCGGGGCTGAACGCCACTGCCGCGCCATCGAAGGCGTCAGCGGCCACGCTGCCGAGCGGGTGGGCGTGAGCGGGGCTGGCCACATCCCAGAGCTGTACCGCGCCCGCCCCGTCGCTGACAACCAGGATGCGGTCGTCTGGGCTGAACGCGAGCGAGGTGACCGGGCCGCTGAGACTGGGTGCCAGCGTGAAACGGTGCATCCTGGCGAACGGGCGGCCCAGGCGGCGGGCTCGCCCGGCGCCCGCTGCCTTCCACAGCTGGGCGGAATGGCCGCCGGTCGCGAAGACGTTGCTGTCCGGGCTGAACGCCGCCGTGTCGGCGGTTACCGGCAGCGGGCTGTACAGCGGCGTGTTCTCCGCCGCGATCAGGCGCGCAGCCGGGGCTGGTGACGGGTGAATCCGGTAGGCGGCGAGCTCAAGCTGGATTGCCAGCTGCGGGTTGCCTGGCATTTCCTGGCTGGCTTCCCTGATCGCCTGGTTGTATGCGACATGTTCGGCGTTCCGTTCGCCGGCTAAATGCTCGCTGATGGCGATGGCGGACGTCGTGCCCGCAGCAAGCGCCAGCGTCATGGCGCCGGCGACGGCAGTCAGCCACGCGGCGCGGGCCCGGCGGTGCCGCCGCGAGGAGGCAAGGAGGTAACCGCGTGCCAGCGTGCCGAGGTCGGCCTGATGATCCCGGGCCCAGGCCAGCGCCGCCTTCAGCCGCGTGCCCCGGCACAGCGCCGAAACGTCGCCGCCGTCACGGTCCCAGGCAGCCGCCGCGTCTTCCAGCCGCTGGCGCATCAGGTGGTCGTCGCGGCCGTCGGATAGCCAGCGGCTCAGACGCGGCCACGAGCTCAGCAGGGCCTCGTGCGCGATCGTTATCGCATCCCGTTGCTGCGTCAGCAGCCGAGCCAGCGTGAACCGGTCGATGACCTCAGCCGCGCCATCACCGCCCGGCAGGTCCGCCTCAAGCACGTCCGGACGCCCGGGGCAGCACAGGTCCGCCGTGCCGTCGCCGACCTTCACCAGCCGCAGGAAGAGCGCTTTCGCGAGCCGTTGCCGTGCCGGGTGCGCCGCGCCGGGCGCTTGAGCATCATCAAGCTCGGCCAGCCTGACGACGCGCCGCAGGAGCGATCCGATCACCCGGTCACGGCACTGCCGATGTGGACATCAGATCATGATCTGAATATACTTTCATCGTGGTCGCTGAACCTGCCGATGCCGTGACGTTCTCAGATCTGTCCCGCAACCCTCGGGCGGTCGCTGAGCGCGCGCGCCGGCTCGGGCGGCTGCGGGTGACGCACCGCGATGCCGACGATTTCTACCTGACGGCCGCGGACAGGGAAGAGGAAAGGGACGAGAACCTGCTGACCGCGTCGCGGATGTTCGCGGCCCTGTCCCGCAGTGCACAAGGGGCCAAGGCGGTGACGGAGGCGGCCGCGGAGGTGTTCCCGTGGGTGCGGCACCTGTCCGCGGCCGAGCGGGCGGACTACGCGGCCGAGCTGACGCAGGCCCTGTCCGACGCCGCCGAGCTCGGGATCGACCTGACGGCCCGCGAGGTCATCGCCGGCTGGCGGGCTACGGCTCGGATCAAGGCCGACCAGGACCTGTACGCGCAGGCCCTGACCCCGACGGAAGGTGACCACGGCCCGGTCGAGGCGACCGCTTGAGCCCGCGCCGAGGGGACAGGGTCACCGTCCCGCCACCGGAAGGCCGGTGGGATGTCCGGTTCGCAGCCAGCGAGGCCGCCACCGGATGGGAGGAACTGTGCCGACACGCCGCACACCCTCCGCGATCCGGGCCGTCCTGGCAGCCAACGCCGACACGCACATCCTGCAGCAATACGACCGCGAACTGGACGCCGCCTTCGAGCAGGCGCGCCACGACCACGACCTGACCGCCCTGGTCCAGACCGTCCGACGCTGGTGGTTCGAGGCAGACGCCTGGCGCGACCCCGGCGCACAGCGCCTGTTCCTCGCCCGCATGGACAGTTACATCGCCGACGGCCCGCCGCCCTCCGATCGGCGCTTCTCCCGCGAGGACATCCGCACCCGGTACGGCATCTGACTTGCTGCGGGAACGACAGGGCGGGAACGAGGTTGCGGTCCGCTCTGGCCGGGCCGGCCGCGACGCCGGGACAGTGTCGCGGCGAGCGCGGCCGTGACCCGGCAGCTACGCGTTATTGCCGAGACGAGCCGGAAGAGCTGGCGGGCGCCGGACTACGCCAGGCGCGCATCAGCGGGGATGCGGGTCTAGGCGCCGGTTCGTTCGGCGACCACGATGAGCAGCGTGCTTCCGGCTTCGTACGGCGAGCCGTCGAATCCGCCGTAGGCCTGGGTGATCTGGTAGCCGGCGGCGCGCAGCATGGCTTCGAATTCGGGAAGGGTGTACATGCGAATCGACGAGGACCTGGTGAAGTGCTCGCCTTCGGGGGTGTAGATCTCGATCTTGTCCAGCAGCCTTCCGGCGCGGACGTCGTACTCACGCTCTTCTGCGTACATCGTGCCGTCGCCGAGCCGGGCCCACTGGCGCGGGGCGGTCAGGGAGGCGATGACGTCGAAGATGTTGACCACGTCGATCAGCAGCTTGCCGGCCGGCACCAGCGACCTCCTGATGTTGGCCAGCACCTGCAGGTTCTGCTCATCGCTTGCCATCAAGCCGATGGAGTCCTGCGTCACGATGACCGCGTCAGCCGGGTCAGCCAAGGCGAAGGTCCGCATGTCACCGACCTGGAAACGGGCCAGCGCCCCGAGCGAGGCATCCCTGGCAGCGTCCGCGGCGAGGCGGACCGACGCGGGGCTCGAATCGACGCCGGTCACGGCGACGCCGCCGCGCGCCAATTCGATCGAATGCCGCCCGTAGCCGCACGGCATGTCAAGCACGCGCATCCCGGGCTCGAGCCCGAGCGCACGGCGGACGAAGCCGGCCTCACCGGCCGCCCGGGGTCCGCCGAAGGCTACCGCCACGCGCAGCCAGATATCGTCGAAGTACGTCTCATGCCAGGCGGGATCCACTTCTATCGGCACAGCCCTGCACCTTCCCGGGGCGGATGTGAATTCTTGCCATCAGCTAGCCGGCCGCGGTCCAGGGCGCCTGCAGGCCGGCCGCGTCCAGGCCTCCGATGAGCCTGCAGGATCAGGAGTTTTGCATGCGTTCCGGCGCCAACGACACTTTACTCCCCGCCGCGTTGCCCTTCGGGCTCTCAGGCATTGGCGGGACTCGCGGCGAAGGGCACGCAGATTGCCTATTCGGTATCGGCCAGACAGCTCCGCGCCGATCCTTAAAAACGCGCCAGAACGAGCCGTCCGTGCACGACGGGGCTGGGGTCGTTTTCCATGCGGTCGAGCGGCGCCGGGTTCGCCGGTCGTCCGCGGCGGCGATGGCCACTACGTAGGCTGCATCCATCCGGTCGCACGGGGTGTGGCTGGCGAAGCCGGTGAAGGTACGGTCGGTTTTCGTCCCGGCGGGGTGCAGGTACCAGGCTGACGGGCCGGCACCGCCGCCGTCTGGGTCGAGCCCGGACCACTGCGCCCGCGTATAGCTCCTTCCGTAGTAAGCGGCTGGGTGTGGGCGGGATCATCCAGCCCGGCGAGGATGGCGGGCAAGGCATAGCGCCGCAGTACAGCGATCACGACATCGCCGGCCGGCCCGGCTGGTTCGCTGCCGGTCGCGCCCCGAACGCGCCCCCCGCGAGCCACTGCCCGCCGTCAGGCACAGGCACCATATGCCCCCTGTCCGCGCGCAACAGCCCTGCCGGATAAACAAATCCGGCAGAACGCGCGGCCTGCTTGCCGGGTTCAGCAGAGCGGGACGTTGGAATCCACGAACGGTGTTCCTTTCAGCGGCCCGGTGGTCGCGCCGTTGTTGTAGAACGCGTCGGCCGAGGCGTAGAAGGCCTTGCTCCACGGGCTGGACGCGATCTGGTACCACCAGGTGTTGCCGTCGGCGACCTTGAAGCCCTGTAGCCGGCAGGTGATCTGGACGGTCTGGTTGGAGGCGATGGACTGCCCCTGCGTGCCGCCGGCGTCGGTGTAGTCGGTCCAGGTGTGGGTCACGCCGCCGGTAGTCTCCGCGAAAGTGGCGGGCGGTGGCGGCGGTGGCGGGCCGGCGCAGTCGGGAACGCTGGGGTCGACGAACGGGGTCCCGTTGAGGCTGCCCGAGGTCTGGCCGTTGTTGTAGAACGCGTCGGCCGAAGCGTAGAAGGTGTCGCTCCAAGGGCCGGATGCGATCTGGTACCACCGGGTGTTCCCGTCAGCCACCGTGAACCCGGTGATCTTGCAGGCACCTGGACGGTGGCATTGGACGCGATGGACGGCCCTTGCGTGCCGCCGGCGTCACTGTAGTCCGTGAAGGTGCGCGTCAAGCCGCCCGTGGTCTCGGCATAGGTCTTGCCGGATCCCCCGGGCGGCGAGGTTGGCGGGGTGACAGGTACCGGGTTGCCGCCCACCTGGCTGGCGCACTCGGGAACGCTCGTGTCGACGAATGGCGTCCCGCGCAGTTCGCCCGAGGTCTGGCCGTTGTTGTAGAACGGGTCGGCGGAGACGTAGAAGCTGGCGTTCCACGGGCTCGACCCGATCAGGTACCACCAGGTGTTACCGTCGGGGACCTTGAACCCGTTCGTCCGGCAGACGATCCCAACGGCCCGGTTCGGCGCAATGTCCGGGCCTCGGGTACCGCCCGCGTGGACATAGTCCGTCCAAGTTCGCGCTACGCCGCCGGTCGTCTCACTGACCGTGGGTCCCAGGTAAGGGCCGGACCCTGGCGAGCCGCCGCTGCCGCCGCTCTGGGGCGGTGACGCAGAGCCTCCGCCCGACGAGCCTGACGTGCCCGGCGTGCACTTGCTGACCAGCGTTGAATGGAAGAAGTGACCGTCATACAACACGAGCTCGGCATCGACGAAGCCGAACGCGTGCGCGAAGAGCTTGGCCTCAAGTTCGATCTCCGAGCTCACCGAGATGCAGTCGCTGTCCGTGCCGACGCTCGCGGTGGCGGTAAGGATCGGCCCGGCGTCGATTTCCAGCCCAGCCTGCTTGGCCTCGGAGACCATCACCGTGAGCCCGCCCTTGAGCTCAACCATCGCCGACCCGCTCCCGCCGGCCGATGTGCTGGCCTTGTACTGGATGAACTGCTGGTCATCCCCAGGAGCACGCGCGATATTGACGAAGAAGGCCGGATCCCAGGACCCGCTCACGTCGATCGTGCCGGAAGCCGACAGGCTGAGATACGGCCCGATCGTGAACAGCAGACCAGGCACCGAAGGGATAGGGATATTGAGCCCGAACCCGTCCGCCAGCTTGCACTCCGCCGTCCCCTTGAATTTGACACCGAGCGAGAACACCGGCTCAACGATCGCGCTGAACGAAAAGATGCGGCCTGGCAGGTCGATGGTGGCGCTGATGTGGGTGTTAGTGAAGTCCGCCGTCACATTGACAGTGTGCTCGGCGCTGGTCTGGCAGGTAAAAGGAACGTCGGACGCCGGGACCATGCGCCCGGCCCCGCCGGATGCCGACCGGGCAACGCCGCCCGCGACCTGCACGTCAGGGGCCGATCTTGCCGGTGGCGACGACCGCGAGACCGGCATACGCATCAGCGAGCGTGCCGTCCGTAGCGGTCACAGCGGTGGCGCCGCCTGCCTTCCTGACGACCTTCCGCACGACAGCGATCAGGCCGTCCGGCACAAGCGGCCCCCTGCCGACGAGCAGCGTCTGCCCTGCCTTCGGCACCCTGACGCCAGGCTTCAGCGTGAAGGACTCGCTCGAGGGTCCGAGAGGGACGATCGAACCAAGGTCCGATGCCGGGAGCTTGACCGCCGACTTCCTCAGCCGCACGTTGTCAGTCCGCCCGCCGACCACCACGCTGCGCCTAGCCGACGACCGGTGCCCCGCCGAGTCGATGACGACCAGCGTCGCGACGTAGGCGCCCGCCCGCCCATAGACATGCCGCACCGTGCCGCGCAAGGCTTTCAGCGCGCGGCTCGAATGGTCACCGAAAGACAGCACCGCCGAGTGAAGGTGCCTGCCGGGCGGAACCCTGCTCCCCGTGAGATCGAATGTCACGGCGTGACCCGCCCGGATGCCGAGAGTGTCGACCCGAAGCTGAGCCAGAGTCGACTTGCCCGCATTGACCTGGGCGTGAACGGGTGAAGCCGCCGCGCCCAGCGGCACGACCACCATGAGGCCAGCGCCGATCACCGCGACCGCCGTCGTGCTCGAGACAACGCGCCGGAACCCGTAAGCCATTCCTGCCTCCCCCGAAGACCATCACAGCAATTAAGCCCTCAACGCAACCGAAGTCAAGAAAAGCGCCAATACTTATCCTTTTTCTTGCACGGCAGGACAAGAGGTAGCGCTATCACATAACGCCCGCTGAGCGCTCCGCGAAACACGACATGATCAGGCCGGAATCGCTGTCCTGTCGCTCGGATCCCGCGCCTTCGCAGATGAGTCTGCCGACGTCCTAGTAAACAAGGCTCGCCAAACGGCGCAAGACGTACTTTCGCGGCCAAGGTGCCGAAGACACCTCGCTGCTGTTCTGGCCCTCGGCGGCAATAGTCTGTTTCTGCCCTGACGAGGCGCCTCGAGCTCAAGAACTGCGTGCCAGCGCGCCACTGTTGTCGATCTCGGCTGCCTACACGCAAGCGATGAGTAGCAAGACCATGAACGCTCCGGATCCCGCACAGCGAGAACCCGAATGCGGATCCGACCACTCGTCGCCGGAAGAAGGGAAAATCACGGCGCGCCGCAGTGCCGCGCGAGTCGGTGTGGTGAGCCGATTACCTTGCAGCTCCGGCGAGGTAACCGACAACGGTGCAGGTGACCTTGACGGCCCGGCGAGGCCCAAGCGCGGGATTGCTGCGCCTGCCCCCTGGGCCTAGCCGGGCCGATTGCAGGGCCTACAGTCGTGGGAGAGAGCGGCTCCGCGCTCGCGTGGCGGTGCTCAGCATCCAGAGCGACGGGACCTGCAGGCGTGCTGATCGGTCGGCATGTGAAGGAGATCGAGCGCGAAATTGCCCATATGTGCAATACCGGGCGAAACGCAAGCTAAAGCACTGGAAGACCGGCTGCGCAAGATTGGCCCGGTGATCTTCACGCGAGATGAGGGCGGCAACATCAAGAACGGCCGCCACGACCTAGCCGACATCATGTTCATCGACCAAGCGGACATTCGACAGATTCCGGTATGACGATGCGCCGAGTTCGGCTCTTGTTGTCGGATACCCATGCTTGCTGGGCATCGCTTCGACGTTTGACGGAATAGCCCAGAACATCCAATTCCGCTCTTTCCGGCCGACGTAATGCGGCCCATCTGTCGCGCACAGATCGAGCCCTCGGCGTGCCTCGATCGTGAATCGTGATTACCGTTCGTAGTTGCCCGGCGTATCTCCCTCATGGCGGAGCATTTGGCATAAACCGAGCCACGGAACGCGTGCCAGTGCATGATGGGCCTATGAACGCGTTTCAGTTCACTGCGTCGCTTGTGGCAAGCCTGTCCTGGCCCGCAGTGGTCCTGAGTGCGATCGTGATCCTCCGCCGGCCGCTTTCAGATCTGATCAGCAGGGTCAGGCTGTACAAAGGAATGGGGCAGGAAGTCACGTTCGGGGAACGTCTGGCAGCTGCGGAATCCTCGGTTGAGCAGGCAATGCGGTCAGACAGCCGGGTGCCCAGGGATCAGACGGATCAGGGCGCCGCGCCCAGCGCACTTGTCCGCGAAGCAGAACGGAACCCGTCGTTCGTCATCATCAGGGCCTGGGAGCAAGTGCTGGATGCCCTCGCCGAGGTGTTCGCCGCAGCATTCCCGGAGGAAAAGAAGCGGAGGACCGAGCCGTTGTCGGATCTCCAGAAGAGACGGATTGCCTCGCCCGATTACTTTACAGCCGTCCGCGCGCTTAGGGACCTGCGCAACCGCGTGTCGCATGGTCAAGCCAACCCCACGCCAGGCGAGGCGATTACCTTCGCCGAATCAGCAGCAGAACTCGCCAGCGCCGCCAAAGTGATGGCCCATGCCCTCAGAGCCCAAACATGACAGCCGGCGCCTCGCGCACTCCTA
This sequence comes from uncultured Actinomycetota bacterium, assembly GCA_963720575.1. Classification (GTDB taxonomy): domain Bacteria; phylum Actinomycetota; class Actinomycetes; order Streptosporangiales; family Streptosporangiaceae; genus Chersky-822. The sequence continues at coordinate 4,641,337 of CAVRGA010000002.1, forward strand.
GCCCGCTCAGAATAACTACTTCCGCGCTCGCCCGCCTAGCCTCGCCTATCGCACGCTGCTCCGGATCGAGCCCTCGGCGTGCGGCGCGGAGTTATGGGGATTCTGTGGGGACGCGCACAAGCGCTGAAACAGCTGTCCTGCCGGACGTAGGCGAGTTGCTCAGCGGGTTGGGCAGTCGCGCCCACAGCCAGGCTCGCGGCCTGCCCGGTCAGCAAGCCGAGCTCGCCGAGGAACCGGCCTGGGCCGTGCACGACGAGGAGCCGCTCGTCAGCGCTCTCATACCCCTCGACGACTGCGACCTTTCCCGCCAGCACGACGAAGTCGCCATCGCGGAACAGCACGTCTCCCGGATGCACAGCGCGGCGCTCACCCTGCGTGGCGAGCACCCTGATCTGCTCCTGGCTCAGCCGCGGGTACGCCCCGTTCGTGTCGGGCGTCTCTGGCATGTGCTGCCGCCGGCCGATATGAGCCGCTGACCCGTCACGCTGGCGCCGAATTCGGACATATGCCTCATCGAAGTAGCATGAGCGCCAGTCCTCCCCCGGCTCGAACGAGTGTCCGAACCTGTATGCGTGACCGCGTGCGTGCCGGTTCGGCGAGGAGTCGCAGCAGCCTACGTTCCCGCAGGTCAGGCACAGTCTCAAGTGCACCCATGGGGAGCCCGCCCGCAGACATTCAGCACATCTCTCCGGCGTCTGCGGCGCCGCCGGCCTGGTCAGCGGCAGGTGCGGGTCGTACACGACGCGCACAGCACCCTCCGATCTGCCAGTTACGCCTCTGGCGACCTGGGTATGGCCTCTACAGCGGAAAGTGCGCGGCAGCTGCCTACAGCTTCCAACTCGGGGCCGTAGCGAGCCGGCGCATCCTCAGGTCAGCTGGTTGCAGCAGACATGCCGCACTGCCAGATCAGTGGATGTGCGCCCGCTTCGGTCAAGGAAGCATCAGGTTTAACGGACCGCACGCGCTGGTCTTGCGGGCTAGCTGATGCCTGCGCGGGTGAACCAGCGGACCGCGGGCCCCCTCGAGGCTTCAGCAGGACCTCCAGGAGGGATTGCGATGGCGATAGCGGTAGGAATCGATCTCGGCACTACTAACTCGGTCATTGCGGTCACCGAGGCAGGAAAGCCCACGGTGATTCCCAATGCTGAAGGATCACGCACCACGCCGTCGGTGGTGGCCTTCACCCCGCAAGGCGAGCGGCTTGTGGGGCAGCTGGCGCGGCGCCAGGCGATCTTGAACACGAAGGGCACGATCTACTCGGCGAAGCGGTTCATCGGGCGCCGTTACGAGGAGGTAACCAGTGAGCTGAACGCGGTCTCCTTCGACGTCGTGGCTGGCCCTGACGGTGCGGTGCGCTTCGACGTCAACGGCAGGCAGTACGCGCCTGAGGAGATCTCGGCGCTGGTGCTGCGCAAGCTCGCCGACGACGCGGGCAAGTCCGCGGGCGAGAAGGTCACGGAGGCGGTCATCACCGTTCCGGCCTACTTCAACGATGCCCAGCGGCAGGCGACGAAGGATGCCGGCAAGATCGCGGGCCTCGAGGTGCTGCGGATCATCAACGAGCCGACCGCGGCCGCGCTGGCGTACGGCCTGGACAAGAAGCAGAACGAGACGGTGCTGGTCTTCGACCTGGGCGGCGGGACGTTCGACGTGAGCCTGCTCGACATCGGCGACGGCGTCGTCGAGGTCCGCGCCACGGCCGGTGACACCCATCTGGGCGGGGACGACTTCGACCGCCGGGTCGTCGACTACCTGGCCGATGAGTTCCAGCGCGATAACGGCATCGACCTGCGCGCCGACCCGCAGGCGCTGCAGCGCCTGTTCGAGGCGGCCGAGAAGGCCAAGGTCGAGCTGTCGTCGGTGACGCAGACGTCGGTGAGCCTGCCGTTCGTGACGGCTGACGCGTCCGGGCCCAAGCATCTGAACACGACGCTGATGCGCTCGACGTTCGACCAGATCACGGCCGACCTGGTGGAGCGCACGGTCGAGCCGGTCAGGCAGGCCATGGAGGACGCGAAGCTGACCGACAAGGACATCGACGAGGTGATCCTGGTGGGCGGGTCGACGAGGATCCCCGCCGTCCAGGCCCTGGTCCGCCGCCTCACCGGCGGCAAGGACCCGAACATGTCGGTGAACCCGGACGAGGTGGTGGCGCTCGGCGCGGCCGTCCAGGCGGCCGTCCTGAAGGGCGAGGTCAAGGAAGTCCTGCTGCTCGACGTCACGCCGCTGTCGCTGGGCATCGAGACGCTCGGCGGCGTGATGACCAAGGTCATCGAGCGGAACACCACGATTCCGGCTCGCCGCACCGAAGTTTTCAGCACCGCGGAGGACAACCAGCCCGCGGTGGACGTGGTGGTGCTGCAGGGCGAGCGGGAACGTGCCGCGGACAACCGGGTGCTCGGCCGGTTCCGGCTGGAGAACATCAGGCCAGCACCGCGCGGCGTGCCCCAGATCGAGGTCACGTTCGACATCGACGCGAACGGGATCCTGAACGTCTCGGCCACGGACAAGGACACTGGCGCCGAGCAGCGGATCACGATCAGCGAGACGTCCAACCTGGACCAGGCCGAGGTCGAGCGGATGATCGCGGACGCGGAGCGGCACCGCGACGAGGACAAGCGCCTGCGCGAGCTGACCGACGCCCGCAACGAGCTCGACGCGGCAGCCTACGCCGTCGAGCACCTGCTTGCCGAGCGCGGTGACGCCGTGCCGGTGCACGACAAGGCACGGGCCGACACCCTGGTGGCCGACGCCAGGCAGGCGCTGAAGGAGGAGGCGCCTGCCGACCGGCTCAGGAGCCTCACGCTCGAGCTTCAGCAGATCTACCAGAACCTGAGCGCGGCAGGAGCCGGGCCCCAGGGTCAGCAAGCACAGCCGCAAGGCCAGCAAGGTGGCGATGACGATGTGATCGACGCCGAGTTCACCGCAAATGAGTGAGCACGAGGCTGGCCACAACGGGGCGATGCAGGAGACCGCGAGCGCGGAGCCGGCCAGCGCTCAGGCTGAGCTCGCAGAGCTGCGGACCCGGCTCAGGGAGGCTGAGGACCTGCGGTTGCGCGCGCTGGCCGACTTGGACAACATGCGCAAGCGGTGCGCGACCCAGATCGGCCACGCAGCCGCCGAAGCCAGGGCGTCGGTCGCCTCCGAGTGGCTGCCGGTCGTGGATAATCTCGACCGCGCACTCGATCACTCGCAAGCCGATCCCGACACCATCATCGAAGGCATCGGGGGCGTCCGAGATCAGGCACTTCAGGTCCTGGCCAGCCTCGGTTACCCGCGCAGGGACGACGTCGGAGCGTCGTTCGACCCGGCTAGGCACGACGCTGTCGCCGTGCTCAGTGATTCCGGTGTCGCGGCCGGCACGGTCATCGACGTCGTCAGGCCTGGATACGGGGAGGGAGACCACCAGCTGCGGCCCGCCCAGGTGGTGGTCGCCAAGGCGGAATGATGGCCGGGCGGGACTTCTACGAGATCCTCGGCGTCGGGCGGAGCGCTAGCCAGGACGAGATCCAGCGTGCCTACCGCAAACTCGCGCGCCAGTATCACCCCGACCTCAACGCCGATCCGGCCGCCGAGGAGAAGTTCAAGGACGTCTCCGAGGCCCACTCCGTCCTGTCTGACCCCGCTACCAGGCGACGGTACGACGCGTTCGGCCCCGACTTCCGTCAGGTGCCAGAGGACGTGGACGCGGATACCGGGCGCCGCAGCAGGGCGCGAGCCGGAGCGGGCGCTGGTGCGCGCAGGGGACCCGGCGGCCCGGCCGGGCGCGGCGCGGGTGGCTACGGCCCGCGCGGGGCGGACATCGACATCGACGACCTGCTCGGGGGGATCTTCGGCGGCCGCGCGGGGCCAGGCTTCGGTCCGATGCCCGGCGCCAACCAGGAGGCCGAGCTGCCGCTGACCGTCGAGGAGGCCTACCGGGGCGGCCGCAAGACGGTCACCCTCGGCGGAACGGGGCAGCGCACCTTCGAGGTCACCATCCCCGCAGGGGTAACCGACGGCCAGCGCATCAGGCTAGCCGATCAGGGCGGCCGGGGCGGCGGCGGCGGACCGCCAGGAGACCTGTACTTCATCGTGCGCATCCTGCCGCACCCGGTCTACCAGGTGCACGGTCGCGATCTGTACGTGGAGCTGCGGCTCGCGCCGTGGGAGGCGGCGCTCGGAACGTCGGTGGCCGTAGAGACGCCGGGGGGCGAGGCCAAGGTCAAGGTCCCGCAGGGCACCTCGAGCGGCAAGCGGCTGCGGCTGCGCGGCCGCGGCCTGCCCCATCCGCGCGGCAAGCCAGGGGACCTGTACGCCGAGGCCAGGATCATGGTGCCGCCTAGGCCGTCCCGCACGGAACGGCAGCTTTTCGAGCAGCTGGCGGCCGCGTCCGACTTCAATCCGAGGAGAAGCCGGTGAGCTATGCCCTGATCCGCGCCAAGCGGGACGTTCGCCTCGACCTCGGGTCGTTCGCCCGCGAGAGCGGCACCCATCCGGAGCTGATCCGCAGCCTTGTCGCGCTCGGCCTGCTGGACGCGCGCCAGGATCCGGCTGGGGATCTGTGGTTCTCACGCGGCCAGTTCGCGGCGCTTGGCCGGGTGCAGCGCTTGCGCGCGGGGTTCGCGCTGAACTATGCGGCCATCGGTCTCGTCACCGACCTGCTCGACCGGATCGCGGCGCTCGAAGCGGCGCTGCGTAGCGCGCATGTCAGTCAGGGGGGACGGCCTCTCACGGCGGCGGGCCAGCCACCACGACGGCCAGGAGGGTGACCATGGACCCGAGTCATCTGACCCAGAAGTCTTCAGAAGCACTGCACGATGCGCAGACCAAGGCACTGCGCTACGGCCACCCGGAAGTCGACGGAGAGCACCTGCTGCTCGCGCTGCTTGAGCAGCCGGAGGGCATCGTGCCGCGGCTGCTGGCCCAGACGGGCGCCGACGCGGATCAGCTGCGAACGTCGGTCGAGGCCGAGCTAGAGCGCCGGCCGCGGGTCAGCGGCCCAGGCGTGGCTCCCGGCCAGGTCGCTGTCACCCAGCGGCTTTCCCGCCTGCTGGTCAGGGCCGAGGAGGAGGCCGGCCGGCTCAAGGACGAGTACGTCTCCGTGGAGCATCTGCTCATCGCGCTGCTCGAGGAGGGGCCGACGACGGCGGCCGGCCGCCTACTGCGATCCGCCGGCCTCACCAAGGACTCCTTCCTTGAGGCGCTCGCGAAGGTCCGCGGGAACCAGCGGGTTACATCGGCCATGCCAGAGGTGGCCTATGAGGCGCTCGCGAAGTACGGCACCGACCTGGTGGCCGACGCGGCGAGCGGCCGGCTCGACCCGGTGATCGGCAGGGACGCGGAGATCCGGCGCGTCATCCAGATCCTGTCGAGGAAGACCAAGAACAACCCGGTGCTGATAGGCGACCCCGGCGTCGGCAAGACCGCGATCGTGGAAGGCCTGGCACAGCGGATCACCAGGGGCGACGTTCCAGAGGGGCTGCGGGATAAGACGATCTTCGCCCTCGACATGGGCGCACTGGTGGCGGGGGCCAAATACCGCGGCGAGTTCGAGGAGCGATTGAAGGCCGTCCTGAGTGAGGTGAAAGCCGGCGAGGGGCGCATCCTCCTGTTCGTCGATGAGATGCACACGGTCGTAGGCGCCGGCGCCGCTGAAGGATCGATGGACGCCGGCAACATGCTCAAGCCGATGCTGGCACGCGGCGAGCTGCACATGATCGGCGCCACGACGCTGGACGAGTACCGGAAGCACGTCGAGAAGGACGCTGCGCTCGAGCGCAGGTTCCGGCCGGTCATCGTCGATGAGCCATCGGTAGAGGACGCGGTGTCGATCCTTCGCGGCCTGCGCGAGCGGCTCGAGGTGTTTCACGGCGTGAAGATCGCTGATGGGGCGCTCGTCGCCGCCGTTACGCTGAGCCATCGCTACATCTCCGACCGGTTCCTGCCGGACAAGGCGATTGACTTGGTCGATGAGGCCTGCGCGATGATCCGCACCGAAATCGACTCGATGCCGGCTGAACTCGACGAGCTGACCAGGCGCGTGATGCGGCTCGAGATCGAGGAAGCGGGCCTCGCCAACGAGGACGACCCGGTCAGCCTGGCCAGGCTCGAGGACCTGCGCAGGGAACTGGCCGACCGGCGGGCTGAGGCCGACGCGCTGCGGGCGCAGTGGGAGGCCGAGCGGCAGGCCCTGCGCCGGGTACAGGCGCTGCGCGAGGAGATCGAGCAGGTCAGGCACGACGCAGAGCAGGCTGAGCGCGACTACGACCTGCATAAGGCTGCCGAGTTGCGGCTTGGCAAGCTGCCCGAACTCGAGCGGCGCCTGGAAGCCGAGGAGGAGTCCCTGTCGGTCAGGAAGGGCGGCGAACGGCTGCTGCGCGAGGTCGTCACAGACGACGAGATCGCGTCGATCGTCTCGCACTGGACCGGCATCCCCGTCAGCCGCCTGCAGGAAGGCGAGCGGGAGAAGCTGCTGCGGCTCGACTCCATCCTGCACGAGCGGATAGTCGGCCAGGACGAAGCCGTTCAGCTGGTGGCCGACGCCATCATCAGGGCCAGGTCAGGGGTCAAGGACCCGCGGCGGCCCATCGGCTCGTTCATCTTCCTCGGCCCGACCGGCGTGGGCAAAACCGAGCTGGCGAAGTCGCTAGCAGCCGCGCTGTTCGACACCGAGGACAACATGGTCCGCATCGACATGACCGAGTACCAGGAGCGGCACACGGTCAGCAGGCTGGTCGGCGCACCGCCCGGTTACGTCGGCTATGAGGAGGGCGGCCAGCTGACCGAGGCGATCCGGCGCAAGCCGTACTCTGTCATCCTGTTCGACGAAGTGGAGAAGGCCCATCCGGACGTGTTCAACACGCTGCTGCAGGTACTCGACGATGGCAGGCTCACCGACGCCCAGGGCCGCACCGTCGACTTCAGGAACACGGTCGTGATCATGACCTCCAACATCGGCTCGATGTATCTTCTCGAGGGCGCGACGTCAGACGGCGAGATCAAGCCCGACGCGCGGGAACAGGTACTGGCCGAGATGCGGTCACGTTTCCGGCCGGAATTCCTCAACCGGCTGGACGACATCGTCCTGTTCAAGCCGCTGACGGAACCGGAGATCGAGCGGATCGTGGACCTGATGTTCATTGACCTGTGGTCCAGGCTGGCGGAGCGCCAGATGGCGGTGGAGATTACCGAGGACGCGCGCCGGTACATCGCCACGCAGGGCTACGATCCCGTCTACGGGGCCAGGCCGCTGCGCAGGTTCATCGCACGCGAGGTCGAGACCAGGATCGGGCGGGCCCTGCTCAGCGGCGATGCCGGCCCTGGCGCCTTGATCCGGGTCGGCTACACCGACGGGGAGCTGACCGTGTCGTTCGAGAACCCCGGGTAAGGCGGACACGGCGATGCCGGATGACCTGGTGCGGTGCCCGAACTGCGGCCGTAGGAACCGCGTCCCGGCGGCGGCTTCTGGCACCCCGCGGTGCGGGAACTGCCACCGGGCGCTGCCGTGGATTGTCGACGCCACTGACGACACTTTCGCTGACGTCGCTGAGAAGGCGTCCGTGCCCGTCGTTGTCGACCTCTGGGCACCGTGGTGCGGACCGTGCCGGATGGTGAGCCCGGCGCTCGCTCGGGTGGCCGCGCAACTGGCGGGGCGGGTCAAGCTGGTGAAGGTCAACGTGGATAGCTCGCCGCGGTTGCAGCAGCGCTTCGGCGTCCAGGCCATCCCGACGCTGCTGATACTCCGGGACGGCCAGGTCGCCGCGCAGCGGGCGGGCGCCGCGCCCGTGGCCGACTTGCGGGCCTGGGTCGAGCAAGTGGTAACGGCCTGACGGTCGGCGCTCACACCGCGGTCGCTGATCGCTGCACGCCCCGGCGCGGCGCTGGCACCGTCACGACCGATAACCCGCCGCCAGCAGCCGGCCAGCGCCCCGATCACGAGTCCGGCCAGCAATCCGGCCAGTGCCAGAGCGAACCGCTTGACCAGGGGCATGGCGACCGTGCCGATGAGGTCAAGCGACTGCTCCGCCGCGGCGGCATTCGGCAGCGCTGTGACCGTCTCTTGCCGGCGGCCTGGCTCGCGCTCGGCGCGCGGACGCCACCCGCTCACGAATCGCTTCGTCACGAAGCGGGCCGGGCACGCGGGTTCATCCGGAGGCTCTCCTCGGCCTCGGCTAGCGCACGCTCCACCCGCGATCGCCTGCGCGCGCACGTCGAGCGGGAAGACCTCGCTGACGGTCAGGTAGCGGAACTGGCTCCTGCCGAGGCGAAGAAGAAGATCACGCACCACGCGATGGTCTGGGTCGTTGCGGTCAGCACATGGTGGTCGAACAACGCGGCGGTCACGGCCAGCATCGCTCCGGAAGTGATGTAGGTGCCGGCGATCATCTGCTTGCGGCCGATCGTGTCGAAGAGCCGCCCGATCGTCAGCGGCCCGAGCAGGTTGCCGACCGCGAACACGATCAGTTACAGGGGCGCGTCAGACGCCTTGACGCGGTAGAACTTGGTCAGGACCAGCGTGTAGGTGAAGGAGATCGCGTTGTAATAAGAACGACTGCGTGATCATCGGCGTCGCCCCGAGCACGGACCTCGGCCAGTATCTCTTGAACAAAACGTGAGCGAGCGTGAGGTACCCGGTGGGCGGGGTCGGCTTGATCTCGATTGCCTTGCTGTCGTCCACCGGCTCCAGCTGCGGCCCGGCCGCTAGGGCCTCGCGCTCGATCCGGATGGCCTCCTCAGCCTCGGCAGCGCGGGCGGGTCGGGATCGCGCTCCGGATCGTGGCGGTCGCTTTGCTTGACAGCGCAGACATTGCTCGCGGCCCCCTTCGTGGCCTTAGATCAAGGATCTCCAGGCCAGGACCGCGGCACGTCGTCAGAACGGCTAGCTACCGCGCCGGGCCGACCCCCTAAGCCTGCATGGCGTATTCGGCTTCGGCCATGGTCTTCTCGGTTACGAGCCTGGCCAGCTGCACCCGGGAGCCGACATCGAGCTTCCAGAAGATGTGGCGCAGGTGGAAGGCGACCGTGTGCGCGCTCAGGAAGACCTGATCCGCGACCTCTCGGTTGCTGAGGCCCTCGGAGACCAGCTCGGCGATCCGGCGCTCGGTGTCGGTCAGGCTGCCCCAGCCGAAAGCTGGCCGGTAGGCGCATTTCCAGTGCCTGACTCGAACGCCGGCGGCCCTGAGCTGCGACCTGACCCGCGCCATTGCCTCAGCGCGGCCCAACTTCTCGTACCTCCTCATACGCCACGCGACGTCATTCTGATTACCTTGCGCCGACGAGGCTCGTCCGGCATCCTCAATTGCTGCCGCCTTAGCCAACGGCGCAGAGTACGTGCAAGCAGCATGCTCCAGCGCGGCGGTGTCGTGCTCGACCATGCCGCGAACGTGCGCCGCAGCCGCGGTCATGTCCGAATTGTCAGGCCTGGTCATCGCGAGGTTCTCGGTTTCGGTTGCCAGGTTCGCGGCCCGCTCGCGATCGCCATCCGCAACCGCAACTTCGACCCGCACGCACCGCGCCGGCACCCGACGGCCCCTGTCGGGGTGACCGCGAGTAGCCGCCGCGAGCACACCGCGCTGATCCTGTCCGGCGCAGGCTCCCCGGTCGCCCGGCAGCCATTCAGCAGGTGATGCACCGTCATCGCGCCGACCCCGGCAGCATGACCGATGGCCTGGTAACTGGCACCGCCCGCGCGCAGCACGCGCACATGCTGACGCGCCGGGCCGGCATCGGCCCACGGCTCCCACCGGCCGTAGGCAATCTGCCGGGCCCGCCACCGCACGTAGTCCGCGTGCGCGCGCCGCCGGTCCCCGCCCGCCCCGGCCAGGCCGGTACCGGTACGGTGAGCCGGAACACGGCCGGTCACGGGGCCGCCTCCAGCCCGCGTTCGGCGACCGGGCCGGCAGTCACCTGGCTGGCGGCACGTTCCGCGCGCAACGCGACCACCTCGGTGCTGCGAGCCGGGACCCGGCACCGTTGCGGCGCGAGGTCGTGCTCTGCCCCGATAAGCCGCTCCCCGGCATCACGGAACAGCCGCCCGACGGTCAGCCCGCGGTCGGCAGCACCGGACTGCAGGTCCAGGCCCGCCCGGTCAAGCCGGGCCAGGACCGCCCGCCGGTACACCTGGGCCAGGTTCGCGCCGGCGAAGGCCCCGCACCCGCCGGCCAGCGACCGCAGGTCCACGTCGGCGCCACGGCGGCTGGCCTCCCAGCAGACCGTGACCGGATCGAGTGGCAGCCCGCAGCGCCGCAGGTCAGTGATCGCCTCGAACACCGCACCCTGCTCGGCGGTCGCGAAATCCCCGGGCTCAAGCCAGCCAGCCGCCTGGCCGGCCATCCGCGAGCCGGCCACCAGATCCCGCAGCGCCGCGAACCCGGCCTCCTGAGCGGCCGCATCACCGGGCCGGACGGCCGGCCGCCCCCCATCACCCGCGCGATGCCCGGCCGCCCCGGCCAGATCAGCTGCGTTCTCCGCGAGCTGCCGCGCGACCGCCGCGAGCTGCCCGGCCAGCCGGTCGCCGTCCTGCGCCCACATGTCCTCCCGCAGCCGCGCGAGCTCGTCCCGCACCCACCCGGCCCGGCGCGTCCGCCAGCCGCACCGCGTCATGCGACACCGATAACGGCAAGTCCGGGTCCAGCTTCAGCTCCGCGTACACCTGCTGCGGGCCAGGAACCACGCCGCGCCCGGCCAGCCGCCGCATCGCAGCGAGCACCTGCCCGTGCCAGGCCCGGTAAAAATAATCAGGCTGCACAAATCGCAGCACGGACTGCTGCCGGTCAGCGTCACTCAAGACCGCACCGAGCAACGCACGCTCCACATGGATCACCCGTTCCATGACCTGGCTCCCGCCACGGCGCCAGCCCAGGACGAGCAGGCACCTGACCTGGCTTTCCAGCCGCTCAGCCACATCCGAACACGAACACAAAACGTCTTCGCACCTACCATGCTACATGGTATTTGTCACAACACTTGAAAACGCTGAACCGCTGCCTGGGAACGCGCTGAGATGCGTCGGCCGAGCCACGCACATGGACGAACGATTTGCCGCATCTAACTAGCAGCTAGTATTATGACGTCATACGGATTCTCAGGCGGAGGTAGGGCAGTGGCAAAACCGTGCACCAGCAGGCAGCGGCTGACCGCGGCATCAGCGGCAGCGCATAGTCACCACACGGGCGTGACGTACCTGGCCAGGCAGCGGCCGCCCGGGTCGGCTACGGAGACTGGCGCCGGACCCCGGCACGCAGCGACGCCGCCGGCGGGCGCGGCTGCCATCACGGCCGTGCGGCACGGCAAGGCCGACCGGGCGGCTGGCTGGTTACGCGGCGCGATGCTCGCGCTCGCGGTACTGGCCGCCGCAAACCCGCACCACTTTCAGCGCCCTGCGGACGCCTGGCCAGCGTCCGGGTTATCAGTGCTTCGCAGCAGTCAAGCGCGGCGCACAGGTCGGCGTGGGCCGATGGCGGAATCTGCTGGCTCTCCAGCGCGCGAAAAGGGGTGCGCAGCCCTGCGCACTTCGCCTGTCCATGGTGTCCGGGTCCGGGTTACTGGGCGGTTGCTTGTCTCGGAATTGGGTGGAGAATCCCCGGGTGCCTGCGAGTTTGCCGGTTTGCTGGCTGGTCAGGCGGTAAGGGCGTCGGTGTAGTCGACGAAGGTGGTGGCGTCGGGGCCGAAGTCGGCGACCAGGCGCAGGTGACCGCCGATGGCGGCGACGTAGGTGGCGATCGATTCGACCTGCATCTTGTCGATGTCTCCGTGTTCCATGCGCGAGACGCGTACCTGGCTGACGCCCATGGCGGCGGCGACCTGGGCCTGGGTCATGCCCTGCTGCTTGCGCATGCGGGCCAGGTGGTAGCCGATGTCGCTGGCGTTGCGTGCGTCGCGGGCGGCGGCGCGCCGGGCCGGGCTGTCGATGCCGGGGTCGTCTTGCCGGCGCTCGCTCAGCGTCGTGTCCCAGCGATAGTGCCTTGTCATTGGATCTCCTCGGGCGGCGTGGCCAGGAAGCGGGCGTACCGGTCCTCGGCGAGCTTGATCGCATCGGGGTACCAGCGGCTCCAGTTGCCGGATTTGTCACCTGCGACCAGGAGAACGGCCTGGCGCTGCGGGTCGAAGATGTACAAGATCCGCACCTCCGTCCGCCCGGCAGACCCTGGCCGCAGTTCCTTGAGGTTGTGCAGGCGAGACCCGGTGATCCGGTCCGCTAGGGGCCTGCCTAAAGCCGGGCCGCGCTCGGCCAGCACCTCGATCGCGTCCCGGACCAAGCTGGCGCTGAGGTCATCAAGACGCAGGAACCAGTCATGTACCTCGGGCGCCAGGATTATCTCCCAGCTCACCCTCCCTACTATAACCCACAGGTTAATGCAGGACGCCAGGACCCCGCCTGGCAGCAGCGATCAGAACGACCAGTACTGCGATTCGCTGGAATACAACCCAAGTCCTGGAAGCCGGTACAGATCGAGCCGTAGGTGTGCGCCATGAATCACGACTGACGGTCACGTCGGTACGCAAATTCCTCCCCCGTTGGACACGCGCAGGGTAGGTAGATCGAGCTCAGATAAGGGCGCGCATGTGCAGGGGTTCGCCTGGCGCGCAGCTCATATTGACTGGCGTCAGGGGGCGACGGCTCTTATTGGGTTGCCTGGCGGGCGCGGTCGAGGATGCCGGCGGTGGTGCCGACGTACATGTCGAGGGTGATGCGGTAGTTGGCGTGGCCGGCCATGCGGGAGACGTCGGTGGGGTCGAGTTTCCAGGTGAACAGGGCGGTGGTGCAGAAGGCGTGGCGGAGGCTGTGCCAGGTCCAGGTTCCGTTGCCATTCTGGTCGCGCCAGCCGGCGGCGTGGTAGGCGGGGGCCAGGGCACGGCGGTCGAAGTTGGAGGTCCGCCAGAGCTTGCGCCGGGGGCTGGGGAAGATCAGGGCGCAGGGGTTGGTGCCTTCGGCCTGCTCGGCGCGGGCCTGGTCGGCGCGGTCGGCGAGGCCGGCGGCGAGGGGGTATCCGGCGGGGGTGCGGGCGGGGTAGATGGTGGCGCGGTGCTTGCGGTTCTTGGGCGGCTCGATGTACTGGCGGCCGGCGACCTCGATGAGCTTGCGGTTGACGGTGATGACCCGGGCGGCGGGGTTGATCTGGGGGGCGGTGAGGGCGAACAGCTCGCCCTGGCGCAGCCCGCCGTAGGCGGCGGTCGGGAACGGGGCGGCCGTTGGCCTGGCAGTGGACGTCGCGGAGGCGGGGGCTGGTCAGGTACCCGGCCTTGATGCCGGCGGTGACCAGGGCGGACAGGCAGCGGCGGAGCCGGTCGCCCTCGCTGGCGGTCGGCGCGGCGCTGACGATCTGCTGCATGTGATCCGTGGTGATGTCCTGGCAGGTCACCGCGCCGATGACCGGGGCGGCGAACCGCTCGCACAGGCGGCGCTGGGTGTCGGCGTGCTTGCGGGACCACCGCTGGTGCGCCCGGTGCCGGTCGGGGTCCAGGTACCAGGCGATCAGGTCCGCGCCCGGCCGTTCCATGTCCGGCGCCCCGGCGGCCAGCCGCTCGGTGACCCTGGCGAGCTTGGCGGCGAGCTCGGCCTCGGTCATGGCCTGCCGGAACCGGCGGCGCCCGTTCTCGGTGAACGCCGCCCGCCACGGCGCCCCCGCCTCCTCCGGCGGGTACACCACGATCCCCCACCCCGCCTCCACCACCACCCGACCAGGGTCACGGGCGGACTCGCGGGCCTCCCCGGTCACCCGGCTCGAGCCGCGGGTGCTGCGGGCTGCCTTTCGCGTCCGGGGGGCGGTCGGCGGCACCCGGTTCGGGGCGAGTTGTGTTAGATCTGTGTTGATCTTGGTGTTCGCGGGAGCTGCGAGGACCATCGCAAAAGCTCTCTTCCTGCGGAATGCGCAGGTGAGAGGGCTGACTGATCATCCGGGAAGTTGTGGTCAGGGGCGGGGTCGAACCGCCGACCTTCCGCTTTTCAGGCGGACGCTCGTACCAACTGAGCTACCTGACCTAGCCGGTGCGGCGGGGGGATGAACGCGCTGATCCCTCAACCGAGCGGTCCTGACGGGATTTGAACCCGCGACCTCCACCTTGACAGGGTGGCGAGCACTCCGAGCTGCTCTACAGGACCAAGCCGCACTACCGAACAAACCGACCAACCCTCGCACAGCAATCCTATGCTCCGCGCGGAGCTAATCCTACGCGTCACACAGAACCGCTGCCGACCGAAGTCGGACCGTACCCCCAACGGGATTCGAACCCGCGCCGCCGCCTTGAAAGGGCGGTGTCCTAGGCCGCTAGACGATGGGGGCCTGGCGGTCACCCGCCGTCTAGCCCGTGGCGTCCGCCGTCGGGGACCGACTCAGCATAGGGGAAGTTTGGCACTGCCGGCAAAGCGGATCCCAAAGAGACGGGCCGACGGCGGCGCCAGCCTCCCACTATTTCATCCGGTTCTTGTTGATCAGGTCCTCGGCGATCGACGTCTTCTGGCCTTCCTCCGGGATGACTGCCCAGGCCACGAGGTACGCAAGGATCCCTGTGCCCACGGTGAACAGGGTCACCAGCGCGACCAGCACGCGCATCAGGTTGACGTCCATGCCCAGGTAGTCAGCGAACCCCGAGCAAACACCGGCGACGATCCGGTCGTCACGGCGACGCACGAGTGTCTTCCCGCCATTGATATTGCTCATAAGGCCATCATCCCGCACTATCGTCACTCCACACGCGCCGCCCGCTACGAATCACGAGAGCCAGGGCGACCCTGCGTGGCTGCCGGAGGGTCGCTACCCCGCCTTCACTGGGCCAAAACGCCCGCATACGCTGGCGGCAAGGCAAGCAGAGGCGGGGGAAGCAGAGAGGACAGGCCATGCCGCGATCCACCGAACCAGCCGGCAGCGATCTGCTCAAGATCGACGACGAGCTGACCGATGAGGAGCGGCTGGTCCGCGACACCGTGCGCAAGTTCGCCGCTGACCGGATCATGCCCTACATCGCCGACTGGTTCGAGGCTGGCACGCTGCCCACCGATCTCGTCCCCGAACTCGGCCAGCTCGGCCTGCTCGGAATGCACCTCAAAGGCTACGGCTGCGCCGGGATGGGCGCGATCGCCTACGGCGTGACCTGCCGCGAGATGGAGGCGGCCGACTCGGGGCTGCGCAGCCTGGTGTCGGTGCAGGGATCGCTGGCCATGTTCCCGATCTGGAAGTACGGCTCAGAAGAGCAGAAAACGGAGTGGCTTCCCCGCATGGCGGCCGGCCAGGCCATCGGCTGCTTCGGCCTGACCGAGCCCGACCACGGCAGCGACCCGTCCAGCATGGAGACCCGCGCCAGGCAGGACGGCTCCGACTGGATACTCAACGGCTCCAAGATGTGGATCACCAACGGGTCGATCGCCGACGTCGCTGTCGTCTGGGCCAGTACCGAGGAAGGGATACGCGGCTTCGTGGTGCCCCGCGGCTCTCGCGGTTTCACCGCTCGCAACATTCATAAGAAACTATCCCTGCGGGCTTCTGTGACTTCTGAGTTGCACTTTGACGACGTGCGGCTGCCAGGGGACGCCGTCCTCCCGGGCGTGACCGGGCTCAAGGGACCGCTCTCGTGCCTGTCCGAGGCCAGGTTCGGCATCGTCTGGGGCGCCACAGGCGCGGCGCGGGCCTGCCTGGAGTCCGCGATCGAGTACTCGCGGACCCGCGAGCAGTTCGGGCGCAAGATCGGCGGGTTCCAGCTGACCCAGTCCAAGCTGGCCTGGATGACAGCGGACTTGCAGCGCGCGCAGTTGCTCGCGCTGCATCTCGGCCGGCTCAAGGAAGCGGGCAAGATCACGCCCGAGCAGGTCAGCCTCGGCAAGATGAGCAACGTGCGCACCGCGATCGACATTGCGCGTCAGGCGCGCACGATTCTCGGCGCAAACGGCGTCACGCTGGAGTACCCGGTCATCAGGCACGCGAACAACCTGGAGTCCGTGCTCACCTACGAAGGCACCGAGGAGATCCACACTCTCGCCATCGGCCAGGCGCTAACCGGCATTTCGGCCTACCGCTGACGTCGCCATGAACGCCCCATCGCATGACCGGCATGGCGGCAGGCAACTCGACGAGGGACGGCTCGGGACCATCTTGACCGACGCGGCCGCCGGGCGGTTCCCGCCCGCTGATGGCGGGGTGACGATCTTGCCGCAGCCTTCGGAGCGCGACGCCGGGGTGATCAGCTTCACCGCGCACGCGGTGATCTTCACCGACGCCGATCCTGACTGGGTTCGGCGGCAACTGCCGCCCGGCAATCTATCGGCGCCGGTCAGCGCCTCGTTCCTGCACGCGCTCGGCGCCGTGACCGGCCGCGAGGCGGGCAATCTCGACGTGCTCTGCGTCGCCGAGACGCTCGACGGCCCGCCTCCGCTGGAGCTCACGCCGGAGCCGGAGTCGACGCATTCCCGCCTGCTGCGGGCACTGAACTATCGCGACGAAGTCCGCGCCTGGCGCGCCGACGGCGGCATCGTCCTGCTGGGACGAGGAGTCTCCGGGCGGCTTGAGACCGCGATCGAGGTCGACGAGGACCGGCGCGGCCGGGGACTCGGCCGGCGGCTGGCGACGGCGGCCAGGCATCTGGCGCCGCCAGGAGTCGCGCTCTGGGCCCAGGTGGCACCTGGCAACGCGGCGAGCGTGCGGGCTTTCTTCGCGGCCGGATTCGTCCCGGTTGGGGCAGAGGTCTTGCTGAGCCTACGCACAAATCGTGACTTCGCCCCTGCACGGTCGCAGTGCGACGATGAGAGCATGAGCGACGTTTCGCGCGTGATTGACGATCAGGGCGAGTCCCGCTTCGAGCTAGCGGCCGACGGCGAGCTAGCCGAACTCAGCTACCGCAGGCGCGCCGACCGGCTCGTGCTCGTGCACACCGGCGTGCCCGATGCCCTGGCTGGCCAGGGCATCGGCGGGCAACTCGTACAGGCCGCGGTCGACCGGGCCGCGCGCGAGCGGCTCACCCTGGTGCCACTGTGCCCATTTGCGCGCAAATGGCTGGAACGCCACACTGAGGTCGCGGAGAAGGTCAACGTCGACTGGGGCGCGCCTCCCGACGACTAGGTCCATGCTCACATTCAAAAGGATCTCGTCAGTGAGGACCCACACGGGCAGACTGCCACGGCTCGCGCTGCCTTTAATCTCAGCGAGCGCCCTGCTGGTCACCGGCGCCGCGCAAGCCAGCGTCGCCGGCCAGCCGCACCAAGCGGCATCGCCGCGGCGGCCGGTCGCGGTCGCCGCCAACGCCTTCCAGACGTGCGTGCTCCTTGCCGACCACACCGTGCGGTGCTGGGGCGGGGACCCGACCGTCACTCAGTGGCCAATGGTCCAGCCAGGCACCTACACGACCATCTCCTCCGATGGCGACTTCGGCTGCGGGATCACGCCCGCCCGGGCCTTCTCCTGCTGGAGCGAGCTGCCTGATCTGGTGAATGCGACCCCGCCGGGCGGCACGTTCACGGCGATCTCGGCCGGCCCCGACTACGCGTGCGCGATCGCCACCGATAACACGCTGTCCTGCTGGGGATTCAACCCGCTCGACACACCAGGGACGTTCTCCTCGGTCTCGTCTGGAGACGGCGCCGTGTGCGCGGTGACGATCAGTCAGGCGATCAGCTGCTGGCCATACTCACCTGATGCGGTGTCCCTGTCGCCGCCTCCGTCGGGGACGTTTACGTCGGTGTCCGTCGGCACCAACTGGGCGTGCGCGCTGCGCACGGACGGCACTATCGACTGCCCAGGGCAACTCCGGCTACGAGGCCAGCATGCCGGTCAAGCCGCACGGGCCGGTCGTCAACCCCGAGGTGATCTACTTCCGCTGACCCGCGACGAGCGGCATGAGCGCGTCGAGCTGACGGCTCAGGTCGTGCCCCAGGCCCTGGCCGGCCAGGACGCTTGCCCGGCATCCGGCGAGCATGAGGACGCGGGGGCGGGTGCGTTCCAGCCAGGAGGTGATTGCCTCGGGGTGGGCGAGCCGGGGCGCGCTCCTTTCATCCTGAAGGAGTTCGAGACCGGCGGGCAGGTGGAGCAGGGGCCGGTTCAGGTGAGCGGCCGCGCGGATGGTTTCCTGGCAGCCTTCGCCGCCGGCCGGGTCGATCAGGATGACCGCGTCGGCCAGGTAGGCA
The DNA here is from genome assembly GCA_963720575.1 of uncultured Actinomycetota bacterium. Lineage (GTDB taxonomy): Bacteria > Actinomycetota > Actinomycetes > Streptosporangiales > Streptosporangiaceae > Chersky-822. Next base: position 4,659,428 of record CAVRGA010000002.1, read on the forward strand.
CAGGTCCAGGTGCGGTACCTGAACTCGGGGCTGGCCAGCTCGTGCAGCGTGGCGCCGCGCAGGGCGTGGCGGCGGTCCGGCGTGAGCGGACCGTCTTCCTGGAGAAACCCGCGCGGGAAGACGACGTGCACGGGCAGGCCGGCGCGGAGCCCGGCCAGGGCGGCAGCGGTGTCGACGCCGGTCTGGCCGCCGGTGAGCAGGCAGCGGCCCGGGGTGCGCCTGATGTCCGCGCGCAGGCGTCGTTCGCAGTCGGCGGCGACGAGATCAGGCGGCCGGGGCGTCGGGCGGCGCGATGACAAAATGCTCCTCGATCGCCGAGATCGTCTCCGGGGCCACGCCGCTGTCGAGGCAGAACTGCCTCGGCCCGCCGAATTCCTCCCTGAGCTGGCGCATGAAACCGAGGATCGTCTTCTCGTGCAGCAGGATGACCTCGGGCCGGTCCGTGTCGTTGCTGGCGTAGAGCGGGTTCTCCGCCAGCTTCCTGGTGACCCGGCGCGCGTTCCTGTTGCTCTGGACGTAGTCCATGGCGATCTGGCCGTCGGTGACGCCGACGAGGCCGAGCAGGAGGGCGGCCATGATGCCGGTGCGGTCACGCCCGGCCGCGCAGTGGAACACCGTCGCCACCCCGGCGCGCAGGTTGGCGGCGATGACCTCGAGGGTGGCCTTGACAGCCGCGCGGCCGCCGTTGAGGTTGCTCACGTACACCCGGGCCAGCTCGGCCGGGTCGTCGGCGGGGAACGGCTCGTGGCCGAGCCTGCCTTCGGCGAGCACGGAGAACCGGTACCTCGGCACGTTGAAATTCAGGTCGACCAGCTCGGTCTCGGCTTCGGTCCGCAGGTCGATGACGGTGCCGATGCCCAGCTTCTCGAACAGGATCTCCGCGTCGATCGGCGTGATCTTGTCGAGCGAATCGCCCCGGTAAATCACTCCGGACCGCGTGACGTGCTTGTCCCTGGTGCGCAAGCCGCCGAGGTCACGGACGTTGTATGCGCCCTGCAGCTCGATGGCGGTCATTTAAGTGCGATTCCTCCGGAAAATTACAGCCCGCGACTGTGGCGGGCACCAAGTCAGAGTATCCGGTCTCCAAGGTCGTCAGCGCTGCGGCAGCGGAGCGACGAGGAGTGTCTGCATTCCGCGCCCGAACGAGCCGAGCCGGTCCGACAGCCTTGTCGTGGTGAGGCCGGTGCCGTCCGAGCCGATCATCGTCGAGGCCTCGAGCAGCAGCCACTCGCCGACCGGATCGCGCGGCACCACGACGGTGAGATCGGTGTTGATGAACGTGAAGCCCGAGACCGGCAGGGCAGCGCCGACGCCGCTGCCCGAGTCAGCGACCAGCAGCGTGCGCGACATGGGCGACATCTCCTCGCCTTCGAGCAGCGGGATGAGCGGCCTGGTCCAGGCGGACCGCGCCCGGGCATCGGCGCCGGGCGCCCTGAACCGCCACTCGATCATCGTGAGGTACCCGAGCCGCTGCCGGCTGAAGATCTCCGGCGCCGAAATGCCCGGATCGGTGACCGGCTCCGGCGGGACGCCATCGGTCACCTCAGGCACCGCGCCGGCGGGGCGCTCGATCCGCCAGCCGCGAGCGTGCAGCACCTCGCGGCCGTCGGCCTCCAGCACGGTCTCGAGCAGGGCCACCCGCCTGCCTGGCCTGACGATGCGGGTCCTGATATTGAGCTTGGCGATCGGCACGGGCCGCAGGATGTCGACGCATACCCTGGCCAGCCGCTGCCGCGGATCTGGCTCGTGCAGCTCGAGTGCGCGCGCCGCGAGCGCGGCCGGCGGGCCGCCGTGCTGGGCGTCAGCGGACCAGGGTCCCATCGTGGCCTGCGTCGCCACGAAGCTGTCGGCGCCGACCGCCTCGTAGAACGCGCTCTCCACCTGCCGGATGGTATCTGACAGTAGAGTTCCCCTGTGAGCGAAGTTACGGCTGACTCGGTACGCTTCGTGCGACGGGCTGCCGGCTTCCTGCGGCCGGCGGCCGTGCAGGGGTGCTAGCTCAATGGCAGAGCAGCAGACTTTTAATCTGTTGGTTCAGGGTTCGAGCCCCTGGCGCCCCACGCGTACTACCTGCGAGTAACGGCTGCGCCGCTCCGGCAACCTGTGCTGTGACGGCCGGCCGTTCGTGAGCACAGCTCGTTCCCTCCGCTGGAGGCTGAAGCGCGCAGCCGTACGGCCTGGCAGCAGGTTGCGCGGGCTGTCCGGGACCTGATCCGGTCAGGACAGCTTCCAGCCGGCGAGCAGCTTCCGTCAGCGCGGGAGATGTCTGATTGGTATGGTCCGCGGCTGACTACCGCTCAGCACGCCCTGGCGGCACTCGCCGAAGAGGGGCTGATCGAGGTCCGTCAGGGGTGCCGTGCCGTCGTACGGCCGGGGTTATCAGCGGGGCGGGAGTCCTGTCTCCTCGGGCGCCGCAGCGGGTGTCACTGCGGGCTGGGCACGATTGCGCGCGGTTCCGGTGCAGACAGCAACGTGCAAGCCTATTGCGCCCCCGACCATCAAGCAGATCCATGCGATCTTGTCGGGCACGTTCGGTGCCGCAGTCCGGTGGGAGTGGATCGACAGAAATCCGGCCGCGTCAGCCAAGCTGCCGAAGATGCTGCCACGGACCCCATCCTCCCCGGAGCCGGAGCAGGTAGCCAAGGTGATCGCGGCCGTTCGCGACCTAGGCCTTGACCTGCTGGCCGGCTGGCCGCCCTGACCGGAGCGCCCCGACCTGTTGCGCCGGATCGATGTTGCGCATCTCCAGCATCTCCTCGATTCGGGCAGTCAAGCTGCGGAACTTTCTCGCTCACCACTACTTCCGCCAGCGATCTGCATCGTTCGTAACAGACGACGGCCGGAATCGTATGGTCGAGGAGCTGCAGGCCGCTCGCGAGTTCTTCAAACTGGTTGATGACGAACTTGAGCCGCTAACGCGCCAGATCCTGACTGCATTGGGAATCAATACGCACCTGCCCGAAATGATGGAGGAACTTCGCCTGTCCGGCTTTGGTGAGCCGCTGCCAGGCCTCTGATCGCTACTAATGTCTGGCGTATGGCAACTGACGAACTCGACTATGAGCTTCTCTTTCATATTTACACCCCTGACTTCGAGCCCGCCTGTCGGAGTCGAGCCGACGACCTTGCTCATTACGAGAAACACGCGCCTCAGCACCAGACGCCTCGCTGCACGGATGGCACGGCAAGACGCACAGAACGCACAAGAAGCACGGGTTGTGCGCGCTGCCCGGTCCACGACTCGTTCCACGAATCCCGCCGGTCCCGCTGTCGATCAGGTAACTGTGAGTGATGGTCTTGGTGTACCACGCATCCCTGGTTCGTTGTGGCGGGAGGAACTGGGGGCTCCGCCGACCAGGTGATCTATCTCAGTTCTTGGCCTCGCCCGACTTCACTCGCACTAGTGCCATTGAGTCTGCCTTACCCCGCTCCTTCAGCCTGGCGGCAGACGGAGATTAGAGTTTCGGTTCGTTTATTTCCTCGCGACCAGCCAGACATGTAGGCGCCCGCCCCGGCCTAGCTGAGCGTCTGCCGATGCCGTGCAGGAGTCCGGGTGGGCATAGGGCATCTTGAGCGTGTGCCGCAGCGCATGAGCAGTACCGGGGTGCCCGCTGAAGGATCCGCTCTTGCTTCCAGCACCCGTGCCTTTGGTGCAGACGACGTCCCAGGATCCGCTGACATGCTGGCCGGGGTGGACACCGACGTAGACGGTGATCCTGGACGGGTGATTGACGCTGCCCGACGCGTCGCAGACGGCGAAGTCGCCGCGAGCGGTGCAGTTGCCGATCCGTTTGACGGATTCGGGCCTTGCGGCTAGTGAGCCGGCTACCGCCGGCTTGGCTGCGTGAGCAGCGGCAACCGGAACCATACCCCCCGCGAGCAGTGCCGCCGTCGCCGTAGCTGCGAGCACGATTCTTGAGAAAAGAGTCACCTGAATCTCCGCACATAGTTAGATACATAAATTCTCGCGATTTACAGTAGCAATATTTGATTGCCCGCGTCCGGTTACCTTACTTTGAAATGCGATATTTTCACAAGCGCCTTAGGTGAGTCACTCGGCGGATGATACAAATCATACGTAGTGCTGATATTCCACCCTTAGCAAATCTGTTCTCAGCTCGGTCATTTCGTCCGGGGTCGTTATCCGGCCCATGCCATTGCGTCACCAGGTCTCGACCGTTCCATGTGAACCTCGCCGTCTGGGAACCGTGCCCGGCCCCGCCGACCTGATGACGACCTGGGACGCGCCCGCCCGGAACCGCCCGGCACTAATCCCGCTAACCGCCCCGGCCACCCACCCCCACAGCGACCAGCCTGCGGCGACAGCGCTCCTGGGCGCCCCGGGTGCCACTGGCGAGCGCTGCTTTGCGTAGGTGCCCGCCGAGCAGGCCGGCCGCGCCGCCAAGCAAATGGGTGGCCTTGTGTCGGAGGGTGCTGCAAGGATTACCTTGGGCTGCCAACGCGGCGCGGTTACCCACGCGGTCGGCGCCCGTCCGGATGAACTGGCGCGCCCGCCTTCTCCGGTCTGGCTCACGACGGCCCCTGCAACCGATCGCGGCGGTCGGTGTAGCCCCCGCCGGCCGCCGGGGCGCACGACGCCGAGCCGACGTCAGCGAACCCACGCGTGCTCAGGGCCTTATGCACGCTCTTTCAGGTCGCGCGGATGACCCTAGCCTTCAGCTGATCGAATTCGTCGCGCGTCAACAAGCCGCTGTTAAGCATCGAGGCCAGCTTAGCTAGCTCGTCGACGAGCGACCGTTGTCGAACGCTGTCTTGTTCTTTCGTCTGCGTCAGGCTGGCCCGGGCCTCGCGTATGGCGCCTAGGCCACGTGAGAGCTCAATGCGCAGAGCCTCAGGCTCGATGACTGAGTGCAGGAAGAACAGCTCGCAGGTTGTGCCCTCGATCCTCACGACCGTCTTGACCGTGACCTTGGTAGTTAGCGCGTTGAGCAATGCCGCTATCGCCATTCCCTCGGCCGCTCCAGCGAGCCCGAAACCGCCCCCGATAAAGCCGCCCCCGGACTTGACAAGTCCGGGACCGCTGATCTCGACAGCCTCAACATCAGCGAAGGCGACCTCAAACAACGCATCCACGCGTTTGCACTGGAAGACAGCTATCCGGTCGTCCAGAAACCGAACGTCATACGGCTTCCCTGCAGCAAGTTCCGTTCCGTGCGCGTAACCGCCCAAGAAGATCGCGTTCGGCACATAGCCGAGCGAGTTCGCGGTGAGCGATTGCCAGCCCTCGGCAGCGCGAGTCCGCGCCGCTCGCTCCTCCAACTCAGCCAGTGCCTTGGCCGCTGACTCAGCGTTCTGACCGGCCAAGGTTCTCCATGCCTGCGACCATCCGTCTTCCGTCAGGGCGTAAGTCTCGATTGTCTTAATTGTTCCCACCGCGTTTCGGCGGGCCACCAGGAAGCATGGCCCGCCCTTCTTTTCAGGGCGATACTCCCACCCGATAAGGAACTTGACGCCTTCGTAGACCAAGTGGTGCGGGTAGTAGCCCAGTTCCGGTGACCGGATCACTGGCATTGCCGGGATTGGAGTTACTGGCTGGTACGAGTCTTGGGCAGGCTGATCAGCCTCGGGCTGGATATTCATGATCGCTTCCATTGTCTCAGCGAAGATGGCGCGGACATCACTGCATGTCGTAGTTGCACCGATAGTGACCCACGACAAGATATGACCTTCTCTCGCAGCAAGCAATTAGCCTAACCGTCCCAAAATTTCAGAAAGCGCCGGTAACATCGCAACGATCATCCTCCGATTTCACGTCCAGACAGCGGCCAGCTGGGCAAGCCATCCGCGCATCGCGCTCGTATGCATGCACGGCAAATCACGCAGGCAGGCAGGATCCGGCAGCACCGCCACAGCCGGGACCGCACCGGGAGCGTCCGCCACAGCCCAGGCACCCGCCGCGGCCGACCCCCAACGGCCCCGCACCCAGCACCGCGGCCGCACCTGCCAGTAAGCCCAGAACCTGGTGCCGCCTCATTGTCAACCACACCTTCGCCGGACCGGCACGCGCCGATGGCGGGCCGGACGTAACCAGGCGAAGGGTCCGGCGATGTGACGCCCAGCGCGCCGAACGCCACTTCGGCACCCGCCCCGGACACCAAGACGGCAAGCAAACCGCGACGCACAACCAGAGCCTGATGTGTGCGCCTCGATCGCGGATGCTGACCACATTGGGACGAAATTTCCGCGCCGGGCGATCGTCCACTCCGGCAGCTCGGCGATCTTGCCGGTGTCAGTTTGCGGCTGCCTCGTTGGTAACGGCGGCGCTCCAGCGTTGACCGGCGGTTTCTTCGGCCGCATGGAGATGAGCTCCCGGCTGGCTTTGTCCAGGACAGCGCCTTGGCTGAGGATCTCGACGCTTGTAACGCCCAGTCTGATCAATCTGCTCGACAGGGCCGAGTGTCTGGTTTCTGGTTTCTGGTTTCTGGTTTCTGGTTTCTGGTTTCTGGTTTCTGGTTTCTGGTTTCTGGTTTCTGGTTTCTGGTTTCTGGTTTCTTGCGCGGCTGCGGTGGCGGCTGCTGGGGATGCTGCATCCAGCTGCCGGGTGCCTTCTGCTGCGGGTGATCGTGCGGGACACCGGGTCCTGCTGTGGTTGCTCTGCCTCAGCGACGCGCTTCGCGAACTCTTTGGCCCAAGCGGCGATCTAAGATGACTTCAACTGTCTGCATCTTTGCCGGCCGCCGTCACCAAGGAGTGAGCAAGTGCTGTTCCAGAATGGTTGTGGCTGCTTCGCGGGCGCGGGTTGCGACCGTGATGACATCGTCGACATCGTCAGCTGACGGTCCTGGCGTCTCATCGCCTGGGTACTCGAAGGCGTTGCGTGCCCGCCTGATCCTGCCGAAGGACCGGAACGCCGGAACTGACGCACCGAATTGCGCAGCGGCTGCCTCCTGGACCGCGATGTGGCCGCCCCTGCTGGTGGCCCTCAGTCCCTGGACGGCAAGCAGGCTCGCCGCGCTTTTGCGGAACGCGTCATAGGCCAGCTGGTAGGCCCCGGTCAGGTCCTCGCTCTGGGCGGCCACAGCCGCCGTGGCCAGATGCCGGGAGGCATCGCCCAGGAGCCGGCCTACGACCTGATCATTGACCGTGACCCTCTCCAGGCCGCCGTCCTCTAGTAAAGCGGCGATCTTCTCGCGCCCGGGCTGCCACGTCACGTCTGAGCCTCATCTCCGAGCACCGTGATGGTCGGTCGCCGCATTACCTCGGTGTGGAAGCCGTCCGACCCTTCACGCCACCATTGCCCTGATCTGATGGTCACGTTTACCTCCCTTCCGAGCCGTTCCCCGGCCCGCTGCGCCGCCTCATAGGCCTCATCCCGGTCCGGCCGGCCTATCACCAGCACGTCGATGTCCGCCGGCGCTCTCCCCCGTTCACCGACATATCGTGCCGCCCACGAGCCGAACAGATACACCGCCTCGATCCCTCCCAAGTCGGCGAGTTCCTCGGCGACCACCTGCCGTGGCCCGAACGACCGCAACAGCAACTCCGTCAGCGGACCGGTCAGCGGAGACGGCGACGCTTTCACCAGACGGGTATTGCCGAGCCGCCGCGACGACACCACCCCTGCCTCCTCTGCCCTCGCCATCTCACGTTGCGCTGAGGACACCGAGCCTTCTGTTCGCTCTGCCAGCTCCGTCAGGGACCACTCGCGCTCAGGCGTCAGCAGCACCAAGGACAGCAGCTCAGCCTGCAGCCTCGACCGCAGCAGCGGCAGCAGCGGCGGAGGCGGAGCTTGCATAACATGCAATATACCTCCCGCGATACGCAAACACGGGTCCGTACCACCCACTGGCCGCACCACGCATCCGACTACACTCCGTGACGTGCAGAACTCCGCGCAGGGACTCCGCGTGGAAAGTTTCGTGGAAACAAGGTCCTGCTACAACCTGTGCAATCCGGGCGTTCCGGGCATCCAGGTGAACAGTCGGTGCAGCGAGAGCGATCAGCGCGTTGAACGTGCCATCTTTAAATCTGTTGGTCCAGGGTTCGAGCCAATGGCGCCACACCCAATCTGACCTGGGAAAACTCCGGAACCCGGGGGATCTGACAATCCGCGTACCTCTCAGCTGGGGGCTGTTGAGTCTCATCCATGCGCAGGCTAGCTGGCGGCGTCTGAGCGCAGATGGCGGCGGCCAGCTGCGTGGTTACCGATGTTCGCAGGCGGCGGTCTTCAGCAGTTCGACGGCCAGTTCCTGGGCGGGGAAGCCTTCAGCTGGCTCGAGGACGATCGCCACCGCGGCCTTCCCGGGTGCGGCGAACGCCCCGGCGGAGTAGCCCGGGCCGCCTCCGCCGTGGCCGATGATCAGGCCGATCGGGCTGCCCGGGTCCGCCATCACGCCCAGCCCGTAAGACGGGCGCACGAAGAACCCGCCGCCGCCGCGCGCGGGCACGAGGTTCGCCGGGTCGGTGAACGCCGGCGGCGGCGCGCTCCAGAAGCGGTGCAGCTCGCGGGCGGAGGTCACCATGGCCCGGTGCCCGACCCAGCCGGGGTGGTACCGGCCTGCGACCGGGTGCAGCCCCTCGCCGGTCAGGGAGCTGCGGGCTGGCACCGCGTCGCTGAAGTCCGGCAGGTCCTGGGCCACGCTGGCAGCGGTGAACCCGAGCACGGGCAAGAACGAGGCCAGCCCGCCGCGGTCGTCCAGGATCCGGCGCAGCAGGAGGTACCCGGTGTTGGAATACGCCCATCCGCGCCCCGGCGCGAACAGCGGGCCACGGGCATGAGCCCGCGTCAGGAACACCTCATCAGGCCAGGGCCGCGACGGCGACTCGCGAACGGCCGCGTGATAGGCGGGGTCCCGCCCGTAGTCAGGTATCCCGCCGGCATGCCGCAGGAGCTGACGCACGGAGACAGCGAACCGACCGTCACCTGCCAGCGACCCGGCACAGGCATCCAGATCGACCCCGCCGTCGGCGGCCAGCAGCAAGAACGCGGCGCAGATCACCGATTTGGTGATGCTGTAGATCACGTACCGGGCATCGACGTCACCTGCATGCCAGGCACCGGTCCCGGCGGTAACCAGAGCCGTGCCGGTCAGCCCGGCACGGCTTGCGACCTCGTCCAGGAGCACGCCGCGATTCTGCCCGCCTCGCCTGTGCCCCACAAGTCCACGCCGGACCACACCTGCAGCCTGCGGCGGCCCCGCTCTCGGCCGAAGTCCCCCGCACCCCGGATTTTGTGCCGGTCGTCTGAGGCTCCTGCCCGGCGGCGTGCGATAGATTGCCCGCCATGGCTGAGCTCGGACCCGTCGCCTGGCCGCCTGCCCCGATCAGGACCGAAAGGCTCGTGCTCCGTGAGCCAGAGGCCCGGGACCGGGCGGCTTTCATCGAGTTGCTGGCCTCGCCAGAGGTGGGCACCTACCTCGGTGGCCCCCAGCCGCGTGACGAGCTTGAGCGCGAGATGCCCGGGGCGCCAGAACGGCGCCCCGGGCTTTTCATCGTCGATCTCGGCGGAGCCATGATCGGCCAGGTCATTCTCAGGAGAGCAACGGAGCACGGCCCCCCGGCTGCTGCCGGGCAGGCCGAGCTCGGCTACCTGTTCCTGCCGGAGGCATGGGGATTCGGGTAGGCCGCCGAGGCGTGCGCGGCGGCACTCGGCTGGTTCGCCGGCGAGCTTCCCGGCGAGCCGGTGGTGCTCTTTACCCAGACCGCCAACGCCCGCTCGATGCGCCTCGCGGCGAAGCTTGGGTTCACCGAGGCAGAGCGGTACCAAGCCTACGGCCGGGGGCAGGAAGAGGAGCAGCCGAGGAAGGGGCCGCCGCTATGAGCGAGCCGATGACCTGCACGCTGGAGGCGCCGGGCGCAGTGCTCTATTACGACGTGCGGGACAGCGGCGGCGCCGGGCATCCGGTCCTGCTGATCACCGGGTCGCCGATGGGAGCCTCCGGCTTCACCGACCTGGCCGGGCAGTTCGCCGACCGGACGGTCGTGACCTGCGACCCCCGAGGCACCGACCGCAGCCACCGCACCGACGGCCAGCCGCCCGGGTCCGAGCCCGATGACCACGCCGGGGACCTGCGCCGGATCATCGAAGCGCTGGACGCCGGGCCGGCCGACATCTTCGCCAGCAGCGGCGGCGCGGTCAATGCCCTGGCCCTGGCGGCCGCGAATCCCCGCCTGATCCGCACTCTGGTCGCGCACGAGCCGCCCGCCGCGCAGGAACTCCCCGACCGCGAGATCGTGCTGGCCGCCTGCGCCGACATCCGCGACACGTACCAGGCCAGCGGCTACGGCCCGGCGATGGCCGCGTTCATCGCGCTGGTCAGCCACCCGGGCCTGATCCCGCCCGGCTTCCCCGGGCAGCCCGCCCCCGATCCCGCCGCCTTCGGCCTGCAGGCAGAAGACAACGGCTCCCGCGACGACCCGCTGCTCGGACTGCACATGACCGCCTGCGTCAGCCACCACCACGACTTCGCCGCGCTCCGCGCCGCACCGACCCGGATCGTCGTGGGCGTCGGCGCCCAGTCCGGCCAGATGCTGGCCGGCCGTGCCGCCACGGCCGTAGCCGAACGGCTGGGCACCACGCCGGTCACGTTCCCCGGCGGCCACGACGGCTTCCGCGGCGACCCCGCCGACTTCGCCGCCGTCCTGCGCACCATCCTGGACAGCTGAACCCCGCAGGCCAGCCGTGACCACTCGGACCGACGGCGCCCCAACTCAGACCGGGCGGGATGAGGACATCAGCCTGCGGACTGGCTGAGTTCGACCAGATGGCCGTAAGGGTCTCGCAGGAAGCAGCGGATCTCCGGTCCCCAGTCGCGCGGCGGGTGAGGAACGCCCGGCGCGGGAAGCGTTAGCCCGGTTGTAGCCATAAGCGGCGATGAGCCGATCCAGACGATGTCGAAGATCCGAATCACCTCTGCGGGCTCGTCCATGCGGAACGACAGCAAGCCGTAGCCTGCGCCGAAGACGGTCCTGCGGTACGCCGGGTCGTTGCCAGGCGGGATGACACTCGCGTCCCAGGGTTCATCGACCAGGACCGCGACCCGCTCAACTAACGCGTCGAACGCTGCTTGCGGCAAGCCGTTGGGCTGGATCAGCGCATTGCCCTCGAACTCGGGCCGGTAACTCACCCTCCCGCACGCCAGCGCCGGGCAGCCGCGAGCCGCTCATCCCAGTCCGGCACCACGTCCTCGATCGGCGTTCCCCGCCTGCCCGCGCGCGCGGCATCACCGGCAGCCTGGCGCCTGTCCTCGTACCCCGGGTCAGAGAACGCGACGGCGCTCAGCCGCCACAGCCGCAGCAACTTGTGCAGGTCTCGGTAGTGTTCCGGCTGCCGGGAACCCGCCGCAACGGCGTCATATTCGGCCATGAGCTGCTCGCGGTACCGGGCAGGCAGCACCCGCAAGATTTCCACCGGGTCATCCGGGTCATAGTCATCCACCGGCCGCGCAGCCACCCGCAGCGGGCATAGGCAAGCGCCCAGGACAGCATTACCTCTGGTCCGGCGATCATCGGGGGTTCCTTTCAATGTCAGGGCTTCAAATTGGCATCTCGCCGGATCGGCCGTTCACCTCCCCGGCCCTGGCTAGCCCGCGCAGGCTGCCTCCGGGACGGGGCACGGCCGGGCTCCGGGCGTGTCACCGGTCAGCCCGGCCGCTAAAAGGACCGTCAGGCTGCGGCCTGGGCGGCGGCGTCCGCGTCGGCGGTGACCTCACCGGCGAAGGGGCACGAATGCAGTCGCCGCGGGAGCCGGCGTGGCCAGTCACGTCCAGGGCTGTTGCGGCATGTTCAGGCGCTGACCTGCTCCCGGTTGTGCAGCGCCGCCATGTCGGCGGCAGCCAGGCCAGAGGCCCACCCCTCCTCATCGGATGCACGGCTCCCGCGGTCGTAGACGAGATCGTCACCGAACATCTCGCCGACCGCGTGATCGACAGCCTCGTCGCGCTCCTTGAGCACAGGCACCAGGTCCTTGCCGGGCGCGGCAGCCACCGCCTCCTGCTCCGCGTGCACGGTCGCCTGCGACAGCCGCACCCCGATCCGGTAGGCGTAGGCCACCAGGAACGACTGGCGGAACACGCGGGTCCGCGACCGCCCGTAGGCGTCCTTCTTCGCGCCCTCCCGCAGCATTGCCGTGTTGGCCTGCAACAGCAGCGACGTGTACAGCAACTCCACCGCGTCCAGGTCGGACGGGAAACCGACCACGGTGGACATGCCGATCGCCTTCTGCCAGACCGACCGGCAGTGATTGGCTTGCGCGACGGCGTGCAGGAGCGTCGCCTTCGGCGACTCGTACGGGTTGTCAACCGGCAGCCGCCGCCCGCCCGGATTGTCCTTGCTTCCTGACTGGGCGGCAAGCAGCGCGTGATCGATGCTGTGCCTGGCCATCAGCTCCTGCGCGCGGGCCGACAGCGCCTCCGCCTCGTCCGGGAACTCCGTCGACTCCGCCTTCGCCAGCAGCGCGCGGATCTTGCCGAGGATCCGCTCGTCCGCGTCGCTGCCCGCCGCCCGCGCCCCCTCCCGGGCCGTGCCCGGCAGCGGGCACAGCCGTTCGAGCACGGGCATGTGCTGCAGCAGGTGCAGCAGCTCGATGGCGACCCGCAGCTGTTCTCCGCTCCGGGCGGACACGAACTCGGCGTCGCTCCCCCACCACACTTCGGCACCGAGCGCCGATACCTGCGCGGCCCAGCGGTCATCCACCATCGCGGTGGCGTAGCCGCGCATCTCGTCCGTGACCATGCCGGCGGCCATGCCCGCGTGCGCGTTGCCCAGTTCCCGGCCAGCATGCCTGACCAGCTCCGCCGGCTGCCAGCCGTGCCGCCACGCCGCCGTGACGGAAAGACGCAGGAAGCCGGCGATCTCCCGGCTGACGGCCTGCGACCAGCCGGGCAACTGCTCCGCCGCCAGCAGCTTGAGGTACTCCGCGAAACCGCGCTCGTCACCCCGGCAGACGGCATCGACCGCCGCGCTCACCGCGGTCACGACGAACTCCCGCTGCGACGGGTCACTCTGCTGGCCTGGCGACCAGCCCGCGCCCCCCGCCCGCTCCGCGCGGCGCCGCTGGCGCTCCTTGTCCTTCTGCTGCCGCCGGTTACGGCTGGCTTTCCCCACGACGCGAACCTCCGTGAACTCCGACCCAGAAGACAAGATTCCACCAGATGCCCGCAGCGCGGGGGGCAGACACGCGCAAGACGCCCCGATCAAATGGGCACGGCTCCAGGAAGGAACGACGCCGCCATGGTCCGTGCGCTCGAAGACGAGCGGTCATCCCTCCTTTGAGACCGGGCCCGTACGGCCGCTGGCGCGACGGCATACACCAGGACCGTCGTGTCGAGGACGATCACGCGTGGCGTCGGATCTTGGCGAGTCTAGCTGCGCGCGGTTACGGGTGCGAGAGCGTGCCATGGGCTAAGGTAGCCAAGGTCATACTGGGGCAAAGGCGCCGCTGGAGGTTGGCATGCATGTCAATGCTGGTGACACCGCCTGGATGCTGACCTCGACCGCGCTGGTCTTGTTCATGATGCCAGGCCTCGCGCTCTTCTACGGAGGGCTGGTTGGCGCGAAGAATGTGATCGCGACAATGGTCCAGTCGTTCGTGGCGATCGCCGTGATCAGTTTGCTATGGGTAATCATAGAATACTCGCTGGCATTCGGGGCCGACCATTGGGGAGTAATCGGCAGCCTGCAGTTCGTGATGCTGCGCGGTGTCAACGGCGCGCCGAATAGCTATGCTCCAACCATTCCTTCGCTGGTGTACATGGCCTTTCAGATGAAGTTCGCCGTCATCACTCCGGCGCTCATCGCAGGGGCATTCTGCGAACGAATGCGCTTCCGCGGCTACCTGGTCTTCATTGGCCTGTGGTCGCTGTTCGTATACAGTCCGTTCGCGCATAGCGAATGGGGCGGCGGCATTCTCGGCTCCGGAGGACTGCACGCGATCGACTTCGCCGGAGGCTCAGTCGTTCATGAACTGGCGGGCGCGGCGGCACTCGCCACCGGCCTCTACCTGAGGCGAAACCACCAGCTTGAGCAGCCGCACAGCGTTCCGCTCGTACTGCTCGGCGCCGGGATCTTGTGGTTCGGCTGGTTCGGCTTCAATGCGGGCAGCGCGCTTTCCGCAGGGCAGGTCGCCGCCTATGCGCTGGTAAACACCCAACTCGGGGCGTGCACAGCGATGCTCGCCTGGATGGGCATCGAATGGTGGCGCCGCGGCAAGCCATCGGGCATAGGCATTGCCTGCGGTGCCGTCGCCGGCCTGGCCGCGATCACCCCAGCCTCGGGTTACGTGCCACCATGGGCGGCAATCATCATTGGTGCCGCGGCTGGGCTGGTCTGCTATGGCGCTGTCCACCTGAAGGACATCCTCCATTATGACGACTCCCTCGACGTAGTCGGCGTCCACATGGTCGCCGGCGTGATCGGGGTCGTGCTCACAGGCGTCTTCGCCAGCCTCGCCGTGAATGCCGCCGGCGAGGCAGGCGGATTGATCCAGCTCGGCCGCCAGGCGGTGCTAGCCGCGGCCGGAGTCGTCTACCCCTTCGTAATGACCTGGATCATCCTGTGGATCACCGACCGTACCGTCGGGCTGCGCGTGACACCCGAGGATGAGCTAGCCGGCCTGGATCTCAGCGAGCACGCTGAGGCGAGCTACCAGCGGGCTGAATCCGCTGCCGACACGTTCAGCAGCGCACTGGCCGCTCCTGACCAGCCCCAGGCAACCAGCTAGGCGGGCGGCGCCAGTGCCGCCCTGGTTCTCCGGCACTGGCGTCCGGATCGTTCACGCCAATTCCCCCTTGACGCTCGACCCGGATGAGGTTACGGTCCGGTCAAGTACAAACAGGAAAGTTTCCTAATCATTTACAGCGGTGACTCTGCTGCTCCGCGCTTGTCGGCCTGCCGGGGTCCCGTTCGCTCCCGCATTAGCAGCCCGCATCAGCAAAGGGAATCTCCGGATGAGAAGACCTGCCCCCCTCCCAGCGGCGCTGGCCGCCATGGCCACTGTTGTCGCCGCAACTGCTTTAGCCGCGTCCGGCGCCGTTGCCGCGCACGCTGCCGCGACGCCACTTCCTGCGCACGTGTTCGCCCCGTACTTCGAGTCGTACAACGGCGACAACCCGGTTACCTTGTCCCAGGAGTCCGGCGCCAAATACCTGACCTTCGCGTTCATACAGACCGCCAGTGCCGGCTCGTGCACCGCGTACTGGGACGGCGACACGAGCGAGCCGCTGACCTCGGCGAATTTCGGCAGCGCCATCTCCGCGATGCAGGCCGCCGGCGGCAACGTCATCCCGTCCTTCGGCGGGGCGAGCGCCGACGACAACGGCACCGATATCGCCGACAGCTGCACGAGCGTCAACTCGATCGCGCAGGTCTACGAGAACGTCATCTCGACCTACAACGTCCCCAGGATCGACCTGGACATCGAAGGGAACTCGCTGACCAACACGGCCGGGATCGCGCGGCGCAACCAGGCGGTCGCGCAGACCGAGTCGTGGGCGGCGGCCAACGGGCGCAGCATCCAGTTCTCCTACACGATGCCGGGCACCCCGACCGGGATGGACTCGCAGGAGGAGTCCATCATCTCGAACGCGATCTCGGTCGGCGCCGCGGTCAGCGTGGTGAACCTGATGACGTTCGACTACTTCATCGGCACCTCGCAGGAGATGGCGACCGACACCGAGTCGGCCGGCGCGGATCTGCACAGCCAGTTGCAGTCCCTCTATCCGTCCGACTCCTCCGCCCAGCTCTGGAACATGATCGGCATTACCGAGATGCCCGGCATCGACGATTTCGGTTCTGCGGAGACTTTCACCCAGGCCGACGCGACCACCGTCCTGAACTGGGCCAAGAGCAACGGGGTCGGCACCTTGTCGTTCTGGGCGCTGCAGCGGGACAACGGCGGCTGCGCGGGCACGGGAGGCTCGGACAGCTGCTCGGGCATCTCGCAGCCAACCTGGTTCTTCAGCGACACGTTCGAGTCATTCATCGGCGGTTCCAGCGGCGGCGGCGCGACCGGGCCGATCACCGGGTACCAGGGATTGTGCCTGGATGACCGCAGCGCGAGCACCGCGAACTTCAACCCGATCCAGGTCTACACCTGCAATGGCACCGGCGCCCAGCAGTGGACCATCGGATCCGGCAACACCCTCGTTGTGCTGGGCAAATGCCTCGACGTCGATGCCGCCGGCACCGCCAACGGCACAACCGTCGACCTCTATGCCTGCAACGGCACGGGCGCGCAGACCTGGGTCCCCCAGTCCAACGGCTCCCTGGTCAACCCCAACTCCGGCAAATGCCTTGACGACACCGGCTTCGGAGGCGTCGGCACCCAGGTCCAGATCTGGTCCTGTACCGGCGGCGCCAACCAGAAGTGGACCCTGCCATAATCCCGTCAACTGGCGGCACGGGAGCCGCCTGATCACCAGCGCGGCCAGGGCAAGGTCCCTGGCCGCGCGTCACATCTGATGCCCAGATCAGGCGCGTAGCCACCCCCAGGACCAGAGCGGATCCTTCTCCGGACACGCGGTGACTAATTCCCGGACAACCGGATCGGCGCGCCCGGCGTCTTATACAGGAAGCCGGCGCGGAAAGGATCCGAGATGTTCGCAAGCCTGTTATCCCGCCGGCTCGGCTGTGGCACACCGAATGCTTGGCGGGGTGACGGCGGTCCGGAGACGGTCATTCATACCGAGGAGCTGACCAAGGTCTATCCTGGAATGGAATTCCCGTCGGTGGACCAGCTCAATCTCGATGTCGGAGCAGGCGAGATTTTCGGATTGCTCGGCCCCAACGGCGCGGGGAAGACGACCACCACGCGGATGCTCACCACGCGCGTGCTACCGACATCAGGGCGCGCGTTTATCAAGGGCGTCGATATCGCGGCTCACCCGGCATTGGCGAAGCAGCTTAGCGGGATCGTCTCGCAGCAGAACACTCTCGACCGTCAGCTCACTGTATGGGAAAACCTTTACTTCCACGGCCGGCTCTTCGGTGCCGGGCCGAAGGCGTCGAAGCGGACCGCCGATGAGCTACTCGAGAGATTCCAGCTCACTAGTTGGGGCAAGGCGTCGGTGAATGCGCTGTCGGGAGGCATGGCGCAGCGCCTCATGCTGGCCCGCGCTGTCTTTCATCGTCCTTCTGTTCTCTTTCTGGATGAGCCGACGGCCGGGCTTGACCCGCAGAGCCGGCTCGGATTGTGGGAACTTCTTCGCGAACTGCACCGCGAAGGGCAAACGATCTTGCTGACGACCCATTACATGGAGGAGGCCGATCGCCTTTGCGGGCGCGTCGCCATCATGGACCATGGCCGGATCCTCGCCTTCGGTACCCCTGCCGCCCTCAAGCAGAACGCCGGCACAGGCACCGTCGTCACGGTGAAAACCACCGGTCATGCCGGGCGGCTCGCTGAAGTGCTGGCCCGCGATGTGGATGGCGTTACCCGTGTTCACCAGGTCGATGACGGAGTCCAATTGCACGCGCGGGGCAGTGACCGGCTTATTTCCCGAGTCATCTTGGCGGCGGAGCGCAACGGGCTCGATGTGCTCGACGTGTCGATCTGCGAGCCCAGTCTCGAAACGGTGTTCATCAACCTCACCGGCAAGGAGCGGCGAGACTAATGGCCACGTCATTGACCTCACGGGCGCCGGCCCAGCGGATCGGCGGCCCGGCCCGCTCGGTGGCCGCCGCGAGCTGGACCGCGCTTGGCGCCCTGCTGCTGCGGGACCTCACCGTGCTGCGCAAGCACCTCGGCGAGTTCGTGCTGCGCATGGTCATCCAGCCGTTCCTGCTCTGTTTCGTCTTTATCTTTGTCTTCCCGAAAATCGGCCAGGGTATCGGCGGTGGCACCGCGGTAACGCAGTCCGCATTCGCCACTATCCTCGTCCCCGGAGTGGTGGGGATGTCGGTCATGCTCCAGGGCGTGCAGTCGATCGCGGTCGTCGTGACTCACGAGTTCGGCTTGACCATGGAGATAGAAGACAGGGTGCAGGCCCCGTGTCCTCTTTGGCTGGTGGCCATCGCCAAGGTTATCTCGGGCGCGGCCCAGGGCATGATCTCGGCGGCCATCGTCTTGCCCATGGCCTCAGTCGTGCACGCCGCTGGAGTCCGCGCTGACCTGTCGCTGCACTGGTCGCTCATCGTGACCTTCGTGCCGCTCTCCTGTATCACCATGGCCTGCCTCGGGCTCTTGCTGGGCACAAGCTTCGAGCCGCACAACATGGGGCTGATGTTCACCTTCATCGTATTGCCGACCAGTTTCCTCGGCGGCTTGTATTACACGTGGGCCGAGCTCGCGCCGATCACGGCCGGCGGATGGCACTGGCTTCAGGTAATCGTGCTTATTAACCCGCTCATTTACGTGAACGAGGGGATGCGGGCCGCGTTCACCGCGACGCCCCACATGCACCTTTACGTGATCTATCCAATGATGCTGGCCCTGAGTCTCGCGTTCCTGGTAATCGGGCTCCGCAATTTTCAGCTACGTGTCCGCTCGTGACCGGCGGACGCCGTCAGCGGGTCGAGCAGGAGCCGAAGATGACGACGCAGGGAAGTATGTGCCAGGTAACCGTCGTTGGCTCGATGGTCATGGACTACAAATGGTATCCAGTCGGGCGGTTATCGCGGAGCTCCGATGAGAACTACCCGTTGTGGCGAGTTGAACGACGCCACGGCGGCGTCGGGCGCAATGTCGCTGAGAATCTCGCCCGGCTGGGTGTTCCTGTAATCTTTGCCGGTCTTTCGGAAAACGATAAGCTGGCCGCCGAGATGGAAGCCCGGCTGCGCGAAGCCGGCGCCCACCTGGCGATGGTCCGGGTGCCCGACAGTATCGGCCGGTTCGACGTGCACCTCGATGAAGCTGGGCAGCTGACGCGATCGCGTATCCGTCTGCCCGGTGACGATCTGCTGACCTGGGATGCGCTCATTAGCGCCTTGCCCGGACTTGGCGACGCGGCGGTTGTGGTGGCGGAGACTGGGCTGGCCGGGCTAATGCAGGCGAGGTTGCGGGATTACACCAGGCACAGGGGCATCCGCCTTCTTGGCATGCCGACTCGTCTCGCGGACTATGGCCCGCGCTGGCCGCTGGTCAGAGAAATGGACATCCTGGTCCTCAACGAGGTCGAGGCGACGGCAATGACCGGACTGCCGGGGGGTGATCTGGCCGCCGCTCGGGCACAGGTCCGCCAGATCCGCGCCAGCGGCCCGTCGACGGTGGTACTGACCTGCGGCAGCCTGGGGGTCGTCGCGGCTTCGACCCAGGAACCAGAGCCGTTATACCTTCCGGCGCGGCCGGTCGCGTGCGTCGACGACACGGGCGCGGGCGACGCGCTCACCGCTGCCCTGCTGGCCGCACTGGTCCGTGCCGCCGACTTGGCGACGGCGGTGACCTGGGGGCTTGAGGCTGCCCGCGTGACGGTCGGATGCCCGGACAGCACCTGCCGAAGGATCGGTGACCTAACCGGCGAACTCCTCGCAAGAAATCGGCTCAGTGACTGCCCGGATCGACATCCGGTCGCCGGTCCAGCGCTGGGCGTCAGCCCGCGGACAGCCAAGTAGATCCATGGCGCGGCTGACCGTGTGGTCGACCAGCTCCTCAATCGAGGATGGCCGGTGGTAAAAGGCGGGAACCGGCGGCATCACGATCGCTCCGGCCGCCGTCACCTCCGACATCAGCCGGAGGTGACCCAGGTGCAGCGGTGTTTCCCTGACCAGCAGCACCAGTGGCCTCCGTTCCTTCAATTGCACATCCGCCGCCCGCACCAGCAGGTTGTCGTCGAAACTGTTGGCGATACCTGACAACGACTTGACGCTGCACGGCGCGACGAGCATCCCGGAAACGGGAAATGATCCGCTCGCGATCGCGGCGCCGAGGTCGTTTTCGCCATAGGTCACTGACGCTCGTGACCTGACCTGCGCGACCGTCAGATCGCTTTCCAGCGCGATGGTCGCGCGCGCGTGCCTGGTCAAGACAAGATGGGTTTCGACCTGATTTCGCGCCAGCAAGGTCAGGGCGCGAAGACCGTAGATGACTCCAGAGGCACCGGAGATGCCCACAACTATGCGTTTCATGATTACCTCCCTCCCGATACTCAGAACTCGACCGGCAGTCCCTCGGGTGACCGGTCGAACAGCAACCCGATCCGGTTCCCGTACTCCATTCCTTTTCGGTGGTAGACATCGGTCACCGCGGTGAACCCGTGGGACGCGATCGTCTGCCAGATCTCGTCCGGGTTGCCGGGGTCTTCACCGCAGACGACGATCTTCGCCCGCCGGTCGAACTCCATCGCGGCGCGTAGCAGTTCCTTGCCCGGTCGCGGCGAGCGGATCACCGCGAGGAACTCGCCCCGGGCCGCGTGCGGATAGGACACCCGCTCGACCGGGAAGCCCGCCGCGATCAGGTGGGCGTACATCAGGTACTCGTTCTGCAAGGACGCCAGCGTCAGCCCGGACTCGTTGCCGGTGACGATGGTCGGGTAGAACGGCCGCCGCGCGGCCATTACTCGCTTGATGGTCGCGACAGGACTTTGCCTCGCTGGCATGTAGTAGCCCTTGAACTCGGCGAACGGTCCCTCGGTCTCCAATTGGGCGCCCACCTCGCCCTGTATGACGTACTGGGAGTCGACCGGCACGCCCAGCACGTCATCGAGTACGGTCACGCTGCCTCGCAGTCGTGCCGCGACTTCGAAGTCGCTGCCGCTGACCGGCAGTCGTGAGGCGCCGGTGAGCAGGTAGATAGGGTCGGCGCCGATGAAGACCGTGAACGGCAGGGTGCGCCCGGCGTTCACGTGCGCCCGCCAGTTCCGGTGGGCGTCGGTGCGCGGATCGAAGAAGATCCTCGCCTTGGCCGGGCCGGCTACCTGGATGCGGTAAATGCCGAGGTTGAGGTCGCCGTCCAGGGACTGCGTGATGGTCACTCCCGCCGTGATGTACGGGCCCGCATCGCCCGGCCGGTGCCAGGGCACAGGAAGCTCGTGCAGGCCGGCGAGCTCACGCCAGCGGGCCGGTTCCGACCGGGTCGGCGTGACGGGCGCGGTCAGCCGTTTCGCCAGTGCGGGCAGCCAGTCGCGCGACTCGATGCCCATGGACGCCAGCAGCACGGGCAGCGGACAGGGATTGCCGAGCACTGCCGTGCCTGGATGTCCGCTGATGTTGCGGAACAGCGTCACCGGACGCCTGTTCGCTCGACGTTCCTCCTCAGCGAGCCTCCTGGTGAGTTCGACCTCTAATGAGACCGGCTGGTCGTCAACGTGCACGAGCACCGACCGGTAATAGGCGGGCAGGTCATCGGGGCGCGGGGCGGATTCCATCAGCTACTCCGTACTTGAGCGCCGGCCAAGGTGCTCATGGTGATTCCGTCGGCGGCCAGGCGCATCGTGATCTCCGATTCTGAGCAGGACATCACCCCGGCGTCGACGAGTATGCGGTAGTCGGTGGAATGCAGTGCCATTTCCTCGATGCGGCATTGCCGGACGCCGTCCACGTTGTGCCCTTTGAAGTCGGCCTGTACCTCGTGCTCACCAGGTTCCAGGAATGCC
This sequence comes from uncultured Actinomycetota bacterium, assembly GCA_963720575.1. Classification (GTDB taxonomy): domain Bacteria; phylum Actinomycetota; class Actinomycetes; order Streptosporangiales; family Streptosporangiaceae; genus Chersky-822. The sequence continues at coordinate 4,680,913 of CAVRGA010000002.1, forward strand.
GTCATGTACAGGTGGTAGTACGGCCCGTCCGGCCAGCGTCCGATGATCTCGTAAACCGCGAATGGCACCGGATCATGCAGCCTGCACCCGGTTTCCTCGAACGCCTCGCGAATCGCCGCGTTCCTGGCGCATTCCCCGACCTCCACGCCGCCGCCTGGCAAGAGCCAGTTCCCTGCGAAGGGCCCGTTGCGCTGGCGGACGAATGTGATCGTCCCGCCCGGTCCCGGCACAACGGTCAGCACCGCGACGAGTATGCGTTCGTAGCGCGTCAGCTGCTCGCTCAACGGCCTGCTTCCCGTCCCGGCTCTGGCATGGTCACGTGCCTGGTCCGTGCGCCTTGCGGCAGTTCGCGGTCCTCCCAGGGAAACACCACCCAGTCGTCAAGTTCCACCGCGACGAAATCGGCTGCGCTGGCGCCCTGGCGCATCCGCACGACGACGGCAGTGCGCACGCTGGCGGCACCGGCGAGGACGGCCTGCTCGCAGACGTAGCGCAGGGTCTCCCCGCTGCCGGCGACATCATCGACCACGAGCACCCTCTTCCCGCGCACCGCTGCCAGGTCGCCGTGCCAGAGGACCCTCGGCGGTTGCTTTTCCAGGTACTGCCCATCACCGACATTGCGTCCCACCGCGGTCACGTGGAACGCGGATATGCCCAGCACATTGGACAGGGAAACCGCCGGTACCAGGCCACCGCGGGAAACACCGAGAATGCATTCCACTCTTTCACCGCTGGAACGCACCTGCCCGGCTATCGAGCGGATCGCGGTGTCGAACTGTGACCAGTCCAGCAGGTAAAGGGCGTGCCGCCGCCACAGGCCGCTGTCAGCCGAACTCGTCGCCTGGCTGCTCACGAGTTCTCCGCCCCATGGTCATTGGCAAGGAATATTTCGCGGTAATCAGGCTGCAACTGCGGCGCGCGTTCCAGGGCGTGCGGCCTGTTCTCGCCGAGCCCCGCGCAGGAGACCTTGACGAACTCGGCCTTCCCCCATAGCTCGATGATGCTCAGGGCGCCCGAATAGCTCAGCCCGGAACGGATGCCGCCGCCGTACTGCCTGAGCAGAGCCTCCAGCCGGCCGCGGTGCTCGAATGTCGCCTCCACGCCCTCGGGAACGTAGTCTTCGAGGTCTTGCCGGGTGATCTGCTGACCGCTAGCCCGCTTCATCGTCAACGGAACCCCAAGAGTGACGAACCCCGTGGTGATCTTGTACCGCCTGCCGTCACGCACGACCATTGCCGCCGCGCTCTCGTCGGCGCCGGCCAGCATGGTGCCGAGCATTACCGAGGACGCGCCCGCGGCCAGGGCCTTCACCATGTCACCCGAAGAGCGGATGCCACCGTCGGCGATGACCGGGGTGCCGGTGGCGGCCGCCGCCTCCGCGCAGTCGAGCACCGCTGTCACCTGAGGCACTCCGGCGCCTGCCACTTGCCGGGTGGTGCAGATCCCGCCGGGGCCGATCCCGACCTTCACCGCATCGGCACCCGACTCGATCAGTGCCCTGGTGCCATCGGCGGTCGCGACGTTACCAGCGATCACCGGGATAGCGGGGTGGCCGGACTTGACCTTCTCCAGCGCCGCGAGCGTCTGGGCCGAGTGCCCGTGAGCGATGTCGATCAGCAGTACATTCGCTCCCGCCGCCAGCAGATCCGCCGCGCGTTCTAGGTAGTCGTCCTTCACGCCGATCGCCGCCCCGACCAGCAGGCGGCCATCCGCGTCGAGCGACCTGGCCGGGAACCGTGCACTGTCCGCGGGCGCGGCCTTGACCTCAGCCACCATCGCGACCTGGTCCCCGGCACGCTGCATTCGATGTATGAATCCGCATCCGCCGAGCTGGGCCATGGCCGTGGCCATGGCGGCTCCCGTGCACCACGGCGTGTTCGCCGAGATGATCGGCAGCGCCAGCCGAACGCCGGGCACAAGCTGAGTGTCGAGCCGGACATTCTGCCTGCTGTCCGCGCGGGTGAGCTTGGGAACGAGCAGCACGTCATCGAAGGACAGCCCGCTGCGGATGATCGGCTTGTGATAGGTGACCACGGGAACTCCAGCTTCTTAATGCGCTCCGGCCGGCGTCAGTGCCGGGTGATGAGCCTGGCCCGCATTTCGGGGTCGGTAAGGAAAAGCCCTCTGAGCACCGAGGTGGACATCTTCGCAGCCGTCCTGACACCCCGTATCGTCATGCACAGGTGCTCACCGTTAGTGAAGACGGCGACATCGGGAGAGCCGGAGACGGCGGTCACCGAGTCCGCGATCCCGGCGGTCAGTCGCTCCTGCACCTGGAGTCGATGCGCGTGATCGTGCGCGATTCTGGCGAACTTGGAGAGGCCGACTATTCGGTGGTGGGCAATGTAAGCGATCGAGACATCACACCAGAAGGGGAGCAGATGGTGCTCGCACAGCGACCATACGCGAATGTCGCTCACCTGGATCAGCTGGTCTGAGCTCACCGCATCGAAGGTTGTCTCGAATTTCCCAGCGTCATAGCTGACGAATTCTCGCCACCATCGCGCGTAGCGCGCCGGGGTACTGCGTAACCCCTCACGATCCGGATCTTCTCCGATTTCCAGGAGAAGCGCCCTGGCCAATTTCTCCAGCGGATCCTGGCGCCCGTTCGCCGCCGGCTCCCCGCAGGATGCCCCCAGCTCGAGATCGGCTAGGCCCGGTTGCACATTGTCCAGATACTTCGATGCCGTAGAGGTCATCGGTCATACTCCCCTTGATAGTCCCCACGCGAGGACGTGAAGGCGCGTGGTGAGGTTCCACCGGCGGTTCACGACCGCGTCAGCTATTGCCGTCAGCGTGCGCGAAATAGCGTCCGCTGTTTGTCCCTCTGGCATGATCCAGATCGGTGCTAGCTCATGCTTTTCAACGATGGCCGCCACCTCGTCCAGGTCGCTGCCCGACTGAACGACGAACTTGAAATCAGCCTTGCCTGAGTCCCTGAAAACCCGCAGTGCCCCCGGCACCAGCCGACTTCGTTCCGGAACACCGGAGTGCGCCAGCTTGGGCGACACAACGAAACGGCGGACCAGTCGCCGCACCTCCGGCGCCGGCGTACGGCTGCCGTTCGTCTCCATCTCTACGGCGATGCCCTGATCATGGAGCCGTCTTAACACGGGCACCAGTCGCGCCTGCTGATTGAGGGGTTCGCCCCCCGTCACGATCACCAGGCTGACGTCCATCTTCTCCAGCCGCCTTACCACCTCGTCTGCCGACATCGAGTGGAGTTCCGCGGCTGGCGCGTACGCCACCGGCGAACTGATCCCCGTCCAGTCCCAGGTGTAAGGGGTGTCGCACCACCGGCAGGACAGGTTGCACCCGCCGAGGCGGAGAAAGCCGCAAATACGCCCTGTGCTCGGCCCTTCTCCCTGAACGGTTTCAGGTAGGCCCGAAGATCTCGCTGACGACAAGCTTCGGACCGCCCTGGGCATCACCTCCCTGAACGAGATCCGTAATCCCTGACAGGAATTCGGGCATGTCGAATCCTCCCTTCGAGAGGGGTTTTAAGCCGGGGCTTACTGCCTGTATTCGGCCCAGGTTCGCGGCGTCTCCGAGACCCGGACGGCCGTGAGTTCAGGAAGGCTTTCCTTCCAGTGACGGAAGATCCACTGCGCGATGTGCTCCGCCGATGGATTGACCTCACCAAGCACGTCGTTGAGGTGCCGGTGATCGATCTTGTCGTCGATCCACTTCTTAACCGCGTTCAGCTCACCGAAATCTCTGACAAAGCCAGCCTTGTTGAGCTGGTCGGACGGCGCGCCTAGCTCGACGATGACAATATAGTTGTGCCCATGCATCCGGCCGCACGGATGATTCTCCGGTAACTCGTGGAGCACATGGCTGGCGGAGAAGCTGAACTCCTTAGCGATGGTAAGCATGCAGTTCCCTCCCGTTAATGTCCTGGCTATATGACTCCCGAGAATGCTGAGTGGTTTACATAAGCCGAGACAAAGTCAAGAGTGTCTCTGGGTAGGCCGGCACGGGCGCATCAGGGTCAGCGGCGACAGCCTGTTCGAGCTTCTCGAAACCGGTGGCGACTTCGTCGTCCGTGAGCTGCTCGAAGGTTGAGTAGGGCCTCAGGCGCAGTTTTTCGAGCACCTGCAGGCGGGTCCCTGCCGCAGGCTCCTGGTCGATCGCCGCGAAGCTCGAGACCTGCCAGCCGGCGTCGGCGAAGACGGATATCACGTCGGCTAGGCAGTCATACATGGATGCGTCCGCTTCCAGCCCCCGGGGGAAGTACTCCAGCCACCACAGGCGCGGCATATGGTCGCGGAATTGCGATCGAAGCAGGAGCCGGCCACCAGGTCGGGTTACGCGGGCAATCTCGCGTGCGGCTTGGGCCTTGTGCTCCACGTGGTGCCACACGAGGTACATCAACGTGTAGTCGACAGAGTCGTCTGGCAAGGGGATGGCATCGGCGGATCCGCCTAGGTACCGGACGTCAGCGCGGACAGTCCGACTCTCGGCGATCTGCCGCATCCTGGCCGACGGCTCCACGCCTGTCACCGGCCCGAATGCCTGAGCCAGAGCCGGGGTAAAGCGCCCAGTGCCAGAGCCGAGGTCCAGGCCGTCCAGCGGCCGTGAATCCGGAAGGCGCGCCGCGAAGGCATTGATCCAGCCATCTAGCTGCCCGGTTCGTAACGTGCGGCCGAGGACGTAGTTCCGGTACTGCCTGACGTCGTAGTTAACTGGTCTCACTTTCGGAACCTCCTGAGGTGCGGAGCGAGGCATCATGCCGCTGCCTGAGTCGCCGTGTTGTTATTATCGACGCGGATGTCAGGTTCCGAGTTGACATATGCGTGGCCGCAATGTGACCGGAGCGGCAGGAGATTCCGCCGAGATGAGCCGATCCTCTCACGGAGTCATACAGATGGCCTAAATATCTATAAACAATGATACGAGCCAATTCAGGGGTCAGGCGTATGCCACAGGATTGTCCTTCCGGGAATGGATCAGGCCCGGCACCCGCGCGGGGTCCGGGCCTGAAGGGGACAGGGGCATGGATCGGGATGTCACAGAGCGGCGGCGTGCGACATGAGGTCGGCCCGCCCGGCATAGGTGAATCTCAGCCGCTGCGACAGCCTCCAGCAAGCGACGCGGCACGATCCGGGCCGGATGGTCACTTCGTGTTATAGATCACCGGGGTCTGGTTCGCCTTCGCGACGAGTGTCTTGACCTCCTGAACGGCGGTCAGCGCCTGCTGGACAGTCATTTCCGTGGCACCGCCCATCGCAGCTCTGATGTCAGCCTCAGACGGCTCGCTGACAATTGTCGCGGTCAGGCTCATCTGATCAGAGACGCAATTCTCAGGGTAAGTGGCCGCCCACGCGGCGTCGCTCAGGACTATCTCGAGCTTAATGCCGTATCCCAGTCCGGCGAAAAATTCGTGCTGCGCCCCGGCCTCCCGAATGGTGCTGTAGACCCTGTGCAGTGCGCTGCGGGCATTCTTGATGCTGTTGTCGAAGGCGGTCTGCGACGTGTTGGCGCTTGAGGTAAGGCAGGTCATATTCTTATTCCCGATACCCGATCCGCCGAAGTCCGCGTTGATCACATGACCGGACTTCCAGTGGTACTTGGCATCATTCAGCTCAGCTCTAACGTCCGTGATCGCGTCGGGGTAGATGACCGCGGCGTCGGTCCCTTGAAGAAATTCGGGCCATCCCGCTATCGGACCGAGGGTAACTTCCGCGCTCTTGCAGCCCCGGGCGCCGGCAGTCGGGGCTCCGGCGGGCTTCGGGAAAGGCTCGTAATCCGCCTCGCTGATGATCGAGAAATCGCCGAAGGCGTCCGCGGAGTTTTGCCTCTTGAGGCGCTTCGCCCGCACAATTAGCGGAGCCGCCACCGGCGCGGTCTTCCTCTTGGCCTTGGCTTTGATGTCGCCTGCCTTCGCCGGACTGAGTTTCTTTCCCTTTGCCTTTCCCTTAGCGCCTTTCCTAGGAGGCATAGCTAATGCTCCACTCTTCCAGTATGTCCTCGTAGATCGCCTGGCAGATCTCAACCTGCAAGTCGTTGATATCTGGCAGCTTGAGAATCTCTTGCTTGACGTCGCCGTCAGCCATGGACTCGTCGTCTTCGGCAGCGCTCTCGTCGTACAATTCGTCGATGATCTCGTTGCTCATTTCCATTGCCAGGTCCCAGGCGTACTGCTCAGGATCCGCGAGGAAGTCCTCGTCCATTTCCTGCTGCTCGTCCGAGTCCCCTTCAAGCGAGACTTGCGCGACTTCGGCGAAATCTGACTCGTCCTGGTATGCCTGCGGGGTCTCGGGGACATACTCGAATTCGTCATCAGAGGATTCGGGTGTCCCTGGCACCGAATCGTCCGGCGTCCCGAAAACGTAATCATCCTGCTCGCCGGCGAAGAGCGACTGCTCGATGAAGTCTTGCGGCTGCCCGAAGAAGAACGAATGCGCGACGTCCGGCTCAGCGTGGCCGACGTCCATCCACTGTCCGAGGTACTGGCCGACGATCTCGCTGACGAAGCTATGCATGAAGTTCAGCTGGTCCTCGCTGAGCTCCTCGTACTCCGGGAGTTCCAGCTGCCGCCGCCTCTTGACGTAGCGCTCATCGTCGGGCTCGCCGCCTGGCATTCTGCGTTTCATCGTCGCTGCTACCTCTCAGCTTGGGGTGACTGCGCGGTCGCGAGCGCTCGTGATATCTCCGTCACCACGAGGCTCTCGGCCAGGCGGTCCATTCCGGATCCGATCCGGGCCACCAGGTCCGGGGGGAGTTCCTGGCGCATTTTCGCCACGACCTCAGACACGGAAGGCGTCACGACCTGCGCGCGCACCGTCTCGGCCGCCTGCACGCGCGCCTGCGCCTGCGCGACGGCCGCGCCGTCTTCCGGTGCGCTGGTCTTGACATGCAGACGCTGGTCGGCCTGGGCCTGGGTCATCCAGGCGGCTGAGACTCCGGGCGCGGTCGCGGCGTCGCTCTCGGCCCATTCGTAGGTCTTGCTTCCCTGGTCGTAGCGGTACCACATGCGGTAGTTGCCGTCGTACCTGGGCGCGCTATAACGGTCCGCCTCGTCCACGGCCCCGCCCACCCGGAGCGCGCTGAACTCGGCCTCGCTCAGCCACGACCCCGCGGCACGCGGGTCCTCCCACTGATAGACCCCGCCCACCGAGTCGAACCGGTACCTCGCGCCGGACGTAGCGTCCATCTCAGGAGCCGAGTAGCGGCGCGCCTGCTCGGCCTCGGCCTGAGACATCCAGGCGGCCGTGACGCCGGGCGCGGTCGAACGGTCGCCCTCAGCCCATTCGTAAACCCTATTGCTCAGGTCGTAGCGGTACCACATATGGAAGTTCTCGTCGTATTCCGGCCCGCTGTAGCGCTCGGCCTCATCCGCCGCTCCGCCGACCCCGAGCGCGCTGAACTCGGCCTCGCTCAGCCACGACCCCGCGGCACGCGGGTCCTCCCACTGATAGACCCCGGCCACCGAGTCGAACCTGTACCTCGCGTCGGCGTTCTGGTCGTAGTCGGGAAGGCTGTACCGGTCCCACCCGCGATCCCGCGTCACGCCAGCGAGCCAGCTGACAAGGCTTCCGACCGCCGCGACGACCGCGTCGGCGCCTTGTTCGCCTTCGCCGCCCCCGCTGTCCTCAAGCTCTCTCTTCGCCTCCCCGACGTAGCGCTCGAAATCCGACATCAGAGACGAGCCGTCCTGCTCGGTGAGGAACCGAGCGGTCATCGCCTCGGCGTACCGAGTGGCGGAGGAATGATTCGACGGCCACGAGAGATCGCCGAACTGACCCGCGAGCATGTCGGCCAGGTCGGTGTCCAACGCGACCACGCGCTGATCAGCGAACCATCCCATGAACTCCTCGAAGTCCTGCTGGCTGAGCTCGGCTCCCATCAAAGAGCTCCTCGCTGTAGGCGTGGGCGCCGCAGGCCAGCGGCCCCGCATCCACTTTCGCGCCCGGTACAGGCGAGCGATGGGAAGAATGCGCACGGTTCGAACCACTCTCAGCTGCCTTTTCAGGCAGGTAGTTCCAACGCCGCCGGGCTGTTATCGTAGAAGCCTAGTTACGGTCTGCAGCGGAGCAGTTACTCTACCTGTGGTCGATGCGTGACCCTGATGCGGAGGATCGCGTTATGGCCGGTTTCACCGATTCCCCGAACGGCTCGGTGTCCCCGAACGACTCGGTGTCCCCGAACGGAGCGCTGCCGCCTGCGCGCCAGACGGACTCGCCGCCGCCCATCCTGGCCGGCGGAGTGGTCGGCAAGGTCAGCAAGATCGCTCAGGGCACGATCAGGCATGACAAGGGATCGACCTTCGTGTCGACCTTCCGGCTCGAACGGCATGATCCTCCGGCCCGTCGTACGAACCAGGTGACGGTCCGGCTGACGGGCAACAGCGCGATCGGGTTCGCCTCCGAAGGGGACTGGGTCGAGGTATTGGCACCGGCGCCGGCCAGTCGGGGCTTCATCAACGTCAGGCGCGCGATCAATCGCACCTCGGGCGCCGAGTTCCAGTCCTCGGAGCGCGGCCTCACCAACGGCATGCAGCTAGCAGTCGAGGTGCTGGTCATCGGCGTCATCCTGACCATGGGCCTGCTCAGCATCTGCGGCTAACCCAGGCCGCCCCGTGGAAGAGCGCCGCGACCCCGGCAACGTGACATGGGGTGCTCGGCCCGGGTTGCTGGCCACGCCGGCCTCTAACAGCATCGTGGCCCTCCCTGTTGCTGTTGATCACCGGTTTTAACAGCAACGTGGCCCTCCCTGATGTTGTCCTGAGAGGCTGCTGAAAAACCCCGAAAAATCCATGATCGCGATCGAAGAACCGCAGGTCAGGGAGTCGGGTTCGCGACGAAAACGGGGTTTTTCAGCAGCCTCTCCTGACAGCAACGGGGAGGGCCACCTTGCTGTCAGAAAGGACCGCTGACAGCAACGGGGAGGGCCACGATGCTCACACCACCGTCATCACGGTGCGGGGCACCGGGCTAGACCCGCTGACCATCGACTGGGGCGCCTTCGGCGACCCGAAGGCGTGCGCGAAACTGGTGACGGGCCACTTCACCGCCACCGGCTACAGGCCTGACACAGATGCGGAGCAGCCATGACAACAGCCAGCGAGGCCGTCGGGAACACAGCCAGCGAAGCGGCCGAGGCGGCCGAGCCGGCCGGGCCGCAGCGCGATGTGGACCTTGGCGAAGTCACGCTCAGGATCGCCGAGGCAGGCGCAGGTCAGCGCCCGCTGCTCCTGGTGCATGGCTTCACCGGCGCGAAGGAGGATTTCACCGACTGGCTCGGCCAGCTCGCCACTCTCGGCTGGCACGCGGTCGCACCCGACCTGCGCGGACACGGCGCGAGCTCGAAGCCCGCCGCGGAGTCGGCTTACTCCTTCGAGCTGATGGCCGACGACTGCCTGCGGCTGGCCGATGCTCTCGGATGGGACAGCTTCGTCCTGCTCGGGCACTCGATGGGCGGCATGATCGCCCAGTTCATGGCCCTGGCCGCACCCGGCCGGCTGGCCGGGCTCATCTTGATGGACACCTCGCCCGGCCCGGTCCCTGGCCTGGACCCTGACCTGGTCAGCGCGGCGGTGTCCATCGTGCGCACGCAGGGCATGGCCGGGCTCGCTGACGTGATCGCCGACGCCGAGGCCGAAGGCCCCTTGGTCACCCCGGCGTACCGGCGGCTGCTCGCTGAGCGACCCGGATACGCCGAATTCGAGGACAGTAAGTTCCGCGGCACGTCGCCCGCCATGTACGCGGCCATGGCACCGGTGTTCATAACGGTCGAAGATCGGCTTGAAAAATTGACCGCGCCACTCGCCTCGCTGCCAGTCTTGGTCATCGTCGGGGAGCAAGACAAGCCGTTCATGGGCCCGTCGCAGCGAATGGCCGCCGCCATCGGCCGCGGAACCACGCTGGCGGTCATCTCCGACGCAGGCCACTGCCCCCAGTTCGAGAACACCGCCGAATGGCGGGCCGCCCTCGAGACCTACCTCGCATCGGTCCCGGCCTGACCAACGTCAGGCACCCGGCGGGCCGGCGGCACCCGGCGGGCCGGAATTGTGCTGGCCTGAGCGGAGCAGGGCAAGCTGGCGGCCGGCGTAGCCGGGCTCCACGATCCACCCATTCGCCGCCTCCCAGGCTGTGGCGGCCGTCCGGGCCGCCGAGAGCCTCCCGGGCGGCAGGGCACTGCCAGGAAGTTCAGCCAGATCAAGGTCGCTGTAGTCGACGCGGGCCTCGTCCCAGTCGAGCAGCCCGACGCCAGCGACGTGGACGCGGATGTTAGACGGACCCGGATCGCCATGGACGACGGACTCCGAGCCTCCCTTGAGGCCTCGCCAGGCTTGCCTGCAGATCGCGACCGCATCGGCAGGCATGGCCGCCAAGTCAACGTCGCCGCCGCGCTCAGCGATAAGCAACTCGCGAGTGGACGCGTGACCGGGGCGCTGCGGCCACCCCCCGGTGACCTGGTGCAGGTGGCGCAAGGTCTCGGCTACCGCAGGCCAGTCACCCGGACCGGGCGCAGAGCCGTCGAGCCAGGTCTGGACGACCGTCCCGGCCACGTGCCCGCGGCCGTCGAGCGCGGGCACCACGAGCGGAACCCTGAATCCGTGCCCGGCCAGGAACTCAAGCAGCCTGATCTCCCAGTCCAGGCTCGGCGGCGATCTGCGCGACGTCCTGGCTACCAGCCGCTCGCCGCCACGCCGCAGTTCAAGCACCGCATTACGGTTGCCGCCGTCGAGCGGACCGACAATCGCCACCTCACCCCAGGCCGCCAGCGCATCTTCCATCGCACCCATCATGCTGTCTCAAGCCCGCCCGCCCCGCACCCACCCGCCCGCCCCGCACCGGTCGGCCCCAGACCCGCCCGCCCCAGACCCGCGACCCCCGGGCCGCCCGCCCCAGACCCGCGACCCTCGGGCCGCCCGCCCCAGACCCACCTGCCCCGGACCCGCCGCTCAGACCCGCCCGCCGCCAGCCCGCCCGCCTCAGGTTCGCCCGATTTCGGCCAACGATGCGTGTCTAGCGACGCATTACGGCATTTGCGACAGAGACGGGGGGCGATCACCACATCCATGCGGGGCCACGTCGGCAGGGCCAGTCTCCGCGGTACCGAAACCGGCACCTGTGACAGCATCGTGGCCCTCCCTGTTGCTGTTGGTCACCGGTTTTAACAGCAACGTGGCCCTCCCTGATGTTGTCCTGACAGCAACGGGGAGGGCCACGTTGCTGTCAAAACGGACCGCTAACAGCAACAGGGAGGGCCACGCTGCTCACGCCGCCCCAGCGGCGCCGTTCCTGGGCACAGCGCACATCCGCCCGGGAACACAGATCAACCGCGAAGGCGCCAGTTCAACAATCTCAAGGGGAAAAGCCTCCCGCTGACCCCACCAGACGCCTGACTCTCCACGATCCCGAGTCACCCGGCAGCCTCCAGGACAGCGGTGATGCTCCGTGATCATGCCCTGGTCCTTGATCACGGAACATCGCACCTGCCGCTCCCGAACTGACAACTCCCCGGACTGAGAACTCTGGACCGGCTCCCCGATCCTGATCACGAGCGCCCCGGCCCGGCCCGGCCTGCCCCCCGGCCCGGCCCGGCCTGCCCCCGGCCCGGCCCGCGCCTGCCCGGCCTAGCCGGTCCGGCCTTAGGTTTGCGACTGGTTAGGCGTCGAGCGAGGTGGCTGGCTGGATGTTCTGGTTGATGTGGAAGACGTTGTCCGGGTCGTAGCGGCGCTTTACCTGCGCCAGGCGGTCGTAGTTGTGAAGGTAAGAGGCCTTGACCCGGTCCTGGCCCTCGTTCATCAGGAAGTTCACGTAGGCGCCGCCGGCCGAGGTCGGGTGGAGTTCGTCCCAGTAATCCCTGGCCCACTGCGAGATCAGCGCGGCGTTCGCTGGGTCGGGGTCGACGCCGACGATCACGCCCGCCCAGCCGCCGTCGCGGTAGGCGAAGGCGGTGGCGTCGGCGGGCACCCTGCTGGCGGCGCCGTCGATGGGGTACAGGTGCATCGTCGAGTGGCCGGTCGGCAGTTGCTGGCCGTACTTGCGGTGCACGTCGATGGCGGCATCGGAGATCTCGTTGAAGAAGTCCGCGCGCCAGTACCACTGCAGGCCGTGCGGGTAGAGGCCGTCGAACGCGCTCTGCAGCACGGAGTACGGCATCTCCTGCAGGCCGACGAGCAGGGGCGAGCCGAACGTCTTGACCGGCCGCAGGATCTCCTCCGCCCGGTTGTGGGGCCCGGTATAGCTCCACATGACGCCGCATGACTTGCGGCCCCACAGTTCCTGCGGGAACGGCGGCGCGGGCGGGATGGTGAGCAGCGCGATCCAGCCGCTGAGCTCCTCGGGCAGCGTGGGCAGCAGGTCGCGGTACCAGCGCATCACCTCGGCGGTGTCGCCGATGTCGTAGAGCACCGGGCCAGCGATGACCATGCCATGCTCGCCAATCTCGTGGCAGCGGAAGTCGAACGAGGTGACGACGCCGAAGTTGCCGCCGCCGCCGCGCAGCGCCCAGAACAGGTCGCTGGACGAGTCCTGGCTGGCGGTTACGAAACTGCCGTCGGCGAGCACGACGTCGGCCGAGTTGAGATTGTCGACAGTCAGGCCGAACCGCCTGGCCAGGTACCCGACCCCGCCGCCGAGCGTCAGGCCGCCGACGCCGGTGGTCGACAAGATGCCCGACGGGGTCGCCATGCCGAACGCGCCGGTCGCGTGGTCCACATCGCCCCAGGTGCAGCCGCCGTCGGCCCTGACCGTGCCGGCCTGCGGGCTGACAGTCGTGCTGCGCAGCGGCGACAGGTCGATCACGAGGGCGTCGTCCCAGACACCCAGGCCGCCGGCGTTATGACCGCCGCCCCTGATGGCGATCTCGATGCCGCGCTCGCGGGCGAAAAGCACGCAGGCTATGACGTCCGCCGTGTCACGGCACAGCGCGATGCCCGCTGGCCGCCGCTCGATCATGGCGTTGTAGACGGCGTGCGCGTCGGCGTACCTCGGATCCTCCGGCACGATCAGGTCACCCCGTAGCCCTGCGGCCAGCTGGTCGAAGTTCACGGTGGCGGTTGATCCGGAAGTCATCTGCTCCCCCTTCGCCGAGGCGTCCTAGGCAGGTCTCGAAACGTATCTGTCTGTTATGTCCTGCTGCCGTGAACCTGGGATGGCGAACCTGTGCAGAGCCGATGGACAGAAGCGCCGGGAGGCCGCTCCCCTGACCCGGAATGCTATTGAAATGAGTGCAAGGAAATGAGTAAATGAGTACAAGGAATGAGCGGCAAGAACCATCACTGCGTGATGTGTAAGCGCTCCGAGTCCGGGCAGCCACGCAATGCGACGCCCACCTTCTATTTACTCAGGGGATGACAACGAACCCTGCTGCCGTGCGCCTGATTTGACAAGAATTGGGTCCCCGAAAGGCGCGTGGACTGGATTCGCCCGGGTAGCTGAGTTGTCCGATACGCAACATGATCGAACAACCAGATCAAGGAGGCGGATTCATGACGACAGGGAAGCGCACTCTCGCGGCCCTGAGCGCGGCCACGGCCGCTGCCGCCGTAATAGGACTGAGCGCGGGCCCGGCTCTGGCGTCGACTCCTCTGACGGTGAAGGTCAGCGGTGGGGGAAGCTACACGGCCAAGACGGCGAAGAGCGTGCTCAGCGATCACGGCATCAACGTCACCTGCTCGACCAGGGGCAAGACCCCGGCCTCGACCGCGTCGGGGAAGATCCCGAACGGCACTCACAAGGGCAAGTCACCAGTCCAGGTCGGGACGGCCACGAAGCTGGCGTTTAACAACTGCACCGGCCCGCTGGGCCGGGTGACCACGAAGATCGAGAAGACCCCCTACAAGGTCAGCGTCGACTCCAAGACCAGCCGCAAGGGCCAGACCGACGGGTTCATCAGCGGCGTCAAGGTCAAAGTCAGCATGTCAGCCTGCTCGTTCATGGTGACGGGCTCGGCCCCTGGCTACTACCTCAACAGCAAGCACACGCTCAACATGACCTCCAAGCTCCCGGCGAAGGCGACGACCAAGGCACAGCTGACGGTTTCGGGCGTCAGCGGTTGCGCCGGCCTCGTGAAGAACGGCGACCACCCGGGCTTCACGGGCACCTTCACGCTCAGCCGCAAGGGCACGATCAAGTCGAGCTAGTCATCGCCGGCCGCGGCCGGTGCCGGTGACCGCACGTGGTGACCGGCACCGGCCGTCGGCGACGGCAAGGCCATAAGGGGCGGGATCAAAGGGTGGGGCTCAAGGCCGTAAGCATTGCCGCGCTCGGCGCGATCACGATCGCGGGCGCGGCCGTCGTCGGCGTGCGCGCGGCGAGCGCGGCCCAGGTCGCGCATGCCAGCCTGGAATATGCCTGCCAGTTTCCGGAGGGCAGCGCGCAGGTCACCGCGCTCATCACGACGACCTTCCCGCCGATAGCCACCGCCGGGCAGCCGATCAGGCCCTTCAGCGTGCTGCTCACGACCAGGCTGCCCGCAGCGGCGCTGGCCAGCCTGACCAGGCTCGGCGCGACGTCTGTCAAAGGCGCGGACGTGCTCACGGCCGTCGAGGACAGCCAGGGCACCAGGCGCCAGGCGCGATGGCGCGTCCAGGGCACCAGCGCGTACCAGATACCGGGCGCGGGCACGACCCCCGGCGCGGGCACGCTGACCATGACCGCCTCGGGAACCACCCCTCCCATCGCCCCCCAGCACGCCGGCCTCCTCACCGCCACCGCCGGCGACCTGGTCATCGACCTGTACCCGCTGCGCGCGGACGGATCGGCGACCAGCCCGGCCGCCATCAGCGTCGCCTGCGCGCCAGGCACCGGCGCGGCCAGGACAGCCGGCCAGCGGCTCGCCGCCGTCACGGTCAGGCCCGCCGCGCCGAGCCCGCCGGCCAGTCAGAAAGGGCAGCCGGCCGGCGGACCCGCCAAGCGCAAGCACCGGTTCCCGGCCGGGTGCGGGAAGATCAAGGAAGTCGGCACTGGCGTCGCCACCTGCGCTTACGTCACCGGGTTCGCCGACGTCGCCAAGCTGATCGGCGCCGCGCTGCTGCGGCCCGCCGGCCACGTCAAGCCCGGCCTGGTCAATGTCGACTTCGCCGAGCATCACAAGCTCAAGGACCGCAAGCTGATCGAGCGCTCGACCGGTCTGCTGTACTTCCGCGGGCGGCGCGAGCTCCCGCCCGTGACGGCCACGTTCCTGGCCTTCAGGTTCGTGCCGGTGACCGCGACCTTGCACCTGACCGAGCTGAGATCGATCACGATCATCTCGGCGTCGGGCATCACCGCGCCGCCCTTCCCGATCATGGTGACGGCTACCACGAAGGTCGCCGCCGCCATCAGCGGGGTGCGCGTCAACGGGGTGCCGCTTGACGTAGGCGTCGGCTGTCACACCGTCCGCCCGATCACGCTGGTCGTCGTGGGCAAAGGCGACAACACGCTCCCGCCGAGGGGATACACCGTACCGACCGGCGGCCCGCTTTCTGGCAAGGTGACGATTCCGCCATTCGCCGATTGCGGCACCTCCGAGAACCTGGACCCATTGCTCACCGGCTCGATTTCCGGCCGGGGCAATTTCGTGAAGATTACGCAGGGCAAGCTCTGCGGACCATCGCAGCCGGCCAATTTCGTCTGCCCGCCACCGGTACCGAAGCCACAGCGCTGATAGCGGCCCATTCCGGGCCGCGCGATCACGGCGGACAGCACACACAAGGGAAAGGAGATCGGCGTGTCAGGTTTTATCAGATCGACCCGCGGGCCAGCGGCCGCGGCCGCTGGCCTGCTCGCCGTCGTCGCGGTCACCGCGACGACCACGGCGGCCTCAGCATCCACCAAGGTCCACGCGAAATACAAGGTGACCGGGTCAACGCACCTGGCCGGCCCCGGATTCTCGCTGAAGCTGGGGCCGGGCACGCTGGCATCGACGCTGAACACCGGTAACAGCAAGCTGACGGCAACCCTGACGCTGCCCGACGCCACCGGGTCGTTCAAGCAAGCCGGGGTCATCCCGGTCACCGCCACGACGCGATTCATCAACGACGGGCCGACCACCGGCAAGCTGAACGACAGCACCGGCGGGGTCAGCACCACGTCCAAGATCACGCTCAAGATCGTCAGCCTGGTCGTGGCCGGCGTCGGCGTGCCGGTCGGCAAGTCCTGCGAGACCAAGGCCCCGGTCGTCGTGAAGCTCAAGAGCGAGAAAAAGTTCAATGTGCTCGACGGCGGCAAGGTGACCGGGACGTACACGATCGGCGAATTCGGCCATTGCCTGCTGGCGACCCCGCTGATCAACCTCACCATTCCCGCGTCGGGTAATACGATCACGCTCACGCTCGGCAAGGCGAAAATCGGCTAGCAGCGATGGGCATCGAGGTAGTCGTTGACGGCCTGGCCAAGTCCTTCGGGCGCCATACGGTCTGGCAGGACATCTCGCTGACATTGCCGGCGGGCGAGGTCAGCGTGATGCTCGGCCCGTCTGGCACGGGCAAGACCGTGTTCCTCAAGTCGCTAGTCGGCTTGGTCAGGCCCGATCGCGGGCGAGTGCTCATCGACGGCATCGACCTGGTCTCGTGCGGCGAGCGGCAGCTCTACCAGGCGCGCAAGCTGTTCGGCGTCATGTTCCAGGACGGCGCGCTGTTCGGCTCGCTGAACCTGTACGACAACGTCGCCTTCCCGCTGCGCGAGCACACGAAGCTGACCGAGACCGCGATCCGGCGGGTCGTGCTCGGGAAGATGGACCTGGTCGGCCTGGCCGGTGACGGCTACAAGTACCCGGGCGAGATCTCGGGCGGGATGCGCAAGCGCGCGGGCCTGGCCCGCGCGCTTGTCCTCGATCCGCAGATCATCTTGTGCGACGAGCCGGACTCCGGGCTTGACCCGGTCCGCACCGCGTACCTGTCGCAGCTGCTCATCGACCTGAACACGGAGATCGACGCGACGATGCTGATCGTCACCCACGACATCCAGATCGCGAGGACCGTGCCGGACAACATCGGCATGCTCTTCCGCGGCGAGCTGGTCATGTTCGGGCCGCGCGAGGTGCTGCTGACCAGCGAGCACCCGGTCATCACGCAGTTCGTGAACGGCCGCAGGGCCGGCCCTATCGGCATGTCCGAGGAAAAGGACGCCGCGGCGCTCGCCCTCGAGGAAAGCGATCAGGACGGCCAGCTCAGGCACTCCGGTCAGCCGGGCGAGCTCGTCCCCCAGCTCGTCCCGAGCCCCGGACTGCCAGAACGCGCCGCCGTGGGGCGGCGGACCGAACGAGTGATGAGCATGCTCCATACCCTGCCCGAACCGGCGCGGCGGGCGATCACGCTCAGCCTCCCCATGCAGGCGACGAGAGGTGAGGGCAGGTGACCACGCGGGACGCGACCCCCAGGCGGGGGACCGCCGGCGGCGGCTTCGAGACCGTGCCGGGCACCGGCGCGCTGCGCCAGACCGGCAAGCTGTTCACGCTCGCCGCGAGCGTGCTCGCGCTGATCTTCAGGCGCCCGTTCCAGACGCGGGAGTTCGTCGAGCAGTTCTGGCTGATCGCGAGCGTGACGATCTTGCCGTCGATGCTGGTGTCGATCCCGTTCGGCGCGGTGATCACGCTCCAGGTCGGCTCGCTGACCAGGCAGCTCGGCGCCGAGTCGTTCACCGGCGCGGCCAGCGTGCTCGCGGTCGTGCAGCAGGCCAGCCCGCTGATCGTGGCGCTGCTGATCGCCGGGGCCGGCGGCTCCGCGATCTGCGCGGACATCGGGGCCAGGACGATCCGCGAGGAAATGGACGCCATGGAGGTCATGGGCGTCTCCCCGATCCAGCGGCTCATCGTGCCCAGGGTGCTCGCCGCGTCCGGCGTCGCGATCCTGCTCAACGGGCTCGTGTCCGTCGTCGGCGTGGTCGGCGGCTACTTCTTCTTCGTCTTCACCCAGCACGGCACGCCCGGCTCGTTCCTGGCCAGCTTCTCCTCGCTGGCCCAGCTCCCCGACCTGTACATCAGCGAGCTCAAGGCGCTGATCTTCGGGTTCATCGCCGGCGTCGTCGCCGCGCATCGCGGCCTGAACCCGAGCCCGGGCCCCAAGGGCGTGGGCGAGGCG
This sequence comes from uncultured Actinomycetota bacterium, assembly GCA_963720575.1. Classification (GTDB taxonomy): domain Bacteria; phylum Actinomycetota; class Actinomycetes; order Streptosporangiales; family Streptosporangiaceae; genus Chersky-822. Next base: position 4,698,929 of record CAVRGA010000002.1, read on the forward strand.
GTCAATCAGTCCGTGGTCATCACCTTCTTGCTGCTCTTCTTCGTGAACCTGGTGCTGACCGCCATCTACCTGCAGATCGTCCCGCCGAAGGGAGCCTGACCCATGGCCGCACAGACCAGCGCCGCCGGCGACGGCATCACCGCCAGGCTCGGCAGGAGCCTGTCCTGGCTCGACCTGCTCGGCGACCAGCTGCTGTTCTACGCGAAGGCGCTCGCCTGGACCCCGCGCGCCCTGCGGCGCTACCCCCGCGAGGTCGCCAGGCTGCTCGCCGAGGTCGGGTTCGGCAGCGGCGCGCTGGTCCTGATCGGCGGCACGGTCGGCGTCATGATCGGCATGACGCTGTTCACCGGCACGGTCGTCGGCCTGCAGGGCTATGCCGCGCTCAACCAGATCGGCGCCTCGGCGTTCACAGGGTTCGTCTCCGCGTACTTCAACACCAGGGAGATCGCGCCGCTGGTCGCGGGCCTCGCGCTGTCCGCGACCGTCGGCGCGGGGTTCACCGCCCAGCTCGGCGCGATGCGGATCAGCGAGGAAATCGACGCGCTCGAAGGCATGGGCGTCCCGAGCCTGCCGTACCTGGTGACGACCAGGATCATCGCCGGGGCGTCGGCGGTGCTCCCGCTGTACGCGATCGGCCTGGTCAGCTCCTACATCGGCTCCCGGCTGGTCACCGTGTACTTCGAAGGCCAGTCGCCTGGCACCTACAGCCACTACTTCGGCCTTTTCCTGTCCCCGGTTGACGTGCTCTGGTCGTTCCTGAAGGTGCTGATCTTCAGCGTGGTCGTGATCCTGGTGCACTGCTACTACGGCTACCGGGCGGAGGGCGGGCCGGCGGGCGTCGGGGTCGCCGTCGGCCGGGCGGTGCGCACCGCGATCGTCATGATCAACATCATCGACTTCTTCATGAGCCTGGCGATCTGGGGCGCGACCACCACAGTCCGGGTGGCCGGATGACGACGGCGACCCGGAAGCGCCGCGTCGCCGGCGTGGCGTTCCTCGTCACGGCGGCGCTGCTCGCGTGGCTGTCGATCGCGCTCTACGAAAAGGCGTTCACCCGCGTCGCGCTCGTCACCGTCTACACGAGCAGCGTCGGCAACGAGATGCACCCGGGCGCCCAGGTGATGGTGCGCGGCGTGCAGGTCGGCGAGGTCAGGCAGGTCAGCGCCAACGGCGCGGGCGCCCGGCTGGAACTGGCGATCCAGCCGGGCATGCTGAGCCGCCTGCCCGCCAACGTCTCCGCCGAGATGCTGCCGACGACCCTGTTCGGCGAAAGGTACGTGGACCTGATCCTGCCGCCGGCGCTGGCCACGGCGACACTCACCAACGGCAGCGTGATCAGGGAGAACCGGTCAGGCGACGCGCTCGAGCTCGAGCAGGTGCTGAACGACCTGCTCCCGACCCTCTCGGCCGTCCAGCCGGACAAGCTCTCCCTGGCGCTGACCGCGATCGCTCAGGGACTCAGCGGTCGCGGCGAGAAACTCGGCCAGTCCCTGGTCACGCTCAACAGCTACCTGAAGCACTTCAACGGCGACCTGCCCAGGCTGGACACCGACATCAGGGAACTCGCCGGCCTGGCCAGGACCTACAACAGGGCCGCCCCCGACCTCCTGGCCGCGCTCAGCGACTTCAGCGTGACGGGCAAGACGCTGTCGCGCCAGCGCGCCGACTTCGCCGCGCTGCTCACCAACCTCACAGTCGCCTCCGACGACCTGCACTCCTTCCTCGACGCCAACAGCCAGAACGCGATCGGGCTCGGCTCGGCCAGCCTGCCCACGCTCGAGATCCTGGCCAGGTACTCGGCGGAGTTCCCGTGCAACCTCGAGGACCTCGCGGACTTCGTGCCGAAGGCCGACAAGGTGCTCGGAGCCGGCACCACCCAGCCGGGCCTGCACGTGCGCGTCCTCGTCGTCCCGTCGCTGGGCGCCTACCACGCCAATTCCGACGCGCCCGTGTACGGCGACGACCTCGGCCCCCGCTGCTACGCCGTGCCCTTCCGCGGCATCAGCCTCAACGACCGCGCTCACCGGCGCCGGAATCGAGTCGCCAAGTGAACCGCGCGAGCATCACGGCACCGCTCATCAAGTCGGTCATCTTCGTGGTCGTCACCGCCATCGTCACGGCCGTGCTCGCCGTCAGCATCGCCTACTCGGGCACCTCGGGCCGGATCGGCTACCACGCGGTGTTCTCGGACGTCACCGGCCTGGTCGTCGGCAATGACGTGGACATCGCCGGGGTGCGCGTCGGCCAGGTCACCTCGATCAGCGTCTACCACCGCAACCGCGCCCTGGTCGGCTTCGCGCTGCGGCAGGGCCGCCAGCTCCCGGCCTCGGCGACCGCGACGATCAAGTACCTGAACCTGGTCGGCCAGCGCTACATCGAGCTCGGCCAGGGCACAGGCCCGGTCGGCCGGACGCTGACCCCGGGCGGCACGATCCCGCTGGACCGAACCACCCCGGCCCTGAACCTGACCCAGTTGTTCAACGGCTTCCAGCCGCTGTTCCAGGCCCTCTCGCCCGGCGACGTCAACAAGCTGTCCAGCGAGATCATCGCGGTGTTCCAGGGCGAGAGCCCGGACATCACCGCGCTGGTCGCGACCGTCGGCTCGCTGACGACCTCGCTGGCCACCAAGGACCAGGTGATCGACCAGGTGATCGGCAACCTCAACGCGGTGCTGGCCACGATCACCAAGCGCGGCCAGGCGCTCGGCGGCATCATCACCAGCCTGTCCGAACTCGTCTCGGGCCTGGCCAGGGACCGGGGGTCGATCGGCGACGCGATCTCCGCGATCGGCCCGCTGAGCAGCGCCACCGCCGGCCTGCTCGGCGTGATCAGGCCCGGCCTGCACGACAACATCGTGCAGCTCGGCCGGCTCGCCGCCAACCTGGCGGACAACTCGGGAACGGTGAACACGTTCCTGCAGGATCTCCCCGTCAAGATGGCCGACATCGCCAGGACGGCCTCCTACGGCTCCTGGCTCAACTTCTTCCTCTGCAACGCCACGGTCAGCGGCCTTCACGTCAAGCCAGGCGGCGGCAACCTGCACAGTGGCGTCCCGATCACGGCAGCGAGGTGCGTCTCATGAGACCGCTGAAGGAACGCGACCCGGTGGCCGTCGCGCTCGCCGGGCTGGCCATACTCGCGGCGATCTCGCTCGCCGTGTTCTACTCCGCCGACCTTCCGTTCATCGGCGCCGGCACCGGGTACACGGCGTACTTCGCCGAGGACGCCGGCCTGGCACCGGGCAACGAGGTCAGGATCGCGGGCGTCACGGTCGGGAAGGTCACGGGGATAGCGCTGGCCGGGGCGAAGGTCGCGGTCACCTTCCGGGTCAAGAGCCAGTGGATCGGCGACAAGACGACGGCCGCGATCGACATCAAGACCGTGCTCGGCGACAAGTACCTGGCGCTCGACCCGCTCGGCTCAGCGCCGCAGGACCCGGACATCCCGATACCGCTCACCCGCACCAAGTCCCCCTACGACGTCACTCAGGCGTTCAGCGGCGTCGGCAAGCAGATCAGCAAGATCAACACCACGCGGCTCGCGGAGAGCCTGCGCACGCTGTCGGCCGCGTTCGCCGGCACCCCGCCCTACGTGCGCAGCGCGCTGCGCGGCCTGGCCGACCTGTCGAAGTCCGTGGCCTCCAGGGACACCGAGGTCACCAGCCTGCTCGCCAACGCGAAGAAGGGCACCGGCACCCTCGCCCGCGAGGACGGCCGGTTCAGCTCGCTCTTCCGCGACGGCAACCTGCTGCTCGCCGAGCTCGCCGCGCGCCAGCAGTCCATCCACGCGCTGCTGCTCGACACCCAGGCGCTCGCGACCCAGCTGTCCGGCCTGGTCAGCGACGACCAGGCGGCGCTCGAACCCGCCCTGCAGGCGCTCAACCAGGTCACCGGCGTGCTGGAAGCCGACCAGGCCGACCTCAGCCGCGCCGTCGCCCTCGCCGGGCCCTACTACCGGCTGCTCGGCAACGCCCTCGGCAACGGCCGCTGGTTCGACACCTACGTGTGCGGCCTGATCCCGCATAAAGACGCCCCGGCGAACACCCCGGCAACCGGCTGCCAGCCCCCGAAACCGTGAGGATACCCCCAATGACCAGGAGGAACGCAGTGATGCGAGTCCCGGCCTTGGCCTCTAGGCTGCTCGCGACGACCCGGGACCGCGTGCTATTCGGCGCCGGGGCGGCTCTCGTCGCCGTCGCGCTGGTCGCCGGCGGGGTGCTCGTCTACCACACGCTCCGGCCGGCGACCAGGGTCACCGCCTACTTCGCCGAGACGATCGGCGTCTATCCGGGCTCGACCGTGCGGATTCTCGGCGTGCCGGTCGGCACGGTGGACTCGGTGACCCCGGTCGGCACCAGGGTCAGGGTCGAGCTGACGCTCAAGCCGGGCATACCGGTCCCGGCGAACGCCGGCGCCGTGGTCGTCGCGCCCAGCGTGGTCGCCGACCGGTACGTCCAGCTCACGCCCGCTTATACGACCGGCCCCAGGATGAGTAGCGGCGCGGTGATCCCGGTCACCAGGACGGCCGTGCCCCTGGAGGTCGACCAGGTCTACTCGAGCCTGACCAAGCTGGCCACCGCCCTCGGCCCGAACGGCGCCAACAAGAACGGCGCTCTCAGCGACGCGATCAAGACGGGGGCGGCCAACCTGGCCGGCAACGGCCAGTACCTGCACGCGATGCTGACCCAGTTCGGCGGGCTGTCCAGGACGCTCGGCGGCTCGGCCGGCAACCTGTTCGCCTCGGTCACCTACCTGCAGAAGTTCACCACCATGCTCAAGCAGAACGGCGGACAGGTGAAGCTCGCCGAGGACCAGCTCGCCGAGGTGTCCGGATTCCTCGCCGCCGACCGGACCGACCTCACGTCAGCGATGCGCGACCTCGCCGTCGCGCTGAACCAGATCAAGGACTTCATCGGCAGCAACCGGGGCCTGATCGACGCCAACGTCAGCAAGCTGGCGGCGATCACGTCGATCCTGTCGAGCGAGCGCGCCTCGCTGGCGCAGGCGCTTGACGTGGCCCCGCTCGCCGCCGACAACCTGGTGAACGCCTACGACGCCACCCGCCATACGCTGGACGGCCGCGGCGACCTGAACGAGTTCACCATGGGCAAGGGCGCGATCTTGCCGCTTCCCCTGCCAGCCGTCGGCCCGGTCTGGACGCGCCGGTGACCGCGAAGCGCGGGCTGGCCTGGGCCGCCTTCGCGAGCCTGCTCGGGGTGCTCGCGGGCTGCGGCTCAGCCAGCGGCATCTACAGCATCCCGCTGCCGGGCGGCGCCAACCTCGGCAGCCATCCCTACCGGGTCACCGCCCAGTTCGCCGACGCCGGCGACCTGGTGCCGCAGTCGGCCGTCATGGTCAACCACGTCGCGGTCGGCCGGGTGACGCGGATCTTCCTGCCGATGGGGAGCTGGACGGCGAACGTCACGATGGCCGTCAACGGCAACGTGCGCCTGCCCGCCAACGCGATCGCCGAGATCAGCCAGTCGAGCCTGCTCGGCGAGCAGTACGTGGCGCTGGCGACGCCGCCGGGGATCACGCCGGCCGGGCGGCTGGCCGGCGGCGCGGTGATCCCGGTGGCGCGCACGACCAGCAACGCGACCGTCGAGCAGGTGCTCGGCGCGCTGTCGCTGCTGCTCAACGGCGGCGGCGTCGATCAGTTGCACACGATCACGACCCAGCTCAACGCCGCGCTGTCCGGCAACGAGTCACAGGTACGCTCCCTGCTGGCCCAGCTGCGCACGCTCCTGGCCAACTTCAACGCGCACCGGGCGTCGATCAAGACCGCGCTCGACGGGCTCAAGACCCTGTCAGCGACGCTGGCCGCCCGGGACCGGCAGATCGGGCACGTGCTCGATCACCTGACCCCTGGCCTGCAGGTGCTCGCCAGCCAGCGGCGGCAGCTCGTGATCATGCTGAACTCGCTGCGCGAGCTGACCGGCGTCGCCGTGAGCACGATCGACGCGAGCCAGGCCAGCCTGGCCGCCGATCTCAGCGAGCTCGCGCCGACCCTGCGTGAATTGTCCGATGCCGGGCAGAGCCTGCCGATGGCGCTGCAGGTGCTGCTGACGTATCCCTTCACGAACCAGGTGCTGAACGACGTCAAGGGCGATTACCTGAACGTCTTCCTCAAGCTGCGCGCCAAGAAGGGCACCACGATCATCCCGACGGCGAAGCCCGGCCCGCACCAGGGCACACACCATAAGGGCGGCCGCTGATGCTGACGAGGGCGACGAGGCTGAAGCTGATCGCGTTCATCATGATCGGCGTGGCGATGCTCGGCTACACCGGCTTCCACTACGCTAATCTCGGCCGTTACCTCGGGTTGCGCGGCTTCTACGTGGTGCACCTTGACCTCGCGAACGCCGGCGGCATCTACCCCGACGCCGACGTGACCTACCGGGGCGTCTCGGTGGGCCGCGTCGCCGCGATGCGGCTGACCGACACCGGCATCGAGGCGGACCTGGACATCAGCGACTCGGCTCCGCCGATCCCGGCGCACCTGCGCGCGGCCGTGGCCGACCTGTCGGCGGTCGGCGAGCAGTACGTCGACCTGCGCCCGGTGAAGTCGCGCGGGCCTTACCTGACCGGCGGCATGGTGATTCCCGAGCGCGACACCCAGCTGCCGCTGCCGGTAACGAGCCTGCTGAGCAGCGTGAACACGCTAGCGACGTCGCTGCCGCTGAAGTCACTGCGGCAGCTGACCAACGAGCTGGCGACCGGGTTCGGCGGCGAGGGCGGCAACCTGGCGGGCATCGTCGACGGCAACAGCTCGCTCGCCGCCGCGGCTAACGCGGCCCTGCCCGCCACGACGAGGCTCATCACCGATGCCCGGGGCGTTGTCGCCACCCAGATAGGCGAGAGCGGGGCGCTGGATAATTTCAGCCATAATGCTCTATTGCTAGCCGGGCAACTGCGGGACGCCAACAGCAGCGTGAGCGAGCTGCTGAGGGCCGGGCCGCAGGCGGCCGGGCAGGTGGCCGACCTGCTCAAGGAGAGCAACCCGGCGCTCGGCGCGCTGATCGCGAACCTGCTCACGACCTCGGAGGTAACGCTGACCAGGGGCAAGGCCCTCGATGAGCTGCTGTCCGCGCTGCCGGCGGCGATCGCGATCGGCTCGACTGTTATTTCTGACAAGGGTTCACAGTTTGGAGTGGCTTTGACGTTCTTCGACCCGTTGCCGTGCACCGCGGGATACGGCGGCACAACGTACCGCAATGGCCTGGACACCTCGCCTGCCCCGGTCAACGCGGCCGCCCGCTGCGCCGAGCCCGCCAGCAGCGGAGTCGACGTGCGCGGCTCGGCGCACGCGCCATCGGGCGGCGGCGTGCCGCCGGCGGCGAATCCGGGACTGGCGAACCTGCTCGGGGTGGCGCCGTGAGCGCCCTGACGGCGCCGCGCTCCCGGCGGCTGCGCGATCCGCTGCTGGTGACGGCGACGATCGCGCTGGCCGTCGCGGTGATCGTGGCCGCCATGGCGGCGATGTCCTGGGTCAACGCGCGCCGTTCACCGGGCGTCGCGCAGGCCGCCCAGGTCAGGGATGAGGCGCTGCGGGCGGGCGAGCAGGCGGTGCTGAACTTCAACAGCCTGGACTACCGGCATGTGGCGGCCGGGGTTCGCCTGTGGGAGCAGTCGTCGACCGGCGCGCTGCGGGCTCAGGTCGTCTCAGGGCAGGCCGGCTTCGAGAAGCAGATCGCCCGGTCGAGGACGATCACGACGTCGCGGGTGCTGGACGCCGCGCTGACCAGGCTGAACCTGACGGCCGGGACGGCGACGATCATCGTCGCCATCCAGATCACCGTCACGCCGGCGCATGGCCAGGCGGCGACCAAGCAGAGCCGGCTTCAGGGCACGCTGGCCAGGACGCCGGCCGGGTGGAAGCTCAGCGGCCTCAGCCAGGTGCCAGTGAGCGGAAGTCCCGCTTCTTGACCTTCGCCATGCGGTAGGAGTGATCGTGGTAGCGCGAATGGCGAGCGGGCACGTCCCGGGCAGGCGGGGCACCGGCTGGCGGACGGCGAGAGTGGCCGTGCTCGGGCTCGTGATCGCGTTCGCCGGGGCCGCCTGCTCGTCGGCGCCATCGCGGCCTGCGGCATCGCGGCCTGCGGCATCGCGGCCTGCGGCATCGCGGCCTGCGGCATCTCCCGGCGCCAGCACACCCAGACGCGCCGCGGCGGAGGCACCGCCGCTTACGGTGCTGACAGGGGCTACCGGCCACGGGGGCGGCGACATCTTCATCGCGCCGCGCGGCGGCCGGTATCCGAGCGGGCCCGAGATCGTGACGACGGCCGGCAAGGTGATCTGGTTCCGTCCGCTGCCTGCCGGCCAGGCCGCGACCGACTTCCGTACCCAGGCCTATCTCGGCAAGCCGGTGCTCACCTGGTGGCAGGGGCAGAGTTCGGTGCATCCCGCCTACGGCGCCGACTACATCTACAGCGACCGCTACCAGCGGATCGCCAAGGTGACTCCCGGCAACGGGGACTCAACCGACTTCCACGAGTTCCTGATCACGCCGCAGAACACCGCCTTGATCACCGCGACAGCCACGACGACCGCGAACCTCACCTCGATGGGCGGGCCGGCCGATCAGAAGGTCATTGACGGGATCGTGCAGGAAATCGACGTCAAGACGGGCAAGGTGCTGTTCCAGTGGGACAGCGCCGGTCACGTGCCGTACCGCGACAGCCATGAGCCGCTGCCAAAGTCGGCGTCGCAGCCGTGGGACTGGTTCCACATCAACGCGGCGCACCTGGACACCGACGGGAACCTGCTGATCAACTCGCGGTTCACCTGGACGACCTACAAGGTCGACCGGCACACCGGGCGGGTCATCTGGGAGCTTGGCGGGCGGCAGAGCACGTTCAGGCTCGAAGCAGCACCCGGGCAGGTGCTTGACAAGGCCGGTGAGATCTTCGCCTACGAGCACGACCCGGAGGCGCTCGGGCACGGCCTGTACACGATCTTCGACGACGAGTCAGCGGACCTCGGGTCCCTGCTGCCGCGCAGCCGGGCCGTGCTCGTGCGGCTGGACCTCAACCGCAAGGTCGCGACGCTGGTGCGGTCGTACTACCAGCCGGAAGGGCTGGTCGCGACGGCTCAGGGCAACGCGCAGACGACTAGCGAGGGCGACCTCTTCGTCGGCTGGGGCATGCTGCCGTACGTATCGGAATTCAGCCCGGACGGGCGCCTGCTGTTCAACGCGAGGCTCCCGTCCGGGGTCAGCACGTACCGTGCCTACCTCCTGCCCTGGCCTTCGGCCATCGCGGGTTCCGGGGGTCGTCCCCCGGACTAAGACAGCGGCGTCGTGATCGACAGGTTGCTGTACTGGACTTGCGGCCAGTTGTCGCTGTCCGCGCTGGTGAACCCGGCCTCGATCCCGGCGAGGCCAGCCGTCTCCGAGGTGTCGGTCTTGGACGTGACCTGAGTCCCGTTGACCGAGGCCGAGATCGTGCTGCCCGACATGGTCAGCGCCAGCTTGACCCAGGTGCCGGTGCCGAGCGCGCCGACCGAGCCAGTCGCCAGCGTCGCCGGGCCGGAGATCGAGTTGCTGACCAGCTTCCAGGTGCCGGTCGCGGACACGTCGAAGACGTAGCCGGCGAAGTAGCCGATGCTGAGGTGATCGGGGTTGTCCTTGCCGACGAACCTGTTGGTGAACCGGCCGATGACCCCGGCGGTATCCGACATCCCGGTGAACAGTGCCTCCACGCTCACCGTGTAGTTCGCCAGGCTCCCGTCGCCGATGATCGCGTACGGGTAGCGGACCGCCGAGTCGTCAGGGTGCCAGAAGACCGGCGGCGCGGACGTGGTGCCGGCGGTCGTCTGCGCGGTGCAGTTCGTGTTGCCGCCGAACGGGACCTGGCACGGCACCACCTCGAAGGAGCCGTCCTGGGCGTCGAGATACGGCGGCTCGTCATCGCCGCCGGCCCCCGGCCCGGCCGAGGCGAGGTCGGCCGTGCTGTTGTACGGCATCGGGAAGTTCGCCTGGGCGGGCGGGGACGCTGACCGCGCGCCCTGCCCGGCCGGCTCGGTGGTGCTCAGGGTGTAGACGAAGCCCGGCTGCAGGCTCAGCGTGACCGTGCCTCCCGACGGCGTGATGTCCTGCCGGTGCAGCATCCAGTCGGCCGAGGTGTCGAACTGGGAGCTGAAGTCGAAGTTGCTCGACCACACGTGCACGACGTGGCTCGCCAGCCCGCTGGCCCCGCCCGACACGGTCAGCGTGACCTGCTGGGCCGCGCTCGCGCTGGTGGTGTCGATGACCGTGGTCCAGCCGTCGCCGCCGTTGTGGATGAGGGTCACGTAGGCGCCGTCGTCCTTGTTGCCCTGCAGGTAGCCGCTGGAGGTGTCCTCGTACCGCCAGCCGGGGTCGGTCGCCGTCGGGGGCGTCACGAACTGGGTGAATTGCGCGATAGCCCAGGTCATCGCCCGCACGCTGTAGAAGCCCGACCACGGCTGGTCGGCGGTGATGAGTCCCCTGTTCTCGAACGGCAGCGGGGTGTTGTCCTCCTGGCTGCCCGTCTGCGGCATGGCGTCGAGCACCGGCCATTCGAGATAGCCGGTCAGCGACGCCTCGTGATAACCCCGCACCAACGCCCGGTCCATGGCCGGGGCGCACGGGACCGTGCAGCCCGTCTCGGCCCCGGCGTCCATCATGCCGAGCTCGCTGGCCCACAGCGACTGACCAGCGTTGAAGGCCGCCGTCGTGTCGGCGGCCGAAGGCCCGGCGCACACCGACGGCACGCCGCCGGTGATCTGCTCGGTGGGCGAACCGCAGATGTCGTGCGCACCGAGCACCGAGATGCTGGCGTCAGCCGGGGACGAGGCGTACTCCCACTTGTTGTCGCCGGCGACGAGCTTGATGCTGCCGTAGCCCGCGCTGGTCAGCGCCGCCTTGAGGTCGTCGAACCAGCCCGGATCGGAACCCGCGTGCTCGTTCCAGCCGCCCAGGTAGCTGATCGTCAATCCCCAGGTGCTGGTCGCGCAGTTGAGCCAGTCGATCAGGTAGCTGATGTCGGCGCTGGTAAAGACCGACGGCGTGGTGGGGTTCGCCGAGCTGGTGTAGACCCAGCTCGGCGCCGTCCACTGAAGCCCGTACAGCAAGATGTTGGGATTGCGCTCCTGCGCCTGCTTCGCAATCGCGAACTCGTATCCGGCGTCGCAGTTGATCTTTCCCTGCACCGGCTCGATGCTGGCCTCGGCCCCGTCGCTCGAGTTGGTGCCGCCGCCGATCTCCAGCTTGAGCACCTGCAGCGACGCACCGTAGTCCGGCTTGAACAGGTAGTCGAGGATCTGGTCGCGCTCAGGCTCGGGATAGTCCATCAGGTACCGGGCGTTGCCGCCGCCGCCCAGCACGGCGCCCACCCCCTGGAAGGTCTTGTCACCGCCATTGCCGTTCACGGTGATGCTTGTGTTAGGCGACGCCGCGGCTTCGGCCCGGCTCTGGTGACTGGCCGTAATAAGGCTAGTCCCCCAGGTGAAGGCCGCAATGGCGGCGGCCACGACCACGATTGATTTCCTCATTTACGACATAATGCCACCAATACGGAGAGTCAGTGTTACATGATTAGAAATGTTGACGATCCGGCCTTCCGGCCAGCGCTCCGGCGGGTCCCGCGCCCCCGGCGGGCCCGGCTCCCCGGCCGACCCTGGCCCCGGTTGGTCACGCCCGCCTCTAACAGCGTCGTGGCCCTCCCCGTTGCTGTTGGACACTGGTTTTAACAGCAACAGGGAGGGCCACGATGCTCACGCTGCCCCGGCGGCGCCGTGCTTGGGCACGGCGCACGTCCACCTAGAAACAAAGATCACACGCTGAGACAACTAGTTCAAATCTCAGGGGAAAAGCGTCCCGCTGGCCCACCCGGCGCCTGACTCCCCGAGGTCCGGAGAGGTTCGCACCGTGTTTGGCACTGGGTCAGCTAGCCAGGCGGCTCGGCGCGGAGCCTTTTCAGCTTTAGCACGGAGACTTTTCATTATGCGGAGTGTTTTCCGCAAATACGACGGTAAAGACTCCGTGCTGCGAGAACTCTCCGCGGCAACAACGCAGAACGCTCCGCGATCATGCCGCTGGCACGGGAAACGCTCCGCGATCATGCTGCCGGCACGGGAACTCTCCGAGATCATGCTGGCGGCACGGGAACTCTCCGAGATCATGCTGGCGGCACGGGAACTCTCTGGGATCACAGGCGCTGGCGGAGTTGCTCCCCCGGGGGTGGCTACTCGCTGGTGGTGAGCGGAGGGTAGGGCGGGGGCGGCGAACCTGGGCTGTCGGACGAGCAGAGGCCCTTGGCGACCTTGTTCGCTGTCGCGTAGGCGGCCACCACGTCGGCGTTGACCGTGCGGATGCCCGCGTTGGCCTCGGCGACTGCCCTGGCGATCCTGGTCCTGGCGCCCGCGATCTGGCCGGCCGCGCCGGCCGGGGGCTTGACGCCCGTCTGGCCGAGTACCGACAGGTCGACCTTGAGCTGGTCGATGTCGCGGTCAATACGGTCCATGGCCTCGGTCAGGCTGGTCTCGTCGTCGCCGAGGGTGCCGAGGTCGTGGATGTCCTCGGCGTCGTTGGCCGCGTCGGAGGCGGCCAGGCAGCCGGCGTTGTCGCCGCGGGCGTCGGCCCGCGCCTGCGCCAGGTCGGAGCCGGCGTCCCTGGCGTCCGAGCCGAAGGCGGCCACGTCCTCGCCGAGCGACCCTGACCAGCGGGAATCGCTGCGCAGCACATCGACGGCGGCCAGCGCTTCCTGATAGTAGGGCGAGTCCGCCCGGCCGGGGCCGTGCCCCGTCGCCTGCACGGTCGGTATCGGACCTGGGCCAGATAGCGACGGCACAGGCGGCCCGGCGTGCACCGAGACCTTGCAGCCCGCCAGCAGCGCCGCGACCGCGAGCGCCGCGCCGGCGATTGAGGCAGTTCGCATGCAGGGACAGTAACCGAGCGCGGGCACGTCGGCTATCGGTAATTTTCCCCATTGCGCGAACGGCTCAGGCCCCGCATCCTGAGCTGATATCACAGCCAGGACAAGCAAAGATCGCGGGTGAAAGATTGTCGTTCGCAGCCGATCATCTCAAGCTGGATCTCGCGGCACTGCCCTGGCGTTCTGATCGCCTGCGGGCGGAATTCTCGCTCGGAACAGGTAACAACGCCAGGCCACTGCTGCTGATCGGCCCCGTCCCTGGCGATCCAGCCGAGCCCGGGCACCTCCGGTACGGGGCCGACCTCACGCTGACGCTCGCCGACGGCACGGTCGTGGCGAACCTCGCCCAGCTTGTCGTCACGAGCCGGCGGCTGCTCGGCATGGTGTTCGGCGGAAGGGCAGGCAAGTCCAGGCTGGACGCCGGGTCCGGCGAGGTGTTCGCCTTCAGCATCGACCTGGCCGGCCTTCCCCCGGCCGAGGGGAAGACGACCTGGCTCGGCAAGCTGACGCGGGTCACCCTGCGGTCGGCGAGCGGGCCGCCGCCGGAATTCGTGCTCGAGCTCAATTCGGTGATCGGTCGGCTGGATGACGCCGGGCGGCTGACGTTCGGTGCCTCGCTGGGCGAGTTGCTGGCAGTGCTCAGCCGCGATGCCGCGAGTGGCACAGGCCAGCCGGGCAGCCGCTAGGCTGCCCGGCTGGCCCGGTCGCTGCCGGCTGGCTAGCTCGCGCGGTTCCGGTTGTACAGGGCGCGTGACCACGCATAGCCGCCTGCCGCGATGACCAGGCACCATGCCACGGCCAGGATGCCGGCGTGGCCGACCGGGCCGCCCGCGAGCAAGCCGCGCAGGGTGTCGATGACCGGGGTGAACGGCTGGTTCTCCGCGAACCAGCGCACGCCCGCCGGCATGGCGCTCGCCGGCACGAACGCGCTGCTGACGAACGGCAGGATGACGATCAGCAGCGCCAGGCTGTTAGCGCCGGCCGGCGTCCTGGCCGTGAGGCCGAACGCCACGGTGAGCCAGATCACGCCGAAGGACAGCAGCAGGAACAGCCCGAGCGCGGCCAGCCACGCGAGCGCGTCGGCCTGCGGCCTGAAGCCGAGTCCCACCGCCACCCCGACCACGAACAGGCCGCTGATCAGCGACCGGATCTCGCTGCCGAGCACCTGGCCGGTGAGCACCGATGTCCGGGCGATCGGCATGGTGCGGAACCTGGCGATGATGCCCTCGGTCATGTCGGTCGAGATGCTGATCGCGGTCGCCTCCGCGCTCGAGCACGCGGTCATCAAGATGATGCCCGGCGTGAGGTAGTCGATGTAGCGCCCGCCCGCCGGGATCGCGCCGCCGAGCCCGGTGCGCAGGGCGTTGCCGAAGACCCCGGCGAACAGCAGCAGGAAGAGCACGGGCACGCTGATGCCGCTGATCGACATGACCGGATAGCGGAGGCTGTGCTTGATGTCCCGGCGCAGCATGGTCGCCGAGTCGCGCAAGGCGTAGGTGTACGTGGCCATGGTGGTTGTCCTATCCGTGCCGGGGGCTGGCCGTCAGAGCGAGGAAGACGTCGTCGAGGTCGGGAGTGTGGAGGGTGATGCGTTCGACCTGGGCGGCGAGCGGGCCGAGCCGGTCGAGCAGCTCGGCCAGGGACCTCGGGGTGTCATCGGCTGGCACTCGCACCGTCAGCGCCTCGTCGTCCAGGGACGACCCGGCGAGCGCGGCCGCGACGGCCATGGCCGCCTCGTGATCGGCCAGGTGCATCTCAGCGTGACTGCCCGGAATCCGGCGCTTGAGCTCAGCCGGGCTGCCCTCGGCGACGATCCGGCCGTGGTCGAGTACGGCGATGCGGTCGGCCAGCTGGTCGGCCTCCTCCAGGTACTGGGTGGTGAGGAAGATCGTGGTGCCGCCGGCCACCAGCTCGGAGATGATCTGCCACATGGTCCGCCGGCTTCTGGGATCAAGACCCGTCGTCGGCTCGTCCAGGAAGATGATCTTGGGATCGCCGATCAGCGTCATCGCCAGGTCCAGCCTGCGCCGCATGCCGCCCGAGTAGGTGCTGACCTGCTTCCCGGACGCCTGCGTCAGGTCGAACCGGTCAAGCAACCCGGCCGCCAGGCCGCGCCCCGCACGCCGGCCCAGATGGTGCAGGTCGGCCATCAGCAGCAAATTTTCCTCGCCGGTCAGCAGGTTGTCGACAGCCGAGAACTGGCCGGTGACGCCGATGCTGGCGCGAACCTCGCCGGGTTCTTTCGCCAGGTCGAACCCGGCGATCTCGGCCTCGCCGCCGTCGGCCGGGATCAGCGTGGACAGGATCTGGACCGCGGTGGTCTTGCCCGCGCCGTTCGGCCCGAGCAGGGCGAAGACCGTCCCCTCGGGGATCTCCAGATCGATGCCGTCGAGCACCACCGCGGTGCCATAGGACTTGCGCAGGCCCGAGGCGCGCAGCGCGGTCCTGACTGAGGTGGTGATCATGGCGTTTCTTCCTTAGCTGGGGCTGGGCGGGTGACCGTGATGTCGCCGTAGGAGGTCCTGGCGCGCACCTCGGCGCGGTCCTGGCCGTCCGCGGGCTGGCCGGTGTCATCAAGGGTGTTGCGGACATGGCCGAATCGCGTGCTGAGGTCAAGCCAGGCGGCGACTCCGGCGGGAATGCCGATGTCGATCTGGCCGAACGCCGTTTCCGCGACGGCCGTGCCGCCGGCGATCTCGCGCAGCCTGATATCGCCGCTGGCGGTCTTGGCCCCTACTGTTGCCTGCGAGCGGCCGACGGTGATGCTGCCGTTGGCCGCGTTCACCCGGAGGTCTCCGGTGGCCGAACCCACCCAGGTATCCCCGTTCGAGTCCTTGACCACGGCGGTGCCGTCGATGGCGCCAAGCCGGACGGCGCCTGACCCGGTGCTGACTTCGTTGTGGCCTGATGTCCGGTCGACCGAGATGTCGCCGGCCCGGTGCGCAGCCTGACGAGGCTCGCCTCGTCGAGGCTGACGTGGCCGGCGCCGGTCTTGTAGCGGCACTCGCCGAGCCTGCCGGTGCAGCGCAGCGCCGCGACCGACGCGTCGGCCCGCAGGTTCGAGCCGGCCGGCAACTCGATCTGGACGTCGATCGACTCGCGGCCGCCCCGCGGCGTGAACTGCCGCCATCCCTTGGGCGCCTTGATGACAAGCAGGCCGCCCGAGTACTCGACGGTGGTCCTGGCCGCCGCGCTGACGTCGCCTTCGCTCGCCGGGTCGGTCGGCTGAACCTCGACCGTCGTGTCTGACCGGTCGCTCGCCGCGACGCGGATGTCGCCGACGACCAATTCGATGCTGACCGAGATCGGCTGGGGAGTTTCGAATACGGGCATGACGGTGCCCCTTCCTGTGCGTGTTGCTGTGCGTGTTCCTGTGCGTGTGATGGCCTGGTGGCTGCGGGCGCCGGGTGACTGCCGGCGGCGGCGCTAGCTGACCCAGCCGGTGTAGCGCTGGCTGCCTCTCGGCGCGCGCCGCTGGCGGCCCGGGTCGGGGTCGCCGCGGTCGAGGGTCGAGGCGGCGGCGCGGACCAGCCAGGCGTTGACCGAGAGCCCGTCCCGGCTCGCGGCGCTCTCGACCCTGGCCTTGAGCTGATCTGGCATCCGCAGGTTGATCCGCGACATGCCGCCATCGTCGGGCTCGGCCGCCTCGTGCCGCGCCGCCTCCCGTGGTGCCAGCTGTGGTGCCATGTTGGCATCGTCGTCCGCGAGGTGGTCGAGCGGCGGTGCGGTCACGACGAATTCGGGGTCCCGGCCGCGCAAGCGCAACTCGACCGACCCGGGCGCGAGCTCGAGCGTGATCTCCTCGGCGGCCAGCGCCAGCACGTCCTGCAAGGTCAGCCGGACGATCGAGTCCAGCGGCACGATGAGCCGGTCAGCGACCACCCTCGCCTCATCGCCGCCGCCCTCGGCCGCGATCGCAAGCTGGCGCTGAATGTTGTCGATATAAGGTCGCAAATCCATGGCACCACTATGGCACCATCACGGTGCCAAGTCAACGCCATCCGGAGCCAGTCCGATCGCTACGTGGCGTTAGTAGTGGCTCATCGGCAGCTCGCGCGTGAGCACGTCGCATACCGGAGCGCCCGGGCCAGGCACCTGCTTGCGCGCGATCTTGCGCCAGCCCCAGCTCGAGCAGGCGCTTTGCGCGGCCGCGGCGGCCGTCAGCACGGTGGCGGTGGCACGCTCCTCCGGCCGGTCAGCCAGGATCAGGTCGTGCAGGGCCGACCCGATCCGCTGCCGCCGCCACGGCGCCCGCACCATGAGCTCGGCGAGCGCGAAGCTCCGCCCGGGATGCTCGGTGGTGACCTCGGCCGGCACCGACGTGGTCAGGTGCCGCCACCAGTCAGTCGACGGTCTCAGCGGCAGGCCGAGGGCGTAGCCGACCAGGTACTCGCCGTGCCTGGCCTCGGCGAGCACGAAGCCGGGCTGCCTGACCCGCACGCCGAACCGGCCGGTGAACCGCGCGATCTCATCCTCGCCCCACCCGTACGGCGGGTCGGCATATACCTCAGCCGCGACCGCCGCGAACTCCTCAGCTCGCGGCGCTGCCCCGGCCCGATCCAGCAGGCGGAACTCCATCAGGTCCGTCACCCGACCAGGCTAGGGGCTTCATCGTGGACCGGATCAGGCGCTCCGCCTGGGCCCAGGATGACGCGTGGATGCCGTATTCGGGCACGCCGGACGGCTGCGGGCCGAAAAAGTACTGATAGTCCACGGCTCCGCGGATCGCGGCGTGCACTTCGGGATGGTCATCGACGAAGTGCGTCAGCCTGAGCTGCTCGCAGTGCACCCGCTTGTCCGGCCGCTCCAGGCAGAACCGGAGGTGATCGGGCCTGACGCCGCTGCGCCGGTAGAAGTCGTGGGCGTCGAGCCAGCGCAGCGTCTTCGCCTGGACCGTCGGGCCGCACTTGGAGACCAGCCAGACCTGGCCGTCGAACAGCTCGGCCAGGCGCGCGATCGATTCGAACGCCCCCTCCATCTCCGGGGTGGCGAGCATCGTGGCCTCATCGCCCTGGAAGAACGCGGTGTCACCGCCGCCCGGGTGCGCCGAGCCGTCGATGATGACGCGGCCGATGTCGATGCCGAGGCGCGGCTGGCGTGGATCGCGGCTGTGCGCCAGGCTCATCAGCCGGCCTTCGCGACCGCGATCGCGAAGGCGTGCTGCGCGCCAGGGCCGCTGCCGATTGCCACGACGTCCAGGCCGGGCTTGATCGAGACGGGTACCGGGACCGCGCTCTGGATCATGCCGCCGTCGCCGAGCTCTCCGGTCACGCCTTCGCCCCAGGCGAGCACGGTGCCCTTCGTCGTCAGCACGTAGCCGTTGGCGCAGCCGGCGCCGATGGACTTGACCGCGGTGCCGGCCGGCAGCATGACGCCGACCGGCTTGTCGCTGTCGCCCGGCATGCCGTCGCCGAGCTGGCCGTCGGCGTTGCTGCCCCAGGCCAGCACCCCGCCCTTGGAAAAGAGCGCGATCGTGTGCTCGCAGCCGGCGAAGATGCTCTTGATCGTGCCGGGCCCGGTACCGCGGAACAACAGCGGCACGAGAGTCGGCACGTCGGTGCTCTTGGTGTTGCCGTCGCCGAGCTGGCCCTGCTTGTTCCAGCCCCAGCCGAGCAGGCCGACGCTGGTCACGGCCATGGTGTGCATGCAGCCGGCCGAGATCATCGTCGCCTTCGCGCCCGCCGGGAGCTTGACCAGCACCGGGTTCCTGCGCGGCTTGCGGGTGCCGTCGCCGAGCTGGCCCTTGCCGTTCGATCCCCAGGCGTAGATCTGCCCGGACGCCGTCAGGGCGAAGCCGTCGTCGCAGCCGGCGCTGATCGCCCTGATCTTGACCTTCCTGGGCAGCTTGACCTGGACCGGCACGTCCTGGTTCTTGATGCCGCCATCGCCCAGCGCGGCGAACTGGCCCATGCCCCACGACAGCACGGAACCTGACCTGGTCAGCGCCAGGCTGTACTCGCAGCCGGCGCGGACCGCCGCGACCTTGATTCCCTTGGGCAGCTTGACGCGGACCGGCGTCGTGCGCGGCGTCTTCGTGGTGCCGTCACCGACCTGGCCGAACTTGTTGTCACCCCAGGCGAACACGCTGCCGGTCGCGGTCAGCGCGATGCTGTGGTCGCAGCCAGCCCGGATCGAAAAGACGGCGGTCCCCTTGGGGATCTTGACCTTCGCGGGAGTGAGGCCGTCCGCGGCGCTGCCGGTGCCGAGCGCGCCGTCGTCGGCGGTGCCCCAGCCGAGCACCGTGACGGGCACGGTGCTGACCGCCGGCACGACCGGAGCGGGCGGGCTGGCCTGAGCGGGCGGGCTGGCCTGAGCGATCGCGAGGCCGCCAGTCATCATGCCCGCCGTGACGGCGACGGCCAGGCTCGCCCTGAACAGGCTCAGGTGCTTCATCTTTCGCTCCTCGTGTGGTCAAAGCCGGGGTGCTCTCATGGCATTACAAGCTAGATCGGCGCAATGTCAAGCGCAGGAGTAAAACATGGCAGCCACGATCTGAATGCGTAGGTTATCCGGCGCCGAGCGCCGTGCCCAGGTCACGAATGGCGCGCCGAAGGGCGGCGGCCGAGGCGCCGGTGATCTGCCCTCGCGACCGGTACTGGTCGTACGCCTCGACGAGTTGCGCGTACTGCTGCTCGCGCTGCTGGGCGTTGCCTGCTGCCTGGAACAGCACCTGCTGCAGCTGGTTGAAGAGGTTCTGGCCGGCCTCCTGCGTGACCTGGCCATCTGCCACGCCCGCCTGCAGGTTGCCGACCAGGGCACCCGCGGCCATAGCCGCTGGCGGCAGGCCGGTGAACCGCCGTGCCGCCGGAGTACCTGACCCGGAGCCGGCGGCCGGGGACTTCGGGTGCTGCTGATGGGCGGCGATGTGGCCGGACTTGGGCGCGGCGCCGAGCTTCGCCGCGGGCCCGCTGGTCAGCAGCACGACCACCAGGGCGGCCAGGGCGGCGATCAGGCTCATCGCCAGCACCGCCTCGGATTGCCGCAGGTCGGCCAGCCGGCGGGGCGGGGCCGGCGTCAGCCCGCGGGGCTGGGCGCCGAGTGGCCCGGTGCCGGACCTGGAGAGCACGGCGGTCTTGTCCCTGGGGTCCCTGGGGTCCCTGGCCAGTACCGAGAGCAGAGCCGCGCGCGCCGCCGCCGCGCCCGCCGGACGGTCAGCCGGATTCTTGGCGAGCAGCTGCCGCACGACCTCGTCGAGCTTGCCGGGCAAGCCGGACCGTCTCGCCGACGGCGGGCCCGGGTCATCGTGCACCTGCCGGTAGGCGACCCCGACCTCGGAGTCAGCGGTAAACGGAGGCGTCCCGGTGAGCATCTCGAAGAGCACGCAGCCGAGCGAGTACAGATCGGCTTGCGGGCCGACGGCCTCCCCTGACGCCTGCTCCGGTGACAGGTAGGCGGCGGTGCCAAGCACGGCCTGCGTCCTCGTCGCCCCCGGGACCTCGGTCCTGGCTATCCCGAAGTCGAGTACCTTGACCTCGCGGCCGGACAGGGCGATGTTGGCCGGCTTGACGTCCCGGTGGACCAGGCCGGCGGCGTGGGCGGCCTCAAGCGCGTCACACACCGCCGCCGCGATCGTGATCGCCTGCCGTACCGGCAGGGTCACGGCCTCGTCCAGCAACTGCCGCAACGTCTTGCCTGCCAGCAACTCCATGACGATGTAGGGCGTCGTATCGTCCAGGCCCCAGTCGAAGACAGTGACAATCCGGGAGTTGCTGAGGGCGGCGACATTCCTCGCCTCGCGCTTGAAGCGGTCGAGGAAGCTCACGTCGGCGGCATATTCAGAGTTGAGTACCTTCACGGCCACGTCACGCCCGAGCACGTCATCGGTGGCACGCCACACGGTGGCCATGCCGCCCGTGCCGAGCACCTCGCGCAGGGCATACCGGCCGCCTAGAATCCGCGCGCCAGCCGCCGCCATAGCATCAGTCATATAGCATTCCGGGCCAGATACGTGCCTCGCCTGGTACCGGCCCGAGAAACGGGCCCATACCCGAGCTTATGGCACAGGCGGCGGCAACGGCGCGCCCGCCCGGCCTCGCCAATCTTGGCGAGACTTTGAGCAGGTCAGGATGGCCATATTGGTATGGATTGGCGCAGCGCGAGTTTTACGTGCCCTTGCCCGTGGCATGGTGAAGGGCGGTACCAGCCTCATCGAGGAAGGAGCAAGGTACGTGCGTAAGTACCTTTATCTGGCAACGGCAGCCGCTTCGGCGGCGGCTCCCCGATCCTGATCACGAGCCGCGCGGCAGCCTCCGGGACCCGTGCTGGCTTCCGTGATCATGTTCGTGGGCGTAATCACGGAAGATCGCCCAGGTCAGGGCAGGTGCGATGTTCCGTGATCACGCCCGGGACCTTGATCACGGAAGATCGCCCAGGCCAGGGAGACTGTCGCGTGGCTCATGACCGCCCGGGCACCCGCCCCGTCCTGACCTGGCCCGCGAGGCCAGGTCTCACAAGGTGATACGGTGCGGTTCTTGCGGAGCGAGCCGGGCTCGGTGGCGGCGGTTCGGGATTGCCTGGCCGGTGTTCGCGGTGAGTTCCCGTTCTGCGGCATGATCGCGGAGCGTTCCCGCGCCGGAGCATGATCGCGGAGCGTTCTCCGTCGTTTGCGGCATGATCGCGGAGCGTTCTCCGTCGTTACCGCGGAGACTTCTCGCAGCACGGAGTGTTGACCGTCGTATGTGCGGACAACGCTCCGCGCAGCGGCAACTCTCCGTGCCAGGGCCGGAAAACGCTCCGCGCAACGACAACTCTCCGCGCCAGAGCCGGGAAGGCTCCGCGCCAGAGCCGGGAAGGCTCCGCGAAGCGGGAAGTCTCCGGGAACCCGGGAAGAGTCTCGCCGCTGAGCCGCCGACGCCTGTTGGAGGCTTTTCCCCTTGAGATTTTTGAACTAGTGCCTCCGCGCGTGATCTCTGTTTCTGGGCGGACGTGCGCTGTGCTCCGGAACGGCGCCGCCGGGGCAGCGTGAGCATCGTGGCCCTCCCTGTTGCTGTCAGCGGTCTGTCCTGACAGCAAGGTGGCCCTCCCCGTTGCTCTCGGGACAGCATCAGGGAGGGCCGCGTTGCTGTTAAAACCAGTCACCAACAGCAACAGGAAGGGCCACGCTGCTGTTAGAGGCGGGCGTGGATAGTAACCTGGACCGCCCTGATGCTGTCGCGGGCCGCCGGGCCGTGCTCCCGGTTGACGATGCCGCAAGGTTCCGCGGCCGGGACCCGTCCGGGATGCCGAATCGGCAATCCCGCATCATCGCAGACCGGCCCCGGCTGACTCCGCAAGAGCCGCACCATTTGTCACATTCCAGCCCGGCCCCGGCCGCGCCGGGCGGCGGCACCGGGAACCAGGCTCCGCCGACGCCTTGCCCTGTATCGCGCAAGGGAGAGCCAGATCCGCAATTGCCGCGCCCATCCGCGCGAACAGCCCGGGTAGTACCCCCTGCCATGAGGCTTGCTCGGGTAATAGGGCGGCCAAAAGCCACTCATAACTGAACAAGCGGCCGGCGCGTCGCGCGTGAGCGATCGCGGTGCTGGAAACAGGTCACGGAGATCAGGGGGACGAACACCAGCATCAACACGGGGGGCCGCATGCACCGCAAACTCGACATCCTGGCCGAGAAAGGCTTCGTGATAATGCGCGACCGGCCCGGGCCGATGATCCCGCCGGCTGAGTGGGAGTCGCTCGAGTACATGGACTGGAAGAGCGGCGGCGACACCAACTTCGCGCCGCTGGCCTCCGCGAACGGCGAAATGGACTGCCGGGGCTTCTGGGATCACGGCAAGGCGGACAAGGACGGCCTGTGGACCTCGAACCGCGAGCTGGCACCGACGCTGGTCGACTACGTCGAGGAGATCGGCTGCAACTACGGCCGGGTTCGCGTGATCAAGCTCAACCCGAGTGACGAGGCCACCGCCCTGCGGCAGCTCCACCTCGACGACAACAACCGGCTCAACCCGCCGGGAACGGGCTGGGTGGTCAGGTCGTGGCTGGAACTGGACGACGCGGCCGGCGAGTCGGTATTCATCCTGCGCGAGGACAAGGACGACCCGGCGACGGAATCCCGCATCAGCCTGCACCCCGGCATGCAGTTGCTGATCGACACCGAGCGGCTCTACCACGTGGTGTGGCACCCGGGCCCGCGTCCGCGCTACGCGCTGATCACGTCGTGGGAATCCGACGACACGCTGGAGAGCTGGGTCAGCCGTGAGTGCCTGGCCGACCGCCAGCTCGCCTCGTCTCCATCGTAGCCAGCATCGCCCGCCCGCCGACGTCGGCGGGCGGGCGATGCGCGCTCTAGAGCGACAGCAGCTCAGGCAGCCGCTCGACGGGGAAGCCCGGGCTGCGGTGCCCGTCACGGCCGGTCATGGTGCGGGCAGCGACCAGGGCGTTGAGCACGGCTTCCTCGGTCGCCTGAACGACCGCCTCGAAAAGCGGGTCAAGTTGTCCCCACGGCACGAACTCCAGCCTCGCCAGCCCGTCCCCGGCCCCGCTCCCGCCCCCGGCCCAGGCGGCGGCCGGGAAGCTATCCAGCATCCCCTCGTTAGACGCCGAGAACGCCAGGAACAGGTCGCCGGAGAAATGACCGCCGCTCGTGCCGGTGCGGGCCAGGCCGAGAGGCACCCGGCGCGCCAGTGCCTTGCACTGACCTGGCAGCAGCGGCGCGTCGGTCGCCACGATCGTGACGCATGAGCCCGCGCCCGGCGGGCTTGACCAGTCGGTGTCACGCATCGGGTTGTCGCGGGTCAGCACCTGGCCCACCCGATGACCGGCGATGACGAGCTCGGCCCGGCTGCCGAAGTTCGCTTGCGTCAGCACGCCGATCGCGTACGCGCGCGAGCCGATCAGGACGCGGCGCGAGGCGGTACCTGTGCCGCCTTTGAAGTCGTAGCAATTCATCCCGGTTCCGCCGCCGACCGAGCCCTCGTCGACCGGCCCCGATCGCGCGGCGTCCAGCGCCCGGCCGGCTACCTCGGCAGTGACGTGCGGGCCGTTCGCGTCGTTCAGGAAGCCATCCCAGGTCTCGGCCACGACGGGCAGGTGCCAGCGGGCAGCCAGAGCCGGGCGGTGCCTGATCGCCCAGTCGATGATGCCGCGATGCACGGCCCCGACGGCATGCGTGCTGGTCAGGCCGATAGGCAGCGACAGCGCGCCGGCCTCGTCGATCCAGGCGGTGCCGGTCATCTCGCCGTTGCCGTTGAGCGAGTACCAGCCCGCCGGGCACGACCGGCCGACGCCGTCGCGCCCGAGCGGCAGCACGGCGGTCACGCCCGTCCGCACCGGACCCGACCCGGGCACCAGCGCGCCGAAACCGCTGATCAGCGTCTCGAACCCGACCTGCACCCCGGCCACGTCGGTGATCGCGTTCCACTGACCGGGCTCGCCAGGCAAGGGAATACCCAGATCTCGCGCACGCGGCCGACCAGACACGCCGTGATTGTAACGACCCGCGCCTCGCTCAGCACGTCAGGCTGATCGGCTTGCTTCCAGGAACGACCCGGTGCGAGCCGAAGTCGAAGTTCGCCGGGCTGAGGTTCGACGGAACGCCCTGGAACGGGGACTTGCCGATGAACATGAATTGCAGCTTGCCGTAGGCCCGGGCTCCGTTCGGGCAGGTCGTCACGTTCGACGCGACGACCACGACAGGGGCGGAACGGTACTTGCCCGTGTGACAGTCGGAGAACGCGCACAGGTCAACCACGGCCGTGCCCAGGGCAGATGCTATGGGCTTGCCCCACCTAGACCACTTCAGATCACGCGCCGTGATGCTATTCGACGTGCAGGTGACTATCACTACAGATGGCCGGACTTGCAGTTCGCTGCCGCAAAAGCCCAGTTTCGTGATCGGTACGGACGCTTTCCCGGCCGGGCTCGTACATGCGCAGAGCAGCACGAGGAGCGGGATCAGCGCTGGCTGCCACCTCACTCGTCGGTTCGTCATGCTTCCAACGCTGCCTCGCATGCGTCACGCGCAGACCACCCGAAGGCGACAGTTAAGCAACAAGACATGGGGAAAAATCGGATGTGCCCGCATGACCACTGCGGCTACCGTGAGCACGATTGCGGAGGTAGCCATGGAGCACATCAGCAAGAAGCTGATCAACTGGGCATCGGTGCTCGACGAAGGGACGCTCGAGCAGGCCAGGCGAACGGCCACGCTGCCGTTTATCTACCCGCACGTCGCCTTGATGCCGGACGCTCATCTCGGCAAGGGCGCGACGGTCGGGTCGGTCATCCCGACGCTCGGCGCGATCATCCCGGCGGCCGTGGGCGTGGACATCGGCTGCGGCATGATCGCGGTCCGCACCCAGT
Source organism: uncultured Actinomycetota bacterium (assembly GCA_963720575.1). Lineage (GTDB taxonomy): Bacteria > Actinomycetota > Actinomycetes > Streptosporangiales > Streptosporangiaceae > Chersky-822. The sequence continues at coordinate 4,724,121 of CAVRGA010000002.1, forward strand.
TCACCGCGCAGGACGTCAAGGCCCGCGGTGATCTCGCGGCCCTGCGCACGGCCATCGAGCACTCGATCCCGCTGTCGGCCGGCAAGTACAACACGTCCGTCTACGACTCGGCGACCGCGAGCCGAATCGAGGCGCTCGAGCAGCGCCAGTCCGCCGACAGCGCGGAGAAGATCGCGCCGAACTGGCGGCTGCAGCTCGGCAGCCTCGGCTCAGGCAACCACTTCATCGAGGTCAGCCTGGACGAGGCGGAGCGGGTCTGGCTGTTCCTGCACTCCGGCTCGCGCGGCGTCGGGAACAAGATCGCGCAGCGGCACATCAAGATCGCCAGCGCGCTGGCCGTGAAGTACTGGATCCCGCTGCCCGACCCTGACCTGGCGTACCTCGCCGAGGGAACGGATGAGTTCTGGTCCTACATCAGGGACCTGCGCTGGGCGCAGCACTTCGCGCTGCTGAACCGCGAGGAGATGATGCACCGCGTCATCGACTGCGTGGCGGACTGGATCGGCCAGGAGATCGAGCCGGCCCAGACGGTGAACACCCACCACAACTACACCGAGAAGGAGACGCACTTCGGCAAGGAGGTGTGGGTGTCGCGCAAGGGCGCGATCGATGCCTCGGACGGCACCGCCGGCCTGATCCCGGGCTCGATGGGCACCAGATCCTACGTCGTGACCGGCAAGGGCAGCAGGCTCGCGCTGAATTCCTCGCCGCACGGCGCCGGTCGCCAGTTCAGCCGGACCAAGGCAAGGAAGACGTTCACCTTCGGCGAGCTCGAGGCGGCGATGGCAGGGATCGAGTGGCGGCACACCGACGCGTTCCTCGACGAGATCCCGGGTGCCTACAAGGACATCGACGTTGTCATGGAGGACGCGAAGGACCTGGTCGAGATCCGGCACACGCTGCGCCAGATCGTCAACGTCAAGGGCGACTGACGTCGATGACCATGCCGTCGAAGGCGGCCGGCACGTCGGTGTCGGCTAGCCTGGCGAGCATGTCGGCGGACATGTGCGTGAGCACGACCCGGCGGGCACCGAGCTCGCCGGCGTGCGCGCGCAGCGTCAGGTAGTCGAGGTGGTAGCGGACCGGCCGCTCGTAGGTGTAGGCCTCGGCCGCGAACAGGTCGGCATCGCGCGCCGCCTCCGCGAGCACCGGCGTCCACTGGGTGTCGCCTGAGTAGCCGAAGCTCGCGCTGCCGGCATCGATCCGCAATGCGAGCGACGGCGCGCCCGAGGCGTGCTCGACCTCCCAGCCGCGCACGGTGGCCGCGCCGACCGCCGCCGGGGTGCCGTCCGTGGCCAGCTCGGTCACGCTCACCCCGAACCGCCTGCGCACCCCGGTCGAGCCGGGAAACAGCGTCTCCATGGCCTGGTGCAGCCGGGCCTCCGTACCGGGCGGCCCCGCGATGACCAGCGGTGCTGTCCGGCCGGAGAACTGACCGTCAAGTATGAGGAAAGGTATGCCGCCGAAATGATCGCCGTGAAGGTGGCTGACCGCGATCGCGCTGATCGAGTTCACGTCGAGCCCGCAGGCCCGCAGTCCGGTGAGGCTGGTCGCCCCGCAGTCCGCGAGCATGACCAGGTCGCCGTCGGTCAGGTGGATGCAGGTCTGCCTGCGCCCTCCGCTGCCGAAGGCGTCGCCGCTGCCCACGAACTGAATGAGCATTGGCGACGCCCCCGGTTAGCAGGGATAAATCAGGAGCCGACCGTGTAGCTGTAGCTAAACGATGCCACGTCGCTCGAGGTCGGGAACGTCCCGAACAGCTCGTTGCTCGTGACCAGGCCCGGGTTGAAGGACACGTCCTGCAGGCTGATGGTGCCCGAGACCTTTGTCCCTGCGCCGCCCTTGACGGTGATCGTCACCGGGATGGTGACGGTCTGACCCGGCTGGACGATGACTGGAGTGAAGGTCGCGTTGATGTTCGTGCTGCCGTTCCACAGGTCACCGGTGCCCGAGCTGACGTTGGGGTCGATCTCGGCCATCGTGGCGGTCATCGAAACGTTCGCGTTGACTGCCTTGGCACCCTTGGCACCATCCGGGCCCTTGAGGAATGGCGTGACCGACCAGTCGCCGTTCGGCACCTGCTCGTTCGACGGCGCGAAGGTCAGCTTCGACGTCTTGCCGGTCGACGAGATCAGGTCGGGATCGCCGAACGGGTACTGAAGGTCGAAGAACTGAGTGGCCTTCGAGGTGACGGTCGCCGTGACCGCGCTGGTCTGGCTGGGCACCAGGTAGAGCGGGACGACGCCGAACAGGTTCGGCAGCTCAAGGGATGAGGTGCTCTGCGCCGCGAGGTTGACCACGACATTCTTGGCCAGGCGCGGGTCGACGAAGTACTCCTCAGGAGAATCGCCGTTGTTGGTGACGGTGATGCTGGCTGACGTGTTGCCGGCCGGGAGCGTCGTGAACGAGTCGGGCAGGCCCGCCGCCGTAGCATTCACGAGCTGGTCGTTCAGCGTGACGAAGAACGGCTGGGTCGCCGCGGTGCCCGACACGCTGTTGTAGAAGTCGACGATCAGGGTCCAGCGGCCCGGCTCAGGGGCCAGCACGTGCAGCTGGACGCCCTTCTGCTGAACTAGCTGGGTGAAGCCGCCAGCGTTGGTCGCCAGGAGCGCGTTGTTGGCCGCGGAGACGACTTCGCCCTCCGGGTTGACGAGCTCGACGAACGTAGTGTTGTTGGCGTTGCCGGTGGAAATGTCGGCGTTCAGCGCCCCGGGCGTGCCCACGGCCGGAACGTCGAGCTGATAGTAGGCGGTCTGGCCAGCGTTCGGCCCTCGGCCGTTGCCGCCGGTCAGCGTGCCGCTGAAGCTCACGCTCGGAGCCGGCGAGGGCACGAGCCCGCGCAGCGTCACCGGAATCGTGGTCACCTTGGCGAACGACGGGGTGCCGGCCGAGCTGGTCACCACGATCGAACCGGACTGATCACCTGGGCTGGCCGGAGTCGACACATCGAGCGAGAAGCTGCTCGAAGCGCCGGCTGCGAGGGTCAGCGTGTTCGTCGACAGGGTGCCGAACGGCTGCCAGGTGGCGGTCTGCGCCAGGAACGAGGCCTTGACCGTCTTGGCGTTGGTGGACGGGATGCCCGCGATCAGCGCGGTCCAGGTCCCCTTTTGCGGGTTGGCCACCTGGGCGTCGCCGTAGTTGCCGAACCCCTGCGGGAGGTTGAACTCGGCGAACTTGCCGCTCGGGCTGATCAGGCTGAGGTCGACCGCGCCTTGCAGCGCGATGCCGACGTTCAGTCGTGCCTGCCCCGGGCTCACAGTGAAGGTCTGGATGGACTCGAAACCTTGCGACGCCGTCAGGCTCAGTGACTTGGAGTCGATGTTCGCATAGTGCGAGAGCGTGCGGCTCGACAGGTGGAGGGTCACGCTGCCGGTGCCGTCGTTGGTGAGCTGCTCGGAGAAGTGCTGATTCGTGTTGAGGGCGCCGACCCCGTTGAACTGGGTGGCGCTATCCAGCACGGCGTGACCCGCCTTGCCCTTGGCGCCGTTGAAGGAGCGCGCCGCCAGCACTGCCTGGTAGGCGTCGATCATGCCGGCGCCCTGCTGCTCGGCCGGAGCGCTGATGTCTTCTGATGTCGAGACGATGATCTGCTTGACGACCGCTGGCGACGGGCGCTTGCCGTGGGCCTTCTGGTACGCCTGGATAACCAGGGCGGCGACGCCGGCGGTCAGCGGCGCGGCCTCGCTGGTGCCGCCCTCCAGGTTGACGTCGGAAGCCTTGCCAGCGAAGTTGCTGCACGCCGAGAACAGCTTGAGATTGGCCGTGCAGAGCGTCCAGTTCAGGTCACCGGGAGCCACGACATCGACGGTGCGCGCGTCCTGGGTGAACCCGCCTGAGCTGAGGCCGCTGATGTTGTTGTCGATCCAGCCCGTGATGCCCTTGGTGAAGATTCCGCCGACACCGGTCTGAGCGTAGGAGCGGTACGTCGTCGACGCGCCGGCGCTGATAAGCAGCGGGTCGGTACCAGGGGAGCCGATGGTGCTCGTAACACCCGCGTCGCCCGAGGACACCGTGACGGTGACGCCGGCCTTGACCGCCGCGTCGTCGGCCTCCTTGGTCAGGTCCAGGCTGGCCACGTCAGGGAACGGGTTGCTGCCGAACGACTCGTTGATGACGTTGACGTGGTCGTGGGAGACCGCGTAGCTGATCGCCTCGAGGAACACCGAGTTGAAGGCGACGTTGGCCGAGCCGAAGACGTTCAGGCCGACCAGGCTCGCGCCCGGGGCCACGCCGAGGATCCTGATCCGGCAGGCGACGCTGAGCGGGCCGCCGTAAGTGGCGATGTTGTAGACGTGGCGGCCCTGCGCGGCGATGGAGCTCGCGTCCAGGAAAGCCTCGCCGCCGTTGGTCGGCGCGCTGGTGCCCGTGCCGCTGAAGTCCTCGTTGTCGATGAAGACGTGCTTGCCGTTGGCGCGGATGAAGTCCTGGTTGTTCGGGTCGGCGCCATCGGCGATGTACGCGACCTTGACGCCTGCGCCGGTGTAGCCCAGACCCTGAGCCGAGGTCTTGCCCGACTGAGCGGCGGCGTGAATGGCCTCGACAGCCTCGGGGTCGAGCTGCACGCCCTTCTTGGTCGTCGGGCACGCGCCAGGCAGCGGCTTGGTGCCCGCGGCCGCCTTGGCTTGCCTGGGAATCGACAGCGACGACAGCACGGGGATTGGCAGGTCCCTGGTGACCTCGGCGACCGCCGGATCGGACGCGAGGCGCCTGGCCTCACCGGCCGAGACAGTCGCGGCGACAGCGTTGACAAGCGAGATGCCGCGGACGTTGGTCGCGTGCGTTGCCCTCAGGTCAGATATCACCGAGGCCTGCGCCGAGCTCACCGCCGCCGCCCGCCGCGCCGAGTTCGCCGGGGTGTCGGGCAGGCCAGGGAACTGTGCGCGCAGCACGACGATCACCTTGTCGGCGACGTTGCGTGACAGCGACTTGGCCTGAGCCGGAGTGAGCGGCCGCCAGCCGCTCGGCGCGCTCAGGGCGCGACTGGAGGATCCGGCAGCCTGGCTGGCCACGGTCTGGGCTTGAGCGGTAGTGCCCACCGCGACCAGCAACGCTGGCACAATTATCGGCGCTGCCCGCAGCGCACGCGTGTATCTCATGTAGTGCCTTCTCCCTAAGAGCTCTCTGGCCCGTCAATACTGCAGTATTTCTGTATCAACGTCCATGTACGACATGGCGGTTCGGGGCCAATCAGGGAGTGCGGGCGGATAAAGGCGCGCGTGATCCGGAGGTCACTCGTCAACTGACAGTGATCGTTAGTGTTATTTCCGTAGTCCCGGTGCTGTTCTTCGCGGAAATGGCGACCTGGTAGGTACCTGCGGTACCCGAGGCTGGAGTTCCGGTGATTGTGCCGGAGCCGGCCTTGAACGTCAGTCCCCTGGGCAGCGTGCCGAGCTTGGCCAGGCTCGGTGCCGGATACCCGCTCGTGGTGACCTGGTAGCTGAACGGGCTCCCGATCTGGGCGGTCGCCTCGACCGGGCTGGTGATCGCGGGCGGCTGATCGACCTTGAGCGTGAACGTCTGGCTGCCCGTGCCCTGCGAGTTCGTCGCTGTGACCGTGACCGCGTAGGAGCCGCCGGCGTCGGCGGCCGGCGTCCCAGCCAGCGTCGCCGTGCCGTCACCGTTGTCGGTGAAGGCGATCCCGGCGGGTAGGGCGCCGCTCTCGGTGAGCGCCGGCGTCGGGCTGCCGACCGCCGTGATCGTCTGCGTAAACGCCGTGCCGGTCCGCGCCGTCTGGCTCGGGACATTCTTGATGACCGGGGACTTTGTGATGATCAGCGTGAAAGCCTGGGCCGCGGTTCCGGCCGGGCTCTTGGCAGTCAGGGTGAGCGCGTAGCTGCCCACCGCCGACGAGGTCGGCGTACCTGAGATCGTCGCGGTCCCGTCGCCGTTGTCTTTGAACGTGACGCCCGGCGGCAATCCGCCGGTCTTGGTCAGCTTAGGAGCGGGGAACCCGTTAGTCGTGACCGAGAAGCTGAATGGCACTCCGAAGGTCTCGGTATCGACCGGGTCGCTCGTGATCACTGGCGGCGATGTCGCCGTCGTCACGGTCAGCGTGAATGGCTGCGCGACCGCGTCGCCGATCCCGTTGTCGGCCGTGATCGTCACAGGGTAGGTACCTGCAGTACCAGCGAGTGGTATTCCGACGAAATCGGCGGTGCCATCACCTTTGTCGGTAAAGATGATCCCAGCGGGCAGCTTTCCTGTCTCGGTGAGCGACGGCACCGGAGCGCCGGTCGTGGTGACCGTGAAGTCGAACGGCACCCGCTGGCCGGTGCTCGCCGACCCGGCGCTGATGATCACTGGCGCCGTGCCGACCAGGACAGGCACGCTACCGCTCGGGTCGCTCTCTACTCCATCGGCGACAGCGGTGACCTGGTAGCTGTGCGGACCAGGGGCGGCAGTGGCGTCCGTGTAACCAGGTGAGGTGGCCGTCCCGACCACGGCGCCGTCGCGGTAGATGTTGTAGGACGTGGCGCCAGGCACCGCGGTCCAGCTCAGCACCGGCTGGGCCGCCGGGCTTGGCGCCGACAGCCCCGACGGCGCGTCCGGCTTGACCGAGAGCGTGACCGTCACCGGCGCGCTCCAGTTCCCGGCCACGTCCTGGGCCCGCACGCTGACCGTGTGCATGCCAGGAGCCAGGCCGGCGCCAATGCTGGCAGTAGCGGTGCCATTGGCGACCGTCATGGCCGTCCCATCGCCCTGACCAGGATCGGCGCCGACGAAGTACTCGGCTGCCGCGACACCGCTGAGGCCGTCGCTGACGTCAGCGCTGAGCGAGGTCGTGCCGCCGTCGGCGACCACAGCCGAGCCCAGGGCGGCGTTCGACGCCACCGGCGGCGTGGTGTCCACGTCGAGCACGGTCGTTTTGCTTGCCGTGTTCCCGGCATTGTCGAGCGCGCTGACGTTGACGATCTGGCCGATGCCGTCGGCGGAAACCGTCTGGTCCGCCGGGCACATCGCGACCCCGGACAGCGCGTCCGAGCAGGTGTAGCGGATCGTCGGGTCGGAGTTGTACCAGCCGGCGGCGTTGGCTGCGGGGTGGATGGCAGCGGCGATGTCCGGGGGAGTCTCGTCGAGTGAGATGGTGACGCTGCCGGTCGCGCAGTTGCCGGCCGGATCGCAGGACTTGCCCGAGGTGATGACCTGGCTCGCACCCTCGCTGGTCACGGTCGTGGGGTCCGGCGTGTTCGGCGTCCCGGAGGAGAATGGCGGGTCGAGGCTCGACCAGGTAATCGTGACCGGGGCGTCGTACCAGCCATTGGCGTTCGGCTGCCGGTCGGGCGCGCCGGTCACGTTCGGCGGCTGGTCATCAACGCTGACCGTCCCGGTCGTCCGGTTAAAGATGATGAACGCGTGCCGGTCCCCGGTAATCGGATGCAGCGTGAACGGGATCACGAGCCCGGAGCTCAGCACGATCTCGGTACCGTTCAGCTTGATCCCATTCGGCACCAGCATCGACGCGTTGCCGTGAGCGTCCAGGCTGATCTGATCGAACGGGCCGACCGCCCCCGAACTCCCCGGAATCCCCGGCAGCGGACTCACGCTGCTGCCCTGGAACTCCAGCTGCCCGCCCGTGATCGAACCGCCACCCGAATCCTGCACCGACACCGACAACCGCGACACCGGCATCGACAAGTCCAACGTCTGGTCCTGCTCCAGCGGCCCCACCGGCAACGTGAAGCTCAGGTTCGGCCCGCCGTTCACCAGCACATTCGCGCTCACCGTGAAATTCTGATCAGCCAGCACCTCCGCCGAGTAATTACCGCTCGCATCCGGATTCACCGTCGAACCCGGATTCTGCGGCGAAGTGAACGTCACCCGCCCGAACTCCACCGCCGAGCCAGTGAAAACATCACCCTCGCTATCACCAAACGACCCATGCACGGTTACTACGACCACTGGCTTGAGTATCACGGTCAGCGGTGCCGAGTTGGTGCTGACTCCCGTGGCCAGGGAACTCTGGAGGCCGGTGTCGGCAGGCGGGATGAACTCCAGGTTGTAGGTGCCCGACGCGACGCTGATGGTGAAGTCGCCCTGGGCGTCGGTCGTCGTGCTGGCCACGTCGGCCGCTGTTGACGGATCGATGACGTCGACGACGACCTGGCCCACGGGATTGCCTGAACTGTCCTGGACCGTGCCCGTGATCGTCGCGGTGTCAGCGAACGCTGGCGCCCCCGCGGTCAACGTGGCTATCGACGTCACGAGCACGGTCCCTATCAGCACCAGCACTCGCCGGAAACGACGGCTTTGCAGTTTCCCCACCGTGGGCACCCCCTTGCGATCTGGCCGTTACGCCACCATCAGCATTGCGGTACCTCGCCGGGACGGCATGTCCTCTGTGCGGAGGTCAAGGCGGTCAGCGCGGGCCCGGCGCCTCTGGAGTGAGCCGCAGTGAGCAGCGTGGCCCTCCCCGTTGCTGTTGCGGCTGTCGGAGGATCTTGGGGGGCAAGCTCCGGCAGGTCAAGCGGGAGTGTTTGCCTGAGCTATCGGGGAGACTTGTGACTTAAAGGAGCGTTTCCAGTGTGCTATTGACTTGAAAAACTCCCGGGAGCGAAAATTCTCCCGCACGATGCCGAAAAGCATCCCCGATCCTGATCACGAGCCGCTCGCGGAACGTTGTCCGTCGTTTGCGGCATGATCGCGGAGCGTTCTCCGTCGTTACTGCGGAGACTTCTCGCGGCACGGAGTGTTTACCGTTCTATGTGCGGAGAACGCTCCGCGCAACGACAAGTCTCCGCGTCCGAGCTGGGAAAGGCTCCGCGAAGCGGGAAGTCTCCGGGAACCCGGAAAAGAGTCTCGCCGCGGAGCCGCCGGAGGTTGACTTTCCAAGGTCCCGAGCTAGCCTCAACAGCATCGTGGCCCTCCCTGTTGCTGTCAGCCATTGGTTTTGACAGCAACGGGGCCCTCCCTGATGCTGTCCCGACAGCAACGGGGAGGGCCACCTTGCTGTCAGAAAGGACCGTTAATAGCAACGGGGAGGGCCACGATGCTCACCCTGCCCCAGCTATACCGTTCCGGAGCACGGCGTACGTCCGCCCAGCAACAGAGTCCCCCGCGATGCCGGAAAGGGCTCCCCGATCCTGACTACGAGCCACCAGGCAGCCTCTGTTGCCGGGCGGTCGCGACAACATCGTGGGCCTAGCCGATGCTGTTACGGGCAGGACCCGGGCCGGTCTCGTCGGCGCAGCAGGTCAGCGAGGAGTCCGGCAGCTGCCGCTCACTCCAAAGAGAGGCGCACAGGTCAGGATTCCGGCTGCGTCGGGCGGTAGTCTTCGATCTCCTCGGGCCTGACCAGGCCTTCTTCGATGCAGCGGGCGAGCAGCGCGAAGTTGGACCGGCAGGGGCGGCCCGCCGCAGCGAACTTGGCTCTGGCCCGCTCGATGTATTGCTTGACGGTCAGGGCGCTGATCGGGTCGCCGGTGGGCTTCCTGAGCCGGCGGGCGATGGACGCGTAGTCCATGCCCTGGAACAAATGCTGCAGCGCCTGGCGCTCGCGGTCAGAGAGGCGTACCGCGTTCAGCATCCCTCCGGCCATCGACGGCGTGACGAATGGCTGATCGCGGGCGGCCGCGACCACCGTGTCGATGAACCTGTCGCGCTCTGTCCGCTTGTCGATGAACCCGCACGCGCCGGCGTTCAGCACCGCCTGCACGAGCAACGGCTTGACATGCACGGAAAAGACGACCACGCGGTGGCCGGCGTCGCTGAGTTCCCTGACCCGGTCGGCCACCATCTGGTCGCCGAGTTCGAGGTCGAGCACCAGCACGTCCGCGTCTTTGCCCGGGCCATCCAGGATCGCCTCGACCGTGTCGGCGACAGCAAACAGGACGACGCGGTCGTCCGGGTCGGCCGCGACCCACGCACGTACCCCCTCGACCACGACATCGTGGTCTTCTACGAGCGCGATCGTGACGGGCCGGTCCAGCGAGCCTCCACCCACGGCAGGTCTCCTTCCATGTCCGCACTCAACTCGATGCCGGCGTGCCTGGAGGTGGGCGCCTCGTTCAGCGTGCCGTCGGCTAGCACGGCGAGCACGACCTCATCCGGCGAGGCCACCACCGTGATGCGGGCCTGGGTAGTGGCGGCGGCGAGCACCGAGATGACCGGCTCGGTCAGCGCGCGCCTGAGCTCGACGGGCAGCGACGGGACGTCGCCGGCCGCGGCGACCAGGTCGACGGCGATACCGCGCCGTTCGGCCGCGTCAGCGCAGGCTCGCAGCTCATGTGACAGCCGGTCTGGCACCTCGTCGGTCTCGACCAGGTCGCGGCGCAGGCGGGTCACGGCCACGGCAATCCGCTGCCTGGTCCCCTGATCGGAGAGGTCGAGCTGCCCGGTCGCCAGGCCCTGGAGCAGGTCGGCGACCGTCTCACGCACCGCCTGGTATCTCGCTCTTCGCCCGGCCTGCACCGCGTCGGCGGCTATCTGCTTTGTCCTGATCCGGGCGACGGCTGCCTCGGCCTCAGCGCCGCGGCCCGCCATCGCGGTCACCGCCCGGCTGCCGACGAGCAAGGTGATCTGCAGGAAGCTGACACCGCAGCACAGCACCATAAACCGGGCCAAGCTCACCCGGTCGGTCTGGCCGATGGACACCATGACACACAGTCCGGCCACCGCATTGAGCACGAAGAAGGCGACAAGCTCGCGGAGTCGGCGCCGCCACAGGGCGATCAGGGCGAACCACCCGGACACCGAGAACGGCCAGTTGAGGTGATCGAAGAACCCCGTCCTGACCGCCAGGGCACCCAGGACCACTCCGGTCAGGAGCACCGGGCAGATCAGCAAGCCGAGCAGCGCGCCCTGGCCGCCGCCCCGCAGCACCACCACCGCGCTCATCAGGCCAGCCAGGAGATAGACCAGCCAGATCGCGGCGCCCGATGTCGCCGGGCCGAATTGCAGCCAGCCAGTGATCACGACCGGCAGGACGCTGACGAAGTGCCAGCCGAGCGTCACCAAGATGGCGGCCCACAGGCTGCCCCGGCCATACCGTTCCACGACACCGGTCACCGGCTGGCTAGTCACGACGCCACTCCAGCCGGACGGTCGTTCCTGTCCCTGGGGCCGATGAGATCGTCGCGGAGCCGCCAACGGCGGCCATCCTCGCGGCGACGTCCTCACGTAAGCCGAAGCCAGCAGTCAGCTGCCGGACGGCATCGAATCCGCGCCCGGCATCTTTCACCGTGAGAATGATCGTGTCGCTTACATCAGCCAGTTCGACAGTTGCCTGAGCGATGCCAGAGTGCCTGACGACGTTTTCCAGAGCCTCCGCGGCCGCCGCCGTGAACGCCTCCGCGGCCTCGGCCGGCACCAGGCAGGGCGGCATGGCCGAGGTGACGGTGAGGCGGTCATACCAGGCGAGCACCACCGCGAGCCGTTCATCGAGCCGCACCTGACCGGCTGGGCCAGGAGCGTCGCCGGTCAGGTCCCTCAGGCGCTCGAGGGTGGCGGCGGCACGAGTCCTGAGCACGGTGGTCCAGGCGACCGCCAGGTAGATGGCGGTCCAGCCGGCTACGAGGATGACAGCCGGAATCAGCCAGCGCCAGGAGAGCGCGCCTGAATTGGCGAGTATCGCCGAGACCACGGCGGCGAGCGCTACGGCGCCGCGCAATACCGCGGCCATCCTCGCTAGCGCGCCCCGCATCAGCCTGATACCCGTCAGGCGGCGTGGCCGATCTTGATCCGGCTTAGCAATAGCCGGAAACCGCTGAGCGAGCCCTGCCACAGATAGGACGATACTGCGCCAGAGCTAAACGAGAGACGTAACAGTGGCGTTACGTCATTCACGTTGCATTATAGTTGCTCGCTTTTTACGCTCAGGTCAGTGGCAAAAGTTGTGCCAGGAGCCGAGCGCGGGAGGCGCGTCATGGCAGGTCGCGGATTCAGGCTGGCAGCAGCGGCAGCGGCGGTCCTGACCGCTGTCGGATCGCTGGCCATGGCGCAGGCGGCCGCGGCCCAGCCGCGCGCGGCGCATCCCGCGCCAGCGCTGGCCGGGGGGAAGCACGGCGGGCAGGCGTGCATCGGCAGGCACCCGAACGCCGGCGTCTATTACGCCGGTGCGTGTTCCGGGCACGACGAGCCTGAACTCGACCCTGTGTCGGCGCTGGCTGGATCGGCGCAGAACCTGACCTGGACCGTCATACTCCCCCAGGATGGCACCGTTCCGGTATCCGCGGTCGGGCCGACGTTCTGGTTCGGCGGCGCACTGTCCAATCCGAACCCGCACGCGCTCTTCGGGCAGGCATTCCTCGAGCTGCAGTTCTACCCCGATGCCATCGTCAGCAACTGCTCGACGTCCGGTGGCTACAGCGTCACTCTTGCCCCTGATAAATTCTCCGTGTGCGCGCCTGCCTGGCAGGTCAACAGCAAGAACAACGCGGAAAACGCCGCGTTCAACGCCGAGCTGTTCAACGGGTCATCGAAGTCCGCGCTGGTCATGAACGGCGGCGACACCGTGCAGATTCATTTCTTCATGGCATCGCAGTCTGAGGGGTGGAACGTCAAGGTCAGCGATGTCACCACTGGCCAGTCAGGCACCATCGTGCTCAACAGCAAGTACGGCCCCCTGCAGCCGCTGTTCAGCACCCAGCAGATAGGCAACGCGCTCGGCTGGGGCCTGGTCGACGACACCCCGGACGCGTTCGTCTGGGAGATCGGGCATACATCGAACTTCGCCACGCCGGGGGCGCAGCTCTGCACGGCTGGCCAGACGACCTGCGACTCCTACGACACGAGTCACTGGCTTGGGTTCACCCCGATCAAGATCGTTTCTGTCACGTTCGCCGACGGTTCCGCGCCAACGCAGTGGGCGACGGTCAGCGACCTTGGCGGCGCGGCAGAGGTGTCGGCGACCTGCCCCACCTACGGAGCGGCGTTCTGCACCTACCCGTGGTACGCCTCCAACTCGGCGGCGAACGCGATCACCTACGGCGCGGACTACCCGGGAACGCAGTTCGACTACGGGCAAGCCGCGCAGTTCGCCACGACCCAGCAGTGCGGCGGTCCCTTCGGCGCGGACACCACCTACTGCGACACCGTCCTGTCGCCGTCGCCATGACCGGCGCACTTTGAGCGCTGATCCGAGGTAGCAGCGCTGATCCGCGGTAGCACTGAGATCAAAGTCCAGTAGTTCTACCGACGCCCGGCAGGATCCCCGCGCTCTAGCGTCCTGACCGTGGAAAACCTGCGATCGCCCGCGCCCGGCTGGTCAGCATCGGCCTTTCTCGTGGAGCGCTACCTCCCGGCCGGTGCCCTGGACGACCTGACCGCCTCGGTGGCACACGTCGCACGCAGCCGCGCCGAGCAAGGTGGCGGCAGGACCGCGGCAGTCCTGCTGCTTGATCCACCTCACCCAGGGCTAAGGCGCCAGAGGAGACGACCATGATCACTATCCCGTCGACACAAGCCATCCGGTCGCGATCCACCCTGGCCGCCGGCGCGGTCGCGCTGCTCTGCGCCAGCCTGACCGCCTGCGGAGGCGGCGGCGGCACGACCTCGACACCAGCCCAGGGCGCCCAGCCTGCCGCTACAGCGCATCCCTCGTCGGGATCGGGGTCGCCTGCCTCAGATTCTTCCGCGGCCGCGGCAAGCGGATCAGCCTGCGGGCTGGTCACTGTCGGGGAGGTCGCGACGGCCACGGGCAAGCCGATGTCGGCGGGCAATGGCGCCGGGGATACCTGCAGCTTCTCCGCGACGGGCGACCCGAGCCTGGTCGTCTACATCCAGCTCTACGCCAACGCCGTCACCCTGGGCGTGGCCAAAGGAGTCGAATCTAGCGGCCAGCATGTCAGCGGGCTTGGAGACGACGCCTTCTGGACCGTCACCGGAAACCTTTTCGTGCAGAAGGGCAGCAAGGGATTCAGCATCACCTTGCCTTCTCTTGCCCTCTCCAGCCGCACCGCTCCGCCGAAGATCGTCGCCCTCGCCGCCGCCGCGCTAGCCCGACTATGACGCCGCTTTCGATAAAGGAGCATCAAGATGAATAGAACAGCCGCCTCAACCAGGACATCCACCGGGCGGCGCAGGACGACGCTGGCGCTCGCCATGTCAGGTCTCGCGCTGGCGGGCCTGGCGGCTTCAGCCGTTCCAGCGTCGGCCAGCCAGGCACCGGCCACCGCCAGCCGGGCCGCACCGCACGCGGGGATCAAGAGCTTTCTCTTCACCAGCGGCGTCGCCCGCCTGAGCGGCGGCGGCCACGTCTGGAGCATGAACGTCGGCGTCGTGGGCATCGGTGCCAGCTTTGATTCCGTCATACTCGGGATCAGCACCCCCCATCTCGGCGGCATCGAGCACCACACGTGGGACGGTCAGGTGGATTCCGGCGAGGTCTCGGTCAATTCAGCCGCCGCAATGACCATCAATTCGCGGTCAAGCCTGTCGCCCATCGGGTCGCTGAACCTGACCTTCAAGCCCTCCTCGCGCAAGATCGAGACCGCGGACTGCGTGACCGGCAAGGAGATCGTCTACACGGGTACTCTCAAGGGCTCGGTGCAACTGAGTACCGGCCTTAAGAACCTCAGGCTGCGCGCCGCGCACCTGTCGTTCGGCAGCCACAACACCTTGACGGAGTTCGGCAACTGCGTCTTCTCGCCGTGCCACTTCATCAGCTGGGACTCCGCCTCAGCTCCGTCGGCGAAGGCGCCATTCGCCGGCGCTATTGACACCGTCGTGCCTGGCCACTTCTCCGATACCGCAATTATCCAGCGCTCGGTCACGATACCGGGAAAGAACATCCTCGTCAGAGATGACGCATGGACCATCAAGACGAAACCACCGGTCTTTAATAAATCGGCCAACTCGCTCAGAGTCACCAGCACCTCTTCCGGTCTGGTCACCGGTACCGCGACGTTCTCCCACGGCAAGCCGAGCGGCTCGCCGGTCGGCACGTCAAAGACCTGCTTGTTCCAGGGAAAGAAATACGCCCAGCGCGATACGCAGTACCTGAACGCCCGCTTCAAGGCGTCCAGGCAGTTCGAGGCCCACAGCATACTCAACGGCCTCGTCAAGGTGCAGCGATCATCAGTCGGCCGCTTCGACATAGTGACGCTGAAGCGCAAGTAGCCGCCCGGCCAAGCACCCAAGCCTCGCCTGCCGGAGCACCATCGCCGGCAGGCGAGCCTGTGATCCCCCCTGGCTGGCGCCCTGGGTGTGGCTGCTGATCTGGGTATCACGCGTGCTGCTCAACCGGTTCGGACGGCCAGCATTCCGCCCTATGACTGCAAGTCAAGTGAACTGACCTGGTAACCGCGCATGAGGATCCCCTTTCGGGGTAGTCGCGGCCCATGTCGCAAGGGCCTGGCTCCGCCAGCCGCCGGTCGAGGCTGATCGAGGCCGCTCAGGAAAGCTGGGTGGCCGCGCTCACCGATCTTGGCGGCCGCAACACGCTGCTTTACTACAAGGACAGGCGGTCAGGCACGCTCGACCTCGCCGCCGCCGATCCTTCCGCCGTTGAGCAATTCGTCAGCTCGGGTTCGATCCGGCTGACCAAGCTCTTCCGCGACGTCGACGCCAGGGCCGATGCCATCCGCCGGACGCAGGTCATTTACCGCAAGGCCAGGGAACTGGTCGAAGAGCGCGGAATCCGCGCCGGCTACCTGGCGACCGGCATGGCCAGGTGGGACGAGCTGTTCCTGCTGCCCGCCGCGCCGGTGCTGCTCCGCGGGCTGACGATCATGCCGACCAGGGCCAGGCATGACGACTTCGAGCTGATACTCGATGATGACTACGAGGTGAACCCGGTCCTGCTGCACAAGCTGTCCAGCGTGTACGGCGCGGCTACCGACAAGCTCGCGGACGAGCGCGGCGAACGGCTCTACCAGCTGCTGCGCAGGGCAGCGAATGCCGCCGAGGTCCCCGGCTTCGAGATCAGCGACCGGCTGGTGATCGGGACCTTCACCTACGCCAAGCTGCCGATGGTGCGCGACGTGCAGACGGGCAGCGCGCTGCTCAATGACAGCGACGTCGTGGCCGCGATCGCCGGCGATCCCGACGCCCAGGAACTACTCGCCGCCACCGATGACGAGTCCTTGCTCATGCTGGACTCGCCGGCCGCTGACTATTCAGTCCTCGACGCGGACTCATCGCAGCGGAGCGCTATCGCGGCCGTGCTGTCCGGTCACAGCCTGGTGATCCACGGCCCGCCCGGTACCGGCAAGAGCCAGACGATCGCCAACCTCATCGCCGGCCTGGTCGCCCGGGGCAGGAAGGTGCTCTTCGTCGCCGAGAAGCGGGCGGCGATCGACGCGGTGCTCTCGCGGCTCAAGGGCGTCGATCTCGGAGAGCTTCTCCTCGACATCCATGAGGGCACAAGGGACCGCCAGCGGATCGCGCGCGACCTGGGCGAGAGCCTCGATCTGGCGCACCAGACCGTCACTCCTGACGACGACAGCCTGCGGCGGCGGCTCGCCGAGCGGCAGCGCCGGCTGGCCGACCACGTCAAGGCCCTGCACGAGGCGCATCCGCCGTGGGGCCTGACCCCGTTTCAGGTGCAGTCGGCCTTGCTCGGAATCCCGGACGCGGCCAGGAATCCGGTGCGGCTCGCCGCTCCCGAGCGGATCACCGGGCCTGTGGCTGACGACTTGCGGGACGAGCTGAAGGACTTCGCGCATCTCGGCGGCTTCTCGATGCGCCCGGGCGCGACGGCGTGGTTCGGCGCCAGCCTGCGCACGCCTGAGGACGTCAGGCAGGCGTGCAACCTGGCCGCGCAGCTCAGCTCGCATTCGATGCCCAGGCTGTTCGACCGCCAGGCCAGGGCCGCGGCGGCCGCGGGCCTGCGCGCGCCCGCGAGCTACGCCGACGTGCTGGCCAGGATGCGGCTCTATGCCGGGATCGGGCAGACCCTGCGGGCATTTCGCCCCGAGGTGTTCGCCGCGAACCCGCGAGCACTCGCCGACGCGGTGGCTGGCACCGGCGACGCTTCTATCGGCGAGCGCCGCCGGCTGCGGAAAGAGGCCAGGCAACTGCTGCTCGCCAGTGACAAGCTGCCGCGCGAAGATCTCATGGCGCTGCTCAGCCAGGCCGAACGGCAGCTCAGCGAGTGGGAGAAGGAGCGGGTCACCGCGGCGAGCGCCGGGGACGGCAGCCTGCTGCCTTCGGTGCCGGCCGACTACGGCGAGCTGACCGACTTGCTTGACGGCTGCGCGCAGCGGCTCGACGCGCTCAGGGGTTACGTCAAGCTGCGGGCGCAGGACACCGCCGAGCAGCTCGCCGCGCTGGCCGGCGACCAGGAGACGGCATGGAAGCTGCCGAGGCTGTACGAGCTGGCGGCCAAATTCGACCAGCTCGGCCTCGGGCCACTGCTCGACGAGCTTGCCCGCAACGAGGCGAGCGCCGAACTCGCCGCGGCGGCGTTCGACCACGCCTGGTATTCCTCGATACTCGACCAGATCAGGGTCAGGGACCCGAGGTACGCGGCCGAGCGCGGCACCTCGCTCGACGAGATCGCCAGCGATTTCAGGCAGCGCGACGTCGAGCACCTGATCTCGAACCGGCAGCGGGTCAGGCACGCCTGGGCCGAGCGGGTACGCGAGGCCCAGGACCAGCACCCGCTGCAAGCCAGGGTCATCCGCAAGCAGGCCGCGCTGCGACGTGGCCACCTGCCGCTGCGGCGACTGCTCGACCAGACCTCCGACGTGCTCTTCGCGCTGAAGCCGTGCTGGGCCATGTCGCCGCTGATGGTCAGCCAGGTGCTGCCGCCCACGAGGCTCTTCGACGTAGTGATCTTCGACGAGGCGAGCCAGATCGTGCCGGCCGACGCCATCCCCGCGATCATGCGCGCGCATCAGATCGTCGTCGCCGGGGACGACAGGCAACTGCCTCCGACGAACTTCTTCCGCCAGGTCGGCGAGGTCGAGGAGGAGGAGCAGGACGCCAGGCTGGACGTCAGCGGCGTGTACCAGTCCACCGGCGAAGACCTCGACGACCTGCGCGACGATGACGACGAGAGCCTGGTGTCGTTCGGAGTGGGATTCGAGTCCGTGCTCGACGCGCTCCGCCCGCTGCTGCCCACCTGGCCGCTCGCCTGGCATTACCGCAGCAGGGACGAGCGGCTCGTGGCGTTCTCGAACAGCCGCATCTACGGCGGTGCCCTGACTACCTTCCCCGGGGTCTTCCGCGACGACTGCCTGCGGCACGTCGTCGTCGAGCAGACTCCTGGGCCAGGCCAGGAGGTCTCGGTCACCGCCGAGGTGGGGAAGGTCGTCGAGCTGATACTCGAGCACGCTCGGGTCAGGCCGCACGAGTCGCTTGGCGTGATCGCGCTCGGCATCAAGCACGCCGACCGCATCGACTCAGCGCTGCGCGCCGCCCTGGTCCGCAACACCCACGTCGAGCGGTTCTTCAGCGAGGACGCGGCCGAGCCATTTTTCGTCAAGAACCTGGAGCGGGTGCAAGGTGACGAGCGGGACGCGATCATCTTGTCGATCGGCTACGGCAAGCACCCGGACGGCCGGATGCGTTACAACTGGGGCCCGCTGCTCCGCGACGGCGGGGAACGGAGGCTGAACGTCGCCGCGACGCGGGCCAAGCAGCGGCTGACGCTGGTGAGCTCCTTCTCCGGCCACGACGTGGACCCGGAGCGGGTCACCAAGGCCGGCGCCAGGATGCTCGCCGACTACCTGGACTACGCCGCCTCCGGCGGCTCGGTCACGGCCGCGTCGGGCAGCGGCACCGAGCTGAGCCCGTTCGAGGCCGACGTGCGCGACCGGCTCGCCGAGAACGGGATCACGGTCGTGCCGCAGTACGGCGTCGGCGGCTACCGCGTCGACTTCGCGGCCACCCACCCGGCCGACAACGACCGGATGGTCCTGGCGATCGAGGCCGACGGCGCCTCCTACCACCGGTCAGGCAGCGTCCGCGACCGCGACCGCCTGCGCGGCGAGCACCTGCGACGGCTCGGCTGGAGCTTCCACCGGATCTGGTCGACCAACTGGTTCCACGACCCGGACTCCGAGGTCGCGAAGCTTCAGCGCGCCTACGAGCGCGCGGTCGGCCAGGCCGACTCGGCTGCCCCGCCGCCCGCTCCCGAGCAGCCCGCACCCGAACCCGCGACCGCCGATCCGACCACGCAGACCGAGCCGGGCACGCCGGGCACGGCGGGCACATCATCCGGGCCGGCCACGCCGACCACCTCATCCGGGCCGACCACGTCGCAAGAGCCGGCCACGCCGGCCGCCGAAGGCGAGGCTGCGCCGTCTGGTTCCGCCGAGTCGTCCGGCCCGCCCGTCGAGCTGCCTGGCCTAGCTGCAGAGCCCGCCCAGCCTCCAGAGTTGGCTGGCCGGCCCGCTGAGCGAGCAGAAATCACCGACCGGCGAGCGGCCAGGGCTCTGCCAGCCCCAGAACCCACCAAGATCGGCACAGAACTGACGCCCAGCGAAGTCCGACGGTGACTATCCCGGAGCAGGCACGATCATGCTGTTCCAGTAAGCCTCTCGGGCGGTTAGGGAGTGTTCCGGCGCTATGAGTGTTCCTCGTCAGGCCCATCGATATCCCGAAACTGGCGTTCCCGCACCATGGATGTCCCAAAGAGGGGTCTATCGGCTGGCGAGACAAGCCTGACGCCGTCCCGCGCGCTTGGGGGCGCGGCCTTTGAAGGAGCGGTTACGCGTGCGGGAGCTTTGTAGTCGGATAGAGGCTGTCGGGTGACTCGAGATCTTGGAGAGTCAGGCACCTGGTAGGCCGGCGGGAGGCTTTTCCCCTTTAGATTTTTGAACTAGTGCCTCCACGCGTGATCTCTGCTTCTGGGCGGACGTGCGCTGTGCTCCGGCACGGTGCCGCCGGGTGCAGCGTGAGCATCGTGGCCCTCCCTGTTGCTGTTAACGACCCGTTCTGACAGCAACGTGGCCCTCCCCGTTGCTGTCAGGACAACATCAGAGAGGGCCACGTTGCTGTTAAAACCAGTGGCTGACAGCAACAGGGAGGGCCACGATGCTGTTAGATACGGGAGTGACCAGCAACCAAGGCCACCCTGATGCCGGCGCGGGCCGGGCCGGGCCGGCGGGGTCGGCGCGGGCCGGCGGGGCCGGCGCAGGCGGGCGGGGCCGGCGCGGGACCGGCGGGCGTCGCCGTGTAGCAGGCCAGGGGCCATCAGCTGGGCTGGAAGATCACCGTTACGCGGTGGAATCCGAGCGAGTGCATCAGCCCGGTGAGCATGCTGGTGGCGTTCTTCTCGGCCTCGGCCGTTAGCTGGCTGTGCCTCGCCGCTGCCTGGATTTTCTGCTGGGCCAGTATGTACACCTGCCGCTGGCTGTTCGGGTTGCTGGAGAAGAAGTTGCCGACGCGGTTGAGCAGGCCTTCATTCTCGGAGAACACGTAGGAGCGCTTGACGTTCAGCACAGCGGGCTCAAGCTGGGCCGGGGGCAGCGTGATCGTCACGCCGGTGCGGTCCTTCGACACGGCGATCGCCTTGCCCTTGAGACCGCCGAAGTTGATGAACGCTATGTCGGAGCCCGACCCGACGAACAACGTGTCGGTCCCCTCGATGAATGACGGTATGAATGAGCTCTTCTTGGCGATGTCGACGATTACCTGAAACGATCCGCTAGCCGCCTCATACCTGCTGAGCGCCGTGATCGACTTGAGCAGCGCCGGCTGGCTCCGGTCCACGGTCGTCTCGGCAAAGGGGTTGCGCAGGCGGGGCAGCAACCGCACGGCTGAGAGCGCCAGCACGAGAACCGCCACGGCGGCGCCGATCGCGACGACCATCGCGACGACCTTGACCGCCGACCTCCCGCCCCCGCCAGGCCTCCCGCCCCTACCCGACCCCCCGCGCCGGCCAGACCCGCCCGCACCGGACCTGCCCGTAACCGGGTTCTGATCTTCCGAACCAGGCCGGGCCCCCAGAGGCTGAGTGGCACCTGCCGAATCCGCAGATCGGCCACGCTGCGTCGAACTCATCTGCTGCCTCCGTAGGCCCGGTGTCATGAGCAGTATGCGTCAGCCCACCGACGCTGCCCCGATGCGCGAGTTCCAAACATTGGCACCAAAACACCACAAGCTGGTATGGTTACTTACCTATTGGTAATAATTCACTTACTAGAAAGTCAGTTACTGCGCCAACGGATTGCCGGGCCAGCCGATTGCCGGGCCAGCCGATTGCCGGGCCAGCCGATTGCCGGGCCAGCCGACTGCCAGGCTAACCGGATTGCCGGGCAACCGAGATCAGCCGGATTTGACGAGCTTGCGAGCAAGCTGAACCAACTCCCCGCGGAGGCGGCCAGTGCCAACGACTTCTGAGAGCAGCCGCAGCGGCGGGACGCCGGCCCGGATACTCGACGTCGCTGAGCGGATCGTGCAGGTACGCGGCTTCAACGCCTTCAGCTATGGCGACATAGCCGACGAGCTCCGGATCACCACGGCGGCCCTGCACTATCACTATCCGCGCAAGGCAGAGCTTGGCAAGGCGCTCATCACACGGTACTCGGCGCAGTTCGGCCAGCGACGGCGGGCGATCGACTCTGCGGGAGGCGCGGCCGTGGCCAAGCTCGACGCGTTCGCCGGGATCTACGCCGACGTGCTGCGCGAAGGCAGGATGTGCCTGTGCGGCGTGCTCGCCGCCGAATTCGGCACGCTGTCGGCCGGGATGCAGGCCGCTGTCAGGGCCTTCTTCGAGCAGAACGAGGTCTGGCTCGGGCACGTACTGCAACAGGGCCAGGCCGAGGGAACGCTCCGGCTTCCCGGCTCGGTCACCGACGCGGCCAGGATGATCATCGGCGGCCTGGAGGGCGCGATGCTCATGGCCATCGCCTACGACGACATCGAGCGATTCACCACCGCCGCCGCCGGCGTGCTGTCAAGCGTGACCGGACGCCCCGATGCCGGCAAGGCCTGAACCCTCACGCCGGATCAGGCGCACCCGCACCGACCTCGCCAAGCAGCGCGCTCAGGCCCGGCAGGTGCCAGTCCTCCCGATAGCGGAGTAGATCTCAGCCGCCTTGGCAGCCTGGCGCGCGGCCTCCTGCCGATCGCCGGCCAGGGCCGGCCGAAGCGCTCAGGCCGACGCCCGCCCGGGCGACACTGAACCCGGACAACATGGGTGCGCGAAACGACACCCGGTCCGCAACATCAATGCCCGCATTCATGACCTTGTTGGCTAAATCGGAGTTCCTGCTGCGGGGTGAGTATGAGGCGGTGGAGGCGGGTTTGCCGGGTGGGGGTGCTTGTCCGCCGGGGCCGACCGGGGTTAATGTCCGTGATCATGGCCGCGGGCATGGTCGCGGGCCATCGCCGCTGTCCTGGAGGTTGTCGGGTGACTCGGGATCTTGGTGAGTCAGGCGCCCGGTTCGGGCGCAGGTGCGCCGCGCCCCGCCCCGGCGCCGCCGGGGCAGGGTGAGCATCGTGGCCCTCCCTGTTGCTGTCAGCGCCCCGTTTTGACAGCAGCGCGGCCCTCCCCGTTGCTGTCGGGAGAGGCTGCTGAAAAACCCCGTTTTCGTCGCGAACCCGACTCCCTGACCTGCGGTTCTTCGATCGCGATCATGGATTTTTCGGGGTTTTTCAGCAGCCTCTCGGGACAGCATCAGGGAGGGCCGCGTTGGTCTGTAAACAGGGGTGGTTTGTCCCTGTTTACACCGATGCACCAGCGCCGGCACGGATGGTTGCTGTTAAAACCCGTGGCTGACAGCAACAGGGAGGGCCGCGATGCTGTCAGCGGCGGGCGTGACCGGCAACCCGGGACGCCCCGACTCTGTCGCGGGCCGGGCCGCCGGGCCGGGCCGCCGGGCCGGGCCGCCGGGCCGGGCCGCCGGGCCGGAGCGTGCTCCCGCCTGACTATCCCGCAAGGTGCCCGAAACGCTTCCCCGGACTCGATCACGAATCACGCGGCAGCCTCCCCGGGGGCTGTCGGGTGCCTGGTGATCAGGATCGGGGGAGCCTTTTCCGGCATCGTGGCGGAGAGTTCCCGGTCCGGGGAGCTGTGAGTGCGGGGGCGGCAGGTGCGATCCTCCGTGATCACGGTCCCGGGCATGATCACGGAACATCGCACCGGTCCTGACCTGGGTGATCTTCCGTGATCAAGGTCTCGGTCATGATCACGGAAACCAGCACGGGTCCCGGGGCTGCCGCGCGGCTCGTCATCAGGATCGGGGAGCCATTCCGGCATCGCGGGGGAGAGTTTTCGCCTCGGGGAGCCTTTTCAGTCAATAGCACTGCCCGGCACCGCTAACCCGCCCGGGCCGCCTGGACCCGGGCCGCCTGGACCCGGGCCGCCTGGACCCGGGCCGCCTGGACCCGGGCCGCCTGGACCCGGGCCGCCTGGACCTCTAATTAGCCAACAAGGTCATGAATGCGGGCACGCCCGGTACCAGAGGCCACACCAGGCGCCAGCACCTCACTCGCGTTAATAGCACCAGCGCGGATGGCTTCCAGGCCGCATTTCCGGTGCGGCACATCAACTTCAAGATCGGCTTGGGCCTGCTGACGTTGCCGTCTCCGGATACGGCCGGCCGACCTCGCTCCTGCCCGCTCCCGCCCCGCTCTCACAACCAAGTTGACGGACCTCCCGACACATGTAAGATTCTTCTTACATGTGTAGATGGGAGCCGACACTGACAACTGACGTTGAGCTGCTCGCCGTGCTGACGGCGATGGCCAACCACCTGCGGCTGCGGGTGGTGGCCGAGCTGTCGGACGGTCCAGTGCACGTCAGCGAGCTGGCCCGGCGGCTCGGGATCTCCCGGCCGCTGCTCTACATGCACCTGGACAAGCTCGAGAAGGCCGGCCTGATCAGCGGGCGGCTTGAGCTTTCGCAGGACGGCAAGGCGATGAAGTACTTCGAGCTCGAGCCGTTCGACTTGCACCTGAACGCGGAGAAGATCACCGCTGCCGTCAGAGCGGCAGCGGCGTTGTCCGGCCAGGACCTGAGCGTGGCCGGGGATGAGCGGGAGGACGATATGGAAGCGAGCGAGACATGACGGGGTGGCTGCTTGCCGCTGGCACGACGGCTTCTAGCACCAAGTCAATCAACCCCACGGCCGTGCTGATCAGCGTCGGCATCCCTCTCGTGGTCTTCGGGGTGATCGCCGTGATAGTCGTGGCCTACTTCAGGTTGCAGGCCCACCGCGCCGACGCGGTGGCGATGGCGCACTACCGGAAACTGGCCGAAGATGCCGTAGCCAACCAGCAGGAGCTGCGGGCCGAGCTGGTCAAGCTGACCGCCAAGGTCGACGCCGTCGAGAAGCTCATGCGAGACGTGGGATGAGCACCGGCCCCGACTGCCTGCTGCGGCTCTACGCCAACCCGCTCCGGCTGCTGTTCTCGGCGAGCCTGTGGCGGTCAGTCGCCTTCCTGCTCAGCTATCTGCTGGTCGGCGTGGCGCTGTTCGCGGTGAGCCTGACCGCCTCGATCACGTCGGCGGCGCTGGCTTTCACCATCGTCGCGGTGCCGCTGCTCATCGCGGCGGCATGGGCGGTGCACGGCTGCGCGTGGGTGCAGCGCGGGCTGCTCAGGCTGGCCTTCAGCGAGCCCGTCGTCGCCGGCTACGAGCGCCCAGGCAAGCCCGGCCTGATCGCGAGGGCCATGGCCGCCTGGCGGAGCCGGGCGACCTGGCGCGAGATCGGCTACCTGGCGGGCCTCCTCGTACCGCTCTTCACCCTTGACGTGATCGTATTCAGCGTCTGGGCCAGCTTCGGTGCCGCCATGAGCCTGCCGTTCTGGTACTCCAGGCCGTTCAACGAGGTCCACGGGCACCGCTTTTACGGCGTGGAAGTCGGATACTTCCCCGGCGGGCCGCACGCGGCCGGCGGCTACGGCCTTTTCGTCAACACCCTGCCGAAGGCACTTCTGGCCGCGGCCGTCTTCGCGGTCTTGTTCCTGCTGTTCGGCGATGTAGTCGTCATCACCGCGCGACTGCACGCGCGGATCGCCAGGGCCGTACTCCGGCAGCCGGCCGATCCGCTCGCTGAGGCCAAGACGGTGCTCAGCGCTTCAGGGCCGCTCGGCCCGCTCAATCCAAGCTCCGGTTAACCGGCGCCCTCGCCCGTGAGCTGGCACTCACGGGCGAGGGCCAGATCGCAGCAAGCAACACCAGCTCCCAGGAGAGGTCACGATGCGCCAGCCGCAGAATCCAGTATTGCCCAGATCAGGTCCAGATCCGCGCCGCGGCGACGCCGGCGCCTCCGGTACGGCCAGCGGAGCCGTACCCGGTCAGGCCGCCGCCCCGCACGCCGATGCCGGCCTGCCGCTGATCGAGCGGATCGCCGGCTGGAGCGCCAGGCACCGCAAAGCCGCCGTGCTCGGCTGGCTGCTGCTCGTCGGGATGGTATTCGTCGCCGGGCAGTTCATCGGCACCAGCAACATCAGCTCGTATGACCCGGGCAAGGCCGGGCAGGCCGAGCGTGCCCTCGCCCGGCTCCACGTCACCGGCCCGCCGCCAGCCGAGAGCGTGCTGATCCGGACCCGTGCGGCCGGCGGGAGCTACGCGACCGACCCGGCGATGCGGCAGGCGGTCAGGCAGGTAGTCGCCGCGCTCGAGCAGCTGCCGCGGAGGACCGCGTCCGGCATCCGCTCGCCCCTCGGGCCAGGCGGCGGATCACTGATCGCGGCGGACGGCAGCTCGGCGCTCGTCACCTTCAACACCACAGGGAAGAATGAAGACCAGGCGGTACTGCCGGCGCTGAAGGCCATAGCCGCCGTCCAGGCGAGGAACCCGCGCCTGCGGATCTCCGAGGCCGGCGACGCCAGCACCGACCGGGTGGCGAACACCCAGCTCAGCCAGGACTTCCGCAAGGCCGAGTCGACCTCGCTGCCGGTGACGCTGCTGTTGCTCGTCGGCGTTTTCGGCGCGCTCATCGCGGCCGGCATCCCGCTCCTGCTCGCGGGCACCGCCGTGATCAGCGCGATCTCGCTGACCTCGGTCATCGGGCAGTGGCTGCCAGTCGGCGACAGCACCTCAGAGGTCGTGCTGATCATCGGCATGGCCGTCGGGGTCGACTACTCGCTGTTCTACCTGCGCCGGCAACGCGAAGAGCGAGCCGCCGGCCGGAGTACGGCCCAGGCGCTGCGAATCGCGGCCGCCACCTCGGGCCGGGCGATCGTGGTGTCCGGGCTCACGGTGATGATCGCGCTGGCCGGGCTGTTCCTGACCGGCGTCGACGTCTTCACCGGCATCGCGATCGGCACGATCGTCGTGGTCGGGATGACCATGGCCGGCTCGCTGACCGTGCTGCCGGCGCTGCTGTCCTGGCTGGGCGACTGGGCCGACCGCGGCCGGGTGCCGTTTCTCGGCCGGCGTCGCACCGCCTCGCGGCCGTCAAGGCTCTGGGCGGCCGTCGTGCGGCAAGTGCTGCGCAGGCCGGCGGCCTGGGGCGGCGTCGCAGCCGCCGGCATGATCGCGCTCGCGCTGCCGGCCACGGGCATGCGCCTGGCCAACCCCCCGGACGGCGGCTTCTCCGCGAACCTGCCGATCGTCAGGACCCTGGACGCGATCCAGCGGGCGTTCCCCCAGGCACCGGCTCCCGCCGTCGTGGTCGTCACTGGCCATGACGTAGCCAGGCCGGCGGTCAGGGCGGCGGTGACCGCCCTGCGCCGTGACGCCTCGGCTCGCGGCGCGATCCGCCCGCCGGTGACCGCTGCCCTGGTCGCGAGCGGCCGCGGCCTGGTCATCAACGTCCCGCTAGCTGGCGACGGCACGAACCCGACGTCGGACAGCGCGCTGCTGAAGCTCCGCGACCACGTGCTGCCCTCGACCCTGGGCAAGGTTCCTGGCATCGGCTACGCGGTCAGCGGCAATACGGCGGCCAATCATGACGAGATCACGACTCTTGACGAGCGGACTCCGCTGGTACTGGTCGTCGTGGCTGTGCTCGCGTTCGCCCTGTTGCTCTTCGCCTTCCGCTCATTGCCTATCGCGGCGTTGTCGGTAGGGCTGAACCTGCTCTCGGTCGGCGCCGCGTACGGCCTGATCACGCTGGTATTCACCGGCGGCAGGCTGCAGAGCGCGCTCGGCTACACCGGCTACGGCGCGATCGTGCCGTGGATACCGCTCTTTATGTTCGTCTTCCTATTCGGCCTGAGCATGGACTACCACGTATTCATCCTGAGCCGGATCGCCGAGTCGCGGGCAAGCGGGCGCGGCACCAGGCAGGCCATCGTCGAGGGCATCTCGACCAGCGCAGGGGTGGTCACCAGCGCGGCCGTGATCATGGTCGCGGTGTTCTCGATCCTCGCCACCTTGTCGATCATCTCGCTGCAGATCCTCGGCGTGGGCCTCGCTGCCGCCGTGCTGATCGACGCCACCGTCGTACGCGGCATCTTGCTGCCGTCCGCGCTCGCCCTGCTCGGCGAGCGGGCCTGGTACCTGCCATCCTGGCTGTCCTGGCTGCCAGGCCGCAAGGACGGACAGGCACGCCGCCCGCGCACCCCCGCCCCTGCCCCGCCTGGCCCTGAACGGCGGCACGGATCAGCCGATGACGCGGCTGCGGCGCTCTAGCAGCAGGACGTCGCGCCAGCGGCCGTGATGCTGGCCTATCCGCTCGCGCCGGCCGACCACCCTGAACCCCGCGGCCTGGTGCAGAGCCAGGCTCGCGAGGTTCTCGGGGAAGATGCCTGACTGGATCGTCCAGATCCCGGCTGCCTCGGTCGAAGAGATCAGCGCGGCGAGGAGCAGGCGGCCGCTCCCCCTGCCCCTCGCGGCTGGACGCACGTACACCGAATGCTCGACCACCCCCGCGTAGGCGCCCCGCCCGGACACCGCTGACACCGCCGCCCAGCCGAGCACCTGGTCACCGAAGCCCAGGCGGTCGCGGGCGGCGCAGAGCGCGACGAACCGGTGGTCAGGCAGCCGCGCCGCGCTGAACTCGGCCCAGTCCGGCGCCCGGGTCTCGAACGTGGCGTCGCCCTCGTCGATGCCAGCCTGGTAAATCGCAAGCACCTGCCCGGCGTGCCCGGGGTGCATAGGCTCGATCCGCACAGGTTCAGGCAGATCGCCAGGAAGCGTCATCCTTACTCCTCACGACAAGGAAGTGATCATGACTATGCCCGGTACCGGGTCATGCGCGCGAGCCATCGGCTACCTCGATCACCTCGCCCGCGAGTCAGCCCGGTTCGCGCTCGTGCTTGACGGCACGGCACAACAGGCGCGGGTGCCCAGCTGCCCTGAGTGGACCGCCGATGACTTGCTCTGGCACCTGGCCAAGGTGCAGTGGTTCTGGGGGTCGATCGTGCGCGATCGCATCACGACCTTCGATGTCGCGAAAGAGCTGGAACTACAGCGGCCCGCCGGCCTGCCGTCGCTGCGCGAGCTCTACGCGCGGGCCAGCACCGATCTCGGCGAGCTGCTGGCTTCGTCACCGCCCGAGACGCGGGTATGGACCTGGGCCGACGAAGATCAGACCGTGGGCTTCGTCAGGCGCCGCCAGGCGCAGGAGGCACTGATCCACAGGGTGGACGCAGAGCTGACGGCCGGCAGCCGCACCAGCATGGACGCGGCCCTGAGCGCCGACGGCGTCGACGAGATGCTGCGCCTCATGTACGGCGGGGATCAGCCAGCCTGGGGCGCGTTCACCCCGGATTCCGGCCAGACCCTGCGGATCGACGCCATCGACACCGGGGACTCCTGGCAGGTGTCACTCGGGCGCTTCACGGGCACCGATCCGGGCGATCAGGAGCCTCGCGACCAGCCCGCGATCGACGTAACGGTCGCCGGCCAGGGCATGAACGCGGCGGCCACAATCTCAGGCGCTGCCGCCGACCTGGACTGCTGGCTCTGGCACCGGCCGTCGCTGGCGCCGCTCGATCGCTCCGGCGACGAGGCCGTGATCTCCGGTTTCGAGGCGATCATCGCCGAGGGAGTCAGCTAGGCAATTCGGCCTGGCGGCATCGAAAATCGCAGGAACTACCGAAGCTGACGTCATAGCCTTAACGCAGTGTGATGCATGAGAGCCGCCCGAAAGGGAAGCCACCGTGGGGCGGCACGGGGTCGCGCAGCGCCGCGCGATCGCGGTAATGCTGGACAGGAGCGGCCAGATGAGCGAAGTGCATGAGATCGCGGCACGCGGATTCGGAGCCGAGGCTGCCGCTTACGACCGGGCAAGGCCGTCCTATCCGCCCGAGGCCATCGCCTGGCTGACCGAGAAGCTCAGCATCGGGCCCGGCCGCCAGGTCGTCGACCTGGCGGCTGGCACCGGCAAGCTGACCGCGCTGCTGGCGAAGACAGGCGCGGATCTCATGGCCGTGGAGCCGGTGAACTCAATGCGGGACCGGCTCCGCGAACGGCTGCCCGAGGTCCCGGTGCTGGCTGGCGTGGCCGAGGCGCTGCCGCTGGCTGACCGGTCCGTTGACGCCGTGGTCGTCGCGCAGGCATTCCACTGGTTCGACGCCAGGAAGGCGATGACCGAGATCGCCAGGGTCGTCCGGCCGGGCGGTTACCTCGGGCTGATCTGGAACGCCAGGGACCGCAGCCTCGAATGGGTCGATCAGGTCTGGTCGGTGATGGACCGGATCGAGCGCACTGCCCCGTGGCGCGATAACCGAGACGGCGCGGGCCCGGCTGACGGCTCGCTGGCCCGCAGCGAGCGATACCTGGCCGGGCCAGGCGACACCAACTGGTCGCCGTGGATCGAGGGCACGTTCTTCCACGTGCACCACAGCACCCACGACGACGTCATTGACAGGGTGCGGAGCGTCAGCCACATCGCGGTGCTGCCACCCGGCTGTCAGGGCACCGTCCTAGATGAAATACGAACAATACTGACCGAACATCCGCAGACAAGACAGCAGGCAACCGTCGGCGTTCCGTATCGGGTCGATGCGATGTACACACAGCGCCTCAGCTAAGACGCGCACCGGATGCGAACGGGGAGAATCGAGTAGGAACCATCACCCTCGCTGATGGTGTTAGATGGGGCGCACGCAGTTAGGGAGCCATCGTTGTGGATCCCGGAGATCGCTCAACTAGGAGAAGTACATGCCTCAGGGCACCGTGAAGTGGTTCAACTCAAGCAAGGGTTACGGATTCATCGCACCCGATGACGGCGGCGCGGACGTTTTCGTCCACCACACCGCCATCATGTCCGACGGGTTCCGCAACCTGGAGGAGAACCAGCGGGTCGAGTTCGTTGCCGGCCAGAGCCAGAAGGGTCCGCAGGCCGAGCAGGTTCGTCCGCTCTGACGATGGCCGTATGGGACCGTGCGGCCTCCGACGGCCGCACGGTCACCACGGCGCGTCATACACCGCGCTGGGCTAGCACCCGGCCGGTCTTCGCCGCATCGTCCAGAGCCGCGAAGTCATGCTCATTCAGGTCGGCATAGGCAGCGGCGAACTCGGCGATCGCCTTGTCGAAGGTATCGGACGTGCCGAGGTACGCGGCGATGCCGATCCGGTCACCTGATCTGGCATGCGCGCGGGCCAGCGTCCAGGCGCACACCTCGCCGTAGTCAGACAGGCCGGCAGGCGCCATCGCCTGGGTGTCGAATGAGTACTTCCAGTCGCGCAGCTGGCGGACGTAGAAGTCCCTGGTCACGCCATCAGGGGCCGGGCTTATCCTGAGCCAGCCAAGGAAGATGTCACTAGCCGCCTGCATCAGGCGCTGGCCCTCGACGACGCGCTGACCTTGGTTGTCGTACTTGCTCGCGCCAGCGAAGCCGCTGAGCACGGCCGGGCCGGCCTCCTTGATCTGGAGGAATACCGGATCAGCCGAATCCCTGCCCAGCATCAGCATCATCCAGCAGCGGGTGCCCACGCTTCCGACGCCGACCACCTTGCGGGCGACGTCGGCGTGCTCGAACTGGTACTGGTCTAGCAGGTACCTCCGGTCACCTGGCAGCGTCCGCCGGTAGCGCTCGATCAGGCCGATCAGCTCGGCCTCGATGCCGCTCGGGTCGATGTCGTCTGGCAGCAGGCTGGACAGGGGCACGACAAGCGGCGGATCGGCGACGATCCGCGGCCGGCCGTCGACGATCATGGTCAGCTTGTCCAGCGCTTGCATGCTGTCTTTGGTGCGGGCCTTGGTGACCCCCTTATCGACGCCCTGGCGCTGCCGGGCCGAGAGCCGCTTCGACAGCTGGCCGCGCAGCTGGTCGACGTCGGCGACCGCGTACCAGACCGTCAGGTTCTGCTGCCCGGCGAACATCGCCATCGCGAGCCGGTACCGGCGGACAGCGGCGCGCACCAGGTCGGTGCGCTGCCTGGGCCTGACGCCGTTGTCGCGAGCCGCTATCTCCAGGCTCGCGGCCAGCCGTTTCACGTCCCATTCCCACGGCCCGGGCAGCGTCTCGTCGAAATCGTTGATGTCGAAGACCAGGCGCCGCTCGGCGGTGCCGAACAATCCGAAGTTGCCGACATGCGCGTCGCCGCACGCCTGCACCGCGAGGCCGGTGACCGGGGTGGAGGCGAGGTCCTTCACCATGGGCAGGGCCGCTCCCCTGAAGTACGAGAACGGCGAGGCGAGCATGCGGCCGTACCGGATCGGCACCAGATCGGGCTCGCGGCCGGCCGACTGCCCGATCAGCACCTGAACCGGGTCACGCGGTGCCGCCGCCGAGGCCGTCTCCGCGTGGCTGCTTCTCGGCACCTCGGACCTGAGCTGCCTGCCCCGCTCGGCCCGCTCGGCGGGAGTCAGCTCCTTGATCGACGTATCGAGCTGGTACCTGCGGGCGGGCTCACGGGGCTGCCGGGCCGGGCGAGCCTGGGGCTTCCGCGCGGCTCTCCCTCGCTGGGCGGGAACGCTGCCCGCTTGCTCACGCTGCTGCGTTTTCCTCATGCGCACCAGTGAACGCCGCTGAGCCGCGATCGCGTCATCCTGGGCGGGTGAGGTTGGCGGGCGCTGCCTGAAGAGCCCGCCTGGCCGGCGACCGTTCACTCGGGCCGGGTGATGCGCCGGGGCCGGGCTGGCCGATGGTGGCTGTGACAGCCAGGGCCGGCCGCCTTCTCCAGCCGGCCAGAAGCAAGAGGGAGCCGTCATGTCATCGCTGACCGCCTGGAAGTTCAAGTCACCCGACGGCGCGCAGGAAGCACTGGGCGAGCTGATGCGGCTGCAGCAGCGGCAGCTCATCCAGGTCCTCGACGCTGCCACGGTGAGCTGGGAAGAGGGCAAGAAGAAGCCGAAGACACAAGAGCTGCACGACACGAAACGGGCGGGCGCGCTGGGCGGCGGCTTCTGGGGCCTGCTGTTCGGGCTGATCTTCTTCATCCCGATCCTCGGCCTCGCGATCGGGGCCGCGACCGGAGCGCTGATCGGGTCGATGGCCGACGTCGGTATCAGCGACTCTTTCATCCGCGATGTCAGGGAGAAGGTGACCCCGGGCACGTCGGCGCTGTTCCTGCTGAGCTCCGACGCCGTCATGGACCGGGTAGCGGCGCAGTTCAGCTCGAGCGACGCCGAGCTGATCAGCACCAACCTGTCCGCCGGCCAGGAGGCCAAGCTCAGGGAGGCGTTCAGCGAGGAGTAGCGCCGCCCCGGCGCTGCCTGACAGCGCCCCGGGCCAGGCCCGGTCGCCGGCGGCGGGCCGCCGCGCGGTTGCTGCCCGCATCCGGCGGGTACGGTCGGAATCGGGTTCTGAGCTGCACGTTCGCCCGTCGGGAATGGGGCCTGACTGAAGGTATGGCGATGCGGCCCTTACGCCCGTCGGGGGACAGATGACGAGCACGATCAGCGAGCCGGCCTCCGGGCGCAGGCCACGTGAGGCCCGGCCGGCCAGGCCGCCGGCGCTGGGCCGCGCCCTGATCGAGCGGCGCCGGACGCGGGACGACCTGACACTGGACAAGCTGCGCGTGCCGCATCCGAGCGTGCCGCTGCTGCACCGGCACCGGGTGACCGACCTGATTCAGCACGCGACCTCGAGCCGGGTCACGGCGGTGTGCGGGCCGACCGGCTCGGGAAAGACAGTGGCCTGCGCGCTCTGGGCCTGCGGCGCCGGGAGGGAAATGTCGCCTGGGTCAGCCTTGATCCGGGCGACCGCGAGCCTGGCAGGCTGTGGGCTCATGTCAGCGCGGCCGTCAGCCAGCTTCCGGCCGCCGGGGACCTCGCCGCTGGCTTGCCCGAGCCGGAAGATGCCAGCTTCCCCCTGCGCCTGGCGCAGGCGGCCGGGCAGTTGCCGGCCCCGGTCACGCTCGTGATCGACGACGTGCAGGAACTGGCAGGCAGTGACCCGCTGGCCAGCCTGGACCAGCTGGTCAGGCACGGGCCGGCGTCGGTGCGGCTGCTGCTGGCGGGACGTCACCTGACCGGGCTGAGCATCGCGCGGCTGCGGGTCGGCGGCGACCTCGCCGAGATCGGGACCGGCGAGCTGGCCTGCACCGTCGATGAGGCCAGGAAGTACTTCGAGATGCTCGGCATCGAGTTGCCCGCTGAGCAGCTCGACGAGCTCCTGGCCCGCACGGAGGGCTGGATCACCGGGCTGAGGCTCGCCGCGATGCGCCCGGGACCAGGCCAGGCGGCTGGCGTCCCGTGGCGGATCGCCGGGGACGAGCCCCAGGTAGCCGACTACCTGCGCGACGAGATCCTCGCCACGCAGCCTGACAGCAGCCGGGACTTCCTGCTGCGGACGTGCGTGGCCGACCGGATCTGCGGCGACCTCGCCGACACCCTGACGGCAGGCAAGGACGGATCGGCCGTCCTGGACCGGCTGTGCCGGGAGAACGTCATGATCCGGCCCGAGGCACCAGGGCGGGAACGGCCAGGACCGTCCCGCGCGGCCGAGGTCGAGTACCGGTACCACCCCCTGCTGCTCGACCTGCTGCGCGCCCAGCTACGACGCGATCTTCCCGCTGAGCTGCCGGCGCTGACGAAACGGGCCGCCCGCTGGCAGGCTGGCCACGGCCAGCACGCCGACGCGCTGCGCAGCGCGGCCGCGGGCGGCGACTGGGATTTCGCCGCGAGCGTCCTGGCCGAGACCGGCCCCGAGTTGCTGCTGCCCGGGCCGGCTTCGGTGCTTGAGCCGGTGCTGGCCGCCTTCCCCGCCAGCAGGTACACGAGCGACGCGGCGGTGGCCGGGGCGCTCGCCGCGGCCGGCCTGCGCACAGGCGATGGCTGCGCGACGCAGTTGCACCTGGACAACGCCCTGGCAGCGCTGGGCGGCTGCCAGGCCGGCCAGCGGCCGATGATCTCGACCTGGCTGCGGGCGCTCCAGCTCACGCATGCCGTCACGACCGGCCGGGCCGGGCCGGGCTCGGGCGCCGCGACCCAGGCCGACCTGGCCATGACCGCGGCCAGCGAGGCAGCCGCGAGTGCCCGCAGCACCGCCGAGCACCAGGCGGCGGGCTTGCTGTGGACCGCGGCCGGCGTTGCCGCGCTGGCCGGACTGCGGGTCGGTGCCGCGAGGGAGGCCCTGACCAGCGCCAGCGGCCAGCTAGGCCACGGGGCGCGGGCCGAATTCGCCGCCCGCGCGCACGGCTGGCGCGCGATCGCCGAGGCCATGTACGGGGACCTTCTCACGGCGCAGGAACTGATCGCCGCCGCCGTCGGGCCGTCGGGCAATCCCGCCGATCCGCTCCCGTCCCGGCTGGCCAGGATCGGCGCCGCCTATCTGCACCTGGCCAAGGACGAAACGGCCATCGCGCGGCGGCTGCTCGACGAGCACGAGGCCGACAACGCGGCCCGCGATCCCGGCGGCCCTGTTGCCGAGACCCTCGCCGCCATGGCCAGGGCCAGGCTCGCCTTGTGCCAGGGCGATCACGCCGCGGCGCGCAGGCTGGTGGCCAGGCTGCGCTACGACAGCCTGGCCAGCGCCAGGCCCGGCGGCTCACGGCGCACCGCGGGCCTGGCCGCCGAGCCAGCCGGAGCGCAGGCCGCGGTCGGCACAGATCGCGAGCTGGACGCCGCGCTTGACGCGCTCGACGCGGACATCGCGCTCGGTGCGGGCGATGCCGCCAGGGCCAGGCTCCTGCTGGCCCGTGCCGCGGCCGATGACCCGGCCGGGCGCTGCCGGCCCGGCCTGCGGCTTGGCTCGGCGAAGGCGCGCCTCGCCGAGGGCGACAGCGCGGGGGCGCTCACCTCGGCGGAAAGCCTGGTGACCGGCACTGCCGCCCAGGTGACCCTGCTCGAGCGGGTGTCCGCCCTGGTACTCGCGGCGGTGGCGCATCGCCGGCTCGGCCAGCCTGAGCAGGCGGCCGACCAGCTTGGATACGCGCTGGCGCTCGCTGAGCCGCACGGCTTGTACCGGCCGTTCCTAGATGGCGGCTCCGCCGCCAGGTCAGCGCTGACCGTGCTGATCAGGCCGGCCAGCGACGGCGCGGCCGTCGCCGCGAGGATCTTGCAGCGATTCGAGATCCGCCCGGCCAGATCCGGCGGCGCCCCGTGCAACGTGCCCCTCACCGGCAGCGAACTGGCCGTGCTGCGCTTCCTGCCGTCGCACATGACGAATCAGGAGATCGCCGAGTCGCTGTTCCTGTCGATCAACACCGTGAAGACGCACCTGCGCTCGGTGTACCGGAAGCTCGGCGTGACCACCAGGCGCCAGGCGATCTCGGCCGCCGGACGGCTCGGCCTGCTCTGAGCCCGCCAGCACCGGGCCGGCCAGCACCGCACCGGCCAGCACCGGGCCGGAGCCCCGCGACCACGCTGAGCAGCCGTACTGGTACAGTGATGTGGTCATGCGGCGCTTCGTACTCATTCTTAGTAGCCGTAGCGGGACCTGATCAGGCAGGCCAGCAACCCGCTACGGAGATGAGGTGCTGGCCGCATGCCGCTAGTCCCGAGCACTCGCTCTCCTCTCATGTCACCGCGCCCCGGCGCTGGTGATCATCGCGGCATCGGCTCCGCCTCGCGCTGGAACGCCTGGCCCATCAGTCCCATCAGGACACGAGCGAGGAGAAACGTGATGCGGCAACGCACCTATCCGCAGTCCCGGCGCCCGGACGACCAGCGACCGGACGACCAGCGACCGGATGTCCAGCCAGCCGACTCGGCGACATCGAGCGCCTCGGCCTTGCAGGCCGTCCAGGTCGCCCTTGACCGGCGGGACAACGGCGGCGACACGCAAACTGGCGACGACGAGTAGCGAGGAACCGGGCATGCAGCACGGACTGGCGAACGGCCGGCTCTTCGACAAGGTATGGGACAGGCATCTGGTCGCCAGCCCCGCCGGGGAGCCGCCCCTGCTTTACATTGACCTGCACCTGGTCCACGAGGTGACCTCACCGCAGGCGTTCGAGGGGCTCGACCTGGCCGGCCGCCGGGTGCGCCGGCCCGACCTGACCGTGGCCACCATGGATCACGACGTCCCGACGCTGAATCCGGATGGCCCCATCACCGATCCGCTCGCGGCCGAGCAGATGGCGCGGCTGAGCAAGAACTGCGAGGCGCACGGGATCACGCTGTACGCGCTCGGCAGCGCCGAGCAGGGAGTCGTGCACGTCATCGGCCCGCAACTCGGCCTCACCCAGCCGGGCATGACGGTGGTCTGCGGTGACAGCCACACCTCGACGCACGGCGCCTTCGGGGCGCTCGCCTTCGGCATCGGCACCACCGAGGTCGAGCACGTGCTGGCCACCCAGACCCTGCGCCAGGTCAAGCCGCAGGCGATGGCCGTCACCGTGGACGGCGACCTGCCGCCCGGCGTCACCGCCAAGGATCTCGTGCTCGGGATCATCGCCGAGATCGGGACCCACGGCGGCACGGGCCACGTGATCGAGTACCGGGGCCAGGCGATCCGCTCGCTCGACATGGCAGGCCGGATGACGGTGTGCAACATGTCCATCGAGGCAGGCGCCCGGGCCGGGATGATCGCCCCTGATGACACCACCTTCGCCTTCCTCGAAGGCAAGGCGCACAGCCCGAAGGGCAAGGAGTGGGAACGCGCCCTCGACGACTGGCGGTCGCTCGTCACCGGCGAGGGCGCGGCCTTCGACCGCGAGGTGCGCATCGACGCGGCGGCGCTGCGGCCCGTCGTGACCTGGGGCACCAATCCCGGCCAGTCGGTCACCATCGATGGCGCGGTCCCCGATCCGGCGGCCTTCATGACGCCGGCCGAGCAGGAGGCCGCACAGCGCGCGCTCGACTACATGGGCCTGACGGCGGGCACGGCGATGCGCGATATCGGCGTCGATGTCGTCTTCATCGGCTCGTGCACCAACGGCAGGCTCGCTGACCTCCGCGCCGCGGCGGGCGTGCTGCGAGGCAAGAAGGTCAGCGACGGCGTGCGCGCTATCGTCGTGCCGGGCTCGGCCAGGGTCAAGGCCGAAGCCGAGGCCGAGGGCCTGGACGCGGTCTTCACGGCGGCCGGGTTCGAGTGGCGGTCGGCCGGATGCTCGATGTGCCTGGGCATGAATGGCGACATACTCGCCCCCGGCGAGCGATCGGCATCGACGAGCAACCGCAACTTCGAAGGCCGTCAGGGCCCGGGCGGGCGCACCCACCTGGTCTCTCCGGCCATGGCAGCGGCCACCGCCGTCGCCGGGCGCTTCGCGACGCCTGGCGATCTGGAAGGAGCACGGTAATGCGCGCAGTGAGCAGAGTCGAGGGTCGCGCGATCGTGCTGGCCACGTCCCGTGGGGCTTCGGGGGGCCGTCCCCCCGAGCCGGCCCAGGACATCGATACCGACCAGATCATCCCGGCCGCGTGGCTCAAGCGGGTGGAGCGCACCGGTTTCGCGCCCGGCCTGTTCGAAGCCTGGAGGGCCGACCCCGGTTTCGTGCTCAACCAGCCGGGCGCCGATCGGGCGAAGGTCCTGATCGCCGGCGCTAACTTCGGCTGCGGCTCATCCCGTGAGCACGCGGTCTGGGCGCTGCAGGACTTCGGCTTCGAGGCGGTGATCGCGCCGAGCTTCGCCGACATCTTCCGCGGCAACAGCATCGGCGCGGGATTGCTCACCGCGCAGGCCGGCGAGGCAGTAGTGAGCGATCTCGTCAGGGCGCTGGCCGCCGATCCCGACGCCAGCATCGTGCTCGACGTGGCCGAGCGCACCATCGCCATCCCGTCGGCCGGACTGCGCTGGCAGTTCGCGCTGCCCGACTACGCGCGCTGGCGGCTGCTCGAAGGGCTGGACGACATCGGGATCACGCTGCGGCACGCGGGCGAGATCTCCGCTTTCGAGTCAGGAAGGCCGAACTGGCTGCCAGCCGCCGCCCCAATCACGGCGGGCATAGCCGCACCCGAGCAGACGTGAGCAGCTGACATGCCCTAAGGTGGGGGGCGGCGGGCAGCGTCGCCTCCCACGGCACCATCTGAGCTGAGCCCAATCGCCACAGGCAGGCCCCATCGAGCGGGCCGCCGCTACGAGAAAAAAACGGAGATCACCGATGAGTGTGCATTCTCTATTCCGAGTAATTCTTATCACGTAGCGCGAGCCTGGAAACGGGCTCGCGCTACTCCTCCTCGGCCGGACGGCCAGGAGGTTTTTTGTTTCGGGCGCGGCTCATTGAACCTCGCAGAAATGACAGACCGATCAAGGAGCAAACCGTGGAAGTGACCGGAGCCCAGGCGCTCGTGCGCAGCCTGGAGTGCCAGGGCGTCGATATCGTGTTCGGCCTGCCGGGCGGGGCCATCCTGCCCGCCTATGATCCGCTGAGATCATCATCGCTACGGCACGTGCTCGTTCGGCACGAGCAGGGCGCGGGCCACGCGGCCGAAGGTTACGCGTGGGCGACCGGGCGCGTCGGTGTCGCCATGGTGACCAGCGGCCCGGGCGCGACGAACCTGGTAACCGCGCTCGCCGACGCCTACATGGACTCGGTCCCGATCGTGGCGATCACCGGCCAGGTTCCCTCGGCGATGATCGGAACCGACGCCTTCCAGGAATCGGACATCACCGGGATCACGGGGCCGGTGACCAAGCACAACGAACTCGTCACCCGGGTCGAACGCATCCCGGCCGCCATCGCCGAGGCCTTCCACATCGCGGGGTCCGGGCGGCCTGGCCCGGTGCTCGTCGACCTGCCCAAGGACATCCTGCAGGCGCAGTGCGCCTGGTCCTGGCCGCCGCGGCTCGACCTGCCCGGCTACAAGCTGCCCGGCGCGCCCGACCAGGCCCTGATCGAAGAAGCGGCCAGGCTGCTCCGCCAGGCCAAGCGGCCAGTGCTTTACGTCGGCGGCGGCGTGGTCAAGTCGGATTCGCACGCCGCGCTGCGCGAACTGGCCGAACTCGCGCAGGCGCCGGTGACGACCACGCTGATGGCCAGGGGCGCCTTCCCCGACAGCCATCCGCTCGCCCTCGGCATGCCAGGCATGCACGGCATGTACGCGGCGGTGACCGCGCTGCAGGAGTGCGATCTCATCGTGGCGCTCGGCGCGAGGTTCGACGACCGCGTGACGGGCAAGCTCGACGCGTTCGCGCCGAAGGCCAGGGTCGTGCACGCCGACATCGACCCGGCCGAGATCGGCAAGAACAGGCATCCTGACGTCGCGATCGTCGGTGACCTGCGCACCGTGCTGGCCGGCCTGGCCGCCGCCATGCGGGCCGAAGTCGCCGAGCACGGCCCGGCCGACACGGCCGAGTGGGTGCGGATCACGGGAGGCTGGAAGCGCAGCTACCCCCTGCGCTACAGCCAGGAGCCCGGCGGCCCGCTCAAGCCGCAGCACGTGGTCGAGCGGCTGTCAGCCATGACGGGCGGCGACGCGATCGTCGTGGCCGGCGTCGGCCAGCACCAGATGCACGCCGCCCAGCACT
Organism: uncultured Actinomycetota bacterium; assembly: GCA_963720575.1. Taxonomy (GTDB): domain Bacteria; phylum Actinomycetota; class Actinomycetes; order Streptosporangiales; family Streptosporangiaceae; genus Chersky-822. Next base: position 4,763,646 of record CAVRGA010000002.1, read on the forward strand.
ACGGCTTCACCAGGCCGCGCAGCTGGATCAACTCGGGCGGCCTCGGCACCATGGGCTTCGCCGTCCCGGCCGCGATGGGCGCGCAGTTCGGCCGGCCGGGCGAGCTGGTCGTGGCGATCGACGGCGACGGCTGCTTCCAGATGACCGCCCAGGAACTCGCTACCTGCGCGATCGAGGGCCTGCCGGTCAAGGTGCTGATCTTCAACAACGGCTTCCTCGGCATGGTGCGGCAGTGGCAGGAACTCTTCTACGACGAGCGCTACTCCGAAGTGCACCTGGGCACCGCGATCCCCGACTACGTCAAGCTCGCCGAGGCCTACGGCTGCGTCGGCCTGCGCTGCGACCAGGCCGGCGACGTGGACGCCGTGCTCGAGAAAGCTCTTTCCATCTCCGATGTGCCAGCAGTCGTCGACTTCCGCACTCATGACGCCGAAGGCGTCTTTCCCATGGTCCCGGCCGGTCACTCGAACGACGACATCGTGCTCGGGCCAGAGTTCAGTGCCGCGGAGCAGCAGGCGGCCACGCGCAGGGAGGTGCTCGCCCGATGACGACTCACACGCTCTCAGTCCTAGTTGAAAATAAGCCCGGCGTGCTCGCCCACGTAGCCGCGCTGTTTTCGAGGCGAGCCTTCAACATCACGTCGCTGTCGGTCGGTCCGACCACGGACCCGCAGGTCAGCCGCATGACGATCGTCGTCGACGGGGCGTCTACGCCGGTTGATCAGGTGCGCAAGCAGCTGGACAAGCTCATCCGGGTGCTCAAGGTCACCGAGTTGCACGAAGACGAAGCCATCGAGCGCGAGCTAGCCCTGATCAAGGTTCGCGTCAACCCCGCTCTTCGGGCCGAACTGCTCGATATCGCTGCGTCGTTCCGGGCGAATGTCGTGGATCTGGACTCGGACACGATCGTGCTCGAAGCGGTCTGTAGCCCGGGGCGGCTTGATTCGTTGCTGTCGCTGCTCGATCAGCACGGGACTTGTGAGCTTGTGCGGACTGGGCTGATCGCTATTTCCAGAGGGAACTCGACTATCACGGATTCGTCGCAGGGGTTGGTGGCCTGCGCCTAGGTAACCCGAGCAGTGCCTGAACGGCTCTGCTCGGGTCACCTAAAGGCACAGGCTGTAACTCGATACATCGAACTGAAAGGAATTACTGGCAATGGCTACTGTCTACTACGACGACGAAGCCGATCTCGGGCTGATTCAAGCGCGGAAGATCGCGGTGCTCGGGTACGGGTCGCAAGGGCATGCGCATGCGCTCTCGCTTCGCGATTCGGGCTGCGATGTGCGCGTTGGGCTCCCCGAAGGATCGAAGTCCCGGGCTAAGGCGACCGAGGCTGGGCTCGTAGTCGGGACGCCTGCTGAGGTGTGCGCTTGGGCTGATCTGGTCATGGTGCTTACGCCCGATACTGGGCAGCGACATTTGTATGCGGAGGCTATCGCGCCTTCGCTTAAGGCTGGGGATGCGCTGTTCTTTGCGCACGGGTTCAACATGCACTTTGGGTACATCACGCCGCCCAGCGACGTAGATGTGGCGATGGTGGCGCCTAAGGCGCCTGGGCATACGGTGCGGTGGCAGTACGAGGCTGGGCAGGGGACGCCTGTGCTTGTCGCCGTTGCGCAGGATGCCTCCGGGAAGGCGTGGGATCTCGTCAAGTCCTATGCGAAGGCGATCGGCGGTACCAAAGCGGGCGCGCTTGTGACTACCTTTCAGGAGGAGACCGAGAGTGATCTCTTCGGGGAGCAGGCTGTCCTTTGCGGCGGGGTTACGGCGCTGGTCAATGCGGGGTTCGAGACGCTTGTCGCGGCTGGTTATCAGCCGGAGGTGGCGTACTTCGAGTGCTTGCATGAGCTGAAGCTGATTGTCGATCTCATGCAGGAGGGCGGGATGAACTGGATGCGGTACTCGGTCTCCGACACGGCTGAGTACGGGGACCTCACTCGGGGGCCCAAGGTCATCGCGGAGCCAACTCGCGAGGCTATGGCGAAGATCCTCTCCGACATCCGGTCGGGCGAGTTCGCCAGGGAGTGGATCGCTGAGGACGATGCCGGGCGGCCGAACTTCGAGCGGCTGCGGGAGCAGGCGTCGCACAGTCAGATCGAGCGGGTCGGGCGGCCGCTGCGACAGATGATGAGCTGGCTCGACGCACCGACTGACCACGAGGAGGCCGGCTGATGCCCGACCACGTACGCAGCTATGTCGTCGCCCATCTGCCCGGCGACGGCATCGGGCCCGAGGTCACGGCAGTTGCCAGGGAGCTAGTCGACCAGGCCGGGAAGCAGCACGGGTTCAGCATTGAGTGGCAGCACTGCCCACTGGGTTCCGAGCATTACCTCAGGACGGGCGAGGTGCTGCCCGAGGCTGTGTTCGCTGACCTGCGCAAGACCGACGCGATCTTGCTGGGCGCGATCGGCAGCCCGTCAGTGCCCCCAGGCGTACTCGAACGCGGCCTGTTGCTCAAGCTCCGCTTCGACCTCGACCTCTACGTCAACTTGCGTCCGGCACGCCTGCGCCCAGGTGTGACCAGCCCGCACGGCAACCGGGGGCTGGACGCCCTAGTCGTCCGCGAGAACACCGAGGGCCTCTATGTCGGCGCAGGCGGGGTCGCCCACAAGGGCACCCCGTTCGAGACCGCCAGCGAGGAGTCGCTGAACACGAGGGCCGGTGTCGAGCGCTGCGTCCGCTACGCGGCTGCACTCTCTCAAAAGCGCAGCGGGCGACTCACGCTCGTCCACAAGACCAACGTGCTCGTCAACGCCGGCGGCCTGTGGATGCGCGTCGCCAAGGAAGTCGCCGCCGAGACCGGCGTGGAACTCGACTACGCTCACGTCGACGCGGCCTGCCTCTACCTGGTCGACGACCCGGGCAGGTTCGACGTCATCGTGACGGACAACCTCTTCGGCGACATCCTCACCGACCTCGCGGCAGCGCTCACTGGCGGGCTCGGCCTCTCGGCCAGCGCCAACCTGAACCCGGACAAGACCGGCCCGGCGATGTTCGAGCCAGTCCACGGATCGGCCCCGGATATCGTCGGCACCGGCAAGGCGAATCCGGCAGGCGCGACTCTCTCAGCAGCCCTGATGCTCGAGCACCTCGGGGAACCAGCAGCGGCCGCCGCCCTGGACTCAGCAGTTGACGCGGTACTCGCCGAAGGCGGTACCGCGTCAACCGACGCCTGGGCGTCTGCTCTGTCCGCACAACTGAGCCACGGGCCGGGGGTGGCTCGATGACCGCCAGCGACTTCGCAAGGGCGGACGGCAGCCCGTCGGTGCTAGGCGTTCCAAAATCAGCCGGCACCGACGGGGCTGCCGCCCGACCCGCCCCCAACGCACACGTCGAGATGTACGACACAACCCTCCGCGACGGCTCCCAGCAAGTAGGCCTAGACCTAACCGTCGACGACAAACTCCGAGTCGCCACTGCCCTAGACGCGCTAGGCGTAGACGTCGTTGAGGGCGGGTGGCCTGGGTCCAATCCCAAGGACAAGGAGTTCTTCGCACGGGCTGGCGAGTTGCCCTGGGCCAATGCGCAGCTCGCCGCCTTCGGGGCGACTCGGCGGCCTAACAGGGCGGCTGACGGCGACTCTGACCTCGAGACGCTGCTCGTCGCTGGCACGCCGATTGTGACGCTGGTCGGGAAGGCGTGGACGCTGCATGTCGATGAGGCGCTGCGGACTACGCGCGAGGAGAATCTCGCGATGGTCGCGGACTCGGCGCGGTTCTTCGTGCGCGAAGGGCGGCGGGTCGTGTTCGATGCTGAGCACTTCTTCGACGGGTTCGCGGCTGATGCTGGCTATGCGCTCGACGCGCTCGCGGCTGCTGCTGAGGCTGGGGCTGACACGCTCGCGCTCTGTGACACCAATGGCGGGACGTTGCCCGATGACATCGTGCGCATTGTGCAGGAGGTCACGGGGCGCTTCCCTGCGCTTCGGGTGGGTGTGCATTGCCACAACGACTCCGCCTGTGCCGTCGCGAACTCGCTGATGGCGGTCGGTGCCGGAGCGACTCACGTGCAAGGGGCTGCTAACGGGTACGGGGAGCGGTGCGGGAATGCGGATATGTTCGCGATCATCGCCGGGCTTGAGCTTAAGCGGGAGCATGAGCTGCTGCCGCCTGGGCGGCTCGGGACGCTCGCGTCGACCGCTCGGGAGATCGCCGAGCTGGCGAATCTGCCGTTTGACGCTCGGCAACCGTATGTCGGCTCATCGGCATTCGCTACCAAGGCCGGGCTGCATGCGTCTGCCATTGCGCGGCGGCCTGACGCCTACTCGCACGTCGACCCGACTCTTGTCGGCAATCAGGCTCATGTGCTCGTGAGCGAACTGGCTGGCCGAAGCAACGTGCTGGTGAAAGCAGCCGAGCTCGGACTTGATCTGTCGTCTGATCCCGGGCTTGCCACGGCTGTGCTTGACGAGGTCAAGGCGGCTGAGCATCGGGGGTATGCCTACGAGGCGGCGGATGCGTCGTTTGAGTTGCTGGTGCGACGGGTCGCTGGGGAGTTGCCTGCCTGGTTCGATCTTGAGGGGTACCGGGTCGTCATTGAGCGGGCCGGCCGGACCGACCGGAGCGAGGCCATTGTGCGGCTGCTGCTCGGGGATCAGCGGGTCGTCGCCGTGGGTGAAGGGGTCGGGCCGGTGCACGCGCTCGACCAGGCCTTGCGCAAGGCGCTCGCTGAGCTTTATCCGCAGCTCAGCGACATTCACCTAGTCGATTACAAGGTGCGGATTCTCGACGGACGCGCCGCTACCAGCGCTGTCACTCGCGTCATGCTGACCTCGGCCGATCATCGGGGTGAGTGGACGACGGTCGGCGTGTCCGACGACATCGTGACGGCGTCCTGGGAGGCCCTGGCCGACGGCATCAGCTACGGGCTGCTCAGGGCGGGCGCGGAGACGCTGGTCGCGGCGGGCACGTGAGTCGTTGCCGCGACGGCGGCCTAGTCCGGGCGAGTTCCCCGAAACCATTCGTTCATAGTGAAAGGGCTTGATTGTCAGATGTCGAACCTGCCTCGGCCGCGCAGCGGCCCGCTGACCACCGGACCGGCCCGTGCCCCGCAGCGGGCGATGCTGCGGGCGCTCGGCCTCAGCGAAGACGACCTGAAGCTGCCCCAGGTCGCCGTCGCCTCGTCCTGGAACGAGGTCACGCCCTGCAACCTGCACCTCAACGGGCTCGCCGCAGCGGCTAAGGCGGGCGTCAGGCAGGCCGGGGCGGTGCCGATCGAGTTTGGCACGATCGCGGTGTCCGACGGCATCGCGATGGGCCACGAGGGCATGAAGGCGTCCCTGGTCAGCCGGGAAGTGATCGCTGACTCGGTGGAATTGATGGTGCACGCCGAGCGGTTCGACGCCCTGGTCGCGATCGCTGGCTGCGATAAGTCGCTGCCCGGCATGCTGATGGCGTGCGCGCGGCTTAACGTGCCGGCGGCTTTCCTGTATGGCGGGACCATCCTGCCTGGTCACGCTCTCGGCCGGTCGCTGACGATCCAGGATGTGTTCGAGGCGGTGGGCGCCCAGGCGGCGGGGGACATGTCCGACGCCGACTTGCTCGCGGTCGAGCGGGCCGCGTGCCCTGGTGCCGGCTCGTGCGCCGGGATGTACACGGCGAACACGATGTCAGCGTGCGCCGAGGCGCTCGGGATGGCGCTACCGGGAGCGGCCTCGCCTCCGGCGGTCAGCGCGGAGCGGACCGCGCTGGCCAGGGCGACCGGCGAGGCGGCGGTCCAGGCGCTGGCAGCCGGGCTGCGGCCGAGGGACATCCTGACCCGGACGGCGTTCCTGAACGCGGCGGCAGTGGTCATGGCAACGGCAGGGTCCACGAACGCGATCTTGCATCTGCTCGCGATCGCGAACGAAGCGCAGGTCGAGTTGTCGCTCGACGACTTCGACATGGTCAGCCGCCGGACTCCGCTGATCGCGTCGATGCGCCCGGCCGGGCGGTTCGTGATGAGCGAGCTCGACCAGGTGGGCGGGCTGCCCGTCGTGCTGCGCGAACTGCTGGCCGCCGGGCTGATCAACGGGGATGCGGTCGGCGTGAATGGCCGTAGGCTGGCCGAGAACGTCGAGTCGGCGCCGGCGCCCGACGGCCAGGTGGTGCGGCCGGTGAGCGACCCGCTGCTCGCCGAGGGCGGCTTGGCCGTGCTGCGCGGCAGCCTGGCGCCGAACGGCGCCGTGGTGAAGGTGCCCGGGCTCGAGACGTTGCGGTTCGAGGGCACGGCGCGGGTGTTCGAGCGCGAGGAGGATTGCTTCGCGGCGATCACCGGCGGCGGCGTCTCCAAGGGCGACGTGGTCATCATCCGGTACGAGGGCCCGAGGGGCGGGCCTGGCATGCGGGAGATGCTGGCTGTCACGGCGGCGATCAAGGGCGCGGGGCTTGGCAAGGACGTCGTGCTGGTCACGGACGGGCGGTTCTCCGGCGCGACGTTCGGCGCGTGCATCGCGCACGTAGCTCCCGAGGCGTTCGACGGCGGGCCGATCGCGCTCGTGGTCGACGGTGACCGAATCGCGCTCGACGTACCGCAGCGGCGGCTCGATCTGCTGGTCGATGAGACTGAGCTGGAACGGCGGCACGCGGGCTGGAAGCGTCCCGCGCCCAACTACACCACCGGCGCGCTCGCCAAGTACGCCGCGCTGGTGTCCGGCGCCGACCGCGGAGCCGTCTGCGTGCCGACGCCCTAAAGTCCGGCGCGCGGCGCCGCCTGGCGGGGCGCCCGACATTGGGGGGCTCCGGAGGGTGTCCCCCGGAGCCACGCCGTGTAGTCCGGCGCGCGGCGCCGCCTGGACTGACGAGCGAAGTGTGCGAGGAGGGAAGGCGGCGCCTAAAAGCGCGCCGGACATTGGGGGGCTCCGGGGGGTGTCCCCCCGGGCCAGCACAGCCCCGGACTTTACTTCAAGCGCACTTTAGTTCTTATGCTGCGTTGGGTGCGGGTTTGTCGAGGGAGAAGGGGCACCGATGGCGGACGGGTTGTGGTCGCCGCAACGGCGAGCGCTGACCGGCGGCCTGGTCCTCACGATCACCTTCGTGGCGGCCGAAGCGCTGGCAGTGGTCACCGTCATGCCCTTGGTGGCGCGCGACCTGCACGGACTCAGCCTCTACGGCATCGTCTTCAGCGCGTTCCTGCTCGGCACGATGATCGGCATCGTCGCGGCTGGCAGCGCGGCTGACCGGCGGGGGCCTGCGGTTCCGTACATCACGGGGATCGTCGTCTTCGCGGTCGGCCTGACCATCGCCGGCCTGGCGCCGTCGATGCCGGTGCTGGTGGCCGGGCGGGCGCTGCAGGGTCTGGGGGCCGGCGCGGTGCCCTCGGTCGCCTACGTCGCGATCGGGCGGACCCTGCCCGACCGGCTGCGCGCCCGGATGATGGCCATCTTGTCGACCGCGTGGGTGGCGCCGGGACTCGCTGGCCCGGCGGTCAGCGCGGAGATCGCCAGGTTGTTTGGCTGGCGGTGGGTGTTTCTGGGGCTGCTGCCGTTCATCGCCGTGACCGGGCCGTTCGCCGTGCCAGCGCTCCTCCGGCTTGGCCGCCCGGCCGTGCCGGGCTTGGGCGGTCACCGGCTGATCGACGGGATCGGCGTCGCGGCGGCGGCCGGGCTTGTGCTCGGCGGGCTGACCTTGGCCGCCCGGCTCAGCGGCGAGCGGCGTCACGGGCGGCGCGGCCGCAGGTCCTGCCCACCACCTCGCTGGGGCAGCGAAGCTCGCTGGAGCAGCGAAGCTCGCTGGGGCAGCGAAGCTCGCTGGAGCAGCGAAGCTCGCTGGGGCGGCGCGGGTCGCCGGGGCCGGACTGGCGTCGCGCGGGTTGCCGATCGGGGCGGGAATGGTCCTGATCGCGGCTGGCCTCCTGATCGGGCTCCCCCTGCTGCGGCGGTTGCTGCCCGCTGGCACGCTGACCGCTCGCACCGGGTTGCCGGCGACCATCTTGAGCCGGTGCCTGCTGACCTTCACGTTCTTCGGGGCCGACGCTTTCGTCACGCTGACGATCACGATCTTGCGGCATCGCAGCCCGGTCGTCGCCGGCATCGCGGTGACTGGCTCGACGCTGGCCTGGACGACCGGGGCCTGGGTCCAGGCGAAGATGAACACCCGCTGGGAGGGCAGGCGACTCGTCCGGATCGGGCTTTCGGTCATTGTCGCCGGGATCGCCGGGCTCGGGCTCATGCTGCTGCCCCAGGTCAGCGTTGTCGAGGGGATCGCGGCCTGGACTGTCGCCGGCTTCGGCATGGGCCTGTGCTACGCGCCGATAACCCTGCTCATGCTCGACGCTGCTCCGGCTGGCAGGGAGGGCTGGGCATCCGCGTCGCTCAACCTGGCCGATGTGCTCGGCAGCGCGATGGGCATCGGCATCGGTGGCGCCGCGATCAGCGCCGCCGTGACTCTGCACTGGCCACTCGGAGTCGGGATAGCGTTCGCGTTCGCGATTACCGCCATCGCTGGCGTCCTTGGCCTGACCGTCTCGCGGCGCTTGCCGTCCAGCCACCGAACGGCCGCCGAAGCCCAGCCCGCCAAGCTAAACCCGACATAACGCCTGATCGCAGAGCGGCCGCCGCCCGGCCGCCCGGGTGCCCGGCGGCCCGGCGGCCCGGCGGCCCGGCGGCCCGGGTTGCTGGTCACGCCCGCCTCTAACAGCAGCGTGGCCCTCCCTGTTGCTGTTGGTCACGGTTTTTAACAGCATCGTGGCCCTCCCTGATGTTGTCCTGACAGCAACGGGGAGGGCCACGTTGCTGTCAAAACGGAGCGCTGACAGCAACAGGGAGGGCCACGATGCTCACGCTGTCCCCAGCGGCACCGTTCTGGAGCACAGCACACGTCCGCCAGAAGGAAAGGATCATGCACAGAGGGCCTCGCCAGACCTATCTGCGCGAAAGTCTCACGTAAGTGAAAGCGAAGCGAAGAATAAGCTGCCCGGCTTGGCGATCGGGGCGACGATCGCGCCGGTCGCGAGGATCAGGTCGTCGGGGGCGAGTTCTAGCTCGAGGCCGCGCTGGCCAGCGCTGCAGAAGACTGTCTCCCGCCCGAGCGCGGAGGAGTCGATGACCACGGGCAGGTTCTTGCGCTGGGCTATCGGAGAGATCCCGCCTACGACGTAGCCGGTCGCCCGCTGCGCGGCGGCGGTCTGCGCCATCTCGGCCTTCTTGCCGCCTACCGCGTCGGCCAGTGCCTTGAGGTTGAGTTGCCCAGCTACCGGGACGACAGCGGACGTCAACTGCCCGTCAACGCTGGCGACCAGCGTCTTGAAGACGTTCTCCTGAGAGACGCCCAGAGCCGCTGCCGCCTCTGCCCCGTAGGAGCGCGCCCGCTGATCGCGGCTGTAGGAATGCAAGTTAAAGGGAATGCCAAGCATAGTGAGCCGCTGCGTCGCTCGGGTACCCTGACCACCCACAGAGTGTCAGTTTATACCTGGCGGCAAGACACCAAGCCGGCCGAGCGCGGAGCGCGCCCGGCCGGTGCTCAGTGCCCGGTGCTCAGCTAACCGGAGCCTGATCGGCGACGGTCATCCATGGCTCTGGTGACATGGCCACAGCCTGCTGGTAAACGGCCTCGTAGCCCTCGGCCATGACCTCCACGGTGAAGCCGGCCTCCACATGCTTGCGGCACGCGGCCGGGTCGAGTTCACGCGCCCGGACTATGGCCGCGGGCAGTTCAGACGGCTCGTCCACGATGATGCCGGTCTGGTCGTGGACGATGAGCTCCGGCACGGCACCACGCCGCAGCGCGACGACGGGCGTGCCGCACACCATCGCCTCGATGACTACCAGGCCGAACGGCTCCTCCCACGAGATGGGGAATAGCATGCACGCCGCTCGTGACAGCAGCCGCCGCTTCGCGGTCGCGTCGGCGATGCCGAAGATCGTGACGTCCTTGTCGATCCGCGGTTCGATCTCGCGGGCGAAGTACGCGCGCTCGACCGGCTCGTTGCACTTGCCGGCCAGCACGATCGGCAGCCCTGCCGCCCTGGCCGCGTCGATCGCCAGGTGCGGCGACTTGTCCGGGTGGAACCGGCCGAGGAAGAGCGCGTAGTCGTCCTTCTCCGCCCGGAACGGGAAGGTCTGCGCCCTGATCGCGTTGTGCACGCGGGCCGACCAGGGCAGATCGGGCGCGCTCAGCCGCTGCGCATCCGAGATCGCCACGAGCTGGACGGTGTCGCCGAGCGCGTGGTAATACTCCCCGGAATCACCCAGCACCGGGCCGTGGGCGGTGACCACGGTCGGCGTCAGCCGGCCCCGTGCCATCAGCGGGCCGGCCATCGTGTGGTCGTGAATGACATCGACGTCGAGCGTGTCGAATATGCGCGCCACCTTGGCGGCGTGAACCATCTCGGGCATCGGTTCGCCGAGCCGGTCCGCAGGCCCGACGTCGTAGGTCGTGACGAACCGCTGAGCCCTTGTGGCGTGCCGACCGGCTCCGATCAGGGTCACCTCGTGGCCACGTGCGACGAGCGCGTCGACCAGGTCAGCGACTACCGTTTCGATGCCGCCATATGCCGCTGGCGGTACATCGAAGTACGGCGGCGCGACCATTGCGATGCGCATCTGACGTGCCCCAGCCGAAGCCTGCTGAGTTCGGGTAAGAGTCGAGCCCGTGGTGCCCACAGCGAATGCCTCCTTGCCTCACGGAATCACCGGCCCGGCCTGAGACGCCATTTGCGGCGCCCCGGTCTGGCCGAAAATGATCATGCCCGGCCCTTGGTGCGCCAATGCTGAGGCGAAATTAATAAAGCTCTAATAGCTCGGTAAAGACTTTACCTTTCCCGGCGTGTAGTCATTGCTTAGATAAAACGCTGGCCCGCGTTTAGCCGTGATCGCTCACGTAGCGCGCTGGCCGTGACGTTCGCGTCCCCGGGGGCCAGTTCGCCAGGGGTCCCAGGTCGCTGCGATCTCGAGGAACCCGCGCCGCCCGCGCTGGCCAGGCGCCGGCAGCGCGGCAGATCCGCCAGCCGGATAATCCTGATCCGCGAGCCAGTCGCCAGTCACAAATGGCATTACGGCGATTCGCCCCATTTTCCCGGGTCCCGAGGCGACAACTGGTCGAAGCTAGGCCAACCATTCCAGGATCGACTAAACAGGCGATATCGTTGGGTGCATCGATCAAGCGGGCCGAAAGGAGCGATCGTGGATATACCGGCATCGGGGCCTGATGCCATCGTCGCAGGCCAGTACGAGATCGGCGTGGCCATCATGCCGCTGTCCGCGAATCTGGCGGATGGGTCCGACTCGGCCGGGAAGATCGCCGGCATACCGGGCTACGAGGACACGATTGGCCGGGGCGCCGGTCAGCGTGCCGACCGTCCCGGGATGATCCAGAAAGGCGAGGCGGCGCTCGACGCGGCGATCGACTCCATCGCAGGTCGCATAGAGCTGATCGCGCAGCGCATCAGCTCCGCTCTCGCCTCGTCGGCTCAGTCTCCTGAGCAGGCCGCGTCAGCTCCCGAGCTGGCAGCGTCAGTTCCTGAGCAGGCCGCGCCAGCCGTCTTCGGGATCGAGTCCGTCCAGGTCTCGTTCGGCATCACGCTGTCCGCCGGCCTGCAGACGGTATTCACCGCCCAGGCGGAGTCGAGTGCCCAGGTGACGCTGACGCTCAGCCGGCAGTCGTGACCAGGCCGTGGTAACGCCAGGTAGCGCGGTCGCCGCCGCGCGCGTGGGCCGCATCCTCACCAGCGCGGAGCGCCTCGCACGGATGCGGAACGAGGCTGCCCGCTCCATCCCGGACGAAGCCCGGCGCTCGGCATTCGCGATCAGCGCCAGCCATGTGCTGACTGCCTGGCACTGCGTGCGCGAGCCGCTGCGCGGCCACCAGGAGCTGTGGTTCCGGCTGCGGGACGACCAGGCGCGCGAGCGGGTTTACCTCTATGTGCCGGTCCGGGTCGCGAACTATGACGAGGGACTGGACGCGGCCGCGCTGTCGGTCGACGCCGCCCGGCTCGCCGAAGCGGATCTCACCGCGAAGGAAGCCGCGGCCATTCTCGATGCCGCGGCGATCACGCTCGCGACGGACCTTATCGCGGGCGATCGCGCGTACGTGATGGGTTTCCCCGAGAGCGCGTCAGGCGCGGATAGCGACAGCAACACCGCGGACGTCGTGGATGTCGCCATGCCGCTCGGCGACACGATCGGGCTCAAGCTGTATTGCGCCGCGCTCGCGGCGGTCGACCCGATAAGGCCGGGCGGCCTGTCCGGCGGGCCGGTCCTCACCGCGGCGTCCGGCCCGGCCGCGTCCGGCCCGGCCGGGCCTGGCGGCGCGGCCGTCGGCGTCATCCGGGCCGCGCCCATCGGCTCGATCTTCGGCGTGGCGGCGGGCGGCGGCCTGGTAGCCAGCCGGATCGCGGACATAGCCACGCGGCTGCCTGAGGTGGCCGTCGCGCTCCACCCTGGCGCTCGCCCGGGCACAGCCGAGCCCACCGCGACCACTGTGCGCGATCCGGGCCTGCCGAGCCTCTTCGCGAGGTCATACATCGGGCTGCGAGACACGGTAGTTGAGTTCCCCGACCCCGCACTCGGCACCCTTACCGGCTGGTCGCACTTCCTGGACGAGTCACGGAGCAAGACCAGGCCGACGTCGTTCGGCACTGCCTACGGCCTGAAGCTCGTCCTGAGCCTGGATCGCAAGGATGGCCAGATCGACCGCTCCGCCCTGGCGGAGACGCTGTGGAAGCTACGGAAACCGGATGGCGGGTGGGCGGCTCGCACGCAGGCCGGCATCGGGCGGCCGGAGGTGACAGCGCTGGTGCTCGGAGCGCTATCAGCGGCCGGCTACCGCTCTGAAGGGCTGGCGGATGCCGCCGGGACCCTGGAACGCCAGATGACCTTTGAGGCCGACGAGGTCGCGATGACAAGGACTTACATCGTGTCGGCGGCCATCAGGGGCCTGCTCTGGGCAATGCCGGCCTCCCGCCGCCTGCCCGAACTGCGCTCGGTCTTGCTCGCCGGAGCGGTGAAAGACCCGGAGCGTAACGGGCTGATCTGCTGGTCAGATCGCTTCGGAGGGCGGCAGGGGAAGTCACCGGTGCCCTCGATCGCGCACACCGCCCTGGCGGTGGTCGCGCTGTCCAGGGCGAGCCAGGTGCTGGGTGCCGATACTGCCGCCGACGCCGCGATCGAGCAGGCTGTCCGGTGGCTGTCGCTCAGCGGCCGTCCGCGCAATCAGGTCGAGCAGCTCAGGCGATTCGTCGCTGACGATCGCTGGGACACCCTGACCGTCAACTACTTCACCGCCGCCTGGGTCGCCGAGGCGATCATGAGTTCCGCGCTCGCCGACGCCGACGACGGGGCCGGCCTGGCGCTGCGGGAGGCGATCAGGTGCGTCCGGCTCGCGCAGCTAGACGGAATCTGGGAATGGGACGACCAGGACCGGCCGATCTGGATGACGTACCAGGGCGTGCGCGCGCTGAAGGCATACGCTCTGCGCACTTCGCGGCAGTGACAGCCGCGCTGCGCATTGGCACCTGGAACATCCGCGAGGCAGTGCCGCTGGCCGGAAGCGGGGCTGCCGGGCTGCCCCAGGTCGCGGACCTTCTCGCGCGCGCCGACCTGGACGTGGCGGCCCTGCAGGAAGTGACCTTCGGCCGAGACGGCAGCTCGCCCCAGCTCGACGCGATCACGAGCGGCACCGAGCTCAGGCACTCGGCCACCTACTGCCTGTCGCCATCGGCCTTCCACCCAGGCCTCTATTCGGGCCTCGCCCTGCTGAGCAGGACTCCGCCCGGGCAGGTATCGCGCACGGCACTGCCGAATCCGCACCTCCGGCATCCGGGGCTGGACGGCATTATGACTACGTGGGACAAAGGGCTGCTGGCCGCTCGCATCGAAGCGGACCGGATGGCGGCCTGGATCTCCTGCGTCCACGGGTACCCGTTCCGCAAGTTCGGCAGGGACTCACGGGAACCGGAGTTCGCGCCGATCTGGCGTGCCCTGGGGGCCGCGATCAGCGACCTGTCACCTGGCCCGCTCGTGGTGACCGGGGACTTCAACTTCAGGGACCGCGACCTGCTCATCTGCCGGCTCGGCCTGCGCGTGCGGTCTGCCGTCAACGACGGCCTGGCCGACCCTGCCTCTCTTGGCAGCAGCGATGACGTGCTGTACGGCCCGGAGCTTGCCCTGCGGCGCGTCACGGTCACCAGGACGTTCTCCGACCACCCGCTCTTGTCGACCGAATTCGCCATGGAGAGCCAGGCACCATGAACCTTACGCTGGCCGAAACCGCCGGCATGCTGCATGACACCTTCGATCGCCTGACCCGGCACGACAACGCGCTCGACCTTGCCGTGCGGACCGTGTCGTCGCTGGCCCGGCCGGGAGTGCTCGCCGGCCTGCTCAGCTCCCTCCGGTCCGACGGGCAGCTGGTGGCGACCTGCGCCGCGCTCTCCTACCATCACCCGCTGGGGTTCGACAAGCTGGCCCTCATTGACGCGGAGCCCAGATTCATGCTGCGCCTGCATGCCTGGTGGCCGGGCACGGTCCGGGGCCTCGAGCATGTGCACAACCACCGGTTCGGCCTGGCTACGAGCGTGCTCGCGGGCGGGTACGACATGGAGTTGTACCGCCTCGCGACGACTGGCGTGCCGATGACTGAATATCGCGAAGAACTCAGTCCCGAGAGCGCGGACTGGCGCCTGACGCCGCGTGCGGTCAGGCATCTCAGGCCTGTCGCCCAGGTCCGGGTCGGAGCGGGCTCGGGATACGGACTCTCGGCCAATACCCTGCACCGCATCCAGGTGCCGGACGGAGAGCTAACCGTGACGCTGTTCCTTGAGACGCTGATCGTGCGTTCCACGACCCGGGTCTTCGCCGAACCGCATCAGCCTGCTCCCGCATTCATGGCGAAGCATGCTTTCGATAGCGCCGGATACCTGCGGCGCATGGACGCGATTCTGGGCAGCCTGCCCGGCTAAGTCGACTGGGTTGGCGATAGCGCCTGCTGGATCGCGGCGAGATTGTGCGGGTCAAGCGGGCTCTTGTCCAGGTCCCGCGGATGCACCCACTGCCAGCCCTGGTGCCTTTCTGGCGGCCTGACCTCAGGAAAGGTTCCGGCGGAGGGCGGAAGCCTGACTAGGTAATTGCTCTGAAGATTCCGCAGGACACGGCCGTCGCGGACGCTGGAGAAGGTGAGCTGGCCCACGTACCTGACCACTTCACCCCGCAGGCCGGTTTCCTCGTACAACTCGCGGATGACCGCGTCCCGCGGCGACTCCCCGTTCTCGATCTTGCCGCACGGCAACCCCCACGCGAGGGGAAGGAAGCGCTCGTTCTTGCTCCGCTGGACTATGAGTATGCGGTCCTCGTGAAACACGATCGCCCCGGCCAGCCGAATGTCTGCATTCATCGCGTCCCATTCTCGTCCGGTCGCGCTTGCATGCCGTATCTGACGTTGACAGCGCAGAGAGCGGCCGTCAAGATGTCTCGCGCCTCAGCCACCAGGTTACTACCCGCTGAATTGCTGGTCATTCGGGCAGCTACGGATAGTGACCAGCCGGCGCGCGCTGAGGAAATGCCCATTGACCTGGCCGGGTGCTAGCGGCGCAGGCGCCGCCAGAGCGGGCGCGGCACGCACCTGAGCACCATGGCGAGGACGCTGAGGCTCCTCGGGACCCACAGCTGCGACGCGCTGCCTTCGAGTGCCGCCGCGACGGCGGTCCCGACCTGCGCTGCCGTTGAGGACAAGGGCGCCGCTGGCATGCCCAGCGTCATCCGCCCGATCACGAACCCGGGCCGGACGAGCAGCACCCGCACCCCGGTGCCGTCGAGCGCGTCGGTCAGGCCGCGCGCGAAGGCGTCGAGCCCGGACTTAGCCGAGCCGTAGACGAAATTCGCCTTGCGAGGCCTGACCGCGGCGATCGACGACAGCACGACGATCGTGCCGTGGCGCTGCGCGCGCAGGTGCCCGGCCGCCGCGAGCAGCGTCGTCACGTGACTGGTGAAGTTCACGTCGATCATCCGCGCGCCAAGTGCCGGGTCCTGGTCCACTTGCTCCTGCGGCGTCAGGATTCCGGTCGCGGCGATGACGAGGTCGACCGGCCCGGACTCGAAGGCCTCGTCGATCACCGCCTGATGCGTGTCGAGCGCCAGGGCGTCAAAGGCCAGGGTGCGGCACGAGAACGGCAGTTCCTTGCCTGCCGCCGCGAGCCTCGCCTCGTCACGCCCGGCCAGCACCACCTGCGTATCGGCGGGCGCGGCGAGCGCCGACACGATCGCGAGCGCGATCTCGCTGGTGCCGCCGAGTACGAGCACTCGGGCCGGCCTACCCAGGTTCTGCAACATCGAGGCTCCTTCGACAGGCGGCTAAAGCCCGAGCGCGAACAGTACCAGCCAGGCGGCCTCGCAGCCGACCATCACGGGATCGCGGGAGATCAGGTCTTCGACCGGCTTGCTCGTGGCCCGCGCGGTCAGCCGGTCGAACCTGGCCAGCGCGGCGAGCAACGCGACCGAGCTGATCAGGTGCAGCACCCGGGTCCGCGGCACGACCTCGTTGCTCGCCCAGAAGACATAGGACACGATCATGGCCGCTGACGCCAGCCGCTGCGCGGCGCGCAGCGCGGCCGCCGAATAGCCGCGCATCGCCGGCCGGTGCCTGGCGGCATCGGCGCCCAGCACGGTCAGCTCGGTGTACCGCTTGGCGATGGCCACCATCAGCGCGCCCAGGCTGCATACGACCAGGAACCACCCGCTCGGCGGCACGTGCGTCGCGACCGCGCCGCCGATCACCCTCAGCACGAACCCGGACGCCACGCACGCCAGCTCGACAACCGGGGTGTGCTTGAGCCCGGCGGAATACGAGAACGAGATGACCAGGTACGCCGCGATCGTCGCCGTCAGCAGCGGCTCGCCGATCATGAACCCGGCGGCGAGCGCCACGACCACGAAGCAGACGGCGATGATCATCGCGTGCCTGGCGGGCAGCCGGCCCGATGCGATTGGCCGGCTCTTCTTGTACGGGTGACCGCGATCCCGCTCGACGTCCACCACGTCGTTGACCAGGTACACCGCCGAGGAAGCGAGCACGAATGCGATAGCCGCCGTGACCGCGAACCAGATCCCGCCGGGGCGGCCCAGAGTGTGACCGGCGAGCGGTGCCGCGAAGACCAGCAGGTTCTTGGGCCACTGCCTGGGCCGTGTCGTCTGCAGGACGGCCTTGGCCCAGCGTGCGGGGCGGCGCAGGCGCGCCGGAGTACTACTGCGCGGCTCACTGACTCGGGCCGCTGGCGGGGGCACTGTCATCGGGCGAAAACCGCCGTGAAGTCTCTGTTGGCTGGGTAGTAATACCGGTCTGGCGGCTGAACCTGGCCTGGCAGCAGGTTGACGGGCCTAGGGTCCCCGGGATGATTTTTCGCCAGATAGTACATGAACGACATCCAGTCGGGGTTGATGTCAAGCTCCATAGCCGACACCGCCCCTGCCCGCTTCAGCACCTCAGCGAGATCCCGCACGTTGAGCGAGGGCCCGTACACGAAAATGACCCGGCCGTCCCCGGTGATGCCGATGCCGGAGCGCCAGACGTAGTACTTGCTGCCAAGCGTCGCGCCCCAGGTCGTGTTCACGCCCTGGTCGACCGCCTTCGGCACTTTGCCGTGAACGACGATCAGGTGCAGGTTCTGGCGCACCGCCGCGATGTCCGGCCCCATGCGCAGGCGGCCCCTGCCCCAGTTCCCGATGGCGAGCTTGCCGTCGCGGAAGTACACCTCCGAGGCGACGCCTTTCACCAGCTTGCCGTCATAGTGCCCGTGCAGGTAGAAACCGCCACCAGAGGCGTTAATTCTAAATCCGCTATTGAAAGTAGCGACCAGACCAGTGCGGTGACCTGGCGGAATGTAGTCAGGCGCACCCCAGTGACCTGGTGCCGGGTCCTCGGTGCCCGGCCGGAGGCTGAACTTGACCAGCCGCTGATCCAGCGACACGACGCCCGCGTAGTAGGACGAGTAGACCTTGCTGAACCTGATGTAGGTCTTGAACACGGCGGGGATGCGGTGCACCGTCTGCACCTCGCGCCACTGACCCTCGCCGGCTAGCGGGCGGCCGGCCATCGAGCCGAGGTTCGCCGGGACGACCGGGACAAGCCCGTGGTGCTTGTGCTTCGTCGCATGAACGGTCTTCCCGCCGAGCTTGGTGAAAGAGATGTTCGGGTGGCCGCCCTTTTTCGGCGGGTGGTACGTCAGCCATTCACCGAACGTCACGGCCGGTCCCAGATAGTGGCTGCGCGCCCACTCCGCGACCCGTTCCGCCATGGTGCCGCCACCGGGCACGGTAAGCGCATGACCAAGTGACCACCCCGCGACGAACACGATCGTCGTGATGATCGCTAGAATCAACCGGAACGCGAGATGCCGCGGCCGGCCGACGACGAAACCAGATCGGCTTGCCCCTGGACTGTGCCGCGCACCTTTGGGTATGGCTGATTGCGGCTGGCGGACTGGCGCTTGCGGTCGAGCCACGCAACCCTCCTGTGTCGCAAACCCCGTGCCTGTCACAAACCAAGTCCGCTGCCAGACTCAGCGAGCCGGCCATCAGCCGGCGGCCGTGAGCATTCACTCTATGCGAGCTTGCCAAGAATCGTGCGTAGTCGGAGTATTACTAACCCCGCTCGCCTCCCGTATCGCAAACCCGCTCGCGGGGATTGGGGAGGTCAGGCGGGGAACCAGAGGCTGATCTCGTGGCTCGCTTCCTCGGCATTGCCTGAGGCGTGCACGAGGTTTTGGATCGGCCGCTTCTCGGCGTTGGCCGCGGCGGCCGAATCAGAGCTGAACCTGCCCCTGATCGTCGAGGGGTCAGCCATCGCCGGGATGGTGTTGCCGCAAATTACCCGCACCCGGCTGATCGCCTCGTTGCCGCGCAGCACCATCGCCACGACTGGGCCCTGGGTGAGGTAGTCGACCAGCCAGCCCTTGATGACCCGGCCAATCGACGCCGGGTCAGCGGACCCGAAGAACTCACCCGGCGCGAGCCCGAGGCGCTCGTAGTCCGCGAGCGTCTTGCGGCCAACCGAGGCCAGCCAGCCCTCGTCATCCGGGTAGTGCCGCTCAATCAGCCCGGCGCTCGCGTGGCGAAGCTCAAGCCGCACCAACTCGAGGCCGGCGTCGAGAAACTGGTCGATGATCCGGCCGGTCAGGCCGCGTGCAACGCCGTCAGGTTTGATGACGACCAACGTCTCCTCAGTCATGGCTTGGAGTGTGCCACAGGAATTGGTATGCGACGTCATCGGGGGACACCAGGCGAGATGCGCGACCACTAGCCACATTCTGGGCATTTCTCCCAGGCGGACCGGCCGGGGAGGCCGCGGCCGCGCGGATGTGATAACTGAAGTGATATGGAGCCAACGGGCAACGAGCCAGACGAGGTCACCAGCGCAGCCGTGGAAGCCGTCTCCGAGGCGGTTGAGCTGGCTGACCAAGACGCGCGCAAGGGGGCCCGACGGCGCCGCCGAGGCTCGAGGCGCCTGCTCGCCAGGCGAGCGGCACAGCAGGCGGACCGGGCGGGCGGCGTGCGCAGGCTCGGCACCGCGGTCAGCAACGCGGCCCGGCGCGGCGCGCGCGTCACCGGCCGGGGCGTCAGCTCGGGCGGCCGGTGGCTGAGCGCCCAGGTGCTGGCGATGGCGCCCAGGCTGCCCGTCCGCGATCTCGCCGCGCTGCGCGTTCAATACCCGGACCGGTCACCCGACCAGATCGCCGAGGCGCTGATCGAAGGCGCGTCCCGGGCCTCCGCCGCGGTCGGCGTCGCCGTCGGTGCCTGGTCAGTACTGCCCTGGCTCCCGGCCGCCGGGGTCGAGATCGCGACGGAGACGCTCTCCGTGGTCGGCATCGAGATCAAGCTCGTCGCCGAACTCCACGAGGTCTACGGGATCAGGGCACCAGGCGGCGTGATCGAACGGATGACCGCTTATGTGGGGGCGTGGGCGCAGCGGCGCGGCGTCGGGCTCGCACCGGGCGGCCTAGTGCTGGCGGCGGGCTCGCCGCTCGCCAGGCTGTTGCAGCGGCGCCTGGCCGCCAGGGCCAGCAAAAGCGTGTTCTCGCTCGGCCCGCTGCTCACAGGAGCCGTGGCCGGAGGCGTGATCAACCGAAGGGAGACGCGCAAGCTCGGCCGGATGCTGCGCGACGACCTCAGGACCCGCTCACCCTTCCGAGGCAGCTACCCCTACTAGGGGCGCTGGCCCAGCCCCGGGCGTTGTGATTTCTCGTGTCCTGGCCGGAGGGTTATCGTGCCGGGGAGGGTTCTCGTGTCCTGGCCGGAGGGTTGTCGTGCCGGGGAGGGTTCTCGTGTCCTGGCCGGAGGGTTGTCGTGCCGGGGAGGTAGACACGGGAGCTGGTTTCCGTGATCATGATCCAGGCAGTGATCACGGAACATCACACCTGCCATGACCTGGGCAAACTTCCGTGATCACGAGCGCAACCATGATCACGGAAGATCGACTCGCCCTCTTGAGCTCAAGCCCCTGAACGAGGCTGTCGGGTGACTCGGGATCTTGGAAGCCGAGCTCCGGCCGCTCAGCGACGAGAATCTTCCCGGGTTCCCGGAGACTTCCCGCTTCGCGGAGCCTTCCTGGCTCCTGCACGGAGACTTGTCGTTGCGCGGAGCCTTCCCGGCTTTGGCGCGGAGAGTTGTCGCTGCGCGGAGCGTTTTCCGGCCCTGGCACGGAGAGTTGTCGCTGCGCGGAGCGTTGTCCGCACATAGAACGGCAAACACTCCGTGCTGCGAGAAGTCTCCGCAGTAACGACGGAGAACGCTCCGCGATCATGCCGCAAACAACGGACAACGCTCCGCGATCATGCTCCGGCACGGGAACGCTCCGCGATCATGCTCCGGCACGGGAACGCTCCGCGATCATGCCCGGGCACGGGAACGCTCCGCGATCATGCGGCAGAACGGCGAGCTCACCGCGATCACCGGCCAGGCAATCCGTACCGCCGGAACCGACCCCGGCTCACCCCGCAAGAACCGCACCGAGTCACCTCGCATGGGCCGGGCCTAGGCGGGCCAGGTCGAAACGGGCGGGTACCCGGGAGGCAACCTGCCAGATCGTGAGTCACGCGACAGTCTTCAGGACAGCAGCGATGCTCCGTGATCATGATCGAGACCGTGATCACGGAAGATCGCCCAGGTCAGGACACCGGCGATGTTCCGTGATCATGCCCTGGACCTTGATCACGGAACATCGCACCTGCTGCCCCCGTATCGGCAACTCCCCGGACTGAGAACTCTCCCCCACGATGCCAGAAAAGCTCCCCGGTCCTGATCACGAGTCACCCGACGGCCTCGAACGGGCGCCCGCATCGCCCGCCCCGCCCGCATCCCGCCCGCATCGCCCGCCCTGCCCGCGTCAGGCCGCGCCTTCACTCGGCTTGCCTAGCCAGCGCTCGAGCCAGGCGAACTGCTCGGCCAGCACGTGCAGCACGGACTCCCTGGCCAGGTAGCCGTGGTTCTCATGCGGCAAGATCACCAGCCTGGCGGTGCCGCCGGTGCCCTGGATGGCCTGGAACAGCCGCTCGGACTGGACCGGGAACGTGCCGGCGTTGCCGTCGGCCTCCCCGTGCACGAGCAGGATCGGCGCGGTGATCTTGTCGGCGTACCTGAACGGGGACACCTGGTCGTAGACCGCGGGCACCTCCCAGAAGCTGCGCCGCTCGCTCTGGAAGCCGAACGGCGTCAGCGTCCTGTTGTACGCGCCGCTCCTGGCGATGCCAGCGGCGAACAGGTCCGTGTGCGCGAGCAGGTTCGCGGTCATGAACGCCCCGTAGCTGTGCCCGCCGACCGCGACTCGCGCCGGATCGGCGATGCCGCTGCTCGCGAGCGCCTCGACGTGAGCGGCGGCCGCCTCGGTGGTCTGCTCCAGGTAGGTGTCGTTCTTGGTCTCGGGGTCACCGATCACGGGCATCGTGGCGTTGGCGAGCACGGCGTAGCCGCGCATGACGAACCAGATCGGGTCGCCCGAGGTCAGCCGCGTGAACCTGGTGCCGGTGACGCGAATCTGGCCGGCCGTGCCCGCGCTGCCGTAGTCGTAGGGATAGGCCCAGATCACCAGCGGCAGGCTGCCGTCGCGGGCCTGATCGTATCCGGGCGGCAGGTACAGCATGCCCGAGAGCTGGACGCCGTCCGCCCGCTCGGTGTGGACCACCCTCTTCTCCAGGCCGGTCAGCGCCGGATGCGGATCGGGCCAGCCGGTCAGGCGCCGCGGCGCGCCCGCGGAGCCGGCGCCGGCGTCACCCGCCGCGGCGGTCACCCGCAGATTGGGCGGCTCGGTCGTGCTCTGATGCCAGATCACGACCTCGTCGGTCCGCCCGGCGGTGAAGCAGAGCACGGACTCGTGCGCGTCGTCCGGGCTGTGGAACAGCCGTTCGGCGTGCCCGGTCGCCAGGTTGTACCGGTCGAGGAACGGCCGTTCGCCATCCGGCGTCGCGCCGTCACCGCGCAGGTACACATCCTGGCCGTGCTGGCGGATCGTCCGGCTGCCGTCCGGGCGCAGCATCAGCATCGGGTCACCGGGATCGGCGTAGGCGTCATCCTCGGCAAGCTCGAAGATGACGCGGTTGCCTTCCGGCTTGGCGAGATCGCAGATCCACGTCCTGAGCCAGCGGCGGTCCCGGTCGTACTCGGTCATCCAGATCTCGCCGGACTCGTCCAGGTGACTCCAGCCCAGGCAGCGGTGCTCGACGAGGAGAACGCGGGCAGGCTCGGCGTCGAACGGCGCTTCGAGCGACATGATCTCGTCCCGATGCGGCACCCGCGCGACCGGATCGCCGCCGTCGAGCGCCCGCATCCACAGCAGCCTGGCCGGCGAGCACTCATCCCAGCCGACAACCCGGGGGCCGGTGGGCACGCCCATCATCGGCACCTCGTCGCTGACCGGCAGGTCGGCGACCACCGCGACCGGTTCGCCCGCCGCGGTCCAGACCTCGATGCTCCTGGAGAAGAAACCATAGGGAACGCGGAAAGAAAACGGCCGCCTGATCCGGTACACCAGCAGGTACTCCCCGTCCGGGGAGTCATCGACGTACTGGTAGAGGCCGGGGGGCCGAGCTTCTCGGCGGTGCCGGTGACCGGGTCTACCCGCAGTGGCACGGTGGTCGCGAGCACCTCGAACTGGTCCTCGTCGGCGGCTGTCGTCAGCAGATCCTGGAACGTCGCCATCTTGGACTTCTTGCCGACCGCCTCATCGATCCTCGGCCCGGCCTGAACCCGCGGCCCGGCCTGCTGGCCGGACTCGCCCCGCCAGGGCGGGGCGCCGAGCGCGAGCAGCGAGCGGCCGTCCCTGGTCCAGGCGATGGTGGCGCCGGTGCCCGGCGGCTCGCCGCCGAGCGTGTCCACCACGCGCAGGCCGGGGACGGCGACCGGGTCAGCGTCGTCTTCGAGGTCGGCGACCCAGACGCCGATCCCGTCCGGCTCGTCCACCATGAAGGCGAAGCGCCGGCCGTCGGGAGCGAACACCGGCAGGCTGACCTGCGCGTCCGGCGGCAGCTTGAGCGCCCGCTCCGCGCCGTCGCTGACCCGCAGCACCGAGAGCCCGCGAAAATGCCTGGTCCGCTGCCGTCCGCCGATCGCGGGGTCGAGCCTGATCCCCGCCAGCCTGACGACAGGCCGGGCGAGCAGCGACAGCGGGGGGTGAGCCTGATAGTGGACCAGCACGATGTATTTTTCGCCCGGAGCGGGCACGGCCAGCGGGGTTGGCGGTGCGTCGATGATCAATACGACGTCATTGTCGGGAAGCGTGAACGGCAACGTGGTCCCTTCGCCGGGGCGGTTTCAGCGGCACCGGTAGCGTAACCCCATGATTGAGGACCGAACACGACGGCTGCTCGACGTGCGGCTGGCCCGCGCGCAGGCCGACCAGCGAGTGCCATCCATAGTCGCCGGGCTGGCCCGCGACGGCGAGCTGGTCTGGACCGGGAGCCGGGGCCAGGTACACGGCCGCGCGCCTGACGCCGGCACCCAGTACCGGGCCGGTTCCATCACCAAGACTTTCACCGCGGTCGTGGTGATGCGAATGCGCGACGACGGCGAGCTGAGATTGTCAGACCCGATCGGGGCGCACCTCGATCTGGCGTCCGCCGGGGCGGCGGACGAAGTGGCCTCGATGACCATCGGCCACCTGCTGTCTCACGCGGCCGGGCTGCGAGCGGAGACCGCCGGGCCGTGGTGGGAGCGCACGCCCGGCGCTGACCTCGAGAGCCTGGCCACCTCGTCCCTGGGCAGCGACGCCGCCAGGTTCCGGCCTGGCAGGCAGCACCACTACTCCAACGTCGGCTACGCCCTGCTCGGCTCGATGATCGCGAGCAAGGCAGGCCAGCCCTGGTTCGAGGTGATCTCCAGCGAGCTGCTGGCGCCGCTCGGCATGACCAGGACCACGCCGCGGCCGCAGGGCCAGGCCGCCTCCGGCTACGCCGTGCACCCCTACGCGGACGTGCTGCTCGCCGAGCCCGAGCATGACGCCGAGGCGATGGCGCCTGCCGGGCAGCTCTGGACGACCATCACCGACCTGGCCAGGTTCGCCAGGTTCCTGGCCGGCGACAGCGACGGGATCATCTCGCCGCTGACTCTGGCCGAGATGCGCGAGCCCGCCGCGCTCTGGCCGTCGGCCGGGCAGCCGTGGACGGCCGCGTACGGGTTCGGCTTGCAGCTCTGGAATGGCGGGGGCACCGATTACTACGGCCACACCGGGTCGATGCCCGGCTTCCAGGCGATACTGCAGATCACGGACGCGCCGGGCACGGACACAGTGCTCGTGACCTGCAACTCGACTACCGGTTTCGGTCACTCGCTGGCCGGCGACCTGCTCAGGATCCTGGCCGCCGAAGAGCCGTACCTGCCGGCCGAGTGGCAGCCAGCCGAGGTTGAACCCGGGCTGCTTGACCTGCTCGGCGGCTGGTTCTGGGGACCGGCTCCGTTCACGCTGAGCCTGTCGGGAGACGAGCTCGAGTTGAGCATGAGCGGCGCCGGAGGGCGCGGCATGCGCTTCGGCCGGGACGAGGGCGGCAACTGGCGCGGCATCGACGGCTACATGGCCGGCGAGCCGCTCAGCATCATCCCCGGGTCCGACGGGCGGGTCCTGGCCCTGGACATCGGCTCGTTCATCTACACCAGGACGCCCTACGACCCGGCCGCCCCGATCCCGGGCGGCCTTGACCCGCGGAACTGGAGCAAGCCCTAGCGCGAGCGGCAGCGCCGAGCGCGCGGCCCCGTCAAGGCGTGATTGACGGGGCCGCGCGCTCAGATCCCGGCCGGATCAGTACCAGCCGTCGTTGACCTCGTGGTGCCAGGCCCGCTTGGGTGAGCCGTACACCGACCTGATGTACCGCATGCCCCACCGGATCTGCGTCTTCGGATTGGTCCGCCAGTCCCTGGCGACCGACCCCATCTTGCTCCCGGGCACAGCCTGCGGAATGCCATAGGCGCCTGAGTACGGGTTCTCAGCGTGGGGATTCCAGCTGCTCTCCCGCATCCACAGCTTGTTCAGGTACCTGAACTGCCACTTAGCCTTCCAGCCGAACCAGTGCATGATGTTCCATGCGATCCGCTTCGGGGTGCGCCTGTGGTGCCTCCTGTGCCTGCGAACTGAGTTAGCCGCGCTGAACTTGGCGACTGATGAGCGGACGCTGACGGTGACGGCGCTGCCCGTCTTGGCTAGGCCCGCCGTAGCGGCGCTTCGCACCGGCTGTGCCTGCGCGACTGCGGAGAGTCCGCCGCCGGCAGCCAGCGCGGCGATAGCGAACGCGGGCGCGGTGAGTGCGATAGCAAGTCTGGTGGTGACAGGACGGTTCGGCAATCGCTGCGAGGTCAACCGTGAACTTTCGGCCGGGCGCGCCTGACGGCGCACTCAACTTTCACCCCTTCAACCGCCCAGTCGGGGCCATCAAGGCACAGTCCGGGCGGCGGCGTTCCGGCGTTCCGCTGGTTCAAGGCAGAAACGGTTACTCAGAGTAACCTACCGAACACGCAAGGTGCTCTCGTCTTCAACGATGCCCGAACTTCTCGGCACTGGTGCACGGAATGCCGAAATGCTTACTATGAAATGGGTCACACCCGGCCACCAAAGGCCAGAGGCCATTGCCCGGCAACGCGGTCACCATGCGCCTCAGCAGGAAACAGGCTTCCCGACGCCGGTCGTCAGCGCGTCCGGCCGCCCAGGTAGAGCGCCCCGATCTCGGGGTTCTCGAGCACCTCGAGGCCGGTCCCGGTCAGCCGGACCCGGCCGTTCTCGAGCACCACGCCATGGCTGGCCAGGCGCAGGCCGGCCCGGGCGTTCTGCTCAACGAGCAGGATCGTCTTGCCGCTCGCGTTCATCTCCCTGATCGCGGCGAAGACGTCCTTGAGCACCTTGGGCGCGAGCCCGACCGATGGCTCGTCCAAGATGACCAGCCTGGGATCGAGCATCAGGCACCTGGCGAATTCGACCAGCCGCTGCTGGCCGCCCGACAGGCTGCCCGCCTTCTGGCCTGACCATCGCGCCACCGAGGGAAACATCTCCTCCACCCGCGCCCGCCGTCGCGCGACCAGGTCCCGGTCGGCGAGCAGGTAGCCGCCGAGCTCGATGTTCTCCCTGACCGTCATCTCCCTGAACAGGCTGTGGTTCTGCGGCACGTGCACCACGCCCGCCCGCAGGATCTGCCTGGGGCTCTTGCCGGTCAGCGGCTCGGCCCCGAAGGTGATGGTGCCCAGGCGCGGCCTGACCAGCCCGCTGATGGCCGCCAGCAGCGTCGACTTGCCTGACCCGTTCGGGCCGACCACGCAGGTGATGCCGCCGGGAGCCACCGTCAGGCTGACCTCGTGCAGCACGTCGCCGCCGCCGTAGCCGGCCGTGAGCCGGTCGATCACCAGCGACTCACCCGGACCGGTCATCGTCGTCCTCTCCGGTGCCGAGGTAGGCGTCGAGCACCCGGGGATCGTCCCTGATGACCCGAGGCGGCCCCGCGGCCACGACCGTCCCGTAGTCAAGCACGGCGATGTGCTGGCACAGGTCCATCACGAACTCCATGTTGTGCTCGACGATCAGGAACGTCGTGCCGCCGGCGTTCAGCTCGGAGATCCGGTCGGCGATCAGGTGGATCAGGGACGGGTTGATGCCGCCGGCCGGCTCGTCGAGCAGCACGATCGACGGCTCGGCGACCATCACGTAGGCAAGCTCGAGCAGCTTGCGCTGCCCGTAGGACAGCGTCCCTGCCAGCGCTTCCGCGTGCCCGGCGATGCCGGCGAACTCGAGCTGGCTCATCGCCCGCTCCCGGTCCGCCCGCCCGCCGCCCTGGCCAGCGGGTTGCCCGGGCGGCGGCGGCGGCCATCGGGGGTACTGGCGTGCTGGGCGGCGACCAGCATGTTCTCCAGCACGGTCAGCCGCGGGAAGATCCTGGTCAGCTGGAACGTCCGGCCGATGCCCCGGCCGAATACCCGCTGCGGCGACTCGCCGGTGATCGCGCGGCCATGGAGGTAGACCGCGCCCGCGTCCGGGCGCTCGTAGCCGGTGATGATGTTGAACAGCGTGGTCTTGCCCGAGCCGTTCGGGCCGATCAGGCCCGTGATGCTGCCCCGCGCCACCTCGATCGCGGCGCCGTCGAGTGCCTGCACGCCGCCGAACGCCTTGCGGATTCCCTCGGCGCGCAGCGCTTGCGTCATGGCGGTCCCGGTCGTGGCGGTCTCTGTCATGGCGGGGACCGCCGCCGCCACCGGGCGCGCTGCGCCGTGAGGAGCTCCCCGCCTGTCGGCACGACCCCGCGCGGCAGGAACAGGATCACCACCAGGAAGAGCGCCCCGAGCAGGATCTCGCTCAGGTAATCATTGGTCAGCTGGAGGTTCAGGTACAGCTGACCTGGCTCGAGCACGATAGCGCCGAGCACCGGGCCCGCGACCGTCCCGAGCCCGCCGAAGAACGCCATCAGCACGATGGCCAGGTCGAACAGCGGGTCGAAGGCGAACTGCGGGAACGCCTGGCCGATGAAGTAGAACCAGAGGCCGCCGGCCATTCCCGTGATGAACGCGGAGATCGCGAACGCGGTCAGCTTGACCGGCATGGCCCGGACGCCAAGGCCGGTCGCCCGGTCCTCGTCGTCCCTCAGCGCCCGTAGCTGCAGGCCGAACCTCGATCGCCTGATCAGCCAGGACAGCGCCGCCGTAGCGGCGGCGATGCCGAGCCCCACGTAGTAGAAGGGGTCGTTGAACGTCGCCGGATCGAAGTTCGGCGCGGGCGCGAGCAGGCCGCTCGACCCTCCGGTCACCGCCAGGTTGCTCGCCGTGAGCTGGGCGATGAAGAAGAACGCGATCGTGATCACCACGAAGGTGTGCCGCCTTACCCGCAACGCGACCAGGCCGAGCGGGATCGCCAGCACCGCCGCGAGCAACCCAGAGGCGGGCAGCAACGCGAACACCGCATAACCGTTCAGGCCCCAATCCCTTGCGGCGATGCCGACGGCATAGGCGCCCGTTCCGAAAAAGATGGCGTGCCCGAGCGAAAGGTACCCGGAGTAGCCGGAGAAGATGTTCCAGGCCGAGGCGACGGCGACGAAGATGACGGTCTGCACGGCGATGTTGGTGACCGTCGCGTTCGTGAAGACCAGCGGGAAGACGACGGCGGCCGCCAGCAGCACGGCGATGCCGCCCGCCCGCCTCACTGGGCTCTCACCGCCTGCCGCCCGAAGATGCCTGCCGGGCGGATGACGAGCACGAGCACCAGCGCCAGGTAAAAGACCGCGACCGCCCAGTTCGGCTGCCAGATGTCGACCAGGGCCTCGGCCGTGGTCATGAAGATCGCCGCCGCCATCGCGCCGCCGACGCTGCCAAGGCCGCCGAGAATGATGATGGCGAGCAGCCGCGAGATCAGGTCGTAGCCGCTGTTCGGGTTGAAGGCGCCGCTGGTGGCGCCGAACATCATGCCGCCGACAGCGGTGACGGCGACGCCGATGCCGAAGGTCAGCGCGGCGACCCGGTTGACCTCGATGCCGACCAGCCTGGCGGCGGTGACGTCCTGCATCGTGGCCCGGACCGCGCGGCCGAACGTGGTCCGGTACAGCAGCAGGTAAATCATCGCGACGGCAACCACGGCGAGGGCGAAGCCGAACAGGTAGATGTCGCCGACGTAGAAGCCGAAGACTTTGACGCTGGCGCCGGGCGCCGTGTACCAGGCGTTCAGGGACACGTAGTTCGGCCCGAACGCCCAGTACAAGACGCCCTCGATGATGAGCGCCACGGCGTAGCAGGCGAGCAGCGTCATCGACGTCCGCTCGCTGCCGCGCAGCGGCCTGATGAACAGCACCTGGATCCCGACCCCGAGCACGAACATGGCCGGGATGGTGATCAGGAGACCGAGGAACAGGTCGATGTGCGCGTGCGCGGAGAGCAGGTAGCTGAGATAGCCGCCGAGCACCACGAGCGCGCCCTGGGCGATGTTGATGATGTCGAGCACGCCGAAGATCAGCGTCAGGCCCGCCGCCATCAGCGCGTAGACGCCGCCGCCGAGAATGCCATCGGCGATCGCCTCGAGTATCTGCCGTGCCATGCGCTCTCCGTGCCGTGTGCCGGCGTATCAGCTCAGCTCGACCAGTTGGGCTTGGGGTACATGATCTTGACCGAGCCAGTGGCGCCCACGGGCAGCACCTGGACGAACTTCCCGTTCTGCCACTGGAAGATGAATGCCGCCGCCTCGAGATTCTCACCCAGGCTGTCGAACTTGACCGGCCCCTGCACGCTGCTGAGAGCGACACCGCTGTGCAGGTAGGTGATGATCTTCGAGCCCGTCGTGCCGCCGGTGGCCTTGACCGCCTGCGCGGTGACCTGGCCGACGGAGTAGGCCTCGGCGACGTCGGCGTTCACGTCGGAGGGCGAGCCGCCGTAGGTCGCGACGTACTCCTTGACCATGGCCTGGCTGGCCGGGTTGGCGTAGCCCGGGTACCAGCCGTCCGGCACCATGACCCCGTTGGCGTTGCCCTGGCCGCCGATCGCGGACAGGAACGACTGGCCCTGGTCGGCCCGGCCGCCGCGATGAACACCTTCGGGTTGTAATGCTGCTGCTCGAACCCGCGCATGAACGCGGCCACGGTAGGCACGTCGACCGAGCCGAGCACGACCGCCTGGGCCTTGGAGGCGGCGACCAGGTCAGCGTTCGGCAGGTAATCGGGTACTTCCTCGGGGAAGATCTTTGAGTAGGCGGTCTTGATGCCGAGCGGCTCAAGCAGGCCCTGTGCGCGCTGGACCTGCGGGGTGGCGAAGGGGTCATTCGCCATCGGGTAGGCGGCGGTGACCGGACGCTGGCTCGCTGGCAGCGACTTGATCCAGTTCGTGAACGGATCAAGCTCATTGGCGACCGGCAGGCTGACGTCAAAGACGTTGTCGAGTTTCTCGCCGAACACCAGCGGCGATCCGCCCGCGCCCTCGACGAAGGCGAACCCGTAACGGTGCGCCACCTCAGCGGCGGGCGCGGTGAGCAGGGATGAGAACGGGCCGAACGTCAGGTCGACGTGCTTGACCGTGATCAGGTCGGTGTAGTTGGCGTCGACCTGGCTCGGGCTGCTGTTGTCATTGAGGATGTCGAGCTCGACCTTGCGGCCGTCGATGCCGCCGGCCGCGTTGACGTCATGCGCCCACAGCTCGTAACCCCTCTTGAAGGCCACGCCGTCGGCGGAGAAGTCGCCGGTGAGCGACAGCGAGGCGCCGATCACTAGGGGGCTCTTGGATCCGCCTCCGCCATTGGAGCCGCTCGATCCGGTTGAGCCGCTCGTGCCGCCTGAGCAGGCAGCGAGTGCGACCGCGAGAACGGCCGCGGTGATGCCGACAGGCAAGAACCGGGCGCGGTGAGTGCTCATCCCCGGTCCTCCTTCCGAGTTTGATGGGTAACCCGATCAATCAACGGCGGGCATCGGCATCACTGCGTCAGCCCGTCAGAAACCTCCGCGTTCTCGCTGGTCAGCTCCAGTCCGGCGGATCTGGCCTGGAGCACGAGCAAGGACGCGAAGTCCTCGTCGCCGAACCCGTGACCGACCAGGCTCTGCAGCAGCTGGTACACGGCCGACGCGACCGGCATCGGTACCTCGCGCTCGCGGGCCGCCGCGAGTCCGAGGTCGAAGTCCTTGCGCAGCAGCGCCGAGGTAAAGGTGGGGTGGAAGTCGAGGTTCACGAGGGCGGGGGTCTTGTACCTGGTGAAGGTCGATCCCATGACGCTGCTGTTCAGGCAGGCAAGCAGTGCCTGCCTGCTGATGCCGCTCTTCTGCGCCAGCACGGTCACCTCGGCGAGCGACTGGATCACGGTGCCGAGGAAGAGGTTGTGGCAGAGCTTGACGGCGCGGGCAAGCTCGCCCTCGCCGACATAGGTCGCGCCCGCACCGAGGATGTCGAGGTAAGGGCGAACGGTACGGAATGCCGCCGCCGGCCCTGACACGGCGAAAGTGAGCCTGCCGACGCTGGCAACCTTGGGATTGCCCATCACCGGCGCGGCGAGCAGGCTGCAGCCCTTCTTGGCGAGCTCGGCGCCGACCATGGCTGAGTCCTGCGCGGACACCGTGGAGCAGTCGACGACGACCGACGGCAGCCGGCCTGACGCCGTCGCGGTCAGCCCGGCCGGGCCGGTCAGCGCGTCGATCAGGTCCTGCGAGGTGCCGACGGTAACGAACAGGATGTCGACGGCGGCCAGGTCGGCGGCGCTGTCCACCACCTTGGCGCCCGCTTTGGCGAGGGGCTCGGCCTTGGCCTTGGTCCTGTTGTAGACAGTGACGTCGCAGCCCGCGTCAAGCAGCCGGTGAATCAGGGACACGCCCATCCGCCCGGTCCCCAGCCACCCAACCCGATGCCCGCCGCCCCGCCGAGCCGACTCACCGCCCGGCGCGCCGCCTAGCTCGCCGCCCGGCGCTCCGCCCACCCCGCCGGGCACCCCGCCAGCCGGCGCGCCGCCAAGCCCGCCCAACCCGCCAGCCTCGCCCGCCTCTGCTCCCACGTCCGCCCCTCCGCGCCTCAACTCTTGGCAATCGTTTGCATCACGAGGGTGGCCTATCGGACGCGACCTGTCAATGCGTAAGTTATCGGCCGCACGCACATGCGGTGATCTCAGGGTATTAGCGACGCGGTGTATTCAGGTAGCCGCGCTCGAGGCGGGCTGGCACAGAGCCGGCCTGCACAGAGCCGACCTGCACAGAGCCGGCCTGGGTGATTACGTCGGCGGGGTGACGGCGGGGTGAGCTTACTTCAGAGAGTGTCGGGTTTCGGGGGTTTCAAGGGTTTCGGGGGTGTCGGGTGCCGGTGCGATGCTCCGTGATCAAGGATCAGGGCGTGATCACGGAACATCGCCCATGCCCTGACCTGGGTGAACTTCCGTGATCACGCCCTGGATCTTGATCACGGAACATCGCGCGTGCACCAGTCCGGGCCTAGCTGATGCACGCGGTGGGCCCGGGGGCAGACCCCGCCAGAAACTCGCACGATCCGTCCATGTATCTGCCCGGACGCCCCTGTTCCGCGCGCCAGCGCACTCCGAGCCAACCTAGTCTTCCGGGATCACCCCGCTGCAAACGTGTGCAATGCTGATGGAGTGGCGGATAGTCGGGTTAGCGCGGCGATTAGTCACTGGGCGCCGCGCTTCATCGCGAACGGGATCGACTACAGCGACTTCGTCGCTGTGACTTCGAGGATCAGCGGCTGGGACTCGTGGTGCGAGCAGTGGTCGGCCGCGGGCGCCGTCCATGAGCGGCTCGGCCGAACGGCACTGGCCGGGGACGCTGGCGGATCGGAACTGTCAGCGGGGGCGCATCTGGCCCGGGCGGCGGTGTACTACCACTTCGCCAAATTCATGTTCGTCGATGACCTCGAACAGATGCGGGTGGCTCACCAGGCGGCCGTCCGGTGCCTGCGTGACGCCATGCCTTACCTCGAACCTCCAGGCGAGCGGGTGGAGATACCATTCGACGGCTCGGTGATCGCGGGCATCCTGCGGCGACCCAGCGGGAGACCGGGACCGCACCCCATCGTCGTGCTGATTCCGGGACTCGACTCGGCGAAGGAGGAGTTCAGGCCTACGGAGGAAGTGTTCCTGAGCCGCGGCCTCGCGACGCTGTCTGTCGACGGGCCCGGGCAGGGCGAGGCCGAGTACGACCTGGCGATCAGGCCGGACTGGGAGGTGCCTGGCGCGGCCATGCTCGACTTCGTCTGCGCGATTCCCGGCATCGACGCCGCGAGGATCGGGATCTGGGGCGTCAGCCTCGGCGGATACTACGCGGCCAGGGTGGCCGGCGGCGACAGGCGAGTGCGCGCCTGCGTCTCCCTGTGCGGCCCGTACTGCCTCGGCGACATCTGGGATCAGTTGCCCGACCTCAGCCGCGCCGCCTTTACCGTCAGGTCGAAATCGTTGTCGCAGGAGCAGGCACGCTCGCGCGCGCGCAAGCTGTCGCTGGCCGGCGTGGGCGCTCGGATCACCGCGCCGATCCTGATCATCGCCGGCCAGCAGGACCGCATCTTCCCCTGGCAGGACGCCGAACGCCTCCACGCCGAGATCGCCGGCCATTCCGAGCTGATGCTGCTCCCCGACGGCAACCACGGCTGCGCCAACGTCACCTACAAGCACCGGCACTATGCCGCCGACTGGCTAGCGACCGCCCTAGCCGACTAGCCCGAGCCTGTCCATCATCGATGATCCTGATACGCGAATGGCCCCCAGCTGGGTCCAGGCCGCGCGCCCCGGAGGCAGGTGGGGCACCCTGCTGCTGCTCTGGCGACAGTAGGGTGCCCCACCTGCGCGCGGCTCCGGCTTAGCCGCCCGAGCCCCGACCGCCCTAGCCGACTAGCCCGAGCCTGTCCAACATCAATGCGCGGACCGACACCCGATTTGGGGGGGTGTCACGCAGTCGTCGGGAGTGGTGACGGCGTTGTCGTGGAGCGTTGTCCGCGTTAACGGGGAGTGTTTTCGTAACGCGGAGTGCTGACCGGCCTATACGACGGAAACACTCCGTTATCCGAGAAGGCTCCGCGTAACCGGCGTGCTGCCGCACCCGCCGCTACGCGGCGGGTGCGGGCGGGGCTGTTGAGCCCCTGACCTTGAGTTCTGGTGCTAGGAAGTGGACGGCCGCGTTGCCGCCGTCGCTGCCGATCCATTCGAGTATGAGCCGCCCGGCCTCGCGGCCAACCTCGTAGTGCGGGAAGCTCACCGAGGTCAGCGGGGGCGTGAGCCTGTCCATGAACGGCATGTCGTTGAACCCGACGACAGACATGTCGGCCGGGCACCTGCGGCCCGTTTCCTCGAGAGCGGCGTAGCAGCCGACGGCGAGCATGTCGTTCGCGGCCACGATTGCGGTGCAGCCCGCGGGCACAAGCAAGCGGCAGCAGCGCTCGCCTTCATCGATCGAGTACGCCGTGGCGTGCACGATCAGGGCCGGATCGACCGGCAGGTCGTGCGCGGCCATGGCGGCCACGAAGCCCCGGTACCTGGACAAGCCGGTGGAGATGTCTTGCGGGCCGGCCACGTGCGCGATCCTGCGGTGACCGAGCGCGGCCAGATGGGCGACCGACAGCGCGATGCCGCGCTCGTTGTCGACCGAGACCGCGGGGAACCCGTAGCCCTCGGCGTGCCTGTTGACCAGGACGACCGGGAGCTTCGCCGCCGCGGCCTCGGCGAGCAAGGGGCTGCGCAGCCGCGCGGTGGCGAACACGAAGCCGTCGACATGCCTGTCCCGCATCAACTCGAAGACCAGCCGCTCCCGCTCGTCGTCGGCGTCGGTGTTGCCGATCAGCGCGACGTATCCGGCATTAGCTAGATAGTCCTCGATGCCGCGCACTATGGGAGGAAACAGCGGATTGTTGAGATCCGGGATGAGCACGCCGACAGTGTTGGAACGCCTGGTCCGCAGGCTGCGGGCCACCGTGTTCGGGCGGTAACCGAGCGAGTCCGCGGCAGCCAGGATCCGGTCGGCGGTCTCGTCGCTGACGAGCGGCCTCGTCTCGGGATTGAGGGCGCGCGACACGGTAGCCGGGTGGACGCCTGCCATGGCGGCTACGTCCTTGAGCGTCACCGGCTGGCCGTTCATCGGCACTCACGCTCCGATCTGCGTCACGCCGGCGTTCGAGAACCCCTGTCGCTCCGTCTGCAGAATGCTAACGTCAACTGCGCGATTTGCCGGCATCAGGGCGCCACGGCGTCATCATGGCGACCTGCCTGCCGACAAACCGGCGTCACTCCTATACCATGCGATCACCGTATTTCCGGTTCGTGACATAAGTGTTCTAGCCTGCGCTGGTACTCATCTAGATCCGCCAGGATCTAGGCTCGGTCACAGCGCTTTCACCTGCCGCTCGCTGACCGGGTGCGCGGGTGCGAGCGCCGACCCACCGGCTAGATCGTCCAGGAGCTGCGCAGATGACATTTGCACTCCGCTACGCGGTCCGCTCCGACGTCGGCCTGCTCAGAGAAGGCAACGAGGACTCGGCGTACGCGGGACCGCACCTGCTGGCAGTAGCAGATGGCATGGGCGGTTACGAGGCTGGCGAGGTAGCCAGCGCGGCGGTGATCAAGAGCGTCGCGCCGCTCGACCGGATGACCATGCCAGAGTCCGCGCTGATCGACGCCATCGCCGAGGCGGTGACGACGGCGAAGCAGAACCTGCGCGGCATCGTCGAGGCCGACCCGGCCGTGGGCAGCATGGGCACCACGCTGACCGCGATGCTCTGGTCAGGGCCGACGGCAGCGATCTGCCACATCGGCGACTCCCGCGCGTACCTGCTCAGGGGCGGCGACCTGTACCAGATCACCCGGGACCACACCTTCGTCCAGGCGCTGATCGACCAGGGCAGGATCAGGCCCGATGAGGCTGCCACCCACCCGCAGCGCTCGCTGCTGCTCCGCGCCCTCGACGGCCGGACCGACGCCGATCCTGATCTGTCGCTGCTGACCGCGGAACTCGACGACAGGTTCCTGCTCTGCTCGGACGGGCTGCCGGTCGCGGTCAGCGACGAGCAGATCCTCGAGACGCTGGCCGATATCGCCGATCCCGCTCAGGTCGTGCTCCAGCTCATCGAGCTCGCGATCAGGGGCGGCGCCCCTGACAATGTCACCTGCATAGTCGCGGACATGATCGATACCGACCGCAGTCAGTTCGGGCCGACGACGACGCCAGCCGTGGCCGGCGCGGTCGCCAGCGTGGGCAATCAGCAGACGCAAGCGTTCAGCCGGCCGCAACTGGACGGAGACGGAGACAAGGCCATGACCATGGTGGCGTCGTCACCGGGCCAGGCCGCGACCCCGCCGGCTGGGACAGCGCGGGCGGACGGGGCTTCCTGGCCGGCGGCGCCCGCCGTCGATACCGCTCAGCGGACCGGGACCAGGGCCTCGGCCCGGCCCGCCGCCGTATCCCGCGACCTCGACGGCTATCCGAGGCGGCGGCGCGCACGCCGGCGGCGCGGCTGGCCGGTCATGACGACGCTGGTAGCGCTGTTCGTGCTGCTGATCGGCGGCGGACTGGTCGTTGGCTACGAAATCGTGCGCAGCCAGTACTACGTGGGCGCGGACAACGGCAAGGTCGCGATCTTCCGCGGCATCAACGACAAGATCCTCGGCATCTCGCTGAATTCCGTCTACCAGCGGACCAGCATCCCCGTGTCGGGCATCACCGCCGCGTCCGCCCAGGAGCTGCGCCGCGCCGACGCCGGCAGCCTGACCATGGCGCAGCAGTTCGTCACCAACATCCGCACGCAGTACAAGGCCTGTCAGTCGGCGCACGCGGCCGTGCGCAAGTGGATCGCGGGCAAGCCCAAGCCGGTCAAGATCACGAAACGGATCGACGGACACAAGGTAACCAGGACGATCACGCCCAAGTACCGGCCCGAGCCGACCATCCCGTCGTTCTGCCCGCCGTCCAAGTGACGACCGACAACGCGGGCCGCCGCGTGCTGATCACCGGCGCGTCGCGCGGCATCGGCCGCGCCATCGCCAGGCAGTTCGCCGAGGCGGGCGACCGGGTGGCGATCCACCACAGGAACTCGCCCGGCCTGGCCGCCGAGCTCGCCGCGGCACTGTCCGGCACGGGTCATGTCGTGGTCCGGGCAGACCTCACCGATCCGGAAGCCGTCCGCGCCATGGTCGACCAGGCCGCCAGCCAACTCGGCGGGCTCGACATCTGCGTCAACAACGCCGGGGTCTTTGCCGCGCACCCGATCACCGAGACAAGCTACGCGCAGTGGCAGGCGCAATGGGCCTCGACGCTCGGCACCAACCTGATCGGCGCGGCCAACGTCACCTGGTGCGCGGTCCAGCACCTGACGCGGCCGGGCGGGCGGATCATCAACGTCTCGTCAAGGGGAGCGTTCCGCGGCGAGCCCGACTCGCCCGCCTACGGCGCGAGCAAGGCCGGCCTGAATGCCCTCGGCCAGTCACTCGCGATAGCGCTCGCGCCGCTCGGCATCGCCGTCGCTACCGTCGCCCCTGGCTTCGTGGCCACCGACATGACCAACGAGCACCTGAAGCCGCCTCGGGGCGACGAGATCAGGGCGCAGAGCCCGTTCGGCCGCGTCGCCGAGCCCGGCGAGATAGCGGCCGCCGTCCTTTACCTGGCCTCCGCGCACGCGGAATGGGCCAGCGGCGCCGTGCTAGACCTCAACGGCGCCTCCTACCTGCGCACCTGACCACTGCGCTTGCGCACCTGACCAACTGCGCACCCGACCAGCTGGCCAGCTAACCCGCATCGCCGCCCAGCGCCAGGTCAAGGAACGCCAGCACGTCGGCCGCCTCGGCCACCACCTTGGCGACCGGCTTGCCCGCGCCGTGGCCAGCGGACGTCTCGATCCTGATCAGCACCGGCGCGTCGCCGGTCTGGGCGGCCTGCAGCGCCGCCGCGAACTTGAACGAATGCCCGGGCACGACCCGGTCGTCGTGGTCGCCCGTGAGCACCAGCGTCGCCGGATACCGCACCCCGCGCCTCAGGTTGTGCAGCGGCGAGTAGGCGCGCAGCCACCTGAACTGATCGGGATCATCCGGGTCTCCGTAGTCAGCGATCCACGCCCGCCCCACGGTGAACCGGTGGAACCGCAGCATGTCCATCACCCCGACGGCGGGCACGCACGCGCCGAAGAGCTCGGGGTGCTGCGTCAGGCACGCCCCGACGAGCAGCCCGCCATTCGAGCCGCCCATGATCGCGATCCGGCCCGACCTCGACCAGCCAGACGACTCGAGCCAGCGCGCGCACGCGCAGAAGTCGTCGAACACGTTCTGCTTGACCGCGAGCCTGCCCGCGTTATGCCACGCCCTCCCGTATTCGCCGCCGCCGCGAAGGTTGGCTACCGCAAGCACGCCCCCGCGATCAAGCCATCCGGCGTGCAGCACGGAGAACGAGGGGGTGATCGCGATGTCAAAGCCGCCGTAGCCGTAGAGCAGAACCGGGCGCTCGCCATCGCGCTCCAGGTCAGCTCGCCTGGCCAGGAACATGGTTAGCTCGGTGCCGTCGGCCGAGGTCACGATCACCTGCTCGACAGTGAAGTCATCAGGATCGATCGCCGCGTCCGAGGCCCGGATTCGGTTAGTCTCACCCGACGCGAGCTGGTGCGACCACACTGAGCCGGACTCGGCGAAAGACGTCAGGCCGAAGTGCATCAGGTCGCTGTCGGGACGCCCGGCGATGCCCGCGCCCATCTTGCAGGCGTCGGCGATCGACGAAAAGCCCGGCAGTTCTATCTCCCTGATGAAACCGCCGTCGGCGGCATGCACCCGCAGCACCGAATGCGCGTTACGCAGGTAATGGCAGACAAACCTGC
Organism: uncultured Actinomycetota bacterium; assembly: GCA_963720575.1. GTDB lineage: Bacteria > Actinomycetota > Actinomycetes > Streptosporangiales > Streptosporangiaceae > Chersky-822. Next base: position 4,802,310 of record CAVRGA010000002.1, read on the forward strand.
CGCCGTAGAAGTACGCGGCGAGCAGCGTGTCATCAGTCTGGCCGATGATCTCGGTCCAGTGCTCCCTGGCTGGTGATTCCAGGCTGACCGACACCAAGCGCTTGCGTTCAGCCTCGAAATCGGTGACCAGGTAGAACGTCGTGCCCTCGGTCGATACGACGTGGGCGATGTTGTCGAAGTCGTCGATCAGCGGCCGCAGCGTGGCCCGCGGATCGGACAGGTCGATCACGTCGAGCCGCGCCTGCGGCGCGGTCCCCTGGTTCGATGACAGGATCAGGAAGCGTCCGTCATCGCTCACGCTGGCGTCGCTGTGCCAGTTCGAGCTGGCCGGATTGGCATAGACGAACTGATCTTCGGACTGATCAGTCCCGATAGTATGAAACATGATGCGGCGCTCGCCGATCTCGGCAAGGTACTCAGCGCCCTCGGGCGGTTTCTCGGCGGCGCAGTAGTAGAAGCCCGAGCCGTCCTTGCGCCACTCCGCCGAGGAGAATTTAGCCCATTCGACCAGGTCATCGAGGTCAGTTCCGGACTCGACCGCGCGGATTCGCCACGTCTGCCAGTCCGATCCGTTCACGCTGATCGCGTACGCGAGCAGTTGCCCGTCGCTGCTGAGGCCGAATTCGCTCACCGCTGCCGTTCCGTCGTCGGACAGCGCGTTCGGATCGAGCAGCACCCGGCCGGCCTCGTCCGGGGCTTCCATGACGTAGACCAGGGGCTGGTTCTGCCGCCCGTTGCTGCGGAACTGGAACCACCGTCCGCCCCGCTCGAACGGCACGCCGTGGCGGGAGTAGCTGGCGAGCTCGCCGAGTCTGGCCCTGATCTGCTCGCGCCCGCCGACCTGGCCGAGCACGCCGCGGGTGACCTCGTTCTGCGCCGCGATCCAGTCGGCGGTCTGGGGATCGGCCGTCGTCTCCAGCCAGCGGTAGGGGTCGGCGATCATCTCGCCGTGGTAGTCATCAGCGTCTAGGCCAGCCCTGGTAGGCGGATAGCGCAGCATGTCAGGATAACCTCCAGCAATCACCTGCTTGATGATGGTAAGCGAAAGACACCGAACCGCAGAACTTTCATGTGCCGGCGGTGGGCTTGGCCAGGAACCGGGGACGTTCGTTCGATAGCTTTTCTCAGGCGAGCACGTCATCATCAGCCCGGACACCGGAGGGTTCAGTGAGCGAGGAAGCAGAGGTCTACCAGGCCCCGCGCCAGGACAAGCCCTGGGGGCATGAGCAGATCTTCGCTGCCGTGGACGGCAAGTACGTCGGCAAGATCATCTACGTCAACGCCGGGCAGTCGCTGAGCCTGCAGTACCACGAGCACAAGGAAGAGACGATCTCCGTGCTCTCCGGCTCGGCCGATATTCAGTACGGTCCGGTCGGCGGTGAGCTGACGGACCGGCGGTTCCAGCCTGGCGACACCATCCATTTGCCTGTCCGGGTCGTGCACCGCATCACCGCCGTCACTGACCTGGTGTTCGCCGAGTCCTCGACCGCGATCGACGGCTGGCGCGAGGACGTTGTCCGCCTTGAGGACAAGTACGGCCGGGCAGGCACTAGCGCCCCCTGACCGCCCGGTCGGTCAGCAGGCCTTCGAGCAGCGGCCTGAAGCTCCCGAAGGCCGGCACGGGCGCGTCCGGGTCCTTGGCCGCGTCGTCCCAGCGCCGGAGCCTGCAGGCGTCGTCCGCATGCGGGCTGGCCGCGAATTCGCTCGCTTCGCGCCCGCTCATCGGACCGCCCTGCACGCCCAGCGTGTACGCCGAGGCGGGCGAGAGCGTCGCCGCGTAGCCGGGTTCGACGGCGCACAGGTACCGCTTGGCGGCGACGTGCAGCCTGACCGGCTCGGTGACCGCCGGCCCGAACCACTGCGCTAGCCAGGCCGCGCCCGTGTCGCTGTGCCTGTTGTCGGTGCCGGCCATCAACTGGTGCCCGGAGACCGCGCCGGTGACGCCCGTGAAATGGCCGACGTCGTGCAGGAGCGCGGCGGCGACCAGCGGCGGGGCGGCGCCGTCGCGGACCGCGAGCGACGCGGCCTGCAGCATGTGCGCAGCCTGGGTGACGTCCTCACCCAGGTACTCGGACGCGCCTTCGCCGTCGAATAGCCCGGCGATGAGCGTGACCGGTTCGGTGGCCGGCGGCTGGTTTGTCATCACGGGCGCGCTCGTTATCCTGCGTGGCACCCGGGCCGGTGAAGGCGGTCCTGGCGCTCGAACTGGATCACGACCTTGTCTTCGACGGCCCGGTAGCCCAGCTTGAGGTACAGCGAGTTGCTGACGGCATTCCCTAGGTCCGTGAAGAGCACCACCGAGCTCGCCCCTCTGCCGCATGGAGATACGATGCGCCAGGCCGGTCACCGCGGACCAGGCGCCGGCGAATCCGATCGCGTCCCCCTCGCCGCCGTTGACAGCGGTCAGGCCAGCTACGTGCCGGGGCGCGAGGATGGCGGCGAGCCCGGACGCGGAGTCGCCGGGCAGTTCGGTGACCTGCAGCGGGTGCGGCGGGGTCTGAAGAGCGGCGGCCCTCACCTCGCCGCCCGGCTCCGAAGTCCAGGTGGCTAGCACCGGGGGCTCGTCACCGTACGCCGCGGGGCCATGCCTGACCAGGCTGTCGAGCACGGTCGCGAGCACGGTATAGCGCTCGGGCTGGGCGCTGAGCAGGGCCTTGACCGTGCCAGCGAAGGCGCCGATGTCATCGGTGAGCGTCCAGGCCATGAACCATGTTCACCGATCGGGGCGGATAGCCGCACCTGGTTTTGCGGCGCGCGCGGATCGCCCGCGCGCGGGTTCGCCGGCGCGGCAGATTGTCCCGCGCTGTACGTATCGGCACATGACTGCCGCGTTCGTTGATAGCGTCGCCTTCGTCGTAACTCCAGCCGGACAAGGAGGCATGGTGAAGGGCTTCAGGACGTTCTTGCTGCGCGGGAACCTGGTCGACCTCGCGGTGGCAGTGGTGGTAGGCGTCGCGTTCAACGACGTGGTTCAAGGGCTGGTCAAGGGCATCGTCACGCCGCTGATCTCGGCTACCGTCCACAAGCCCGACGTCAGCCACCTCACTTTCGTTTTCAACGGGACCACGTTCTCCTATGGCCTGTTCCTCAACGGGCTGATCTCGTTCCTGCTGATCTCGGCGGTGGTGTACTTCCTGATCGTCGCGCCGGTCTCCAAGGTGCTGGCGCTCTTCGACCGCAGGAAGGCCGCGACCGAACGCGAGTGCCCCGAGTGCCTGAGCCAGATCCCGATCGACGCCAGGCGCTGCATGTGCTGCACCGCCCTGGTGCCCCCCGCGACCAAGCCAGGCACCCCGCCCGCCACCGCCACATCGGCCCGGGCCACCCTGACGAGCTAAGCCACCCAGGCGACCTTGCCGAGCTAAGCCGATCAGCCGACCTTGCCGAGCTAAGCCACCCAGGCGACCTTGCCGAGCTAAGCCGATCAGCCGACCTGCCGAGCTAAGCGGAGGTTCCCGGCTCCGGCGCGGAGAGTTCTCGTTGCTCGGGGCTTCCCCTGACCTGTGTGTGCGGGCGGGCATGCGCCGTGCTCCGGCACGGTGCCGCCGGGGCAGTGTGAGCATCGTGGCCCTCCCTGTTGCTGTCAGCGGTCCTTTCTGACAGCAACGTGGCCCTCCCCGTTGCTGTCAGGACAACATCAGGGAGGGCCACGTTGCTGTTAAAAACAGTGGCTGACAGCAACAGGGAGGGCCACGATGCTGTTAAGCAGCGACCAGCAGCAACAGGGAAGGCCGCGTTGGTCTGTAAACATGGGTGGTTTGTCCCTGTTTACAGAGATGCACCAGCGCCGGCCCGCCGGCACGGATGGTTGCTGTCAGAGCCGGGCGTGACCGGCAACCTCGGCCGGCCGGGCGTGACCGGCAACCTCGGCCGGGCTGAGCCGTCGCTGGCCGGGCCGGGCCGGAGCATGCGCCCGGCTGACCAGCCGGCGAGGCGCCCGAAGGCGCTCCCCGACACGATCCCGAGTTACGCGACAGCTTCCAGGACAGCGGCAATGTTCCGTGATCACGCCCGCGACCATGACCACGGAAACCAGCGCGGTCAGATCGAACGGCCCCGGCCTGGTCACCCTGCACCGCTAACCTCCGCCGCCTGACCCAGGCCGCCTCAGCGTCCAATAAGCCCAACAACGTCATTGATTGATGTTCCCGATCGGGTGTCGTTTCGCGCATGGTGACCCTGTTGGTTTATTGGAGATTCAAGGCTGCGAGGTAAGTCTGAGGCGGTGGAGGCGGGTGGGGCGGGTTTGCCGGGCGGGGCGCCTGTCCGCCAGAGGCCGGCCGGGGCAAGTTTCCGTGATCATGGTCGCGGGCTTGATCACGGAACATCGCACGTGTCCTGACCTGGGTAAATCTCCGTGATCATGCCCTTAATCATGATCACGGAACATCGCACCCGCACCCCCCTGGGGCACCCCGCCCGCTCGCACGACCCGGCCCCGCGCGGCTACCCCCGCCACTGAAGTCAATAAGCCAACAGGGTCATGGATGTCGTCGGGGCTCGGTGCCGCTCGGGCGGGTACCTGCCGAGCAAGTCAGGCCGGGTCTGGACAATGCACGTCAGAGCATAATCAAAGGCAAGTTAAGCGGCATTGGCGCATAGAACTGAAAAGTCCGCAAAGTGAGGAGTCTCGCGCTGGAAACGAAGGACAACTCGCCGCGATCATGCCCCGGCACGGGAACCACCGCGAACACCGGCGCGGCAATCCCCGGACCGCCCGAACCCGGCCTCGTTCAGTCCGCAAGAGCCGTACCCAGGTCACATAGCCGGGCCTGCGGGGGTCCAGATGTAGGGCGTGGTGATGGCCAGCCGGGTGAAGCCGACCTTCTCGAGGATCGGCCTGCTGTCCTCCGACGCGTCGACGGTGAGGTACTTGTAGCCACGGCGGGCCGCGAGTTCCGCCCGGTAGCGCACCAGCGCGCGGTAGATGCCGCGGCGGCGCCACTGGGGCAGCGTGCCGCCTCCCCACAGGCCGGCGAACTCGGTGGCTGGCAGGAACTCGATCCTGGCCGCGCACACCGGCTCGTCTCCCGCCATCGCCAGCACGACCCCGATGATGTCGGGCGCGGCGGCGAGCTGAGCGAGGATGGACTTGCTCCGTTCCGAGCGGTCTTCATCGAAGACGCGCTCCTGCACCGCCCTCATCAGGTCGACCCCGGCCGCGTCGGTGACATCGTGCGCGATCACGCCGTCCGGTAGCTCCGCCGACCGGAGCGCATCGATGATCTGCCCGACCTCACCGACCACGAAAGACTCTGGCTCCTCAGCTACGAAGCCTGCCGCGACCAGGCGGTCAGCAAGATCGGCCGGGCGATCGTAGTCGAAGACCTTCCACTCGAACGTCATGCCCCGGTCGCCGAAAAACCGCACTTGCTCAGCGATCACCGTGTCGGCGTCCGCCTCGCCGAGGTTAGACCAGACGACTCCCGAGCCGTCCTGGCCCGCTGGCGCTACCCGCCTGACCACGATCCCGTCGGCTTCGAACGTCGCACCCGTGCCGTCAGGTGCCGTGTTCTGGCGAACCTGCGTGTTGTAGGCGGTCAGCACCGCGTCGCGATCCATAGCGCGAACGTCATCACGCCTGACCGGCCCGGCGCAACCCGAATACGCCCAGTTCGCCCTGGCAGGCCCGGCGAAACTCACCCGGCCGCCCGGAGCGCCGGGCAGATCGTCCGACCGGGCCGACCCGACGACCGGACCGACCGGACCGACCGGACGACCGGACCGACGGGACGACCGGGCTCACCGGACGATCGCGCCGCTCAGGTGGCCGGCTGGCCGGCGTCGGCAACGCCGCCTGGGCGCTTGGTCCTGGATAGCCGGGGTATTTGATAGCCGCGCGCCGCCCGGCCTCGCCTGGAGCCGCCGGGCGGGAGATCGTTGGATTCCAGCGCTGATGCGTCATCGCGAGGATCGCCCAGGTCCTGGTCATGGCCCGGTGGCGCTGCGCCGGCAGCGGGCGGAATGTAGGCCCCGGATGCGGCTTCGGGCCTGGGCGCACCCGGCAGGGGCTCGAGGACGTCTGTCGCGGGAACACGGGGGAAGACGATGTCTTGGGTGACCTCTCCGACCCCCGGCTGGTAGTCGATGAGCGCGGCCCTGATCCTGGCCTCCGCCTCGGTTCTGGCCGCCGAAGCGGCCTGCGCGAGCGATCCCATTTGAGCGGCGCCGTCCGCGGCTAGTTCGTCATCCGCCTCGCTCACGCCCGACTGCGGATCGTCGCTGGCGTGCTCCGGAATGCCCGGCTCCGGAAGGCCCGGCTCCGGAAGGCCCGGCTCCATAATGCCCGGCTCAGTAGAGCCGGGTTCGGGGTCGCCGCCTGTGACGGCGGGCTGGCTGCCGTCCTCCGGCGCCTCATCGCGGGCCTCGGGCCCGCCGCTACCGGCCGCCTCCCTGGCCGCCGCGGCCTGAGCCATGGCGGCCGCGGCCTGGCGGAAGACCGGCTCATCGCAGTCGGCGATGCCTCCCGTGTCCGTGGCGGGCTCGGCGGGCAGGCCGAACGGCGTCCCGGATGTGTCTGCCTGCGGCCGGCCTCCTTGAGGCTCTGCTCCAGCCGCCGCTGCCTGCCTGGGCACCCGCAACGGCCCGACCGGAGACCCTGGCCTCGAGGCCGGCGGAACCTCGCGCGCACCCTGCCGCGCACCCTGCATAGTCGCGACCGCCGCGTAAACCGGGCCCACGCAGTCGTGACGCTCGATCAGGGCGGCGAGCTGTTCGGCGTCTTCGGCCGCGAGGCCGAAGACCACGCGCGGCTGTCCCCAGGGTTCCTCAAGCGAATACCCCACGTAACTGGAGACCGCCGGCACCGGGTCCGCCGCGAGGCCGTGCACGACGCGCCACCGATGCCATGCTCCCTCAAGCGCCGCCGCCGCTAGCTGAGCCCTGACAACCAGATCTGGATCCCGCATGGCGGTACCTCCCTCACCGCGACGGCACGCGTCCACCATGTGGCGGACCCCCAGGCGTGGCACATCGCACCCGTCCCCTGTCGTGATTCCACGCCGTGCGCTGCGCCGCGAAGGCGCACAGACATCCGCAGACGTTCCGGTGCCGCCGCGTAAGCGGGCTGCGGCACCGCGACAAGTATGGTCCGGCGGCAGCTTCGAACAGGTGAGATTACTTAAAGTCGCCAACAGACTGCGGGGTGTGATGAGGTTGTAAGCGCTGGTTGCGCTGAAGTTCAGGTTGCACGGCCAGCGTTGATCCTGACCGGATTTTCGTGCGTATGAGAACAGCCTTTCCTGGCCGCGCAAACTCCCGCCGTTCTCCGGCGCCCGCGGCCTGCGGCCATTGCCCCCGTAATAGCTTTTATGGTGGATCGGCTCCGGCGACATCGTTTTGTCGCCCACCCAGAGCTCCACCGCTCTGCGTTTACGGCTCCCCATGCCGCAGCACTACCGGCTGCGAACACCGCCAGCATCTGCGCCAATAAACGCGCGCAATGATGCTAGTTAGTGTGCGGCCGCAGCCGCCGGAGCCGACCCCCCTGTTGTCGCGCTAATGTGTTCTCGCCCTGCGCAGCTTGGCGCACCGCGTAACTTGCTACGCCGTGCAGCGCATGACGTGCACTGGTTCGCGCCCGCCCCCGCTGCCCGGACGCCAGGCTAAGACCAGAAGCTACTCTGAGCGCTGCTGCGGTATGCCCGCAAGCAGGGCACGAACCTCTGTCTCACGGTAGCGACGGTGGCCCCCCAGCGTCCTGATGGACGTCAGCTTTCCAGCCTTCGCCCAGCGGGTGACCGTCTTAGGGTCAACCCGGAACATGGTTGCCACCTCGGCTGGCGTAAGCAGCGGCTCAGCCTCTGGGGTACGTGCAGACATTTTGACGGCCTCTCCTCCTGGACCCAAATTGCGATCCTGCGTCTGTTGTATTTCCTGGCTCCATTCGGAGCCTGCCGTGGATGTCCTATATGGTCTACTGTTACCATATTGCCATCACCAGCGGTGACAAAGCGACCACCAGGAGCAGAAGTTTTTGAACGTGTCCCCGTAGCCCCCGCCGATCTGAGTCACGTTGCGTGATCCTACAGACACGCACCGTCGCAACGGGCGGATTCGGAAAAGTCATGTCCGCCTCCTGCTGACTACTGGCCGTAGCCGTTCCGGTGATCTCGAACTGGTCAGGCAGACTTCAGGGAGTGCTGTCCAGCGATCGGATAGCGCTCAGGCGAAGGTCTGCCCGCCCGATCCTGTATGAATAGGAGCCTGAAGCTCTCAGACTCGATCGCTGCTCACCTCCCTATGACCGGAGGTTACGCACCGTAATAACGTACAGGCGCCCTGCCGGTCGGCGCGCGTGCCGTCGCGATACCCCCCTGGTAGCGGACTGACCCGACGTCCTTCAGAAACTTTCGGCACCGCCGGGATAATCCTCCGCAGTTCTACGGCATGCTCTCTCACGAGGTATTTGCCCCGCACCGGCTGCTTCATGCATTGCGTATCAGCAATACTGCGATAGCCCGGCATAGTCTTGGCGATAGATCCCTGGTCAACGAGGACACAGGGAGTGAATACCGGGAGTTGCTGCCATGGTAACCATGCGTGAAGATCACGCGGATGGGATAGGCGCGTTCGGGGCAGCGGACAAGGCTGCCGATCCGACGGGCAGCGCCTTGAGAGACGCACCCCACGAACAGGTCGTGTTCTGCCGGGATTCGGCGAGCGGCCTTCGGGCGATCATCGCGATCTACTCGACAGAACTCGGTCCGGCGCTCGGCGGCACGCGGTTCTACCCCTACGACAGCGAGGAAGCGGCCCTCGCCGACGTCCTGAATCTCTCGCGGGCCATGGCCTACAAGAACGCGCTCGCGGGCCTCGACCTCGGCGGCGGCAAGGCCGTCATCATCGGCGATCCGGCCAAGCTCAAGTCCGAGGCTCTGCTGCGCGCCTACGGTCGGTTCGTGCAGTCGCTCAGCGGCCGGTACATCACCGCCTGCGATGTGGGCACCACCAGCAGCGACATGGACCTGGTGGCGCGAGAGTGCCAGTACGTCGTCGGCCGGACTGAGCCGCACGGCGGGGCCGGCGACTCGTCGGTGCTGACCGCGTACGGCGTCTTTCAGAGCATGCGCGGTGCGGCGGAGCACATCTGGAGCTCACCTAGCCTGGCGGGCCGCGTCGTGGCCGTCGAGGGTGTCGGCAAGGTAGGCAGTCACCTGGTCGGGCACTTGCTTGATGACGGCGCGAAAGTACTCGTCTATGACGTCAGCGACGCCGCCGTGCGGGCCACGATAGCGGCTCATCCCGAGGTCACCGCGGTCATAAGCCGCAAGGAACTTGTCACGAGCGAGATCGACGTCTACGCGCCGTGCGCGCTGGGCGGCGCGCTCGATGACGACACGGTGGCGATGCTGCGCGCGCGCCTGGTCTGCGGCGGCGCGAACAACCAGCTAGCCCACCGCGGCATCGAGAAATCGCTGATCAAGCACGGGATCTTGTACACCCCCGACTATCTCGCGAACTCAGGCGGAGTGATCCAGGTCGCCGACGAGCTCGGCGGGTTCAGCTTCGAGCGAGCTAAGCTGCGGGCCGCGGGGATATTCAGTACCACCAAGCAAATCCTGGCTATCGCTGACGAGGACGGAGTGCCCCCGGGATCGGCCGCGGACCGGCTGGCGGAGCAGCGGATATCGGAAATAGGCAGACTCAAGCGCATCTGGCTGGCAGGCTAACGGGGCCGGACCGGGTCGCTGACCCGACGCCGGCCGGGTCTGGCCCCTACCGCCGGAAGCGCGAGCCGCCCAAAACAGGTACGGTTGTCTATGTACGAAGGCACTAGCCATGCTGCGGCCCATGCGCTGGAACCGCAGCGGCTAGTCTGACGTGCGAGAAATCCGGCTAACTGCCGGATCGAAGATTCATCAGGCATCAAACGCGATGACCAGGAACCTGACAGGTTCCGTACGTTCAAGGGGGTCGAGCCAATGGGGCGCGGCCGAGCCAAGGCCAAGCAGGTGAAGGTGGCACGCCAGCTGAAATACAGCGGGGGCGGCACTGACCTTGACCGACTGCGGGCAGAGCTGGGCGTCGGCATGGATCAGCGGGAGACCGGCGGGCACGACGCATACGCAGATGGCGGCGACCGCTATGGGTCCGACGACGATGATGCTGACGATGACCTTTACGACGACGAAGACGACGACGACCCCGACGATCGCTGACGCGGGCTAGCCAACTCGGCCAGCCCGCGCGCACCCCCAGGGATGCGGGCAGGGCAAGTCGAGTACGTGCCGAATCTTCGACGATGTCACTTGCAGGGCCGGTTTAGCCTGGCCGCGTTGCGTCACGTCGCGCGCTCGGCGCTCTCACTGGCCGGGCCCGGCGGGCGAAGCAGGGGCAGGTAGCTCGCCAGGTCGGCTCTGGGACCGCTTGCCCTGACTTCGCGGCTGGCGACAGCGTCCGCCCAGGAGATTCGCCCTGCGGCGAGTCGTATCCAGGTCAGGCCGTCGGTCTCTATGACGTTGGGCGGAGTGCCGCGAGTATGCCGCGTGCCCTCCACCGCCTGGACGGCGGCGAAGGGCGGAACGCGCACCTCGACCGCCTTTCCCGGCACGTTCGCCGCCAGCAGGTCAAGCGTGTGGATCACGGCGCCCCGAAGAGCTTCCCGTTGTGGCTCGAGACCCGCGTCGATCGCCTCGATGACGGCTCGCGCGCATGCCGCTCCCAGTACGCCGATGTCCTCCGGGCCGCGCCAGGGCTCCAGGCCAAGAGCGTCACGCTGCGCGGTGGCGGCGGCAAGCAGGCGCTGCGGATCGAGTCGTCGTGGAGGCATCAGCACGACGCTAGCCGGTCGCGCGGCAGCGCGCACCGCAGCGGGCTCGAAGGTTGCCGACGCTCCTGCCACGAATTGCCCGGCTGACGCGATAATCTCGCGCTATGCCGGGTCCGCCCACTACACCCACTCGCGGGGGGCTCAGGGGGGTCGTCGCCCCAGGGCACCGGAGGCCGCACCGCGCCCAGGGGTCATGGGCTCCGAGGCTCGCGGGCTTCGCGGTCGTCGTAGTGCTCGCTGGCGGCGCGCTAGGGGTATATCTCGGTACTTCGCACGCCGCCCACCCGGTCACGCGCGCCCATCATCATCATCGGTCCGCGCCAGCCAAGGTGGTCAGCGTCCAGACCGTCGGGGTGATCGATTTCGGGCCCGATGACGACGGCGATCCCTGGCAGCATGACCCCGACGACCACCCGCTGATGCTGCTGGAAAAGGGCCAGGTCGTCCAGTTCGTCCCTATCCCGCCCAAGGAGATCTCCAACGGGACCCCGGAGTGGACCGCCAACCAGATGACTGACGGCAGCGAGATCTTTATCTACGTGCCGACCGGCCAGTGCCTCAGCGCGGCGGCCAGGGGGGCGGCCAGGGGGGCGGCCAGCCGGACGGGCGGCGGAACGGCGGGCAGCGGCGCGGAGCTCAAGCTTTCGCAGTGCGATCTCGGGCGCGCCCAGCGCTGGCATCAGCTGAACTCCCGGGTAGTGCTCGGGCAGGCGATCGCCCAGTACGCCAACGCGCAGACCGGTGAGTGCCTGACGGCGATGCCTCACCCGGGGCCGGCCAGGCTGACCCGATGCGGCAAGGCCCGTACCAGGGCACAGGAGATCGCCTTCTGGTGGAGCGCCTGACGAGCCGCCTGCCGCACCGGCAGCTAGCCGGCGTCCTTGAGCTCCCAGGTGCCCAGGTTCGCCAGCGGCGCATCGTCGCGCAACTCGATCCGCTTGCGCAACTGGACGACCGTGCCCTGACCGGGGCCGCTCCGCAGGCTGACGTCATCCACGCAGGCCCGCATGATCGCCAGTCCCCTGCCGGACTCGGGCAACTGCTGCACATCGGTGCCCTGGGTGGCGGCCTTGCGGCCCCGCAGCGGAACCGGCCGGACCGGCGGGCGCCGCAGGTGCGCGCGCCTGGCGATGCGCAGGCGGTCGGCCTCAATGCCCCGGCCGTTGTCAAGCACCTGCAGAACGCACCGGTTCTTGCCGACCTTGACGACTACCTCGTACTTACGACCCGGTCCCGCGTGCCTCAGCACGTTCGTGCACGCTTCCGTGACCGCCAGGAGCAGGTCAGAAACGGAGTCCTCATCGACTCCCAGGCGGCTCAAGGTCTCGCCCAGCACCCTCCGCATCACTGGAATACTGAGCGACTCGCGCGGAAAGACCAGGCAGAACCGGACATCCCTGGCCGGCCCCTGTGAGTGCAACACTCGCGTCCGCATTCGCTCCTCTGTTCCCCGAGGCTAGCGATCTACTCTGATCACATTGTGAGCGTTTCCAGAGCCGGGCCTTGGTAATCATGAATTCGGGCGATCTTCGGACGAACAGTAGCGTTCTAGCAGTTCAACAGACGGCGGCCGGCGGCTGGCCGGGAGCTGGAGCACCCAGCCAGGCCTGGTAAGTTGCATGGTCCGGGCCGGCGCCGAGGTCGGCCGGACGCGGCGCAAGACGCGCAAGCGGGTTAGCGGCCAGGCTTTACGGGAAGTAGCGCGCCCGTGCGCTACACCGCGACCCCGCTCGGGCGGAGACGGCACTTGACCAAGCACGCGCTCTGCCGAGTACTGTCACTGCGGGACATACGACGACTGGCCGGCCGTCAACACAGTGCGCACAGCACAGCACGGCGGGCGGCATGAGCATGCAAGGAGTGGCACGTGGCCGTCAAAGCTGCCGGGCGAGCTGCCTCCCGAACTCGCGATCAAGGACCTGACAGCAAACCAGAGCTCATCCAGCTGCTGACGCCTGAGGGCGAGCGGGTCGAGCATCCCGACTATCCGCTTGACCTGTCGGCCGACGAGATCAAGGGCCTGTACCGCGATCTCGTGCTGGTTCGCAGGATCGATTTCGAGGCGATCGCGCTGCAACGCCAGGGGGAACTCGGGATCTGGGCCTCGCTGCTCGGCCAGGAGGCCGCCCAGGTCGGCTCGGGCCGGGCGCTCGGGCCGCGTGACATGGCCTTTCCTACCTACCGCGAACATGGCGTCGCATGGTGCCGAGGGCTGGACCCGGCGAGTCTGCTCGAGTTGTACCGCGGCGTCAGCCATGGCGGGTGGGACCCTAAGGCACATAATTTCCATCTCTATACGATTGTGATCGGCGCCCAGACGCTGCACGCGACCGGCTATGCGATGGGCATCCAGCGGGACGGCGCCGTCGGCGAGGACGGCGAGGCGGCGATCGCGTACTTCGGCGACGGTGCCACCAGCCAAGGTGACGTCAACGAGGCGTTCATCTACGCGTCGGTGAACAACGCGCCGGTCGTGTTCTTCTGCCAGAACAACCAGTGGGCCATCTCCGAGCCGCTTGAGCGGCAGACGAGGATCCCGCTGTACAAGCGAGCCAACGGCTTCGGGTTCCCTGGCCTGCGGGTGGACGGCAACGACGTGTTCGCCTGCCTGGCCGTCACGCGGGCGGCGATGCGAGCGGCCAGGGAAGGCCAGGGCCCGACGCTGATCGAGGCTTACACCTACCGGATGGGCGCGCACACGACGACCGATGACCCGACCAGGTACCGCCTGTCCGCCGAGCTGGAGTCGTGGAAGCTCAAGGACCCGATCGAGCGGGTCAAGCAGTACCTGATCCGGTCTGGCATGGCAGAGGAAAGCTTCTTCGCCGCCATCAGCGCGGAAGCCGACGAGGTCGGCACGAGGGTGCGGACGGCCTGCCTGGAGATGCCCGATCCCGATCCGCTCACGATGTTCGACAACGTCTACGTCGACCAGAACGCGCTACTCGAGCAAGAGCGTGCACAGCTTGCCGATTACCTCAGCTCCTTCGTCGAGGAGGACGCGCGATGACCTCGCTGACGCTTTCCAGGGCACTGAATGAGGGCCTGCGCAAGGCCATGGAGAACGACCCCAAAGTGCTCATCATGGGCGAGGACGTCGGCAAGCTCGGCGGGGTGTTCCGCGTGACCGACGGTCTCCAGAAGGACTTCGGCGAAGACCGGGTAATCGACACCCCGCTGGCCGAGTCGGGCATCATCGGCACCGCGATCGGGCTCGCGCTCCGCGGCTACCGGCCGGTGTGCGAGATCCAGTTCGACGGGTTCGTGTTCCCTGCCTTCGACCAGATCGTGTCGCAGCTGGCCAAGATGGCGTTCCGGTCACGCGGCAACGTCAGGCTGCCGGTGACCGTGCGCATACCGTTCGGCGGCGGAATCGGCGCGGTTGAGCATCACAGCGAGTCGCCGGAGGTGCTGTTCGTTCATACGTCCGGATTGCGGGTTGTGTCGTGCGGTGACCCCGCCGACGCCTTCGCGATGATCCAGCAGGCGATCAGCTGCGATGACCCGGTCATCTTCTTCGAGCCCAAGCGGCGGTACTGGGACAAGAGCGAAGTCGACCTGGCGGGCGGAGTCGCCGCCGCTCCCGCGCTTACCCAGTGCAGGACGCTGGTCAGCGGCAGTGACCTGACGCTGCTGTGCTACGGCCCGATGGTCAGGACGTGCGCCGAGGTGGCGACGGCCGCGGCCGAGGAGGGACGCTCCATCGAGGTCATCGACCTGCGGTCGCTCTCGCCGCTTGACCTGCCGACGATCTTTGAGTCGGTGCGCAGGACCGGACGTTGCGTCGTCGTGCACGAGGCGCCGGTCACGGCCGGGCTCGGGGCTGAGATCGCTGCCAGGGTCACGCAGGAATGCTTCTACTCGCTTGAGGCCCCGGTGCTGAGAGTGGGCGGCTACACCGTCCCGTACCCGCCGTCCAGGATCGAGGAGCACTACCTGCCTGACCTGGACCGGATTCTCGATGCCGTCGACCGATCGTTCGCTTACTGAGAGGGCCTCATGTCAGAGCTGAAGAACTTCAAGCTCCCCGACGTCGGCGAGGGCCTGACCGAGGCGGACATCGTCAGGTGGCACGTGCGGCCCGGCGATCAGGTCAGCATCAACCAGATCATCGTCGAGATCGAGACGGCCAAGGCGGTCGTCGAGCTGCCGAGCCCGTACGCCGGCGTCGTCGCTGACCTGCTGGTCCCTGAGGGGGCAACGGCCGATGTGGGCACCCCGATCATCTCGGTCCAGGTCGGAGGGGGCAATGGCGCCAGGCCGGCGGCTCCGGCTGCTGCTCCTGCTGATCCCGCACCCGCGCCTGCGCCGATCGCGGACGCGCCTGTCGAGGGCGCGGTCGAGCCTGGCATGATCGGCAGCCCCGCGCCCAAGGCCGAGCGGCAGGCGGTGCTTGTCGGATACGGAGTCAAGCTCGGCACCACATCCAGACGGCAGAGGAAGCAAGCGCCTCAGGCCGGTCAGGCAGCCGCAGGCCAGTCTGCCGCGCCAGCACCCTCCGCCCCGGCGCGGCTGGCGCCAGGGCGGGTTGCCTCGGTGCCCAACGTTCCTGCCGCCCCCGGCGCCGCGGCCGCGGCCGGCGCGCGGCCGCGCCCGCGCCGGCAGGGCGGGCGGGCGTGCTGGCCAAGCCGCCCGTGCGGAAGCTGGCCAAGGACCTCGGAGTTGACCTGACGGCGCTGGCCGGCACCGGCAAGGACGGCGTCATCACCAGGGACGACGTCCAGGCCGCGGCTGATGGCCCGGCGCTGGCGCCTGGGGCAGGGACCGCCGGGACCGCCCGGACCGCCGGGGCCTGGGCCGGGGACATGCCTCGTGAGGAGCGCATCCCCATCCGGGGCGTGCGCAAGCACATGGCCGCTGCCATGACAGCGAGCGCGTTCACGGCGCCGCACGTCACCGAGTTCCTGCAGATCGACATGACCGCCACGATGGAGGCGGCGGCGCGCCTGCGGCAGCTTCCCGAGTTCGGCGGGCTCCGGGTGTCACCACTGCTGCTCGTGGCCAAGGCCCTGATCATCGCGGTCGGCAGGCATCCGATGGTGAACTCGTCGTGGGACGACTCCGCGCAGGAGATCGTCGTGCGCCACTACGTGAACCTCGGCATCGCGGCGGCCACCGAGCGCGGCCTGATCGTGCCCGTGGTCAAGGACGCGCACGCCATGTCGCTGCCGCGGCTAGGCCAGGCGATCACCGACCTGGCCGAGAAGGCACGGGCAGGCAAGTCGTCACTGTCCGACCTGAGCGGCGGCACGATCACGATCACCAACGTGGGCGTGTTCGGCGTGGATGGCGGGACGCCGATCATCACCCCAGGCGAAGCCGCGATCCTGGCGTTCGGCCAGGTCAAGGATGCGCCATGGGTGCACGAGGGTCAGCTGGCCGTGCGCAAGGTATGCACGCTGTCGCTGTCGTTCGACCACAGGATCATCGACGGCGAGCTGGGCTCGGCTCTGCTGCGGGACGTGGGCGCCATGCTCACCGATCCGCTGCACATGCTGGCGTGGTCGTAGGACTGTCACACCGCTGAGCGCTGACGATCGGAGAGATCCATGATCAGGCACGTCATGGTATTCACCTGGCTGCCAGAGGCGACCGACGAGCAGAAGCAGCGGGTCAACGCCGAGCTAACCGCGCTCCCCGGGCTCATTCCCGAGGTACGCGCCTACAAGTTCGGCGCGGACCACGGCATCGGCGCGGGCAATGCCGACTTCGCCGTCACCGCTGACTTCGACGATATCGCCGCATACCTGGTGTACCGGGACCATCCGGCCCACCAGAAGGTGATAGCCGAGGCGATGAGGCCGATCGTGGCC
Organism: uncultured Actinomycetota bacterium; assembly: GCA_963720575.1. Taxonomy (GTDB): domain Bacteria; phylum Actinomycetota; class Actinomycetes; order Streptosporangiales; family Streptosporangiaceae; genus Chersky-822. The sequence continues at coordinate 4,818,894 of CAVRGA010000002.1, forward strand.
ACTCGGGCGGCCGTCCAGATCGAGATCTGACGCGCTGGCCCGGCGTCCGGGCCGGACCGGACCGGACGCCGGGCTGGCCCGGACGCCGGGCTGGCGCAGCGGTCAGAAGGCGGCTTCCGGCAGGTCCATCAGGTCGCCGGCAGCGGACTCCGCGATCTCTCGCTCGGCGGCCAGCCTGGGCAGCACGTTCTCCGCGAAGAACCGCGCCGCGGCGACCTTGCCCGTATAGAACGCGGTGTCGTCATGGTGGCCTGAGCCGTCCGCGCCGGCCGCGCCGCTATCAAGCGCGGCCAGGGCCACCTCTGCCTGCCGGACGAGCAGCCAGCCGATGATGAGGTCGCCGAGTGCCAGCAGCAGCCGGCTGGTATTCAGCCCGACCTTGTTGATCTCGCCTGGCTGGCCCAGGCTCGCGGCGAGGTATCCGTGCATGCTGTTGACGATGCCCTCGACGTTGTCGGCCGCCCTGGCCAGGGCCATCCGCTCCTTCTTGAGCCGGCCGTTGCCCTCCTGCGCGGTCGCGGTCGCCCTGATCTGGCCGAACAGGTTGCCAAGCGCCTGGCCCTGATTCCGGACGATCTTGCGGAAATACAGGTCCATGCCCTGGATCGCGGTCGTGCCCTCGTACAGGCTGTCGATCTTGGCGTCCCTGATGTACTGCTCAAGCGGGTAATCCTGGAGATACCCGGACCCGCCGAACGTCTGGAGCGCGTGCGTGAGCAGCTCGTAGGCTCGTTCGGACCCGACGCCCTTGACCACGGGAAGCAGCAGGTCGTTCAGCGCGATCGCCTGTTCGTCGTGACCACCGCCCGCCTGGGCGAGTTGCTCGGCGTCCTGGAAGGTCGCGGTGTAGAGCACCAGCGCGCGCATGCCCTCCGCGTAGGCCTTCTGCAGCATCAGCAGGCGCCGCACGTCGGGGTGATGGATGATCGTGACCCGCGGCGCGGTCTTGTCGGCCATCTGCGTCAGCTCGCCGCCCTGCACGCGCTCCTTGGCATAGGCAAGGGCGTTGAGGTAGCCAGTCGACAAGGTCGCGATCGCCTTGGTGCCGACCATCATCCGCGCGTACTCGATGATCATGAACATCTGCCTGATGCCGTCGTGCACCCCGCCGATCAGCGTGCCGATGGCCGGATGCTCGGCGCCGAAGGTCAGCTCGCAGGTGGTCGACACCTTGAGGCCCATCTTGTGCTCGACATTCGTGGCGTAGACGCCGTTGCGCTCGCCGAGCTGACCGTCCTGGCCGACCAGGTACTTCGGCACCAGGAACATCGACAGCCCCTTGGTCCCCGGGCCTGAGCCCTCAGGCCTGGCCAGCACGAAGTGGAAGATATTCTCCGACATGTCATGCTCGCCGCCGGTGATGAAGCGCTTGACCCCCTCGATGTGCCAGGTGCCGTCGGGCTGCTCGATGGCCTTCGTCCGGCCCGCGCCGACGTCAGACCCGGCATCGGGCTCGGTCAGCACCATGGTGGCAGTCCACTTGCGCTCGACCGCCTGCCGGGCGAATTCGCGCTGCCCGGGCGTGCCGATCTGCCACAGCGCCTTGGCAAAAGCGGCGCCGCTCGCGTACATCCAGATCGCCGGGTTCGCGCCGAGGATCAGCTCGGCCACACCCCACCACAGCGACCGGGGAACGAGGCTGCCGCCCAGCTCAGGAGGCAACTCGAGCCTGTACCACTCGGCGTCCATGAACGTGCGGAACGACTTCGCGAAGGACTCCGGCATCCGCACCGAGTGCGTGGCGGGATCAAAGACAGGCGGATCGCGATCGCCAGCGACGAACGACTCCGCGATCGGCCCGGTTGCCAGCCGATCGACCTCGCCGAGAATACCCCTGGCCGTCTCGGCGTCGAGTTCGTCGTGCGGTGACGTGCCCAGCAACTCCTGCCGGTTGAACACTTCGAAGAGGTTGAACTCGATGTCACGCAGGTTGCTCTTGAAGTGAGTCATGTGCCCGTCCTCTCGCCAGAGTGCCCGCCCCGCATTGCGCAAACTCTGCTCTGGCTCAGTCCGCCACTGCGGACTCGTATTTCGCGACCTCCGTGGTCCGGACGCACAGCGCGGTTACTGAGCAGTAACATAAGTCTACTACTCGCCGGTAACCACAGGGAAGAGCTGACCGACCCCGGCAAAGCCGCAATTCACCCGAAGCAGGCGGCCCAGGCCAGCACGCGGGGACATGCCGCGCCGGTTGCGGACCGGAGCGCGGCCTGGCAAGCCACCCGCGCTGGTGCTCATGTTGTTGCGGGCGATACGCCTGGCGTTCGCTTTCGGGAGAGTTTTCAGTTCTATTGACTGAAAAAACTCTCCCGGAGTGAAAACTCTCCCCCACGACGCTGAAAGGCTCCCCGATCCTGACCACCAGCCGCGCGGCAGCCGCCGGGACCGGTGTGATGCTCCGTGATCATGATCGAGACCGTGATCACGGAAGATCGCCCAGGTCAGGACAGCGGTGATGTTCCGTGATCATGCCCTCGTCCTTGATCACGGAGCATCGCACCTGCCGCCCCCGCACTGACAGCACCCCGGAGCGAGAACTCTCCGCCGCGATGCCGGAAAAGGCTCCCCGATCCTGATCACGAGTCACCCGACGGCCGCCATGGCACGTGCACGTTTCCGTGATCATGCCCCGGACCATGATCACGGACGATTGAGCCCATGAAGTTACTAATCCGGCTCCCCGCCGCCGCACGGGCTAGGGGACCCGCACGGGCTAGGGGCCTAAGTGGAGCGGCAGGATGTTGACGGCGCGGGCGATCACGAGAATCCCGAGCACGAGCGAGACGGCCGACTGGACGAGCATCGTGAGCTTGGCCCAGCGGGTGAAGGGCAGCACGTCGGTGGGGCTGAAGGCGGTCGCGTTGGTGAAGGAGAAGTACAGGTAGTCGACAAACTGCGGACCCCATCCGGGGCGAGTCAGCTCGGGCTCGCTCATCTGGGTAAACAGCAAGTCGACGTACTTCGCGGTGCCCTCCAGCCTGGCCACCGGCCCGCCACGGTCGAATTCCCAGTACCAGAGCGCGAACGCGATCACGTTCGTGCCCCAGATCGCCGCGCCGGACAAGAAGAGGTCCATCGCGGCGTGCTGCGCCGACACGTGCAGGTGGTTCGTGACGATCTCGCGCACGAGGGAGAGCGCCGACACCGTATTCGACGCGGTTACCAGGAAGATCAGGGTGATGCTCGCGGTCCTGATCGGTCGCGACATCCGTTCGATCCTGATCGGGTTGGCCGCGAAGAGAATGACCAGCAGCGCGCCCTCCAAGGCGAAGAGCGCGTAGTGCAGCCACAGCGGGCGCAGCGCGAGTTGCGCTGGCAGCAGGCTCTGCAGCACGATCGCGAAAATCACGGCCAGTGAGACCGGCCAGCGCGGCTCAGGACGGTCTTGCCGATGCAGTCTGGACATGCCCGCCGTCTGCAGCCTGGTAGCCGCGTGCAGCAGGTGCAGCATTTCGGTGCGCCAGGCGACGTCCTGGTGCCCGTCAGCAGGCTTCTGGCTCAGCAGGTGGTGCATGCGATGATGCGCCTCCTGCTCAGCGGCCTGCCCGGCTGCGGCGTCTGCGCCGGGGCCGGTCAGGTGCTCAGCATGCTCGGCGTACTCGGCGTACTCCGCCCGCTCGGCGACCTCGGCTACTTCAGCGAACTCGGCAAATTCAGCGTGCTCGGCGTTCTCGGCATGCTCGGCCCGCTCAGCGAATTCGGCCTGGCCGAACGCATTGCCGCCATCGCCGGCCCATTGCTCCGGCTGGTCGGCCGGCGGATCTTGCTGACTCATCGTCCCATTGTGGCGTTCTGACCGTTCCGCGGCGCAGATTCTCGATCTACAGTGTCGGCATCGGCACGACTTGCCCACAGACGTGAGGTGAACCGATGGCGCTTGCCCTCACTCCCGAGCACCTGGAACTCGCGGCAGCCGTGCGGGGATGGTCAGGACGGCATTGCCCGTCCGCGGTCATCCGCGCGGCAGCGGATAGCACGGACGCGGGAGCGGCCTCGTACGCGGCTGACCTCGCGCCTGCGCTAGCGGACCAGGGGCTGTTCGGACTGCACGTCCCTGAATCCGACGGCGGGCAAGGATTCGGCCTGCCCGAACTCGCCATCGCGACCGAAGAGCTCGGCCGGGTCCTGCTGCCAGGCGCTTTCGTGCCGACTGTGCTGGCCTCGGCCGTGCTCGCCGCCGCAGGCGGCCCGGCGGCTGAGCTCGTGCCGAAACTGGCCGACGGTTCCATCACCGGCGCGGTGGCGCTGTCTCGCGGGCTCGCCGGCGATAGCCCCGCGCGTGGCGATGGCGGAGCCCTGGTGGTCAGCGGCGCGACAGGCCCGGTACTCGCAGGCGCGATGGCCCAGGTCGTGATAGCCGCCGTCGATGTGGGCGGCGAAGAGGCCTGGGTCGTGCTGGACAGCTCTGATCTCGAGATCACCGAACTTGATGGCGTCGACCTGACCAGGCAGCTGGCCCGGCTGGCCGCCGACCACCTCGATGTTCCGGCCGACCGCGTGCTGCGAGGTCTTGAGCGCGCATCGGTCCTGAGCCTCGCGGCGATCATCTTCGGTGCCGAGGCCTGCGGCATCGCCGACTGGGCGGGGCGGACCGCGTCCGACTACGCGAAGCTCAGGCACCAGTTCGGCAGGCCGATCGGGCAATTTCAGGCGGTGAAACACCGGTGCGCTCGCATGCTGACCCTGGCGGAGCAGGCAGTGGCCGCTGTCTGGGACGCCGCCAGGACCCAGGCAGGCAGTGAACGGGAACTGGCTGCCAGCGTGGCCGCGGCCGTGGCTCTGGACGCTGCCGTCGATACGGCCAACGACTGCGTCCAGACCCTCGGCGGCATCGGCTACACCTGGGAACACGACGCCCACCTGTATTACCGCCGGGCGCTGTCGGTGCGCGCGCTGCTCGGCCCCTCGGAGAAATGGCGCGAGCAGGTCGCCAGGCGGGCTATGGGCGGAGAGCTGAGCCCGGCCAGCGTTAAGCTTCCCGACGGCGACAGCGAGTTCCGCGCCCAAGTCCGGGCCGAGCTCGGCGAGATCGGCAAGCTCACCGGCGCCGCACGTACCCGCGCCCTCGCCGCCGGCGGCTGGGTAATGCCCCACCTGCCCAGGCCGTGGGGCCGCGACGCCAAGCCGCTCGAGCAACTCGTCATCGACGCCGAGCTGCGCGCGGCCAGGATCAGGCCGCACAACCTCGTGATCGGCGCCTGGGTGGTACCAGCGCTGATTCAGTACGGGACACCGCGGCAGCAGGAACGCTTCCTGCCCGCTACCATGCGCATGGACTACTTGTGGTGCCAGCTCTTCAGCGAACCTGGCGCGGGCTCCGACCTGGCCGGCCTGACGACCAAGGCCGAGCGGGCCGAGGGCGGCTGGCGGATCACGGGGCAAAAGATCTGGACGTCACTGGCCAAGCAAGCCGCGTGGGCTATCTGCATCGCCAGGACCAACCCGACCGCGCCTAAGCATGAAGGGATCAGCTATTTCCTGGTCGACATGCATTCGCCCGGAATCGAGGTACGCCCGCTACGCGAGATTACGGGAGACGCTTCGTTCAACCAGGTTTTTCTTGACAATGTGTTCGTACCTGACGACTGCCTTGTCGGCGAAGTCAACGGCGGATGGCGAATCGCCAGGACCACGCTGGCGAACGAGCGCGTCTCGCTCTCCGGCACCTGGACGTTCGGCTCCGGCGTGACGGAGTTGATCGAGACTGCCAGGGCGGCCGGTGAGCCGCCGCTCGGCGATGTCGGCAAGCTGGTGTGCGAGGGGCGGGCAATCGAACTGCTCGGCCTCCGGGTCACGCTCAAGCAATTGTCCGGCACGGAGCCAGGTGCGACCGGCAGCGTGCGCAAGCTGCTTGGCATGCGCAACGCCCAGCAGATCGCGGAGTTGTGCCTGGCGATGTCCGGCGAGAGCGGCGCGCTCGGATCACCGTCGGCCGGGCCGGGCGCCGGTCAGGAGCCGGACGGCGGGAAGTGGGCCAGGCAGACCCTGCAAACCCGGGCGGTCACGATCGGCGGCGGCACGACCGACATCCAGCTCAATATCATCGCCGAGCGGATCCTCGGCCTCCCGCGAGACCCGGAACCCCAGCCGGCCTGAGGAGACTTTCGGCATCACGTCAGTCCAGGCACAGGCAGAATGGGCACCGCGCGGCGCAGAGTCAGCTCTGCTCGACCTGGCTTTGAGCGACGTCACGGTGGCCGCCAGGCAGCGTCCTACCGGGACGGGGGCCAGTCGTCTGGCGCCGGCCCAGGTTCCTCGCTTGCCCCTCCGCCTGGGAATCCGGACGTCGGCGAAGCTGGCGGGAACGCCGTTGCCTGGACTGACGGGGGGAAGGCGGTTGCCCCGCCGGCCGGCGGGAACGACTGTGCACCAGGACCCTGCGCGCCGAAGCCGCCCTGACCCCCGAAACCGCCCTGACCCCCGAAACCTGGGTCGGTAGCGGCGCCACCCGGCGTGACGGGCGGGAAGCCGGGCACATTCCCGGCGACCGGCGGTGCGCTGGTGAGGAATGAGCCGGCGGACATCAGCTGATCGAAGTCGGGCGGCGGGTTGAACTGCGGCGGCGGGTTGAACTGCGACGCCGGCCCGAACTGCTGGCCAGCCGGCGGCTGCGCCGCCTGACCCCCCGGCTGCTGCGGCTGGCCGAAACCGGCCTGACCTTGAGCCGGCTGCCCCTGGCCGAACTGAGCCTGTCCCAGGTCGGCCTGGCCCTGAACCGGCTGGCCCTGGCCGAACTGGGGCTGTCCCAGGCCCACCTGAGCCTGACCGAACTGGCCAGCACCCGCCTGGCCCTGGCCGAACTGAGCCTGGCCCTGGCCGAACTGGGCAGCCTGGGCAGCCGCTTGCGAAGCCTGCTGCACCAGGTCGACCTGGTTTTGCGTCTCGTGCTGGGTGAGCTCGGTGATCATCCGGTCGATGTCCGATGAGGTGCTAGTCGTGCCGCGGTTGGTGCGGTGGGCCAGCACGGCGACGCCGAGATTGCGCAGCATGAGGTCCGACTTCCGCTGCGCCGGCAGGTTGTCCAGCTTGGCCATACCCGCGTTGGCCTGCTGCGCGAGCGAGTCCCCCGCAGCCTTCAGTTTGTCCATGAGGCCCATGACCAGGTCCCCTCCGCTTCAGGCCCGGCGAACTCCGGGCAGGTCATCGCCACAGCTTAGTCGCCACAGGGCAATTTAGGCAGGTCAGCGCATCATCGCGTCAGCGGCGCTTCCTCGGCGATCCCCACGCGAACACGCCATTGTTGTTCGCGGTGAACAGGTGTCCTTCGGCGAACACGCTTTGCGCGAAACTGAAGCCCGCGGTGCGGAGAATGCGCACGATCCGGCCAGTGGCGGCATTGATGAGGTACACGGCGTTCGGCCTGCTCGAGGTGTCGTAGGTGCCGACGGCGAGCAGTCCCGCACCGTCGACGGCCGGCGTGCTGAGCACGCTGTTCGGCAGGCCCGTGATCCAAAGCCGCCTGCCGGTGCGCGGATCGAGAGCGGTGACCGATCCCCGGTACAGTTTGCCGGCGATGCGAATCTGATCGGCACCGATATAGAGGCGCCTGCCGTCATAGGTAGCCGCTGAGATGCATCGCCCAATGCCAATGCTCTTGCCGAACGGCGCTCCGATCCTGCGCGACCAGGCCAGCCTCAGCTTCAGCCGGCTGAGGACATACAGAATGCCGTTCTTATTGCAGGCGGCGACGTACTTGCCGAAGAGCGATGGCGAAGCGCCGAAATCGCCGTCCTTCACCACCTGACTGGCCGGTACTTTGAAAGCGGCCAGCGGACGCAGGTGCCTTGCCGATAGCTGAACCACGGCATCGGTGAAGCCCGGCTCGCCTATGCCAGGATGAGGATTGCCGGTCGATACGTAAACGTCGCCGCCCGCACCCACCGCCGCGCTTGACCAGATGGAGCCGCCGAGCCTGCCCGCGGGCAGCGCGAAGAACCTGGCCAGCTGCCTGCCCGTCACCTGGTTATAGCTCACCAGGCCGCCGCGGACCATGGGCTTATCGCAGTGCGACGCTATCCCGATATAGATCCGGCCATTCGCGACGGTCGGCGATGACCACTGATAATAGTCGCTGACGACCTTGGACGGGATCACGATTGCCCTGCGCCATTTCACCTTGAGGTTCGATGCGACCATGGCATAGAGCACCTCATTGGCCCCGGCCACGTAGACCATTGGCCGGTGAGTCGCGGGGTCCAGTGCGACCGTCGCCGTCGCGATGAACCCCGCGCCATCGGCACCGCATTCCCGCCCCTGGATGAAGCCGATGAAACGCTTGGCCATGACCTGGCCGGTCAGCGCGTTGAGCTTATAGAACCAGCCCGTCTGGGAGCCGATGTACACGGCGCCGCCGTACACCGTCGGGCTGGCCAAGAACGCGGGCCCGGGCTGTCCGCGCCTTGCCGGCTGGTCACCCACGAAACGCCAGTCCCTGATCAGCCGGTGAGCGTTGCCAGGGGCAATGACCTTTTCCGAGCGATTGTAGGAGTTATGCAATGATCCATTGAGATAGCCGGGCCAGTCGCCCGAGACAGCCGCTACGGCGGAACCCCCGCTGGCAAGGCCGAGGATAGTGACTACGCCGGCGGTCACGAGAGAGCGCCTTTTACCGCCGGTCAACCTGCAGCCCCCCGTGATCAGAAACGTCACACAGCGAGCCTCATTATGCTCATTGATTCATGCGGACGGCTCGTGACGCGCCGTGGCAAGATCGCGCGTCACGCTCTTCGCGACAGCGGTGATGTCCGAGGCGACATTGACCAGCCGGCAGCCCGCTGCCCGGTAAAGCGCGGCGGTCGCGCCATCGACCGAATGCACTCCCACGGGCTTTCCGGCCGCGGCGCATTCTGCCCAGATCTGCTCAAGCGCGGGCCGCAGCACTGGATCATGCGGATTCAATTCACAGCCGAGCGAATAAGATAGATCCCTCGGCCCTACGTAAATGCCGTCAACGCCATCAAGCGCCAGCGTTGACCCGAGCTCAGCCATGGCATTGACCGATTCCACCATGATTATGCAGAATGGCTCGCCCGGGCTGGCCATCACGCCGCCGGCGGATCGATATCCAGCCGGCGGAAAGCGGCAGGCGCCGATCGCCGCGCGAGCTTGCGCGGCCGAGTCGACGTTCGGCACGATCACGCCGGCGCAGCCGAGGTCAAGCGCACGGCCGATATCGGCTGGATGCGCATGCCTGACCCGCGCCGCCGGCGTTGCGCCGGCCCGGCCGATCGCGTTGGTCAGGGCAGGCAGGTCGCGCTCGGTCGCGCTGCCATGCTGGAGGTCGATGACGACGTAGTCCAGTCCCGCCGCGGCCATCGCGCCGGCCGCCAGCGGATCGGACGTGACTGACCAGCCGCCGTACAGGGTCTGACCACCGCGCAGGCGGTCAGGAATCGAATCGTTCCGCATCTGGCCAAGACAATCACACCGCCGGGACGCGCCCGGCGCCCGGTAGACGATCAGGAGATCATGAAGCGCAGCTTGATCACGGAATTTCGCGCCGCCATGGCTGTCGCGTGGCTTGTGACCAAGATCAGGGAGCCGTTCCGGCATCGCGGGAGAGTTCTCGGTCCGGGGAGATGTCAGTACGGTGGCGGCAGATGCGATGTTCCGTGATCACGGACGCGAGCATGATCACGGAACATGACCGGTGTCCTGACCTGGGCGATCTTCCGTGATAATGGTCTCGATCATGATCACGGAACATGACCGGTGTCCTGGAGGCTGTCGGGTGACTCGGGATCTTGAAAGTCAAGCTCCGCGGCTCAGCGGCGAGACTCTTTCCCGGGTTCCCGGAGACTTCCGCTTCGCGGAGCCTTCCCGGCTCTGGCGCGGAGCCTTCCCGGCCCTCGCGCGGAGACTTGTCGCTGCGCGGTCGCTGCGCGGAGCCTTTCCGGCTCTGGCGCGGAGACTTGTCGCTGCGCGGAGTCTTTCCGGCTCTGGCGCGGAGAGTTGTCGCTGCGCGGTCGCTGCGCGGTCGCTGCGCGGAGTCTTTCCGGCTCTGGCGCGGAGAGTTGTCGCTGCGCGGAGCGTTGTCCGCATATAGAACGGCAAACACTCCGTGCGGCGAGAAATCTCCGCGGTAACGACGGAGAACGCTCCCCGATCCTGATCACGAGCCGCACGGCAGCCTCCGGGACCGGTGCTGGTTTCCGTGATCATGTCCGAGACCGTGATCACGGAAGATCGCCCAGGTCAGGACAGGAACGATCTTCCGTGATCATGCTCGGGACCCTGGTCACGGAGCATCGTACTTGCCGCTCCCGTACTGAGAGCTCCCCCGACTGAGAACTCTCCCCGCGATGCCGGAAAAGGCTCCCCGATCCTGATCACGAGTCACCCGACAGCCTCCCTGACCTGGGCTATCTTCCGTGATCATGGTCTCGATCATGATCACGGAAATTTAGCCACCGCTCCGGCTCACCGTGATCACGCCGCCGTCGCATCACCTGTTCGGCAAGGCAGCGCCTGCCAGCCAAGCGCGTTGGCCAGTGTCGCTGCCGCCCGCCGCTGTCAGTGCCCCCCGGCATAATGACGCCTCATGAGAGTCGATGAGCATCTGGCCGGCCTGCGCGGCGCCGGACAGCGCCTGGCCGAGGCGGCCGGGGCCGCCGGACCGGACGCGAAGGTGCCAAGCTGCCCTGAGTGGGTAGTCCGCGACCTGGTCAGGCACCAGGGCGGTGTCCATCGCTGGGCTACCGGCTACGTCACCGGCCCGCGCACCGAATTGTGGGACGTCGAGCTCGATGAGGTCGTCGGCGCCTGGCCCGACGACGTCGGCCTGATCGCCTGGTTCGCTGACGGCCACGCCGCCCTGGTCCAGGCCCTGGCCGAGGCTGATCCCGGCCTGGACTGCTGGACCTTCCTGCCGGCGCCGTCACCGCTGGCCATGTGGGCCAGAAGGCAGGCACACGAGACGACGATCCACCGGGTTGACGCCGAGCTCGCCGCAGGCTGGCGGCCCGCGGCCATCCCGGCGGACCTGGCCGCCGACGGAGTCGATGAGCTGCTTACCGCCTTTATCACCAGGCCAGGCGGCAAGCTGCGCGCCGAGCCCGCCGCGCGGTTGCGCGTCAGCTGCACCGACCATCCGGGCGACTGGCTGGTGAGCATCGAGCCGGACCGCGTCGTGACGACCACCGGCGCGGACGCCGGTGCCCGGGCAGACTGCGTCGTCACGGGCACCGCGAGCGACCTTTATCATGCGCTGTGGAACCGGCAGCCGTCCGGCAGCCTGGCCGTCGAGGGCGATCAGGGCGTGTTCGGCTTGTTCGCCGAGCGCGTCAAGGTGCGCTGGAGCTAGCCGCTGAACTCGGGCGGCATGACCCACAAGCAGAATGGGTGGCCGACCGGATCCAGGTAAACCCGGACGTGCTCTTGCGGCTGATATTCCGACAGGACCGCTCCGGCCGCGCGCACGTGCGCGCCAGCGGCCTCGAGATCGTCGACCTCGATGTCCAGGTGCGTCATCATCTGCTGATCGCCTGGACCGGCGGGCCAGACAGGCGGCACGTGCCCGGTCTCCGTCTGGAAGGACAAGCCGGTGCCTCCGCCCGGCGGGCGCAGCGTCACCCAGCCGGGCTCATTCGCGCCGATGTCCCAGCCAAGAACCTGGCGGTAGAACTCCGCCAGCTCACGGGCGTCGGGGGCGCCGAGTACGACCGCCGTGATGGTCAGCTTGGGACGTGCCACGTTTGCCACACCGCCTCATCCGATTGGCAGCCAGCCTTCCACAGATACCATCGGGCGCATGGTGAGATTCATGGTCCTGTACAACAAGCCCGTCGATGAGGCCGAGTTCGACCGGCACTACCGCGAGATCCACATTCCGCTCGCCAAGCAGCTGCCAGGGCTGCGGCGCTATACGACAAGCCGCAATCCCGCTGGCGTTCGCGGTGAGTCCTACTACCTGATCGCCGAGCTTGACTGGGACGACACGTCCGCCATGCAAGCCTCCTTCGCCTCGCCCGAGGGCAAGGCATCAGCCGACGACGTGCCGAAATTCGCCACCGGCGGCGTCCGCAGCATGGTGTTCGAGGTCGAGGAGTTGCTCTAGCGCGGCCCGGCTCGCCGGCGCAGGACCGACGTGGCGAGCAGGGCGAGCACGGCGCCGCCAGCCGTCAGCAGCGCGCCGGTGCGCAGGTCGGTGTAAGAGACGCTGGTGCTGTGAAATTTCGACGCGTAGAGCCCGAACCACAACCCGGCCGCTGCCAGCGCGACGAGTGCGAACACTCCCGCGAGCAGTCGCGAGCCGACAAGGCCGCCGAGGAACACCAGGGCACCCGCTATGACCACGGCGAAGGCGAACGACCGCAGGAAAGAGCCGGTGCTCTGATAGGACCAATGCAGCAGCCCAACCAGAGAGGTGTGCTTGATGCCGGCCATCGGATGGCCGTGATCGGCCTTGATCCAGGTGAATTCGGCTCCCCCGGCGATCGCGAGCCCGCACAACGCGATAAAAAGCCCGACCACCACGCGATGCCGATATCTCATGCGATTGATGCTAGCCCCGCGATCTTCGCCCGGGAATAGGTGACATCACCGTGATCAAAGCTGATGACTTCGGATATGACCCGCAGGCCGTGCTGCGGACCTACGACGATCAGGCGGCCGAGTACGCGGTCAAGTTCGGCTCCGAACTGGACGACGCCGACCCGGCCGACCCTGATCGGGAATTTCTTGACGAGGCCGCGGGCAAGTTCCCGCCCGGGCCGGTCCTCGACCTCGGCTGCGGCCCTGGTCAGGTGAGCCGGTACCTGACCGGAAAGGGCCGGACGGCGATCGGGGTTGACTTCGCGCCCGCCATGCTCGCGCAGGCGGCCAAGCTGGTGCCGCTAGCACCGCTGGTCGCCGCCGACCTGCTCGCTCTTCCCATGCGCGAGTCAAGCTGCGGTGCCGCGATCGCGTCGTACTCAGTGCATCACCTGCCCAGGCCACTGCTGGACCGCGCGCTTCACGGCTTCGCGAGAGTGCTCAGGCCCGGCGGCATCCTGGTGATCATCACGCACGGCGGATCAGGCGAGGAAGTGCTCGACCGGCCTGCGGGCCAGATCCTCGTCAGCCTGTACTCCGCCGACGAACTCATCGAGCGGCTGACGCCGATTGGCTTTCACCCCGTGATGGTCAATTCCCGGCCGCCCCGGCCGGGCGAGTACCCGGCATCGAAGATCAGGCTGACCGCCCGCCTGCTCGCCAGCCCGCCAGCCCGCCAGCCCGCCAGCCCGCCAGCCCGCCAGCCGATAATGGCGTGAGCGCGGACGGCCACCGGATCTAGGCTGGATCGCGTGAGGAGCACGGGCATGGTGTCGCCGTCTGATCAGGACGACACCGCGTCGCTCGAGCCGGTTCCGGTGACCGCTATCGCCGCTGGCCGGGATTGCCGCCTCGTCTGGCATAACGAAGACGCGCTGACGTACGAGGTCGGCTCAGGCGCTGACCGGTGTTTCGTCAAATGGGCGCCCGTCACGAGCAGCCTGGACCTAGACGACGAGGCCGAGCGGATGACGTGGGCGCTGGCCTACACCCCGGTGCCGGAGATACTCGCTCGCGGCTCCCATGACACCGGGCGCTGGATCGTGACCGCCCCGCTGCCCGGCCGCAACGCGGTCGATCCCAGGTGGCACGCCGACCCGCGCACCGCGGTAGTGGCGATCGGTGAAGGGCTGCGCGCGATGCACGAGTCCATGCCGGCCGGCACCTGCCCGTTCTCATGGACTGCGCAGACGCGGGTCGACCGTGTCTTCGCGGCCGCCCGCGCCGGCCGGATGCCGCCGCCTGAGCAGAGGCATCCAGTGCACGAGCACCTCACCCCCGATGAGGCGCTCCGGCTCATCGGCGACATCCCGCCCGATGACCTGGTCGTCGTCTGCCACGGCGACACCTGCCCGCCGAACACCCTGCTGACCGACGACGGCCGCTGGTCGGGGCATGTGGACCTGGGCGCACTCGGCGTCGCCGACCGGTGGGCAGATCTGGCCGTAGCGACCTGGAGCACGCAGTGGAACTACGGGCCAGGCTGGGAGCAAACGCTGCTCAGCGCCTACGGCATAGCAGCCGATCCCGATCGCACTCGCTACTACAGGCTGCTGTGGGACCTGGAGGAATAAATCAGAATCCGCCAGCCTCGCGGGCTAACCCACAGCCCTTCAGCAGGCACTATCAGGTGTGGAGCCGACCTCTGACACAGTGCTGACCGACACAGTGCTGACCGACACAGCGCTGACCGACACAGTGCTGGTGCGCGCGGCGCTGCTCGGCGACAAAGAGGCGCTTGGCGCGCTGATCCAGCGGCACTGGCAGATGGCGGTATTCCTGGCGGCCCGTGTGCTCGGCTCGCCTGACCTGGCCCGCGACGCCGTGCAGGAGGCGGCGATCGCCGCCATGACCGGGCTTGACCGGCTGCGCTCCCCCGATAAGTTCGGCGCCTGGTTCTGCGGCGTGACCTTGAACGTCTCCAGGCGCTGGCTGCGCCAGGCCGCCATTGAACTGCCCGGTCTCGATGCCGAGCCAGCCGCCCAGGTCCCTGGACCGGACGAGGCCGCCGAACTCGCCGAGATCGCCACGCGGGTACGCGGCGCGATCGCGCTGCTCGCGGCCGGCCAGGCCGAGGCGGTCAGGCTCTTTTACCTGCAAGGCCTGAGCCATCGCGAGGTGGCGTCCGAGCTCTGTATCTCCCCTGGCGCCGTGAAAGCCAGGCTGCATCAGGCGCGGGCCGCGCTCGCGCCGAAACTCGCCGAAGTCGCCGATCTAACCGAGAGGAAAACCATGACCACTGCCGACAGCCAGCAGCGGCCCGACTGGGTCGATGCCGAGATCACCGAGATCCGGCTGCATCAGGCCGACGATGAGCAAGGCCACCACATCATGATTCTCACCGAGACCGGCGGTGGCCGCAGGCTGCCCATCTGGATCGGCCCCGGCGAGGCAGCCGCGCTCGCGCTGACAATCGAAGCCACGGAGACCCCGCGCCCATTCACCTACCAGCTTGCGAGCAGCCTGGTGTCGGCCGCGGGAGCGGAAATCAAGGAAGTCAGGATCACTCGCCTTCAGCCCCCCATTTTCTACGCCACGGTGATCGTTGAAGGAGCCGCGGGTCAGCGTGAGGTCGACGCCCGGCCCAGCGACGCGGTGAACCTCGCGGCGGCGGCGGGCGTCCCGATCCGCGTCGACAGCATCCTGTTCGACATTGGCATTCACCCCGACTACGGCTCTGACTACACCGACTACCCAGTGATAACGGCCGACCTCGCCGAGTCGGTGTCTAAGCGGTTCCATAGTCTGAGTCAGGAGCCACCCGAAGCCTAAAGATGTCTTCGTCCCTGCTCGTCATGCGAAAACCCTCTGGGCGGACGTACGCCGTGCTCCGGAACGGTGCCGCCGGGGCAGGGTGAGCATCGTGGCCGTCCCTGTTGCTGTCAGCGGCCCGTTTTGACAGCAACGTGGCCCTCCCCGTTGCTGTCAGGACAACATCAGGGAGGCCACGATGCTGTTAAAACCAGTGGCTGACAGCAACAGGGAGGGCCACGATGCTGTCAAAGGCGGGCGTCGCAGCCAGAGGCGGGCGTCGCAGCCAGAGGCGGGCGTCTCCCCGATAGTGCTCAGACAGGAACATCTGCGGGCTCTAGCCGAGATCGACCGTGCCGCCGCTGCGCCAGTACTCTCCGGCCGAGCGGTCTAGGAAGCCCTCGTCGACCAGGTACCGGCGCAGCGCCACGTAGTCGTCGAACATGGCGCGCAGGATCGCGTTCACCTCAAGCTCGGTGTAGTGCACGCCGACGTCGAAGCGGCCGGCCACGTGGTCGAGCAGTACGAGCCGCTTCAGCCTCTTTGCCGGCATCGTCGTGATACGGCCGTCCTTGATGAACGCGCTGAGCACCGCATCGTCTGACTCGGCCAATTGCCGTCACTCCCCACCGCTCTTCGTCCACGATCGCTGCCAGCCAGGATGTCCCAGCTCACCGGCGGGCCGGAGATGAAAGGGCCGCGCAGCAGGTTCTTGTTCCAGACCAGTACCAGGTAGTTGACGACCCGGTAGACGTGGGCCGGAGGGCCGAACGCGCTGCGGAGGCCGGCTAGCGACAGGCATCCCTTGCAATGCCTGAATATTACGAAACGGGCGTCGTGGAGGCGCGGGCTGTACCAGGAAGCGGCCGCGTTCCAGTGCGTGAGCAGCAGGTCGCCGTGCAACGTGCGGACCGGCCGGACCTGGACGTAGTTACCGCTGTCCACGGTCACGCTGCTCGCTTCCCAGTACGAGGCGAGGCCGTACCGCAGGTGATGAGCCGCCAGAAAAGACGCGGCCCGCTGATTCGGGCTGAAGGGCGCGGGTCGGGTAGCGTCATAGAGCAGGCACAGGCCGTAGCAGGCGAGCACCGCCACGAGGGCGGGCACCAGCCGCCTGGAGATCAGGGCGCCCGGCAGCAACCGCCCGGCCAGCACCGCGCTGAGCGGCAGCAACGCGACCGCCTCCCACGCGCCGAGCCTGAAGCCGAAGACGAACGCGGCGAGCACCACCGCGAGCGAGCCCGTCACGATCTCAACGACCAGGTCGTCCTCGCGGAAGAACCGCCTGGCTGCCACCGCGACTCCGCAGGCCGCCAGCGCGACTCCGGCGAGATGAAGCAACGGCACCACCCCGTGGGTGAGCGAACGGCCGAAGAAGTCGGCGCCGTACAGCACGAGAATGTGCTCGGCCTTGGTCCAGATCGTGTGGCCAAGGCCCGAGGCTTCCGCGAAGCCGGCTCTGGGCGTCCTGACCGCGAAGCCGCCAGCCAGCCTGATCATCCGCAAGGTCATTGTCGCCAGCCCCGCCGACAAGATCGCGCCAAGGCCGAGCGAGATCTCGTACCAGCCGATGGCCGCCCGGCCGCGCCGCCGGTATACGCGCACCAGGCAGACCGCGGCGAGCGGGATCGCCGCCTCGTACAGTGCCATCGCGTCCGCGACCTGCGCCCACGCCAGTCCGATGGTGATGACGGCCGGTACCCACCAGCGGGGCTTGACCCGGTCGAGCAGCAGCCACGCGGCCAGCAGTGGCACCTGGGTACCAGTGTGGTCCGGGTAGGCGAGTACCACGAACGTCGAGTTCAGCGAGCCGAGGGCGGGGGCGAGCATGATCCCGCTCGCGATGAGCATCCGCAGGAGACCCTCTCCGCCCGTCGCCCGGCCTTTGCCCAGAAGGCCGGCCAGCAGGACGAGCGCGGTGTAGGTCAGGGCGGCGGCGATGTGGACAACGCCGGGAGTCAGCCCTCGCGCCAGTTCGACCACCATGTACTCGGGCAGTTCGGTGGTGTAGAACGACACGTCGGATAGCGACCAGCCGTGCAGCAGCACGTTGCCGTGCAGCATCGCCCACGCCTGCAGGGCCTGAGACGCGCCGTCCGACATCACCTGCATCGTCCGCGCCTGGCCCAGGTAGGCGAAGAAAAGAGCGATCACGCAGGCTGCCCCAGCCGCCCGCGCCAGCCACGCGACGCGCACCCCGCGAACGCCGTTGCCGCTGCCCGATCGCGCGTGCCTGCCGGCCGCGCCGCGCTCTCGGGCGCCTTTCAGGTCAATGGTCGTCATGGCATTGGCCTGCGCCGAGTAAATAGGAAGCAAATAAACGGTCGTGCCGAGCTGATTACCTCGAATGCCAGCCAATTCATGCGAACGAGGCTAGCGGAGTATTTGCTGGCGGAGACTCAACTAGTGCGGCCAGAATTAGCCGACGGGATTATTTCCAAGATATAAAAGCAACAATATGAGTGAAAAAAGTACGAGGAAATCGTGGCGACATAGCTGGTCCATGGCTCCGGGGAGTGGCCCGGCGAGCCGTCGGCGGCCTGGTACTCGGCATCCATCCGAATCCACCTAATTGTCTCCTCTCTGCCGATTTTGCCGTAGGCTACTGCTGCCACGAACTACGACGGACCACCCACCGGGCTGTCAATACGGAGCGGAACGAAGGAGGAGCGGCATGTCGGCACTTCGACTGGCTGTACGTCTGGGAACGGTCGCCGTCACGTGCGGCGCGATGATCATTCCGGGCGCGGCCATCGCGAACGGGGCCATCGCGGCACCTGCCCACAGGGGCATCGTGCCGCCGAAGAACCCGTCGAAGAGCCTGCGGCCGAACCCGTTCTTCCTGGCCTCGAACGACTGCCGGCGCGTCAAGGACGGCACCGGCTGCAACACCGGCGCGCTGAAGGCCATCGCCCGCGCCCGCAAGACGCTGGAGAAAATGGCCGGCATGGGCTTCTCGCTCAAGGCCTACGAGAAGCTCACGGCGGTCGAGCAGCTCTTCGTCTCGGCTAACCTCGAGCGTGTCGCGCGCGGGCTGGCGCCGGCGGTCGTGCTGACCAGGTCCCTGGACAAGGTCGCCCAGGAGGGCGCGAACACCGACCTGGACCCGCCGCTCAGCAAGGTGCCTGACCCGCTGCCGGGCGGCGGGCGGTTCGTGGGACTGGGCGGCAACTGGGCCGGCGGCTGGGACAACGCGCTCGGCTCGGACTACGCGTGGATGTACGACGACGGCCTCGGCACCGGCAACCGGGACTGCACCAAGGCGCACAGGCAGGGTTGCTGGGGGCACAGGGACAACATCCTGGGCACGTTCAACAGCAAGGCACGGTGCGGCGGCCAGCGCAATGAGCTCGCCATGGGAGCCGGTCACGTGACCAAGGGCAAGCGGTTCGGGGACAGCGAGACCGAGTTGTTCGCGGGCATCTGCGGCCGGACGCCCACCGACGTGGTCATGACCTGGGCCAAGGCCAGGAAGCTGCTGCACATCAAGTAGCGGAGCCCGCGGCTGGCCCGTCAGCGGGAGACTTGCGGGCCAGCCCGGCGGGCTTCGGCCGCGGCGAGCACGCGCACCACGTCGCGGCCGAAAGACACGTCGCACGGATGATCCGCGCCACCGTCCCGGGCGCAGGCCGCCAGCTCGGTCAGCGCCGTCCGGAGCGGAGTCACCGCGTCGCCCGACCCGCTCGGGGCAGCCGGCCGGCCGCCCGGACCCCACACGAACGCCTCGAAGAACTCCGCGCTCGGCGGCACGCTCATCGTGATGGATACCGAGCTGGAGGCGCCGCCCTGGTGATGCAGCACCAGGTGCGTGACCTCCCCCGCGCCGTCGGCGCCGACCGAGCTCACCGGGCCAAGCGCGCTCCAGAGCAGGGCGACCAGGTGCGGGCCGAGATCCCACAGGCCGCCCTTCTCGCGCCGCCATGGCGTGTCGAACGGGCTGGCCCCGGCCAGCGCGGAGCCCAGCCAGACCGCTGACCCGCCGGCCCAGTCCGCTCTGGCGTTGACGTCGGCCAGCCAGGCGCGCACGCCGGCCTGGAACTGCAGGGTAAAGAAGACAACGGAAGCGACCCCGGCCTCGCGCACGGCTTCGACCAGCGAGTCAGCCGCGGCGACGGACAAGGCGATGGGCTTTTCCAGCAGCAGGTGCTTGCCTGCGGCGGCCGCGCGCAGCGCGAGCGGGCACTGCACGTCGGGCGGCACCGCGAAGGCGACCGCGTCGACCTGATCAGCGAACTCGTCGAAGTCAGTCATGGCCGCCGCGCCGTGCTGGCGGGCGAGCGCCTGCGCCGCGTCTGGATCGCGGCCCCAGACCGCCGTCAGCTCGATGCCGTCAGTCGATGCCAGCGCGGGAGCATGGGCGATCTGAGCCCAGTAACCGGTGCCGGCGAGCCCGATCCTCATAGTCCGGTTACAGTAACAGCATCCCGAACGCAACGATTCGTCCGTACCAGGCCCGCGACCGCGACGACGTCTACGACATCTGCGTCCGCACCGGCGCGGCGGGCCAGGATGCGCGCGGGCTGTTCAGCAGCGACGACCTCATCCCCGACATCTACGCCGGCCCGTACGTGGAACTGGAGCCGGAGCACGCCTACGTGCTCGATGACGGCGAGCGCGCGGTGGGATACGTGATCGGCACCCCGAGCACCCCGGACTTCGTCGCCGCCTACCGGCGCGAGTGGCTGCCCAGGATGCGGCGGCGCTACGAGGCGCCCGGCGAGCCGCCCGGCGAGGCGCATGCCGCCGCGCCGGTGACGGCGGAGCGGCAGAAGCTGGATGACATGTTCCACCCGGAGCGGATGCTGCTTCCCGAGCTCGCGCCGCACCCCGCGCACCTGCATGTCGACCTGCTGCCTGGCTACCAGCGGGGCGGTCACGGCCGGGCGATGGTCGGCACCTTCCTGGCCTCGGTCGCGGCGGCCGGCGCCCGGTCGTGCCATCTGATGGTCAGGCCGGGCAATACCGGCGCGCTGCGGTTCTACGCGAAAACGGGCTGGCAGCGGCTCGAGGTCGACTCTCCTGGTGACTGGATCGTGCTCACCAGGCCAACGACGCCTGCGGCGTGAGGGGAAGTGGCGGTCAGATGGGCCTGTTCAAGCGAAACCGGCCGGGTGGCGAGGATCCGTCAAGGCCCGGGGCCGCGCTGCCATCCTTCGCGGACCAGCTGGCGCTCGCCAATCAGATGCAGGCGGACGGAGGGGCTCAGGCCGGCCCGGGCAACTGGATGCGCCAGGTCCTGTCGATCCTCGCGCCGCCGCAGCCCGGCTACGTCAAGCGCTGCAGCTGCGTGGCCTGCGGCGCGCCCAAGAAGCTGCCCGCCGTCACGGCCTACGTCTACTGCGACTACTGCGCCGCCCTGATCGACTTCGACCTGCGCCGTGCTTCGGAGAGCGACTCCGTGCCCGGCGCCGCGTATGCCGCGACTGTGAACGGCACCTACGCCGCCTCGCAGGCGGCGATCGTCGCCGGCGATCGCGACGGCTACCGCGACCTGCAGCGACGGGTATTCGAGGCCTTCGTGACCTACGTGCCGATGGCGGTCTCGCACCGGGCCGGGAACGACGGGGCCTACCGGCACGCCTACGTCGAGTACATGGCCCAGGCCGCGGTGGTGCGCGCGTTCGAGCCTGAGTCGCAAGCCCTGGAAGCCGAGATGCGGCAGCGCGTGCTCGGCCTGCGCTACAGCGGCAGCATGTTCGCGCCGACGGTGGCGGCTGAATCCTTCTGGCCGATGGTCGACACCATGGACAGGCAGATCGAGCTCGGGCGTCGTCAGTACCTGACCGCCGGGCTGGCCGACCTGGACCCGGATCGGGCCGGGCACCTGACCGGCAAGTTCGCCTGGTCGGGCTTCTGCCAGGGCTGGCTCGGCATGCTGCCGGCCGATGCCGGCGCCCGACTGCTCGATCGCGCTGGCCTGACGAACGAGTACGTGCCGATCCAGCCCGAGGATGGCCAGCCCCGGCACTGCGGCGGATGCGGAGGCGACTTCAGCGCGCTGCCCGGAGCCAAGGCGGTCATCTGCGAGGGCTGTGGCCTCCGGATCGATCTGGGCAGTGCCGAGATTCCCTGCGCGAGTTGCGGTGCCACCATGACCCTGCCGGCGGGCCGCGACGAGATCGCGTGTCCGTACTGCCAGGCTCAGGTGCGGCGAGCGGGCATCAGGTAGCTGACTGGCACTGACTCCTGGCTGGCGCTAACCTCCCGGGTCGGCCGCCCTTTTACCATGAATCGTACCAATCAACCACGCTCTTTCGTGTTATCTTCCTGCAATGTGGAATTCAGATGGACCATTGCTGCAGCTAACGATTGGCCGTACGGCAGCTCAGGCCGCGGCGGCCACGGCGTCATCTGCCGCGGCGCGACTGAGTACGCTAATTGATGCCGCCAGGGCAGACCTGCGGACTCGGGGAATTGTCCTGCCTGAAGCGCTCATCCAATCCGATGATCAGCTCGATTCCGTGGTCAGCTTTATCGGACTTGAGCGGCATGCCGATCAGGTCACCAGCCTTGATGAGCTTGTCGCGCTGCTCACCGAGCGAGTCGCCGCGATCAGCGCGTCCCCGCTCGATCTTGCCGGGGTGCGGGCGCTGCTGGCCCAGGCTGTCACCAGCGTCGCGGCGGATAAGTACGAGCAGGCACTCAGCCAGTACAACCGTGCCTATTACCACAGCGAACCGCACGGATATCAGGCCGAGGTCACCCGCTGCCTGAACGATGCCGGGAACATCTACCTCAGGAACGGGGATCTGGCGACGGCGACCGCGCTGCTCCAGGGCGCGGTCCAGACGTGCCACGAGCCATCGCCCGAAGCGGCGGGCCTCCAGCCGCTAGCCACGCTGAATCTGGCGACCGCCCAGTTGCTCGCCGGCGGTCCCGGGGACCTGACCGCCGGTTTCCGGCAGGCGGGCCAGGAGGCCTGCGACAGCCGCAGTTCGGTACTCGCGTTCGTCGCGCTCATAGGCTGGGCCCGTGCCTGCTGCCTGCTGGGCGACGACGCGGGAGCGGCCACCGCGCTCAAGGGAGCCGCCCAGCTCGTCGCGGCGGCGCCCGGCGGTGAGGCCGGTCACGCCGCCAGCATTCTCGGTCAGGCCATCAGCGAGGCGCTGGCCGCTGTCAGTGGCGGCTCGCGGCTGGCGGAGGGGTCCAGCCACGGTCACAGCGTATTCAGCGACCTGGAGCTCTCCGCGGCGAACGCGCTGACGGCCTCGCTGCCATCGGGCGCCGTATGCAAGGTATTCACAGTAAACGGCGGCTCCTCGCTCAGCCTATTCGGCACCAATTACGACCTGCGGGACCCGGTGCTCGAATCGGTCGATGTCATCGACGACACCATTATCCAGAACATGAAGATCGCCGATGACACCATCATCCAGAACATGAAGCTAACGCGGGACCAAGACCCCGCCTGACTTACCCGCCCGCTGGCGGGATTGACGTCAGGACCTTCTCGTCAGTCGGCCTGCTCAGGCTGAGGCCACTGGGCGACGTAGCGCCGCTGCCCTGGTGTCTCCACGGCGTGCGGGTTGTAATGCTCACGCACGAAGCTCACCGCCTGAGCGCTGGGCACGCCATCGAGGATAGCCAGGCATGCCAGGGCAGTACCGGTCCGGCCCTGGCCGCCCGCGCACGCGAACTCCACCCGCTGGAACGCGGCCCGCTCCAGGGCCTCAGCCAGGGCGAGCCGCACCCGCTCGGGAGCTGCCGGAAGGCCGAAGTCCGGCCAGCACAGCCAGCGCGATTCCCAGGGCACCGGAGGCGGCGGCTTGCCGAGCAGGTAGACGGCGAAGTCCGGCAACGGGCCATCAGGCAGCGGCCTCCGCAGCCCGCGCCCGCGCACGAGCCTGCCGGACGGGATGCGCAGCACCCCCGGCGCGGCCGGGTCCCAGAGCCCGCCCGGATCCTGATCGGCTTCTTGGCTTGTCATCTGGCCATTGGTATCAGACGTTTCGCTCAGGCTGGGCGAGCCCAGGGAACTCCATTCCTGTCATATTCTCTGGCGAGTGACCGGGCAACTTATCAGCATCAACGGGGTCGAACTGCACCTGCGGCGGTTCGGGGACCCGGACCTGCCCGTGCTGGTGGTCGTGCACGGCGGCCCTGGCTGGGACCATTCTTACCTGCTGCCGCAGGTGAGTCAGCTTGCCGACCGCAGGCACGTGGTCTTGTTTGACCTGCGAGGCTGCGGGCGCAGCTCCCGGGTGCCGCCAAGGGGATCGATGGCCGCGGAGTCGCTCCAGCCCGATCTGATAGCCGATGACGTTGCCGCGCTGCTTGACCTGCTTGGCGGCGGGTTCGGGGACGTGCTCGGATTCTCCTACGGCGGCATGGTGGCCATGCGGGTAGTCGACCAGCATCCTGGCCGGGTCGACCGGCTCATCCTGGCGTCGACCACGGCCTACCGTGATTTCGGTGATGAACTGCGAGCGTCACCGGACTACGTGGCGCGGACGCCCTTGGTCGCCGGGATTGAATTCACGCATCCGCTCGCCACTGATCCTGACGCGCCCGACGGGGCGCTCGCGCGGGCGATGGCCTTCGACAGCCTCCCGTATGACATCTGGCGGCTGGACAGGCGAGCCGAATGGGAGGCGGTACTAAGCCAGGTGGCCTTTTCCGATGACTGGACTGAGCCGTACGTGGCTGGCCTGCTACGCCCGGCGGCGCCTGCCGATCCCGAGCGGGTGCTGCGAGAATGGGGGCGGCCTGTGCTGATCGTGCACGGCGTCCACGACATGGGCTTTCCTGTAGGGGTAGCCAGGCGGCTTCACGCGGCCGTGCCGGGCAGCACGCTAGCCGAGGTGCCGGACGCGGCCCATGCGGCGCACTTCGACAACCCTGACGCATGGCTGCGCGTCATCCGCGGTTTCCTGCCCTGGCCAGCGCCTCCTCCGCCTGCGCGGCGAGGAGGCTGACCAGTTCGGCCGCGGATGGCAGATCGCGGATGAGGTCAATGGCCGCGCTGGCCCAGACCGGCAGCGGGGGCAACTCGCCTTGCGCTATGCCATCGCGGTACGCCTGTCTCGTCTCGTCAGGGTTCGCGGCTAGCTCGTCATCCCGGCCCCGCCATTGATCAAGGACCGGATGAGAGAGGGTGCGGGCCGGGTACTTAGCAGGCCATCGCGAGCTCCGTGCGATGTCAAGCACCCTGCTGCGCTCTGTCTCCTCCCCGCCTGCCTCCACGATGGCCTTCTTAGCCGCGGCATCGGCGAGAGACTCGGCACTGGCATGGAACCGGGTGCCGACAAGCGCCCCGGCGGCCCCGAGAGCCAGGGCCGCGGCCACGCCTCGCCCGTCGGCGATGCCGCCAGCCGCCAGTACCGGCTTCGGCGCTGCCAGGTCCACGACGACCGGCACGAACGCCAGCGTAGAACGTCCGCGCCCGCCGCTGTGACCGCCAGCTTCCGTGCCTTGCGCCACGATCACATCGGGGTCAAGCTCCAGTGCCTGCCGGGCCTCATCCAGGTCGGTGACCTGGAGGATCAGCGCCGCGCCCGCCTGCCGGATCAGCTCTGCGAACGGGTGCGGGTCGCCAAAGGACAACATCACCGCGCTCGGCTGGTACTCCAGCGCGCGCTCCAGCGCGCTGGCGTCGATCGCCCAGCTCTGGAAACCGACCCCCCACGGCTTGTCGGTGCCGGCCGCGACGATCGGCAGTTCAGCGGCCAGCCAGTCGTGATCCCCGTTGCCGCCGCCCAGCAACCCCAGCCCGCCGCCGTTGGAGACAGCCGCAGCAAGGGCACCGCCAGCCGTTCCGCCCATGGGCGCAAGCGCGATCGGAGCCCGCACGCCCATCAGCTTCGTGAACGCCGTGGACAACGCCATAGCGGCTATCCTCGCACACCGGCACATTCAGGCTTGCCCGCGCGACCTATCTCGGTTCAGTCAGCGCGGACGCGGAAACCGAAGCTCTTGTGCAGCCGCATGGCCGGCGCGTTCTCGCTCTCGACGCGCAGCGCCACAATCGGCCGGGCCGTGCCGGTGACCTGCGTCACGCACCGGCTGACAGGCACGCTCTGCCGCCTGGCCCTGGCGATCAGCGTCAGTTGCGTCATGCTGCGGTCACCACCGCTCCGGCGACGGCGAGGCCAGCCCCGGAAGCGCGAAAATCATCCGGGAGTTCGGGAGATCGTAGGTAGTAGTGAAGTTGCGGAGGAACCTGTCGCCGACGAGCCCGTCGTAGATGATCTTCTGGAACATGGCCTCGGCCCCCGTCACCCGCAGTTGCGGCGCTCCGGCGATGCTGATGTCTCCGGCGACCGTGGCGAAGTGGCGGGTGAACTCATAGCCAGTCTCATCCGTGCCCTCGTACGTGCGCACGCTGCCGCCCGCCAGGTCGACATCAGCGTCGGCGGCAAGCGGCTCATTGAGGGTCACCAACTCACTTCCGGTATCGACCTCGACCGTGATCGTGCGACCGCTTGGCAGGTTGAGATCGAGCATCAACTCCGTCACGCAACCGTCGTAGTCAACGTGCACGTCAACGGCAAAGCCGAGGTCAGCCCGGCGCACCGCCGACTCGTCATCCTCGATCGCCAGGACTCCAGCTCCGTAGTCGATCGTCATCGGCACCGACCGGAAGTGGCTCAGCGAGAGGAGGCCATCGACCTCGGCGAAGCCGGCCAGGCCGGCCAGGTCGAAGATGCCGACCGGAACGTCGTCGCAGCGATGCGTTCCGAGCTCTACCGGCCCCGCTCGTCCGAGTTCGATCGACAAGGGCTGGCCCGACATCCTGTGCACCGTCACCGGCGAGCCGAGCCCGACGCAGCCGGCCTTGTCGGCAAGTGCGCTGGATATCACGCTGAGGCCGGCCCCCGTATCGAGCACGAACCTTGCCTCTATACCGCTGACCCGCACAGGCACCGTCAGGGCATGCCTGATACGACGCAAAGGAACGCTCAAAGCCACCCCATGACCATATATGTGCTTTCGCTCAGCCCCCCAGCACAGCCAGGTGAGCGACCCTCATCCCCTCGCTGACGCGTCGCCGCGGACGTTGTCGCCGGGAGACGGGCCGTCCGGCGGCGGCTGTTCCTGCTGGACGCCGGCGCGAAGGCCGATGAACGCCACGATCGCCGCCACGGCCATGACTACGGCCATGATGTAGAGCACCGCTTCGGTCGCGTGCGCGAAGTCGAGCCTGAAGAAATGCGGGATCGAGCCGACGCTGCCGTTGCTGCTCGCGGCGCCACCTGTGACCTGCGATAGCTTCGCAGCCTGAGCGTGCGCCTGACCGCTCGGCTGGCCGAGCGCGATCAGCGAGGTAACCAGGTGACCGCGGAGGACCGTGACCAGGATCGTGCCGAGGATCGCTATCCCCATGCTGGCCGCGTAGTTCCTGACCGTCTGGGTGATGCCCGTGGCCTCACCGTAGGAGAGCCGGCTGGCCCGGTTGACCGCGTCCGTACTCGCGGGGCCGAGCATGAATCCGACGCCGGCCCCGGCCAGGATGATGTACCACCGCTGGCTGCTGAAGCTGAGGCTGGTGACATTCTGGCCCCACAGCCAGAATCCGACGGCGGCAAGAGCGCAGCCGAGCACGACGGGGCGCTTCGCGCCGGCCTGGTCCAGCATTCGGCCGCCGAGCTGGGCTGCTATGACGAATCCGATGAAGAAATACAGCAAGATGATCCCGGCTTGCGATGCTGACTTGCCCAGCGAGATCTGGGCGTACTCGCTGCCGAAGAAGAACACGGGGACGAACACCAGGTTGGAGATGCCCAGCACGATGTTCTGGACAAGGAACGGCCGGATCTTGAAGATGTTCACGTGCATGAGCGGCGCAGGCGTGCGAAGTTCCGCGAAGTAGAACACCACGAGCAGGCCAATCCCGGCGGCGATGCAGATCGCGATGGCGGGGTTGCCCCAGCCCCAGATCGTCGACTGCTGGAAGCCGAAGACACTGAGCGCGATGCCCCCGGCAACTAGCGCCAGGCCGCGGTAATCCATGCGGGCCGGCCTGTGATCGGTGACCGGCCTGGAGATGGAGATCAGCGCCAGGGCGATGAGCGCGACCGGGATGTTGACCCAGAAGATAGCGCGCCAGGTCCACTGGGTGAGGTAGCCGCCAAGCACCGGCCCGATAGCCGTCAGGCCGCCCGCGATGCCGAAGAAAAGGGCGAGCGCCCTCCCGCGCTCGCGCAGCGCGAACGTCTGCACGACGATCGCGAGCGCGGCGGGAAACATGATCGCCCCGCCAGCTCCCTGGATGACGCGGAAGATCACGATCCAGGCCTCGGCGAAGCTTCCCTTCGGGGTAAGCCCGCACAAGGCCGACGCGCCCGCGAACACGACGATCCCGAGGGTGACCATCTTGCGGTGGCCGACCGTGTCGGCAAGCCTGCCGCCGAACGCGAAGAACGCGGCGAGCGAGAGCAGGTAGGCGTTGACTGCCCATTGGACGCCGGTGGTGCTGAGGTTCAGTTCCTTCTGGATCTCCGGGATCGCGATAGACACGATCGTCTGATCGATGAAGATCATCGCAACCGCGAAGATCATCGCGGCCAGGATCAAGCTACGAGACCGTCCCCGAACAGCGCTGGCCGCTGTCATGGACCCCCCCAAGTCCGTGTCAGCGCCCCCCGCGCCTGACTTGGTCGATCTTCTCAGGAGTGGCTCAGGTCCGTGACCGCAGGCTAGCCTTTCCCTGAGTACAGCTGTCAGCGGCAATGGCTTGCCCGGCGATGCGATTATGAGCAGAGACCGGCGAGAATAGGGGTGTGACGGACTTCGGCGGAGTGGAGGAATTCACCACCTGGGATGGCGAGCCCGTCAGCCGCGACCGGCCGCATGGGGCGACAATTGTCGTGGCGAGCCGAAGCCCGTCAGGGTGGCGATACGTCCTGCTGCACCGCGCGCACCATGGTCCGGACTGGGAAGGCGACTGGGCCTGGACTCCGCCGGCTCTGCGCAAGCCTGGCGAGACGATCGAGGCCTGCGCTGTCCGTGAGCTGTGTGAGGAAACGGGGTTGGTCTCCCGGCCTTTCCCCGTCCTGGTCGAGGACACAGACTGGGCGGTATTCGCCCTGGAAGTGCCCTGGGGCACGGAGATCGCAGTTGACGGCACCGAGCACGACCAGTACGAGTGGGCCAGCTCTGCGCAGGCACTGGCCCGCTGCCGCCCCCGCGCCATCCTCGACGCTTTCACGGCGGGCCGCGCGGCCCTCGGATCGTCTCAATGAGGTGGTGGACTACCCTGGCCACGACATGGTTACCACAGTTAAGCTACACGCCAAGGAAGCGGCCCGTGACCGCCGTTCAATTTGCTCAAAAAGCCGTTGTCACCAACAACGACAAGATCCTCCTCGTTCGAAAGGCAAAGGACGATCCGAATAATCCCGGGCTTTGGGAGCTACCGGGCGGACGGCTCAAAGAGTCCGAGGACGTTGATGATCACATGATCCGCGAGGTCCTTGAAGAGACTGGCTTTACCATCTGCCCCGGGGCGCTCATTCATCTCTGGTCTTGGGATATGCCCTGGCACGGCGAGCAGGTCCGAGTTGTAGCTGTCAGCAGGTATTGCACGTTGGCTCCCGTCGCCAAGGTAAAGTTCAATCGGGAGACCGACGACTATCTGGCAGAACAGCGCTGGTTCAGCAAGTCTGATCTGCTAGACCTCGACATAATTCCGTCACAACTACCTACTATCCAGATGGTAGTTCACGCATCACCCTAGCGCGTACGTGGTTCCAGCGGGAAGTCGTCGGAGCGCACGCTGGCCAGCGCGAGCAGGAACGACGGCTGCCTGTGCCAGTCCTCAGGAGTTCCGGTGAAGGCCCAGTGGCCTTCCTCGGCGAGCATGTAGTCGATGGCGGTTGGCCAGAGCAGGCACTCGCGTTCAGTCAATTCGACCTCGCGCTGGTACGCGCCGATGAACGCCGACCACTCGGTGCGATTGAAGGGCCTCGCTGGCGCGGAGTAGTGATCGGTATGGAAGAGCAGCGCGGCCTGGGCAAGGTCAAGCAGTCGGGGAGCGAAATCGCCGTTGTCGGGGTCGACCAGGACTGGCCCGGCAGGCGTATAGACAAGGTTGCTCGCTTTGTAGTCCATGGATGCGTTCGCGTACGGCAGCTGCGCGTCGCGGATCGGGGGCAGCACATCAGCGGCGAAGCTGGATATAAGCGCCGCAAAGCGCTCGACGGCTTGTGACGGAGCATGGGGCGCCATTACCTCGTGCAACAACTCCACGTCGCCGTCCACGCGCGCCTCGTCGTAGTCTGGCCAGCGGAGCGCGGGCAATCGCGCTGACCCGGCCTCAGTCGCGTGCATCCGGCCCAGTAGAGTTCCGGCCGCGGTCAGTTCCGGGAGCTGGCCGGAGTAGGCGCTGCCCTCGATGAATGGGTACGCCACCCAGTGGGCGTCATCCAGCCGAAACGGGTTGGCGACGTGCAGCTCAAGCGGAGTAACGACCTGAACGCCTCCGGCGAGCAACGCTCTCGTAGCCGCGGCCACCGCGGCTGCGTCCGCCGGCGTCCTGCGGGTACGTTTGACGATCGCCCGGCGTCCGGCGATCTGGCACGGGAAGACCGGCGACCACGGGTAGCTGGAGCAGTCAGGGACTCCACTGGCCCCGAAGTGCGCGAATACGTCGGCGTGATCGGCGGCAGGCGCGTAGACCGGGGACATGCGCGGATGCTAATCAAGCACTCCGTCGGGGGCAACGGGTTATCTGGCGTTCGAGGACGGAGCTTGGCTCCGCCTGGGCCTGATCCGGGGCCGGCATGGGCTGCGACGGCGTCAGGCCGGGGCGCGGAAGTTTCCGCAGTCATGGTCCAGTGCCGCCTAGCCGATTTTGATCATGCGCTGGCCTGCGTGTTCCGGCCCCGGCCGAAATCCTCAGACAGGCGCCCGCCCGGCGGCACCGAGCCCCGAGAACATTGGTGGCTGGTCAGGCGGGAGCACGGTCCGGGCCGCCCGGCCCGGACAGCGGCGGCTCTGGCCGGCCCAGGTTGCCGGTCGCGCCCTCCTCGGACAGCAACGCGGCCCGTCGTGTTGCCGCTGGTCGCTGCTCACCCCGCCCCGGCGACATCTCATATCGTGCCGATATATCGGCACGATGCAGGGAGGCGGCGCAATGTCCAGCGCGCACTTGTACGACGCCATCGGGGCCACGTACACCGTGACGCGGCGCACTGAGCCGCGGATCGCCGCCCAGGTCTGGGCCGCGCTCGGCGACGCGCGCACGGTGCTGAACGTCGGCGCTGGAACCGGCTCCTACGAGCCTCCCGACCGGGACGTCACCGCGGTGGAACCGTCGGCGGTCATGCGCGCGCAGCGTCCTGCGGGCGCCGCGCCGTGCGTGGCTGCCACCGCCGAGAGCCTGCCGTTCGAGGACCAGTCCTTCGACGCCGCGATGGCTTTCGCCACCATCGATCACTGGCAGGATCCGGTCGCGGGGCTGCGCGAGATGCGGCGGGTCGCCCGCCGCGTGGTGGTGTTCACGAAGGACTTCAGTGACCGCGATCTGTTCTGGCTGAGTCGCGACTACCTGCCCGAGTACTTCGATCTCCAGGCCGGGCGGCCTTCGCTGACCGAGCTGGCCCGCGCGATCGGAGCCAGCGCGGAGCCGGTGCTGATTCCGTGGGACTGCGCGGACGGCTTCTACGAGGCCTACTGGCGCCGGCCGGGAGCATATCTGGATGAGCATGTCCGCCGGGGAATGTCGATCTGGGCCAGAGTCGGGCCGGACGCCGAGCAGCGGGCAGTGCACAACCTCCGTGATGACCTCGCCTCCGGCCGGTGGGCCGAACGCAACCGCGACCTCGTCGGGCTCGACGCGGCCGAGCTCGGCGAGCGCCTGCTCATCGCCTGAACCCGCCGCGGACGCGGTCGAAGGTGGGGCCTGCGGCCAGCTAATGGCACGAAGGCCGCATGCGTGTCGGGTGGGTCAAATCGTCAGTCGTGACAGGACCTCGTTTGCTCAGCGCGACTCTAACCGACGACGATGTAGTCATGAGCAAGCGCCCAGCTACGCCAGTCAGATTCGACCCGCCGGTCGCAGACAGGCTGGTCTCTTTCGTAGCCGCGAATCCAGGCATGTCAATGTCCTCAGCCGCGAACCGCCTGGTGGATGAGGCATTGCGGATAGCAGAGCACCCGGGAGTCGTCTTCAGGGTCGGCCCCACCGGGCGGCGGGCCAGCCTGGCCGGAGGCCCCGATGTATGGGAAGTCATCCGCGCGGTCAGGTCCGCACACGGGGCAGAGCCTGAACTCGACAGCCACGACCTGCTGAAGCTGGTCAGTGACAGCACCGGAGTGACAGCCCACCTGCTGAGCATCGCCATCCGCTACTGGACTGCCTACCCCGGCGAAGTGGACGCCGAAATCGCCGTCGCCGACGCCGCAGAGGACTCCGCCGAACAAGCATGGCTACGAGAACGCCAGCTCCTGGCCGGATAGCAATGAGCCAGCCACTGCTGCTCGACGAGATGTTCTCCGAAGAATCCAGCAACTGCGCGGCAAAGGCCACGACGTAACCTCCGTGGTCGCAGACACGACCTTGCTGGCCCTCCCCGATGACCAGGTCCTCGCACGGGCGACAGACACGGGCCGCGCCCTGGTCACCGCCAATGTCAAGGACTTCATCCCCCTCGACGGCCGATACCGCGCCGTCGGCCAGCTTCATGCCGGGCTGATCCTGGTATCCACCAAGACCTTCCCGCAGAACCGCGCCTTCACAGCGTCCATCACCAGCGCTCTTGCCGCCCTGCTCGACGGGACACCCCAGATCCAGCCCGGACAGGTGCTTTTCCTGACGCGGAACTGACCGACCCCGCCAGATCTGCTTGCTGCCCGATAGCCCCGCAGCCCGGCTAATTACTGGCCGCTGGGTCGGGCTGCCAGGCTGCCCGCCTTCAATGGACCTTGATCCAGGAGCATATTCAGGACCACGGAGGACGATTTTCGCGTCCGGGAGGATTGTCCGGACTATCCCACGAAGCGGCTCCTGCGTGCGAAAACCCTCCTCCAGGCAACCGAAATACCTCCGCAATGCCGCCGCACACGCCCCACACGCGGTTCGCTTCGGAGCAGTGAGCGGGCGTTGTGTCGGCAGTCGACGGCGGCGGGCCGAGCCCATCCTGCCGGGAAGATCACGCGGCACGTCCCGGGCACCCCCTTCGCCATCCCCCAATAATCTCAAACCACGAAAACTCAGAAAAGACACACTGGAGGCGCGGCCTGCTTGACCGTGACGATCAATCCTGCCGCGATACCAGCTGAGACGGAGTTGAGCTTCGGCACCTTCCAGCTCGCGAACAACCTGGAGACCACGGCTGCGCTTATCTACACCGGCTCCTACACCTGCACCAGCACCGCACCCACCACTCTCCCGACCGGTGGCGCGCTGCTGCACTGACCGAAATGACGTACTGCTACTGCCTGGAGAGCGGGTCTAGATGCGATGGCCGCGGGCTGGAGAGTCGTGTTCGAGGAAGACGCTTCCTACGGTGATCTGGGTGGGTCTCGCCCTGGTGCGTCGCGTGTTGCGCAGAGGCCGTATCTTGCGGAACGGTCCCGGCTGGGTCAGCATCAATGCGTGACCTCTGACGAGATGACCCTTGCCGACGGCCGACAGCTGCGCTGGCATGAGTTCGGCGATCCGGACGGGTCACCGGTTATCTACACCGCTGGGACGCCAGTGTCAGGCCTCGGCGGAGGCTGCTATGACGCGTCGGCCCGGGCAGCCGGGCTGCGCTGGATCTCCCCGGACAAGCCCGGCTACGGCGGCTCCGACTACCATCGCGAGCGCAGCGTGGTGAGCTGGAGCTACGATCTGGCCGCGCTGGCTTATCATCTGGGCCTGGACCAGTTCGCACTGGCGGGCGAGTCGGGCGGAGGCCCGTTCACGCTGGTCGCCGCGCATCAACTCGCCAAACAGGTCAGTGTCGCGGCCCTTATCTCGACGAGCGGGCCCTACGACCCGGAGGTTAGAGCCGACCAGGAGGCGAGCGTCAGGATCAGGAGCTGGTTCGCTCGGAACGCGCCGGCGTTTAACACGGTTGAGATCGCGCGGCTGCGGCGACAGGTCGGCAGCGAGGCCAAGCGGGAGCGCCTGTTGCGCCGTGATATGGCCACCACGCCTGAGGCCATGCACGCCAACTGGCGGATCGAAATCGACGCCGTCGCCGACGCACTCCGGCCTGGTACACGCGCTGCGGTGCAGGAAGTCGCGCTAACCAGGCTCCCTTGGCCGTTCCCGCTCAGCGAGGTCAGTACACCGGTGCACATATGGAGCGGCGCTCTTGACCGCCGCTCGCCGCTCGCCTTCGCGCGCCGCCTGGCCCGCGAGTTGCCCGACGCCACCCTGCACATCAGCGATTCCTCAGGGCACGATGTCGGCTACCACCGCAGCGACGAGATCACGTCTGTGCTTTCGTCCTACCTGAAGTAGAGCTGGCGGGATCGGCTGCCCTGGCGGCGCACCGTGGTTAATGGCCAGGCGTTGCCCGCACGACTCAGGGCCATTCGATACGGAGCAGATAGACCTCGCGCTGGTCTTCCATGACGAGATAGGTCGCCAGACCGAGTTCGCCGAAGGCATGCGTGAGCATGTTGCCTCGCGGGTTGGCGGTGTTGAACGGCTCTCCGCTCCAAGGAGCCGTCTCCAGAAGGGTGAACAACTCGGCCAGCGGGCGCAGAGCTTCGTGAGGAATCGCCTTGATCTGATCTTCGACGATCGGGTCCAGGCTGAGCCGGTACACCTACCTGCCGCTGTCTCGTTCAGCGAGGATCTCGCGCCACGGTCTGCCCTGAGGCGTCGGCTCACCGGCCAGGACCTGGTCGGCGCGGGCATGCATGCGCCGACGCCCATCGGGATCCCGCACCGAGTCACATGCGGATATCCACCAGCGATGCACGAAGTCGTTCAGCACGCCGAGATCAAGATTTACCCTGACTTCGTCCAGGACCGCCTTGAGGCCGGCGTCGAACGCCTCGCGATCCTGCCGCACCACCAAGGCGGCCCGGATGGCACGGAGACTCTTCGCCGGATCCGGCGCCACCCCAGGAACAAGGTCATGCGTCTGCGCACTCATCTCAGCCTCGCCTCCCTGCGGTAGAGCCTACAGCGACAAGATAAGAGGACCGCTGATCGAACCTGCTGGCTACTCAGCGCCCAGGGCTGGACCTGACTTCTGGGGGTCTCGGTAGTAGGCAACGGGCGCGTAGTGGGCACGGCCAGCCAGTGCACCAGATACCGCGAAAGTCAGGTCAGGGACGATATGCCTCCTGACCTGGCCTTAGTCATAGGAGCGGGTGACGAGAATCGAACTCGCACTGTCAGCTTGGGAAGCTGATGTTCTGCCATTGAACTACACCCGCGCTCGCGGCTGCCGGAGCAAGTGCCGCGACGACATCGTACCGGAACCTGTAGGTTGCCGTCGTGCTGCTCTCCGATAGGGACATCCGCGCCCAGATCAAATCCGGCCGCGTCGTGGTCGATCCGTTCGCGCCTGAGCTGGTCCAGCCGTCCAGCGTAGACGTTCGGCTCGACCGCTACTTCCGGGTATTCGAGAATCACAGGTATCCGCACATCGATCCGGCGATCGAGCAACCGGATCTGACCCGGCTTGTCGAGACCGAGGGTGATGAGCCGCTTGTCCTGCATCCTGGCGAGTTCGTGCTCGGCTCGACGTTCGAGATTGTCTCGCTGCCCGACGACATCGCGGGGCGGCTCGAGGGCAAGTCCAGCCTCGGCCGTCTCGGCCTGCTGACGCACTCGACGGCCGGCTGGATCGACCCTGGCTTTTCCGGCCACGTCACGCTCGAGCTGTCGAACGTGGCCACGTTGCCGATCAAGCTGTGGCCCGGCATGAAGATCGGCCAGCTCTGCCTGTTCCAGTGCAGTTCGCCGGCCGAGCATCCGTACGGGTCAAGCATCTACGGCTCTCGCTACCAGGATCAGCGTGGCCCGACCCCGTCCCGTTCGTACCTCAACTTCTACCGGGCGCGGGTCTAGCGCCGCCCGGCGGCGACGAGCTAGGCTCCGACGACGCTCGTGTCGGGCGGGCCCAGGCCGCCGGATAGCTTCCGGCCGGTTGAGCTGTAGAGCCCCCACCTGACGATGACCGGCTTCGACCTGACCTTGTAGGCGACGAATCCGACCCCGGCACCGTAGACCACGTGTATCCGCCTGGATACACCGTTCGAGAACCGGAGCTGCAGGTAGGCGATATTCGGCCGGACGGCCATCACGACCGAGCGCGGCGTCAGCGGAGCGTGCGGGAAAGAGTAGATCGAGCCGGACGTGAACGCCGTGCCGAGGGGCCAGCACATGAACTGGTCCGGCCACCCTACGCAGTTGCCCCAAGGACCGACGGATAGCTGATCGCCCGGCACGATCTGCGGGTTGATCGGCTTGGTCACGATCGCCGGGCCGTCCACGCCGGGAGGCAGCCAGGACAGGAACTCGTAGTTGCCGTCCTCGGGGATATACGGGGTGCTGTGGGCGATCGCCTCTCCGCGGGCGTAGGCGGTCACCATCGACACCGAAGATCCAGCGGGAAAGACCAGGCCGACCCAGCGCCGCCCGTAGGCGACGACCGGGTGCAAGTCGATGATGACGCCGTCGGAGAGCCTGACCCTGATCCGCCTGATGTCGGCCCTGACCCTGCCAAGCAGGGTCTGCCCGGCTCCGCTGAGCATGGCCGGCTGGCCATTCGGTATCGGTCCCCAGAGCCGGTTATAGCCGATCTGGCAGTAGGTGGCGAACCGGGTCGCCGGGGCACATTCCCAGCTCCCGGCGAACGAGCTCGCCTTCATGACCTCGATCTGCCATGGCCTGCCCGCGATCGTCCCGCTGGCGACGATCCCCTCGCGGGCCTTGGGCACGAGCCTGGTCACGCTTACCTTCGGAGTGCCGCCCGTCACGACATGACCCACTGCTCGCGCGAGTCCTGGCCCTACGGCCACGCCGAGCGCGATGAGGGCAACAGCCGCCGCCTCAGCGACGTGCAGGTGCCGTGCGGTCAATCGAGCCACGCCTACCTCCCAGATCACGATATTCCAGGGAGAGCGAGAGCACCGCCTCAACGGCGCGGCTCAGCGAACCAGTCGCGGCGCCCCGACGCCGCCGTACAGCCTGTGCCCGGTGCTGTCGTACGCTCCCCAGCCTGTCACGACCTGGCCGCGCACGATCGCCAGCGCGTAGAAGTCCTGCCCGGACACCGGGACCACGGGCGCCTTGATCGTAGTCCCGTCCGCGACGAAGAGCTTCACGTACGCTACCCCCGGGCTAGCCGTCCCGATCAGCCACCGCGCCAGCCCGCGCGGCCTGGTCCGCGTCCG
This sequence comes from uncultured Actinomycetota bacterium, assembly GCA_963720575.1. Classification (GTDB taxonomy): domain Bacteria; phylum Actinomycetota; class Actinomycetes; order Streptosporangiales; family Streptosporangiaceae; genus Chersky-822. The sequence continues at coordinate 4,855,461 of CAVRGA010000002.1, forward strand.
CGCGTGCACCCCCGGCCGCCGCACCGTCGCAGGAGACAGGCAGTCGTAGTCGAGCTCCTTGGCCTCACGTCCCGTCAGCGACAGGCAGTACCCGAAGGGGCCAGCCTTCACCGTGGCCGACCAATCGTGCCGCGAATTCATGGGCACGAACCCAGCGCCGACGCGCGCGCTCTGCCTCGCTGGACCAGCTTGTCCAGGCCGCAGCCAGGTCACGGGCAGCCAACTATAGGGGAAGGAGTGACCAAGCTCGGTCCTGCCCGCGTAGACGGTTATCTTCGGCGTATAGAGCGACAACGGGAAAAGCAGCCCGACCCATCGGTAGCCCTGCGCGCTGACCGGGTGCACGTCAACGACCTGTCCGCTGTTCAAGCGGATCACGATCTTGGTGACGTCGCTGCGCACCACCCCGTAAAGCCCGCTATAGGCCTCGTGGTAGGCCACGTAGAACGATGCGAACCCGCTCAGGTGCCCGGCTTGACGCAGCGTCTTGTATGTCCAAGGCTGACCGCCGTCGACAACGCTGTATAGCCTTCCGGACTTCCTATCGATCGCGATGCGCCAGGTGTCATTCCACGGCTTTCCCGTCGAACTGCCGGCGGCGATCACGCCGTCCCGAGCGTGCTCAGGCAGTCGCGCCACATGCAAGGTCGGCAGCGGCAGGTGGTGGTGACGCACGGTAGGCCCGGTATCCGCCGGCTCCTTGCGCAGCAGCCCGAGCCCGGTAGCCGTCGCGAAGCCCGCAGCGCACACCGCCACTACAGCGACCCCTGCCGCGATCCGTGATCCAATGCGCATAGCCTGTCCTTTCCTCAGCACGACGGTCACCGGCGGTGGCCCCGCCACGACTTCATCGAGTACCCGCCGCAGCCGGTCGCGCAGCAGTTGTTCGGTCTCAGTCGGCATGGCTTGCCCCGTTCACTAGCTCGGCGCTGACTCGCAGCTTCGCCAGCGCCCGCGCGGCCTGGCTCTTGACGTTGCCGATGGAGCAGCCGAGCGTGTCGGCCGTCTCGGCCTCGCTCAGATCCATCCAGTACCGAAGCACCACGACCGCTCGCTGACCTGCTGGCAGACTCATCAGCGCCGTTATGAGCTCGGGCTGATCGTCGCGCCGGCCGGTCACTTCGTTAGCCGGCCGCTCGGGCGGCACGCCGGTCAGGTGCTCGTGCACCCGTCTCCCGCGCAACCGCGTGCGATTGGAGTTGATCATGATCTTCCGCACGTAGGCGTCTGGGCTCGCGGCCCGGCTGACTCGGACCCAGGACGCGAAGGCCCTGGTGAGCGCTGTCTGCGCCAGGTCTTCCGCGAGCCCGAGGTCGCCGGTCAGGCCGTAGCCGAACCGTACGAGCGCGGTCCATCGGCTCAGCATGAACTCGGTGAAATCCTCAGTGGACGCGCGGTCCATGACCACCTCCTTGCCCATCCTGACCATTGGAGGAGCCCGCGAGGTTGCACGACGGCGCCACGACTTTGACAAAGCGAGGCGGGGCCGGGCGCGCCCGAAGCGCGCACCGGCCCCGCCAGGAAACCTCAGGTCAGGAACGGGTTCAGGTCAGCGGTGCCCCCTGCCAGGAGTGGCCGGGCACTCATTGCGCGGGAAGGTCTGCATGAACACGGAGGAAAAAGTTTCCGTGCCGCCCTTGCTGCTGTAGAAGATGCCCGGATCGTAGGTGCCGTACTGGTTGAGCTTGCCGAAGTCGTTCACGGTGAGGCCAGGAACGTCGGTGCCCTCGCCCCAGGTGCAGCCCGCGAGATGGGTCGTATAGAAGTACGGGTAGAACGCGGCTGGCGTGCCATCGTCCGTGATCGGCAGCTGCGTGCAACCCGTGCGCGCGAAAATGTCACATGACTGGTTGCCGCTGTCGAACTCATCGAACGGCAGTGGCGCCGCGAGTGCGTTCTGCGAGTAGTTGATGTTGAAGTGCTTCCCGGTCAGCGGGCTGGTGAACAAGATCGGCGTGGGCCGGTCCTTGCTGCCATTGGGCCAGTCGTCCAGGTAAGGCGGGCCGTCGAAGCCGTAGTTCGGCGCGACGCAGCCGCCGATCGGATCGCGGGTGGCGATGCTCGCCGGGAAGCAGGCGAAGTCGTCGGCGTCAGGCGGCCCTTGGGCACCCGGAGCGCCCTCCTCGCCGGTGCACTGCTGCGTGGTCGGGTCGGACTGACTGCAGTACTGGAAGTGGCCGGTCTCGTCTGACCACGCGATGTTGTAGGGGAAGGCCGTCCACGTCGCCCTGGTCTCGATGTTCGAGGTCGAGTACATAGGGTGGAATGTGTACGGGGTCACCGCGCACTCGGTCGAGGGGTCGGGCGCGAAGACCATCTGGCCGAACCCGTTCGCCGCGCTGGCGACCATCTTGCCGTGACGGCCGGTGCTGTGGTCGTCGAGCTTGACCGTGAGCCCCTGCGGGCTGTCCTTGATCGTGACGCCGATGTGGTCGCCCTGGTTCATCAGCAGCGTATCGCTGTTCGGGGTGAACGTCGCCGCCGTCGAGTCGAGCGGGTTCGGCGGGCCGGTCGGGGTGCCGTCGTGGGTGACGAAGGCGAAGTTATCCAGTTCGACGCCGCCCACCTTGGCCTGGCAGGCCTTGTTAAGGTCCTGGCCAGTCACCGGGTTCTCGTAGAAGGTCCAGACGTTCATCGCGGCGCACCAGTGGGTCGCGTCGCACGAGATCCACGTGGGCAGCGGAGCCGAACCCGGCGGGTAGAACTGCAGCTCCAGGTACGCCGATCCGGCGTGCTCCGGACTGACTTTGGGGTCGACGATGTTGCTGTCGGAGTCGGGCGTGCAAGTAGACAACTGCTCCGGGAAGGACTGGTTGGCACACAGCGCCATGCCGAACCAGAACGCGACGTGCTGCTCGAAGCTGTAGACCCGCTTGCCTGGCACAGCGCTGGGCGGTGGGTCGGTGGGCAGGGTGAGCTGCCAGCGCGCCCGGTTACCTGACCCGGGGACGTTGGAGTCGAACCAGACTCCCGGTTCGTCGTGGCCGACGTAGTGCCCGAAGGCGTGGATCGGGTCGTAGACGTCAGGGCACTGCACGCTGGGCGCCGACGGGGAGTAGTTCGGGTTGGCGCAGCTGACCTTCATCCGGGCGGTCGCGGACGACGACGCCGGCGCTGTCGCGTGGTGTGCGGGTATGGCGCTCGGGCGTGCCGGAGCGGCCTGCGCCGCCGGCCCTGCCGCTACGGCCGCCAGCGCGGCCGCGCAGCCAACTCCGGCGATGATCTTGAGCAAGCCCGCTGATCGAGTGCGTGATTGACGACGTTCCCGCTGCTGCCGCATCCGGCCTCCACTCCGCGATGTGCGAATAGACATGGGTCCGAATTGACGATGCCCCTTTATGTGAACCTTTGCAATACGCAGCCGGCTACGACTGGGGCGGGGGGCGGCTGGTGAGTATGGCCAGCAGGCGGTCCCTGTCGGCTAGGGCGGCTCGGAGCGCATCCCTTTCAGCTTGAAGGATCTTGACCTTTTCCTCGAGTTCCAGTACCCGGCGGATCGCCGCGAGCGTCATCCCCTCGTCGGCGAGCCGGGCGACGTACTGGACGACAGTCACTTCCATGCGGGAGTACCGCCGCTGGCCGCCGGTCGAGCGCGATGGCGTGACGACGCCGTGGTCGTCCAGGCGGCGCAGGAATGCCTGCTGAACCTCGAGCATCTGGGCAACCTGGCCGACGGTGAAGAGCGGCAGGTTCTCATCGTCAAACGGCAGCACGGTTCACACACTCCAGCATCGAGGCCTGCGGGGGCAAGCAGCAGGCCGGGCATGGCGGTGTCACCCGCCCGGCCCGGCCCGGTACCTCGATCGCGTCTCAGGCGGTGAGCTCCGGAGCGCCCGGCCGCTTGATCTCGATCTTGTGCGGCTTGGCCTCCTCGGCCAGCGGCAGCACCACGGTCAGCACGCCATTCTCGTACCTGGCCTCAACCTTCTTGGCGTCGACCGTCTCGGCCAGCCTGACCTTGCGGGAGAACGAGCCGGTCACGCGCTCGCGCACTACCGGCCGCTCCTGCTCGCCGAACTCGCTGCTCCGCTTCGCGGAGACCGTCAGCACCCGGCGGTCAGTGGTGACCTCGATGCTGTCCAGATCGGCGCCGGGCAGGTCGAACCGCAGCTCGACCTCGCTGTCACGGCGCACAACATCCATCGGCAGGGCGGAGCGGCCAGCGGAGCCGCCGTCGGACCAGCCGAAAGTCCGCTGAACGATCCGGTCGAAGTCGGTGACGAACGGGTCGAATGAAGTCAGCAGCACTGCGATCCACCTCCAGTGAACACCCGAATGGTCCAACGCTGGACCCCGGTTAGCTACAGTTCTACCGGAGATAAACTTCTAAGTCAAGCTAGAAGTTTATTGAGTAACCTTCAGCAAGGAAGCTGCCGTCAGGGGATCACACTCGTTCGATGATCGTCGCGTTCGCCTGGCCACCGCCTTCGCACATCGTCTGCAGGCCGTACGTGCCGCCCGTGCGCTCGAGCTCATGCACCAGCTTGGTCATCAAGATCGCGCCGGTGGCCCCGAGCGGGTGACCGAGGGCGATCGCGCCGCCGTTCGGGTTGGTCTTCTCCAGCGACGCGCCGGTCTCGGCCGACCACGCGATCAATACGGGCGCGAACGCCTCGTTGACCTCGAAGACGTCAATGTCATCGATGCCGAGCTTGCCCTTGGACAGGGCCATCTCGGTCGCCGGGATCGGGCCGGTCAGCATGAAGACCGGATCGGCGCCGGTCACGGCCAGCGCGTGGATCCTGGCCCGCGGCGTCAGGTTGTGCCGCCGCACCGCGTCCTCGGACGCGATCAGCAGCGCGGCAGCGCCGTCGGAGATCTGCGACGCGGCGGCGGCGGTGAGTTCCCAGCCCTCGCGGAGCGGCTTGAGCTCGGCCATCTTCTCTAGCGTGGTGTCGCGGCGCGGGCCCTCGTCGGCGCTGACCTCGCCGACCGGCGTGATCTCGCGCTCGAACCTGCCCTCGTCGATCGCCCTGATCGCGCGCTGGTGGCTCTCCAGCGCGAATTCCTCTAGCGCGAGCCGCTTGATGTCCCACTTCTCGCACATCAGCTGCGCGCCCCGGAACTGGGAGATCTCCTGGTCGCCGTACCGATCGCGCCAGCCCTTGCCGTAGGGGAACGCCATGCCCTCCTTGAGCGGCAGCGAGACCGAGGTGCCCATCGGGACCTGGCTCATGCTCTCCACTCCGGCGGCGATCACCAGGTCCTGGGTGCCCGACAGCACGCCCTGGGCGGCGAAGTGCACCGCCTGCTGCGAGGAACCGCACTGCCGGTCGATGGTCACGCCGGGGACAGACTCCGGCAGCCCGGCCGAGAGCCAGGCGTTACGGGCGATATCGATCGACTGGGGCCGATCTGCGACACGCAGCCCATGATGACGTCCTCGACGGCGGCCGGGTCGATCCCGGTCCGCGAGACGACTTCGGCCAGCACTTGCGCGCCGAGGTCGACCGGATGGACCTGCGACAGGCCGCCCTTGCGACGGCCGACCGGGGTCCTGACAGCTCCGACTATGTAGGCTTGCGACACGATGACCTCCACCTTTGCCTCTGCCACCTTGGCCTTCGCGCAATTGATGTCGAGGTTACCCCCCGGTAGGCAGGCGGAGCCACCTGAGAAACTCCGGGTTATGCTCGTAGGCAGGATCGGGTGACCTCACGGGAGGCTGGTATGGCTGACGGCCTCATCTTGCTCGGGTTCATCGCGGTAGTGATCGCGATCGTGACCGCGAGGGTCCGCAGGCGCGTCGGCTTCCCCGTGCGGAGCGGCTTCTACACGGCCGCCATCGCGATCGTCGCGATCGCCGTCCTGCTCTTGTGGGCGACGCAGAACCGCTAGACGGCGGCCCCGGGACCGCTAGACGGCGGCCGCGGGCGATAACAGGCTGGCTGAGGCTGGCCTGATCGGCATCTGGAACCAGACGGCCTTGCCGTCCTCGGTCGGCCGCGATCCCCACCGGTCGGCCAGTTGGTCGACGAGGTACAGGCCGCGGCCGCCTTCGTCGTTCGCGCCGGCCATCCGGATGCGCGGCAGCCGCAGGTCGTAGTCGTACACCTCGACCCAGACCGACTCCGCGCCCTTGCGAATCCGCAAGATGAACTCCTGGCCTTCCGCGCTGACGAAGTCCTCAGCGAGCGGCGACTCAAGCCAGTCGTCCACGCTCCGCGTGCGACCCGACTTGGCGAACTCATGCCGGGGAGCCGGTGCCAGCGAGGTATGCAGCACGACGTTGGTCACGACCTCCGAGACGAGCAGGCAGGCGAGGTCAGCCTGGTCATCGTCCATGCCGCACTGGATGAAAGTGTCGAACGAGATCCGCCTGGCCTCGGACACCTTGATCGGCTCAGCGGGGAACTTGGTGTCCCAGGTCTCCAGATCCTCAGCCGAGGTCCGCACCACGAGGATCGCCATGTCGTCGTCGATCTTGCCAGGCACGGCGCGCTCGGCCGCGTGCGCGATCCGCTCCACGCCCTCGTCGGCGACGGCCTTGACCGCCTCGCTGAGCATGGCCAGCACCTCGGTGTCGTCATAGTGGCCGGGGCCGTCGGCCCGCGCCCGCCGGTCGACCAGCCCGTCGGTGTAGAAGATCAGGGTGGCGCCTGGCGGCAGGTAGATGGTCTCCTCGCGGTAGGTCGGCACGCCGGGAACGCCGATGCCGCGCACGCCGAGCAGCACGCCCTGGTACTGGATGTCCAGCGGCTTCACATCGCCTTTGGACACCACCAGCGGCGGATTGTGGCCAGCGTTGGCGATCTTGAGCTGGCGCACCCACGGGTCGTAGACCATGTAGGTGCAGCTCACGATCGGCGACACGGCCAGCGGATCGGCCTGGTCATCGGTCATCCGCGAGCACCACTCGTCCAGCTTGCTCAAGATGTCGGCTGGCGGCTTGTCGTCTTGGGCGAAGGCGCGCAGCGCCGACCTGAGCTGCCCCATGATGGCCGCGGCGCGGGCACCGCGGCCCTCGACGTCGCCGATCACGATGCCGACCCGCCCGGCTGAGAGCTGGATGATGTCGTACCAGTCGCCGCCCACCTGCGTCTGGATGCCCTGGCCATGGCTCTCGAGCGGCATCGCGGGCACGTAGCGGTAAGCGACGTCGATGCCGTCGAGCATCGGCGGCTGGTGCGGCAGCAGGCTGTTCTGGAAGGCGAGCGCCGTGGCTCGTTCCTCCTCGAACAGCATGGAGTTGTCGATCGCGATGGCGACCCGGCTGGCGATCGCCGCGACCAGGTCGCGGTCATCGGCGACGTAGTGCTTGGCGTCCTCGCGCACGGTCAGGCCCGACATGGCCAGGCACAGCACCCCGAGTCGCTGGCCGCGCGCGACCAGCGGAGCGGCGATCACGGAGTTGATGCCGATCTCGGTGCTCGCGTCCATGCTCTCCCGCGTGGGCGCCGGATAGGCCTGGTCGTGAATGTCCTCGATCAGCACTACCTCGTCCTGATCGAGGGCCTTGCGACTGAAATGCCCCTTCGGGTAGTTGATCGGCTCGCCTACGGCCGCCCAGGTGCCGTCAGGCGGCTCCCAGTCCCAGGCATTCATCTGAACCCGCCGGATAAGGCCGTCGCCCTTGCCCCGGTCGGCCTTCCTCAAGTCGATGAAGCAGTGGTCAGCGAACTGGGGCACCAGCGTCTCGGCTACCTGCCGCAGCGTGTCATCGAGTTCGAGCGACTTGCCGAGCCGCTGGCCGATCCGGTCGAGGAGGCCGACGCGGTCGGTCGAGGCCTCGGTACCGACCTGGAGCGCCTCCTTGGCCATGATCACGGTGCCGGCCACCTCGCCGGCCGTGCCGCGCATGGGCGTCGCGTTCATCCTGACGAAGAAATTCGACCCGTCCGGGCGCCTGATCGACAGGGTGCCCTCCCAGTCGCGGCCGCGGCAGGCCTGCCGCTCCAGATTCGCCACCTTGGACAGGTCATCTTCGTCGAAGCCGAGCGCGCGGAACGGCACGTCGGTCAGGTGGCCCGCGTCGGGGAAGCCGAAAAGGTGGGCGGCGAAGTCATTGGCATAGCGCAGGCAGCCATCGTGATCGACGACGATCACGGCGGTCTCGACCTGATCCAGGATCACGTCAGTGGCCAGCATCTGCTGCACCCTCACCGGGCCGGGGCCGCCAGCCTCCGCGGCAGCGTTCGCATCTGCGCTCATGGACCATCTACCAGGCATTCATGTCGATTCGGGGGATTCCACAACAAATAGGTGCGCGGCCACTTCGCGCGGCAATGCCGCGTCGAGGCCGCCGACCCTGTCTGCACGCCTCACCCGCACATCGTCGCTGCCAACCACCAGCGTAACCTCGCGGCCGGGTTGTATCCCGATGTTTTTGAGTTTAAGCATTAGCGCCGCATCGCTTTGGAGTTGTTCACTGATCCGCTGAACGACTACCTGCGAGGGTACCGCCACCCTTATGGCTGTCATTGCCATATCGGGCTGGTGGGCTGCGGCTGCGGCGCCGTCCACGGCCGCGGGCGGCACGCCGAGCTCGGCCAGGCCAGGGATGACATTCCCGTGCGGGCAGCGCACAGGGTAATTCAGCAGCTCGGCGAGGCGCCGTTCCACGCTGTCGGAAATGACGTGCTCCCAGCGGCAGGCCTCGATATGCACTTCCTCCCACGGCAGGCCAATCACGTCAACGAGCAGGCATTCAGCCAGCCTGTGCTTGCGCATCACCCGCGTCGCCAGCGCCTCGCCCTCGCTGGTGAGCGCGAGGCGCCGGTTCTGCTCGACAAGCAGCAGGCCGTCCCGCTCCATCCTGGCGACGGTCTCGCTGACCGTAGGGCCGCTCTGGGAAAGCCGCTCGGCGATGCGGGCGCGCAGCGGCACGACGCCTTCCTCGGTCAGCTCGAAAACTGTCCGCAGGTACATCTCCGTCGTGTCGATCAGGCCGTGCGTCGCCAACGCGACCTCCCCTCGGCCTTCGATGCTACGGCCTCCGCGCACCTTCGCGTACCTACCGGAAACGCATCTTTGGCAGAAACTACTCGCGCGCGGTGCTGCAGGCATGCTAGGCGCTGTCAGGCAGGGGGCAGCCCCGGCGCCTGGCGGGCTCAGGGCGCCAGTCGCTCGATCACCCAGCCAGCCGGCGATCTGCGGTAACGCAGCCTGTCATGCATCCTGTTGGCCCGGCCGTGCCAGAACTCGAATGTCCGCGGAGCGAGCAGGTAGCCGCCCCAGAACGGGGGCAACGGCACGTCGGTGCCCTCTGGCCAGCGTCGCGCCAGCTCGGCATAGCGGCCTTCGAGTCGCTCCCGTGACTCGATCACGGTCGACTGCCTGCTGGCCCAGGCGGCCAGCTGGGACGCGCGCTGCCTGGTACGGAAGTAGGCCTCGCTCGCCTGCTCGCCAAGCCTGGTCACGGTGCCCTCGATGATTACCTGCCGGTGGATGGCGTGCCAGGGGAAGAGCAGGCAAGCGCGCGGTACCTCGTCGAGGTCGGTGCCCTTCCTCGACGTGCGGTTGGTGTAGAAGGCAAAGCCCGTCTTGTCGTGGCCCTTGAGCAGCACCGTCCGCGCTCGTGGCTGGCCCGCGGCGGACACCGTGGCCAGGACGACCGCCGTTGGCTCGGGCAGCCCGGCATCGACGACATCGGCCATCCAGAGCTCGAACTGCTCATCAGGGTCCGCCGTGAGCATCGCCTCGTCGAGACCGGTCGACGGCCAGCTTGCCGCGTCGCTCTCCACCCCCATAAGGAAAGATCTTCACACATCCGGCCAGCCCGCATCCAGTTAACGAGGTCAGCGGCCAGCCGCGGGGCCGGCTTGCCGCGCAGCGGCCAGCTGCCGATCGTCTCGTAGCGTGGCCGCGGCCCGGTCTGGCTCTTGATCAGCTGGATCCGCGTCGCCGCCCAGGGCTGGCCGGCGAAACCCGCCAGCGCCCCCATCAGCTCGCCGACATCCGCGGGCTGCCGGCAACGGGCGAGCGTCACGTGCGGCTTGTACCGCCTGCCCTCGTCCGGCGGCGGCGCGCCGGCTCGCCTTGCCGCCGCCGACACCGAAGCGGCCAGCGCCGCGAGGCTGGCTAGCGCCGCCTGCTCGCCCTCGACGTGCGCGACTACCACCCTGGCCTTGCCAGCCGACGGGAAAGCGCCGCCATGGCCCACCCTGAGCGTCTGGCCCGCGTGCCTGGCAGCCGCTCGCTCGAGCCTGACGCCGAGATCGGCGAGCTTGCCGTCGCTCACCTCGCCGAGGAAGGCGAGCGTCACGTGCCAGCGCTCGCTGCTGGCCCACCGGAGCCCAGGCCAGGCATCGCGCAGCGGCGCGACGGCCTCCTCAAGTTCGTCAAGCGCCGCGAGCGGCGGGTTGAGCGCCACGAACAGTCGCATGGCCCATTGCTATCGCAGAACGGGCTAGCTCCGGGCGAGTTGCAGCCTGGTCTGCCTGAGATAGCTGCGCATCGGCACGCCGCGGTAACGAGCGACCAGCACGCCAACGAGGATGGTCGCGAGGACCGAGATCACGCCGCCTGACGCCATCGCCGCCCTGGTGCCGAACTCCTGCGCCACCCAGCCCGTCAGCGGCGCGCCCAGCGGCGCGCCGCCCAGGAAGACGAACATGTAGATGCCCATCACCCGGCCGCGCATCTCGGCGGGCGTGCTCAGCTGGACCGAGGCGTTCGCGGCCGTGCTGAGGCTGATCACCGTGAGCCCGGTCGGCACGAGCACGATCAGGAACGACCAGTACGTCGGCATGAGGCCGCAGGCGATCTCGAGCAGGCTGAACGCCATCGCGGTCATGACCAGCGGCCGCAGGCCCCGCTGTGTGCGCCTCGCCGCCACGAGGGCTCCGATCAGCGCGCCGAGGGCGAACACCGCCGAGGCGATGCCGAACTTGCCGGCGCCGGTGTGGAAGACGACTCGCGACATCAGCGCGGTCGTGACGCCGAAGTTCATGCCGAAGGTGGCGATCAGGCCGATCAGCAGCATGGTCATCAGCAGGTCAGGACGCGACCAGACGTAGCGCAGGCCCTCCCTGAGCTGGCCCTTGGCCCGCACCACCCGATCGGCCACGCGCAACTCGGACGGGCGCATCATCTTGAGCCCGATGATCACGGCCACGTAGGACGCCGCGTTGAGGAAGAAGGCCGTCGGCGTGCCGACGAGGCTGATCACGACCCCGGCGACGGCCGGGCCCGTGATCCTGGCCAGGTTGAAGACCGCGCTGTTCAGCCCGATGGCGTTGGTCAGATCGGCCTTGCCGACCATTTCAATGGCGAACGACTGCCTCGTCGGGTTATCGACGACGGTCGCCATGCCGAGCCCGAGCGCGAGCACGTAGACGTGCCAGGGGCGAACCTCGCCGGTCACCGCCAGCGCGCCGAGTACGAGAGCGAGCGCGCCCATCGCCGCCTGAGTCACCATCAGCACATTGCGCTTCGGATACCGGTCGGCGATCATGCCGCCCCAGAAGCTGAAGAGCAGCAGCGGCAGGAACTGCAGGCCGCTCGCGATCCCGACGGCCGTGCCGCTGCCGTGGGTTAGCTCAAGAATCAGCCAGTCCTGGGCGACGCGCTGCATCCAGGTGCCGGTGTTCGAGATCACCTGGCCGGTGGCGAAGAGCCGGAAGTTCCGTACTTTCAGGGAGCTGAAGGTAGCTGTCCAGCTCCTTTTCAGGACTGGCTGAGCTTCTCCAGGATCGGCAGGGCCTCCCTCAGTACCGCCCGTTCCGCCGGGGTCAGCTCCCGCAGCCGCTGCGCCAGCCACGCCTCGCGCAGCTGTCGCAGTTTCCTGACCACTTCCCGCCCCTGGTCGGTGACGTTGAGCATCACCTGACGGCGATCCGTGGAGTGCGGCATTCGCTGGATCAGGCCTCTTTCTTCCAATGAGGCGATGACCCTGGTGATCGACGGCGGCTGTACCTTTTCGTGCTCGGCCAGCTCGCTCGGCGTCATGGAGGTGTGCTTTTCCAGCGCCGCCAGCGCGGCGAGCTGGGTATCCGAAAGCTCGGGCTGCAGACCTTGCGCGACTCGCTCTGCCCGCATTCGACGCGCTAGCCGGCTGACCGAGATCCGCAGCGAGGTCGCGAGCCCCGCGTCCGATCTGGACTGGGGAGTTGTCATAATCGTTAGCTTTGCTCATTACTCTTGCTAACCGTATACCGCGGAGTTTGATTCCGCTAGCTACGGTGCGCTGACGCGGGCACGGAACAAGGTACGCCACCAAAGGCCTACCCGCCGCAGGCTTTGGCCATCAGGGTTCGGCTAGCCTGAACTTCGTGCCCAACCAGCAACGCGAGGTACCGCCGCCGCTCGAGGGCAACGACCTGATCATGACGGCTACAGTCACGATCGCGTGGGCCGTGGCGCTGATCGTGGTATTCGCCTTGCGGCAGCACCTTCCGGCCGCGAGCCACTGGTGGATCTGGACCTGCCTCACCGGATTCGGGCTAGGGCTCTTCGGCCTGATTTACGTGCCGCACCTCAAGCGATCCCGGGAGAGAGCAGCTCAGAGGCGGGCCCAGGCTCGTCAGAGCAACTCATGATCGATGTTCTCGAACACGCTGTCGGGCAGCGCCGCATCGGCATTGAGCATGTCGTAGCCCAGCTCATCGACCGTGGGGTTCGCTTCGGTCCCGTCGCCCGCCAGCACGTCTCCGTCCGAGTGGGCTCCGCAACCATGATCAACCGAGACGACCTGGCCGTCATCAGGCGCGAACTCGTTGGCGCAGACACCGAAGACCCGGCCGAGCGGGCCATTCAGCCTGACCAAGAACCCGCACGTGACGCAAGCGGCCGGCGCCGCGTTCGCCAGCGGCGACCTGGGACCGCTATTGCCGGCATGCCAGCGCGCCGCGGCCTCGTCCCGGCCGATCGCTGACAAGATCCGCCGTGGCCTCGCCGCTTCCTCAAGCCGGCGCACGACCGGGTCAAGCTCTTCGTCGAGCTCGTCGGCTCCGGCCGTAGCATCGAACAGCCCGACATCACCGGCAAGCGCGACGTAAGGAACGAGCCGTTCATCATCGGTGCTAGCCGGCATGAGGTCGCCGGCCTTGAGATCGCCTGGCCTGACGCGGTCGGTCCACGGCACCCAGTCAGGCGCGAGCAGCGAGTCGGGACCCGGCAGCAGCAGGCACTCGCTGACGGTCACCACCTTGGACCGTGAGGCACGGGCTACGGTCACCGCCCAGCGCCAGCCGACATAGGCCGGATCAAGGCACGTGAACAGATGCGTCAGTACCCGGTCAGCCTCGACCCCGAATCCCAGGTGCTCGCCAACCTCGCCGAGGCCCGCGTCCTGCTCAGCCGCCTGACGCGCGAGATCGACGGCGTCTGCGCAGGCCTGATCCGGCTCGGCGACTCTCGTGCTTGCGGCGTTCACAGTTACTCATTCTTCCGCATGCCGGCTACTGCCCGCGCACGGACGTCCCGCATCCAGGCAGAAAAGTGTGACCGCTGGCCCTGTGATGCGCTAATCCGGGCGCGCAGGCTCAATACTTGAACTCATGGGTGATTCGGGAGCCGGTGCCCGCGCGAGGCGGGCGTCCAGGACTTTCGTATCCGCCTCGCAGTCGGCGGCGCGGGCGGGCGCGAGCGCTGCCCGGGCAAGCGCCTCGGTCGCCCAGGGGGCCACCAGCAGGCTGCACAAGGTCACTCACGCTTCCGGAGCCGGCCGCACCGGCCTGGCGCAGCTGATCGAACTGTCTGCGGCAGGGAGCATCGGCGACGGTTTCGTGGCCGTGGCGCTGGCGGGCACCCTCTTCTTCAGCACCTCAGTGGAGCAGGCCCGCGGCCGGGTGGCGCTCGCCCTGATCATCACGATGGCGCCCTTTGCCCTGCTGGCGCCCTTCATCGGGCCGATGCTGGACCGGGTGCAGCGCGGCCGCAGGTTCATCCTCATCGGTACAGTCCTCGCGCGCGGCCTGCTGTGCTGGGGCATGGCCGGAGCCGTGCAGCACAACGACTCGCTGACCCTGCTGCCCGCCGCGTTCGGGGTGCTGCTGCTCCAGAAGGCCTACGGCGTCACCAGGGCCTCGGTCACACCCCGGCTCCTGCCATCGGAGATCACGCTGGTCACCGCCAACGCCAGGTGCGCGCTCGCCTCCCTGATCGCCACGACGGCCGGAGTGCCAGTCGCGGCCGGAATCGCGGCGGCTACCGGTGGCGGGTCCTCAGGCGCCGCGTGGGTGCTGCGCATCGGCACGCTCGTCTATCTGGCGGCGATGGTGCCAGCGTTCCGCATCCCCGACGGCGTGGACGAGCCCCTGGCCGAGGCTGAGGTTGAGACTCAGGGGGTTCGGGAGGCTCACGGTCCGGCTGGTGCCGCTGGCGCCTCTGGGGCCGCCTCAGGCGCTGTGGGGGCCGGGGCGGGCGGCGCAGGGGCCGGGGCGGGCGGCGCAGGGGCCGGGGGGCGGAAGGGCCTGCGCGCGCGGCTATTTCCCCAGCCATTCGGGCCGGTCGTCACCGAGGCGATCCGGGCGAACATTACGCTGCGGGCTTACTCCGGCTTTATGATCTTCTTCCTCGCCTTTCTCCTGCGGAGCGTGCACTTCGGGAGTGTCTCGGACAAACTTGCCCTGGGCGGGATGATCGCGGCAGTGGCGGTCGGCGGCTTCGCCGGCACCGCGGCGGGCGCCGCTCTGCGGTCGAGAGCGCCGCAGCTGATGATCTACCTCATGCTGGCGTTCAGCGCGGTGATCACGACGTTCTGCGCGGTGTTCTTCGGCCTGTGGGCGGCCATAATCGTGGCGTTCAGCGCCGCAGCCGGGCAGACGCTCGTCAAGCTGGCGCTCGACTCGGTCGTCCAGCGGGAGATCCACGCGGACGTACGTTCGTCCACATTCGCCGTGTCCGAGACCCTGCACCAGTTGTCGTGGGTCATGGGCGGCCTCATCGGACTCCTGCTATCGCTCACCGACAGCGGCGACGCCGGCCTCGCCGTCGCCGCGGCCGGACTGACCGTCTCGCTCGGCGGGCTGTTGCTCTCCAGGCGCAAGCGAACGCTGCGGTCCAGAGCCCGGGAGCCACTCCGCGCGTCGTGACCCGTTCCAAGTTCTCAGGCAGGCGCCGGCCCGAGCGGACCTGTGCCCGACAACATGAATGAATGACCTTGTTGGCTTATCAGAGGTTGCGGCGACCTGGGTTAAGGCGGCGAGGGCTAGCGGTGCCGGGGTGACCAAGCTGGGCCGTTCGAACTTGCCTGCGCTAGTTTCGGTGAGTCATGGCCTGGACGTGATCACGGACATTTACGCAGGTCAGGGAGGTTATCGGATGACTCGGGATCTTGGAAAGTCGAGCTCCGGCGAGTCAGCGGGGAGACTTTCCCTGAGTTACCGGGGAGTCTTTTCACTCCAGGGAGAGTTTTCAGTTCTATTGGCTGAAAAAGCTCCCCGGAGCGGAAACACTCCCGCACGATGACTGAAAAAGCTCGCCGATGCGGAAACTCTCACCCACGATGACTGAAAAAGCTCCCCGATCCTGATCACGAGCCGCGCGGCGGCCGCTCGGACCCGTGCTGGTTTCCGTGATCATGTTCGTGGGCGTGATCACGGAAGATCGCGCAGGTCAGGGAGGCTGTCGGGTGACTCGGGATCGTGGCATGTCAAGCTCCGGGGGCTCAGCAGACGAGACTCTTCCCGGGTTCCCGGAGACTTCCCGCTTCGCGGAGCGTTTTCCGGCTCTGGCGCGGAGACTTATCGCTGTACGGAGGCTTTCCGGCACATAGAGCGGTCAGCGCTCCGTGCTGCGAGAACTCTCCGCGGCAACGCCGGTCAACGCTCCGTGCCGCGGTAAGTCTCCCCGGTAACGACGGAGAACGGTCGCGATCATGCCGCAGATGACGGAGAACGCTCCGCGATCATGCACCGGCGAGAGAACACGCGGCGATCACCGGCGCGGCGGTCCCGTGCAGCCGGAACCGGGCCCGGCCCGCTCCGCGAGAACCGCACCGAACCTCGCAGGGGCCGGGCCTTGGCGGGCCAGGCCGACACGAGGCGGGCGCCCGGGAGGCAGCCTGCCTGATCATGAGTCACGCGGCAGCCTCTCCCGGCACGGGCGATGCTCCGTGATCATGCCCGGGACCGTGATCACGGACGGTCGCCCAGGTCAGGACAGCGGCGATGTTCCGTGATCAGGCCCGCGAACATGATCACGGAAGTTAGCTCCGGCCGGGTCCTGGCCGACAGCGACAACTCTCCGCCAAAGCCCAGAAAAGAGTCTCCGCGCTGACACGCCAAAGGCCGTCCATGCGGATCGACTACCGCAAAGCAAACACCGACGGCGGAGGTCCCGGTTTCGGGGGTGAAGTCAGCTTCAGACGTCGATGTCGTCGGCCACGGCCTTGAGCACCGCCGCGATCTTCTTGGCTTCCCTGCTATCGGGGTGCTTGCCGCGGTGATAGGTGTTCGACAGGCTGTCGAGCAGCTTAATCAAGTCCTCGACGAGCACGGTCATCTCGTCGGTGCCCTTACGACTCGCCTTGGCAATAGTTGGCGGCGGCTCAAGCGTCCTGACCTGCAATGCCTGGGCGCCGCGGCGCCCTTCAGCAACCCCGAACTCGACACGCTGGCCTGGCCTCAGCGCCGTGCCTGCTGTCACGAGCGCGGTCGAGTGCACGAAGACCTCGCCCCCGTCATCACGGGTGAGGAAGCCGAAACCCTTGTCGGCGTCATACCACTTGACCTTGCCAGTAGGCACGAGCAGACCCTTACGCGAGAAACTGATGGATAGGAAAGTTACGGTGCATATCCAGGCTATCGGTCTTGGCTAGGCTTCCATCCATGTCCGGATCGAGCCGGCGAGGCCAGAACAGAATCTACCGAGCCCAGCCTGTCGAGTCGTGAGGTGAAACATACCCTCTCCGGTCTAATGGAACACTGGATTAATGCCGTACGGGCCGCCTGAGCCGTCCCGGCTCACCCGAGCTTGTGCGGCACATTCCAGGGCGGCTGCTTCGGCACGCGCCGCCCCCGGCGCAGGCCCCACAGCAGGTAGCCGCCGCCGACAACCGCGAGGAGGCGGCTGAGCCGTTCGGCACCAAGCCATGCTTCACGGGCATACTCCCCGATCGAGCTCTGCTGGCCCCCGAATACGAGTATCAGCACTGTGCCGACGATCACCAGCAGGACAGGCAGCGTGATCCCGAAGAATTTATCGCGTATGTCCCATTTCTTGGATGGCAGCGCCAGAGCGGCGCCGATCAGCCAGATCGGCGGGTACACGGCTCCTCCGACTCCGAGCAGCAGGACTGCGATGAGTTCGACGGCGTGGTTCCTGGCGATGTCCATGATGGCCGCCGCCAGCCGGGCTGGGGCACCTGGGCCACTTACGGAGACATCTTCAGGGCGCGGGCGGCGCGGACCTGCGGCGACTGGCCGCACGACAGGAGGACCCGCGCTGGAGTCGGCGGCACCGGGATTCCCGGGACCTGCCTGATCCCGCTTTGGCCCGCCTGGCTCGTTACCGGGGGGATCGGGAGCCGCCAGCAAGGCAGGCGCCCCCTCCGGCGGCTCGCGGGGAGCAGGCACAGGCCTGCCCAAGCCGGGGTCGCGAGCAGCGCCGGACGACTCGGCCGCGAACGAATTCTGGGCAGCGGACGCCTCTCCACTCGAGGACGAAGCCTCGACCCGAGAAGGCCCCTCACTCGCGGCAGGACCCTCATTCGCGGCAGCGGCCTCACTCGCGGAAGCCCCGGCTAGCAGCGTCGATTCCGGCCTGCCGGCCGCGGCGCCTGCCGCGCTTCCATTCACCGCCCTGTCAGGCTCGGCCTGCATGGCCGTCGCTCCACCATCCTCACCTACCTGGTCGACGCTGACCTTCGCGTGTTCAAGCTCAACGATGGCGATCGGGTCGCCTAGACCAGCTAGCGCTTTCCTGACCTCCGTCGCGTCCGCCGCACTTGTGCCTCCGCATTCAGCTTCAATCCGCGCGCGCGTGCGGTCAAGCAGCGACTGGCGATCAATGGCTTCAAGCTTGCCGCGCGCGGCCAGCGACAACCGGTTCAGGTAGTCTCGCACCAGCTGCTCGGTGGGCGGGTTCATGCCACGATGATCCACCTTCAGCAAGCTGATATGGAGCCGACGCGCACAACCTGCCCCGTCAATGCCGCGAAAGGCGGCTCCGGGCCATCCTGGAGCCGCCTTCGCGGGTGATGCGGTGGATCAGAAGTCCATGTCCCCGCCGCCGGGAGCGGCCGGGGCCTTCTCCTTCTCCGGCTTCTCGGCGATCACGGCTTCGGTGGTCAGGAACAGGGCCGCGATGGAGGCCGCGTTCTGCAGCGCAGAACGGGTCACCTTCGCCGGGTCCAGGATCCCCAACTTGAACATGTCGACATACTCGCCCGACGAGGCGTCGAGGCCGTAGCCGGCTTCCAGGCCGCGTACCTTCTCGGCCACCACGCCGCCCTCGAGGCCAGCGTTGATCGCGATCTGCTTCAGCGGCTCCTCAAGCGCGCGGCGCACGATGTTCGCGCCGGTCGCCTCGTCGCCAGAAAGCTCGAGCTTCTTGAAGGCGTTCTTGCCGGCCTGGAGCAGCGCGACGCCGCCACCGGCGACGACACCCTCCTCGACAGCGGCCTTGGCGTTGCGCACCGCGTCCTCGATGCGGTGCTTGCGCTCCTTCAGCTCAACCTCGGTCGCCGCGCCGGCCTTGATGACGGCCACGCCGCCAGCCAGCTTGGCGAGCCGCTCCTGCAGCTTCTCGCGGTCGTAGTCGGAGTCGGTGTTCTCGATCTCGGCGCGGATCTGGTTCACCCGGCCGGCGATCTGGTCAGCGTCACCGGAGCCATCGACGATCGTGGTCTCGTCCTTGGTCACCACGACCTTGCGCGCCCGGCCCAGCATGTCCAGCTCGGCGCTGTCCAGCTTCAGGCCGACTTCCTCGCTGATGACCTGGCCGCCGGTCAGGATGGCGATGTCGCCAAGCATGGCCTTGCGGCGGTCACCGAAGCCAGGCGCCTTGACGGCGACGGACTTGAACAGGCCGCGGATCTTGTTGACCACCAGGGTGGCGAGCGCCTCGCCCTCCACGTCCTCGGCGATAATGACCAGCGGCTTGTTGGACTGCACGACCTTGTCAAGCAGCGGCAGCAGGTCCTTGTTCGCCGAGACCTTGGAGTTGACCACCAGGATGTACGGGTCCTCGAGGACCGCTTCCATCCGCTCGGGGTCAGTGGCGAAATAGTGCGAGATGTATCCCTTGTCGAAGCGCATGCCCTCGGTGAGCTCAAGCTCGAGGCCGAAGGTGTTGCTCTCCTCGACGGTGATGACGCCTTCCTTGCCGACCTTGTCCATCGCCTCGGCGATCATCTCGCCGATCGCGGTGTCACCGGCGGAGATAGAGGCCGTCGAAGCGATCTGCTCCTTGGTCTCCACATCCTTGGACAGCTTGGAAAGCTCTTCGCTCACCCGCTCGACGGCGGCCTCGATGCCGCGCTTAAGCGACATCGGGTTGGCGCCGGCGGCGACGTTGCGCAGGCCCTCGCGGACCAGTGCCTGGGCGAGCACGGTGGCCGTCGTCGTGCCGTCACCGGCGACGTCGTCGGTCTTCTTTGCTACTTCCTTGACTAGCTCGGCGCCGATCTTCTCCCACGGGTCCTCAAGCTCGATCTCCTTGGCGATGGACACGCCATCGTTGGTGATCGTGGGGGCTCCCCACTTCTTCTCGAGCACCACGTTCCGGCCCTTGGGGCCGAGGGTTACCTTCACGACGTCGGCCAGCTGGTTCATGCCGCGCTCGAGGCCGCGCCTGGCGTCCTCGTCATACGCGATCATCTTCGCTGCCATAGGCTCGGTGTCCTCCCGGAACTTATTGCCTTTTAGTGCCGACCGAGCCGACGCCCGCGACGGACGGCATAGCGCGCGAGCGGTCCCTTCCCGCCGGCGCGGAGTGCCTCATCGCCCCGATCACGCTACTCAAGCTGTCACTCTCTACCCGAGAGTGCCAACGCCCTGTTTAGCACTCTCGGGGTGAGAGTGCAAGCCAGAGCGCTCAGACCAGGCACTGCGCTATGGGTGGCGGGCGGGGGGCGAAGCGGGAGGGCAAGCCAAGCCTACCTGGACCAGGCACTGCGAGTTGGGCGGCGGGCAGGGGTGGAAGCAGTCGCCGGGGGTATATCGGGCGGGCCAGGCGAAGGTGGGCGCGCGAAGGCCCGGTACCCTTCGTCGGGCACCGGGCCTGCCGCGCTAAGCCGCGGAACTCATACCATGCGGACTGCCTCAGCCTGAGGGCCACGGTCGCTCTGAGTAATCTCGAATTCGACACGCTGGCCTTCCTCAAGCGTCCGGTAACCGTCCGCCTGAATTGCCGAGAAGTGGACGAAGACGTCCCTACCACCGTCGACCGCGATGAAGCCGTAGCCCTTATCCGCGTTGAACCATTTGACGGTGCCCTGAGCCATGAAACAACAACTCCCTAACTTTTGCTCGGGCCTCGGGTCACGCCCTTGCTACGCGAAACCCGTTGAGTCGCGGAACGGGTGGGACGTGCTGCGCAAGCTCTGCCTGCCGTTCTCGCCGTACCGACAGCGACCGGACATTACACTACATGGTCCCGGGGTCATGCGTAGTGCGATCCGATCCAAGGTCGAGGTGACGTTGCCGGCCAGTGCCGGCCTGCTCGCAGAGGCCTGACTAGTTGACTTCTGGTGTCGTTTAACCCGTTTTCGAGCCAATATTCTCGGCTGAACTCTTGGCTACGAGGCGCCCGCATCCGCACCGCTAGCTATCGCCGCAAAAGAGCCCTATCGCTACGTTCGCCCCGCACGCACCACTGACCCGGCCAGCGGCCATCCGGTGATTGAACCCGCTTCAGGCACCCGGCGGCGGCCTGCACGGAACGATGCCCGGCGCGATCGCGACGCCGGCCGGAAGTTGACCAGGAGCCGGTGAAGTCATAGCCAATTCCGCCTTGCCAAGCCCGCGGCCAACCTCGTCGGCCAAATCAGGGCAGGTTAATTGCGGAACCCCGCCAGGCAATCCCCTGTGCTCCCGCCCGGCCGCGATTCCCGAATCGTCTTTCGGCAGTCGCCGCATGACGCGGGCCGGCGTATCCTCCCTGCCCCGCGGCCGGAACTGGCCAGGCCAGCACCCGGGCTTATTTCGTTACGTTCCGTAGCGAAATGCGGGCCGGCCTCTAGCCCGCGTCGTAGCGGCTCGTGAACTCGGCCAGGCTCGGCTTGATCGGGTCGCCGACGTGCACCGCGCCGGCCACCGCGTTCAGGGTCTTGAGGCCGTCGCCTGAGTTGATCAGTACGGTCTCGGCGTCCGGGTCGAGTTCTCCGGCCGCGAGCAGCCTGCGCAGCACCGCGAGCGTCACGCCCACGGCCGTCTCCCCGAAGATGCCTTCGGTAGCCGCGAGCAGCCCGATCGAGTCGATGATCTCGTCGTCGGGCGCGGCCGTGACGCTGCCGCCGCTCCTGCGCACGACGTCGAGCACGTAGGGGCCGTCAGCCGGGTTGCCGATCGCCAGTGACTTCGCGATGGTGTCCGGCTTCACGGGCCGCACGACATCGTGACCGGCCGCGAAGGCCTGCGCCACGGGCGCGCATCCGCTCGCCTGCGCGCCGAATACACGTACGCCAGGCCATGACTCCGGGTCGACGAGCCCGAGCGAGGCTATTTCACCAAATGCCTTGTCTATCTTGACAAGTTGCGCGCCAGAGGCGACCGGCACCACTATCTGGGCGGGCAGCCGCCAGCCCAGGTCCTCGGCGATCTCATAACCGATCGTCTTGGAGCCCTCCGCGTAGTAGGGCCGGACGTTCACGTTGACGAACGCCCAGTCCTCGCGCTCCTCGGCCAGTTCGGACGCGAGCCTGTTGACGTCGTCGTAGCCGCCGTCGACCTTGATGAGGCGGCACCCGTACGCGGCCGAGGCGAGGATCTTCTCCGGCTCGAGGTTGGCGGGCACCAGAACCACGGCCTCGATGCCGGCCCGCGCGGCCGCGGCGGCGACGGCATTGGCCAGGTTGCCGGTCGAGGGGCAGGCGAGCACCCGGTAGCCCATCTCGAGAGCGGCGGCGAGCGCCACGGCGACGACGCGGTCCTTGAACGAGTGCGTCGGGTTGGACCGCTCATCCTTGACCCACAGCGTGCGCATTCCGAGTTTCCGCGCCAGGTTGTCGGCACGGACCAGGGGCGTCCGGCCAGGGGCTGTCGTCCTCCGCGTCGCGATGTCGGCCGGTACCGGCAGGAGGCTGGCGTACCGCCAGATGTTCGGCGGCCCGGCGGCGATCGAGTCCCTGCTGACAGGCGGGAGGTGGTAACTGACCTCGAGCGGGCCGAAGCACTCGGTGCAGGCGTGCTGGCCGCCGAGCTCGAAGCTGGCGCCGCACTCGCGGCAGGTCAGCGCGCTGGCGTTGCCGAACGCCGAGGGCAGGGGCCGCTGAGCTGGGATGGTCGATGATGTAACGACAGAAGTCATGGCAGGTGAGGCCTCTCCTCATCTCTCCTGCCGCCGGTCGGCAGCAGGCCGGAGTTGGCACCTGTCACGCGCTGGCCTCACTGACGAACGTCAGGCACGAATCAGCGTGATGGTTGCCGGGGCTTCACAGGGCCGTTCCCTCCACCCCTCTGGATGAGCAATATGAAGTTGTCAGCCAACATCGTATCACCACGCCGGAAGGCCAGGTCAGAGCGCCGAGCACCCCGCAGGTGGCCCGGCCGACCCGCACCAGC
Source organism: uncultured Actinomycetota bacterium (assembly GCA_963720575.1). GTDB lineage: Bacteria > Actinomycetota > Actinomycetes > Streptosporangiales > Streptosporangiaceae > Chersky-822. Next base: position 4,878,068 of record CAVRGA010000002.1, read on the forward strand.
GAGACCAGCGGGTCGGCGCGCGGCACCCATTATTTTGAAATAGACCGCACTCGTACTCAGTCCGCCAGGCCGACGACGTCGGAGCTCAGCGAAACGTCGTAATCATTTCGTGATCGGCGTGGCAATGACGGTGGCAGGCGCCAGTCAGGGTCGCCGTCGTTCCACCGCGAAGAGACGGAGAATGGTGCTATCGCGACCATTAGTACGCGATATTCCGAGCCCGGGAACAAGCCCGATGCAATGACCGGAACCGTCGGCCGGGTTCGTGAGCCTCAATGCTGCTAGCCGGGAGATCATGGCTAATCGCGGTTCAGTACATCCACGGCAGCCTGGTGCTGGGGATAGTGCTTCCCGAGCCGACTTCGGCCGACATAACGGCGCTGTGAGCCGGCTGGTGCACTCGTGCCTGCGGGTGGCCCGCTGCGCCTTGTCCCGGCCAGGCCGACGCCGTTGCGCCGACGCCGCCCGCCGCGAGAACCAGGGCGAGAATCCCGCCTGCCGCCCAGCGGCGGGCCGTCCCGGCGCCGAGCCGAGGGTGGGCATCGCCTCGTGAGCCGCCGGCTCGCTCGGTGACGCGCAGTAACCTCTTGTGGGTCTTCATGGGGAGGATCTCCTCATCGATACTTGGATCAGAGCCTTCAGGAGCGAGAAGCTACACCAGAAAGCGGCGCTGGATGTGGCGTTTCGTATCGATCGGTGTGACATCTCGGCAAAGGCGCTGCTCACCCGGCTGAGCCCGGCGCCCCGGGGAAGCTGGCGAGGCGCGGTCGAGTGAGCCAACCGATCTCCGCAGGTCAACGTCGCCGGTTTCGGATCGAGGTCCAGCGGCGGCCGTTCCGCTCAGCTGTTAGCCCGGGTGTGACAGGCAGTTGCCGGCGCTGTCGGGCCCTGGTCGGCGGGCCTGTCGGCCCTGGCCGAGCGGGCGTTGGCGCTCGTGCCGGGCCGACGGGCCAGCTAAGCGACTGATCCGTAGCGGCGACTACGTATCGTGACGAATGCGACAGGCCCGGCCGCCATGATCGCGGTCGCGGCAGCAAAACCTACGTCATCTGACCGATGTCTTGACGTGAAACTTGCAACAGTATTTGTCTCGCAACTAGCGACGCGATCCGGCGTGAGACCGCTCGGCCGGATCCCCCTGAGCCGCAAGGGCCAGAGCGTCAAGGTCAGTCAATTAAGGCGACAGAGAAAGGCGGAAAGTTGGACATCGTCCGGCTGCGGGAAAACTTCGCCCATGTCGCCATGCATGGCGACGAGCTCCCGCTGTTCTTCTACTCCGACTTGTTCATCAAGCATCCAGAGGTTCGGGACATGTTCCCCATCTCGATGACCGCGCAGCGCGGCCATCTGGTCGATGCGCTAGTGAAGATCGTTTCCCAGGTAGATAGCGTCGAGGACCTGACAATTTTCCTTCAGGGACTCGGTCGTGATCATCGCAAGTTCGGCGCGGCGGCCGAGCATTATGATGCGGTGGGCGAAAGCCTTTTAGCGACGCTGCAGCATTTTTCCGGGCCGACCTGGACACCGGAGCTCGCCGCCGACTGGACGGCCGCTTACAAGCTGATCGGCTCCGTGATGATCGAGTCGGCGCGTGCCGACGAGCACGTGCGGCCGGCCTGGTGGCGGGGCACGGTCGTGGCCGCCGAACGGCGAGCGTTCGATATCTCGGTCCTGTTCGTCAGGCCGGAGCCGCGACTGGACTATGTGCCGGGGCAGTCCGTGGCCGTCGAGACCCCTAGCCGGCCGAAGCTATGGCGTTACTACTCCATGGCGAACGCGCCGCGGCCTGACGGGTTACTGGAATTCCATGTCCGGCTGATCGATGGCGGCGCGGTGAGCATGGCGCTCACGAGCGACGCGATCGTCGATACGGAGCTGAGGCTCGGCGCTCCGATCGGGGTACTCACGCTGAATGTCCCGCTCTCCGGCCGGGACCTGCTGCTAGTGGCAGGCAGTACCGGGCTGGCACCGCTCAAGGCGATCCTCGAGCAGGTCGCCAGCGTGCAGCAGCCGCCGAAGGTGCACCTGTTCTTCGGCGCGCGAACCGAAGACGGGCTTTATGACCTGGACAGTCTGGAGAAGATGGCCGCCCAGCACCCGTGGCTGACGGTTACGCCAGTGGTGTCAGCAAACCCCAAGTTCGCGGGCGAGACCGGCAGCCTCCCTGACGTGGTGGCCCGGCACGGCGACTGGTCAGGGCACGAAGCCTACCTCGCCGGCCCGACGGAGATGGTCAGGGACACTGTGGCCCGGCTGACTTCATCGGGAATGGCGCAGGAGCAGATACATATCGAGGATTTCGGGTGGAGCGGGCCTTGACAACACCATGGTTCGACGAGCAGAGCAGGCTTACTCCCGAGGAACTGCAGACAGCGACGTTTCCGCTGTCGCGGCTCGGGCGGCGCGGTTACGAGGAAGAGCCTGTCCATCAATTCCTGGACGAGGTGCACGCCGAGTTCTTACGCCTGGTGAACGAGCGCGCGTCCTTGTGGCAGGAAGTTCAGCGGCTGCGCAAGAGGGTCATCGCCGGAAAGGTAGAAGGTGACGCCCAAGGGGTGCTCTTCGGCGAGGCCGACGCGCATGTGCACGCGGTACGGATACTCTCGACCGCGCAAGTCACCGCCGACCGGTACGTGGCCGATGCCCAGGCTTACAGCAGCCGGGTCACCGAGGAAGCCAGGCTGCGCCGCGACGACATCATCCGGCAGGCTCAGCAGCACTCGGACATGCTGCTGGAAGAGGCTCACACCAGGGCCAAGGAGGCGGCGGTGTCGGCGCTGGACGTCGCGGTGCCGCCGCAGACCGACCAGGAGCGACGGGCCGCGCAGGTCGAGCTGGCGTACCTGCGCACGTACAGCGATGTCTACCGGTCACATCTGCGCGCGTACACCGAGGGCATCCTTCGCGGTATCGACGAGTGGGAGCGCAAGGACGCGGCGTCGGTTGAGGAAGCGGTGTCCGTGCGCGAGGCAGCCGCGCTTCAGGACGCGGCGCACGGGCACGCCGATCGCCGCGGCATCGGCCAGAACGGCCACAACGGCGAGGTGCGCCGGCGCTCGTGAGCTAGCCACCGCATCAGCTAACCCCACCCCGAGGCAGCGCCGACGTGGCGCTGGCTCGGGGAACGGGTTTTTCGGGGCTCTTCTCCCCTGTCCCGGTCATCACAGGCGGCACGCCAGCCGCGCCTCGTCACGCCCGGTCTCGGCAGCGCCGCCCATTGACTCGCCATCACGCTATTGGCTAGCGCCCGCCATTTTTCAAAAAAATGCATTTTCATTGCCGTAACATAGTACGTAAAAGGCATAATGAAACCTGCGATGCAAGTTTCATTGCATCATCATGAAATCGGCTTGGGCGAGATCTTTTTCCTCATTGAGGTCATTATCGCAAGGATTCACGTGGGAATCGTCCGCAACGGGGTATCAACGCGGAGGATGTACAGCTGCGAGCCTGCCCACGGACGGTAGAAATGCATGGCGATCATGAATTCCGGGCGCTCGGGCCGATAGAGCTCTGGTCGGCCGGCCGGCAACGTGACCTTGGACCGGCCAGGGCGCGGTGTATCCTCGCGATCCTCTTGCTCACGCCGCGAACAGTCGTGCCCGCTGAGACTCTCATCGACCGGCTGTGGGACACCCAGCCTCCGCCCAAGGCACGGGAAAGCCTCTCTGTCTATATCGCGCGGCTGCGGGCGCTGCTGCGGCAGGCCATCGGCGACAGCGTTCGGCTGGCGGGGCGCGCGGGCGGCTACGTGCTCGATGTCGATCCCGAGACGATCGACCTGCACCAGTTCCGCGGGCTGCGCAGGCAGGCCGACGCGCTGACCGCCAGCGGCGACTATGACCATGCCGCGCTGCTGCTGCGCAAGGCGGACGGGCTCTGGCGCGGCGAGGCGCTGGCCGGCATCCGGGGCGACTGGATAGCGCGCATGCGTGACAGCCTCGAGGAGGAGCGCAGGTCAGCCATCCTGGAGCGGGTGGAGTGCGAACTCGAACTTGGCCGGCACGCCGACCTGCTCGGCGAGCTGCATCACCTCCTGGCTCAGTATCCGCTCGACGAAACCCTGATCGGCCACCAGATGAAGGCTCTGTACTGGAGCGGCAGGCCAGGCGACGCCCTCAGCCTCTACCGGGAAACACGCCGCCGCCTGATCGACGAGCAGGGCACCGAACCCGGGCCCATGCTGTCCGCCCTGCACCAGCGCATCCTCGGCCGCGACCCGCAACTGGCCGCCAGGCCCGCCGATCAGCGCCCTCAGCCGGCTGCCGCCGCTGCCGGACACCCTGCCGCCCGAGGCGGTGGAGTTTGTCGGCCGCGCAAGCGAACTCGCGCTGCTCACCGGGGATCAGGGCGAGGCATCCAGGGTCATCGTGATCGAAGGGATGCCCGGCGTCGGCAAGACCGCGCTGGCGATCCGCGCGGCCCGCGCAGCCCGCGAGCAGTACCAGGACGGGGTGCTCTATCTCAACCTGCACAGCCACGACCCGGCGAGCCCGTCACTCGATCCGGCCGAGGCGCTGCACTGCCTGCTCCGGATGCTGAACGTGCCTGCTACGCACATCCCCGACGCCATCGGCGAGCGCGCCGCCTTGTGGCGGGCCCAGCTGAGCCGCCGTCGCGCCGTCGTCATCCTGGATGACGCCGGACGGCACGATCAGGTCCGCCCGTTGTTGCCGGCGGCGGGTCATTGCCTGTTCCTGGTGACCACGCGGCGCAAGCTTCCCGACCTCGATGGCGCCCGCACGCTGACACTCGACACGCTGTCCGTCGCCGACGCGGTCACGCTCTTCCGGCAGGTAGCGGGGCCAGCCAGGGCGCAGGACGCGGACAAGGTCGCCACGGCCGTCGGGCTCTGCGGACGACTGCCGCTCGCCATCCAGCTCGCCGCCGGGCGGATCGCGCAGGACCAGCCGCTGGGACTCGCCGGCCTGACCGAGGAACTCTCGCAGTCCCCGGCCCGGCTCGGCGGCTCGTGCGCGGCGAGCCCGGAGGTAACGTCAGCCTTCGACTTGTCTTACCGCGCACTCGAACCCGACCACCAGCGGCTCTTCAGGCGGCTCGGCATGAGCCCCTGCACCCAGGCAAGTCCGCAGGCCGCCGCGGCCCTCGGCGGATGCACGCTCGCCGAGGCCGAGAAGGCGATCGCCACCCTGCTCGATCATCACCTGCTGGCACGGGCGCCAGGCGGCCAGTTCCGGTTCCATGACCTCATCCGCGGCTATGCCGCGGTGCGAGCCGCGCACGACGACCCGGAGCCAGAGCAGCGCCAGGCCGTTGCCAGGCTCCTTGACTACTATCTCTATACGGCCGACAAGGCGGACCGGATACTGCACCCGTTCCGCCACCGGCTGCCGGTGCCCGTCGCCCAGCGACCGGCCGCGAGCCCGCCTCTGGGCACAGAGGAAGACGCCGCGAGCTGGCTGGAATCGGAATGGCGCAACATCCTGCAGGCCGCGCAGCACGCTGGCAGGCACGAGTGGAAGCGCAAGTGCGCCGATCTCATTCACGTGCTGGCCAGCTTCATGGAGACCAGGGCCTACTGGGACGAGGCAATCGCGGCCCACACCCTGGCCCTTCAGGCCTGCCGCGATCTCGCCGATCCGGCCAGGCTCGCGCGTGCGTCGCTTGAGCTCGGCGCGGTCAGCCAGCAGACCGGCCGGCACGAGGCGACGCTACCGCTCGCCGAGGACGCGGCGGCGATCTACCGCTCCCTTGCCGACCGGCGAGGCGAGGCGGAAGCCCTTGACCAGATAGGAATGGCCCACCAGCGGGCGGCCCGGTCTCGTGAGGCACTCGCCTACTTCAATGAAGCGAGGACCTTGTACCGTGACGCCGGCGACCATCACGGCGTGGCCAGCATCTCCAGCCACTCGGGGATCGCCTGCTGGCATCTTGGCCGGTACCCGGAGGCGATGGCTCACCTGCGCGACGCGCTCTCGCTCTACCGCGAGGTCGGTGACCGGCGCGGCGAGGCGAAGACGCTCAACAATCTGGGCCGGATACAGCTCTACTGCGGCTACCACAGGGACGCGCTCGACGGCTACCAGAAGTCACTGGCCATCTTCGGCGAGATAGGCGGGGCGCAGAATCAGGCGATCCTGTATCACAACATTGGCGGTGTCTACCATTACAAGGGCAGTCACGAGGAAGGTCTTGCCGCTTACCGCCGGGCACTGACTATATATCGTGAAATAGGCGATCTGCCAGATGAGGCCGATGTGCTCAATGACATCGGCTCGCTCTACCAAAGCGCGGCCTGCTACGACGAGGCGCTGCTTCATCACCAGAAGGCGCGGGTGATCGCCGAGGAGATCGGGAACCTGTCCCAGCAGGTAATCGCGCTCCGCAGGATCGCCGACATCCGCCGCGGATCTGGCCAGCACGCCGAAGCCTTCGACCACTACCACACTGCCCTGCGGCTGGCCAGGGAGATCGGCGACCCCTACGAGGAAGCGAAGATCCTCGAAGGCATCGCCGAGTCGACGCTCAACACGCAGCGGCCCTATGACGCACGGATCCTCTTCAGGCAGGCACTCGACATCTTCGAACGGCTTGGCGTACCTGAGGCTAATTCGGCCCGCATACGCATAGAGACGATGCACCCCGTCGTCGAGCGCCGCGTCTCCTAGCCGATCCTCCTAGCCGATCCTCCTAGCCGAGCCTTCTAGCCGCGCCGGGTTCCCTGAGCGGGATGCAAGATAGGCGTCAAGGCGACTGCAATTAGGACGTCCTGCCTGGTAGTGCACGCTTGTGCCATGGGTCGGTCCTCGGCCCGCACTACCTGGGAGGCCTCCGTGGGTCTGAACTTTCGCCGGGTCACCGCGACCTTTGACCGGGGTCCCGCGACATTTGACCGTGTCCCCGCGACCTTAGACCGGGTTCCCGCGACTTTAGGCGCGTTTCCCGCCGGGCGCTCTCTGGCAGTTGACGATTCGCCGGCTCTTGAGAACCTGCTGGTGAGCGCCACGCGGTTCATCACGCAGTTTCACGGCGAGAACCAGGGCGGGCCGCCAGGCCCGCGGCTGCGGCAGATCCGCCGAGAACTCGAAGCGACGGGAACCTACCGGCATACTCCCGAGGAACTGGAATTCGGCGCACGTGTCGCCTGGCGGAACAGTTCGCGCTGTATCGGGCGGCTTTACTGGCGAAGCCTGCGGGTTCGCGACCGCCGCGAGGTTACCGCCGCATCGGACATCGCCGAGGAGTCGACCTCGCATCTGCGCGAGGCGACCAACGGCGGCCGGATCAGGCCAGTGATCACGATCTTCGCGCCGGACGCACCAGACCGGCCTGGCCCGCGGATCCTCAGCTCACAGCTAGCCAGGTACGCGGGCTACGAGACGGCCGGCGGCACTGTCATCGGTGACCCGGCGAGCGCGGGAATTACCCGCCTCTCCCGTGACCTCGGCTGGCCAGGCGGCCGGCCACCAGGCCGGTTCGATCTCCTGCCGCTCATCGTGCAGGAGGCGGGCGCACCCCCCACGCTGCACGAGCTGCCAGCGGACGCGGTGCTTGAGGTACCGCTGGAGCATCCGGAATATGGCTGGTTCGCCGACCTCGGGCTGAGATGGTATGCCGTGCCGGTCATCAGCGATATGTACCTGGAGATCGGCGGCGTCTGTTATCCCGCCGCCCCGTTCAACGGCTGGTACATGTGCACTGAGATCGGATCGCGCGACCTCGGCGACGCCGACCGCTACGACCAGCTGCCGGTGGTCGCCAGCCAGCTGGGCCTGTCCATGGCCAGCGACCGTACGCTATGGAAAGACAAGGCACTGACCGAGTTGAATCTCGCGGTCCTTCACTCGTTCAGCATGGCCGGAGTCACGATCTCCGATCATCACACCGAGTCGGCTCGCTTCCTCCAGCACCTGGAAAGGGAGGAGCGGCAGGGACGGGCGTGCCCAGCGGACTGGACCTGGATCGTCCCGCCGACCGCATCGTCCGCGACCCCCGTCTTCCACCGGTACTACCAGGACTTCGACCAGGCACCGAACTTCTACCGCCACCCGGCACCCGCCTGGCTCAAGTCACCTGGAGCCGCCGGCCCCGCTGCCGCCGGCCGCGCCGCCGTCAGCCCTGCCGCAAGCTGCCCGGCCACCGCCCATCCTGCCGCCGCCGGCCCTGCCGCCAGCTGCCCGGCCACCGCTCGTCCCGTCGCCGCATCGCCAGCTGACGGATAGGCTGCCGCCCGCATGGAGAGGGCGAAGGCCCCAGAACTGCTTGCAGGGACCTTCGCCTGGAATCTCAAAGACCGCTAAGTTGACCAAGGCGCCATGGCGCCCGGCTCCTAACGCCCATAACATTCCGAAATGATCGAATTCTCCGTTTTGCGCTCCTCCAAGGAAGGCGTGCCATTCGCCCGGTGTGAAACGGAGTACCGGGCCATCCGCGTCCTTGCTGTGACGGACGCCGACCTGGCCACCAGGCAGGTCCGCAACCTCGACACAGTTGCTGTTGGCGAAACTCAGGGAACTCTTGATCCAGCTCAGAGCTGGATCCGGCCTGCCCAAAAGGTCGTCGGGCGTAAGTTTGCTCACGTCCCTACCTCGCTGATTGTCGTTGGTTAATGGTGAATCTTGCGAATACGCGGAAGCACTCTATCAGCCGCTTAGCGTACTCGCTGCGCATCTGACCAATACGACTCAGCAGTCTCGACCATGAGCTCCCTAGACGATGCCGGGTCAAGAGCCGCACCTAGGAGCATCTGAAACGCAATCCTATGCAAATAGGTCTCTCTTTCGCCCTCCACCGAGAAGTCATTTTTTAAATGCTCAGCACTTACCACATCTTGCAGGATTGCGTCATTATCCGGGCCAAAGCGGAAGATGACGAACGACTCGCCGAAGACGGAGTGCTGCGCGTTGAGCGGCAGGATCCTCAGCGTCACGTTGGGCCGGTCAGCATCCCGTATAAGCCGCTTGATCTGCTCATACATCACATGATCGGACCCGACCCGGCGCTTCAGGATCGACTCGTCCAGCACGACCGACAGCTGCATGCCGGGTTCGCGGTCCAGCACCTGCTGCCGCTGCATCCGGACCTTGACCAATCGCTCGATCATGCCTGGCGCGATCGGCTCGACTTGGTTGTAACTGCCAATTATGTGCCTGGCATAGGCCTCTGTCTGCAAAAGGCCAGATACAACCTCGACATGCCATATATCGATAGAGCTTGCCTCATGCTCAAGTCCAATGAATTGCTGGTAATCAGCGGAAAGAAAGTCCGCATATTCTTCCCACCATCCCTTTTGCGACGCATCTTTCGCAAGCGTGAGAAGAAGTGAGCGGCGCGGACCGGTGATTTCGTAATAGTCGAGCAGTCTTTCCACTTCCCCGAGCTTCAGCCCGGTCCTGGCTAGCTCGTACCTGCTGATCTTCGACGGAGACCAGCGGAGCGCCGCGGCGACGACATCGCCGCTTTTCCCCTTGCCTTCCCTGATCGCCCGCAGCTCCGCCGCCAGCCTGCGGCGCCGCACCGTGGGGCTTCCTGGCATGGTCACTTGAGGTCCCTGCCCGCTGAGGCGGGACCGGCGTGACAGTCGCAGCGACTCACGTGATCACCTTCAGTCAAATGTGCCACATAGATGCTTTAGTAAGAATTTCATTGCACCTCACCCTGAGAGCTTGCGCAACTAAGCCCTATCATCCACCAACGCAGACGGCTTCGCGGCAGCGGTCTGCTAGGGAGCAAATGGTGCATATTGTCTTCAATTCTAGCAAACCAATAGGGTTAGTCCACCCCCTGACACGCGCCTGCCAATTAGTCCTGCCCCACCGCCCACCACGGCGCACCGGCCAGCAAGGACACGCCGACGAGCGCAGAGAGCTAGCAAAGCGGCAGGAAGGCGGCACGAAGGCGCACACCGCCCAAAGGCGGCCGGGAGCCGCCAACCTCAATTCCGGCCATCTATCCGCGCCATCCATGACCCTGCTGGGCCTATCGGCTCAGCGGTGGCGGGTTGGCCGCCACGCCGAGGTGGCCGCCACGCCAAGGTGGCCGCCACGCCAAGGTGGCGTGATCACGGGACATTACCGCTGTCCCGACCCTCCGCGAGAGCTGCACACAGATGCGGGCGCTCAGGCGCGCCGGGACCCGAATCGCTTTGTGTATCGCCTGCCGATAGACCCATCTTTCGGACATCCATGGCGCTGGAGCGCCGTCGTTGTGACATTGACGGGCCAGCGGCAGCCTGCTCCGGGAGTTGTCAGCCGCGGGGGCGGCAGGTGCGATGTTCCGTGATCAAGGTCCCGGGCATGATCACGGAACATTACCGATGTCCCGACCTGGGCGACCTTCCGTGATCACGCCCGCGAACATGATCACGGAACATCGCACCGGGTCCGGGAGGCTACCGCGCGGCTCGTGACCAGGATCGGGGAGCCTTTCCGGCATCGTGGGGGAGAGATTCCGCATCGGGGAGTGTCTTCAGTCAATAGAACTGAGAACACTCCCCGGAGCGACAAGTCTCCCCGGCAACTCAGGTAAGTCTCCCCGTTGACCCGCCGGAGCTTGACCTTCCAAGATCCCGAGTCGCCCGACAGCGTCTATGACCTGGGCAAACTTCCGTGATCAAGCCCGCAAAGATGATGCGGAAGATCGCTCCCGCGCCAGGAGCACCGCGACCGGCACGCGCGGGACAGCATCGGGTCGGGACAACATCGGGCTGGGCCATGTTGCTGCACCCGCATCGCAACGACGGCGTGGCCTACTGCTATCAGGAGAGCAACGCGCCCGACTTGCCACTGTTCGGCGTCCGGCCCGGTCGACCTGCGGCCGGCTTGCGGCCCGGCGGGGGTTGACCGGCGGCCAGCCGGGTTGACCGGCGCCCGGCGGGGGTTAGCCGACGGCCAGCCGGGTTGACCGGCGGCCAGCCAGTCGCGGCGGTTTGACCGGCTGGCCGCCAGGCAGGACCGCTGCGGGTGCGTGTATCCGGCACGCACCTGCTGCGGCAAGCTTGCGGTTAATTCGCGATAAACGTGCGACCCGTCCGACCCTAATGGATGGACCACGTGTCCGCGTTAACCATCTGTCAGGTCACTTAGAGGTGGTAATACAGGTTGGGATCCTGCGTTGCCTGCACGTGCACAGCGTGCCCGGTTGGGGCCGTAACAGACAATGCCGAACCAGCAAGAGCCGATCCGGTTACGCCGAGTGCTAGGATGGCCGGAATTAGGATAGCTCGCCCGATGCGCATAGTTCCTCCAAGGCGACTGCCGAGGTCAGCGGGCTGGTTACCCCGCCTTGCCGACCAGCTCGGCGTATTTAGGTCATGCCGATCAATTTCCCTGCCGTGAACCCTTTCATGCATACGGACGACGATTATCTGACTAATCTTGAATAGCGAAACAAACGCGGCAACTGCCGCTGCTTAATTACCCGCAATACTTAGGTCGACATGCAAGAAAAAGTGAACGCGTTCGTGCACTGCAAGGTGGGGAGAAACTTTCATCGCACGGCGCTCCACCACCATCCGCCACTTGAGCCCACCCATTTCCTAAACTAGGATTAGTCAAATGACAGAATTGCACCGAAAAGTTCCACTTGTTTGCCTAATGTTCTAGTAGTAAAGTTCGCTCCATGCCCACCGTGACCTTGGCCGGTGCGCTGATCGGCCGCGACCGAGAGCTGGCGATGCTGGCCAAGCTCGTAGCGGCGGTCGCGAGCGGCCATGGCAGCTCAGTCCTGATTGAGGGCGAGCCGGGGATCGGTAAATCCGCTCTGGTACGCGCCGCTGTCGCGGAGGCAACTGAGGCCGGCTGCCAGGTGTTCTGGGGCTCGGGTGACGAACTCGGCCAGGAATTGCCGTTGCTGCCGTTGCTCGAGGGATTAAAGGTACGCGAGCCGTCCGATAATCCTCGCCGCAACTCGATCGTGCGCTTGTTGCGGGGCGAGGTGGCGGCCGATCGCGGCACGGATGTGGCAGCCGCTCTAGCTGAGCAGCTGCTAGCCCTGGTCGCCGAGCAATGCGCCATCCAGCCAATGATCCTGGTCATCGACGATCTCCAATGGGCGGATCTGGCGAGCGTCGCGCTCTGGGGGCGGCTGGCCAGGTCGGTACGGCAGATGCCGCTGCTGCTTGTCGGAATGATGCGCCCGGTTCCGCAGCGGGAGGACCTGCTCGCGCTCCGCCGGGCGGCGGGCGACTCCGCGCGGCTCCAGCTCGCCGGGCTTACCCATGCAGCGGTCGCTGAGCTGATAGCGGGCCTGGCCGGCGGCCAGCCCGACAGCAAGCTGCTGCGGCTCGCCGACGGCGCGGCTGGTAACCCTCTCTACGTCACGGAACTGGTCGCCGCCCTGGCTCGCAGCTCCAGGCTGATCATCTCCGAGACGGGCGGGGCCCAGCTCACGAGCGGTCCGGCTCCGAGCTCGCTGTCGGCGGCCATTGCCGACCGCCTTGGCTTTGTATCCGGCTCGGTGCGAGAAGTACTCAAGGCAGCCGCGCTGCTCGGCGTCGACTTCGCCGTGCCCGACCTCGCGCTCGTGCTTGACCGCAGCGTGGTGGACCTGGTCCCGATCGTCGACCAGGCCTGTGCTGCTGGCGTGCTGGCCGAGTCAGGAATTGGCCTCGGCTTCCGGCACCCGATGATCAGGGAAGCGTTGTACGCCGAGATTCCGGTGCCGGTGCGTGCCGCCTGGCACCGCGATGCTGGGCGCGCCCTCGCCAAGGCCGGCGCCCCGGCGCACCGGGTCGCGCGGCAATTGCTGCGGTCCGTTGACGGGCCCGGCGGCTCGACCGGGCCAATGGACACGTGGATCCTTGACTGGCTGGCTGGCACCGCGGAACTGCTAGTCGGCCAGGCACCCCAGGTCGCGGCAGACCTGCTTCGCCAGGCGGTCGCGAGCTGCCCGGTCGGCTCGGCTCAGCATGGCAATCTGGCTGGCCGGCTTGCTGACGCGCTCTTCCGGCTTGGCGACTGGGCGCAGGCTGAGCTGGTCGCCACCAGCGCGCTGGCGCATGCGACGGACCCCGACCTCATTGTCGACCTGCACTGGACGCTCGCGCAGTGCCGGATCCGAGGAGGTCAGTCCGCTGAATCGCTAGCCGAGCTGGACAGGGCCTTGGCATCCCCGGGAATCTCGTCCCGGCACCGCGCCCGGCTGCTCGTGCTCTCTGCCCGCACGCACAGCAACCTCGGCGAGGTCGAGAAAGCTGGCCGAGTCGCCGCCACCGCGCTCGCCGCCGCGTCGGAGACAGGCGACAGCTGGGCGCTGGGCTGGGCGTTGCATGTGCTGACCATCGTTACCGCCATGCAGGGCCAGATGGCGGATGCACTGCCATTGTTCGACCGGGCCCTGACGGTCACCCAGGCCGACCCGGCGCTGACCGACCTGCGGCTGCTGCTGCAGATCAACAAGGCCATCACGCTCGGGAACCTGGACCAGTACGAGGCCGCTCTCGCCGCGGCCCGGCAGGCGAGGGACCTCGCCGACCAAGTCGGCACGGTGGTCCGGCTGGCTCAGGCACACGGTGCGCTAGGCCAGTTGCTCTTCGACACCGGGCGATGGGACGACGCGCTCGCTGAAGTCGAGATAGTGCACGAAGACCTCAAAGAGCCGCCGCGGCCTGCTGCGATCTCGGCATCGCCGCGGTGATCTGCTTCCACCGCGGCGACATCGCCCGAGCGCGCGGATACCTCGCCGCCGCCGCACCCCATGCCGAGCGGGTCGGCAACCGGGTTGTCAGAGCGCTGGCACTTGCCCACAGCCTGGACGCTGAATACGAGGGCGCGTTGCCGGAGGCGTTCGCCGTGCTCGCTTCCGGTTTCTCCGACAGCACAGAAGAACTCGACACAGAAGAACTAGGCGAGATCGAGGACCTGCTAGCCGACGCGGTCCGACTCGCCATGCTGACTGGAGAGGAAGCTACCGCAACGGCTCTGACCGGCCACGCCGCCGCGCTCGCCGCAGGCTCGGAGATCCCGCATCGGCAGGCTCACGAGCTCTTTTGCCTCGGCCTGCTGCGCCGCGATGCCGTGACGCTGCTGAAGACCGCTGATCGGTATCAAGACGCTAGCCGGCCGCTCATGCGCGCGAAGGCGCTCGAGGCCGCAGCGGTGACCTTCATCAATGCCGGAGACCGGATACAGGCCCGAGCCGCCTTCCTCCAGGCCGTCGACATCTACACCTCGCTTGGTGCCGCCACGGATATCGCCCAACTCCAGGCGCGATTCCGCGCTTACGGCATCCGGCGCGGCCCGCATGCGAAGCACCGGCAGGCCAGCAGCGGCTGGGACAGTCTTACACCGACCGAGACAAAGATCGCGGCGCTCGTGGAGGGAGGAATGTCCAATCCGGAGATCGCGGCAAAGCTGTTTCTCTCGCCGCGAACCGTTGCGACCCACGTCTCCCATATCCTGAAAAAGCTCAATGTCCACTCGCGCACCGATATTGCCCGCGAGGCGGCCCTGCGCACGGCCACGTCGAAATAGCATCTATTCTCCGTCGGCCGGGCCAGTATCACACGTGGTCATGAGCGTGAAATAGACGGCTTTGCCAGCGACGGTCCAGTAAAAGCCCCAATCGGCTGACATGCTCTCGACCAGCATGAGGCCACGTCCGGTCTCCGCCTCCGCTGGCGCGTCTACCGGCACCGGCCCGCAGGTCGACGTATCGTGCACGTCCACACGAAACAGGCCGCCGCCAGAGGTCATGATGAGCAGAACATGCTCACCAGTCGCGTGCCTGATCGCATTCGTCACTAGTTCGCTCGTAAGCAGCGTCGCGATCTGCGGATCGACCTCAACACCCCACGCATAAATGTACGCTTGGACTTGGCGCCGGGCTTCGCCTGCCGCGGCCGGCACCGCATTGAGTAATAAACGACGTGGGTGTTGTAGTGCCAAGCGGGTCGGCGCCATGGTATCCATCTGTTTCCTTGCCGGGTTGGCTTCCGCTGGTCTGGGGGAACGCAAGTTGCCCTGCGCGGGCCAGACCCGTTGCAGATCCCGCCAGCTACTGCCGCTGGATCTTGCCAAGTGACTAGCAGTACAAATACTGCTGAAACTTTCAGCGGGAGACATCGGTAGCCTGACGTATCTTTGACGCCGCGCCGACGAACTGCCCGGCTCGCGGGCTAGATACGCAGGCTGTGGCGGCCGCCGACCCCAGACAGGACGGCTCCGCGGATCGCCCCACCGCGTCCTCCAGGCGGCCCGACCCCTCATTCCTGCGCGCGCCAATATGCCGTTGGTGTCGTTCATGCATCACCGCTGGCACTTTGGTGCGACCACGGCGCAGGCTTACCTCGCGCGACGTCACCCCCGCCGCGCGATCATGCTCCGCGCGCCTGGTTCTCCATGGTCGACATGGCCATGATGGATCGCTGCTGTCCTTGAGGCTGTCAGGTGACTCGGGATCTTGGAAGGTCAGGCTCCGGCGGGTCAGCGGGGAGACTTTCCCTGAGTTATCGGGAGATTTTTCGCTTAAGGGAGTTTCCAGTGTGCTATTGACTGAAAAAGCTCCCCGCAGCGAGAACTCTCCCGCATGATGCCGGAAAAGGCTCCCCGATCCTGGTCACGAGCCGCGCGGCAGTCGCCGGGACCGGTGCTGGTTTCCGTGATCATGATCGAGACCGTGATCACGGAAGATCGCCCAGGTCAGGACAGTGGTGATGTTCCGTGATCATGCCCGGGTCCTTGATCACGGAACCTGGCACCTGCCGCCCCAGAACTGACAGTTCCCCGGAGTGAGAACTCGAGCATGATGCCGGAAAAGGCTCCCCGATCCTGATCTCGAGTCACCCGACGGCCTCCCTTACGCCGGTGATGTTCCGTGATCACGCCCGCGCTTGTGATCATGCCACCCGGCTCATCTTGATCATGCGCTGGCGGGCCCGCCCATTAGGGGCCAGCCCTCAGCCGCCAGCCGCCAGCCGTCCGCCGTCCGCCGTCCGCCGCCAGCCGCCAGCCGTCCGCCGTCCGCCGTCAGCCGTCAGCCGCGACTGGGGCCGCTCGCGTATCTGCTGCGAGCGGGTCGGTGCGCTGGCGTGCGGGCGTTCGGAGTTAACCTCAGCCGGTGAGCGATTCGACAACGCGGCGCCGCATCCTCGTGGCGTCCAACCGGGGACCGGTCTCGTTCGACCGAGGCGATGACGGAACGCTGACGGTCAAGCGCGGGGGAGGCGGCGTGGTTTCCGGCCTGACCTCGGTGGCCAGCCACTCTGACCTGCTCTGGGTGTGCGCCGCGCTCAGCGACGCCGACCGGGTTGCCGCCAGGCGCTCTCCTCGCGGCATGCTCAGCCTCGACGGCGAGCCCCGCGAGCCCGGGCAGCCCGGCGAGACGGGCGGGTCGGCCGTGCGGATGCTTGACATCCCGTCCGCCACCTTCAAGCGCGCGTACAGCACCGTGGCCAATTCTGTGCTCTGGTTCGTGCATCACATGCTGTACGACACGCCGAGCAAACCGCAGTTCGGCCTCGAGTTCCGGCGCGACTGGGACGCTTACCGCGACTACAACCGTGCCTTCGCCCGCGCTCTGGCCGAAGCCGGCCAGGCGCCGAGCCACGCCGCGCCCCCGGCCACCGCCGCGCCCCCGGCCACCGCCACGCCCCCGGCCACCGTCACAACCACGCCCGCCGCCGCGCACCCGGCCCTCGCCACGGCCCCGGCCCCGGCGAGGGCCGTGATCCAGGATTATCACCTGGCGCTGGCGCCCCGGCTGCTCAAGGACGCCCTCCCGGAAGTCAGGATCGCGCATTTCTCGCATACGCCCTGGGCGCCGGTCGACTACTTCAGGCTGCTGCCAGACGACATCGCGGCCGAGTTGCTCGACGGGATACTCGGCGCCGATCACGCCGGGTTCTTGTGCCAGCGGTGGGCCGACGCGTTCATGGACTGCTGCGAGCACGTGCTGGGCGCGCGGGTAGACAGGGACAGCCAGCAGGTCACCTGGCAAGGCCGCAGCACCGGCATCGGCGTGCACCCGCTCGGCGTTGACGCCGATGACCTGACCGTGCGGGCGTCCCAGCCGGACGTCGAAGTCCGGATGGCGAGCATGCGCGAGACGGCAGGCGACCGCAAGCTGATCGTCCGCGTCGACCGCACCGAGCTGTCGAAGAACATTGTCCGGGGCCTCACCGCCTACCGCGAGCTGCTCATCTCCTACCCGCAGTGGCGCGGCAAGGTGATGATGCTGTCGCTCGCCTACCCTTCCAGGCACGACCTGCCCGAATACCGGGAGTACACGGCGAGCGTCCAGCGCCTGGCCCATGCCATCGAGGACGAATTCGGCTCGCCCGACTGGACTCCCATCCTGCTCCTCACCCAGGACGACTACGCCCGCTCGCTGGCCGGCTACCGGCTGGCGGACGTGCTGCTCGTCAACCCGATCAGGGACGGCATGAACCTGGTCGCCAAGGAAGGCCCGATCCTGGCCGACCGGGGCTGCGCGCTCGTGCTCTCACGCGAAGCAGGCGCGGCGGCCGAACTCAGCGACGAGGCGATCATGATCAATCCGTTCGACATCACCGGCACAGCGGCAGCCATGCACGAGGCACTGCTCATGCCAGATGAGGAAAGAATTCGCCGGTGCCGGTCACTCGCCCGGACCGCGGGCGCCTGCCCGCCATCGGCTTGGTTCGCCAGCCAGCTAGCCGCCCTTGACGCGCTGGACGCTCAAGCCTGAGCCCCGGCCCGCACCGCCAGGCCCGCCAGCAGGCCGGCCACGCCGGCAGGTCCGTCGACGACCAGGTCGGCCTCCTCGGCCAGACCGGTCACCTCGGGTGACTGGCTGCACACAGCGACGCCGGCCTGCCCGGCCGCGCGCAGCCGCCGTACGGCTTCGAAGGCCGGCCGGTCCCCGAGATCGTCGCCGCAGAACATGATCGCCGAGCGATTTCGTTCAGCTGTCAGGGTTTCGAGTGTTGTGCCCTTATCGGTGTCATCGGGCCGCAACTCGATCACCATCCGGCCCGGTTCTGCCCGCAGCCCGGCCCGCGCCGCCAGGCGCCGCAGCGGCTCAGAGAGGCGATCGAGCGCGGCGGCAGGATCACCGGTTTGCCTGGTGTGCACGGCGAGCGCATCGCCCTTGTCCTCGATCCGCGTCCCTGGTGGCGCGCCGGCGCTCGCGAGCACCGAAGGGAGCTCCGCGCGAACCTCGGCTAGGCCTGGCGGCGGGGGCATGGTGATCAGGTGGCCGGCCTCCCAGCGCTGGCGGCCGTACTGGCCGAGCACGACCATGCCCGGGATCTGGTCGAACGCGCCGTACTCCACCGCCCGGCTGGCAGGCCGGCCGGTGATCACGGCCAGCGTGCCGATCCTGGAGGCCAGCGCCCGCAGGGCGGTCATCGCCTCGGGAAGCGGCCGTGCCTTCGCCGGGTCTTCGACGATCGGCGCGAGCGTGCCGTCGAAATCCAGCGCGATCAGCGCGCTGGCCGGCGCGGCGACCAAGGCGCGCAGGCCGGCCTGGCCGGCCTGCGTCGCCTGCGCGAACCCGGGCAGCGAGTCGGCTGCCATGCCGCGTGCCTCCTTCGCCGTGCCCACCGTGCGCTGGTCTCACTGGGCCGAGCGCAGCCGGCCGCGGGCCGCGCGGCGCCTGCGCAGCCTCGCCACCAGCGCGGGATCGAACTCCACCGCCGCCTCGGAGTCGAGCAGTTCGTTGAGCATCTGGTAGTACCGCGTGGGAGTGATCCCGATGGCCTCGGTGATGTCGCGTTCCTTGGCGCCGGGCGAACTCCACAAGCTCCGTTCGAAAGCCAGAATGCGCATCTGCAACTCGGTCAGCGATGACACGTAGGTCCCGGCCCTTCTCCCCCCGTTTATCGTAGGGCCCTATCGCTCCCCTGATCTAGCGCACGGACGGGACGAGCACGTACGCTCACGATTTGTGAACGGGTGCCTGACCTTCCTCACTGACTTCGGGCTCGAGGACGGCTTCGTCGCTGCCTGTCACGGTGTCGCCGCCGGCATCGCGCCGGCCGCCAGGATGATCGACATCACTCACCTGGTTCCGCCTGGCGACGTGCGGCGCGGCGCCGCTGTCCTGGCCCAGACCGTGACGGCCATGCCACCGCAGTCCGTGCACGTCGCCGTCGTGGACCCGGGGGTTGGCACCACTCGCCGCGCGATCGCGCTCCAGGCCGGGCAGGACATCCTGGTCGGCCCTGACAACGGGCTGCTGTCCTGGGCGGCCAACGCGCTCGGCGGCATCTCCGGCGCCTTCGTGCTGACCAACGAGAAGCTGTGGCGCCATCCTGTCTCGGCCACGTTCCACGGCCGGGACATCTTCATGCCGGTCGCGGCCCACCTGATCGCCGGTACCACGCTGCAGCGCGCAGGCACCCAGGTCGACGCGGCTGCCGTGGTCACGCTCTCGGCGCCGACCAGCCGGATGGGCGACGGCGAGGCGGAAGGCGAGGTGCTGTCGATCGACCGGTTCGGCAACGTGCAGCTGTCGATTCCCTCGGCGGCGGCCTCCGAGCTTGGCATCGCGATCGGCTCGCTGATGACCATCCGGTGCAACCGGCGGGAGATCGCCGCTCCGTACCTGGTCACCTTCGGGGCAGCGGCGCCGGGCGAGCTGATCGCGTTCACCGACAGCGCCGGGCTGATCTCGCTGGCCGTCAGGAGCGGGAGCGCCGCCGAGAAGCTGTCGCTGCCGCCGGGCGCGCGGGTCAGGATCGCGGCTGACTCGTCGTCCTGAGTACATCCGCTTTCACTTCTGGTTACAGCGCTGTCATCTGCGGTCACTACCCGACGAAACACAACAGACGTGGCAGAATGTGGGTACTCCCATTGGAAGGCCACGACACTTGCCGCTGACGATTCCCCGTCTCGCCAAGGCCGCGGCCGCGATCAGCTTCGCGTCGGCTCCGCTCATCGGCTTGAGCGCGCCGGCGCTCGCGTCGCCGGCCAGCTCGGCCAGCATTGCTTTTCCGGTCAGCACCGCTGCTCAGGCGGGCAACGGCGCGCTGGCCGGCCCGGCGCCGTCTTACGAATGGTGGCTGCGCACTATGCACGTCGTGCAGGCCTGGAATTGGGGCAGCGGCGCGGGTGTCACCATCGCGGTACTCTCCGACGGCGTTATCACCGGCCAGCGGTACCTGTCCGGATCGGTCACCAGCGGGCCTGACTTCACGCGCTCTGGCCGCACCGCGGGCAGCCGGTATTACGGGGTCATGGGCACCGGCCTGGCCGGCCTGATCGCGGGCCACGGCACTGGCGACTTCGGGCCGGGCGACGCGCGGGCCGTGAACGGCGTCGCTCCAGGGGCGAACCTGCTGTCGGTCC
The DNA here is from genome assembly GCA_963720575.1 of uncultured Actinomycetota bacterium. Classification (GTDB taxonomy): domain Bacteria; phylum Actinomycetota; class Actinomycetes; order Streptosporangiales; family Streptosporangiaceae; genus Chersky-822. The sequence goes on from CAVRGA010000002.1 coordinate 4,898,296, forward strand.
GGGTGACACTCAGCCCCGGCGACCCGCTCTGGTCAGACAGCAAGCTCACCAGGCGGCTGCCTGACGCGATCGCCGACGGCATCAGGTACGCGGTCAGGCACGGCGCGAGCGTGATCGACCTGCCCGCCGACCCCGGAGTGCGCGATGCCGCCATCGCGAGCGGATCGCCGTCGGCCGCCGGCGGCAGCGCGGCTGAGCGCGCTGCCGTGCGCTACGCGCTGGCGAGGAACGTGATGCTGGTCGCGCCGGCCGGGGACAACGGCCAGGCCGGCAGCGCCACGAACTACCCGGCCGCCTACCACGGGGTGATCGCGGTCGGCGCGTTCGGCAAGACCTTTGAGAAGGCGCCGTACAGCAGCAGGCGGTCCTACGTGACGCTGACCGCCGCTGGCCTGGGCATCGTCGCCGCGGGCAAGGCCGGCTTCCGCGCGCTCAACAGCACCTGCGCTTCGAGCGCCCTCGTGGCCGGCATCGCCGGGCTGGTCAGGTCAGAGTTCCCGAACCTGACTGTGGCGCAGGTACGCGAATCGATGACCCGCAGCACGGTGTACCACCCGCGTGGCGGCATGCTCGACGGTTCCGGGTACGGCACCATCGACGCCATCCGGACTCTGACGACCGCCGCGACCATGTCGCCGCCGCACGCGCGGCCGGCGATGCTCGGCGCGCGGCCGAGGAGCCGGCCGGTCCCGCCGCCGATGCGAGATTCGGCCTCGCTGGTCATGCACAAGCTGATCGGCGACGCGGCGATCTCCGGCGTGATCCTCGCCCTGCTGCTGATCCCGATTACCTTGTACGGCAGCATGGCCAGGCGACGTGAACGGCAGGAAACCGTCCTGGCCGCCGCCCGGAACAGCGAGCGGGCGAGCGCGAGGTCAGGGCACGGCACGATGCTGGCTGACCCGCTGCTGGAATTCTTCGGGCCGCAGCACGCCAGGCCAGCGAGCCAGTCGGCCGCGGCCAGGCCGCCCGTGCCCAGGTTCCAGCCGCGGCCGGACCTGACTGGCCGGTCGACCATGTCCGCGACGCTCGGCGCACGCTCGGCCGCGGCCCAGGCTGGCCCTGGCCAGGTGAACGGCCAGCACCCAGCCGCCGCCGGGCTGGCCGGTCAGCCCGCTCCCGGGGGTCGCCCGCCGGCGTCCGTGCGCGGCCCTGGTGCGGCCGCGCGCCCGGCCGCACCAGGACAGCTCGCGTCAGCCGCCGCCCAGGGCGCACCAGCCGCGCAGTCGCCCGGGCCGCAGTCGCCCGGGCCGCTGCCGCCCGGGCCGCTGCCGCCCGGGCCGCTGCCGGTCAGGCGTCGCGGCAGCCGCGGCGCCGGGCCTGACTCCACGGTGGGGCGCACTCCGGTGACCGGTTCACCACCGTGGGAGCCTGCCATGCAGCCCACATCTGACCTGCCCTGGGCGGTCGTCTCTCCCCCGCCCGTGGGCAGCCGCCCGGCAAGTCCCGACGCGCCCGCTATCCCGCCGCCGCCCGATTCCGTCTGGGACTCGACGCCGGTCAGCCGGTCGGCGGCACCCGGCTCGCTTTTCCAGCCGGCGCCGGTTGAGCCAGGCACAGACCCGGGCGAGCGGGCAGCCCAGCCAGTGCGGGGACCTGATCAGCCGGGCGGGCAGAGCCGGGCCGGGCGCTCGGCCGCGGCCAGGCGCGCGGACCGGCAGGCCGACATCGAACGCGGGCCGATTTTCTCGTGGAATGCTTCAGCTGAGATGACTGACCAGTTCACCGCCGTGGACCCGGCAACGACCGACTGGAGCAAGGCCACCGGCCAGAACGGCAGGGAGTAGCGCGGGCTAGGCGGAGTCGGCCGTGCGCTCTGTGTCTGTTATGCGCGTCGTGTCTGTTATGCGCGTCGTGTCTGCTGGGCTCGTCCTCTCTTCTGCGCTCGCCCTCCCTTCCGGGCTCGCCTCAGGCCCGGCCGCTAGCTGCTCCTTGCGCACCGACGCGTAGACGGGCGCGTACTCCTGGCCCGAGAGCTTCCCGATCGCGGCCATGACCCGATCGGTGACCGCGCGCCGCTGCTTGGCGCCTGCCGGCTGCCCCTTGAACTCGTCGAAGACCAGCGGCTCGCCGATCCTGATCTCGATCCTGCCCGGGCGCGGGATCTTGTGCCCTGGCGGCAGCAGCCTGTCCGTGCCGACCATGGCGACCGGGATGACCGGCGCGCCTGAGTGCAGAGCCAGCCAGCCGACCCCGGTCCTGCCCCGGTACAAGCGACCGTCTGGCGACCTCGTGCCCTCGGGATAGATGCCGAAGAGCGCGCCGTCCCTGAGCAGGCCGAGCGCGGCGTCAAGCATCTCCTGGCCGGCCCGGGCACCCGTCCGGTCGACCGAGAGCTGCTTTGTGGCGCGCAGGTACGCGCCGACGATCCGGTCCTGCGGCCTGGTCCCGGTGAAGTACTCCGACTTCGCGGCGAACGTGACAGGCCGCTCAAGCATGTAGGGCAAATAGAAGGAATCGAGCACGGACAAGTGATTCGAGGCCAAGATCCCGGCACCAGTCGCGGGCACATGCTCGGCCCCGGTGACCTTCGTCCTTGCCAGCAACCGCAGGCCGGGGCCGATAAGCGCCCTAGACAGCTGGTATTTCACCCGATCCTCCAAGGTTCGCTCGATGGTTGGTACCCGGCTGGTTACATGGCTATTGCCCCGCAGCGCACAGATTAGCCCGGTGATCAACCGTCCGCCCGCTCACGGGCGAGTCGGCAACCCGGGCGACCAGGACGATGGCCAGGGGCAATGCGACTGGCAGCGCGGCCGCCGCGAGGCTGACCCCCGAGTCGTCCGCCAGCCAGCCGAGCACCACCGCCAGCCAGACCGCGCCGAGTACCGGGCGGAGCAGCGGCTCGCGCATGGCGGCCGTTTCGAAGGTGCGCAGGCGCAGCCGGGCGGGCCAGGCGAGCATCAGGCCGGTCACCAGTGCGACGACTGGGACCACCGGCGTGTACCAGGTCTCGGTGAGCGAACGCAGGTTGGAGTCGACCTTGCGACGCAGCGTGCCCCCGGCGCCGCCGTGCAGCACCTGGCCGACGAAGCCGCCGAGATGCGATGGCCCGATGGCCGGGATCGCGTAGTCGAGCACCGCGAAAACGGCTACGAGCGCGATGCCGCTGACCGCGATGACCAGCCACCGGCGCGGCGTGATCACGACGCCGCCGACGGCTGCGAGCAGCACCAGGTAGGCAGGCACCATCGCGATGGTGCCGCCGACCTTCGCCCCGAATCCCGGCCAGCCGGAGGCGATGATCGTGGCCAGCGCGACGGCCCCGGCCGCGGCCGCGGCAGCGCGCCGCGGGTCCTTGCCGGCCGCGGCCAGGCGCTCCCCGAGGCGGCCGCGCAGCACGGCGGCCGCCGCCCAGCCTGCCGCCAGCATGCCGGCGACGGCGTAGACGCCGAGTGCGTTGTTGCCGACGCCGTAGAACCGGCCGGCCTCCACGAGCGAGAGCCCGAACGGCGCGCCGAGTTGCAGCCGCGAGCCGGTCATCACGTCAACGCCGATGACCGCGACGGTCACCGCGGCGGCGAAGCCCGGCGGGCCGAATGGCTGCCGCCGCCACGGTCCGGCCAGCGCGGCCGCCGCGATCAGCGCCGCCCAGGCGAAGCCGAGCCCGTAAAGCCAGAGCGCCGGGTGGGCGAATTGCCCCCAGGGCACGAGCCCGGCCAGGAACGTCCCGGCCGGCAGCGCGGCTCCGAACACGCCCGCGGCGGTGTACCAGGCCACGCGGCGGCGCGCGGTGCGATCGCGCGGACCGCGCAGCGTGACCGCGATCAGCGCGAAGACGACGGCCAGGGCCACCCCGTAGTACAGGAAGAACCAGCCGACGATCGACCGGTAGACCTGATTCGCCGTGTCCTGGCCGATCATCGAGGTGATCGCGGCCGGCAGCGGCGCCGGCCCGCCGAGGTGATGACCGAGCCGGTGATCCCGGGCGGCTCGGGCTGGCCGCGCCAGCTGAAGATGCTCGGCGTCAGGTCGGTGATCGCGACGACGCCAGGCTGCCTGGTCGACCGGGACGTCAGGGTGCCGGCGACGTAGCCGGGACCGGATACGGCGATCACCCGCAGGTGCGGGCTAGCGCCGTCGTCACCAAGGCCGGCCAGGACGACAATCGCCCCGACTGGCGCGTTGCCCCTGATCAACGCGACGTCGCGGTCGTCGGCGGCGAGCCGCGCGGCGCGGGCCGCGGTAAGCGGCAGCCTTCCCAGGTCGACCAGCGTCAGCGGACAGGCCGCCAGCGCCGCGCGCGCGGCCTGCCGGGCGGCGGGCAAGGCAGGCAGGTAGCGTCCGATCTGGCCCGCCTGGCTCGCCAGCGCGAGACCGGCACCGGGCCCGATCGCGGTCGCGCACCGGCCCGGGCCGGCCGCCTTCGCCAGGCCGCCGAAGCGCGGCCCGTAACCAGTCGTGGCGTTGTAGCGCTCGATCGCGGCCATGCCGGGCACCTGGGCCTGGCCGCCTGCGCCCCGGCTGACCGGCACCGGCGGGCAGCGCGTACGCCCGCGCGGCGGCTCAGCCGCCCTGGCGCCCGCGTTCAGCGTCAGCCAGGCATCGGCTCCGCAGGTCGCCGGGTGCACGGTGGCCGTCGCGAGGGAACCAGCCGAGCCTGCCCCGGCTAGTTTCCAGATGGCGGGCGTCGCCGTTGCTGAGATATCGCTCCAGCGCAGCCCCGTCACGCCGATCAGCACGACGGGGCGGCCGGTGGCCTGCGCCTCCTGGCCCGCCGCCATGCTCGTGCCGCTGGCCGCCAGCACGGCGACGCCGGCTAGCGCTACGGCGACGAAGCCCGCCCTGCACCGTTTCACCTGACCAAAGGTATCGGCCCTGACAGCGCCTGGCTGAGCAGACCGCTACTGGCACTCGATCCAGACCACGGTCGGGTTGCCGGGTGCCGATCCCACCGGATGCACGGACACCACGCCGACCGTTGCGCTGGCCCCGGGAGCCAGGCACGGCACCCTCCCGCTGGCGTGCCAGGAGCCCTTGGATGTGGCCTGCCAGGGGGTGGGGTTCTCCAGGACGTACGTGGTCGTGCCCTTGATCCCCGTGGCCCTGAACGTGAACTTCGTGCCGTCGCTGCCAGGTGCGCCGTGTACCGCGGTCACGGTGCCGACCTCCGATTTAGGCGAGACCGAACTCTGCGGCAGGGAGTACCCGACGAAGACGCCGACCACGAGAAGGACCGCCCCGATGAGCCACGTGCGCAACCGCTGTGTCATATCAGCCACCGCCATGCCATAAGTAGTCGATCACACCGGCTGATGATCAGCTCAGGTATATCCCTTATCTTGGCTGATCGTCCATACGGCAACTGACGTAAACCCGGGCGCGTTCGATTCCAACCGATCGGGACGCTATGGCGTCACAAGGTCGAGACGTCAGCAAATCGCATGAGTCAAGGGAGTCTGACGATGATCTTCTCCGGACGCACACACCGCCTGGTCGCGGCTGGCATCAGCGCTGGTGCCCTGCTCGCGGGAGGCGGCGCCGCGCTGACCGCGACGGCAGCTTCGGCGGCGCCAGCCGCGCCGTCCAGGTGCATCTCCTCGAATACTACGGTCTGGATGGCCTCAACCGCCGACGACTCGCTCGGCCACAGCGCCTGGCAGGTCGAGGTCAGCAATGTGGGGCGCCACACCTGCACGCTGCACGGCTACCCGGGGGTTTCCGTGGTCAACGGCCGGGGTAACCAGGTCGGCAGGCCCGCAGGGCACAGCGGCCGCACGCCCACGGTCACCCTGGCAGCGGGCGGCACCTCGCACTTCGTGCTGATCGTCGCTGACCCGTTCAACGTCTGCCGCCACCCGGTACACGGATCGGAGCTGAAGGTCTTCGCGCCCAACCAGTTCAACGCTGAGAAGACGCCGTTCTCGGTCTCGGTCTGCCCGGGCAAGGTCACGCTGCACGTGGACGCTGTGCACCCCGGCGCCGGGATCCCTAACCACACCATTTTCTGACCGGGGACCAGCATCGGGGGCCCTGGCTCGCTCGGCCGCTTCACTCGCCGAGCGAGCCAGGGCTGGCCGGAACGTCGATGGCGTGCTCCCTGAGCGCGTCGAGCGGCACGATGTCAAGCGCGCGCTCGTGCGTAGACGCGAGCACCACGTAGGAAGCAGCGCCGTCCCTGTGCGCCCGAAGCCAGTTGGCGGCGGTCACGCACCAGCGATCGCCTGGCACCAGGCCGGGGAACCTGAACTGCGGCATCGGCGTGACCAGGTCATTTCCGATCCGGCGCTGGTGCTCGAGGAACTCAGAGGTAACTACCGCGCAGATCGTGTGGCTGCCGAGATCCTCCGGTCCGGTATTGCAGCAGCCGTCGCGGTAGAAGCCGGTGACCGGGTCGTCGCCGCACGGCTCAAGCTCGCCGCCGAGGACGTTGCGCTCGCTCATCTCAGCAGTATCTCGCACGGGCACTCAGCTGGGACGCCTCGGCAAGGCCATCGTGCTAACTCAGCCGTATGCTTAGAGCGCGACTTGTCGTCTCAGCGGCTCGTCTCAGCGGCGGGGACGCGAGGCGACCCGAGTCCGTCGGCTCCGGCAGCGTGGACTGAGGTGCGATTCGTGGACGACATTTACCTGAATTCGGCATTTCTTACCGAATCGGCCAGCGAGGAAACGTCGTCGGCCGAGGCGCGGCGGCTCGGCGTCGTGCCCGTGACTGCCGACCCGGTGATCGGCGCCTCGGACTACGACCGGCGCCAGGTAACCGTGGAGTTGGCCCTGGCAGCCCCGCGGACGGATACAGCCGGTGGCACGCGGCAGCCGGATGGCTAGGGCACGGCTCGGGATAGGCAAGCTGGGGCTGCGGCTGTCGGTCGCGTTCCTGGGCGTAGCACTCGCGGCGATCATCATCTTGTCGGGCCTGACCGAGATCGGCATCGGCGATGACATCAGCGGCCTGGCCATGAAGCAAGAGCTCGCGCTGAGCCGGGCGGTCGCCGTCGCCGCCGGCGCCCTGTACGCGCAGCGCCCGGCTGGATGGCATAGGGCCGACCTGGCGCCGGTGCTCGACCTCGCCGCCAGGGAAGGCGCGAGTACGCGGGTACGGGCGGTGCATGGCCGGGTCGTCGGGCAGACTCCGGGATTCGCCGGCGCGCCGGCACGGCAGGCTTTCACTACGCCGGTGGTGGCGCGAGGCCGGAAGGTCGGCCTGGTCACGGTCAAGTTCTCCGACTCCGGACTCGGGGCAGTGGTACGCGAGTTCGAGGCAGAACGGGTACGTGCCAGTCTCGGAGCCGCGGCAATAGTAGCGCTGATCGCGCTGGTGGTCTCGCTTGTCGTGTCCCGCCAGATCGCCTCGCCGCTCGAGCGGGTACTCAGCACGATCAGGGCGCGCGGTGTCGGCGACCGATCCGGGCGGATCGGCGGGGTGCGCGCCGCAGGCGTCGTGCATGAGCTGTCCGTGGCGCTGGACCAATCCAGCGACGCGATTGACCACCGAGACCAACTCCAGCGCAACCTCGTCGCCAACATCGCCCATGAACTGCGGACCCCGGTCGCCATCTTGCAGGCCACCTATGAGGCCATGCTCGACGGCATCACCACTCCGACCGCCGAGAACCTGCGATCCGCCCGCGATGAGCTGCTCAGGCTCAGGCACATGATCGGCAACCTGCAAAAGCTCGCCTCCGCCGAGGCAGCCGCTGTTCATCTCGACCTAGTGCCTCAGGACCTGTCCGCGATCACCGCCGACGCGACCGCGCGCCTGGCCGGCCCTTGCGATGCGGCTCAAGTCAGCCTTATACCCCGGCTCACCGCCACCTGGATCATGTGCGATCCGGACCGCCTGCGCGAGGTCATCATGAATTTGCTGACCAACGCGCTGAAATACACTCCGGCCGGCGGCAGCGTCGTGGTGGAGGCCGGACCGGTCAGCCATGACCGAGCCGGCCTCAGCGTCTCTGATACCGGCATCGGCATCCCGCCCGACGAACTTCCCCGCGTCACTGAGCGATTCTTCCGCGGGCAGCGATCCTCGCGGATGGCACCAGGCAGCGGCATAGGCCTGACGATCGTGGCCGAGCTGGTCCGCGCTCAGCGCGGCACCTTCCAGATCAGCAGCGAACCCGGGCGGGGCACCCGCGCCACGCTCACGTTCCCCCTGCTCCGGCGACCCGGACTCGCAGATCCCGGCCGCCGAAAGCACCGATCGCCGCGACACCCGGAGGCGATGCTGACCATGTAGTCCAGAACCCCTGACGGGTTCGGCCTCGCGTCCTGCCTGCGGGCAGGCCGGCTGCGCCGGGCTACCCCGCCTGCGCCGTCGCTTGACGGCGATGGAGCCCTGAGGCTGCTTGCCCAGCGGGGCCGGCGCCTTTGGCACTGGCAAGGCTTCACCGATGGTGACATCTGTCTCACGTCAGGGCATACTTGCGTCACCGTCAGAAATAAGACGGGCGAAGAGCAAGGCTACGGGGGACGTCATGGGCAAGAGATCTGCGTCGTACTTTCTCAAAGTGCTCGGTGTGCTGGTGACGCCGCCCATCCTGGTGGGCCTGACCGCCTCATCGGGGAGTGCGGCTACCGCGACGGCTCCGACATTCTTCGGGGCCAAGCTGACCACCCAGAGCCAGCCCTCTAACGCCGAGAACGGCCAGTCGTGCAGTGAAAACGCCGGAATCCCCCACGGTGCCACCTGCACCTGGGTGGCCATCAGCGCATTCGAGAACGGCAGCCATTTCACGGCCCCGAGGACGGGAATCGTCAAGCACGTGAAGCTGGTGTCGTGTAAGGCCGGAAAGTTCCGGCTCCAGCTCGCCAAGGCCCTGCCGAAGGCCCGCAAGGCCCAGATCCTGGCCCAAGGTCCCGAGATCACCTACGCCGGCCAGAGTCCGTGCGGGGGCGCCAGCGGCGACCACTACGTCGTCCAGAGCTTCAAGGTCAAATTCCATGTCACCAAAGGCGACTACATCGCCATCAAGGCACGATCCACCGGAACCTTGTCGTGCTCCGGCGGCGACGGCTTCCTCCTATACGCCCCGCCGTTGCCCGTAGGTGGCCTGCTCAAGAAGTCACACTCGGGGGCCAGTTGCGACCTCTTGGTCCAGCTCAGCTACAGGTAGGCGACGGCAGCCGCTCCGCTCATCGCGTCCAAGGAACGCTCGCGCTTGCGTGCAAGGACCTTGACGCCAGCCACTGCGTTAGGAAACACTAACGGTTAGTGGATCCTGACCGAGTACGTGACGGCTGGAGCGCGCTGGCGGACAGTACCCGGCGCGCCATCGTCAGCCGCCTGGCAGACGGGCCTCAGGCGGTGGGGCAGCTGGCCGCGGAGCTGCCGGTCAGCCGTTCGGCTGTCTCCCAGCACCTGAAGGTCCTCAAGGACGCCGGCCTGGTCAGCGAGCGCGCGGCCGGCACCAGACGTGTCTACCGGCTCAACGCGACGGCCGTGGCGGCCTTGCGCGATCAGCTCGACACCTTCTGGCAGAGAGCTCTGGTCAGTTACGTGGAAGTTGCCGAGCAAGTGGAGGAGGAGAGCCCATGACCAGAACCGAAATCCCCGTTGTCCGCAAGCAGGTGGTGGTCAACGCGCCGGTCGAGCAGGCCTTCACGACGTTCACCGGGAGATTCGGCGACTTCAAGCCGCCTGAGCACAACCTGCTCGGGGCCGCGATCGCCGAGACGGTCTTCGAGCCCCATGTCGGCGGGCACATCTACGACCGCGCCGTCGACGGCAGCGAGTGCCGGTGGGCGCGGATCCTGGCCTACGAGCCGCCGGCCCGCGTGGTATTCAGCTGGGACATCAGCCCGCAATGGCAGATCGAGACCGACCCCGGGCAGACCAGCGAAGTCGAGGTCCGGTTCGTGGCGGAGGGACCGGACCGCACCAGGGTCGAACTGGAGCACCGCTACCTTGACCGGCACGGTCCCGGCTGGCAGTCAGTCAGCGACGGCGTCGACGGCGACCAGGGATGGCCGCTCTACTTGGCCAGGTACGCGGCTGTCGTAGAGGGCCGCTGACATGGCACCGACCATCGCCAGCACCGGCGTGGACCGGCCAGCGGCACAACTCGGCGGCCGAAGGCCGGCGCCCATGGCGCCTGCGGGAACTGGAAGTGGTCGGCATCGGAGTGAATGACCGATAGCGGGCCGGTGTGTGCCTGCCAGGTGGTGATGGCGTGCTGTGCGGACTGCTCGTCTTGGCTGGTTGAAAGGATGAGCCGGGCTGGTCCGTCGAACCGTCTGGGCTGGTGTCGTGTCAGGCTGGTCAGCATATGTGCTGCCAGAAGCGCATGAGGGCGGCGGCGGTGCCGGCGTCGAATCCGGTGAAACTGGCCTGGTCGACCCCGGGTACAGCGAGGAAGCGGTCTGCTCCGGGTTCGGCGAGCAGGCGGCCTGGCCCGCCGGCGAGGACGCCGGGCCGCAGCCGGCCCAGGGCGTCGTTGTCGTTGTCGTGAAATCGTCTGGCGGGCTGGTGTCGGTTGCTGGTCACGCCCGTCTCTCACAGCAGCGTGGCCCTCCTTGTTGCTCTTGGTCGTTACTTAACAGCATCGTGGCCCTCCCTGTTGCTGTCAGCCACTGGTTTTAACAGCAACGCGGCCCTCCCTGATGTTGTCCCGAGAGCAACGGGGAGGGCCACGTTGCTGTCAGAAAGGGCCGCTGACAGCAACAGGGAGGGCCACGATGCTGACACTTCCCCAGCGTGATCTGATCACAGATGATTGGTACTGATTCAGCTCCCCGCCAGCCGGCCACGATCCGGGGCCAGTCCACCCGGCCCGGCCAGGTCATCCAAGCGCGGCTGGCCTCCGCCGCCTGAATCCAATAAACCAAAAGGGTCATAGATGCCGGCCATTAGCGCGACAGCGGCTGCTGGCAGGGCGCGTGCCGTCTGGCAGGCTGGCACGGTGGCAGGCTTTGACGAACTCGTGACTGAGGCGCTGACCGCGCCATTCTCGGGCTGGGATTTCTCCTGGCTGGACCGCCGTTCCTGGACCGAGCCGCTGCCGTGGGACTACAGTGCCCGCGTCGCGGCCCTGGCCCGCAAGGCCCGGACGATGCTGGACATGGGTACCGGTGGCGGCGAGGCCCTGTCTGTGCTCCCGGACCGCGCGCCGCGCACCGTCGCGGCCGAGGCATGGCCGCCCAACGTGCCGGTGGCAGGACGGCGCCTGCGGCCGCTCGGCATCACCGTGATCCAGAACGAGGCAGCAGCCGACAACATGGACCAGGGCGGGGCTGACGACGGCGGCCGCCTGCCGTTCCGCGACGGATCTGTGGACCTGATCTGCAACCGGCATGAGTCATTCCTCGCTGTCGAGGTCAGCCGCGTCCTCGCGCCGGGCGGCACCTTCGTGACCCAGCAGGTCGATTACCACGACAACGACGACCTGGCCCAGCTACTGGGAATCGCAACGCCGGAGGAGCCGGACAGCTGGATCGGGCTGGCCGAGCGACAGGTCACCGAAGCGGGCCTGGCGATCGAGGAAGCTGCCCGGGCCGACCAGCGCATCCGCTTCGACGACATCGCGGCCGTCGTCTTTTACCTCAAGGCCGTCAGCTGGTCAATCCCGGGATACAGCCTCGAGAAACACCGGGACCGCCTTCGCGCCCTGTACGAGGACGCCAGCGCCTGGCCGGTCATGACCAGCGGGCACCGGTTCCTGCTCGTCGCGTCCAAGCCCGGCTGAGGTGCCGGCAGTCCTCTCCTCCTGCGTTCGCGCAGGCAGGAGGGCTGGCGGACAACCCGGGGAGTGGAGCCGGTGAGCGGGATCGAACCGCTGACCTGCCGCTTACAAGGCGGCCGCTCTGCCATCTGAGCTACACCGGCGATGGGCGCTTGTGCATGGTAGCCGAAAAGCCGCTAGCCGCCGAATGAGAGGGTCCGCGCGAAGACATGGGCGAGGATTCCGTTCGATGACGAGTTGAGCTTGCCGGTCAGCTCAAGCCCTGCTGGCAGCTCAGAGAGCGGGATCTGGATGTTGTCGGCCTTGCTCAGCAGTCCAGAGGGCAGGCCGCTGCTATTGACCAGGTGCAGCTTGATCGCGTGCGGGCCGGCGTTCATGACCTGCCACGTCGCCGAGGCGTTGAGGATGCCGCCGGCCAGCTTGAGGCTGCCTTTGAGCTCGTCATTGCCGACGGAGGTGATCTTGAGGCCCTGCGACCCGCCTCCGAGGAAGCCAGCGAGCGGTCCCGCGTCGGACAGTACGCCGCCGATCGCGCCGAGGCTGATCAGCACCGTGCCGTTCAGCGGACCGGCGCTGCCCCCGTTGAAGCTGGAGTTCAGCCGGACGTTGTCGGCGACGACGTTGAGCTTGGAAACCATGACCGGCCCGGCGGGGAACTGGGCCGAGCTGATCGTGACCTTCTCAAAGTGCCGCGAGATGACCTGGGTCAGGAACGGGAAGCCGGCGATGCCCACTGTCGGCTTCCTGGGGAAACCCTGCTTCTGGATCTGCGTCGCGGCTTCGCTCTCGGCGAAGGCCTTCGCCCCGAAGTCGAGCGCCACGAGTATGACAAGGATGACGATGACCCAGGTCAGCAACTTGCGACCGGTGTGCTTTTGCTTGGGCGCCTGATATCCGGCGTACATGTTCGGCGCCTGGTTGCCGTAGTTAGGGTAGTTGCCGTAATTACCGGACAAGCTGGTCACCTCTCCCGGGGATGTGGCAAGGCTAAGCCTCCGTGCGGCCTTCTCAAGGCAGCTTGCTCAGGTCGACCACCTGGATCTGAGCTGAGCCGTTGTCCGATACGAGCAGTTCCCGGCCGCCCGGAACCATCCCGAACTCGCGCGGCAGGTCACCGCTCTGGATGAAGCCGAGCAGTGCGGGCTTCCCGGCCAGCGCTGCCTCGACGTTCAGCACGGCCAGGTTGTCAGCGAGATGCGACGTCTTGTTGACGTCGGTGTCGGCGACGACTATCCGGCGGCCGCCGCTGACGAGCGCGAGCCCGATCGGGGTCTGGCCGACGGGAACCTTGGCGACCAGCCCGCGGCCCGAACCGGATGACCGCAGCACGGACGCCGAGAAGCCGAGTACCGCGTTGCTCCCGCGCGCGGTGACCCAGACGGTCTTGCCGTCAGCCGAGGTGATGACCCGCGACGGCTGGCATCCGGCGTTGTTGTGCGCGACGACCGACTTAGCCGGGTTCACCTCGGCCTTCTGCACGTTGAGCACGCTGATCAGGCCCTGCCCAGTGCCATGCGGGTCGTTCTTGGCGTTGCTGGTCACGTAGAGCCAGTGGTTGTCGGGCGAGAGCGTCAGGCCCACGGGTTGGTTGCCGATGCTGACCATGCCGACGAAGTCCGATGAGTCGAACGAGCCGGTCGAGATCGCCTTGCGAAGGTTAAAGACAGCGACGGCATTGCTTGCTTTCAACGTGACGAAGGCGAACTTGTCCTGCTTGCCGACGGCGACATTGACCGCCTGCCCGCTGCCGCTGAGGTTCGGAGCGGTCAGTGTGCCGACAATCGGCGCCGCGCCGACCTCCGCATTGCTGGTGCTCAGCACGGTGATGCCGCTGCCGGCGGCGACCAGCAGGTACTTTCCGTCGTGCGTCATAGTCGCGCCGGCCGCGTTCCTGCCGCTGGCCGCGATCGTGTACGAGAACTTGAGCGTCAACGACGTCCCTGGTCCCTTGCCGAGCACCTGCAACGTCGTCGGGGTAACGGCGAAGACGAACTTGCCGTCCTGGCTCGACAGGATCCCGAACGGGTCGCCGCCCGAGATGTTCACCAGGCTGTTGGGGACCTTGAGGCTCCGCCCCTTGGCGGCGGCGGTAGTGCATCCGGGCAACGTCAGGGCCGCGGTGGTGTGGGTCGTGCTCGTCTTGCCGCTGTGATGCAGGCCGATGTAACCGCCGCCACCGGCGAGGATCACCAGCAGCACGATCGCGGCGGCGATCGCGCCGGGTGAGCGCCACCAAGGTCGCCGGTTGGAAGGGCCGCCCTGGCCGTACTGCCCCTGGCCGCCATAAGGCCCCTGGCCACCACCGCCACCACCGTATGGCGGCTGGCCGCCGTACGGTGACTGCCGTGACTGCCACTGCTGCGCGGTCAGGTCAGGCGAGGTGTCCCTCGCCCCGCCGCCGGCGAACTGGGTCGGCGGACCTCCGGCGGAGCTGTCACGGGGCTGCGTAGCCTCGGCCCGGTCCCTGCTGCCGGAGCCGCTCCCCCCGCGGCCACGCCCCTCGCCGCCACCACCCGCACCGCCACCACCCGCACCGCCACCACCCGCACCGCCACCGCCCGGACCGCCACCGCCGACGATCTGCGTCATCGGATGCGGCGGGATCGATTGGGGGCCGGAGTCGTACGGCCTGATGCCGAACGCGTCCCTGAGCGCTTCGGCGAAGTCGGTGCAGTTGGCGAACCGCTGCTCAGCGGGCTTGGCCATCGCCTGCGCGAAGACCCGGTCGGCCGCCGTCGGAAGGTCGGGCCTGCGGCTGGTGACCGGCGGCGGCGGCTCGGTCAGCTGGGCGTACATCACCGCCATCGCGTCATTGCGCACGAATGGCGGTGAGCCCGTGACCAGCTCGTAGGCCGCGCACGCGAGGGCGTACTGATCGGCCCGGCCGTCGACCGGCCTGCCCTCGATCTGCTCGGGCGCGATGTAATCGAGCGTGCCGAGGAACATTCCCGTTCCGGTCAGCCCCGTCGCCTGAAGCGAGGCCTTGCTGAGGCCGAAGTCGGACAGGTAGATGTGATCTGGCCGACCGCCGGAACTCGAACGGGCATCGAGCAGCATGTTCGCCGGCTTGACATCGCGGTGCACCAGGCCGCGGGCGTGGGCGGCATCGAGCGCCCCGGCGACCTGGGAAATGATCTCGGCGACCCGGCCTGGCGGCAGCGGCCCGAACTGGCCCAGCATGGAGCGCACGTCACCGCCGCTCACGTACCGCATCGCGATGAACAGGACGCCGCTCGACTCGCCGGCCTCGAAGACCGGGATGATGTGCGGGTCGTCGACCGCGGCGGCGGCCCGCGACTCGCGGATGAACCGCTGCCTGAACGCGTCGTCGGCAGCCAGCGCCGGCGCGAGAATCTTGAGGGCTACAGTACGATCAAGGCGTTCGTCATGGGCACGGAAAACAACGGCCATGCCGCCCTGGCCGATCTGCTCCTCGAGCAGGTACCCGGCAATTCGCGAGCCTGGCGCGAAGCTGCCCGGCACCCCGGGATTGTCCTGCGTCACCGTGCCTCCTAGCGGTTCCGGTGTGGCCGGAGCTTCCCGAGCCGTCGCTTCACTGCCATCCCCGTATCGTCCCGTATCTTCCGAATATCCCCGATAACTCGCATCCGCCAATCGTGCCAAAGGAAACACGCGAACTGGGCAGGTCGGCCAGACGAGTGCTCCAAGTATCCGGTTTGGCCATGCCCCCCGCAACTCACCCGCCCGGCGGTCCCGGCGAGCGCGCTTTCAGCTTTACGCCATGCCCCTCCGAACGCGCTCGGGGAGACCCGCGCGCGTGCCGCGAAAATAGTTAGATAGGCTTATAAAGCGGGTCTGCCATCCGGCGGCGGGATAGCTGGTCGGTCACTGAAGCCGAACGACACCAAAAAGCTGGATACATCTGGCAGGTAAAACCGTTCTACAGTGTCTCCATGACGCCTGAGTTCGGTAACTCGCCCGCAGGTCCAGCGCTGCTTGTGCGCACCCCTGACGCGGAGCGATCGCTGTCTGCCGGCCGCAGCTACTACGTAGGCCGCGACCCCCAGTCCGACATAGTCGTGAACGACTCCCGCGTGTCGTGGCGGCACGCGGTGCTGCGAGTCGACGGCTCTGCCTGGCTGCTCGAGGACGTTGGCTCGACCAACGGCACCTTCCAGGGCACCAACCGGGTCCAGCGCGTGTCGATCTCAGGGTCCTGCGCGGTCAGGCTGGGTCATTTGAACGACGGGCCCGCGCTGTCCTTCGTCGTGTCGGCACCGGTCCAGGCGCAGCCGCAGGCCGTCACGCCTGGCGTCGGAGTCCCGACCGCGTACGCGCACGGGCCCGGCGGCGGCCTGCCGCCAGGACCGCCTCCGGCCAACCCGGCAGTCGCGCGGGTCCGCGCGGACCAGGGGCGCGGCGGCGGCGGGCACCCCGGCTTCGGCCCCGTGGTCGGCCAGTCGCGGCTCATGGAGCGGCAGCCGAGCGCGGTGCTGCAGCTGCCCAAGACGCTGCTGAAGATCGGGCGGGCCGCCGACAACCAGGTCGTCGTCGCCGACCTGTCCGTCTCCAGGTATCACGCCGAGCTGCGCAGGGACCAGCGCGGCGGCTACGTGATCTACGACCTGGGCAGCCACAACGGCACGTACGTGAACGGCCAGCGGGTCGGCTCGGCGCCCGTGACCGAACGGGACATCATCGGCATCGGCCCCGCGACCTTCAGGCTGGTCGGCGAGGAACTGCAGGAGTTCCTCGACACCGGCGACGTCTCCTACGTCGCCCACGACCTGACCGTGACGCTGCCGAGCGGCCGGGTGCTGCTCGATCACGTCACGTTCCCGCTTGGCGAGCGCTGCCTCATGGGCGTGATCGGCCCCAGCGGCGCCGGCAAGTCGACCCTGCTCGGCGCCCTGACCGGGATCGCGCCGGCCAACCACGGGACCGTGCTGTACGACAACCGCGACCTCTACATGAACTACGCCGAGCTGCGGAACAGGATCGGCCTGGTCCCGCAGGACAACATCCTGCACACGCAGCTCACGGCCCGCCGTGCGCTTGGCTTCGCCGCCGAGCTGCGGTTCCCGAGGGACACCAGCAAGGCCGAGCGGATGCACCGGATCGATGAGGTGCTCGGCGAGCTCGCGCTGACCAGGCACGCGGAGACCAAGACCGCGGCCATGTCAGGCGGCCAGCAAAAGCGCGTGAACGTCGCGCTCGAGCTGATGACCAAGCCGTCGCTGCTCTTCCTCGACGAGCCGACCTCCGGGCTTGACCCTGGCCTGGACAAGTCGGTCATGGAGCAGATGGCGCAGCTGGCGCACGACGGCCGCACGGTCATCGTCGTCACCCACTCGGTCGCCAACCTGAACTTGTGCGACCAGTTGCTCGTGCTCGTGCCGGGCGGCAAGATCGCGTATTTCGGCGCGCCGCAGGACGGGCTCAAGCACTTCAACCAGCCAGGCTGGGCCGAGGTCTTCCAGATGTTCGAGGCCGAGCCCAACCGCGACTGGCAGGCCGAGTACCGCAACTCGCCGTACTTCCAGCAGTACATCGTGGCTGGCATGGAGGGCGCGGCCGCCAGCCATCAGCGGGCACCGCGGCAGGCGCCAGCGCCGGCTCCGAGCAGCAACCGGGTCGCGCAGATGTCCACGCTGGCCAGGCGCTACGTCGCCGTGCTCGCGTCGGACCGCGGCTTCCTCGCCTTGCTCATCGGCGTGATCGTCGGCCTCGGGGCGATGGTCAGGCTGTTCCCGCTCACCGGCGGGTTCACCGCGCCCAAGGGCGGCATCAACAGCGGCGCCCAGTCGGTGCTGCTGATCTTGATTCTCGGGGCATGTTTCGCCGGCGCCCTGAATTCCGTCCGGGAAATCGTCAAGGAACGGCCCATCTATTCCCGAGAACGGGCCGCTGGCCTATCCGCCGGCTCTTACCTCTGCTCGAAGCTCATCGTGCTTGGCGTGATCAGCGCCTTCCAGGCAGTGCTGCTCGTGCTGGTCGGCCTCGCTGGCACCACTTTCCCGCCCAAGGGCGCGCTCTTGCCGATACCGCTCGTCGAGGTGATGCTGTCGGTGGCCCTGGTCGGCGTCGCGTCCATGGCGATCGGCCTGCTGGTGTCCTCGGTGGTGAGCACGGCCGAGCGGGCGATGCCGCTGGTGTTCCTGCTGGTCATGGTCCAGGTGGTCACGACCGGCGGCATCTTCGCGATTCACGGCAAGGCGGGGATCGAGGAGATCGCGTGGCTCACGCCGTCCCGGTGGGGTTTCGCGGCGAACGCCGCCACTACCGACCTGAACACGATCGGCGGCTTCACCGCGCAGCACAACGCTGACCCGCTGTGGAACCACACGGCGCACGCCTGGATTCTCGACATGGCCGCGATGGCAGGCCTGTTCCTCTTCTACTCCATCATCACCTGGTGGCGGCTGAACAAGCTCGGCCCGCTCAAGCGCGGGCAGTGACACCGGACGCGGGCTAACTGGCCGTTCCGGGCGCAGGCGCGCGGAGGAGGGCGCGGATCAGGTAGGTCCGCGCCCGGAACGGCCATGAGCGCCGACCCACGGTCATGGGTGCCTTTCGACGCTCGCGATCCCATCGTCGTCGGCGCCACGGCCGGACTCCATGCGGAAGACCAGCGGCTTACCGGCAGTCTCGGGGCAGTCATTAACACGGGATGAACGAATGCTGGCGGACGCCGAAGGGCGGCGAGAACCGGAGTTCTCGCCGCCCTTCGGTCGATCTGGACTAGGCGGACGTTCCTACCGGCGGAACCTGGACCTCAGCAGGTCGAATGGCCGCAGGTAAGGCGCGGGACTGAACTTCGTGAATGCCGGGGCGACCGGCACGACCTGGCCGCCGCTGCTGAAGATGTTGAAGCTGGGACCCAGGCCGGCAGCCGCGGCGTTCATGCTGGCCGGGCGCAGCGCGCGGTCGTCCCAGCGGCCCGTGCGCATCCGGTGCAGCAGCGACTTGACCGCGGCGACCGTCTCGGCCGGGGTAAAGGCGCAGTGACCCGCCCGGTTCACGAACACCTGGCGCAGCAGGAACGCACGTCCCGCGCGGCGCACCACGCTGGAGTAGGCCTGCTCGTTCTGGTTGACGACGAGGCCGTCGCCCACGGTGTGCATGCTCAGCACCGGGATGTTGATCCGGCCGGTGAAGCTGACGTTCTTCGCCAGGTAGCGGATCGATGACGCCTTGGCTGTCACCTGGGTGGCGCGCTGCAGCGATCGCAGGTCAGCCCTGAGGTTGAGGCCGGCGGCCTTGTAGAGCGCCCTGACCTCCCTGGTGTCGACCGACTTGGCCAGCTGCTGGGCGTAGTTGACCCCGACTGTCCAGGACGGGTTGCCGCCCGCGAGCTGCTCGAGCTGAGCACGGAACGCGAAGATGAACGGGAAGTCCACCTGCGAGTCCCACTTGAACTGGTTGCCTTCCTGCCCGGTGAAGTCGCCGCGGGCCGGGTCAGGCGAGAGCGGGGTGAACCAGCCCGGCGTGTCGCCGAGCGCCGCGGCCAGCGCGATCCTGGCCTGGCCGGCCGGCGTGGCCTGGGCGGCGGCAAGCGCCGTCTCAGCCGCGGTGAGGTTCGCGGCCGGGTTCGCGATGTTGACGACCGAGACCGAGGGCGCCACGAGCTGCTGGAAGGCGAAGGCGGCCGTCAGGGCGGTGTTCCAGGTGGCGACGCCGCCTGCGAGCACGCCGCACATCGGCAGCGCGGCGCTGAACGCGCGCGGGTAACGCTGGATCAGGCCGGCGGTGATGATGCCGCCGAGCGAGTGCCCCCAGGCGATGGTGTGCCTCGGCCGGCCGACCATGTGGTCGAACACGCCCAGAGTCGCGCGCTGATCGGGCAGCGCGTCGGCGATCGCCCATCCGGTAATGGCGTACGACGAGCCGGCCAGCGCGAAGCCGTGGCTGAGCAGCCAGCCGCCGGTTACCGGATCGCCGACATCCGTCGCCGGGTTGGCTGAGCCGGGAACGACGTAGCCGTGGCTGTAGAGGAAGAGGTTCTTGTTCCATGCATGCGGTACTTCGATCAGGTAGGTCGCGCCGTCGGCGAGCGAGCCGCAGAGCACGCTGTCGCCGGCCACGATCGGCTTCGGGCACGTCGCCGAAGGCGTCGCCGCCGGGGTCGCGGCGTCGGCCGGCACGGCCGCGCCGATCGCCCCGGCCATCAGCAGCGCGGGGGCGGCCGCCGCGGTCAATCTTCGGGTGAGGTTACGCACTGGTCATCTCCTAGCGGTGGTGTCGCACCACTTCGTTCACCTTTTCAGGACTATAGCCCGGCCCCATCCGCCGCCCATCGCCAGCGGGCGGCGCCGTATCCTGCCTCGCCGGTTACAGGCGCTTGGCCTCGACGATGCGGCGCAGGAACCGGCGGGTTCGCTCGTCCTTCGGATCGGTAAAGAGCTCGGCGGGCGGCGCGTCCTCGATGATCCGGCCCTCTTCCAGGAAACAGACGCGGCTGGCGATGTCCCTGGCGAAGCCCATCTCGTGGGTGGCGATGAGCATGGTCATGCCGCCGGCGGCGAGCTCGCCGATGACCTCGAGTACCTCGGCGACCAGTTCCGGATCGAGCGCGCTGGTGACCTCGTCGAGCAGCATGAGCTGAGGCCGCATGGCCAGCGCCCGGACGATCGCCACCCGCTGCTGCTGCCCGCCGGACAGCCGGTCCGGGTAGTCGTCCCGCTTGTCGGCAAGGCCGAACCGGTCGAGCAGAGCGAGTGCTTCGCCGGCCGCCGCCGCGGGCGGCATCTTGAGCACCTTGGTCGGCGCCAGCGTCACGTTGCGCAGCACCGTCATGTGCGGGAACAGGTTGAACGACTGGAACACGATGCCGATCTGCCGCCTGACCAGGTTCTGGTCGATGTCAGGCCCGGTGATGTCCTGGCCGAGCAGGATGACGCGGCCTGCCTGGATCGGCTCGAGAAGGTTGACGCAGCGCAGCAGCGTCGACTTGCCGGACCCGGACGCGCCGATCAGGCAGATTACCTCGTGCGAGGCCACGGCCAGGTTGATCCCCTTGAGCACCTCATCGGACCCGAAAGACTTGCGCAGGTTCTCTATCCGCAGTGCGTCAGTCAGCGGGGCACCGGTCATGCCGTCACCCCCGCCAGCCTGCGGCCGCGGTCCCGCTCGATGAGCCGGTCGGTGAACCGGGCCAGCGGGATCGTCAGGATCAGGAACAAGATCGCCGCCACCGTGAAGCTGGAGTAGTTGAAGATCAGCGAGGAGTAGATATTGGCCGCCTGGTTGGCCTCGATCACCCCGAGCACGCCGACGAGCGCGGTGTCCTTCTGCAAGCTGATGAAGTCGTTCAGCAGCGGCGGGATGATGTTGCGCACCGCCTGGGGCAAGATCACGTAGCGCAGGGCGGTCCCCTGCGACAACCCGAGCGACCGGGCGGCGGCGACCTGGCTCTTGTGCACGGAGTTGAGCCCGGCCCGGTAGACCTCGGAGACGTAGGCCGAGTACGAGAGCACGAGCGCCGTGACGCCGTAGACGACGTCGGGCTGGTGCGAGATCACCGGCAGGTTGAGGCCCGGCACGCCAAGCCCGAGCGCGAGCACCACGAGCAGCAGCGGGACGCCGCGGAAGAAGTCCACGTAGATGGTGGCGAGCACCCTGACCGGGAAGAGGGCCGGGTGGGCCGACTGCCTGATCAAGGCGATGAGCAGCGCGAACGGCAAGATCAGGACCTCGGCCGCGAGGAACATCCTGATGTTGAGCCAGATCGCGGCGCCAACGGAGTAGTAGCCCTTCTTCGGGTCGCCGATGAAGGACCGCCACATGTCGCGCGGGTTAAAGAAGGCGTGCGCGACCGTTCTCGCGCCCGGGGCAAGCAGGAAGATCAGCGCGATGATCGCCAGGACGGCGATCGTGCTGAGGCTCGACAGCACCGTGCCCCGCCGGCCGCCGCCCGTGAACAGCCGCGGGCCGCGGCCGGTCGAGAAGCTGCCAGCGGGCAGCTGGAGACCTGCGGGCTGGTCGGCCGGCTCGCCGGGGGTGTCGCGGTTCATGCGGCCTCGCCGCCCGGCTCGGGAGCTAGGGCTTGATCGTCGGGAAGTGCAGGTAGATGCCGAGCCACTGGTGCTGCAGGGCGGCCAGGGTGCCGTTCGCGGTCAGCGCGGACAGGGCCTTGTTCACGCAGGTCACCAGCGGATTGCCCTTGGCCAGCACCAGCCCGTAGTGCTCGCCGACCGTCGGGAACTGCGCGACCAGCACCGCGTGCTTCAGCTGCGACGACGCCATGAACTGCGCGGTCGGCGTATCGGTGATCAGGGCGTCGATCCGGCGAGCCTGGAGCGCCGAGGCCGCGAGGCCCAGCGTGTTGAACACCTTGGGCTGCTTCGACGGCTGGATCAGCGTGTTGATGTAGGTCAGGCCGGTCGTGCCGATCTGGTCGCCGTACTGGTAGCCCTTGAGCTCAGCCGGACTGTGCCTGGTGACGATCGGCGTGCCCTTGATCGCGACGATCGCCTGCTGCACGGCATAGTAGCTGCTGGAGAACGTCACGGCCTGAGCGCGCTGCGGCGTGACCGAGACCTCGTTGATGTCGAAGTCGAACGACTTCGGCCCAGGCGCGTAGACGCTGTTGAATGGCTCGTGCACCCAGGTCACCTGCGACTTGCCGAACCCGAGCTTTGCTGCTACCGCGTAGGCGACCGCGCTTTCGTAGCCCTTGCCGTTGGTCGGGGTGTTGTTCACGAACCAGGGCGTGTAGACCGGGTTGTCGGTCGCGATCGTCAGCACCCCGGGCTTGAAGAGCATGCCCTGAATCGAGGACCTAGTGCAGCTGGCCGCCGACGCGCTCGAACCGCTGCCTGACCCGCCCGGCGAGCCCGGCGAGCCCGCCGGGCTGCCGCACGCGGTCAGGCCTGCCGCTATCGCGACGGCAGCCGCCGCCACACCGGAACGTCGCATCGAACCCACCCCACCCCAGCTAAAGCCGCCGTGCGGGCGGCAACCAGGCTATTTCCCGCGAGTAAGGCAGGCTATCCTACCGGTCTGGTCAGATCCCGCCGTCAGGCTGGCTGCCGCCCTTGATGTAGATCCAGGTCCCGTCCTTGGGGCTGATCTTGACCAGCTTGTGCAGGAACGTCGAGATGTCCATCGGTATCCGCACGCAGCCGTGCGAGGCCGCGTTCAGCGGCACGCCGTCAGGGCTGAACGTGGACGTCGGGTTCGGCATGCCGTGAATGGCGAACGTGTGCGCGATGAAGAACACCGGGTTGTACATGAACCCGCCGAAGCTGGAGTCAGGCACCGCGCCGGCGATGTAGTCCCACGCCCGGTACTTGCCATCGGGGGTGTTCCAGCCGCACCCGTCAGGCCGGCACTCCGCTGCCGAGGACACGTGGCTGATCAGCGCGATCTTCTTGCCGTGGTAAACGACGAGCACGCCGATGTCCTTGTTGACCTCGATCCGCGTCCAGTGCGCGTGCCTGACTTCGATCTTGGGCAGCTTGGGGTGCAGGAGCTGGCGCTGCATGGCCGGGCTCACTGTGTCGGGATTCGGCGGGATCGCCTTGCCTGACTGAACCTCCTTGAAGGCCCAGACCGCCTCCATGGTGTCCCAGCCGAACCGGCCGTCCGCCTTGCCGGCCCAGTAGTGCAGCACGTTGAGCCGCGTCTGCAGCGCCTTGACCGCGCTGCCGCGCATCCCGAACCTGATCGTCTTGCTGGTTGGGTGGTACTTGGCGGCCGGGCTGCTGATCTGGCTGGCCCGCACCATGCTAGCGCTGGCACCGGGCGCCAGGCTCAGTGCCGCCGCCCCGATCGCTGCCGCGCTGCTCAGGCCTATCAGCAAACGCCTCGTCCCGTGCCCTGTCACGTGCCCCATCCCCTAGCTCCGTTCCGTGCGCGCTTACCGCGCTCATGCCGCATTGCCGAACGCTGACGCACGGAGAGCCCAGAACGCCCGCTAGGCAACTATTCCAGTCTCTAGACGACTATCGCCAGCATCTGGTTGTGGCGTTACCAAATCTCAAGTTAACTAACCACTCCAGACCTTGCGGGATAGCATGCGGGCCGTTTGCCGGCCGCGTCGCATCGCTTGACCAATCGCAGGGCATCAGCCGGAGAACCGCGTCAGCCAGATAGCCGCTGACCGGACGAGGACGGGACCCCGGGGGCCTAGTGAGCGCGCCAGCAGTGGCAGACCAGCTTCCAGACAGCGAGGCCGTGCGCGCGCGGCTTGACCTGCTCGCCGCCGAGCTTGGCCTCCGGTTGCGCCAGCGCAAGGACGGCGAAGTCGCCCTGATCCGGGCCGACGGCATCCCGCTGGCGCCGTGGCGGGAGAATTACCCCTACTCCAGCAAGCTGGGCAGGAAGCCGTACGAACGCGCGAAGAGGATGCTGCAGATCGAGTTGCTCAAGCTGCAGCGCTCGGTCAAAGAGTCGGGCGACCGGGTCCTGATCATCTTCGAAGGCCGGGACGCGGCCGGCAAGGGCGGCGCGATCAGGCGGATCGCGGAGAACCTGAACCCGCGCGGCCTCAAGGTCGTGGCCCTCGAGAAGCCCGCCGAGCACGAGCAGGGCGATAACTACCTGCGCAGGTACCTGCCGCACTTGCCCGCCGCCGGGGAGATCGCGATGTTCGACCGGTCCTGGTATAACCGGGCGGGCGTCGAGCACGTGATGGGCTTCTGCCAGCCCGATGAGTACGAGCGCTTCCTCGCGGAGGTGCCGGGCTTCGAGCACGGCCTGGTCGCCGACGGCATCACAGTCATCAAGCTGTGGTTCTCCATTACCAGGGTTGAACAGCTCGCACGATTCATCGACCGGCACGCTGACCCGGTCAAGGCATGGAAGCTCAGCGCCATCGACCTGGCCTCGCTCGACAAATGGGATGAGTACACCAGGGCCAAGGAGGCCATGTTCGGCCACACCGACACGGCACACGCTCCGTGGACCGTGGTCAAGGGCAACGATAAGAAGCGTGCCCGGCTGGAAGCCATCCGTTCAATATTGTCGGTCTTTACCTACATCGGCAAGGACCCCGAGTTCGCCTGCCAGCCTGACCCGCTCATCGCCTGGCCGGCCAGGGCGCTGCCGGAACTCGCGCTCGACGACGATGACCCGGGGCCAGCCAGGCCGGGCAAGCGCCGGCTGGCGGCGGCCGGCTAGTCGTCCTCGGCGGCCAGGTGCGCCCGGAGCATCGAGATCTGGTAGAGCGCGATGCCGGCGGCGACCGATGCGTTCAGCGACTCGGCGCCGCCGATCGGGATCTTCACCAGCGCGTCGCACTGCTGCGCGACCAGCCTGGACAGCCCTTTGCCTTCTGAGCCGATCACGAGGACGAGCGGGCTGTCCGCGAGCGAGAGCGTGCCGATCTCCTCGTCCGCGCCCGCGTCGAGGCCGGCCACGAACAGGCCGGCGCGCGCATAGCTGGTCAGCGCCGACGCGAGGTTAGGCGCCTGCGCGACCGGCACCCTGGCGAGCGCCCCAGCCGATGCCTTCCAGGCACCGGCGGTCACGCCGGCCGAGCGGCGCGCGGGGACGAGCACGCCGTTGCCGTCGAACGCGGCCACCGAGCGCGCGATCGCGCCGAGGTTGCGCGGATCGGTGACGCCGTCGAGCGCGACGATGAGCGGCGCCGGCCGCTGACCCGGCCGCGCTGAGTGGTCAGGCTTCGCGGGGGCGATCAGTTCGTCCGGATGGGCGTAGGCGTAGCGCCTGACGCGCAGGGCCAGGCCCTGATGGATCGCGCCGCCGGAGATCCTGTCCAGCTCGGACCGGCCGGCCTCGACGACCGGGATGCCGTTGTCCGCGGCTAGCTTGACCGCCTCGTTGATCCGCTCATCCGCGTCGAGCCTGGGGCCGACGTGCAGCGCCGTCGCCGGCACGGCCGCCTGCAGCGCCTCGAGGACGGCGTTCCGGCCGACCACCATCTCAGGCGCGTTGCCGGCGCCGCGAGCCGTTCCGGTCCTCGGCCCGGGGCTGGTCGCGCCCGCTGACCGCGATCGCCCGCGGCTCGCGGCCGGAGCCGGCCTGGCCGCCGACGCCGCCGAGGCCGCCGCGGCGGCGGCGGCAGCGGCACGGCGCTGGGCGGGGTGGCCCGGGCGTACCTCGGCGGGTGGCGTCGGGCCCCTGCCTTCGAGCTTGCGCCTGCCGTAGCCGCCGGTACCCGGACGGGGCCTGCCGGACTTGGTGATGTTGCCGCGCGCCGGCTTGGCCGCACCGCCCTTTTGCTTGCCGCTCATCGCGCTAGCTCCCATCGAGGCCCTGCCTGGGTATCTTCGACCATCACGCCAGCCGCGTGCAGCCTGTCCCTGATCGCGTCGGCGGCAGCGTAGTCCTTGCGGGCCCGCGCGGCCTGGCGCTGCTCGAGCGCGACGCTGACCAGGGCGTCAACGACAGCGCTCAGGTCCGACGTGCCGTTCTCGGCGAAAGGCGCCGCGAGCGGGTCGAGCCCGAGTACCGCGAGCATCGCCAGCACCGAACCCGCCTGCCTGGTGACTCCGGCCGCGTCGCCGGCGGCCAGGGCACTGTTGCCGTCCCGCACGGCTTCATGCACGACGGCGAGTGCCTGCGGCACGGCGAAATCGTCGTCGAGGGCAGCGGCGAACGAGGCCGGCAGGCTGCCGGCGGACGGCAGTCCGGCGCTGGCACCGGGCAGCGCCCGCAGTTCTTGTGGCGGCGCTGGTGGCGCTGGTGGCGGGGCGGACTCCAGCGCCCTGCTGATGAAGCCCTCGATCCGCCGGTAGGCGGCGACCGCCTCGCGCAGCGCCTCACCGGAGTAGTCGAGATCCGACCTGTAGTGCGCCGACGCCAGGTAGTAGCGGAGCTCGGCCGGCCTGACCTTCGTCACCATCGCATCGACGAGCAGCGAGTTGCCGAGCGACTTGCTCATCTTGACGCGACGCTGCGTAACCAGTCCGTTATGCATCCAGTAGCGGGCGAATCCGTCTCCGGCGGCGGCCGACTGGGCCAGCTCGTTCTCGTGATGGGGAAAGATCAGGTCGAGGCCGCCGCCGTGGATGTCGAAGGCCGGGCCGAGGTACTTGGTCGCCATGGCCGAGCACTCAAGGTGCCAGCCAGGCCGGCCAGGTCCCCAGGGAGTCTCCCAGGATGGCTCGCCTGGCTTCTTGCCCTTCCAGAGCGCGAAGTCGCGCGGATCTCGCTTGCGGGTGGCCAGGTCGGGCTCGGTGTCCTCGGCGGGCTGTATGTGCTCGAGCCGCTGGCCTGACAGGGCACCGTAGCGGCCGAACGAGGTCACGTCGAAATACACGTCGCCGCCCGCCGCATAGGCGTGGCCAGCATCGATCAGCCGCCGCATCAGCACGATCATCTCGGGAACATGGCCGGTCGCGCGCGGCTCGACATCGGGCGGCAGGCAGCCAAGCGCCCCGTACGCCCGGCTGAACGCCCGCTGATTCCGCTCGGCCACGGCCCACCACTGGCTGCCTTCAGCAGCGGCGACGCGCAGGATCTTGTCGTCGATGTCGGTGACATTCCGGCAGAAGGTCACCTCGAGCCCGGTGACCTGGAGCCAGCGAACGATGACATCGAAGCAGACGCCGGAACGGATGTGCCCGATGTGCGGCGGCGCCTGGACGGTGGCGCCACACAGGTACAGACCGGCTTTGCCCGCAGTAACCGGGACAAACTCGCGGAGCGAGCGCGTAGCCGTGTCGTAAATCCTGAGCGCCATCCACTAAGGCTAAGGGATCTTACCTGGCGCTCGGCCGACTCAGTCTGTATACAGGAACACCCTGTCCGGGACTAGCCGCACGATGACCCGCTGCTCGCCCGGCCGGTCGCCGAACGGCTGGCCGGTGTACTTGAGCGAGAGTTCGTTGATCAACTCGGCGCCCGGGTCATCGATCATCGTCGCCGTACCGCGGATCTCCGCGTAACTGTAGCCATCGCCCACGGGCGAGACCAGCGCGCTCGCCCGGCCGTCCCTGAGCAGGTTCGAGTACTTGCGCCGGCCCTTGATCGTCGAGAACAGCAGGTCCTCACCATCAAGCTTGGCCCAGATGATGCTCAGCTGGGGTCGGCCATCGGGATCGACAGTCGCCACGGTCACGAAATTCGGCGCGTCGAACAGCGCGCGTGCCGCATCGGGCAGTCGTACCTGGTCTGGAACGTGGCTGGGCTCGCTCGCAGAGGTCGGCTGGCTTGGCTGGCTCATGGGGCACTCCTCGGCGGATCAGACCGCACCCGGCCTCCGCTGGTCGCTGCTACTAGGACGTCATTGTGGCGTTACCGCCGTGCGGAGGACCGCGCGGCCCTGGCCCAGTGCCAGGCATACTCCGGGTCCTCGATCTCGCTGGCCCGCTGCGCGAGCAGCAGCGGACGGAAGGTGTCGATCATGACCGCGGTCTCATCCGTCACCCAGGTCTCCGCCGACCGGCGAGCGATGACGGCCTCGGCGGCCCCGGGAGTCGGCCCGTGCGTGAAGCCCGACGGATGCAGGGTCACCGAGCCGATGCCCACGCCTGATCCGGCCCGAGCCGAATAGTCGCCCGCGACGTAGAACAGCAGCTCGTCCGAGTCAACATTATGGTGATTATATGGAATAGGCACCGATTGCGGATCGAAGTCCAGTGGTCGCGGGCAAAATGAGCAGATCACGAAGTTGGGTCCGTCAAAGGTCTGATGAACGGGCGGCGGAGCGTGGGTGCGCTTCACGATCGGCTCGAAGTCGGCGATGTTAAAAGCGTAGGGGTAAAGGCAGCCGTCCCAGCCGACAACGTCGAAGGGGTGATACGCATAGGTGAGCCTGGTGAGCCCGCTTCGGTTGCGCACGATCACCGGCACGTCCTCGCCATCGGCTCGCGGCGGACCGGACGCGCCGCGCAGGTCACGTTCGCAGTAGGGGGCGTGCTCGAGGAACTGGCCGTTCGGCGACAGATAGCGCTTGGGCGGCCTGATGTGCCCGCGTGCCTCGACGACCAGTGCCGTCACGGTCGTGCCGGGCGCGGGAACCCAGCGGTGGGTCGTGCCGCGCGGCACGATCACGTAGTCACCGGCCGCCGCGCTGAGGACGCCGTATACGGACTCGAACCTCGCGGAGCCGGCCTGGATGTAGATCGCCTCGTCACCAACTGAGTTCCGGTACAGCTCAGATTCGGCGCTGGCGGCCGCGTACGACACGACGAGGTCGTCGTTGCCGGCCAGTTGCCGCCGGCCGAGCACCAGGTCACCGCCGCCGGGCAGTTGGTGCGTGCGGTAGTGCCTGGGCAGCAGCGGGTGATTGGGCACCAGATCGGCCTGCGCGGGCACGTCCGAGACGGCCTCGCTCTTCACGATCGCGGTCGGCGGATGTACGTGGTAGAGCAGCGACGAATCGGACGAGAAGCCCTCCTCGCCCATCAGCTCCTCGGCATATAGCCCGCCATCGGGACTGTTGAAGCGAATGTGCCGCTTTCTGGGAATCTCGCCTGCCACCCGGTAATACGGCATATCGTCTCCCTTGACGTCATGATCGCTAACTTGCGCGCGAAGCCGCAGGTCACTGACCAACTCGCTGCGCAGTGCAACCCCCGGCGCGCCAGGCGCCCCCGTGACGGGTGACGCGGTGCCGGGCGTTGCGATGCGATTCTTGCCCGTCTTCCCGACTATAAGACCGCCGGCTGAGCAGGAAGGAGTGCCATGGCTAGGAGAAATGACCAGAGCGCGGCTGGCCAGGTCTGGCCGCCGGGCGGTCACGGTGCCGCTCCTGACGTGACCGGCCATGACGTGACCGGCCAAGAGGATGGGCGGCGGAGCGCCTACGGCCAGCAGGGTGGCTACGAGGCTGAGTACCCAGGCGAGAACGGGCGCGTGCTCCGGCTGCTCGCCCTTTCCGCGGTCGTCGCTGGCCTAGTCATCCTGACAGCGGCCGCGTGCGTGCTGTCGTACTCGAGCGTGCATGTCTTCGCGTTGCAGGCTGGCGTAGCCGACAGGCTCGCCAGGATCTACCCGGTCATCTGCGACGCGATGCTGGTGATCGCGGGCTGCTCTGTGCTCGCCCTGCGCGGGGCCGGGCTGATCAGCAGGATCTATGCGTGGCTGTGCTTCATCCTGCTGCTTGCCGTAGTCGCGGCGAGCGGCGTCGTGCACGAGGCCGACTTGCACCTGCCCGAGCGCGCGAACGAGATCATCGCCGCGGTGTTCCCCTGGGCGCTTGTCCTCGTAGCATTCGGCCTGCTGCTAGCGCTGCTCCGGTACGCCAGGCGCAGGCGGCACAACCACCAGGCCCAGCGCGGTCACCAGGTACCCGCGGTGCCGGCGGTACCCGCAGCGGCGCCCGCTGCCCCGGCGCCCGCTGCCCCGGCGCCCGCCCCCGCTGCGCCCACTCCTACTCCGCCCGCCCCCGCTCCTACCCCGCCCGCCCCCGGCGCGCCCGCCCCTGCCCCGAGCTACGCCGAAGCCGAACCGCAGCCAGCAGAACCGCCGTCCGATGCGCCACCCGGTCAGTCACCTCCGGAGCTCGAGACCGGTAGCGCACCCGACGAGCGTGCCCAGAGCACGAACCGGCCGACGGCTCCTCAGCGAGCGACTGCCCTGCCGCCCGAGATGCAGCTGAGGGCCAGCACGCAGCGACGCCAGCCCGCTCCGCAGCCACCACAGCCGCTGCCCATCTCCCCACCGCGAACCGGCAGCCATCCCGGCCCGATACAGTCCGCGACGCAACCCGCGCAAGGATCGATGACGGAACCCGGGCAAGGAGCGGACGCGGTTCCTGCGAGCGAAGCGCCGGCGGCCAACCCAGCGACCACAGCCAGTTCACCCGTCGCGCCGGCGCCCAGTCCCGCGACCTCACCAGCCGCGACCTCACCAGCCGCGACCGCAGCCGCCGCCACACCCATCCCCGCAGTTGCACACAGCGCACTAGCACCCACTAACCCATCAGCCGGTCCCACCACACCAGCACCCAACGCGACGGTCGCGCCCGGCGCAGCCGCGCCTGACCACGCCGGCGGGTACACCGGCGATACCGTCCCGCGAGGCAGCCTGAGCCCGGCTCCAGTCGGGCCAGGTGGCAGCACTGACGCGGTAGCCCCGCCGATCGGGGAAGCCGACAACAGAGACCATGCTGAGCACGCCGACGCCACCACTGGCGCCGCGGCCCGAGCTAGCGACACCGAGCCCACCGACGCCGACAGCACCGAGCCAAGCCGAACTGGCAACACCGAACCGGACGAAGCTGCCGACACCAAGCCGAACCGAACTGACGACACCCAACCAAACGCAGTCGGGGACACCAAGCCGAACCGAACTGACGACACCCAACCGAACGCAGTCGGGGACACCAAGCCGAGCGGCGAGCAGGAGCCCAGGACAGCAGGCGAACCGCCCCGTCTCGACCGCCCGCGCAGCTCCCCCACACCCCCGATGGCATGAGCAGCGGCCAGCACTCGGCGCGAGCATGCCGTGAGGCTTCGCTCTGGCGCGGGGATTTTCACTCTGCGGAGAACTCCCAGCAAATGGCGCCCGGGGTAATTCCCCGCGATCTTGGTCGCCGGCGTACTACGGAAGAAAACCGCGCGGCAGCCTCCGGGACACGTGCTGGCTTCCGTGATCATGATCGAGACCGTGATCACGGAAGATCGCCCAGGTCAGGACAGCAGTGATGTTCCGTGATCATGCCCGGGAGCTTGATCACGGAACATCGCACCTGCTGCCTCCGCACTGACGGCCCCCCAGACTGAGAACTCTCCCCCACGATGCCGGAAAGGCTCCCAGATCCTCATCACGAGTCACCCGACAGCCTCCAGGACAGCGGCGAAGTTCCGTGATCATGCCCAGGTCCGTGATCAGGGAACATCGCACTTGGCGCCTCCGCACTCACAGCCCCCGGACTGAGAACTCTCCCCCCACGATGCTGGAAAAAGCTCCCCGATTGTGACTCGTTGCAGTGGGCGGCGATGCGACCGGTTCGGCCAGGGGAGGGACAACATCAGGTCGGGCCACGTTGCTGTTGCGGGCCTCCGGCAACAGCAACCATCCGTGCCGGCGGGCCGGCGCTGGTGCATCGTCTGTAAACGGGGACAAACCACCCCTGTTTACAGACCAAACGGGGACAAACCACCCCTGTTTACAGACCAACGTGGCCCTTCCTCTTGCTGTCAGGACGACAACAGGGAGGGCCACGTTGCTCACGGCGCCCCGGCGCGCCAGTTCGTCGGGCCTAGTCGCGGCGGGGGCAGGGCAGCACCAAGGCGGTCGCGATGGCGGCGGCGCCTTCGCCGCGGCCGGTGAGGCCCAGCCCGTCGGTCGTCGTTGCCGAGAGGCTTACCGCGACGCCGCCGAGCGCGGCCGAAAGGGCGGCCTGGGCTTCGTCGCGGCGCGGCGCGATCCTCGGGCGGTTGCCGATTACCTGGACCGCGACGTTGCCGATCACGAACCCGGACTCGGCGAGCAAGTCGCGAGTGCGGCCAAGCAATGCCACGCCTGGCGCTCCAGCGAACTCCGGTTCGCTGACGCCGAACTGGGCACCCAGATCACCAAGCCCCGCAGCCGAAAGCAGCGCCGAGCAAACCGCGTGCGCCGCTACATCTCCATCAGAGTGGCCAACCAGGCCGCGCTCGCCAGGCCAAAGCAGTCCGGCGAGATACAGCTCCCTGTCACCGCCGAACTTATGAACGTCGACCCCAATGCCAACCAGGGGCACCATCACATTGGTCAGCTAACCCAGCCTCGTCCAGGTAGGCGGGCGATCAGGGCGTCTAGCATCGCCCAATCCCCGTTGCCGCAGCATCAGTCAACCAAATATCAGTTGGCACCAAGTTGCCGCCCGAGCAGCATCTCCGTCACTCGTGCCAGCCGCCACCCTGTCAACAGGCACAAGGTCAACAGGGACAGGACAACCGCCGCCATGGCGGCTGACGAATGCCGACCGACATGGCGGCGGTCCACCCAGTACCGGTTGACCCGATGTCAGTGATCTGGTGTCAGCTAGCCAGGATCTCGTCGAGCAGCGTCTCTGCCTTGTCCTCGTTGGTCTTCTCGGCAAGCGCGAGCTCGCTGACGAGGATCTGCCTGGCCTTGGCCAGCATGCGCTTCTCACCGGCGGACAGCCCGCGCTCGCGGTCACGCCGCCAGAGATCACGCACTACCTCGGCTACCTTATTGACGTCACCGGAGGCAAGCTTCTCAAGATTCGCCTTGTACCGGCGAGACCAGTTGGTCGGTTCCTCGGTGTACGGCGCCCGCAGAACCTCGAAGACCCGCTCGAGGCCCTCCTGTCCGACTACGTCGCGTACACCGACAAGTTCCGCGTTGTCTGCCGGAACCCGCACCGTAAGGTCACCCTTATCGACCTTAAGCACGAGGTACGTCTTATCCTCGCCCTTGATCGTACGGATCTCGATTTCCTCGATCCGAGCAGCCCCATGGTGGGGGTAGACGACGGTGTCGCCGACCTTGAAAGTCATGTGGCACGTACCCCTTCCGCTGTAACCAGCGTACCACGGCAGACGACGGACATTAGCCAGGCTTCAGGCCAAAGATGCAGGTCAAGGCCGCTTTGCCTGCCGAGAATGACAGCACGACGCCAAGATCAAACGTGTCCTGGACTCCGGCCAACCCGGACACCAGCACCTCGGATAACGGCGGAACCCCGCCGGAAGCGTCACAACGCGTGTTCTTAGTTTACCGCTTGGTTTGCGGCTTGACGACGGTGATCACAGCCACCGGACGGGCAGCGCACCAGGTTGATGTGGACTACCACCGCCCGCACGCTTACGCCGAATGGCAAGCAGGCTCATACTGAAGACAGGAGCTCGCAGCGAAAAGCGGAGAGACGCGTGAACCAAGGCGGTGATCAGGGGCGCGACGACTACGGGCTGCCGCCGGTGGACATCGAGATACCCGATGACGCCCGCGAGCTGTACCGTGACGTGCAGGCCTACCATCGTGAGCTGCGTGCCTTGCGCAGGCACCAGCGCAGCGTGCGATGGCGCGCCCCGTTCCGCCGGTCGGGGATCGCTATTCCACTGCTCGCCGTCTGCCTGATCGCGGCGCTTGTCGCCGTGATGGTGTCGGCTATGTTCACCGCGAATCCGTACATCGGCGTGCCCGGTCAGCGACCATCCGGTCAGGCTGGCGCCGCAGGCACAGGCACAGGCACAGGCCGGTCGGCTCACTCGTCGGCAGCCGACCCGAGCGCTACCCCATCGAGCGGCATCGCCGGTCCCGGACCTGCCACGAGAGCCGTTAGTTCCAGGCTCCCGGGCAAGACGATCAGCGTGGCGGGCAAACCACTGGCGCTCCGCAGCCTGACCAGCACGGCCCTGGCGATCATTCCGGCCAATTGCCACTGCACCGCAGCCCTGCGCGAACTGCTCAGGCAAGTTGAGTCTGCCCACGTCACCATGTACCTCGTCGGCGTGCGCGGCGTCAGCCTGACCTCGCTTAACCGCATCGCCACGGCCTCGGCTGCCGCGACGAAGTCCGCCAGGGTCGCGGCAGACAAGTCGAACGTGCTGGTCTCGGCTTACCGGCCGGTCGGCTTGACCGTGCTGCTTGTCGATGCCCAGGGGTCGGTCACGGTCGCTCCGGAACTTCGGCCCGGGCTGATGCTAGAGCGGCAACTCCAGCTCCTGCGACCAGCGAAGTAGAGTTGACCGCGCTCTTGAAGGAGCGGATTCGCATCCGGGAGCGTTGACCGCGCTTTCGGAGGAGCGGTTTCGCGTGCGGGAGCGTTGTCGTTGAATAGTCCGGACAACTCTCCTACAGGCGACAATCCTCCATCCAGGGGCAGGAACCACCCCCGCAGGCCCAGGTCTCGCGCCAGAGCCCGGCCGAGTCGGTTCGCGAGACTTCTCACTTCGCGGAGGTACCGCGCTGCAACCGCCGCATGCGCGCCGGCTACAGTTCTGGCGCCGCCGTCACCCACGGCGGGCGCCACAGCACATGACGGCGAGGAGGCTCTCGGTGCTCCGGAGCAGCAGCGGCAAGAAGTACTCGCGCCGCATCCTGATCGCGGTGACGGCCGCGCTGGTTCCCCTGATCGCCGGCTGCGAGGCAGGCACCAACGCTCCGACCTTGCACTGGCACCAGCCGACCGACGGCACCGGCGAGACGGTCGGCAGCATCACGATCAGCAACGCGTTCGTGCTCGGTGCCCCGATCGGATCGGCGCTGCGGACTGGCCAGAACGCAGGCCTATTCCTCGGGCTGGTGAATCTCGGCCGCCGAGACCACCTGCTCGGCATTGCCGCGCCGGGCACGGCACGGCAAGTGCTCCTGCCGGGCAACCGGATCATCCTCGCGTCGCAGCGTCCGGTGCTGCTGACCGGTCCGCGGCCGCGACTCATCCTGAGCGACCTGCAGCATCCGCTGACCGGCGGCTCGGTAGTCAAGATCGTGCTGACCTTCGCCAAGGCGGGCGTAGTTACCGTGGAGGTGCCGGTCATGCCGCGCGCCCAGTACTACACCACGCTGCGGCCGGCGCCAGCGCCTAGTCCGACCAAGACCATCACGCCGGGTGCGACCCCGACCGCCACGCCGAAGGCCAGCAGCTCACCCTGACCGGCCAGCCCGGCCAGGCCGGCGGAATCTCGCCGGCCTGGCCCGGCGATCCACTACCAGTTCTGGGCGCCGCCGAGCCAGGCCGACGTCGCGGCGGCCCTGGCCCCGCAGGGACCTGGCACGTCGCCAGCACCCTGATCACTCCAGGCTGCCCGCGCTCCAGACGGGGACGAGGCCGTTGAGGTGGGGCACAGAAGTATGGCGTGCGAGCCGGCCGGCTTCCGCGAGGCCCGTCGTTGTGACTCCGCTGGGCCAGGGCCGGCTTCGGTGAGGCCCGTCGTTGTGAGCCTGACGGTGCTATAGCGCGGACAATGTGACCTCGATGGGCCTCGTCTCGGCGGGTGAGGCCCGTCGTTGTGACCTCGATGGGCCTCGTCTCGGCCGGTGACGCCCGTCGTTGTGAGATTGATGGGCCTCGTCTCGGCGGGTGGGGTCCTTCGTTGTGAGATTGATGGGGTCGGCTGAGGGGGTGGGGCGGGTTGCCGATGCCGCTGCTTGCCTTCATCCGCTGGCCAGCAGCGGCCATCGTCCTTGCCGCGGCAACGCGCCGCCCCGCGCGACGTGCCCAGCGCGACGTGCCCCGCTGCCGAGCCGCGCTACGTGCCTGGCTCGAACTTGTAGCCCAGGCCGCGCACAGTGATGATGTGCATCGGCCGCGCCGGGTCCTGCTCGACCTTCGCCCGCAGCCGCTTGATGTGCACGTCGAGCGTCTTGGTGTCGCCGACGTAGTCGGCTCCCCAGACCCGGTCGATCAGCTGCATCCGCGTGAGCACCCGGCCCGAATTCCGCAGCAGCACCTCGAGCAGCTCGAACTCCTTGAGCGGCAGCTGCACCGGGGCGTTGCGCACCATCACCACGTGCCGTTCGACGTCCATCCTGACCGGCCCGGATTCGAGCACCGAGGTACTCGGCTCGTCGCTGTCGCCGCGCCGCCGCAGCACGGCCCGCATGCGGGCCACGAGCTCGCGCGAGGAGAACGGCTTGGTCACGTAGTCATCGGCGCCAAGCTCGAGCCCGACCACCTTGTCGATCTCGCTGTCCTTGGCGGTCAGCATGATGACAGGGACGCTTGACCGCTCCCGGAGCGCCCGGCAGACCTCGCTGCCGGGCAGGCCGGGCAGCATCAGGTCGAGCAGCACGAGATCAGCCCCGGTCCGGTCGAAGGTGTCGAGCGCGGCCGGCCCGGTGGGGCAGACGGCGACCTCGAATCCCTCCTTGCGGAGCATGTACGACAGGGCGTCGCTGAATGATTCCTCATCTTCGACAACGAGAACCCGCGTCACTTGGCTGCCTCCTTGGCAGGTTGGTCAGTCACGGCGCAGGCAACCGCCTGGCCGGCGCTCTGCTGGCCGCGAACCGACTGGATTGTCATGTCAGTGCGCAGTCCTCGCTTTGGACGGCAGCCGCAGCGTGAAGGTCGATCCGGAGCCTTCCCTGCTGGTCACGGTCACCTTGCCGCCATGGGCGGCGGTGACGTGCTTGACGATGGCGAGTCCGAGGCCGGTGCCGCCCGTCACCCTGGACCTAGCCGGGTCGACCCGGTAGAAGCGCTCGAAGATCCGCTCAAGATCGCGCTCGGGAATGCCGATCCCCTGGTCGGCGACGCTCAGCTCGACGGCATCGGCGCTGACGCGCTTGGTGGAGACCACCACTTTGGTCTTCTCCGGGCTGTAGGCGACCGCGTTGTCGAGCAGGTTGCGCAGCGCCGTGACGAGCAGTTCCTCGTCGCCCCGCACGAACAGCCGCCTCGTTCCGGAGAACGCCAGCTCGATGCCCCTGGAGGTCGCCTTCATCCGGCCGCGGTCGAGTGCCTCGGCGACCACGGTGTCGAGGTCGACGGGCATCGGGTCAGGGATTGGCTCGGCGGCCTGGATCCGGGACAGCGTGATCATGTCCTGGACCAGGTTGGTCAGCCGGGTGGCTTCCTGCCGCATCCGGCCGGCGAACCTCCTGACAGCCTCAGGGTCGTCGGCCGCGTCCTCCACGGTCTCGGCGAGCAGCGCGAGCGCACCGACCGGGGTCTTGAGCTCGTGGCTCGTATTGGCGACGAAGTCCCTTCTGACCTCTTCGACCCGCCGCCGCTCTGTCTGGTCCTCGACGAGCAGCAAGACGAGGCCGCCGCCGCCAACACCTGCCCCGAGCGGCGCGACCCGGACGGCGAAGCTCGTCGTCCGGCTGGGCGGGCCGCCCGTGGAGATGTCGATCTCACCCTCGCGGATCTCGCCATCCCTGCGGACCTGACGAGCCAGCGCGAGTAGTTCTCCTACTGCTAGCTCTTCCCCTTCGACCAGGCCGAACGTCCTGGCCGCCTCGCTCGCCTCGAGCACCCGGTCGTCGCTGTCAATGACCACGGCCGAAGACGAGAGCACGCCGAGCACGGCCGCAAGCCCCGCAGGCAGCCGTACAGTCGGGGCAGGAGCGGCCGTCTGAGACTCCGCCGCGGGCTGTCCGGGTACGGTCGATCCGGGAACGGCACCGTTCACGTGCGCCGATCCCCTGGCGCTCATCCTCCCGCCTCGGCCGCGGGAGCAGCCTCGCCGGCCCGTCTGACCGTAATCACCCCCAGATTCACGCTTTGATGGTATGCCGAGCAGTGCCTGGAGCGCATCTGGGCCGGGACGCGACCGGGTGCAATTTGCGGAGAGTTCATATGCGCTATCGCTGAAGTTCACATAGGCGGCGGACCGCCAGCTCACCGGCCCTGGTTGCGCACCGCCTCAACGGCCTCGGCGGCGGCCTTGGGGTCCAGGTAGCTGCCTCCGGGGGTAACTGGCTTGAAGGTCGCGTCCAGTTCATAGCGGAGCGGTATGCCAGTCGGGATGTTCAGCTCGACGACGTCCGCGTCGCTGATGCCGTCCAGGTGCTTGACCAGCGCCCGCAGCGAGTTGCCGTGCGCGACGACCAGCACGGTGCGGCCGGCGGCCAGGTCGGGCACGATCGCGTCGTCCCAGTACGGCAGCATCCGGAGCACCACGTCCTGCAGGCACTCGGTCCTGGGCAGCAGGTCGCCGGTCAGCAGCGCGTACCTGGAGTCGCCAGCCTGGGACATCGGGTCGGAGTCGGGCAGCGGAGGAGGCGGCACGTCATAGGACCGCCGCCAGCGCATGAACTGCTCGTCGCCGAACTCGGCCCTCGTCTGCGCCTTGCTCTTGCCTTGCAGGGCGCCGTAGTGGCGCTCGTTGAGCCGCCAGGACCTGCGCACCGGCAGCCACGACAGGCCAGCCATGTCGAGGGCCGCGTTAGCCGTCTGAATGGCCCTGGCGAGCACCGAGGTATGAACGACGTCCGGCCGCAGGCCACTCTCGCTCAGCAACTCCCCGGCCCTTCGAGCCTCGGCCAGCCCATGGGAGGACAGGCCGACATCGACCCATCCGGTAAAGAGCCCTTCGGCGTTCCACACGCTCTCGCCATGGCGAAGCAGCACCAGGGTGGTCATGGAAGCAGCGTATCCTCCGGCTGCCCGCACGCGGACAGTGCCCGATTTAACACAGGCGGGAACATGGCGGGAATCTTATGGGTTCCTCCCTCTCGGAGGTGTATGCCAGTGCCGCGTCGCTACCCGAAGCGAGTCGCGACCATCAGTGTCCACACATCGCCACTCGAACAGCCGGGCACCGGAGACGCAGGTGGCCTCAACGTCTATGTCGTCGAAGTAGCCAGGCTCCTCGCCGCCAAGGGCGTGGAAGTCGACATCTTCACGAGGTCGGCCGCCCGTGACCAGCCGCCCGTCGTCGAACTCGCTCCCGGCGTGCTGGTCAAGCACATCGTGGCCGGCCCGTTCGAAGACCTGGACAAGGCCGCGCTGCCCGGCCAGCTCTGCGAGTTCACCTTCGAGGTATTGCGCGAGGAGGCGATGCACGCGCCGGGCCGGTACGACCTCGTGCACGGCCACTACTGGCTGTCAGGCCAGGTCGGAGCGGTCGCCAAGGAACGCTGGGGCGTCCCGCTCGTGCAGTCCATGCACACCCTCGGCAGGGTGAAGAACGCTGCCCTCGCCGCCGGTGACGCGGCCGAGCCCGACCTGCGCATCAGGGGCGAGGCCGAGGTGATCGCGACGGCTGACCGGATCGTCGCCAACACCGGCGCCGAGGCGGCCGAGCTGATCAGGCTGTACGACGCCGACCCGCGCCGGGTAACCGCCGTCAGCCCCGGCGTTGACCTCACGGTGTTCCAGCCTGGCAGCCAGGCTCGGGCCAGAGCGCGCCTTGGCCTGCCGCAGGACGCGATCGTGCTGATGTTCGCTGGCCGGGTGCAGCCGCTCAAGGCGCCTGACGTGCTGCTGCGCGCCGCCGCCCGGCTGCTGGCCGACCATCCGTGGCTCGCTGACCGGCTCGTGGTCGCCTTCGTCGGCGGTCCGAGCGGCACCGGCCGGGCCGATCCTGACAGCCTGATCGAACTCGCCAGCGCACTCGGGATAGCCTCGAACGTCAGGCTCGAGCCGCCCTGCCCGCAAGCCGACCTCGCGATGTGGTACCGCGCGGCGACCCTGGTCGTCGTGCCCTCCTACTCAGAATCGTTCGGCCTGGTCGCTGTCGAGGCGCAGGCGTGCGGCACCCCGGTGGTGGCCGCGGCGGCCGGCGGCCTGCGGACAGCGGTCCGCGACGGCAGTTCCGGCGTGCTGATCGACGGCCATGACCCGGCGCGCTACGCGGAGGCCATCTGGCGGCTGATCGGCAATCCGGACGAACTGGCGAGGCTGGCACGCGGCGCCAGGCAGCACGCGTCCGGCTTCGGCTGGTCGGTGACCGTCGACCGGCTGCTTGACGTGTACGGTGCTGCCATGAGCGAGGCCGCGCAGGTCGGTGAGTTCACCGCCTCGGTGGACGCGTGAGCGACTCACCCCCCGACGGCGCGATACCCGAGCAAGCCGCGCGGCGGCTCGGCGAGATCCTGGCCGACCTCGGCGTCGGCTTCGAGTCGCCGCAGCCTGGGGCGTACCTGGTCAGGCTTGAAGGCCAGCACAAGCTGGTCACGATGACCTGGCTGATCGCGCAGTCCCACAGCCTGCACGCCGAGGCGTTCTTTTGCCGTCAGCCCGACGAGAACCACGCGGAGTTCTACCGGTTCCTGCTCGAGCGCGGCAGCTCGATGTTCGGCGTGCACTTCGCGCTCGATCCCGTGGGCGACGTCTACCTCGTGGGCAGGCTGCCGCTGAGCGCGATCACCCCGGAGGAGATCGACCGGCTGCTCGGCTGCGTGCTCAGCTATTCCGACGAGAACTTCGACTCCGCCCTCATGATCGGCTTCGCCTCGTCTATCCGCCGGGAGTGGGACTGGCGGGTCAAGCGCGGCGAGAGCCTGGCCAACCTGCAGGCCTTCGCTCGCCTGACGGGCTAGCCAGCGCGGCGCCGGCGTGGCCACGTTCGAGGTCTTCGGGACGAGCGCCGTCCTGCTGGTCACCGATCCGGCCGCGCTCGGAAGCGCGCGAGCCATTGCCGACGCTGAGCTAGCCGCCGTTGACGAGGCATGCAGCAGGTTCAGGCCGGACTCAGAGCTTTCCAGGCTGAACGAATGCCAAGGCCGGCTCACCCGGATTAGCTGGCTGCTCACCGAGTTGATCGCCGAGGCGCTGCGGGCGGCCGAGTTGACCAATGGGGATGTCGACCCCACGGTGGCCAGCGCGCTGGCCGCCGCCGGCTACGACCGCGACTTCGCCGAACTGCCGGAATCCGGGCCGGCCGCCGCCGCCGGGCCGGGTGCCGTCCCTGGCTGGCGTCAGGTGCTGCTCGACCGCCCCGCCTGCCAGGTACGACTCGCCCGCGGGGCAAACCTGGACCTGGGCGCCACCGCCAAAGCCTGGGCCGCCGACCGCTGCGCGGCTCAGCTCGCTGCCCGGCTCGACGTCGGCGTCCTGGTCAGCCTCGGCGGCGACATCGCCGTCGCTGGTCCGCCGCCCGCCGACGGCTGGCAGGTGAGAGTCACTGATGACCACGCCGCCCCGCCCGGCGCCCCAGGCCAGGCGGTCACGATCCATTCGGGCGGCCTGGCTACCTCAAGCACAACCGTCCGCACCTGGAAAGCGGGCGGCCAGCGCATGCACCACATCATCGACCCCCGCAGCGGCCAGCCCGCCCGAACCTGCTGGCGGACGGTCAGCGTGGCCGCCGCGACCTGCGCCGACGCCAACATCGCCAGCACGGCGTCGATCATCAAAGGCGAGGCCGCCATTCCCTGGCTCACCGACCTGGACCTCCCGGCCAGGCTAGTAACCCACGACGGCACGGTCGTCACCACCGCCGCCTGGCCCGCCGAAACCTAGCCCCCACGCACCCGGCAAACCGCCTGCAGGCGGACAACATCGAGGGCGGACAATATCAATACGCGAATCGACACCCAATCCGAGCGTGTCGCAAAAGCCTGGCTCGGGGGTGGATCGCGGGCCAGCGGGCATTGCCTCCAGCGCCGTGATGTCCAGGCCCTGCGGAGTTCGCGAACCGGGCGGCCGTCACGCTCGCCGCATCCGCGTCGCCAGGAATGGGGCATCCGCGCTGAACCGGGCGCCCGCAGCGGCCGGGCAGCGCGGGCCGACCGCAGGTGGGGCACCCTGCTGTCGTCTGCGCAGCAGCAGGGTGCCCCACCTGCGAGGGTCCGCCTGGCGATACTTTTGCAACGCACTCATCCCCACCATCAATCATGCAATCCATGATCTCCCTCACGGCCGGATCGCCGAAGATAGACCCGGCATGGCGTCGCCGGGGCAGGGTGAGCATCGTGGCCCTCCCTGTTGCTGTTAGCGGTCCTTTTTGACAGCAAGGTGGCCCTCCCCGTTGCTGTCAGGACAGCATCAGGGAGGGCCGCGTTGCTGTTAAAACCAATGATCAACAGCAACAGGGAGGGCCACGATGCTGTCAGAGGCGGGCGTGACTAGCAACCTGGGCCGTCCTGATGCTGTCGCGGGCCGGGCCGCAGGGCCGGGCCTGAGCGTGCTCCCGGCTAATTATCCAGCAGGTTGTCCGACAGGCTTCGCCGATCCTGATCGGGGAGCCTTTCCGGCATCGTGGCGGAG
Source organism: uncultured Actinomycetota bacterium (assembly GCA_963720575.1). Taxonomy (GTDB): domain Bacteria; phylum Actinomycetota; class Actinomycetes; order Streptosporangiales; family Streptosporangiaceae; genus Chersky-822. The sequence goes on from CAVRGA010000002.1 coordinate 4,940,344, forward strand.
AGTTCTCAGTCCGGGGTGCTGTGAGTGCGAGGGCGATGGGTGAAAGGGGGGCGCTATCCCGCAACCTGACATGTCCGACAGGCCGATTCTGAGATGATTGCGTATCAGGAATTGCTGGCGGGCGCGAGAGAGGCGGAGGCGATGCGACGGCGGGCGGCGCGACGTGCGGCGATCAGGCTCGCGATGGCGTTGGCCATCGCCGGGTTGCTGGGGGCTGGCGTGGTCGTCGTGGCCTCGCTGGCGTGGACCGTGCCGCCGGAATCGGCCCCGGCCGCCGATGCGGCCGGCGCCGCGTCCCGCACCGCGAACCCGCCTGCGGCGGGCAAGTCCGCCGCCGGACCGTCAGGTACCCAGGGCAATGGGGTCCCGGCGGGCACCGGGCGCAGGTCAGGCACCGCGACAACCCGCGCCTCCCGCCTCACCATCGCGCCAGCCGCCGCGGCTAAGTCGCCTGCTGTCTGCTCGACGGACCCGAGCGGCCAGGTGACGAACTGCCCCGGGCCGGTGCCAGCGGCCGAGCTTCCCGCCCGTGCCACCGACGAATCGCCGCTCACCAGCCCCGTGTCTGACATCGCCGCTCTCGTCGATACAAGGACCTGGACGACCGGCGGCGGCAATACTTTTCCCGGCGCTGACGTCCCGTTCGGCATGCTGCAGTGGTCGCCGGACACGATGCCGCACCGCTCGGACGGCGGCGGTTACACCTTCGGCGACCGCGAGCTCGGCGGCTACAGCCTGACCCATGTGTCCGGTCCTGGCTGCCGCTCCGCAGGCGACATCCCGATCCTGCCGATGACCGGGCCGCTTCCGGCTGGTAACCCGAGCGACGCGACTACCTCGTTTACCAACTCCAGCGAGACCGCGCAGGCAGGGTTTTACAAGGCCATAAGCAACATGCCGCGGACGATCACCTCGAGCTTCACCGCGACGCCGCACGCCGCGATCGCGAGTTTCACGTTCCCCAAGGCCGCTAACTCCGACTTCCTGATCAAGCTGCGCGACAGCCAGGAGGCCGACGTCGCCACGCACGCCGCGGTCGTCGGCGACAACGAGATCGCCGGCAGCGAGACCAGCGGCGGCTTCTGCAACGAACTCAGCGGCAAGGTCGGGCCGCAGCGGTACACGATCTACTTCGACATCAGGTTCAACCGCCCCTTCAAGTCGGCGAAGATCATCAGCGAGAAGGGGCAGGCCAACCCGAACTCGGTGTTCGTCAGCTTCAGCACCGCCGCCAATCAGGTCGTGCTCGCCAAGGTCGGCATCTCCTACGTAAGCTGGCATGACGCCAGGCTGAACTGGGAGACCGAGATCCCCGGCTGGGATCTGACTAGCGTCAAGGCCAGCGCCCATGCCTCCTGGAATGCGCTGCTCGGCGAGATCAAGGTCTCCGGCGGCAGCGTCGCGAAGACCCAGGAGTTCTACAGCCTGCTGTACAAGGACTTCCTGCAGCCGAACATCATCAGCGACGTGAACGGCGCCTACATGGGCGCCAACCAGAAGGTGCGGACGCTGGCCGCCGGGCAGCACGACGAGTACGGGATGTTCTCTGGCTGGGACATTTACCACTCGCTGTCCCAGCTCCAGGCCATGCTCCAGCCAGCCGCCGCCAGCGACATGGCGCAGTCGCTGGTCAACCAGTACTCGCAAAATGGCATTCTGCCGCAGTGGGATTACCTCAGCCTGGACAACTACGCCCAGGTCGGAGACCCGGCCGACGCGGTCATCGCGGACTTCTACGCGTTCGGCGCCCGTACCTTCCAGACGGGCACGGCGCTGAGCCAGATGCTGCACCAGGCGAATACGACGAACAAGGTCAGGCCGGGAACCCGGATCGAGGCCAAGTACGGCTACCTGCCCCAGGACGCCGGCTACGGCTGCTGTGACCTGCGGGACTACGTGTCCGCGCTGCTCGAGTACGACACCGCCGACTTCGCGCTGTCGCAGTACGCGAACGAGCTCGGCGACCCCAAGGACGGCAGGCTGCTGCGCAACCGGGCGAACAACTGGACGCATGTCTTCGACTTCGCCAACGGCCTGCTGACGACGAGGTTCAAGAATGGCTCGTTCCAGCCGGGAGTCGGGCCCGGCGCGACAACGCGCTATCTCGAAGGCACCGCCTACCAGTACCTGTGGGACGTGCCGAACAATTACAGCGGCCTCTTCGCCAAGCTGGGCGGCGACCGCAAAGTCGGGCCGATGCTGGCTGAGTACCTGTCCAAGCCCAACGGCAGAGGGCTCCATGCCTACCTCGCGAACGAGTTCGACGCGGGTGAGCAGTTCGCGCCCGACTACGCATCCTTCCCGTCGGAGACGCAGAGCGTCGTCAACAACCTCAGGCGGAACCTGTACCTGCCCGGGCCGAGCGGCCTGACGAACAACGACGACCTCGGGTCTGAGAGCTCGCAGTACGTCTGGGAGATGCTCGGCCTGTACCCGGAAAATCCCGGCAGCGACACGCTGGTGTTCGCCAGCCCCGGCTTCCCCCAGGCGGTCATCTCGCTGCCGTCGGGCAAGGTGATCACGGTCAGCGCACCGGGCGCCTCCGGCAGCAAGTTCTACGTCCGGTCGCTGCGGCTCAACGGCGCCGCGTACAGCAAGCTGTACGTTCCGTTCAGCACGCTGGCCAAGGGAGCGACGCTCGGCTGGACACTCGGCAGCAAGCCCGGGTCCTGGGGCAGCGCGAAGGCCGATGTGCCGCCCTCGTACGGAATCGTGAAGTCCTAGCCCTACGATCAGGTTCACACTGGCCTGACATGGGTGGAGGCTGTTATGGGACCGCTGCACGGCGTCCGGGTCGTCGAGATCGCCAGCCTGGCGCCCGCGCCATTCGGCTGCATGGTCTTGTCCGACCTCGGCGCCGATGTGCTCCGGGTCGAGCGGCCGGCAAGCTGCGCGCCTGGCCTGCCTGAGCCCGTCGACCCGCTCACCAGGGGACGCCGGTCGATCGGCCTGAACCTCAAGGACCCCGCGGGCGTGGACCTCCTGCTCAAGCTGATCGAGTCGGCCGACGTGCTGGTCGAGGGGTTCAGGCCCGGGGTTACCGAGCGGCTCGGGTTCGGCCCCGAGGTCTGCGCGCAGCGCAATCCGAAGCTGATCTACGCGCGGATGACCGGCTGGGGCCAGGACGGGCCTTTGTCGGCTACCGCCGGGCATGACATCGATTACATCGGCATCTCGGGCGCGCTGTACCCGATCGGCCGGGCGGGCGAGCGGCCGGTGCCGCCGCTGAACCTGGTCGGGGATTTCGGCGGCGGCGGGATGCTGCTGGCCATTGGCGTTCTGGCGGCCCTCGTCGAGCGGGGGATATCCGGCACCGGCCAGGTAGTTGACGCGGCTATGGTCGACGGTTCGGCGTTGCTGACCTCGTTCATCTATGGGCTTAGGGCACGTGGCGCGTGGCAGGACCAGCGTGGCGTGAACCTGCTTGACGGCGGGGCGCCGTTCTATGACACCTATGCCACCGCTGACGGCAAGCATGTCGCGGTCGGCGCGCTCGAACCGCAGTTTTATGCGGCCCTGCTCGCCGGGCTCGGCCTCACGGATGCGGGACTGCCCGCGCAAATGGATCTGAGCGGGTGGCCGGTGCTGCGCGTCAGGTTCGCCGAGGTCTTCGCGCGGCGCACCAGGGACGAGTGGGCAGCGGTGTTCGCGGGGACCGACGCGTGCGTGGCGCCCGTGCTGTCGCCGGCCGAGGCGGCGTCGCACCCGCACAACGTGGCGAGGGGAGTCTTCACCGAGGTGGGCGGTTTGGCCCAGCCCGCGCCCGCGCCGAGGTTCAGCCGGAGCGCGGCTGGCCAGCCCGCGGCGCCCCGCCGGCCCGGCGCCGACACCGACGCGGTGCTCGGAGCTGGTGACGGCCAGGACAATCCTGGTCTCGGGCTTGGCGAGGCGGAGATCGCCGGCCTGCGGGCACGCGGAGTCGTGGCCTGAGCTCCCCGCCTCAGCCCGCGTCGCAACCGGAGCTGCCGCTCGACGGCGCGCCGGCGGGACCGGGCCGGGCCGGGCGCGACGGGGCGGGCAGGCCGGGGCGGCTGAGCGGGCAAGGGCGGCTGAGCGGGCAAGGGCGGCTGAGCGGGGAGATCCTGCGGCTGGCAGTCCCGGCGCTCGGGGCGCTGGTGGCCGAGCCGCTCTTCCTGCTCGCTGACTCGGCGATCGTCGGGCGGCTGGGCACCGCGCCGCTCGGCGGACTCGGTGTCGCCGCGCAGGCGCTGTCCACGCTGGTCAATATCTCGATCTTCCTCGCCTACGGCACGACCGCGGCCGTGGCCAGGCAACTTGGCGCCGGCAACCGGCAAGCCGCGATCCGCCAGGGCATCGACGGGATCTGGCTGGCGGGCGGGATCGGCATCGCGGTGATCGCCGCTGGGATACCGCTCGCCGGGCTTATCGTGAGCGCGTTCGGCGCGACCGCGGCGGTCACCGGCGAGGCGGTCACCTATTTGCGGATCAGCCTGCTCGGCGCGCCGGCGATGCTCGCCGTGCTGGCTGGCACCGGGATCCTGCGCGGCCTGCAGGACACGGCGACGCCGCTGATCGTCTCGGTCGGGGCGAACGTCGCGAACGTGATCTTGAACGCGACCTTCGTGCTCGGGCTGCACTGGGGGATCGCGGGCTCGGCATGGGGCACGGTCATCGCGCAGAACTGCTCGGCTGTCGCGTACCTGACGATGGTCGGGCTCGGGGCTCGCCGGGCGGGGGTGGGCTTCGGCTTCGACCTGGCCGGACTCCGGGCGGCCGCGCTAGCGGCGGGCTCGCTGGTGATCAGGACGCTGGCGTTGCAGGCAGTGCTGGTCGCGGCGACGGCGATCGCCGCCCGGCAAGGCGATGTCGCGATCGCAGCGCATCAGGTCGCGTTCCGGCTGTGGAACCTGCTCGCCCTCGCGCTCGACGCCATCGCGATCGCGGGCCAGGCGATCACCGGCAAGTACCTGGGCGCGGCTGACGTCGCCGGGGCGAGGGCAGCCGTCAGGCTGATGATCCGCTGGGGAGCGGGCTGCGGCGCCGTGTTCGGGCTGGCGGTACTGGCAGCCCGGCCTTGGCTGCCCGGACTGTTCGCGGCCTCGCCGCAGGTGACGCACCTGCTGCTCATCGTGCTGTTCGTGGTCGCGTTCGAGCAGCCCGTTGCCGGGGTGGTCTTCGTGCTCGACGGCGTCCTGATCGGGGCGGGCGATCAGGACTACCTGGCCATCGCCGGCTTGGTCACGACGGCGGTGTTCGCGGTGGCCGCGGCGGCGGACATGGTCGCGGACGGCGGCCTGCTCGGCCTCTGGCTGGCGATCTCCGCGTGGCTGGCCGCCAGGTTCGTGACGCTGACCTGGCGGGCGCACGGCAGCCGGTGGCTGGTCACCGGCGCGGTCAGGCGCCGGCCGACGGGCTAGAAGGCCCTGACCCTGGTCGGAGCCACCCTGATCACGTGCGGGTAGTCCCTGCCGAACTGATCGAACGTCCAGCCAAACGCGTCGACCGTCTCCTGGTACTTCGCCACGTAGCCGGCGACCTGGGCAGGTGGCTGGCCTGCCTCGTCGATCCTGGCGGTGCCCTCGAACGTGACGATGCCGCCGCCTGAGCCGTCGCTGTCCAGATTCAGGCTGACGTGCGGATTGGCCTTGATGTTCGGCGTCTTCGGCCCGGTCTTCGAGCCGTAGATCAGGAACTCGCTGCCGTCCCACACGAACCACACCGCGCTCGACTGCGGCTGGCCGGCGTTGTTCACGGTCGTGAGCCAGATGGTCGGCTCCGTCTTGAGCCTGTCCGCGGCCTTGGCGTGAGCGGGCTTGCTGGGGTCGAGAATCATGTCCCCTGCCTCCTGGGAGTTCGCTAACGGGTTCGGCGGGCTCTGGATTCGGCGGCCAGCGCCCAATACGATCCTGCTCTCGCTATTTTGCTATTTCGCCGCGCTCAACCGTAGCGTGCCGGGGTGAGGGGGCGAACTTTGTCCGCCGTACCTTTGATCTTCACCAGTGGCTGGGCCAGCGGTATCAACTCCTACGCGGTCGTGCTCCTGCTCGGCTTGCTAGGCCGGTATGCCCACTCGGCAGGCGTGCCGCCAACCCTGGAGCGCACTGATGTGCTCATCGTGGCCGGAGTGCTGTTCATCGGCCAGTTCGTGGTCGGCAAGATCCCCTATGCGGACTCGGTCTGGGACGCGGTGCACACGGCGATCAGGCCGGTCATGGGCGCGGCCATCGGCGCGCTGATGGCAGGCCACGCGCACACGCTGCCGCAAGCGGCCGCGGCCGCGATCGGCGGCGGCGCCGCCCTGGCGACCCATCTGGTCAAGTCAGGAGTCAGGCTGGGCATCAATGCCAGCCCCGAGCCGGCCAGCAACCTCATCGCCAGCTTCCTCGAAGACCTGACCGTGGCCGGCATGATCGTGTTCGCGCTGCTGCACCCCCTGCCCGCGGCGATCATCGCTGCCGTGCTCCTGGTGATCGGCGCCATCGGCGTCGTCATGCTGGCCAGGCGCATCCGCCGGGCCTGGCGCCGCCGGCGCGAGCGCCGCTCGCAGCGTCAGGCCGGCCGTGCGGCGGGGGTCACCGCATAACATCGGGGCGTGACCGGTACTCGGAAGTGCGAGCAATGCGGGACCGCGTTCGCGCCGCGCCGTGAGCACGCTCGGTTCTGCTCGGCTGGCTGCCGGATCGCGTGGAACAGCGTGGCCCTGGGCGAGCGCGGCGAGCGCACGGCCGAGATGAACGCGCTGGCGTGGTCGATCACCGCGATGCAGGAGGCCACCGAGCGGCTGTCGATGGTACGGGCGCGGGCGCGGGACAACTCCAAGGCGTTCGCGGTCGTTGGCGAGGCCGTCTGGTGGGTCACGATCGTGGACGCGACCATGGTCAGGTACCACGCTGACACCTACGACCAGGTGCTCGACTCACGGGCCGCCGACGAGCGTGAGCTGATCGAGCAGACGCTGGCTGGCCTGCGTTTCGTCAGGAACCAGATGAGCCAGGAAACTGCAAATGCGGACTTCATCGCCATGGACGGGGAGGTCAGCGGCGGGACGGTTGAGAGCCTGGTCACTGGGTGGACGTGGCAGCCTATGCCCGGGCCTGGCGATGACGCGCTCGCGGGCCGCGCTGACATGGACGTCCCTGACGTCTCGGGCATCTGCGATGATTCCTGGGAACTGGCGCGCTACCGCGCGTACCAGTCCCAGCTAGCGGGTCATACCGTCGGAGAATGCTTCGACCGGGTGGTGGCGTTCCTCAAGCTGGCAACCGCTGCGTCATGATGGCCAGATGATTGATCTGATCCTGCGCAATGCCCGGCTGGCAGGCGCCGAGCAACTCTGTGACCTCGGCGTTGATGACGGGCTGCTCGTCAGCGTCGCCGCCGGTGATGCCGGTGATGCCGCCAAGCGGACCATAGATCTCGCCGGGCGCCTCGTGACGCCGCCGCTCGTTGAGCCGCACATCCACCTTGACGCGGTGCTGACCGTCGGCCAGCCAAGGCCGAACGCCTCGGGCTCGCTCTTCGAGGGCATCGCGGTGTGGGCCGAGCGGGCGCCCCAGCTCAGCTACTCCGACGTCCAGTCACGTGTCAGGCAGATCCTGCGCTGGCAGGTCGCCTGCGGGGTGCAGCATGTCCGGAGCCATGTGGACGTGTGCGACCCGGAATTGCGCGCGCTGCGCGCGCTCGTTGACCTGCGCGAAGAGACGCGCGGGCTGATCGATCTGCAACTGGTGGCGTTCCCGCAGCAGGGGATACTGGGCTTCGACGGCGGCATGGACCTGATGCGCAAGGCCGTCGAGCTCGGCGCCGACGTGGTTGGCGGCATCCCGCACTACGAACTGACGCGCGAGGACGGCGTCGAGTCGGTGAAGTTCGCGATCGCGCTGGCCGACGAGCACGGCCTCGCGGTGGACATCCATTGTGACGAGACCGACGATGACCACTCCCGCTTCGTCGAGGTGATGGCGGCCGAGACGATCAGCCGCGGCATGTCAGGCCGGGTAACCGCGAGCCACACCACGGCCATGCACTCCTACAACAACGCCTACGCTTTCCGGCTGATCGGCAACATCGCCAGGGCCGGGCTGCATATGGTGACGAACCCGCTGGACAACTCCGTCCTGCAGGGCCGGTTCGACACCGGCCCCATCCGGCGCGGCCACACCAGGGTCAAGCAGTTGCTCGAGGCCGGGGTGAACGTGAGCATCGGGCACGACTCAGTGATGGACCCCTGGTATCCGCTCGGATATGGCGACCCGTTGCAGGCGGCGTTCGTGTTCGTGCACCTGGGGCAGATGTCCGGGGACAGCGAGTTGCGGACGCTCATCGACATGATCACCGTCAACCCGGCCGCCGCTCTCGGCGTGCCCGACTATGGGCTGCGGATAGGCGGTCCGGCTGACCTCGTCGTCTTCGACGCGCCATCAGAAGCCGACGCCCTCCGCCTGATCGCCCCGCGCACGCTAGTGCTTCGCGGCGGCAAGGTCCTCGCGCAAGCAACGCCAGCCCAGCACACGGTCTTCTGGAACGGCACCGAGGAGGAAGTAACCTTCCTGCGTCCGTAAGGGGCGGGGCGGGGAGGGGCGGGGTCAAGCCGACGGCGGGCGGCCGGCGTTTGGCGGCGGGCCGGCGTTGAGGGGAGCCCTTTTGAGTTCTGGGCGGAGAATTTCAGTTCTTGCTGGGAGCCTTTTCAGTTCTTGCGGGGGAGCGGGCCCGCATGAATGATCCTGTTGGCTTATGTTTGCCCGGCTGGGTTGCGGCGGGAGAGGTTCGCGGCAGCGGCGGTACGCCTGGCACGCAGGCGACCTTCCGTGATAACGGCCGCGAGCATGATCACGGAAGATTGCCCAGGTCATAGAGGCTGTCGGGTGACTCGTGATCAGGTTCGGGCAGTCTTTCCGGCATCGTGGGGGCATCGTGGGGGAGAGTTTTCACTCCGGGGTGCTGTCAGTGCGGGGGCGGCAGGTGCGATGTTCCGTGATCAAGGTCCCGGGCGTGATCACGGAACATTGTTGCTGTCCTGACCTGGGCGATCTTCCGTGATCACGGTCTCGAACATGATCACGGAGACCAGCGCGGGTCCCGGAGGCTGCCGCGCGGCTCGTGACCAGGATCTGGAGTCTTTTCCGGCATCGTGCGGGAGAGTTTTCGCATCGGGGAGTCTTCTCGGTCAATAGAACTGACAACACTCCCGAAGCGACAAGTCTCCCCGGTAACTCAGGAAAGTCTCCCCGCTGACCCGCCGGGGGCTTGACCTTCCACGGTCCCGAGTCACCCGACAGCCTCCGTAGCACGTGCACGCTTCCGTGATCATGCCCCGGACCATGATCACGGACGATTGGCCAGCTCGGGTACTGATCCGGCTAGCCGGCCACGATCCGCCGCCAGTCCGCCCAGCCCGCCCAGCCCGGCCAGGTCATCCAGGCGAGGCTGGCCGGGCGGGGGCCGGCCGGCTCGCGGCAACGCCCGGATGCCTCGGTCAGGCTGGGCATCCGGGCGCGCGCCACGAGGAACCCGGCGGCTAGGCCGCCGGGACGGCGTCTGGGTTCTCGGGGATCACGAGGGTTTCCTCGCGGCCGCTCTCGCCTTGCAATCTGAAGAACAGCGCGTACAGCAGGGCCGCCAGGACGAACCCGACCTCGAAGGTGATGTCGCCGAAGGCCGGGTGGTGCTTGGGCACGAGGCCGACGTACTCGGTCTGGTTCGCGAAGAAATAGATAGACACGCCGGTCGCGATCGCCATCGCGGCGACGCCGCCCCATGGGTTGTGCTTGCGGTCGAACAGGAAGCCATCTACCCGCTTGCCGCGCCGCAGGATCTGATCGGCGAAGAAGACTCCGAGCCACGGCCCGATCCAGTACGAGATCACCAGCAGGAAGTTGTTGTACCTCGAACCGGCGTCGTGCAGGCCGGATAGCGCCAGGAAGAAGCCGGCGACGCCGAAGACGAGCGCGACGATGGCACGGCGCAGCGCCAGCGGCAGCTTGATGCCGAGCGCGAGGAACGACATCGAGCCGGAGTAGACGTTCAGCGCGTTGGCGCAGATCGCGCCGAGCGCGATCGCGAGCAGCGTCACGTCGGCGAGCGGAGTGGCCAGATGGCTGGTGAAGCCTGCTGTCGGATTGCCTATGTACTTGTCGAGGCTGGTGACCGTGGCGCTGGCCGCGCCGACCACCTCGAGCACGACGCAGGAGATGAAGACGCCAAGAGCGGCCCACAGGCCGGTGGCCCGGCGATCGGTGTCGGGCGGCAGGTAGCGGGTGTAGTCACTGGCGTACGGGTTCCAGCCGGCGGCATAGCCGAACGCCGCGCCGAAGGTGATCAGGAAGCCGCCAAGGCTGTTGTGCGCGGGGGCGCCCACATTCGCCTTGGTGAAGATCACGACGGAGGCAATGGCGAAGACCACCACAAGGAACGGGAACGACAAGCGCTCAAAGATGTGCACGAAGTTGTGGCCAAAGAAGGCCACGGCGATCTGCAGCACCACGATGATCACCAGGCAAGCCGGCTTGTCCAGGCCGAGCAGCGCGTTCAGCGCGAACGCTCCGCTCACGCTGTTGACGGCGAACCAGCCGACGCCCGCCACAAGTGAGTTGATGCCGGCGGGGAAGATGTTGCCGAGGAAACCGAAGCCGATCCGCGACAGCACCATCTGCGGCACGCCGTGCAACGGCCCGCGCGCGGCGAGGAATCCCATGGACAGCGAGCCGACCGCGCTTCCGAGCACGATCGCCAGCGTCGCCAGCCAGAACGACAGGCCGAAAAACCAGACCCCGATGATGCCGACGAAGACGGTCGCGAACTCCATGTTCGGCGACACCCAGGTCAAGAATTGCTGATAGGGCTTGCCGTGGCGGTCACCGAGCGGGATGAACTCAGCGCCGCCAGGCTCCACGGCCGCCACCCGGTCGCCATAGGTACCTTCGCGTACCTCGGCTTCGATGACAGCCGCCGACCCATGACTCGTATCAGTCACTTATTTTCTACCTTCCGTTAGCACGCGTTCCTGCAGGTTAACCATGCAGGGTGAGTAACAGGGACGTCTAGTGTGCTAGCGGTCTTGTTTGCCCGGAACCGGGCACAACGCCAAGGCCGGCCCCGCCGGCGATCTCGATCACGCTGCCGGGTCGCGATTACGGAACTTCTCACCCGGGTCAGGGAGGGTGTCGGTGACTCGTGATCAAGATCAGGGAGCCTTTGCGGCGTTGTGCGGGAGAGTTCAGTGAGGTGGTCTCACGGAAGTCCGGTCGCACGGCTGAGGGACCTCCCGCCGGATCGGCGGGAGCGCCTGGCCGGGTGCCCGGTTTGTGCCTGTCCGGGTGTGCGCGGCGCCGGCCTGGCCGGGGTCCGGGCGGCAGGTCCCGCACCGCTGTGCCGCTGGTGCTGCTGGCACGACACCAACGGCACAGCGGTGCGGGAGGCTGGCCGTCCTCCCGGGCCGGACCGCCCGGTCACGGCGGTCACCGTTGCCCTGGTGCCGCCCGCGCTCATCCAGCGCGTCCGGCGCGAGCCCCGGCAGTCACCCGATCCGTCCGCATGCACGGCAACGGCGCGAGATGCGGCAATCCGCCCGCGCGCATGACGCCCAACAGCCCTCACCGCAGGCAGGATGGCTTTCGCCATCGTTGCCCATCACGAAAAATATGGCCCAGATCCAGTTCTCAGTCCAGGGGCGCTTCCAGCGCGGCGCGATGCTGTCGGCTTGCCGCGAGGCCCCTCGTTGTGGCATTGCTGGCGTGGTAGCGCCACCGTTGGGACGCTGGGCCTGGCTGAGTCGGTCCAGGCCCATCGTTGTGACATTGCGGGCGTGCCTAAAGGCCTGCCTCAGGCACGCCGTGCCAGGTAGCGGAATCCGTCGGACGAAATCAAGGAAGAAGTCACCCGACAGCCTCCAGGACAGCAGCGATCTTCCGTGATCATGCCCGTGTCCATGATCACGGAGCATGACACCGGCATCCCCGGCACCCACGCCGGACTGTGACGCGGCCATGATCTGCCCGCTGTCGCGGCCTGTGATACCGACCAGTTCACTAAACGGCTAGCTGCCCACAGCCAGGAGTCGTCGCAGGTAAATGCCAGAATGCGAACCCTCCGAGGCGATAGGTCACTCAACCCAATCGGTTAACGGATAGTCAATCATCCGAATACAGACTACCGCACCTTTGGGTCATCATAGTTGGATTAGCGGATTTAAGTGGCTTGACGGCTAAGTTGGCTGGAGTTACGCTGCCGGGCGTGGATCAAACGGGGACCACGATGATATCTATAGGCTTGCGCGTATTTATGCGGTTGAAGGGGATCCTATCTCGCGCCTGTGTCACTCTTGCAGCCGAAAGTGCCTCTCGCCTAGGCCAATGCCTCGTTGGCCCCAAGTAATCAATCACTACAACGGGAGAACAAGGAGTTCCTTATGCCATTAGCTCGTGCGCGAAACCTGACAGCCCTGACATCCGGGGTGCTGTTAGTTCTATCGCTGGCTGCCAGTTCGGCTCACGCCGGGGCCAGCAGCAATCCTGGCACTGCGACGTCCGCCATGGCGGCGGTCGCTGGCGGAGCTGTGACCGGTGCCGACGGGGCGGCGATGGCCGGCGTGGCTGTCGATCTGTATGCCTGGCCTTCGGACGCTGTGCTCAATGCCATGAAGGCGGGCCAGTTCGTGCGGACAACGCTGCTCGGTACGGCGACCACCAGCAGCGCCGGAAAGTACATGCTCCGCGTCCCGGCGGCGAAGCTCAAGGCGGCGGCTGTGGAGTCCGGCTACGCGAACCTGGAGGTCTTCAGCGCGGTCGGCGGTATCTGGTTCCTGTCGTATCAGGCCAGCTCGTTGCCTGCTCACCCGTCAGCGCCAGTGACGGTCAACTTCAGCCCGGACCTCGGGGTGAAGTGCGGCAAGGACTCCTTGCACCGACCCCTCGCCTTCTCAGGTTTCGTCAAGCTAAAGCAACTGAAGCCGGCGTGGGTCACCGTTGGCCAAGGCTATATCGTTCCGCAGAAGAAGACCAAAGGCGATTTTATGCAGTTCGATTACAACAAGGGGGCGACTCACACTCAGACCTCAGGGCTCGGTGTCGGGATATCGGGGTACGGCATCGATGCCGGGTACAATACCTCCGGTAGCAATACATCGACTGCCGACTCCGAACAGGATTTCCCGAACGAGACTAAGAACACCCACTTCCGCACGGATTTCAATGTCGGGCTGTTCCGCGGGGTGTGCCATGGCCACAGCGGCGACAACAGCGTTCCGCAAGAGAAGCAGCATAGCTCTTGCCCGCGCAAATACGTGGCCGATGGCTTTACGTACTACGTACACAAGTGCTTTTGGATGGTCCGCTCCACGGGCTGGTTCGGCCTGTCGACAAACGTGACGCATCCCAGCAAATCTCCTCGCACTCCAGGAAAATTCTGTGGTCAAGAACTCAAAAACAGCACAGGCAAGACCCATACTCAGAAGGCCGTCCAGTGGTCGGGCGGGTTCGATATAGGGGCATCAGACAAGATCAAGGGCGCGAAGCTGAAGGTTAGCTTTAGTAGCTCGGCACAGACCGGCTATGACACCAACGCCCAGATGCTCTTCAGATTTAAGCAAGACGGATGGATCTGCGGTACTAACCACGACCCCAAAACGGCAGCGCAACTGGTGATGCGGGGCAATAGGGCGTAGCGCGAAGTTCGAGTCCATATCGCTGATTGGATGCAAAATGGGGACGCCATTTGAGCGTCCCGATGTAGTGCGGCTTGGCATGGGACGGCCTCCATGCCGAGCCGCACGGATCGGCATGGTGAATAGTTTGAACTGCCGCCCGTACCATCGGGATGAAGCTGGTGGATGAGTATTGTCGCTAGCAGTGACCCTGAGTTTGGACGATTTAAGAGAGGATGGATATGGAGGCACGAATGATGCGCGTGAGGCCATTGCCGTTAGCGGTGCTGGCCTTGGTACTGGCATCCGTGCTGAGCGGATGTGGTGGTCACAGCGATAGTCCATCTGCTGACGGCCCGGTGAGCAGCGGCCTCAGCATGCACGGCCCGATCCCGAACGGTGCAAACTGCGTTCCTGGTGGCCGGCCTCAGGCATTCGGCTTCGATCAGTTCACCAACTACGGCAAGATCACCGTGGTCCTTGACCGCGTTGTCCTGCTGCATCCGCGCAACGAGCGCCTGGTTGGATCCTTCGCGGTGCCGGGAGACAGGGTTCTCGGGGTGGCGCACTGGCCGGTGACGTTCCACCCGGCGCAGCCCAACTGGAAGAACCGCCAGCCCGTGCACGGCTTCCGGCTAGCGCCAGGCAAGACGATCAACATGATCCTCGGCGTTGCGGCCATTACCCCCGCCCGCGCGACATCTCAGGGCATGCTGGTCTATTATCGCGATTCATCGGGCAGTTACGTGGCCAAGGACTACGACGCCAATAACCTCGCAGCCGCGTCGAGAAAGCAGGGGTGTCTCTAATCCGACGCGCGTCCGGTCCTCAGATCTCGCTCTAGCCTGACCTTCCTGGCTAGTTTGATCTTGGAGGTCAGAGGCGGGTAGCCGCCGGGGGCGGTAGCGGGCCTGTTCTGCGTAAATGGCGTGTCGGTGCTTGCACGGAGCCGATCCGAGACGTATTACCCATATATGGCTTCGGTGGTGGGGAAGAAGCGCGGCAAGGCGACGTACTACTACCTGGTGGAGTCCGCCCGGGTGGACGGCAAGCCGCGGATCGTGTCCCAGGAATACCTGGGGACGGCGGGCGAACTCGCGGCGGCGATGCGCGGCGGCGGGCTGGGCCTGCCCGACCGTACCCGGCACCGGGGCTTCGGCGCGGTCGCCGCCGCGTGGGCATGCTGGAAGACCTCGGCGTCGCCGGGATCACCGACGGGGTAACGGGGCCGCGGCGCTCCGATGCCGGCGCGTCCGCGGGGACTTACCTGGCGCTGGCGGCGCAGGGCCGGCTGGTCGCCCCCTGCTCCAAGCTGGCATTCGCTGACTGGTGGGCCGGCACGGCGGCCGGCCGGTTCACCAGGATCAGCGCCGGCGTGCTGGATCACCGCCGGTTCCGGGACGCCATGCACGCCGTCACCCTGGAGCAGCTGGAGGAGATCAGCCACCGGATCGCGCTGGCGATCACGCAGACGGCAGGGACCGGCTGCTCATCGGTGGCGCAGGACATGACGAACTTCGCGACCTTCACCGACTCCGGCAATGAGAAGGCGCCGGCCGCGCAGCGGGGCAAGGCCAGGCAGAAACGCTCCGGCCTGCGCCTCGCCGGCCTGGGCCTGGTCGTCACCCACGACGGCGGGATCCCGCTGACCTGGCACGCCTGCCCCACCGCCCGCGCGATCGTCGATGAAGCCCGGTTCGGCGGGCTGACCGCGCTCGACACCCGCCGCCAGGTCTACGGCCAGGAACGCCGGGCGATCCTCACCCATTCACCTGAGCTGCACGCATCCCAGTCCGCCGGGTTCACCGGCACCACCCTGGCCAAAGCAGGCCGGAAACTGGACAAGCTGGCCGCCACCCTCGCCCGCGGCAGAACCCGCCGCCCGCGCCCGCCGCGGAAGCCGAGATCGCCGGCATCCCGCACGACGCCTGGGCACGCCGTGTCATCGCCGCCTGCCGGTCCCAGTCCGAAGCCGGGTTCTCCTTCCGCCAGCTCAAGGACCCCCGCGTCGTCTCCTTCTCCCCGATGTTCCACTGGACCGAGCACAACATCCGCGTCCACGTCTTCACCTGCGTCCTCGCCCTGCAGATCGCCCGCCTCATGCGGCTGCGCGCCCGCAAGGCCGGCCTGGACCTGTCAGTCCGCGCCCTGCTCGCCCAGCTGGCCGGCATCGGCGAGACCGTCCTGCTCTACCAGGGCGACCGGGGCCGGCCCCGCGCCCACCGCATGCTCACCGGGACCACCCCCGCCCAGGGCAAGCTCGCAGAAATATTCGGCCTCGCCCGCTACGCCTCTAGACGCTGACATGGGTAATACACCCAGGCCGCCCCCGCACCACCAATGACCAGCGCATACGCAGTCAAGATCAACTTATCCAGGAAACTCGGGCTAGCACGGCCTATGCAAGCCAGGTGATATCCAAGCAAGGCGCTGGCAGGTAGGGTCGGGCCTGCGAGGTCGGAGGACTTGCTGCACGTTCAGCTCCCGGACCCCTCGCGGCGGGACGTCACCCCCGGCGGACCCGGCGGCGGGACCGGCCGACCCGCGAACCACCCGACCCCGCGAACCGGCCGAGTGCGGATCAGTGGCCGATCGCGAGTTCCACGACGCGGACGATGACCATGACGAACGCGATGCCCAGGTAAGCCCACATCGCCAGCATGCCGATGCGCCTGCCGCCCGACATGCGGACCGGGGCGAGCATGGCGAGCGGCGGCATCCGCCAGTTCTCCTTCGCCTTGCGGTCAAGTACCGGCCCGGCCTGCGCCGTCACGACCTGGCCGGCCAGCCGCCGGCGCCAGCCGCGAACCGCGAAGAAGGCGCCGGCCGCGACGCCAGCGGCTACCGCCGCCACGAGAATCGTCACAACCTGGCCCGAGGACACCGACCCGAACAGGACAGAGACCATCAAGATCGCCGAGAGCACGACCAGGACGCCGACGACCGTCGCGCCGAGCACGTTGGTCGCCTTGCCGTTCACCCAGGGGCCAAGCACTTCGGAGTCGTTGCACAGCAGCAGCAGGAAGACCGTGGCACTCGGCAGCAGAACCCCGGCGAGTACCTGCACGCCGACGGTGAGCAGGCCGAGCGGCGAGCCTGGAATCAGCACCACGGCGGCCGCCACCGCGATCAGCGCCGCGTACATGGCGTAGAAACCCTTGGCCTGCTTGACGCCCTTGTGCAGCGAGTGCTTGAGGCCGAGCACGTCACCGATCGCGTACGCCGTCGAGAGCGAGACGGCGAACGCGCCGATCATCGAAGCGTCGAGCAGCGCTACCGCGAAGATCGCGCCGGCCGCGTGACCGGCGTATGCCGCCAGTCCGGCCGCGAGCCCGGCCGAGTCGGTGAACTGGCCATGCCGCACGCCGGCGAACGCGGCCGCGGTCGCTCCCATGAGCGCGGCGCCGCCGATCACGACGATCACGATCCCGATCCACAGGTCGGCCTTCTCGTACCGCATGAACCTGGGCGTGATGCGCTTGTCGATGATGTACGACTGCTGGAAGAACAGCTGCCACGGCGCCACGGTGGTCCCCACGATGCCGATGACCAGCAGCATCACCGTGCCGAGGCCCCCGGACCCGCCCGGGAGGGACGGCACGGTGAACCCGCTGATCATCTGGCCCGCCGGCGGATGGGCGATGACGTAAAGCGGGATCAGCAGCAGCGACCCGATGCAGAAGATCATCGCCATCCGCTCGAACCGCCGGAGGCTGCCGGTCGACGCCGCGAGCACGATGACCAGGCCGGCGAGGATGACCGCCACGACCTTGGGCACCCCGAGGTAGCTCGCGGCCAGCGCGATCCCGATGAACTCGGTGATGATCGTCAGCGAGTTCAGCAGGACGAGGTTGATGACGCTGAACGCGCCCCAGAACCGGCCGAAGCGCTCGAGCAGCAGCTTGGCATAGCCGACGCCGGTAACCGCGCCAAGGCGGAGCACCATCTCCTGGTTCACGTACAAGACCGGGATCAGCAGCAGGAATGTCCACAGCAGCTTGGTGCCGTAGGACTGGCCGGCCTGGCCGTAGGTCGAGAACGCTCCGGCGTCGTTGTCGCCGCACATGACGATCAGGCCGGGACCGACGATCGCCAGCAGCGTCTTGAGCTTGGCCGAGGTCGATGTCCGGGCACCGGTGTCATCGGTCGAGATCGTGCCGAAGGCACCCTTGATGTCGCCTACGTGAGCCGAGTCGAGCACGGCACCCCGACTGGGCGCTGCGAGGCTCGAAGTTGTCGTAGTCATGACGAACGACCCCTTTCACCTGCCACGATGCAGGCTCGGGGGGCACGCGATCAGCGCCGCCGGCGGCGGCTTGCCGAGCTAGGGAAAGTGGGTTAGGCCTTGCTGGCGGCCCACTTGGGATAGCTGGCGGAGCGGCGCGAGCACGTACCCGGAACGGGCATACAGAACTGCGGATGGGGCCAGTTCCGGCCCGGTCTATCGTGTTCCACGACTCGCCTCCCTTCGCCTCTGCGCTTGGCCACCAGCGACCGCCCACGCGGCACTGGCGTCAACAGCCAGGCAGCACATCAACACCTGCCGGGAGGCGGCGCACCCCAAGATCAGGGATGCAGGCACCTCTCTCGTTAGAGCTTTGGCACTCCACGGCGTAGCGCGACCTTTATCCGTCCGCCTGCGCAGCCACTTGGCCTCACCCCTTAGGCCGGGGAGAGGTGTCCTGATCCGGAGCGTCTCTCGACGGTTGGGATCAGTGGCCTGTGTCCGTGAAGACGCCTCACCGAACGAGGTGTCCTTGTCAACCGCTATTGAGCATGCCTGATCCAGCGGACGAAAGTCAATTCGGGGAATGCTCAGCGGGTTTTAAGCCACCGCCGAGCTGGACCGCCTTCACGATGAGCAGCAGCACGGAAACCGCCAGATAACCGCGCAATAGCAACATGCCGAGCTTCGTGCCGGGCGACCACGCCACCGGCTTGAGCAGTGCCAGCGGCGGCATCCGCCAGTTGGCGCGCTCGACCGGGGTCAGCCGGTCAAACGCGACCCGCGCGACTCCCGGCGCACTCTGGCGGGCCGCCAGCTTGAGCCAGCCGGTCGCCAGCAGCCCGCCAGCGACCAGTGCGGCCGCGAGCCAGCCCGCCACCGCCGCCGCGCTGACCGAGGTGAACAACGTCGTCACGACCAGCGTGCCGGACAGCAGCAAAAGGAGCCCGACAATGAGCCCGGCGAGTGCGTTCAGCCAAGGTTTGTTTGTCCATGGGCCGAGCACCTCGGTGTCGTTGCACAACAACAGCAAGAACACGCTGGCGCTGGGCAGCAGTACTCCCGCCAGGGCCTGCACCGCCGTGGTGAGCAGCCCGAGCGGCGCTCCCGGGATCAGCACGATCGCCGCCGCGAGCACGACGATCGCCGTGTAACTGGCGTAGAACGCCTTGGCGTCGCGGAACTTGCGGTGCAGCGAGTGCCGAAGGTTGAACACGTCGCCGAAGGCATAGCTGGTGGACAGCGTCACGGCGGCCGCCCCGATGATGCTGGCGTCGAGCAGCACGAGCGCGAACACCGCGCCGAGGAAGCCGCTCTTGCCCCGCAGCGCGTCGGCCACGCCGAGCGCGTTGGTGAACTGCCCGGCCAGGTGGGTGCCGCGCACCGCGTACACGGCGGCGACCAGGATCACCGACGCGCCGCCCACGACGACGAGCGAGCCGAGGAAGGTGTCCGCTCGCTCATAGCCCATGAAGCGGGGCGTGATCCGCTTGTCGATCACGTTCGACTGCTGGAAAAAGAGCTGCCAGGGCGCGACCGTGGTCCCGACGATCGCGATGATCAGCAGCACCGCGTCCGAGTTGATTCCGCCGGAGATTCCCGGCACGACGAAGCCATGCGCGATCGCGTCGGCGTGCGGACGCACGAAAAAGATCAGCGGCAGGAACAAGACCAGGCTGGCGCCGATGAAGACGAACATCGCCCGTTCCCACCGCCGGAAACTGCCGCTGGCCGTGATCGCCACCAGCAGCGCCGCGGCGACCGGCACGGAAATGTACGGCGACACCCCGAAGTAGCTCATCGCCAGCGAAATGCCAATGAATTCGGTGACGATCGTCAGGAAATTAAGGAGGAACAAATCTCCCACGCTAAACCAGCCCCAGAACCGGCCGAAGCGCTCGTTGATCAGCCTGGCGTGGCCGACGCCGGTCACGGCGCCGAGCCGCACCACCATCTCCTGATTCACGATCAGCACGGGGATGAGCAGCAAGAGCACCCAGAGCAGGCTGTAGCCGTAGTCCTGGCCCGCCTGGGCGTAAGTCGAGACGCCGCCGGCGTCGTTGTCGCCGACCATCACGATCAGGCCGGGCCCGACGATGGCCAGGAAGGTGACAAGGCGACGGCGCCAGCCGCCGCGATGTTCCTCGCCTGCCTTGATCCGGCCCAGCGCGCCCTCGATGTCGCCGAGGTGCGCTTCGTCGAGCACGGCGGACGGCCGCGCCAGTGCCGCCGCCGGCCTGACGCTTTCCCGCGCGGTCGACCCCCGCCGTGCGGGCGGGCCGGTCATGCGCGCTTGCCCCGGCGGGAGTCGGGCGGCTCGGCGGCTTCCCTGCGCCGCCAGTCGTCGGGCAGCGTGACCTCGAGCACGTCGTCGACCGTGATCAGGCCGATCATCGTGGCGTTGTCGTCCACGACCGGGATCGTGATGAGGTTGTAGTCGCTCATCAGCACGGCCACGTCGACCACGTCGGTATCGGCGCCGACCCGCACCGGGTCGTCGTCGCAGACCTCGGAAAGCCGGGCCCCGGTGTCGGACTGCAGGAGCGACACAAGCTTGACCACGCCGCACAGCCGGCCGTGCTCATCGAGCGCGTGCACGCTGGTCAGAGCTTCCGGCTGCAGGTTCCGCGCGCTGGCCACGGCGGCTATGGCCTCCGCCACCTGAACCTTCTCGGCGACAGCCAGGAAATCCATGCCCATCAGGCCGCCCGCGCTGGTCGGGTTGAAGCCCATCAGGGTCAGCACCTTGGCCCGCTGGCCAGCGGGCAGCAGGTCAAGCACCGGCTGGCGGCGCCGCTGCGGCAGCTCTGAGATGGTGTCGGCCGCGTCATCGGCCCGCATCCTGGCTATCACCTCAGCGATCTGCTGATCGGTGCGGGCTCCCAGGAGCCGGGTAGCGAGATCTTCATCGAGTTCCTCGAAGACGTCGGCTTCGAGCTCAGGGTCGGCGTGGACCTGCCCGAGTATCTCGGTTTCCTCGGCCTTGGACGCTTCTTCGAGCAGGTCAGCGATCTGTGCTGGCTTGAGCCTGCGGATCTTCGCGAAAGGACCGCGCAGCAGCGCGCTGCTGGCATGGCCGATCAGCGGCTCGAAGTTGGCCCAGTCGTCGAACTGGCGGCTGTCCGCGCGACCAGGCGCGAACAGC
This sequence comes from uncultured Actinomycetota bacterium, assembly GCA_963720575.1. Classification (GTDB taxonomy): domain Bacteria; phylum Actinomycetota; class Actinomycetes; order Streptosporangiales; family Streptosporangiaceae; genus Chersky-822. Next base: position 4,961,314 of record CAVRGA010000002.1, read on the forward strand.
CGCAGCAGCCCAGGCGCCCTGCGGTGGGTGTCGACGCCAGCGAGCACCCAGTCGTCGCCCTGGCGGTGCAGCTCAAGGTCGACCGCCTTGATCAGGTGGGCGGTCGGCACGTCGATCAGCCGGTGGCCGAGCACGTCGGCCCGCAGCAGCACCTCGCCGTCTCGCCGCTCGAACCGGCGCAGGTCAAGCTTGGCGCTCGTCAGCTTGAGCACCTCGCCGTCGAACCCGCTCGACTGCTCGAGCGGCACGAAGACGTCACGGCCGCCGACGCTGGCCACCAGGCCGCTGACCAGGGGCGGATCGGCGCCGCGCAGCCGGACGATGACGTCGGCGAGCCTGCCGATGGACTCGCCCCTGCGGTCGGTGATCGGGCGTCCGACTAGATCGGACAAGTGCAAGGCGCGCTCGCTGCTCGCCTCCGGCGTAGCCGCCGCCGGTGATGTGGTCATGTCAACGCAGCCTTTCTGCTCTGCCGAGGTCCTACCCCGCCCGCCCGCGCTCAGCCGGCCGCCCTCAGCCGCACCGCCTCGCCCGTTCGGCGCGCGGCGGCTCTGGGAAGACTCATGCTGCCCGGGTTTCTGACCAGTAGGGCCACGATGGTATGAAGGCCACGTTCGGTATGCCAGATGTGTCCGGGATACAGACGGAGCAGAGGAGTCGCAAGCGTGGCGGCTGGCAAGGAAGTCGGGCTACCCGGCGGCCAGGATTACGTAGCCGAGAGCCTTGGCTACGCCATCAAGCGGCGCCTGCTCGGTCCCCCGCTCGTGAACGAGCAGCTTGGCGAGGAACGCCTGTCCAAGCCGCTCGCCCTTGGCGTGCTGGCTCCCGACGGGATCTCGTCGTCCGCCTACGGCACCGAGGAAATCCTGATCGAACTGCTCAAGGGCGGTCTCGGCGTCGCGGCGTTCGCGCTGATCCTGCCGCTGACCGGGGTCGTCTTGTTCGTCATGGCCCTGGTCGTGCTCTCGTACCGCGAGGTCGTCAAGGTCTACACCAGGGCCGGCGGGTCCTACGTGGTCGCGCGGGAGAACTTCGGGCCCAGGGTCGCCCAGATCGCGGCGGTCGCGCTGCTGATCGACTACGTGGTCACGGTCGCGGTGCAGGTCGCGGCGGGTACCGCGGCCGTGGCCTCGGCTGTCCCCGCGCTCGACCACCCCGACATCTTGAAGCTGATCTCGATCGGCATCGTCGTGCTGATGCTCTACGGCAATCTGCGCGGCATCCGCGAGGCGGGACGCACGTTCGCGGTGCCGACCTACCTGTTCGCCGGCGTGATGATCTTCGTCATCATCGTCGGCCTCACCAGGGAGATCTTCGGCAACCTCGGGCACTGGCACGTGGCGCACGGAGCGAATGTCTACGGCCTCGGCGTCACGCCGAATCACAACAGCCTCATCACCTTCGGCCTGATCTTCGTGCTGCTCCGCGCGTTCGCCAACGGCGGCTCGTCGCTGACCGGCATCGAGGCGGTGTCCAACGCGGTGAGCGCGTTCCGGCCGCCCGAGGGGCTGAACGCCCGCAAGGTGCTGGTCACCGAGGGCCTGATCCTGGGGACGCTGGTGGCCGGGGTTTCCTGGCTGGCGCATGAAACGCACGCGACGCCGTACGTTTCGGGCGTGCCCACGGTGATCTCCCAGGAAACGCAGGTCGTCTTCGGCACGTCGCTGTTCGGCCACATCGTCTTCATCGTGGTGCAGGCGGCGACCGCGCTGATCTTGTACACGGGCGGGAACACCAGCTTCAACGGCTTCCCGTTCCTGGCCAGCTTCGTCGCCGAGGACGCGTTCTTGCCCAGGTGGCTGACCAAGCGCGGGCACCGGCTGGTGTTCTCCAACGGGATCATCGTGCTCGCCGTGCTGTCCTGCGCGCTGCTCGCGGTGGCTGGCGCCAACGTCAACGCGCTGGTGCCGTTCTACGCGCTTGGCGTCTTCACGGCGTTCACGCTGGCCGGCTTCGGCATGGCCAAGTATCACCATGTCCACAGGGAGCGCGGCTGGCATCACAAACTGGTGATCAACTTCTCCGCTGGCGTGACGTCGCTGGTCGTGGTCGTGATCTTCGCGGTAGTGAAGTTCGGCGAAGGCGCCTATCTCGTCCTGATTGTCTTCGCGGCCGGAGTTCCGCTGCTGATCAGGCTCAACCGGCAGTACCAGATGGAAGCCGAGGTACTCGAGAACATCGGCGGCCGCCCGGGCGGCCAGGTCACCCCGAGCGCGCCCACCTATTCACGGCGCACGGTCTTCGTGTTCGTCGACGACTTCGACCTCGCGACTCTCGCTGCCTTGCGGTACGCGCGGAGCCTGCGCCCGACCAGCCTGCGCGCGGTGCACTTCGTGCTCGACAGCACTCAGGCCGCCAGGCTCAGGCAGGACTGGCTGCGGGCGAACACCGGCGTCGTGCTTGACCTGATCGACTGCCCTGACCGGCGGCTGGCCAAGGCCGCGGCCGAGCTGGTCCTGGGCGAGGCGCTGCTGCCGGGCGTCGGCGTCACCGCCGTCCTGCCGCGCCGCGGCTACACCCCGCTGCTTGGCCGGCTGCTGCACGACCGGACGGCTGACAAGATCGCCAGCGTGGTCAGCCAGATCCCGCACGCGGCGGCGACGATCGTGCCGTTCGACGTGCGGAGCAGGGTCGAGAGCCTGATCGCCAAGGAGCACGAGCAGGCAACCGCCACCGCCGTGACCGTGAGCCCCGCCGCCGCGGGCGCTGGCGAGCCCGGCGCTGGCGAGCCCGGCGCTGGCGAGCCCGGCACCGCGCCGGAGCCAGCGGGCCCGCTCCGGACGGGCAAGGACGAGACAGCGGGCGTGGGCCCGCCGGACGCCCCGATGCCGCCTGAGCCCGATACCGGCCCGATGCCCGGCCAGGACGGCTCGGACTACAACCGTCCGGCCCCGTCGACTGGCGCTACGCCGATCGGCCGGCTGCCCAAGCGCGGACGGGCTACAGTCGAAGGCAGGGTGCATGCGATCGAGATCAGGCCGGTAGAGCGCAACACGGTGCTGGCCTGCGAGGTCGTGGACTCGACTGGCCAGCTGACAGCGATGTTCTACGGAAGGTCGCACATTCCCGGGCTCGATCCGGGTGCCAAGGTGCGGCTCACCGGGCAGGTCGGGTCACGGGGCCGCGCGGTCGTCATGATCAACCCTGCCTACGAATTGCTCTCGCCAGGAAAGGGTGACTCACCGCTCTGATGACCGAGCCGGGCCTCCCGAGCGCGGACGGACGTGGCCGCTGCGAGCAGCCAGCGTCCGGTAGCCAAGCAGTAGCTCACGGCGACGAGGCTCACAACCCCCCGGCCCGCGATGGCGCGGCCCGCAGTGGCGGCGGTCACGGACCTGGGGGTCACGGGCACGGGGGTCACGGGCACGGGTCGCGCCTTACGCTGACCGGGCAGCACCGCAAGTCCCTCGTCATCGTGCTGTTCATCACCCTGGCGGTCGCTGTCGCCGAGGCCGCCGGGGCGTGGGTGAGCGGCGCCCTGGTGCTCTTCGCCGACGCCGCCCACATGGCCGCCGACGTGGCGGGCATCGGGCTTTCGCTGCTTGCTGTCGTGTTCGCGACCCGGCCAGCCACGCCGAAACGCACCTTCGGGTACGCCAGGGCAGAGATCCTCGCCGCGATGACCAACGCCGTGGTCTTGTTCGCCATGTCGGCTTTTATCATCGCTGAGGCGATAGATCGGCTGATCACTCCGACGACAGTCCAGTCGCCGCTGATTGTCGCCTTCGGCGTGGCCGCTCTCGTTGCCAACGGGGCCAGCCTGTGGGTGCTTCGCCGCGGCCAGTCACAGAGCCTCAACATCAAGGGCGCGTTCCTCGAGGTGGCGTCCGACGCGTTCGGCGCGGCGGCGGTGATCGTGACCGGCATCGTCGTGGCCGTGAGCGGGTTCACGCGGGCCGACCCGATCGCGTCGCTGCTCGTCGGTGCGCTGATCCTGCCGCGAACCTGGCGCCTGCTCGCCGACGCGATCGACGTCCTGCTCGAAGCGAGCCCGCGCGGCATCGACCTGAGCGAGGTGCGACGCCACCTGGTGGGCGTGCCGGGCGTCGCCGACGTCCATGACCTGCACGCCTGGACGATCACCTCGGGCCTGCCGGTGATCTCGGTGCACGTGGTCGTGGAACCGCAGGTCCTGGCCGACGGCAGCAGCGCGCGGATGCTCGACGTGCTGCAAGAATGCCTCAGCGGCCACTTCGACGTAGAGCACTCCACGTTCCAGCTAGAGCTAGCCGGCCACGCCGACCACGAGCAGCCCATGCACCAGTAGGCACCCGTCTGACCCGCTCGGGCCGCCCTCCGCCGGACTGGCGGGGCCTGGCAGGAATGGCTACTGGCTAGTAGCATTTGCGGTACCGCGTCCTTAGGGGGCTGCCGTGAGCACCTATGACCAGTACGTCACCGAGGTTCCTTCCGGCACCTGGGACATCCCCGCGACCGGCTTTACCAGGTTCAACTGGGAGTACGACAACGGCCGCACCAAGCTGCTCGACCTTTACCAGCGCGGCAAGGACAAGCAGTGGGACGCGACCAAGCGGATCGACTGGGACATCCCGGTAGACCCCACGAACATCATGGACCAGGACGAGTCGCTCAGCCCGATCTACGGCTCGCGGCAATGGGGGCTGCTCAACACCGGCCAGCGCGACGAGCTTGGCCTGCACCTGTCGTCCTGGCTGTTCAGCCAGTTCTTGCACGGCGAGCAGGGGGCGCTGACCGTGGCGGCGCGGATCGTGGAGACCGTGCCCGACATCGACTCGAAGTTCTACGCGGCGACTCAGGTGATGGACGAGGCCCGGCACGTCGAGCTGTACGCGAAGTTCATCAAGGACAAGATCGGCGTCTACTACCCGATCAACGACGACCTGGCGAAGCTGCTGGCCGAGGCGCTGGCCGACGGCCGGTGGGACTACCCCTACCTGGGCATGCAGGTGCTGATCGAGGGCCTGGCGCTGGCGGCTTTCGGCGTGCACCGTGACCTGTCCAAGAACCCGCTCGTCACCCAGTTGCTCGCGTACGTGATGCAGGACGAGGCGCGCCACGTCGCGTTCGGCCGGCTCGCGCTGCGCGAGTATTACTCCGAGCTGACCGATGCCGAGCGAGCCGAGCGCGAGGAGTTCCTGATCGAGGGCTGCTACCTGATGAATAACAGGTTCCGCGCCCAGGAGGTCTGGGAGCGGCTCGGCTTCGACGTCGCCGAGTGCATGGAGTTCACCGACAAGAGCCCGGTGCAGCAGGCGTTCAGGTCGCTGCTCTTCACCAGGATCGTGCCGTGCGTCAGGGACATCGGGCTGTGGGGGCCGAAGGTCAGGCACGCCTTCGCCGACCTCGGCGTGCTCAGCGCGGCCGACAGCGACCTCGAGACGCTCATGAAGTCCGACGAGGACCTGGCCGACAAGATCGACCAGGACAAGGCCGCCGCCGCCGCCGAGTTCGCGGTGAGGAAGTCCGAAGTCGACGAGGCAATCGCCACCGCCAGCGCCTGACCGGCACTGACCAGCACTGACCGGCGTCGCAGCAACATGAATGACCTTGTTGGCTTATTAGAAGTCCGGGCGGCCCGGGTCCGGGCGGCCCGGGCCAGGCGGCCCGGGCCCAGGCGGCCCGGCGGGTTAGCGGTGCCGGGGGGCCAGGCCGGGCTGTTCGAACTGACCTGCGCTATTGACTGAAAATGCTCCCCGAAGCGAGAACTCTCCTCCGCGGTGCCGGAAAGGCTCCCCGAGCCTGATCACGAACCGCGCGGCAACCCCCGGGACCCGTGCTGGTTTCCGTGATCATGATCGAGACCATGATCACGGAAGATCGCCCAGGTCAGAACAGGTGCGATGTTCCGTGATCATGCCCGGGACCTTGATCACGGAGGATCGCACCTGCCGCCCCCGCACTCACGGCACCCCGGACCGAGAACTCTCCGCCACAATGCCGGAAAAGGCTCCCCGATCCTGATCCCGAGTCACCCGACAACCTCCAGGACAGCGGCGATGGTCCGAGATCATGCCCGCGACCATGATCACGGAGATTAGCTTTGAACCCAAGCCGACCAGCCCCGGCGGGCAACCACGCCCCACCCCGCAAACCCGCATCACCCGCCTCCACCGCTTCAGACTCATCCCCGCAGCCTGAACCTCCGATTTAGCCAGCAAGATCATGAATGCGCGGATTGACCCCAGATCACAACATCGGTGCGCGAATCCATGCGGAGACATCGCCTGCCCGATGGCTGATCCGCTGTCTCGCCCTGTACGCATAGTTACGATCACCGCTCCATCGTCGGTACGCTGAGGCGTCGCGTATCCGTGCGGGGCGAGCCCGCGCTGGATGGCGTGCACGAGGTCGGAAGGGCGGGCCGGCGGGCAGGGACACCGGGCAGGGAGGCGGGCTGGTGAGCGAGCTACGGGTTACGTTCTCTGGTCGGACTTACCGGTTCGAGCCCGGGCAGGCCGTGCGGATCGGCCGCAGCCCGGAAAACAGCGTCGTGATCTCTGACCCGATCGTCTCGCGCGAGCACGCCGAGGTGCGCTGGCAGGGCGATCAGTGGGTGCTCGACGATCTCGGCAAGGGGCGCACCTTCGTCGGCGGGCTCGCGGTGAGCTCGGTCGCGGTGCGGCAGCCCGTCGACGTGCATCTCGCCAGCCCGCTCGGGCCCGTGCTCCGTATCGAGCTTGCCGTGCCGAGCCAGCTGGCTGAGGCCGCCGGGGCCACCGAGTCCGCCGGCAAAGCCGCGGCCACCCAGGCCGCCGGGACAGCCGGGGCCGCCGGGACAGCCGGGGCCGCCGGGACAGCCGGGGCCGCCGGGACAGCCGGGGCCGCCGGGACCACCCAGGCAGCCGAGGCAGCCGAGGCCAAGGCGATGGCGGAGCCAGTCGTCACGGGAGTCAGCGCCGGCGGCTTCGCGCAGACGGCCCTGGCCCACTTCCCCAGCGACGAAGCGATCGCGGACGAGGGCAAGGACGCGGGCAAGGACGCCGGCAAGGACGCCGGTACCGAGCAGCACGCGAAGCCAGGCCGCGCCGAGCGGCGCAGCGGCGTGCGGCACTCAAGCGCCGTCCACCGCACCGGGCTGTGGCGCGGTGACATCTCGGCCAGCCACACCAGTCCCGTGTACATCCCGGCCCACCACGCCAGGCTGGAGTCCCCTGGCGGTGACTTCGCGACCGCGGTCCACATCCTGGTGCCGGTCCGCAGCTGGCTCAAGGACCCGGGCTGGAAGCAGGGCTCGCGGCTGCTCGTGATCGCCTACGGGCTGCTCCCGTCCCTGTTCGTGGTCTTGTTCTCCAGTACCACCAACCTCAACGTGCCCGGCTGGGCCTACAGCCTGGCGATCGCGCCGCTCTGGTCGGTCGCCTTCTGGCTGCTGATCAGGCCAGGCCGGATCACGAAGCTGATCGCCTGGCTCGCGGTCGCCATCGTGGCGGCTGTGCTCATCTTGCTGCCGGTGCTCACACTGCCGTGGGAAAACGCACTCGACGAGACGCTCAGCCTGCACAACGTGCTGCCCTGGATCTACGGCGTCGGCTTCGCCGAGGAAGTGACCAAGGCACTGCCGATCCTGATCGCCGCCCTGCTGCTGCGCTGGGTCTGGAAGATCACGCTGGACGTGCGAGTCTGGATGTTCCTCGGCACGATCTCCGGGCTCGCCTTCGGCGTCAGGGAGTCCGTGCTCTACACGTCGAGTTACCTGATGCAGGGCAATCACAAGGCCGGTCTCGCGATCCCGCTCATCCTCAGCTTCGCCCAGCGCGTGTTCGTCGACGGCTTCCAGCATGCCGTCTGGGCCGGGATCGCCGCCTTCTTCATCGGCATGGGCGTGAACTACCGCAGGCGCCGCATCCCGCTGATCGTGTTCGGCATCACGCTGCCGGCGGTGCTGCACGGGCTGAACGACTGGAGCACCCAGCTCGCCTCGCACTGGCTCTGGATCGTGATGGAGGCCGTCTCCCTGCTGCTCTTCATCGGCTACACGATGTCCGCGGCGACCATCGAGCGCCAGGTGCGGGACACTCCGCTGTTCAGGGGCGAGTCGATGATCATGGACAGGATCAAGGTGGAACCGGGCGAGGGGTTACGATCGGCGGATGACTGAGTCGCCAATGCCCGGTTTCCCGCCCGGTTTCGAGTGGGGTGTCGCCACTTCCGCCTACCAGATCGAGGGCGCGGCCGCCGAGGACGGCCGCGGCGATTCGATCTGGGACACATTCTGCCGGCAGCCAGGCGCCGTCAGAGACGGCCACACCGGGGATGTCGCCGCCGATCACTATCACCGCTGGCAGCAGGACGTCGCCTTGATGGCGGACCTCGGCCTGACCGCCTACCGGTTCTCGATCGCCTGGCCGAGGATCCAGCCGACCGGGCAGGGCCCGGCGAATCAGGCCGGCCTCGACTTCTACGACCGGCTTACCGACGGGCTGCTCGCCGCCGGCATCAGGCCGATGCCGACGCTGTACCACTGGGACCTGCCGCAGCCGCTCGAGGACAGCGGCGGCTGGCTGAGCCGCGACACCTCCCACCGGTTCGCCGACTACGCGGCGATCGCGGCCGAGCGCCTCGCTGACCGGGTCGGCACCTGGATCACGCTCAACGAGGCCTTCGTGGTCACCGCGTTCGGCTACGCGCTCGGCATGCACGCCCCGGGCAAGTCCCTGATGCTCGACGCGCTGCCGACCGCGCATTTCCAGCTGCTCGGCCACGGCCTGGCGAACGCCGCGCTGCGCGCGGCCGGAGCGCGCGAGGTCATGATCACCAACAACTACTCACCGGCCTGGCCGGCCAGCTCCGGCGCGGCCGACATCGGCGCCGCCAGCGCCTATGACATCTTGCAGAACCGGGTCTACACCGACCCGATCCTGCTCGGCAGCTATCCCGACCTGTCCGCCTTCGGCATCGGCGAAGCCGGGCTCCCCTGCGTCGAAGACGGCGACCTCAAGGTGATCTCCGCGCCGATCGACGGCCTCGGCGTGAACTACTACAACCCGACCAGGCTGTCCGCGCTCCCCGAGTCGCCGCTGCCATTCCAGATGCAGCCGATCCCCGGCTACCCGGTCACGGCTTTCGGCTGGCCGGTGATCCCGGCCGGCCTGAGCGAACTGCTCGGCCTGCTAGGCGAGCGGTATCCCGGCACCCTCCCGCCCGTCTACATCACGGAGAATGGCTGCAGCCAGCACGACTCCGTCGCCGAGGACGGCACGGTGGCCGACCCGGGCAGGATCGAGTACCTGGACGGCCACCTCCGCGCCATCCACGACGCGATCATGGCGGGCATCGACGTGCGCGGCTACTTCCAGTGGACGCTCACCGACAACTTCGAGTGGAGCGAGGGATACCACCAGCGGTTCGGCCTGGTCTACCTCGACCAGGCGACACAGCAGCGCACGCCCAAGGCGTCCTTCACCTGGTACAAGGACCTGATCGCCAGCCAGCGCGACCGCCCGCCAGCCGACCGCCCGCCAGCGCGCGGTTAGCCGCCGTCCAGGCCCTTGCCGACCTGAGCGCCAAGCTCAGGGTGCACGTTGCGCCAGTACTCCACCACCCTGGCCTTCATGTCCGTGGTCACCTCAGGCGCGCTGGCGTGCGCGCAGATGTTCTCTGTCAGGTGCTCCCTGTCGGTCTCGCTGAGAACGTGGTCCCACAGCGCCCGCGGCTGCCCGTAGTCGTCGTCCTCGGCGTGCGGCTGGTACGCGCTCCTGACGATCTCACCCGCCACATGGTAGCTCTCGCCGTCCCACAGGCTCGGATCGGCGGCCGGGCCGCCTGCCGTGTTCGGCGCGTACACCGGGTCGCCTGGATTGCGGTACCGCATGGCGCCGTCCTTGTTGTAGGAGTGCACGGCCGCCTTCGGTGAGTTCACCGGCAGCTGCAGGTAGTTGGTGCCGATCCGGTGCCGGTGCGTATCCGGATAGGAGAACAGCCTGCCCTGCAGCATCTTGTCAGGCGACGGCCCGATGCCGGGCACGAAGTTCGCCGGCTCGAACGCCGCCTGCTCGATCTCGGCGAAGTAGTTCTCCGGATTCCGGTCCAGCGTGATCGTGCCGATCGTGATCGGCGGGTAATCCGCGTGCGGCCAGACCTTGGTCAGGTCGAACGGGTTGAACCGGTAGTCCGCGGCCTCCTCGAACGGCATGATCTGCACCTGGACCGTCCAGGACGGGTCGTCGCCCCTGGCAATCGCCGCGTGCAGGTCCCGGAGGTGGAAGTCGGCGTCCTGCGCGGTCATGGCCGCCGCCTCGACCAGGCTGAAGTTCCTGATGCCCTGATTAGTCTTGATGTGGTACTTGATCCAGAACTTCTCGCCTCCGGCGTTGTACCACAGGAAGGCATGGCTCCCGTATCCGTTCATGTGCCGCCACGAGTACGGGGTGCCGCGATCGCTCATCAGGAACGTGACCTGATGCGTCGACTCGGGCGAGAGCGTCCAGAAGTCCCACTGCATGTTGTTGTCCCGGGTGTGGGTATCCGCCCGCCGCTTCTGGCTGTGGATGAAGTCCTGGAACTTCTGCGGGTCACGGACGAAGAAGACCGGCGTGTTGTTGCCGACCAGATCGTAGTTGCCCTCGTCGGTGTAGAACTTGATCGCGAACCCGCGCGGGTCCCTGGCCGTGTCCGGGCTCCCGAGTTCGCCTGCGACAGTGGAGAACCTGATCAGCAGGCTGGTCCTGGCGCCCCTGGCGAACAGCCCGGCCTTGGTGAAGTCGCTCATGTCCGCGGTCATCTCGAACACGCCGTAGGCTCCGCCGCCCTTGGCGTGCACGACCCGCTCGGGCACCCGCTCCCGGTTGAACTGCGCCATCTTCTGGATCAGGTAATGATCGGCCAGCAGCAGCGGCCCCTGCGGGCCGACCGACTGCGAAAACTCGTCACTAGGTGCCGGCATCCCCGTGTCGGTTGTCGTTATACGCCTATAATCACTCATCTGTCCCGGTACTCCCCCCAGCGGTCCAGCGCGATCTCCCTTCGAATAGTTTCACGGAGTAGTAGTGTTGTCACTTATTGCATCCGGACCTTGCGGTCGCTGTCCGAGCAGCCCAACGGGCGATTTATCCTGGACAGGTCCGCCATACTTGCGTGCATGCCCGTGGAGTTCAACGCAGTGCCAGAACCTGACGACTTTGATCAGCAGCTTCGCGATCTCACTTCGGGACAGGCCGAGCCGGCCAAGTTCACCGAGCTATCAGCGGCGGAGCGCGCTCGCCGGGTGCCCAGCCCGCCGCAAACGCGGTCAAGCCGGCTGAACTGGCGTAATGCCCGCAAGGCCAAGCAACTGCGCAAGCCACTCGGCCCGCAAGGCCTGCCCGGTCCGCAGGGTCCGCAGGGTCCGCAGGGCCGTAAGCAACCCGGGCGTGGCGGGCCAGGGCCAGCCAGGCGGAGGAACCCGCAGCCGCGGCCGGCGAGCACAGGGCGGCAGCGCCTGATCGCGGCCGTCCGTGCCGTGGGCATCCTGGTCGCCTTCGTTGCCTTGCTGATCGGCCTGCACCTGCTTGGATTCGGCCCGCAGTAGCCCAGCGCCCATGCAGCGTCTTGAGCAGCAACTGGCGTTCGTCGCTGAGGTTGGCCGCCTTAAATCCGTGCTCAGGCAGACCACCTTGGCCGATGCCGGACGTCAGGAGAACTCAGCGGAGCATTCCTGGCACCTGGCCATGATGGTGCTCGCGCTCGCCGAGCACGCACCGCCGGGTACCGATCTGGCCAGGGTGACTGGCATGGTCCTGATCCACGACCTCGTCGAGATCGACGCCGGCGACCTGTTTGTCTACGCCGATCAGAGTGAACAGGACAAGCAGGACCTCGCCGAGCGAGCCGCGGCCGACCGGATCTTCGCTATCTTGCCGGCCGAGCAGGCGAGCGTGCTGCGCCAGCTCTGGGATGAATTCACCGAGCGCAGGACCACCGAAGCCCGCTTCGCCCGCGCGCTCGACCGGCTCCAGCCGATGCTGGAGAACTTCGCCGTAGGCGGCGGCACCTGGAAGCGCCACGGCATCACCGCCGACCAGGTGCTGTCGAAGGTCCTCCTGATCGAGGAGGGCTCGCCAACCCTGGGCCGCTACGCACGCGACCTGGTCAGCGAGGCCGTAACCATGGGAATCCTCGCTCCCTAGCGAGCCTGTCGGGTGGCTCGGGATCTTGGAAAGTCAAGCCCCGGCGGCTCAGCGGCGAGACTCTTCCCGGGTGCCCGGAGACTTCCCGCTTCGCCGAGTGTTCCCGGCTCTGGCGCGGAGCCTTGTCGTTTCGCGGAGTGTTTCCCGGCTCTGGCGCGGAGCCTTGTCGCTGCGCGGAGTGCTTTCCGCACATAGAGCGGCAAAGACTCCGTGCTGCGAGAAATCTCCGCGGTAACGACGGAGAACGCTCCGCGATCATGCCGCAAACGACGGACAACGCTCCGCGATCATGCCCCGGCGCGGGAACTCTCCGCGATCACGCCGCAGAACGGAAACTCACCGCGACCATCGGCGAGGCAAACCCGCACCGCCGGAACCGAGCCCGGCTCGCAGGCCCAGAGATGCTGTCGGGTGACTACTCCTTGGGTTCGGTCAAGCGGGTTCCGTTGCCTGGCGCGGCGTGGCGGAGGCGGCAAACGGCAGCGTGGCCCGTCCTGCTCTGTCGCGAGCCGGGCCGGGGCGGGGCGGGGCGGGGCGGGGCTCAGGGAAAGAAAATGAGCTTTACCGCGGAAATTATCCCGATTACCGCGATCACGACCCTCAGGGCGAGCGGGGGCAGGCGCCGGCCAACCCTGGCGCCGATGAGGCCGCCCACCGCCGTTCCAACCGCGAGCAGCGGTACCACTGTCCACGCCACGCCCGCGAAGATGACGAAGACGACGGCGGCGCCGGCGTTGACGATCGTGACCAGGATGTTCTTCCCGGCGTTGACGCGCTGCAGGCCATCGGTCCAGAAGATGCCGAGCAGCCCGACGAGGATGACGCCCTGCGCCGCGCCGAAATAGCCGCCATAGACGCCGGTGAGGAACACCCCGGCAACGAGGATCACCCCGTCGCGGTCGGATCGGTCGCCCGACCGGCGCCCGACCCAGGCCGACAGCTTCGGCTGGACCAGCACCAGCACGCAGCCGGCGAGGATCAGCACAGGAACCACGAGCTTGAACACCCCGGCAGGCAGCGCAAGCAGTGCGACCGCCCCGGCCAGCGAGCCCGCGAGCGACGCCGCGCCGAGCCGCAGCAACCTAGAGCGCTGGCCCTCAAGCTCCTCCCGGTAACCGATGGAGGCGCTGATGTTGCCCGGGATCACCCCGATGTTGTTCGTCACGTTGGCGACTACAGGCGGATAGCCGAAGGCCAGCAGCGTGGGAAAGGTGATCAGCGAACCAGACCCCACCACGGCGTTGATGGCGCCTGCCGCGACCGCCGCAGCGAAGATAGCGAGCGCCGCTACGCTACTCACTCAATCCTTGCCGCTCCTGACCCGCCGGTAGACGACGACTCACCCGATACTAGGACAGCGGCCCACCCGCCCGAGCGGTACCCGACAGCCTCAAGCAAGGAACCCGGCTTCCGTGATCATGCTCTAAGCCATGATCACGGACGATCGCCCGTGCCAGGGAGGCTGTAGGTGATTCGGGCACGGAGACTTGTCGGCTCTGGCGCGGAGAGTTGTCGCTGCGCGGAGCGTTGTCCGGTCAGAACTGCAAACACTCCGTGCTGCGCAGGTAAGTCTCCGCAGTAACGACGGAGAACGCTCCGCGATCATGCTCCGGCGCGGAACGCTCCGCGATCATGCTCCGGCGCGGAACGCTCCGCGATCATGCTCGGGATCGGTGCCGCCGGGGCAGCGTGAGCATTGTGGCCCTCCCTGTTGCTGTCAGCGGTCCTTTCTGACAGCAAAGTGGCCCTCCCCGTTGCTGTGAGAACAACATCAGGGAGGCCACGTTGCTGTTAAAACCAGCGGCTGACAGCAACAGGGAGGGCCACGATGCTGTAGCGGCGGGTGTGACCAGCAACCTGGGCCGAACTGATGCTGTCGCGGGCCGCCGGGGCACCGGGGCAGCCGGGGCGTGCTCCCGCCTGACGGTTTCCGCAAGGTATCCGAAGGGCTGCCCGACCTGATCACGAGTCACGCGACAGCCTCTGGAACCTGGGCAAACTTCCGTAGATCATGGCCACGGGCGTGATTACGGGACATGGCACCGGCATTTCAGCTTGCCGACACGGCTCTGGCTGTCCAGCGGCCGGAACGGCGTTCCACGGTCAGGGGCACGCCGAAACATCTCGAGAGGTTCCGCTCGGTGAAGACCTCGCCGATCTCCCCGGCCGCCAGCACGGTACCTGAGCGCATGAGCAGGGCGTGGGTCGCGCCCTCCGGGACCTCTTCGACATGATGCGTGACCAGGATGAAAACCGGTGCCCGCGGATCCTTGACCAGGGTCGCGATCCTGAAAAGGAGATCCTCGCGGCCACCTAGATCCAGGCCGGCGGCCGGTTCGTCAAGCAGCAGCAGTTCGGGGTCGGCCATTAGGGAACGGGCGATCTGGACTCGCTTGCGCTCGCCCTCGGACAGCGTCCCGAACCGGCGCCTGATCAGGTGAGCGCAGCCCATCGCGTCGAGCAACTCGACCGCGCGGGCCACGTCGTAGGAGTCGAAGTCCTCTGTGGTGCGGCCGATCGTGCCATAGCCCGCGGTCATGACCAGGTCGATGACCTTCTCCCGGCGCGGCACCTGCTCGGCGACGGCGGCGCTCGCGAGGCCCACCCGGCTGCGCAATTCGGTGAGATCCGCTCCGGTGAGCGGCTCGCCGAGCACCTCGGCGGTGCCTTCTGTCGGCACGATCAGCCCGGACGCCACCTGCAGCAGCGTCGTCTTGCCCGCGCCATTCGGGCCGACGACGACCCAGCTCTCGTTGTCACGGACCGTCCAGGTTACGCTCCTGAGCAGCATCGATTGCTCGCGGCAGACGCCGACATCGCGCAACCTCAGCACTTCGGCCGACATCAGCTTCTACCTCCCGGGCGCCGCAGCGGTCAGTTGAGAACCTACGGCATGCGCGGCGCGCTCAGGTCAGGTGCCGCCAGCTAACCTTGCGCACGCGGCGTCCAGGACGTGACCAGGTCCCCGGCTCCGGTAACCCCGCCGCCCAGGTCCGGCCAGCCCACGCCGAGGTCGATCACCGCGATCGCGGAGGTGGGGAAGTCGATCGGCGCCGAGGTCAGCATCTCGGCCACCTCAGCAGCGGCCGGGTTGTGGCCCACGTACATGAGGCGGCGCACTCCCGGCTCGGTCTCGGCGAAGATCCGCAGCAGGTCACCAGCGCTGGCGCCGTACAGCCGCTCATCGGTGACGACATCCGGCTTGCCTGGCAGCGCGGCGCTGACGTACTGCCAGGTCTGCCTGGCTCGCCTGGCCTTTGAGCAGAGCACAAGGTCGGGCGTGAAGCCACGGCTCGCCAGCCACTCACCGGCCGACTCGGCGTTCTTACGGCCGCGCGGGCGCAGCGCCCGCTCGATGTCGGGGCCGCCCGGCAATTCGCCAGCTTTGGCGTGCCGCATGACGACGAGCTGCCGTCCTGCTGCTTGAGGATGATGTTGAGCGGCCATGCCATCCATCGTCACGCACGCGCGCGGCTGAGCAAAGGCCGACGCGCAGTGTTTGCCCGCTCGCCTGCCGGGGCGCCCAAAGGCGCCGTCTTCCCTCCTCGCTCGTCGCTACGCTCCTCGCTCCTCAGTCCAGACGACACCGCGCCCCTCTGGCTCACTCGCACTGTTTGCCCGCTCGCCTGCCGGGGCGCCCAAAGGCGAGCGGGCAAGCGACCTAAGCTGTCGCGGTCTTGGTCGGCTCAGCACCATCGGCCGGGGCGGCCGGGGTGGCTGGGGCAGCCGAGGCACTCGCATGCTCTCCGCCCTGCGGCGACTCGGACTCACTCGGCTCCTCGCCATCGCCGGACGACGCCGACCCCGACACCGACCCCGACACCGACCCCGACGGCGACTCCAAGGCCAGCGCCGGCGGCCCGTCCTGATGCTCGGCGTCGGACGGCGCGATGCCCGTCGCCCTGCGCTTGGCGACCACGATCGACGCGACCACGATCGCCAGCGCGCCGAGCGCCACGCCGACGCGCAAGCCCGTGTTGTCGGCGTACTTGACCACGCTGGTCGCGATCAGGAGCGAGACCAGGTTCATCACCTTGATCAGCGGGTTGATCGCCGGGCCGGCGGTGTCCTTGAACGGGTCGCCGACGGTGTCGCCGATGACGGTGGCCTCGTGGGCAGCTGAGCCCTTGCCGCCGTGCACGCCGTCCTCGACCAGCTTCTTGGCGTTGTCCCAGGCACCGCCGGAGTTCGCGAGGAAGACCGCCATCAGCACGCCAGCGGCGATCGCCCCGGCCAGGAAGGTGCCGAGCGGCACGTACCCGAATCCGAATCCGACCGCGATCGGGGTGAGCACGGCCAGCAGTCCAGGCGTCGCCAGCTCACGCAGCGAGTCCTTAGTGCAGATGTCGACGACCCGGCCGTACTCGGGCTTCTCGGCGAAGTCCATGATTCCCGGGTGCGTCCTGAACTGCTCGCGCACCTCGAAGACGACCCGGCCAGCCGCCCGGCCGACGGCCATGATCGCCAGACCGGAGAAGTAGAACACGACCGCCGCGCCGACGATCAGGCCGACCAGCGCGTTCGGCCTGTCGACAGACAGGCTGAACGTATTAGCCGCGCTGCCAAGCGCGGCCTCCACCGTGGTGCGGAACGCGCCGAACAGCGCGGTCGCCGCCAGCACGGCGGTGGCGATCGCGATGCCCTTGGTAATCGCCTTGGTGGTGTTACCGACCGCGTCGAGCCTGGTCAGCACCTGGGCGGCGGGACCTTCGACGTCGCCGCTCATCTCGGCGATGCCCTGCGCGTTATCCGATACCGGGCCGAAGGTGTCCATCGACACGATCACGCCCACGGTGGTCAGCAGTCCGGTCCCGGCGAGCGCCACGGCGAACAGCGCGATGGTCGGGTTACCGGTGCCGAGCAGGAACGCGCCATACACGGCCCCGCCGATCAGCAGCGCCGAGTACACGGCCGACTCGAGGCCGACCGAGATGCCGGACAAGATGACCGTCGCCGGGCCGGTGCGCGCCGAATCGGCGATCTCCTTGACCGGGCGGCGATTGGTCTCGGTGAAGTAGCCGGTGAGCAACTGGATCGCGCTGGCCAGCACCAGGCCGATCACGACCGCGACGATAGCGAAGATCCGGGGATCGCCCGAGTGATGCAGGATCGCCGCGTTGGTCACGCCCGTCAGCTTGCTGAACGAGGACGGCAGGTACACGAACGAGGCGATCGCGACGAGCACGAGCGAGAAGATCGCCGACAGGAAGAAGCCGCGGTTGATCGCGGTCATGCCGCTGCGGTCGCCCCGGCGCGGCGCCACGAAGAAGATCCCGGCCATCGCGGTGAGCACGCCGATCGCGGGGACAATCAGCGGGAAGACCAGGCCCTGCGAGCCAAACGCCGCCTTGCCCAGGATCAGCGAGGCGACGAGCATGACCGCGTAAGACTCGAACAGGTCAGCGGCCATCCCGGCGCAGTCGCCCACGTTGTCGCCGACGTTGTCGGCGATCGTCGCGGCGTTGCGCGGGTCGTCTTCGGGGATCCCCTTCTCGACCTTGCCGACCAGGTCAGCGCCTACGTCCGCGGCCTTGGTGAAGATGCCGCCGCCGACCCTCATGAACATCGCGAGAAGGGCGGCGCCGAAGCCGAAGCCCTCGAGCACGCCGGAGGCTTCCGCCTTGTAGATGAGCACCACGATCGCCGCGCCGAGCAGGCCGAGCCCGACGGTGAACATGCCCGCGACGCCGCCGGTGCGGAACGCGATCCGCATCGCGCTGCGCTCGCCGTTCTCCGGTTCCCTGGCCGCCGCCGCGACCCTGACGTTGCCACGCACCGCGAGCGACATGCCCGTGAAGCCGGTGACGGCCGAGAACAGGGCGCCGACCAGGAAGAAGATCGACCGGCCCCACCTCTCCGACGCGCCATCGGCCGGCAGGACAAGCAGCACGAAGAAGATCACGACGACGAAGACGCCCAGCGTCCTGAACTGCCTGCGCAGATAGGCCGCGGCGCCTTCTTGCACCGCGGTCGCGATCTCGATCATCTTGGCCGTGCCCTGGCCCGCCGCAAGTACCTGCCGCACCAGCCACGCGGCCATGGCGAGGGCAAGCACGGCAATGACTGCCACAACCGCGACCCAGGTCACGTTGGAGCCAGTTACGGTGGCCGCTCCATCCGCGAGAACGGAACTAAGCCTTGTCATCTGTCCTCCGACTCACGCAAAATTCGAATAACGTGCACAATCGTGCCACATCGCACGGTTGTTAGTAGCACCGCGTGACAGCGCTGGCGGTAGTGCCCGGGAGTCTATGCATACGGACTTGCTAAGACTGAAGCGGGTCCGCCTCTCACGGCGCTCGCGACCCGAACGTGACCAAACGGTGACCGAACGCGTGGGATACGGCCCGTAGCGCCCGCCGTCCATGGCCTCACGCCGGCGACCCGGCCGCGATCGAGCCTGAGCTCGGCCAGCTCATCTTGACGCTGGTGCCGGCTGAGGTCTCGCTGATCTGCACGTCATCGGCAAGGCCGGCGATCACGGCGAGCGAGAACCCGGCCGGAACGAACGCGTTGTCAGCGGCTCCGCCCGCGCCCGACGCCACTGCCGAGCATGCGTTGATGACCTCTATCTCGAATCGCCCGTCGTAACCGGTCAGGGCGAGACGTACCGGCTCGGCCGGGCAGTGCAGCCGGTGCGCTTCCACGGCGCGCGAGCAGGCCTCGCCGACCGCAAGCCGTACTTCGTCGAGCAGCGACTCAGGCACTCCGCTGCGCCTGGCCACGGCAGTTGCCACCAGGCGGGCCGTGCGCACGTGCGCGGGCAGCGCCGTGAAGGTGACCTCAACTGTTGCCATCGTGCGCTACCAAGCGTCTCGGCAGCCCGGCAGCTACTTCTCGGATTTCCTGTTGGCGATCGCTTCGTCGACGGTGTCGTGTATTCCGAAGACCTTCGTCAGGCCGGTGATGCGGAAGATCTTCAGAATCCGCTCCTGGGTGCAGACCAGGTCAAGCGACCCGTCATGCGCCCGCACGCGCTTGAGCCCGCCAACCAGGACGCCGAGCCCGGTCGAGTCGAGGAACTCGACCTTCTCCATGTTGACGACGATCTGGTGCTTGCCCTCGTTGACCTGCTCGATCAGGAGCTCCCGCAGCCGGGGCGCGGTGTACACGTCGATCTCGCCCTCGACATCGACGATCTCGATGCCGTCCTTGTTGTAGTGATCAAGCTTCAGATCCACTGATTCCTCCAGCGCCATGCGTCCATTATCCCAGCGATCGGCCGAGCACATCTCGTCCGGCGCGCCGGGCGTGATGTTCCGTCGCGCATTCAACCATGCTCAGACTCATGTCTATACCAGATCACGGTTCGAGCTACCCGACCTGCCGATGACAAACTTCTTACACTATGCGTGATCAGGACCAGCCCACCGCCGATCAGCCCGCGAATTTCGCGGGCGATGCCCGGGCGCCCGGCGTGCGCCGGCTCATCGAGCTAGGCACCGAGTCTGGCCGGCTGACCCACCTCGAGCGGCTGCCCGAGCGGGCCGGGCGCAGCGTCCCCTGGCCCGAATGGGTGCCGGCCGAGCTGATCACCGCGTTCGCCGCTGCCGGCATACCCGCACCCTGGGCGCATCAGGCCGAAGCCGCCGAGCACGCCAGGGCCGGGCGCAGCGTGATCCTCGCCACCGGCACCGCGTCAGGCAAGTCGGTCGCCTACCTGGCGCCGGCGCTCACCGCGGTCGGCGAGGGCGCCACCGTGCTCTACCTGGCGCCGACCAGGGCACTCGCCGCTGACCAGCTCGCCCTGATCCACTCGCTCGCGCTCGGAGCGGGGTCAGCACGCCCGGCCGTCGTCGATTCCGACACGCCGGCGGCCGACCGGGCCAGAGCCCGCAGGAACGCCACATACCTACTCACCACGCCCGACATGCTCCACTTCGGGCTACTGCCGCAACATCAACGGTGGAATGGATTCTTCCGGCGACTCCGGTACGTAATCGTGGACGAGTGCCACGGGTACCGGGGCGTCTTCGGCTCGCACGTCGCCCAGGTGCTGCGCAGGCTGCGCCGGGTAGCCGACTATCACCGCCCCCCGGGCGCGCCTGGCCTGCAGTTCGTGCTCGCCTCGGCCACGATCAGCGAGCCCGCCCGCTGCGCTGAGCTGCTGACCGGGGTCAAGGCCGAGGCGATCACGGCCGACGCCGCGCCGCGCGGGCCGATGACGTTCGGCATGTGGGAGCCGCCCCTGACCGCGCTGCGCGGCGAGGCAGGCGCGCGGCTGCGGCGCACCGCCATCGCCGAGGCCGCCGAGTTGCTCGCCGGCCTGGTGAGCGACGGCACGTCGGCGCTTGCCTTCATCAGGTCACGGCGCGGCGCCGAGGCGGCGGCCGCCATCGCCAAGGCCAGGCTGTCCGAGTCGGGCAACGACGACCTGGCCGGCCGCGTCGCCGCGTACCGGTCCGGATACCTGCCGCAGGAGCGCAGGCAGCTCGAGCAGGGACTGCGGTCAGGCGAGATCAGGGCGCTGGCGACCACGACCGCCCTGGAACTGGGCGTCAACATCACCGGCCTCGACGCGGTGCTGATCGCGGGCTGGCCAGGCACGCGAGCGGCACTCTGGCAGCAGGCCGGACGCGCTGGCCGCACCGGCCGCGACTGCGCGGCGATCCTCATCGCCCGCGACGACCCGCTCGATACCTACCTGGTGCACCACCCGGAGGCGCTGCTGCACCGGCCGGTCGAGGCCACGGTCCTGGACCCAGGCAACCCCTACATACTGGGGCCTCATCTCTGTGCGGCGGCGGCCGAAATACCGTTGAGCAGTTCGGACCGCACCCTTTTCAGCGATCAGGCTCGTGAGGTGATCGAGGAGCTCGTCAGCCGCGGCACGCTGCGGGAGCGGGCCGGACGGTGGCACCTGACCGGCTGGCGCCGTGGCCGGCTTCCCGGGCTGCGGGGCACGAGCGGGCAGTCAGTCAGGATCGTCGAGGAATCCACTGGCCGGCTGATCGGCACGATGGACGAGCCGTCGGCGCACGTGCTCGCGCACCCCGGGGCCGTCTACCCCCATCAGGGCGAGCTGTACGTGGTGCGCGCCCTTGACCTGGCCGACAGCGTCGCGCTCGTCGAGGCGGGCGATCCGGGTTACGTGACTTCGGCGCGCGAGGTGACCGAGCTCAGCGTCACCGCCGAGCATCGCAGGATCGACTGGGAGAACGCCGCCGTGCACTTCGGGGAGGTCATGGTGCGCCGCCAGGTGGTGGCTTTCACCAGGCGCAAGCCCGAGACCGGCCAGTCGGTCGGCGAGGAGTCACTCGACCTGCCCGCCCGCGATCTGCGGACCAGGGCCGTGTGGCTGACGGTCGCACCGGGCTCGCGCGACGCGCTCGCGGCGGCGGGAGTTGACCTCGCCGGGGCGGCCCACGCCTGCGAGCACGCGGCGATCGGGCTGCTGCCCCTGGTCGCCGCCTGCGATCGGTGGGATGTCGGCGGAGTTTCGACCGACTGGCACCCGCAGACCGGGCGCCTGACCATTTTTGTCTACGACGGCCATGATGGCGGGGCCGGATTTGCCGAACGGGGTTTCTCCGCGGCGGCGCAGTGGCTCAGGTCGACTTCACTGGCTATCGCTGACTGTGAGTGCACGACCGGATGCCCTTCGTGCATTCAATCCCCGAAATGCGGCAATGGCAACGAGCCGCTGTCCAAGCAGGGCTCCCTCGCCCTGCTGAACTGCCTGCTAGAAGGCGCTCCCGACCGGTAAAAGGGGGCGACCCCCGCCGGGGGGAGAGCGGGGGTCGCCGTACGGCCCGGCTCCGGGGGGACAGAGCGGTTCCGTAACTCAGGAAATCCTACGTGCAGTGGGTCAAAGTTACCAGTCGGTCATGCGATGCGAGATTGGATTTCACGATGGTGACCTATGCTCGGCCTCCATGGACGCTACCGCCGATGCGGGTTCGCGGGCAACCGCGGCCTTCTTTGACCTGGATAAGACCCTAATCTCGAGGTCGAGCACGCTGGCCTTTGTACCGTCGTTCTACCGGCACGGCCTGATCAGCGGGGTGCAAGCCGCGCGTGGCGCCTTCGCTCAGATCATGTTCAGGCTCGCGGGAGCTGACCACAACCAGATGGAGAAGATCAGGGAACAAGTCAGCAAGCTCTGCCGGGGCTGGCCGGTGGAGCACGTCACCGAAATCGTGACGACCCACCTGGCCGACACGATCGGGCCGATTATCTACTCCGAGGCCCGGCGACTGCTCGACGCGCATCGCGAAGCGGGCAGGGACGTGATCATCGTCTCTACTTCCGGGCAGGAGATGGTTCGCCCGATCGGCGCCATGCTCGGCGCGTCGGAAATCATCGCGACCCGGATGCGGCACGCGGACGGCATGTATACGGGCGAGTGCGAGTTCTACGCCTACGGCGAGGCCAAGGCGCACAGGATCCGCGAGCTGTCCGCGGAACGGGGTTACCAACTCGCCGACTGCTTCGCCTACAGCGACTCGGTCACCGACTTGCCCATGCTGGAGGCTGTCGGGCACCCGCATGCCGTCAACCCCGACCGCGCCCTGCGCAAGGTCGCCGCCGAGCGCGGCTGGCCGGTGCTCGCCTTCGAGCTCCGCAGGGTCGAGACATGTGAACAGCAGGATCGATAAAGATCACGAATCGATCACGCCGGGGGGTTCCCAAGCTCGTCGAAGCGTCGTAGAAATAAGTCACGGACCACTTGGTCCTGGCACGGCAGCCGGGTACCCACGCGCGACCAGCCGCGGGAGGCGGCCGAGACAGGATCGCCCAGCTAGGCGAGGGCGGCCTGTCCGGCAGTGAAGGAGCACGCTTGGTAACCCGGGCCTGACGTGCTTAAGCGACGGCGTCCCTGCGGGGGCGCCGTTTGCTTCGTGGCGGCGCTGGTCGTGGCGGCGCTGGCCGGTCGCGGCGCGGATCTTTGCGGCACGGGGCGCGCCGGGTTAGCCTAGTCCGCACCAATAACGGCCAGCTCGGGCTAATTGCTGCGGCACCGGGTGATTTCATCCGGCGAATCTGGCGGGCATCAGCATCGTGGCTGCCCGCCGGAATATTTATCGCCGGCCCGTAATGGGAGCCAAGGCATTGGCGAGCGGGTACATGCGCGAGACTGGTCAATACAGCGAGGAGGGGAGGAACATGATGGCCGGACCTGCCACACATGGTCAGACGGAGTCGCAGCAGCAATCGCTCGGTGACCTTGTCTCGCTGGCCGTGAGCGACATAACCCAGCTCGTGAAGTTCGAGCTCGATCTCGCGAAGCTCGAGCTGAAGCAGGACGCACGCAGGCTAGGGATCGGCGCGGTGCTGCTCGGCATGGCGGCGTTCGTTGGCTGCCTTGTCCTCATGCTGCTGTGCTTCGCTTTTGCCTACGGACTCATGACGCTCGGGATCTGGAGCTGGGCTTCGTTCCTGATCGTGGCAGGCACCTGCGTGCTGCTGGCTGGCCTGGCCGTCGGGATCGGGGTGCTGAAGTTCCGCAAGCTGAGCGGGCTGCGCAAGACCCGCAGCACGGTCTCGGACGATCTCGCCATGATCCGGCGCGACGACAGCCTCACCTCGCCGCCGTCACCGCCGGCGCCATCGCCATCGTCGCCGGGGACGGCGGAGATCAGGTAGGCGATGGGCCCGCAAACCGAGGCTTCCGTCTATCTCGACGGCCCGTGGTCGCACCGCTCGGTGAGCGCGAACGGCACCAGGTTCCACATCGCCGAGAACGGCGACGGGCCGCTCGTCCTGCTGCTGCACGGGTTTCCGGAGTTCTGGTGGACGTGGCGCAGGCAGCTGAGCACACTGCGGTCGGCCGGCTTCCGCGCGGTCGCTGTTGACCTGCGCGGCTACGGCGGCAGCGACAAGCCGCCGCGCGGTTATGACCTGATCACCGCCGCATCCGACGCGGCCGGCCTGATCAGGTCGCTCGGCGAGGCGAACGCGGTCGTCGTCGGTCACGACTGGGGCGGCATGATCGCCTGGACAATGGCGGCATACTTCCCCAAAGTGGTGCGCAGGCTCGGGATCGTGTCGGCTGCCCATCCGCTCCGCTTGCGGTCTGCCGTGCTCGGTGACCCGCTTGGCCAGGGCAAGAGCAGCGGCTACGCGTTCGGGTTCCAGCTGCCGATACTTCCTGAGCGGCAGTTGCTGCGCCGCCACGCCGAGCGCGTGGGCGAGATCCTGGCCTCCTGGTCAGGCCCGGGCTGGCCGGACCCCGACACCGAGGCCACCTACCGGGCCGCCATGTGCATGCCAGCCGTCGCCCACTCGGCGCTTGAATACCACCGGTGGCTGCTCAGGTCGCGGCTGCGTCCTGACGGCATGCGCTACTCACGCGCTATGCGCAGTCCGGTCCAGGCCCCGACCCTGCAGATCCACGGCGCCCTGGACACCTGCATCCGGCCGCGGACGGCACGCGGCTCCGGAAGCTTTGTCGACGCACCGTACCGGTGGCGACTGATCGACGGGGCCGGGCATTTCCCGCATGAGGAGGCACCTGACCGGTTCGACCTGGAGCTGCGGTCGTGGCTGGCCGACCCTGAGCCGGAGCGGTGACGCCATCACCTAACACCCCGGCGCCAAGCGCGGGCGCGGGCGCGGGCGCCGATGCCGCAGCCAGTGCGGCAGCGGACCCGGGCACCGGAGCGGGCGCCGATGCCGCAGCCAGTGCGGGAGCGGGCCGGGAGGATGCGAGCCTGGAGGCTGCGGAGCGGGAGCGGGATCGGGAGCGGGATCGGGACGCGGGCGGGCGGGCTCGGAACGCGAGGCCGCGGGACGGTCTTGGCCGGCCACTCGACCGGACCGCCACCGGCCAGCCCACCATGCCGGACAACCTTGAACTGGCCCCCGGCGAAGCGCTCCCCCTAGCCCAGCGGCTGATCGACGAGGGGCGGCCGTTCCACGCGCACGAAGTGCTCGAAGCCGAGTGGAAAGCGGGACCGGCCGACCAGCGCAACCTGTGGCAAGGACTCGCCCAGCTCGCCGTCGGGCTGACTCACGCCAGGCGAGGCAACGCCAAGGGCGCGATCGCCCTGCTCCGACGTGGCGCCAACGCGGTGGCCGGCTACGAGGGAGAGCCCGTTGCCAATCTCGATCCTCGTTCCGCCGCGGCCTCGGCCCGGCTGCTGGCCACGCGGATTGACGAGGCCGGCCTGGAATCCCTGACGGACGACGATCTGCGCTTGCGTATCTTCGAGCCCGGGCTCCGCTAGCCGCCGCGGCCGACCGGCCGCGCGGGCGGGAACGGGCGGCCGGGCTGCAACAGCAACCATCCGTGCCGGCGGGCCGGCGCTGGTGCATCGGCGTAAACGGGGACAAATCACCCCTGTTTACAGACCAATGTGGCCCTTCCCGCTGCTATCAGGAGGGAGTCTTTTCACTTTCGGGAGAGTTTTCAGTTCTATTGACTGAAAAAACTCCCCGGAGTGAAAAACTCTCCCCCACGATGCCGAAAAAACTCCCCGATCCTGATCACGAGCCGCGCGGCAGCCGCCGGGACCGATGCGATGTTCCGTGATCATGTTCGTGGGCGTGATCACGGAAGATCGCCCAGGTCAGGACAGCGGTGATGTTCCGTGATCACGCCCGGGACCTTGATCACGGAACATCGCACCTGCCGCCCCCGCACTGACAGCACCCCGGACTGACAACTCTCCCCCACGATGCCGGAAAAGGCTCCCCGATCCTGGTCACGAATCACCCGACGGCCTCGACAGCACACGCACGTTTCCGTGACCATGCCCGGACCATGATCGCGGAAGATTGAACCCAAGCCCAAGTACTGATCCGGCTCCCCGCCAGGTTCGCGTTACCTATGTTGTCGGGCCTCTCGAACGCGAGCGCGGGCTACTGGCACTCGCGGGTTGAGACACTCGAACTGCGAGTCAGGCCCCGGCTGAGGTCGCTGGCGATCTCGCTGCCGGTCAGGGCATAGCCGGTATTGCGCACTGAGACCGCGGCAGCGAACACCATGCCGTAGACCCGGCCGTTGGTGGCAATCAGCGGGCCACCGGAGTTGCCAGGGAGCACCCGCGCGCGAATCGGGTAGATATCGCGGATGACCTGCGTCTTGTCGTAAATGTCCGGCCCGTTGGCCAGTTCCGAGCGCCCGACCCGCGCCGGCACGGCTGTGAAACTGGCATCCAGCGGATAGCCAGCGACGATCGCTTTCGCGCCGAACGGCGCTGACTTCATCACGTGCAGCGCGGGGAGATTCAGGGCAGGGACGTACAGCACTGCGATGTCGCGGCGCGGGTCGAAGAGGACCACCCGGGCCGGGAACTGCGAGCCCGACCGGGTATACACCTGGGGTCCGTTAGTGACCCCGGCCACCACGTGCGCGTTGGTGATCACCCGGTCCGCGCCGATCACGAACCCGGATCCCTCGATCCGCCGCGAGCACGAAGGCGCGAGGCCCTCGATCTTGACCACGCTGCCGGCGTCCTGGCGCAAGGCGGCCGACCGCAGCACGGCCGGGTCAGGCTTCGGCACGTCGAGCGCGGTCTCGGCGCCCAGCGCGCCGAACACCTGGACGTACGGCTTAGTGCTCAGCAGCCGTCGCAGCGCGGTGAATTCGGGCCGGGCTTGCTGCGGAATCAGCTTGTCTATGCCGCGCAGCAGGATCGAGTTGTTGACCTGGTAGGCGATCCCGGGAAAGGGCGGCGCGTACGCGACCAGGCTGCCGATCAGCCAGGCAAGCATCAGGATCGCCAGGACGTTGATGACGGCGCCGCCAATGGAATCCAGCACAGCCGGCGGACCTCGCCTGATCCGCGAGCGCAACGTCACGCCGAGCGCCGAGGTGATCAGCATGCCGACGATCGCGGCAGCGAAAACGGCGATGATGGCGAGTACGGCCTGGGCACCTTGATTGGCGGTCACCGCCATTGCGAGCCCGGGCGCGAAATAAATACCGATCACTGCCCCGCCGGTGAAGCCGGCGAAACTCATCACTCCGATGATGAAGCCCTGACGGTATCCAGCGACCGCGAAGGCAGCAGCCAACGCGATCAGGATCAAGTCAAGCAAGTCACCGGACACAGTTGCTAAAGGTATCCGCCGGCGACGCCGCGACTGGCTACCGGCCCATGATCGAGCTTATGGCGGGCGACCATGAATTTCAGCTGGCCTGGGCGGGGCTGTCGATGCCGGTCAGCCTGCCATTCGGCGGCAGTTCGACCACGCGCCTGGTGTCCCACGGCCGCTCCCAGCCCCCGGCCGCGAGCAGTTGGCTGATCACGAACGCGGTGAACCCCCAGATCAGCATCGAGCCAGCCCGGAAGGCCGGCCCTGCTCCGCCGTTCGGATACCTGATCATGAGCCTGTGTGCCGGGTCGGCGAGATGCGTCACGGGCACCCTGGCCACCGCGGCGACTTCCGCTGGGTCGCCCGGAGCAACGGGACCCGGCTCACGCCACCAGGCCAGCACGGGGGATACCCGGTACTCAGTACGGGAGATATACAAATCAGGCAGCACGGCGACGACATCGACGCCCGCTGGATCGACGCCGGCCTCCTCGGCCGCCTCGCGCAGCGCCGCCCCGGCCGGCCCGGTGTCGCTGGCGTCGATGACGCCGCCAGGGAAGGCCGGCTGGCCGGCATGCCGGCGAAGTGACTCACTGCGCTGCACGAGAAGCAGGTCGGGACCAGATGTCAGATCATGATCCAGGCCGAACAAGATAAGGACCGCGGAATGCCGTCCCCGCCCCGGCGGCGGCCGGAGCGCATCAGGGACGACCATCTGCTCAGTGGCTCTGGCCAGGTCGGTCAGCCAGCCGGGCACAGAGCGCACACCGGGCGCGCCCGTCACGAGAACGGACCCGTCTTCACCAGCTTGGCGGCGGCGACGGGGTCTATCGGCCCCTCGCCGTAGGACGGGCACAGCGGGGCGAGCCCGCAAGCGCCGCACGCTGGCCGCCGCGAGTGACAGACCCGGCGGCCATGCCAGATGAGCCGGTGCGACAGCATCGTCCACTCTGAGCGAGGGAAGAGCCCACCGACCTCTTGCTCGATCTTGACGGCATCGTCGGAAGTGGTCCAGCCGAAGCGCCGCGACAGCCTGCTGAAGTGCGTGTCGACGGTGATGCCCGGGACGCCGAAGGCGTTCCCGAGTACGACGTTGGCTGTCTTCCTGCCGACTCCGGGCAGCGTGACCAGGTCACGCAGCCTACCCGGCACCTCGCCGCCGAACCGCTCGCATAGAGCCTGGCCGAGGCCGATGATGCTGGTCGTCTTGGCCCGGAAGAAGCCGGTTGACACGATGATCTTCTCGACGTCCTCGCGATCAGCGGCCGCGCAGTCGGCCGCGGTGTGGTACCGGGCAAAGAGCACGGGCGTGACCATATTGACCCGCTTGTCGGTGCACTGAGCCGACAGGATCGTCGCCACCAGCAGTTCGAGCGGCGAGGTGAAGTCGAGCTCGCAGTGCGCGTCAGGGTAGAGCTCGGTGAGAATACGGTTCATCCGGCGTGCTCGCCTGACCAGCGCCGTCCTCGACACGTCGGGATTGACCGCGCGGCCCTTAGCCGCGCGACGCCGCTCGGATACCGCAGGCTGCTCAGGTGCCGCAGGCTGCTCAGGTGCCGCTGACAGGACCGGCGAGGATTTGGTGGCCACGAGCCAAGCCTACGGTCAGCCAGCGACCTCCCGGCCATCATCCGCGCCACCCCAGGAGGCCCAGCGAATCGACTGGCGAACTCACCAGCCGCGTCCGGAGGACGGTGCCTTGGGTGCTGTCGATGTGGGGCCCGGACCGGGCTGGCGGGCGTGGCTATCTTCCGTGATCACGGTCGTGGGCGTGATCACGGAAATTTGCCCAGGTCAGGGATGCTGTCGGGTGACTTCTGGATCTTGGAGAGTCAGGCGCCGGGTGGACGCGGGACGTGCGCCGTGCCCCGGAACGGTGCGCGCCGGGCCACAGCAGGCCGCCGCCGGGGCAGGGTGAGCATCGTGGCCCTCCCTGTTGCTGTCAGCGGTCCTTTCTGACAGCAACAGGGCACTCCCTCCCGATGTCTGGTGCGGGCCGGGAGTGCCACGTTGGTCTGTAAACAGGGGTGGTTTGTCCCCGTTTACACCGATGCACCAGCGCCGGCCCGCCGGCACGGATGGTTGCTGTTAAAACCCGTGACCAGCAGCAACAGGGAGGGCCACGATGCTGTTAGAGGAGGGCTAGGACAGGGTTCGCGGGTGCCTCGCCTGAGCGGCGGCGGGTCCGCCGGCGATGGCGTGGGCAGGGCAGACCTCGGGGCGCAGCGGCATCGCTGCGGGGCTGAAGGCGGCCAGCTCGGCTGGCGGGCTGACGTGGCGGCCGATGACCACGGTCACCACGCCATCTGCGCCTGCCCGGCGCAACGCCATGGCCGCCGACTGAGCGCTGGCTCCCGTCGTCCAGGTGTCGTCGATGAGCAGCACCCGGGCACCGGGCACCGGTCCGGCTTCAAACCTCCCCGGATCAAGCTCGCGCACGCGCTGGTGGTCCGGCTCGGCTGACAGCTCGGCCCACGGGCGCGTTAGGTAGGGGGCGATCAGCGTGCGGAGCGGATGCGGGCCTGGCCTGCCGCGGCCTGAGGGCACGACGGCGAGGTGCGTCGGCCCGGTCCAGCCGACGGACCGCCACGCGCAGTGGCCGTGGTCGCGAAGAAAGAGGAGCAACAATGCCAGTAGCCGGACGGCAGCCGAGGATGCCGCCGGAGCCGCGGCGTCATGGTGAATGGACTTGTATTGCCAAAGGCAGGCCGCGTGCTGGCTGCCCTTGAGCGCGTAGGCCACCGGGAGTACGACGTCAGCCAGGGCATCGCCAGCGCACTGAGCGTGCATCCGGCACTGGAAGCAGTGAGAACTGCCGCGCCGGACCGGGCCCAGGCAGATCGCGCATAACCCGGCCGCGCCTGGGGGCGGCGCGCTGAGCGCCGGCAACTGGGCAGCCACCAGCGCCCGCAATTCGCTCCAGTGACGTGGCCTCGAACTGCTCGGCGTCGTGTGGTGTAGCGCGGCTTCGCCGGGTAGATGTCCGGGGGGCAACGAATTTCCTGTGACTTCGTTAACCACGACTGCCACGTTAGGTAAAGCCTCCGACATTTTGCCGGGATTTCACCGGGCAGCCCCGAGCGGGCCTCGGCGGGCGATAGGCTGCGACGGCATGGCTCCGATGGTCCGGTAGGCTCAGCGCGACGGCACCAGGGTTCCTGCCGGCCGGGTTTGGGCGCCTGCCGTCCGGGCACCGCCGCTAGGGGTGGATCCGGCGGAAGCGCAGCTTTACTGTTCCGGCCGAAACTATAGTCATAAGGGCGCTGCAGCCCCTCCGAGCACAAGTCAGTCAGGATCGGGACGACCCTACATGCGAATGCCTCAGTCAGCGAGCGGTCCTGCCGCGTCCGGAGCTTCTGCGTCAGATTCCGCGGCGGGCGACGCCGCCGCGTCTGACGGTTCCCACGCTCCGGGTCATGTCGCGCCGGCCGAGAACGGCACAGCCAGCCGCAACGGCTCGGCGAGTCACGGTGCCGCGGACCAGAACGGCTCGTCCGTTAGCCAGAATGGCGCCGCCGCCAGCACCGCCAGCCAGAACGGCGCCAGCGGCGAGCACGCACCGGCGAGCATGAACGGATCCAGCGGGCAGCACGCCGATTCCGGCGAAGCAGAAACGACTTCCGGCGAAGCAGAAACGACTTCCGGCGAAGCGGCAACGACCAGCGCGCCAACGGCAGCCGAGCCCGCGACGACGGCCACGGCCGCCGCGCAGACCACCGCAGCCGCCAAGACCAGCGCAGCCGCCAAGGCGGCCACCACGGCCCCCAAGGCGGCCACCACAGCCGCTGAGACCACCACGGCCGCTGAGACCACCACGGCCGCCGCAGCCACTTCGGCCCCTAAGGCCGGCCAGGCAGGCGGCATCAGGGCCAAGGCCGCGACGTGGCTGGCAATCACGCTGGCAACCTTGCGGCAGCACTGGATCGCCTCAGCGCTGATCGCGGGCGGCGTGGTCATGCGGGTGCTGACCGAGTACGCCTACCACCCGGCGATCATCTACATCGACACGCTGAAGTACCTCTACGACGCCTGGCCTGGCTCAGATCCGGTGGGCTACAAGATCCCGCTGAAGATGATCCTGGCGACCGGCGGCGACCTCGGCACGGTCGAACTAGTCCAGCATCTGCTCGGCCTCGCCATCGCCATCGCCGTTTACGCGGTGCTCGTGCGGCGCGGCGTCCCGCGCTGGCTCGGCGCGATCGCCATCGCCCCGGTGCTGTTCGACGCCTACCAGCTCCAGGCTGAGGCGATGATCATGCCGGATGTCTGGTTCGAGGCACTGATCGTCCTTGGCCTTGTCGTCCTGCTCTGGCAGAAGCGGCCCACGGTCCAGACTCTCGTCGCTGGCGCCCTGCTGCTCGGCGCGTCAACCGGAATCCGGGAAATCGGCGAGATCATGATCGTGCCGGCGGTCTTCTTCGCGGTCGCGCTCGGCGGCGGCTGGCGCAAGATGCTGATCAACACCGCCGCGGTCGTGTGCGCGTTCGTCTTCGCGGTCGTGCTTTACATGGGCGCGTCCTTCGAGCTGACTCACCACTTCCGGATATCGGCGTCCTCGGCAAGCCTGACGTTCGGCCGGATGTCCGCCGTCGTGAATTGCGCAACGCTGAAGGTACTGCCGCCTGAGCGCCTGCTCTGCCCCACCAAAGCGGAGCAGGCAGAGGGTCCCGACTGGCTCGATCACTCCAAGCGGGGGCCGCTGCGCATGCTGGACGCCAGGCTGCCGCCGAATCTCGTCCCGTTCCGCGGCGCGATCGTCTCGCACTTCAACCACGCGGTCGAGGAGCAGCAGCCGCTGCGCGTGATCGGCGGCATCCTGCGCGACTCGATCAAGCTCTTCGAAGTCGACAGGGTGACAAGCCCAGGTGACACCCCGATCTCCCGCTGGGAGTTCCACGGGTACTATCCGACCTTCGGAAAGTACGTGTTCATCCAGAACAGCCGGCTCTACATCACGCTGCCGCAGGGGCAGCCGCAACTGCTCGCCACGTCCTACGGCAACGTGCCGTCGGTGAACGTGCCGATCGCCAGGTTCCTGCGGTCGTACCAGACCAACGGCGGCTATACCCCTGGCCCGCTGCTCGCGCTGTGCGTGCTCGTCGGGCTAGCCGGATCGCTGCTGCTGTTCGCCAGGCGCAGGATGACCCCGGAGTCTCGCCTGCTCGGTCTCGGCTGCCTGGCCTTCTTCACCGCGGCGATCGGGGTGCTCGCCATGTCGGACGCGTTCGAGTTCACCTGGCGCTACCAGCTCCCCGCGATCGTCACCCTGCCGCCAGCCGGTGCCTTCGGCCTAGCGATGCTCATGATCGTCGCCAAGCGCAGCCGCCAGACCGTGTCAGCTCAGAAGGTGTCAGAACGAGCGCCGGAGCTGACCGCTCAAGCACAGTGAACCGATGGCGACAGCTAGGGCGGCTAGGTAGAAGGCACTGGCTAGTCGCCATCGGTCTCGGCGCGGGGCTGGCATTGCGCATACTCGCGACAATCGCCTATCACCCCGCGCTGTTGTACGTCGACACGATCAAGTACCTCTACAACGCCTACCCAGGCGCTGACCCGGTCGGCTACAAGGTCCCGCTCAAGCTGATCCTCGCCGTCGGCAACCTCGAACTGGTCGCGGTGGTGCAGCACCTGGCCGGCCTCGCCATCGCGGTCACCATCTACGCGGTGCTCGTCAGGCTGGGCGCACAGCGCTGGCTGGCCGCGCTCGCCGCGGCTCCCGTCCTGCTCGACGCCTACCAGATCCAGGTCGAGCAGACGATCATGCCCGACGTCTGGCTCGAGGCGCTTATCGTCGCCGGGCTCGCGCTCCTGCTCGCCCGGCGCCTCAGCCTGGGCTTCGTCATCGCTGGAGGCTTCGTCCTCGGCCTCTCGGCCACGGTACGCCAGATCGGCGAGGTCCTGATCATTCCGGCACTGGTCTACCTAGTCGCGGCGGGCGGAGGCTGGCGCACCATATTTCACCGATCGGCTGCGCTGACAGCGGCCTTCGCGGTGCCCATCCTGTCGTACATGACCGGCTCGCAAGTCATCTCCGGGCACTTCTGGCTGGCCAGCGGCTCGATCAGCATCTCGACCTACGGCCGGATGGCGTCCGCGGCTGACTGCGCCACGTTGCGCGTCCCGGCGTATGAGCGGCCCTTGTGCCCGACCGCGCGGCAGCGCTCGCGCGGGATCGACTGGCTCGATCACAGCGCGCGCTCGCCACTCAAGACGTACGACCCGCCCCCCGGGCAGGACAGGTACGCCATCATCGCCAGCTTCGACCACCAGGTCGCCGAGCAGCAGCCGCAGCGAGTCGCAGGGGCTATCGCCGGGGACGCGATCAAGCTGTTCGCGATCACCCGAACGTCGAGTCAGGAGGGGACGCCGATCTCTCGCTGGCAGTTCCAGGACTTCTACCCTGCCTATCCGAGCTGGGTGCGGGTCGCCAGGTCCGGCCAGATCGTGCTCGGCCTGCGGCTCACCCCGGCAGGCGGGCCGCTCGTGGTTCATCCGCTCGAAGCCCGGTACGGCGGGAAGGCCGAGGTCGACAGGCCGGTGGCGGCGTTCCTGCGGGATTATCAGCTCGGCGGCGGATACACGCCCGGCCCCATGATGGCGTTGCTGGCAGTTGCCGGCTTGCTCGGGTCGGTGCTTGTCGTCAGCCGCTCGCTCCGCGATCGGTCCCGGCCGCTGGTGACGGGCTGCCTGCTCTTCTTCCTCAGCGGCGCGGCGGTACTGGCGATCTCCGATGCGTTCCAGTTCTCCTGGCGTTATCAGCTGCCCGCGCTCGTCACGCTGCCGCCAGCCGGCGCGCTCGGCATCGCGGCGCTGACGGCCTGGCTGCGCGGCCGGCGACATGCCGCTGCCGACGTGCCCGCGGACAGCCGCGCCGAAGCCACCGCCCCGGCATCGTGAACCTGCGAGGCAACTGGCTCTTCGCGATCGCGCTGGCAGCCGGGATCGCGCTCCGGGTGCTCGCGGTAGTGAGCTACCGCCCGGCGCTCTTTTACATCGACACGTTCCGGTACCTGTATAACTCGGGCGGCAACGACCCGGTCGGCTACCGGCTCCCGCTGAGGGCGCTGCTGGCGATCGGCAACTTCGACGCCGTCGCCATCGCTGCGCACCTGGTCGGTCTTGCTCTGGCAGTGACGATCTACCTGGTGCTCATAAAGCGCGCCGTCCCGCGCTGGCTGGCTGCCCTGGCGACGATGCCGCTGCTGCTCGATGCCTATCAGATCCAGATGGAACAAATGATCTTGCCCGACATCTGGTTCGAGGCGCTGATCGTCGCGGGTGCCGCTCTGCTGCTCGCCGGGCCGGGGCCGGGCACCAGGCCGCGCGCCGTGGCGGCTGGGGGGCTGGTGCTCGGAGTGTCGGCGACCTTCCGCCAGGTGGGCGAGATCCTGATCGTCCCGGCGCTGCTGTACGTGCTGGTCTCCAGCTGGGGAGCGTGGCGGCTCGCGCTCGGGCGCTGCGCGGTGCTCGCGGTGGCCTTCGCCGTGCCGGTTCTCGGTTACATGACGGGCTCGCAGATTCTCGTCGGTCACTTCTATCTCTCGCACACCGGGGTGACGACGACCTACGGGCGGATGGCGTGGTCGGCTGACTGCGCGACGCTTCGGCTCCCCCCGGTGGAGCGGGGCCTCTGCCCCACTCCCGCGCAGCGGGCGCACGGGCCGGACTGGCTGGAGCACAGCCCGAGCTCCCCGATCCGGGTTTACTACACCGGGCCGCTGAGCGGGCGTGCGTCCCGGCTGGTGTCCCGCTTCAACAGCGCTGTGCTCAGCCAGCAGCCGTTGCGGGTCGTTGGCACGTACGCGCGTGACGTGGTGAAACTGTTCGCGGTCAGCAGGATGACGAGTCCTGGGGATACGCGAGTGGGGCGGTGGCAGTTCCAGGAGCGCTATCCGTACCTCGCGCCGCATGCGACGCCCGCGCAGGTGGTGCCGGCGGTGCGGGCCTACGGCGGCGGGGTGCCCGAGGTGTGGCGAGCCGGGGCCGCGTTCTTGCGCGGGTATCAGCTGGGTGGCGGGTACACGCCCGGCCCGGTGTACGCGTTCTCCGTGCTGGCCGGGCTGGCCGGGTCGGTGCTGGCCGGCGCGGGACGGCTACGGCGCGGCGGAGGCGCTGGGGTTGCTGGGGTTGCTGGGGCTGATGGGGTTGCCGGGGCTGGCGGGGTCGCCGGGGGGAGCGAAGCGGGGGAGCATGCGTGGCAGCGAGCCGCGCTTGGGTGCCTGCTCTTCTTCGGAGCGGGAGCTGCCGTGCTGGCGCTGTCGGACCTGTTCGAGTTCACTTGGCGTTACCAGCTCCCCGCACTTGTGACATTGCCGCCCGCCGCCGCACTGTCGATCGCCGCGTTCGTCGCCTGGCGGTCAGATTCGGCGAAGACTAATCCGGAACGCCGATTACGTGACGACTTTTCGGTTTATGGTGCGATGTCTAACCCGCAGCGGAGATTCTTGAGCTCTGACACGAAGACTGGCGATTCGGCGAATCAGGCTAGTCCGCGCTAGCGGCGGTACGGCCCGTCCTGGTTTCTGTGAATGATCTGTGTTTCTGGGCGGACGTGCGCTGTGCTCCGGAACGGCGCCACCGGGGCAAGCGTGAGCATCGTGGCCCTCCCTGTTGCTGTTAACGACCCGTTCTGACAGCAACGTGGCCCTCTCCGTTGCTGTCAGGACAACATCAGGGAGGGCCACGTTGCTGTCAAAACCCGGGACCAACAGCAACAGGGAGGGCCACGCTGCTGTCAGACGCGGGCGTGACCAGCAACCCGGGCCGCCCTTATGCTGTCGCGGCCCGGCCCGGCCCGGCCCGGCGGCCCGGCCCGGGCCGGAGCGTGCTCCCGCCTGACCCTGATCTTGATCACGAGTCACCCGACAGCCTCTCAAGGCACCCTCAATGTTCCGTGATCATGCCCGGGACCGTGATCACGGAACATATTCAGCGTCACGGAGGAGGCCTTTCGCGTCCAGGAGGATTGTCCGGACTATCCCACGAAACGGCTCCTACACGCGAAAACCCTCCTCCAGGCGACGGCGCGCGGCAGGGCGACGGCGCGCGGCAGGGCGAGTTAGCGCAGGCCAGCCAGCAGATCCGTCTCTGGAACTGGCGCCCGGGTCCGATCCCGCTCCCTTATGAACGTCTCCTCCCCGAAGACCTCCTCGGCTACCTCGGGCGGGATCTTGCTGAACCAGGAGTCGGTGATCTGGCTGCTGTGAGCGAGCAGCGCTGCCCGCTTGCGGTCGAGCACGGGCCTGATGTTGACGGTCGTGGTGATCCTCGCCTCTGATTCGCGCATCATGCGCGCGTCCTCTTCGGTGATCTGCCAGTCATCGACCTGCTCGCCTGAGTCGCGGAGCGCCTGGGCGATCTTCTGCCAGCCGCTGCGGCGCATGGCGGTCAGGTAAAGCTTCGACGGGATGTCCGTGGCCTCGACCGCGGCGATCGCTGACCTCGCCGCGTGCACGTGGTCGGGGTGCTGGTAGGCGCCATCCGGGTCGTAGGTGATCACGACGGCTGGCCGGTACTGCTCGATGAGTCCGCTGATCCGGTCGGCCACCTCGCTGAGGGGCACGTTGCAGAACGCCTCCGGGTTGTGCCTGTACTCCCATTCGGGCATGCCGGAGTCGTGGTAGCCAAGCGTCTCGAGCTCGGTCACGCCGAGGTGCTTGGTCGCCTCGCGCAGCTCAGCGAGCCTCACCATGGCCACGTCGGCGGTGTCGTGCCCTGCCTCGCCCGGCTTGATGCCGGCGGCCCATCCCCGAACTCGCCATTGGTACAGGTCACCACTATGGTCCTGATGCCCTCGTCTGAGTACTTCGCTAGTACGCCGCCCGTGCTCGATGCCTCGTCATCGGGGTGAGCATGGACGGCCATCAAGGTCAGCGGCGTGGTTGCCTGAGGCTGAGTCATAACCGCAATCTACCGCCTGGCACTGTCAGTCAGGGCCAGGCCGCGACCAGCCCGGGCGGCGGCGCGACCAGCCCGGGCGGCGCCGCGACCAGCCCGGGCGGCGCCGCGATCATCACTTCGGGCCGCGCCGCGATCCGCGTCCCCCGCGCGGGAACCAGTCGGTCCCGAGCGTGCCCTGGGCCGCCCTGATGCCGAACTGGCCGCCTCCCCTGCCCCGCAGGACGTGCGCGAACGCGACGGCCGCTGCCGATCCGATCAGGGGACCGGCCAGGTAGGCCCACCACGACGACCAGTCGCCGAGTACCAGCGCGGGACCGAGCGACCTGGCCGGGTTCATCGAGGTGCCGCTGACGTGCACGCCGATCAGGCCGGCGAGCGCGATGTAGCTGCCGACGGCGATGGCGGCCATCGCGCCAATCTGCTGTGCTCCCGACGCCGTGCCGAGGATCACGCTGACCAGGCCGACCGTCAGCACCGCTTCCCAGAACATCGCATCGACGGTACTGACCCCCGGGCCAGGCAACGTCAGGCCCGCCGTTCCCTGCCTGCCGACGAGAGCGACGAGCACCAGGGTCGCCAGCACGGCACCGGCGTACTGGGCGACGATGTACATCGGCACCCGGCGCAGGGGGAAGTCGCCCCTGAGCATGAACCCGATGGTCACCGCCGGGTTGAGATGCGCGCCTGACACAGTTCCCATGAACAGGATGATCGCCAGCACCATCAGTCCCGGCGCGATCACGAGCGCAGCGGTTGAGATGCCCTGGCTGCCGAATCTGGCGTTGGCCATCGGCCCGCCCGCCGCCACGAAGACGAGCAGGAACGTCCCGAACAACTCCGCGAACAGGCGGCGCCACTCGTAGGAGTCATCGGCGAAGTCGAACTGCCTGGCCAGCGAGTTCGGCCGGCCGAGTGACCGCAAGCCGACTTCATGCGCGGGCAAGCCGCTCCGTGCGCCCTCGTCCGCGCTTCCAGGCGCTACCCGACCGCTCATCCGCGTCCCCTTCCGCAGTGCCACCCGCGGCCGGCGAGGCCCGCGAATGACATCCTCCCGGCTACGCCATCCGGTCGAGAACGCTGGTGACGAGGTCCATCGAGGTATGCGGATGCAGGAAGGCGAATCTCGCCACGGTCTGTCCTTCCCAGGCCGACGGCGGCATGAACGCGACCTGGTCTTCCAGCAGGCTCTCCGACCAGGCGGCGTACTGCTCAGGGACCCAGCCGCGCCTGCGGAACAGCACCACTGACAGCTCAGGCGGCCTGACCAGCTCAAGGTAGTCACGACTGCCGATCTCGGCCGCCGCCTGGCCGGCGAGGCTCACGGCCGACTCGATCGCCTGCGCGTAGGCGGTTACGCCGTGCACGGCCAGCGAGAACCACAAGGGCAGTCCGCGCGCTCGGCGGGTCAGGTGGTAGGCGTAGTCGGCGGGGTTCCACACCCCAGGCGACTCATGGATCACGTCCAGATAGGAGGCGTCCTGCGAGTGGACCGGCCGTGCGAGCGACGGGTCGGCGTAGAGCAGCGCGGCGCAGTCGAAGGGGGCGAAGAGCCACTTGTGGGGGTCGACGACGAACGAGTCAGCTCGTTCCAGCCCCGCGTACCTGCCGCGCAGGCTGGGCGCGAAGACGCCCGCTCCCCCGTACGCACCGTCGACGTGCAGCCAGGCGCCGATCCCGGCCGCGACATCAGCCAGTCCGGCGAGGTCATCGATGATGCCCGCGTTGGTCGTGCCCGCCGTCCCGACCACGGCGGCGACCGAGCCCGGGTCACCGTCGGCCTCGAGGGCCGCCGCCGCCGCCTGACCGGTCAGCCGGTGATCAGGCGTGGCGACGACCAGCGCGTCCATCTCGAGCAGCCTGAGCGTATTTGTTACTGATGAATGCGCATCAGCGCTGACGAGGGCGCGCCAGCGGATAGCTCCTGAACCGGACGCGGACGCCTTGCCCTTCGCGACCTCGCGGGCGACGGCGAGCGCCGACAGGTTCGCCGCCGAGCCGCCC
This sequence comes from uncultured Actinomycetota bacterium, assembly GCA_963720575.1. Classification (GTDB taxonomy): domain Bacteria; phylum Actinomycetota; class Actinomycetes; order Streptosporangiales; family Streptosporangiaceae; genus Chersky-822. The sequence goes on from CAVRGA010000002.1 coordinate 5,000,283, forward strand.
GACACGAAGCAGCCGCCAGCCGACGACGGCAGCCCGGCTTTCTCGGCGATCAGGGCCAGCACCGTGTTTTCCGCGTGAATGGCGCCGGCCGCCTCGAGCCACGAAATGCCCTGGATCGAAGCGCACGAGATGAGCATGTCGAACAGCAGGGCCGCCTTTGTCGGCGCGGCCGGGATGAATCCGAGGAACCTGGGGCTGTCTGCCGAGATCACGGCCGGGGCGATCGTGTCGGCGTACGCGCTCAGCACCAGCTCAGGATCGTGGCCCTCGTCGGTGAGCAGGCCGTCGAGAGCGGCCCGCAAGTCCGCGGAGTCGCGCGGGCCCTTGTCGAGAGGTACCGGGTCTAGCCTGAGCCGGTCCTGCGCATACCCGAGCACGGCCCGGATCATCCGCTCAGTGACGTCATCGATGCCGTGCATGGCCGGAAACCTAAGACCTTCGACCAGTATGAAGCAAGCGCACGGGGCGCTGTGGCCGCCGAGAGCTCACTTGATCAGCACGGCGGACACCACGACGTTGCTGAGGTAGGAGCCCGTCGCATAGTCGAAGGTGCCGCCGCACGTGATCAGCCGCAACTCGGAATCGGGCACCGGCCCGTAGACCGCGTCGCGGGGAAAGCTCGCTTTCGCGTACATGCGCCGGCCGGTCACCTCGAATACGGCCACCGTGTGGTTGGACCGGATCACGTAGACGTACTGTCCGCGCCTGAGCTTGTCCAGGCGATAGAAGACACCGCGCCGAGCCGGGAGTCGATGTGCCCGGCGATGATCGACGAGCCAACCTGACCCGGTCTCGGGCTGCCCCTGTACCAGCCGGCGACGGCAGCCGTGGCGGGCACCTGGAGCGTGCCCTGGGCCGTGATGCCGAGCCTGACAAGCGTCGTGCTGACGCCGATGGCCGGGATGAGGAGCCATCCCGGCTTGGCGACCTTGCCGCTGCCAGCCAGGCGGGACGAACCGCTGATCCGCCCCACCGGGCCGGGAGCCTGCGCGGCCAGGCCGCCGTGCCCAGGCTGGTGGCCGCCATGGCCGCGGTCACCCGCCTGGCGCGCCTGAGCCTGGTGGCGGACGCGATCGACGAGCGTCCACCCGCCGACACCGAACACGGTGACGACCAGGCCGCAGGCGATGAGCGGCACGGCCAGCGACCTGACGAGCGAGCGGCGCTTGCGCGGCTTCCGGTGCCTGGCCGCCGCCCGGACTCTGGCCAGGGGCGTTGCCAGCTCAGCCGGGACTGCTGACTCCGTCACGTCACCGCTGGCGGCCTGCGGTTCCCGAGGGAATGCGCTCCGTTCGGCCTGACCGCCCACCGGACCCCGGCCGCGCACAGCAGCAGGCCGGCGGCCGTGAGCAGCAGCCACGGAAGGTTAGACGGAGTCGGTCGCGGCGCGGTCCCGCCTAGTCCGGTGGCTGGCGCGCCGGCCGGGATGACCTTGCTGCCCGCGGCATCGACGAGATCGTCTAGGGCAAGGTGGCTGGCGCCGTCGAGGACGACAACGGTGTGAATGGTGCCTGCCGCGAGCGTGATCGAGCTTGAGGCGTGCTCGCTCTCGCCGGCCGCGTGCACCGACCAGGTACCCGCTGGTACCGCGATGTAGGAAGTCACCCTGGCGAACGGCAGCTTCCTGACCAGGGTCTTGTGACCCGCGGTCACCGTCACCCGGTGCTGGACCAGCGACGCCTGAATGATCCGCACGAGGGCCTTACCTGGCGGCGTTGTCAGCCTGTCCTTGATGATCTGCAGCCGCAGTGCCTTGGCGGGACCCATCCCGGCGACCGTGTACGCCTTGTCCGGATGGATATCGACGGTCGTGGACAGCACGGGCGGCGTGGAGGGCTTCGCGCCCGCGCCGCGCATGGCGACCGTGTACTCGCCGCTCGGCACGGTTTCGAAACCGGAGATGGTGCCATAGGCGACGTGATGCAGCACGATCATCGCCTTCGGGTTGTGAAAGGAGTAGAGGTACACGTCCACTGCCGGCGTGTTCGGCGACAGGTGAGCGAGCCGGAGCCAGCCCGCGCCGGCGGCCTTGGCGGACGTCGCGGACGCTGACGCCGGAGCCGCGTACGCCAGCGTGCCGAGCAGCAGGCTGGCTGGCGCGAGCAAGAGCGCTAGGCGCCCGAATCTGGCGAACCTATTTTTAGTAAGCATGACCCCCACCTACTGCACTACGAGCATTCCAATGGGACTGGGTCGAGCGAATCGAACAAGAACGAGCTCACGGCCGCGCACCCGTGCCGGGGTAATGCTCACCGCGCGGAATGGCGCCCGCTGGCCGCGGAGGAAGCCCAGCAGCCAGTGCCGGTATTCCGTACTGGTGAGACCCGAGGCACCGTCGGTCGCGGCGAGCTCAACGCCGCTCAGCGGGATCCCGCGGCCTGAGCCGGGAGCACGGTCGTAGAAGGCCACGATCCGGATCGGATGCTGGGTCGCCAGGGCCGGCAGCGTGACCAGCAGCCGGGGATCGACCAGGCCGGCGATCAGCTCGGGCTGAGCCGGGGCTGACACCGTGATGCCGCTGTTGCGGAGCAACTGGCTTCCGTCTCGCTGCCTGGCGGCGACGTCGCGGTTGAGAGCCAACTCATATGCGGCCGCGCCCTGCGGGGCAACGACGCGCACGTCTACCCTCGACCTGCCGCTGCCGAAGGAGGCGAGGACGGAAGGTGCGTAGACGAGGGCCAGGCGGCTGCCGAACTGACTGCGCAGCGCTGGCGTGCCGATCACGATGTCGGCGCCGAGCGGATCGGGCACGCTGGGACTCAGGACCAGCAGGCTGGAGGCGGGGATTCCCTGGTTGAAAAGCTGCGAGCACATCACGTCGTCACAGGCGATGATCGCGCTCCGGCTGACCTCGCGGACGATCCACCGGGCGGCGCGGCCGCGGATGATCGCTGACCTCGAAAGCCCGGCGATGGCCTTGGCGTGCGGCCGCGCTCCGGACTGTGCCCCGGTGGCGCCTTCACTGGTCTGACGCGTGCTGCTGGCCGCCGGGTTATGCCTGGCCAGGGCGACGACGGCGCCGGCGATCGTGATCAGTACGAGAAAGATCACCGCGACCCACTGCCCGATCCAGCGCGGCCGGCTAGGCGCTCTGACGGCACTAAGGGTGCCGGGCTCCTGCCCCGATGACTCGGACTCGCTTCGAGCGGGCCGAATGCTGGCCGCGGTCAGGTTCGCGGCGGTCAGGCCCCGGGCGGTCAGGCCTGGGGTCTCATGCGGGTGCGGGTGAGCTGGGGTGTCGGGCTCGTCTTCATCAGCGGGTACGGCCTGAGTCAGTACCGCCTTGAACAGGTACCTGACATTGTCAGGCACCTGCGGGGGCCATGCCGGCGACGCTGGCAGGGCTGATACCGGTGGCAGAGCTGACAGCGGCGACGGTGCTGATACCGGCGGCAGAGCTGATACCGGCGACGGCGCTGAAGCCGGCCGCCATGCTGATGGCGCGCGTGGTGCCGACGGGGCGGACGGCGCGGCGGCCGGCGAGCGAGTTCCCTGGAGCCGTCTGTTGCTTCCGCCCGGGGTCCGGCGCGGCAGCCCGGATGCGGATGACCCCTGCGCGGCAGAGCCGGCCGACGCTCCTGGACCGCCGCTGCCGCGAACCTGGCCCGGGGTAGCGCTCTCCACCGACGCCGCCTCCGACGCCCGGCGCACTGATCCAGCCTGATCTTGCCCGGCGTCGGCCGCGCGCCGCCGAGACCTGGCACCGGGCTGGTGCTTAGGCAGGGACCGCCCGGCAGGCTCGGACTGCCCGCCCGACACGGGTGCATCGGGAGCGACCGGCGGTGGCACGAATGAACCACTGATGCTGCCGGGCGTCCGGCGTGTCCACTTCTCCTCGCCCATACGCAGTTCCCCGCTAGGTTTAGGCGGTCCGGAGGCTGAGCTCCACTAGACGAGCACAACGAGACACAATTGTCTAGTCGGAATTGGTCATCAACGCTGGTGAACTACCTGATTGCCCACGACTATAACGCAAGGTGTCGCTGCGTAGCTGAGAAGTCACAGAACTCAACAGGCCCGGTCAGGGTGGGATTCGGTGGAGTTTCCCGTGCAGCCCGGGGCATCTGTGGCCGTCGGCACGGTCGGCAAGCTAGACGTCGTCGACGGCGTTAGGCCGCGTCCGACGACTACTACCCGCACTATCCGTTGTGCTGCGAGCGCATGAGTACCCATTGCCTGGAGCCCAACCAGGGCCTCTGCCGTGTCGAGGCAGTGCCCTGCCGCTGAGCTATCTGGGCATGGCGACGCTTACCGGGCTCGAACCGGCACCTTCCGCCTTGACGGGGGTGGCGCACTGACACCGGATTGGTAGCGGGGACGGGATTTGAACACGCAGTTATTCCGGGTTATGAGCCCGGTGCCACCATACCGAGTTAGGCGACCCCGCGGCTCGCCGCGATCCTGGCCGCCCGCATCGAGTCCGGGCGCTACCCGCCAGGCCGAACGCTGATACTCCACAGCGTGAGCACCAAACAGGCTGGCTGCGCGGATCGAAGCGCGATCGCTGGCTTAGGAGGCCAGAGTCTTGTCCGTTGGACCACGAGCCATCGAGAGGCCAAGGCGGGAGTTGAACCCGCGTAACGCGCTTTGCAGGCGCGCACCTATGCCGTTCGGTCACCTGGCCATGCGCGCTCCCAGGAGGACTCGAACCTCCGTCGCCACCTTCGGACGGTGGAATCCTGTCCCCTGGACCATGGGAGCGAAGTACCGGGTGATGGGATCGAACCACCGATGCCGAAGCGACGAGGTTACAGCTCGCTGCATTACCGCTCTGCCAACCCGGCGGGGAGGACGACGGGCCACGATCCCGCAACCTCTGGGCTCACAACCCAGCGCTCTGCCATTGAGCTACGCCCTCAGTAGTCAGCGAAGGAATCGGACCCTCGTCCCCTGCTTGTAAGACAGGTGCTCTCCCATTGAGCTAGCCGACCGTGCGCGCGTCCGGAGGGAATCGAACCCCCATACCTCAGATCCGTAATCTGATGCCTTATCCGTTGGGCCACGGACGCATGGCGAGACTGACCGGGATCGAACCGGCGGTCTCCGGGTTGACTGGCGATGACGACGGGACTCGAACCCGCACCTGCCACCTTGACGGGGTGGAGCACTGGCCAGTTGTGCTACGTCACCAGGGAGTTTCAGATCTTGTACTGCTCGGCCCAGCGAACTCGGAGAGCCTGATTGTTGAGCGTAGGTTCGACGCCCAGTCGCCCCCGTCGTTCAATGCGAGATCGTAGGCGTTGCCGTCACCGAACGGCAGCAAGATCTTCCGTCGCTGCTTGATTAGCGCAGCTAGGACAATTCCCTCGCTCCTAGCACCGATTCGAACTGGTATTCACAGACTTATGGTCTCTACCCTGAGGTCTGACGACCCGATGCTCTGGCCAACTGAGCTACAGCCCCATGGCTCTCAGGCCAGGATTCGAACCTGGGAAAACGGATTAACAGTCCGTCGTGTTGCCGCTACACCACCCGAGAATGAATGCCGCGCTTAGCCGTCTGATCGGCCCTGGCGCGCGGCCAGCCTTCGTAGCGGAGGTCGGATTCGAACCGACGTTGTCCAGGTTATGAGCCTGGCGCCTTGGACCGAGCTAGGCGACTCCGCAGTACCCCCAGCCGGTTCTGACCCGGCCCCTCCGGATTGAAAGTCCGGCCACCTGCCACTAGTTAGATGGGGGCTTGGTGCCCGGCTGCGGCGGCCGGGCTCGCCTCCCCGAGGGGACTATGGCCGTAGCGCGTGCGGGGAGTGGGACCCGCCGTCTCCTGGCTGAGAACCAGGCGTCATGCCGATAGACCAACGCGCCATTGGGGCCGGTGCGGACCATTGCCAGCAGTCCGCGCGCCGGGAAGAACCGTACGGGACAGAAGCTGGTAACCGCCCTTCCGGAAACCCCGGCCCAGCCGTGCGTCGTGCAGGAGTCGAACCTGCCATCGTCGGTTTAGAGGACCGCCGCGCTATCCGATGCGCTAACGACGCTTGCGTGCCGCCCAACCTGCACATCTCTTGCTTATAAGGCAAGCGCCGTTCACCATTTGGCCACCGGTCCTTGAGTAGGGCACCTGCGGATCGAACGCAGCTCAGACGCGATATCAGCGCGCCGCCAGCAACCAGCTAGCCTGCACCCCTCGGAGCGCGGATGCGGCAGGAGTCGAACCTGCAAGGCCGTGAGGCTCGCCTGGGTTCGGGCCAGGTTCCGTCAGCCGATCGGATTGCGCATCCATGAGCGGAAGGACCGGGAGTCGGACCCGGAAGGCGACTCGCGCCGCTCGCCTGTTTTCGGGACAGGTGCCATCGCCAGTTGGCTTGCCCTTCCATAGCGGATGACGGATGACACGATCACCAGCGGTTCTCCGCCCATCCCGTTTCCAGCGGGAGCCGGCGCGCCTGTCCGGTTCATCATCCAGAGCGGAGAGCGGACGACTCGAACGCCACGGCCGGAGCCGCGCAGTCGTTAGCAGCGACGCCCGGGGCACCCTGGCCGGTTCGCTCTCCATCGCCAGGCACGCGGCAAATCAGCCAGCCGGTTCCGCGTCTACCGCCTGGCCGTGGCCCGCGACTTGGGCTTGCCGGCTTGCAACCGGCCGCCTCACCTGGGGTGCCCCACTCCGGATTCGAACCGGAAACCTCCTGGTCCTGAACCAGGCGCCTCTGCCGATTGGGCTAGAAGGGCATGAGAGTGACCGACCGGATTCGAACCGGCGCTGACACCTTGGCAAGGTGCAGTGCTAAGCCGCTAGACACTACGGTCACATGGAGCCTGCCCGGAGAATCGAACTCCGACTGCCTGCCTACCAAGCAGGCGTGCTCACCGTTATCACTAAGCAGGCATGAGGCAGGAGTGGGCGCGTGCCGGCGCCCTGTTCTTAAGCCCTCGCTCCGGCGTACTCGCGACCTTGGCTATAGTCCGTCGCTCCGAAGAACGGGTTTCCCCAGCGGCAACCTGCGGAGGCCTCCTGCCGAGCTGGCGGCCCAGGATTCGAACCTGGACACCCGCATCCAAAGTGCAGTGGGCTGCCTGATTACCCCAGCCGCCATCGCGAGCCCTTCCCCAGTGCCGACCTGGGCTAACTGCCCTTACAAGCTGCCGGACGCTGGTCCGAAGGGCATCGTGCGCTCGGAGGGATTCGAACCCTCACCGTCAGCGTCCTTAGCGCTGCGCCTCTGCCGTTGGGCCACGAGCACATGCGAGCCTCTGGCCCGGCTTGAACGGGCTGCCTCCGACTTACGGAGGTCGGCGCTCTGCCAGGTGAGCTACAGAGGCATGGCTGGGGAACCTGGATTCGAACCAGGACGAGCGTGGCCGTCTCCCGGTTCAGAGCCGGGCGTGTTGCCAGTTACACCATTCCCCATTGATCCACCGTTCCAGCCGGCTCGGCAGGCCGTGCGGATGCGGTGGCAGTTGGCGCATACGATGTCGCACTTTTCAATCTCGGCCAGCAAGCGTTGCCAGGACCACCGCTTCAGGGCGCTGCTGATGTTCGCGACCTTGTCCGCGCCGTCACGGTGGTCGAAGTCCATGACGAAGGACGGGAACCGCCGACCGCAATCCGTGCATGGCACGTCCTTCAAGGCGCGCAAGCGCTCGGCGTTCTCGGTCGCCCGAAGTCGGTTGCGATCAAGGTAGACCTGCTTATTGTCCTCGTACCAGGATGGTCATTGTTCCCTGTTCGCGTCACGGCTTCAGACGCCGCTGTCCTGCCGTTAGACGACCCGGCATCGGGTGCGGGCGGCGAGACTCGAACTCGCACGAGCGAAGCTCACCAGGGTTTGAATCTGGCGCGGCTGCCGTTACGCCACGCCCGCGTGCGCCGCCAGGGACTTGAACCCCGAGCCTTCAGATTAAGAGTCTGCTGCACTAGCCAATTGTGCTAGCGGCGCTTGGAGCCGTGCCGGGGAATCGAACCCCGTTCCTCTGGGTGGAAGCCAGGTGCACTAGCCGGTGTGCTAGCACGGCGTGGTGGGACCTGCTGGCCTCGAACCAGCGGCGATGGCGTCGCTCCGTGGCTCCCGCTGGTAACGATCCAGCCTCTCAGCCTTTTCAGGGCTACGCTAATCCATCTCAGCTAGAGAGCCAGGCGTTCTGCGCCCGTGGGTCCTGACTGCATGGCAGTTTGCGCAGACGAGCTCGCACTTGTCCAACTCGCCCTGGACCCGTGCGCGAGACCAGTCCTTTCGTACTATCTCCCCCACGTTGACCACCTTGTCGCCGAGGTGGTCATACTGCATCACGTAGTACGGGTATCGGCTCCCGCAGTCGGTGCAAGGAGTCGCCTCTTTCAAGTCCCGCAGCCATTCCGCCATGTCGGCGCGACGACGGTCCCGGTTTTTCTTGATCTTCAGGTTTCGCGTCGCCTTATTGCGCTGATGCCAGGCGGCCTGGTACTCCTTGGTGCTCATGCGCCAAGTGTACCTATACTTCCGGGCTTCAACCGGACGCTCTTGCCAGCCTGAGCTAAGGACCCATGGTCGGGAGGCGAGGACTCGAACCCCGTCAACCTGCTCCCAGGGCAGGCGCGCTAACCCTTACGCAACATCCCGGTGGAGTGAGGGCGGCATCCAGCGCGGACGCTTCGATTCGCGCCGCAACCGACGGTTGAGGTTCCCGGCCAAAGGCTGCCATCTCTGGTCCCTCACGTGGAGAAGGTGGGTATCGAACCCACTACGACAACGCTTGCAAGGCGCGTCCGCTCCCATAGCTGTCATCCCCAAGAGCCGCCGTGGCAAGTGGCGGCTTCGTACTTGGTGCTCACGCTGTGGAGTTAGCAAGGTTCAAGCACGTTCACCCCGGAGGGTGGCGCTCGCAGGCACCGAAGGAGTCGAACCCTCATTCCGACCGGGTTGGAGCCGGTCCGCCTATCCGCTGGCTGGCACCTATGAAGTTCTGGGTAAAACGAAACCGCCCGCCGGGCTTCCCCTGCGAGCGGCTTCCGGTCTGCTGACTGCGCTATCCGGAAGCCTCCCCGCCGATGAACATCCCGCTCGGCTGGGCATGCGAGCATGACAACTCGCGCCGATCGGCTTTCACTGGCCAGGTATTCACGAGCAGGTATGATCGCGGCAGCGACAAAGCCACGCCATTGGGCATAGCCTGCGCCGGCTGCTCGGATGAACACCAGGTATTCATGAAATTAACTGTACGCAGTCCGGCCAGGAAAGCACAAGGCATTTATTTGGCGGAACTCTCGGCCGCGCCCGCGACACAGTCCGCCGGGCCGGGCAACGGGGGCTTGGGCCGGGGCTGGCAGAGGGCTTGCTAGCTGCCGGCAATCCACCGGCCCGGACCCGGGCCCAGCGATGCGGCTACGAATGTGCCGCGACCGTGAATCGTCACGATCAGGCCCCGCTCGCGCAAGATCTCCGTCGCGCGGCGCACAGTCGTGTAGGCGGTCTCGTATTCGGTTGCCAAGGCGCGCTCGGCTGGAAGCTTGAGCGGGATCTCCCCGGTCTCGATGCGATGCTGAATGTCATCAGCAACCTGCAGGTACGCATGCTTATTCAGATACGGGTCAACCGGAGTCGCTGGCACATCAACGAACATAGGAGCCTGCCAAGCACTCATAACTTCGCCTAGCTCACAAAGCTATCATAGCTCTAGTATGTCGTGACGGGCGGCAGGGCAGTCGTCATGCGCTCTTCCTCGTGTCGGATCCATGGTGGACGTAGCCCGCCCAGCTCGCCGGATGGCGCAAGCGGGCTTGGTCGACAGCCGCGAGGACGGGGCCAAGCGATTCGCGGATGTCGGGCGCTGACTTGATCAAGTCGAGCTGGGCACATCGCAGCGCCTCGGCCGGGACCTTTCCGAGCTGCAGGTGGTAGTGCAGCCTCAGGGACAGTACCGCTGTCGTGTCGTCGTCCACTGGCCAGCGGGTGCCGACAACGTCGGTGGCGCCAGCGGCAAGGAGCGCTGTCGCGAGCGTCAGCGACTCGTCGTAGTTCGCGCGGGTGCTGTCAGTGAGGCACGCGTTGGTAATGATCAGGCCGCCGGGAGCATCCGGTGGCCGCCCGCGAGCCTGGTCGAGTATGCGGCTCAGCGGCAGCCAGCCGTCGAAGGTCCGCAACCCCGGCACTGGCTCGGTCGTGCCATGCGTGGCCACTTGCAGCATGGACGCGCCCGGGCGGTTCGTTCCGGGCAGGGCATCGAGCAGTACCTCGGCCGTCGCTGGCCCCCGCGGCGCGGACCTGAGCCCGTAGACCTCGGCCCTGGCGTACTGGCGCCTGGCCAGTTCCCGGGCGGCGAGGCGGGTCATCGGGAAGCCCCCTTTCGGATCAGACACCAGGACCACCCGGCTGCCGAGAGCCTGCCGCGGCCTCCGGGACACCTCGCCAAGCAGCCTGGCGGACGCCGCGTAAGTGAGCAGGACGTCATCAATCGCGTACCGCCGGGAGCCGGCTGATCCGCCGTCGTCCGTCCACGCCGCCGCGTACGGGATCGCGGCCAGCTCGCCGAGCGGGATCAGCGCCAGATGCGGACGATGGCCAAGGTTCCACCGGCCGACGTGCCCGATCAGCGGTGCCATGATCCGGTCATAGGCCCAGCGGCCCAGCCTCACCAGCGCGTCAGCCCACTCCGGTCCTCCGTGCGCGCCGCGGAAGCCGTCCAGGCTCCCCGTTCGCTGGCTGAGGGACGTGACCGCGTTGTCCAGCGCGGCCAGGTAGGTCTCAAGGGGTTCCCGGCCCTCGCGGTCGAGGCCGGCCAGCGGAATCACCTCTATGGTGCCGACCAGCGGACGGACCAGCACGGCCTGCCCAGGCAGCTGGACCCGCCCGGCGGACGATGCGCCCCCGGAAGAGGCACCGCCCTCGGACGCGGCACCGCCCCCGGAGGAGGCGCCATCGGGCGATGCGGGAGGAACGAGGTAGACGACGGCATCGAAGCTGGTCGTGCCCAGCATGATGGAGACCTCGTCGGCCGTGGGCGAGGCCAGCAGGGTCTGGCCGACCCCGGTGTGCCAGAGAGCATCGAGCGCCGCGATCCTGCCTCTCTCGCTACCCCGCCGCCACTCGTCCGCTACGTCGTCCCTGCCCGCCCCGCGCAGCACCTCCTCGACCCGGCCGGCGAGCACGACGCTCGCCAGCACGAGGCCCCGGCCAGCCTCAGCGATCTCCACTGACGCCCGCTCGTTGCCGTCGGCCAGGCACCAGCCGATGCTTCGCGCGACGATCCCGTTGGCGCGGGCCGCCACTTCTTGCGCCTCGCGGGTCTCCCCGGTGAGGATCACGCAGCGGGCAAGCTCCCTGACCGCGGCCCGGGCGGCGCGATCAGCCTCAGCCCGCGCGAGCGCGCGCTCTTCCTCGCTCTCATGGAGGAGCGCGACCTCGTGGCGGCAACGAGCAAGTATTTCCAGCAGTTCGGCGCGTTCGGCCGACGGCGATATCCGGGCGCCTGAGGTCAGCGCACGGTTGAGGTGGACGACCGCTTCCCGCAAGGTCGCGATGATCCGCGCGGCAGGATCGGCCCAGTACAGCTCGGCGGCGCAACGGCCGATAGCCTCATCGAGCTGAGGCCGCAGGCCGATGTCGGTGAGCATGCCTTCAAGCCTGGCGTGCAGGTCCGCGATGGCCTCTCGCAAGAACGCCGCCGCAGGCCTGCCCTCGGCCTCGAGCGGCCGGCGGCGAGCGCCGCCTGATCCGGCGCTGGTGAATACGGCGACATAGCGATCCAGGCTGCGGCGCGTCAGCTCAGCGGAATCCCGCGCCCTCGCATCCCGCGCCTTCGCATCCCGCGCCCTCGCATCCCGCGCTTCGCCCGGCGGCGAGCCGTCATCGTGCTCAGCGGGCCTGCTCAGGCTCGCCCGCGCCGTCCGCAGCTCGTTGAGCTCTTGGGCGGCCGCAGCCTCGTCCGCAACCAGCTCCGGGTTCCTGACCAGCCAGTCTTCCAGCAGGCCCCCGACGCGCAGCGCGACGGGCGCGACGCCCGCGTCCGGGCAGTGCAGAGCGTGGGCGGCGGCCCAGGTGTACAGCACCCTGGCCGTGCTGTACCAGTCGCCATCTGGCATTGGCTCAGGCAGCAGCCGCTCCGCATCGGCCAGGTACCGGACGGAGGCCTCGTTCCGTCCGCGATCATCGAACGCGGACCCGCGCATGCCCAGTGCGGCTCCGATCCCCGCCGTGACGATCAGCCGCAGCGGCCAGTCACTGGCGCCAGCCTCCGCGAGCACCGATCTGAGCAAGTCCTCAACCTGCTCGAACGGCCCCTCGCGATAGCCCTTGACCGTCATCAGGCTGAAGATCAGCACGAGCCGGTGAGCGGCGAGCCTCTTCTCGGCAGGCGCCGAGGAAATCCGGAGCGCATCGAAGGCGGCGCCGATGGCGTCCACCAGCACTCCAGGCGAGCTAGTGTGCCCAGCCAGCAGAGTTTGCATTTCGGCCTGCAGGATCAGCCTGCCGAAATGCAGCGGGCTCCCTGCGGGCAATGCGATTCCCGCCTTGTTCAGCTCATTGAGCGCGGCGCCGATGGAGCCGGCATCCTGGCTCTTCCTCGCGGCCGCGCAGGAAGCCTCAGCGAGCGAGAGGACGACGCCGGTTGTCTCGGCGGCCTCCGCCATCCGGCTGACGATGCGCCCGGCGTCCTCGGGCGTCGGGGGAATGCCGTCAGCGACGATCCTCTGGAGCAGGAAGATGTCGCTCACCACCGGCGGCAACTGGTCGAGAAGCGCGGCCGGCACGCTGGCCATGTGCTCGTGAGCGCGGGCGATCAGGCCGGGATCCGGCTGATCGCCGCCGGGCCGCGCGAGATCGGTCAGCAGCCCGGCGGCCTCAGCATGCAGCACTCCCCGCAAGTCGCTGAACATCGCCATCGACGGGCTTTCGGCCTCGGCCTCGGCCAGGAGCTCAATCGCGTCCTCGACCGCGCCCGCGAGATCGGTGGTCTCGCCGGCCGAAGGTCGCTCCGCGGGCCGCGGGCTCGAGGTCATCAGATGCCACTTGCTCACTCGCGCCATTGCCAGCATCGCCGTGACGGCCGCCCGATCGGGCGGCCCTGACCCGGCTGGCTCGTCGAGGCGGTCGGCTTGCTGCCGCAGTTCCTGCAGCTCGTGCTCTGCGTCCGAGGTCCATCGCCTGGCGAAAATGGCCTGAGCCACCACCATCAGGTGCGCCGCGGCGGTCGTGGTGGCGTCGCCGATGAATTGCGCCAGCAACTGGAGCCCGGCAACGCCCTGGGGCGAGGTGAGCTGACTGAGCGGCCCGCTCAGCAGCGGCCCGGGCGCGCCTGAATTCTCAGCGACGAGGCCGGGCGGCTCCTCGATTCGAACTGCGGGCTTCTCCGCCTGGGCGGGCGGCGTGGCCGGCCCGGGAGGCGACGCCCGCGGCGGTGCTGACACCGGGCCGGATGGCATCGTCGCCTGGCTGAGCTCGGCGGACATCCGGGCAAGGTTGCCTCGCATCTGCTGAACCGGACCGGCGTAGACCGGCGGTACCCGGCTGAGATAGTCGCTGGCCCTGCTGATCCATCGCAGCGTGCTGTCGCGCCAGGCGCTGTCGCGGCGCGTGCCCGGGCTCCGGATGTCGGCCATGAGCCGCATCATGATCAGGCAGGCGAGCCACAGGTACTCCATGCCCGCCATTTGCTGGAATGGCCCCTCAAAGGCCTGCGCGAGATCCTGCGACTCCATTTCGTCCAGGACCACGTCGATCTCGGCCAGCGGCGGCCATCCCGGCTGCCTGCCCTCTTTCTCGGCCTGCCGGCAACGGGCAATCCTGACCACGAGCGCGACCATGCGCAGCATGGAACCAACGCTGCCGAGCCCATCGGCATCCATCTGCCGGATCGCCCTGGCGAGCACGGCATCACCTTCGGCCGACCACTCACCGCGATCGAACGCGCCGATCACGGCGGCAATGTCCGTGAGCGCTTGCCCGAGCGGCAGGCCAGCCGGGAGCGCCGCCGCGAGCATGGGCAGCATGGCCGCCAGGTTCCGGCCGGCTTCGAGCGTTTCTCGCAGGACCTCCCAGTCCGCGTCCCAGCTCAGGTTGCCGCCGGGCAGGCGGAAGGCTGCCCCCTCTGCGCTGGGCGCAGGATGGTTCGAGAGCAGCTTCCTGGCCCTCGCAACGGCGGGCGAGGAGACGACAGACTCATCGAGCCGCGACGTCCCTTCCGCGGCTAGCTCAGCGTGCCGGAGATCGCCGTCAGGCAGCAGGGCGACCAAATCCGCGATCGCCAGCCCCAGCATGAGAGCCGCCTGCGGCCGGTCTTCGTCCGCGGCATCGAGCCAGAGTTCGCGCAGCCGCCCGACGGTCTGCTCGATTCGCTCCGCTTCGGCGGAAGAGCTCACCGGTCACCCCCTTTCTGGCCGTCCGAATCGCGGTCTGCCGAGCTACGGCCGGACACTGGTACGGAGCAGGGAAAGCCGCAAATTCAGCCAGTCAAGTCCGGCACCATCAAGCGGGCGCTCGCCGAAGGATGACGACAGGACCGATTCCGCGCAGCGGTCGCCGAACAGCAGAGCCGCCCGCCCGCCCGGCGCGCGCTTGGACACCCAGGTCAGGCCGGCGGCCTCGGTGCCGTCAGGAGCTACGCTGCCTCGCAGCCAGTGGGCCCACCGCTGGGTAATGCGATACTCCGGTGAACCCGCGTGCACGAGCCATGAGTCCTGGCAGGCCGCCGCGAGATCGGCCGCATCGACCAGGCTGACCAGCCATAGCGCCTTGCGGGTCTCAAGGATCGTGAGCCGCCGGCCCGCGACATCCCGCTCCGTGAGAAAGCGCTCTGGACCGGCGAAGCCCACATCGCGCAACAGCACCTCGCTGATGGCCGTGAGGTCATCGAATGCCGCGTAGCAATAGGAGTAGGGACATTCAGGGGTCGGGTCGAAGCGCCCGGCCCAGCGCGGGTCGTATGAACCAAGGTCAGCAGGCAGCTCCCGGAAGAGCGAAGGCGGGCCGCTTGCCGCGCGCGATGAGGCCTTCGTGATTCGCCACAGGAATGATCCCGCCGGCAGCTCCGTAAACCTCGGTCGCGGGCATACGCCTTTCGGCGGGATGTCGGCGGGCATCAGTACTCCTCTCCGACCGCCATCGCCGCGCGCCGGAGCAGCTGGTCCTGACCCGTGCCGAGCAATTCAGCGGGTGCGGCGTTCAGCCGTTCGTGCGGATCAACCCACCAGCAGGTGACGCCCCACGGATCAGCCGCGGCGTCCAGCAGCTCGTTGACCTCCTGGACGATCGGCCACGGAAGGCCCGCCTCGGCGAACTGGAACGAGGGGACTTGCCAGGAGCGGTCCGGGCGGGCGAGCCGGATCAGGTGACTCGCCGCCGAGTCGAAGTAGCCCGCATCGCCCGTTGCCACGGACGGCAAGCTGAGCAGCCGCGCCTTGACCCTCCGGCTGAAGTCGTCCGCTAGCGGCGGCTCTGATTGCTCAGCCCGCGGCTCGCCCGGCGTGCTACGCACCTGATTCCACGCCGACTCCCCGGCCGGCAGCACCAGCTCACTGAGCCACAGCAGCCAGTCGGCGAGCTCGGTGACCGGGGGATCCTCGACGCCGGCGCTGTACATGACACCGACTCGCAGTATCTGGATGACGGGGTGGTCAGGGGGGAGAACGTCAAGCAGTTCATCGGCTAGAGCCGCACGCGCCTCGGCCGGGTCGGGTTCGGCGGTGCCCGCGACGAGTGCCCGCAGCCGGTCACGCTGCTCTTCGCTGGCTGCCGCCAGGATCTCGTCCCAGTGCTGAGCTATCGCCCGCAACAGCGGATCGTCTGGCTCTCCAGCCTGCCGCCCGTCGGTCACAGCAGCCCCTCCGCCCCTGGTCCCCGGGCTCCTCGCGCTCACCTGGCCCGAACCCGCAAAGCGTCTCGCGGGAATGGCGGCCGGCCTTCTTTCTTAGCGCAAGAAACCACGACAACTATATCAATTAAATACCTCGCGATGCGACGCCGGTCATTATCCGGTTCTCCGGTGATTTCCGGTAAATTCCGGTAATCAGCGTGCTGATCTGACGGCATCGAATTACCTTGGCGGCGCCGGTCCCGGGATGGATTCCGCGCGGCCCGTCAGGTCAGCGGCCGTGCCTGGCCAGGTCGCCGATGAGCGGGCCGGCCACGCTTTCCTCGTACACGGCGCGGCCGGAGGCGGTCATGGCGTCGGCGAGGCCGGCGTCCCACGGGGTGGCCTGCGGCGTGCCGGTCAGGCTGACGTACTCGGCGCCCGACCGCGCGCCCGCGCGGTAATCGGCGGCGGCCATCCGCCAGGCCCGGGCGCGGTGGCGGGCCATGACGGCGTTCGCGATCGCCATGCCAGGCCAGTCAAAATCCCCGTGATAGCGCAGCTCACCGCCGCCAGCGACGATCGCGCCCGCGAGCTGGTTGAACGCGGTGGACGGCTGCCCCTCAGAGCACAGCAACGCTGCCGAGGCCGCGCCGAGCTCGGCGGCGGCGCGGCGCAGCACGGCGGGATTCTCGCAGACGTGCACCAACGCGCCTGGCACGGTCAGCGGCATGGTCATGAGCTGGTGCAATGTCACGTAGAAGGGGACGCCCAGGCGAGCGGCGCCGGTCAGCCATTCGCCGAGTCCCCGGCCCGGAACCGGCAGGTTCAGCACCAGCACCCGGCTTGCCAGATCATCGAGCACCACGTCGCTGGTTTCCCAGAGCTCTCGGCGATCACCGGCCGAATCCGCCCTGGGCAGGCCCGCCTTGATGGCCAGCGCGCGGAGCACCAGCGTCGAGGTGAACGTCCCGTGGTTGAGCGCCTTGGTGTCCCCGGTGACCTCGGCGGCGAGCGCGGGCAGCAGCACAGGCGCGCCCGCCCGGCTGGCCAGGTGCTCGAGCACCCGGACCGCCTGAGCGAACCTGGCCTGCTCGCCGTGGTTGATGAGCCTGGTCAGCGTTCCGTCGTCCGCGGCCTGGGCCAGCCAGTCCCGGTACCAGGCGCAGGAATCATTCAGCGGACTGCCCTGAGCCAGGGCGACCGCGGCCTGGCGGGAAGCGGCCAGGGCCTCGCGCTCGGCCCGGCGATCCCGCAGCGGTCCGCCGAGCTCGGACAGCAATTCCGGCAGCCCGAGCCCGGTGGTCTCGCGCACGGCGTTGTCCAGGTCGGCGAGCCGGACCGTGACCCTGGACGTGCGGGCGTCCCGGTACTGGCCGGTGATGCCGATGACCGCCTTGCGTTCCGCCTCGGTCGGCTCGCTGACGCTGACCGAGCCCGCCAGGTCGCCGCCAGTGCGCTCAAGCGACCGCCGCGCCGCCGCGAGCAGCCGGCGGAACTCGGTCGCCTGGTACCTGGCGGCTCCCGCGGTACTGGCCGTCACGACTCACGAGCGACGCCGGCATAGTCGGGCATGCTCGCCTCTTCCTCTTCCTCGTCGTCGTCATCCTCACCGGGATCGCCGGCGGCTGCCGCGTACAGCGTCTGCTCGGCGCTGAGAGGCGCGTGCCTGGTCGGCCGGAAGCCGAGGAGCTGACGGACCAGGTCGTCATTGTCCGCGTAGCCGGCAGCGGCATCGACGAGCTGGGTGCCATCCCACAAGATCAGCAGGGCCGACACGGCGTGTGAGGTCTTGTCGTGGTACAGGTCGTAATGCGCGATCATCGGAACGGTGTCGTACCTGACCCACAGGTCATGCCCGGTCATGAAGAGGTCCAGGTCGAATTTCACCGCCAGGCCGAACAGGTCGGGCTTATAGCGCTCGTCGATGCCGACGAACGCCTCATCGAGCGCGATCATCCGGGGACAGTGATCTTTAGCCGACGAGTAGAGCGCGTTGGCGGCCGCGAACAGGGGCAGGTGGATCGACGCGGACTTCTCGCCGCCGGACATGACGGAGTGCTTGGCGCGGGTGAGCCGTACCTCGGACTCACCTGGTACCCGCAAGAGCAACTCGAACGAATGCCAGGACCGGTAATCCAGCACGCTCGCGAGCGCCTCGCGATAAGTCGCGCGCGGATGGGTGCCCCGGAAGTCCCTGATCATCTCGCGGAGCAGGCCGCGAAGCTCGCCAAGGCGCTCGGTACCCCCGGGGGCGCGTTCCACCAGCCGGGCCGCGGCCCGCTGCAGGTCGGTGATCCGGTCGGACTGCGCCCACCGGATGCCGATGGCAATACCCGAGGACATCGGCTTCGACCGGGTGTCCGCGTCCATCTCCCGCACCAGGTCCCTGGCCGCGACGACGCGATCGTGGATCTGCTGCGCGAGGCCGGCGAGCAGTTCGTCCTCGAGCACCTTGCGCTCTCGTTCCTCGAGCAGGATGCCCTGGTCGGCCTGACGGTCAGCGATCCTGGCGGCGAACTCGGCGACTGGCTTGCGGCCCTCGTCGTCGATCACGTGGACGGTGACCACGCCACCAGGCTCCCAGTCGACGCGGTAGTCCTCGTCGCAGGCGGAGAGCGCCTCGGTGAAATCCTTAAGGCCCGTCGACATCCGGTCGGCGGTGTTCTTGAGCATGCCCTCGGTGACCTGCCGTCCGCCCCGGGTGGCGGCCGCGAAGGCGTCGAGTATCCCGGCGACGCCCGCCGGAAAGACCCGCTCGGTCAGGATGCCTGGCCCGGGGGACTCGTCCTGTTCCGCCGTGAGCGCGGCGACCAGGTCGTCACAGGCGTCGTCGGCGTCCGGCCAGCGGGCGGCGTCCGGCCACGGGCCGGCCTGCGTGACGCCGACCAGCGGGCGCAGTTCGGCCCGCGCGTACTGGCCGAACTCCCCGGCCTGCGCGTGCAGTTCGCTGATGGCCTGCGCAAGCGACTCGCGCCCGCTCGCCAGGTTTGCCTCAGCGCGCGCTGCCCGCTTTGAGGCGTTCACCGCTTCCTCGCCGCGCAGGCGATACGCCTCAGCGACTGCCCTAATCAGCTTCTCGGTCTCGCGAATATCCGCGAGCACCTGCCTGACGTCCGCCCCGAGCGTCTCGGACAGGGTGCGGTATTCCTCTTCCAGCGCCCGCTGCTCGCTCTCGCGCTCGGCCAGGCCCCGCTCGGCCTCGGCGTACTCAGCGCTCAGCCGGTCGATCGTCGTGGTCTGCACGGCGAGGTCGTCTTCGGCCTGGGCGACCTTGACGCGCTCGCCGTGCAGCTGCCTGGCCGCGTCCTCGAACTCGGCGGCCGCCCGCGAGATGGCGTCCACCTGCTCGGCCTCGGTCGGCATGCGCCGCTGCGCGGCTGCTTGCCGCAGCGACCTGCTTTTCGCGTCGACCTCGGCGATGGCGGTGTCGTGCGCCTTCCTGGCGCCCGCCAGCTCGTCCCTGGCCCGGGCCAGCAGCGCCGCCTGAGTGCCGACCGCCTCGACGGCCTGCGCGACCGGGGCGGTGGACGGCAGTTCCCGGCGCGCGCGGCGGAAGTCGTCGAGCAGCGCTCCGGCGCGCTCAAGGTCGGCTGCCAGCCGCCGCTCCAGGTCAGCCGAGCGGGCGATCAGCTGGTCCTGCTCATCCAGCCGGGCGCGGCGGCGGACTTCGCGGTTGGTCGCGCCGATGTACTCAGGCGCGGCTTTCGGCCGCGCTCCCGCGTGCGCCCCGTAGCTGAACTGCGCCTTCGTGCTCACCACCGGGACCGCGGCGAGCGCCGCGGCCACCGCGAGGTCGTCGGCCAGCGCGATCGACCGCAGCACCGCGCGGATGACCTCAGCGGGCACGTGGTCTTGCCGCTCGGGCACCAGCACGTCGGCGAGGGTCGGCCCGGGCGCCGGATCCGAGGCGATCAGGTAGCCATCCGCCTCGGCGGCGGCGAGCGCCGATCGGGTCAGCGCCGGATCGGGATGCACCCAGGCCGTGAGCAGCCCCGCGCCGTAAAGAGCGCCTTCGACGGCGGCGGCCCGCTCGTCGCCGAATCCGTCGGCGAACCTGACCAGCCGCCACAGCGGGGCGCCTGGGCGGCCGTCCCGGCTAGCCGGGCGAAGGTCGCTGACGGGCGGCGCGTCATCCTTCTCGGCGGCGATCGCGGCGCGCTCGGCGCGCAGGCCGGCCAGGCGCTGCCTCACTTCGCGCAGGTCAGTCTCCAGGTTCGCGCGGGCAGTGATCACCGCGGCCTGACGTTCGGCGGTCAGCCCGGCGAACACCTCGGCCAGGCTGGGCGCCCCGGCCTCCCCGATCTGGTCGAGCGCCTCAGTGAGCGCGGGCACATCGGCGTTTGAAAAAATCTCGCCGGGCAGCCCGCCCGTACTGGCCGAGCCTGGGCCAGCCGGGCCCGTGCCGACCAAGCCTGAGCCAGCCGAATCCGCGCCGGCCGAATCCTCGCCGGCCGGACCCGCCCAGCGAGCCGTCCACGCGGCCAGCTCGGCTGCGATCGTCTCGCGGGCCCGGGCGAGGCGGTCACCGGCCGCGTCGCAGGCCTCCTGCTGCCTGCGCTCGGCGACCTCCTTGCGGCCCGCCTCCTGCTCGGCGTAGGAGCGCCTGGCCTTGGCGTCACGGATGGCCTCGAGCAGCCTGCGAATCTCGCCGACGTCGTCCCGGCGGGCCACCGCCCGCGCTCGCGCCGTGATCAGCAGATCCTCGCCGCTGTCGACCGGGCCGAAGCCATCGTCGGCGATCCCTGACCGCTGGGCGGCGTCCGCTAGGTCGGCGGCGAACCTGACCTCTGCCGTTCTCGCGTCGACGGCGCGGCGGCGCAGCTTGGCCGCCCCGTCCTCGGCCTCCTTGATCTGGCGCCTGTCCCGGTCAAGCCGTCCGCGCTGGTGACCGATGTCCCGCTGGCCGCTGACGACCTCGCGCTGCTTGTCCTCCAGGCGTCCCTGCGCCTTGTATTCCTCAGAGTTCCGCAATCCGGCCAGCCGGCCTTGCAGCTCCTGGCCTTCGGCGCCCTTCGCGTCCCGCTGGCTGGTGGCGAGCCGCTCGGTCGCGACCGCCTCGCGGTGAGCCGCGGCGGCGGCCGTGATCCGGTCGGCCTGCCCGGCCGCGGTCTCGATCCGCGCCTGGACCCGGTCGAGCGCGAACCGCACATGCGCCCGCAGGTACGCCGTGTAGTGGTCAAGGAACTCCTGAACGGCCGCGTTCGCGGCGACCAGATCGTCGTAGAGCTTCTGAACGGCCGCCAGGTTCTCGAAGTCCCGCGCCGCCTGCTGTACGAGGTCATCTTCGACTGGGCGGAGGCCCGAGGTGAGCGTGTCCGATACCTTCGCCGGGTCGAGGTCCTTGGCCAGCAGCGGGCGGCGCAGCGCCAGCAGGAGATCGAGAAGCTGGGAGTATCTCTCCCGGCCGAGCCCGAACAGCCTGGCGTCGATGGCATCGCGGTACTCGGTCGCCGTCTTGTAGGCACAGCCAGGCTCGAGCACGGCCCTGAGCTGGCGCTCGGTCAGCGGCCTGGAGTCCGCTGACAGGAGCCCGAAGTCGATGCCAAGCCGCCTGCCGGTAACGAAGAACCAGGTCTTGACGCCATCCCGGTTCCGGTTCGCGCGCATGCCGATGATCAGCGTCACCGTCTGCGACGAGCCGGAGCCGGATGAGTCAGGGCAGGCGAACTCCATCCAGACGTAGCCGTATCCGGTTTCCTGGCCCCGGTAGAGCAGGTTGGACTTCATGGTCCGGTTCTCGCCGCTGAACGGGTCGAGCCGCCGCGAATCGGCCACGCCGTCGAGCACGAACGGGAAGAGCACCTCGAGTGCCTTCGTCTTGCCCGACCCGTTGTGGCCGCGGAGCGCGAGCCGGCCGTCAGCGAACGCGAATTCCTCGTCCACGTAGTCCCACACGTTGATGACGCCCGCGCGGGTAGGCCGGAACCGGGTCATTGAGCCTCACCTTCCGGGCCGAAGTACATCGCGAGCTGGCCGTCGCCGCCGCGCGTGATCGGCAGGGCCAGCTTGATATTGCGGTACCTGGCCGCGGCCGGAAGCACGAGCACGCCGCCATCGACCAGCCGGAGCAGGCGAAGATCGGCCAGGAAAGCCGTCGCGGCGGCGAGCAGGCCGCGCGCGTCATGCTGCCACATGATGGTAAAGGAGGCGGGCCCGAGCTCGTCGTAGAGTTCATCGATCATCGTCACCAGCACGGACTGCTCGATCAGCGGCGCGGTGACCGCCGGAGTACCGCCCGGCACCGGGTGCCTGCCGGAAGCGGCAGCCGGCCCGGCGAATTGTTCAAAATGCTGGTTGTCCGCAGGGGCCGACCAGGCGAGTTCGTGCACCACCCCGGCGAGCGGCAGCGCCGAGTCGATCCTGGCGAGCAGGTCGCCCTGATCCTCCCTCTCCGGGGGCAGGTCCAGCCTGGTCAAGGTCTGCCCGCGCTCTTCGATGAGGTCAGCTATCTTCGCCAGCAGCAGCCCGGCCGCCCGGTTGACCGCTCCGCCCCGGCCGGGGAACGGCTTGTCGGTGAACCTGCCGCCGCCATCGGCGAGCATGACTCCCTCGGCCCGGCGCTCCACCGGCATGCCGGTGAGCCTGGCGAGGTTCTCGGCCACTCCGCGCAGCCGGAGCGCGTCCGCGATCTCGGGCTCCACCTGGGCGAAGTAGACCACCGGGTACTCGAGCAGCGCCCTGGCCGCCCGCTGCTCGGCGGCCGCGCGCTGGGCACCGCGCTTCGAGGCGACGAACGGCGCGTCGAGCAGCCCGGCCGCGCTGGTCAGATGCTGCAGCGGCCTGGCCGGCTTGAACAGGGAGCCGCAGATGTCGTGGTCGATGTCGTACAGCGCGTCACCATGCTCGCTGTCGTGCGCCCAGGCGTCGAGCGATCCGTCGGAGAGCCCGAGCGCACCGCGTTCGACCAGCCAGTCGAGCACGTCGACGACGGCCGCCTTGTGCGCGGTGACCGTCGCGTCAAAGCCGAGGCCGTCGATGGCGTTCGCGGCCGGGGTAAAGGCCCTGACCAGGTCAGCCAGGCTGATCTCCACCCGCGAACGCTGGAACGAGGCGAGCACCAGGCACAGGTACGCCAGGCGCCGCCGGTCGAAGGGCCTGCCATTCTTGGCGAACATCGTGCCCTGGGTGGCGTCGAGCGCGTCGAGCCTCCTGATCAGCCGCACTTGCCTGGTGGTCGCGATCAGCGTGTACCCGAGCAGTTCGCGGAAGTCCCTGGTCAGCTGGTCGGCCCAGCGCAGCACCACGGGCAGCACCCCGGGCCTTGGCCTGCTCGCGGTGATGACATCGTGGGTGAGCGCCAGGCGCACGGCCTGCTGGTAAGAGCCGAGATCGCTCGGCGCCACCCCGGCGGCGGCACCCGGCGCCATCAGCGCCTGCCCTCGTCGTGCCGGAGGCGCGCGGAACTAGCACCGACAGAGTCGTGCCGGAGGCGCGCGGAACTAGCACCGACAGAGTCGTGCCGGAGGCGCGCGGAGCTGGCACGGCCGGCCGGCGTGAGCTCGAGCCGCAGGCCGGGCAGGTGCAGGACGCCGCTGCTGGTGCGGACCGCGCTGCCGGAGTCCGAGGGGACGAGCCGCATGGTGAGCACGTCGTTGCCGCCTGAGCCGCCGGTCAGCCGCCCGGCGACGACGGTCCTGGCCTCGGTGGCCAGCGTCAGCAGCCGGAGCAGCGCGAGAGTCTCGGCCTCGTCGAGCACCCGCTCGTGCGCGCCGGACTCGAGCAGCCGTACCGCCGCGGCGCGCTCGGCCGCCCGTTCGGCCGCCTGGCGCCGCCGCAGTTCCGCCCGGATTCCTGAATGCGATCGCACTGGCTGGGGAACCCCGGGAGCCGGCGGCTTGCCGCGCCGGAACAAGGTCACCGAGATCTCCACGCCGGGCGCGTCCCACCACCCGGCGCGCTCGGAAATCTGCTCGGCGTCATCGTGGGCGACGCCGAGGTGACGAGCCGAACGCAGGTTGAACGCCGCGGACATCAGCGCGTACGCGGCGCCCTCGTCCGGCGCGTTGAACACCCACTCGGCGAGGTGACGCAGCTGAGAGGACCTGTTCACCCCGCCGCGCTGAGCCTCGGTGACCTGGCGCAGCAGGGCGATGACGCCGGATACCGCTGCCCTGGTGGCGGTTCGCAGCCCGGCCGCACGTGATTCGCCGCCGGGCTGGGCCGGGGTCTCGGCGGCTCCGTCTGAGGCGAACCAGGCGCGCAGCGCGGCCCAGCGCCTGCGCCAGTCGTCGACGAGCTCGTCGTGGCTCAGGAACGGCCGTTCATCGGCCTGGGCGGCCAGCGTGAACATGACCTCGGCCGTGCCGGTGCCGGGGCGGAGGCCGGCTGTGCCGGCGGTGCCGGGGCCGGGGCCGGTGCCGGCAGGGCCGGGGCCGCCGGGGCCGGGGCCGGTGCCGCCTGCCTCGGCCGCCTCGCTGACTGCCGCCGCGAGTCTCGGCAGGTAGCGGTCAAGCTCGGCCATGAAGTCGGTCATGTGGGTCAGCAGCGTGTTCTTGTACCGGAGGAAGACCTCCGGCGAGGTATCCGTCGAGCGCACGATCTCGCCGAGCGTCAGGTGGAACTGCGCTGCCCGCCGCGACATGTCGTCAAGCACGGTGTCGAGCCGCGACAGCCTGCGGTACACCTGCTCGGCGTCTCCCGCGCGGATGGCCGCGGCGAGCGATTTCAGGTCGTC
The DNA here is from genome assembly GCA_963720575.1 of uncultured Actinomycetota bacterium. Taxonomy (GTDB): domain Bacteria; phylum Actinomycetota; class Actinomycetes; order Streptosporangiales; family Streptosporangiaceae; genus Chersky-822. The sequence continues at coordinate 5,024,664 of CAVRGA010000002.1, forward strand.
GAGGATGTCGGAGAACACCAGGCGGGACAGATTCGCGTCCCTGATCCTGGCCGCCAGCACGTCCTCGACCGCCGCGAACGCCCGGTAGCCGAGCTCGCTGAACTGGTACACGGACTGCCGGTTCCTGTACCTGGCCAGGCTGCCTGCCCTGGCCGCGTCCTCAAGGCGGTGCACCATGCCGTCGTCGGCGAGCGCGTCGAGCTTCTCCCGCAGGCCGCCATCAAGCCGCGGCGCCTCCGGATGAACGACCGCCAACTCGGCCAGCGCGGCCGCCACCTCGTCGGAGTGGGCCTGCACCTGATGCACCGCCCGGAGCCGGTCGAGCGCCCTGAGCACCCACAAGTAAGCCACGTGATCATCGCGACGGGTGAAATTAAACAACCGGAGCCGGTCAGTGACCGCAAGGGAGTCGAGATCCAGGGAGCTTCGCCCGCCTGGATCGGAGCCTTCCCGGGTCTGGGCCTCCCGGGTCTGGCCCTCCCCGGCTTGCTCTGCCATCGGCTGATCCCACGTCCCGCTCGTCCAGCTGCCTGCCCGCTCGCGAACAGCCCAATGCTATGCGCGCCAGGTGCAGATAGGTGTGACAGCCGACAAGCGGCCAGTGGCCAGTGCCCGGCGATCAGGCTGCGCTGGCACGGAACCGGGCGTTCGTGCAGATAGACGGACGGATCAGGCGGAGATCCTGGCCGGGCTGGCCGCGTGGCCCGCCCGGGTGCGGCAGCCGGTCAGGAAGTTTCTGGCGTCCCTGCGAGAGAGTTCTCACTGGCCTCGCCCGGGCGGGGCGACCAGGCCGGGCCGTTCGAACTTGCCTGCGCCAGTTTCGTGATCATGTTCGTGGACGTGATCACGGAAGATCGCCCAGGTCAGGGAGGCTGTCGGGTGACTTCTGGATCTTGGAGAGTCAGGCGCCGGGTGGAGGCGGGCGTGCGCCGTGCCCCGCCCCGGCGCTGCCCGGGGCGGCGTGAGCATCGTGGCCCTCCCTGTTGCTGTCAGCGGTCTTTTTTGACAGCAACGTGGCCCTCCCCGTTGCTGTCGGGACAGCATCAGGGGGGGCCACGTTGCTGTCAAAACCAGTGTCCAACAGCAACAGGGAGGGCCACGATGCTGTTAGAGGCGAGCGTGAGCAGCAACCCGGGCCGCCCCGATGCTGTCGCGAGCCGGGCTGCCGGGCCGCCCGGACACTCTTCCCGCTTCGCGGAGAATTCCCGCTTCGCGGAGACTTCCCGGCTCTGGCGCGGAGCCTTGTCGCTGTGCGGTGTGCTTTCCGCACACAGGACGGTCAACACTCCGTGCAGCGAGAACTCTCCGCGGCAACGACGCAGAACGCTCCGCGATCATGCCGCAGGACGGGAACTCACCGCGATCATCGGCGAGGCAACCCGTACCGCCCGAACAGAGCCCGGCTCGCTCCGCAAGAACTGCACCGCGGCGCCTTTGTGGGGCCGCGATCTCGCCGGCACGCAGCGTCAGTGTGGCCAGCACGGCCTTGCGGCGAGTCTCGCTCACGAGCCTGGGCTGACCGTCCGCGACGACGTCTACCGACCCGAGCAGCCGCACGTGCATGAGCGCACCATTTCCGCCGGCCTGGCCCTTGTCACGAACCTAAGCCATGCCCGGATCTGCACAGGCCGTTCGGCGCGAAAGGCAGCCGACGGCATGACAATGGCGGCAAGATTGGCCTATGCGGACCGCCGACGACGCTAGCCAGGTGCCGGCCGGGGTAGACCCGCAGCGCGCGAACATCGCCAGGGTGTACGACTACTGGCTGGGCGGCACCCATAACTTCCTGGCCGACCAGGACGTCGCACGGGCGATCGCCGCCGTGGCGCCTACCGCGCCGCTGATCGGCAAGGCGAACCGGGCGTTCCTGAGCCGGGCGGTGCGGTTCCTGACCGCCGCCGGCATCAGCCAGTTCCTCGACATCGGCTCAGGCATCCCGACTCAGGGCAACGTCCACGAAGTGGCACAGCAGGCCAGCCCGGCCGCCCGCGTGGTCTACGTCGATCACGACCCGGTCGCCGTCGCGCACAGCAAGGCCATTCTTAGCGGCAACCCGAATGCCTCCGTCATCAACGCCGACCTGCGGTCACCGGAACGGATCCTGGACGACGAGCGGACCAGGCGCCTGATCGATCTGAGCCAGCCGGCGGGGCTGCTGCTTGTGGCCGTGCTGCACTTCATCCCCGACGCCGAAGATCCCTGGCGGATCGTCGCCGCCCTCAGGGACGCTCTGGTGCCCGGAAGTTACCTCGTGCTGTGCCACGGCACCGACCACGGGCAGCCTGAGACCGCTCACGCGGTCAAGGAGGTCTACGACCGCGGCGTCGCCAACGCGCTGCACCTGCGCTCGCACAGCGAGATCCTGCGGTTCTTCGACGGCTTCGAACTGGCGGATCCGGGGCTGGTCTTCATCCCGCAATGGCGGCCAGACTCCCCGGCCGACGTGCCGGGCAATCCGGCCGAGTACGGCAACCTGGTCGGCGTGGGCCGCAAGCTGTGACGGTCCCGGCCGGCGGCGCGGCCGGCGGCGCTGCCTGAGCTGGCGGCTGCGGCTACGGAGAAGAACTCGCCGACGCCCAGCTCAGCGCGAATGACGCCGATGCCGTCCGCCGGACCTGGACCCAGACGCTGCGCCTCTCCGGCGTGATAGACCATCCCGACGGCGACCAGATCCGAGCCAAGCTCGGCCGGGGCTGAAGCTGCTGAGCTTCAGCCGCGATCGAGTGTGGCCGAGCCACATCATTTCCCGCACCGGACGCGCACCTTGCGGACGCCGTAAAGGCCGCCAGGAAGCTCCACGACCTCATGCGGGCTGCCGGTCCGGTCGGTGCGCTTCTCCGCGATCCTGGCAGCCTCGGCCTCGATGGCGTGACCACGGCGGGCCGGGACCGCCGAACGGCTCCTGGTCGCGGTCAGCAGCCTGCGGGTCTGCGTGAACTCCGCGCCCGCGTACTCGCCGCCCGCGTACGCCCTGCCCGCGTACGCCCTGTCCGCGGCGATCGCCATTATCCGCTCGCATGACAATTCGACAGCGGCGAAGATTCGTGCTGCGTCACGCAGTCCCTGCTCGTACGCCTCGCTCCGTGCAGCCTCGTAGGGTGCGGGGGTGCGGGGAATCATCTTGTGTACCTCCTTCGCACGGCTGCCCGTGCGGGTCGGCTGCGGATTGCGATCCGAATTTGCTGATCTCGCTGATCTCGCTGATCTTGTCGCACAACCATGTCCTGGACCTGTCATGACGACCGTGACACTGCGCTGACCTGCCAGATCGCCTGGGTTCCGCCCGAGTGTCACACGCGATCACCCACTCGCCGATGGCCTCCGGGGCTACCGTCCCTGCACCAGCGCGGTCAATCTTCGCGGCCCGCCGGGCCGCGGAATCGGGTGCCGGGACGGACCGGGAAACCGTGGCCGCGCCTCCCAGACGATGCGGTAGGCGGCGGCGAGCCCTACGCCGGGGTCTTGGCAGTGCCCGGCGTTACTTCCGGCGCCGGGGCGTGGCCGCATGAATGACCTTGTTGGCTAAATCGGAGTTCCTGCTGCGGGGTGAGTATGAGGCGGTGGAGGCGGGTGGTGCGGGTTTGCCGCGTGGGGGGTGCTTGTCCGCCGGGGCCGACCGGGGTTAATGTCCGTGATCATGTCCGTGATCATGGTCGCGGGCCATCGCCGCTGTCCTGGAGGTTGTCGGGTGACTCGGGATGTTGGTGAGTCAGGCGCCGGGTTCGGGCGCAGGTGCGCCGTGCCCCGCCCCGGCGCCGCCGGGGCAGGGTGAGCATCGTGGCCCTCCCTGTTGCTGTCAGCGGCCCGTTCTGACAGCATCGCGGCCCTCCCCGTTGCTGTCAGGACAGGACAACATCAGGGAGGGCCGCGTTGCTGTTAAAACCAGTGGCTGACAGCAACAGGGAGGGCCGCGATGCTGTCAGAGGCGGGCGTGACCAGCAACCCGGGCCGCCCCGCCTCTGTCGCGGGCCGGGCCGCCGGGCCGGGCCGCCGGGCCGGGGCGTGCTCCCGCCTGACTATCCCGCAAGGTGCCCGAAACGCTTCCCCGGACTCGATCACGAATCACGCGGCAGCCTCCCCGGGGGCTGTCGGGTGCCTGGTGATCAGGATCGGGGGAGCCTTTTCCGGCATCGTGGCGGAGAGTTCCCGGTCCGGGGAGCTGTCAGTGCGGGGGCGGCAGGTGCGATCCTCCGTGATCACGGTCCCGGGCATGATCACGGAACATCGCACCGGTCCTGACCTGGGTGATCTTCCGTGACCAAGGTCTCGGTCATGATCACGGAATCCAGCACGGGTCCCGGGGGCTGCCGCGCGGCTCGTGATCAGGATCGGGGAGCTCTTCCGGCATCGCGGGGGAGAGTTTTCGCTTCGGGGAGCTTTTTCAGTCACTAGCACTGGGCAGTTCGAACAGCCCGGACTGGCCAACCCCGGCACCGCTAACCCGCCCGGGCCGCCTGAACCGGCCCGGGCCGCCTGGACCTCTAATTAGCCAACAAGGTCATGAATGCGGGTATTGATGGTCCGGATCGGGTGTCGTTTCGCGCACCCATGTTGTCGGGCTCCGTGCCGCCCGGGCGGGCGTCTGCCTGAGGGCCGCAACCAAGCCGGGACAGCATCAAGTCGGGCCTTGTTGCTGTTGCAGGCCATCCGTAACAGCAACGTGGCCCTTCCTCTTGCTGTCGGGATGACAACAGGGAGGGCCACGTTGCTCGCGCCGGACCAGTCGCGCGACAGCAACGGGAAGGGCCACGTTGCTCACGCTGCCCCGGGTAACGCAATCCGCTGGACGGAATCAAGGCTCGTCTCAGAAGATCTGCACCCTTTGCGCCAATTGCTCCGACGCTCGCCCGCGTTCACCGGCCGCTAGCGCCAGGCCGCCCGGGAATCCTGGTTGATCACGGCCATCGTCAGCAGCGTGGGACCAGGATCGGCACGGTCACCGTGGCGGGTTTGCCTGCCGGTCCGCTCACCGCAAGGGTGACGCAGCCAGGACGGGTGATGAGGAGACCCCCTGTATAGCCGGTGAAGTTCCGGCCGCACGCTGGAAGCCGGACACGGCGCGGCGCGCTGGCGATGCTCCCGGTCCCGGACACGCTGCCCCAGCGTGCGGATGAGGCGTAGAACAGGCGGGCGGTCGCGGGGGCGGTCACCGTCACGGTCCGGTAGGGCCGGGCGCTGGGCGCGACATTCAGGAAGGTCTTCCAGATCAGGTAGCGGTGCCCGTCCCGGCTGTGCCATGCGGGGAGGGTGTCGTATGCGTTGGTGTCACCGCGCAGGGCGAAGCTCTCCACCCCGTTCACAGGACGAGCCTGAGGGTCGGCGGGTGCCTGTCCGGCTGAGTCCCGGCAGGACAAGACGGCGATGGCATTGCCGACCCGCGCCGGACTGTGCGCGCATCCGCTGATGACGGCGGCAAGGGCGACCGGCACCGCCGCCCAGCGGACCAGGTCCCAGGCCGGACAGGTCCTCTGGCCTAAGCGGTGCGCGCGGGTGCCTGAGTCCACCGTGCCAGCCTAGGGCGCTTTGGTGGTCGAGCGTGCGCGCCTCAGGTGGAACCCCCACGCCCGCCAGCCAAACCAGCCAGTGAGCGCCGCGATCAGGAAGGTCACGACTGCGCCGCCCCCGTTGCCGATGGAGACCTCTAGCACGCCGCCGATCACCACCAAGATGGTGATCACGCCCCACAAGGTACCGAGGATGATGCGGGAAGTGCTCATCCGGCGAACCCGGTGGCGCACAGAAACAGGCGGCTGATCCCCAGACCACTTAAACGCCTCCTGCGGCATGCCCATATCATCAGGCGAACTGAAGCCCTGATCGGGTGGTAGTGAATTCATTTCCTCCACGCTCCCATGCCCCGGCACTACCCCACGGACGAAACGCACGCTGCTAGGTCAGTGGCCGTTATACCGTGCGATACGGACAAGATGATAACGGGGAGGAAAGAGTGACCAGCGGCGGCTTCTCGCAGAAACGGCTCACCCGCGTGCGAGACATGCTCTCTCGTCACCTCGACGCCGGTTACGTCCCGGGTGCGGTCGCTGTCGTCGCCCGCCACCGCACCGGCTCGATGACCAAGCCGGTCGTCGCCGCCTGCGCGATGACGCTCGTCGAGGACTGCACGCTCCGCCTCGATGACCCGGTCGACGAGTTCCTCCCGGAGCTGGCGGACATGACCGTCCTCGCCGATCCGGGCGGGCCGCTGGATGAGACCGTCCCGGCGGAACGCCCGGTAACGCTGCGGGATCTGCTTACTTTCACTCTCGGCACCGGCATCGTGGTTGCCGAACCGGGAACGGTCCCGATCGCCGACGCGCTGAACGAGCTCCAGGGCGACGAGCCCGGGCTGACGACGGATGAGTGGATCCGCCGGCTCGGCACGCTTCCGCTCGTCTGCCAGCCGGGTGAGCGCTGGATGTACCACACGGCCGCCGACGTAACAGGCGTGCTCATCGCCCGGGCAACCGGCATGTCCTTCGGGGACGCCCTGCGCGAGCGGATCTGCGGTCCTCTCGGGATGAAAGACACCGCTTTCAGCGTGGCCGGCGAGAACATCAGCCGGCTGGCGACCGCGTACCAGCTCGACGAGGGCACCGGCGAGATCGTCGTCGAAGACGGTCCCGACGGGTACTGGAGCGCCCCGCCGGCGTTCGAGTAGGGAGGCGGCGGGCTGGTCTCGACCGCAGCCGATTATCTTGCCTTCGCCTCGGCCCTGCTGGCCGGCGGTACCAGCCACGGTGAGCGGGTGCTCGCGCGGCCGTCGGTCACGCTAATGACGAGCGACCACCTGACGCCGGCGCAGAAGGCAGTCTCCGGGCTCAAGCCAGCGTACTTTGACGACATCGGGTGGGGTTTCGGGATGTCGGTCCGCACCCGGCGCGCGCACCTGGGGCCCTGGCCAGTGTCCTACCCCCCGCTGGCCTCGGTCGGCAGCTACGGATGGCCCGGAATCTATGGCACCGGCTGGTATAACGACCCCGCCGAGGACATGACGACAATCCTCATGATCCAGCGGGCGCCCGCGCCGGCCGGGCTGCCGATCCTCTTCGACTTCTGGACGGCCGCCTACCAGGCCATCGACGACTGACCACGCCGCGCCGGCGCCAGTGATCGTGGTCACCAGCCCGCATGCACCATCTCGGCCAAATCCTCCCCGCCGCGACGTACCAGTTCGCTCTCCCGCCCGTCCCGTGATTCTTGGTGGCGAGGGAGGCTAGGACTCTTGCCCGGTAACCGTCTCGGCTAGGTCGGCTAGGTCCGTGCGCATGCCTTCCCTATGATCCTTCACAGCATCGGTCAGAGCCTGCACGGCACTCGCTACAGCGAACGTCGCATGTACCTGAGCATGGGCCATGTCGCCGTCCTTGCCCCTGGTCATGAGCGCGTATGCGAACTCGTAGTGCTTGTCTGGCGTGCTCAGGTCGTCTGGCATGTGCGTGTCTGACATGGTTCCCCCGTGGTCGGCTTGGGACACAGGATGCACCAGATGAACGTGGTACCCGTTCCACGGGCAGGCGGAACCTCAGGCCGGGAAGGTAACCGTCAGTATCGAGGAGCCGTCTCGTGAGGCTGTGGTCAGGGAACCAGAAGAAGAACTGAGCCTGTCGTGCGCGGTCGGCGGCTCATTAAGCCGGTCCGCGAACAACGGTGGCCATGGCGCCGATCAGCTTCCGGAATCGCTGGACTGGCTCGGTTTCGCCGGTGATGTCGATGCCGGTGTCTGACCCGGCGAAGATGAGGGCGGTCAGGGCCTGGGTGGTCGCGGTGATCGTGACGTCGGCTCGTGCGGGCGGGGCCCCGCGGTGAGCGACCACTGGCGGCCGTCGTCTTCGACCAGGTAATCCGCACCGTCGAGCCGGAAGTGCCAGCGGGCTGGCCGGTGGTCGCCGGCGGCGAGGTCGATGGCCTGGATAACGGAGCGGAGCAGATGCTCGGCGTGCAGCGGCTCGCCGGCCTGGGCCGGCGCCAGGCATGCTGTAGCCCCCACCGCCCGAGCGCGTCGAGGACGGGCTCGAGGTCGGCTCCGGCCGGTGTCAGGCGATACCAGACCTCCCGCCGCCCCGGCTCGCGGTCGGCGGCGACGATCCCGGCTTCCTCAAGCTCGCGCAGGCGCTGGCTGAGCGTCTTGGGGGTGATCCCGCCGAGACGGTCCATCAGGTCGGTGAACCTCTTGGCGCCGGTCAGCAGGTCGCGGATCACCAGCAGGCTCCACCGGTCGCCGACGCGCTCCAGGGCGCGCGCGGTCAGGCAGAAGTGGTCGTAGGTACGAACGTTCCGAGTCACGCTCCCATGATACTAGTTGACAGATACTATCTACAAGATAGTATCTTGCAGATACCAATTAGAAATGAGGATGCCATGTACGACCCACCTGGCTATCTATGGGCGCTCACCATCGGCGGAATCGCCGCGATCCTGGCTGCGACCTGCGTCGTGCTGTACGTCGGGGCGAAACGCGCCGGCCTGGGCCGAAGGCGCGCGGCGCTGCTCACCGGGGGCGCGGTCGTCGTGCTCGGCGGCTGGTTCGCCGCCAGCGCGGTGATCGCGGGTCACGGCTGGTACCACACGCGGATCGGCCACGGCGTGCCGTGGATGCCGGTCGCGGTGGTCGGCTTCCTGGGAACGCTGCTGGCGCTGCGCCGCGTGCCGGTGGTGGCGCGGGCCCTGGCCGCGCCGGGGATGGTGCGCCGTCTGGAGCTGCCGCACTCGTTCCGGGCGGCGGACGGGGTGGCCTTCCTGATCATCATGGCCCTCGGCCATCTACCCCCGCTGTTCGCCCTGCCCGCAGGCCTGGGCGACGTCGCCATCGGCATCGCCGCGCCGCTGGTCGCGCTCAGGCTCGCGCAGGGCACGAGCCGCCGCGCCGCCTTGTGGCTCAACGCGTTCGGCATGACTGACCTGGTCGTGGCCCTCACCCTCGGCGCCGTAACCGCATACCAGCTGATCCACGTCGCCCCGTCCGGCGCGCCGATCAGCGAGCTCCCGCTGGCGCTGGTCCCCACCGTCGGCGTGCCGCTGCTGCTCGCCCTGCACATCACGTCCGTGCGCGCGCTGGTCAGGGTCCGGCGGGCCCCGCTGCCCGCCGCCGGCGCGCTCACCGCCGCCGCGAAATAGAGGAGAAGAAATGACTCGCGCGCCCTCCAAACCGCTCGTCCTAGTCGCCTTGCTCATGGCGTCGTTCGTGATCAATCTCGACACCACCCTGGTCAATGTGGCGCTGCCGACACTGACCAGGGAACTAGGCGCGACGACCGCGCAGCTGCAATGGGTGGTGGACGCCTACAACCTGGTCTTCGCCGCGCTGCTGCTGACCGCAGGGAGCCTGTCCGACCGATTCGGCCGCAAGGGCATGCTGCTGGCCGGGCTGCTGGTGTTCGGCCTGGCCAGTTTCGCCGGCGGATATGCCACGTCCCCAGCCGGGCTGATCGCCGCCAGGGCCGTCATGGGCCTCGGGGCAGCGATGACGTTCCCCGCCACGCTGTCGCTGCTGACCGGGGTGTTCACCAGCCGCAAGGAGCGGGCCCTGTCCATCGGCCTGTGGGGAGCCACGGCCGGAATGGCCATCGCCCTCGGGCCGATCGTGGGCGGATTCCTGCTCGAGCACTACAGCTGGTCGAGCATCTTCTACACGCTCGGACCGGTGTCGCTGGCCATCATCGCCGTGGCCGCGCGGTTCGTCCCCGCCTCGAAGAACCCGGTGCCGCAAGGCCTGGACTTCCCTGGCCTGATCCTGTCTGGCGGCTTCATGGGCCTGCTGGTCTACACCATCATCGAGGCTCCGGGCCGGGGCTGGACGTCGGCGGCGTCGCTGCTCGGGTTCGCCGGCGCCGCTGTCCTGCTGATCGCATTCATCGCCGGCGAGCGCCGCACCGATCAGCCGATGCTCGACGTGCGGCTGTTCGCGAACATGCGCTTCAGCGCCGCCAGCGCCTCGGTTACCGTCGCGTTCCTCACCCTGTCCGGGTTCATCTTCCTGATGACCCAGTACTTCCAGTTCGTCCGGTCTTACAGCCCGCTGTCCGCCGGCGTGCATCTGCTGCCCGTCGCGATCTCCGTCGCGGTCGGATCGACCGCCGGCACCCGGCTGGCGGTCCGTCTCGGCACCAAGACCATCGTCACCGCCGGGCTGGCCCTGCAGGCGGGCTTCTACTTCTGGGTCGCCGCAGACATCACGCCCACAGTCAGGTACGGGATCATCGCCGTCCAGATGGTCGTTTACGGCCTGGGCCTGGGCCTGACCTCGGCGCCCGCGACCGAGTCGATCATGGGAGCCGTCTCGGCCCGCCAGGCCGGTGTCGGCTCCGCCGTGAACGACTCGGCCCGCCTGCTCGGCGGCACCCTCGGGGTGGCCGTCATCGGCAGCGTCTACGCCTCGCTGTACGCCTCGCGGCTTGCCGCCTCCCTCCCCGCGATAGTGCCGCACGCCCTGACGAACCTGGTCCGCCAGTCCGTCGGGGCAGCGTTCGGTGTCTCCGGCCAGCTCGCCGCTCACGGCCACACCACCGCTGCCGCCGCCGTCCGCCAGGCAGCCACCAGCGCCTTCGACCACGGCGTCAGCGTCGGATGTGTCGTTGCCGGAGCCGTCGCCCTCGCCGGCGCGCTGCTCGCCGCCGTCTTCCTGCCCGCCCAGCCGCCTCGGATGCCAGGACCTGAACACCACCAAGCCGAACTGGCGGCGACCGCAAGCGGCGTAAAGGACCTCGTGCGATGACCTACGGAGAAACGAACGTCGGCCAGACGATCCGCCGGCTCCTGGTCAAACATCCAAACCTGGACCTGTCTGCCGACGGCGCGCTGGACAACGTCGATCAGTTCCACCTCGGCGGAGCCGATGCGGTCGACCTGCTCATCGGCGGCCTCGCGCTCGCCGAAGGCGACCGGGTCCTGGACATCGGCTCGGGATTCGGCGGGCCCGCGCGGCAGATCGCCCGCCGCACCGGCAGCCGCGTCACCGGCATCGACATCACCCCGGCCTACGTCCACGCCGCCCGCGACCTGACCGCCAGAGCCGGATTGCGCGACCTCGTCGAATTCCGGGTGGCCGACATCGCCACGTTCGACCCTGGCCCGCTGTTCCAGGCCGCGATCACGATGCATGTCCAGATGAACGTCCAGGACAAGAACGCCTGGTTCGCGCACATCGCCCGTTGCCTGGCCCCCGGCGCACGCCTGGCCATCTGGGAGGTCTGCCGACCGCCTCATACCGTCCTGCCTCTGCCCTGGCCGATGCCGTGGTCACTCGACGGAACCGACAGCTTCGTCGTCACCGCCGCCTCACTGCGCGCCTCGATCGAGCAGGCCGGCTTCGCGGCCGCCGAGTGGACGAACGAAACGGCCTGGGTCGAAGCCTGGATGACCAGGACCTTCGCGAGCGGGTTGCCCGCCGGCCCGGCGCTGCCGATGCTCCTAGACGACGGCTACACCCGGGTCCTCAATGCCGTCTCCGCACTCGGCAACGGCTCCCTCGAGATCTGGCGCGGGGCCTTCACCAGGAACGCCGGCTAACTCTCGCTCCGAGGGCTTCCGCCCAAACTGGATTTGTCGTTGAGGTTGTCAACTCGCATGGGCTATCCCGCGTCTAATAACTGCACCGAGGGTGCGCTCGGCTGGGCAGCAAATGGTGCGAGGCACCGAAGTGGCGAGGTTTGATGATGCGCAGACTAGTGCGATGCGCTGTCGCGGCCGCGACCGTAGCAGCGATGGCAGCGGCGGGAACGGCGTCGGCCGTGGCAGCACCCGCAGTACCGGATTCGGCTTTCGGCTTCACCCAGGCGCCGATCACCACGTCGGCCGTGTCGTGTACCAGCTCAACGTTCTGCATGGCCGTAGGCACCTACAACGACCCTTCGGGAAGGCACAACTCCTTCACTGAGCTGTGGAACGGCTCGCGGTGGCAGGTCGAGCCGGCCGCTGGCATCGGGATGACGGGCGTATCGTGCGTCAGCCCGACGTTCTGCCTGGCTGTCGGCGGTGCCGCCGAGGATGAGGTTCAGTTCGGCTCCACGCCGTTGCAGGAGTGGAACGGCACGACCTGGCAGGGATTCAGGCGGATGGGGGCAGCGCCGGGCGGAAGTTTCGCGGTCTCCTGCGTGACCACTAGCTTCTGCATGACGGCGGGCTCCGCCGGAGGCTCGGTCTTCAACGGCACCAGGTGGCGCCAGGTGGATACTGCGCAGCCGGTCGTGTGCCCAGCACCAGGCTGCGACATCACGCTGACCGGTGTCTCTTGCCCGACGGCCGCGTTCTGCCTGGCAGTCGGCTCGGGCGCCGGGACGCCGCTGGTGTACTCCTGGCATGCGAATAACAGGAAGTGGGCGCTGGTCAGCACCCCCCTGCCCGCGACCGGCAGCCTCACCGGCGTCTCGTGCGCATCGGCGACGTCATGCCTGGTTGTCGGGCCTGGCGGGATCGCGATCGCGCTGACCGGCACCACCTGGCAGGAAGTGAATGCCCCGGCGTCAGCCAGCCTTGCCGGAGTGTCCTGCCCGGTTCCCGGCAACTGCGTGGCGGCCGCGCAGGGACAAGCGCTGAGCTGGACCGCGGGCTCGTGGCAGGTGCTGCCAGACCCCCAGCAGGCGGCCCCCAGCCCGGTGACGCTCAACGGCATCTCCTGCCTCAGCGTAACTTCCTGCATGGTGGTTGGCGAGTACCAGACTCCTGCGCTCACCAGCTATACGGTGTCCGAGCAGTGGAACGGCGCGACCTGGCGGCTGCTCGCTACCCGCACTCCGAGCGATCTGAACGACGGGCTTTCCGGCGTCTCGTGCGTGAGCGCCCGCTGGTGCATGACCGTCGGCGCTTACCTCAACGCCGATGACGAGCAGCGGACCCTGGCCGAACTGTGGAACGGTCATTCCTGGAGGGAACTGCCCACTCCGAGCCCCGGCCTTCCCGGCAGCTACCTGGCGGCAGTGTCCTGCCCGAGCCGGAAGCAGTGCCTCGCGGTCGGCGGAGTCAGCGACCAGGGCAAGGTCACCCCGCTGGCGGAGGTATGGAACGGCCGCCGGTGGAGCCTGTCGGCGCCGCTCCCGTCCGACTCCAACAGCCAGCTCGCCAGCGTGTCCTGCTCGCGCGGCAACGACTGCGTGGCCGTCGGCCGGGGCTGGCAGCCCAGCCAGACCGACACCCTGGCCGAGCTGTGGAACGGATCGGCCTGGCGGATCCTGCCAACCCCCGACCCGAAACAAATCAACGTTCCGAACCACCACGACACCCTGACCGGCGTCTCCTGCGTCGCCGGGGGTGACTGCGAAGCCGTCGGAACCGAGCGCGTGCCCGACGGACCCACCCCGCTGGCGATCGGCTGGAACGGCAGCACCTGGACCCTGCAAGGCAAGGACAACCTCCTGGGCGCCCAGTTCAGTTCCGTATCCTGCGTCAGCGCCAGCCAGTGCGTCGCCGTCGGCTCCCGAACCGAACTTCCCGGCGTAGCCCTGATCCCGATAGCGGAAACCTGGAACGGGCACAGCTGGCATTCACGCATCCAGCCCGTACAGCCTGGCTCCGGCCAGGCCGGCGAACTCAACGCGGTGGCCTGCACCTCGTCGGCCGCCTGCCTCGCGGTCGGCGCCACCGTCTACGGACCGGGCCCGGGTTCTCCCGTGGCCACGGTCGGCGAAAGCATCCAGGCCTGGCACGGCGGCACCTGGACCAAGATCAAGGTCACCAGCCTGAGCTCTTCCTTCACCGACCTGCTCGGCATCAGCTGCACAAGCGCCACCAGCTGCCTGGCCGTGGGCGAGGTCTCCATCCAGCGGACTATGGCAGCGCAGTGGAACGGCAAGAGCTGGCACGCCATGAACGCGCTCAACCCCTGAAGCGGCGGCGCTCGCCCCGGTCCGCGAGGCAGCCCTCGCCGCGACCCGCGAAGTCACCGGCACCGATGGCCAGTCCCGCCAGCGCGCCGTAGACCCCGCGTGTCACGCCAGCCGGAGGCCGGCCAAGGACCGCCGGACATCCCGCTGGCCTGCCGCCACATGTAATCCAGGTCATAACCATTGGTCAACGCCGCCACGACTGCCACTAACCGCGGACGCTAGGTAGACCAGGACTGTCCCGGGTCTGGCCGAGCCAGGAAACTCAAGCTCCGACTTGACTATTGTCAGTCGGTGCGCCGATACTTAAGTTCATGCTTAACCAAGTGGCCGACCTGGATCGCGTGTTCCAGGCTCTGGCCGACCCCGGCAGGCGGCTCATGCTGGAGCGGCTGAGCCAGGGACCCGCGTCAGTGAGTGAGCTGGGCAAGCCGCTGTCGATGTCGCTGGCCGCTGTCGTCCAGCACGTGCAGGTACTTGAGGCCAGCGGCCTAGTCCGGTCGCAGAAGATCGGACGGACCCGCACCTGCAGCATCAACCCGCCGGCGTTCCGCACGGCCGAGACCTGGATCGCCGATCGGCGCAGCCTCTGGGAGCGGCGCCTCGACCGTCTAGGCGATTACCTGACCGACGCGGTCCCGACCGGCCCGTCACCGGATGACATGCACGGCAGCGACAGGCCAGGCCATCAACCCGACCAGCCTAAGGAGAAGCAATGACCGAGCGCAGCGTCAGCCATACGACCTTCGTCATCGAGCGCAGCTACCCCGCGCATCCCGCCAAGGTCTTCGGGGCCTGGGCCGACGGCGCCGCCAGGGAGATCTGGATGGACGACCCGGAGTACAAATCCGACGGCGGCAAATACGAGCTCGACTTCCGGGTCGGCGGGCACGAGCGCTTCAGCGGCATCACGCCCGGCGGTGACACGTACCGTTACGAGGGCGTGATCTACGACATCGTGCCGGACCAGCGGATCGTCTACAGCTACGAGATGTATGCCGGCCAGGACCTCGGCTCGGTCTCGCTGGCCACCGTCGAGATCCGGACGGAGGGCAGCGGGGCAAAGCTCACGTACACCGAGCAGGGCGCGTTCCTGGATGGCGTTGAGAAGCCCGAGGACCGCCAGCAACTCGGCTGGATGTTCGACAACCTCGGCAAGTACCTGGCGTCCCAGGCCGGGCACTGACCGGAGCCGATGACCTTCTGGCGGCTGCGCCGTCTCCCCAAATAGCGACACCTCGAGACCAAGGAGCCCCTCAGATGCGCAAGCTGATAGCGCGAATCTTCGACTACTCAGCCGACGGCCTGATTGCCGAGGAAGGCAGCGAGTTCTTCCAGTTCTGCCGGGACCTGCCCGACGACCCGGCGCAGGTGGCAAGGACGAGCGCGCTCTACGAGCGCGCGGACCTTCACATCATGGGCCGCGCCCTCTACGAGGGCATGGCCGAGTACTTCCCGACCGCCGTCGACCATCCCTACGCCGATCTGCTCAACGCCGCGCGGAAGGTGGTCTTCTCGCAGACGCTTCCGGCCGCCGTATGGGCCAACTCCACAATCGCACGCGGTGACACCGCGGTAGAGATCGACAAGCTCAGGCAAGGCGGCGACGGCCACATCATCGTCAGCGGCGGCATCACCTTCTGGCGGTCGCTCATGCGGCTGGACCTGATCGACGAGTATCGCGTCACGCAGTTCCCCTACCTCGCAGGCGAAGGAAGGCGGCTGTTCGACGGCCTGGCCAAGTCCCACCAGCTTGATCTGGCATCAAGCACCGCCTTCAGCAACGGCACGATAGAACTCGAGTATCGGCACCCCAGACCGGGAGGCTCGTGATGACCCGGCCTGGAGGCTATCGGGTGCGAGCAGCGGCTGGAAGCCGGGCTTGCCATGCCGACGCAAGAGAAGCCCAGGTCAGGCCCATTTCCGCGGCTTGGCCACCGTCACTTGCCCTGATGACCAGCCGGATTCGTGCCACTTACGTATGTCCGTCGCGACGACGCCAGTCGTACTCCGCCTTCACGCGGGCAGCAACGCGACGCCATAGTCCTCGAACCGCTTGTCGCGGGTGACAATCGTCAGCCCCTCCTCAACTGCCTGCGCAATCAGCATGCGATCGAACGGATCGTCATGATGACGAGGCAGCTGACCCGCTGCGATGCCATGCGCGATGCTGATGGCCAGGGGCGTGAATCCACCCACATCCACCTGACGCGCAAGATCATCTGGCGCGGTCAGCTTACCAAGTGCCTTCTTGATCGAGATCTCCCACGCGCTCGCCGCCGAGACGACAACCATGTTGGCCGGATCCGCGATCGCATCCCGCGCCCGGGCCGCCAAACCCTCGTCGGCAAGCCACCACAGCAAGGCATGGGTATCCAGCAGCAGCCTCACGGATGCTCGCCTCGGAACGCAGCATCCAGATCAGCTGGCAGTTCGTCGAAATCGCCGGCGACGCTGACCTTGCCGCGCCATCCACCTGGGATGCGGCGCCGCGACGACGCATCACCGAGACCCACAAGACGCGCGATCGGACGACCAGCCCGCGCGATCACGATCTCCTCCCCGGCAGCCACCCGATCCAGCAGTTGCGACAGATGAGTCTTGGCCTCGTACACATTCACGCTTGCCGTCATCAGACCATCCTAGCCGAGTTGGTCTAGTCTAGTCAAGTCAAGAAAGGGCCGACGGCGGTCCTGGCCAGAAGTCACAAGCTCTCCTCCACCGCATCAGCAGCGGCAGCCGCCAGCCTCGATCACAATGGGTGACCGGCCGATTCGACTTGCGAGCGTCCTGAGCACTCGAACCGTTCACTAAACCGGTACACGAACCGACAAACCGGAACGATAGAGATTTCGAAAAAAGTACTGCAAGCTGGGAGCCGCCTGTCGGAATCGAACCGACGACCTGTTCATTACGAGAAACACGCGCCCTGGCACCAGGCGTGCTAGCTGCACTGATAGCACGGCGGATTGCACAGATTTCACACGACGCACGGGTTGAGCATGCCACTCGGTCCACAACCGTTCCACGCGCCAACGGAACGTGGGGCTCGACTCGATCTTCTGTGGCTGCAACGCCGATCGACTATCCGTACAGTAGGGCAAAATCGGGTAGCCGGTCGCTTAGTATCCAGCGCTGAGCGCTATGGCCACATTTAACGTGGGCTTGGCGACGAGTTCAAGGCGTTGGTTGAGCACGAAGGCCAGGCGATGGAGGGTGCTCTCGGTTGGGTTGCCTGCGCCACGCGGACATCCCGGAACTGGAGCCCGAGAGCGATGCTCGCGGCGAAGGCTTCTCGCAGGGCTCGGTCCTGCGCAGTATCTGCTGCCTTGGAATCGGCCAGATAGTCACGGAACTTAGTGCCCACGGTGTCCTCCTCAGCCGGCGCGCCGCCCGAGCCCTCTTGTCGGCCTCACGATATGCCGTGAGGTGCTTGCGCGCGATCTCCGTGTCCTGTCGGCGACCACCGGTGTCAACGCCTTTGTCGTAACCGCTCAGCAACAAGATGATCTTGCGAGCCGGCTCGTTCCAGGACCTCCAGAGCGACCGCCCGCACCGGACGGGAATCGTTGTCCACGACGAATCCTCCACTCGCCGCCGTTCGAGGACCGATTCCAGTTCGATCGTCCGCGCGAGGTGCCAGTCCCGCGAAGGACCGGGTGGCATTCGTCTGATCAGCCGTTCGATGCGCAAGGCCTCGGGGCCGGTCAGCCGGCAGACCGTGATCTTCAAGCCTGGTAACGCCGCCCGGAAGCGATCCAGTTCTGCTCTGTCCTCCAGGACGCGCGCGAGAGTGAGGTGGGTAGTCCCGGCTTTGCCGTGAATGTTCCAGATCGCGGCGAGGCTCTCGAACATCAGGTCATCATTCCCAGGTGGCCCCGCCAGCAGCGCCCGGTGCGCGTGTGCCGGATGCCCTCGGCTCAAGGATGCCGCACCCGCCAGCCAGGCGGCCGGCAACCTCGCGCACGCGCTCGCGACCGCCGGTTACTGCCCGGCCCGCTTCACATGCGCGAGATCGCGGTTGAGCAGCTCGAAGCCCACGCTGTAGTACAGGTCCCGGGCGCCCGGGTGCTTCGGCGCGCCGACACACGCGACCGTCACCTCCGTGGCCCCGGCCTCGCGGACCAGGTGCATCCCGTGCAGCAGCAGCGCCCGCCCGAGACCGCGGCGCCGGTAGCCCGGATGGGTCCCGACCGGCTCGAACTCCGCAGTCCGGTTCACCTCGTCGAACCACAACACCGCGGTCGAGGCCATGGTGCCGCCGGGCGCCTCCAGCAGGACGTGCAAGTCTGCCCGGTAGCTTGCCGTCGCCAGGACGTCCTGGTAGGCGCGGGCGTTGAAGGCAGACGGGTGCCAGGCGGCGATGTGCGCCTGCACCGCCGCCTGCGGGCCCGCCTCGGCGGCCGTCGTAAAGCGGAAACCTTCCGGGATTTCCGGCTTTTCGATCTCATCGAGGTTCCGGCGGTTGTACTGGTGCCAGTCGCCGTCGTCGGCGTTGGCCGCCTCATCGATCAGATAGCCGCTGGCGGCCAGCCGGGCAATGGCTTCGACGTCGGATGCCGGCGGAGTGACGTAGCGGTCTAGCTCATCCGGGGTGACATTCTCGAACCAGGCCAGGATCTCGCCGAAGACCTCCGGGTGGTCCGGGTGGTACTGATAGGCCAGCGAGGACTTCCTGGACTCGCTCACCGATCCGTCCGTGCGCACGACGCGGCGAGGCAGGTAGGCCCACCCCCACCCGACCAGCTCGCCGCCGCTGCAGACCAGCCGTCGCCGCCAGGTGTCGCCGCAAGCGGCCAGGCCCAGGCCCCAGTTCCACGCGAGCTCGCCGAACGTGGCCTCGCCGCCAAGCAGTTCCGGCCGCAGCGCCGTCACCCGCTGCGCCAGTCCTTGCATCGCCCGGAGGTCATCCGCCGTGAAGTCGACAGGTGCGCCCACAGCGATACCGTGGCGGAGAACCGCGCTCGTGTCGAACGGTTTTCCGAAACCCCGGCTCTCCGGGCGTCGGTGCGGACCGACCGGGCCAGACCGCAGGATACCGGCGCGCGAGACAGTTAGCCGGGGATGGCCATCACCTCGTTGCAGAGAAGAGAGCCTACCCAGGCGTCCACCCGTGTGCCACGGTGCACCAGCCGCTTGCGAAGGGTGGCCTCAATCAGGAACCCGGCCTTCTCGGCAACCCGGCGGGAGGCAGTGTTGCCGACTTCGCACCGCCACTCGATGAGCTCCAGGCCCAGCGTGGCCACAGCCCACCCGCATACGGCTCGCACCCCACTGGTCGCGACGCCACGGTTACGGGCGCGGAGGTCAACCCAGTAGCCGATCTCGGCGGCGCCAGGCTGGCGCAGGTCCAGGCCGAACCGGCCCAGCCGGGTCCCGGTGGCAGCGTCCTGGGCAACGAACTCGGCCCGCTGCCCGCTGTCCCAGCCGTCGATAGCAAGTCGCTCGACGAAGAAAGCGGCATGCTCCATCCGGTAAGGCGAGGGCACCTGCACGAAATGCCGCAGCACCGGGTCTAGCGATACCTCATAGACCCACGGGATGTCGGCGGCGGTGAACGGCCGCAGCATCAGCCATCCCGCAGGGATTAATTGTCGCTCCATGACAGCAGTCTGGACGACGGCCGTCAGCCGACGTGCCGCGACTGCGAGCCATTCATTGCCGCAGCAACGTCTTCCTGACGCGCGCCGACGTGCGGACAAGTATGAAGGATTGCGTCATGTTCCGGCCGAGGAACAGGTGCGTAGGCAGTGCGTGCGCCCGATCACGTCGGTTGACGAGCTTGCGTTCCCCGGCGTGTGGGAGTCCGATCAGGAGCTGGATGAGTGCTCAATTTACCCCTTGTCTAATTGCAGCGCGAACATCGCACTTCAGCATAAGCCACCTCGATGAACTCGCGTCGACCAACTTCTGATCAGTTGCTGAGCAAGCCTATATTCGGCGTGGTCGAATGCTGACTCCATGATGTCCAAGTCGCGTTGCGGCAATCGGTGAGATGCAGCGACATTACGCCAGCGTGCAACCGCTTCTGCGACCTGGGCCAGAGCCTCCAGCGCATGGTCATAGTCCAGGCGGAAGTAAGGAGCAACGCTCATGAGCGTAGCTATGCTTGCTCGCGTACTCTCGAAGTCGATCTGGAGGCTCAGGTGTTTCGTGCCTGGATCTGGGTTCGGGTTGAGGTCAAACGCTGGTGCGAGCGTCCAGGACTCGCCACGCGCATGAAGAAATCCGTGATTCCGGAGATGGTCGTCAGTATTGGAAATCAGAATATTAAAGGCCACTCTCCGCCATAGCTGGCGCAGTTCAGCAGAGGCCGCAGGCGAATGCCGCTCTATCACATCCGCGATCTCCAGGTAGCTACGTCTATCGCCATCGCTTGCTTCGAGCATCGTCATTGCACTGACATAACCGACGCGGGTCTTGCCGCGACGGTCGAAACGATCCACGATAAGCACATTCCGGTCCCCCATCTGTATCAGGCGGGAGTCCGGAACAGCTATCTCAGCATTTCGCGCGAGATCAAGGGCCACCTTCTCCCAGGCCATTACATTCCAGGTGTCCGAACTCTCGCTTGGGAACTTTGCAATTGCGACGTGGCCGGAGCCGTCCAGGACGTGCGCCTTCGGACGAGCTCCTCCCAATGAACTGCCCGCCCTTACAAGACGTTTAAGATCGTCATAGTTTGCGGTATCCCGCTCGGCGCGAGCGGCAATATCAAGCAGCAGGGGCAGATCCGTTAGAACTGGAATACCGGAATCCTCGGTGGCCAGAAAAGGCTCTTGACCATCATATCGAAATCGCAGTGCTCCTTGGCGCAGATCATCTCGGACGCCAAGAAGCAAGTCGATTTCACTCATTGAGCGCGGGGCGGTTGCTGCGGCCTTGGCCCGCGCCCGTTCGGCACGCTGGATAAGCGTTCTGCCCCAGCGATCGGGCGAACTGTCAGCGAAGGCACCAAACAACGCACGTCCGACCGGTGTCTGCAATGTGCCGCTGACGAGAGGAAGCCCAGGGTCCAACTCGTACGCGCCGTTACTCGCAAGGTATTTGCTGTCATAGATGAAACTGGCTGACTCTGAGCCCCGACGATAATGCGGGTATAGCTTGCCAGCGAGGATATTCCTCGCGGCAGTCGCGACGACAACCTCGATCTCACTGGTCATGGTTCTGCTCCAGCTTGCGCGGGCGAACGCGTTCAGGCAGTGCCTCCTCTGACCGGAGACGGCCCACATCGGTCCCGTAAGGATCGAGCGCAACCACCAGGAGTTCGAGCACTCCCAGAGCCCGGGCAACTCTTAGCAGGTTTTCCGTGGTGGCACCTGCGCCGTTCTCCAATCGCATGACGGTGTAGCGAGATATTCCCGCACGGTCCGCCACCTGGGCTACTGTCAGCCTCCGCAACCGCCGCCAGGTGGCAAGATCCTCACCCAAGCGCCGTTGACCGCTGGCGACGGCGATCGGGATCCTCGACCCAGTCATAAATAAGGTGCCTCCGATGCGACCTTAACTCGCATAGAGTTGCTAATTTGCAACTCTATCACATGCGCGCTGCCCCGATCACTCTGAGTATCCGTGAAGGTTAGGTGGCTAGTCTTGGAGAGATTTAAGTGGTACATCTGCGACTTAAACGTGCGTAGAGTCGCGGATATGCGACTCTACGCACTCAAGCCTGAAGGGTCCACGACCCGTTCCACGGACTGGCGGAACCTCCGGCCCGACCAAGTAACCGTTAGCAGCCGCTGATGTTCAGAGGCTCTCGTCGTGTCGGGAGTGATTCCTCGATGCACGGCCGCAGCGGGGGTCGGCAAGACAACTCTGGCCGACCGGATCCAGCGGCGCGGTGTCGCGCGTGACGGCGGCGATGAGGCGGCCACCTCGTTCTGGTACCTGTGGATGGCCGCGGAGCTGCCGTTCATGATCCAGCAGCAGCCATGGACAAGGGCCAACATCGTCGTCGCGGCCATCGGCGCCGGCGGGTCACACGCTTCTGGCCGACAGTTGCGCCTGGGTTAGCCCCTGCGCCGAGCGGGCATCTCGGAACTGGAGCCCGAGAGTGATGCTCACGGCGAAGGCTTCTCGCAGGGCTCGGTCCTGCGCAGTATTTGCTGCCTTGGAGTCGGCCAGATAGTCACGGAACTTCGTGCCCACGGCGTACGGGTTCCACGAGCCCTGCCGGATCTCAGCATGATCACATCACAACGAGTGACCGGGACGCCGTACGCGGAGCATTAGTCACGACCTTGCAGAGTCCGGACCGGCCCGCGCATCCGGAACCGACGGGCGGGTCACCGGGATCACGCGGATGAGGTTATCCAGGCCGGTGAAGTCGTCGGGGTTAGTGGTGAACAACGGCAGGCCCTCCGCCATCGCCGTTGCTGCGATCATCAAGTCAGCAACTCGGCGGCCCGGCTTGCGGCCGACTGCGACGACCGCAGCGGTCATCCGCCCGAACAGGCGTGCGGCTTCGGCATCGTACGGCACCGGGTCGAACTCGCTCTCAGCCCGCTGCAAGATCTCCAGCCGCCGGGCACGCTCCGCGTACTCGTCGTAGGCGTCCTGTTCGTCATTGCCGCGGACCTCGTGCGGCCCGGCCGACAGTTCGGCCAGAGTGATGGCGCTGATCGCCATTTCCTCTGGCAACTCGCCTGGGTCGACCCACTTACGCAAGATCACAATGTTGGTATCCAGCATGCCCTGCCGCATACGCTCACCTGTCATAGGGACTGCCGGCCTCATCATCGAGCGCCGCTTGCTGATCAGCCCGGAACGCCGGCAGGTCGACAGCGGCAGCATTGCGTGACATGGCGACGAATTCCTCACGCGGAACCAGCCGGCGCCGACGGCGCAGCGGGATCAACTCCGCGATCCGGTGCCCGTCACGGGTCACCGTGAACGACTGCCCATGCTCGACCGCATCCATGATCTCCCGCGACCTCATGCGCAAATCGCGCTGACTGATCTCCGCGCTGCTACTCACCCACCGAGGGTAGCACCGGATAGCACGCAGTGCTACCAGACGCCGTGAACGCAGCCCGGCTGGCGAGTTCGTGCTAACGCCGCAGTCCGCCGCCGGACCCGGGAGTCGATCACGGCCGCGACATCCTGCGCGTCGTGCAGGCTCCGCTGCCCGACCGCCTCGGCGAGCACCTGGCCGGCGTCAAGCCCGGCCAGTTCGGCGGCACGCAGCGTCCGCCACAGCCATCTGGCCTTGGGGCTGAGTTCGTCCGGGTGTCCGGCGGGTAGGGCGGCGGTGAGCAGGTCCAGGTACCGGTGCTCTCGGGCGAGCTCGGGAGCGGGACGCGGGCCGGGCGCGGGATCGGCGATCTTGGGCGACAGGGTGAACACGAACGCGGTATTGGCCTGGCTGCCCCTGGTGAGCGCGACGTAGGCGTGCTGCCGGTCCTCGGTCCCGGTGATCAGCGTCAGCCCGTGTTCGACGGTGGCTCTGGCCACGTGGTCGGTGACCGCGTACCCGAGTTCGCAATCGTGATAGTCGCCATACAGAAAACTCCGCATTGTCCACGGCATCGCGCCGCTGATGCCCTTGATCTCGTGTCCGTGCCCATACGCACAAGGCGCAAGGACATGCGCTAGTTTCGGCTTTCCGTCTCGGTGCGGGATTCCTTCTCCGTACGCTGGCCTCCATGACAGGACCAGGAAAGGCAGCACTTGACGCGATGGTCGCAGAGGCAACCACCGACTGCTATGGCGAAGAAGAGCAGCTCACTGGCCTCGCAACCATGATCGAGGAGTACTTGGAAGTACCATTCACGACCAGGGTCCTCGGCCTTGCCGTCACCGTAACGGGCGTAACCCACACGTCTCACGGTCTAGTCGCTGACTGTGTCTATGGCCAGCATGGGCAGCCGATCCATGTCCTCGACCTGCCGATGCCCGAGCCGCCCCCGAAGGGGACCGAGTGGATCGCGGCGTACCGGCATTGGGCACGAGGGTAAAGAGAGCGTGGGCAGGTGAGCGAGTACCAGTACTACGAGTTTCTGGCGCTGGACAAGGCGCTGACCAGCACGCAGCGCGAGGAGCTCCGGCAGCTGTCGACCCGGGCCGAGATCACCGCGACCCGGTTCACCAACGAGTACCACTGGGGCAACTTCCGCGGGGACCCGCAGAGGATGATGGAGCGCTACTTCGACGCCTTTCTTTACCTCGCTAACTGGGGCACCCGCCACCTGATGTTCCGGCTCCCGCAAGCCGCGCTCGACACCGAGTTCACCGAGCAGTACTGCTACACCGATGCCGCCTCCATCATCGAGGCCGGCGATCACCTGATCATCTCCATGTACGCCGACCGCGACCCGGACGACTTCTGGGATCAGACGGCCGGCGAGCTCGGCGGCATGGTGGCGGCCCGGTCAGAGCTTCTCTCCGGCGATCACCGCTTGCTGTACCTCGCCTGGCTGATGGGAATCCAGTGGGACCACGTGGACGACGAGGACACCGAGCCCGCGGTGCCTGCCGGCCTGAAGGATCTCAGCGGCGCTCTCCAGGCGATCATCGACTTCCTGGAGATTGACGAGGACCTGATCGCGGTAGCTGCCGAGGCCAGCCCGGCCCTTACGGACGCGCCGACCTCGGGCCTGGCCGACTGGATAGCCACGCTCCCAGCCACGGAGAAGGACAAACTCCTTACAATGGTTGCTGACGGCGAGGGCGCGCAGGTCCAGGCGCTCCTGCAGCGACGCTTCCGGGGCAAGACGCTTTCCCCGGACTCGCCCGGCGAGCCCACCCGGACGGCAGCCCAGCTATGGGTGGCGGCAGGCGAGCACAAGGCCGCCCGCGAGGAAGCCGAGGCGCGGGCCGGCCGCACTGAGCAGGAACGACTGGCGGCCGCCAAGGCCGCCGCGTACAGCAAGCGTCTTGATCAGCTCGCCACCAGGACTGAGGTCGCCTGGCAGGAGGTCGCGGACCTCATCGAGACGAAGAAGCCCCGCGACTACGACGTCGCGGTCTCACTGCTGGCCGACCTCTCCGCCCTGGCCCGGCGAAACGGCCACCACAACTCGTTCACGACCCGCTTCCTGGAACTGCGGTCCGGGCACGAGCGCAAGCCAAGTCTCCAGGACCGCTTCGACAAGGCCGGCCTCCCCCGCCGTCCGTGAACGGCGCAGCTTCCTTCCCGGAGGTACTCGTGACGAGTAACGCGCGCCGGGTGACCCCTGTGAACGAACCGGCCCGGGCACGTGGTCGATGATCTTGCAGGTGTCCACGTTGACCAGAAGGAGGGATGATGGCGGGTACGCGGCCCGAAGAGGCAGAGCGGTCCAACGAAGAGGACGAGGACTCGGCCAAGGTCTTCGCGATTTTTGACGCTGCCAGGAAGCAGGGACGACTGGGCCGTACGAGGCCGCCTGGTAAGTACCAACCACCCGATCTGACACCTTTGCGCGAGCTGCTTGGCGATCTGGCACGTTACTTGCGCAAGTTGCAGCTACGCGATCGAATCGCCGTGCTGATGCATCAGCTCGCCGAAGCCATCGAGTCACACTCGAAGGTTCATCGCTCTGGGACAGCGGAAGCATCCCTAACCGCTGAGCAATCAATGGGTCCCACCGCCGCTTCTATCACGCTCAGTAATAGCCGGCTGTGCCTGTGGGCATCCTGAGCATTCGAGCGGTCACTGAATCGGTCCATGAAAGCGACCAACAGGACCGACATAAGGTTCGAAAAAATCTCACTACCTGGAGCCGCCTGTCGGAATCGAACCGACGACCTGTTCATTACGAGTGAACCGCTCTGCCGACTGAGCTAAGGCGGCTTGCCGGCGCGAGGACGGCAGCGCAGCAGAGTCTACCGGTCATCGGGCCCCTCGCGCGCGGGGGCGGCAGCGGGGCCGGGAGCCTTGCCGTGCACGGTCTCGTAGTCCCGCCGCGACGAGCACACGCTGGCCGCCGGGCAGGCACAGCGCTGGCCGGTCTCGGCCACCTTCACGATCACCTGATCAGCAGGAACGCTGTACCCCACGACCGTGCCCGCACCCTCAGGCGAGTCGACCTCCGAGCCAATCCGCGGTGCCCGCTCCTTGAACGTCACGTACAGCGGGTGCTCGTACTTCAGGCAGCACATCAGCCGCCCGCAGGCACCGGCGATGCGCATCGGGTTGACCGGCAGATCTTGGTCCCTGGCCATCCGGATCGAAACCGGCTCGAACTCCCGCAGGAACGTGGAGCAGCACAGGTCCCGCCCGCACGGCCCGATCCCGCCTTGCATCTTCGCCTCTTCGCGCGGGCCTAGCTGGCGCAGCTCGATCTTCGCCCGCAGGCGGACGGTCAGGTCCCTGGCGAGGGCGCGGAAGTCAACTCGCTCGGGAGCCGCGAAGTAAATGATCAGCCGCTCGGCCGGCGGGACGTAGTCCACCGCGATGATCTTCATCGGCAGCGAGCGTTCGCGCGCAAGCCGCCGAGCCAGCACCCGGGCCTCGGCGCGCCTGGATCTGCTTGCCTCGTCCTGGGCCAGATCGTCCTCGGTGGCAAGGCCCGCGCACAGCGGCAGGCCGTCGATGTCGTCGTCGATCCACTGCGGCGCCCAGATGCATTCGGCCACTTCAGGACCGGTTTCCGTGGGCACGAGCACCTTGTCGCCGACGCTGGGCCGCAGGTCGCCCGGGTCAAGATAGTGGAGACGGCCAGATCTCTTGAAGCTCACTGCCATCATCATGCCCACGCTTCAGGTTACGGCCAGGTTACGAGTTAGCACACCCCCCGGATCCTGGCGGAGCGTTGCCAGGTTCCTGGAGGAGGTTTTCCGCGCGTAGGAGACTTATCGTCGCATGGCACTGACAAGCCTCCTACATGCGAAAAGCCTCCTCCAGAAGCCACAGCGGCGGCCAGGCGATCAGGCAGCGGCGGAACGGCTGGCCAGCGTCAGCGTGAGCTCCTCGACCGCGAGCAGCGGGGCGACGCTCGCGGCGAGCCGCTCACGGCAGGTCATGATCGCCTCGATGCGCCTGACCGTCACCCGCGGGGTGCTCGCCTCGGCCACGGTGCGCAGGTCGCGTTCGCGGCTCGCGTTCGCCAGTTCGACGCCGGCGCCGACCTGGATGGCGAGCACGTCCCGGTAGAACGCGGCCAGGTCAAGCAGCGCCAAGTCCAGCGCGTCCCGCTTGGTCCTGGTCGCCCGCGACTTCTGGCGGTCCTCAAGTTCCTTGAGCGCGCCAGCGGCGCCCCGGACGGCGGTGGCGACGCCCTTGCCCGTCGAGCCCTCGCCGAAGGCTCGCCTGAGCGCGTCTCGCTCTGGGCCGTCGAGCGCCTCCGTGGTCGCCGTTGCCTCGGCCTCAGCGGCCTTCACAAGGGCCGCTGCGGCCGCGAACGCCTCGCCCACGGTAGTTACCCGCAGGGGCACCGTAAGTACCTCAGCGCGCCGCCTGGCGGTCTCCGAGTCGGTCGCTAGCCGCCGGGCCCGGCCAATGTGGCCGAAGGACGCGCGGGCCGCTTCGAGCGCGAGTTCCTCGCTCACGCCCTCATCGCGCAAGATGGCCGCTACCGCCTCGGTCGGCGGCGTGCGCAGCGTGACCAGCCTGCACCGCGACCGGATCGTGGTGGGCAGGTCAGCGGCGGACGGGGCGCAGAGCATCCAGATGGTGCGCGGCGGCGGCTCTTCGATCGCCTTGAGCAGGGCGTTGGCGGCCTGCTCCGTCGCCCGGTCGGCGTCTTCGAACAGCACGATCCGCCAGCCGCCGTAGACCGGTGAGGAGGCCGCCTTGAGCACGAGGTCCCTGGTCTGCTTCACCCCGTACGACAGCCCGTCAGGCCGGACGAGCAGCAGGTCGGGATGGGTGCCCGCGGCGACCTGACGGCAGGACGGGCAGTGCCCGCAGCCGCGGCCGGCGCACAGCAGCGCAGCGGCGAAGGCCCGGGCGGCGACCGAGCGGCCTGACCCCGGCGGCCCGGTAAAAAGCCACGCGTGCGTCAGCCCGCCCGACCCGACCGCCGCGCGCAACTGCCCGACGACCTGCTCCTGCCCGGCCAGCTGGTCGAACGCCGTGCCGCCGCTCACTCGCGGATCACCGGGATCGAGCCGGTGATCTCCTCGGCCCGCTCGGGCACGGGATCGGGCAGCAGTTCCCGCACGGCGGCCTTGATCGACTTGCTGAGCCGGTAGCTGTCCATGGTCGCGTCGAGCACCAGGTAGCGGTCAGGATCGTCGGCCGCCAGGTCAAGGAAAGTGCGCCTGACCCGATTGTGGAACTGCTCCGGCTCGGACTCGAGCCGGTCAGCCGAACTCTCCCGCCGTCCGAGACCTTCAGACGGCGGCAGGTCGAGCAGGAACGTCAGGTCTGGCATGAGCCCGTCGGTCGCACGATCATTCACTTCTTTAATAGCTTGAACGGTGAGCTCGCGCCCGCCGCCCTGGTAGGCCAGCGATGAATCCACGTACCTGTCAGTCACGACGATGGTTCCCCTGGCCAGTGCCGGACGGATAACCGACGCTACATGCTCGGCGCGGTCAGCGGCGTACATCATCGCCTCTGCCCACGGCGACAGGCCGGCGTGCGCGGTGTCGAGCAGGAGCGCGCGCAGCCGCATGCCCATCTTGGTGGCTCCCGGCTCGTGCGTCGCGAGCACGTCATAACCGTTCTCGCGCAGCCAGATGGCGAGCAGCCTCGCCTGGGTGGACTTGCCCGCGCCCTCGCCGCCTTCGAAGGCGAGCAGCACGCCCTGGCCAGCCGGCCTGCCGCCGCCGGGGCCGCGGCCCGCGCCGGCCGGCCGGGCCGGGGCAGGCAGCGGCTTGCCGCGCAGCGCGCCGACCAGGTCGGGCAGCAGCGGCACGCCAAGCCGGTCGTCCATCTGGCGGTACGAGGTCCAGCCGAGCAGGATCGCGGCGACAGCCGCGAGCAGCAGCACGAAGTTGATGCCCACCGAGGCGTACTTGATGTTCCCGATGGTGACGTCTGACGACCCGCTGATGCCGCTGACGACGGCGGAGAAGCCGGCCGCGAGCAGTCCGGAGCACGCGATGACCGCGAACATGACGACCCGCAGCGCCGACTGCAGGAACGCGAAGGTACGCCCGCGAGTGTCGTCGTCCACCTCACGCCCGATGATCGTGTAACCAGTGACGTAGGCGATGCCGGCGCAGATGCCGAGCACGATGACCAGGATGACCACGACAGGAAGGTTGGGTATCAGCGCGATCAGCGCGAGCGGCAGCCCGGCGACGGCTATGGCG
This sequence comes from uncultured Actinomycetota bacterium, assembly GCA_963720575.1. Classification (GTDB taxonomy): domain Bacteria; phylum Actinomycetota; class Actinomycetes; order Streptosporangiales; family Streptosporangiaceae; genus Chersky-822. The sequence goes on from CAVRGA010000002.1 coordinate 5,053,661, forward strand.
ACCCCGAAAAGCCGGCGCTTGCTGAAGTCGCCGAGCACCTTGACCGCCGGCGACATGCCGACGGCGAGTCCGACGAACATCGCTGCGAAAACGAAGCCCCAGCCGGTCGGGCCGCCGTTCAGCGTGCTGGTCACGTAGCCGTACCCGAGGCCGACGACCACGCCGGCGGCCGAGAACGCGCCGAGCATGCCGATCGTGATCCCGCGAACGGTTCTGTTGCGCCCGGCGAACCGCCAGCCTTCCCAGATGGACTTCGCCACCGACGGGACCGATATCGTGTCCCCGTTCCGTCTTCGAGGCAGGTCGTGGAGCGAATAGACGATCATCGCGGAGACAACGAAGGTCGCCGTGTTGAAGTACAGGGACAGGGCGATCTGGCCGCGCGCGACGCTGCTGAAGTAGCCGACCTCCCGGCCGAGGAACTGGCTGATCGCCTGCAGCACCACGAAGAAGAGGGCCGCGATCGGGGCGGTGCCGTAGGTCGTCAGCAGGCTGAGCCCGTTGGCATCGTCGAGCTTGTCGCGCGGCACCAGATTCGGGATCGAGGCGTCCTTGGCCGGCGTCCAGAACAGCGACGCGCAGCAGGCGAGAAACTGGGCGATATACAGCCACGCCAGCTTGGGAGCGAAGCCGACCACCAGGTTGATCGGGATCGACAGGTAGAGCACGGCCCGGAAGATGTCGCCGATGATGAGGTTGATCCTGCGGTCGAACTTGTCGGCGACGGCGCCGGCGAGCGGGCCGAAGAGCAGGTAAGGCAGCAGCGAGGTGATCCAGACACCGCCGACGGCGACACTGCCCGTCGTGGTGCTTCCGGTGGGCAGGCCGCCCGCGGTCTGGGCGCCGGTGCCGGTCAGCGAGTAGGCCAGCGCGGACAGCGCCAGCAAGCTCAGCCAGTCCCCCAGGCTCGACAGCGTCGTCGCGATCCAGATCCGCCTGAATGGCTTGATCGACAGCACGCCATCGTGGTGCTGTCCCAAAGGGGATCTAAGGCTCATTGTGCAAGGCTATCGATACGGTGGCCAGGTCCGAGGGTGGCTAGTTGAACGCGGCTCCTATTATCCCTCTGAACTGGGTGGCTTCGCCCGCGAGCGGGTTGACGGCTTGGCCTTGGCCGTCGTCTTCGCGCCCGGCTTGGCTGCCGTCTTCGACGAAGCCTTGCTCGTTGACGCCTTGCTCGTTGATGTCCTGCTCGTTGACGCCCTGCGCTTGGTCGACGGGGCCGCCGCCCGGCGCTCGGCGAGCAGTTCGATCGCTCGCTGCGGCGTGATCGACTCCGGCATGTCACCCTTGCGCAGGGAGGCGTTGGTGTCGCCGTCGGTCACGTACGGGCCGAACCGGCCCTCCCGCAAGACGATCGGCTTGCCGCTGACCGGGTCGTCGCCGAGCTCGCGCAGCGGCGGGGCGGCCGCCGCTCGGGCAGCCCGGCCCCGCTGCTTGGGCTGGGCGAAGATCTCCTTGGCCTGGTCGAGCGTCAGCGTGAAGAGCTGCTCGTCGGACTCGAGCGAGCGCGAGTCGGTGCCCTTCTTCGCGTAGGGGCCGTAGCGCCCGTTCTGGACGGTCACCGGCTCGCCGTCGATCTCGCCGACGGTGCGCGGCAGCGTGAGCAGCCGCAGCGCCTCGTCGAGCGTGACGCTGTCCAGGTCCATCGCCTTGAGCAGCGACGCCGTCCTTGGCTTGGCCGAGGAGGGCGCGTCCTCAGGCGGCACCTCGGTCACGTAGGGGCCGAACCGGCCTGCCCTGGCGACCACGGTCAGCCCGCTGTCCGGGTCGGTGCCCAGGATCTTGTCGCCGCTCGGCCTGCTCAGCAGGTCCGCCGCGTAGTCGGCGGTCAGCTCGTCGGGCGGGGTGCCCTCGGGGATGTTGACCCGCTGCCCGTCCTGCTCCAGGTAGGGGCCGTACCGGCCGACCCGGATCACGATGTCGGTGCCCGCCAGCGGGAACGAGCTGACGTCCCTGGCGTCGATCTCGCCGAGATCGCTCACCAGGTCCTTGAGCCCATCTTCGCCGTCGGTGCCGAAGTAGAACCGGCGCAGCCAGGGCACCCGGCCCGCCTGGCCGGTCGCGATCTGGTCGAGCGCGTCCTCCATCCGGGCGGTGAACTCGTAGTCGACCAGATGCGTGAAGTGCCGTTCGAGCAGCGTGCTCACCGCGAACGCGACGAACGAGGGCACCAGCGCGGTGCCCTTCTTGAACACGTAGCCGCGGTCCAGGATCGTGCCGATGATCGTCGCGTACGTGGAAGGACGCCCGATGTCCCGGTCTTCAAGCTCCTTGATCAGCGAGGCTTCCGTGTACCTGGCAGGCGGCCTGGTCGAGTGCTCGGCCGCGGCGAGCCGCCGCGCGGTCAGGGGGTCGGCCTCGGCCAGCGGCGGCAAGCGCCGCTCCCGGTCGTCACGGTCGGTGCCGTCGGCCTCCTCGACGTCCTCGACGTAGGCCTTGAGGAAACCGTAAAAGGTGATGATCTTGCCCGAGGCGCCGAACTCGGCTTCCTCGCCGGCTGTGCTGGTCCGGGCGGCGGCCCGGCCGGCGACCCTCACCGAGACCGACTCGCCGACAGCGTCCTTCATCTGGGAGGCCACCGTGCGCTTCCAGACCAGCTCGTACAGGCGCAACTCGTCCCCGGACAGGCCGGACTTCGCCGGCGTGCGGAACGCGTCACCAGCGGGCCTGATCGCCTCGTGGGCCTCCTGCGCGGTCTTGACCTTGCTGGTGAAGACGCGCGGCTGCTCGGGCACGTATTCGGCCCCGTACAGGTCGCGCGCCTGGGTGCGGGCCGCCGTGATGGCGGTTTGCGACAGCGTCACCGAATCGGTGCGCATATAGGTGATGTGACCGTTTTCGTAGAGGCGCTGGGCCACGGACATCGTGTACTTCGCCGAGAAGCCCAGCTTCCGCGACGCCTCTTGCTGCAATGTGGTCGTGCGGAACGGAGCGTAGGGCGACCGGCGGTAGGGCTTGCGTTCAACCGATTTGACTGAGAACGAAGAGTGCTGGAGCCGGTCTGCCAGATCGGCGGCAGCCGCCTCGTCCAGGTGCAGGACAGCCGCTCCGGCCGGCTCGCCGCTTCCCTTGAGCTCGCCTGAGGGGCTGAAGTCACGCCCCTGGGCGATCCGGCGCCCGTCGAGCGCGACCAGCGCGGCGGTGAAGGAACTGACGTCGTCGTCGGGCTTGCCTGCCTTGGCGACCGTGGCGAACTCGGCTTCGAGATCCCAGTAGCGCGCCGGGTGGAAGGCGATGCGCTCCCGCTCGCGGTCAACGACGAGGCGGACCGCGACCGACTGGACCCGGCCGGCCGACAGCTGCGGCATGACCTTCTTCCACAGCACGGGCGAGACCTCGTAGCCGTAGAGCCGGTCGAGCACCCGGCGGGTCTGGTACGCCTCGACCCGGCCGTTGTCGATGTCTCTCGGGCTGGCGACCGCGGCCGCGATGGCCTCTGGGGTGATCTCGTGGAAGACCATCCGCCTGGCCGGCACCTTGGGCTTGAGCTCCTCGACCAGGTGCCAGGCGATCGCCTCGCCTTCCCGGTCCTCATCGGTGGCTAGGAAGAGCTCGTCGGCGTCCTTGAGCAGGGCCTTGAGCTTGCTGACCTGCTGCCGCTTGTCGGCATTGACCACGTACAGGGGCTCGAAGTCGGCGTCGATGTTGACCCCGAGCCTGGCCCATGGCTCCTTCTTCAGCCTGTCTGGGATATCGGCCGCGCTGCCCGGCATGTCACGGATGTGACCGATGCTCGACTCGACGACGTAGCCCTTGCCCAGGTAGCCGGCGATCGTCCGTGCCTTGGCTGGCGACTCGACGATAACGAGGCGCCGTGAGCCGTTCGGCGCGGTGCCGGAACTGGCGGCGGCGGCGTTTGCCGTTGCCTTGCCGCGCCGCGGTGTCGGACTAGTCTTTGCTGCCACTCTCTTCTCTACCTCACATCTCGCAGTCGCCAGAGGCTACCGCAGGCGGCCGACTGGCTCCGCGAGTCCGATCAGATCACTCGTCGGTGGCACCGAACGCATCTTCTGAGTAGCAGATTCCCCAACGCAGATTGAATCATCGCCGCCGGCGCGCACAATAAGGGTGATGGCGGAGTACTCCTACCTCGTACTCAAGTTGCCGCGCGGAACGTCGAGGGATGTCGCGCGGCGAATCCTGACGGACCACGCAGAGTACGGCGACTGGGAACTGGCCAGACTACGCCTGTTCGCCGACGGCAGCCGCACAGCGACCCTGCGGCGGAAAATCATAAGGCAAGCCCACCCGGCTTCGCGCGTAGCCGGCCGCACCTGGCGCACCTAGCTTCGGCGGGCCGGGCGGGCCGGGCCGGCCGGGGGTTGCCCGGCGGCTACTCTGTCCAGTTTCATAGACGCTCAGCCGCGCCGGGGCCGAAATCCGCTGGTGCATCGTCTGCCGATAGACCCATCTTTGGGACATTCATGGCGCGGGAGCGGTGACTCGTGATCAGGATCGGGAGCCTTGTCCGGCATCGCGAGGAAGAGTTATCGCCCCAAGGAGCTGCCAGTGCGGGAGCGGCAGGTGCGATGTTCCGTGATCAAGGACCAGGGCGTGATCACGGAACATCGCATGTGTCCTGACCTAGGCAATCTTCCGTGATCATGGCCGCGAGCATGATCACGGAAACCAGCACGGGTCCCGGCGGCTGCCGCGCAGGCTGGTGATCAGGATCGGGGAGCCTTTTCAGCATCGCGGGGGAGAGTTTTCGCATCGCGGAGTGCTTTCAGTCAATAGAACTGACACTGGCCAGGATGCGAGCGAAGGAGGACGGTCCGGACCGGATCGGCGGATGATCCGGTCCGGACCGAGTCTTCCGGCGCTGCCTCACCAGGCAGCGCGTGAGGATTTGGCGGCGAACCCCGGAAGCTTGGCGCCACGGAGCTGCGCCTCGCTGGACCGGGCGCTGTTGCCGAAATCGTGTCTGCTTAGCTACGCCGCGCGACAGACGCGGCGCATGGTGCGGCCAGGGCCGCGTGTCAGGCCGGTCGGCAGGTTCCTGTTACGGCGGCCACGACCCGCGCGATTGCGCGCCAGCCGTGGCCGCCGGAGCGGAACCCTTCCCGCTGCCGGGCACGAGGATCAAGCAGCCGGCCTGCCAGGCCGGCGCACAAGGCGCAGCGCCACCTCGCCGCGTTCGAGCGCGGCCAGGCGACGGCCCACCGGGGCCCTGGAGCTGATCCGACAGCACAGCCAACCCTCCTCGTTCGAAGACCGGCCAGCACGAGACTGTTGACCGGAGACGTAGTGGAAGGGGTGCGCCCCCATGGTCAGCCCCGCACTATGAGTGACCATAACACTACTCACCGTTGGCATTCCCGCAAACAACCAAACAGCATTGCGGGTCCCGACTAATCCTTAGTGATCATGCCGAGGGATAACCTGGCCACTTGAGTCGGCTACCTGCGAAAACTCGCGCCAGGCGGCGATCGCCGCGCTACCTCAGCACAGATCGATGAACGTGTCGAGCACCTTCGTGCCGAACTCCAGCGCCTCGACCGGCACCCGCTCGTCGACCCCGTGGAACAGGCCGGCGAAGTCCAGGTCGGGCGGCAGCCGCAACGGAGTGAACCCGAAGCAGCGGATGCCGAGTTCGCTGAATGCCTTCGCGTCGGTGCCGCCGGACAGGCAGTAAGGCACGACCTTGCCCTCGGGGTCGTGCTGAAGCAGCGCCCGCGTCATCGAGTCGCACAGCGCCCCGTCGAACGTGGTCTCCACCGCGGTCTTCTTGTTGATGAACTCCCGCCGCACGCCCGGGCTCAGGAGCTGGTCGAACTCCGCGAAGAACTCCTCTTCGAGTTCGGGCAGGAACCTGCCGTCGATCTGGGCGGTGGCGGTCTGGGGAATGACGTTCACCTTGTAGCCGGCGTTCAGCATCGACGGGTTGGCCGTGTGGTGCAGCGTCGCGCCGACCATGCGGGCGATGGGGCCGATCTTGGCGAGCACTTCGGCAGGTTCGTTCCTGCTGAAATTTATGCCGAGCGCCTCGGCGGCGGCTTCCAGGAAGGCTTCGACCGACGGGGTGAGGCGTACCGGCCATTCGTGCCGGCCGATCCGCGCGACCGTTTCGGCCAGCTCGGTGACCGCGTTGTCGGACTGGAGCATCGAGCCGTGGCCGGCCGTGCCGCGCGCGACGAGGCGCATCCACGCGATGCCCTTCTCGGCGGTCTGCAGCAGGTACAGGCGCTGGCCGCCGATCACGGTGCTGAAGCCGCCCACTTCGCCGATCGCCTCGGTGACGCCCTCGAAGAGGCCGGGATGGTTCTCGACCAGCCAGCCGGCCCCGTGGTTGCCGCCCGCCTCTTCGTCGGCGAGGAACGCGAGCACGATGTCGCGCGGCGGCTTGCGGCCCTCGCGCAGCCGCTGCCTGACCACGGCGAGCATCATCGCGTCCATGTCCTTCATGTCCACGGCGCCGCGGCCCCAGACGCAGCCATCCTTGATCTCGCCGGACAGCGGATGCACCTGCCAGTCGGCCGGGTCGGCGGGCACGACATCCAGGTGGCCGTGGATGAGCATGGCCGGTCTGGACGGGTCCGCGCCTTCTATCCTGGTGATGACGCTGGCGCGGTTTTTGCGTGACTCAAGCACGGTCGGCTCGAGGCCTACTTCGGCGAGGAGCGCCGCGACGTGTTCGGCCGCTGCTCGCTCGCCTGGGCCGGTGTCGTCGCCCGGGTTGATGCTGTCGATCCTGATCAGGTCGCTGGCCAGGCCCGCGACCTCCTGCTGCGCTGTGATCGTCATTTCGCCATCGTCCCACCGGCGCGGTGTTGCGTTAAGTGGGTGGTTGGGGCCGTCGGCGGGCTGGGCGGGCGGCTTGATCGCTGTCGGCGTGCCGTTTGGTGGCTGACTGGTGGTTGGTTCGTCATGATTTGGACCCCGGTTGGCGTTATGCCTGGCATCCGGGCGGCTGGCGGCCTGGCCGCCGGCAACATGGATGAGCGGATTGACACCCGATTTCCAACATCGGTTCGCGCATCCATGTGGGCTGGGCGAGCGGACAAGAGAGACGTTTGCCGGTTTTGTGGTGTGGCCGCCCGGCCGGCGCGGCGGTGTCGGTTTACGCCGCTGTCGGCCGCCGGCCGCGATCCGGGCAAAAGGGGCAATCGTCGCGGCCGCCTGAGGTCGGGCTCGCACCGCTGTGCCGTTGGTGTCGTTCACGCAGCACTAACGGCACAGCGGTGCGCCGCCGGCGCCCGCATATGATCAACACGTAGGGTTTTGCCGAGGTAACCAGGGCGTTGCGAGGCCCCTCGTTGTGACATTGCTGGCGCGGGAGCGCCGACGTTGTGACATTGCAGGGGCTGCCGGGACTGCCGCAGGCCAGCCTGGCTGGTCCTGCTCGGCCCACCGCTACCGCGCGCAGGGGACGCACCGTGGGTGCGGGCGGGCAGCTCGGGCGCCTTCGCCGAGCTTTGCCGGGTTGGACCCGTGTAGGCGGGCTGTGCGGCGCTCGCGTCGCAAGAGGTGCCGTGATTTGCTATCGTGATGCGGCTGGGACCGCGAGGATCGCGGCCAGCGGAGTCCGGGTGGCGGAATAGGCAGACGCGCTAGCTTGAGGTGCTAGTGCCCCAAAAGGGCATGGGGGTTCAAGTCCCCCCTCGGACACGTTCTTACGTACGTGGAATCCAGTGGTCTGGCCTGGACTACTACCGTTCTTTCTCCTGGCTGGTACAGGAGTCTTACACCAAGCTGGCCGTAGACCTCGGTTTTGTCGACCAGATCTGCCTTGTCAAGCACGCGCATGATGTCTTGCAGCGCTTCGACCATGCTGGCGATCTCCTCTCTCGTCATGCGCCGTTGCTGGGGATTGCGGGGCCTGGCTTCGGCGAGGGTGCGCTGGGCCTGGACTTCGGCCATCCATCCGGTGACGATCGCGGGGTCGGCGCCGGCTTCGAGCGCAGCGCGATGCTGGCGGAGCTTGGCGTCGCAGTCGGCTATCTCCTGGCGTGCCTGGTCGGCTGCCTGGTCGTGCTGGCCGGCGTGCTGAGCCTGGTCGAGTTCCGCGATGGTGCCTGGCAGCAGGGCGGGGCTGAACTTGGTGGCGAGCCATCGGTCCAGGTGCGGGACGAGTTGGTCTTCGCACGTCTTGCCTGGGCCTGCTCAAAGGTCATGGTGTCGATGATGGCTTCGTGGGCGGGCTGATCGGACCAGATCCAGTGCGCTTGGTCGTTCCATCGCATCTTGGCGGTGTGGCCGAGCGCGATGTCGTGGACATCGATCAGGAAGACTTCGTCTTTGCGCTGCCGGTTCCAGACCTGGCGGCCGGTGTAGCGGGGATTGGCCAGGATCGCCGCCACCGCGCTGCAGGACCAGGCGATACCGCAGCGGCGGGGATTCCGCGCGCGGTCGCTGGCTGACGGCGAGGGGATGCCGTCCTTGGTCAGCGTTTCGGAAATGGCTTTGATGCCCATGCCTTCCTGGTAGCTGGCCAAGATCCGGCACACCACGGCGGCGGCTGGTTCATCGATCGCGAGCGCGTGCTGCCGTTTGCCGTCGGCGGCTTTCGCGGGGTTGGGGTGGGGGCCGATATCGAATGAGCTTGTAGCCGTAGGGCGGGCGGCCCGCCAGCGCGCGGGACAGCAGGCCTGCCAGCGCGGTGCGGATACGTCCAGTAGCAGCGGACCAGCCGTCGACGCAGCGCGGCGTGCCCTATGTCATCAGCTGACACCTCCGCCGCGGCCGTAGCAGCAGCCGGGTCGGGGCGGCGAGTACCGTCCGTTCGGCCTGGTTCGGCTGCGGCTTCGAGGTGCTGGCGCCGCAGAGCCGCGACCTCCTGGCCCAGCACCAGCAACTCAGCACTCGACGCCGACGGTCGGCGCTAGCAGCGCCATCCACTCCGGCTAGGCGACGGATACCAGATACAGCATCTGTACTGTCACAAGCTCGCGATCCCGTAGCCCGCAGCTGCCGTACTCGCAGGTCCGTTGGCTATGCCCGGCTTGGACCCCGCGCGCCTTTCCGAGTTGCTAGGACTCGGGAAGACCGACTGAAGAAATTCTAGTTCGCGCGATCCGACGGTTCTCCGCCGAAAACTAGCGAAAAAGCGACGTGAACGACATCGTCGCAGTTCATCGGATTGAAGTTTCGCTGGCATTTCCCTTTCTTTCGCGCTTACAGAAGGCCTGCCTGGAGTGGCCGTGAAATTGCCTCAGGCCACAGGGGCCGACTGCCGGCGCGATCAGCGTGACAACCACCGCAGTGCGCGGATCGCGGGGTGGGGAAAGGACGGTGAGCAGCACATGGACATTCACGGCAGCATCATGCAGATCGCTACGGGTTTCCACCTCGTCGTGTCGACGGCGCACTTCACTCTCGTGATGGTGGCATGCATGATCATCCGGCGGGTCCGGTAGCGGCGGATTAGGAAACCGGACGCTTCACGCTCCGTCCGCTACCAGACCAGTCCCAGAACGGGCTGAAACAACAGCCTAATAGGCAGCCTCGGTGGCCGGGTACGAACCTGCGCGGCTGCCTCTCCTACCCCCAACTGCTGGGGGAAGGACCCTACCGGTCCTCCCCCAGCCCGTCCGGGTCCAGCGTCAGGGCTGCCACTGAACTCCGTAACCCAGGTACATGGTGAGGTTGTGGAAGGCCAATCTGACCTCGCCGGCCGCGTCGGGCTCGATGAGGTCGCTGGTGCGCCGCGGAGGGTCGAACATGCGATAGCTTTCCCCGTCTACCCGGCGCACCCATTCCGGACGCCGGTCAGGCGAGAACCGCACTCGTAGATCGAGGGCATCGCAGCGGCATTCAGGTATGAGCAGGTAGCGCGGGCGCAGCGGCGCCCCGCCGTCGAGCCGGGTGACAGTAGCGAATTCGTGCTCCTCGCCGGCCTCAAGCGTCTTGGGCAGCCGGACGAAGAACTCGAACGCGGCGCCGGGCTCGTCGCGAGACCTGGATCGCTCGCGGCTGACGAGGGTGCCGCCGTAGACGACGTCGGCCGACGGCCGGGGCGGCGGCTGGCCGGGGTCGCGGGGCACGGTGCCCCAGATGCGGACCTCAGAAAGTCCGGACCGGGTGGCCGAGATGCGGCGGACTTCCTGCGACTGTGGCGTAGGGGTGTCCAGCCGCAGCACGGCCTGCACGCTGGCCAGGTACCAGCCTGTCGCATCGGTGACTGCCCTGTTCTTGCGCTGGCGCAGCTCGCCGGCGATCACCTCGGCCAAGCGCATGTGGGCGGCGTCAACGCGCCTTAACGCGGTGCGGGAGTCGCGCCCGATTTCCTCAGCCAGCCAGCTAACCCGGTCACCGTGGTGGGGCATGTTCGTAGTCTGGCCGCGCAGCCCCAGGCTGGCGGTCACGGCCAGGGCATCCTCGCGCGGCAGCTGCGTCACACAGCTGTTGAGCTGGGCGGCCAGCCGCTCTCGCCGCCCGACGGTCTCCCCTGGCGCCAGTTCCAGCAGGTACCGGCCCAGCCGCAGAGGGTGCGCCTGTATGCCGCGGTTCTTGCGGAGCGTGCGGAGCTCCTCGCAGATCTGCCTGATCTGCTCCTCGGAGCTGTCGGCTGATTCTGTCATCTAACTGGCACTTCCGAAGTTATGTGTCTGCTACGGGGATGGTTGTCGCCGCAGCCGTCTACCGCGATCCCGGCCCGTCAGCCAGGATCAGGAGAACCCACAGCCTGCGCTGGCCCCGATGCCAGCCCTGGATTACTCGATAGTAGACGGAGTGCTATGCGGTGATGCGGCCGATTACTACGCATGCCCTAGCCAGGCCGGGGAACGCGCCGGGGGAGACCAGAGGATGAGTAGCGGCGCCCGCATCCGGGTTGTCAGCGAACCCGCGGCCGGGCCTAGCCACGCGCAAGCGCTGATGGCATGCGACGCCGCCCTGCTGCGTTCGGCCGCGGACGCGATGACCGCAGGCGAGCAACTCACTCCCGCTCAGGCGAGCGCGCTGCGGGCGGCGGGCGAACTGCTCGCCGACGCCCCGGCTGCCGCGGAGACGATCACCAGACCCGCAGCCGGGGCCCGGCTGGCCGCAGCGATCGCTGACTCGGTCGCGGTCGCGCAGCGGGATCTAGTCACTGCGGCGGTGGTGACAACGCTGCGAGCGGAGAACTGGACCGTCACAGTGGTAGAGGGCAGCGCACCGGACCGCTTCACCGGGATCGAGGCCTCCTGCGGCACCGGACACGTGGTCGTCGCGGTGGGACCGGCCGAGATGTTAGCCGACCAGGCCTGCGCTCGTAACTCACGCTCCGTGATTGACCTGCTGGTGGAAGGGCTCCGTGAGGTCGGCTGGGCTGCGGCCGTGGATGACAGCAGCCCGTGTGACCGGTGCCACGTCAGCTTGTATGCCCTGCCCGGCGAGCCCACGCGAGCCCACGCTGTCCAGGCCTCGCTGCGCTGGCCGCCGACCGGCGGCCAGCATGAGAAAGGTGCCGCGTGGGCGGAGCCTGGCACGGCTGATGGCTGATGAGATAAGCGCTACAGCCGTCCCCAGGACGCGGAGTGCTGTGCCGGCGCCTCCGGAGCTGCGGGCGGCCAGATCCGGTAACGGCGTCCGGCCGAGGCCGCATCCCGGCAGACCCACAGGCGGGCTGCCCGGTGCCGGGCCGTGCAGCGGCGGCAGCCGACGGCGCCTGCACCTCCTAAGGGCGCGATAGCCTGCCTGCTGCTCGCTGCCGAGGGGGCTTGCAGCCCTGTGAGGTCGGCTGCTGCCGGGACGGTCGAAGGTTCCTGCCAGCCGGACACCTCGCGGTCCTGGCGCTGCAGCAACGCGGGAAGGCCCGCGATCTTCCTGGCGGCGGCACGGAGAGCGGCCGGACGTCGGCGGGTCCCGTCAGATTTTTGTCAATTTCGTGGTGGTTGGCTCATTGCCGTGCATGTGTCACGGCTATTGTCTGGGGCGCTGACACCGGGATCACCAGGATGGAAATGGTGGCTACCCTCGGCGCTCCGGCACCAGGTCGTCGCCCGCCCGGTACTACGGCCCGACGTGGGAGCGCACGATGAGGGATAGGGCTAAGGCTTCGTGGGATGCCAAGCCGCGGAAGCCGATCTTCTACGGCCCGTTCGCACGGCTGGCCGACCGCTGGGCCGGCGCCCAGGACGGCAGGGCCGGGATCCCGGTCCTGCCGGAAGACTCGTTGGCGGTCATCACGCTCTACCTGGAGATCCGCGACCGCCATTTCCTGGACCGGGCCGAGGGAGAGCGCCGCCGCCACGAGCACGACGTGGAGAGCCTGCACAACCAGTTCAGGGCACTGCAGGCGCGGATTGTCGCCGCAGACCAGGCAGCCGCCGATGCCGGCAAGCGCCTGGAACAGATACCCGAAACACCCCCCGAGACGCTCTTCACCACACGTAACGCCGTCGGGCAACATACTGATGAGGCGCTGATTCGCAGCCGCCGCCTACGGGATCATCATACGGCGCGCGGCCTTCTGGTCGCCGACGAATGCCAGTGCCACCAGGCCGCGGCTTGGCTGCGCGCTGACGCAGCGCAGCCGAGCGAGGTGATCGCGGCCAAGGAACGCATGCTGGCATGCCGGGTCGGGCAGCTGCACGAATACACGCTACGCCGGTGCGCCACCTACATGATCAGCCAGGTGATCATGATGACACCAGCATCTCGGCCCGCCTGCCCTGCGGGGGTTATACAGCTACACGCATCCGCTATTACGCCATCTAGCCGACGAAAGTACATGAATCATCCCCGATATAGGAGTGCCGCTTTCTCCGCTCATTTCATTTCATGCGGTCGCAATAACGGCGCGCGGAGGTACGCTGCCGGAATGGATTCCGGCCCTCTCGGGAGAGGAAGCGGCAAGCGCAGCGGCGCTCACTCGGTGCCCTGCCGGGGAGGTGTATTAGCGCACATGCCGATCAGGACAAGCGCTGCCATAGGCGCCATTTCACGCCATCCGGGCTGTGCATCATTCACGTTGCGCAAAAGGCATGATGCCGCGCGGAGAAGTCCGCGCCAGGTGGTGACCGGGGAAGTGCCGCGCCTTGCGCTCGGCGAACTAATATCTGCCTGCCTAGTCCCCGCACTAGCCGAAGACGGCCAGGATCCCCGCAGGGAGCAGCGATGACGCCATTCGGACCCGTCGCCGCCCAGTCGGCGCCTGCCAGCCAGGACCTGAATACGAACTCGCCCCCTGGCCCGGCACGAGCGGCGGAGGGCATCCCGGAGCGGCAAAGCGGACCGGCGGCCCGCCGACAGCGCCTTCGGATGCTGCCGGGATCCCAGCCGTCAGCCGGTCGCGGGATGCCAACTGCGGCTGCGCACCGCGCGGACCTCGCCGACCGCGAGCTGCTCACAGACCTGGGTGCCGCCTGTCGCTGGTGGGAGGATCAGTTCACCTGGCGCGTCAGCTCCTCCTACACCGGCGGCGGAGTCATCGCCGCGTTCGAGCACCTCGTCGCCCGCTGGGTTGCCCCGGACGCGATGGCACTAGCCCTGCCAAGCGCCACAGCAGCGCTGATCACCGCCCTGCGTGCAGTCGACATCAAGCCAGGCGCGACCATCGGCGTGCCGGCGCTGGACCGCGATGCCGCCACGGCAGCGGCCCAAGCGCTGGGCATCCGCACGCGGCCGCTGCCGGTCATCGCCGCTACCGGTCTACTGGACACCGCGCTGCTTAGCCATGATCAGCGGCTAATGGACGGCCTCGCGGCCGTGCTCGCGGTGCACCTGCACGGTCTCACCTGTGACGTGCCGGCGCTGCGCAGCGCCCGGCTGAGCCTGCCCATCATCGAGGACGCCTCCCGCGCGTGGGCGGCCTGCTACGGCGACGGCACGCCAGTGGGCAGCGCAGCGGACGTCTGCGCGTTCTCCTTCAGCGCAGCCCGGTCGCCCAGCGCAGGCGAACTCGGCTGCCTGGTCACCTGCAGCCCGGCCCTGTACCGGACAGCCGTGGCGCTGACCCAGCATCCGGTACGCCAGCTCCTGGACGGCGTCCCCAACCCTCGAACCGACCAGGTCATGACCCGCGTCGCGCCTGCCGTCGCCCTGCTCGGCGCTTACGTCGTGCACACCCACGAGGCCCAGGTACCGACCCTTCGCCGCGCCGCCGCCCGCATGGCGGCAACGCTGCGCCGGAACGGGCTTGCCGTGCTGACCGATCCGCAGAAGCACTCGCCGGGAGTCGTCGCAGCCCGCGCCCCGCTCCTGCACGTCCGGCGAGCACTGCGCGGCATCAGCCTTGGGCGCTCTGTCGTCATCACCGCCGTCGACCAGCCCGAACTCTATGCCCACCCCGACGCACAAGACGGCCCGGCGCTCCTCAAGCTCGCCGGCGCGGTAACGACAGTGACCGCCGCCATCCGGGTTACCCGGCCCTGGGCCCCTGAGCCAGCAACAGCAGCCCAGCCCCGCGACGGCCGCCGAACGGGGCAAGCCCGCAGAGCCCGCCCGCCAGCACACACGGGCAGGCCAGATCAGGCATCTGATCCTCAAGGCCGGACTGACGAATGACACTGGCGCACAGCCCTGATTACAAGCCGGCCGGCACCGGAGAAGGCACCAGGCTCCGATCCCGCGCGATTCACCGGCCGCCGACCCTCCGGCTCTCCACGCACGCGGAAATGCTTCAGGCCAGCCGATCCCGCGTCCTGCGGACAATCGAGCGCCCGGCCGTGCCGTTCACAGAGCATCTTCCCATATCGCCGCCAACAGCACCGGCGAAGATCACGGCTACACCAGCGCGCCAAGAGCGACAGCCACGTGGCGCATCCGGCAGCGCCCGGCAGCAAGGAGCCAGCAGCGCGCTCATAACAGAGCGCTCATTAGTGCCAAAGCCGGCGACATTTCCCTAGGACAGAGATGACGCGATCAAGACGCCAAGACCCATACCTGCCGCCAGGCCCGCACCGGGAACTCCTTGACCTCCTCAAGCTCCTGCGAAGTCGCAGCGGGCTGGGAGTAAGCCAGATCGCTCGTAAAGCGGGATACCAGCCGAGCTACGTTTCCGAGATACTGCACGGCCACAAGCCGCCTAGCGGCGAGGCTGCAGCCGCGATCGTCGGTGTCCTCGGTGGAGACGAGCGCCAGGCAAACCGGGCGCGCCGCTACGGGGATGACATCAAGGAACAGAGGGCCGAGCTGAAGGCAATCCAGTCTTCCGCGCCGGGCGGACTCGTCCCCGCAGACCCACAAGGCCTCACCGCGCAGGCATCCCCTGGAGGTGGCAGATTGGTGCCGTCCGCTCAGTACATGATCCTGGTCATCGGCTTCGACGGCCCTACCTTTCCTGAAGGGCAGCAGCCCTCCTCCCCGAGGGAGGCGCTGCACCGCCTGGCATGGTCAGCGGCTGCTGACAGCCAGCTCACACCCAGCGACTGGCAGCCCGCTGACCTGGACGGCAAGCTCCTGCTCCAAGTCCCCTCCAGGGTCCCGGCTGCCCAGCTCGCCGAACCGTTCGCCGCCGCGCTGAACGCCCGCCTGGCGCACCGCCAGCGGGAACTGGGTCCAGCGCGGGCGCTCCGGCTTCATGTCGCGCTCCACGCAGGCCGGGCCTTCCCTGGCGGCGACGAGCCTGTAGGCCCGGCCGTCGAGCTCGCGCGCCGCCTGGCCGGCGCACCTTCGCTACACGACACGCTGGCCGCAGCCCCGGAGGCCCTCATGGCCGTCATCGCCTCAGCCGAGGTGTTCGAGAACATTCTCCGTCACACACACCCCCTGATCGCCGCCGCCTACGCCCCGGTGCCCCTGGACTCATCAGGGGAGACCGGCTGGCTGACTGTCCCCGGCTACACGGCACCGCCAGGGATCAGCCCGGCACGACCACATCATGAAACCTCCGCAGCCCATCCTGGGGCCTCGGCATCGGGCCCCGGTGTCCGCGACCGGGCCGACTCGCCTCCCGGCTACGTCGTGAACAACAAATTCTGCGGTCCGGTTGATGCCGGGGTCATCGGAATCAGCTTCGGCAGCGTGCCAGTGGAGCGGTCATGACCGACGTCAGCCCAGAGCCCGCGCTTCCCGGGGAGCCGGATCCCTCGCCGCCCGGAAGGCCCGCGGCGGAGGACGGCGAGGGCGCCGCTCACACCGATGCCGACACCAACGGCGACCAGGGGTTCGGGCCGACCGCCACGGTCATCAACAACTTCTATGCCGAAGTCGGCGCCCACACCGTGGGCGTATCAGGCGGCGGCTCACAGGTGGGGCGGGTCGTGCGGAGAGAATCCGGGATGCTGGTCGCCGCCGACATCCGCCGCGCGCTGCGCCACTACCTGCAACCGGAGCCGTTCGGCAGGGCGCGGGAGACCCTCACGGCCCAGCACCTGGTCGTGCTAGCCGGCCCGGAGGGCTGCGGGAAGAAGGCGGGCACGCTGGAACTGGCCCGCACGACATGCCCGGACGCGGAATCTTATACCGTCTTCCCGCCGACCCGGTCACTGCCGGAGCTGGCCGGCTACAAGAACTACCGTCACGGCCAGGTCTACCTGCTCCACGACTGGGTGCCTGTTTCCGCCGATCCGGGGTCGGCTGCCCGGTATGACCTCAGTCAGCTCACGGCCAGGCTGACTGCGGCCGGAGCGTACATGGCGATCACCTTCGAGGGCGACGCGCGCCTAAGGCTCCTGCTGGGTGATCTCTGCGTGCCCTGGTCACATCCTGACCCGGTGATGCTACTGGACCACTGCACCCAGGTAGCGCCGGACCTGCGCCTCAGCGAGGACGAGCGGCAGCAGTTGCGGGCGCGGGCAACCGAGATCCGGTCACCACGGTTGATCGTGCGGCTCACAGAGGCAGCGGCAGGCGGCCTCACGGCTGCCCTGGCCGAGGCGGGCGAAAGCGAGAACAGCGCTGTCGCGACATGGTTCGGGTCCCGCCCCGCGCGGGGCAGGGTCTGGTCGGTGACCGCGCTGGCTTTCTTGTCCGGCGTGAGCGAGCGGAGGTTCGAACGGCAGCTCGCCGTGCTCACCCCGGCACGAACACCTGGCAGCGCGGCACTCACCGGTACCGAGCAGCGAGACGGGCCCGCCGACGATGACCCGTTCCCGCAGACCCAGTGGGACCTGGTCAATGACGTCGGCATCGGAGAGTTCATCACAACCCACGACCCGGCTGCGCCAGTCGGATTTGAGCACCGCCCGTCGTTCCGCACCCGGTCGTGCCGACTGCAGGTCATGACCGAGCTGAACCGCCGCTTCGGAGACGAGCTGTGGGGACCGGTCCGCGACTGGCTTTGCGCCCTGGCTGATCAGCCGTTCGGCGAGACGCAGATCGCGGCCGGCTATGGGCTGGCGCTGCTGGCACGCTCGGCGCTGGAAGAAGTCGAGGCCAGCTATCTGACACCCTGGTCAGCCGGAGACCTGAAAAAAAGGCTCATGGCCGTCAGCGTCCTGTGGTCCATGGCCGAGGATGATCAGCTGGCGCCCGCAGCGCTGAAGATCGCTGTCAGCTGGGTCCGCAACCAGGGACAGGAACGCGCCATCACTGCGGCGCTGGCACTCGGCGGGCCGCTCGGCTACCGCTACCCGTCGGAGGCCATGCGGTGGCTGTGGGGACTCGCACAGCGGAGCCAGCGGATCGGCCGGGTCGCGCGCACGGCGATCAGCCAGCTCTACACGGTCGAGTCCGAGGCTGAACTCGAGAAGGGCATCGTGGTCCGCTTTGCGCTGCAGAAGATCCGGCCCATCCTCAAAGCTGGCAGCCCCGTACACGAGCGCCGCGCGGCCCTCGCTGCTGTGACATCGATCCTCGGCACCCGGCAGGCCTCCACTGGCATGCCTGCCACCGCGAACGTCCTGCGGACACGCCCGGCGGACGTCCGGCCCCTCGGGGAACTGTGGGCGGCCACGCTCAACAGCGTGCCTCACCGGCTGGACGCCGTCCGGGCGCTGCACGCCGCTCTGGCCGCGCTGGCCGACGGTCCCGACGCAGCCGAGCTGGCCTCCCGGCTCGGCACCGCAATTCTCCCCCGGCTGACATCCCGGACCATCGAGGTCCTGGAAATGGCGCTGCCCGACCCTGACCGGGCAGAGGAAACCTCGGCGGCAGTCGTCGCCGCGTTCCTGGGGACTGCCCGGCACACGACAGGAGCCCTGTGATGAGCAGCACGAAAGACAGCCACGGCACTGACATCCCCTTCCCCGTGCTGGAAGAAAGGACGCTGCCCTTCCTCCAGCGCAGGTTGCTGCGGGGGGCGCGGCGGGATCCCGGCGAGCTTCCCGCAGCCGGGCCGGGAACCGTGCTGGTTTTCCGTCACGGGTCCAGGTACGAGGCGATCCGCGAGAACCGGCACCTGACCGGCACTGAAGAACTGGTTGTCGACGCCACTGCTGTGCTCCTGGTCGACATCCGCGCCCGGGACGTGACGATCTACTTCTCACTTCCCTCAGCGAGCGCGGCAGATGACTTCACCGTCCGCGTCACCTTCCAGGCGCACGTGACAGACCCGGAGCGCGCCGCCGCGGAGGGGGCCATCGACCTGGCAGGGTACTTGGAGAGGTACCTTCAGCAGGACGCCAAGCTCTCCAAGCTGGGCAGCGAGTACCCGATCGAGGCCATAGCCGCCGTACGGGACGTGGTGATCAGCCGGATCGAGGCCTACTGCGAGTTCAACCCCATCAGGCTGACCGGCCTCGCCGTTGAACTCGCCGCCGCCGCCGTCCTAACTCCCCGCGAGCTGCGCCGCCACGAGCAGGACATGCGCGACGAGCGCCGGCGCCAGGCACTCGCTGAACTGCGCGACATAGGGGAGGACCGGAGCATCCAGCGCCACCAGGCGCTTGTTGAGAGCGGTCCCACCACGCTGACCGCGCTGGGCCTGTCACGCGGGGAAACTTCAATTGTCGATGCCATCGTGCACGCACGCGACGATGAGCACCGTCAGCAGGACAAGTTCGCCGAGGCCTTCCGCATCCTCCAGCAAAGCGGCGCGACCGACTTCATCGACATCGACCCGACTGACATGGTCGCCGCCTACCTGGAAAAGCTGACCGGTCAGCCGATCGCCCGGCGCCAGCGTGACAGCATCCAGCTGCGTGAAGGCAACAGGCGCGAGGCCATCGCCGCCGCCGGCGATGACCAGGACGAGGATCTCCCAGACGAAGACAGCCTGGATGATTGACATCGATGGCCCCGAGGCCATACGAGAGAACCGAGCCCAGCCGGATCCCGAGTCCGGGCCAGGCCGGCCCGCGCACTTCGCCCAGTCCATCCGCAAGCTCACCGGCGTGCGCGAGGAACTCCTAACCAGGATCCCCGCAGAGCGGACCCGCTACACAGCGCTGGCCGCCGTGATGACCTGCACAGCATCGATCGGCGGCCTGTCGATGTTCTTCGCGCTCAGCGAGATTCTCGGCAACCCCGAGCCGTGGTTTTGGTTCCTGGCCGCCTTCTGGGCCACATTCATCCTGTGCATCGACTGCTGGCTGGTGTCCAGCACCGCGGGCACGCGCTGGCGCACCAGGGTAGCGGTCCTGCTGCCCAGGCTCGCGATCGCCGCCGTATTCGGGATCGTCATCGCCGAGCCCCTGATCTTGCGAGTCTTCGAGACCGGCATCGTCAGCCACGTCCAGCAAGAGCGCCAGTCCGCCATCGATACACTCCGCTCCGCGCTGGTGGACTGCAATCCTGTCCCTGGCATCCCGCAGCCTGCCCCCCGCCGCAGCTGCACTGGGATGATCCTCAGCATCTCCAGCCCGGCAGCCGCGTCCCGGGCTCGACTGACCGCCATGCAGAGCCAGGAGACCGCGCTCCAGGCCCAGGTCAGCACCGAGACCACGCAACTCAGCCGGAAGCAGAACACCGTCAATGACGAGTGCAACGGAACCAGCGGCTCCGGCTTTACCGGTACCCCCGGGAACGGGCCAGCTTGTAAGCAGGACCAGCGGTATGTCGCCGTCTACCTCGCGTCGCACCCTATCGGATTCCAGGAAAACCGGCTGGCCTCGCTGAACAAGCAGATCACGGCGCTCAAGGCAAGCCTGGCAGGTCAGCAGGCACGTTACCGGGCCGCAATCTCGGTGGCGATCGCCAGTCGCCTGCGGCGGGAAACCCCGCCCGGCGCTCCCGTCGGCATGGCAGAGCGCTTCCAGTCGCTGAGCTATCTGTCACGGTCCAACGCATTCATCGCAGTGGCGTCCTGGTTCCTGCGGGTGTTCTTCATCCTCATCGACTGCCTGCCGGTCCTGGTGAAGTTCATCAGCGGCAGCACGCCCTACGACCGACTCGTCGACACCGAGGTGTCCGCCGCGGAAAGAAGGTTCAGCCGCGACGCCGACACCCGAGACGCCATCGCCGACGAGCGCAACGAAACCGTGCTGCGCCAGGCCAGGGCCGAGGAAGCACGCCGCCGCAAAGAGATCGACCTGGACATCCTGCGCCAGGACGCAGCACGCGACACCGTCAGGGGAGACTCCGTGGACGCGCTGTGGCGCAGCAAGCTCGACGCCCGCCGATCAGCCGCAGCATCCGCCGGAAGCCCTGGCTGGCTACGGAACGATCAAGACCAGGCCGCCCGTCCCCTCAACGGATCGGCAGTCGCCTTCGGGCACGCGGCCGGGGATCCACCAGGCTAGGTGAACCGTCCCCGGGCCGGCGCGGCCGGTACATGGTTTTTGGACTGGTACGTGCGCCGGAGGCTGCGCCGTCGCGGACTGCCTGACATCCCCGAAGTACGGCGGGCGCTGCGGGGGTGGGCGCGGAAGGGATGGACGTTCGGTGCCGCGCCAAGCTGGCATGAACTGCGCGCCTCCACGAGGAAGCGGCAGCGGTTGCTGTCTCAGGCACATCATCGCCGCCATCGCCGGAAACACTAGCCAAGCACAACGAGATCATCCCAGGCACGGCAGAGCGCATCTTGTGCATGGCCGAGCGATCCGTGACGTGCACGATCTATCTCGGGGATATGCAGGCGAAAGCTGAAATTGAGATCGCCAAGATGGCCTGAAAGTGGCTTTCGGCTTGAATCTCTTAGCCTTCGCAGCTTCGGCGGTGCTTTTTGCGCTGGGATACGAAGTCGGCGGGACAGCGTTCGCCGCCTTCCCGCCGCTCACGCTCATTCGGCTACCTTGTGACGATCAAAGGGTGACCGAAGCAGAGCGACGCAAGACCGCTGTTGATGGGGGAGCCAGGTGTCCCTGACGACGTTGCCCGGCACGCAAAGCCGACTAACGCCCGCACTCAACCCGGAGTCATCGTGGATATGCAGCAGGGTCTTCGCCCGTAGCAGCACTAATATCTCGACCGACATATCTCAGCCATACGACGCGAAAAGTTCCTCCCAGATAGCGTTCTGGACAAGCCCGGACTGGAGCCACTACTTCATGAGTCGAAGGCAAGCCCATAGATTGGCGGCGGCCAGTAAGCCGCGATGACACGGTGTCTCATGCCGTCTTTGAGGCTCTTCGAAGTTGACCGGGATGCGGTTACTGTCTGATTACTTCACGTGATGTGCCGCTGTTACTGAGCGTGGTCGCAAGGATGGCTGCCGGCAGCCGCGGTGCTGGCGTGTCGCCGGGATAGTAATGCCCGCAGCTTCTACGATCTTGGGTCTTACCAGGACTTCAAGATCATCAGAGAGCCACGGGCATCGTGTTCGAGAATACGGCGTCGGTGCTGTTCGGCATGGACGGCCTGCGGATCACTGACGCGGAGCCCGGCCCGGACGGCACGGTGACGGCATGGGCGGTAACCGATCATCCGGGCGGGCCGGCGTGCCCGGGCTGCGGGACAGTGTCGTCCCGGGTCCATGACCGGGTGGTGACCTGGCCGAAGGACGTGCGGGGCAACTCAGGGCCGGTGCGGCTGTGCTGGGTCAAGCGGCGGTGGAAGTGCGGGACGGAGGGCTGCGGCCGTAAGACGTTCACTGAGTCGCTTCCGCAGGTCCCGCCACGCGGCCGGGTGACGGCCCGGCTGCGGGAGCAGGCAGGCACCGAGGTCGCAGAGCGGGGGGTCACCCCGGCTGAGGCAGCCCGCCACGCGGGGGTGTCCTGGCCGGTCGCGCACCAGGCGTTCGCCGACCTGGCGGGCCCGCTGCTGGATGAGCCGCTGGCCCCGGTCGCTCACCTGGGGATCGATGAGCACCGGCGGGCCCGCCCCGCTGGCGGGCCGACCCCGCCACCGGGGAGTACATGCTCCTGGCGGATCGCTGGCATACCTGCTTCTTCGACCTGTCCGGGGATCAGGGGCTGCTTGGCCAGGTCGAGGGCCGGACCGCTGACGACGCCGCGTACTGGCTCGCCCGCCAGCCGGCGGCCTGGCGTGACGCCGTCCGGGTGGTCGCGACCGACATGTGCTCTATCTACGCCTCCGCCGTCCGCCGGATGCTCCCTGAGGCGGTCCTCGTCGTGGACCTGTTCCACGTCGTGCAACTCGCGGTGAAGATGACCGGCGACGTCCCCCGCCGGGCAACCCGCCAGAAATACGGCCGCCGGGGCCGGGCCGGCGACCCCGAATACGGGATCAAGCGCCTGCTGGGCCGGAACCTGGAGAACCTGACCCGCGGCCAGTTCGAGAAGATCGTCAGCACCCTTAACAGCGACCGGCACGGACAGCAGGCCGCCGCCTGGATCGGCAAGGAACTCCTCCGCGACGCCCTGAACCTGCGGGCCCGGATAATAGGATCGGTACCGTGCGAGCGGAACGTGAAAGACCGGCTGTTCCGCTTCTATGACTGGTGCGCCCGCCACGACGACATCCCCGAGCTGATCACCCTGGCCAGGACCATCTCCCGCTGGGAAGAGCAGATCACGGCCGCCGTGCTCACCGGCGTCAGCAACGCGAAATCAGAAAGCCTCAACCGGATCGCCAAGCTCGAAGCCAGGAAGGCATATTCCTTCCGCAACCCGGCCAACCAGCGCCGCCGCGTCCGCACCGCATGCAACCGCACCGCACGCCAGCAGCCACGCAACGCAACCACCCAGCCGCCACGGACAGTAACCAGCCAGAAACCCGATCCCGGTTAACTTCGAAGAGCCGTCTTTGAACGACAGCCAGCCACGGGCAGGGCTGAACTTTGGTGGCGAGCCAGCGGTCCAGGTGCGGGACGAACTGGTCTTCGCGGAGGTAGACGGCGCGGGGGTGGTCGATCTTGTTCTTGGCGGCGTACTCGCGCAGGAACACGCACCGGTAGTAGGCGGCGTCGTTGCTCCAGCTGCCTTGCATGCGCCGGCCGCAGATCCCGCAGAACAAGATGCCGCGCAGCGAGTACGGGCGGGGGCTACGGCGCGGTCCGCGCTGGGCGCTCGCGCTCCTGGCCGCGCGCCTTGGCCTGGGCCTGCCCGAAGATCGTGGTATCGATGATGGCCTCGTGCGCGGGCTGGTCCGACCAGATCCAGCGCGCTTGGTCGTTCCACCGCATCTTGGCGGTATGGCCGAGCGCGATGTCGTGCACGTCGATCAAGACCTCGTCCTCGCGCTCGCGGTTCCAGACCTGACGGCCGGTGTAGCGGGGTTGGCCAGGATAGCGGCCACCGCGCTGCAGGACCAGGCGATACCGCACCGGTGCGGGTTCCGGGCGGGGTCGCTGGCAGACGCCATGCACCCGCCGAAGCTGCCGACAAGGCGGCATGTTCGCAGGTTCGCGATGGCCGTCGCCATAGCCCGTCACCGGCGACGACAAGCAAAGAGGCCATTAACTGATGCTGCCGCACTACGATCCCAGAGAGGCAATCTTGATTACATGAGCATTTGCCTCTCTATCAGAGCGCATCCCATGCACTGCCCCTGGAGACCGGGTAAGTCTCCGAGTAACTGACTCCTCATAGGTCGTCATCAAAACTTGCCGAAGTTGGGTCGACTGATTTGTCGCATGAACCAGCAAGGTTGCCAGTGAGCGCCTATTCCGCGCGTCCAGATGTTCGAGTGGCTCGTCAAGGATAAAGAAAGAACATCTTGTAGCCATTTGAAGCGCAAGCAAACGGACCGTCAACTGCGCCAAAGTTCTCTGTCCACCACTTAGATTGCTGTAAGGGACAATGTAGTTACCTTCTTCAAGCGATAGCGCGCCAGTCGCCTCCATGCGCAATTGAGATCCAGCTGACAGAGCCGGCCATCGTTTTTGAATTTCCGCAACAAGAGGAGCTATTCGCTCACCACAGATCTCATCGGCAAGAACATCCATCGTCACGCCTGCAAGACGGGATCGTTCGGCCGACCTATATCCATGAAGCAGATGTGAAGAAAGCAGATCATTACGCCGACGTTCTTCCTCAAGGGTAACCAGTCAGGCCCCCTGTTGATCTGCGGCGTGTCGGTGCTGGCGTCGGGTTTGTGATCATGGTTGGGTTCGGGGATGCCGCATCCGGAGCAGCCGTCGTACGAGGATCTGGCCGCCCGGAACGCGGAACTGCGGGCGGTGGTAGCGGAGCAGGCCGCGCTGATCGAGTCGCTGCGCGCTGAGGTGGCGGCGCTGCGCCGGCAGGCGGGCCGGGACTCCTCGAATTCCTCGCAGCCCCCGAGCCAGGACAGCCCGGCGGCTGAGGCGAGGAAGAAGGCCGGCCAGCGCAAGGCGCCGCGGGCGCGGCCGGGCCGGCCGCAGGGCGGGCAGAAAGGCCACCCGGGCGTGAGCCTGGCATGGACCGCCCGGCCGGATGAGACCCTGGCGGTCGAGCCGGGCATGTGCGGCGGGTGCGGCGCGGACCTGGCCGGCGGTCCGGGCCGGGTCGCCTCGGCGGTGCAGGTGCTCGATATCCCGGAGCCGGCGCTGACGGTGACCGAGTACCAGATTATGGCCCGCACGTGCGGATGCGGGCAGGTCACGGCCGCCTCCCGGCCGCCGGGCGTGACCGGCGGCCCGGTCTGCTACGGGCCGAACGTGACCAGCGCGGCGACGCTGCTGGCCAGCACGGACGTGATCGGGATCGAGCGGGCCGCGGACCTGATGAGCGCCCTGCTCAAGGCACCGGTCTCCACCGGGTTCGTCTCCCGCTGCCTGGCCCGCCTGGACGCGGCTTTACTCGCCGCCGCGTTCGAGGACGCGCTCAAGGACGCCCTGAAGGCGGCGGACGTGCTCGGCACCGACGAGACCCCCGCCCCGCTGACCACTGCTGCGACCAGCGCGGAAAACTGCGGGAACCCGCACGTCTATACCGTGCGGACCATGCGCTCCTATACCGGCGGCGGGCCGGACCTGATCTGGTACGGCGCCGCGGGCAACCGCACCAAGGCGGCGATCACCGGCTTCGGGATCCTGGACCGCTTCGCCGGAGTCCTGGTCCGTGACGACTACGGCGGCTACCTCAGCTACGACGCCGGGCTCGCCGGAGTCCAGCAGTGCCTGGCACACCTGTACCGCTACCCCGGCGACGCATACGCGACCGACCCGGTATCCCAGGCATGGGCCGGCAGGCCGGCGACGCGCTCCGCGCGGCCGGGGCCGCCGTCCGGGCTGCCCGCGAAGCCGGGCAGGCCAGCCTGGACCCCGACCTGCTGGCCAGGCTGCGCCACAGCTACGACCAGGCCGTCGCCTCCGGGATCTCCGTCAACCTGTCCCGGCCCTGGCACAAGGGCAACCACCCCGGCCTGGTCCTGGCCCGGCGCCTGAAACGCAAAACCGCCCAGGTTGAGCATCTGGAGCAATTGAAGGTCCAGTATGCTCATTCGCAGAATCGACTTAGGCTTGAGCGTGCATGGGCGGAGTTCCAAAGTGAACTGAAGTTGTTCAGCGTATTGCAGTCGCTGAAGAGACTCGATTGCTAAGGATGCGTGCGGTAGGCGTATATCCTGATGATGCTGAGCATCTGATCAGGACACGGCATTTGTACATATATTCTGCTAGCGCCACGCTCATCACCGGAAGCTGCCCGATGATGTCCGTCATGGCAAGTTCATTAATTATTTCAAATGCGTCTTCATCGTCCGCCGGATCCACCGATCCGTATGCCCGGTCACAGATCCGCCCCCGCCAGCAGTTCAGCAGTGACCTCACCCATGTACGTAGCTGACGAGTCCCCCCTCGGACACAAAAACCGGTGCGATATCCCCGAAAAAGACACCCCTTGAACACGCGCGCGGCTGGTATCGCGGCTGCCCGCCTCCGGGCTGACGCGCCTGCGCTCCCTGCGGGGAGGCGGCTGTGACCGCCTCGGTGATCCCTCCGGTCATTCCCTCCTCGGCTCCGGTGCGGGGCCGTGCCGGATCCGCTGCGGCCGGGTCACGGCGGCTGCCGCTGGCGGGCTTGCCGCCCCGCGCCGCGCCGCCCGGGGATGTGGTGTACGGGCTGGCGCGGGTTGACGCCTCGGGCCGGGTCGCGGACCGCATGGTTCTCGCGGCGCTGGGCTGGCGTGACGGGGACCGGCTGACCATCACGGCGGATGCGGGCGTGGTTGTCGCCCGGCGTGATCCGGGCGGGATGGTCACGCTTCCAGCGCGGCCCTGCGTCGTGATCCCGGCAGCGCTGGTGCTGCTGGACCGGATGGGCCTGTCGCCGGCGGACCTGCTCGCCGTCCCGGCTGACCGGCCGGCGGTGCCGACGTTCGCCGAGTACGTGCCGGTCGTCTCGGCCGCTGTATCTGCCGGTGCCCGGCGGGCCTACGGCTCCTACTGGAACCGCGTCGTCGAGCAGTGGGGTGACCGCCGCCTGGACGAGCCGACCCCGTCTGAGATCCGGCAGCTCATGGCATATGTGCGGAGCCATCTCGTGGCGCGGCGTAACGGCCGCGGCGGACGCAGCGCCGCGGAGCACCTGGTCGCGGCGCTGCGCTGCCTGTACCGGCACGCTGAGGACGACAAGATCATAGCCGCAGCTGACAACCCGGCCCGCAAGGTTGAGAAGCCCCGGCGGCTCCCTTCGACGCGCGGCGCGGTGCCCGACACCCGGCTCGCGGAGATCAACGAGATTGCCGCCACCACCGGGAACGACCCGGAGCTGGATACCATGCTGCGGCTGCACACCGAGACCGCCTGCCGCCGGGGCGGCGCGCTGGCTTTGCGTACGGTCGATCTCGACTCCGAGCAGTGCCTGATCCTGCTGCGGGAGAAGGGCGAGACCAGCCGGTGGCAGCCAGTTCGCAATGCCCCGTCATCCTGGGAGAAGGGCCTTACGGCGGGCTGGCAGGTGACCACCATCACCACCGGAGCCCAGGGCTTGTCCGTCGCTACCACCGCGAGTCCTGGCGATCAACCCGCGGTCACCTCATCCGCGAGAAGATCACCTCGCTGGTCGACGACCTGACCCGGTCCTCCGCCTCATAGCTGTCGATGCCCTGCCCGTCATGTGCGGCACACATGCCGCTAGCACGGTCGCCAGCCTGGTCGTTCTTCTGTCATGAAGAAATGACGCCTATCGGGCTTGGGCGGTTGACACATCGGCTGAGTAAACCGGTAGGGGTCATAGCGCGTCTACACCGTGATGTAGGCGCGGATGGCTTTCCTAGCGGAGGTATTTGTCATGGGCATGAGTGTGGCCTGCGCTGCTGCTAGTCCCAGAGGGTACCGGCTGGCGAAAGTCGTTCTCGCGATTGGCGTAGTGGCGGGGCTGGCCTGGGGCGCTGGGGTGTCGGCGGTGTCTGGCCGGGCGGCGGTAGCGGTGCCCCGGCCGGCGGCCTGGGCTGTGACAGCTACCGATCCGGTGTTTGGCAACGACGTACTGGCGGTGAATCCGCAGACCCATACGGTCTACACCCTCAGCACCCTCAGCGAGACCGGAACCCGCCTGTCGGTAGTAAATGGGCTAACCGGCAAGATAACAGGGGCGATCGTGGTGCCTCTCGACGCCATCGCAGGCGCGATCAATCCGGCGACCGGCACCCTCTACATCACTACTGAGCACGCTGTCGCGGTGATCGACGCGCAGACCGGCAAGTCGATAACGACAATCCCGGATGCCATGTCCCCTGGCCAGGTCGTCGTGGATCAGGAAACGGACACGATCTACGTCCTCAACGCCAGCACGGTCTCGGTCATCGACGGCAGCACCAACAGCGTGACGGCCACCATCGACATAGGTCCCCGCCTGACCGGGATCGCGATCGACCAGATCACGGACACCATCTATGTCGCCAGCTTCGACAGCAACAGCGTGTCGGTGATCGACGGCAGCACGAACACCGTCAAGACCGCGATCGAGGTCGGTCAGTTCCCTAGGCGCATCACCGTCGATCCGGCCACGGACAAGATCTACGTTGCCAACAACGGCGACGACTCGATATCGGAGATCAACGGCGCTACGAACACCGTCACCGCCACGTTCGGCGCCGACGCGTCGGCCGGTCTTGTCGCCGACCCGCAGACGGACACCATCTACGCCCTCGGCTTCAGCGGAAGCCTTCAGGGAATCGACGGCCGTACCAAGGACGTCGTGGTCACCTTTACTACGGCAGAAGACCCAAGTGAGCCGGGCGGCACCGTCGGCGAAATGCTAGCAATCGACCCGGCCGCCGGGATCCTCTATGCGATCAACGCCTTCAGTTCCCCCGACGGGCCCGACACCTTTGCCCTGGCGATCATTACCTCCTGCTCTAGCCACGTCATCGCACCGGCCGGAAGCAATTGCGCGAAGGTAGCGGCCGACTTCGAGCCGGCCGCCGTGAACTTCGCCTCGCCCAAGCAGGGTGTGGCAGTGGGCACCACGTCCTGCCTGTCCACCGAGTGCTCCCAGGCGGCGATGATGGCGACCGCCGACGGCGGGAAGCACTGGAGCTTCCTCAGCCCGCCTACTGACATCAGCATCGAGCCGACAGTGCCGGCCGGGGACGGCCTGCTGTTCACCAGCCAGGACAACGGCTGGCTGTTCGGCGCGTGGCACACCCGCAACGGCGGCGCGACCTGGCAGCACGGAGGGCCTCCCGGCACCTTCTTTAATAATGGCAGCCAGGCCCTGGCACTGGCCGCCTCGACGACCACCGTCTACGCGGCGGTGCGGCCAAATATTGGTCACGGCCAGTTCTTCACCACTCCGGTTGGCGCGGTCAGATGGACCCGGGTTCCGGCGATCAACCAGGACGCCACCGGCCTGGCCGTCTCCGGCCGTTCGGTCTGGGTGACCGGTTCGACGCATATGTGGGCGTCCGCTGACGGGCGGCACTGGGCTCGTTACTCGTCCCGGTGTCCGGGCACCGGCTACCGGCTGGCCGGAGTTACGGCGACCAGTCCGTCTCGCGTCGCGCTGCTGTGCGCGCGGCCGACCGGCGGGCAGAGCGTTCGCAAGGAGGTGCTGGTCTCCACCGATGGCGGCCGGACCGTGCACTTGGCCGGGACCGCTCCGGTCGCGGGTATCCCGCAGGGTTTCGCCAGCCCACCTGGTGATCCCTCGGTGATCACCATCGCTGCCGCCGGGGCGGCGTCCAGCGGCACGTACTGGATCTACCGTTCGGCCAACGGCGGCAAGACCTGGACGACCCAGACGATCCACGGTGACGCGGGCGACAACTTCAGGTCATTGACCTACACCAGCCGCACGACCGGCTGGGTCGTGCTCGCCAACCGCCTGCCGGCCGTCCACAACATGCTGTTGCACACCACCGACGGCGGCCGCACCTGGCACAAGGCGACCATGTAAGGCGGGTGCCTTTTGGCGCTTTCACATGGCACCACCAGCCGGTTCACCCCGGACGCGGTCCAGTTCGCCGACCGCGTCAATGTCCAGCTCGGGCCTGGCAATGACCGACTGAGGCCGGCGCGCGAGCCGGCGGCTCACTGACTTGAGGGAAACGACACCAGCCGGGCGATCAACCTCAGGAAGCAGGACTGAAGCCCGCGCAAATTTCAAACCTATTTAGAAAGATTTGCGCGGGTTCGGACAGGCTTCCCCAGGCCCGTCCCGCTCGCGTCAGACCTTCTTGACCCTGCCTGCCGCCTCACCTCAGTCAGCCGAGGCGGGCGCTGCGCGCCCCCGGAAGCAGCGGGTTGGGAACCTCCGGCCCCGTCCGCTGTCAGCACCGGCTCGGTACCGGAAGTGGCCAGAATCCCGTCCCGAGCAGGTGTCCGCTACCGCGCCTGGCTCGCTGCCTCCTCGTCGGTCAATCCCGGCGAGATTCATGCCCGGTGCTGGCTATCGGCTCGGGAGCGATCGCGGTAGCCCGAACCACGGCAGCACGCTGACCTCGAAGCGGGTCATGGCGCAGATCCGGTCGCCGGCAAGGGTGAGCACGTAGAAGCCGGTCGCGTGGCGGATTCCGGCCGGCAGGCGCAGGTAGGCCCCGAACGCGGGCTGGCCGTTGGCTCGGGTCGGCACGAGGTCGAACCTGCGGCCCGCGCCGAACTGGCGGGCGCAGTAGCGGGCCACGAGTTCACGGCCCTCGTATCCGAAGGGCTCCGGAGGCATAGCGATGAAGACGTCGTCGGTCAGCAGGGCGACCAGCGCGTCGAGATCGGCCGACTCCCACGCCCTCGCGAACAAGGCCACGATCGCGTCCTCGGCGGGCGAGCCTGCGGCGGGCGGCGGCTGGTGGCCGGCGGCCGACTGCTGGCGGCGCTGCAGGCTAGCGCGGGCTCGTTTGAGGGCGCTGTTGACCGATTCGATGGTCACCTCCAGCATGCTGGCTACCTCGCTGGCGTGGAATCCGAGGACGTCGCGCAGGATGAGGACGGCGAGCTGGCGCGGCGGTAGGAGCTGCAGGGCGGTCACGAAGGCCAGCGAGATGGCTTCGCTCTGCTCGTAGCGGGCCTCCGGCCCGAGCGGCCGGCCGGCGGCGCCCTCGAGGAACGCGTCAGGAAACGGCTGCAGCCAGACGGGCTCGTCGCGCGGCGTCGGCACGGGCGCTTCGAACTGCGACACATCCCACTCCCTGACCGGGCGCCGGCTCGCCGCGCGGCGCGCGTTGAGGCACCGGTTGGTGGCGATCTTGTACAGCCAGGTGCGCAGCGACGCGCGTTCCTCAGTAAACCCGCCGATGCCCTGCCAGGCGGCCAGCATCGTCTCCTGGACGGCGTCCTCGGCGTCCTGGAAGGACCCGAGCATCCGGTAGCAGTGCACCCGCAGCTCCCGCCGGTGGGACTCGGCCAGCTCCCGGAACGCCTCTCCATCCCCTGCCCGCGCCCGTGACAGAAGATCGGCTGTCACCATCCTGCGCTCCTTCCCTCCGCACCACGTCGCACCTCCGCCCGGTATATACACCGCCCGCAGCGCGAACTGGGCGGCTCGCGCGCGCCTAGTTTCCCGGTGCCGCGGTGTATGCACTACCGACCGCCCGGACGATCCGCCCACCCCAATCGTGCCGCAGCAGCCGGAAACGACAGTCCCGGCGGACAAACTCGAAAAGGGCCTCGACATCATCGGGGCCGCGCTCGATGCAGCCACCTCCGTAAGTGAAAGGACTCATTGACCATGACACGCGACGCGATTGCCACGGACAAGCTCGCGGCACCGGTCGGCCCGTTCTCGCTCGGCGTGCGCGGCGTCGGGCTGCTGTTCCTCAGCGGGCAGGTGGCCCAGGACCCGGCCACCGGCAGGCTGATCGACGGTGACGTTGCCCGCCAGACCCACCAGATCCTGGGCAACATCGCGACGGCGCTGGAAACGGTCGGCAAGTCTCTAGGAGACGTGCTCCGAGTGGGCGTCTACTTGACTGATATATCCGATTTCGCGGTGATGAGTCAGGCGTACAGCGAGCACTTCGCCAAGCCCTACCCGGCACGCACCGCGATCGGCGTCGCCGCCCTGCCGCTGGGCGCGGCGGTTGAGATGGACGTGGTGGTGGGCTGAGCCATGGGGCCGGGTAGCACCTCGGCTGAAGCTTCTGGCGCGCAGCCCCAGGGTCAATCCATCGTCAGGCCTGCGGCCACCTCAAGGAAGAGACATCATCATGGACCACCAAATGTTGCAGCACCGGTTCGCAGCCCTCACCACAGCCCACGTGGCCGACGCCTGTATACGCGCCCGAGTCCCAGTGCGTTGCGCTTCTGCGCTCTTGCGTGCTGTGGTGCCTGGCGGCCGCCTGGCCGGGCGTGTCTGTCCCGCCAGGCATGCCGGCAGCGTCGATGCCTTCCTGGAGGCATTCGAAATGGCAGCACCGGGCGACGTGCTGGTGGTCGACAACGGCGGGCGCCTGGATGAAGCATGCGTTGGTGACCTGGTGGCTCTGGAGGCCCATGCAGCCGGTATGGAAGGCATGGTGATCTGGGGACTGCACCGCGACACCGCTGACATTCGGGCGATCGGGCTGCCGGTCTTCAGCCTGGGAGCGATCCCCACTGGCCCCCTCCGGCTCGACGCCCGCGCGCATGACGCGCTGGAGTCCGCGGTCGTCGGAGATTGGGCCGTCAGCCGCGAAGATCTGGTTCTCGGCGACGATGATGGCGTGCTCTTCCTACCCAGCCCGCAGGCCGAGGAGATCTTCACGCTGGCCGAGACGATCAGCGACGCCGAGCGGCGCCAGGCCGAACGGATCCGGGCAGGTGTCTCACTAAGGAGCCAGGTACAGTTCCGCGCCTACCTTGCGAAGCGCGAGAACACGCCCTCCCTGAGCTTTCGCGAGCATCTGCGCACGGTGGACGGGGCCGTAGAGGAATAACCTCTTCTTAGGCCGGCCATGGACCTGCTCAGCGCAGGCGACGGCGGCAGCCGTTCATGGCACTTCCTGCTGTGGCACCAGTGGGTCGCCGCACTCCACGCCGAAGCCGCCGCCCTCGCGCATGACCCCGGCGCAGCCCGCCGCCTCCGGCCCGAGCGGCAGGCCGGCGGCGCCCTCGACGAACGCGTCAGGAAACGGCTGCAGCCAGACGGGCTCGTCGCGCGTTCCTCCGCACCACGCCGCACCTCCGCCCGGTATATACACCGCCCGCGGCGCGAACTGGGCGGCTCGCGGGCGCCTAGTTTCCCGGTGCCGCGGTGTATGCACTACCGACCGCCCGGACGATCCGCCCACCCGATCGTGCCGCGGCAGCCGGAAACGACCCTGGAAGGCTGACCATGGAATCGTCCGCATCGGGCAGGCACGGGAAAGCAGCCAACGGCAGGAAGCAAGTGAGCAGGACGCTCGCTCGTGTATTCGCCGGCTGGCGGACGGGCCTGCCAGGGCCTGTCATCGTTCTCCAGGCCGGGACCGCGGTCAATTACTTCGGCACTGGACTGATCCTTCCCTTTGAGATCATCTACCTGCACCAGGCCCGCGGCTTCCCGACGGCGACTGCGGGGCTGGTGCTGGCGGCGGTCATGGGCACGGCCGCGGTCGTAACGCCCCTTTCGGGTGCGCTGCTCGATCGTTTCCGTGCGAAGCCGCTCCTGATCACCGGCAATCTCGCGAGCGCACTTGGCTACGCGGGCTTCGCATTCGTCGACCGTCCCTGGCACGCCTTCGTCTGCGCGGCCGTCGGCGGCGCCGGGTTCGGAGTCGCGAACACCGCGAACCAAGTCCTGAGCCTGACCCTGGTCTCAGCGGAGCAGCGCGCCTCCTCGATCGCGCTCCGCCGAGTCGCAGGCAACTTCGGTCTCGGCAGCGGGGCGACGGTCGCGGGCTTCATCATCGCTGCCGCCGATCACCTCCGCGCGTTCCAGGCGCTTTACCTCTTCGACGGCCTCACCTTCGCTGTCTTCGCGCTGGTTGTGCTCGCGGGGATCCCGAATCCCCGCCTTGCGGATGCTGCGCCGGCGAGCGACAGCGGAACAGGCTTCCGAGCAGTTGCCCGCGATCGGCTCTTCCTCATCCTGATCGCCGCCAACATCGTGTTCGTGATGACCGGCGGCGCGCTCTTTTCCAACATCCTCGCGCCGTTTGCGAAGGCGCACACGCCTGTCGGGCCGGGCGAGATCGGCGTTGTCTTCTTCATCAACACCTTCTTCATCGTCGTCGCGCAGATTCCAGCCACGCGGGTCGTCAAGCGGATGCGCCGCACGCACGCTCTTGCCGCGACCAGCGCGCTATTTGCAATCGGCCTGCTCGCGGTCCTGCTCGCAACGCTAACGAGCTCGGCGCTCATCGCTACCGCCATCTTGGCCGGGGTTGCGATCGTGATCGCGATCGGTGAATGCGCGCAGTTCATCGTGCTCGGCCCGATCGTCGCCGACCTCGCACCGCCGCATCTGCTCGGCCGATACATGTCGCTCTACGGCCTCGCCTTCACGGCAGGAGTCGCCCTCGGCCCCGCGGTCGGCGGCGCGCTGCTCGCAACCTCACCCGACGCCGTCTGGTGGGGCGGCGCCCTGACGGCAGCACTGACCGGAGCCGGCTTGCTGCGACTCGGCAACCGGATACCCGACCCGCTCTTGCACGCGCAATGCCCTCCGCCGCAAGCCGTCAGCCCGGCCGATCCCTGCGGAAGCGTCTGGCGCGCAGCCCGGTCATCGGAGATTGGGCCGTGACTTGTGACATGCAGATCTGGTTGATCGACAGGTGGACCGCTCCGGAAGCCGGGGGTGCGCGCTCATCGGCATGAGCGTTAGCGGTGTGAGACGCCCAAGCCGGCCATCTTCGCGTCGTCCGCCAACCAGTGGGCCGAGCGCTGTAGCGAGCCTGGCCCGGACCTCTCGGCGGCGTGGTGATGAATCTCTTCGCGAACGGCGAGTGCCTGGCGCCAGGCATCTCGGGCGCGGAGAGGTTCTCCGGCCGCGTGATAGGCGTCGCCGAGGTGGCTGAGGATCTCGGCTTCGGTCACGCGGTTCTTCTGTTCTCGGCTGAGGCTCAGGGCCTGCTGGTAGAAGCGGGCGGCATCGGCGTGCCTCCCTTGGTGGTGGGCGACGTAGCCGAGGGTGTCGTGGGTGAGTGCCTCGCCGTTGCGATCGCCTAGCTCGCGCCACAGGATGAGGACCCGCTGGCAGGACGACTGCGCGCGCAGGTAGTCGCCGAGCTGAGCGCGGTACCAGCCGATGTCGTTCAGGGAGAACGCCCGTCCTCCGGTATTGCCGGTGGCCTGGAACAGGCGGAGAGCTTGCTCGCCGTGGTCGAGCGCCTCGGCGTGGCGGCCCTGGCAGTCGGCCACGTAGCCGAGGATCTCATAGGTCCAGCCCTGGCTGGACCTATCGCCGAGTTGTCGGCTTAGCTCAAGGCAGGCGGCCAGGTGAGCGCGGGCCTGGTCATACTGGCTGAGTCTGGCGCAGGCGAATGCCATGGCTCGACGCGTCACGGCCTGCCCGGCGGCGTCGCTGAGATCCGTCGCGGCGGCGAGCGCGGTGTGCAGGATGGCGGCCGTCTCGTTCCAGCGCCCGTGCAGGCCGAGGTAGCCCGTCATGATCAGCGGGAGCTGCCAGGCGTGCGGTGCCCCCGCCCGGGTGGCCAGGGTGGTGACAGCATGAAGGACGTGCTGCTCGGCGTCGAACCAGTCCATTGCCTGCTGGTGGCAACCCAGGTCAGCCGCGACCTCCGGATTGGGCCGCGGGAGGGGGATCAGATCACATGACGGACCGAGCAGGCGGGCGGCGGCATGGGCGGAGCGCAGGTAATAGTCGAGGAGCCGGCCGGTCGCAGTGGCGCGTTCGGAGTGGCTGTCGGTGCCGCGGGCCTGATCGGCGGCGTAGGTACGAATCAGGTCGTGGCACAGGTACCGGTCCTGGCCGTGGTCGGTGAGCAGGTGCGCGTGGGTGAGCTCGGCCAGCACCCGGCGAGCACGAGGGAGGCCGCGCGCTGCGATGCTGGCCGCGGCCGCGGCAGTGATGTCGGGGCCGGGATGCAGGCCGAGAAGCCGGAACATGACCGTCCGTGGGCGTTACGCCTAGCGTGATGGCATGAGCCAATCTGGATGGGCCGCGCAGGTCGCCCGCGAACTCCTGGAGGATCAGCTGCCGGTGCGCTGGGCGCACACGCAGCGCGTCGCCGCGCAAGCACGCAGCTTGAGTCCGATACTCGGCTCGGACGCGGACCTGCTCGAGGCCGCGGGCTGGCTTCACGACATCGGCTATTCCCCGGATTGATATCGACCGGCTTTCACCCGCTGGACGGTGCGCGTTTCATGCGTGATGCGGAAGGCGCGGAAAATTGCTGTGCTGCCTGGTCGCGCATCACACGTACGCGATCGTTGAAGCAAACGAACGGGGCCTGGCCGCCGACCTTGCCTCCGAGTTCGGCCGCCCTCGTCCTGATCTAGACGAGGCGCTGATCTACTGCGACATGACGGGCGGACC
Organism: uncultured Actinomycetota bacterium; assembly: GCA_963720575.1. GTDB lineage: Bacteria > Actinomycetota > Actinomycetes > Streptosporangiales > Streptosporangiaceae > Chersky-822. The sequence continues at coordinate 5,089,563 of CAVRGA010000002.1, forward strand.
GGACGGGACGGTTACCACGGTTGATGCGCGTCTGGCCGAGATCTTCACCCGGTACGCTCCTGACCATCCGGTCAGTCATGCGATCAAGCGGGCCGCGCCCGCGCTCGTTGACACTGTGCACGTAGTTCAGGCTCGCATGGCTCTCGCAATGACTCGGCGGCTGCAGGTGGCGGCAGCGATCGGGTGAGCCATTCAGCCCAGGTGCGGGCTGCCTGCCGGGCTCAGGAAGTCGTTGATCCGCATGCGCATGGATCTGTCCATCTGGCAGTCGGCCAGCTCGGCTGGGTCTTTCCAATGGACCTCGGTGCTTTCGCTGCTCGGGGTGGGCGAGCCGCCGATGGCACGGGCGGTGAAAACGACTGAGAACTCCTGGCGGGCCTCGTCATTGCTTGTGTAGAGGATCACGTGCTTGGGATCGGTGTAGATGCCGACCAGCCCCGTGATCTCGCAGTCGATGCCGGTCTCCTCGCGGGTCTCCCGGATGGCTGTGCCAACTAAGGACTCGCCGAGATCCATCGCGCCGCCGGGGATGGCCCAGTTGTCGTTGTCGGAGCGCTTGATCATCAGGATCTGGCCTGCGTCGTTGGTGACCACAACGTTGGCGGACGGAACCAGGCTGTTAGCGGCGGGCGCCTCGGGGTCGTCGTAGTAGTCGATCCGCCGGCCCATGAGCTAGTCCTCCGTGACTGGGATGGATGTGTTCCAGACGTGCTCGAAGCTATCGAGATAGGTGGCGGCGAGTTCACCGCCCGCGATTTTCCGCAGGTGAAGCGCCGGGGCGCTGTAGGCCGGGACGCCGTACACGTGCATGTTGACAAGGAGCTGATTGTCGGCTCGGTAGATCGAGTTGTACAGGACGGTGCTGCCCGCGCGGTCCTGGAAGATCTCGCCGGCGGCAGCGCGCCCGCCGCTGCCGCGCAGGCTGCCGCCCGCCTATGCGACACCGACAGCCTTTACACGCTGGAAGGCCTGGCTGACGCGCTCGGCGAGGTCGTCACCTGGCCGCACTATGCCCGCCGCGACGCCATGGCCCGGAATCCCCGCTATCTCCTGACCCGGACGCGGACCTGCGCCCGGGAGGCACCCGATGACCAGCCAGCCCGCCGCCCGCACCGATGACCGCACCGCGATCTGCAAGCGTCCCGGCTGCGGAACCCCGGTCCCCGCCCAGGACCGCGGCCGCAGCCGCCAGTTCTGCAGCACCAGCCGCGCCCGCCGCTACCACAACGACGGCCGCATCCCCGCCGCCGCCGCACCGGTCACCGGCGAGCAGAACCCGCTCGCCGCCCTCGAGACCTTAATCCGGCAGGCCGCCGTCCTGCTCCGCGCCGCCCGTGACCAAGCTGCCGCCCTGGAGCCGGCCAGCGTCCGCGCCCAGATCGCCGACGCTGAAGCCGCCCGCCGCCGCGCCGAGGCCGCTGCCGTCACCGCCCGGGCCCAAGCCGCCGAAGCCGACCAGGAAACGGCCGCGCTCGCCGAAGCGCTCACCGCCGCCCGCGACGATGCCGCCGCCGCGCAGCACGCCGCCCAGGCAGCCCGCGCCGCGGCCGCCGAGTCCGGCCAGCTGCGCCGCGACACCGCCGCGCAGGCAGCCCAGACCCAGGCCCGCGCAGACCAGCAGGTCACCGCCGCCCTCGCCGACGCCGCACGATGCTCCCGCGAACGAGACGACGCCACCACCGCGGCCGGCCAGGCACAGCACGCCGCCAGCGCCGAGATCAGCCGCGCCCGCCAGGCCGAAACCGACGCGCGCGCCGAAGCAGAACGAGTCCGCGCCGACGCCGCCCGCGAACGCGACACCCTCCGCGAGCATCACCAAGCCGAGCTCGCCGCAGCCCGCGCGCTCACCGACGCCGAACGCTCCCGCGCCGAACGCGCTGAAACCCAGCTCGAAACCGAGCGCGCCGACCGCCGCACCCTCACCAGCCACCTCACCACCGTCAGCGGCAACACCCAGGCACAACCAGTCCGCCAGCCACCAGGCGGGGCCAGAGTAAAGTAGAACTACTGTCCCGTCTCAGATGACCTGGCGTACCTGCGAGTCTCTGAAGTGCGGTGCGTCAGCTTGGATGAGAATGTCGGCGCGTAGCAGTTGTCCTATTTCGATAGCCAGGCGATCACTAGGTTGTGGATGAGCCAGGCGATGAGCGCGATGACGATCGCCCATGCGAGCGCGTGGTCTTGCAGGACCGCTGCCACGATGCCGCCTCCGCCGCCGGCGGCAGCGACCCACCACGGGCCACGGCCGTCGGCCGGTGGCTGCTGGTTTCCGCCTTCCATGGCCATGTCTTTGCTGGTCCTCTCGCCAGTTCCTGATGTGCCAGCGGTCCGGATCCCGGGCCGCGTGGCAGGTTCTGAGAAAGAGGATGGGGGGCCAGTCGTTCGGCTGAATGCTGCGGGATGATTCAGCTGGACGGTTTCTGACCAGGGGGCGGGATCCGGAGTGCTTTGAGGTCGGCGTGCAGGGTGCTTTTGGAGGGCCGGGGCGCTGGCTGGCCGTCCTCCGCGCTTTCTTCCATCAGCTGGCGCAGATAGCCTCCAGGCGTGCGAGGCTGCTGGCCGCGCTGCAGGCCATGGTCATTGAAGGTCGTCCAGATGCCGGAGGCGCTGGCGTCGGGCCACCGCTGCAAGACCTTGCGCAGCGCCTCGCGGCGTTGACGGGTAGGTTCTGGCAGGACACGGGTGCCGCCGGCCGCGTACGGGCCGGGGCGGCGGCCCGTGGAGGTGTTGTTCGTAGCTTCGGCGCAGAGAGGTGATGTTGCTCTCGGCCCTCTCCCAGATGCCGCGCCGGACGGTGGTGCCCGAGGCATCTACGAAGATCGCGCCGATCGCCGGGGGCTGCAGGGCCTCGGCCAGGTCCCGCGCTGGAAGGCTCCAGTCGATGTCAAGCAGGAGAAGTTTCCCGATTACCACAAGGTCGCTGGCCGAGCTGGGAACCACGCCAACTCCGGCTTCCTCGAGGTCGCCGGCGGATAGCTGGATGATGGCACGGAAGTCTGCCTTGACCTGCTCGATCGCGTTCGCCTCGCTGGTGGTGAGCATCCATACCGGGGCTTTGCGCAGTTCCCAGTCGGGCTCAACTCCGTTCAGCCCGAACACGTGCAGGCAGAAGTAGGTCACTGGGGTCTGGCCGGTCAGCAGCCGCCCGATCGGGGCCACGGCCTGCTCAGCGCCGGCGCGGCGATGTTCGATCACGCCGCGCACGGCACGATGGCCGAGCCACCGGGCATGGGCGTCGATAGCCTGCTGTTCCGCGGCCTCGAACCGCTTGCGCAGTGCTTCTCGGGCGCGGTTCCCCTCTGGGCCGCTCACGCTCGGTTCCCTCCCTCACCGGCGGGCTTGTGCGTTTCGCGCATCAGCTTCTGTGCGGCCCGGAGCCTGCCTGATAATGAACTGCACCGCGTCGAGGTGCGGCTGCGATCTGTCGGCGATGCCTGGCTGCATCGCCTCAAGCGCCTCCTTCAGGTGCATGATCGCCTGCTGGGCTTCGCGCCTGAGGTCCTCGGTGTCCCAGGCGGATGGCTGGCGCGCCGGGAGGCAGCCAGCGACGTAGCTGCGAACGGTGGAGTAGGAGACGCTGGTCATTCCGTGCTCGCGCACCAGCCTGGCATGGATCTGCCTCGCGGAGAACGGGGCCTTCCCTGCCGCCCGCGGCGCGGACAGCATCGTGTCGATCACGCCCTTGAATGGATCCAGCCGCGAACGGCGCTGCGGGGTCTTGCGGGGTGCGGGCCATGGCGATGCCAGTGCCTGGCGGACCGTGCGCCGGTGGACGCCGTGCCGGTCGGCCAGTGCCCGGATCGACAGCCCGTTGTCGCGGGCGTCGCGGCGGATGGCGGCGAACAGCGCGGGTTTTTCGGCTTGGCGGACGTGCTGCCGAGCGCTGGTCTGGTGGCCGGTCAGGGCACGTTCGAGCGCGGGCAGGGAGCGGCCGGCCAGGATCGCGAGCCAGTCAAGCCTGATGGTGTCCGGGGTGCCTGGCTGGCGGAGGTGACGATGCAGGTAGGCCGGGCGCAGATGGTTGGCGCGCGCCAACCGGCGAAGGTACGATGCCTGGCTCTCGCCGGTCATGGGCCTGGGTCGGATGGGCAGCGGTCGCTGCGGGCTGTCATCTGCGGTTGTCACGCGGTCTTCGTCCTTCCCCTGGTCCAGGCACCGCAGATGACGGCAACCAGCCAGCCAGCGCACGTTGACGGCAAGCACCGGGTCCACCACCCCGACCCGCCGGTAGTCCCAGCCCACGCTTGCGCATGCACGGCCGGTCATCTCGAGAACCTCAGCGTCCTTCGCCGGAATCTGGTCATCGGCACGGACATCGATCACCACAGCCGTCCCATCGGCCAGCCGGGCGAAGTAGTCCGGGACATGCCTGCGGATCTTCGCCTCCTCCGTCCACGACAGCCAGAACGGCTGCGAGGAGAACGCCATCACCTGCCGGTCAAAGTCGAGCATCATGGCCTGGTCCCCTTCAAGCCACGACTCATGGCCGACATGCCGACCAGTCGTGGCCGACCACCACCAGCCCGGGAAGTGCCGCTGGCCGGCCGCCCAGCGAAACGGCCGGACAGGAGCCGCATCCTCGAACCGCACATCCCAGCACGACGCCAGCGGCTCCCGGCGAAAGCCCCGCCGACACTAGCGAACCCCACCTCGACCGCCGCAGCCAGCACCGCGGGATCGCCCGCAACCACATGAGCGCCGACCGGCACATCTCACCTCGAAGACGCTGAAACCCACAGAATTACAGCACCCTAGCGATCACTGCGCCAGATCAGATGAGACGACACGTTGGATACGTCAGATTAGTGAGACTGCGCCATGTCAAACGAGACGGGACAACTACCGTCCCCGCCACAATCACCACAGCCCCAGGCGGCGCCAAACGAAAGTAGAAGGCGGGCCCAAATGAGATTGACACGGCCAGACAGCCGAAGTTCTGAGCATTCGGTGCTTCTGATGTCCGACAGATAGCAGCATGGTCAGCACCAAAGCTCATGCCTTCATGTACGCCCGCCTGACGACTGCGCTCCAGAGCCGTGCTATCACCAAGAGTCTTCAGTCCAGAACAGGTCGGCTTGCCAGGAATCGAAGCGATAAGCTCAGATGAACGAAGACAGGAAATAGACCACCTCGGTATCAAGTATGCATATCTTCAAGTAGCCGACGCTGTCGCCGCCCGAATCGAAGCCGGCCTGTGTCCGGTCAAGTTGCCCAGCGAACGCACCCTAGCCGAAGAGTTCGGAGTCTCTTACATCACCGCGCGGCACGCAACAGCAATCCATCGCGAACGCGGCTTGATCGTAAGAATCCACGGCCGTGGAACCTTCATCGGCCCGACTATCGAGGCGCACAGAAATCAGTCGGAATTCATACATGGCACCCTATAGCCGCTAGCCCCGCTAATGGGCACCAGTACCGCGAACAGCCTCCAGCCATACCTTAAAGCGGTCTTCATGGCGTGGACTACCAAAGTTCCTATACAACCATTCCGGATCGTAGAGATGAGCGTTTTTCGTCATCTCCTCATAAGTATTATTCACCGTCGAGGAAACGCGTTGTGACAGATATTCCTGGAAGTGGTCAAAATTCACAATGTCAACTCGAAGGACTGACCTAAGGTCACTAGAATTGAAAATTCGCTCAAGCGTTGTCCAGGAAACGTCATTTACCTGCGGTTCAGAATTATTATCATTAACCGCGACAGTGAATATTTTGCCGGTAGTAAGCAGAACTGGATACAGGTAGGTAATGGACGGAAATTCCCATCGCATAATATTATGCACGCGCTCGTCCGCCATAGCGGCATCCCGTGCCATGTGATAATCGCGAGCTTTGAAAAGAGGATATAGGATACTGTCATAGACTGACGAATTATCTGCCAGCCAATCACCGCTTTTACGGTTCAGTCGGACGAGTTGACGGCCAACGAAGTTCTGTTTCTTTGAGTCACCGGGCAGGCGCCCTATCTCCAGCTGCGACAAGATGGAAGATGGAGCCTTGGGGCGGAAATCGAAACTGAGCGGGTCGAACGATACGGCTATGGATTCGTCTATGAAACCCCATCTCTCGCGGCTGGTGCCAACAACAACGAACGGGTTGGGGGTATTCTTACACTCAACAAGAACCCTGGCCGTGACAGCTAGATTGATCGCATCAATTTCGTAATCCATTCCGCCAAAAACGTCGATCTCACGCGACTTGCCCGTTTCCGGATCAGGAAACGCGTCATTGATAATTACAGAAAATCCCGCGTCACGAAGCCCCTGCGCCGCCCGCTGTTCGAGAAGAAATCCCGTTCCCTCTAGCGCCGCGATTACCTGAGCTGCAGTAGGGACTTGGCCCGATGGACACATATTCGTCATTCTCCTTGCGCGATGATCATTTGAATCAAGGGTCGAGCCGACGGGTTTCGAGTTCAAAGTCGAGTGGATCACGAAAATCCGCTGACTTGTCGTACAGATTTTGCTCTAGCGTAAGCGCTGTCCACTCTTTCGACAATTCATTGAACCACGGTCGGTAAGTGACTTATGACCGCTACTTGAGCGTGTTCGGCGGTCTTTGCCAACTGCTCCAGCATCGCGATTTGCGACTTTTCGTGATAGAAGTCAAATAGTTCATCAACCAGCAAGACCGTAGGTTCGACGCGGGCATGGTGCTGAGCGTGAATCCCGGCAAGCTCTAGCAAGATCAGGGACTCAAAGCTCCTGGCCATCTCACCACCGGCGCTCGAGTGAACACGGCCGTCTATTTCCGCCATCCAACTTATAGATGGCCCGAGGAAGTTCACGTCTTTGACAAATGCACTGGACTCGACGAGGAGATTTAGAGTTGCCTTCATCGCAGACGCACTCAGGTCGAACATTTGCGAGAGCGTGACAAGGTTGCCAAGATAACCGCTACGCCTCCAGCCATCAATCAATATGGTCTTGTATGGTCGCGCTACATAGGGAATGGACTGGCCATCGAGAACACGGAATGCGTTGCCTGATCGACCCTTGGTAACTACGTTATGCGTGTGCGGATCGAACCATCGTACCTCGAAATCAACGTCCCTAATACGCGAAAGTTCGGCAACGTGATCCGGATAGGCTACGCTTGCGATGAGGCGGGTCAGGATTGACTTTCCACTTGCATTAGGACCCGTAATGATGTTTCGCATTCCAAGATCGAATCTTCGGCCCGTCAATGCTCCCGATGCAGAGTTGATCGATATCGAGTCCACGAGCCCAAAGTGACCTGAGGGGACGCCGATAATCTCGGGAGCTTTTCTAGCTTCGTCCAGTCGTTTCCATGACTTGAGCTGGGAATCGGAAGATGCATTGCCGTTATCTGAGTCAATGGCCTTGCCGTGGACATAGCAGCACCAGATACCGTTTTCTGGACTTCTACGTTCAGCTACAGAAAGACCGCCGATACCTCGCAGCCCATTTGGGCGACGCCGAATAGATGTGAGCCGCCATGCCAGTATTAACAACTTGTGCTCGAGACGGACCTGGACCCGCTGTGAGCCGACCGCAATTCAAATACTGAGCATTGATATCCGGCCCGCTCGGCGATGATCTTGCGTGTCGCTGCTGAGAACTCTGCGCGCTGTGCCATCCTTGCCGACTCCTACATCTGCCCCGTATTTGCCGACCTCGGTCTCAGTCTGCGCGGCATGGGCAAGAACACTAGCGATGCCGACGGCGCAAACGGAGCACCCCTATCCCTCAATGAGGGCAGTACACGCCTGACCACGATGTTCCTCCTTACGAGCGGCGATCAGCCTCTGCAAAGATTCTCGGCAGGATCCAGCCGGTGAGGTAGCCATGCCAACTGTTGAGGCTCTCTGTCAGGCCGGTTGCATAGCCGGGGTCATCCGCCAGGGTGAGTCCCATTTCAACAATGAGTTTGCTGCTGGGATCGGGACCGGATCCGCTCCAGATGAGCTGACCGATCAGGTCGCCGTCGTCAGGTCCACATCGACGATCGGCTACTGGGCGCCCCCGCCCAAACGCCAGCAGATATGGCAAGCCCCACCTTGCATAAAGGCGGGGGCTATACGTCGAGGATCCCTTCACGCTCTAGAACTTGCCGAACATCCTCGAATTTTGCGGCTATATTTCCTTTCGGAAATCGGATTTGACCAAGTCCCGCGATATTTGAGAACTCCGCGCAACCATCTTCAAGCAGCACGATCGCCCGCATAAACCCTAGCCTACCTTGAAAAAGCCCGGCTTCGTGGATCACATTCTGTCGAGCCATAACTGAACCGTCAACCAGTTCGTCCTCAGCCGTCAGAACGAGAAATGCAATACCTGCATTGTCGAGCATCTGCGATAGACGAGTTATGTTAGTTAGACCAGCCACTGGCACTCGGTTAAACTCGTCCCACGGTAGCTGAAGACGGTCTTGCACGAAATCCTTCAAGTCCCGCCAGGCAAACGACCGCCCATGCCCGATGAAAACGTTAGAGCCTTGCGGCAGAGAGCTACTAATTGAAGAAGTTGACAGACGCTCAATGTGCGCTGCAGCACGATGCGCGAGCATCGCGAGGTTCGCGCACGCTCGAAAGGGAGACCGCAGCGCTGCCACTTCCGCCAGAACAACCTGATGGGCGGCCGCCAGCAACCCCTGCCCAATTGCTGCGCTGTCGCGGGACATAAGCTGAACGCCGATAGGCATCTGCGCCGCGACCGCCTGACGCTCTGACAATGCTGTCGCCTGTTCGGCCTTGTCCTTAATTGTAGCCAGGAATTCATCAGAGTGTCCTGCGAGGAAGGCGCTCAAAATTGATACTATATCGCCTTGGGCTGCATCAAGGACGTCCCTGGCTTCATTCGAGCTTTTCTTGAGCGTTGCAGTATCCGGATTTCCCGCCCTAGTTCTAATCAAAGTAATTACATCGTCGTGCGGGTATTCATGCCAATCTCCCGTAGTTCCCTGGAACATCCCGTGGAAACCCCACTCGGAGCTAAAGTGGGCACCCGGCGGAGGTGGTGAGAAGTTGGCATAGTAGACCCGTGACTGGTATCCGAGGGATGATCCCGACCAGGCTCGAGCGATGTCGTAGGCCGCTTGTTCAAGACTTGTCGTTACAGCGTCAGCTTCATCGCCCATCGCTGCATACTTGCCAAGATTGGCGGCGATTTCCTCAAGTTGTGAGGCGAACTCACGAGACACATGGCCAAGCCTGCCACATGCCGCGTCCGTGCGTCCTGTTGATGTCAGAAACCGTGGGGCCACGCTCGCTCTTCGTCCCGATCGCAGCTCAACTGACAAATTGGCGGTTTACGTCCGAATACGTAGATCGCGGCTCCGAAGAGGCATTAGCCCTGATCTTTCACAGGGGTTGATGGCTGCCACTAGCGGGCGGGCTGCGTGGTTCCCGGGCCTTAATTCTATTTCCGGGGTATGACGGTGGCCCGGCTGTCCGGCCGGGTGGCCGCGAGTTCCACGGGCTCCTAGTACTACAGCGGTGGGCTGTGATGTTGCTCGGCGTGGTCGCGTGACCTGGCGGTCCTGGTTTGCCAGGATCGGCGCATGCTGGGTGTCGTGGATGGGGCGCGGGTGCGGGCTGGTGAGGCGCATGCCGCGTGGTCGGAGTCGTTTAATGAGCTGTTCGCGCGGGTCGCGGGTTGTTTCGGGAACGCGGCGGTGCGGCGGCACGGGCGGGCGTACCTGCTGGGGTTGCTGTCGCAGGCGGAGCGGAAGAACGGGTGGACGCTGGCGGAGTTCGCCGGGGACGCCTCGCCGGACGGCCTGCAGCGGCTGCTGAATTACTCGCCGTGGGATGAGGACGGCTGCCGGGACGCTGTCCGGCGGTACGTGGCGGCGCACCTGGGGGATCCGGGCGCGGTGCTCGCCGTCGACGAGACGGGGTTCCTGAAGAAGGGGAGAATGTCGGCCGGCGTGGCCCGGCAATATACCGGCACGGCGGGCCGGATCGAGAACAGCCAGGTCGGGGTGTTCCTGGCGTACGCCGCGCCGGACGGGTCGCGGGCGCTGACCGGCCGGGAGCTGTACCTGCCGGAGAAATGGGCCTCGGACCGGGGCCGGTGCCGGGCGGCGGGGATCGGCGATGACGTGGCGTTCGCGACCAAGCCGAAGCTGGCGGAGAAGATGATCGCCCGCGCCGCGGCGGCGGGGGTGCCGTTCTCCTGGGTGGCCGGGGACGAGGTCTACGGCGGCAACCCGGGGCTGCGGTCCTGGCTGGAAGAAGAAGGCATCGGCTACGTGATGGCCGTCGCCTGCAGCGACATGATCGCCGTCCCGGCGGGCCGGTTCCGCGCGGACGCCCTGGCTGCCCTGGTCCCGGCGTCCGGGTGGCAGCGGCTGAGCTGCGGCGACGGGTCGAAGGGACCCCGGCTGTATGACTGGGCGCTGATCGGCACCGCCGCCCCCGGCCATCAGCTCATCGTCCGCCGGTCCCTGCACCCGGGCGAGAAGGGCGGCCTGGAGCTGGCGTATTTCCGCTGCTGGGCCCCCGCCCGGTCACCCTCGCCGAGCTGGTCGCGGTCGCCGGGGCGCGGTGGGCGGCCGGGGACTGCTTCGCCGAGGCCAAGAACGAGACCGGGCTCGACCAGTACCAGGTCCGCAAGTACCGCGCCTGGTACCGGCACGTCACCTTGTCCATGCTCGGCCACGCGTTCCTCGCCGTCTCCGCCCGCGCCGCCCGGCCCGGCGCGGGGCCGCCGGAACCCGCCCCGGACGGCGGGAGCGCCAAAAAGGGGACCTGAGACCTGTGGACAACTTTTCGCCCCGCCCAGAACATACGCCCCGAGGCCTTTCATAACTGACGAAACCGGGCGTGACCTGATCCCTCTCACCGCAGCCGAAGCCCGCCGCCTGTTCAACCTGCACACCCGCGTCACCCGCCCGGAAGCATTCCACGAGCAGTGGTCAAGCTGGCGGCGCCACCAGGCCGCCGCACGGAAGGCCCACTACGCCCGCAGGAAAGAGATCACGAGGCGCTGCTGTAGTACTAGTCTAGGTTCCTTCCTTGTTCGGCGGGACGGGTTTGCGCTGGTCAGGTGAGGTGAGGAATGGCCTGGACGCGGGGACCAGGCGGATACGATCTCCTCCGCCCAGGGCCATGTCTCGGCGATTTTCAGGCATCTGCGACGCCCGCCCCGGACTAGGCGGGCGGCGGCGTGCAGGACGCGATAGCGCAAGGTCTTCGGCTCGGCCTTCGCGAGGTCGCCGTCCAGGGCCAGGAGCTTCAGCCAGGACAGCAAGATGCAGGCGATCATGGACGCGTCGAGCCAGGCCTGGTTGACCTTGCAGGCGTGCGAGGGAAACGGCCGAGCCCGGTGGCCTTGCCGGTGCGGATGACGTCCTCGACGCGGGCGTGGACGCGGTGGGCGGCGTCGATGTAAGCGCACTGGCCACGCCAGCCTTTCGTCGCGGCGGGCAGGTTGGTGATCCACAGTGAGTAGCGCCAGCCGTCCGCGGCCTCGAACAGCGATAGCTGCGCGCCGGGGTGAGGCCGCTCACGGCGGGCGAAGACCCGCATCGCCTTCGGCCACGCCTTGAGCTGATCACCGGCCGGGCCTTCGCGCAGCAGCCCGGTCAGTTCGGTGACCTGCGCTTCCTCGATCCAGCACCGGCAGCGGGCCCGGTGCCGGTCCGCGCAGGCGCCGTCGGCGCGGCGCTCGCGGACCTCGCCCTTGCCGCCGACGGCGATCTGCCAGGGCGCCGAGGGTCTCGTCGATGTCAGTGGCCGGGTCGGGAACGCCGACCTGGTACAGGTCGATCCGAGGAGCGGGTAAGCATGACCCCGCAGGATCTTCTCACGTCGTCCGTGATCCACGGACCAGAGCCTCAAGGCACCGAATCCATAGCCCGTAAAGGATCGACGGAACCCGCGACTTCGGTGAACGCGTCTTAGGAGAATGAGACTAGTTACCGGCTCGCTGAGCCTGGTCGCCGTGCTGGCCTTCGCGACGGCCTGCGCGGCGCAGGCCGCGCATCATGGGCAAGGAGCCCGGCTCCGGACTGGAGTGAGCGCGCCCGCGAACGCCGCGCCGCGAGCACCGCTGAACGCCCGGATTGTGGTGCCGTCCGGCACCGTGAAAACGGGTGGGACCCTGCGCGCCACCCTGATTGTCGAGAACAACACCTGTCACGCCATCCGCACGAGCGGCTGCGATTCGCTGTTCTTGCTCGAGTTCGTCAGCCGTACCTACCACCCCGCGGTCGCCTGGCCTACCTGCCTGCAGCGGCTCACTCTCCGGAAGGGGACAATCCGCTACCGGATCGGCGTCCCCGCGACATACATGCAATGCGGCAGGAAAGCGAGCTACGCCAGCCCGGCCTGCCTGCCGCACTACAAGATGCCGCCGCTGCCGCCCGGTCGTTACCGGATCGTGCTCGAGCAGGTCAGGCACCTCGTCCCAGCGCCTGCTCCCGTTCCTGTCCAGGTCAGGCCTGCAGGCTAACTTCGCGTGACCGCGCGCCCGCCGCAATCCGTTCTCACTGACACGGCCAGACGCCAGGGTCAGGTCATCGGTGCGCCGCTTCACTCCAGCCGATGATCGCGGGCAGCTTGAGGGGCGGCAGCGTGGTGCTGGTTGTTCAGCGGGACCACCCGGTCGGACTTGATCAGGTAGCCGATAGCAGCGTCCTGGCCGAAGAACAACGTGTGAGAGCCCCCGTGGTACGGGCCATTGCCGGTAGGGACGGGCTTGCCCGCGGTGTCGGCGCCGAGGTGGATGGGGATGACCGCGCCGCGCATCGTGTCGAGGAAGTACGCGGTCTTGCCGCGGGGGGCGACCACGATGTGGCCCAGGCCGTGTGACGATCCGCGAACTTTCACCGACGGCAGCCTGGCGCCGTCCGCGAGGTCGATCGGCGTGATGGTGAACCAGCCGTTAGGGCCTCCGGCTCCGAACGACCTCGTGGAAACCACGTAAGCCATCGTGCCGCCCGGCCCGATGGTCAGGCTCATCGGCGTCAGCGGCACGACGATTGGCTTGAGCGCGTGATCTCCCTGAATGGGGGTCAGGGTGCCGCTGTCCCTCCGCGCGCCGCCAATGACATAGACGGTCTTGCTGTCGGGGGTGACCGCCATTGAATCGCCGCCTTCGCCGGTCCCCGCGCCTGGTACCCGGATCGGATGCAGGGCGGTGCCAGTAGCCGTGCGGACCGGAGTGATCGTCCCTTCATCGAGATTAAGGACATACAGGGTGCGGCCGTCCGGGGCTGCCAGCACCTCGTCAGGGCGAGAACCTACCTTGATCGGCGCGAGCGCGGTATTGGTGGCGGTGACGATGGGCGTGACCGTCCCGGACAGGAAGTTAGTGACGTAGGCGGTCTTGCCGTTGGCCGTAAAGCTCATGTCACTGGGCCAGATCCCGACCGGTATGGGCGGCAGGACCCGGCCGGTGGCCAGCCGGATCGGGATGATGACACCATCCCGGTGCTCACCACGGATCACGCCGACGTAGGCGGTCCTGCCATCAGGAGTGACGATCCCGCTGCTGGAGGGCGGCACGCGGATCGGCGCGAGAACCCGGCCGTCGCGGATGCGGGTGACGATGCCGCCCTGGCTAAGGATGCAGACCAGGCCCGGGTAGGTCCTGGCCGCCAGGTGAGCGTGGTCGGGGCGGGCAACAGGACGTCCCGCTGCCCCTGGGATAGGCGGGTCAGCGCCGCGGCGAGTTCCGGGCGGGCCGCCTGCGCGGCAACCCGGTCGATAGCCTGCCCGTCGAGCGCCTCCGATGCCGGGTCAACGCCCGTCCGCGCGATCGCCTGGAAGAACCGGAGCTCATCCCGCCGGTGCCGGCTGATCAGCCGGGTGGCGATCCCGTAAAGCCAGGGCCGCGCGTCTGAGAAGGCGGCGTCGTAACGCCTACGGCGTCGGAACGCCACCAGGAAGGTCTCCGCGACCAGATCCTCGGCACTATCAGCGCCCAGGCGCCGGGCAATGTAGCGGAAGATCGCGGGCCCGTGCCGGCCGAAAATGGTGCCGAAGCACTCCGGTGAACGCACCGAACACGCGATCACCGCAGCGTCATCGCGGCCGTCTGCACGGCAGCCGTCCGCACGGCAGCCGTCTGCGCCCGCCATCAAGTGAGCCGCTTCGCTCATCGCCGCCCCTCCGGTAACGGATGATAAATCGTTCTCACCTGCTATCACCCGATGGCGCCGATCCCGCTCACTCTGGCCGTGCATGCATCTGGTCTCGTGCACTCGCCGCGTGCCTGACTGCACTTGGCAGGAAGTGGCGGCTGCCGCCGACGGCGACTCGGGAACGCCTCTCCGTGCCGAGGAAGAGAACCAGCGCAATTCTTTCTTCCTATGAGGCATTTAAAATCAAAAGAAAGGAATTATTAAGCTGAAAGCTTTTCGCGGGCGGGGCGCCTCCTCCAGAGGCCGGTCGATCACCGGCGATAATCCGCCGGTATCTGTCGCTCATGCCTGCCGCCGGCAACCCCGGCCGCGCACTGGCGGACCTCTTTCGCCTGGAACACGGCAAGGTCGTCGAGCACTGGGATGTCATCCAGGATGTGCCAGAACACGCCGCCAATGCCAATGCCAATGGCATGCTTTGACGTATCCTGATCACATCAGTCCTGGCAAGCGGACAGGCGCGAATAGTCATGGGCTTGCCGGTTGCGTGGGCAAGCCGACCCCTGTACTGGCCCGCACACGCCAGCTCAGAGAACGCCTGGGCGTTCATCGCAGTGCCTGCCTCGGGCGGCTGATGGGCCAGCAGGTTGTCAGAGGTCAAGCAGGGAGGTCTGCTGCGGCGCGTCCTGGTGGGGCCGTTCGGGGGTAAGTGGCAGTCCTGCGATGTAGCGGAGTTCGCTGTAGGTCAGTGTGCTCGCGCCGGGCAGGTCTTCGATGAGGCTGGTGAGGAGCAGCGCGGCTCCGGTGGTGTCCCAGAGCGCCCGGTGCGGCTGGCTGTCTGGGGCCAGGGCGCTGACCTGGCCAGCGAGATCATAGCGGTCCAGGAGAGCGGTCAGGGCGTTGCGTTTGTGTCCGGGGTGGAGGTGGCGGGCCAGGCGCAGGGTGTCGATCATGCCCGCTGGCTGGATGTCGGGGCATCGGCGGTGCAGCAGCCGCCAGTCGACGCCGATGTTGTGGCCGACGATGACCTGTCCGTTGAGGCGGATCGCCAGTTCCGGCTCGACCTTGTTCAGGCCAGGAGCATCCCTGAGGGCTTCGTCGGTCAGGCCGGGAGAGATCCAGGGCTTGCGCGGGACGGGCCGTCCGGGACTGACCAAAGTGCTGTAAGAGCTGGCGGGAAACGGGCGGCCATCGACGAAGGGGACCACCCCGATCTCGAGGATTGCCTCGTCATCGCGGTCTTGGGCGCCGGTGCCCTCAAGGTCCAGTGCGACCAGCGGGGTGTCCTTCCATTTCCTGTCGTCCATCTTGGTCACCCGTCTCCTGGTTGTTCTGATGGTGTCAGTCGTCCTCATCAAAGCGCGTGCTGGTGGCGAACTGCTGGCGAAGCGCCGCCATCTGGTGGTGTTCCTGCTCGGGAATTTTGTGGCCGGTGAGGGACCGGCCGTGCGCGTGCAGGAAGTGCGGCTGGTCGAGTTCCCAGATCTGGAAGCGCAGGGTGTGCTGGATGGCGTACCGCTCCTGCTCGCCCAGGCCGTGGGTCCAGACGTGCCCTTCGTCGACCAGGTAGTCGGTGCGGTAGCCGAGGCTGGCCAGCACCTGTTCGAATCGTGCGGGGGTGGGCTGGCGGTGGTCGGCGAGGCAGCGGTCGATCTGGGCGGCGGGGCAGATGCTGCTCACGTACAGGCGGCGCCTGGCGCGAAGGTCCGCTGGCTGGTCGCTCGCTTGACGGTAAAGTCAAGCAGCTGTTTGAGTTCTCCTCATGGCGAAGGAACGGACAGATCAGCGCCGTGAGGCCGGCCAGCGCACTCGGGACGGATTGCTGGCCGCCGCGGTGAAGCTACTTGCGCAACGCGGCCCGGACGGCGTGAGCCTCCGCGAGATCACGGACAGCGCTGGCGCCAACGTCTCGGCGGTGAGCTATCATTTCGGGTCGCTGAAGGCGCTCTGCGACGCGGCGATCGAGCACGCGCTAGAACAGTACCTGGACGCGCAGATCAAGGCGGTCGCGTCATTGGACGCCACCTCGACGGTCGAGGAGCTGGCTGCGGCGTTCGCCGGGCCGATGATCCGCGCGCTGGCAGTGGGCGGGCCGGATCTGGCGGTAATGCGAACGGTGGCGCGGGCCGGGATCGACCCGCCGGAGCGCTGGGATCGACTGGCGCCGAAGTTCGATCGCTCCCGCCAAGATGTCCTGCGGGTGCTCTCGGCGAACCAGCACGGGATCGACGATCATGAGCTGATTTTCCGCGCGCGGTGCGCGGCGGGCCTGCTGAACTGGCTCGCGCTTGCGCCTATCGGCGCGGAGCTGGCGACGTTGCCAGCGGGGCAGATCGAGAGGTGGCTCACTCCCGTGGTGGCAGGGGCATTCACGGGTGCCCGAGCGCCCGCTGACGAGGACTGAGTCCACCAAGCCTCAAGAGTTCAAACGACTGCTTGACAAAATCCGGCTTCGTGCCGCATGATTTCAATCAATTGATTGATTTATTTCTCGAAGGAACGGAGCGCAAGCCATGACTGCCAATGCGGAAGACGTAGTCCGGGCGGCATACCACGCGGCCGAGGGCGACGTGCTGGACGTCCAGGGGTTCATCGACCTGTTCGCCGGGGACGGCGTGTTCAACAACGTCGTCGCCGGCGACAGTTACCGGGGCGAGCACCTGGGCGACCTGGTCGTCTTCATGGGGCAGCTGGCCCCCGACATCCATCGCGAACTCCACCGGTTCCACATCATGGGCAACATAGTCGCTGTCGAGCTATCCATCCGAGGCACCTTTACCGGGCCGTTCGAGACGCCCGCCGGCGTCATCCAGCCGACCGGCGCCAAGCTCGACATCCCGACCGCCGACTTCTGGTACATCGAGGACGGCAAGATCAAGGAGTTCAACTGCTACGTCGGCGTCAGCGTCATGCTCGCCCAGCTGGGCGTGCAGCCGGACTTCGCCTCCGCGGTCGCGAGCTCGGCCGCCGCGGCCAGCTGACCGCCCCGAACCGGCTCACGGCCGGTCAGCCGGCGCGCTGCAGCCGCTTATCCCTGCCGGTATTCGGAACTGATGGCGATGCGACCTGATGGTTTCGAGCGGTCGGCCAGCCGCCTGCTGCGGGAAGCCGACTTCGACAGCGTCAGCGTGACCGGCAAGAGCGGTGACGGACGGATCGACGGGCTCGGCATCTACCGGCTCAGCCTGGTCAGCTTCCCGGCATTCTTCCAGTGCAAGCGTCCGGGCACCGCCTCGTCCAGCGATCGCCGCGGCCCGGTATCGGTGAGAATCTCGTGCCGGTCGCCGCGGCAAGGACGATGGCCGCGGCTGGCCAGCGGATGAAGGCAAGCAGCGGCATCGGCAACCCGCCCCACCCCCTCAGCCGGCCCCATCAATCTCACAACGACGGGCCTCGCCCGCCGAGACGAGGCCCATCGAGGTCACATCGTCCGCGCTATAGCACCGTCAGGCTCACAACGACGGGCCTCGCCGAAGCCCGCCCTGGCCCAGCGGAGTCACAACGACGGGCCTCACCGAAGCCGGCCGGCTCGCACGCCATACTTTCGCACGCCATACTTCTGTGCCCCACATCAACGACCTCGTCCCCCTCTGGAGCGCGGGCAGCTTGGAGTGATCAAGGTGCTGGCGGCGTGCCAGGTCCCTACGGGGCCAGGGCCGCCGCGACGTCGGCCTGGCTCGGCGGCGCCCCGGGCAGAGTGGGACCTGGCGCGGTCCGTGATTCCGCGGCGCGATGACGCGCGTCTGGCCGAGATCTTCACCCGGTACGCTCCTGACCATCCGGTCAGTCATGCGATCAAGCGGGCCGCGCCCGCGCTCGTTGACACTGTGCACGTAGTTCAGGCTCGCATGGCTCTCGCAATGACTCGGCGGCTGCAGGTGGCGGCAGCGATCGGGTGAGCCATTCAGCCCAGGTGCGGGCTGCCTGCCGGGCTCAGGAAGTCGTTGATCCGCATGCGCATGGATCTGTCCATCTGGCAGTCGGCCAGCTCGGCTGGGTCTTTCCAATGGACCTCGGTGCTTTCGCTGCTCGGGGTGGGCGAGCCGCCGATGGCACGGGCGGTGAAAACGACTGAGAACTCCTGGCGGGCCTCGTCATTGCTTGTGTAGAGGATCACGTGCTTGGGATCGGTGTAGATGCCGACCAGCCCCGTGATCTCGCAGTCGATGCCGGTCTCCTCGCGGGTCTCCCGGATGGCTGTGCCAACTAAGGACTCGCCGAGATCCATCGCGCCGCCGGGGATGGCCCAGTTGTCGTTGTCGGAGCGCTTGATCATCAGGATCTGGCCTGCGTCGTTGGTGACCACAACGTTGGCGGACGGAACCAGGCTGTTAGCGGCGGGCGCCTCGGGGTCGTCGTAGTAGTCGATCCGCCGGCCCATGAGCTAGTCCTCCGTGACTGGGATGGATGTGTTCCAGACGTGCTCGAAGCTATCGAGATAGGTGGCGGCGAGTTCACCGCCCGCGATTTTCCGCAGGTGAAGCGCCGGGTCCCGGCGGGCGGGTCACCGTCCGGGCCGAGGTCCGCGAGCATGACTACATCTGGCTGGAAGTCCAGGACCAGGGCGGCAGCTGGACGGGCTGTAACCCGACGCCTGATGGCGGACGCGGGCTGGAGGTGGTGGCGGCGCTGTCTGATTACTGGGACATCAGGGGCGACGAGGCCCGGCGAATGGTCTGCGCCCGGCTCGACTGGCCGCGCCCTGACGGTGCACCACTCGATGACTCTGAGATGCAACTTGCAAGCCGCGCCTTGTGGCATCAGCTACGGGCGGCGCCTCGAGGCCGCCCGCACATTCGAGACCTCAAGCGAGCTGCGGCGCCTCGAGGAACTGGCGCAGGCGCTAGCCCAGGACCCGATAGCCCGCGAGCTACGCGCCGAGATCAGGCAGGCCCGCCAGGCACTCGCGTCTCCGCGCTGATCCAGCCCAGGTAGTCCTCAGACCCTTCGAGGATCGGCACCGCCCGGATGTGCGCTGTGGATATTACATCAATCTGCATCGATCATCTTCATCTGAGGCGGCAACGCTCCATCGAGGTGGAGTTACGACTGCTCGCCAGTGTCCGTGAATCTTCCGACGGTACCCATGCGCTTGACGAGCCTGCCCCACCGCTCGTGCCGTGCGTCCGCCTGTTCAGGCGTTACCTGCCGTTTCCGGCAGCCATTACTGCCGGGAAACTCAATATGGATTTTGCGGCTTATGACAACGACACGCGCCTGACCTACGCCTAATGCTTCGCGCGATGCTCAGGCCGCATCCAAGAACGCCAATTTGTCACGCCATTACCGACCCTGGGTCCGCTCAAGACTAGCTGCGGTTAGGGGCATATACAAGACTGGAAAGACCGGCACAATGGACGCATATTGAAATAGTGAGGTCGCGCGCGCGGTGCGGGCGGCCAGGAGGGAGAGGCATGCCGCAGGCTCCAAGGAGCGGGTTCGTATGGATTCCTGGTAGCGAGCGCACGGAATTGCCGCAGGCGGAGGATGCCGGGCCGGTCGCCGATGACGAGCAGATCCAGGTCACGGTGGTGACGCGGCGGCGGGCGGAGTTGCCGCAGGAGTACGTGCACGGCCCGGCTACCTTGTCGCGGGAAGATCTGGCGGAGCGCTTCGGCGCGGATCCGGCTGACGTGGAGCGGGTACGGCACGTTCTTGGCCGGTACGGCCTGGAGGTGACGGTGTCCGACGCGGGCGCGCGCCAGCTGAAGGCGTCCGGGCCGGTATCGGCGTTCGCGGCGGCGTTCGGGGTGTCGTTGCGCCGGGTGACAACCCCGGACCCGTCCGGCGGGTCCGTGACACATCGGTACCGGACCGGCGGGCTGCAACTGCCTGCCGAGCTTGACGGCATCGTGACCGCGGTGGTCGGACTGGATGACAGGCCGCAGGCCAGGCCGCATGCGATCGCCACCCCGGCAGCGGGCGCCGGGGCCGCGGTGTCTTACACCCCGGCGCAGGTAGGCGCGTTCTACAAGTTTCCTGCCGGGACCGACGGGACCGGGCAGGTCTTAGCGATCCTGGAGTTCGGCGGCGGGATCAACACGCAGGCGGACCTGGCTACTTATTTCGCCAGCCAAGGGGTAAACCCGCCGACGGTAATCGTGGTCGGTGTGGACGGGGCGACCAACAGCCCGGGGCAGTCCGCTGACGCCGAAGTCATGCTGGACATCGAGATCGCGGGCGCGCTGGCGCCCAAGGCCCAGCAGTATGTGTACTTCGCACCGAACACGGCCCAGGGGTGGGTGGACGGGATAACCGCGGCAGTGCATGCCAGCCCGTCGCCGACCGTGATCAGCATCAGCTGGAGCGGCCCGGAAGATACGAATTGGTCGTCCCAGACCCTGACGGCGCTGGAGCAGCAGTTCGCTGACGCCTGCGCGCTGGGCACGACGGTGTGCGTGGATTCGGGGGATTGGGGCGCGCCCGACCGCTTGACCGACGGGCTATTGCATTGCGAATATCCTCCTTCCGGCAGCTATGTCCTGGGCTGCGGAGGCACCAGCCTGACCGGGAACACCGCGACGGGAACGATCACCTCAGAGACGGCCTGGAATGACGCGAGCGGCGCGAGCGGCGGCGGGGTCAGCGTCGTGTTCCCGCCGCCGCCGTTCCAGTCGCACGTGACCGTGCCCGCCGGGCGGAACGGAGCCGGTCGCGGCGTGCCCGATGTGGCCGGCAACGCCGACCCGGCTACCGGGTACCAGGTTCGGTACGCTGGCCAGAACTGCGTTTATGGCGGCACGAGCGCGGTCGCGCCGCTGTGGGCTGCCCTGATATGCCGGCTCGCGCAGGCAACTGGCAAGCGATTCGGGCTGATCAACACGTTGTTGTACGCCGGAGTGACCGGTAACGCGCCCGCGCCTGGCTTCCAGGACATCACCAACGGCGGCAACAACGGGTACAACGCCGGGCCGGGCTGGGATCCGTGCACCGGCCTGGGCAGTCCGAACGGAACCGCGCTGCTCGCCCGGCTCACCGCCGCGCCGACCACCGCCGCCGTCTACGTCGCCGATGGGGGTGACGGCACGCTCAAGATCTGCAACCCGGCCACCAGCGCCATCACCGCCAGCATCGCGACCGGCTCTAACGCGTTCGAAGTCCAGCTCAACCCGGCCGGCACCCAGGCCTGGGTCAGCAACGCCGGCGCCGGCACCGTCTCCATCGTCGATACCACCACCCACGCGGTGACCGGGACCATCACGGTCGGCACCAGCCCCGCCGCGGTTGCCTTCACCCCCAACGGCGCCACCGCCTATGTCTCCAACTCCGGCAGCGGCACCATCTCCGTGGTGAACACCGCCACCCAGGCGGTCACCGCCACCATCTCTGTCGGCGGCGACCCGCGCGACAGCGCGGTCACCCCGGACGGGTCTGCCTTGTACGTCGCCGACCACACCCAGGGCGTGGTGTACGCGATCAGCACCGCCAGCAACGCCGTCACCAAGACCATCACCCCGACCGGCAGCTACCCGGTCGGCCTGGCGATAAGCCGGGACGGGTCCGCCGTGTACGTGGCCAACAACGGCAGCGCGAACGTCTCGGTGATCGCCGTCGCCACCGGCACGGTCACCGCCACCATCCCGGTCGGCGACCACCCCAGCGCCGTCGCGTTCACCCCCGACGGGACCGCCGCCTACGTCGTCAACAACGGCGGCAACAGCGTCTCAGTGATCGCCGTCGCCACCGGCACGGTCACCGCCACCATCCCGGTCGGCTCCGGGCCGTGCAACGTGGCCTTCGACCCCGCAGGGACCACCGCCTACGTCACCAACATGAATGACAACACCGTCTCGGCGATCAGCACCGCCACCCGCACCGTCACCGGGCTGGCCACCGGATTCTCCGCCCCCCGCGGCATCACCACGGTCGCGCCGACCACCGCCGTCGTCTACGTCGCCGATGGGGGTGACGGCACGCTCAAGATCTACAACCCGGCCACCAGCGCCATCACGGCCAGCATCGCGACCGGCTCTAACGCGTTCGAAGTCCAGCTCAACCCGGCCGGCACCCAGGCCTGGGTCAGCAACGCCAGCGCCGGCACCGTCTCCATCGTCGATACCACCACCCACGCGGTGACCGGGACCATCACGGTCGGCACCAGCCCCGCCGCGGTTGCCTTCACCCCCAACGGCGCCACCGCCTATGTCTCCAACTCCGGCAGCGGCACCATCTCCGTGGTGAACACCGCCACCCAGGCGGTCACCGCCACCATCTCTGTCGGCGGCGACCCGCGCGACAGCGCGGTCACCCCGGACGGGTCTGCCTTGTACGTCGCCGACCACACCCAGGGCGTGGTGTACGCGATCAGCACCGCCACCAACGCCGTCACCAAGACCATCACCCCGACCGGCAGCTACCCGGTCGGCCTGGCGATAAGCCCGGGCGGGTCCGCCGTGTACGTGGCCAACAACGGCAGCGCGAACGTCTCGGTGATCGCCGTCGCCACCGGCACGGTCACCGCCACCATCCCGGTCGGCGACCACCCCAGCGCCGTCGCGTTCACCCCCGACGGGACCGCCGCCTACGTCGTCAACAACGGCGGCAACAGCGTCTCAGTGATCGCCGTCGCCACCGGCACGGTCACCGCCACCATCCCGGTCGGCTCCGGGCCGTGCAACGTGGCCTTCGACCCCGCAGGGACCACCGCCTACGTCACCAACATGAATGACAACACCGTCTCGGCGATCAGCACCGCTACCCGCACCGTCACCGGGCTGGCCACCGGATTCTCCGCCCCCCGCGGCATCACCGCCGCCCGCCACTGACCCCACGCCACGACACCGCACAGCGCCCGCGCAGGCGCCACCCAGCCAGGGGCGGCGCCCTCGCGGGCCGCGCCCTGCACGGGCGCGTGCCGCCCATGCAGCGTGCAACGCGACGCACCGATCAACCCGATATGCACAAGTAGGGCAGCATCAGTTCGTTAGGTGACGGCGTGGCGTGGTGACATGAGGAGGGTGGCTGGACCGGTTTGATGACATGTTCGCCAGGGTGGTGGCACCGGAGTTTTACCGCCGGGAGCCGCGACTGCGCGCGGAAGGGTACCTGCTGGGGCTGGTGTCGGGCCTGGAGCGGAAGAACGGGTGGACGATCGCCGAGTTCGCCGGGGACCGGTCGCCGCTGGGATGCAGCGGCTGCTGAATCAGGCGGTCTCGGATCAGGACGCCGTGCGGGACCGGCTGGTCCGGTAGGTGGCGGAGTTGGGTGATCCGGGCGGGTGAGCGATCCCAGGTCGGCCGGACCGCCCCCCATCGACCAGCACATACCCCCTTGCCCCGCCCCCCGCTCCCTGCGGCAGAACGTCTCCGCCAGAACAGACTCTATGAGTTCCCGGACTCTCAAATGACGTCCCCGACGACGTACGGCCACTCCTCGCGTCCCTGGTTAAAGTCATCGTCGAACTGGTCTCCCCCACCAGCCGCAAAGCCGACAAGCTCGACAAAATGGCCGAGTACGCCGACTCCGGCACCCCCTACTACTGGCTCATCTGGCTCTCCGGCGACCACGTGCTGTCCATCGACGTCCCCGTCAGAATCGACATCAACTGGACCCGCCTGACCGATCTCGTCCGCACCTGATGATGCCGGGCCCTACGCCTGGGTTGTAAGGCTTAACGCTAACGCGCAGGTCACAGGGCAGCTTTTCGAGGACTACCTGGCCAAGGAGTCGCCGACCGGCAAGCCACGCAACAACTTGCTTGTTGCCAACATTGCCCGCATCCGGTCGACCATTCTGCTCGATCTCTGGCACCCCGCTGGCAGGTGAAAAGATCTGGTGGGAGGTCTGGCTACGGCCAGGCGAGAACGGACCCAGCCTCTTGCGGCGGTTTGCAGAGGCCAATGAGCTGAGCATGTCGGACCGTCTGCTCCATCTCGTGGATCGCGACGTTATGTGGGTCGAGTCCACGTGGGCTCAGCTCGAAATCCTGCCCTTCACTGCGGTCCCCGTCGCCGAGATCCGACGCCCTGAGTTCATCGACTCCATCGAGGACCTCACTCCCGAGGAGCAGGCCGAGTACGTCGACGATCTGGCGAAGCGTCTTGAGCCCGCAGATGAGCTTCAGCCCGCTGTCTGTCACCTCGACTCGGGCGTGGCCAGGACTCACGTCCTCCTTTCAGGATCGCTCGCGGCACAAGATCTGCATACCGTCATCGGGGTCAGCGGATTCGACCAAGACGGTCACGGCACCAAGATGGCCGGTGTCGCACTCCTCGGCGACGAGATGGACCAGCACCTCGTCTCGTCAGATCGGGTGCGGCTTCGTCACCGCCTGGAGTCGGTCCGGATCCTTCCGACGAAGGCCGAGCAGCCGCACGACCCACTCGCCTACGGTGACGTGACCGCGCAGGCGGTGTCGCTGCCTGAGATCACCGCGACACGCCGGCGGGCGTTCTGTATGCCGGTCAGCACGACAAGCGACACGCCTGGGAACCCGGGCCAACCGACCCTGTGGTCAGCAACCATAGACGCGCTTGCGGCAGGTGCGAGTGTCGTCAGGGACGGCAATGACCTTCGCCTGCTCGCACCGCCCGACACCAATACCGCCCGTCTGCTCGTAGTGTCCGCAGGCAACGTCGACACGTTTGTGGCCGACCACCTTGCCGAGTCAGACACCGCTGCGATTCGCGACCCCGGCCAAGCCTGGAACGCATTGACCGTCGGCGCCTACACTGACCTGACCACTCTCCCAACTGACCCTGCCTACGAGGGGTGGTCGACCGTAGCTCAGCCAGGCGACCTGTCGCCTCACAGTCGCACCTCCCTGCCCTTCGGCCCTCGACCCTGGCCGATCAAGCCAGACATTGTCATGGAAGGCGGCAACGTCCTTCACGACGGCGCATCGATGTTCGAGCCGAGCCATGCGGCACTTTCGTTGCGGACCACGGGGCATACGAACGACCAAGCTCTGACGTCGGCAAACGCAACCAGCGCAGCGGCCGCCGAAGCGGCCCGACTCGCCGCTCTGGTGATGGCGACGTACCCCGAATACTGGCCAGAGACGGTTCGCGCGCTGCTAATTCATGCTGCGGAGTGGACGCCCGCGATGCGCAGCGAGATTGACCAAGGCCGCCAGCAGAGTCTTCAGGCGCAGCAAATGCTACTTCGCCGCTACGGGTGGGGCGCGCCGTCCGAGGAAAGGGTCCTCTTCTCCTCAGACCAGGCAGTCACACTGGTCGTCCAGGACGAGTTCACCCCGTTCGACGGTGATGAGTTCAAGGTTCCGTCCTTCCGGCTGCACGACCTGCCGTGGCCACGCGAAGTGCTCCAAGACTTGGGGGCCGCCTCGGTAAGTCTGCGCGTGACCCTCTCCTACTTCATCGAACCAACCGCCTCTCGCCGTGGCTGGCGCCAGCGATACAGCTACGCATCACATGGCCTCCGATTCGAACTGCAAGACCCGCTCGAAAGCGAGGCTCAGTTCGTCCTGCGAGTAAATCGCGAGGCTGGCATCGAGGAAGCCGGCGGACGCCCGGCCAGCGGGCAAGTGTCATGGCTCGTCGGTCCCAACCAACGCAACTACGGCTCCCTCCATCAGGACATCTGGAAGACATCCGGAGCGGAACTCGCGTCGACTGGGAAGCTCGCTGGCTACCCCGTCGGCGGTTGGTGGAAGAACAACAGGAACCGCGACCGTGTCGACCAGCCTGTCAGGTACGCACTTGCCGTCTCCCTCATGACCGAGGAGACCGAAGTCGACCTCTACACGCCCGCGGCGAACCTGCTCCACATCCCTGTCGAGATCCCCATCGAGTAGGCAGCGGTGAGTAGTCGCATCAGGCTCAGCCCCTGTCCGAGGTACACGCTGTTCGCGTGCCGCGTGCCGGCCACCACCCCGCAAGCCTGAGGCAGTCGTAACTCCCTCCGGATTGCTGCGGTCGGAGACCCAGCAGGCCGCGATTGCGCTCGCCGAACACCCGACACTCTCTCTACCCACAACAACATCGCCCGCTGGATCGGGTAAGCGGGCACCCGCGACCAGCACGCCGACCGGCTTCCCATCCGCAAACGCATCCTCGGCGCTGAACACCGCGACACACGAGAACTCGCCTACCGGCGGAAGACCGCCTCTAACACACACGCACCAGCGGCCCCAGTCCCGCTGCGCTACCAGGTACACGCGCATGCACGAGAAGACGCAGGTCAGATGGTTAGCCACCGGTCGTCGGGCGATCCGAGGACATTGGCCAGCGGTTCGAGTCCCCTCTCGGACACGTTCTTACG
Organism: uncultured Actinomycetota bacterium; assembly: GCA_963720575.1. Classification (GTDB taxonomy): domain Bacteria; phylum Actinomycetota; class Actinomycetes; order Streptosporangiales; family Streptosporangiaceae; genus Chersky-822. Next base: position 5,115,837 of record CAVRGA010000002.1, read on the forward strand.
TACATGGAATCCAGTGGCCTGACCTGGGCCATTGCTATTTTTTCTCCTGGCTGATAGCTGAGTCTTACACCAAGCTGGGCGTAGATCTCGGTCTTGTCGGCTGGGTCGGCTTTGGCGAGCACGCTCATGATGTCGTGCAGGGCGTTGACCATGCTGGTGATCTCCTCTCGGGTCATGCGCCGTGGTTGGGGGTTGCTGCGGAGCCTGGCTTCGGCGAGGGTGCGTGGGCTTGGACTTCGGCCATCCATCCGGTGACGATGGCGGGGTCGGTGCCGAGGCATGAACGAGACCTTGCGCCATAGGGGCTCCTCGTTCGCTGGTGGGGTTAAGGTCGCGTCGTCGGTCACCTGGATTCCTTCCTGTGCATGCCGGGCGTGAGCCTTGAGCAGGACCCGGAGCCTCCGGCAGCAGGGCCTGTACCGGCTCCTCGTCGGCAGTGGTACGCGGTCGCGGGCGCCGGGATGGGCGGCCCGGTGCTGCTCCGGGCCTGTGATCGTACGCTGCAGGGCGTCGGCGACGGCGGCGAAGGTCGCGGGTGCCCCGACATGGCTAGCCTGTCGAGCCAGCCTGGCTGGTCGGGCGTCGAAGGCTCCTGACAAACCATCGCTGGGGCCATCCCCCAGTGCTGGCCCGGGTGACAAGGAATACGTAGTCGCATCCTAGCGTTGGCATAGTTGCGATGACTGATAGTATGAGGGTAGTGGGTGGACACCTCGACAGATACCGCGTCGGCAACCCCACCAGGGCAAGGAGCGATTATGACAGGCGAGACGGTCACGACCGTAGGTGACGCCGAGGTTGCTGCGCTGCTCGGGCTTGAGCCGCTAGAACAGTCCACCTCCGGCGGCAATGAACAGGTTCCGGACCTAGATGCGCTGGTCGGACGGCGAGTCCGTACGGCACGCCGCCGATCCGGGCTCGACGCGGCTACGCTGGCCGAACAAGTCGGGCTGACCCGGGACAAGTTGTCAAAGATCGAGAACGGCCGCCGACGCGTCGCCCCCCGGGAGCTCCCGGCGCTGGCGCGTGCGCTGCATTTGCCGTTGTCGGCACTGATTGGCGATGCCAATACCACACGCCCGGCGCTGGCCCTCGCACACCGGGTTGCCGCGACTGCTCCCGAGTCCGCCGCGTCCGGTGCAAGGGCCCGCGCCATCGAAATCCTCCAAGCCGAGGGCCGGCTGGGCAAGCACATCGAGTTGCCGCCGCGACAGCTCTCACCTGGCGGGGCTGCAATAGAAATGCTGGTCGCTACCAGTTTCGCGACTACGCCGCGGACTGCGCCGGAAGCGCAGCGCCAAGGACGTGCCCTTGCCGAAGAGGTGCGTCGCATCCTTGAGTTTGGGGTCGCGGAGATAGGCGACCTTCCGGCGCTGGTTGAGATGCACTTCGCCGCTGACGTCGCACTCAGTCCCCTCGGTGAAGGAGGGAGTGACGGGCTGTGCGCGCACGACGGCGAGGCAGCGCTGCTTGTCGTTAACACCGACTACCCGACCGGCCGGACTCGGTTCACTCTCGCCCATGAACTCGGGCATCATCTGCTGCGCGACCCTCGCGATGTCATCGAAGAGCAGCTGGGTGACATGTTCACCACTTCCTACATCGAACGGCGCGTCAATTCGTTCGCGGGGAATCTGCTGCTGCCACTCAAGGCTGTCACCACGACCCTCGCATGGCTCGGTTGCGGCCGCGATGACCTCGTCGCAGCAAACGCTCGCGGTCGCGTCGCACTCGGCTACTTGATGCTCCGTTACGGCGTGTCGCTACCGTGCGCGTTGTCGCAAATTGTCGAGGCAGGCTTCCTGACTGTTGCTGCCAAGACGGACCTCGCTGACAAGCTTCGCGCTGGTGAACTCGTCCGTGCCGCCCGACGCCTCATCAGCGAGTGTCCTGGCCCCGAGAAGACAACTCGCGAGCAACGGCCTCCGGCGCGGCTCGTAGCCGCCGCCCTGGAAGCCGCACGAGCCGGATACATCGGAATGAACACCGTAGCCGTCCTGCTCGGCCGGGCTGACGACGATGCGCTGTTCGACGAGGTGATGCACCCCGAATCCGGAACCAGAAGTCAGTGAGCGCCCCCCCTCCCTAGGATTTGGTTCTTCGACACATCCTCACTGCTTTCGATGGCTGTCGATCAGCAAATCGAAGCAGCCGTCTTGGACGAAATCGGCAATGACCGCGTTGTGATCATCGATATCGTCCAAGACGAGCTAACCCACCGCGCCGGTATCCCAGACACCGCCGGACTCGCGAAAGTCGCCCTTACCTGCATCAAGCCGCACTGGTCCGTCATGGGTACCACACGGTACATAGGCCTTGAGGACATGCAGCTAGCCCAAGAGGACGTCGCCGATGGCCGTACACTCACCGACGACATGCAACATTGGGCAGAATCAGCGATCATCGCCCTCGCCCGAAGATCAGCAACCGCGGGCCTCACGTCCAAGATCCTCCTCAGCGAGGATTACGACGCTCGCCGCGTCGCTTGTACCGTCCCGTACACGCGCGGCGTCAGCATCCACTCACTCCTCCATGAACGCGTCCAAGGCAGCCGCATGACCGCGGAAGCAGCTGCTGTACTCGGCGAAAAGCTCCATGAAGCCGGGCGTGGTCCGGCCGTGACCGCCAGCGACTTCGCAGACCCTACCGGCCGTGGGCTCGGACGGGTCGCAAGACCCTAACACTCCGCGAACTTTTCATTCCGGCCGCGACGCGGAACTGACCACGATCACGGGCGCTGCCGTGGCGGGCGGTGTGGTGGAGGTCCAGGCCGTTGACGGGATGCCGGGGGTGGGCAAGACCGCATTGGCGGTCCACGTCGCGCACGCGCTGGCGGACCGGTTCTCTAATCGTCGGCTGTTCATCGACTTGCACGCCCACACCCCGGGACAGGACCCGGTACGGCCCGAAGATGCACTTGCCGGACTGCTCGACAACGCCATGAGCAGCAGCCAGGTCACCCCGCTGTTGCCCGGCGGCCGGGACTGCCTGGTCCTGGTGACCAGCCGCAGGCACCTGGGTGACCTGCCCGGCCTCGTCGTACCGGTGCTGCTGGATGTCCTGCCCCTGGGCAGGCGCAGGAGATGTTCACCCGGCTGGCGCCCCGCGCCGCCACCGACTCAGCGGGGGTCGCGGAAGTGGTCCGGCTGGCCGGATACTTGCCACTGGCCGTATCGCTGCTGGCTCGCGTGTTCGCCCGTCACCAGGCGTGGACGCTTGCTGACCTGGCCGCCGAGACTCAGGACGGCCTGCTCACCCTGACTGCGGAGAACAACAGCATCGCCGCCGCGTTCGAAGTGTCCTACCGGCACCTGAACCCAGCTGGGCAGCTGTTCTTCCGGCTCCTCGGACTTCACCCGGGCGCTACCACGGACGCCTACGCGGTCGCGGCGCTGGCCGGTATCAGCCCGGCGGAAGCGAGCGTGCTGCTGGACGGGCTGCACGCCGAAAGGCTGCTGACCGAGACCGGCCACCGCCGCTACGGCATGCATGACCTTCTGCGCCGCTACGCCCGCGACCATGCCGCCGCCCATCCCGCCGCCGAGCGTGACCGGGCGCTGGGCCGGCTGCTCGACTACTATCAGTACGCTGCCGCCCGCGCCCAGGCCCGCCTGGCCCGCCAGACCTTGCCCGGTGCCCCTGCGGACGCGCCGGGCACACAGATCGCGGCCCCGGCCCTGTGTGACGTCGGGGAGGCGCTGGCCTGGGCGCGCGCGGACCGTGACAGCCTGCTTGCCTGCCTGGACCACGCCGGCCGGGCCTGCCAGCACGTCCGGGTCACCGCACTAACCGCCACGCTCGCCGAGATCTTGCGCCGCGACGTCCCTGGACCGAGGCCATTACCCGCCACGCCACTGCCGCCCGGGCTGCCCGACACCTCGGCGACCGGCTCTGCGGAGCAAACGCCCGCACCTGGCTCGGGATCGTGCGGCGGCTGACTGGTGACTACCAGGGGGCCGCCCGCGACCCAACCGTGAGCGCACAGGCATGAACCGGAACGGCTGCCCGCCGGCCCGGCCCGCAGGTCCGGCGTTACTGGCTTGCCGCGTCCCGCCGGGCGGATGCGGCGAGCCGGCTGGCGAGCGCGGCGACGAGGTCGCGGAGTTGGCCGGGCCGCTGGACGGCGAACGGCAGGTCGAGCGAGGCGAGCAGCGGGGGCAGCCAGTCGAGCCGTTCCGCGTGCAGCTCGACGCGGAACCAGCGGCCGGTCCGCGGGTCGGCGCCGCCCGCCGCCGGCATTTCCTCGACGGTCGCGACGCTGGCGGGGAGCCGGGCGCGGATCTGCTCGATCGTGCCTTGGATGGTCAGGGTCACTTCATACCGGTACGGGGTCGTGGCCAGCGCGGACAGGACGTGCTGCGCCGGGTCGAATCCGGCGGGCGGCTCGAACGAGCCGGGCAGGGTCCTGGCGTCGGCGATGCGATCGAGCCGCAGCGTCCGGTCCTCGCCGATGCCGGGATCCGCGCCGGTCACGTACCAGCGGCCGGAGTGGGCGACGAGCCCGTACGGGTGCAGGGTGCGTTCGCTGCGCCGGCCGTCGCGAGCGGTGTACCGGATCGAGATCGGCCGGTGATGGTGCACTGCGTCGGCGACCGAGAGCAGGACCCCGGTGTCGGGGGCCGGAGCCTGGCCGGGCGGGGTGGTGAAGGCGAGCGAACCGAGCACGGCGTCGAGCCTGCGGGCAAGCCGCTGCGGCAGGACCCGGCGGATCTTGGCCGCCGCCGTCTCGCTGGCAGTACCCGTAGTAGTCGCCAGCCCCGTCCGCGGCCCGCGACCAGGCCGAGCATGACAGCCAGCGCCTCGTCGTCGCTCAGCATGAGGGGCGGCATCCGGTAGCCGGAGCCGAGCCGGTACCCGCCGTAGCGGCCCCGCACCGACTCGACCGGCACGTCGAGGTCGTTCAGGTGGTCCGCGTACCGCCGCACGGTGCGCTCGTCGATGCCGAGCGCCGGCCAGCTCGGCCACCGTCCGGACGCCGCCGGACTGCAGCAGCTCCAGCAGGGAAAGAACGCGTGCGGTCGGCCGGGCCATGGTCGCCAGCATCTCACTTATACCGGGCGGATTCTGCCCGGTATAAGTTCTAGCGTCGGCTGCAGGACGGTGCCGCTGACAAGGAGATCACGATGGAATTCGTCTCGATCCGCATCATCACCGATGACGTCGCCCGGCTTGCCGGGTTCTACGAGCGCGCCACGGGCGTCCAGGCGACCTGGTCGAACGAGAACTTCGCCGAGCTCACCACCGGCTCCGCCACTCTCGCGATCGCCAGCACCCGCACCGTCCCGCTGTTCGCTCCCGGGGCCGCCCGGCCAGCCGACAACAGCACCGTCATCATCGAGTTCCTCGTCGATGACGTCGATGGCGTGCGCCAGAACCTGGCCGGCTTCGTCGAGGACTTCGTGAACGAGCCCACCACGATGCCGTGGGGCAACCGGTCGCTGCTGTTCCGCGATCCCGACGGCAACCTCGTCAACTTCTTCACCCCCGTTACCCAGGCCGCCATCGACAAGTTCGCCCGCTGACTCGGTAGGGGTGGCGCCTGCGTGCGCGAGCACCGGGGTGTCCAGGCATCGCGGTGATGCGGGCACGGCTACGACCCCTGACGGGCGGACTCTGCCGTAATCACGCCCAGCTTGGTCAGGAAGCCGCGGTAGTCGGTCTGCACCCACTCCTCGGCCAGCCGGCCCTCGTCGTCGTACCTGAAGGTACCGATCACTTCCCACTCAAGGTGCTGACCGGCGGGCTCGACCGGACCGATGGGCGAGTAGGTAAAGACCCCGGTGAAGTCACCAGAGAACGTAGTGCGCGCCGCCATGAACCTGCTGTCCACGATGATCTGCTCACGGACGAGCCGCAGGCCAGCGAAAGCGGCGCGCAAGGACGCGAAGTACGCGCTCAGCTGATCGAAGCTCAGGTCAGCACCGGGCCCGTGGAAGACGTAATCCTCAGTGAAGTAGGCGCGGAGCGCGGCGTCGTCCGCACGGGCGATCGCCTGGTCGCCGATGCGGATCAGGCCGCGGGCGAGCGGGCTGTCCGAGATGAAGCCTGGCATGGGTGCCTCCTAGTTGCTAGGACAGTAATAATGCTATGCTAGCAATATTACTTGTCAAGTAGGATGGTTCCATGACCGCAGAGGTGGTTGACAGGCAGGAGCGGCGAAAGAGGCGCACCCGGCAGGCGATCCAGAAGGCCGCGCTCGAGCTCTTCGCCGAGCGCGGCTACCGCGATACCACCATCAGCGACATCGCCGAACGGGCCGAAGTCGCGCCCAGAACTGTGACAGTGCACTTCCCCGCCAAGGAGGAACTGCTGCTTGATGCCGAGCCGTTTACGCTCGACAGCCTGAGCAAGCGTCTCTCGGCCCGACGACCGCGCGAATCGGCGCTGGAGGCACTGCGCGACTGGATGGCAGCCACGATGACGGAGGTTGAGACCAGCGCGTCCGAGCTGGACGGGCGTTTCTGGGAACGGCGCGCCCTGCGTGCGCACATCATCAACAACGAACCCGAGCTCCGAGGCCGCTCCCGCGCCAGCTACTACCCCTTCGAGCGCGTTCTGGCCGAGGCTATCGGCGAAGACCTCGGCCAGACCGGCAACAGCCTGATCCCGCGGATAGCGGCATTGTCAGCCGTCGCCGGCCTGCGCGAACTCTACGAAAGCGACGAAGCCCAGGCCCTGGCGGCTCCCCCGAGCGCCGCCGAGCTCCTCAAACTCATCGACGGGGTGATCCGCTTCGTCCGAGCCGGCCTCGAAGGAGGCGAACGACCGCCGCCCTGACCGGCTCCCTCTGCGCAGCCGTCCAGTGCCGGCGTCCGCACCGCGCGTAGGCGGTCAGCCGCAGCAGCGCCGGCCTGTGCCTGGGACAGGGCTCACCGGTCCTGGGAGTGCCTCGATGCAAGCACCAAAACCCGGGTCCCACGCCTTGGAGCGGTGAGACCATCCGTCGGGTCACGGGCACTTGTCGCGACGGCACTTCCGTCCGGGCCTGCCCGTCGAGTTGCTCCGATCTTCTGGGATAACGACCGGGGTGTCAACTCTGGCTCCATGCGGCCTCGGAGAGGATCAGCCACACACCTGCCTGCCCGCGGGCAGATCGGCCAGCGTAGATCAAGCGGCCGGCCGCGCGAACCCGGCTCGATCGGACCCGGCCTCGCCGGCGACTTAGAAATTGCGCGCTTCCCGATAAGGCGGCATTGCGCTTCGTTGAGTCATGAACTACGATCAATCTGATTTTTCGCATTTCTTAAAGAATCAGCGTAAAGAAGGCGTATGGATATCCCAGCTCAGCGTGTAGTGACAGAGCAGAGCCGAATAACCAGGCCAGCGTCAGCGCAGAGTGCGCATGATCACAGTCGTAGCACTCGGCGCGGCGCAACGCTAGCATCGCCACTGCAGCAAGGTATCTGGCTGCTGCACCAACTGGAGGAGAAGCACTCCGCAGCCTATATCGTGCCGCAGGCATGGCGTATTACCGGATCGCTTGACGTGCGGGCACTCGCGCAGAGCCTGACGGATATTCTCGGTCGGCATCAGATTCTCCGTACCGTATTCGCGGACGAATCTGGCATGCCGGCCATGCAGGTAATGCCCTTGCGGCCAGTGACATTACCTACTGATGATCTAACCGGGATGCCACCAAGCGAGCGCGCGCGAGTGGCGGCTGAGCTAATGGCGGACGAGACGAGCACCGGATTCGATCTCAGTACCGGCCCGCTCTACAGGATACGCCTGCTGCGCATGGCGGCAGCTGACCATGTGCTGATCTTCACGACTCATCACCTCCTCATAGATGCGGTCTCGGCCGGGATTTTCTGGACCGAACTCGCCGCGCTGTACGGCGCCTACCGGGTCGGTGAGCGACTGAAACTCCCTGAGCTGCCACTCCAGTACGCGGACTACGCGGCGGCGCAGCATGAGCAGGTCCAGGCGGAGCGGCGCGAGCAGCAGCTGGAATTCTGGCGACAGTACCTGCGCGGAATTCCAGGAATTCTCACGTTGCCGGCCGACCAGCGGAGAACCGAGGGCCGCCCTCAGCTTGGCAAGCACCACCGGATGCAGCTGAGTGCCGATCTCAGCGCCCAGTTGCGGCGCATCGCGAAAGACGAGCGAAGCACCTTGTTCGTAATCTTGCTCGCCGCGTGCCAGCTCTGGCTGTACCGCTACAGCGGCCAGGCCGATTTTTGCATTGGCGTGCCGGTATCCAGGCGCACGCGGCCTGAGCTGCATAAGCTTATTGGCTATTTTATCAATACCCTGGTAATCCGAGCCGACCTCTCCGGTGATCCATCGTTTATCGAGATAGTTCGTCGTGCCCGGGCATCGGTATTTGCGGCAGTCGAGCACGCGGATGTGCCGTTCCGGCTTCTTGTCGAGCACCTGCGGCCAGATCGCGTCGCGGGCTACTCGCCGCTTTTCCAGGTGCTGTTCAACTTCATCGGGCAGAGTCGTCCCGCCGCGCTGCCTGGCCTTGACGTGAACAGCGAGAGCCTGAATCCAGGGGTAGCGAAGTTCGACCTGGTGATAGACGCGATGGAGTCAGACTCCGGGATCGCGCTCGAAATCAGCTACGACGCGGCTGTCTTCGATGCCAGGACGATCCGCAGGATGACCTCGCACTTTGGCGTGCTGCTCGCAGGCATCACGAGCGAGCCTGGCCGCCGGCAGTCGGCGATAACCATGATGACCGCGAGGGAACGGCGGGGCGTCCTTCGCGCGGGCACCGGGTCTGCTCAGGACCTTGCCAGGCCGCCTGTCTGCGTCCATGAGCTCGTGGAGCTGCGGGCGGCGGCCGATCCGGGTGCGGTGGCGGTGACCGACGGGGCTGTGTCGGTGAGTTACGGGGAGCTCGCGGGGCGGGCGAACCGGCTGGCTCGGTACCTGGGTGAGCGCGGTGTGGGAGCGGAGTCGCTGGTGGGGGTCTACCTGGAGCGGTCGGCTGACCTCGTCGCGGCAGTCCTCGCTGTGCTGAAGGCCGGGGCTGCCTACGTGCCGCTCGACCCCGAGTACCCGGCCGAGCGGACGCGCCGGCTGATCGCTGACAGCGCGATTTCGCTCGTGCTCACGCTGACCTCGGCGGCCAGCCGGCTCCCGCAGGCGGGCCCGCCCGTCGTGTGCCTGGACAGCACGCCGGAACTGGCGACCTATCCGGCGCAGGCGCCGGCCATCCGGATTAGCCCCGACAACCTCGCCTACGTCATGCACACCTCCGGCAGTACCGGCCTGCCGAAGGGCGCCATGAACACTCACCGCGGCCTCGCGAACAACGTCGCCTGGCTGCAATCCATGCACCAGCTGTCCAGCCGGGACTGCGTCCTGATCAAGTCCCCTCTTGGCTTTGACGACTCGGTCCGTGAGCTGATCTGGCCCTTGACCGCTGGCGCCAGGGCAGCGATCGCTGGCAGCGGCGAGCACCGCGACCCCGTACGGCTGGCGCGCCGGATCGAGGCAGAGCAGGTGACCGTGCTGCACCTGGTCCCCTCGCTGCTGCGGGCCATGCTCGACGAGCCGGAGTGCGTCGCCCGGTGCGCCTCGCTCACCAAGGTACTGTGCGGCGGCGAGGCACTGCCACCCGAGCTGGTGGCCCGCTATCAGCGGCACTTCGATGCCCGGCTCGGCAATTACTACGGCCCCGCCGAGGCCGCGATTGACGTGGCCGCCTGGCACGCGGCGAGCAGGGCTCACCGGGGTCCTGTTCCGATCGGCAGGCCAGGCAACGGCACGGCGCTTTATGTGCTTGACGGGGGGTTGCGGTTGGTGCCGGCGGGTGTGGTGGGCGAGTTGTATGTGGGGGGTCCGCAGGTGGCGCGGGGGTATGCGGGGCGGCCGGGGCTGACTGGGGAGCGGTTTGTGGCGGATGTGGTGGCGGGGGGCGGGGCGCGGATGTACCGGACGGGTGATCTGGTGCGGTGGCGGTCTGGCGGGGTGCTGGAGTTTCTCGGGCGTGCTGATGATCAGGTGAAGATCCGGGGGTACCGGATCGAGGTCGGTGAGGTTGAGGCGGTGCTGTCTGGCCTGGCGGGGGTGGCGCAGGCGGTGGTGGTGGCTGACCGGGATGGGTCGGGGGCGGGGCGGCTGGTGGCTTACGTGGTGGCCGGCGGCGGGGGGCCGGTGTCGATGGCGCAGTTGCGGTTGCGGCTGGCGCGGGTGCTGCCGGGGTATATGGTGCCGGCGGTGTTCGTGGCGGTCGATGAGCTGCCGCTGGGGCCGACGGGGAAGCTGGACCGGCGGGCGCTGCCGGTTCCCGAGGCGGGGCGGTCGCAGCAGGCGGCGGAGTACCGGGAGCCGGGGTCGGCGACTGAGCGGGCGCTGGCGGGGATCTGGGCGGAGGTGCTCGGCGTGGACCGGGTCGGCGCTGATGACGACTTCTTCGCGCTGGGCGGCCACTCACTGACCGCCATGCGCCTTGCGTCGGTGCTCCGCAGCACCATGGCGGCTGACATCCCGGTCAGCGAATTGTTCGCCGAATCCAGCCTCGCCGGCTTCGCCAGCCGGATTGACGCGATTCTCGGCGCGGACCCGGCCGGCGACGACAAGCCGGTCAGGCCTGCCCCCCTGGCCAGGCTCAACCGAGCCGCTTACCGGACCACGCGTGCCAGCCTCGGCACGCCCGGCAGGCGACTGCCATCACCATCGCCATTGCCGTCTTCGGGTCAAGCAACGTTGTGAGTGAGGTACCAGCATGGGAAGCTCAGCCGCGACAACAGATGATCCCGGCCCGCACGCTGGGAACATACTTTCCATCCCGGCGTCCTTCGGTCAGCAACGGCTATGGTTCATCGACTCGCTGAACCCAGGCGACGTCTCCTACTCGCTGCCCGTGGTCATCAGGCTGAGCGGCACGCTGCGGCTCGATGCGCTAGCCTCAGCGCTGCGCGAGGCAGCACGGCGGCACGAGGCGCTGCGAACGACATTCGCGATGTGCGACGGCCAGCTGGCACAGCTGATCGGTGAGGACTCCGAGCTTGAGATCACGATCGAGTCCCGAGGTTTCGCGACTGAGCAGGAGCGGCAAGCGGTCATTGACCGGTTCGTTGCCGGTGAAGTCGGCCAGCCGTTCGAACTGACCGCTGGCCCGCTGGTCAGGGCCCGGATACTGCGGATGTCCGATCAGGAGCATGTGCTCCTGATCAACTTCCACCACATCGTCGTGGATGGCTGGTCCATCGGCATCTTGCTGCGGGAACTGTCTGTGCTTTACCAAGCACACAGTGCTGGCCGACCGTCCCCGCTGCCTGACATGAACCTTCAGTACGCGGACTACGCCGTCTGGCAGCGAGAAGCGGCGGGCAGCGGCTTGTTCGCGCAGCAGCTTGCCTACTGGGCCAAGCAGCTTTCCCACGCCCTGCCGCTTATGGCGCTGCCTACGGACCGGCGCCGCCCTCAGGAGCGGAGCGAGCGCGGTGGCCTGGTCCAGTTCAGGGTGCCAGAGGACGTGCGAGTCGGATTGTCCCTGCTGGCCCAGGACTGCCGGGCCACCGAGTTCATGGTGCTGCTCTGCGCGCTTCAGGTATTGCTGTACAGGTACAGCGGCCAAGATGACATCTGCGTAGGAACACCGGTGGCCGGCCGGTCGCGGCCCGAGCTTGAGCCGATCGTCGGGTTCTTCGTCAACACGGTCGTGCTTCGGGCTGACCTGTCCGCGAACCCCGCGTTCCGCGACATGCTCGGCCGGGTCCGCCAGGTCATGCTGGAAGCTTTCGATCGCCAGGACGTGCCGTTCGACGAGGTTGTGCGCGTCGTGGCACCCCCTAGGTCGCTAGCTCACACCCCGCTGTTCCAGGTGATGTTCGTGCATCATTCCAGCGAGTTTCAGCACCCGATGAAACTTCCCGGCCTGGTCGCCGAAGAACTGCACATCCAGGCGAGCACCGCCAAATTCGATCTCACGTTCACCTGTGGTGAAGAGCACGGTTCGCTGCGCTGCGCCATTGAATACAGCGCTGACCTGTTTGAGCGGACGACGATCGAAGGGATGGGCGCGGCTTTCGGCACGTTGCTGGCCGAGATCGCCAATGACCCTGATGTTCGGCTGGACGAGCTAGCGCTGGGCCGCCGGGCCGACCGCCGGGCCGTGAAGTCCTTCGGCATCAGGCACCACCGCCTCAGCGAGCAACGCGCCTGCCTGCACGAGCTTGTTGAGGCGCGGGCGCAGGCCGATCCCGGCGCGGTCGCTGTGACCGACGGCGCGGTGTCGGTGACGTATGGCGAACTTGTCACGCGAGCTAACCAGCTCGCCTGGTATCTGGGTGAGCTTGGCGTGGGAACGGAGTCGCCGGTCGGGGTCTACCTGGAGCGGTCGGCTGACTTCGTCATTGCTGTCCTCGGCGTGCTCAAGGCTGGCGCGGCCTACGTGCCGCTCGACCCGGAGTACCCGGCGGAACGGATCGCGCTGATGATGGCCGATGCCGCGCTGCTCGCCGTCGTGACTCACTCCGCGCTGGCAGATCGGCTGCTCGACACTGACGTGCCGGTTGTCGAGGTCGATGCCGCGGCTGCCGAGATCGCCGCGCGGCCTGCCACGGCGCCGGACTGTCAGGCCACGCCAGACTGCCTGGCCTATGTCCTCTACACGTCAGGCTCGACGGGAAGGCCGAAGGGCGTGGGCGTACCGCATCAGAACGCCGTCGGGCTCTTGAACAACTTGCGGCCGAGGTTCGGGCTAGGCCCCGCCGATGTCTGGCCGTTCTTCCATTCCTGCGGGTTCGACGTCTCGGTCTGGGAAATGTTTGGCGCCCTCAGCAGCGGCGGCCGGCTGGTGATCGTGCCGTTCGCGACCAGCCGCTCCCCGGCTCAGTTCTGGCGGCTCATTACCGACGAGGGCGCGACTGTGCTCCATCAGACGCCGTCCGCCTTCTACGAGCTCATGAGGGTGGAGCCGGAGTTCACCGCGATCGGCCTCGCGCCGCCGTTGCGAACGGTCCTTCTGGGTGGCGAGGCAGTCGATCCGGGCCGGCTGTCAGAGTGGCTTTCCCGGCATCCGGACAGCCCGGCACTGTTCAACATGTACGGTCCCACCGAAACGACGGTGTACACCACGTACCAGCCGCTCGATCGGCCGGTGAGCTCAGGCCCGATCGCGAGTCCGATCGGCGAGCCGGTTCCGGGATGCCGGCTTTATGTGCTTGACGGGGGGTTGCGGTTGGTGCCGGCGGGTGTGGTGGGCGAGTTGTATGTGGGGGGTCCGCAGGTGGCGCGGGGGTATGCGGGGCGGCCGGGGCTGACTGGGGAGCGGTTTGTGGCGGATGTGGTGGCGGGGGGCGGGGCGCGGATGTACCGGACGGGTGATCTGGTGCGGTGGCGGTCTGGCGGGGTGCTGGAGTTTCTCGGGCGTGCTGATGATCAGGTGAAGATCCGGGGGTACCGGATCGAGGTCGGTGAGGTTGAGGCGGTGCTGTCTGGCCTGGCGGGGGTGGCGCAGGCGGTGGTGGTGGCTGACCGGGATGGGTCGGGGGCGGGGCGGCTGGTGGCTTACGTGGTGGCCGGCGGCGGGGGGCCGGTGTCGATGGCGCAGTTGCGGTTGCGGCTGGCGCGGGTGCTGCCGGGGTATATGGTGCCGGCGGTGTTCGTGGCGGTCGATGAGCTGCCGCTGGGGCCGACGGGGAAGCTGGACCGGCGGGCGCTGCCGGTTCCCGAGGCGGGGCGGTCGCAGCAGGCGGCGGAGTACCGGGAGCCGGGGTCGGCGACTGAGCGGGCGCTGGCGGGGATCTGGGCGGAGGTGCTCGGCGTGGACCGGGTCGGCGCTGATGACGACTTCTTCGCGCTGGGCGGCCACTCACTGACCGCCATGCGCCTGGTCAGCCTCATCCAGCAGGAACTTGGCAGCGAAATCCCTGCCTCGGCGGTATTCCAGCTGCCCACGCTCGCGGAGATGGCCGAGAGGATGGACGCGGGTCCTGCTGACGGCGGGCTGCTCGTGCCGTTCCGCACTGCGGGGAGCAGGCCGCCGCTGGTGCTCGTCCACCCGGTCGGCGGCAGCGTCCATTGCTATCGGGCATTGTCGTCGTGCCTGCCGGCGGCGCTGCCGTTGTACGGGATCTCGGCCGCGGCCCTCAGCGGGCGCCAGGCGCCGGGCGCCGGCATCTCGGACCTGGCACGGCAGTACCTGGACGAGATCACCGCCGGGCTCGGGCCTGATCAGCGGTTCGTGCTTGGCGGCTGGTCGATGGGCGGGGTCATCGCTTTCGAGATGGCGCGCATGATGCAGCAGCGAGGGCAGGAACCTCCGCTGCTTGTCATGCTCGACAGCATCGTCGTTCCGCTGATCGGTGACCTGGACGAGGCCGAGTTCATCGCCTCGTTCGCCGAGGACGTGGCCGGCACGGAGGGCGATCAGCAAGATCTTGATCTCGCCCACCTCGGCCGGGTGGCAGCGGCAGACGGGCTGCCCGGGGTATGGCGCGAGCTGAAATCGGCCGGCCTGACCCTGCCTGACATCGATGACAGGACCCTGCTCCTGGCGTACCAGGTATACCGGGACAATCTCCGGTCACTGCGCCGGTACCGCCCGGTCGTCGGCTACCGCGGGCCGATCGTCGTGATCAGCGCCAGCAAGCGTCGCGCCGACATGCCCGCCGACGGGGGCTGGACCGCGATTAACGCCGGGCAGACCGATGTGGCCATGATCGACGGCGATCACTTCAGCTTCTTGCGGCCGCCGCGAGTGACGCGGCTCGCCGAGCTGATCAACGCCGGCATCAGCAGGGCTGATGAAGCCGGGCGCTAATGCGAAGTGCTCTCGGTGCAGGGCGGAAGCTGGCGGTGCCAGCTCGTGTGCCGCTGGTAGGCGCTTGCCACCCCCAGGACGAACAGATCCTGGTGAGCCGGACCGGCAAGCTGCATGCCGACAGGCAAGTGCGCGGAATCGAAGCCGACGGGTACCGATACCGCCGGCAAGCCGAGAGCGTTCCAGATGGTGACGAAGACGGGCACGTGGAAGCCAGTGGAGAAGCCTGTTCTTGACAGCGGCGGCGCGCCCGCGCCCGCCGTGATGGTGGCGATGACGTCCACCGAGTGCCAGAGTTCCTCGACCTCGTGCCGCACCGCCTGGCAGACCCGCTGCGACTGGGCATAATCGGCGCCGGTATACACGGCCCCCAGCGCGAGAGCCAGCCTGGTAGAGCTTCCGTAGTCGGTCCAGCGTGCTCGCAAGTCACGGCGATGAAGCGCGAGTGATTCTGAGAAAGCGAGCACAACGCTCGCCTGCGCGACGGCCTCGTAACCCGCGATGGATATCTCGACGATGTCGGCACCGAGATCGGCAAGCGTGCCGATCGCCTGCTCGAAGCGCTCAGCTACCGACGGGTCAACGCCGGCCGCCCTGGTGTGGTGGTCGCGTTCGACGCCGATTCGCAGCCCCGCGATCCCTCCGTCGATGGTTCGCTGGCCCGCGTGCCCGCCGCCCGCTGCTGGCGCGGCCATGGCCTGGAAGAGCACGGAACAGTCGGCGGCGGTACGCGCTATCGGGCCCACGTGGTCAAGGCACGGTGCTACGGGCAGCACGCCGGCAGTGGGCAGCAGCCCGTACGTGGGCTTGAATCCCGTGACGCCGCAGAACGCCGCCGGAACCCTGATGCTGCCGCCGGTGTCGGTGCCGATTCCGCCGAGAATCAGCCCGGCAGCCACCCCGCTGGCGGTCCCTGAACTAGACCCGCCGGTCCAGGCGTCGAGGCGCCACGGGTTCCTGGGTACCGGAAACGGTCCCGACGGATCGGGTGCGCCGATCGCGAACTCCATCGTGGTCGTCTTGCCGAGCACCACGGCACCCGCCAGGCGCAAGCGCCTGACCGCCTCCGCGTCGCCGCGGCGGCCCCAGCCAGGATCGAGAACCAGGCTGTGTGCCGTGGTCGGGCAGTCGGTTGTGGCAATGACGTCCTTGATGCCGATCGGGATGCCGTGCAGCGGGCCGCGATCTCGTCCCTGCGCCAGTTCGGCGTCGGCCGCCGCAGCGGCTTCGAGCGCCTTGCCGGTGCAGCGATAGGTGAACACGCCAAGCCGCGCATCGAGTTCGTCCGCGCGCGCTATCGCGGCCTCGGCCAGTTCGGTGCAGCTGATGTCGCCTGCTCGGAGCGCTAGGCCCGCATCCGCGACGGTAAGATAGCTCACGCGTCGTAGTCCAGCGGCAGCGAGTAGATGGCCTCGGTCTTCCGCCGTGCGAACATGAACAACGCCTCGAGAGTCCGGAGTTCGTCCGGGCCGGGAAAGATCCCGGCCGCCGCCAGGATCGCCGCCGCCGACTGCGCTCGCCGCGGCGCGGCCGGTCGCTGGCCGGCCTCAGCGTCGCAGGACACCGCGGTCCTGAACCGGCCTGATGATCGTCATTCCCTGGCGCACGGTGAGCACGACCTGCTCGACCCGGGGATCGTCCCGCACCCAGGCGTTGAACTCACAGATGGCCGCGATGTCCTTGTCCGGGGCCTCGCGGGCGACCACGTGACCGAGCAGCAGGGTGTCGTCGAAGACGAGCACCCCCTTCTCGCTGAGCTTGGGCAGCAGTACCTGGTAATAGTCCAGGTATCCGATCTTGTCCGCGTCTACGAAGATGAGGTCGAACGGCCCGTCCAGTTCGGCGACCGTGCGCAGGGCAGGCCCGAGCCTGACTTCGATCCGGTCCGCCCACGGCGTTCTCGCGATGTGCGCGCTGGCGATGGCCGCGCTGACCGGGTCGATCTCGCAGGTGATGATCTGGCCGCCGGGCGGCAGCATAGGCGCCATGGAGAGCGCCGAGTAACCAGTGAACGTGCCTACCTCGAGTACCATGAGCGGCTGCAGCAGGTGCACGATCATGGCGAGCAGCTGCCCTGCTACGGGCCGAGCATCATGAACGGCTCGGCGGAGGAGCCTGAGGTCTCCGCGGCCAGGGCGGCGAGGTGCGGCGGCTCCGGGGTTGTCTGCCGCGCGGCGTACTCTTCGACCTTGGGCCGGACGATCACCGCGCGCTCCCGGTCGCGCCGGGACCGCGATTCTCGTCTCTCTTCACGGCCGCGTATACGGCGAAGTTGTACCACTGGAACATCCGCTCGGCCGCGGTGAAGCCAGCCTCGCGCAGCAGGCGCAGGTTCTCGGCATCGGTAAAGGGAATCAGCACGTTCTCGAGTGCCTCGCGCTTGCGCGAGATTTCCGTGCTGCTATATCCATGGCGACGCTTGTAATCATGGTAAAGATCGATGAAAAGCCGCCTGAGCTCATGATCATCGGCAAGTATCTTTTCCGCGGTGATCAGGCATCCGCCTGGCCGCAGCGAGTCATGCATCATCCGCAGCACGCCGGGCCGGCAAATCGGCCGGATGAACTGCATGGTGAAAAGCATGATGATCGCCTGAGCATCGGGCAGCTCGGTAATCTCCTCGATCGGCTGCGGGATGATGCCCACCCGCTCCGGTCGCGCGATTACCGCGAGCTTCTTCGTCGCGGCTTCCCGCATGCCTGGTGAGGGCTCGATTCCGACCAGGCGGACTGGCAGGTTCGGGTCGATTGCCTCGGCGAGCCCGAATAGGGTGTTGCCTGTTGAACAGCCCACGTCGTAAAACGTGCCATCCTGGTAGCCGAAACTCGTCGCCAGCTCTACGGCCATCCGCTGGATCTCTGAGTAAAAAGGCACGCTGCGTTCAAGCATGTCGTCGAATACCGTCGCGACGGTCTGATCGAAGATGAAGTCCGAAATTTTTTCCTGAGTGCTGAATATCTCGTCGCGCATATGCACCCCGCCGGATCAGGGAACTCGGGCTTCTATTAGGGTCAGCAGCCTGGCGTCGACAACCGAGTTCACGGTCAGGCCAGCGGCAGCGAGCAGCTTGCCGAACTGCTCTGGGGTTCGCACGCGACCTTCGCCGAGCACGAGCATGTGAAGATCCATGGCGATGCTGAGATCGTCATGAGTACTGCGTGGTTCAAGGATGATGAGCCGGCTGTCCTCCCGCATCACGTTGCGGAGCCGCCGCAGCAAAGTGACAACCTCGTCGTCTGAGAAGCCGATGAGAACGCGCTTGATCGTGTACGCGTCGGCATCAGCGGGGATTTCAGTCGTGAAGAGGTTGCCGCCGATGACCTGGCAGCGATCAGCGACTCCCGCGCCGGCGAGCACGCCCGGAGCGTCGGCCGCCGCCGCGGGCAGGTCGATGAGCGTGCCGCGCAGGCCCGGGTAGCGCGCCAGCAGCCCGGCCAGGAACGTGCCATCGTTTCCGCCCAGGTCAACCACGTTAGCCAGGTGCCGCCAGCCGTAGACGCGCAGGAGCACCAGCAGTTCGAGCCTGGTGAGCGCCCGCTGGGACTCGCGGAACTCGGCTCGCACGTCAGGGTTCGCCGCCAGGTAGTCCCAGTAGCTCATGCCGAAGGTCTGGTCGAAGGCGACCTTGCCGGTGCGGATGCTCTGCTCGAGTTCTGCCCAGGCGTCCACGTCAGGACGAAGCCTGAAGGCCCACCGCATCGACAGCGGGTGGTCGCTGCGCAGCAGGTCCGAGATCGGGGTCAGCTCGAATACCTCGGGCTCTGGTTCCGCGAAGACTCCCGCCGTGCCGAGCGCTCGCATCGCGCGCAGCAGCGAATGCCTGTGCGCCGAGGTCTTCTCGGCAAGATCGTCGACTCGCTTCGGCCCGTCAGCCAGGTGATCGGCGACGCCGAGGTGACAGATCGCGCGGATCGCGAACGGGATCGTGAAATCGGCGAGCTCGTTGAGCTTCAGCATCGCCTGGAAGCCCGCCCGCGGTCTGATCATGTCGCCCGCCCTAATCGCTCTGGCTCGGCACGAGCGGCGCGCGCTCGCTGAGCGCCCTGATGACCAGGTCCTGCACATCCTTGACGGTGCGGATGGCTTGCGCGGTCTCCTCATCGATGGGCTCGAGGTCGAACTCGTCCTCGATCGTGAAGGCGAGTTCCATCAGGGCGAGCGAGTGGTACTCGAGGTCATCGACCAGCACGCTCGCGTCGGTGATCTCGGACGATTCAGCGGGTGCGAGCTCCGCGATGAGGCCGCGCAGCATCTCGCGCACCTCGTGCTCAGAACGGTACTGACTAGGTGCCATGTCATCGCCTGCCGACGCTCGCTGTTCCCGGTTCGCTCTTCAGGCAAATGTGTAGGATTTGGCGCGTAGTTGTCAACCTTCATGAAAGCTGGACGGCGGCGCCGATTCCTAAACCAGCCTGGCGCCCCATTCATGCGGTGGCGCGTCTCGTATGTGCTGCGAGAATTCCCACAGGTGTCCTTCGAGATCGCGCACCAGGTACTGCCGCAGCCCCCAGGGCTTGTCGGCTGGCTTGCGCACGACCTTCGCATCGGCATTCTCGGCATCGGCGAAATGCCGGTCAACGTCGGAGACGAAGACGATAATCTGTTTGCACACATGGTCATCGCGCGGGCTTTCCCTGCCATCGCTGGCGGCGGCCAGCATGACGATGCCCGAGCCCGCGTCCATCTCGACGTGCGTCACCACGCCGTCGTCACGCGATTGACGAAGGAATTCCCGAAATCCGAAGGCACGCGCCAGCCATTCCGACGCGAGCGCCACATCATCGTAGACGAGCTCGGGCACGACACCGGGAAAGCCTTCGGCCGGGTTGTACATCTGCCTCACGCTGCCCTTGCCATCGGTAACCGCCCGGATGCTAGATCAACTGCCGGGCAAGATGCTCGGCGATGGCCACGGTTGTCATATGCGTAGGAGTACTGGGAATCGCCGGCATGATCGACGCGTCGGCGACTCGCAGGCCTGCTATGCCAGCGACGCGGCAGTCTGGCCCTACCACGGTGCCGGGCTCGCCCGGAGCGCCCATCTTGCAGGTGCCGACAGCGTGCTGGTAGGTAACGACGTTCGCGCGGAGCCAGGCGGCGAACGCCTTGTCGTCATAGGTCGCGGGATCACGTCCCGGGTCGAGCATGAGCGGAGCCGCCATGAGGCTGGCGAACTCGGGCTGCCCGATGAGCTCGACGGCCCGCCGGACGCCGGCTGTCAGGCGGGCCAGGTCAGCGGGCTGTGACAGGACCCGGAACTCGACTTCCGGGTCGGCCAGGGGGTCGCGCGCCGAGATCCGGACGATGCCGTCCCTGGAACGCGGCCTCATCAGCGCCACCATCAGCCCGCCTCCCCTGGGGTCAAGCGGTGCCCGGTCAACTGCCAGCACCTCGATGTCGTCACCGCCATCGGAGCCGGAAGCGGAGGAGAACCGCAGCTGGCACTGGCTGGCGGGCAATCCGTTCGACGTCGCCATGGCCTCTGGCTTAAGCAGGAACATCAGGCATGCCATCGGGTGGTTCTGCAGGTTCCGCCCGACGCCGGGGAGGTCGGCAACGACCTCGATCTCAAGGCGCCTGAGGTCATCTGCCTTGCCGATGCCTGAGCGCATCAGGATCGCCGGTGACTGATAGGCACCCGCGCACAGGACAATCTCCCCGGCTTCGACGACCTGATCGCCTTCGCTGGTCGTGAGGTTCACGCCGACCGCGCGCTGGCTGTCCACGACCAGGCTCGTGGCCAGCGCGCCGCCGAGTATCCGCAAGTTGACGCGATCCCTGGCCGGCTCGAGGTAGGCGTCATTGGTGCTGACCCGGCCTTCCTGTCCTCGATGCCAGGGAATGGGACTGAGCCCGGTGCTGTCCGGCGCGTTGAGGTCGGCATGCCTGGCATACCCGAACCGGAGCGCGGCGCTGGCGAGCGCGCGATTGACCGGGCCCCAGCTCGCCTGGCCGACCCGGCTGACCGGGATGGGCCCGGCCGACCCGTGGTACGGCTGGCCGCCGAATTCGGCGTCGGCCTCGGCCCTGACGAAGTCGGGCAGCACCTCGGCCCAGGACCAGCCGGCGCAGCCGGCGCGCGCCCAGCCGTCGAAGTCGGCGGGCCGTCCGCGGGCGGCGCCCTGGCCGTTAATCACCGAAGAACCGCCAACCCCCCGCCCGGCTAGCAGCGGGGCGGCGGGCCGTCCGTCGGCGATCCGGGCACGCAGCGCCGGCCAGTGGTAGCGGCCGAGGGCGAGCACGGCGCCGAAGTCAGGCCTCCTGACCGCGCGGGGTGTCTGCGCCGAGCGGTAGTCGGGACCGGCCTCCACGAGCAGCACGGTGCGCGACCGCGCCTGCGACAGGCGCGCGGCCAGGACGGCGCCTGCCGATCCGGCGCCGATGATCACGATGTCATACGCGGCCATCGGTCATCCGGTGCGGTTGAGCAGCGCGCATGTCCTATCGCCGGCCGCTCACGCTGGCCGGCCGGATCCTGGCCGTTCTCAGATCCTCCTCCTTGAATTCGCTCACTACGGCAGCGACCGTCTCGGTGAGCAGATCTGAGTCGTCGTCGGACAGGATGTACGGCGGAACGATCATGAGTATCCCTGGCGTGTAGTCGATAAGCACGCCACGTCGCTCGCATTCGCCCTGCAGATGACGCCTGGCCATCATCATGGTCATGAAGTCGCCGAACTCGTGCAGCTCGATCGCCACAAACGCCCCGAGCGAGCGGACTTCCCGCACTAGCGCGCAGTTGCCGAGCTCACGGGCCAGTCCCGCACCGAGCCGTTCCCCCATCCGCGCGCCCTGGGCGACCAGGCCCTCGCCGGCAAGCGCCCGGATCGTGGCCAGGCCCGCCGCGCAGGAGCCTGGGTGGGCATCGGTGCTCGAGCCGAGACCGAACGCCCGGCCCGGCCTGGCGAAGGCGCTGTACACCTGATCGGTCGTCATGACCGCCCCCAAGGGCGCGTAACCCGCGGTCAGCGCTTTCGACAGGCACATGATGTCGGGAGTCACGCCCGAGATCTCCGCCGCGAACATCGAGCCCATCCGGCCGAGGCCGCTGAAGACCTCATCGAAGATCAGCAGGATCTGCTGCCCGGCACAGTAGTCGCGGACCGCGGCGATGTAGTGACTGGGCAGCGGCACCCCGGTCAGGCCGCATACCGGCTCGAGCAGCACGGCGGCGACCTGGTCGGGACCGGTGCCCGCGATCGTGCCGATAATCTCGTCGGCGCAGGTGCCCGGCAGTGCCTGATCATCCTGACAGACCCGGCAGCAAGCCGGATCCGGAGCGGGGACATGCAGGAATCCCGCTGGCATGGGCCCGAACGTCGAATGCATCGTCGGCTGCCCGCTCGCCGCCATCGTCATCAGGGTGCTGCCGTGATAGCTGTCGGCGAGGCTCACGATCTGGACGCGTTCTGGCCGGCGGCTGACGGCTTGGTAGCGCCGCGCCATCACCAAGGCGGTCTCGACCGCTGAACTCCCTGTGTGGGTGAATCTGACGCGAGTAAGCTCAGCGGGCGCCGCGGCGACGAGCGCCTGAGCGTATTCGACTACCGATGGCGCGGGGCGCTCATACCGCAAAGTGCAGACAAAAGGCAAGTCGAGCGCCTGCCGATATAGGGCGTCCGCGATATCTCGCCGACTATAGCCCAGGATCATGTTGGCTATGCCAGCGCGGCCGTCAAGGAAACGCCGTCCGCCGCGATCGATAAGCCAGCAGCCGTCTCCGCGCACGAACATCTCATCTGGCCCGGCCACGCTCAGGATGTAGCTCATAGGCGCGGAGCCATGCCAGAGCGGATATGTTTCTATGTCCCACACGGAGCCGACTATAGCCGGTTAATGTCACGGCGGCACCTGTCCGGACAATGCCGCTGTTACGATTGCTCAATGGATAATCTGTACCGGGCAGCCGATCTCGCGACTCCAATGGCGATCAGGGTAGCGGCGACCCTGCGGCTCGCCGATCACATTGCCGGGGGAGCCACCTCAGACGCGGCTCTGGCGGAGCTTGCCCACGTTGACCGGGCTGCGCTTCGGCAGCTCATGGCCCACTTGGTCAAGGCGGAGGTGTTCGACGAGCCGACCCCGGGCCAGTACGCCCTGGCAGACATCGGCCGTGAACTGCTCGGTGAACTTCGAGACTGGCTCGATATCGAAGGCGGGGTAGGCCGAGGGGACCTGGCTTTCTTCGGCCTGCTCGGCGCGGTGCGGAGAGGAGTTCCTGCTTATCCTGCCGTATACGGCAAGGACTTCTGGGACGACCTTGACTCGGATAAAGCGCTGGCAGCGTCTTTCGATGATCTCATGCAAAGAGAACCCAAGCTTCCAGATCTGCTTGCGGGGTACGACTGGTCCAGCGTTCAGAAAGTGGTCGATCTAGGGGGCGGTTCAGGCACCTTGCTTTCTGGCTTGCTCACGGCTAATTCGCATCTCAACGGGATCCTCGTCGAGCTGCCAGGACCAGCGGCAATGGCGCGTGCGACCTTCGCGGAAGCGGGAATCAGCGACCGGTGCGCTGCCGTCACGGCGAGTTTCTTCGATCCGCTGCCTGCCGGAGCGGACGTCTACGTACTGTGCCGCACGATCGAGAACTGGAGCCGCGACGAGGCCATCGCCCTCCTGACCCGATGCCGCGAGGCAGCGGGAGCCGCCGGACAGGTCCTGCTCGTCGAGGAGGGCAAGCTCGATGAGGAGTCACGCGACACGGAAATGGGACTTCGCATGCTCGTATTCGTCGGCGGAGACTTCTACTCGCTGACCGATCTGGAGAAAATGGCGTCCGCGGCCGGGCTTGCCATCGCAGCGACCTTCAACGGCGAGCACAACTGCCTCGTCACGTTGCGGTCGGTTTAGCCGGAACTGCCAGCCGGCCCGCGACGAGCTGGCGCAGCCCGGCCTTGTTCACCTTGCCGACCTTGGTGTGCGGGAACGCCTGGAACAGCTCCAGTCGCTCAGGCAGCTTGTAGCCGGCCAGACCGCGGTCGATGAGAAACAGCTTGATCTCTTCGAGGCCCGGTGCGGCGTCGCGGGGAATGACGCACGCGCACGCCCGCTCGCCAAGCAACTCGTCGGGCATGGCCACGACCGCCACCGCGCGAATGCCCGGATGGGTAACGAGCAGGTCTTCGACCTCGGCCACGGATATCTTTTCCCCGCCTCGGTTGATGACGTCCTTGAGGCGCCCTTCGACGACAAGGTTCCCGTCGCCGCGCAGGCGGACGAGGTCGCCGGTGCGCAGGAACCCATCCGGCGTGAACGCCTGGAGGTTGTGCTCTGGTGCCCGGTAGTAGCCGCGCAGCGTGTACGGGCCGCGAGTCAGCAGCTCGCCGATTTCTCCCGGCGGCACATCGGCGTCCTGGTCGTCGACGACCCTGATCTCGTCGTCCGGTGCCAGCGGGCGCCCTTGCGTGTGCACGATGACGTCTTCCTGATCATCAAGGCGCGTGTAAGTAAGCAGTCCCTCGGCCATGCCGAACCAGTGCGTCAGGCCGGCGCCCAGCTCCGTGAGCACGCGCCTGGCCAGGTCGGGCGCGAACCTGGCGCTGCCCACCTGGATGACCAGGCCGGAGAAATCGACGTCGAAGAACTCGCGTGCTTCGAGCCAGAGCTGGACCAGCGGCGGCATCAGGGTGGTGAGCGTCACGCGCTGGGTTTCCAGGAGCGGGAGGGTGTCGTCAGGGCTCGGGCTCGCCGGGAATACCACCCTGCCCCCGACGTGCAGCGCCCCGAGCAGGCCAGGACAGCCGAGCGCCGCGTTATGGGCCACGGGCAGCACCGCCAGATAGGCGCTGTCCGCACCGAAATCGAGCCCTGCCGCCGTCGCGCGCAGCTGATAGGCGTAGTCGTCATGAGTGCGCGGGATCAGCTTCGGCAACCCGGTCGTGCCCCCGGAAAGCAGGAAGAAAGCGACATCCTCGGCGGCGGGCTCGGGCAGCGGCAGCGGCAGCGGCGCGGCCGCGAGGTCGTCGAGTGCGATGAACCCGGCGGCGCTGCCGGCGACTATCACGTGCTCAAGTGACTTGGCGCTGTCGAGGACCTGCCGGGCGAGGACGCGGTAATCAAATCCCTGGTGGACGTCGGGGATGATGTAGGCGACTGCTTCCGACATGTCGCACAGGTGCGCGATCTCGTTCCTGCGATGGCTTGGCAGCGCGAACACCGCCGGCGCGCCGAGCCGGAACAGGGCGATCGTGACCGCGGCGAAGTCCGCGATATTCGGCAGCTGGACGACGACGGGCACGCCGGGGCGTATCCCGAGCGCGCTCAGGCCCGCGGCCAGCCGGTCGGTCCTGTCGTCGAGCTCGGCGTAGGTCCACTCCTTGCCAGGCTCGATGATGGCGACCCGCCGGTCATCCGCCGACCAGGGCCTGAGCAGCCGGCCCAGTCGCTCGCCGCGCCAGTAACCCCGCTGCCGGTAACGTTCGGCCAGTTCCCTGGGGACTCTGTCGATCTCTGTCATCGGCTGCTCTCCGTTAGCCGCTGGCCCGCCAGGCCGAGCAGGTTGAGTGACTCAAAGCCATCGCGCGTGCGCCTGGTCAGCAATCCGATGCGCTTGAGCGCGATTGCGGTGCTGGCGAAGATGGTCTGGCGGTAATTGATCATGAGCTGATTGGATCTCGCGAACTCAATGCCTTCTTCGCGTCGCAGGCCAATCCTGTCCCAGATTTCCTCAAGCAGGAACCGGCGGCTGGTCAGGTGCGCTGCCTCGAGCACGAAATCCTCGCGTTCGGCCAGTTCGGCCGGCGTCAGGTCGCGATAGGCGGCCTGGAGCGAGATGACGCCGAACGAGACGTGGCGTGCCTCGTCGCGCGCCACCAGCGCGCAGATACCCCTGATGAGGTCGTCATGGAAGGTACGGTTGGCGAGCCTGAAAGCCGCCATGGCCAGGGTCTCGACGATGATCTGCATGCTCAGCGCGGTAATGTCCCAGCGGCTGTCGTTCAGCGAGTCGGCGAGCAATGCCGCGAGTGGAGCGCTGACCGGGTAGGGCTCAGGAACGTGCTCGCGCAAATAGCGCGAGAACACCTCGACATGCCGGGCTTCGTCGACCACCTGGCTTGCCGCGAAGTACTTGGCCTGGATTTCCGGAACGACCTCAACTAGCCTCGCCGCGGACAGCAGGGCGCCTTGCTCGCCGTGCCGGAACTGGCTTATCATCCACGACTGAAATTCCCAGCGAAACACATTCCACAGTTCCGGGCTGTGTCGCTCGAACAGCGAATCGCTAAGGGAAGCGATGGCATAGCCCGAATCCTCAGGCAACGGTGCGCCAAACTCGACGGGCAGGCTCCAGTCCACGTCGGCAGCCGCGTTCCACTGTCCGAGCTTGCCGCGCTCATACAATTCGCCAAGCTGCCCGGGGGCGTCGTCGTATTGCCAGGTCAAATACGCACTGACTGGCGCGGCGACAGTCATCCCGGTCGCAGTGGAATTCTTATCGTCCATGGTGAATATGAGCCAGTCATTGACCGGGGGGCGCCGGCTTGCGCCCGCTGATCAGGTAACGGCGGTAGTCGTAGGTCAGCCGCAGCCGCAACGGCATGGACTTGCGCTCGACGCGATCCACGTGGGTCAGCGGCGCGACCGTGACTCCGGCGAGGCCAGCCTGCCCGAACAGGTCGGCTACGGGCTCAGGGCCGGGCAAGTGGTTGAGCGGGAGCCTGGCGGCCAGGTCAGCCGGGTACGCCCGGTCGCCGGAGTCGCCTGTCAGCCTCCCGGCTAGTCGCCCTGCCCCGATCACCAGCCGGCGGGCGGGGCGCAGGTCAGGCCAGAACTCGTCGATCGCCAGCACGACGCCTCCTGGCACCAGCATCTCGCGCCAGGCCGCGAGCGCGAGGTCGGGCCGCGGCAAGGTCCACAGCAGGTGCCGTGAGACGATCGCGTCGAAAGTGCCGGCTGAGGCGACCGGCACTTCCGCGTCAGCCCGCACGAACCGCGCCCTCAGCCTGCCGCTGGCGGCCCGCTTCCTGGCAACCGCCAGCATCTGCTCGGAAAGGTCAAGGCCGACGACCGAGTGACCGGCCTCCGCCAGCAGCAGGGCAAGAAAGCCGGTGCCGCATCCGGCATCGAGTATCCGCGCCGGCCTGGCGGGCGGAAGCTGCCGGGCGAGGAACTCCGACCAGGCCTGTCGCTCGCTCGCGCTCTTGAGGCCGTGTCCCCAGGCCTGATCATAATGTGGTGCCGCTTGCCCCCAGAGCGCGCCGATGGCTGTCTTTGCATTGGGCAGCAGATCCTGCGGGCCGGGCATCAGGCCAGCAAAGCACATGGGCGGAAAATTGACCAGGGGGAGAAACCGCGCCCGGTCAAATATGAATGGGGCAGCGGGCAGATAAATATCGCCGGAGCCGGCCGGAGCTACTCGCCGAGGTAATCGCGGATTAGATTACTGGAGTCCTTTCTCTTCTCGTGGATGGCCGTGCGGAATGAGGATCGTCGTCATCGGAGGCGGGCCGGCCTGGCAGCGGCATTGCTCGCGGCTAGGCGCGGGCACGTCGTCACCGTCCTCGAGCGGGACGAGCCGGTGCCAGGGATGGCTGCCAGGCCAGGCACGCCGCAGGCCAGGCAAGGTCATATCTTTCTCGGCCGGTCTACTCAGATACTGCGCGCCGAAGCCCCAGACGTGCTCTCGGCCCTGCTTGAACGCGGCGCGGTCGAGGTCTGGCCAGGCAGCGTCCTTTGCCGGCGGCCGGTATACGAGTCCGAGCTCCGCCGGATCGCCGAAGCGGAGAAGGGGGTCACCATTCGTTCCGGTGCCGCCGTGACTGGCCTGGCCGCCAGCAACGGAAAGGTCCGCGGGGTCGTGACTGGCGGATGCCCCGCGCTGAGCGCTGACGTAGTGGTGAACGCGGCCGGCCGCCGGTCATCAGGCCCGCGGTGGCTGGCGGAGATCGGGCATCCGGCACCGGCGGCCGTGCGGCAGAAGTGCGGCTACTTCTACATCACGCGGCATTACAGGTTGCGAGAAGGCCAGTCCTTCCCCGATCTCGAAGTTCCGCTTGTCACCCCGCTCAGCTACCTGACCGTGCTGGCCTTTCCTGCCGACAGCGGCCATTTCCAGCTGTCGATCGCCGTGGCTGTCAGCGATCCTTACCGGCACCGGCTGCGCGATCCGGTCATTTTCGATCGCTTCCTCTGGTCGGTGCCGATGACGGCGCCGTGGCTTGAGCGGGGGATGCCGCTAGGAGATCCTGAGCCGATGGCCAGGATCGAGAATTGCTGGCAGAAGCCGCCGGCGCTTGATGGCTATGTGCAGCTCGGCGACGCGCTCATGCAGACCAATCCGACCATGGGCCGCGGGGTGACGTTCGCGTTCCTGCAGGCACAGCGCTTCGCCGCCACCTTGGGCCGGGGATTCGGCCAGTGGGCCGATGAGTGCCTGGGCCCGTGGTTCGCCGCGCAGCTCAGCCTCGATGAGGTACGGGTCCGCCAGCTGGCCGCGGGCATGCGCGGGCAGATACTGCCGCCGTCGAGCGATCCGGCGAGCCGGTTCGCCGCGGCGGTGGCCGTCTTGCGGGAAGAGGACGACCTGGTGCGCAGTGCATCGCTCCGGCTGTACAACATGCTCATCACGCCGCGCGAGCTGATGGCCGATCGCGCCGTAGCCAGGCCGATCGTCCGTTTCCTCCGCACCCACGAAGCGATCGGCTGGCAGCCGCGAGGAGTGCCGGACCGGGCCGCGTTCGAGCGCATGGCCGGCGGCTAGCGATGGCGCGGTCACCGGCGGTGGCATCACCGGCATCGGCCGGCCAGCGCATGGTCTGGGCGCTGAGCCGATATCGCGCTGGCACCGGCGACTTCAACGTGCCTGTCATTCTCCGTATCCGCGAGCGACCTGACCTGCCCGCGCTGCGGCGGTGCGTCGATGCGCTCGTTGCCAGGCACGAGGCGCTCAGGACGAGCTTCAGGCGGCAGGCAGGACGCCTCGAGCAGGTGGTGCACCCGGCAGGACGGGTTCCGGTCAAGGTCGTCGACCTCTCGGCCGCGGCCGAGCCGGAAGCCGAGGCCATCAGGGCCGTTCACGTCGAGATCCGGACCCCGCTTGACCCGGCCGCCGCGGCGCTGCGGGTAGCGGTCTTGATCATCGGCGGCAGCGACTTCGTGCTCTGCTTCACCATCCACCACCTCGTCACCGACGCCAGCTCATCAGCGCTGGTCGTCAGGGATTTCACCGGGCTCTATCGCGGGGCGCCCGCGCTTCCTCCGGTCACGTGGCAGTACTCCAGGTTCGCTAGCTGGCAGGCCGGCTCGCTCGGCCAGGACCAGAAGAACCGGCATCTGGAGTACTGGAGAACGCGGCTGGCAGGCGCCGCGGCCCGAACCTGCCAGTGCTGCCGCCGCGTGATCCGGCCGCGACTGTGCCGACCGGAACGGCGCGGGCGACGCTGACGCCCGGGACGGTCAGCGAGCTCGCCGGCCTCGCCCGCCGCCATCGAGCGACGTTGTTCGTCGTCGTGCTCGCTGCCTGCTATGCCGCCCTGGCGGATGTGACCGGTCAAAGTGATCTCACTGTCATGTCGCTCTTCTCAGAACGATCGCGGCCCGAGGTAGTGAATACGGTCGGCTATTTCGTGTGCCCGCTGGCACTTCGGCTGCGAATCGGCGGCACGGCGACCTTCGCTGAGCTGCTCGCCGAGACCAGGAAAGTCGTCTTCGGGGCGATGGAGCATCAGGCGCTGTCCTGCTACCTGCTGCCGCCGCGGTTGCTCCGCTCCGGATCGGGCCGGGCGGACAAGGTGGTGGTGCAGCTGCTCCCGGATCCGGAGACCACGGGGGACATCGAGGTCATGCACCGCCCGGAAACCGACGAAGCCGGCCGGACCTTCGAGCTGGAGATCGTCGTGCGGCCCTGGGGCGGCGTCTGGGCCGCGACCGTGTTCTACGCGCAGGACAGGTTCCCCGCCGACTGGATCGCCAGGTTGCTGGCCGCGTTCGGGCGCGCGGCGCAGACCATCGCCAGGGAACCCGAGGCGCCGGTTCTCCCCGGGCGCTGAGCGGACCGGATGGCCGGCCTGCCGCTACCGGGTTTGCCGCTACCCGGCCTTGAGGATCTCGACCTGAGCGGCCAGCTCGCGGGGCGTCGGGGCGTCGAAGATGGCGGTCAGCGGGATGTCGACATCGAAGAGGTCCTGGATACGCCAGATGAGCTGCTGGACGGTGAGCGAGTTCGCGCCGTAGTCGAACATGTCCGAGGTACCTGACAGTCCGTCCACCTGGAGCAGCTCGGCGAAGGTTTCGACGATGGCCAGCTCAATCTGACTCGCGCCAGCCCCGGCCGGGCTGGGAGTCATGCCTTCGGGCATCATGTGCGGCTCCGTTGGTCAGCTCAGTCGCCTGTAGGTGCGGACGCCGAGGTAGGAGAACACCACGGTGACGCCAACCAGCCAGGCGAGCGCCGTGAGCAGGTGGGTCTGAGGCCCGCCGAGCGCCAGCGACCTCATGGCGTCGATGACCTCGCTGGCTGGCTGGTTGGCGGCGAAGTAAGGCAGCCAGCCTGGCATTGACGCGGCTGGCACGAACGCGGTGCTGACGAACATGAACGGGCCCAGCCAGAACAACCCGACCGACTGCACTGTTTCGAGATTCTTGATCGCCAGGCCGATATAAGCGGCCACGGAACACATCGCCACGCCGAAGAAGGCGCCCATCAGGATCATCGCCACCGCGCCGAGCGGGCCAGTCTGAAAGCGGAAGCCGAGCGCGTAGCCGAGCGCGGTCATCACCAGGACCGTGGCGAGCATGCGCAGGCCGTCCGCGCTGAGCCTGCCGAAGAGCACAGCCGAGCGCGCGATAGGCATCGACCGGTAGCGATCTGTCACCCCCCGGTCGATCTCGCGTGCCATCGCTATGCCGGTGCCGTAGCAGGCGAATCCGACGCTCTGGGCGATCACGCCGGGCAGCAGGAAATTAACGTACCCGCCGACGTTGGTGACCTTGATGGCCTCCCCGAAGACATAGCGGAAGACCAGGAGGAACATGACGGGCTGCAGCAAGGTGGCGACGAGGAACGACGGAGCCCTGGTCCAGATGAGCACGTTGCGGCGGCAGACGGTCAGCGTGTCGGTCAGTACCCGGTAACCCTGCTGGAGGTAGGAGCGGTGAATGACCGGCGTCAGGGCTTCCGCGGGCGCCCTCGCGGCAGCGGCCTCGGCCGGCGTCTGGCCGTCGGCGGCGTGCCCGGTCAGCGACAGGAACGCCTCGTCCAGGGACGGCCGCCGCAGCTCGATGGCCTTAACTTCGATCTCGGCGCTGTCCAGCTCGCGTACCGCCGCCACGAGCTTTCCCGGGCCGTTCTGGCCCACCGCGATGGACACCTGGCCGACGGTTCGATCGATCTGCAGGCCGCCGTGCGAGATCGTCTCTGCTACCTGCGCCGCGGCGAGGTCAAGTTGCGAGCGCGGCGTGGTGAACTGCAGCACGTCGCCGCCGACAGTGTCCTTGAGCTCTTCGGCGGTGCCCCGGGCGATGACGGCACCCCGGTCGATCACGACTATCTCGTCGGCGAGTTCTTCTGCCTCGTCCAGATACTGCGTGGTGAGGAAGATCGTCATCCCTGAGCCGGTCAGCTCGCGCACGACGTCCCACACCCGCTGGCGGCCGCGCGGGTCGAGCCCGGTGGTCGGCTCGTCCAGGAACAGCACGGACGGGCTGACGAGAAAGGTTGCCGCGAGGTCGAGCAGGCGCTGCATGCCGCCCGAGTAGGTCTTCGCCGGCCGGTCGGCGGCCCCGGTCAGCCCGAAGCGATCAAGCAACTCCTCAGCCCGGCGGCGCGCGGAATCCCGCTCGAGGTGAAAGAGCCTCGCGAAGATCTCGAGGTTCTCGCGTCCGGTGAGCTCGCCCTGGATGGCCGTGTTCTGTCCGGCGAGGCCTATCACGCCGCGCACGTCGGCCGGAGCCCGCACGACGTCATGCCCGCCGATGAACGCCTTGCCGTGATCGGGACGAAGCAGCGTCGTCAGGATGCGGACGAGTGTCGTCTTGCCGGCCCCGTTGGCCCGAGTACGCCGAGTATGCGTCCTGGCTGCACGGACAGGTCAAGGCCCCGCAGCGCGTGCACCTCGCCGAAGGACTTGGTCAGTCCCTCGACGAGAATGGCCGGCTCGGCGGCCGGCTCCGCCGCGGGAGCGGGCATGCCCGGCCGCGGATCGAGCCGATCGCGGGCCGGCGGGCGGCTGCCGTTCGGCGCCTGGGGATCGCTCATGGCGATCGGGCCCACTGCCTTCTCCCCGCCGGCCTCCAGGCCTACGGTCCGCGCCGTCGGCGGGCGGCCGGCGGCGGTAAAGATGACCATGTAGGTGCCGCTTCGCAGATCGCCAACCGAGAAGGTTCCGTCAGCAGCTGTCACAGCCGATGCGACCAGATTTCCCGACGATTCGGTCACCGTAATGCGCGCGCTGCCGATCGGGGTACCGTCGGCCCTGGTGACTCGCCCGGTCATGGCGGCGAGACCGTCCGCCGCCACGAATTCCTCTGGCTCTGTGTGCATGGCCTTTTCCGTCATGAGGTGCGCCGTTCAGCTAGGCCTTGAGGGAGAGGGAGCTATCCAGGTCGTCGTCGGCCAGCCCGGCGACCAGCTTGACAAAGTCAAACTGCGGCGGGAACGAACCATCAGTGCGCACGAGCCGCCGAGCCTCACGATAGTACTCAGTCTGAGTCTTATCTTGCAGATAGAAATACCGGACGAAATCTAGAATGATCTGCAGATAGCGACGGCTGCTTTTCTCATAGCGCTGCAGCACATCGGCCTCTGAGCCTGGATCATCGAGCGCCTCAAGCACGGCCGCGGCAGCCGACCCGGCGTTTCGCAGGGCGAGCGCGACGCCGGTCGACAAGAGCGGGTCGACGAACGCGGATGCGTCGCCGACCAGCACCCACCCGGGGCCATGGTAGCTCGTGCAGCGGTAAGACCAGTCCCGGTCGGCGCGGTAGGCGCTGGCCCGGACGGCGGGCGAGAGCATCCGGCCCACCTCGACCGACTGCCCGAGCTTGGCCGCGAATAGCTTCTCGAGTGCCTCGCGCCCGCCGGTGATGCTGGCAGCAGGGCACACGAACCCGACGCTCGTGACCTCCTGCGCCAGCGGGATGAACCACAGCCAGCCAGGATTGGTGTATTCGATGAGGGTGTTGCCGGATTCCAGGCCGTCGTACCGGTCGGCGCCCTGGAAATAAGCCCAGATCGCGAGGTTGCGCAGGTCGTTGTGCCATTTGACAAGATTGAACTTGGTGCCCAGCCAGCGGCGCTGGCCAGAAGCGTCAATGACTATCCTGGCATTGACCTCGCGGATGGCATCCTCGGAATGCAGCGAATAGGTCACGCCGCACATCCGGTCGCCGTCATAGAGAGGTTCCCTCGCCAGCGCCTCCTCGATGACTATGACTCCGAGTTCACGGGCTCGCGCCATGAGCATGGTATCGAATTGCGCCCGCTGAACCTGGTAAGAATAGTCGTAGATTCCGGCGTCGCGAAAAGCGAAGGTCCAGAATTCGCCTTGCTTCCCCCACCGGACGGTTCCGCCATATTTCCGCGGCGCTCGCAACTCGGCCAGCCGGTCGCGCAGCCCGAGCATGTCCAGGGTCGGCCACACGGCGCTGATCAGCGACTCGCCTATGTGATACCGCGGGAACTTCTCGCGCTCGAGTAAGAGGACGCTCTTGCCGCGCAGGGCCAGCAGGCTGGCCGTCGCGCAGCCCGCTGGCCCGCCTCCCACGACCACCGCGTCGAACTGGGAACTGTGGTCCACCTCGGACACCCCTTCCGGGGGTAGCAGTCTGTGCCGGCCGACGGATGGCTTGTTTACTTGACTCGCATGCTACGCGGCCAGCCCGCTAGGGGGCCGCGGATGGCCGGGCGCGTTCACTGCTCCAGCCGCTGTGCCAGATCCAGCCAGGACCTGGCATTGACCCTGGCAAGGTGGGCGATCGATGAGGCGCGATGGGCGGGAATATGCGGCACGCTTTGCTCAATGGCCCTGATGCCCAGCGTGCAGGTGTGCAGCCACCGGATGATGCCGCGGCCTTTCTCGTTATATCTCAGCGCCGGGTCGCGGCTGAGCTTCTGCACTATAGATTCCGCGATGCTGATTGACGTTGCCGCGGTACCGGCCGCGGCGAGGTCGGCTGGGCTAGCGGATTCGGCGCCCTGCGCCTCCGCCTGGCCCGTGTGCAGCCTGGTCGGCTCGGCCTCCTGGCCGTCCTCGCTGGCGCTGTCGCGCTGGGCAGGCACAGGGTCCTGGCCGCGCCGCAGCCTGGCCCGCACGTCCCTGACCGTCGCCGTGGAGATGCCGGCGGATCTTGCGATGTCCCTGAGCGACGCGGCCGGGTCGTGCGCGAGCAAGTCCGCGGCGATCCTGCGTCCATCGGCGCTGTTCAGCGGCCGGACGCGGCCGTCGCGGCCCGTCCTGGCGGTCAACTGGGTATTTGCGCCAGTCGCACACTGGCGGAGCGCGCTGACCGTCTTGTGCGACAGGCCGGCGGCGATCGCGATGCGCCGGTCGGACCAGTGCGGATGGGACTGCAGTATCCGCACCGCCGCGCCCTTCCGCTCGGCCAGAGTTAAAGGCAATCCGTGAACGACGTTCTCATGTACGGCAATGACAAACGCCTCGTGTTCATCTCCCTTGAACCATCGCACTAGAATGGTGTCCTCGCCGCGGAGCGTGGCGGCTCGAAGCCGATGCATTCCGTCTATGACTCGCATACTCGGCCAATGTACAATTATCGGCGGAAAGGAGACGTCCAAGTCAGCCAGGCTACGGACGTAGCGAGCGTTCAGGTCCCCGGCGCGCGGTGAGTCTCCTGGCCGCAGTGACGCGACCCGCACCCGGGCAGTGCCGTCGTCAGCTGGCTCAGCTTTCCATGGGACGCGAATCATATCGACCGACATTGGTTAACACTTCCTATCTATGAATTCGATAGATGGAGAGATTGCCAGACGGCAACTAAATCGGCCATGGGTTAAATATAGTAAAAAATGATCACGAAACTGCGTTACGAATCATAACTTATCGTGAGGTTACGACAGAAGAGCCTGGCTGCGGGCCTGCCCGGGCCAGGCGTCGGCGCTGCCCGCCAGCCGGTACTGCTTGATGCCGCGTTTACGCAGGCCAGCCAGCCGAGGGGGACGAGGACGGGCCGGCAGCCGGCCCGGTGACGTGTAGAGAAAATGTATCGTTCCTGTACTGACATGCACGTTCCGGGCATCCTGGTAGCTGCCAGCGGCGCCGGTCGATACGAAATTGGCGGCAGAGGTCGATGAAGCAATTGCTTAATAGCACGTCGGAACAGGTCAGCGCTTTCGCGAAAATGTTGCGCAGCCGGGCGGCTGAAGTCGAGAAACTCGGCACGATGCCAGCCGACATCGCGCAGGCAGGAAAAGACAGCGGATTGTTTATGCTCGCGGTACCGCAGTCATTAGGCGGACTTGAGCGCGATCCGCTCACGATCATCGCCATCATCGAGGAACTGAGCCGCGCTGACGGCTCAGGCGGCTGGACGACAGCCATCAGCAACAACTCGGTCTTTTTTGCCTGGCTAGAGCCGGGCGTGGCGAAGGAGATTCTCGGCGACAGCCCGCGGATCGCGGCGACCTGCATGTTCACTCCGGTGGGGCGGGCAGTCGCGAATGGCAGCGACGCGGACTTCTCGGTCAGCGGACGATGGCCGTTCAGCAGCGGGTGCATGCATGCTGACTGGTTCCAGGCCGGCTCATTTGTCATGGATCGCTCCAATACCCCGGTCATCAGGAACGGACGGCCTGACTATCGTTTCGCTTTCTTTCCCAGCGACCAGGCGGAGGTCATTCCGACTTGGGACGCGCTCGGCCTTCGCGGGACCGGCAGCCATTCCATCGCGACCAAAGGCATCACCGTCGCCGAGCAGCACACGGCCGCGATGTTCTTCGAGCAAGCGCCGCACGACGGGCCGCTGTGGCGAATCCCGGCCTTTACCCTCGCTGGCATCTTCCTGGCCGGATTTCCGCTCGGCGTCGCTGCCCGTGCCCTTGACGAATTCCGCTCGCTGGCGCTGTCAAGGGTCCGCGCGCCTGCCACCCAGCCGCTTGGCTATGAGCCCGAGTGCCAGGTGGAGTATGCGCACAGCGAGGCCGTCGTCCGAGCGGCCAGGAGCCTGGTATTCGACTCGGTCGGGCGGCTGTGGGAGATCGCCCTGCGCGGCGACGTTCCTGACGTGCAGGTACGCGCGGAGGTTCTGCTAGCGGTGCAGCACGCGATGCACTCGTGCGCGTCAGCGGTGGACGGCATCTTGCGGCTGGCGGGCGCCAGGGCCGTTGCCAAGGGCAATGCACTCGAGCGCTGCTTCCGCGACATTCATACCGGCGCGCAGCACGTTTTCTTCAGTTCGGACGCGGCCAAGCGGTTCGCGAAGTGCCGCTTCGGCATCGAGCAGGACACCTTCATGATCTAAGGTCAGATCTCGAGTCGTATCTGGTAACGCTCGAGCCAGTCGTTTATTCGCAGCACCCGCTCCAGGCCGAGGCGCACGACCTGCGCGCCGTTGGCTGGCATCGCGGCGAGGGCGCGCACCGTGGGAAGGCTGAGCAGGCTAAATACCGGGGCTTCGCGCGCCGTGAGCAGAGCACTGACGGCGCGGCGCAACTGCTCGTGATATCGCGGGTCCTGGGTCGTCGGATACGGGCTTTTCGCCCTGGCAAGCACCGATGCCGGAAGCAGGTCGCTGGCTGCCGCGCGGAGCAGGCTCTTCTCGCGCCCGTCGAATGTCTTCATCGCCCAGGGCACATTGAAGACGTATTCGACGAGCCGGTGATCAAGGAATGGCACCCGCACCTCGAGACCCGCCGCCATGCTCATCCTGTCCTTGCGCTCGAGCGGCAGTGGCAGGAACCGGGTCAGGTGCAGGTGGCAGATCTCCCGCATCCTTCTTTCCCGCTGGCTTTCGCCCGGCAGCCGGGGCACCTCACGCAGTGCCTGCGCGTACCTCTCCGCCTGATAACCGGGCACGTCGAGGCCCTTGAGCCGCGGCTCGTAAATGGAATGGCGACCCAGGCGACGGGTCATCGCCAGCCAGGGAAAGGTGTCTGCCTCGACCGATAGCTGGTCATGGAACCAGGCGTATCCGCCGAAGACCTCGTCCGCGCCTTCGCCAGACAAGGCGACGGTTGAGTGCGCACTTATGGTTTTGCAAAGCAGATACAGCGAGGTATCCATGTCGCCGAGTGGCGGCAGGTCCCTCGCCCGCAAGGTCGCCTCCCACGCGTGCGCGCTGGTCAGGTCATCGGCGGCGATGCGGAGATCGGTGTGCTCGGTGCCGACATGGGCGGCTACGTCGCGCACGTAAGGAGCGTCGGGGGTCTGGCGCATCTCGTCGGCGGTGAAGTCGAGTTCGACGGCGAAGGATCGCAGCGGGCCGAGACCTTCGCGCTGAAGTACCTGCTGCGCGAGCGCCACGATGGTGCTTGAGTCAAGGCCGCCTCCGAGCAGGGCGCACAGCGGCACGTCGGCGATCAGCTGACGCTCGATGGCGTCCTCGATCAGCTCGCGAACATTCGCGATCGTGGTGCGCAGGTCGTCCGGGTGCTCGCCGGCTCGCAGCGACCAGTAGCAGTGCTCGGAAACGTGACCGCGCCTGACGCGGAGGAAGTGCCCTGGCTTCACTTCCCGCATGCCCTTGAATACCGCTTCCCCTGGCGTGCGGGCCATCGACAGCATTTCGAGCGCGCCCCGGCCATCGACCACGGGCTCGGCAAGCCCGCTGGCGAAGATCGCCTTCGGCTCTGACCCGAAGATCACCCCGTTAGCCAGCCGGTAGTAGTAAAGCGGCTTGATGCCGAGCCGGTCACGGGCCAGCAGGAGCTCTTCTTTCTCCGGGTCCCAGATCGCGAAGGCGAACATCCCGTTGAGCCGGCGGACTATGTCCTCGCCCCAGCGCAGGTACCCGCGCAGCAAGACCTCCGTGTCACTTCTGGTCACGCACCCGGACAGCTGCGCGCGCAGCTCGCGGTAGTTGTAGATCTCGCCGCTGAATGACAGCACCGCGCCGGCCGCCATGGGCTGCCTGCCGCCTTCGACGTCGATGACCGCGAGGCGACGGTGACCGAGCACCGCGTGCGGCCCGGTCCAGCTCCCTTGCTGGTCGGGACCCCGGTGGACCATGGTGCCGGTCATGCGCAGCACAGTCTCCTGATCGGGCGCGCCGTCAAAGTCGATCAAGCCGCAGATGCCGCACATCTGGTCTCCGTTCGTCAGTCAGGCTCCGGCGATGCCGGCTGACCTTGGCCGCAGCGCGAGCGGCACCCGCGCGTAACCGCGCACGACCTGATGTGGCCGGCGGACCGGCTGGCCGGCCACGTCGATCGAGCCGCACCTCGAAATCAGCTGCTCGAATACGGCGGCGCCTTGCGCTCTGGCGAGCAGGACGCCGAGGCAGTGATGGGCACCGCCGCCGAAGCTGAGATGCGGATTAGGCCGCCTGGTCAGGTCAAGCCGGTCTGGCTCGCGGAACTGCGACGCGTCCCGGTTTGCCGACCCCAGCATGAGCAGGACGATCCTGCCGGGGCGGAGCACGCGCTCGCCGATCCCGACTGGCTGCGTGGTCACCCTCGTGACCCACTGGAGCGGCGCGTCGTACCTCAGCACCTCCTCGGCCGCCGCGGCCACGAGCGACGGGTCGGCGGCCAGCCTGGCGCGCTGATCCGGGTGCTGAGCGAGCGCCAGGCAGCCGCCGGCGATCAGGTGCATGGTCGTCTCGAAACCCGCGAAGAGCAGGAACGTCAGGTTGTCGAGTAGCTCATCCTCGGTAAAGCGATCGCCATCAGGCTGCGGCGCGATCGCTCGCGAGATCACGTCGTCGCCCGGCGTTTTCGCCCGCTCGCGCATCAGGTCGCGCAGGTAGGCCTTGAGCCAGCTCGCCTCGCGTTCCCCGTTGCCCTGCTCCGCATTGGTAAACGGGATCAAGATGATCGCCCGGCCGAGGTCGGCTGCCACCGAGGCGACCTGCGCGCTGTCCGCCGCCGGAATGCCGAGCAGGTCGCACACGACGCGAAGCTGAAGCGGCAGCGCGAGGTCGCTGACGATCTCGGTCTCGGCCCGGTCAAGCGCGCTCGTGACGAGTTCGTCCGTCGTCTGGCGGATGACCGTTCGCATCCTGCGGACCAGGGGCGGATTGAGCACGCGGGACATCAGGCCGCGCAGCCTCGGGTGCTGCGGCGGGTCGAGCGCGGACAGCAGGTTGGGAAGCTCG
Source organism: uncultured Actinomycetota bacterium (assembly GCA_963720575.1). Lineage (GTDB taxonomy): Bacteria > Actinomycetota > Actinomycetes > Streptosporangiales > Streptosporangiaceae > Chersky-822. The sequence goes on from CAVRGA010000002.1 coordinate 5,154,766, forward strand.
GCGTTCGGCCGGGTGGCGGCGAGCAACCGCGCGCCCAGATCGCCTTGCCGCGCGGGCAAGCGGGGTGGCCGCATGCCGCCCGGCCTGCCGTGTCCGAGCCTCGGGTCGCGCAGCAGCGCGGATACCTCGGCGTACCTGGTCACGCCCCAGGTGCCGGGCCCGCATCGGCAGAGCGGGCCGGCCTGCCGCAGGCTGGCGTAGGCCGGATAGGGGTCTTCGGGAAAGGCGGGGCTCAAGATGTTGAACTGCGGAGGGAGGGCTGCGGTCGTCATGCCTGCCTGACTAGGTCACTTGGGATGAACCGACATGGGGACACTGGCATGCGCGCGAACCGCGCCGCCGGCCACGCGGGCAGGTGAGCCGTTCCATTCACAGCTCGCCAGGCGGCGCGCCAGGCTGGCGAAAACCGTCCTGGCCTCGAGCCGGGCCAAGGCCGCGCCGAGGCAGAAGTGAGGTCCGCCCCCGAAGCTCACGTGCGGGTTCGGCCGCCGGCCGATCTCAAGCTGCCAAGCCCGGGCGAACTGACGTTCGTCACGATTGGCCGAGCCGATGAGCAGGAGCACCATGCGTCCCGCCCGAATCGTCCGGCCGCCTATTTCCACAGGCTCGAGCGCGACCCGGTACCGGCTCTGGATCGGGGCATCGAGCCGCAGGAACTCCTCCACCGCCGCCGGGGCCAGACCGGGATCAGCCAGCAGCCGTGCCAGCTCGGCTGGATGGTCGAGCAGGGCGGCGCAGCCCGTGGCGATGAGGCTCGTAGTCGTCTCGAAGCCGGCGAAGAACAGGAAGACGATGTTGTCGACGATCTCCTCGAGCGTCAGTCCTTCGCCGGCCTCGGGAGCGGCGAGGCGCGAGAGCAGGTCGTCGCGTGGCGCCAGGCGGCGCTCGGCGAGCTGGCCGGCTATGTAGGTCCTGAGCCAGCTGACAGCCGCGTCGGCCGCGGCCTGGGCGGCGGGCTCGCCCGTCGCGGCGACCGCCTTGCCGAGATCAGCCGCCCTGCGGCGAACTTCGTCGCGGTCAGCGGGGGGGATCCCGATCAGCTGGCAGATCACCGCGACTGGCAGCGGCGTGGCGAGGTCGGCCACGACCTCGAGGCGTCCTGCTTCGAGCCCGGGCGCGAGCAGCGAGTCGGCCAGCGCGGCAATCGCGGGCCCGATGCGGCGCACCGCACCTGGCGTGAATCCCTGGCCGACCAGCTTGCGGATCCGCCCGTGAGCCGGGTGGTCGCGATACAGCATGATGCGCCTGGCGAACTCGCCGGCCGCGCCGGTGCCAGCGGACAGCCGGTGATAGAGATCAGGCAGCTGGCTGCCAAGACGCTGGTCGTTCAGCAGGGCGGTGACGTCAGCGTGCCTGCTCGCCACCCACTGCCCTGGACCGCCCCGGCACAGCGCCCCGGCCCTGCGCAGCCGCTCGTAGTCCGGATAGGGATCGGCCCCTGACGCGCTATCGCGCGGATCGAACCGATATGGCAGGAGCCCGCTGTTCACGTGCTTACTATCAGGCTGGCCCGAGGTTTATGGCAACACAATCAGTTACACTCTCATCTGCGGTCAGCAATTTCCGACGATGACATTAGAGGGTCAGCTCATGACCAGCGCCGATATACACGAAGCGAAGTCGCGGGAGCTTGATGAGCTGACCGAAAATATCGAGCGACTGCGGCGGCTAGCCGATTACAGTAGCGCTCTTGCGCTGCGTGCGGCTTGTTCTCTGGGTATAGCTGACTATCTTGCCGACGGTCCCCTCGCGGTCACTGAATTGGCGGCGGCGAGCGCCACCTCGGCTCCGGTGCTGCGCAGGATTCTGCACGCTCTCGCGGCGCATGGAGTATTCGAGGAGATCGCACCTGACAGTTACGCGCTGGGCAGCCTGGGCGACCTGCTGCGCCGTGACCATCCGCTGTCGATGCACGACGCCTACGAACTCTGGCCGCTGCACATCAGGGCCTGGAGCGCGTTCGAGTTCAGCGTCCGGACCGGGGCGGCGGCGTTCGAGCACGTGCACGGCGTCGCCCATCGGCAGTATCGCGCCAGCCACCTCGACGAAGACGCGCGGATGGACCGGGCCCATCGCGCCGCCACGAACGCTGACCTGCTGACGCTGACCCGCGTCTACGACTGGTCTGCGGGGGTCCGGGTCGTCGTCGACGTCGGCGGCGGTACCGGCGCCTTCCTGGCCGGCTTGCTGACGAGGTACAGGCAACTTCGCGGCGTGCTCTTCGACCTGCCCACGATGGTGAGCAGGTCGGGCGAGGTGCTCGACGGCTCGCCGGCAGCTGACCGCATCGAGATCGCGCCGGGGGATTTCTTCGCCAGCGTGCCGCCCGGCGGGGATCTCTACGTACTCAAGGCGGTACTCGGCGGCTGGCCGGACGAGTCGGGCGTGCTCATCTTGCGTGCCGTCCGCAAGGCGATGGGGGCCGGAAGCCGCCTGCTGATCATCGAGCCGATCTTGCAGCACGACGCGCGGTTCACGATCGGCAATATGGTGCACCTTCAGACACTGGTGCTCTACGGCGGCCCGGAACGCGCCATGCAGGACTACGAGCGCCTCGCCGCCGAAGCCGGGCTGCGGCTCAGCCGGGTGATCCCGCGCGCGACGCTGTCCATCATGGAGTTCACGCTGGCTGACCGGCGGGCTCAGGCCGGCAGCGAGGCGACCTGAGCAGCCGGGTCGCTGGCCGCCGCCGCGGCGAGCGCGACGTACTTCGCGAGAAAAGCGCGTGCCCACCGCGGGTCAACCCGGTCCTGGCTGAAGAAGAGCTTGACCGCGAACCCTGAGCCGCGCGGCATGAGAGCGAGCTCGAAGTCGAAGCGGCCGCTGACGTCAGGCACCATTCCGGTGAATTCGAGATCGCCTGCGGTAATGCTGGCCTCGAGAGGCTGGCTGAGCATCTGGAACACGACGTCATCAAGCCGCAGTTTCCCTGGCCTGGTGGTCACCTGGGTCAGCAGGTGAAAGGGCAGTTCCTGGTGCGCGGTCGCTCCGATCACGACGCGCCTGGCGACCGCGACGGTGTCAGCGAAGGTCGCGTCGGCTGGCAGCCGCGCGCGGAGCACCAGCATGTTGGCGATGAAACCGACGGTGTTCTGCACCTCGGGCTTCGCGCGATTCGCGAACAGCGATGACACGGAAAGGTCCGGCTGGCTGGTGGCCCGGCAGAGCATGGCGTAATAGACCGCGAGCATGACGGCGAAGATCGTGGTCCCGCTGACCCTGGCAAGTTCCCTGAGCTTCGCGCCGACCTCATCGGGTATCTGCGACTGCTCGGCTCGTCGTCGCGCTCCGACGGCTCGTGCCTGGCCGATCGGGAGGTCGAGCGGCCCGGCGCCGGTTAGCTGAGCGCGCCAGTACTCCTGGTGCCTGAGGAAGTCAGGCCGCCTGAACTGCCGGGCCTGCCAGAGCGCGAAGTGCCGGTACTGCCAGGCGGGCGGTGGCAGCACCTGGCCGTCCTCCGCCGCGGCCGAGTAACAGAGCGCCACCTCCCGGAGCAGGACATCGCAGGACCAGGTGTCAGTGATCAGGTGATGCATGTTGACGCACAGCACGTGCTCCGTGCTGCTCGCCTGCCAGAGGTGAACGCGCACCGGCCAGATGACCGGGTCTACCCTCGTCCCGAGCTCGACCGTCAGCGCCTCACCGACCGCGCCCGGTCCGTCGAGGCTGACGCGGGAAAGCGGCAGCGGCCCCGGATCGTGTACGACCTGGGTGAGGCCGCGGCCCGCGCCGGTGAAGGTCGTGCGCAGCGACTCGTGGCGGGCAGCGAGCTTGCCGACGGCGACAGTGAGCCTGGCCAGGTCGAGCGGCCCAGTCAGCCGGCACACCATAGGGCAGTTCAGAGTCCCGCCCTGGCCGTGGTGCCGGTCGAGGAACCACAGCAGCCGCTGACCGGCAGAAGCCGGGACCTGTCTCATTGCGCGAACCGCCAATCTGCTGTCACGATCAAGGCTGTCAGTGGCCGCTAATGTCCGCTCAGCCTAACAATCCGTATTCGCAGGAAGCCAGGCCTTGCTGCCGTTTGCCTTCATTTTCCGACGCCGGAGGCCAGGTCATAAACAAGCACCCTCAACGGCCATCCAGCGCCAATGCCCGCTGGATTTCTGTCAAGATTGTCACATCTGTTTCTGAGGGCTGATCATGACAAGTGAGTCATCCGCGGGAAACCCGCAGGAGACGCCAGCCGAGACGGGGCTGTCGCTCGATGCGATCCGCGCAGCGGTAGCAGAAGTGCTCGGTACCGTGCCCGACGGGATAGCCGAAGACGACGACCTGATCGGCTACGGCATCGACTCGATTCGGATCATGCAGCTGCTCAACCGGTGGCGCCGCGCTGGCGTCGTGCTCAGATTCGCTGACCTGGTCGAGAAGCCGAGCCTGAGCGCCTGGTCCGTGCTCGCGGCACAGCGGCAGGCCGCCGTGCCGCGATCACAGCCCAGGCTGGCCGTGGACGAGTCGGCGCCGTTCGCGCTGGCACCCATGCAGCAGGCGTACTGGATCGGGCGGGCCGATGGTCAGATACTGGGCGGCGTCGGTGCTCATTTCTATGCCGAATTCGACGGGCCCGGCACTGATCCTGGCAGGCTTGACGAGGCGGCGCGGAAGCTGATCAGCCGGCATGGCATGCTCCGCGCGCGCTTTCTTGACGACGGCACGCAGCAGATCCGCCCTGAAGGCGCGTGGCAAGGTGTCACGGTGCACGATCTCCGCGGCGCTCCCGCGCGGGAAGCCGAGGCTCTGCGGCGGCGCTTGTCGCATCATAAGCTCGCCGTGGACCGGGGCCAGGCGCTCGACATCCAGCTTTCTTATCTGCCTGACGGCACTACCAGGACCCATGTCAACATCGACATGCTGGTCAGTGACGCGCTGAGCTATCAGATCATCCTGGGTGAGCTCGCGCACTTCTACCTGCGGCCAGCCGCGGAGTTGCCGCCGATCGGGTACAGCTTTCCGCGATATCTCGCCGAGCAGCGGCTCAGCCGGTCAGCCGAAGCGTCCTGCGCCAGGGACTACTGGAATGCCGCACTGGACGCGATGCCCGGCGCTCCGCAGCTGCCGCTCGCCGCCGAGCCAGAGCGGCTGGTCCGCGCGGGCATCAGCCGGCGTCACGACTGGCTGCCGGCGACCACGAAACGGCGGCTCGATGAACGCGCCCGCGCCAGCGGCGTGACCTTGCCTGTCGCCTTCATGACGGCGTTCGCTGAGGTCATCGGGGCGTGGAGCGCTGAGCACCGGCTGCTGCTCAACGTCCCGATTTTCGATCGCGAAGAACTGCATCCGGACGTCGCGCGATTGGTCGGCGACTTCACCAACCTGGTGGTCGTCGCGGTAGATGTCACTGCTGACCTGCCGTTCGCCCGGCAGGCGCATCGCGTCCAGCGCCAGCTTCAAGGTGACCTGGCCCACGCGCAGTACTCAGGGGTAGAGGTGCTTCGCGACCTGGCACGCGAGCGGCCGGGTGACTGGATGATGGCGCCAGTGGTGTTCACGAGCGCGATCGGCATGGGGGAACTGTTCGGCGGCGCCGTCAGGCACTGCCTGGGTACCCCGGGATTCAGCACATCGGAAACACCTCAGGTATGGATCGATCACCAGGTCATCGAGCACGACGGCGGCCTGCTGCTCAACTGGGACGTTATCGAGGAGCTATTCCCCGACGGCGTGATAGACGCCATGTTCCGCGCTTATGCCGGCCTGATCGGCTGGATGGCGAGCAGCGACTGGAACGAGCCGGCGCCGTCGCTGCTTCCTGCTGGGCAGGCGCAGGTCAGGGCCACCGTCAATGCTACCGGTGAGCCGCATCGCCCCCGGCTGCTGCACGACGGGTTCTTCGAACGGGCGGCGAGCCAGCCGCTCACGCCCGCCTTGCTGTGGGGTGACGATCAGGTCATCACTTATGCCGAGCTCGCTGAGCGCGTGCTTGGCGTGGCCGGCCAGCTCGTCGCTGACGGACTGGCGCCCGGAGAGATCGTCGGCGTCTCGATCCCGAAGGGCCCCGAGCAGGTCATCGCCGTGCTGGCCGTGCTCGCGGCAGGCGGCAGCTACCTGCCCCTCGGCGCTGACCTGCCTGAATTTCGCAAGCTGCGCATTTGCGAGCGGGCCGGGGTCAGGTCGGTGCTGACCGGGCTTCGCCAGGGCGCCGCGCCGCTGACCGGACCGGTCGCCGCTTCCCCGGATGACCTCGCGTACCTGATCTATACGTCAGGGTCGACCGGCGAGCCGAAGGGAGTGGAGATCACTCATCGCGCGGCGATGAACACGATTGACGAGATCAACGACAGGTACCAGGTCGGTCCCGGCGACCGGGTTCTCGCGATCTCGGCGCTCGACTTCGACCTGTCCGTCTACGACATCTTCGGCTTGCTGTCGGCAGGCGGCGCCGTAGTCCTGGTGGAGGAGCGGGACAGGCGGGAAGCCAGGCGGTGGGCCGGCCTCATGCGGCGTCATCGCGTGACGGTCTGGGATTCGGTTCCTGCGCTGCTTGAGATGATGCTGGTCACCGGCGCCGCCGCTGACCTGAGGCTGGTGCTGGTGTCCGGTGACCGGATCGGCCTCGACCTGCCGGCCCAGGTGCACGCCCAGGCGCGGCAGTGCGAGTTCGTCGCGCTCGGCGGTGCTACGGAAGCATCGATCTGGTCGAACGCCATCGACGTCAGCTCAGTCCCTGACCATTGGACCTCGATACCTTACGGCTACCCGCTGCGCGGGCAGAAGTATCGCGTCGTTGACGGCAGGGGACGCGATTGCCCCGACTTCGTGCCCGGCGAGCTCTGGATCGGCGGCGCGGGCGTGGCCCGCGGCTACCGCGCGGGCGACGAGCTTGCCGCGGGCCGGTTCGCCTGGCATGAAGGCGAGCGCTATTACCGCACCGGTGACATCGGGCGCTACTGGCCAGACGGGACCCTGGAGTTCATCGGCAGGGCGGACTTCCAGGTGAAGATCCGCGGTCACCGGATCGAGCTCGGCGAGATCGAGAAGACCGCCGCCGCCCATCAGAAGGTCTCCGTGGCCGCGGCGACCAGGATCGTCCACGAGCGCATCGGCCTCGCGGTAGTCGCCGCCGACGACCTGGACGTCGTCGGCCTGCGCGGCTTCCTCGCCGCGCGGCTGCCGGGCTACATGGTGCCGGACGCGCTGGTGGTGCTCAGCGAGCTGCCGCTGAGCGCGAACGGCAAGATCGACAGGAAGTCGCTGGCCGGCCTCATCGAGAGGTGTGCCGAGAGCGCCGCGACCGAGAAGCCGGGCGGCCCCGTCGAGACCCGCCTCGCGGCGTTGTGGTCCGAGATACTCCCGGTCGCCGGGCCCGGCAGGAACGAGAGCTTCCTGGCGCTGGGCGGCGACAGCCTGGCCGCCACGCGCCTGGTCGAGGAGGTCAGGAAGCGTTTCGACGTGGAGGTGACGCTCAGGCAGCTGTTCGCCGGCCCGACCATAGCTGACCTGGCCGCGCTGATCGAGGCCAGCGCCGCGGGCACCGAGGAGGGCGAGCTGTGACCGAGACGGATACCGGGCGGGCGCTGGTAGAGCAATTGCGCGAGGCCGGGGTCCGGCTGTGGGCAGACTCAGGCAAGCTCCGTTACCGGGCCGCGAAGGGAGTCATGACGCAGGAGTGGCAGGCCACCCTGCGGGCGCACAAGACCGCCGTGCTCGAGTACCTGAGCCAGCCCGACGACCTCATCGCCGCCAGCCGTCCGTCGGTGACCAGCTCAGATCCCTTCCCGCTGACCGACGTCCAGACGGCATACCTGCTCGGCCGGAGCGACGCGTTCCGCTATGGCGGGGTGGCCTGCCACGGCTACGGTGAGCTGGTCATCGGCGCGCTTGACCGGGACCGGCTGCAGGCCGCCTGGCACCAGCTCATCGCTCGTCACGAGATGCTGCGGACCGTCATCAGCGCGGCTGGCACTCAGCGCGTCCTCGCCGAGGTTCCCGAATTCGAGATCGAGGTGATCGACCTGGCGGCGGCTGGCTCCAGCATCGACGCCGTCAGGGACGAGATGAGTCATCGCGTCTACCCGACCGACGCCTGGCCCATGTTCGACCTGAAGATCAGCCGTGGCGCCACCATGGACGTGCTGCATTTCTCGATCGACTTCCTGATCGTGGACTTCGTCAGCACTCAGATCCTGCTTGACGAGCTGGTCAGGCTCTACCGCGGGCAGCAGTCGCTGCCCGAGCTGGCGCTGTCCTTCCGCGGCTATCTGGCCGAGGCGGAAATGCGGCAGGACAGCGATCGGCACGAGCGCGATCGCGAATACTGGCTCGATGCGGCGCAGTCCCTGCCGCCCGCACCTGACCTGCCGGTGCTCGAGCGCGCGCCGGGCAGGCGGTTTCGCCGGCTCGCGGGGTCCCTGCCCCCTGAGCAGTGGCGGGCGCTCCGGGCAGCCGCGGGTGAGCGGGGGATCACGGCGTCGGTCGCCGTGCTCGCTGCCTACGCCGAAGTGATCAGCCGCTGGAGCCGCGACCAGCGGCTCACGCTGAACCTGACACTGCAGAACCGGCTGCCGCTGCACCCGCACGCCGGCCGGGTCGTCGGTGACTTCACCGCCGTTGAGCTGCTGGCTGTCGAACCAGCCAGCACGCTGGCCGGCCGGGCGAGCGCCATGCAAGAGCGGCTGTGGCAGGACCTTGATCACCGGCTCTGCTCCGGGCTCGACGTGATGCGCGAGGTGTCCAGGCGGCACGGGCCGGCGCCGGCCTGTTCCCTGTCGTCTTTACCAGCGCCGTGGGCGCCGACCCTGACGCGGATCGCCGCGAGTATGGGCTGAGCGACCTGGTCTACGGGATCACCCAGACTCCCCAGGTCTGGATCGACTGCCAGGTCGCCGAGGGCAACGGCGCCCTGGCCTTCAACTGGGACGTCAGGGAGGGGGTGTTCCCTGACGGCCTCGTTGGCGAGATGTTCGGTGCCTTCTCCCGCTTGCTCAGCCGGATGACGGCGCAGGACGGGGTGTGGGACTCCGCCGAGCCCGTGCCGGTGCCGGCCAGCCAGCTTCAGCGCCGCGAGCTGATCAACTCCACTGCGGCGCCGTTGCCCGACAGCCTGCTGCACGAAGGCGTGGTGGCGCAGGCGCTGCGGGCTCCAGGCCGGCTGGCCGTCGCTGACCCTGCCGGGTCGCTGACCTATGGGGAGCTGCTCGGCCTGGCTCTTTCCCTGGCCGGCGAGCTCCGTGACGAGGGCCCTGTCGTCGCGGTGCTGATGGACTCCGGCAGGTTCCAGTTCGTCGCGGTTCTCGGGATCCTGCTCGCTGGGCTGGCCTACCTGCCGCTGGACGTCGACCAGCCCGCGGCCCGCCGCGAGCGCATTATGCGCGACGCCGGGGTGCGCTGCGCGGTCACCCGCGGAGACGCGGAGCTGCCCGCGGAAGTGCGCCGAGCGGACATCAGGACGATCGGTGCCTCGCCGCTCCCCGTCGGACCGCTGCCGCCGATGGCGGCTCCGGGTGATCTGGCCTACGTCATCTACACCTCAGGATCGACCGGGGCTCCGAAAGGCGTGGCGATCAGCCATCGGAGCGCGGTCAACACGATCGCCGACATCAACCAGCGCTTCGCGATAACGGAGCGCGACCGGGTACTGGGGCTGGCCGCGCTGGGGTTCGACCTGTCGGTGTACGACCTGTTCGGGCCGCCCGCCCGGGGAGCGGCGCTCATCTTGCCCTCGGCCAGCCGGCACGCGGATCCGTCGCACTGGGCCGAGCTCATCGCGGAGTACCAGATCAGCTTGTGGAATTCTGTTCCCGCTCATCTGCAGATGCTCAGCGACTACCTCGGCAGCGCCGGCGATGAGGTGCCATCGCTCCGGCTGGCGCTGCTGTCTGGCGACTGGATCCCGGTCCGGCTGCCCGACCAGGTCCGGGCTCAGGTGCCTGGCCTGCGGGTCGTCAGCCTCGGCGGCGCGACCGAGGCCGCGATCTGGTCCATCTGGCATCCCATCGAGGAAGTTGAGCCGGATTGGCACAGCATTCCCTACGGAAAGCCACTGGCGAATCAGTCATTTCACGTGCTCGACCACGACCTGCGGCCGTGCCCCGACTGGGTGCCTGGCGAACTCTTCATCGGCGGGACCGGGCTGGCGATCGGCTACCTCGGCGATGAGGCCAAGACAGCTGAGCGGTTCATCGTTCACCAGGCGCTCGGCAGGCTCTACCGGACCGGCGACCTCGGACGGTACTTGCCAGACGGCTCCATAGAGTTCCTCGGCCGGGAGGACCGCCAGGTCAAGCTTCGCGGCCACCGGATAGAGCTGGCCGAGGTCGAGGAGGCGGTGCGCGCGCATGAGCAAGTCGGGGCCGCGGTGGTGCTCGCAGACGGCCAGCGGGGTCTCGCGGCCTTCGTGGAACCGGCCAGGCGGCCAGCGGCGAGGGCCGGAGCCGGGCAGCCTGACCCGGTCGCCTGGCCGTCGCCGCCGCGGCCAGAACTCGCGGAGGCCGCCGCCACCGCCGGCGTCACCGACGGCGTCGACGTGCCGCGGTTCCGCGCTCATGCGAGAGCGCTCGACCAGGCATCGCTGCTGTCCATGGGACACGCGCTCGCGGCCGTCCGCCTGGCAGCCGGCGAGGTGCCCGGGCGGTATCGCAGCCTGATGCGCCGGTGGGAGCGCGCGATCGAGTCGGCCGGGCTGGCAGGAACGGGGCTGGCAAGCACGGGGCCGACAGGCACGGAGGCGACGGCCGCGGCGGATGCCTGGCGGCGCGTCCGCGAGCGATGCGCCGATGACCCGGGGCTGATCTCCTATTTCGAGACCTCAGCCCGCCAGCTGCCCGCCCAGCTGCTCGGCGCGACGGATCACCTGACACTGCTTTTCCCCGAGGGACAGCTGTCCGTATGCGAGGCGGTGTGGTCCGGGCCGTTAGCCGTCCGGTGGGCTAACCGCGCGGCCTCTGAACTGGTCCGCCAGCTGGCACCCGGCCGCGTGCTCGAGGTGGGCCTGGGCTCCGGCGGGACCACTGCCGAGCTGCTCGCGGCGCTGCCTGAGGTCTCGTGCACGCTGACCGACCTTTCGCCGCTGTTCGTAACGGCCGCGCGAGACCGCTTCACGGCGCGGCCAGGACTGCGCTTCGCCGTGTTCGACATCACGCAGGACTACCGGGCTCAGGGGTTCCTGCCCAGCTCCTACGACGTGATCGTCGCTGGTGACGTCCTGCATGCCTGCTGCGACGTCCCCGACGTGCTCGCCAGGCTCGCCGAGCTGCTCGTGCCCGGCGGATGGCTGATCCTCACCGAGGTCACCAGGGAGCATCTGCCTTTCATGATCTCGCTGGAATTCCTGCTGCAGATCGACTTCGCTGACCAGCGCCGGGACGGTGACGACTGGTTCTTTACCGAGCCCCAGTGGCGCCAGCTGCTCGCCGAGGCGGGCGCCGGCACGGTACTGAGCCTGCCAGCCGACAGCCACGGGATCGTCGCCGAGTCTGGCCTGCGGGTCTTCGCTGCCCAGGTCAAGACCGACCGGGTGCCTGTGTCCGAGTCCGGCCTGCGCGCGCATCTCGCGCAGCGGCTGCCTGACTACATGCTGCCCGCGCATGTCCAGGTCGTCGACGCGCTGCCGCTAAGCCAGAACGGCAAGATCGACCAGCGGGTTCTGGCGAGCTGGCTACCGCCGCTTCGCACCGGAGAAGCCGCGGTGCAGGTGAGCGCAAGCCAGCTCGAGGCGACCATGGCGACGCTGTGGGCAGAAGTGCTCGGACTGCCAGGCGTCGGCCTTGACCAGGGCTTTGTCGCTCTTGGCGGTGACTCGCTGCTCGCCGCGCGGCTGGCTGGCCGTATCCGCGAGGAGCTGTCACTGGCCACGCCTTTCGACACCGTGCTGCAGCAGGTTCTGGAAGGGCCGACCGTGGCCGGGCTCGCCGCCTGGATCGTCGCGCACGAGCCGCCCCGCGGGCTGACGGATGAGCCTGGCGACGCGGACGCGGGCGGGCAGCCAGCCCTGGCGATCAGGAACCTCGGCGGCAGCAGGACCGGCGAGGCGTGCGTGCTCATCCACGACGGCAGCGGCACCATCGCCTGCTATCAGCCGTACCTGGCCGCGCTCAGCGAGGACGGGCGGCTAGGCCAGCTGGCGGGACTTGAACTGGCGGACCCGTCCGGTTACCTCGCGCTCGATCCCGAGGTCGTCATCGGGCAGCTCGCCGACGACTGCGCGGACGCGCTGCTCGATGCCGGATACCTCAGCGTGCGCATCGCCGGGCAAGGCCAGGGCGCCATTATCGCGATGGAGGTCGCCAGGCGCCTGGTCGAGGCAGGCGCCGACGTTCACCGGCTCGTCCTCGTCGGGCCCGCTGTCACCGGTCAGGACGACAGCCCGCTGTCCGCGCACCTTGCCGAGGCGCTCGGGCGCTGGCAGCCGCTCGCTTACTCGGGCGACCTCACCTTGGCCGGCGCTGGCGACGAGCGGGCCGCCGCGGCCTGCAGGCAGGCATGCCTTGGCACGGTCAGCCTGGCCGCGCACCTGGTCGAGGCGCTGCGATGACACGCCGCCTCAAGGTGGTGGTATGCGGCACCGCGTTCGGCCAGGTGTACCTGGAAGGCCTTCGCCACCTGGAGGCGAAATACGAGCTCGTCGGCGTGCATGCCAGGGGCAGCGCGCGATCGGAGGCCTGCGCCGAGCACTACGGTGTCCCGCTGCTCACCGACCTCGACGACGTGGACGCCGACGTCGCCTGTGTCATCGTCAGGGGCGGCCTGCTCGGGGGAGCAGGCAGCGACATGGCCCTGCGCCTGATGGCGCGTGGCGTCCACGTGCTGCAGGAGCATCCGCTGCATCACGACGAGCTTGCCGCGTGCCTGGCTCAGGCTCGCAAGAGCGGCGTGATCTACCAGCTCAACACCTTCTACGCCGACCTGCCCGCTGTTCGGCGGTTCCTCGCGGCCGCGCACGAGCTGACCGTCGAGCGGCCGCCCGTGTGCATCGACGCGATGACCGGCTTTCAGGTCGCCTACGCACTGCTCGACATCATCGGCGCGGTGCTCGGGCGGCTGCGGCCCTATAGCTTCAGCGCGGCTCCGCACGACGGGACCTCGAGGCCGTTCCGCAGCCTCGACGGCCGGATCGGCGGAGTACCGGTCACGATCAGGATCGAGAACAGGATCGACCCGGCCGATCCCGACAGCCGGACGCGAATGCTGCACCGGATCTCTGTGGGCACCGATAGCGGCGATCTCACCCTGGTCACCTCGGTCGGCCCGATCGTCTGGTCAGCGCGGCCGGGCATCCCGGGCCAGGTGCGGGACGCCGGTGCCGCCCCGCTGTTCGCTGGCCGGCCGCTCAGCGGCGGCGGCGCCTCGGCGAGGGTGATCGGGCCAGCGACAGCTCCCGATCAGGAGCAGGTGTTCGGCTCGCTCTGGCCCAGGACCGCCGCCAGGGCACTGGACCGGCTGCACGATGCTGTACTGACCCGGGCAGATCCGCTGCGACGCGGGCAGTATTACCTGGCGCTATGTCAAATGTGGCAGGGCATCGCAGCGCAGCTAGGTCCGCCCGAACTCATGACTAGCCAGCCGCGCCTACTTACTGACAAGTCGCGGAACTAAATGCCCGTCGCGGCGGCTATACCGTTGCCCTTGACTCTCCTAAGTCGCCAGCGGAGTATATCAACGGAAGAAAGGTCGCCGTCGTGCCTGGTCCAGTGACAGTGATCACCGGTGCGGGATCTGGCTTAGGCCGGGCGCTTGCGGTGAATCTCGCGAGGCAGGATCATCGCCTGGTGCTAGTTGGCCGGAGAAAGGAGCGGCTAGCTGAAGTCCGGAATTCCTGCCTGGTCGCGGGAACGGCCCGAGAAGACATACTGCTGGTGCCGGCGGATATAACCGCGCGGTCAGCTCCGACGCAGATTATCGATGAGACAATGAACGCGTACGGTCAGGTCGACGCGCTTATAAACAATGCCGGCCAGGCTCGATTCGCACTGCTCGAAAATGCACTCGCCGAAGACATAGAATGCATGATAGCGACACATCTGACAGCACCGGCTGCCCTCATTCGCGAGGCTACGCCGGCGTTGCGAGCCGCCAAGGGGATCGTCGTGAACATTGGCTCCATAGGTGGCGTGCTTGCGCTGCCCGGACGCGCTCTGTATGGCGCGACCAAAGCGGCACTGCATCATTTCACTCGCTCGCTAGCGCGTGAACTGGCTCCGGATATCCGCGTCAACGCTGTCGTGCCAGGAGCGATTGACACCGAGATGTACGACCATCTTGGTCTTTCGGTGGCTGAGGTCGCTGCCCTGCGCGACGAAATGATCCTCACCACCCCGCTTGGCCGCATGGGCGCACCGGAGGACGTCGTGCCCTGGATCGACCTGATGCTCAAGCCCGCCGGGCACTGGATGACCGGCAGCCTGGTCGTGATAGACGGCGGGCGTTCCTGCTGATGAGGCAGCACTGACACCGACCTGGAAGGATTTGCAATGACGAGCACGCAGGAGAAAGACACCGTCTACTCAAGTCCGAAGTTCCGTGACATCGATGTCGGCGCCATTATGCGAGACGGTCATCCTGACGTAGCCGACGGTGATGAGTTCATCATTTCTGTGGTAAGGGAACTGCATGCCAAGGCGAATCGCCGGCTGCGTATCATCGATGTCGGGTCTGGCTCCGGCGATCTGAGTCTCATGCTGGCAAGGCAACTGCCTGAAAGCGAGATCGTCGCCAACGACATAGAGCCCAATCCGGTCGCTCAGGCAACAGCTAAGCTCGCCGATTTCCCTCATGCCTCGGTATACGACCAGCCGTTTGAGAGCTGGGATGGCACCGCCGACGCGGTTATCTCGTGGGGCTCGCATCATCACCTTAGCCATGACTATCTCTCACACGTCAAGCAGGTCCTGGCTCCTGGCGGGGTGCTGATCATAGGCGACGAGTTCTGCCCGGAATACCTGACCAACGCGGACCGAGAGCGGCTGGCGGCGGCCAGTGAGATAATCATCGAAGACGGCTACATCTTCGATAATGATGCCGACGCGACCGCTTTTCGCGACAACCGCGTGATGCCGCAGTGGACCGCGGGGCTGGAAGACGCCAGGCGCAAGGCGCTCTGGACCTGGTACAAGTTTGTGGGCGACTATGCGGTCAGCAAAGGACACTGGCCGGTCCTGATCGCCGAGCTGGGCATTGCACGAGACGATCTGGTCACCGAATTCGACGAGGAGCACAAGACTTCGCCGTATCTGCTGGAGCGTGAATTGGAGTTGAATGGCTTCGAGGTAGCGCGGAAAAAAGTGATCGGTGACCGTGAGCCCGCGCTGCTGAGCTTCGTCGTGTACGTATGCCGAGTGGGACCGGAGAATGCCGGATGACATACTTGCCCGCCATGACGCGGACAGTGCGCCCGGTTGACGGCGTACGAGCCTCCTCGTTGCATGCCATCCACCGGCTCATGGAGAGCAGGCAGGGAGAGGCATTCCCTTTGCATGTCGGCGAGCCCTACCTGCGCATGCCCGAGGTGGCGCTTGATGCGTACGTCCGCGCTCTGCGCGACGGCAAGACCAGATACACCGACGCGCCAGGGATGCTGGCCTTGCGGGAGGCGCTTGCCGCGCGCCTGGCCGGGAACGGCGCTCCTGCTGTCGAGCGGTTGTTCGTCACCCCTGGCTCGTGCCAGGCCATCGCCGCGGTGCTGCAGTCGGTGGCGATTCCCGGCGGGATCGCCGTGCTGCCCCGCGTGCACTGGCCCATGCACCTGCAGCAGGTGGTGCTGGCTGGCCTGACACCTCGGTTCGTCGACATGTCCGGTCACCGCGCCGAGGTGACCGGCGCGCTCGAAGAGCTAGCCGGGCTAGGTGCGTGCGTGATCATCGTGAACTCGCCAGCCAATCCGGCGGGTACCGTACTCGACCGCGAACTGGTCGGCGCGATCCACGACTGGGCGAGCCGCCGCGGAATCTGGGTGATCAGCGACGAGGCGTACGAGGACTTCACCTACGAGGGGTCAGCGCCCGCGACGGCCGAGTTCGACCTGCGGCTGCCTGCTCCCGAGCGCGTGGTGTTCTCCGTGCACACCTTTTCCAAGGGCTACTCGATGACTGGCTGCCGCCTCGGCTATGTCGCCGCGCCGACGAAGGAGGCCGCTGACCGCCTGACCAGGATCCAGGAGGCGACGCTGGTGTCGCCGAGCACGCCGGTGCAGTATGCGGGCCTCGCGGCGCTGACCGACCAGCACTGCCTGCGCGAGCACAGCCAGTACGTCAGGATGACCAGGGACGCGATGCTCGCCGAAGCGTGGCTCGCTGGCCAGGTGCGGGCGTCGCCAGCCGGCGGCTGGTACATCCTCATCGATCTGGCCAGGTACACCGCTGACACCGACTGGCTGTGCCGCGAGCTGATCGAGCAGACAGGAGTCGCGGTCGCTCCCGGCGAGGATTTCTTCCCGCCCGGCGACCTGGCGGGACGTAGCATGGTCCGGCTGACGATGTGTCATGAACGCGAGATGACGTTGGAGGGAATCCACAGGCTCCGCGAGTTTCTCGAGGCCCGATGACCGGTCAGATACGCCAGCTGGCGGCGACGTACGCGGGCTACATGCGGCTGGACGGCCTGTTGGCATTGCAGCATCCGCGTACGCCCGCCATGGATGCCGCGACATGGGCGTCCGAGCACTTTTTCATCGTCTGCCATCAGGCCAGCGAGCTATGGGCGACCCAGATTCTCATCGACATCAGCGGGGCTGCGCGAAGCGCCGAAGCCGGCGACTGGGAGTTCGCGGTCGTCGCGCTCACCCGCGCATGCGCCCTGGTAGATCTGGTCAGGCAGAGCCTGACCTCGCTGCTCTGCATGCCGGTCGCGGACTTCATGCGCTTTCGCGGAGCGCTCGAAGGTGCCAGCGCGGCGGAGTCACGGCAGTTCGCCGCGCTGCTCCGGTGCGCGCGCGAGCCTGCGGTGCAGTCGCTCAGGGCCAGCCTGGCCACCGCGTTGCCCGCGACGGCGCCCGGCGGCAAGCACGGGTGCGGGTCATGCCCGGCACGCCGAGTGCGCGGCCGCCCGTGCGCTGGAGTCGCTGCTCGACGAGGTGCGCGACTGGCGGCGAATGCACGCGGAGATCGCCCGCCATTTCATCGCCGACCTGCCGGGTACCGGTGGCACGAGCGGTGTCAGCTATCTGGTGCGTGATGACGACGACCTCGGGTGGCACGAAGGTCAGCAAAGAGATCATTAAAGAGGTCGGCATGGGCAGGAGCGGGTCCCTCACGTGGGCGCAGCAACGGCAGTGGCTCAACATCAGCTGGCGGCGCCTGGACCAGAACTACTCCGTCCGGCTCCGCCGCTATCAGATCACCGTCGCCGGTCGCGAGCGCGAGCAAGGCACGGATCTTTGAGCCAGCGTCGTCGGCCGCCCCGCTGACGGCCCGCACTCCAGCCGAGATGGCGCTGGCCGCGGCGTTCGAGTTCACGCACGGCTTCGCGCCACCGGACTTCGGGCTGCCGTACTTCATGGCGGGAGGACGACTTGGCCGGGTCCCCGCGTTCATCGAGGCGGTGATCGAATCCGGTTATTCCGGCCTGGCTCCGCTGCACTTCATGGCGCCATGTTCGCTGCGCTGGGTCGCCTCGTCGTTGCGCCCGCGTGTGAGCGAAGGCAGCGTCACCGCGTGAAGAAGTGGGTCCGCGGGCGGTCGACGGCCTCGCCGTCAATGAGAATGTCGACCTTCTCGTTGTAGAACGAGACGAGGCCGGCGATCGGCGATAGCTGCCTGGCAGGGAATTCATAGGACCAGGCCAGGTCCTTGTGCACGCTCCCGGCTGTCGTGACCGACCAGTAGCGGCTCGTCGTGCCCTTGTAAGGGCACATCGTGACCGTGTTCGTCGGGGTCAGGCAGGCCCAGTTCAGCTCGGTGCGGTTCAGGTAGTATCGCGTCGGCAATCCGGTTTCGAACACCATTACTGGTGACGACGACTCGGCCAGCACGGTTCCGCCTAGCTCGACTCGAACTGTCCGGGTGGAACGCAAAGCGTCGACCCGCACGTAAGGGCTCCGAGGGTGCCCGAACACCACCTCGTCCTCTTCGAACCAGGTATCAAGAGCACACCAGTCGAATCGGATCGTCTCCGACAGGGCGGCAATGGGGGATTCGGCGAGCACAACGGCGGCTTCCGGCCGGCGCGTGCCGGCTACGCGCAGTTCGTGCACCTCGCCAAGGCCGCGACTGCTCTCGCGCGATTGACCTGTCGGCGTCAGCAGGTCGGTCCGCACATCGGCGGCCGGCACGTAGTACTGCGGGTAGTGCGGCCATTCCCAGACGTACCTGGCGTTCGTGGTATCGAGCACCGTGGTGCCGTCCAGCATCGCCCGCACCCGGCGCGGCACCGGTTCGACGTGGTCCGCTGGCACGATCATCGCTGGGTAATCGTTCATCGTGCTTTCCTCGCAAGTAGGATCTGAGAAGATTTCCGACTGGCCATCGGCTGCTCTGGGGACGCGGCATGATGGCCGAATGGATTACGAGCCGGTACTCAGCCAGCTTAATCTGGCCGTACGCGACATGGGCGCGACAGCTGCGTTCTACCGCAGGCTGGGCCTGCCGATCGAGGCGAACGAGGACACGGAGCACGTCGCCTGCACTCTGCCCAACGGCATGATTATCGAGTGGGATCAGACCGACTTCGTGACCGTCTGGGACTCGAGTTCGACGGGCGAGACGGGCGGCACGACCGTGCTGTGCTTCTCGCTGCCATCCCGGGACGCGGTCAATGACGTTTACGGCGACCTGATCGCTGGCGGGTACCATGGACGGCAGCAGCCTTACGACGCGTTCTGGGGCGCGCGCTACGCCATCGTCGCAGATCCTGATGGCAACCCTGTCGGGTTGATGAGCCCGATCGACCCTGACTTCAAATACTGGCCGCCTGAGACGCCCCCGTCAGGACCATGAGCGCCCGTGGTCGCGCAGGCGTCGCTGCCGGAAGATCCGGTCCATGATCTCTGGGGCTGCTTGCGGTGACCTGTCCGATCACCCGGCGCTTGACTGGCGGGCGGACATGCCGTTAGCTGGACGCGTGGTCTCCCCGATCCGGGGATGCCGCACCGGTCTGCGGGTTCAGGTCCTCGGACACAGTAATCCTCATAACCGGCTGTTTTTGGGCGGGCACCGAGATTCGCCAGCGCCCAGTTCCACGCCTGCCTCCGCACATCCTCCCCTGGCCGAGCGCTCGTCGGCTGCACGGGCACTGCCGCCGAGATCGCCGCTACAGATGCCTTGCCGCGTCCTGGTACCGGCGGCACGGCTGGACGTTCCCGGCCGGGAGATGCCACCCAGCGAACTAGAGCTGAAGGCGAATTACCAGCTAAGAAAACTGGATCACGAGCATCAACGAGCGCGACGGCGGATGCGGCGGGGGCGCTACCGCAGCCAGGATGTCAGCCGCGACAAACAGAGCCAATGCCGACACCATGAGCGCTCGTCGCGGAAGGCGCGCGGTGCCCGCAGCGAGGACCGGACCGCCGATTGCGCAGGCAATGGCGAAAGCGGTGACAAGGAGACCAGCCGGGCTTGTCGAGACGCCGAGGCTTCGAGCCACCGCTGGGAGCACGCCGCCGATCACGAAGGCGTCCGTGCCTATCGCGAACGTTCCGATAGCCAGCACGATCAGCGGGCGCCGGAGGCTCGTGAGATCCTGCCCGGGCGCCCTTGGCAGGTTCGCTTCCCGCGGCCCGGCCGAGAAGGTGGATGACACCACGTCTGGACCATTCGTCCAGGTCAGCTCCGTGTCTTGCGTCTCTCCCGGCAACTGCGTGGCGGTCGGCGCGGCGGACGACAGCCAGCAGGCGTTCGCGGTCACCGAGCTCAAGGGGGCCTGGGGCGCCGCGCACATCATCGCCGTCCCTGCTGGCAGCCTCAGCGCCCAGCTCAATTCGGTGTCGTGCGCCTCGCTCGCCGACTGCGGCGCCGGCGGCACCTACAGCGACGCGGACACCGCCTTCCACGCGTTCGTCGTCACCGAGACCAAGGGCGCCTGGGGCGCCGCGCAGGATGTCCCTGGCATCGTGCCCGTGCTTTCCGGTCCGGCCGCCCAGGTGCTCTCGGTGTCCTGTCCGACTGCGGGCAACTGCGCGGCCGGCGGGATCGAAGGCGACGGGGCCGCGTTCGTCGTCGACGACGTCGCCGGCGCCTGGGGCAAAGCCCGGCCCCTGAAGTCCGAGGGCAGCGGAGGCGGCATCCAGTCGGTATCGTGCTCGTCGCCCGGCAACTGCAGCGCGGTCGGCTTCACCGGTCTTGTCGTGAGCGAGGCTGACCACCACTGGACCGCCGCGCAACTCCTGCCTGGCGAGCCCTTCCTCTCGTCGGTCTCGTGCGCGGCTCCCGGCGACTGCGCGGCAGGCGGCGGCACGTCCGCCAACAAGCAGCTCGTCATCGACGAGACGAACCCTGTCGTCGGGATTTACTCCGACTTCACCTCCACAGCCGACGTCAGGAAGGCGATCAGCCAGGGCTGGTCGCTGCTGGCCAACATCGCCGGGCTCGGGGCACCGGCCGGATGCGCAGCTCCGTGGACGAAGCCCGCACCTGCCCGCGCCAAGCTCGACTCCGACTACCAGGTCGAGCAGGTGCTCAGCAAGCAGGCAACTGACCATCCGGCCTGGATCTCCTACTGGACGCCCGAGATTCCACCCGTCGGGACCGACCTTTTCGACGCGGGCAAGGCGGCCGGCCAGGCCGCCGCGGCCGACGTCGCCAGCGTTGCCCGCACTGTCCTGAACCCGGTCACGCCCACCTACGTCGCTCTCGATTTCGAGACCAGCGCACCGGCCGGGCAGCCATCAGCGAAGTCCTGCGGGCACGACGCCGACCCGGGAAAGCGCCCCAAGAAGGGCGACAAGCAGTGCTGGGACTGGGCGAGCAAGGAGAAGGCCAACTGCTTTGGCGTCGGGCCGGCCGACTGGAAGCAATTCGCCCTGGGCTGGGCCGCTGGCGTCGAGTCGGCAAAGTCGCTTCAGCTCGCCCCGGCCATCTACGTCAACAAGACCGAGTACTCGACCGACAAGGCAGGCACGTTCGGCCTGCCGGTCATCGTGGCCATCAGCCCGATCCTGACGAGTAAGCCCATCCAGGGCCAAGGCCCCAACATCATCGGCTACGCCGGCTTCTACGGAACCTGCCAGGGCGCGGCAGCAGACGTGGCGAAGATCCGCAGCTGGGGCCGCCTGGATAACTCGGTGCAGTTCACCGCCAGCAAGATCTTCCCGCCGTCAGCCACGGGGACATGCTGAGCGTTCTCCAGACCGGAACGCACCGCGTACGGGCTATGGCTGTATCCCCGGGACTCGTTCGGCTTTGCTCCAGGTGCCGTTCTTCTCGGTGGTGGCGAAAGGCTCCGGAGAGTGCTTGCCGTCGTAGGTGCCGGCGATGGCGCAGTCGCCGGGGGCGCCGCACGACAGCGTCAGGTTGTCGATGTACTCGCTCAGCGCTGCGGTGCCCGCCAGTTGCTCGGGCTTGCCCCAGCGCCCGTTCTTCTCCGTGGTGACGAAGGCCCTGACAGGGTTGCTGGACCCGGTGACGGAGTTGTAGATGCCGGCGGCGGTGCAGTTGCCCGCCGAGAAGCAGGCCAGCCCGGCGATGAAGCTGTACTTGCCGGTATTCAGCGCGGCGAGGCCGGGCAGGAGCCTGGCGCGGGCCCATGTGCCGTGTGTCTCGGTGGCGACCCATGCCTGGCCAGGCTTCTTGCCGTCGAGGTACTCGCCGCCCGCGGTGCAGTCGCCGGCCGACGAGCAGGACAGGGATGTGTCCGCGGGGATGGACACCCCGCCGCCGGGTATGGCCCCGATGCCCGGGATCAGCCGGCCCGCGTCCCAGACACCGCGAGTCTCATTGACCGCGAAGACAAAGTCGCCTTCGGGGGTGAAGTAGTTCCCGGTGCCGGTGCAGTTGCCGCCTGGCTGGCACGAGAGCTGGTCAATGCCCTCGCCCTGCACCCCGGCCGCGATGGCAGGGAACGTATGCACCGTGCCCCAGATGCCGTTCCTCTGGCTGGCGGCGTAGCCGCGGAACGCCCCAATAGTGCCGTAACGTCCGGCGACGGTGCAGTTGCCAGGCGATACGCAGGACAGGGCGGTATTGCTGGCGGCCAGGCCTTGATCGAGCGCGATCAGGCCGGGAAGCGGCTCGGCCTTGCCCCACGTGCCGTTCTTCTCGCTGACCACGAACACCTGCCCGACCCGGTGACCCGGAGCGCCGCTGGGCTGATACGTACCGGACGCGGTGCAGTTGCCCGCCGAGCGGCACGATATCTGCTGGACATGCGCCTCCCCGCCCGCGTTCAGGGCGGCCAGGCCGGGAACCGCCTCCGCGATGCCCCACACCCCGCCGCGCTCGGTAACCACGAGCGCCTGCAGCCCGCTTTTCTCGAAAATGCCGCCGCCCGCTCCGCAGTTGCCCTTGGACGAACACGACACCGACCCCAGCCAGGCGCTCAGGTGACCGCCCGGCAGGCGAACTGTCCCTGCCTTGCCCCAGGCGCCCCTGTTCTCGCTCACCACCAGCGGCCCGTTCGCGTGCCGGTAATAGAGGATGCCGACGGCCGCGCAACTGCCGGCCGAGACGCAGTTGACCGAGTCAATCTCACCGCCGACCGGCTGCGCGCCAGCTGCCGAAGCCGGCCCGGCTCCGAGCCCGCACGCCGAGATCACCGCCGCCGTCACCGCTGCCGCCCGCGCCAAAGGAACCAAGTCCCGTAACCGTCCCGCCATCGAGATCACCGCCCCATGGATTCGTCGTCGCCTGGTTAGCTGACGCCTGACGCGCCGCCCGGGTTTACCTCCCAGGTGCCTCTGCGGCCGATTAGCACGGCACTGCGGGGCGGTCACCGCTTATATCACGGTAAAGTCGCACCCTTTGGGGGGCCGCTCCGGTTATGCGCCGGGCTACGATCGGAGCATGGGCGAGCAGTTGCCGTCTACGGCGCACGCATCCGGAGAGCGTCCGGGGCCATGACGAAGTACCAGGCAGCGTGGCAGGAGATACGGGACTTACCGATCGGGCTTCGCGTCTTCTTTGGGCTTATCGCAGCCGGTTTCGTAGCGTTCTTCGGCGTATTCGACCTGCCGGTCACGGTCAACGCGGTCGCGTTCCTAGCGGGCGCCGGCGGCCATGGCAGGTTCATCGCTACCGGCACCCGCGTCTCCTGCGGCGGGGATAACGGTTGCAACACGTTCACCGATGGCTACCTGGAACCCGGCCATATCTCGGCCACGGTGCCGGGTGTGGTCCATGGCTCGTTCCCGGCCCGGCTCCCAGTCTGGGTCTGGGGGCCAGACAATGCCATGCCTTTCAGCCGCGACTCGGCGATCTTATGGGCGGTCTTTCTAGGTGGCATCCAGCTGGTACTGGCAGGGATCATCGCGTTCGCGGTCTACCACGGGGCACGGGCATGGCGGTCTGCCAGGAGGCGCCGGGCCAAGCGAGAATGAGCGGCTCAGCTTCCTCCGGCGCACATGAGCGTCGATCCTCCGATGTAGGCCTCCAGGCCGTCCAGGACGGACGCCCGCGTCCCGAAGTTGACGTTGGTGTCGGAGCCCGGCTCCCACGTGAACCCGAAATGCGGCAGGGCGGCGATCGCATCGGCGTTGTTCTCGATGAAAACCCTCAGGTCGCCGTCATTGAAGTCGTGCAGCGAACAGTAGGCGCCGCGCTCGAAGTTCCCCTTGAAGATCAGGAACTGGCCGAAGCCGTTGGTATTGGGTCCGCCTATGGTGCAGCCATCCGGCCAGGTGGCCGATTCGCACGGCTCGCTCAGAATGGCCGGCACGCCGGAGACCGTCGGCGGGCTGGTCAGGCTTGAGTTTGTGGTGACGGTGGTCGCCAGTTCGTCGGCCAGATTGCCGAAGAGGCTGCTGTAGGCGCCGCAGGTCGTCGTCACGGGGCAGTACGCCTTGGCCGCTACCGACAGGTCAGCGTAGGCGTTGACCATCTCTCCTTGAGTGGACAGCCATTTTTGGGTGCCAGTTGCCGCGGTGCAGCCCGAGCTTGGGTCGGTTTCCCCGGCGATAAAGAACTCCGAGCCGGATGCGCCCGGGGCGGGCGTGCCGGCCACGTGGTTAGTCATCTCCGACATGACGCTGTCGGCAACCTGGAGGGCACCGCCCTTGCCGTCAGCCTTGCCGCCCATGTACTCGGCGTTACCGGTGATCTCGTACAGCCAGGCCGAGTCCCGTACGTACAGGGAGTTAGCGAAACCGTCTTCGAGTTCGGGCTTCGACGCATCGGCGTTCTGCTGGACGATGAGGTCGCAGTCCTCCATGTACCCCTGGTCGGTGATGTTGTTCCAGAGCTGCTCGGCCGCGTACAGGTACTTGCTGAGCTTGGTGTCCTCGTAAGCGTTGATCAGCGCCTGCTCCCACCAGCCCATGTCGTCGTACCAGTGATTGTCGAACGGCGAGACTCCCTCGTCATCCGCGCCAGCGGGGCATCCTCCGTCGCAGAAGGTGCTGAACGTGTTCGAGAAGTCGGCCTTGATCGAGGTGATATTGCCCTGCCGGGTCGTGTTCGTGGTGCCGGTGTTGTTCTCGGCGTAATCAAAGAGCGCCATGAACGTGTCCGCCGTCCACCACCAGCAGTTTCCCGACTCCTGGCTGGCCGGACAGGTCGTGCTGAACAGGCCCGTGCTGTTCTGGTAAACGCCGAGAATGTCACTGGCGGCCGTGTCAGCCGCCGCGCTGGGCGTGACGGCTGCGCCGGCACCGGGTATTCCGAAAGCGAGAATGCCTAATGTGGTTACTAGCACACAAAGGATTCGTTTCATCCTTTGACAGTAAGTTAAGCTGGATACGCTGACAATACCCGAAACGACAGCCACTTCAGATAATCAACGCGCCGGCACGCGCGCGGCGAGCCTAGCCTAGATGGCCCGTCGGCGCGCGCACGGCTGCGGTTACTACTTGTGCGGCTTCTTGACCGTGATGGTGATGGCGTTGCTGTGGCTCGCGCGCAGATGCGGCGTGCTCGCGGTATCGCCGGCGAACTTGGCCTCATAGTGCGAGGTCCGCGACGGCGCCGCGATGGTGAAGGTGAACGCGCCGCCAGTGCCGGTCGCCGCGGTCTCGCCGGTCGAGACGAAGCTCTTGTGCTTGCGCGACCAGGTGAACAACGTCACCATCTCGCCGCTGACGCCCTTGCGGTGAGCCCTGAGCACCCCGCTGATCGCGTCCGTGTGGTGCCTGGCGTGCGCGACGGCCTTGTTGTTCAGGTGCAGGAACGTAACCTCAGCCTTGGCCGGCTTCTTGCCGCTGACCGCGGCACCCGCCGTGCCGGCGGTCAACAGGACGCCGCTGGCGGCCAGAACGGTGACAGCAGCCGCGGAGCCCAGCCGGGCGGCCAGAGATACGCGCATGGAGTGTCTCCTTCGGTGGGGGAAATGCAGCACCCAGGCTGCAACGGAACTGCTACTACAGCGATGCCGATCACCCCGGCGTTACTGCGCCCCATGATCGGCAACCGCGCTAGCCCTAGAGCCGCCTGCCTGTGACCTGAAGGCGTACGCTCATAGGCGTAGAACACAGTACATATCGGGGGAAGCGGCTTCAGATGCCTTCTGGATCGCCGGACAGCCTGCTTGGCGCCATCGGCAGGGTGACCGTGTCCATCCCAGCGCATGGCCCTGGTGAGGTTCTCTTGCCGGTTCGGGGCGGCACTGAAGCGTTCGCTGCCTGGTCCGACGAGCCAGTCGCCAGGCACAGCCGCGTGGTTGTCGTCGAATGCCTGTCCGCACGGTCGGTTTTCGTTTCCATGCTTTCCACCCGTCCGGCTTGAGGGCCGGCCGGGCGCGTAC
This sequence comes from uncultured Actinomycetota bacterium, assembly GCA_963720575.1. GTDB lineage: Bacteria > Actinomycetota > Actinomycetes > Streptosporangiales > Streptosporangiaceae > Chersky-822. Next base: position 5,180,518 of record CAVRGA010000002.1, read on the forward strand.
TCATCGAGGAGTCGAGATGATGTGGTGGCGGGTACCCGCGCCGAACGAGGCGCTGCTGATCTCCGGTTCGAAGGGGCGCAAGGACGGCTCCGAGCAGTTCCGGATCGTCACCGGTCACGGTGCCATGGTCCTGCCGATCAAGCAGAAGGCCCGGCTGCTCTCGCTCGCCCTGCGCGAGGCCGAGATCGTCGAGGACTGCATCACCCAGCAGGGAATCAAGCTCAACGTCCGGGCCGTCGCCGCTTTCAAGGTCGGCGACGACCCGGTCTCGATCGCCAACGCGGCCCGCAGGTTCCTGGCTGAGCAGGACAAGATGGAAGTGCTGGTCGGCCGGGTGTTCGCCGGGCACCTGCGGTCGATCATCGGCGGCCTGACGGTCGAGCAGATAATCCGGGAGCGCGACCGGGTCGCCCAGGAGGTCAAGGACGGCAGCCACGGCGAGATGGAGAAGCTCGGCATCGTCGTCGATGCCCTGGAGATCCAGGAAATCGAGGACGCCTCCGGTTACATCAACAATCTCGCGGCCCCGCATGCGGCGGCAGTCGCCAGCGCAGCCCGCATCGCCCGGGCCCGGGCTGATCAGGAAGCCGCTCAGCGCGAGCTTGAAGTAGCCGCGATGAAGGCTCAGTACGAGCGCGATACCGAGATCAAGAAAGCCGGCTTCCTGGCGGAGACCGAGCAGGCCAGGTCAAGGGCCGCCCAGTCCGGCCCGCTTGCCTCGGCTCAGGCGTCGCAGGAAGTCATCGAGCAGCAGACAGCGCTCGCCAGCAGGCAGGCCGACCTGGCCGCGCAGCGCCTGGAGGCAGAGGTGCGGCGGCCCGCCGACGCCGAGGCCTACCGCAAGCGCGCCATCGCCGAGGCCGACCGCGACCAGGCCAAGCTCGCCGCGGAAGCCGACGCCTATCGCAAGAGAATGCTCGCCGAGGCAGACCGCGACCAGGCCAAGCTCGCTGCCGAGGCCGAGGCTTACCGCAACACCACGATTGCCGCGGCACAGGCCACGGCCGCCAAGCTGCAGGCCGACGCGGCAGCCTACGCCGAGAGGGCGACGGCTCAAGGTGAAGCCGACGCGAACGAAGCCAGGGCCACCTCGCTCCGCGCGGGTAACCAGGAGCTCATCGCAGCCAGCCGTCTCATCGAGCAGCTGCCCGTGCTGGTTGAGGCAGCAGCGCGCGGCATCGCCGATTCCAACCTGACTGTCCTGAATGGCGCGCAGGGCGTCAATGAGCTGCTTGCCGGCCTGGTAGGCCAGGGCCTGTCGATTTTCGAGCTGCTCAAGAAGTCGACTGCCGCAGCAGTCGGAGAACTCCCGGCCTCCGATGTGAACGGAAAGGCCGCGCCCAAGGCCACCGCTCCGCACTGACAAAGTGCCCAGAGCCCGGATGCTGATGACGACCCGCCGAGATCCGCTCAGCACCACAACGTTAAAGCTGAAACCAATTTTCTTAATGAAAAATTTGCGGTGCCTGGACGTGCACTCCTGAGGCCAGTGCAGCCGGCCTGCCAGCGGAAGCCACCCGCCTGGTGCGCCTTAGTAACATCTTCCGTAATCTACTGGTTCATAGATTTTCCCGATTACAAGGTATATCGTGGGCGTAGTCGGGCGTGCTCAAGATAGCTAGAACGTCGGCTATCGCCTTGGGCATACGGATAGTTAAAGATCGGTACAGTCCTGTATGCTCCCCCTCATGGGCGAAATAGAAGAAGGGCCGCCACCTGTCCTTGTGACCATCGGCGATATTTCCTGTACATCCCAGTCAGTTATCACGCCTTCAGGGAGCCACCCCATCAAGGATGTGGTGTGGTCCGTCAACGACATGACTTCCACCGTCCGGGTCATTCCGGTCTGGGCGATTATTCTGACAATCATTACTTTTTGGTTCTTTCTTATTGGGCTACTCTTCTTGCTCGTCCGGGAGACCAGGACGACCGGGAGCGTTCAGGTGGCCGTCCAGGGCGCGAATTTCTTCCATTCGACGCAAGTTTCCGTGAGCAGCCCAGCCCAGGTGGCCGATGTCAACTCGCGGGTCGGATTCGCGCGCTCGCTGACCGCTGGCGCGACCGCCTAGCTGGCCGGATCTCAAGGGGGGCACATGGTGCAGGATCTTCCGGCAGAGCGGCCGGAGCCAGCAGTCGCCGCGCAGGAGATCAGCCTCGCTGAGAAGCTGTTCGTGCCGGCGGAGAGGTGGGGGTGGGAGTACGCCGAGCCCGCGAGGCTCGAAGTTCCGGCCCGGCTCCAGCAGAAGCCCGAGTGGCGCGAGCCCTCGATCACGGCTCGGCCCCCGGTGCCGCTGACTCGTTCCGCGCAGCGACCGCCGCCCCGGCTGGGCTGGCGCCTGGCGGTCTTCATTCCCGTGACGCTCATCTGCCTGCTGATCGCCGTGCATGCTGCCGGGATACTCGTCATTCCGCTAGTACTCGGCCTCATCCTGTTCGTGCCGATGGCGTCAGCGGGCACGCGGCAGCCCGCGGTTGGCCCGCATGACCTCCGCCAGGCGGAGTGGAGCAAGTATCAGCAAGAGCTCAGGCTGTGGGAAACGGCGGTCGCCCAGCACGAGCATGCCGAGGTGGCTCGCCTGGCGGGCATGCCCGTCTGGTATCCGCTCAGCACCGATGCCGCCGCCCGCCGGGTCGACATCGTGGGCGGCACCGGCGACGGGTGGGCCGCCATGCTGGCGACATTCGGCATGTCAGCGCTCGCGAACGACGACATGATGCTGCTGCTCGACTTCTCTCAGCATGACGTCGGAGGCGGCTTAGCCGAACTGGCTTCCGTGCCCGATCTGGCGGTGGAGTGGCTGCATCTCCCGGCCGATCTGGCCGCGATTGACCTGCTTGACGAGCTCGACGCCGAAGCGTGCGCCGAGACGATCGCCGAGGCGGTCGCGACGCTGCGGCCTGTGCCGGGAAACGCTGATGTGCGCGCCATGCACGCGGCGTTCCTCCGCACCGTCACCAGCAGGCTCGACGGGAGTCTCACCTTCGCCCGGATCGCCGCCGGCCTGCGGGTCCTGCAGCGACGCTACGACGACACTGGCGAAACGACCCCGCTGGCCGCGCAGGAGCTACGGGCACTGCATGCCCAGGTCGATACCGTCGGCGGCTCGGAACGAGCTGATGGCGAATTGTCATTCCTGTGCGAGATGCTCGAGCTACTGGCTACCGGAAGCGTTACCGGAGTCAATGACCTGCGATCCTGGCATCAGGCACAGCTGACTGTTATCGCCACGGACGATCTCAATGAGCGCAGGAAGGACCTGATCGACAGGGTGCTGCTTCAGGTGGTGCTCCAGCATCTGCGCAGGCGCCGTTTCGGCAATGGCCATGGGCTGCTCGCTATCGCCGGGGCCGACCACCTTGGCGCGGTTACGCTGGAAGCGCTGACCCGGCACGCCAGGCTTAACGGCGCCCGCCTGATCCTCTTCTTCGAGCATCTGCGCGCCGATGCCGTTCAGATGCTCGGCGGGTCCGACAGCGCTGCCATATTGATGCGGATGGGAAACGCGCAAGAGGCAGCGGCGGCCGCCGAATTCATCGGACGGGCCCATCGTTTCGTTCAGAGCCAGCTGACCAGGCAGGTCGGCCAGACGAAGACCGTGTCAAGCGGAGTTACAGGCGGCGGACAGTCAGGGCTCAGCACGACGTCCGGTCAGAGTTCGGGACACAGCCACAGCGCTGGCGCGATATCGCGGCATTCTTCCTGGCATTCGTCAGTCACGGACTCTCGCATGCTCACCTGGAACGAAACAAAGAACTGGTCGACGGCCTCGTCGGTTACCGAAGGCGAGACGTCCCAGCGCGTCTATGAATTCGCCGTCGAGCCCACCGAAATCCAGTCGCTGCCGCTGACGGCGTTCATCCTCGTGGAGTCCGGTCACGGTGGCCGCCGCGTCACGCTCGGGGACTGTAATCCCGGGATCGTGACGCTCGACCGGGTGTCGGCCGCGTCCCGTAGCGCCTGACGCGGCTGGCAGCACATGCGGCAAGAGGCCGGCGATCACGCGGCGGCGCCCTGGACGAGCTACCGCTTCGTCCAGCTGCTGGCCGTACCCCGGTCAAAGCGGCCCGCGTCAGCAGCGCGGGACGCCGAGCCGGACCCGGGTTACCGTCGCCTCACTCAGCTGTTCGCGGCCCTGACATCGGCACATGCGACCTTGTCCGGTCATCGGGCTGACGGCGCCGGGGCGTTCGCCATGGCGTGGTTCCGGTCACCGGCTCAGGCGGATCACCGCGTCGTGCTCGGCGGGCAGCCCGTCCTCCCCTGGTCAGCGGCAGTATCAGCGAAGCCGGCGAAGACGCTGCGGATTCCCTACCCGCCGGGCGCCCTTGTCCGGGAGCTTCCTGCCGGCCAGCTGGGCGGCTGGCTGACTGAGTTCCCGTCATGGGTGGCGTGCACGGCCGTGCCGGACGCGCTGTGGACTAAAGATGACGGCAAGGCTCGGGACGGCTCCTTTGACGACTACGCGGCTTGCCTGTCCGAGCCGTTCGCCTGGGTCGTGCTGGCCGAGCCGCTACAGGCCGAGGAGCTCGACGAGGAGCTCACCAGCCTCGAAACGCAGATTCCCAGGATGCGGCAGCGGCAGAATTCCGAGGCCGACCGGGTGCGCCTGGAGCGTTCCGAGGCGCGATACCGGGAACTAGCCAGATCCAGGATCTACGGCACCTGGAGCGTGCGCGTGCTGGTGGGCGGCATGAACGTCGCCCAGGCGCGCGCTACGGCGGCGTTGCTCTGCGGCGCGAGCGAGCTGGGCGGCCTGCCCTACGCGCTGACGCCTTCGGGAGGCTGCGGCTCGCAGGAGAGCCTGCTCCAGGCTTTCGCGCACCGACGGGCCGGAGATGCGCCGTTCGCGGCGAGCACCGAGATGGTCGCCGCCCTGGCACGGCCGCCCGAGAAAGAAATGCCTGGCATCAGGGTGATCACCCCGCCGACCTTCGACATCACCCCTGAGCACTCGACCGGGACCGGGTTCAGCCTCGGAACGGTGCTGGACGAGACGCTGACGTCCGCAGGTGAGTTCCTGCTCTCCCCGGCGACGCTCAACCGGCATGCCTTCGTCTGCGGGGCTACCGGCGCAGGAAAGTCACAGACCGTGCGGTCCCTGCTTGACGCTCTGGCCACCAGCCAGCCTCCGGTGCCCTGGCTGGTGATCGAGCCCGCCAAGTCTGAATACGCCCGCATGGCAGGCCGGCTCGCGGGCCGCGGCAAGGTGACGATCATCAGGCCGGGCGACTCGACGTCGGTGCCAGGCTGTCTTAACCCGCTCGAGCCTGAGCCCGGATTCCCGATCCAAACCCACATCGACCTGATCAGGGCGCTTTTCCTGGCTGCCTTCGAGGCGTACGAGCCGTTCCCTCAGGTACTCAGCCACGCCCTGACCCGCTGCTATCAGAACATGGGCTGGGATCTCGCGCTGAGCGAGTCGCGCCTGCCCGGCATCACGCCCGCTTGGCCGACCCTGACCGACTTGCAGCGCGAGGCGCTCTCGGTGGTCGAGCACATCGGCTACGGCCGGGAGGTGACCGCCGACGTCAGGGGCTTCATCGACGTCCGGATCAGCAGCCTGCGACTTGGCACCCCAGGCCGGTTCTTCGAAGGCGGCCATCCGCTCGACCTGGCCAGCCTGCTGAGCAGCAACACCGTCCTGGAGCTCGAGGACATCGGCAACGACCAGGACAAGGCATTCCTCATCGGCGCCGTCCTCATTCGCGTGGCCGAGCACCTGCGCCAGCGCTGGGGCCGGTATGAGGGCGAGCTGACCCTGCGGCACGTCACCGTCGTCGAGGAAGCGCACCGGCTGCTCAAGGTCGCTGAGCTTGGCAGCCCCGCCGCCCACGCCGTCGAGCTGTTCGCCGCGCTGATCGCCGAGATTCGCGCCTACGGCGAAGGCATCGTCGTGGCCGAGCAGATCCCCGGCAAGATAGTGACCGACGTCATCAAGAACTCAGCGCTCAAGATCGTCCATCGGCTGCCCGCTCAGGATGACCGGCTCGCCGTCGGGGCGACCATGAACCTCGACGAACGGCAGTCACAGTACGTCGTCACGCTGCCGCCAGGCCAGGCGGCGGTCTTCGCCGACGGCATGGACCATCCGGTACTCGTCGCGATGCCGTACCGGGAAGAGCAGGAAACCGCGACCGGGGCGAGCCGCGAAGTTGGCCTGGCGGGCAGGCGCGGCATGGCCTGCGGCACGCAGTGCCGGGTCCGAGCCTGCACGCTGCGCGAGATCGCCCTCGGTGAACGGGCGGCCGCCGATCCGCACGTGATCTTGTGGCTTGAGCTCCTCATCGTCGCCCACCTGGTCGGCGAGCCAGAGCCCAGGCCGGACCGCACCTGGCTGGCCGGCCTGCGGAAAGCAGCCGACCGCAGAACGCTGGAGTGCGCCGTCGCAAACAGGATCGATACGGCGATCACGAGCCGCTATGGCGAGCTGGTCAGCTTCTACCAGCCGGAATCGCTCGCGGCCCACGTCGCCGACTGCGCCATGCGCTGGCTGGATGGCGCGGCCGGCAGCTGCGAAGGCAATGAGATCGGCTGGCAGGCCGGCCGGTACCGGTGGATCGACGTCGTCAGGTCACTGCACGACGGCACCCCGAAGGACAGGCCCCATCCGGCCACCGCGAGCTGGCGTGCCCGCGGCCTCGAGCTGCCCGGCAGCACCCAGGCCAAGCAGCTTGAGGCCTGGCGGCGCCACCCGGATACGTGGCTGCCATCGCGGACGGTCATCGAGGGCAGGGATAGCCCGCCCGCGTACGAGCGCGCGGCCAGCCAGCTCAGCGACGCCATCGAGCCGATCGACCGCCTCGCGCGGGCGGTCACGTTCCTGGCTACCGGCACGGACTGGCCAGAGACACGCCTGTACCCGGAGGCGTGGCGCGCTCGCCGGGAGGCGACATGACTGAACTCAGGGAGCCCGAGCCGCCCGTCATCGACCAGGCGGAGCTGAATGACCGCGCCGGCACCCAGGATGCGCCAGCAGCCCAGCGAGACGCCGAGCTGATCCCAGCACCTCGGCAGCAGGAAGTGCGGGACACCGGCACGACCGACGACCAGCAGGCTGACAACCCTCCGCCCAGCGTCGACGGACCGCACGAGTCGCCCGAGAGCTGGGCCGGCGACATCAACCCGGCAGACGACCGGGCCAACTGCGGCGACTGCGCGCGTGCCAGTCAGCAAACCTGGGAAGGCGATCCGCGTGCGGCGGCGATGTCTGCGGACACCGACGGTGAGCCTCCAGAACGGATGGCCGAATGGGCGGGCGAGACGCCCAGGGAGGTCACCATGGCTGAGGTCGGCGAGCGACTGCAGGACCTTGGGCCGGGAAGTTCCGCGATCGTCGGCTTTGATCGAGAGGACGACGTCGGTCACTGGTTCAATGCCGTCAACGATGATGGAGAGATCAAGGCAGTGGACGGCCAGAGCGGGGCCGTTGAGCCGTGGCCGCCTACCGTGGACGGACTCGGTTTCAGCGAAGCTGAGATGAGTTACTCGGACGCCATTTTCTTTGATCCATCAGGGAGGACCGTTACGTGATTACACACGACGATGCTGAGCGCATCGCGACCGATATCCTCGGGGCACCCGGCCCGGTCGAGGATCCCGACTGGAGGCTCGTCGAGTTCGACTCAGGCTGGCTCATCAAGAAAAAATCCCAGGGTCGGCGCGGCGGTGTGACCAGGGTTATCGAACGCTCATCCGGTGAGGTACTTGAGTTTCCATCGAGCATCTCATCTCGTCGCATCCTGGATGATTTCGCGGCGGTAGCAGATCGCGGCCGCGTCAATAAGGACGCGCGTGGCGGAGGCTGACCAATGACGCTGAAGACCGCCCGGCTCACGATCGACCGCAGCTTGCTCCCGCAAAAATGGGACGGCCTTGGCATCAAGTTCGAGCGTCGTTCCGTCGTGGCCATCAAGGCCTCCGCCCCGCCCCGTGACCTGGTGCTTGTCAAGCCGGCGGGATCGCTTCTCGCCGCCGGCGATGCGGTGGGCCCCGAGCCGCGCTGGAACAACATTCTCTGCGGGCCTCAAGGCCATGGACGGCACGGACGCGCAAGGGCAGGGCCAGCTGCTCATCACGGGCCAGCGGATCATCGGCATGATCGAGAACGGACAGGTGGCAGGCGGGTCGCCGCTCTCCGATTCCACCGGCAACATATAAAAACTGGGCTACTGGCCCGGCGGCGGGAAGAAGAAGCGCCGCAGGCCGCCGGCCGGCGAGGCGCTGCGCGAGGTCCGGGCAGACGGCTCGACCTTTCTCAAAACGCCCATAACCCCTCAGACGCGCCGCCAGGGCTGCACGCCCTGATGAGACGGGACTGGCCGGCGAGCACCGTTCTGACCCCGGCCCGCCTGACAGCGGCGTGCGACGATGGCGCCTGATGAGCGGGCCGCAGGCCAGCGGTTGCGGGCCGGGATGCTCCGCAGGGCGGAGCAAGCTCAGGCCGCCCGGCTAATCGGAGATCATCGGCTGCGGATCTGATTACGCACGGGTGGCTTGCCGAAGATGGCTTCCTTGGAGGCCTGCGCGAGGGTGGCCTGGGTACTGGCGGGCAGCCCGATCCTGTTCCAGTGGAAGATCACGTGCAAAGCGATAACTGCCCGAAGTCCGCAGGTGAGTTCCCCTGTTTCCCGCAGCCTCCGCAGGTCGGTGCCTGCGTTTTCGAATGCTGCGTGCCATTCGCCGGCAGCCCTGGGGATCCCGGTGAGGAGCAGGCGGGCGCTGGCTGTGAAGTCGTCCCATGCGCGGGCTTCCGAGACTAGGGGGCGGTTGATGTGCTGAGCGCGATAATCGAGGACTCTTGCCCAGACGTCGCCTTGTTCGTTGAGGTCGAGCGCGGCTGCGCGCATGAGTCCCGTGCAAAGCACGAGCGAGCGTTCCCGCCGGTCAGCCGGGTCCTGGCGGAGGTAGGTGAGGAGGTGGCGGCTGTCGTGGTGGAACAGCGCATGCGCGCTGGCCATGGCTTCGGTGCCGCCGAACGCGTGGGTCTCAGGTTCGTAGATATCTGCGGTCCAGCTGACTCCGCAGCCGATCATCCTGGAGGCGAGGCCGGGGTTATCGGGTTCCTTCGCGGGCTGGTATCGGATACGCCAGGGGCCTTTGCGGATGAACCACCAGGAGGTGATTAGACCGTCGGTTTCAGCGGCGGGAAGCACCTGCGAAAGATGGGCGACAGCGTGATGTTCTTGCCGCTGGCGTGTGTCGCCGAGCCAGGTGATGTTGATCTGCTGCCAGGGAGTCTCGTCCACGGCTGGCCTTTCGTCAGGTGAGGAGCAGGCACGCGTCCCACGAGGTGGCGGTGGTTCCGGCAGTGGCGAGGTCGGCGCCTGCCGTGCCGTCGAGGAGGCCGGTGATTTCGCCGGGGGCAGCGGGAGCCTGCCGGTGCAGGTCGTGGAGCGGGGTGAGGGATACCGGGGTGGAGGCATCGCCGGCGATACGGCGGGCGGTGGCGAGGAGCCCAGCGGTGCCGTGGCAGAGGCTGCGGCCGGTCAGGAGCCCGGTCTGGGATGGGTCGGTGACGCAACTGGCGAATGCGGTCTCGGCGAGGTGCTGGCGGGCGGGGTCGCGCAGGGCCTGCGCGGCGAGTTGCTGGGCGCGGGCGATGCCGGGGGTGCCGTAGCACCAGGACGGCCTGGGCGGGGTCCGCTGGGCTGACGCGCCGTGGTGCAGCTCGGCGCGGGTAATGGCCTGGGGCCACCAGGTGATTCCGCCGGTGCCTTGCTGCCAGGTATCCAGCCATTGGCAGATGCGGCCGATCGCGGTGGTGTGGCCGTCGACCGTAATGCGGTCGGTGCGGGTGAGGGCGAGCAGCGCGAGCGGGCCGGCGATGCCGTGGGCCATGCCGAAGTTAGCGTGGCCTCCGGCGAGCTGCGCGCGTCCTGGTCCGTTCCTGCACCACCAGCCCGGCAGTGTGCCGATCGGCTCGGTAAGCCGGACCAGGTACTCCAGGATGTCGCGGAGCAGGTCGTGGTCGCCGAGCCGCCGCGCGGTGACGCCGAGTCCGGTCAGGCCCCGGATGAGGTCATATTCAGCGTAGTGCGGCTGCTCGTGCCGGTCGATGCGGCGACGGGCGGCATCGAGCCGCTGGCTGGTGACGATGGCTGTGCCCTCGGCGGTGAGCGCCTGTGCGTGCGCGAGTCCGGGGCGGTCGGTAGTGGCGAGTACGAAAGCGATTGCGGGGGCGCCGTAGAAGAGGCTGGCGCCAGCGCCGATGCTGACACCGCCGGCGGTGGCGCGGCGCAGTGCCTCCTGCGCCGCCGGCCAGTTGCTGGTCTCCAGGTGCAGCAGGGCTACCCCGGCCATTCCGTCGGCGAGGGATTGCTCGTTGCTCATGGTGCTTGCCGGGCGCGGGCGGTGCGGGCTATGGCGCGGGCCAGGCGCAGGCAGTGCCGTTCGGAGGCGGGATCGACGCTGATCATGCGGGCGTGGTGCAGGTGGAGCAGGTCAGCGAGAACCTGGTCGGGGTCGAGGCCGTCGCGGCTGGCCAGGGTGCGGTAGGCGGTCAGTGCTGCGGTGAGCTGTTCGTCGCGGAACGGTATCCGGGCGAGAGTGAGCTGGGCGGGGTTCAGGCGGGGTCCGGTGAGGTGCGTGGTGCCTGCGAGCCAGCTGAGGCCGTGGCCGGTGAAGCTGTCAGCGATGGTGATCATGCTGGCGGCGGTGGCTGCCTGCCGGTCGCCGGCCAGGCGGTGCAGGACGGCGCGGGAATCGGCCGCGAAGACCGCCTCGGCGGCGGCGAGTGCCGCTCCGGTGCCGTGCCGGGTTTCGGGCCGGTAGGGGTGGAGGCTGTAGTCGTGCGCGGCGGCGTGATCGTGCAGTTCCCGGCCAGGCAGCGAGGTGCCGGGCGGTGTCGGCGAACTGGCCGGGGCGCGGGAGCGGGATGCGCAACCGCAGGTGGGGCGCGGGGTCGGGATACCGCACGAACCACCAGCCTGAGGGCAGGTGGTCGCCCGGGCGGGTGGCGAGGTCGGCCAGGATGTCGTCGGTCCGGCCGTGCAGGTGCGCCTCGAGCCAGCGTCCCTGTCCCGGGTGGTACTCGACAGTGCTGGCCGGGCGGGCGGGCCGTGCTGGCCGGGCCGGCTGGGTGCGGGTCAGTGTGAGCACGATCTCTGCGGGGCGTCCGCCGATCCAGCCGGCCGGACCCGGAGCCTCGGTGATCATGATGCGGGCCTGCCGGCTGAGCTGGCTGCGCAGGATGGCGAGGTGAGCGGGCTCGTCGAGGTCCAGCTGCAGTCGCACGTCGTCGTCGCCTTCCAGGACCTCGCGGGGAAGCCGGAGCTGTTCGCGGTGGTGCTGCCAGGCGTCGCGCCATTGCGGCCAGGTCGCGGTGCGGGCGGGAAGCGCTTCCCGGTCGATGATCCACCGGGCGGGGTGCACGATGCTGCGGCCGTGGCGGACTCGGGGCAGGAACGGCAGGCTGCTGGCATGTCCCCAGTCGAACCGGCTGCACGGCGCTGTCCACGCGGTCCAGATCTCGGTCAGGAACCGCATCAGGGGCTGCTGCAGGGCCGGCAGCAGCACGCTGTTGAGCAGCAGCGGCTCCACGGGCCGCCCGGTGACCTTCGATACCAGCCACAGCCGCTGGCCGTCGCCGGTCACCGCCAGGTCCTGCACCGTCCGCTGCGGTACCGGATGGAACTCGCCCAGGGGGAGGACGGGCAGCACCTCGGGCACCCGGGCCACTGCCGTCAGGCGGGCGTCCAGCGGAGGGCCGGAGAGCTGGACGATATCCGCGCCGGGCAGCGCCGTCGGCAGGTACCGGAAGGCACGCCGGTATGAGGCGAGCTCGGCGGGGGTCAGCAGGTGCAGGAACCGGCCGGCGGCGACGCCGGCGTGACGTGACCCGCTGAGCACCGTCAGCGTGAACTCTCCCCGGTCCAGGTCTGCCAGGGTGCCGGCGGCCAGGGTGAACCGCAGGTCGGCGTGCGGGACCGGCGGCCGGCGGTCATCGCCGCGTAAGGCACCGATCAGCGCGTCGTCGAGTATCACCTCGGTGCCGCCGTTCAGCGCGGACTGCTGGGCGACCTGGCCGAGCAGCCGGTCGCGGGCGGTGAACACCGCTGGGGAGCGCCGGGCGGATCCCCGGTATCCGGCGGGGTATCCCAGGACGTTCAGCAGATCACGGACCGGCACGGCTGCTCCGGGCCCCCACCGCTCGATGAACGCATGGTGGTACTCGGCCCATCCGGGCATGCCAGGCGCCACCGCGGTCAGCGCCGACGCAGCCCGGCCCGCCTCACGGAGTACCGCGGGCGGCAGTGTAACGGCGGCGTCGGCACGCAGATCGACTGCGACCCGGCTGCCGGGGCGCGGCAGGGTGTAGCAGCGAGCCGCGTACCCGGCCGGATCGGTTACGGTCATCGCCGGGCGCAGCTCTGACAGCAGCACCCCCGTCTGCACCAACCCGGCCAGCAGCTGCTCGGCCGCGGCGGCGTCCGCTGGTCCGGCGATCGTCGCGGCGAGCCCGGCGAACCCGGCCGGCGAGCGCGCTGCATCGATGGCGGCCCGGACCGGGCCGGTCAGCCGGACCTCGGCATCCCACCTGCGCTCCCCGTCCGTGCGGGCACAGGGCACCACCCACCGGTCGCCGCGCTGATATCCGAGCGTATTCGTCACCACCGCGACGGTGCGCAAGACATCGAGGTCCGTCTCGGCCCGCGTGGCGTGCTCGGCGATGAACTGGCCGTCGGGACGGGTGACCAGCTGGTGCTCGTCACCGATACGGACTGCCGCGCGGTCACCGAAGCGGACCGGGGCGATGCCGGCGAAGCTGCCGAACGGCGTCGCGCGGGTGGTCCATCGCAGCAGGTATCGGATCGCTGACTCGGTCAGCCGGCGCAGCCGCTGCCGGGGCACCGGATCACCGGTCACCGCGCTGCTGATCTGTGCGGCCAGCTGGGGAGCTGCGGAACTGACGGCCGCCGCGAAGCCAGGCAGCCGCCAGGCGAGGGTCAGCCACTCCTGCCACTGCGCGGGAGCGCCCGAGGCCAGGTCAGGCCAGGCCGGCAGATCCAGGCCGGCCGGATACGAGGCGGCCCGGATGTGGGCCGTGCCTTCTGCGGGAATCATCGGACGCTCCGGGGAAGCTCGGCCCGGCGCGCGAGGTACCGGACCCGAGGAGGCCAACGGATCGGCCGCTATGCGTCGGAGCGGGTCGTGCAGGCCGTCCCGCTCGTGTTGCCTGAGCCGCAGTTGTCGTCAGTGGTGGTGCTGTGGCCGGTGGCGGCGGCCCGGAGTCAACCAGGCTGACGTCCAGGGTGAACTCCGGGGATCGGGTTTCGCTCATGGCAATTGCCCTTCTGGTGCGGGGGTGAAGGTGAGGACAAGACGGCTGTGCCGCTTGTCCAGCACCGTCCCGGGCGGCAGGTCGCCGTCGGGAGTCTTCAGGGGCAGAACATGCATCACCGGCGCGGGAGTGCCCGCGTCGACCCAGGCGCGCATCTGGCCGGCCAGTCGGGCGGCCGCCGCCGCGGCATCAGGTCCGTGCGCGCGGGCACCGAGGTCGAACATGCGGTCGGTCCAGCGCAGCGCTGACCGGTAGCACAACGTGCCGCCATCAAAGGTGGCGGGCGAGCCGAAACGCCAGCCCGGGGCGACGACCCCGGCATCGACGGCCTCCTGCTGGGCCGCCAGGACAGCGAACTGCCCGGTGTCAGCCCCGGGAGCGGCTGCCAGCCACATGTCGAGGTCGGCCAGGACAGTCGTGGGCGGCAGGCTCACCCCGGCCCACGCCTGCTCGGAAGACCTGGACAGCAACTCGCCGAGCACCCCGGCATCCATCTGCTGGCCCTCGTCGAGGCGCAAGTGGACGCCCTCGGCGATGTCGACGTACTGCATCTCGTGAGCACTGGCGCCCCGCACCAGGACAAACCCGCACAGCCGCTGGCTGTGACTGACCAGCCGGTCGCCCTCCCGGCTCAGCGCCCACGAACGCGTCATCCCGAACGTCCGCAGCGGCACGACCAGCGTCCCAGTCGCGGCAAGCTGCCCGATCCAGGCCGGAGGGATATCCCAGGCCCCGGCCGTCACGATAATCACGTCGAAAGAACCATCGCCGGCGATGGGCTGCTCTGCGTCCGTGCACACCACGGTCACGTCGTCATAGCCGGCTGCCGCCAGGCATGCCGTAGCGCGGCTGGTCACGTCAGGATCGATATCGACCGTCGTCACAGATCCGGACGGGCCGACCAGCTCGCGGAGCAGCGCCGCGTTATAGCCACCGGAGCCGATCTCCAGCACCTGGCGGCCGCGGAGGCCGCCGTCGCTGGCATCAGCGGCCTGGCCGAGCATCTCCGCGATGAGCCACGACGCCGACACCGAGCTGACGGTCTCGTCACCGACTCGCTTGGTGATCACGGCGTGGTCAGTCCGGTACGCCTCTTCCAGCCCGGTACCTGGGGTAAACAGATGCCGCGGCACCGCCCGCAGCGCCGCCTGCACCTCGGGCCGCATGATCAGCCCCTTGTCCACATGATCAGCGACTAGCTGATCAACCATCGCGGTGTGAAAGCCCTCGGCGCTCACCGTGCCGACCGTCATCATGTTGCCTTTCGTCCTTGGATGGATGATTACTGACGAGAATGATTACTGACGAGTCCGTGCTGCTTGCGGAACCCGGCCGCTGCCGCCGGAAATCCCTGCGGTGTTACTTCCTGCGGGCCAGTAGGCGAACGCAGGCCGTCGGCCGCCAGCGGCGGCCTGATGCCAGGCCGTAATCTGGGCGGCCATCGCGCTCGCGGCCTGGCGGACCGGGGACCCCAGGCACGGGACCCGAATTCGACTCCTGACTCATCTGGCGTCGGCCGGACGGCGAGGACGGCGACGGAGCCGTCGCGGAAGGCGCCGTAGGGAAACCACGCCTTGAAGCGGGTCGCGGCAAGCTCAGTGCCGTCCTGGGCGGCGACGCGGCAGAACCCGGGCAGCCACGCGCCGAGCCAGAGGTACAGGTCAGCGAACGACATACGGTGCGCGATCGTGATGCCTGTCCACTCCTCAGCAGGGCGCGCGGAGCTGGCCGCATCGGCGGGGCCTGAGAGTGTGATGTCGGCCAATTCTGATTACCTTTGCTGCTCTTCGGGCGATGTGGCTGGTAAGCCGATCAATGGGATGACGTGCTGCGGAGACTACAGGCCAGGCAGGCGACCGAGTTAACAAGCAGTTAACGTTTCCGGGATCGGAACTGCACGCTACGAAAGACGCTGACGACTCTTGATGCTCAAGATCAGCAGGAAAGGTCAGGAGATGGTCACCAGATAAGTAGCACTTTCGCCTGTCATCGCCTCGACGGCGCACGCTCTCATCCTGGAGCGGTCTTAACTGGTGGTTAAGCTTGCGGTGTGGAAAGCCATGTGATCGATGAGGCCTTATGACAGTGGTCAGCCGCACCTGCGCGCGCTGTAGTCGACCGCTCAGCCGCTATAACAACGGTGACTATTGCGGTTCCTGCGAAGTATCAGACGATCGCGCGAAGAACGACCGAATTAGTCCTGAAGCGGCGAGCGAGATCGGCGAGCGGCTGAAAGCTGTCCGGCAGCGGCGAGGCATGACCCTCAGGGTCGTCGCTGGGCTCGCCGGCGTCTCCGCGCCGTACCTGTCGATGGTCGAGACCGGCAAGCGCTCCCTGGACAGGTACTCGCTGATCCGCGATCTCGCAGAAGCCCTGCGAGTCCCGGCGAGCGACCTTGCGCCTGAGCTGTCGGAGGCCAGAGCGAAGCAGAGCCTGCCGGTGCCGCTTGCTGGGCCAGACTGGAACTGGTGTAGTGACCCTCTTATCGACCTAGCCGAGCTGGAGGGCACTGACTTGCACACTCGCCGTAGAGAACTGCTCACAGGAGCCGCCTGCTCAGCGATGGCCATAGCTCTTCCGGATGCTGCGTGGTGGCGGTCGCAAGAGGCAGTTCAAGCAGCAGTGCCGAAGGTTCAGGGGAAGACCCACCGAATCGGAGCTGACGACGTGGCGGCCGTCCAGCAGCTGGGCCTCGCTTTCTCCCGGCTCGACCAGCTGCGCGGCGGAGGTCACAGCCGAAAAGCCATCGCTCAGTATCTGCATTCAAATGCGGCCACGATGCTGCAAGGCTGTTTCGCGTCCGAACGGGTTCGCTCGGACATGTTCTCAGCTCTAGGCGAGCTAGCGTATTTGTCAGGATGGATGGCATTCGATAATTACGAGCACATCGTCGCCAGACGATACTTCGTTCTTGCGCTGAAGCTGGCAGCACGTGCGGCGAACGCGTCGCTGGCTGGGCACATCCTGAGGGCCATGGCTCATCAGGCCCTTGACCTGGGCATGGCGAGTCTGGGCCTGGATCTAGCCGAGGCCTCGGTGGAGGGCCAGCGATACCGGTCGGCCACTCCGCGAGAACGAGCCTTGCTCGGTGTCGTACATGCCAGGGCGCTGGCTGCGACCGGGAGCAAAGCGGCTGCGGGCAGAGCGCTGCTTAGGGCAGAGGATGATCTCAGGTGTGCCAGCCCTGGCATCGCGGAACCCTCGCGAACTTTCTTCTTCGGCGAGGCGTCACTTGCGCACGAGACAGGGCGGACCCTGCTGAGCTGCGGCGATACGCGAAGTGCGATCCGGCAGTTTCAGGACAGTGTGGGAACCAGGGGTGCGGCGTTCCGGCGGACTCAAGCGGTGACCCTGGGCTACCTCGGTGCCGCGCAGATGACGTCTGGTGATATCGAAGAGGCGTGCGCCACCTGGAGCCAGGCCCTTGACCTCATCGAGGACGGCGGCATCAAATCCGGGCGTACCCGGCAAACAGCTGCCGACATCCGGCAGATGACCACACCCTTCCGCCATAGCCGCCGTATTCCAGTCCTGGCGTCAATGGAGGAACGCGTCTCGGCATATCTCGCGGAGATCGACTAGCCTCCCCCGGGAAGGAACCGAAATGACTCAAGGCGGGCTGGAGATCCAGCCGATCGGACTCGTCGTGGGCGGACGCGCCGAAATCAGCGACGACCACTGGACCGGAATGGCGATCATACGCCTGAACGAAAATTACCCGGCAGAAGTCGTTCAGGGCCTGGACCAGTTCTCGCACCTGGTGGTCGTCTGGCACTTCCACCGTGCATCCGAATCAGAAGTCGCATTGCATGCGCGAAGCCCTAGAGGAAACCCGGCCTGGCCAGCCACCGGGACGTTCGTCCACCGTAACCATCGCAGGCCAAACCAGCTCGCGCAGTCCTTCCCCCGGCTGCTGAAAGTTGACGGGCTGGATCTCCACGTCACCGACCTGGACGCGATCGACGGCACGCCAATCTATGATCTCGCCCCGTACTTCGCGGAGATGGGGCCGCGAGGCGTGATCCGCCAGCCGACGTGGCCAGCGGAAATGCTCCGGAACTACTGGGCCGATTAACGCCGCGCTATGCGGTTCCCGCGACGCCGATGAGGTGTCCCTCGGGGCCAGTGCGATGTTCCGTGATCATGTTCGTGGGCGTGATCACGGAAGATCGCCCAGGTCAGGAAAGCGGCGATGTTCCGTGATCATGACCGCGTCCTTGATCACGGAGTATCGCGCCTGCCGCCCCCGCCCTGACAGATGCGGGCCGCCAGCGGCTCACCCGTGACTTCGCCTGCGGCTGTGCAGCCAGTCGCCGAAATTACGGGCGACGATCCGCTCGTCGTGGACGCCGGCGGCAGCCGGAGAGGCAAGCCAGACTATCGGCGGTCCCATGATCGCCGGGTCGAGCAGGCTGGCGCGCTGAGCAGCCCCGATCTCGGCGGGAATCATCCCCGTCGCGGTCGCGCCGCCGGGCAGCAGGATGTTGGCGGTGACCGGCGTGCCGGCCAGGTCGGCCGCCATCACCCGGGCCAGGGCCTCCACGGCGGCACCAGATGGCCCGTAGGGGACGAACCCGCGGCGGGTCATCGTCTGCTCGCTCATCGAGATCGTGACCACCCGCCCGCCCCCGGTGCTCAGCATGCGCGGCACTACCGCCCGGGCGACCAGGAACGTGCCGGTCACCTTGGTCTCCATCACGTCGCTAAAGCCCGCGGCCGGCACCTCCCAGAACGGCCGGGGCTCGGTCATGAACCGCGGGTTGACGGTCCGCATCCC
Organism: uncultured Actinomycetota bacterium; assembly: GCA_963720575.1. Taxonomy (GTDB): domain Bacteria; phylum Actinomycetota; class Actinomycetes; order Streptosporangiales; family Streptosporangiaceae; genus Chersky-822. The sequence goes on from CAVRGA010000002.1 coordinate 5,198,575, forward strand.
GATCCCGGCGTTGCTGACGAGCAGGTCCAGGCCGCCGAGCATCCTCCAGGTGCTCTCGACCGCCGCCGATACCGAACTGGCATCGCGGACGTCGAGTTCGATTCCCAGTGCTCCGGCACCCAGTTCGGCGGCGGTGGCCTGCGCGCGCCCCCGGTAGCGGCTAGTCACCGCCACCCAGGCGCCCGCCGCCGCGAGCGCCGCCGCCATCGCCCGCCCCAGCCCGCTCGTGCCCCCGGTCACCAAGACCCGGGTACCTATCAGCTGCGACATCCAGGTTCAGCTCCCCTGATAGTCATGAATAGCTCAGACGCTGCCAAGCATGATCTCGTCACCAGCGCCGGCCGGGAGCCACTCGCCACCACGCGGCCCGCTCGCCACCCGGATTGCCGCCCTCGACCTTAGAGTCAGGTGAATGGCTAAGTCGGCCTAACTCGGGTGTTTCCGCAATGGCATGCTTGCCTTTTTAGCGGGCAGTGGTGCAGGGTCGCGCGCTGGGGAGGGGCAGGCAAACATGGGGCGAGCGTTCTTTACCGGTCGGCGAGTACTCGAGATATCAGCGGCGTCGCTGGCAGGAACCGGCCTGCTGATCGGCAGCCAGGTACCGGCCTCGGCAGTTTCGCGGGCACCGGCGGCGCTTCCGGGCGCGCCGACGGCGGTCTCGGCCCGCGGCACCGATCACGGCGCACTGCTGAGCTGGAAAGCTCCGGCCGCTACCGGGGGGTCGCCGGTGACCGGGTACCTGATCAAGGCCTCACCCGGCGGCCGGCAGGTGCGCACCGCCGCGGTCACCAGATACGCCGTCGGCGGGCTGTCCAACGGGCACGCGTACAGATTCACGGTCGCCGCGGTCAACCACGCCGGAACCGGACGCGCCAGCAAGCCATCGCCTCCCGTCACGCCCCGCCCGCCCGCCGCACCGTCCGAGGTCAGGGCGCTGCGAGTCACCGCGGGTTTCCGGCTGCTCAACGTCTCCTGGCAGGCACCGAAATCGGATGGCGGAACTCCGGTCACCGGCTATCACCTCACCGTGAAGCCCGGCAATCGCACCCTGGCCGCGGCCGGAGCGGCCCGTTCTGCCATTGTGACCGGCCTGAAGAACGGCATTACGTACCGCGTCACAGTTTCGGCCGTCAATGCCGCCGGGCGCGGCAAGACGCTGACATCCGCCGGCGTCAAGCCCAGGGTCACCGCGCCCAGTGCGGTAGCAAGCGTCACCGCTGCCTCCGCCGCCTCGGGCGTCACCGTGTCCTGGTCGCCGCCGGCCAGTAACGGCGGATCGGCGATCAAGGCCTACCAGATAGCGATCTCAGGCACGCGCAGGACCATCAAGGTCTCCGCCAGCGCACGATCGGACACTATTACCGGGCTCGCGAATGGCCACAGCTACACCTTCGCGGTGACCGCGCTGAACGGCAAGGGACCTGGGCCGGCCGCTACGTCGGCCGCGGCGTCCGCGAGCGGGACGGTCGGCGCGCGCACCGTGGTGCTTTCCGCCGCCTCGCTGGCCGCGCTGTCAGAAGTGCAGACCGACCGCACGCTGATGTTCACCAGTCCGCCGGCTCAGGTGAAGCACCTGGCCAAGGGCGACATCGTCGTCGCCGGCATCAGCAAGGCGACACCCGGCGGACTGCTGCTCGACGTCACCAGCGTGTCCGCGACCGCGTCCGTGGTCACTGTGCGGACCTCGCCCGCCTCCCTTGACCAGGCGCTGTCAGCCGCGGGTTTCGGCGGCACGATGGCATTGACCCCGGGCCAGGTCGCCGGCTTCACGCCGGCCAGGTCCGGCGTGAGCCTGATGCCCGCCAGCCCCCTGGCAGCGTCCGGGCTGCCGGGCATCGGGATCAGCGTGCACACGATCTTGTACACCGGGACCGGGCACAGGACCGTGAGCGTGTCCGGCAACCTCAGCCTGACGCCTGACCTGTCGTTCTCCGCGTCGATCAGTTGCTGCGTGCACGTCAGCACCAAGTTCACCGCCACGATCACCGCCTCGGCCGCGCTGTCTCTCCACGCGGGCGTCGACGCCAAGACCGAAGGCGACTACCCCCTGGGCGACATCGACTTCAAGCCCTTCCTGGTCGACGTTCTCGGCGTCCCGGTCGTGATCCAGGCGGCGCTCGGTATCTCGCTGACCGCCAAGGGCGAGGTCAAAGCGGGCCTTGATACAGGAGCCAGCCAGATCCTGACCGTAGGCGGGGAAGTGACCACCAGGGACTCGCATGTATCGGCCAAGCCCGTGTACTCGCACACCAGCACGTGGACACCGCCGGCCGTGGCCGGCAGCTTCGAAGCCGCGGCAGGCATCAAGACGGAACTCTCGGCCACGTTCAATGAGATCCCAGGTCCGAGCCTCGTCAACACCTGGTACCTGCTCGAGCTGACCGCCAACACGGCGCTCAATCCCTGGTGGACCCTGTGGATCGAGAACGTGGTCGGCATCGAGTACAAGCTGTCGATGTTCGGTGACCAGTTCACCGACGTGTTCCTCTCGCTGCTTGACAACAAGTTCCCGCTCACCCGGGCGCCCGCGCCCTATCAGGACATCGCGATCACGCCGGACCCCGCGACCGTCAATCCCGGCGGCACGCTGCAACTGCATGCCAAGGTCGCGGGCTCGGCGGCGCAGAACGTCACCTGGACGCTTCCCGACGGCGGCGGCAGCATCAGCCCGCAAGGCCTGTACACCGCCCCGGCTCAGCCGGGCACCTACTTGGTGGTCGCGGCCCAGCCCCCAGGCGGGCTCAAGCTCCCGCAAGAAGGCGAGCTGTCGATCCTGGTCGGGGCCATACCACCAGGCGCGCCCGTCAGCCCGGCGGCCAGCTCGGCCAGCTACGGCAGCGCGACCGTGACCTGGCAGCCGCCGGCCAACACCAGCGGCGCCGCGATCAGCCAGTACACGATCACCGCGCACCCGGGGAATCAGAGCCAGACCGCGGCAGGGACCGCCACCAGCACGGTCATGGGCGACCTGATCCCCGGCGCCGTCTACACCTTCACCGTCACCGCGTCGAGCAGCGGCGGAAGCAGCATCGCGTCCCCGCCCTCCAGCCCGGTCACCATCGACGACACCGCGACTGTGCTCACGGCGTTCGACGGATCACCGGGGTCCGGCTCGCCTCCCGCGACACTCGGCCCCTATCAGATGACCAAGTTCGGCAAGGACACCCAGCCTGTCGGCGGAGTCGTCAGCGTGGCCGGGCCTACCGGAACCGTCGGCCTCAAGTTCGAAGTCGAGCACCTCAAGGTCGGCGCGACCGGCTTCACCAGCTGGAGCAACGGCTACGCCGGCGACATCTACCACTCCAACGGCGAGGGATTCACCCAGTTCGACTTCACGCTTCCGCCCGGCACGCGGGCGTTCTACTTCTACGCCCAGCCCAGTGACGTCATCGCCTCGACCGGCCTGATAGCGACCACGCCCGACGGAGCCACCTCGGGCACGGTCAGCGCCACCCCGGACGGCGGTGCCATGTACTTCGGCTTCTACGCGACCGGCTCCGCGCCACTGACAGAAATCGACGTACGCAACACCTCCGACGCTACCTTCGCGGTCGGGGAATTCGGCATCGCGGCAGGAGCCGGGTGACTGGCGCTCAGCGCGGAGACTCATGGTGATCGAGGAAGTCCGTATGGGTGACGAGGTTGTGTTCGCGGCGGATCTGTACCGTGGCAGCGCGGAATTCTATGACCGCTACCGGCTGCCTTACCCGGAGGCGCTGCTGGCGGACCTGGCCCGGCGCGCCGGGGTTTCGGGGCGCGGGTGCCTGCTGGACCTGGCGTGCGGGACGGGCCAGCTCGCCTTCCCGCTGCGCCGCTGGTTCTCCGCGGTGTGGGCGGTGGACCAGGAGCCGGACATGGCGGAAATGGTCCGGGGCAAGGCAGCCGCCGCGGGCGACGGTAATGTTCGGCCGGTCGTGTCGAGCGCGGAGGCCCTTGACGCCGGGCCGGGTTCCTTCGAGCTGGCCGTCATCGGCAACGCGTTCCACCGGCTCGACCGCGACCTGGTCGCCCGCCGGGTCTTCGGCTGGCTCCAGCCGGGCGGCTGCCTGGCGCTGTGCTGGTCGTCCTCCCCGTGGGCCGGCCAGCAGGACTGGCAGCGGGAACTCGCGGCCGTCATGGGCAGGTGGAAGGCGGCGCTCGGAGCCGGGGACAGGGTTCCGGCTGGCTGGGACCTGGCGCGGCAGCGCCGGCCTGATGCCCGGGTGCTGTCCGATGCCGGTTTCGAGACCGCCGGGCGGTACGAGTTCACCGCCGGGCACCGCTGGAGCCTGCCGGAACTCGCCGGGCACATCCGGTCGACATCGGCACTGCCGCCGCCGGTACTCGGCGACCAGGCCGGGGCATTCGATGACGACCTCGCGGCCAGCCTCAGCCCGCACGGCGACGACGGTGCCTTCTCCGAGACCGTGAGCTTCGCCTACGAGCTTGCCCGCAAGCCCGCATGAGCCCGCGGGGGATGGCCGCGGCGTGCGGGTGCCCGCGGCGACGCGGGCACCCGCCAGGATTACTTACATGCGAGACGCGCAGGATCAGTTACGGCACGACGTAGTTGACTGACGTGCCCCAGTTGGCCCTCCCGTCTCTGGTCCCGCCGCAAGTGCTCAGCGTCAGCGCGAAGGCCGCGCCGGTGCAGTTCGGGAACTGGATGTAATTGTTTGCGAAATAGATTCTGCCGGTCCCTGGGAGGAACACGCCCTCGCTGTAGTCGCCCCAGCGCGGCCGGGTACGGCCAGGGAACCCCTGGTACTCGGAGAAGCCGTCCTGCGGCGACTGGCCCAGGTCAGCGATGTTGATGACCGATCCTTGCACGCCGTTCGACAGGCTGGTAAGGCGGCCGTAGGCAGTGCTGGGGAAGAAGCCCCCGTTGTCTGCCCCGGTGGGCCCGCCGTTTCCTGACAAGGTGAACAAGACGATGGCGCGGCCGTTTCCGCCATCCTGGCTGCGGAAGCCCTCGGCGGCCATGGCCGACATCTCCAGGTCCTCATGCTGCGGCGAGACATACGACTGGCTGGTGAGGGTGAAGACCCCGTGCCGGTCGAAGCTGTCGGTGCCGACGACCCAGTAGACGACGCCCTGGTGGGCCTCGGGGGCCGCCTCAGAGGAGAACGTCTGGCTGATGCCCGTCTCGGAGGAAGTCCACAACTGGCCCCGCGCCTGCGACGCTTGGGTGACGCCATCGCCGTTGGTGGCGATCGTGCCCTCCGGGCAGCTCGCGGGGGCCGGGTTGCCCGTGCTCAGGCCGGCCGCTCCGCATTCGTCGCCCAGCGGGATCGGGCCGGCCTTCTGCGCTGCCCGGCTTCCGTTGTCGTAGGACAGCACGTCGGAGAACAGCTGACCGCCGAACTGGATGCCGCCGCAGCCGGCGCAGTCGTGGCTGTTCAGACCGCCCAAGCCGGTCCAGTCGAAGACGGCGAGCCGGTTGTCGCCCTGCCCGCGGAAGTCGAGCGTCGCGAGCATGAACGCGGAGCCGTCGTGACTGTTGTCGAACTGGGACGAGTCCGGCGGCTGCGCCGGAATCACCTGGATCCAGCACGTGATGCCGGGCCGCTGGGTCTGGTTATCAGAGGAGCAGGTCCCGTCTGGCGTCGGCACCAGGCCCATGTTCTCGATGGCGACATTGAAGCCACGGTTCGGGCTTCCGTCGGGCTCGGTGACCGGCTGGCCCTCCTCCATCGCCTTCTTGTCGAATGCGAACTCCTGCGCTCCGTTGAAGAATCCGCCGCCCAGGCCGGGATTGTTCCCGTCGAGCGGGAACTCGTCGTACATCATCAGGAACGCGTCTCGCGAAGTCGCGATCTTCGCGAAGTCGTTGAGCAGGCTGGGCGAGCCCGGCTCGGCCGGGTTGTAGTTGGCGTTGAGGAAGTAGACGTTGTACGGGCCGAACGGGTTTGAGCCCACGGTCACGGCGATGGCCTCGAAGCAGCCATTGGCCACGGCGGCGAAGCAGCCCGCGAACGGGCCGCCGGACGCCTCGGTGCTGGCAGAAGCGATCTCGGTGAAGAACCAGTGCCCGCCATGGTCGGGGTCGAATACACAGGAGGGATCCCCGCCGGAGCTCCAGCCCCGGGCAGTGAGCCCCATCACGGTGTCCAGCGGGATCGCTCCGGACAACCGGTGCAGGGCCGCGTTGAAGATCATGATCTCGCCGATGTTATTCGCCTCGGCGACGACTCCCTTGCCAGCGCACAGGCCCTGGTCCGGGGGCTCGATGTCGCCCTGCGGGTTGGTGGCCAGCGTTCCGCTGTCGACCGCGTTCAGGCCCTTCACGCCGACGGCACCGCCCGAGGCAGAGCTGACGTTGTCGCAGCCAGGGCCTAGCGGCTCGCAGCTCACGGCCGGGATAACGGGAGCGTCGGCACTTGCCAGCTTTCCGGCAGCGCGGGCAGCACTTGCACGCGGCAGCATGGGCAGCGTCATGGCGTGCTGCTGGTCGGCCCGGACTGACTGGCTGGCCTTAGCAGCCCGATGACCGGCTGCCAGGGCCAGCGTGGATGGCGTGCGGAAGGGGCCGGTGAGCAGGGAACAGCCCGAAGCGCAGCCGGTCGCGGCCGGGCCGGCGAAGGTTGGCGAGAACTGTCCCAGGCTTGCTGACGAGCTCGACTGCCCGGCGGAGGCACGGGACATGGCAGTCGCCGCCGCTTCACCAGGGCCAGAGGTGAGCAGCGCGACCGGAAGGGACAGCAGCGAAAGCATCGCGGCCGCCCCCAGGAAGCGTTTGTTTCTGCTGTTCGGCATAAATCCTCCATTACGGAGCAAACGCACCCCCGGGGACTGCGATGCAGAATGCGGCTCTCCCGCACCCGGGGGCCCACGCGGGAAGGCCTAGGCAGCAGCCCGCGGCGGCCGATGCGACCGCCATGGCTGGCGCCGTTATCGTCCTGCCGGAGGAACTATCCGTCAATCCCCAAAAAGCACGCTATGGCCAGCCGGGCGCCTGCCGGCCCGGCGGTGCCGCAGTGAGCCGTCCTACGCTTGGCCAGGTCATGCCGATACTGGGGACAAGGATCACGTCCGTTCCCGTCAGGAGATGATCTGCCATGAGCGTGGCCGCCGGTACCCGCGCAGTGCTTCACGACCAGGCAGCCGCAGTGCTGCGCGGCAACGACGCGGGCGACTGGACCAGGGCGGCACCTGTCCTTTATCCGCACCAGTGGAGCTGGGACAGCGCCTTCATAGCTATCGGATGGGCGCACCTGGACGTCCGGCGGGCCATGACCGAGCTCGAGCAACTCTTCACGGCGCAGTGGGCGACGGGAATGGTGCCTCATGTCGTGTTCCGGGCGGGTCCGGACCGTCCTTACTTTCCCGGGCCGGAGTGGTGGGGCACCTCCGTCTCGCCGGCGGCGCCCGCGCCTCCTGTCAAGACGACCGGGATCTGCCAGCCGCCGGTGCATGCCCTGGCCTTGCAGCGGATCTGGCAGCTCACACCGCAGGCGCGGCAGCCGGAGATCCGCGCGCGCATTCAGGCGCTGTACCCCCGGATGGTCAGCTGGCATCGCTATCTCGCCACCTACCGCGACCCCGAGGAATCCGGCCTGGTCAGCACCTATCACCCATGGGAGGGCACGGACAACTCCCCGCGCTGGGACAGCGCGCTTCAGCGCATCACGGTGGCCAAGCCCGGCCCGTACACTCGCCTGGACACCAGCGCGGTGGCCGACCCGTCGCAGCGGCCCACCAACTGGGACTATGACCGGTTCCTCTGGCTGGTCGAACAGTTGCGGAAATACCGGTACGACGACGCCCAGATCTACCGCGAGTACCCGTTCCTGATCAAGGACGTTTTCTTCAGCGCCATCCTCGTCGCGGCCAACGCCGCGCTCCTTGACCTAGCCGAGGTGGCCGGGGCCAGCGACGACGACCGCGAGCAGCTGACCCGCTGGCTCAGCCGCGGCCGCGCCGGGCTGGCCAGCCGCTTCGACACCCAGGCCGGCCTGTGCGCCGACTACGACGTCCGCGCCGGGCAGGACATCCGGCTGCGAACGTTCGCGGGCTTCGCGCCGCTGTTCGCCCGGACCGCGGACACCGGCCAGCGCGCTGCCCAGCTGCGGCTTCTCGACTCCGACGATTTCTGCGGCCACCCGGGACTGCGCTGGCGCCTGCTGCCGAGCACCTCCCCCGCCGAGCCGGGGTTCGAGCCGGAGAACTACTGGCGCGGCCCGGTCTGGCCCATCATCAACTGGCTGCTGTGGCAGTCGCTGAGCCTGCTCGGCTACTCGGCCCGAGCGGACGAGATCCGCAGCGACTCGCTCAGCCAGATCGCAGCCGACGGGGACTTCGGCGAGTATTTCGAGCCGTTCACCGGCAAACAGCTCGGCTCGGCGCAGCAGTCCTGGACAGCCGCCGTCACGCTGGACTGGTCGGCCTCCGGCCACAGCGGCGGAGCATGCTAGCGCTTCACCGGCGGTACCTTGGCGGCGCGGGACATCCGAAGATGTCAACAAGCAGTAGGTCCAGATCGACAGGCGCTAACTGGTGTGCGAAAATCGCACCATGGCTGGTCGTGAAACTGTGTCAGCTGCTGACCTTGGGCGCCGCATCGCGCAGGCTCGCCAAGAAGCGGACCTGACTCAAGCTGAGCTTGGACATGTCGTGGGCTTGGATCGAACTGCCATCGCCAAGCTAGAGTCAGGAGTCCGGAAGGTCTCGGCATCTGAACTGCTGGCCATCGCGTCTGCCCTCGATCGGCCCATCGACTGGTTCGTCTTTGACTCACCGCCATCAGTTGTCAGCCGTCGATCGGATGCCCTCGCTGGTGGCCGCTCTCGTCTGCTCGACAACTGGATCGATCGCCTGGCTCGCGATGTCGGGTTCCTGGTCGAGCAGGGTGTTCTTGCAGATACGCAAGAGCGGCCCAGCCTGGAGTTGCCTTCTGACGTTGCGGGTGCAGAACTTCTTGCTGCTCAGGCCAGGGATCTCATGGCTGTATCTGATGGTCCTGTCCTCGATCTGCAGCGTGCTTGCGAGCGAGTGGGTCTGCTGGCCTTCTCCCTTGACCTAGGTGAGACGGGCGGTGATGCGGCATACGTCGAGGTCGGAAGCATAGGCATTGCGTTGGTGAATGGCCGCATAGATCCCGGCCGACGTCGGTTCAACCTTGCGCATGAACTCGGCCACCACCTGTTCGGGGACGCGTACGCACCGGAGATCACGATTAGTGGAACCGACGACATGGAACGGTTGATCAATGCCTTCGCGATTCATCTGATCTTGCCTCGCGGGTCTGTCACTAGCGTATGGCGGGCGTTGGCAGACCAGGACGCTCGGCTAGCCGCAGTCGCAATCTCGGTTCGATTCCGCGCAAGCTGGACTGCCACCTGTAGCCAGCTTTGCAATCTAGACCTCATCGATACTCCGCAACGCCAGCAGCTGACCAATGCACCCCCAAACGCGGCAGATTTCGTGGCCCTTGGCGAGCGCTGGGAAGCCGAACTCGAGGCGCCTACAGTCCCGCCGCAATATGGTGTGCGTGTGATGAGCGCTTATCAGGCTGGCCGGCTATCGGCATCACGAACAGTAGAGCTGCTGTGGGGAACCGTGTCGATCGAGGAACTACCGGAACAACGCGTGCTACCTTTGGAGTCGCTCCGACGGGAATTCGACCACATGTCATGACGACTCTGGTGTTCGACAACACGCCGTTGAGCCACTTCGCTCGCGCTAGCGCTCTTCCAATATTAGAGAGCATCTCAGCCGGCTTCCGATGCGTCTCTCCCGCTGAGGTAATGACAGAAATAATCCGCGGCGCTACAAAGTATCCGGCCATTGCTGCGGCGGTTAGCTTGCCATGGGTGGATATCGTCGAGTTGACTGAGGTTGAGGAGATCGTTGCCTTCGCACGGTACAAGTCTGAACTCGGCGGTGGCCTGGAACGGAATAATGGTGAGGCCGCAGCACTCGCGTGGGCGAGTGTGCACGGAGGAACCGTAGTCATCGACGAGCGGGCGGGTACACGGGCGGCTCGTCGCGATCATATTGAGGTCCACGGCACGCTGTGGCTCATTACCAATGCCATTCGCGGCAGTAAGCTCCAAGAAGCCGACGCGATCAAAATGATTGACCAGCTTGCCGCCACGGACATGGCTTTGCCTACAGACGGTGCAGGTTTCATTGCATGGGCTCATGAGCAGGGACTGCTCCCGTAGCACGCAAGGTCTCCTGCCCGGTCTGGAGTTGAGCCGGCGGACCCGCGCTCAGACGTCTGCGCGGCCGCTGTTCGCCCGGACTGCGGACACCGGCCAGCGCGCTGGTCTTGCCCGCCATTCGCTGTCATAGTCGAATGACGGGCGCGAACGACGTGACGCCGATGCGGAGCACCACCTGGGAGGACCGATGAAGCACGGGATCATTCGCATGGCGGCCGCCGCCGCGTCTCTTGGCCTTGCCGCCGGGGTCACCCTGACCGGGGCGGGCAGCGCCCAGGCTGTAGCGTCCAACTGGTTATGCGACACGCTGTCGCCCCCGTCCGGCGGAACGGTGTTCGGGGGTCACTGCCAGGGCCTCGGGGGCGGCACCGGCTGGTTCCAGGTATATATCGGCGGAGGCGCGTACATGATTGTCTACAGGTGCACCAACTTCGTGTCCACGCTGGTGAATGATCCTCCCACTCCGCAGTACTACAACGTCACCGGCACCGGCTGCATCCCGGCTTCGTAGACACCGGCGGCCATACCCCGGATCAATCCGCGGCAAAGGCGGCTCTACGGCCATCGCGCCCCTTCCGGACGTTACGGTGACCCCGGTCGCTTATTTCCCGGAGAAGTACTTCCCGGAGAACCTCGTCGTGCGCGCCGACGGCTCGGTGCTGATCACCGCCGTGCTGCAGAAGGAGCTGTGGTACGTTCCGCAGTCGACAACGGCGATGACTTCTGCATCGATCAGGACGCCGGCTTCGCGTACGTCACCCGGCATCGCGTCAGTACCCTCGACCGCGTGCCGCTCGCTCCGCGCCACGGCAGCGAGGTGCGCCACATCGCAGGCGACCCGTTCGACCCAGTTATCGTCGGGCCGTCAAGCGCCTGCTGGGGACGCGAGCCCGGCGACGAAGGTAAGGTCATGTACGTGACCACGGACGGCGGCACCACCGCACCGCCCGAAGGCGTGACCCGCAACGCCGCCCTCCTGCGCGTCGAACTCGCCCCGGACCCCGGCGCGCTCAGACGTCGGTGAGGCCTCACTACGACAGGCTTGCCATCTGAGCGGCCATCGGCCGGGCCTGCCGCGGCGCAGTGCTCGCCCGGCGCCCCGCCGCCCAGGACGATCACGTCATAGCTGCTCATGTCGGCAGTTCCGTCCCGGCGTGCTCCGCCACCATGTAGGCGGCGTACCAGCCGGGCCAGTCCGGGTCTGCGGCGCCGATCCGCTTCTCGTGCTCGCCGTGCGCGGCCTCCGCGCGCCGCATCGCGCCTGCCAGGTCCGCCGCAGACGCGAATGCCGTCTCGGCAGCGTCGACCCGGCCGGGCAGCCGCGTCGTGACTTCCTGGAGCAGCCAGCCGTTGCCGTCCGGGTCGCTGAACGTGGCGAAGGAGCTGTAGCTGGCATCATCTGGCGCGGGCCCGCTCACGCGGCCGCTCGTCCCGTCAGCCTGGAACTGAGCACCCGGCGTGCCAGCGTGGAACACCTCGCTCACGTCGGCACCGCGCCGGGCCAGCTCGCCGCGCACCGCAGCGACGTCGGAGACGATCAGGTACAGGCCCTGGGCCGAGCCGGGCGCAGCTGACGTAATGTTCGTGCCGAACTGGACCGAGCACCCCGAGCCCGGTGGGGTGAACTGAACGACCCGGAAGCCGTTATCGAAGGAGAAGTCGGCGTCGAGCCGCCACCCGAGCTTCCCGTAGAACTCCTTCGCCCGGTCAGCATCCGACACCGGTATGACGGCAACCTCAAACCTCATGTCCATGATGACGGCTCCTCCCGTTTCCATTACGTCACGTATCTCAGGTCCGCCACTCTCGGACCGCATAGGGGAAAGCCCGATCAGGGCTAAGGCCGCCCGGACCGCGAGCGTGGTCCCGGCGTCAGCAATCGGGGTGTCCCGTGGTCGCCGAGGAATGGCCCGCGATCGAAGGTTCTAGGACAGGTCGCGCCGAGCCATGCCCGAACGCCACCGTCGGCAAACCGCGCGGCGCTCGCAGACGCCCAGTCCCGCCTGCGGCAGAAGATCGTAGCTGCCCCAGCGGAGACGTCATCTTCCTCGACGCCGGCGGCTGAGGACTCGCTCGCAACGTGGGCTGACTTTACGATTAGTCAGGAATGACACCGTGGCCGGCGCCGCTGACCTGATCGATGCTGGCTGCCGCAGCCGAATGCGCGAGGTCTGCACATGGCCGACTATGACTTGATCATCCGCTCGGGCCTGGTCGTGGACGGCACGGGTGGCGAACCGTTCGCGGGCGACGTCGCGGTCGACGGCGGCGCGATCGCGGCGGTAGGCAAGGTGACCGGCAGGGGCAGGCGGGAGATCGACGCCGAGGGCGCGCTGACCACCCCTGGTTTCGTGGACGTCCACACCCACTACGACGGCCAGGCGACCTGGGATGCCCGGCTCCAGCCGTCGTCCTGGCACGGAGTCACCACGGTGGTCATGGGCAACTGCGGTGTCGGGTTCGCGCCAGTGCGGGCCAGGAACCGGGATCGGCTCGTCGAGCTGATGGAGGGCGTCGAGGACATCCCGGGATCGGCCCTTCGGGAAGGGCTGACCTGGGACTGGGAGTCGTTTCCCGACTATCTTGACGTGCTGGCTCAGCGACGCTTCGACGTCGATGTCGCCGCGCAGGTGCCGCACGCCGCGCTGAGGGTCGAGGTCATGGGCGGCAGGGCCGCGGCACAGGTGCAGGCGACACCTGATGAGGCGGCGGAGATCGCGCGGCTGGCCGGTGAGGCCGTGACGGCGGGCGCGCTCGGATTCACCACCTCGCGCACGCTGAACCACAAGAGCAGCGGCGGCGAGCTGACGCCCTCGTACGGGACCGGTCAAGACGAGCTGGTCGCGATCGGCCGAGCTGTCGGCCAGACCGGGCGGGGCGTCCTGCAGGTGGTGTCGGACTTCACCAACGCCGAGTCTGAGTTTGAATTGCTGCGGCAAGTGATGCGCGCCGGCCGCGCCCCTCTGTCGGTTTCGCTGATCCAGTCCAACCTCGCTGCGGACAGCTACCGCCAGGTCCTTGACTTCGTGACCGACTGCCAGCTGGAAGGGCTCACCATCCGGGCTCAGGTGGCACCACGGCCGATCGGCCTGCTGCTCGGCCTGCAGAACACGCTGCACCCGTTCATGGAGAACCCAATCTGGCAGCGGATCGCTGATCGCAGCGCCGCCGACCAAGCCAGGCTGATGCGCTCGGATGGCCTGCGCGCCGAGGTCCTCGCCGCCCAGAGCCGGGCCAAGAACCGGCGGCGGCTTGGCGGCATTCTCATTCACAAGTACGAGCTGATGTATGAGGTGACCGACCCGCCGCAGTACGAGCCAGACCTCACGGAGACCATAGCCGCCCGGGCAGGCCGGCTCGGAGTGACACCGGAAGAACTGGCATACGACATCATGGCGGCAGGCAATGGCGACGCGATGCTCTACCTGACCTTCGCCAACTACGCCCGCGGCAACCTGGACGTCGTCAAGGAAATGCTCGAGCACCCGCACACAATCCCCGGTCTGTCCGACGGCGGCGCTCACGTTGGCACTATCTGCGACGGCAGCTTCCCCACGACTCTGCTCGGGCACTGGGCCAGAGACCGCGAAGCGGGGCTGAGCCTGCCATTCGTGATTCAGCGTCAGGCGCGCGACACTGCCAGGGCCGTCGGCCTCAACGACCGCGGCGTGCTGGCGCCGGGCTACCGCGCCGACGTCAACGTCATCGACCTGCGGGCTCTTCGGCTGCACCGCCCGACCATGCTGTTCGACCTGCCGGGCGGCGGAAGACGGCTGATGCAGCGAGCTGATGGCTACCGGCACACCATCGTCGCTGGCCTGGAAACCTACCGAAACGGTCAGGCCACCGGCGCTCTACCCGGACGACTCGTTCGCGGCCCGCAGGCGACCAGGGAACACAAGGCATCCGGCGAACAGTAGGCCACCGCCGAACTGCTTGAGCGAGCACAGATTTGCGCCGTTCTGTATCGGTGCTGGTCATCGACCGTGGCGAGTACGCCATTATCCGCCCCATCCCGATGATCCGGTCTCAGCCCTCGAAGGATCGCAGGCCGGACCTGATGGAAGCGCGGACGATGCCCGCGCCGCCGAGCGGCGAGCCGAGGAAGCAGCCGAGCAGCGCCGAGCCGCCCGCACGCAGTGACCGTCCTGGACGCCTAAGCCGTCATTGCCTACCTGCGCGGAGAGCCGTCCGCCGGAGAGGTCGCCGACCTGCTAGGCAGCGGTCAGCCTCGCCGCAGCCATCGCATGCCACGAGCCGCTCGCCACCTGCGATCCCGCCCTCGCCCAAGTACTCCGGGCGGAAGGGGGCAAAGTGCACGCTCTTCCCGACAGCAAAGGTCGACGGCCCTAACCAGCACCCCGTTGGCGCCATCTGCCCTGGCAGTCACAGACCTAGTATCCCGCACCGCCCGGCACATGCGCGCTGCCTGCACCTGGCGTTACTCGACGCACGCTTCCCGCAGGCGGCGTCGCCTGGTTCCGTACGTACCTGACTCTCGGCGGCCAGATGACCACGAAGATAGCGGCCAGATGTCCACGGAACCGGCGGCCAAGTGACCACGCAGCGGCTTCTTGCTGCGATAATTCGACCATGGAGATCTTGGCGGACCTGACGCCCCGCAAAGCTGAGGCAGTGATCGCTGAAGCGCTGGCGGACACCCGGGTCGTTACCCTGAATGGTGCACGGCAGGCGGGCAAGAGCACGCTTGCACGCCTCGCCGCCCAGGCCCGGCCGAACTCAGAGGTTCGGCTCCTGGATGACCCTGCGACCTTGCGCGCGGCTCAGGACGACCCAGCCAGCTTCGTCGATCACGACGGGCTGCTCGTGATAGACGAGGTCCAGCTCGCGCCGGAACTCTTCCGCTCGATCAAAGTTTCGGTAGACACCGATCCGCGTCCCGGAAGGTTCTTGCTGACCGGGTCAGCGCAGATCCTGGCGCTGCGGCAACTGCCCGACGCGCTCCCCGGACGGATGGAAATAGTCGAGCTCTGGCCCTTCTCCCAGGGAGAAATAGACCACTGCCCTGATGCCTTCATAGACGCGGCCTTCGGCCTGGGACCGGGGCTCTCCCGAACCTCCGCCCTGCGCAAGCGCGACTACCTCGAACGCGTCGTGCGCGGCGGTTACCCTGAAGCGCTCCGGCGATCCCCGCGACGGCGCGCCGCCTTCTTCGACTCCTACCTGACAATCCTCATTGAACGTGACGTCAAGGAAATCACCGCGATCGAGCGCCGCGGCGAGCTTCGGCGTCTCCTCGCCCTGCTGGCAAGCCGCTCCGCCAGTCTGCTCGTGCCAGCAGCGCTCGCAGGTGAATCCGGCATCCCCCGCACCACGCTCAACCGCTATCTCGAATTGCTCACAGCCGTCTTCCTCATCAAGCAAGTTCCGGCATGGTCAGCCGGCCAGACTCACCGAGCCATCGGCACTCCGAAGCTGTCCTTCACTGACACCGGGATCGCCTGCCACCTGATCGGCCAGGACGCCACGAGGCTGGGGGAACCCGACGGCGCCGCCGGGCAGATGATGCAGACATTCGTCATGATGGAACTAGCGCGCCAGCTCACCTGGTCATCCGAACGAGCCCGCCTCTACCACTACCGCACCAAAGACCAGGTTGAAGTAGATGCCGTGCTGGAGACCCCCGACGGCAGGATAATCGCCATCGAGGTAAAGGCCGGAGCCACCATCCGCACAGAAGACCTCGCCGGCCTGCGGCACCTCCGCGACCGGCTAGGCACGCGATTCGTGGCAGGGTACGTCCTCTGCACCGGCCAGCAGACCCTCCCCTTCGGCGACAGACTGCGCGCGATCCCCATCGATGCCCTGTGGCACGCAACGCCAACTCGGCGCTAACGAAACTTAGACGTTCCCGTCCCACGAGGCTGAGAAGATCCACGTCAGAGGTACCGGGCCCGCTCACAGGTCGGCCGCCACCAGCTACCGCATCCTGGTCACCGGCTTCGCCGCTTGCGCAGATGCATGAGCACGCGTGTCCGGCTGGGTAACGAGGCAGGCCTGTGGTCTCGGCCAGGCGGAACCCGGCGCTCGCCGCGCATCTGACTACACTTGGCGACAGTGCCCTGAGGGCCATGTATGCAGTTGACGAGTTCCTGGCTCGGACGCTCTCGCACGGGCTCAATGTCAGCCGGGATCCGGGGAGCGCGCGTGAGTTCGGACGCTGAGCCAGTTTCTATCTATGACTGGGCTGTGACCGAGAATCTTCAGCCTGAGCCGATCACGGTTGAGATCTGGCGCCGCCTTCCCGAGGAGTTCTGCCGGCAGGTCGAACTCGTCAACGGCCAGGTCGCGCGCTGCGAGCACCCCAGCCGGGTGCACCAGGCGGCAGCCACCAGGATCGCGGCGATGCTCGATGCCGCAGCCGAGGGCTACATGGAGCGCAACCCCGGAACCTGCCTGGACACCAGCAGCGACTTCGACGTCTTGCTATGGGAGATACCGGCGGCCACCATCCGCAGTCCCGATGCCGCGCTCTTCCTTCTACTGGCTCGTCTGGCTATCCGGCGACCACGTCCTGTCCATCGACGTTCATGTACTCGACCACACCCTGGGCTATTACCGCCTCTACCGCACTCTCACCCCCGAGCAGGAGAGCAGCGCTATCGATGTACCCATCAGGATCGACATCAACTGGACCCGTCTGACCCACCTCGTCCGCACCTGACGGAAGTCAGCCTCGGCCCTCGCCGGAGTTGTGGGAACGGCCTGCTGATGCACGTCAGATAGGAACCCGGGGATCTACGCCGAGACTGGGACATCGCCTCACGCCAAGCCAGCCACTAGCCGCCGTGAGGCGCAGTGATTCGAGTCGAGGTAAGAGACCTTATAAGGACGGGGTACTCGATGCCCTGGCCTGGGCATGCAAACAACGCATCCGGCGAACAGTAGGCCACCAGCCGAACTGCTTGAGCGAGCACGGATTTGTGCCGGTCTAGTACATGATTAGATGGCATGGTTGTAGTTGTGGCGAGCATCGAGTGAGTGTCAAGTGGCCTGGGCGTGGACGCGGGTAGCGAGCCGGTGGGGAGCCCGATCGGTGCTGGTCATCGACCGTGGCGAGCACGCCATCATCCGCCCCATTCCCGACGATCCGGTCTCAGCCCTGGAAGGATCGCACGCCGGACCTGAGGGAAGCGCGGACGAGGCCCGCGCCGCCGAGCGGCGAGCCGAGGAAGCGGGCGAGCAGCGCCGCGCCGCCCGCCCGCAGTGACCGTCCTGGACGCCTACGTGATCGCCTACCTGCGCGGAGAGCCGTCCGACGGAGAGGTCGCCGACCTGCTCAGGGAACCCACTCAGCTGACGGCAGTCAACGCCGCGGAAGTCTGCGACCAGATGACCCGGGTCTTCGGCAGCGACCCCGATGCCCGCGCCGCCCTTGGTCCCCGAAGAACCCCGTGGAAACCACGTAGGCCATCTTGCTGTCGGGAGTGACCTCTATTCCATGGGTCGGCTCACCGAGTCCCGCACCTAGTATCCGCAGCGGATACAGGGCGGTACCAGTGGCCGTCCGGACCGGGGTGATCGTCCCCTCCCCATTTGAGACATACAGAGTGCGGCCGTCCGGGGCTGCCACCACCTGGTCAGGGCGAGAATCTACCTTGATCGGCCCGAGCGCGGTGTTGGTGGCGGTGGCGATGGGCGTGACAGTCCCGGACAGGAAGTTGGTGACGTAGGCGGTCTTGCCGTTGGCCGTGATGCTGATGCCTTCGGGCCAGATCCCGACCGTATGGGCCGCAGGACCCTGCCGGTGGCGAGACGGATCGGGATGACGACACCAGCCCGGTGCTCACCGCGCGTCGCGGCGACATAGGCGGTCCTTCCGCCAGGAGTGACGGCGGGGCGGGTGCTGCGCACGGCGCTGAAAACGGCGAATGTCCCGGCGACAACCGCCATCACCGCAGCGGCGCTGGCCAGCGGCGCCATCCACCCGGGCCGGCGCCGCTGGGAGGGCGCGCCTGTGTAGGCAAACACCGGCCGGTGCCCCGGCCCGGCCCGCCGGTGCTTGTCAGCTTCCCGCGCTATCGCGGTGTCAAGCCGGCCCTGGGCCTTGCCGAGCTGCGATGGGGCCGGGGATGGCACCGCTTCACACCACTGACGCAGTTCCTTCATCTCGTTCACGCCCGTCCCCTTTCTGCCCTGGTGGGGTCAGCCCCGCCAAGTGCCTCCCGCACGATCCGCCTCGCCTTGACCAGCCGCGACGAAACTGTCCGCGTCGGCACGCCCAGGGCCAGCCCCGCCTCGGGAAGCTCAGCCCGCTCGCCACCAGCAACAGGACATCCCGCTGCCCCTGGGACAGGCGGGTCAGCGCCCCAGCGAGTTCCGGGCGGGCCGCCTGCGCGGCAACCCGGTCGATAACCTGCCCGTCCAGGGCCTCGGACGCCGGGTCAACGCCGTCGCGCGGAAGAACCGGATCTCATCCCGCTTAGGCTGTACGGTCTAGCAGATCGTTACGATTTCCGGGGTACGGCATGATTGAATAGTGCCAGCTAGACAAGTGGAAGCGTCGATGATGTTACGATTTAAAATTTGAAAAACGTAACATCGTCTGCTAAACTCAGCATCATGAGCGATGACAAGACTGCAGCTGAACGCATGGCGCGACTTCGCGCCCGCCAGCGCGGCGAGGACGTGCCTCGTCGCCAGCCTGGCCGTCCTGCCAAGTCACCGGTCGCCGGTAGTCCCACATGGCACCGTGAGCTGCCCACTTTCGGCCTGGATGAGACGGGTGTCTGGCTGGCCACTAAGCGTGCCTTGAAGCTGGACGAGAGCAGCGCAGTCAGGATAGTCGGGCACGCATTCACCGAGATGCTAAATAACGTCATCGAGCACTCCGAGAGTGAGACCGTCGCCATTAGCTGGTGGGTCAGCCCGACACAACTGTGTTTTGAGATAGCTGATAACGGCGTCGGCGTGTACGAGAAGGTCAGGACAACTTTCGGCCTGGACAGCGCGGAGGATGCAGTCGGGGAAGTATCCAAGGGGAAGCGCACATCTGCCGCCGACAGGCATACCGGTGAGGGCATCTTCTTTACGTCGAAGATGGTAGACATCTTCAAGCTCAGTTCATCGTCGTTGTGCTGGACTGTAGACAACCTTGAGCGCCACGACACAGGTCTGTCGAGCATAAGAGGGGTCGATGGCACCAAGGTCATGTGCCAGATCGACCGGCGGACCACTCGAGCGATAGCTGATGTGTTCGCGGAATGGACCGTTCCGACCCCTGGCGATGAGGAAGTCCGGACGTTTGACAAAACCTCGATCACGGTCAAGCTCTTTCAGAAGGGCGAGCTTATCTCCCGCAGTGAGGCACGGCGGCTTCTGCATGGTCTTGAGGACTTCAGTGAGATCCTGCTCGACTTCACCGGCGTCACTGGCGTCGGTCAGGGTTTCGTAGATGAGGTCTTCCGCGTATGGCCGAATCATCATCCTGGCAAGACGATACGACCAGTCAACCTGGATGACCGCGCTGTGAGGTTTATGGTGGAGCGCGGGCTCAACCGATAGTCCCAGACATCTCAGACAGGAACTGCGGCAACCGGGTTCAGCTCATAGCGGTCAGCCGGGGCGGTCGGGTGCGCAGCGTGCGGTCGGTGACGGTCATCAGGGCAAGGACGACGCTGACGCCGACCATGATCCAGGCGATGAGGTGCACGCCGTGGTCGGAGACACTTGCGTGGAAAACGATGCCGGTGATAGCGGAGGCGGCTATCGAGCCGATGTAGCCGGAGGTGCGCAGCAGACCCGAGGCGGTGCCGAGTTGCTCGGCGGGCACCTGGCCGTAGACGGCTGTCTGGTTGCCGGCGGCGGCCATGCCCATGACAACGCCGAAGACGAGGGTGACGACCACGACCCAGCCGATCCAGGCCGAGGCACTGAGCAGCAGCACTCCGGCTGAGCCGATCAGGCAGGTCAGCGCCGCAGCGGTGACCGGGCCGCGGATAAGGTTCCGCCGCGAGACAGGCGATATCACCAGGCCGGACACCAGCGTCATGGGCAGCAGCAGCAGTCCGGCCGCGGACTCGGACAGGCCCCGGACGGTCTCGACCCACTGCGTGACGCCGTAGAGCACGACGTAGACGCAGAGCAGGACAAGCCCGAAACGCAGGTAGGTACTGGTCAGAGCCCGGTTGCTCGCCAGCAGGCGGAAGTCGAGGAACGGGATGCGGGCGCGCGACTCCCACAGCACCAGGGCGATCCACAGCCCGGCCGAGACCGCGAGCAGGTACCAGTGCGGGGCGGGCAGTTCGAACAGGAAGAGCAGCAGCGTGATCATCGCGGCGGCAAAGCCGGCAATGCCGATGGCGTCCATGCTGGCCGCGATGTCACGGGCGCGGCGGGTGCGGTCCAGCGGGCCGTCGGGTGAGACCCAGGCCAGCGTCGCGGCCAGGGCGACGAGTGCGACCGGAACGTTGACGAAGAAGACCGCCCGCCAGCCCAGCGCGCCCACGAGCACGCCACCGAGAGGCAGCCCGAGCGAGGCGGTGGCGATGCCGGCGATCTGCAGACCGCCCAGCACTCCGCCCGGTGGCTGATCCAGGCCCGCGTCCCGGGCACGCCGGCGGATCAGCAACATCGCCGTCGGATAGGCACACGAGGTTCCCAGGCCGATCAGCACCCGGCTTACCAGCAGCGTCAAGAGGTCCTGGGCAAAGCCGCCGACGAGTCCTCCCACGACGACGAGCCCGATGCCAGCCAGGAACACCCGCCGCGGGCCGAACACTTCAGCGGCCTTGCCCGCAGTGGGCTGCGCGATCGCGCTGGCCAGATACAGAGCCGTGACCAGCGCGGCGGTCTGCCCGATCGATACGCCCAGCCCGCGAGCGACCGGCACCAGAGCGGTAGCGATCAGCGAGCTGTTGATCGGATTGAGCGCCGAGCCGATGAACAACGGCGCGGTGAACCGCCACGAGAACGGGTGATCGGAGGGCGGATCGGGCACCACCGCAGCGCTGACCGAGGTTCCGGGGGCAGACATCAGAATCTCCAGTCCGCAGAGGTCAGAGAAGCTCGGCGAGACGCTCGAGCAGCCGCCCCGCGACGTCAAGGGTCGCGATCTCTTCGCTGGTGAACGACTCAGCCAAGACGACGGCGACTCTGTCGACGATGGCGCCGCGACCCGAGCCGATCACCTCTTGACCCGCCAGGGTGAGGCTCAGGATCGAGCGGCGCCCGTCGACGGAATCCGGCCGCCGCACGACGAGGGCACGCTGCTCAAGGCTCGCGATCGTGGCGCCCATCGCCTGCGGGGTGATCTGCTCCCGCCGGGCCAGTTCGGCAGTGGTGGAAGGACCGAGCCGGTCGAGTCGCGACAATGCCGTCAGCTGCGGCACGGTCAGGTCGCCCTCGGAAAGCGTCTCCTGGGTGCGCCGCTTGAACGCCCCGACGCCCACGCGCAGCCGGGTCGCGGTATCGCGGACCGCGGCGTCCTTGCTGGTCGCCTTCTGAAGGTCCTTCATGTTTAGAAGGTTAGACTTCTAAAGCCAAGCTTGCAAACCCAGGTTTCTGGTGGCCATGACCGCACTGCGGCAGAGCTGAAGTTCCGGTTTAGGTTCTCGGGGAGTTGCCATTTCTCCGGGCAGCACGGCGCGCGGCATGGCATGGTGCCAGGAATGGAGGGACCGAACCGACTGAAAGGGGATGTTTCATGCGAGCCCGTTCCGGCGCGCGGCGGCGGATGCAGATAGCAGCGGCGGGCGCGGTGATAGCCGGCGTTGCCGCAGGAGCGCTGGTCGCGGCTACTGCCGCCCAGGCGAGCTGGACGCCGGTCACGACGCTGACGGGCCGCACGTGGGAGGGAGTCTCGCCGGTCATTTCGGTCGACAACCGCGGGGACTTCATCACCGCCTGGACCGGCATCAACAACGCCAGCTCCAGTTGCGGCGACCCAACCCAGATCCGCATCAGGTACCGCACCGGGAGGCTCGGCAGAGTCGAGCAGCTCACCCCATGCGGTCCTGGGACGTCCTTTCCCGTGGTGGCCTCCAATGCCAGCGGCTACGGCATCGCCGCCTGGATAAGCGGCACCGACACCATCCAGGCGCGCAGGATCTCGCCGACCGGCAAGCTCGGCCCGCTGCGCACGGTGACCCCGAAGTACAACCAGACCAGCCTGGTCAACGTGGGGATATCGCCGACCGGCCAGGCGCTGGTGGTGTGGCAGGGCAGGCAGTCGCGGGGCACGGCGCCTGACACGATCCTCGGCCGGTTCATCTCACCCGCGAGTAAGCTCGGCCGGGTGCTCGGCATCGGCGGCGGCACCGGCCAGCTGCCGAGCGTGGTGTTCGACAAGACGGGCACCGCGACCGTCGGCTGGTCAGATGACTGGTCGAAGGCCATGGTGCGGCGGGTCACGCCTCGCGGCGCCGGCAAGCAGGCGGTCATCCTCGCCACCACGCCAGCCGACGCTTCCCGCACGACGTTCGGCGTGCCGCTGGTTGCCGACGACAGCAACGGGGACACCTTCGTGCTGACAGTGGTGACCATCAGCCGCAAGTCCAGCCGCTCCGAGCACCTAGTGCTGAGGAAGTGGAGCAAGTCAGGTGCTCTCGGCCCGAAGATCACGGTCGGCACCGCCGCGCCTACGCTCACGATCACCAACGTCGGGGACGGCCCCGCGCTGGGCGTCGATGGTGCGGGCAACGCGGTCGTGGCGTGGGACAGCGCCCTCAGCAGCACCCGGGCAGCGCTGTACGGCCGGCGCGTCTCGCCGGCCGGAAAGCTCGGCTCCAAGGTCCGCCTCGGCACCGGATACCTGCCCGAGGTCGTCGTCGATCCGGCCGGGTCCGGCCTGGTCACCTGGCAGTCGACGCCGTACGACTCCGGCCTTCGGACCACGGTCTCCGGGCGGCGCGTCGCGGCGAGGGCGGGCACCTTCGGTGCGCTGCTGCGGCTCACGGCCGATGGAGAGTACGCCCGGCTCGCGGTGAACCAAGCAGGCCATTTCGGAGTGATCTGGGTACGGAGCTCGACTGGCTCGCTCATCCAGGCACGCTTCGGCCCGTGAGCCCTGGACCGGTTTCTTTCACCCGGATCGGGTCTGGATCACCGGCTCTCAGCCAGTCGGTGCCGTCGGGAACTCAGTAACGGCTCTCCGGCTGGATGCTGCGGCCCCCACCGAAGGAGAACTTCCATGCGTTCCTGCACCTGAACAACAAGCCGTGGGTGTGGCTCTTTTGGAGTGAGCTCGTGCTCGCTGGCTGGCCCGGGCCAGGCCCGTCGTTGTGGCAGAGTTGGCGCTATAGCGCGGTCGTTGCGGCATTGACGGGCCTGCCCCGGCCCGTCCCGGGCCATCGTTGCGGCATTGCCGGGGTTCCCCGCTCCAGCCGCGCCGCCGAACCGGCCTCACTCCAAAGGAGCCACACCCACAAGCCGTCGCCCACGCCAGGCACCACACCGACGCGATCAGCGGGACGCTCAGGGCTCACCGCGAGGGCGTCAGCGGCGAGACCGTGACATTGTTCCCCTGGTCGCGCCGATTACCCGTAGGCAGGCCAGGCTATACTAGTTGATATAAAATAAACAAAGGACCCTGCCGTAGCAGGTGCCCTTTGCTTTTCGAAATCGATGCGTGACGGTCACGTAAATTGGACGCTATCCAAACTGGCCGAACTCCCCGTTCCGTATCCCGGCTATGAACGCCTGCCACTCGCTCAGCGTGAACTGCAACATCGGGCCATTTACGTTCTTACTGTCGCGCATTCCGACAGCACCGCCCGGCAGGCTAGCTACCTCAACGCATTGGGCGTTCGCGTAACTCAGAGAGCTTTTAATCCAGTATGGGCCAGCCGATTGCGCAGAACATTCCCTGAGTATGGGCTCTCTCATCCTAACCTCGCTGACTATCAGATGATGGTCGGAACTATTAAATTGCGTAATGAACAGGTAATTAGAATAGTCTCGCCCTGGAAGTGCGCCGATTACATCGAGCATATCTTCACAAGCCGTACCATTGCGTCTGTGCTATCTGAGTGATCAGCTCCTTCGACTGGGCCGCGTCGAGTGAAGAGCCGAGCAGGATGTCGAAGACAATTCTATGAAGGTAGGTCTCTTGCTCGCCTTCGACATAGAAACTCGTTTTCAAACTCTCTGTTGCCACGACATCATGCAAGATAGCGTCAAATTCTGACCCGAAGCGGAAGACGGTGAACGAGTCCGCTACGAAGTGATCAGCGCCGAGCGGCAGGATTCGCAGGGTCACGTTGGGGCGATCCGCCTCGTCAACTAGCCGTTGAAGCTGCTCGTGCATCACGCTGGCGTCACCGATCCGGCGCCTGAGGACCGATTCATCAAGCACGACGAGAAAACTCAGCGGCGGGTCGCGGCTGAGCACCTGCTGGCGCTGCATCCGCAGCTGCACTCGGCGCTCGACGATGCCTGGCGCAATCGGCTCTACCCGGGTATAGCTGCCGACGATGGACCGTGCATATCGCTCAGTTTGCAGTAGCCCCGCGACAACCTCGGTGTGCCAGACTGCGATGGAGGTGGCCTCGGCCTCCAAGCCTATGAACTGCAGTAGCTCGGGTGACGAGACGTCTGAGTAGTCCTCCCACCATCCCTTGCGGGCTGCCTCCTGGGCCAGCTCGAGTAGCTGGGCACGACGCGGCCCGGTAATGTCATAGTGATCAAGCAGACTGGCAACGTCGCTTGGTCTCAGACCTCCCTTGGCCAGTTCATAACGGCTCAGCCGCGACGTCGACCAGCTCAGGGCCCTAGCGACGGCCTCCAGGTTTTCCTCGCGAGCCTCCCGGATCTGGCGCAGCTCAGCCGCTAGTCGGCGACGCCGCACGGTCGGACTGCCGGGCATGGTCATAACGGCCAGCCTCCCTCCGTGCCTCCTGTCCGCCTCCGCTGAGCGGCACCAGTGTGGCAGCTGTGACGCGACTTCGCAGGGTTACGTGCCCTGTCGTGCAAGGATTCTACTTGCGACTGCCAATGTGAGTCACGCTGGGACTTGCAACAGCAATGCCATCCATCTTGTCGATGGGCATTTCAGTATGGCAGATTCGACCACAGGGGGTTGATGGGAATCCCATTGGGGTTGACACTGGGAATACATCGGCGATCCGTCCGGGAGGAGGCAATCCATGGACGAGCAAGCCGAGCAGACTCACTACCCGTCCGACTTCCAGTCAGCGCACAAACGGCGTCTCGCAACGCCCGCGCGCTCCAAGAACCACCCGTGCGGGCGCGCGCACGGGCACTGCGGCAGTCGCCGTCAAGATGACGCGGTCTCTAGCGCCGGCCCCCGTCGCCCCTCGAAGGTCATGATGGGTCATTTTACGTCTAGCAAGCCACTTGTCTTTATCAGTTATAGTCACAACGATCGCAAATGGGTAGACAGACTTCTTATTCATTTGAAGCCCTTGGGGCGCGGCATATCGTTTGACGTCTGGGACGACTCGCGCATCAAGCCGGGATCTAAATGGCATTGCGACATCGACATCGCTCTGAGAAGTGCAGCAGTTGCCATACTTCTTGTGAGCGCGAATTTCTTGGCATCAGACTTCGTGATGGACGAGGAGGTCCCGGTGCTCATCCAAAACGCCGAGACGCACGGCACAATTGTAATCCCGGTTCTGGTTACGCCTAGCCTTTTCCACCACTCTGCACTGAGAGATTTCGAATCCATCAACTCACTCGAAGTCCCCCTATCTAGCCTCAGTGCGCACAAACGAGATGAAGTCTTCGTAAAGCTGGCCGTAACAATAGCCGCTGCAATGAGTGAACGAAATTCCCCAACCTCCCGGCCGGGGTATGAATCTGCCTGACTTGCCGAATCAGACCCGAGGGCCGCCGGTCCAGAACCTGGCAAGCAACGAGTGGATCCGCCGCGTCAGAAGCCACCGACTTGATCACACTGGACATGCTCGCCAACCCTGCCTGCCCGCGCTGCCGGTCACCCGCATTTGCTCCGGGCATGGGGTAGCGCGCTGCGGGCAGACGAGGCGTAGGTCAGCGTCCGGCGCGGCGTGACCTGGCCTGGAAGAACAGGTCCAGAGCGAAAGTGACGAGCCAGGCGGACCCGGCGACACCGAGCGTTGTCCCGGGATGAGACATCGTCCACCCGGTGCCGATCGTGCCGGTGATAATGCAACCGCCCAGGCATGAACAGATCATTGCCATCACGCTCGGGCGCGGAACGGCTCGCCCGCTCCGGGCCCACGGGAGCTGCATGCCGGTCGGCCGGACCCAAAGTCCCGTCACGATAATGCACGCGCATAGCGCGAATCAACGAGCGACAAGATCCTCGCCCGGTCTCCACGAGCGCACGATATATCAGCTGTGCGCGACGCTTTCGATGTGCTTGGATGCCGCGCATGGCCCGCGACCTCGTCCACCCTCCCAAGGCACGTCCCGGCGAGCACATCGCGGTGCTTTCGCCATCGTTCGCGGCGGCAGGCGCCTCGCTGATCCGGCGATCCGAGGCATCCTCGCGGTGATCGGCGGGGACGATCAGATCACTGTCATCCCGCACCTCGATGCCGATGCGGTCGGGCGCGACCCCAAGCCTTTCCTCGGGACCAGCGACAACACCAACCTGCACCACTGGCTCTGGGCTAACGGCGTCGCGAGTTTCTACGGCGGATCGTCGCAGGTGCATCTCGGCCCGGCCCCGGCGTCGATGACATCCACACGCGATCGCTGCGAGCCGCTCTTGTCACCGGCGAGACGCTCCAGCTCACGGACCCGGGCGTGTCGGAGGACATCGGTGTCGACTGGGGCGATCCGCGCGCCCTGAACTCCTACGGCGAGCGTGAGGCGACCGAACCCTGGAGCTGGCACGGTCCGGCACGTTCAGTGACCGGCCGTACCTGGGGCGGCTGCCTGGAGGTCATCGAGTGGATCCTCACCGCAGGACGATTCCCGTTCGATCCGGATGTCCTCGACGGGGGCGTTCTTCTCATCGAAACCTCCGAGGAGATGCTCCCCGGCGCGCAACGTCGGACATATCATCCGCTCGCTGGGCGAGCGCGGCATCTTCGCCGCAGCCGACGCGGTCCTGGTGGCCCGCCCGCCAGTGTCCGATCGCACCCGCCGCCCGCCCGCCGATGAACGAGCCCGGCTCCGGGCCGAGCAGCGCGATGCCGTCGTCGACATGGTCGGCCGCTACAACCCGGAGGCCGTCATCTGCGCCGGCATCCCGTTCGGTCACACCCGCCCGCAATGGATCGTCCCGCACGGCGGCGTGGTCACCGTCAACGCCGTCACCCGCCAGGTGACCGCCGACTACTCATAGCTATCGGCGGCTTAGGCGGCGGTCGGGAACGAGCCAGATGATGGCCACGGTGGCGAAGATGGCGTAGGCGATCCACGGGCTGAGGAAAGCCAGTCCGGTGGCCGCCGCGTAGAGCGCCAGCGACATGCGGCCTTTGACGTCGCTCCCCAGCGCCACGGCCACCGGGGAGTCCTCGCCGTCCGCGCGGATGATCGCGCGGGTGAGCAGGGTGAAAGCGAGGGCCGCGCCCAGGCACACCAGTCCGTAGGTCGCCGCTGGCGCGCTCTGGCGGTAGTGCTCCCCGATCCATTCGGTGAGCACGGGGATCAGCGACAGCCAGAACAGCAGATGCAGGTTCGCCCACATCACGGCACCGGTGACCTGCCGGGCCGCACGCAGCAGATGATGGTGGTTATTCCAGTAGATCCCGATGAACGTGAAGCTCAGCATGTACACCAGCAGCGCCGGCACCCGGCCGCGCAGATCGGTAAGCGCACCGCCGACCGGGGCCTTAAGTTCCAGCGCCATGATCGTGATGATGACGGCTAGCACGCCGTCGCTGAACGCCTCGACCCGGCCCGTCTCCCGCTCGTCGGCACCCGGCGGCAACTGCGATTCCGCTGCCATCTGCTAGCGCTGCTCCCATCCTTGACATGACCACGTTGTGACAGTGAATCAGCTTGATGAGGCGCGGAAGAGGATGGACGCCGCCGCCGGCCTGAACGAGGTCCTCGCCGCAGCGTATGCGGGATTCCTGACGATGCTGCCGGTCATCGAGGACCACCAAGATCCGGCCAGCTCGCACTTCGTAACCTTTCGATGCCGATGACCGTGAGGCCTGCTCGAGAACTTCTCATCACGCTCGCCAGCTATGCGCGTGGTTCGGAGGAGACCCAACGCGGTGAACGCAGCGCAGCAGCTGCGTCAGGCGTCTCTCTGTCGTGAATCCCGACCTGGCTCAGGACGAACTGGCGCTTGGGCTCGGCACGCATGAGGCCGCGCGCGAGAGCGTGGCAGCCTTGTTCCGGGCGCATCACCTCGAACTGGTCCGGCTCGCGCTGGTCATGACAGGAGACCTCGCGACCGCGGAAGATGTCGTCCAGGACGCGTATGAGCGGCTGCACCGCGGCTGGCACCGGGTGCGGCACAAGCAGGACAGCCTCGCCTATGCGCGCTCGATCGTGCTGAACGCCTGCCGGTCGGTACATCGGCACCAGGCAGTCGCGTGGCGCGTTCATGCCACGCTGGCGCCCAGCCCTACCTGGCTGGCCGACCCTGCGGCCGGGGCCGCCGACCGGAGCGAGCTGGCCACCGCGCTCCGGCGCCTGCCTCCGCGACAGCGTGAAGTACTGGCGTTGCGCTACTACTGCGATCTCTCAGTCGAGCAGACCGCTGCCACTCTCGGCATCGGCCCATCGGCCGTCCGCTCGACCGCGTCCCGCGGACTAGCCGCTCTGGCCCAGACCCTGAAGGGAATGCGGCGATGAACGACCTTGAGGCAGAACTCCGTGCCGAACTGCGGTCCGAAGCTGCTCAGGCACGGCCTGGAATGATCGCCCCGCTGCGGGAGCCGCCACTTAGCCGGCGCGGCATGATGGCCGGGCATCGCGCTTTTTCCCTGCCTGGCTGGTCCGCCCCGGTGGCGGCCGCGCTCGCGGTCGGACTGATCGTCGCCGGACTGGCTATCGTGAAGCGTCCGGACGGCGAAGCCGATCGAGGAAATGAGGCTGCGCTGGTATCGGCAGCACGCGGCGGCATGCCTCCGTTCTACGTGACGCTCAATTCGAAAAGCGTCGTGGCGAGAGATTCGGAGAATGGGCGTCTCGTCGGCCGCGTGCCACTGCCCCGAGTCCCCGACGGCGGGAGTCCGCGCGACTGGGGGATCGCTGCTGCCGCAGACGGCGTCACCTATGTGATCGTGCTCGCCGGTCACTTTTTCCGAATGCGATTGGCCTCGAGCGGGCGTCCAGGGCAGGTACGGGCCTTGCCGATCGCGCCGCTTCCCGCCCGGGACACGTTGGAGTCGATCGCGCTTACCCCGGACGGCATCCACATTGGCATGGCGATTCAATTGCCCGGGACCTCTTTCAACGGTCCGGATCGTGCTGAGATCGCGGTGACCCCAGTCGCGACTGGCACGAAGCGTACCTGGCTACCTGGCGATCCGGGGTCGTCGGGGCAAGTCTCGTGGGCGAACGACACTGTGCTCGCCTACTCCTGGGACTCAGAAACACGCCAGTTCGCGGCGAACACAAGACAGACAGCGCTCTGGTTGCTCGATACCCGCGCGCCGGGGAACCGCCTGTTCCTCGGCCACCGCGTCGCCGATTCTGATGATCCGCGTTCCTCCGTAATCCTGCCCGGCGGCCAGGCAGCGATCTTCTCTGCCACGGGCATTTCCGAGATCTCGGTGCGCACCGGGGTCCCCCGCACCATCGCGGACCTGCCGGGCGAGCAGGATAGCGAGTGCTCGGTGCTGTCGGCGGCGCCGGCTGGAGTGCATGTGCTGATCCGGTGCGGCACGTTCGGCCGCATCGACAACGGCACCTTTACCGCTCTGCCTGGAAACCCCCTGATCGTGGCATGGTAACGAGAGCCGTTTCGTGGTGCTGATGGCGCGCTATGCGCCGCGCCACCCCAGGACGATTCCTGTGTACGGGGTCCTCTTGCTCGTGCGCCGCCCAGTGCGCATCGTGCTGGCCGTGCCACCCGAGCCCGAGCCGACCGCGGGCCTTCCCTGGCAGCATCGCCTGAAGCGGAGCGCGAACGGCGTCCTGGAGCGAGATCCGCAGGCTTTCCGTCACTGCCGCATCGAGAATGTCGTCGATTGTCGCCCCGAGATGGAGTGCGGCACTCGCGTCGTGACATCAACCCGGAACCGTTTCAACCCGTGAACACGGACAGATGCGGGAGCGCACCGCCGCCATGTCGAGAACGACGGTCCGAGAGGCGAGGCAGCGCGGCGACCTCCTGGCGTGTCCGCACCGGGTGGCCGGGCGGGCGGCGCTAGGCTGCTTCGGCATAACCCGCTCAATTGCCCCCGTCAGGTCCGGAGCGTAGCGACGTGCTTGTGATGCATGGGTTCTGGCTGGCTGAGCCAGGATTGTGCTTGTGGGCCGAGGACTCCGAGCGCCTGGTCAAGAGCCGCAGCCAGGCCCTGCGATCGGCGCGGCCGCATCCGTTCGCCGCGCCCTTCGCCGCACTCGACGGCATTCATTCTGGCAAGCAGGGCGAGGCTACGCTGCTGCTGCCTTCGCTGCGCACCGCGCCGTTCGACTCGCCCGAGCTGGTCAGGGGCACGCCGCGCCCGGCTGCCAGGTCCACCCCGGCGCTGCTGCCCTGGACGGTCCCCGTCGTTGCCCTGCATGGTGCGGCCGCGCTCGCGGCGCTCGCCGAGCGGGTGCCCGATGTCAGGTACGGCGCGTCGGTGGACTACTTCTCCGGCCTCGCTGCTTTCGCCGCCGAACTGGTGTCGCGCGGCCGGCTGCTGCCGCTGCTCGGCCGTGACGGATCCGGCGCCGTCGCCAGGTGGCGGCCAGTCCTGACCGGCCCTGACGTCATCACGGTGCACGCGCTGATCAGGGCTATGCCCCCCGTCTGCCGGGCGGTGCCCGACCACGACAATCCGCATGACCTCGTCATCGCGGCGCTTACCGCGATGGTAGACGCCATCGCGCGGGACAGGCTGTCAGCCGGGCCAGCGCTCATTCCGCCCCGGCGGGGCCGTCGCCCGGCGCGGCCTGGCGTGGTCGAGGCCTGGCTTGAGGCGCTGTCCGCACCCGATGACCGGTTCGACGCTGATGCCGCTGACCTCGGCGCGCTCGCCGAGGCGCTGCGCGGATGGGATGGCGTGGGCATCGGCCAGACCGGCCCGGCGCGCGCTACCTTCAGGCTGCAGGACGGGCCGGCCGCCGAAGACACCGGCACCGAAGACACCGACATCGATGGCGCCGTCCAGAGCCACTGGCAGCTTGAATTCCTGCTGCAGTCAGCCAGCGACCCGAGCCTGCTCGTGCCGGCAGCCCAGGCCTGGGCCGACGACGGCAGCCTCAGCCGGTGGCTGGCGCGCCCGAGGGAACTGCTGCTCGCCGAGCTCGGGCGGGCCAGCCGGATCTACCCTGAGCTAGCCGATGGCCTGCGCCAGCCCCGTCCGTGCGGCCTTGACCTGGATGGCGAGGGCGCCTACAGGTTCCTCTCCTCGGTAGCCCCCGCGCTCGACGAGGCGGGATTCGGGATCCTGCTTCCGTCCTGGTGGGACCGGAGCCGCAGGCTGGCCCTGACCGCGTCCGCCTCCACGCCCGTTGACGGCGTCGTGGGCAAGGCGAGCAAGTTCGGCAAGGACCAGCTGATGGACTTCCGCTGGCAGCTCGCCGTCGGCGATGACACCCTGACCGACGCCGAGATCGCCCTGCTCGCGCAGGCAAAGGCACCCCTGATCAGGCTCCGCGGCCAGTGGGTGGCCATCGACCCCGAACAGCTCAGGCGCGGCCTCGAGTTCCTGACCCGCGATCAGAAAGGCCAGGCAACCGCGACCGAGATACTGCGGCTGGCCACCGCGCATCCCGATGACCTTGACACGCCGCTTCCAGTTACCCGGGTGACGGCCGACGGCTGGCTTGGCGACTTGCTGAACGGCAGTGTTGCGCAATCTATGCGGCCGGTAGCCGTACCCGAGCATTTCCAGGCCAGCCTGCGGCCCTACCAGCAGCGGGGCCTTTCCTGGCTTGCCTTCCTCGCCTCGCTCGGGCTCGGGGCGTGCCTCGCCGACGACATGGGACTCGGCAAGACCGTCCAGTTGCTTGCCCTTGAATCCGCTCATCGCGCCGAGCAGCCTGAATCTGGCCCGACGTTGCTGCTCTGCCCGATGTCGCTGGTCGGCAACTGGCAGCGCGAGGCCGCGAGGTTCACCCCGGGCCTGCGCGTCTACGCGCACCACGGCCCGGAGCGCAGCCGCGGCGACGACCTCGCCGGCCAGCTTGCCCGGGCCGACCTGGTCGTCACGACCTACGCCACGGCGACCCGCGACATCGATGAGCTCGCCGGGTTCACCTGGCAGCGGGTGGTGCTCGACGAGGCTCAGGCGATCAAGAACAGCCTGTCGCACGCCGCGAAGGCGGTGAAGCGCCTGCGCGCCGGGCACAAGGTCGCCCTGACCGGCACTCCCGTGGAGAACCGCCTGGCCGAGCTCTGGTCGATCATGGACTTCCTCAACCCTGGCATGCTCGGGTCACCAGAGCAGTTCAGGACCAGGTACGCGATCCCGGTCGAAAGGCACGGGCTGACCGAGCCCGCCCGCCGGCTGCGCGCGGTCACCAGGCCCTACGTCCTGCGCAGGCTCAAGACCGACCCGGCCATCATCGACGACCTGCCGGAGAAGATCGAAGTCAAGCAGTACTGCCAGCTGACCGCCGAGCAGGCCTCGCTTTACGAGGCGGTCGTCGCCGACATGATGGACAAGATCGAGAACTCAGACGGCATCGAGCGCAGAGGCAACGTGCTCGCCGCCATGGCGAAGCTCAAGCAGGTGTGCAACCATCCGGCCTTGCTGCTTCATGATCGGTCGGCGATCGGTTCCCGCTCCGGGAAAGTGATCCGGCTGGAAGAGCTGCTTGACGAGATAATCGCCGAGGGCGACAAGGTCCTGTGCTTCACGCAGTTCACGGAGTTCGCGCAGATGCTGTTGCCGCACCTGTCGGCGCGCCTGCGCACCGACGTCGCTTACCTGCACGGCGGCACGCCGAAGGCACGCCGCGACGAGCTGGTGACCAGATTCCAGAGTGAAAATGGCCCGCCCGTGTTCCTGTTGTCGCTTAAGGCCGGCGGCACCGGGCTGAATCTCACGGCCGCGAACCACGTGATCCACCTTGACAGGTGGTGGAACCCGGCGGTGGAGAACCAGGCCACGGACCGGGCGTTCCGCATCGGCCAGAAGCGCAACGTCCAGGTGCGCAAGTTCGTCTGCACCGGGACGCTTGAGGAGAAGATCGACGAGATGATCGAGGAGAAGAAGGCGCTGGCTGACCTGGTCGTGACCGACGGTGAGGGCTGGCTGACCGAGTTGTCGAGCCAGGATCTGCGTAAGGTATTCGAGCTTTCCAAGGACGCCGTCGGTGAGTAGCAACTGGTACCCGCCGCCGTCGCGGCCAAGGCCAGTCGATGGCGGGCTCAAGGCCCGCAGTGCGCGCGGCGTGATCGGCCAGACCTGGTGGTCGGAACGATTCGTCGAGGTCCTCGAGGACATCGGCCTCGGCAACCGGCTTCAGCGAGGCCGCAACTACGCGCGCAGGGGTCAGGTCATCTCGCTCGAGGTGGACGCGGGATTGGTCAGCGCGCGGGTGCAGGGCAGCAGGAGCAGGCCGTACCGGGTGCGGATCGGCATCACGGCGTTCGGCAAGGCGGAGTGGGCCGCCGTAGAGCAGGCGCTCGCGGCCAGCGCCTGGTACACGGCCAAGCTGCTGGCTGGCGAGATGCCAGAGGACATCGAGGACGTGTTCGCCAGCTCCGGGCTGCCCCTGTTCCCCGCCTCTGCCGCCGAATTGTCGCTGGACTGCTCCTGCCCTGACTATGAAGTGCCGTGCAAGCACATCGCCGCCGCGTTCTACCTGCTCGCCGAGGCGTTCGATGAGGACCCGTTCACCATCTTGGCCTGGCGCGGGCGCGAGCGCGATGACCTGCTCGCCAACCTCGATGCCGCCGGCACAGCCGGCCTGCCCGCGGCCGAGCAGGCCGAGCACGTCGGCTTGCCGCTTGCGGCCTGCCTTGATTCCTATTTCGCCCAGCCGGAGCCGGCACCGCTGACCAGCCCGCCGGTCACGGCGAGCGACTCGCTGCTCGATCAGCTACCGCCGGTCAGCGTCGACCTGCGCGGGCGCCCGCTCGCCGAGCTGCTACGCCCCGCCTACCAGGCGTTCGGGGCTGGTTAGGAGGGCGTTCCCTGGTGCCTGGTCAGGCTGGCTTCGAGTAGGCAAATCTGCCGCGCCGATCAGGTCATCACAGGGGAGGCGCGGGCTTGTAGCCGTCAGGAAGCGGCGTCCCCGTCTCCGGTGCCTCGACCTCGACGATCTCATCGCGCATCGGCCTAAGCAGGCCGACCAGCTCGTCCTGCTCCGCCTCGGGGACCTTGAACTCGTCGAGTGTCGCCGCTAGATCCTGCATGACCGCATCGAACTCACCGGCCGTGACCTGCATCCCGGTGTGCGTCTCCAGCATGCTCCGACCGGTGTAGGTGCAGGGACCGCCTGTCGCCTCGCACAGCTGGTCGGCGACCTCCTTCTTGAGCCGGGGGATGTCGGTCCGCACGAACTTGCCGTTAATCCTGTCATCGCCCGCAACGCGGACCACCCATGAATCCACTGCCGCGTTGATCGCATCGAGACCGCCAAGCCGGTCATACAGCGACTTCATTTGCGTCGTCATCTGTTCCCCCCTTGATCGTCCCCTGAAGCCATCATGCCCCGAGCCGGGGGCTTGACCCCGGCTGCCTCCTCCCGGTGGCCTGGTGATCGACCGGCATTTCCCGGCCCTGACGGCCGACTCGTGCATATCCGCCGGTCGCCGGGTAGCTGAACGTCGCCAGAGCAATCACGAGGTCAGGAGATAGCGATGGCTACGTATATGCGCCGCCGCAGGCAGGCGGGCGGCGGCTTCCTGCTGATGCTGCTCGGAGCGTGGGGAGCACTTATCCCGTTCGTCGGGCCGTACTTCGGTTACGCCTTTACGCCAGATAAGGCATGGATCCACACGCCGGGGCGGCTCTGGTTGTCCGTCCTGCCTGGCGCCGCCGTGTTCCTCGGCGGCCTGCTGGTCCTGCTGTCCGTCCGGATGACCTCGGCTGGCGCGTTCCTGGCCGCACTCGGCGGCGCCTGGCTCGTGATCGGCAGGCCGGTCATTGCGGACGTTGTCAGGAACGGCTCGATCAGCGCTGGATCACCCGCCACGGCGCCTGGCGCGGTGTTCGGTCCGTCAGCCATGCATTTCCTGGAGAACCTCGGATTCTTTTACGGTCTTGGCGTAGTGATCATCTTCATCGCCGCCCGGGCACTTGGCGCAGCCGCCGCCGCTACGGTCGTCGCGCCTGGCTTCGCCCGGACAGCAGACGAGGCAGCCGTCCCTGAGGACGCGTACGCGACGCGGGAGTACCGCGCATACTGACCTTGGCCAGCACGGAGGCGGGACGCTGATGCTGGTCCCGCCTTCCGGATTCACCGACTGACTAGGTCAGCGAAGTCGCCACCACTGAAGCTGCCTCACGAGTCGGTTGCGGCCCCTCCTGCGCCGACGATCTCGGCTGCGGCACTTACGCGAAGCTCCTCGAGCTGATCAGCCTGGCGCCGCGCCCTGGCGATGAGCTCGTCCAGCCGGCCTGAGTCCAGCCGAGTGTCCTTGTCGGCCAGAACCCGTATCGTGCGCCACCCCGCAGCCTTGCCTTCGACGCCCAGGCGCAGCATTTCCAGCTCCTCAAGGCTGCTGAGCGGCGACCGGGTAAGCAAGTAACCGTTGAGCTTCAGCCGTGCCGCCTTCTCGCCGACCCACGCGGTGTAGACCTTGTAGGCGCGTACCGGGACGCCGAGCGTGGCCATGACTTCCAGCAGCGCGAGGCGATCCTGCTTGACGTCGGCCGCGAATCGCCGCAGCACACCGGCCGTCGCCGTGCCAGAGGCTGATTGCGCCGCCCGGCGCGCCAGCTCAGAGCCGCCAGTCGCGCCCGCGAGATGGTCATTGAGATAAATGCCGAGCAAACCGAGCCCGGATCGCGCAGTTCCTGCGGTCTTGCCCCTGCCAGCCATGACTCCTCCCCTTCTCATCCGCCGAGTGTCCAGCGCGGATCCTGCCGGTCTCTTCGCCTCTACCCGGTTCAGATACTGGGACAAGGATCGCGTCCGTCCCCGTCAGGAGCAGACCTGCCATGGCCGGCGCGTATCTCGCGATCCAGGCGAACAGGTTCCCGCATGGTCAGCCTGAAACAGGCCGGGCAGCATGATCATTTCGCCTAGCTCGCAGCAGCCGGCGCGCTGTCCCACACGTCCCGGCCTTCGTCCCATAGCGCGCTGACGTGCATGGTGAACCGGTCGAAGATGCCGTCTTGCTGGCAGCGCCGGTAGTGGAACGCGGGCGATTCGTGGCCGGCGAGGTTGGCAAGGTGCGGGGTGACGATCATGTCGTCATCGAAGCTGAACACTGACATGGCGATGTGCCGATCGGAGAAGCGCGCCTGTATACCTTCCACGTCGCGCAGGCGGTCAAGTTGCTCCAGAGTTACGGCGATCCGGGTCGAGACGGTCAGCGGGGTTGCCTCGATCTGCTCGCGCTGGCGGGTGACCTCGCTGTCCGGGTCACCGATCAGGAACCGCACCCGGCAGCCAGACCCGGCCTTGCGGCGCAGCGCCACGCCAAGGTTGGGCTGCTCGATCCACAGGAAGTAACTCGTGTACCCGGCGAACGTGATCTCTCGGGTCGCGCCCGTGATCAGCTTGCGCCACAGGGACGCGGGGCAGGCTGAGCGGTAGGGGTAGACGGCTGCGACTTCCCGGTCAGGTCCGGTCTTGACCTCCGAGCGGATCGCGTCAGGCCATAGCACGGCTTCATCAGCTCCCAGGGCTTCGCAGGCTGCCCACCTGTGCCGGGGGTGGGGTATCCGGTCATCGCGCGCTACCCAGCGCCCGATCGTCTTTTCATCTACCCCGATCACGCGGGCCAGTGCTTGCTCCGTCATCCTCGCGTCGGCCATAGCCTGCCGCAACGCCGAATTAGGCACGGTTCGCAACCCTCCCCAGGACTCACAGGACGTTTTCATGACTATAACTAGAAACGTCCGCCGCGTGCCGGGAACACGGTTCCAACGGCCTGTCCGCCACGCCATTGTGATCACGCAAACTCGTTCAGTAACAGCGGAGGTTCACGGTGGCTCACGAATTACCGCGCCTGCGCGAGACTCATCCCGCATGGCACGTCTGGGCATCGGCCCAGGGTCGGCTGTACGCGACCGCGCCCGGCATGTCCGCGTTGCTTCGCGGCGCGTCGGTCACGGTGGACTCGGCCACGACTGACGGTCTCAGGGCGGCCATCGCCGCAGCCGAACGCGATGCCGGCCGGGCGGCCGGCATCTGGGCACGACGCGGCCATGTCCGGTGAAGCCAGCGTCGCCGGACTTTACCGCAGACCCTGGAGACCATTGCAAGCGGACAATTCACCGACCTCGCGGTCATCCAGTCCCGTGCCCGCGCGGAAGCGGCACGGCTCGGCCGCGAGCTAGCGAGCATTGAGGCTGCCGCGCACCGGCTGGGCGAGCGTCTCGGCCTGGTCATCGCGGAACACGACGGCCTGGTGTCTGGTGAGTTCGACTGCTGACCCGGTCCCGGTCCCGCATCTGCGGCTGAACCCGTCAGCTACTCACGTCGCCTGGACCTCAACTCGCGACGGCTCCCGGTCGATCGGGCGCGGCGCCAACTCGACGCCGCCGTGCGGCTCGCGTTGCAGGCGCTGGAGCAGCGACGCTCGCCGCTCCGCCCACCGTCTGACCAGGCGACTTTCGCGATCACTCCCCGCAAGCGCCAGGAGCGCCTGCCTTTCGCTGGGGAACTGGCGCCGCTATCGGGTCAAGGAATAGGCAGTGTCGTCTACGCTGCTGAGGCCATCAAGGCGAACCGGGCATTGTAGCCGCCGGCCATCTACCCCCTGCAAGATGGCTCCAGCCGCTATGTCACAGTATCTGGAGGCAATTGTCCGGTAACGCTTGACTACGGAGGGCAGGATGGGCAGGGCAAGTCGCCGAAAGCAGCGACAACGCGCAGACGGCCACCGAGACCGTGTGCGAGCCGCAGCCAGCGTCCCGGCTCCGAACTTCGAAGCAGCCTCCATAGAGGCGGACCGCCATGCGATCGCCATGGTTACGTCCGCGCACGCTAGCCCGGAGGACTTGCCTGGCCTTATCGCGGATCTTGCTGACGATTTGGCCCGTCAGGGCCTAGTCGCCTTCGCCCTAGTATCCAGGCTCATCATGGAAAGCGTCCGCGAGCTGGCGGAGGCGCGGCACATTACCGTAATGGCCGCGATCAATGGCGCAACCGCAGATCTTCTGGCGAATGACGATGAGGACCGGATAGCGCTGGGCCCAGCTCTGAGCGCCGTCCGCAACTATGCCGACGTCTTGGATGCCTTGCTCCCACCCGACACAGTAGCCGCAGATCTGGACGCCAATCTCGGCGAGCGGCACCCCGCCGACAGCTACCTCATCGCCCTCACCCGGATCGCTCATGTCACGGTCGCCGCGCGGTGCGCGGAAGTCGGCGAGGACGTGGTCAGATACCTCCAGCGGATCTCGCTCCCCGCCGCCGAGGCCCACGGCAACGAGATCGACGCCGATGCCATTGAGGATTACGCTGCCGCACTGGTCGACCAGCGTCTCGCCGACGAGCCGCTGCTGCTGACCCGCACGGCGGAGGCGTTTCGCCGCGGCGCGGTCACGTTGCCCGACGACTGCGCCGCTGAGTTCCACGAACTCGGCGGAAGCAGCCGACTGCGGCAGCTGGCTGACGAGGCCTGGGACGACATGGATGCCGATGATCAGCGGCTTTTGGTGCTCGCCTTGATCGATTCAGTACTTGTCCATCCAGAGGGCAAAACTGTCGCCGAACGTGTACATACTTCCTGGCGCTTCTGAATCAAACTATCTGTGGCCGGATCAGGGATGCCGGAAGTGCGCCGCGAGGCAACGACCTGACCCAGTTGCCGGTTGGCGAGGACATATCCAAGTGTGACCTTGCAGAGCTCTGCCGCGACGTTCCGACCGACTACGGGTGGAAATTCGACGCCGACGGCATCCCGCCGGAGTCAGTGGAGCAATGCCGCATCGGCTCAAGATCATCCTGACCAGTCATCCACCTGGTGGCGCGTCTGGCAAAGACCCGGCGAACTGTCGCTCGTCCGGCAACGCAGGCCGCCCAGCCCAGTGCTTCAGGATCCTACGATCTGCGTCATTCCGGCGTGACGTGGCGGCTTGACTCCGGTGTCCTTACACCGAGGTCGCCGCGTGGACCGAGCACGGCGTTGAAGACCTCATGTGCACCTACCCCCTGTGTGACCGGGCTGGACGACATTCGGATCGCTTGCATGAGCGAGACAGCCTGCCCATGGCAGAACTCCCGCTCAAGGGACAGCACCTCTACTTGACTCGCTGTTGGTGGCGCCGCCTGCCTGTACGGAACTGATGTCTTTTTCCCCGAAGCGTTGCTGTATATGACAAACAAAGACAGCAGGTCGATACTGCTGACATGCAGGAAAAGGAGACGAACGCGCGAGCGCTGCTGGAGTCACTGGTCGGTCGCCAGGTCGAGACGACGCGCGGGCGGATCAACAAGGTGCTTGGCCTGGACGGCGAGGACGTCATAGTTGGCACCGCGCAGTCTCCCAACGGACAGCCCGTGCCGATCGCCTATGTCCAAGATGGACTCGACCGCCTCAGTCAGGACGGCGAGCTTGTTCTCGAACCGCGCTCGCTTAATTACAGAAGCTCTTTTGTCGGAGCCGTGCTCAGCCAGCTTCCGGGCGCATCTCTTGAGCAAACTAGTCCGCCGCGGATACGTTTGATCGATCCTCTGGATAGTTACAGGCGGGCGAGCACCGGCCACGTCAACGCCTGGTGGGATGGCGACCCGAAAGAGCGCTACTGGCTTGAGATCACTGACCGCCCTGATGCCGGAGTTGACCTTCACTGTCCGCAGCGGGACAGTGCCGGCAAGCACTCGCCGGGCTTCTCACTCATCTGGTGGGTTCATCCCGGCG
Organism: uncultured Actinomycetota bacterium; assembly: GCA_963720575.1. Lineage (GTDB taxonomy): Bacteria > Actinomycetota > Actinomycetes > Streptosporangiales > Streptosporangiaceae > Chersky-822. Next base: position 5,238,736 of record CAVRGA010000002.1, read on the forward strand.
ACGTGGTATTTCATTACAGTCTCACGAGCCGTGCCGTTGTAGCTTGGTCCCATGCGGTCGGCGACGTCTCTGAAGGTCCGACGATCTGGCTCTCACATCGCGGCCAGACTCGGCGGCGCCTTCTCACGGCGTTCGCTCAGCCCGGATGGTGGCTCGACCTGGAAGGACCTTTCTTCCTCGATCACCCGCTGACCCTGGCCGGACTCCGCCAGCGCGCAGACGACATCCGCTCAGTTTCGGACGCGTTGAAGGCCAGGGTTCACGGCAGCATCTACTTCCCCTTCTTCTTCTGGCGCGGCACTGAGGTGCGCCCTATGCAGCCCTATCTCAACAAGCTCCCTTCAGATCTAGTAGCCCGCATACCTGAACTAGCTACGGCGGCCACAGCTACCTTTAACTCAAGCAATAGCGGCTTGGGAGCCGCCTACAGAGAATCCCATCCAAGTTCAAATCCAGATGGACGACGGCCCTTCAGCGTAGACCCGGCAATAGTTGAACGCGGGCTGCGGGGTCATTGCGATACACAGAATGCCCTGGCAAAGGCGCTACGCGAAGCGGGGCTCGACCCGCGGTCCCCGCTGCCCTCTGAGCCGAACTTCGACCTAGCATGGCAAACAGACGATTCGGTCTTCGTTGCCGAGGTCAAGAGCATCACGGACCGGAACGAAGAGGAACAACTGCGCCTTGGCCTGGGCCAGGTCCTCCGCTACAGGCAGACACTTACATCGCTCGGCTACCACCGCGTGACCGCAGTCCTCGTCCCGGAGCGTTCCCCAAAGGACCTGGCCTGGCGGGATCTATGCTCCGAGCTCGGCGTCGTCCTGCTTGGTGGCGATGACGTACATGCCGCACCGAACCTCTGAGGTCCCGATGCGCAGAGCATCCCGAGCGCATCAGTCGCGGTGCCTGGTTCGGTATGCGGGCTGAGCCAGCCGTTTGACAGTCTGACTTGGTCATCCCGCCATGTCGTCACGGGTGGCGAGCACGCGGGCGATCCGCTCCGCTGCTCCGGGAACGTCTGCGGTCGGCCCGATCCGATGACGCCACGGCCACCAGAACGCGCCTTCGTGAATGATGATCGTCTCACTCAGCACGGCCGCGACGGGGTTGCTGACCTCGAGCCGCGTCGGGGGCGTCACCCGGTCGAGGATCTTGGCCCGGTAGCCGCGCGCCTCCAGGTCGGCCACGAGCTGCTCTGCTGCGGCTGGGATCTTGCTGTCGTGCACCATGGGCGTCACTGTGCGCTCGCAGCGGTTACGGTGGGGACGTTGACCGCGTCATGCTCAACACCCGTCAACGGTCAACAATCGCGGAATGGTGCACGCGAGATGAGCTTTGGCGAGCTGCTGGCTGCCCTTATGCGGGACCGCGGACTTGGCGTGCGAGCTCTGGCACGGCGCGTGCCGTGCGATCCCGCGCTGATCTCGCGCCTGGCGTCCTGCCGTCAGCGTCCTTCCGCGCTGATAGCCCGCCGGCTGGACGAGATCCTGGCGGCCGGTGGCGAGCTGGAGGCGCTGGCAGGCCGCTCCGCCCCAGCAAGGCCGCTCGATGACGAGACGGCCGCCATCGAGGTCGCGCGCCGCGCGGGCAGGAGCGACATTGGCACGGCGGCTGTGGAGCGGCTTGAGCAGGTCGTTGACGAGCTAGCGCGCGCCTACCCGTCTGCCGCTCCGGCGGATCTCCTGGCCCGCGCTGGCGCGCACCTGGCGTATGTGACCGGGCTGCTGGACAAGAAGATGACGCTGGACGAGCACCGCCGGCTGCTCGTGACCTCCGGGTGGCTGTCGCTGCTCGCCGCGACAAGCCTGATCGACCTGCGCCGGTACCACGCAGCTGACACCTACGTCGACACGGCGATGCAGATGGCGGCCGAGACCGGGCACCGGGAGCTGGGCGCGTGGTGCCTGGAGACGCGGGCATGGCAGGCGCTCAGCGATGGCGGCTACGCCCGCGCCGCGTCCCTGGCTCGCGGCGCCCAGGATCTCGCGCCGCGCGGCTCCAGTGCCATGATCCAGGCCACAGCCCAGGAAGGCAGGGCGTGGGCTCGCCTCGGCTCAACCCGCGACACCTACGACGCCCTGGCCCGAGTCGAGACGCTCGTCTCTCCGCTCGCCGTGCCCGCGCATCCCGAGCATCACTACCGTTACGACCCGGGCAAGGCTGAGGCTTATGTGGCAACAACGCTGTCATGGATCGGTGACCCTGCCGCCGTGGACATCGCGCGGTCCGTGCTGGCAAGAATGGAATCCCCGGATGACCCTCGTCCGCGCCGGGCGGTGGCCGCCAGAATCGACCTCGCCCTGGCGCTCGCCGGGGCGGGAGTACCCGATGAGGCCGCTGACATCACCCTGATGGCGGTCACGTCACCGTACCTGGTGCCGTCGAATTTCTGGCGGGCCGAGGAGGTGATCGGCGTGGTCGCCGAGCGCGACGTGACCGGTGCGGCGACTCTGCGCGGTGCTCTCGCCGAAGCCGCCCGTCAGCCGCGACTCGTCATAGAAGCGAAGGACCCGCCCGCCTGATGACGGGCCTGTCCTTCTACATTGCTGCACGCGACTTCGTCGCGCGGCCAGATGACCACGATAGTAGCGGCCAACTGTCCATAGAACTGGCGGCCAAGTGACCACACAGTGCAGTCTAGCTGCGACAATCCGAGAATGGAGATCTTGCCGGACGCCCCGACCTAGCGCGCCAGCTCACCCGCCGACAGACTGCGCGCCATCCCCGTCCATGCCCTTTGGCATGCCAGCCACATCGCGGACCCCAATCCGACCGCGCCCGACATAACTTTCAACTCATTTCGCTCAGGCTGGCTCCGGCGCCGCGTGCGCTCAGACGGGGGCGCGGTACGCGACCAGTTCCCTGAATTCCTCGATCAGCTCGCGGAAGAGGGCCGGGAGGTCGGCCTGACCTGGCTCGCTCGCCCACCGCGCGAAGGCGACCTTGAAGACGGCGACGCCCGTCTCGGCGGCCAGGCTGGCGGCCGGCTCGGGGATCCCGCGCTCGCGCAGCGCGCCGGCGACCGCCGCCGCGAACGCCGCGAGCTTGGTCAGCTCACGCTCCCGCAAGTCCGCGTTCGCGTTCACGATGGCATCGCGGAGCCTGACCCGTTCCGGGCTCTCCTGCAGCAGCGAGCCCGCGGCTTCGAACGCCGCGCCCACCGCCTCCATGGCCGTCGCCGAAGCCGGGGCGGCAGCGACTTCGCGCACCAGGAGATCGCGCATCATCTCCATGCCGTAGAACAGGACCTCGCGCTTGTCAGCGAAATGCCGGAAGAACGTGCGCTCGGTCAGGCCGGCCCGCGCGGCGATCCCCGCCACCGTGGTCTGCTCGAACCCCTGCTCGGCATAGAGCTCCATGGCCGCCTTCGCCAGCCGGCCGCGCGCGCCTGGCTCCCATCGACCCATGGCACGATGGTACGTGATGACAGTGACTGACTTCACTAGTGCTAGACTGATGACAGTCACTGACATCAATCTGGAAGGCTTACTCATGCGCGTATTCGTCACCGGCGCGTCCGGCTGGATCGGCTCGGCCGTCGTCCCGGAGCTCATCAACGCGGGTCACCAGGTGCTCGGGCTCGCCAGGTCAGACTCATCGGCCGCCATCACCGCTGAGGCCGGTGCCGAGGTGCTCCGCGGCGGCCTGGACGACCTGGAGGCCCTGCGCACCGGGGCCGCCGGCTCGGACGGGGTCATCCACCTCGCGTTCATCCACGACTTCACTGACTTCGAAGCGTCGGTAAGCGCCGACCGGCGAGCCATCGAGGCGATGGGCGCCGCGCTTGATGGCTCAGGAAGACCCTTGGTCATCGCCTCGGGCACGCCCGCGGTGCCGGGGCACGTGGCGACCGAGCACGACGAGTCCGCCTCCGGCTCACCCGTGGCCGCCCGGGCGGCGAACGCCCAGGCGGCCCTGGCCCTGGCGGCCCGAGGCGTGCGGTCATCCGTCGTCGGGCTCCCCAGGACGGTGCATGGGGACGGCGATCGTCACGGCTTCATCGCCCGGATGATCGGCATTGCCCGCGACTCGGGCGTCTCGGGTTACGTCGGCGACGGGTCCGGACGCTGGCCAGCGGTACACGTACTGGATGCCGCGCGCTTGTTCCGCCTGGCAGTGGAGCAGGCCCCGGCGGGATCGAGGCTGCACGCCGTGGGCGACGAAGGCGTGCCGACTCGCGATATCGCCGAGGTGATCGGCCGCCACCTCAGCCTGCCCGCGGCTTCCGTCGCGGCGGAAAACTTCGGCTGGCTGGGGCAGATCCTCGCCATCGACCAGCCGGCATCCAGCACGCTGACCCGCGAACTGCTGGGATGGCAGCCGACCCAGCCCGGCCTCATCGAGGACCTGGACAAGGGCCACTACTTTGCCTGACCAGATCCAAGGACCAGCCCGCCCGACGGGTCGTTACGACTGTGGAGCGAACGGATCAGAGTCGTCGCGAAGCTCTCTTTCTTTCACTATCGCCTGACGAATCGCCCTCAGTCGCGGGCTCCCCGCGTACGTGCGGCCACGATTCTGCCCGACCGGCGCTATCAAGCCGGCCTCAACTAGACGCTGGAAATCCCTGGACGCGGTCTGCTCGGTAATCGTATCTTCGCCAGCTTCCTCGAGGCTCGCACGATACGTGGCATTCCGTACCCTCAACCCCATGGCAGCGTCAAAGAGTAGCAGGAGGTTGCGCTCCGGCAGCGCGTTCTCTTTTCTGAGGTTCTCCAGTTCACGCCACAGCCGCTCGGCCTCCCTGACCCGAACGAGCATTGTCCTCGCTTGACGTGCATGAGCAGTGAGGATGAAATTTAGCCACGGCCGGGTGTCGTCGCTAGGCTGCCACGAGCCCCGTCCGACCTGGGCCAAGACATCGTAATACTGTTGCGTATTCCTGCCTAGATACTCCTCGATGCTCATAAACACTGGTGCCAATACTCGACCGCGCGCCAGGACGAGACTTTGCAGGCACCGTGCCATCCGGCCGTTACCGTCCCTGAAAGGATGGATCATAGCCAGATTAAGATGAGCCATGCCAGCCTGGATGACAAGGTACTCATATTCGACGTTGAGCCCGCCAGCAAGCTCTTCCATGAGTGGCGGCACTAGATCGATGTCAGGTCCCTCGTACACCACCGCGTCAGTTTCTTCGTTATGCACGTAAATAGATCCAAGACGCCACCGACCTGGCCTGTTTTGCAAGTCATAACCCGTCATCATGAAATGCAGGCTCTTCAATAGCTGAGTGCTGTAGGAAAAGCAATCATCGTCAGCCATCTGCAACACATAGGTCATCGCATCTCGATAACCCTTGAGAGCCAGCGAAGTCTCCTGATCCGCATCGAGAGGTTCCTCACCTACAACGACGGCAGCTGCGTCGTCGAGCTTGGCGTCGTATCCTTCGATGCTGTTCGACCCTTGAATTGCCCGTGCGATGGACAAGCGCCTGAGTGAGCCGTACCAGGGACGCGGTTCGCAGAGCTGGCTCCGCAGGCTGCGCTCCAGCGACTCGATCTCAGCCAGGACCTCAAGCTCACGAGAGTCAAGTTCCGGGGCAGCGAACAACATGAGTGTAACTCCGATTCAATCTAGCGCGATGAGTAATTCTATCAGTCTTCAAGGCAGATCGCAACTGCCGTAGGGTTAGATACTGACCGGATATCTATCACTGCCGGAGAGATGCCGGGCGGTGCCCGCAAGGATGCGGAATTGATGATCGGGATCGAGTGTGCTGCAAAAGCATCGCCGGGCGCCGTGAGCGCCCGGTTCAGCGCGAATGCCCCCTTCCTGGCGACGCGGATGCGGCGAGCATGACGGCCGCCCGGTTCGCGAACGCCGGAGGGCCCGGACACCACGGCGCTGGGCAATGCCCGCCAGCCCGCGATCCACCCCGAGCCAGGCTTCTGCAACACGCCCGGATCGGGTGTCGTTTCGCGCATTGATGTTGCCGGGGTCGGTACCGCTCGGGCCGGGCGCCCGCCTGGCCAATTCAGCCCGGGCAGGAACATGCAGGTCAGCGCATGATCACAATAAGCTAAGCGGCATTGGGTCAATTCTCCTGAACCCGAAACCCGCTCCTCCGCTGAGTGGCACCACGGACCTGACGTATGACAATCACCTGTGGGGCGCCGAAACCACCGGAAGAGGGTTACCACCTCACCCAGGACCTGACCGACTAGGCACTTGATTCACCAAGACGCCAAGGTGATCGCGCCGGACAATCTTTCTTCCCGTCTTACGCGCCAGGCGCCGCGCACCCGCCGCATCAGGCGCCTAAGGAATGAGCCGGCAAGTTCAAGGGCCGCGAGCAGGCACCTGCCCCGTCGGCCGGCGCGCGACGTTTCCGCGCACCGCTGTGCCGTTGGTGCTGCTACACGACACCAACGGCACAGCGGTGCGACCATTTCCGCTTGAGTTATGGGCAATTATGCGTCTAACAGCCTTGATCGACCGCATTCGGCAGCCGCCTGGGAAAAAGATTGCCGCGCCCACCTGCGCGGACGATTTCAGCGTTAATAAATTGGCTTGGAGCCATCGCGCAGTACTGGCCGGAAAGCTACGCTTGCCGCACGGGCGAGTCTCGAGGGGGGATTTCGACGGCTTATTTTGATGCCGCAGGCCTGGCGAAGGCGAGTGCGCCGCGACCGGGCTATCCGAATGGCGTGCTGGTCGTCGGGGACGCGCAGCAGCGGCTTTTCCTCGTCGATGCCGGCCAGGGTGCCGTGCTGCTGGCGACGACACTGCAGTACGGGCAGCTCACCAGCCGGCCACGGCAGCGCGGGTCACTGGCGCTGTTCGGTGAGGGCGCCGCGCCGCAAGGCGCCAGCGCCCTGCACGCTTTCGATCTGGCGGGCAATCCCGTCGCCGACATCTGGGACCCCGGTATCCAGATCAGCGGGAGCGTGGACGCCACGCCGGTCGTGATCGGCGACATGATGTGGGTAGCGTCCGACACCGGTTACCTGTTCGGCGTGAACATCGCGAACGTCGCGGCACCCCGGCCGCTGCCCCCGGCCAACGTGCTCAAGCTGGCCGCGGGGCAGACCGTCAAGGTCACCGGATTGCTCGCGACCAGCGACGGCAGCCACCTGCTGCTCGTGACCGAGTCAGGGGTCCACGGCGTTGACATCACCGGGCCGGCGCTGGCGGCGACCTGGACCTGGCTGCCCGGCCTTGACCTGACTGGCGTGGAAGCGGTGCTCGACGGCGACCTGCTGATCGTCGCATCTGGTTCGACCGCGTACGCGCTGGCGACGCACCAGTGGCCGGCTAGTCCTGTATCGGCCTGGACGTATCTGTCGGGCTTCGCGATCGCCAGGATCGTGGCGCTCGGGACCAGATTCGTGCTGCTGATCGGCGACGACGGCGGCGCTCTGCTTCTCGACAGCTCCGGCGCCCAGAGCCGGGCACGGTTCTCGCTCACGTGGCCGCAGGGCTCGGCGGCCTGGGCCAGCGTCTGCGGCGGAGTGCTGGTGTCGCTGGCACCAGGCGGGCAGCTATCGGCTGACGGCCTGCCGGTTTCGCCGACCGGCACGATCACTCCGAACCAGGTATGGCGGACGCGGCCAGGCCCGGCCTCGTTCGCCGGGCCGCCGGCGACGACCGATGAGATGGTGTTCGCGGTCGGCGGCGACGGCACGCTGCACGTGCTGAATCTGGCGGCCAGATCCACCGTGTTCTCCATCAGCTTGGGGACGCCCCCGCTGAGCGGCGCGGTTCTTGCCTTCGTGCCCGACGTCACCAGCCCGACCATCGCCTCGGTGCGCTTCCTGCTCGACGGGGAGGCGTTCTTCCCGACGATGCGCGATCTCATGATCGCCACCGCGCGCCAGTCGTTCACGCCGCCGCCCCCCGCGCTGCCTGCCTCCCTGAGGTTCCTCGACCTGATCAAGGAACTCAGCAATGCCGCTGTCGACACCTACGTGATGATGTGGGACATGTCGGTAATAATGACCGTCATCGAGCAGGGCAGGAACTGGCCCTACAAGCAGCTGGCTCAGACCCTCGGGGCACCGGTATATGAGAGCTTGTTCACGCCCGGCGGGGCGATCAAGAGCGACCTGAGGTACAACTCGCAAACCCAGCTCGCCCTGCAGAACCTGCCGCACGTACACGCCTATCTTGAGCCTTACTACAGCTCCTCAGACGTGTGGTTCAGGCGGCTGGTCGAGCTCGGCTCGAACCATCAGAAGATCGCGATCTTCTGCGTCAACGGGACGAAGCTGGCGCTGGTATCCGGGTTCAACATCCTGAACGGCTACTACGACCGCGCGACGCACTCCGATCGCGGGCGGAGTTGGCACGACACCGGGCTGCTGCTGCAGGGCCCGGCGGTGGAGCTGATCGAGGCGGAATTCGACCGGCGGTGGTCCAAGCAGGGCACCGCGCCGGCGCCGCAGTCGGCGAGTTACGCGAAAATCGCCTCCTGGATGATCGGGGCGGGCACCTGCATCGACGAGCCAGCGGTCTGCTCGGGGTTCACGCAGCCAAGCCCGTATCAGGACCGCAGGGTGACCACCCGGGCCGTGCCAGCCCAGGTCCTGATCACGAGCAACGAGCGTTCCACGCTCAGCCTGAACCTCAACCAAACCGTGCTGCTGCGCGACGTGCGTCAGATCCAGGACGAGCTCATCATCGCCATAGGCGCCGCGTCGCGGTACGTCTACCTGGAAAACTACGCCATGTATGACGTAGGGATCGTGAAGGCACTAGCCGAGCGGCTGAAAATGGCGGTCGGCGGTCACCCTTTCCTGGTGATCGTTGTCGTCCCGTTCCCGACCGCCGGGGACGCGCGGGCCGAGTTCTCGGTCGGATCGGGCGGTACCTATCTGAATCGATGGTCCTACGCGGCGCTATTGCTCAGTTCGGCCGACTGGGCCGGCGCGGTGCTCAAGGACGGCACCGCCTTCACCTCCGGCGATGGCGCCGCGGTGCGTTTCAATCCGCGTGGCGTCGAATTCACTACGGTCGCTTTCGGCGGCTCAGCACCGCGCACCGTGAGCATCCGTGAGGTAGCCACGATTAACCTGGGGACCAGCCCCCGCAGCGTGCTCTTCGGCTCGCCGGCCCGCTACTTCACTAACCCGCCGCAAAATGGCGGGCAGCTCAATGGCCAGCGGCCGAACTTCCGCGGCGTGTACGTCCACTCGAAGCTGGCGCTGATAGACGACGCCAGGGCACTGGTAGGCAGCGCCAACTTCGCCCCTCGCAGCATGCGGACGGACGGCGAGCTGAGCGTCTTCGTGAATGATCCAGCCACGGCGACCGCGATCCGGCAGGAACTGTTCAGCCACTGGAACATGACCGACCCGGCGAACTGGGCCGCCGGAATGGCCTCCTTCGCGGCGGCCACGACCGAGTCGCTCGGCATCTTGCCCCTGCCGCTGAGCGTCATGCCGAACCTCCAGCCAACCTGGCCCTGGTATCTGGCGACTCAGCTGCTCTTCGATCCGTCGCAGCTCCTCTAGCCGATCCTCTAGCCGATGAGGTGACCTTGGGCACGATCACGTTCACCGGGGGAAGCCCGGGCCAGCAGCAAGCCATCCAGACCGCCCACAGCTCGCTGGCAACCGCGCTGACCAGCGCGGTCCTCGCCGCCGGCCAGGGCACTGGCAGCTTCTCCTCCTGGTTCGGCAACACCGGCACGAGCCAGAAGGCGGCCGTGGCCGCGGTGCTGGGAACCAGCCAGGACAACCTCGGTGCGCAGAATTTCAGCTACGACCTAGCCGACTCGCTGCCGACGCTGCTGCACGCGCCGGTGTGCGTGCTCTTCGCCAACGTCGATGCCAGCGGGGTCAGCGCGCTGCTCTGGGATGGTTTCTGGCCGGCCTATTACCTGGACCCGCACGCCGGTTCCGTCGAACTCGCGCTGAGCATCGCTCACGAGCTGTTCGTCTCGTTCAGTCCCGACGTCATCGACATGTTCGGTGTCGATGGTCCGGTGGCGGCCCGCGAACTGGCGGCGGCCGATCCGGCCGCCGTGGTCCGCTGCGCCGCCAGTTTCAGTGGTTTCGTGACCCAGTTCCTACCTTGAGCATTCACCCGGCCGCGAGAAAACGGAGTACTCCGATGAGCACCACTAGCGATGGCTGGCTTGACCGCTACCCCACCCGCGCGGACGCCAGCGCGGCCTGGGAAGCCCTGGCCGCCGAAGTGGCCGCCCTCGCCGACGCCGGCCAGCCGGCGACCGGCCAGCCGGCCGCCGTCCCGGCCACGCGCGGCCGCCTGGTCATCGTCGGCTCCGGGATCGAGGCTGTCGGCTTCACCTCCTCGGCCACGCAGGCGATCGACGAGGCGGACCGGGTGTTCTACTGCGTGGCCGACCCGGCGACCCAGTTGTGGATCAGGCGACGCCGCCCGGACGCCTACGACCTCTACGTGCTGTACGAGGACACCAAGCCGCGGTACCACACCTATGTCCAGATGAGCGAGGCGATGCTGCACTACGTGCGGCGCGGCGAGACCGTCACCGCGGTCTTCTACGGTCATCCGGGCATCTTCGCGCTCTCGACGCACCGGTCGCTGCGGATAGCTCAGCGAGAAGGTCACGAAGCGACGATGCAGCCCGGCGTGTCGGCGCTCGACTGCCTGTGCGCCGACCTGTCCGTGGACCCGAGCTATCCGGGCATGGCGACCTTCGAGGCGACCGAGATGCTGCTGCGCGGCCGGGTGCCCGATCCCACCTTGCACGTCGTGCTCTGGCAGGTCGGGGTCATCGGCGAGCAGGGATACAGGCGCCGGGGGTTCACCAACGCGAAGTTCCCGCTGCTGATCGAGTACCTGGAGCGGTTCTACCCGGCCGACGCGCCGGCCGTGCACTACATCGCGGCGCGCTACCCGACCCTGTCTCCGGTCATCGAGCACTACGAACTGGCCGAACTGGCCAAGCCGAGGAACTTCGCCGGGATCAACGGGATCTCCACGCTCTACCTGCCGCCGGCGAAGACCGCTACCCAGGATCCGGAGATGGCCGCCAGGCTGGGTTTCGCCGGAGCCGCGGCCGCCCCGTTCCCGGCCCAGCGCACGGTGGACAGCTACGACCAGCGCGAAAGATCCGCGTTGCGAAATCTGGCCGGGTTCACCGTGCCGGCCGACTATCAGTATCAGCGACCGACCCGAGCCGCCCAGTTCATACTCGAGCTGACCGAGCACCCGCAGCTGCGCGAGCATTTCAGGAAACGGCCAGGGTACGCGGTTTCCAGCGCTTCCTATCCCGGCCTGAACGCGTGGGAACGGCGGATGCTGGCTACGAGGGACAGCGGCCGCATGCAGGTAGCCGCCAAGCAGGCCAGGCTCGCCGCCTCGCCGGCCGAGCAGTTCGTGATCGACATGTACTCGAACCAGGCGCTGGTGAGGCAGTTCCTCCAGGTGACCAAGGCCAACTTCAAGGGCCCGCATCCCAGGGACACCATCAACCACTGGCTCAGCGAGCACGGCTACCAGACCACGATCCGCGACGTCCACGCCGCCGAAGCGGCTGTGACCGCCACCATGCTGCTGGCCTGGACCGGGGTCTACACGAGCGCGGACGGCACGCTGACCGTGACCGTCCTCGGCGACCCGGTCACCAACGACAACAGCCTGGTGTTCGTCAACGCCAGCCGGATCACCGGATTCACCTTCGCCGCGTCAACTCTGAGCTGGGCGGCCTCGGCGTCGAATCCGGTCAGCGGGTCGCTGGCGTTCAGCGCTCCGGTGCCGTCCGGCAGCGCCCCGGTGACCCGGACCGTGGCCGGCACGATCTGGCCGTCCGGCGCCAGCGAGCCGGCCAGCCCGAACGCCAGCCTCACCGAGACGGTACCTGGCACCAACCCGCTGCCGGTCTGGGTCGGCCAGTACACCACCACCACCGCCGGGGCTCCCGGACCCGAGGTGCTGGTCACCGCCACCCCGCCGGCAAAGGGCGCGCCAGGAGTCAGCGTGGCGGTCGGCGGCACCCCGGTACCGGAGTACGCCTTCGAAGGCCGCACGCTGACCTGGGCCAGCGGATCTCTCACCTTCGCCGCGGGCAACCAGCCCGGCGCCATGAAGTTCTCCGGAATGGTCAATGGCCAGGCCGTGACCGGCGCGTCCAACCCCGCCTACACCGGCCCCTATGAGGGCCAGTACCAGGCTTCGCAGCTTGTCAACGGCGTCTGGACCAAGCTGGCCGGAGTCTTCTACGACGGCAGCACGCTGAGCGTCGGCAAGCAGAAAATCACCGGGTCTGATTGGACGAGCGGAGCGCTGACCTGGCAGAACGCCTCAGGTCAATACGACAGCGGCCGGCTGCAGTTTTTCATCGACCCGTTGACCTACCTGGCCAGCTTCCTCGGGTTCGCCTGGGCGCGGGGAGCGGCCCAGCCCGACAAGCCCAACATCCGGGGCACCGTCTCAGTCGGCTATCTCAGTAGCTGGTCAGGCAGTTACCCGACCAGCTACGCCGGCGGCACCGCCGGACCGACGATGACGATCGAGGGAGCACCGCCGCCAGGACAGGCCAGCGTGGCGGTCGGCGGCACCGCGGCGGGCGGCATCGCGTACTTCAGCAGCCAGCTCACCGGCAGCGTCGGCAACGACAGCTTCGACGTTGACTTCGCGCTTGCCGCCGGCGGCGCCAGGACCTTCGACGGTACCTACAACACCCAGGGGTGGAGCAGCAAGGGCTCGTCCGCCGCTCCTAACCAGTGGATCGGGACTTACAGCACGTTCTCGGTCGACCAGCACGGCACGTTCTCGCCCGATCCGGCCGTGCTGTCGATCGCGGTGACCGGTGCCAGCGTCACCGTCACCGTCACCGACGGCGCGGCATCGGGCACGGTGGCCAAGCCGGTCTTCGACCCCAGATACAGCACGATTACCTGGGCTGGCGAGACCGCGGTGCCTGCCCGGTTCGCCAACGCGTCGATCGCTCTGGCCGTCGACACCGCCACGTCGTACAACGCCTTCATCGGCAGCTACTGGCCCGGCGGCGGCAGCCCGCCGAATCACGCGATCTGGCGCGGCACCTCGGCGCCGGCGGTCGTGCCGCCGAGCGACGGCGGGCTGTCGGGCGGCGGGATCGCGGGGATCGTGCTCGGCACCCTCGCCGCCGGGCTGCTGGGCACCGGCTACCTGCTCTGGCGCACCGGCAGGCTGAGCTGCCAGGGCTGGTCATGCTTCCGGGGCGAGTACCAGGCGGTCGAGGTGTGCGACAAGATAAAGATGAACCTGGCCGGTCCTACCGCCGTTTCGATCGCTCCCGGACCGGAAGCGGCGCTCGGGCTGTCCCCGTGCGAGGAGGCGGAGGAAGAGGCCGACGAGGGCGACGAGGCCTACGAGGCTGAGGAGTCCTGCGCGGACGAGGCCAACCCCGCGGACCTGCCTCAGACCGGCGGCCAGGAGCCGGTCTTCGAAGAGCCCAACGTGGACACCGATGTCGATGTCGATGTGGACGTAGACGTCGATATCGACGTGGATACCGATGTGGACACCGATGTCGATGTCGATGTGGACGTCGATATCGACATCGACGTGGACGTCGATTTCATCGCGGTGGTGGATGTGGATGTGGATATCGATATCGATATCGACACCGATGTGGACACCGTTGTCGATAACGTCACGGACAACGTCACCGATACCGTCGTGGACAATGTCTCCATTATCGAGACAGTGGCCGCGACGGCCGCGACGGAGACCGCCCCGGCGGAACTCGGTCAGGAGGGGCAGACCGATCCGTCGTGATCTCAGCGCACTACATCCCGTACGACCCCGAGCGCTTGCCGCTGGCGCACGCTGCCGCGCAAGCGCTCGGGGTCGAACGCCTTGATTGCCTGGCCGAGTCGGAGCGCACGCGAAAGCGCGAGTCAGGCAGGCCGCCCGCGCTCGGCTACCAGGACAACATGCGGCTGCGTGCCCGGCTGGCCGCGCTCGCACCCGATCACCCGCTGCTCACGCTGTACAACAAGCTGGTGCGGGAGGTAGTGGCACCGGCCTTCGGCGGCGGCATCTCTTACAACGCGAGCCCGACCTTTAGGGTGCACATGGCGGGCACGCCGAGCGTGAGCGCGTGGCACCGGGACGCCGACGTCACTGGTCGGCTCGACTACCTCACCGGCTGGGTGCCCTTCGTGGACACCTTCGAATCGAACGGGCTGTGGCTGGAGCAGCACTACGGCGCGGCGGACTACCAGCCGATCCCGGCAGCCTACGGCGAGGTCGTGATCTTTGACGGAGCGCTGGCCAGGCACGGAAGTCAGCCCAACCGGACCAGCGTGAGCCGGGTCAGCCTGGACTTCCGCTTCGTGCCCAAGGACCCGAGCCGACGGGGTCCGATTGCTGACGCCATCATCGCCGGGCGCGAAAGAAGCGTCGCCGGATGACGGAGTAACCCGCCGCCGCCGGGCAGATGATCGAGACGTTCGTCATGATGGTCGGCTTTGCGCCAACCACATTTCGGGCATTCTTTGCACCTTTCCGCTGGCGGACCAGCATCTCTCGCCATTATGGCTTCGCTCGCCCCTTTAGACACGTTACGTTATGGGCTTGGTTTCGTAGCCGGTACGCACAGGGCAAAGGGCGGTCATGCGATCAGGGAAGCGACTCGTTCCGGGATTGGGACGGTGAGGAGGGATCGTGAGGAGGCGATGGTGGCGGCGTAGGCCGGCCCGGGAGCCTGAGGCGGCTCAGGCTTTAGGCCTGGACGTCACCGCGCCGGTGTCTGGTCCGGTGATGTTGCCGGATGCGTGGGCGGAGGTGTGCGAGCAGTTCGCGTGGCGGCTGCTGGTCCTGACCGAGCAGATGCGCCCGGTGCTGGACGTGCTGGAGAGCGGGGAGCGGGACCCGGATTGCCTGGCCCGGCTGTACGAGGTTGATCATGGTGTTACCCGGATGCGGCGGGTGGCGCGGGATCTGCGGGTCCTGGCCGGCCGCGGTGGCGAGGAGATCGCGGGTCACGCGACGTCGCTGCTGGATGTGGTCCGGATGGCGGCCTCGGCGATCGAGCATTACGGCCGGGTGTCGGTCGGCCCGGTCGCCGAGCTGGCGGTGGTGGCGTACGCGGCCGATGACATGGCCTCGGTGCTGGCGGCGCTGGCTGACAACGCCACCAGGTACTCGCCGTCGATGGTGACGGTCAGCGCGCATCTGCTGGCTGACGGCAGCGTGATGGTCCGTGTCGAGGACGCCGGGCTGGGCATGGAGCCCGGCTGGCTGGCCGCGCTGAACGGCACGCTGGCCGGGCCGGTGCCCCCGGCCGGCGTCGCGGGACGGCACACCGGGTTCGAAGTGGTCCGCCGCCTGGCCCGCAGGCACGGCTTGCGGGTCCAGCTCGCCCGGCGCGACCCGCCAGGGCCGGGTGCTGGCGGGAATGTGACCGGGACGATCGCCATGGTCGGTATCCCGCCGGCCCTGGTGTGCGAGATTCCCGGCCCGGCTCCCGCTCCCGCCGCGGGGGAGCGTGTCTCCGGGCCTCCTGCCCCGGCAGGATCGCTGCCGGCGTGGCCTCCTGCGCGGAGGGGCCCTGACCCGGTCGTGCCGCCGCACCGCGGCCCGGGCCAGGGGGCCGGCGGGCGCCTGCCCCGCCGCGAGCCGGGCAGCGTCCGCGTGCCCTCGCGGCGGGAGCGGGCCGCTGCCGGGCAGGCGGCGGCGCCTGATCCGGCGGCGGGCGGGCTGGCGTTCGCGGCCGACTTGCAGGCCTTTGGCGCCGCCGCGGGCACCGGGCCTCCGCCCGGCGATGAGCCGGGCAGGCACCGTTCAGGTGAGATGGAAGGACACATGCCGTGAGCTGGGACGCGAGGTCTGCTCACCCGCGGACGCCGCAGGACTTCGGCTGGCTGATCAGCAACTTCGCCGCGAGCACGCCCGGGGTGAGCCATGCGCTGATCGTGTCATCGGACGGGCTGCCGCTGCTTGCCTCCGATGCGCTGCCCGCGGACCTGGCCGATCCGCTGGCGGCGATAGCGTCGGGGATCCTCAGCCTGGGAAACAATCTCGCCAGGCAGGCGGACGGGGGCAGCTGCGACCAGATCCTGCTGCGCCTGACCCGGGGGCACTTCATCTTCATGGGCATCGGCGATCTGGCGGGGCTCGGCGTGCTGGTGAAGCGCGACGCCAACCTGGGCGCGGTCGCCCATCAGATGGCCCAGCTCGTGGGCAGCGTGGGACACGCCCTGACCCCGGAGCTGCGCGATGACATTCACCGGCACGCTCACGCCGCGGGCGGCAGGTCATGAACGGCGGCGGCTGCCCGCGGGGCCAGGCCGCCCCCTCCAATCCGTGGGTCCGCCCGTACGTGCTGACCAGCGGCCGTACCCGCGGCGGCGGCCGCGGGCAGTTGCTGATCCACACGCTGGTGTCAGCGCAGGGCTATGACCCGGTGTTCGCCGTCCGGCTGCTGCCCGAGGCCCGGGCGCTGTACGAGCGCGCGTGCACCGGTACCGAGTCGGTGGCTGAGCTGTCGGCGCATTGCGGCGTGCCGCTGGGGGTGACCCGTGTCCTGCTGGGCGACCTGTGCTCGGCCGGCCGGGTGACGGCCGAGGCGCCCGCCGCGGCGTCTCCCTACGATCACGCGCTTCTGGAGCGAGTCCTTGATGGCCTCAGGCAGTTCGCTTAACCGCCGCCCGCCCCGAACCTCGGTCAAGATCGTCATAGCCGGCGGGTTCGGGGTCGGCAAGACCACCTTCGTGTCGGCGATCAGCGAGATCCCGCCCGTCAACACCGACAACTGGATGACCGAGGCCGCACGGGCCCTCGACCCGCTGGCGGCAGGCGATGAGAAGACCACGACGACCGTGGCCATGGACTTCGGCCGCGTCGCCCTGGCCCGCGACCTGACCCTGTACCTGTTCGGAACGCCCGGCCAGCCGAGGTTCTGGCCGATGTGGGACGACCTGTCCCGCGGCGCCAGCGGCGCGGTCGTGCTGGCCGACACCCGCCGGCTGGCGAGCTCGTTCGCCGCGGTCAGCTACTTCGACGCCGACAGCGACGTGCCGTTCATCGTCGCGGTCAACCTGTTCGACGGCAAGCAGGCCCACCCGCTCGACGAGGTCCGCGACGCGCTCCGGATCGCCGGCGGCGTCCCGCTGATCACCTGCGACGCCCGCGACCGCCGGTCGGTCGCCAAGGCGCTGGCCGCGACCGTCACCCACACCATGCAGCAGACCACGCAGCACACCACGCGCAGGGCCAGCCGGCACAGTGCCCTGGCCGGCAGGTAAAACGCCTGCACGATCCCGGAGGTAGCGATGCGGAAGATCCTGATCGTCGGCGCCGGCCAGGGCGGGCTCCAGCTCGCCCTCAGCCTGCAAGCGCAGGGGTACGACGTGACCGTCATGTCCGCGCGGACCCCGGAGGAAATGCGATCAGGCAGGGTCATGTCCACCCAGGGCATGTTCGGGCCGGCGCTGCAAATCGAACGCGACCTGGGCCTGAACCTGTGGGAAGAGCAGGCCCCGAAGATCAGCGCCCTCCATGTCACCGTGGCCGGGCCGCCCGGCACGCCTGCCCTGAGCTTTCCCGCTCCCTTCAGCGAGTACATCCAGTCCGTGGACCAGCGGGTGAAGATGGCCGGCTGGCTGGAACTCTTCGCCGGGCGGGGCGGGAACGTCATCTACCACTCCGTCATGACCTCCGACCTGGAAGGCCTCTGCGGGCTGCACGAGCTCACGATCATCTCCGCCGGCAAGGGGGAACTGGTCGAGCTGTTCGACCGCGACGCCGGCCGGTCGCCGTTCACCGCGCCGCAGCGGGCCCTCGCGGCCGTCTACGTCCGCGGCATGAGGCCAAGGACAGACCACCCCGGCACCCACGTCGGCATCAGCGTGACCCCCGGCCTCGGCGAACTGTTCACCATCCCCGCTTACACCATCACCGGCCCCTGCCACATCCTGTTCTGGGAAGCCGTCCCCGGCGGCCCCGTCGACCGCTTCGGCGACCGCCCCGACCCCCGCGCCCACCTCGCCCGCACCCTGGACCTCATGCGCCAGTACGCGCCCTGGGAATACGAGCGGTGCGCCGACGCCGAGCTCACCGACGCCCGCTGCACCCTCGCCGGCGGATACGCCCCCGTCGTCCGCCACCCGGTCGGGCGCCTGCCCGGCGACTCCCTCGTGCTCGGCATGGGCGACGTGGTCGTCGCCAACGACCCGATCTGCGCCGTCGGCGCCAACAACGCCAGCCACTGCGCCGCCATCTACCTCCGCTCAATCCTCGACCGCGGCCGCAAGCCATTCGACCAGGACTGGATGCGGCACGCATTCGACGCCTACTGGGACCACGCCCGCTGGCCCACAGCCTTCTCCAACATGATGCTCGGCCCCCTGCCCGGCCACGTCCAGCAAGCCCTGGGCATCGCCTCCCAGAACCCCGCCGTAGCGCGCCGGCTCGCCGGCACCTACGAAAACCCCGCTGACCTTGACAACTGGCTCATGGATCCCGCCAAGACCGACGCCTATCTCGCCTCGGTGACCGGCGAAGTACGGGCCGGAGAGGTCACTTAACGGACCACTTCGTGCCGTTCCAGTGCAGGACCTCGTTGACAAGGACGCCGCCGCCCGCATCGGTGCCGTAGGTCCCGACTGCCCAGCAATCGCTGGCCGACGCGCAGCGGATACCGTCGATCACGTTCTCGTCATTGAGCCCGGTACCTTCCGGATTCGGCGTCCTGACCCGCGACCACCGCCTGCCATTCCAGTGCAGCGCCGACCGCCAGGCAGTCACCCGGCGCGGTGCACCGCCCGGCGAACAGCTCGCTGAAGTCGCCGGTCTTCGTCCCGCCGGGGCTGGGAACCGCTGCCTACGCGAGCGCCGGATGCGCATGTCATCTCCCCGAGCAAGTGCCTGATCAGATCAAAGCACGATCGCCGGGCCTTTTTTCATCTATACGGATCGGTGCGGTCATTTGCGCTGGCCAGCGCGGGGTGTCACAGGGAGGTCGTGCGACTGGTCACATCCATGTCGCGGCGATGGTCATAAAAAGGCCGACACCGCCACGCCGCTCGCCGGGCAGTGCGTGCCGAAACAGTGGCATCGCAGGAAGGGAGACATCTGGCAGTGAATCAGATTGACGAGGCGCGGGAAAGGATGGCTGCCGCCGCCGGCCTGAACGAGGTGCTTGCCGCCGCGTACGCGGGATTCCTGACGATGCTTCCGGTCATCGAGCGCTACCAGGATCCGGCGAGCTCGCATTTCGTGACTTTCGTGATAGCCGAGGAGACGGCGGCGACCGGCAGGCTCGCCTTGGTCGCGGCGCCGTCGTTGCCGGACTCATCCCGGTCGGCATTCCTCGCCGAACGCCGGTGCTGCGCGCGGACAACGGAGGAAGTCGCGACCGGCCTGGCCAGGTTGTGCCAGGTGATGTCACGCCGCCTGCACGCCGCCGCGCAGACCGCCGTCGATGCCGATGACCGTGAAGCCTGCACCAGGACCTCACACCACGCCAGCCAGCTCTGCGCGTGGTTCGGAGGAGACCCAGCCCGATGAGCACAGCTGGCCCGAAGATGGGTCCGGTTGGCCTCAGGGCGTGACGTCCACGACCTGGGGGTCGTGGTCGCTGGTCTGGTGAGCGAACTCGGCGTTGATGTGGACTACCTGGTAGGTGAAGTCCTTGATGCCGTCACTGACAAGGATGTGGTCAAGCACCTCTTCGGTACCGTCGAAATCGTAGGTGAACTGCTGGCTGGCCGGCAGTGTCGTGATCAGGTCGGTCAGCGTCGGCGGACCTGAGCCGTCAGCCGTGCCGGTCTTCAGGAGCGCGAGTGCCGGGCTCCACTGGTAGTCGTTCAGGTCACCGACCACCACGACGTCGGCCTTCTTGTCGACGGCCAGGATCTGGTTGATGAAGTTGTGCTCTGCCTCAGCCTGGCCGGCCCGCTGGACCGCCGAGCTCTGCGCCGGCGGCTGGAAGCGGCCATCGTCGCTCTGATCGCCCAGCTTGGCGTCGAAGTGGTTGGCGATGACGAAGACGTCGTGCCCGTTGAACTCGAACTCGCCCACCAGCGGCTTGCGGCTGGCGGTCCAGGCCGGGTTGGCCGGGTCGATCCGGCCTGGCGACAAGGTCAGCGCCGGCTCGCCGTGGCTCTTGACGACCTGGGTGCCCGTCGCGGACCGGTTGACCGAAGCCGACCCGGAGTCGACGAAGGTCACGACGGCCGGGTTGTAGAGGAACACGACGCGGATGTTGCCGCCTGGCTCGCCGCCGTCCTGATCGTTGACCGGGTCGATCTCGCGCGAGTCGTAGACCGGGCCGCCGGCCGCGACGATCGCCGAGGTCAGCTTGCCGATGGTCTGGTCGGCGGCGACGACCCCGTCGTCGGTGGCGCCGTCGTTGTCCTGGATTTCCTCGACCGCGATGATGTCAGGGGTGCTGAGGTTGGTGACGATGCCGTTGGCCAGGGCGGTGAACTTGCTGGCCGGGTCGGTCGCGGCGAGATTCTCCACGTTGTAGGTCGCGATGGACAGCTGCTTCGTGTCCGGGCCGGTGGCGACGACCGGGGCCAGGCTGTTGCGCTGCACGGTGCCCAGCGTGGTCGCCGCGATGAAGTAGCCGCCGAACTCCGAGTAGTCGATCGGGCCGATCGTCGCGCCGGTAAAGACGTCGCCGACGTTGACCTCCGGGTTGGACCCTTCGGCCGCGACGACCTCGAGTCGTCCGGACGGCGTGACGTTCTCCGGCTGCAGCAGGGTGCCGCCACGTGAGCTGACGTCCTGGTCAGGCTTGGTGGTGATGTACTCCTCGCCGAAAGAGTCCGAGGGCCCGACGACGCGGGCGTTGTCGACCTCGACTCGCATGCCCTCGATCGACTCGTAGAAGTCAAGCGCGGAGCGCGCCGGGTCGATCTGAGTCGACTCGATGTTGCCCCCGCCCAGGTCCGGGGCGTAGGTGTCGGGGACGGTGCCCGGGTCAAGCACGATCGGGGCCGGCAGCGGGTTGCCGGCGGACACCGTGATCACGGTGGGATCGTCGATCTCGGTGATCGACAGGTTCGATGTTGTCGCGACAGTGTCGCCGCTGGCCAGCGGGTAGAACTCCGAGACCTTGCCTGAGACCAGCACCGAATCACCAGGCGACGCCGCGGGCGCGCTGCCGGTGAAGACGAAAATGCCCTCGCTGGTGGCCGGGTTGCTATCCGGGTCGGGGTCCTGGATCCAGAAGCCCTTGCTCGACCCGGCTGCCCGCACGCCGGTCACGATGCCGGGCACGTTGGTGACCGTCTTGCCGTTCTGCGGCGACAGGAAGCCGGTGCCCTGGATGTCATGGATGGCCAGCGGTCCCGGCGTGGCACCGCCGCCTCCGCCGCCACCGCCCGCGCCGGCCGTAGGAGCCCCGGGAGTCGGGGCGGCGGCCGTGAAGTCGGTCCCGTTCTGGTCGGTGTCGGTCGTGGTGACGCGCTGGGCCGAAGTGGTATTGCTCAGGACCGGCGCGTCCGCGCTGCCCTCGTGGATGACCGCCGTGCCGTAGCCCATGAAATCGACGATGTCGGAATCGGCCGCGCAGTCAGCGGCGGTCTTGCAGGTCAGGGCGGTCGTGTTGTCGACCAGCGCGACCGTGCCCGACGTGGCGGACATGTTGATCGAGCCGGTCGCCTGCGTCGCCGGCAGGCCAGTCGTGCCGCCAGTGCCGGCCGCCTCGCCGATCAGGTACAGGCCGCCGCCGGCCAGCGAGCCGGCCAGCGGGGTGACCTGCCAGGTCGTGGTGGCGCCGGGGCTGGCCGAGATGTATTGCACCGACCAGCCGTCGACCGCGGCCGAGCCGCTGCCCGCGTTGGCCAGTTCGATGAAGTCGTTGGTCAGCGTGGCGCCGCTGTTACCGCCGCCTCCATAGACCTCGTTGATGACGACCCCCGGCGAGGCCGCTTCGGCGGGCGCCGTCAGGGCGGCGGCCGCGGTGACGCAGGTCAGGGCGACCAGGGAGGCCACCGTTATCGCACTAGTGACACGGGGACGGAACTTGCGCACGCTTGCTCCTCCAGGACTCAAGATAGCTCAGCAGTTACAGCTGACCACAAAGCGGCCTCATTGTCTTGGAGCAAAATGGCAGCGAGGTGAACGGCACGCGGGAGGTCCGCACATGACGATCGAGGTGAGCCGACGCCAGCTGATGGCATCGGCCGGCGGCGCGGTGCTCGCGTCGTTCGCCTTGCCGCCCAGCCTGCGTAAAGTGCTCAGCGGCGCTCCGTCGTCGCTGGTCAGTGCGCAGCGAGGCGGCGGCGAGCCACTCTCCGAGATCAGGCACGTCGTCGTGCTGATGCAGGAGAACCGTTCCTTCGACCACTACTTCGGCACGATGCCGGGCGTTCGCGGGTTCAGCGACAGGTCGGTATCCAGGAAGGTCTTCTTCCAGCCAGACGCGACCAACCCGAAGAAGTTCCTGCTGCCATTCCACGCCGACACCAAGTCGACGGCCGCCCAGGCACTGCCGTCGACCAGCCACAGCTGGAACGCGCTGCACCAGTCCTGGAACAACGGTGCGATGGACGGGTTCGTCAGTGCCCGCCTGGCGTCCGATGGCGTCGCCGGGCAGTACGCGATGGCCTACTACAAGCGGGACGACATCCCGTTCCACTGGGCGCTCGCCGACGCGTTCACCGTGTGCGATGCGTATTACTGCTCGATGCTGGGCCCGACCTGGCCGAACAGGCTGTTCCTCATGACCGGCATGGTCGACACCGACGGCAAGAACGGCGGCCCGGTCAGTTCCAACTCCGTGCCGCCGGAGGGCTTCTCCTGGATCACCTACCCGGAACTGCTGACCAAGGCCGGCGTGTCCTGGCAGCTGTACCAGGAGATCGACAATTTCGGCATCAACGTGCTCGAGTACTTCGACCAGTACCGGGCGGCACCGGTCTCGTCCCAGCTCTACCAGGGCGCGATGCGGTTCTTCCAGGCCGGGCAGTTCGAGCACGACGCGATGAACGACAAGCTGCCCGCGGTGTCGTGGATCTTGCCGCCGTCGTACCAGTCTGAGCATCCGGAGTTCATGCCGGCCGCCGGCGCGGACTTCATCGCCAGCAAGGTCAACGCGATCGCGGCCAATCCTGAAGTCTTCGCGAAGACCGTGTTCATCCTCATCTACGACGAGAACGACGGGTACTTCGACCACGTCGCGCCGCCGACCGCGCCCGCCGGCACCGCTGGCGAGTTCATCACCGTGGACGGCGTCAGCAACCCGGTCGGGCTCGGCTTCCGGGTGCCGTGCATTGTCATCTCGCCGTGGACGGTCGGCGGGTTCGTATCCCACGAGAGGCTCGACCACACCTCGGTGATCAAGCTGATCGAGCGGGTCACGGGCGTGCGGAACCCGAACATCAGCGACTGGCGGCGGCAGAGCACCGGCGACTTCACCGGCGTGCTCGGCGCCGTGCCCCGCAGGCGATCCCCCCGGCTGCCGGGCACGGTCAGGGACCTGGAGCGCGCCGAGCGGGAGTTCCAGAACTTCGAGCTGCCCGCCATCCCGGGCGCGACGCAGCACTTCCCGCACCAGCCAGCCGGGCATAAGCCCGTCCGCCGCACATCAGCCGTCCCAGCCGTGAGAGGAGCCTGAGCGACATGGCACTTCGCGACCCAGCCTCCGGCGCCCCCCGGTTCAGCCGGCGCACCGTGACCGCGATAGCGGCCGTTGCCGCTGTGGTCGTGACGGGCGGCTCGCTGATCGCAGTGGCGGCCAGCCACCGCGGATCGCAGGGCGTGACGCATTCAGCCAGGCTGACGCCAGCGCCGTGCCGCGGCCGCCGGCGCGGCCTACGTGGCAGACGCCGGGTTCGACGGCTTCACCGCCATCAACACCGCCAACTGCCAGGCGATCCAGACCTACAACGTCGGCGACACCACCGTGCCAGGCGACCCAGGCGGCTTCAGCTCCTCCTCGACCAACGAAGGCGTGGTGATGCGGGGCAGCACGCTCTACTTCGCCGACACCGGTAACTCGACGGTCGGGATCATCGACACAAAGGTCCTCGACCCGAAGAACGTCAACCCGGCCGAGAAGCTGGTCAACGTCGGCCTGTTCCCCGAGGACCTGGCCATCACGCCGGACGGCAAGGAGCTGTGGGTGGCCGAGACCGGCCCGCAGACCTCCCCGGGCGCCCCGTCCGCGATCAGCGTGATCTCGACCGCGACCGACAAGGTCGTCGCCCGGATGAAGCTGCGCGGCCAGCCCAGCGACATCGCGTTCTCGCCCAGCGGCGCGCGAGCCTACGTGGCGACGATGAACGGGCTGGCGGTCTTTGACACGGCCGCCATGTCCAAGATCGCCCTGGTGAGCGGTTTCGGCAGCACCAGGACCGTGGCGCCGGGACCCGGCGGCCACAAGATCTTTGTCACCGACCCGGCCAGGAACCAGCTGGTCGTGCTCAGCGCGGCCACCTTCAAGATCATCGCCACGATCCGTACCGGTGAGCTGCCGTGGCAGGTTCTGGTCTCGCGCGGCGGCGGCACGGTCTACGTCACCGACACCGACTCCAACGCGGTATCTGTGATCAACCCGATCACCAGCAAGGTGACCAGGACCTTCTCGGTCAGCGGAACTCCGGACACCATGGGCCTGACGCCTGACGGCAGGCAGCTGTGGGTTGGCCAGAACTCCGCCGCCACCGTCACGGTGATCGACACGTCCACCGGCGCCGCGGTCGGCGTGGTCAACCTGGGCGGGACGGATCCCAACTCCGGGGATGGCTTCGAGCCGACCGGCATCGTACTGACCGCGACCCCGACGGCGGGGTCCTGACGTGAGCAAGCGCGGCGCCCTGACAGCGGCGATGCGCCGTGATCAGCGGTCGGCACTGAACCGCTCAGCTGAGAGATTCGGTGAGATCACCGGGCCGCGTCAAACCACCGGCCCCGATGGTGTTTAATAGACTCGGTTGGAAGTCGAAGTTCGTGAACGTGTCACAGCGCCTGCGAAATTCTGACGGCGGGCGCGCTTCTGTACCCTGGCCAAGTTCCTGCGGGCAGGCTTTCCGCATCAACCCAGGTCGCGCAGATCGGCGTGACCCGAAAAGAACGTCCTACTTGGAGAAACGAAATGGCTCAGGGCACCGTGAAATGGTTCAATGCCGACAAAGGGTACGGTTTCATCGCTCCTGACGATGGCACCGCCGACGTCTTCGTGCACCACTCCGCCATTCAGACTGACGGCTATCGCAGCCTGCAGGAGAACCAGCGGGTCGAGTACACGGCCGGCCGGGGCGCGAAGGGCCCGCAGGCCGAGCAAGTCCAGCCGCTCTAGCCTCGGGTCAGCGGCGCTAGCCGCAGGGGCCACTAGCGGCCCGTGAAGGCGTTAGCCATCGTGGCGCGCCGGTCGTACATCGCTCAGTAGGCGAGCTGGTTTCCACGGACGTGGCGGCCCGACAATGCGGCCACCTTAGTCCGGAAGACGATAATCAGTGACTGTTCAACCCATCGAGCGTTCTACTGCCGTGCGCCGGGAAACCCGGCCTGCCAGCCCGGCGGACGCGGCGCACGGCGTCACCTTCACCTCACTCGGCGTGCCAGCGCCGCTGACCGCCGCGCTCGCGGCAACGGGCATCGACCTGCCGTTCCCCATCCAGGTGGCGGTACTGCCCGACGCCCTGGCCGGCACCGACATCCTCGGCCAGGGCCGGACCGGCTCCGGGAAGACTCTGGGGTACTGCGTTCCGCTCGCCGCCAGGCTGGCCGACGGGTACACCAGCGCGGGCCGCCCGCGCGGGCTGGTGCTCGTGCCGACCCGCGAGCTGGCCAGCCAGGTCCAGCAGGTCCTGAAGCCGCTGGCCAGGGCGGTCGGCCTGACCGTCGCCACGATCTACGGCGGGACACCGTACCGGCCGCAGATGACGGCCCTGCGCAACAAGGTGGACATCCTCATCGCATGCCCGGGCCGGCTCGCTGACCTGATCGACCGCGGTCACTGCGATCTCGGAGACGTCGAGATCAGCGTTGTCGATGAGGCTGACCACATGACCGACCTCGGCTTCCTGCCGGTCGTGCGCAGGCTGCTCGACGACACCCCGTCGCTGGGACAGCGGATGCTGTTCTCCGCGACCCTCGATCATGCGGTCGATGTCCTGGTACGCCGGTTCCTCCATGACCCGGCCCAGCACGCCGTCGACCCGCCCGAAGCTCCCGTGCCGATCGTCCATCACCTCCTCACCGTCGCCCCGGCGGACCGGACGGCTGTTGTCGCGACCCTGGCCGGGGGCGACAACCGGTCGCTGATCTTCACCAGGACCAAGCAGGGCGCGCGCAGGCTCGCCCGCCAGCTGACCACCGCGAGGATCCCGGCGGCCGAGCTGCACGGAGACCTGTCGCAATCCGCCCGCGAGCGCAATCTCGCGAGTTTCTCGTCCGGGGCAGTCCGCGTGCTGGTAGCCACGGACATCGCCGCTCGCGGCATTCACGTTGACGGCGTCGGCCTGGTCATCCACGCCGACGCGCCCTCCGAGCACAAGGCCTACCTGCATCGATCTGGCCGCACCGGGCGAGCGGGCGCCAGCGGCGTGGTAATCACCCTGCAAACCCCGGCGCAGGCCAGCACTGTGCGAACCTTGATGCGCAAGGCGCGCGTCATCCCGTTCACCGCGTCCGTCCGGCCGGACTCCGCGCTCCTGCACTCCATAGCCGGAGATCCCGCCGAACCCCTCGCTCCGCAGCCGCTCAAGCCGCCCTCGGCCCAGTCGGCGCGCGCCATCGGCAAGCCTGGCAGCCGCCCGCGGCGCGGGCGCCGCGGCAGCCAGCCGCCGAGGGGCCAAGGACCCCGGCGGCGACCGGCCCGCCGCCCTGATCACGGCCCTGGCACCGGGCCATCCGCCCGTGCGGTCGGCTTGCCGAAGTAGGCGCTCCGCACCGTAACGGTATACACCGGCCCGCTGACGTGGCATCTTAATGGGACTTAGGCCACCTGGGGGGCGCATGAGTCAGCCAGTTATCAGACGGTGGGCTTCCGGCTTGTCGGCGCTCGCGGCGGTCACGCTGCTCAGCGCCGGGCTAGCCGGGACAGCTCACGCCGCTTACTCCGGCAATAACGGCCGGATCGCGTTCGTGCGCGGCGGCGACATCTATACGATCCAGCCGAGCGGCACCGGACTGCGCAGGCTCACGAGCAGCGGCCACTCGTCCGGGCCGCGCTGGTCGCCAGCCGGCAAGCGGATCGCTTACGTGCGCGGCGGCAACTTGTGGGTCATGAACGCCGACGGCAGCCAGAAGACGCAGCTCACCCATGCCGCCCCGGCCTACACCGACGCCCGGCCGACCTGGTCGCCCAACGGCCGGTACCTCGCCTTCGTCAAGACCGGCCGCGCCAAGCCAACAGGATTCCTGACCAGGTACGACACTGTGGCGCACACGCTGGTGACGTTCGTCACCAGCGCCGAGAGCGGTGCGCTCAAGGTCCCCGCGCTCCCTGCCGCCGTCGCCTGGCAACTGACCGCCGAAGGCGATTCGGCCCTGCTGTTCGAGAGCACGGCGAAGCTCTGCGGATCATCGTTCAAGTTCTGCCTGGCCGCCGTGACGTTCTCCGGCCAGTCCAGGTACCTCGGCGGTGATCCCAGCGTGGAGTACGGTCACGCCAATACGACCCGGTTCCGCGATCCGGACTGGTATCCGCGCAATCCGCCGTTCGCGACCGGCGTCCTGGTGAGCGTGTCGAAGTGCCCGCCCGGCGCCCCGTGCACGCACGTCGGCATCGAGCCCGCGCTGCGCTTCCCGCTGCCCGCGGTAGTCCTGCCCGGCGGCTACCAGGCGGTCTTTGCCCCTAACGCGACGCGGATCGCCTACGTCAGGGACGTGAGCCACACCCCGGCGATCTTCACCACGGCGAGCACCCCGGCCCGCCCGCCTCGGCCGGGCGCCCGGCTCACGGCAGGCACCGAGCCTGACTGGCAGCCGTTGCCGCGCGCCTGAACTTCCATCCGGGCCTGCGAGGCCGGCCACCGCCAGATCCTCCGACCCGTCTGGCCGAGGTCACCGAAGCATACTTCTGTCAACTATACTTCGGTCATGCATGGTTCGCCTGCCGGGAGGAGCCCTAAGCCGGCCCACCTGTTCGACCGGGAAGCCGAGTGGGAGGGGCTGGTCTCCTTTGCCGCCGATGCTCGTCCTGGCGCCATGCTGGGCGTGGTGAGCGGGCGGCGCAGGCAGGGCAAGAGCTACCTGCTCCAGGCGCTGGCGACCGCCCTGGGCGGTATCTACCTTCCGGCGCTGGAACTCACCGAGGCAGTCTCGCTGCGGCTGTTCGCCGATGAACTCGTCCGATTCAGCGGATCGCCGGTCCCGCCATTCCGGGACTGGCTTGAGGCCATTCCCTACCTGTTCAGGCTTACCCGAGACCGCGCCGTCCCGGTTGTCATCGATGAGTTCCCCTTCCTGGTCAAGACGTCACCGGCGCTGCCGTCGATCATCGCGCGGGAACTCGGTCCTGGCGGGAGCGGGTCAGAAAGCCGGGCAAGGCTCCTGCTATGCGGCTCTGCCATGTCGGTGATGGGAGGCCTGCTCTCCGGACAGGCGCCGTTGCGAGGCCGGGCAAGCCTCGAGGTGATCGTCCAGCCCTTCGGTTACGCCAATGCCGCCCGGTTCTGGGGGATCGCCGATCCCCGGCTGGCCGTGCTCATGCATGCCGTGGTCGGCGGTACTCCCGCCTACCGCAGGGAACTCGTGCGGGAGGACACCCCTGCGGACCTTGCCGACTTTGACGCTTGGGTGATCCGGACCGTCCTGAATCCTCAGACGCCGCTCTTCCGGGAAGCTCGCTACCTTCTCGCCGAGGAGACCGAGATCCGGGACCCGTCCCTGTATCACTCGGTCCTCGCCGCCGTCGCCGAGGGAAACACCACCTCAGGCGGAATCGCCAGCTATATCGGGCGCAAGTCCAACGAGGCAGCGCACCCGATCCGGGTACTTGAGGATTGCCGGCTGCTGATCAGGGAACCTGACCTATTCAGGTCAGGACGGGCGAGGTACCGCATCGCCGAGCCGCTCATCACCTTTTACCAGGCCATCATGAGCCGGCAATGGGCACGCCTCGAACTCGGTGACGCGCAGGTGGTCTGGCCGGGGGTCAGGGCACGGTTCCTGTCCCAGGTGGCAGGACCGCATTTCGAGGTCATCTGCCGTGACTACGCGATCGCGGCCGGCGCCGACGTCTTCGGCGGGCTGCCAGCCGAGGTGGGATCCGGAGTCGTCGCGGATCCTGCGAACCGGACCCAGATCGAGGTCGACGTCGTGGTGCTCGTCCCGGCCGAGCCCGGGCAGCCGCGAAAGATCCTTTCCCTCGGCGAAGCGAAATGGGACCGGGTCATGGACCTGCGCCACGTCGCGCGCCTGCGACGAGCGCGGGACCTTCTCGCGGTCAAGGGGTTCGACACCCGGGACACGGTCCTCACCTGCTATTCCGGTGGGGGCTTCAGCCCCGAACTGCGGGCGTCCCTGAGCCGGGACATCCTCCTTGTCGGCCTTGACCAGCTCTACGCCGGTTACCGCCCCGGCGGCGCCGTTCCGGAGCACAGCGCACGTCCGCCCGGGAACGCAGATCAGCCGCGAAGGCACTAGTTCAACAATCTCAAGGGGGAAAAGCCTCACAGCTGACCCCGCCAGGCGCCTGGCTCTTCACGGTCCCGGGTCACCCGGCAGCCTCTCCCGGCACGGGCGATCGTCCGTGATCACGGTCCCGGGCATGATCACGGAACATCGCCGCTGTCCTGACCTGGGCGATCGTCCGTGATCACGGTCCCGGGCATGATCACGGAGCATCGCTCGTGCCGGGAGAGGCTGCCGCGTGACTCATGATCAGGCAGGCTGCCTCCCGGGCGCCCGCCTCGTGCCGGCCTGGCCCGCCAAGGCCCGGCCCCTGCGAGGTTCGGTGCGGTTCTCGCGGAGCGGGCCGGGCCCGGTTCCGGCGGCACGGGATCGCCGCGCCGGTGATCGCCGCGTGTTCTCTCGCCGGAGCATGATCGCGGAGCGTTCTCCGTCATCTGCGGCATGATCGCGACCGTTCTCCGTCGTTACCGGGGAGACTTACCGCGGCACGGAGTGCTGACCGGCGTTGCCGCGGAGAGTTCTCGCAGCACGGAGCGCTGACCGCTCTATGTGCCGGAAAGCCTCCGTACAGCGATAAGTCTCCGCGCCAGAGCCGGAAAACGCTCCGCGAAGCGGGAAGTCTCCGGGAACCCGGGAAGAGTCTCGTCTGCTGAGCCCCCGGAGCTTGACATGCCACGATCCCGAGTCACCCGACAGCCTCCCTGACCTGCGCGATCTTCCGTGATCACGCCCACGAACATGATCACGGAAACTAGTCCCTGCCGGTTCCAAGATCAACATCGGCTCAGTCAGGTCACCCGGCGTCGCCGTAACTGTCGTGCCACTTCCACCAGCCGTAGGGCGCGGTCTGGGGATAGCCCTCGGGTGAGTCCTCCCACTCTTCCTGACGCCCGAGCGCGGTCATGTCCAGGTAACTCCAGGTCGTCCCCAGTGCCTCGTCGCCCCGGTTGTTGATGAAATAGGTACGGAACACCCGGTCGCCATCGCGGATGAAGGCGTTCGTGCCGTGGTACTCAGCCACGCCGAAGTCAGCGTCGAACTCGTCGGTGATGGTGTACCAGGGGATCAGGTCCCAGCCCATCCTCGCTTTCACCTGCGCGATGTCGGATTGCGGTGCCCGCGAGGCGAAGGCGAGCGTGGTGTCGCGGGCGTTCAGGTGAGCGACGTGAGCGACCTGATCGGCCACCAGGGAACAGCCGGGACACGCGTGCTCGGGCCACCCGTAGACGCCCGGCTCGAAGAAGGCGCGGTAGACGATCAGCTGGCGGCGGCCATCGAACAAGTCAAGCAGGCTCGCCTTGCCGCGCGGCCCGTCGAATGAGTAGTGCTTGTCCACCGCAACCCACGGCATCCGCCGGCGCTCGGCCGCGAGCGCGTCCCTGGCGCGGGTGAGTTCCTTTTCCTTCACGAGCAAGCGCTGGCGCTCTGCTTCCCACTCTGCCGACGCGACGACCGGGGGTGTCCGCATCGCGGTGCCTGGGTTAGCCATGATCTCCTCCGTTTCGTCTTGTGAGATTGTGAGAGGCGAGGCCGTGAGCCTGCCGGCCTGGCTGTCCGGCAGGCCATCGAGATGAAGCCAGCGCGGCCAGCGCCGGCTGGCTCGAGCGTGAACCCGAACACCGTCGGCTCCCCTACTCGCTCTACCCGCATATCGGCCGTGTGACCTTCGGTCCAGGTCAGCCGGGCCGAACCGCCGGCCGCAGCTCGATGGCCGCCTTATCGCCGAACCACATGCGGGCGAACACGGGCGAACACGGGGCGAATCGGCTTAAGCCGGAGCCGGCCGCCGCCGCTCGGCGGGCGAGGCTGGCGAGGCTGGCGAGGCTGGCGGGCACTCGGCCAGCAGCGCCCTGGCGTAGGCGGCGGCGACCAGCGACGCGTACTTGCGCCATGACCGGTCGGCGTGGTGGTCGCCGTAGTCACTGATGCCGCGGATCACGAACCACTCAAGGCCCGCGGAGAAGCCTGAGTTCCCGACTCCTTTGCCCTCCATCTCGATCGCGAGCACATCGCGGTCGGCCAGCAGGCGGCCGCGGCCGGCCGCGATCTCATCACGGCTGCGCGCGCTGCGCAGCGACCGGTCACCGCTCGCGATCATGCCGGAGTGCACTTTGGGCCAGCCAGGCCGATGCCCGGTGAGCGCCATGTCCGGGTGCGGCACCTGGACATCATCGTCGTCGGAGGCGAAGAGAACGTCAGCGCTGACCGCCGGCAGGCCAATGCCGGCAACTGACGGGTCGCGGCAGAGATCCACTCCTCCCAGGGGCGTTCCCCGGAGAGCTCGCCGGCCTCGAGCATCCTGGCCCGCCGCTCAAGCAGCGGCGAGGCGGCGGGAAAGGTCCGCCGCGGCACGGGACCGCTTGCCTTGTCCGAGACTCTGTCGTACTCGACGATGCCCCACCGGGCGACGACGATGTCGCCAAGCCGCACGTGCCGCGCGGGCTCGTTCACGTTGGGCACGCCCGCGGCGATCCCTACCATGAGCAGGCAGCGCACCGAGCCGAAGCTCCTGATGAGATTGGCGCTGCCACTCGACGCGGCGTCGTTCCCGGTCTCGCCGAGCAAGGTCAGCGCCACGGAGTGCGGCTGGCTCTTGTCCGCGCTCGGCATCGTGCCGACTACGTAGTCGGCCCGGTCGCCAGGCACGTACCGCCGCTGAGGGTCATCGATCATGGCCCGCATCGCGACGAACTCCTCGGGCAGCGCCGTGATGATGCCGAACGCGGGCTCGGCCGCGTCCGGTGCGTTCCGCGCCTGGGCGGCCCCGGCGGTGTCCGGCCGAACCAGGGATACCCTGCCGGGCTCTGCCCCGGATCGCAACCCCAGCGACTGCCCGGCCACCCCCTGCCCCGCCACCCCCTGCCCGAGTACCCGCTGCACGACGGTGACCAGCCTGCCGGCGGCCCGGTCGGCCCGTGGACCAAACAAGTCGGCAGGCTGGAGTGCCCTGAGCGTCCGCCCGCCGCCGATGTCACGGTCGGGAATCTCGCAGTCATCAAGGCGCACCGGAATGAACCACGGCTGATTCGGCTGCCGTTTACGCAGCTCCTCGATCGCCAGGGTGAGCTCCTCATTCTGATAACTCACCGCGCGAGCCACGCTATGGCTTGAGAAACACGCTATGAAAACAAGCGCGTTGCTGGTGATCGCCTGCCTGATCCCGGCTCGCCAGTCCTGGCCAGGCCACAAGTCGGCGGTGTCGCGCCAGACCCGAATGCCCGCGTCCTTGAGCATTGACTCAAGGACGTCAACCGCCGCCGTGTCTTCGCTGACATAAGAAAGAAAGGCGAATCCCTCTGCGTTACCGCCCCCGCTCACGGGACCTAAGCCTACGAGACACCCGGCCAGGAATGAAGCGGCGGGCGCGAGCACTTGCGGCCGAAGGCGGCCGGCGGCGGCCGGCCCGGACCCTCCTCGAACCAGCCGCGGCCGCCCGAAGTTTGACCGCGGCCGGTTCGAGCAGGGACAACGTGGGTAGTGCAAGGCGCATTGCCTAGTCCTGCAGTGAGGAGTTAGCCATGCTCACGCTCACCGACAACGCTGTCTCTGCTATCCGCACGCTGACGTCGCAGCAGGAACCGGAGGAACCAGCGGCACCCGAGTCAGGCCTGCGCATCATGGCCCAGGGCGAGGAAGCGACGTCCTTCCAGCTCGCCCTGACCGAGGGTCCCATCGCCGGTGATCAGGTAGTCGAAGAGGGCGGAGTCCGCGTCTTCGTCGATCCCGCCGCAGCGGCCGTACTCGATGACAAGGCGCTCGACGCCCAGCTGAACCAGCAGGGTGACCTCGCCTTCCGCATCTTCGACCGGCCCGAATAGCAAGCCAGGCGCCAGGCGCGCCAGGCGCAGGCCGGGCTCGGCCGGAAAGGTGAGCCGAGCCCGGCGAAGAAGTAACGCATCCCGACAGCGCAGGACAGGGTCAGCCGCGGCGGCGAAGTGGCGCTAACGACGCCGGACCCCGCCGTGCACCGGATGGTAACCGCCGAAGGCCGTCTCAAGCGCCCCCTCGCCGGCGGTCAGCGCGGGCAGTTGCGACTGCAGCCCGTGCACCTGAGCCGATGGAAGCATCGCCGCGATCACCGCCAGGTCATCGCGCACGCGCGGCGGCTCCACCTCGGCGCCGAGAGCGGCCAGGACGGCGAGCACCGCGCCCATCCGGGTGGCGGGCACCTCGATTCGCAGGCTGGTCATCGGCTCGCAGACGGTCGTGCCCGCCTGCGAGAGCGCGTCAGTCAGAACGAGAGGCGTCAGCTTGCGGAAGTCGGCGGCCGACGTCTTCGGCGTCGCGAGCACCTGTTTCCTCGGCCCGTCACCGACGTAGTAGCTGCACTCGTACATCGTCACAAGGCAGTCGGTGACCTGCCATCCGCACGGCCCGGTTTCGAGCGAATGCCGGACATACCTGGTCATCGCGTCGGTGAAGGCACCCGCCGTCTTGTAGATATAGAGAGGAATGGTGCGCGGATCGATGTCGAGCCTGAACTCGATGCCTGATCCGGCCCCGCCGGGCTCGATGCGCAGGCCGACCGTAGCGGAATACGGATGGCCATCCGACTGCAGCACCTCCAGCGCCCGGGCGCAGCCAGCCGGCCGCTCGACATAGATCATCGTCGTCTCGCGGAAGGTGACGGCCAAGCCGAAGTCGTCGGCCAGCGTGGACTGAATGACCTCTTTCTGCACCTCGCCGTAGAGCGAGACGAAGATCTCCTGACGCTCGTCGTCCTGGCGCACGTTGATGAGCGGGTCCTGCTCGGCGATCTGGCCGAGCGCGACCCGAAGCGCCTGCTTGTCAGCGGCGTTCACCGGCACCACGACCGATTCCAGCGTCGGCGGCGGGAACTGGCCGCCAGCGCCCGCCCGCGCCAGGTCCCCGATCCGGTCGCCGATCCGCGCCTCGGCGAGTCCCCAGAACTTGCCGATCTGCCCCGCGCTGACCGACGGGCGCCGGACGGCTGATCCGCTCTCGAAAACGGTGAGATCGGTCACCTTGCCGTCCAGGCCAGCCCCGTAGGGCAGCCGGTCGCGAATCCTGACCGTCCCGGAGAACATCGCCGCGTAGGCGATCTTCTCGGCACCGCTCCCCCGCTCGATTTTGAAAATAACCCCAGCCGCTGGTCCATCCGCATCACCGGCCGCCGCGGGCAGCAACTCAGCGATGCCGGCCATCAGCGGCTCGACCCCGGCCCCGGTGATCGCCGAGCCAGCGAAAACCGGGCATACCAGGCCGCGCGCCGTCTGGGCCGCGAGCTCGCCCCTGAGCCGCTCGTCCGGGATTCCGGTCACATCGTCCACATAGGCGGCGAGCAGGCCCTCGTCGTGCTCGGCAAGCACTTCGAGCAACCCGGCCCCGAAGGCGGCCCCGCCAGGGACCGAGACCCTGGCCTCAGGCGTTCCGAGCCCGTCCGCACGCGCCATCGGCACGATCGTCAGCTTCAGCCGCCGTGAGATCTCTGCCAGCACGCGGTCAGTGTTCGCACCGGGCCGGTCGATCTTGTTAACGAACAGCAGCGCCGGAATCCGCAGGCGCCGCAGCGAGCGCATCAGGATCTGGGTCTGCGGCTGCACGCCTTCGACGGCGGAGATCACCAGGACCGCGCCGTCGAGAACGCTGAGCGCCCGGTCCACCTCAGCGATGAAGTCCGGGTGACCGGGCGTATCAATCAAGTTGACCGTAACGTCGCCGATCGGAAACGACGCGACAGCCGACTTGATCGTGATGCCGCGCCGCCGTTCAAGCGCGAGCGAGTCGGTCAGGGTAGTACCGGCATCGACGCTGCCGAGCCGGTCGATGACACCGGCGGCGTAGAGCAGCCGCTCGGTGAGCGTGGTCTTACCAGCGTCTACATGCGCCAGGATCCCCAAGTTGAGCGTTCTCCGCGACACGCGCCATACCCTTCGAATAGGTCACAAAAGACAACTCGATGGACATGACAACGTGCCCCATGCACCCTCCCTGGACGATTCCGGATATGGCGCGCGCCAGTGCTGCGCCAGCACGGTCACGCTAGGCCGACTGTAACCGCCCCCGCGCCCCCGCCACGACTCATTTAGCGCTCCCTCATCACCCGCACCCCCATCCGGCAGCAAGCGACCCGCCCAGCGCACAGCATCGTGGCCCTCCCTGTTGCTGTCAGCGGTCCGTTCTGACAGCAAGGTGGCCCTCCCCGTTGCTGTCAGGACAACATCAGGAAGGGCCACGTTGCTGTCAAAACCAGTGACCAACAGCAACAGGGAGGGCCACGATGCTGTGAGAGGCGAGCGTGACCAGCAACCCGGGCCGCCCAGATGCCGTCGCGGGCCGCCGGGCCGCATGCCGCAAATTCTCTTGGGTCCATCTCACTGAGTTATGCTGTTTTCGTGCCTAACG
This sequence comes from uncultured Actinomycetota bacterium, assembly GCA_963720575.1. GTDB lineage: Bacteria > Actinomycetota > Actinomycetes > Streptosporangiales > Streptosporangiaceae > Chersky-822. The sequence continues at coordinate 5,274,556 of CAVRGA010000002.1, forward strand.
CGTACCACGGTCTTCTTCGCAAGCCGCGCTGACCACCTAGCGTCAGCGCGGCAGCCCCTCATGCCTTGAGGGGCTTTTGTATTTCCTGGTCAAGATACGCAAGGAGGTGACGAGTATTCATGCGCGACAGCAGCAGCGACAACGGCATGGGCAGCGACAACGCCAAGCCGGCTGGCTACGACGCACGGCTGGCCGGCGAGATCGAGCAGCGGTGGCAGCGCCGGTGGGTCGATAAGGGGATCTTCGACGCGCCCAACCCGGCAGGGCCGCTCGCGGCGGGGTTCGACCGGATGGCAGGCCGTCCCAAGTGCTACGTGCTTGACATGTTCCCTTATCCGAGCGGCGCTGGCCTCCACGTGGGGCATCCGCTTGGCTACATCGGCACCGACGCCTACGCCAGGTACCTGCGGATGACCGGGCACAATGTGCTGCATCCGTTCGGCTATGACGCCTTCGGCCTGCCGGCCGAGCAGTACGCGATCGACACCGGCCAGCATCCGTCGGTCACGACCAGGCACAACATCGACAATATGCGCCGCCAGCTGCGCAGGCTCGGCCTCGGTCACGACACCAGGCGCGAGATCATGACCAGCGATCCCGCCTTTTACCGCTGGACGCAGTGGATCTTCCTGCGGATCTTCGACAGCTGGTTCGACCAGGACGCGAACCGCGCCAGGCCGATCGCCGACCTCAGGGCCGCGTTCGAGTCGGGCTCGCGCGCCACGCCCGATGGCCGGGCCTGGAGCGAGCTGACCGATGCCGACCAGCGCCGTGTCATCGACGATCACCGCCTTGCCTACATCTCGACCGAGCTGGTCAACTGGTGCCCGGGCCTGCGCACGGTGCTGGCGAACGAGGAGGTCACCGCCGACGGCCGCAGCGACATCGGCAACTACCCCGTGTACCGGCGGCCGTTGCGGCAGTGGGTGCTGCGCATCACCGCGTTCGCCGAGCGGCTCATAGACGACCTTGACCTGCTGAACTGGCCAGAGTCGATCAAGCAGATGCAGCGCAACTGGATCGGCCGCAGCGAGGGTGCCAGGATCGACCTGGCCGTCGCCGAGCGCGATGGCCTGGCCGTCGAAGTGTTCACGACCAGGCCGGACACGCTGCCCGGGGCCACGTTCGTGGTGCTCGCGCCCGAGCACCCGCTGGTCGACGAGCTGACGGCGGCAGGCCAGCGCGACGCGGTCCTGGCCTACCGGGAGGCCGCGGGCAAGCTGACTGACCGTCAGCGAGCGGCTGAGGCCGAGGCCGCGAGCAAGACCGGCGTGTTCACGGGCAGTAGCGCGATCAACCCGGTGACCGGCGCCCGGATCCCGATCCTCATCGCCGACTACGTGCTGATGGGCTACGGAACCGGCGCCATCATGGCCGTTCCCGCCCACGACCAGCGCGACCTGGAATTCGCGCAGCAGCACCGGCTCGACCTGACCGGTGCACCCGAGCAATCGGCGCAGTGGCTCGCCGACGGCATCAACGCTGCCATCCAATGGCTGGAGCAGGCCGGCCGCGGACGGCGGTCAACGAGGTACCGCCTGCGCGACTGGCTGTTCTCGCGGCAACGGTACTGGGGCGAGCCTTTCCCCATCGTGTATGACGAGCTGGGGCTCCCCATCGGCCTGCCGGACGAGGCGCTGCCCGTGCTGCTGCCCGAGATGACCGACTTCCAGCCGGCGGCGCAAGAGGACGAGACCAGCGACCCGGTCCCGCCGCTCGCCAGGGCGACGGACTGGGCAACGGTCACGCTCGACCTCGGCGACGGCCGCAAGACCTACCGGCGCGAGCTGAACACGATGCCGCAGTGGGCCGGGTCGTGCTGGTACTACCTGCGCTACCTGGACCCGGCCAACGACCGTGCGTTCGCCGATCCGCAGGTCGAGCGGTACTGGATGGCCGCGGGCGACGCCGCCTTCCCCGGCGACGGCGGGGTGGACCTCTATGTCGGCGGCGTCGAGCATGCCGTGTTGCACCTGCTCTACGCGAGGTTCTGGCACAAGGTGCTCTACGACCTGGGCCATGTGTCAACGCGGGAGCCGTTCCGGCGGCTGTTCAACCAGGGCTACATCCTGGCCGACGCCTTCACCGACGCTCGCGGCATGTACGTGCCGGCCGCCGAGGTCGCGGTCGGTGACGGCGGCGAGGTCACGTACCAGGGCGAGCCCGTCACCCGGCGGGCCGGCAAGATGGGCAAGAGCCTGAAGAACAGCGTGAACCCGGACGACATCTACGACCAGTACGGCGCTGACACGCTCCGGCTGTACGAGATGGCGATGGGCCCGCTCGACACCGACCGGCCCTGGCGTACCAACGACATCGTCGGGGTGTACCGGTTCCTGCAGCGGCTCTGGCGCAGCATCATCGACGAGGAGTCGGGCCGGCCGCGGGTCGCTGACCTGCCGCTCGACGACGAGACCGAGCGCAAGCTGCACCAGGTCATCAAGGTGGTCGGCGAGGACTTCGGCGCGCTGCGGTTCAACACGGCGATCGCCCGGCTGTTCGAGCTGGTCGCCGTCGCCACGAAGGTCGCGGGCCGGACGGGACCGCTGCCGCGCGCGCTGGCCGAGCCCATGGTGCTGCTCGTCGCCCCGCTCGCGCCGCACGTCGCTGAAGAGCTCTGGCAGCGGCTCGGCCACGCGCGCTCGCTGGCGTACGAGCCATTCCCGGTCGCGGATCCCGCGCTCGCCGCTGCGCCGACGGTGACGATCCCCGTGCAGGTCAACGGCAAGACGAGATTCACGATCGACATTCCGGCCGAGGCCGGGACGGAGGAGATCGAGCGCGTGCTGACCGGGCACCCGGCCTTCGGGCAGCATACAAAGGACCTGGTCATCAACCGGCTGATCATCGTTCCGGGCCGGATCGCGAGCATCGTCGGCAAGGCGGCGAGCCCTTAGGCTCGCGCCGGCGACCGCGCGGCCGCGCGCCCGGCGCACCATTCGCACGGCTAGTGCGCAAATCTCCCGTGGTGTGGTATTGCTCAGGTGCCAGCAGACGAAAGTTACCCCGCGTTCGAGGAGCGGCCATGGTCACCGTGCCGACGACAGCCGGCGATGCCAACGTCGATGATCTGGGCGTCGTGCTGATGCACGAGCACGTGTTCATCCGCACCGAGCCGCTGCACTGGGGCTGGCCCGGCTTCGGCGGCTGGGACACCGAGGCCGAGGTCGCGAAGGCGCGCGAGCACCTGCGGGGCCTCGCCGAACTCGGCGTCGGCGCCATCCTCGACATGACCGTTCCCGGTCTCGGGCGCGACCCGGCCCTGGTCGCGCGCGCGGTGGAGGGCACCGGCTTGCGGGTGCTGTTCGCGACGGGCTACTACACCTATGACCACCTGCCGTTCCCGTTTCACTTCCGCGGCCCGGGCAGGGTGCTTGACGGCGATGACCGGCTGCTCGAGTCGCTATTCGAGCGCGATCTCACCGAGGGCATCGGCGACACCGGCTTCCGCGCCGCCGTGCTCAAGGTCGTCACCGACGAGCAGGGGATGACCGGCGACGTGGGACGGCTTGCCCTCGCCGTGGCCCACGTGCACGCCAGGACCGGTGCCCCGATCTGCACCCACGCGCACGCGCCTAGCAAGCGTGGTCTCGACCAGCAGCGACTGCTTTCATCCAATGGGGTTGACCTTGGCCGGGTCATGATCGGGCACTCTAACGAGAGCACCGACCTCGGCTACCTCGAAGAGGTCATCGGCAACGGGTCCTACCTGGGCTGGGACCGCTGCGGCCTGCAGGTGACCGTGCCGCTCGCGACGCAGCTTGACACGCTGGCCAGCCTGTGCGAACGCGGGTACGCCGACCGGATCATGCTGTCTCATGACAAGTCGTCGTTCATGGACTGGTTCACGGCGGCAGAGAGCGACTTCGGGCTGCCTGACTGGCAGTACACCTATATCCACAGCGGAGTGCTGCCCGGGCTGCGGGAGCGCGGTGTCACCGACGACCAGGTTGAGCAGATGCTGGTGCGCAATCCCCGGGCGTTCTTCGGCGGCTAGGCGGTCGCTCAACCGGCCAGGGCCGCGCTTCGCCCGTCAAGCTTACCAGGTCTGGGCGAGGATGCCCAGGAGCGCGACCAGCGTTACGGAATCCCAGATTTGGCCGGTTTTAATGCGTTCTCGGATCGAGTCGGGCGTGACCCACTCCTGGGCCTCGGCCACGGGCCGGAGTCTTCGAGGCGCTCTGGGTCCCTGCCGACGTAGATGAGGCGTTCGCCGTCGACCGAGTGCGGCGCCGGCTGCACAGCCTGCACCAGCGTGAGCTGGCCAGGCCGGTAGCCGGCGAGTTCGCTCAGCTCGCGGGCGGCCGTGTCGCACGGGTCCTCGTCCTCATCGACGACGCCGCCAGGCAGTTCCCAGCCCCAGCGATCTTGGATGAGTCGTGATCGGCGCACCAGGAGTACCCGCCCGTCGGCGTCCAGTAGCGCGACCGAGGCGGTGCGGAGCAGCCGGACGGTGTCCCACCAGATCCGGTCGCCGTCTGGCAAATCGATATCCACCTGGGTCAGCCGGAGCTCGGCTCCCGCGTAGATGACCCGTTCGGTGCCCGCGAGCAATTGGCCCGGGTTCTCACTTGCGATGTCGCTCACGGCTACGACGTTAATGCCCCGGAGGCCTTTCGGGGATAATGCAGTTTCGAACAATTAGTGAGAGTCCGGGTTGGCCTTCCTGACGAGCCGCCGCAGCGCCCGGTCCGCGTCCGTGCCGAAGGGGTTGTCCTTGACCAGGTAGGTCCAGGTGGCGCTGGGCCGTTTGAGCCCGGAGGCGTCGGCGTCGATGCCGTCGCTGGTGATCACCGCAGTCGCGAAGGTACCGGCGGCATCCTGCTCGATCTGATCCAGCATGCCCTTGAATAGCTTGACCGCCTCGGCGTGGAACTCGCTGAGCGGATCAAGCGCCATGATGAACGGGTTAGGCCCGTGCCCGAGCGCGCGCAGGTGGATGCCCTCGCGGACATTCGCGAGCACGGCCAGATGATCGGCCCAGGCGCGGTCAAGGTGATAGAGCACGATCTCGCGCGCGACTTTTTCCAGCACGTCCTCATCGACTTCGGCCGCGAGCTCATCGTGACGTTCGGCGTTCCGGCGAGCCAGCGAGGTCAGTGCCGCGTCCGTGCTGAGCACCCGTTCGCGATGTTCGAGCAGCACGCGGCGCTGTTCCTCGATCAGCTTGTTGTAACGCCAGGTGTTGCGGTGGATCTCGGTGTTCGCGCCCTCGGCCACCCGCTGGGCGTGGCCCACTGTCCACCTGGCCTTGGCATCGCTGACAACGCCGTCGGCCGCCACCTCACTCGGCACCTCGGCGTCCGGCGCGTGAGCCGTGATCAGCTCGTCCTCCATGCTGACGAAGAAGACCGACGTCCCTGGGTCACCCTGGCGCCCGGCCCGGCCGCGTAGCTGGTTGTCGAGCCTCGGGCTCCAGTACCGGCCGGTGCCGATCACGTAGAGCCCGCCGAGTTCCGCCACCGCGCCGTCGTCACCCTCCCGGCCGCCGAGCCGGATGTCGGTGCCTCGCCCGGCCATCTGCGTCGAGACCGTGATCGTCCCGCCGGTGCCGGCCTCCGCGATGATCGCCGCCTCTTCGCTGTCGTTCTTGGCGTTCAGCACCGTGCAGCGGAGGTTCGCGTCTTCGAGCCGGGCCGCGAGCCGTTCCGACTCCGCGACATCGAGCGTGCCGATCAGGACCGGCCTGCCGGTCTCATGGGCGGTGATGACCTCGGCCGTCAGCGCGGTCTCCTTCTCGGCCACCGTGGCATACAGCCGGTCGGGCTCGTCGTCGCGGACGCACGGCCTGTTCGGCGCCAGCACGGCGACCTCGAGGTCGTAGAACTCGCGCAGTTGCTCGCCCACGGGCACGGCCGTCGCGGTCATCCCGCAGATCCGCGGGTACCGCCTGACCAGCGACTCAACGGTGATGCTGTCCAGCACCTCGCCGCTCGCGCTCGCCGGGATGCCCTCTTTCGCCTCCACCGCGGCCTGCAGGCCGTCAGGCCAGCGCTGCAGCAGCGCGATCCGCCCGCGCGAGGTGTTGATCAGCTGGATGCGGCCATCCCTGACGATGTAGTCGATGTCGCGGTGCAGCAGCGCCTGTGCGTGCAGGGCGACGTTGAGCCTGGTCAGCGCGTCAAGCTCGTCGGTGCCGTACAGGTCGATCTCACCTAGCGCGCGCTCGGCGGCCCGGGTACCCGCATCGGTCAGGTGAACGCTGCGGCCGTCGAAGTCGACCTGGTAATGCAAGCCAGGTCGCAGCCCCGCCACGAGGTCAGCCATCTGCAGGCCGGCGTCATCGGCTTCCGCTGCCCCGGCCAGCACGATCGGCACCCTGGCCTCGTCGATCAGCACCGAATCGGCCTCGTCGATCAGCAGCACGTCAGGGTCGGGCATGACCCGGTCGTCCGCCTCGGTCCGCAGCCGGTCCCTGAGCAGGTCGAAGCCGATCTCGCTGACTGGCGCGTAGGTCACCTGGGCGGCATAGGGTTCGCGGCGCTCCGCCCGCGAGGTCGACTGGTCCACGTAGCCGACGCTGATGCCGAGCAGGTCGTAGACCGGGCGCATCCACTCCGCGTCCCTGCGGGCGAGATAGTCGTTGACCGACATCACATGCACGGACCGCCCGCCCGCGGCATACGCCGCCGCCGCTAGCGCGCCGCTCAAGGTCTTGCCCTCGCCGGTCGCCATCTCGGCGACAAAACCGGACAGCATGGCCATCGTGCCGAGGAGCTGGACGTCGTAAGGGCGCTCGCCCAGCGCCCTCCTGGCCGCCTCGCGCAGCGCGGCGATGCGCTCGGCCTGGTCCTTCGCATCAGCCACCAGTCCGGCCAGATCGCCGTCTGGCAGATCGCGCAGGGCGTCCTCACGCCCGGCGATGGCTGGCAGCAAGCGCTGGAATCTGGACAGGTCGGCCGTTCCCGGCTTCTGCAGAAATCGGCGCACTCGCTGGCCGATCGCGCTCATTGGCGGCATCCCTGCGGCAGGTAGGTCGGCATCACGTGTGCTCCAACGCATCCTACCAACGCCCCGTTCCCCTCCTGGCCGGCGTGCCCGCGCGCGGCTCACTGGCCGTGGTGCCAGGCGAACCCGGTCGTACACTTGGCTCAAATGCGCATCAATGGGCAGGGAAAGGCTCGGTCTGACGTCAATGAAAATAGATCCTGCCTGGTATGAAACCTATTTCGGCGACGAGTGGCTTCGGATAGCTCTGCATTTTGGTGATGTATCCGTGGAAAGCGAGGCGGATTTCATCGAGAACGCGTTGTCACTTACACCGGGCATGCACCTGCTGGACATGCCGTGCGGCCACGGCCGGCATTCGATCGAGCTGGCAAGGCGCGGCATCAGGGTGACCGGCGTCGACCTCATGCCCGGGTCCGTCCGCCTCGCTGAAGAGGCTGCTCGGGGCGGGACTTTCGATTTTCAGCCACGTTTTCGCACCGGAGATATGCGCACCTTCGTCAGCCATGATCCGGTCGACGCGGTCATCATGATGCAGAGCTCGTTCGGCTTCATGGAAACCGAAGAGCAGGACAGGGAAATATTGTGCAACATCCGCCGGTCACTAGCTCCTGGCGGCAAAATGATGGTGGACATCATCAGCCTTTTCCGGCTAGCCCGCACGATGGTCGTCCCCAGGAGATGGGAACGCCTCGACGACGGTTCCGTTCATATCGAGGACCGGGCATACGACTTTCGAACCGGCCGGCGCACGGTAAAGGTCGAGCTATTTACGCCCGAGGGCCAGCATTTCGAGATGTCGATGTCGGCCCGCATCTACACGCTGCCCGAACTTTGCGGCATGCTGCGGAGCAGCGGATTCAGGATCATCGACGCCTACGGCGGGTACAACGGGCAACCGGTTAGCTTCGATGCGAAGCGGACAATCGTGGTGGGGCAGCGGGAGGATTAGGCTGCCTCTGGGCCCGGCGGGCCGGGGCCCGGCGGGCCGGCGGCCCGGCGGCCTGGCCCGCGGCAGCGTCGGGGCGGCCCAGGTTGCTGTTCAAGCCCTCATCTAACAGCAGCGTGGCCCTCCCTGTTGCTGTTGATCACCGGTTTTAACAGCAACGCGGCCCTCCCTAATGCTGTCGGGAGAGGCTGCTGAAAAACCCCGAAAAATCCATGATCGCGATCGAAGAACCGCAGGTCAGGGAGTCGGGTTCGCGACGAAAACGGGGTTTTTCAGCAGCCTCTCCCGACAGCAACGGGGAGGGCCACCTTGCTGTCAGAACGGACCGCCAACAGCAACAGGGAGGGCCACGATGCTCACCCTGCCCCGGCGGCGCCCTGCCGTGCCGCAGCGGCGCCGGGCCGGGGCACGGCGCACGTCCGCCCCCACCCGGCGCCTGATTCTCCAAGATCCTGAGTCACACGACAGCCTCAAATAGCCCGGGGGAAAGTTCCGTGATCATGCAGCCGGCCGTGATCAAGGAATCGCCCAAGGTCAGGTTTTCACTTAAGGAAGAACTCCCCCCCGCGAGGCCGGAAAAAGCTCCCCGATCCAGATCACGAGCCGCCCGGGCAGCCTCGGGGACCGGTGCATGTTTCCGTGATCATGTTCGAGACCGTGATCACGGAAGATCACGCAGGTCAGGACAGCGGCGATGTTCCGTGATCATGCCCGCGAACATGATCACGGAACATCGCGCGTGCCGCCCTCGCACTGACAGCTCCCCTGGATTGAGAACTCTCCCCAGGCCTGAAGATCCTCCATCAGGCGACGAGCCTCCCGGAACGCCCGAACGCCCGAACGCCCGGACCTGGAACGCCCGGACCTGGAACGCCCGGACCTGGAACGCCCGAACGCCCGAACGCCCGGACCTGGAACGCCGGAACGCCCGGACCTGGAACGCCGGAACGCCCGGACGCCGGAACGTCGGCCGCCCCGGCGGCCGTTATTTACAGGATGATCTGCCTTTGTTAGAGTGCAATTAAAATAATCCACCTTGACCGACGCTGGCGGAGATCCGGGTGCCCGAGAATGCGCGACAAATTTCCGTGTATGACAGCATTGATCAAATTGATCGGGATGCCTGGTCGGCTGTCGTAACAGGAGCCAACGCTCCGGCGTTTTATGACTACGCGTTTGTCCGGGCCTATGAACGTGTTCCGCTTCAGCTGACCGGCTCCTTCCTCTATCTCGCTTTCGGCGATCCGCCTTTCGCCGTGCTTCCCGCCTACCTTCAGAGCACGGACGACCCGCTCGGACAGGTCTCTGGGCTGGGGCTGCCTGACCGGGAGCCGGGCGACGGGATCTTGATGACCCATGTCGCGCACTGTTACGACACCCTCATTCCGGCGCTGCCGGATCGCCTGACGCGGCAGTTCGCTGGCCAAGTCTGCGCGACGCTCTCCGACCTCGCGAGGCAGGCCGGGGTGAAGTGGTTCGCCTTCCTCAATGTCGACGGTACTGGCGCTACTGCCGCCTGCCTGACGGCGGCCGGGCTCATGAAGTTCCCAATGGATACCCGCTTTCATAAGGAGCTGTCGGCCTATCCGGGCGTCGAGGATTACGTCGCGGATATTCCGAGCAGTAAAGCCAGGCGTAATTTTCGTGCCAGCCTGCATCAGGCGCGGCGCGCGGGCATGACCGTGTCCGTCCTTGACCCTGCCAGCCATGCGGCGGGCGCCGTGGCCATGTGCCAGCGCACGACCGCCCGGCACGGCACGACCGCCTACTACCCCGATCAGTTCGGCGAGTTCGTGGCGCTGGCCGGCGACGTGGTCAATATCACCGAGGTCAGGATCGGCGGCAGGCTGGCATCGGCCACGATCAGCCTCTACGACCCGACGCGTTTCCATCTGTGGGCAGGCGGAGTGGACCACGAGGTCACCGAGCGGATCGACAGTTCCTTCCCGTTGATGCTGAGCCCGGCGATCGAGGAGACGATTCGCGGCAATAGGCCGGTACTTGAGGCAGGAAGGGGCAACTCCGGGACAAAGCTCAAGTTCCGGTTTGAGCCAGTCCCGCTATTCGCGTTCGCCGGCCGGGCTTAGCCGCTCCCAGAAAGGCGATGGCGGCGGGCCGATGAGCGGGTCCCGGCCCGTCCGCAGCCGGTCTACAAAGTGGACGGCCGCCACTATGCGGTCCCACTTCGGCAGTGCGGTGGCGCTTTCCAGTTCAGCTACGACGGCGAGCACCTGGTCAGGGGGCGCATGGCCAGCATCGATGGCTTCCAGCGCGACGGGCGACAGTCCCGTTGAGCTGGCGGCCAGCCTGGCGCGAAGCCTCCTCAGGGCGGCGGCGGTGTCCAGGTCATGCGGCGGGACCACGTCGTAGCGTGACGTCAGCATGGCGCTGGCAGCCCGGGCGGCCTCGTCGAACCGCTCTGATGTCCACTGCCTGGCGGCTAGCAGCGTTGCGAAGATCTCACGCTGCTCGGGCGATGAGCACAGCACGGCGAGCTCGCGGATGACGTCGGCGGGCTCATCGGGAGTGTGCACGAAACTAATCAGCAGCGCCGGTCGTCCGAGCAAGTCGCGAAGGCTATCGCCGCCACCAGGATCGGCCGACGAGCCCTTGCTCCTTGCGAGCAGGTCAGCGGCGCTCGGCTGGCCAGCGGCCAGGCCGTGATCGAGCCCGACCAGGTAGAGGTCGTCTTCGGACACCATCATCTCGTGGGCTCTGATATGCGCGATCGGGACGGCGTTGAATTGATAGCGCCACAGGCCTCGCACCTCGTGCCTGCCTACCCGGACCGGCCAGGTCCCGGCGATCCGGAATCCGCGCCCGGCCAGGAAGCCCAGAATCGGCGCGATACGGCGGCCGGCGATCGCTTCCGGCTTGACCAGCACGAAGGTCAGATGACGCAAGTCAGCCTCGACGCCGCGGCCGCGAGCGGCCGCGTCGGCGGCAGCCCGTAGCGAGGCCATTCCTTCCCAGAAATAGCAGTCGTCGCGGTAGTACTCCAGCTTGCGTGCGTCCCGCGACAGCCAGGTATCGCTTAGCTCGACTGTGGTCACGCCTCATCCTCCCGGCAACGCTGCCTTTCCGTCACTGCCCTCCAGGCGCGCACGGCACGGCTAGCCGGCGGACCAGGCCGCCATGGGCACGAGCACCTCGTCCGCTGTCATCGAGCCGTGTTCGTACTGGGTGGTGACATCGGGAGCCGGGAAGTCCTCGCCCCTGGCAAGGAGCACGATCTCACCCAGCCGGCGCTGGCCGATCGAACCGTCCTTGACCAGGCCCCACCTGGCCAGTTCGGCAGGGTCGGTCACCACGGCATCGGGCAGCTCAGCGGCCAGCCGGGCGGCCAGCCGGTCCTCGTGCCGCGGGCGCGGGTAGATCCAGCGGGTCCGGCCCGCGCCCCCGGCGGGAAGCCGGCACCAGCGCTCGCTTGTCGCGTCCTCCCAGGCCGCGATCATGGCGGGTCCCGGCAGGCTGGCAGTCAGGCCGTGGTCGCTAAAGATCAGCACGGCGGTGCCGTCGTCGCGCAGCCGCCTGGCGAGCCGGTCAAGTTCGACTGCCGCCGCCAGCAGCGCCGAGTCGAAACCGTGCCGGTGATGATGGGTATCCAGATCCAGATACGCCCAGGTCAGGCCGCCCGGAGTCGCCGCCACCGCTGAAGTGAGCTGGTCAGCGAACGCGGCGACCCTGGCCAGCGGGTCGTCGTCAGGCCGCAGCGCCTCGGCCACGTGCGCGGCGCCATGCAGCAGCCTCGCCCGCACATCGTCATGCAGGGCAGCGAGTTCATTGGGCAGGACAGTCGATGGCACGCCGCGTGCGGAGAGCACGTCGAAGACGGTAGGCAGCCGGGGCGTGGTCGTTGGCCTGGCCGGCGCCGCCGGCTCGCCGTCGGCCGGCGCCGAGGGTGCCGTGCGCTGGCCGTCATGGCAGTTCACCGTGTGGCTGCCGTCTTCGTGCAGGTACTGGACCCCGATGAAACCATGGCTGTCGGTGGGCTCTCCGGTGAGCGAGGTGAGCAGGCAGGCGATCGTCGTGGTCGGGAATTCGCTCGTAAGCGGCCTGAGCGAGTCGGGCTGAATGGCCGTGATCGCCCGGGAGTAGCCGAGGCCGTCGACGGCGATGACCGCGAGCTTGCGCTGTGGACCGAGCCGCGCGGGTCCTGTGCCGTCATAGCTGCCGATGATCGCGGCAGCGATCACGCTGAGGTTGTGCTCAGGATGCCGCCGGTAGAGGCCGGCGACCGGGAGTTCGGCCTGGGCGAGCAGCGCGGCTTCGGGCGCGGCGGCTCCGGCGGATGTCATGGCAGCTCCCTCTCGCGGGTCCAGCCGGCCTGGCACAGCAGGTCGAGGAACGACCCGGCGAAACTGACAGGCATCGGCAGTTCGCTGCTCAGCGCGGCCCACCAGGCCACCTCGTCCCGGTCACGCCGACCGTCCACCCCGCGCATCAGCGCGATCGCCCGCGCGTAGTTGCCGCCGCGGTCAGCGGCGAGCCTGTCATCGAGCCAGTCCCTGTCCGCGGGCCGTGCAGCGCCGGCCAGCGCGCGCAGGTTCACGGGCCCTTCCCAGGCCCGCTCCAGGGCCGGCCCGCGCGCCCGGCTTCCGCCGCCGCGTCCTGCCGAGGCCCCCACGCCGGCCGACCGCCCCACACCAGCCGACGCCCCCACACCACCCGACGCCGCCTCGCCACCCGACGCCGCCTCGCCAGCCGACGCCCCCACGCCACCCGACGCCCCGACACCAGCCGACGCCTCCAGGCCAGCCTGCGTCGCGGTGACCAGGCCTTCGATCCAGGCGGCCGCGGAGTCGAGCCAGCCTGGGTCGGTGCCGATCGCGGCCAGTGACCGCACCGCGTTGGCGGCGACGGTGCCGCGGTGCCGCAGCAGCCGCCCGGCGCTCGCGCGGGCACGGGGATCGAGGACCGGATCATCTCCGCCCGGACTCGCTTCGCCTGCCCGGCTTGGCGCGCGCCCCGGCAAGCTGCCGAGTACGTGGTCGGCGGCCCAGCTAGTGACGGCATCACGGACGTCGGCAGCTAGTTCACCATCGGGACCGTTGCCGATAGCGGCGGCGAGCGTGCCGGCGATCACCGCTGTGCGGGTCAGCTCGGCGGGGTCCACGAGTTCGGGAGTGTCGGCGGAGCTGTGGTTGGCGCGATCCGGCCAGTGCCCGAGCCCGATCGCCTGGGACCTGACCGGGCTATCGGCGGCGAGCGCGTGGTCGGAGCCGCCGGCGAAAGGGGTCGCGGTCCAGGTCCACGGGTCGCAGGGGACGGCGCCGCTGTAGGAGCGCGAGGCCGGCGGGAGCAGCGACGCGCATCGCTCGGCCAGCGCGGGCAGGAAGGAGGGGATGTCGTCGGGGCCGCGCTCGATCACCAGCGGCCCGCCGCAGCGGCGTACATCTTCGCCCGCCATGTCGATGTTGATCGTGAATCCCGGCCTGGGTGCCTGGCCGGTGCCAACATGGTCGTGCAGGTACGCCGCCAGGCCGACGAACTCAGGTCCCCACAAGAACCGCACGCTGCGCTGGTTCGCCGTCCGCCCGCCCCGGGCGCTGGCCCGCATCCGGACCAGCGCCCTGGCTGCGCCGAGCAGTGCCGCGACGCCGGACGCATTGTCGTTGGCGCTCGGTCTCGGGTGGCACAGGTGCGCGCTGAGCAGGATCTCTTCGCCGCCCGGCCCCGCCCGCGCCGGGCAGCACACCGGTAACAACGGGCATCGGCCAGTCCGGCGCGGCGATCTCGACCTCGGCCCGCGCGGTCGCGCCCGTGTCGGCGGCCGCGAGCAGCGCGGTCAGCTCGCCGGCGGTCAGGCTGAAAGCGGCCAGGGTGCTTCCGGCGGCCAGTTCGAGCCTGCCGGCCTGGTCGGGCAACCGGTGCGGGCGGCCGCCGAGCGGGTCAGCCGCCACCGCCGCGCCGCCGGCCGACGCGACCTGGCCCGCCAGCACCGGGAAGCTCCCGGGCTCGTCGGCCACGACGAGCGCGCCGCGCGGGTCGGCGGCGCCGCGCCGGACGGCGGACCAGCGGACTACCCGAAGTACCTGGCCTCCGGCCGGAGTCGGCGCCGAGTAGGCCGCGAGCCGGTACGGCTGCTCGGGATATGTGAGCAACGTGGTGCCCTGGACGGCCAGGGTGGCGCGGACGGGCGTCCAGGACCGGGGCGCGCGGTAGGTCCACCAGCGCTGGCCTCCGTCGGCGGGGAACGACAGTACCCGCACCTGTGCCAGCCCCGCCGCCCGCGCCCGGTCCGCGACGTATTCGGCGGCGGCGGCGATGCCGGCCGATGCCTGGTACCGGTCGTGGGCGCAGACGGCTTCGACGTCGGCCATCGCGAGGCCGGCGTCGAAGCTGTCGTGGATGGCGGCGGCTAGCTCGGCGAGCCGCATCAGTGCGTCCCGGCGGCGGCGCGGGCCAGCGCGCTCAGGACGGCGTCGGCGCGCTCGGCCGACAGCGGCACCGACATGCGGAGCAGGGCAGGCGGGGCCGGAGCCGACGCCGGGCGCGGCACGGGCACGGCCTTGGCGATCAGCCGGCAGCGGGCGAGCGTGGCCGCGGCGGCCGGGTCACGGCGCAGCACGATCCACGGAACCCGGGCATCGGTCGGCAGCGTCACCAGGCCGGCCGCACGTGCCGCCGCCTCGAGCGCCGGCTTGACCTCGGCGATCCGCGCCCGCAGCGAGGCGAGCTGATCGGGCCTGGACAGCAGCTCAAGCGCGACGTCGAGGGCCAGCGCCGAGCCTGCCAGCGGGGCGAGCACCGACCGGACGGCGGTGGCCAGCGCCGGCGAGCAGATCGCGAAGCCGATGCGCAGGCCGCCGCAGCAGAAGCCTTTGGATACACCGCGCAGCACGATCAGCCGTTCTTCGGTCTCGGTCAGCGGCGCGGCGCTGCCGCCGGGCGGCAGGTAGCACGCGTAGCTCTCGTCGATGACGAGCACCCCGCCGACGCTGGCCGTGCTCGCGGCCAGCTCGCTGATCATCGGCAGCGTCCAGCAGGCTCCCGTCGTGCTCGGCCGGTCGAGCACGGTGACAGCGGGCCTGAACTCGGCGACCGCCGCCGCCGCGGCCTCGGGATCGGTCAGCCGGGCGACGGCGACCGTGCACCCGGCCGCCGCCGCGGCCTCGGCGAGCTGCGGATGGCCGTCAGGGGCGGTGAGCACCGTGCCTCCGGCCGCCAGCCCAGCCAGGTCGTGCAGCAGCCCGGTGACGCCCGCGCCAACGCTCACCCGGTCCTCCCCGAGCACCGCCCCCCCGGAGCCGAGCACCGGCCCCGCCGAGCCGGGCACCGGGGCCGGCGGCCAGCCGAGGTGGGCCGCGAGCACCGGAGCGGCCCGGCCGCCGCCATGCGGGTCGGTGACGTCGTACCTGCGGGCCAGGTCGGGCAGTGCCGCCGGGTCGGCCGCCACCTTCGCCCACGCGGCCGCGACCGCCGGCGCGGCGAAGCCGGCCTCGTCGGGCGCCCACCGAAGATCCACCTCTCCCGGGCTGGGCTCACCACCCTGATGCCCGGCGAGCGCCGACTCGACCCGGCTCGCCGGCCGGGCGAGGAACTGCACGTACCGGCTCCCGATCGCGACCGGCAGGCCAGCGCGGAAGTCGGCGTCAGCGCCGATGACCTCATCGCCGGCCCGGGCCAGCAGGCCGCCGACCTCGGCCGGCGTGTACAGCCGGATGTCATCGGGCAGCACCGCCTGCGAGCCGTCGGCCCGCCGCACCCGTACCTCGCCGGCGCTCCGGCCGGTCACCGGGTCGTACTGGCGAAGGAAGGCGAAGGTGGCCGCTCCGATCGTGGCTTGCGCCCTCGGCTGGTACATCTTCGTGATCGCCAGGATGCTCGAATGATCAAGCACAAGCAGCCCGTCCGCGGGCAGCAGCGCGCGGACGGCGCGCAGCATCTTGAGCTGGTCCTCGTCCGTGCCCCAGCCGAACGCCTGCACGCAGATCGCCGCGTCGACCTCGCCCACGCCCCAGTCAAGGGACGTGAGCAGGTCGGCGCGGCGGAAGCGGACGGCGACCCCGGCGTCGGCGGCCTCCTTCGAGGCCCTGGCCAGCGTCTGCTCCACGACATCGACGCCGGTCACGTCGAAGCCGCGCCGCGCCAGCCCGATCGCGTGCCGCCCCGTGCCGCAGCCGAGGTCGAGCACCCGGCGGCCAGGCGCGAGCCGGCCGAGCACCCCGGCCAGGTACTCCACCTCGTCCCTGGTCCGCTCGGGGGTGTACTCGGCGTCGGCGTAGGCCCAGAAGTCCGCGGTGAAGTAGTCCTCGTACCAGGGCACTCTGCGTCGGCTCTCCCGTCGGCTTTCTCGTCAGCTCACCGTGCTCAGCTCGCGCCTGGCGAAGAAGTCGCATACGTCGCACAGGTCAGGAGCGTTCTGCACGCCCTCCTGCAGCAGGTACAGGCCGCCGCAGCCCCGGCACGTCGACTCGAGGAGCGGGAACATGTAGCGCTGCATGTTCTGGAACGCGGCGAACAGGTAGTAGTCGATGCCAGGCCACAGGTCGAACAGGTGGTCGGTCATGGCGTAGGACATCGAGCGCTCGTCCGGGCCGGTCGTGAAGCGGCCGGGGGTGCCCTGCCGGTTGAGCTCGGGCGCGACGAGCTCGAGGTACAGGGTCAGTTCCTTCTTGGTGATCCGGTACAGCGGGAACACGTACCGCAAGTCCCCGATCTCCCTGACCGGAATGCTGCCCATCCGGAACCCGCTGGTGAACCACGTGACCATCGTCGCGACAAGGTCATCGGCGTTGAACCCGAATGCCACGACCCCGGCTCCGCGCGACTTGGCTTCCTCTTCGAGCATCCGGCGCAGCACCTGGTGCCCGATCACCATGGTCAGGTGGTTGCCCTCGCCCGCCACGATCTCATTCATCGCGTCGACGAATTGACCCTTGAGTTTGAAAACTCTCTCAACGTCGGCCGCCGTGACGATGACCTGATGGACGCCGAGCCGCTCGCCCGATTCCTTGGCGGCGGCGAACGTCGCCGGCTCTTCCCAGTCAGGCAGGCCGGTAATGGTGACCGCGGTCATGTCGGTGTCAGGAAGCCGGTCCCTGGTCCGCTCGAGCAAGGTCAGGTAGGCCACGCTGTCGCGGCCTCCCGACAGCCCGACGACGACCTTGTCGCCTGCTCGCATCACGTCGTGGGCAAGCACGCTCTGCACGAAGGTTTCCTCGATGTACTGCACGAAGCCGGCCGCGTCGAGCTGCTCAGTGCGCCGTTCGAGCGCGCCCATGGTGTCGAAGAGCACGGTCTTGCTGTACACGGGGTCAGGCACGCCGTAGATCTGGCGCTTGGGCTTGCGCAGCACGTCCAGGTCGTAGAAGCGCACCTGGCGGACCTCAATGACGTCGTCGGGCTCTACTACCGTCGTATCCTCGCTGACGATCTGGCCATTACGCCAGGTCAGCACTGCGTTGACGGGAATGCCATGCCGGAGCAGCACGTCGGTGAGCGGCTGGCCAGGAGCGGCTGCCAGCTCCTCGGTAGTGCCAAGCTTGGTACGGAAGAACACCGAAGCCACGGCTATTCTCCTATTCTCCCTCGTCACGAGGCGATCAGATATCTGGTTGACGGTGCGGTGACGCCATGGCCGGGGCGCGATGCCGCACCCCGGCTCCGGCTGGGCGCGCGAAGAGGTTCGTGCTTGGCCGCTGCGTTACTTCTTGGTCTTCACTACCGGGCGGCGCTGGCTCTGACGACGACGGTCCATGGTTCCCTCCCCTCCTGGCGGCTCCGGGCGACTCCGGTCAGCTCCGGGCTCGCCGGACCAGCGGCGCGACACCGCCGGCCCGGGAGCCGGCCGACATGGTCGGCTTGGACAATTCGCGCGTCACGCGGCTACTTCTTGACGCGCGGCAGCCGGCTTATGTAAAGGCGACGCTCCACAGCACACCTCCTTCCGCTGACGACGGGCCGGGGTCGGCCGCCTGCTTGCCATCTGGTGACCTCGCTGTTACTTCTTGACCCGAGGCCTACGGGAGGTCGAAACTCGCCTGTCCATCTGCCCCTCCTTCCGCGGTACGCGCATCCCGGTCCTGTCAGTCCGAAGTGGTGAGCGCTGGGTGCTCAGTCACCGCCAGCGGTCGCGACCACGAGGCGGTCCGTCATGATCTCGGCTGCCTCGTTGACCTGCCGGGCACTGACCGACTCGAGCCGGGCCACGTAGGCGGCCATCGAGTAACCTGGCGCATCGCCGACGAAGGCACGATCCCCGTGCAGCATCGCCTGATCGAGCGAGGACTCCGCCTCCACCATCGCGAGCCCGGCCGCGCGGCGGCCGGCGGCACGGACCTGGTCGTCGGTCCACCCCTGCCGCACCGCGCTGGTCAGCAGGTCTCCGGCCAGGTCCGCCACGTCCTCGCGGTGCTCGGGCGCCGTCGAGATGGCGAACCGCCAGGAGCCGGTGTCCCGGTAGCCGCTGACCGCGCCCCAGATGTCGTACGACAGGCCGCGGCGGGACCTGATCTCCTCGTTGATCACCGAGGCGTTGGAGTTGGCGACCAGTTCGAGCACGACCTCCGCCACCGCCAGCCTGGGATCGCTGAGCGCGAACCCGGACCCGCCGATCACGACGCCGGCGGTGTCGGCGACGACCGGCAGGAACTGGCGGCCTGGCGTCATCGGGGGCGCCCAGTCATCCGGACGGGTCCCGTCCCCGGCCAGCGCCGCCAGCGAGCTGCCGGCCAGTCCAGCGGCAACTTCGGCGTCGGAGAGGCCGCCGCAGACTACGACGGCAAGCGTCGCCGGGCGCACGTGGCACGCTGACCAGGAGGCGACATCTTCCGCGCCGAGCCGTTCCAGCCCTGCCGCGGTTCCGCCTACCGGCCGGCCGATCGGGTGATCGCCGAACGCCGTCTTGAAGAAGAGGTCATGCACGATGTCGGTAGGGTCGGCCGCCGCGAGCCTGAGTTCTTCGAGTACGACCCTGCGCTCGGAGGCGACCAGGCCGGCGTCAAAATGCGCGGTGGTGATGGCGTCGGCAAGCACCCGCAGCGCCGTCACGGCTTCGGTAGTCGGCACCCGGGCGTGCAGCACCACATGGTCGCGGCTGGTGAGCGCGTTCGCCTGGCCGCCCCAGGCCTCGATCTCGTCGACCACGCGCATGCCGCGGCCGGCCGGGGCGCACTGCATGACGAGATGCTCGACGAGATGGGCCACGCCGGGCGCGGACTCGTGCCGCGAGCCGGCCAGCACCCACACCGACACGGTTGTCACCTCAGCACCCGGCCGGTGCAGGGTGGCATAGCGAATCCCGTTGGCCAGCGTGCCCGGCTCCACCGGGGCCTCGACCACGGTCACCGGCTCGTCTCCGCCGCGGCTTCCGCCGGATCGGACAGCTCGTCGATGGCCGCCTGCGTGACGTAATCGCCAAGCGTCAGCAAGAACCGGCCAGCCGGCGTATCCGCCCAGGCCAGCTTGCCTTTGCGGCGGAGCACCGCTTCGGTCACGTCCTGCCGGGGACCGCCGATCGGCAGGCCGAAGGCCAGCATTCCCGCGCCAACGCCCGTAGTCACGCGCATCTGCCGCTGTACCGCTTCCCAGGCCAGCCCTTCCGCACGGCTCAGCTTGCCCTGCATCGAGCGGCGCTGGAGCGTGCGGCCGGTGCCGCCAAGCGGCCTGGCGAAGTAACTCGCGCTGCGCGTGACGCGACGTGCGCGCGCCAGCGCGGCCATCACGTGACCGCCTGGCAGGGGCCGCAGCGCGGGCAGGCTCGTCCTGGCGACGAGCCTGACTAGCTCGTCATAGGCGACGGCAAGGCCAAGTGCGACGACAGCCTTGTGCAGCTCGGCGATCCCCGGATCGTCCAGGCTGTCCTGCAGCAAGGCGGCATCGACCAGGTCTCTCGCGCGAAATGGCTGCTCGTAGCGCTCATGCAGGAGCATGACCGAGTTCTTGATCGCCGGGACGCGCCATTCATCGGGCAGCCGCACGATGTGCGGGATGCCGCCCTGGTTGCCCGAGGTCAAGTACGTGGTCAGCTCGACGTGCGGGAGTATCTGGTACACGTCCTCGTGGTCGTGCTCCACGCTGACCATGACCTGCGGGCTGCCATCGAGCTCGGAGAAGGTAGCGGTGTTGACCCGCCAGCCGTCGTCGGTGAGCAGGCTCACGGCCTGCCACAACTCGGCTTGCGACGGCGCGATGAAATCCAGGTCGTTCTGGAATCTGACCAGGTGATCCGGGTAAAGGGCGGCCACCTCGAGGCCCTTGATGGTCGACAGGGCAGGCACCGCGGACTTGAGCTTCGCGGCGACGGACTTGAAGTAGTCGACCCTGCCGCGGGCGTGGTCGACCTGGTAAGCCATCGCGGGGTTGAGCGGCTTGCCCTCCGCCTTCCAGGCCGAGAAGATCGTCGGCGCGAAATTCGGCTGGACATCGCGCAGTAGGTCGACGATCTCCATGGGCTCGCTCGCCGGCCTGCCCGCGACCACGATCAGAGCTTCGACCAGGTTATCGGCAGTGAGATCCATCACACACTCCTGGGCGAACGCGGCCGGGCTGACGAGTTGAGCGTCAGCCCGGCGGACGTGACTGGCAGTGGCCTTGAGCTAACCGCGGCGTGACATCAAAGCGACGCCGAGGCGAGCCGGCCAGCCGACCCCCGCGGCGTCGCTTGACGGCCTAGTAGTTAGGCAGGCAGTCCGTGCACGTCGTGCGGAACTTCATCACCTGGACTGCTTCGCGGCGGGCCAGCATCTTCTCGACCAGCGTCGGAGTAAGCAGGACAGGCGCGACAGCGGTGTCAGTCCGGGTGATCGTCTCTTCCTTCATGTGCTGACCTTTCCCGAGGAAACGCAAGTTGCCGCCAGCGTAAGAAGATGTTTGGGCATGGTCAATACCTACGTGGCTCTTTCGTGGTGTGTGTGATCAGTGGTGCGTTAATTCAGGTTGAGCCAATTTCCTGCCCATCTCGTCCGCCTGCGTCCGCCTGGATTGCCCGACCTGCGGCTCGACGTGCACCCGCCGTACGAGGAAGATCACTGTATGACTCGATATCAGCTGGAGCCATCGCCCGCGACGACCGCCGAGGTGTTCGGCCGCGACCTGCCGCCGGTGCTGACCGTCGATCCGGGCGACACGGTGCTGCTGCGCTCGCTCGACGCGTCCGGCAGCCTGGAGCGGCAGAAGGAACCGGGCCAGACGGTGCCGACGATGTTTCACCAGCGGCGCGGTCACTGCCTGACCGGGCCGATCGAGGTTCGCGGGGCCAGGCCCGGCGACATCCTGGCCGTGCGGTTCGAGACCCTGCGCGCCGGCGACTGGGGCTGGACGGTGGCCGCCGCGCGTGACACGCCGCTCACCCGGCACCTCGGCCTGCACCAGGGCCCGCCGGCCTGGCTGCTGTGGGACATCGACGCCGATGCCGGCGTCGCCACCAACCAGCACGGCCACCGAGTGCCGATCGCGCCGTTCCACGGGGTTGCCGGGCTCGCCTGGGACGAGCCTGGCGAGCACTCCACCATCCCGCCGCGCCCGGTAGGCGGCGGCAACATCGACTGCAAGGAGCTTGTCGCCGGATCGACTCTGTACCTGCCGGTGACGCTGCCAGGCGCGCTGCTCAGCGTCGGCGACGGCCACGCGGCCCAGGGCGACGGCGAGGTAGCGGGCACGGCCATCGAGTGCGGCATGACGACGCGACTCCAGCTTGATCTCGTGACGAGCAGGCCGGTCCCCGGCGTGCACGCCGAGACCCCGGCCGGCCTGATCACCTTCGGCTTCAGCCCTGACCTCAATGTCGCCGCCGGAGACGCGCTTGACTCGATGCTGGCCTGGATCGAGCCCCGCTACGGGCTCGGCAAGGCGGGCACGCTCGCGCTGCTCAGCCCCGTTCTTGACTTGCGCGTGACCCAGGTCGCCAACCAGTCCTGGGGCGTCCACGCGATCCTCGCCCCTGACGCGATCAGGTAGCTGAACCTAAACCGGCCGCGGCAACGGGAGAACGTCGTTGCCGCGGCCGGTCATCCCATTCAGCGGGATCTTCAGCAGGATCAGGTTTCCTCGAGGAGCGGG
Organism: uncultured Actinomycetota bacterium; assembly: GCA_963720575.1. Lineage (GTDB taxonomy): Bacteria > Actinomycetota > Actinomycetes > Streptosporangiales > Streptosporangiaceae > Chersky-822. The sequence goes on from CAVRGA010000002.1 coordinate 5,296,457, forward strand.
AACGAGCGGTGCCGCCGTGGCGGCATGAGGAAGTTCTGCCGCCTGGTGGCCTGGGTGAAGCGCTCGAGCCCGTCGTCACCGGAATCGGCCGCTTCCACCCCTGCCGGCACGCTTGTGGCGGTGCCGCCTTGCTCGCCGGCCTTGACAAAGTCAAGCGAGGCCGAGTTGATCCGCATCACGCGGAAGAACTCGGCGGTGGGCACGAAGGCCATGAATTCCAGCGTGGGCTGGGCCGAGCCGCCCGGCACATCTTGCGATGACAGCCCAGGGCCGTCATTGCGGATGTGCAGCGGCGTGCCGTTCGCGGCGCGCGACGACCGCTGCAAGCCGGCCAGGTGGCCGACCCGGTACTTCTTGTGATCGGTGACGGACGGGTCAAAGTTGGTGGCCTGGTCGTTCGGCCCGTTGAACTGGTTGGGCAGGAACGCCGACTGCTGCTGGGTGGCCAGGCTGCCGGTCGGCGCGCCAAGCCCGCCGCCATTAGTGAAGGCGTCGTTGGGGTCCTGCGGGAACGGCAGCCCTGGAGCGCCTGACGGGGTCTTGGAGCGGAACATGTACTGGATCCGCTCGCTGAAGGTCTCGGGCTCGTCAGAGTCGGTCCCGTCGACGCTGTAGAACTGCTCAAGATCGTCGATCACGTGCGACAGGTGCTGGACCGAGCCGTTGTCGAAGTAGTCGCCGGCCTTGGCCGTCGTCAGCACGGCCGCTGAGGTGCCGGCGAAGGTCACGGTGGCGCCGTTCGGCGCGCTGCCGGCCACCTGCTGGTCAACGAACCCCATCCACATCGACGAGGCCGGGTTGATCTGCTTAGTGAACGAGAAGTTGTTGGCGGCGGCGACCTTGCGCGGCATGCCAGGCTGGACGAAGTTCAGCCTGGGCGTCTTGAAGCTAAAGAGGCCATTGAACGCGGGCGAGGCGACGGTCTTGCCATTCAGGATGTTGCTGCCATTGAACCAGGCCGCGACTTCGGTGATGTTGACCAGCGAATCGCTGCGCAGCGTAAAGAGCACGTCATTGCTCTCGATCTGCACCGGCACGTTGAAGAGCCGCTTGCTGATGCCCGGGTTCAGCGGCGATACATCGGTCGGCGAGGGCACGGCCTCTTCCAGGGCGAACCTGCTGGTGTTGAACGTGAGCCTCGGCATCGCGCTCGCGACCAGGCTGCGCGGCAGCCGGTTGAAGTAGGGCAGGCCGTAGGAGACGAACGTGAAGATTCCGCTCGGGCTGAACGCGTAGGAACTCTCGATCGTGGCCAGCGCGTTGGCCAGGACATTCTGGTCCTGCTTGGTCGGATTGCGGGTGAGCGCGGCCGGCGCGAGGAAGGTGTACAGCACCCCGAAGTCCACGAGCACGCCAGCCACAGTCTGGGCCGGGTGGACAAAAGCGCCGATGTCGAACTGGATGTCGGGGAACGAGGTGGCAGCGGTGGCAGCGTTCGCTCGCTGCGGCCTCCACGCCGCAGCGCCGACCGTTGTCACGGTGGCGGCCATCGCGCCGATCCCGCCGACCTTCAGCAAGGTCCGACGGCTGACCTGCGCGCTCGGGAGCCGCACAAGCTCAGGAGCGTTCGACGACTGGGTCGCCGGGGTCGGTCTCGCCCGCATCGGACAGCGGCCTGCCTGGGGTAAGGAATTATCCACGAAACGGCCTCTCCTGCATCGATAATTGACTACAGAAACAAATGAACGCCCGAGTAGCCCAGGCGGATTCTCCGGTCAACCTGAGGCATCACCCACCAAGAGGTCGCGGCACGTCACGTTCGAGGTGTCATGAAATCAGATGCTAAGAGTGTCTACTCGCTTGAATCTACACATGAGCCTAATGATTCAAATGAGCGAGTCAAGTGACAAAACCGTCATGAAAGATACGGTCCGGCCGGTCCTCCTCAACGGGCGTCCCGGCGGCCAGGCCGGCCCTGGGTCAGGCGGCGGCCCGGACCGCGGCGGCTCTGCCCGGCCCGGCTTGCCGGTCGCGCCCTCCTCGGACAGCAACGCGGCCCTCCCTGTTGCTGCTGGTCGCTGCTGAACAGCATCGTGACCCTCCCTGTTGCTGTTGGTCACTGGTTTTGACAGCATCGTGGCCCTCCCTGATGTTGTCCCGACAGCAACGGGGAGGGCCACGTTGCTGTCAGAAAGGGCCGCTGACAGCAACAGGGAGGGCCACGATGCTCACGCTGCCCCGGCAGTGCCGTGCCGGGGCACGGCGCACGTCCGCCCGCAACACAGGTCAGGCGCGGAGACGCTCATAAAATAATCTCAGGAGCGAAGAACCCCTGCTGACCCGCCCGGCGACTGACTCTCCAGATCCAAAGTCACCCGGCAGCCTCGCTGACATGGGTGATCTTCCGTGATCTGAGCACAGGAGATTGGTACTGACTCGGCCCCCCACCAGCCGGCCACGATCCGGGGCCAGTCCACCCGGCCCGGCCAGGTCATCCAAGCGCGGCTGGCCTCCGCCGCCCGAACCCAATAAACCCAACAGATTTCGATGCGCGCTGCAAGCTCCCGCGGATGAGAATGGCCCCGCGTGAGTGGCGGGCGGCTAAGCCGGAGCCGCGCGCAGGTGGGGCACCCTGCTGTCGCCAGAGCAGCAGCAGGGTGCCCCACCTGCCTCCGGGGCGCGCGGCCTGGACCCAGCCGGGGCCATTCACGTATCAGGGTCATAGATTCGTGTATTCATGCGAGCCACGGATTTCATCGACATGCAACTGCGATTGCGCTAAGAATGAAGCGGAGTCATGACACGCTGGCACCAGCCGGTGCATTGCTCAATCAATGGAGGTCTATACATGAGGTCCCGTCAGATGGCCCAACTGGCCGCCGCCGCTGCGATGACCGCAGGCCTATTAGGAGGTGTGGCCGCGAGCGCGTCTCCGGCCGGCGCGATCCAGCAGTGCCAGAGCTACACGCTCCAAGCGGACTATGGCGTAACAACAACGCCGAGCGTCTACGTTGACAATATCGATTTTTGCAACCCTGGCCCCGGCGGCAACATATTCCTCCCCGCCACGATCTCGAAGTACGTGGGAAACGTTGGCTGGGAGGTAGTCGCCAGCGGATCATTCGGATCGGCCACTTACAACTGCACTGGAGGCCGGTTCCTCTACACAACGAGCGTCACGACCGGTCAGAACAAGGCAGCTTTCTACTGCGGCTGACGAGCTAACAGCCGGGCAGGCCCAGCATTGCGGCATGGGCGCGGCTCCTCTGGAGTGAGCAGCTGATGAGAGTCCGGCCGGCGGGTCCGGCCGGGGCTTCCCTCCTTGGATTTGTGAACTAGTGCCTTCGCGCGTGATCTCTGTTTTCCAGGCGGACGTGCGCCGTGCCCTGGCACGGCGCCGCCGGGGCAGCGTGAGCAGCGTGGCCCTCCCTGTTGCTGTTAGCGCTCATTTCTGACAGCAACGTGGCCCTCCCCGTTGCTGTCACGACAACATCAGGGAGGGCCACGTTGCTGTTAAAACCAAGGATGAACAGCAACAGGGAGGGCCACGCTGCTGTCAGAGACGGGCGTGACCAGCAACGGGCCGCCCCGATGCCATCGCCGCCCGGGTGGTGGTCAGTTGCTCACTCCAGAGGAGCCGCACCCTTGCGGCATAGCCGGGTGCCCTTACCCGCATGGCTGGGCATGCAGTGCTGGGAGAGTTAGCTGGCGAAGACCTCGAACTCCCACAGCGAGTAGCCGAACTGGGTAGCCCGGGCCGTGCCGAGCATCCGCACATACCGGCCGCTGCCCGAGACGTTCAGCGTCTGCGTGCCGCCCGTGCCCGTGGTCGAGGAGTAGATCGTGGTCCACGTCGAGCCATCCGCGGACGTCTGGAGCTGGAACGCCGTCGCGTACGCGGTCTCCCAGTCCAGCACCACCTGGCAGATCGCCCGCGTCGAGCCGAGGTCCACCTCCAGCCACTGCGGATCAGAGAACGCGCTCGACCAGCGCGTCCCGGTATTGCCGTCCGTCGCGTCCACCGCCGGGAACGAGGCGTTCTCGGTCGATGAGGCGGTCGTCGGCGCGTTCAGCGCGAGGTTCGTCGTGCCGCAGGCGCCGCCCGAGCCCGAGCCGGTCGCGAAGACCTCGAACTCCCACAGCGAGTAGCCGAACTGGGTCGCCCGGGCCGTGCCGAGCATCCGCACATACCGGCCGCTGCCCGAGACGTTCAGCGTCTGCGTGCCGCCCGTGCCCGTGGTCGAGGAGTAGATCGTGGTCCACGTCGAGCCATCCGCGGACGTCTGGAGCTGGAACGCCGTCGCGTACGCCGTCTCCCAGTCCAGCACCACCTGGCAGATCGTCCGCGTCGAGCCGAGGTCCACCTCCAGCCACTGCGGATCAGAGAACGCGCTCGACCAGCGCGTCCCGGTATTGCCGTCCGTCGCGTCCGCCGCCGGGAACGAGGCGTTCTCCGTCGATGAGGCCGTCGTAGGCGCGTTCAGCGCGAGGTTCGTCGTGCCGCACCCGGTGCCAGTCCCGCCGGAAACGGTCCAGGTGAACGACGCCGATCCCGAAGCCCCGGTCGCGTCCCTGGCGGTCACCGTCACGTTCGACGTCCCGGCGGCCGTCGGCGTCCCCGAGATGAGCCCGGAGGCAGAGTTGACAGACAGCCCGGCGGGCAGCCCGGTCGCGCTGTAGGTCAGCGTCTGCCCGGCGGCGGAGTCGCTCGCCTTGAGCTGCAGGCTCGCGGCGGATCCGGCGGCCGAGCTCTGGCTGCCAGGATTGGTCACGGTCACGGTATTGCCGGTACCGCCCGCGCCAGGCAGCGTCCACTGCTGCTGCGCCGAGCCGGCGCAGGTCTCGATGTCGAGCCGGGAGCCCGTGTTGCCGCCAGGATCGGTGAGGCACAGCCCTGAGCTCGGATTGACCAGCTCGCCGTTGGCCTGGTGCGTCCAGTTCTGAGCGGCCGTGCCGTTACACGGATACCAGTCCACATTGGTGCCGCTCGTCGTGCCCGCGCTCACCACATCGAGACAGCCGCCCTGAGTCCGCATCGTGCCGTCGGTGTACGGCGACCACTGCTGGCCGGCGCTGCCGTTGCAGCCGGCGACGCCGATCGGGTTGCTCGCGGTGTTCAGCGAGTTCTGGTTGGACAGGCAGAGCCCGCTCAGGCCGGTCGCCTGCCCGGTCGCGGTCGCCGTTCCGGTCGGCGTGGAGTTGCCGCCCTTCTCGTACACGGCGACATAGCCCACGCTCATCGACGCCCCGGACGTCGTGGCGGTCGTCGGAGTGGTGCAGCCGCAGATCCCGTTCGGGAAGTTACCGCCCATGGCCAGGTCGAAGATGATGAAGAACCCGTGGTCGATGGCCTCCTGCCAGGCCGTCGTGCCGACCGATGCCTCAGTGATGGTGTCCTGCACCGTGCCGTCCATGACGAATTCCATGGACTCGGCGCTGGTATTCGTGCGGTCGATGATCACCGAATAGGTGTGATAGCCGGTCTGGCAGCCCGAGCCGGAGGCGGGGCACGCGACCAGCGCGTGGCCCGGGCTGTTCGAGGCGTCGTGCAGCGTCTGCGAGGCCTCGTTGAGCCCGTTGACATCCTCCATCATGTCGATCTCGCCCGACGTGGGCCAGCCGCCGCCCGCCCGCATCGGCGACCCGAGCGCCCAGAACGCGGGCCAGTAGCCAAGCCCGCTCGCCGGGTTCGGCTGCTCGACCGACGCGGTCATCTCAAGTTCGCCGCCGGCCGGTGCCTGGAAGTCCTCGCGGGTGCTCTCGATCCTCCCCGACGTCCAGGTGCCGCCGTTGTCGGTCGCCTTGAGCACGAGGCGGCCGTTCCCGTCGAGGAACACGTTGCTCGTCGAATTCGTCGTGTTCTCGATCTCGCCCGTGCCGAAGTTCGTGCCGATGTCGTAGAACCAGTTCGCGGCCGAAGGCGCCGATCCGGCGGCGCCGGCGAAGTTATCGCCGAACACGGTCGACCAGCCGGCCGGGGCGGGCGGCACGGTATCCGCGAGTGCCGGCGAGGCGGTCACGAGCCCCGCGGCCGCGACGCCGCTCAGGCAACCGGCCATCAAGGCGAGCGCGGCCAGCGCCGGCCCGAGCCGTAACGACTTGAGGGCCCGCCCGCCGGGCGACTGCCGTCGCGCGTCCCGAACCAGGCCGGCCTTGGTGTCCACCGCATGCCTCATTGCCGCACCTCCGGCTGCGTATGACCAGCGTGAGCGCTTAATTTCAACCTTAAAATAAGGAGTAACTCAACGCGAAGGCAAAGTCAACCCGCGGAGATGGCCAGCGATTGCACGAAGTCCGTGATCTGGCGGAGGGTGCGGCACTCCCTGACCTGGGCGCACCACGGGGCATAACGGCCGACGACCGAGTCGCCGTCGTTCCAGTACCGGCGCAGCTCAGGGTTCAGCCAGTAAACGCGGCCAGCGCGCTCGCCGATCTGGGCGAACGAGTCGACGGCGGGGTCGAGGAAATTCGTCCTCGCATCGCCCACCACCAGGACCACCGACCGCCGCGTGAGCTGCGGCGCGTACCGCGCGGCGAACTCGCGCATGACAAAACCGTAATCCGAGCTGCCGCTCAGCCTGATGGCGTCGCGGGCCGCCTCCCGGGGAGCGAGCCGGCGGCCCGCCGCGCGGGCGTCGCGCACGAGGCTGGTGATGTCGGCGATGCCGTCGACGAACGAGAACACCCTGAGCCTGCTCAGCCGGCTGTCGAGCGCGATCAGCAGGTCGAGGGTGAAGCGCGAGAACGCGGCCACCGAGCCCGACATGTCGGCCAGCACGACGATCTCCGGTCTCGGCGGACGTGCGGGCTCCATAACGAGGCGGAAAGGTATGCCGCCCGTACCCATCGCCTGGTGCAGCGTGCCCCTGATGCTGAGCTGGCGTTTCCTGTGAATGGCCAGCTGTGCGAGCACATGGGTGAGCCGCTGGCTGAGCGGGCCGATCGCGGCCGCCATGGCCTCGAGCTCAGCCGCCGAGGCAGTCGCGATGTCGGTGTCCTGCGCCAGGCCGACCCGCATCGTCGCGCGGACGGCGCGGGCGCCCCGGTCGGCGACGAGCGCCCGCCGCACGGCGGCCCGCAGCTCGGCGCGGAACTCCGCGACAGCGCGGTCTGCCCTGGCGGCGTCGAGCCTTGTGCCAAGCCCGTTCATGCCGCTCCAGCCCGAGCCGGATCCTCCGCCTCCGCCCTGGCCCTGGCCCTGGCCTTGGCCGCCCGTCGCGGCCGGTTCCCCGGCGTCGCCCCGGGCGAGTTCGTCGCGCAGGCCGGCCAGGCCGGCGGCCTCCTCGACCGCGATCATGGCGAACACGCCGGCGACCGCGCTGCCAGGCTCGAGCCCGCCGAAGCGGCGCACGTACTCATCGGCGAGCAGCCGCCGCAGGTGGGCGTCGTCGGACGCGATCGCCGCCCGCAGCGTGTCGGCGAGCTCGGAGTCCGTCATCGCGGCGGCGAGCTCGGCGCCAGGCTGCGCCGAGCCGGACGTGCACAGGTCAAAGATCAGGTTGAAGGCCGCGAGCTGCCCGGAGTCCTTGATCAGCGCGCAGCCGAGCGCCGCCCGCACGGTCTCCTTGTCCCTGAGCGGGATCTGCGTCAGCGCCCTCGCCGCGTCGGCGTGCTCGCCGACCGAGACCTCGATGCCGACGTTCCGCAGCTCATCGACCAGGCCGGCGAGCATGGCTTGCATGGGCTAGATCCGCAGCTCGGCGAGCGCGGTGCCGATGTCGCGCTCGTACTTGAGCAGCACCGACAGCGTCTGCCTGATCACGTCGTCGGTGAGGTCGGTCGCGCCGAGGGTCAGCAAGGTCCGCGCCCAGTCCAGGGACTCGGCGAGCGACGGCGGTTTCTTGAGGTCGGCCTTGCGCAGCAGGGCGATCAGCTCGGCGATCTCGCTGGCCAGGTGCGCGGCCAGGTCAGGCACGTGCAGCCGGACGATCTCGGCCTCGCGTTCCACGGTCGGGTAGCCCAGGTGCAGGAACAGGCACCGCCGCTTGAGCGCCTCGGACAGGTCGCGGCTGTTGTTCGAGGTGAGGAACACCTGCGGGATGTGCCTGGCGGTCACCGTGCCGAGCTCGGGAATGGAGACCTGATACTCAGACAGCACCTCGAGCAGCAGCGCCTCGCTCTCGATGTCGAGCCGGTCGACCTCGTCGAGCAGCAGCACGACCGGGTCCCGCGACCGGATCGCCTCGAGCAGCGGCCGGGTCAGCAGGAATTCCTCGCCGAAGATGCCGGCCCTGGTCAGGTCGCCCGCGTCCGCGTTGTCCTTGTGCAGCTGGAGCTGGAGCAGCTGGCGCCGGTAGTCCCACTCATAAATCGCCTTGCTCTCGTCGAGTCCCTCGTAGCACTGCAGCCGGATCAGCCGCTTGCCGGTCGCCTGCGCCACGCTCTTGGCCAGCTGCGTCTTGCCCGTCCCGGCCGGGCCTTCGACCAGCACGGGCTTGCCGAGCTTCGCGCCGAGGTAGACGACCGTCGCTGTCGCGGCGTCGGCCAGGTAGGCCGCCTCCCGCAGGCCGGCGAGCACGTCATCGACCTGGTCGAAACCTTGTCCCATGGCTTTGAGTATCTCCTGTCGTCCTACCCTCCGGTCAGTCGGTGATGGCCGGGTAGATCAGGGTCTTCAGCTGCCCGCGGAAGTTGAAGGTGGCCGACGGCATGAACTGGGTCATGAAGACGACGACGAGGTCCTGCGCCGGGTCGACCCAGAAGGTCGTCGAGGCGGCGCCGCCCCAGAGGAACTCGCCCGCCGAGCCGATGATGCCGGTGGCCGCTGGTCCCTTGGAGACGGCGACGGTCAGCCCGAATCCCATGCCGGTGAAACCGGCCTCGCCGTAGCCGCCGGGGAACACCACGGCCTGCAGGTCGGTCCCGCCGGGCAGGTGGTTCATCGCCATCAGCTCGACCGTCTTGCGGCCGAGGATCCTGACGCCGTCCAGCTCGCCGCCATTGGCCAGCATCTGGGCGAACCGCAGGTAGTCGGCCGAGGTCGACACGAGCCCGCCGCCTCCGGACAGGAACGACGGCTGCTCGCGGTAGCGCGAGCTGACCGGGTCATCGGTCAGCACGAGCCGCTTGGCCGAATCCCGGCGGTAGCACGCGGCGAACCGGCTCACCTTGCCATCGGGCACGAAAAAACCCGTGTCGGTCATCCCGAGCGGCTCGAAGATCGTCTCGCGCAGGTAGTCGTCGAACCGCTGCCCGGACAAGATCTCGACCAGCCGGCCGCAGATGTCGGTCGACACCGTGTAATACCAGTACGAGCCCGGGTGGAATTCGAGCGGGTACTGCGCGTAGCGCTCCACCATGGTCTCCAGGGTGGCTCCCGCCCCGAGCCGCGATCCGGGCATCGGGACCCGCGGCGGCGCGTTGTCGGAGGCGAAGATCTGCGCCAGCGTCGGCCCGTCGGCGAAGCCGAGCCCGGACATGTGCATCAGCAGGTCGCGCACCGTCATGGGCTCGCGCGGCTCGACCAGCCGCTCGGACCCGTCCGGCGCGCGCTCGCGGACCTTGAGGTCACGCCACTGCGGGATGAACCTGCTCACCCGCTCGGTCAGCTGGAACAGCCCCCGCTCGTACAAGGTCATCAGCGCCACGCCGGTGATCGGCTTGGTCATCGAGTAGATGCGCCAGATCGTGTCCGGCTCGACCGGGGCTGACCGCTCGAGGTCGGCCTGGCCGAAGGAGCGGAAGTAGCCGACGTGCCCGCGCCGGGCGACCGTGACCTGGCAGCCCGCGATCCGGCCCGCGTCGATGTAGCGGCCCCGCAGGTGCTCCGTGATTCGATCGAGTTGCCGTTCGTCCAGGCCCGCGCTGACCGGGTCCACCTTCATGCGCACTCTCCTTCGGGTGTTACAGCTATGGTGCACCGTGAGTTCGGCCCGCTGCCAGATCTAAAGGGGAGAAGAACGCAGATGCCCGACATGCTGTCATTCGTCGCAGGGATACCGAAGGCCGAGCTTCATCTCCACATCGAAGGCACGCTGGAACCTGAGCTCCGGTTCGAGCTCGCCCGGCGCAACGGCCTTGACCTGCCGTTCGCCAGTGCCGCGCAGGTGCGGGACGCGTATACGTTCGACGACCTGACCTCGTTCCTGGCCGTGTACTACGACGCGATGAACGTGCTGGTCCGCGAGCAGGACTTCTACGACCTGGCCACGGCGTACTTCCGCAAGGCCCGGTCGCAGAACGTCGTCTACGCGGAGGTGTTCTTCGACCCGCAGGCGCATACGAGCCGCGGTGTCGCCTTCGGCACGGTGATCGACGGCCTGCACCGCGCCAGGCAGGACGCGGCGGCCGAACTCGGGATGCGGGTGCAGCTGATCATGTGCTTCCTGCGCGACCATCCGGCGGAGTCGGCGATGCGTACTCTGGCAGAGTCGCTGCCCTACCGGGACAGGATCGTCGGCGTCGGGCTCGACTCGGACGAGCGCGACAACCCGCCGCTGAAGTTCGCCGGGGTCTATGCCCAGGCCCGGGAACACGGCTACCGGCTCACCATGCACTGCGACGTCGACCAGCATGACGCCGTCACCCACATCTGGCAGGCGGTGCGCGACATCGGCGTCGAGCGGATCGACCACGGCGTGAACTGCCTGGAGGACGGCGCTCTCGTGGAGCTTCTCGCCAGCTCGCGGATTGGCCTGACCGTCTGCCCCATTTCCAATAGCTGGGTGACTGACGGGCTGAAGGCCGCCGAGATCAAGGCCATGCTCGGCCGGTCCCTGCTGGCCACCGTGAATTCCGACGACCCGGCCTACTTCAACGGCTACATCGGCGAGAACTTCGCGACGCTGGCCGAGGCTGGCGGCCTGACCAGGGACGAGCTGGTCAAGCTGGCGTGCAACGCGTTCGCGATCGCCTGGATCGACGACGCTGACAAGAACCGCTACATGGCCGAGGTCGCCGCGTACGCCGCCACAGGCTAACGCTCAGGGCGCCCGATCCGCACGTCGACTCCGGGCGAGTAGTGCACGAGCGGCGGCCCGGCCGGCGCGGGCAGGCCGGCCGCCTCGATCAGCTGGTCATCGACTTCGAGCGCTTCGGCCCGGTGCAGCGGCCAGGGCTCATGACAGGCCCTGGCCATCCGGTGCCTGGAGCCGGCCACGCTGAACAAGATCCACCTCGCGGTCAGGAAGTGATCGCGCGGGCCGAGCTCGGCCGCGCCGTAAGGCTCGCCGATAGCGATCCGGGCCAGGCTCGCCGGGTGGCCGGCGCCTGGCAGCCGGCGCCGGCAGCGGTACGTGATCTCCTGCCCTTGCTCGGTCACGTCCATCGCTGACCAGAAGTACGGCAGCTGATACGTGGACCTGGCCACGGCTACGGCGCCGAGCCTGGCCGCGTCGAGCGAGAAGAACCAGATCCCGGTTCGGCCCCGGTCGTCCCTGACATACGTGCGCACGTTGGTCTCGGCGAACCGCGACACCCAGGGCACTTCACGCCCGCCGCCAGTCGCGACATGCATGAAAAAGGGCACCAGCCCAACCCAGGCCCGCCCCTCACAGGGCTCGGCCTCAAGCCCGTCCGGCAGCAGCCGCTGCACGTCACCCGGATCGAAGGACCAGTGCAGGAAGGTCAGCCGGTCCCACCGCTGCCGCATCACCGGCCGGCCAACAGTGAACGGGCACACCCCAGCAATGGCACCGTCGCCTGTCGTAGCCGCTCCGGTTTCCACGCCCCCATCATGACCGCCCCAAACCAGCCCGCGCCCCGCCGCCCCGGCCCAGCACCACCGGCCCCGGTCCCCGGCACCCGCCCCCGGCACCCCAGCCCCAGCACCTCCTGGACAGCCCCAATTGTCGGTAGTGCGGCATGGCCGCCCTTGATACGGACATCCGGGCGGTACACGGACAGGCCGGGCGGCCGGGCGGGCGCGAGCCGGGATCCGGGCGCCGGAAGCACGGGTGCGATGTTCCGTGATCATGATGCAGACCTTGATCACGGATACTTGCACATGCCCTGACCTGCGCAAACTTCCGTGATCATGGTCTTGGTCATGATCACGGAAAGTTACCCGCGTCCCCAGTACCCGCCGGGCAGAGCAACGAATCAGCCTGCCGCCTTGCGCGGGAACAGCGGGGCGTGGGTCAGTTGCGGCAGGACATACCTCGCGAAGAGGTCACCTTCGGCGGCGTGCGGGTAGCCGGACAGTATGAACGCTTCCACGCCGAGTTCGGCGTAGGCATTTAGCTTGGCCAGCACCTGATCGGGGTCACCGACGATCGCCGCTCCCGCACCAGACCTGGCGCGGCCGACCCCGGTCCACAGGAAGTCCTCGGCGAAGCCCTCATCGTCGGCGATTTCCCGCAATTCGCCTTGCCTGAGCTGGCCGGCGGAGGTCGGGTGCAGCGACTGCCGCGTGATCTGCCTGCCCGCGTCGGCGTCAAGCCGGCTGACCAGCCGCCGCGCCGCCGACCTGGCCTCAGCCTCAGTTGCCCGCACGATGACATGCACCCGGTAGCCAAATTTCAGCTCCCGGCCGTATGCGGCCGCCCGGGTCCGCATGTCGCTGACGATCGCCGCCACCTCGGGCATCGTGTCGGGCCACATCAGGAATACATCAGCCGCTCTGGCCGCGACGTCCCTGGCCGCCTCGGACAGGCCGCCGAAGTAGAACGGCGGGCATCCGCCCGCGGGCGGGCACACACGCGGCGGGTCGATCGTCAGCTGGTAAAACTCCCCGCGCACGTCGATGCCTTTGCCGTCAAGCAAGTCCCGCAGCACGGTCATGATCTCCAGCGTGCGCCGGTACCTGGGCGCTGACTCAAGCTGAGCGCCGGGCAGGTCAGAGGAGATGATGTTGATCGTGAGCCTGCCGCCGAGCATCTCGTCGATGGTCGCGAGCTGCCGGGCGAGCTGCGGCGGCCACATCTCGCCGAGCCGGACGGCGACGAGCAGTCGCAGGCGCCGCAGTAGCGGCGCGACCCCGGCGGCGAAAGCCACTGAGTCGATGCCCTTCGCGTAGTCCGACGGCAAGAGCAGGTTGTCAAAGCCCGCTTCCTCGGCGCCGAGGGCGATGCCGCGGCAGTGCTCCCAGCTTGACCGCAGTCTTGGATCAGGCACACCCAGAAATTCGTAATCTTCATCGCACAACGGACAGAACCAGGACACCTCGCAACCCATCGACCCTCCTCCCAGTGCCCGGTCAATCACCTTCCCGACTTTCCCCATCATTCCCGATCCTCCCCGGACGTTCCGCGTGCAGGCGGGAGGGAATCGCACACTCGGGCCGCCGTGCCCCGGCACGGCGCCGGCCGGGGGAAGCGTGAGCAGCGACCAGCAGCAACAAGGAGGGCCGCGTTGCTGTCCGAGGAGAGCGCGACCGGCAACCTGGGCCCGCCAGAGCCGTCGCTGTCCGGGCCGGGGAGAACGCCGGGCCGGGGAGAAGGCCGGGGCTAGGGGATCAGGACGATCTTGCCTAGCAGGTGGCCTTCGGACAGGCGCTGGTAGGCGCCCGCGACGTCGGTCAGCGGGTACGTCGCAGCGACCGGGATCTCAAGGCGCCCGGCGGCGGCTAGCCCGGCTAGCTCGGCCAGCACGCTGGCGCTCGCGCCGGCCGCGTTGCCCTCGGTCTTGACGCCGAGCTTCTCCCCGGCCTCGAAGTCCGCGATCGTGTCGATGCGGGACGGCTCGACGCCCAGATCGAGGGCGAGCCGCGCGTACCCGCCGCCGACCGTGTCGATGAAGGCGTCGACCCTGCTTGCCTCGGCCTTGATCCGGTCGGCGGCCCCGTCGCCGTAGGGGACCGGGATCACCCCGTGCCTGATCAGCCAGTCGTGACCGGCCGGGCTGGCCAGACCGATGACCGTGGCGCCGGCGAGCTTCGCCAGCTGGACGGCGATCGAGCCGACCCCGCCGGTCGCCCCGGCGACGACCACAGTGTCGCCCTCGGCCAGCGTCACTGCCCGCACCGCCGCATACGCCGTCGCCCCGACCACGAACAGTGCTCCGGCCACCTCCCAGGGCACGCCGGCCGGCTTGGGCGTCAGGTTGCGCACGTCGACCAGGGCATAGTCAGCGTGGCTGGCCCGTTCCTCGGTGTAGCCGATGACCTCCTCGCCAGCGGCGACGCCGACCACGCCAGGGCCGATCCCGGTCACGACTCCGGCCAGGTCACTGCCCTGACCGGACGGAAAGCTGGCTGGCCAGAGAGCATCGAGCAGTCCTTCGCGGATCTTGGCCTCGCCCGGGTTGATCCCGGCCGCCTTGACCTGCACCAGGACCTGGCCAGGTCCGGGTTCCGGCTTCGGTACCTCGACCACGTGGAGCACGTCCACCCCGCCGTACTCGGCGAAACGCACTGCCTTCACCGCTGCACCCCCAGCTTCTCCCAGCAGAACTCGAGCACCAGCGCCCACCGCAGCGCCAGCTGCTCGTTGTCGGCCGCCGCGCTGTGCCCGCCTTCGATGTTCTCGTAGTAGCCCACGACGTGACCGAGCTCGGTCATTCGCGCCACCATCTTGCGAGCGTGCCCAGGGTGAACTCGATCATCCCTCGTGGAGGTGATGAACAGCACCGGCGGATAGTCCGCCGTTGCCGACACATTGTGATATGGGGAGAACGGCCTGATGTACTCCCACTCGGCCGCCTCGCCCGGGTCTCCGTACTCGGCCATCCACGACGGCCCCGCGAGCAGTTCGTGGTAGCGGCGCATGTCGAGGAGCGGCACAGCGGCGACGATCGCGCCGAACAGCTCGTGGTACCTGGTCAGCATCACGCCCATGAGCAGGCCGCCGTTGCTGCCGCCCTGGATGCCCAGACGGCCGGGCGTCGTGATCCCCCTGGCCACGAGGTCCCGGGCGACGGCGGCGAAGTCCTCGTAGACCCTGTGCCTGTGCTCCTTGACGGCGGACGTGTGCCAGTCGGGACCGTACTCGCCGCCGCCGCGCAGGTTCGCGACCACGTACGTGCCGCCCCTGGCCAGCCAGCCGCGGCCGATGACGCCGCTGTACGAAGGCGTCAGGGACACCTCGAAGCCGCCGTAGCCGGTGAGCAGCGTCGGCCCGGCGGCCGGGTCGTCAGGCCCGACGACGAAGTACGGCACCGACGTGCCGTCCGCCGAGGTCGCGAAGTGCTGCCGCACCGACATGCCGGACGCGTCGAAGAACGCCGGCGCCCGCTTGATCTCGGCCGCCTCGCCGCCGACGGTGCCCCGGGAGAGCGTGCCCGGCTCGGTGAACCCGTCCGACAGCAGCATGTACTCGTCGCTGTCGAACGAGTCGGTCTCCGCGATGTCGACCTGGGCGAATCGGGGCACGCCAGGCAGGCTGCCGCGCTGCCACTCACCCGAGGCCGCCGGCGTGAGCACGACCACCTCGCTGCGGACATCTCGCAGCAAATTCAAGATCAGGTGGTCGCGCGTCCAGGCGTAGTAGCTCAGCGAGGTGTGCGCGTCTGGCTCGAACAGCTGGACCAGGTCGCGCTCGCCGGCCATGAAGCCGTCGAACCTGGCCGCCAGGAGCGCGCCGGCCGGGTACCTGGCGCCGCCCGCCTCCCACGGCGACCTGAGCTGCACCAGCAGCCATTCACGGTGCACGTCGGCCTTGGCGTCGTCGGGCACCGGCAGCCTGAGCAGGGTGTCGCCGGCTGCCCGCAGGTACTGCTCGCTGTGGTAGAAGTTCACCATCCGCGTGACGAAGTCGCGCTCGAACCCCTCCGTCGGGTCGTGATAAGCGCCCACGCCAACGTCGTCGGGCTTGCCTTCGAAGACGACCTGGGCATCGGCCAGCGGGGTGCCGCGGCGCCACTCCTTGACCAGGCGCGGGTAGCCGGACGTGGTCTGGGTGCCCGGGCCGAAGTCGGTGCCCACGTAGATCCGGTCGGCGTCGATCCAGGCCACCTGGGACTTCGCCTCGGGAAGGCCGAAGCCGCCTTCGACGAACCGGCGCTGCGCCACGTCGAACTCGCGGATCACGCTGGCGTCCGCGCCGCCGCGCGACAACTGGACCAGCGCCAGCCGGTAGCCACCTAGTCGCAGCGTTGTCGCGCCATGCCAGACCCAGTTCTCACCTTCCTGCTCTGCCAGGGCATCGACGTCGAGCAAGATCTCCCAGGCCGGCGTGGCCAGCCGGTACTGCTCGAGAGTCGTCCGCCGCCACAGTCCCCTTGGATGCTCGGCGTCCTGCCAGAAGTTGTAAAGGAAAGAACCACGTCTGGTGACGAACGGGATGCGGTCGTCGGCATCAAGCACTTCGCGTATCTCTGTGCGCAGCCGCTCAAATCTTCCGCCGCCCGTCAGCTCGCCAAGAGTTACCGCGTTACGCTGCCGCACCCAGTCCAGAGGCGCCTGGCCGGTGACTTCCTCAAGCCAGAGGTACGGGTCGTCGGCCGCGTCGTGTAGATCGCTCATCCCGCCAGTCTCGCCGCCCCGGGGCCGCGATGCCAATCCCGACGCACCCCGCGGCGCCGCCGGCTGAGGTGGTCAGCGGCCGGGGCCGGGCTCGGGCTCGCCGGTCAGGAACTCCCTGAGCGCACGGTAATAGGGCGCGATCGTGGTGATGTCAGCGAATTCGTCATCGCCATGCAGGCCGCCGCCCCCGATGCCGAAGATCACGGCATCGATGCCGCGCTGGTAGAAGAACCGGCCGTCGGCTGAGCCGTGCTTGCGCAGGAAGCCTCCGGCGAAACCCTGCCGCCGGATCGCCTCGCGCAGCCTGCGGACCTCGTCGCTGTCCTGGCTGGCGTGATGCGGCGGGTCGGCCCGCTCGACCTCTACGGTCACCCCGGGCTCGCAGAACCTGGCGAAGTAGTCGCCGACCTCTCGCTCGGTGCGGCCGCTGAGGTTGCTGTCCTCGGGCGGGAAGCGGACATCGAGCCAGGCCCGCGCGCTGTCAGGAATCTGGTTGCGCGCCTCGTTGGGTGTCTCGATCCTGGCCAGGCCGACCAGGGTGCGCCACTCTTCGTGCGTGGCGACTGGATGCGCCGCGAGTATGCTCGCGATCGTCTTGTGCAGCTTGACCAGCGCGTTGTCGCCCAGCCACGGATAGGCGCCATGCGCCGCGCGGCCGGCCGCGCGCAGGTTGATGGCGGCGATGCCCTTGGAGTCGGTCACGATCTCCAGGCCGCTCTGCTCGCCGATCACTACGAAGTCCCCGGTCACGCCCTGGGCGAGCTGATAGCGCGTGCCGTCGCGCCCGCCGACCTCCTCGTCGGTGACGAGCTGCAGGCCGAGCGGATAGGGCAGCGAGGGCGCCAGCTCGCGGAAGACCAGGGCGAGCGCGAGCGCCGATACCTTCATGTCGTGGGCGCCGCGCGCGTACAGGCGGTCGCCCTCCACGCGCGGGCTGAACATGTCATCCGAGCCCGGGACGACGTCCACATGACCGTTGAAGATCACCGGGAAGCGCGGCCTGCCAGCGTCGTCAGCTCGGGCATCCCCGCGGTAGAGCAGCGCGCTCGGCTTGCCGTTCGCCTCGAACCGCTCCACGGTGAAGCCGGGACCGACGTAGTCGATGACGAAGTCAAGCGCCTTGGCCAGCTCGGCAGGCCGGTCAGCCGTCGAATGCACGCAAAGCAGCTCACGCGCCGCGTCGAGAAAGGAATCGGCATCCATCGCCCAACAGCCTATCTGGCGGCCCGCGGCGCGCCGGGGGCGCAGGGCGGCGCGCCCGGGCGGCGGCGCGCCCTCGGTTCGCGGGTCCGCGGCGAACGCGGCGAGCGCATGACCGTAGCCTGAGTGGGCAGGCTTTCGCGATGACCAGGGAAAGGGAACAGATGACCGAGCAAGTCAACGCCAGCGCGGCCGGCGCCATGGACGTCGGCGGCGACCTGACCGTGGCCCGGATGGGTTTCGGCGCGATGCGCATCACGGGCACCGGCATCTGGGGCGATCCGCCGGATCGCGAGACGGCACTGGCCACGCTGCGGCTCGTGGTCGAGCTTGGCGTGAATTTCATCGACACGGCCGATTCTTATGGCCCTGACGTGAGCGAGAACCTCATCGCCGAGGCGCTGCACCCGTACCCGGATGACCTTGTCATCGCGACCAAGGGCGGCCTGCTCCGGCCCGGCCCCGGGCGGTGGGACCCGGACGGGCGGCCCGAGCACCTGCGCGAGGCGTGCGAGGGCAGCCTGCGGCGGCTCAGGCTCGAGCAGATACCGCTGTACCAGTTCCACCGGCCTGACCCCAAGGTCCCGCTGACCGAGTCGGTCGGCGCGATCGCCGAGCTGAAGGCCGAGGGCAAGATCAGGCACGTCGGCCTGTCCAACGTGACCGAGCACCAGCTCAGGGAGGCACAGCACATCCTGCCGATCGTCTCGGTGCAGAACCGGTACAACGCGAGCGACCGGTCGTCCGAGTCGATGATCGACCTGTGCGAGCAGGAGCAGATCGCGTTCTTGCCGTGGGCTCCGCTGCAGAACAGGGATACCAACAGCCCCGTCAGCCAGGCGGCGAAGAACCACGGCGCGACCGAGCACCAGGTCGTGCTCGCCTGGCTGCTGCAGAGATCACCGCGGATACTGCCGATCCCGGGCACCGGGTCACCCGGGCACGCCCGCGCGAACATCGGCGCGGTGAACCTCGAGCTGACCGAGGCTGAGATCCGGGCCATCAGCGCTGGCAAGTGACGCGGGCAGGCACCATCCACCGACGAGGGATTACGTGATGACCCGCGATGAAATGAACGAACCCGACGACAGCGAGCTCGGGCCGGAGTCGGGCATCGACGACGAAGGCGTGCTCGACGCGTCGGACACACTGGACGGCGATCCTGGCGACGACCCGCTCGACCAGGGCATCGTCCCGGCTGATCGCTGGTCGGCCGGGGAGCGCTTCGGCACCACGGCGCAGGAGGAGGAAGCCGGCGAGTCGCTCGACCAGCTGCTCGCCGAGGAAGAGCCCGATATCGACCCGTATGCCGAGGCTGACGACGACACCGATCCGGGCGGCGCCCGCGCCGGCGGCTATACCGCCGATCCGAGGTCAGGGCGGCTGGTCGCCGGCACTGCCGACGAGGACGCCGACGAGGCCGCGGCCGACGATGACCCTGACCTGGTCGCCCGCGACGTCGGGATCGACGCCGGGGCGGCATCGGCCGAGGAGGCCGCGGTGCACACGATCGACTCGGGTTCAGAAGATGCCGAGGACGAATCGCCCGACCCCCCAGGCGACGCCTAGACAAGGGGCCCGGAGGCGAGCTGGGAGTTAAAGCACCGCGGCCAGGAGGGACTGCGCCTCCTGCTGGATCTGGGCGAGGTGGACAGGGCCCTTGAAGGACTCGGCGTACAGCTTGCAGACGTCTTCGGTCCCCGACGGCCTGGCCGCGAACCAGCCGGACGCCGTGATCACCTTGAGCCCGCCGATCGGGGCGCCGTTGCCCGGTGCGGTGGTCAGCATCGAGATGATCTTGTCACCGGCCAGTTCGCCCGCCCGCACCTCGCTGGGTGAGAGCCCGGCGAGCGCGGCCTTCTGCCGGGCGGTCGCCGGAGTGTCGATCCTGGCGTAAGCCGGCGCGCCGTAGCGCGCGGTCAGTGCCCGGTACAACTCGGACGGCGAACGCCCGGTGGCGGCGGTGATCTCCGCGGCGAGCAACGCCAGCACGATCCCGTCCTTGTCGGTCGTCCACACCCCGCCGTCTCGCCGCAGGCATGACGCGCCCGCGCTCTCCTCGCCGCCGAACCCGACTGTTCCGTCGAGCAGGCCGGGCACGAACCACTTGAAGCCGACGGGCACCTCGAGCAGTCGCCTGCCCAGGCCCGCCGCGACCTTGTCGACCATGGAGGACGTGACCACGGTCTTGCCGACGGCGGCGGCAGCGGGCCAGCCATCGCGGTGGGTGCAGAGGTAGTCGATGGCCACGGCCAGGTAGTGGTTCGGGTTGAGCAGCCCCCCGTCGGGGGTGACGATGCCGTGCCGGTCGGCGTCAGTGTCGTTGCCGGTCGCGATCGTGAAGTCGTGCTGCCGTGAGATCAGGCCGGCCATGGCGTACGGCGACGAGCAGTCCATCCTGATCTTGCCGTCGCCATCCAGGGTCATGAACCGGAAGGTCTGGTCGACCCGCGTGTTGACGACCGTCAAGTCCAGCTTGTAGCGGTCGGCGATCTCGCCCCAGTACGCCACGCTCGCGCCGCCGAGCGGATCAGCGCCGATCCGAATCCCGGCCTTGCTGACCAGGTCCAGGTCAACCACCTGGCCGAGCGCTGACACGTAGGCACCGAGGAAGTCGAACCGGCCGGTGGTGCCCGCGGCGATCGCCCGTGAGTAAGGAACCCGGCGTACCCCGGCGAGCCCGGCCGCGAGCAGGTCGTTCGCGCGGCCGCCGATCCGCCTGGTGATGTCGGTGCCGGCCGGCCCGCCGTCGGGCGGGTTGTACTTGAACCCGCCGTCGGCGGGCGGGTTGTGCGACGGAGTCACGACGATGCCGTCCGCGCGACCGCCCCCGCCGGAGGCGTTGTGGGCCAGGATCGCCCTCGATACCGCTGGAGTCGGCGTGTAGCCGCCGCGCGCGTCGACCAGCACCCGCACGTCGTTCGCCGCCAGCACCTCGAGCGCGCTGGCCTGCGCGGGCTCCGATAGCGCGTGGGTGTCGGCACCGAGATACAGCGGCCCGTCGATGCCCTCAGCCGCGCGGTAATCGCAGATGGCCTGCGTGGCCGCCACGATATGGTCCTCGTTGAAGGTGGCGGCCAGCGCGGAACCGCGGTGGCCCGAAGTACCGAAAGAGACTCGCTGCGCGGCCACGGCCGCATCGGGACGCAACTCGTAGTAGGCGGTGACCAGCTTCGCCACATCGACCAGGTCTTCCTGGGCGGCAGGCTGCCCAGCGCGCGGACTCACCATGTGGTCATCCTGGCATGCCCTGCTCGGGCCGGGTCGCACGGCAGCAGGCGAGAGAAATGCCTCAGGTCACGTTCAGCCGACTTTCAGGTCGGCCTCCTAAGCTCCCGCCAGAGCGCACAATGGTATGAGCGCGCCTGGCAGCGCATTCACAATGCAGTGCGATCGCAGGTTATGCGATCGGAGATCGAGCAGGAGGCCGCAACCGTGCACGAGGGCGTGACTATCTCGCACCGGGGACGCAGCTATGAAGTCGGGCGCGGACCTGGCTTCTACGGCATCTGGGCCGTCTCCGCACCGGGCTCGCAGCCGGTCGAGTGGTGGCCGGAGACTCCGGACGGCTGGCACGGCGCGTGGTCACGGTTCACCGGCATCGAGGCTCCCGGCGCGATCACCGCTGCCAGCGCGGCCGCGGCGCCGGCGATCGCCGCGCCTGACCCGGCGGAGAGGCGCGGCGGGCGCCGGCTCATCGCGCCGGTCGTGCTGACCGCGGGCGTCGTCTGCGGCATCGCGGGCCTGTTCCCCGGCTACCTGGGCGGGCAGAGCCTGGCACAGCAGTCGGTGCAGGTCGTGCCGCACGGCATCTACATCGCTGCCTGGGCGGTCAGCGCCGTCCTGCTCTGCCTCGGCGGCGGCCGCGCCCGGGTCGGGGCTCTGCTAGGGCTCGGGACCAGTGCGGTGACCTTCGGCCTGCTCTTCTCTGACCTCGGCACGGTCATCTCGGCGGGCGCGAGCCTGGCCGGCACCGGCCTGCTGCTCAGCCTGATCGGCTGGCTCGCCTGCGCGGCCGGCTCGGTGCTCGGCCTGATCCTCTGGCGTTCAGGTGCCCCGGCAAGGCCGCGCGGGCGTGACGAGGTGCTCGCCGTCCTGCTGGCCGGGTTCGCGGCCCTCGGCGCCGCTATCGCCTTCGCGCCGTCGTGGGACAGCTACACGCTGCGCACGTCGAACGGGCTCGCGCAGTCGGTGACCGCGGGCGACGCCTTCGCCAACCCGGCCCCGGTGATCGTCGGCGATGTCGCCGTCATGGTGGCCGTCGTGGCCGCCGTCGTCGTGGCCGCGCTCTGGCAGCCGGGCAAGCGCGCGGCAGCGCTGGTCGCTGGCGCGACCGTGCCGCTGGTGGCGCAGGCGATCTCGGCCTTCATTCAGGTCGGCTCGCCTGTCTCTTCGCTCCAGTTCGGCATCTCGCCGCAGGCAGCCGCGCAGATCGGCCTGACGATCACCTCCGGGCTCACCCCGGCGTTCTGGATCTACGGCGCCTTCTTGATCGCGCTCGCCCTGCTGTGCGCGCGCATGCTGACCGCACCGGGGCCGGTACCGCCAGCCCCGGTGGCCGCTAGTCCCGCCGCGATGCCGTCGGCAACACTGGCGGGAGGCTGATCGTTCTGCCGCGCCGTTCGCGCGGCGGAACGACGGCGGGCTCAGCGCCGGTGGCGCCTGTGCCGGTGCAGTATCCGGAGCCGGTAGTACGCGGTGGGACGCCAGCCCCATCCGTAGCGGACGAGGCCCACCACGGTGCCGGAGTCATGCGCTCCGTAGGTGTAGCCCCATTTCCTGAAAAGCTCCACGTGCCCGGTGCCGTAGAAGGCTAGGTCGCCCTTGCGCGGATGCCTGGTCCAGACCAGCCGGTGACTGGCCAGCATCTCGGTCGTGGTCCGCGGCAGGCGGACCCCGGCGTGCCGGTAGGCCATCATGACCAGGCCGGAACAGTCGAACCCAGGGCCGGTGCCGCCCCACACGTACGGGTGGCCCTTCTGCCGCAAGGCCCAGGCGTAGGCGCGCAGCCTGGCTGGCTCGCTCCGGTGCTTGTGCCTGCGGTGAGCGACTGCCAGCGCGGCGCTGGCCGGCTTGGCCGCCGCCGCCCGTGCTGAGCTTGCCGCCCTGGCGGCGGGTGCCGCGCTAGCCGGGGCCTGGAATGCGAAAGCCGCTGCCATCCCAATAGGGATCGCGGCGGCTGCCAGTGCGCTAAGAGACCTATGTTTCGATCCGGACATCAACTTCCGATCACCCGATGCGCGCGCACGCTCACGGGGAAAGGACGGCGAGGCGTCCTGACGCGGCGAGAATGCGCCTAACGAGTCGGTACGGTAGCCGCTTCGGCGGCCCCTGTCCGACAAAACACCAAACGAACTGCCCGTTCCCCCGACCCCTAAAACTTATCGGGTTAGGCATAATATCCCTTTATAGAGAGGTATCCTGGCCCAGAATATCGTTAACAGTTTCCTCAAGAGTCCCACATATTTCAGCGTGATACTGGGAGGCTGGCTATTGACTCGGGCCAGGCCCGCGCATGATCAGTTCATGGAGCTTTTGCCGTACTCCTGAGGGAGCGATTTCGCATTCAGGAGGATCGTCGTCTAATAACGCGGTCAAGGCTCCTGCATGCGAGAAGGCAAGAAAGTCTGCGACCCGCCCGCCCGAGCAGCCGCGCCTCCGACCAGAGCGGCGCGGGATTCGGGCGCGTGCTGCCGGGCAGGGTATCGCCATGACGACGCAGACTATGGAAGACGTCCGCGAGCTCGCGCAGCAGTTGCGGGTCGACTCGATCCGGTGCTCTACGAGCGCGGGATCAGGCCATCCAACTTCGGGCATGTCCGCCGCCGACCTGATGGCCGTGCTGCTGACCAGGCATCTTCACTATGACTGGAAGCACCCGGACGAGCCCGCCAACGATCATCTGATCTTCTCCAAAGGGCACGCCTCGCCGCTGCTCTACTCGATGTTCAAGGCGGCGGGAGTGGTCTCCGATTCCGAACTGGTCAACGGCTACCGGCGATTCGGCTCCATGCTGGAGGGCCATCCGACTCCGGTACTGCCCTGGGTCGACGTCGCGACCGGCTCGCTCGGGCAGGGCCTGCCCGACGGGGTCGGCATCGCTCTCGCCGGCCGCTACCTTGATGAGCTGCCCTATCGGGTCTGGGTGCTCTGCGGTGACAGCGAAATGGCCGAAGGCTCGATATGGGAAGCGTTCGACAAGGCCTCCTACTACCACCTGGCGAACCTGACCGCGATCGTCGACGTCAACCGGCTCGGCCAGCGCGGGCCAACCGAGCTTGGCTGGGACCTCGACGTCTACGCCAAGCGGGTGGAGGGGTTCGGCTGCCGCGCGATCATGATCGACGGCCACGATTTCGACGAGATCGACCACGCGATGAGCCTGGCCGCCGAGTCGGACAAGCCATCGGTGATCCTGGCTCGTACCATCAAGGGCCGCGGGTTTTCCGAGGTCGAAGACCGCGAGAACTGGCACGGCAAGCCGCTGCCCGCCGAGATGGCCGAGCGCGCGATCATCGAGCTTGGCGGTGAGCGCCACCTCACCGTCAGCAGCCCGCTGCCGCGGAGCGGGCAGCCGCGCACCCGCCCGGGCGGCGAGGTCAGCCTGCCCGGCTATGACGTCGGCGCCAAGGTCGCCACCCGGCTCGCGTTCGGCCAGGCGCTTGCCGCTCTCGGCGCCAGGAGCGACGTCGTGGTGCTCGACGGAGAAGTAGGCAACTCCACGCATGCCGAGGAGTTCGCCAAGGCTCACCCGGAACGTTATTTCGAGATGTTCATCGCCGAGCAGCAGCTCATCGCGGGCGCGGTCGGCATGGCGGCGCGAGGCTACATCCCGTTCGCCGCGACGTTCGCGGCGTTCTTCAGCCGCGCGTACGACTTCATCAGGATGGCGGCCATCTCCTGCGCCAGCATCCGGCTGTGCGGCTCGCACGCGGGCGTCGAGATCGGCGCCGACGGCCCGTCGCAGATGGCACTCGAAGACCTCGCGATGATGCGGGCGGTCCACGGCTCGACGGTCCTGTACCCGAGCGACGCGACGAGCACCGCGAGCCTGGTGGCGGCGATGGCTGACCGCGACGGCATCGTCTACATGCGAACCACGAGGGGCGGCTACCCGGTGCTCTACGGGCCAGGCGAGGACTTCCCTGTCGGCGGGTCGAAGGTCGTCAGGTCGTCGCAGGACGACCAGGTCACGCTGGTGGGCGCGGGGGTTACGCTGCACAACTGCCTGGCCGCCGCGGACATGCTGCGCCGTGACAGCGTCAGCGCCCGGGTAATCGACTTGTACTCGGTAAAGCCGATCGACATCTCCACGCTGCTCGCCGCCGCGGCGGCGACCGGTGACCGGATCGTCGTCGCTGAGGATCACTACCCGGCTGGCGGCATCGGCGGCGCCGTGCTCGAGGCGTTCAGCGACGCCGGTCACCCGATCCGGATCGCGCACCTGGCGGTGCGAGGCCTTCCCGGCTCGGGCACCCCGGCCGAGCTGATGGACGCGGCCGGGATCTCCGCCGACCACATCGCCGAGGCCGCCAGGGCGCTGCTGCGCCCGTGACGGGCGGCCATTTGCCGACACGCCCGCGGGCGGGGCACCCTAGTGTCGCGATGACAGCGGCAGGGCGCCCCGCCCGGCTTCCCCCCGGTGATCCCTGCCCCGACGTGGATCGAGGCTCCGCAGATGGCGCGCACGCACAGCTACGCGGTCCAGGTGACCTGGACCGGCAACTGCGGCACTGGCACGAGCGGCTACCGTGCCTATGACCGCGACCACGAGGTCACCGCCGACGGCCCGCCGGTCATCGCCGCCAGCTCCGATCCGGCCTTCCGCGGCGACAGGAACCGCTGGAACCCCGAGCTCGAGTTCACCGCGGCGCTCTCGCAGTGCCACATGCTGTGGTACCTGCACCTGTGCGCCGACGCCGGGATCGCCGTGCTGAGCTATGCCGACGAGGCCAGCGGGACGATGACCGAATCGCAGGACGGCGGCGGCCGGTTCACCGAGGTCGTGCTGCGCCCCAGAGTGGTCGTCGAGTCCGCCGGGATGATCGAGGCGGCGGCCCGGCTGCACGCGGAGGCCAACGCGAAGTGCTTCATCGCCAATTCGGTCAGCTGCCCGGTGCGGCACGAGCCCGTCATCCAGGCGGCTGGCCCAGGTCCGGGCGCCTCTTAAGGCAGGCACGCGGCCATCAGCTCCGAACCGTGCTAGGCGGGCCTGACCAGATCGGATTCCGGTTTGGGCGCTCCGCGAAGCGTCGCCATCGCGTCAAACACCGACTGCCGGACGAAGCGCTCGCGCTTCGGGCTCGCCAGAAAGCGAGCGGCGGCGGCCAGCGGCTCGGCCGAGGCGCTCGCATCGCCGAGTGCCCTGGACTCGGAGACCGCTGCCTGGGCGGTCTTCACGACGTGCGCCACCATGATGGGCGCGGTCGAATTGTCCTCCGCCGCCGACTGGATCAGCGCCTTCTCCAGGTCAGCGCGCGGCCCGGTGTAGCCGTCGACAAGCGCGACCGCCGCGTCCGGATCGCGGCGCGTGATGGCCGCGCGCACCTGCTCGGCGTCGGCGCCCTGATGCGGCCGCGGCCGCTGCGGTCCGGCTGGCCCGCGGGTGTCGAACTGGCCGGTCCACTGGACGAACCAGGCCGCGTGAAACAGTCCTCGGAGAATCGCGGGAGACGGTGACGCGGACCAGGCCCAGCGGAGCGCATTGAGATAGGTCAGCGTGTGCGTCACATCGAGCCAGCCGAACTCGTTCGTGTCATCCAGGCCAAGGTCGATGTCGAATCGCGCGAGCCGTTCCGCCGCGGCCCGGCCAGTGGCGTCGATCACCGCCGAGACACCGGCGCCGCCTTCAAGCGACCTGATCAGCGCGGTGAGTGCGTCGTGCGGCGATCCGTCGGTGAGCGCCCGGCGGTAGCCCGCCTCGTCGAACGACCCGCTGACCGGGCGGGCCGCGAGCGCGCCGAGATCTGGTGCCGCCTCGGTCCACGCCCGCAGGTACTTGCCCATGTAGGGCAGCTTGTCGTACCTGGTGCCGATGACCATCTCGGGCACCAGCGGCGAGAGCAGGGTGTCGGCTTCCTGCCAGCCGACCAGGTCGAGCATCTCGAATGCTTTCTGGACGAAGATCATCGAGTGCCCGTAGGCCAGGAAGTGGTCGGTGACGGCGGTCAGCAGCATGTGGCGCAGCGCCGGCGGAGCGACCCCCGCCGCGATCAGCCCGCGCAGCAGTCCCTCCGCCTCGGCGCTTTGCTCATCGTCGACGAGCACCGGGTAGGCCCGCATCGCGTCGTCGACCGAGCCGTACCTGGCGACCGGGTCCACGGGCTCTGGCCTCGCCCGCAAGGGGCGCCGCACCTGGCTCTCCGATGCGATCGACAGTCCCTGGATAACCGGCAGGGCACGCAGCGACTCAGCGAAGTAGTCGCTCATCCGCAGGCAGTCAGCCATGGTGGCGAGCGAGTGGTCCCAGCCGTACTCAGCCCTCGGCGCCGCGTACCTGACGCCCTCGGCGATGACATCGGCCAGCGGTGTGCCGATCCGGTGCAGCCGCATCGTGTCCCGGGCGACCCGGCCGATATCGGCGTCGTCGAGCGCCGCCGTCAGGCTGGCGAAGAGTTCTGGCCTGATGATCTCGGCGGACGGGTCAGTCACGTCGACGAATACCTGGCCGTCCCTGACCCGCACCGGATAGGTCCTGATGTTCTCGCCGCCATGCCGGCAGGTACCGCTCCCCAGCTCGAACTTCCAGTTGTGCCACGCGCACGTGAGCACGTCGTCCTTCACGTCACCGCGCACGAGCGCGTAACCCTGATGGGGGCAGCGGTTGTCGCACGCGAATATCCCGCGCGCCGTGCGGAACAGCGCAATCCGCTTTTCGGCGTGAGCGAAGGACTTCGCGCCGCCATCCTTGATGTCATCGACCGCCATTGCTCGCACCCAGTCGCCCACGTCCGCCTCCCGATCGCGTTATTTCGCTGGTACCAGGAAGCTATTTCTTCAAGTTCACTTGAAGTCAAGGGCATGGAACCACTCACGCGCCCGAAGCGTCAGATAAGCCGTATAGGTGCCCGGATGGCATGACCGGAGATGACGCGATGATCGTGAAACGAGCGGGGGCCGCCATCGCGCTGGCCACGCTAATGCTCGCTCTGGGTGCCTGCTCGGGCAAGGGCAGTGCCTCAGATCACAGCCACGGGCAGGTAGTCGGGCAGTTGCGGATCCCGTTCGTGCCGTCTGTCGCCAGAAGGCCGACGCAAGTCATCCAGGTCGCGGTCTCCGTCGGAGAGCGTTTCTCAGTAAAGATCGACACGTCGGACGGGCCATTTTCCTGGAGCCAGGTCGGCCCGCTGCCAGACAAGCACCTCGTCAAGCTGGCCGGCGATTTCGACCAAGGAAGCTGCGCGCCTAACCTGGCCGGCTGCCGGGTGCCCTATTTCCACACCCTCATCGCCCGAGCCAAGGGCAGCACGACGATGACATGGCGTTACAACGGCACCTGCCCAGCCCAGCCGAGCCCGAGCCCAGCCTGCGCGACGGTCGCCACGGTGACCTTCGATATCACCATCAGCTGACGCCCGCCGTGAAGCCAATGTCAGGCTGTCGGGCGACTTCTGGATCTTGGAGAGTCAGGCGCCGGGTGGAGGCGGACGTGCTCCCTGCCCCCGGCTGGCGGCGGCGGGACAGCGTGAGCATCGTGGCCCTCCGTGTTGCTGTCAGCGGCCCGATTTGACAGCAACGTGGCACTCCCTCCCGATGTCTGGTGTGGGCCGGGAGTGCCACGTTGCTGTCAAAACCAGTGGCCAACAGCAACAGGGAGGGCCACGATGCTGTTAAAGGCGGGCGTGATCACCAGTCAGGCTCTCTGCACCGCTCGGCTCACTGGTGGCCGTTTCCCGCGCTGCGAAGAGGTGGTGCTGGTCAGGCGATACGGTGCGAGGTACTTGATCAGCCGCAGGACGCGCTGGGTGCGTAACCTGCGTCGCATGGAGGAGTGCGCCGATGAGCGATGAAACCCGCCCGCCCGAGTCATCAGCCGCCGCCGAGCCCGCCACTACGCAACCCGCCACCGCCGCTTCAGCCACCGCAGGGGGCGGCGAATACACCGCCTATTCGTATCTTGAGGTCGGTGAGCTCCGGCAGTTCGAGCTTGCGCCTGAGTTCGGCCGGGTGCCGCCCTACTCGGCCAACCTGACCGCCGAGCAGGAGGAACGATCGCAAAGGCTGCTCGCCGATAGTCTCGTGATCAGCTTGCATGATCATCCGGTCAGGTTCCCGGCGCGGATGTCGGAGACGCCTGAGTACAACAGGACCGGGCGGCAGCACGCCGGCTACGCGGGACTGGCCGCGTCGGGGATGACGATCGTGTTCGACAACATGATGGACGGCACCGCCTGCGTGACCGGCAACGCACCGTGGCGGTGGAACGACATCATCACCGACCTGGGAATGCGGCAGGCCGACTTGGCGCACCAAGGCGAGGTCATGGTCATCAGGACGGTCGCCGACATCGACGAGGCCCATCGCAGCGGGCGGGTAGGGCTGGTGTTCGGGCTTGAAGCGGCTACCCCGATCGAGAACGAGATCGACCGCCTCGACGTGCTCTACGGCCTTGGCCTCCGGCAGATCGGGATCGCGTACTCGGACGCCAACACGCTCGGCAGCGGCCTGTCGGAGCTGACGGATGGCGGGCTCACAGCGTTCGGCCACCGGGCCGTAACCAGGATGAACAAGCTCGGACTCGCCATCGACGTGTCGCATTCCTCTGACCGCACCGCGCTCGACGTGTGCCGCCAAAGCGACCGGCCCGTGTTCATCACCCACGCCGGCGCTCGGGCGATCTGGGAGACGGCACGGATGAAGCCGGACGACGTGCTCCGCGCGGTGGCGGAGACAGGGGGCGTGATCGGGATGTCGGCGGCTCCGCATACGACCTTGTCCCACGCCCACAAAGGGCACTCGATCGAGTCGGTCATGGACCACTTCAGCTATTGCGCCGACCTGGTCGGCCTCGAACACGTCGCCTTCGGGCCTGACACCCTTTACGGCGACCATGTCGACTTGCACCGGACGTTCGCGCACCTGCTCAGCCTGAGCGCGGCCCGCAGCCCTGCGTTCAACCCTGTCAACTATGTAGACGGGCTGGAAAACCCGACCGAGAATTTCGCGAACATCTGCGACTGGCTGGTCAAGCACGGCTACACCGACGACGAGATAAGAGCGGTGCTTGGCAACAACATCTACCGGGCGCTGCGGCAGATCTGGCTGTGCCCCAAACACCTCAGCGCCCCAAACACCTCAGCCCCTGAGCATCTGCCATAACGCCGCGTGCCTTTGGCGGCCGCCTGGGGTCGCGATGCCCCGGGGTCGTGCCAGCCAAAGGCACGCTCGCTAGGTCAGCTGGTCCCCGTCGGACGGGTACCAGCTGAGATCACTTGCTCCGCTCCCAGGTAACACTGAATCCGTTCCCGCTTGAGTTCAGCGCACCCGGCAGAGCCTTGGTGCTGCCCGCCGAGTTGACCATGGTGAGCTCGTCGTCAGTGAAGCTGGAGATGACCCCGGAGGTCGACCCGGACGTGACGGTGGCGCCGGATGCCGTCCAGCTGCCGAAGTTGGTCAGGGGCTCGACGCCGCCTGAGCCGCTCGGCGCCTCAGCGATCCACTCGGCGCTTGAGTTGGCGCAGCTCGAGCAGCTCTGCGTGGTGGTGAAGCTGGCACTCGAGTGGGTCGAGTCGGTGACCTTGAGCGTGTAGCTCGTGCCGCTTCTTGTCACCGACGAGGTGATGCTGTCGCCAGGACTCAGCGTCTCGCTGACGACCTGAATGGCGTTCGTCGGGAACATCTCCCACCAGGTGAAGTAGATTGGCTTACCACCTGAGCACTCGATGCCAGTGCCGTCCTGCTCGACAGAGTTGCTGCTGAAGCCGTCGATGCCTACCCAGAACACCGCGAGCGAGGTCGTGTGCGTGCACGTGGCAGTGGGCTGAGTCCAGCTGGCGCCGATCGCGGTGTAGGTCCCGCCGCCGGTGTTGTCGTCGGCGTAGCCCGACCAGTTGGTGCTCCCTACCTGGGTCAGCCCCGTGATCCGGTTGACGTGCCGGGACACGGCGTGGTCAGTGGCGTGCTGCCCGACGGACAGCTGCCGGAGGAACTTGAGCGCGAGCGCGAGTTCATGGGCCTTGGTCGCGGAGTGGCTGGCCGCTGGGCCCGCGGCATTGGCTGCGGGAGTAACGGCCATGAACAGCCCTATGGCGGGCACGCAAGCCGCTAGGGAGAAGGTCAGTAACCTAGGTCGGCGATGACTCATAGCGGGACTACCTCTCGAACCGGGGCGGCGCCGATAGGCCGCTGTTCACTCATCGTAACTTTGGTCCTCTTGATCATCAATGCGGTGATTAATGGATTTTTGCCCCGATCGTGTCATCCGCGATCAACCTGAAACGACCGCGTGCCCTTGGGCAGCTGGCGCGAATGCGCCTTGCCGTCCAAGGGCACGCTTGACAAGGTCAGGTGATGACCGCCTGGTCACTGGCAGTCATCACGGGCGATCAGGTGCTGCGATGCCAGGTGACGGAGAAGCCGGTCCCTCCGGCGTTCAGGGCGCCCGGCTGCGCCTTGACGAGGCCGGAGTTGTCCACCATGGTCAACTCGTCGTCGGGGAAACTGGAGATGACGCCAGTGTTGACCTTGGCAGCCGAGACCGTCCAGGTGCTGAACTGGGTCAGCGGCTCGACGCCCGATGATCCGCTCGGCGCCTCGGCGATCCACTCGGCGCTTGAGTTGGCGCAGGTCGAGCAGGTCTGCCTGGTGCTGAATCCGACACCTGAGCGGGTCGAGTCGGTGACGGTGAGCGTGTAGCTCGTGCCGCTCTTGGTCACTGTCGAGACGATGTGGTCACCAGGCCGCAGCGACTCGCTGACGACCTGGATCGCGTTGGTCGGGAACATCTCCCACCAGCTGAAGTAGATCGGCGTGCCACCGGAGCACTCGACGCCGGTGCCATCCTGCTCGACGCTGTTGCTGCTGAAGCCGTCGATGCCGACCCACCACACGGCGAGCGAGGTCGTCCCCGTGCACGTGGCGGTGGGCTGAGTCCAGGTCCCGCTGAGCGAGGTGTAGGTGTTGCCGCCGGTGTTGTCGTCGGCATAGCCGGACCAGTTCGTGCTCTGGTCCTGGGTCAGGCCCTTGATCGACCTGACGTGCCCCACGGAGTGGTCAGTGGCGTGCTGGCCGATGGAAAGGTGCTTGAGAAGCTTGAGCGCGATCGCGAGTTCATGGGCCTTGGTCGCGGAGTGACTGGCCGCTGGGCTCGCGGCACTGGCCGCGGGAATAACGGCCATGAACAGTCCGATCGCGGGCACGCAAGCCGCTAAGGAGAAGGTCAGTAACCTCGGTCGGCGATGACTCATCCTGGGACTACCTCTCGAACCAGGCGGCCGCTGATAGGCCGCTGTTCACTCATCGTAACTTCGGTCTTCTTGATCATCAATGCGGCGATTAGCGGATCTTTGCCCTGATCACATCATCGCCGGGCTGGTGGCGCCGGCCTGACGACCCGGCCTGACCACGTTGCTGAGCGGCTGGCCGGCCAGGTGCCTGACCGCCTGATCGGCCACGAAAGAGCCAACGTCCGAGCCGAACCGCGACGTATCGCCGCCAATGTGGGGCGTGATCAGCACGTTCGGGAGCGACCACTCGACGCGGTCCGCAGGCAGCGGCTCGGGATCGGTGACGTCGAGCGCCGCCCGCAAGCGTCGGCTGCTCAGCTGCGCGGTCAGCGCCGCCGCGTCGATGACGGTGCCGCGCGCCACGTTCACGACGAGGGCATTGTCGGGCAGCGCGGCAAGTACCTCCGCGCTGACCAGGCCCGCCGTCTGCGAGCTGAGGGCGATGCAGGCCACGAGGATGTCCGCCTCGGCGGCGAGGGCCCGCAGTTGCCCGAGCGGCCGCACCCCCTCCCTGGCGGTGCGCGAGACCCGGCTGATGACGACGCCGAACGGGCTGAGCCGCTGCTCGATGGCCGCGCCGATCGCGCCGTAGCCGACGAGCAGCACCCGCTTGCCCGCGAGCGCCTCGGTCCTGTGGTGCAGCCAGGTTCGCTCAGCCTGCTGAGCGGCGAACCTCGGCACCTGGCGCAAGCTCGCCAGGATCAGCGTGACCGCGAGGTCGGCGGTGCCCTCCTCATGACCGAGCCCGCGGCCGTTGCACAGCGTCACGCCATCGGGCAGGACCGGGAGCAGTTCATCGACGCCGCTGCTCTGGCTCTGCACCACGGCCAGCGCCGGCATCGTCGCCATCAGGGCGATGCTCGCCGCGGCTCCCATGTAGGGGAGGCAGTAAAAGGTCACGCCACCGAGTTCGCCGCGGCCGGCGTGCTCGCAGGCCAGCACGGTAGCCTGCGGCAGCCGCCGCCGGCACTGCTCAGCGATGCCGTCCGCCTCAGGTACCAGGAAAGTCATTGGGCCAGTCTGCCTTGTCGTGACCCCGGGCTAGCATGGATCGGTTCCTTTACGTACCTTCGCGTTCCTCGGCGCCGAATCCGCTGGAGTCACGATGACCGCGCTAGATTCCAAGCTGCAGCTCAAGCCGGGCAAGACGCTCGCGATCGTGGGCGACGGTCCCGAGCTCAGCCTCGACTCGGCCCCGGCCGACTCGGAGAGCGCCGACGCGGTGCTCGCGTTCGCGAAGGACAAGGCCGAGCTCGAGGCAAGACTCGGCGTGCTCGCCGCCGTGGCCGGGCGGGGCGGCATCGCCTGGGTCGGCTACCCGAAGGCACGTCAGCTCGGCACCGACCTCAACCGCAACGTGATCAGGGACCTGGTCCCGTCGGCCGGGCTCGATCCTGTCCGCCAGGTCGCGCTGGACGACGTCTGGTCGGCCCTGCGCCTGAAGACGCTCACCTAGACGCCGCAGCGCCGGCGACGGCTGCCTGCGCAGTTGGCAGGCGGCCGTCGTCGGCGTCCTGGCCAGACCCTTTTCAGCTTCCCGGGGTGAAGGAGACGCCCCGCAGCACCTCGCCGAATCCGGCCGACCTGACGGTGCTGAACGCTTCGCCCGGCGCGGGCGAGGTCGCGGACGGGGTGTCGCTGACCTCGACCAGCTTGTTCGGGTCAGCCCCCTGGTCCCCGCCGCCGCTGACAGTCGAGGTGATGGCCCAGATCGTGACGGTGCCGTCCGGATTGACCCGGCCTGTGAGGTTGCGCAGCCCGTCGGTGGCCGGTGACCACGGCAGGCCGGTCGCCGGGTTGTCGCCGGCCGGGTAGCCGGAGACGGTGTAGGGGACGCCGAGGTTCAGCCCGGCGGACAGCGTGTAGGCGAGCGTCCAGCTCGTGCCGTTGAACACCCACTTCTGGAGGCCGGCCGTGGTCTGGGCGGCGGCATTGCTGAAGGTGCCGGTCGCGGTCGAGAAGGTCGAGTCGCCGTTGCCCTCGTCAGCGACGTAGAGCGTGCGGGAGTTGGCGAACCACAGGCCGAAGGGGAAGGAGGTCGACGACTTCAGCGCCGTCGGGAAGCCCTTGAGCACGCACATGTTGTAAGGCGTGACCCCGGCGGTCTGGACCTGGGCCGGGTCGAACTTGATCGGCGTGGTCGGCAGCTTCGCGCCCGGCTGGGGCAGGCCGACGCCCCCGCCTGCTCCGCTGGTCGCGCATCCCCTGCCGGTGGTGTCGATGAAGTACACCGTGTTGACGCCGTTGCTGCCGCTGCCCTTGGTCAGGTAGATGACGTTGTTGAAGATCGTCAGGCCGCGGAAGTTGGTGTCCTTGCCGATCTTGTCGGCCTTGTCGCCAAGCTCGGTGACGCTGAAGCTGCCGAGCGGCTGCGGCGCGCCCGGGTCCTGAGCGGACTCGACCTTGCGCGAGGCCAGCACGAACTGGGCACCGCCGCCGGTGATGACTCCGTCTGGCTGCGGGTTGCTGCCGTTACCAGCGTTCCCCGCCATGTAGATGACGCGGCGACCGTGGCTGTCGTTCACGATGGCGGCTCGGCCGTTGTTGCCGCTGTAGGAGTTGGTCAGGGTGAACCGGAACTTGCCGTTCTTGTCCACCTCGCCGACGACGCGGAAGTCCGAGCCCGGCACCGGGTCAGTCGGGTCGACTACCGCCGGGGTGTTGGAGTTCGACACGTCGATGTCGTTCGGCTGGGCGAGGTAGCCCATGAAGCTGAGCTGCCTGCCGCTGGTCGACAGGTTCAGCGCGATCTCGGATTTGCTGGAGAAACTCGTGACGACATGGTCGCCGTTCTTGCCCGGGCCCGCACCGTCGGGGACCGCGAGCGTGTTGACCAGCCGGCCGGACGGGGTGAGCTGGTCAAGGAAGATCGGCGAGGTGACGCCGAAGCTCGCGTCGACCTGGTCGTTGTTGAACACGTCCGGGTACGCGCCGTCGGCGTTCGCGGCGACGCAGCCGGACGTGCAGCCAGGCGGCAGCACGGTCACGCCCGGGCCGAGCAGGCTCGCGCTGCCCGAGTAGACCGAGCGGCTCACGACGAGGTTGCCCGGCTTGAACCAAGGCCCGTGTCCCCCATGGGTGGCCGCGCTCGACGTGCCGACGGCCATCGAGGCCCCGGCCGCCACGGCGAGCGCCGCCGCCGCGCCGAGGCTGCAGGAACGCCGTCGCCGAAGCCGCGGACGCTGCGTCGTCATCTGTCTGTACCTCCGCATGCGGGAATGCGCCGCGCCGATCGGCGGCCAGGCAAGCTTGGGCGAAGAAAACGGCCTTTCCGCCACGTATCGGTAAACGAACCGTGAACATTGGCACGGTCAGCTCAAGATCACTGGGTGAACGGGTCGAACCGGCCCGCAATCGATTCGAGCAGGCTAAAGATGGTAGGCGTACTCGCGGAATTCCCAGTCGGTGACGAAGCGCTCGAAGCGTTCGATCTCGTTGCGCTTGTACGCCAGAAAAGAGTCGACGAAGTAGCTGCCGAGCACCTCGGTGAGTTCCTCGTCGCGGGCGAGCGCGTCGAGGGCGTCGGCCAGGCGCATGGGCAGCATCGCGGATCTGGCCGGGTCGTAGCCGTAGCCCTCCAGCTTGGCCGGCGGCTCGTCCTGGCCGGTGATGCCGAGGTAGGCCGCGGCGCCGATGGCGGCCATGCCGAGGTACGGATTCGCCGCGGCATCGCCGAGCCTGACCTCCATCCTGGCGGCCGGTCCGCGCTCGGGCGGGATCCTGATCATCGCGCTGCGGTTGTCCAGGCCCCAGTCGATCAGCCAGGGCGCCAGCGTGTCAGGCCCGAACCTCTTGAACGAATTGATCGTCGGGTTCAGCAGCGCGCTCAGCGCGGGCGCGTGCCTGAGTACCCCGCCGATCGCGTGCCGGCCGATGGCGGAGAGGCCGTCGGGGCCGTCGGCGTCGCCGAAGACGTTGCGGCCGCCGGCGTCGTTCAGCGAGACATGGACGTGGAACCCGGACCCCCCTTCGTCGTTGAATGGCTTGGCCATGAAGGTGGCCAGGAGCTCGCGCTGGCGCGCGATCTCCTGCACCGCCGACTTCAGCCGGAACGCGCGGTCGGCGGCATCGGTCAGTTCTGAGTGCGCGAGGTTGATCTCGAACTGGCCGGGCGAGAACTCGTGATTGGCCGTGGTCACCCTGAGGCCGGCGTCGCGGAGCAGCCTCAGCATGCGCAGCAGGAGCCCCTGCGGGTCGCCCTTGCGCCCGACCACGTAGATGTTGCCGGCTTCGTCGGCATAGCGCTGCCAGTTCCCGGCCGCGTCCTTCTCACAGACGAAGAACTCAAGCTCGGGGCCGCAGATGAGCGTGTAGCCGAGGGCGGCGATCCGCCCGGCGACCCGCTTGGCGACCTGGCGCGGGGACTCCGGTGCCGGGGTGCCGTCCGGGGCGCGGTCAAGCGTGCTCGCCGGGGGGCTGTCCGGGGGGCTGTCCGGGGGGCCGTCCGGGAGGACGGCCTCGCCGATGCACCAGGCCGCGTTCGGCTCCCACGGCAGCGGGGTCAGCGTGGCCAGGTCGGGTTTGACGAGGATGTCGGGCAGGCCGGCGTCGAGACCGCCGCGCACCGGCACGACATCACCCATCGGCGAGGTGTGGTAAACCGCCCGGCAGAAGGCGAGCCCATGCTCAAGCGCGCCAGGCAATTCGTCGAGCAGCACGTCCCGGCCCCGGTCAACCCCGATCAGATCCGGATAGGAAACCCTGACCACGTCCACGCCCTGGCCCCGCAGCCGCTCGCAGACCGCGCTGACATCAGCCTCCGGATAGTTCCCCACCGTGACCGCTCACCCGTCCCATCGCCCGTCCCATGGCCGGACCCTCGCCCGGCCCTGCCGCCAGCCTCGCCGCCGCCGGACCCCTCGCCCGGCCCCATCGCCAGTCCCGCCGCCAGGCCTCGCCCGGCCCCATCGCCAGTCCCGCCGCCGCCGGACCCCTCGCCCGGGCCCATCGCCAGCCTCGCCGCCAGACCCTCGCCCACCCTAGAACGTGCCGCGCTCGCCATCCCGTTTTGTGCGCGCGGTCCGCGAGCGATGCCTTGCTAGGCCAGCTTCTGGCGGGATGCCGATGGCATGGTTGACCTGCGCTGACTCGCCGGGTGCCATGAATTCAGCGATCTTGGGAATACGATTGCGGCGCGGCTGGTTGTTACATCCGGTCGTAGTTTTTCTGTGCACGTGGTCAACTCACGCTCGCGGACTCACTCGCGGGCGTGTTGCTGTTGCACCAGATGGTGCGCAATCGCGCCTGGCCCGGACCCGCATGGTGCGGGTGCCGCATGTGTTACAGCAAGGAGTCACCATGGCACAGGGAACTGTGAAGTGGTTCAACCCGGACAAGGGATTCGGGTTCATTAATGTCGATGACGGCGGAGCGGATGTATTCGTCCATTTCTCCGCGATCGACTCCGACGGGTTCCGCAGCCTCAACGAGAACCAGCGTGTCGAGTTCGACGTCACCCAGGGACCGAAGGGTCCTCAGGCTGAGCGAGTTCGCGTCGTCTGACCGGATCGGTCACTGACGCTCCCGCGTTAGGCTCGCATCCGCCTGGCCGCAGTCCAGCCAGGCGGATGCGAGCCACTTTCTGTTAGTAAGCGGCGGGTGCCGCCAGGCGGGGTACCCGGCCTGGCGCCAAGGGAGGCACGTGGCTGAGATGACGGGCTTTTTCTACCCGCGCACCAGTACGGGCCGGTCGTCGCTGCTGCCGGCGCCGCCCTGGCATTACTCAGGCGACCTGCTCACGGTCGAGTACCGGACCGATCCGGGCAAGGTCACGGCGCTGCTGCCCGCTCCGCTCGAGCCCGCGCCCGACGACCCCGGCGCGGTCGCCCTGATCTGGGCGGACTGGCAGTCGTGCGGCGCCGATGGCGCCGAGCTTCTCGATCCTGTGCGGTCCCAGTACGCCGAGTGCTTCGCCGTGGTGCGGTGCTCCTTCGCGGGGCGGGTCTATTCTCGCTGCGTCTACATCTGGGTTGACACCGACTTCGCGCTGGCGCGCGGCCTGGTCCAGGGCTATCCCAAGAAACTCGGCAGCATCCACCAGACCAGGCCGCACCCATTCGGCAAGGCCGCCCCCCGGATCGCCCCCGGCGGCGTCTTCGCCGGCACGCTGTCAGCCGCCGGCCGGCGGCTCGCCCAGGCCGTGGTGACCCTGCGCGAGGAATGCGAGTCGAACGGCTTCGTGAACGCCCACCCGATGGCCCACCACCGCTGGATGCCATCGATCGTCAAGAACGCCGGCGATTCGCTGGCCGAACTGGTGGCCTCCGGCAGTGCCAGCGTCGAAGCCGGTCCGGCCTGGCGGGGGGATGCGAGCCTCGAACTATTCGACTCTCCGACCGAGGAACTCGCCGACCTGGATGTCCGCGAGATCATCGGCGGCTACTACCGCCAGGTAGGCGTCACCTGGGACGGCGGAACCGTCCTCACCCCCTGACCGCCCGCCCCCTGACCGATCCCGCAGAACCTGCTCGCAGCTAGTCAACACTCAGGCTCGGCGGGGTAGCCGCAGTTGCGCTAGGCCCGCGTTGCCTCATTCGTGCGGCTCCTAATGACTGCGCTGCGGCGCTGCCGTGTCCGGGAGAGTTTTCGTGTTCCGGCTGGAGAGTTGTCGTGTTCCGGCCAGAGGTTGTCATGTTCCGGCCGGAGAGTTGTCGTTTCCGGGAGCTCTCGTCGTGATCGGGGAGTGCCTCGGATGCGTGCGGGAGCGTTTTCGGATGCGTGCGGGAGCGTTTTCGGATGCGTGCGGGAGCGTTTTCGCATGCAGGAGAGATGTCGTCGGATAGTCCGGTCAAGGCTCCTTCGCGCGAAAAAGCTCCTACCCGGACCCGGCAACCCTCCTCGTAGGCGCAACCTCACCCGCCGCAGAACCGCCCCCCGCCCGACTTTGCTGGGCCGGGCCGTTCGCGCAGACAAGTCTCCCCGATCTTGTCTTTCGCGCGGCTCGCGTTCGCGCCGCTGACGACTGTCCGATCCGGCGGTCTTGACCGCGACGCGAACCTCGGCCTGGACCGCCCTCGACGCGCTAACCGAATTAGCCGGGCCGAAGCACTCGTAGTTTATCAATATACGTTAACCTACGTAAATCCGTCGGCGACCCGCAGGGCGCGCACCAGTCAACAATTCTCCGTGCTCGGAGTTGTATTGCTTGCCGATGATTCGAATTAGATCCGACTCGCTACTGGAGCAGCGGGCGTAATTGCGGGAGAATCAATCTGATCAATCTTGGCCGCCCGGCCAAGCGAGGGAGCCTCCGAGCGGAACCCGCATGAACGCCTCACATGACGACAACGGTAAGCACAAGAAGAAGGTCACTTGCTCTGTCTGCCACGGAAGCGGCAAGATCACCGTCTCTAATGACGGGAAGAGCCACGAAAGGACGTGCCCCACGTGCCACGGGTCTGGACAGATCTAGCCGATCGGCGGCTGTTCATCCCTGACACGATCTATGACCCGGATGGCGAGTACCGACCCTTGCGTCGCCAGGACGAGCCCGCCCGCTGGCTGCGGCTAGTGGAATCCAGCGATCCTGTCATCATAAAGATGAACGGCCCTTGGTCAGCGAGTTCGTCGTCCGCCCGGTGGATTATGAATATCATGCTCGACGCATTGTGCTTGCATCCAGGCATGCGGATGCTGGAGATCGGCACCGGCAGTGGCTGGAACGCGGCGCTCATGGCCGAGGCGGGCGCCACCGTTACCTCAGTTGAAATTGACTCGGCACTAGCCGAACATGCCCGGATGGTCCTCGCTGCGGCAGGCTACTCCGGCGTCCACGTCATCGAGGGCGACGGCGAGCTTGGCGCGCCGGAATACGCGCCGTTCGATGGGCTCATCGCTACCGCCGCCGTTCATACCATTCCCTACGCCTGGGTCAGTCAGGTCACCGATGGCGGCACGATTGTCGTGCCCTATTCGGGCCAGCACCATCCGTCCGGCCTGGCGGTTCTTACCGTCATCGACGGCGTTGCGTCTGGAGACATCGTCCATGATCAAGCGTGGTTCATGCCCATGAAAGGCCACGGTCTCAGCCAGGAACAACTTAGGAACCCCCCGGAGCAGACCGTTCGTATTGAAGTGCGACCGACAGGTCAGAAAGTGACAGCCGGGAAGCCGGCCGCGCCTGGCGTGGCGAGAACTGAGCGCACCAGGCCGGACGCGGGCTGAGTGCCTCTGTCCGTGATCATGACCGAGACCGTGATCGCGGACGATCGCCCAGGTCAGGGAGGCTGTCGCGTGACTTGTGATCGGGTTCGGGGAACCTTTCGGACATCTTGCGGAACCGTCAGCGGGAGCACGCTCCGGCCCGGCGGCCCCGGGGCAGCATCAGGGCGACCCGGGTTGCTGGTCACGTCCGTCTCTGACAGCAGCGTGGCCCTCCCTGTTGCTGTTGATCACTGGTTTTAACAGCAACGCGGCACTCCCGGCCCGCACCAGACATCGGGAGGAAGTGCCACGTTGCTGTCAAAACAGACCGCTGACAGCAACAGGGAGGGCCACGATGCTCACGCACCTGCCGCCCCCGGCACCGACAGCTCCCCGGACTGAGAACTTTCCCGCCTGATGCCGGAA
Source organism: uncultured Actinomycetota bacterium (assembly GCA_963720575.1). Taxonomy (GTDB): domain Bacteria; phylum Actinomycetota; class Actinomycetes; order Streptosporangiales; family Streptosporangiaceae; genus Chersky-822. The sequence continues at coordinate 5,336,948 of CAVRGA010000002.1, forward strand.
AAGGCTCCCCGATCCCGGTCACCAGCCGCGCGGCAGCCCGCAGGACACGTGCCGGTTTCCGTGATCATGACCGGGACCGTGATCACGGATGATCGCCCAGGTCAGGACAATAGCGATGTTCCGTGATCACGCCCGGGACCTTGATCACGGAACATCGCACCTGCCGCCCCGGGGCTGACAACTCCCGGAGCAGGCTGCCGCTGGCCCGTCAATGTCACAACGACGGCGCTCCAGCGCCATGGATGTCCCAAAGATGGGTCTATCGGCAGGCGATACACAAAGCGATTTCGGTCCCGGCGCGCCGGCGCGCCGGCGTCTGAGCGCGGCTCTCGCGGAGGGAGCACGGTTAGCGAGTCACCCGACAGCCTCCAGGACAGCGGCGATGTTCCGTGATCATGCCCTCGTCCTTGATCACGGAGCATCACACCTGGTGCCCCGGCACTGACAGCGCCCGGGCGAGAACTCTCCCGCCTGATGCCGGAAAAGGCTCCCTCATCTTGATCACGAGCCACCCGACAGCCTCGTTAGGGGGGCGGTTTCAATGGGATGAGGTTTCCGTGATCCTGCCTGTCGCCCGTCCTGGCTTCGCCCGCCCGGGCTCGGCGTGGCACTGGGACGGATGGGGCGCCCTGGTGGCACGTGGGCGACGTTGGAGTCACCCAAGCTGCCGTCCGATCGGGGTGGTATTGACCCGCAGCGGGGCGAGTTCGTAAAGTTTGGCACCAAACGACCTGTGACTCGCGGCTGCGGCCGTGAAGGCTACGTGCGAGCTGGCGGGGCGAGGCACCACGGAGCGCCTCCGCGGCGTGCGGGCGGCAGGCGGCAGGCGGCGCGGGACGACGGATGGCTGAGGCGGGCTAGATACGGGACGGCGATGATGCGTGTGAGGGTGGCCGGGGTCGGCGTGGATGGCCGGCACTGGATAGACGGCCGCCGGGTCGAGGGCGCCGGCAGCGGCGCGGCGACGTTTACCGATGTCTCGCCTATCGATGAGCAGCCGATCGCTGAGGTCAGCCGGGGCGGGGCGGCCGAGGTCGGGGCAGCGGTCGCGGCGGCGGGCGCCGCGTTTCCCGGCTGGGCCTCGACCACGGCACCGGAGCGGGCGGCGCTGCTGCATGCGATCGCCGACGGGATCGAGGCGCGGATCGAGGACCTTGCCCAGGTCGAGACGCTGGACAACGGGGCGCTGCTGCGATCACACCGGCGCAGCGTGATGCCGCGAGTCGCGCGCAACTTCCGGTTCTTCGCCGACTGGCTGGACAGGCTGGACGGCAGCGGCCTGGAGATCAACGGCCACCGGGAGCAAGTGTCCTGGGCGCCGTCAGGGGTAACCGCGGTGATCACGCCGTGGAACGCGCCGCTGATGCTCGCGACCTGGCGGATCGCGCCGGCGCTCGCGGCCGGCAACACCGTCGTGGCCAAGCCGCCCGAGTGGGCGCCGCTCACCGCCAGCCTGCTCGCCGACATCACGAGCGAGGCCGGGCTCCCCGACGGCGTCTTCAACGTGGTGCAGGGGCTCGGGCCGAGGCCGGGGCGGCTCTCGCGGCGCACCCGGATGTCGCCAGGCTCGCGTTCACAGGGTCCGTCGCGACCGGCCGCCTGGTCGCGGCGGCGGCCGGCGCGCAGCTCACGCCCGTCTCGCTCGAACTGGGCGGGAAGTCGCCATTGCTGGTGTTCGAGGACGCCGACCTTGACCTGGCCGTCACGCACGCGATCGGGCAGTACGACAACGCAGGTCAGGTCTGCCTGGCGGGCACCAGGCTGCTGGTCGCCGAGCCGGTCGCCGGGGAGTTCACGCGGCGGTTCGCCGACCGCGCGGCGGCGCTGCGCCAGGGCGATCCCAGGGACGACGACACCGACATCGGCCCGAACATCACCCGGGCTCACGTCGAAAGGATCGACGGGTTCGTCCGGCGGGCGATCGCCGCCGGCGCCCGCCCGCTGACCGGCGGCGCGGTCAACCCCGGGCTCGGCGGGCTGTATTACCAGCCGACGCTGCTGACGCAGGCTCAGCCGGGCAGCGAGATCCTCACCGAGGAAGTGTTCGGCCCGGTGCTGACGTTGCAGGCCTTCGGCAGCGAAGACGAAGCGGTCGCGCTGGCCAATAGCACCAGCTACGGCCTCGCGGCCACGATGTTCACCGGGGATCAGGCCAGGGCCGAGCGCGTGTCGGCCAGGCTCAGGGCAGGCACTGTGTGGGTGAACTGCTTTTTCGTCAGGGACCTGCGCGCGCCGTTCGGCGGCGCCGGGCAGTCAGGCATCGGCCGCGAGGGCGGCACCTGGAGCTTCGACTTCTACAGCGACGTGAAGAACACCGTCTACGCGCCGCGGGGCTGGCACGGCAACGGGCACCGTGATGGGTGAAGTGGCAGGCGCCGGGCTGCTCGCCCACGTGCCGACGATCATGCTGCCGGAGGACGTCCGCCGGGAACTCAACGAGGGCAAGGAGATCAGCCTGGTCCCGGGCTTGCGCCGGCTCAGGGCCGAGGTCTTCGAGACGAGGCCCTACGACACCGTCGTCGTGCTCGACTCGCACTGGCAGACCACGGTGGAGTTCGTGGTCACCGCCCAGGCGACCCGGGCAGGCCTCTTCACCTCCGACGAACTCCCGCGCGGCATGTGCCGGGTGCCTTACGACTGGCAGGGCGACCCCGAACTCGCCCACGCGATCGCCGGCCAGGGCGAGGCGCACGGCACCTGGATCACCGCGATCGACGACCCGTGGCTGCCGGTGCACTACGCGACCGTGAACCTGTGGGCCTACCTCGGGCGCGGGCTTGACCGGCGGTGGATCTCGGTGAGCACTACCGCGCACACTGGTGATACCGAGGACTTCCTGCGGGCGGGGCGGGCGCTGGGGGCCGCGATCGCGGCGACCGACAGGAAGGTGCTGCTGATCGCCTCGGGGGCGCTGTCGCATACGTTCTGGCCGCTGCGCGAGTTGCGCGCGCACGAGGCGAGTGACCCGGCGCACATCAGGACCGCGCGGGCCCGCGAGGCCGACTTCGAGCGGATCGGCTGGCTGCTGGCCGGCGACCACGCCAAGGTGATCGCCGCGATGCCTGAGTACCTCGGGGTGCGGCCCGAGGCCAAGTTCGCGCCCTACCTGATGATGATCGGGGCACTCGGCGAGGCAACGGTGACCGCGCCGGGCGCTTCTTTCAGCCAGTATGAGAATTCGATCGGCACCGGGCAGATGCACATCTGGTTCGATCGCCCGGCCGCCGGCTGGACAAGGGCCCCGCGAGAAGGAAGCACAGTGACTGAGTACCGCAGGATTCTGCTCGACGGCGCGGCCTCGCAGGTGCGGCGCGAGGGCGACGAGCTCGTGGCCGGGGACGGCCGGCGGGTCGCCGCGAGCGATGCCGTGCACCTGCCGCCGGTCCAGCCGACCAAGATCATCGCGGTGCACCTCAACCATCGCAGCCGGGTCGCCGAGTTCGGCGTCAAGCTGCCGCCGGCGCCGACCTACTTCCACAAGCCGGTCTCGGCGCTCGTCGGGCACGGCGGCGCGGTGGTCAGGCCGCGGGGCTGCCAGTACCTCAACTACGAGGGCGAGGTCGCGATCGTGATCGGGCGGACCTGCCGCGGCGTGCCGCCCGATGAGGCCGCCGGCTACATCGCCGGGTACACGATCGCCAATGACTTCGGGCTGCATGACTTCCGTGACACCGACGCCGGCTCGATGCTGCGGGTCAAGGGCTCGGACACGATGGCGCCGCTCGGGCCGGGCCTGGTCACGGGCTGGGAGTTTCACGGGAAACGGCTGCGCACCTACGTCAACGGCGAACTGGCCCAGGACGGCAGCACCGACGAGATGACCTGGGACATGCACTACCTGGTCGCGGACATCGCCAGGACGATCACCTTGCATCCGGGCGACGTGCTGCTGTCGGGCACTCCGGCGAACTCGAGGCCCGTGCGGCCCGGCGACGTAGTCGAAGTCGAGGTCGAAGGGCTCGGCAGGCTGATCAACCACGTCGTCGACGGCCCGCTCGGGGTGCCCGCCGGCTACGGCGCCCAGCCGGCCGCCAGCGAGGAAGTCCTGTCGACGGCTCTCGGCGGGGACTGGGAGTTCCGCGGGACCAGGCCGCCGGCCAGGTCCTGACCCGAGCCCGGCCGGCTGGCAAGACGGCCCGGTGGGAGATCCTGGGCGGGGGGAGGTACCTAGCGTGGACTTCAACAACTGGCTGCGGCTCGCGGCCGACTCGGTCGCTGACTGGCAGGGCAGCTACCCCGCGTTCGAGCAGCATCCCTCGCTGGCGGTGAGCGATGAGCGGTTCACCGCTGCCTTCGAGGTGCTCGCCGAGCGAATGCGCGGCAACTACCCCTATTTCCACCCGTCCTACGCCGGCCAGATGCTCAAGCCGCCGCACCCGGCCGCCGTGGCGGGCTACCTCGCCGCGATGCTGGTCAACCCGAACAACCACGCGCTCGACGGCGGGAAGATCACCTCTGAGCTTGAGAAGGAGGTCGTGGCCCAGCTGGCCGCCATGTTCGGCTACGCGACCCACCTCGGCCACCTGACCAGCAGCGGGACGATGGCCAACCTCGAAGCGCTGTTCGTGGCGCGGGAGAGCCACCCGGGGCTCGGCATCGCCTACAGCAGCGAGGCTCACTACACGCACTCGCGGATGTGCGGGCTGCTCGGCGTTCCAGGCACGGCGGTCGACGTCGACGACGCGGGACGGATCGACCTGAACGCCCTGGACGACCTGCTCGCCGGCGGCGAGATCGGGACGGTGGTCGCCACGGCCGGCACCACCGGGCTCGGCGCGATCGACCCGGTCCACGAGGTACTCGACGTCGCGCGCAAGTACGGGGTCCGGGTCCATGTGGACGCCGCGTACGGCGGGTTCTTCACGCTGCTGGCCGGGGGCGACGGCGCGACCGGGCTCGACGCGCGCCCGTGGCGGGCGATCGCCGGGTGCGACTCCGTGGTCGTTGACCCGCACAAGCACGGGCTGCAGCCGTACGGGTGCGGCGCGGTGCTGTTCGCCGATCCGTCGGTCGGCCGGTTCTACGCGCACGACTCCCCGTATACGTATTTCACGTCCAGCGAAGTGCATCTGGGTGAGATCAGCCTGGAATGCTCGCGAGCGGGAGCGGCCGCGGCCGCGCTGTGGCTGACTTTCCAGGTGCTCCCGCCCACGCCCGCGGGGCTCGGCCAGGTGCTGGCGGCCTGCCGGGCCGCCGCCCTCGACTGGTCCGCGCTGCTCGCCAAGTCGGACGTGCTGACGCGGTACCAGCCGCCCGAGCTTGACATCGTCACCTATTACCCGGTGACGACGCCGGCGAGCCTCGCGACGATCGACGAGGTCACCGGCCGGATTCTCGCCGACGGGCTGAGCGACCCCGCCCGGCCGGTCTTCGTCGGCACGCTCACCGTCACCGCGGAGGCTTTCCTCCGCCGCCACCCCGGCCTCACCGCCGACCGGGACCGGGACCGGGACCGGGCCAGGATCTTGCGCAGCGTCCTCATGAAGCCAGAGGCGCAGTCGCACGTCGGCTGGCTGCACGCCCGTATTGAGGAAATAGCTCGCTGAGGAACTGTGCCGGGCGGCCGCGTCGTCGCCTCGGGCGATCCGGCCAGGCCAGGCGCGCCGCGTACGATCGTTGCATGTCACGTCGCCTTGCCGCGGATAGCGCAAGCGACCTTGTCCGCGCTGAGCGCGAGATCAGGGGCAGGATCGGCGAGCAGCCGCTCGACTTCGCCGCGATGGCCGCGGTGTCGAACATCTACCGGGCCGCCAACGTGACCCGCAATCACCTGGAGCGCAAGGTGCTCGCCGGCGAGGACTTGTCCTGGGCCGCGTTCACCGTGCTGTTCGTGCTGTGGATCTGGGGTGACCAGGAGACCAGGCATCTCGCCGCCGAGGCAGGAGTCACCAAGGGCACGCTGACCGGCGTGCTCAAGACGCTGGAGAAGCGCGGCCTGGCCAGGAGGCGCGGGCACGACGCCGACGGCAGGCTGGTGCTGGTCGGGCTCGAGCCCAAGGGCGTCGCGGTGATCGAGCGGCTGTTCCCCGCCTTCAATGAGGGTGAGGCGCTGGTCAGCGGCGCCCTGACCGGGGACGAGAAGGACCAGCTCGCGCAGCTGCTGCGCAAGATCATCCGGTCGGCCGAGGCGCTCGGCTCGTAGCCGGGTCCCGGGCGCCGGGCGCCCGGGAAGCCGGTCAGCTGGCACGCTGGCCGCACCGCTGTGCCGTTGGTGTCGTGACAGCAGCACCAACGGCACAGCGGTGCGCGGGCCCGTCGCCAGGCCCCCGTACAGGGCTCGCTGGCCCGAAGCGCTAGCCGGCTAGCCGCAGCGCGGTCTCGACGAGCGTGGCGGCGCGAGCTCGGGCACCCGGTTCCTCGGCGATCGTCTGGGCCAGGAACGCCTCCGGGTCCTGGCCGGCCGCGGCCGCCTCGGTCCGGCCGGTGCCGTCCAGCCAGGCCCTGAGCTGCTCGCCGTCAACCTCGGGGTGGAACTGCACCGCCAGGTGACGCCCGATCACAAAGGCCTGGACACCCGTCTCGTTGGCCGCCAGGACCTTGGCGTCGGGCGGCGGCAGGCACCGGTCGTTATGGAATTCCAGCCAGGGCCCGGCGGGGATCAGCTCCGGGTCGGTCGTGTCGACCATCCGCCAGCCGATCTCCTTCTCCGGCGCCTGCTCGACCTCGCCGCCGAGCGCGGCGCACAGCGCCTGGGCGCCGAAGCAGATCCCCAGGACCGGGATGCCAGCCGCGTCGGCCTCGCGCAGCCAGCCAAGCTCCTGCTTGATCCACAGGCTGGGCGGGCCCGATTCGTAGACCGACGGTATGGCGCCGAGCACCACGATGTGGTCGACGCCGTCGAGCGCGGGCAGTTCGCCTTCGCCGGGAAAGAGATGCGTGCTCAGCTCCGCACCCCGCGACGCGAAGGCCTCGGCGATGAATCCGGGAGAGTCCTCCGCATGGTGCCTGATCACGATCACTCGCATGGATTCTCCCTCGATTGCCGCGCTTCTCGTTTGGTGCCAAACTAACCGCCATGGCGGCGGCCGTCGATTTGACCGATCTTGACCTATGGCAGCGCGCTGTTCCCTATCGGGAGTTTGCCCGGCTTAGGCGCGCGGCGCCAGTGGCGTGGTTCGGCGAGCAGGCGCCGAACGCGGGGTTCTGGTCCGTGCACAGGTACGCCGACATCGTCGCCGCGACCAGGGACGTCGTGACGTTCTCCTCGGCGCGCGGCATCTCCTTCGAGGAACCTACCGACGAGGACATGGCGGCCAGGCGGACGATCATCGACACCGACCCGCCCGATCACACCAAGCTGCGCAAGGTCCTTTCCGGCAGCTTCACCCAGCGGGCGATCGCCGTCCACGAGCGCTTCGTCACCGAGTTGACCGAGGAAGTGCTCGACACCGGGCTGAGCGACGAGCCCTTCGACTTCGTGACCGCCGTGGCCAGGGAAGTGCCGATCCGGGTACTGGCCAGGGTCATGGGCCTGCCGCGCGACGACCTGCCGCTCTTCATCGAGCTTGGCGACAAGCTCATCGCCAACACGGACCCGGAGATCACCGACGTGGTCTGGGGCCGGGACGACACCGACGCGTACCGGCGGTTCCCGTTCCGCAGCCCGTACGGCAGGCAACTGTGGGACCTGGGCCGCGGCCTCGTCCGCGACCGGCTCGCGCGTCCGGCTGATGACCTGCTGTCGGCCCTGCTGCGCGCCGAGGTCGACGGCGACCGGCTCAGCGAGACCGACATCGACAACTTCTTCTCGATCATGGTGGTCGCCGGGAACGAGACGAGCAGGATCGCCATCGCTCAGGGAGTGCTCGCCTTCTGCGAGCATCCCGAGCAGTGGGAACGGCTGCGCGCCGAGCCCGCCCTCATCGGCCCGGCGACCGAGGAAGTGCTGCGCTGGACGTGCCCGACGCACTTCATGCGACGGACGGCAACGAGAGACGCCGAGCTGGGCGGCGCCCAGGTCAGGGCGGGCGACAAGGTTGTGCTCTGGTACGTCTCCGGCAACAGGGACGAGACCGAATTCACCGCCCCCGAGAATTTCGACATCACCAGGTCACCCAACCGGCACCTGAGCTTCGGCCGAGGCGGCCCGCATCTGTGCCTCGGCGCGCACCTGGCCAGGCTCGAGGTGCGGATCGTGCTGGCCGCGCTGGCGCGCCGAGTCACCAGGTTCGAGCTAGCTGGCCAGCCCCGCCGCATCCGCTCGAACTTCACCAACGGCCTGCGCGACCTCCCGATCAGGACCCGCCGGTGATTCGCCGGGTTCGGCAACCAACTGGACGAACGCGGCGGGCTAGGTCGCCATAGCCGAAGGTGTGCCAGGACGCCACTCAGTCCGCGACCGGCGCGGCCAGCGTGCCGGGCAGGCGGTGGCCACGGCCTGCACGAGTAGGTAGGCGGCGGTTATGGGCAGGGACCAGGCCGGCCACCCCCGCGACCACGCCACAGCAGCCCCGGCAGCACGACTCTGACGGGCCATCCGGCGATGTGGCACCCCATTTCAGGACCAGTTCAATAGCAGGAACTGGGCGTACCAGCGGATCATAGCAGCGCTCCGTCGGGCAGGTCGTGCACGCCGATCCGGTCGCCGACGAGGGCAGGGGGAAGCTGGGCGGCACAGCGGCGGACGCCCGGCAGGGCGGCCGGCGCGTACAGGTAGGCGACGTGGGAATAGTGACGTCCGGGTGAGCAGCCCGGTCATGATGGCGGCGGTGCGGGCTGTGCCTTGGGGGCCATCTCGGCTTTGACGGCCCACCGCTCGCCGGGATACGGGCTGGCGGGCACGTCCGGCCACAGCACCTCGGCATCGGGGACGTGCCCGGTCGTGGTGCCTGCGGCTCTGCCGAGGCGGCGCTCGCTGTGCTATATGACTGCCCGGCGGTGTACTCGGGGCTGGCTTCCAGGGCGAGGCGGTCGGCGAAGATAGTCTGGCGGGCTACCCAGGCCGGGTTGGTCCGCTGTGTGCTTTCCGGGACTTAAAAGGGCTGGGGGTGGGCTGGGCACCTCCGGGCGGTTTCAGAACCTGCAACCACTCCGGACAACGACCGGACAGGAACGGCACGAGAATGGCGCCGTCAACACCAAGCCGTACCCAAGTTCACGGGCTCGCAATGCCAACCAGAAGGTGACATGACCGTTCCTTCATCCAGGCGGGCCGGGTCCGGTCGTTCCAGGACGCAGACGGGCGTTCCTGCGGGAGGTCCGGACGGGCAGCTCGTCGACCAATATGAAAGTCGCATCTGGACGGGTCAAGGCGGCGGGCGAGATGACCGTACACACAGGCTGAGGATAAGGATGTTCGCGGTTCCGCTTGCCGTAGGGTTTTCGGAGAGATATGCGCACTCTTCGGCAGACAGATCCGAATTGCGTGGTCGCGGTAGGAACCGTGTTGCGGCTGGAAAGGCGTCGCCTGTGCGACACGGCTGCGTATTGACTTCGGGCTGGTAGCGGCGCCTCTAAGGTGGTCTAGCGAGGGCGCGAAGTACTGCCTTCCAACTGAGGCATCACGCGTGCGTCTCAGGCGGAGGGAGGTGAAGTAGGAAATGGCGACGCGCCCGAGGAAAAAGAAGAAAAAGAGGAGGCGGTCCCGGCAGATAACTGCCAGGACCGCCTCTCTCTGGGCTGCCGCACTGGCACTCGCACAAGCAGCAGTTCAGCTTGCGGAGTCTGTCTGGAGGTGTCTCTCCAGGCACTAGGCCCTGCGGCACGGCGGTCTGCATGGCATTGCCGTGCAGACCGCCGGTCTCGATCGATGTCAGCAGTATTTGCAGCTGCGTGCGTTCCCAGCTCCACGTAACTGGCACCTGCCGATCGATGCTTTGCATGATCGTGTTGACGTTACTGTTCTGACGTTACAACATGACCATCATCATGAGCGGTCCAACATGCTCATCATGAGCGTCCAACCGCGCGGGTGCCGGTGCGGTACCCGGTGGCGCGGGCGGTGAGGGTGGTTTAACCGGCTGCTGGGCCGTACGCCGGCGGGGTGAACCCCGTGAGGGTTCAGCGCGCCGACGAGGGGGATTGCCTGAACTCTGCGCGTGGCGGCCCGGGCGGTCAAGACAACCTTGACCCTCTGCTTTTCCGGGCGGCTGGCGGCCGGGGATTATGTAGGTTCCCCTGCCGTGGATGCTGACGATCAGGCCGTGCTCGCGGAGGACGGCCTTCGCGTGCCGGACCGTGAGGTAGGACACGCCGAATTCTACGGCTAGGTCGCGTTCGCTGAGCAGTTTGACGGAGTTCCGGTCTGCTGCGATGCGGATGGTGACCCCACTCGGAGCCAGGTCAAGCCCGTGGTCTTGACACCGAATCGGTCGTATCCATACGATCCGGACAAACCCGGGACCCCGAACGGGAGGAACGACACCGTGACGAAGATCGGCTCCTTCGCCCACATACTCCCCCCGGCCGGGCGGCTCACCTGCGCCAGCGCGGCGGGTACCTGCCCAAGTCTCTAACCGCAGGACGTCCGCTGACAGCGGACCTGGCTGCGGCTGCCCACCGCATGATGTCCCGGGTGTGCTCCGCTAAGAGGCCGGTCTGGGGATCGGGCTGGATCAGCAGGGTGGGGTGGCCGGCTGTGGTGCGTGTGTCGGCCCAGTCATGGTCGGCGGTGGTGAGGTCGTCGTCGATCCAGGCTAGCGGCTGGTGTCTGGCGTGTGCAGCGAGGTAGTCGCGTTTCCATAGGTAGCCGTCTGGGTGGCTGGTCGTCAGCGGGAGGCGCGGCAGGTTTACATGCGGCCATGGCGGCAGGCCGAGCTGACGGCCGATCAGCCGCGAGGCATCGCCACGCCAGCTGGTGCACCAGACTGGCTCCAGGCCCGTGCTGGCGATGACTTCGGCGAGCAGGGGCCCGTGGGCCGGGTTGAGCCAGATGCGTACTGGCTGGCCGTATCCGGCGGGCACGACGTGGGCCGGGTAGTGGGTCGCGGGAATGGCGCCGTCGGCTGACGGGAACGGGATGAGGACGCCGTCGATGTCGCAGAACAGGTACATGATGGTCTCCGCGTGGTTCAGGGAGGTCAGCGGCGGCGGAGGATCACGACTGTGTCGTGGTGGTCGTCGGCGCGCAGGGTGATGGCCAGGTGCCCGCCGGGGGGCAGGATGCGGGCGGTGGCGTCGAGGAGCGGAAGCTGGTCGGTGAAGCTGAGGGCGCCGAAGATCGACAGGACCAGGTCCGCGGATCCGGGTTCGGCGGCTGTGAGATAGCGGTGTGCGTCAGCGACTGCGAATCTGAGTCCGGTCAGGTGGCCGTATCCGGCTCGCGCCCGGCTGATCTTGGCCGGGTCGTGGTCGACGCCGATTCCGGTGGCGCCGTGGCGAGCTGCCAGGCACGCCAGGTTGTGTCCTGCGCCGCAGCCAAGTTCGACGACGACGGCTGCGCGCAGCTGTCCGAGGATCGAGGTCGGGGGGCCGGTTCCCGGCTGCCGGGTCCACTCGAACGTGGCCGGCGGTATCAGGCGCGGAGCAAGCTGGCGGCTTCGGTCAGGTGCCGGGTGATCGCTGTCGTCCATGTGTCCTCGGCTCCCTTGGCCCAGCCGAATCCGATCTGCGAGGTGAACCAGTCGGCTATCCAGACTCGGTGCCAGCCCAGCGCCCAGGAGGCGGCGTCGAGCCCGCCGCGTCCGGCCTGTGCTTGCCTGGGTCCCCCGGCGGCGATGTAGGACTCGATCAGATCGTGCGTGCGCGCCGGGTCGGGGTCATCGATGGTGCCGTGCCAGGACGCCAGGTCCAGCAGGCCGGGACCGGTAAACGCCCGCGCGAGGTCGAGCAGGTGATGTTGCCGGTCCCGGATGTGCAGTGATGTGGGATGGTACTCGGAATGGCACAGCCCGAACGGGGCGAGCTCGGCTCCGGCCGCCCGGAACGCAGTGGCAGGCAGCAGTTCGCTGGCGAGCTTGGCGGGTTCTGCCAGGCCGAGCCTTGTCAGGCTCGCGCTGATCCGCTGTGGCATGGCGGCCAGCGCAGCTGCGCCGACGCGGGGGAGCCAGGCCGATGATGTGCCAGCCACTCTGTGAAGCTGGACCGCGGCGCGTGCGGCGTCGTCGTCGCCGGCTTCCCGGTCTGGCTCGCCGAGGTCGTCCATCAGCATGGCGAGCGTGCCGGGGCGGGTCCGCGCGGCCCGTACGTGCGGGACGGGGACGCCGTGACGCTCCGCCAGCCGCAGTGCAAGGTGCTCGCGGTCGAATGGCGTGCGGGCGTATTTGAGGACCACGGACGCCTGGCCAGCGAAGCGCAGGCGCTCGACCCCGGAGTGCGCCCAGACGCGGATGGGCTCGCGGGCGAGGGCGGCGGGCAGTCCGGCGTCAGCGAGAAGCGCGGGCAGCAGCGCGGCGGCGTCCGTGGTGCTCATAGGATCCTCGATCTCCTACTGTGCGGGCCGGCAGGCGTAGACAGCGCCTATCCACTGGCTCCGGAACCATCGACCTTGTTCAGGGCCATCAGTGTGGCAGCCTCCCGCAGGATGCGCAGTTCGGCGGGACCGATCTGCTCCAGTCCTGCCACCGGGAGCAATTCGTCGCGGAAGAGGTAGGAGTACACCTGCCACGCGATGGCCGGCACCTCCGCGCCGTCGGCGGTGGTCCGGGCTCGTGCGCGGATGAAATCCAGGGCAGCCTGCTCAAGCGCGGTCTCGGCCAGGGTGAGCATCGTGGCCCTCCCTGTTGCTGTCAGCGGCGGGCGTGACCAGTAACCCGGGCCGCCCCGACTCTGTCGCGGGCCGGGCCGCCGGGCCGCCGGACGGGAGCGTGCTCCCGCCTGACTATCCCGCAAGGTGCCCGAAATGCTTCCCCGGACTCGATCACGAATCACGCGGCAGCCTCCCCGGGGGGCCGCCGGGTGCCTGGTGATCAGGATCGGGGGAGCCTTTTCCGGCATCGTGGCGGAGAGTTCCCGGTCCGGGGTGCTGTGAGTGCGGGGGCGGCAGGTGCGATCCTCCGTGATCATGGTCCCGGGCATGATCACGGAACATCGCACCGGTCCTGACCTGGGTGATCTTCCGTGATCATGGTCTCGGTCATGATCACGGAATCCAGCACGGGTCCCGGGGGCTGCCGCGCGGCTCGTGATCAGGATCGGGGAGCTCTTCCGGCATCGCGGGGGAGAGTTTTCGCTTCGGGGAGCTTTTTCAGTCACTAGCACTGGGCAGTTCGAACAGCCCGGACTGGCCAACCCCGGCACCGCTAACCCGCCCGGGCCGCCTGGACCCGGGCCGCCTGGACCCGGGCCGCCTGGACCTCTAATTAGCCAACAAGGTCATCGATGTTGCCGGGGGCCGGGGGCCGGGCCTAGGGCTGGGGACGGGCACCAGAGCGGCTGCGGGATGGCGGGCTCGTGAAGCAAGCCGTTCAGGCTGCGAAACGAGCCCGCATCCCGGAGCCGACCCGCCCCAGCCAGGTCTTGACACCGATCGTTCGCATCCATACGATCCGGACCAACTCGGGACCCCCGAACGAAAGGCACGCCCCCGTGACGAAGATCGACTCCTTCGCCCACATACTCCCCCCGGCCTACGCCGCGAGAATGGAGTCGATCACCTCAGGCAGCGACGTCAGCGAGCGCATACTCGGCTACCGGCCCTGGATCCACGAAGACCCGGCCCTGATCGACCTGGACGCACGCTGGCGCACGATGGACTCGTTCGGCGATTACCGGCAGATTCTCACGCTCGCGGTCCCGCCCCTGGAAGAACTAGGCGACCCGGCCGCGGCCCTGCACCTCGCACAAGCAGCCAACGACGAGCTGGCCGGGCTGGTGCGCAGCCACCCGGACCGGTTCGCCGGGTTCACCGCCGCCCTCCCGATGAACGACCCCCAGGCCGCCGCCGCCGAGCTAGACCGCTCGATGAGCCAGCTCGGCGCCCTCGGCGCGCAGCTCCACAGCAACGTCAGCGGCGCGCCGCTGGACGAGCCCAGGTTCGACTGCATCTTTGACGTGGTCACCAGCCGCGGCGGCATGCTGTGGATTCACCCGACGCGCAGCCCGATCTGGTCCGACTACCCGGTCGAGGCACAGTCCAGGTACGGCATCTGGTGGTCGCTCGGCTGGCCGTACGAGACATCGGTCGCCATGGCCCGGCTGGTCTACTCGGGCTGCTTCGACCGCCACCCCGGGCTCAAGATCATCACCCACCACGCCGGCGCGATGATCCCGCACTTCGCTGGCCGGCTCGCCTCGCCCATCGAGGACCCCGACCGGGAGGCCATCATGGCGTCACTCGAGCGCGACCCGATGGAGTACTTCCGCCTGTTCTACGCTGACACGGCGATGTTCGGCGCCACGAACGCGGTCAGGTGCGCGGTGGAATTCTTCGGCGCCGATCATGTGCTCTTCGGCACCGACATGCCGCTGGGCGGACCGACCGTGGTCGGCGACACCATCGCCGATATCCATTCGCTTGGCCTGCCCGAGTCAGAGGCAGCCGCGATCCTCGGCGGCAACGCGATGCGGCTGCTCGGCATTTCCGCCTGATTAACCCCAGAGAATTATTTCAGCCTGAAAAATTGCCGGAGGAACTGATGGCCGCCACTGGGCCGGACGGGGCCGGGGGTCGCGCCGACGTCTCCGCGGCGGTGCTGGTCACCGGGGGCGGCAGCGGAATCGGGGCGGCCGTCGCCAGGTCGCTCACCGGGGCCGGCCACCGGGTGGCTATCTGCGGTCGCCGGGCCGGCTCGCTCGCCGCCGTGGCGGCGCGGACGGGGGCGCTCGACCTCGTCTGCGACATCAGCGATGCCGGGCAGGTCGCTGCCTTGATCGATGCTGTCGTAGCGCGGTTCGGCCGGCTGGACGGGCTGGTGCTGAACGCCGGGGTCATCGCACCCGGCGGCGTCGCCGAGCTGTCGGCCGCGGACTGGTCTGAGATGGTGGCGGTCAATCTGACTGGCGCGTTCCTGGTCGCGAAGGCCGCGCTGCCGCACCTGATCGCGAGCAAGGGCGCGATCGTCTCCGTGGCCTCGGTCGCGGCGCTCCGCGCGTCGGCTGACATGGGCGGCTACGCGGCGACCAAGGCAGGGATGACGATGCTGACCCAGTCACTCGCTGTCGATCACGCCCATCAGGGGCTGCGGGCCAACGTCGTCTGCCCGGGCTGGACGATCACGGAAATGGCCGATGAGGAGATGACCGCCTTCGGCGGGGAACGCGGCCTGGACGTTCGCGGTGCCTACGAACTAGTGACCGCGCTCGTGCCGCAGCGCAGGCCGGCGCACGCGGACGAGGTCGCCGCGGTTGTCGCCTGGCTGCTGTCCGACGCCGCTTCCTACGTCAACGGCGCGGTGATCCCGGTCGACGGCTCAGCGAGCGCGGTCGACGTGGGAACGGCGGCGTTCGATCCGCGCGTGTCGGTCAGGCTGGACAAGCCGCGGTAGGAACGGCAGGCTCGCCACGTGACCACACCCGCGATCCCGGTCGTGCCGCTCGGCGGCAGCGAACTCACGGTCAGCACGCTGGCGCTCGGCTCGTGGCGCACCTATGAGCGGATCAGCCGCGAGCAGGGCACCGCCGTGATGCGCGCCGCCCGCGAGGCTGGCATCACGTTCCTCGATGACGCCAGGTACAACGATGAGTCCGGTCACGCGCCGATGGCGACGGGCTATTCCGAGGTGATCTTCGGCGAGCTGTTCCGGGCGGCGGGCTGGCGCCGGGATGAGGTCGTCGTCTCGAACAAGCTGTGGTGGGAGTTCTGGCCGGACGAGCGGCCCGCGCAGGAGCTGGCCGGCTCGCTGGCCCGGATGGGCCTTGACCACATCGACCTCATCTACTCCGACACGCCTCCCGATGACCTGCCGCTCGAAGACGCCGTCGGCATGATCACCGGCCTGATCAGCGCCGGGATCGCGCGGGCGTGGGGCACGCTCAACTGGGCCCCGGAAGCCATGGAACGCGCCGCGCGAATCGCCGAGGCGGGCGGCGTGCCAGGACCAGCGGCCACGCAGCCGCCCTACAGCCTGGTCAGCCGCTCGACTGTGGAAGACCCGGCGATGACCGAGGTGGCGGCCGCGCGCGGGATCGCGATCGTGGCTTCGTATGCCCTCGCCGGCGGCGTGCTCACCGGCAAGTACGACTCCGACCCGCGAGCCGGGCGGGCCGCCGGGCTGCTCGGCACGCCCCGGTACGCGACCGGGGTAACCGCGGGCCGCCAGCTAGCTGAGCTCGCCGCCGAGACCGGGTGCGAGCCCGCCCAGCTGGCAATCGCCTTCGCCCTCAGCAACCCGTCCGTGACCTCGGTGCTGTTCGGCGCGACGAGTCCCGCGCAAGTCGAGTCCAACGCCGGGGCGCTGGCCGCCGCGCGGCAGCTCACCTCAGACCAGCTCAGGAAGCTGACCGCCATCGGCAGGTAGCGCGGAGGCGCGACTGATCGCGGAGCGTTGTCCGTCCCGGTGACTTGATCGCGGAGCGTTCTCCGTCCCGGTGACATGATCGCGGAGCGTTCTCCGTCCCGGTGACATGATCGGGGAGCCTTTTCCGGCATCGTGCGGGAGAGTTCTCACTCCGGGCGGCTGTCAGCGCTGGGGCGGCAGGTGCGATGCTCCGTGATCATGTTCGCGGTCATGATCACGGAACATCACCGGTGTCCTGACCTGGGCGATCTTCCGTGATCACGGTCTCGAACATGATCACGGAATCCAGCACGTGTCCCGGAGGCTGACGCGCGCCTCGTGATCAGGATGGGGGAGCCTTTCCGGCATCACCGGGGAGAGTTCTCACTCCGGGGAGCTGTCATCGCGGGGGCGGCAAGGTGCGATGTTCCGTGATTGACCGCGGGCGTGATCACGGAAGATCACCCAGGTCAGGAGGCTGTCGGGTAGGCCGGGATCTTGGAAAAGTCAAGCTCCGGCGGCTCAGCGGCGAGACTCTGTCCGGGTTCCCGGAGACTTCCCGCTTCGCGGAGCCTTCCCGGCTCTGGCCCGGAGAGTTGTCGGCCCTGAAGCGGAGACTTGTCGTTGCGCGGAGTCTTCCCGGCTCTGGCGCGGAGAGTTGTCGGCCCTGAAGCGGAGACTTGTCGTTGCGCGGAGTCTTTTCCGGCTCTGGCGCGGAGAGTTGTCGTTGCGCGGAGCGTTGTCCGCACATAGAGCGGTCAACACTCCGTGCTGCGAGAAGACTCCGCCGTAACGACGCAGAACGCTCCGCGATCATGCCGCAAACGACGGACAACGCTCCGCGATCATGCTCCGGCGCGGGAACTCTCCGCGATCATGCCGCAGAACGGGAACTCATCGCGAACACCGGCGAAGCGATCCCGTACCGCCGGAACCGAGCCCGGCTCGCTCCGCAAGAACGGCACCGTGTCACCTTGTGAGACCGGGCCTCGCGGGTCCTTCACAGGGACGGGGCGGTCGCCCGGGAGGTCATGAGTCACGCGATAGTCTCCCTGGCCTGGGCGATCTTCCGTGATCAAGGTCCCGTGCATGATCACGGAACATTGCACCTGCTCTGACCTGGGCGATCTTCCGTTATCACGCCCACGAACATGATCGCGGAAACCAGCACGTGTCCCCGAGGCAGCCACGCGACTCTTGACCAGGATCGGGGAGCCTTTTCCGGCATCATGGGGGGGAGTTGTCACTCCGGGGAGGTTTTCAGTCAATAGAGCTGAACAAACTCTCTTAAGTGAAAAGTCTCCCCCAATAACTCGAGGAAAGCCTCCCAGCCAGAGCCGGAAAACCTCCGCACAACGAGAACTCTCCGAGCCGGAGCCGGCCAGGGCCCCGCCGGTTCGGTGCCTGCACTCTGTTGCCTTGCTTGTGCGTTTTCCTTTGCCGGGAACCGGAAACTCCGGGAACGAGAAACTCCACGGCCGCCATGGCTCTCAGGGAGTACGCGTGCCCGCGCAATCTCCGATCAGGGAAAGGTTCAGCGATGACGAATGCCGTTGAGGTACCGACCACCGCACCGGTTCAGCTGGCGCTCACTGACGCGGCCG
This sequence comes from uncultured Actinomycetota bacterium, assembly GCA_963720575.1. Lineage (GTDB taxonomy): Bacteria > Actinomycetota > Actinomycetes > Streptosporangiales > Streptosporangiaceae > Chersky-822. Next base: position 5,354,865 of record CAVRGA010000002.1, read on the forward strand.
CGCGGCAGCTGGCGAGCGCGACCAAGACGTCGGCGCAGCTCAACACGATGTCTCCGCGATGGCTGGTGCGCATGCTGGGGTGGACTCCGGTCGAGGCAGGCATCTACCGGCTCAACCGGGTGATCAACCCGGAGTCGGTGCTGGTCGCCTGCCCGCCTCGCGACGAGTCTGAGCTTCCTACCACCTACGTTGGCTACGACGAGCATCCGCGCGAGATTTTCCTCAACTCGGTCGCGACCATCGTTGACATTCACACCAGGGTGTCCGACTTGTATGGCAGCCCGTATGACCAGATCGAAGAGCAACTGCGGCTCACCATTGAGACCGTTAAGGAGCGCCAGGAAAGCGAGCTGATCAACAACGCCGATTACGGCCTGATCGCGAGCGCCAGCGCTAACCAGCGCATTTCCACTCTGACAGGCACGCCGACACCTGATGACTTCGACCAGCTGATCACGAAGGTGTGGAAGGAGCCGGCTTTCTTCCTGACTCATCCGCTCGGGATCGCGGCGTTCGGCCGGGAGTGCACGCGGCGAGGCGTGCCGCCGCCCACGGTCAGCATTTACGGCTCGCAGTTCATGACGTGGCGCGGCATCCCCATCATCCCGTCTGACAAGGTCCCGGTCGAGAACGGCCGGACCAAGGTGCTGCTCATGCGAGTTGGCGAACAGCGGCAGGGGGTCGTCGGCCTCTTCCAGCCTGGCCTCACCGGCGAGCGCTCGCCTGGGCTGTCGGTCAGGTTCATGGGGATCAACAGGAACGCGATCGCCTCGTACCTCGTATCGCTCTACTGCTCGCTCGCGGTACTCACGCCCGACGCGCTCGGGATTCTCGACGACGTGGAGATCGGCAAGTTCCATGAGTACGCGCACACCTACCGGTAACGGCAACGGCCATCCGGATCGGTTCGGCAGCCTGGCTGACTGGGTGCCGGACGAGACGGCCCTGGCCAGGCTGGCTACGGATGTCCTGATCAGGCTGGCCGGATCAGGACAAGACGGCGGCCCGCTCGAACCGCCGCGCAGCGGGCTGGCCGAACCGCCGCGCAGCGGCCTGCTCGAACCGCCTGGCAGCGGGCTGGCCGAACCGCCGGACGCCGGGCCGGCCGAACTGCCGGATGCCGGGCCGGCCGAACTGCCGGACGCCGGGCCGGCCGAACTGCCGGACGCCGGGCAGCCGGACCGCAGGCAGCCGGACCGCGGGGCGCGGGCGACGGCGCCGGCGATGCCCGTGCCACCCGAATTCCGTCCCGCGCTCTCCTTGCCGCCAGCCGGGCCGCCAGCCGGGCCGCCAGCCGGGCCGCCGGGCCAGGCCCCGGGCGGCCGGCCGTCGTTCTACTTCATCGCCGACAGCGAGGCGGCTCAGCCGGCGAGCCCCGCCTTCGCTGGCGGGCCGGCCTGGTTCGACGTCGAAGCGGTGCGCAGGGAGTTCCCGCTCCTTGGCCAGCGCGTGAACGGGCACCGGCTCGTCTGGCTCGACAACGCCGCGACCACGCAGAAGCCGCGATCGGTCATCGACCGCATCGCGCGGTTCTACGAGCGGGAGAACTCCAATATCCACCGGGGCGCGCATGTCCTCGCTAATCAGGCCACGGACGCGTTCGAGGACGCCAGGTCCAAGGTCGCCCGGTTCCTGGGCGCCCCGTCGAGCGACGACATCGTCTTCACCAGGGGCGCGACCGAGGCCATCAACCTGGTCGCGCAGGCATGGGGCCGGGTGAACATTGGGCCGGGCGACGAGATCCTTCTCTCGCACCTGGAGCACCACGCCAACATCGTGCCCTGGCAGCGGCTCGCAGCGGAGACCGGCGCGAAGCTCAAGGTGATCGACGTCGACGACGACGGCCAGGTGATGCTCGACTCCATGGCCGCCCAGCTGAGCCACCGGACGAAACTGGTCGCCGTCGCGCACGTCTCTAACGTGCTGGGCACCATCGTCCCGGTCGATCGGATCATCGCCGCCGCGCACCAGGCGGGGGCGCGGGTGCTCATCGACGGCGCCCAGGCGGTCGCCCACCTGCCGGTCCGGGTACAGCAGCTCGACGCCGACTTCTACGCCTTCTCCGGGCACAAGGTATTCGCGCCAACCGGGATCGGCGCGCTGTACGCCAAGCCGGAACTGCTGGCCGGCATGCCACCCTGGCAAGGCGGCGGCAACATGATCAGCGACGTCACCTTCGAGCGGACCGCCTACCAGCCGGCGCCGGCCAGATTCGAGGCGGGGACCGGCAACATCGCCGGCGCGATCGCGCTCGGTGCCGCCATCGACTTCGTCACCGGGCTTGACCTCGCCAGCGTCGGCGCCTACGAGCACCAGTTGCTCGAATACGCCACCAGGCAGATCTGCTCCGTCCCCGGCCTGCGGCTCATCGGGACCGCGCCGGAGAAGACCAGCGTGCTGACGTTCGTGCTCGACGGCCACGACCCGGCCGAGATCGGCAACGCGCTTGACCGGGAGGGCATCGCGGTCCGCGCCGGCCATCACTGCGCGCAGCCGATCCTGCGCAAATACGGGCTCGAGGCCGCCGTGCGGCCGTCCCTGGCCATGTACAACACGTGCGCGGAGGTCGATCAGCTCGTGACGGCGCTGCACAAGATCGCCGCCGGGATCACGCTGCCGTAACCGGCCGGAGCCGGTAGAGGACCTCGCCGGCGTCCGGCACGACCAGCGTCCGCGGGTCTTGCGCCCATCGCTCCGGGTCGACCGACGCGGGGTCCAGGTAGCCGAGGCTGACCGACCTCGCCACTCGCTCGGGCACGCCTGTCGCGAGTGTCACGGTCACCCGAAGGCGCTCGCCCGCGACCGGATCGAAGGTGCCGGCTCCGCGCAGGTGCGTACTGTGCGCGAGGTCGGCGAGGCTGTACCGGCGCAGCAGTTCAGGCTGCTTCACGAAGTAGTCGCGGCAGTGGTAGCCGATCTTCAGTATGTCCGGATGGGTGACCGCGACCTGCGTGATATGCGGCGCGTAGAGCACGACCTCGCCGCCGTCCGCCACCACCGGCTCGACCTTGTAGAACCCCTTGGCGCCGGTCCACAGGTCGTCGTACTTGGCCGGGAGCAGCGAAAGCACCCGGCGGACGGGCGCGTCCAGGTACCTGATGTGCGCCTGCGCCGATACCTCGGCCGCCGCGGCCCACGCCGACTCGGGCGAGCCGAATGCCATCGAGCACAGCGTTCCCGGTTCCGGCCCGGTGACCACGCACAACGCGAGCCGCTGCGCGGGCACCAGCGCCGCGGCCTCGTCGATCAGCGCGCGGACCGGCGTCGTTCCCGTGGTGCCGATGATCGAGGCGCTGGTGATCAGCGCGCCGAGCCAGTGCGAAAGGTCGATCAGCTCACGCCCGGACACACCAGGGAAGAAGTACTTGTTGCCGCCCGAGAACCCGACGACCTCGTGCGGGAACACCGGACCGACCACCAGCGCCACGTCGTGCTCCGCGACCGCCCGGTTGATCCGCACCGCCACCGCCTCGGCGAGCATCCCGCCGGAGAGCTCGGCCACCCGCCCGGCCGGGATGACGCCAAGCTCGGCGAACGTCGCCGGGTCGGCCCAGCGGTGATTCAGCACCGTGGTTCCCTGATACGTCCGCGCGAGGGCACCGGCGCGGTAGCCGAGATGAGCCGCGAGCGCCTGCTCGCTCATCTCGCCATGGGTGCCCAGAGCGACCAGCACGGTGAGCCGGCTGACCCGGCCGGCCAGCGCCGCGTGCACCGCCGAGAACAGCAAGGGCAACGGACACGAGCGGGTGCCGTCGGGGACCAGGACGCACACGCTGCGCCCGGTCAGCGGCAGGTCAGCGAGCTGAACCGCCACGAAGTCGGTGATCTCGCGAGCGCTGAGCACGGTGCCAGGCCCGCCGATCGAAGCGGGGCTGGAGCCGAGCCCTGCGCTATGTTCCGTGATCATGGTCTGGGGCGTGATCACGGAAGTTTACGCAGTTCAGGGCAGCAACGATGTTCCGTGATCATGCCCGTGACCATGATCACGGAACATAGCCCCGGCTGGCCCCAAGCGGACAAGCACCCCACCCGGCAAACCCGCACCACGCGCCTCCGTCGCCTCAGACTCACCCGCAGCCCGAACGTCCGATAAGCCAGCAGATGTCGTTGCGCGGTGCGCGCTCCCGTGGATGAGAGTGGCGGAGCGCATTTGGCTCAGCTGGGGCCGATGTCGATGCGCGCCGCGCGCTCCCGTGGACGAAAGTGGTGGTGCGCACGTGGCCCAGTCGGGGCCATTCACGTATCAAGGTCACCGATGCCGCCTCCGATGCCGCTGGACTTGCGGCTGACAGCCAGCCCATTCACTATAGGCCGGTGACGCTGACCCGGGCCGTCGAAGGCGCCGGACCCGCGAGCCCCGTGCGGCTCGCGCATCTGGGCCTCGGCAATTTCTTCCGCGCTCACCAGGCCTGGTACACGTTCCGAGCCGGGACCGCCGGCAAGGACGGCAACGACGGGCAGTGGGGCTACGCCGCGTTCACCGGCCGCAGCCCCGGCCTCGCCGAGGCCCTCACGGCCCAGCAGGGCTTGTACACCCTGGTCACCAGGGCACCGGACGGCGACCGGTACGAGCTGGTCACCAGCCTGTCGCAGGTGCGTGCCGCCTCGGATCACGAGGCCTGGCTCGCTTGCCTGCGCTCGCCCGAACTCGCCGCGATCACCCTGACGGTGACCGAGGCGGGCTATCCGCGCGGCCCGGCCGGCGGCCTCGACACCAGCCGCCCGGAGGTGGCCGCCGACATCCAGGCGCTTCGCGCCGACCGCGCTGCCCCGGTCAGGACCGTGCCGGGCAAGCTCGTCGCCGGGCTGGCCGCTCGCCGGCTGGCCGGCGCCGGGCCGGTCGCCCTCATCCCGTGCGACAACCTGCCCGCCAACGGCCCGCTGGCCTGGCGGGTCGTCAGCGACCTCGCCGAGCGGGTCGACAGCGAGCTCGCCTCCTGGCTGGCCGACTCGGTCGCCGTCGTCTCAACCGTCGTCGACCGGATCACGCCGCGCCCGGCCCGGGCTGACCTCAGCGCCGTCCGCGAGCGCACCGGGCGCGACGACCGGTGTCCCGTTGTCACCGAGCCGTTCAGCGCCTGGGTTCTGAGCGGCGAGTTCCCCGCCGGGCGACCGGCCTGGGAAGACGCCGGCGCGAAGTTCACCGCCGACATAAGACCCGCCGAAGATCAAAAACTTTGGATGCTGAATGGAGCGCACTCGCTGCTCGCCTACGCGGGCTCGATCACCGGCCACGCGACCGTGCCTGCCGCCATCGCCGACTCCGCGTGCCTGACCTGGCTCGACGAATGGTGGAACGAGGCCGGCGCCCACCTGCCGCAGCCGCCGGCGGAGATCACCCGGTACCGGGATGACCTGCTGGCCAGATTCGCCAATGCGCGCATGGCCGACCGGCTCGACCGGATCGCCGAGGACGGCTCGCAGAAACTGCCGGTCCGCGTGCTGCCCGTGCTCCGGGCCGAACGCCAGTCCGGGCGGCTGCCCGCTGGCGCCGCCCGCGTCCTCGCGGCCTGGATCTGCCATCTGCGCGGACTGGGCGCGCCGGTGCGCGACGTCAGAGCCGCCGAGGTCGTGCCGCTGGCCGCCGGATCGCTCAGGTCGGCAGTTCCCGGCGTGCTGCGCTGGCTCGGACCTGAGTTCGCCGACGACCGCCAGCTAGTCGACGTGGTGACCGGTTTGTGCGAGCTGTTCAGCCGCTATTAACGATCGAACGTCACGCTTAGCGAACATTTTACCTATTGGGCAGCAGCGGCCCGGGGATCTGATCTAATGTCGCGGTTAGTGTTGCTAGCGGGCGGTGTGGGGGGCGGCTAGCTCCTGCTTTGCGTCTAGCTCCATCCTTATTGGACTGTCACTGAGCCGGGGGCGTGCCCCAGGAAGGGTGGGGGGCGTGCCTACGGGTATGCAAGCGCGCACTGACAGCAGCATCGAGCTCATGAGCGACTCGCGCAACCTCCCGGTCAAGAAGGCCAGGCCGGTGAAGCAGCACGGTTCCCAGTGGGGCCGTGACCGGCGGACGGAAGCGATGCCGGTCGTACCCAAGCCGGTCAGCGACCGCAGGATCGCGATGACCAGGCTGGCGATCATCGTGACCGTCACGGCGTGGACCAGCTACGCGGTGACGTGGCTCCTCGGCGACTTCCTCAACCCCCGGTACTCGAGCACCGTGTCGCGCACCGAGGCGATCATCTACCTGCTGATCGTGACGATGCTGACCGCGTCCGCGCTTGCCTACCTGCTGAGCAGGCTCGGCTTCTGCTACCGCACGCGCAGCCATCACCGGACCGGCCGCGCCGTGCTCGACCACTTCTATGACGACCGGGCGCCTACGCTCACCGCGATTGTCCCGTCGTATCAGGAAGAAGAGCACGTCATCAGGAACACGCTGCTCTCGGCCGCGCTGCAGGAGTACCCGCACAAGCGCGTGGTGCTGCTGATCGACGACCCGCCGGTCCCGAAGACCCGGCGGGCCAGGGACCAGCTGAACGCGGCCCGCGGGCTGCCTGCCAAGATCAACGACCTCCTGGCCGCGCCGAAGGCACGGTTCGTCGCCGCCGCCGCCGAGTTCGAGGCCAGGTATGCCGGGGTGCCCTGGCCTGACCTGCACGCGATGAGCCACCTGTCCGCGATGTACGAGGAGGCCGTGAGCTGGCTGCGGCAACTGGCGTCGACGCTTGACGTGACTGACCACGCGGACGCGTTCTTCTGCAACGAGGTGGCCCACCGGCTGGCCGGCGACCTGCAGTCGGTGGCGTGGGCGCTCCGCGACGCCGCAGCCGAGGACGTGGTGCTCGACCACGCCCACATGCGGCGCCTGTACCGCAGGCTGATCTGGATCTTCCGCGCCGAGCTGACGAGCTTCGAGCGCAAGCAGTACTCGTCGCTGTCGCATGAGCCGAACAAGGCGATGAACCTCAACAGCTATATGGGGCTCATGGGCGGCGGGTACCGCGAGCTGCGCACCGTGACCGGGACCGTGCTAATGGCGGCTGACCCGGCGGACTGCGACTTCCACATCCCTGACCCGGATTACGTGCTGACCCTGGATGCCGACAGCGTGCTGCTGCCTGAGTACTGCCTGCGGCTGGTTCACCTGCTGGAGCAGAGCGAGCACAGGGACACCGCCATCGCCCAGACGCCTTACAGCGCGTTCCCGGGCTCGGCTACCCGGCTTGAGCGGATCGCGGGTGCGAGCACCGACCTGCAGCACATCGTGCACCAGGGCCTCACGTACTACGACGCGACGTTCTGGGTCGGCGCCAACGCGGTCATCCGCAAGCGCGCGCTCGACGCGATCATGGAGAAGTCCTACGTCGGCGACTGGGAGATCCGGCACTACATCAGGGACCGTACGGTCATCGAGGACACCGAGTCCACGATCGACATGGGCATTCACGGCTGGAAGCTGCACAACTACCCGGAGCGGCTCAGCTACAGCGCCACGCCGCCGGACTTCGGCTCGCTGTGCATCCAGCGGCGGCGGTGGGCCAACGGCGGATTGCTGATCTTGCCCAAGCTGCACCGGCAGCGCCGGGCCCGCAAGGAGCGCGGCGAGCGCACCAGGTTCGGCGAGCTGTTCCTGCGCTGGAACTACATGGCGTCGATCTGCTGGAGCTCGTTCAGCCTGCTGATCTTGCTGGTGTTCCCCTTCAGCGCGGCGCTGATCAGCCCGCTGCTCGGCCTGGTCGCGATGCCCTACTTCCTGGCCCAGGCCAGTGACCTGCGGTACTGCGGTTACAAGCGGATCGACGTCGCGCGGATCTACGGCTTCAACCTGATCCTGCTTCCCGTCAACCTGGCCGGCACGGTGTCGTCGCTGGTGCAGGGCATCACGGCGTCCAAGTCGGCGTTCGCGCGCACGCCCAAGGTCCGCGACAGGACGGTCGCGCCGCCGTTCTTCGTGATCGCGCCGTACCTGGTGATCGCGCTGGCGCTCGTGACGTTCTACTCGGCGTACAAGCACGACCGGGTCGAGAACATGGCGTACGCCGCGCTCAACATCGTGCTGGCGATCTACGCGACAATGGCGTTCATCGGCGTCAGGAACTCAGTCGTGGATGGCTGGATCCATTTCACCTCGCTGCTCTACAAGCCCGTTCAGCCGCGCCGGCGCGCGGCCATCCGGGCGGCGAAAGCGGCTCCGCAGCCGGTGCAGGCCGACTGGCGTTCCGTGCTCCAGGTCGGGCCGATCGAGTCGGGACACTGGCGCGTGGCCCGGCAGCCCGCGGGTGCCGGCGCCGGGACCGCGAACGCGGGGGCGGAGCTGCCGGTGCGGAACGGACGGCATCGCGCCGGGCCTGGCATGCACGGGCCGGGTCAGCCGCAGGAACAGTACGGCCCTCCGGAGATCGAGCAGGCGCCGGCGCTGCGGCCTGGCATTGACTTCGGGCTTCCCGGCACGAACGCGCGTGAGCCCGTGCGTCACCTGAGCGACAGCGACGCTATGCGGACCAGGCGCGCTTACCACGCCGAGCAGGACTTCAGCGCACCCCCGGCTCCGCCTTATTACGACACGCATGACTCATACGACGCGCACCGCCAGCCGGCCGATGGCTGGGACGGCCAGGAGGATTAGTCATGGCCCAAGACGTGACGCCGATGCCGCCGAGGGAGATGCTCAGGCTCAGCAGTGACGGGCCGGGGACGGCGCTGGACGATACCTGGATCGGCGGCGACGAACCGCGTCGCAGGCTGTCATTTTTCCGGGTGCTGCTGGCGCTGATCCTGTTCGCTGGCGTCGGCTACGGCGGGTTCGTTCTCGTGCGGTCGAAGCTGGTGACGCCGGTGCCGATCCGCAAGACGTGGTTCGCGCCGTATGTCGATGTCACCGTCCCGCCCGTCTATCAGTTCCAGAGCACGTCGGATGATCCGGCCAGGCAGACGGTGCTCGGTTTCGTGGTGGACTCACCGAACGCCAGCCAGCCGTGCACCCCGACCTGGGGTGCCGCTTACACGCTGCGCGGCGCCGATCAGGCGCTCACGCTCGGCTCGAGAATCGCGCAGATGCAGCAGGACGGCGCTCAGCCGATCGTGTCGTTCGGCGGCCAGGCCCACACCAGCCTCGACGTGAGCTGCGGCAGCGTGGCGGCCCTCGCGCACGCCTACCAGCTGGTGATCGCCAAGTATCACCTCACCACCATTGACCTCGATATCGAGGGCACCGCGCTCGACGACGTCCAGGCCGGGCAGCGCCGGGCAGCGGCCATCGCCCAGCTGCAACGCGAGGCTCGCGCCGACGGCAAGCGGCTCGTCGTCTGGCTGACCCTGCCGGTCGAGCCGGACGGCCTGCAAGACGACGCGCTCGCGGTCATCTCGGCGATGCTCGCCAACCGGGTCGCGGTCGCCGGCATCAACCTGATGACCATGGACTACACCGACCCGCCCGCGGCCGGCCAGACCATGCTCGGGCTCACCGAGAACGCCTTGTACGCGAGCCACACCCAGATGCTCAAGCTGCTCGTGCGATACGGGCAGCAGCCGCGATCCGCGCAGGTGTGGCAGCAGCTCGGGGCAACAGCCATGATCGGCCAGAACGACGTCAGGGGCGAGAACTTCACGGTCACCGACGCTGCTGGCCTGTCGGTCTTCGCCAAGAAGATCGGCCTGGGCCGGGTCTCGATCTGGTCGCTGAACCGCGATAGCCAGTGCGGCACCTCGTTCCCCGAGATCGGGCTGGAGTCCAACCACTGCAGCGGCACGGCCGAGCGGACACTGCAGTTCGCCAGCATCCTTAACCACCTGCCCGGTCAGGCGAGCGCCTTCGCCAGCCTCGCGACGGCACCGACGCCAGTGACGCCGGACACCAACCCAGCCGATGCGCCGTTCCCGCTCTGGTCGGCGACGCAGCAGTACCCCGAGGGCTACAAGATCGTCGAGCACGGCGAGATCTACGCGGCCAAGTGGTACAACTCCGGAGACGACCCGGCCGCCGTGGTTCAGTTCTCCTACGAGACGCCATGGGAGCTCATCGGCCCGGTTCTGCCAGGCGACCGCGCGCCGGTCATCCGCAAGCTGCCCGTCGGCACCTATCCGGCCTGGAAGAAGTCGGCCTCCTACACTGGCGGCGCCAAGGTGCTGTTCCGCGGCCTCGCCTATCAGGCCAAGTGGGATAACCAGGGCGTGTCCCCTTCGACCGCCGCCGACAACCCGACCGGCTCCGCGTGGCGCCCCCTGTTCAAGATCCCGGGCGAGCCGGCCGTCAACTAGCCCCCGATTTTCCCGCCCTCACTTCCAGGGTGACCCCGTCACGGAGGAGGCTTTTCGCGTCCAGGAGGATTGTCCGGACTATCCCACGAAACGGCTCCTGCGCGCGAGAGCCCTCCTCCAGGCACCCGAAATACCTCCGCAATCCCGGCGCACACGCCCCGCGCGGCTCGCTTCGGAGCGGTGAGCGGGCGTTGCACGCAGACGACGGCGGCGGGCGAGCACACCCGCCTCATGAGTCACACGGGTGCGCATCATCTGGTTCGGGTGAGTACCTGCCGTTTCTTTCTCCGTGCCGCAGTGCGCCCGCACGGTGCCGTGTCGCCTGAAACGCACGACGGCAGGTGCGCTGTTCCGCGATTAAGGTCCCGGGGGTGATCACGGAACATCACCGCTGTCCTGGAGGCCTGTCGGGTGACTCGGGATCTTGGAAAGTCAAGCTCCGGCGAGTCAACGGGGAGACTTTCCCTGAGTTACCGGGGAGTCTTTTCACTCCAGGGAGAGTTTTCAGTTCTATTGGCTGGAAAGTCTCCCCGGAGCGGAAACTCTCCCCCACGATGACTGAAAAAGCTCCCCGATCCTGATCACGAGCCGCCCGGCAGCCTCCTGGACCCGTGCTAGTTTCCGTGATCATGTTCGTGGGCGTGATCACGGAAGATCGCCCAGGTCAGGACAGCGGCAATGTTCCGTGATCATGCCCGGGACCTTGATCACGGAACATCGCACCTGCCCCCCTGCGCTGACGGCACCCCGAGCGGACTGCGTTACCCGGCCTGGCGCGCCGGCGCGGCGTGAGCAACGCGGCCCTCCCCGTTGTCTTCCCGACAGCAAGAGGAAGGGCCACGTTGGTCTGTAAACAGGGGTGATTTGTCCCCGTTTACACCGATGCACCAGCGCCGGCCCGCCGGCACGGATGGTTGCTGTTACCGGAGGCCCGCAACAACAACATGGTCGACCTGACGCTGTCCCGTCCCGCCCGCCCCGCCCCGGGCAGGTCCGGGGCGGGACAGGGGCGGGACGGACGCCGGGGCAGGTCACGACCAGCCGAGCCGGCCGGCCGCCGCCCGCCACTGCCCGGCAAGCCCGCCGCGCCCGGCAAGCCCGCCGCGCCCGCTTCGCCCGGCAAGCCCGCCCCGGCCCGCTCGCCCCGCGAACCCGCCCCGCCCCGCTTGCCCGGCGAGCCCGCCCCGGCCGGCTGGCTCGTACAGCCGCACGGGCTGGGTCGCCCGGACCAGTTCCCGGAGCCCGGCCAGGTCAGCGGGCGCGGCGCCAAGCCCGCGCGCCTGGACGAGGACGTTGCCCAGTGCCGTCGCCTCGGCCGGGCCGGCCAGCACCGGCAGCCCGCACGCGTCCGCCGTGAGCTGGCATAGCAGGGAGTTGCGTGCCCCGCCGCCGACGATGTGCACCACGTCGACGGCCTGGTCAGACAGCCGTTGCAGCTGATCAACCGCGCGCCAGTGCGCGAGCGCGAGGCTGTCGAGCACGCACCGCACCGTCTGGGCCGGCCCATCAGGCACCGGCTGCCCGGTCCGCGCGCAGAACGCCGCGATCCTCGCCGGCATGTCGCCAGGCGGCAGGAAATCCAGGTCATCGGGATCGATCACCGAGCGCAGCGGCGGAGCCAGGGCCGCCTCCCCCAGGAGCGCGTCACGATCAACGTCGAGCCCGGCCGCCGCCCACGTCCGCATCGACTCCTGCAGCAGCCACAGGCCCATCACGTTGCGCAGGTAGCGCACCGTCCCGTCGATGCCCGTCTCATTGGTAAAGCGGGCCAGCCGGCTCTCCTCGGTCAGCACCGGCCGGCTGAGCTCGGTGCCGACCAGCGACCAAGTGCCGCACGAGATATAGCAAAAGCCCGCTCCGGCAGCGGGCACCGCGACCACCGCCGAGGCGGTGTCGTGCGAGGCTACCGCGACCAGCCTGGTAGCAGCGGAGAGCCCGCAGCCGGCCGCCACGTCAGGCAGCAGCGGACCGAGATCATCCCCGGCCTGCCGCAGCGCGGGAAACAGGCCGGCCAGCAGCCCCGCCCGCGAGATGACCGGCCACGCCCACTCCCCGGTGGTGACGTCGAGCAGCTGCGTCGTCGATGCGTTCGTGACCTCGGCGCCGATGACGCCGGCCAGCCAGTACCCCAGCAGGTCAGGGATCAGCAGCAGCGTCCGCGCGGCGGCGAGCTGCGCCGATCCCGCCGCCGAGGCGAGCTGGAACAAGGTGTTGAACGGCAGCTCGGCGATCCCGGTCACGCCATACAGCTCACCGGCCCCCAGCTCGCCGAGCAGCCGCTCCGCGACACCCGAAGTTCGCCCGTCCCGGTAATGCACCGGGTTGCCGAGCAGCACCCCGTCAGCATCGAGCAGGCCATAGTCGACCGCCCACGAGTCGACGCCGACACTCGCCAGCTCGCGCCCGGCCCCGGCCGCGCGCAGGCCGTCGAGGATCTCCGCATACAGCGACAGCACGTCCCAGCAGACCGTGCCGCCGACGGTGACCGGCCGGTTGGGGAACCTGTGCGCCTCCCGCAACCCGAGCCGGCCTGACCCGACCTCGCCGACCATGACCCGGCCACCGGAGGCGCCGAGGTCGACCGCGCCGACAAAAGACGCTGAGCTCACCGCAGGAACGCCGCCGCCACGCCCGCGTCCACCGGGATAAGCAGCCCTGTCGTCAGCGGCAGGTCACCGGCGGCGATAGCGATCACCGCGGCGGCGACATGCTCGGGCAGCACCTCCCGCCTGAGCAGGGTCCGCTGCGCGTAGAACGCGCCAAGCTCGGACTCCGGCACCCCGTACACGGCCGCCCGGCTGGCGCCCCAGCCCCCGGCGAAGATGCCGGAGCCCCGGACGACGCCGTCGGGGTTGATGCCGTTCACGCGGATGCCGTGCTCGCCTAGCTCGGCCGCGAGCAGCCGTACCTGGTGCGCCTGGTCGGCCTTCGCCGCGCCGTAGCCGATGTTGCCCGGCCCGGCGAAGACGGCGTTCTTGCTGCAGATGTAGACGATGTCGCCGCCGATCCGCTGGACGATCATCACCCGTGCCGCCGCCCGCGAGACCAGGAATGAGCCGCGCGGCATCACCTTGTGCTGCAGATCCCAGTCGGCCGCGGTGGTGTCGAGCAGCGGCTTGGAGATCGACAGCCCGGCGTTATTCACCACGAGATCGACGCCGCCGAACGCCAGCGCTGCCTCGTCGAAGGCGGCGGCGATGCTGTCCTCGTCGGTGACGTCCGACGCCACCGCGACCGCCGAATCAGGCGAGCCGATCCCCTCAGCGACGATGCCAGCCGCCTCGGCGTCCTTGTCAGCGACGACCACGCAGGCGCCCTCGGCGGCCAGCCGCAGCGCGGTCGCCCGGCCGATGCCCGAGCCGGCGCCGGTGACCAGTGCCACTCGCCCGGCCAGTGCCCTGGGCTTGGGCAGGCGGCGCAGCTTCGCCTCTTCAAGCTCCCAGTACTCGATGCGAAATTTCTCGCTATCGGGTATTGGCGAGTAGCTCGAGACAGATTCCGCTCCGCGCATCACATTGATCGCGTTGACGTAAAACTCGCCGGCCACCCGCGCCGTCTGCTTGTCGGCCCCGAAGCTGAACATGCCAACGCCCGGCACCAGCACGATCGCCGGGTCAGCCCCCCGCATCGGCGGCGACGCCGCAGTGGCGTAGCGCTCGTAGTACGCCCGGTAGTCGGCGCGGTAGGCGGCGTGCAGTTCCCCCAGCCGCTCGATGACGGCGGCGAGCGGCGCGGAGGGCGGCAGGTCGAGCAGCAGCGGCCTGACCTTCGTGCGCAGGAAGTGGTCCGGGCACGAGGTGCCGAGAGCGGCGAGCGCGGGATGCCTGGCCCCGGCGAGGAAGTCGAGCACGACCTGGCTATCGGTGAAGTGGCCGACCTGCCGCTGGCCGGCGGACGCGAGCCCCCTGATGACAGGCGCCAGCGCGGCCGCCCGGCTGCGCCGCAGGGAATCGGGCAGCGGCTGATGTTCAGCAATTACCTGGCCGAAAGGCCGCGCATGGCCGGTGTCGTCGAGATAGCGCTGTGCCCTGGCGATGATTTCCAGCGAATTGGCCTCGCACTCAGCGCTGGTCGCGCCCCACGCGGTGATGCCGTGACCGCCGAGGATGACCCCGGTCGCGCCGGGACGGGACCGGTAGACCTCGGCGATGTCAAGCCCGAGCTGGAAGCCGGGGCGGCGCCAGGGCAGCCAGGCCACCCGGTCGCCGAAGCAGGCACGGGTCAGCGCCTCACCGTCGGCGGCGGTCGCGAACGCGATGCCGGCATCCGGGTGCAGGTGGTCGACGTGGGCAGCGCCGACCAGCCCGTGCATCGCGGTGTCGATAGACGGAGCGGCGCCGCCCTTGCCGTGCAGGCAGTAGTCGAACGCGGCGATCATTTCATCCTCGCACTCCTCGCCCGGGTAGACGCCGGTCAGCGCCCTGAGCCGGTCGAGCCGCAGCACGGCCAGGCCTGCCGCGGTCAGCGTGCCGAGGTCGCCGCCCGACCCCTTGACCCAGAGCAGTTCGGCCGGCTCGCCCGTGACCGGGTCGGTCACTGTTCCCTTGGCCGAGGTGTTGCCGCCCGCGTAATTGGTGTTGCGGGGGTCGGCGCCGAGCCGGTTGCTGCGCGCGATGAGCTCGGCGATTGCGGGTGCGGGCTGCTCGGTCATTGAGTGCCTTTCTGGGATGGCGCTGCCCGGGCGGGCCGCCTGGGCTAGCTGTTCCAGCCGGCGGGCGTGCCGCCGATCCGGTGGGCGATGATCTTCCCGGCGTAGCCGCTGGCGGCGTACGCGGCCATGGGGTCAGGGTCGAGCCCCTGCTCGGCCCTGACCTCCGCGAGCAACGGCCTGACGTCGGTGTTGTAGGCGTCCATGAAAACGCCGTTCGCGCCGAGCACGTCCCCCGCCAGTTGCGCCGCGCTGAGCGCGTCGGCGTCGACGAGCAGCGCCTTGGCCGTGGCTTCCTGCACGTTCATCACCGAGCGGATCTGGCCGGGGATCTTCGGCTCGATGTTGTGGCACTGGTCGAGCATGAACGTGACCCCGGCCTCAGGCGCGAGCGCGCCAGCGGCGACCACCTCGTGCATGATCCGGAAAAGCTGGAAGGGGTCGGCCGCCCCGGCCATCAGGTCATCGTCGGCGTAAAACCGGCTGTTGAAGTCGAACCCGCCCAGCCTGCCCGCGCGCAGCAGCACGGCGACGATGAATTCGATGTTCGTGCCCGGTGCGTGGTGCCCCGTGTCCACGATCACGGCGGCCCTGCGCCCGAGCGCCAGGCAGTGCAGCAGCGAGGTCCCCCAGTCGGGCACGTCGGTGCTGTAGAAGGAGGGCTCGAACAGCTTGTACTCGAGCACCATGCGCTGGTCAGGCCCGAGCCTTTCGTACACGGCGGCGAGCGCTTCGGCCAGCCGGTCCTGGCGAGCCCTGATGTCGTCCTGGCCCGGGTAGTTGGTGCCGTCGGCGAACCAGAGCTTCAGGTCACGTGACCCCGTCGCGTCCATGATGTCGACGCAGTCGAGCAGGTGGCGGAGCGCCTTGACCCTGATCTTCGGATCCGGGTTGGCGACGCTGCCGAGCCGGTAGTCGTCGTCCTGGAACACGTTGGAGTTGACGGTCCCGATCCTGATCCCGTGACCGGCCGCGTGCGCGGCAAGCGCCGCGTAGTCATCGACCTTGTCCCACGGAATGTGCACCGCCACGCTCGGGGCGGCGCCGGTGAACTTGTGCACCTGGGCCGCGTCTTCAATTTTCTCCTGCGGCGTGCGGGGCACGCCCGGCTGGCTGAACACCTTGAATCTGGTACCGCTGTTGCCGAAGGCCCAGGACGGTGTCTCGATCTGGTGTGCCGCGATGGCAGCTTTGACGGCGGTCACGGTGCGCATCTAGTCATCTCCTGGCGAGAAAGCGTAATCACTTGGCTCATTGGGCAGCGTGTCCGGTGTTCGTCGCACGGTGTTCGTCGCACGGGGTTCGTCGCGTCAGGGGAGGTGGAAGATCTCGCCGATGCGGCGGAATCCCTCATCCGGCCGCTGATCGCCGTCTCCTTCGAAGAACGGCGCCATGCCGGCCTGCCAGGCGGCATTGACCTCCGTGCGCGCCATCGCCGCGCGGGCAGCGTCGAAGTCATCGGTCTCCAGGTAGCCGATCAGCAGGCCATCTTCGGTGAGGAACAGGCTGTAGTTGTGCCAGCCTGCCTCGGTCAAGGCCGCCCGCATGCCGGGCCAGACGGCCTGATGCCGCTCGATGTACTCGTCGAGCCGGTCAGGCCGGACGCGGGCGGTGAAGCAGACGCGTTCCATCGCGATGTCCTCTCAGCCAGTGCTTGCGCGAGCAGTCCGGCAGCCGCCGGGTGGACGGGCATGCCAGGTGCCCGTCCACCCCGCACGACTAGAAGTTGAACTGGCTGATGTTGGACTTGTCGAATACGAACGGCGGCCCGAGCAGCACGGTGTTGCCGGCGCCCACGGTAAACTTGCCGAGCTTGCCGGCGGTGAAGGCCTGGCCGGCCGAGCCGGTCACTTTGCCCGAGGCGACCATGACCGCCGCGTAGCCGGCCAGGTATCCGAGGTTGGCCGGGTTCCACAGCTCGAAAGCACCGATCGTGCCGTCATTGACGAACTTCTTCAGCGAGTCGGGCGTGCCGAGACCGGTCAGCGCGATCTTGCCGCGGTACTTGGGCGTGTCGAGCACCTGAGCGGCCGCCAGGATGCCGACCGTGGTGGGCGAGATGATGCCCTTGAGGTCCGGGAACTGCTGCAGCAGGCCCTGCGTGACCTGGGTCGCCGTGGTCGGGTCGTCGTTGCCGTAGACGGTCGTGACGAGCTTCATCTTCGGGAACTTCTTGAGTTCGGTCTTCATGTACCCGATCCAGGCGTTCTGGTTCGTGGCCGAGGCGGCGGCGGACACGATGGCGATCTCGCCGGTGTCGTGGATCTCCTTGGCGAGCAGGTCTACCTCGCTCGTGCCGATCTGCGCCGTCGAGGCCTGGTTGATGAAGAGGTTGCGGCAGGTCGGAGCGTCCGAGTCATAGGTGACGACGGTGATGCCCTTGGCCATCGCGGCTTTCAGCGTGGGGCAGAGCGCCGTCGGGTCGGTCGCCGAGACGATCAGCGCGTTAGCGCCCTTCGTGATCGCCGCCTGGAGCGCGGGGATCTGCGACGTCGGGGTCGCCGCCGTGCCGCTGGTCTCGGTGCCCGTCTCGCTGAGCGCCGAGAGAGCAGCGAGCGCGCCGCCCGACTGCACGCTGTCGGCGGTCGTGAAGTAGGGGTTGCCGAGGTTCTTCGGGATCACGAAGACCTTCAGGCCCGTCTTCAGCCCGCCACTGGCCCCGCTGCCGCCGCTGCCGCCTCCTGACGATGACGAGGACGAACCGGGCTGGGAAGATGACGAACTTCCCGATGAGCATGCCGCGAGCATGCCCACCGCGAGCAGGAGCACTGCCGGTCCGGACAGTGCCCGGCCGCGCCTGGACAGCGCCGGGCCGAACGAAGCCCGCCCAGACAACGCCCGGCCAGACAACGCCCGCCCAGACAACGCCGGGCCAGACAGCGCCCGGCCGAACGGCGCCCGGCCGCTGGTAAATCCCGTGTCAGCTCTCACGGTTGAATCCTTTCAATCGGGTGTCGAGCGTAGGTTAAGAATTGGTGGCTGGGCTGGCCAGCGCTAATGGGGTTAGTGGCGGTGATGGGGTTAGTGGCGGTGATGGGTCAGTGGCGGTGGTGGGATTGGTTACTGGCGGGAAACCGAGGGCAGGATGGGCGGGACTGGCCGGGCTGGCTGGGCTGGCGGCCTGGGCCTGAGCGTGGAACGGACCTTGGCCGCGAGCGCGCCGAACTGAGGCACGAAGACGCTGACGAGCAGCAGGGCGCCGACGACGATGCCATAGGCCTCCTGGTTGAAGGGCGTCAGCAGCAGCGCGTTCTGCAGCAAGGCAAAGGCGATAACCGCCAGCACGACTCCGGGAATCGAGCCCTTGCCGCCGAAGATCGACACTCCGGCTAGCAGGACGATCGCCACGACGTTGAGCTCAGCGCCCAGGCCATTGCCTTGCACGGCGGTGGAAAGCCGGAAAGTCCAGAGCGCTCCGGCGACCGCGCAGGTCATCCCGGAGACGACGAACAGGCCGGTCTTGATCCGCTTGACCCTGATCCCGGAGAACAGCGCGGTCTCGGCGTTGTTGCCCATCGCGAAGATCGACCGGCCCAGCGGCGTCGCGTGCAGCACTATGCCGAACACGATCGCCAGCACGATGAAGATCGCGATCGACCACGGGATGCCCAGGTGCGGTACTGGCAGGACGCCGATCGTGGCGTATCCGGACGGGAAGTCCGAGACCGAGTTGGAGCCGAGCAGGATGACCGCGATGCCGCGGTAAAGCGCCAGCGTGCCGATCGTCACCGCGAGCGAGGGCAGCCCGGCCCTGGTCACGAGCAGGCCGTTGATCAGGCCCGCGACCGCGCCGGTGACCAGCAGCACGCCGAAGATCGCGAGCATCGGCCAGTGGTGCAGCCACAGCAACCCGAGCAGGGCGCTGGACATGCCGAGAATGGACGCGACCGACAGGTCGATCTCGCCGCTGACGATGATCAGCGTCATGGGCAGCGCCATGATCGCGTACTCGCCATTGGTGACGCCGGCGTTAAACAGATTGCCACTGGTCAGGAACTGACCGGGCGCGTCGATCGCGCCGAAGGCGAAGATCGCCACGGCGAGCATGGCCAGGCCGGTCTCCCAGCGCGCCGACCGCTGCCAGAGCCCGGTCAGGCCCGGGCGGCTCAGGCTACCGAGCACGGGAACTCCTTACGCGTAGCGCGGCGAGCAGTCTTACCGCGATCGCACGGTCGAGGCTGATCGCCAGCAGCAGGAGGAAACCCGCGATCGCCTGGTCCCAGAACGGCGAGATGCCGAGCACGTAGAGCGCGGAGTTAATCGTGCCGAGGAGCAGCGCGCCAACGCCGGCTCCCACGACGCTGCCGCTACCGCCGAAGATCGCCACGCCGCCGACCACGACGGCCGCGATGACCTGAAGCTCGTAGCCCGTGCCTGCGGTCGAGTCGACAGTCTGGTACTCGGCCGCCCAGAGCACGCCGGCGACGCCGGCGATGGCGCCGCTGATCACGAAGGCCGCGCAGATCCGCCTGGCGACAGGGATGCCGGCCAGCCGGGCCGCGTCCGGGCTCGATCCGATCGCGTAGAGCTCGCGACCCGACCGGTACGACCGCAGGTAATAGGCACCGATGCCGATCAGCGCGGCGATCGCGATCGCGAGATACGGGACGCCGCCGATGCTGGCCCTGGCGATCTGGACGAACCCGGGCGGCAAGGTCGACGCAACGACCTCATTGCCGCCGACAATCAGGATGTCGATGCCGCGCACGATGTACAAGGTGGCGAGCGTGACGACCAGGCTAGGCACCCGTCCCAGCGAGACCATCAGGCCGTTCGCCAGGCCGCAGGCCAGCCCGATGCCCAGGCCGATCGCGAAGACGGCGGGGATTCCAATGCCATGGACCTTGCCGAACATGCTGGCCGACACGTAAGCCGACAGGCCAACCACCGACCCGACCGACAGGTCGACGTTCCTGCTGACCACCACCATGGTCTGACCGAGCGCGAGCAACGCGAACACGGTCGTGTTGATCAGCACGAAGGTAATGTTGGTGGTGCTCAGGAACCGGTGCTGCACGACGGTTGTCACCGCCACGAACACGACCAGCACGGCGACGATGCCGGATTCCCTGATCCGGAAGATCCGCTCGGTAAGCCGGGTCGAGTCGGCCCGGCCCGCCGGCATCGCGGACTGGTCGCGGCCGGTCAGCGCCGTGCTCATGAGGCCCGCGCTTCAAGCCGCCCGGTGGCGGCCGCCATGATCGTTTCCTCGCTGGCTTGCGCGGCGTCGAACTCTGCCGTCAGCCGGCCCTCGCGCATGACCAGGACGCGGTCGCCGATCGCCAGCACCTCGGGCAACTCGGACGAGATCATCAGCACCGCCACTCCGGTGCCGGCGAGCTGCACGAGCAGCCGGTGCACCTCGGCCTTGGTGGCGATGTCGATGCCCCTGGTGGGCTCGTCGACGATGAGCAGCCTCGGCTGCCGTCCTAGCCATTTAGCCAGCACGACCTTTTGCTGATTGCCGCCGGACAGCCTGGACACCGGGTCGCTGAGCCTGCCGTATTTCAGGTTCAGCCGTTGCGCCCAGTCGGCGGCGAAGGACCTTTCGGCCGCCGACCTGATCAGGCCCCGGCGCTGCAGGCTGCGCAGCGAGGCCAGGCCGACATTCTGCTGGACCGACATCTCCATGACCAGGCCCTGCTGCCTGCGATCCTCTGGCACGTAGCCGATTCCGGCCGCCATCGCGGTCGCCGGCGAAGCCTTGCGCAGCCGCTGCCCGCCTAGCTGGACCTCGCCCGCGTCGTACCGGTCGATGCCGAAGATCGCCCTGGCCACTTCGCTGCGGCCAGAGCCGACCAGGCCAGCCAGCGCGACAATCTCGCCCGCCCTGACCTCGAAGGAGATGTCGATGAAGACGCCCTCCCTGGTCAGCCGCCGCACCTGGAGCACTGTGTTTACCTGGGGGGACGACCCCCCGGAGCGCTCCGGTGTCCGGGGCGCCGCCAACCTCCCCCTGCCGCCCTGCGCCGCCTTCCCTCCTCGCAAACCCCGCTCGTCAGTCCAGGCAGCACCACGCCCAGGACCTCCCGCCCCGCCCACCTGCTCGCCAGTCCAGGCAGCACCACGCCCAGGACGTGCTGGCATCTGGCGGCCGACCATGGCCTTGACCAGGTCATCGGCGCTGACCTCGGACACCATTGCCGTGAGGACGTGGGCGCCATCGCGCATAACGGTAGCGCGCTGGCAAATCTCGAAGACTTCCTCAAGCCGGTGGGTGATGAACAGAACGGCGGCGCCCGCCGCGCGCAGCGTGCGCACCACCTCGAACAGCCTGGCCACCTCGGTCGCCGCCAGGGCGGCGGTCGGCTCGTCCATCACGATGACCCGCACGTCGAGCGACAGCGCCTTGGCGATCTCCACCATCTGCTGATCGGCGATGGACAGGCCGCGGCAGATCCGGTCGGGGTCAAGCCGGACGCCGAGCCGGCCGAAGAGCGCCGCTGATTGCTCGCGCAGCAGCTTGCGGTCGATCCGGCGCCCGACCCGCAATGGCTGCCGGCCCATGAAGATGTTCTCCGACACCGACAGGTCGGGAAACAGCGTCGGCTCCTGGTAAATGACGGCGATGCCGAGCGCCTGGGCGGCGGCCGGGCTGGACAGCCCGGCCGGCTGACCGTCGATCAGCAGCTCGCCCCGATCCGGCTGATGCACCCCGGCCAGCATCTTGACCATGGTCGACTTGCCCGCGCCATTCTCGCCGAGCAGCGCGTGCGCCTCTCCGCCGTAGAGCTCAACTGTGCCGTCCACGACCGCGCGGACCGCGCCGAACGACTTAGCCGCATGCCGCAGCGAAAGCGCGGGCAGATCGGGCGGCTGCCCGATCGGGTCAGCGACTGCGCTCAACGGCGAAATCCTTCACAGGCGACGGAGCTCAACGAACAGAGGAACGGGAGGCGCCGCTCAAGGACAGCCGGCGACGAGCCTTCCGCGAACCGCGGCTGGGTTCCACTCCGCTGTAACGTTTCAAGGATGGGTGTTATCGTCCGCCGCTGGAAGTTGAGTGTCAAGAGGCGAACGTGATCAATAACCTCGCCTGCGCGAGGAAGCCAGCAAACACCGCAATACCGCAAGAGCCCGCTCGTCCTCGGAGCGGTGCGGTCGGTCGTGCAGCCGATCGGTCGCGCAGCCCCCCTCCCCCCGCCCCTGCAGTTCCAGGCGGGCGAGTCGGGGCTGTTGTCTCGCCACCCGGCTGTTGCCGGGCTGCTGTTGGTCATGGGGCTGTTGTTTGGTCATGGGGCTGCTGTTCACAAGGGCTGTGCCGAGCGTGGTGGACCGCCCGGTCAGATGGCGTGCGAGTCTGGCGTGCTGGTGTAGGAACGGCCGGTGGGCGTGGTCCAGATGAACGTGCCGGGTGCTGGCTGGGTGAGGTGCCAGCGGGGGTGCTGCTTGAGCTTGTGGTGATGGCGGCATAGTTCGCCGAGGTTACAGGGGCAGGTCTTGCCGCCCTGGTCGTAGGGCGTGGTGTGGTCCACGTCGCATCGTGCGGCTGGCTGCCGGCAGGTCGGGAAGCGGCAGGTCAGGTCGCGTGCGGTGATGCGGGCCATCAGGCGTGGCGGCGGGCGGTAAGCCTGCGTGGCTTCGGTGTGCGCGCATCCGCCTGCGGCGTCGTCGGCTGCCGCTTGGCTGGCGGCCCGGTCGGTCGCGCTGTTCGCGGCGGCCTTTATCCGGGCGAGCTTCGCTGCCAGGTGCGAGCCCGCGGGTAGGCCTTGGCCCGCGGGTCGCCCTTGGCCCGCGGGTCGGCCTTGGCCCGCGGACGGCTCGGCGAGGTCGCCCCTGGTGATAGTGACCGTGACGCGCCTGATCAGGCCGCAGTGGTCATCGCGCCGGTGAGCGGGAGGACTTGCGGGCGGCCCTGGTCCGGCTCGTGCTCGTGCGGACGGGCGCTGGATCGTGGCGACGGCCAGGGCGCGCCCCTCAGGCCCGGTGACGACGACCCGCCAGTCAACGGCGGGGTCGCGGCTGGCCAGCTGTGCCAGGCAGCTGGCCTGGGCTGGGGTGATGGCGCCGAGCCGGCCCAGGTGACCGGGTTCTGTACCGTCCCCGGTCAGCGTGGACCACGGCACCGTCAGCTCCAGGAACCCGCTGCCTGCCGGGACCAGGTGCCCCATCGCGGCCGGGCCAGGCCGCACGAAGGCGGCCACCTGAGGCCACTGCACAGAACTGGCCACGGCACCGCCGCCAGGCGAGCCGTAGGCCGGGGCCTGTGCAGCAGGCGAGCCTGGAGCCCTAGAGGCCCCCGGCGGGCAGCCGTCGCTGGGCGGGCAGCCATCGCCGGGCGGGCAGCCATCGTCGGGCGGGCAGCCATCGCCGGGCGGGCAGCCATCGCCGGGCGGGCAGCCATCGCCGGGCGGGCAGCCATCGCCGGGCGGGCAGCCATCGCCGGGCGGGCAGCCATCGCCGGGCGGGCAGCCATCGCCGGGCGGGCATTCGCTGTCGGGCGGGCCGCCATCGTCATCGGGCGGGCAGTTGCTGTCGGGCGGGCCATCGGGGGCGGGCGGGATGTAGGGCTGGGTGCCCAGGAGCAGGCCGAGGAAGACCTTGGAGCGCAGGAGGTCCATGCCGCCGCCTGAGCCGGCTGCCTTCATTGCTTGTGCCAGGGCGGTGATCCTGGCCAGGGCGGCGGTGGCCAGGACGCCTGGCAGGCTGTACCCGGCCAGCGCGGCCGTGCCCTCCGCGTCCGGGTACAGCGTGACGCGGGCCCGCTGCTCGGCTGCCTCCCGGCGCCGCTCGGCTCCGTGCGGGTCCGCCGCGATCACCGCGCGGCGCAGCGCGCTGCGCAGCTGTCCCAGCGTCTGGGTGCCGGCGCGGGGGAGCACCCGGGACTCGACGGCCCGCGCGGTCTCCTCGTCGAGCACCGAGGTCGCCTCGGCGATCGCCCGCGCCCGGGACAGGTCGACGTCTCCGGCGCGCAGCGCGTCCCCGGTGCCGGGAAGCCGCCACCGCAAGGTGACGGCCAGGTCGGTCCACCACGAGGCACTCGCCTGCGACATCGTCAAGGCGAGCGACACCTGCCCGCAGGCGTCCGGCGACACGGTGCCTGGCCGGCCGTCTTCGCTGGTGCCGATGCGGTCATCAGCGGCTGCTGACCTGGACGCGAGCTGAGCGACGGCGGCCAGCTCCCCGGCCTGGGCCCATGAGGCCAGCCTCCGGTACGACGACGCCAGGCCGGCCAGCGCCGGGTCACCAGCGGCGCTCGCCGGGCTGCTCGCCAGCCACCCGGCCAGATCCGGACTCGGCGGCAGGGACTCGGCCAGCACGCCCGCCACCGCGGCCAACGGCACCAGCGCCGACCGGCCAGCATCGACAGCCTCCAGGTACTCGGCGAACTCGGCCTCAGCTCGCCCGGCCTCAGCTTGCCCGGCCTCAGCTTGCCCGGCCGCGACCAAGTCGGTGTCTGCGGTTGCCGAGTTCTCCGGGCGCATCGGGCTGGCGGGCGCGATCTGGGTGACGGCGGCCAGCAGCGCGTCCACGTCCAGATCCCACGACCAGGACAGCCCGCCGCCAGCAGGCAGCCCCGGTACCTCGGAATCGTCTCCGGTCATGGGCACCTCCTCATGTTCAGCGGCGTGGTCTGAGGCGGAGTGGTCAGGGATAGCGCGGCCAAGCATTCTGACTTGCTTCTTCGACCACACTAACGACAGCCACTGACAAAATCGGGGTGCGATCGAGCGTAAATCCGAGCCGCTGTTGTGCTGGGTTTGACACGTTCCAAGGCGGCGCTCGACACTTGGCCACGAGGGAGGCCCACCAGGGCCGAGCCCTCCAGGGAGGGCACGGTGGCGGACGCACCGGTCAGTATCAGGGAGGTCGCGGCTCGCGCCGGCGTGTCCGTGGGCACCGTCTCCAACGTGCTGAACCGGCCCGAGATCGTGGCCGAGCCCACACGCAGACGGGTGCAGGCCGCGATCAAGCAGCTTGGGTTCGTGCGGAACGAGTCGGCTCGGCAACTGCGGGCCGGGCGCAGTCGGACGATCGGGCTTCTTGTGCTCGACGTCGCTAACCCGTTCTTTACCGATGTGGCGCGCGGGGTCGAGGACGAGGCCAACGAATCGGGGCTCGCGGTGATCTTGTGCAACTCCGGTGACCAGCTCGCCAAGGAGCAGCGCTATCTGGAGTTGCTCGAAGAGCACCGGGTTCAGGGGATCCTGATCACCCCGGTCGCCGCGGCTGACGAGCACGTCGCGAGGCTGCAGCGACGCGGTACTCCTGTGGTGCTGGTCGACAGCCGGTCGCTGTCGCGCGGCCAGTGCTCGGTGTCTGTTGACGACGTGCTCGGCGGTGAGCTGGCGATCTCGCACTTGCTGGCGCAGGGGCATCGCACGATCGCGTTCGTGGGCGGGCCGCTGAGCCTGCGGCAAGTGGCCGACCGCAGGGACGGCGCGATCCGCGCGCTTGCAGCGGCCGGCCGCAGCGCGGCCGACTTGCATGTGATCGAGACCTCGGCGCTGCATGTCGCGGCTGGCCGCTCGGCTGGCGCCCGCGTCGCTGAGCTGCCGGCCGGCGAGCGGC
Source organism: uncultured Actinomycetota bacterium (assembly GCA_963720575.1). Lineage (GTDB taxonomy): Bacteria > Actinomycetota > Actinomycetes > Streptosporangiales > Streptosporangiaceae > Chersky-822. Next base: position 5,380,231 of record CAVRGA010000002.1, read on the forward strand.
CGACCGCGATGTTCTGCGCGAACGACCTGCTCGCGCTCGGTGCGCTGCAGGAGATGACCTCTCGGCAGATCCGGGTGCCTGACAGCATCGCGATCGTGGGTTACGACGACATCGACTTCGCGGCCGCCGCGGCCGTGCCGCTGACCTCGGTTCGCCAGCCGCGCCACCAGCTTGGCCGGGCGGCGGCTCAGCTGCTGCTCGAGGAGGCGCTCGACGGCGGCAACCATCAGCACCGCCAGGTGATCTTCGAGCCGGAACTGGTGATCCGCGAGTCAAGCTCGTCACGGGCTACCGCCGGGCTCGCCGTAGAGAGGGTGCCGTAGCGATGCGGATAGCCTTGTTCATCACCTGCCTGGCCGACACCCTCTACCCGGAGGCCGGGAAGGCGACCGTGCGGCTGCTTGAGCGGCTCGGGCACCAGGTGGTGTTCCCGGGCAGGCAGACCTGCTGCGGCCAGATGCACGTCAACACCGGCTACCAGCGCCAGGCTCTGCCGATGATCCGCAACTTCGTCGGGACGTTCGGCGAGTTCGAGGCGATCGTCGTGCCGTCGGGTTCGTGTACCGGGTCGATCAGGCACCAGCACGCGATGGTGGCGAGCCGGCATGGCGACGCTGACCTCGCCCGGCGGGCGCGGGACGTGGCGGCACGGACGTTCGAGCTGTCCGAGCTCCTGGTCGACCAGCTCGGGGTGACCGATGTGGGGGCATACTTTCCCCATCGGGTTACTTATCATCCGACCTGCCATTCGCTGCGGTTGCTGAGAGTGGGCGACCGGCCGCTGCGGCTCTTGCGAGAGGTGCGGGGCATCGACCTGGTGCCGTTGCCGGATGCGGAGACGTGCTGCGGGTTCGGGGGCACCTTCGCGGTGAAGAACGCTGACGTGTCCACCGCCGTGCTCGCCGACAAGATGCGCAACGTGCTCGCGACGGGCGCCGAAGTGTGCACGGCCGGCGACAGCTCGTGCCTGATGCACATTGGCGGCGGGCTTTCCAGGCTGAGCACGGGCACACGGACCATGCACCTGGCCGAGATCCTCGCCTCGACGGAGGACGGGTCGTGACGACGTTCCTCGGTCTGCCGACAGCGCCGCGCGGCGTCGGGCATCTGCGCGGCGACGAGCCGTTCCCGGTCGCGGCCCGGCGGGCGCTCGGCGACTCACAGTTGCGCCGCAATCTTGCCAAGGCGACCACGACGATCAGGGGCAAGCGGGCCCGGGTGGTGGGCGAACTGCCCGACTGGGAGGAACTGCGCTCGGCCGGCCAGGCGATCAAGGCGCACACGCTGGCACAGCTGGATACCTACCTGGAGCAGCTTGAGCGCGAGTTCACCGCGCGGGGCGGGCTCGTGCACTGGGCCAGGGACGCGGCCGAGGCTAACCGGATCGTGACGGACCTGGTGGCGGCGACCGGCGCGACCGAGGTGGTCAAGGTCAAGTCGATCGTCACCGACGAGATCGGGCTCAACGACGCCCTGGCCTCGGCCGGGATCAGCGCGGTCGAAACCGATCTGGCGGAGCTGATCGTGCAGCTCGGGCACGACCGGCCTTCGCACATCCTGGTGCCAGCCATTCACAGGAACCGGGCCGAGATCAGGGACATCTTCCTGCGCGAGATGGGCGACGTGGACCCGGGGCTGACCGACGTGCCGTCGGCGCTCGCCGAGGCGGCGCGGCTGCACCTGCGGCGCAAGTTCCTGTCCGCGCGGGTGGGGATCAGCGGGGCGAACTTCGCCGTCGCCGAGACCGGCACACTGTCGGTAGTCGAGTCCGAGGGCAACGGGAGGATGTGCCTGACGCTGCCCGAGACGCTGATCACCGTGATGGGGATCGAGAAGGTCATCCCGACGTGGGCCGACCTGGGGGTGTTCTTGCAGTTGCTGCCTCGTTCGGCGACGGGTGAGCGGATGAATCCGTACACGTCGATGTGGACGGGGGTGTCGCCCGGCGACGGGCCGGGGCAGGTGCACCTGGTGCTGCTCGACAACGGCAGGACGGCGGCGCTGGCCGATTCAGTCGGACGACCGGCCTTGGCCTGCATCAGGTGCTCCGCGTGCCTGAACGTGTGCCCGGTCTACGAGCGAGTCGGCGGGCACGCGTACGGGTCTGTGTATCCGGGCCCGATCGGGGCGATCTTGTCGCCGATGCTGACCGGCGTCGAGGACAACGCGAGCCTGCCGTATGCCTCGTCGCTGTGCGGCGCATGCTACGACGTGTGCCCGGTCAAGATCGACATCCCGTCGATCCTGGTGCACCTGCGGGCCCGGCACGTTGAGGAGGCGCGGTCGCGGTCGGCAGTGCCCAGCGCTGAGGCGGTGACCATGGCGGCCGCGGCGTGGGCCCTGTCGAACCCCTCGCGGTTCGCGGCGGCACAGCGCGGTGGTCAGCTTGGCAGGCTGATCGGCCGCCGGGGCGTTATTCGCCGGCTGCCGCCGCCGCTGGCGGGCTGGACTCGGGCGCGGGACGCGCCGGTGCCGCCGCGCGAGACGTTCCGCCAGTGGTGGCGGCGCGAGCGCGGGGGTGATGCCTTGTGACGGCTCGTGAGGAGGTGCTGGGCAGGATCAGGACGGCGCTCGGCGGAGCTGGCGCTGGTAACGGCGCGGGCGCGGGCTCGGGCGGGTACGAGGATGCGGTGCCGCGCGGGTATCGCCTCCGGGGCGACCTTGAGCCTGAGGCGATGCTGGAGCGGCTTACCGAGCGGCTACGCGACTACGGCTGCTCGGTGCGGCACTGCGGCCCCGCCACACTCGCGGAGACTGTCGCGGCGGCGCTCTCCGAGCGCGGTGTCGAGCGGGTGGTGGTGCCCGCCGGGCTGGAGGTCCCGGTGCCTGGCGTGGCGCTGGAGGTTGACGCTGGATTCAGCGCCCAGGAGCTTGACGCTTTCGATGGCGTCATCACGACGGCGACGCTGGCGATCGCCGAGACCGGCACGATCGTCCTCGACGGCTCGGCCGGCCAGGGCAGGCGGGCGCTGACGCTGGTCCCCGACTACCACCTGTGCGTGGTGCACGCCAGCCAGGTCGTCGGCCTAGTCCCGGAGGCGGTCACCGCGCTCAGCGCGCGGCGGCCGCTCACCTGGATCAGCGGCCCGTCCGCCACCAGCGACATCGAACTCGACCGGGTCGAGGGCGTCCACGGCCCTCGCACCCTGGAGGTCATCGTCGTCAGATCGTGACGGGCCGCCAGCCGGGCTAACACTTGCCGCCGGTCTGGATGCAGACGTACAAGTGCCAGGTCTCGGCGTCGAAGTAGGGGCCGTACATAGCTTCGGGGTCGCTGTCGTACCGGAATGAGTTCAGTCCGCAGGCGATGTTCGCGTTGGGATCGAAGTCGTGTGAAAGGTTTCCGACCCAGGGCCCGCCGCTGCAGCCGGGTCCCATCGGATTCCCTGACATCCGGACGATCCCGCCCGAGATGGTGGTCTTGCTGCCGTCGGCGGCATACATGCTGTTGGCGCTGTCGTAGTTGCTGGGGTAGCCAAGTGACGTGAAAGTCGAGTACGGGATGTCGGTGGCCAGGCCCAGCCAGCCAGCGCCCGAGTCGCTGGACGCGGCGCAGAACGCGTAGTCGTACTTGAAGTTGCGGCCTATCCACATGTAGTAGCAGCCGATGCGGTTGATGCCGACACGCTGCCCGGTCCAGCCGTACCAGTGCCCGGTGCCGGCGCGGATGAACAGGAAGTTACGGAACCAGTTCCCGTTGCTGCTATTCCGCACGCAATGACCTGCGGTCATGAGCACCCGGTTAGTGCCGACGAAGGCTGCTGAGCCCATCATGTCCTGGCCGTCGTCGGTGGTGAAGAACAACTTGCCCGCGTTCCAGTACGGGCGCTGATCGACGTTCACCGGGTAGGCAGCGCCGGCTGTCACCGCCTCACTCGATGGAGCGAAATGCGGGCCCGGTGTAGCCGGACCCTGAATCAGCGCGCCGAGCTCGTCCTCCGACACCGCTGGCAAGGGCACCGGAGCCGCCCCCTGAATACGCTCCTTCGTCCAGTACTGGTCGACCTCGGCCTGCCGCACATCGTCCTGCTGGTAAACATGATCGTTCGGCTCGCTGTTAGTCATTGCGTTCCCCCGTCATTACTGGTCACAGGCCGACGCGATGCGCTGGCCATTGTGAATGCCTGCTACTGCCGCCCGGGTCGGCGCCGCTCCCGGGAGAGCCCCTCCGCTCGGGGTACCCTCCGCCGACCGACGACTATTCGCCCGACGGCGTAAAATGTGCGCCTGGAGCAGCAGTGCTCTGGGTCAGAGCCCCGAACTCGTCATCCGACACCGTCGGCATGGGCACCGGAGCGGCCCCCTGAGTGCGCTCCGTCGTCCAGTACTGGTCGACCTCGGCCTGCCGCTCATCCTGCTCGTAAACGTGATCGTTCGGCTCGCCGACAGTCATCCCCGCTCATCACCGTTCATGAAAATCTCGATCCTCGCCTGTAGTCACAGATAGTAGTCATGAATTAACTCTGAGCACAAGAATTGCCGCTGCGCCCATCAGCGGTGTCGCCGCTGAGTTGCGGTGAGACCTGGGCATGATTACGTCGAAGGATGAGTTCACCAGGGGACGGCAGGAAAGGTGAGAGATGCAGGCACGTATCGACCACATAGTTATCTGGGTCGCTGACCCGGCCCGGTCAATGGACTTCTACGAGCAGGTAGTCGGGCTGGACGCCGTCCGGCGGGAGGAGTATACGGCCGGGCAGGCACCGTTCCCCAGCGTGAGGGTCGCGCCCGACGCGCTCATCGACCTCATGGCTCGCGCCGCCGCGCCGGAGGTCAGTGAGGGCACCAAGGCCGAGGGCACGGCAGGTCATCCGGTCAACCACGTCTGCCTCGCGATGAGCCACCCGGACTACCAGGCGCTCAAGCTCAGGCTCCACCGCGCTGGCGTCGACACCTCAGCGAGCATGCGGCAGACCTTCGGGGCGCGCGGCCTCGCGCCGCACGCGTTCTACTTCCGCGACCCGGACGACAACGTCATCGAGGCGCGCTATTACGCCGGCTAGCAGCCGCCTAGGCCGCCCCAGGCCGAGACGGTGTCGTTCGCCGAGAACGAGGTCCCTGACCCGCCGAACCCGAACGTCCTGTTGCTGACGAACCCGCACGACGCGGTCTCCTCGACGTTCGTCCAGTTCCCGAGGTCGTACTTGTACTGGAAGGAGGCGCCGGCCGCCGCGGGCACCGTCAGCGTCCATGTCGCAGGACCAGTCTTCGTCATCGGGATCTCGGCCGCTCCCCAGTCGGCGGACGACTTCATCCCGGTGCCGAGGGCGCTGTAGTTCCCGCTCAGGTACACGGTGTCCGAGGCCGGCGTCCCCGCGGGCACGGTCACCGTGAACACCGCCTTCGCCGGCCCGCACGCCCCCGGCCCGGCCCAGTTGGCGACGGCGTCATTCGCGGTGCCGCCGTTCACGGTCATCGACCTGTTACCGGCGGACCCGCACGACGCGGTCTCCTCGGCATTCGACCAACTGCCGCCCAGCGTGTACTTGTACTGCAAAGTAGTCGCGGCGGCCGCGTGCACGGTCGCGGTCCGCTGGGTGGCGCTGACCCTGGTCATCGGGATGCCGCTCGGCGACCAGTCGGGAGCACCCTCGCCCAGCGCGCTGAAGTTCCCGTTCAGGTACACGGTCTCCCCAGTCGCGTCCGTGCTGACCGGCACGGTCACGTTGACCTTCTCGGTCACCGAACCCGAGCCGGACGTGGCGCCCGCGTAGCGGTCAGCGACCACCGCGGGCGTGTCCGCGTCCCGCCCGGCCGAGATGTCGATAGCGAGCCGCACGTACTGCGCCATCGCCCACATCAGCGGCGTAGAGGAGTTGTCCGCCTGGCCGAACGTGAACCCGCCGGTTCCGGTGCTGCCGCCCCACACCTGCTCGGAGATCTGGAAGCCGGAGTTCGCCGCCCCGGCCATCGTGGCCAGCATGGACTTCGCCGCGGCGATATTGCCGTCAGCGACGTCGTACTCGCCGCGCTCGCCGCTCAGCACCGGCCACGGGTTGCCGGTCCCTGACGACACGAAGTCGCCGCCGGCCGAGGTCTCGCCGTACCCGTCGAACGTGTACCGGTGCCAGATCGGCCCCTCCGGCGTCATTACCTCGTCGGAGGAGTCCACGACTGGCAAGGTGTTGGCGATCTCCGTGGTGGTCGGCGCGGTGACGCCGAGCCGCACTAGCTCCAGGTAACTCGGGTCGACGACCGTGCGGTCGTCGTGGTTGCCGCCGCCGTTGGCGATCCCGATCACCGTGCCCGCGTTGGGCGCGGCGTCCGGCGTGATCCGCAGGTAGTAGTCCCCGTTCCCGTACGGGCCGCTCGTGGTGTACGTATCGGCGTCGAGTGCCTGCTCGAACGCGTCCGCCTTCGACAGGTACGTAGCAGAGTCAGCCGAGTCGCCGTTGTCGGTCGCGATCACCGACGCGCACACGAGCCCGGCGATCTCGGCCGCCATCGTCGCGGGCGAGTAGCCGCCGATCTCCTCCCACCGTTCCTCCGGCGTGAACGGCCCGTTCGCCACCAGGTAGTTGGCCAGGCTCTTGAGCTGCGGCCAGTCTGCCGGGCCCGTGGCGCCGAGCTGATAGGCCAGGATCAGGGGGTCAGCGACCTCGTCAAGCTGCGTGGACCCGAACACCGTGGTGCCGGTCAGGAAGGAGTTCTGCTTGACCGCGCCTGAGGACTCCTCCTCGAACTGGAGTATGTACGACAGCGCGGCGCTGGCGTCCGTGCTGTCGCCCGCCGCCAGCAGCGCCGTCGCCATCTCGTACTCATCGCGCGTCCAGACCACGTGATAGCCGTGGTCGCCGCCGCTGTTCGCGCTGACGCTCGAGCCCCACGGATCGGTCGGCGCCGCGATGAATCCGCCGGTGAAGGTCTTGTCCTCGTCGGCCTTGACCTCCATCAGCGAGACGTAGTACTGCTGCTTGAGCTGGCTGCTCCCGGTCACCGACGCGGGCGGGGCGTTCAGCCCGGCCAGCCACGAGTGCCACCCGGACTCGAACGACGTCTCCAGCGAGCCGAACCCGGCCGACAGCGAGGCCGCCGCGTCCGAGACCGCCGCCGAGGCCGTCGAGTCGAACGCCAGCGCGAGCGTGAACGTCGTGCTGCCGCTGGCCGCGACCGGGACCTGCGCGACCTGGACGATGTGCCCGGCCGTCGGCGCCGAGGAGAATGTCGAGGTCAGCGCGTGGCTGCTGGCAAGCTGCGCGCTGCCGTCGCTCGAAGCACCCACGTAGCCAGTGGTTGTCTGAGCGAACCCGCCGGAGACCGCGAGCGCGCTCGACACCGAGCCGTTGGTCGAGGTCAGGTCGCCGCTGGCGGCGTCGGTGCCGCCGGTGTTGCCCATGCCGTCGTTGCTGAGCTGCGGCAGGTAGTCGGCGTAGAGGCTGAGCGGGTGCGCGCTGAGGTTGTCGAACGTGGTCGAGATGAGCACGACCGAACGCGACGGATCGGCGATATAGGTCTTGGTGATCGTGAAATCGCCGTTGGTCGCGGTGTTCGTCTGCTGCCAGGTCAGCGAGGTCAGATCGGCGAGCGAGATCGCGTGGGTCGTGTTAGCCGTCTCGGTATTGGTGAACGTCGAGCCGTCGGTGACGATGTACTGCAATCCGAACGTGTCAGGCGTGTCGGCCTGCGGGTAGAACACGTTCTCGAGCTCCCCGTTGCCGAGCGTGTACCAGACCTTCGACGCCGACCCGAGCGAGTCGGCGAACGCCTGCAGATTCGACTCGTTCCACGTCGCGTTCCCGCCAGGCGCGCCCGGCGCTGTCCCGGCCGCCAGCGCGGCAGGACCGTGCGCGATCGCGGGCACGCCGAACACCGCCAGCGCCGCGAGCGCCGCGGCGAGGCCTGTCAGCCGTAACCGGCCCCGCCCGGTCGTCGCCCGCCCCGTCGTCGCCCGCCTCGTCGTTCCCGCGCCCGGCACCGGCCCTGAGCTCATGCGTCCTCCGTTGAAGCCTCTTTGATGTCAGCCTGACTCAGGAACGCCCGATGTGCCAGCCCCTGGCCGCGCGGGCATCGGCGCGGGTTGGCCGTGTCCGTGATCACTGGCCTGCCCGAGAGGAATACCACTATCGTGACAGCAGTCCAGGCCAGCGTGCCAGCCAGCGTGCCCATAACCCCACGTTGGCCATAGTTCACGACATAAGCCCCGGCGGGGAATGTTGGTTCGGTCGCAGCCATCGTTCCTCCGGTAAGGGGCAGATCAATGATCAGGGTAGGGATGGGAGCGCAGGCATGCCGGTTGACATGGGCGATCTGCTGGCGGACCTAGCCGCCGAGACCGTCGCGATCAGGGAGCTGGTCGCGGGGCTCGACCGGCAAGGCTGGCAGACGGCCACCCCGGCGCCTGGCTGGACGATAGCCGACCAGATCAGCCACCTTGCGTTCTTCGACGACGCCGCTGTCCTGTCAGCCACCGACGCCGACCGATTCGCCGCCGAGCTCGGGACCCCCGCCGAGGCCGGCCAGCTCAGTACCGACGAGATCGCGGCCCGGTACCGGACGCTGACCGGGGCGGAATTGCTCGGGTGGTTCGACGAGTCGCGCCGGCAGGTCATCGAGATCTTCGGCGGGATCGATGCCGCCCGGCGGCTGCCCTGGTTCGGGCCGCCGATGAGCGCCGCCTCGGCGGTCACCGCCCGGATCATGGAAACCTGGGCGCACGGCCAGGATGTCGCCGACGCCCTCGGCGCCGAGCGGGCGCCGAGCCGCCGTCTCAGGCACATCGCGCACATCGGAGTCAGCGCGCTGCCATTCAGCTTCATCGTGAACGGGCTTGACATACCTGAAGTGCCGATCAGGGTTGAGCTGAGCTCGCTGGACCGCGAGTTGTGGACCTGGGCCCGCCAACGGCGGGCGACCGGGTCACCGGGCCCGCGCTCGACTTCTGCCTTCTGGTGACTCAGCGCAGGCACAGGAACGATACGGCGGTCGAGGCCGAGGGCCAGGCGGCCGATCGGTGGCTCGACATAGCCCAGGCTTTCGCTGGCCCACCAGGCCCAGGGCGCCTGCCTGGCCAGCACACCTGAGGCGGCGGAGGCGGGTGGTGCGGGGTTGCCGCGCGCGCGGTGCTTGGCGGCTCAGGGCCGGCCTGGGCTGATTTCCGTAGTGATCATGGTCTCGGCGTGATCACGGAACATTGCCGCTGCCCTGGAGGCTGCCGGGTGACCCGGGATCGTGGCGAGTCAGGCGCCGTTCCCGAGCACGGCGCCGCCGGGGGCAGGGTGAGCATCGTGGCCCTCCCCGTTGCTGTCAGCGGTCCGTTTTGACAGCAACGTGACCCTCCCCGTTGCTGTCAGGACAGCATCAGGCAGGGCCGCGTTGCTGTTAAAACCAGTGGCTGACAGCAACAGGGAGGGCCACGATGCTGTCAGGGGCGGGCCTGACCAGCAAGCCGGCCCGCCCGCCCTGATGCTGTCCCGGGCCCACCCATGAGTGTCCTGACCCGGCCTCCAGCCAGCCCGGCTCCAGCCAGCCCGGCTCCAGCCAGCCCGGCTCCAGCCAGCCCGGTCTGTGAACCTCGGCGCGGCTGACCCAATAACCCAAAAGCACCATTCATTGGGGTATGTGGTAGCGCCGCCGGCGCGCCCGCGGTGTCGCGGATCCGAAGCCCGGCTCATCCAGGAATACGACTGTCTGATCGGCGCGGACGAACCGGGCGCATACTGGTGTTATGGACAGGTCGTCAGGGCAGCGCAGAGGGCCGCCGCGCGGGGCGCCGCAGCCCTGCGCGAGACATCGAGTTAGCTGGGCGGCTAGTGCGGTCACTCGCCAGGCCGCTTCGTCTCGCCCTGGCTTCTATTGCTAATGACACAGAAGCCATCCTGCCATGACGCGGAACCGGGCAGGATTCCTCTCGATTTCACAAGAACTGGTTCCGCCGCTCCGGACGGCAGGCGATGACAGAGCCATTCGCGACTGATCCGCCAAATATAGATCGCTCATTGGTAGAAGTGGCTGCGATAGCACCGCCCGGAGCCGTTCCATCCGCGACTGACGCACAGTTGATCGCGGCGGCGAGATCGGGTGACGCGGCGGCATACGGCATGCTCTACGAACGGCATTCCGCCGCCGCCCGGGGGCTGGCTCGCCAGATTGTCAGGGATCAGGCCGACGTCGATGACGTCGTGGCCGAAACATTCGCGCGAGTCTTGAGCGCGCTCAAGCGCGGGATCGGCCCGACCGAGGCGTTCCGCCCGTACCTTCTGACAGCCGCCCGGCGGGTCGCCATCGATGTTCTGCGCGGCCAGCGTCGCCAGGTACTGACCGAGGACACCGACCTGCCTGACCCAGGCGAGCCGTTCGTCGACACCGTCGTCGACGGGCTCGACCGGTCTCTTGCGGCGCGTGCTTTCCTGTCGCTGCCGGAACGGTGGTCAGCCGTGCTGTGGCACACGGAGATCGAGGAAGCGAAGCCCGCCGAGGTCGCCGCGATGCTCGGGATGTCCGCCAACAACGTGTCCGCGCTGAGGTACCGGGCAAGGGAGGGACTGCGCCAGGCGTACCTGCAGTTGCACCTTTCCGACCGGGCGGAGCCCGGGTGCAGGCCATTCGCATCCAGGCTAGGTGCCTACGTGCGCGGCCACCTGTCCAGGCGGCATACCCGCGAGATCGACGCCCACCTGCGCGGCTGCACCTCCTGCTCGGCGGCCTGCGCGGATCTCGCGGCGATCAACGACGCGCTGCGCGGGATGCTCGCGCCGGTCGTTCTCGGCGGCGCGGCGGCCAGCTACCTCGCGGAACTCACGCACCTCTCGGCAGCGGCCGGCGGGGCAGCGGCCGGCTCGGCAGCGGCGGGCGGGACGGCAGCCGGCGGGGCGGCGGGACAGACGGCGGCAGGCCCGGCAGCGGCGGGACACGGCGGAGCGGTGGCGGGGCGGGGAGCCGGGGGGATGCTTGCCCGGCATGCCGCGACGGCCGGGCGGCTCGCCAGGCTGGCCGTGCATCGTCCCGTGATTCCGATCGCGGCGGCCGTGGCGGCGGCCACGATCACCGTGCCGACGCTGTACCTCGTCCATCCGAAGTCCCAGATCGGGGCTGCGGGGCCGCCGGTCAACATAGTGCGCACTCATCAACCAGGCGGCGCCGGGGGCGCGCCGGCGCCCGGGTCACCGGGAGGCAATCCGCGGCCGAACCCCAGGCCTGCCCCCTCAGCCTCTCCCGCGCCGACTGTCAAGGGGAGATCACCGGCTCCTGGCAGGCCCCGGCCGACGACGTCGCGATCCGGGCCGGCTTCGCCGACGGCTTCGGCGTCGCCCAGTCCGCCAACCACGTCGGCCAGCCCGTCACCATCGCCGACGGCAAGCGTCAGCGCGACCGTCGCCGCGAACGCGAAGCTGAGCGTCGGAGTTCAGGTTCAGGGCCTGCTCAACCTCGGCGTCACGGCCGTTGTCAAGGTCAACGTGTCTGATACCGGCACCGTAGGCACCGGTCCGATGACTGCCACGCTGACGCTGCCCCCTGGCACCACGATGCTCGGCCTCGCCGGGTCGTCGGCCTGGTCGTGCAGCGCGGGCGGATCGGGCGGAACATGCACGCACGCCGCGATCGGCGCTGGCGTGGCCGCGGACTTCTCCTTCAACATGCTGGTCATCAGCCTGTCCGGCTGCGGTAGCTCGGTGCTCGCCTCCGTGGTCAGCGGCGCCGTGTCCGGCTCGAGCTCATCGCCGCAGCAAGTCCAGTGCGCCGGCGGGCTGCTCTCGGACGAGATACCTCGCTACTTGATCTTGTACGCGTAGGGGATGGCGACGAGTTCGTCGCCTTCCGGCTGATCGCCTGGCGGCAGCGCCGAGACGAAGTCATCCACGTACAGGGTGCCGCGGACCACGGTGCCCGGGGTTCCGTTGGGCCGCAGGACGATCTTGATTGTGCGGGTCTTGCCCGGGCCGATGGTCAGCGGCTGGAATGGCGCGAAGAACTGCACCGAGGCGCGCCACAGATCTCCGGTCGACGGCGTGAGCGCCGAGTCAAAGGCGCGCGCGGTCACTTTCATCGTCATCGTGACGCTGCCGCCAAACGGAGCACCGTGAGGGTACGGTCCCATCTCGACGGGGCCGGCGATCCACAAGCCAGGCTGGAGCATGCCGCCGGCCGGGGTGAAACTGCCGACGGCACGGTTGCCGGAAACCGGCTGCCCGAATAGATCGGGGTCGGCTTGCACCGGGCCCCAGTCGAACTCGACGGGATTCGTTGCCTTCGCCGTGACCCTGGCGCTGCTGGCATGGGTGGGCACGACCCATTGCGGTTGCGCCGCCGTCAGCGGCAGCCCGAAGGTATCGCCGGTCAGCGATTCGAGGTCGAAGGTCCGGGTCCTGGCCAGCCGCGGATCGGCGAAGTAGTCCTCCGGCGCCGGGCCCGTATTGGTGATCTTGAGCTTGACGACCACCGGGACCTTGCGCTTGAACAACCGCCTGGGGCTGTCGGGCAGCCCGATCGCGGTCGCCCGCGCGGTGTCGAGCGTGATCGTGCCGCTGAATGGCTGCGACAGCGCGTCGCCGACGACCGGCCCGTTGAAGTCGATGGCCAGCGTCCAGATCCCCGGCGCCGGGTCGGCCGTGTAGGCGGTCAGCGAACGGCTGTTGAAGCCGTTCGCGCTGTTCTGGCCGAAGCCGAGCGCCTGGCCGTCCGGGGCGATCAGGTACGAGCCGACGATGTCGTTCCGGTCACCCGCGAGCGTGACGTTCGCCGTGATGCCGCGGTGTCCCTCGCCGACCGGGAACTCGACGTAGTCGACCTGGCCGGTCGCGGCCGAGCGGCCGTTGCCCCCGGTCAGCACGCCGCTGAACGCGCCGCCGGTCGCCGGGTCGGCCATGGTCCGCAAGGTGACAGGAATTGATTCGCTCTCGGCACCGAGGTCGCGGTCAGAGCCGCCGAGACTCGAGCTGATGATCACCGCGCCCGAAGCGTCGCTGGCCTGCCCCGGCAGCCGCGCGGTGAACTTGAGCGTGCCGGTCTGACCAGGCCGGAGGAAAAATGCCGACGGCGAGACCGTGCCGAACGGAACGAGACGCTGCGAGGCGACTCTCCACAAGATTGTGCCCTGGGTCCCTGTGTCAGCCCCGGTGACGCCCATCACGACGCCGGTCCAGACTCCGGGTACGGGCGCCCGCACGTCGACGTTGCCGAAATTGCCCGCGCCTTGCGGAACCGAGTCCGCGGCGAACCGGCCGCGCGGATCGACCAGGATAAGCCGGGCGGCGGTGAAGAGGTTTGCCGGGTCCGGGCTCTGATAAGCGATGGACGAGTCGATCCTCTTCGCGCCGGGCTTGACCGTGAAACGGAATTCCGCGTAGTTGTTCGGCAAGCCCTCAAAGTCGGTGAACTGGGCGCTCTTGCCGTCGACGAGCTTCACCTTGCCCGTTTGCACATTCACGTCTGGCCCGAAGGTCCGCCCGCTCGCCTTGACGAGCTGGCCGTCGGCGCCGGTGTTGGTCACCCGTACCTGCCAGGTCCTGGTGCGGCCCGCCCGGCCAGCCGCCGTGAGCTGGCTGCGCGAGATCAGCAGCGTGTCGCCGGCAGGCTGGGGCGATGCCGCGGCTGTCTTGATCGACTCGGCGAGGAGCACTGCCTTGTAAGTGTTCAGCAGGCCCGAGCCCTGCTCCGTGGCGGGCAGGCCGAGGTTGGAGGCCGTGCTCGTCAGGATCTGCTTGACCAGCACCGGGCTCGGCGTGGCGCCATGGTGCGATTGCCGGTACGCCTGGATGACCAGCGCGGCGGCGCCGGCGGTCAGCGGTGCCGCCTCGCTGGTACCGCCGGCCAGCTCGACCGGAGACGGATCGAAGCTGAGATTCGAGCACTCGGCGTAGACGCTGACGTTGGTGCTGCACGAGGCAAAGCCCGCGTCACCGGGAGCGACGAGGCTCACGGTGCCTCCCGACGCGGTGAAGCCTCCCGAGCTGATCGAGCTGACATTGTCATTGAGCCAGCCCGCGGTCGCGAAATAGCGCGCCGCCGCGAAGTTGGTCTGGGCATAGAACCTGAACGTGGTCGACGCGCCGACCGAGATGAGCTTCGGGTCGCTGGCGGGCGAGGCGATCGTATTGGTGCTGCCCGAGTCGCCGCTCGCGACCGTCACCGTCGTGCCAGCGGCGACCGCCGCGTCGTTGAAGAGCTTCAGCACGTTCAGCGCCGCGCTATCGGGAAACGGATTGGACCCGAACGACTCGTTGATCACGTTGACGTGATCGGTCTCGACCGCGTAGCTGATCGCCTCGAGGAAATTCGATTCCAGGGTGAACTCGAAACTGCCGAACACATCAAGGCCGACAAGCTGCGCGCCTGGCGCCGTGCCCTCGATCTTGATGTTGCACGCGGTCGGATCATGCTGCGCTGAGAACGTACGGACGTTGTAGACGTGGATGCCCTGCCCGGCGATCGAGTTGGCATCCAGGAAGGCCTCCGCACCGCCAGTGAGCTGCCCCGGCCCGTCGCCGCTGAAGTCCTCGTAGTCACCGCCGAAGGCCCGGTCAAATACCGACCGGCCATCGGCCCTGATGAAGTTCACATTGCGCGGGTTGAGCCCGTCGGCGATAAAGGCGACCTTGACCCCCGCACCTGTCATGCCGAGCGAGCGCGCCGTCTTGGCGCCGGGAGTCTGTGACGCGGTCTGGGTCGTGGCGAGCGCTTCGGGATCGAGCAGCGCGGAGCCGTGCGCGCCGCAGGCGCCTGGTATCACGCGCGGGGTCAAGCCGGCGCTAGCCGGCGCGGAGGGCTGGCGGGCAGGTGCCCGCGCGCCGTCGCCAGTCACGGGCGAGGCGTCGCGGACCATCGTGTCCGGGAGGACCTCGGCGACGCCCGGGGAGGATCGCAGGCTTGCGGCCTGCGCCGCGGACACCGTGGCCGCGAACGCGTTGACGAGCCGGTACGAGTTGACGTGCCTGGCGTGAGCCGCCCGGAGTTCACGTAGCAGGGGTGCCTGGGCAGCGGCGATGGCCGCCGACCTGACGGCTGATGCGCGGGTACCCGGCCGCGTCGCGGCGGGCTGGCTTTTCATGACGACAATGACAGGGTCATTGATCTTGGCAGGCGAGGCCGCCGCGGCGAGTGGCCGCGCCGGACGCTGTCCGAAGGTCAGGGCCGCCGGCGCCGCGGCGGCGGCCGTGGCGGGCCCGAACGCGAGCGCGACGACGGCGGCAATCGCTGCGAACCTCCGCACTCGCCGTCGTGCCGACCTCGGCGACGGCATGAGATCCGCACCGCTGCTATCCATTCCGCCTCGCCCTGAATCGGTGGTAACGCCCGGCCTCTTCAGCCTGTCATAGTGGTCGCCAATCTGAAACTGGCGGATTCAGCGGCCTGACTCACTCATCCGCGGACCGGCGCAGCCGTTTGGTTGCCGCCCGGCGCTGCTTGGCGGCCAGCCTCCGCTCGACCGAGGAACGAGTTGGCTTCGTGGGCCTCCTCGGCGGCGCCGGCGGCGCCGTCGCCTCCGTCAGCAGCTCAGCCAGCCTGGCCGCGGCCGCCTCCCTGTTACGCAACTGCGAGCGATGCTCGGACGAGACGACAGTGATCACTCCGTCGGTCAGCCGGCTGCCCAGGGCCCGGATCGCGCGTCGCTTCAGCGGCTCGGGGAGCGCGGATGACCTGGCGAGGTCAAAACTCAGCTCCGCCCTGGTGTCCGAGGTATTGACAGATTGCCCGCCGGGACCTGGCGATCTGGAGAACCGCCAGGCCAGCTCGTCAGCTGGAATCAGCGTCCCCCGGACCGTGACATCGAGGCTCATGACCAATCCTGTACCGCTCATTGACGCGGACCTGGCACGTGCGTCCGGCACCGCCGCTTGGGCGCTCAGGATAACCTTCGCCGCGCCGGCATCGCGAGGGCGGTCGCTGGGCATGAACCCTGTCACGTGGCGTGAGTCAGGTATCACAGGTGGTGGTGGGGAGGTGTGCCCTGATGGCTGAAACACTCCAATCGGAGAAGATCGGGCCAGTTGACGTGGCCGTGATCGCGTTCGAAGGCAGCGAATTCAACGGGGACGTCACTCCGGCTCTGGCCGATCTGCAGGCCAGCGGCACGGTCCAGGTCATCGACCTAGCGTTCGTGCGCAAGGACGCCGAAGGGAACACGTCGATCTTCGAACTCTCCGACGAGAGCATCGCCGACACCTTCGGCCAAATCACCGAGTCCCAGTTCGATCTGCTCAGCGAGGCCGACCTCACCGACATCGCCAGCGGCCTCGAGCCGTCATCGGCCGCGATGGTCATCGTGTGGGAAAACAGCTGGGCGGCGAGATTCGCGTCCGCGATCCGCGAGTGCCACGGCCGGGTCGCCATGCTCGAGCGGATTCCGCGCGAGAACGTCGAGCGCGCCATCATCGCGCTGGAGGAATAGCCGCGTCCTTCCCGCTCGCCTCCGGGCACCCTAGCGCCGCCTTCCCTCCTCACTCGTCGCTTCCCTCCTCCCTCATTCAAGTTGATCTTGGTTTCCCGGGAGCGATCTGAGGGGGGCTGCCATCTGTTGCTCTGCGAGTTTGCGATAGATTGCGTGAGTGAACTTGAAGGAGTGGGCGCGGCAGCAGGGGGTTCATCCTGTGACGGCGTACCGCTGGTTCCGGGAGGGGAAGCTGCCGGTGCCGGCGCGCCGGGCTGGCCGGCTGATTCTGGTGGATGTCCCGCGCGCTGGCAGCGGGCCGGGCGTTGTGGCGGTGTATGCCTGCGTGTCTTCCGATGATCAGCGGGCGGACCTGGACCGGCAGGTGGCCCGGGTGACGGCGTGGGCAGCGGCGCAGGGGCTGGCGGTCGGGCGGGTGGTGACCGAGGTCGGCTCCGCGCTGGACGGCAAGCGTGACAAGTTCCTGGCCTTGCTCCGCGACGCGTCGGTGGCGGTCATTGTCGTGGAGCACCGGGGCCGGTTCGCCCGGTTCGGTGCCGGGTACGTGGAGGCGGCGCTGTCGGCGCAGGGCCGCCGGCTGCTGGCGGCGGACCAGGCGGAAGTGGATGATGACCTGGTGGCGGACGTGACCGAGATCCTCACGTCCTTGTGCGCCCGGCTGTACGGGCGGCGTGGCGCCGCGGGCCGCGCGAGGCGCGCGGTGGCGGCGGTGACCGGTGATGCCCCGTGAAGGTCATCCAGGCGTACCGGTTCGCGCTGGAGCCCACGCCCGCGCAGGAACGCGCCCTGCTCTCCCACGCGGGGGCGGCCAGGTTCGCGTGGAACTGGGGCCTGGCGAAGTGCCGGGAGCGCTACGAGACCGAAGGCAAGTGGTACTCGGCGGTTGACCTGCACAAGCTGTGGAACGAGCAGAAGAAGGCCGACCCGGCGCTCGCGTGGTGGGGCGAGAACTCCAAGTGCGCTTACCAGGAGGCGTTCCGCGATCTGGACCGGGCGCTGAAAGACTTCATCAAGTCCCGCGAAGGCCAGCGCAAAGGCGGGCGCCTGGGGTTTCCCCGGTTTAAGAAGCGCGGGAAATGCCGGGACTCGTTCCGGTTCGCCACCGGGGTGATGCGCTGCACCGGAGCCGCGGTCACGCTGCCCCGCCTGGGGACCATCGCCACCCATGAGTCCACCCGCAAGCTCGGCCGCAGGCTGGGCGACGGCAGCGCCCGCGTCTTGTCGGCCACTGTCACGCGGACGGCTCAGCGGTGGTTCGTGTCGTTCACCTGCGAAGCAGACCGCGCTATTCCGGGGTGTCATGCCCGGCCCGGGTCGGTCATCGGCGTCGACCTGGGCGTGACGGCGCTGCTGACCGGCGTTGACGACGCCGGGAACGTCGTGACGATCACCGGCCCGAAACCGCTGCGGGCGTCCTTGCGCAAGCTCCGCCGGGCCAGCCGGGCGCACTCCCGCAAGGCACCAGGATCGGCGAACCGCCGCAAGCACGCCGCCGCGCTGGCCCGCATCCACGCCCGCGTGGCCAGCGTCCGCGCCGATGCCCTGCACAAGGCCACCAGCGGCCTGGCCGCGCGATACGAGACCATCGTCATCGAAGACCTCAACGTCGCCGGCATGACCAGGAACCGGCGGCTCGCCCGCGCGATCGCCGATCAGGGCTTCGGCGACGCGCGCCGCATGCTCGGCTACAAGACCGCCTGGAACGGCGGCCGGCTCCTGGTCGCTGACCGCTGGTTCCCCTCCACCAAGACATGCTCAGGATGCGGAGCGGTGAAAGCCAAGCTGCCCCTGTCCGAGCGTTGTTATGCCTGCACCGCCTGCGGCCTGGTCACCGGCCGGGACGTCAACGCGGCGCGGAACCTGCTCCACCTCGCCGTCAGCGGGACGGAGAGCCGAAACGCCTGCGGACCGCGGGTAAGACCCGGCCCCGCCGGGCACAGCGGGATGAAACAGGAACCCGGCACCGCCCCGGCGGATCAGACCGGGACCGCCAGCGGGCAACCGCTGGCTGCGGCACGCGAGCTTACCCATGCTCACTGACCCGCAACGGTTCTGACTGGTATGCCAGAATGATCCAATGCAGCCGTTCGCCGACGCCCACGTGACCGGGTCCTCAGCCGGCGGCGGCTCACCAGGCAGTCGCTTGCAATGGATCGAAGAGGGCACCTACGAGGTAAGTCCCGGCGTCCACAGGATTCCGCTGCCGCTCCCCTTCGACGGACTGCGCGCGGTCAATACCTACGCGATCGAGGCGGCGGGCGGCCTGGTCATGATCGACTCGGGCTGGGTGCTCGACGAGACGAAAGACCAGCTCGAGCGCTCGCTAGCGCGGCTGGGCGCCGGTCTCGGCGACGTTCGCAGGTTCCTGATCACGCACATCCACCGCGACCACTACACGCAGGCGATCGCGCTGAGGAAGCTATTCGGCACGAAGGTAGCGCTCGGTGACGGGGAGAAGGAATCCCTGAAGGTCATGCTCGGCCGGGATGCCGGGCTGCTGTCGGCCAGGGGCGCCCGGCTGGTGACTGCCGGAGCCCAGCCGCTGATCGACAAGATGGTCGAAGCCGGAATGCAGCGGCAGCAAGGGGACCTCGGCTACGAGGAACCAGACGAGTGGATCGCATCGGGCCAGAAGTTCGATCTTGGCACCAGGACGCTGGAAGCGATCGCGACGCCTGGTCATACCCACGGCCACGTTGTCTTCGCCGACCACGCCGCCGGGTTGCTATTCGCCGGTGATCATGTCCTGCCGCACATCACGCCGTCGATCAGCCTGGAGGCGGCGCCGCAAGAGCTCCCGCTCGGCGACTTCCTCGATTCGCTCCGGCTGGTCAGGCAGATGCCGGACCTGAAGCTCCTGCCGGCGCACGGACCCGTAGCTCCCAGCGTTCACGCGCGGGTGGACGAGCTGATCGACCATCATGACCAGCGGCTCGCCGCCATGGTCGGCGAACTGGCGGATGGCCCGCGCACCGCGTACGAGGTGGCGCTGGCCGTGCGCTGGACCTCGCGGAACCGCCAGCTCACCGAACTCGACCTGATGAACCAGACCCTGGCGGTAGGCGAGACCGAGGCGCATCTGGACCTTCTCGCCGCCCGCGGCCAGGCCGTCGCCCAGCTCGAAGACGGCATCAGGACCTACCGCCTCCCGGCTCCGCCCGCCGACCTAGGCACCGCCCGGGCTGAGGAACGCGGAGCAACCTAAAAGCGCAGCAAGGACCAGGAATCGGCCTACGGACACCCTCCCCACGATGCCCGAAAAAGCTCCCCGATCCAGATCACGAGCCGCGCGGCAGCCTCCGGGACCGGTGCGATGTTCCGTGATCATGTTCGTGGGCGTGATCACGGAAGATCGCCCAGGTCAGGACACCAGTGATGTTCCGTGATCATGCCCGTGTCCTTGATCACGGAACATGGCCCTGGCGCGAATTCCGTGATCGTGGTGCCCGTCGTGATCACGGAGTTTCGCCCTACCCGCGCAGATCCTGGCAGCGGCGATGCTCCGTGATCATGTTCCTGGTCGTGATCACGGATGTTTGCCCAGGTACTGGAGGCTGTCGGGTGACTCATGATCAGGCAGGCTGCCTCCCGGGTACCCGCCCCCGACCCGGCCCGGCCCGGCCCGGCAGGGTCCGGTCCCGCGAAGTGATACGGTGCGTTCTTGCGGAGCGAGCCGGGCTCGGTTCCGGCGGTACGGGCTGCCTCGCCGCTGATCGCGGTGAGTTCCCGTTCCGCGGCATGATCTCGGAGAGTTCCCCCCGCCGCGGCATGATCGCGGAGCGTTCTCCGTCGTCTGCGGCATGATCGCGGAGCGTTCTCCGTCGTTACCGCGGAGACTTCCCGCAGCACGGAGTCTTTACCGTCCTATGTGCGGAGAACACTCCGCGCAACGACAAGGCTCCGCGCCAGAGCCGGGAACACCCCGCGCCAGAGCCGGTAACACTCCGGGAAGCGGGAAGTCTCCGGGAACCTGGGAAGAGTCTCGCCGCCGGGCCGCCAGAGCTTGACTTTACAACATCCCGAGCCACCCGACAGCCTCCCTGACAGCGGCGATGCTCCGTGATCATGCTCCCCGCCGTTATCACGTACGTTCACCCAGGGTCCTTGGCAGTGGCGATCCTGCGTCATGATCGGGGATTGATCACGGAATTCGCGCCAGAGCCCGGAACATCGCACCTGCCGCCCACGCACTGACAGTTCCCCGGAGCGAAAATTCTCTCCCCCCGATGCCGGAAAGCCTCCCCGATCATGATCACGAGTCACCCGACGTCCTCGTGAGCAGCGCGACCCTCCCCTGTTGCTGTCGCGCCTCCGCCGGCAACGGCGGAACCTCTCCGCGATCATGCCACTGAGGCTGTCGGGTGACTCGGGATCTTGGAGAGCCAGGCGCCGGGCGGAGGCGAACGTGCGCCCTGCCCCTGCCCCGGCACGGCGCCGCCGTGCCACGGGAGGGCGCCGCCGGGGCAGGGTGAGCATCGTGACCCTCCCCGTTGCTGTTAGCGGTCCTTTTTGACAGCAACGGGCCCTCCCCGTTGCTGTCGGGACAGCATGAGGGAGGGCCCCGTTGCTGTCAAAACCGGTGACCAACAGCAACAGGGCGGGCCACGATGCTGTTAAACCAGTGATGAACAGCAACAGGGCGGGCCACGATGCTGTTGGAGGCGGGCGCGGCCAGCAAACGGGGCCGCCCCGGGGCTGTCGCAGGCCGCCGGCCCGCCCGCGCCGGCCCGCCGGCCCGGAGCGTGCTCCCGCCTGACTTCCGCAAGATGTCCGAAAGGCTTCCCCCGACTCGATCACGAGTCACGCGACAGCCTCCACTGGCGCGGGAACTTCCCGCGATCACCGGCCCGGCGCGGCTAGCGCGGGTAGGCGACTGCTACCTCGGCGGCCAGGGCGGCGTTGTCGGCGATCAGCGCGCGGTTCACTGCCACGCTGCGGCCGCCGCTCAACTCCTCGATCAGGGTGAGCACCGCGGGCGTGACCGCCTGGCCGCTGATGCCGCGTTGCCTGACCTGCCGTACCGCGTCGGCGATCAAGTCCTCCAGATCCAGGCCGGCCGAGGGCGGCCTGGCCAGGATGAGCCCGCCGCCGGGATTGACCTGCCAGTGCGCGCCCGCGATGCCGGCCGCCTCGGCGCAGGTACTGACTACAGCGGACACGGGCGGGCCGCCCGCCGCCGTATAGAACAGCGGGAGGGTCGGCGTCTGCCAGCCGAGCACGGGCACCGCGAGCGTCTCGAGCAGTTCGGACGTGGCGGGCACATCAAGGATCGACTTCGCGCCGGAGCAGACAACCAGCGCCGGCGTGCGGGCGATCTGCGGCAGGTCGGCCGAGATGTCGAGCGTGCCGGCGAAGCCGCGGTGCACGCCGCCGATGCCGCCTGTCGCCAGGAAGGAGATGCCTGCCATCCGGCAGACCGCCAGCGTGCCGCCTACCGTCGTCGAGCCGAGCGCACCCTGGACCACGCACGCGGCGAGATCGCGGGCGCCGACCTTCCGCGCTGACGTGCCGGCCTCGGCGAACCGGCCGAGTTCGGCGGCGTCGAGCCCGACCTTGATCTCCCCCTCGATGACGCCGATCGTGGCCGGCACGGCTCCTTCGGCCCTGACCCGCTGCTCGGCGTCCCTGGCGGCGGCGAGTCCCAGGCCACCGGAGAAGCCGTGCGACACCAGGGTGGTTTCCAGCGCCACGACCGGCCGGCCGCCGCCAGCGCATCGGCGACTTCAGCGTGAATGCGCGGCGTCAGCGTCACGGCATCGCCCCCATCGTCGCCACGGCCCTAGCTGCCGCCTCAAGGCCGAGAGCGACACCGCCGACAAGATAGCCGGCCGCGAAGGCGTCCCCCGCGCCAGTCGCGTCGAGCGGCACGGTCGGTGCCGCCGGGTAATGGCGTCCGCCGATCACGACCCCGCCCGGGCCTAGCTTTCGGATCACGGTCACGCCGGGCAGTTCACCTACGAGCGCGGTCTCGGCCTTGTTGCCGAACACGATGTCCGGCTCAAGCCGGCGGATCACGTCGCGGAACTCCGCGATGCCGAAGGCGGCCAGGACTGTGACGGAGGACAGGTCGACGCTGAGCCTGGCCGGTGTCTCCTTCGCCGCGCCGGCCGCCGCGAACGCGGCCTGACCGACCGGTTCGCTGGTCAGGCTATAGGCGGGCAGATGCAACCATGAGCAATCCGTTACCCATCTGGTGTCAAGGCTGTCAGCGGTGAGCAGAGTCCCCACTCCGCGGTCGGTCAGCATGGACCGCTGGATGCCTCCGTCCGACAAGGCGACGACGACTCCTGTCGTGCCGTCGATGACGGGGCCGACCAGTTCTACGCGGCGGCGTGACAGCTCCCGGGACACGAGGCTGGCGGCGAGGTCGGTACCGCGGGCAGCGATGAGCCTGCTTCGGCCGCCGAGCGCCGCGACCCAGGCGGCCACGTTCGCGGCCTGGCCGCCCACCGAGAGCCTGGTGCGGGCGGGCGTGTCCGCGTCGGCCGCGAGCGGGCCGTCAAGGGCGACGACGACGTCGAGGTGCGCGTCGCCGAGCACGCAGATCAGCTCGCTCGCCGGCTGCCGCATCGCCCCGCCCGCCCCGTTCACCCGCCCGTCTGGCCTGACCGGAGCGTAACCTGAAGTCAGCAGATGTCTTCATGAAGGCGGCCGATGAAGCTCAAGCTGGACCTGCACGACATCTATAACCACGGCAGGGATATCGACAAGGCGCTAGCCGACATCATCAACGAGGCGATCAGGACCAAGGCGCCGCTGGTCGAGATCATCCCGGGCAAGGGCTCGGGCCAGCTGAAGAAGCACGTGCTGCGGTTCCTGGAGCGCAAGGACATCAAGCCGCTCTACCACCGCATAGAGAAGGACTCCAAGAACTTCGGCCGGGTATTCGTCCACTTCAGGTGGAAGTAGCCGGTCGGCCGGTCGTGCCCGTGACGGGAGAGTCATGTCTGGTTGGCCGGGACGGTCACCGGAACCTGCTGCCTGGGCAAGACGGCCAGCACGGCCGGGTCCTGGCTGGATCGCGAGAAGCGGCACTGGCGCCGCGGCCGCGGTCGCGGTGATGCTCGGTTCCTCGTTCTTCGCGCCGGCGTCGAACGCGCAGATCGCCCGGGCGGGCAGTTCGCGGGCGCGCGGTTCAGGGCCGGCGGCCGCCTGGGCGGGCTTCGCCGGGAACGCGCAGCACACGGCCGTCGCCAGCGTGCGGCCTCAGCCGCTGAAGCGGATCCGCTGGAGGGCGAAGGTAGACCTGGCCCCGGTTGCCGCGCACAAGGTGCTGCCCATTCACTACGGCTCGCCTATGATCACCGCCGCGAACACGGTGCTGGTCCCGACCCGGGTCAGCGCCAAGGCCGGGTTCCGCGGACCTGGCCAGCAACGCCCTGGCCGGGAAGATCCACCTCAACGCCCCCAGGCCCGAGGCCTACACCCCCACGATCATCGGCCCGGACGGCACCGTCTACGCCATCAACAACGCCCACCTTGTACGCGATCGGAGGCTAGGACCCCGGGGACCGCGCACAGTTCAGGCGCTGGCCGCCTCGGCATCGACGAACTTGCGGATAAGGTCAGGGACCTCTTCGACGGCGTGGATGATGCAGGCGAGCTCGCCGCCCGGGCCGTGCACCGGCACGTTGACAGGGCACCAGTAGCGCTCGGTGAAGTCTCCTGAGCTTCCGGGGGCCTCGACGTCGTAGCGCAGCACGGCCATCGCGTCCGGCTGACCGCTCGCGGCCGCGCGGCGCAGCGAGGCGCCGAGATTGCCGCTCGCCGTGAGGCCGGGCTCGGTCGGATTGTCAGGGAACGCGTCGAAGAGCGGCCGGCCGACCAGTTCCGCCCGGGATCTGCCTGATATGCGCTCGTAGGCCAGGTTCGCATCAATCATAATGAAATCAGGACTCAAAAGCAGCGCAGGCATCGGTAGATTCCGGAACACCGATATGTAATCTATCTGCGCAGTCGTCATCGCCATGCCCCCCGAATTTCGCTCGAACTTTGAAATCCATCATTAGATTATCAACGTTCGACAGGACACAAGACCGGCCGCCGGTCAGGCAACTGGACGCGGTGCTCCTGTAGCGCCTTCCTCATCCCGCGCCCCCAGGTAACGCCCGCGGGCAACGCCGGCCGCGGCGGCGAGCGTGAGACCGGCCCGGACCACCAGGGGCGGACGCCCGTGTCGCGGACGGTACGCGGGCCTGGTCCAGCCATCTCGCAGCACCCCGTGGCCGGCATCAGGCAGCATCCAGGCCAGTAGCATCGCTGATCCCCCGATCAGATGCGCGGCGAAAGCAGGACATCACCCCCGTGTCCTGCCGTGCCGCTGAGTTCCCCGCGTTTGATGCTGCCACTACCTGGCCCGTTGCGTCCAGTGGCCTGCTTCATCGCCACCGGAAGCCCCGCTGCTGCGGCCGGACCTGGTCGTGGGTGTTTCGTCGCTGATTCACCACTGTGCCCGGGTTCGATGGCAGGATGACGCCATGAAGATTCTCATCAAGCTGGTCATCACCGCCGTCGCGCTCTGGGTCGCGACTCTGGTGATACCTGGCATCCACCTGAACACCCACAGCACTACCGGGAAAGTCGGCACGCTCGTTGTTGTGGCTTTGGTTTTCGGGATTATCAATGCGGTATTGAAGCCGATCGTCAAGGCCATCGGCTGCCTGGCTTACGTACTTACGCTCGGGCTGATCAGCATCGTTGTCAATGGCCTGCTCTTCTGGCTCACCAGCTTCGTCGCGGGCAAGCTGAGCGTTCCCTTCCATATTGACGGATTCATTCCCGCCGTACTTGGCGCCCTGCTCGTCGGCGTGGTCGGCTGGGTGCTCAGCTTGATTCTCGACCGGGACGACGACTAACGCCCGTGTTCACCAGCGCCGCGGATCCGGCGCAGCGCTCGCCTGAGTTGCCCGGGCGACGCTGCGCCGTGCCTGGCCATCCAGGCAAGCTCGGCGATGAAGGCCGGCGCGTTCACGGTGCCGACTCCGGTCACCAGGTCATAGCCAACAGCGGCGCGGAAACCCGTCACCATGCGACGCCTGCCGCCCTGCCGGAAGGACACCGTGTTGTTCCCCGACGTCACATCCACCAGGCCAGGCGCCCGGGCGGCCAGAAGCTTGTAGAGATCCGGGTTGATCAGGCCGAGCGTCTTGCGCGCCGCCTGGTCGGCCAGCGCCACGATGCCCGCGAACTCCGGCGTGGCCTCGCTCGTGCCGCAAGTCGGGTACCAGCCGGCTGGCTGACCCCTGAAACTCTGGTACATGTCAACGGCGCCGTCGCAGGCACCGCTCATCGAGATGTCAGGGACGCCGCGCAGTCGCCCGACCACGCCGCGCACGGCGGACTGATACCCCGGCCGGGCGAACCTGACTGACTCGCCGCCGCCGGTCGCGAGCGGATTGGGGCCTTTACCTCCGGCGATGAACTCATTGGCCGGAACATTGAAAGTATCGTTCCACGCACTGGGCGGCCTGACCTGAATGCCCTGCGCGCTGAGGTGCAACTGCGTGCCGCCGACGCCGGTCACCAGCGGATCGCTGTCCGGCCAGGACGTGACGGGGAACGGGTAGTACTTGGCCCCGCCATAGTCGACGTCCGTAGCGCCACTGTCACCCGACGCCGCCAGCACGGTCACCTTGGCGCGGAAGGCGGCTCGATAGGCGCTGCGCAGTGACAGCATCCGCCTGGCGGAGGCGAAGCTCAGCTCGGTGGCGCTGAAACTCTGGCTGATCACCCCGCCCAGGTGATGGCTGATCACGAAGTTCTCGGCCTTGACTATGGCCGGGAAGCCGGTCCTGCCCTCACTTTCCGAGGTCGGCGTCTCGACCAGCAGGATGCTGGCTCCCGGCGCGACCGCATGCGCGTACTCGACGTCGAGGTCGGTCTCTACCGCCCAGCCCTCCCTGATACCGGTCGGCATCCCGCAAGGTGCCCGAAATGCTTCCCCGGACTCGATCACGAATCACGCGGCAGCCTCCCCGGAGGCCGCCGGGTGACTGGTGATCAGGATCGGGGGGCCTTTTCCGGCATCGTGGCGGAGAGTTCCCGGTCCGGGGAGCTGTCAGTGCGGGGGCGGCAGGTGCGATCCTCCGTGATCATGGTCCCGGGCATGATCACGGAACATCGCACCTTTCCTGACCTGGGTGATCTTCCGTGATCATGGTCTCGATCATGATCACGGAAACCAGCACCTGTCCCGGGGGCTGCCGCGCGGCTCGGGATCAGGATCGGGGAGCCATTCCGGCATCGCGGGGGAGAGTTTTCGCTTCGGGGAGCTTTTTCAGTCAACAGCACTGGGCAGTTCGAGCAGCCCGGACTGGCCACCCCGGCACCGCCAACCCGCCTGAACCCGGCCCGCCTGAACCCGGCCCGCCTGAACCCGGCCCGCCTGAACCCGGGCCGCCTGAAGCCGGGCCGCCTGAAGCCGGGCGGTCCACCTTTCTGGTCGTGTGCCAATCTGGTCGCGTGCCAAGCGCTGTTGATGCGCTTGACACCATGCTTCGCGGCCAGCACGCCGTCGGTGAGAGCGGCGGTACTCAAGATTGCTGAGTATTCGGTCTCAGATGGCCTGCCCTGCGTTCTTCTTCACGCGCAGTCCCTTTTGGCCCGCTAGCCTGACCGGAAGCACAAGCGCACAAGCGCGATCTGTGCGCCCATCGGGGCCATGAGCGCAGGCCTGCCGAGAAAGGGGACGTTTATGGGTGCGTCCGCAAGGCTTACCAGGCGAATGGCAGTCGCGGTCAGCGTCGTCGGCCTCACCGCCGGACTGGCCGCGGCGACAGCGGGGGCGGCACAGGCGGCTGTTCCCGGCAAGTGGGGATTCGCCTTCGTCAGCAAGCCCTCCGTCGCCGGCATCCCCGATCTGATGCATCAGGCCGGGAGCTGGCCGGCGGCGTTCAAGGTGCACACAACTCCCGGCGCGGTTGGCCGGGTCCTGGTCACGTTCCCGCGCATCGCATCGAAGAATGGCGTCGTGCACGTCACGGCCGTGAACCAGGGACCGGTCTGGTGCCAGGCCGAGAAGTGGGCCGCGTCGGGGCCGAACGAGGTCGTCTCCATCCGCTGTCACAAGGCCGGCGGCGCACCTGTGTTCTCGCCATTCACCGTGCTCTACACGACGAGCACCAAAGGCCCGGTCCCGGCCGGCCGCGCCTATGGTTACGTGCACTTCCAGCCCGGCGGCGGGGTCGTGGCCACCTTCAACTCGGCCGGTGCGGCCAATACCGTGACATCGGGCGCGCCTGGCGTCTGGGTGGTGCGGATGCCCGGCCTCGGCACAGCCGCCTGGGCTGGCAATGTGCAGGTGACGGCCGTCAATCCGGGCGTCGCGGCCAAGTGCGAGATCGACGGCTGGGCTCCGGCGCCAGCCGCGCAGCGATTCCTGGTCCGCTGCTTCAATGGCGCGGTCACGCCGCTCAAGACGGGCTGGACCCTGAGCTACCAGCGCGGCCGGTCCATCTTCGGCGGGCAGCCTAAGCGCTTCGCCTACACCTTCAACAACAAGCCCGCCGTGGCCGGGCCATACGCGCCAGCGCCCGCACCGGTCAACTTCAACTCGGCTGGCGGAGTCAACTCCGTCACCAACGGCGGCGGCTTCAGCCTGGTCAGGTTCCCGCGGGTTGGCGTGCTGCCGAACACCGTGCTCGTGAGCCCGTTCAAGTCCGGCCCCGGATTCTGCAACCTGCTGACGCTGTGGGCCACCTCAGCGTCGGCGCCTAACGTGCTTGTGCGGGACGTCGTCTGCTGGAACGCGGCCGGCACCCGCAAGCCAACCGCATCCCTGATCACCTACACCTCGTCGCACTAGCCAGCGCGCCGGGCTGATGGCGCGGTGCCATCAGCCCGGCGGCTCCGCGCTGGCGGGCAGCTAGCTCTCGGCGATGGCTTCCTGGAGTATCCGGTCCACATCCTTGGGGCTCACGTCGAGTTCCCTGGCGGTCTGCTTTTCCGCCCTGGTCACCGCGCGCTTGAGCGACTCAGCGATCTTGCTCTCCCCGACCACCACGAGCCCGGCCTCGCCCGGGTCGATGAAGTCGCCGAGATCCTTGGCCTCGGACCGCGACAGGCCCTTCGCCAGGTGACCGCCGACCCCGCCGATCACGCCGCCGAGCGCGGCCGTGCCGATGATCGAGGGCGGGAAGATCACGCCGACCGCCGCTCCGGCCGCGATTCCCCACCAGGCGCCGTGCCTGGTCGCTGTCTCGTGCTTGTTCTCGTGAATCTTGCCGCTCGCGTCCTTGGTGATGACGGCGGCGTCGTAGGACCCGACAAGGCCCATCGCGTGCGCGTCCTTCACGGACTCGTAGTCGTCTCTCGCGGCCATCTCGTCTGGGTACGTCGCCACCATGATGAACGTGCCGTCGGACTTCGACATGCGGCTATCCCCCCTGACTGGCGTGCACAGTCGGCGGCTCGAATCTTCCGAGCCCGTGCGATCAAGCTGATCGCGAACGGGCGCGGCGAGCATCACCCGGCGCGAGTGATTCACTGGTGATGTGCGGATAGTCCCCATGACCGATGATCACGCGGCCGCCATCGTGACCTGGCGCTACCCGCCGCCCTATGACTGCTACGACATGACGTGCGCGCCGGCCTTCCTGACCGACGCCGCCAACGGCTACTTCGCGCTGGTCGACCAGGCCGGGGAGCTGATCGGATTCCGCTTGTTCGGAGCTGACGGCCAGGTGCCGGGCGGCGGCTATGACTCGTCCGCGCTGGATACCGGCGGCGGCCTGCGTCCCGATCTCACCGGCCGGGGGCTTGGCAGGCTCGCCATCGGGACCGGCCTGGCGTTCGGGCGCGAGCGGTTCGCGCCGGCCGCCTTTCGCCTCACGGTGGCCGAGTTCAACGCGAGGGCGCTGCGCGTGGTCAGGGACCTCGGGTTCGCCGATGCCAGCCGGTTCGAGGCCAGCACCGACGGGCGCGGCTACCTGATCCTCGTCAGGCGCGAGTCCTGACGAGGATCAGCCGGCCTGTCAGCGTGATCTGTCCCGGCGGCCGGTGAGGGATCCGGCGACACCGGTCAGGCCGAAGGCGATAGCACCGTGCCAGACCGAGGTGAACACGTCACCGAAGAGGCCGTTGCCGAAGACCACGGACAGGACGAACACCACGGCGGCGGTCGCCACGCCAGGCACGAGCGCGAAGCGCCACGGATGACGGCGGGCCCAGCGCACCGCGCGGCTGGCCCGGCCCCGCAGCAGCACTCCGGCGCCGGCGACGGCGAAGAGCGCGACGACGCCGGCGGACAGCGAACTGCCCAGGCCCAGATGACCTGTCATCAGGTGCAGGACAAGGTCCGCGCCGGTCACTACGGCTCCGGCGGCGACGGCCGGTACCCACGGCACCTCAGACATGGCAGCGGTGGAAACGGTGAGCTCGTCGCGCCGGGTCAGGTTCGGATCGTCGCGCAGTGGTACCGACATGTTGACTCCTGTGCTTGGCTTGGCCGGGTTGCCGGCCTGGTCCACCTACTCAAGATATATCGCTTCTTTCCGTCTCGCCACTCAAGTTTCTGGCAGCGGCTCCGTGGAGGCATCGCCCCGCTTGGGCTGATCTGCCCGCCGACGACTACTGGCATGATGGCCAGGTGATTAACTACGCGAAGTTCGCGGCTTTCTACGACGAGATCATGGGCGACCGGACGCCCGACATCGACCAGGTACGTGACTTCATCGAAAGGTACCTGCCGACCGCGTCGTCGCTGCTCGAGCTGGGCTGCGGCAGCGGCGCCCTGCTCGCCGGGCTGTCCCGGGACCTGACCGTGACAGGCGTCGACCAGTCGCCTGAGATGCTGGCGATCGCGGAGCGGAGCGTGCCTGAGGCGACCCTGGTCAGCTCCGACATCACCAAGTTCGCGCTTGGCACCCGTTTCGACGTGGTGATCTGCATGTTCGACACGCTGAACCACCTGCCGGAGTTCGAGAGCTGGCTCGAGTTCTTTGACCGGGTGCACGAGCACCTGGTCGAGGGCGGGCTGTTCATCTTCGACGTGAACACCATCGGCCGGCTGCGCGGGCTTGGCCGCCAGTTGCCGTATGTGCAGGACTTCGGCGAGCACACGCTGATCATGAACATCACGCCCGACCAAGGGAACGTGTCGCTCTGGGAGGTCAAGATCTTCGAGCGGCTGGGAGAGGACGACCTCTTCAGGCTCCATCACGAGCGGATCTTCGAACTCGGGGTGCCGCTCGACACGATCCGCGAAGCGCTGGCGCTCAATTTCGACGTGCTCGAGGAGACCGACCTCGAAGACGGTCCCGTGAGCGATGAGTCGGAGCGGATCTACTTCGCCTGCAGGCACCGGGGCTGACCGCGATGGCCGTGGCCTGCGCATGGCGTGGCGACTTCACCAGCCGGGAAGCCAACCTCCTGCACGCCGAGGCGTTCGGCACCCGGGTGTTCGGTGACTCTGAATGCGACTGGGCCGACCTGGTCAGCAGGCACAGCCTCGGCTGGGTCACGGCCAGGGAGGGCGGCAGCCTCGTCGGCTTTGTCAACGTGCTCTGGGACGGCTCGGCTCACGCCTGGCTGCAGGACGTCATGGTCGCTGAGAGCACGCGCGGGCGCGGAGTCGGCACCGCACTGGTCGGCCTCGCCAGGAGATCGGCCAAGGCCGCGGGCTGCGAGTGGCTGCACGTCGACTTCGATGCCGACCTGGCCCCGTTCTACTACGGAGCCTGCGGATTCCGCCCGACCAGCGCCGGCCTGATCGCGCTGGACTGACCTGGCCGGCATTCGTTCCAACTCAATGAACTTCGGGGGTTCGCCTTGAGCGGTTCGTCTGGGCAGGGCGAGGCGGGCGGCGGTGCGATTCTGCGCGCGGCGCGGGAGTTCGCCGACCAGGTGCTCGCGCCGGCGGCGATGGAAGTGGAGTCGAGCGGCCGGATCCCGCAGACGCACCTCGATCAGCTGGCGGCGGCTGGCCTGTACGGCATGGCGGGTCCTGCCGATCACGGCGGCCTGGACGTGGATCTCGTGACCGCGTCCCGGATCGTTGAGGTGCTGGCGGGCGGGTGCCTGTCGACCGCGTTCGTGTGGCTGCAGCATCACAGCGCGGTGCGGGCCGTCGCCGCCAGCATGGATACCGGACTGCGCGATACCTGGCTTCGGCCGCTGTGCGGCGGCCAGCGACGGGCCGGCCTGGCCCTTGCCGGCGCGATGCCCGGGTCCTCGCTGCTGCAGGCAGAGGTAGTACCGGGCGGTTACCTCTTCGAGGGGATCTCGCCGTGGGTGACTGGCTGGGGGCACGTTGACACGCTGTTCGCCGCGGCGAGGGACGAGCGCGACAACGTTGTCTGGGGCCTGATCGACGCCTCACCGGGCGCGGCGCTGGCCTTCGAGCGGCTGGAGATGGTCGCGGTCATGGCCAGCCAGACGGTGAAGGTCTCATTCCGCCGGTGCTTCGTGCCCGCTGAGCGGATCGCGGCGACGATGCCGGTCGCCGAGTGGCGCATCAGGGACGCCGGCGGCCTCCGGGCCAACGGCTCGCTCGCGCTCGGGGTCGCCGGCAAGTGCTGCGCGCTACTCGGCCCTGGCCCGCTGGACGCCGAGCTGAGCGCGGCTCGCGACCGGCTCGATGCCGGCACGCCGCAGACCATGCCCGCCGCGCGGGCAGCCGCGTCGGAACTGGCCATGCGAGCGGCGTCCGCGCTGCTCGTGGCGACCGGAAGTACGTCGATCCTGGCCAGCTCGCAGGCGCAGCGGCTGGCCAGGGAGGCGCTGTTTCTCCTGGTCTTCGCGTCGCGGCCGGGTATCAAGGAGCAGCTCAGCGGCCTGCTGCGGCCGGGTCCTGCCGGGGCGGGCTGACGGTCAGGTGCGGCCACTTCTGCCGCTGCCGGGCGAGCCTCGCCGCCGAGATCTCCGGGCTCACGCGCGACGGGTTCAGCCGCCAGACTCCGTCAAGCAGATCGGCTAGCCCGTGCGGCGCGCAGACGTCGAGCCCGGCGGGCGTGCCGCGGATCGCGACGCAGGTCGCGGTCTCCGGCCAGGTGGCCACGGCGTCGTGAACGCACGTGAACGCGGCGACGCCGGGACCGCCGAAGTGACCTGCGAACCAGGTATGCACGGCGGCCTGGTTGGTGGCCTCCCAGGGACGGTCGAGCCTGGCCGCCAGGCTCTGCCCGGCAGCCTTATCGCGCTCACTCGAAAGGTCGCCTGGATCGAAGAACGCGACGTCGATGTCCTTGACGGTGCCCGGGTCGAAACCGCCATGCCGATGGCCCCAGACGACATCGCGAATGACCCCGGCGCCGATCCAGGCGTCTGGCAGGCCGCTGGCCGCGACGGCGTCCAGCGCTTCGGTCAGCCATGGCTCCGCTTGGAGGTGGCCGAGAAGTTCGGTAAAGCGCGCGTCATCGGGATGCGAGCGAGTAAGGCGGTGCAGCTGGGCTTGGGCGGTCACGGCGCCAGCCTAGGCGAGGCCTACGACACTCTCGGGTCTCATAGTCCATGAGGCAATCATCTGTCAGGTTCGTACGCCGATAGCTGAGAAAGGTGCCACCCACTGAGCCGCCTGATAGAGGTGAATCATGACGGTAGAACGCGAATTCCCGCCCCTTGAGGCGAACGAGCGGACGATGCTCAACTCCTGGCTGGATTTTCACCGGGCCACGCTCGCGCTGAAGTGCGAGGGGCTCACCGACGCGCAACTGCGCGAGCAAGCCGTGCCCCCGTCGAACTTGTCGCTGCTCGGGCTCGTCAGGCATATGGCCGAGGTGGAGCGCAACTGGTTCCGGCCGGTTCTCGAGGGGGAGCCGATGGCGACGATCTTTTCCCCCGACAACTGGCAGGCTTCGTTCCGCGACGTCGCTACCGCTGAGGTGGCAGAGGCCTTTGACATCTGGCGCGGTGAATGCGAGCACGCCAGGGCACTGGTGGCGCAGGCGCCATCGCTCGAGGTCGCCGGAGACCGCGGCGGCCAGCGGTTCTCGCTGCGCTGGGTACTCGTGCACATGATCGAGGAATATGCCCGCCATAACGGGCACGCGGACCTGCTCAGAGAGCGCACCGACGGCTCGACCGGGCCGTGACCTCGGCGGGCACGCCTTGCGGACATGGGAGCTGGTTTCCGTGATCACGATCCAGGTCGCGGTCACGGAACATTACACCTGCTTTGGAGGCTGTCGCGTGACTCGTGATCGGGTCGGGGAGCCCTTCGGACATCTTGCGGAACCGTCAGGCGGGTGCACGTTCCGGCCCGGCGGCCCGGCGGCCCGCGACAGCATCAGGGCGGCCCAGGTTGCTGGTCACGCCCGCCTCTGACAGCATCGTGGCCCTCCCTGTTGCTGTCAGCCTCTGGTTTTAACAGCAACCTGGCCCTCCCTGATGCTGTCCCGACAGCAACGGGGAGGGCCGCGTTGCTGTCAGAAAGGACCGCTGACAGCAACAGGGAGGGCCACGATGCTCACACTGCCCCGGGCTCACACTGCCCCGGCGGCACCATTCCGGAGCACAGCGCACGTCCGCCCAGAAACGGAGATCACACCCCGAGGCACTAGTTCAAAATCTAAGGGAAAGCCTCCTGCTGACCCACCAGACGCCTAACTCTCCAAAATCCCGAGTCACCCGTCAGCCTCCGTGACCTGGGAAAATTTCCGCCGTGGAACACGCCCGGGCACTACCGCGATAAGGAGCCGTTCGTGGCCATCCAGCCCGATTGTGTCGTAGCTGCGGCGGCGATCGTCGTCGCGGCGCTGGAGCCTGGCATCAACGCGGACTGGTCGGTGGCAGCGGGCGACCTGGAATGGAGCGTCGACCGGACGATCGCGCATATGACCGGGGCTCCTGGCAAGTACGCCTTTTACCTGTCGAGCCGTTCCACCCGCTACGTCGCGGTGAGAGTGTGGCCCGCGGAAGACGCGACGCGGCAGGAACGTCTGGAGGCCATCGGGGCGTGTGCTGCGGCGCTCGCCGGCGTCGCGGCCACGGCGCCCCCGGACGCCGTCGGCTTCCACGTCACCGGGATGCGGAACGCAGTGCAGTTCCTCGCGATGGCGTGCGAGGAACTGCTCATTCACGCCTACGACGTCACCTGCGGGCTAGGGCTGCCATACGAGCCGCCCGGAGAACTGTGCCGACTCGTGATCGAGCACTGCTATCCCGGTCAGGCCATCAGCAATCGCCCCGCATGGCCCTGCCTCGTGTGGCTGAGCGGCCGGCGCCACCCAGCCGCGACAAGCTGGGGCCAGCCGCCACCGCTGCCCGAACGCACACAGATACCGCTTGAATTCGGCCGCGACACTGCCACCGGTGAGTGGCGCGCGATCAGATGGGCGACATAGAGGAGGCATGCGAGGGTCGCCTCGCATGAAGCGGCGAGCCACCGCCGGTCAGGGGCTCACTCTCACCACTTAAATGGAACCCTGACCTGCAGAGATGCCTGGCGCGCTCGGAGGGACTCGAACCCCCAACCTTCTGATCCGTAGTCAGATGCTCTATCCATTGAGCTACGAGCGCTGGCGCCTCGATAGTCTACGGCACTCCGAGGGTTCGCCGTGCACTGCTGGCGCACGAAGACCTAGTTCGCCATCCGCGCACCGCCGGCAGCCCTCTGGGCTCCCTCGACTAGCCCCGGCGTGCCGTCTCGGCCTGCAGGATCTCGGTGACCCGGGCATCGATCAAGGCCGGGATGGCGGCGAGCACGGCGGCGGCGGCCAGCGCCCCTGTTACCGCGACCGCTACCCACCAGGCGGACGGGATGGTGAACGTTCCTCCGCCGACCGTTGCCAGGACCAGCCCGATGCCCATCGGGACGCCGGCCACGGCGCCTGGCAGCGCGGGCAGCAACTGCGTCCGAGAAGCAGGCCACCGGCAGCCTCGTCGAGACCGCGATCAGGGCGGCCCCGCGTCGTGGTGCCCTGGCTCCGTCGGCCAGTGCGCTGACCGTGCTGACCCGCGCGGCGCGGACTGCCAGGACCAGCGTCGCGGCGAAGACCGCCACGGCCACCACCAGCTCGGCATCGCCGACGGTGAGCGATGGCGCCCCTGGCCTGCCCACCAGGGCCCACCTGCTCCTCGACGCCGACGGCCAGCAGGTCAACCCTGCCCTGGTCGTGCCGTATGCCTACCGGCACTCCTACGCCCAGCGGCACGCTGATGCCGGCCGCAGCACCCCGCGGTACTCCTCCCGCATGGCTCGGGACCAGAACGAGAAGTCCAGACCACGTCCGCCCAGGCACGCACGAGCTCCACCAGGCGGGCGCGCAGCACGTCCTCGATGTCGCGGTGCACCTCGGGAGGCAGGGGCATTTTGGTGATACCGCGAGACCACGCCTCCTGGTCAAAGGACAGCCGGGTCATGCCCTGCTGCTCATATCCCCGCGCAACCGTGGACTTTCCCGATCCGGCCGGACCGCACATGAAGACCACCCGCCCCACGAGAGTCCACCCTAGGCGCAAAGTCACTCACTCCAGCCGCTTCACGCCCGTGTTGGCGGCCATCCGGATCTGCCCGCTGGCGGCCACGAAGAAGACCTCATGGCCATCACAGAACGTGATCGGATTCGCTAGTCGACGCACCGGCCACGCTGCCCCGAACGCCGATTCCGGATGGCTGGAAAGGCACTGGCCGAGCTGACAATCACGGGCATATCACCTGGTTCTGTGCGGCCGTTACGAGGTCGTGGCGGGCTTGCGGGCGATGAACACCAGTTCAAGCCCGGCACGCTCCGGCGCGCCGCGGACATCTGCCAGCTCGTAACCCGCTGAGATGAGCGAATCCTCGATCACCGGACGCGGCGGGTATCGCCGGATGCCCTCCGAAGTCAGCGTTGCCCCGTCAGCCGCGAAAACGTAAGTCCGCCGGATGCTCACCAGGTCACCGTCCACCCCGATCACCTCGGACCAGCTCTCGAACGCGCCCGCGTCAGGAGACTCGCGCCTGACATAGGTAGTCTCGCGGTTCCAGTTCAGCCACGGCTTTCCTGCCGGGTCCACGGACTCGAACACCAGGTGGCCGCCGGGGCGGAGCGCCGCATGCACACCGCCCAGCGTCATTAGCCACTCCCGCTGGGTGAGGAACACGTTGCTGACGTTGCCGGTCATTGTCGCCAGGTCGACCGCGAGGGCCGGCAGGCTCGTCACGTCACCATGGATCCACCGCACCCGCTGCGCGCCTGGCTTGGCCCTGGCGACATCCAGTGACGCCGCGGCCGGGTCCAGCCCGACGACCTCAAAGCCGCGCTCGGCGAGCATGCTCGCCCAGTTACCCGTCCCGCAGCCGACATCAAGCACGCTGCACGCGCCAAGCTCAGCCACGATCTCCAGGTAATTGGGCAGGTCAATACGCTGCCCCTCCCACACATCATAGATCCTGGCGAGCCGCGGGTCCGCGAAGAGGGCATCTTGCACGGCAATCAGCATAGTGCGGTCAAAAACCGGGGAAACAGAATGGCCGTCCGGGTGCACCTCGGACAAGATGTCGGCCGACTGGGGCTTGGCGCCAGACAGGCGGATTCGTACGCGCCCCACCATGAACTGCTGTCACACCAAGTAATCGCGCTGACGCCACCGGGCTCATGACCGCCGCTGGGCAGATGCGGCTGACAGTCGTCACGCCCGCTCTCTGATGTCATCGCGGCGAGCTGTCCCCGGTAGGAGTTAATCGAGATGACAGGCGTGCGTGGCCGAGATCATCATGGCCTGGTGGATCTGGATGCCTTCGTGCGGGACGGGTACACGGTGATCCGCGGTGCGGTGGACGCGGACACGGTGAGTGCCTGCCAAGACCTGACCTGGGCGGCGCTTGAGCGGCGCGGCGTCCACCGGGACGCTCCAGGGAGCTGGCGTGCGTTCGCGGGGAACGTGGACGGCCTGGCCGGCGAGCCATTCGCCGCGGCGTACCTGGCGCCGGCATTGACCGCCGCCTACGACGAGCTGATCGGGCCGGGCCGGTGGAAGCGCCAGGTGCGCCCGGCAGACCTGGGGAAGTCGGTGATGGTGCGGTTCCCGGCCGAAGAACGTGCCAACGCCGGGTACCACATCGAGGGCAGCTACGCCGCCCCGGACGGGTCCGGCCGGGGCTGGGCCGACATCCGGTCCAGAGCCCGCGGCCTGCTGGCGCTCATCCTGTTCACCGACATCGGCCGCCATGACGCGCCCACCCGGCTGCTGTGCGGCTCGCACCTGACCGTGCCGCGGTTCCTGGCACCCTACGGCGAGGCGGGCGCCGACTCCGACACTGAGCTCTGGTTCCCGTCGACCCTGTGCCTGAACACGGCGCACGCGACGGGAAAGGCCGGGGATGTCTTCCTGTGCCACCCGTTCATCGTGCACACCGCGACCTGGCCGCACCGGGGTAACGGACCGCGGATGATCGCCCAGCCCGCGGTCAACGCCCCCGACGGCTTCGTCCTAGACGGCTCCGATCCCTCTCCGGTAGCCCAGGCCATCGTCAAGGGCCTGGCAATGACCGACTGAGGCCGGCGTCTCCTTCATTGCCTCGCTGATGTGCCCTGCGCTGTGCAGTGCATCGATCTTCGATTCAAGGTTCCCGTTTAGAATGCCGTGCGTCTTCGCTACCGCCTCGACCACGGCACGCGCTAGCGTCGCGGCCCCTCTGCCAGATCCCGCGTCAAGGCACA
The DNA here is from genome assembly GCA_963720575.1 of uncultured Actinomycetota bacterium. GTDB lineage: Bacteria > Actinomycetota > Actinomycetes > Streptosporangiales > Streptosporangiaceae > Chersky-822. The sequence continues at coordinate 5,418,133 of CAVRGA010000002.1, forward strand.
AGTGAGCGTCGTTGGCCACTGAGGCGAGATCGTCAGGCACATCCGGGTAGTCCTTGCCGCTTGCGCGCTTAGGCCAGTAGTCGGTGATGCTGATGCCGAGTCCATCGTGAATCGCGGCGATCGGCTTGCCGCATCCGTTGCACGTGTAGAGTCCGCAGGCGTAATCCGCGTCCGGTGGCCAGTCTTCCGTGCGTTCTATCCAGCGACGGTCGAATACCGCATAAACTCCGCAATGCGGGCAGGCCAGGGCTGTCATGACGGAAGACTATCGTTAGGCGATTGTTCGCGTAAAAGCGATTTAGCATGCCTGCGGCTACAACTTCGGGACGTCCATCGTGTAGGACTCGCGGCTTTGCCGCCAAGCGACGCGCCTGGTCGCTAGCTCTGCGGCATCATCGAACAGCCTGGCTGCTGTCCGCACCCCAGACGGGCGCTCCCGCGCACCGCCGACAGCCCTTTGGGCTCCCTTGACTAGCCCCGGCGTGCCGTCTCGGCTTGCAGGATCTCGGTGACCGGGCGGCGGGCGTCGATCAAGGCCGGGATGGCGGCGAGCACGGCGACGGCGGCCAGTGCCCCTGCTATAGCGACCGCCACCCACCAGGCGGGCGGGATGGTGAACGTTCCTCCGCCGACCGTTGCCAGGACCAGCCCGATGCCCATCGGGACGCCGGCCACGGCGCCTGGCAGCGCGGGCAGCAACTGCGTCACCAGCAGCCCGCGGCCTGTCTGGCTCGGGGTCGCACCGAGCGAGCGCGCCAGGGCGAATGCCTGCCGGGAGTCCATCGCCGTCGCCCAGGTAGTGAAGACCGCGTTGAGTGACGCGAGCACGAGCACCGCGACCGTCAGCACCATGAGCACCTGCCCGTCACGGTTGAAGACCGGATCGCTGAGGCCGCCCCTGCCGTTGATCGCCTGGTCGACGGTGGCGCGGAACGTGAGCACGGCGACGATCCCGGCCGTGGTGACCGCGATGTTGGCCGCGCCGAGCAGGGCACGGCGCGGCTTGCGGGCGATCAGCCGCAGGCCGAGAAGCAGGGCCACGGGCAGCCGCATCGAGACCGCGATCAGGGCGGCCCCGCGTCGTGGTCCCTGGCTCCGTCGGCCAGTGCGCTGACCGTGCTGACCCGCGCGGCGCGGACTGCCAGGACCAGCGTCGCGGCGAAGGCCACCACGACCGCCACGGCCAGCACCAGCTCGGCATCGCCCACGGTGAGCGACGGCGCCCCTGGCGTGCCCACCAGGGCGGCCCCGGGGTTGGTGAGCAGCGGCGCGGCCAGCCATCCGATGACCAGCCCGGCCGCCGCGGCGGCCAGCGCCACGGCCAGGTTCTCGGCCATCAGCACGGCGGCGACGAGGCCCGGCGTCGCGCCGGCCGCCTTGAGCACTCCGACCCGCCGGGTGCGCTCGGCCATCCGGCCCCCGGCAAGCACGGCCACGCTCGCCACCGCTAGCAGCCCGGCGACCCAGGCTCCGGGGTGCAGGACGGACTGCTCGTCCTGCACCACGAGGCCGTCGGCGGCGCTGACGTCCTGCCACGCGGCCAGGAATGGCGGGTTGGCGCCGTCGCCGTGGCGGCTGGTGAACGCCTCGGCCCTGGCCGGGTCGGCGAGCTTCAGGTTCAGGACATAGGTGGTCACGGGGTCTGCGGACGTCGCGAGGCCAAGGACATCCGGCTCGGTGAGCCACAGCAGTCCCATGTCCTGTACCGGAACGTTCGGCCCTGCGTAACAGCCGCCGCCAGCGGTGTGGCAGAGGTTCGGATACGGCGGGTTGGCGGCGGTGACCGCGATCCCGGCGACGGTAAACGGCCGCAGCGCCCGGGCGCTGATCACTGACGTGCCGCTCATGGCGGTTCCTCTTCTTCTCTCAACGGTCACATGGCGCGGGCCAGTTCCGCGTCGCGTAGCTCGACCCGGCCCGGGCCAGTCAGGAACACGCCGAACATGACGGTGGTGCAGTCGCCGGGAACGCGGGCCGTGACCTCGCGCCTGGTCCAGTCACTACCGTCAGTGACGGTGACGATGTGGTTACTGGGATCGGCGAGGACGGTGTCCTCGGCCAGGGGTCCGCGAATGTTCCGCCCGGACCCGGTATCACGCCCTCGCTCGGTCCGCAGGAACAACCCGGCGCGCCCTGCGGCCTTCTCGTCATCGGCGCGTGAGATGCGGATCTGGCCCCGGAAGGTGATGACAGCGTCGATGTAGTCGTCGGCGAACATCTCCTGGGCCAGGAAGGCGAAGCCCTCCGGCTGAGGCACGGCGGCTGACAGTGTTGCTACTCCGTGCCCGGCGGCGCAGGTGTAGTCGTGCCAGTGCGATTCGCTGGTGTGCTCGGCGAAGCTGCCGCCCAGCAGCCACCTGTCCAGGCCGTCGGCGAACCGCATGTTCCGCGGCTCGTAGCGGGGTCGGTCCCCAAGGCGCAGCACGCCCGCCGTGGGAGCGGGCAAGGACCCGGGTACGTAGCTGCCCTCCGGCACCGCCAGCCGGCCCATCACCGTGTCGGACACCCGGATCGGCGCGTGCGCGGTGGCGGCCACGGCAAGGCCGTCGCCGAGGCGTGCGGTGACGTGCCTGGTCCCGGCGGGACTGGCGATCTCGATCCGTGCCGCGGTCACCCCGGGGCCAAGGTCGTCGATGTCCACCCCGGTCACGCTGGCGCCGGCGGCGCGCAACAGCCGGGCGGTGAGCTCATCCGCGGTGCGCGCCGCGATACTCGCCGGATGCTCACGGGCCGCGACCGGGGAGAGCCGGTCACCGTCGCGCGCCAGCAGCCAGATCGGCAACTGTCGGCGGCCCGCGTCGTCAGCGAGCACGACGACGTCGGTGGGGACGGTATCGGGCAAGGGGCCTGGCGGGACCTGGCGCTCGACGCTCGCGATGCGGACAGCGGTCATGTGAGTCCTCCGGGATGCGGCGGGAACAAGGTCGGGACGGTGCTGGGTGAGGTAGGCGCCCAGCCGCAGCCGGGCCTTGTGCAGGCTGGCCCTTGCCGCTCCGGGCGACTCGGCTATCTGGGCGGGCGGCAGGTCGGCGTAGTAATGCAAGGTGACGGCCCGCCGCTGCCCGGCTGGCAGGCCGGCGACGGCGGCACGCAGCGCTTCGGCCCGGTCCAGGTCTTCGGCCGACGGCAGCCCCCCGGCAGCGGCCGGGTGCAGCGGTTCGGGCCAGTCGGGAATCAGCGTGAGCTGGCGGCGGCGCCGTAGATTGCGGCTGACGTTGAACACGACACCTGCCAGCCAGCCGGCGAACCGTTCCGGGTCTTCCAAGCGGTCCAGTGCGATGAACGTGTGCAGGAACGACTCCTGCACGACATCGTCGACATCACTGGGGTTGGCGCACAGCCAGCGTGCGCGGGCCCGCACCATCGGCTGGTGCCGCTCGACCAGCAGCCGGAACGCCACCTGATCACCGTCGCGGGCCAGCCGGACCAGGTCCCCGTCGGACAACTCGCCGCAGTCATCTCCGCCGCCGCCCGAGATGGCGGGAGAATCAGTCACCGCTGGTCAGCTCCTCGCCATCCGCGTCCGCGTCCGGTGGCGGGAGGCTATCCTCCGCGAGCCGGAGTCCTGGATTCCGCAGCGCGGTGTGGCCGGGGCCGGCCAGGGTAACGCCGAACCGTATGAGGTCGGCGTCCTCGGGGATCGGCGCGCTGATCTCGTGCTTGGTCCACGCGCTGCCGCCAAGGACTGTCACGTCGTAGTCTTCGCCGGCACGCCCGGTACGCCACCAGTGCCTGAGGATCTCCAGGCGAAGCCCTGCCTGACCTGTGAGAGACTCGGTGCGTATCTCGCCGTGGAAGACCACGGTGGCGCCGCGGTAGTCATCGGCGAAGATCGTCTGGACCAGGGCAGCGGATCCGGCGGGCCGGGCCACGGCTGAGGACAGGACCGCGGACTGGCCATCGGCGGCCGCCGAATAGTCCTCCTGCTGCCACGGGGCTGTCGTCAGGCCGAGGCCGCTATCAAGGTCCCATCGGTCCAGCCCGTCGGCAAAGTCCAAGTTGCGCGGCTCGAAACGGGGCCGCTTGCCAGGCAGGGCGCCCATCGGCCAGCCTGCCAGTCCATGGCCGGGCAGCGCACGGGCATATGGCGGCACATGGTCCAAGAACGGAGTGAGCAGGTCCTCGCCCGCCACCGGAACGGCCAGCCGTTCCATCACCGCATCCGGTACCCGGACTGGGGCACCAGAGGCTACCGCCATGGCCAGGCAAAGGCCCAGGCTGGCCGTGACCTGCCGGGTTCCGGTCGAGCCGCGCAGCCCGACCCGTGCCACCGTAACCTGCGGGTTCAGCTCATCGATGTCCGCCGCGGTCACGTCGATGTCCACGCCGGCCACGCTGGCGCCGGCGGCATGTAGCAGCCGGGTGGTGAGGTCCTCCGGGGCATCAGCCACGATGATCTCCCCAGCCGGGCGGCTGGCCAGCTCAATGAGCTGCGACAGGTCGTCTTCGCCCGGCTCGCCCCGCAGCCAGATTGGCACCGCCCGGTGTCCCGTGTCGTCGGCGAGCACGACCAAGTAGCCGCGGGTGTGGAATTCGCCGTTGCCCAGCCCTCCGGGCATGGGCTCGGCATGTGCTATACGGACGGCGGTCATAAGCGTCCTCCCGCGAGTGGATGACGATGTGACCCGGCCGGTGCGCGTTGGCCGGGCAGCGGACGATAGTCCCCTCACTCCTTACTGTCCACGGCGCATCCCGGTGTTACCCAGACGAAAATCGACCAGCCGTGCCATCCGCGTGCGCATGGCTTTCCGCGATTCCCCCGATCCCGGGGCCTCCGGGCACGGCAGCCCGTCAGATGCGAGCCATGTCAACGAACCGGCTGTAGTGGCCCTGGAACGCCACCGTCACGGTCGTCGTCGGCCCGTTCCTGTGCTTCGCCACGATGAAGTCGGCCTCTCCCGCTCGCGGCGACTCACGCTCATAGGCGTCTTCCCGGTGCAAAAGTATGACCATATCCGCATCTTGCTCAATAGAGCCACTTTCGCGCAAATCGGACAGCATTGGCCGTTTGTCCTGCCGTTGCTCGGGACCGCGATTCAGCTGGGCGACGGCGATGACGGGAACATTGAGCTCCTTGGCGAGCAGCTTCAGGGACCTGGACAGCTCGGACACCTCCTGCTGCCGGTTCTCGACTCGCTTGGGCGAGCTCATCAGCTGCAGGTAGTCGATGATCACCAGGCGCAGATCGTGCTGCTGCTTGAGGCGCCTGCACTTCGCCCTGATCTCCATCATCGACATGTTCGGCGAGTCGTCGATGAACATCGGCGCGTGGGCTACCTCGCTCATCCGGCGGGCCAGCCTCGTCCAGTCCTCTTCGCTCATCTGGCCGGTCCGCATGGAGTGAAGGGCGATCCTGGCCTCGGCCGAGAGCAGCCGCATCGTGATCTCGTTGCGGCTCATCTCCAGGCTGAAGATGACCGAAGTCAGGCCGTGCTTGATCGAGGCGGCACGGGCGAGGTCGAGCGCCAGCGTGCTCTTGCCCAGCGCCGGCCGGGCCGCGATCACGATCATCTGGCCCGCGTGCAGGCCATTGGTCAGCGCGTCCAAGTCGACGAACCCGGTCGGCACGCCTGTCATGGTGCCGCCGCGACTGCCGATCGCCTCGATCTCGACCAGGGCGTCGGGCATGATCTCGGAGAGCGGCAGGTAGTCATCGGCTGTCCGCCGCTCGGTGACGCCGTACACCTCGGCCTGGGCGCGGTCGACGAGCTCGTCCGCGTCGGCGTCTCCCGCGTAGCCGAGCTGCGCGATCCTGGTGCCGACCTCGACCAGGCGGCGCAGGATGGCCCGCTCCCGCACGATCCTCGCGTAGTAGCCGGCGTTGGCGGCGGTCGGGACCGACGCGATCAGCGTGTGCAAGTAAGGAGCGCCGCCAACCTTCGCGATGTCGCCGCGCTTGGTCAGCTCGGCCGCGACAGTCACCGCGTCGGCCGGCTCCCCCGGCCGTACAGGTCGAGGATCGTCTCGTGCACGATCTGGTGAGCGGGACGGTAATGGTCCGAAGCCCTGATGACCTCGAGCACATCGGAAATCGCGTCCTTGGATAGCAACATGCCGCCGAGCACGCACTGCTCAGCGGCGATGTCATGCGGGGGCGTCCGTTCGAAGTCCTCCCTGGGCGCGATCTCCGCGACGCTCACCAGGCCACACCCCCTCTTTGCCGACCAGGCAGAAACTGTTCTATCGAACGGCTACGACAGTTAGCTCTGGACAGTGTTGTCCTGCCGCCAGACGGCGTCCAATCAGGCTGTGCACATCCCTGTGGACAGCCTGTGCAGACACGCCGTGCAGGCTGTGCGTGACCTGGGGACTGACCTGTGGATGAATCCCGGATTCTGGCCCACACAGGCCTCCTAGCTGCGCGAACACAATCCACCAGCTGTGCGCAAAAGAATTAACCTAGCTTGGGATACTGAACAGTCCGGCCGAAGTTATCCACACGTCCTGCGTCTCGGCAGGGTCAGCGGCCCGTTACCACGCAGGCCTCGCCCGGCACCGGGAAAGCACAAAATTTGGTTGCTTGTAACCGGGCCGGAATCTGGGGAGATCTGCCCTCCGCTGACAGTGCCGACCGCTACCATTCGATTATGTGTTCGACAGCCGCGCAACGGATCGCCGAGATCGGCCAGGCCATTGACGATCTTGCCGGCAGGGCTGGGGCGCACGCTGGTGACCCAGACCCTCGCGTCGCCAAACTGGCAGAACTGTGGGCACTGCTCGCCGAGCTAGACCCCGAGGTCGGCAGGCGTCTGGCCGGCTACCAGGCCCTGACCAACCACACCGACTGACCGCCGAGCGCCCGCCAGCCAGAACGCCCGCCAGCCGCACACCGCCGCCCGCCAGCCGCCGGCCAGCCGGACACCCCGCCAACATCAATACGCGGGTCGACACCCACCTTCCAACATCGATGTCCTTGTTGGCTCATTAGAGGCTCGAGCGGCTCGGGCTCGAGCGGCTCGAGCTCGAGGTGCGGGGCTAGCGGTGCCGGGGTGACCAGGCCAGGCCGTCCGAACTCGCCTGGGGCTATGTTCCGTGATCATGGTACGGGGCGTGATCACGGAAGTTTACGCAGGTCAGGACAGTAGCGATGTTCCGTGATCATGCGCGCGACCATGATCACGGAACATAGATCCCGCCGGACCCCAGCGGACAAGCACCCCACCAGGCAAACCCGCACCACCCGCCTCCACCGCCTCAGACTCACCCCGCAGCCAGAGCCCCCAACAAGCCAACAAGCCAATCGATCCCGCATCCATGCGAAACCCGCCTCAACCCACGCGTACCGTCAGCCTCATCCGTCCCATCACTAACAGTGACACCGGCGCCAACACCGGCAAGCCGGGCCAGGCCCGCGCCCAGGCATGGCAACGGGCCGACGACGATGCTTACCGCACCACGTCGGCCCGTTCCCGTACCAGGCGTTCCCAAGGGGCTACGACTTCAGGACCAGCCAGCCCCCTCGGGCAGGACCACCCATCTCAAGGCGTCAGCGACCTCACGCCCCGATGATCTCGACGTCCAGCGTCGCGCTGACCTCGGGGTGCAGCCTGACGGCGACCTGATGCGAGCCAACGGTCTTGATCGGGTTGGCCATCTCGATCTTGCGGCGGTCGAGTTCGGGACCGCCGGCCCTCTTGACCGCTGCCGCGATATCGCTGGTCGACACCGACCCGAACAGCCTGCCACCGCTGCCCGCCTTCGTCTGCAGCTTGACCCGCATGCCGCGGAGCCTCTCAGCCGCATGGCGGGCATCGTCAACACTGCGGATCTCGCGCGCCGCCCGGGCCCGCTTGATCAACTCGATCTGCTTCTCGGCGCCCCTGCTCCAGCGCATGGCAAAGCCGCGCGGCACCAGGTAATTCCGCCCGTAACCGCCGGCAACTTCGACAACATCGCCGGGGGACCCGAGGCCAGTGACCTCCTGGGTCAAGATGAGCTTCATCGGCGAACCGCTCATCGTCTCCTACCTCCCTCGGCCTCAGCGTGCCGTGCTGGTGTAAGGCAGCAGCGCCATCTCGCGGGCGTTCTTGATCGCCGTCGCGACATCACGCTGATGCCTTGTGCAGTTTCCCGAAACCCGCCGCGCCCGGATCTTGCCGCGGTCGGAGATGAACTTCCTGAGGGTCGCCGTGTCCTTGTAGTCGACGCGAGCGACCTTCTCCTGGCAGAACAGGCAAACCTTCTTCTTAGGCTTGCGAATTGGTGGCTTGGCCATCGTGGTGCTCCTTAGCAGAGCCCCGCCCGCGGCGGGGATGGTCTCCCGCCAGTAGCGGGAATGGTCTGCCGCCCGCGACCGGGCGGCTTTGCTAGTCGCCGCCCGCAGCCGGGCGGCGTAGTCACCCGCTCCCGGCGAGAGCGGGCAGGTCAGACTCTCGGATTAGAAAGGCGGCTCGTCGCTGAACCCTGAGTTGTCAGGTCCGTCCGAGCTCCACGGATCGTCGTTGCCACGTCCGCCCGAACTGCCCGAGCCGCCTGAGCCGCCCGAACTGCCCGAACTGCCGTAGCCGCCCTGGCCTCCGCCGCCGCCCTGGCCGCCCGTGGCCCGGCTCGACCTGACGACCTTGGCTGAGGCGTTCCGCAGCGACGGGCCGACTTCGTCGACCTCGACTTCGTAAACGGTGCGCTTCTCGCCTTCCTTGGTCTCGTACGACCGCTGCCGCAGCCGGCCGGAAACGATGACGCGCATGCCGCGCTGCAGGCTCTCGGCCACGTTCTCAGCGGCCTGGCGCCAGACGCTGCACGACATGAACAGCGCGTCGCCGTCTTTCCACTCGTTGGTGTTCTTGTCGAGGAACCGAGGAGTTGAAGCCATCCGGAAACTCGCGACCGCCTGGCCGGTCGAGGTATAGCGAAGCTGAGGATCGTCGACGAGGTTGCCGACGAGGGTGATCTGGGTGTCGCCTGCTGCCATCGGTACTCCCGGTAAAGTCAGTGCCGGTCGGAAAGTCAGTGCAGGTCAGGACGCAGGATCTTGGTCCGCATCACTGCTTCGTTGAGGTTGAGCTGGCGGTCGAGCTCCTTGACCGTGTCGGGCTCGGCGACGAGATCGACCACGGTGTAGATCCCCTCGGTCTTCTTGTCGATGTCGTAGGCGAGCCGCCGCTTGCCCCACACGTCGACCTTGTCTACTGTGCCCCCGGCCGTGGTCACGACCTTGAGGAACTGGTCAAGTGATGGCTGGACGGTTCGCTCTTCAAGCGCGGGATCGAGGATGATCATCATCTCGTAACGGCGCATGCCGACCACGCCTCCTTCGGACTCAGCGGTCACGGTCTTTCCGTGACAGGAGGACCCGCGTGCACAATATGGTCACGCAGAGCAGTAAGCGTACCAGCCACCGCCGACAGTCAGGTCCGGACGCGGATGCACGCCGGGACGCGCTTAACTGCCTCGCAAACAGGGAAACACTGGGAAAAAGCAGCCGGCCGAGCCCCGCGCGGATGCCAGTAAGGACATTTAGCATGAACGCGCTGGCATTGCCACTCGTGTCGTCCGGCAGGTAGACGTCTGTTGGAGGTGACGGCCTTGTCCGAGGCCGAGGTGCAGGCCCCGTCCCGATCAGGGGCACGCCGCTTGACGCTGAACACCGATGGCAAGCACCATCCCTGGATCAACGGCGCGGCGGCTTACTCAGTCGCCGCCGGCCTCGTGTCGTTCGTGATGGGCCTGCAGAGCGCGAACCACATCATCGGCAGCGCCCTGGGAGTCAGCGCGTTCCTCGTCGGGCTGTGGGCTCAGATGGTGTCGGTGACCCGCGAGCAGCGCATGCTCATCGTGTGCGGCATCGTCGCGTCGTTCGTCGGCATGGGCATCGCTCTCGCGCACGGCGGCTTCGGCTGACGGGAAGCGCGGCCCGCGCTGACCTCCCGCGGCCTCCCGGGGCGACTCGCTAAGCTCGTGGGATGGCCAGAATCGGAGCGCACCTGCACGAGAACGACCCGCTGCCCAAGGCGCAGGCCATGGGCGTCGACGCCGTCCAGTTCTTTCTCGGCGACCCGCAAGACTGGAAGGCACCGTCCTTCCCTGGCGGGCGGGAGCCAGATCAGGTGCGCGCGGAGTTCGAGGCGGCCGATGTCAAGGCTTACGTGCACGCGCCTTACGTGGTCAACGTGGCCTCGCCCAATAACCGGATCAGGATCCCCAGCCGCAAGATCCTCGAGCAGCAGCTCAACGCCGCCGCGAAGATCGGGGCAGCCGGGCTGATCGTGCACGGCGGGCACGTCACCGCCGGGACCGATCCGGCCGAGGGCTACGACAGCTGGCGCAAGGCCATCGAGCGCATCGAGCGCCCGCTGCCCATGCTCATCGAGAACACCGCCGGCGGCGACGGCGCGATGGCCCGCAGCCTGGACAACATCGCCAGGCTCTGGGAGGCCATCAACAAGGGCGGCGGCGATGACGTCGGCTTCTGCCTCGACACCTGCCACGCCAACTCCGCTGGCGAGGGGCTAGCAGGGATCGTGGACCGCGTCAAGGCCATCACCGGCCGGATCGACCTCATCCACTGCAATAACTCGCGCGATCAGTTCGACTCAGGCCGCGACCGCCACGCCGGGCTCACGTCAGGAACGATCGACCCAGCCGTCCTCGTCTCGGTAGTCCAAGCCGCGGGCGCCAACGTCATCTGCGAAACCCCGGACCCGGCCCCCGACGTCCGCTGGTTGCGGTCTCAGTTGGGCAGCTAGCTAGATACTCCACCGGCTGTTCTGGTCGGTGCAGAAGCAGACGTCGTTGTTATTGCCAGCCTTATCGGTAGCAAGATTCCCGAGGGTTGTCCCGTTATGGGGATCGATCTGCACAAGGTTCTTGTTTCTCGAGTACACCCAGATCGCGCCATTGAAGGCTTGGCAGGGCAAAGCCAAGGCAGCGAGGTTCCCGGTCCCCTCGAAATTCTGTGCGCCCAGACATCCGCTGGTCTGGCCGGAGGAACCCTTTGTTTTCTTGATCTTGTAGACGGGGCGACCCTTGTACCGCTGGTCCAAGTGATGATCATGGAAGGGTCTTGGCCTGCCGCATGTGCCGCCGGCACAGACGGTCCCGACCTTGACGACTTTCCAGCCCAGCCCTTGCCCCTTGCGGTCGTGCATTACGACAAAATTCCCGCCAGCAAACTTGTCGTGGAACAGATTAAGACAGTACCTCGGGTGCTTGATGAGGCAGATATGACTACCGCTGTTGTCCGAGGCCGGGCTGACGCCCGAGGATGCCGGGAACAAGGCCCCGAGCGCTAAGACGGCGCTGGCTATCATACGTAGCACTGGAATCTCCAATCTCGCGGGCTGACTGATTTCCACTTCTAGGTTCCGTGGCCGCTAGCCGCCTGGAAACGGGCTGCCGAAGACGTCGTTCGTCGCGTCGCACGATATGCCGCCCGTCGGTATGGTGTTCGGGTTGGCGAGCACCGCGATCGCCCAGGGGTTGCCGACGTTCCCCGACGACTCCATGTCCCAGGCGCCGTACGGGCCGCCGCCCACGGCAGTGAGACCCGGTATGTGGGTTGAAAATCGCGTCATAAGCGCCGTAAATTCAGCGAACCCTACAGTAACGACTACGACGCGCAGATTATGACTTCCCGTTTGCCATCCAGTGAACAGCAACCAGGACGAGGTTAGTGCGACGAGGCCTAGAACTGACCAGACGTCGACAAACTTCCCATAGCACATGCCCCGGAGATCGTCAGGCTTGACCACTCGGCCATCATAAGCAGAGGGCAGCTAGCGCTGTAAATACAATATATCTGTTTTACTAGGGAAAAGATAAAGTCAGTTATGCCTGGTCACAAACGACCAGGCAGTCGCAGCCGCTCCCGAACTATACCGGTCCTGTAGTCGTCGCTACCCAGCCCAGCCTGCGGAGCTTTTCGGATGAGGTCGGGACCAGCACCGACGACGTTGCCGCGCCCGTCGTTTGGTGCGGGACCCGGCGAGCCGGGCGCGTCGCGATCTGAGCTGACGGGTTCGGGCTCGGGGTGATAGTCGGAGACGGGCTCGGCGAGCCCGATGGGGTCGGGCTCGGCAGGCCAGGCGGGCTTGGGGTCGGGAAGCCCGTCGGACTCGGGTTCGGGGTCGGCGGACCCGACGGGTTCGGGTTCGGGCTGCACTGATTGCCGTTACCGTTTCCGAAGAACTTATGGTGGTGACCATGCCCCCCGGACGGCGGCTGGGGCTGGCACTTCGGTTTCTTCGGCTTGATCTTCGGTGCCATAACCCACTTGACGAACAGCGGGTTGCCGCCCGTGAAGCCCTCGGGCGGCAGCGCCTTGATCGGCAGACCGCCGAACTGGTCGCCCATGAACGCACGCCAGATGGTGGCGGGCCAGGCGCCGCCATAGCTGCCCTGCCACGTTCCTACCGATGGCAGTCCGTCAAGTATCTGCTTGTGCGCCCCATTCGGGTGGTCGGTGAACATGCCTACCGCCATCGAGTACTGCGGTATGGCTCCGATGAACCACGCCTGCGAGGAGGAGCTGCCCTCACCGAGGGTCCCGGTCTTGGCGATCATCGGGCGGTCCCACATCGCGTTCGGCACGCCAGTGCCGGGTTGATTTCCGCCGGGAGGAGTTGGGTCGGTGTCGAACGACAAAGCCCAGTCGGTGTCGCCGGCCACCTCAGGCTGCAGTGCGCGGGTCTTCACGACGTGGGCGGACTCGCGAACGCCGTTCCTGATGAGGTAGCCGATGATGTGCGGCGTGACGCTGATGCCCCCGGACACCAGCGTGGAGAAGGTATTCGCCTGATCCACCGCTGTCAAGTCGCCCTCACCGAGAGCGGCCTGAACGGTACCGGGGGTGCAGATCGGGTTGATCTTCCTGCAGTTGTCGCCGAACAACTTGTTGAGCCCGTAGACGTCACTTGAACTGACGCCAAGCGTCGCGGCCATGTTGATGACCGACTGAATACTCGTGCGGTGAATCAGGTCCTCGTACGCGGGGTCGTTTGACGTAGCCGTCGCCCCGGCCACCGATTCGTTGATGCGCCCGGTATCCTCACTGGACTCATCGAAGAAATGGTAGCCATCGGGAGTGGGGCAGTTCCTGGTTTGCTTCGCGAGCTGGAGGCGGAGTGTGGTCGTGTAGTCCGGCGGTATGCACAGCGGCGAGTGGCTGTTCATCACGCTGTTGCGGACGTCCATCCCCTGGGACACCGCAGTAGCCAGCACGTAGGGCTTGAACGATGACCCGACGGGCTCAGGTGCCAGGATCGAGTTGAGCTGGCAGTGGTACTTGGCGCACTTCTTCGCGTTCATCCCGAAGCCGCGACCGCCATAGAACGCCACGATGTTGCCCGTGCCCGGCTTCTCGAGAACGGCGCTGATATTGATGTAGTACGGCATCGGCTCGCCCATGAGCTCGCTGATCCGCTTCTTCTCCGCGACGACCGTGCGGTTGAGCGACCGCATCAGGTTCTCGTTGATCGTCGTGTGGATCTGCAGGCCAAGGTCGCCGAGCTGAGCGATGCTGCTAGGCAGGCCGTAGTAGGCGTGCAGTTCGCCCGCGACGAGCGCCATGATGTAACCGCGGTAGCCGGGCCAAGTCGAATTCACCGACCGGATCGTGACCTTGGGGAAATTCTTGAGCACCGAGGCCTGGTTGTTCGGGTCGGGCACGAGCTTGCTGAACTGATCCTGGGTGATCGCGCCGTCCCTGACCATGTTTGTCAGCACGTAGACCCAGCGTTCGAGCAGCGAGTTATCCAAACCAGTCGGCTTAGCGGTTGGAACGGTTGGCTCGTACCCGTAGGGCGCCTGGATCATCGCGGCGATCATCGCCGCCTGGGCGACGGTCAGCTGCCAGGCCTTGACGTGGAAGTAGGTCTCGGCCGCCGCCTGGACGCCGTAGGCACCTGAGCCAAGCGGGATGGCGTTCAGGTAGTGCCACAGGATCCACCACTTCGGCTCCATCTTGGCCAGCTTGATCGCGACGAAGATCTCCTTGATCTTCGTCTGGTACGTCAGGTTGCCCAGGCCCGACGGGTCGTAGTACCGCTTAACGAACTGCTCGGTGATCGTCGAGCCGCCCTGCAGGTTGCCGCCGCCGGACAGGTCGGCCTTGGCCGCGCGCAAGATACCGGTGAGCGAGACGCCGCCCTCGGTGAAGAAATTCCTGTCCTCGGCCGCCAGTACCGCTTCCCACAGGAGCTTGGACTTCTTGATCTTCGCCTCAGACAGGCTCGTGCGGTTGGTCGTGCAGAAGCAGCCGACTTCCTTCCCGTTTGAGAAGTACACGATCGACGACTGGCTGAGCGGGGCGCTCAGCGAGTTGATCGGCACCCTGGTGGCCGACAGCACCGTGAAGAACGATGCGATGAGCGCGAGCGCGGTGAACGCCGCGATGCCGCCCATCAGCAGCCCGACCTTCTTGATGGTCCAGCGCCGCCACCAGTTCCCGTACCAGAGCTTGCGCAAGATCCGCTTGGGCAGCGGAGCGCCGTCATCGGGATTGACGTACCCGCGCGGACCGCGACCTCGCGGACCGCCGGCTCCTGGCCCAGGCCGTCGCGCTCGCCCGGGCGGCATGCCAGGACCAGTCGTGCCGGGCTGTCCTGGCCTGGTGCCTGGCGCGTAGGCAGCCCCGGGGTAGCGGCCGGTAGGCCGTTCACCGAAGCCAGGGTCCTCGTCCGGGTTGTAGTAGCCGGGCCTGGCCGACGCGGTGCGGTTCGAGCGAAGTGCCTTGAGCCCGAATCCGGTGGTATCGAACCGCCCGGTCATCCGGTACCAGATGCCCGAGTCATCCCGCGACCGCGAGCGGTAGCCATCGCCTGAGCCATTGCGCTGGCCCCCCGAGCCGGGCCGGTAGCCATCGCCCGCACCATTGCCATAGCCGTCACGGGGGAGGCTCGTGCCGTAGCCGTCAGGCGGGACACTCGCCGAGTCGCCCCGGTAACCGCCGCCGTGCCTGCTGGCCGCGGGTCGCCCGCCCCGCGCGGTCCGAGGCTCGCTCGAACCCGCGTAAGGGTCGGATCTGCCCGAGCGACCGCCGGGGTAGGGGCTGGATTGAGCACCCTGGGCGTACCCGCTCCCGTTGCCGTTGGCCGGGTAGCCGCCGTTTTCGGCGCCGCCCTGGCCCCGATGGCCACCCGCGCGACCTGACGAGCCATTGCCCGCCTGCCCGCGACGGCCGTATCCGGCCTGGGGCGGCTGGCCCTGGGCTGGCTGGCCCTGCGGCGGCTGGCTCTGGCGGTATGGATCCGACTGGCCATACCTGGGCTGGGGATTCCCGGACTGACTCGTACCCGATCGGCCAGCGGTCGCCCGCTGTCCGTAGGCTTCCTCGTCGGCGGGACGATAACCAGCGCGCCTGTCGTCCGGCGCCTGGCTCTCCTCCCAGGATGGTCCGGGGAAGTCTCGACTACTCACCTGATCCTCGCTGGTCGGCGTTACGCAGTCAGGAGCGAAGGACAGGACATCCGCCTTCGCATGGGCAACCACGCTACCCGGTGCGTACCTGCTGTCCCGGTACGCTCTCTAGTCTGCGCTTTCCTCCGTGGTTGCGTGGGCCAATCGCATTAACGAGATTATGGGCACCGCAGTGCCCGGCTGCGCGAGCAGGGCCTACCCGAGGCCTGTACGGGGGCCAGTCCGCGGCTTACCGAGCCAGCCGGGTCAGTCTCCGGTGCGTGCCCGGCGACGGCGCCGCAGCGACGGTTCGCCGGTTCCGAGCACATACGACGACGCCAGGTGATTCCATCCGCAACTCTGGCAGACCTCGACAACGTACACCTTGAACTCGCCGTATTCGGCCGCCATTTCGTCCAGTTCCTTGCCCTGCTTGACCCGGCCCTCGTACTGGCCGAGCTCGTCGCCGTAGACATAGGTGACATGCGTCAGCTTCACCTTGCGGCAGATCGGGCACCTGGTGTCGGTCGGCTCACCGTGGAATTTCGCCGCGCGCAGAAGGTAGGGGTGCGCGTCGCAGACGTCGGTCACCGTGGTGCGGCCAGATAGCACTGACGCGAGCGTCGCACGCCGCGCGAGTGCGTAGTCGACCACCGATCGCCTCATGCCGACAGGTTACGACGGAATCGCCGCTGAGCCGATACCCGATCTCGGTGCAGCGCCGGGAAGACGTGCCCTCACCAGGTCAGACCCGCGAGCGCGAGTCGGCCCGCAAGCTCGAACTTGCGTCATGGCGCTCGACGACCTATCGTTTCGATGTATCGACTCGATACATCGAGTAGATACAGTGGATTCGGGAATGGGCCGACATGGCCAGCCGGCAGGGGCAGGAGGCACGAGCCGACATGAAGCGAACCGGCGTGCTCGAGCTTGCTGTCCTCGGGCTGCTCCATGAGACTCCCATGCACGGATATGAGCTGAGCAAGCGGCTTAACTCGGTGCTCGGCGCCTTCCGCGCCTTCGGCTACGGGTCGTTGTACCCGTGCCTGAAGGATCTCACCGTCCGCGGCCTGATCACGGAAGAGGCCACGATGGCCGACGCGGCGAAGCCGCTGGCGGGTCGCCGGTCCAAGATCGTGTACCGGCTGACCGCGGACGGCAAGGAGTACCTGCAGGACCTGCTCGGGCAGTCAGGACCCGCGTCGTGGGAGGACGACGGGTTCGGCGTCAGGTTTGCCTTCTTCGGCCTCACCAGGGCCGACGTCAGGATGCGGATCCTGGAGGGCAGGCGCAGCCGTCTTGAGGAACGCGTCGAGGCGGTACGCGCCGGCCTGGCGCGGACCAGGGAACGGGTCGACAGCTACACCCTTGAACTCCAGCGGCACGGCCTCGAATCGGTCGAGCGCGAAGTCCGCTGGCTTAACGAGCTGATCGCCTCCGAGCGACGGGCAGACGCCGAGAACGGCGGCCCGGCCGGCGGCGGAACACCGAACGGTGCCGATGATCGCGGCCGCGAGGCCGGGATCGGTCACTGAGATACAGAAGAAAAGGAGCAATCCTCATGGGTTCGGTACGGGTAGCCATCGTGGGCGTCGGGAACTGCGCCAGTTCCCTGGTCCAGGGCGTGGAGTACTACAAGGACGCCGACCCGGCTAGTCGGGTGCCGGGCCTCATGCACGTCCAGTTCGGCCCTTACCACGTCAGGGACATCGAGTTCGTGGCGGCGTTCGACGTCGACGCCAAGAAAGTCGGCCGGGACCTCGCCGAGGCGATCGTCGCGAGCGAGAACAACACCATCACGATCTGCGACGTGCCGCCTACCGGCGTCACCGTGCAGCGGGGCCCGACCAATGACGGGCTGGGCGAGTACTACCGCGAGATCATCACCGAGTCGGACGAGAGCCCGGTCGACGTGGTGCGGGCGCTCAAGGACGCGAACGCTGACGTGCTTGTCTCCTACTTGCCTGTCGGCTCTGAGGAGGCGGACCGCTTCTACGCCCAGTGCGCGATCGACGCGGGCGTCGCATTTGTCAATGCACTGCCGGTTTTCATTGCCTCCGACCCGGTCTGGGCGGCCAAGTTCACCGAGGCTGGCGTGCCGATTGTGGGCGACGACATCAAGTCCCAGGTTGGCGCGACGATCACGCACCGGGTGCTGGCCAAGCTGTTCGAGGACCGCGGCGTCGAGTTGCTGCGCACCTATCAGCTCAACTTCGGCGGCAACATGGACTTCATGAACATGCTGGAGCGCAAGCGCCTGCAGTCCAAGAAGATCTCCAAGACCCAGGCGGTCACCTCGCAGATCCCGCACGAGATGGCCAAGGCCGACGTGCACATCGGCCCGTCCGACCACGTGCCGTGGCTCGATGACCGCAAGCTGGCCTACGTCAGGCTCGAGGGCAAGTCGTTCGGCGATACCCCCCTCAGCCTGGAGTACAAGCTCGAGGTCTGGGACTCGCCGAACTCGGCGGGCGTCATCATCGACGCGGTGCGCGCCGCGATGATCGCCAAGGACCGCGGCATCGGCGGCCCGATCCTGTCGGCGTCCTCGTACTTCATGAAGTCGCCGCCGGAGCAGTACAGCGACGACGTCGCCCGCGAGCAGGTCGAGAAGTTCATCCGCGGCGAGGTCGACCGCTAAGCCCCGAGCCAGCCAGGTGCGGCCGGCGGCCGCGCCCCGAAGCGACGTGAACGGAGCGTGCCCAGATCAGCGGGTGCGCTCCGTTCAGCATGAAGGGTCTTCGGATTCCCCAGGCCGTAGTCTGAACGTGTGAACACCCGGGCGCGGTCCACGTTCATCGGCGACCTGCGCACTGTGCTGGCCAGCGACGGCTTCCGCAAGCTGTACGTGACCAGGCTGTTCTCGCAGACCGGTGACGGGATCTTCAACGCCGGCCTTGCCAGCTACGTGTTCTTCAGCGCGACGACGTTCCCCGACCCGGGCACCGCGGCGATCTCGTTCGCCGTGCTTTACCTGCCCTACTCGCTGATCGGCCCGTTCGCCGGCGTCTTCATCGACCGCTGGTCAAGGCGGCAGATCCTGCTCTGGTCGGCCGTGGTGCGCGCCGCCGCCGTGGTGCTCGCCGCCGCTTTCATCGCGACAGGAGCGCTCGGCCTGCCCGTCTGGATCTCCGCGCTCGTGGTGCTCGGCGTCAACCGGTTCTTCCTGTCGGCGCTGTCGGCCGCGCTGCCGCACGTCGTCGAGGGCGACGAGTTGGTCATGGCGAATTCTGTCGGCCCGACCTCGGGTACCGTCGTGGCCTTCATCGGCGGAATCCTGGGCGCCGGAGTACATGTGGCCACCGGCGGCGGCCATGTTGGATCAGCAGTAACGCTAGTCGCGGGCGGACTGTGTTACCTCAGCGCCGGTCTCGCGGCCACCCGGATGCCGAGATCCTCGCTCGGGCCGACCCTGGGCGAAGGCACGCAGCACGGCAGTCTCAGCGCGGAACTCGAAAACGTCGCCGCGGGCCTCGTGGCCGGGCTGCGGCACGTATGGGGACGCACGGGGGCGCGCGGGGCGCTCGTGGCTACCGGAGCGCACCGGTTCCTCTACGGGATCTTGCTGCTGATGTCGATCCTGCTGTACCGCAACTACTTCTATCCGGGCAGCAACGGCAACACCGCGCTGGCCCATTTCCTGCCGGTCATCATCAGCTCGGCGATCGGGTACGGGACGGCAGCGTGGCTGACGCCGCTGGCCGCGCGGCGGATGGCGCACTCGACCTGGATCGCCTCGCTGCTGCTCATCGGCGGGGTCGTGACGGCGGCGCTCGGAGCGGGTTTCGCGCAGCCCGCCTTCGTGGCGATCGGCTTCGTGCTCGGCGTCGTCGCCCAGGGCATCGCGATCTCGACGACCACGATCTTGCAGCAGGACGTCGACGACGACTACCGGGGACGGGTGTTCTCGGTGAACGACATGCTGTACAACGCGACGTTCGTGGCGGGCGCGGCGGTCGGCGCGGCGTTCATGCCCGACTCCGGGCACTCGCTGGCGATGCTGCTGGTCGTCGGCGCCGGCTACGTGCTCGCGTCAGCCGGCTACAGGCTGATCACCAGTCACCCGGCCCCGCCCGCGTCGCCGGCGCCAGGCGTGCCTCCGACCGCGATGCCCGACTCGGCGGCCCAGAGCAGCAGTTCCTGAACGGCCGTTTCGTGATCGAGCGGTCCGCGCTCGATCCGCAGCTCCAGCATGTGCTTGTAGGCCCTGCCGACGGCCGGGCCCGGCTTGATGCCAAGCAACTGCATGATCTCGTGGCCATCAAGGTCAGGCCTGATGCTGGCGAGTTCTTCCTGCTCGGCGAGCTCCGCGATCCTGTCCTCGAGCTGGTCATAGCTCGCCGCGAGCCTGCGCGCCTTCGCCGCGTTCCTGGTAGTGCAGTCGGCCCTGGTCAGCGCGTGCAGCCTGGTCAGCTCGGGGCCAGCGTCCGTGACGTACCTGCGGACCGCCGAGTCTGTCCACTCGCCGGTGCCGAACCCGTGGAACCGCAGGTGCAAGCCGACCAGGGCGGCCACGTCGGCGGTCACGTCGGCGGGGAAGCGCAGCGCCTTGAGCCTGTTCCTGGCCAGCTTGGCGCCGACAACGTCGTGGTGATGGAAGGCGACCCGGCCGTCGGGCAGCAGTGACCTGGTCTTCGGCTTGCCGATGTCGTGCAGCAGCGCCGCCAGCCGCAGCCGCAGGTCCCGGTCAAGGCCGTAGCGCCGCTCGAGCGCGATCGCCTGGTCGAGCACGATCAGCGAGTGCCGGTAGACATCCTTGTGCCTGTGGTGCTCATCGACCTCCAGCCGCAGCCTCGGCACCTCGGGCAGGCAGTACTCGGCGGCGCCGGTGCGCACCAGCAGGTCGATCCCCGCCGACGGCCCGCCAGGACGGGTCGCGAGCAGCAGCTTGGTCAGCTCGCCGGCGATGCGCTCGGCCGAGACGATCGACAGGCGCGGCGCAAGCTCGGCCATCGCCTGCTCCACCTCAGGCGTGGGGTGAAAGCCCAGGTCGGCGACGAATCTCGCGGCGCGCAGTATACGCAGCGGATCGTCGTCGAAGGAGTCCTGCGGCGTGCCCGGCGTACGCAGCACCTTGTCCCGAAGGTCCGCGATGCCGCCGAACAGATCGATCAGCTCATGTGACGGCAAAGTCGCCGCCATGGCGTTCACCGTGAAGTCACGGCGCACTAGATCGTCGTCCAGCGAGGTGCCGTAGTTCACCGCCGGCTTGCGCGATGACCTGTCGTAGCGCTCGCTGCGGTAGGTGGTGATCTCGAAGACGGCGCCGCCCTTGCGCAGCCCGACCGTGCCGAAGGCGATGCCAACGGACCAGGTCGTATCCGCCCAGTCGGCGGTGATTTCCAGCACCCGCTCGGGCCGCGCGTCCGTGGTCAGGTCGAGGTCGCTCAGCGGCCGCCGCAGGAAGATGTCCCGCACCGGCCCGCCTACCAGCGAAAGCTCGTGACCATGCCGGGCGAAAAGGCTCCCCAGCTCGTCGGCCGCACGCGGAATCTCGGCCAGCAGCGCGTTGGCCGCCCGGCGCTGCTCCGGCGTCATGGGTGTGGGTTCATGCACGGGCATCGAGATTAGCCGTGTTCCCTAACCCCGCTCGCCTCCGGGCGCTCTTAGCCGACCTGCCTGCCCGGGGGGACGACCCCCCGGAACCCCCCGAAGCGAAGGACGCCACAGGCGCCGTCTTCCCTCCTCACTCGTCGCTCCGCTCCTCCCTCGTCAGTCCAGACGGCACCGCGCCCTGCCTGCCCGGGGGGACGACCCCCCGGAACCCCCCGAAGCGAAGGACGCCACAGGCGCCGTCTTCCCTCCTCACTCGTCGCTCCGCTCCTCCCTCGTCAGTCCAGACGGCACCGCGCCCTGCCTGCCCGGGGGGACGACCCCCCGGAACCCCCCGAAGCGAAGGACGCCACAGGCGCCGTCTTCCCTCCTCACTCGTCGCTCCGCTCCTCCCTCGTCAGTCCAGACGGCACCGCGCCCTTCGGCTCACGGGTTCTGTATGGTGCCGGCGGCAATAGCATGTGCGCCATGGCTAGCTCGCATGACGGTAGGCGTCGCTTCTTGGCTGTGCCTAGGTTCGGTCGGGCTTGCGTGGCCGCCGGGATCGTCGCCGGGATCGCTGCTGTTCCGCTGCTCGCCGGGTCGGCCGGAGCCGCTCAGGTCGCCCATGCCGCTACGGGCGGCGCGCGGGCGGCGCCCATGGGACTCACGGTCTACTCTGTCAGCCCGTCCTATGCGACACCCGGCACCGTGATCGTCATCAAGGGCCGCGTCAGCAACAACACCAATTCGGCGATGAGCGGCCTCGCGGTTCGGCTGGTGTCGTCGACGACGCCGCTCAGCTCGAATTCCGCACTGGAGCAGTTCGCGGCCGGCGCCTTCACGGTCCCGCAGGATCAGATCGGCGCCGCGCCGCTGCGGCTCAGCAGGCTGCACGGCCAGCAGGCCAGGGCATGGACCGTCAAGCTGCGGGCCAGCGACCTCGGGCTGGACTGCTTCGGCGTCTATCCCCTCACCGTGCAGGTGACGGATGCCAGCGGCGGCGTGGCGGCCAGCGATCCGGTGCCCATGCCGTTCTGGCCCAACAAGGCCCATAGCTGCGGGCACCTGACCCGGCCTGATCCGTTCGCGATCTCATGGGTGTGGCCGCTCATCGACAGCCCGCACCAGGGCCCGTGTCCCGGCCTGCTCGACAACTCGCTCGCGCCCAGCCTCGCGTCGGGCGGCCGGCTCAGCGACCTGCTGACCGTGGGCAGCGGTTACTCCACGAGCGCGCACCTGACCTGGGTGATCGATCCGGCCCTGCTCGACAACGCGGCAACGATGACCAAGCGGTACCAGGTGGGCAGTTCGCCGAGCTGCCAGCCGGCGACCGCGCATCCAGCCAGCAAGGACGCGAAGAACTGGCTGTCCGACGTCGTGCATGCCACCAAAGGCCAGCCGGTGTTCGTCACTCCTTACGCGGACGTTGACGAGGCGGGCCTGGCCCAGTACGGCGATCTCAGCGACCTGCGCAGGTCATTCGCGATGGGTCAGCGACTGGCTGGCCCGATGCTCGGCCGCGGCCCAATTCCCGCCCCGCTGCCAGCCGGGCCGAAGCAGCTGTCGGCCGTGGCCTGGCCGTCCGAAGGGCTCGCGAACCCGGCCGCGCTCGAGAACCTCGGCGCGATGCAAATCAGCACGGTGATCCTCGCCATGCCGCCCCCGCCAGCCGGCGTGACCACCACTCCGGGCGCTGTGACCAGCACTATCGACGGGGCGGGCACGAGGCTCAAGGTCTTGCTCGCCGACAATTCGCTGGCCAGGCTGCTCGCCGGGCGTACCATCGCGTCCCGGCGGCAAGGCACGATTTTCGGTCTCAGCCAGCTGTTCCTCGCCGAGACCGCGATGATCGTGGCCCAGGCGCCCGCCGCGCAGCGCCCGATCATGGTCACCCCGCCCCGACGGTGGAACCCGTCCACCTCGCTGGCCTCGGACCTGCTCGGCGATACTGTGACCGCTCCCTGGCTGCGGCCATCGACCATCGGCCAGCTAGCCGCGCAGCCTGAGCAGAAGGTCTACCGGTCGGTGCTGCGGCCGCATTCGACGGCCGAGCTTCCCGGCAAGCTGCTCAAGCGCATCGCGAGGCTTGATAGCCGGGTCACCCTGCTGAAATCCATGATGTTCGGCCGGAACGACCGGCTGAGCCACGCTCTCTACGGCATCGAGTCGTCGGCATGGACCGGCCAGAGCTCGCACCGGGCGCAACGGATGCGGAACCGCATGGCCAACTTCGTCACCAGCCAGTTCGCCGGCATCTCGGTCGGCGGCCAGCACGTGATCCACGTGGTGCTCGGAGGCAGGGTTGGCTCGGTGACCGTCTCCATCCACAATTCGCTTGGTTACGTGGTGCAAGTCGGATTGCAGGTGCGAAGCAGCAACAACACGGTCATCGCGAAGCAGCGGCACCCGCATGAGCTCTACATAGTGCAACCACATATCAGCACTCCGGTCAAGCTGAGCGTAAATGCCACTCAGACGGGGAAGGCGAGGCTGAAGCTCAGTCTCAAGGCGCCGACCGGCGTCTTGCTGCCTAATCCGCCGGACAAACCATTGCTCATGCAGATCAGCGCGACCAATCTCGGCACCGTGGCCCTTGTCATCTGCGCGGCAGCGCTGGCGGTGTTCGTGGTGGCATCAGCCGCTCAGGCCATCAGGCGCGGCCGGCCGGGAACTGGGCAACCACGCCAAGCGCCCGATCCGGCCAGTCCCGGGCCGGCGGGTCCTGACGCGGCGAATGAAGGCGCGGCGCGCGGCGCGGCGCCGGCCAGTCCGCCGCGGTCAGGTAAGAGCACCGGTGAGAGTGCCACCGCGCTCACTTCGCCGGACCCAGGTGCGCCGGAGTCACGCGCGCAGCGGGAACAACCGGATAAGTTCGATGCAGACCGATCCGAGCTGAGTCCGGCTGGCCATGCGCCCGCTAGCCCGCGGCCAGCTCAGCCGGGCCACCGCCCGACCGAGGAGAGTCAATGAACTCGCCAGGTCCCGACGCCGGGCCTTACTGGGCCGACGACGAGCGGCAGCCTGGGCAACCGCGGGATCCGCAGCATTGGGAGCCGGACCCCGGACGGTCGGACCCCGGACGGTCGGACCCCGGACGGTCGGATTCCGGCCTTGAGGATTGGCGGCTGAGGGATCCGCGGTACCGGGACCCGCAACATTGGGACCCGCAGTTCCGGGAACCCCCGCACCGGGAACCCCAGCACCGGGAACCCCAGCACCAGCGGTCGCGTCCAGGGCAGCGCGATGAAGCGGCTGGCTACGGGCAGAGCCAGCCCGCGCGCGGCGAGGACTCCGACTACGCGCCTGGGCATTCGTATCGTCCGGCCGCCGGGTTCCCGCCCGGGCAGCGGCCCGGCCAGGCGGGCGCACCGCCGTCCGGCTACCCGAACGGCTTCTCCCATGGCTATCCCGGCAACCCGTCGCCCGGACCTCAGGACGGCTATGCCCGGGGACGGCAACCCGACCTTCCTGGCGGATCTCAGCCCGGCTACCCGCGGCATCCCCGGCCCGATTATCCGGGCGGGCCTGCGCTGGGTGAGCCTCAAGGGCCGCGATCTGACCCGTATAGATCCCAGGCTGGCCAGGCCCAGCCTCCGCAGCCCGATTACCAGCGGAGATCCCGGCCTGACTATCCGCGCGGGCCTCAGCCTGGCTACGCGAGCGGCCCCGGCCAGGGCTATTCAGCCAGCCAGCCGCCGGGTCCCGAGCCTGGCTACCGGAATGAGCCGGGACGTGGTCACCTGAGCTACCCAGGCCGGGACCAGCCATCGGGCTATCCGAGCGGCCCAACGCCTGCCTATCCGGGAGACCCGGGTCGCGGCTATCCAGGGCCAGGCCCGTCCGACTACCGAACCGGCCCTGGCCCTGGCTACCACGCCGGGTCCGAGCGCGGTCGCCCCGACGGCGGTGCACCCGGTTATGCCAACGGCGGTGCGCCAGGCTATCCCGGCGCGCCGGCCCATCCTGGCGCACCGGGTTACCGCGACGCGCCTGGCCGTCCTGGCGCACCCGGCTACCCCGGCCCTCCCGGCTACCCCCGTGATCCCCGCGAGGCACCGAGTTACCCGGGCGAGCGTGAGCCGGGCTATCGCGGCGGTCCCCCGGCCGGCTATCCGGGCAGCCGGGGGCCTGGCTATCAGCGCGATCCCGGCCAAGGTCATCCGGACGCTCCTCCGCCGAGCTACCTGACCGGGCCCGCGACTGACCATGGCACCGGCCCTATGACCGGTGAACTGCGAGGCGTGGCGCCCCGGTGGGCGGGCGAAGGCGATCCGATGGACGATACGTCCGGGTCCCAGAGCGGGCTGCGGGCGCCCGGTGCGCATCGCGCCGCGCCGGCTCCGTATCAAGATCTTGATCAAGGTCCCGACACAGCCGGCGGCGGCCCTCGCTACCCGGGCGGTCCTGGTCAGCACGACAGGCCGGTGAACGGGGCTTCGCAGCCATCGGGCCCGGCGAACGTCAGCCTGGTCCGGTCGAGCAGCGTGATGGCCGTGGGCACGCTGGCCTCCCGGGTCACCGGGCTGCTCCGCACGCTCGTCCTGGTGCCTGCCATCGGCCAGATGGCGCTGGCGAACTCTTACAACTATGCCAACACCCTGCCGAACACCGTCTACAACCTCGCCATCGGCGGCATCCTGACCTCGGTAATCGTTCCGCTGCTGGTCAGGGCGGCCAAGCGGGACAGCGATCGCGGGGAGGAGTACGACCAGCGGCTCTTCACGCTTGTCACCGTGTTCCTTCTCGTGCTGACGCTGGCGGCGACGCTGGCCGCGGGGCCGATCGCCAGGCTGTACGACCCGAAGGCCACGGGGAACGCCGAGCACATCCTGGTGATCTTCGCCTATTTCTTTACGCCGCAGATCTTTTTCTACGGCATCACGTCGCTAGCCGGCGCGATCTTGAACGCCCGGGGCCACTTCGCCGCGCCGATGTGGACGCCCGTGGTGAACAACATCGTGGTCATCGCGGTCACAGTCGCCTTCATGGTGATCGCCGGAGTGAGTCAGACCGCGAACACGATCAGTTCGTTCCAGGTCGCTTTCCTCGGCATCGGCACCACTCTCGGCATCGTGGCCCAGACCGCCGCCTTGGTTCCGGCGTTGCGCAAGGTCGGCTTCAGGTGGCGACCGAGATTCGACTTCAAGCGGGCTGACGTCACGGAGATCGGCCGGATGTCCGGCTGGATGTTCGGCTACGTGCTCACCACCCAGGTCGCCTACCTGGTGACGGCCCGGGTCGCCAGCTACGCGGCACCGGCGAACAGCTCCCACGGCTTCTCCGCCTACAGCTACGCCTGGCTGCTCTTCCAGCTTCCCTACGCGGTGATCGCGATCTCCGTGATCACCGCGCTGCTGCCGCGGATGAGCGCCAATGCCGCCATTCACCGGTTCGACCTTGTCAGATCGGACTTCTCCAACGGAGTCAGGCTCGGTTCGGTGATGGTGGCGCCGGCCGCACTTGTGCTCGCGGTGCTCGGACCCTCGCTGGGTGAAATGCTGCTCGCCTATGGCAATAACAACGACGCCAGCGGGAGATATCTGGGCCTGGTGTTGTCGGTCTTCTCGCTCGGCCTGATGCCGTACATGCTCTTCCAGTTGCTGCTGAGGGTGTTCTACTCGCTGCATGACAGCAAGACCCCGGCCCTGATCGGGTTCGTCACCATGCTGACGAATATCGCTGCCAATGTCATCGCCCTGTGGCTCTTTCCCAAGAGCGAGGTCGTGGCCGTGCTTGGCGCCGGATTCGGGGTCTCGAACATCATCGGCGCATCCCTGGCCTGGCGGGTTCTGAGCAGGCGGCTCGGAGGGCTTGCCGGCCGGCAGATCGGGCAGAGCCTGCTGCGCATGCACGCGGCGGCCGTTCCCGCAGCGATCTTCGCGCTCGTCGTCGTCGTTGTCGCCACTTTGGCGCTCTCGACCGGGAAGGCGGCAGCTTTCCTCATCGTGATTGTCGGCGGTGGGGGCGCGCTGGCGGTCTACCTGGTGTGCGCGCGAGCTTTCCGGGTCACGGAAGTGACCGATCTGACCGGGATGGTGCGATCCCGGCTGGGCCGGTAACGCCCGCGACAGCTGAGACGATGCGGCAATTCGCGTCCTGCCCGAAGGTCTCCGCCTGGTAACGGTTTGCGGCGCGGTAAGGTGGCAGCGGAACACCCGGGCATGATGTGCGCGATCATTGAATTGTCCAGACCCGCCGACCAGCTTCCGGCAGCAGGAGGAAGCGTCGAGAGCCTGACCTGACTCGGCGCAGTGACCGATGACCACCTATACGTCTGAGCCAGGTACAAGACTCGGCGGGCGCTACCGGCTTGAAGACCGGATCGCCGCTGGTTCTGGGTGGGCTGCCTGGAAGGCCATCGACGAGACCCTCGCCCGCGCGGTCACTGTCTTTACTTTCGCTCAGGGTTTCCCGCGTATCACGGAGGTCGTGACTGCCGCGCGAGCGGCCAGCCGGCTCACTGACACGCGGCTGGCCCAGGTCTTCGACGTCGAAGACACGTGGGATCGTGCCTACATCGTGATGGAGTGGGCCGCCGGCGAGACGCTCGACGACCTGCTGTCCGCCGGGCCTCTCGAACCGGCTCGCGGCGCCCGGATGATCGCCGAGGCGGCGGCGGCGCTGTCGTCCGCGCACGCCGCCGGGCTCGCGCACATGTGCCTGTCACCCGGCTCGGTGCGCTGGAGCCAGACCGGCGAGGTCAAGGTCGTCGGCCTCGGCATCGACGCCGCGCTCTCGGGTGCCACGGCCGACGATCCGGTCCAGGCGGACACTTATGGCCTCGGCTGCCTGCTCTATACGGCACTCACAGGGTGCTGGCCAGGCCCCGAGTATCCCTCGCTGCCACCAGCGCCGCTGGCCGACGGGCAGCCCCGCAGCCCACGTCAGGTAGTGGCGGGAATCCCGCTCGCCTTCTCCGATCTCGCCTGCCGGGCCATGCGGCTGCCTTCTCGCGAGGGCGAGCCTCCGGTAACGACGCCAGGAGAACTCGCCCATGCCCTGACCGCGGCGCTTCCGCCGACGCCGGTGCCATCAGCGCCTCCGCCGCCCGCGCGGCGCGATCACCTGGACTACGGGCAAGATCCGCCGAGCGACCCGTACTGGCCTGGCCGTACGTTCGGCCGCGGTGAGGCCAGGCGAGCGTACGACGGCTATGAGGCGACCGGCTGGCAGCCAGACGGCCGCGACGCCCCTGAGCCTGACTGGCGCCGCCAGGCCGAGCCTTACCCAGGCGATCACGCCAATGACCGGGCATCCGGCCGTCAGGGCCGCAGGCGGGCACCTGCGGGCAGGGACGAAGGCTATGCGGGCCAGCCTGGAGCAGGCGATTCTGGCGGGCGCCTGGGGCGCGCACTGCCGTTCATTGGTGATGCGAAACTGCCGGTCGGCGTCATGGCCGGGGCTGCCGCGCTCGTCGCCGTTGCCGTGATCGTGGCTGTCGTGCTGTGGCCGGGCGGCTCGAAGACGCAGGCGAGCAGCCATCACAACAGCGGGCACACGATCGCGCCGACAGCCGTCACCGCGCTCACGCCGGCGGGGGCGACCGGATTCGATCCGCTGTCGAGCTTCAAGGACGACCCGCACAACGAGAACACTCAGTACGCGCAGTATGCGATCGACGCGAGCGCGCACTCGGCCTGGGCGTCGCAGTGGTACCGCACTGCGGAGTTCGGCGGCCTGAAGTCTGGCTCCGGCTTGATGCTCGACATGGGCAAGCCGGTGACCTTCCGTTCGGTGACCGTTACTTTCGGCTCACTTGAGCCCGGGGCTGACGTGAAGCTCCTTGTGGCCAACTCGACGGCGAGGACCGGGGCGAACCTCGACGCGATGAAGACGGTGGCGTCGGCTGGCGACGCGACGGGCACCGTCAAGTTCCGCGTCACGAGTCCGGTGACCGGCCGGTACCTGGTGATCTGGTTCACCAAGCTGCCGCCCAAGCAGGGCAGCGGCCACTTGTACATGGCCCAGGTGTTCAATGTCGCCGTGCGTGGTATCCGATAAGCACGGGACCTTCTGCAGGCACGACTCGCCAGGCAGCAGGCTTGACGCGCCACAGCGGAGCCGGCGCGCCCTGGAGCTAAGCTACGTACCGTAGGCGGATCGGGAGGCGCGACGGAATCGCAGGGACCTGGCACCACGGGGCCGGGTCCAGCCCTGCCCGATCAGCGTGCTGCTCCCGGCGGGGACCGGCCTTACAGGGCCCGGCACGGTGCGTCAACGGCGCAGCCTGATCTGTCTTTGCCTGATTCTGAGTTGCTGCGGCGGCATGTCGCCGGCGATCCCGAGGCGTTCGGCGAGTTGTTCCTGCGCCACAGGGACCGGCTGTGGGCTGTCGCACTCCGGACGCTGTCCGATCCTGAGGACGCCGCTGACGCGCTTCAGGACGCGATGATCTCGGCGTTCCGGCGCGCTGGCAGCTTCCGCGGCGACTCTGCGGTGACAACCTGGCTGCACCGGATCGTGGTTAACGCGTGCCTGGACAAGGTCCGCAGGCGCAGCGCGCGGCCCGCTGAGGTCAGCGGTAACGACGACCGCATGCTCGACGTTGTCGCGGCCAGTGACGCAGGCGCCGATCCGGCCTCGGGCAGTGATGTGTCCATCGAGGTGGCGGCGGCGCTCCGGGGACTGCCGCGCGACCAGCAGATGGCGCTCGTGCTTGTCGACATGCTCGACTACCCGGTCGCGGACGCGGCCGAGATACTCGGCGTGGCCCAGGGCACCGTCAAGAGCCGCTGCGCGCGGGGGCGGGCCCGGCTGCTTCCCAGGCTGGCACATCTGCGCCAGGCCGCCGTGTCACGGCCGCCCGGTGCCCAGGAGTCATCGCAGCCTGGGTCGCCAGCCCCGCCGCCTCAGGTTCCGGCGAATTCGCAGCAGACGGCGGGCCAAGAGGATCAGACAGGGAACCGATTCGGCACTGGAGCCGTCCTACCTGCGCAGGAGGGGAGCGACGAGGCGCATTGATCAGTCATTTCAGTGCCGACGAACTGGCTGACTACCAGGCGGGAAGTGTCAGCGCCGGTAGAGCGGCCAGGATAGGCGCACACCTGTCTGGCTGCGGTCAGTGCACCCAGGTGAGCTCGGATCTGGCCAGCGTATCCAGGCTGCTCGCCAGCATCCCGCCGCCGCCGATGCCCGACCGGGTGACCGAGCGGATTCAGGCCGCTCTGAGCTTCGAGGCCTCCCGCCGAGCCGCCGAGCCGGTGATCGCTTCAGGTGACCGCGCTGGCGCCGCCACGGCCGCCCGGACCACGGGCGCGGACATTCCCGGACGCCCTGACCTGCCCAGCCGCCGCAACGGCCGCCACCTCCGCGTTCGCCGCCTTCGCTTGCCAGACTGGTCCTCGCCGCTGCTGCTGCGAGCCCTGGCCGCTACAGGCGCCCTCGTGCTTGTCGTGGGCGGCGGCATCCTGCTCGTGAACTCGGGCGGCGGGCATAGCGGCAGGCATGCGGCCGCAGGGGCGCCGGCGTCAGCGCCAGTCCCTGGCGCGGGATCCAGGAACGCGCCCCAGAACTCGGGCATCAGCGTCGGCGCCGCGGGAGCGATCAAGCTGCCCTACCGGACCCGCGGCGGATATGCCCACGCGAACGCCGTGACCTCCAGTGCCGACTACTCGGCGGCGAACCTGCCTGCTGGCGTCCGCAGGGCGGTCTCAGCCGACGCTAATCTGGGCATGGCGCCTGCCGCCGGCCAGCCGCAGGTCAAGCCAGCCATTCCAACTAGCCGGTCAAGTCATAACATAGGGCACTTTAAGGTAGCCCAGCTTGAGCGATGCCTGGGGATAGTCGCTGGCCGGCATGCGGTGCTGCTGGCCGAGGTGGCACGCTATCTTGGCAATCCAGCTGTAATCGTCGTCTTGAAGCCGGTGAACAAGATGCTCGATGTCGTCGTGGCCGGCCCGGCATGCGGGGCCGGCGGCGGAGACGTCATCAGGACGCTGAGCGTCCCTCAGGGCTGAGCGGGCCGCGCGCGGGAATCTCGCGGGTCGCTCTTCGGTTATGCCGGTGCGGTTCGATTAAGGAGCAAGGGCACGTGAGTGACGTTCGCGATGTCATCATTATCGGCTCTGGACCCGCCGGCTATACGGCGGCGCTTTACGCGGCCAGGGCGAGGCTGAGCCCGCTGGTGTTCGAAGGCTCGGTGACGGCCGGCGGTGCGCTGATGAACACGACCGATGTCGAGAACTTCCCCGGGTTCCCTGACGGGATACTGGGTCCTGACCTGATGGACGCTATCCGGAAGCAGGCCGAGCGATTCGGCGCGGAGCTCGTCGCCGACGACGTGCTCGAGGCAGATCTCACCGCCGACCCGAAGATCGTGAAGACCTGCGATGGCGAGTTCGCCAGCCGGGCCATCATCATCACAAGCGGTTCAAGCTACCGCGAACTTGGCGTTCCCAATGAGAAGAGGCTCGCCGGCCACGGCGTCTCCTGGTGCGCTACCTGCGATGGCTTCTTCTTCCGGGAGCAGGACATCGCCGTGGTGGGCGGCGGCGACTCCGCCATGGAGGAAGCGACCTTCCTGAGCAGGTTCGCGCGCTCCGTTACGGTCGTGCACCGCAGGGACAGCCTGCGAGCGTCGAAGATCATGCAGGACCGGGCTGTGGCTGACCCGAAGATTCAGTTCGCCTGGGACAGCGAGGTCGTGGACATGGTCGGCGATGACAGGCTGACCGGACTGCGGCTGCGTAACCTCAAGACCGGCGCCGAGAGCGTCCTGCCAGTTACCGGAGTCTTCGTCGCGATCGGGCATGATCCGCGCAGCGAGCTGTTCCGCAGCCAGCTGGCGACCGATGCCGATGGCTACCTGCTGGTCGACCAGCCGTCTACCCGGACGGCCATCCCTGGTGTCTTCGCCGCCGGGGATGTCGTCGACCGGAACTACCGCCAGGCGGTGACGGCTGCGGGCACAGGCTGCGCGGCCGCCATCGATGCCGAGCGATGGCTGGCGGACATCGGCGCCTGAGGCGCGAAAGTCGTCCTGCGGCCCCAAGCGGCTGGCAGGTGGCATCACGAGCAATTGAGAGGAAGCGGCAATAGTGGGCGCAACCAGAGCAGTGACGGACGCGAGCTTCGAGCTGGACGTGCTGAAGAACAGCAAGCCCGTCCTGGTCGATTACTGGGCAGAGTGGTGTGGCCCTTGCCGGCAAGTGGCCCCTGTCCTCGAGGAGATCGCCGCCGAGTACAGCGACAAGATCGAGATCGTGAAGCTCAATGTGGATAAAAATCCGCAGGTGGTGCAAATCTATGGAGTCATGAACATTCCTACCCTTACCGTCTTCAAGGACGGCCAGGTCGTCAAGGAGATCGTGGGCGCCAAGCCGAAGTCGGCACTGCTCCGTGAGCTTGAGGAATTCCTGGTCTAGATCGGCGAGTACGTCGCGGGATCCGGGCTCGCCGGCCGCCTCGCTGGCCGCCTCGGCGGCTTGCCGGATGAGCCTGGAGCGCGCGGTTCGGACAGGAAGGCCCTTCCGTGATCATGACCGCGGGCATGGTCACGGAAGTTTGCCCAGGTCATAGGGGCTGCCGGCGACTCAGGGGCGTGGAGAAGCCAAGCTCCTGGCGGGTCAGCGGAAGGCTTTCCCCTTGAGATTTTTTGAAATAGTGCCTCGGCGCGTGATCTCAGTTTCTGGGCGGAGGTGCGCCGTGCCTGGCCCGGCGCCGCCGGGGCAGCGTGAGCATCGTGGCCCTCCCTGTTGCTGTCAGCGGTCCGATTTGACAGCAACGTGGCCCTCCCCGTTGCTGTCAGGACAACATCAGGGAGGGCCACGATGCTGTTAAAACCAGTGACCAACAGCAACAGGGAGGGCCACGATGCTGTCAGAGACGGACGTGACCAGCAACCCGGGTCGCCCTGATGCTGTCCCGGGCCGCCGGGCCGGAGCGTACTCCCGCTGACGGTTCCGCAAGATGTCCGAAAGGCTCCCCGAACCCGATCACAAGTCACGCGACAGCCTCCATAGCATGTGTACGTTTCCGTGATCATGCCCTGGACCATGACCACGGACCATTGCCGCTGTCCTTGACCAGGTGCTGATTCGGCTCCCTGCCAGCCGGCCGCGATCCGGGGCCAGTCCACCCAGCCCGGCCAGGTCATCCAGGCGCTGCTGGCCTACGCCGCCTGAACCCAATAAACCAGCAGGATCATCGATGGGCCGACGAGGAATACCCCTAGCGTGAAACTCTCCGTCCCGACTTACCGGACAGCCTCCAGGGCTGCCGCGAGGCTGGCGGACGTGGGCTGGCGGGCTGGTGGGCTCGTGCGGAAGCCGTTGAGTCGGCCCGCCAGGCGCCCCCCGGTGGAGGCGGCGTCACGCGAGGCGTAGCGGGCGTTCAGGGGTCATGGAGCCGAGCAGGCGCTCCAGGGCCACCTCGACATCCTCGCGCCACGACAAGGCGGTCTTGACCTCAAGTCGCAACCGGGGAAACCGGAGATGCGGACGCACCGTCTTGAAGCCGACAGCGAGCAGGTAGTCGGCCGGCGTCACGCAACTGAGCCCATCGGACTTCAGGTCACCGAATGCCTCGACGGCCCTGATGCCACGCCTGGTCAGGTCCTTGACCAGTCCTTGAATGAGCATGCGGCCCAGCCCCCCGCCGGTGTACTCAGCGAGAATGTGGGCGTTCATCAGGAGAACGGCGTCCGAACTGACCGGGCTGGTCGGGAAGGCGACAGATCTCGGGACGTAGAGAGGTGGCGCGTAGAGCACGTAGCCCGCGGCCGCTCCGTCGACGTAGACGATCTTGCCGCAGCTGCCCCACTGCAGCAGCACGTTGGAGATCCATGACTCTTTCTCCAGGGCAGAGTCGCCTGCCTCAATGGCCCGGGCCTGGTTAAGCGGGTCAAGTTCCCAGAAGACGCATTTCCGGCACTTGGACGGCAGGTCGTCGAGATTGTCCAACGTGATGCTGGCAAGACGGCGCGACACCCTGACACCTCAATTTACCGACTGTGGCGTAGTTAGCTGTACGGGCTATCGCGCGCCCCGATCGCGTCCGCGAACGCGATCGGCGTCCGATCCCGCCTTGTTCATCGTACCGTTTGAACCTTCGGTCACTATCGGATTCGGTGCTGAAGCGTCACAAGGCGCTCAGACGATCCTGGAAGAGATGCTGTCGAGCGGGCTCGGTAGCCTTTGGCGATGACGACTGGACGTAAGAGCTTCGGCAGCGATAACCACGCTGGCACGCACCCCGAGATCGTGCAAGCCATCGCGAAGGTCAACTCCGGCGACGCGCGGCCATACGGAGCCGACGAATGGACTGTACGGGCAGCCGACGAGCTCAAGTCGGCGTTCGGAGCCAGCGACGCGCTGTTCGTGTTC
Organism: uncultured Actinomycetota bacterium; assembly: GCA_963720575.1. Classification (GTDB taxonomy): domain Bacteria; phylum Actinomycetota; class Actinomycetes; order Streptosporangiales; family Streptosporangiaceae; genus Chersky-822. The sequence continues at coordinate 5,452,323 of CAVRGA010000002.1, forward strand.
AACGGCACGGCGGCCAACGTACTTGGCATCAGCCTGCTGCTGCGCCCGCATGAGGCGGTCATCTGCCCGGAGTCGTCGCATCTCAACGTCGATGAATGCGGGGCGACAGAGCGGATTCTCGGCAGCAAACTGCTGACGGTACCGACCCTGGACGGCAAGCTGACTCCCGAGCTGGTGCGGTCCAGGCTATCCGGACGGGGTGATGAGCACCGCGCCCAGCCGCGAGTCGTGCAGATCGCTCAGGTCACGGAGCTCGGCACGTGCTACACCCTTGATGAGATCAGGCAGTTGAGCGAGTTGTGCCGCGCCGAAGGACTGTATCTCTACGTAGACGGCGCCAGGCTGGCCAATGCGGCTGCATACCTCGCTTGCGACCTCGCTGACCTCGCCGCCGGTGTCGACGCGCTCAGCTTCGGCGGGACCAAGAATGGTGCCGTGGCCGCCGAGGCGGTCATCCTTATGCATGATGACCTGGTGGCGGCGGCGCCCTATCACCGCAAGCAGCAAATGCAGCTCGGCTCGAAAATGCGTTTCACTGCCGCTCAGTTCAGCGCCCTGCTCGACGACAGACTGTGGCTCAAGAGCGCGCAGCACGCGAACGCGATGGCCGCGCGGCTGGCCGCCGGCGTGACCGGCCTTCCGGGTGTCACCGTCCGGTACGCGGTGCAGTCCAACGCCGTATTCGCGAAGCTGGGCCGTGAGCGCATCGCTGCCCTGCAGCGTGAGTGGACGTTCTACACCTGGGACGAGGATGAGAGCGTCGTCCGCTGGATGACGGCGTTCGATACGACCGAGCAGGACGTCGATGCGTTCGTAGACGACATCCGGGCCAGCGGAAGCTGACGGAGGCCAACCAGACGGGTGGCCGACGCGGGAGCGGGGACCGACGCCGGATCGGCTCCGATGAGCGTGGCCGGATTGCGGTCGGCCCTGTTTCACGTGAAACGGAGCCGACACCGGGGCGCTACTGGCTCACCGGCCGTTCTTGCGAAATCGTCTTGACGATGCGGTCCAGGTCATCGAGCGAGCCGAACTCAACAACGATCTTGCCCTTCCGCTGACCGAGCTCGACCTTCACCCGCGTATCGAGGACGTCAGACAGCCGGTCCGCCAGGTCCGCGAGCCTCGGCGCGACGGGCTGACGGCGGGCCGGATGCCGTGCGGGCTTGGTGCCCTCAACACCCAGCGCCACGATCTCCTCCACAGCCCTGACTGACAGTCCTTCGGCCACGATGCGGTGCGCTAGCCGCTCTTGGACGGCTGGATCAGTAATCGCGAGCAGCGCCCTGGCGTGCCCGGCGCTGAGGACTCCCGCGGCAACTCGCCGTTGCACCGCAGGCGGGAGATTGAGCAGCCGGATCGTGTTGGTGATATGCGGCCGCGACCGGCCGATCCGCCTGGCAAGCTCCTCATGCGTGGCCTCGAACTCGTTTAGCAACTGCTGATAAGCGGCTGCCTCTTCCAGCGGGTTCAGCTGCTCGCGATGCAGGTTCTCGATCAGCGCGTCCCGCAGCAGATCGCCGTCCGCCGTCTCCCTGACGATCGCGGGCACGACATCAAGATCGGCGAGCTGACAGGCTCGCCACCGCCTCTCGCCCATAACCAGCTGGTACTGGCCGGCTTCGATCTTCCTTACTACGACCGGCTGCAGGAGACCGACCACCCTGATCGATGCCGCCAACTCCGCAAGCGCCTCTTCGTCAAAGACCTGTCTCGGCTGCCGCGGATTGGGGGAGATCGACTCAACCGGAATCTCGTCAAAGTACGCACCGGGAATGGCGCCAAGACCGGGCGTGCCTGACTCTGCCGAATGGGCCACTTCCAAGCCGTCAGCCGCGCCCTCCGCCACGCTGGTCGGAGTAGTCGGGATCAGGGCACCCAGACCCTTGCCCAGACCCCGCTTCTGCTGCGCCATAATCGCTCTCCCTGCCAAGCCGCTGCACGCGATGACACTGGCCGACCGCATTCACTGCGGGCGGTGCCTTCTGCGCTCCATCCTGCCAGGCACAGCATAGGCGCGTTCCCTATCCGCCCACAGCCTGTGGACAATTGCTCGCTGCCTATCCTCGGCAGATGCACGACCTTGCCTCACCCGATGCTGACCGCCGCTCCGGCTGGCTTCGCCGCGAATTCGAGCAGCGGCGCGCAGGCCAGATCGGGAACTGGCCTGCCAGGCCCGGTAGCCGGCTCTGCGGCCTGGGAGTGACCTAGCCGCTGCTCGGCTGCGCGGCACTTTGATGGTGAAGGAGCGGTCTCGCGCTTTGGGAGGGCGGGCTCCCCGCCGCACTGGCTAGGTCTCAAAGCCGCCAGGGCAAGAAGTCCTCACGCGCCCGGGGCTTGGGCGTTCTTGAAGGCCATCTCCTTGGAAGCTTCCAGATACGCGAGGGCTCCGCTCGAGCCAGGGTCATAGGTCATCACGGACTGGCCGTAGCTTGGCGCCTCGGATACTCGCACGCTGCGGGGGATCACTGAGCTCAGCACGAGCTCGCCGAAGTGTCCGCGTACCTCATCCGCTACCTGCGACGCCAGGCGGGTCCGGCTGTCGAACATCGTGAGGATGATCGTGCTGACTTTCAGAACGGGGTTCAGGTGGCTCTTGACCAGCTCCACTGTCCGCAGGAGCTGCTCTAGTCCCTCCAGCGCGTAGTACTCGCACTGGATCGGGATCAGCACCTCGGGAGCGGCAACCAGAGCGTTGACCGTCAGCAGGCCAAGCGAGGGCGGGCAGTCGATGAAAATGTAGTCGAGACTCGAAACGTCGTACTCCTTGACGGCTCTGCCTAGCCTCGCCTCCCTCGCGACAAGCGGCACGAGCTCGATCTCAGCGCCAGCCAGGTCGATTGTCGCCGGCGCGCACCGCAGGAGCGGGAAGCCTTCAACGGGCTTGACCACGTTGGCGAGTGGAAGTCCATCGACGAGCACGTTGTAGATCGACGATGTCCCCGACCTGTGCTCGACATCCAGAGCGGTGGACGCGTTGCCCTGCGGGTCGAGGTCGATTATCAGCACGCGCGAGCCGTGCATCGCCAGGCTCGCTGCCAGATTGACGGCCGTAGTGGTCTTGCCGACACCGCCCTTCTGGTTGGCGATCGTGAGAATCCGGCATGACCTCGGACGAGGCCACGGCTTGCCGCTTGAGCGCGCATTCATTGCTGCCTGAACCGCACGCGCGATGGGCGTGTCCGCCGATGCGTCCGACGCCACAGGAATAGCCACCTCATCCTCGCTCTCAGCCTGAGCGCTATCCGCGCCGGAGTATATAGCGATCATAGGCCCGTTGGGATAGTCCGGGAGAGCCGCATCAGCATCGGCGGGATTACTTGTTTGAAAAGCAGTGGAATTCCCGGTCCCGGGTTTACCAGACCCGAATTCCCCGACTTGGTCGCCCGTCAAAGCACCGGCTCCTGACCCTTGCCATCGCAATGGAACACCGTGTCGCGGCGTGGTAGGGAACCACAGCCTGGCACCCACCTCACTTGCAGCTCGCTCATCCGGCTCCCTCGGCCCGGCCCCGCGCTCCCCGGCCCCGTGATCCCCGGCCTCGTGATCGGCCTGGTGCCCCCCGGCCCCGTGGTCCGACCCGTGCCCGCCGGTCGTGGTACGCCAGCGGCTAGCAGAACTCGCCACGACTGATGCGCCATCGCCCCGCGTGTCCTCGCGAGCGTCTGGCTCTGCTGTGGATTGCGCCGCGCCAGCCCCCGTGCCCGCATGTTGTGAAAGCCGATCTCCGTCTGCCCGCTGAGCCTCGGCATATTCGCCACCGCCTTCTTCCGCGGCTCCAGGTACCTCCGAATCGGGTGCCGCAAACAGCTTCGGGGCCACGGGCTTGGACGTTTCACGTGAAACGCTTCCAGCCGGGATCGCCGCGCTCTCTTCGCGCTGCCCGGATCGAGCCGGCGATCCAGCCGGATCCACCAGCGTCGGCCAGCCAAGCCCGGGCCGCGCCCTCATCCCCTCCTGCGCGCCACCATCCCAAACGGACTGGATACGCCGCTCTTGTCTAGATCCTGTTCTGGCGCCGGATCGCTCCCCGCCTAGCGCGTCCGTGCGCCTCGCACCCGGCCAGCCAAGACCCACTCGCACGACGCCTGCCTTCGGCATGTCGGCTGCCATCTCGCCGTTGCCGTCCGGCCATCCATCAAGGCGCCGGCCCAGGTCATCGAACACCTGCAGTTCGCGACTCCAGCCGGGACCGTCGAGCCGGAACTCTGGGTCTATTCTCAATTCCGCGTCGTCTACAGCCTCATCGTCAACTCGGCCGCCGACCCAGACCGCCAGCTCTCTTGTCCTGCCCACCTCATCTGGCACTGCATCCGCAGATCGGCCATTTTGTGCCAAATCAGCGCTATTCACCGCAGAAACGGACTCAGGCGAACGAAGGTCGGCATAGCCAGTCACTGCCCGTCCATCGCCAACGCGGTAGCCGACGCCACCCGCCTGCGCTATCCCGGTCTCTAGCTCCTCCTCCGCCACCGTCGCGAGGCCCCGCGATGCCCCGCTTCGCCGGGTTCCTGCCGACCAGCCGAGACCAGCCGCAACCCATCGCGTTGACGGCGGCTCAGCTCGCGACGGCTCAAGATCTGGCCACCCAAGACCAGCTTCGGCCGTCATGAAGCGCATCTCCTCACGAAGTCGTGCCCGCGACCCGTCGGCCAGGTCAGTCACAAGCCTAAGGCGACCTGCCCGGCAATAGGCACCGCAGGCAATGTTCGATCTGCCCCCTGCGACTGCAGCAGTGCGTACCAAGTACCCAAGAGTTGCTAACCCCTCGGGTCGCGATGCACCCCGGACTCTTCCGCCTGCCGCGCGGGGATCGCCGTTTGGCGAACCTCGCAACTCGTGCCTGTGGTTCTACGATCTCCAGTGCGGCCCCTAGTGCTGCACGCCATAAGTTCTCTGCCGGTACTGGGTCGGCGTGATGTGCACTGCTGGTAGTCGGTGAGGTGGATGATGGCGGCGGTGTCAAAGGCGTCGCTGGGGTGCCCGGCGCGTTCGCCGGTCTGCAAGATCGCGTCGGTGCAGGTCTCGGTGGCGGGGTCGTAGATCGCGAAGCCCCAGTGGTCGTCGTCGCCGAGGTACTGGCTGCGGCACAGGGGGATCTGCTCGTCGCTGTCGTCGCCCTGTCCGGCCCAGGCGGTCAGGCGGCGGCATTCTTCCGTGATCATCGTGACGCAGAAGGAGACCCGGTATAAGCGGGCGTGCCCGTGCTGTGACCATCAGGCTGACCGCGAAGCGGCGCCGCAAGCTGGAGCAGATCATCGCCGCCGGCACCAGCCAGCAGCGACTCGTGCTGCGCGCCAGGATCGTGCTGGCAGCGCAGGCGGCATGACGAACGCCGCCATCGCCCGCGACCTTGGCCGCGGCGTCGCGACGGCGCGGGCCTGGCGGCGCCGGTTCGCCGTGCGCGGGATACCGGGCCTGTCCGGCAGCCCCGGCCCGGGAGGCCCGAAGTGCACGGCCCCAGCGCCAGGCTGGCGGTCATCGCGACCGCCACCTCGCCGCCGCCCGACGGCGAGTCACAATGGTCCCGCTCGCTGATCGCCGGTCATCCGCGGGAGCGGGGACTGGCGATCTCGCCGTCCGCCGCAGGCCGGGTCCTGGCCGAGGCCAGGCTCCGGCCGCACAAGGTGCGGGGCTGGCTCAACCGCGCCGACGACCCCTCATCCTGGATCCGCGCCGGGCAGATCTGCCGCCTTTACCGGAACCCGCCGCCCGGTACCGCGCTGATCCGCGTCGACGAGAAGACCGGCATCCAGGCCAAGTCCCGCAGGCACCCGAAGATCCCCCCGGCCCGGAAGGGACACCCGCCGGGAGTTCGAGCACGTCCGGCACTGCACCGTCTCCATCATCGCCGCGATGAACGTGACCACCGGCGAGGTCATCGCCGGTCGCATTCACCGCAGCAACTCCCAGACGTTCATCCGGTTCCTGGCGATGCCGCACCAGATCACCCCGCCGCACATGCGCATTCACCTGATCATGGACAACGGCTCGTCCCGCGCCTCCCGCGCCACGAAGGCCTGGCTTGCCGCGCACCCCAGATTCTCCGTCACTTACACGCCAAAGCACGCCTCCTGGCTCAACATGATCGAGCAGTGGTTCGGCGTGCTGACCCGCCGGCTGCTGCGCCGCGGCGACTTCACCTCCCGCGACGACCTCGACGCCAAGATCACCGCATTCACCATCCGGCACAACAAGAACGCCCGCCCCTGCAGGTAGAGCTACGACGCCGACGCTGAGCACGCCTGCTACCCCGAACGCCACCGCCAGCCCGAACCCCTGCCCGCCTCCCTGCCTGAAGCCGCATGAACACCACGCTCGGTAACCAAGCCCCGGTCAGGAACGTACGGCGCGCTGCACTAGTTCTCCATGACTGCCAGGGGGCCCGACCGGGCCGACCGCAGCAAAAACACCTCACCAGGTCCGAAGTTCCGCAACCATGATGCTCAATGGGCTTGGATCATGGACGCTCATGCCGGTCAGGTAGGCACCGCGGGCATCCCATGACCAGCTATCTGTCGGTGACGCCTGAAGGGATCTGGCCCCAATTTCGTGAAAGTCCCGGTACCGGTCATTGCTGAGCAGGACGCGCTTGCTGAGCAGGGGCAGGCCGGCCCGGCCGAAGATCTGGCGCTTGAGCATCTTGATGTGTTTGACGCGGCCTCGACGGGGCCGGAGGTCCAGCCCATGGTCAGGCCGTTGGTGACAGCGCCGAGGTCCTGCTCCAGGCTTTTGGCGAACGACGCGATGCCAGGTTGGCCCGCGGTGGGGGCATCGACGATCCACTGCGGGAGGTTCTCGCCGGTGAGGCCGGTGATCATGGCGGCGAATGCGCGGACCTGGTCGGATGCGGCCTGGAGTTCGGGGCAGCGGTCCAGGATCGCCTTGAGGCGGGGCTTCTCGTCCTCGGTCAGGGTGTCCGGGCGGCGGCAGAGCCAGTTCGTGACGCTGCTGACGGTGGGCGGGGCCAACGGGAGCGGCTCCCTGGCTGGGCTGCTCCGGCTGAGGTAGTCGCGGACGAAGGGGGTAGCTGCCGTCGTAGCCGAGGGCATTTATCTCAAGGAACAGGCGCCGGATGCCAGGTCGCGGCGCGGTCGAGCCGCTGGACGGTGTGCAGCCCCAGCCCAGGTGCCGGGCGATCTCGCGGAGCCCCCGCCCTTCGGCGCGCAGCTTGTGAACCAGGGCGTGGTGCCGCTCGGTGCGCTCGGCGTACTTCCCGCTGGGGCCGGGCTGGCGTTCCGGTGCCGGCAGCGCCTGGCCTGTTCTTCCGGGGCGGCCGGGGCGCGGGATCGGCCGGGCAGGCGCGGTGGGCGGCGGCGCACTTCTCGACGGCCTTGGCGAGGTTCTGCCACAGGTGGAACCGGGGCGGCCATGACCAGCCGTAGCAGGACCTGCCGGGACGCGGGGACGCCCAGCCAGGCGGCCAGCCGTGATCCCGCCCGCCCGGCCAGCGCGACCGCGATGCTCCCCGGCATCCCGGCCAGCAGCGGCGTCTTGCGCGCGTAGCGCGTGGTCAGGCCGTCGAACTGCTCGGCGAACGTCTTGCGCGCGCAGCCGGGAGCCGGGCAGAAGAACCGCCGGACCGCCAGCGCGATCGCCACCGGGCGGCCCCCCGGCGGCGGCGGCGGCCAGCGTCCTGCGATAGCAGCAGTGGACCCGGCGCGACACGGTCCCGCACCCCGGGCACGCGGCCTCGCGGCACGCGCCCTGGCCGTCACGAGCAGCACCCGGCCGTCGCCGCGACCGCCTCGACGATCACCCCGGCCAGGTGCGGCAGCACAACGCCCAGGTCAACCGAACCAGGGCATGACAAGAACACGTCGCCTCGCGACAATGACACCACGGACTCCTGGAAGAACAGCAGGCTCAGACAACCGCTGGACTACCAGGAGTCCGCTCACTTCACCCTGTAATGCGACAACCACGGATACAAGCACATCGGGGCGTAACGCAGCCGCCAACACGAGCGGGGCAGACCACATCACGAAATTGGGGCCAGATCCCAGACAAATTCGGTCGACATTGACACGGTCAGCCTATTTCGCTGACGCTTCCCCCGGGCATCATGGGTGGCACTTATAGCTAGCGAAGCACTGGCACGACGGTTACCGCATTCTGTTGCCAGGTCGGCGCAACGACACGACGACCGCACGGAAGTTTCTCTCAGAGTCTCCACAGAGCCGCGAACCGAACGCCGATACCGGCAGATTTCTACATACATGACAGCATTAGCCGACATACGGCGGTCCGCTCGTTATCATGGCTATCTCAGCTGTCAACTGCAATTATGCAGAAAGCAAAGGGCTCAGGCGCTTTATAAACCTGCGTGCTCCCCGGCCGCGGGCGGAGGCCGGGACCCGGTCTCCGCCCGCCCATGAACCAGTTGAACTGCCCTACCTGGGCAGGGTACGGACGCAGTTGAAGTGAGTGACAGGGCTTACGAAGGTCACGCCGCCGCTGACATAGCTGTACGAGTACAAGTAAAGGGCATTGACTTGGCAGCCGCCCCGTATGCTCGGCGGGCCGCTGAAGGTGGCTGGTGTGTCCGGAATCCCGTTAACGACGATTTGCTGGGTCCAGCTGATTGGACTGACTGGAGCCCCCGAGTTGCAGAAGAATTGTGACGAGAAAGACTGACAGTCGGGTGCCGGGACGGTGACACTCGCCAGGGCCGGACCCGCGCCCAGGACGGCGAGGGCAGGAATGGCTAGGGCAGCTAAGCTTCCGACGATAGTGCTGCGGCGCGTGGGTGATCCTCTCTGAGGCCAGACAAGGTGCACACCTGAGTGTAATTCGCGGAAAGCCGGCGAGCAATGCCCAACAAGACGGGCTCGGCTCGATCGAGCTTTTGTCGCGGTGACGCAAGAGTTGTGTGTCTGGAACACCACCGAGTAATGGCGTGGCGCGCAGCATCGAAACGACCAAAAACTCCAATCTTCATCTGGAAAGGGAAGTCGTCATGATACGCCTTATCCATATGGTGCTCTCGCTGAGGGAACTGCCGAGATGAGCCGCAGCGGGCCGCCTCCGGGTCCGGGGTGGCCATGACCAGCCGCAGCAGGACCTGCTTGCCTGCCGGGCAAGCCGCGATTCGCGCGGCCAGCCAGCGCGACCGCGATGCTCCCCGGCACGCCCGCCAGCAGCGCCGTCTTATGCGCGTACCGCGTCGTCAGCGTTACGGACGGCCCGCAACCAACAACATGACCCGACGTGATGCTGTCCCGGCCCTGGCCGGTCGCGTCGCCGCGCCAGTTCAACGAGATCAATCCACGCTTCATGATGCAACGCCACTTCGCTCATTTTGATCATGCGCTGACCCCGCGTGTTCCGGCTCGGACAGCCGACCGCACCGAGTACCGACAACATCAATACGCGAAACGACACCTGGCCCGGGCGTGCTGCAGAAGCCTGGCTCGGGGGTGGAGGGCCGGCGGGCATTGCCTCCAGCGCCGTGATGTCCAGGCCCTGCGGAGTTCGCGAACCGGGCAAGCCGTCACGCTCGCCGAATCCACGTCGCCAGGGACGGGGCATTCGCGCCGAACCGGGCGCCCGCGGTGGCTGGTTCAGTGCGGGCCGGCCGCAGCCGGGGCACCCTGCTGTCGTCTGCACAGCAGCAGGGTGCCCCACCTGCGAGGGACCGCCCGGCCATACTTTTGCAACACACTCGTCCGGAACATCAACACCCACATTCATGCGGGCAGGCCCGGGCACCAGTCGTCACGCCATGGGCTGTCGCCTCAGCCGCGACACAAGCACCAGCGCGGAGGACTCGCCAGGGCGCACCCCGGCGCAGCGCATCAGTTCCAAGATCAACTTAGGCCAGGTGGCGCTGCGACATGATCCCGGAACCCGCCCGCCTCCACGCCCCAGCCCTGCGGCCGCATGGCCAGCTCACCCGGCCCCCGATCAACTTCCCACCGCCGTGTTTCGGACCAGGCAACACTCACGTCCGCCGCAAGCCGGCCGATAGCGGATACCCCGCCCAGCCTCACCAGCCAGCCCGACCGGAACCAGCAAACCGACCAGGCCGACCAGGCCGACCAGCACCCTGCCCCGACCCACCAGACCAGCCCGACCCACCAGACCCACCAGACCCACCAGCCGCGCCAGACCGCCCTGACCCAGCAGACCAGCCCGAGGCTTCCGACTGGCCATGTCCTCGCGTCGCTCGTCCGCTGCCGGGTCGGGGCGGCTCTTTCGTCCTGAACCTGACCACCGTCGCCGGCTGCTCAAGGACTCCGGCACCGACGCGCACGATCTCGGCAGGTGCCGAACTCACCTGCCGCAGTACATCGCGCGCCGTCACGATCTCTTCTGGCGCCGTCGCGCCCTTGAGTGCCAGTATCAGTCCGCCCGGCCGGGCTATGCCAGCAGCCAGTAGCGCCAGACGGTCCAGCCGGGCAACCGCGCGCGAGACGACGACGTCGGCCATCAACTGCCCGGCCATTTCCTCGGCGCGCCCGCGGGTTACCTCGACATTGGAGAGGTCGAGCTCCTGCACGCACTCGCTGAGGAATGTCGTCCGCCGTGCCATCGGCTCGAGCAACCTCACCCTCACCTCTGGCAGCAGCATGGCAAGCACCATGCCTGGCAGTCCGGCGCCGGAGCCGAGGTCGACCAGATCGCATCGCTGGGGGATCAGCTCAGCCAGCACGGCGCTGTTGAGTAGATGCCGCTCCCAGATCCTGCTGGCTTCGCCCGGGCCTATCAGGCCCCGCGCCACCGCAGGTCCGGCGAGCAGCTGTGCGTACGCATTCGCGACCGGCAGCGCCGACCCGAAGATCCGCCGGGCTTCATCGGGCGGGTCAGGCGCTCGCCCGGCCCCGGCCTCAGCCGACAGGTAGAACGACCACCCGTCGGTTCGGGTCGATGCCCTCGGACTCACTCCGCAGGCCAGCGGCCGCGATGGCGTCGTGCACGATCTTGCGCTCGAACGCGTTCATCGCGCTGAGCGCCTTGGCCTCACCGGTCCGCTTGACCTCTTCCGCGACGCTCTCCCCGAGCTCAGTCAGTTCGGTGCGGCGCTGCGCGCGGTACCCGCCGATGTCAAGCATCAGCCGGGTCCGGCCGCCGGTCTGCCGGTGCACCGCCAGCCGGGTCAGCTCCTGCAATGCGTCGAGTACCTCACCTCGCGCGCCGACCAGCTCGTCGAGCGTCGCGCCCACGACTGACACCACGGCGCGGTCGCCTTCGACGTCCATGTCGATGTCGCCGTCTAGGTCCGCTACATCGAGAAGTCCTTCGATGTAGTCAGCGGCGATCTCGCCTTCCAGCTCAAGATCAGCGATTTCAGGCTCACCGGACTCCGCGGCGTCCGGGCCGCCTTCATCGGCTTCAGCCGGGTCGCTCGCCTCAGCGAAGTCGGCGGGCGCCAGCTCCGGCGAGTCGGTGAGAGCGTTCTCTCCCTGGCCCACGACAGCATCCTCCTAGTGGTGGTACACAACGCGACAGCAGCAAGCCAGCGGACGGCGAGCCAAGCGCCTCGACTCAGCGCTTGCCCGAGCGCTTGCTGCGCGACTGGCGCTGCGGCTGCTGCCTGACGATCTTAGTCTCCGGCTGGACGGGCCCGGACGGCTCAGGCTCAGGACGGTTCCTGCTGAACCTGCGCATCACGCCGCCAGCCTCGCTGGCCGGCTTGTGCCCATTGCCAGCGCCGGCCGCGCCCGCGATGCCATTCGCGGACGGAGACGCCTTGGCTGGCTTGCTAGCTGGCTTGCCGTCCGCGGGACCCTTGTCCACCGAGCCGTTCTGGCCGGCTTTGTCCGCAGGCCCGCTGCCCGGCGTCGGCTTCGCCCGTCCTGAGCCGCTGACCAGGCCCGGAGCCGGTGCGGGAGCCGGGCCTTTGCCGATCGGCAGGTTACCGCCGGCAGCAGCCGCGGCAGCGCCGACCGGGTACTTGCGCAGCAGCACGTACTGCTGGCCCAGCGTCCACAGGTTCGTCGTCACCCAGTACAGCACCAGCCCGAACGGCCAGTACAGGCCCGTCAGTGCGAACAGCGGCATGACATACGCCATGATCTTCTGTGACTGGCCCATGGGGCTGTCCGAGCCGGTCGGCATCATGCCGCGCTTCATGCTCTGCCGGACAGTCAGGTACGTGGTCGCCATGCTGATCAGGACCACGAACAGGACCACGACGTGCACGTGCAGGGACGTCCCGTGCAGGAAGGTGTCCTTGATCGACACGCCGAAGATGTGCGCCTGGCCGACGTTGTTCACGAACTTCGTGGTCAGGTGGTACGGCAGCACCGCCTTCGGCTCGGCGATGGCGCGAAGCACGCTGAACAGCGCGAAGAAGAGCGGCATCTGCAGGACGACCGGCAAGCAGCCCATCAGCGGGTTGACGCCCGCCTCCTGGTACAGCTTCATGGTTTCCGCGTTGAGCTTCTCTTTGTCGCCCTTGTACTTCTTGCGGATCTCGCTGATCTTGGGCGACAGCGCCGTCATCGCGCGCTGCGTGTGCATCTGCTTGACGAACAGTGGCAGCAGGATCAGCCGCATCGCGATCACCAAGATGATGATCGAAAGCACCCACGTCGCGCCGCTGGTCACGCCGAACACCGGGCCGAGCACGCTGTAGATGTGCATGATGACCCAGGCGACCAGGTCGTTGATTGGGTTCAGGATGCTCAATGCGTCGGTTCCCTTGCTATCTGGTCAGCAGCATGATCAGCCGCGCTGGCCTCATCTGCCGGAAGAGCCCGCGCCGGCCGCCTGGGCGGTACCGGATCAAGGCCGCCCGGATGGAACGGGTGGCACCGGCTCAGCCGCCGGACTGCGAGCCAGGTGCCGCGGCCAGCGCCGTGCACGCTGATCGCCTCGAGCGCGTACGCGCTGCACGAGGGGTAAAAGCGGCAGCGCGCGCCGAGAAGCGGGCTGATGAACTTCCGGTAGCCGGTGATCAGCCCAGCCAGCAGCCTGGCCACTGCCGACATCTGGATCACCCGCTCAGCGTCGGCCCCATTGCGATCTCTCACACCGCACCACCCTGCCGCTTGAGCAGTGCTCGTAGCACTACATCAAGCTCAGCGGCCAAGTCCGCGTGCCTTGCGGTCGCGGCTTGGGGATTAGCCCGCAACACAAGCAGGCTACCTCTAGGAAGTGAATGCAGATACCCCGCTACCAGGTGCCGGAGGCGCCTGCGAACGCGATTGCGCGCAACCGCGTCGCCAACCGCGCGGCTCACGACGAATCCCACTCGCGCCGGCTCATCGACGCCCGCCCTCACGGCCAGGTGCCCGACCAGCAATGGCCGCCCGAACCGGCTGCCGCCTCGGATCGAGGCCGCGAAGTCGGTCTTCTTGCGCATCCGGGATACCGCGGGCAGCATCGAACCGCACCGCTACCCCGGCGGCGCCGCGCAGCTCAGACGCTGACTCGGGCACGGCCCTTACGGCGCCGTGACGCGAGGATCGCCCGCCCGGCACGGGTGCGCATGCGCAGCCTGAACCCGTGCGTCTTCGCCCGACGACGATTGTTCGGCTGGAACGTGCGCTTGCTCACAGATGCTCCCGATACAAGTCTCAAGCCCTAGGCGTCTGCCGTCCTAGGTACCAGCTATGGGATTGCCATCCCACCGCCTGCGTGGCCAGTCACCTGCGTCATCCGCGGGATAACCAGCCACTGTGACAAGGGTAGCGCCTGCGCGCGCACGATCATCGCGCAGCATCACAGGTCGGGTGGCAAGTAAAGCCAGACCAGCGAACGTTACGCGCACATCCGTAAGCAGTCAAGCCAGCAGGAAGGCACCTCGCCGCTCCGACCGGACGCCCGGGACCGCGCCCGGCCAAGCCATCCCCCGCTCACGCAAAGCACTGACACTCGCCGTTTCCCTAACGTACTTCCCCCGGCACCCCTAGGCTGTGGAAAGCTCTGTGTGCCGGAGCGGGCCTGGACAGCTCGCGAGCCAGGTGCGCGGCGTCCTCGCCGAGCCGCAGCGACATTGCACAAGCTGTGGAAAAACCTGTTGAACACGTTGGGGGGCGCGAGGTGACCGACCAATGAGCGAACCAGACCTCGCCGAGATCTGGGCCAGGTCCCTGAACGACCTCGCCGACATGCAGATCGAGCCGTATCAGCGCGCGTGGCTCCAGCTGACCAGGCCCCTGGGACTGGTCGAGAACACCGCACTGATCGCCACGCCTAACGAGTTCGCGAAAGATCAGCTGGAGAACAGGCTGCGCGTCCTGATCACGAACGCGCTCTCCCGCGAACTCGGCCGCAGCATCCAGCTGGCCGTCATCATCGACCCGGTGGCCACCGCCGCCGTTACGCCAGCGGATGAGCCGCAAGCGCCACCGGAGCCGCTCGGCATCCGGATCCCCTTCGGCAGCAGCGCCGACCCGGCCCCGGGCAACGGGCTCACGCTGCGGGACACCGCGGGCAACGACCGCTGGCCCGGTGACCTCGCGCCCGGGCCGCATGGACAGCACGGGCTCTCGCGACCGGCTTCACCGGGCTATGGCATGCCCACCGGGCACTTCCCGCTGCGTCCCGGCCCGGCCGGGCTGCCGCACCTGCCGGCCCAGCGGCCCGCTCATCCCGGCGCCGATCGCGGGGCAGGCGACCATGATGCCGGCCGCGATCAGCTCGGCGGCATGGCGGGCAACGGCATCGGCCGCGGGCAGGCTCAGCAAGATCCGCGCCGCCATGCCGGCGGCCGGTCAGCGATGCCTGCCGGCCCCGGCCAGCTGCCAGGCGTCCCCCGGATGACGCAGACCAGGCTGAATCCGAAGTACACCTTCGAGACCTTCGTTATCGGGTCGAGCAACCGTTTCGCGCACGCCGCCGCCGTCGCCGTGGCCGAAGCGCCGGCCAAGGCCTACAATCCGCTGTTCATCTACGGTGACTCCGGCCTCGGCAAGACGCATCTTCTGCACGCGATCGGCCACTACGCGCAGAGCCTGTACCAGGGTGTCCGGGTTCGTTACGTCAGCTCGGAAGAGTTCACCAACGACTTCATCAACATGATCAGGGACGGCAAGCAGGACGGTTTCCGGCGCCGCTACCGAGACGTCGACGTGCTGCTCGTCGACGACATCCAGTTCCTGGAGAACAAGGAAGGGACTCAGGAGGAGTTCTTCCACACATTCAACACCTTGCACAACGCCACCAAGCAGATCGTGATCTCAAGCGACCGGGCACCGAAGCGGCTGGTCACCCTCGAAGACAGGCTGCGCAGCCGTTTCGAGTGGGGCCTGCTGACCGACATCCAGCCGCCCGAGCTCGAGACCAGGATCGCGATCTTGCGGAAGAAGGCCGTCCAGGACCGCCTCAACGCCCCGCCCGAGGCGCTCGAGTACATCGCCAGCCGGATCTCGACCAACATCAGGGAACTCGAGGGCGCGCTCATCAGGGTCAGCGCCTTCGCCAGCCTCAACCGCCAGTCGGTCGACTTGCAGCTCGCCGAGTTCGTGCTCAAGGACCTCATCCCGGAGTCCCAGGGACCCGAGATCACCGCTGCGACGATCATGGGCCAGACCGCGTCCTACTTCGGCCTGTCCATCGACGACCTGTGCGGCACCTCCAGGTCGCGGGTCCTTGTCACCGCCCGGCAGATCGCGATGTACCTGTGCCGCGAGCTCACCGACATGTCGCTGCCCAAGATCGGCCAGCAGTTCGGCGGCCGCGACCACACCACGGTCATGCACGCTGACCGCAAGATCCGCTCGCTCATGGCCGAGCGCCGCTCGATCTACAACCAGGTGACGGAGCTCACCAACAAGATCAAGCAGCAGGCCCTCCCGAGCTAGCCCAGCATTGCTGGCCGGCGTGCCCGCGAGACTTTCTCGCCGAGGCCATGGAGCTTCCGGGGCGTCTCCGCGAGCACTCCCGCGAAGATCATCGAGCATTACCAGGCGCCCGCAGGACATCTCCGCGAGCACTACCGCCGAGATCACGGAGCATTACCGGGCGCCCGCAGGAGAGTTGTCGCATCTAGGAGAGTTGCCGTCGCCTGATGCGGTCAAGTCTCCTTCATGCGAGAAGTCTCCTTTGCGACCCCCGAACCATCCCTCAGGCGCGGCCTCACTCCAGCCGAGAAGCGACCAAGCCGCACTGAATCAAGCCGCTCCCGCGGGCACTGATTCACGCGCAAACACCACGCCAACGCGGATCGTAATCGCTCGTTGACGCATCGGCGTTGCTCATCACTATCCGTACACACAGGCTGTGGATAAACCTGTGGGTGAACCTCTGGATAGGTCGACGTTCGCTGGGGTCGGCCGGGGGATAACTCGGGGACGTCGCCGTGCGACCGGCTCGTTGTCCACACTTCAGCGGGGGCCGCACACACTTATCCACCTGGCCTGTGCACACGATAGGCCGCCTGACCTGCTAAGACACGGCTATCCCCAGAATCCACCCCAGCTATGACGACTACTTTTCTTAGATTTCCCGAGAGCCAAGAACTAAGTAGGCTCCGCTTCGAATCCGCGCAAGAACGACGCAGAGCCGGCCTCAGCCGGCCACAGCCGGCCCGGAACAGACGCAGAGCCCCCCGCAGCGACCGCGCGGAGCCAACCCTGAACCCGTCCGGAACCCACCATCCCGGGGGAACCGCAGCGACCGCGCGCCTACCAGGCTAGGCTTTCGTAGTCAACGTCCCGCACTGAGCGCGCCGCGCTTCTGTCCCAGCACAGAGCCCGGTTCCGCGCTTCGCCCCGGGCCTTCACACCGGGAGCGCGCGCCGCGAGCGCGCACGTAAGCAGGAAGGCGGCTCGCCGTGCAGATCCTTGTCGAACGCGATGTCTTCGCGGATGCGGTGGCCTGGACTGCGCGCGCCTTGCCCGCACGCCCGACCGTGCCTGTCCTGGCCGGCATGCGGCTCGCGGCCGAGGGCGGCGAGCTCACGCTGTCCAGCTTCGACTACGACCTCTCGGCGCTCGCGAAGCTGCCGGTCGACACGCAGGCATCAGGCAGCGCCCTGGTCTCGGGCAAGCTGCTCGCGGAGATCAGCAGGAACCTGCCCGGACGACCAGTCCAGATCACTTCGGACGGCGGCCGTGCGGTGCTGACCTGCGGCAGCGCCACCTTCAACTTGCTGACCATGCCGGAGGACGAGTACCCGGCCTTGCCCGAGATGCCCCCGGCGGCGGGCACGGTCGGCAGTGACGCGTTCGCCACCGCCGTCAGCCAGACCGCCGTCGCGGCCGGCCGCGACGACACGCTGCCCTCGCTCACCGGCGTGCGAATCGAGATCGAGGGCGACACCCTCACGCTGATCTCCACCGACCGGTACCGGCTCGCCGTGCGCGAGCTCAAGTGGACGCCCACCAGGCCGGACCTGGCCGCCGCCGTCCTCGTGCCCGCCAAGGCCCTCACCGACTCGGCTCGCTCGCTCACCACGGCGGCCGAGGTTTCCATCGCGCTCGCCCTCCCCGGTGACCAGGCCCCGGCAGGCCAGCACGGCGGCCAGCATGGTGGCGGCGACGGCATGATCGGATTCGAAGCTGGCGGCCGCCGCACCACCACCCGGCTGCTCGGCGGGGAGTTCCCGAGGTTCAGGACCCTGCTGCCGTCCGCGGTGAATTCCACCGCCGAGATCTCGACCAGCACCCTGATCGAATCGGTGCGCCGGGTCGCGCTCGTGGCCGAGCGCAACACCGCGGTGCGGCTCAGCTTCACCTCGGGCCAGCTCGCGCTCGAGGCGGGCACCGGCGACGAGGCGCAGGCCGACGAGGTGATCGAGGCGAGTTTCGAGGGCGATGACCTGTCGATCGCGTTCAATCCGACCTACCTGCTCGACGGCCTGGCCGCGATGGACAGCGACACCACCAGGATCGCCTTCACCGAGGCTGGCAAGCCCGCGCTGCTCACCGGCAAGCCCGGGCCCGACGGCAACCCGGACTACAGGTACCTGCTGATGCCGTTCCGCCTCAACGGCTAGCCAGGCGCGAACCGCGCCGAAAGTGCGTAGTGTCAGCAGGCGTGCATCTGGTCAGGCTGGCGCTCACCGACTTCCGCGGCTATGACGCGGCCGAAGTCGAACTGGGTCCTGGCGTCACCACGTTCACCGGCCCCAACGGCGCCGGCAAGACCAATCTGATCGAGGCCGCCTGCTACGTCGCGACTCACCGAAGTCACCGGGTAGCGGCCGACGCCGCGCTGATCAGGTCGGGGGCCGACCAGGCGATCTTGCGGGCTACCGTCCGCTCGGCCGTGCGGGACAACCTGGTCGAGATCGAGCTTAACTCGGGCAAGGCGAACCGGGTCAGGCTGAACCGCGCTCCGGTAACCCGGCCGAGGGACGCGCTCGGCACGCTGCGGTGCGTGCTGTTCGCGCCCGAAGACCTCGCGATCGTCAAGGGCGACCCGTCCGAGCGCCGCGGCTTCATCGATGACCTGCTGGTCGCCAGCCGGCCCAGGTACTCAGGCGTCCGCGCGGACTACGAGCGCGTGGTCAAGCAGCGGAACGCGCTGCTCAAGTCCGCCAAGGCAGCCGGCCGGGGCCAGCCGGCCGGGCTCGAGATCTGGGACGAGCAGCTCGTCAGGCACGGCGCCGAGCTGACCAGGGGCAGGCTCAAGCTCGTCGAAATGCTGAGGCCCCTGATCGCCGCCAGCTACGCGGACGTGGCGGCAGGCCCGCGCGGCGCCTTCGTCAGCTACCGCCAGGGCTCCGAGCGCTCGGCCGTCTACGACCCGGAACCCGACGCCGGCAAGCTCGCCGAGCTGCTCCGCGAGTCGCTGGAGCGGCTGCGCCGGGCCGAGCTCGAGCGCGCCGTCTGCCTGGCAGGCCCGCACCGGGACGAACTCGAGCTGAAGATCGGCGACCTGCCCGCGCGCGGATACGCCAGCCACGGCGAGTCCTGGTCGCTGGCGCTCGCCCTCCGGCTCGCCGCATTCGGCCTGCTGCGCGCCGACGGCGAGGACCCGGTGCTGATGCTCGACGACGTCTTCGCCGAGCTCGACGCCGGGCGCAGGGACCGGCTGGCCGAGCTGGCCGCGGCGGCCGAGCAGGTTCTGGTGACCGCGGCCGTCCCCGCCGACGTCCCCGCGCGGCTCGCGGCGGCGAGTGATTCCTACTCGGTACGCGACGGGGTGGTCGAACGTGCCTGAGGAGTACTCACCGGGCGACCGTGCTGCCCTCGCGGCGGACGCGCTCGCCAAGGCCAGGGAGGATGCCCTCGCCAGAGCGACCCAGACGCCGCCAGTTCCCTCACGGGATAATTTCGCTGAACGCAATCGAGGCGCGCCGGTCTCGCCCGCACTAGGCCGGCCGGGCAGCAGGAAGCGCCGCGAGGACCCGGCACCGCTGGCAGCCGCGATCGGCGGCCTGGTCGAGGAATCTGGCTGGGAGCTGGATATCGCGACCGGGTCGGTGTTCGGCCGGTGGGCGCAGATCGTCGGCCCGGACCTGGCCGCGCACACCTCGCCCGAGGCGCTCGCTGACGGCGAGATGATCGTCGCGGCCGACTCCACGGCCTGGGCCACGCAGCTCAGGCTGCTGGCGGGCGACCTGGTCCGCAGGCTGAATTCCGAGCTCGGCGACGGCACCGTCCGCCGGGTGCAGGTGCGCGGGCCAGGGACCATGCCGAGGAAGCCAGGTCAATGGCGGGTCAAGGGCAGCCGGGGCCCGCGCGACACGTATGGCTGACCCGCACCCGCATGCGGCTTCGGGTGGACGCTTAACCAGGTAAAATAGGTAAGCGTACCGGGACAGCTGCGGCAGCGGAAGAGTGGCGACAACTCCGGCGCGCACGCTGACCGCGAACGCGGTCGGCGCGTCCAGGTGCAGCCCGCTTTCTGACAGGAGCGAATCGTTTGTCCTATGACGCACGCTCAATCACGGTTCTTGAGGGCCTGGAAGCGGTCCGCAAGCGCCCCGGCATGTACATCGGCTCGACGGGCGAGCGCGGCCTGCACCATCTGGTCCAGGAAGTAGTCGACAACGCCGTCGATGAGGCGATGGAGGGCTTCTGCGACACGATCGTCGTCACCCTGCTCGCCGACGGCGGCGTGAGCTGCTGGGATAACGGGCGCGGCATCCCGGTGGACGATCACCCGGTCGAGCACCGCCCGGCGGTCGAGGTCGTGCTGACCACGCTGCACGCCGGTGGCAAGTTCGACCGGAAGTCGTACGCGGTATCAGGCGGCCTGCACGGAGTGGGCGTCTCGGTCGTCAACGCGCTGGCGAGCAGGCTCGTGGTGGAGATCCGCAAGGACGGCTTCCTGTGGCGCCAGGCCTACGCGCACGGCGATCCGCTCGGGCCGCTCGAGAAGGCCGAGGAGACCGACGAGACCGGCACCATCATCACGTTCTGGCCGGACGAGGGCATCTTCGAGACGACCAACTGGAACTTCGAGACGCTCTCGCGGCGGCTCCAGGAGATGGCGTTCCTCAACCGGGCGCTCTCCATCAGCCTGGTCGACGAGCGGCCGCGCGAGAGCGAGGACCAGCCGCGGTCGGTCGAGTACCGCTACGACGGCGGGATCGCGGACTTCGTCAGGTACCTCAACAAGTCCAAGGACGCCGCGCATGACTCCGTGATCGACTTCGGCGAGGAAGCGCCCGGCATCTCCGCCGAGATCGCCATGCAGTGGAGCGGCTCGTACGCCGAGTCCGTCCACACCTTCGCGAACACGATCAACACGGCCGAGGGCGGCACCCACGAGGAGGGCTTCAGGGCGGCGCTCACGTCGATCGTGAACCGCTACGCCCGCGAGCAGAAGCTGGTCAGGGAGAAGGACGAGCCGCTCACCGGCGACGACGTCCGCGAGGGCCTGACCGCGATCATCCACGTCAAGCTCGCCGAGCCCCAGTTCGAGGGCCAGACCAAGACCAAGCTCGGCAACACCGAGGCCAAGTCGTTCGTGCAGAAGACGTGCAACGACCACCTGCGCGACTGGTTCGAGCGCAATCCCGGCGAAGCCAAGGCGATCGTGATCAAGGCCAGCCAGGCGGCCAGGGCGCGGATCGCGGCGCGGCAGGCGCGCGAGCTCACCCGCAAGGGCCTGTCCGGCGGGTCAGGCCTGCCGGGCAAGCTGTCGGACTGCCAGTCGGGCGATCCGGCCCAGTGCGAGATCTACGTCGTCGAGGGTGACTCGGCCGGCGGCTCGGCCAAGGGCGGCCGCGACCCGATGTTCCAGGCCATCTTGCCGATCCGGGGCAAGATCCTGAACGTCGAGAAGGCGCGGATCGACCGCGTGCTCAAGAACACCGAGGTCCAGGCCATGATCACGGCGCTGGGCACGGGCATTCACGACGAGTTCGACATCAGCAAGCTGCGGTACTTCAAGATCATCTTGATGGCGGACGCGGACGTCGACGGCCAGCACATTACGACGCTGCTGCTGACGCTGCTCTTCAGGTTCATGAAACCCCTGATCGAGGCCGGTCACGTGTACCTGGCCCAGCCTCCGCTGTACAAGATCAAGTGGGACGGCCGCGGCGCGGAGCCGAGTTACGCCTATTCCGATCGCGAGCGCGACGCGATCATCGACGCGGGCATCGCGGACGGCCGCAAGGACCCGCGGCCGCGCGACGGCATCCAGCGCTACAAGGGCCTCGGCGAGATGAACGCCAACGAGCTGTGGGACACCACGATGGACCCGGCGCGCCGCGTGCTCCGGCTGATCACGGTCGATGACGCGGCTCAGGCCGACGAGTTGTTCAGCGTGCTGATGGGCGAGGACGTAGAGGCCAGGCGAGCCTTCATCCAGCGCAACGCCAAGGACGTCCGCTTCCTCGACATCTAGCAGGGCAGGCGCGCGCCTTGCGCGCGTTGGGGTCCCCGCGAGCCGAAGGCGCGGCGCCGCCTGGACTGACGAGCCGGTTTCTGGCGAGGAGGGAAGGCGGCGCCTTGAAGCGCCGGAGGCGAGCGGGGTAGGAAACAGGGAGAACTTATGAGCGTGGATACGCCGGAAGCTCCGCCGGGCGGGCCGGACGGCCCGGGCGGCCGGATGGAGCCGGTCGACATCCAGGTCGAGATGCAGCGCAGCTACATCGACTACGCGATGTCGGTCATCGTCGGCCGGGCGCTGCCCGACGTCAGGGACGGCCTCAAGCCGGTGCACGTCCGCGTGCTGTACGCGATGTACGACGGCGGGTATCGCCCCGAACGCGGTTACTCCAAGTGCTCCCGGGTCGTCGGCGACGTGATGGGCCAGTACCACCCGCACGGTGACTCGGCGATTTACGACGCGCTGGTCCGGCTCGCGCAGCGCTGGTCGATGCGGATGCCGCTGGTCGACGGGCAGGGCAACTTCGGCTCTCCCGGCAATGACCCGCCCGCCGCCATGCGGTACACCGAGTGCCGGCTCGCTCAGCTCGCCATGGAGATGATGCGGGACATCGACAAGGACACGGTCGATTTCCGCCCGAACTATGACGGCAGGTCGGCCGAGCCGGTTGTGCTGCCATCGCGGTTCCCGAACCTGCTGGTGAATGGCTCGGAGGGCATCGCGGTCGGCATGGCCACCAAGATCCCGCCGCACAACTTGCGTGAGGTCACCGAGGGCGTCCAGTGGTACCTGGAGAATTTCGACGCCAGCGACGAGGACCTGCTCGAAGCGCTGATCGAGCGGATCAAGGGACCTGACTTCCCGACCTACGGGCAGATCGTCGGGCGGCGCGGGATCCTGGACGCCTACCGCACCGGGCGCGGCTCGATCACCATGCGGGCAGTGGTGAACGTCGAGGAAGACCGCCGGGGCCGTCCCTGCCTGGTCGTGACCGAGCTGCCCTATCAGGTCAACCCGGAGAACCTCGCGGTCAAGATCGACGAGCTGGCCAAGGACGGCCGGGTCGGCGGAATCTCAGCGGTCAATGACGAGAGCAGCGGCCGGACCGGCCAGCGCCTGGTGATCGTGCTCAAGCGCGACGCGGTCGCCAAGGTCGTTCTCAACAACCTGTACAAGCACACCCAGCTCCAGGACACGTTCGGCGCGAACATGCTCGCCCTGGTCGACGGCGTGCCGCGCACGCTGCGCCTTGACCAGTTCGTCCGGTACTGGGTCGCTCACCAGATCGAGGTCATCGTCAGGCGCACCAGGTACCTGCTGCGCAAGGCGCAGGAGCGTGCCCACATCCTGCGCGCGCTCTTGGCGGCGATTGACCAGATCGACGCCGTGATCGCGCTGATCAGGGCAAGCGCGTCGGCGAGTGCCGCGCAGCAGGGCCTGATGGAGCTCCTCGGAATCGACGAGATCCAGTCCCGCGCGATCCTTGACATGCAGCTGCGCAGGCTGGCCGCGCTCGAGCGGCAGCAGCTCACCGACGAATACGACGAGCTGATGGGGCATATCGCCGACTACGAGGCGATCCTTGCCTCACCGGAGCGGCAGCGGCAGATCATCGGCACCGAGCTGGCCGAGATCACGGCCAAGTACGGCGACGCCCGGCGTACCGAGATTGTCGCCTATGACGGCGAGGTCTCGATGGAAGACCTCATCGTCGAGGAAGACGTGGTCGTCACGATCACCGGCGGCGGCTACGCGAAGCGCACCAAGACCGGCCTGTACCGGGCGCAGAGGCGCGGCGGCAAGGGCGTGCGCGGCGCGCAGCTTCGCACCGACGACATCGTCGAGCACTTCTTCGTGACGTCGACGCACCATTGGATCCTGTTCTTCACGAACAAGGGCCGGGTGTACCGGGCGAAGGCCTACGAGCTGCCCGAGGGCGCGCGCGACGCCAGGGGCCAGCATGTGGCGAACCTGCTGGCGTTCCAGCCCGATGAGCAGATCGCCGAGGTGCTCGCGCTGCCCAATTACGAGGTGGCGCCGTACCTGGTGATCGCGACCGCGGGCGGGCTGGTGAAGAAGTCGCGGCTGAGCGAGTACGACTCGACCAGGGCTGGCGGCATCATCGCGATTAACCTGCGCGAGGACGATGAGGTGATCGGCGCCAGGCTGGTGTCGGCCGAGCAGGACCTGCTGCTGGTGAGCAGGCACGCGCAGGCCATTAGGTTCCACGCCGATGATGACGCGCTGCGGCCAATGGGCCGCGCTACGTCCGGCGTGATCGGCATGCGATTCAGCGACGGGGACCAGTTGCTTGGCATGCACGTGGTCGAGCCGGGTACTGACGCCGATGTCCTGGTGGCGACCGGCGGCGGCTATGCCAAGCGCACG
Source organism: uncultured Actinomycetota bacterium (assembly GCA_963720575.1). Lineage (GTDB taxonomy): Bacteria > Actinomycetota > Actinomycetes > Streptosporangiales > Streptosporangiaceae > Chersky-822. The sequence continues at coordinate 5,476,392 of CAVRGA010000002.1, forward strand.
CCTGCCTCCGCCTACCCGGTGCAGGGCAGAGGCGGCCTGGGCGTCGTCACGGCGCGGATCGTCGATGCCCGCGGCGAGCTGATCGGCGCGCTGATGGTCGGGACCGACGACGAGGTGTACGCCATTACCTCCGCGGGCGGCGTGATCAGGACGTCGGCGGCGGAGATCAAGCAGTCCGGGCGCCAGACCATGGGCGTCCGGCTCGTGAACCTGACCGCCGGCCAGACGCTCGTGGCGATCGCGCGCAACGAGGAAATGGCGAAGTCCGATGAGGTCGGCGAGGACGAGGCCGGCGTGGATGTGGCCGGCGAGGACGAGGCCGGGCCGGATGCGGCCATGGCGGATGAGGCCGGTGTCGATGATGAGGCCGGTGTCGATGAGGCCGGCGTCGCCGATGCGGGTGTCGATGAGGCCGGCGTCGCCGATAACGGTATCGATGACGATGGTGAGCCTGACGCGGATGACTGACTGAGGAGGGATCGGGGATAACCGGGTTAGTGAGCAATTTCGCTGGAGCTCCTGATCGGCTGCACGCACCGATCTGGCTGGGGAGGGATCGACGCTGGACCCTGCTGGCGTGCGTCGCCACGCAGCGAGCTGACCTGCGCTTTGGATGGATTTAGATCGCGCGATGGCTCGCCTGGCGATGTGGGCAACTATTTCGGGTGCTGCGGCGTCTTGAGTGGTGTCGCCAACGTGACGATACGGCTATCTACGGCGCGAGCACCGTCAGCGACGGATAATGTCGAGATAGCACTTAGGCGGGAGGACGGGTGGACGACAAGGTGGAACCAGTGGCGGCCAAAGCCGCTGCGGCAGGCAGCCTTGCTGCTCAGCCGGATACTGTCGTCCGGAAGAAGGCCGAGCCAAAGCCGGATGGCAGCGCGAAGAGAGCCGAGAGTAACGGCCGCAAAGACTCTTCAAGCGAGCTGACCAAGCCGGCGCCGTCGTCCCCCGGATCCGGTTCGTCCGGGTCGGCCTCAGCGTCGAGGGGATCTTCGTCCGCCAGGTCCAACTCGTCGGCGAGCAAGCCGTCCGCCGACGCGGCGCCCGGATCATCGGGGCCAGCCCGGCTCTGCGGTTACTCCGCCTCCCGGTTCGCCGGGGCGCCTGTCCTCGACTAGTGAGACGATGCCGAAATGGCCGTCGCCGCGCGCCGCCGGGCCCGCATCTGACGGCAGCACGTCGGCGGACGCCGCGGGCTCGTCGTCAGGCTTGGCCGAGGCGGCTCCTCCTGCCGTGCCGAAGATCTCAGGTGTCACCTCGGCGGCTACGGACACGACGGTCGCGATGCCCTCACCCAAGCTTGGTGACGTCGGCCGGGCTGAGGCAGCGTCGGCACGGGACGCGGCCGGCGCTCGCCAGAGCGGTGAATCCGAGACTGTAGTGCCGTCTAAGAGCGATGAGTCCGACGCGGCCAGCAGCAGCGCGGCTTCACTCGCGGCCGCCGCGCTTGGCGAGCAGCAGAGCTCGGGCTACTCGCCATCGGGCTACTCGCCGCCCAGCATCTCGCCCTCGGGGTACTCCGACTACACGCCCGCGAGCTACGCCTCGAAAGAGCCCGGCTGGACCAGTCCGACGTCCGAGGACGCCGCTGCCTCCGGTTCGGCGCCGGGCAGCTCATCATCGGGCTCGTCCTCTGCTTTCAGCAGCACGCGCTCGGCCACGTCCGGCTATTCGCCTGGCTCGGGCTCGCCTGGCTCGGGCTCGCCTGGCTCGGGCTCGCCTGGCTCGGGCTCGCCTGGCTCGGGATACTCGCCGACTTCGGGCTATCCGCCGAGTCCGGTCAACGACACGCCGAGCTCATCGAGCAAATACGCGACCCCGACTCCGTCCGCGCCGAGTCCGCCCCCGGCCTCCTCCGGCTACTCGGCTGCGGGCTCCAGCTGGCAGAACTCGATCTGGGCCACACCGGCCACACCTGAGTCAGGATCTCCGAGCTCGGGCTACGCGGCGTCCGGCGCGGCGTCGCCTTCGGGCTCCGCGTCGCCTTCGGGTTCCGCGCTCCCCTCCGCGAGTTCGTCGTCCTCTAGCTCCTCCAGCACGGTGCTTGGCAGTGCAGCGCTCGGTGCCGCCGCTGCTGGCATCGCCGCCGCCGCGCAGGTTCCCGGCCGGGTCGTCGCCAGCAAGGCGCAGTCCGCCCTCGACTCGCCGCGGGCCGACGAGCTGAAGACCAAGATCAAGGCGCCGTTCGGCACCGGAACGAAGAAGCGGAAGCCAAGCCGGAACGGCAGTGCCGCAAACGCCGTTGGCCTCGGTGCCGCCGCCACAGTCACGACCAAGCCGAAGCCAGGCGCTTCGCGAAGCTCGGCGACCATGGCGGGAGCCCAGGGCTCACGCCTGGATGGCTCAGAACCACGCCGCGATGCTCAGCTTGTCCTGTCCAGGATTGAGCCCTGGTCGGTCATGAAGTTCAGCTTCATGGTCTCGCTGGCTGGCTGGATCATCATGTTCGTCGCGGTGGCGGTGCTCTACTACGCGCTCCGGGCGTTTGGCGTCTTCCACTTTGTCGAGCAGTCGGTCAGCACTCTCAACTCCACCAAGGGGAATCCTGGCCAGAACGGCTCATCGTTCTTCTCCGCCGGCACGATCCTCGGCTACACGATGCTGGTCGGCGCGATCAACGTGATCTTGCTCACAGCGCTCACGACAGTCGGGGCCGTCATCTACAACGTGGTGACGCACTTCTCCGGCGGCATCGAAGTGACGCTGCGGGAGGCGGACTGAAGTCACAAACCGACTTCGCGCTAAGCGGCTCGGTGCGGTAATCTAACTCGGCACGCCCAGTCAGATCTAGGTGCGACCGCTCGCGAAAGTAAGGGGTCCAGGCCTCTCGCGCGAGTCGGCCTCCCGGTTCGCGGATCACGTTTCCGCAGGCTGGCTGGGCAAAGTGGGGCCTGTAGCTCAGGCGGTTAGAGCGCTTCCCTGATAAGGAAGAGGTCCGAGGTTCAAGTCCTCGCAGGCCCACCCAGGTCAGAGCCATCTGGCCCTAATGCGGCCTAGTGGCTGGCCCTAGAACTTGTAGAGCCACGCCCTCACCTGGTTCAACGCCATGTGGGACACCATCAGCTACGAGTACCCCGCACGACCCCACGCCCCCAGGCGGCGAGACACTCGATCAGATCATCGCCCGCACCCGTCATCTGCTGCTCGACTTCGACGGCCTGATGTGCGGCGTCTTCGCCGGACGCGGACAGACCAGGAGGCAGCCTGCGGGCTGGCCGGGCACTCACAGATACAGGCGGATCATGCGGTCGCCCGGCCAGCTTGCGCGCGGGCTAGGCGGTAGCCTCTGCCACGTCGGGAGCCGGGTCGCCGGGCGATGGAGCCGGATGCGCGACGGCGATTGCCAGACAGGCCAGTCCGGCGATGATGGCCACCCCGGCCAGCGCGACAGCTCCGGCACGGATCCCGAGCCCGGCCAGGGTCACCCCTCCCAGCGGAAGGCCGATGGTCTCGACCCAGGAATTGATGGCCGTGGTCACGCCCATGATCCGGCCATGGGCTCGTACGGGTGCGGCCCGCTGAAGAGTGGTAAGCGTGACCGTGCCGAATACCGTGCCCGTGACGCCCCAGATGAACGCCCCGGCGTAGGCGACCGGCACGACGGTAGTGCCGGTGAACACGCACGCGGCCAGGCCGTAGCAGGCACCGCTCGCCCCCAGGACCCGGCTCCCGGTAAGACGGCCCTTAAATCGGGGGATCATAAGACTGGCCAGGATGGCCCCGATCCCCGACGCTGCCTCGAACAGGGCGAACTGCGAGGGCGGGCGGTGCAGTACATGCCGCGCGTACAGCGGCTCCACGACCAGGAACGCCGCCGACGTGAACGTCACTGCGGCGCTCATCGCCACGATGAGCTGCACGCCGCGGTGCCGGGCTACCAGCTTGATGCCGTCCAGGAGCTCGCGGTGCCATCCTGTCTGCTCCGGGGGAGGAGCTGGCCGGAGCGGGAGCGGCAGGACCACCGCTGCGCCGATCAGGTAGCTGGCCGCGTCCAGGATGAACGCAGCCGGGAACCCGGACACGGCCAGGGCGACGCTCGCCGCCAGCGGGCCGACGACTGCACCAGCCGACGAGGCGCCCCCTAGCAGCGCATTGGCCGCCAGCAGATCATCATCAGAAACGATTCGCGGGGGCAGCGCGTTAGCAGCCGGTCCCGATAGCGAGCGGGCGATGCCGTAGCCGACCGTCGCGACATCGTGCCGGGCACGCCGCGCGGTCGCCGAAAGAACCCACGCAAAACAGACCTCCAGGAAGAGCTACGGCTAGGACGGAGCCGCAGCGACCCGGACGGCGCGAAGGCCTTCAGGAACGGACGATCAGCAGGCTTCGGGTCCGGGCGATGCGGCAGGACCGACCTCAAAGACGGTGACCACGGCATCTCCTCCTGGCAGGCCAGCACTCAGCTGTCAACGGATACGGTCTATCCCCCGCCAGGCGGCTGCGTGACAGGAAGCCGTCGGTTCAGCCGCACACGACGAGGCCACCAAGCATGCCACAACTCAGCACCTTTGGGCGTCCGTGGCCATGCCCGTGGAGTGCCCGATCGGATGGTGATTCGGGGTAAATCACGGTCGCTCACGGGCACGCCATATCAGCTCTGACCTGCAATGGGCCAGGTCAGAGTAGGCCCGCACCTTGTCGTCGCGCTCATCGCGGCCGTACCCGTGCTGCGCGCGGAGATCTGCGACACGCCGGCCCCGCGGCGAACGTCCGGGGTCTGCGCGGCGCGCGCTGCTGCGAGCCAGTCCGTTGGCTATCCTTCCGGGGCGGCCAGCAGCCCGAGGACGCCTTCGGCGTCAGGGACGACATGATGGATGGCCGCGACACCGGAAAACCCGGTATCTGCCGACACGAGCGCCTCGGCTCCTGCCGCATAGGCCGCGGCGGCCAGGACCGCGTCGAACGAGCCAAAGCCCGTTCCTTCCTCGAAGAGGCGCAGTCCTTCGCGCAGGTCAGTTTCCTCGACGATAAGCAGCGGCGAGAGCAGCTCTATGTAGTCACGGGCAAGTTCGGCGGCGTCTTTACGGTCACGACGGCGAGCGCGAACGTGGGTGAACTCCTGGATAACTTCGATAGTGGTGGTCGCCAGGATCGTTCCGCCTGCTATTGCGCGGACTAGCTGCTGGCATGGCTCGCGCAGCGGGTGGTCGGTGCCGACTGCATAGACCAGGACCGTCGTGTCGAGGACGATCACGCGTGGCGCCCGCGGAGTTCATCTAGCTCGGCGAGCAGATCGCCAACCTCCATCGGTGCCGCGTCGAGGATGCGCCGGGCAGCGGCGGCTCGCCTCCGTTGTGTCGCGGGCAGGCCACGGTCGAGCGCCTCCCGGATTACGGTGGCGACTGAGGTACCGCGCTGACGCGCGAGAGCGCGAACCCGCTCGTAGCGCTCATCGTCGATGAGGATCTGCAGCCGGTGCGTCAACATACACATACATTAGCATGCACAGGGAACGCCGAGGAATTGAGCCGCCTGAAGATCTCCATTTCGCGGCCAAGTACGCTGCTGCTCCGGGAGTCGCCGTATGCCGGTCGCTCGGATGTTCGATTGACCTCTATGCGACTATGTGTATCCAGTGCGTCGATGACCCTCGCGGCGCGCTGCGCGGGGGCTGCTCGAAGACTCGGGCTCGAATGATCGCGGGCCGGTGCCCGCGCGGGAGGATCTAGTGACCCAGAACAGCTCAGGACCAGCCATTCTGGTAGAAGGGCTCACGAAGTCGTTCGGCGAGGTGCATGCGCTGCGCGGCATTGACCTGGTGGTGCCGCGCGGCACCGTGCTGGGCGTACTCGGGCCGAACGGTGCGGGCAAGACGACTGCCGTGCGCATCCTGACGACCTTGCTGCGGCCGGACGAGGGACGCGCGCTGGTGGAGGGCCGTGATGTGGTGCGGCAGGCCGCCGCGGTCCGTCGCACGATAGGCCTGTCCGGACAGTCGGCCGCGATCCAGGAAGAGCTCACTGGCCGGGAGAACCTGGAGATCGTCGGGCGGCTCCACCACCTGAGCTGGCAGCGTGCCCGCAGCCGGGCCGCTGAGTTGCTCGAGCAATTCGATCTGGTCGAAGCGGCTGACCGGCCCGCGAAGCACTTCTCCGGCGGCATGCAGCGCCGCCTGGACCTGGCCGCCAGCCTGGTTGGCGAGCCGCAGGTACTTTTCCTCGATGAGCCGACGACAGGCCTGGACCCGCGGTCGAGGCTGGGGATGTGGGACATCATCCGCTCACTCGTGGCCGGCGGCACGACCACGCTGCTGACGACTCAGTACCTCGACGAGGCGGATGAACTGGCCGACGAGATTGTCGTCATAGACCACGGCCTGGTGATCGCGGCGGGCACGGCCGAGGAGCTCAAGGGCCGGGTCGGCGGGGACGTCCTGGAGTTCACTGTGCCTGACCGGTCCCGGATCAGCGACGCGGTCTCGGCCATCGCGAGCATAGGCGAAGGTGACCCGCATGCGGATAAGGAGACAGGAGTGGTGAGCGCGGGCGTCGGGGGCGCGGGCTCGGACGCGCTCATCGCCGCGGTGCGCGGCCTGGACGCGGCGGGCGTGCGGACGCATGGCCTCGCCTTGCGACGGCCATCACTTGATGACGTGTTCCTGGCGCTGACCGGGCACGCCGCCGAAGAGGCGGAACAACAGGACAGACGCCGCGGGCGCCGGAAGAGTCAGCCGAGCGACCAGGCGAAGGGGGCATCATGACGACCGCGACCCCGGCCGCTACCGCGCTGCCAGACGATCCCGGCCTGGTCGTCAGGACCCGCTGGGCGGTGAGCGACACCCTCACCATTACCAGGCGGAACCTGCTGGTCTGGATGCGCGTGCCCGCTTACCTTGTCTTCACCGTGATCCAGCCGGTGATGTTCGTCCTGCTGTTTCGTTATGTCTTCGGCGGCGCGATCAAGGTGCCAGGCGGAGTCACCTACGTGGACTTCCTGATGCCAGGGATTCTCGCGCAGACCGCCGCGTTCGCGACGTTCGGCACGGCCATCGCGCTCGCGCAGGAGCTGAAAAAGGGGGTCATCGACCGGTTGCGCTCCATGCCGATGGCCCGATCGGCTGTGCTCGCCGGTCGCCTGGTCGCTGACACCGGCCGGATGCTGGTGACGATCTTGATCGTGGTCGGCGTGGGGTACGCGGTCGGCTTCAACTTCATGAACGGCGCGATCCCCGCCATCCTCATGATCGTGCTGGCCACCGTGTTCGGGCTGGCGATCTGCGTGATCTCGGCCTTCACCGGGCTGGCCATCGGGGATGAGGAATCGGTGCAGGCGTTCGGCCTGATCTGGCTGTTCCCGCTGACGTTCCTGAGCTCGGCGTTCGTGCCGATCTCCTCCATGCCGGGCTGGCTGCAGGCCTTTGCCAATAACCAGCCGGTCACCTACGTCATCGACACGATGCGGGCACTGGCACTCGGCGGCCCGATCGAGGCGAACCTGTGGAAAAGCGTCGCCTGGCTCGCCGGGATCTTCATCGTCTTCGGGCCGCTTGCCGTCCGCGCCTACAAGCGATCCAGCTGAGGCGCACTGCGGGTTATCCAGCGACTGCCAGGAATCCAGCCTCGCCCGGCGGTTCTGGCCCGTGGTCAGTAGCGTAGCGTGGGTGGTAACAGAGGCCTGGGTTGCCCAGGCCCGAAAAGAGCGTCTGGTCCGGTTACGCTAGCGCTTTCCCTTCTGCCGTAGGAGCGCGCGTGGCCGCTGACAGAGTTGATCTGCGGGTGGGCCCGGAGTCCTGGCGAGAGTCCTGGCGCTGAATGGTCGGCGACAGGCTGCATCGTGTACTCGCGGCAATGACAGGCGTGGGAGACGGCTGGTCCTCTGCCCGGCTATGCGGAGCTTGTCCTGAGATCGTGGGCGTCAGCGGGGCCGGAGTCATGCTGATGTCAGGCGACATACCGCGCGGCTCGCTCTGCACCACCGACCGGGTGAGCCACCTGATCGAGGATCTCCAGTACACCCTCGGAGAGGGTCCCTGCGTAGACGCGTACCGGGAGGACGAGGTCGTGATCGAGCCCAACCTGAACGCCCCGGCAACCCGCAGGTGGCCGGCGTTCAGCCCGCCGGCGCTGCACGCGGGAGTTCGGGCTGTCTTCGGGTTCCCGCTGCGGGTCGGCACAGTGCGCCTCGGGGCGCTCAACTTGTACCGGGACGAGCCAGGCTCGCTGACCGGCGATCAGCACGCCGATGCCCTGGTGGTGGCGCAGATCGTCGCCCGCTGGGTGCTTGAAGCCCAGGCCGGAGCGCCGCCCGACACGGTCGCCACGGAACTGGAGGTCGGTGCCGACTTCCACTTCGCAGTCCACAACGCGGCTGGAATTGTCTCGGTTCAGCAGGCGATCAGCGTGACGGAGGCCTTGATCCGGCTGCGTGCGTTCGCCTTCAGTGCCGACCGATTGCTGGCCGACGTGGCACGCGACGTCATCGCTCGCACGCTCCGGCTGGAATGACCATGCCTGCGGGACGCTACCCGCGCAGCGGGGGCCGGTTACTACGATGTGCAAAGTGGGAGTGGCAGGACCCGGCCAGCCAGTCATCCGGCTCTGGCAGGTCTTCGGACGCCCTGGAAGGTGAGAGTGCATGACCAGGGAAGCAGACGTTGTCCACTCACTGGTCGAGATGGCCGACACGCTGGTCGATGATTATGACGTCGTCGACATGCTCACCGGGCTGGCTGATCGCTGCGTGAGCCTGCTCGGAGTCGCCGCGGCCGGCGTAATGCTGGCCGCCCCCTCAGGCTCCCTCGGCCTGGTGGCCTCTTCGTGCGAGACGATGCGGCTGCTGGAGCTATTCGAACTGCAGGCCGAGGAAGGGCCGTGCATGGACGCCTTCCGCACCGGTGAGCCGGTCAATGAGATCGACCTGCGCACAGGCGCGGATCCGTGGCCTGCGTTCTCCACTGCCGCCAGCGAAGCCGGCTACAGCTCAGCGCTCGCACTGCCCCTGCGGCTGCGCGAGGTGACTCTCGGGGCCCTGAACCTGCTCAGAGCCGCAAACCAGCCGATGGTCGAGGCGGACATCGTCGTAGCCAGGGCTTTTGCCGATCTGGCGGCACTGAGCATAAGCCAGCATCGCGCCAGTACCGAGGCCCAGCGCCTGAATGAGCAACTCACGTCCGCACTGACCAGCCGCGTGGTGATCGAGCAGGCGAAGGGCGTTATCTCCGAGCGCGCGGGCGTTGACCTGGCCGAGGCCTTCGCCAGGCTGCGCGCCTACGCGCGCAAAGGCAACTATCGCCTCACCGACATCGCTCGTGCCGCTGTCGACGGGAGCCTCGACCCCATCGCCTGGGCTTCCGTGCCGCCACGCCCGTTATCGGGCAACTCCGCGAATTCAGGTCGGGGTGACCCTGACGCCTGACCCTGACGCCTGACCCCGCCGCCTAGGACGACTAAAATGCTATCAATGATGATTACGTCGTCTAATTAGGGAAAAATATAGCCAGCGGAACGGCGCTAGCACCCGATGCCAAAACCGCGGAAATCCTGTCGTGGAGTGCTGCGGGCGGTAGGACGACTGACCAGGTCGGTCGTCGGGTGTAGGTGATTGCCCACCTTTTATGAACATAACTCCCATGCGCGGACCCCTTGCCTATGCCGACACGGGCAGGGGTCACTCGACCCAGCCAGTGCGCTTCAACGGCGAAATGCGCTGAAATGGCCAGTCCGCCGGGGTCTGGAGCGGATACCTCACCTAGGACACAAGCCCAATCGCAGGCCTGATCGATCTAACGTGACATTCCCGAGCATATCAACGTATCAATTCGTGTTGACCAAGAAAACGGCTGGAGTCAGGCACAGGGCGCAGCGGGTCCATGGCAAGCCAGAAATCCCATCATGCCTGCCTGTCCACGTCACGCTGGTGTCTACCGGTCACGTCGCTTCGAACTCAGCTTGCTCCTCGGGCGTGAAAGCGCTCAGCACGTCGAAGTAGTTGCCATCCGGGTCCGTCATGACCACCCAGCTCACCTCGCCCTGCCCGACATCGGCGCGCCGCGCGCCCAGGGCCTCGAGCCTGGCTACCTCAGCCGCCTGATCCCGCGGGCGCAGATCCAGATGCAGGCGGCTCTTGCCGGCGCTTGGCGATGGCACCCGCAGGAACAGCAGGTCGGGGGCTACTCCGTCTTCCTTGCCGCCGGCCTGCGGCTCAAGCACGATCTCGTTGGCCGTCTCGTGGGTGCGACGCCAGCCGAGCGCGGCTTGCCAGAAGTCAGCGAGCCGGGCCGGGTCAGCGGAGTCTACGCACACGCACTGGATGCGAATATTCATGGTCACGACTGTGGAAGCTAGCGCACGCCGCTGTCCACTCGTTTCCGTCGAGCCTCAGGTGCCGGGCACGTGATAGTGCAAGAGCAGCACTTGCAGGAAATGCGCGGCGAGTTGGCTTCCCCCGAGCGCGACCGGGGTCGCGGACCAGACCGCGATCCGGCTTCTCCTGGCAAGCGGGATCAGGGCCACGATGACGGCCCCGGTGACCCAGAATGCGATGTGGTTGCCCGACAGGGCGCTGGTGGCCCGGGCCAGGCAATCCGGCGTGGCCGTGAAAATCAGCGTGCAGGTGTCGCGCGGACCGCTGACCGCCTGCAGCGCGGACGGGACAGTCGGCCAGGCCTGCCAGGTAAACAGGCCAGCGGCTATGCCCGCCAGATGCCACCACGGCACCGGCTCAGCCTTTGCCGCCCGCACCTGAAACCATTGCGCGACACCGAATCCCACCGCTACCGCCGCGGGAATGATCAGGACCGGCGCGGCCACGGCCATGGACATCGGGTTGACGACGATGCCGGCGACAATCTCGAGGACAAGAGCGCCGAAGACTACGACCCAGCCGGTGACGCCGCCCTGCCAGGGTCGTGCGAGAAAGCGCTGCCGCACCTGCGTTGTTCCCGCTGACTGCTGCACGGTCATCTCCTCGCCCGATGCCAGGATAGTTCGGCCGATATCGCCCGAAGCAGAGCTTACATCCGGCTCTGAACCTGTCGAGCGGACCTGTCCATCAGGCGTCCTTCGCGCTCCTCACTCCTCTCCTGAGAAACGCTCCCATGCCGACTGGCGGGTGATGCCGAGCGCGCCGCCGATTCTCGTCCACGTGATGCCGCGCTCGCGCGCCTTGCGCACCCAGATTTCGAGCTGATTGTCGACCTGGGCGCCAGCGGCGGCGAACCGCGGCAGCGTTGCCAGCAGGTCATCGTCTGAGAGGCGGTCCTCCCAGCTTGCGAGCTTGGGCATGACAGCTGACTTGGTCTCGATCAGTTCCGCGGCCAGGGCGACGCAAGCATCGCAGATGTAGACGCCCGGCCCGGCGACCATCGTCTGCACGTCCGCGGTCGGCTTCTGGCAGAACGAGCAGATGATCGAGGCGCGGGGCTGCTCGCTCGCTTGGCTGCCAGGTGTCATCGGGTGCCTCCGATCCGCGGCCGGCTGTCAGGTGAACCCTGACAGCGTGTCAGGCGTTACCTTACATCCGTCAGGCTCAGCCTGACAATCGGGCTCGGTGGCTCAGCGGCTAGCGGCCCCGGTCCGCGAAGGAGTCATAGATCGGCTCGTGCCGTCCCGCGTCCCCGGGCGTGATCACGCGTTCGCGCCTGATGTCACGAGTGAACGCGGCCCACCAGGTGAGTACCGCGCCTACCCGGTTGCGGAATCCGGTGAGGAACGCGATGTGGATAAACAGCCAGAACACCCAGCCGGGGAAACCGCTGAGCCGCAGCCAGCGCCCGCCGGAAACGATCGCGTTGCCGCGCGAGATATAGGCGGCCGAGCCTAGATCGTGATACTTGAATGGAGCGCCCTTTCCCGGCTCGCCAGGTCCCTCGGCTTCGCCCGTCATCTCGCGCTTGATCTTCAGCCCCGCGTACAGGCCTGCCTGCATGGCCACCTCGGCGACGCCCGGCAGCTCACGCAAGCTCATCATGTCGCCCGCGACGAAGATCTCGGGGTGGCCTGGCACCGTCAGGTCATCGGCCACCATGATCCGGCCAGCCCGGTCCTGGGTCGCGCCGGTCGCCTGCGCCAGGGCAGCAGCGAGCGGCGGCGCGGCCACTCCCGCCGTCCACAGCACCGTCGCCGCCTGGTAGCGCGCCTGGTTGCCCTCCCGGTCGGCTACCACGAGGCCATCCGCGTCGACGTCGATGACCTTCGATTCCATGTGGAGCTCGACCCCGAGCCTGGTGAGCTCGTGACTCGCCCGTTCAGAGAGCCGGTCACCGAACGATTTCAGCGGCTCGCTTCCGCCGTCGAAGACCAGCACCCGTGCGTCCCGCGGCCTCGCCCGCTTGAACTCGTCGCTGAGGGTCTTGGTCGCCAGCTCGCGGATCTGCCCAGCCAGCTCGACCCCAGTCGGGCCGGCGCCGACCAGCGCGAACGTGAGCCACTTGCGCCGCTCGTCAGAGTCAGCCGCCGTCTCGGCCAGTTCGAAAGCCCCGAATACTCGGCGCCTGATCGTCAGCGCGTCGGCGATGGTCTTCATGCCGGGTGCCCAGGCGGCGAATTCCTCGTGACCGAAGTACGCTTGCTCGACGCCGGCCGCGACGATCAGGTAGTCATAAGGCACATCGAACCGCTCGCCGAGAGGCCGCGCGCAACTCACCTTCCGCGCGGCCGCATCGATGCCGACCACTCGGGCCATTTCGCATTCCACATTCGAGTAACCGCGCAGCACCTGCCGCAATGGCGCGGTGATCTGCCCTTCGGACAAGATCCCGGTCGCGCACTGGTAGAGCAGCGGCTGGAACAGGTGGTGCTCGCTCTGGTCGATCAGCGTCACCTCGCAGGGGGCGTGCCGCAACTCCCGCACGGCGGACAGCCCGGCGAACCCGCCGCCGACGACCACCACCCGGGACCGCCCCCGGTCAGCCATGCGGGTCGTCCCAGACGTCGTCGCCCGATAGCAGCGCGTCAGCCTCCTTGGGTCCCCAGCTGCCCTTGGCGTAGCTGTGGACGGGCACGACGTCGCCGAGCACGGGGTCGACGATTCGCCAAGCCGCCTCGACCGTGTCCTGCCGGGCAAAAAGACCACGATCGCCGGAGAGCGCGGCTCCTATCAGGCGGTCGTACGGGCGCATGTCATTGGCAGGCTGCTCGGCGAACGACAGCGTCTCAGGCTGCGGCTCCCAGCCCGCGCCCGGCTTCTTTCCTGACACGGTGATGCTGACCCCGGCGGACGGCCGGATGCGGAACCGGAGCGCGTTCACGCCCGAGTTGCCAACCTGGATTCCGAACACGTCATGTGGCGGCTGGTTGAACCTGATCGTGACTTCCGTAGCGGTGACCGGCAGGCACTTGCCGGCCCTGATCAGGATCGGCACGCCCGACCAGCGCCAGGAGTCGAGGCCGAGCCGCACCGCCACGAAGGTCTCGACCGTGGAGTGCGGGTCAACGCCGCTCACATCGTGGTAGCCCTCGTACTGGCCGCGCACCGCGGTCTCGGGCGTGAGCTCCGACATCGCCCCGACAACCTCGGACTTCGACGACCGCCACGTGTCGATGCCCCTTGAGTCCGGCGGCTCGGCCAGCACCGAGGCAAGCACCTGGAGCAGGTGATTTTGCAGCACGTCCCTAATCGCGCCGGTCTTGTCGTAAAACGCGCCGCGATCGGACACGTCGAACGCCTCGGCCATCGTGATCTGGATGCTCCGCACGTGGTTACGGTTGAGCAACGGCTCGATCATCGAGTTGGCGAACCGCACGAACAGCATGTTCTCGACGGGATCCAGGCCAAGCCAGTGGTCCACCCGGTAGATGTCATCCTCAGCGAAGTGCTGGTGCATCGTGTGGTTCAGTGCCTGCGCGCTCGCCAGGTCGTGCCCGAAGGGCTTCTCGACCATCACCCGGGATCCCGACGCGCGGCCCGAGGCCGCGATGCCATCGGCGATCCGGCCGAACAGGGCGGGCGGCACTTCCAGGTAATAGAGAACCCTGCCGGGCCGATCTCCCGCGACAGGTCGTCGTAGGTGGCACTGGAGTCGAGATCGCCGTCGATGTACCTCAGCAGGCCCAGCATCTTGACCGCCGCCGGCGAGGCAGGATCGATCCCGTTGTCGTGGAGCGATTGCGACGCATAATCGCGGAAGCGGCCGACATCCCAGCCGCTCCTTGCCACGCCGACTACCGGCACGTCGAGCACGCCGCGCTCAACGAGACCGACCAGCGCCGGGAAAGTCTCCAGCTTGGCGAGGTCACCTGTGGCGCCGAAAATGACAAGCGCGTCTGCCTTGCCGGTAGGTGCGGTCATGGGCTGTCCCTCCAAATGCGCCGTGCGCGACTCCGAAGTCCTTGTCACTCAGGCGAAGCCTAAACACGCAAGGCCCAAGCACATGGAGCCGAAACGACTGAGCTATCCGTCCGGGCCCGTCTTTGCCGGATGCTGACCAGCCTTATGGCTGGCGATGCGTCATCGCCGGGTAGATTCCGGCATCGAGGCAGGGGAGGAACGCGCAATGGAACCGGTGCCGTACCCGGTGCAGTTCTCGGTTGATTACCCGGACCGGCCGCTCAACAGGGTCACCACGTTCTTCCGCATCTTTGCCGTCATCCCGATAGCCATCGTGCTCGCGGCTGTCTCTGGCCAGGCCTCCTGGGGGTCGCACTCCGGCCGCGAAGTGGCGGCAGGAGCGGGCGGGCTGCTCTTCTTCGGGCCGCTTCTGATGATCTTGTTCAGGAAGAAGTACCCGCGATGGTGGTTCGACTGGAATCTTGAGCTGCAGCGGTTCAGCAGCAGGGTCGGGATCTACCTGGCGCTGATGGACGACGAGTACCCGTCTACCGATGATCATCAGTCCGTGCACCTGGACTACCGTTATCCCGATGCCGCGACTGAGTTGCACCGGCTGCTGCCGCTGGTCAAGTGGCTGCTGGCGATCCCGCACTACATCGTGCTGTTTTTCCTGGACATCGGCGCGATCGTAGTGGTGATCGTGGCCTGGTTCGCGATCTTGTTCACCGGGCGCTATCCGCGGGCTATCTTCGATTATGTGGAAGGCGTGCTCCGGTGGCATAACCGGGTACTGGCTTACGCGCTGCTGCTCGTGACCGACCGCTATCCGCCGTTCGCCCTGAGGGCGTGAGCACCTGGGGTGAGCGCCCGGATCCGGCGGTCGTGGTCGTAGCCGGGGTGTCGGGCTGCGGCAAGACCACGGTGGGCTCGCGCCTTGCCTCCCAGCGCGGCTGGGCGTTCGTCGACGGTGACTCGCTGCACCCAGCCTCGAACGTCGCGAAGATGGCCAGCGGCATTCCCCTGACCGATGCCGACCGAGCGCCATGGCTGGCGGCCATCGCCGCGTGGATCGATGCGCGGGCGGAGCGCGGCGAGTCGGGCGTGGTGGCCTGCTCGGCGCTTAAGCGCCGGTACAGGGAGGTGCTGCTCGGCCGGCGGCAGTACGCCGCGATGGCGTTCCTGCTGATCGACTTCGAGGTGGCGGCCGCCCGGCTGGCTCGCCGGCCCGGTCACTTCTTCGACCCCAAGCTGCTCAGCAGTCAGTTCACCGCGCTGGAACCGCCTGCCGCCGACGAGGCCGGCGTGGTGTCCGTGCGGGTGGCTGACGGTGCCGTCGATGACACCGTTGCCGAGGTCGCGTGGCGGCTCGGCCTGGCGGGCCGCCGGCATGAACGCCGCCAGCCTGTTCGGGCAGGCGGCCGGCCTGGCCCTGCTGGCCGCGATCTACCCGCCAGCCACGCTGATCGCCGCGCTGTACCTGGCGTCCGAGCGACCCGGCCGGACCACGGTCGCGTACGTGGCCGGCGGGCTAGCGACGGTGACAGCCGTCGGCATTGTGGCGCTGATCGCGATCAGGGCAGGCGGCCTGAGCCATCTGCACCATCATCAGACCAGGTACGGGCTGCGGCTCGGCCTGGGCCTGCTCGCGCTGATCGCCGCCGCCGTCATGTTCGCACGGCGGCGGAAGGCGAAGGCGGCTGACGACGCGCGGCAGCCTGACCAGCCTGGGAGCCCCGGGAGCCCCGGGAGCCCCGGGACCCCCGGGAAACGCGGGAAGCCCAAGAAGGCGGGCCTGATCGAGCGGCTCACCGAGAAGCCGAGGCCGCTAGCCGCGTTCGCCGTGGGCGCGGTCATGTTCGGTCCATCGCTGACCTTCATCGCGGCTGTCGAGGTGGTCGCGACGGCGCGGGCTGGCATCGCCGACACGATCGCGGTGATGGCCATGATCATCATCTTGGCGGTGGCCTTCGCGTGGCTGCCGCTCGTGGCGTTCCTCGTGGCACCAGGGCCGACGGCCAGGACCCTGCGGACGTTCGAGGCATGGCTGCGCAGGCACGGCAGAACGGTTCTCATGATCGCGATCGCCGCGGTCGGCGTGGTCCTCACCATCCAGGGCATCACCGGCCTGGCCTGACAGCCCCATCCACGGGACTGAAGATTCAGGGGTGGCTGCGCCGGGAGGATTGAGGCGGACGAGGCTGAAGGCGGCGGCGCGGACGGGCCGGCGGCGGGCGGGCGGCTCCTGACCACGGGCACCGGCGCGTGATCCCGGAGACTTCCCCGCGTTTAACGCGGAGCGTTCTCCGATGACGGAGTGTTTCCGTCGTATAGGCCGGTCAGCACTCCGCGCTCCGATAACGCTCCCCGTTAAACGCGGGCACGCTCCGCGCCAGCGCCGACTCACCCCCGAATCAGGAGCTGGTGTCCCATCGCAAGGTCTCGACGGCGAGAACCCTCCGCCGGGACTCACGGTGCCCGGACTACGCGGACGCGGCTAAGGGTGCTCACGCCCGTGATCTCCAGGACGGTAGCGGATGAGTCATCCGGGCCGGCGCGGCGGCCGCTGACCGATCGCAGGCCGAGCAATGTCACACCCGAGTCGGTGACCTGCATGCCGGGCGGAACGATGACCGTCACGACGCCAAGGATCGCTGTGATCCGCATGGCGAAAGGCCGATCGAGCCGGGCCTCGCGCAGGTCCAGCCGCGCCGAGCCGACCACGGCGACGACGTCGCACTGGCCAGTGCTGCCCCAGTCGCCTTCGCGGACGGAGTTGCCGAGCAGCGCAGTGATCCTCGACCGGCCCGACCGCGTCCGCTCTGGCTCCGGACTGTCACGTCGCTCCGGGTTGTCTCGCGGCTCCGGGTTGTCTCGGGGCTCAGGGCGGTCTCGCGGCTCCGCCGGCAGGTCGATCGCGACCGTGCTGCCGCCGCTGTCGGCAGCGGCTGGTGACTTCCGGCCGAACCGCAGGAACGCGGTCAGCGCGACGATGATCACCGCGATGCCGAGGCCGAGGAAGAGGATGCCGCGCAGTTCGTGGGTCTCGACGAGCATGTCGACGAACGTGATCGCGGCGACCAGGATCAGCATCGACACGACCCTGGCCTTGAGATCCTCGAGGTCGTGCATCTGCAGCCAGCTCGGGAGCCAGTACCTGTGCCCGGCCCGCTCGCGCCGCAGCACGAAGAGCTCGTAGAAGCCGAAGGCGGCGATCATCAGCGTCGCGCCGACCAGGAAGGTGTCCATGACGACCAGGAAGACGCCCAGCCGCCCGCCAACCTTCGACGGCTCGCCGAACTCCCTGTCCGCTGTCCTGATCAAGATGTCCGCCCCGTAAATGAATGACCCGGCCGCGTCAAGCAGCAGGAAGACGACGGGGATCAGGGCCAGCAGCCGGGAGGCGGCCAGCACCCGCTCGAACCGCTGCTGGATCGTCAAGCCGCTCTGATGGTGTCGCAGCGCGCGGTCGGCGGCGCTCGGGTGATGCGAAGCGGGCGGCGCCTCCTGATCCTCAGCCGGCTCGCTCACACCGGCACTAGTACCCAGCGGTGCAGGTCAGCACGCTGAGGCCAGCCGTCGCCTAGCTGCCGAACTTGATCACCACCGAGCCCGCGGCCGTACCGCCCAATTTGGCGAGCAGGCCGTCGCCGAGCACGGCGGACTTGGTGCCGGGGATCCGGGCCAGCGCGCCGATGAAGAGCTGCTGACCCTTGAGCGGCGACGCGGGCGCCTTGCGGAC
Source organism: uncultured Actinomycetota bacterium (assembly GCA_963720575.1). Classification (GTDB taxonomy): domain Bacteria; phylum Actinomycetota; class Actinomycetes; order Streptosporangiales; family Streptosporangiaceae; genus Chersky-822. Next base: position 5,494,345 of record CAVRGA010000002.1, read on the forward strand.
TGTCCACTTGCCGTCAGCGAAGTTCAGCAGCTCAGGCTTGAAGGACGGCGTGTCGGCCGCGAGCCACAGTCCGCCGTGGCCATCGGGCGCGATCGGCCCGGCCAGCGCGCCCGCCGGCAGGCCCTTGGACACCTTGCCCCACTTCTTGCCATTCCAGTGCAGCAGCACGATCGGGCCGACCTTTGTCTTGCCGCCGGTGAACGCGGTTACCCAGACGTTCGTGGGCGACTGCACCAGGATCTGCCTCGAATCGACCGACTGCGATGGCGGCGCTACGTGCTTCGGCAGCAGCAGGACTTTCCAGCTGTGCCCGTTGTAGTGCAGCACCGCGTTGCCCTTCGGGCTGAAGGTCAGGGCCCAGATGTTGGTCGGCGACGAAGCGCTCGCCAGGTCGACGAAACCGTTGCCGTCAACGGCGGTAGGCAAGGCAGTGGTGTGCCACGACGTGCCGTTGAAATGGGCCGCGAAGCCAGAGTTCCCGCTGCTTCCGATCGCCGTATAGAACACCCAGGTGTTCTTGGGCCCGAAGGTCAGCACGGCGCTCATCAGGACTTCATCCGTGCCGTGGCTGAACGGCACAAGCACCCAGCCGTGGCTGGTGAGGTGAGCGACGTCGGGCTCGTTCAGCAGCACCGCCCACACGTTGGCCGGAGTCGAGGCGCTCACCCCTCCAACGAAACTGCCCGGCGGACCGACGAAAATCGTCCTGGACCACTTGCCGCCGGCCAGGTGATACATGACCGGCGCCATGGTTTCGGACTCGCCGCCCACCCAGGCCGTGCCGTTCTTGAAGGCGACGACGCCGCTGGTCAGGTTAAGGCCGGTCGTAGCAAAGGTTTTGATCACTCGCCAGCTGGCTGTTTTCGCGGCTGGGCGTCCGGCCGCCAGCGCGGGCACCGCTGAACTAAGGCCGAGTGCGGTAAGCGAAGAGATCGTGATGATCGCCAGGCGGCTGGCCAGCACAGATTTCGAATGGGTGCTCATGGGACCCTCCACTCGGCCGGGATAAGGCAACCTTAGCCGCCGAGCTTGATTACCGCCGGGCTAGAGCCTGACCGCGCATCAGACATGACTACGCCCCCGGAGCATTCACTCTGCTCGCGAGGGCGCGCCATGGCCGATGTGAGGGTCGCCTCACGGCGAAAAGCTCAACGCGGCTCCAGCCGAACGGTAGTCCGCGCAGGCGATGGTGTAGGCCCGGGGGACACAACACACCGACGGGGACTGTAACGCGAGAGGCCGGCCACGATATTCCGCCTCGGGGGCGTGATCTAGTGCCGGGGTCGTGATCACGGAAACCGGCCAGGCGCGAGTTCCGTGATCAAGGACGCGGGCATGATCACGGAACATCACCACTGTCCTGACCTGGGCGATCTTCCGTGATCACGCCCGCGAACATGATCACGGAAACCAGCACGGGTCCCGGAGGCTGCCGCGCGGCTCGTGATCAGGATCGCGGAGCCTTTCCGGCATCGGGCTTTCCGGGCTCTGTACCCGGAAACTGGCGCCGGCGCTCGGCCGCACTCGCGGGGCGGCGATACGCTGAGAATTCAGGTTCTGCGGCAGCCAGGCCAGCCATGGCACGGGCGGCCAGCAGGACAAAGCGGAGCTGCTGCGGCAAGAGGAGCGGCGCGAGATGGTTGCGAACGTCTCGCCTATCAGCTGCATAGGCGTCATCACTGTCGCGACGCGCGGTGCGGGCGGCCCCGGCGAGGTCCAGGTCAAGATCCGCGGCGGCTCCGAGGCGTACATAGCCTGGTCGGCCGAGCCGCTGGCCAAAGGCACCACCGTCCTGGTGATCGAAGAGCGCGGCTCGAGGACAGTTGACGTCAGCCCGTGGACTGACCCGCTCGATCCGCCTGACCCGCTCGACGAACTCGACCGGCTTGACCCGCCGTCCCACCGGCCCCCGCACCCGCCCGGCTCCCCTCAATAATCCCCTGACCAGCGGCGACATTGAAGTCGCCGGTTAACCCAAAGTGGAGATGACAATGCTCGGCTACCGAGTTCCGAGGCCTGACGAGGCCATGCTGATTTCTGGCGGCAAGCATGGCATGGACGGGGCACCGTTCAGAGTTGTGACCGGCCATGGCGCCTTTGTCCTGCCGTTTGTCAGAAAAACCAACTTCCTGACGCTTTCGATGACCGAGGCGGAAGTGTCGGAGACCTGCGTTACCAAGCAGGGCATCGCGCTCAACGTGCGCGCGGTCATCGCCTTCAAGGTCGGCAACGACCAGGAGAGCATTGTGAACGCGGGGCAGCGGTTCCTGTCTGACCAGGATCAGATGTCCACCCTGACCGGCCGGATCTTCGCCGGTCACCTGCGGTCCATCATCGGCTCGATGACGGTCGAGGAGATCGTCACCGAGCGCCAGAAGCTGGCCACCGAGGTGCTCGACGGCTCCAAGGCCGAGATGGCCAAGATCGGGCTCAGCGTCGACTCGCTGCAGATCCAGTCCATCGATGACCTCAACACCGGCTACATCGACGCGATGGCCTCGCCGCACAACGCGGCGATCCAGCGGCAAGCGCAGATCGCCCAGGCGCAGGCGAACCAGGCATCAGCTGAGGCGCAGCAGCAGTCCCAGCGCGCGCAGGCCGAGTACGCCAGGCAGACAGCGGTCGTCCAGGCACAGTACAAGGCCGAGGTCGACAAGGCGCAGGCGCAGGCCGCGCAGGCTGGGCCGCTCGCCCAGGCCCAGGCCACGATGGAGGTTTTGCAGGCACAGGCCGAGCTGGCCCGGCGGCAGTCCGAGTTGCGGGAGCGCCAGCTCGTCGCCGAGGTGATCAAGCCGGCCGAGGCCGAGGCCGAGAAGGTCCAGATCCTGGCGAAGGCCGACGCGCAGCGAGTGACCTTGCAGGCCGAGGCCGCGGCATCGCACAACAAGGTGGCGCTTGACCGGATGCTGATCGAGCAGCTGCCGCAGATCGTCAGGGAGGCCGCCGCCGGTCTCCAGGGCGCCAACGTGAACGTGCTGAATGGTGCCGACGGGCTCAGCGAGATCGCCGCGGGCCTGGTCGCTCAGGGCCTCACGATCCTGGAGTCGGTGAAGAAGGGGCTTGGCGACGCCTCGGCGCAGCCAGGCCAGGGGGCTAAGCCAGGCATCGCGGCCGGCCCGAGCCAGAACGGTGACTCGCGAGACGGATCAGCCTGACGCCACTCCGAAAGCGTGCTCGCCGCCCTGGCCGCGATGGCCGGGGCGGTGAGCACGTTCACGGCGACCTTCGCGTCGGTGTCGTGGTTCGGCGAGTCGGTGCTCTGGCTGGCGCCCGAGCCGGGCGTAGCCCAAAATCAAATGCCGCCAAAATTACCCATCGTGACGCCCGAATAAGCATAGCCCAGCGTGAATTCGCCGACGGCGGCATAGTTGAGCATATGGACCATTCGACCGCTATCTATGTCGCCGTATTCGCCACGGTGAGCCTAGCCGTTGGCTGGTATGGGTGTAAGGCCTGGATCGCCCACGGCGATGTCGGCGGAACAATCAAGAAGATCTCCGGGCTCAAGCGGGCGCGGAGCTATAACGGCGGCATAGCCGTGGTTATCTTCCTGGTGGCGTTACTCCTGCTTTACGAGCTCGTGACCAGGCACGGGTAGAGGTCGCACCGCTGCCCGGTGCCGCGCTGGGTCAGCGAGAGCTGCCGAGAGCTGATCGAGCGCATTGACCGTATGCGCGCTCACGACGGCATCGCAATGTGGCCACGCGGCAGCCATTCCGCCAGCGAGCGGCTGATACGACGTGCTCTTAGTTCTTGGATTAACCCATACAATTTTGAACGCAACCAGCGACAGCCTCTCCATTTCCTTGCGCAGGAGTTGCGGGTCGCCGGTCTCCCAGCCGTCTGAGATGATCACGACGACGGCACCGCGAGCCATCCCCCGCCGGCCGTAGGAGTCGTTGAATTCCTTGAGCGCCGCGCCGATCTTGGTGCCGCCGAGCCAGTCTGGTGCTACCTGGCCCGCCTGCCGCAGCGCCTGAGCTGCGGACGTCCGCCCTAGCACCGGCGTCAGCCGGGTCAGCCTGGTCGCGAACGTGAAGACCTCGGCGCCTGCGCCGCCCGCGGCGCAGTAGAGCAACTGGATCATCGCCCGCGCGTAGGGCTCCATCGATGCCGAGATGTCGCACAGCACCACCAGCCGCCGCCGCTTCGTGGCCGGCGTGCGGCCGATCAGCCTGAACGCATGGCCGCCGGTCCGCCTGGCCTGCCGCAGGGTCGACCGCAGATCGGTCCGCCGCCCGCCTGGCCTGCGCCGGTGCCGCCGCGAGACCCGCTGCGGCACCGCGAGCGTGAGCCTGCGCATCAGCGCGGCCACCGAGACCAGCTCGTCCTCTGACAGGTCGGCGAAGTCCTTCGCCGCCAGCCGCTCGGCGCTCGTGCCGAGGTAGCGGTGCTCGAGCTCGCGCCCGGAGTCGTCCTGCTCCTCGTCCCCGCTGTCGTCAGAGTCGTCCTGATCAGATCGGCCGGCCTGCGACATCAGCGCCGCGTGCCGCTGCGCGGCCTTCGCCGCCTGCGCCAGCAGGTCTTCCGGCGACCGGGCCTGCTCATCGCCAGGTCCGCCTGGCTCCTGACCGCCGGGCGCGGGCCGGGCGTCACCGAGATTGCCGAAGACCTGATCGAAGACCGCCCTGAGCACCACGCCGTGGTCCTTGCTCGACACGAGCGTGGCCAGGGCGCAGAGGTAGAGCGCGCGCTGGGTGCGCGGCCTGGCCAGCTCCACGGCGGCGGCGAAACGCTCGCATCGCCCGGGGCCGACCGGCAGGCCGGCCTGGCGCAGCGCGGCCCCGAATCTCGCGCTGACCTCGGCGAGGTCGCTCATCACGTCAGCTGTCGCGGCCGAGCAGGGAGGCGAAGCCGGCCTGGCGCACGGCCGCGAGGTCCTCCGCGTACTTGAGCACGGCGCCCGCGGTCCGCTCGGCCGACACGGCATCGAGGTCTGCTGCCCCGAGTACGGCGAGCGCGGTCGCCCAGCTGATCGCCTCGGCCACGCCGGGCGGCTTGGCGAGGTCAAGCTCGCGCAACCTGGACACGACCCCGGCCACCTGGCCGACGAGCGGCTCAGCCGCGCCGGGCACCCGGCGCCTGATGATCGCCGCCACTCGCGCGATGTCCGGGTAGTCGATCCAGTGGTACAGGCACCGGCGCTTGAGCGCGTCGTGCAGGTCGCGGGTCCGGTTCGAGGTCAGCACGACGACCGGCGGGTAGGCGGCCCGCCTGGTGCCAAGTTCGGGGATCGTCACCGCCGACTCGGCGAGCAGCTCGAAAAGGAACGCCTCGAACTCGTCGTCACCGCGATCCACTTCGTCGATCAGCAGCACGGCTGGCCGCGGGCCCGGGTGGTCGAGCGCGGCGAGCAGCGGGCGCTCGAGCAGGTACTCGTCGCTGAAAAGGTCGGCCTCGCGCGGCGTCTCTCCCCGCGCCTCGGCGAGCCTGATCGCCAGCAGCTGCCGCGGGTAGTTCCACTCGTAGAGCGCCTCGGCTGAGGTCAGCCCCTCATAGCACTGCAGCCTGATCAGCGGGGTGTCGAGCACGCTGGCCAGGGCCTTGGCGGCTTCGGTCTTGCCGACCCCCGGCTCTCCCTCGAGCAGGATCGGCTGGCCCATCCGCGCGGCGAGGAAAAGCGCCGTGCCGAGAGGCTCGTCGGCTAGGTAGCTCGCGTCGTCGAGCGCGGTCAGCAGGGCCGCGACGTCCGGGAGCTGCTCGGAAAGGTCACTCATTGTCTCCCCATCATGCGCTATGCCGGTCATCCCCTGACCACCTGGTCGCCTCGCAGCGGGCGGCCCTGGATCGCGCACCAGACAGCGGCCGGAGTGAGCGGCATGTCCGCGTGCCTGACGCCGAACGGGGCCAGCGCGTCCATCACCGAGTTCACGACCGCCGCCGGCGAGCCGACCGTCGCCGATTCCCCGATGCCCTTGGCGCCGATCGGATGGTGCGGCGACGGGGTGACCGTCGCGCCGAGTTCGGGCGAGGGTATCTCGACCGAGGTCGGCAGCAGGTAGTCCATCAGCGACCCGCCGAGGCAGTTGCCGTCGGAGTCGAAGGCGATGATCTGCATCAGCGCCATCCCGATGCCGTCGGCGATGCCCCGGTGCACCTGGCCCTCCACGATCATCGGGTTGATCCTGACCCCGCAGTCGTCGACGGCGATGAACCGGCGCACGGTGACCTGGCCGGTACCGGGATCGACGTCGGTGACGCAGATGTACGCGCCGAACGGGAACGTCAGGTTCGGCGGGTTGTAGACGGTCATCGCGTCCAGGTGCCCCTCGATGTCCGCGCCGAGGTCCAGGCTGGAGTGCGCCGCCATGGCGATCTGGGCCAGGTCCCTCGCCTGCTCCGGGTCGCCCTTCACACGCCAGGCCCCCTGGGCCCACTCGAGGTCGTCCGCCGAGACCTCCATCATCGCGGCGGCGACCAGGCGGGCGCGCTCGCGCACCTTCCTGGCGACCACGGCCGCGGCCGCCCCCGAGACCGCCGTGGACCGGGAGCCGTAGGTGCCGAGCCCGAACGGCGTGCGGTCGGTATCGCCGTGCACGACCTCCACGTCGTCGGGCGACAGCCCGAGTTCCTCGGCCACGATCTGGGCGAACGTCGTCTCGTGGCCCTGGCCCTGGGTCTGGCAGGACACCGCGAGCACTGCCTTGCCGGTGGGGTGAATCCGCAGGTCGGCGCCGTCCGCCATGCCCAGGCCGAGTATGTCCATCTGGTGCTTGGGCCCGGCGCCGACGCCTTCGGTGAAGAAGCTGATGCCGATCCCCATGTACTCGCCGCGCTCGCGCTTGCTGGCCTGCTCCTCGCGCAGTCGCTCATAGCCGGCGAGGTCCATCGCCGCCCGCAGCGCCCTCGGGTAGTTGCCCGAGTCGTACTGCAGCCCGGTCGGGCAGGTGTAAGGGAACTGCTCAGGCTGGAGCAGGTTCCGCATGCGCAACTCGGCCGGGTCGGCGCCAAGCTCGCCGGCGAGCAGGTCGACCATCCGCTCGACCAGGTAGACGGCCTCGGTGATGCGCATCGAGCAGGAGTACGCCACGCCGCCAGGCGCCTTGTTCGTGTAGACGCCGGTGACCTCGCAGTAGGCGGCGCGCAGGTCATAGGAGCCGGTGAAGATGTGGAAAAAGCCGGCCGGGAACTTGGTCGGCTGCGCCGCGCCGTTGAACGCGCCGTGATCGGCGAGCACGCTGGCCCGCAGGGCGAGGATCTTGCCGTCCCTGGTCGCCGCGATCTCGCCGCGCATGTGGTAGTCGCGGGCGAACGAGGTGGACATCAGGTTCTCTGACCGGTCCTCGGTCCACTTGACCGGCCTGCCCGTCATCATCGACCCGACGATCGCGCACAGGTACCCCGGGTACACCGGCACCTTGTTGCCGAAGCCGCCGCCGATGTCCGGCGAGATCACCCGGATCTTGTGCTCGGGAAGGCCGGTCAGCATCGAGTAGATCGTCCGGTGCGCGTGCGGGGCCTGCGTCGTCAGCCAGACGGTCAGCCGCCCGCTCACCTCGTCGGCGTCGGCGACCGCGCCGCAGGTCTCCAGCGGGGCCGGATGCGATCTGGGATAGAGCAGGTCCTGGGCGACGACCACGTCAGCGCCCTCAAACAGCCGGTCTGTCGCGGCCTTGTCCCCGGCGGCCCAGTCGAAGATCTTGTTGCCGGTCCGCCCGCTCACGTCGTCGCGGATGACCGGGGCGCCCGGGGCAAGCGCGCTCTCGACATCGACCACGACCGGCAGCGGCTCGTAGTCGACCGCGATGAGCTCGAGCGCGTCCCTGGCCGAGTACCTGTCCCTGGCCACCACGAACGCCACTTCCTGGCCCTGGAACCGCACCTTGTCGGTCGCCAGCACGGCCTGCACGTCCGAGGAGAGCGTGGGCATCCAGGCCAGGCCGCGCTCGGCCAGCATCTCGCCGGTGATGACCGCCTCCACCATGGGGTGCGCCAAGGCGGCGGTCGGGTCGACCGAGACGATCCGGGCGTGGGCGAGCGGGCTCCGCAGGATCGCCCCGTGCAGCATTCCCGGCAGGGTCACGTCATCGACGAAGGTGCCCTTGCCCCGGATGAACCGGGCGTCCTCTTTGCGGGCGACCGGTCCGTACGAGCCATTCATCCTGAAATCCCTGAGGTCACTCACGCCCGGTCCCCATGCTCCCGGCGGCCCAGCGGACGGCGCGGACGATGTTCTCATAGCCTGTGCACCGGCAGATCTGGCCGGACAGGGCCTCCCGGATCTCCGCCTCGGACGGGTCAGGGTGCCGGTCGAGCAGCCAGCGGGCGGTCAGCATCATGCCGGGCGTGCAGAAGCCGCACTGCAGCCCGTGGCAGTGCGCGAAGCCTCGCTGCACGGGGTCGAGCACGCCGCCCGCGCCCAGGCCCTCGACGGTCATCACCCGGTGGCCGTCGGCCATCGCCGCGAGCACCGTGCAGGACTTGACCGGCGTCTCGTCCAGCCAGACCACGCAGGCGCCGCAGTTGGAGGTGTCGCAGCCCCAGTGCGAGCCCGTCAGGCCAAGCTCATCGCGGATGAAGTGAATGAGCAGCAGCCTCGGCTCGATGACCCGCACGTACTCGGTGCCGTTGACGGTAACCGTGATCCGCACGTCAGGCCCCCCGGTCCGACGCGGCCCGGCTGACCGCCAGGCGCAGCGCGCGCACCGTGAGCTCGCTGGCCAGGTGCCGCTTGTAGTCGGCCGGTCCGCGCTGGTCGGAGATCGGGTGGCAGTTCCCGGCGGCGAGCTGCCCGGCCCGCGCGAACGACTCGTCCGTGGCCGGCGCGCCGCGCAGGAACTCCTCGGCTTCCGGCGCCGAGAAGTGCCGGGCGCCCACGGCGGTCAGCCCGATTCCGGCCGCCCTGATCGTGGCTGGCTCGCCCGCGCGGCCGGCGTCCAGCCAGACCGAAGCGCCGGCCGCGCCGACCGGCCAGTCGCCGACCCGGCGGCCGACCTTCTCATACGCGCTGCCCGCGCCGGGCTGGATCGTGATCCTGATCTCGGTGAGGATCTCGGCCGGCCCGACGACCGTCTCATAGGGGCCGACATGAAATTCCCTGGCTGAAATTGTCCTCGTGCCGGTCAGGCTGGCGATGATCATCGTGGCGTCGAGCGCGGCGAAGGCCGCCGACAGGTCCTCGGACGGGTCGGCCTGGCACAGCGAGCCGCCGACCGTGCCCCAGAGCCGAACGATCGGGTCGGCGATCACCCGCTCGGCATCGTGCAGGATCGGGAAGTACTGCCCGGCCACCGGCGAGTCGAGTAGCTGCGCGTGCCTGGTCATCGCGCCCATGCGGAGTTCGCCGCCTTTAACGCTGATGTGGCGCAGGTCGGCCAGGCCGTTGATGTCGATGAGCGTCTCCGGCTGCGCCAGCCTGAGCTTCATCATCGGGATCAGGCTGTGCCCGCCGGCCAGGACCCTGCTCTCGGGGCCGAACTTCTCCAGCAGGGTCAGCGCGTGCCGGAGGCTGGTCGCCTTCTCGTACTCAACGTACGCCGGAACCTGCATGCCCCGCCTTCCAGGAGAAACGTCGCGCCTGCAGTGTACGAGGCCGCAGACTGTGTTCTACGTGCTGTGCGTCCTGGGTGATGGGTGGCCTGCGTGATAATCGGAAGGGACATGACTCTCACGCAGCTGAACGCGTTCGTGCTCGTGGCCAGGCTCGGCTCGGTGACCGCGGCGGCCAGCGCGCTCGGCGTGAGCGAGCCAGCCGTGTCGCAGGCGCTGGCCGCGCTGCGTCAGCACCTGGGTGATCAGCTCGTCACCCGGGGACCCGCCGGGATGACGCTCACGGCGGGCGGATCCCGGCTGCTGGCCACCGCTTCGCAGATCGTGGTGCTCGGCGCGGAGGCGCACGCGGCGGTGCGGGCCGGGCAAGGGGCACCTGAGCAGCTCCGGGTCGTCGCGAGCTCGACCGTCGCCGAGTTCGTGACCACTCCGCTGGTCGAGGCGTTCACGAAGCGGTTCGCCACCGGGCTCGAGGTGTCGTCCGGGGTAGCGGTCAGCAAGGAGATGGCCGTCCTCGTGTCGAACCGGCTGGCCGACCTGGCGATCGGCCCCGAGGTCACTGCCGATCCGGGCCTGCCGCTGGTCAGCGAGCCGATCTTCAAGTACCGGCTGGTCGTGGTGGGCGCCGGCCATTCGAAGGCGCCGGGCGGCACGCATCAGTGGCGGTGGCTGGTCGGGCCGTCGGCTACGGACCCGGACAGCGATGTGGCCCGCTTCCTGGCCCGGCTCCGGGTGCCTGATGAGCGCATTGGCGTTTTCCCCAGCCATACCGCCGCCTGGGCGGCGGCCGCCGACGGCGGCGGGGTGTCGGTCGCTGTCGAGCACCTGGTCGGCCAGCAACTGCGGCGCGGCGAGCTGGCGCTGGTGGACGTGCCCGGATCGCCCTGGCAGGGATGCTGGTACGCCACGCTGCTCGAACGCCAGCAGCGCAGCGCGGTGGCGAGCTCGCTCCGCCGGTTCCTGAGTACGCCTGAGGCGATGCGCCTGATGCGGTCCCCGGCCTCGGGTGTGCCACCGTCCAGGTTCCGCCCCCCGGTCTACGTAACGATCTGGAGCTAGCGCCGGGCGCGGCCCTTTCCCGAGCTTTTTCCGGCATCGTGGGGACTTCTCACTCCACGGAGCTGTCAGTTGCGGGGAGGGGGCAGGTGCGATGCTCCGTGATCAAGGTCCCGGCCATGATCACTACGGAACATTGTCGGTGTCCTTGAGTGTCGGTGTCCTTGAGGCTGTCGGGTGGCTCGGGATCTTGGAAAGTCGAGCTCCGGTGGCTCAGCGGCGAGACTCTTCCCGGGTACCCGAAGACTTCCCGCTTCGCGGAGCCTTCCCGGCTCTGGCACGGAGACTTCCCGGCCCTGGCGCGGAGAGTTGTCGCTGCGGGGAGCCTTCCCGGCTCTGGCACGGAGCCTTCCCGGCCCTGGCACGGAGAGTTGTCGCTGCGGGGAGCCTTCCCGGCTCTGGCACGGAGAGTTGTCGTTGCGCGGAGCGTTGTCCGCATATAGAACGGTCAACACTCCGTGCTGCGAGAACTCTCCGCGGTAACGACGGACAACGCTCCCCGATCATGCTCCGGCGCGGGAACTCTCCGCGATCATGCCGCAGAACGGGAACTCGCCGCGAACACCGGCCAGGCAACCCGGACCGCCGGAACCCAGCCTGGCTTCCTCCGCAAGGCCCGCACCGTATCACCTTGCAGGGCCGGGCCTTGCGGGCCAGGTCGGCACGGGGCCGGACGGGGCGGGTGCCCGGGAGGTCATGGGTCACGCGACAGTCTCCCTGACCTGGGCGATCTTCCGTGATCATGGGCGCGAGCATGATCACGGAAGATCGCTGCTGTCGGGACCGGTGTGATGCTCCGTGATCATGGCCTGGAGCATGATCACGGAACATCGTGCCGGCAATTCTGCTGCCCGGGTCCCAGGCCGGTCTCGCGGTCCGCCCGAATCATTGCATATCTACCCGGATGCCTGGTTCCAGGCGCTGGCCTGGCTCCGCGCTGGCCCTGCCTCCGCGTGCTGGCTCCGCGTGCTGGCTCCGCGTGGGCCTGGCTCGGCGTGGGCCTGGCTCCGCGTGGGCCTGGCTCGGCGTGGTCCCGCCTCGCTGACATGGCCGGGTCGGTGCTGGTGAACGCTCCATGATCAAGGTGCTCAAAGGGTCAGGCAAACCGGGCCAGTCAGGCATGGATCGGGAGGTGGATCTGGTGGGTACGGTGGACGCAGACGGGGGTAGTCGCCCGGGTTCCGCAGCCAAGTTAAGTAAGAGCTTATTACGCCGTTGCGGGGGCATCGTGGCTGGGTGAATTATCAGGTTTGCTGCGCGGTGCGTGCAGTGTGGCGTTGGCAGAGCCAAGTCAGGGTGCCGCGCGGAGTATCCGGAAGCCAGGAGCTGCCATGCGAATTGAGTCAGATGGCCACAGCGGGGGCAATCCCCGGCTGTACGAGCTGATCGAGCACGCGCCCAAGACCGGAAAGAGCCCGACGGTGTGGGCCTGGCCCGAGCTCATCGACTACCTCAAGGTCGCCGGCCAGCCGGTGGCCGGGCCCTGGCCGCCGCACCAGGAGCCGCGCCCGAACCCCGAAGAGGACACCTTGCCCGTGGCGGTCGCCGACACCGAAGCCGACGCCGATGCCGGGGACACCCGGTCCTGAGCTCAACCGGACACTGGAGGATCGTATGTATCCGTCGCGGTTCCGCTACGAGGCGCCGCGCTCGCTCGCCGAAGCGATCTCCGTGCTGCATGAAGCCGGAGATGACGCGAAGGTGCTGGCCGGCGGGCAGAGCCTGGTACCGCTGATGAAGCTGCGCTTCGCATCGCCCGAGCTGATCGTGGACATCAACAATCTCCCCGGGCTCGGCTATCACAAGGCCGATGCGGACGGCACGATCCGGGTCGGCGCGCTCTGCAGGCACGTCCACCTGGAGCGTTCGGAACTGCTCAAGAGCTCCCAGCCGCTGATGGCCTCGGCGGCGCCGCTCATCGCCGACCCGATCGTCAGGAATCGCGGCACGCTGGTCGGATCGCTGTGCCACGCGGATCCGCAGGGCGACTGGGCCTCGGTGGTGACCGCGCTCGGTGGTCACGTGGTCGCCCAGGGGCCGCGCGGCCGGCGGACGATTCCCATGGCCGACTTCGTGACCGGCCCGTTCCAGAACGCGCTCGGCTATGACGAGATCGCGATCGAGGCGGTGATCCCGGCGCCCAAGGGCACGCCCGCTGGCGGCTACCTGAAGCTCGAACGGCGCGTGGGCGACTTCGCCACGGTCGGCGTCGCGGTCGCCTATGAGACTAGCGGAGGCACCGTGACCAGGGCCGGGATCGCGCTGACCGGTGTCGGCGGGTCCACCATCAACGCCGCCGAGGCCGCGGCGGCGCTCGTCGGCGGCTCGCTGAACGCCGCGGTCATCGAGCACGCGGCGGACCTGGCCGCGCAGGCATCGAGGCCGAGGACCGATCACCGGGGCAGCGCCGAGTACAAGAGGCACATGGTGCGGACCTTCGTGGTCCGCATCCTCAGCCGGGCGGCCGGTGATCCGGCGGCCGCGGCCAGCGGCCCGGCTTCCGGCAGCACGGCAGAGAGGGCGGCGTGACATGACGATCGTCTACGACGACCGCGGCGACGACACGGCAGAGGTACCGGTCACCCGGATCAGGTTCTCCATCAACGGCAAGAAGAAGATCGCCGAGGTCGAGCCCCGGCTGCTGCTGGCCCACCTGATCAGGCGCGGCCTGCAGTTGACCGGTACTCACATGGGCTGCGACACGACGAACTGCGGCGCGTGCACGGTGCTAGTCGACGGCCTGCCGGTGAAGTCGTGCACGATGCTCGCGGTCCAGGCCGACGGGCACGAGATCAGCACGGTCGAGGGCCTCGCGGGTCAGAGCGGACTGCACCCGCTGCAAGAGGGCTTCAAGGAAGAACACGGGCTGCAGTGCGGATTTTGCACGCCGGGCATGATGATGGCCGCCAAGGCCCTGCTCGACGAGAATCCCGATCCGACCGAGGACGAGGTGCGCTGGGCGCTTTCCGGCAACCTCTGCCGCTGCACCGGCTATCAGAACATCGTCAAGTCCGTGCTGTGGGCGGCGGAGAAACTGCGCCCATCCGTGCCCGCCGACAAAACCGATGAGGGAACGGGGCCGACGACGTGACTCAGGCACTAGACGAGATCAAGATCGGCGGACTCGGAGCGAGCCGCAAGCGGGTCGAGGACGACCGCTTCATCCGCGGCCGGGGCAACTACACCGACGACTTCACGCTGCCGGGCATGCTGCACATGGAAATCTTGCGCAGCCCGCTCGCGCACGCCCGGATCAAGTCGATCGACACCAGCCGGGCGTGGGAGATCCCGGGCGTGCACCTCGTGCTGACGGGCGAGATGATGGCGACCCGCAACCTCGCGTGGATGCCGACCCTGTCCTACGACACGCAGGCCGTGCTGGCCACCGACAAGGTCCGGTTCCAGGGCCAGGAAGTCGCCTGCGTGATCGCGGATGACCCGTACATCGCCAAGGACGCCTGCGAGGCGATCGACGTCGAGTACGAGCCGCTTCCCGCGATCGTCAACCCGTACCAGGCGGTAGCCGACGGCGCGCCGGTGATCCGCGACGACAAGGAAAACCAGCCCGACAACGTGATCTTCGACTGGGAGGTCGGCGACAAGGCCGGCACCGACGCCGCCTTCGAGCAGGCCGACCTGGTCTCCAAGCTCGAGCTGCACTACCCCAGGTCGCACCCGAGCCCGATCGAGTGCTGCGGCTCCATCGCCGATTTCAACCGGGCGACCTCGAAGCTCACCGTCTACATGACGACGCAGGCGCCGCACATCATCAGGGCCGCCGTCGCGCTGGTGGCCGAGCTTCCCGAGCACATGATCAGGATCATCTCGCCCGACATCGGCGGCGGGTTCGGCAACAAGGTGCCCGTCTACCCCGGCTACGTCTGCTCGATCCTGGCCTCCATCCTGCTCGAGCGCCCGGTCAAGTGGATCGAGGACAAGTCGGGCAACCTGATCTCCACCGGGTTCGCCCGCGACGTGTACCTCAAGGGCGAGATGGCCCTGCGCAAGGACGGCAAGATCCTCGGGATCAGGATGCACACCGACTCCGACCACGGGGCGTTCTTCTCCGACGCGCAGCCGAGCAAGTTCAAGATCGGCCTGATGCACTCGGCCTTCGCCGCCTATGACGTCCCCGTCGCGCATCTCACGGCGCGAGGTACCTACAGCAACAAGGCGCCTGGCGGCGTCGCCTACCGGTGCTCGTTCCGCGTCACCGAGGCGATGTTCTTCCAGGAGCGCATGGTGCAGGCGGCGGCGACCGACCTGGGCATCGACCAGGCCGCCTTCCGCCGGATGAACTTCGTGAAGGACGAGGACTTCCCGCACCGGACCCCGTTCGGCTTCCTGACGGACTCGGGCCAGTACGCCAAGTGCCTGGACGTCGGGCTGAAGGCAGTCGATTACGAGAACTTCAGGGCGAAGCAGGCGGAGGCCAGGAAGCGCGGCAAGCTGCTCGGCCTCGGGATCTCCACGATGACCGAGCCGCTCGGCGCCGGCAACAGCCGCGAGTACGACATCCTCGGCATCAAGATGTTCGACTCGGCCGAGCTCAAGATTCACATGACCGGCAAGGCCATCGTCCGCACCGGCGCCAAGACGCAGGGGCAGGGTCACGAGACGACCTGGGCGCAGATCGTCAGCCACGAGCTTGGCATCCCGGCCGAGGACATCGTCGTGGAAGAGGGCGACACCGATACCGCGCCGTTCGGCATGGGCACTTACGCCTCGCGGTCGACCCCGGTCGCCGGCGCCGCGGTGGCGATGGTCTCCCGCAAGATCAGGGCCAAGGCCCGCAAGCTGGCCGCGCACCTGCTCGAGGTGTCGGAGGAAGACGTCGAGTGGGAACTCGGCCGGTTCTACGTGCGCAGCGCGCCCGAGCGCGGCGTCACGATCCAGGAATGCGCGATGGCCGCGTACAGCAACATGCCCGACGGCATGGAGCCCGGGCTGGAGAACACCGCGTACTACGACCCGCCCAACCTCACCTGGCCGTTCGCCGTGTACATCGTCACGGTCGAGGTGGACCCCGAAACCGGCGTGTGGGACGTGCTCAACATGGTCGCCGTCGATGACTGCGGCATCCGGATCAACCCGATGATCGTCGAAGGCCAGATCATGGGCGGGCTGACCGAGGCCTACGCGATGGCCAGCATGCAGTTCATCACCTTCGACGCCGAGGGCAACTGCGTGGGCTCGAACTACATGGACTACCTGCTGCCGAGCGCGTGGGAGACGCCAGGGTTCGAGCTGCACAGCGAAGTGGTCACGCCCTGCCCGCACCACCCGATCGGCGCCAAGGGCATCGGCGAGTGCGCGGCGGTCGGCGGCCCGGCCGCGTTCGTTAACGCGGTGATCGACGCGCTGGACGGGACGGGCGTGCGCAACATCGACATGCCGCTGCTGCCCGACCGGGTATGGGAAGCGATCACCTACCGCCGCGACGTGTCGGGCGCCCCGCCTGTGCGCAGCGACGACTAGCGGAGGCGGGTTATGTATGGCTGGCAGGTGATGGAGCGCGCGGCCGAGCTTGAGCGCCGGGGCGAGGCGTTCGCGCTCGCGACCGTGGTGTGGCGGCAAGGTCCGTCGTCCGGGCAGCTCGGCTCGCGCGCGATCATCACCACGTCGGGCGAGTTGCTCGGCTGGATCGGCGGCGCCTGCGCTGAGCCGTCGGTCATCGGGCAGGCCAGGCAGGTCATCACCGATGGCCAGCCGCGCCTGCTGCTGCTCGGCACCCCCGACCAGCTGCCAAGCTCGGCGCGGTTCGGCGGCGAACTGCCCGAGGGCATGACCGTCGTGCCGATCTCCTGCCAGAGCGAGGGCGCGCTCGAGGTCTATGTCGAGCCGGTGCTGCCGGTGCCGCACCTGGTCGTCGTCGGCCGCTCGCCGATGGCGCACGCGCTCGCCGACCTGGCCGCCGCGCTCGGCTGGCGGGCCAGGACGGTGGAGTGGCAGGACTTCTCCGAAGCCGACGCCGGCGAGCGGTCCATGGTCGTCGTCGCCACCCAGGGCCATGGCGACGAGGAGGCGATCGAGCGGGCCGCCGCCGTCCGCCCGGCCTATCTCGGCCTGGTCGCCTCGCGCAAGCGGGGTGCCGCCTTGCTCGGCTACCTAGCCGAGCGCGGGGTGCCGAAGGACCAGCTAGACCGGGTCAGGGCACCAGCCGGCCTGGATCTCGGCAAGACCTCGCACGTCGAGATCGCCGTCGCGGTCCTGGCTCAGCTTGTGCAGCTCCGCGCGGCCGGCCAGCTCAGCGGCCAGGACCCCGCCAGCGCCCCGGCCGGGCAGGTCGCCGGCGAGGCGACCGACCCGGTCTGCGGCATGACGGTCGCGACGCGGACGGGCGGCGCGGCGACAAGGCCGGCCACCCATGAGGGCGTGACCTATTACTTCTGCGGCGCTGGCTGCCGTCACGAGTTCGAGTCCAATCCAGCTTCATACGCAAGGAAAGAGACCCGATGCTGATCAACAACGACTTCGAGGTCGCTCAGCCGGTCGCGAAGGTCTGGGAGTTCTTCGGCGATATCCCGCGTGTCGCGTCCTGCCTGCCGGGCGCGACGCTGACCGAGAACCTCGGTGACGACACGTACGGCGGCCAGGTGGCGGTCCGGATGGGCCCGGTCAAGCTGCAGTTCGCCGGTACCGCCCAGATCACCGAGCGGGACGAGGCGGCGAAGCGCCTCGTGGTGCACGCGACCGGCTCTGAGCAGCGCGGACGGGGCCAGGCCAGCATGGACGTCACCGCGACGCTGTCAGCGGCCGGGCGCGGCGGCACCAGGGTGGCGGTCGCGCAGGATCTCCAGCTATCCGGCGCGGCGGCGCAGTACGGCCGGGGCATGATCTCCGACGTCACCTCGGTGCTGATGCGTGATTTCTCGGCCAACCTGGCCAGTCAGATCGCGGCCGCCGACCGGGGCGAGACGGCGGCGCAAGCCGCGGCGCCCGCTGGCGGCCTCGCGATCGGGCTGCGGGCCGCGATGATGGCGCTGCGGCGCGTCTTCCGCCGCTTCTTCGTCCCCTATCAGGCCGCGAGTTAAGGGAGAGCTGACCATGGTCTTGTGGTGGATAGGCAACGCGGTCCTGCTGCTCGCGGTGCTGCCAATCGTGATCTACCTGCTCAACCGGGTGCTCGCGGCGCTCGAGCGGATCAGGGCGGCATCGGACAGCATCCTCGCCGGCGGCGGCGCGCTCGTCGGCGAACTCGAAGGCGTGCCGGAGGGGCTCGCCACCACCGACGCGACCATCAGCGCGGTGTCCACCGGCGCGGTCAGGTACGCCGGCTCCGTCGCACGCCTGCTCGGCTAACCAGGAAGGGAAAACGCCATGCCCGCAGCTGCCTGGGGCACGCTGATCATCGCGGCGCTGATCATCGCGATCACCGCGGTTGGCTTGCTACGCGTCATCTTTCATCTCAGGGCGATCCGCGCCACGCTACGCCAGGTCACCGGCGGGGTCGGTGCCGTCGCCCAGCTGACGGCCACCGTGCCTGCCCGCCTCACGTCGGTCAACGCGAGCCTGAAGCCGGTCAAGGACTTCTGCGAGACCGTCTAGCCAGGACAGGGGAGATATCGACATGAGTACAGGTGTCCTGGCCGCGGCCGGGAGCAGTGTGAGTAACTTCGGCTGGATCCTCGGCTTCACCATCGGCGGGGTGATCGTGCTCGTGGTGGTCGCGCTCGTCGTGCCGATCCTGCTGCTCGCCCGCTCGATCGGGGACGAGGCGCCGAAGATCAACGCCGAGCTGACCAAGGCGGTGCACAACACGGCCGCGCTCGGCGGGCTCCGCACCACGATCGATTACGCCGTCACCATCATCGGCGGCTTGCAGCGCGGCCGCGCCAGGCTGGGAGGTTAGTCATGCACCATGCGCTCGCAGTCTCGCTCGCCGCCGCGATGCCGGCGGCCGAGCACACCCGCTGGGTGATCGCGATCGTACTCGGCTTCGTCGTCGTGGTGGCCGTTGCCGCCCTGCTGAGCCTGCTGATCTGGCTGGTCAAGCGGATCGACAGCAGGGTCGTCGAGATCAGGGACACCCTCAAGGCAGCGGCGGCCAACACCGCTGACACCGTTCTCATCCCGCAGGTAGCCGACGGCGTTGATCTCGTGCTCGCGGAGGGACTGCAGCACCACCTGTTCCTCGGCCGGGTGCTCGGAAAGGTGAAGTCATGACCGTTCTGGTCGTCCTCACGGTCGTCGTGATCGCGGTGCTGATCGCCGGCCTCGCGTTCTACCTGTACTGGACCGGGACCCTGCTGAACCGGATCGCCGCCAACCTGGAGGAGAGCCTGGAGACCGCCGGAGCCATCGTCGGCCACGCCAAGCTCATCGGCCCTGGCGTCGAGCACATCAACAGGACGGGCGGTGTCGTGGCGGGCGCCTTGCCGCTGCTGTACGGGATGGCGGAGGAGATCGTCGCTGACGTGACGCCGCGCCCCGAGCAGCCCGCCGTGCCCGAGCCGGCCAGGCCGGCCTCTGGCCGCCGCCGCTCCAGGCTGCTCGACGCCGTCGGCTTCATCTCCACGGAGAGCTAACCGCGGCGAGGCTAGGCCTTGTCCGGGCCGCGCCTGGTGACCGAGCTGGTCGTCGGGGCCGTGTAGTCGCCGATCCACTCGGCCTTCCAGGCCCGGTCGTACTGCTGGGTGTTGCAGCCGGGCCGGTAGGTCGCGACCAGCTCGGCCGCGATCTGCTCCCGGTGCGGCCGGCCGCCGCCGGGGACCTCGTAGAACGCGATGTAGACCTTCCAGCGGTCCCCGGCCCGACGGGTCCAGCAGGAGGCACGCGGGTGCCGGAATGGCAGCCGCTCGGCCGACAGGTCGTCAGCGTGGTCGACGTAGATCACCGCGTACCGGTCCGGCCTGCGCTCAGGCTCCGGCTTGTACATGATCGCGTACACCGCCGGCCGCGCCGGCGGGGTCCAGCCGCCGAGCACCCGCGGTCCCTCGAACGGGTAGCCGGCCGCCGACCCGAGCCTGATCACTCGCCGAGCCCTTCGGCTTCCTCGTCCTCGCTGATCGCCTCGGCCCGCACGATCGGGCCGTCGGGCAGTCTGGCCTGGACCGCCGCCCGGGTGAACTGGACCTTGCCTTTCTCGATCGCCTCGTCCCTGCTGTCCGCCTCGACGATCAGCTGGGCGCCGTAAACCTGGCTGCCGATCCCGGTCGCGATGCCGTTGCAGGCGGCCACGGCGTCGGCTAGCTCGACGATCTCCTCGCGTGATGCCGCCCGCTCACCCTCGGCCTGGATGCCCACACTCCATCTCACGACCGGACTCCCATCGCTAGCGAACTCACAAGAAACTGTCGCACACCTAGCCAAGCGCGGGCAGCAGCGCCGCCAGCTCCTCCAGGCTGTGCAGATCATGCCCGGACAGCAGCAGGTCGATGTGCGGCTCGGCGACCATCATGCCGAGCGTATTCGGCCGGAAAGCGGCGTTGCCGCCCTTGTGCGGGTTCATCCAGACGATGCGGTAACTCAGCCTGCTGAGACGTTCCATCGCCGCCGCGAGCACGGCGGGGTCGCCCCGGTCGAGCCCGTCCGAGCAGATCACCACGATCCCGCCCCGGCACAGGCCACGCCGGCCCCAGTCCCTGATGAACGCCTCGAGCGACGCGCCGATCCTGGTGCCGCCCTCCCAGTCGAACACCGACCGCGCCGCCAGCCGCAGCGCGTCGTCCGGCCTGCGATGGTCAAGCGCCTTGGTGATCCTCGTCAGCCGGGTGCCGAAGCAGAACACCTCGACCTTGCCGCCCGATCCCCCCGAGCCCGCGGCCCGCTTGGCCGAGTACGCGAACTGCAGCAGGTTCCGCGAGTAGTCGGCCATCGACCCCGACACGTCCAGGATCAAGATCAGCGGACGGAGCCGGAGCTTGCGCCGCCGCCAGTACAGCTCGGCGGGGGGCTCGCCGTGCATGCGCATCGCTTCCCTGGCCGTGCGCCGCAAGTCGGGCGCGGCCCCGCGGCTGGCCGGTGCCGTCCGCCTGGTGCGCCGCCTGGGCGGGGTCAGCCTGATCCTGGTCATGATCCGGCGGACCGCCGCGAGCTCCTCGGGCGTGCACGCGGTGAACGACTTCCGCCGCAGCGTCTGCGCATCAGACGCCATCAAGCCGAGCCTGGCCTCCTGGCCTGGCTCCTCCTGGGTCGGCTCGGTCGCCGGGATCTGCAGCACCCCCTGAGCCAGTGCCGCGGCAGGCGTCGTGAGCTTGAGCAGCTCGGCCGCCGGGTTAGCCGACCCGAGGAAAAAGCTCCTGAACACCCGGTCGTACACGGCGATCTGGTCCCGCCTGGTGACGAGCGTGCTGCGCCCGGCCCAGTACAGGTCGACCAGGTCAGTCGGGTCGAGCTGGCCAGTGGCCGCGCAGTAGGTCATCACGTCGCCTGAGCCCGCGGCGATGCCGGCGCCGCGCAGCTCATGGCAGAAGGCCACCAGCATCCGGGTCAGTGCCGTGCTGGCGGTCACCGGACGGCCGGCCGCGCCGTCAGCCACCTGAGGTGATCGCCGCGAGGTTGTCGGTGACCAGCTCGAGGTCGTCGCGTTCCTTGATGACGGCGCCGAGCGTGTCGGCGGCGATCTCCGGACCGAGGTCGGTCTCGCCCAGGAAGCTCAGCGTCCTGACCCAGTCGATCGTCTCGGCGACGCCTGGCGGCTTGGCCAGGTCGAGTTCGCGCAGCCGGCTGACGGCCGCGACCACCTTGCGGGTGAGCAGCTCGGACACCCCTGGCGCGCGGATCAGCACGATCTCGACCTCGCGCTCGGCCGGCGGATAGCCGATCCAGTGGTACAGGCAGCGCCGCTTGAGCGCGTCGTGCAGCTCCCTGGTGCGATTCGACGTCAAGATCACCAGTGGCGGCTGCTCGGCCTTGATCGTGCCGATCTCGGGGATGCTGATCTGGAACTCGGACAAGATCTCCAGCAGGAAAGCCTCGAACTCGTCATCGGCGCGGTCCACCTCGTCGATCAGCAGCACGGCCTGATCGCCTGCCCTGACCGCCTCGAGCAGCGGCCGCTCAAGCAAGAACTTCGGGCTGAAAAGTTTGTCCACCGCATCGGCGTCAGCGACTTGGCGCTCTGACAGCGCGCGGATGTAGAGCATCTGCCGGGCATAATCCCACTCGTACAGGGCCTGGTTGGTGTCGATGCCCTCATAGCACTGCAGCCGGATCAGCCGTCGTCCGAAAGCCGCGGCGAGCACCTTGGCGACCTCGGTCTTGCCGACGCCGACCTCGCCTTCAAGCAGGATCGGCCGGTTCAGCGAGACCGCGATGAACAGCGCCGTGGCCAGCCCGCGGTCGGCGACGTAGCCGCCGCGCAGCAGCGTGCCGGTGAGCTCGGCTACGGTCTTGGGTGAGTTCATTCAGGGCGGCGGTCCCCGCCGAACACGAGATCCCGCACGCTGCCGGTGCCCTGGCTGAGCTTGCCGTCGCGCTCGAGCGTCTCGCGCCAGGCGGCGCGCATGTCGTCGCCCTGGTCAGCGAGTCCGTCAAACCCGACGTCCGCCATCCGCTTGCAGGACTTCTGCGGGCCGGACATGTCCTCGAGATCTGCGGCGCCCTGCCCCCGTGCGGTCCAGACCTCGCGGAGTATCTCCACCGCCTCGGCCGCCTCGGCGGGCTCGCCGCGCTCG
Organism: uncultured Actinomycetota bacterium; assembly: GCA_963720575.1. Lineage (GTDB taxonomy): Bacteria > Actinomycetota > Actinomycetes > Streptosporangiales > Streptosporangiaceae > Chersky-822. The sequence continues at coordinate 5,516,508 of CAVRGA010000002.1, forward strand.
CTGGCTTCGCGCTGCTCACCGCCTGGTTCCCGCCGCACTTCCCAGCTCAGCATGTCCTCATCTCCCGTATGCCGTCGCGGGCATGCCCTCACGTTGACTCTAGTTCCCGTGCCGGGCCAGGAGCACCTCAGATTAAGGCTTCCCTTATGGGCGCTTTCGGCAGCGGTAGCACTCGGCGACGGCGCGGAAGGCGGCCAGCGGCTAACGTCTGGGCACATGGCCGACAACATCTACGTGGGATCAGCCCAGGCCGACGCGCCAGCGAACCGGGGCTGGCTGCTCGGGCACTTCATGCCGCCCGGCGACCCGCGGCACAGCGAGGACGTGGAGATCAAGTGGGGCGCGCACCCGCGCGGCGACCGCCGGGCGCAGTGGGTGACCGGCGAGACGCGCACGGCGCTGATCATCTTGGTGAGCGGCCGGTTCCGGATCGAGTTCCCGCACCGCAGCGTGCTGCTCGCCGCGCCGGGCGACTACGTGGTGTTCGAGCGAGTCGGGCATTCGTGGCACGCCGAAGAGGAATCGGTGATCGTCGGAATCCGCTGGCCGTCGATTCCGGGCTATGCGGTACGAGATGGTGCGACCTCCGCAACCTGACCGGCCTCGCGGACGCGTGCTGCGGGCGCATTCCGGCCCTGGTGGCTACCCTTGCTTGGTGATAGCGCGGCAAGGCGGCCCTGGCAGGCCACAGAGGTCGCTGAACTGGGCCGTGCCGGCGGGATTCGGCGTGCTGGCGCTGCTGCGGCTCGCATCGGCCGACCGCTGGCGAGCCACGAGCACGCCCGCGGCGTCGCTGCTCCCGTTCACGCCGCAGTTCGCGGCCGCCGCGTGGATGGCGTCAGTGCTGCAACGGGACAGGCGAGCGTCGTCAGCGACCGCCATCACCGCTGCCGTGCTCACGGCGGCGCTGGCGCCCAGGGCGATCCCGCGCCGGCAGCCAGTGATCAGCGGGCCGGCCGTGCGGGTGCTGAGCGCCAACCTGCTCGACGGCCGGGCCGCGCCAGGGGCCGTGGTCGAGCTCGTCCGCCGCCTTAGGCCGGACGTGTTCTTCGTTCAGGAACTCACGCCCGGCGCACTGCGGCGGCTAGGCGAAGCCGGCCTGGCCGAATCCCTGCCGCATGTCGTCACGGACTTCAGCAGGCCCCAGCCACGCGGTAACGCGATCTACGCGGCTCACTCGCTGCTCGAGGACCCGCCGGTGACGCTCACGTCCTCGGTGCAGCCCGTCGCGACGCTGCGGCTCCCGGCCGGTGAAGTGCGGCTGATCAGCGTCCATTGCCACACGCCCAAGCGGCCGTGGTCGGCATCGGGTGCCGCGCTCTGGCGCGATGACCTGCGCGCGGTCGCGTCGCTGCCGGTCCCGGCCAGGACCGATGAGGCACCGCTCATCGTGGCCGGCGACTTCAACGCCACCGTTGACCACGGCGGATTCCGCGACATACTCGACGGCGGGCTCGCCGACGCCGCGTGCCAGCGAGGCAACGGCCTCGTGCCCACCTGGGGACCTGTCCCCGGTGGCCGGGGAGGGCTGCTGGCGATCGACCACATCCTGGTCGACCGGCGCTGCGCCGTGCTCGCCACCTCAGCGCACCCGCTGGCGGGGACCGACCACCGAGCGCTGTTCGCGGCCGTGCGGCTGCCCAAGTCCCGGCCGCCAGGCCCCGCCTGACCCGGAGGAAAACGATGCGATCGCGCCCATGGGAAGGTCCCGCCGACACCACGGCGATCCAGCGGCTGGCCAGCCGCCTGTGGCCGCGCGGCTGGCATCCGGGCGGCCTTGGCTGGGTCGCGGCGAGCAGGCAACTGCCCGCCGCGACCGTCCTGGCCGAAACGAAGGTGCTGGCCGGATGGGCAGGCTTGACCGGCACCGAACTCACGCTCGCCGTCGATCCTGACATTCCCGGGGCAGCACCCTTTCTCCTTGACTGGGCGATGAGCACAGCGCAGGACAGTGCGCTCTCGGTCACGGTCTATGACGGCGACGACGTTGTCAGGTCGGCGGTCGACAAGGCCGGCTTCGCGTGGCACCCCGGCGACCGCGAAGTCGGGATGTTCCGCGCGGCGGGCCCGGTGAAGGTGCCGCTGCCAGCCGGGTACGCGATCAGGAGCGTCCGCGACGGCGAGTCCGCCGCCCGCGTGCGGGTGCACCGGGCCGCGTGGCGCCCGAGTACCCTGCCGTGGCCGGGCGGCGTGCCAGAGACGGTGACGCCCGAGACGACCAGCCGATTTACGGCCGAGGACTATGAACGGGTACGCGGCACGTGGCTGTATGACCCGACTTGGGATCTCGTCGTCGAGGCGCCCGACGGGAGCCTGGCCGCGTGCTGCACCGCCTGGTGGGACCCCGCGACGGGATGCGCGGAAGTCGAGCCGCTTGGCGTCGTGCCCGGGCACCGCCGCCTGGGCCTCGCGTCCGCGCTGGTACTCCAGGTCGTCGCGCGGGTGGCGGAGGCCGGCGGCGAGCGTGTCTTCATCAACGTCGGCCCGCGCGTGGACTATCCGGCGCCGTCGCAGACGTACCTGGCCGCCGGATTCGAGGTTGTCGGCCGAGGTGACATCTACCGCGCTTGCATTCCGCCCGCGTCCGGGTCCTCCTAGGCGCCCCCGCGGCCGGCCGCTGCCGGCCTGGCCTGCACGTCAACCGCACAATACCTGCACAGTCACGGCGCGGCCGCACGGTAGGCATGGGGGTTTGGCCCCGGCAAGGAGGCGTGACCCGGACATGTCGCAGGCAGCACACCCCGTGATCTTCGTGATCGATGACGACGCCAGGGTCGTGGGCGCGCTCCGTGACGACCTGAGCCGGCGGTTCGGGCGCGACTTCCGCCTCATCGCGGAGACCTCAGCCGCCGCCGGGCTCGCGACACTGGGCGAACTGGCTGGCAAACGCGCGCCCGTCGCGCTGCTCATCGTCGACCATGAGATGGCCGAGCTTACGGGAATCGAGTTCCTGGCCCGCGCGCACCGGCTGCACCCGCAGGCCAAGCGCGTGCTGCTGGTCGAACGTGACTACTCGGCCAGCAGCCCGGTCGTGGAGGCCATGACGCTCGGCCAGGCGGACTATCACATCACCAAGCCGTGGATGCTGGAGCAGGACCTGTACCGGGTGGTGGCTGAATTCCTGGCGGGCTGGGCCAAGGATCAGCAGCTCGGCTTTGACCTGTTCCACGTCGTGGGCCAGCCCCAGGGGCGTGGCACGCACGAGCTGAGGGATCTGCTTACCCGGTTCAACGTGCCGTTTCACTTTCACGACTCAGACAGCGCGGCAGGCCGCGAGCTGCTCGCTGACCAGGGCATCGACCGGTCCCGGCTGCCGGTGATGATCAGGCACGACGGCTATGCGATGGTCCAGCCCGGGCAGGCTCAGCTGATCGCTTCCGTGGGCGGCAGCGTGGCGAACGACGTCGCGGAGTGCGACGTCGTCATCGTCGGCGCGGGGCCGGCCGGGCTTACCGCCGCGGTCTACGCAGCGTCCGAGGGCCTGCGCACAGTCGTGCTCGAAGAGACGGTGTCCGGTGGCCAGGCCGGCAGCAGCCCGAAGATCAGGAATTACCCGGGGTTCCCCTATGGCATCGGCGGGCACGAGCTCACGCGGCGTGCGTGCGAGCAGGCCTGGATGTTCGGCGCGCACATGGTGTTCGCCCAGCCCACAGTCGGGCTCGAGTGCCGCGGCGACGACCGCGTGGTCCACGTCGCCGACGGCAGCCAGGTCACGGCCAGAGCGGTCATCGTCGCCCCGGGCATCGCCTGGCGCCGGCTCGGCGTGCCGCGCCTGGAGCGGCTGATCGGCTCGGGCGTGTTCTACGGCTCGGCCGGCACCGAGGCGAAGGCGATGGAAGGCAGGGACGTGTACGTGGTCGGCGCGGGTAACTCCGCCGGCCAGGCGGCCTTGCACCTGGCCCGCTACGCACGCCAGGTGACGATGGTGGTCAGGGGCGATGACCTGGCGCGCTCAATGTCGGACTACCTGACCACGGAGATCGAAGCGACCCCGAATATCGCCGTCCTGCTCAGGACGGAAGTCGCTGACGGCCACGGCGACGAGCAACTGGACGGCCTGACGTTGCGCGACAAGGTGCTCGACCAGCTGGCCGAGGTACCGGCCGACGCGCTCTTCGTGCTGATCGGCGGCGAGCCCCACACGTCCTGGCTGCCGCCCGAGATCCAGCTGGACCACGGCTACATCCTGACCGGCCGCGACATCCGCCAGCCTGCGAGCGCCGAATGCCGCGGCGACGGCGGTGCTGCCGGGGGTGGCGGCGGTGCTGCCGGGGGTGGCGGGCGTGCTGCCGGGGGTGGCGGGCGTGCTGCCGGGGGTGGCGGGCGCGTTGTGCGGGGTGCCGGCGATGGTCGCAGGGCTGGGCCAGACGTTCTCCGGGCTAGCCGGGACGCGGCGAGGTGGCGGCTCGGCCGGCTGCCGCTGCCGCTTGAGACCTCGATCCCCGGCGTCTTCGCCGCCGGGGACGCTCGGTTTCGCTCGATCAAGCGCGTCGCCTCCGCCGTCGGCGACGGCGCCACCGCCGTGCGACTCGCCCACGAATACCTGGCCGCCACCCAATCGGACGAACTGCTCGCTCCTCTGTAACCTGCTCTGTGGCGGACGCGCCCGGTGGGGCGAATGGGTCGGTGTGGCGGTCGCATGATCGACCTAGTCGTGTCTCCTGCGCATGACTACGCGAATCGATGTCGAAAATTGGGTGTCAAGCCGCTCATTGATGACCCTGTTGGCTTATTGACTTCAGTGGCGGGGGTAGCCGCGCGGGGCCGGGTCGTGCGAGCGGGCGGGGTGCCCCAGGGGGGTGCGGGTGCGATGTTCCGTGATCATGATTAAGGGCATGATCACGGAGATTTACCCAGGTCAGGACACGTGCGATGTTCCGTGATCAAGCCCGCGACGATGACTACGGAACATCGTTGCCGCGCACTGTGCCGGGGGGCGGGGAGCGGGGGCCGAAGTCGGCGGCGCGGGGTGTGGGCGGGCGGCTAGGGCCTTACTTGAGCGGGGGCGACTTGGCTCAGGACGACGCCTAGTGCGTCGAGGAAATTGTCCGCCATGTAGTTCGGGGCGAAGGTATCGTGCTGCCACTGTCGTCCTCGGCGCAGCCATACGCTCCCGACACCTGCCTCGCGTGCCCCGGCGATGTCATGTTCGGGCGAGTCGCCGATCATCCACGCGCCGGCGAGATTCTCGTTCACCCGATCGGCGGCTAGCTGGAAGATCCTCGGGTCTGGTTTCCTGAGGCCGACGCCTTCGGAGATGACCCAGCCGGACACGTGACCGGCGAGACCAGCGCGGTGCAGCTTCCGCTCTTGCTGGGCAACCTTGCCGTGGGTCACGACGACGGCGGTCCAGCCAGCGGCGCGGGCCTGATCCAGCGCGGCGGGCACGGCGGCATCTGGTTCAAGATGCTCTATCAGTCCGCGGCGAAGCTCGTCTACTACAGCACCTCGCTGATCACTGGCCAGCCCGTACCGGCTGACGATCAGCTCCGCGAGTCGCTCCCGATTCTCGCCGCCGTCCTGGTCCGCCGCGATTAGCCAGCCGGCGTCGCCTGGGGGAACGCCGAGCCTTGCCGCGTAGGTGGCCGCCCAGCGCCGGAACGCCGCCTCGCGGTCGATCAGCGTGTTGTCCAGGTCGAGTAGCAGCAGGGGCATAGCACGACCGTACATTTCGCGTACTCATCTCGTTGGGTTTCCCGCACGCTGTGCCAGGCCAGGTAGCTGGGGAGATATCCGGTTGGCCGCCGCGGCGGCGCGAAGTAGGGTCTGGTTCCGTGCGAATCCTGGTTCTTGGCGGCACTTCCTTCATCGGCCGGGCGATCGTCGAGGACGCGTCGAGGACCGGCGCGGAGGTCACGTTGTTCAGCCGGGGCACGACCGGGTCCGGCTTGTTCCCGGAACTGGACAGGCGGATCGGCGACCGGGACAGCGGCGACTACTCGGCCCTGAGCGACGGCGGGTGGGACGCCGTGGTGGACGTGAGCGGCTATGTTCCGCGACAGGTCGGGCAGGCCATGGACGCGCTTGGCGACCGGGCCGGCAGGTATCTCTTCATTTCCAGCCACGCTGTGTATGGCCGCGACGGCCTGCGGCCTGGGGCCGATGAGGACACCCCGCGCCGGCCGCCCCGGCGTGACACCGAAGAACTGGACTCCGAGACGTACGGGCCGCTCAAGGTTGCCTGCGAGGACGACGTCCTGGCGAGATATGGCTCCCGGGCGACCCTGGTGCGGCCGGGCAAGGTGGCGGGACCGCGTGATCCGTCCGACATGTTCACCTACTGGGTACGGCGGGCTTCGCGTGGCGGGCGGATCGCGCTGCCCGCTGATCCGGCGCAGCCGGTCCAGGTGATCGACTCGCGCGACCTGGCCAGGCTAGTGGTGCGACTGGTGGCCGATGACCGGCCGGGGGCGTTCCAGGCGGTCGGGCCGGCCGACCCGGTCACGCTCGGCGGGCTGATCGGGACCTGCGCGCGGGTGGCAGGTGCCGAGGTGGAGATCGTGCGGGTACCGGACGAGACGGCGACGCCGCTGCACCCGCTGGTGCGGCCGAACTGGCTGACGCAGCAGCGCAGCGCGGCCAGGGCGCGCACCGCCGGGATGCCGGCCACGCCGCTCGAGGTGACGGCCGCTGATGTCCTCGCGTGGGATCGCGAGCGGGGCGAGCCGCCGATGGAGGTCGGGTTCTCCGAAGAGCAGGAGAAGGCTCTGGTCGCTCAGTACGGCTAGCCGGGGATCAGCGAGAGCCGCAGTTCTCGCAGTCGGCCGGGGTCGGCCATCACATTGATCGTCGTGACCTTGCGCTCGGCGCTGACAGTCAGGATAAGTACGACCTGGAGCCTGCCCGCGGGAGCGAACACGATGCCTGCCTGGCCGTCGACCAAGGCGAGCCGCGAATGCTGGGCCCGGACACCGGAGGCGATGGCGCCCTTCGCGACCACTTCCAGGCCGCGGAGCCGCAGCGGTCTGCCTGCTGGCGCGGCGGCCGCATCGGAAGTCAAGGTGACCTCGGAGTCGAGGAGCGCTACGAGCGCATCGAAGTCACCCTGGCGAGTCGCGGCGAGGAACGCCTCGGTGACTTCTCGCTGGCGGGTGAGATCGGCCGGGTGATCCGGGCTCGGCGCGCCGCGCACCCGGCGCCTTGCCCTGCTGGCGAGCTGCCGCGTCGCTTCGGGTGAGCGTCCGAGGACGGCGGCCACTTGGGTGAACGGCATGGCGAACAGGTCATGCAGCACGAAGGCGATGCGCTCCGCCGGAGTGAGAGTGTCGAGCACGACGAGCATGGCCAGGCCTACCGAGTCGGCTAGCACGGCTTCGTCTTCCGGATTGCCCGCTGGCGCGGGTGCTAGCGCGAGCCCTGCTGCCGTCCCGGCGGCCGAACCGGTGGCGGCGGCCGTCTCGGCGGTGCTCGGCCAGGAATCGCCGACCGGCTCCTCGTGCCTGTTACGGCGGGAGCGGAGCAGGTTGAGCGCGACCCGCGCCACTACGGTCGTCAGCCAGCCGCCCAGGTTCTCGACTTCGCTGACGTCGGTGCTGTTCAAGCGCAGCCAGGAGTCCTGAACCGCGTCATCGGCATCGGAAGTTGAGCCGAGCAGCCGGTAGGCCACCGCTCGCAGGTGGTCGCGGTGCTCCTCGAACACCAGTGCCAGCCAGTCGCTGTCGGCCATCTGTCACATTCTCTCGTCAGCAGGTGTCACCACACTGACACCTCGCAACCGCGCGAGGTGACATCCGTGGTGACGTTCGGGGGCGACGTTCGGGGTGACTCAAGGTTTCCTGACCGCGTGCGGGTATGCCAAATGATGGAAGGGAGCTGAACGATCATGTCAGGACGCATCCTCGTCACTGGAGGCACGGGTCGGCTGGGATCGCGGGTAGTACCGCTGCTGCGCGACGCCGATTGCAAGGTGCGAGTGCTCAGCCGGACTGCCAGGGAGGACGCGGGCGACGTCGAGTACGTTACCGGCGACCTGGTGACCGGCGCGGGGATCGAAGCCGCCGTGGACGGTGCCGAGATCATCGTGCACTGCGCGGGTGCTACCAAGCCTGCGCAGGATCAGGCCCAGACGACGAACTTGATCAAGGCCGCGTCGCGGACTAAGCCGCGCCATCTGGTGTACATCTCGGTGGTGGGCGCGGACCAGATTCCGGCGGTCAGCGGCGTGGACAGGGCGATGTTCGGCTACTTTTCCTCCAAGCTGGCGTCAGAGCGGGCCGTGGCGGACTCGGGCCTGCCATGGACGACGTTGCGGGCCACCCAGTTCTATGAGCTGTTCGAGATCGTCGCCCGGTTTCTGGCCAGGCTGCCGGTGATGCCAGTGCCGGCCGGCTTCAGGTTCCAGCCAGTCGACTCCGGTGATGTCGCCGCCCGGCTGGCGGAGCTGGCACTCGGTGAGCCGGCCGGCCTGGCAGCCGACATCGCGGGTCCCCGGATCTACACCGTGCCTGAGCTCCTGCGCGGCTACCTACGGGAAGCGGGCAAGCGGCGGCCGATGGTGCCTGTGCGGCTGCCTGGTCAGGCTGCCAGGGCCATTCGCTCGGGCGCGAACCTCGCTCCAGGCCATGCGTCTGGGCGCGGGACCTGGGAGGAATATCTGGCTGCCAAGCGCTAGGCGGTCAGATGTCGGTGACGAGCCTCACGGGCTGGCCGGTAACGGTCGCGACAGTCTCATAGTCATGATCGTCACATAGGACGATGAGCCGTTCGCGTTCGGCGGTAGCGGCGATAAGAAGGTCGGCCGCTCCGGCCGAGCGGTGCGCGCCGATTTCAGTCAGGAGCTGCTGAACCTGGCTGGCCCGCTCGTAGGCCCCCTCGTGCATCCAGACCCAGCCAAAGAGATCGCGCATCAGCCGCTGCTTTTCCAGCCTGTCAGCGAGGGACCGCACGGAGTACAGGAATTCGAGCTCGACGACCGGGCAGATCGCGATGACCCCAGCGGCGAGATGATCCGACCACGCTTTCCGCAGCTCAGCTTGCAAGATCCGGAAGACCGCCGAGGTGTCGATCAGATACAGGGCCGGAGTCATTCGGGGATACGGCCGTCGCCGAGGAATTCGTCGAAGTCACCCTGGTCGGCCATCTCGCCGAGCCTGGCCAGGGCTCGCAGTCGTACCAGCCGCTGACCCACCTCGCGGAGGGCGGCGTTCACCGTATCCTTCTTGGTCTTGGTCCCGAGCACCTCGGCAGCTATCGTCAAGGCCTCTTGGTCGATCTCGATCGGCGTCTTCACCATGGTCATGAACCCAGCCTCCCTAATCTGCACCAGGATATCATGGATAGCGAAGGTCGATATCTGAGATATCTACCGTGAAGTGTCCCTGACGGGCGGGATAGAGTCGGGCAATGAGTTTGCAGCAGACCCTGGCCGACATCGGACTCAAGACGATGTCCGGTACCCATCGGGCGATCTTGCGTCTCAGCGGTGGGCGTCTGCTTGGCACTACCTTCGGGATGCGGGTAGTCGAGCTGCACACTGTCGGACGCGTATCGGGCCAACCCCGCTCGACCATGCTCACCGCCCCCGTGATCAGCGAGAGCAGAGTCGTGCTTGTAGCTTCCAAGGGCGGCGATGACCGTGATCCGGACTGGTACCGCAATCTCGTGGCCAACCCGCAAATAGAACTGACCATCGCCGGGCAACGCAGGCCAATGCTGGCTCGTCGCGCCTCAGCGGAGGAAAAGGCCGAGCTGTGGCCCGTGGTGGTCGCCGCTTACCGCGGCTACGCTGCCTACCAGCGCCGCACCGACCGCGATATCCCGCTGGTCATCTGCGAGCCGCGCTGAGCTCCGGCTGACAGGCCCTCAGATCCGGATGAAAAATGGTGAGGCGGCCGCTGGCCTCGCGGAGCAGAGTAGACCATGCGGGAACGAGGGCTTGAGCCGGACGGAACCATCGCGCGCGAAGGCAGCCTGGACCGGGTCGGAGCGGAGTTCGCGCCCGTGGTCGAGGCGGTTCAGGCGCGGATCCTCGAGTCGTTCGGCGGCACGCGGCTGCACAGCGCCTATATCTACGGGAGCATTCCGCGGGGCTCTGCCGTGGCGGGGCGGTCCGATCTGGACGTTCTCGTCCTGCTCAACGACGAGCCCGTGCCTGCCGACCGCGCCGAGGCTGACACGATCGAGACCTCGCTCGACCGGTCGTTCCCCCAGATCGACGGCGCCGGGATCGTGCTGTCGAGCGTGCGGGGCACGCTCAGTGATCCGCATGACGGCGGCTTCTTCGTCGCCTGCCTCTGTACCCCGCTGCTTGGCACCGACCTCGCGGGGCGACTGCCTCGATACCGGCCGACTGGGTTGCTGGCCCGTGAGACTAATGGTGACCTGGCCCTGGTGCTCCCGAAGTGGCGGAGCAGCCTGGGCGTGGCCAGGGCGCGGGCCGCGGGATGCGAGGCGAGGTCGAAGGCGGCACCGGAGGCGAGGTTGAGGAGGCTCAGCCGGCTGGTCGGGCGTCGGCTGGTCAGGACTGGCTTCACCCTGGTCATGCCGCGCTGGAACGGCTGGACGAGCGATCTTGATGAATCAGCCGAGATCTTTGGTCACTACTATCCCGGCCGTGCCGGGCAGATGCGGGTCGCTGCCGTCACGGGCCGCGTCCAGTCGGCCGATCCGGCGGTACTCGCGATGCTCATCGACGATCTGGGTGAGTGGCTGGCCGCGGAATATGCCCGCGCGCACGGCGTGAAGGCAAGCCGGGAACAAGCTTAAGTACGAACTGTCGTGGTCGTCGCTTGCCGGCGGTGAGATAGGTGCCCGGCGGTTCTGGCAAACCATCGTCTGGGGATCGGCAAGTCCAAGATGAGGCAGAGCCCGCATGTCGTTCCGATGCCAACCGCGGCACCAGCGACGGTGTCGGTGAAGTAGTGCCACCGCAAGCCGATGAGGGCGCTTGCCACGATGGCGCCGGCCAGGCAGGCGACGACAGGGAGGACGACGCGCAGCACCCCAGCCGTTGCCTGCCACGGCGAGGAACGCCGCCGCCCGGAACGCCGCCGCCCGGAATGGCGCGGCCCGGACTGCCGGGGCCCGGACTGCCGGGACCCGGACTGCCGGGACCCGGACTGCCGAGGCCCGGACTGCGGTCGCCCGGACTGCCGGGGCGAGACAAGGAGCAGCACCGTGACCGTCGCGGCGATCGTGAAAACGGCGGTGGTGTGCCCGCTCGGATAGACGAGGTTGCCCAGGTAAGTGCGATGTACAAGGGGCTTGAGCAGGCCTTCGTTCAAGCCTTCGGCGGCGGGGACCGCTACCGCTGCCAGCACGGCGCCGTTCGCCAGGCCCGCGACCAGGCAGCCGAGGGCTACGACGACGCTCAGCACGGTCGCCGGCCCTGGCGCACCGGGGAGAGCAGCCACAGGCCCAGATCCTGGCGACTGGCGAACCAGTGAATGAGCGGAGCATCGACGGCCTGATCGAACCAGTCCACTTTCGACTGCTGAGCGACTAGCAGGCCGAGCACCGCGACGAGGATCGCGCAGCAGGCAAGCAGCGCCCCGGCCCACGGGCGGGCGGAAGCGGCCAGCAGTGGGCGGCTCCGCAGCCCGCGAAGGCTGTCAGTCTCGCGCTCAGTTTGGTTACCTGTCAGTGAGTCGCTGGCCACAGCTAGTTAGCCTATGTCTCCTAAGCGGGAGCCCCGGCAACAACAATGCGCGAACCGACACCCGATCGGGAACATCAATGCCCGCATTCATGACCTTGTTGGCTAATTAGAGGTCCAGGCGGCCCGGGTCCAGGCGGCCCGGGTCCAGGCGGCCCGGGTCCAGGCGGCCCGGGTCCAGGCGGCCCGGGTCCAGGCGGCCCGGGTCCAGGCGGCCCGGGTCCAGGCGGCCCGGGCGGGTTAGCGGTGCCGGGGTTGGCCAGTCCGGGCTGTTCGAACTGCCCAGTGCTAGTGACTGAAAAAGCTCCCCGAAGCGAAAACTCTCCCCCGCGATGCCGGAAGAGCTCCCCGATCCTGATCACGAGCCGCGCGGCAGCCCCCGGGACCCGTGCTGGATTCCGTGATCATGACCGAGACCATGATCACGGAAGATCACCCAGGTCAGGACCGGTGCGATGTTCCGTGATCATGCCCGGGACCATGATCACGGAGGATCGCACCTGCCGCCCCCGCACTCACAGCACCCCGGACCGGGAACTCTCCCCCACGATGCCGGAAAAGGCTCCCCCGATCCTGATCACCAGTCACCCGACAGCCCCCCGGGGAGGCTGCCGCGTGACTCGTGATCGAGTCCGGGGAAGCGTTTCGGGCACCTTGCGGGATAGTCAGGCGGGAGCCGGCCCGGCGGCCCGGCCCGGCGACCCGGCCCGCGACAGAGTCGGGGCGGCCCGGGTTACTGGTCACGCCCGCCTCTGACAGCATCGTGGCCCTCCCTGTTGCTGTCAGCCACTGGTTTTAACAGCAACGCGGCCCTGCCTGATGTCGTCCTGACAGCAACGGGAAGGGCCACGCTGCTGTCAGAACGGGGCGCTGACAGCAACGGGGAGGGCCACGATGCTCACCCTGCCCCGGCGGCGCCGGGGCGGGGCGCGGCGCACCTGCGCCCGAACCGGGCGCCTGACTCACCAAGATCCCGAGTCACCCGACAACCTCCAGGACAGCGGCGATGGCCCGCGACCATGATCACGGACATGATCACGGACATGATCACGGACATGATCACGGACATGATCACGGCCGGCCCCGGCGGACAAGCACCCCCCACCCGGCAAACCCGCACCACCCGCCTCCACCGCTCATACTCACCCCGCAGCAGGAACTCCGATTTAGCCGACAAGGTCATTTATGCGCCTTTTGACCGGGCTTGGTTCCGGCGGTCCGGGCTGCCTGGCCGGTTGATCGCGGTGAGTTCCCGTTCTGCGGGCATGATCGCGGAGCGTCCCCGCGCCGGATCATGATCGCGGAGCGTTGTCCGTCGTTACCGCGGAGACTCCTCGCAGCACGGAGTGTTGACCGTCCTATGTGCGGACAACGCTCCGCGCAGCGACAGCTCTCCGCGCCAGAGCCGGAAAGACTCCGCGCAGCGACAAGTCTCCGGGAAGCGAGAAAGAGTCTGGCCGCTGGGCCGCCCGAGCTTGACTTGCCAAGATCCCGAGCCACCCGACAGCCTCCCTGACCTGGGCGATCCTCCGTGATCATGGTCTCGATCATGATCACGGAAAATTGGCCCTGAGCACCAGCGCGGACGGCTCGCCAGGCCGCGCTCCAGCCCGCGATCGACACGGCTTCGGAGGCTCAGCGCGCGAGGGCGAGTAGCTCAGCGACGGCTTGCTCCGCGCCTGGATGCCCGATCCGGCTGATCGCGATGATGGGCGCGATCGCGCGGCACCAGGCATACAGCCGGTCGGGATCAAGCCCGGCGGCAGGTGCCAGGGCCGCGCACCGCTTGCCGACGCCATCGGCCTCGGCACCGCCGGCCCCGGCACCGCCGGCCCCGGCACCGTCCAGGGCGTAGTCCACGGCGTCGAAGCACGGATCTCCGACACACGCCCGAGGATCGATGGCGACCAGTCCGCGCACCGGGCCGCCGTCGAGCACGTTGCCCAGGTGCAGGTCGCCGTGCAGCAGCACCTGCGATGGCGCGGTAGCCAGCAGCACGGCGTACCTGCTAGCCCCCCGGTCCAGGTCCGCGGCGCTGACCTGGCGGCTGATGGGCGGTTCGGCCAGCCTGCGGCCGATCCGAGCGAAGGACTCATCGCATCTGCCGCGCAGGTCGCGCGGGAATCCGGGCGGCGGCGCGGTCGCGCCGTGCAATGCCCGGATCAGACCTCCCCATGCCTGCGGCGAGGGCGGATGCGGCAGCTCATCGGCTCCCAATCCGGGCTCAACCGACTCGAGCAAGACCGCCCCAGCGGTCTCGTCGACAGCGAGCACGGCCGGTATCTTGCCGCTGGGGGCGAACAGGCTGAGCATGGCAGCCTGGTCGGCGAGGAACGGCGGATCCGGGCTGAGCTTGAGCACGGCATTGGTGCCCTCAGACTGAACGCAGTGCAAGACCACCGAACTAGCCCCGTAGGCATACCTCTCGCCTAGCTCGAGCCCCCATCGGGTCGCTATCTCATCAGCAAGAGCGGGGACACCCGAGCACCACCTGGCGACCTGGGGTCCGAACCGACGAGACAGAACTGCCGTGATCTCGCTGACCATTGCCGCGGAATCCACTCCGCAAAGCTACCCAGCCGGACGCGGATCATCGCTATTTCCGGGCAAGATGTGAGAATCTGCCGCTATGGAACTCACGCTCGCCCAACTTCTCGACGTCCGGGTTCACAAAGCATTCGACACCGACAACGAAGGCCGCGTGCTGGCCGGCAGCGATGACTCCGGCTCCACTCAGCTCATGGAGATCCTGCCCGACGGCACCACCGTGGCGCTGACCGCCCTGCCCGGTGCCTGCACCGGGCGCTACGTGCCGGGCGAGCGCGCCGTGATCGTTTCCCATGACGAGGGCGGGAACGAGCAGCACCAGCTTTCCCTCCTCCGGTTGCCGACGAAGTCCGGGGAGGCCGCCGGGCTCGATGGCCTCGAGCCGCTGGTGCGCGACCCGAGATACATGCACGTGCTCGCGGACGTGCGGCCCGGCCAGGTCTGCTATTTCGTCAACAGGCGGAACGGCGTGGATTTCGACCCGGTCATCCGCCAGCTAGCGGACGGCTCGGAACGGGAACTGGTCCTCGCTGATGCCATGTTCGACGAGGCGGCGATCTCCCCGGACGGCCGCTGGCTGGCCCTGACCGTGGCGTCCAAGGTCACGGCGGCTGCCACGCACGTCGCCCTCGTGGATCTGTCGGTACCCGCCGGCCTGGAACGGATGACCGAGGTCACCCCGCCCGACGCACTGGCCATGAACGGCACGCTGGCCTGGTCACCAGATAGCGCCAATCTTTATTTCAGCTCGAATAATGACAGGGAGTTCGTCGCCATCGCGCGCTACGAGGCGGGGCCGGGCCAGCTGACGTGGCTGGTCACCGACGACGGCGCGGACCTCACCGGATGGCTGTCCCCGGACGGCTCTGTGCTGCTGGTCGAGCGCAACGTCGACGGTGCGTCCGCGCTCGCCCTGCATGACTCGGTCAGCGGGGAGCGGCTGGCTGACCTGCCGCTGCCAGACGCCGGCACTGTTGTCCAGAACCACCTGCCGTCGCCGCGCTGGGCTCCGGATTCCGCCTCCGTGGCGCTCTCGATCACCGGCCCGGCGCTGCCCGGGGACGTCCTGCTCGCCGATCGCGCGTCAGCGGCAGCCGGCGTTCGGCTGCTCACCCGGTCGGCCCGGGCGCTGGCCGGCGGGCAGACAATCAGGCCCGAGCTGCACGCCGTGCCGACCCCGGACGGCGAACTGGTGCCCTGCATGGTGTACCGGGCGGCAGGCGCGGCCGGGGAAGGCAGCGACCTGGCGGGCTCCGCGGTCCTGGTCGTGCACGGCGGTCCGTCGGCCCAGGCGAAGCAGACGTTCGACGTCGTGGTTCAGGCACTGGCCGGTGCCGGGCACGCCGTGCTGGTGCCTAACGTGCGCGGCTCTACCGGATACGGCAAGCGCTGGTACGCCGCCGACGACGTGCACCGCCGCCTCGACTCGGTGGCCGACCTGGCGGCGCTGCACAGCTACCTGCCCAAGCTCGGCCTCGACCAGGCGCGCGCGGCGCTGTGGGGCGGCTCGTACGGCGGGTACATGGTTCTCGCGGGCCTGGCCTTCCAGCCGGAGTTGTGGGCGGCCGGCGTGGACATCGTGGGGATCGCCTCCCTCGTGACGTTCCTCGAGAACACCTCGGCCTACCGGAGGGCCTACCGGGAACGGGAGTACGGCACGCTCGCCCGCGACCGCGAGTTCCTGCATTCGGTGTCGCCGCTGAGCAGGATCGATGACATGCGCGCGCCGCTGTTCATCATTCACGGCGCCAACGATCCCAGGGTGCCGCTCAGCGAGGCCGAGCAGATCCACGAGGCCCTGACCAGCCGGGGCCGCGAGTGCGAGCTCCTGGTCTACGGCGACGAGGGCCACGGCCTGGCCAAGCGAGCGAACCGGGCCGACGCGTGGCCGAAGGCCATGGCGTTCCTGGCCCGGCACCTTGCCGCGCGAGCGACCTGAGCGCGGCACCCCCAGCTCGAGCTGAGCGGCGGCTCGGTCGCGGTCTCGGTGCGCGCCGATCCGCCCCCGTTCCAAGATCACGGTGTGCTAGCCTCAGCTATTCCTACTTTACAGATCGGAGATACAGTGATTAGCGTCATGGGCGCCCCGCGGCTAGGCCAGGTCAGCCCGGCCGGGCTGGCTGGCATCGTTCGGCGCGTCACGGCTCAGCCGGAGACCTGGCGCGGCCTGGTCCGCTTCGAGCCGGCCGAACGCTGGTACGCCAGGATCGAGAGCGGTGACGAGCACGAGGTCTGGCTGCTGACCTGGCTCGCCGGCCAGCAGACAGGGTTCCACGATCACGGCGATTCCGCCGGCGCCTTCGCGGTCATCAGCGGCTGCCTCACCGAGCGGACGGCACCGTACTGGCGGCCCGAGGCATCCGGGCGGAAACTCCGGTCAGGCTCGATCCGGTCGTTTGGCTCGCAGTTCGTGCACGACGTGCGGAACGAGTCGACAGAGGCGGCGGTCAGCATCCACGCGTACTCGCCTCCGCTGACCAGCATGCGCCGATTCGAAGTTACCGAGCACGGCCGGCTGCGCGCCACAGCGGAGGAACGCTCATGGTAACCGCGGCCGATCACGCGACCGAGACCGCAGGCCATGGGACGTCAATCCACGAGATCCTCGCGACCGCCCGCAGCAGGTTGAACCGGCTGAATCCGGCCCAGGCTTGCCGGGCCATTCAGCATGGCGCGCTGCTCGTCGATATCAGGCCAGAGGCGCAGCGACGATCAGAGGGCCAGGTACCCGGCGCGCTCATCGTCGAGCGAAACGTGCTCGAGTGGCGCCTCGATCCGCGTTCTGACGCCAGGATTCCGCAGGCTACTGGCTATCACCAGCACGTGATCATCATGTGCTCCCGCGGCTACACGTCGAGCCTGGCCGCCGCCTCGCTCCAGGACATCGGCCTGCGGTTTGCGACTGACCTGGATGGAGGATTCCAGGCCTGGGCGGATGCCGGCCTGCCCGTCGTCGGTCCCTGAGGTCGGGATCCCGCAACGTGACCGGCGCCGTACCGTTTATGCCATTGATGATCCTGCTGGTTTATCGGGTTCGAGCGGCGGGGGGTGAGCAGCGCCGGGGTGATCAGGCCGGGTTGTTCGAACTGACCTGCGCTAGTCTCCGTGATCATTAACCTGGGCATGATCACGGAAATTTACGCAGGTCAGGGCATGGGCAATGCTCCGTGATCATGCCCGCGGCCATGATCACG
Organism: uncultured Actinomycetota bacterium; assembly: GCA_963720575.1. Lineage (GTDB taxonomy): Bacteria > Actinomycetota > Actinomycetes > Streptosporangiales > Streptosporangiaceae > Chersky-822. Next base: position 5,533,842 of record CAVRGA010000002.1, read on the forward strand.
GAAACTAATCCCTGCCGGCCTCCGGCGGACAACCAGCCCCACCCGGCACAACCCGCACCACCCGCCTCCACTGTCTCAGATTTACCCCGCCATCTCCAATGAACCAACAGATTTCGCTGCGCGCTGTGCGCTCCCGTGGATGAGAATGGCAGGCCGTGAGTAGCGGGCGGCTAAGCCGGAGCCGCGCGCAGGTGGGGCACCCTACTGTCGCCAGAGCAGCAGCAGGGTGCCCCACCTGCCTCCGGGGCGCGCGGCCTGGACCCAGCAGGGGGCCATTCACGTATCAGGATCATTTATCGGCGCATGGCCCGCTGCTAAATTGCCTCGCATGGCCAGCATTCAGCAGCAGCGTCAATTCCTGCCGCTACGAGGCCTGGCGAGCGTCCTGTGTGTCGTCATGGCGATGGTCGTCGCCGTCCTCGCCGCCCGGGCAGTCATCGAGTGGCTCAGCCTGGGCACCGCGCACTGGCGGAGCAGTTTCATCGGCCTCCGGCTGGACAAGGCACTCGACGTCACGATCTTCGGATGGAGCATTCTGTTCGTGGTCTGGTTCCGCCGCGCCAGGATCAACGCCGAAGACCGCGGATACCGGCAGCGGCGCGCCCGCGGCTGGACGTTCTGGGGCTGGATCATCCCCATCGGCAGCCTGTGGCTGCCGTTCCAGATCATGGGCGACATCTGGCGCGTCGGCCTGCCAGCGGATGACCGCCGCAAAGTCGCGTGGCTGCCTGCCCTGTGGTGGACATCGTGGCTGCTCAGCGGGCTGTCCTTTAGTGCCCGGGCCATGTCGGCGAACTCGGGCGTCGTCCCGCACATATCCGCGAACACGTCGGCCGTCAGCCTCGGCCTCCTCGCGATCAGCGGCGGGATGCTGATCGCCATCATCCGCACGGTCTCCGACGGCCCAGTCGGCTCACCGCCCGGCGGTGCGGGGAGCGCGGGCTGGGGTGCTGAGGTGTGAGCGAAGGCGAGCCGCTGATCGGGGATGGCGTCACCCAGGGGATTGTGCGGATCGGGGACACGGTGCGGCGGCCGCTGCGGCCGTTCAGCCTGACCGTGCAGGCGTACCTGGCCCACCTGCGCGACGCCGGGTTCACCGGCGCGCCGCTTCCGCTCGGCGTCGACGAGCAGGGGCGCGAGGTGCTGTCGTTCGTTCCCGGTGACGTGCCGCGCAACCCGCTGCCGCCGGAGACGGCGGGCGACGAGGTCCTCGTCGCCCTGGCCCGGCTGATCCGCAGGCTGCACGAGGCGTCGGCCGGGTGGGTGCCGCCGCACGACGCGGTGTGGGGCGGTACGCCGGCCAGCATGGGCCGCCCGATCCGCGCCCGGACCGAACTGGTCAGCCACTGCGACTACTACCCCGGCAACGTGGTCTTCCGCGACGGGCTGCCCGTCGCGCTGATCGACTTCGACATAGCCCATCCGACCACGCGGCTCTACGACATGGCCAACGCGCTGTGGTACTGGGCGCCGCTGCGCCATCCGCGGGACCGGGCACCCGCGTTCGCGGAGGCCGACATCCCCCACCGGGTCGCGGTATTCGCGGACGCCTACGGCATGACACCGCGGCATCGCGCGGAGCTGGCGCCATTCGTCGTCGACATGGCGCGCCGTTATCACGAGGATTCCCGCGCCTCGGCCGAGCTGGACCCGGTGTACCGCAAGCTATGGGAGGCAGGCGCCAAGGACGAACTGCCGCGCGCCGAAGCGTGGCTGCGCGACGCGGCCCCGGCGATCACGGCTCGCATCGGTCAGCCAAAGGACACTTTCACCTAGCGCGTCAGCAGCGAGTCTGGATCCGATCCGCTAATCGACAGGGAGACCCCGATATGAGCAGTAAGTTCACCGAGCTTGCGATTGACTGTGCCGATCCCGGCGGTCTCGCCAGGTTCTGGTGCTCGGTCCTTGACTACGAAGTGCAAGAGGAAGACAACGGATTTGTCACAATCGGCGCCCCTGGGGTGCCTGAAGGCGAGAACCACCCTGGCCCAGTGCCACCGGCGTTGACATTCGCGCACGTGCCCGACGGCAAGACCGTCAAGAACAGGCTCCACCTCGACGTCAACCCAGCTGACAGGGAGCAAGACGAAGAGGTCCGTCGCCTGCTCGACCTAGGTGCCCGGCACGCCGACGTCGGTCAAGGCGATGTGAGGTGGGTCGTACTCGCCGATCCAGAGGGGAACGAGTTCTGCGTCCTTGCGACCCGCTGCCCCTGATCTGATGGCATGGTGCTCGCCGCCCGGGCGCGGCGGTCTACTAAATCTTGAGCGAGCGGCTGCGGCCGCATATCGCGCGAGCCTCAGTCAGATCTAGGGCCTAGTTTCATAGGAACTAGCCTCCCCGGGAAATCTGTGGTGCTTCAGTTACTGGGTCGCCTCTGCGGGCCAGAGCCCACCGTTTCCCATCGATAACAGCGACGGGATCGGCTCTGTCATCTCTTGCTGGGATTACTCGCGCCGAAATCAGTTCTCCTTTGACCGGAACTGGAAGGCCAAGGGCGGCCGCGACGTCCGGATCATTGTCTTGGTGCCCCAGGACAAGGATGCCTTCCCTGCGGAGGTGACTGCGTGCGCCGCCATTGCCACGTGCCCGCTTCATGAAATCGTCTTGCCTGGCAACAGTGGCAAGCTCGGCGCGGCGTACGATGCGTCCCTGCACAAGTCTGAAGAGCATATTAGTGCGCGCCTGCCCGTGATTCGAGCCTCGCCCCGTCTTGGCTTCGAATATGCGTGCACGCACGGCCGGATCAATAGTCAGGAACAGATTTTCCGGAAGCTTGGTATTGTTCGGCCAAAGAACTCTGACTCGTCCGCGTCCAGTGGCTGACAGTTGTCGCTTCGCGTCCCGATTCGCTCTCGGCCGCAAATAAGACTCCTTGACACGTATTAAGCCCGCTGCCCATGAACTGGTCCAATCCGATGCTGTTATCAGCAGGCATATTTGACCAGTTGCCTCCGGTGGAAATTCCCAGCCTCCGAAGGTCATGGAGTATTTACAATCTACTTCTATTCCGTTGATGCGATAATCGGTTATGTCCCCGTCACCGAAGTTGAAATAACGGTGCAGATTAATCTCGATCAGCGTGCCCATATGAGTCTTCTCGGTCTTATTCAGCTGGTCAAAGTTCCAGCGACCGGTGTGCTGTCCGTCATAGAGCTGGTCGAGCGTTTCGCGAAGAACTGAGGCGAAGGATTCGCCACGTGGATCAAGGCCGCGCAACTCCGTCTTTACGGTGTCAAGCTCAACGTCGTCGCCACGGAGTCCTTCGACCTGACTGCCAGCCGCAGGGGAATCGGGATCATCGGGATACGGCAGTTGCTGCTGGGGTCCGATGTCGTAAGGATGCAAGGCGACCTGCGGTTAGACAGCCAAGCGCAACGGATGAGTCAGACGATTCGTGGATACTGGCTCAAAAGCCACAATAGCTGCATGAATGCTTTTGCCCACGGCATATGCGACGGCTGGCGGAAATGCGTTGCCGATTTGACGATAGGCGGCAGTCTTGCGGCCCCAGAATTGCCAATCGGGCGGAAACCCCTGGATCACTGCTGCCATGGCTAGAGTGAGCCGTGGAGTGTGATCTACCGGATCTGTTTTCTGGGGTGGCAGATTGGCTAGGCCTTTGCCGTCGACGTGCAGCTTGAGCCAGGCTTGGCGTGCGCGCGTCGGACCGAGATCCGGACCGCCGTGCTTGCGCGATCCACCGACTAGAGTCGGCCCTATGCCGTGAGCCTTGGCTGCCCACGCGTCGGCGCCAGACCATCCGTCGGCTGCCATCAAGTTATGCAACGCGGAACCTACGGTCGGCGGCTCGCCCATAGGCTCGGGCCATTCAAAATAGTTCGAGATCTCTTTCTTCATTGCAACCAGTATGAAGCGGGGTCTTAGCTGCGGAACGCCGAAATCACTGGCATTTAGTACGCGCCAGGAAGAATCATAGCCGAGCTGGTCGAGTCGATCAAGAACTTGAGCGAGATAAGACGCAAAGCGGGCGGTAGATAGGCCGCGGACATTTTCAAGCATTACGGCCTTGGGTTTGCATGTCTTGACCAGACGCAGTGCTTCCGGGAATAGATCACGCTCATCATCCGCGCCGAGTTGTTTGCCTGCGATTGAAAACGGAGGGCACGGTACCCCTCCTGCGAGTAGATCCACGCCAACGTAGCTGGAAACGATAGCGCCCTTGAACTTGCGAATATCCATCATAATCGGATTCCACTCGGGGCGGTTGAGCTGCAACGTCTCGCAGGCGTCCGGATCAATCTCGACTGCCGCGGCATGAGTAAATCCTGCGCGTTCCAGCCCGAGGGATTGCCCGCCGGCTCCGCGCAGATCTCCAGGCAAGTCAACTCACGCAAAATTGCCCTCCAGGACGTATGACTGTCTCGGGTCGACGTTGGCAGCTTCGAGTGTCAAGGTGCCCACAGCTTCGCAGCAGTAGCCGCACTACGTGAGTCATAGCGAGCGGGCGCTTCCACGCGGAACCTTACCTAGTTCGGGGGCTACGTTCTACCATCTGATCGCACAAACGTTCGACGTGTTGCGTGCTCCCGAACGATACTCGGATCGTGCCGTGGTCCTCTCGGCATCTTCCTTCTCGCAGCTAATGCATCGACGGCGCGTAGGAGATGCCGATGATCGCACCCTCGCTGGACCGCAGTCGAGCGACGGTCTGTCCCCATGGCTCGGTACGTGCGTCATGGAGCAGCGTGAAGCCCTTCTTTTTCAGTTCGTCCGCTTCGACCTGGACAGTCTCAGCGTCCGCGCGCGTCGACGTACAACCTTCGGCTGAGGCCCGGGTCAGGGGGTGATGACTGCGACGCTGGTGATGAACCGCACATCCATGAGGTCACCTTCCGGTGTTGATTCGGCTGGTCCCGTCGATTCTCGCTTCCTGCTCCGACAGCGCCGCCACCGAGGCCCGAGTGCTGTCCAGGGCGGCCCGCAAAGTAGTTTGGCCTGGTCGTCTGGTGTTATGCGGGCGGGCGGCTTGCCGGGGTTGGGGTGTCTTCGGGTGCGTGAGGCTGCCGCGCGGCAGGGTTTGCGTTACTTTCGGTAATTCCGGTGCCGGGGCTGGGAGGGGTGGGTGTCCCGGGTTTCGGGTGCGGAGCGTGACGGCGGCCGGGGGTTGTTCCGGTTGCGTCACGTTGCGGGCGCTGCGGGTGTCACGGCGGCGGGAACAACGGGGTCCGGGCTAGGACAAGGGATTGCTGACATCTCTTATCCGCCCGGGAGACCCCGTTGCCCGTCCAGTCTGGCATGCCCGTGCCCGCCGCTGCTGAGGAAGCCCTGGCTCAGCTGGCCGTCCGTGCGGCCGCGCTGGGCCAGGCATCGGGCGGGAACCTGCTGGAGTGCTTCGCGCGGGTTCCGGACCCGCGGGACCCGCGCGGGATCCGGCACTCGCTGCCGTGCGTGCTGGCCCTGTGCACGGCAGCGGTGCTGTGCGGGAACACGCAGGCGGCGGACGTGACCGCATGGGTGCACGCCGCGCCGCAGGAAGTCCTGGCCGCTGCCGCAGCCAGGCGGAACGCCCTGGGCGCGTGCGTCCCGCCCCACCCGGACACCGTGGTCCGGGTCTTCACCGCGCTGGGCGCGCAGGCGCTCGCCGGCCACGCCGGCGCGTACCTGGCATCGCGCGCGGACCCCGGCCCGGTCACGTTCTCCGTGGCCCGGCCAGGCCGGCTCCCGGCTCTGGCGGTGGACGGCAAGGCGGTGCGCGGCGCCGCTGGCGAAGACGGCGTCATCCTGTACCTGCTGGCCGCCGCCGTGCACGGCACCGGGACCGTGCTCGCCGAGCGGCTCATCGGCCCGAAGACCAATGAGGTACCGGAATTCGCGCCGCTGCTGCGCGGCCTGAACGAGTACTACTGCCTGGCCGGGCACGTGATCACCGCCGACGCCGGCCACACCGTCAAGGCGCACGCCCGGTTCATCTGCGAGGAGCTTTCCGCGCATTACGTGCTCACCGTCAAGCAGAACACCCCGGCCCTATGGGACGAGATCGACGCCCTGGACTGGACATCCGTCCCCGTCCGGCACGTAACAGAAGAGAAAGGGCACGGCCGCCGCGAGCGCCGCACCATCCAGGTCACCGACGCCCCGGAGCACATCCGCAAGCGGTTCCCGCACGCCCGCCAGGTCGCGCTCATCGAGCGGTACGTGACCCGGACCGTCCGGGTCAGGAAAGGAAAGCGCTGGGCGCGCACGCAGGTGAAGTCCGCCGTCGCGGTGTTCATCATCACCAGCCTGGACGCCCGCGAGGCCGCCCCCGCGCACCTGGCCGGCTACGTCCGCGGGCACTGGACGATAGAGAACAAGGTCCACTGGGTCCGTGATGTCACGCTCGGTGAGGATTCTTCCCGCGTTCGGGCAGGCTCCCGCCCCCGCATCATGGCCACGCTCCGTAACCTGACAATCGGACTCATACGGCAAGCCGGATACACCAGGATCGCCGCCACCATCCGCAAGATCAGGCACGATACAACCCTGCTCCTGACCATACTCGGCATCAGGAAACCCTCATGACCAGCGGAAAAGACTTTGCAGGGCGCCCTGGAGTGCTGTCACCAAGCAGGCCCGCTCGTTGGGACGCACGACGCCCTTGCCATCCCCGGTTCGAAGGATGGCATCAGGCCGGTCAGCGCCGCCCGAGCCCGGTCTTGCCGTCAAGGAGTTCCCGGGCGATGTCCAGGTGGCCGGCATGTCGCGCGGTCTCCTCGATCATGTGCGCCACGACCCAGCGCACGTCGGGCGGTTCGTCTTGCCCGGGGACACCGTGCCGGCCGCGCGGCCGCGCTGATAGCGGTGTCACCGCCAGCACCGCATCCGAGCTTGCGCACTGGTCGCGGTAGAAACTGACAATCTCCGCGGAGGGGTAGTCAGAGACGAATGCTGCCGTCGGATCATAGGGAGTCAGGTCCTCATCTCCGGGCGCTGGCTCGGGGTGCTTGCCGACCACGACCCCCTGGAACCAGTGCCACTCTGCCCCGCCGAGGTGCTCGACCAGCCCGGCCGGCGTCCAGCCCGACGGCACAACCGATTTGTGCCACGACTCCTCGTCCAGCCCCGCCACGATGGACAGCACCGCGTCACGCTGGGCGGCGAGAAAGGCCAGCAGCGCCTGGCTGTCGGGGTCCTCATTCCGATTACTTGTCATGGCCACCTTCCGGGGTCCTCGGTGGTACAGAAACTTGAGTACTTGTGCTAGCGCCCAGTGTCCTCAGCGATCTACCGGACAATGATCCGGCCCGCCTGAGGTCGCTGCGCTAGAGCGCCCCGCGGAGGGAGTTAACTGCCGCGATTGGCTGCCCAGCCTATGTTCGCGGGTATCCGCTTCGCAACGGCGATCCGCATGTGCCACTAGTGCGATCTCGCCCGAGCACGGACGGTCGTCGGGCGACTTCCATCAGCGGCGGTGGACCCGAACGAAGAGGCTCTAGTCATGACGCCCGTTCCACGAACTCGGCCAGCGGCGTAAGGTCATGCTCCCAGAAAAGGGCCACGCCGCTGTTGCTATGCCAGGCTGCTGTACGGCATCCCCCCTCGCATGGGGTGTCATTAGCAGCTTCCCTAATCATCCCGAAGCCGGAACGTCTTCGGTCGGAACCTCCGGAACATCTTCGCTCGGAAGATCTTGTGGCGGCACTGACCCGTTGTGCGGTCGATCCGGGATCGCGGGCGAAGCGATGGAACTGGATTTGAGCTTGCCTGCCTTAGATTTATCGGCGGATACAGCCGCGAAGCGCGCTGCCAGTGCACTAAGTGCAAAGAACGAACTTTCCGTCAGGAAGCCGCCCATCAATTTGGATCCTATATAGGATGGCGTATATGCGGCTATTATGATGAGCCAGGCAAGAAGAATGAAGAAGGCTATTCTGAATCCTTTGGCCGACCGTCCATCAAGTTTGTACAGCAAGAGCAGACGGCGAATACTTATAGAATCCCCGCTAGCGGCAACGGAATTCGTCCTGACGGCAACCGAATCTTGTACAGATGCGACTTTTTCAGAGGCATCTTCTAGTAACCTCGCTGCCTGCGTGCCTACCTTAGCCATTCTCTCCGGCGAGCTGGAGATCAGACTTTCCGCATTCCACCAGTCAGCGGCAAAGGAAACCTGAAGCCGTGCTTCTTCAAGTGCAGACTTGCGCTTTCTCTCCTGAGTCCTGTTTTCGCGCCAGTCCTGGAACATCGCGCCTAGTACGCCAACAATGGTGGTTACCACCGGAACCACAAATGCAAGTGCAAAAGTTGAGAAATCTCCTGAATTCATCATTGCCGCCAATTCAGGGATGAGATTGGATTGACTATCGTATCATGACCGGTCATGGCCGCCCGGCGGCGGCCCAACGGCCAGGATGTATTCCGGGCGTTCCGAGCCGTCCTGTCTAACGCGGTACGCGAAGAACCGGCGTCGCTTATCCTCGTGCTTGGCCTGCGGAAAGGCGAGGTGCTCGGTCTTACCTGGGAACTGACGGACCTGGAATCCGGCGAGCTATTCGCGGGAGAACAACTACAGCGCGTCGAAGGCCAACTACTACGGCGCGAAACCAAAACCGAATCCTCAGTCGAGCCGAGGAATTTCAACCGGAGTTTCGATTACCGGATCGTGAAAGCCCGGGTCCGCGGGATTAATGTGCATGGCATCCGCAAGACCTGCGGCACGCTGCTAGCCGCGCTCGATGCGCACCCGCGCGTAGCAATGCAGATCCTTCGCCATAGCCGGATCAGCGTCACTATGGAGATCTACACCGAAACCACGTCGGAGGCCACCCGAGCCGCGCTAAAGCAGCTCGACGGCGCCCTCCGCCGCGAGAATCCTGCCGAGTAACCGACGTGCGCGACTCGCTGCACTCCAGGTTCCGGATCCTGGGATGGCGTCCAGAACCTTTTTCAAGGCTCTGACGTGCGAGGTTCCGGAGGTTCCGCAGGTTCCGGAGGTTCCGCAGGTTCCGGACTTGCGGCGGGCGGACGGAATCAGTCGGGGCGCGGCAGCACCCCGCAGGGATGAGCCGCGAAGCGGCCTAAGAGGGGTTGCTGCTGTACGGCTCTCGAATGCGCGACGGCGGGGCACTCAATAGTGCCCCTGACCTGTGGTGGAGCTAAGGAGACTCGAACTCCTGACCCCCTGCTTGCAAAGCAGGTGCTCTTCCAGCTGAGCTATAGCCCCTCGGTGCGCATATGAGCTGCGGTCGCCGTGTGGTAACTCTCCGTCTAGGCGCCAGCGGCCTCCGCCCAGACATGACTGCGGACAGCATACCTGTTCGCCGCCCCTTCGAGGATTGCTGCTGGTCGTCGTTCTGTGCGTCCAGGCATCCGACAGCACCCGCGATAAGCGAATATGTCCGGAAAGGCGCAATATTCCAGAAATACTCGCACACCTTACTCTGAGTTGGGCGGCTTGGGACCGCCGGATGGCTGAAGCGGATGATCCACCTGATTTTTCTGCGATCGCGCGCTCATCGCCGCCTGCGCGCCCGGCGCGAGGCATCGACCAGCGACGCGGACTGCGGCGGTCGTTGAATACGACCGGCGTCGGTACCGGCCCTGGCAGATTCAACGCGCAACTGCCCCGCCCTTGTACGACTGACGGATCTCGGCCAGCTGAGTCTCGTAATCCTGGCCTGCCGCCGCCGCTCGCTCGGCATTGCGGGCCTGAAGGTCTCGCAGCCGCTCTGCCCGGGCCAGGGACTCCATCACCGTCAGCGTCGCCCCTCGCAGGAAGGTTTACTCGTCCGCGGTGGTCGCCTCGGTCCACAGGTCAAGCTCGGCTCGGTCGGACTGGACCTTGCGCCAGACAGCCGCCGCGCCGAGCGCCACGACGGCCAGGATGATCAGCTTTTTCACCACTGCGTTCCTTACCTTTCCGGCGAGTTCCGACCACCACCGACCGCGACAGCCCGCGATCGACCACGATAACCCGGCGATCGACCACGACAGCCTAGCAAGCCGGCCGGTCATCGCTGGCGGTCTACGCGCCTGGAATCCCAGACTGGCTCGGGTGCCTCGTATACCTCGCCGGTTTCGCCAAACACCAGGAACCGGTCGAATGATCTCGCGAACCACCGATCATGAGTCACCGCGAGTACTGTCCCCGAGTACCCCTCAAGTCCCTCCTGAAGCGCCTCGGCACTGGCGAGATCCAGGTTGTCGGTCGGCTCGTCCAGCAGCAGCAACGTAGATCCGCCCAGCTCGAGCAGCAGGATCTGCAACCTGGCCTGCTGGCCGCCCGAAAGCGTGCCGAAGCGCTGGCGAGCGCAGGACTGCAGCTCATACCTGGCCATCGCCGACATGGCCTCGTTGATCAGCATCGCGTGCTCGGTCATCAAGATCTCGAGCGGCGTGCGGTCCGCGAGGTCGGGACGGGCATGCGTCTGGGCGAACACCCCGGGCACGACCCGCGCACCAAGCCGGCACACCCCCGTGTGCGCCACCGACGCCGGCTCCCCGCACAGCCGCAGGAAATGCGACTTGCCCGATCCGTTGGAACCGAGTACCGCCACCCGCTCGCCGTACCAGACCTCAAGGTCGAAGGGCCGCATCAGCCCGGTCAGCTCGAGGTTCTCGCAGATCACGGCCCGCTTGCCGGTACGCCCGCCGCGCAGCCGCATCCGGACGTTCTGCTCACGCGGCGCCTCCTGCGGCGGCCCGGCTTCCTCGAACTTCGTCAGCCTGGTCACGGCTGCCTGCAACCGCGACGCCATCGCGTCGTTGTAGCTGGCCTTCAGCCGGTACATCCGGACTAGCTGCTTGAGTTTCTCGTGCTCCTCGTCCCAGCGCCGGCGCAACTCGTCGAGCCGCTCGATCCTGTCCTGGCGCGCCTGCGCGTAGGTCCTGAAGCCGCCGCCGTGCGTCCAGACGTTGCCGTCTTCGACGGTGACGATCTGCTGCGCGCAACCTGCCAGCAGTTCCCTGTCGTGACTGACCAGCAGCACGGTCTTGGCCGTCGCCAGCAGTTGCTGCTCCAGCCACAGCTTGGCGGGCACGTCGAGGTAGTTGTCGGGCTCATCGAGCAGCAGCACCTCGTCCTTGCCGCGCAAGAGCGACTCGAGCACGACCCGCTTCTGCTCGCCGCCGGACAGGGTGCGCACCTCGCGGTACTGGCAGCGGTCGAACGGCACTCCCATCGCCGCCACCGTGCACGCGTCGGCGTGTACCTCGAAGTCGTAGCCGCCCGCATCGCCCCACTCGCTCAGGGCGCTGGCGTAGCGGAGCTGGGCCGGCTCGTCGTCGCGCTCCATCATGACGAGCTCGGCGGCATCGAGCCGCTCGGCCGCGTCGCGCAGCCGCTCCGCGGCGATCGACAGCAGCAGGGCCCGGATCGTGGTCTCGTCCCTGATCCCGCCGATGAACTGGCGCATCACCCCGAGCCCGCCGCTTCGCGTGACCGTGCCCGACTGCACCGCCTGGTCCCCGGCGATCAGCCGCATCAGCGTGGTCTTGCCGGCGCCGTTGGGGCCGACGAGCGCGACTGTGCTGCCGTCCCCGACGCGGAACGAGACATCGTCAAGCAGCACCCGCCCATCGGGCAGTGCCTGCGACAGGTGCGCCACTTCCACATGGCCCATCGGGCACACCCCCAGCTGACGAGTCGTTCTCCGGCCGGCCAGGTACCGCATAGCCGGCCGCTTGCCCGACAATAGCGAGGTGACCCCCGAGAACCCCAGTGAAATTTCCCGGATGCGGATCTCGGACGCTGACCGGGACAAAGTGGCCTCCGTGCTGAGCGACGCGCTCGCGGAGGGACGCCTGACCCCCGAGGAACACTCCGAGCGCCTCGATGCCATCTACGCGGCCAAGATTCACGGGGAGATCGCGCCGATCGTCAGCGACCTGCCCGGCGCGAGCGCGGCGCTGGCCACGACCACCGGGAACTCGCTCGCTTATCCGGGTGACGCGGGCGCCATCGCGGCCAGGGGCAAGCGGGCCAGGATGGTTGCCTTCTTCAGCGGGGTCAGGAGAAGGGGAGCCTGGCAAGTCCCGGCCGACATGCGTGCGGTCACCGTCTTCGGCGGCGTCGACCTCGACTTCCGGCAGGCAGTGCTGCCGCGAGGCGAGATCAGGTTCAGCGCGATCTGCGTCCTGGGCGGCGTCGAGATCATCGTCCCCCCGGAGATGCGGGTGATCGACGATGGCTGGGCTTTCATGGGCGGCATTGAAGTACCGCCGTCGACACCGGAATCGAACGCGCCCGGTGCTCCCGTGCTCCGCTTTACGGGGGTCACCATCCTGGGCGGGGTGGCGGTCAGGCGCAGGCCTCGCGACGACAACCCGAATTCACGTTGAAACAATCCCATTCAAGCAGTCATGGTCCCGCGAGCGCTGTCGCGCTCGCGGGACCCTTGAGTCCGGCAATGCTGGTCCGTTCAACCTGACTGTATTTTGTCGTGACCCCGTGCCGGCCTTGAGTTCGCTGCCTGGTCTGACCCTCCCCGGTGGCCTTTCGGCAGGCCAGCCAGAGCCAGGCTTTGCCCGGCAGGTCAGGCAGGGACGACGACGGTCTTCATGATCTTGTCAGCGAGGGTCTGCCGCTTCTCGTCCCACAGCGGGAACAGGTAGCCGACGTAGCAGATGAGGCCGTCCACGATGTGGCAGACGTCGCGAAGGAAAGCGTTCAGGGTGCCAATCGGCTGTCCGGTCTCTTCGCTCAGCAGCCGCATGTTGAGGTACTTCTTGCCGAGGCTCTGGCCCTGACCGCCGAGGATCCAGCGGTTGTAGACGCCCCAGCCGACGCTGGCGATGATGCCGATCAGGAGGAACAGGACGCCGATGAAGGCCACGTGGATAGCGGCGAAGATGATAAGAAGGATGTACGCCACAATTATGGCGACAATCGCTGGAGCGCCGTCGATGAGGTACGCGCCGACCCGGTGGATCCAGTCGGAGTACTGTGACGCAGGGGCGCCTGAGTAAGACGGAGTGCCCTGGTATGCCATGGGGGGTACCTTTCGTGATACGCCTGTCTCGGAATCGGGCAGACGTTACTATACCTTGACGTACTGGATGTTCCGGGGAGATTCAGTGCGTTCTATATGAATCCATAGCGATGCAGCTGAAACAGCCAGCTTAGCGCAACTACCACGATCATGACCCTGGAAACGCGCCGTCGGGCGACGCGGGAAACGGGCCGTGGCAGGGGCGCGACGCCGAGCACCCGGGCGACTAGAACCGGCGCCGTTCCCACCACCAGGATGGCTGCGAGGTAGGCCAGCGGACTGGTCTTAGCCGCCGTCGCCCATTCACCGTGAGTCAGCGCCACGGTGGCGGTCGTGAGGCCGCAGAACGGGCAGGGCACGCCAGTGAGAGTTCGCAGGGGGCAGGGCAAGCCCTGCCCGCCCGTGTGTGCCATGATCATCGGGTACACCGCGCCGATAGCGGCCGCGCCCGCCCCGAACATGGTGATGTGCTCGGGGACCGAGTACATCCTCCTGATAATCACTGCTCTCCTGACCAGTCGACACATCAGCATGTGGATGTGCGAATCGTACGTGGTCAGAGGCTTGCCGGGATACCTATTGCCTAGGTAGTCCCGTTATTGTTAGCGGCTTGTTCTCCCGCGGGACCCCGCTCATGCGCCGGTCGCGGTCTTATAGCCGATATATGCGGATGCCGGGCGGGCTCACTCAGCGATGATCGGCCGGTAGGCAGGCTCCCACATCAGGTCCCTGACGTATCGTGGCAGGTCGGCGCGGCGCGGCGCGCGGGCGACGTCGTCCTGCCACGCTGCCTGAGCCACCGCGACGGCCACCGCCGCTGAGGTGTCTCGCAGTTCTTCTACCGGCGGCAGCAGCGCCGCCCCCGGCTCCGACGTATCGGTAAGGCTGGCCACCGCGTGGGCGGCCGCCGCCAGCATGCCGTCAGTGACGCGGCTTGCCTGCGCGGCGATCACGCCAAGGCCGAGGCCGGGGAATACCAGGGCATTGTTCGCCTGGCCAATGACATAGCGAGTGCCATTGAAGTGCACCGGCTTGAACGGGCTTCCGGTGGCGACGAGGCCCTGCCCCCGGTCCACTTGAGCAGGTCGGCGGGCGTGGCCTCGGCCAGTTCGGTCGGATTGGACATCGGCAATATCACCGGCCGGCCGGCGTGCGCGGCCATTGCCCTGACGATTTCCTCGCTGAACGCGCCTGTCCGCGTCGAGGTCCCGATCAGGATCGTCGGATGCACCTGGCTGACGACCTCGCGCAATCCGATGCTGCCGTCGGCGGCGCGCTGCCAGCCCGCGACCTCGGCGGGGTCCCTGGCGCAGAGCCGCTGGGACTCACTGAGTCCTTGCAGGTCGGCGGTCAGCAGGCCAGCCTTGTCCAGAGCCCAGAATCGGGCTTCCGCCTGCGCCCGCGTCATGCCGCCGTCGATCATCTCGGCGCGCAGCCGGTCCGCGATGCCGGTGCCCGCCGTGCCGGCGCCGAAGACAACGACCCGGTGATCGCGCAGGTCCGTGCCCGTGGCCTTGACGGCGGCGAGCACAGCGGCCAGGTTGACCGCGCCCGTGCCCTGGATATCGTCGTTGAACGTGAGCAGCCGCTCGCGGTAGCGATCGAGCAGCCGCCTGGCGTTGCTGAGCCCGATGTCTTCCCAGTGCAGCATCGCCCTCGGAAACAGCCTGCTTACCGCATCCACGAAGGCATCGAGGAACTCGTCGTACTCCGCTGGCGAGACGCGGGGCCGCCGGTTCCCGATGTAGAGCGGGTCCTCGAGCAGGCTCTGCCGGTCGGTGCCGACATCGAGCACGACCGGCAGCGCCCGGTCAGGATCGATGCCGCCGGCCGCCGTATAGACGGCGAGCTTGCCGACCGCGATGTGGATGCCGCCGACGCCCCAGTCGCCGATGCCCAGGATGGCTCCCGCGTCGGTCGCGACGATCAGGTCGACCTCGCTGCCTTCGGCGTCGGTGGCCCGAAGCGACTCCTCGATCAGCTCGGGATGCTCAACGGACAGGTACACCCCGCGCGGCCGGCGGTACTCATTGCTGTAATTCTTGATCGCCTGGCCGATCGTCGGCGTGTAGACGATCGGGAGCATCTCCGTCAGGTGGGTGATCAGCAGCCGGTAGAAGAGCACCTCGTTCCTGTCGTGGACCTCGGTGAGCAGGACGTTCTTCGCCAGGTCGGTCGGCTGCCGCAGGTATTGCGCATAGACGCGGGCGACTTGCTGGTCGAGCGTGACGTGCGCGGGCGGGATGAGGCCAGTCAGGCCAAGCTGGTGCCGCTGGGCGTAGCTGAACGCGGTGCCCCTGTTCAGCCTGGGATCGGACAGGATCTGGCGACCACGCAGCCTGGTGTGCCACCTACCGTCCTCGTCTCGCCACAACGTTCGCATTTTTGCCTAGTCTCCCCATGTGCCCGATACCAGGGTAACCATCTCTCTGGTTTCGCATGATTACACGGCAGCCAGGGCCGCGCGCCGGACCCGGGGGGCCGGACGTGCTCGGGCGGGTCAGTCGCGCCAGGCTGGACCGGTGCGGGCCGGACGTGCTCGGGCGGGTCAGTCGCGGCCAGGCTTGACCGGTGCGATGTTCCACGATCATGGTCGTGGGCTTGATCACGGATGTTCACCCTGGTCAGGGAGGCTGTCGGGTGACTCGGGATCAGGATCAGGAGCCTTTCCGGCATCATGCGGGAGAGTTCTCAGTCCCGGGAGCTGTCAGTGCGGGGGACTGCAGGTGCGATGCTCCGTGATCAAGGACGCGGGCATGATCACGGAACATAATTGGTGTCCTGACCTGGGCGATCTTCCGTGATCATGGTCTCGAACATGATCACGGAAACATGCACCGGCCCCGGCGGCTGCCGCGCGGCTCGTGATCAGGATCGGGGAGTCTTTTCCGGATCCTGCGTGTGAGTCCCCCGGGAGTATTGAAAATCTACTGATAACTCAGGAAACATTTCCCCCACTGGTTCCGGCGGCACGGGTTGCCTCGCCGGTGATCGCGGTGAGTTCCCGCGCCGTAGCATGATCGCGGAGCGTTCTCCGCCGTTACCGCGGAGACTTGTCGCAGCACGGAGCGTTGACCGCTCTATGTGCGGACAACGCTCCGCGCAACGACAACTCTCCGTGCCAGAGCCGGGAAGTCTCCGTGCCAGAGCCGGGAAGTCTCCGTGCCAGAGCCGGGAGCCGGGGAAAGAGTCTCGCCGATGAGTCGCCGGAACTTGACTTTAGATCACGCCACGTTTCATGGTCGCGGAGACCTGGCCGCGCTTCGCGGGCTAGCCCGCCGCCGCCTTGGTGCACTATGGCGTGGTGAGCATCAAGCATCCGACCGCCAGCACCTTCGTCTTCAGCAAGCTCGACGGCGAGTGGAGGCTGGGGCTTATCTTGCACCCCCTCTTCGGCAAGCTGATGATCCCCGGTGGCCACATCGAGGATGACGAGACAGCGCCAGAGGCCGCTCGCCGCGAGGTTGCCGAGGAGACTGGCCTCGCGGTCAATTTCGTGCCCGCGCCGACTGTGCCCCCTCCCGATGAGGTCATCGCCACGCGCAAGGTCGTCAGCCCGCCGTGGTGGATCCTGGAGCAGCCGGTCGACCGCGACAACCACGTGGCGGAGCCGCACTTCCATATTGACCATCTCTACGTCGCGATCGCCGGCGTCGCCGAGCCGCTGACCCACCCGGCTCACCCGTTCAGCTGGCACGGCCAGGCCGAGCTTCCCGGGCTGAACATGTTCGAGGACACCAGGCTGCTGGCGGCCGCCTTGTTCGCCGATATCGAGTCGGTCTCCGAAACCGCCGAAATCCCGGGCGCGTTCTAACGGCCGCGCCGGCGGCCTACTCCTCAGCGGGGGCCTCGGCGGGGTCTCAGCGGGGATCTCGGCCGTACCCTCGGCGGGGGCGGGCCACAGAGAGCGGACCGTCTCGATCGTGTCGGCCTCAGAGGCGCTCTTGTCCGTACGGTACCTGAGCACGCGGGCGAAGCGCAGGGTGACGCCTCCCGGGTAGCGCTTGCTCGCCTGCACGCCGTCGAACGCGATCTCGGCGACCAGTTCTGGCCGCACTCGCACGACGCCGTGCGCGGCCGCGGTCTTGTCCTGACCGGGCGGGTCGGCGATGCTCAGCAGGTGGTCGGTCTGCCAGCGCAGCATCGCGTCGGTCAGGCCCTTGAAGGTCTTGCCCAGCATGACGAACCGGCCAGTCTCGGGGTCCCGGGCACCGAGGTGCAAGTTGGACAGCAAGCCCGTGCGGCGGCCATGGCCCCACTCGGCCGCGAGGATCACCAGGTCGAGCGTCGTCCGCGGCTTGACCTTGATCCAGTCGCTGCCCCGGCGGCCGGTACGGTACGGCGCGTCCACCGCCTTGACCACCACGCCCTCGTGACCGCGGCCGATCGCGTCGGCGAAGAACTCGGCGGCCTCCGCCGGGTCGCCGGTGACGATCCTCGGGATCAGCAACTCGCCGGGAGCGATCGCGGCCAGCTGGCTGAACCGCTCGGCGGCGGGCTGGTCGATGAGGTCGTGCCCGTCGATGTGCAGCAGGTCAAAGAGGAACGCGGTCAGCGGCACGCGCCCGGCAGGCTCGGCGGACGTCCCTGGCCCTGACTGGCTCGCCACCCGCGCGGAGGTGACCTGGAACGGATGCGGACGGCGATCCTGGCGCAGCGCGATGGCCTCGGCGTCGATCAGCGCTGACCTGACGTCAAGGGCACGGGCGATGGCCACGAGCTCGGGAACCCGGTCGGTAATGTCATCGAGTGTCCTGGTGTAAACCCAGACCCGGTCGCCGTCCCGGTGAATCTGGACCCTGATCCCGTCGATCTTCCAGTCCAGCGCGGCGGGACCCGCGGCGGGACCCGCCCCAGGACCGGCGGCGGGATCCGCGGACCGGCCAGCGCCGATCTTGCTCAGCGCCGCCTCGACATCCGGCGCCGACGCGGCGAGCATCGGCCTGACCGGCTGGCCGACCTTCAGGGTGAAGCCCCGCAGCACGGCGATGACGCCGTCGCGGTCGGCGCCGCCCGAAACAGCCCCGAGCGCCGCCACCGCGACCTGCCGCAGCGAGCCTCGCAGCTGGGCGGCCCGCCGCACCTCGGGTGCCGGGACCTCGGCCGCCAGGGCGACCGCCTCGGTCATCACGCCCTCGAGCGCGCCTTGCCGCAAGTCACCCGCGATCAGCCGGAACAGGAACTGGCGCTCGCTGTCCGTGGCCCGGCTGATCAGGGCGGCGAGCTGGGCTCGCCGCTGTGCCTGCGAACCCGGCCCGAGCAAGGCTCCGATGGCCTCGAACGCCGCATCAGTCTCGGTCAGCGTCAGCACCGGCTCAGAAGCGGCCGCGATGTCATCAGGTGCCACCTGGCCGGGCTCTGATCGCGTCAGGTCGATGAGCGCCGCGTAGCCGACGCCGATCTGGCGCTGGGTCAGGTCGCCGGACAGGAACGCGACCGCGATCGCCACTTCGCCAGGAGGCACCCGAGCGAGCAGGCTCGCGATCGCGCTGATCTTGGCTTTGCGGCCGGGCGACCGGGCAACGCTCGCCGATGTGGCAACGACCTCATCTAGCAGCACAGCCCGATTCTGCCCGAACCCGCTGACAGTAGTTCCTAACGAGCCAGTTCCTAGCGAGCCTTGGACAGGCCGTTGACCCCGGCACCCGCCTTGGCGCGCTCCGATTCAGCGGCCGGGCTGACCGGGCGCGAGCGCTGATCCGAGCTGCCCCTGGCCGGCGCGGTCGGCCGCTGCGGCATCGGGCGGGTCATTGACCGCGAGCGGGCACGTGACTTGTTGCGCACCGCCATCGCGGTCGCGGCGGCGGCTCCGGCGGCGAGCAGGGCGGTGCCGGCCAGGACCTTGGGCCAGCGGCGCGGCTGCGACCTCGGCGGGTCGAGGCGCCGGGCGGCGGCGGCCAGCACGGACGAGACCGCGGGAGCGACACTCTCCTGAACAGAAACGCTGCCACGCGCGGCCCTGACGGCCATCCAGGCGCGAACCCGGCCCACTCTCGGCTTGGCCCAGCCGACGGCGTCCCCGGCGCCACGGCGCGCGGTCTTCGCCGCCTTCGTGGTCATCGGGCGCGCCTGATCGGCGAGCCTGGATGCCTGCATGGCGATTTTTCGCGCGCGCCACTGCATGTCGGCTGCGGGCATGGTCGACTGCTTCCTAGTCGTTGCTGACCTGGTTGTTGCTGACACCGCGTCCTCCCCCGTGATTCATCCCCACCAGGAACTTCCCCCGCCCGATCGCGTCAACCCCGCCGGGTGCGGCGCATGACTCAACGGCGCGCATATGCTGGCCAAGACGTTGCAAAGCGGTCTAGGCCAGGTAGTGCCGGCACGGCAGACACCTGGCGTGACAGGATTCCGGCTATGACTAATTCGCTCACCGCAACGCTGCGGACCAACCAGGGAACCATCGTTGTCAGGCTCTTTCCTGACTACGCGCCCAAGACGGTCAAGAACTTCGTCGAGCTGGCCGAGGGGGCGCGAGAGTGGACAGACCCTAAGAACAGGGCCAAGACCACGGCGAAGCTGTACGACGGCACGATCTTTCACCGGGTCATCCCGCAGTTCATGATCCAGGGCGGCGACCCGCTCGGAAGCGGACGGGGCGGTCCTGGCTACCAGTTCGCGGACGAGTTCCATCCAGATCTGAGCTTCAGCCGGCCGTACCTGCTCGCCATGGCGAACGCGGGCCCGGGGACCAACGGATCTCAGTTCTTCATCACCACCGTCCCGACTCGTCACCTGAACGGCAAGCACACGATCTTCGGCGAGGTGATCTCGGGCAGCGAGGTCGTCGAGGCGATCAGCAAGGCCAAGACCGGCCGGAACGACCAGCCTGTCGATGACGTTGTGCTTGAGTCAGTGACGATCGAGCGTGACGGGAACGCGGCAGGTTAGGACGGCAAATACTGATGGCTCACCCTCCGGGCACCGGCTCAGATGCTCCAGGCGGAGACGTCCCGGGTGCCACCGGCGGTATCGGCGGCAGCCAGGCGACTCCGCAGTGTTACCGGCATCCCGGCCGCGAGACGTATGTCTCGTGCGTGCGCTGCGGCAGGCATGCCTGCCCCGATTGCCTGCGGTCGGCGGCGGTCGGGCAGCAGTGCGTCGAGTGCGTCAGGGACGGCAACCGCGACTACCGGCAGCCTGTAGGGCGATTCGGCGGCCGGGCGGCCACCAATACCCCGGTCGTCACCTACACGCTGGTCGCCCTGTGCGTGCTGGCGTACATCGCCGAGGTCGCCTACGGCAAGACGCTTGACTACGGCCAGATGGTCGGCGGCGCGTTTGACCGGGAGATCAACGCGTTCGTCGGCGTGGCCGCTGGTGACTGGTACAGGTTGCTGACGAGCGCCTTCCTGCACGAGCCGCCGGGCAGCGGGATCGGCCTCACCCACATCATCTTCAATATGTGGGCGCTGATCGTGGTTGGGCCATCGCTCGAGCGGGTGCTCGGCCGGGTCAGGTTCATCGCCATCTACCTGGTCAGCGCGCTCGCTGGCTCGGTGCTGTTCTACGTGCTCGCCTCGCCGGCGGAGCCGGCGATCGGGGCGTCAGGCGCGATCTTCGGTCTGTTCGGCGCCTGGTTCGTGCTGGCCAGGAAGCTCCGGATGGACAGCAGGCAGGTGGTGCTGCTGATCGTGCTCAACCTGGTGATCACGTTCGTCGTCCCGGGCATCGCCTGGCAGGACCACGTCGGCGGCCTGATCGCGGGCTCGGCCCTCACCGCCGCCTTCGTCTATGCGCCGAAGGCGAACCGGACGCTCATCCAGGCCGCCGCGACGATCGGGATGCTGGCGCTGCTTGTGTTCGGCGTCATCCTGCGCGACCAGGCCCTCGTCCACATGGTGGTGTTCAGGCTGTAGCCGCGCGGGCACACCAGTCAAGACGGCGATCATTGAGGTCCAGGACCGGTGATCGCCGTCTTGCTGTCCGGCTGCCGCTAGCGGAAGCGGATGCTCAATGCCACTTCGTGGCCAGCATCACGCCGGCCACGATCAGCGCGAAGCCGACGACCAGGTTCCACTGCGCGAGCGCGCTGATCGGCAGGCTCTGCCCGCTGACGTAGAAGGTCGCTATCCAACCGAGGCCGACGAGCAGGCACGCGAGCATGGCCGGGACCAGCCACGGCGGGCTGACCTTGGCCTTGCTTGAGCGCGGCGGCGGGGTGTAAACCGCTCTCTTCCGGACATGAGACTTAGGCACAGTGATCTCCTGGGCAGACTCAAGGCGCGGTGGGCGCCTAGCGCTTGATGGTAAGCCTAATTGGTCGATGCGGTAACCCGCCCGCCCGCGGCCACCCCCGCGAGCGGCCCTCGCGCGGCACTACGAGGGACTCGGTGACGGCGAGCCGCTGGGCGGCGGGCTCGCTGGCGGCGAACTGGGCGGCGGTGAGCTGGGCGGCGGACTCGCCGGCGGGCTCGACGGCGGAGGCGACGGCGACGAGCCTGGCACGACGTAGACGGTGACCGTCGAGCCCGGCAGCACCAGAGCGCCGCCCCCGGGCTTCGTCTCCCATACCGAGCCAGGCGCCGCACCTGGCGGGCCCGGCTGGTCGTTGATCACGTGAGGTACCAGATTATCCGCCCTGAGCTGGGTGAGCGCGTCAGCGAGCTGCTCGTCGGTGACACCAGGCACATGGACGCCGCCGCCAGACAAGTTCAGCACGATCTGCGTAGTTATCGACACCTTGGTGCCTGCGGGCGGCGTAGTGCTTACCACGTTGCCTGAAGTTATGACGCTGGCGTGCGCCTGCTGGCTGGGAGTGACCGTCTTGAACCCGGCGGCGGACAGCTTCGCCTCCGCCTCGGTCACGGTCAGGCCGCGTACGTCCGGCAGGGCCTTAGCGCCAGGCTTGGCGTTGTAGTTGACCGTGACCGTGCTGCCCTTCTTGGCGAGCGAGCCGGCGGCCGGGCTTGTGGACGTGACGACGTTCGCGGGGCCAGTACTGGTGGTATGGGCGACCGCGTGCACCTTGAAGCCCTTTTTCTGCAGGGCCGCCTCGGCAACGGAAAGCTTCTTGCTGACGACGTTCGGGACGGTCAGCCCGGCCGCGTTGTTGCTGTGCCCCGTGATCGTCTCGTAGGCGAGCACGATCGCCGCGATCACCACGATCGCGACAACGGCGGCGATCCAGGGCCAGATCGGCCGCTTGCGCCGGGTCGCGCCCCGCTGGCCGCCCGTGTCAGCCTGGCCGTACTGATAGGGCGGGATCGCGCCGGTGGAGCCCTGGAGCTGAGTCTGGCCCATCGGGTCCATGCGCCTGGTGCCAGGGCCTGGGCCCGCGTAAGTGCTGGTCGGGTGCATCTGCGCGCCCACGGGGTAGCCAGAGAGCGCGCGCTGGATGTCGTTGCGCATCTCGTTGGCGTTCTGGTACCTGTCAGCCGGGTCCTTCTCCATCGCCCGCAGCACGATCGGGTCGGCCCAGCGCGGCAGTTCGGGATCGACGCGGGACGGCGGGACCGGGTTCTCCCGCACATGCTGGTACGCGATCGCCACTGGCGAGTCCCCGGTGAACGGCGGCCTGCCGGTCAGCAGCTCGTACAGCAGGCAGCCGACCGAGTACAGGTCAGAGCGCGAATCGACGCGCTCTCCCCTGGCCTGCTCGGGCGAGAGGTACTGCGCGGTGCCGATGACCTGCGCGGTCTGCGTCATCGTGGCCTGGGCGTCCGAGGTGGCACGGGCGATGCCGAAGTCCATCACCTTGATCTCGCCCTGCCGGTTCAGCATGACGTTGCCCGGCTTGATGTCGCGGTGCACGATGCCGTTGCGGTGGCTGTAGTCGAGCGCGCGCAGTACGCCGTCGGTGATCTCGAGCGCGCGCTCGGGCAGCAGTTGCCTGTCGTCGCGCAGCAGGTCCCTGATCGTCCGCCCGTCCACGTACTCCATGACGATGAACGGGACGTGCGATGTCGCGGAGTCGTCTTCGCCGGTGTCGTAGACCGCCACGATGGACGGGTGGTTCAGCGACGCGGCCGACTGGGCCTCGCGCCTGAACCTGGCCTGGAAGGTCTGGTCCCTGGCGAGGTCCTCGCGCAGCGTCTTCACTGCCACGATGCGGTCAAGGCGAAGGTCACGCGCCCGGTACACCTCGGCCATGCCGCCGCGGCCGACGACTCCGTCGAGCTCGTAGCGGCCGCCGAGCAGCCTGGGCTGGGTCATGTCGCGCACTTACGTTACCGTCCTGCGTCGTCTTGGCTGGCTGGCTGGCGAGGTGAGCCAGTTAGAGCCGCTTAGGAAAATTATGTCGTCAGATGTTCCCGCCGCGACGGTGCTACGGGAACATCGTGATGCCCTGGCGCTCAATGTGACCCCAGGTACGCCTGCATGATCTTGACAGCGATCGGCGCCGCGGCATCGGCGCCGAAGCCGCCGCCCTTGACGATCACGCCGACCGCGATCTGCGGGTTCCCCACGGGGGCGAAGCACGTAAAAACGGCATCATTGAGGTTGGAATTATTCACGCCATTTTGTGCGGTTCCGGTCTTTCCCGCGATCTGCAGGCCGGTGACGCCCGGGCTGGCCGTAGCGAACGCGGTGCCGTCGGGGCTGTGCGTCACGCTCACCATCATCCTGGCCAGGTACGAGGCCACCTTCGCCGAGACAACCTGGCGCAGCAGAGTCGGGCTTGTCTTCTGCACCTGTTCCTGGTCGGGCGCGCGCACCTGCTGCACCAGGTACGGAGTCATGAGCTGGCCTCCGTTGGCTATCGTGGCCGCCATCATGGCTTCCTGCAGCGGCGTCACCGTATCGCTGAACTGGCCGATCGCCGACTGCGCGGTCTGCGCGGGGTCCTTGAGCAGCGGGTAGTCGCTGGCAGAGACCGGCAGCGGGATGGTGAGCCCCGGGTTGTTGAACCCGAACAGGTTCGCGTAGGTGTGCAGGGACGGGCTGCCCAGCTTGACGCCCAGCTTGCCGAAGGCCGTATTGCACGACAGCGTAAAGGCGAAGATGATCGGCGGCGTGCCGTTCCCGCAGGTTTCGTCGCCGTCGTTGACCAGCTGGCTATGGCTGCCGGGCAGGGGGTAGAACTGCGGCGCCGAGATCGTCGAGTCCGGATTGGTAACCTTTCCGGTGCTGAAGGCCGTAGAACTCGTAATTATCTTGAAAGTAGAGCCCGGCGGGAATGTGTCGTTCAGAGCCCGGTTGAGCAGCGGCTGACTCGGGTCATTCCGGTATGCGTTGTCAATCTTGCTCAGCTTGCCGCTGTCGAGCGTGGCGTACTTGTTGGGGTTGAACGTCGGAAACGACGCGAGCGCGAGGATGGCGCCGGTCCTGGGATTGATCGCCACAGCGGCCGCAGGCTTGCCCATGGCCGCGAGCGCTGCGTAGGCGGCGGCCTGGGCCTTCGGGTCGATCGTCAGGTACACGCTGGCACCCTGCTTCGACTTGCCGGTAAACAGTCCCTTGAGGTTGTAGACCGCCAGGTTCGATGCCGTGCCCGCCAGGAACTTGTTTTCGGCTTGCTCGATGCCGGTCGCCCCGAACGCCGAGGTGGAAGCCAGGATGGAGTCGTAGCCGGTGATGGGGGCGTAGGCCTTGGCGTGCGGATAGAACCGCTGGTAGATGCCGCCCTTGATCAGCTTCGACTTGGCGATGACCACCTGCGGGCTGCCGCCGGCCGCGATGATCTCCCCGCGCTGGTTCTTGAACTGCTGGTTGAAGATCCGGGTGTTGCCAGGCTCGGCCGCCAGCGAGTTGACCCGGAAAACCTGCAGGAAGTTGACCCAGCCGAGTAGGACGACGAACATCACCAGGCAGGCGATCGCGAGCCGTCCCAGCGATTTGTTCATGCGGTTCGCGCCGCTGACGTCGCTCATCCGGCCCGCACCACCTGGGTCAGGCCCTCGTCCTGGATCGGCTGAGGCGCCGGACGCCGCGCCGCGTCACTGACCCGGATCAAGATCGCGATGACGATCCAGCTCGCGATCAGCGAACTACCTCCTTGAGATAGGAATGGTGTCGTCACGCCCGTCAGCGGAATCAGCTGGGTCACTCCGCCCACGATGATAAAGAGCTGCAGGGCGAAGACGAACGCCAGCCCGCCGGCGAGCAGCTTGGCGAAGGGGTCGCGGACCGCGATCGCGGCGCGCAGACCGCGCTGCACGATGAGGGCGAAGATCAGCAGCATCGCCATCAGGCCGGTCAGGCCGAGTTCCTCGCCGAAGCCGGTGACGATGAAGTCGCTTTGCACCAGCGGGGTGTGGAAGGGCTGCCCCTGGCCGAGGCCGGTCCCGAAGATGCCGCCGAACGCCATGCCCTCGAGGCCCTGCACCAGCTGGAAGGCCGAGTTCGTCGCGTTGGTGCCGGCGAACGGGTGCAGCCAGATCTCGAAGCGCTCGTTCACGTGCGGGATGAAGTTCTGAGCCACGCCCGCGCCGATTACGAAAAGCAAGATGCCGATGAGCATCCACGAGGTGCGCTGGGTGGCCAGGTAGATCATCACCACGAACAGGCCGAAGAAGAGGGCCGACGTGCCGATGTCGGACTCGAAGATCAAGATCAGCAAGCTCGCGGCCCAGATGACGAGCACCGGCCCCATGTCCCGGCCGCGCGGCAGGTCGATGCCCATGAACCGGTTGCCGGCCAGCGACAGCGCGTCTCGCTTGGAGACCAGGTAGCCGGCGAAGAAGACAGCGATCGCGATCCTGGCGAACTCACCTGGCTGGATGGAGAAGCCGCCGATCGTGATCCAGACCTTGGCCCCGTTCACCTCGCTGAACCGGGCGGGCAGGATAGCGGGGATCGCGAGCAGGACCAGGCCGAGCGTGCCCAGGGTGTAGGTGTACCGCTGCAGCACCCGCGTCTGGCGGATGACCGCGAGCACGACGATGAAGGCGATGATGCCGATCGCCGTGTACATCAGCTGGAAGATGGCGGCGTGCGTCGTCAGCGTGCTGATCTGCTCGCCGCTGTTGCTGCCGCGGCCGGACTCCTGGAGCCGGTAGATCATCACGATGCCGAGGCCGTTCAGGATTCCGGCAAGCGGCAGCAGCAGCGGGTCGGCCCACGGCGCCAGGAAGCGCACGGCCAGATGGGCCGCGAGCATCAAGATGGCGAACCCGCCGACATAGACGGCCAGTCCCGGCGGGAGGTGCCCGTTGAGGCCGAAACCCGCGCTGGCATAGGCGAGCGCCATGATCGCCACGGCGAAGCCCAGCATCGCGAGCTCGGCACCGCGACGGCCGCGTGGCAGCGCCGCCGGCCGCGGCCCGTCATTCGGCATGGCGGAACTGGCCAGATGCTGCTGCGGCGCGGCGCTCATCCTGAGCCCCCCGGGAACGCCGGGCAGTACGAGGGGAGCACGGGCTTAGGCGGGTAGGAGGGACGATGCACGATCCCGGACTTGCTGGTCGTGTGCTTCTTGACCGGCCTGTTCGCGCTGTGCGTGCCTGAACTTGGCTTGGCCGGCGCGCTCGTGCCGGTGCCGGTGCCGGTGCCGCTGTGCTGGGTGGTCGCGGGCTTGCGCACCGAGGTCTTCGAGCGGTTGCTGCCCGGCTTGCTCTGGTCCGCGGGCTTCTGCGCCGCTGCCTTGGCGCGGGAACTCGGCGCCTTGGGCTTATGCGTCGCGGGCGGGGGCTTTGGCTTGTCAGCGACCCACTTGGTGATGTCCGCCTCGACGACAGCGCAGCGATAGTCCTGCCGGAACTGGGAGATGATCCGCATGGCCTGCTTGAGGCTCGCCTCGGGTCCGATCGTGGACCTGATCGAGCCCGCCTCGCTCGACGGCAGCTTCGCCAGCGGGATGTTGGTCCGATGCACGACCCGCGACAAGTTCATGCCGGCCACCGCCTGGCTCACGCCGCGGAAGACCACGACGTGGCCGTTGTCGGTGCCCACATAGTACTGGTCCTGGGTGAGCCGCCACCCGTAGTAGCCGGCGACGCCGATCACGCTGATCAACAGGACGAGCACAGAAGTGACGACCGGCCAGCGGCGGCGGCGGACCAGGACAAGCCCGGTGTCATCGGCGCTGTCGTCGCGAGCGGCGTCGCCTCCCGCGCCGTCGTCCCGCGCGCTGTCGCCGGCGCCGGCCGCTGACCCGGCGCCCTGAGCGGCGGCGAGCTCCGCGACCGTCCTGTCCGCTGTGCTAGCCAGGGGGGACGACACGCCCGAACCGCCCGCAGCCGATTCAGGCGCGGCGGCGGGCGCGGCCGGTGCCTGGGCGGTCTCAGTTCGCTGACTGCCCATGGCCAGCAAGTGGGCGCGGGCAGCCGGATTGTCGCTGCGGGCCGGCTCGTTCGCGTCCCCGTCCTCGGTGGCGAGCGCTCCGACGATGATGATCTGATCGCTGCGCTGCTGGCCGGCATCGGTGTCGATCACATCGGCGAGCACGCAGGTGATGTTGTCAGGCCCGCCGCTGCGGATCGCGAGATCGACAAGCTGCTCGACCGCGGCATCAAGGTCAGGCAGTTGCCGCAAGGTCGTTCGCAGCGTCTCGTCGCTGACCACGTCGGTGAGCCCGTCCGAGCACAGCAGGAACCTGTCGCCGACCCTGGCCGTCATCATCGACAAGTCGGGATCGGCGGGAACGCTGCTTTGCAGCGCCCGCATGACCAGCGAGCGCTGCGGATGCGAGGCCGCCGCCTCCGGCGTCAGCCTGCCCTCGTCGACCAGGGTCTGGACGAGCGTGTGGTCGTGCGTGATCTGCTGCAGGGCGCCGTCGCGGAGCAGGTAGCCGCGCGAGTCGCCGATGTGGCAGAGCGCCACTTCATCGCCTGACCACAGCAGCGCGGTCAGGGTCGTGCCCATCCCCTCGGTCGCCGGGTCGGAGAGCGTGATGTCGCGGAGCGCGGCGTTGGCCTCGGCGATCGCGTCACCGAGCGCCCGCAGCATGTCGATGCCGGCCGGGTCAGCGTCGAGCGGTGCGAGGGTCTTGATCGCGACCGCGCTCGCGACCTCGCCAGCAGCGTGCCCGCCCATGCCATCGGCGATGGCGAGCAAGTGCGGGCCGGCGTAAGCGGAGTCCTCGTTGCCCTCGCGGAGCAAGCCGACGTCAGACCGAACCGTGTAGCGCAGGGAGATTGTCATCTGCGCAGCTCCAAGACGGTTTTACCGATGCGGATGGGTACCCCGAGCTGGATCAGCGTCGGATGGGTCACCTTCTGCCGATCCAGGTAGGTGCCGTTGGTCGAGCCTAGATCCTCCACAATCCACTCGCCGTTCTGCGGAAACAGGCGGGCGTGCCTGGTTGATGCGTAGTCATCGGTGAGCACCAGCGTCGCATCGGATGCCCGGCCGATGGTGATCTGCTGATCGGCGAGCGTAATAGTTGTACCTGCGAGGCTGCCACCGGTTACCACAAGCTGCCTGGCCGCGTTCCTCGATCTCCCGGTCGGCCTGGGCGGCCTTGGCGGAGGCGGCGCCCTGCGGGCGCCTTGCTTCGCCGCACGGCGCTGCCTGCGCGGCGAGGCTGGCTGATCAAACAAGTCGGTCCGGACTACCCCGACCGCGGCGATGACGAACAGCCAGAGCACAGCGAGGAACGCCAGCTTGATCAGGTCGAGGGTCAGCGGGTTCATAGGGGTCATGCGTCCTTAGGTAGCCGAGACTACGCGTCGCGCCAGTACCTCGGTGTCAAGAACTGCTTGATTGCCGGTGGTGGTCAGTACGTACCGTCCCTGCGGAAAACCAAAGTAGTGCGGCCAAGGGTAACGCGCGTGCCATCGGTGAGCGATACCCGTCGGATCGGTTGTCCGTTCACGAAAGTACCGTTTGTCGATCCGAGGTCCACGAGGACGACCTCGTCGTCTTCCACCCGGATCTCCGCGTGGTGCCGCGACACACCTTGGTCAACGAGCCGGAGGTCGCAATCGGTGCCACGGCCGAGAATTGTCAGCGGCGAGGTCAGCGGGAATGTCCGCTGCGTCGTCCCCGCCGCCGGATCGGCTGTCGAGACAAGAAGCCGCGGCGATCCCGGGAATCCCTCATGCGGCCTGGGCAGATCGCTGGCCGGCTTGCGGATCTCGCCGTCCTCGACCGTCGTGCCCCTGATAACGCCTGAACGGATGCGGAAGGTGCCGATAGTAAGGTCGGGCACTCCCTCGAACCTGATCCGGACCGGGCCTACGAACGAGTAACCCTGTTCCCGCGCGTGGTCACGGGCGAGGGTGGCGAGCTCGATGCCGAGATTGTCGGCGAAGACCTCGAGCCTGTCGTAGTCGGCCTGGGCGATCTCAGCGACGAAATCGTTCGGCACAAGCGTCCGGCCCTGCGCGACGATCGCCGCACGGTCGTCCATCTCACGCTGGACGGCGCCCGCGATCTCAGTCGGCTGCAGATCGGACTTGAACGCACGCGCGAAGCCGCCGTCGTACATGCCCTGGAGCCGGTGCTCGAAGCGCTGCAGCACTCCCACCCTGCACCTCCCTCTCCCGTTCGCCTTCGATGGTATCGGCGGCATGGCATAGCTTGTGGCGTGCTAACCTGTCTCGACGCCCAGGGCGGGTGGCGGAACGGCAGACGCGCACGGTTCAGGTCCGTGTGTCCGAGAGGACGTGAGGGTTCAAATCCCTCCTCGCCCACATCCCTCCTCTGTACTTGGACCTCCTCGCGCTTTCTGACCCCTTGTACTTCAACTCCTGGGCCTGCGACTGCGACGCCTCTCTGCCCTGATCGCCGGGCTCTATGCCACGGCACTGGCATCGGCACGGCACAATCATTATCGTGCCGGAACTTCCTGAAGTGGAGTCGCTTGCGGCGGACTTGCGCGACCGCGTGGTCGGCCGGCTGGTCGATCGTGCCGATATAGCCGAGTTTTCGGTACTCAAGACCTACGATCCGCCGCTGAGCGCGCTCGGCGGCGGCGAGGTCACCGCGGTCGGGCGCTACGGCAAGTTCCTGGATCTTGTAGTCAGCCGGCCTGGCGACGCGGTGGCCGGCACCCTGCATCTGATCACGCACCTGGCCAGGGCAGGCTGGCTGCGCTGGCGCGAGGAGCTTCCGGCGGCGCCGCCCAAGCCGGGCAAGGGCCCGCTGGCTTTCAGGCTCAGGTTCGACGACGGAGCGGGCTTCGATCTCACCGAGGCCGGCACCCGCAAGCGCCTGGCCGTCTACCTGGTCACCGATCCCCAGCTGGTGCCTGGCATAGCCTCACTCGGACCCGACCCGCTGGCCCCCGACTTCACCGCGGACGCCCTGGCCGGGCTGCTCGCCGGCCGGCGGACGCAGATCAAGGGAGTGCTCAGGGACCAGAAGATCATCGCCGGCATCGGCAACGCGTACTCGGACGAGATCTTGCACGCCGCCAAGATGTCGCCGTTCCGGCTAGCGTCCAGCCTGACGCCGGCCGACATCGCCGACCTGCACGAGGTGATCATCGGCACGCTCCGCTCGGCGATCGAGCGGTCGGCCGGCCTTGCCGCCTCCGAGCTCAAGAAAGAGAAGAAGGCGGGTCTGGCAGTTCACGGCCGCGCCGGCGAGACCTGCCCGGTCTGCGGCGACGTCGTGCGCGAGGTGTCCTTCGCCGACTCGGCCCTCCAGTACTGCGCGACCTGCCAGACCGGCGGCAAGCCCCTAGCCGACCGCCGGATGTCCCGCCTTCTCAAGTAACCGCCCCCGCCCGCGCCGGGCCGCTCCGCCTCCGCCGCCCGCGCCGGGCCGCTCCGCCTCCGCCGCCCGCGCCGGGCCGCTCCGCCTCCGCCGCCCGCGCCGGGCCGCTCCGCCTCCGCCGCAGGTCGGGCGCTCGGATCATGCCCCGATTCGGGGGCGGCGGCGCGGGGTGCCCGCCGGTGAGCCGGCCCGGATCGCCCTGCCTGGCCGGTAACAGCATCAGGGAGGGCCACGTTGCTGTTCAGGCCGCGAGGTAACAGCAACGTGGCCCTTCCTGATGCTGTTGGGACGACATCAGGGAGGGCCACGTTGCTGTTGTCCGACCGCCGCAACAGCAAGAGGGAGGCCACGTTGCTCACGCTGTCTTGGCCCGCGCCTGGCTGTGCGGGGGCCGTGCGGGCTGGGCCGGTACTCGGGGCGGCGGCGCGGGCCGGGCTGCGCCGGGCTGGTCTCGGGGCGCGGTGGCGGCGGGGCCGGCTAGAGCCGGGGCTGGTCTCGGGGTGAGGCGGCCGGCTGGGCCGCCGGGCGCGAGGAGGCAGTCGCCCGGCGACCCGCGTCATTTAGCGGATGACTTTGTCCAGCGTGTTGAAGATGCCGAGGTCGCAGCCGCCGTCGGTGATCACCCGGTTGACTTTCTGCCCGAACCAGGTGCCCGAAACGACGATCTGATGGTCGCTGATCATGATCATCGGGCACATGACGTGCTTGAACGGCGGAGTGAACGGCTTCTTCATCGCCAGCAGCGTCTTGCACAAGCTCTGTGCCTCGGGCATGTTGCCGCCAGTGGGCTGGCAGTGCAGCACGAAGTGCTTGGGCTTGCTGGCCTCGTTGATGATGCTGACCGTCAGCGAGACCTTGGCCGGTGCCGACTTCGCGGTCTTCCCTGAGCTGCCAGCCGATCCGGCGCCGGCCGCGACAGTGCCGCACCCGGCCAGGACACCCGTGATCGCGATCATGGCGATGGCGGTAGTGGCGACCAGCCTGTGCCCGGGCCGCCTTGCGGGCGAAGCCGACGCGACTGGCTGGCGCGATGGGGAAACATGGGAGCTGCGGTCTTGCCGCGCCCTGCTGCGGTGGGTTATCACGTTCATTGGACGTGCGCTGCCCTTGCCCTGGTTCCATTGCTGTCCACGATCCCCTGCCACGCTTGACCGATGCGAAACCTGATCTCCGATCTCGCTGCCATTGCCGGGCCGGCTCACGTGCTGACGGCGCCGGATGCGATGGCAAGCTACGTGACCGACTGGAGCCGCCGTTACTCAGGTACGGCCGCGTGCGTGGTCCGGCCTGGCTCGGCCGGCGAGGTCGCCGACGTGGTGCGGACCTGTGCTCGCTTCGGCGCCGCGATCATCCCCCAGGGCGGTAACACTGGCCTCGTGGGCGGCTCGGTGCCGCCCGCCGGCACCGAGCCGCTGCCTGTCATCATCTCGGCGGCAAGGCTGACCGGCCTGGAAGATGTCGACAGGGTCGCGGCCCAGGTGACGGCCGGCGCGGGCGTGACGATCGCGCGCCTGCACAGGCACGCGGCCGGCGCGGGCCTGCGGTACGGCGTCGATCTCGCGTCAAGAGACTCTGCCACGGTGGGCGGAACAATCGCGACCAACGCGGGCGGCATTCACACGGTCAGGTACGGGCCGACCCGGGCGCAGGTCGTCGGCCTGACCGCCGTGCTGGCGGACGGGCAGGTGATCGACGGCGTGCGCGGCACCGCATCGGTGACGGCGGGATACGACCTGGCTCAGGTGCTGACCGGCAGCGAAGGCACGCTGGCCGTGATCACCGCCGCCCGGCTCCGCCTGCATCCGGCCGAGCCGGCCGCCGCCGTGCTGCTCGCCGGCGTCACCGGGATCGGCCAGGCGGCCGAACTCTACGCTCAGCTCCGCGGTCAGGTGCCTGACCTGCTCGCGGCGGAGTACTTCGACGCTGCCGGGCTTGACCTCGTGCTCAAGGCGACCGGCCTGCCGCCGCCGTTGCGGGCCGCGTTTCCTGGCTACCTGCTCGCCGAGATCACGGGGGCTGGAGGCACGCTCGATCCAGCCCGGCTCGCGGCCGCCGGCGTGCCCGATGACTCGGCGATCGCTGTGGGCCGGCCTGACCAGGCGGCGCTCTGGGCGTACCGGGACAGGATGACCGATTCGATCGCGGCAGCAGGGCTCCCGCACAAGATTGACGTGTCGGTGCCGGGCGGGGCGCTGAGCGAGTTCAGGTCTGAGCTTGATGAGGTCATCCGGGCGGCGGCCGGCAGGCCGGCCCGGGCGGCCGAGCCGCTGGTGATCGTCTTCGGCCATATCGGGGTCGGAAACCTGCACGTGAATGTGCTCGGGCCAGATCCAGCCAGCACAGCGGTTGACGAGGCCGTGGCGAGGCTGGCCGCCGCCTACGGCGGGTCGGTCGCTGCCGAGCATGGCATCGGCCGGGCCAAGACCGGCTGGCTCAGCTGGAGCAAGTCGGAGGCCGAGATCTCGGCGATGCGGGCGATCAAGACCGCCCTCGACCCGGCGGGGCTCCTCAACCCGGGTGTGCTCGTCGGCTAGCGTCCGGGCGGCGCCGGCCTAGAGGCACACAGTGCCGGAGCAGCATCCGTTACTCAATCGTGATTTTTGGGCCTGTGATGAGCACCTCAACGCGCGGGTCAGCCTTTCAGCCATGCGTTCCGTGCTTGGAGTGTCACCATAGGGACGTGCGGCGCAGGGGAGCGGAGAGGGCGAAAGCGGGTCAGGCGCGGATCGATGCCACCGCGCAGGCCGTCATCGAGTGCGCCGCTGATCCGATTATCGCGCTCGGCAGGGACCGGAGCGTCTGCGTATGGAACCTGGCCGCCGAGCGGATGTTCGGCTGGGCAGCGGCCGAGGTGCTGGGGCTGGAACTGCCGATCATCCCGCGTGAACTGCGGGCCGAGCACAACGCGGTACTCGAGCGCGTCGCGAACGGAAGCGCGGTGTCGCTGGCGACCAGGCGGATCTGCAAGGCCGGCGAGGTGCTCGACCTGCGCATAGACACCAGCGACCTGGTCGACGCCGACGGTGAACGGCTCGGCTGGATCATCGTGTGCCATCGCAGCGACGAGGACGCGACGGTCAGGCACTACATGGCGGAGCGGGCCAGGCTCGTGCGGCGACTCGGTGACGTCGTCGCCGACATGAACGCCGAACTAGACCTGGAACCGGTGCTCGACCGGATCGCGGCCAGCCTTCGCGAGCTGACCAGGGCGGACGCGGGCGGGTTCGTGCTGATCGAAGGAGACCGGCTGCGGCTGGTCTCGATGGACGGGCTGCCGGAGACGCTCCGCGGTCGCACCGCTGACTTGCCGAGCAGCCTGGTGGGCGAGCTGATGCGGTCGGGCAACTCGGTCCTGATGCGGACCGGCGAGTCAGGGCAGTTCGACGACCTGATCTGGTCCGCGCTCGCCGGGTTGCACACGATCACGGTCAGCCTGTCGCACGTAGGCGGCAAGCCGTACGGCGCACTGTACGCCCTGCACAGCAGGCGCCAGGTCGGTCACATCGAGCTTGAGCTGCTCGAGTTGCTGGCGGGCCATGCGAGCGTGGCGCTGTCGAACGCGACCGCGTTCTCCGAGGTAGTGCGGCAGCGCGCGCACGAGCGCGCGGTCATCGACGGCAGCGCCGACGGCATCGCCGTGCTTGACGGCGACGGCCTGGTCAGGCAGTGGAACCGGGCGGCGCACGCCCTGACGGGGGTCTCGGCCGCGCAGGCGGTCGGCAAGCCGCCGCCGTTCCCGCTCCCGGATCCCGGTGCGACGCTGAGCTACCGGCTGCCGAACGACCGATGGATGGACGTGCTGTGCACGGACCTGGACGGGCGGGACGAGCAGGTCATCGACTTCCGTGACGTGACCGCGGCGAAGGAGCTTGAGGAGGCAAAGGACCTGTTCCTGGCGACGACAAGTCATGAGCTGCGGACGCCGATCACGGTGGTGCAAGGTTTCGCGAGCACGCTGGCCAATCGCTGGGACAAGCTGCTCGACGTCGACAGGCGCGGCGCGGTCCAGACGATCGCCGAGCGGGCGGAGTCGCTTGGCCGGCTCGTGGATCAGCTGCTTCTCGGGTCGCGTGCAGGCGCCAACAGGCTGACGGTGACCGACGAGCCGTTCGATCTGGCTCGGGTGCTGCGGGACGCGGCGAATGTGTTCAGGCCGCTGTCAGACAAGCATGTGCTGATTACCGATATCCCGCCGGCTCTGCCTTTCGCCCAAGGTGACGGCGCCGCGACGGACAGCATCGTGGGGCAGTTGCTGGAGAACGCGTTCAAGTACTCGCCAGATGGCGGGGCGATCACGATTAGCGCCAGAGTGGATGACGATGAGGCTGGTGCTGGTGCTGGTGCTGGTGCTGGTGCTGGTGCTGGGGCTGGGGCCGGGGCCGGGGCCGAGGGTGGTGCTGGTGCCGGGGCGGCAGGCGGAGGCCCGGCGGGAGGCCAGCTTCTGGTGGCGGTGCAGGACGAGGGGATCGGAATCGCGGCGGCCGACCTTGAGCGAGTATTCGACCGGTTCGTGCAAGGCGAGGCCGGCGATCGCCGGCGATTCGGCGGCATCGGGCTCGGCCTCTATATAGTGCGGCAACTCGCCCAGGCGCAAGGCGGCGACGTCACCGCTTCCCGGCGCGACGGCGGCGGCAGTGTCATGACGCTGACGCTGCGCCAGGCCAGCGCCGAGATCATGGCCAAGGTCGGTGTGGCGGGCGATGGCGGGGCGATGGGTGATGCTGTTGGCGATGGGAGTGCCGCTGAGGGCGGCGACCATTCCGGCGGTCGCACGGCAGGGGACGAGCGCGTGGATCGACCCGTCGTCTCGGATGGCGCGGTGCGTGCCGGCGCGGATGGCGCGGATGGTGCGGTCGGCGTGGTCGGCGTGGTCGGCGGGCTCACGCTGAGCCAGGACGCGGCGGACGGGCACGCCGGCGGTGGGAGTAGTGGGAGCAACGGAGGCGGCGCGGCCCCAGGCGTGAGCGAGCCGTCCGCCAATGGAGCGAGCGGCGCCAAGAGCAGCGAGCCCGGCGAAGCGGGCGCGAACGGGCATAGCGGATCACCTGAAGAGGCGGAGTCCGACGGGTCGGCCGCCGATAAGCCTGCCGCGCGGTCTAAGTTGCCTGGATCGAGGCCGGGGTTGTCGCGGCCGATCCTGCCCTGGTCGTCGCTTCCCAGGCAGTTGCTGCCGCATCCGAGGAAACCCCCGGACGACTCCGGCGACGCGGACCCAGCCCCACCGGACGGATAAACGCCGTCCCCGGCGTGACCTAGCCGCTGTTCGGCCGACCTCGCTCCGTGCTTTGGAGGAGTGGTTTCGGGTTGGGGAAGAGTTGACTGTGCTCTTGGAGGAGCGGTTTCGCGTGCGGGAGCTTTGTCGTCGGGATAGAGGCTGTCTGGTGACTCGGGATCTTGGAAGGTCAAGCTCCGGCGGGTCAGCGGAGAGACTTTCCCTTAAAGTTATCGAGAAGACTTTTCACTTAAGGGAGAGTCTTTAATTCTATTGACTGAAAAATCTCCCGGGAGCGAGAACTCTCCCCAACGATGCCGGAGAAGGCTCCCCGATCCTGATCACGAGCCGCGCGGCAGCCTCCGGGACCCGCGCTGGTTTCCGTGATCATGTTCGCGGACGTGATCACGGAAGATCGCCCAGGTCAGGGCAGGTGCGATGTTCCGTGATCACGCCCGGGACCTTGATCACGGAGGATTGCCCGGGCCGGGGAGGCTGCCGGATGACTTCTTCTCTGATTTCGTCAAGCGGATTCCGCTACCCGGCACGGCGTGCCTGAGGCAGTCCCCTGGCACGCCCGCGGTGTCACAACGGCGGGCCCGGTGCGGCCCGGGCAGGCCCGGCGATGTCACAACGACGGCGCCAGCCACCCCGGCGTTGCCACAACGATGGCGCGCGCCGCGCCGGTCACCCCGGCGTTGTCGCAACGATGGCGCGCGCCGCGCCCGGCCACCCCGGCGTTGTCGCAACGACGGCGTGATAGCGCCTCCAGGACATCGCAGCTGGACCTCGGATACGTGCTGACCCGGCTCACTCGGAGAGGGTCCGGAGAAACGGGCCGGGAGAAACGGGCCGGGAGCAATCCCGGAACCGCGCTCTCGGCCCACCCACTCACCCCGACGAGGAGCACGCATAGCGCTGGAAGCCTCCGTCCCGAGTCACCCGACAGCCTTCAGGGGAGACTGTCGCGTGACTCATGACCACCCGGGCACCCCGCCCCGACCCGGACCTGGCCCGCAAGGCCCGGCCCCTGCAAGGTGACTCGGTGCGGTTCTTGCGGAGCGAGCGGGGCTCGGTTCCGGCGGTACGGGATCGCCTGGCCGGTGATCGCGGCGAGTTTCTCGTTGTGCGGCATGATCGCGGAGAGTTTCCGCGCCGGGGCATGATCGGGGAGCGTTGTCCGTCGTTACCGCGGAGAGTTCTCGCAGCACGGAGTGTTGACCGTTCTATATGCGGACAACGCTCCGCGCAACGACAACTCTCCGCGCCAGGGCCGGGAAGGCTCCGTGAAGCTGGCGGGCCGCCGGCCGGGGCCGCCGGCTGGCGCCGCCGGCTGGGCCGCCTGCGGCGGTCCGCGGCGCACTCGCTGCTAGGCGGTTGCTGGTTCCGGGGCGCTGATGCGCTTGCGGGTGACTGGGTCCCTGGCGACCTTCTCGCCGCCGGAAGCCTCGACGTACCTGTCGATGATGCCGATGACATCCTCGCCCTGCTCGACAATCTTGCCGCTGTCCAGCCAGATCACCCGGTTGCAGGTGTCCTCGACCTCTTCGAGGTCGTGCGCGACGAGAAACACCGTGCCGGCCTTGTTGCGAAGCTCGTCGATCCTGGCGTGGCTCTTGACCCGGAACTCGGCGTCACCGGTCGCGAGCGCCTCGTCAATCAGCAGGATCTCGTAGTCCTTGGCGGCGGCGATCGCGAACCGGAGCCGCGAGCCCATGCCGGACGAGTACGTCTTCATCGGCAGGTTGATGAACTCGGCGACGCCGGAGAAGTCCACGATCGACTCGTACTTCTCCTTGATCTCTTTCTTGGTCATCCCCATCGCCAGGCAGCCGAGCACGACGTTGCGCTCCCCGGTCAAGTCCTCGAGCAGCGCCGCGTTCACGCCAAGCAGCGAGGCGTCGCAGATCGTGTACACGGTGCCGCTCTCAGGGGGGAGCAGGCCCGCGATCGCGCGCAGGAGCGTGGACTTGCCCGAGCCGTTCCGGCCGATGATGCCGATGGCGTCGCCGCGATAGGCGACGAACGACATGCGGCGGATGGCCTCTACTTCCCTGATGGCCGGCCTGGTCTTGCGGCCGATGATCCGGAACAAGGCGGTGGACGCGGTGCCGCGGTCGCCGCCGGCGCCGTAGACGCGGTACACCACCTCGAGGTCGTCGACTATCACGGTGGGCTCAGCCACGACCGTAGAACACCTCCTTGCGCCAGAAGAACCAGAAGCCGAACGTGAGCGCCACCACTGCCCAGGCGGTTCCGATCTCCCACAGGTGGCTTCCGATGTACGTCGGGTGGCAATAGGCGCTGCCGTACTGGTTCAGCGGGAATTTCGCTGTCGGCAGTGGATGCCTGACCTGCGCGTTCGCCGCCGCCCAGGCTGCCTTGCTGACTCCGGCCGGCGCGGTCGGCTGGTCGGCCCAGGCGGCGCACTTGGCCGCGTTGTACGGCCGCGCGCCGAACGCGCTGAGCCGTTGCGAGGTGAGCAGGGCGTTGCGCACCAAGGTGATGAAGATCGCCGCGGGGTTCAGCTCGAGCAGCGTGGTCGCCCAGCCGTAGTGCTGCGAGTGATCGGTCACGAATTGCTGCACGCTGTAAATGACGCCGGAGACGTACAGCCAGGTCCGCATGAGGAATGGCAGCAGCTGGGCGAAGTCATTCACCCGCGCGCCGGTCCTGGCGGCGAAAAGGCCGATGCCCGCGTTGAACAGGGTCAGCAGCGCGAGCGCCGGGATGGCCGCCAGCCAGTCCACGGTCAGCGGCTCGCCCCTGACCAGCACGAGCACGAAGAGCACGGCCATCGAGAGCAGCATCTGCTGCAACTCGATCATCACGTAGGCGAGCGGCAGCGACGCCCGGGGGAACTGGAGTGCCCTGATCAGCGGCAGGCTGTCCGTGATGACCTTGGACGTCGAGATGAACGTGCGCTGCGTGAAGCTGAAGACGAAGACCCCGGTCACCAGGAAGGCCAGGTAGTCAGGCACGCCCCGGCTGACGCCCTTGATGATCAGGCCGAAGATCAGGAAGTAAACGCCCGCGTTGAGCAGCGGCGCGAGCACTTGCCAGAGCTGGCCGAGCTTGGCCTCGGTGTACATCGCGATGTTGCGCGCCGTCGCGAAGCCCATGATGAAGCTCCACCGGTGCGCGAGCTCGCGCAGGTACTTGCCGAGCGGAGCGCGCTGAGCGCTCGGCGTGAGGCCATACTCTGCCGCCAGCGCGGCGAGTGAGCCGTCCGGCTGACCTGGGTCCGATGACTCCGGCACGACCGCGTCGTCGAGCAGCTGGCCAGGTGAGCTGACCCGGCCGATCTTGGTCGATCTCATGCGGCGCGAGCCTGGCGTGCTCGGCGGCGTGGGCGGGCGTTCATCACGGCGCCGACTGTACCCGAGGAACGGCCGTCCAGGCCGGGGAGCCGTCAGGCCCGCCTGGGTGGTTGTAACGATTCGGCAACCGCGATCCGCTGGCGCGGGTATGGCCAAGAGCCGGCAATCCGCTGGCCGGCCTGCTGCAAAGGGACCATCTGGCCTGCGCAAACCCTTGATCCGCCCGCTGACGCGCAATCACTAGCCGCCATACCGGTTTCCCGCGCAGCCGCCCCGGGCATTCATCGTCAGCGGCAAGAAGCCACCAAGTCGATGCGCCGGGGTGGGTGCGGTGGAGGTGAGAACGTCGAGCGAGGTGCACCTGCCCTGTACTCCGGCGAGCGTGGGATTCGCCCGGCGCGTGCTCTCCGAAGACCTCCAGGCCGCCGGTGTCTTCGATACCGCGGTCGGCGACGCGATCCTGGTCGTCAGCGAACTGGTCAGCAACGCGATCTTGCACGCGTACCCGCTTCCAGGCGAGCAGCTCAAGATTGCCTGGACAATGGACGACGGCTGGCTCGAAGTCGCCGTCAGTGACGGCGGAAGCGCGACCATGCCGCACGACACCCAGCCGAATCCGGCGTCGGTAAGCGGCCGGGGCCTCGCGATTGTCGCGCATATCTGCCAGGCCTGGGGCATCAGGACCGAGGACGTTGGCCTGACGGTGTGGGCGATCCTGGCCGCGCCGGCTCAGAACGGCAGGGCGCCGCACAGGTCCCCGAGCCAGGCCGCGGCACCCGCTCAGGCCTGAGGCCAGGACCCGGGCCAGCCCGCAACGCAGGGCCATTCGGGGGCGTAACCCGTCCCAGGCTGGTGATACTCACCCAAGGGGGCACCATCCGCGCGGGGCGCGGCAGACATGGCCGGCGGGGCCGGCGGGGGGCGGCGGGAACATGCAAGGCAAAGGGGTCTCGGGGGGATCGTGAGTCGCAACGTTGGCGCGGATAGCGAAGTCGGCTGCCTGCGGACAGTGCTCATGCACCGGCCAGGTCCTGAGCTGAGGCGGGTCACGCCCAGGACACGCGGGATGCTCCGGTTCGACGGGCTGCCCTGGGTGACTCGCGCTCAGCAGGAGCATGACAAGCTCGCTGAGGTGCTCAGGGAGCATGGCACCGAGGTGATCTACCTCAGCGGCTTGCTGCAGGACGTGCTCGAGTACGCGAGCGCGCGGCAGGAGGCGGTCGACTCCGTCCTCGCCAGTTCCGAGCTAGGCGAGGAACTCGCCTCAGCCATCCTGTCGCACCTCACCGAACTCTCGCCGGAGGATCTGGCCGCCACGCTGATCGCCGGCCTGACTCCGGCCGAGCTCCGGACGGGCCAGGGACTGGTGCACGACCTGCTCGACCCGCACGATTTCGTCATCGGTCCGCTGCCGAATCTGGTGTTCAGCCGGGACACCAGCTGCTATGTCGCCGATCAGGTGGTGATAGGCGCTCTTCCCGGGCCGCGCCGGAGGGAAACGGACCTGCTTGCCCTGATCTACGAGCATCATCCGAGGTTCGCCGGCGCGCGCAAGCCGTTCCGGGCTCACGGCACCAGTCTGGACGCCGGAGACCTGCTGCTGCTCGGGCCCGGGATCGTGGCCGTCGGCGTCGGGGTGCGCAGTACCCCGGCGAGCGCCGAGCGCCTCGCCAGGCAGTTGCTCGGGGCGGGCGCGGTCAGCGCGGTGCTCGCCGTGCCCATGAACCAGCGTCGCGCCGATGCCGTCACCACGGTCAACGCCATCTATGCAGGCAACTTCGAATGCGACAGCGACGCCGTCAACGAGCGGGATCCCGTCAGCAGCGGCCCGATCAGCAGCGGCCCGATCGCCAGCGGCCCGGTCGCCAGCGGCGGCGCTCAGCTGGGCACGCTGTGCACGGTGCTCGACGAGGGCGTCGTCCTGATGGCTCCCGCGCTGGCATTCACGCTTACCGCCTTGACTATCACCGCGGGTGATGGCGGGTTGCGGGTGTCGCGGCCGCGGCCGTTTCTCGAAGCCGCGGCGCGCGCTCTCGGCATTGATCAGCTAACAGTCATCGAGACCGGCGTCATCTCGCCGGCCAGGCCGGCGCGCCGCTTCGGGCAGGCCGGCCACTGCGGCCAGTGGGATGACGGGGGGAACGCCCTCGCCACCGGCGGCCGCGTCCTGATCTGCGACGAGCGCAACACCGAGACCAATGCCAGGCTCGCGGCGGCGGGCTTCGAGGTCGTGCGGGTGCCGTTTGGCGAACTCGGAGGCAGCCGCGGCGGCCCGCGCTGCCTGTGCACGCCGCTGACCAGGGACAACATGGCGGCCCGCGACAGCGCACACGCGAACAGCCCGGATGCTGCCGATGCGAGCCGGCCCGGCTACCGGGCCAGGCTCACCGACTTCACGGGCATCGACCGCGACCGCCCGGACCGCGACCGCCCGGACCGCGACCGCCCGGACCGCGACCGCCCGGACCGCGACCGCCCGGATCAGGCTGAGCCCGGCGAGTTGGCCCCGCTCCGCGCCGGCGCGGTCAGGCGCTAGCGAGCGCGGCTCGACCAGCGGCCGATGCGGAAGAGGCCGAGGCCGAGCAGCACGACGAGGACGACCCAGAAGGCGATGATCAGCGTGTGGATCAGTCCCCAGAACAGCAGCCACAGCACGACCAGCAGCGCGACGGCGCCGACACCGAAGGCAAGGATGCGCAACATGCTTCTACAGTACGCGGGAACCGGCGTGATTAGCCGGCCTGCAGGTGGTGCATCCCATCGCGGGCGAGTAATGTGCGCCTCGTGGAGCTTAAGGTCACAAGCCGGCCCCAAGGGGAATACGTTGTCATGTCGGTTCACGGCGAGATCGACTTGTACACCGTGCCCAGGCTGCAGCGTGAACTCGCCAGCGTGCTGTCCGGCAACGAGGCGGTGCGCCTTGTTGTTGACCTCTCCGGCGTCGACTTCTGCGACTCGACCGGAGTGAATGTGCTGCTCGCGGCGCACCGCCAGGTCCGGGAGCAGGGCGGCGATCTGGAACTTGCCGCCCCGCGGCCCGCCGTGCGAAAGATCCTGCAGGTGACCGGGCTGGAGACGGTCTTTACCGTGACCGACAAACCGGCGCACACGGTCGGCAGCTAGCCCGGCTCCCTCACCCGGACCGTCGAGTCCGCTATTAAGATCGCTGGCATGCCCGCACGCGGCGACCTGGCCGTCATCATCCCCGCCAGGAACGAATCTGACCGCATCAGCGCGACCGTGAAAGCCGCCGCCCAGATCCCCGGCGTTGACCTCGTCATCGTCGTCGACGACGGTTCCAGCGACGGCACAGGGGCGCAGGCGGCCCACGCGGGCGCCATCGTATCCAGGCACGCGGTCAACCGGGGCAAGTCCGCCGCGATGGATACCGGCGCGGAAGCGGTCAGGGTCATCGAGTCGCGGCAGGCCGAGCAGGCTGCCGATGGGGCGGGCGCGCATCCCAGGCACCTGCTGTTCCTCGACGCGGACCTGGCCGGAACCGCCCGCGATGCCGCGCCGCTGGCCGGGCCCGTGCTCTCAGGCGAAGCCGACATGACGATCGCCGTCTTCGCGAGCCGGGAAAAGCGCGGCGGGCACGGCTTCGTCGTCCGCCTCGCCGGGGCCGGGATCGAGCGGATCACCGGATGGCGGCCGGCCGAGCCGCTGAATGGCCAGCGGTGCCTGACCCGGGCGGCTTTCGAGGCGGCCAGGCCGCTGGCCGGGGGCTGGGGCGCCGAGGTCGGCCTGACTATCGACCTGCTGCGCCAGGGCCTGCGGATCACCGAGGTCGAGGTGCCGCTCGCGCACCGGGCGACGGGCACCGACCTTTCGTCCCAGTTGCACCGCGCGCACCAGTTCGCGGACGTCGCCAGGGCACTCGCGGCGCGCAAGCCGTTGCGCCAGCCGGCCAGGCGCTCAGACGCCAGCGCCCAGCCCGCCGGGCAGGCCGACGTCGCGTGATGGCCGTACCGCCCGAGCCCGGCGTCGCCACCGCCGCCTCGCGCGGCCGCCAGGCGGCGACACCGGCCGCGGGCGGGACCCTCAGGCGCCGGGGCGTCACCGGGCTCGCGGTCAGCGCCGTGAGCTTCGCCCTGACGGCGGCCGTCGCTGTGCTCGGCCCGTCGCTGATGGAACCCGCGCTCCCCGGCGGCGCCGGCCAGCCTCCCTGGTCGGTCGCCGCTCATCCGTCGCCTTACCTGGTCATCGCGCTCAGCGGCGCCGCGATCGGCACGGCGGTCATCGGACTGATTTGCAGTTTGAACGCATCCAGGCGCGGCTGGTCGCCCTCGGCAATGCTGATCTTGCTGGCCGGAATCGCGGGAGCGATCGTCCTGGCATTCCTGCCTCCGATTGGCTCATCTGACCACCTCAGCTACGCGGCCTACGGCCGGATGGCCCTCACCGGGCACGACCCCTACACCACCACTCCGGCCATGCTGGCCAGGCTGGGAGACCCGGTGGCGCGGGCGGTGCAGGACTGGCGGACCAGCCCGTCGGTCTACGGGCCGGTCGCGGTCGGCGGCCAGGCACTGGCGGCGTGGATCGGCGGCACGTCGGTGCGGCTGATCATCTTCGTGCTGTCGCTGCTGAACGTGCTCGCCTTCGGGGTCACGGGGCTGATCTTGCACTGGCTGCACCGGGGCGATCCGGCCGGCCAGCTGCGGACGGCACTGCTGTGGACGGCCAACCCGCTGCTGCTGATGGTGCTGGTCGCGGGGGCGCACGTCGACAGCCAGGCGATCA
Source organism: uncultured Actinomycetota bacterium (assembly GCA_963720575.1). GTDB lineage: Bacteria > Actinomycetota > Actinomycetes > Streptosporangiales > Streptosporangiaceae > Chersky-822. Next base: position 5,577,593 of record CAVRGA010000002.1, read on the forward strand.
TGTTCGGGGTCGGCGGCGTCGCGGTCGCGCTCACCGCCGCGCGAGCGCGGCAGCCGCGCAACCCCCGCCCCGCTGCAGCAGACCAGCCCGGCGCCGCCGCCCAGCCGGCGAGCGGGCCGTTGCGGGGCGCGCCGGCTGGCCAGGGGGTGAGCGGGCCGTTGCGGGGCGCGCCGGCTGGCCAGGGGGTGAGCGGGTCCTGGCCCAGCGTGCTCGTCTGGGCCGCGGCTGGCGCGCTGATCGGCTTCGGGTTCGCGATCAAGGTGACGACCGCTCTCGTCGGCGCGGGCCTCGCCGTCGGCGTCCTGCTCGCCCAGCGCCCCGCACCAGACCGCCGCGCTCCAGGCCACCCGGGACCAGGCCGCCCCGGACTGGACAGCCCCGGACTGGGCCGCCGGGAGCCGGGCCGCCGTTGGGCGGCGACGGCCCTCGGCGGGCTGGCGGGCGGCTTCTGCGCCGTGGCCGCGCTGTCGCTGATTCCCTGGGGCGACGGCATCTTCGCCCCGGCCGCCCGGGCCGGCAGCTTTACCTCGATCGGGTCGCCTTGGCGGCCGGTGCGCAGCGCACTGCGCCTGCTCGCCGGCGAAGGCCCGGCCGAGGACCTGGTCAAGGCCGGAGCGCTGCTGCTCGGCCTCGTGCTCGTCATCTTGCTGGTCAGGCGCCTTCGGAACGGTACGTTCGCCGGCGGCGAATCCCGCTTGCCGGCAGCATCGGTGTTCGCCGTGGTCTTCGCCTGGCTGCTGGCCTGGCCCTACGTGCTGCCCTGGTACGACGGCCTCGGCTGGGCACTGCTCGCGTTGCTCCCGGCGTCCAGGCTGGACTGGCTCATGCTGGCGCGGACCGCCGCGCTGGCGGTCGGGTACCTGCCGGCTCGCGGTATATCGTTGCCTGTCGGCCTTGGCTGGCTCGAAACCGTGGTCAGGACGGCGATCACGCCTGCCGCCCTGCTCGTGATCGGCATTCTCGCGATCGCCTGGAGCTACAAAGGGGGACGTCGTGCACCCGCGTGACTCGGTGCGGCAGGTCGCCTACCTAGGGCCCCGCGGCACGTTCTGCGAGCAGGCCGTGAGCGCATTGCACGCGGATGGCGCGTACGAGCCGGCCCCGTATCCGACGATCGCGGCGGCCGTCGACGCCGTCAGGGCAGGTCTCGCCGGCCGCGCGGTCGTCCCGATCGAGAGCTCGGTCGAAGGCGGGGTCAATGCCACGCTCGACGAGCTGTCGGCCGGCCCGCCGCTCGTGATCAAGGCCGAGACGATCGTCCCGGTCGAGTTCGCCTTGCTGGCGAGGCCGGGCACCGAGCTCGCCGACATCAAGGTCGTCGGAGGTCATCCGGTAGCGCAGCCGCAGTGCAGGCGCTGGCTCGCCGAGAACCTGGCGGACGCGCAGTGGCGACCAGCGCTGTCCAACGCGGACGCGGCGTGGCAGGTGGCGGACGGCGCGCTCGACGCCGCGCTGGCCGGGAGGTTCGCGGCCGCGCATTACCAGCTTGACGTCCTTGAGGACAGCGTGCACGACCGGCCAGGGGCGGTAACCAGATTCGTGGAGCTAGGCCAGCCCGGGCCGCTGCCTCCGCCCACGGGGGGTGACCGCACCTCGGTCATCGCGTTCCTGACCGATGATCATCCCGGTGCGCTGATGGACATACTCAGCCAGTTCGCCGTGCGCGGCGTCAACTTGAGCCGGATCGAGTCGAGACCTACTGGCGAGGGCATCGGCCGGTACTGTTTTTTCATCGATTGCGAAGGTCATGTCTTTAGCCCTAGCGTCGGCGAGGCGCTCATGGGCCTGCGCAGGACGTGCAGCGATGTGCGGTTCCTCGGCAGTTACGCGATGGCGGCGGTACCTGGGGCGGACGTTACCGCCCAGGCGGCCGCGCGGCCAGCGGGCGGCCCGGCGACTGGTGACGGCAAGTTCACGGCCGCGGCGGCCTGGCTTGCCCAGGTCAGGTCAGCGACGCGGTGACCGGCATTTACAGGTAGGGACCTGAGGCGCGCTGTTGCTGCTGCTGGGTCTCCTCGACCTGCGGAATCATGCCAGGTGGCAGCGCCCGGCGCATCTGCTCGAGCTGGGCTCGGGCGGCCATCTGCTGCGCGAACAGCGTGGTCTGGATGCCGTGGAAGAGGCCCTCGAGCCAGCCGACCAGCTGCGCTTGCGCGATCCTTAGCTCGGATTCGCTCGGTACCTCGCCCTCCGCGAAGGGCAGCGACAGCCGCTCGAGCTCTTCGACCAGCTCAGGTGCGAGCCCGTCCTCAAGTTCCTTGATGGAACTCGTGTGGATCTCCTTCAGCCTGGCCCGGCTCTTCTCGTCCAGCGGAGCGGCCTTGACCTCTTCGAGCAACTGCCTGATCATGCTGCCGACCCGCATCACCTTGGCGGGCTGGGCCACCATCTCGGTGACCGGCCGCTCGCCTCCGGCCTCGTCAGCGTCGGTTTCGACGGCGACGCCGTCTGGCCCCACGACCACGATCTTGGCGGGTGTCTCCGCGTCAGGCTGCCTGTCGTCAGTCATGGCCCCTAGTCTGTCGGGTTCGCGGTCGGTACGCATCACTGGGGTGAGGTGTCAAGGCCTGAGCGGCGCCCGTCCCGCGGCGCGCCGGACCTGTTCTGTGCTGAAGGCTGGGATGCTCGCGCTCATATTGGTAACGTTATGGTCATGGCTGTGAGGACTATCAGCGTCAGCATGGACGAACGCACCTACCGGCAGGCCAAGGCGGCCGCCGAGCGGGCAGGTTTGCCGATGTCGACCTGGATGTCAAGGTCAGCCAAAGAGAAGGTACAGCGCGACGCGGCGGTGACGGTCGCGGAACTCGACGCGGGTACCGGCCACGCCTGGGTCGCCTGGACCGAGGCAAGCGAGCAGGACTTCAGCAACCCGGGAACGGAGAAGGGCGCTGCGTGAATCGCGGTGATGTCTTCGCTCACAAAGGAGTAGGGCGCGCCGGGTTCGTAGTGATCGTCAGCAATGACGGGTTCAGCGCCGTGACCGGGCACCCTGTGATAGTGCGGATCAGCGACCGGCCCGACCTGACTGAGACTCCCTACGTAGTGCCGCTGACCAGCGCAGATCAGGTCGCCGGGGCCGGGCATCTTGAGTCCTACGCGGTGGTCAGGGTGCGACGAGACCGGCTCGGCGAGCAGCCCATCGGCCGGATCTGCGACGGCACGCTGCGCAAGCTCGACGACGCGCTGGCCCTACTCTTCGATTATGGCGGCTAGATACCGCGAGCCAAAGGGCGCGGCGCCGTCTGGACTGACGAGCGGTTTTTGCGAGGAGGGAAGACGGTGCCTTCCAAGCGCCCGGAGGCGAGCGGGGCAAACACTGCGGGGGCAAGCGCACAACGGGACGGCGTCACGCTGACTAATCTCGACCAGCCGCTCTTCGACGAAGCCGGGGCGACCAAGCGCGAGCTTGTCGATTACCTGGACGCCATGTCCGACCGCGTCATCGCCGTGCTGCGCGATCGTCCGCTGTCGGTGATCAGGGTGCTTCGCGGCCAGGCACCTTTCATGCAAAAAAATGTGCCCAAGTACACGCCGGACTTCGTCCGCACGGTGCGAATGTGGGCAGACGCGTCCAAGCGCGAGGTCTCGTACGCGCTGTGCGACGACCGCAGGACGCTGCTCTGGTTCGCCAACCAGCGTGCGGTCGAGTACCACCCGACCCTCGTGCGGGCCGATCGGCTTGACCGGCCGAGCTATCTCGTGCTTGACATCGACCCGCCGGTGCCTGACGCGTTCTCGCTCGCGGTCGGCGCCGCCCGGCTGGTGCGGCAGGCGCTCGCGGACATCGGCCTGGCCGGGGCAGTCAAGACCAGCGGCGCCAAGGGCCTGCATGTCTTCGTGCCGCTGACGGGGCAGGAGTCCGCCGAGGACGCGGCGGCGGCGACCAGGGCGCTGGCCGGGCGGGCGGAGCGCCTCGACCCTGACCTGGCGACGACAGCGTTCATCAAAGAGGACAGACACGGCAAGGTGTTCATGGACTCGACCAGGGTCGGCGGCGCTACGGTCGCCGCCGCCTACAGTCCGCGAATCAGGCCGGGGACGCCGGTGTCGTACCCCGTGGCCTGGGACGAGCTCGACCAGGTGGCACCGGCGGACTTCACCGTGCACACCGTCGCCGGGCTGACGGCGGGCCGCGATCCGTGGGCCGAGCTCATGCCACCAGCCCGTGAGCTGCCCCGCGAGCTGATCGAGGAGGGGCACGCGATCCCGATCGCGCGCGTGCAGGCGATGCACGAGGGCAAGCGCCGTGCGCGCGACCGCAGGCGCGCGGACTCTGGCGAGCACTGAGCGCCGACAGCGCGAACTTCCGTTCTGCGGGACCGGCGCTCGTGCCTGCGCTAAGGGGTCGATGCCAGGATTCCATCGGCGGCCAGTTCGAATATGTGCCGCTGTCCGCCGCCCTTGAGGTTGATGGTGGATTCCAGGACTACGGAAATGGGCTCTTCGCCGGGCAGCGGGCCGCGCTGGCGGATCTTCGTCAGGTCCTTGCCGGGAAGTGAGCCGCTGAAGTCATGGGCCGGGCTGAGTTTCACCGGGATGGCGAAGAAGAATGTGGACCGCTTACTGGCTGGCTTCGACAAGCTCGGACCGAAGTAGAAGACGACAAAGGCGTTCTTGACGGCGTGCTTGCTATGGCCGGAGAAGGTCACGGAGATGAGCTTGACCTGTCCGCGGGTGCCGAGGGCATACCGGGTTTGAGTGGTCATGGTGCCGGCCGCCGCGGTGACAGTCTCCGTCATGCTGATGGCGTTCTTAGCCGAGCCCGACGCCGCCGGTGCTGCCCGGCCGCCCGAGCCTGCCAGGCTGCTCGTCGTTCCGGTGGTCACGATCAAGGCCGCGATGAGGCCGAGCACTGACAGCCCGCCGGCCGCTCGCTGCGCTATCGCACTGCGACGGCGGCGGTCGGCGCGGCGCAGTATCTCGGTCGCGGGGAGCGGCCTGGCCTGATGAGCGGCACTGTCGGCTAGCTGCCGTAGCTCGTTGGTGAGATCAGCCACTGGATACCTCCTGGGTGTTAGCCGGTCACTGATGCCGGATCGTCTTGCAAATACGGGGTGAGCACGGCTCGACCGCGGGCCAGCCTGGCCTTGACGGTCCCGGCCGGCGCTTTCGTCTCCCTGGCGATCTGCTCGATGGTGAGATCGCACAGGTGGTAAAGCACGAGAGCGCGCCGCTGCTCGGCGGGCACCCTGCGCAGCGCTGTCACGAAGTCGACCCTGTCCGGGCTCGGGCCGGCGATCGACTCGGCCGGCGCGGCCAGCCGCATGCGCCTGGCGCCGTCCCGCGTGCGCCGCCAGCGCGAGATCGCGATCCGCCAGGCGGTGACGCGGATCCAGCTCTCTGGCGAGCCGTCGCTGTCGAATTTGCCGTGCCGCGCCCAGGCCCGGACGAACGCCTCCTGGACGGCGTCCTGCGCCTCTGCATGGTCTCCGGTCATCGCGTAGACCTGGCCGACCAGACGGTGAAATGTGGCGGCGTAGAAGCTGGTGAACTCCTCGCGGTTCACGACAAGTGTCGCCTCCTCTGGGTGGCCGTCGCTGCGCATCGAACCGTTCACCTTAGATACCTGCCAGCATTGCCGCTGGTTGCCTTCGGCCAGAAGGGTGACCTGAAAAGGTAGCTAATGACATGGTCAGGCGGCGGTCGGCCGGGCCTGGCTCCGGGCTGGCTCCGGGTCGCCCGCTCGGCCGGGCCGGCTCCGGGTCGCCCGCCCGGCCCGGCCGCACCCGCCGCAGGTCAGGGAGGCTGTCGGGTGGCTCGGGATCTCGGAAGGTCAAGCTTCGGCGGCTCAGCGGCGAGACTCTTCCCGGGTTCCCGGAGACTTCCCGCTACGCGGAGCCTTCCCGGCCCTGGCACGGAGAATTGTCGGCTCTGGCGCGGAGAGTTGTCGTTGCGCGGAGCGTTGTCCGCACATAGAACGGCAAACACTCCGTGCTGCGAGGAGTCTCCGCGGTAACGACGGAGAACGCTCCGCGATCATGCCGCAAATGACGGAGAACGCTCCGCGATCATGCTCCGGCGCGGGAACTCTCCGCGATCATGCCGCAGAACGGGAACCAACCGCGAACACCGGCGAGACAACCCGTACCGCCGGAACCGAGCCCGGCCCGCTCCGCAAGACCCGCACCGTATCACCTTGTGGGACCGGGCCTTGCGGTCCAGGCCGGGACGAGTGGGTGCCCGGGCGGTCATGAGTCACGCGACAGCCTCCCTGGGCGAGGCGATCTTCCGTGATCAAGGTCCCGTGCATGATCACGGAACATCGCACCGGCCCTGACCTGGGCGATCTTCCGTGATCACGCCCACGAACATGATCACGGAAACCAGCACGGGTTCCCGGAGGCTGCCGCGCGGCTCGTGATCAGGATCGGGGAGCCTTCTCCGGCATCGTCGGCGAGAGTTCTCGCTCCCGGGAGATTTTCAGTCACTAGCGCTGAAAACTATCCCTTGAGAGGGATCGGATCGGGTTCGAATCGAAAAACTGAACAGGAAACACCCATAGGTGTGACCTGCCGACCTGGCTCTACCACGCCCGGGCGTTACCTGACATGTCTTGGTCCGGACCCGGCCGGCTGTCGGTGGTTAGGGCTACGGTGGTTGGACAGCGGACATAGGAGTCAAGGCGGAATCAAGGGAAATCATGACGACTCTCGAAAACCGGCCCAACACCGCGCTCCTGGTCGTCGACGTTCAGGCGGGCGTCGTCCAGGGCAATCACGAGCGCGACGCGGTTGTCGCCAACCTGAGCACCCTGGTCGATAAGGCCAGGCAGGCGCAGGTGCCCGTGATCTGGGTCCAGCACTACGCCGAGGATCTCGCGCAGGGAACCGATGAGTGGCAGATCGTGCCCGAGTTGAAGCGCGGCGAAGCCGAGCCGCTTGTGCACAAGCGGTACGGCGACTCGTTCGAGGACACCGAGCTTGAGAGCGTGCTCTCTGGCCTGGGAGTCGGCACGCTCATCGTGGCCGGCGCGCAAACCGACGCCTGCATCCGCTCAACCCTCCACGGCGCTTTCGCGAGGGGGTACGACGCGACCCTGGTGAGCGACGCTCATACGACCGAGGACCAGTCGGAGTGGGGCGCGCCCCCGCCGGACCAGGTGATCGCGCACACGAATCTGTACTGGACCTACCAGACCGCGCCCGGGCGGAAGGCCGGGACGGTCAAGACCGAGGACGTCGATTTCGCCGGCCAGTCCTGACCGCGATCGACGGGATTCCGGCTGCCGTGTCCGGCCGGGGCCTTTGCGGCCGGGCAGCCATGACCGCCCTGAGCATGTGGTGCGGGCAGCAGTCGCGTCAGCGGCATAGGGCTTGGTCGCAAGCGCTGCGAGGTACCGCTGGCGGGACGACGCGGCTTGGGTTCCGCGTACCTTGACCGCTCACCGATATGCGTGGCGACCTCGGACAGGTCGGTGACCGCGCCGAATCAGCGCGGCCCAGAAGCGGCGAGAACTCGCTGTAGCAATCTTTCAAGCTGCGTTGCTTCCGGCGTGCCGGGGGAGCCTCGCCAGACTCCGGGCGTGCGTGGCCTCGTGCAGGTGGCCGGGCCGGCGCGCGAGCCGGTCGATCGTCGCGACCGCGACCTTCGAGGAGTGCTCGTCAGGGCACTCGGCCGCCATCTGCCTGTGAGCTTTGCCGTTGCGTGCCATTAATTACAAATTGCTCGGCAATTTGGCGCAATGGGCTAAAGATGATGCTGGAAGGCGAGGTCGGTCGAGTATTTCACCCGCGATCTAGACACAATGACGACCGCGTGTGCTAGAACTACCCTCCAAGCGATGGCGATCTCTCGGGGGGTTAACTGTGAGACAATTCTGGACACCAATTCCGCGATATGTGCGGCCAGGGAGATTGGGCACGGCCGTCGCCGTGCTGTCCCTTGCCGGACTCGCTTTGTACGCACCGGGCGTCCCGGCCGCACATGCGTCTATTCCGCATAATGCTGCCCGGTCAAGCAGTTCTGGATCCCGTGCTAGCGCGAGGCCGGGCAGTACGGAGAGCCCGGGCAGTACAGCGAGGCTGGGGAGTACGGCGAGGCTGGGGAGTACCGCAAGCGCGAAGCATCTGCGTGCGATCCGGCGCCATCCGTCAATGGTCGCGAGCCCGCAGGATCCGCCGTCAGCGGTCACCATTACGTTCAGCGAGTTTCCAGTCAGCACCGTCATCACAAACCAGTATGCGAAAGATGACGGAATCGTTTTTCAGGGCAGCAGCGGCGCCGATGCTCAGTTCATCGCTAACGACGCGGCCAATCCTGACAGCCCGGAATTGTCAGGAACACCGCAATTCGCCGGGGACGTCGGCGCCCATTTCGTGCTGCCGAACACCAAGCAGCCGGCGACTGTCGATTCTGTGTCTATGGATGTCGGTTATATAGACAACCCTGGGTCAACTGAGGTAAACGCATTCGACTCGAACGGCGCGCTGCTCGGATCGGTCGTCGCGAATCAGATGGGCTTCAACCACCTGACCCTCGCCTTCAAGGGGATAGCCAGCTTCGTCGTGACCTCGGTCTCTGGCGAGTCCGCAGGCTTCGGCGTCGATAACGTGAGCTTCATCCCGCCGAATCGGGATATAGCTATCGCCTCGGTGGCCATCAAGGTCGTCGGGAGCAGCACGACCACGACAGCGTTGCCTGCGGACGTGATCGACGACCGGGTCAGTCAGGCCGCCCTGACTATTGGCGAGTTCAAGGCTTGCAACAAGATCGGCGCTGCCCAGTGGGTGGACTGCGATCCCGCATTTCCTGACGGAAGCCCAGAGAAGGCATGGCCTGTAGCCTTCCTGCGCGGCACGAAAATGACTCTTAATGAAGTCGACCTGACGATCAAAAACCCGACTTCGGTCAATCTCGACAGTTCTATCGTTACCGGAACGACGACCCTCGGGACGACTAAGCTCACGTTCACCTCAAATCCGGTCAGCCCCTCGGGTAACCAGCTGGTGGTCAAGAACCTGACGTCAGACGCGACGCTTCCGGATACGGTCAACAACTACCAGATGGCGATCCAGTGGACCGTGAAGCACGGAACGATGACCTACAACGCCGGGATCAGCACGATACCGATCTACCTCACCTATGCCGCTCCGGGCTTTCCCGCTTACCTGACCCTGGAGGCTCTGACCTCGACGGCCGCGGCGGGCCAGGCGACTGAAGCCGACGTCTTCAATAGCATCTGGACTAAGGTGTTCTCCGCCTCGGGGTCGTCGGCGCTGGCCATTCACCCGCAGAAACTGGATCCGGTGACGGGCGACGTCACGGCTGATCCGGCTATTCTTCAGTACTGGATCCCGTGGACATTGGCGAATGACTACCTGTTCCTGGATAGAGCGCCGTCCTGCAATCACCTGAGTACTCCGCAGCTGCTGGAATTCCTGGTATCGCGCTGCGGTGACTGGGCCGAGTTCTTCGCGAACACCCTGTCGATGCAAGGCATCAAGTCGGTCCGCGCGGTCGGCATCGACGACGGCGGGCCAGTGCTTGGCGCCCTCCCGGCGTTCCCGCACCCAGCGTCTGTGCCCGGGCAGAGCATCACGAAGCTGATGCTGATCAAGAACTGGACCTTCCCTGGCCCCGCGACCGGAGGGGACGCGAATTTCCCCTTCCTCACCACTGACACAGTCAACCTGGGACCGGGCGGCGATCCTGTACCCGGCACCGGGGTCCTGGGAGCCGGGCCGCAGTTCGACGACGCGACTGGCGTGCCGGGTCAGAACGATCCGAATCCTCCGGGATGGTTCGGATACGGCGATCATGCCGTCGATACGTACAACGGCAAGGTCTACGACCCGTCATACGGCATCGGGCCATTCCCCAACATCGCCGCCTGGGCGCAGCAGGCCCTCGCCGGCTTCGCCTATCTCACCCACTCCGACGGCACGAACGGCGCTGGCCAGCGGATCCGCACCTACACGCTGCATGGCCACATGGGCCTGCCCTAACCACGAGGCGCTAGTCCTAGGCGGGATGCGCGGACTCGGTCCGCGCATCCCGCCGTGAGCAGTGCCGGCGGCCACACCTGAGCGAGTTTCGGAGTCGGCGGGAACTGCTCCCTCATGGCAAGCATGCCGGCGATGCCCATGGCCAGTACCGGCATGCCATCGAGCGTGCTGTTGACGAACGTGGCCGACTCAGCAAGCTCAGGCGAGCTCGCGGCGGACAAGCCAGCGCGGCTTGCCGCCGCTTCGGCCCGTAGTCTGCAGCACACGCTCGAATCCGTGCGCCTCGAACAGGCGGACGGTGCCGACATAAGCGCCGGCCTGATCGACGCGGTCGCCTCCCGGCTCTACCGGGTAACCCTCAATCACGATCGCCTCGCTGGCGCGCGCGTGCTCAACTGCGCCGTCGAGCAGGTCGTGCATCAATCCCCGGCGTCGGAATCCCTTGCGAACCACGAAGCAGACCGCCGACCAAGCGCCTGCGTCATCAACATGCGGGATGGTCCGCGAGTTGACCAGGGCGCGATAGGTGGCTTTCGGCGCGATCGAGCACCACCCGGCGACCTGCCCGTCAACAAACGCGAGGACGCCAGGGCCGGGCTCGCTGTCGCACAGCCCGCGCATATGCGCGATCCGGCCAGGCATGTCGAGGCTGGAGTTGCGGTAGGCCATGCACACGCACCCAGCGCCGCCTGGCTTGTCCGGCACCATCAACGACGAGAAGTGATCCCACCGGCCGACGGCCGACAGCACCTCAGTACCCACATAGCGAGGATAGCGCCGAAAGGGCCCGGTTTACGTTGCCCGTGACAGCGCGGTTCGCTGGCGGATCTTGCGCGAGGCGACGTACTCTACAACGAGCTGAAGCTGGCCGGGTCACCGAGATGGTCCGCCTCCCAGGCGTCCCGCACGACCCGTTCGGCGCCGACCTCGCTTGCGCGTTCAACGAGCCGAGGCGATCCTCGACTAGATGGACCGCTGGCTGAAGCCGACCGATGTCTGAGTGGCCCACGCCGGGTGCCGCCGCGAGACACAGCCGATCGCGTCGGGGGGCATCTGCCCAGTTTAGGAAGCATTTGGGCTGATTGGCGGTGGGTGTGGGATTCGAACCCACGATGAAGCTCACGCCCCATAGCGATTTTCAAGACCGGGGTGGCCGACGTCGGCAGTCGCTGCCTGAGCTGCGATGGGGCCGTATCTGGGCCACTCCTGGAGCCCTGGTCATCCGGCGTACATCCCGTGACAGGTCTTCTCGGCGTTTGCGCGTGACTTGGCGGCGGTTCCGTATCGCTTGCCCTGAGTAACTGCTGCCGCGACAGATCTGGCCCGGCTGGCGAAACTGTCGGGCCAGCCTCCAGAACCAATGCTGCTGTGCGCCAGTTAACGACGGACAAGCCGGGACCGCCGACGGTCAGGGGATAACCCGAGCGGACCGGCCGACTGGTTAGTCGCACGTTGCAGATGTGGTGATCTGACATGGTTCATAGCAGTTGAGCCGCCAGTTTGTCTGTTTTGAAGACAATCAAGTTGCGCCTTCACTCGTCTTCTACCAGTATGAACACATTGCACTAAACTCTAGATTGGAAACAACGCTATGGCAAAGATTGACTGGTTGGCTGCCCTGGATCTGCAGCAGGCGGTAACCAATATTCGGGCCGAGATTCCTGGGGACTGGTATCAGGATCCGTGGGGTTGGCCTGAGCTTGGTTTTTTCCTTCAGAAGGCTCAGAATCGCATAGTTGAAAACCTCGATGCTTCGGGAGCGAGGGTCGTAGCTCTTCTAGATGTCCCAAAAGAGAATTGGGGAACTCGGCCAGCCGTTGTGCTAGATATCGCCGATAGGTTGACTTACCATGCACTTACCGACAATCTATCCGTAAAGATGATCGGATCAATGTCGCCGGATGCTTACGGCTGGCGGCTACACGCAGTAGACCCCAAGCCGGGGGTTTACTCTCACAACAGCAAGCAGTGGGAAGGCTACCGGTCCCATCTGGCTATGCTCGCCGACTTCTTCTGGGTTGCATTGAAAAGCGACATTGTCTCCTTCTTTGCGAATATTCCAATTTCGCTCGTCCATGAAACGATCATGGATCGTTGTCCTTCGAATGCCGTAACGAAGCGTCTGTGCGACATGATAGGGGCGTTTGATGCGATACCCAATCGTTCAGGGCTAGTGCAGCGTTCGACGGCATCGGCGGTAATCGCTAACATGTATGTCGCACCGTTGGACGACGTTCTCAGACACCACTCAACGGTTATACCGAAGTTGTTGTCGCGCCGAAAGGTTCAACACCGCAGCTTCGCTCGTTGGATGGACGACATCTGGCTGTTTGGTGATGACGAGGCTGATGCGCGTCAAGCGCAGATGGACCTCCAGGCGGCAGTTCAATCGTTGGGTCTTAATCTAAATTCCGCAAAGACGGACGTCTTGACGGGTGAGGACGTTGAGAATCAGGCGAAGGAGGTCGAGCACAGCGCAGTTGATGATGCACTCGACAGCGATTCTGACTTTGGCCCGCTGGAATCCCTGATTGACAAGTTGCTCGATAACCCAGAGAAAGCCAGCCGTACGTCGGTCAAGTTTGCCGCTATGCGGATGCGAAAGCATGTGAGCAGGTATAAAATTCAAGAACTCATCGCGACTGCTCCGCGCATGCCGCATGTGGCGGACGCTTGTTCGCGATTGTTCAAGGAATCCTTTGCCAATGATAGCTTGCAGGACTGGTATCTCGAATATGTCAACGGCAAATGGTCATCATGCGAATGGGCTGTCGCGCATTTCGGCAGGATGTTCCCGAGTTCAATCAAGGCGCGGAAGCCGCTATGCGAGTTTTTCGAGAAAGCTATTCGTGATGCAAACACCGGACTTCCACTGCTCGCCGTTTCAGCGCAACGCTTGGGCGTGTGGGACCCGGACGAGGCTCGCGATGCATACCGTGAAGGATATCGTCGATCATCTACTCCGCATGCACGACGAGTCCTGGCGCTTTCCGCGCTCGCAGCCGGGGAGAACCGAACGACAATAAGGACGTGGCTGTCGACCGATGTTGAGAACGCTGCGACTCTCGCGATGCTTGAATCGTATGGGTGGAGCGGTCCCAACGTCCAAGCGGATTTTGCTGGTTAAGATCTGCAACTCAGCGTGGTTCGGCCGAGTCTCATCCGTCATTCTCGTAGGCGCCAGATCCATGTGAGCGGTCGGCGGGTCTAGGCTCGGCGGAGCCGATCGCGTAGCGACGTCCGAAGGGCGGCCTAGACGCGGTGATCACGAGCTGGACAATCGGGAGCGAGGAAGACGCTTCTCACGTCGATCTGGTCGGGTCGCTTGCTCTCTCGTGCGGCGCGGGCCGTGCGCCGGGTCGGACCCGAAGGGGCCGCATGCCCGGCGCTTTCGGGCCGTGTCGTGGCGGGGAGCGTAGCGAGCCGCCCTTGATGACGTAAGGAAAGTTCTCACCAGCGCCCGGTGCGTCTGATGCTGCGGGCCGGGTGCGCGTCGCGGGGTCTGCTATTTCGAGCGGCGTTGCGGTTCGCGTTCTTCGGGGTCGTCGCGTTCGACCTGGTCCATCTGGTAGCGGAGTGGGGGCAGGTCGCGACCGCCGACGATGCGGATGTAGTCGCCTCCTGTTTCGCGGTGGACGGCTACCCATTCGGTGGTGCGGTCGACGCGCTCGAATTCCCACCTCTCGTTGTAGTCGTGCAGGAGCTTGGCCAGGCTGAGCTGGGCTTGGGTGAGGGGCATTCCTCGTGGCGGTGTCTGCGCTGGCTCGGTCACCGGGCTGGCCAATCTAGCCGCGCCCAGGCCATCCGGCCGGTGGCTGTGCCGGTGATGCGCCAGGTGGTGGCGAGTGCTGCGACGATGTCGAGGCCGTGGGGCCGGTCGTGGTCGTCGGGGGCTGGTGTCCATGGTCCGCCCTGGTCGCTGACTTCGATGCAGACCCGGTCGCCTGGGCGAATGTCGGCGTGGACGGTGATGGTGCCGCCTGGTGCGGCTGACCGGCTGTGGAGGGCTGCGTTGGCGGCGAGTTCTGAGGCGCACAGGATGATGTCGTCGGCGTGGGGGCAGTGGGCGAGGAGTGCGCGCAGGTCGGCGCGGATGATGCGGGCTTGCTCGGGGGTTCCGGGGTAGCTGCGGGTGCTGGTGCGGCGTGCGGTTGCGCTGGTAGCGGGGGTGAGCATCGGTACCTCAAGGGAGATTGCGCGAACTCTGGTCACCCGATAACGTACTGAAAATATCTGGCACGTATAATCAATACGTGTTACTTCGCGTACCGGAGCCGCACGGAAAGTGCGAGCATGACGTGACGCGGCACGCACCCAGGAAGGGAGAGGCATGTTCGGTCTTACCGTGCGGTTCACGTGCAGGGACCAGGCCAGCGCCGAGGCCTACGACCGGCTCGTCGCCGAGACCATCGAGCAGATCAAGGCCAGTGAGCCCGGCACGCTCGTCTATGCCAGCCATACCGTCAAGGATGAGCCCCTGCAGCGGATCTTCTACGAGCTGTACCGGGACAGGGACGCCTTCGACGCGCATGAGGCTGCGCCGCACACCCGGCGTTACCTGGCCGAGCGCGGCCAGTACCTCGCCTCGACCGAGGTCGACTGGCTGACCCTGCAGGCGGGGAAGGGGATGGGCGGGTGAGCCCCCCTGACTATCAGCAGGCCCTGGGCCGGAAGATCGCCGCCGAGCGGCGCCGCCGGGGACTGTCCCAGCCGGAGCTGGCCCGGCTGATCGGCCGGTCGGTCGCCTGGGTGTCCCAGGTGGAGCGGGGCGTGCGCCGGATCGACCGGATGTCGGTGCTCGAATCACTGTCCGAGGCCCTGGAGATCCCGCTCGCCGAGCTGGCCGCCGAGGCCCCGATCATCGCCGCCGTGACCGAGGAGTCACCCGCCGCCGGGGACCTGCGGCTCGTCCTGTCGGGGGTGCACTCGCTCAGGGCAATGCTCAACGGGCACCAGTCCCCCGCCCTGGACGACCTGCAGGCCAGGGCCGCCGCTGCATGGGAGCTGACGCACGCTGCCCGCTACGCGGACCTGGCTGACCTGCTCCGCGCCCTGATCCCCGACCTCGAGACCGCCGCCCGCGCCCTGCCCCAGGACCAGCACGGCAAGGTCTTCGAGCTGATGGCCGCCGCCTACCAGGCCTGCTCGGCGGCGCTGGACAAGCTCGGCGAGCCCGAGGCCGCGTGGATCGCCGCCGACCGGTCCCTGGTGTCGGCCGAGCGGGCAGGTAACCCGCTCCTGGTCGCGGCCGGGGCGTTCCGGCTGGTGTTCGTGTTCCTCAGCGCTCGCCACTACGCCCAGGCTGAGGAAGCCGCCCGCACCGCAGCTGACGCCCTGTGGCATGTGGCCGACAGCGGCAATCCCGAGGCCATGTCGCTATGGGGCGCTCTGACCCTGCAGCGCGCCATCACCGCCGCCCGGGCCGGCGACGCCGAGGCCGCCTACGCCCGCCTGCAGCGCGCCGCCGGCATGGCCGCGAGGGTCGGGCCGGGCCGCAACGACTTCACCACCGAGTTCGGCCCGGCCAACGTCGCCGTCTTCGAGGTCGCCATCGCGGTCGAACTCGGCGACGCCGGCCGGGCCTTGCGTGCCGCTGAGCTGGCGGATGTCACGGAGCTGTCACCGGAACGGCAGGCCCGGATGCTCATCGACATTGCCCGCGCCCATGCCCAGCGCCGCCAGCCCGACCAGGCCGTCACCACGCTGCGCCAGGCCGAAGGCATCGCGGCCGAGCTGGTCCGCAGCCACTACCTGGCCCGGCAGATCACCGCCGACCTGCTCACCATGCAGGACCCGCCCGGCCCCGAGCTGCACGCACTTTCAGTGCGTCTGGGCCTCGCCAGGTTACGTGACTGAAATAAAAAGTATGTGTAACGCACTCTGAGTACGGGTATAGTTGTGGCATGAGCCTTCCCGAGCACCGGCAAATGGAGGTGAATGCCACGGGCACCGCGGCGGCTCTCGGCGCCCGGCGTGACTGGCCACACAGGAAAGTGGCCTGAGCGGGAGGCAACCCGCCCAGGCCAGACGCGGCACAAGCACCGCAGGCTTCGCAGCTTCGATGCTACCGCGACTGTCTTCTGGCATGCCTCCCTTGTCCGCTAACAGTCCTGAACAAGGGCGAACGAGAGGAAGCGCCACATGCGCTCTATACCTATCCCCGTCGACGTGTCGCGGCTGACATTCGTTGCCGTGACCGATCCCCGGCCGCGCCTGGTGTCGCAGGACACCGGCGAGGTCAAGACCGACCGGAACGGACAGACCGTGTACCAGGTCGGGCTGTCCGCCGCTGATGCCAACGGTCGGGTCGAGCTGGTCAACGTGAGCGTCTCCGGCGAGCCGGACGTGAAGGTCGGCCAGGTTGTCGTGCCTGCCGGGCTCGTCGGGTTCGTCTGGGAGCAGACCCGCAACGGCGAGGCCCGGTGGGGCATCGCCTACCGCGCCGACGCCATAACCCCAGCCTCTGCGGCCAGAGCCGCGTAGTTGGTGAATTCCATGTCCCATCCGCATCTAGTCCTGGTGCTTGGTGCCCTGGCCGTCATCGCGGCCGGGGTACCTGCCTGGGCACGCCTCTCCCCGGCCTCGTTCTGGCTCGGGGTCAGATTCCCGGTCAAGGCCATCCGCGTCCGCCTTACCTGGCCGCATGTCGCCGCGTCCTGCGGGCTCGCGTCCGAGCGGCACCGCTGGCGGTGGACCCTGGACGCCGTCCCCGTCGCGGGCACGCTCAAGAGAACGAGCGTGCTCCTCACTCCCGGACGCCGGATGCGCCGCGTACCCGTGATCCACGCGCCCGGCCTCGGGCTGCTGCGGCCGAGCCGGATGGGCTGGACGGTCCGCATCCGGCTCCGCGACGGCCAGGTCCCCGGCGACTACGCCCGCGCCGCCGAGCAGCTCGCCCACGCCTGGCAGGTCCACGCCGTCCGCGTCACCGCGAGCAAGCCTGGGCGTGTCCTATGGCTCAACGGCGGCGTCCCCGCGCCGACTGTCGCCCGGCGAGCTGGTCACTCAGTAGACGTGCTGTTGCGCGTGTACGCCAACTGCATCGACGGCGACAAGGAATCGCTAACCAGCGCATCAGCCTAGCGCTGAGCTAGTTTGGTCATCGAACATGCGAAGCTGCAGAGCGCTCCTGACCTGCGGAAACGTCGCGGGATCATCCCGCGCATATCCCGCGATCAGCGGCCGGCTGTCGCTCTCAGCGGCACGTAGCTGCACACGACGGGCCGGCGGGGGAGCGGTGCAGCACCCCAAACGCGCAGGTCAGGCCGCATCTGGGCCGGTTGGCGGAGGGTGTGGGATTCGAACCCACGATGAAGCTCACGCCCCATAGCGGTTTTCAAGACCGCCGCCATCGGCCACTAGGCGAACCCTCCGCCGACTACCATAGCGGGCGCCGTGCGCCCATGGTCACGCGAATCGGCGTGGGTCCGCTACGCTCGCATGCCGTTGGAGACCGGGTCCTGTCCAGGCCGAGGCCGGGCCGGCAGCAGGTCGGGCCATGTTGGTGGTGCGGGCCGTCCGGTTACAGCAACCATCCGTGCTGGCTGGCCGGCGCCGATGCGTCGGCGTAAATAGGAATAAACTGAATAAAACCATCCCTGTTTACAGGCCAACGCGGCCCTTCCTCTTACTGTCGGGAGAGGCTGCTGAAAACCCAGCAAATCCATGATCGCGATCGAATAACCGCAGGTCAGGGCGTCGGGTTCGCGAACAAAAAGGGGTTTCAGCAACCTCTCGGGACGACAACGGGGAGGGCAGCGTTGCTCACACCGCCCCGGCACGCCAGGCCGGGTGACGGTATCCGCCTGACTGAATCAACGGAGAAGCCACCCGACAGCCTCCCCTGACCCCGGGCGATCTTCCGTGATCAAGGTCGCGGGCGTGATCACGGAGGATCGCTGCTGTCCTGACCTGGGTAATGTTCCGTGATCACGGACTGCGGCATGATCACGGAACATCGCTCCGGCGAGTGCGGTGTCCGGAGCCCGGCCCCGGGTTCCTGGTCCGTCCCTGGTCCCGAATCCGCGCCCCCGGGCGGGTCCGGATGGTTGACCGCCGTGGTTCAGGAGCGGTTTCGGGTCCGGGGAGGGTTGACCGCGTTTTGCAGGAGCGATTTCGGGTTCGGGAGAGTTGACCGCGCTCTTGAAGGAGCGGTTTCGCGTGCGGGAGCGTTGTCGTCGGATAGTCCGGACAACGCTCCTACCTGCGACAACCCTCCTCCCAAGGGGGCAAGGAACCACCCCGCAGGCCGGGTTTTCGTACCAGACCCCGGGCGGGCGGCCCGCTCAGGCGCAGTTGCGCCAAGCCGCCCGGGTGAGTTCGGCTGCTGAAGTCGACGCTAGGTAGGCTCGCTGCGAAGGAGGTCGCATGCTTCCCCCGTTTGGCTGGCAAGCCGCGTTCGCCCAGTGGCAGTCCGCTCCGGTGGTCACGGTGTCAGTCGTTGCCGCTGCTGGCCTCTACCTATGGGGCGTCGTGCGGGTGGCTCGCAGGCATCCGGCGAGGCCGTGGCCGCTCTGGCGCACCGGCATGTTCATCGGCGGCCTCGCGATCGTCGTGGTCGCGCTGCAGAGCGGGATCGGCAGCTACGACGACATGCTGTTCTGGGACCACATGGTGCAGCACCTGATGCTGGTCATGGCCGCGCCGCCGCTGCTGATCCTGGGTCGCCCGATCACCCTGCTCATGCACGCTAGCCGTAATCCGGTGCACAGCTGGGTCAAGCGGGCCGTGCGATCGCGGGTCGCCAGCTTCCTGACCTGGCCGGTGTTTGGTTTCGCCGCCTACGCGGCCGCGATCGTGGTCGCGCACCTGACCGGGCTCGCGAACCTGACGGCCCAGAACCAGGCCGCGCACGAGACCGAGCACGTGGGGTTCCTGATCATCGGGTACCTCTTCTTCCTGCCGATCATCGGATCGGAGCCGATCAGGTGGCGGCTGTCCTACCCGACCAGGCTCGTGCTGCTCTTCCTGGTGATGCCGGTCGATACGTTCACCGGGCTCATCCTCAGCTACGGCAATCGCGGCACGCCCGGGCTGCCAGCCGGCCCGCGTCCGGCCTGGGCCGGTACCGCCGTAGGTGACCTGCACGCGGGCGGCGCGGTGATGTGGGTGGGCGGCGACGCGATCATGTTCGCGCTGATGATGGTGATCTTCCTGATGTGGGCAACCGACACGCGAACGGTCACGCGATCACGCGGCTGGCTTGAGGCGGCCAGGCGGGCGACCGTGGCCCCGGACGCGGTGTCAGCGACCGCCGACATTGACGACGATGACGAACGCCTCGTCGCCTACAACGCCTACCTGAACCGCCTGAATAGCACCGGCCACGGGGCCGGTCCCGCCGCGGCGGCCGCCGGCCACGCCGCCGCGCCGGTCGCCGGCCACGCCGCCGGATCCGCTAGCCAGCGCGACACGCCGGCTAGCGGTCTCTAGCGCAATCTAGGGATCTCGCTAGATCGGGCCATAGGCTGCTATGCCGTGGATCCTGTGCGAAACCCCTATGCGCCGGGTGCCGGGCAGCGGCCGCCTGAGCTAGCGGGACGAGACAAGGAACTCGCCCAGTTCGAGGTCGTGCTCGAGCGGGTGGCGAAGGGAAAGCCCGAGCGCAGCATGGTTCTGACCGGCCTGCGCGGGGTCGGCAAGACCGTGCTGCTGAACGCGTTCCGCTCCATGGCGATCCAGCACCTGTGGGGCACCGGCAAGATCGAGGCCAGGCCGGACCAGTCGATCCGCCGGCCGATCGCCGGGGCGGTCCACCTGGCCGTGCGCGAGCTCGCTCCCAGGCACCGTGCGCCTGACCGGATCGACGAGTTCCTTGGCGTGCTCAAGGCGTTCATGGCCAGGGACCCCAAGGCCGCCAAGGGCGCGCAGCTCAGCCACCTGGGCATTGACGTGCCGATGGCTCGCGGACGGGCGGACTCGGGGGATCTGGAGATTGACCTGACCGAACTGCTGACCGACGCGGCGGCGGTCGCCTCCGACCTGTCGGTCGGCATCGCGCTGTTCATCGACGAGATGCAGGACGTGCCCGCCTCCGACATCTCGGCGCTGTGCGCCGCCTGCCACGAGCTCTCCCAAAACGGGGGCGCTCTCATCGTGGTAGGCGCCGGGTTGCCGCACCTGCCGTCGGTTCTGTCCGCGAGCAAGAGCTACTCCGAGAGATTGTTTCGATATGTAGCAATTGATCGTCTGGACCGGTCGGCCGCCGATTTCGCGCTGCTCGCTCCGGCCAGGCGCGAGGGCGCGGACTTCCAGCCGGCGGCGCTCGACGCGCTCTACGCCGCCGCCGACGGATATCCCTACTTCGTGCAGGCGTACGGCAAGGTCACCTGGGATGTAGCCGCGACCAGCCCCGTCACGGTGACCGATGTGGCGGTCGCGGCGCCGCTGGCGGCCGGCGAGCTTGCGGTGGGGTTCTTCGGGAGCAGGTACGAGCGCGCGACGCCGGCCGAGCGCGAGTACATGCGCGCCATGGCGTTGCTCGGGGACGAACCGGTACCGACCGCGCAGGTGGCCGACGAACTCGGCCGGAAGCCGTCGAGCGTCTCGCCGGCCAGGGACAGCCTGATCAAGAAGGGCCTCATCTACAGCTCGGAGCGCGGCCTGATCGCCTTCACCGTGCCGCACTTCGGCCGCTTCCTGCGCGCCCAGCCCGCCTGAACAGAGCCCCGCTGAGCCCAGCCCGGCCAACACCAGCCCGGCGGCTACGCGCGTTTCTGGGGTCGTATACCACTGTCTAGATCACATCCAAGAGAGCCCTAGAAAGCGCGAGAGCCGTTACGCGTGCGGGAATGGAGGCCGCCCGCCTGAGCCCCCGCTCCCGCGAGTACCCCTGGCTCCTGGCACGCTCGCGGCCTCGGCTCGCACGACCGGGTCGGCTCGCACGCCAGCCTCGGTCCGGTAGGCGACCCGGGTCCTTGCCATGCCATGACGCCTGGCGGGCCGTGCGGAGCCGGCCGGCCACGGCAGGACGGCGCCGGTAGCCGTATCGACAAGCGCCGACAAGATGACCGGCCGCCGGCTCTCCAGCCGGACGGCGAAAATGAGCTCGGCTTCCCTGCCCGCGTGCTTGCTCGGGTAGGCGACGTACCGCCAGCAGAGTTCGCGCCAGACGTCGGACGGCTCGCCGGCGTCGATGAGCTTGGAATGCTTGCGCCACTGCGAGCTGCGGTGCAGCGCGGCGATGCTCTGCTCGGGGCTCACCACCCGCAGCTCGCAGGGTGCCGAGTAGCCGATCCTGACCAGGAGGTCATGGACCTCGGGCGAAAGCAGGGCGAAGACGCCGAGCTCAGCGGCGAACAACAGCAGCACGACCGCGACGTGACCGGTCGAGACCGAGACGGGCAGCTGGATCGGAGGCAGCTCGACGATGCTCAGCGAGCAGGCGGCGAGCAGCACCGACCTGATGATGGTCCGGCCCGTGACCGGCGTCTGGCTGAACTCGCCGAAGCATCCGCAGCCGACGTCGGGCCGCACGCTGCGCAGTTCGATCAGGGCGAACGCCGCTACGAGGAAGAGCAGCCCGCCCCCGAGCCTGAACAAGCTCGCCGGCCGCCCCTGCCCGTAGTCGCTGCACGTCACGATCAGGCCCATGCCCAGGCCGAACTCCGTGGCGCACATCGCGAACGCGGCCGGCGTGCGCATCCGGAGCGGAAACAGCGCTGTCGGCCCGAGCCCGGCGGTGACCGATCGCGCCTTGAGCACCCTGTAGGCCTTGGTGAAGCAGCCGCTGAGCAGCATCGCCGCCAGAAACGGTACCTGCAGGTCGCCGAAGAGGGTTAGCATCTCATCGGCCTATCGTCAGTGTCGCGTTGAAGCATCCCTGCTCGAGCTCGCCGCCGAGCGCCACGAAACTAGCGAGCGTCAGGTCGGCGATCCGCCCGCGCGGCGAGGTCTTGCAGGCTACGCAGTGGTCATTGAAGAGCCGGGCGGTCGGCGAGCAGCCGGTGACCGGCAGCGTCCATCCGATGCCGGTGCACTCATTGCGTACCTGGAGCGCGGTCCCGATGGCCAGGTAGGGCAGCTCGCGGAAAGCCTGTGCCTGTCCTGGGGCGATCCTGGCGGCGGCGTCCTCCATGCAGCCAGCGGCCGGGTCGACCGCCGGATAGAAGACGCCGAGCAGCCCGTACGGCTCGTCAGCGTTGTCATGCCATACCGCGCAGCCGGTGATGGCGTCGGGTAGCAGGCCGCCCATCAGCTGACGAGGTGGCAGGTGGTCGCTCCGGTAGGGCGGCTGCGGGCTTGTCGCGACCAGCCCGAGCAGGACGCCCTGCTGGCGGACGCCGATGATGTCAATGAGGTAGCCGGGGCGCAGGTTCGGGATCTTGACCCTGATCCGGACGCTGGCAAGCTGCGAGATGACTACCGTCCGCGGCGCCCTGGCGGCGCCTTCCGCGACGACCAGGCGCTCGGAGTCGCTCTCGATGATGACCCCGCACACCCTGCCGATGTTCGCCCAGATCCGGTCGGCGATGGCGGACTGCGATGGCACGATCCGGATCACGGCCTCGTCGCCGGGCCTGAGCGCCGACGGCTCTAATGGCTCGCCGCGCCAGGCCGTGGCGGTGGACGTCAGGGCGAACCGCCGCTCGCCCGCGGCATCGCCGATCACCACGAAGTGCGGGCTGACGTCGGTGATGGTGCCGGTGACGGCGCGATACAGGTGGCGGTCGGCCGGTTCGACGTCAGCCGACGGCACGCCAGGCCAGGACCGGCCTGAACCGCCTGGGAGCGAGCCGTCACGGTGAGTCCGGCCACCGCCGTCAGCGGGCTTGGCGCTGGGCTCAGAGCGGCTGAGCGTGCCAGGCTGCGGCGCGAAGACGGCCGCCTTGAGCAACCGCCGCCTCGCGAAATGGCTGGTTTGGGCTGCGGACGCGCCAGGGCAACGGTCGCAGCACACCGCAGCCGATTCCACCCGGGTACCAACCTTTACCGCGCGAGTTTCATTTCCAGCGTTTCGACGATGCTGAGCTATGCGGCCCGCGTCAAGCGGTTTCCAAGATCTGCCAGATGTTATCTCTGACCAGCACATCTTTCGGGCAGATCCGGTCGAGTCATCGCCTTACGTGAATACCGTACTGACCGGCGACGAGTTACATAGGGTAGTGCGACATCTACGGAGTGTCGTGGGTACCGTGGTCAGGTGAGCGTCGGAGGCGGTGCGCAAGCACATGGAGTCCCGCGAGCCGAGTGGCGCGGTGCCGCCTGGGCGGGCGAGCGCAGCGGCGAGAAAGACGAGCCAGCGCCCGGGGCGGCCGATTTCCACGCTTTCGTCAGCTCTCGCAGCCGGTCGCTGCTGCATTCCGCCTATTTGCTCACGGGGAATACCGCCGATGCCGAGGACCTCGTGCAGTCGGCGCTCGCCAAGACCTACCAGGCGTGGGACCGGATCGAAGATCGAGCGGCTTTGGACGGCTATGTCCGCCGCGCGATGATCAACACGCATATCTCCTGGTGGCGGCGGCGCAAGATCGAGGAATACCCGACGGGCGACCTTCCTGACTTCCCTGTCGCCGACGCGCCGGTCAGCAGCGAACTGCAGGACGCGCTGCGGCGCGCGATCGGCAGGCTGCCGCACCGGATGCGAGCCGCGGTAGTGCTCCGGTTCCTCGAGGACAGGTCCGAAGCCGAGGTCGCGGAGATACTCGGAGTCAGCCAGGGCACGGTCAAGAGCACGGTCTCCCGCGCGGTCGCCAAACTCCGCACGGACGCTGAGCTCTTCGGTGAGTGACCGGGGCCGTGAGCGGGCACCGCACTGGTGACGTTTCGGCTTCAGCGTGGGACTATCCACCCCAGGGATAATTCCGGCGCACCGGCTAGGGCCGGGTCAGCCGCGCCGAACGCTTGACGCAGGAGGTTGCCGTGCGCAGCACGATGATGGATGTCCCGCTGACTGTCACCAGGATCATGCAGTACGGCACGAGCGCGTTCGGTGACCGCGAGGTGGTGACCTGCACCGCTGACGCGAGCCGCCGCCAGACGTACGCGCAGACCGGCGTCCGGGTGGCCAAGCTGGCGCACGCGCTGCGCTCGCTGGGGGTGGACGGCGATCAGCGGGTCGCGACGCTGATGTGGAATAACGCTGAGCACCTCGAGGCGTATCTGGCCATCCCTTCCATGGGCGCGGTCCTGCACACGCTCAATCTCAGGCTCGACCCCGAAGTGATCGGCTACATCGCCACCCACGCCGCGGACGACGTGGTGATCGTCGACTCGAGCCTCGTGCCGCTCCTTGGCCAGGTGCTGCCGCATTCGGAGACGATTCGCCACGTGATCGTCACAGGCAGAGAGGATGAACGGGATGACGCGGCGCTGGCCGTCCTCGCAGGCGCAAGCCGTTCGGTGCATTTCTACGAGGACCTGCTCGCCGATCAGCCTGACCGCTTCGACTGGCCCGAGCTGGACGAGCGGTCAGCGGCCGCCATGTGCTACACCAGCGGCACGACCGGTAATCCCAAGGGAGTGGTCTACAGCCACAGGTCGATGCACCTGCACTCCATGGCGGTCTGCACGGGCGGGGTGTTCGGCATCGCCGAGCCTGACCGGGTGCTCCCCGTCGTGCCGATGTTCCACGCGAACGCCTGGGGGCTGCCCTACGCGGCGGTCATGGCCGGGGCCAGCCTCATCATGCCCGACCGGTTCCTCCAGCCGGCACCGCTCGTCCGCATCATCGAGGCGGAGCGGCCAACCATAGCCGGGGCGGTCCCCACGATCTGGAACGCGCTGCTGCTGCATGTCAGGGAGCACGGCGGCGACCTGAGCTCGCTGCGCGTCGTGCCGTGCGGCGGCTCGGCCGTGCCCCACTCGCTGATGGAGGCGTACCAGAAGGAACAGGGCGTCCTGATCCTCCAGGCCTGGGGGATGACCGAGACCTCGCCGCTCGGGAGCGTCGCCCGCCCGCCGTCAGGCGTCACCGAGGAAGAATCCTGGCACTACCGCGACACCCAGGGCAGGCTGATCTGCGACGTGGAAGCCCGCCTGATCGGCGAGGAGGGCGTGCCGCTGCCGCACGACGGCGTGGCGGTCGGCGAAGTCGAGGTCAGGGGCCCGTGGATCACCGGTGCCTACTACAAGGACGACGATCCCGAGAAGTTCAGGGACGGCTGGCTGCGAACCGGCGACGTCGGGACGATCGACAGGCTCGGCTACGTCACGCTGACCGACCGGGCGAAGGACGTCATCAAGTCGGGCGGCGAGTGGATTTCCTCGATGGAGCTAGAGAACGTCCTGATGGGCCACCCCGACGTGATCGAGGCCGCGGTGATCGGCGTCTCGGACGAGCGCTGGGGCGAGCGGCCGCTCGCCACAGTGGTGCTCGCGACCGGCGCCTCGGCAACAGCCGCCGACTTGCGCGAGTACCTGGCCGGCAGGGTTCCTCGCTGGCAGCTGCCCGAGCGCTGGTCGTTCATCTCCGAGGTACCGAAAACCAGCGTGGGCAAGTTCGCGAAAACCAAGATCAGGGACGCCTACGCGCGCGGCGACTACGAAGTCATCGAAGCGCGCTAGCCGCACGCGACCGGTCGGAGGCCGGCGGTCGGCGAGCGCTTGGCCGCGGCGGGCATTCTGCTGCAGGCCGGCATTCCGCTGTTGTGCGGAGTGTTTCCCGGCTCTGGCGCGGAGCCTTGCCGTTGCATGGAGTGTTTCCCGGCTCTGGCGCGGAGCCTTGTCGCTGCGCGGAGCGTTGTCCGCATATAGAGCGGTAAAGACTCCGTGCTGCGAGAAGTCTCCGCGGTAACGACAGAGAACGCTCCGCGATCATGCCGCAAATGACGGAGAACGCTCCGCGATCACGCTGCGGCGCGGGAACGCTCCGCGATCATGCCGCAGACGATGGAGAACCACGTTGCTCAGGCTGCCCCGGCGGAGCCGTGCCGGGGCACGGCTCCGCCGGGGCACGGCGCACGTCCGCCTCCAGCCGGCGCCCGACTCGCCAAGATCCCGAGTCACCCGACAGCCTCCAGAACCGGAGCGATGTTCCGCGGTCACGCTGTGTTCATGATCCAGTGCCCCTCGGCCTGACACGAAAACACCCACGGTCGAGCCACGCAGAGGCTCATGGGCTTTAAGTTGATCTTGGAGCTGGCGTGCCGTGATCGGTTGCGGCCTAGAGTGCGGCCTGGCGGGTCGTCCGCTCTGGTGTGGTCGCGTATTGATGTTGTCGGGGTTGCGCGCCAGGGCGGGTCCGGGCCGCCCTAGCTGGCTGATTTCGCGGCAAAGCACCACTCGAAGTGACAAGCCTCGCGAAACCAGTGGGAGGCCTTCCTTAGTCAAGCCGCGCGGCGCGGGTAAGCCCCGGGATCACCGGCGCGGCCGCAGCGCAACCGGAGTCGCCCGCAGTGCACTCCCGCCAGAGCCGCGCCCAAGTCAGATCGCGGGTGTCTCGGGCACCAGCAAGGTCACAACGTGGGGATAGCTTTGCGGCGGTTGCGTCAGTGCCGGTACCCTAGGTCAGCGGCCGGGGATCCCGGCCAGTTCGGCGCTCTCGGGTTTCCCGCAGAGGGTTGAGGAGGCTTCGCCTAGTCCGGTCTATGGCGCCGCACTGCTAATGCGGTTTGGGTTCGCGCCCATCCGGGGTTCAAATCCCCGAGCCTCCGCTCTGACCTGGGCTTTCACGTCTTGAACGTGACTGCCCGGGCGTGGTCGGGAGCGTTCTGGTGGCACATGGTGGCACGAAAAGTCGCGGGAGGCTCCGCGCGGCTGGCTCAGGGCGCGGGCTATCGGGAGCCCGGTTTGGCGGTCCGGCGTCCCGCCTTGCGGGCGTCGGAGGGGATTCGCCCAGGTCTGCGGCAGTACGGCGCGGGCTGGCGGCCCTGCTGGACTGGGCTGGCAGCTGTGCTCGCCTGAGCAGGCATCAGTCTGGACCGCATCCGCATTGCGGCCGTACCTGTGCGCCCGCTGGCACCCTTGTTGCCATTCCAGCTCCTGACCGCTGATCACTTCGAACGGGCGGTCGCGGACCTCATGGAGCGGCGCTTCCAAGGCGCCAAGGTTAGCCAGCTGGGCGGTCCAGGCGACGACCAGCGCGGCTATGACGTGCTAGTTGTCCGGCCGGACGGGCGCCGTGTCGGCGTGCAGTGCAAGCGGGAGCGGCAGTTCGGGCCGAAGAGAGTCGAGAAGGCGGTGCTCGAGGCCGAACTCGGGGTGGACGACTCGGTTATTGCCCTGTCCCGTGTCGCCACTGCTGAGGCTCGCTTCGAGATGGACAAACACGGTGGCTGGCAGTTGTGGGACCAGGCAGATCTGTCCCGTCAGGTCCGGCGTCTAGATACTGAGGCCGCCCACCAAGTGGTGCGAACGTATTTTCCTGCTCACGTCGAGGCGTTCCTGGGCATCAAGCCTGCCAGCCCGTGGCGGACAGCCCAGGAGTTCTACCGGAGTTCTGCGCACACGCTTCTGGATCACCGGCAAGCCCTCGTCGGACGCGAGCAGGTGGCCGGTGAGATCGTTCGGTGGCTTGACGACCCCGGCGGTGCCGAAATCGGGATGCTGGTCGGGCGCGGCGGCCTCGGCAAGTCCAAGCTCCTCTGGGAAGTCGCAAACCGGATTGACCGCGCAGGCGTCCACGTCCGGTTCCTCGCCGTGGGCCAGTGGCCGGTTGCCTCTGACTTCGATCATCTTCCGCGGACCGGCCGGCTGGTAGTGGTCCTGGATGATGCCCATGCGATTGACCGCGTCGCCGGCATTGTTGCCCAGCTCTGGCGGATGCATCCCGCCGCGCGCGTCGTGCTGGCAATGCGGCCATACGGCGAAGTCGAGCTGGACGCCGAGATCTGGAAGCTCAACCTGTCGCCGCGCGCGGCCGAGCGATGGATGCTTGATGATCTGACTCAGGCCGAGGCGGCGGAACTCGTCGCGAACCTGACCTCGCGTCCCGTCCATGACCGGTTTACCCGCCAGCTCGCCGGGATCAGCCGTGACTGCCCGTTTGTCGCCGTAGTGGCGGCTGACTTGTACCGGCGGCGCGAGCTGTCAGGCAAGTCTTTCGCCTCAGATGCCGGTTTGCGCCAGGACATATTCCGCCGCTTCGCCGATCAGATGGCGGGCCGGGCAGGCGGCACTGATGCGATGGAGCGCCGTTCGGTGCTTTCCGCCCTGGCTGCCTTTCAGCCGGTACGGCTTAACGAACCCGACTTCGAGAACGCGATCACCCGGCTCACCGGCATCGCCTCATGGGACCTGGTGAACAGCCGCATCCGCGAGCTAGAAGATGCCGGTCTCGTGCTGCGCCGCGGCGCCAGCGCGGTACGCGTTGTTCCTGACATGTTCGCCGACATCCTGGTCGCGAGCACCGCCTTTGACGACAGGTCCGGCCGGCCAACGTCGTTCCTGGCGCGCGCTCAGGGCGCGTCCACTGGCACTCCTCTCCAGCATCTGCTGGTCAACGCGTCCCGCATCGACTGGCAGGTACGAGACGGCGGCCCGAACCGCGCCGGCATCGTCGGCGAGCTGTGGGGCGCCGTCCGTGATCAGCTTCTTGCCGGCACGTACGACGATCAGCTCGCCCTGCTCAGGCTGGCAGGCCGGATCGCCTACTTCCAGCCCGACCTCGCTCTGCAACTCATCGATGACGTGCTCGCGCTCGATGACCACGCCCCCCCCGCAGCCGATTCCGCCGCCTTCTCATGGCCTGCCACACGAGCTGACGTCGTCGACTCGACCGTGCCGGTCCTCCGGAACATCGCATATCACCTCACATTCCTCAGGCCGACGCTGGACAGGCTGTGGTCGCTGGCGCAGGACGACGGGCGTCCGGTCAATCAGAACCCTGAGCATCCGCTCCGGGTCATGAAGAACATCGCCAGCCTGCGCCCGGGCAAGCCCGTCGAGTACATCGAAGCCGTCGTCGACACAGCCGCCAGCTGGTTCGGCGAGTCGTCGCAACTGTCTCCCTTCGACGTCATCGAGCCCATTCTGGCCGCTGAGGGCAGCGACGAGATCCCGTCCGAACTGGCGCTGACGCTTCTTTCTTTGCCCATTGACCCGGTCGTGGTACACGGCGTTCGCCAGCGTGTCGTCAACCTGGCCTTCGACCAGTCGGCCACCGACGACGTGCGTCTAGCGGTGCGCGCGATCAAAGCACTCGAGCGGGCCATCCAGTTTCCAGGCACGCGCGGCCGCCAGGTCAGCCAGACCGAGCTGGACCGATGGACGGCTGAGTTCGTTCCGATCATCGAACGGCTCGGCAAGCTGGGCGCCGACTCCGGGCGGGACCCCTCGGTCCGCCTCGCGATCCGCGAGGCTCTCCGTAGGCACGCTGATCGCCCCGGGCTTCCAACCAGAGCTGCGGCCAAGACGGCGCTGGCGTCACTCGCCAGCACTACTGAAGACGAACTGTCGGCATGCCTGCATGCCGACTGGGGCGCTACCGCCATGCGGTCCGGCCTGAGCTTCGAGGAAGCACAGGCCGCTCAGGCAGAACAATTCCGCAGGGCCGCACAGGCAGTTTCACAGGAACGCACCGATCAAGAGGTTCTCCACTATCTGGAGAACCGCCTCCACGTCGAAGGCCTCTCATCCGAACGTCTGGACGGCGCCGCGCGCTTCCTGGCCGAGTTCTTCACCTCCCGGCCCTCAGCCGCGATGCGCCTGTGCCAGCAAGCCGTGGCCGGCGGCCTGCCCGAACTAAGTTCCTTTGCCTCAGTGGCCATCGGCGGCCTGGCCCAAGCCGGGAACCCGGAAGTCATGGAACTCGCCGCCGCCATGCTGGCCAGTGAACGCGACAAGCTGCAGCGGGCCGCCGCCGCAGGCCTCTCATGGAACCGGGTGGGCCGGACCGGCGTGCTTCCGGGAGAAGTCGCTGTCCTGACTGCGATGGCCCTGCATCACAGCGATTCGGTGCGAGCAATATCCGGGCGAGCGGCCTTCTTCATCGGAATGTCAGACAAGGCGGCAGCGCTAAGCCTTACCGCCGCGATCGAGTTTCGCGGTTCCTCCAAGGTGGCTGACGAGGCACTCGGCGGCTTCTTTCCCCCGGGGCCTCTCCGCTGGTCCGACACATCAGTCCCGATGCGCCAGTCGATACTCCACCAGTTGGTCGACGTGGTGTCGATTGATGAGTACGGCATCATGAGCGCTCTCAGCGAGCTATCCCGCCTTGACCCAACGTCTGTCACGAGCCTCCTTCTCGACCGCATCGACCGCCAATCCGACGCGCAAAGCCTCAATCACCAAGCTCTGCCATCCCGCTGGAACCCAGCGCTGCGCGTGCACGAAACCACTGAGCTGGCTCACTGCCTGACCATGGTCCGCGACTGGATGACCCGGCACGGACACGACCGACGCACGTACTACCTGCAGGACGATGGCGCTGATCTCTACGCGCTCATCGCCGGCGGATGGAGCGACCAGGCGCTCGCGATCCTGAGCGATCTGAGCGACAACCCGTCAGAGACTGCGCTCCTTACCGCGGCTCGCATCCTGGCCCGCGCGCCAACCACGGTCCTGTACGCACACGTGCCGATGGTGGCCAAGCTGCTTCACCATGCCGAGTCGCTCGGCAAAGGCTCCGGACGCCTGGTCTTCCAGGCACTGCTGCCAACGAACCACGGCGTCTTCGCAACCTGGATCGGTGACCGCCCGGCAGAAGAGGAAGAAGAACTCTCCGAAGCCCGCCGCATCGCCACCGAACTCCCGCGCGGATCAATCGAGCGCCAGTTCTTCCAAACCCTCGCGAACGCCCTCCAGAACCGCATGACCTGGACCACCGATCTCCCTCGCCAGCGTCATGACGGGAGGGACTGGTGATACTCATCGCGACAGGACTGATCTATGCCGCCTTGATCGTCTTCGTTCTCGTCTCAGGCCTCCTTGTGCTTTGGCGGGCGCGGAGCTGATGACCTTGACGCCTGGGGCACCTTCATAACGCGCGTGATTTGCGGTGACCGGCGTGCTTGCCTCTGGTCCCGGGAGAAGATCTGGTATCTCTGCCGCGGACCGGCAGGGAAGGCGCACGGTGGCTGCGCGGGACAGTGAGCACAGTGGTGGGACGAACGGCGCGGCCAGGTGTCCTGTCAGGTGGCTGAATGGAGCTGGATCAGGTAGCCAGGCCCGTGCACAGGAAGAACGCGAAAGAGAGGCCGGTGAGCATGAAGGCCCGGTTGAACCAGTTGTGCTTGCTAACGATGTGCGGTGCGAATTCGATGATCTCGGTGGCGGGCGTCGCCAGTTCCGGCCGGTTAGTCTGGGATCGAGGGCGGTGAGGCGTGCGGCCGTCGCATGCGCGAGGCGCAGGAGGATCGCGGCTCAATTCGCCTGTCGGCGTTTCAGCTCCTGATCTGCTACTTCAAGTCTTGCCTCGCGCCAGGCGCCAAGTTCTGCCGGGGAATTCAAGTCAGCCGATGAAGCTAAGACCCGGGCACCCGTTGGCCCGAATTAGCGAGCGCCCCGCCGTAACGCCCATTCTTTACCGCACTCCGTCTAACCGAAACGAGATCAAAACAGTACAGATCGAGCCTTCGTGTATCGCGGGTTCGGCTTTCGTGGAACAGGGCGATGCTTGCCAGGCGGGTTGCGGATGGCTACCGGGCGGCTCCGGCGAGGTAGGCGGCGACGACGTAGGTGGCGTGGCGGTCCAGGTATGCCCGGGCGCGGTCGTATCTCATGGTGGTGCGGGGGTCAGCGTGGGACGCCGCTTCCTGGACGTCGCGGAGCGGGACTCCGGCGTCGAGGGCTGCGGTGATGAACGCGTGCGCGCAGGGTATGCGGCCCGACCGGCTTGCCCAGCCCGGCTCTCCTGGCGGTGCGGCGGACGATCCGCCCGGCGCCGTGCCGGTCCGGTCTGGTCCCGGCCGGGGTGAGGAAGATCGGCCCTTCGCACCGCTCGCCCACAGCGAGGTCGATCGCGCGTGCAGTTCTGGGCGCGAGAGGCACGAGGGCTTTCTTGCCGCCCTTGCCGGTGATCGCCAGGGTGCGATGGCCGCGCTGCAGGCTGAGCGCCTCGATGTCCGCGCCAGTTGCTTCTGAGACCCGGAGGGCCGTTGAAGGCGAGCAGGCAGATCAGGGCGTGCTCAGCCGGTGTGCCGAGCCCGGCTGCGACCAGGAGCGCGCCGACCTCGTTGCGGTCCAGTCCGACGGCGTGGGACTCGTAGGCGACACGGGGGCGACGGACGTGCACGGCGGGCGAGTGATCGAGGAGGTCTTCCTCGACGGCATACCGGTAGAACCCGGCGACCGTGGCCAGCCGCCGCGCCACCGTCGACCTCGCCCGGCCCCGGGCTTCCAGACCGCGGGCGAACGATTAGATGTCAGCCCGCCGTGCCGCGAACAATGACACGTCGTGCTGCTGGCACCAGGCGGTGAACTGGCGTAAGTCCAGCATGTACGCCTCGCGGGTCAGCCCCGTGTATGAGGCCAGGAACCCGGCCAGCGCCAGCCGCTCCGGCTCAGAGAACAGCGGCATCACGGGAACGAGGGCGGCGGGCGGAGAAGCGGTGGTCATCGGGACCTCCATCAAGCAGGCCAGGACCCCTCTGCCCGGGGTGCACCGAGACCCCAGCAGAAACAAACGACCATCCCACCGTAAGCCAGGCAGCCAGACACGCACAGTCACCCGAGCCGAGAAACACGCAGATTAGTCCCCCCGACCGCCGAATGGGTGTTCCTACTGACTCGATAGGTTAACGGTCCACGCAGGGTTCATATCTGCCTGATCGGTGTAGCTGACCGTGGGTGGGTCCGCGAATGGCCTCGGCAGGCGGCTTACGAGCCTGGACCGCATCAGCCCTGTTGAAAGCCGGCGGCTGGCGGGCCAAGTTCGAGGCGTGGTGGACGGACCCCAAGGCCGTCACCGTGCTCTAAAACCCCGTCTGCCCGCAAGGCCGAGGTTCTGGCTGAGGCAGCGTGCCCTTGGGCGTATGACCGCAGACGGAGGTACCACGGGAGAGAACTGGGTGATAACCCAGCGGTTATCACCCAGCCAGACTGAGAGGGTTGGCGATCAGGGCAAGGAGCTCTGGTCCCGTCCCGCTGCATTGGGTGGGTTGCTAAACCAGCGAAGCAGGCGGAACGCGCGCTCGCTCAGGGTCTGGCTGCCGAAGAGCGCAGTCGCAAAGATCGTGAGCGTCACGATGATCTCGATGACAGCGACGATCTCGCCGAGCAGAGGATGCAATATCCCGGCGATGACGGGGACTCCTAGCGAGACGGAGAGGACGCCCATCGATCGCCAGGGCACTGCCGCGTCGTTGGAGGACTCAGTTTGGGGCATGCTGACGCACCCTTTCGAGGGTAGACCCCGGTACCCAACTCCGGGCGGCTGCGGCGGGGATTCCCCAGAGCAAGGCCGCGTTAGCGTCCTAACTCCTCGTCGTGGGAGGGGTCCTCACACACCTTCATGCAGCACGGGTGCGCCTTATTTGCTTAACGGAGACGATGTTACCGGGTTGGCGGTCGTTTCTTGGAATGCCACGCGGCAGGCTCCGGATGGAAGACGCGCTTGCCCCAGAGGGGCCGCAGGTCCGCAGGCAGGCGCGCGGCAGCCTGCTCCTCAGTCTCCAGCATGTGGTGCCAGCGCTCGGCGAGGCCGAACATCTCCTCGGTCTCCCCTCGGCCAATAGTGGCCGTGCCGTGCCGACAACCAGCCCGCCAGTAAAGGGAGATGCTGTTAGGACAGAGATCACTGAAGAATTTGGGGGAGCGGGGGTTATCTTTGCCGCCGGTTTGCCGGGAGGCGCGGTAGGTGGCGTAGGTGGCTCGTGCAGGCCCTCCTCAAGGTTGCACCCGCCGGGTGCCTGGCGGTTCGGATCAGGTCCTTGCGGCGGCTTCGCCGGTGGGTGCGGGGCCAGCCGCCTCCGCGAGGTACTGGTCACCGTGCGCAACCGAGGAGAAAGCGAACGACAGCGCGATAAGCGCCGTCAGCCCCCCGGTCACCGCGTAGATGCCGGCGACGCTGCCGGACAGTTGGATCGCGGCCGCGCCGACGAGTGCGCCAAGCGGAATGGCCGACCAGGCCAGCACCTGGGCGACGCTGACGACACGGCCGTACATCTCATCGGGGACAATGGCCTGACGCAGCGCCGTCGTGTTGATGTTCAGCAGCAGCCCGAACCCGGACGCCGCGGCCCACAAGACCAGCGCGGCCGGGTACGAGCCGATCAGTGCCATCGCGGTGACCGCCAGCCCGTCGACGACAAGCGCGCCGAGCGCGGTGACGGCGAAGCTTAGCCGCCGGCGAATCGCGGCCGCCGAGATGCTGACGACCACCACCCCCGCCGCGCCCGCCGCGTAGAGCCAGGCTATTTCGCTGTTGCTGGCGCCCAGGACGCGCCGGGCGAACAGGACCAGCTGGGCACTCTGAGTGGTCGTCACGAAGTTGATCAGGGCCATCATGAGCGCGACGCTGCGCAGCACCGGCTGCGACCAGACGTATTGCAAGCCGATCTTGACGTCCCGGAGCAGGCCGCCCACGCCGGGGTCGGCCGAGCCGGGGCGGTCGGCCGCGTTGAAGCTGCGCCGGATGGCAGCCAGCGTTGCGGCCGAGACGGCGAAGCTGGCCGCGTCGAAGAACAGCAGGTCGGCTGGCGACATGAGGGTGACCAGCACACCGGCGAGAACCGGCCCGAAGATCTGGCCGGCCGAGTTCGTGGCCATGATCCGCCCGTTGGCGGCAACCAGGTCGTCGCGGCCGACCAGGCTGGGGATCGCTGCGAACTGGCCGATGTTGAACAGGATCCCCAGCGTGGACTGGACGAAGGCGACCGCGTAGATGTCCTCGACCCGAAGCTGGCCGGACAAGGCCAGCACGGGCAGCACGGTGATCACCACGGCCCGGCCCACGTCCGTGAACAGCATCATCCGCCGGCGGTTGACGCGGTCCACCAGAGCCCCGAGCACCAGCCCGAACAGCAGGTAGGGCACGAGGTTCGAGGCGGTGGCCAGGGCCAGGTTGGTGGCCGAATGAGTGAGCTTGAAGACCAGCAGCGGTAGTGCGAAAAGGGTGAAGGAGCTGCCCACCTGGGAGGTCAGCTGACCGCCGAAATACAGCCAGAAGTCGCGGCCTAAGGTGCGGTGGTGCGCTCTTGAGGTCAACTGTGCACGCTAACTGATACCGCGCGAGGCTCAATGGCAGCGCTGACGCGAGCCCTGCTTGTGCGCAGAGACGAAGTGCTCCCAGAAACGTCGGGCTGCAACTCCGGGGTAGCCGCGCCGCAGAGACAGCCTGTACGGATGTGTAAAGCTGCAATCTCACTCAGGCGAACGCTATATCTGTAGATGAAGCTGTTATATCTTACACAGGCCAGAAACTCTACGCCGATCCCGAGACTCGCTTCGCTCGCTCAGGATCGGTGGTCCCTTCGGGGCCTTCCGGCATGACCAACCCTGCTATGCGCTGCAGATCCGGTTGCCTAAGCAGCTGATGGGCGCGGATCCGTACGCCGTAGTGCTCTTGGAGCGCTACGAGAAGACGGGCCGCCGCGTGGCCGAGGATCTGGCTGACGACCTTCAGGGGGACGCCAGCGGCGAGCAGCATGCTGGCCGCCCGTGCCGCGGGCCGTGGAAGGTGACCGGCGGCAGGCCGGCCCTGGCAGCGAGGGTGCGGAACCGCTCGGTCACCCAGCCGGTGAGCACTGGCCTGCCATCCTCGCGGGTGAACACGCGGCCTGAGTCCTGCCAGCCGGCGTTCCATTCGAGCCGCTCGAAGAGCTGCCGCTCCCGCCATGCCTCCAGCACGCCGGCCGTGGCCTGGTCGATGACGAAGATCCGGTCGAAGTCGTCGGACTTGACATCTCCCCGGACATGCAGCCGGCGGGTGGCAAGGTCAACGTCGGCCCAGGTCAGGCCGATCAGCTCACCCCTCCGCAGCCCGCAATAGGCGGCCAGGTGGAACAGCGGGTGCAGCCGCTGGCCCTCGATCGAGCCGAGGAGCTGGCCGTACTGCTCCGGTGTCCAGGTCATGACCACCCGGCGTCCGTCACGGCGTGCCGGGATCTCGCCGACCTGACGCCACCGGTCGGTGCGGGCCGCTGTCCACAGCAATGGCCGGGACTTGTGGACCTTGCCGAGCTTGACACGGGCGGCCGTGCCGCTCTCTACGGTGGCGGTGCAGAACCAGAACGGCGTGCCGGTCCAGGTCGTCCGAGCAGTCTCCGGGCCTG
This sequence comes from uncultured Actinomycetota bacterium, assembly GCA_963720575.1. Classification (GTDB taxonomy): domain Bacteria; phylum Actinomycetota; class Actinomycetes; order Streptosporangiales; family Streptosporangiaceae; genus Chersky-822. Next base: position 5,613,630 of record CAVRGA010000002.1, read on the forward strand.
GATCTAGGGGCAGGATGACGTCGGCCACCAGGGGCTCAGCAACTAGGAAGGGCTGGCAATGTCCAGGATCGTGATCGTCACCCCGGTGAGCGTCTACAAGGCGGGTCAGGTGCTGGAGTCACCACATAGTGACCAGCGTCATCTCGGAATACCGCCTCGGACGGTGACACTACCGTCATCGTGCACTGCTGGACGGGATTTCCCCAGCCTGCGGGCGGGTTGCCCTGTCCGTCGCTGAGCGGGTGCACGGCCTCAAAGTAGCGGCTGCCGATTCGCGCCTCGTCGATGCCGCAATGGGTGCTAAGGGCGTAGGGCTGTGCCGATCCCGCCGTAGCAGTTCGTAGAGGGATGGCCTGGGAGGCTGGGAGACCCGGTCGGCCGGCGGTGTGTCGCAAGCCGCAAGAAGAAGCGTCGTGGCGACAGCGATCAGCAGTCCCCCCGTCGCAATTGGCGCAGCATTGTCGTCCTGCCGCCGACGGCCATCTGCCCTCGCTGCGGACAGTCATCAGGAGTTGCCAGTCAGGCAGCCGACGAGAATCCGGGCGCCGGGGACAGGCGAACCGGCGTGATAGTATTACGTGGTAGGAGTAATACGGGCTACATCTTGGGGGTCATGATGGTGCTGAACAGCAAAGGCCAGGTGACCATCCCGGCGCCTCTGCGGGCCAGGCACGGGTTGCACGCAGGGGATGAGGTGGAGGTCGTCGAGGTCGGTGGCGCGCTGCAGATCGTCCGCGTTGAGGGGGCTGAGAGCAGAGGGCAGCGGCTGGCCCGCCGACTGCGCAACACAGCCAGCGGTCAGGAGGTAGCCGGCATGAGCACCGACCAGATCATGGCGCTGCTTCGTGGTGAGTGACCTCACGGCGATCCGGTCCGCGACCCTGGTCGACTCGTGCGTGCTGCTTGATGTCATTACCGGAGACGATCGGTGGGCTGACTGGTCAGCCAGCCAGATCGCGATGGCCATGGATGCCGGCCGGGTGGTGATCAACTCGCTCATCTACGCCGAGGTCTCGGTCGGCTACCAGAGGATCGAGGAGCTCGAGGAGTTCCTCCCGGCCAGCGACTACGAACGCGAGTCACTGCCCATTCCGGCAGGTTTCGCGGCCGGAAAGGCGTATGTCCGGTACCGGCGCGGCGGCGGTGACAAGCGATCACCCATGCCGGGCTTCTACATCGGCGCACATGCCGCCGTAGCGGGCTACCGGCTGCTGACCCGCGATGCCCGGCGGTACCGGACGTATTTCCCGTCTATCGATATCATCGCCCCGGACCCATCCCAAGGCGAGGCCGCCGGCTAAACATTCCCCCGTTGCCGTCCCCCGGCATTGCCCAGCCCGGCGACGAGCGCGATGGACAGACAGCGCAGCCGTTGATCATGCCCTGGTGCTCAGATAATCAGGCCGTCAACAGGGGTTCTTATTTCGCGTCAGCCGGCTGGAGTCAGCGGGGGCGCGAGAACGATCTCAGTGACGGATTCGTACGGGATCTGCGGGGTGCCGCAGACAATGACGTCGGCGCGCTCCCAGGTTCGCTGTGCGACGTTGAAGGGTCTCTCCTCGGCCATCCACCCGCGATGGTGCCAGATGGTCGGTGCCTCGTTCGGCTTTCCGATGCGGGCAAGCACCCGGCGTTCGGCCTCGCGCTCGTCGGATTGCACCCAGATCAGGGCGTCGAGCAGGTGAGCCACTTCTTTTCGCCCGGCACCGTCCCCTTCGATGACCAGCAGCGGGCAGCCAGCGGGAACCTCGATGGATCCTTCCCGACCGTGCTCGGCCCATCGCGGCGGCCGGTAGCTGACCGCCCGGCCTTGCTGCACGGGCTCCAGGATTCCTTCGATGAGCAGATCGGCCCAGCCGAAGCGGGAGTGCATCCACGCGATGTCGTCGGTGTGAACCACAGCCGATCCGGGGACAGCCCGGCAGATCCGCGCCGCCAGCGTGGTCTTACCAGCGTTACTGCGTCCGTCTACGGCCCAGACGACCGGACGGCTGGGCGCCGCATTGCCCGGTTCGTGCCGGGTCATCGTCTCGACGACTGTGCTCAGCAGTTCGGCGCGCCACGGCCCCGCTTCTGGCTCCTCGGGAGCTAGCTGCATGGTCTTCTCGTTTGTCGCTGGCCTAGTGCGAAAGTGCTGACTCCCCAAGACTGCGCGAGAGCGCTCGCGGCACCGGGCGGCAACGGGCGGTCCGGTGCGCGGAGCCGGGCTGCACGGCGGCCTCGTTCCAGCCGAGGTGCGGTCCGGCCAGCCTTCAGCGCTGAGCTTGCGACGTTCCTCGGCCATCTCGACCTATGAGCGCCATGTAGGCCATATGCCGGGCCTCGTCCAGTTCGCGTTCTAGGTTGCGCCGCCGCCTTCCTCGGCTTTGACGGCGTTGGCGTTGTACGAGCTGGAAGATGCGGAGCCGCCGTCCACCTGGCGGCTAGCGTCGCTGCCCTCTCCCGACGAGGAGCTGGCCGCAGTCGCCAGGAGGATTCTGCTCGATGGCTCGCCGTTCCGCTTCCGTCAGGCAGCGCCACCGTATATGAGCACCTGAACACCTGGGTGGCGGCACTTGAAACCTCAGGCACGCTGGTCATGGCGACGGCTCGTGGCGGCGTCCTGCCGTCCGAGATGAGGGCGCTGTCTCTTTACTTCGACGTCTTGCCAGTAATCGTTGTCAACGGTGCCGATGTCCCTCGCGGCCGGTTCTCTCTGATGCATGAGTACGCTCACCTGCTGTTGCATACGGGAGGGCTCTGCGACACCATCACCGACACACACGCGACAACGCCAGACCGTCAGCTAGAGGCACGCTGCAATGCCATTGCCGCCTCCATCCTCATGCCCCGAGCGGCCGTCTTGGCCCGGCCCGAGGTCCAGGCCCGCGTCCACGCACGCGATAGCTTGGATTACAGCTCCCTGGCCGCAGCAGCAGCACCATTCGGAGTGAGCGCCGAGGCCATGCTGAGGCGGCTGTTGACGCTCGACCGAGTCGATCCAGCGTTCTTCGTGCACGACGCGAAGAGTTCCTAGCACGCTATGAGGAGGAAGAGGGAAGGCAACAGACGAGCGGTGGCGACTGGTACCGGAACACCGTTCGAGATCTTGGCAAAGGCTACGCTTATACCGCATCGACGTATCTAAACGTCAAAGTTGGTCAGATCGACCGGCTAGATGAGACGGCAGCCCTCAGAAGTGCGGTGTAGCGGTGACCTTCTATTCCTTCGACACGAGTTCCTTGCTGAATGGACGCAGGGACCTGCTCCCGCCAGGAACGTTTGTCACCCTGCGGGCCAACATCGAATCGATGATCACCGCTGGTCAGATACAGTGCGCTGATGAGGTCCGGCATGAACTCGCCAAACGCGAGGACGCTGTACACGATTGGGCGAAGTCCCAGAATGAGCTTTTCGTCGCTCTGACAGCGGATGTACAGGTCGCCGCACGCGAAGTCCTAAGCGCGCATCCCAGGCTCGTCGGTATCGGCGGCGGGCGAACAGCGCGGATCCTTTCGTGATCGCTCTCGCTCGTGCCCGCATGGCCTGGCGCCCGCATCCGGGCCGGAAGGTGCCGCCTGTTCGCGGTCAGGCGTTCCTGCGTATGCGCCGACCGGACACCCGGATAGGGCTGATGCTGATGAAATGGTCCCGCCGGCCGCCAGGCCACGCCTCCAGCCCGAGCGCCTCAGCATCGGCACGCTCTGATTCGGAGTCGAGATGATGCGCGGGACCCTGGACGAGTACGCTCCAGCCCTCGCGGGTGGCCCGGTCGAAGTCGTCGATCTCGAAGGCGACCCTGTAGTCGGCACCCCGGATTCCCGTGCGGAGATCCTCGACGGTGGGGCTGTCTTCTGAGGTCCGGAAGATGATCGCGCCGGCGTGCAGGATGTAGTTCACAGGCAGGACCGTCAGGTCATACCGGCCCGTATAGGCGATCCGGCCGATTCCGCCAGGCGTGATCAGTCGCAGGCATTCGGTCTCGTCCAGGCGCTCAAGTACCGGGCTGGCCTTGTCCGGACCGGGAACTGGCTGCTCTGGCAACGGATCTTCTCCCGTTCGCGGGATGGCGCCGCGGGCTGTTCGCCACTTCGACGATGGGCTTGGACCTTGGGCGGCAGTCAGCACGAGACTAGCGTCTCTGGTGATCAGGCGACAGTTTCGGGACGTTGGCCACGGCGGAACGCCGCCGCCTCGCCGAGGTTGCGGCTTCGCGCCGCAAGCGGCGGGAGACCCGATGGCTGCCTGGCGGAGAAGGGCCTTAGGTCCTTCCGCACGGGCCTTTCAGCCCTGATGGCGTCCCGCGACTCCGGGCCATGCTGGCATTGCGTTCCGAACCGGACAGGAGACAGTCATGAGCAAGCTCGAATCGCAGGCCGTCCCGGCGGCCGTCAGTAACCCGGAGGACATCGCCCGGTTTGTCGTTGCGGCAGCGGTGAGCGCGCCGTCGGTGCATAACACGCAGCCATGGTGGTTTTATGGCGTTGACCACGAGATCGGCATGCATGCCGACGACGAGCGGCAGCTGCGGGTCGCTGACCCTGATGGCCGGGAAATGATGATCAGCTGCGGCGCGGCGCTGTTCACGGCGCGGGTCGCGTTGCGATCTCTCAGGGCGGTGCCGAACGTCCGGGTGTTCCCCGAGCCTGGTCTCGGCACGCTGATAGCGAAGATCAACTGGGCGGACGCGAAACCGGTCTCCGGCTATGAACGTGAACTGTTCGCCGCGGTATCCCGCCGCAGGACGCATCGGGGCGGATTTGACTCCGAGGACGTGCCGCCGGGCATCCTCGCCTCCTTGCGGCAAGAGGCCAGCAGGGAAGGCGCCGAGTTGCGGTTCGTCGGAGACCAGGCTGCGCGAGACGCCGTCGCCGCTGTTGTCGAGGCCGGTGACTACGCCGTGCGCCACGACTCGTCGATGGCTCGTGAACAGGCCAGGTGGTCGCCTCCGCCGCAGAGCAGGCGCCGCGACGGCGTGCCGGCGGCGGCATACCCTGGCGGGCTGGTGAGGACGGAGCCGTTCTTCCCTGCGAGGGACTTCGCCGGCGGCCGCGGCTGGGGCGTCCCCGCATCCGGCCAGGGACCGCTCCTCAGGTCAGCTGGCGTGGTAGCGCTGCTGACGACTAGCGCGGACCGTCCGGAGAGTTGGATCTGCGCCGGTCAGGCGCTTCAGCGCACCCTGCTGTGTGCGACTGCCTGCGGGCTGTCCGCCGCCATGCACAGCCAGCCGCTTGAGGTGCCGCTACTGCGCGAATTCCTCAGCGCTCAGTTCTGTGATGGCGCTTACCCGCAGATGGTCCTCAGATTCGGCGCTACAGATCAGCCGTCGGCCAGTGTCCGCCGCGCCGTAGAGGAGGTGCTGCTATGAGCACCGCACGACCGGAGCCAGCTTATGAGCACGTGAGCTACGCGCTCCTCACGGACGGCAGCACTGTCCAGATCCGGCCGGCCAGGCCGCACGACGCTGAAGCCGTACGCGCGATGCACGCGGCGATGTCGCCCGACAACAGGTACCTGCGCTTTTTCAGCATGAGCCCGGTCAGTGCCGAGCAGGAGGCCCGACGGGTGTGCCGGCCACCTGAGGCCAGTCACGTGGCCTTGCTTGCCTGCGCTGGCGGCGACGTTGTCGGCGTCGCCAGCTACGAGGCGGCCAGGGAGGGCACGGCGGAAGTGGCATTCGCCGTCGCCGACGACATGCACGGCCAGGGCATAGCGACACTGTTGCTCGATCATCTGGTGTCGATCGCGCGGCAGCATCACCTCCGTGCCTTCACCGCGGAGGTCCTGCCCGGTAACTCGGCAATGCTCGGTGTCTTCGCTGACGCCGGATTGCCGGTAGAGCGGCACCTGGAAAACGGCGTGATGGAACTGGTCGTTCCCCTGCCGGCAGACGACGCCGACGCGGCGCTGATTGACTACCTGGACGCCGTGTCGTGCCGGGAGAGCAGTTCCGATGCGGCTAGCCTCCGTCACCTGCTGATGCCCCAGTCGATCGCGGTCATTGGTCCTAGCAAGCGCCCGGATTCGGTTGGTTCGCGCGTTCTGCATAACATTCTCGCCGGCGGATTCGCCGGACGGGTCTACCCGGTTAATCCGCACGCCGACATGCTCGCTGGCCTGCCCTGCATCAGGTCCGCGGGCGAGTTGCCCGAGCACGTCGATGTCGCCGTTATCGCAGTACCCGCTGGGGCCGTGCTTGAGGTCGCCGAGCAGTGCGGCCTGCGTGGTGTCCGTTCGCTCGTGGTGCTCACCGCAGGACTAGGTGACGACTCGCCCGAACTTCTCGAGACGTGCCGGCGGCACGGGATGCGCCTGGTCGGGCCGAACTGTTTCGGCATCGCCGTCCCGGGCTCTGGCCTTGATGCCACCTTCGGGCGCGACCGTCCGCTGTCGGGCATCGCTGGCCTGGGCGTCCAGTCGGGCGGGATCGGGATCTCTCTCACCGGCCACCTCTCTGAACTGGGCATCGGCGTATCGTCGTTCGTCTCAGTCGGCGACAAGCGCGACGTTTCCGGCAATGACCTGCTGACGTGGTGGGAGCACGACGACCAGACCGCGATGGCGATCTTGTACCTGGAGTCGTTCGGCAACCCGCGCAAGTTCGCTCATACCGCGCGTCGCGTCGCCCAGCGAATGCCGATCCTCACGGTCGTCGGCGGCCGGTCGGCCGCCGGGCAGCGCGCCGCTCAGTCGCACACGGCGGCGGCCGCCACCCCGCTCGTGACCAGGGAAGCCTTGTTCTCCCAGGCCGGCGTCGTCGTAGCTGCGAGCCTGGGTGAACTGGTCGATGCGGCTGCCTTCCTGGCCTGCCAGCCATGCCCGGCCGGCAACAGGGTCGCCGTGGTCTCCAATGCGGGCGGAGCGGGCGTGCTGGCCGCCGATGCCTGTGCCGACGCCGGGCTGCGGCTAGCCTCCATGTCATCCTCGACGCTCGGCACGCTGGCCAGCGTGCTGCCGGCAGGCGCGACGATCGCGAATCCCGTTGACACCACCGCTGCTATCGGCGCCGGTTCCTACCGTGCCTGCCTGGAAGCCGTTGCCGCCGACGCGGGCGTTGACGCGGTGCTCAGCGTGACCGTGCCGACCGCGATGGCGGACCTGAGCCGGGCGGTCATGAGCGCGGAACTCGGCGCCAAGCCGCTTGCTGCCGCAGCCCTTGAGCAGCCGGAAGGGGTGCGCCTGATCCCTCGCGCTCGGAGCCGGGCCGACAGCAAGCGGATCGATGCTATTGCCTGCTACGCGTACCCCGAAGCGGCAGCGAAGGCGCTCGGCCATGCGGCACGGTACGGTGCGTGGCTGGCAAAGCCGCATGGCACCGTGCCCGAGTTGCCTGGAGTGCGCAGCGGCAATGCCCGCGAGCTTGTCGCCCGCTTCCTGTCGCGTAACCCGGCCGGCGGCTGGCTGTCAGCTATGGCGGTGCGCGAACTTCTGGCCTGCTACCAGATCCCTCAGGTCGCCACGGTGCTCGTCGGATGCGAGCAGGAAGCTCTGACCGTCGCCGCGGGCATGGCCAGGCCAGTGGTACTGAAGGCCGAAGCGGCAGGACTGATCCACAAGACGGATGCTGGCGCGGTCAAGCTTGACTTGCGCGGCCCTGCCGACGTCGCCACCGCGTACCGGGAACTGGCCGATCTCCTCTTGCGAGTCTCCCGTCTCGCTGACGATCTGCCTGAACTAGCCGGGCTTGACCTCAACCCGGTCATCGCTGGACCGCACGGCTGCCTGGTCGCGGACGCCCGCGTCCAGATCGTCCCCGCTATCCCGCGCGATCCGTATCTTCGGCAGCTACGTTAATCCCCTCACTGTGACTAGCAGGAGTCTGAGATGACAATCATTGACCTGAACCATCCAAGCCACGTCATCAGTTGGTCGTTTATCGATATCACGCTCGCGAACCTGATTGTCGTCGCGATCATGGTGGTAGTATTCGGTGCAGCTTTAATACTCAAATTCCCTCACAAGGGCGATGACTCCTTGCCGCGGGAGGAGGAAGTCAGGGCCGGCTCGGCTGATCCTGAACCCGGTGATGCCGGGATGTGGACCGCGCGCCTCCGTACCAAGGCCGCGACCGCACTGCCGCCAGCGAAACTCCTGCCCGATCGACAGCCAAGCTACGTCAACTCGTGGATCTATACATTCGGAGTAGCGGCTCTGGCGGCTTTGGCGATTGTGATCATGTCAGGCTTGGCGCTCGCGGTTGGAGGTTCGGACTGGTGGCACACCAACCCGGTCGGCCATTTCTTCAATAGCGTGCACTTGTGGTCGGTCGAGGTCTTCATGGCTTTCCTCGTCATCCACCTGTGGGGCAAATTCTGGATGGCGGCCTGGCGTGGCCGCCGGGCTATGACCTGGATCACGGGCGTGGTCGCGTTCCTGGCCTCGATAGTGACCGCCTTCACCGGGTACCTGTCACAACAGAATTTCGACTCGCAATGGATCGCGACGAGCGGAAAGGACGCGTTCAACGCCGTTGGCGTTGGCGCTTTCTTCAATCCCATGAACTTCGGCCAGATGTTCATGTGGCACATAGTGCTGATGCCGCTGCTCCTCGTAGTCCTGGTAGGCGCGCACGTCCTGCTAGTCCGGGTGCGCGGCGTCAGCCACCCCCTGCCGCGTCAGCCGGCCAGGGGACGGGTGGCGCGCAAGGCCGCTGCCGTCGCCGACGCCGCACCTTGGCGCGGGCCGACCCGTCGCTATGACATCGTCAAGGAAGCGACGGCGGCTACGGCCATCGCCGGCTTCTTGGTGCTAGCTCTAGCCGGGCTGTTGTCTTCGCCGGACATCCCGGCCGTCACAATTCAGGCATGGGTCCGCCATGACCAACTCGGCTTTGTCAACACTGCCGCAACTGAGCTTGACGGCAAGAGCGAAACCGCCACCTACGGCCCGCCTTACGACAACGGCACCGGATCGGTGCAGCAACTGGGTCCCATCAGCTGGCAGAAGCTCTCCGGAATTACCCAGCGGATCGACGCGGCACAGACCTTCGTGACTGGTCCGCTGACCTCGCTCGCCACGACCACGCCGCCGCTGCGCGCCGCGCTCGCGCGGTACATGAGCGCCCCATCAGCCCAGCAGGTCCGATGGGCCGCCGCCTATGACTCCGCAACAGCCGGGGCCACCACCAAGCTGCCGTTCAACCATGGCGACCTCAGTCTTCCCGCCGCCGGGCCGGTGCCGGTCATGATGTCCTATGAGCTGACCATGGCCAGGAGCGGGGCGCTTGACGCCGATCTCCTCGCCCAGCGGCAGTTCTATGGCACCGACTTCACCAAGCCGCTGCTGTTCCTGGAAGACGGCGCTTACTTCGGCGATCTCGCCACTGCCCAGCACCTGCAGGGGAGCCAGTGGGGCGTCATGAACGAGACAGGCAATTACCCCGGACAGCCGTGGCTGTGGCTCTACCAGCTCTGGTACCAGATCCCGCCGGGCAGCACGACCTGGTCGGCTAATGCCGACGTCTGGGCCGTCATGGCGACCGGCATCTGCACCGCTCTGCTGCTGTTCGTGCCATTCATCCCAGGCGTTCGTGACATCCCGCGCCTGGTCCCGGTGTACCGGCTGATCTGGCGGTCCTGGTACCGCTCCGAGCAGGCTCAAAGTGCCGCGCCGGATCGGCTCGCGCGACGATGACGACAGGTATCTCCGTGATCAGTGCCACGTGCCTGGCCACGCTTCCGATCCCGGCCCGGCCGTGTTCCCGCATCATCGCGGGAACACGGCAGACGGAGAACTCTCGCACGTGCAAGACGACGACGTGGTCGGCGCTGTGCCGAATCGTGGAATGAACCATGTCAATGGATGGATCAATATGCCATGGTGGCTCATTGAGCATGAGATCGATGACCAGCAGGAGCCCGGCGGCCATGGCGGCCCGCGATGGCATCAGGGCGGCCCGGGTTGCTGGTCACGCCCGCCTCTGACAGCATCGTGGCCCTCCCTGTTGCTGTCAGCCACTGGTTTTAACAGCAACGCGGCCCTGCCTGATGTCGTCCTGACAGCAACGGGGAAGGCCTGTTGCTGTCAGAACGGGCCGCTGACAGCAACAGGGAGGGCCACGATGCTCACGCCCCCCGGGCGGCGCCGTTCCGGAGCACAGCGCACGTCCGCCCGGGAACGCAGATCAGCCGCGAAGGCACTAGTTCACAAATCTCAAGGGGGAAAAGCCTCACAGCTGACCCCGCCAGGCGCCTGGCTCTTCACGGTCCCGGGTCACCCGGCAGCCTCCCCTGGCACGGGCGATCGTCCGTGATCATGTTCGCGGGCATGATCACGGAACATCGCCGCTGTCCTGACCTGGGCGATCGTCCGTGATCACGGTCCCGGGCATGATCACGGAGCATCGCTCGTGCCGGGAGAGGCTGCCGCGTGACTCATGATCAGGCAGGCTGCCTCCCGGGCGCCCGCCTCGTGTCGGCCTGGCCCGCCAAGGCCCGGCCCCTGCGAGGTTCGGTGCGGTTCTCGCGGAGCGGGCCGGGCCCGGTTCCGGCGGCACGGGACCGCCGCGCCGGTGACCGCCGCGTGTTCCCGCGCCGGAGCATGATCGCGGAGCGTTCTCCGTCGCTTGCGGCATGATCGCGAGCCTTCTCCGTCGTTACCGGGGAGACTTACCTGCGGCACGGAGCGCTGACCGGCGTTGCCGCGGAGAGTTCTCGCAGCACGGAGCGCTGACCGCTCTATGTGCCGGAAAGCCTCCGTACAGCGATAAGCCTCCGCGCCAGAGCAGGAAAACGCTCCGCGAAGCGGGAAGTCTCCGGGAACCCGGGAAGAGTCTCGTCTGCTGAGCCCCCGGAGCTTGACATGCCACGATCCCGAGTCACCCGACAGCCTCCCTGACCTGGGCGATCTTCCGTGATCACGCCCACGAACATGATCACGGAAACCAGCACGGGTCCGAGCGGCCGCCGCGCGGCTCGTGGTCAGGATCGGGGAGCCTTTCCGGCATCGTGGGGGAGAGGTTTCGCTTTGGAGAAACCTGGGCCGCCTGAACCCGGGCCGGCTGAACCGTTACTAAGTCAGCAAGGTCGCGGGTGAGGACGGGAAAGTGGCGGTGAAGTCATCAAGGGAGGAATTGATGGCGTCGCGAAGGCTCACCAGCATGCATCACAATGCTCACGTCTGCTCAGTCATGATCTGTGCGGCGTCCTTGGGTATGACCCGCGTGTACTGATCCGGGACGATCATTGCGATATGGCCGGTGTGCTCCCATTTGACGACATAGGGCGGCTGGCCGTCCCTGCCGAGCACCTGGAGGATGAGTGCCGTGGCGCCGGATCCCGCCAGCAGCTGATCCCCTGTCTCCGCGCGCATTTCGCACCTCCTGGCTCGCCGCGTTTCGTGCTTTCGGATCAGTTTCGCGTGACCGGGAGCGCGGGCGCAGGAGTCGTAGCGCCCGGATGCGAAGGACGTTTGGCCCTGCCTTCGGTGTAGCGTGAGTCGGTCGGATTCGGCGTGGCGGCAGGGGCTGATCTGTGGAGTCTTCGGAGCGCGGTCCCGGGGTCGTTCCGCATCTGAAGCTTGACGACTTGCTGAGCCAGTTGCAGGTACGGCTGCAGGCGGTGCTCAACACCCGTGACAGGGTCGGCGCGCTGCTTGAGGCAGTGGTCGGGATCGGCTCTGAGCTTGAGCTTGAGTCGGTGCTTCGCCGCATCGTGGAGGCGGCGGTGAGGCTTGTCGATGCGCGTTACGGGGCGCTCGGGGTGGTTGACGAGAACGGGCGGCTGAGCGAGTTCATCCCGGTCGGCCTCGACGACGGGCAGATCGCCGCCATCGACCACTGGCCTGAGGGGCGGGGGCTGCTCGGGGAGCTGGTCGCCCGGCCCAGACCGCTGCGCACTCCCGAGATCGCGGCGCATCCGCGGTCTTCCGGGTTCCCGGCCGGCCATCCGCCGATGCGGACGTTTCTCGGCGTGCCCGTGCAGATTCGCGGCATGGTCTACGGCAACCTCTACCTCACCGACAAGCGCGGGGGCGAGTCCTTTGACGAGGACGACGAGGCGCTGCTCCTGGGGCTCGCGGCGGCGGCGGGTGCGGCTGTGGACAAGGCGCGCCTTTACGCCGAGGCCCGGCGCCAGCAGCAGTCGCTGCAAGCCATCGCTCAGGTGACTGATCTCCTGCTGTCCGATGCGGCCCCGGGAGAGGTCCTTGGGCTGATCACGGAGCTGACCCGGGAGCTGGCGGGCGCCGACCTGACGGTGCTTGCCTTGCTGGCGGGCGCGGGCGAGCACCTGATCATCGAGCATGCCAGCGGAATCGGCGCCAGCCAGGCGACCGGGCTCATGTTGCCGGCCGGGGCTTCGGTGTCGGGCATCGTGATGGACACCGGTGCGCCCCTGTTCGTCGAGGACTTCAGCGCCGATGACCGGGTCGCCGCGGTGGCCAGGGATCGCCTGGGGCTGGGTCCGGCGGTGGTGTTCCCGCTGGGTCCGCCGGGAAGCGTCCGCGGCGTGCTCACCGCGGGTCGCAGCCCGGGCTCGAAGCCGCTTTCGCAGGCGGCCGTGGACATGGTGACCACGTTCGCCGCCCAGGCAGCGATCGGCCTTGAGCTGGCCGAGCATCGCAGGGACGCCGAGCGCGTGGCGGTGTTCGCCGACCGGGACAGGATCGCCAGGCAACTGCACGACCTGGTGATCCAGCGCTTGTTCGCGACCGGCATGTCGCTGCAGGCCGCGACCGGCATGCTCCCCGACGGCCCGGCCGCGGGCCGCGTGGCCAAGGCCGTTGAAGCGCTGGACGACACGATCCGCGACATCCGGTCATCGATCTTCATGCTGCAGGCGCATCCCGCTGAAGGTGCCCCCAGCTTGCGCGCGCAGATCATGGCTGTCATCGACGAGATGACGCAGACCCTGCCCTTCGCGCCCTCGCTGCGCCTCAGCGGCGCACTGGACTCCGCTGTTCCCGAGGACGTCGGCCAGGACCTGCTGCTGGTGCTGCGCGAGGCGATGTCCAACGCCGCCCGTCATGCGGACGCCACCAAGATCGACGTGTCGGTCGAGGTCGGCCGCGGGCTGGTAGCCGTCGTCCAGGACAACGGGTCAGGCATCGGCGACACCAGCCGGCGCAGCGGGCTGGCCAACCTCGAGCAACGCGCTCAGGCTCTGGGCGGCGACCTTCTGCTCAGCCCCGGCGAGAGCGGCGGCACCAGGCTCCAGTGGCAGGTGCCGCTGCCAGGCCAGAGCGAGCCGCAAACCGCTCAAGGCGTCACCCGCTACGACGCGCTGGCCGACCTTGATGCGCCCATGACCGCAGGCAGCGCATGCGGTTCAGCCGCTCAGAGCCGCGCCTGTAAGTGAAGTCCGAAACCGCTGGCCCACAGGTCCGACAAGTGCGTCGCGAACATGGCCACTGCGATGCCGCCCGCGAGGGCGCAGGCGAGCGCGAAATAGCGGGCAGGCCCGCCAGGCACGCGGCTGGCTGCTGCCGGCCGTGCGCGCTGGCCTCTGAGCAGTCTCGGCAGCCGCGGCGCGTAGGCGCAGACATGGATGGTCATCACGCCGAACCACAAGAAGAATGCGGCCTTGTGCAAGAACAGCCATTCGCCCTGGCCGGGCCCGGTGATGGCGAGCATCACGCCGGTGCCCAGGACCGCCACCGATGAAAGGATCACCAGCGGCCCGAGCAGCCGCAGCACGGGCGCGGGCGGCCCCTTCCGCACGTACGGCTCCGACCTGGTGTAGTAGCGGGCGAACCGGTACATGGTGGCGGCGATCTTGAGTATCACCGGGCCTGTCAGCAGGAACCCTATGGCGAAATGCAGCCAGATCAGCCGGTTAACCTCCAGGATCGTCGCGCCCTCGACCGCGAAACCGATGAGCAGCACTACGCCAGTCATGGCTGTCAGCCGCTCGTTACCCTCAGGGCCGGCCACTGCCGGGAGGCGCCGGTGCCGCGGCATCGCCCGCGCTCCCGCGGTCTTGCTCACCGTCGGCCTGCCCGGGAAACGCTCGCCCTGGTCAGGCGCAGCGCCAGGGTCGGGCAGGCGCTGACCGCGCGGCGCGCGAGTGACTCAAGATGGATCGGAACGCTGCCGGCCAGGATCGGATAACCCCATTCATCAAGCTCGATGACCTCGGGCAGCAGCTCAGCGCACAGTCCGTGGCCCGTGCACGCGATGGGATCGATCTGGAGTTCGCGTGTCAAAGTCCCCGTCCTTCGGCCGCGAGGCACGGCCTGCGGCGTGCGTGCGCGTGAGCGTCCGCGGCGAAGGTCGCGAGCGCTGACTCGGCCATGCGCACCGCGCCATCGGGATGGCGGCAGGCACCCCGGCCGGCGATCTGCCGGAATCGCCGCCGCAGCCGGTCGAGCGGGTCACCCCGGGATTGCCTGCCGGCCAGCTGGCTGAGATCACCGGCGATGGCCGGCAACCCGAACATGCAAGGCCCGCACTGCTGTGCGCTCTCCTCCGCCAGGTAACGGAGAATCCGCGCGGCTTCAGCCAGCCCGCATGCGCCGGGCTGAAGCGCGAACAGCACGCCCGCGCCGGGCGCGGCTCCCGCGCGCGAGAGACCCATTTTGGTAAAAGGCAGCGCCGCGACCAGGCTGGCCGGGTGCCAGGTGCCGAAGTATCCGCCTAGCAGTACCGCCTCGATGCCGCTGCGAGCCTGCGCGGCCGCGAGCAGGCCGCCGACCTTGGTGCCGCCTGGTATCTCGTAAATCCCGGGCTGAGCGACCGCTCCCGTCACCGTCGTGAGCATCGTCCCTGGCGCGTCCGCGACCCCCGTCTCCCTGAACCAGGGGGCGCCGTGGCGAGCGATCAGCGCGATATGCGCGAGCGTCTCGACGTTATCGACCAGCGTCGGGCGCTTGCCCACGCCACGCTCGAACGGGCGCGGGGGCACTGCGGTAGGTATGGCCTGGCCGCCGTTGAGCCAGTGCACGAGCGACGTCTCTTCGCTGGAGACGTAGCCGCCAGGCAACTCTCGTACCTCGACTGGCACAGTGCCCGCGACGGCGCGCTGCCGTTGCCGGATGGCGTCCGCCACGATCTCGATGAGCCGCCCCCTGTGCTCGGGGAGGCACAGATAGGCTGTCGCCGCTCCTACTGACCTGGCGGCCAGTTCGATGCCGTCCAGTACCAGGTGCGGCGCGCGGGACAGCAGAGCCTTGTCCTTTTCGCTGGCCGGCTCGCTTTCCATTCCGTTGGCGATGAGCACCGCTGGACCGCGCCGGCCCGCGACGGCCGCCATCTTGGTACCGGTAGGGAAGCCGGCCCCGCCGCGCCCGGTGAGGCCGGAGGCGGTCACCTGGTCAATCAGGTCCCGACCGCCGATCCCGCGGCCGCGCATAACGGGCAGCTCACCGTAGCGGCGATGGTGGTCCTGCAGGCTGATCCCGTGGTCGGCGTGGTGCCATCCGGCGGTGAGCCGCGCCATCACGCCGGATTCCCCGGGCGCCAGGCGCCCGCCGCCTGCCGCAGCCTCCAGAGCAGCGCGCCCGCGACAGCCGCCAGGCAGGCCGCGTCGATCGCCAGCATCCATGGCAGCCGCGTGTCAGTGCCGGTCCCCAGCCCGTGCCCGAGCGCGATCGGCCATGACAGATAGGCCAGGACGTGCACCGCCCGCCACGCGCGATACGACAGGCGGCTCCGGAGCAGGCTCGTTGCCACCAGCGCGAGTATGAGATCGAAGGCGACTGTCCCGAGGCTCAGCCAGAACGGACGGTAGCTCGATGCGAACGGGATGATCGCGGTGGCCAGGCTGATCGAGACAAAGCTGTCGAGCACTGTGGTGAGCACATGCGCGACCACGAACGCGACGACAAGGAGCGCTATGTTCCTGTGCAGCCCGGCCGTGACGACTCGTGACCAGTACCTGGACTCCAGCCGGGAGACGCCGACTATGCCGAGCATGACCGTGATCGTGAGCAGCACGAGAGCCATGACGCCGGTGGCCCGGGTCGCGTACCAGAGGAACACGGCTCACGACCCGCCCGAGGACACGACCGGCTGGCTGTGCGCCGGGGCCGGCGCCGGCCGATGTCGCGGGGCCGAGAGCCGGCGCCGATGACCGTCGCGCCGGCCTGACGAAGGGGAGCGTGACGCGGAACCCGGGGCGGGAGAGTGCGACGCCGACCTCGTTCCCCCAGACCTGGCGGACTGCGCATGGCCTGGCAGCTCATGCGCGAACGCGGCCCCGAGCCCGAGAGACGCGGCGGCGGCGGCACCGGCGATCCACGAGGACAGCTTCCTGATCCGCAGGAGCTTGCTGTCCCGGTGCGCAGCGGCGCTGCGGGCCGGATATGGCATCATCGTCTCCCTTTCGCCTGGAATGTCATGCGAAGTGACCCACGCGAACAAGCATGCCCGGCCGGTACCGTGCGTCCAGTTCAGGAAAATTTCAGAAGTGGTAAATGTCGGCGGCGGCTAGTCGCGGCCGCGCCAGCCGTGCATGCCCGGCCGCCCGGCACCGGTCATGCGCCGCTGGGCTCGCTCGGGCTGCACCGCCGGCAGCTCGATCGTGACGGTGAGGCCGCCGCCTTCGGTATCCGATAGTGCCGCCGCGCCGCCGCTTGAGGTGACCAGCCTGTGCACGATCGCGAGGCCCAGGCCGGTGCCGCCCGAACCGCTGACCGCGAAACGGCGGAAGGCGTTGCGCTTGCGCTCTGCCGTCATCCCCGGGCCGTTGTCAGCGACCGTGATCCTCACCTTGTCGCCGGCGAGCGTGACCTCGATGGTGATGACCCCGCCCCGGTCAAGGGCATCGAGCGCGTTCGCGAGCAGGTTGTCCAGGATCTGCTCAAGCTGCCCGTCCTTGATGCGGGCCTGCACAGGGCTGACCGAATCCGCGGTGAGGACGATGTCCTGCTCCTGCACAGTGGGCAGCCAGGCCGCGACCCTGCTCCTGACGACCGAGTCGACGGGCACGTCATCAGGCGCTGCCGTCATGTTCTCCGCCCTGGCGACAGCGAGCAGCCCATTCACGAGGCGGGACAGCCTGCCGATCTCCTCCTGGGCGCCGGCCAGTTCGGCAGCGACCACGTCGTCACTGTCCTGCGCGAGCAGTTCAAGCCGCAGCCGCAGTGCCGCGAGCGGGGTTCTGAGCTGGTGCGAGACATCAGCCATCGTCACCTGGTGGCCATGCACGAGCGCTTCGAGCCTGGCGGCCATCAAGTTGAAGTTCGCTGCCAGCCCGCGCACTTCATGCGGCCCGCTTTCCATCGGTGACCTGGTGCTCAGATGACCCTCGCCGAGCCGCTGCGCGGCACCTTCCAGGGCGCCGAGCGGCCTGCGTACCCATCTGGCCAGGCCGATCGCCACGAAGGCCCCGGCCACTACGCCAGCGGCGGAAACACCGCCGATCAGCAGCCACAGCGTGGCCACCCGCTGCTCGACGGCGGCCGTAGGCCGGGCCAGGACTACCGTGCCGACGTTCGCCCTTCCGGTGTCCGCCCTGATCGGGTCCACGACCAGGACATAGTCGTCGGGGTTGTAGACCACGGCCACGACAGCCGTTCGTGCCCGGCTTAGCCGGGCCGGGGTGACCGGCGGAGCCTGAGCAGTCCCGGCGATCTTGGACCCGGCCTGATCGAACACGGCGACGAGGTCCCCGTGCTTGCCGAGCCCGCTGACCAGATTGCCAAGGACGTTCCCGCTGGCGCGATCCCCGAGGTGCTCCTCGGCCACATTGGCCACAGTGGTCGCGGTGGATGTCGCCTCGGCAGAGAAGTCGCGACGGTCCTGCGCCGAAGTCAGCAATCCCAGCGGGATCGCGATCGCGGCGAGCACTGCCGCGAGCAGGCCAAGGACCGCGAGCACGATCCTGCGAGTCACGCTAGCCCTCTCCGAGCCGGAAACCGCGGCCATAGACGGTATCGATCAGGCCCGGCGCGTCAAGTTTCTTGCGGAGCGCGGCGATGTGCACGTCAAGCACCTTCGTCGGGCCGTACCAGTGCGCGTCCCAGGCCGACTCCAGGATCTCCTGCCTTGTCACCACGCGGCCAGGGTCGGCGGCCAGGCACTCGAGTATGTCGAACTCCTTAGGCGTCAGCGCGATCTCCTGGCCGTGCACCGTGACGCGGTGCGCGCGCAGGTCGATGACGAGCGGGCCGTGTTTCACGATCTCGGCGCCTGGCCGCACGCGCCTGAGCACGGCGCGGATGCGAGCCTGGAGTTCGGCAAGGCCGAAAGGCTTGACGAGGTAGTCATCGGCCCCGGCGTCCAGCGCCATGACCCGGTCAGGTTCCTCGCCGTGGGCGGTGATGACGATGATCGCCGCGTCCGAGCGCTCCCGCAGCCGGCGGCACACCTGCACGCCATCGGCGTCCGGCAGTTCAAGGTCGAGCAGCACCACATCCGCCGTGCGCCTGGCCAGGGCGGCGCTGCCCGTCTCCACGTGATCGACGAGGTACCCGCCCCTGGTCAGGCCGCGAACGAGCTGCGTGGCGATATTGCGGTCATCTTCGACCACGAGCACGCTCGTCCCCGCGTTGTCGGCGACAGCGTGCGCTGGGCGGCTGCCTGGCGATCTCATGGCATCCAAGGTAGGCGACCGCCGTATTCGCCGTGACGCAGACACGGGGAGCGCCTTCCCGGCTTCCCGTGAAACGCTGACCAGGGCAGAGTGTCCATGCCCGAAACCCATTTTTCAACTTAAAGCTTTTTACTTCAAATATTGATGAAATAAACCGTCCCGAAGATCTTTCGCACCGGAGGCCGGTGGATTAGCGGGCAGTGACATTGGTCCATGGCCGCGGCCAGCGCCGGCGAGCACGATGGAGGCACGGCGTGGATGGCGGACAGAACTGGAGATGCGGATGACGACGGAGCGGGCGATGCTGACTGATGCCGAGGTGGCCACGCTGGATCGTTACTGGCGGGCGGCGAATTACCTGTCGGCCGGGCAGATCTACCTGATGGCGAATTCGCTGCTGGCCAGGCCGCTGCGGCCAGCGGATATCAAGCCGAGGCTGCTCGGCCACTGGGGCACCAGCCCGGGCCTTAATTTCATCTGGGCGCATCTGAGCCGGGCCATCATCGTGCATGACCAGGCGATGATGTGCGTGATCGGCCCCGGGCACGGCGGCCCGGCCGCGCTGGCCTGCACCTGGCTGGAGGAAACGTATAGCGAGGTGTATCCCAGCGTGTCGCGGGACGCGGCGGGGATGGGCCGGTTGTCTCGCCAGTTTTCCTTTCCCGGCGGCGTGCCGAGTCACGTCGCGCCGGAGACGCCGGGTTCCATTCATGAGGGCGGCGAGCTGGGCTACTCCCTGGCGCATGCGACCGGTGCCGCGTTCGACAACCCTGGCCTGATCGTGGCGTGCGTCGTTGGTGACGGGGAGGCGGAGACTGGGCCGCTGGCGACGTCCTGGCACGCGCACCGGTTCCTGAACCCGGCGAGCGATGGCGCGGTGCTGCCGATCTTGCACCTGAACGGCTGGAAGATCGCGAACCCGGCTGTGCTGGCCCGGATCGGCGATGACGCGCGGAGACAGCAGGCTCGGCGCGGTCCCGCAGGCGAACGGCGGGGCGCTGCTCCGCGATCTCGTGCTGCCTGACTTCCGGGCTTATGCCGTGCCCGCCGGGGTTCCTGGCAGCCACGTGCCTGAGCCGACGCGGGTGCTCGGCGGGATGCTCCGTGACGTCATGCGGCTCAACGACGCGCACCAGAACTTCCGGATCTTCGGGCCGGATGAGACTGAATCGAACCGGCTGAACGCGGTGCTGGAGGTCACCGGCAAGGACTGGCGGGAGCGGCTCAGCGACGTCGATCAGCATCTCGCCCGGGACGGCCGGGTGGTCGAGATGCTGTCGGAGCACATGTGCCAGGGGTGGCTCGAAGGTTACCTGCTCAAGGTCAGTCGCCGGCTGCCCTGGCGCCGGCCGGTCGCGTCCCTGAACTACCTGCTGACCTCGCACGTGTGGCGCCAGGACCACAACGGCTTCTCCCACCAAGATCCCGGGTTCATCGACCACGTGATGAACAAGAAGGCCGAGGTGATCCGGGTCTACCTGCCTCCTGAGGCCAACACGGTCGGCCATCGAATCGTGCATGGCGGCAGCCGCTTCAGCTCCGCCGTGCTGATCGACGATCAGGTCCTCGCGGACATCGCGAGCCTTGCCAGCCTGGCGCCGCTGCATCAGCCGCGCGCCATAGCCGGGATCGAAGCCGTGCGCGCCGCGCTGCCCGGCGTCCCGGCGATCGCCTGCTTCGATACCGCCTTCCACTCCGGGCTGCCGGCAGCCGCGGCCACCTATGCGCTGCCCAAGAGCTGGACGCGAGCGTTCACGCTGCGCCGCTACGGATTCCACGGCTTGTCGCATGCCTACGCCAGCCGGCGCGCACGGCGGCTGCTCGGCCTGGCGAACCCGTCCGGCTTGCGGATGGTGACCTGCCACCTGGGCGCGGGCTCCTCGCTGGCGGCGGTCCGCGATGGTGCCAGCATCGACACCACGATGGGATTCACGCCGCTTGAAGGCCTGGTCATGGCCAGCAGATGCGGCAGCGTTGATCCCGGCCTCGTCGTCTGGCTGCTGCAGCACAGCGGTCTGGCCCTCGAAGACATCGCCGCCGGCCTGGAGGAGTCATCCGGGCTCGCCGGCCTGGCCAACCTGAGCACCGGCTCTGGCGACATGCGCGACGTACGGCGCGCCGCCGAGGAAGGCCAGGCCGATGCCCGGCTGGCCATCGAGGTTCACGCGCACCGGCTGCGCCGCGAGATCGCCGCCATGGCCGCCGCGATGGACGGTCTCGACGCGCTGGTCTTCACCGGCGGCATCGGCGAGCACCAGCCGGCCGTCAGGGCGGAAGCCGCGGCCGGGCTCGGCTTCCTTGGCGTGAGGATCGACCAGCGCGCACACTGCTCGGCGGAAACGTTAACCGGTGAGAGACCGCCGGACCAGCCCGGGCCCGGCTCCTACTCAGGTACTCGCTTCTTGCTCCGCGACCTTGATCGCGAAGCCCAGTGCCCGCATGATCTTCCCGCCGGCTGATACCACTTTCGCCGTGCCGACCACCGGCGCGACTGCGATCATGACCTCCTGCACGTCCTGCTCGGTAATGCCGCTGTCAGCGGCTGCGCCCGCGTTCGCCAGGTATGACGGCGCCGGCGCGTCGACGGCCACCAGAGCGGCGATCCGGGCGAGCATCAGCTCTCGTGCCATGAGGTGACTGTGCTCGACTGAGATGGCATTGATGTCGGTTAGCGTGTCGAGTACGGGTGTATCCGCGGGCATGGAACCTCCTGGTGGATTAACCTGACGCACCGAGTAGATCGCGTAACTCGACGCGAAGCATCACCCGCGCCGGGCGAGCCCGCGCTGCCATCGTCGGCACCACCCGGGTAATCGCGCCGCGCGCCGGCGTCCGCAGGCCTAAGGCCCCTCTCCCGAACAGGGGAGGGGCCTTAACCGCGGAGGCGTTTAGGGCCTGGCCAGCGAGGTCAGGGGCTCATAGGCCGCGCCAGGATGTCAGCCCAGCTTGTTGAGGCACACCTTGTGGGTGCTGTGAATGTTCCCCGCTCCGAAGGAGTCTGAGTTGCCGTGCGCGTGGACAACCGTGCTCGCGAAAACTCCGTAGCACGGCGGTGGCTTCAGCAGCCCGACGCCCGTCTGCATGTCGGTGTACCTGCCGAATCCGATCGGGCTCCCGCTATTGAACTGGGTGTGATGCTCGCCGCCGTGGTACGACGTCGCGTACATCGCCTGCTTACGCTGGCCGCAGGTCGGCCAGCCGCTGATGCCGACGGATACCCCTGCCGGGGCGCTCGCCCCGACTTCCAGCGACGGGTTGAAGCTGCAGGCGAAGCCAGTCCAGTGCTGCCTGATGCTGAACCGCGAAGCTTTGTGGCGGGTCGTGCAGTTGAGGCTGTACGCCGAGACCTCGAGGGTGGGGTCGTGCACCACTTGATCGATCCAGTTGGTGAACGCCGCATGGAAGGTCGTCGTGATCTTGATCTTGTAGGTAATGGTGCCTTTCACGTGCAGCTTGACGCAGAGCCGCAAGTGATGCGACTTCCAGGTCCACGTGTGCGAGTAGCGGATCTTGAGGGTCTTGCCCGTTGCTGGCCGCGGCAGATGTGAAGTCGCCGGCACAGTAGTCGCCTGCGCGGCGGGCGCGGCCAGCGCGGCCGCGGCCGCCGCCGAGATCGCCAGCGCTGGCAGCGCGAAGCGACGATGTGCGCGTTTTAATGACACGCGGTCTACCTCCGATGAATATGGACACAACGGATATTGGACGCGATTAGGTTAACTGACAGCGACTGGACATGTGAACTCAGCCGGCTGGCATGTCGGCGGGGGATCGGCTCATAGGTGCATCAACCTGTCTGCCAGAACGGCGGCCTCGCTGTGCTCGAGGTCCCGGGTAGCGGTGAGCAGGGTGACCGGGCCTGGCCGGCTTCCCCGACCAGCCGCTGCCACGCCTCAAGTTGCCTGCCGGCGCTGAGTTCGCCCGCATAGCGGCGCCTGAACTCATCGAACCGGGTGGGCTCGTGCCCGTACCAGCGGCGCAGCTCAGGTGACGGCGCGACGTCCTTGAGCCACTCATCGAACGCGCCCGCGTTCTTGGACACTCCTCTAGGCCACAGCCGGTCAACCAGAATGCGCTTGCCGTCCTGTGGTGACGATGCTTCGTAGATGCGGCGAATCCGCACGTCGGATGTTCTGCTCACCGGTGGCCTCTCACCCAACATCATACGAAGCCAGGGATCTATCTTTCCGCTATCGCGTAACTACTGAGAGTGACTTCGTGGCACGATGAGCGGGCTTGGGGTCTCGAGCTTCCATGGGAACCGGGTTTCCGGGCTGCCGAGACCTCACCAGCTAATAGTCGGCTGACTATTCGGAAGGAGTGTATTCGTGCGATTTACGCGCTTTCTCGTCCTGGCGGCTGTCGGCGCGAGCGCCGTCGCCGGGGCGGGCCTGACCGCTGCGATGCCAGCGCTGGCCTCGCGGCACCACCCGCGTCACACGTTCATCGGACGCTTTCATCACACCAGGCTGGTCGGGTCCACGGTGCCGTTCAACGGCGACGTGAATCCGTATGGCGTCGCCGTCGTCAGGCACAGCCTGGGCCGGCTGCGGCGGGGCAGCGTGCTGGTGAGCAATTTCAACAACAGGAAAAACCTGCAGGGCGCTGGATCGACGATCGTGCAGGTGAGCCCGCACGGCAGGACGAGTCTGTTCGCGCACATCCGCACGCACGGCCTGCCGGCCCGTGCCCGGGCGGTATCGGCCTGTCCACCGCGCTAGTCATCGTGCACGGCTGGGTGATCGTCGGCAGCACTCCGTCGCGAGACGGGACGGTCGCCACATCCGGCCCCGGGTGCCTGCTGGTCCTCGACAACCGCGGCCGGGTGCGGGAGACCTTCGCCGGGCACGGCATCAACGGGCCCTGGGACGCGACCGCCGTCACCCGAGGCTGGCACGCGACATTGTTCGTGACAAACGTACTCAACGGCACCAAGGCCGCCAACGGCAAGGTGGTGCGCAGGGGGACGGTGCTCCGGCTCAGGCTGGGATTCCGTCCGGGCAATCTGCCCAGGATCACGAACGTGACAAAGATCGGCTCGGGCTTCTTCCAGCAGTCAAGCGCGTCCGCTTTCGTCATCGGCCCGACCGGCGTCGGCCTCGCCCGCTGCGGTTCGCTCTATGTCGCCGATACCGGAGAGAACAGGATCACGGTGATCCCGCACGCGCTCACCAGGGTCAGTTCAGCGGGCACCGGAGCGACTGTCACCAGGGGCGGGTTCCTGAACGCGCCACTCGGCCTCGCGATCGCGCCGAATGGGCACATCCTCACGGTCAACGGCGGCAACGGCCGGATCGTCGAGACGACTCCGCACGGCAGGCAGGTCGCCAGCAGGTTCCTCGACCGCTCCGGCAGTCCGCCGGGTGCCGGGGCTCTCTTCGGCCTCGCCGTGGCGCCGCACGGATTTGGCGTCTACTACGTGGACGACGCGGTGAATACGTTGCGCTTGCTGTTCTGAGGCCCGCGCCGCCGGGACCCGCGCCGCTGGCGGCGGTCACGCTCAGCAAGCACGCTCAGCAGGATCGTGCAGCCGGAGGTCATCAGGCGTCCGGCTGCACGGACCTCGGGGGAAGATCCGAGGCAGCAGCGGCAGGACTCAGGAGCCGCCACCAGGAGGAGTCAGAGTTCGTCGACCGAGGAGTCGGGCCCGCCGTCGAGCACGTAAGTGTCGTCGACTTCCTGCTCGTATTGGTCGGAACCCCCGACTATGTCGCCGGTACCGTCGTCTTGTCCCGCGCTGTCCTTAAATATTCTCCCGCAGATAACCAGGTAGAGCTGCTCGGGATACGGGATATGGTCGATATTTCGCAGCGCCTGGTCCTGGCCGGCCGATTCGACCACGAACTCGCCAAACCCGAGCAAACGGCCGGCAAATGACCGGTGGAAGCTCATGTCCGTGACCTTAGACAGCGGCATCATCGCCACGCTTCGGGTGAACAATCCCGAAGTAAGCAGGATCCGTTCCGACGTAATGACGAAGTAATCGACCGCCCAGTTAACGGCCTTCCACAGCAGATTGACCAGCAGAACCACCCAGCCGGCCCAGATCACGCCGGCGAAGAGGGTATACCCGCGCAGAAAAGTCGCGGAAAGCACAGCCGCGATGAGCAGTCCGCCTACAGCTATCGCAGTAGCCGGAAGAAGTACGGCCGGATGTCGCCTGACTGTCGCAACGCGAACTTCCCGCGGCAGCAAATACTTGTCGACGGACGCTTGTTCATTCCTGGTGGTTGCCGCTCGGCTCATCAGCTACAGCTTTATGTGATTGAGGAATGAGGACAGGGAGCTACCTGCTGTCTTCAGCCAGCCAATTGCACCCGACACCACATTAGCGGCGCCCTGCGGTGAGGTAGCAAGGTAGTAGATGACGAATGCGATGGCAGCCCAAGTCAAAATTTTCTTCAACGACATGGCGATCACCTCCCTACCAAGGCTTCGACATACCTACCGCCACTGAGCACAGCATAACCCAGCAACTACCCAGCACCAATGGCGACTGCTCGACGCCACCCTAACGGCAGGGGGGCACAGGCCGACGCAACCACGCCGATTCTCGCCCGAAAAGCCGTTACTGTTCATCCTGCGGCGCGCGCATGGTCATGGGACGAGGCGCGGGCGACCCCGTAACCCCGACTCGCTGAGTTCCCGGCCCAGGACGTGGAGTGACTATGACCGAGGTGACAAGCAGTGACTTCTGCATAGCCATCTACCGGGAAGACGACGCCTGGGAGGCTGAGGCGCTTCCGGTCGCGGTTACCGAGGACCTGGACGCGATCATCCACGCGCTCAGGCAACTGCCGAGCATCGGCGGCGTGCTCGGCCTGATAGCGGTCGGAGATGACTTCTTTGTCATCGCCCGCGTCCTGGGCGGGCAGGTGTCGCTCTTCGTGTCAGACCTGACCGCGTCGGTGGACTGGGATCTGGCCAGGCAGGTGCTTGAGTATCTCGACATCGACGTGCCCTACGACGAGGATCTCGACCAGGTGCTGCCGGCCGGGGATCTGTCCGTGCTCTCCGACCTGGGCGTTGACGAGATGGAGTTGTGCGCGCTGTCAGGCGACCTGGACCTTTTCCCCGACGATGTGCTCGCCAGCCTGGCGAGGAGGATCGGGTTCGGCCAGGCATTCGAACGGGCAGTGGATGCCGCCGCCGGCGACTGACCCGGCAGGCAGGCCGGACGGCGGCGGCGGCGTAGCGTTCGGTTACATGGCGTCGTACGAGCCGGCCATGCGACTCGCGTTGCGGCTGGCCGGCGAGCCGGCCGAAGACGCGGCAGCCGGCGCCGACGTCCCGGTTGGCGCGGTCGTGCTCGGTCCGGACGGGTCGGTGGCCGGCAGCGGGCACAATCTGTGCCTGGCGGCAGGCGATCCCACCGCGCACGCCGAGATCGTGGCGATCAGGCAGGCAGCGGCCTCACTCGGCTCATGGCGGCTTGATGGCTGCACTCTCGTGGTCACGCTTGAGCCGTGCACCATGTGCGCGGGAGCCGTGCACGCCGCCCGGATCAGGCGCGTCGTCTACGGTGCGGCCGATCCGCGGGCGGGCGCGGCTGGCTCCCTCTGGGACGTGCTGCGTGACCGGAGGCTCGGCCCGCCGGTCGAGGTGATCGGCGGGCTGCTGGCTGAGCCGTGCGGCCGGTTGCTCAGCGACTTCTTCGAGCGGCTGCGCTGAGCGGCGCGGGCCGCGCGTGACCAAGAACAGCGGCGCGCACGACACGGGCGTCGTGCTCAGGTAGGCTCAGCGGCGGTGGAGTCGCCTAGTGGCCGAGGGCGCACGCCTCGAAAGCGTGTGAAGGGGCAACCCTTCCGTGGGTTCAAATCCCACCTCCACCGCCAACCTGAATAGCCCGGCCCGAGGCGGGGGCGCCGGGTCGATCGGCGGGTTCCGCATTGCCGGACCCGGTTCTGCCTGCGCAAACCCGGACCTAGCTGGGCCGGGTCATCGTTATCTCCCGGTGCGGCCACGCGCGTGCCGGGACTGCTTGGGCCAGGTGCTGGTGAACAACAGGGGCACCGGGCCGCCTCGATAGCACGCCAGACGGGTGGCTAGCGTCGCAACGGGAGCCTGCATGCCAGAACCGCAGAGCACAGCGTTCTTCTTGCTGCTGATGGTGATCTTCGCAGCGTTGATGTGCTGGCTGATCCTCACCAGGCACGTCGTCCTGCGCGTGCTCGCCGCTTGCCTGGCCTTCATACCGGCGGTCATCTTCGGCGTGGCCGCCGTGAACAAGTACTACGACTACTACCAGAGCTGGAGCTCGGCGATCGCCGATGTGACCAGCCAGGACGCTCCGGGCACCGGGCTGACCGCGACTCCCGCGGCGACCCTGCCCCCCGGTCCTGTCGGCAGCGGCATCACCAGGCTGCTGGGCAACACCGTCTACACGCGGCTGGCCTCGGTACACGGATTCACGCTCAGGCTGACTGTCCGCGGCCGGGCAAGCCACCTGACCAGGTCCGTCTATGTGTACCTGCCGCCGCAGTATTTCCAGCCCGCCTACCGGCACTACCGGTTCCCCGCGATCGAGCTGATCCACGGCTATCCTGGCGCACCGCAGGACTGGATCACGGTGCTCGACATCACCACGACCCTGGCCAGCATGATCAGTCATGGCAAGGCCCAGCCGGCCGTACTGGTGATGCCGGACGCCAACGGCGCCAGGGGCGTCTCGTTGCAGTGCCTCAACTCGGTGAACGGCCCGCAGGACGCGACTTTCATGGCCACTGACGTGCCCTCCTACATCAGCCGGGTGCTCCGGGTCTGGCCGCCCGGCCGGACCTGGGCTATCGCCGGCTACTCAGAGGGCGGGTTCTGCGCCGCGAATCTCGGCCTTCAGTACGGCTCGCACTTCGGGTTCGCCGGCGTGCTCAGCGGCTACTTCCAGCCGTTCGACAACCGGATGGGCCGCCCGGCGCGTTCGGTCGATCCCTTCGGGCACGACCGGCAGTTGCGCCGGCAGAACACGCCGACGAAGGAACTGCTCATGCTGCGCCCGGGAGCGCTCATCCCGAAGTTCTGGATCGGCTCAGGCACGGACCGGGCCGACATCAGGGGCGCCGAGGTCTTCAGGCAGCTCCTGCAGCTGAGACAGCCTGCCGTCCAGCTCAAGCTGGTGCCAGGAGGCGGCCACACCATGTTTACCTGGCGGGTGCTCGTACCGCCGATGCTCGAATGGATGACGCCCAAGCTAGCCGCCAACGTGCGGCTCGTGCTCGCCAGGACCCGGCGGATAGCCCGCGCTGGCGCGACGCCGAGCCCGGCGATCACCCGTCCGGGGTGATTCCGGTCATCAGCCAGACCGCGACCATGACTATGGTGAGCAGGCAGCGGTGGCTGGCGAGGTTGTCCATCCTGCTGATGGCCGGAGCGCTGTTCGTCCTGGTCGAATTCGCCGGCCTGCACAGCCTGAGCTTGATTGGCCTGACGCTGCTCGGCATCTGCGTGACTGTCGCTGGCGTCTACTGGTTCGTCAAGAACCGCGGCGTGCTGCGCTGGAGCGCGTTCGCGATGGCCGTGATCGCTCCCGTCGCGATCACCGCCTTGTTCGCCAGCCGCGACCTGCTCTGGGTGGCGGTGGCCGTGATCGCCATCGGCGTCGCCGCGACGATGTCCGCACGTGCCGCGATGGGGTGGGCCGCGGTGCCGCCGCACCCCGCCGAGCGTAAGGCCGCCAGGCCGGAGCGGGCTTTCCTGATCATGAATCCGCGCTCAGGCGGTGGCAAGGTCACCAGGTTCGGGCTCAGGCAGAAGGCACAGTCACTGGGCGCCCAGGTCGCCATGCTCGAAGGCCCGGACTATATCGACGTCACTGAGCTGGCCGAGCGCGCCGTGGCCGATGGCGCTGACCTGCTCGGCGTCGCTGGAGGTGACGGCACCCAGGCCCTGGTCGCCGCCGTCGCCGCGGCTCACGACGTGCCTTTCCTGTGCATCAGCGCCGGGACCAGGAACCACTTCGCCATGGACCTCGGGCTTGATCGTGACGACCCGGCGGCAGGACTGGACGCGCTGACCGACGGAATCGAGCGCCGGGTCGACCTGGGCCAGATCGGGGACCGGATCTTCGTGAACAACGCCTCATTCGGCGTCTACGCGGAAATCGTCCGGAGTCCCGCCTATCGCGACGACAAGCGCGGCACCACCCTCGCGATGCTGCCTGACCTGGTCAGAGCCGACGGCGATCGGCACCAGCTGCACGCCCGGATCGGCAGCACGCGCATCGACGGCCCGCAGGCCGTGCTGGTGAGCAACAACCCGTACGACACGTCGGACATCGCCGGCCTCGGCCGCCGTGACCGGCTCGACACAGGACGGCTCGGCGTGCTCGCCCTCAAAGTCGACAATGTGGCGCAAGCCATCGGCCTGGTGACGGCCGGCGGGGGCGCGGGCCTGACGACGCTGTCCGCGAAAGAGGTCGTCATTGACTCTGGGCAGCATGAAATCCCGGTCGGGATCGACGGAGAGACCATCCTCGTGGCGACGCCGGTCCGCTGCTCGATCCGCAAGCGCGCGCTGAAGGTAGTCGTGCCGAAACACCGGCCCGGAGTGCCCGTCGCGCGGGCCGCACTGACCTGGGCGCGGCTCGGCCGGCTCGCCGGCTTCGGCAGGCTGACCGGCCCCGGGGCCGGCTCGCCAGACGCGGGATGAGCGAACCGGGAAGGCGCTTCGTACGATGGGTGGATGCGCTGGACTAGGTGCCGATGACTGCCACGGATCCGCCGCCCTCACCAGGCGCGCCGAAACCGCCCGCCTCGCGAGCGCGGACGGCCATACTCACCGTGGACGATGACCCCGGTGTGTCCCGGGCGGTGGCCCGTGACCTGCGGCGCCGTTACGGCGACCAGCACCGGATCGTGCGCGCCGAGTCAGGGGCGGCGGCGCTCGAAGCGCTGACCCAGATGAAGCTGCGCGGCGAGCAGACCGCCGTCATCCTGGCCGACTACCGGATGCCGGAGATGAACGGCATCGAGTTCCTCGAACGGGCGATGGACGTCTACCCCGGAGCCCGCCGCGCGCTGCTCACCGCCTACGCCGACACCGGCGCCGCGATCGACGCGATCAACGTGGTCGACCTCGACTACTACCTGCTGAAGCCGTGGGACCCGCCGGAGGAGAAGCTCTACCCGGTGGTCGACGCGCTGCTCGAAGCCTGGCTGGCCTCGGACCACCGGCCGGTGCCCGAGCTCAAGGTGGTCGGGCACCGCTGGTCGGCGCGGTCATCGGAGGTGCGGGAGTTCCTGGCGCGCAACCAGGTGCCGTACCGCTGGTATCCGGCAGACGAGCCGGAAGGGCGCAGGCTGCTCGAAGCCGCGCACGCCGACGACCTGAAGCTGCCGGTGGTGATCACGGCCGACGGCGACGCGCTCATCGAGCCGTCCGAGTCCGAGCTCGCCGACCGGGTCGGGCTCGCGACCAGGCCGTCCACCGGGTTCTACGACCTCGTCGTGGTCGGCGGCGGCCCGGCGGGCCTCGGTTCAGCGGTCTACGGTGCGTCCGAGGGCCTGCGCACCCTCATGGTGGAACGCATCGCGACCGGCGGCCAGGCCGGCCAGAGCTCGAGGATCGAGAACTACCTCGGCTTCCCCGATGGCGTGTCCGGAGCCCAGCTCACCGACCGCGCCAGGCGCCAGGCCCACAAGTTCGGCGCGGAGATCCTGACGACCAGGGACGTCACCGGGCTCGAGGCGAACGGGTCGGCCCGCACGATCACCTTCTCCGACGGGACCGCCGTCGACTCGCACACGGTCATCCTGGCGACCGGGGTCAGCTACCGGCAGCTGGCCGCGCCGGGCCTGACCAAGCTGACCGGGGCCGGGGTCTTCTACGGATCGGCGCTGACCGAGGCGACCGGCTGCTCAGGCTCCGACATCTTCATCGTCGGCGGCGCTAACTCAGCCGGGCAGGCCGCCGTGTACCTGGCCAAGACCGCCAGGTCCGTCACCATTCTCGTGCGCGGGCCTTCCCTGCGGAAGTCCATGTCGTATTACCTGATCCAGCAGATCGAGGCGATCCCCAACATCACCGTGCGCACCTGCACCGAGGTCGTCGAGGCGCACGGCACCGGCCGGCTCGAGCGGCTGACGCTCAAGGACAGCAACACGGGCGAGACGCAGGAGATCGATGCCCACTGGCTCTTCGTGTTCATCGGTGCGGCGCCGCTGACCGACTGGCTCGACGGCGTGCTCCTGCGCGATCAGCGCGGCTTCGTGCTCACCGGCCCCGACCTGCCGGGGCTGAACGGCAGGCCCCCTGGCTGGCCGCTCGACCGGCAGCCGTATCACCTGGAGACCAGCCTGCCCGGCGTGTTCGCCGCCGGGGACGTGCGCGCGGAGTCGGCGAAGCGGGTGGCCTCTGCCGTGGGCGAAGGCGCGATGGCCGTCATGCTCGTGCACCGCTACCTGGAGAAGCTGTGACCACGCCGGCGACCTGCAGCGCGACCGAGTTGCGCGAGCTTTTCCTCTTCGAAAAGCTCACCGACGACCAGCTTGCCTGGCTCTGCGAGCAAGGCCGCGTCGAGCTGGTCGAGCCCGGCCCGCTGTTCACCGAGGGCGAGGCGGCCAAGAGCCTGTTCGTGCTCCTGCGCGGCACGCTGGTGATGTCGCGCCGGATCGGCGAGGACGACGTCGAGGTGGTGCGGACCGCCAGTCCCGGCGTTTACGCCGGAGCGTTCTCCGCCTACCTGGGCGATCGGATGCCGCAGGTCTATGTCAACTCGGTGCGCGTCACCGAGCCGTCACGGTTCTTCGTGCTCGACGCGGCCAAGTTCGCCGAGCTGATGACGACCTGGTTCCCGATGGCCACTCACCTGCTCGAAGGCCTGTTCTTCGGCCAGCGGAACACCCAGGAGGCCATCGGCCAGCGCGAACGCCTGCTCGCGCTCGGCTCGCTGTCCGCCGGCCTCACCCATGAGCTCAACAACCCCGCGTCCGCGGCGGTCAGGGCCACCTCGGCACTGCGCGAGCGCGTCGCGGGAATGCGAGCCAAGCTCGGCGCGATAGCGGCGGGCCCGGCCGACAGGGAGGCGCTGACCAGGCTGATCGCGTTTCAAGACAAAGCGGTTGAAAAAGTATGCGGCGCGACTCAGCTCAGCCCGCTTGAGGCATCCGACCTGGAGGATGAGCTGACCGACTGGCTCGAGGACCATGCCGTCGCCGAAGGGTGGCAGCTCGCTTCGGTATTCGCGCAAGCCGGAGTCGACACGGACTGGCTCGACGAGGTGGACCGGGCGGTAGCTCATGAATCCGCTCACCATGCCTCGCTTGACGGCGCGCTGCACTGGCTCGGTTACACGATGGAGACCGAGCTGCTGATGAACGAGATCACCGATTCAATCGAGCGGATCTCGCACCTGGTCGGTGCCGCCAAGCAGTACAGCCAGCTGGACCGGGCGCCATACCAGGTCATGGATGTCCATGAGCTCCTCGACAGCACCCTCATCATGCTCGCGGCCAAGATCGGCCCGGATATCACCGTGGTCAGGGACTACGCGGCGGGCCTGCCGCCGGTGCCCGTCTACCCAAGCGAACTCAACCAGGTCTGGACGAACCTGATCGACAACGCCGTGTCCGCGATGGACGGCAAGGGCACGCTCACCGTACGCACGCGGCAGGACGATGATCAGGCCGTGATCGAGTTCGGTGACACCGGCAAGGGCGTGGCGGCGGACATCAAGGACCGGATCTTCGAACCGTTCTTCACGACCAAGGCAGTGGGCCAGGGCACCGGACTCGGCCTGGATATCTCCTGGCGGATCATCGTTACCAGGCATCATGGAGACCTGCGCGTGGAGTCGTCGCCAGGCGACACGAGATTCATCGTGCGACTCCCGCTGACCGCGCACCAGACGGCAGAGTAAGTGGGGAGACGCATATGACGGAGATACCCGGAATCGAACCGGCCGTGCCGCCGAGCGGCACCGGCTGCGTCGAGTGCGAGGCGACCGGCGGATGGTGGCTGCACCTGCGCCGGTGCACTCAATGCGGGCACATCGGCTGCTGCGACACTTCACCCTCCCAGCACGCGAGCGCGCACGCCGCCGCGTCCGGGCACCCGATCATCGCCAGCTTCGAGCCAGGCGAGGACTGGCTGTGGAGCTTCCAGACCGAGGAGTTCTACGGCGACGGCCCGGCGCTCGCGCCGCCCGACCATCACCCGGTGAGCCAGGGCGTCCCAGGCCCGGCCGGCCGAGTCCCGGCCGACTGGCGATCACACCTGCACTGACCCGACACGACTAGCCCGGGCGCTGCTGACCCGCCATGCGTCCCCCGGGCCCGGCGTGCGGGGGCGGCGTGAGCAACGCGGCCCTCGACAGCAACAGGGTGCCTGGGCCCGGCTCGCATGAATGCGATTATTGATCACCTTGTTGGCTTATTGGAGGCTCCGGCGGCCTGGGTTCAGGCCGCAGGGGTTAGCCGTACCAGGTGACCGGGCCCGGCAGTTCGAACTGCCCGCACTAGGTTCCGTGATCATGGTCCGGGGCATGATCACGGAACATCGCCGGTGTCCTGGAGGCTGTCGGATGGCTCGGGATCTTGGAAAGTCAAGCTCCGGCGGCTCGGCGGCGAGACTTTTCCCTGGTTCCCGGAGAGTTGTCGCTGCGCGGAGTCTTTCCCGGCTCTGGCACGGAGAGTTGCCGTTGCGCGGAGTCTTTCCCGGCTCTGGCACGGAGAGTTGCCGTTGCGCGGAGTCTTTCCCGGCTCTGGCACGGAGAGTTGTCGCTGCGCGGAGCGTTGTCCGCACATACGACGGTCAACACTCCGTGCTGCGAGAAGTCTCCGAGGTAACGACGGAGAAAGCTCCGCGATCATGCCGCAAGCGACGGAGAACGCTCCGTGATCATGCTCCGGCGCGGGAACGCTCCGCGGTCATGCCGCAGAACGGGAGCACGCCGCGATCACGGGCCAGGCAATCCGATAATACCGCCGGAACCGAGCCCGGCCCGCTCCGCAAGAACCGCACCGCGTCACCTTGGGAGACCAGGCCTCGCGGGCCAGGTCGAAACGAGGCGGGTGCCCGGGAGGCAACCTGCCTGATCATGAGTCACGCAACAGTCTCCCTGACCTGGGTGATCTTCCGTAGTCATGGTCTCGATCATGATCACGGAATCCAGTGCGGGTCCCGGAGGCTGCCGCTCGGCTCGTGAGCCGGATCGGGGAGCCTTTCCGGCATCGCGGCGGAGAGTTCTCACTTCGGGGAGCTGCCAGTGCGAAGCCAGGCCGGCCCCTCGGCGTGCTTGGCCTGGCTTGGGTCCGGGAGTCGCCGGGTGCTTGTGACCTGCCTAGAGGCGAGGGTGAGGCGCGGGGGCAATTTTTCAGCCTAGGGTTTCGATGGCGTCGGGCGTCAGGGCGTCCAGGTTGTGCAGTACCAGGCTGGCCTGGGCCAGGGCGTCGGGGTCCGGTGGATAGCTCGGGTGCGGGACGGCGATCACCGCGAGCCCGGCCGCGGCCGCTGACCGCAGGCCGTTGCTTGAGTCCTCGACTGCCGCGCAGGCGGCCGGCTGGCAGCCGAGCCGGTCCGTGACGGCTAGATAGATGTCGGGGGCGGGCTTGCCGCGTGCTACTTGCTCGGTCGACATCGCGACGGCGAAGTAGTCGCGCAGCCCGGCCGACTCCAGCACCGTGTCGATGAGGGTGGCGGGCGCTGAGCTGCCCAGGCCGAGCGGCCAGCGGGCGGCGAGCCGCCGCACGGCGTCCGCCGCGCCCGGCATGAGCGGCAAGCGCTCGGTGTAGCTGGCGGCCATCCGGCCGATGACCAGTGCGGCGACCTGATCGGGCGGCAGGCCGGCGCCGAGATCCTCGCTCAGGTACCTCGCCCATTCGGCCGTGCTCATGCCCATCAGCCTGCGCTGCGCCTCGGGCGGCCAGTGACCGCCGAGTTCGGCGACGACTTGCCTGCGGACCCGTTCCCAGACGGGCTCAGAGTCGATCAGGATGCCGTCGAGGTCGAAGACCACTGCCTGGATCACGGAACTACTCTGCCCGGCTCCGCCGAGAGAAGTGCCCGAATCGAGCATGCATGGCAGAAGCCAGGGAAAAGAAGGTGTGCCATGGATGGCCGACACGGGATTGCCGGGCAATCTGCCGGCGTCACCTTTGACCTGACGGACCGTCGCGCGAGTCTCGCCCGCAGCGGCGGGTTCGCTCATATCGCGCTGCTGTACCGGGATGAGAGCGAGTACCGCAGCGGGCTCGCCGAGTTCGCGGGAGCGGCTGTGCTCGCAGGCGCGCCGCTCCAGGTCGCGGTGCCCTGGTCCGTCGGCCGGGCGGCGCACGCCGCGCTCGCGGACCTGCCGTCGCGGGCTCGCGTCACCGACATGGCCGAGATCGGGCGTAACCCGGCCCGGCTGATCGCGTTCGGGCAGTCCTTCGCCGAGGAGCACCCTGACCGGCACGTGTACTGTGCCTGGGAGCCGGCCTGGCCTGACCGGTCGCAGGCGGAGCAACGTGAGGTGACCAGGCACGAGGCGCTGTGCAATCTCGCGTTCAGCGAAGAGGCCATGACAGTCCTGTGCCTGTACGACATCGACAAGCTCAGCCCGGAGCTGATCACCCAGGCCGAGCTCACGCATCCCACCGTCATCGCTGGCGGGCGGAACTGCGCCAGCCCCCTCTACCTCGGCGCGGGCTCGGTGCCGCCAAGCTGCGATGAGCCGCTGCGGGCCGTTCCTGGCAGCCAGTCGCTGAGCTTTACCGACAACCTTGGCCTGGTACGCCAGTTCTGCGCCAGGCATGCGCGGGCCGCGGGCCTGTGTGCCAACCGGGTGCAGGACCTGATCCTCGCGGTCAGCGAGATCGCGGCCAACTCGTTCAACTATGCCGACGGGGGCGTGGTCAGGATCTGGCAGGCGGCCGGCGAAGTCGTCTGCCAGATCGAAGATCGAGGCTACATCCTTGACCCGCTCGCTGGGCGGCGCCAGCGGTCGGCCGACGCGCTCGGCGGGCATGGCCTCAGGCTGGTCAACCTCGTCTGTGACCTAGTTGAACGGCGGACCAGTCCAGCCGGGACCGTGACCAGGCTGCACATGCGGGTGCCTGGCTGAGGCTTGGTGCTAAGCGCCGGGCCCGGTGCGCGATCACGCCGATGGCGATCCAGCCGACGGCGGTCTCGAGCCAGAACGCGATGATCCGGTAGACGAGCGCGGCGGCCAGTGCGGGCACGGGTTCGGCGCCGTAGCTGATCAGCACGACCGCGAGGCTGCCCTCAGTGATCCCTATCCCGCCGGGAACGACTGGCAGCGAACCGACGACCTGGGAGACGCCGTAAGCGAGCAGCACGCCGTCCCACGGGACGCCGGCTCCCACGGCGCCGAACGCGAACATCAGGCAGCCCAGGTCGGCGAGCCACACCAGGGCGGCGATCGCCACGACCGAGATCGTCGAACTCGTGGCAAGCGGTATCTCGCGCATCTTCGCGAAGGTCGCCTCGACCCGGGTCGCGACGGATTCGACGGCGGTACGCCAGTGGCCGGCTGGCTGCGGGCGGCCGGCCGGCCGCTGATTGCTGGTCATCCGGCGGACCGCGCGTGGCAGGGCGCCGGCGAGTCGCAAGATCAGGTCCCTGCGCACCAGGACCGCTCCGGCGGCGACAACGATCGCGAGCCCGGCGATGGTCACGCCGGTGCCATGCGCGCCGGTCTCGTGCCCGCCGGTGCTGGCAAGCAGTGCGATGAGGACCCCGAGGAGCAGGATCAGCGACATGCTGATCGCCTGGGCGACCAGCATCGTGAAGATCGTCCAGCCCGCGCCGGCGTCGCTCACGCCGCGGCGCCGGTAGTAGCGGTAGCGGTAGGCGCTGGAGACGACCGGCTCGCCCGGGACGCTGTTGGAGATCGCGTCATTCGCGAGGGTAAGAGCCGTCATGGACCGCATTGAGACGCTAGCGCCGCTTAGCTTGAGAACATTGCGCTGCAGCCAGGCGAAGCAGAGCAGCGACGCCACTTCGGCGCCGGCGGCGGCGAGTATCCAGCGCGGGTCGGCCTTGATGACCTGATGCCAGGCGGCGAGGAGTTCTCCCCGCTGGCCGAATAGCAGCAGGAGAACCACGATCCCCAGACAGCCGCCGAGCGCGTAGCGGACTAGCTCCCTGAGCTTCCGGCCCGGTCGCGGCTCAGGGCTGCCGCGCTGGTCGTGGTGCTCTTGCCGAGCATCCGGCTGCTCGGGCGGGCCCCTGACCGCTGGTACGGACTCCATCATGGTGAGACGCATCAGGTCGTCCCGTCGCTCCGCTCGTGGTGATCGCGGTGATCGCGGTGATCGCGAGCCTGACGCTGACGGGGGTTCATTTCGGCTGGTTGAGGCAGACAAGGCAATCCGGTTCAGTACCGCCCCGCCGAGTCGGTAGGCTTGCCGACGGAGGATTCGCCTAGTGGCCTAGGGCGCACGCTTGGAAAGCGTGTTGGGGGCAACCCCTCAGGAGTTCGAATCTCCTATCCTCCGCCAACCTGACCAGGGGCGACACCTAGGGTCTCGCATGAGCGACCGACCTCATGGTCTCGGTTCTGGTCTCAGTAGCCGCCCTCAGGGGCGAGACCGCTTCCCGAGTTCCCGGAGACTCCCGCTTCGCGGAGTCTTCCCGGCTCTGGCGCGGAGCCTTGTCGTTATGCGGAGTATTTTCCGCAAATAGACCGGTAAAGACTCCGTGCAGCGAGAACTCTCCGTGGCAACGACGGAGAACGCTCCGCGATCATGCCGCAAACGACGGAGAACGCTCCGCGGTCATGCCGCGGCGCGAGAACGCTCCGCGATCACCGGCCCGGGCAACCCCGCACCGCCGAAACTGAGCCCGGCTCACTCCGCAAAGCCGCACCGTGCCGCGCCGGGCCGGGCGCCCGGAAGGGCAACCTGACGTGATCGTGAGTCACGCGACAGTCTCATATGTCGTTCTTGACATCCAGGATGTCATCAGCCGCGCCCCTGCCGTTCGTGTTTGCGTGCTCTGTGCCTGCCAATACGGCGAGCCGCTCTGATCGCCGTTTTGCCAGCAACCGTGGGCGGCGGCACTCCAGTTCAACGCCTGACCGCGCATCGAACCGGTGTCGTCCCGTCCGGTCCGCCTGCTTCCGTGCTCACGCCGCGCTGCCTGGCGGCCAGGATGAGGCCCAGCGCGACCGCCGTCACGATCGCGGTCAGGTGACCGACGGCGGCTACCTGAAGGCTGGTCAGGCCAGCGAAGATGTGGCTGACGAATACCAGGACAGCGAAGACCGCCAGGGCCGTGATCCGGGTGAGCCGGGTCCCGAACATGACCGCGACGACGATCGCGGAGACGACTACGTAGGACGGGCCGACATCGGAGATGTGCAGCCAGGTCGGCGGGAGGCTCCCGTGGTCCACCCGGTAGGCGACTATCCCCTCGCTGACACCGGTGCCGATCAGATGGCCGGCCGCGCAGATCAGCGCCAGTCTCGCGGTGCCGACAGCGCGGTTGGCGCCGAACATCGTCAACGCGATGGGCGCCAGCCAGGCGAAAGGCGACCCTGAGGGCAGGAAAGCGGAAAGCACGAGCGCGGCGACCGGGTGGTGCTGCAGGCTTGCCACGTTCGTGCTCGCCCACAGCAGCAGGGCGGCGGACTCGCGGGGCGAGAGCAGGGCTGTAACAAGCCCGCCGGTGGCGAAGAGGACCAGGAACACCGTGGCGGCGGCGTAGTCGGAGGCGCTTCGGCGCATGCGGTGATCGTAGGACATGTCGCCTGAAGGCGGATCGGGCGGCGTATCGCGTGACGGCGGAGCCGCGCGTTAGCGAGGATTAGGGCATGAGCGGCACGTCTGGCGGCAGCCCGCAGGCGATCTTCGTGAACGGGGCCTCATCGGCTGGCAAGACAGCTCTCATCAGGGCGGTGCAGCAACTGGCGCCCGTGCCGTACCTGCATGTCGGTCTGGATCATTGCTTCGCGACAGTCCCGGAGCCGTGGTCGGGCGGCGGCCACGGCCCGTACCAGGCGGAGGGCTTCGCGTACCGGGAGTTCGAGCCGGCCGATGACGGGCTGCCCAGCGCCGGCATCTCGTACGGCCCGGTCGGCGCTGCGATGATGTCCGCGTACCGCCGCAGCCTGGTCACGATGATCGAGCGGGGCTGCCGGATCGCTATTGACGAGATGCTGCTCGACGCCGAGATCGGCGCCGACTGGGTGCTCCTGCTGGAGCCGTTCGACGTCCAGTTCGTGCTGATGACCGCAGGGGCTGACTGTCTTGAGGCCAGGTGCACCGCTCGCGGCTACCAGCCAGGATTCGGGCGGTGGTCGATGGCAGCGGGCGATCATCTGCCCCGGGCCTACGACATCAGTTTCGACAGCCAGGTCCGCGCCGTCGCCGGCTGCGCGGCGGAACTGGTTACCGGCTGGGGTACTCGTCGTCGGTGACGTGGGCTCCCCAGTCGGCGTCCGGGCGCTCGTCTCCTGTCGCCTCGGTGATGGACAGGTGACTCATGAAGTGGCCGGGCGCTGCGCCGTGCCAGTGCCATTCACCGGCCGGGGTGCGGACGATGTCGCCGGCGCGGATCTCGACGATGTCGCCGCCACGGGACTGCACCAGGCCCGTGCCCTCGGTGACATAGAGGGTCTGGCCGACGGCGTGGGAGTGCCAGGCGGTGCGCGCCGACGGGGTGAAGCGGACGGCGTTGACCCGGACCCGGGACGGTGCCTCGCCTCTGGCAATGGCGCTCATCCAGACATCTCCGGTGAACATCTCGGCCGGGCCCTTCGCGGTCGGCTGCCTGGGCTGGATTTCCACAGATCTCTCCTCGTTTGGTCGGCTACCGGGACGTGCGTCGGGTCCTAGCCTCCGGTATTCAGCGTGACCCGGGAATTATGGGCTGACGATTTCCGGGCTGCTGTGAGCTGGGGTTTCGCACGGGGATGCCTGGTGGCGAGGTGCGGTGGCGTGCACCTGCCGGGTGCGGTCCTCTGGTCTGGCGGCCGCGTGCTGCTTTCGTGTTTCGGTAGTGCCGCATTCGGGGGCTCTGACAGCGAAGAGCGCCCTGGCCCTGGGAGATTACGCGGTAACCACACGCACGTAGTTTCCGGGGACTGGAGCGCTCTTCGCCATGCAGCATACGCGGTGGGACCATGGCCTGAAGGTGACCGCGGACGGGGCCGGCCTGGCCGGGCACGCCGGCGCGGTGTTGCTGCGCCTTCTGGCCGACCGGTCCGGGCTGACCGCGGGGCTGGGGCCGGCGCTTGCGCGGCGGGGGAAGTCCCCGCAGGTGGACCGGGGGATGACGCTGGTGTCGATGGCGGTCGCGATCGCGCTGGGCGCGACCAGCATGAGCGACATCGAGGTGCTTTCCCAGCTCGGGGCGGCGCTGGGGGCGGCGCCGAGTGACACGACTGTGCGGCGGGCGCTGGAGCTGGCCGATCCCCGCACGCTGCGCCGGATCGCGAAGGCCAGAGGCCGTGCCAGGGCTCACGTGCGGGAGCTGATCGCCGCGAGGCCGGGCGGGTTCCCCTGGCCGGAGATCGCCGGGAAGACGCTGAAGGACTGGCTGGTCATCGACATGGACGCCACCCTGGTCACCGCGAGCTCGGACAAGGAGGGCGCAAGCCCTACCTATAAGAAGGGCTACGGCTTCCATCCTCTCGGGGCGTGGCTGGCCAATACCGCCGAGTGCCTGGCGATGCTGCTGCGCCCCGGCAACGCCGGCTCGAACACCGTCTGTGACCACATCGAGGTGCTGGCCGGGGCGATCGCGCAGGTCCCGGCCCGCATGCGGTCGAAGCTGATGGTCCGGGTCGACGGGGCCGGGGCGAGCCATGAACTGATCGAGCACCTGCTGTCGCTGGGCTCGCCGCGACGGACGGTGCTGTTCACCTGCGGCTGGATGATCACCTCCGCCGACGAGGACGCGATCAGGATGCTGCCTGCCTCCGCGTGGCAGCCCGGCCTGGACCAGGACGGCAACCCGGAGGAGGGAAAGCACGTAGCGGAGATCACGCATCTGATGAGCCGCGCAGGCAAGTGGCCCGCCGGGCTGCGCTGGATCGTGCGGCGCACGAAGCCGTCCCGCCGGCACGCGGGAAACCTCACCGCCTACGAGAAGGCCACCGGCTGGCGGTACTCCATCATCTGCACGAACATCCCCCAGACGGGCATCCCGGGCGTCGTCGGCAGCCATCACGCCCAGTACATCGACGTCGTGCACCGCCAGCACGCCGTCGTGGAAGACGGCGTCCGCAACAGCAAGGCGATGGGCCTGCGCAACCTGCCATCGAAGACATGGCTGGTCAACTGCGGCTGGGTCCTCGCGGCGAACATCGCCGCGGACCTGGCCGCCTGGTCACGGCTCCTCGGCCTTCACGGCCAGGACGGACTCCAGGACGCCGAGCCGGCCACGCTCCGCTACCGGCTGTGGAACATCCCCGCCCGCCTCGTCCGCCACGCCCGCCAGCGCGTCCTGAAGATCAGCCCTGACTGGCCCTGGAAAGAGGCGTTCCTGATCTGCTGGCAGCGGCTGTCCGCCATGTCCGCACCCGCCTGACCAGCACAATCCAACTAAACGACAGGAAGGAGTACATCCCGGCGCGGTCGGAGCCGGCGCCGCCCCGGGCACACCGGGCCACGACGTCTGCGAGCAGCCCGGCAGCAACCAGACACCACAGCCGAAACCCGGCAACAGCACAATCAGTAATCAGACCTGCCCGACACCTGAATCATTGAGGCTAGCGGGAATCCTCGCTAGTGAATTCTCGCGCCTGGCGCAGCACACCGGGGTGCCGGCCACATTTAAGGCACGAATATGATCATGTCGCAAAGTGAAAGCCAGATCGTCGCAAATCGAAAGCCATACTGTCGCGAAACGAACATCGCAGCTAGGATCTGTCCTGTGACTCGCTCCGAGTTTGTGCCGCGCCGCGCCGCGTCGGCTATCGCGGATGCCCTGGCCGACACCAGGGTCGTGCTCGTCAATGGCGCGCGCCAGGCCGGGAAGAGCACGCTGGTCCGTTCCGTCGCCGGGCAGCGAGCCGCGGAGTGGCGGGATCTCGACCTCCCGCAGGACCGGCAGTCGGCGCTTAGCGACCCAGTCGGTTTCGTGGCGTCCGACGGACTCATG
Source organism: uncultured Actinomycetota bacterium (assembly GCA_963720575.1). Classification (GTDB taxonomy): domain Bacteria; phylum Actinomycetota; class Actinomycetes; order Streptosporangiales; family Streptosporangiaceae; genus Chersky-822. Next base: position 5,655,116 of record CAVRGA010000002.1, read on the forward strand.
GTGATCGATGAGATTCAGCGAGCGCCGGAGTTGCTGCTAGCCATCAAGGTCAAGGTCGATGCTGATCCACGACCCGGGCAATTCTTGCTGACAGGGTCGTCGCGGCTGCTAGGTCTAAGAGATCTTCCCGACGCCCTGCCCGGCCGCATGGAGACCATCGAACTATGGCCGCTGTCGCAGGGCGAAATCGACCGGACCCCGGACACCTTTGTCGACGCCGCCTTTCGCCTTGGCCCTGAGCTGAGGCACGAGTCAGACATCAGTCGCACTGAGTATTCGGAGAGGCTAGTCCGCGGCGGGTTGCCCGAAGCCATCGCCAGGACCGACCCGCGGCGCCGTGGCAGGTTTATCGACGAGTACGTGCGCAACCTGATCGAGCGAGACGTCAGGCAGCTAGCCGAGATCGAACGCGCGCCGCAACTCGCCACCATGATCCGGCTCCTGGCCGCACGATCCGGGCTGCTGGTCGTGCCGGGAAGCCTTGAATCGGAATTGCGCATCGCGCGCCCGACAGTTGCTCGTTACATGCGCCTCCTTGAGGAAGTGTTCCTGGTCAAGCGCATCCCTGGCTGGTCGCGCAATCTGGGAACCCGCGCAACCGCCGCGCCAAAGCTCGTGTTTGTCGACTCCGGGATAGCCGCCAGGCAGCTGGCCATCGACTCGCACGCCTTGCGCCGGCCGGGCGCGCCCTTCGGCCCGCTGCTCGAGGGTTTCGTCCTGTCGGAACTGGCCAGGCAGCTGACATGGTCGCAAGAGCTAGCAGACCTGTACCACTATCGCGATCACAATAAAGTCGAGGTGGATGCCGTTTGTGAAAACCGTCAGGGCCAGGTAGTCGGGCTCGAGGTCAAGGCCGCCTCAACGGTGCGCTCGGAGGATTTCAACGGGCTCCGGAAGCTGGCCGCCAGGCTCGCCGATGATTTCGTTGTCGGAATCGTGCTCTATACAGGCAGCACCACGTTGCCGTTCGGACCGAAGCTGCGCGCCGTCCCGGTTAGTGCGATCTGGCAGCTCTGACCCGGTGTAGACCTGGTGTCAGGCCCTCGCTGAGTCCGCCGTGGAACGGGCTGAGCCAACCGGACAATACCTAGGTATGACAAGCGGGCAGACCTAGAATGACCAACGGAGAGTTCACAGCGGCCGCGGAGTCCGAGCGCCGCATCGTTGATCCCCGGGATTTCGAAGCCGTCTTCCATCAGCATTTCGAGCCGGTCTACAGGTTCATAGCGCGGCGGGTGGGTGCGGCTCTCGCTGAGGACCTGGCGGCCGAGACCTTTGCGACGGCCTACCGGCGCCGGGCTTCCTTCGAGCCTGCGCTGGGTTCGCTTCGCTCATGGCTCTACGGGATCGCCACCAACCTAGTGCGCAACCACTGGCGCGCCGAGCAGCGCCTTCTCGAACTCGATTCCCGGCTAGGGACGCGGCTCGACTCCCCGGCCGACTGCGATGCGGTCGACCACCGGGTCATAGCCGCCTCGCTCATACCCAGGCTCGCCGCGGCGCTCCGGTCCCTGTCCTCCGACCATCGTGACGTGCTCCTGCTGCATGCCTGGGCCGAGCTCAGCCATGAGGAGATCGCATCGGCACTGGAAATAGCGCCGGGCACCGTGCGCTCGCGGCTTTCACGCGCACGCGGATCGCTGCGCGAGCAGCTTGGCGATTTTGACTTTGACCTTTGGATGTTCGACAAGCCCGCAACAGGCCAGATACGAGGAGGGGCTTGACCGTGATCGACGAAATCGAGCTATTGCGGCACTACCGTAACGAGACGTCCGGGCCCTCAGGCGACGCCTGGGATCGCGCCAGGTCCGCGATCGCCGCGGCTCAGGCGGGATCGGCGCCAGCCCGGCGCGGCCATGCCCGCGGGCGCCGGCGGCGTCCGATCGCGGCTGGTGCGATCGCGGTGGTGCTCGCCGCCGCCGCTGTTATCTTCGTGGTCAGGCACCAGTTCCCGGAGCCTGCCGCGGCCGGCCCCGTGGGCGATCGGGCCAGCGATCCCGCCCGGGGTAAATAGCCCGCGTCATCTGGGCCTGGGCACGGCGCATACCGCGGTGCAGCTTGTCGACTACACCGGCCAGGCCGCTGCCGCCTACCCGGCGTTTATCCCCGGTCCGCTTGACTGGTACTACGAGCGGGTCGAGAACTCAGAGTCCCCGGCCGGTGGCGGACGGAGCATCGGCCAGGAGTGGGTCAGGGTCGACCTCCGGGAGGATGCCAATCTGTTCACGGGATCGCCGAGCAGGATCCCGCCGGGGATCTTGTGGCGTGGCCATGTCGTGTTCAGCCCCATGGGCCCCGACGTCCACATGATCGGCTGGCCAAGCCTCAGCTATTCGCAGCTGAGCCGGCTGCCCGCCGATCCGGCAGCGCTCGAGCACTTCATCGCGGTCAATAGCAAGCCATGGGGAACTGGCGGCAAGAACGCCGCGGTCTTCAACGCGATCTTCAACCTGATGACGGGCAGCCTGACTCCGGTTCTGCCGCCGAGGCTGAACACGACGCTCTACGCGATTCTCGCGCAGCTGCCTGGGGTCCGCTTCGATCAGGCCACTGACCTGGCCGGCGCGAGGGATCGGCTTCTTCATGATCGAGCCTGGCGGCATGAACATGCAGGAAATCGTCATCAGTCCGGTCACCTATGCCTACATGGGCATGAAGGTCGTTGCCCTTCATGCCTACACAGAACATGGCAGCGATGGTGCCTTTCATGTCGCAGCGGGCCAGGTCCTCGGCTGGCTCGCGCTGCTCAGTTCGGGCATCGTGCGCAAGGCCGGGCAGGTTCCCTGATCCGTGTGCTCTGGCCAAGGGCTGGCCAAGGGCTAGCTAAGCGGGCCAGGCAAGACTACGCTACGCCCCTAACTACCCACAGGGGGTTACCATGCACCACTTCAGGCCGGGCGCGCTCGCCAAAACCACCATGCTCGCGGCGACGTTGGCCGTCGTCGCCTCCACCGCGAGCACCGCGACGGCTTCAGCCGCCACCTCGGCATTGACAACGCCACGTTCGCACGCGGCCGCGGCCAAATGCGACCCAGGCAAGTTCCGCAAGCTGCCAATCACGGTGAAAAGGTCGGTACGCGTCCCGCCTACCCCGGCGATCCAGCATGTCCGCACCGCCAAGCATCCCGAGTGCGGCTATGACCGGCTGGTACTCGACGTCAACGGGCGGATACCCGGATTCACGATCAGTTTCGTCAAGAAGGTGATCGCCGACCCGTCCGGCAAGACGATCAAGCTCCCCGGCCATCGTTTCGTGCTCATCACGCTGCGCCCGGCGAGGGCGCACAAGGCCTCTGGCGCTTCGACTATCTCGACCACGGTCCACAAGCCCGGCTTCCCGATGCTCAAGGCCTGGGTGCTGGCCGGCGACGACGAGGGCGTCGTGAGCTTCGGCATCGGCCTGAAGTCAGGCACCAAGGTCCGGGCGGGGACGCTGCCTGGCCGTATCGTCATCGACTTCAAGGAGTGACCCCGTAAGGGCCATCCACGGCGCCGGCTGCCCGGTGGCTGGCTAGACTAGGCACCAGACCCCTCGCACGACGTGAATCCCGCCAACTCCCCCAGGGCCGGAAGGCAGCAAGGGTACGCGGGCTCTGACGGGTGTGCGAGGGGTCCTTTCCCCTCCCCGGCGAGGATGAGGTCATGGCAAGTCGCGCGACTAGCTCCGGCAGCAGCGCGGATAAGGACGCTGCTCACGAAACCCAGGTAGTCGCACCCCGTAGCGCGCCGTTGGCGCTTTACCGGCGGTACCGGCCAGCGACGTTCGCTGAGCTCAAGGGCCAGGATCACGTGACCGAACCGCTCAGGCAGGCGCTGCGCAGCGGCCGGGTGAATCACGCTTACCTCTTCAGCGGCCCGCGCGGCTGCGGCAAGACCTCGAGCGCCAGGATCCTGGCCAGATCGCTGAACTGCGAGCAGGGACCCACCCCCGACCCGTGCGGCAAATGCTCCTCGTGCATCGACCTGGCGCCATCCGGCCCGGGCAGCGTCGATGTGATCGAGATCGACGCCGCTTCGCACGGCGGCATCGACGACGCCCGGGACCTGAGGGAACGCGCGTTCTACTCACCGGTCGCGGCTCGTTTCAAGATCTACATCATCGACGAGGCCCACATGGTGACCGGCGCGGGCTTCAACGCGCTGCTCAAGCTCGTTGAGGAGCCGCCGCCCCACCTGAAGTTCGTGTTCGCGACTACTGAGCCAGAAAAGGTCATACCGACCATCAGGTCGCGCACTCATCACTACCCGTTCCGCCTGGTCCCGCCCGCCGTCTTGCGCGAGTTGCTCGAGGAGATCCTCAGGGCCGAAAAGGTCGAGTTTGAACCAGCTGTGCTCCCCGTAGTCATCCGGGCAGGTGCTGGCTCGGTGCGGGACTCGCTCTCTATCCTCGACCAGCTGATCGCGGGAGCGGACGAGAGCGGGCTGCGGTACGACCGTGCGATCGCGTTGCTCGGCTATACCGATGACGCGCTGCTTGACGAGATGGCCGAGGCCTTCGCGGCCGGGGACGGCGCGCTGGTCTTCCGTGCCATCGATCATGTCGTCGAGGGCGGGCATGACCCGCGCCGGTTCGCCATGGATCTGCTCGACCGGCTGCGCGACCTGATCGTGCTGGCCGCGATCCCTGACGCCAGCGCGTCGGGATTGCTCGACGTACCCGAAGACCACCTCGAACGCATGCGTGAGCAGGCATCGCGATTCGGCACCGAACGCCTCGTGCGGGCAGCCGAGACCATGAGCACCGGGCTGGTCGAGATGCGCGGAGCGACGTCGCCCCGGCTGCTGCTCGAGCTGATGTGCGCGCAGGTCCTGCTGCCGGCCGCCGGGCCTCAGGCACCAGGGCGGCCGGCGGGCGGGTCCGCCCGGGGCGCTGATGGCCTTGACGCGCGGGTTGACCGGCTCGAACGCGACCTGCGCGCCGCGATGGACCGGCTGTCAGCCATGTCGGCAGGCACGCGACCGGTTAGCGGCGCCCGCGATTCCTCCGACCAGGAACGGCCGCCCGCCCGGCCGGAGCGGGACGTTCGCGAGCACCAGGCTCGCGCTGATCATGACCGGCCCGCGCGAACCGATACGGAAAGGTCGGCCCGGTCCGAGTCTGACCGCCCGGCCCGGGCCGAGTTCGACCGGAACTCGGTCGGCCAGGGTGATCGCCGCCCCGCTCGCCCTGCCGACGGCGCGGACTCCCGGCCGCAGGCCCAGCCTCCTCCCGGCAGCGCCGCCAGCGGCTCGGCCGGGCTTGATGCGGCAACACTGCGTGACCGCTGGTCAGACATCCTCGACGCGATCAGGGATATCCGCAAGGTCGCATGGATCTTGCTTTCCAACGCGAACGTGGAATCCGTGGACGGCAGCGTCGTGACGCTGGCCTTCCCGCGTGAGGGCGATGCCAAGGGCTTCGGCAGCAACGGCTGCGATCAGGACCTCGCCGACGTGATCGAGCGCATGCTCGGCACCCGCCCCACGATCAGGACGGGGGTGAAGTCGGCCGCGAGCCGCGGCGGCTACGAGCCAGGCCCGCCCGAGCCGGCCGATCGCGGGCCGGCCGATTCCCGGTCAGCGGGCAGCCGCCAGAATGCCCAGCGGCCAGATGACCGCTGGTCCGGCGTCCCAAGTGGCTCAGGCAACGGCGGGCAGTCGGGCCGAGGTCCACGCGAGCCGGCCGATGATGCTGGCGGTGAGGACTGGCATCCCGCGAGCGACCCGGGGCGAACAGCGAACGACGCGCCAGCCTCAGGCCGTCCGCGCGCCGCGGCGCCCGGGTCCGCGGCAACGCCCGGGTCCGCGGCAACGCCCGGGTCCGCGGCAACGCCCGGGTCCGCGGCGACGGGCTCTGCTACAGGATCTGCGACTGCCAGGTCCGGGGCGGCGGCAGCCGGGTCCGAGGCGGCGGGCTCTGCTACAGGATCTGCGACTGCCAGGTCCGGGGCGGCGGCGCCCGGGGCTCGCGGGATTGGGACGGCGGGGTCTGGGACGGCCGGGTCTGGTGCGGCGGGGTCTGACGACGCCCCCCGGAATCGCGGCCGCGGGACCTCGGCTTCCCGGCTCGCTGTTGGCGCTGGCGGCCAGCGCGCGGAAGCCCGGCGGGCGGGTCCTGCGGGCAACGGTGCGTTCAGCGATGATCCACGGCTGCTCACGGATTCACCCGAGCCCGGCTCTCCCGACATCACCGGCTCCGACCTGATCATGCGTGAGCTAGGCGGCCAGGTAATCGAAGAGATCGGCGAAGAGTAGGCATCAGGTCGCAGCGGCCAAGTGGCAACCACCGCGACTGGCATTAGGCGGGCGTGACCAGCAACCTGGGCCGCCCTGATGCTGTCGCGGGCCGCCGGGGCGTGCTCCCGCCGACGGTTCCGCAGGGTGTCCGAAGGGTTCCCCGACCCGATCATGAGTCACGCGACAGCCTTCCTGACCTGGGCCATCTTCCGTAGTCACGGTCTCGAACATGATCACGGAAACCTGCACGGGGCGGGGGCTGCCGCGCGGTTCGTGATCAGGATCGGGGAGCCTTTCCGGCATCGTGGAGGAGAGTTCTCGCTTCGGGGAGTTTTCGAGCTCGCGCCTCTCAGAGTAGGTGCCAGGCAGTGACAGCCCCCGAACGCGCTCCTCGAAACAGATATACCGGAATATCCACTCAGAACTCCCGGCCGGCCAGTTGTCGCGGCTCACTGACACGTCTCCCGGGCAACGCCGCTGTCGCGAGCCGCCAGATCACGGAAGAACTGTGATCTCGACTAACAGCATCGTGGCCCTCCCTGTTGCTGTCGGTCACTAGTTTTAACAGCAACGTGGCCCTTCCTGAGGTTGTCCTGACAGCAACGGGGAGGGCCACGTTGCTGTCAGAACGGAGCGCTGACAGCAACGGGGAGGGCCACGATGCTCACGCTTCTCCCCGGCGCCGTTCCGGAGCACAGCGCACGTCCGCCCAGGAACACAGATCAACCGCGAAGGCGGCGTGACCGCGAGCGTTCCCGCGCCGGAGCATGATCGGGGAGCGTTCTCCGTCGCTTGCTGCATGATCGCGGAGCGTTCTCCGTCCTTACCGCGGAGACTTGCCGCAGCACGGAGTGTTTACCGTCCTATGTGCGGAAGACGCTCCGCGCAACGACAAGTCTCCGCGCCAGAGCAGGAAAGACTCCGCGCAACGACAAGTCTCCGCGCCAGAGCCGGGAAGGCTCCGCGAAGCGGGGGCTCGGGGATTGCTGGCGGTCAGCGTCTGAGCGGAGCGGGACCCGCGGCGGTCGGGCGAGGTCCTGGCGCGCCGTAGGCTCTCAATTAATGTCACGCAAGTAACGTCACGCTAGGCAGCGGCGCCCAGTTGGCGGCGGCCGGAGGAGGATGGCATCCGTCCATCCGAGGGAAGACAGGTGAGCGCGGCAATGGAACCAGGCGGGCAGCTTGACCTGCAGCAGATCTTCGCTGCCGCGGCGCAGATGCAGAATCAGATCGCAAGTGCCCAGCAGCAACTCGACGAAACCGAGATTGACGGCACGGCCGGCGGTGGCCTGGTGACTGTCACCATCGACGGGCAGGGTGAGCTCATCGACTTGACGATCTCGCCGGAAGCCATCGACCCGAAGGACCGCGACGAGACCGCGCAGACGCTGGCCGACCTGGTGCTGGCGGCGTGCCGCGACGCCTACAGCGCGCTTGGCGAGGTTCAGGAAGAGCTCCAGGCCGGGATGATGGGCCCGCTGGCAGGAGGCCTCGGCGATCTGGCGGGCGGCGGCGGGTTGCCGGGCATCCCTGGGCTGCCCGGGTTCGGGGCTGAGCCGGGCGCAGGTTCAGCCGGACAGCCAGGCCAGCGCGTCATCCCGGGCCAGCGGGATACCTCAGATCACGATGCCGTCCAGACCGGCCAGGGCGGCCAGACCGGCCAGGGCGGCCAGACCGGCCAGACCGGCCAGACCGGCCAGACCGGCCAGACCGGCCAGACCGGCCAGACCGGCCAGACCGGCCAGACCGGCCAGACCGGCCAGACCGGCGAGACCGGCGGCGACACCGGCCAGGCCGGCCAGGGCGAGCGCTGAGGTGTACGAGGGAGTTGTGCAGGATCTGATCGACGAACTCGGTCAGCTTCCCGGCGTCGGGCCCAAGGGCGCCCAGCGAATCGCCTTTCACCTGCTGACGGCGGACCCTGAAGACGTCCGCCGGCTTGCGGCGACCCTGCTCGAAGTGACCGAGAAGGTCAAGTTCTGCAGCACCTGCGGCAACGTCTCCGAGAACGACGAGTGCCGGATCTGCCTGGATACCCGGCGTGACCTGACGATCCTCTGCGTGGTCGAAGAGCCCAAGGATGTCGCGGCCATCGAGAAGATCCGGGAGTTCCGCGGCCGGTATCACGTGCTTGGCGGCGCGATCAGCCCGATCGACGGAGTTGGCCCGGAAGATCTGCGAATCGCCGAGCTGATGGCCAGGCTCGCGGACGGCCAGATCACGGAGGTCATACTGGCCACCGACCCGAATCTCGAAGGCGAGGCCACGGCCACGTACCTGGCCAGGCTCGTCAAGCCACTCGGGCTGCGGGTCACCAGGCCAGCCAGCGGGCTGCCGGTGGGTGGTGAGCTCGAATACGCAGACGAGGTAACACTAGGCCGGGCTTTTGAGGGAAGGCGGGCACTGAATGTCTGAGCCCAGGTTAGGTCACGCGACCGGAGAGCGGACAAGATGACGCGAGCGAATGGCAGCAGCGGCACCTCACCTAGCACTAGCCGCACCGACCCCGAAGAAATTGATTCCGGAGCAGCCGGCGGCTGGCGTCCGCTGGCCGACCAGGTCGCCGGGCATGTGCGCGACTTCCTTGACGCGCTGTCCACGCTGGGCCGCGGCGAGGGCGAGGGCGAACTCGTCCCGCTCCTGCTGCTCGAGGTCGCTCAGGTCATGCTGGCTGGCGCCAAGCTCGGCGCCAGCAGGGACGTCATCCCCTCGGGGAACGTCGAACCCTACATCGGCGCCGATCCCGATCTCGACGCGCTGCGCACCAGGCTGGCCGGCGCTGGCTGACGTCGATGAGTATGCCGAGCTGTTCGATCCGTACTCGGATACGCGGTCGATCGCGTTCCGGCTGTCGGATGACCTCGCGGCGGTAGCCGCCGACCTGATTCACGGGCTGCGGCACTACCAGGCCGGCCGGTCAGGCGAGGCGCTGTGGTGGTGGCAGTACTCCTACGTGAACCACTGGGGAACACATGGCGGCGCCGCGATGCGCGCCCTGCACTCGGTCGTCGCCCATGCCATGCTGGACGTGGCCGACGAGCAGATCTGACCCCGCTTTCGGCCGGGGATTCGCCTCGATGCCCAGGTAAACTCTGTTTCCGCTGGCCAGAGGCTCGCCTAGAGGCCCGCGGTCCAGCGAACCGATTGCCGTTCCCCCTATATAATCGTTAGGCGATGTATCGATTTCCGATATAGTAGCGGGCATGAGAACCCCGAGGAGCGTTGCGCCTTGACTCTCGTTGTGCAGAAATACGGCGGCTCGTCACTCGCCGACGCCGACGGCATCAAGCGAGTCGCCCAGCGAATCGTCGCGACCCGCAAGGCGGGCAACGGGGTCGTGGTCGTCGTCTCCGCCATGGGCGATACCACCGATGAGCTGCATGACCTTGCGCTCGAGGTGAGTCCGCTGCCGCCGGGCCGCGAGCTTGACATGCTGCTCACGGCGGGTGAACGGATCTCGATGGCACTCGTGGCGATGGCGATCGCGAACCTGGGGTTCGAGGCACGGTCGTTCACCGGGTCGCAGGCCGGCGTGATCACCGACTCGACGCACGGCAAGGCCAGGATCATCGACGTGACGCCCGGGCGGATCTCCGGCGCGCTCGCCGATGGCGCGATCCCGATCGTCGCCGGCTTCCAGGGCGTCTCCGCAGGCAGCAAGGACATCACGACGCTTGGCCGGGGCGGGTCGGACACGACCGCGGTCGCGCTGGCTACCGCGCTCAATGCCGACATCTGCGAGATCTACACCGACGTGGACGGCATCTTTACCGCCGACCCGAGGATCGTTCCGGGCGCGCGGCAGATCCCCAGGATCAGCTATGAGGAAATGCTGGAGATGGCCGCGTGCGGCGCCAAGGTGCTCAACCTGCGCTGCGTCGAGCGCGCCAGGCACTACGGCATGTCGATACACGTGCGTTCGTCGTTCAGCAACAGGGAAGGCACCTGGGTACTGCCGGCGAGCGGCCAGGAGGAGCGAGCAGTGGACCAGCCGATCATCACCGGAGTCGCGCACGACCGGAGCGAGGCCACGATCACCGTGGCAGGCATCCCCGACAAGGTGGGCGTAGCCGCGAAGATCTTCCGGATCCTGGCCGGCACCGGCATCAACATCGACATGATCGTGCAGAGTACGTCCCGGACGACGGGCCGGGCGGACATCTCGTTCACGCTGCCGCGACAGGACGGGCAGGCAGCCATGACCGCCCTGCACAATATTAAAGAGGATGTCGGCTTCGAGTCGCTGATCTTCGACGACCGGATCGGCAAGATCTCGCTGATCGGCGCCGGCATGCGCTCGCATCCCGGTGTGAGCGCGGATTTCTTCGGCGCGCTGGCCGATGCAGGGGTCAACATCAGGATGATCTCGACGTCGGAGATCAGGATCTCGGCGGTCGTGGACGCGGCTGATCTGGATGCGGCGGTGATCTCGACGCATCGCGCGTTCGGGCTGGACGGCGACGGGTCGTCTGACGCGGTCGTGTACGGGGGCAGCGGGCGATGAGCGGGCTAGCGGACCGGCCGGTGCTCGCCATCGTGGGCGCGACCGGCGCCGTCGGCAAGGTCATGCGCGACGTCATCTCGACCAGGGCCGATATCTGGGGCGAGGTCCGGCTGATCGCCTCGGCCAGGTCGGCCGGGCGGATGCTGCCGGTGCTCGGCGAGCAGGTCAAGGTCATCGAGCTGTCGGCGGAGGCCTTCGACGGAGTCGACCTCGCGATGTTCGACGTGCCCGACGAGGTGTCGGCGCAGTGGGCGCCGCGGGCGGCGGCGCGCGGGGTCGTGGTGATCGACAAGTCGGGCGCGTTCCGGATGGACCCGCAGGTGCCGCTCGTGGTTCCCGAGGTCAACCCCGAGGCGGCGGCGGTGCGCCCCAAGGGCATCATCTCCGTGCCCAATTGCACGACGCTGTCGATGATCGTGGTCATCGGCGTGCTGCACCAGCGGTACCGGCTCCGCGAGCTCGTCGCGGCGTCGTACCAGGCCGCGTCCGGGGCCGGCCAGGCCGGCACCGAGGCGCTGTACGACCAGCTAGCGGCGGTGGCCGGGGACCGCGCGATCGGTCAGCGCCCAGGCGACGTGCGGGCGGCGGTGGGCGACAGCGCCCCGTTCCCCGCTCCGCTCGCCTTGAACGTCGTGCCCTGGGCGGGCTCGCCGCGCCCCGGCGGCTGGTCGTCGGAGGAGCTCAAGATCCGCAACGAGACCCGCAAGATCCTCGGCGTCGATGACCTGCGGATCTCCTCGACCTGCGTCCGGGTGCCGGTCATTACCGGGCACTCGCTGGCCCTGCACGCGGTCTTCGAAGCCGAGGTGGACGCGGACGAGGCCAGGAAGCTGCTCGCCGACGCGCCCGGGATCGCGGTCGTTGACCGGCCCGAGGCGGGCGAGTTCCCGACGCCGGCCGACGTCGCGGGGACTGACCCGACGCTTGTGGGCCGGATCAGGCGGAGCATGGACGACCCGCGCGCGCTCGACCTCTTCGTGTGCGGCGACAACCTGCGCAAGGGCGCGGCACTCAACGCCGCCCAGATCGCCGAGTTGCTCGTCCGGGATGGCCTGCTCGCCGCCTAGATTTACGAAGCGCCGGCCAGGTGGCGGCCAAGGAACGACAGCGACGGCGGCTCTTGCGCGGCGAAGAACGACGTCGTGTGGCACCCGCGCGACACCCCGGTGACCGCGCCCGGCGGAAGCGCCTTGATCAGCGCCTCGACCCCGGGGCGGAACGGGTCATCCGCCCCCGACGCCACCCGCACAGCGACCCTGGCCAGCGAACCCGCCAGGGTTACCGCATCGGCCGCCGCGAAGGCAGCGGGGGAGGCGTACGCGCCGGGATTCACTGAGCGTGCTTGCGCGTAGCTGGTCCAGATCGCCGGGCTGATCGCCGCTACGGCGCTGATCAGGGCCGGATTCTTCTCGGCGATCAGGATGGCGCCGTAGCCGCCCATCGAGATCCCGATCGTCCCGATCCGGTGCGGCGCCCGGCCGAGCCCGCGTGCCTGACAGCGCGGGATCAGCTCGCTGACCACCATGCCAAGCGGGTCGTCACCCGGATGCGGATTCCAGTAGCCGCCGCCACCGTCGGCGGCGGCGATAGCCATCGGCGGCAGCGGCACGTGACCGCCGGGGCGCATCGCGACGGCCCGTGCCAGCGAGATGGTGAGGACCCGCCGGTGATCGCCGCCATAGGGATGCAGCGCGACGATCAGCGGCAGTTCGCTGCCCGGGCGCTGGCCGGGCGGGTAAGCGATCGTGTAGCCGACGACCCGCCGCCGCGCCGCCGAGTAGAAGGTGCCGGAGAACGACGGCCCGGCCGGAGCGAAGCTCACCGGGGGCGCGGGCACGCGGCACGCCCCATCGACCCGGTCGAGGAACGCCTTTCCCGGCAGCACGCCATGGTCGACCAGCTCAGCGCCGCCGGCAGCCGCCGCGGCGAGCCCGAGCACCCCGCCGAGACCGGCCCGCAGCAGCAGGCGCCGGCTGCCACCGGCCCGGGCGCCGGCGTTCACCGGCCCGGCGCTCGGGACGCCGCCGATCTCTGCGCCTGCCGCATGGCCAGGCTTGCGACGGCAAGGCACGCCGCGAGCAGCCCGAACCCGGCGACGTCGATCACGCCAGCGTGGAACGCAGGCAACAGTGTGCCAGCGGCTGCCGACAGCCACCGGAGCGCACCGGCCAGGAAGAGGAGCATCGCGGCGCCCGCGAGGCAGCCAAGGCAAGCGGAGGAACGAATTGCCCGGGGCGACCAGTCGATGCGTCTGGCGAGCTGGGCCACGCCGCCGGTCAGCGACCAGGCAGCGGCGAGGCTCAGCGTCATCCAGGCAAGCCGCGTCACGGGGAACGCTGCCAGCGCCGCCGGATGGGCCAGGTAGGACGTGATCCCCATCGTGGCTGACCAGCCGAAGGCGGCGATCCCGCCTGGCACCAGAGCCTGGTGCGCCAGCAGGTGACCGCCGGTGCCCGGCCAGGCGTTGGCGAAGTGCCTGCCGCCGACCACGAGGATCGCCGCTCCTGCCATGGCGCGCGCGACCGGCCGGATCAGCGTCCTGCCGTTGCCGTGCCGGGCTGTCGCGGTCGCGGCCCTGATCAGCGCGGCGAGGCCGAGCAGAGCCGCCGCGGCGAACGTCAGCAAGCCAGCGGACTCCAGGTCCAGAGCTTGCGTTATCCCCCGGTCGTAGGGAATTGCCCACTGCAGCCCGGTCGCCAGCTGTGACCACATGGCCGTGCCGAACATCGCGAAGGCACCGCCGCAGCAGATCAGCGCGGCGAGGCTGGCCCGGGCGGCGCTGTCCCGGTCGAGCGGGTGCGCGGCCAGCCCCGCGCCGGCGAGCCTGGCCCGCAGGCCGCTCGCGATGATGTCGGCGCTGCGACGCCGGCCGCGGCTGTGCTCGGAGTACTCGGCGGCGAGCAACTCGGCGAACTCCTCGCCGTACCTGGCCCGCCAGGCCTGCGGGTACCAGGCCAGCAGCCGCCTGATCCGCTTGCCTGAATCGCCTTCCCTGCCGCCGCCGGGGCTCGTCATCACGTCGCGGCCCAGTTGGTCTCAAGGCGGCGCAAGCCCACATCGGTGACCTGCCGCTGGGCGCGCAGGTAGCTGCTCAGGGCCGCTGCGCCAGCCGGGGTGAGCTTGTAGGGGCGGCGCCTGTCGTGGCTTTCCATGGCCTCGATCAGGCCGTGCGCTTCCAGCCTGCTCAGGGCCTCGTAAAGGGTGCCAGGAGCAAGGCGTACGCCGGCGAATGCCTCGATGTCCTTGGTCAGCGCGTATCCGTGCTTGGCGCCGTCGGCCAGGCTCGACAAGATCAGGCTGGCCGGACCGGACGACCTGCCGAGAGTGTCGAGGCCGTCCGACTCGCCGGTGCCTGTGGGCCTGCTCATGAGCTGCATCCTATATCGGTTGACGATGGATCGGTTACCGTGCTGGCCGCAGCCGCCTGCCGCGCCAGCCAGTGCCGCGAGCAGGCTGAAACATGCTCGTCATGATAGCTCGGTATCCGGTATATCGTCAACCGATAGCGCGGGAAGCGATATAGCCCGGAAGGCGGCCAGAGCGAGAGTTGCCGCGAAACGCCGGTAGATCTGCTAATTTCTTCCTGCTTTACAATTACTCGATTTGGAGCAGGACTATGGCGATTCGTCGGGCAAAGCAAAAAGCCCAGGTCATGGAGAAGCTGGCGGCCATCGCGCCGGCCGGCGAGCAATTCATCGCGTGCGTGCACGGCGAGACGGGACCCAGTCCCTGGCTGAACTCGCTCTTTGACGAGGTCCCGGGTCTCGGGCTGGTCGTGGCGCTGAGCCGTAAGCAGTACTTCTTCACCCTCACCAACACGTCGGTCGTCGTCCACGCGGCGGGCCGTTTCAGCAACCGTCCCGGCGAGATGGTCGCTGTCTTCCCGAGGGAGGACCTCCCCGTATCGAAGTACAAGCGGGCGGCGGTGTGGAGCAAGTTCTACATTCAGTTCCCGAACGGCGGGAAGCCGACCAGGGTGAACATCCACCGGTTCTGGCGAGGCGAGCTTGACCAGCTCGCGCAGGCGTTCCCGGCATCGGCGGACGCAGGCGGCGGCGCGGTCTCCGACACCAGCCCGGCTGGCGCCTGATCGCCTTACCGGGCCTGGGCTTACCGGGCCTGGGCTTACCGGGCCTGCAAGGCGAGCTTCATGCCCTCGTGGCTGGCGACGAAGCCATGCCTGGCATAGAACCGGTGCGCATCCGCGCGTGACTTGTCCGAGGTGAGCTGGACAAGCCCGCAGCCGCGCTCCCTTGCGCGCTCGATCGCCCATGCCGTGAGCTCGCTGCCGACACCGCGGCCACGGCGATCAGACCTGACCCTGACCGCCTCGATCTGGCACCGCTCGGCACCGTGCCTGCCCAGGCCGGGTATGTAGGTGACCTGCATGCAGGCAACCACTTCGCCGTGGTCGTCGGCCACGATCAGGAAATTGCGCGGGTCGGCGGCAATGGCGGCGAAGGCCGTCTCGTAGGCCTGATCGACAACGGCGAAGTCACGGGCTTTGCCCAGGACGTCGTCGGCGAGCAGGTCGACGATGGCGGGCAGGTCGGGCGGCTTGGCTTCCCGGATGATCACGCCATCAACCTTACGGCGCGATCGCTGGCGGTTGGTGGGCCTGATATGGCCAGGGCAGGCCCACCAAGGTCATAGAGAGGGCGGCCTCATCGCGGGCCGGATTCCGCTGCGCCGCGTGGCGTGCCAGGGACAGCGTGAGCAGCGTGGCCCTCCCTGTTGCTGTTGCGGCGGTCTGCCGTGAGCAACGTGGCCCTCCCCGTTGTCGTCCCAATAGCGTCAGGAAGGGCCACGTTGCTGTTGCAGTCGCGGCCGCTCACCGCAGCGTGGCCCGATCTGCTGCTGTTGGCGGATGCGGGAGCGCCGCAGTCGGCCGTGAACTTGACCCGTGTAGCGGCCGGGGTCGAGCGGTCCGAGCAGGTGGTCCGGTCACCAGCCCGGCCATGAAGCCGTCCGGCTCGAGCACGGTTCCGCTTTATCTGGACGGGTGCGGCCGTCGGGACGTGCGGTGTCGTAGCCAGGTCACGCGGTGCGCACGTGCTGACCGCGAGCTACGGCGGCCACGGAACGTTCGCGGCGAGCAAGTCTGCGGGAAGGACGATCCAGGTGCGATAGCCTGCTCGCGGGTCGGCTCGTTCTATGTCGGACAAGGTCGGGAATATCATTCTCGGCGCTGTTTCACTTGGTGCCGACGTCATCGCGAACTCATACTGTTGTGATGCGCCAGCTCTACGCTCACGATGCCGTTCTCGCGATGCGGCCCGACGCCGACCTGCCCGCCCCCGGCGGGGCGGTCACGCTCGCGCTGTGCGGTAGCTGGGATCACGAGCCGCCATGCCCGCTAGCTCCCCACAACGTTCAGGCGCACAGGTCCGACGACCATGTGCGGGTGCGAACGGTGTTCGCGGTAGAACCCGACTCCGAGTCACTGGTACGCCGGCGCATCGACGAAGCCCTGGCGGCTGGCCAGTCGCAAGGTCCGGACTCGGTCGTCACCAGCTGGGAACTGCGTTCAAGCCAGCGCAGCGAGCTGACCGCCGAAGAGGCGGCCAAGGGCCAGCGGCTAGCGCGCAGCTGAGCGTGCCCGGGCCTGGGTACCGCTCGGGTGGGGAGAGCTCAGCTTAGTCCGCGGCCAGCCGGGCATCGTGTCCATGCCGATGGATGATCGGGACTCCGGGGTGAGGAAGCGGAGAGGTGTTCAACCAGTTTGTCCAGCTCGTCGCCGATGCATCTGGGTGGGCCTATGCCATAATCCTGGCCCTGGCCTTGTTCGATGTGCTGGTGCCGGTACTTCCGAGTGAGGCGGCGGTGATCACGGCAGGCGTGGTTGCCGCGACGGGCGGGATCAACCTGCCACTGGTCATCGCGGCAGGAGCGTGCGGCGCCTTCCTCGGTGACAACCTCGCGTTCGGCATCGGCCATCGCTACGGAGGCCGGGCGAAGGATTACCTCGTCCGCGGCCGCAACGCGCGGAAGTCCGTCCAGTGGGCGGAGACTCAACTGGCCGAGCGGGGCGGCGAGCTGATCGCGATTGCCCGGTTCATCCCGGGAGGGCGGACGGCGGTGACACTCAGCGCGGGAACGCTGGGCTTCCCCTGGCGCCGCTTCGTCGTGTTCGACGCGATAGCCGCGCTGCTGTGGGCCTCGTATGCCGCGCTGCTCGGCTACTTCGGCGGCAAGACCTTCGAGGGCGCGGCCTGGAAGGGGCTAATCCTGGCGCTCGTGATCGCCTTGGTGGTGGCAGCCATAGTGGAGATCGTCCGCTGGTACCTGAAGCGACGCAAGATCCGGCGGGCCCGAGCTGACGTGGGAACGGAGACCAAGGAGCGCGACCGCCTGGCATGAGGCGATGTCACAAGGGTGCGATGCGGCGTCTCGGGCTGGTGCTCAGGTCGCGGGTGAGGTGGCAGTGCCTGGCGTGATGGCTGGTGGCCGGGCGTGGCCGCGTGAATGACCATGACCCCAGCTGGGCCGAATGCGCTCCGGCATTCTCATCCACGGGAGCGCGCAGCGCGCGTCGAAATCTGTTGGTTTGTTCAGTGGGCGGAGGCCAGCCGCGCCCGGATGACCTGGCCGGGCTGGGTGGCTTGTGATCGGGTCGGGGAACTCTTTGGACTCTTGCGGAACCGTCAGGCAGGTGCACGCGCCGACCCGGCGGCCCGCGACAGCATCAGAGGCGGCCCGGGTTTTGCTGGTCACGCCCGCCGCTAACAGCATCGTGGCCCTCCCTGTTGCTGTCAGCCACTGGTTTTAGCAGCAACGTGGCCCTCCCTGATGTTGTCCTGACCGCAACGGGGAGGGCCGCGATGCTGTCAGAACGGACCGCTGACAGCAACAGGGAGGGCCACGATGCTCACCCTGCCCCGGCGACGCCGTTCCGGAGCACAGCGCACGTCCGCCCAGAAAGAAGCTCATGCACGGAGGGCCTAGTTCAAAATCTCAAGGGAAGGCCTCCGCTGACCCGCCAGGCGCCTGACTCTCCAAGATCCCGAGCAGCCTCTATTGACCGAAAATCCTCCACGGAGCGCAACTCCTGGTCACCCGTGCTGCCCGGTTGACGGCTTGCTGCGGAATGTGATCTGGGCGGCTGGCTGGCCGATGCTGGAGAGGCCGTAGCTGTTGTCTGGCTGGCCCTTGGTCAGCACGATCACGCTTAGCTCGCAGGAGCCCAGGATGCCGGGGTCGTTGCAGTCGGTGCCGTCGGCCAGGAATTGCGTGACCCGGTAGTGGACGAAGTACCTGCCGTTGTCGCGGACGACGCTGGCTACGGCCGGAAGCTGGCCGTAGCAGCCGCTGCCCTGGATGATCGCGTAACAGGCCTCCTCGAGCACCTTGATCTTGTGGCCTCGGGCGCCGAAGGCGGTACCGCGGACGCCGACTAGCTGACGTCCGTGCAGGTTGGTGGCCGTGCTGACGACGATCGTGGCTGGCGCTCCCTTGAACTTCAAGGTGCCCGACGAACTGTCTTGCGGCTCGCCTGCCTGGTCGGTCCAGGCCAGGAAGACGCGGCAATGGTCCGCCCGGCAGTAGACCGGGATCGAGTCGCCGAATGGCTGTGAGCGGAAGACCGGGTCCTGCAAGGTCAAGCTCACCCGGACGTGCCCGGTGCTGCTCGCGGTCGTGGTGAGAGTCGGCGCGCAATCCCGCTCTGAGTCACCAACGTAGGTGTCACACTGGATGACGTGCACGGAAGCCGACGGCGTGATCCCGGTGGCGGTCACCTTCACGGTGTCGCCGCCAGCCAGCGCGGTCCGCGGGGTGACCGTGACCACGGAGGACGTGCTAGCACGGGCGTCGTGCCTGACGGGTGCCGCTGCCGCTGGCGCGGCGACGGCGGCCATCCCGAGTATGACCACCGCACTTGCTGTGAGCGCCCGGATGATCCTCATGCCCCCGCCATTCATGGTCTCGCCGCAAATTCGCGTATTCACGAATGGGCACAGCGTAATCTAAATAACGTTGTACATGAACGCCCAGTTCGTGGAGATTAGCCGTAATTATCGGCATTAGCGAAGATGCGGATCATCGCGCTGCGGGGCCGGGTCCGCTGGCCGAGCACGCCACGTAGGCCTAGCTGTCAGCAAGCTCACCAAGTCGCTCGAAGACGATCCGGAAAACAAGCGCGGCAAGAAAAAAGGCGCACCAGCCGCGCTGGTCAGCCGGTGATCGGAAGGTAGCGACTGAGGCGGCGGGCGATAGTCTCGGCGACCACGTCGATTTCTCCGTCGTGACGGACGGCTCTCGCCGGGGCGACTTCGAAGGCGGCACGGCTCAGCGTGGCGGCATCGGTGCCGATGACCAGGCTGACGCGTAACGGCGCAGGCTGGCCGGCCGGACCAGGGTGGTTGTCGATGTCGAAGACATAGATCCAGTTGGTGGGCTTGGAAGTGTGGTCGTCGAGCAGGCGGAATGTCCCGTCGGATTGCTCATGCAGGTCCGGCGCGCCGAGGAAGGGCTGCCAGGAGTCCCACACGGGCTGCGGCAGCGCGAGCGCACAGCCCGTGGATGTGTCGCGCTTGGTGACCTGGAACTTGAAGGCGATCTGATAGAAGGTCCGCTTGAAGACGTTGGAGATGTTCGGTCCTTCTATCCGACGGCCAGCTCACTCGGGGTTCTCGGCGAGTATCTGGTGGAAGCGGTCACCGTGCAGGTCAAGAGCGCTGGTCAGGGCGGTGACCGCGTGCTTGTAGCTGCCGTGCGTGTCCGTGGTCTGCAGCTCGATCACGCCGTACTTGCCCAGGCGGAAATCCTGCTGGTCAAAGCCCGGTAATCCCGGGTCCGCTCGGTCGGCAAGGAGTCCCACGATGGTGATGTCGAATGACAGTTCCGGGGAGGCTGCCGTTCGGGACAGTCCGATCTCGCCGCCGAGTTTGTCCTGGAAGTAGATGAAGACGCGCTCGCCATCACTGAAAGCACGGCGTATCTCGGTCCTGACCGCTTCATCGCCGAGAACGACGACCGGACGTATGAGGACCAGGTCGAGCGCTGGGATGCTGTAGAGCCGCTTGACCATGTCGGCGAGCAAACCGTCGTCAAGCGCCCGGTAGGGGCAGATCAGCCAGTCTTGACGGGATCCGTTGCTGGTGGCGCTGATCGCGCAGACTCCGCGGGAGTTGACGGCCTTCACGCAGGCGGTGCTCGCCTGGAGCGTCTGCCAGATAGTGCGATCGCGCCGCGCTGACCTGCTCGGGCACGGGTATCCCTGCCGCCACGAACAGGCTCAGGATGTCCTCGCGGTCCATGAACATGATCTGGCTGCGCTTCGACGGGTCGAGCTTGTTGCCCAGCCAGTTCCGCGCCGGTCGCGTCCCTCGGCTGCCTCGCGGCGCAACTGGTCGTCTCTGGCACGGTCCTCAGCGCGTTTGTCATTGTCGCGCTTGATCTCGGCCAGGCGCCCGGCGTCAGCCCCTCCAGTCCGGCCTGGCCTCGGATCGAGGCAACGACGATCGCCACGACAGTTGCGCCAGCCAGCGCGAGGGTGCCGATCGCGGTCCAAGCTGCCCACCCGCCCGGACTCACCCCGAAGTACGTCACTCGCGGATGGTACGGCTGTCAGCGGCAGAAGACCCGCAATCCGCCCGAAGCCGCTTCGGTGCACCGCAGGCGAAAGACGGAGTTAGCCATCCGCGAAGTAAATTCAGGACTCAGTGACAGCGGCTGCCGACCTGTATTCTGTAGCCGATTGGGAAATGAATCACGTAGTGCGTCCCGGCGGACTTGTAGTACAGGTTGACTGCCGTGGCGGTGCCAACTTTCGCGGTCGGCTTTACAACTATCACGAGGTTGATCAGGTCGTGTCCCCGTGTGTGTCGTACGATCGCGCCTGGAATGCTTTGCCGCTTTCCCCAGTGAAAGCCGGGCTGGTAACCCGACGGAGATGGGTAACCTGGTCCTGAATCGCCGAGCGGGCCGCTTGTCGGAACGGCCCAGGCGGCGACCAGGCGCAGGTGCCGGGCGCCGACCAGCGTAACTTTGCTTATTCTGGCTGTTCCGCCTGCATTGCTAAACGCATCAAAGCTGTCGTGCAGAACCCCGCCTGGCGGTATCTGCTCGCAGAGCCTTCCTGAGTTGGTGCCACCACTGCCGAACGGCCCGTTCGCGGACAGCTTGCCGGCGGCGCTGCACGCGGCAGCGAAGAGGAGGGCTAGCGCGCAGGCCAGCCCCCCCAGCGTGATCCGTTTCACTTCGATCTGCTTGTCCCGCCTGCTCGACTCGACGGGTTACCGAGCGGGGACATTTCGTCAAACGCCGAGATGGTCGGGAGGGCGTTGTTGCCGCACATGAACCCGCCACCAGAAGGGAATGTGTACGTAATAGACACATTCTTGTTATACCCGGACTGGGTCGAGACGCTAATGCCGAGGCCATCTTTTTTCAGATCGACTCCCGCCTTGAACGTGCCCGCTTTACCGCTGCTCCTGGTGAAGATCCCGCCCCCGTGGATATGCTCACCGCACGTGTTCTTGCCCAACGGCGGAGGCTTGACAGCCACTACGTGCTCACCGGTGGCCCATACCTCGGGCAGCACCTGGGTTATCAGGCACATCCTGTACTTGCCGAAGCTGTATGACGTTTGCTGGTTAACGATCCTGCCCACCTGGGCCTTGAAAGGTTGCGAACTGGATGTAGTCAGCGTGAACGTGCCCTCTTGGCTGTAGCCGCCGAAATCGCTCTCGACGGTGGCCGCGACGCCTATCGTTGTCTCGGAGCCCGTCGCGTAGGTCTCTTGCACCTTGCCGTTGGGCATAAGGGAGTACAGGCCGCCGACATCGACCTGCTTCTGGCCGAGTTCGCTGACCTTAAGCGGGGTACCGTCACAGGCAAACCCCGCCGGTTGCATTACTGACTGCTCGGATTTCGGGAGCGCCATCATGTGTATGTTGGCCGCTACCGGCCCCGTGCTCGCATGACTGCCCGCCGCAGCCGGGGTAATCGTCTTCCCATGAATCATTGCGCCGAAGCTGTACGTGCCGGCGGCTTTGCTGCTGCGCCCGATCACCTCTAGGTTGACGAGCCCCTTCTTCAACTGCACGCTCGGGTGGATGCTGTAAGTTCCCGTGCTCGAAGATGTGGCCCTGCCGATGACCCGCGTGTGTGCGTGCTGGCGGACGCGCACTTTGGCCATGACAGATGGCTTGGGCCAGGCAATCAGTACCAGCCGGACACCACTGTGCGGCCCCGCTCCGGTGATCGTGCCGTGGGCATAGGCAGGAAGCATCATCGGCGAAGGGCCGGCACTGGCTCCCGCCTGAGCCGAGCCGGCAGTGAGCGATGCCGCTAACAGCACCCCGAGTGTCAGGACCCCCAGATTGCGGGCACGAGCTAATAGCATGAGCCGTCTCCTTGGTCTCCCGTTGTCGCGGCTGACTACTTTGGGGGCAGCGAGGCATCATTGGCAAGCGCACCACAGCACTTTCGACTGCCAGAGAGACGCGACCGCGAGATAAACGCCCTGCAAGCGCATGAATACGCGCACGCCCATAGACCCATCATCGTGGCCCCCGTTTGATCCACGCCGGAAGCCTAACCTCAGACCGCTGGGCACGCAAGTGCCAACTTTTAGTAACATCATCGGCTTCGCGCAGTGCCTGTAATTTGGCCAAGAGAGGGCCGGACGGGTGCGAACGTTACGAAAGCTCACAGATATGAAGCTGCGGTTGCACTACGGGGTTAACAGCCTCAGATCCTCACGAGGGGTCCAGCGGTCTGGCGCTGCCGCCCGCCTGATGCAGCCGACCGGGTGAAGGAACATCGCGATCGAAGTCGCGGAAGCAGCACAGTCAGGGAGTCCAGGTCAGGTACAGCCAGGGCAGGCAATACGAGTTGCGTGCGTTCACGGCAATGTTAAGTTTTTGTCGGCGAAGCTGTCCGCGATTGCCTGACTTTGCCCTCCCTTCGATTGTGGCAATATAGTGCATCCCTGTGATCTGATGGCTCCGCTATACCGGAAGAAAGGCGGGCCATCCTGTGATTGCCATCTCAGTCATGCTTGGCATCGCAGTCATCTCGGCTACTTTATTTGCCTGGCTGAGGTTCCTCGCGATAGTTCGGTACATCGTGGACCGAACTGGCGGAGTTAGCAGATGCTCCGCACGCTGCGCTTCCGGTCCGGTTCTCCTGCAGGTTCTCCGCACTCTCGCTGAAGCAGCACATTTACGGCTTCTACTAGCCGCAACACCTCGGCACCCGCTGCTCGCCAAATAGGTCAACAGCCTGCAGCCAGGTCAGCGTTCGGCCTGCCCCGATGCCCAACTCCGGCAGCCGACAGTCGTCGAACCTGACAGGGATCAACCATGGCACCTCCGAATCGCGCAACCTCAGCTGCTCGCCGCGCGCGAGCACGCCAGCGACTACATCCGCGCCGCCCGCGAAGCCGGCCATAGCTGGCACGACATCGGCACCGCCCTCGGCCTGGTGCCCGGCGGCGACGCCCAGCAAGCCGGCGAGACCGTCGCCGAAGCCGCGTTCACCTACGTCGCCGGGCACCCCGGCACCGAACACGCCCGCCGCTACGGCCGCTGCGTCGGCTGGACCTGCGGATCATGCGACCAGACCATCGTCGACTACGGCCTGCGCACCAGCCCCGCCGAAGACGAGCACGGCCACGCCGACAAATGCCCTAGGCACGCCGACACCATGGCCGCCTGGGACGCCGAATGGGATGCCTACGACTCCGACTGGGAGGCCGGCCAGTGATGATCCGCACCCGCCGGCAACCCGCCCGGATCACCCACACGGCGCCTGACGGCCCTGACCTCGGGCAAGTCACGAGCGAGACCGAACCCGAGCTGGAGGCAGCGGATGACCCCGGATCGGATGCGCGGCGCGGTCGGCAAGCCACGCCGGAAGGGCAGCCAGGCTTCGCGGGAAGATCGGGAGCTGCTGCGGGAGCTGTTCCCCAATCCATTCCAGCGTGCCGGCTTCACCCTGACGCCGGAGGCGCCGGACCCAGCGGCCACCACGCTGGTTTCCAAATCACCTAGTCAAATCAGGAACTGTAGAGCGAGAGGTAAGCCAGTGAGCGCTAAGCGTCGTAGGGCGGTGGCCGACGTGATCGCCCGTCTTCGCACGGGCGCGCGTCGCGCCTACTTTGCGACCCCAGCCACCAGCTCAACTAGCCCTGCCGCGCGATGGATCAGGTTGTGGGTCCATGCCTGACCTAACTGTCGCCGACCTGAGCAACCTACCGCCGACAGTCGATCTGATGACGGCAGCTCGCGCTCTGGGGATCGGCCGTACCAAAGCATATGAACTTGCACGCCGCGGCGAGTTCCCGTGCCGCATTATCCGCATCGGCGATCTCTACCGGGTCGTGACTGCTGACCTGACCAGGCTTCTGGGCAGCACGGACGACGCCCATTAGGGTCTGCGGAAGGTCGCGTAGGGACGGTCACGCTCGCCTGATGACAACCACTGTCACGGTCAAATGACGGTCAAACGATCAAGAGGCCCGGTCCCGGAACTACGGAACCTGGCCTCTACCTGCAACTACTGGGTCGGGGTGGCCGGATTTGAACCGGCGGCCTCTTCGTCCCGAACGAAGCGCGCTGCCAAGCTGCGCTACACCCCGCCGACCGCTTACGGAGTCTAGCCGATTCGCGGCACGAGTGTGAGCAGTGAGGCCTCCGGACGGCAGGAGAATCGCACCGGTGAGTACGGTGAAGTCCCGAGACCAGCGGAGACGTGCAGGAATGCGCGCTGCCGAGGTCCCGGTCCTGACGGATGCTGATGCAGGCCGCGCGCCCGGTCGCGCTCGATGCCGCAGTTGGTCACGAGGGTGCCATAGCCGGGCAGGCAGACCTGACCGCCGTGCGTGTGGCCGGCGAGCAGCAGGTCGAAGCCATCGGCCACGAACTTGTCCATGATCGCGGGCTCCGGTGAATGCATGACGCCGAGCCGCAAGTCGGCGGCCGGGTCGGCCGGGCCGGCGATCTGCTCGTAGCGGTCACGCTTGATGTGCGAGTCGTGCACGCCGCCGACCTCGATGTCGAAGTCGCCGGCTTTGATGCGGCCGCGGTTGTTGTTGGCGTTCATCCAGCCGGCTGCTTCCATCCCGGCGCCCAGTTCCGCCCACGGGAGATCGGGCACGTGCCGGCGGTGATCATCTGAGGTCGTGCGCCAGATGTACCTGGTGGGGTTCTTGGGGACCGGGGAGTACAAGTCGTTCGACCCGTACACGAACACGCCAGGCCGGTCGAGCAGCGGGCCGAGCGCCTCAAGGAACGGCGTTACGGCGTCCCGGTGCGCGAGGGTGTCGCCCGTGTTGACGACCAGGTCTGGCTCAAGCGCGTCGAGCGTCCGCAAGAAGGACAGCAGCCTGTGCCGGCCTGGCGTGAGGTGGGTGTCCGAGATGTGCAAGATGCGCAACGGCCTGGCACCGGCCGGCAGCACGGGCACCTCGTACCTGCGCAGCGTGAACCAGTTGCGTTCGATGACCGCCGCGTAGCCGAACACGCCGGCACCGACGACGAGAGCGCTCCCGAGCATGGCCTGTGGACGCATTCACATATCGTGCCACGCTCTGGTCAGTGCCTGGTCCGGGACGGACAGCTCGGGCCCGAGGCGGCAGTATTAGCGTCATGTCTGAACTGAAAGAAAGAATCCGCGCCGATCTGACCGCGTCGATGAAAGGCCGGGACGAGGTAACGACCAGGACGTTGCGGATGGTGCTGGCAGAGATCTCCAAGGAGGAGGTTTCCGGGAATGCTGCTCGCGACCTAGACGATGCGGAGATAGAGCGACTGGTCGCGCGTGAGGCCAAGCGGCGGCGCGAAGCCGCCGAGGCCTTCGATGGCGCCGGGCGATCCGATCAGGCAGCGGCCGAGCGTGCCGAGGGCCAGGTGCTCGCCGCCTACCTGCCCGCGCAGCTTGAGGACGCCGAGCTTTCCGCGCTCGTCGTCGCCGCGATCGCCGAAACGGGCGCGAGCGCGCCGGGAGACATGGGCAAGGTCATGAAAGTGGTCAGCCCGCGCATCGCTGGCCGGGCCGAAGGAGCGCGGGTAGCGGCCGAGGTCCGCCGCCAGCTTGCCACGGCATAATCAGGCGGCTCGCCGGCCGGTGCCGGTGTGGCGGATGCGTCCGACGCGACGATCATGTTCCGGGGCGTGATCAGGGCGATCACGCAGGTCATGGGGATACTGGGCAGTCGTCTGGAGTGGTGACGGCATTGCCGGGGAGCGTTGTCCGCGTTTAACGGGGAGTGTTCTCGGAGCGCGGAGTGCTGACCGGCCTATACGACGGAAACACTCCGTCATCGGAGAACGCTCCCCGTTAAACGCCGGAAAGTCTCCGGATCACGCGCCGGTGCCCGTGATCAGGAGCCGCCGAACCTGGCCTGGGCGGCCTGGCCGCTAGTTAGTTCTTGCCGGGTGGCGGTGGCGCTGGCGGTGGCGGCGACCCGCCGTTACCGCCGCCTCCGCCTCCGCCTCCGCCGCCGCCTCCGCCTCCGCCTCCGCCTCCGCCGTTACCGCCACCGCCACCGCCGTTACCGCCTCCGCCGCCGTGCTTCTTGGGCGGCGCGACTGGCGCGGAGCCTGAGCCGAGGGAGAAGTAGTAAGCAGGCGGTTGCCCGAAGCCTCTGGCCGGGCCTAGCGCTGCCCGCAGGAAGCTGTACTCCCAGGTCGCGCCGGGTGCGTTGTCGCCGAACATCTGGCCTGGGCAGGTCTGCTCGCCACCCGGATACTGCCGGTAGATCGACTCCGGGCAGCCGTACATCGCGCCCTGGGAGCCGTCGAGCTCGATCGTGGTCGGCCTGAGCGGGTTGAACACTGACACGTAGCCGGCCAGCGTTGGCGTGAATCCGGCGAAGGCCGCGTAGTAGCCCTTGTCAGAGGTACCTGTCTTCGCGGCGGCCGGGCGGTTGATACCGCGACCAACGGCCGTCCCGGAGGTCAGCACGCCAGAGAGCACGTAGTCGGCAGCCGCGGCGACCCCCCGCGATAGCACACGGTGGCAGCGGGCAGACTCGACGGGCAGCGACTTTCCCGCGGTGTCGGTGATCTTCGTGATCGCGATCGGGTGGCAGTACGTGCCGCCACTGGCCACGGTCGCATAGGCGCCGGCCATGTTCAGCGGTGACACGTTGACGGCGCCGAGGGTGAAGGAGGAGATGTCGTCGGCGGGCGGGCTCGAGCCCGCAGCGTGCGGCTTGCCGGTCCAGTCGAGCAGCGACCGGCCGTTGGAATGGGTAAGACCCATGCTCACCGCGGTCTTGACCACGTTGCACAGGCCGACCTTCTGCTCAAGCTCGACGTAGAACACGTTGATGGAGGCGGTTGTGCCGAAGTACAGCGGAATCGTGCCGTTCTCGTCACCGTCTGAGTTGTTGAACGGAGTCGGCGATATGTATTCGTGCCTGCAGCTATAGAAGGGACCTACCGTCTGCCCGTTCTTGGCCTTAATCGTGAAACCGAACTGGATGCCCTGCTTCAGGGCCGTGACCAGCGTGAAGAGCTTCGACGACGACCCTGTCTGCACGCCGGCGCCACCGTTGTACGGCGTATTGACCGCGTAGTCGATGCTGCTCTCGTTCGGGCCGAAGCCGTACTTGCGGTTCACCGCGATGGCACGGATGTAGCCGGAGCCTGGCTCGACCATCGCCTCGGTGTCCACGTCATGGTTCGGGTTGTAATAGTTGTTGTGCGGCAGGACGTAGAAGACCGCCTTGTCGGCCGCCGTCTGATCCTTGAGGTTCAGCGTCGTGTAGATCTTCATGCCGCCGACGGTGGTCAGCTCGCCGTAGGCCTTGCGGTAGGCCTTGTCGTGCCTCATCGCCGCGAGCACGTAGTCACAGAAGAACGCGGCCTGCGTGACGCTCGGGCTGGTGCAGCCGGTCTGCAGCGGCACCGAGGACAGGTGCAGGCCGAGCGGTGCGCTGATCGCCTGCTGCTCCGCCGCCTTCGAGATGTAGTGGAGCTTGAGCATCTGCTGCAGCACCGTGGCCCGCCGCAGCAGCGCGGCCTTGGGATTGGTCAGCGGGTCGTAGCCCACCGGGTTCTCGACCAGCCCGGCCAGCATGGCTGACTGGGTCAGGCTGAGCTTCCTTGCCGATGTCGAGAAATAGACCTGGGCCGCCACCTGGATGCCGTAGGCCTGGTTCTCGAAGTACGCCACGTTGAGGTAGGCCGTCAGCAGCTCCGGCTTGCTCATCTCGTGCTCGACCTTGGCGGCGATCCTTAGTTCGGTCAGCTTCCTGGCGAGCGTGTGCGATGAGCACTCATTCGCCTGCGCCTGCGATTTGGCGGTCAGGATGCAGGCGTTCTTGACGTACTGCTGCGCCAGGTCAGAACCGCCCTGCACAGCCTCGCCGGCCAGGTCAAGGCTGATCGCCCGGATCGTGCCGTGCAGGTCGAGCGCGCCATGCTGCCAGAATCTCGCGTCCTCGATAGCGACGATCGCGTGGCGCATGGTCGGCGAGATTTCGGCGAACGTCACGGGCACCCGGTAGATCGGGTGCGGGAAGCCCGGATAGTAATAGGCAAGCAGATGACCGGACGAGTCGAGCAGCTCTGACCTGGACGGCACCTGGCCGAGGTCCGCCACGTGCAAGTTGTCGAAGCTCTTCGCCGCGTCGCGGACGGCGATGCCCGCTACGCCTACGACGGGCAGCACCGCAATGGCGGTCAGCACCCCCGCCACCAGCGAAAGAGCTGCGAGTATGCCAATGGCCTTGACTCCGGCGTGGCGAACTGGTCTGGACACGGATTCAGGTTACGCTGCCCGCCGGACTAGTCAGTGGAGGACCTCGAAACGGGGGGTATTCGCGGCCTTCGGCCCCATGAGCACTTGCTTGGTCACCCTAAGTGGCGGGGTGGCTACATGATGCTGTGCGTATAGCCCATCAGGGCTATATGGGAAATGGGCCTGCCGGGGACTAGCGCTGCGGGCTTGAGACCCGTAAGTTACTCTTTCGCGACCATCACAAGAGGTGATGCCTCGCGACTACGACCTCAAGCATCTCAGCAGAGCGCCACCCGGCGTGACGACCCGCTTACGGGCGTGACGATCAGGAGGAGTTGGGCCACATGTGGATCACCGATTGGACCGCCCGCGCCGCGTGCAAGGGAACGGACCCTGACGAGTTGTTCGTTCAGGGGGCGGCGCAGAACCGGGCCAAGCTGATCTGCCGCGGCTGCCCCGTGCGTACCGAGTGCCTCGCTGACGCGCTTGACAACAGGATCGAGTTCGGCGTCTGGGGCGGCATGACTGAGCGCGAGCGGCGGGCGCTGCTTCGCCGCAGATCAGACGTGGTCTCGTGGCGCGAACTGCTCGAGAGCGCCAGGGACAAGTACGAGAGTGTCTCCAGCGAAGGCGAGCTCGTCGCCAGCTAATGGCGACCAGTTCCGGTGAGTCTGTCGGTCAGCCGCTGAAGGCTGTGCTAGTTAAGCCGCTGAAGGCTCCGCCAATCACCCTGAGCCCGTCTAGGTCGTGAACGTCCTGCGGCTGGGCCGGAATCTGCGCGACCGGAACAAGCGGATGCGCGGCGGTGAACCGCTGCGCGAGGCGCCGCTCGGCCGATGCCTGGCGCATCCGGTCGGCGTGCAGCCGCAAGGCCATGATCGCGACTTCTGACGATTCGCTTTCCTGGAGTCCTTGCAGCGACTCGACGGCGGCCAGGCTTCGCGCGGCCGACAACCTCGCGGCGGGTGACTTGTGCACCCGGTTGAGTATGAGGCCGGCCAGCGGCATGCCGTCGCGTTCGAGCCGTTCCACGAAATAGGACGCCTCTCGCAGCGCGTCGTGCTCAGGCGCGGCAATCACGAGAAATGCGGTGCCGGGCGTGTGAAGCAGCCTGTAGGTGTACTCCGCCCGCTCCCTGAACCCGCCGAACATCGTGTCCATGGCCGACACGAAAGTCTGGACGTCCCGCAGCAACTGGCTGCCGATGACCTTGGTAACGACGCCGGTGACCATGCCGAAGCCTGCATTGAGCACCTTGAGCCCGGCCCTGCCGCCGAACTTGGCCGGGGCGGCCAGCAGCCTGAGCAGCCGGCCGTCCAGGAAGCGGCCGAGCCGCTGCGGCGCATCGAGGAAATCGAGAGCGGACCGGCTCGGCGGCGTGTCGACCACGATCAGGTCCCACTCGTCGGCCCGGCGGAGCTGGCCAAGTTTTTCCATGGCCATGTATTCCTGCGTGCCGGCGAAGCTTGACGAGAGCGACTGGTAGAACGGGTTCTCCAGGATCTGGGCCGCCCGCTCAGGATCGGCATGGGCCTCGACGATCTCATCGAAGGTCCGTTTCATGTCCAGCATCATGGCGTGCATGCTGCCGCCCTCGCCCTGCCCCGCCTCCTCATCGCCGGCCTCGGTACGCACGCCCGGTACGGGCCGCGGGGTGTTATCGAGCACGGTCAGCCCCATGGACTGTGCCAGTCGGCGCGCCGGGTCGACGGTCAGCACGACCACATGCCGGCCGCGCTCGGCGGCCCGCAGGCCGATCGCCGCGGCGATCGTCGTCTTGCCGACGCCGCCAGAACCGCAGCACACGATGATCCTGGTGCGGCGGTCATCGATGAGCTGGTCGATGGAGAGCGGCTTGGTCTTGGGGCTCATGCGGCGCCCTGTTCGCGTAGTGCGGAGGCAAGCCGGTAGAGCGCGGCCAGGTCGATCCCGTCGGTGATCAGCGGCAGTTCATAACACGGCTGCCCGGCGGCGTCGAGCAACTGGCGCCGCGAGGCTTGCGTCTGCTCGGTCCTCGCCTCGTCGGCCAGCTCCGCGGCCAAATCGGCGGCAAGGCTGGCGTCATCGCCCAGGCCAACCGCCTTGAGCGCCACCTCGAGGGCCTGAGCGTCGGCCTCCTGGCTGTCCGGCCGGCCTGACCCGCCTAGACTCATCGGCCGGCTGGGACGCACCATGTTCACCATAATCCCGCCTGGCTGGATGCCGCCGCCCGCGATTTCCTTGAGCTCGGCGATCCCGTCGAGCGTCTCTTGCACGGGCATCTCTTCGAGCAACGTCACGAAATGCACCACGGTCTGGGCGGATCTGATGACCTTCTGGACGGTATCGGCGTGGTTGCGGATCGGTCCGACCTTGGCAAGGCCCGAGACCTCGGACGAGACGTTGAGGAACCGGCTGATCCGCCCGGTCGGCGGTGCGTCCATGACGACGGCGGCGTAAGCACGGCCGCCGTCGGCTTTGCGGCGCACAGCCTCGGCGGCCTTGCCGGTCAGCAGCACGTCGCCGAGGCCAGGAGCGATCGTGGTCGCGAAGTCGACGACGCCCAGCCTGGTGAGCGCCCGGCCGGCCTGGCGCATGTTGTAGAACATCTCGAGGTACTCGATGAGGGCAGACTGCGGGTCGACCGCCAGCGCGAAGACGTCACCGCCGGGGCGCCCGTCATCGGCCGGGGCCACAGCCACTCGCCGCTCCTCATAAGGCAGCGGCGGCACGTCAAAGACCTGCGCGATGCCCTGCCTGCCCTCGACTTCCATGAGCAGGACGGGCTTGCCGTTCGAGGCGAGGGCGAGTGCCAGCGCGGCGGCCATGGTGGTCTTGCCCGTGCCGCCCTTGCCCGTGACCACGTGCAACCGCACGCCGTCCCAGTCGGTATCCCGCACGCTCACGTGCTTGAGGCTATCCGGATACCAGCGGTGCCGGCCCGATTGGCCCGGCGCCGCACCGAGCCGTTAGCGCACGAGGCCGCAAGAGTGACTAGTCTGAATAGATAGCACACCGGGCAGGTTCTCAAGTCCTGATCTAACTGGATAAGAAGGTGTCGGCTATGGATGTTCTGGTCGGATTCGTGGTGTTCGTCGCCGCGGGTGGCCTGATCCTTGCTGGCCGCAGTGTCAAGCAGGTACAACAATTCGAAGAGGGCATCGTCTTCAGGTTCGGCCGGGTCTTGCCAAGGACCCGACAGCCTGGCCTGACCTTCATCAGACCGGTCGGCGACCGGCTGCAGAAGGTCAACAAGCAGATCATCGCCATGGCGGTGCCCGCTCAGGAGGGCATCACCAAGGACAACATCAGCGTCCGCGTCGACGCGGTCGTCTACTTCAAGGTGGTCGACCCGATCAAGGCGACGATCAACGTGCAGAACTACATGTTCGCCATCTCTCAGCAGGCACAGACCTCCCTGCGGTCGATCATCGGCCAGTCGGAGATGGACGAGTTGCTCTCTGACCGCGACAGGGTCAACAGGCAACTCTGCCGGATCATCGACGAGCCGACCGAGATTCCCTGGGGCGTGAAGGTCGAGCGCGTCGAGATCAAGGACGTCTCGCTGCCTGAGGGCATGAAGCGGTCGATCGCGCGGCAGGCCGAAGCCGAGCGGGAGCGCCGAGCCAGGATCATCACCGCCGACGGTGAGTACCAGGCGTCCAAGCGCCTCGCCGCCGCCGCGAACGTGATGGCACGCGACCCGGCCGCCCTGCAACTGCGGTTGCTCCAGACCGTGGTGGAGGTGGCCGCCGAGAAGAACAGCACGCTGGTGATGCCTATCCCTGTGGAGTTGCTCCGTTTTTTCGACAGAGGGTCAGGCCAGCCCTCGCAGTCAGGCGAAGAGGAGCTCCCGGCGGACACGGGCGACGCGGAAGTCGCGGCCGCGGAGGCGGCGATCGAGGGCAAGCCGGCGGCCGACGCACAGGCGGCGATCGGGAACGAGGATCAACTCGCCATCCCGCCAGTGACCGAGATCCCGATCCCGGACGTACCCATCAGCGAGCCCAAGATCGATGACCTGAGCGTCCCGCCGCCACCCGCCCCGAGCTGACACGGCGACCTTCGGGCGCCCGGAGGCGAGTGGGGTAATACGGTCCCGTGAGCCGAAGGGCGCGGTGCCGTCTGGACTGACGAGCGGTGTGTGCGAGGAGGGAAGACGGCACCTTCGGGCGCCCGGAGGCGAGTGGGGTAATACGGTCCCGTGAGCCGAAGGGCGCGGTGCCGTCTGGACTGACGAGCGGTGTGTGCGAGGAGGGAAGACGGCACCTTCGGGCGCCCGGAGGCGAGTGGGGTAATACAGTGTCGCGCATGCAGAAGTGGGAGTACGCGACCGTTCCGCTGCTGGTGCACGCGACCAAGCAGATCCTTGACAACTGGGGCGATGACGGCTGGGAGCTGGTGGCAGTCGTGCCAGGGCCCAACTCCGAGCAGCTCGTGGCCTATATGAAGCGGGCGAAGCAATGAGCGATAGCGATGGCCGCTCACCTGAGCAGCGGCTGGCTGACCTTGGCCTGACCCTCCCGGTCGTGACACCGCCGCTGGCAGCGTATGTGCCCGCCGTCAAGTCGGGGGGGTTCGTCTACACGTCCGGCCAGCTGCCCTTTGTCGAAGGGCAACTGCTGGCGACCGGCAAGGTCGGCGCCGACCTCGGGGCGCAGGAGGCCGCCGCGCTCGCCAGGACCTGCGCGCTGAACGCGCTGGCGGCGGCCGTCTCGGTCGCCGGGAGCCTTTCGGCCATCAAGCGGATCGTGAAGGTGACCGGGTTCGTCGCGAGCGCGCCCGACTTCACGGCCCAGGCGCAGGTCATCAACGGCGCGAGCGAGTTGCTGCTCGAGGTCTACGGCGAGGCCGGCAGGCACGCCAGGAGCGCAGTTGGCATGGCCGTGCTGCCCCTTGACACTCCGGTCGAGGTGGAGCTGATCGCCGAGCTGGCCGAGTCCGACTGATCAGGTGCGAGAGGCAGCGTGAGCAGTGGGTCAAGTACGCGTCCCTGAACACCTGGCGAGCGTGGCCCGCGCAGTCATCGACGGCAGCGCCGAGCCGGTCACCCCGCGTGACGCGGCGACAGTGATGCTGGTGCGCCCGTCCGCCGGGGCGGCCGCAGGCGCAGCGGGCCGGACCTTCGAGGTCTACATGCTGCGGCGCAAGCCGACGATGGCGTTCGCGCCCGGTGCGTACGTGTTTCCCGGTGGCTCGGTCGACCTGCGCGACGCGGACGAGGAAGTCGGCTGGGCCGGGCCGGACGGAGCCGAGTGGGGCGAGACGCTCGCCGCCCCGCCGAACCTCGCTAAGGCGCTGGTCTGCGCGGCGGTCAGGGAGACCTTCGAGGAGTCCGGCGTGCTGCTCGCCGGCGCGAGCGCTGACACGGTCGTGGCCGACACCACGGGTGATGACTGGGAAGCAGACCGGCAGGCGCTGCTCGACCGTTCGCACTCCCTGGCCGAGCTCCTGGTCAGGAGGGGCCTGATCGTGCGTTCTGACCTGCTGCGGCCGTGGTCGCGGTGGATCACGCCCGCGGCCGAGCCGCGCCGGTTCGACGCGCGGTTCTTCGCCGCCGCGCTGCCGCCGGGCCAGCGCACCAGGGATGTCGGCGGCGAGGCGTCGGCGGTGCAGTGGATCTCGCCGGCCGCCGCGCTCGACGCGGGCAGGGCTCGCGAGATCGAGCTCTGGCTGCCGACCGCGATGACGCTGGCCGAGCTGGCCGAGCACGCCGACGTGGCCGGGGTGCTCGCCGCGCGGCGCGAGATCACGCCGCTGCTGCCCGAGCTGTACCGGGCTGACGGCGAGACCTGGCTGAAGGTGCCGGGCAACCGGGAGTACCCGCTGTGACGGGGGCTCCCGGTCCGGTCAGTGATCCGGCCCGCGCTGAGATAGACGGGTCGGGCACCGAGCGGGCGCGCTGCGTGCTCGCACCCAATCCGTCGCCGATGACGCTGGACGGCACTAACACCTGGCTGATCGCCGAGCCCGGCGCGACCTCGGCCATCGTCGTCGATCCAGGTCCGGACGATCAGGACCACCTGACCCGGATCAAGGCGACGGCGGACCAGGCGGACCTCGCGATCGCGATGATCGTGCTGACCCACGGTCACCCTGACCACTCGGCCGGAGCTCGCAGCTTCGCGTCGATGACCGGCGCACCAGTCCGAGCCGTCGACCTCGCGCACCGGCTCGGCTCCGAGGGCCTGCCGCCAGGATCGGTGATCAGCCAGGACGGGTGCGAGGTCGAGGTGATCGCCACGCCCGGCCATACCGCCGACTCGGTATGCCTCTACGTGCGCGGCGACAACGCCGTGCTCACCGGCGACACCGTGCTCGGTCGCGGCACGACCGTGATCGCCCACGACGGAAACCTCGGCGACTACCTGGGCTCGCTTGACCGGTTGCGCGCGCTCGCCGACTCCACCCCGTTGCGGGCGCTGCTGCCCGGACACGGTCCGCTGCTCAGCGACCCGCTGGCAGCCCTTGATTTTTATATAGCTCATCGCGCGGAGCGACTCGCGGAGATCCGGGCCGCTCTGGCTGCGGGGGACCGCGCCAGGTCGCAGATCGTGGCGAGGGTGTACGCGGACGTGGACCGGGTGCTTTGGCCGGCCGCCGAGCTTTCCGTGCTCGCCCAGCTCGGCTACCTCGCCGACCGGGGCGAACTGCCAGCCAGCATGACCCGCACGGGCGACTAGCCAGGGTCGGCCGGGGCTGGCCGGGGGTGGGCTGGTCTGGCCGGGGGTGGGCTGGTCTGGCCGGGGGTGGGCTGGTCTGGCCGGGGGTGGGCTGGTCTGGCCGGGGATGGCCGGATAGAGCTGGAGGCCTCCGCGCGCGAGCCGGGAACCCTCCGGGTAGCACGAGTCCGCCCGCTGAGTCCGGTGGCCGCTGCGATGGAGTCGCTTCCGTTTGTCATGGGAGTTGCTCGTGGGGACTGAGTGGCTGATCGCCAACCGGGAGGCGAGCCTGGCGCAGGGTGGCGGTCGCGGGCCGGAGGCGTGATGTTCCGTGATCATGGACATGGGCATGATCACGGAAACTTGCCCAGGTCAGGGGGGCTGTCGGGTGACTCGGGATCTTGGAAAGTCAAGCTCCGGCGAGTCAACGGGGAGACTTTCACTGAGTTACCGGGGAGACTTATCGCTTCAGGGAGTGTTGCCAGTCCTATTTGCGGAAAAAACTCCCAGATGCGACAACTCTCCCTCACGATGCCGAAAAGGCTCCCCGATCCTGATCACGAGCCGCGCGGCAGCCGCCGGGGCCCGTGCTGGTTTCCGTGATCATGATCGAGACCGTGATCACGGAAGATCGCCCAGGTCAGGACAATAGCGATGTTCCGTGATCACGCCCGGGACCTTGATCACCGAACATCGCACCTGCCGCCCCCGCGGCTGACAACTCCCGGGGCAGGCTGCCGCTGGCCCGTCAATGTCACAACGACGGCGCTCCAGCGCCATGGATGTCCCGAAGATGGGTCTATCGGCAGGCGATACACAAAGCGATTTCGGTCCCGGCGCGCTGGCGCGCCGGCATCTGAGCGTGGCTCGCGGAGGGAGCACGGGTAGTTCACGAGTCACCCGACAGCCTCCAGGGCCGGTGCCATCTTCCGTGATCATGACCTGGAGCATGATCACGGAAACCAGTTCTTGTCTGGCTTGGCGGGGTCATCTGGCTCGGCGGCGCAGGCGGTCGGGGTCGAGCAGGACGACTGACTTGGCCGAGAGCTGGATCCAGCCGCGCGCGGCGAAGTCGGCGAGCGCCTTGTTGACGGTTTCCCGTGATGCTCCGACCAGCTGGGCGAGTTCCTCCTGCGTTAGGTCGTGGCTGACGAGGATGCCGTCGGGCTGCTGGGTGCCGAACTTGTCAGAGAGTTCGAGCAGGGCCTTGGCGACCCGGCCAGGAACGTCAGTGAAGATGAGGTTCGTGTTCGCGTCAGTGATGATGCGCAGCCGCTGCGCTAGCTCCCGGAGCAGCAGCAGCGCGATCGCCGGGCGATCGGCCAGGACCTGGCGCAGGTCGTCGTGGGCGATGGCGGCGAGCCTGGCATCGGTCACCGCGCTGGCGTTGGACGTGCGGTAGGTCGGGTCGAACATCGCCAGTTCGCCGAACATGTCGCCTGGCCCCTGCACCCGCACGAGTACCTCGCGGCCATCGGATGAAGTCCTGGTCAGCTTGACCTTGCCCTCGATGACTACGTACAGCTGATCGTCGATGTCGCCTTCGTCGTAGAGCCGGTCACCGCGTCGCAGCGTGACGACATGCGTGTGGGGCGTAATCGAGTTGCGGTCATCCTCGCTGAGTTCGCGCAGCAACGGGGTTGTGCTCAGCATCCTGGCGTCGTCAGAGGTGAACTCAGACCGCACCAGCGGCTGGCCCGCCGCACCCCGAGCGCCCCTGGCCTCGCGAGCCTCGCGGGCGCCGCTGCGGGGGTCGGCTCCGTTAGGCTCGGTCACCCGGGCCTCCTCGCATCGGCTCTCGCTTCATGCGCGAGCGGCTGACGGCTAGCCACCACGGGAGTCGTCTTGCCCAACTTCGCATTCGGCAAGCCGCTTGCGGCAGGCCTCGATCTCGTCGTCGGCCGCTTCCTTGCCGACCCAGCGAGCGGCTTCCACTTCCTTGCCTGGCTCCAGCGCCTTGTAGACCTCAAAGAAATGCTGGATCTCAAGCCGATCAAATTCTGATACATCGGTAATGTCACGCAGGTTGGCGATCCGGGGATCAGTCGCCGGGACGCAGAGCACTTTGTCATCTCTGCCCTTTTCATCCCGCATTCGGAACATGCCGATCGCTCGGCACTTGATCAGGCAGCCGGGGAAAGTTGGCTCCTCGAGCAGGACAAGAGCATCAAGCGGGTCGCCGTCCTCAGCGAGCGTCTGCTCCACGAAGCCGTAGTCGGCTGGATACCTCGTGGAGGTGAAGAGCATCCGGTCCAGCCTGATGCGCCCGGTCTTGTGATCCATCTCGTACTTATTGCGCTGGCCCTTCGGGATCTCGATGACAACATCGAACTCCACGGTCCGCTCTCCCTACCCGGCAGCCGATTGCCGCGTTGCCTCAGCGTGTACTTCAGATGTGATGTATACCCTCGGTGTCGGCCACCTGTCGAAGTAGCGGCGTGCGATCAACGGCCGGTAGCGCGAGCCTCAGACCACATCGCTGCGACGGAGGACAGAAAAAGTTGAACCGGCTGGCACGGTTGACGGCCCTGACCGCGGCCTTGCTCTGCCTCTTCACGGTCGGCGCGGGCGCGGCCGTGGCGCATCTGCTGCCAGCCAGGCTCAAGCTGTTCGAGCTGCCTGTAGTCGCCGCCGCCAGCAGCCGCGCGGCCGGCGACGGCGTCAGGGCGGTGACCGGAGGCGAGCGGGCAAAAGGCCAGCGGGCGAAGGGCGGCGGGCCGCCTACCGCGAGCGGGGTGACCGCGCGGCTGTCCGGGCTGATCAACTCTGGTGAGCTAGGCCAGCGAGTCGGCGCGCTCGTGGTCAATTACTCCTCGGGCCAGACCTTGTACTCCGTCGACGCCGGCACCGGCTTCACCCCGGCGTCAACCACCAAGGTCGCCACGGCGGTCGCGGCCATCGACACCTTCGGGCCTTCGGCCAGATTCACTACGGCGGTCCGCCTCTCACCCGCCGCCAGGCCAGCGATCGTGCTCGTGGGCGGCGGCGACCCGACGCTGTCGGCTGGCCGTTATCCCGCCCGCAGCTACCCGCTGCCCGCCTCGCTCGCCGCCCTGGCCAGGCAGACGGCCAGAGCGCTGCGGGCCAGGCGCATCAGGTCCGTGCGGCTGACCTACGACAACTCGCTGTTCGTGGGCCCGACGCTCGCGGCGGGCTGGCCAGCCGCCGGGGCGCCCGGCAACTACATCACCACCGGCAATGTGTCGCCGATCACCGGGCTCGAAGTGGACCAGGGCAGGCTCACCTCGGCCGGCGTTCCGCAGGACGCCGACGATCCGTCGAACTTCCTGCCGCGATCGATGACGCCAGGCCACGACGCCGCCGTAGCGTTCGCGGGCTTCCTGCGCAAGGACGGCATCACCGTGCGGAACATCCCGGTACAGGCCCGCAGGTCTCAGCGGGCCGCGCAGGCCAAGATGATCGCCGCCGTGCGGTCGGTCACCATGGCCCAGATGGTGCAGTGGATGCTGGAGGAGAGCAACAACGTCATCGCCGAGTCGCTGGCCAGGCACGTGGCCATCGCTACCGGAAGGCCCGCGACGTTCAGCGGGGCCGCGCAGGCTGTCATGGCCGTGGACGCCAGGCTCGGCGCGGCTGGCATCCACCTGCATGACGGCAGCGGCCTGTCGCCGCTCGACCTGATCTCCCCGCGGGCGCTGGTCAAGCTCGTCGAGCTCGCCTCCGGCCACCAGCTTCCCGGCCTCCGGTCGGTCATCACCGGCATGCCGGTCGCCGGGTTCTCGGGGACGCTGAGCCGTGGCAGCGATTTCGGGCCGTTCGGCCGGGCGGCACTCGGTACCGTGCGCGCGAAGACCGGCAACTTGTCTGACGTCGCGACGATGGCGGGCATCGCCTACGCGGCCGACGGCGACGTGCTCATCTTCGCCTTCATGGGCAACGACATCGGCAAGAAGCTGGGGTTGCGGCCCGAGTCGATGCTCAGCAAGCTCGCGACCGAACTGGCCGGATGCGGCTGCCGCTGACGAGCCGGCGGGCAACGTACCGTGTAGGGGTGAGCAGCTCGCAGATGATCGACTGGAACGTGGCCACTTCGACAGCGACGCGCTGGGTCAGGCCTGGTCCGCAGGTCAGTCTCGGCGAGGCGCGCCGCGTGGTCGCTGAGTTGCGTCTCCAGGCCGCGGCGGTGCACGAGCCGGTGCGCGAGGTGACCGGGCTGCCCGGAGATGACGACGGCGGCAAGGTGGCCATCGTGGAC
This sequence comes from uncultured Actinomycetota bacterium, assembly GCA_963720575.1. GTDB lineage: Bacteria > Actinomycetota > Actinomycetes > Streptosporangiales > Streptosporangiaceae > Chersky-822. The sequence goes on from CAVRGA010000002.1 coordinate 5,694,387, forward strand.
CGGCCTGGCTGGATCAAGGCCAACATCAGCGGCTTCCAGGTGGTGCTCGATCCGCTGGTCGAGCACATGCGGGACACGGGCGCCATGCCCGCCTCCGGGTCCGTGCTGACTTCGGTGGGCTCCCGGGTCACCGGCGTGCAAGCCGGGCTGATCCTGTCCTACCTCGCCAGCCGGGTGCTCGGCCAGTACGAGCTATTCCTGCCACCCGACCCGGCGGTACCGGCGCAGGACGCGCCGCCAGGCAGGCTGACGCTGGTCGCGCCCAACATCTTGATGGTCGAGCGCGAGCTCGGCGTCGACCCGAGCGATTTCCGCCGCTGGGTGTGCCTGCATGAGGAGACGCACAGGACCCAGTTCACGTCGGTGCCCTGGCTGCGCCCCTACGTACAGCAGCAGATGACCGAGTTCCTGCTCGCCTCCGACCTTGATCCGGCGTCCATACTCAACCGCCTGCGAGCGGCCGCCGACGCCGTGTCTGGCGCGGTCCGCGGCGGCGACGGCGAGAGCCTGATCGAGGCCATGCAGAGCCCGCGCCAGCGCGAGATCCTCGACCGGCTGACGTCGGTGATGACGCTGGTCGAAGGGCACGGCGACTACGTCATGGACGCGGTCGGGGCTTCGGTGGTTCCGAGCGTGGAGCAAATCAGGGCGAAGTTCAACGCGCGCAGGTCCACGGCCGGCCGGGGCGAGCAGGCCATCCGCCGGATCCTGGGCATCGACCTGAAGATGCGGCAGTACCAGCAGGGCGCCGCCTTCGTGCGGACGATCGTCGATACCGCCGGCATGACGGTGTTCAACCGGGTCTGGACCTCACCGCAGACGCTGCCCACCAAGGATGAGATCCTCGATCCGGCCACGTGGCTTGAGCGGGTCGACGGCTCCCAGGGCCGCGAGCTGAAGCCAGGCGTGGCATGAGGTGCGGCCGCATCCTGCGGTAGCGGCCACCAGGCTGGCCGTTCGCAAGGCGCTCGCGAGCGCGTGCGAGGCCGACGGCGAGCTCGAGCCGGAGCTCAAGCCAGGCGGGCTGGTGCTCGTGGCGTGCTCTGGCGGCCCCGACTCGCTCGCGCTGGCCGCGGCCGTCGCGTTCGAGGCCCCGAAGCTGGGCTTGCGGGCTGGCGGGGTCACCGTTGACCACGGTCTGCGAGAAGGCTCGGCCGACCAGGCGGGCCTGGTCGGCCAGATGTTGCGCGAACTTGGCCTCGACCCGGCCCAGCGGCTGCTCGCCGACGTCAGGGACCGCCGTGCGGGACCCGGGTACCCGGGTCCGGAAGCGGCCGCCAGGCACGCCAGGTACGAGGCGTTCGAGCTGGCAGCGGCAGGCTCGGGCGCGAGCGCGATCTTGCTCGGCCACACGATGGACGATCAGGCGGAAACCTTGCTGCTCGGGCTCGCCCGAGGCTCGGGCGCCAGGTCGATCGCTGGCATGGCCCCGGTGACCGGCCGGTACCTGCGGCCGCTGCTCGGTCTCCGCCGCTCGCAGACCATCGTCGCCTGCGCGGCGCTGGGCCTGCGTCCCTGGCACGACCCGGCGAACGCGGACGACGCCTACCGCCGCACCAGGGTCAGGACGCGCATCCTGCCGCTCATGGAGGAGCTGATCGGGCCTGGCGTCACCGAATCGCTCGCCCGCACGGCCGATCAGCTCAGGGCCGACGCCGACGCGCTCGATGCCCTGGCGGCTCAGGCGGAGCGCCGGCTGATCCCCGACTGGCCGCCAGCGGGCCAGCCCGGCCCGAGGCCGGTCAGCGTCGCCGAGGCAGCCGAGCTGGCGCCCGCGGTCAGGTCCAGGCTGCTCAAGCGCGCGGCTGTGCTCGCCGGCGTGCCGGCCGGGTCGATCACCGCCGGTCACGTCGCCGGCCTGGACGCGCTGGTCACCGGCTGGCACGGCCAGCGCTGGCTTGACCTGCCAGGTGACGTCAGGTGCGCGCGCAGGTATGGCAGGCTGCACTTCACCAGGGGGTCTGAGGCGGGGGCCTAGATGGATGCCGGTGATCCGATTACGCTGGCCGCGAACTGCCGCGGGCACGCCGCCGCTTGACTGCGTCGAGCGCTACCGGAATCTCCCGTTCGTCGGCACGCTCGCTCGGGAACACATCGGAAGTTGAATCGCGTTTACTTGGGTAGAGGCGGAGCATAGGGCATGCGGCTTCCTGAAGTGCCGCCTACGTGTAGGTGCAAGCCGTCGCGGTGTACCGTCTGATTTCTCGCGTCATCCGCGAGAGATGCGGGAATACCGCGCATGGGAAGCTCAGAGGTACTGCGCTCCTGCCGGCAGGCGGCGGGACACGAGGCTCGGCAGGAGGTACCGGCCCGGCTTGGCTGGAGCCGTTAATCGATGGATCTGAAGCGTATTTTTCGCGGCTGGATGCTCGCCATCCTGCTGGTTTTCGTGCTCCTCATCGTGGTGCTGAAGTTCACCGGGTCGAGCCAATACCAGAAGGTAGCCACCTCTCAGGTTGTCAAGCTGGTTGAGACCAACCAGGTTAAGACGGCCACGCTCACCGTCCCGACCCAGGTGATCCAGGTCACCACGTTCAAGGGCGGCCTGTTCGAGGCTGCCTGGGCCGGCAACCAGGTCAATCAGCTCACCTCCGCGTTGCAGAAGCAGAGCGATGCTCCGCACAGCAAGGTGAGCTACATCGTGGACAACCCGCAGGGCAACTCGCTGCTCAGCGTGCTGCTCGGCTGGCTGCCGTTCATCGTGATCTTCCTGCTGTTCTTCGTCTTCATGAACCAGATGCAAGGCGGCGGCTCGCGGGTAATGAACTTCGGCAAGTCACGCGCCAAGCTCATCACCAAGGACACGCCCAAGACGACGTTCGCGGACGTGGCCGGGGCGGACGAGGCGATCGAGGAACTCGAGGAGATCAAGGAGTTCCTGCAGACGCCGGCGAAGTTCCAGGCCATCGGGGCGAAGATTCCCAAGGGCGTGCTTCTTTACGGCCCGCCCGGGACCGGTAAGACCCTGCTGGCCAGGGCCGTTGCCGGGGAGGCCGGAGTCCCGTTCTACTCCATCTCGGGCTCGGACTTCGTCGAGATGTTCGTCGGCGTCGGCGCCTCCCGCGTGCGTGACCTGTTCGAGCAGGCCAAGGCGAACGCGCCCGCCATCGTCTTCGTCGATGAGATCGACGCGGTCGGACGGCACCGCGGCGCCGGGTTCGGCGGCGGCCACGACGAGCGCGAGCAGACGCTGAACCAGTTGCTGGTCGAACTCGACGGCTTCGACACCAAGGGCGGCGTGATCGTGATCGCCGCCACCAACCGGCCTGACATCCTCGACCCGGCGCTGCTGCGGCCTGGCCGGTTCGACCGGCAGATCGTCGTGGCCCAGCCTGACCTGGCCGGGCGCAAGGGCATCCTGCGGGTGCATGCCAGGGGCAAGCCCTTCGGCCCCGACGTCGAGCTGGACATCATCGCGCGGCGTACGCCTGGCTTCACCGGCGCTGACCTGGCGAACGTGATCAACGAGGGCGCGCTGCTGACGGCCCGCAACAACCAGACCCAGATCTCGATGACCCACCTTGAGGAGGCCATCGACCGGGTAACCGCCGGGCCGAAGCGCAAGAGCGTGCTGCTGTCGGAGAAGGAGCGCAAGATCATCGCCTACCACGAGGGCGGTCACGCCCTGGTCGGGCACGCGATGCCGCACGCCGACCCGGTGCACAAGATCACGATCATCCCGCGCGGCCGCGCCCTCGGCTACACGGCGGCGGCGCCGTCGGAGGACAAGTTCCTGGTCAGCCGGGCCGAGATGATGGACCAGCTGGCAATGCTGCTCGGCGGCCGGGCGGCGGAGGAGCTCGTCTTCCACGAGCCGACGACCGGAGCCGCCAACGACATCGAGAAGGCATCCTCGATCGCCAGGGGCATGGTCACCGAGTACGGCATGAGCGAGCGGCTCGGCGCCCGCAAGTTCGGCACCGGCGACGGCGAGCCATTCCTCGGCCGCGAGATGTCACACGCGCGCGACTACTCAGAGGAGATCGCCTCGGCGATCGACGACGAGGTCCGGCGCCTGATCGAGTCCGCCCACGACGAGGCCTGGACCGTTCTCGTTCAGTACCGTGACGTGCTCGATGCCCTGGTGCTGCAGCTGATGGAGCACGAGACGCTGTCGAGGAAGCAGGTGCTCGAGATCTTCGCCGCGGTGCAGAAGCGGCCGACGCGCGGCTCGTACACCGGGTACGGCAAGCGGATGCCATCTGACCGGCCGCCGGTGCTGACGCCCAAGGAGCTGGCACTGACCGCGGCGTCAGACGGCAAGGAACTGCCGCGCGGCGGTAACGGCCAGTCGCCCGGGCTCGGCCAGGGCTACGGCGATCCGATGGCTAACGGGCCGATGAGCTCGCCATTCGGGCTTGACTCGCATCCCGTCGATCCCTTCGGTCCTGACCAGGGCGGCCAGGGGCGAGGCGACGACGGGCCATACGGCCCCCGGAGTTGAGCGAGCCGGTCGATCTCAAGCGAATCGAGAACGCGGTACTTGAGATCCTGCTGGCGATCGGCGAGGACCCCGGCAGGGACGGCATCAAGGACACCCCGCGCCGGGTGGCTCGCTCGTTCGCCGAGCAGTTCGCTGGGCTGAGGCAGTCACCCGAGGACGTCCTGACGACCGTTTTCGACGCTGATCACGACGAGATGGTGCTCGTCCGGGACATCGAGATGTTCTCGACGTGCGAGCACCATCTGACGCCGTTTTTCGGCCACGCGCACCTGGGGTATATCCCGAACGAGAAAGGGCAGATAACCGGCCTGTCGAAGCTCGCACGGCTCGTGGACGTGTACGCCAGGCGCCCGCAGGTACAGGAGCGGATGACAAGCCAGATCGCCGACTCGCTGATGGAGGTGCTCGAGCCGAGAGGCGTTATCGTGGTGGTCGAGGCCGAGCACCTGTGCATGGCCATGCGCGGCGTGCGCAAGCCGGGCGCCAAGACTGTAACCTCAGCAGTGCGGGGCTGCTTCCGCAGCTCGGAGAGCACTCGAGCGGAGGCCATGAGCCTGCTGATGGCCCGCCGTTAGTCCGCTGGACGGCGTTCGCCCGCGCGGCCGTCCTGTTTATGACTACGCTTTGCCCCGTGAGCCGGGGCCGCACCTACGTGTCGGAGATGACGGACCTCATCGGGCAAGAACCGGCAGAGCCCAGATCCGGAGCAGAGCAGCGGCCAGGCAGGCCGGCTGCTCAGCCGCCGTCGTCTGGCCCTGCCGCCCGCCCCGATGCGGGTCGCTTCGTCGACCGTCGTCAGCAACACCGCTGGGTGCCGCGCGTCGCCGGGTGGGTCGCGGCCCTTGTCGGCCTTTCCTTTATCGCGCTCGGCGTCAATTCCGGCCTGTATCACCAATTGCACCATGTTCACAGCCGGCTGCACCGGGTCGCCGCGACCACGCCGGGCGCGCTGACCCTGACGCTGACGCTGACCAGGACCGCGCTGGTCGTCATCGGCCTGCTGCTGCTGATGCTGTGCCACGGCCTGCTGCGCCGCAAATTCCGCTCCTGGCAAGCGGTGATGACGCTGCTGATCCTGGCCGCCGGGCTGAACCTGGTCAGGCTGCGCCACCTGGCCAGCGCCTTCGGCGTGACGGCGATGCTGACCGGCTTCGCGATCACGGGGGCCCTGGTCATCCTCGGCTTCTACTACCGGCGCGAGTTCTACGCGCTGGGTGATCCGCGCACCCGATGGCGGGCGCTTGGCGTATTCCTGTGGATACTCGGCGCTGACATTACGATCGGCCTTTCTTACTTCGCGGTGCGCGGCCTGACCAGGCCCTACACGTTCCCCGAGCGGCTGGCGGCGGTCCTGTACGGCATGGTCGGCGCGAGCCCGCCGACTCCCGTGCACTTTGTCGAGGACATTCGCGGGGACTTCTTCCAGATCCTGATCGGCGCGCTCGGGTTCATTACGGTGATCATGACCGCGTACCTGTTCCTGCGCCCGGCCGAGCCCCAGGGCAGGCTGGGCGCCAAGGACGCGGAACGCATCAGGGCGCTGCTCGACCGCTACGGCGAGAGCGACTCGCTCGGGTACTTCGCCCTTCGCAATGACAAGAGCGTGATCTGGTCCCCGACCGGCAAGTCCTGCATCTGCTATCGCGTGCTGTCCGGCGTCATGCTCGCGAGCGGTGACCCGCTCGGCGATCCTGAGGCCTGGCCAGGCGCCATCGGCCAGTTCCTGGACATGGCGGCGCGGCACGCGTGGGTGCCCGCCGTGGTCGGCTGCAGCGAGCTCGGCGCTGAGGTCTGGTGCCGGAACGGGGACCTGACCGCGCTCGAGCTCGGTGACGAGGCCGTGGTCAAGGTCGGGGAGTTCTCCCTGCAGGGCCGGCCGATGCGCAACGTCAGGCAGATGGTGACCAGGGTGTGCCGGGCCGGTTACGTGTCGGAGATCAGGCGGGTGAGCGAGGTGCCGCCGGACGAGCTCGCCAGGCTCGTGCGGCAGGCCGACTCATGGCGGGGCACGACGACCGAGCGCGGCTTCTCCATGGCGCTCGGCCGGATCGGCGGCCCGGGCGACGAGCGCTGCGTGATCGCCACCGCCACCCAGGACGGCGACCTCAAGGCGCTGCTGCACTTCGTGCCCTGGGGGTGCGACGGGCTCTCGCTCGACCTGATGCGCAGGGACAGGTCGGCGCAGCCTGGCCTGAACGACTTCATGATCACCGAGACCATCGGCGCCGCCGCCGAGCTGGGCGTCACGCGGATCTCGCTCAACTTCGCCGCGTTCCGGTCGGCGCTCGCCCGCGGCGAGCGCATCGGCGCCGGCCCGATCACCCGCGCGTGGCGCCGGTTCCTGCTCTTCTTGTCGCGCTGGTTCCAGATCGAGTCGCTGTATAAGTTCAACGCGAAGTTCGCGCCAGAATGGGTGCCCAGGTTCATGGTCTTCGCCGGCCCGCGGGACGCCATCAGGGTCGGGCTCGCCGCCCTCGAAGCCGAGGCCTTCCTGGTCTGGCCGACCATCGAGGTGAGCAGGCTGCGGCGGAAGCTGCGCGCCGCCCTGCGCTCGCGCCGGACGGCGCCGGCCAAGACGGCGAGCACCGAATAACCGCTCACCCTTCACCAGGTCGCGGCACGCCGGCTTGTAGAGTGCCGCCCATGGTCGGTCAAGCCGCACCTCCGCGTCCGCTTGGTCTGCCGGCGCGGGACAGGTGCCTGGTCATGGGAGTGGTGAACGTCACCCCGGACTCGTTTTCCGACGGCGGCCTGTGGTTCTCGGCCGACGACGCGATCAGCCATGGCCTGGAACTGGCGGCGAGCGGCGCTGACATCGTCGATGTCGGCGGCGAGTCGACCAGGCCAGGGGCGGCCCGGATCACCGAAGCCGAGGAACTGCGCCGGGTCGGCCCCGTGATCTCGGCGCTGGTGCGGGCCGGGGTGCCGGTCAGCATCGACACGACGCGGGCGACGGTGGCCGAGTTCGCGCTCGCCCGCGGCGCCAAGCTGGTCAACGACGTGAGCGGCGGGCTTGCCGACCCGGCGATGGCCGCCCTCATCGCCAGCTCGCAGGTGCCGTACGTGGTGATGCACTGGCGCGGGCACAGCACCGGCATGCAGAGCCAGGCCGTCTACGCGGACGTTGTCAGCGAGGTCGCGGCCGAGCTCGCAGACCGGATCACCGCGCTGACCGACGCCGGGGTTGACCCTGACCGCCTGATCGTCGATCCGGGTCTCGGCTTCGCCAAGCTCCCTGTGCACAACTGGGCACTGCTGGCCAGGCTGGCCGAGATATCCGCACTGGCTTGTCCGGGCACCCCTTTCCCCGTCTTGGTCGGGGCGTCCCGTAAGGGCTTCATCGCCCGGCTGCTCGGGGCAGGAGCCGGCGCGCCGCGGCCATTCGAGCGGTGTGACGACGCGACCGTCGCGCTGACCGCGCTCGCCGCCATGACGGGTGCCTGGTGCGTGCGCGTGCACTCGGTGCCGGCCAACCTCGACGCGGTCAAGGTGGCCGCCAGATGGCAACAGGAGCTGATCACATGAGCCAGCTTGACCGGATCAGCCTTACCGGGCTGCGCGCGTTCGGGCGGCACGGGGTGCTGCCGCATGAGCGCGAGAACGGTCAGGAGTTCATCATCGATGCCTGCCTGTACCTGAACACGCGTCCGGCGGCGGCCGCCGACGACCTGTCGCTGACCGTGGACTACGGCGCGCTCGCCGACCGGATCGCCGAAGTCGTCGGCGGCGCCCCGGTCGACTTGATCGAGACGCTCGCCGAGCGGCTGGTCGCGGTCTGCCTTGATGACGAGCGGGTCAGCGAGGCCGAGGTCACCGTGCACAAGCCGAGCGCGCCGGTGCGAGTGCGTCTCGACGACGTGGCCGTGACCCTTCGCCGGAGCCGGAGGTGACCAGCTCGCGGCAGGTGGTCCTGGCGCTCGGCAGCAATCTCGGCGACCGGCTCGGCAACTTGCAGGCAGGCATCGACTACCTCGCATCGGCCAGCGCGGCGCTCCGGTGCACCGCCGTGTCGGCTGTCTACGGCACCGCCCCGGTCGGCGGGCCGCCGCAGCCCGACTACCTGAACGCGGTCCTGCTGGCCGACAGCGATCTGCCCGCAAGATCGGTGCTCGGCCTGTGCCATGGCGCGGAGCAAGCGCTCGGCCGCGTCCGCGAAGCACGCTGGGGAGCGCGTACGCTGGACGTCGACGTGATCGCCTGCGACGACGAGGTGAGCAGCGATCCTGAGCTGACGCTGCCGCATCCGCGCGCGCACCTGCGGGCATTCGTGCTCGCGCCGTGGCTCGACGTGGACCCGCAGGCTCAGCTAGCTGGCTTCGGATCGGTGGCCGGGCTGCTGGCGCAGGCCGACATGACCGGCGTCACCAGGCTCGCCGGCGATGCCCTTCATGTCGTTCGAGCCGGGGAGTGACGCACTTACATGCAGCCGACCAAGGCGTGGTCGCTCGTCGCGGCCGCGATTCTCAGCGCGGTCGCGGCCTGGCTGGTGGCGCTGATCGCCTTCGCGAACCTGCCGCCGCTGCCGTGGACGGCCGTGCCTGCCCTGGCGCTGCTCGCCTTCGGCGAATTGCTGCTCGCGCGCAACTTGCGGATGCGGCTGCAAGGCCGGCCGGGCGTCAAGCCGGTCGACCCGATGGCTGTGCCCAGGGTCGCGGCACTCGCGAAGGCCAGCTCGATGGCCGCGTCGGTGTTCGGCGGGCTCGCGGCCGGCTTCTGCATCTACACGCTCGCCTCCCTGGGCAAGCCGGTGCCCAGGCACGACGCGCTCGTCTCGGCGTTCACCGCCGCCGCCGCGCTGGCCCTGGTCGCGGCCGCGCTGTACCTGGAGCGCTGCTGCCGCGCGCCCGAGCCGCCAGAAGACGATGACGACGATGACGTGCCGTACCCCAACGGCCATCACGGGACTGGACGCTAGATGCTAGAGAACGACGTGCCCGGCCCGGGCGCTGGCGCGGGCGACCCCGGGCTGCCGCACCCGGCGCAGCTCGCGGTCGGCGTGGTCGGGGCCGGACGGGCCGGCACCGCGATGGCGGTCGCGCTCGCAGCCGCCGGCCACCGGGTCGTCGCGGCCTCCGGCGTGTCTGCTGACTCCCTGCGCAGGATCGAGGTCAGCTTGCCGGGCGTGCCCGTCGTCCAGCCGGAACAGGTCGTCGAGCACGCCGATCTCGTGCTGCTGACCGTCCCTGACGACGCGCTGCCGGGCCTCGTGGCCGGCCTGGCCGCCACGGAGGTGCCGCTCGCCGGCAGGCTGATGGCGCACGCGAGCGGCAGGCACGGGCTCGCGGTCCTCGAGCCCGTGGTAGCCAGGGGTGCCTTGCCGCTCGCGCTGCACCCGGCGATGACTTTCACCGGCAAGCCGGAGGACGCGGCCAAGATGGCCGGCATCTCGTTCGGCGTGACCGCGCCGGACGCGCTGCGCGCGGTGGCCGAGGTGCTGGTCATGGAGATGGGCGGCGAGCCCGTGTTCATCGCCGACGACAAGCGCGGCCTCTACCACGCGGCGCTGGCCAGTTCCGCGAATCACCTGGTGACACTGGTGGCGGCGGCGACCGACATGCTCACCGATGCCGGGGTCGCCGATCCTGCCGCGGTGCTGAGCCCCTTGCTGTACGCGGCGCTCGACAACGCGCTCGCGCTCGGCGGCGCGGCACTCACCGGCCCGGTCGCCCGCGGTGACGCGGAAACCGTCGCCGTGCATGTCGCGGCGATCAAGGCGGCGGCCCCCGAGGCGCTCGGCGCCTACCTGGCACTGGCCAGGCTGACCGCCGACCGGGCCCTCGCCGCCCGCACCCTGTCCGCTGACGACGCGCAGCGCCTCCTCGGCGTGCTGTCCGGGCCGGCGGCATGATCCCCATGGTCGCGAGGACCACGGCCGGGATCGCCGCTGCCCGGGTGACGTTGCCCGCGCCGGTCGTGCTCGTGCCGACCATGGGCGCGCTGCACCAGGGGCACCGGGCCTTGCTACGGCGCGGTCGGCAGATTCTGGGGCGGAAAGGTTCGCTCGTGGTATCTGTGTTCGTCAACCCGCTCCAGTTCGGGGCGGGTGCTGACCTGGACTCCTATCCCCGTGATCTGGCCGCCGACCTGGAGGTGTGCGCACAGGAAGGCGTCGAGCTGATCTTCGCTCCGCTGACCTCCCAGATGTACCCGGCCAAGCAGGTGATCATGGTCGATCCCGGGCCGGTCGGCCGGGAGCTTGAAGGCGCGTTCCGTCCCGGATTCTTCGACGGCGTCCTGACTGTGGTACTTAAGATCGTCAATCTCGTCAGGCCGGATGCGGCGGTCTTCGGGGAGAAAGACGCTCAGCAGCTTTATCTCGTGCGGCGGATGGTGGCGGACTTGAACCTGAATGTCGACATCGTGGCCGTACCGACGACGCGCGAGGCGGACGGGCTCGCCGCATCCAGCCGGAACGGCTACCTGTCCGCCGGTGACCGCGTCACGGCGCGGGCGCTGAGCCGGGCGCTGCTTGCCGGTGCCGCGGCGGCGGACCAGGGCCGGGCGGCCGTGCTGGCGACGGCGAGATCGGTGCTCGACGCCGCCGGGCGGGCCGACCCGCCGCTGGTGGTGGACTACCTGGAACTCGTCGATCCGGTGACGTTCGCGCCGGCCGGACCAGGCCATCGCGGGCCCGCGGTGCTGCTCGTGGCGGGCACGGTAGGAAAAGCCAGGCTGATTGACAACGCCTCGCTGACGCTGAGCGGTGCCCCGTGACCGGATGGCACCGTGAACCGATGGGCTCCGTGATCGCCGGCCGGCTGCTCGCGCCGGCGCCTGGCTGGGTCAGGCGGGCCGACATCGTCATCGTCGGATCAGGGATCGCGGGAGTGACCGCCGCGCTCAGCGCGCACGCGGCCCTGCCTGACCGCAACATCCTGCTGGTGACCAAGTCGCTGCTCGACGAGGGGTCGACGCGATGGGCGCAGGGCGGCATCGCGGCCGCACTGGGCCCGGGCGACTCGCCTGAGCAGCACCTCGCCGACACGCTGACGGCCGGGGCCGGGCTCTGCGATATCGACGCCGTCCGAGCGCTCGTCACCGACGGGCCCGACGCGGTCAGGCGGCTCATCGCGCTCGGGGCGCGGTTCGACGCCGAGCCAGGCGGCCCGCTCGCTCTCACCAGGGAGGGCGGGCACCTGCGGAGCCGGATCGCCCACGCGGGCGGCGACGCCACCGGCGCGGAAGTCTCCCGTGCCCTGCTCGCCGCCCTCGCCGAGGCCAGCGCCGGCCCCGAGGGGCCGGCGTGGATGTCATCGACCACGCCATGTCGCTCGACTTGCTGCTGACCGCCGACGGCCGCGCCGCCGGCCTGACCTTGCACGTCATCGGCGAGGGCCGCCGAGACGGGGTCGGGGCCGTGTACGCGCCGGCCGTGGTGCTCGCGACCGGCGGCATCGGCCAGATCTACTCGGCGACGACGAACCCGCACGTGTCCACCGGCGACGGCGTCGCGCTCGCGCTGAGGGCGGGCGCCGAAGTGGCTGACCTGGAATTCGTGCAGTTCCATCCCACGGTGCTCTGGCTCGGCCCGAACGCCAGGGGCCGCCAGCCGCTCATTTCCGAGGCGGTCCGCGGCGAGGGGGCGTTCCTGATCGACGCGGCTGGCAACCGGTTCATGACCGGCCGGCATCCGCTCGCCGACCTGGCGCCGCGTGACGTCGTGGCCAAGGCGATCATGAACGTGATGATGGCCACCGGCACCGACCACGTCTACCTCGATGGCCGCCATCTGGGCGAGGCCACCTGGGAGCACCGGTTCCCCACGATCCGGGCCAACTGCCTGCGCCACGGCATCGACCCGGTCACCGAGCCCATCCCCGTCGTCCCGGCCGCGCACTACGCCAGCGGCGGCGTCAAGACCGACCTGCGCGGCCGCAGCAACATCCCGGGCCTGTACGCCTGCGGCGAGACCGCCTGCACCGGCGTCCACGGCGCCAACCGGCTCGCGTCCAACTCCCTGCTCGAGGGCCTGGTCTTCGCCGAGCACATCGCCGACGACCTGGCTCAGCATCTGCCAGCTACGGCCGACCCTGCGCCGGATACGCGTTTGCCTGGCTTGCTTGATCCGGGTGCGATGGAGGAGATCGAGCAACTGATGACCGATCGGGCTGGGGTGCTGCGCTCTGGTCCTGGTCTGGCATCCGCTGCTTCGGACCTGCGGAAGATCGGCGAGCGGCAGTCTGATCGGGCTGAGTTGGCGGCTTGGGAGGCTACTAACCTCCATCTTCTGGCGTCTGCGCTCGTTCTGTCTGCTTCGGTGCGGACCGAAACTAGGGGGAGCCATTGGCGGGAGGACTTTCCTTCGTCGTCCGATTCTTGGCTCGGGCATCTGGTGGTGACGCTAGACCTGGCTCGGGGTGATGGGCGGACGGGCACGCAATCGGAGCCCGTGCTGAACGCACTGGCTCCGATTGATGCCCGTCCGCCTCGCACTCTCGACAGGCTTCGCGTCAGGTACCTCGCTGACTCGCGGCCGCAGCGGGGGGTGGCGTGAAAGAGATTCCCGTGGGGGTGGTGGCAAAGCTCGAGTCGCTCGGGCTTGACCCGGCTCAGGTGGCGCGAGTTGTGGGTGCTGGGCTCGCCGAAGACCTCTCCGCGGGGCCGGACGTGACCACCTCAGCCACCATCCCGGCCCACATGATCGGCACAGCCGATCTGGTAGCCAGAGCACCCGGTGTTGTCTGTGGTCTTGTGGTGACTGAGGCTGTCTTCAGTCTTATCGGCGGGGGCGATGGCTCCGCCGAAAGCGTTCAGCTATCGGCGGAGTCTGTCGCCCCCACCGCCTCATCCCTGCCAGGTCTTGACTTTGACGTGACAGTCACGCATAGAGCAGCTGACGGTGACCGGGTTAGCCTCAACCAGGTCTTGATGACCGTCCAGGGGCCACTACGGGGGATTCTTACGGGGGAACGGACGGCGTTGAACCTCTTGACTCATATGTCGGGGATCGCCAGTCTGACGCGATTGTGGAGCGATGCGCTGGGTGGGACGCATGCGCGGGTGCGAGACACCCGGAAGACTCTGCCTGGTCTGCGGATGCTTGAGAAGTATGCGGTGCGGTGCGGGGGCGGGGTCAACCATCGGATGTCGCTCGGGGACGCGGCGCTGATCAAGGACAACCACGTGGCCGCGGCTGGGTCGGTGGCCGCGGCCTACCGGGCGGTGCGGGAACTAGCTCCTGACGTCGTTGTCGAGGTGGAGTGCGACTCCATTGAGCAGGTGGCCGAGGCGGTGGGGGCCGGGGCCGACCTGATCTTGCTTGACAACTTCTCGCTCGGTGACATGCGTGCGGCGGTCGCGCTCGTCGGGGGGCGGGTGCTGCTTGAGGCCAGCGGCGGGCTGCGGCTCGAGCAGGCGGCTGACGTCGGCGCGACCGGGGTTGACTACCTGGCGGTGGGGGGACTCACGCACTCCGCGCCCGCCCTGGATATCGGACTTGACCTGGTGAGTGCGGAGTAGGACTCGATGCTGCTCGCGATTGATGTAGGCAACACCAATACCGTCCTGTGCGTATTCGACGGCGAGCAGGTCGTCGAGCACTGGCGGACCGCGACCGACCCGGTGCGCACGGCTGACGAACTCGCGGTGACGCTGCGCGGGCTGCTGTCGCAGAGCGCGCTGATCGCGGACAAGGGCCTGGACGGCATGGTGGTCTGCTCGACGGTGCCGTCGGTGCTTCACGAGATGCGAGAAATGCTCGGGCGGTACCACAAGGACATCCTGACGCTGATCGTGGAACCCGGGGTGAGGACCGGAGTCTCGGTCAGGATGGACAACCCCAAGGAGGTCGGCACCGACCGGATCATGAATGCCGTGGCCGCCGTGCACCTCTATGGCGGCCCGGCCATCGTGGTGGACTTCGGGACGTCAACGAACTTCGACGCGGTAAGCGCCAGAGGCGAGTTCGTAGGCGGCGCTCTCGCTCCCGGTATCGAGATCTCCGTCGACGCGCTGTCCAGGCGGGCAGCTCAGCTGCTCAAGGTCGAGCTGACCAGGCCGGGACGGGTGATCGGCAAGAACACCGTCGAGGCGCTGCAGTCGGGGATCATCTTCGGCTTCGCCGGCCAGATCGAGGGCATCGCCCGCCGGATGGCGGCCGAGTTGTCACCGCAGGACCCCGACCGGGTCACGATCATCGCGACCGGCGGCCTAGCGCCGCTGGTGATTGATGAGGTGCCGAACATTGACGCCTACGAGCCGTGGCTGACCCTGATCGGCCTGCGCCTTGTCTACGAGCGCAACCTGTCCGGCTGAGCAACAGGGAGGGCCACGATGCTGTTGCCGGACGGGCCCCGCGTATCCCTGATGCTGTCCCGGGCCTAGGCGATGCGGACGGCTCCTACGTAGGCGCTCCAGAAGACCGGCTGGATCTGGACCGGCTGGCCGAAGGTGGGGGCGTCCAGCATCATGCCGTTGCCGACGTAGATTCCGACGTGCCCGATGTCGGGGAAGAAGAAGACAAGGTCGCCTGGCTCGAGCTGCGAGCGCGAGATGTGCTCGCCCTCATTCCACTGGTCTCCGGTGAAGTGCTCAAGGCTGATGCCGATCTGCGCGTAGGCCCACATCACCAGGCCCGAGCAGTCGAACGCGTTTGGTCCTGCCGCGCCCCACACGTAGGGGTCGCCGACCTTCGTCAGTGCCTTGCGCAGCGCCTGGACGCCGATGGAGTCGCCGTTAAGGTGCACCGGGTAGTGCCCGGTCTGCTGGTAGACCTCGAGCGCCTTCTTGTACAGGGCGCTGTTGAGGATATTCTCCTTGGCCTCGATCTTGACGACCTTGGTGCGCATGGCATCGGATAGCTTCGCGGCCTGGCGTGACTCCTGCTCCGCTAGCAGGCTCGCGCGCTCGGCGGCCCTGTTGGCGGCGGTCACCAGGCCCAGCTTGGTGCCGTTCTCCTGCTGGAGCTCGGTCAGGATGTTGGCCCGGCCCAGCATCGCCTGCGGGTTGCTGGTCTCCAGAAGCTGGATCTCCGGGTCGATGGCGCCGGCCATGTACCCCGCCGCGGCGATGCCCGCGACGGAGCTCTGGTAAAGCGCGAGCAGCCGCTTGTCCCTGCGCTCCGACATGTGCGCGATCCGCAGTTGCGACTTGGCGGCAGCGAGCTGGATCCGCAGCGCGTCGTACTGCTGGCCGAGATCGTCGATCTCGTTCGAGATCTTGTTCGCCCGGGCGAGTAGCACCTTCAGGCTCGGGTCACTGGACGCCGTCGCGCCTGCCGACGAACTGGGCAGTGCCAGGCCGACCGCGGCCGCGATGGTGATAGCGGTCGCGAGGCGCCCGGCGGCTGCGGCAGGTCGAAGCTTGCGACCCGGCGCGACCCGGCGCCTGGAGTGCCAACCGTGCGGTGAGCGCTCCAAGTTCGCGCTCCTTTCCTTGGCAAGCTCCGCCCTCGCGGGCGGTCGCCAACGGGAACGAGGTGACAGGGCAGGACATTAACCGACGGAACTACCTCGCGTACTGCCTATCGGGAAACTTTTCCACGCAACGCCCGAGATCGGCCTTGATTTCGTCGGTTCCCGGTTGCTTACCTCGCTAGGACCATGGTGCTCCGGCGTCTTGCGCAGCATGGTATTGACTGTATCTATGCAGGTCAGCGGGCGTGTCGAAACTCTGCGTTGATGCTTGTGATCTGACTGTGATGCGTCGTCGACCGGACCGTTGAACTCTCAGCGCAATGAGTGACGGGCCAGTGACCGACGGTGCGGGTCAATGGGCTAACCGGGCCAGATGGACATTGGCATGTATCCGCGCGACACGCGATGATTGCGAGCCTAGAGTTTTCCTTGTCCGATCTAGGTCCGATCTAGTGGCCGGCGGACTGCGCGCCGGCGTCGCTCCGGGCGGAATTCAACGTTCGGTCAGGCCGTAAAGCGGGCCGAACATAGGAGGGTTATTGTTCGGCACCGCGATACGACACGGAGGGTGTCGTATTGTCATCTCCCTGAACATCCGCAGCCGTCACCGCACCGATTGTAGTCTGCGCCACAGTTGAGTCCAGAAGTCCTGGCTTCGGCCGCTCCTGCCGACCAAGCCGCGAACCGCGCGCTGCCGTTTCCTCTGCGCCACAGCTAGTGCACTGCCCTCGTGCCCGGCCGGCACGCCGGGTATGAACTGGCGAATGCACGGCTCGGGCCTCCTGACACCGATCGGGTGTCGGTCTTTGGCTGCGCTAGCCCGCTGCGGTTGGTCCTGATCCGGGCATTCAGCGCAGGTTCTCCACATTAGCCCGCGGCGTTGCCCGGGGGAAATAGAAGCGGACCGGCTGGAAGCCCCCGTCGTCCGCTGACGTAAGCTGGCAAACAGGAGGCCGCCGGTCCTGCCTGAGCTCGCGATGCGAGGTCAGTCGGTTATGGCCCAGGCGCGATGCTGGTTCCGGTGCACGTCATACGTGTCGCGTGCACGTCGCGGAAGTGCTCTGACCTGCTACGGAGCAGGCTAAGTCGCTAGCCGGGCAGGCCAGGATCCCTGCGCGCCAGCCCCAGGCGAGCCAGCGGCCAGGACGGAGGCGAGTGGTGTGCTAACTGATCTTGCCGCTTTGACGCCGCCCTTTTTGGTGTGCGCGGCCTTCTTGGTCGCGGTAGGAGCTTTCCTGCGGCACGAGATGCGCGCCGGGAAGAACCAAGCTGATGAGCGCTCCGATGAACTTGATGAACCAAGCGCCACTGACCAGTTCGATGGCCGCGGTTCAGACGGCCGCGGCTGATGCGCTTCGATTACGGAACGTAACCGCTCACTTTCGTGCTGGTTGTTACTCTCTACTTGGGTAACTGGGCCGTGATTCCGCAGGATGTGAATTGTCAACAGCGGGGTTGTAGTATAGGTTAAGCTACTTAAATAGCCAGTGGTAAGAGAAAGGCTAACCGGCATGGCTCAGAAGACTGTCGTGACTGTCGTGTGCGATCTCCCGCACGAGGGAGAGATCGAAGGGACCGAGTCTGTTTCCTTCGGCTTTGACGGCAACGCATACGAGATCGATCTGTGTGAGACGCACAGCAAGGAACTTCGCGAGAAGGTCGGCGCATTCGCTGACCACGCCCGTCGGGTAACCGGCGGCGGTCGCCGCCGCAAGGCACGCACTGGTCCTGGCCGCGAGCGCAGCTCGGAGATCAGGGACTGGGCGCGCCAGCACGGTCACAAGGTGAGCGAGCGCGGTCGTATCCCGGCCACCATCATCGCCGAGTACGAGGCGGCTCACTAGCAGATCATTTCCTTGGGGCGTAACGCACCAAGGCCGGCCCACGCGACGGCCGCCCGTGGCTATCGGGAAGTCAGCGCGTGGAGTTTGACCCGGGGGGGCCTACTCAGGTAGCCCCCCGCGCTGTTTTGACCCGGGGGACGCCCCCGGCAGTCCGGGGGACGCCCCCGGATTACCTCAGGCGCGGTGCTGACTCCGGGGAGACAGCCGGTATCCAAGTCCCTGATGCGGCGCGAATGGACATCCCCCAGTCCGCGCGCCGCCAGACGGGGCAACCGCGCGGGCGTTCCGCAGGGCACAGGATCCGCGCGGGTCCCCCAGTTACAGCACCGCGAAGCGGCTGACGGCATACCATAACGGTAAATTCCACGGTGTGCTGTCAGCCGCAAGCGTTCGCTCCGGGCGTACCAGGGAACACTGTTCCTTCGCCGCAGGTTGGATGAGGGTGAACGCCCCGTCGGCGGGGAAGGCTCTACTGGAGCGCGGTGGATCGTTTGGGTAGGCGTCAGACCTTACGTAAGCGGCACATCGCGGCCAACGCCTTGCCCGGCACGCGGGCTGGTGCGCGGAAGGGACGGTCCATGCGGTCGCCGTCTCCACCGCTTTGGTGAGGGAGCGACGATAATGTTCGAGAGGTTTACCGACCGGGCGCGGCGGGTTGTGGTCCTGGCTCAAGAGGAAGCCAGGATGCTGAACCACAACTACATCGGCACTGAGCACATACTGCTCGGACTGATCCACGAGGGCGAGGGCGTAGCCGCCAAGGCGCTTGAGTCCCTAGGCATCAGCCTGGAGGCGGTGCGCCAGCAGGTTGAGGAGATCATCGGACAGGGCCAGCAGGCGCCGTCTGGCCACATACCCTTCACGCCTCGCGCGAAGAAGGTGCTGGAGCTCTCGCTGCGCGAGGCGCTGCAGCTTGGCCACAACTACATCGGCACCGAGCACATCCTGCTCGGCCTGATCCGCGAGGGCGAGGGCGTTGCCGCTCAGGTGCTGGTCAGGCTTGGGGCCGATCTGAACAGGGTGCGCCAGCAGGTCATCCAGTTGCTGCATGGCTACCAGGGCAAGGAGCCGGCCGCCGCTGGCGCGTCGTCGGAGAGCACCCCGTCCACCTCGCTTGTGCTTGACCAGTTCGGCCGGAACCTGACGGCCGCGGCTCGCGAGGGCAAGCTCGACCCGGTGATCGGCCGGGAAAAGGAAGTCGAGCGGGTCATGCAGGTGCTGTCCCGCCGGACCAAGAACAACCCGGTTCTGGTCGGCGAGCCCGGGGTCGGCAAGACGGCCGTCGTTGAGGGTCTTGCCCAGCGGATTGTCAAGGGCGAGGTGCCCGAGACGCTGAAGGACAAGCAGCTTTACACCCTTGACCTCGGCGCGCTGGTGGCCGGCTCGCGGTATCGCGGTGACTTCGAGGAGCGCCTGAAGAAGGTGCTCAAGGAGATCCGCACGCGCGGCGACATCATCTTGTTCATCGACGAGATCCACACGCTGGTCGGCGCCGGCGCGGCAGAAGGCGCGATCGATGCCGCGTCGATACTCAAGCCGATGCTGGCTCGCGGGGAATTGCAGACCATCGGCGCGACCACGCTGGATGAGTACCGCAAGCACCTGGAGAAGGACGCCGCGCTCGAGCGCAGGTTCCAGCCCATCCAGGTCGCGGAGCCGACGATCTCGCACACCATCGAGATCCTCAAGGGACTGCGTGACCGGTACGAGGCGCATCACCGGGTGACTATCACCGATGACGCGCTCGTGGCGGCGGCTCAGATGGCTGACAGGTACATCAGCGACAGGTTCCTGCCGGACAAGGCGATCGACCTGATCGACGAGGCCGGCTCGCGGATGCGGATCCGCAGGATGACCGCGCCGCCTGACCTGCGCGAGTTCGACGAGAAGATCGCGGACGTCCGCCGCGACAAGGAGTCGGCCATCGACAGCCAGGACTTCGAGAAGGCTGCCGCGCTCAGGGACACCGAGAAGCAGCTGATCGAGCGCAAGGACGCCAGGGAGAAGGAGTGGAAGGCGGGCGACATGGACCTGCCTGCCGAGGTGAACGAGGACCTGATCGCCGAGGTTCTCGCCACCGCGACCGGCATCCCGGTCTTCAAGCTCACCGAGGCCGAGTCGGCCAGGCTGCTGCGGATGGAAGATGAGCTGCACAAGCGGGTCATCGGCCAGAACGACGCGATCAAGGCGCTGTCCCAGGCCATCCGCCGTACCCGGGCCGGCCTGAAGGACCCCAAGCGCCCGGGCGGGTCGTTCATCTTCGCCGGGCCGTCAGGCGTCGGCAAGACCGAGCTGTCCAAGACGCTCGCCGCGTTCTTGTTCGGTGACGAGGATTCGCTGATCCAGCTCGACATGAGCGAGTACATGGAGAAGCACACCGTGTCCCGGCTGTTCGGCTCGCCGCCCGGTTACGTGGGCTACGAGGAGGGCGGCCAGCTTACCGAGAAGGTGCGCCGCCGGCCGTTCTCGGTGGTGCTGTTCGACGAGATCGAGAAGGCACACCAGGACATCTTTAACTCGCTGCTGCAGATACTCGAAGATGGCCGCCTGACCGACGCGCAGGGCCGCGTGGTGGACTTCAAGAACACCGTGATCATCATGACCACGAACCTCGGCACCAAGGACATCTCCAAGGGCGTCTCGGTCGGCTTCGCCTCAGCCGGAGAGTCGACGGGCTCCTACGAGCGGATGACCAACAGGGTGCAGGACGAGCTCAAGCAGCACTTCCGCCCCGAGTTCCTTAACCGCGTCGACGACACGATCGTCTTCCACCAGCTCACGCAGGACGAGATCTTCCAGATCGTCGACCTGATGATCGCCAAGGTGGAGGACCGGCTGAAGGACCGCGACATGGGCATCGAGCTCAAGCCGGCGGCCAAGCAGCTGCTCGCGCAGCGCGGCTACGACCCGGTGCTTGGCGCCAGGCCGCTGCGCAGGACGATCCAGCGGGAGATCGAGGACAACCTGTCCGAGAAGATCCTGTTCGGCGAGGTCAAGGCCGGGCAGATCATCATGGTCGACTCGGAGGGCACCGGCAAGGAGGGCAAGTTCACCTTCAAGGGCGAGCCCAAGCCAGAGGCCGTGCCTGACGCTCCGCCCGCGGAGCTGGCCGAGGCCGCCGGCTCGGCGCGCGGCGATGTGACTGATCGTCGGCCGGCCGAGGGGTAAGTGTTAGACCTGGCTTGAATTAAGACCGGGCGGAACCCACCCGAGCCTGTGCTTGAACGCACTGGCTCGGGCGGGCGTCCCGCCCGGTTTTCTTTAAGAGTCTCCCGGTAGCCCGAATGTGCCGTCTGGGAGGCGGGTCGCCATGCCTTCGCGGATCAACGCGCGCAGGGCTCGCCTCTGCTGAAGTTCATCTGGCCAGATGCCGTCGAAGGCTGACCGGGGCACTGGTGTGGTCGCGTTGCGCAGTACTGCTAGCAGGCGGCCTCTCAGCTCTCGGTCGCTGCCTTGGTAAGGCTTGGCTCGCCGTGGTGGCGGGCCTGGTGGGCTTCCGCTCGCGCGCCAGGCGCAGGATTTCGCTACCGGGCATGCTTCGCAGCCGGGATTCGCGGCGGTGCAGATCAGGGCGCCCAGTTCCATCAGGGCTACCGACCACGTTGCCGCCCGGCGGTCCCGCTCTGGGGGGAGCAGGGACTTCGCCAGTTCCTGCTCTGCTCTTGTCTGTGATGGTGGGGGGTACTGGCGGCCGGTGATGAGCCTGGCCAGGACGCGGCGGACGTTGGTGTCCAGGACGGGGTGGCGCTGGCCGTAGGCGAAGGTCGCGATCGCGGCGGCGGTGTAGGCGCCGACGCCTGGCAGTTCGCGCAGGTGCTCGATGCTGGCTGGTACCTGTCCGTCATGCCGGGCCGCGATGATCTTCGCGGACTCGTGCAGGCGGATGGCGCGTCTCGGGTAGCCAAGCCGGTCCCACTGCCTGACCGCGTCCGCGGGGCTCGCGGCGGCGAGGGCGCCCGGGGTCGGCCAGCGAGCCAGCCAGTCGTGATACGCCGGCAGCACCCTGGCGACCGGGGTCTGCTGCAGCATGAACTCGCTGACCATCACTGACCAGGCACTTGCGTCCGGTCGGCGCCAGGGCAGGTCTCTGCGGCTGGCCGCGTACCAGTCAGTAATGGGTGGCTCAAGGTCGCTGGTCATGACGGGATCGATCCTGCCATGCCAACGCGGGGCCGGCACCACCGGCCGAAGCCGGGCAAGCCCTCCGCAACGCATCTGCCTGCGGTAATGGCTAGGTCAGGCCACGGCGAGGCGACCTTATCCGCCGCTGGCCGCGGCTCCATACTTGGCCGCATGGGGGGGTACACGTTCGGGTTCCGGCGATGGGGAGCGTGGAGCGCGGGCAAGGACTCTGAGTCGCTTGCTGAGCTTCAGCGATCGGACAGCCAGTACGAGGAGTGGGATCTGATCCCCGCTCCCATCCAGCCGGCCAATGCCGCACGAGCAGACGCCGCCGCTATCTACTGGCGGCGCAGATTCGCGGTGCTGGTGATCGGGCTCGTTGCCTTCGGCCTGGCCGCGTGGGGCCTGTCGAGCGCGATCGCGGTCCATCCGCACCCGCCAGGACACGCTGGGCAAGGCCGAGGGGCGGGAGCCGGGCCGCCGCGCCCGGTTCGTGATCATGCGCCGGGAGTGCGCCGGTCCGGACAGGCGCACGAAACGCCTGGCGGACACCGGAAGAGCGCCGGCTCCGGCGGGCAAGCCGCAGATCGCCGGGCCGCCTCCCCGTCAGCGGCCAGCCCAGCGCGGGCAGACGTAGGGCGAGCCAGCGGGCACGGCACGATCTTGCCCGCGTTCTGCGCCCGCAAGTCGATCGTGATCAGCATCTTTACCGGCCAGACCCAGTTCGGGCGACGCCAGTCGCCTGCCTTCGATCTCAACGTGGTGTCGACGCAGCCGACCGAATGCTCGTTCAACCTAGGGTCGCGTCACCTCACCCTCGTCATTAAGGAGGGGCCGGCCAGGATCTGGAGTTCCGCCGACTGCGCCCCAGGCACGGCGGGCCTGATCGCGGCGCTCAAGCGCGGGATACCCACCGTCCTCGCGGTCACCTGGAACCGGCGGACCTCGGCTCCTGGTTGCTCTGGGCGCGTCGCGGCGGTGCCGCCAGGCGTCTACACGGCGTACGCGACCGACGACGGCCTATCCAGCGATCCGGTCACCTTCCGCCTCAGCTGACAGCACCCGCCGCTCTCGGCTAGCAATATGGTAGGAAAGGCTAAAGCGGTCGGCCTTTCGCGCGCACCGCAGTCATTCCCGGGATAAGGTCGACTAATTCGGCCATTCCGGCGAATCTCGGGGCACCGGACTAGCTGTCGACAGCCGACAATTCAAATGACAGAATCTGGCCCGTCACTGCGGCTCGATCTCGCACCACGCGGTCCGGCCCTGATGATCGCCGGCAATTCCCCACGCGCTCGTGATCGCCGCGATGATAGTGAGGCCGCGTCCGCACTGAGTCGCATCTTCTGGGTGACATGCGATGTTTCGCGGCTGGCGGCCACTGGTCCACGGACCGCCCTGATCCAGCACTTCAATGCGCACGAAATCCGGCTCGATTGCCAGGCGCACGGTGAACAGGCCACCGGGACGGCCGGAATCACTGTGAACGACGGCGTTCGCGGCCAGTTCGGAACATGCGAGCAGCACCTCATCGAGAGCCCCGAATCCGTCGAGGAGCATGCTGAGCCACTGGCGGACGGCGCTTACCTGCCATAGCTGGCCCGGGAAGGTGCGCCTGGCCAGCAGGCACCGCTCGGTCATAACCAGAGTGACCGGATCGTGATCGGTACCTGTCGATCTCATGATCTAGTCACCTTCAAATAGCAGCCGCATGGACACGAGCCCATGCGGCCCTGCGGGGATCTCACCTTCCATGTCCTTTGTGGTAGCCGGGTATCAACTTTTCGCTTAACAGTTTGCCGACGACGGGTTAGGTTTGGTAAGACATCGGCGCCGCACAGCCGCGATGTAGTGGCATCTCGCAAGACGTAGATTTGACCGCGCATTTGTAGAGTGCCGTGGAAAGGGCAGACAGATGGCAGCACTTGAGTCGAACCCGCCTAAAGGTACGCCACGGGCTGTATTCGGTGCAATGCTGCGGCATTACCGAGTGCGCGCTGGTCTCACGCAAGATCGGATAGGCGCGCTTGCCCATGTCTCAGGCAAGCTGATCAGCGCCTACGAAAATGGCTGGCGCGTCCCGACCCGGTCGACCACCGCCGACATCGACGCCGTAGCGGAGCTAGGCACCCATGGTGCGCTGACCGAGTTGTGGGATCAGTTCGAAGAGGGCATGAACTACCAAGCCTACCCAGACTGGTTCCAAGATTGGCCGGAGATTGAGGCGGCCGCGAGCCGATTGCGCTGGTTCGAACCTAATGTCGTCCCTGGGCTGTTGCAGACCGAGGACTACTCTCGTGCCGTATTCCGGACTAGGTTCGGGATCACCGACGACGAGGTCGAGTCGCGGGTAGCCGGACGCCTGAAACGTCAGGAGATCCTGACCCGGGACCAGCCGCCGGCGGTTTGGGTCATCTTGGATGAATGGGTGCTCAGCCGCCCTGTGGGCGGCCCAAGCGTGATGCTCCAGCAGGTAAGTCATCTGATCGAGGTGGCCCAGCGGCCAAAGGCGGTCTTGCAGATTATTCCTGCAAGTGCAGGCGCACATGAAGGACTCTACGGGGGTGGTTTCGCCTTGGCGGACTTTGCTGACTCACCCGGTATCGGCTATCAGGAAGGCCCGGTACGCGGGCAACCTGTGAGAGATGTCAAAGACGTGTCAGCATTGGGCCTCACTTGGGATACGCTGACAGGCGAGGCGCTACCAAGGAAAGCCTCACTTTCCCAACTAGAGGAAGCAGCCAAAACATGGACCTCACTAATGTGAGGTGGCGGAAGGCCAGCTTCAGCGGCAGCAACGGCGGAGGTTGCGTCGAGGTTGGCGTGTGGCGCAAGGCTAGTTACAGCGGTAGCAACGGCGGAGGTTGCGTCGAGGTCACCGCTACTCATGACACAGTCAGCGTGCCGCACAAGGCCGACGAAGATCTGCTGTACATGTTGCGCGACTCCAAGGACCCGAGCGGTCCGAAGCTCGCCTTCACCACCGCGGAATGGGACGCGTTCATCGCGGGCGTAAAGGACGGGGAGTTCGACCCGGTCTGATTGATGCCCGCTCCAGCCGGCGCCCGACACATGTGTCCAGACGCTGGTTGGAGCGGGCAGCCGCGGACCTGCGGGTACCAGTTCTCGCATCGATGATGTGAAGTAATCCTAAGGGAGCACACCCAGGCCGGCCGCTATCGCGCTGGCCACGTCGGCTACTTGGCTGATCTCGATCGGGAGGTCAGCGGGGATGGCATCGGTGCCGGCAGGCACGACGGCCCGCCGGAACCCCATCCGGCTTGCCTCCGCGAGCCTGCGGCCTATGCCCGCGACGCTGCGGATCTCGCCTGCCAGCCCGACTTCGCCGAACGCGACCACGTCGGATGCGAGGCACAGGTCAGTCCTCGCGCCCGCGAGCGCCAGCACGACAGCGAGGTCGACCGCGGGCTCGGTGAGTCGCACGCCGCCGACGGTGGCCGCGTAGATGTCGCAGCGGGACAGGCTCAGCCCGGCGCGGCGCTGGAGTACCGCGACGGCCATGCCCACCCGCGCGAAATCGAGGCCCGAGGTCATCCGGCGCGGTGGCTCGCCGCCTTCGACGGGGCAGACGAGGGTCTGCACTTCGGCCACCAGCGGCCGGCGGCCCTCGAGCGTCACGGTCACGCAGGTCCCTGACACGGGCTTATGCTGCCGGGACAAGAACAGGCCGCTCGGATCTGGCAGGCCGATCAAGCCGAACTCGCCAAGCTCGAAACAGCCGACCTCATCGGTCGGGCCGAACCTGTTCTTGAGCGCCCTGATCATCCTGAGCCGGCCTCGGCTGTCACCTTCGAAGTGCAATACGACGTCCACCAGGTGCTCAAGCGAGCGCGGCCCGGCGATCGAGCCGTCCTTCGTCACGTGGCCCACGAGCACGGTGGTCAGGTTGCGTTGCTTCGCCAGGCTCACCAGGGCTGAGGTGATCTCGCGCACCTGGGTGACCCCGCCGGGCACGCCCTCGATCCCGGCCGCCGAGATCGTCTGCACCGAGTCGACGATCAGCAGGGCCGGGCTGACCGCGTCGACGTGCGCGAGCAGCGCGGCAAGGTCAGTCTCCGCGGCCAGGAAGAGGTTGTCGGTGATCGCGCCGATGCGATCGGCGCGCTGCCGTACTTGCGCGGCGGACTCCTCGCCCGTGACATAGAGGACCGGGGCGCGCCCGGCCGCCAGGGCGCCGGCCTCGAGCAGGAGCGTCGACTTGCCGACTCCCGGCTCGCCGGCGAGGAGCGCCACCGAGCCAGGGACAAGGCCGCCGCCAAGCACCCGGTCGAGCTCGTCCATGCCGGTCGGCCTGGCCGCCGCGGCCGATGCGTCCACGCGCGAGATAGGGACCGCGGGCTCGCCCAGCTTGACCGAGGGCAGCCCCCTGAGCAGAGCGCGGCCGGAGCGAGCCGGAGCCGCTCCGGCGCCGCTCTCGGCAAGCGTCCCCCAGGCCTGGCACTCCGCGCACCGGCCTGCCCATTTCGCGCTCTGCCAGCCGCACTCCGAGCACTGAAAGAGAGCGCCCGAGTAACTCTTCGCCATGGCCGGCACGCTAGCGCCGGGTGCCGACAGTCTGGCCCGCTCAGCGCATAAGCTGACACCGGGTACGGCGTAGCGCCTGACAGGTGCGCTGGCGGTCAAGTGAGTTCGCCATGTCGCATCCGGTTTTTCGATGATGGGCCAGCACAAGCCAGGCGGCTACCCAGCTTGCCGCTGACAAAATAGTGGGGCAGCGAGGAATGACGCGCAATCAAAGCGACCGTGCGGAGGAGGCAGCCGCCATGACCGCCGCCGGCCAGCGGGACGCGGGCCAGCGGGACGCCGGGACGGCGAGTTTCGGCCGGGCGGAGCCGCGCGAGATACCCGTGGTGCTGTCCACGGCGTCGGTGTTCCCCGAACGCACCGCCGACGCGTTCGAGTTGGCGGCAAGGCTCGGCTACGACGGGATCGAGGTGATGGTGACCTCCGATCCGGTGAGCCAGGACGCCAGCGTGCTCGGCCGCCTGTCCGAGTACTACAACATTCCCGTCATGTCGGTACACTCTCCGTGCCTGCTGATAACTCAGCGTGTCTGGGGCAGGGAACCCTGGGCGAAGCTGCTCAAGTCCGCCGATGCGGCGCGCAGGCTCGGGGCCAAGGTCGTCGTCGTGCACCCGCCCTTCCGGTGGCAGCGCGACTACGTCAGGGACTTCGAGGCCGGCATGGCGAAGCTCGAAGCCCAGACCGGGATGACGTTCGCCGTGGAGAACATCTATCCGCTCCGCCCGGGCGGCACCGAGGTCGCGGCCTACGCGCCGCACTGGAACCCGGTCGAGCTCGAGGTCAGCCAGACCACACTCGACCTCTCGCACACGGCGGTATCCGACTCCGACGCGATCGAGATGGCCAAGCAACTCGGGGAACGGCTAGCGCATGTCCATCTCACGGACGGGACCAGGCCGGGGCTCCCGGACGAGCACCTCGTGCCCGGGCGCGGTACGCAGCCATGCGCCGAATTGCTCGGGCTGCTGCCGGGCCTCGGCTACGCCGGGATGGTAGTCGTCGAGATCAGCACCAGGCGCGCGCAGTCCGACAAGGCCCGTTACGCCGACCTGGCGGAATCGCTTGAGTTCGCCCGTGCCCACCTGCGCCCAGTCGCCAAGATCAGCTGAATCACAATTTTTCATACCTCGATAATCAGCGTGACCGGTCCGTCGTTGACCAGCGATACCGCCATGTGCGCGCCGAACGCACCGGTTCGCACCTGCGCGCCGAGTGAGCGCAGCGCATCGGCGAACGCGGTGACCAGGGGTTCGGCCACCTCGCGCGGCGCCGCTGCCTGCCAGCTTGGCCGCCTGCCCTTGGCGGTCTGCGCGTAGAGGGTGAACTGGCTCACCACCAGCAACGGCGCCCCGGTGTCGGCGCAGGATTTCTCGCCGTCGAGTATCCGCAGGTAGTAGATCTTGCTGGCGAGGGCAGCCGCCCGCCGCTCGGTGTCGTCGTGGGTGACGCCGACAAGTACGACCAGGCCAGGGGCGGTCAGCTCGCCGACCACGGCACCGGCTACCGTTACGCTCGCCTCACTAGCTCGTTGAACGACAGCTCGCACGGGAAGGCATTCTCCCATGGCAAGCACTGCGACGATGATCACTGTCGCGCCCACCGGGGCGGAACTCGAGAAGTCAGCGGTACCGGCGCTCCCAGTCACGCTGGAAGAGCTGGTGACGACCGCCAAGGAGTGCGGGGAAGCCGGCGCGGCGATAATCCACGTTCACATCAGGGACGCCGGCGCGCGGCCGACGCTTGACGTCGTCCGGCTGACCGACACCGTGCAGGCTTTGCGCGAGGCGACCGACCTGATCGTGCAGCTGTCCACCGGCGGCGCGGTGACCGACCCGTACGAGCGGCGGCTGGCCGTGCTCGACGCCGCGCCCGATGGGTGCTCCCTGACCTGCGGCACGGTGAATTTCGGCGATGACGTGTTCATGAATC
This sequence comes from uncultured Actinomycetota bacterium, assembly GCA_963720575.1. Taxonomy (GTDB): domain Bacteria; phylum Actinomycetota; class Actinomycetes; order Streptosporangiales; family Streptosporangiaceae; genus Chersky-822. The sequence continues at coordinate 5,722,625 of CAVRGA010000002.1, forward strand.
CGTGGCCGTTCATGTGCGAGCTTTATGCCAGGACTCAGGAACTGGGCGTGGTGCCGGAGTTCGAGCTGTTCGACCTGGGGCACGTGGCCGCGCTGCACAGGCTCCTTGATAAATATGGCCCGCCATTCGGGGGGCATGTGCACTGCGATCTGGTGATGGGAGTTCCCGGCGGCATGGCTGGCGACGCGGCCACGCTGGTGCAGGCGGTCGCCGCGCTGCCTTCGGGCGCGACGTGGTCGGCGACGGGGATCGGTCGTACATCGATTCCGGTGATGCTCGCCGCGCTGGCCGCTGGCGGTCACTTGCGAGTCGGGCTTGAGGACACGGTCACGTTCTCGCGGGCCCGGGCGGTGGCGAGCAACGCCGAGCTTGTCTCGCGGGCCGCCGAGGTCGCTGACCTGGCCCAGCGCCCCGCGATGCCGCCTGATGACGCCAGGGCCATGCTCGGCGTTCCGGTCCGGGGCGGCCATGTCCAGCAGTAGCGGGGCGGCCAACCCTGTGCTCGCCGAGGTGATCAGGTCCGGCTTCACCGAGTCCTGGCACCGCGGCTCGCTCGTGGTTCTCGACGCCGATGGCTCGGTGCTGCTCGGGCTGGGTGCCGTCGATGTGCCGATGTTCCCCCGGTCGTCGAACAAGCCGATGCAGGCAACCGCGATGCTCGAATGCGGTCTTGCCGTGCCGGACGGCAAGTTGCTCGCGCTGGCCGCCGCGAGCCACTCGGGCGAGAAGTTCCACGTGGATGGCGCCAGGGCGATACTGAGCGGCGCCGGCCTCGACGAATCCGACCTGCGGTGCCCGCCGGACTGGCCGCTTGACGAAGCCGCCAGGGTCGAGCTGATCCGGCTCGGCGGCGAGCAGGACCGCATCCACATGAACTGCTCGGGCAAGCACTCGGCGATGCTCGCTACCTGCGTGGCCTCGGGCTGGCCGACTCGCGGTTACCGCGATCCCGACCACCCGCTGCAGCAGCGGATCAAGGCGACGATCGAGGCGCTGGCCGGCGAACCCGTCACCAAGATCGGCGTGGACGGCTGCGGTGCGCCGCTGATGGCGTTGTCACTACGCGGCCTGGCCCGGGCGTTCGCCGCGGTTGTACGGTCTCCGGCCGGCTCGGCCGGGCGGCGGGTGGCCGACGCCATGCGCTCCTATCCCGAGTGGATGTCGGGTACTCGCAGGTACGAGGCGACGCTGATGCGGGCGGTGCCCGGGATGCTGATGAAGCCCGGAGCCGATGGCGTGTGCGCGTTCGCGCTGGCCGATGGCCGCTCGGGTGCGGTGAAGGTGGACGACGGAGCTCAGCGGGCGGTATCGCCGGTAGTGGCCGCGCTGCTGCGTGACCTGATCACGACTGAGCTCGGTTCTGACGGTGCCGGTGGTTCTGACGGTGCCGGTGGTTCTGACGGTCGCGGCGTGGCCGATGTCGCCGCGCTCGACGAGTTGGCCGGCGCGACCGTTTTCGGCGGCGGCCAGCCGGTCGGCCAGATCCGCCCGGTTCTGCCGCACCTGTAACTGCGCGAGCGCACGTTCGAGTAGCGTCCGCATGCGGACATAGTGCGGAACCGTCGGGCGGGTGCGCGGGCGGCGCGGCGGCGCGGCGGCATCAGGCGACCGGGTTGCTGGTCGCGCCCGCCTCTGACAGCAGCGTGGCCCTCCCTGTTGCTGTTGGGCAGTGGTTTTGACAGCAACGCGGCCCTCCCTCATGCTGTCCCGACAGCAACGGGGAAGGCCACGTTGCTGTCAAAAAAGACCGCTGACAGCAACAGGGAGGGCCACGATGCTCACCCTGCCCCGGCGGCACCGTTCTGGAGCACTGCGCACGTCCGCCTAGAAGCAGAGATCACGCGCCGAGGCACTAGTTCAAAAATCTAAAAGAGGGAAAGCTCCCGCTGACCCACCAGGCGCCTGATTCTCTGTGATCCCGAGTCACCCGACAGCCGCCATAGCGGGTGGAGAATCCGTGATCATGCCCTGTTTCATGATCACGGAACATCGCTAGTGTCCTGACCTGGGTGATCGTCCGTGATCACGGTCTCGATAATGATCACGGAAATCAGTCCGCGTCGCGGCGCCACCCTGGCTCGCGTCAACGCGCGCGGCGGGTTCGTGCGCGGTGACGCGCTGAGCTATCCCGCGGCGGCGCGGTGCTTGCAAGGGTATTTGCAATTGCAAGCATTAATGGATAAGACTGAGTTCATGAGTCCTGTCAACGTCAGCAGCATAGGTTCGTACATCCGCGAGCAGCGTGAGCAGGCCAAGATCTCGATCCGCCAGCTTGCCCAGGCCGCCGGGGTGTCCAACCCGTATCTCAGCCAGGTCGAGCGAGGTCTGAGGCGGCCCAGCGCCGACATCCTGCAGCAGATCGCTAAAGGACTGCGGATCTCGGCCGAGGCGCTTTACGTCCAGGCAGGGATACTCGATGAAAGACCGGGTGAAACGTCTGTGACTGACGCGATTATGGCTGACACGGAAATCACTGAGCGGCAAAAGCAGATGCTGATGGACATCTACGAGTCGTTCCGCAAGGAGGTCAGAGCCGACGCCGAAGCGCGTCAGGCTGAGGCTGCTGAAGCCGAGGCCGAGGGCAGGCCGGCCGGGGATCTGGAGGCCGGGGATCTGGAGGCTCAGGGGCTGCGGGCTGAGGATCTCGAAGCCGAGTACCTTGAGGCCGAGTACCTTGAGGCCGAGGAGTTGGAGGCCGCGGTGGCCGGCGCCCAGGCACGTGCAGGCGATGCACGCGCGGGTGCGGCACGGAATGCCGCGGATCAAACCGCCGGCGGTGACCACGCCGCCGCGGGCGAGGATGACGCGCACGCGATCGCGCACGCCAAGGCCGCGGCTGTCGCCGATGCCGAGCCGGCCGTCAGGGCCGATCCGGAGCTCGAGGCCGAGGCTGAGGCGGTCGCCGAGGCCGAGGTCAGCGCGTGGGCCGACTTCGACCCTGAGCACGCCGACGCCGGCCACGCCGACGCCGGCCACGCCGACGCCGGCCCCGAAGATGCCGGCCCCGAAGACGTCGGCCACGCCGATCCGGCGGACTCGCGCAGTCGACCGTCGGCGCGAGGCTAGTCGCCGCCAGCAGATAGGTTGGTCTTGTGTCCGCACTGCAGCCACTTGAGTGGTTCTTCTGGGCGCTGGGCGTAGCCGCGCTGATCTGCGAGGTCTGGGCGTTCGCTGACGCCATGCGCCGTCCGACTCCGGCGTTTCCCGCTGCCAGCCGCCAGACCAAGCCGCTGTGGCTCATCATTCTCGGCGTCAGCGCCGCGATCGGGCTGTACAGCGCCACCTACGGATCGAGATCGGGGATTGGCATCATCGTAGGGATCTTGCCGGTCGCCGCCTTCATTGCCGCTGCCATCTACCTGACCGACGTCAGGCCCAGAGTGCGTGATATCGGGCGCGGCGGCGGCTCTTCGCACCATGGTCCCTACGGACCCTGGTGATACCCCCAGGACCGCTCCGGCAACAAGCCCCTACAGACCTGGTAACAGCTGATGACTGAGGCAAACTGGCGCACCCAGCGCCTGGAACTCGATGACCAGACCCTCCGCCACTGGGACGCGACCGTGCTCGCGGTGACCGACGAAGGGATCGTGCTGGACAGGTCGGCGTTCTACCCGGGCGGCGGAGGCCAGCCGCCCGATCACGGCGTGCTGCTCTGGGGCGGGGTCCAGACCAGGATCGTCGGCGCGCACAAGGGCGATGACCTGTACCTGATCGCGGCCGAGAGCGATCCGGTGCCGCAGCCGGGCACGGCCGTCAGCGGCGCGGTCGAGGACGAGCGCCGCACCGCCCTGATGCGCACCCACTCAGGCCTGCACGTGCTATGCGGCGTGGTCTACCGCGACTACGGCTCGCTGGTCACCGGCGGCAATATGGAACCATTCATGTCCCCTGAACCACGGATATAGTCGGTGCATGCCCGGAGACTCCCGCAAGGCGCTCATCTACACGCGCATCTCAACCGCGTCGCTCGATGACACCACCAGCACCGACGAGCAGGAACGGCTCGGCCGGGCGCTTTGCGCGCGACGCGGGTGGGATGTCGCCGACGTCTACTGCGACCACAGCGTCTCCGCGTGGCAGCGCGACCGCAAGCGGCCCGGCTGGGATTCCCTGCTCGCCGACCTGGCGGCCGGGAGGGGTGATGCCATCTACGCCTACTGGGGTGACCGGCTCGTCAGGCAGAACCGGGACCTGGAGGACCTGCTCGACCTCGGGCGGGACCGGGGCATAGTGCTCGTCGGCGAAGGCGGCGAGTACGACTTGTCCAACCCCGATCACCAGATGATGCTGCGGTGGACGACGGCGCGGGCCTGCAACGAATCAGACACCATCTCGCGGCGCACGAAGGCCGGCCACGCCCGGCGCAGGGCGGAGGGCATTGTGAGGGGCGGCGGCCGGGGCGGCCGGGGGTACGCCTTCGAGAAGGACGGCGTGACCCATGTGCCGACCGAGGCGGAGATCGTGCGGGAATGCGCGCGGCGCGTCCTGGCGGGGGAGGGCGTCAGCGCGATCTGCGCCAGCCTGACCGCCCGGGGCGTGGTCACCGTCACGGGAATCCCGTTCGGCCACCAGACGATGCGGCGCATGCTGGCCAGGCCCCGGTACGCGGGGCTGATGCCGGACGGGGCGAGCAAGGCGGCGTGGGAGCCGGTACTGGAGCGCCCGGAATGGGAGGCGGTCTGCGCCGTTCTCGACGGCCGCACGGCGAGCTTCCCCTACGCCACTAACGCTCGCAGGCACCTGCTGTCCGGGATCGCCGAGTGCGGCGCGTGCGACGGGCGGCTCCAGTCCAAGCCGAGCCAGGGGCGCAAGGGGAAGCCGCCCGTGCTCGGCTATGAGTGCCTGCGGCGGGGCTGCCGGAAGGTGTACCGGTCAGAGCCACTCCTGGACGCCTACGTGCTCCAGCGGACGGCGGAACGGCTGTCGGCACCCCGCAACCCGGAAGGGCGGTCGCCGGCGGTGCCCGCGCTCGCCGCCGAGTACGCCGCGCTGGACCGGGAGCGGCGGGAGATCGAGGAGATCATGGAGGAGCCGGGCAGGGGCGTGATCCCGGCCCTGGTGCGAAGGCTTGACAAGGTGAACGCCCGGCTGGCCGGCCTGCGCGAGCGCTCGGAGGACGACGCGCGGGCACGGCTCCGGGCGGCGCGGGCCGGGATCACGGCGGACGAGATCAGGGGCCTCCCGCTGGCCGACCAGCGGGCGCTCGTGACGGCGTGCTTCCGCGTGAGAGTCCTGCCCGCGTCGAAGCGCGGTCCCGGGTTCCGGACCGAGGACGTGGAGATGATCCCCGTCTAGGCCGGCTAGCCGAACTCCCCGGCCCTGGCGCCGGACAGGAAAGCGTCCCACTCGGCGGGAGTGAAGGTAAGGACGGGACCGTCCTTGTGCTTGGAGTCGCGGACGGCCATCGCTCCCGAGTCCAGCGCGGCCACCTCCACGCAGTTGCCGCCGTTGCCGCCGCTTGCCTTCGCCTTGCGCCAGGTCGCGCCTTTCAGGCTGCTTGCCGTGTCCATGCCTCTACCGCCCCTTCGATGAGTTCCAGTGATTCCTTCGGCCTGAGAGCGTCCCGCGCCAGGCCGTCATAGATGAGTGACAGCCGGGGCACGAGACCCCGCTCGCCGGTCGTCCTGCCGGTTACCGCGTCATCGAGATAGGCGAAGTCCGCCCTCGGGCCGGGCGCGAACGACGCCACCGCGAACGGGGCCACGCTGCCGGCCGAGTCGCAGGCGCTGAACGGCAGCACCTGGACGCTGATTCCGGGCCGTCTCGCCAGGACCAGCAGGCGCGCCAGTTGGCCCCGCATGATCGCGGCGTCGCCCACGGCCTGCCGGAGCGCCGACTCGCTGATGATCGCGGCGAACATAGGCGGCGGCGGATCCTCGCGCTCCCAGATTTCCTGCCGTTTGACGCGCGCAGCTATCTGCTGTTCGAGCTCTCCGGCGGAGATGCCCGGATTCGACGTGCGCAGGACATGGCGGGCGTAGTCGGGAACCTGCCCCAGGCCGGGGAAGTACGGGCCGTCCCAGCTTCGCAGCGAGGTGGCCGTGCGCTCCGCCTGGAGCCACGGCCCGAACCACGGCAGGTGCCCGTCTTCGGCGGCTATGGAAACCTCTGCCCGCATGCCCTGCCGAAGCCTCTCGCTGAGCTTGTACCGGCAGTTCTCTATTTCGGAGATGACCGGCTGGCTGACGGTCATGCGGCGGGCCATGGCCTCCTGCGACAGCCCTCGGCTGACGCGGGCCTTCCGGAACTGCCGGCACAGCGCGATGTCGTCGGAGTCAGTGTCCACGACGGGCGCAGTCGCCAATGCCATATTTCATCGCCGCCTATAGCAATACCGGGCGAAACTATAGATGGTCTATAGCCGCTATTGCCACTGTAGAACGCCGGGCGCACCGTGTGAAGAGTCAGTTACCAGCGGCTTGCAAAGGGGTGGGGCAATGGCTGGCAGGGCGAGCGGGGAGCATCCCGGCTGGAGCGTCTGGACATCGGACGCCGGTCACCATTACGCGACCAAGGCGGGGGGCTCCGCGTGGCTGCCCGGCGCGTCGGTCACGGTGGACGCGGCCAGCGAGAGCGGACTGGGTGCCGCGATAGCCGAGGCCGAGCGCGACAGGGAGCGGGCGGCACGGGCGGCCGGGCGGTGAGCATCTGGCAGCCCGACGCATGGGATCTCCGGGGCATGGACGACGCCAGGGTCCTGAGCGAGGGCAATCCCGGCTGGTGGGTAACGTACGGGCCGGCGACGCGGGAGCTGTGGGCCTTCGGCGCCCCGGACGGCAAGCCGATCTCGGCCAGGTCCGCGCCTGAGCTGCTAGTGCGGATGCGGGCGGCACGGTGAATGAACATCTTTCCCTGTTTCCGCGTCAGGATCGCGCCTCTCGCGTGTCCCTCATAGTCGGGGGGCGTGCTGTATCCCCTGACAAGATACTCATAAGGGAAACGGGGAATGGGGCGGCGGAAAGCGGTCTAAACACTCACTGCCCGCGCAATGAATTCGTTAATGGCCATTGCCATAAGAACGATGCTGACGTACCGTTGCTTCACGTTTCGGCCTTTAGCGCGCTGAGACCGACTTGCCACGCACCGTCACGAATGTACGAGCGTGGGGGAGGGATAGCGCTATGAGTACCTGGCTCGTAGTCCTGCTCGGCCGCGTGTCCCCGCTGCTCTGGGCAGCGGACATAACCGTCGCCCTTGCCGGGCTGGCGCTGCGGATGGTGATTATCCTGACCGGCCTCAGCGTCGCCGCGACATTCTGCGCTGCTGTCAGGGCCGGACGGCCCGTGCGCGGGATACCGGAGCAGGACGCGGTAATGCTGATCGCCGCTCTGGACCGTTCTCTTCACGAGAAGGGCGACCCGAATCCCGTGCCAGTGCCGCAGTCTCTTCGACGTACCGGATAGCGTCGGCGGCCCGCTGGGGATCGGGAACCTCGCGTTCTATCAGCGCGCGGAGTTCCGGGCTGATACCGGAGTCGTCTGGCGGCGAGGCGAGAAAGTCGAGCATTCCGCCGTCCCACTCCAGCGCTTTCGCGATCTTCACCCTGTTCGCCGCGATCGGCCAGCGGCCGGCGCCGCGCGCCAGCGACTCGAGATTGCCGATCGTTCGCGCCGACACCTTGGCCCGGTCGGCTAGCTGCTGCTGGGTCAGCTCCAGGTCGCCTCTGCGGGCGGCGACCGCGCACGCTGCGCGGCGTCGTCCATCCATGGTTCGCATCATCTAGGAAACAAAACGAAACATCAAGGCTGGATTCAGTATCCCGTGTTTCGCGTTCGTTCCGGCGCTGCCGGAACTGGGCCCGACAGTTGCCGATTCTGGCTTGCAAAGTTTCCGATTGTTTCCTAAGGTTGCCGGCATGGCAACCTCCGAGCGTGATCCAGAGGCCGTGCGAACGGGCGCGACGATCCGCGCGCTTCGCGAAGCCCACGGGCTCAAGGTGGGCGAACTGGCTAAGGCCATCGGCATCTCGAGTTTCCACATGTCCAACGTGGAGTCGGGCACCAAGAACGCGACCCCTGCAGTGTGCAGGAAGGTCGCGGACACCCTTGGCATCCCGCTGGCCGCCATCACCGTCCGCGACTACGAGCGGATCGCGGACAAGCCCTCGCGGCAGGACATCCCGGCATGACCTGCTGCCGGACTGTCGACGAGGTCATCGCGGCGGCCATCGAGGACAGCAAGGACGACCCGCCGATCTCGCAGGAGACGGCCGACCTGCTCGCCGCCATCAAGGCCCGGCACGGCCTCGGCCGCCCTGCGGCCGCCGCCCGTCTGGCGAGCGAGGAAAAGCGCCGCGAAGCCAGCGAGGCCGCCTAGACGCAAGAAACGTGCCGCCCCTGCTGAGACAGAGGCGGCACGGGTGCCGGTCCCGTAGCTCCCCACGGGACACGGCGAGGCCGAGAGGCCAGGAACGAAGCCTAACAAGGACGAGAGGACAAGGCAGATGTTCGAGATCGCGGGAAGGCGAATCCTGAACGCGCACGACGTGGCGCGGCTGTTCAAGGTGAGCCACGACACCGTGCTCCGCTGGGACCGGGCAGGCAAGCTCGACCCGGCCCGGACCGAGTGGGCGCACCGCTACTCCGAGACCGCCGTCATGTCGCTGATGAGCGGGGCACGGCGGTGAACCGCCTGCCCGAGCGGCGCCGGTTCGTCGTATGGCACTGCATCAGGGACGGCCAGTGCCTGATCGTGCCGCCGGTCCCCGCGGAGAGCGTGACCGAGCAAGTCAAGCGCCTGAACCGGGACGCGGCACCGGGCGACGTCTACATCCCGCTGCGCGAGGGCGAGACCCCAGGCCCGGTGACGGCATGAGCGACCCGGACAGGCAGGGCTACATAGACGGCCTGCGGATGCTGGCCGACGCGCTCGAGCGGAACCCCGGCCTGGCGCTGCCGACGACCGGCCTGGACTGGCTGCCGCTCACATGGCACTTCGGGTTCGGCACCGACCCGAAATCGTCGATGGCGGCGGTGCGGCGCGGCATTCCAGAGGCCGGCTGGGTCAAGCAGGTCCGCAACCCGGATGACCCTGACCTGGCCAAGTTCGAGATGGCGGGCACGCTGGCTGGCCTGCACCTGCGGCTGAGCGCGTACCGCAGCGCCGTGTGCACCCGCGTTGTCACGGGAACCCGCGAGGTCACCGAGGACGTGCCCGATCCTGAGGCGCTCGCGTCGGTGCCGGTCAAGACGGTCACGCGGGTTGTCGAGGACTTCGAATGGGTGTGCAGCCCGCTGCTCGCGCCGGATGAGGGCGGTGCCTGATGCCTGCCGCGATCAGCGTGCCTCGCAGCACCACCGCCAGCGCGATCCCGGCTGCCGTCCGCCCGAAGCGCCACTGGTGCGTCTTCCGGCCGTGCGGCGGCTACCTCGGATGGGCCGAGCCTGCCTGCCCCCGGCACCGCAGGCTCCTCTCCATCGCCGCGAGAAGCGCGCTCAAGGCCGCGTGGGACGGCGGCAGGGGAAGGCGGTCGGCCGCGTTCACTGACGCGCTCGTGGTCGCGCTGGCAGAGAGCGAGGCGAGCGCATGAGCGAGCCCTGGACCTACGAGGACGGCGACGGCGACCCGCTGACGATCAGGCTGGCAGCCGGCGGCGCGCGTATCCAGCTGGTTGACGAGTGGGTCATCATCCCGCCTCACGACCTCGCGAAGGTCGTCGCCCGGATGTACGCGGTGATCGGCCATGCGGTCCCGGACCTGCCGGAAATCATCGACCCGGCGCAAGTCGAGGCGATGGCGCAGATCCTCGCGAACTGCTTCGACAGCAAGCTCGGCTACGAGGAAAACGCCCGCGCGCTTCTCGCGGCGGGGGTGAGGCTGCCATGAAGCTCGCCCTCATCCTCATCCGGCTCGCCCTCACGGCCTGGCTGCTGGCATGGGTCGCCTCAGGCTCCCGCGCCGCGCTGGTCGTGGCCCAGATCGAACTGGCCGCGTTCAACGAGACCCGGAGGAAGCCGTGAGCGAGCACAAGGCAGACCTGACGCTGACGTTCGAGTTCAGCAGCGAAGGTCGGTACACCCTCAAGCAGAACTGGATCAACGCCGAGCACGACGGCACCGAGTACACCCTGACCGCCGGGCCAGCGTCGGCAGCTCGCTCATCGAGGCGTGGGCCACGAAGGACGGGCGCACGGTCTACGCGGCGGCCGATGTCCGCGAGATGGCAACGGAACTGTTCGCCGAACTCACTGAGCGGCTGGCCGAGGGTGGGCCGAAGTCATGACCACCATCCTGACAAGCCCGCTCGGCATCGACCTGACCGTCTGCGGCGGCCTGTCGGCGCTGTACGCCCTGTTCCTGTGGGCCGCCGCGTGCGCTGACGACCAGTTGCTGACCACCATCGCCGAAGAGGCGGCCGACCTTGCCCGCCTGGGTGCCGCGGGCGGTCGCCGGCTGGCCGCTCAGGCTCCCGCGCTAGCCCGGCTTGCCCTCGCGGCCTGGCACTCCATCCCGCGCCGTGATGGCGCTGACGCTGGGGAGGCGTCGTGAGCATCGACCTGATCGCCTACAAGAGCACCGACCCCGAAGTGCTGGCCTCCGTGGTGGCCGCGCAGGACAAGGTCCGCGACTACGCCAGGCAGGTCCGCGCCGTCCTCGACGGCCTCGGGCTCGCCCGTTATCAGATGTGGGTCAGCCAGAACGGCTGGCACCCGGGCCAGTTCGTGGGGATCGAGATCCCGCAGGGCGAGTTCTCGCCCGAGGGCTGGCGCACGGACCGCGAGGGCCGCACGGTCCCGGACAGGCGGACAGCGGCGGGCAGGCGCGCATGGAAGGCGCTCGAAGCCGTCCGCCATCCCGGCGACCCCCGCCGCGCCCTGATCGGCATGCCGCACGACCTGCTGACCCCGGGCGGCTACCAGACGCCCGGCCTGCGCGTCATCGCGGGGGCCGTCTACGTCCACTGGCGCAACTGCGACCCTGCCGGCGGGGTCAGGTCATTCAGCGGGCAGGCCAGCGAGGTCGACGAGTCCCGATGGCAGCGCTTCCCTGCGAGCGAGTACTACGCGGCGATCGAGGCCGACGAGGCTCAGGACGGTGCCTCATGACCGCCGCACCCGAAGTCACCGAGACGGCGGATGCCGCAGCGCCTCAGCCGCCGCCGGTCCCGTCCCTGTGGCCGATGGCAGAGCAGGTGCTGGCCGCGCACCCGGAGTGGTCCGGGATGTACGCGCCGCTGAAAGCCCCGCCGCCGCCGCCGGAATGGAGGCCGTGGCCCGCGCTCGCCGGCTGCGTGCCGTGGACCCTCGCCGAGCACCAGGCGCTCATGGATTCCTGGTGGAGGGAACTGGCCGCCCGGGTCTACGAGGGCACAAGGGACGCGCACGACTGGCTGAGCGGGCCGTCGCCGCACCTGGTGCTGTCCGCCCTGCCGGCGGGTCCGGGAGGCCGCCGCAGGCACGCCCGGCCGGATGACGAGCCGGTGCCTGAGGTCGTGGCCGAGCACGGGGACGTGTGGCTCCCGCCGAAGGGCGGCAGGCGCTCGGCAGGCGAGGACTCCCCGCCCGCGCTCCCCGCCGGCGAGATGCCGCCGCCCGGCGACGGCGGACCGGACGAGGAAGCGAGGCAGGACGAGCGGATGGCCCGCTTCAACGAGGCGCACGACGCCGAAGAGGCGCAGCACCCGCACGACGCAACGACAGGGACGGTCGCCATGGAGCGGCAGGCAGAGGGGGAGCGAGATGCCTGAGGCGATCAGTTTCGTGGTCAACGCCTACTACAAGCTCGCCAAGGGCGAGACCGGACTGACGAATGCCGGGACCAGGCGCATCGCGGCGCCGGCGGCCATCGACTTCATCCTGAACCACCTCGCCGACGACGAGGCGACCTGCGAGTACCTGGATGAGGACACGGGCGATGCGCTGCCCGAGGGCGGCACCTCCGACATCACGCGCATCACCATCGACTGGCGCAAGGTGCCCGATTCGATCAAGCACCCGAAACTCCCTGCGAGGCGACGGTGACCGCCCCCGCCATCACCCCCCGCGGCGCCTCCTGGCCCGGCTTCGCTGCCGACCGTGACCCGGCATGGGACCGGCTGGCCGAGAGCCTGACCGTCTTCACCGCGCTCGAAAAGTGCGAGGCGGAATGGTCGGCGGTCTACGACGAAGCCGCGCTCGCGCCGGGCATCTCGCATCAGGAAGCCGCTATCGAGCTTGCCCTCCGCGATGTCCGCGAGGCACTGGCCGGGTACCGGGCGACGGTGTCGTCATGACCAGGTATCTCGGTGCTGACGGCCGCGTTCAAGTCAGGTGGGACAGCGAGGCCGAGCCGGTCGACTGGACCACTCCGGACAGCCCCGACCCCGACCGCGATCACGCGTACTGCGGGAATTGCGGATGGGATGTTCCGGGCTGCGGCTGTCCGCGTGACCCGCGCTATGGCGGCGACGCGGCGTCCCTGCCCGTTCAGCGCAAGAGCGACCCGCCGATCCCGGATGCGCCGGCCGGACGTGAGTCATGACGGCCACTATCGAGCGGGCCGAGCACGCCGTGGCCGAGCGTCCGGTGATCACCGAGCCGGGCGTGTACGAGATCGACGAGGCGACTTACTTCGGGTCCCAGCACGCGCTGTCGTGCTCGGGAGCCAAGCTGCTGCTGCCCCCGTCGTGCCCGGCGAAGTTCTTCTACGCCCAGGACCACCCGGTCTACAAGGACGTGTTCGACTTCGGCTCAGCGGCGCACAAGGTGGTACTCGGCTCTGGCCCGGAGATCGAGGTCGTTGACGCTGCCTGCATCCAGCGGCTGGCCGACGCGACGGAGGACGCGAAGAAGGCGAAGCTGTACGCCGACACCGCCGCCAAGGGTGACCCGGGGGACTGGCTCACCAGCGCGGCGAAGCTGGCCAAGGCGAACGCGAGGGCGGCCGGCAAGGTCCCGGTCCTGCGCCACGACTACGTGCGCACGCTCGCGATGGCCGACGCCATCCGCCGGCACCCGACGGCCAATGCGCTGCTGAATCCCGAGTACGGGCACGCCGAGCAGTCCCTGTTCTGGCATGACCAGGAGACGGGAGTCCTGCTTCGCTCGCGCTTCGACGTGCTGCGGGACAAGGTCGGCGGCCCGCTCATGACCCCCGACTACAAGACCGCGGACTCCGCTGACCCGGACACCTTCGCCAGGTCGGCCGCGAGCTTCGGCTACCACATGCAGGACGCCTTCTACACGGACGGCGCGGCGGCACTCGGCTACGACAAGCCGCGGGTGCTCTTCGTGGTGCAGGAAAAGGTAGCTCCCTACCTGGTCTCCGTGGTCGAGCTCAACTACGAGTCGCGCCGGGCCGGGCGACTCCGCAACCGCAAGGCCATCGACATCTACCGCCGCTGCATAGCCGAAGGCGAGTGGCCCGGCTACGTCCCCGACAACGAGATCAGTTACATCAGCCTGCCCGCGTGGGCTATCCGCCGAGAGGAACTTTCGTGACCGCCCAGATGGAGATCAGCCCGCGAGTCGCCGCGCCCGACCGGGTCGGCCAGGGGACCGCGGTCGAGCAGTCACGCGCCATCGCCGAGGTTGAGGCGCAGGTCGTCATGGCCAAGCGGTTCCCTCGCAACGAGTCCGCCGCGATCGCCGCCATGCGGGAGACGTGCAAGCGCCGGGAACTGGCCGAGCGCGCGTTCTTCCGCTACCCCAAGGCCGGCAAGGCAGTGTCCGGCCCGTCGATCCAACTGGCGCGCGAGCTTGCCCGGATCTGGGGGAACATCTCCTACGGCTCGGCCGAGTTGCGCCGCGACGATGAGTACGGGCAGTCGGAGATGCTCGCCTACGCCTGGGATGTCCAGACCAACGCCATCACACGAGCCACCATCATCAACCCGCATAGGCAGTACACGGGCGGCGGCGAACTTACCGAACTGCGCGACATCCAGGAGAACAACGCCAGCGTCGTCAACCGCCGTGTCCGGGAGGCGATCTGGGCCGTGCTGCCCTCCTGGTTCGTGGAGGAAGCCAAGGACCTCTGCGCGAAGACGATCGCCGACGGCGGCGGAATCCCGCTGCCGCAGCGGATCGCCAACGCCATCGAGGTCTTCGGGAACCTGGGCATCACGATCCCGCAGCTTGAGGCCAAGATCGGGCAGCCGACCGCGACGTGGGGAGACCACGACGTGGCACAGCTCCGGATCATCCGCCAGTCGCTGCTGCGGGGCGAGATCAGCAAGGACGAGGAGTTCCCGCCCGAGCGCACTTCCGCTGCCGACGTGCTCGCGTCCGCATCAGCGCCGGCGCTCAAGCCTGCCGACCGCTTCTACCGTGGCGATGCCGCCCCTGGCAATGCCGAGGGCGTACCCGACCCGGACGGTCAAGGCGCCGAGGCGTCGGCGAACGCGAACGGCAACGAGGCTCCTGAGCCGGACGGACCGCGCAACCAGGGTCCGCGCGAGGTGCGGCCATCCGAGTTCGGGAAGCTCCTGGCCTCGATCCCGCTCGGCCCGGCCGCTGACATTTACGAGTTCCTGTCCTGGCGCTGCGACCGCAAGGTCACCAACCTCAAAGAACTGACCGACGTCGAGCGCGCCTCCATCGCGGCCTACATCCGCGAGGCGCAGGAAGCCACCGAGAACGTGGAGGCAGCCGCCGAGGCGATCTGGGTGCAGTACAAGGAGGACAACCCGCCGCACCTGGTACCGGCATGGAAGACCGATGAGTTCCTGGCCGAGCGCGGCCTGGTGCGCGAAGAGCCACGCCAGGGACGCGCCGAATGAGCAACCCATACGGCGGTCACGACCCGCACACTCCGCCCGGCGCCGAGGCCGCGCTAGTCGCGTTCTCGGAAGAGCTTGAGGCCGCGCGGATGGCGCTCGCATCAGCGCGCGACGAAGAGGTCGACGCGGAGCACGCCCTCAAGGCGGCGCTCCGCAAGGCCCGGCTGTCGAAGGAGTGCCCGAAGGCCGGCGTAGTCGACGGGGTGCGCATCACGGTCGCCTACGTCAATGACTGGGTTGAGGACCATTGCGCCGACGAGGAACTGACCTGGATGCTCGCGAAGGCGAAGCGCCAGGCAGCCAAGGACCACCACGAGACGCTGCGCACTCAGGGCAGCCTCGCTCAGTCGATCAGCAAGTCGGTCGCTGACTCGTACCGGGGCACGAAGTCAGGTGAGCCCGGATGGTCATGACCCTCGAAGAGGCCCGCGCCATGATCGGCCGGACGGTCACCTACGAGCCGTGCACCTGCCCTGATGCCCGCCAGAACGGCGTCATCTCGTCCGTCAACGACCGCTTCGCGTTCGTCATGTTCGTCCCCGGCACTACTCCTCAGGCATGTCACCCGGCAGACCTGACCCTGGCTGAGCCGGGACGGGAGGCGGGAAGTTGAAGCGCACCGAGTTGCGGCGCAAGGCCCGGCTTAGGTCAGGCAAGCCGCTGGCGAGGAAGGCGTTCGGCAGTCGAACTCCCAGTGAACTCCCGATGGGGCCGGGATTTGGAGTTGGGCGCGCGAGCCTGGCCAAGCCGGACGCGAATCAGGGCAAATACCCCGGCCCGCCGGGCTCTGACCTGCGGGTTACTCGCTTTTCGCAGCCTGGCCAAGTTGGGCGCAGGGCTGCCCGCTCCAAGCCGTTCCCGCCGGCCGTGGCCGCGCTGCTGGACATCCGGGACGAGTGGTGCCAGCGGTGCGGCAGCCCGCGCGACCTGGAACGCCATCACAGACGGGGCAAGGCCAGCGGCGGCAGCCAGAACCGCTCCCATGCTCACTGCCCGTGCAACGGGGTGCGCCTTTGCCCCCCTTGCCATCGGTGGGCGCACCGGCTGGAGCGGCGTGAGGCCGAGGTCCAGGGCTTCATCGTCAGCCAGTCGGTTGACGAGCCCGGCTCGGTGTCCGTCATGCGCGGGAGCGAAGACGGAGGCGGCGCGGCGATGTACCCGACTTGCACTGGCGAGTGGCTGAGCGAGCCTGCCGGCGAGGTCGCGGCATGAAGGGCGGCGAGGCATACCTCAGGGGCGGCCAGGACGCGCACCGGGCCGAGGTTTACCGGGCCTGGCGGGATCGCGCGCAAGTCCGCTGCGCGGACCGCTGGGAGGTCGTGGTGCTCGCGGATGGCAGGACGCCTCCCGGCTGGCGGCTGGCCGGCCTGGCGCGGCCGGACGCGCGGATGCACGACGGGCGCGAGGTCTGGCGCGTCCCGGGACCGCCGTGGGGTCACTCGCTGACGTGGGCCGGGCCGGGAGCGCCGCTCATCCTGCATGGCCCGGGCGCCCGTCCGGGCTGGCTCGGCCCGGAGGCCGGCCCGGTCACTGGCGCGTGCCGGGACCTCGCCGGGGCGCAGGCCGCCGCGGATGCCTGGTGGCTGTCCGAGACCGGGCGCCTTATCGCCTGCGGGGGTCCTGGCGGCCAGATGTCCCTGTTCAGGGAGGCTTCATGACCGCCTGCCAGCGGTGGACGAACCGCACCCAGTCATGGCGCCGCACCTCCGAGGGCGGCTTCGACCCGTCCCGCTACGGCGTCGCCGCGATCAGCGAGCAGGATGCCCGCGAGTTCGTCATCGCCCACCACTACGCCGGCTCGTACCCGGCAGCGACCGCTCGCTATGGCCTGTTCGACCTGGCCAGCGCGGCCCTGGTCGGCGCTGCCGTCCTGTCGGTGCCCGCCCGCCGCGAGGTACTGACCGCGGTGTTCCCCGACCTCGAGCCCTACCGCGAGTCGATCGAGCTGGGCCGGTTCGTCCTGCTCGACGAGGTGCCGGCCAACGCCGAATCGTGGTTCGCGGCCGAGTGCAGGCGACTCGCCGCGCTGGCGGGCGTCCGGGGCATCGTGGCGTTCTCCGACCCGGTGCCCCGGCACCGGGCGGACGGCACGGCGATCATGCCCGGCCACGTCGGCACGATCTACCAGGCGAGCAACGCGGTCTACACCGGCAGGGGAACGCCGCGAACGCTGACGATCCTGCCTGACGGGTCGGTGCTCAGCGACCGTGCGGCGCAGAAGATCCGCAGCCAGGATCGCGGACACGAGTACGCAGAGCGGCAACTGGTGCGGCTCGGCGCGAGAGTTCCCCGCGCCGGCGAGTCCCCGGCGACGTGGCTGGCCGTGGCGCTCGACGTCATCGGCGCCCGCAAGATCCGCCACCCCGGCAACCACCGGTACGCCTTCCGGCTCGGCACCACGCGATCCGGCCGGGCGACCGTCCGGATCGCGCCAGCCGGCCAGCCGTACCCGAAGCGCCAGCCAGTGCTCTTCGATGCTTGCGAGGTGGCAGCGTGATCTACCTCGCCAACCCCAGCACCGAGGCCGCCAGGACGGCGATGACCGAGGGCGTTCTCGGCTGCGTCGTCACTCCCAAGCAGGGCAACCGCCTGCCGCCCGGCACGGTGTGGGCAGCGGACAACGGATGCGGTCCCGGCGCCGGCGGCACGATCGGCGCGGGCTTCCCCGGCGACGGGAAGTACCTCGGCTGGCTGGCGGACATGACCTGGCGGGAGGGCGCCGATCCGTGCGACCCCGACCAGTCGGGCTGCCTGTTCGCTGTCGCTCCCGATGTGGTGGCCGACGCTAGCGCCACCCTGCGGCGGGCGGCCACCAGCCGGATGCTCGGCTGGATACGGCACCTCGGCTACCCTGTCGCGTTCGCGATCCAGGACGGCCAGGAATCCCTGCCGCTGCCGTGGGACGACCTCGATGCCGTGTTCATCGGCGGGTCGACTGAGTGGAAGCTCGGGCCGCACGCCCGCCGCCTGGTCGCCGGGGCGGTCGCGCGCGGCAAGCATGTCCACATGGGCCGCGTGAACTCGCTGCGCCGGCTCAGGTATGCCGCCGCGATCGGGTGCGACTCGGCGGACGGGACGTTCCTGGCTTTCGCGCCTGACCAGAACCTACCGAGGCTGCTCGGCTGGCTGCGTGACGTGCACTGCCAAGCGGCGCTGTTCGGGGCTGGTGAGGCGGCATGACCGCCTCCTGGCTGCCCGGCGTCATCTCCCTGGCCATCGTCCTCGTCCTCATGGCCTGGATAGTCCTGGCCTGCAAGATGCCGGGACGTCCCCGCCGCGCGGGACGCGAGCACCTCAGGGCACCGCTCCGCAGCCGGATCAGGGCGCAGCTGCGGGAGATCCTCGGCACCAGGTACCCGATCCCGCGTGACGGAGAGCCGCTGACCGAACTGGAGCAGCGGACCTTCAACGGCTGCGTGCTGGCGGAGAACGGGCCGCTGGCCGACGAGCCGCAGCGGGAGCGGGGGACGCAGCAATGAGCGTCGCCATCCTGCGCGGAGACGCGAGGTCGCTGCCGCTGCCAGACGAGTCGGTTGATCTGATCGTGACCAGCCCGCCCTACTTCGGCCAGCGGGACTACCGCGACAACGGGCAGAGCCTTGAAGGCCAGATAGGCGCCGAAGCGACGCCACGTGAGTATGTGGCCGCGTTGCTGGACTGCACCCGCGAATGGGCGCGGGTACTCAAGCCGTCCGGGTCGATCTTCGTCAACCTCGGGGACAAATACAGCCAGAGAGTTGCCGCGCGCAAGTCCTCGCATCAGGACGGGCTGTTCCCTGACCGGCCCGATCTGGTCAAGGACTGGAAGCGGGACCGCGCGGCCGGGCTGGCGCGCATGCCCCGCGAGAACGTGATCAGCGCTGATGGCGGCTGGGTACGCGAGAAGTCGCTGATGGGATTGCCGTGGCGCTATGCCATCGGCTGCGCGGACGACCTCGGGCTGATACTGCGAAGGGACATCATCTGGCGCAAGCTGAGCCACCTGCCCGAGAGCGTGGCTGACCGCTGCGCGACCTCGCATGAGTACCTGTTCCACCTGGCGAAGCAGAGGCGCTACTACTCGGCGATAGACGAGATCCGCGAGCCGCACGAGATGCGACCGCAGCGTCGGCCGAACGGGCACAAGACCCGGCAGGAGTTCGGCGTGCTGCCTGCCCAGACCTTCTCGACTAGCCAGCGCGACGAACTCGGAATCGACGGCCACCCGCTAGGCAAACTGCCGGGCTCGGTTTGGGAGATACCCTCCCAGCCACTTGTAGTCCCTGAGCGCGTCGCGCACGGGCGCTGCTGCGGCGGGAAGGCCCGGCCCGGCTGCAAGCGCGGTCTTGACCACTTCGCCGCCTTCCCGTTCGAGTTGCCGCGCCGCTGCATTCTCGGATGGTCGCCGCCCGGAATCTGCCTTGCCTGCGGTGAGGGGCGCCGAACGGTCGCGCTGCGCGAGCAGGAATGGACCGGCCGGGTCAACTCCGGTCGCGCCAAGCGGCAGCTGGCGGATGGCATCGGGCTGAGCAGGGGCCACAACGCCGCCGGCTACCCGCATACCCGGAGTGTCACGAGCATCAGCGGCTACGCCTGCGCCTGCACCCCGTACACCGACCATGAAGCCAGCGAGGCGAGGTCGAACCGCCGCGACCGCGCGCCCGAGTCCACCCGGCCGCACGGCGACTACGCCCGCAAGCAGGCAGGCGAGTACGAGCGCGTAGGACCGTGGCGCGAGTACCACCTAGACCGGTGGGTGGCACCGCCAGCGCGACCCGCCGTCGTGCTCGATCCCTTCATGGGCACCGGGACCACGTTGCTCATGGCCGACGTGCTCGGCCGCGACGCCATCGGCATCGACCGCAGTAACGACTACTGCCGGCTGGCGAGATGGCGGACCACGGACCCCGGTGAGCGTGCCCGTGCCATGCGAGTCCCCAAGCCTCCCGTAGTTCCTGACGGTCAGGACTCGCTATTCGATCTCGACGGAGAGGCAGCCTCATGAGCGTCGTCCCTTACTGGTCTGACCCGGACGTCGACCTCTATCTCGGCGATTGCCTCAACGTGCTCGCCGGGATGGAAGCGGAGAGCTTCGACGCGGTGGTTACGGACGCTCCCTACGGCCTGGCCGAGTTGCCGCTGGGCACGGTTCTCAAGGCGCTGGCTGCGTGGATGGGCGGCGACCGCGCGCATGTCCCGGACGGTCGCGGGTTCATGGGGTCGGAGTGGGACCGGTTCGTCCCGCCGCCCGCCGCGTGGGATGAGTGCTACCGGGTACTCAAGCCGGGCGGCTGGCTGCTGACATTCGCCGGCACCCGCACCGCCGACCTGATGACGCTCTCGATCCGCATGGCCGGATTCGAGATCCGCGACTCAATTCACTGGATCACGGGCTCGGGATTTCCTAAGGGCCACGACGTGGCAAGGGCCATCGACCGGGAAGCGGGAGCGGTCCGCGAGGTCGTGGCTGCGGGCGCGCCGCTCAAGCGGATGATCCCCGGTGCCGACCAGAACCGCACCGGGTCGTGGATCAAGGACAACGGGCGCGAGTTCGTGCCGACCGCGACCATTCCGGCTACGCCTGAGGCTACCGAATGGGACGGCTGGGACGTGGCGCTAAAACCGGCCCATGAGCCGATCATCGTTGCCCGTAAGCCGCTGGCCGGAACCATCGCTCAGAATGTCCTGGCTTACGGCACCGGGGCACTGAATATCGACGCCACAAGAACCCGTGCAGGGCAGGACTACCGTGATAAGTGCGCGTCGGTCGTCGGCCTGGACTCCAACCGGAACGGCGACGCCTACGGCGAGTGGGCCGGTGTGCGCGAGGACTCAGCGAGCGACGCGGGCCGGTGGCCGCCCAATGTGCTGTTCACCCACTCCGCGAGTTGCAAGCCAGCCGGAACGCGCGTCATCAGGGGCGACAACCGCAAGCACGCCGAGCGCGGACATCGGGAGTCCGGTTTCTTCGACATCGGCACCGATCCAGGCGACAGCACGCCGAACGGCCCACTGTACGGCGACACCGTCACTGAGGCTTGGAGTTGCGCCGAAGGATGTCCAGTCGCGGAGCTTGACCGCCAGACCGCCGGGACCAGGGCATCGAAGCCGAGCAAGACGGGCAGCAGCGGTGACCCGAACGGGTCGGTGTACGGCAACGGCGCCGGGCTGCCCCGTGACTACGAGGCCATCTCCCGTGATGACGCCGGCGGGGCCAGCAGGTTCTTTCCGGTCTTCCGCTACGAGCCGAAGGCGTCGAGTTCCGAGCGGCCCAGGCTTCCGGACGGCACGGCTCACAATACCGTCAAGCCGGTGTCTCTTATGTCCTGGTTGTGCCGATTGGTAAGTCGGCCGGGCGCGCTGATCCTTGACCCCTTCGGCGGCTCCGGTGCCACGGCGGAGGCGTGCGTACGGGAGGGCCGCCACTGCGTCCTGATCGAGCGGGAGCGGAAATACGCGGAACTGATCAAGGTCCGCCTGTCCAAGCCGATCCAGCCCGGCATGTTCGACATCGACGGAGAGGCAGCCTCATGAGCGCCTGGTACCTGATCCCCGCGGCCATCGGCGGCGTTCCCGCCATCGCCTTCGCCCGCAGGGCCTGGCGCGAGCGGGACCTTCCCCGCTGCGGCAGGTCGGCACCAGCCCGGTTCCTTGCCCGGCTGGTGGCGGACCGCGCGTGGGCGGGGCGGAAAGCGGGACTGGCCGAGCCGGACCCGCATGACCCGGATACGTGGCAGGGCGCGGGAGAACTGGCGCAGCCGGGCCTGAGGCCGCTGCCGGTACTGCACTACTGGCCGGCGCTCGGCAGCGACGGCATGGCTGACTGCTGCGGCGCTGACCCGTTCGGGGCCGGCCTCCCGATGACGCCTTTCCCGGAGAAGGTCACCTGCCCGGCGTTCCGGGAGCGTGCCAGGTGAGCGAGCCGACTATCCGCGTCCTGTCGCTTGGCGCGGGCGTGCAGTCAACGACGCTGCTGCTGATGAGCCTTGAAGGCATCCTGCCCAGGCTGGATTACGCCATCTTCGCGGACACCAAAGGCGAGCCGAAGCGCGTCTACGAGCACCTTGACCGCGTGACCGAGACGGCGGCGGGGGGGGGCGTTCCCGTGCTCCGCGTCTCTAAGGGCGATCTCGCGGCCGAGACGATCGACCCCGCTCACCGGTACGCGTCCATCCCGTACTTCATCCGCAACGCGGACGGCACGCTCGGCATGGGCCGCAGGCAGTGCACCAGCGAGTACAAGCTCGCCCCGATCCGCCGCAAGGTGCGGGAACTGCTCGGCGCGGCGGCACCGGACTTCAAGCGCGTCCCGAAGGGCCAGGTAGCCGAGCAGTGGATCGGCTTCTCGGCTGACGAGATCGGCCGGGTTAGCGACGGGTTCACGGTCTCCTACCAGCGGCTTGCGTACCCGCTGCTTGACATCGGGATGGACCGCAAGGCGTGCGAGCGGTGGCTCAAGTCGCGCGGCTGGGCGTCGGTGGCCAAGTCGGCATGCACGTTCTGCCCGTACCACGGCAACCGGCAGTGGCGCGAGATGCGCGACAGCGAGCCGGGCGAGTGGGCTGAGGCGGTCGCGTTCGACAAGGCCATCCGCAAGGGCGGCGGCAAGGGCGTTCCGCTCAACGGCGAGGCGTTCCTGCACGCCTCTCGCGTCCCGCTCGATCAGGCGCCTATCGACCGCGTGACCTCCGCTGAATGGAAGTCCCGCCAGGGCGACCTGCTCGACGTGATCGCCGACATCGAGATGGCCGAAGAGGGCGACCCGGACGGCTGCTCGCCTTATGGCTGCCGTTCCGGCGCTCAGGCCGGCGGTGCCCTGTGACCCGAAGCCTCATGCCCGCCACCGATGTCCGGGTGACCGTCAAAGACAACGAGGGAGAGCTAATGGATGTCAGCAACAGCCAGATCGTCGGCGCGGCAGGTGACGGCACCGTGACCGTGACCTGGCCGAGGGCGCGGATGACCCGGCAGGAAGCGCTGGTGCACGCGGCGTGGCTGGTCATGGTGGCGGACCCGCTCGGCGACGAGTTCGCCGACGTGATGGCTCAGGTGCAGTCGGCATGAGCGGGCGCGTGAGCAGCAAAGAGAAAGCGGTCCCGGTCCTGTACCTGGATCTGGACTCCACGGTCCGCAAGGGATTCGACGAGCTGGGCCGGTTCGTGAACGGGCCGGCCGACGTCGAGGTTTTCCCCGAGGCGGTCACGATGATCCGCCGCTGGAAGGACGCAGGCGGCCGGGTAGCGGCTGTCAGCAACCAGGGCGGCATCGCGCTGGGCATCGTGAGTTACCAGGCCGTCTCCGCCGCGATGCTGGAGACGCAGCGGCAGTGCGGCGGCCTCTTTGATCTCATCACTTTCTGCCGCCACCACCCTGACGCGCCCGACCCTGTGATGGGCCGGTGCTGGTGCCGCAAGCCATCGGCGGGCGCGGTCATCGAAGCTGCCTACGGGCTGGCTGACCGCTACCACGGCGAGTTCTACCCTCCGCACCTCGCGCTGTTCGTGGGCGACCGGACCGAGGACGAGCAGTGCGCCGCCAACGCCGGCATCGATTTCGCGTGGGCGGCGGCGTGGCGCGCTCAGGCGGCAGAGTCATGACCGGCGCCGAGCTTGCCATCATCAGCGCGTCGGGAGCCTTCGCCGTGGTGGGTTCCGTCACCGCCATCTCCGTCGCTGCGGTGAAGATCACTGACCGGGTCACGTCGGCTGTCGGCACGGGAGCGGTGTGCGGCTACACGGCCAACTGGACGCTGAAGTTCGAGCCGCCGGCTGCAGCATGAGGCTCGCACTGCCGAGGGCGCCGCCGGAACCCGGAAGCCCGAGAGCAGGACGCGCCCGCTGGCAGCGGTGACCGACGCGCCGGACATGCTCCGCACCGAGGCGGCCGCGCTCCTCGGCATCAGCGACGGCGACGCCCAGGTACTGGGCAAGGCCGGGGTACTGGACGCGCTGCCGTACGACGGCCGGGCCGCCAGGGTCACCAAGGCATCGGTGCAGAGATTCCTGGCCTTGCGCAACGGCGGCACGGAGTCAGCGTCATGACCGCGGGGACGAAGACTCAGGAACTGGGCGAGTGCCGGACGTGCGGCAAGGTCCGCTATGTCAGCCGCGACCAGGCCAGGCACGCGGCGAGGGTGCTCGGCGCCAAGTTCGGCTGCCGGATGCGCTCTTACGAGGCGTGCGGCGGCTACTGGCACGTCAGTTCCGCCACCGCCGATGAGGTGGCGGAGATCCGGGCCTGGGGTGCCGCCGATGAGATCTGCGCGGGCTGCGGGAGAGTGCCGTACCCGTCGCGCGGTGCCGCAGTGGCCGCCGCCGAGCAGGCCCGGTACGAGAGCACCGGGCGCGGGTTCATGGCCTCGTTCTGCGGCGAGTCCTGGCATGTCACGGGCAACAGGTGGTCGGGCCGGGCCGGCAAGCACGCCATGCGCGAGGTCCGGGCCGAGAAGCGGCGCGAGGCCGAGACGCGCAACACCGCGACGCCGGCTAGCAGGCGCAGCGCCAAGGGAAGGGCCAAGCGAGCCAAGGGCACGATGCCCGCGATCAGGAATGAGGCGGCATGACCGAGCACGGAAGCTCCTGGCGCGACCGGGCCGGGCGCATGATCCTGGACCCCGACGACTCCCAGGGCAGGCCCGTCAGCACGCCGGTCGACAGGCGGTGGCTGTGGCGCGTCGAGCACCTGCTCGCCACCTGCGCGACGAATGACCCGCTGCGGCAGATCGCGGCCGACCTGCGGGCGTACCTGACCGAGACCTGCGAGCACCACTGGATCACGCTGTCCGCCGACGAGTGCTGCCCCGAGATGAGGCAGTGCACCTGGTGCTGCGACACCCGAGACGCCAGCGAGTTCCCGGCTGTGCCATCGGCGGTGAGCGGCTGATGACCGAGCGCCATCGCGGCGAGCCGAGGCTCCGCAGCAACCCCGTCTCCGCCTCGCGCAAGCTGTCCGCCACCGGGGACAGCAGCCAGGGCGCCGAGTGGCGGGAGTCCCGCAACGGCTTCCCCGAGGGCGCCGGCTACCGGCGCGCGGGCGACGGCGGGCGCGAGGCGGAGATAGCGGCGAAGGTCGCCTCCATCCGGGAGCAGGCCGCCCGGAACGCTCTCGCGGCCGGGGCCGACCCTGGCGAGGTGCGGGACTACCTCGCTAGCCCCGCCGCGCGCCGGGACAGTGACGCCGCCGGCCCGGGACGGGGGAATCGGTGAGCTACCTCTACCGGGGCCGGCCGGGACTGGACCGGCTCAACGCCCGCATCATGGCCGACCGCGAGCGTAACCCGGTCTCCCAGCCGGGGCATCTCAAGACGTTCGAGTGGCGGATGGCGTGGCGTCCCTCGGTGAGCCGGGGCTCGAAGGCGGCCGGACTGGCCGGCCGGGCAAGGGATGCCGCGTGAGCGCCCCTGAATGGCTCTCAGCCTGCCATCGTGCCCCTGTCGCTGCCAGGGGTGACACCTCTCAGCACTACGTCTGCGCGTCCTGCGGCGAGGCTTGCAATGTCGTCCGGGCTGGCGGGGAGACGGCTGACGTTGGCGCGCGCGAGGCTGAAATTTCCTGGCCGTCCTGGCTGCCCGCTGACGGCTCGGGCGGAGTGCCGCACTTCAGGCCCGGCACCGAGGATGAGTGCCGTTACGCAGGCCTGATCATCTGCGACAAGTGCGGGTGGGCTGACCGTGACCAGGAGCGCGTCAAGCGGGCGATGGCGGTCTGGGAGCGGGCGCGGCAGGTCACCGCAGCGAACAGGGAAAGCCTGCTCGGAGGTGCCGGTGACTGAGACGCGAACCCGTGCCATCGACGTACTTGCCAGGGCAATGCCCGAGAACGGCGGCAGCGGAAGCCTGGACCACGCCCTGCGCAAGCTGCTCGACGACGACTTCCCGGGCCTGCTGAGGCAGCACAACTCGGACTCGCGAAGGGCGCACCGGGGCTGGCCGGACTGGGTGATCGGACGCAGGGACCGGCCCGGCACGCCCGGCACGGTGATCGTCCGCGAGCTGAAGCGGGAGGGCGAAGACCCGACGCCAGAGCAGCAGGACTGGCTGGACGCCCTCGCGGCCGCGGGGCTCGACGCCGGCGTGTGGCGGCCGCGCGACCTCTACTCGGGCCGGATTCAGCGCGAACTGGCCGCGCTGGCGGGACTGCGGGTCGCTGGCGGTGAGGCCCGGTGAGGTCAGGACTGCGCCGCTGCCCACTTCTCGTACTCGGCCTGATAGCGCCGCACCTGCTCGCGGGTGAGCTTGAGCGTCCGCGCTATGGATTCCTGCGGGACGCTCTGGCCGCGTGCCTCAAGGATGGCGCGGCCAAGCTCGCGGCGGCGCTGAGCCACCAGCTTGCGGGCCGCTATGTAGGCATCTCGGGCCGCGACTACATCGCCCATCGGGTCCGGCACCTTCCCATGATGACACCGGCCACGTGGTTGTGGCCACTCCCCATGATGCCTGAAGCACTGATGCAACGCAACTAGTTGCGATGCCACGTAGGTAGTGGCATAGTCTGAGACCGACCGATTACCAGCGCTAGGAGTCCCGCAGTTGACCGAGAATCAGATACCGCGCAAGCCAACTTGGCTCAGGCAGGACTCATGGGTCGAACTGCTGAAGCGGTACGGCAACGTTCCTCGCTGCGAGAGGACCGGCGAGACGACAGATCTGAGCGTCGACCACATCGTGCCGCGCTGGGCTGGCGGCACCGACGACGTGAGTAACCTGCAATTCCTGACCGGTCGCCTGAATGCCAAGAAGGGCATCCGCGCTGACGAGTACTGGGCGCAGCGCTTCTACTGGGACCAGACACCGAACCTTGACGCCTTCCGTGGCGCGCAGCGGCTGCTGTTCAGCGAGATCACGCAGCGAGCCGACTGGTTCGGCCAGCCGGTCAGCGACATAGCGCGGCGGCTCTACGTCAACGCCTGGGTGGTCGCGGCGGGCAAGACGATCGGAATCGCGGCAGCGGCGTGGGCCGTCAATCACGTAATCCGCGATCGGTGGGGCGCTTCGCCGCGAGCCGGCTGCCTCCTGATCGTCACCAAGGAACGGGCGGTCCGCGATCAGATCGCGGACGACCTGAAGAGCGACATCACTGGCTATGGGATTCTCGGGCAGGCCCCGCGCGTCGGCGTCATCGAGCACTCATGGCAGTTCGAGCAGGAGAACTGGCTCGACCAGCACGACGCCGTTGTGACGACGGTCCAGATGATCTGGGAGCGCGAAGGCGGGATGGCGCGGTCCGATCTCGCGAAGATCCTCGGGCGCTTCCCAGTCATCGCGTTCGACGAGCCTCACTTCGCCGCCGACCAGGTGAGTCGGCTTGTCGAAGAGGCATCCGGATCGATCTGCCTCGGGTTCACCGGCTCGCCGATCGACGCGGCCGGCCGCTGCTTCACCAGATGGTCGCGCTGACCGTCTACGGCTACGACCAGGCCAACTACAACGACCAGAGCCTGAAGCGCCTGGACAGCGGCCCTGATCTGTTCCGCGATTTCGTCCGCGAGATCGGCATCACGGAGGCACGGATCTTCGAGCACGGCGAGCACGGGGTGACCGACGATCCCGGCAAGGAAGGCTACGACAAGAACATCATGCCGGCCATCGCGGTAGTCCGCGAGGTCATCCAGGAGACGAAACGGCGCGACCAGCTCGTGACGACGGCAGAGAGCATAGCGGCGCACCGCGACCCGGCCACGGTCGAGATGAACGGCATCTACCCCGCGCACCCGATGATCGTCTGCGATGACGTGGCCACGGCGAGGACCCTGGCAGACAACACCAACGAGATGTTCCTGCGCGACCCCGTTACCTACCCGGCACATGAGGGCTGGCGCGCCGAGGTCGTCCACACGGACGTGCTGGATACCAAGGGCAAGCGGCTGCTGGGCAGGCCGCTCGGCATCGCCCATCCGTGGCTCCGCGCCAAGTCTCAGGGTTACCGCCTTGACGCGAAATGCTCGCGCGTGCTTTTCGTCGTCGGGATCGGCCGCGAGGGCGTGAACAACCCGGCGTGCGGACCGGTCGGCATCGCCGCCTCGCAGGGCTCGATCGTGGAGATCGTGCAGCGCGCTCTCGGCCGCCAGCTCCGGGCCGTCACGTCGAGGCGCGCCGGCTCGCCAGTGCTGCTGGTGCCGCCCGCACCGCTCGACACGGTGCGCATCATCACGCATGAGACCTTCCGCAACGCGGCGGTGATCGCACGCGCGATCAGCTTCGTCTGCGAGATGGAAGAGCACATCGCCAGCCTGCCCGTGATCGACAGCCTGGGCGACGCCGACCCAACCACGCCGGCCGGAATCCAGCGGGAGATGCTACTGCCGCTCAAGGACAAGCTCGACATCGCCGCATGGCTAAGCGAGACGCGGCCGGACGGCAGCCCTGTGCCGCTTGAGGATGTCGTGACCGGGTTCGCGGGACTGGACACCGGACCGCGTGTCGAGAAGATCCGCCAGTGGGCAACGAAGGTCCGCCAGGACCCAGACGCCGCCCGGCGCGAGATCCGCCTGGACAAGACCATCCGCCCGAACCTGATCGTCACCCGCGAGCAGGTGAGGCACGAGCCGGCCGACACTGAGCTAGAGCGTCACCTGAAGATCCATCACCCGGACCTGGTGGGCAAGTACGTGCCCGTCGCCGAGAGCTTCCGCGAACTGATCTCCGCTCTCTATGTTGAGCACGCCTCGCGGTTCCACCTGCCGCCGCTCACTCAGGCCGAGCATCTTGAGGACATCCGGCAGGCAATGACCAGCCGTGTCAGGAACAGCCTGCGCAGTCACTTCACCGGCAACAGGCAGCAGATTCACAGCCTGATCGGCTCGGCGGTGAAGCAGAAGCTCGGCGTCCCCGATAAGGGCCACGCACGCAATGACAGCGACTGGGACACGCCTCAGGTCCACGCGCTTCTCCGTCGCCCCGACACGCAGGCAGAGATCATCGGATGGGTAATCGGCCGCCTGGTCGATGACGGGCTTTGCCCGGCCCTCACGGCTCTGGCGTCGGTAATGGCGCGAGCGGACGCGCCGTGACTACCCCGGCGGCGCATCACCCCGGACGCGGCATGCGCAAAGCTGCGGCGGCTGCACCGAAGCGCGTAGGCGAAGCGCTGAGGGACTTCCGTCAACTCAACAGCCGCGATGCCCGAGCGGCCTTTGCCGATCACTGGATCGGCTTGTGGGCGCGGGATTTCGATGAGGCGTGGCCGATGGTCTACGAACTGCTTCAGATCGTTGAGCAAGAGAAGTTGTACGCGGACCCGCGACGAGTCGGCCCGGACGCTGCTGGCGGATCTGAGACCCACGGGGACGTTAGTGCGTACGCAAGTTTCGCCGAGTACTTCGAGGACCGCGTTAAGCGCTCGTTTGAAACGTGGTCCGAGCTAGAAGGCACCTATCACTACGCGCAGAGATATGCGCCGGACTTGCTGACGAAGGCATTCAATCTAGCCCGCACCGCGAAGGAGAGGGCTACGCAGGGTGCAAAGGCCCTGGCCCGCGCGATCAAGAACGACGGCCTGGTTATTAACAACGAATCCGGCCGGCCACGCAATGATGATCCAGAGAATCTTTACAAAGTAAAGATTACGGACGACGGTGCGCTCGGTGGCAATCGCGCGGTTTACCTAACCCGGCGCATCGCTCGCGACCATCCTGACGTGCTCGATCGGATGGCGAGCGGCGAGTTCCCGAGCGTCCGTGCGGCTGCCATTGAGGCCGGTATCGCGCCGCGCACCCAGACCATCCGCGTAGACGATCCCGAGTCGGCCGCTCGCACTATCCGCGCTCACATGTCCGCGGATACCAGGCACGCGCTCGCTCGCCTGCTCATGGACGACTGAGCCGCAATGACCCCCCTTCCCCTGCTACCGAGACAGGACGCCGTGAGTGGCCCACCCGCCCTGAGGCGCGCCTTAGCTTCCATCCGCCTACCTAGGAGACAGGACCGCGTGCACGTGGGCTACAGGCTCTACCGCGAGGTCGTGAACTTCGCGCCGGCTGACCTGACCTCAGGTGAGCTTGTCGTCGCGCTGATCATCGCCGACGACGCCGGGGAGCAGACGCGGCGCTCGTGGATCAAGAACGAGGAATTGTGCTACCGGACGCGCATGAAGCCGTCCGGCGTGCGCGACGCGCTGGGCAGGCTGGCGTCGCGCGGGCTCGAATTCCGGGTTATCCACGGTTATGACAAGAAAGGCAAGCCGGTTTACGCGGCGCGAGGCCACGCGGTTGATTATGTCGTTCCCGATTTCTTCAAAGCCGCTGCTGTGGCCGCACCTTCTGAGGTGCCGGACGGGTCTGAAGGTGAGGCCACAGCCGCACCTAAGACCAGGGCGGCCGGTAGCAAAGGTGCGGCCACAGCGTCAGAAGGTGCGGCCACAGCAGCGGCTTTGAGCCCTAAAGGTGCGGCCACAGCCGCACCCCTCTCCTCAGAAAACCTAAACCACCTCAACATCCCCTCACTTGACCGTCCTGTGATCACAACCTCTGTGGAAGGTGCGCGCGCGACGGGTGAGGTCAAGATCATCAATTTCTCGTCGCAGATTATTCAGGCCGGACGGGAAAGCGAGCCGCCGCCGATGCTGACGCAGCAGCAGGAATTCGAGCGCCAGGCGGCAGCGCTCCGCGAATTCGAGATGAACCAACTCAGGAATAGCAATGACTGAAATGCGCAAAGCAGGAAAACCCGCGAGCACCAAGATCCGCGTCGCCCGCCTGGCGCTGGCGCAGCTCGTCGCCGAGGCCCGGCCCGACTGGGACCGGGACGAGTTCGACGGCATCGTCCACTCCGCGCTCCGGTCGCTGGAGGAACCCGAGCAGCGGGCCGTGTTCGCATCGCTGCTGCTGCGCACGGGACGGCTGCTCGGCATCGACGACTCGTCGGCGGCCGACGTGCGGCAAGAATCCCGCTCACCGGTCCAGCCCGGCGCCCGCGCCGCTGACCCGATGGACCCGGAGCAGCGCGACGACCTGCTGGCGCCAGCCCGGCTGGCGATGGCGAGAGCGTCGGCCGAGTACCGCGAGCGCGTCTCC
This sequence comes from uncultured Actinomycetota bacterium, assembly GCA_963720575.1. Classification (GTDB taxonomy): domain Bacteria; phylum Actinomycetota; class Actinomycetes; order Streptosporangiales; family Streptosporangiaceae; genus Chersky-822. The sequence goes on from CAVRGA010000002.1 coordinate 5,753,312, forward strand.
GGCGGTGCCGCGTGAAGCGGACCAGGCGGCTCAGCCGGTCAGGCATGGAGGCCGGGATCTGGGAACTGCTCGCCGACTACCACGCGGCGTCGGCGACGATGCGGCTGTCGGAGCGCCAGGCAGCGCTCGTGAAGTCGCTGATGGACCTGGCTGACCGGTACGCCGCCGCGGGCAAGCCGCACCTGACGCCGGAGGAGACCCGGATGCTCGCCGAGACCGAGCGCCAGATCGCCGACCAGGCGGACAAGCCCGGACCGCTCACGGTCGCGGCACGGCAGGCGGCGCTCTTCCGGGCGGCGACCAGCGCGTGGCGTGCGAGCGACGACGAGACCGGAGGTACCGCCCGTGTCGCCTGACAGGACGCGGACGCTCAGGCTCGGGCCGTCAGTTGACCCGTTCCGCCAGCGCCAGGTGCCCGACGTCGCCGGCCGGTTCCAGCAGGAGCGGGACAGGCACCAGCGGCAGGCGGACCTGATGTGGGCCGGGGCGCTGGCCTTGTTCAGCGACCACGACCTGAACTTGCTGAACGACCTGGGATTCCTGTGCCAGCACGACCGCGACCTGCTCAGGCAGGCAGGACGGGGACTGGCGTGACAACTGACCGAGCACGAGACCTGGAGGCGGCAAGTTGACCGGCAACGACGAAACCACCATGACTGACCACCCAGGGACCGAAGGGACCGTCACCCCGGAGCCGTGGCCTGACTGGCTTGAGGGACTGGCCCCGGACGCGCGAGTCCGGGGCATCGTCGATGCGGTAGCGGCCTGCTACGACGCTCCGCTGTGCCCCGGCGGCCCGCCGCATGAAAGTGACGGCGAGCGCCATATCGGAGCGGTCCCGGCATGCGCCCTGCTGCTGAGGCTGCTCGGTGAGGCACGGGAGCAGGCGCCGGTCCGGGCATCGGGACCGCCCCCGGCGTGGGTCGCCGACTGGGACAACGCGGAGGACAGCGCTTACGACACGGCGCGGGCCGCCGGCTCGGGCGACCTGCGGGAGCGGATCGACGCCGCGCTCCAGGACTCGGTCGACCGCTGTGCCCGGTGCAAGGCGTGTGATGTCCAGGTAGACGCGGTGATGGCCGTGCTGGCCGCTGAATCCGCGCCGCCCGCGTCCCTGGCCGGGGTCCAGCTAGCCCAGGCGGTAGCGGCACTGCGCCGGCTGTCGCTGGGCGAGGTCATGACCGGCGCCCTGCCGGACCCGTGGGAGGAACTCGAGGCCAGGCGCCAGCACGCGGCCGGGACGCTGGAGACCATCGCCCGGCTGGGCGAGCCGCCGTTCGCCGACCGCGAGACGTGTCCCGAGGTCCACCCCGCCACCGGCAGGCCGTGCACATGGCTGGCTCAGCACGGGGAGCGGCACCGTGACGAGTCGGGCGCCGAGTGGGTGCTGACGCGACTCCGGGCCGGGAATCCCGTGCCGGCAGAGCCGGTCATGGAACTGCTGGAGTCCGCGTGGTCGCTGATCCGGGACCGGACGGGCACCGGGACTCCGGAGTGGGAGCAGGGCGCAGAAGGCTGGCGCGCCAGTTATGCGGATCTCGTCGCCAGGCGCGCGGCAGCAGGGGCGGAACCTGCGCCGCTGATCCCTGACGGCACCTACGTCCACGTCGCAGTCAAGGGCTTCCTTGAGCGCGAGGGCTACCTGACTACCGGCGAATGGCTCGGAGATCTTGCCACGGCGGTGCTGAGGGACGGTGACGGCGAGTTCTCGGCGCTGATCCCGCGCGGCTCGGTGCACCTGATCACGGCAGTACCGGAGCCGGGCAGCGAGCCTGAGCAGCCGGACCCGTGGGCGCAGACCATCGAGCAGGTGCGGGCGGACGCGGCCGAACTGCGCCGCAACTGGCACGCCGACCGGGACAAGATTGCCGCCTTGCGCCAGTGGGCCGAGTCGTTCCTTGCGGGAGACGACGCGCTGGCCGAGGTCATGGCCATCTTCAACCGCGACTTCAGGCGCGCCGAGGGCGAACTCACGGGAAGGCCGCCGTTCTGATGATCCACAAGATTTCCCTTGCCGACTGCCTTGAGCCGGCCGTCCCGCCGGAGAAGGTGCTGACCCTGGGCGCGCTGGACGACACCGTGTTCGTGTCTATCTGCGCAGTTGAGCAGGACTCCAATTCCGAAACGCAGAACGAGTGCGCCGAGATATCGGTCTCGCTGCCGTCGCTGATCGAGGCGCTGCTGGCACTGTCCGCCGATGTCCAGCGGGAGCACCTGCGGCCAGTGGAGCGGGACGGCTATTCACGGGAGACGCGGCTGTCCGGGCGGCGGCTGACAGTCGCCCCGGCGGGTCCGTCCGCGGCCGTGGGCGCGCTGAGCACGCACCTGCGGTACACGCCAGCACCCGAGCCCGCAGACCCGCCAGCAACAGGCTCAGAGTCGCCGGCAACCCCCTAGAACGTGTCCGTCCCGGCGTCATTCCCCGCGCCGGGACGGGTGCAGCAAGAAAAACCGCAACGAGAAAAGGATCACCGCAATGACCGACGCGACACAAGGCCCCCGGGTCGAGACCCCGCTAGTCCCCGCGTGGCGCAAGAAGGAGGTCATCTGCCTGCTGGACACCAGCGGCTCCATGGAATGGGAGGCCGCTGACGGCTCGGCGATCACCCGCCACTCACTGGTAGGCGAGGCGATGCCCTTGTTCGTCAAGGCGCTCGAAGACCAGGACTCGGCTGCTGAGGCTGAGCAGGCGGCCGGGTCGGACGAGAAAGGCGGCCTGCTAATCCACGGGTTCAGTGACATCCACACCGAGCTGGGCGACTTCAACAGCAGCAACTTTCAGCGGCGCTGGGACGCCATCCGGTGGGGCGGCGGGACCGCGATCATGCCCGCGTGGAAGGCCGCTCTCGGCGACTACAACAAGGAGTTCGGCGACGAGGTAGAGCCGCGCGTCCTGCTCTGCCTGATCTTCACCGACGGCGAGGCCAAGGACGCTCTCGAATTCGCCAAGGTGCTGAGCGCGCCTAACCCGGATCGGTACTTCGCGGTCGCCGTCGTAGGCCACGGGCCGGACCACGACAGGACCCTGGCGTCGTACTCGGGCGCCGAGCAGGCCAACCCGAAGCACGTCAAGGTCATGGCGTTCGACTCTGTGACCAATCCGCAGGAACTGGCGAATGACCTGATCCTGATGGCGGGCCTGAGCGGCTAGTAACCCAAGACGTGCGGCCCGCAGTACCCCGGTATCCCCCCTGACCGGTACTGCGGGCCGCACCCCCGGACCCGAGAACGCACCGAAGGAGAGACCCGATGGCGATCGACCGCAAGTACGGCCGGGTCACCCTTGAGCACGGCACCGTGGCGGACGATGAGCCGGTCGTGGTGTTCCGTGCTCAGGACCGGCTGCTGCCCGAGTTGCTGAGCCTCTACCGGTCGCTCTGCTTCGAGGCGGGCAGCCCGAGGCGGCACCTTGACCTGATCGACGACTCGGCCGAAGCCGTCCTCAACTGGCAGGACAGCCACCCCATCCGGACCCCGGACAGCGAGTCAAGCCGGGCATGGCTTGACAAGTAACCCCAGACCCGTGGCGCGGCCGCCGGGCTGCCTCCCGTGTCCCGTACCTGCGCCCTTCGCGGCGTCAAGGCTGATCCGACTACCAGCCAAGGACGGGCGCGGTCCCGCCACGACCCCCCGAAGTACCGAAGGAAGGAAGTCCCCGCGATGAACCGTCGTCAGGAGACGGCGATAGCGAGCCACTGCCGCCCTGTCGATCGAGACCATGCACTCCCGGTTCTCGCGGATGCTGCCGGGCGGCTTGTCCGTGCTCCTGACCGTGAACAGCGGCTACGAATGACTGGAAATGGGATTCGGCGGGCCGGTCTGGCACGCCAGCATCGCCGCGCGCGGCGGCCTGACTACCCGCGCAGCGCTCGAACGCGAAGCCGAACGGCAGCTAGCCGGAGTAGGGGACGCCTCACTCGGAGAGTGGCGCGAGTGGACCGGGCGAGCCTTCCACATCCGCCGCCGGCTCAGCGACCGCGAGCAGCAGCGGACCGGCCCGGTAGCGGACATCCGCCAGACCGAGGAAGCGCGGACGCGGGCACTCTCCGTCGCCAGCCTCCTGCAACTCGCGCCGCCCGAAGTCCTGATCGAAGAACTAGGAGACCCAAGATGACCACCCTCCCCACCCCCTGGCGCAAGCCCTCATCCCTGGGTGACTCCTGCGGACCCGAGCTGAGGCTCTGCGGCGACGGCCATGTCGAGATCCGTCACAGCCGGGAGCACGCCGGACCTGACGGCCAGGACTGGTTCGCCGCCTTCTCGCGGGCCGAGTTCGGCACGTTCCTCGCTGCCGCGCGGTGCGGCGAGTTCGACCGCCTGGCCGCGGACCCTGACGCCGAGATGCCCGCGACGATGGCAGGCGGCCACGCGCTGATCATCGAGCACGGCGACGAAGAGACGTACGCGAAGTGCCAGTGCGGGGACGCGCTGGACGACCTGACGATCAGGCCGGACGAGTCACTTGACGTGCTCAGACTGCGCTGGGAGCGCCACGTCATGAGCCTGTGGCGCGGCGGGAACCCGCACGACCACACAGCAGGAGCGAGTCAGTGACCCCCGTGCCCGAAGTGCCAGAGCGGGCGGTCACGCTCGCCGCCATGGCCCTGCACGACGCGGAATGCCCGGACAGGCATTGCAGCGGGCCAGCGCTCGGCTCTTTCTACGGGCAGGCACGGATCGCGCTCGCTGCCGGGCAGGACGCCATCCGCGCCGACGCTGACAAGCGCCGGATAGCCGGATCGGAGGTGTACCAGGCCGGGATCTCCGAAGGCAAAGCCCGCGCGGCGTTCCTGCTGGATCACAGGGCGGAAGGCGGAATCCCGGCTCTCGCTGACCGGGACTTCTGGGGCTCCCTGGTCCGCGAGCTCTGGGTGGCATGGGCACGGGAGCAGACGGACCCCAAACCGTCCTGGCTCGTGCCCTGGGGGGAACTCTGCGAGGCGGACCGGGAGGCTGACCGGCGCATCGGCACGGGCGTCGCGGAGGTCGCGATGGGACGCGCGGATGCAGGGGCGCGCTCTGACCGGATCGAGGCGGCGCTCGCCGAGCGCAAGCGCTGCGCTGACCTGATCCGCGCCAGGGCCGCCGAGCTGGCCCCGGACTCGCTGTCCGCCCTGTCCCAGGTAGCGGCGGCGTCGCTGCTAGACGGCGCCGACCTGATCGAGGGCAGGCCGTGAGCACCGACCGCGAACTTCTGGACCAGGCCGAGAATGCGCTGCACTCCGTCGCCATGCGCCTGCTGGCGGTCAGCCCGCAACTCAAAGAGCCGTACGCCGACGCACCGGAGCACTCGCCGTGGTCGCTTCACATCGGCCCGCAGGCACGCCGCGCCCACGACCTGGCGCGGACGATCCGCAAGCACCTCGGCCTGCCGTGCCGCCACGCGACTAGGGCGCTCGGCACGCCGCCGCTTGAGATCGACGACGTGATCGCGGACGCCGTCGCTGGCGAGCGGGAACGCATCCGCCGCATGGCGATCGAGCTTCACGCGACTGTCGTGCAGTCGCGGGTGAACGGAGTCGTGACCAGCACGGTCCCGTTCGCCGACCTGATCGGGGAGGACCTGTGACCACCAGCGGCAACTCCCGCACCTGGCTCGGCAGCGAGATCGCCGCCTACGACGCCGGGTACCGCGACGGGGCGTCGGCCGAGCGGGAGCGCGCCTGGTCCCTTCCGGTCACCCAGCGACTTGAGTTGCATGACTTCGGCGGCTGGCAGTGCGCGGGCTGCGGGGCGCCGCTCGCGGAGGCCCGGATCGCGCACAAGCCGAGGTGCAGCGAGATGAGCGCCCCGCTTCAGGTGCTGGCCGCCGCCGACGAGCTGTCCCGGCTCGGCCAGGAGATCCAGGGCGGTGACTCGTGAGCCTCGAAATCACCACGGAAGTCGCGGGTGATACGGCAGTGATCAAGGCCGCCGGCGACTGCGACTGCTACACCGCGCCGGACCTCCGCAGCACGCTGCTCCGCTTCGACGCCGAAGGCTACTCGCGGTTCCTGCTGGACCTGACGGCCTGCACCTATCTTGACGCGACAGGCCTGGGCGTTATCACGGGAGCGCTGAAACGGGCACGGCACAAGGGCGGATCGGTTGCGATCGCCTGCGATTCCGAGCCGATCCTCAAGGTCTTCCGCGTCACCGGCCTGACGAAGGTGTTCGGAATCTTCCCGACCCGCGATGAGGCCGTGGCCGCGATGGCGGGTGATGCCCGGTGACCGCGCCAGACCCGCATGCCGCGCTGGGCCTGATCGCCGCGCGCAACCGCATGACCCGCGCGGTGCTCGCCACGCTCATCGGACCGGCCGGCCTGACCGCCAGCTACGGCGGCAGCCTGAAGGCGGCCGAGGACTACGCGGAGATGACCGCCGCCGCTCGCGACCTGGCCGCCGCTCAGGACGCCTATGACGCGCTGTGCCATGAGCGCGCCGCGAACCGCGTGAACCCGCACGGCTACGACGCTGACGGAAAGGAGCACCTGGTCCCATGACCATCACCAGCGCCCGCCAGCCCGGCAGCCTCCACTCCCTCGCAGTCAAGGCCATCCTTGCCGCCATCGGCTCGGCACCTCCGGGCACGACACCGGAGCAGGGTGCCTGCCTCATCGCCGACGCCCTGCTCAGGACATTGCTCGACGACCCGGATGTCATCACCGCAGCGGTAGCCAGGGCAGCGGCGGAACTGGCGGCCGAGTCACCCGACCGGCGGCACGAGACGGTGTTCGCCGGGCCGGACGGCATGCCGTGGCTGCTCACCGTCCGGCCGGTCTGCGTGGACCTGGGCATTGCCGCCATGCGGGTCAAGGCAGCGGGCCTGGCCAAGCTGAGGCTTGCCGACGCTCATCAAGCGGAGTACCACGCGCTGCTCGATGAGGAACTAGCCGAACTCGGAGCGGTGCCGCAGATGGCGAGGCGAGCATGCTGACCGCGTTGATTGCCGCCGGGCTGACCGTCGTCGCCCTGGCCGGCTACGTGGCAGTGATCATCTGCATGTGCCGTCGCCGCTGGCTCTCGTTCTGGGTGCTCGGCATCGTCGCGAACGCGTCCCTGGCTGCCGCTCGCGGCCTGACCGGGCAGTGGGGGTGGCTGGCGGTCGCCGCCGCGTACGGCCTGACCAACTGCGCGGGCCTGATCGCTGAGCGGCGCAAGTGGGGAGGTGCCCGTTGACCGCCGTAGACCTGGACCCGGCAGCCCGCCCGCGGGCACTCGAATCCGAGGTCGCCTCGCTCCGCGCGGAGAACGCGAAACTCCGCGAGCGCGCCGAGCGCCTGGAGCGCCAGACAGGGGCGCTGAGCGTCGACAGGGACCGCAGCGTGCACGCTGCCCTGCTGCGCTCGGAGCGCTGCGAGGAGCACGGCCGGGAACTGATGCACTGGCACAGGCTGGCGGAATGGCACTGGGCGGCAGCGGGTCAGCAGGAAGAGGCGCGCCGCTCGATCGTCGGCCGGCTCATCCTCGTGCGGCACGAGGAACTGAGGGACCGTACCGAGCCGGTGGCGGTCGACCTGCTCGTCAAGTGGCTATCAGGCGCCATCGACGCGCAGAAGCGGGTCAAGCGCCAGCCGGACGGATGGCCGCCGCTGGAGCAGTTCCTGCACGCCGGCTGCTCGTGCTCGACGGTGCCGACTGACGGCATCGCGTGCTGGCAGGCGCAGGGCCTGCTGTTCGCCCTGCCCGAGGACGGCACCGAGGGGATGGATGCGCGGTGACCGCTGTCACTGAAGACCTGGACCTGGCCGAGATCATCGGGCCGCCTGCCTGCGACCTTGACGAGTGCGCCGATGACGCGGCTTTCGCCGCCTGGTGGTCGGAGCCGTGCTGCGAGCGGGCGGGCGCGCTGATGCTGCTGTGCCAGGTGCACGCTGACGCGCTGCGCCGGATCATGGCGCGCACCCTGGCCGTGGCGTGCAAGTTCTGCGGGTCGGTGCGGATCATCGAGCGGATCGAGCCGCTCAGGTGAGCGCGCCCATGACCGGCGCCGAACTCAGGGCCGCTATCCGCCGGGCATGCCCGTCAGCCGGCAGGACCGAGGTACTGGCACTGGCTGAGCTAGTCGGCGCTCAGGCAGAGGCGATAGCACGTACTCCGAGAGGCCAGATGGATGATCAGCGAAGGGCTGAGCCAGCTTGAGCGGCCTTCGCATCGGCTCATGTTGCAGCGGCTACGGCGGCGTCGAAATGGCCGTCAGTGACCTGCTCGGCGGCGAGCTGGCCTGGGTAGCCGACAATGCCCCCGGCCCGTCGAAGATCCTGGCGCACCGGTTCCCCGGTGTTCCGAACCTCGGAGACCTGGCCGTCGTGGACTGGTCGCAAGTTGAGCCCGTTGACATCCTGTGCGGCGGCTTTCCCTGCACCGACGTGTCCCAGGCAGGCGCCCGGGCCGGGCTGAAGCACGGCACCAGGTCCGGCGTCTGGCATCACATGGCCCGCGCGATAGCGGAACTGCGCCCGTCGCTGGTCGTCATCGAGAACGTGCGCGGCCTGCTCAGCGCGAGAGGCGACGAGCCGGCACCGGAGCACCTGCGCGCGGAGGCCGGCCGGGACGCGCTTACCCGGCTGCTGCTGTGGCTGGGCAACGAAGAGAACATCGCGCTAGCCAGGGGGGACAGGAACCATGCCAGGAAGGTCGCGGCGCGAGCCGCTCGCGTCATGGGAGCCCGCAAGCGGGCGGTGGCTCGATGCCAGTGGCATGAACGCCGACTTGTTCGGGCAATCGGAACCGTTCTCGGGTCGCTGGCCGGTCTCGGGTTCGATGCGCAGTGGACGATGCTGGCCGCTTCCGAGGTCGGTGCCTGCCACGACCGCAAGCGGATCTTCATTCTCGCCTGGCCTGCTGCCGACGCCTCGGGTCCAGTCGGGTGGCGCGAGCGCGAATGTCGAGCCGCCGGACCGGCATGGACCGAACCTGATGACGGCAGTGTCGGCGCTGCTGCCGACGCCGAGGTCGGCGGACGGGAACGGAGACGGGAAGAGGGCGGCGGGACGGCAGGGGAGCGGGAGCCTTGCCGACTCGCTGCTGCCGACGCCGGGCGCGACGGACTGGAAGGGCAGCTCAGGGTCGCAGTCGCGGGACCGGGACGGCCATCGGAGAACGCCGGGCGACGCGGACCTGCCGGAAGCGATAGCGCTGCTCAAGACGCCGACGGCGCAACTCGCGGTGAACGGGGGCTCGCAGCACCCGGACAAGCGGAGAGCGGGCGGTCACGGGCCGACACTGGCGGACCAGTTGGAGCACCTGCTGCCGACTCCGCAGGCATCGGGCGGGAGGGCGGGCGCCGAGGCGGAGACGGGCAACGCGCGGCCATCGGGGGCGAAGCGGTCGCTCAAGATGGCGACCGCAGTCACGCAACTCCTGCCGACGCCGAGAGCGACGGACGGCACCAAGGGGGGACCGAACCAGCGGGGATCATCGGGAGACCTGATGCTGCCATCCGCGGTGATGCTCCTGCCGACGCCGACGTCGCGAGACGGGAAGGGCCGGGACATGCCGGGCCGGGAGGGCGGCGCGGGACTGCCGGAGGCGCTGCTGCCGACGCCGACAGCGATGGACTCGCACGGGGCGAGGAACGCGACGGCTGGCCGGAACTCGCTCAAGGCATCGACCAACAACGACGGGTGGACCCTCTCGGACGTGTTCTGGACTGGGGAATCTACGAGGCCGCGATCCGGCGGTGGGAAGCCGTCCTCGGGCGATGCGCGCCCCCGCCAACTGTCCCTGGACGAGGCGGAGTACCCCGCCTGAACCCGGTTTTCGTCGAGTGGATGCAGGGCCTTCCCGAGGGCTGGGTGACCGATGTTCCCGGACTTAGCCGCAACGAGATGCTCGCGGCGCTCGGAAACGGAGTCGTCCGGCAGTGCGCGGCAGCGGCTTACTCGCTGCTGCTCCCGGCATGGATCGAGGCGATGGCGGCATGATCCCGCTCGCGCATCTGCCGAACCGCCTCGATGACCAGCCCGTGCGGCTTGAGCCCGTCACTGGCGGCCTTGTCCCGCAGCCACTCGCGCAGGTCATCCGGCATGCGGATACTCATCGGCGTGTCCTTGTGGGGGCCGTGGCGCTGGGCCATTCAGGCACCTGCCGGGCAGTGCTGGCACGTCTCGCCGGCGGAGTGGACGACGTGCGCCCCGCCGGCGACATCGGTGGTCACGGACTCGCCGGCCTCGTGCTTGCGGACGGCGAGCATGAGGCCTACGGGGCTGTTGCACGGTGCGGTACTACCGCACGTCAAGGTGATGCCCCGTGATCGTCACCCTCACAGCCCGCACCCCCGATCCGCTGACCGTGACTTGCCGGTACTGCCGCGAACCCGTCGGCCAGCCTTGCGTCATATTCGGCTGGCCTGTCACCAGGGCAGCAAGGCCGCACAAGATCCGGGTGAGGCACGCGCTCATGCTGGCGGCGCACTCAGATCCGATGCTCGATGAGCTCTGCCCGAACCGCTCGCGGTGCGGCCTTTGCGGGTGGCTGCCCCAGCGTCACCGGGCAGTCGACTCGGCAGCAGGACATCTGGCAGCGGGAGACAGCGCGGAGACGGTCGCTTGCGAGCTAGCGCTGTCTGGGGAGCAGGTCAGTGCCGTCATCGAGTGGATGGCGAAGTGGGACGGGGCTTGGCGATGAGCGCTTTGTCACCGAAGATCCGACTGACCTGCTGTCAGACGAGCGCGGTTTATGCCTATTTGCGAACTGACAACAGGTCAGTAATCGACCCATTTGCAGACCTGTTGTCAGACGCCCCGGCGCTCTCACTTGCGCTGCTTGACAAAGCATGTTTGATCTGCGCATGTAATCGGTCAGGGGTGGAGGCCGGCGCGCTTTGCCCGGTACGCCTCGCGCCCGGTGATCCCGCAGGACTCGGCCAGCGCTTCGAGCGCACGCCCGCGCGGCAACTCCGCGTAGCTCCCGAGAATGGCCGCGACCAGCAGCACCTTGTGAGCGGGCGTCTCCTTCCCTTCGATGATCGCCCTGATTCCGTCAAGGTCGGCAGCGAGGTCAGCAGCGGGCCGGATCAGGCAGGCAGCGCGGACGCCGAGCAGGATCAGCGCGTTACGCGAGGCGTCGGACGGGCAGCCCGCAAGGCAGTGCCAGGTCACGCGCCCCTTGAACACGTTGACGAGCAGTGCGCCCTTGACGCTCATGTCCTTGTGGCAGGTCGCCCGCGCCCGGTATCGTCCGCTGCCCTCTTCGATCGGCTCCCGAAGGTGCGGGCGCACGTCATCGGCAAGGCAGTCTTCCGGGACGTTCGCCCCGCAGCGCAGCGCCACGCTAAGCCGGCCACCGCCGTAGCCGAGGCGTCGGGCGGGCGCGTTAGTACCCTCATGATCGTTGCACCGGGTCCTTTAGCTGGGTCGGTGTGGCACGCCCCGCTGGTGGTCGCACACCAGCGGGGCACTGTTGTCAGTTACCTACGGCTCGTCCTTGTCGCGCAGCTTCGCGATGTACTCGCGCGTGAAGTTCGCCGCGCGGCCGATCGCGGAAGGCCCGAGCTTGCGCCGCTCACTCTCGGGCAGTTGATCGGCGTCGGCGAAAGCCTCGTCTATCTCACGGAACAACTCGGTCCGCGCCCTGTCGGCCGGCCCTCTGAGGCGGTCGTATTTGGCGCGGGCTTGGCGGATGCGCTCAAGGCGCTCGTCAGGTTCCACGTAGATCATCATGACCGGGCCAGCCTTCGCGGTGCAAGTATGCGAACTCAGTTGACAACCAGGATAGCACGGCATACCGTAGTCAGAGTACGCGAACATGGTTCGCGGACATGGCAAGCGAACGAGGTGCGCGGGTGAAGATCGAGACCTACCGGGGCGTGAAGCTCAAGGTCAAGAAGGGCCGCGAGTGGGGTCGCCTGGCCCGTTTCGTCAACGGCGTGCCGTGGGGCGAGGGCATCGGCACCGACGAGGTCAAGGCGCTCCAGTCGATGCGCGGCTACGTGGACGGCGCGATAGAGCGCCCGGACGCTTACCCCGATTACTGGAAGCCCGGATACAAGCCGGAGGTGGACTAGTCATGGCCAAGGACGTGAAGCCCGGCGACGTCGTATGGGTCACCTGGACGTGGCGCGGCAAGCCCGAGCGGTACCCGGTGGCCAAAGTCGGCCGCACCCTGGCGCACATCAAGAATCACGGGCGAACCGAGGCGTTCAGGCTCGACGACGGCCGGATCAACGACCGCACCGGCGGCGCGTCGTTCCAGACGCAGGCCGAGAAGGACGCGGGCGACCGCGCGGCGGCAGCGGTGAAGGTGCTCAGGGACGCGGGGCTTGAGGTCCGGCCAGGCCGCCGCCACCCGCTGGCGCTGCTCGAATCGCTCGCCGCGACCGTGGCCGAGTACCAGCGCCTGTCAGAGAGCACGGAGGCCTAGCCATGGCCGAGGGACTGCAGCGCGACTTGATCGTCACGTGGCGGGAGGTGCGCCCCGGAGACCGCGTGCTAGTCGGCGGGCAACTTGTGCTGGCGCTGGAGGTCAGCACCTACGAGGACGACTGGCAGGGCCACAAGTGGATGCGAACTGATCTCCGGTACCGCGACGACGACGGCCGGATCTACTCCACAGGCAGGTGGACCGACCGCGACTACACCGCAGTGCGCCGCGAGGTGGATGCGGCACGCGCGACCGCAGGCAAGCCGCCGCCATGTGACTACGACACCGGCACCGCCTACACCGGCCCGGGGAAGTGCGGCAGGCCATCCAAGTTCATCTGGGCTGACGAGACCTCCGGAAAGGACCGCCCGGTCTGCGGGATTCACGCCCGGTCGGCGCGGATCACGATGCACGGCGAGGTGCGCCCCCTGGCCGGTAAGGACGGCAAGTGATGGCACCGGAGAAGAACTGCCGCGTAGAGGTCAGCCACCCGGTGTTCCTGGGCCGCGCCGGCAACGAACTGGCCGAGCTTGACCTGAGCCCGGACCGCCCCGACTTCGTCACCAGCGAGGGAGTTGAGGTGTGGATGGAGCGCAAGGTCCAGAAGGCGCGGTACCTGACCGCTGACGGCGATCAGGTCGGCCCGGTGCACGCCAACTTCGTCCCGGCGATCATCTGGGCGCGGGCGCAGGGCTGGCGTGACCCGTCGCTGCCTGGCTGGTTCAACGACGCCTGCATAGCCGAAGTCGCGGCCGGCGGCGCTCCGGAGCGGCACGGCGGAGAGCAGCCCGCTGACCCGTTCTGGACCTGCCCGGAGCACGGGACGGAACTTGCCTACGCCCGGTCTGATGACTATCAGGAGCGCTGGGACTGCCCCGAGTCCGGCTGCAAGTTCGGGCGGTGGATCTCGTGACCATCACCGCGACCGCCGAGTACGCCTACACCCGCCGCGAGGGCGACCGGGGCAACGGCCGCTATCACGCCGTCATCGACTCCCCGATCACCGTGGGCCGGTTCATCCGGCAGAAGGGCGACGCCCTGTGCAAGCCGCGACGGGAGTTCTGGGGACTCAGCAAGGGCGGATCGGATCTAGTCGACTGCCCGCGCTGCATCGAGCTTGCGGGGCGGTACGTGGTGACGCTGCCGAACTGCCCGCGCGCCGTGCCCGGCTGCGCTGGCGGCTGCGCCTGGGAGTGCCCGGACTGCGGCTGCCGGAACTGCCATGAGGTCTTCTGCTGCCGGTGCGGCGCGGGACCGGCCGAAGCGGACGGTGCGTGATGGCCTTCACCGCAACCGAACTCCTCATGAACGCCGACCTGTTCAGGCGGCAGTTCCCCAGATGGCCGGGAGTGGCGCCGCGCAACGAGGCTTTCGCCGATGCCGACGAGCGCGCTGACGACGAACCCGCCTACATCGGCGGGATGACCGAGCGGGAAGAGCGGCTGTCGGGCCGCGACGGGGAGGTGGCCTAGTCATGGCCGGTGTCGCAGGAGTCGATTTCCACTGGGGAGATGGCGAGAAGCATGCCGGTCCGATGGCCGAATGCCGCAACTCCGACTGTCGAGTTTTCGCGCTTACCGGGATTGACCCGAGCGTAACCGGTCGCGCTCGCGGCGTGCCCGAGCCGATGCCCGGAGTGCCGTACGCAGGCGACGCCGGGTCATGACCCGTCGCGTAGACCCCCTCACCGCCACCCCGTCTGACGGGATAAGCGAGAACCAGGCCACGGCAATCCGGATCATGCACGGAGACCTCGGACGGGCGTGCCCCGAACTGATCAGCCTGTCCTTTACCGAGGCGGGAGACCTGATCATCAAGCTTCGCGCCGAGGTACTGGCGCTAGAGGAAGGGACTGAGACCCGATGAAGTACCGCGTTGAGGTCGAGATCGGCGACTACGCCCGATGCTCGGTCGAGGTCAGCGCCGACTCGCGAGAGGACGCGAAGGCCGAGGCTGAGGAAGCGGTCAGGTCGGCATCGGTCGAGGCCGTCAAGGTCTGGGGTGACGGCGACGCTGAATGTGGCTGCTGCGAGCAGCCGGGGCCGTACCTGTGCCAGGGCTGCGGAGACGCGGTGGGCGCAGCGCACTCAGTGGCGACTCCCGAGGGCGGCCGGATCTGCCCGGACTGCGAGGACACTGCAGCCGCTGAAACCGTGAAGGCTGAGACCCGGTGAACCTCGCGGAGACCCCGTGCTGGGCTGACCGGCTATCGAGCGCGGAGCGCGCCGAATGGGCCAGGATGCTCGCCCGCGCGTCGAAGCGCGCCTTTGACGCGACCGCGCACAAGCCGCTGGCCAGGGCTGCCGGCGGCTACGAGGACGGGACGCATCGCTACGGCGACCTGGGGTCCGCGCTCCTTCGGATCGTCGCGGAGATGTCAGACCTGCACCTGGACGTGACCGAGCGGGCGGCGACACCGCCTGAGGTAGCGGCTGTCCGGGAGCGCGGCTGGCAGCAGAAGCAGGAGGCCGGCCATGTTCGATGAGGGCATAGTCCGCATGAACCTCGCGGGCATCGACGACGACGGACTGTCCCAGTTGCGCCGGTTCTTCGCCGCCGGCGTGGCCGGGGGCGGCACCAGCGACGGGCGGGAACTCGCGGCGAAGCACCTGCCGCTAATCGACGAGGAACTGGCGGCGCGCGAGAACGCCCGGCTGTCCCGCGAGGACGTGCGCCCCTATGAGGGCTCCCGTCACTGCCTGTCGTGCCCCGAGACGGCGAAGTGGGACGTAGCCGGGTTCCTGTCGTGCCCCGACGCCGGGCACCTCGGGCGTGCCGCTGAGGCGCTGAGCGCCCGCCGGGCGGAGCAAGAGCGGCAGGAGGCGGCCTCCGATGCCAGCTAGCCGGAAGCCGAAAGAGCCGCAGCACTGCCCGGCATGCGCCGCACTGCCCGGAGCCTGCGACTGCGTGATCCTGCCCGAAGAGTTCCGCAGGCTCGGCTACTCGGGACTGTTCCACGCCGACGCGCGCATCCTGCCTGAGTTCGCTGAGAAGTGGCGCGCTAAGGCACCTTGCCTGCTGCCGCAGTCAGGCTGGGCGCTGGCCAGGGTCGAGGGCGAGCCGGCCCGCGCGATCCTCGTGCGCCGGGACTCTGACGCCCTGTGCGAGACGTACCTGAAGCGAGGTCCCGATGCCAGCTAACCCTGTCACCGAAGCTGACCGCCAGTTCGCGGCGATGCTCGACACGCTCGGCGGCGAAGCGCTGCGGCTAGGTGACCTGGCCGGCGCCGAGTACTTTTTCGAAGCCGCCGACTGGCACGAGCCGCCGCCCGATGGCCGGCTGACCGCCCGGATGCTGCTGCTCGGTGCCGCTCTCGGCAGGACGGAGGCGGGACGGTGAGCGCTGACCGCTGGACCCACGGAACCGGGCTAGGCCGCGATCACAAGAGCGTCCGCATGCACCTGGCCGAAGACCACGACGCCGATCCGGGCTGGCTGGAATGCGCATCGGACGGAGCGGTCCACGGCATGCACGACGGGATTCACGGCGAGGTCTGGGCGTACGCGGCCGACCTGCCGCACAAGCCGAAGGAGGCGGGACGGTGAGCGGCTACACCAGTGCCTACGTCACGTGCGACGGCAAGGTCCCTGACGATTCCGCCGCCGGATCGCACGGGTGCCCGGCGAGGGTCGAGGGCGGCGAGTACGACGGCGAGGTGATCTACCCGGCCACGCTCGCCGAGGCCCGGAAGCTCGCGCGCAGGCTCGGCTGGACGTTCGTCCGGTATCCGCGCGTCCCCGTGCTGTGCGATGACTACTGCCCTGACCACGAGGACCAGGCGCGGGCAAAGGCCGGGCTGCGCGGCGTGAAGATCGCCCGTCCCAGGGCGAGCCACCCCGATAGCAAGCAGGAGGGCTGAGCAGATGGCTGACAAGTTCGCGATCCGCGCCTACGGCCTGGAGCGCCGCCGCAATCTCGACGCGGCCGCGTCCGCGATGAAGTCGATAGCTGAGTCGTCCGCCCGGCTGGCGAGGCAGCTGGTCGACGGTCGCGCCGACATGAGCGAGATCCGGCACGTGGCCGCGCTTGCCGCTGAGGCGTGCGCGCGGGCGACGGCGTTCGAGGCCGTGGAGCAACTCAGCTTCCTGGCCGCCGATGACAAGCAGGAGGGCTAGCGATGGCACCGGTACACGAGGACAAGACAGGCGCGTCCCTTGACGCTTCGGCCTGCGACGACGGCTGCACGCTGCTCCTGCTGATCGCCAGCGGCGGCGGCACGGTTGCCTCGGTCACCGTCCCCGCCGACGCGGTCAGCGGGGTCCTGGACGAGATCCGGGCCGTAGCCCAGGTCCCGGACCCGCGCTGGGAAGGCATGAAGGACTGGCTGGCCGATTTCACGGCGGGGACGCGCGGCGAGCTCGCCCGCCTGGACGAGCCCGACGCCGACGACGCTGCCGCCGCAGACGCCATCGAATGGGCGCTCCTGGCCGTCGCCAGGAAGATGACCGAGATGGAGGCAGGCAAGTGACCGCCCCGGACGATGACGGCCAGTACGCCCTGCACCCCGTCGAGCACGAGGGCACGGAACGGTGGGAGTTGCGCCGCCCGTCTGACCCGCCGCCGCCAGCCCACGCCGCCGCCGTGGTGTACCGGACCCTCGGCCAGGCCCTGGAATCGATCGAGTCAGGCGAGGCAGCGGCGCTCCTGGCCCGGATGGAAGCGGAGATGAGGGCATGAAGCCCGGCACGATCGCCACCCACCTTGAGACTCGCGGGCCGTTCGGGTCAGTGACGGCGTGCGGCACGTGGTCGCAGCGGATGACCGGCGACCCGGAACTGGTCACCTGCGGGGACTGCAAGGCGACCCTGGACTACGCGATGTCGGCGGGAGGCACTTCGTCATGACCAGGGATCAGATCATCGCCCGGCTGGCCGAGCGGTTCGGGCCGGGCAAGTCCTACGACCACAGTGCGCGGGACTACCTGCCGGACGGCGACGACGCGCAGGGTCAGCCGTACGTCCGCTACACCGCCGATGACGGCTGCCCGGCGTTCCGGGTGGCTACCTACGCCGACATCGCGGACGCGCTGGCCGAGCCCGTTCCTGAGCCGCTGGCCGCTGACGGCCCGGCGCCGGAACTGCGAGCCGCGTCAAGGCTGATCCGCGAGCGCGCCGCACGGGTTCCGCCGTCGCCGTGGTTCCTGGTCGAGAGCCACGTGTCGAGCGCCATCAGCGCTGACCGCGAGTGCCTGAACGTCATCGCCAGCGCGGTGATGACCGACCGCGCCCGGTTCATGGCCTTGTGGCAGCCTGACCGCGCCCTGGCTGTCGCTGACTGGCTCGATGCCACGGCGCAGGATGCCGAAACGGACCTGACCTACGAGGACGGTCCCGAAGGCCCGTGCTGCGCCGATCCGGCCACCTGTCGCGGCCATGAGCCGTGCTGGTTCTGCGACCGGTGCGGCAATGACCTCGGCGCGGATCGTGATCCCTGCACCTGCTGGGATGCCGCTCTCGCCGTAGCCCGCTCTTACCTGGGAGAAACGCAATGAAGAACCTGACCATCACCCATGCCCGCAAGCCCGCTGCCGCCTCCTGCTCCTGCCGCCGCTGGGCTTTATCGGCGGCTGGCACCGAGCCCGCCGACCTGGCCGCGCTGAAGCTGGCCGCGAGACGCCACTCCGGGCCAGGGCACGAGACCGCCGTGAGTACGGCAGAGACCCTCACCTATGAGCATCGGGAGAGCGCATGACGAACCTGGAGCTGAGCCTTGACCTGGCCGCCTATCTCAGCGGCAAGCTCAGCGGAACCTTCGGCGACTTCTCGCTCGGCGAGTCCGGGATCTTCCGGATGGCCAGCCTGGAGGAGGCCCGCGAGCTTGGCTACGGCGACGAGGACGAGACGATCCTGATCCGCCGGGAGTCGGACGGCGCGTTCTTCGAGGCCGAGGCCGACGCGATGGTGCGGCCGGTCCGGCCTGCGGAACGGGCGCAACCGCCGGCGGTGACGGCATGAGGGCACTGACCCTGCGTAATCCCTGGCCGTTCGCGATCACGAGCCTCCCGCCCGAGATGGCGAAGGACATCGAGAACCGGAGGTGGCCCGCGCCGCCCGCGATCATCGGGCGGGACATCGCCATCCACGCCGGACAGGGCGCCGATGACGTGGTGTTCCCGCTCACCGAAGCTAACCGGCTGTACCTGGCGGCGTGCCGCCGCAAGGACCCGGCGGTTGCCGTGCGCGGCGCGGTCGTCGCCGTGGTCACGGTCGTCGGCTGCCACCTTGACGGCCGGCAAGAGAACTGTCACGGCCGGATCTGCTCGCCATGGGCAATTGAAGACGGATACCACTGGCAGATCGCGAGCGTCCGAACCCTGGCCGGGCCGGTCCCGTGCGCCGGCCACCAGAAGCTGTGGCCGCTGCCCGAAGAAGTTGAGAGCGCCGTAAGGGCGCAGCTAGGAGAGAAGTGATGGACCAGTTCAAGGCAGGCGACGTGATCGAGCACCGCCTGATGACCGGCTTCACCATGCCGGTCAAGGAGACGGCCGTGTGCGAGACGGACTCTGCCCGGCCGGAGCCGCACCTGAAGTACCGGATCACCGACCCGGAAGGTAACGACGACTGGCTGTGCGCATACGACGTGCAGCGTCCGGGTCAGGGCCTGGCATGGGGTCCGGGTGCCTGACGCCGCGAGAGCCGTCGAACGGTTCAACCAGGCCCATCCGGTCGGGACTCCGGTCACCTACTGGCCCGGAGCGCGCACGGTCACGCCGTGGCCTCCCGGTGCCCCGAAACGCGAGTTCCCCGGCCGGGAGAGCCGCACCCGCACCCCGGCATGGCTCATGTCCGAGGTGACGCCGGCCGTGTCGGTTGAGGGCTACCCGGGCGGCATAGCGCTGACCCACGTCGAGGCAAGGAAAGCAGGGGAGCAAGGGCATGCCTGACACCAAGACAGGGAAACGCGAGTGGACGCAAGCCGAACTGCTGGCTGAGGCTAAGCGGCGGTTCGGCGATGACCCACTCGACTTCGCTTTCATATGCCCGACCTGCGGCGATGTGGCCACGATCCGCGAGTTCGCCGAGATCCGCTGCGCAGGCAGGCACCGCGACGGATCGGAGTGCGCGGGCCACGGCGACGCGTCCGGCCAGGAGTGCATAGGGCGCCGGCTCGGCGCGCTCAAAGGCAGCGCCAAGGCGTGGAAGGGGCGCGGCTGCGACTGGTGCGCCTACGGCCTGTTCGCCGGTCCCTGGTCGATCGTGATGCCGGATGGCCGTAAGGCGTCGTCATTCCGGCTGGCCGAGAAGCCGAAGGAGACAGCCAGTGCCTGACATCACCGCGACCATTGCCGGCCGGTACCACCCGGACCCGGAGATCAATGCCGAGGTCACCGCCGATGCGCTCGAAGCGGAGCGCGCGGATCTCGCTGCGGGCTATGCCCCGCGCCGCTGGCGCTGCATCTGCGGAGCGGAGCACTCGCGCGGCCACTTCGGGTCCGTTGGCGCTCACCGCTGCCTGGCGTGCGGCTACACCGGGACCAGCGGAGTGATGCTTGATGCCTGACATCACCGAGACCACCGAGCAGCCCGAGGTCACCGACGAGCGGATCTACGACGACCTGAAGGCATACGCGGAGGGCGGCATGATCCAGTACGTCCTGCCGACCGAGCCGCTCGGCGAGCAGTGGATCGTGGGCTGGAAGGGCCAGATCCTGAAGTTCACCACCAAGGACAGCATTGTCGGGTTCCTGATGGGGATCCAGGTCGCGGCCTTGTTCATTGCCGACATGCGCGAGCCGGTCAGGGATCTCCGCGCCTGGCTCAGGGAGGCGCCGAAGGTGAGTGCCCAGCCGGTCGCCTCGATCGGCACGCACTGGGGCGTGGCCTACGGAGGCCAGGACGCCAATGACTGCGCTGGCGTGCTCGAATACGACGACGAGGCCGGCGCCGCTGAGCAGGTCCAGTGGGTCAAGGGCGGTTTCCTCGCCAGTTGCACGGTGATCAGGACGCGATGGGAGCGGCGCGGCGATCCCGACCAGGACCAGGCCGGCGAACTGGCAGCGGGCCGCGAGCGCCTCAGGGATTGGGTCACCGATGGCAACTGACCCCGCCACCATCCCCGGCCTTATCTCCGCTATCAGCCGCGCCATCTCCGACCCCGGATCAGCGCTCGACCGGGAGCCGTTCGCGCAGTCGGTGCACGACTGGCAGGTCGGAGCGGCGGCAAAGGCAATCGCGCCGTTCCTGGCCCGCCATGACCCGTCGATCGACTGCGACTGCGGCCCTGACTACCCACCCGGCACGGTGCAGAGGTGCGAGTACGCCCAGCTTGCAGATGCCGTGATCGATGCCTTCAACCCCGCTGGCGATGACATCGCCCAGGTGGCCATCTGCATCGGCGCGGTGACCGTCGCTCGCGACGCGCTGGCGGGAATGCGCTGCCGGTGCACTCCTGCGACGGTCGCGGACCAGGAGCCGTGCAGCCGGTGCGAGGCTCTCGGTCAGCTCGGCGGGAAGGCGGTACCGCGGTGAGCGGCGAGCATGAGATCGAAGCCGAACCGCTGTCGCCCATCCCGCGTCCGGACGGCACGCCCTGCCGCCCGCGAAAGCTGTCCGCCCATGCCGTGACCGGCGACGGCGACATCCTGACCGGAGTCGTCGTGTTCGGCACCCACGACCCCGGACGGGCGCAGCCGCTGGCCGACGACTACGCGGCCTGGCAGCTCGGCTCCGGGCATGTCGCAGCCGATCCGGTCCCGGTGTGGTGGCGTGACGGCTTCGACTGCGGCGGTCGGTCCTGGGTCACCGACGAGGCGAGGGGACGCCCCGGCACGTGGTTCCGCGAGATCATCGAGAGGACTGGCAACCATGCCTGACGGCACCACCGCGTACCTGGCTGAGGTACGGGAGCGCTGGGACACGGCACACCCCGCGACCTGGCACGACTACGCGACCGCACTGGAACACCTGGCGTCGGCCCTCCGGTCGGCAGCCGACGTTCCCCGGCTGCTGGCGGCGGTAGAGGCGGCGCGGAGTCACCACCGGCCCACTCACCATGGGGTCCCCTGGTGCTCGGAATGCGGAGTCAGGTACCCGTGCCCGGAGAGCCGGGACATCACCGCAGCCCTGACCGGAGAGATGCCATGAGGGAACTCGCCGGCCTTCTCACCCTGGCCGCCCTGATAGCCGGTGCCGCCGGCATCGCGTGTTCCTGCCGCCGCAGGCTCCTGGCTGGCGTGACATTGACCGGGCTCGCCCTCGCGGCCAATGGCACCGGCTGGGCGCTTCGCTCGGACTGGCCGCTCTCGGCGGTCGATGGCACGCTGGCGCTCGTCTGCGCCGCCTTGTGGCTGGCCATCAGGCGGGACCGGCGTAACCCGCCGAAGGGAGCCTGAGCATGTTCGAAAGATGGACAGACCGCGCCCGCCGCTCCGTCGCGCTGGCCCGCGACTGCGCCCGCGCCCTGGGTCACGCCGAGGTGGGCACCGGGCACATGCTCGCCGGGCTGTACGCCGAAGGGGGAGGTGTCGCGTTCCTGGCGCTGTCCGCGCTGGGCTGGGACGGCAACGAGGTCCCGCGCGCGCTGGAGCGCCGCTGCCCGCGAGCCGCCGGGGGGTCCCCGCCGAACATCCCGTTCAGCCCGCGCGGCAAGAGGGCCTGCGAGCTGGCGCTGCGCGAATCGCTGGAACTGGGGTGCCCCTACGTTGGCACTGAGCACCTGCTGCTCGGCCTGGTGCGGGAGGGCGAGGGCACCGGGGCCAGCATCCTGGTCGCGCTCGGCCTGAATCCGGGCGACGTGCGGGCCAAGGTGACGGAACTGCTAGGCGGCTTCGAGAAGACCGGCAAGCCGGGCACGCCGGCTCCCCTGGCGGACGCTGAGACGGACCGCGTGCGCGCCGCCTTCCTCTCGCTGCACAGGGAGACCTGCGACCGCTGCGCCCTGCTGGGGATCTTGTGCGATGGCTGCCGCGAGGCGGTAGGCGAGTGCCCGGCCCTGTCCGTGATACAGCGCGCCATGGGCAACCAGCCTCTCAGGGAGGTACCCGCCGATGACCACTGAACCCGCTGACGACTTCGGCCGCTGGCTGGCCAGTTCGGAGACTCCGCCTGACAAGCGCGGGCCTGACGACCTGATTGAGGGCATCGGCGCCGCGATCAGGTCGCGGGATTTCAGGGCGGTGGACGTGCTGATGATCGCGCTCGCCCTCGCCGACCCGCATAAGGCAAAACCGGTCTACGACGTGATCTGCGCGGTCCTGGACGGCGACGAGCGCAAGGCGGTCCTGCTGGCCGCGCAGGGAGGTAACCGATGAGCGCTGGCTACGACGATCCCTATCCGGACGACGATTACGACGACGAGCCGGACTGCGACTACGACCCGGACGACGACTACTACGAGCCCGGCGAGCCCGACTGGGACTACGTCGAGTACCAGCGCTGGTGCTCGCTGTCTCCATTGGCCCGGCTCCGCGAGCACGTCCGGGACTTCATCCGCTGCCGCGTCCCGAACTGGCGGCTTAAGCGCAACGAGCGCAACGCGGGGCCGTTCAGCGAAGATCCACCTTTCTGAAGGAGAGCGACAATGCCCTTTGAAATGCTCATAGGCGCGGCCATTGCCGCCGGCGGAGTCACGCTCGGGCGGCTCCTGCCGGCAGGGAAGCGACCGCCGAGGCCGCGCAAGCCGCCGGAGCCGGTCTGCGGGTGCGAATGCGACCTGGCTTTCCATGAGCCTGACGGCGACGGAGGCGGCACCCGCTGCCACGGCATGCACGAGGTCCCCGCACCGCGCCCCGACTACGACACCCCGTACCACTACACGGAGGTTCCGTGCACCTGCAAGCAGTACACCGGTCCGCGCATCCTGGACCCCGGCTACGTGGCCAGGGAACTCACGGACGGGACACGGTAGATGACCAGGGTTTCGGGTGGCGCAAGCCCCGGCGTTCAGGCCGGGGATAGACGCTTGCCCTCAGTCTGGCCTGCGCTGGTTCTCGACGTACGCCCGGATGATCGACAGCGGCGCGCCGCCGCACGATGCGGCGAAGTAGGACGGAGACCACAGGTGCTCGCGGTGAGTGCGGACCCGGTACCGCTGGCGGAGCCTTCTGGCCGACACGCCCTTGAGGGAGTTCACCAGCGCGGCGACCGGGACTTTCGGCGGGTACTCGACCAGCAGGTGCACGTGGTCGTCCTCCCCGCCGCACTCGGCCAGGGTCGCGCCGAAGTCGTCGCACACCTTCCCGAACACGTCCTTGAGATAGTCGATCATGTCCCCGGTCAGGACGTCCCGCCGGTATTTCGTCACGAAGACCAAGTGAACGTGCAAGGCGGAAACAACGTGCCTGCCTCGCCTGTAACCATCGCCAGTATCCATAGACCAACATGGTACAGTGGTCACGTGCTGGCACGTTACCGCTACCGCGTCTATCCGAAGCCGCATCAGGAGATGATGCTGGCCCGGACGTTCGGGTGCGCCCGCGTGGTGTTCAACGACTGCCTGCGGCTGCGGGAAGAGTCGCATGCGGCCGGGGAGAAGATCTCCGACACCGAGGTGCAGCGCCGGGTCGTCACCCTGGCCAAGGCGACCCCGGAACGGGCATGGCTCGGCGAGGTCGCCTCGGTGGCGCTGGTGCAGGCATGCCAGGACGCCCGGCGCGCGTACCGGAACTGGTTCGACTCGCTGTCCGGCAAGCGCAAGGGCCGCAAGGTCGGGCATCCCAGGTTCCGGTCCCGGAAGGACCGCCGGCAGTCGGTCCGCCTCACCCGCAACGGGTTCGCGCTGCACGGCGACCGCCTGTACGTGGCCAAGGTCGGCGAAATGAAGGTGCGGTGGTCCCGGCCGCTGCCGTCCGTCCCGTCGTCGGTCACGGTCATCCGCGAGGCTGACGGCCGGTATTACGCCTCGTTCGTCGTGGAGGTTGCGGCCACCCCGTTTCCGGTCACTGCCGCCGACGTGGGCCTGGATCTCGGGCTGGCCACGCTGGTCGTCACGTCGGACGGCGAGATGATCGCCAACCCGCGTCACCTTGCCCGGCGTGAGCGCAAGCTCGCCAGTGCGCAGCGTGCCCTGGCCCGCAAGCGGAAGGGCTCCGCGAACCGGGCGAAGGCACGGATCAAGGTGGCCGCGCAGCACCGGAAGGTCCGCGAGACGCGGGCCGACCACCTGCACAAGACGGCGCTTCGGCTAGTCCGCGACAACCAAGCGGTCTACGTCGAAGACCTCGCGGTATCCGGCCTGGCCCGCACCCGGCTGGCAAGATCCGTGCACGATGCCGGATGGGCGACGCTGGTAAGGCTGCTGGAAGAGAAAGCGGAGCGGTACGGCCGGACGGTGGTCAAGGTGGGCCGGTGGTTCCCGTCCAGCCAGATCTGCTCCATGTGCGGGGTGAAGGACGGACCGAAGCCGCTGGACGTCAGGCCTGGACGTGCGGCGGCTGCGGGGGCGTGCACGATCGCGATGTTAACGCCGCGCGGAACATCCGCCTTGAAGGACGCAAGGTCGCGGCCGGGCTGGCCGAGACCAAAAACGGCTGCGGAGCCGGCGTAAGACCGGGACCTGTCCCGGTGGCTGGCATTGAAACAGCAACCCGCCGAGGTGCCGCGTGAGCGGCACGGCAGGAATCCCCGGCGTTCAGGCCGGGGAGGACGTCAATGACCATCTGCCCCGCCGCAAGCCCGGCCCGCTCAGCAACGCCGACCTCGGCGTGCCGGCCGTCAAGACCTCCGTCCGGATACTGGGCCAGGCCCAGATCGATACCTGGCGGGCCATGTGCGCGCTTGCCGGGCGAAGGCCGTTCGAGATGGCCGCCGGCATCGTCCTGGCCGCGATCCGCGAGGGCCAGGAGGATCACGAGGTCCAGGAGATGGCGCAGTTGCTGCGGGGAGCCCGTGAAGACGGACCGCGCCGGTCGCTGCGCCTGGTGAGGGAGGACGACGTTGGCTGATTCCTCCGCCTACGTTCTCGATTGCGCCGCCCTGGCGATCGCCGTGGATACCGTCCGCCGTCACCGGGGCATCTCCATGCGCACGGTGGCCGAGGAGACAGGGCTGTCCCCGTCCACCCTGACCAGGATCTGCCAGGGCCAGAAACCTGATGCCGATGGCCTGCTGACCTTGCTGGCATGGCTCGGCTATCCGGCCACGTACGGCAGGAAGCGCGACGTGAAGGAGAGCGCGGATGAGTGACCGCAAGATCCAGCCCGGCCGCCTGCGGGACGCCCGCGAGTACGTCGGCTTCACCGTGGCCGGGGTCGCTCGCGCTCTCGGCTGCGAGGCGGGCGACCTCGCGCGGATGGAGGATGGCGAGGCGGCGACCACGGGCGAGCATCTGCGCAAGCTGAGCCGCCTCTACCGCCGCCCGGTGGCGTGGTTCCTCGGGGAGTCCCGCTTCGAGCCTGACGCCGCGCTGCTGCGCATGGTCGAAGGGCAGACCGAGCATGACCGGTCAGCGATCCTGGACTTCGCGGAGTGGCTTCAGGGAGCGGGACCGCCTGAGCGGCCGGCGCGGCCGATCCGAAATGACGCTGGGAGCGACCATGCCTGAACTGACCCGTTTCGACACCGACCCTGACGCGCTCGCCTGGGCGCGGTCTGCCGTCGAACGGCTCGTGACCAAGTACCGCAGGTTCGAGGCGCAGTGCAGCGGCGAGCCGGATAGGGCCAGCCAGTGGCGCAAGTTCGCGAACCTTCTGGAGCTGGAACTCATCGGCGGGAAGACCTGCGTTATCACGCCATTCGACGAGCGGCGGCCGGCGATGCTGGCGCTGAGGGCGAGCGCCGAAGTCCCCGAACCTGAGTCAGGGAGGCTCAAGGATGCCTGAACTACCGGACTACTCGGCCCTCATCGGCAAGATGGTTCGCATCAAGGACATGCCGCCGCGCGCCCGCTGCGTCGGCCGGCTGGAGTCATGGAACCCGATCAAGGACAGCGACTGCATCGCGGTGCGCATCCGCCGCAGGTCGGGAGTGCTGTCCTTCGTCAGCGGCCGGTTTGAGCTTGAGCGGGTACCCCGGTGATCGGCAGAACGTACCTGGAACACGGCAAGCCCGTCACTGTCCTCAAGCGGGCATCGTGGACCACGGGAGCACCCAGGAACGTCCTTGTCCGCAGGGAGAACGGCGAGCTTGTGATCCGCCAGTTCCGGGGTCTCCGCAAGCTCGAGCGCAACTGCCAGGACTGCGGTGCCGAGCCCGGCCAGCCGCACGGCGACGGCTGCGACACCGCCCGCTGCACCCGGACCGGGATGCAGCGGCTTCAGTGCGGGCTGCGTCCAGTCTTCGTCGGTGCCGTGTTCGTCGACCTCGAGCGCTACGACCCGCACCCCGGCGAGGACTGCGGCCGGGATGTCTGGTCCGGTCAGTGGCCTGGCCAGGGTGACGCGGCACGGCTCGGCTGGTGGTGCCGGTTCGTGCCGAACGGCGACCCGTCGTGGGTGCCGTGCGGCCCGGAGCATCCTGAGGCGGTACCGGACCTGAACCGGCTCGCCATCGACGGGCGATGGGACCGGAAGGCGCTGAGATGGGAGGCACGGGATGGCGGTTAGGCAACTGACTGAGACCTGCTGGCTGGCTAGCTGGGACGGCGACAAGCGCACCGGCAAGGAGGCCGGCTACAGCGGGCACTGGAGCAAGCCTGACTGCGAGTCCCTGACCGGCTGGCGCTGGATCCATGTCGGCTGCGGCGGCCTGGTCGCGGACGGCTACTGCCTCGCCTGCGAGACGGCAGACCTCGGCGCCTTCGACGAGCCGCGCACGATCGAGTTGCGCCGTCTCGTCGCCCGGCCGCTTACTGGCTGCTGGGAGGTCGCATGCGACGAGTGCGGGCTTGAGCTAGAGGACGACGACTCCGGGACCGTGCACGTCGGCAGCTCCGAAGCCGCCGCTCGTGCCGCGATCGCCTACGGCTGGTCGGTGTTCGAGGATGGCCGGGCGTTCTGCGGGGGCCATGAGCCGCCGCCGGGATCAGGCGTGCTGCTCACTCTGCCCGATCCTGATCAGCCCGTCCTGTTCGCGGCGGGTGAGGCACAGTGACCGGCGAGGTGTTCGGCGTGCCGCTGCGCGAGGACCTGCCCCCGGAACCGGGCACCCCGTTCAGGATCTTGGTCACGGGCTCAAGAACCTGGCCTCCGAGCCGCCGTGACGCCATCTGGGCTGCCATCGAGGCGGCGGCAGGGGAATGCCGGGCATCATCCCTGACGGTCGTCCACGGCGGCGCTCAGGGCGCTGACGCCATGGCCGGCGCATGGTGCGCCCGCCATCCCATGTTCGGCGCCGTGTTCGTGGTGGAGGAAATCCGCCGGGCGCCCTGGGGTTCTCACGGGAAGGCGGCCGGGCTGTGGCGCAACCGCCGGATGGTCGACGCGGGCGCCAGCGTCTGCATCGCGGCGATAATGCCGTGCGCGTTCGATCAGTGCGAGGGGAAGCCCGCTCACGGCACCCACGGCGGCACCCACTGCGCCGACTTCGCGGCAAGGGCTGGCATCGAGGTCAGGCGGCTCACGCCGTGACGATGACCTGCCAACTCTGCACCGGGGACAAGCCGTTCACCGTCCCGTGCGGAGACGGCATAGGAGAGGCCCTGATGGCAGATCACATGGCGACCGAGCACGGCGAGCACGGCCCGGCGAGGAAGCTCGCGGCGTGGAGGCGACGGAGGATCACGGCATGAAGGAAACCATCTACCTGCGGGTAAGCCGGTCCAAAGTCGAGGGCATGACCAAGCGCCTGCCCGACCTTGCCCGTGGCGAGATCCCGGTGAAGCTCGTCATCGAGGTTGACCAGAGCGCGTTCCGCGAGCCGGTCATCGAGCAGCACGTGAAGATCACTGACTGGCGCGACGGCATCGACATCGCCGACGTGACCCTGAAGGAGGCGATCATCACCGAGGCCGAGGCGGCGCTGATCAGGACGCGGCGGCTGGCTGCCATGCGGGAGATTCTGGAGCAGCAGGGATTCACGGTGACCGCGCCCGAGCCGAAGGAGTCGTGCGATGCCTGAGCGAAAGTCCTGCCCGGAGTGCGGCACGCTGATGGCGGTCAACAAGGACGGCCAGTTCCGCCTGCACCGTAGTCGCGACGGCGGGGACTGCCCCGGCTCGCGCAAGAAGCCGAGGACGCGCGGGCGAACAGCCAGTGCCCGCGACCTAGACGAGCGGTACACCGTCACGCTCTGCCGCAACTGCTCCCATCCCGGCGGCCAGCATCTCGCCCGGACTGGCTGCAAGTGCGGGTTCTGCGGCGGCTGGTCCGAGGGTGGCACCGGGTACTGGACTGACCGGATGACGGACCAGCTTGAGGCTGGCGAGGAACCATCCCTGGCGGTGCGTCGTGCCGGACCTTGACCCCTTTATCCCCCGTGGGCTAGGCCGCTACCTGGAGGTTCGCCGCGCCCAGCATGAGGCGGACAGGAACGCCGTCCTGGCCGGGATGACGAAGCGGGAGCAGGCGCTGATCAAGGATGCCGCGGTCATGGGCTACGTCCAGGGAGCGATGGCAGGCCGCGACAGGGAGATACCGCCGGACGGCATGATCCTGGCGTCGGTGCTGGACGGCTGCCTCGCGATGAGCGACCTCTACCCGGCTGTCCGGAGGGCTTACCGGCGAGGCCTGCGGAAGGCCGACGCGGAGGTTCCGGAGGGACGGGAGGACGATAGTGATGGGCGCTGACAATCAGAAGATGCCCACCGTTGCCGGGCGCATCGCGGCCATACTCGCGGAGGCCCCGGAAGGATGCTCGACCCCGGAACTCGCGCGCCAGGTCTGCGCGCACCTCGCAGATCGCCAGATAGCGCTGACCACCTGCGGTGGCGAGCTGCGGCGAATGGAGCGGCGCGGGATCGTGCGGCGCGTAGGCACGACGCCGGGCGGATGGCAGCGCGGCATGGCGGTGATCTGGGCCATCCTGCCGCCGGATGAAAGGGCGCGGATCGCCAGTGCGCCCGTGCGGCAGGGAATCCCGCCTGACCTGACGCGAGCAGGGCTGCTGGACTGGGCGCAAGGCGAACTGCACCGAACCCGTGCGGTGCTGTACTGGCAGTTCCGCAGGCAGGCGGCACTGGCCAAGCTCATCGAGGGCGTGACGGAGCTGAGCCAGTGCGAGGCGGATATCGCGGCGATGACGGCACCGGAGGATACCGATGAGCAGTGACAATGCACGCTGCTTCGCGTGGGACTGGCGCGGCCAGCTCGGCATGGCCGCCATCGCGGCCTTCGTCTCCGAGATCAGCGGCGGGAAGGTGACCATGCGCGAGGTTGACACCGGCACCGACGGCTACGCGTGGGTGGTCGCTGATCACGAGGTCGGCGACGAAGAGGCGACGGAGCTGTGGCGGTCATGACCGCTGACACCGAACTGCCAGCCCACGGCAGCATCACCTCCTGCCCCAAGTGCGGGGGCGGCAAGGACAAGGGGACCGCGCTGACCGTCACCTACCACACCGGGCCGCAGGAAGCCAGAAGCCGCCAGCCGTGCCGGTACAAGGACATCGGGGAGCACCTGTGCCGCCGCTGCGAGAGGTGCGGGTACGGCTGGTGCGAGTCCGTGGTGAGCGAGGGAGCGGCACCGTGAGCGCTGACGAGATCTCGCCGTCCGCTCTCTGGCACCAGGCCGGGGGAGACCGTGACCGATACCTCTCGCTGATGCGCGAGCACGGGCTGATCGTCGACTGCGAGTGCGACTGCCACGCGGACGGCTCCGGTCACTGCGAGAAGTGCAGGCCGAGACTGCCGTGCGGATGGCCGCGCGATCGCTGGCCTGATCGGGGAGCGGCGGAGAACGGGCCGTGAACGGCGATCCTGAGCGTGACCGTGCCCGCTCCGAGCGCATCACCTGGCTGGCGGGACGCTACTTCCGCCAGCCCTGGAACCCGGCCCTGTGGTGGCGGTGCGTCAGGGAGATGTGGCGGCTTCACTGGGAGATAGAAGAGAGGGAACGATGACCGTAGAGGCATTCCAGACCGGCAAGACGCCACCTAGAACGCTGCGCGCGTGGGAGAGAATGCCCGCGCCGGTCGCGTGCTGCTGGTGCCCGGACATCGCGACCATCTGGGTTGTCGGATCGATCAACTTCACCGTGGCCAGCGGCGCAATCGTGGCCGACACCTGCGTGTTCACTCGCACCTGCGAGGCTCACGCCGACGAGGTCGCTGGGTGGCTCGTTGGCGACGAGAGCCCATACGACTGCTGGGGTGGCGACGCTAACGAGCCGATCCGCAGCACCTGGGGTTACCATCTGTTCCGCGCGCCCGTGCACTGGCTGAGCAGGCGCTGCCCGAAGCCGTTCGTACCGGCGCTGACGGCGTTTACTCCGTGGGCATGGGGGCGGCGCGGTGTGAGGTAGGTTGACGCATCATGGAGCCATATAACCTGCCGATCGGGATACGCGTTTCCGACTGCACTGACGAGCAACTGCTCAGCGCGCTCAAGTGGGAGCGCTACCAGGCCGATCGTCCCGGTGCAGGGATCGGCGAGTTCCTCGCCAACCTGGAGGCAGAATGGCAGCGGCGCAACCTGTGCTCGCGCTGTCTCCGCGAACTCGATCAGGCTCTCGCTGAGCAGGTTCGGGAGATTGACGAGCGGGCACGCAATGCCGAGGACAAGCTAGGTCGCATCCGCAAGACGCTGGCCGAGAATCCTGACATTATCTCGCGGCCTCAGGTGCTCCGGATTCTAGACGAAGCGTAATAGGTCACCCGGTACCGGCTAGCCCACGGCATGTTGGCCTGAGCGCGAAAAATTACGGTCCCGGGCCAACTAGTCCGCCAGCGCTCTCATTGTCACCGAGTAGCACCTCATCCCCGGAGGCACGCTCACTCTCTCCGGTGCCGGTCCCGGCTCGAAGCCGACGATCTCGACGGGGAAGAGCCCCAGGAACGACGCCACGACGGCCTTCCTCGCCTCCGCGGCGACCTGGCCGTCATGCTGCGCCAGCACCGGGATCGTGAACGTCCCCGGCTCCGGGACCGGCCTCAAGTCGTTACCCGCTGCCCGTTCAGGCCGGCCCGCAGCCGCCGGCACTCTTCCCGCAGTGCCTCGTAGTCGGCCAGCGGCACGAACTCGTCATCGAGGGTGAACCGGCGCCCCCGCAGGATCACCCGGCGAGTCCCGGCCGCCGTACTGGGCGCGAACCCGGTGGCCGCCGCGCTGAGATCCCTTAATGAGTACCCGTCGTGAGCGCCGCCGCCCGCTGAGTCGTCCATGGTCGTCACGATACCGACTCGCCCTAACCCGGGGTAGCCCGTTCTAGAACGTAGGAGGATGCAGGCGACCGGACGCGCTCGGGTAAGTCTTGGCAGGTGAAGCCCGTCAACCCGGACCTGCCGGTCGCGCCCTACAAGCAGGTGGCCGCGCAGATCCGCGCCATGATCGAGGACGGCTCGATCCAGCCCGGCGGCAAGATCCCGTCAGAGACGCGGATCACCCAGGAAACCGGCGTGGCCCGATCGACGGCCAGGCGGGCGGTCAAGCTGCTGCGGGAAGAGGGGATCGTGGTGACTGCGGCGGGGTTCGCCAGCTACGCCTATCACCTGCCAGGGGAGTAGCAGACCATTCC
Organism: uncultured Actinomycetota bacterium; assembly: GCA_963720575.1. GTDB lineage: Bacteria > Actinomycetota > Actinomycetes > Streptosporangiales > Streptosporangiaceae > Chersky-822. The sequence continues at coordinate 5,785,141 of CAVRGA010000002.1, forward strand.
GCTTGCGTGACCTGGGCATAAAGCATTACAGTCAGTCTCAGGACGGGCCGGATCGAGTCGGTTACCACTTGTAATGGAGAGGTCGCGGGTTCGAATCCCGTCACCAGCCTGGCTGGTGTAGCTCAGCGGCAGAGCGCTTAAACCCGGCACGAATAACACGCTCGTCCACCTAACTGAACAGGCTTTACCGTGCGGGCCGGAGCAGGTCGCTTAACGGAACAGTGGGTTGCGGGTTCAAGTCCCGCCTGCCGGGCAACCGGCTGTAGCTCAACTGGCAGAGCAATTGTAAAAATCGCGGCAGGCATCAACACGCTCGCACGGACGATCAGACCCGACGGGTCGAAGCGGACCGGTTACCGGGATTAGTGACCCGGTTCGCACCCACACACTCGTCGGCCGGCTTCCGGTTCCCTGCGGGCCGGACGGGATCGCTTATCCCTTGAAACGATGACCCCGGTTCCGGTAACACGCTCGCAGGGACTCGCCCCGGCCAGGAAGGGGAGTCATCCCCATGCCCGACGCGCGCCCGTGGTTCATCTACGCGCTGGCCGATCCTCGCGACGATGAGATCCGCTACATCGGCAAGTCGGTAGACGTGGCAACGCGCGTCAAGTGCCACATGCGCGACCAGGGTTCCACCCGCAAGGCACGCTGGCTGCGCTCTCTGGTCGCACTGGGCCTGGAGCCATCCGTAATGCTCCTTCAGTCAGGGACCGGCGACTGGGAAATCGCCGAGCGCGCCTGGATCGCGTTGCTTGGCGAGCGGTACGACCTGACCAACGCGACCGAGGGCGGCGATGGCCTGCACGGGCCGGGTGCCGAGACCCGCGAAAAGATCGCCGGCATCAGGCGAGCGCTGTTCGCGGACCCGGAATTCCGGGCGAAGGCCGACGCCATGTACGCGAGCGCCGAGTGGCGAGCGGCGGTGTCCGCCAGCCTGAAGGGCAAGCCGAAAACGGCCGAGCACATAGCCAATCTGCCTCAGAACCAGAAGGGTTACGCCTGGCCGGAGGCCGTGCGTGCCGCCCGCCGCGCGAGCTTCGTGAAGCACGCGCTCCCGCAGGCGCACAGGGGACCGTTCTCGGAGGCGCAGAAAGCGCACCTCCAGCGGTTGATCGAGGCGAATCGCGGCAGGCCGGGATGGGCTAAGGGCCGCATTCTGACCGCTGAGGAACGAGAAGCGCGATCGATCAAGCAGCGCGGAGTGCCGAAGACGCCTGAGACTCGGGAGAAAATGCGCCAAGCCGCCTTGCGACGTTGGGCACGAGCAAGAGGAGAAGAGGAAACGGCAGCATGAATGCCGACCCGCTGACCATGATCAGCACCCGTTCGACGCCGCAGTCTCGGCAGGCCGACCCGCGCCAGGTTCCCAACAGTGCAGGCGGCTATGCGTTCAAGACGGGGCGTGAGGCACGGCTTCATAGATTTTTGTCCCTCGGAAGTTCCGGAGGAACGTACTACGTCAAGGAGCAGGCGCTCACTCAGGACAATGCCGCCGTGGTGCTCGACTGGGCACGCAACGACGCCACGGCACTGGTCGCCGAGGCGGTGAAGATCTCGGTTGCAGGCCGTGCCCCGCGCAACAACCCGGCGCTGTTCGCGGTCGCGGCGGCGCTCGGGCTCGGTGACGACGCGGGCAGGAAGGCTGCCGCTGAGGCGGTCCCGCTGGTCGCCCGCACGGGTACCCACCTGTTCACTCTCGCGGGCTACTGCGAGCAGTTCCGCGGATGGGGTCCGGCGCTGCGCCGGGCCATCGGCGGCTGGTACCTCCGCGAGCCCTCGGACGTCGCATACCAGATGCTCAAGTACCGCCAGCGCGACGACTGGACTCACCGCGACCTGATGCGACTGTCCCACCCCGGCAATGTCCGGCCTGGCCAGCACGGCGACGTTACCCCGGCGCACCGGACGCTGTTCGACTGGGCATCGGGCCGTGACGCGGACTTGTCCGAGCTTCCGCTGGTCGCCGCGTTCCGCACGGCTCAGGGCGCGACGAAGGTCAGCGAGTGGACCTCGCTGATCGCGGAGAACCCGTCGCTGTCGTGGGAGATGCTGCCCGACGCGGCACTGGCTCACGCCGAGGTCTGGGGTGCGCTGATCGATGCGGGCATGCCGATGACCGCCCTGATCCGCAAGCTTCCCGTCCTGACCCAGCGCGGCCTGCTCGGGCCGATGAAGACGGGCTACACGGCGAAGGTCTGCGCGCAGGTCGCCGACAAGGACCGGCTGATCAAGGCCCGGGTGCACCCGGTCTCGGTGCTGCTGGCGCTGCGCACCTACGCCAGCGGCCACGCCGCGAGGGGCGACGGGGAGTGGCAGCCGAGCGCGCCCGTCATCGACGCCCTGGACGCCGCCTACTACGCCGCCTACGGCGCGGTAGAGCCGGCAGGGAAACGGCGAGGCCTGTTCCTGGACGTGTCCGGGTCGATGGGCAGCCCGGCTGGCGGCACGCCCATCACATGCCGCGAGGCCAGTGCGGCGCTCGCCCTGGTGACCGCCGCAAGTGAGCCGTCAACGCTGATCGCCGGGTTCACGGCCGGCTCAAGGCGCGGCTACGGCGGAAGCTGGGGCGGCGGCCCGGCGGCGCTCACTCCGCTGAGCATCAGCCCGCGCCAGCGGCTCGATGACGCGGTGCGCTCGATCTCAGACCTTCCGTTCGGCGGCACGGACTGCTCCCTGCCGATGACATGGGCGACTGAGCAGCGCGCTGAGCTGGACACGTTCGAGATCTACACGGATAACGAGACGTGGTTCGGGGACATTCACCCGCATCAGGCACTTGAGCGATACCGGCAGAAGACCGGCATCGACGCGAAGCTGTCCGTCACCGCGCTGACGCCGACAGACTTCACGATCGCTGACCCTGCTGACGCGGGCACGCTCGACGTTTCCGGCTTCGATTCGGCGGTCCCGTCGCTGCTGGCAGACTTCGCTCGCGGCGACATCTGAGTCAGTGGATATCCGAGTCCAGCAGGCCCGCGAGCACCATCGCGAGTCGAACCGCCATGGCGAGATCTCGGCGCAGCACCGCGACCAGCGCGACGCCCTGGTCCGGTCGCTGCGCTCGGAAGATCCGGAGACCTGGACCTACCCGGCGCTGGCCAAGGCGGTCGGGTGCAGCCCGGAACTGATCGCCTACATCGTCAAGCAGCAGCCCAAGCCGGCTGACGGCACTAGCTGATAGCCTGGTAACTCGCCGGGTAGAGCAACCCGGAAGCTCGCTGGGCTCATAACCCAGAGGATGGCGGTTCAAATCCGCTCCCGGCTACTCCCCGAGGTGACGCTCACCAGAACGGGTTAAGGGGCCGGCCGCTTCAGCGTGCCAGGCCCCGCTCCCGTCTAGGCCTTGCCTGCTAGCCAGGCGATAGCGGCCACGAGCAGCGCGAGAAGGCCGACAATGACTTGCTTGCTGATGGCCACTCCGGCGGTGCACCAGTTGACGAAGTGCTCGCAGTTGTTGGTCAGCAGGTTGTAGGCGCGCTCATCGATCCGTGACGCCGCACGCCGCACGCTTTCCGCCCGCTCCGCGATCGTTGCGGCCGACGGCAGAACCCTGGTCGCCGACTCCCTCGCGAAGTCACCGAAAGGTACGAGCCGGACGACGCCCGCGCTGTACTCGCAGATGGTGCCGTCGGGAAACTCAATGCCGAAGTGCTGGTAGAAAGGGCGTTGCGCCACATGTATGTCGCCAATCACGGCAACATGTTACCGGTCGGTAGCCTGCTGTGCGAGTGATGCCACACCTCCGGGCATCTGCTCTACTGGCCACATGGCGCAAGTCCCGGTCTTCGCGTCCGGCCAGAGGCCGTCAGCCTGCCGCAATGGCCATCTCTGGACTGCGGGCAAGTACCTGCTCGGCTGGACTCCCTGCGTCCTGTGCCCGGAAGCCGCGGCTCACTCTGGCGGGCATCACTGGATTCGGTGCCAGCATCCGGGGTGTGCCGAGATGTGGACCGACCCGCCGCGCCGGGAATGCCTGCCGGCCCAGCCATGATCCGCCGGCTAGCTGAGATGATGAGACCGTGACCGAATTCTCCCCGCCGCTCTACACCGAACTTGGCCCGGCACCGGCCGGAGTCTGCTCGCGGTGGCTGGGCGACTCGCCTTGCGGCGCCGCTGCCACGCATCATGTCATCTGGAACTACGACATGCGCAACGGCGCGCAGTGCCCTCGGCACGCGGAAGAAGCCCGCGAGCACTGGGTGTTCATCGGCCTGCACCCGTACACGGCGGCGTGCGCGGGACCGCCGGGCGCATTCTGGCTGGAGGCCGAGGACCGGTGCGTGATCGACGAGCCGCCAGCGGATCACATCGCGCGAGAACTCGGCTTGAGCGTTGCCGCGGTCAGCTACCCGAGCCGGACCGTGGCTTAGGCTTGAGGCCATGACGGCGGAACTGAGCGCGGGACCGTACTGGGGCAATGTGACGTACCCGGCCGCTGCCGGATGGCCGGTACCGGTCACTAACCCGCCGGTCGTGACGATCACTATCAGCGTGACGTTCCTGCCGCCGCCGTGCGGTCAGTGCCCGGAGCCCGCGGCGTGCTGCTACGACTACGGCACCGGATCGCAGTACGCCTGCGGGGACCATGACCCGACGCGCCAGCCCGGATGGATGGCGATGGCCACGCCGCCCGGCTTCGCCTACCGCTCGCTGGACTTCGGGCCGGTCGTCACGGGCACGACCGGTCATCTCGGCGCGGCACTGCCCGCTAGACTCCCCGCATGATCGAGTACAAGGTACTGGGCAAGGGCACCGTGCAAGTTGACGGCAAGCCGGTCAGCTTGACCGACGAGGTCGCCCGCGACAACGTGTTCGCCATCGAGGGCGCGCTCAACGAACTCGGCAAGGACTGCTGGGAACTGCTTCGTCTCGCCCCGCCGTTCGTGTTCATCCGCCGCACGTCGCAGGATTAAGGCGCTCACCGCCACTGGCACAGAGCGCAACTGGCCCTGCCCTCTCCGCTCAGCGGATGGCGGCGGGGCCGTTCTCTTCCCTGGCCAGCCGGCGCCGGTCGGACAGCTTCTTGCCAGAGCGCTTGTTGCGCAGTTCTCTCGCGCGGTCGTATCGCTCGGTGGTCCGCTGGTCCTTGTGGCCGACGCCTCGCTGAACGACATCCAGCGCCTCGCCCAGGTCGCGGGCGTGGGTTACGTGGGTGTGCCGCAGCGAGTGCGGGTTGAGCTGCGTCCAGGATTCGATGCCGCACTGCCTTGCCAGCCGGCGCACGAGCCGCCATGCGTCCTGCTCGCGCAGGGTCGCGCCGGTACGGGTGACGAACAGGGACTCGTGCGGTCCCGGCTCGCCCCGGCTCGCGAGGTAGGCGTCAAGCAGGTCGCTTCCGGCCCGCTCGATCACGAACCTGCGCTCCCGGCCGCCCTTGACCGTGAGCTTCAGCGCCCGCTGGCCCTGATCCCAGCACAGATCGCCGATCTTCGCGTTCAGCACCGAGCCGATGCGGAAGCCGCCGAAGTACAGGAGCGCGATGAGGGCGGCGGCGCGCGGGCTGTCGGCCTCGGCGCGGTCGAGCAGCGCGTCCATCTCGGCCATGCTGAGCCCGGTCGCGGGCGAGACGTCCCGGTCGATGTCCGGGCGGCCGGTCTTCTTGGCCGGGTTCCGCTCGGCCACGTCCTCGCCGATGAGGTAGTCGTACCAGCTGGAGATCGCCGACAGCTTCCGCGCCCTGGTGCCGGGGGAGTGGCCGTCAGCTTCGAGCAGCTTGGCGTACGCGGCAACGTGGCGCTTGCGGGCGGCGATCGGATCAAGATCGTAGGCGGCGCACCACGGCAGCCACGCGGGCGTGACCATGTTCGCCGGCTCGCCGCTGGTGCCGATCCCGAGTACGTCCCGCTGGTAGGCGCGGAGGGTGTGGACGCTCTTGAGCCCGGCCAGCCATCCGGCGGTCGCGCCCGCGAAGTCCTCGGCAGGGTTGTCGGGGATGGCCGGCAGCACGCGGCCGGTGAGGGCGACCTGCGTCATGATTCCTCGTCGCCCGGCCGGGGATGCTCGAACGCCCGGGCCGACTGGTCGCCAAGCGCCCGGATGCAGCGGACGCAGAACGCCTCATCCTCAAAGCAGTCAGTCCACTCGCCTCGAGAGCCGGGGAAGCCGACCGTGAACCTTGCGCCGCAGAGCATCGGGCGCGGCGTGCTGAACATCGCCATCAGCCCCTCGCCGAAGGACATCTCCGCGAGCCCGGCCGCGCGGATGTACGGCGCGGGAACGTGCTCGACGACATGGACGGTGCCGGTCGCCCGGTACTCGGCGAACTCGATCTCGGCGCCGTCAGGGACCGGCACCGGCTTGACGGTACTCATACGCGCCACCTTATCGCGGTTGTTGAGATAATCTGAATTATCCCCGCGCCTGACGCGCCGATTCCAGTCCCTTCGCAGCATGTCCCCGGTGCCTGCTATCAGGCCATTGCGGCATCATGTAACCGTGACTACGCGAGCGACGACGATCCGGCTAGACGAAGAGCTAGCGGACAACCTCGCGACCGTTGCCGCCGTGGACGGCAAGCCATCGTCGGAGATCATCCGGCAGGCGATCGGCGATCACGTCGCGGCGCGATTGGCTGACCCGTTGTTCAGGAAGTCTCTGCGGGAGTACATCGGCAGGGCGCGGCGGCTGCTGGGAGATGAGGCGGCGTGACTGACTACTGCACCTCCTGCGGCCATCCCGCCGGTGAGCCCTTGATCCCTGACCGTGGCATGCGCTTGTGCTGGCCGTGCGCCGAAGCTCCGTTCCTTGTCCCGAGGGAACGCCGGGAGTTCGTCGAGGACTACGCGAGCGGTCACCTTGACCCGGCGTCGGCAGAGCGGGCAAGACTGGAGCTCGGGCTGATCCTGGACGGGCACCCGGAATGGCGCGAGCGGCACCAGAGGTGGCGTAGATGACTCACGGTACGAGGTACGCCTACCGCAAAGGCCACTGCCGGTGCGATGAGTGCCGCGAATGGAACCGGAGCCGTAACCTTGAGATGAAGCGGCGCAACCCGGAGGCGGTGACAGCGCGGCAGGAGCGCTGGAAGTCGCGGGTGAACGACGACCTGCGGGAGAGCGCCAGCCGCCACGGCGAGCCGTGGACCGAGGCCGACTTTGAGGTGGCCGCCCGGGAAGACCTCACGACAGCGCAAGTTGCCGCCAGGCTTGGACGCACGCTGAACGCGGCGGGAAACCTGCGCCAGGCAGTCCGGTCCCGGAATGGCGGGAACGCCGGGACCGGGCGAGACCGCGGATGACGGAGGCGGCGTGATAAGGAAGGCCATGACCTACCGGGTCGGCTCCTATGACATCCCGGTCGTCGTGGACCCGGACCTCGCCGGGGGCGCCGTCCTGCTGCGCTCCGATGCCGAGCAGCTGATCCTGGCCGCGCCTCTCGGTAACTACGAGGAGGAGTGGCGGCGCAAAGTCATGGCCGATCCGCTGCTGATGGAGGACTGCCTGTCGCTGGCGGAGTCCGCGCCGTTCATCATCCGCATCGACAAGGCGGGCGATCCGATGGCGTGCGAGCGGTGCGGCACGCTGGTCATGGCAGTTCCCGAGGGCGCCGTTAAAGAGGACTACCTCACCCGGAGGTACCAGCGGGCGATCTGGGAGAGCAAGACGGGCCGCAAGCACACCCTCAGGCGGTGCGAGGCGATGCGCACAGGCAAGGCGGCATAGATGACGACCGCGACCGATCTGCCGGGCCGCTTCAAGGGCATCAACGGCACCGCCAGAACTGACAGGCTGCTGTCGCTCGAGGAAGAGCACATAGCGCACCGGGTGGAAGCCGCGAAGGCCGCGCGCAAGCTGGTCGTCAGTTCGGGCGCGCTGCCCGGGATCTCGCATGAGCGCGTCCTGAACCCGGAGCCCGGCGACTGGGTTGTCAACACCGACAAGCGGCACATGAGCGAGGACGACTGGATCAAGGGCTGCGGGGTGCTGATCGAGCACCGCGGGGAAGCGGACGGCGATGACTGGTGGTACGTGCAGTACGGCCCTGGCGAGCGGGACATCTGCCGGTGGGGCAACGCCGCGTTCTGCGCCGTCCCGATGACATGAGACGGCGCGGCTGAACTCTCCGCAAGCGTGAGCACCCTGAGCTGGCCCGGGCAGAGTTGAACTGCCACCGCTGGCTTAGGAGGCCAGAGTCCTGTCCGTTGGACCACGAGCCATCGAGAGGCCAAGGCGGGAGTTGAACCCGCGTAACGCGCTTTGCAGGCGCGCACCTATGCCGTTCGGTCACCTGGCCATGCGCGCTCCCAGGAGGACTCGAACCTCCGTCGCCACCTTCGGACGGTGGAATCCTGTCCCCTGGACCATGGGAGCGAAGTACCGGGTGATGGGATCGAACCACCGATGCCGAAGCGACGAGGTTACAGCTCGCTGCATTACCGCTCTGCCAACCCGGCGGGGAGGACGACGGGCCACGATCCCGCAACCTCTGGGCTCACAACCCAGCGCTCTGCCATTGAGCTACGCCCTCAGTAGTCAGCGAAGGAATCGGACCCTCGTCCCCTGCTTGTAAGACAGGTGCTCTCCCATTGAGCTAGCCGACCGCGCGCGCGTCCGGAGGGAATCGAACCCCCACCCTCCTGCTTCGTAGGCAGGCGCAGCTATCCGTTGTGCTACGGACGCATGGCGATGACGACGGGATTCGAACCCGCACTGTCCACCTTGACGGGGTGGAGCACTGGCCTGTTGTGCTACGTCACCGTGGCCCGGAGTCTTTGGCTAACCTCCGCCCGGTTTATGGCCGGGCTTTCCGGATCGGCCCTGCAGGCCGCTGGGCTGCCCCAGGAAGGATTTCGCTCTGGTGGAAGGATTCGAACCTTCTGCCTAGTGGTTAACGGCCACCCGCTCTGCCAAGTGAGCTACACCAGATCGACGCCGGAATGAGTTGCCGCGCTTAGCCGTCTGATCGGCCCTGGCGCGCGGCTGGCCTTCGTAGCGGAGGGCGGATTTGAACCGCCGAATCTCTGGGTTATGAGCCCAGCGCCTTAGACCGAACTTGGCTACTCCGCAGTACCCCCACGGAGATTCGAACTCCGTTCCGGCGGGTGAAGGCCGCCGATCCTAGCCCATGGACGATGGGGGCTTGCCGTGCGTGCTCCGTGCCGGGCTTGAACCGGCAGTCTCCCGGGTGAGGGCCGGGTGAGTTGATCCGTTTCCTCCAACGGAGCATGAGAGGTGTGCGGGCCAGTGCCAGAGGCCCGCTGCCTGCCTAAACCGTACCGTCTGGCATCTGGCGTGCCGTCTGGCCGGTGTGCGCTGGCCACCCCGTGCGTCGTGCAGGAGTCGAACCTGCCATCGTCGGTTTAGAGGACCGCCGCGCTATCCGATGCGCTAACGACGCTTGCGTGCCGCCCAGAGGGCTCGAACCCCTTCAGTCCTGGGTAAAAGCCAGGTGCCCGGCCAGTCGGGCGCGAGCGGCATGGAGTAGACCTCCTGGGGATCGAACCCAGCTCGTACCGTGTATAAGACGGCTCCCCGCAACCAGCCGGGCTGAGGTCCAAAAATGGTAGGCCGCTGCGGAATCGAACCGCACAGCATCTGCGTATCAGGCAGAGCCCGTCAACCAGCTGGGTCGCGGCCAGCGGATGCGGCAGGAGTCGAACCTGCAAGGCCGTGAGGCTCGCCTGGGTTCAGGCCAGGTTCCGTCAGCCGATCGGATTGCGCATCCATGAGCGGAAAGAGCGGGAGTCGGACCCGCAAGGCGACTCGCGCCGCTCGCCTGTTTTCGAAACAGGTGCCGTCGCCAGTCGGCTGGCCTTTCCATGGCGGATGGCGAGCGGATCGAACGCCCGCAGGACTCTCGCCCTGGCCGCTGCTTTCCAAGCAGGCCCCTTACCTCTCGGGCAGCCATCCAAGTGGCCCGCCTGCAACCGGTGCAAGTCATGGGGCGAGTAACCTACCGGAGCCCGTGTGCGTACCCGGCTTGGTGACGGCTGGAGCCGTGCTCTTTGCCCCACGGCGGGAGTCGGACCCGCTATTGTCGGCAGACCAGCGGAAGGTGCAGGGATCGAACCTGCGCACGACTCTCGCCGTGACCTCGGTTTAGCAAACCGGCGCCTTGCCTAGCTCGGCCAACCTTCCTTGAGTAGCGCTCCTCGGAGTCGAACCGAGATCACGCAGGGTCTGGGCCTGCTGGCTCTGCCTATTGGCCTAGAGCGCCACGAGAGTGACCGACCAGATTCGAACTGGCCCTCTGACCTTGGCAAGGTCAGGTGCTAACCGCTGACACTACGGTCACATGGAGCCACCACCGAGAGTCGAACTCGGGACCTCCTACGTACCAGGTAGGTGCTCTGCCATCTGAGCTACGGCGGCCCGGTTGCTGCATTGCTTGGCCAGTCTTGCCGACTGCCAAGCCTTGCACTTCTCGCAGCGGCATCTATGTATCTGGTACATCGAGCGCGACCCGTGAACGAACCCGTTGATGAATGTCGTGTTATCCATGCTCAGGCTCTTGGCGGTGTGGCACTCGTTACAGAGAACCTGGCACTTGGCCAGCTCGGCATCGCGACGTGCCCGCGACCAACTCCAGATGCGGTGCGAAACCTTGCTAGCCGAGTCGACGTGGTCCAGCTCGAGGTTCTGGGTGCTCCCGCACCAGGAGCAGGATTTGTCTGCGAACCATTCGGCGCGGCGGTTCGCCATCCACTGTCGCTGATACTCGGCTTGCACTTCAGGGTCGGCGTAGGGCACGAAGCCTAGTCTACCGCCTGAACCGTATGAGCTGGGGAAGCTGGATTTGAACCAGCACTCCAAGGGTCAAAGCCGAGTGGGCTGCCTGTTACCCCATTCCCCATCAGGAGCCGCCCCTCGGTGCCGACCCGAGCCGCCCGCTTTACAGGAGCGGGGCCGCAGCCGTGCGCGGCGGCGAAGTACCCCCGGTGCGATTCGAACGCACGCTGGCCAGCCCCTCAGACTGGTGCCTCTGCCGCTGGGCTACGAGGGCACGTGGAGCCTCTGGCCCGGCTTGAACGGGCTGCCTCTTCCTTACGGGGGAAGCGCTCTGCCAGGTGAGCTACAGAGGCATGGCTGACGACCCAGGATTCGAACCTGGACGAGCATTTTCTGTCTCCTGATCCAGAGTCAGGCGTGTTGCCAGTTACACCAGTCGTCATCGAGTGCGCGAGGCGGGAGTCGAACCCGCATCCGCCAGATTTTGAGGCTGGCCGCTCTGCCGGTTGGCTTACCCGCGCATGGTGCGCCGCCAGGGACTTGAACCCCGAGCCTTCAGATTAAGAGTCTGCTGCACTAGCCAATTGTGCTAGCGGCGCTTGGAGCCGTGCCGGGGAATCGAACCCCGTTCCTCTGGGTGGAAGCCAGGTGCACTAGCCGGTGTGCTAGCACGGCATGGTGCCTCCCGCTGGTTTCGAGCCAGCGACCTCCCGGGTTTCGGCCAGGCGCTCTTACCGACTGAGCTAGAGAGACTTGAGTCGGGAGGCGAGGACTCGAACCCCGTCAGCCTGCTCCCAGGGCAGGTGCGCTGACCCTTACGCGACATCCCGAAGGTGGAGAAGGTGGGTATCGAACCCACTACGACAACGCTTGCAAGGCGCGTCCGCTCCCATAGCTGTCATCCCCAAGAGCCGCCGTGGCAAGTGGCGGCTTCGTACTTGGTGCTCACGCTGTGGAGTTAGCAAGGTTCAAGCACGTTCACCCCGGAGGGTGGCGCTCGCAGGCACCGAAGGAGTCGAACCCTCATTCCGACCGGGTTGGAGCCGGTCCGCCTATCCGCTGGCTGGCACCTATGAAGTTCTGGGTAAAACGAAACCGCCCGCCGGGCTTCCCCTGCGAGCGGCTTCCGGTCTGCTGGCCTGCTTACCCGGAAGCCTCCCCGCTCGTCAGTTCGGTCCCTCGCTGCGAGGACATGGCGAGGTGCCAGTCCCGCTTGGCGGGGATCTCATATGACGGGCAGGTATTCACGAGATCGATGGTACGCCGTGATCCAGGCAGCGCCAAGGATTTACGCGCCCTGGCCGAATGGCCTCCGCGACTCGCCGGGGCGGTCTGGTTTCAAGCTGCGCGAGGTGACCCGCTTCCCGCATCATGAGCCCGAGGTCATGCCGTGACGGAACCGGGGCAGCCGCTGCTCTGCCAATTGAGCTACGGGCCAAGCCGTGACCACCTGGCGTCAAACGGCCGTTCCACCGGATGATCAGTTCCGGCAAGCAGTTTCCCGCGACCAGGCCCGGCGGGACTCGAACCCGCAACAGACGGCGCCCCGGTTCCGGCACGAGGATACTGAAGGCGTGGACGATTTCGCACGGCTGGCTGAATTGCCGGCAGGCGACCCCTGGGGCCAGCGCCTGGCAGCGTACCGGGAGAGCCGCGAGCTTGGCCTTGACCCGCCGCCGTGCCGGGAAACGCGGGACTGGCCGTGCTACTGCCGGATGATGCCCCCGGACCAGCTTTGCACGGTGTGCATTGGCGCCGGCGCCCGCTTGCCCCTGCCGCCGTGCCGTCGCGGCATCTGGCCGCACGACTGGCGGGTCTACGCCACGGGCGATATCTACGGCCGGGACAGGCACGAGAGGCGGACGCTACGCAGGGCCTGCCGCCGCTGTCACGAGAGCGAGGCGCTGCCCGGCATGCCGTTCACTCTCGCGCGCCGGCCTTTGTGGTGGGTGCCGTTCACGCTGCGGGGCATGCCGGTGCGGAGGTACTGAAGCCGGGCTGCGGCCCGACAACGCAAAAACAGCCCCCGGCACCGGAGCGCTCGGGGGAAGCGCTCAGATACCGGGGGCCAGGCAAGAAGCGAGCGGTTTAAGCCTACCCGGCGGGCGGTACCTCTGCCGCCGGCTCGCCGGGAGTCTCAGGCGCGGGCGGGGCGAGTTCGGCGGTCGCCTGGGCGTGGCCGGCTACCCGGCCTGCCTCGTGCGCCTCGTCCGTGACCCGCTGGAACTCCGCGTCCAGCCTGGTCACCAGGTCGCCGAACGCGGCCCGCACCGGGGCGGGGATGCCTAGCGCGGCCTCGAACGCCTGGATGGCGGGGTCGGCGTCGGCCATCTCGGCGAGCTTGATGCCGCGCTCGATCTGCCCGGAGTGGCCGGCGAGAAACGCGCGGAAATGCCGTTCCACCTCGGGGATGAAGTTGTCGATGTCGTCCTTGAAGCTCATGGCGCGGGTGTCTCCTTGCTGGTCAGGTAAGTTGCGGGACATGGAACGAGCCCAGGCCGTTGCGGTGCCCGGCCAGAGTCCCGAGCAGATCGCGACATGGGAGGCCACCAAGGCGGTGCGCCGCATCCTGGCGTCGGCCAGGAACCCGCGCACCGTGCTCGGGAAGGCCGCGCCGACAGTGGTCGCCTACCACGCCGCGCATCACGCTGTCAGCGTTTACCGCGAGGCACTGGCCCACGAGCGGGCGCGGAGATCCGGCGGTGCCTGCGGGAACTGCGGGAGACTAGGCGAAACAGAACCCGAGATCCGCTGACGCACTCTCCCCGCTCGGCGCAGAACGGGTCCGCGCACGCCGGCCTCAGGAACCATGCGAGCAGTTTCAGGCAGCCACCAGCCTTCGAGGCCCGTGCCCGAAGTTGCCCAGTACCGACCCGGCGAACACGTTCAGGTCGACGACGGTCCCGCCGAACGGCACGTTCGCCTTGTACTGGTGGCCGACGACGCGCGGCCACTCGATCTCCGCGACGTTGTCCCAGTCGGCGACCCACTTGCCGAGCATCCGCGGGTCGCCGCCCGCGACGACGGACGACAGGGACCGGTAATCGCCCGCGACGAAACCGCCGGCGTGGATGGCATCGGCGAACGCGGCGATCCACGGCGCGTTCTCCGCGAGTTCCATGTCCAGCCAGATGACGCGAAGCGACGGGGCGAAGGGGCGCCAGCCGAGCCTCTTCGCCGCCGCGGCCGCCTCGCGGCCGGCCTGGGCCGCGTCGGCCCCCGGGTCGTACAGCCAGATCGGCGACTGCTTCAGGTCCCTGAATCGCAGCCATTCATCCAGGTTCCAGGCGTGCGGCGTCGGGCCGCCCAGGTAGCCGCAGACGGCCTGGCAGCCGGGATAGGGCCGCAGCGGAGGCACTGAGGCGTCGAAGGCGCGGAACAGCGCGGGCACGGCTGTGTCGGGAGTAGTCAACGGGGGTCCTTCCGGTTGCGGGGGCCGTTTTTTTCCTGCTGGAACACGACGACGCGAGAGACCATCACGACGGAGAGCAGCGCGAGAAGCGCGATCTGCACCCATGCGGCGGCACGCGAGTCCAGCCGGTTGAACTGAAGGAAGACGCTGGCGGCCGTCAGGCCCACGACGCCTAGCAGGAGGAAGGTCTCGTACATGAGGCTGGAGCCGATCCGGTCCCGCCGCCATGCCCCGCGAGTAAGCCGCTGGTACTGCGCCGCGAACCCGCCGAGCGTCAGCACGTTGGAGATCAGCACGATCTTGAGCACGAGCAACTGCCACTGGTCCTGGGTCACGCGGTCCTCCCCCCGTTCTGGCCGCCGGGAGCCTCGCGCAGCGACCTGCGGATGATCTCGCCGAACTGGTTCTGCTGGCCGCGCTTCATGAGCGGGCCGGTGGTGTTCTTCCGCATGGAGGCGAGCCTCTGCTCGCTCAGCCTCCGCTCGGCCTGCGCCTGCTCCAGGCGCTCGTCAAGTTCCCTGTGCCTGTGCCTGCGCCTGAGCCATGCCATCACGGCGCGGCACCCCCTCCGCCGGGCGTTCCCGCCGGGATCTGGGGGTGACCGCCGCCGGCGAGTTGCACCAGGCCCGCGATCAGGGCATTGGTCGTCCCTCCGGTGCGGGCGTATTCATCGACGGCCTTGCGCTCGGCCGCCAGTGCCGCCGCGTACTGGTCGCGTTCCTGCTCGACCTTGCGGAACTCCCTGTCACTGTGGAGCTTCCCGGTGTAGAAGGCCCAGATCCCGCACAGCGCGAGGACCAGGCACCCGCTGCTGCCCAGGAGGTACGGCAGCAGGCCTGTCATCCGCGTCCCCGCGCGCCGGCATATGGCCAGGGTCGTGTCCGTCGCACTTCGCCCCCTTCTGGCGCCGGGGTCTCGGGCCGCCGTCTCGGTTACCGCGTTTCAGCGGCAGGCAGGGATGAGGAACTACTTCACTGCGAAAGCCACGTGATCTGCATGGCCGGCAGCCTTCCCGTCCCCGTCGCGGTCACCCCGGTGCCGCCGGACAGGAAGCAGTACCCGGACACCTGGTCCAGCCCGCCGTACAACTGAACCGGGACCGCGCCGGAGGCGATGCCGGGCACGACGGATACCGGAACCCACGCCCTGTCTACCGTGAACATCGACTGGGTGCCGTTAACCGCGACCCTGGCCTGCGCCACCGGTCCCGCCGCGTTCGCGGCGCAGGACACGGTCAGGGACACCTCGTACGTGCCGGTGTAGCCGGCGGGCGCCTCCCAGGCGGATACGGTGCCGCCGATCCACCCGCCGAGCGGGTCTTCCAGGATGTTACTGAACGGCAGCAGCGTGTCGCCGTTCAGCGCCGTCGCCGTCCCGAGGGTGGCGCGGAACACGATCCGGCCCGTCAGGAACGACGCCGGGGACTGAAGCCAGGCGTCGAAGTCCGCGGGCATCGGCGCGAACCCGGCGGGGAAGTCCGGGATCTGCGGCTGGAACGGCGCGGTGTAGGTGAGGATGACCTGGCCGGGTGCCCCCGCCCCGCCGGGCTGGCCATGACTTCCGCCGCCGCCGCCTCCGCCGGGCGCGCCGCCGTTCGCCCCGGCCGCCCCGGTGATGGACGTCGCGCCGTTGCCGCCCGCCCCGCCGCCCGCGGGAGCTGAGCCGCCCGCCCCTCCGGACGAGCCCGCCGTCCCGCCGTTGCCGGGCGCGCCGGTCCCGGCGCTGCTGCCCCCGCCCCCGCCGGCGCCGGAGCCGGGGACCGCCCCGCCGCCGCCGCCGAAATGGACCGGGCTGACCGACCCGGTTCCGCCGTTCCTGCCGTTCGCGCCGTGAGCGGTGACCGTGACCGTGTCGCCGGCGAAGGACGAGTTCCCTCCCGCCGTGCCGGCTGTCCATCGGTACGTCCTGCCGCCCGTGACGGCGACATCGGGGTCTTCCGCGTACTCGCCGCCGCCGCCGCCGAAACCGCCGGCCTGCCCGGCGGTCCCCGCGAAACCGCCGCCCGTGCACTGCGCCCGGACCGAGGTCACCCCGGCCGGGCACAGCCACGTGCCTGTCCCCGCCTGCGAGTACACCTGGGACGCCATTTAGGCGCATTCCCAGATGATGATCAGCTTCGAGTCGGGGCCGACGGGCAGCGACGACGTGGACGACTGGAACGCGGCGAGGGCCACCTCGTCGCCGGCGTTCAGGCGGAACCTGCCGCACGCCGACACGATGAGGTCCGGCGGATCGGACCTGGACGAGTACTGGACGGACTGCCCGAAGGTGACGTTGCCGTTCACCGAGACGCCGGCCGCTGCGATGCCGCCCAGCGGGCTCCCGGCCAGGTCGGCCTGGGCGTAGATGTAGTGCACCCCCGCGACGGGAGCCGTCCAGCCCTCGCCGTCCGCCGCCGAGTAGTTGTCGACGGTGACCGCGCCGAGGCCGATGGCCGTCGCGGCGGGGAAGGTCCCCGGGGTCAGGAACGGCGGCACCGGCCCGGTCAGCCGGGCGAACGGCGGGTTGGCCAGGAATCGCAGCGTGTCCCGGATGCTCGCGTTCAGGAACGCCGGGGTGACGAAGGCGGGCGGGACGGGCCAGCCGGGACTGGCGGGCGCGCCCAGCGCCGAATCCGCCCCCGTGCCGATCCACCGGACGGAAAGGCGCGGGTTATTCGGCGTGCTTCCCTGGACGGAAACCCCGGTGGCGGTGGTGAACGCCTGAAGCTGGACGAAATCAGAGCCGGATGACCCGGGCGCCCCGGTTCGGGAAAGCTCGAAGATGTCGGCCGCGAAGACGCCGGGGTTCTGGCCCGAGTTCGTCCAGTGCTGCTGGCCCTTGAGGGTGATCAGGCCGCCGGCGGTGCTCACGCCGATGGCGGCGCCGAACAGCCTGGACGTGGCCGAGGTGTAGGTCCACGGGACGTACCCCTCGGCCAGGTACCAGCCCGCCGCCTGGCAGTACCAGTTCTGCGGGTCGGCGCCGAGCGGCGAGTGGCCGTTCCACGGGTCGGACTGGTCGGTGTCCAGGTTGATCGCGGTGAACGCGCTCGCCGGGATGACGGGCGTTCCCGTGCAGAAACCGGTGAAGGCCGGGCGGTTGGCCAGGAAGTTGAGCCCGTCGCTCAGGTCGTCCCGCAACTGGGATACCAGCAGGGGTCCGTCAGAATACGTGCCCGGGGACGGAACGGACGGGAATGGCGGTACGGGAATCTCCCTCGCCCCCTTCAGCGGATAAGAGCGCGCCCTACCAGCCGAGGACGAACTGGCCCGTAGCCTGCCCGCGCACGGCGTCGCCGATGATCATCACGGTCCCCTCGGGCCATGAGTCGGTGGTGAGCTCCACGCTGGCGTCCCGTGCCGCGTAGTCGAGCTGCTTGTGCAGCCCGCAGGTCAGCGGGGTCATGACGACCGTGTACTGGGCGGTCTGCGGGGTGCGGTAGACGATGACCGGCATGGCGGGCTGGACGGACAGCAGGAACGGCCACGCCGCCGGGTTGGCTTTCGCGTCCACCGTGAGGCTCTGGGCGCGGAGCTGGACGGTGCCCCTGGTGTTCACTATCCAGTTCGCCTCGTCCTGCACTGGGCCTGGAGGTACTGGTAGGCGGTGCCGTTGTACACGTAGGCGGTGTGCTGCCGGGCCGAGGCGGCGTTGGAGGCGATGACGGGGGCGCCGGCGGTGCTGGTGCTCGGGGTGAGCTCGGCGACGTTGTACAGCAGGCTCTTGTCGTAGCCCAGGCTGGGCGGACGGCATGTACGGCACCATTCCCGGCTGCTCGCCCAGCGTCCACTGCGGCACCAGGGCGAACAGGTCGCTGCGGGACAGGTAGCACAGGACGCCGAGGCCATCGGTGAAGATGAACCCGCCGTCCGAGAACACGATGTTCCCGGCGGCCTCGCCGGCGGCCTGCCCGCCGGAGGACACCGACACGGCGCCGGACGCGGCGATGACCGCGGTGTCGCCCTGGATGTCGGTGATGGGCGCCATCTGGGTAACCGAGGACTGGGAGATGGCCCTCGGGCCGGCCCAGCCGCCGTACGCGAGCAGCCTCTCGATCCGCTCGGCCGGGAACTCGGTGCCGAACTGGCCGTTGTTCCGTGTCGCCGTCACTCCCCCGGCGGTGATCGCGGGGTTGGGGGTGCCCGCCAGGTACAGGGCCTGCACCCGGTCGGGGGTGAGCAGGACGCCGTAGACGCCGAGGTACCCGCATTCGCCGTTGAGCATCGACCCGGTGTAGAACCGGTCCGCCGACCCGAGGTAGGACAGCCACGAGAATACCTCGGCCAGGCTGGCTGTCCCTGACCCGGCGGACGTGCCGTTGACGAACAGCTCCCACGTGCCCTGCGTTACCTCGAGCGCGACGTGGAAGAACCCGGCCTGCAGCCAGTTCCCGGGGAACACCGTGGTCACCGTGGCGTTCCCGGTGGCCTGGTCCCAGACGGCGACGC